>NZ_CP113952.1:0-1387438 GCF_026810085.1 Rhodococcus sp. JS3073 | reverse complement strand
CGGCGCTGCTCCCGGTGCTCCGCACCGGGAGACGGGGCGAGTCGCTGCGCTCCCCGCCAGGGAGCCGCTGCGCGGCTCGCAGTGGATCGGTTCCCGTTGCCGTCGATCGAGTCGCTTCGCTCCTCTGCGTTTCCGAAATTAGGCTCCCACTTGCGGATTCAATCGGTGCGACGAGCACCGTTCCCGACTGGGAAACGAGGCTGGGGACGCGCGCGGGTGTGCTGGACTCGTCGCCCGCTCCCCTGCCCAACACCCTCACCGTCATACCCACAGCCTACCACCCATCGCACACAAGTTATAAGCACCTCAATATCTAATAATACTGTGTAACAGTAACTTCCGAAGCAGCGCAAACCATTACTGTGCATAATTGACTAAAACGACCGCTTACCAACTAATTACCCAAATATATTGGTAATCAACAACTTTCAAATAGCCCAAAACGGGCGAAACGGGCCGCCCTGCCGCCACCGGTGCCAGCCCTCCCTCGGCAGATCGCCGGCACCCCCACCCGGCACATAACGAACACGGAACATACCAATCACACCAGGTCACAGGGCGATCACACCCCACCCGCACCGCCGCCACCGGCGAACCCCAGCTGGTCTGATTGTCGAGAGGAAATGACGCAGGGATCAGTCGTAGAGGTAGGAAGGTTCGTCGTCCACGATTCGCCGGAAAACCGCACAGAGGGGTTCGAGATCCAAGTCCGCGCGCGCTCTGTGGCACGCATCGTGGAGCTCGGAGATCCCGATCAAGTTCCAGGCCAAACCGAGTCCAGACTCGGCGAGCAACTGGTCGAAGAACTCTCGCTGCGTTCGACCATTGCCCTCACGAAACGGGTGAGCAAAGTTCACACAGTCGTACACAAAGGCCAGCTTGCTGGACAAGGCCTGTTTCGTCTGTTTCGTGATAGAGCCGATGTGCTGCAGGTCATTTAGCTGTTCGGCAACGTACGCGATCGGCCGAGCGATTTCCCCCGGGGGAATGAAGGACTCACCCTCCTTTTCGATGCCGACGGTGCGTAAGTCCCCCGCCCACTCATACACATCCTGGAACAGGTATCGATGCAGTGCCTGCAGGTGAACCAGATCGTAGGTTCGTGACACCGCCGTAGGGTCGGCTCTCAACTCCGCCACCCGCACCTCGACGAGATCGTTCTCGGCGTTGGTCAGCTCATCGTGAGTCGTGGCCCCGACCCGGTTGCGGAGCACAGTCGAGCCAGGAATGAAGTAACCCAACCAGTCGGTGTCATGGTCGCCGGTTTCCCACGGGTACGGCTTGCTCACAGACGGACCACGACAACGTCGGCGAGCCTGCTAGGCCAGATTGTATCGGGCGCGTACCCGGGAGCCGAGCTGCTCGATGTCGATCTCACCACGTACATAGGCATCCTGATCGGCTCGGGTGAGGTCAGTGCTCCGGGAGCCTTCCAGCTCGCTCGTTGTCCGGGCCGCACGGATTGCCCGCTCGCGTCGCGCACGGTCGTCCAACGGTCGACGAATCACCATTCACGCCACCTCCTACTCGAGCCCCCAGTTTACCGGTGCAGTCTCACAGACAGCCGCTCGACACCGCTCGGGGGCGGTGAAACTGCGCCAGATCGCGCACGTCCCCGCCACCCGATGCTCAATGCCGGCCGCCCGGCGTCGGGCCGAGGCGGTGTCCGCAGCCACCCGCCCCCGACGCCGGCCTCACCCCACATCACACCTACACAACAAGACAGATCACCAGGTCACAGCCCTATAACACACACAGGAGGCCCGCCCCCCAGGGATAAGGTGCGGGCCGTCCTGTGGTGTCTGGCTAGCTCGCGAGGACCTTCTCGAGGGTGCTCACCACCGAGGCGTCGAGCTTGACGAAGCGGCACGAGATCGCACCTTCCTGGTTCCGCTCCGGGCGCGGCACCCTTGACGGACTGCTTGTGGTGAGCCCAGGGGTTCACAGCCTGGACCCCGCCGAACGCGGTCCCTGCCAGGTGTTGGCCCGCAATATCGCCGACAGCCTCGACCGTTTCCAATGGGGTGCTCGAGGACCTCGCAGAGGCACGCCACCGGTTCCTGTACCGAGATCGCAGGCAAGGGAACGCAGTGGTCCGCGCGTTCATCGCGGCCCGCGAGCGCGCCACGAAGGTCGGTATCCCCGACGAGCTAGCGGTGTACCGCCTCGCAGACCGGATCATCCAGGAACGGGACAGACAGCCACTACGGTAAGCACCACACGCAAGTAGAACGGCCCCTGCTTTTTTTCTCAGTGCTGGTTGTCCTCATCGGCGTCATTTTGGGCTAGTGGCGGAACCTGCGCCAGGTGCTCGCGAACAACCTCTGTCATCGTCTTCCGCTGATTGATGATCGTTGAGTAGCACTCGCGCAGTCCAGATAGGTCGGGCACGGACCGCTGAATCACTGCTTGTTGCGAGGCTGTCGTGCTCAATTCGTGGAATCGTCGCGTGTCGAGGTAGAGCGTCTTAAGTGCCGCCTGTGTATGTGGCTCACTCACGATGAGGTGCGCGGTACTAAATCCCATCTCTATGGACATCAAGCCTCGCAACCAGATTTCAGCCTTACTCCAGAACTCTTCCGCTGCCTCATTGGTGCGTGGCATTGAGGGCACATCTTGTAGGAGTTCCAGGAAGGATTGAAACGGGAAGGCGAGGTTTGCGATCTCCTCCCAGATCGGCGGGATACACCTGATCTGTTCAGCGCGACGTTGGGCGTCGAGTTCATTTGCGAGCAGTTCGTCGGATTTCATGAGCTGCTCGGTATGCCGTACTTCTGCCGCAGCCATCTGTGCGGCTGCCCTGGCGTGTGCCTGCTCGATCTCCTTCACAGTGCGTTGCTGTGCCGCTTCTAACTCGCGGGTAAGGCGCTCATCAGCCTCGATCTTTGCCTCGACTGCATCATCGCGGGCGCGCTTGATCTGCCATAGGGCGACGAAAACCGCTGCGAACGCCCCCAGTCCGCCGACCCAACCACCGGCTGCTGACCATTGGTCGACGCTAAAGCGGGTGCCTGTGATGAAGACGAAGAAGTAGTGGCCGGCCACGACCGTCAGTACCGAGAGAACAAACGCTGCTACACCGGCTGCCAGGTACCAGCGCCAACTTCTTTGTGTCACGGGTGGACTCTAAGGGAACGAACCAGTTCCCTCGGCTATTGAATTTCTGTCGTCGACGCAACAGCGAAGCCCCGTGAACTGCACGCAACGGGGCGGACCTTCGCCCGCGACTGTTCTCCGTGAGCCTCCCGCGACGGGCCAGTGCGTCCGTTCTCGATCTCCTCCGTCTGAGCTGGTACCCATCCCCACGGATCAAGGAGTCACCATGACCAGCCCCAACGAGTTCGAAGCCCCGGCGACGGATCGGACGGACGCAACCCCACAGGCTGCGGCACCCACGTGTTGCAGCACCGAACGGCAAACCACCCGCTGCGACCTCAGTGAGAAGTCGACGTGCTGCGGTCCGGCGGCGACGGCCGGCGGCGGATGCGGCTGCCAGTAGCCGTTCATCCGGCAACACGGCGGTGCGGTGCGAGCGAATCTGGGCTCGCACCGCACCGTCGTCTGTATGTGGTGTCGCGCGGTCTACCGGTCGCCGTCACCAGAAACCGTGCGCCGGTCTACTGGTCCGCCGGTGGAGTGGCTCCGCAGGCGCAGGATCCGCTGCGGGGTTGGTAGTCGTGGACGTGGCCGGTGCGGTCCTGGCTGATCTGACAGCAGGCGTGCAATCGGGCCTGGAGGGTGGCGCGACCGCGTTGGACCCGGGATTTCATCCCGGACACCGAGATTCCCGCCTCGTTGGCGGCGGCGGCGTGGGTGCGGGCGTCGAGGTCGACCATCTTCACCGCCGCGGCCTGCTCGGCGGGCAGCCCGGAGAGCATCGGCACCAGGCAGGAGGCGAGTTCCTTCTCCGCCGCCTCGTCGGCGTCCGGTTCTCCGTGGGGTGGGTTGTCGGGGACGGCGTCGACAGCCAGCTCGCGGCGGTGGGGCGCCGACCGGTAGTCGGTGATCGCATTGCGGGTGATGGCATACATCCAGCCCAGGATCCGGTCCTGCTCCCGCAGGTTGTCGAGGCTCTTGGCCATCCGCAGGAACACGATCGACAGAATGTCGTCGGCGTCCTCGGGACGGGAGACCCGGCGGGCGATGAAGGCCCGCAGATCCCTCGAGAAGCGACGCCAGAGCTGGTCGAGATCAGCCGGTGTCGTCGCGGTGGTGGCCGTGTCCTCGTTCATGATCGGTGGTTCCTCTCCGTTTCCAGCATCCCCGCCTGATTGCGCGGTGGCGACCCCTGAGGTCGTCTCTAGGTACGGACGGCGGTGACCACGCGAGGACGCACTCTGCGCCGCGCCCCAGCGCCGCACCTGTGCGTCCATATCCGGGGTGCCTCGTCTGTATGGGTGTCGATGTCGATGACGGGTTCTCCGGTTCGACGTACCAGTAGAAGCGCGGTGAGGAGGTGAGAGCGATGCTGACCACACATCTTTTTTCGGGCCTGACCAGCGAAGAGGTCGATCTGGTCGTGGCGGAGGAACTGCATCTGCTCGACGCCGCCGCATGAGCGTCATCGACGCCCGCACCGGGCGCATCCGCTGACCACAGCGCTCTCCCAGCCTTTACCCTCTCCACCGGGGTAGGGGCGAGAAGAGTGCCTGGATCCGGACGGAGAACGCGTACGCACGCCAGAGCAACGCCGATGCAGCGCGGCGCGGAATGACCGGGGAACACACAGAACCCACCCTGTCCCTCCCGTTTGTGGGAGGGACAGGGCGGGTGCGTCGTCTGTTCAGCGGGTGCGTGCCGAGCGAACGAGGCGGGTGAGGACGGGAACGGCGGTCACCGCCGCCCACAGCCCGACCGCCGCGACCAGGGCGGCGGCGGTGTCGCCCGCGGTGGCGGTGCCGAGGACCTGCCCGCGCAGGGCGTCGGTGGCGTGCGCGACCGGATTCACCGTCGCCATGGCCTGCATCCACCCGGGCATGGTCTCGATCGGCGCGAACGCACTCGAGACGAACATCAGCGGCATCATCACCATCATCCCGGCGAACTGGACCACGTCCGGGCGCCGCAGCCGGTCCCCGATCAGCCCGAACAACGCGCTCATCGCCCCGGCCAGCACCACCAGCACCAGGACCGCGGCCACGGCATCGACGGCGCTGCCGTAGAACTCGAACCCCAAAGCCACAGCAGCAATCCCGAGCAACGCCGCCCGGGCGAGGGTGAAAACGGCCTCGCTGATGGTGCGAGCCACCCCCGTCAACGCCGCCCGCATCGGCAGGGCAGCGAAGCGGTCATGCAGGCCGTTGGTGTGATCGATCGCGGCGGACACTCCGGCGTTGGTGCCGGCCATCACGGTGGAGACGGCGAGCATCGCCGGAGTGAGGAAGACGATGTAACTCACCCCGGCCGGGAAGCCCGGTCCGGCGGCGACGCTGCGGAACACCTGGCTGAACAGCACCAGCATCGCCATCGGCATGGTCAGCGAGAACATCAACAGTTGTGGGACGCGGGCGCTGGTGCGCAGGTTCCGGCCGGTGAGGGCGGCGAGCTGGTTCCCGACCGAGGCGGTGGCTGTGGTGGTGTTGCGGATGGTGGTCATCGGTGGGCTCCTGTGTGGGCGAGGTGGGTGAAGACGTCGTCGAGGCTCGGGGAGGTCACATCCAGGTCGGTGACCTCGATGCCGCTGCGGTGCAGGTCGGCGATCAGCGCGGTCGCGGTGGGGGCGTCGTCGACGGTGACCGACACCTTCGCCCGGTCGCCGTCGACCCGGTCGGTGTCCGGGATGAACGGCAGAACGGCGAGCTGGCCGGTGGGGATGGTGGCGCTGAGGACCTTGCCGCCGACGATCCGTTTGAGCTCGGCGGGGGTGCCCCGGGCGGCGACCCGGCCGCGACTGAGGACCACGATGTGGTCGGCCAGCCGGTCGGCCTCCTCGAGGTACTGGGTGGTGAGCACGACCGTGGTGCCCGCGTCGGTGAGCTCGTCGACGACGTCCCACAATCCGGCGCGGGCGAGGGGATCGAGACCGGTGGTCGGCTCGTCGAGGAACAGTACCGACGGGGAGCCGACGAGGCTGGCGGCCAGATCGATCCGGCGGCGGGAGCCCCCGGAGAGTTCCCCGACCCGCCGGGTCGCGTAGTCGTGTAACCCGAGCCGGTCGATCAGCGCGTCGGCCTGGGCGCGGGCGGTGTGGCGCAGCCCGGTCAGGCGGCCGATCAGCTCCAGGTTCTCCCGGGCGGTGAGGAAGTCGTCGAGGCCGGCGTATTGGCCGGTCACCCCGATCCGGCGGCGAACCTCGGTGGCGGCGGCGACAATGTCGAATCCGTCGACCTGTACGCGGCCGATGGTGGGCCGCACCAGGGTGGTCAACGTCCGGATCAGGGTGGTCTTGCCGGCACCGTTGTGGCCGAGCACCCCGAGCATGGTCCCGGCGGCGCAGGTCAACACCGTCGAGGGCCCACGTTCTGCCGTAGGCGACGTGCAGATCCTCGACCACCACGGCCGGGGCGCTCATCGCACACCCCCGGCGGGGCGGCCGGTGTCACGGCCGACAGCTGTGGACTCGAATAAGACGATGGTGAACATGGGTGGTTCCTCTCCGGGTGCGTCCCGCCCGGCGGTGGGGGGAATCCGCTTCCTCAGACGAACCAGCCCTGCGTTGGACGCACGTTTGTGCGCCGGAGGTGGCGGTGATGGGTGAGAGACTGCTCCGCGTGCACGCGTTCATCGACGAATCCAAACGGGGCGAGTACGCCTGTGCGCGGTGACGGTCGCCGCCGGCGACCTCACGGCCCTGCGGCGGCAGATGAACGCGCTCCGCCCACCGGGCACACCCGCATCCACATGACCAGCGTGGGGAAGAAGCTGGCCCCGAAGATCGTCTCCGACGTCGCCCGGCAGGAGGCGACCAGCCGCAACTATCTGATGAGCTCGAACAAGATCAACGAACGCCAGGCCCGCGATGCCACTCTCGCCGCCGCGGTGCGCGATCTCGCGCAGATGCCGGTGACGAACCTGGTCATCGAGTCGTGCGATCAGGACCGTGAGGACAACCGCATCATCCGCGACGAACTCGGCGCCGCCGCCCCGTTCCGGTACACCCACGACCGGCCCACCAACCCGCTCTTATGGATCCCCGACGTGCATGCCTGGGCGTGGGGGCCGTGGTGGCAGCATGCGCGCGAAGATCGCGCACCGGATCACCGTCGTGAAGCTCTGAGAGCACGAGAAACGCCCCTCCAAAAAGAGGGGCGTTCGCGTCGTATGTGGGTGGGCGCGCAAGGCTGGAAACCGCTGGGTGGGGCCGCCTACAGGGGTGCTTACGCCCCGGAGACCTCCTACACGAACCACTTCCCTCGGCTACTGCCTCGGGCACCCACAGTATGTCGGCCGGTGTGGCGTTGACGCAACCGCCGCGGCCCTGACCTGCACGTCGGCGGAGCTACGCGAAGGTTCCACAGACATACCTCGAGCGGCGCCCTGATGAAGGGGCGCCGCTCGCGAGCACGAACATCTGGTTACCAACCTGCATGGTTGCGCGGAGTGAAATGTGGCCTCGGCGTCAGAGAGCCCCCCGTCTGACGCAAGCCCACCGCGCTGAGCCCAGTTAGTGGGCTGTGCTTGTGCGTGGGTGCCTACAACTCGTGCTGGGTGCCGCGACCGAGAGGTGGAATCTTCTCTTCTGGTTCGACCTTGGTCTGTCGTGGATCCGTACCTCAGGTCTACCCCGCATGTTCAGTTAAGGCAACGCACGTGAGCTCGAATGCGCCGGGTGATGCCTTCCCACTCGCTCGCTACTCGAGTTGCGCAGGTCGCTACCTGGTCCGCTGGGGGCGACAGACCCCACTCCGCAGGCGTACAAAGGAAAGACACCGATGAGGCACGGCCGGTGGCAGGACACGCCACCACCCGCGCGTAGTACGTGACTGGTGGAGCGATCTCCTCTCGTCTTACGCACAGAGAGGACATCGCATGGGGTTTCCGTGGGCGCCGCGGGCACGATCGGATGCGTACTGGGAGAAGCAAATCTGCGAGGAAGCAGACGCTGGCGAAAGTGCCGAAGCGAGAAAATCGACAGCGGCTGCGGAACGCCCGACCCTGGCTGACCACAGCCAGGGTCTCCGCACCGCCGCCGCCCCACCTTCGGATCAAGGTGAGTAACTAAGTCACCCCGGGAATTTCGCGTCCCGGACAGGGGCCGTCCCCTGATACCTGATGTGGCCGCGCCTGGATCAGTTGGGCAACCCGCACTTTGGGCTTGCGGGCACCTCTGCCCCTGGCCCTTCGCGCCGTTGCCGGGGCATGCTCGCGGTCGCCACAATGGCGACCGCGAGTGCGTCCACGCTTCCGCAGCAACGAGCGGCGACCTGGTCGGGGCGTGGCGTGATGATCTCGGTGTCCGAGTGGGATGAGGTGGTCCACTCTGTAATTATTCGGGGTCGCGAGTGATGTGAGGGTGACCTGATGGCCCACAACGCGAGATGTCCCGCCGTCGGGGCGTGAATCGTCCAGTCCGGGCCTCGGCCATTACCAGGATCGTCCACCGCATCCGTCCCTTGGGCGCCGGGGCGATGCCCCACTGCTTGCGCGCAATGAGCGGGCCGGGACGCGCGGCCTGTCGTCTACCGCTTGGCGTAGTCGGCGACGCCGGTCCAGTCGATCACCACGCAGGGCTCATCGCCGAGAATCCAGGCATCGTGACCGGGCGGGCAGATCATGAGATCGCCGGGACCGAACTCCATGTCCTCCCCGTCGTCCATGACGATCTTCATGCGACCCGAGATGACGTAACCCATGTGAGCGGCTTGGCAGCTGTCCGTCTTGGCTATCGGTTTGACGTGCTTGGACCACTGCCAGCCGGGCTGGAAGGTCGCCCTCCCCACAGCGCCGGACGCGAGGTTGACGAGTTCGAGCTTGCCCATCTCGTCCTCGAAGGGGCGGGTTTCCTCGGGTGAATCGAGACTCTTGCGGATGAGACCGGACATCGGTTTTCCTCCCACGTCGTTGAGGCGGCACCAACCGATCCGGTGGACCTCCGACCGGCCAAATCGGGAACCGCGGGATGAATCGAAATTTTCTGGCTCTTCAATTCTGGGCGGGCACCATCGTGTGCCGCAATACCGACCGGCGGCCCGTCGAGGGACGGCGGCGCACCGGGCGAACCACCTTTCCCCAGGAGCACCCCACTGGCACCAGGGTCCCACGCCAGTGCATTTTGTGGGCAGAGCTGCTACCGGGGCGGGAGAGTCGTCGAGTTGCCGGATGTGTAGGTAGCGCTGCGGCGTTCTCGAAAGCGTGTCCGGTGATGCTCCATCAGGACTTCGGATTCGGTGTGGATGCTACTTGGGTGGCGGGCGATCGCGTGTTGGAAGGCGGCGCTGCGTCGGCGGAGGAAGGTGGCATGTACCGTCGCTGTGTCGTCGGCGAGGAGGTACGCCGCGGCACCGTCGCAGTCCAGGAGGAACTTCCCGTACGCCCGCCTCACCGGCGCCTGCTCGTCGAAGATCACCGGCAGCACCACGTCGTCGACCAGGTGCAGCGGGAAACGAACGAGCCTGTATGCAGCCCGTATCAGCGCTCGCGCCACGGCGCCCGGTCCCATGGTCTGATCGTAACGCCAAGGGTGTGCACCCGCGCCCGTGTTGACGTCGCCGGCGAGTACCTGCACGATGTCACGCGGACCGCACCGGCTCAGTCTTGTCCAATCCCGCGGTTCCCCCGGAGCCTGCCGCGCCGCGGGGAGGAGATGACCGGATGACCGCGACGAACCCGACGCTGTCCGGGGTGGGGTATCGAAGATGCGGGCGAGTTCATCGAGGTCAGGGCAGCACAGAGTAAGGCAGCCGATGAGATGCGTACAACAGCGAACGGGATCGCGCGCGTGTGGAGCGGAGAACCCAACGACGCACTTGTTGACGAGATGACCAGCGCACGGCCGGGACGCGCCCTCGACGTCGGTTGCGGTGAAAGCGCCGACTCGCTCTGGTGCGCCCGCCAGGGATGGCAGGCGGCGCGACGCACCCTCGAACGAGGAGACCACGCTCGCGATCTTCCGATTCCACTCCTCAACGCTCCGTGGGCGCTCCCGGACAGGAGAGCCGGCGGACCGCCCACCGCCGATCCTCGACTCCGACAACACAAGCTGACACCGCTCTACTTGTCTGACGCTCGAGGGTAGGACATTTCAGCCCCGCAGGCGATGTTCTCCACCTGCCTCGAGAACGAGAATTGTACTTGTTCAGGAAACCGAATGCCCCTCAGCCGGAGAACTATTGGGCACACCAAGCAGGAGAGGAGGTCATCATGTATACGTGGATATTCACCGGATTCCTCAATGGGGTCAGCGGCGGATTGATTCCTCAAGTGTGGGGACCAATCTAATCCGGCATCAGCACACACCAAACACTATGTGCGACTAGGAATGCCGGAGGGGCAACGGAGGGATCTTCCATCAAGCTCCCCTGCGGCCGGATGGGCGGCCCGAATCGGCGCCAGCGACCGATCGGGTCGCCGACCATCCACACGGGGGCGGCGCTGCGTGAACCGTGCCGGAGTTCTTGCCGTTCCGCCCTGATGCCGGCTCCGGTTGGAGAGTCGAGTGTTGAGCGCAGTGGGCCGCCTCGTACTCGTCCAGGCGAGATATCCGAGGCCCGCCGAGGATCACCCGCATATCCAACCAATCGCCCCACTCGATCGGCGCGTACTCGGCGACCGTGAACCTGACTGCCGAAGAGTAACCCCACCGGGGCCACCCCAGGTGAGCACACCCAGGCCCACGTTCTGCCCATGCTCTGCGTACCTGGTCGAGGCGGTCGGTGATGCTCGCCCGCACCCCCGTGCGGGGTCCGCACTGCCGGGCTCACCGACGACCGTCCACGCGGACGTCATCGTCCCGGCGGAATCGGGCTTTCCGACGGTTCCGCCGCCCCGAGGGCGGCGGCGAACGACCGCACCAGCGCATCGCGCGCCTACTGTCACTCGGTCAGCGCCTTCACCAGTGCGACGCTCAGCTGCCCGACATCCGACGCCGCTGCCGTGGTGGCGGTGTTGTGAGGTCGGGAGTGCCTTTCCGGGCGATATCCGCGACGGCCAGCGTGGCCGGCGCCCCCCTTTGCACGATCAGCGCCTCGACGAACCCTGCCCGTCCAGCACACGGTGACCGTCATCGAACGCGCGCGGGGACAGCACGACCACCACCTCGTCCACTGTGACCGGACCTCGGATGAGTCCGGACCACCGGGGCCAGGTGACGCTGCGGCCACCTGTTTGGCGGGGCCCCACCGGCATCGGCGCCGGCGGCGTCGAGATCACCGATGGTGCGGGGTAGTCACCGGCAGCCCATCGACGACCTGCCAGTCCGCCCGCGACAGCGAACTCCGCTGTCCGATCACCTCGGGCAGCGACAGCCGGATTCGGCGGTCGCGGTCGGCTCCACGAGATCGGCATTCAGATCCCCCCCAGCCCGCACACCCCCGCGGCGGTGGTGGTGGGAGAGCACCCCGGTGGGCACCAGCCGATCCAACGACTCGGGTCCGGCGGCGGCCGAGACCGTCCTCCGGACCCACATCGGGGGGCGAGGAGAGCTCCATCCTCCGACTGAACCCAGGAACCGCCTGCACCCGTTCGGCCTAGGGTCCGGGCGTCCACCCCTGGCCCTGGACACACAAGATCGGGAGGCCGTCCGGTGTTTGGGAAGCCTGGTCGGTCGTGGGGTCGCATGGTTCCCCAATGTTGTGGACACCGACGATGTCGGCGGTGACCCAGACGCCGTCCGGGTAGTAGTCGCGGGAGTTGACGCAGACGATGTCCTCGCCGGTGTTCACGTCGACTCCGACCCGATTTCCTGAGCATCGCTGACCCGCTGTCCCCGGAATGGGTTCGGGCTGACTAGCACCTGTGGCGTACGCGATCGTTGCTCCGCCGCTGACGGTGGCGGTTGGAGCGGCCGAGGCGATGCCGGCCCCGAAGGCGATGACCGGCGCGATTACGGCCGAGGCAACGGCCGCCACACGCAAAGTTCTGTTTTTCATTGTGCTCACTTACCAATTTCTGATGGGCCTGGCTCAGCGCCGAGCGCGGCGGTGGAATTTGTTGTGGTGACGTGTTCGCGGGCATCTCGTTCGGAAGGTTGGGATTCCCGCTCTGTACACCATCCTGATCCGTGGCACCCGCGGACACCATCCTCGCCAGGGTGGAAACTCGTCACACCGGATGAGCTTCCGACCGTGATCGACCTCTCGGGCCGACACGATCGAGGACCCCCGCAGCCCGTGCCGTGCCCGGCGCCCCTCGACGACGACAAGCCGCGATCGATCGTCACCCTCGAGCCGCGACGCCATGACCGGGAGCGGTCAGCTCGAGGCTCTCGTCGCCGGCGTCGGCGAAGACAGCCGGACCGAGGCGCTCTGGGGTGAGGTCGTTCGCGGCAGCGGCCAGCCCTCGAGGTGCGGGGACGGCGCATACGATCACGACCTGTTCCCAGGCGAGCCGTCCGGGAGGCGGCCTCACCAGGACACGCCAATGTCTTCGATCACTGCAGCCGGAAGTGCACCGCCCACAATTGATACCTGCAATGGACCCCTTCCGTCGACGGTATGGCGATCAACATCGCGTCGATGTTCGAACGAACACACCCGCGAGACCAGTCACCTGGACGTAATCATCATCGATGTTCAGGTGTGAGGACTTCCCACCCGACAGCTGATGTTTCAGCTCGTCACACGGGTGACGATTGTCCGTACCAAACGGAGATTCTCCCCGGATCCCGGAAGCAGCGGAAGCAGATGCCGCCTACAGGTAGAGGAAAGACCATGAACAAGAACGTCATCCGAGCGGTCATCGCTTCTGTCGCGGCGGGGCCCGTGATCGTCCTCGGATCAGGTGTAGCAGCAGCAGCTCCGACGCTGGAGCCCGATGGACGACCCGCGGTCGTCGGGACGGTCCTCCGGACTGATGGTCTGCCGATGGAAGGCTGGACCTGCACGGTATCTCAGGGCTTCACCGTCGGGATGGTGTCCGACCCGGACGTGAACACCCATCACGGCAAAATCGTCGATCCACTGTTTGGCGCCTGGACTGCGGGTCCGGTGAACGGCGCCTGCATGGGAACCGGTGGGATAACCTTTCCATCCGGAGTGGCCGGGTGACGACCTCAATAGATCTGGTCGCAATTACCCACTCTCGGTACGCCACAGCACGGGATGGTGGTCGGCGCCGTCGGCAACACCGTGTATGCCATCGGTGGCGCCACCAAACCAGCTCACGCCGAATCCACCGCCCTTGCAGTAGCGCCGCAGCTCGCGCCGCGCACCATGCAATGGGCACCGACGTGGCGGTCATCGACCGTTGCGCCGATCGCACGCCAGCAGGCACCGGTGATCACGGCGGCCGGAACGATCTGGGTCGTCGGCGGGCTGGACAACGCTGGGGAGATCGGAAGCTCGAGGGGAACGATCCAGCCATCGAGGCATGGAAGGCCGGACCCGACCTTCCAGTGCCGCTCAATCACGCGATGGCGGTATGACTATCGCGGCGAGTTGGTCGTGCGCGGTGGATGGATACCGGACGGGCCGAACCTGACCGCCCGAACCTCGGACCGAGTACTCGCGCCGCGGGACTGAAACGGGGTGGACCCGGCCCGCCTCGGTGAGCCGCGAGCGGCCGGTGCCGCGGCGGTGGTCGGCGACAAGATCGTGGTTACCGGAGGGCAGACGAACGGCAAGCTCGTGCCCAACACCGAAGTGTTCGACGACACCATGTAGACCACCGCCACCGGCCTCCCCATCCCACGCGAACACCTGGCCGCGGTGTCGGACGGAACGTGTTGCTACGCGGCCGGCTGACGAAACCTCTCCGCGGACCCGAACACCGGCCGCCTTCGAGCGCGTCGTCCCGGCTACCGCGACCTGGACGACACTGCCCGATATGCCGCCCCTGCGCGGCGGGCTCGGCGCCGCCTTCGTCGGCGGGGACCCGGACACCGCGCTGGGCTCTCTCGAGCGGCTGGCCGCCGCAGAGCTGCTGCGGCGGCTTCCGGTGCCCACACTCGCGGCGGACTAGAACTGTGTCGTGGTGCACGCGGATCCCGCGCTCAAGCGCATGCTCGGCCACGACGAGAACGGGTTGGTCGGCCGCTCGGTGACCGAGATCGTCGATCCGGAGTCCTCGCCGAGCGATGCCGATGCGTTGGGACGGCTGCACGATTGCGCCGGCAATGTGCTCGACGTTGCTCCTCGGGAGGGTTTCATGGTGCGGGCGGTGGTCAGCGGATCGGTGCTGATGCGGCAGGACGATCCCCTCCTCCTCGTCTGCTTCCAGGACATGACTGAACAGCTGCGGAGCGGAGGGCGGGCTCCCGGCTCACCTGAGCCGGGTGGTCTGTGCCCTACGTTGAAACATAGTGCGCGCCTGATCGGAGGCGCGACAAGCCGCGCCAAAACTTCTGTTAGGCAGTGCGTCTGGGTTTGTCGATAACTGAAGCTTTCAACTAAATTCGGATTACACTTTTCCCCAATGGTTTTCAATGTTCTCCCTGCGGCGGCATCGTTGCGCGACTCATCGGATGATCCATGGCTTGGATCGGTCCCAAAAGGAGGATGGTTGGTCGGCCGGTCGAATCACTGACACAACGGCCAGCATCTCGTTCGGGCTGCGGAATTCACCCGGTGCACCGACTCGCGGCGGCCCGGGAAGGAGCGGGGCGAGCCGTACGGCCGAGAGAATTCTCTCGGATTCACAGGTCGCCGGTGGTGATGATGCCGCTGTGTCGGGCGCGGGCGACGAGTTGCATGCGCTTCTGGTTGTTCGGCAGATCCTCGAGACCGAACTTCGAGAAGAGGACGCGGAGATGGCATTTGATCGTGTCGACCGTCAAGAAGAGGTGGTCGGCGATCTCCTGATTCGAGGCGGGATGGGCGAAGGCCGCGTTTTCTTTGTACGGCCGGCACAACTCCACCAGGACCGCGAACTGCGCCGGGGTCAGGGCGGCTCGGGTGGGCAGGGCGTCGGCGGTGCCGGTCATCTCCCCACTGGCCGCAATGAAGGTGCGGAAAGTCAGTGACGAGGATCCGATTCGGATCACGTCACCGGCGTGGAGCCGTCGGCGCCCACTGAGGCGGTCGCCGTTGACGAAGGTGCCGTTGCGGGAGAGTCCGTCGTCGGTCACCGTCCAATAAGATCCGATCCATTCGATGGTGGCGTGCAGCCGCGACACATTCGGATCTGATGGCAACGCGATATCGGCCTTCTCCGAGCGGCCCACGGTGATCCGCGGTGCGTCCACGGACAACACGAATTCGCGGGTACCGTCTCCACCATCGAGATAGCAGAGAGTCGGTTCGCTCAGTGCGTTCATCGCCGTCCTCCCCGCAATTTCGGGCACACGACTTTCGGTCGAACACTTCGCCTTGGTGCCAGTCTAATTCCGCAGGTCGGCGCGGCACCATGGTCGGTGGTGCGGTTCCATCCCGCATCGGCGTGCGGGTTTCGACGAAGGGTGATAAGGATCCACCCGGAGGGTGACGATTTGGCCGTGGCCGGCACATCACACTGAAGGTCGATCACCTCGACCCGGGAAGATGCCATGCCTCGAACCCGTCACCACACTCGCCCCGTCAGTCTGGAACTCGGTGCGCGTCGGGTATTGCCCCAGCGCTCAGCCCCGGCGCAGACTGAAAGTACCGAACGCGCACCCGAGGGGGTGGGGCAGATGCCCCGGCCTACCCGTTGGCGGCGGTCGGTCACGGTGATGTCCACCCTGGTGGTCGTCGGCGCTCTCGGGCTTTTCGGGTTCCACTCAGGATCCCCGCTCGCGGTCGCTGCGCCACAATCGGTGGCCACCGTTGTTGTGCGGCAACAACCCGTCGCGCCGTGGCCGACGATGCCCCAGCTTCCTCTCCCAGGCCCAGGAGAGAGTCTCGACCCGGCACCGTACACCGCTGCCGACGATCAGCAGCCGATTTGTGTGCCCCCGGACTGTTCACCGGATCCTGGCGGTGTCGCTCCCTGGACGCCGCCCGAGCAACCGTGGACCCCACCCGAGCAGCAACCCTGGACGCCGCCAGAGCAACCGTGGACCCCACCAGAGCAACCGTGGACCCCACCAGAGCAAGAGCCGTGGACGCCACCAGAGCAACCGTGGACCCCACCCGAGCAAGAGCCGTGGACGCCACCGGAGCAGCAACCCTGGACGCCGCCGGAGGAGGTCATTCCGGACGAGTTCCCGGGTGGGATCGGTGGTGGCGGCTGCTATCCGGCTGGCACACACTGCGAGCGCGACATCGACATTCCACCGATACGCGGTGAGCGTATCTGCGAGCCGGCCGAGTCTCCCTGCGAGGTCGACATTCCACCGATACGCGGTGAGCGTATCTGCGAGCCGGCCGAATCCCCCTGCTTCGATATCAACACCATTCCTCGCGAACCCCTGACCCGGACCGGCGAAGGCACTTGCATCCCCCCATGCACACCACCGGAATGCACCCCACCGTGCACACCACCGGAAATTCCGCTGCCCGAGCGATGCACCGACCCCGACCCTGCGCGATGTACTCCTGTGCGGGAGGTCCCGGGGTTACCGAGTCCGGGGCCAGGAAACGAGTTCACGGTTCCCGGGCCCTTCGTGCTACTACCGGAGGCGCCCAGCCTGGGCACTCCTGCTGATGTCGTCCCTGACGCGGTTCCACCACCGCAAGAGCCCGGTCTGGTGTTCACCGCTGCGGCCATCGAACCCGGCGAAGCGGTGACCATGGCCGGAACAGGATGTCCACCTGATGCCGAGGTACTGCTCTCGGTCGATGGTGCGCAAGTCGGCGAAGTTCGCGCCGACGACACCGGTATTTTCCGGGCACCGCTACGCGCCGTCGGCGCCGATGTCGGACGTCACGACGTGTCAGCCGACTGTGGCCCCATCTTCGCCGCGCCACTGGATATCGTGCTCGTCAGTCAAGCGACAGGGTCCACCGCCACCGCCGTGGTGATCGTGTTCTTCCTACTCGTAGGTCTGTCGATCTACCGTCGACGCCTTCTCACTCCACAGCCCGGCCGCGAGGAGGAATCATGATCATGCGGTGGTTGAGTGCGCTCGTAATTACCTTCGGGACAGTGCTACTCGGCGCTCCCAGCGCCGGCGCAGCAGAGTCGGTGGGGATGACGGTGACCGTCAACGGTCAGGACATCGCCACCGCCGGCCCGACCAATCCGATCCGTCTCGACCCGCACAGCCCGGCCCAGGTCCAGGTAAATCTCGACAACGACACCGCGTCCCCGGTCACCGTCGCTGCGGTCGACCTGTCCGGGCACGTCCTCGGGCTGACCTTCTTCTCCTATCACACCGCGGTCGGGTTGACCGTGGCGCCGGGACAGACCCAGACCCTCGACTTCGAGCTCGATCTGTCCGGGCTCGACGGGCAGGCCACCGGCCTGATCAACGGGACGGTCACCGTCCGCGGCAACGACGGGACCGTTCTGGGCGACATCTCGACCGTGACCGATGTGCGCGGCTCACTGATGTCGGTGTACGGGCTGTTCGGGCTCGCCCTGGCGCTGCTCACCGCACTCGCGGTGCTCGACGCCGCCCTCGGCATCGCCCGCCGCCGACTGCACGAGAACCGGTGGCGCCGCGGCCTGCGGATGCTCACCCCAGGCATCGGGATCGGGTTGGTGCTCGCTTTCACCCTGTCCGCCACCCGGGTGTGGGCGCCGACCCTGGACCGATGGCTGCTCCTCGCCGGCGGATTCGCCGCCGGCTTCTTCATCCTCGGCTACCTCACCCCCACACCGGACACCGCCGAGGACGAGGACGTCGACGACATGACCGACGACGAACTCGACGACAGTGACGCCGTGGACGACGACCGGACCGGCCGGATCGGCCGGATCGGTGACGATCCCACCGACCGGTGGCCGTCAGACACCGGCCCGCCGCCCACTCGCCCCCTCGGCACCAACCGACCCCATTGATCGGACCGGCACATGGATACCGACATCGATCGTGTGACCGCCACCCTCCCCGCATACGAGGTGGGCGGCGAACTCGGCCACGGCGGATGGGGAGTCGTGCTCTCCGGCCGTCACCGCGCCCTCGGCCGCCCGGTCGCGATCAAACAGCTCCCGCCCGCCTTCGCCACCGACCCGGGCATCCGGCGACGATTCACCGCCGAGGGCCGGCTGCTCGCCTCCCTCGACCACCCGCACGTAGTGCCCGTCTACGACTTCGTCGAACACGACGGCCTGTGCCTGCTGGTCATGGAACTGCTCCCCGGCGGCACCGTATGGAACCGGTTCACCCGCACCGGATTCAACGCGCATGCCGCCGTCGCGGTGGCCCTCGCTTGCGCCGCCGGGCTGACCGCCGCCCACAACCGGTCCATCCTGCACCGCGACATCAAACCCGAAAACCTGCTGTTCGCCGCCTCCGGGGCGATCAAGGTGACCGACTTCGGCATCGCCAAGGTCATCGGCGGCGATCAAACCCTGGCCACCAAGGCCGGCGACGTTCTCGGCACCCCGTCCTACATCGCGCCGGAACAGGCCCGCGGCGGCGAGCTGACCCCCGCCACCGACGTCTACGCGCTGGCCACCATGCTCTACGAACTCCTTGCCGGGGAACTGCCGTTCCCGCCGGCTGACGACGCCATGGCCCTGCTGTTCATGCACGCCTTCGACGAGCCCACCCCGCTGCAGGAGACCGCGCCCGCCGTCCCCGACCCGATCGCCGACGTGGTCATGCGCGGACTGGCCACCGACCCCACGTTGCGTTACCCGTCCGCCGAGGCCTTCGGGATCGCGCTGGCCTGCGCCTCCACCGGACGCTGGGGCCCGGGGTGGCTGAGCACCGAGGGCATCCCGGTGATGGGTGCCGACACCATCGTCTCGGCCACCGGTCTCGGGCCCCCGCACACCCCGACGCTGACCGACAGCGACGACCATCCACCGTTGCCGCTGACCCGGCCACACGCCGCACCCCGACGGCCCGTCCCAGGCGGTTCTCCCGGCACCGAATCGCACCGGGCCGACCCGGCGGCAACCACCGACCCGACAGCACCGACCGGATCCGTCGACCCGACCGCATCACCCACCGCGCCGGCACCCGGGTCGCGTGCTACGGAACCGCCGCCGACGGTGCGCCCGTCGATCACCGTCCACGCCCGCGGCGCCCGCCTGGCCGACGTCTCGGGCGCCGACCTCGTCAACGTCCGCACGGTCGTGAATCTCCCCTCCCCCCGCATTCCGTTGCTCATCGCCGCCGCCCTGGCGGCCATCACCGTCCTGGTTGCCCTGCTCGGTCTCGGTGCGCCCCCGGTCGATGTACCCCCGGTCGGCGTTGTCACCGTCGCCGGCGTGGACCCGGCCGACGGTGCACCCGTCCCTGTCGATCTCACCGTGCCGGTGCCGGTGACGGTGACCGGTGCCGGACTCGCCGACGCCGCGACCCTGGCCCTCGACGTCCTCGACATTCCGGTCAAGAACACCGCCGCCGCGCCACTGATCAACCAGGGTGGTGCCGCGGCCGCGACACTGCCCCCACTCGGCGGACAGTACTTCGTGGCCGGAACTCTCACCGGAACACTGACCCTGCTCCAAGCCGGACAGGTGATCGACACCTGGACGTTTCCGGTCCACACCACGCAGCCAGCGACCACCACCGCGGCCGCCGTCGGGCTCGCCGCTCTGGCCCTGTTCGCCGTGGCCTACCTCGAATCTTTCCTGCGCTCGCTGCGCCGGGGCCGGGGCCGGGGCCGGATCACCGGAATCATCGGTGCCACCATCACCGCCGGCGTGCTCGGCGCCGTGATCGTCGGCGCCCTCTGGATTCTCACCGCTCGCCTACCGACCACTACCACCGTAGTGGTCTGTGCGGCAGTCGCGGCAGGGGCCGGGGCCGCCGCCGCCATCGGCGCCGCCCGCATCGGCCGTCGCCGCCGTTACCGTCGAACCCACCGCACCACCAGATCCTCGGGCACCACCACCGACCAGCGGTAATGCCCGTCCCCCGCGACAGCATCCCCCGGGAACGACGCGTCCCCGGCGGGCCCATCCGTGGAGCCAGCCGCGAGCCACGAATCTGCCCGGAGAGCGAGGGTCCGATGCCGGGCCATCTGGTCCTCGTCCGCAGTACCAAGCGAACGGGGGAAGTGGGACTGTCGCCGCGAATCGCGGCATCTATGTCGCACAGCGGATGGAGCGGTTAGGGCAGCTCAGGAGGATCGGGCAGGCCGATGGTGGGGCCCGGGAAGGCAATCCCGTCGGTGCCGACACCGACACCACCGACGGTAATCCCGGGCAGGGAAACACCGGGGATATAGACGGAGACGGTCGGTGTGGGCGGCGCAGCCGAGGGCTCGGGCGCGGTAGCTTCTTGCCGCACTTCCCCGCTGTAGCTCTCCCGCGGGCCGCTGTCATTCGTTTCCGCGGCGGCGATTCCCCCACCGACGGACAGGGCAACTGCGGTGAAGGCGATCAGCGGGACAGCGAATTTCATAGTGTTCGACATGGTCAAACTCCTTGCGTGATGATGCCGTGAGAGGTCTGGGGCGCCTCGAAACGGTACGGATATCGCCGAGATCAGCCTTCGGCCTCTGGGCCCACCGTCGATCCCGACGAAATTGCTTCGATTGGGCGCTCCGGCGGGTATGGAAGCCGGTGGTCTGCGGCGACGTGAAGCGGCAGTGGTGCCGGTCGGTCGCGGTTTCGTGCGCGTCGACGTGGGTGCGATGGATGAGGATGCGGCAATCGTCCAGTTTGGGTGGTTGCCGCAGGAGTGGTCGATGCCGCCGGAAGGGGAGTTTCGACGCAGCGTGTTCGGGGCGAGATCGTCGCCTTGCCATGCTCGGTGTGATCGCCGTGGCGGAGGCAGACCGCCCAGCGCACCATTCTCCCGATGGCTCGATGCCCGGGCGTTCTCGGGATGAGTGGCTCGCCGCAGCTCCAATCGCATGCATCTGGACTCCCAGGGCCGGTCCTGTGCCTCAGTGGGTGGGCCGGCCCTGGGAGAGTCCGCGATCCTTATGGGCAGCGGATCGGGATCAGCAGACGAACGGAATCGGAATGACGCAGATGCCAGGGCCGCCGCCCTGAGCAGGTGCAGGTGCCTGCTGGATCGTGCCGCCGTCGCCTCCGGGGGCCACTCCACCGTTGCCGCCCGCACCGTCGCCTCCGAAGCCCCAGCCGCCGAACCCGTCGCCGCCGGTGGTCGGGCCCGTGGTGGCGTCGCCGGAACGTGCGTTGCCGCCGTCGCCGCCGCTGCCCACCTCGCTGTTGCCGTTGCCGCCGCCGTTGTTCAGTCCGATGGTCGGACCGCCGAAGGAAATTCCGGGGGCACCGGCGCCGCCGTCACCGGCATTGGCGTTGCCGGTCTCGGCGTTGCTCTGCGCGTCGCCACCCGTACCCGGTGCGCCGACACCCGGTGCACCGACACCCGGTGCACCTGGAGCGCTGCCACCCGCTCCGCCGGGCGCCCCCGGTTCGGCGGACGCGATTCCCGCACCCGCCGACAGCGCGAAGGCTGCAATGGCAATCGCCGTGACGGTACGCTTCTTGATGTTCGACATGTGAAACTCCTTGTGTTGCTTGCCGGTTTTGCTGTCCTGACAAGATTCCCGCGAAATGAAGCGAATTGATATCCTCGGCAGGTCTGAAATCCCTCACCCCTGCATCGGCAGGGCATCGACGGCACGCCCGGCGCTGTTGTTTCGCGGCGTCACCGAACCCGGTGGTGCACAACCCCTTCGTGCCAGGAGCGAGGCGGATATCCAAACGGGTTGGTGTAGTCCATATTTCGGTACGGCAACACCGTCAACGGGATCGCGCAGGACATCCGGCGCTCCGCAGACGATCCAACGCAGCCACTTCGGGGCACCGCCTTGCTGCGAGATCGGCAGGAAGGTCGATCGGCACGAGCTCGACAGGAAGGTCGATCGGCACGAGCTCGACAGGTGATCGCGCCGACGGGGGGTCTCTCCGCTGACCCTGAGGTGGAAGTCGTGTCCGACCACGGTGTTAGTCCCATGTCGGGCCCGGTCGTGGAGCGCACGGAGCGGGTCCATGAACTCCTGGGGTGAGGAACTTCCACCCCGCTGTCGAAGATCCCCACTGCTTGTCCGGGAGAAGCTAATAAGCGTTGATCGGCACGGATCGCTGCCACCCCCGTCAAAGAAAGACTCACTATGAGGCCCAACGCCCTTCGCCAGGCTCTTCTGATCAGTGCTGTTGTACCCGCAGCTCTCCTGCTCCCCGCACTGGCCTCGGCCGCCGAACCCACGTCGGAAGAAAGTCAGTCGGCAGTCGAGCGCGAGATCGACAAGATCGGCTGGCACGACGGCTTCGAGATCACCGTCGACAAGGTGACCGCGAACTCGGACGATGCCTCGACGACACTCGATTTCGACCTGAACTACAAGAACCTGGTCGGAGTCAGCCACACCCCCACCGACAAGGCATACCTCGAGGTGGATGGCGCGGTGGTCAAGCTGTCCTTCGACAGTCCCGAGATCGCCGGCGGCGGACAAGCGTCCGGCACGGCGACCGCATCCATGAAGACTCCGTCGGACACACCCGACGTCGACGACGTCGTCGACAGCGTCGTCCTCGTTTACGGCCAGGCCGACCAGAACCAGACCCGAATCCCGCTAGCCGAACACGCCAGCGTCGAGAGCATCGAGCCGAGGGGCATCCCTGCCGGGATGACATTCGGCACCGACATGGAGATCACCCTGGACGAGGCGTTCCTCTGGCCGAGCTACCAGCCCGGCGAGAAGGACAAGCACGAGGTCTGGATCAAGATCAACGCAAACTGCGGGCGCTGCTCGACCGGCGGCTTCTCCGATGTCAACCCCGGCGACTTCGAACTGACAGGACCGGACGGCCAGTCCAACCGCGGCGACAAACGCGGCGGATTCATCTCCGAGAACATCTCCTCGATTAGCAAGATCGAAGGCGAGTGGATCGTCTTCGTCATGGACGAACCCACACCCGGCGCATACACCTTCCTGTGGGAGAACAGCAACCCGGCGAAGCCCGCGCAGGCCTCGACACAGATCACCCTCTGATCGCCCGAACGCCAGGGCCGGCACGAGTCGAACGATAGGCTCGACGGGTCCACCCGGCCATGGCCGGGTGGACCCGGTTGTACGCCGCCGGTTGTGCGGTACGACCACCAATTACTGGCACCCATGCGTATCAAGAGCAGTCGTAACCCCAACCCGAACGGTGCCTCGGTGTATGAGCGCTACGGTAGCGCCGAGCTGGCGACCACGTCCTCGTTGCCGGCGCAGTCCGGATGCCACCGAACCCGCAAAGTGAACCTGAAAACGGACGCCCGACTTGCGGCTTTAGGGATTTGAGGGAGTGATCTGCATCAGGCGATAGTTGAATTGAGTGTCATTCGTAAGTTCGTCCGTGACGCTTGTCACGGCAATAACCATCTCGTAATCGCCTCCAAGTGGTGAGCGAAGGAAACCTGGAATGGCCTGCTCGTCAACATATCCGGAATATGTCTGATTTGTGCGTGGATCATCAGCACCGAAGGTGTGACTGTCCACATCCCCCTTGAATAATCGCATTCTTCCTTCGATGGATGGCTCCACCCTGTCCGGCGCGAGATAATTTAGAACCGCCAGCATTCGCTGAATTTTGTCGGCGGGCAGCCGTGCCTCAATGTATTGAGCAGTTTCATTTGCGGAGACCAAGGTGGCCGGGCCACCGATACTTGCTAGATGCTTAACCAGCTTGCGGAAACTCTTCGCGGCACGTGAATTGAATTTCCCAACTTGCTCTTTGAATTCCTCACCCTCGTCATCTAAGGCGAACACCTTGACTATTTCAGTTGATGTCTCTTCGAAAGGTGAACCAAAGAGATTTACAAATCCCGTTGAAGCAATGTCGATAACAAAACTCGCAGCTGTGAGGCTGATGACCTCGCTTGACATTGCCTCCTGGATATCGGTTGGAACGCGCCCTCGCTGGGAGGTCTCCTGGCCATTTGTCCGCAACGAGTAACCGACATTGTCAAGTAAGTTCTGCGTCAGGACTAGTAGATTGCCTACTGCGCGCGTAGGAGCTGCCGTCCTTCTGCTGTCGACTGGATCGATCTCTACTCGAAGCATTGGCCGAAGCTCCCGCTGTGCACGCGCGGCTAACTCACCCGGTGATAGCGCGGGCGGTGCGGTGTTCGTTTGTAGCTCAATTCGGTAGGAAGGGTCGGGAAGCCAGTCGTCGGCAATCGATTCACCATCAAGAACTTGTTCGATTGTGTCGCGAGACTGACCATCGAATGGGATCTTGACTAAGAACGCAGCATCTTCGGGATTTACAAACGCGTCTCGTACAGTGATCCCACCCGACCGCGTCACATCGAATCGCTCTTGCGAAATTGGCAGGTAGAGCCACAGATCGTGATCCGTTCCCTCTTCCGCCCAAGCCGCGACATACAACTGTCCTGTCGTAGATCTGCACGAGAATAGCCTTGGGCCATCGTAGTATTCGAACGTCTCTTCAAGGCGAAGCCGTCCCAGTGAAGTTCCTTGTGGCAACCAGCTCATGTGACTACCACACATGAAGTCCAGTCATCATCTGAGGCGGGCCGCCACCACGTATGGTGGCTCGTGTTGCCTCCAGTCTGCTTCACGACGCCGGAGCCGGAGACATCGACCTTGGCAATGCGCTTCTTTCTAAGAGGGCCTACTGCACTACGCGTCCTCTCTGCTGCGAACTGCGTATCGAAGATGCTGAACCCCGAGGCGATACATTGCTCGTTGCCGAAATCGCGGTTCCTAAATCGCAACCCTGCATTTTTCAGTTCGACGTGACTCAAGATATCCTCGCCCGTCGGCGGAGCGGCGTCCACCAGACGGAAGTATGTGCCGACCGCTGGCTCTGCATCCACAGGTGGGCATTGCGACGGATAGTGTGCAGGCCACTCGATCGTCAACTCTCCTCCAACCGTCAAATTCGTGTGAATCATCGCACAGCTAGCCAATCCATTAATGCAGGCTTCCCCATTCCCGGGGATTCAGCGGGTAATCGATGCAACGGATGGCCGGATTTCCCAGGTAACCGGCGTTCTGTTTGGCCGCGCAAGCGGTGAGTACGGGGGACGGACGTCTTCTGGGTTGTGAAGCGCACGGCACCGTTCGATGTGAAGTCCAGGGGATCA
This sequence comes from Rhodococcus sp. JS3073, assembly GCF_026810085.1. Lineage (NCBI taxonomy): Bacteria > Bacillati > Actinomycetota > Actinomycetes > Mycobacteriales > Nocardiaceae > Rhodococcus > Rhodococcus sp. JS3073. The sequence continues at coordinate 1,362,291 of NZ_CP113952.1, read as the reverse complement.
GGTGCGGGCCGCGTGCGGGAGTGGCGTTCTTCACCTTCCGCGTTACGTGGGCGCGAGGTCCAACCAGGGCCGATCGTCGCGGTCTCGACCCCGACATAACCCCCGCCGGGCGGATCATCGAGCAGCTCGAGCATCAGCTCGACTACTCGACTTCCGAATCCGCGGCTGCGGGACCTTGTTGGTCGGTCTGTTTCGGCGCTGCCGGCACCCATTCCCGCAGTTGTTGAACCACCGTGCCGTAGAAGACGTCGGTCGATGACGTCACGCTGGTGATGAAGCTTGCCGCGGTGCCCGACCGCCGGCCGCCCATCGGGAAGGTTTGTTCCAGGGAGAAGGACACGATGTCTCCGGATCGCCCATTGGTCAGCACCTTCGGGTCCGCCCGCACCGTGTCGAGGTGCTCGCAGGCTTCGTTGCCGGGCTCGGAGAACACCGCTTCGACCTGAACGTCGCCGGGCACGTCCCTGAGTTGCCTCAGGAGCCACGACAGCCGACGACCGGAGGTTCCCTCGTTCGGTGCCTCCACGGTCGTGTGGCAGCGGATCTTGTTGGTCCGCACATCCGCGATCACCATCAGATCCCCCGCGGTCTCCGGGATCCGCAGCACCGCTTCGAACACCCCGTCGGTGGCCAACCTTTCGGCTACCGCCGCGTTGCGGGCCGCCGGGTCGTTGCCGTGACGGCGGGGCAGGACGTGTTTGACGGTGACACCGAGTTCGGCGGTCAGCCGCAGCGCCAGATGGCGTGAGAGGGACACCCAGGTGTCGGCCACGGCGGCGGCTTTCTGGTCGCCGGCACGGAGGGTACCGGCGGTAACCGCGTCGCGGACGGTCACCCAGTGTCGGCCCATGTCGACGAACTCGGCCGCCCCGGAGCGGGGGTGATCGAGGTAGCGCAGGAACTCGGCCAGCATCCAGGCCTGCAGGTCATCGTCGATACCGCCGTGCGAGAGCAACATCCGTGCCTCATGGCCTACTTCCGCCCACGACAAATGCCGCAGCGCGACCTTGGCGAGCTTGCGGCGATCGACCTCCACCGGCAACTCCCCGGCACTGGCGGGGACGTCGTTCGACAGGCTGACCACCACGTCGTACTTCTTCTTCCGCGCCACGTCAAGATAGTTCTCGAGCTGCTCCTTCTTGAGCTTGCCGTTGCCGGTCTTGACCTCGAGCAGGCCGGTCCACACCCTGGTGCCGCGGGAGACCTTCAGCACCGCGTCGGGGATCACCTTCGTCTCACCCCGCTCGTACGCCACCTCGACATAACCTTCGAAGACACCGACCGGGGCCCCCATCCGGGCGCACACCGCGCGTGCGAAGGGACGCACCGCCTGCATGGTGGCGATCAGCGCCGAGGTAGCGCGCCGCTCCTGTTCCTCACCGGTCCCGACACCGATGACCGAGAACAACCGCGCCGGCTGCCAGGTGTCCTGTTCGGCAAGGGTGAATTCGACCGGCTTCGACTTTTTCACCGCCCGCTTGGCGGTGCGGACACCCCGGGTCCTCGCCTTCGCCTGTGTCGCCGGTGCGGTGGGTGGGGTGGGCAGTTCGGGCACCAGTTGCGTGGCGTCACCGGCGGAGCTGTGCGACGCCGGCACGGCGGGTTCGGCAGGGTCGGACGAGGTATCACCGGTGGTGGGTTCGGGTTCCGGCTCGTTGTCGATGTCGACGCCGAAGTCCGTGGCCAACCCTGCCAGTCCGGACTCCCAGCCCTGCCCGACCGCCCGGATCTTCCACTGCCCGCCTCGGCGGTAGACCTCGCCGAACACGAACGCCGACTCGGTGGTGGCATCGGCGGTGACGTACTCGGCAAGGGTGTACCCGGCGCCGTCGACGACCCGCAGGGCGAGCTTTCCGAGATCACCGAACCTGCCCTCGGCGACACTGCCGACCAAGGCGACGGTGTGCACGTCTTCCGGCACGGCGGACAGGTCGATCGCGATCCGCGCCTGCGCACCTTCCTCGGTGCCGCTCGTACCCAGGAACCGGATCGACCCGTCTGTCGACTCGGGATGGTTGTAGAACACGAAATCCTCGTCGGAGCGGACCTTGCCGCCGGAGTTCAGCAGCAACGCGGACGCATCGACCTCGACCTCCGACTCGGTCCACCCGAGCACCACATCGATCTGCTCCACCTCAGCGGGCAGCGACAAGTTCTGTCCCTTGGACAGCATCGGAAACTCCACCAGAACCACCTCGTTCGACCCGAAAACCGCACCACCCCTGCGCGGCCGGACAAAAGGCCGAAGCCGGTTACCGACGTCCGTCGCATCAACTGCGCATACTAATCGGTTCGTTTCACTCTCGGACATCACCTGGCAAACATCGTGCCGCCGCGGGACCCGCGCGGCGTCGACGGGTCGATTCTCCCGAGCCGAGCGGTGTCATCTACGTGAATGACACTGCAAACCAGCAGAAGTGAGCCCCGAATGGCGGAGATCCGATAATCGCGGGCTCAACGCGCGACTCCCGGCCGGGCGCACCACGGAGAAGATACGCGCCCTGCAGCTATCCCGCCCCGATCGACACCCGCCTCTGCTCGTACCCCCGTCGCCGCGCACACGCCGACGTCGCCACTGAAGTCCGCGATTCCGGCAAACCGTAGTGGACGTCCGGCGCAAGATGGCCTTACATCGCCCGAGAGGACCGGTCATGAAGGATTCATCGCGCCCCCGTCTGCCGCGCCTTCTCGCGGCCGGAATCGCAAGCCTGGCGACGCTGACGGCTGCGATCGTCGGGGCACCGACGGTGTCCGCGGCACCGGTCGATACGGTTCTGCCCGTGCCGGTGGCCGGCAACACGCTGTCGTTTCAGTATGCGACGTGGATGGGTATCTGCCAGGGCCGCGTCATCGCGCGAACCGACACCGCGACACCGGGTCTCACGTACTTCCGCATGGAGACCGGATGCACCGGGACCGTGCATTGGCGCAACCTCACCACCGGCGCGACCGGGGATGCCGAGGTGCGAGCATCCAACTCCCCACAATCACCGCCACCCGCGGCCGCCGCGACCGGGTCCGGTGTCCTCGTCGCCACCATCACCCTGGACATCCCCTACAGCACCACATTTTGGCCGGGGATGGGTATGTGGACTGTGCCCTGACCCAGAGACTTGGGCCTGGTTTCCAGGCACGTGGGTGACGTGGCAGCTGATACCCAGCCCGGTGACGTCATCGGGGCGCGACCAACCCGTGCCCGCCGCCCCTTCCCACCGGTGGCCAGCACCCCGGGCCCTGCACTGCATCAGGTGGGATCCCACGGTGATCGTTCGAGTCTGTTGAGCTCATCGAGGACCTGGTCGACGGCGGTGGTCGCGATGCGGAAGTCGCTGCCCTCCGAAGCCCGGAGGCGGTCGCGCACGTGGGCGAGCATGGCGAGTTCACGCTCGATGACTGCTGCGGTTCGGTCGCTCACGGTTTCATCCTTCCCTGAGTGGGCGGTGATCAAGCGCATGTGCCCATCTACTCGCCGCAACGAAGGCAACGATGTAAGATTGCGGTGCAAACGTAGCAAGGAGTGCGTATGTCGACTCACCGATCGATCTCTCCCAGGCGACACCACAAGCTCGCCGGCTACCGGCTGCGCCGCGACACCGCGACCGGCCGCTACACACGCGCTGGTGACCGCCCGCACGCCGCTCCGTCGCCGGACGACCGGCGTTTGTCGGATCTGTCGACCCCCGAACTGATCGACGTCGTCGCCTCCGAACTCGCCGCCCGTCCCGAGATGCACCTGGTCCGCAATCAGGTCACCGCGCTGCTGGCGATGGCACCGACCCTGACCGACCGCACCCAGGCCGCCCGGATCGGCGCCGACCTCGTCGACGACGCCATCGCACAGGCCGAGATCGAGCAGGCCGCCCGCCGGCACATCCTCGACCACCCGATGCTCACCGCCGGCCAGGTCGCCGCCGTCCTGCACCGGCCCGTATCGGATCGCACCGTCGCCTCGAGGCTCCGCACGACCGGCAAGGTCGTGGCCCTCCCTGTCGGCAACAGCTACCGGTACCCGGCGTTCCAGTTCGACGAGGCCACCGCCTCGGTCCGCGACACCGTCGCCGCCGTCAACACGGCCCTCAACGCGGCCGCAGACCCGTGGGGGGTGGCGTCGTGGTGGCTGACCCCTTCCACCCGCCTACCCGAGGGGCAGACCCCGGCCGACCTCGCCGCCGACCCGGACCCCGCGGCCGGTCAGAAGCTCGAGCGGCTCGCCTCGGCGGTGCTGCCCGACTGATGCCGAACATCGAACCACCGGCCGCAGGTTTACTCCGGCCGGCGCACCGAACCGTGCTCACCGCCGGAACGGTGGTGTGGCGGGTGCACAGCAGCCACCGCGCCCCGCACGCCCCCAACCCGACCGCGCAACCCGACGAGCTCGCCGGCGGCCGGTTCGACTCCCTCGACGGCAGCTACGCCTACCTCTACATCGCCGACAGCCCCGACGGTGCGATCGCCGAAACCATCTGCCGGGACCTGCCCTTGGACCCTTCGATCGCGAGGATCGTTCCTGCGTCCGCCGTGGCCGGCCGCACCCTGACCGCCCTCACCGTCACCCGCACCCTCACCACCGCCGCACTCCACGGCCCGCACCTCTCCGCGGTCGGCCAAGACCTCTGGCTCACCAAATGCGAAGCCCGGCACTTTTGTCACCACCCGCCGATGGGCCCACGCCATCCGCGCCGCCGACCCCGACATCGACGGGTTCGCCTACCGGCCCCGGCACAACGAAGACACCCTCGCCTGGATCCTCACCAGTGATCCGGCGATCACACCCCACCCCGCCCTGACCATCGACCCCACCACCACGCCCCTGCCCCTCGACCACGGTCCCGGCCGTGACCTCGTCGCCCGCATCATCGCCGACCACAGCGCCATCCTCTCCCCCACCTGAACCGGAACACGGCCCTGGCCGCGGCCGCCGCACATGGAGTATGGGCACGCGCCGTCGGCGCCTCGCCTGTGCACGGACACTCGCACGCGGCCAGGTCCGCAGTCCGACAGACGGAATGAAGCACCGGCCGCAACGAGTACGTCCCCAGGACCTCCAGCGGATTCGATTTGGCATGCCGCACCGAATCCGTGTCAATCGTGAACACGACCTCGGCGTGACCGAGCTCCACATGCGCCGCCTTGTCATCGAGTTCGATCCGGCCCGTTCAAGGTCGGGCACACTCACAGAGTGGTCGCGACCGACTCACCCAGACGCGCGGCACATACCGCCCCTGATTGAGGAGAGGTGTGTGCACGCTCACTTATCCCATAAAACTGTTAGCACTCTCACATCGAGAGTGCTAAATTCTCCAAAGTCGATCACACGCGAAACCGTGAGAGTCCCTCGCACCGAGGTGCACTCGCCGTGACACCACACCCTCGCAAGGAGGATCATGACCGCCCCTGCCGCCCCGTGCGAACCACCTGCCACCAGCGACGGGCGGTCCTCCGCCGAGACACCTCAGCACCCGGCGCGACGTGGTTCACGGTTACCCACCGTGTCGATCGCGCTGGGGGCGTTGTCGATCGCGTCGTTCTGGATATTCGGGCTCGGGTTCGCCCTCGGCCTGTGCGCGGTGATCTGCGGGGCCGTCGCCACCACCCGGACCGCCGTCGCCGACGACGAAGCAGCCTCCCTGCGGGCGTTGTTGGGCATCGTCGCCGGAGTCGCCGGCATCATGATGTCCGCGATCGCACTCTTCCCCATACTCGAATACCTGTGACAGGCGCACCCACCCCTCCTCGACGGGAAGAATCCATGCCACCGGCGACCGCCACCCAGACCCACCCCGAGACCGGCCACGACTGCAGCACACCGGAGGACCCGGCGCTGCTCGAGGGCCGGGAAGCGGGCATCGCCGTACCCCTCGGCCTGGCGCTGCTGACCATCCTGGTGTGGGCCGCGGTCCGCGGCTCGTCACCGCTCGCCCTGTTGATACTTGTCACAGTCGCCGGTATCGCCGCCCTGACCGCCGCCGCCCTCTGACAAGCCTCCGCCGGACCACACCCCGCCCGAACCGGTTGAAGTCGACGCCGGCCGGCTACCCGCGCCGGGAGCCGCCGACAACCCGCCCGGTCACCTCCAGTGCCCGCTCGTACTCGGCGCCGCGCACCAATCGCCCCTCGCCGCAATCCGGCCGAAGCTGGCCGAAAATAGTGGGATGGTGTGGATCACACTCTCTGGACTTCGGTGCTGCCGCTCACGAAAATCGGAAATGCGCCGCTCGTCATCACGTGCAGGTTGTCCGTGTAGCGCCCCTGCCAGCTGATCTCCATCGTTGGCGGGGGCTGCGCTTGGCTGCGCCACAACACCTCTCGCGGCCACACCCCGCGCCACGGCCACCTCGCGCCGGCACCGCCGTCACCTTTCCGGCACCGCGCGCGTTTCCCATCGCCCTCTCGCGACCCAGCTCATATCCTGCGCCCTGCACCTGCCGTGCGTCACTGCTCGAGAACAACGCGGTGTGCGTGAGCAGTCCCCTGCCCACCGGTCACGGGTGGTGGGCTCATACCGCTGCCTTACTGTGTTCCCGGTGGGAATCGAACGAATATCACTGGAGCTGCCGACTGGCTCGGCTCCCGATGAGGTGGAGGCGAAGGCCGCCGCGTCGTTGCGGGCCCAGGGTATCCGCGCCTTCTCCGATCTATCTCTCCAGACGACCCTGACCACCGGAAACCCCGACATCAGCCGGCACACCCTCACCTACTGGGTCGACGACCACCCCCACGACTGATCACCCCCGACGACACCGGCCTCCGCCACGCAGGACGACAACACGGACCTCATGGTGACACGGTCTCGGACAGCAGAATATTCGCCGGTTTGACGTCCCGGTACTCAGCAAGCTCCTCGATGGTGACCTCCACGGTGCCGAACCAAGGATCACCCGAGACGGCATACCGCGGCAACAGGAGTCGGTCGCTCACGCTCATCAGCGAACCCCCCACCCGTTTCAACCGAGCGGGAGCGGCAACTTGGCCGCAGCGTCATGGAATGCTCGCACAATCGCGGCCGAAATCCGACCGCGGAAGGACACTTTACGGCCCTCCCGGATTGCCCACTCGCGAATCTCCTTGGTCGACGCCCTCGCCGGAGCGGTGCCCGCCGCCGCTCCCGTCACCGGAGCCTTCTTCACGGCCGTCGCTTCCGCAGCCGACTCCACAGCCGCCGACTTCGCGACCGACGTCTTCGCCGGAGCCTTCCTCGCGACCTTCTTCACGGCCGTTGTCTCCGCGGCCGTCGCATCCGCAGCCGATTCCACAGCCGCCGTCTTCGCCCCTGCCGTCTTGGCGCCCGACGTCTTCGCCGGAGCTTTCCTCGCGACCTTCTCCACGGCCGTCGTCTTCGCGGCCGTCGTCTTCGCGGCCGTCGTCTTCGCGGCCGTCGTCTTCGCGGCCGTCGTCTTCGGCGGAGCCTTCTTCGCAGCCACCTTCTTCGCCGCCGGTGCCTTCTTCGCGGCCGTCTTCTTCCCGTCCGGCTTCTTCGCGACCGACGTCTCCGCCGGAGCCTTCTCCGCAACTACCTTCTTCACAGGCGTCTTCTTCGCCGGCATCGCTTCTGCCTGAATCTCCTTGGTCTGAGCGTCATGGAAGGCTCGCTCGATCTCGGCCGAAATCCGACCGCGGGGCGACACTTCACGGCCCTCTCCGATCGCCCACTCGCGAATCTCTTTGGTCGTCGTCTTCGCCGGAGCCTTGCCGACCGCCGCCGCGCTCTTCGCCGGCGCCTTCCCGGCGACTATCTTCTCCCCGGCCGTCGTCTTCGGCGCTGTTGTCTTCTTCGCGGCCGTCTTCTTCGCAGCCGTCTTCTTCGCTGCCGGTACCTTCTTCGCGTCCGTCTTCTTCGCAGCCGTCTTCTTCGCAGCCACCTTCTTCGCGGCTACCTTCCTCGATGGCGCCGTTTGCGCCTGAGCGTCATAGAAAGCTTGCTCGACCTCGGCCGAAATCCGACCGCGGGGCGACACTTCACGACCCTCTCCGATCGCCCACTCGCGAATCTCTTTGGTCGTCGTCTTCGCCGGATCCTTGCCGACCGCCGCCGCGCTCTTCGCCGGCGCCTTCCCGGCGACTATCTTATCCCCGGCCGTCGTCTCCGACGCTGTTGTCTTCGCCGGAGCCTTCTTCGCAGCCACCTTCTTCGCCGCCGGTGCCTTGTTGGCGACTGCCTTCTCCGCGACCGACTTCTTCGCAGCCGGTGCCCTCGCGGCCGTCTTCTTCGCGGCCGACGATTTCGCGGCTACCTTCGCTGGTGCCGTTTTTGCCTGAGCGTCATAGAAGGCTTGCTCGATCTCGGCCGAAATCCGACCGCGGGGCGACACTTCGCGGCCCTCTCCGATCGCCCACTCACGGATCTCCTTGGTCGTCCTCGTCGCCGAACCTGCGGAATTCCTCGGTGATACCACCATCGTGCTCTCCTTCTACATCGGCAATCGTCGACCGCACACAGTAACGGCAGGTCCGTCTCGGTGATGAGGAAGCTCATCCGAACTGACATTTCAATGCCTAAAGACATTGTCCATGTGGCAGACCAGCACGACCTCTTGGAGGCCAAACTCACATCGCACCGAGCTTCATGCGCGACGAGCGTGGCTCGCCTTGGCAGGGGCTAATCTCCAAAGTATTTTCCGAAATTGCTTCGTCGGCTGTGGATTTAACGCGGCGGCTTTCGCGCGCGGGTGACGGTCGGCCACGGGTCGGAGCTGACTGCCGCCCGCCCGCAACGCCTTACATTGGCAGCGACGACGCGTCCCTTCCGACGGCAAAATGCCCCGCATCGGCATCGATGCGGGGAATTCGCCCTACTGGGATCAGGGGGTCCTCTCCTATCCGACCGACAGACCGGGCTGGGTCTGGATCTGTCCGGAGTTGCCCTTCGCCTTGCCGATCGTCCATTCACCGTCCGCACCGCACACCAGGGCACCGTTGCGGTCACCGGGCTTGCCGTAGGTCACCGTTTCGTTGCCCTGCGAGTCCGTGTTCACGATCGGGCACGGACCACCGGTGGGACCGTTCGGGCCGATCGGCTCGGCCTGAGCGACGGACGCTGCCCCGACCGCACTCAGGACAGAGAAGGCAGTGAAGGTGATGGCGGCAAAGGTTCGGCGGGCGTTGGCCATTGGTGTTCTCCTCGAGAAGGTCGGGGAAGTGCTGCGGTTGACAGGTACAACTCTGCCCACGTCCACGCCCGCACTGAAGCAACCCCAGGGGGCACGTTCCTCCACCCGGGAAGTGGATATGCCCCACCCCCTGGACACCTACCCCGATGACGGGACACCCCCAACCACCCGATCACCTGAGCTAGGGTGTGTCTCCCAATGATTTGTGGTGTTGTGCTGCAGACTCTTCGGTGTGGCAGACGTTGTTGATCGGTTTGAGGTGTTGACGGACAAGCAGTGGGAGTTGCTCGCGCTGCTGTTGCCCAGTTCCGATGGGCTCCGGGGGCGGAAGTTCCGGAACAATCGTGTGGTGGTCGAGGGGATGCTGTATCGACTGCGGACCGGGTTGCCCTGGCGAGATCTCCCGTCGCATTTCGGGCCGTGGAAGACGGTGTGGAAGCGACATCGCCGATACGCCGGAGACGGAACCTGGGATCGGGTGCTGACGGCTCTGGTCGCGATGGCCGACGCCGGCGGGAACCTGGACTGGGCGGTATCGGTCGATTCCACAGTGGTCCGTGTCCATCAGCACGGTGCGAACGCCGCCCGCCACACAGGGGGATCTACCGAATTACACGAACCTGCGTGACGAGCCTGCCGATCACGGCATCGGCCGGTCGAGGGGCGGGTTGACCAGCAAGGCGCACCTGGCGTGCGACGGTCACGGGCGCCCGCTGTCGGTGCTGGTCGGCCCAGGCCAAGCCGGTGACAGTCCGATGTTCGCCCACGTGCTGGAGGGCATCTGCGTGCCGCGGCTCGCGGGCGGAGCGCACCGCACGCGCCCCGTCGAGGTCCGGGCCGACAAGGCGTACTCATCACGGGCAAACCGGGAACTGCTGCGAAGCAGAGGCATCAAGGCGGTGATCCCCGAGAAGACCGATCAGGCAGCGAACCGGGTGAACAAGGGCCGCGCGGGCGGGCGGCCACCGAACTTCGACCCGGAGTCCTACAAGGGGCGCAACGTGGTCGAACGGGCCTTCAACAAGGCGAAACAGTGGCGTGCGGTGGCCACTCGCTACGACAAACTCGCCCTCACCTACCGCGCCGGATTCCTGCTCGCCGGCATCGTCGAGTGGCTCAAGTTATTGGGAGACATGCCCTAACACGCCGGGCATCGGAAAACTGGGTACTCGGAAGCCGACGGAGACGGAAGTTCCGACCTTCCCATGGCAGAGAGTGAGGGTGACGTCATCATCGAGTCGTTGGTCTTCGGAGTGATCGCCTCCAGCGCCCTGGTCATCGGGGCCCTGGTCGGCGGGCGATTTACCCTTCCCAAACGAGTACTCGCCGGCATGCTGGCATTCGCCGCAGGCGCACTGATCACCGCGCTGACCTTCGAGCTGTTCGAGGAGTCGTATCAGCAAGGCGGAATCTGGCGGGCCGCGCTCGGACTTATTGTCGGCGCCGTCGTCTTCACCCTCCTCAGCCAGCAATTGGACCGCATGGCCGAGGGCAGGCACCGGGAGCCGCAGGGCAGCGAGAAACTCGACGTCGACGCCGCCGCGACAGAGAAGACGCCCTCGACCGCCTCCGTGAGCGGTGCCGCCGGACTCGCACTGCTCGCCGCGGTCACCCTGGACGGAGTCCCGGAGAACGTTGCCCTCGGGGTGTCCCTCGGCGAAGGTACGGGCGGCGTGACGCTGCTCGTGGCGATCTTCGTCTCCAACTTCCCCGAGGCCCTCGTCGGGAGCGCGTCCATGCGCGCGCAGGGCCGATCCCAGACCTTCATCCTCGGCACGTGGCTGATCTGCGCTGTGCTCCTCACCCTGGCCGTGGTCGTCGGCGCCGGACCCCTCGCATCGAGTCCACCCGAGACCATCTCGCTGCCGCTCGCCTTCGCTGCCGGCGCGGTGCTGGCGTCCCTCGCAGACACCCTCATGCCCGAGGCCTACGAGAAAGGCGGCCCGACCGTCGCGTTGAGCACCGCCGCCGGATTCGTCCTCTCCTACATCCTCGCGACGTTGTGACGAAGTACCCGGTCCATGGCACGATTCGAGCAAGAGTCCGGTCCGATCTACGTGGACGGTATCGCAGTACCAACGCTTCGACACCAATCAGCCGACGCGTTCCTCGAGCAACTGCGCCGGTGGAGTGTCGACACGATCCCCGGACGTAGCGTCACCGACCGGGTCCTCGTTCGACCGCAGGACACCCGCCGGGGTCACGCCAGCCGCCAGGCCAGATCCAACGCTCCCACATCAGGTCCCGGGGCCCTCAGATCAGCGGAGAGTCGTCACCGGTTTTGTCATCGCGGTACTGCTCGGCGACCTCGCCGGCGGTGCGTGCGAGCCACGTCAGCTCCCCAACCGACGCCTCCCCGACCGAAGCATCCCCGACAAGCACCAGATCCACCGACCGGCGCTGCCGCCGCGGACACCCACCAACGCCAACCCGAATCCGACATCGCACAGCATCGCACTACAGCACGGAGCCTCATCCGAACAATTCGTCGGCGTCGGCAGAGGCGGATACACCGGTGAAACTACCGCGGTGGATCCGCCGCCGATCGACCCCAGTCCCGCTGCGGCTCATCGGAAGCGACGGCGAGTCGCATGCCCAAGGTCCGGCACCCGGTCAGCCCGCGACTACGGTTACCAGAGCCCGCCTGGCCGCGACTACCTCATGTGGAATCACACGCACGCCGGTATGGCCCGGTTCGACTCTTCGCCGGCCCGGTGGACGCGGCTCCGCGTTGTTCCACATAGCCCGCACGGCGCGGCCCCGCGCCTGCATGCGCACTGAGATCACCCGGAGCCGCAACCGAGCGAACCGAGCGCCGAACCATCCTCCTCGGGACGATCCCAGCCTTGCAGGCGCAGCGCACCCCGCACGGGGATACTGGACGGCGAGGGCTCCACGGCGCGCCGAGGAAGTGATCACCGGTGTTCGACAAATTCAACGACCACGCACGGCACGCCGTCGTGCTCGCCTCCAACGCGGCCCGCACCCACCACCACAACCACCTCGGCACCGAACACCTCCTCACCGGCATCCACGCCGCCGGCGGCCCCACCGGTGCCACCCTCACCTCCTGGGGAATCACCGGCCCCCACCTCGACAGCGCCCTCGACGAGATCCCCGCCTACCCGAACACCGACAGCGAATGCGCCGGGCCCCCCTTCACCCCGACACTAAAAAAGGCCCTCGTACAAAGCCTGCGGGAAGCGAAACTCCTCGGACACGACACCATCGGCACCGAACATCTCCTGCTTGCCCTCCTCGCCGACACCACCTCCTCCGGCACCCGAATCCTCACCCACCTCGCCGACATCAGCACCCACGACATGCGCGAGCGACTCCGACACCAACTCACCGAACAATCCCGGGCCGACGAGTAGACCCGCACACCCCAGCGAGATCCGTCAACCCCTCCCGACCCCACAGCCGGCCGCCGTGCCGGAGGACCCCAGAACTCAGGTCAGATCTCGGTGGAAGCGTTGATCCTGATCAATCAATCCCGTTTCACACCAACGCCTTCGAGGTACAGCTCCGAGTAACCGTCGCGAGCCCCGTTCACCGCCTTCACATGAACGGACCCGCCGGCGGTGTCCTTGAACAGCTCGAACTTCGCAGACCCGACACCCTCCTGCATGGAACCCCACAACGACTCAAACTCGGCTCGGCACTGCGCTCCCCGTCCCTGACTGTGCTCCGCCGTACTTCCGCCCCGCTGCACCCCGAGGCCCTCGGCCGACCCCGCCCCGGTGGGTTTAGCGAACAGGTCGGCCGCGCCACCGACGGACCACTCACCAACGCGGGCTACAATATGAAATTCTCTGTCCGAGTGAATCTCCGGCGGACTGACAGCCCCCGATGTCGGCGTGAGCGTTGCACAGGCCGTGATCGGGGCCGACCCCGCGCCGGTGTCTTCCATCGCGGGTAGGCCACGACGCCTATCCGCGATAGGTCACCGAGCTCTCATAGTCGCCGTCGGGGCAAGGAGGGCCGATGTTCCGATCACGTCATCGTCGACAGCAGGTGAAACGCTCGCCGTGACCTGGCGGAGGCGCAGTTCGGCCGGTGACTGCGCGACAGGATCAGCGCGGCACGTCGTTGAGTGCGGGAGTCGGGAAGGCAAATGAGACGTGCGTTCCGGGTGAGACGAGGAGCATGTACGAGACACCCTCGCGGGCGAAGCTCAGCCATCCGGTGCCGCCGTCGTCGGCAATGGCTCGGGTCTTGTGCAGGAGATCAACCGCGGCATCGACATCAAGAGTGTAAACGTCCGCGCCGTACTGAAGGATCGCCTTTGCACCGCCCTTCACGTGGGCGATGTTCGCATCGTTCATGATGACGGTCCCTCCTTCTGCTGTCGAGTCGGTGATCACAGCGTCGGAGACGGATTCGGAACCTGCTCGTCTCCTCACGATGTCCGTGCACGGATCCTGCGGCACAGCTCGGAACGGATGGACGGCGCGGCCGGTGTGGGCATGGTGTACCGCGAATCGGTCTCCCGGACCCACCGAGGTCAGGAGAAGACTGCGTCCCCGATATCTCGGTGCACGAGTTCGAACCACGCACTGGTTCCGCCGCGTACGTGCGGATCCGGGTAACACAGGGCCAGACGTTGCCCGTCGAATGCGGTGAACCATTCGTGCCACGAAAGGTGCTCGAGTCCCGTGGTGCCGTGACCGGGGACGTCGATGCGCAGGTCCCCGGCGCTGTTGGCGGTCGCCGTGTTCGCCAGCCTCGCGGGTGCGCCGTGGTGCGCCTCGACCCAACGGCGGATCTCGTCATGATCTGTGGTGATGTGGCGGTGTGAACTCTGCATGATCATCGGGTCGCCTCCTGGGGCACGGTCGCCCTGGGCTGGAGTTGTCGGTTAGGTGAAATTCCCGGAGTACCCACATGGTCCGCGGACGAATCGAAATCGGACTGCTCGCCCAGGAGGTTGTTCAGGGACTCCGCTGCCGCGACGGGCACGGGCATGGGGTTGCCGAGGGTTGTCTTTACCTTGGTCGAGCCTTGGTGGATCGTTTGTCGTTTTCGGTCCGCGGATATTCGCTCGACCAGGCGAGGTCCTTCTCCGCCCACCACCTCGGGGAGGTGTCGCAACCTTCTCCCCGCACGGTGAACGAGCGGACCCCGGGGCGACCACACGGTCCACGCTCGCCACCACCGACGAGGGGATGATTCGCGATGGGAACCTGCGAAACCTGAGGCAACCAGTACGAAACAATCTTCACCGTCACGCGCGGAGACCGCACCGCCGTCTTCGACAGCTTCGAATGCGCCGCCCAGGCCATGGCCCCACAATGCGGCACTGCGGGGTACCGCATCCTCGGACACGGCGTCGAAGCAGACAAGCAGATGTACTGCTGCGCCCACTGCGCCCACGAGTCCGGGCACACCGACCTCGCCGACCGCACCGGCGGCTGACCGCACACCGGAGCACCAGAGCGTGACCAGAGATGTCGAGTAACGCTGGTCCGACCCCGCCACCCTCCGCCGAGCCGGGTGGTACACGGCAACCGTGATCGGCGCCGCGCTGACAGTCATCGTGATCACCCTCGTCGCGGCAGGCACCGACAGTCAGCATTGCGCGGATGGGCAACCCATTGCCTGCACCGATGTGGGCCATAACATGCTGGTGTTCGCGCACACCGGCATTCTGCTTCTCGGCGGCCTCGGGGCCTTCGCCACCTCCTACCGCGCCTGGCGAAGCGGAGGCACCTGGCCGATCTGGCACGGCGCCGGATGGATCCTGTTGACCTTGACGCTGATCTACCTCGGCGCGTCCGCGCGCGAGCTCGTCCCGTAGAGCCCGCGCCCGAACAACCCAAACCGGTCGGTTCACCCCGACCCGATCGCCCCCAGCGCAGTGTCGGGTCCGGGAAACCTTATCGGCGGTGATCCGGCGGTCGCAGAGGCGGTGCCGTTCGACAGCAATAGCTTCCGCTCACCCGCAAAGATCATGCCCGTCCGGTTGCCCGGGATCTGTTGAAACAGCGGCAGCGGATCGAGCGCGCATCTGTCGCTTCATCTTCAGCGTGACCGACAACAGTGTCGGCGCCCGCCGACCTGAACTGTTTGAGCTGGAGCCGTACAGTCGCGGAGGACGAGAAGGAGGCGATGACATTGGGCGCCCAGTCCGATGACCGCGCAGCGGTGACAGATCCGAACAACCACTCGCGCCCGTCGCCGAACGCCTGATTCCCCTTCTGCGGCACACGCTTCCGCAGGTGCCGGCACACGAGCTGAGCATCCGCCTCGGATTCGTGGTCTCGATCGTCACCGGCCTGTTCGCCACCGCCACCTCCTCCCCCGGCGGGCGGCCGCCGATGGAGTCCCCGGACATCGACGTGCAACTGGGATGGCTGATCGCGTTCCTCGAGCCAGCTCTCGCCGCGCCACCACCTCGAGGAGAATCCGATGACCACCGGCACAACCATTGACCGACCCGACTGGCTGAGCGCGACGGCATGGCCCTGGCCCACCCGCGCGGTGCCCACCGCAGGTGGCCGCGTGGCGGTCACCGACGTCGGCCGCGGACCGGTCATGGTCTTCGTCCACACCGGCGCCTGGAGCTTCGTGTGGCGCGACCTCCTGTCCGCGCTCTCCCCGACGTTCCGCTGCATCACCCTCGACGCCCCCGGCTGCGGGCTCAGCGACCGGGTCCCCGGTGACCGCGTGAGTCTGCAGGGCTCCGCGGACGCCGTGACCGCGGTGCTCGAGCAACTCGACCTGACCGAGGTCACCCTGGTGGCCCACGACCTCGGTGGCCCGGCCGCGCTGGCCGCCGCCGCGGCCGGGCCGGACCGCATCGCCGCCATCGTCGCCGTCAACTGTTTCGGCTGGCGGCCGACCGGCATGGCGTTCCGCGGCATGCTCGCCGTGATGGGCTCCGCCCCGCTCCGCGCCAGCGACGCCGCACTCGGATGGCTCCCGCGGGCGACGTCCGGAAGGTTCGGGGTGGGCCGGCACTGGCCGACAGGCGACCGGGCGGTGTTCCGGGCGGGCATCGACCGACGAGCCCGTCGGTCCTGGCATCGGTACTTCGCGGACGCCCGCAGCGCCGACAGGATCTACCGGAAGATCGACACGGCGCTGGCCGGCCCCCTCGCCGACCGCCCCCTGCTGACCGTGTTCGGTCAGCACAACGACCCGCTCCGATTCCAACCCCGGTGGAAGCAGCGGTTCCCGAAGGCACGGCAGGAGGTCGTGCCCGGCGCAAACCACTTCCCGATGTGCGATGACCCACAACGAGTCGCGAACCTGCTGCGCAGCTGGCATCGAACCATCGCCGGGTGATGTACCGGGCCGTCGGCGGCCGGCGTATCGCCGCATGCGAGGCACCCTCCCCGGGACAACTCGCACAACGATCGCATTCGCCCGCGTGAACCCGACAGGTCCTGCTCCCGGCCGGGATGAGGGGATGCCAATCCGCGCACGAACCCACGGATCGTCGAACAGGACCATGATCCGAGGTGTGGACAGTGTCGGGCCAGTATCGCGGCACTGATGCGCATGCGGCGGTCCAGATGACGGATGATTGTCAGAACACCGACGTCCCCATTTGGGAAGATTCGAGGCTCAGCTCACGCGTCCTGAGGCTGTGGCGCTCCGAAGACCAGCGACCGCTGAGGAAGCAGCAATGACCGAACCGTTCGCCGAGCAGGAACCCATCACGGTCGCCTTGCCGGTTGCCGACAGGCGAACGGCTTTCGCCTTCTATGCCGAGGGTCTGGGTTTTCGTCCACTCGGCGCTCCCGCTGAGGACGGTGTCCCCGAGCCGTTGCAGTTCACGCTCGATGACGGCGTACGGGTGATGTTCATTCCCACCGGTGGTGTCGGCTGGGTGACGGGCAACCGCGCCACCTCCCGCTCCGGCGAAAGTGAGTGCCTTCTCGTCATGACTCTGGCCGCCCAGCGCGAGGTTCGCGACATGGTCGAGCGGGCAAGACGGGCCGGTGCAGCCATCGTCATGGAACCAGCCGAGCAGCCATGGGGCTTCACGGCCGTGTTCGCCGACCCGGACGGCCATCTCTGGCAGCTGCGATCGGCAACCTCCGAGGGCCCGTTCGCCGACAACGACTGAGGCGGGCGGAGTCGAACTCGGAAACCGGGATCACAGGGAGCACCTGCGCTACGGCCAGCGTCCAGTTGCCGGTCATCTCGCCAGCCCCGTGGGCCTGGCACGCGCGAGATAATCCAGCCGCGCCAGCAGCGGCCTGGCGCACCGCGCTCACCAAGGGCAGCAGGGTCTTCCTCCGTAGGCACGCCTCGTAGGCGGCGCCCGTGATGATGGTCAACTGCGCCTCGGTGAGGTCGGTGGGGTCGCGGTCGTCCTCGTCACGGTCAGTCCATAGGATCGAAGGCTCGAAGGCTCGAACTTCACGTTCAACCTGCGAACGCTCCGACCGGGACGGCGAGGTGTCGCCGTATTCGTCGTGCCAGTTCCACCCCTCGTACGGCGGGGTCCGCGGGTAGTCTTCCGGCGAGTCCTCTCACTCCTCGCGGCCCGTAGCTCCAGGTGCCCCCATCGCCTCGTCGCCGCGGGGCATCCGCCGACGCAAGGCGGCCAGCGCGTCACGGGCGGGGTCAACTCCTTCTCATTCACGAGCAGTCCGCCGGCGCGCAGCCTCCCAGTCGTGCGCCGACACGATCGGGGGTGTGAGACCCAGCTTCTCCGGAGACTTTTGCTATCTGGCTGCGGTGAGCTCGGGGTCGGATGCTAACCGCCGCGCCACCTACAGGTGGAGTGCGGATCGGTGGCCCGGTCCTTACTCGCTGCCCGGCTCCGATCTGACCCTGACACTGCCGGAAATTCTCTCCTTGCCGGGCGGAGTCCAGCCGCGAAGGGTGCGGACCGCCGAAGTCCTTCCGGCCGAACTGCCGTGGCACGAAACCCGCCCCTCCCCGACCCGACCGACATCTCCGTCCACTGGTCGTATCTGTCGGTCACGATCCGCGTCAACGGCATCGAGGGCGTCGCGGACCCACCATCCCCCGACGGCGCCGGGCGCCTGAACGGCTCAGTACCCCGGGACCCGGGGCCATGACGAGTCAGCGCCCACGGCCGGGCGCCCACGCCGAGGATTCGAAGCGGTCGCTGCCCCGCATCAGCCGGTTGCCGCTCCACGGCGCCAATCGCCACCAACGCACCGGCGCTGCCTGTTCCCCGCTCATGACGACCTCCCGCGGTGTCTCCTTCGAGTGTTGCGCCAGGTGCCATTGCGGATGTAGGGCCCAAGGTCATCGACCCTCCTCAGGTGTTCGAGAACCTCCGCCTCATCCTCGCCTGATAGAGGATTGAATCGGGTAGTCCACTACCCGTCGGTGAGCGATCCGACGATCAGCAGCGGGCATGGAGTGTGTGTGCGGCAGGGCGGAACTGGTCGAGCCGAGGGTCATCTCGGCAAGCCGCCCGACCTCGGTTGCCGACCACGATCAGCTGAGCGTCGCCGGCCAGTTCGCGGAGATGGCGCACGGGCCGGTCCCGGGTCTGCCGCACCGAGACGTCGGGGAATCGTGCACACCACCCGGCGACGCGGAAGGAGCCCCGCGACGATCCGCCTGGCGTGATGACTCGACAGTGCCGTGCTCGACCGGTGCGGGGTCGAACGACACCCGGTGACAGCCGGTTCCCGCTGCGACCGACAGTGCGCCGCGGGAAGTGGCCTTCGTCCCTCCCGTGTCCGGGACATTGCCGGATCGGGGAACTCGAGCCGATCCCACACCGAAACGCGTCGGCACCGGAACGAGGAGATCACGGTCGACAAACCCACACCGCCGCCGTCGAATTCCGCGGACGATCCCCGACCACCGCTCCGACAACCGGGGTGGGTGCCGTGGCAGCTGTGGTCGGCACAGTGGGGTCGGCCGCGGCGATGCTGAGACCGCATCGGCCTCACCCGGAGGTCCAGGGTGATCCGCCCGGTGGTGACTATCGGCCCTAATTCGGCTGTCCCCGGCGGCGAAAACTAGGGGATAGTCGACCGAAGCGGAGGCAATCGTGGACACCACCATTCCGGACGAGAACGTCGTCGCATTGCGGTCGATCCGGCCTGTCGCGCTGCCTCAATCCACCACAGTGTCGACCGTCCTCGTGCTGGGCACCGAGAGCGACGGGAGGCAAGAGCGGCTCCGATCCGGCGAGTCGTTGTCCGCGGCGCTCCTGGAGGCCACGGTCGGCGGGACTCACTACGAGCCCCCGCACCCACATGCTGGAACCCCGGCAGAGCCGAGAGATGATCCGGGAACCGCTCCCGGACGGCGGATACCCCCAGGCTTTGATTCGGGTGGGCACCACCGGGCACGAGCTTCGGCCGCGGCAGACGGGAGGCGACCCACGGACACAGTGGGAACCCGCCGTGGTGGTCGGCGATGACGGGCGGCCACCCGACTCGACTGTGCCCTCGCACGCCGCCCGTCCGACGTAGCCCCCGTGATGCGATGGCGCCCACCCGCGGACTGGAGGTTGCCGAATGATCACCGTATTTCTGGTGGACGCTCACGAGGTCGTTCGCCGCGGAATCGCGGACCTCCTCACCGCGGACCCCGAACTGGTGGTGATCGGGGAGGCGGCCTCCTCCGCGCAGGCCCTCGCCAGGACCCCCGTGCTCAAACCCGATGTCGCGGTGCTCGATGTCCGGTTGCCCGACGGGAACGGCATCGAGCTGTGCCGGGAGTTGCTCTCCCGGATGCCCGCACTGCGGTGCCTGATGTTGACGTCCATCGCCGACGACCAGGCGATGCTCGACGCCATCGCCGCCGGGGCCAGCGGGTACGTCGTCAAGGACTTCCGGGGGCTGGAACTGGCCAGGGCAGTCCACGATGTCGGTGCGGGCAAGTCGCTACTCGACAGCCGCGGCGCCGCCGCGTTGATGGCGAAGCTCCGTTCGGAGGCAAACGAAAAGAACGGGCCGTTCGCGCGACTCACCAACCAGGAACGGACGTTGCTCGCGCTCCTGGGCGAAGGGCTGACCGATCGACAGATCGCCGAACGGATGATCCTCGCGGAGAACACGGTCACGAACGACGTGTCCCGGCTGTTGACCAAACTGGGCGTCGCACGCCGCACCCAGGCCGCCGTCCTCGCGACGACGATGCCCCCCCAACCGCCCCGAATACCGACAGCTCCCGCGGGCATAGCAGCGGACCGACTCAGCCGCTCGGAACACACACGCACTCGCCACCGGGACGCCGACTCTGCGATGATGTCGCACTTCTCGAGGTCGGCAAGGACTTCGTCTCGGTGGTCCACACCGAGAGTGAGCCGCGAACAGCCCGCGCCATAGACGTCACCCATCACGTGGACGGCTGCAACGTCGTTGAGCTGCCAAGGTCGCCGCAGGCAAGGGGGCGGCCAATTTTGCCCGATCCGTCGGCCGGAATCGAATGCGGCCCAGCAAGGTTTGCGGCCAATACCTGCAATACCGAGTGTGCATTCCGGACTTGGGATTCCGTATTTTCCCGGGCGCGACGGATGTCGGGCATGGAGCGGATAGCGAAAGCCGTGCCTGAAAAACCGCCGCGCAACCGGACTGGACAAGTGGACTATGGAACGGCTCGAGGAGTTCCTGGAGGAGCTCGCGCGAGGTCGTGCCGCTTGCGGACCCAGGGAAAACTGTTCCTCACCTGTGACGCAGTACGCCCCCAACTCGCTCGCCCGGCGATCCGCGCACCCCTGAGGCTCAGAAACTAACGAATGAGAACCATCGCATAGCGGCGCATAACTATGCACGGCGTCGGCGTGCGGTTTCACACTGGCCGATCAGCGTTCCTTCAGCCTCGATGTGTACCGCCGGGCAACGTCGGCCGCGTCATCGGCCATTACCAGGGCACGCTCCACATCGGCCAGGGCGCGCGGTCTGAGTGCCTCCGCAAGGGGCAACGGCGCCCACCACCAACAACGGACGCTGCGCGCAAGGCACACTCGCCGACGTGGTCAGGACGGTCGCACAACGCACCACCG
The DNA here is from genome assembly GCF_026810085.1 of Rhodococcus sp. JS3073. Lineage (NCBI taxonomy): Bacteria > Bacillati > Actinomycetota > Actinomycetes > Mycobacteriales > Nocardiaceae > Rhodococcus > Rhodococcus sp. JS3073. Next base: position 1,341,228 of record NZ_CP113952.1, on the reverse strand, counting down.
AGGCCTGTCGAACTTGACGGAAGACCACGAGGGAGGCACGCGAGCCGATACCGACGAGGTTCTCGACCGAGAGTTCGGTGTCACCAAGGGTTTTGGACGGCCAGGCGCGGGCGGTCGTTCGCGCGCCGCCGGGACAACCCCCGAACAGCGGTCGGGCCGGGGGTCGGCGCCACGTCACACCCTCGGCCTGATCTCTGCTTCACAAGGTGTGACCGTGACCAGCCCTTTCCTTGATCCGCACACACCACGGTACGCGCTCGTCGGCAACCTCTGCAAGGTCCTGACCTGCGAATATGAACGGATTTCCGACCGAGGCCCCAAGTCCACGCAGACAGGTGCAGCACCCCCTCGTCCAGACCACCGATCACCACCGCCGGACCCGCCGCGGTGCGACTGCGCGGCGCAGATGGTGTCGCTCACGCAGGTGGTGTTCCGTCGTGGTCACTGAGCGGATCGGTGATCTCGCGCTACGCCGGTGGTGGGGTGGCGGCAAGTATGAGGTCGCCCGGGCTGGCGTGCTGGATGCGACCGGTGGCGAAATGCACGGTCAGTAATCCGTCGGGCGTGCACCCGATGATCACACCCGGCGTTCCGTGCCGGATGCGCGGGCGTAGGAAACCGCCGAGGTCTGCCGCCGCGATCACACGGTCGCCGATATCGAGGGGCTCGCCGGAGCCGCTGCCGTGCCCGCTGGTCATCATCGGATTATCGCCCTCGCACGCACCGGACACCGCACATACCGGGCGATGCTACCGCTGCCGGGACTGATGTGGTCGTGATGTTCGGCCGCTGAACATCAGGTGGTACGGCCTTTTCCAGCGTGGCCGACGCCTCCGCTCACCTCCCCCGTGGGGCGAGCGGGTGCTCGAGGTCGGTGAGCGAGGTCTCGAGGTGGGTGATGATCCGCTGCGGGTGGGGGACGGCGCTCCGGTCGCCGACGACACCGACCTCGAGCTGGCCGGCCCGGCTGGTGACGGTGATGGACAGCGCCTGACCGCCGAGCACGGCCGCGGCGGGGCAGACGGCATCAGGTGGGCACCGTTCCAGTACCGGGGTCTTCTCGGGCCGGGAATGTAGGAAATCGGCACGTTGAACGGGGGCGGAGTTGCCGTCGACGAACCGGCGCACCGGTTCGAGCACTATCGGACCCTCGTTGGTGAGATGGATTCGTGGTGTGCGCCTGTCGCGACCGCGGGGCTCCACCGGGCTGGGCAGTCGAGGGCATGCGAACAGGGTCTTCCAGCGCCAATGCTCACCGGCCGGCGGCTCAGCGATCAGCTGCCTCCAGCCCCATTAGCTAACGAAGGCTCACCGATCACTCCGATTAGGTCGTGGTGGTCTGGTCTGTTGAGTCGCTGGGCTCGATGACCTTGGTTTCCTCACGTGCCCCGGGGGTGATCTCGATGCGGCGCGGCTTGGCCCTTTCCGCCACGGGGAGGGTGACCGTGAGCACCCCGTTCTCATAGGTGGCGGCGATGTGGTCGGCGTCGATGTCCTGACCGAGAGCCAGCTGACGCAGGTAGCCGCCGTGAAGCGCTCGGAGGTCACCCACTGCACGTCGAGTTCGGTGCGTTCGCTGCGTTGCGCCTTCACGGAGAGGATGCCGCCATCGACGCTGACGTCCACCGAACCGGGGTCCACGCCCGGGAGGTCGGCGTGGAGCACGTAGTGATCGCCGGAGCGGTAGAGGTCCATCGGCATGAACCGTGGGGCTCGGGCGGATCCGGCCGACTCACCGAGCAGCTGCTCGGTGAGTCTGTCGATGTCACGGAAGGGATCGGGATGAAGCACAGCAACCACCTCCTGCGGGTTGGTGGCCGCACCTCGCCACCGCGACAGGTGTCGGCCGGCTGCGCTACCTCTGGTGTAGCACTCGACCTGCGCGAACGCCAGGTGCACTTGCCTCCCACGAGAAGCGGACTGGAGCCGCCGCACGACGCTCTCGAACTACTCGCCCAGGACGTTGCGGAGCGCGGCGTCGAATCGCGGCGACCTGACGCCGATACCGGGATGCTCCTCGAAACGCGCTCTCCCACGACGGGAACCCCACATCCGAGTTCGGTCGACAGGTCCGCCGGACTACGAATTGCACACCGGCCGGTGGTCGGCGGGAGCGCTGCCGGTTCGTCATCGGCACCGAGAAGTCAAGGTGATCGGCCACTGAGCGTGCCACGCGTCGACGTCGGCCGGGGTGCACCCACCGAGGCATCGGCCGCGGTGCTCGAGTCCCAGCAACGCGTGTGGGCGCGACTGCCCTGCCAGCCCCGATCCGTGCCGCCGCGAGGATTCCGATCTCGCTCTCGGCGGCTGTGCAGCCCGGCGACATTCACCACTCCGGCCGCCGCCCCTGACTGGTGGTTGTGTCCGGTACCGGCGGGGCGTTCACTGGAGGCGTCACAGATCCCCCATCCCCCGTTCGGCACCGGTGTCGAGACGCCGCAGGGTGGCCACCACACGCTCAGGAGGCCCGGCATGAAGCGGGCAACCCCATCGACAAGATTGAGGACCTACGACGTGCTGCCGCACGAGGGCGACGCCGCGCAGCGCTGGGAGATGCACCAGCACGGTACGCGCCAGCACGCCTACTTCGGTACCCAGCGCGAAGCGATCGCCGCCGCCCGCGAACAGGCGCAAGCACACCACCCGGCGAAGGTGGTGCTGCACGCCCCCGACGGTTTCGCCTACCGCGAGTTCACCTACTGACACCAGCGTCCCGGCCGGTGTCGGACCGGGAGGTCCCGGGCCGGGGCCGCACGCCGGCGAGGATCGGCTCCGTGAGGGCGCCTTCATCGCGGGACTGCACTGCTTCCGCGGTGCGGCCGAGACCCCGCTCAACCTGGTTCCGGAGATCCGTCCCTGAGGTGGAGACACGCGCTGCGTCGTGGATTGTCGTGCGCAACCGAGCGCGAACAACTGCGCGCCGACGATCGCCGGTTAACGCGGGGAGATCCTGAAAGCCGCTGTGGAGCACGCATCTCTTCGCACGCCCATTCCAATTCGGAGGAGCTTCGCTCGGTGATCGAGAGCGCGCTCGAGCCCGACCTCATACGGGGGTTGGCGGCGACCTTCGCCTGGTGGGCACGAGACGGCCCGCCCGGACGTTGTCCTGACAGCACCCCGAATGCGGGTGGGATTCCGGTGCCGACCCGAACTCAGGGAGAGGTCATGGCCACCGACCACGACGCACCCCTGCGAACCCGTCCCGAGGAACGGACGAGGAATCGCTCGACGAACTGCAGACCCGGCGCGGTGATGCCCGCTCCGGGGTAGTCGAGTCGTTCGAGCTGCCCGGCGCGGATCTGTCCGGGGAGGAACTGCGCGTGCGGGTGATCCCGAAGCGGGTCAACGAATTTACCTGTACCTGGTGCTTCCTGGTCCAGCATCCGCCGTGCCGACACCAGCGGCGGGCAGATGATCTGCCGCGACTGCGCCGGCTGACCCGAGGCCCGGGCGGAGAGGTTCCTGCGACCGCCGGCATCGGGTTGTCCGGCGACGCCGGCGGCCGTGGGACCGAGCCTGCCCACGGCGGATGATCGGTTGCCTCTGTCGGCGCACGTGTCGGGTATTCGGTGCCACGGCACTGATGCCCGCAGTTACAGCGTGAAGAACGAGCAGTGGCATTTGAAAGTCCTTCGTCATACCTTTTCCGCTGGTTGGGTCTCGCCGAGATGGAACAGCTCGAAGTCGATGCGGCCGAGGATCGGGTGCGCAAGGCGGTCCGTACGGCCCGCCGGACCGCCGGTCGGCCCCAACTCGACAGATCCACCCTGGTCCAGCCTCGGTGGGGCGAGGACAATAGGGACGATGGTCGACATCTATGAGGTACCCGCAGGAGAGCCACGCCTGACGTCATTCCTCCAGGCGCAGCGCACCACCCAGATCGCCCGGCGCGGCGAGTTGGTCGACGCACGCGACCGCCCGGCCCTGATCGCGTCGACCGACGACGAGACGGTCGGGGTGCTGATCTACGACATCGACGGCACGAACTGCGAAATCGTGAACATGCGCGCATCCGGCCAATGGGGCGGCGTCGGCACGGCACTCATCGAACGCATCGCCGAAGTCGCCCGTGCACAAGGCTGTTCGCGACTGTGGTTGGTCACGACAAACGACAACCTCGACTCGATGCAGTTCTACCAGCGGCGCGGCTTCCGCCTGTCGGCCGTTCGATGCGGCGCAGTGGACGAGGCGCGACGGACCCTGAAGCCGGACATCCCCGACGTGGGCTACCACAAGATCCCGCTTCGGGATGAAATCGAGTTCGAGCGCGACCTCGAACCCGCGTAGGCGAGCCCGCCCCACTCCCCGCGCTCGATCGAGCCCGAGCGGCCCGATGCGCGCAAGTCGGGGTTCCGGTAGTAATCGCCGAAAAACACCGGATATGGCGCAGTCCCTGGCCAGCGCGTAGACGAACGGGATCGGGCCGGAGACGATCGATTTTCGACAAGTCGGCCGAGACCTGGACTTCTCATCCATATCGCCGGTCTAGTGTTCGTGCACCGGCTCCCACAACGGTAGGGGGTCTTCGAAACGGGTCCACGCGGAGCTCCCTGCCGCCAGTTCGTCGTCGGTGAGCAGCGCACGATCGAGGATGCGCGCGGGCCCGTCCGGATCGAGTCGCACACCGATGAAGACGATCTCCTGTCCGGGTGCCTCATTGGTCGACGTCCACAGCTGCGCCGGCTCGATCACCAGATTGGGACCGGCCTGCGACCAGATTGCCGCGAGGTCGGGACGGCTGGCGATCCAACAGAAACCCTTGCTGCGCAGCAGTCCGGTGAACTGCCCCAACGCCTGCTCGAGCCGCGCGGGGTGGAACGGCCGCGACGCCCGGTAGGTGACGCTACGGATCCCGTATTCCTCGGTCTCCGGGGTGTGACCTCCGGCCAGCTCCTCGGCCCAGCCCGGAGCCTGGGCGGCGAGCTCGGGGTTGTACAGACCCGTCTCCAGGACATCGCCGAGGTCCACCGCCCCCTTCATGGTTCGCACTAGCTTCGCGGTCGGGTTGAGCCTGCGCAGCGCCGCCTCCACCGTCCCCGCGGCGCGCTCGCTCACCAGGTCGGTCTTGTTCAACACAATGACGTCGGCGAACTCCACCTGGTCCACGAGAAGGTCGGAGATGCTGCGCTGATCGCCCTCTCCGGCCTCGAGGTTGCGCTCGTCGAGGCGCTGCCCCTTTGCCAGCTCACCGAGGAACGTCGACGCATCCACGACCGTCACCATCGTGTCCAGTGCCGCGACCGTGCCGAGGCTGAACCCGTCCTCGAACTCCCAGTCGAACGTGGCCGCAACGGGCATCGGCTCCGAAATCCCCGTGGACTCGATGACGAGCTGGTCGAACCGGCCCTCCTCCGCCAACCTCGCGACCGCCTCGATCAGGTCCTCCCGCAGGGTGCAGCAGATGCAGCCGTTGGTGAGCTCCACCAACTTTTCCTGCGTCCGGTCCAGGTGGCCCTGCCCGGCGACGAGCGCCGCGTCGATGTTGACCTCGCTCATGTCGTTGACGATGACGGCGACCCGTCGGCCGTCCCGGTTGGCGAGGAGGTGGTTGAGCAGGGTGGTCTTGCCCGCTCCGAGAAACCCGGACAGGACGGTGACCGGGAGAGGCCGCGTAACAGTCATCCAGTAATGATAACTGTTTTCATTAATCCCCCTGTATTCGACTCTCTCCGCCACCCAATGCCCTCTCCCGCCACCCAATGTCACTGTGCGCCCGACATGGAGAGTCTTGCCCGATGGGCTGTGGCTGGCTGATGGAACTTACATCCCCTTGGGTGAGTTCAGACCGCGCCGCCGATCCGAGCTGCTGCCATGTCAGTGCACCTTCTTCTCGCGCTTGAGGCGCAGACACGCCAGGACTTTTGGCGTTGTGGCGCAACAGTTCGACTGCCGGAACAGCGTGCAGCTTTGCAAGCGTATTGCTATCGATAACGATTGTCATTACTGTTGCTTCGCTTGGGTCCGGGCGACAAAGGAGGTCACGGGTGGCACACCTACTGCTGGTGGAGAGCTGGGTCGGTGCAATGGGAACGTTGCTGCCGAGGGCGATTACCGAGCTGGGGGTCGAGTTCACGTTCCTGACGCGCCGCCCGGAGCACTACCCGCAGTCCACGCCCGAGGGATCGCCGCATCCGCTTCACCTGGGCCGTGCGGTGGTGACTGCCGAGACCAACGACCCGGCCGCGGCACTCCAGGCTGCCCGCCGCATCCATACCGGCGCACCGATCGACGGTGTCCTCACGAGCTGCGACTACTACCTCCCCACGGCCGCGCGGATCGCCGCCGAGTTGGGGCTTGCTGGTCCGCCACCGGATGCGGTCGAGACGGCCTGCAACAAGGCGCGCACCCGAGCGGCGTTGGACCGGTACGACATCCCGGGACCGCGCCACGTCACCACACCGGTCGACGACGTGACACTGCTCCGCGCTGCGGCCGATGGCGTAGGTTTTCCGCTGGTGATCAAGCCGACGGACCTGTGTGCGGGGATGTTCGTGCGGCGCGCCGACGACTGGGAGACCGTCGAGGCAGCGGCGGGCGATCTGCGTCGATTCGAGGTCAATGCGCGCGGGCAACGGCGGGATCCGGTGGTGTTGCTCGAGGAGTTCCTCGACGGTCCCGAGTTCAGCGTGGAGAGCTGGATCCGGGACGGCGAGGTCCACACGGTCGGGCTGACCGACAAGAGCCTGGGCGGCACATCGGGTTTCGTCGAGACCGGACACATGTTCCCGGCCGCCGTCGACGACCGGGACCGCGCACGCTTGGTGACCGCTGCGGAGACCGCGATCCACGCGGTGGGCCTCGATCACGGTGTGGTGCACACCGAGCTGCGGCTGACCGCCTCAGGGCCGCGCATCATCGAGATCAATCCGCGGCCCGCGGGTAACCAGATCACCGAGTTGATCAGGCACGTCACCGGCGTCGACCTGCCCCGGGTCGCGGTCGAGCTCGCGCTCGGGCGTGAACCCACCTCTTCGGCGGTCCCGGACCCCGGGCAGGGCAAGAGAAGGCCGTTGAGCGCCGCGGTAAGCATGCTGGTACCGACCGAGGCGGGGGTCCTCACTGACCTTCACGGTGCGGGAGCGATCGAGGACCATCCGGACGTGGTGGCGTCCACGTTCAAGGCGCCCGGGCACCGAACGACGGTGGGGGCGGACAACAACAGCTATCTGGGCAGCCTGATGACCGTGTCATCCGAGCGGGCCGGGGCCCGGCCGCTCGCCGAGACTCTGCTGTCATCGATCTCGGTCACTTACGGCGCGGAGCCCACGTCATGACCGCCGCCGCCCAGACCGGCACCGACCGGTCCGGTCCCGTCACCGCGCTCCTGGAGCGTTACCGCACCGATCCGGCCCTTATCTCCCCGGGCGGCGTTGCGGTCTCGACGGCCTTCACCACCGCTCAGGGGGTTCGGCACCCGGGGCGCCACGGCGGGTACCGAAATCAGGTGATCAGCCTGCGCGTGGGCGCGGCGACCGGTTCGTGCGCGGTCGAACCCGGGTCGATTAATCCGGATGTGGTGTACGCCTGCGCCGGGGTGCCCGTGGCCGAGTTGCTTCGCCACGACCAACTCGCCGTTCAGGTCGCCGCGCTCGACGCGTACCTGGCGCACCTGAACCCGCACGCGGGCGATGACCGCGCGGTGACAGTGCAGGTGCCGCCGGGTGATTCGTTGCAGCGCTCTCTCGCTCGGGCACATCACGTGACCGGGCTGGTGGACGCACCCCCGGGTGGACGGGTCCTGGCCATCGGGGTCGTCAACTCCCTGCTCGCGTGCCTGCGGGAGCGCGGTCTGCGGTATGTGCCGTGCGATCTGAAGGGCGGTACCACGGAGTGGGGTGAGCCGATCGTCGCCGACTTCGCCGAAGGGTTCGACGACTGCGATGCGGTGCTGGCCAGCGGAATGATGCTCGGCAACGGCACCTTCGACCGGCTACTCGAGTTGCTGGCGGCCAACGGCCGACCGGTCCCGGTCACCGTCTTCGCGCAGAGCGGGGCCGCGGTGGCCCGGGAGCTGCTCGGGCGCGGTGTCGATACCCTCTCGGCCGAGCCGTACCCGTTCTTCTGGCTCACCGGCGACACCAGCACCCTTCACCTGTACCGCGGATCGTGTCCGCGATGACCATCATCGAACCGCTCGCACGGGTCGGGCACAGCCCGCTCGTGCGCATCCACACCCCGGTGCCGCAGCCCCATCCGGGCTACTTCGCAAAAATCGAGTCGCTCGGATTCGGCGGCCTCAAGGCCCGGTCGGCACTGTCGATGCTGGTCGGCGCACGCCGGCGCGGCGAGCTGCGCGACGGCGCCCGGATCGTCGAATCCACCAGCGGAACCCTGGGAGTGGGTTTGGCGTACGTGGCGCAGCCGCTTGGCCACCCGGTGACGCTGGTGGTGGACCGCGAACTCGAACCGCCGATGCGGAACCTGCTGCGGGCACTGGGCGCGACCCTCGAGATCGTCGAGAGGCCTCATCCCACGGGCGGGTGGCAGCAGGCCCGACTCGACGCCCTGCACCGCCTCCTGGCCGAGCACGAGGATGCGTACTGGCCCAATCAGTACGACAACCCGGACAACGCCGCCGGCTATCACGGTCTCGCCGACGAGATCGTCGCCGGTCTCGCCGAGGCGGGTGTCGACCGGGCCGAGGTGTTGGTGTGCAGCGTGGGCACCGGCGGCCACAGCAGCGGAGTGGGCCACCGCCTGCGGCAGGTGTGGCCGGACCTGCGGATCATCGGCGTCGACGCCCTGGGGTCGACGATCTTCGGCCAACCCGCCACGCACCGCGTCATGCGCGGACTCGGCAGCAGCGTGCACCCCGGCAACGTGCGCTACGAGATGTTCGACGAGGTGCACTGGGTCGGCCCGCGCGAGGCCGTCCACGCCTGCCGCGCCCTGGCCCGCGGCGGCTTCCACACCGGAGGATGGTCCACCGGCGCGGCAGCGACCGTCGCCGGGTGGGCGGCCGACCGGTGGCCGGGCACCGTGGTCACCATCTTCCCCGACGGCCCGGACCGGTACCTGCGCAGCATCTTCGACGACGACTGGTGCCACCGACACCGTCTACTCGACCCACCGCGCGCCTCACCCCACGAAATCGACGACTGCCACGACCCCACCGCGTGCTGGACCCGATGCCAAACGGTGCGTTCACCGCACCAGATCACCGACAAGGCGGAGGTATCCGCAGTATGAGACTGACCTGGACCATCGACACCCTCGAACTCACGCATCCGTTCCGAATCAGCCGTGGTGTCATGGCCACCCGCGAGGCCGTCACGGTGACCGTGACCGGCCCGAACTCGAACCACGTCGGCCGCGGCGAAGTCGTCACCTCACCCTACGCACAGCTGGATGTCGATCGGATCGAGGAGCACTTGCGCCATGCCCGTGAGCACTGCGGCCGCGACGGGACCGGCCTCGACCGCGCGCTTACTGCGGTGCATCCGGCGGTGGCCGCCGCGGTGTGGTCGGCGGTCGCGGAACTGCGGGCACGCACGGCCGCCCAGCCACTGGCTGACCACCTCGGGCTGCCACTGCCGACCGAGGTTCCCATCTCCCGGACGTTGGGGATCGGGGCAGCCGAGTCGATGGCCACCGAGGCCACCGCCTTGATCGCCCAGGGATTTCGGCTGCTCAAGGTGAAGACCGATGCCGACCCGACCGCATCGGTTCGGCGGCTCGCAGCGGTCGCCGCGGCCGCGCCCGATGCCGACCTGATCGTCGACCCGAACGAAGCGTGGACGGCCACGACCGCTTTACAGGTACTCGCCGACACTCGCGGACTGCCGGTGGTCGCCCTCGAGCAACCTCTCCCGGCGTCTGACCGTGACGGACAGCGCGAGCTGCGCAGCCGCACGGACGTGCCCGTGATCGCGGATGAAGCCATCCACACCCTGCCCGACCTGGACCACCTCGACGGTCTCGTGGACGCGGTGAACATCAAGCTGCCCAAGTGCGGCGGCATCTACCGGGCCCACGAGCTCGCCGCCGCTGCCCGGGAACGCGGGATGGACGTGATGCTGGGCTGCCTGGCGAGCAGCTCGCTGAGCATTGCCCCGGCCGTGCACCTGGCATCGGTGGCGCGGTGGTGCGATCTCGACGGGCACCTGCTGCTCGCGCGGGATCCGTGGACCGGGCTGGGCGGCGAGGACGGGGTGTTGCGCCCGAGCGGCGTCGCCGGCCTCGGCGTGCACCCCCGTGAAGGAGACGATCGATGACCGAACTCGCCGCCAAGCCCGGGACGTTCGCGCTGCTGCGCAGCTTCCCCCGATCCGTTCAACTGCTGGTGCTCAACCAGTACGGCGTCAACACCGGCTTCTACATGCTGGTGCCCTACCTGGCGATGCACCTGACCGGAAACCTCGGACTGTCCCTCACGATCACCGGCCTGGTCCTCGGCGTCCGGACGCTGAGCCAGCAGGGCCTGTTCCTGATCGGCGGCACCGCCGCCGACCGGCTGGGACCGCACCGGGTCATCATCGCCGGCTGCGCGCTGCGGTCGGTGGGCTTCGCCGTATTCGCCTTCGGCACCAGCGTGCCGCTGCTCCTGCTCGCGTCGATCCTGTCGGGACTGGCGGGGGCGCTGTTCAATCCGGCGGTCCGCTCCTACATCGCGGTCGCCGAACCGACGCGGCGGGCGGAGGCGTTCGCGGTGTTCAACGTCTTCGCTCAGGCCGGCGCGCTGTCCGGGCCGCTGATCGGCAGTGCCCTGCTGGCGGTGGACTTCCGCACCGTCGCCCTCGCGGCGGCGGTGATCTTCGCGGCGCTGACGCTGGCGCAACTGCGGTTCCTGCCCGCCCACCCCGTCGAACCCGCCGACACCACGGTGCTCCGCGGCTGGGGCGAGGTGCTGGCCGACCGCCGGTTCGTCCTGTTCACCCTGGCCATGCTCGGCATGTTCGCCCTGCAGACCCAGATGTATCTGGTGTACCCGGTGCTGGCCGGGCGGATCACCGACTGGGCGGGTGCGGTCGCGGCGCTGTTCCTGAGCACCACCGTCTCCAGCCTGCTGTTCCAGGTGCGGCTGACCCGGTGGTTCGCTGCCCGGACCAGCCGGGGCACCGCGATCGCGGTGGGGTTGGCCCTGATGGGCGGCGCCTTCGTGGTGCTGCTGCCGGTGCTGTGGGCCGATCGCGGGCACAGCGTCGGTGAGATCGTCCTGGCGATCGCGCCGTTGGTGCTCTCCGCGCTGATTCTCGAGGCCGGGATCATGATCGCGCAACCGTTTGTGATGGAACTCATTCCGGCGTATGGGGATTCCCGCATATCGGGAACCTTGTTCGGGATGTTCTACCTCGTCTCCGGGGTGGTCGCCGCCGGCGGCAATGCGCTGATCGGCTATGGCATCGAGCTGGGCAACGGGTGGCCCGGAGCCGTGGTGTGCATCGCACTCGGGGCGGGATCCGCGGCCGGCGTGTGGCTGCTGCAGCGCCGAGGTCTGCTCGCCAGTCCGGCCGGGGTGCGGGCATGACCATGGCCGAGGCCCGAAACCTGTTGACCGACAACCCCGCACTGTACGAGGCACGGTTCCCCGACCCCGACCACACCGCCGGCCGGTTCGTCGACGACGTCCTGCAGGCCTACCTTCCGGGCGATGCCGACGGTTCTCGAACCAGCCCCACCGCGGTGCTGGACCTGGGCTGCGGAACAGGCCGGGACCTGGGTTTCCTGGCCCGCCGCGGGTACCACTGCCGCGGACTCGACCAATCACCGGCGATGGTGGACTACGCACAAAAGCGGTATCCCGGGGTGACCGCCTCACTCGGCGACCTGCGGGACTTCCATGTCGGCGAACGGTTCGACGCGGTCATCTGCCTGGACAGTTCCCTGCTGTACTGCCACACCGACAGCGAGCTGGAATCGTGCCTGCGCTGCTGCCGCACCCACCTGCGCACCGGCGGACTACTGGTGGCGGAGATGCGCAACGGCGCGTTCTTCCTCGGCAACACCGAACTCCTCGACCACCCGACCCGGTCGTCGTTCCAATGGCAGGGCAGCACCTGGCGGGCGGAGACGACCCTGTGGATCGACCACGCCGCCCAACTGCTCCGCCGCCGCCGACAGTGGCAGATCCCCGACACCACCGACGACCTCGTCCAGACCTCCGCGTGGCGGCTGCTGTTCCCCCTCGAGCTGACCGGCCACCTGCGCCGCGCCGGCTTCACGGTGCGGGCGATGTTCGACACCCCCGGGCCCCGCACCGACCGCGGCTGGCCGACCAGATCGGGGCGGGTCGGCCTGCCCGGCCTCGGCGAGGGCCCGATGTCCGGCGACCGGATGCACGTCATCGCCGAGGCGACCTGACCGTCCGCTTACGAGCAACCTGCACACCACCTTTGATCCACCATCCCAGGAGAAGAAATCCAATGAATCCGGTCAACCGATCGAGCCTGCCTCCCTTGCCGCGTCTGAGTCGGCGGTCCTTCCTCGGACTCGGCGCCGCCACCACCGGCGCCGTGCTGCTCGGCGCCTGCAGCTCGGCCGAGACCGGCACCCAGCCCACCGCCGCCCCGCGCGACGGCGGCCGGCTGCGGGCCGTCTTCGCCGGCGGCGGCGCACAAGAAGTGCTGGACCCGCACAAGACCAACCTGTACGCCGACGTCGCACGCTCGAACGCGCTCTACGACAAGCTCGTCGAATACGGCGACGACCTCGGCCCGGTACCGCGGCTCGCCACCACCTGGCAGCCGAACCAGGACGCGACCACCTGGACGGTCGAGCTGCGCCCCGCGGTGTTCCACGACGGGCGGCCGGTGCGGGCGGCGGACGTGCTGTACTCCTACCAGCGCATCCTGGACCCGAAGAACGCCCTGCGCCCACGGGCATCGCTCGAGGTGATCGACATCGCCCGTTCCCGGCAGCTCGATGACCGCACCATCGAATTCGTCTGCACCCGGCCCTGCGGCGACCTGGCAAATGTGCTGGCCGCGTTCGGCGCCTACATCATCCCGGAGGGCACCACCGACTTCACCGCGCCGGTCGGCTCCGGCCCGTTCACCTTCACCTCGTTCGAGCCGGGCCGCTCGTTCGTCGCCGCACGCTTTACCGACTACTGGGACGGCGCCCCGCACGTCCAGGAACTCGAAATCCTCACCGCCCCGGACGAGACGGCCCGGATCAACGCCCTGCTCGGCGGGCAGGTGGAATACGCCGACGACCTCGGTGTCACCTCGGCGCGCACCTACGACACCGATGGCCGGGTGCAGATCCTGCGCTCACCCCGCAGCGCGATGTCGGGATTCGCGATGAAGGTGGACCGCCCGCCGTTCGACAACCTGGACCTGCGCCGGGCGATGTTCGCGCTGGTCGACCGCGACGAGCTGGTCTCCACCGTGCTGGGCCGCTCGGGTGTGGTGGGGAACGACCTGTTCGGCCGCGGCGCCCAGTACTACGCCGACGACCTGCCGCAGCGCGGCCTGGACCTGGACGAGGCGAAGGCGCTGATCCGCAAGGCCGGCGCGCAGAACACGACCATCGAACTGCAGACCACCGGGGCCACCAACGGCTTCGTCGAGGCCGCCAACATCCTCGCCGAACAGGCCGGGCGCGCCGGACTGAAGATCGACGTGAAAGTCGGTGAGGGCTCCACGTATTGGACACGCACTCTCGACGAGGGAGTGCTGTCGAGCTTCCGATCCGGGGCCATGCCCATCGAAACGCACCTGGCGCAGCGGATGCTGTCCACCTCACCCAAGAACTACACCCAGTGGCGGCGACCCGACTTCGACGCACTGTTCGCCACCGCCAGCGAGAGCACCGACGACGCGGTGCGCGCCCGCGCCTACCGGGACATGCAGTCGCAGCTGTACACCGAGGGCGGGCTGCTGGTGTGGGGGTTCTCCGACGGCCTGCACGGCCTCGCCCCGAACCTGGCCGGGATGGCCCAGAACGCGCCCAGCAACACCCTCGGGTATGCCCGCTTCGACAAGGCCTGGCTGTCGTGATCCTCACCCGGTACGCCGGGGTGCGGGTCGCGGTCGGGTTGGCGCAGGTGCTCGGTGTGCTCGTCGTCGTCTTTGTGGTGGCGTCGGTGCTGCCCGGGGACGCGGCGGTGGTGATCGCCGCGGACGACGCCGACCCCGCGCGGATTGCACAACTGAGGGAGACCCTCGGGCTGGATCGACCGTTGCTCGTGCAACTGGGTGACTGGCTTGGCGGTCTGCTCCGCGGTGACCTGGGCACGTCCGCGGTCTCCGGCCGCCCGGTCACCGAGATGCTGTCCGCGGCACTGGCACCGACGCTCACCCTGGCCGCTCTTGCGCTGGCGGTGCTGATTCCGCTGGCGGTGGGGTTGGGGGTGGCCGCCGCGGTCGGCCGCGGCGGGCGGGTCGACCGGACGATCTCCGGGGCGGTGGTGGCGCTCTACGCGGTGCCCGAGTTCGCCCTCGCGATCATCCTGGTCGCGGCGTTCGCGGTGGGGCTCGGGGTGTTCGCCCCCACCGCGGTCGGGGCCGACGGGCCCCTGCTGTGGCAGCCGGAACTGTGGGTGCTGCCGGTGGCGGTGCTGGTGATCCGCCCGGTGTGCTCGCTGTCGCGGCTGGTGCGCGCCTCGATGATCACCACCCTCGACTCCGAATACACCCGGCACACCCTGCGGCTGGGGGTGCCGGCCCGCCGGGTGATCTGGCGGCACGCCCTCCCCGGCTCGCTCACCCCCGCCGTCCAGCACCTCGCCCGGGTGGCGGACTGGCTGCTCGGCGGGGTCGTCGTCGTCGAAGCGGTCTTCGCGCTCGGCGGCCTCGGACAGGTCCTGGTCGGCGCGGTCAGCAGCCGCGACATCCCGCTGCTGATGGGCCTGGCCGCGCTGTTCGCGCTGATCACCGTCACGGTGAACACGATCGCGGACATCGTCGCGTTCCGGCTCAACCCCACCGCAGGCGAGGCGTCATGACCGCCCCCGGACGGTCGGACGTGCGGCGCCGACTGCCGAAGCCGCGCCACCTCGTCGGCCTGTCGCTCACCGCCGTCCCGCTGCTGATCGCGGTCCTGGGTCCGCTGATCGCCGAGCCCGCCGTCCGCGGTCCGGCGTTCACCCTCGGCGAGAACTGGCTCCTCGGCACCGACTCCGAGGGCCGCGATGTGCTCACGCAACTCCTTCTCGGCGGGCGCCCGCTGGTGCTGGTGGCCACGGCGGCGGTAGGGCTGACCTATCTGCTCGCGGTGCCCTGGGGGGTGGCGGCCGCGACCACGCGGCGCCGGGGGGTCGACGAGGCGCTGATGCGACCGCTGGATCTGCTGCTGTCGCTGCCCTCGATGATGCTGCTGCTCCTGGTGGTCGCGCTCACCGACGCCGACACGGTGGTGTTGGCGGTGACGGTGGCGGTCCTGTTGTTCCCGGACGCGGCCCGTCTGGTGCGGGCCTGCGCGCTGCACGCCGCGCACACCCCGGCGATGGAGGCGCTGCGGCTGCAACGCGAAACGTGGTGGCGCCGAGGCATCGGCTACCTCGGCCGATCACTGCTCCCCGTGCTCGCGGCCGACGCCGGGCTGCGGTTCGTCGGCGCGATCTACCTGGTGGCCTCCGCGAGCTTTCTCGGCCTGACCGCGGACTCCGCCGGCACCGACTGGGCCGTGATGATCGACCGCAACCGCTCCGGTATCGCCCTCGTCCCCTGGGGTGTCGTGGTCCCCGCGGTGATGATCATCGCGCTGGCGATGGGCGTGAATCTGCTGTTCGACGCGGGGGCCCGCGCCGCCATCCGCCAGTCTTCCCCGAAGGATCCGACATGACCGAAACAGTGCAGGTAGTACACGCGCAGCGCACCGCCATCCGCGTGCGCGGGGTGACCGCGAAAACCCGCGACCGGATCCTGGTCGCGGGCGTCGACCTCGACATCCCCGACGGCCGCGTCACCGCGATCATCGGCAGCTCCGGCAGCGGAAAGACCACCACCGCACTGGCACTGATGGGCGAACACCGGCCCGGCGTGACACTGTCGATGGACCACCGCGACGCAGCCGGGGTGCGGTTCGGCTACGTTCCGCAACAACCGTCCTCAGTGCTCAACCCGGTCCTGCGGATCGGCACCGTCCTCGACGACATCGCACGCGCCGCCCACCGGGCGGGCCATCAGGTCTCGGTGCCAGGCGCACTGCAGCGGGCGGGCTTCCCGTCCAATCCGGCCATGCTGCGCCGCTACCCGCACCAACTGTCCGGTGGTCAACAGCAACGACTGGTCATCGCCCACACCCTGCTGACGAACCCGACCTGCCTGATCATGGACGAGCCGACCACCGGGCAAGACCCGGCGAACCGGGCAGCCGTCCTCGACGAGATAACCCGGCTGGCCGGCCAGGGCCTGACGGTCGTACTCCTCACGCACGACCTCGACGCCGTCCGGCAGGTGGCCCAGCAGGTGATCGTCATGGCAGACGGGCGGGTCATCGAAACCGGCGAGACCGGGGTGTTGGAGGCGCCGGCGCAGGAGCAGACCCGGGCGCTGGTCGAGGCGCAGTCCCCGGCGGTGCGACACAACCGGATCCGCCACCCCACCCCGGGGGTGAGTACCCGAGTGAGCATGGACGGCGTCTGCGCCGGTTTCCGCAGTACCCCGGTGCTGCAGAACTTTTCGCTCTCGGTCGAGCCCGGGAAGTGCGTGGCCCTGGTCGGCCCCTCCGGCTGCGGCAAGACCACCGCGGCTCGAGTCGTCGCAGGCCTGCACCGGCCCACGGCCGGCCGGGTCCTCCTCGACGGTCGGCCGCTGGCAGGAACGACGCACAACCGCACCCGAAACGACATCGCCGCGATCGCGTACGTCTTCCAGGACGCCAAAGCAGCCTTCGACCCCTACCGAAGCGTGTGGGAACAGATCGTGCGCGGACCCCTACGACTGCGCGGCGCCACCAACGCGGAGGCCGCAGCGGCGGCACACACCGCCCTGGAGCAGGTGGGCCTGGACCGGAAGATCGCGCAGACACGCCCCTCCACCCTCTCCGGTGGCGAAGCGCAGCGCGCCGCGCTGGCACGGGCACTGGCGGCGGCGCCGTCAGTGCTGATCTGCGACGAGATCACCACCGGCCTGGACCCCGTCTCCCAGCGGCGCGTGCTCGACATCCTGTCCGAACTCACACGAACACGTGGGATCTCCCTGATGGTGATCAGCCACGACGCCGCCGTCGTGCAGACCGTCGCCGACGAGGTCATCGACATGCGAGAAGGGGAGTTGTCCGCGGCACGCCATTCCGGGGGGTGCGTGACGCCGTACATCGCCTGAGGGTCGACCGGCCGACGGTTTAGTGGTAATGATTCCCAATACCGATCATGTTTTTCCTATCGAGGAGTTTCGCGTGTCTTGGTCCCGATCGTTCCGTGTCACCACTGTGGCCGCAGGCCTGTCCGCTGCCGCAGCCCTGACCCTCACCGCGTGCGGGTCCGACCAGGAGACCGACACAGCCGCCGGCCCGGTGACCGTCGTGGCATCCACCGATGTGTGGGGCAGTGTTGCGCAGGCCGTCGCGGGCGACCACCTGCAGGTGACCTCGATCATCACCGATCCCTCGGCTGATCCGCACTCGTTCGAGGCGAGCCCGGCCGACGCCGCCGAGGTCACCGACGCGTCCCTGGTGGTCTACAACGGTGGTGGTTACGACCAGTTCGTCGACGACATCCTGGGCAGCGGCGACGGAAGCAGTGATCAGCGCACCGTCAACGCCTTCGACATCCTCGAGGGCGGGGCGCCTGCCGGAGGGGACCAGCACGAGAGCGCGGCGGCTCACACCGGCGAGTCACCCGAGGGGCACGATCACGGCGAGATCAACGAGCACGTCTGGTACGACGTCGCGGCGGTCGACGCGACCGCGCATGCCATCGCGGACCAGTTGGGCGAACTCGATCCCGACAATGCCGGCGCGTATCGGGCCAACGCGGACAGCTTCTCCGGTCAGCTCGCGCAGATCACGGCGGTGACCGACTCGATCGCCGCGACCCACAGGGACGCGCCCGTCGTGCAGACCGAGCCGATCGCCCATTATCTCCTCGAGGAGGCCTCCCTGCAGGATGTCACCCCGGAAGGGTTCACCAGCGCCATCGAGAACGGCAACGACCCGGCGGCCGCCGACATCGCGGCCATCCGGCAACTGTTCGCAGACAAGCAGGTCAAGGCCCTGGTCTACAACGTGCAGACCCAGGACAACGTCACCGAGGACGTGCGGGCGACGGCCGAGGCGGCCGGGATTCCGGTCGTCGAGGTCACCGAGACCCTGCCCGAGGGCCTCGACTACCTCCAGTGGCAGACCGACACCGCGAAGGCGCTGGCCGCAGCCCTGCAATAGGGGTTGATCGTCTTGTGACCGAACGGATGTCGAGCAACGCCGACCACAGTCGCACCCCCGCAGTGCAGCTGCGGGGGGCGCGGTTGTCCTTCGGTGACCGCACCCTCTGGCAGGACCTCGACCTCACCGTGGAACCGGGCGAGTTCGTCGCCGTCCTCGGCCCCAACGGGTCCGGCAAGACGTCGCTGCTCAAGATTCTGCTCGGGCAGTTGGCCCTCAGCTCCGGCACCGCACGCATCGCCGGTTCCCCGGCCCGGTCGGGTAATGCGGACGTCGGGTACATCCCCCAGCAGAGGTCCATGGACGACGGTTGCCGCTGCGGGGACGCGACCTCGTCGGGCTCGGCGTCGACGGCCACCGGTGGGGCACCGGTCTGCGTCGGCGGAGGTGGCGGCGCACGATCGTCGACGCCGCGATCGCCGAGGTCGGGGCGCAGGACTATGCGGATGCGCCGATCGGGTCGCTGTCCGGCGGGGAGCAGCAGCGGCTGCGGATCGCGCAGGCCCTCGTCGGCAACCCGCAGGTCCTGCTGTGCGACGAGCCTCTGCTGAGCCTGGATCTGGCCAACCAGCGCCTGGTCTCGGGTCTCATCGACCGGCGCCGGCGCACCCACGACACCGCGGTGCTGTTCGTGACCCACGAGATCAATCCGATCCTGCCGCTGATCGACCGGATGCTGTATCTGGTGAACGGGCGGTTCCGCATCGGCAGACCGGACCAGGTCATGACCTCGGCGGTGCTGTCGGAGCTGTACGGCACCGACGTCGAGGTGCTGCACGTACGCGGCCGCGTCATCGTGATCGGGACCGGCGACGACCTCGACGCCCTCACCGGCGCCGGCGGACTGCCCCCCAATGGGCGCGTGCGCTACCTCCCCGAGGAGGACCAGTGAGCAGCAGGTGTCCTCGACCGCTACGTGACGGCGCCGTTGCCCTGGCGAGGACTGACGAGGGCACAGCACCCTGCTCTTCTTAACGGAAATGATTTCCATTAAGGAGTTGTCATGGGCGCTCGCACCGACCCTTCCGACGAGGGCGGCCCGACGGTGGGACTGTGCGCAGGAATGCGGTGCGCCGCCCTGTGGCGCCGGCACAGTGCCGAATCCACCTCCGATGTGTTCTGCACGGAAGGCCCCGCACGGATTCGGAACCTGATCCGCGCCACGAAAGGCGGGGTGCTGGTGCGACTCCCGTGCATGGGGTCGTGCAGCGACGGGCCTATGGTCGGCGTCGCCTACCGGCCCGCGCACAGCGCGACATCGGAGGGCGCGACGTGGATAGCGTGCGCCGATACTCCGCGGACCTACTCCGCCCTCGTGGAATGGGTCGCCGGCGATTGGTCACGAGGCCCGGTGACGGCGCCACAGTCGCTGCGGCGGCGTCCGTAGCGCGGTACGAGTGATGCGGGCGGCCCGTGGCCCGGGGTGGCGTCCCCGGGAGCAGGCATGATGGGGCTCGTGCATGCTGCGACCGGGCCCCGCCTGACCTCGATGCACGTATTCGGGGCGCTGCTGGTCGCGGCGTTGTTGTTCCGCCACTCGCTCATCGGGTTCGTCAACTCGTTTCCGACACTGCAGACCGCTGCCACCGTGTTCACCGGCGTCTTCGTGCAGGCGACACCGTTCCTGGTGCTCGGTGTCCTGATCAGCGGGGCGATCGCCGCGTTCGTCTCCCCGCGGGTGCTGCGCGCAGTGCTGCCCAGGCGTGAATCGGTGGCGGTCGGGGTGGCCGGGCCGGCGGGGGCCGCCCTGCCGGGGTGTGAATGCGGTGCGGTGCCGGTGGCCCGGCGGCTGATGGAGCAGGGGGTGCCGAGCGCGGCGGCATTGACGTTCCTGCTGTCCGCTCCTGCGATCAACCCGGTGGTACTGGTCGCCACCGCCGTCGCGTTCCCGGGTGAGCCGGCGATGGTGGTGGCGCGACTGGCGGGCTCGCTCGCGACCGCACTGGTCATGGGGTGGGTATGGTCCCGGTTCGGGCGAACCGAGTGGATCACCGCGAGGCTGAACCACCACGACACCGACACGGGTGGTTCCCGGTGGGTGGTGTTCGCCGAATCCGCCCGCCACGATCTGCTGCAGGCCGGGTCGTACCTGGTCCTCGGCGCCGCGGCCGCGGCCGCCCTGCACGTGCTGGTGCCGTCGTGGATCTACGAGCACCTCGCGGGTCAGATGCTCCTCGCCATCCTCGTGATGGCGCTCTTGGCGGTCGTGCTGGCCCTGTGCTCGGAGGCCGACGCCTTCGTGGCGGCGAGCATCTCGATGCTGCCGCTGCTGCCGCGGTTGGTGTTCCTGGTGGTCGGGCCCGCGGTGGACGTCAAACTCATCGCCATGCAGGCGGGCAGCTTCGGCCGCGCGTTCACCGTCCGGTTCGCCCCACTCACCTTCGTCGTCGCAGTGCTCTGCGCCTGCGTGGCAGGGTATCTCGTGCTCGGCGGTGTCCGGTGAACCGCGAAACCGCCAATGTCCTGCTCCTGTTGGTCGGCGGGGCGCTGGTCAAGATCGCCGTCGACGGCAGCTACGTCCGCTACGTCAAACCCGGCCTGCTCCCGTACCTTCTGGCCGCCGCCCTGGTGATCATCGTCCTGGGGATCGCCGCGATCGCCCACGATATCCGCCGCGGGCAGGCGCCGGACGCAGACGAGCACCGGCACAGCACGAGGCCCTACTGGATGCTGCTGATTCCGGCCGCGATGATCCTGTTCGTGGCACCGCCCGCCCTCAGGGCGTCGTCGGTAGGTTCGTCGACGGCGCAGCAGACGATGGCGGCGCCGGACAAGACAGCGTTCCCCCCGCTCCCGGACGGTCCCGCACCGGAAGTGCCGCTCCTCGAGGTCATCGGGCGGGCGGCCCGCGACCGGGCCGGCAGCCTCGATGACCGGCAGATCACCACCGCCGGCTTCGTGCTCGCAACCCGCAACGACGGCCGCGACGGCCTGGACCTGGCCCGGATCCTGATCATCTGCTGCGCCGCCGACGCCCGCACCATCCGGGTCCACCTCGACGGCAACCTCGGCGACATCCCCGAGGGAACCTGGCTGTCGGTCACCGGCGACGTACAACCCGACACCGCCACCGCCGACACCGGCTACACACCCACCCTCACGGTCACGGACGTACGCCGAATCCCGGCCCCGGCCAACACCTACGCGTACTGACCGCACGAACGACGGCCGACGAACCCACCCTCCCGAGCCCACGGCGGGCTGGGCGGTAACGGCCCGCTGACCAGAGTCTTTCCGAGTCCGGCGATGGTGCGGCGCCCGGAGGCCGGTTCGACAGTGCAGCCACCCCACCGACCCTTATTGGCAATAGTTACCATTAAGGGATGACTGCTGTACCCCCACCTCCGCCTGCCGGATCCGGGTCGCCTCCGCGGAAAGCGCACCGCCCGAGTCACCCGACCGGCTGGCCGATGCGCGCTCGGTGCCGCGGCACCGACACCAGCACGTTCTTCTCGCCCACCGGTGAGAGCCGGAAGGCACGGGATCGGCGCGAGACTGCGGCGAAGACGCTGTGCGCACAGTGCCCGGTGATGCGGCCCTGTCGTGACTACGCACTCGCGGCGGGCGAGGCGTACGGCGTGTGGGGCGGAATGACGGAGCGCGAGCGCAGGCGCGCGGCAGCCCGGAGGCCCACGAGGTGCAGTCAGCAAAAGTAGCTTCCGGCCATTCCCCCTTGCGCAGGTCAAGGCGCTTGGCGGGGCACTAGCATGGGACGCAAGTCCCCGGTAGAGAGGTCCTGCCGGCTCGGGCACGTGGTGCGGGCACGGGATCCGTGACGAAGAGGAGTGGGTTCATGTTGCACGCACTGGTGGTGAAGGCGGCGTCGACGGTCGTGACCGGCGCGGTGGGGGTGGCCGCATACGAAGGGGTCCGCAAACTCGTCGGGAAGACCCCGGTGCGGGGCGCCGCGGTGACGGCGACCGCGTGGGGTCTGCGCGGGGTCCGCAAGGCCGAGGAAGGCGCCGAGTCCGCCCGGCTCGCGGTCTCGGATGTCGTGGCGGAAGCCAAGGAGCGGATCGGTGAGGAGGCATCCCTGCCCACCGAACCCGGGCATGGGCATGACCACGCTCACTGACATCAGCGCCGCCCCCGCACCAACCGGCACGCTGACCGATGCCGACGTGCCGGAGGGCGTGCGGGTCGTGGCCCATGCCGCTGGTCGCCTGCGGATCCAGGTGGACTGGCTCAAATCCAGCCCAGGACGGGCGGTCGCCGTCGAGGACGCCGTCACCATGATCTCCGGGGTGCGGGCCGTGCACGCCTACCCGCGCACCGCGTCGGTCGTGGTCTGGTACTCCCGCACCCGAGCCGACCTGCACGAGGTCCTGGGCGCCATCGCCACCGGGCAGAAGACCTCCCGGTCACACATCCCGCATCGGCCGCCCCGGTCGGCGGACGTCACCAACGGTGATGTCCTGCGGATGGCGATCGGCGGCGCCGCCCTGACCCTGCTGGGTTTGCGCCGGTACGCACTACGCCGGCCCCCGATGCTCGGCCCCACCGGCCGTCTCGTCGCCACCGGTGCCACCGTCTTCACCGGCTACCCGTTCCTGCGCGGGGCGCTGCGCTCGCTCGTCGGAAACCGCTCCGCCGGAACCGATGCGCTGGTCTCGGCCGCCACCATCGCCAGCCTCGTGCTCCGGGAGAACGTGGTGGCCCTGACCGTGCTGTGGCTGCTCAACATCGGGGAATACCTGCAGGATCTGACCCTGCGCCGCACCCGCCGCGCGATCTCGGATCTGCTGACCGGAACGCAGGACACCGCCTGGGTGCGGCTCCCCGGCGGCTCCGAGGTATCGGTGGACGTCGAGCGCCTCGAGGTCGGCGACGAGGTCATCGTCCACGACCACGTGGCGCTCCCCGTCGACGGAATCGTCGTCGACGGTCACGCCATCGTGGACCAGTCGGCGATCACCGGTGAGATCCTGCCCGTCAGCATCGAAACCGGCGATCGGGTGCATGCCGGGTCCGTGGTCATCCGCGGTCGCCTCGTGGTGAGCGCCTCCGCCGTCGGCAAGGACACCACCATCGGGCGCATCATCACCCGGGTCGAGCAGGCCCAGGAAGATCGGGCCCCGATCCAGACCGTCGGAGAGAACTTCTCCCGCCGCTTCGTGCCCGCCTCCTTCGTGCTCTCGGCGGTGACCCTGCTGCTCACCCGCGATGTTCGCCGGGCGATGACGATGCTGCTGGTGGCCTGCCCGTGCGCCGTCGGCCTGTCGACCCCGACCGCGATCAGCGCGGCAATCGGAAACGGTGCCCGCCGCGGCATTCTCATCAAGGGCGGCTCACACCTCGAACAAGCCGGCCGCGTCGACGCCGTCGTGTTCGACAAAACGGGCACCCTCACCGTCGGGCGGCCGGTGGTGACCAACATCGTCGCCTTCGACGACGCCTGGACCCCCGAGCAAGTGCTCGCCTACGCCGCCAGCTCCGAGATCCACTCCCGCCACCCCCTGGCCGCCGCCGTCATCCGCAGCACCGAGGAACGGCACATCGCCATCCCCCCACACGAGGAATGCGAGGTCCTCGTCGGCCTCGGCATGCGCACCATCGCCGACGGGCGCACTCTGCTCCTCGGCAGCCCCTCCCTGCTACGCAACGAGAACATCACCGTCACCGACGAGGCCGCCGACTGGGTCAGCCGGCTCCGCGGCCACGCCGAAACCCCGCTCCTTTTGGCCGTCGACGGCACCCTCGTCGGGCTGATCAGCCTCCGCGACGAAGCTAGACCGAACGCCGCCGCCGTGCTGCGCAAACTCCGCGCCGACGGGGTGAAACGGATCGTGATGCTCACCGGCGACCATCCCGACACCGCGGCCGCGGTCGCCACCGAACTCGGCATCGACGAATGGCGCGCCGAGGTCATGCCCGACGACAAACTCGCAGCGGTGCGCGCACTACAGCACGCCGGCCACGTCGTCGCCATGGTCGGGGACGGCACCAACGACGCCCCCGCGCTCGCAGCCGCCGACATCGGCATCGCCATGGGATTAGCCGGCACCGATGTCGCCGTCGAGACCGCCGACGTCGCCCTCGCCAGCGACGACCTGGACCGCATCCTCGATGTCCGCGACCTCGGCCGCCACGCCGTCGCCGTCATCGCACAAAACTACGGAATGTCCATCGCCGTCAACGCGATCGGACTGCTCGTCAGCGCCGGCGGCGCCCTCTCCCCCGTCCTCGCCGCCGTCCTGCACAACGCCTCCTCGGTCGCCGTGGTCGGTAACAGCTCACGGCTGATCCGCTACACACTCTGAACCCGACCAAGAGGACGGCGGTTCCATCAGCCAGTCACAATCACCGCGGAATCTCACCGCGGAATCGGACCGGCTCACCGGAACCGAACGAGCCGGGAAGCAACTCCCGGGGACTGGGAGATCTGGGAGGACCCTCGTGCACATCACCTGCGTGGCAACCGGGCTGGTAGCGGTGGGCCTGGCAGCAACGATGCTGACTGCCTGCTCGTCCGGTGATTCCACGAGCGGCGGCGGCGCCGGTGTCGTCAACGCCTGGGCGGGTGAACCGCAGAACCCGTTGATTCCCACCAATACCAGCGAGAGCCAGGGCGGGCGCGTCGTCGATTCGCTGTTCGCCGGGCTGGTCTCGTACGACGCCGACGGCAACATGCACAACGAGGTCGCGGAATCGATCGAGACCACCGACGGCCGCACCTTCACCGTGAGGCTGAAGGGCGGGTGGAGGTTCACCGACGGCACGCCCGTCACGGCCGCCTCCTTCGTCGACGCGTGGAACTACGGTGCACTGTCGACGAACGCGCAACTCCAGGCCTCGTTCTTCGACCCCATCCGCGGCTACGACGAGGTGGCCGCCGAGAACCCGACCGCGCCGACGATGTCCGGGCTCAAGGTCGTCGACGACTCCACCTTCACCATCGAACTCGAGCAACCCGAGGCGGCGTTCCCCGACCGCCTCGGCTTCGAGGCCTACTACCCGCTGCCCGCCGCCGCGTACCAGGACATGACCGCGTTCGGGGAGAACCCGATCGGCAACGGCCCGTACATGTTCGCGGCGCCGGCCGCCTGGCAGCACAACGTGCGGATCGACCTGGTCCCGAACCCGGACTACAACGGCAACCGCAAGGCGCACAACGACGGCGTCGACTTCATCATGTACAACAACCTCGACACCGCCTACACCGACCTGCTCGCGGGCAACCTCGACGTCCTCGACCAGGTGCCGCCGAGCGCCGTCACCACCTACGAGACCGACCTGCCAGGGCGCACGGTAAACCAGCCGTCCGCGACGAACGAGGCCTTCACCATCCCAGGCCGGCTGCCGCACTTCAGCGGTGACGAGGGCAGGCTGCGCCGCCAGGCCATCTCGATGGCGATCAACCGCGACCAGATCACCGCGCAGATCTTCAACAACACCCGCACGCCCGCGCTCGACTTCACCAGCCCCGCACTTCCCGGCTGGTCGGATTCGCTCACCGGAAACGGCAACCTGAAATACGACCCGGAGGCGGCCAAGCGGCTATGGGCCCAAGCCGACGTCCTCGCCCCGTGGACCGGCAGTTTCGAGATCGCGTACAACGGCGACGGCGGCCACAAGGAATGGGTCGACGCCGCCACCAACAGCATCCGCAACACCCTCGGCATCGACGCGAAGGGCAAGGAATACCCCACGTTCGCGCAGATCCGCACCGAGGCCACCAACCGCACCATCCCCAGCGCGTTCCGTTCGGGCTGGCAAGGCGACTACCCGCAGCAGTACGGCTTCCTCGCCCAGAACTACCAGACCGGCGGCAGCTCCAACGACGGCGACTACTCCAACCCCGAATTCGACCGCCTGCTCCGCGCGTCCGCCGGTGAGACCGACCCGCAGAAGGCACAGCAGCTCACCGACCAGGCCCAGGAGGTGCTCCTACGCGACCTGCCCGCGGTCCCCATGTGGTACCGCAACGCCGCCAGCGGCTGGTCCGAGAACGTGTCCAACGTGACCATCGACTGGAAAGGCCTCCCGATGTACTCCGACATCGAGACGAACTGACCCGCCGAACAATTGAACGGCGCTGTGCCACCCGGGCTTTCCGTCGACCACTGGGGTGTGTCGTATACGTCAGCGGCCTTCTGTCGCTCGCACTTCCCGCCCGCTTCACTCGCCCGGCGGCAGCTCCCGCGGACCCTTCGGTGCAGTTGGTACGTGGCGGACCGCCGCGGTGAGTGTGTGCGAGTCGTCGAGGTCCGGTGCCGGCTCCAGCGAGTCCGGCAGCCACTCAGGCCTCGATCCACTGTGCGGGGGCTCGGCGATGCGGGTCGCGGTCACCCGAGTGGGTAGCGACTGTTCGACGCCCGCCTCGGTCTGATCGCCGACCGGTGTCGAGGTGCTCTGCTGCTCGTCCACGGTCACCGTGCGGCGCCGGGTGTAGCTGACGTTCACCTCCTCGAATTCCTCGACGAGGGTCCGCCGGGTGTGGCCGACCGCCCGGGCGAGGATCGGCGGCACGAACGGGCGGATGATCCCGGTGACGGCCCTGGTGATGTCCGGTATCGGATTGCCTAATGGTAGAGCGGCGGGCAGCATGCCGAGCGGCCCGCTTCGGCGCTGCTCCACCGGCGCCGAGTCGACCGGTACGGGCAGGTTCCCGGTGTCGATGTCGGTGTCGGTGTCGTCGGTCTCCGGCCCCGCCGGGGGCTCGTCGGTGGCGGACGGTGCGGTGAGCGCCGCCGCGGTCAGCTCCGCCAGCGGCGTGGGCTCGGTGAGATCTCCGGACGATCGCAGTGCTTGTGACGGTGCGGTGAGCTCCCCACCGTGTGCCGCCACGACCCTTCGCCGCTGCCGCTCCCGCGCGATCGCGGTCTCCGCCTCGGCGGCGAGACGGGTCGCAGCCAATTGCTGCTCCGCCCACAGGGCCTCGGCGGCGGCCCTGACCTGCGCCCGCTTCACGGCAATCGCGGTGTCGGCCTCACGTTCAGCCCGCTCCCGCTCTGCACGGGCGACGTCGCGACGATCCTGCTCGGTTTCACCGCGCCACAGCTTCAGCACCAGCGGCAGCAAGCTCAGCACCGCAAAGAAGGCAGTGGTGGCCAACCGCAGGATCAACGCGCCGGTGTGGCCGACCGTGTAGTCGTGCATCGCCGTCCACCGCGCGCCGAGGCCGCGGTTCAGGTCCGACGGCGCCGCGGCCTGTGCGGCGGTGAGACCGTCGGTGGCCTGCGCGATGTCGGCGTCGAGGGCACGTGCTTCGCGATCGTGGGTCGCGAGGGCGGTGTCGAGTTCGTGCTGGGCGTCGGCGAGTAGTTCGTTGGCGGTGCGTGTCTCGGGTCCGGCGCCAGGCACACCGGTGATCTTCTCCGGCGGGCAGGCCGGGGATGGGTTGAATTCGCAGCGGGCGACGACGAGCGCTTCGTCGCGTTGGGCGCGGGCGTCGCGCACCGACTCGTCGAGAATGGCCCGCTGAGCCCGCAGCCGGTCCAGGGTCTGCGCCGACTGCGCGACAGCCGGGGCCGCGGCGACCTGCGCGGCGGCCCGGTCATCGAGTATCCGGTCGATCGGTCCGGCGGTGATGCCGATGAAGGCCAGCTCACCGAGCACCGCCCCGATGAACAGTGCGACCGCCGCGCGGCCCACCAACCCGGACCATCGAACCTGCCGCCCGCTGGCAAGGGTGCGGGCCAGGGCGCCCATCAGCAGACCGAAGATCACGGTGAACGGCGGCAGCGTGAGGACTGGCCAGGCTGTCGCGTTTGCAACGGCCATGGTGGCGACTACCCAGGCGAGTAGTGCGTTGGCCAGTACGACCAGCCCGGTGACCTGGTATGTGGTGCGCTCGACGGGTTCGGCGCGGTCGTTCGCCTGGCCGCCGCCCAGCCAGAGGAGAGCATCGCCGATCGGGGAATCGGCGGTACCGGGTTCACTGTGTGGTGGGTGAGTGCTCATGGGACTCCGAATGTCATTGCGGCGGTCCGTCCAGCCTCGCAGACACCCCCGGACACATCGACCGCTCCGCCCTTCCCCGCAAGGAGCTTTACCCAGGGTTCACACTGCCGTGGTGTCGAATAGTGTCACCCCGCCCGGGGCGAACCGGACAGCACCCGGACCGCGGCATCGCGGACCAACATCAGCCGGGTGCGCACGGCAGCACGGCTCGTCAGCTGCGCGCCGGGACTTACTCGACGTGCTTCGAGGGACGCCGACTTCCCGAATGAGCGAGGCTGTCCACACCGGGGCGACAATTGCCGACCACCCGGAAGATAATCGCGCACTGCTTCATTGCGTGACAGCTACTTCGGGTAGAGACTCCCCGGCCCCCGCATGCGCGGCTCCTCAACTCCGGGCATGCCGAGCCGGGACAGCTGTGCCGGCGGGGTCCCGCCGGCCATTCGAGCACCGTGCGTAGCCGTTCACACTCGCTGCTCCCATCGGCAACAGTCCGATCAGTGCACCCACGAACCTGCTTACGCTGCGGGCCCGCGCGCGATGCGATCTCCACCAACGACGGCCGGTGGCGCCGCCGCGACGAACTCGACCAGGCCATCGGAGCCTGGACAATCCGTCACCCCCGTGACCTGGCGCTGAAGATCCTCGACGAAGCCGGGGTGCCGTCCGGGCCGATCTTCACCGCCGCCGACGACCAGTACGCCGCCCGAGAGATGATCCAGCACTTCCCCGTCGACATCGGCGACGACGAACCCAAGCAGGTGGGCTTCCCCGGCATTGTCCCCGTGATCGGCGGCAAGTCCCTCCCGGTCCGCACCGTCGGACCCGACCTCGGCGAACACACCGCCGAGATCCGCGCCCGCTACCTCGATGGGAGCCACGCATGACCGACCAACCCCGAGCCGCGTTGCGGGATGTGACCTTGCGTGACGGCCTGCAGCTGACCGGCAAGATGCTCCCCACCGGCCGCAAGCTCGCGATCATCCGCGCCCTCCTCGACCTCGGTGTGCCCGAGTTGGAGATCGGCTCGCTGGCCCGCCCCGACCTCGTCCCGCCGATGGCCAACACCCTCGAGGTCATCGCCGAGTTGACCCCGGAGGAGCTCGCCCGCTGCTGGGTGTGGGTGGCCACTCCACGACACGTCGACAAGGCCGCCGCGGCAGGCGCGAGGAACTTCCAGTACTGCCTGTCCGCCTCCGACGCCCACAACCAGGCGAACATCGGCCGCAGCACCGACGACAGCCTCACTGCAATGCCCACTGCGATCGAGACCACCCGCGAGGTCGACGGCCGCATCCAGTTGTGCATCGCGACCGCCTTCACCTGCCCCTTCGACGGGCCGGTTCGCGAGCAACGAGTACTCGACATCGTCGCCGACTCTCGCACCGACGGCACTCACGAGACCGTCCTGTGCGACACCCTCGGGCAAGCCGTCCCCGCCCAGGTGACCTCCCTCGTGCACCACGCCCAAGCACTGTTCCCCGAACGCCGCACCGTCTTTCACGGCCATGACACCTGGGGGATGGGGGTAGCCAACACACTCGCCGCCATCACCGCCGGAGCCGATGTCGTCGACGGCGCCCTCGGCGGACTCGGCGGCTGCCCGTTCGCGCCCGGCGCCAGCGGCAACACCGCCACCGAAGACATCCTGTTCGCCACCCGCCCCACCTACCTCGACCCACCGGCCTTCGCCCGCATCGTCGAAACCTCCGAAAGACTCCTCGCCGAACTCGGCGAGGCCCCCCGCTCGAAAGCGGCCCAGGGCGCCCGCTCCCGTGCCCATGCTTTCGATTGGGTCATCGCGGACCGCACCACCGCTTCCATGTGATCGTCTCCCCAGGTGCGCGACGACCGTGCGGTCGATTGCTGACCGAGGCCTCCTGCTTGTTTGCTGTGGTGCCTGCACCACAGCATCCTTCGTGGGCCGCGGCAAGGTAGCCCGGCAATCCACGAACTCGAACACGACCCAACACTCCGCGCCCACGAATACAGGGCGCGCCGAACTCCACCACGGCGGCAACGACCCCAAGCAACCTTGGAACACTCAGCTTCCCGAAAGACATCATCGACGCACTCCCCCATCACACGCCGACCGCGGCGGCCCCACACCGCCGCAGCCGCGCCCACCGACGCCTCGTACGCCACCGCACCCGATCCCACCTACCCACCCCCGCGGGCACAACCCATCCCCACACCACGGACGCTGACACCCTACCTCCCAGTACTAACGTTCCTAATCAATATCTTTCGTTGCGAAGTACTCACTAACGCGCACACGCGAGGCACAACACATCCACCCACAAGGGACTGCCCCGGCTTTGGTTGACATCTGGCCTGTGAGGGATCTGCCCCTCACGGTGGAAGGATGATCGCCATGCCGAAGCCGCATCCGGAAGAGTTCGGAAGAACTTCGGGATCTGAAGAGTCCTGCCTGTTGAACTGGCTGTGCAAGACCGACGTCGAGGACGGGAAGCGTCCCGGTGTCAGCAAGGACGAGTCGGACGAGCTCGGAGAAGCATGCAAGCGGATCCGGCTGCTCGAGTAGGAGGCGGAGGTGATGCGCCGGGCGGTGGCCTACCTGTCGAGGGCATTTTCACCGTTGGAAAGACACTGACTCCAGATGGTCCGGCCGACGGAGGCCGCTTCTGTCTTTCCCTTGTTGGTCCTGACCGGCGATAGCATTGGCTCGGGGTGCGTCGCGTGAGGTGGTCATATGGTTCCGCACTTGGCAGTCGCCGACTCGTCCGACGAGGATCTGCGCACGGGCATCGTCGGTGGTCGTACTCCGGTGGCCGAGGACTGCAGTCATGGCCGATCCTGAAACATCTGGGGGCGTGAGTGCCTTCGATACGGTTCTTGCCGCGGACCTGGAAGCGGCAGGCTTCGAGAACGCGACGACGGTCGGCCGGGGCGGATTCGGTGTCGTGCTCCGCTGCCTGCAACGCTCCCTCGACCGGACCGTGGCCGTCAAGGTACTCACGGCGGATCTGAACCCCGACAATTTCGAACGATTTCTGCGTGAGCAACGCGCCATGGGCCGCTTGTCTGGCCACCCGAACATCGTGAACATCCACCACTACGGCACGACCCGCGGTGGGCGACCCTACATCGTGATGCAATACCACCCACTGGGATCGCTGGAGTCGCGGATTCGCCAGCTGGGCCCGATCGACTGGCGTGAGTCGCTTCCGCTCGGGGTGAAGATGGCGGGTGCGCTCGAGACCGCGCATCGGCTGGGCCTGCTGCACCGCGACGTCAAACCCGCGAATATCCTGCTCACCGATTACGGAGAACCACAGCTGGCGGATTTCGGGATCGCTCATATCGCCGGCGGATTCGAAACATCGACAGGCGTCATCACCGGATCCCCTGCCTACACCGCGCCCGAGGTGCTCAAAGGACAATCGCCCACTCCCGCCTCCGACGTCTACAGCCTCGGCGCCACACTGTTCTGCGCGATCACCGGGCACGCCGCATTCCAACGCCGGGAGGGTGAGCAGCTCGTTGCCCAATTCTTGCGGATCAGCGCCCATGAGGTGCCCGACCTGCACGAATCGGGCATCCCGCGTGACGTCTCCGCCGCGATCGAGCACGCGATGAAACCGGTGCCGGGCAACCGTCCCGCGAGCGCACTCGCGTTCGGGGAAGAGCTGCGCCGAGCCGAGGAGGGCAACGGCCTCGTCGTCGTGGACATGGCGCTGCCGGCGCTCACCAGGGGGGAACAACCCGTAGGCGACGCTACTCAGGCGCAATCACCACTCGCGGAGATGATGACCGGCTCCGGCCAGATCCGGGCGGAGACGGTACTGACGCCACCCACTCCGTCGACGAAGTACCGGCCACCGGCCCCGAACCGGCCCCTGGTCGAGCGCCGCCGCCTGGTCGATCTCCTCCGTATGGGCAAGGGACGGCACCTGACGCTGATCCATGCCCCCGCCGGGTACGGCAAGACGACTCTCGCCGCGCAGTGGCGCGAGTTGCTGGTGGAGGAGGGAATAGCGGTCGCGTGGCTCTCCGTCGACCCGGACGACAACAACGTCGTCTGGTTCCTCTCACACCTGGTCGAGGCAATTCGGCAGGTGCGCCCCACCCTGGCCAGGGAACTCGGCCAGGCCCTCGAAGAGCATGGTGACCAAGCCGAACGTTACGTCCTGTCGACGCTGATCAACGAGATCGACCGCAGCGGGAACG
Organism: Rhodococcus sp. JS3073; assembly: GCF_026810085.1. Taxonomy (NCBI): domain Bacteria; kingdom Bacillati; phylum Actinomycetota; class Actinomycetes; order Mycobacteriales; family Nocardiaceae; genus Rhodococcus; species Rhodococcus sp. JS3073. Next base: position 1,308,867 of record NZ_CP113952.1, on the reverse strand, counting down.
CGGTGGCGGTTGTCATCGACGACTGGCACCGCGTGAGCAGTCTCGAAACCCAGGCCGCCATCGGCTTCCTTCTCGACAACTGTTGTGCGCAACTTCAGGTCATCGTGACCAGCAGAACACGATCCGGCTTACCGCTCAGCCGGATGCAGGTGCGCAATGAAGTACTCGAAATAGATGCCGCGGCATTGCGATTCGATCCCTCCGAATCGCGAACGTTCCTCGTCGACCTGGGTGGGCTGCCACTGGGACAACACGATGTGGAGAATCTGACGCATTCGACCGACGGCTGGGTGGCGGCGCTGCAACTGGCGTCGTTGTCCCTGCGCGGGTGCGACGACCCGACCGAGATGATCGGAAGCTTGTCGGGACGCCATCACGCGATCGGGGAGTTCTTGGCCGAGAACGTCCTCGGTACCCTCGAGCCCGCTCTCCTCGACTTCCTGATGGCCACGTCGATCACTGGGCGGGTCAGTGGCGATCTCGCCTCGACGCTCGCGTCCGTTCCGGACGGGCAGATACGGCTGGAAGAGGTCGAGCAGCGTGATTTGTTCCTTCGCAGGATCGATGAGGAGGGCGAGTGGTTCCGTTATCACCACCTCTTTGCGGAGTATCTTCGCCGCCGCCTCGAACGCGGCCGGCCTGACCGCATCGACGAATTACATCGCCGAGCATCGCGGTGGTTCGCCGACCACCGGTTCCTCAGCGAGGCCGTCGACCACGCCCTTGCTGCCGGAGATGAGCACCGGGCCGTCGCTCTTGTCGAGAAGAACGGAACCTACCTGCTCGAGCATTCGCAGATGTCGACGCTGTTGGGGCTCGTCGCCAAACTGCCTTCATTGGTCGTCGGGGACAGCGCACCGCTTCAACTCGCCGTCGCGTGGGCCAACATTCTGCTCCAACGCGCGGACCAAGCCCAAGGGGCGCTCCACCACATCCGGCCCTCTCTCGACAAGAGCACGCTTCCCGATACCGAGCGCGACAGCATTCGGGTCGAAGCCTTGGTCGCCGAGGGCGTTCTCGAGATCTATGCCGACCGGATCGACGGCGTCGACGCACTGGTGGAGGAAGCGCTCACCAGACCGGAGACCTTGCGTCCCTGGACGGTTTCGGTGGCCGCGAACGTCAAGACCTTTTGCCTCATCTACCGATTCGATTACGCGGCGGCAACGAAGGTGCAGGACTGGGCACGTACTTACCACGGGCGCACGAACGGTCCTTTCAGCGTCATGTACGGGTACGCCTTCGCCGGGATCGCCGCCTACGAACAACTCGACCTTGCGGCGGTGGAGGACAACTTCACGAACGCGCTGGAGGTGGCCCGGCGGGCCGGCGGAGCGCACTCGCACGCGACCCGGCTCGCCGGCGCCTTGCTCGGTGAACTGCGGTATGCGCAGGGCCGGATCGACGAAGCCGAACGCCTGATCGACGAGAGCTACCAGCTCGGATCCGAAGGTGGGGTCGTCGATTTCATGATCGCGCGTTATGTCGTCGGCGCTCGGATCAAGGCGTGGCGCGGCGACCGTATCGCGGCCGCCGACTACCTGGCCGACGGGGCCCGCACCGCGGAACTCCTCGCACTCGATCGGCTGCGCGCCCGCATCGACAACGAGCGCATCCTGCTGGGCCTTCCCGCCGGTGCCCTCGCCGTGTCCCGCCCCCGCGACACATCCAGGGCGCCGTCGGCGGATGGCATCGGTCAGGTCACCGCGCAGATCGAGGACGACACCGCGATCCGGTCCCTGCTCGCGAAGCGGTCCCCGGAGCACACGGCCCGCGCCGTGGCCTGGGCCCGGCAATGGTGGCAGTCCCTCACCGGCACGGGACGTCGCCGAGCCATGCTGGCGGCAACCAGGCTCCTCGTGACCTGCCTGGCCGCCGACGGTCGGGTCGAGGAGGCAAAGGCGCATCTGGCCGAGGCTGCGGCGATCTGCGCGGGGCAGGGCATGAACCGGTATCTGCTCGATGGGGGCGAAGAAGTGGCGGCACTGCTGGTCGCACTCCGCGACGATCAGCGGGCTGGCCGATGGAACGACGAATGGGCTTCGGTTCCCGAGGTATTCCTCGAGGCCATGGAAGGGGCTGCGAACCGTGACCGGCGGCCGGGCCCGCCGCAATGATCTCGACCCTGCTGTCGCAGCAACACGCGATGACTGTATTATGTTGTGCTAGAATGCCTTACGATACAATCGTTTCCTACCCATCGCCGTTCCGCCGAAACAGCAACCGCTGCTCGCACCCGGCCGGTTCAGTCGACGATCTCGACCACACCCGCCCGCACCAGCAGCGCGTACAGGTTCCGCAACGCGTCGGTGGGGCGTACGCGCGCTTCCCCTCCACGTCGAACGTGTCGGCGGATCGACGAGGCAGACGGCGCCATGCAGTATGCGGCGTAGTCCTCGACTTGGCTGTTGTGGAAGTCGATCATCCGACGCACGTCCTGCTTATCTGCTTAAGTGGACTGATTGATCAGAATTCGCCGACTGCATTGCTGGACAAGGGGTCCACGTCCCCATGCTCGACATGGTGGCCGGCTGCGGTGCCGCCGATGAGCTCGGCGAGAGGGTAGGGATCGGTGTTGACGCTCTGCTGCAGCAACCGGTAGAACAGCATCCCGCGAGTTCGTGACCTGCGTCGATTGAATCGGAAGGTGAATTCGAAGAACGAGGATCCAGATCGTTGCCGTTGCGCGGAGCGCTGACCGACGACTGCGTGGTGACGGAGGCGGCCTCGTCGGCATCCGGTGTGACGTCATGTCGTGAGAAGCGCTGCTACCAACACGAACTGGCCACTGGCGTGATCTGGTGTGGTAGTCAAGACTGGTCCCACCATGAGCGGAGCCATCGTCAGTGATCGTCAATCGCCGGCCCGAGAAGGCCGATGCCTATCACGCTGCGGGTGCCATGCGCTGCCCGCGGCGCCGAGGCAGCGTGGCCAAGTGGGGGTCCGGGCGTGCCCGCACCGTCCGCTCGCCGGGCACCGTCACCGTGACTGTGCACCCGCAACGTGTGCGGTGCCACTCACATCGTGTTGCCCAGCGCCCTGCAGGCTCGCCACGCCGACACCACCGAGGTGATCGGAAATGCATACCTCGACATGCGCCCGCCGCGACGCTGACACCATTGCCCGAGCACCTACGCAGATCCGTGACATGGGATCGGGGAAGGGAACTGGCGCGGCATGCCGAGCTGACCGCCTCAACCGGTATCCGCGTCTACTTCTGCGATCCCTACAGTCAATGGCAGCGCGGAACGAATGAGAACACCAATGGACTGCTGCGGCAGTACTTCCCGAATGGAACTGATCTGTCCCGATACGGTCGTCGCGAACTCTATGCGGTCGCCGACGCGCTCAACAACCGCCCCCGAAAGATCCACCGTTGGAATTCCCCAGCGGAAGTCTTTGCCGAACAACTACACTCGCCCCCACGACACAGTGTTGCGACGACCGGTTGAATCCGCCCCAGGTAAGTGGACAGTGCCGGTAGCCGCGCCGGCACGGCGACGTCGTCGGCATACCAGGCGACCAACGTCGCGACAGCAAAACTGTGGCGTAGGTCGTAGGGTCGGGGGCGACGCCGACCCAGTGGCGCCACGACGCCGGCGGCGGCGAGGAGGCCGGCGAAGGTCTTGCTCACGTTGGTGTGGTTGAGTCGCGTGCCGGCGCCGGAGAGGAAGAAACACGGCACGGCCGGGTGCGGGCACAGATCATCACGTCGGCGTGCGTAGTCCTCAAGCGCATCAGTGGTGGTCTGGTGCAACGGAACCTGCCGGGACTTGTCGAACTTTGAGCGCCGCACGATCAGGAGCGAGTCGTCGAGGTGAACGTCGTCGCGGTCCAGACCCATCGCTTCGGTATCAGACGTACTCATCGATTCCACAGCCATCGCGGCTTACTCCCCGGACGCTTCGCTGACAGGGCGACCCGATGCTCGTGGCGGCCACGGTCGACAGACGTGCAACCCACGATCTGCACCACGAATGTGTCGTTTCCCCCCGTCTGTTCGGGCGGCGGGACGTCATCGGGCGTATCACCGAGGTCGCGGGTATCCCCTTGGCCGAGGAACTCGTCGTCGACATCGCCGAGGCGGCCATCGATACCGCGATCCGCGACGCCGTCGAATCGGGGTTCGCCAGGTATCGCGACCGGATCGAGTCGGCTCTGTCCGACCCGGTGTGCCTCGCCGCGGCGGCTATGCGCGCCGGAGTGGTCGATGCCTGCGTCGCGGGTGCGAGCAGGCCGACGTCCAACGTGCTGCGGGCCGGGCTGCGCATCGTCGGGCTCGCACCGGGTTCGACCACCCTTCCCAGCTCGATCCTGATGCTGTTACCGGACGGCCGGCAGCGGACGTTCTCCGACTGCGCCGTCGTACCCGACCCCACGGTCGACGAACTGGTCGACATCGCGCTGGCCGCCAGCGCCACCCACTTCAGCTCCCCGAGCAGACTCCGATCGCTGCGATTGTCGTTGAGCAGGCAGCGCCCAGCCATCGGCGAGTGGCGAAGCCCGCGAGGCCGCGGAATTGGTGCGCGTCCGGGACCCACAGTTGCACGTGGACGGAGATCTGCAATTCGATGCCACCCTGGTCGCCGAGATCGGCGCGTCCAAAGCGCCCGGTTCGCGAGTCGCCGACCGGGCGAATGTCTTGGTCTTCCCCAATGTCGATACCGGGAACATCGGCTACAAGATTGCCCAGCCGCTCAGGGGCGCGATAGCGTTGGGACCGATCCTGCAAGGCATGTCCTCATTGAATGCTCTCGCGCGGATGCAGCAGCATCGACATCGAGCTGACGTCGCTCGTGAGTGCGGTCAATCCCTGGCCACCTGAGCATCACACCTGTGCGCGAGTGTGCTGCCCGAATGGGAAGGGAGTCGCGATGACGCTGCTCCTCGTGGGCGCCCTGTGTATCGGCATCGCCTCGATCATCGGAGGCGCCACCGGCTTCGGAACCGCACTCATCGCGACTCCGGTCATGTTGATGGTCGGATTCGACGTACCCGAAGTGGTATTCGCCAATCTGGTCGCCGGCCTGGTTACCCGCGTCAACGTGGCGTACCAGCTACGGAACCAGAGCGACCACAGGTGCATCGGCGCTTCTCGCTCCCACCGCTTGTAGACTCGTTTGTGTTGCTGTTCTTGTTGATTGACGAGCCCGTTGCGCACCAGGACTCGGTGGATCGTCGAGCGGGACGGGGCACGATCACCGATTTCCCGGTGCAATTCGTAGGCGATGCGCCGCGCTCCCCACCGTCGGTGGTGACGGCGCATCTCGCAGATCAGGGCCTCGACGTCGGGCGAGATACGTCTCGGGCTCGAATGGGGTCGGCGCGAGATCTCGGACAGTCCATCGAGGCCTGCGGTTTCGTATCGTTTACGCCATGTGGTGACCGTTTGCCGGGTGACCCCGAACCGTTCGGCAACGTCGACGATGGGTGCGCCGTCACGCACCTCGGTGACGGCGCGTCGTCGGATCTCCACGGACACACGGGCGGCAACGGCGGAATCGGATTCGAGCGGCTGAGCTGAAGGCACGCGCCACGGTCTCCGAAAGCGGTGACCTGTCGACTGTGTCCTGATTACGATGAGTCAAACATGTCTTGTCCTTACACGTCATAACCCCGCGAGGGGAATGAGGTCCAACTCGTCCCCCGTGTTTCCGATCCGTGGCTCGCCGTGGAGTCCAGCCTTCGCGGCGACCAAGGACCTCATCAAGACCTATGAACACCCCCGACGCTGAGTCCCAGGATGAGCCAGCAGTGCATCCAGCAGTATCAGTTTCGCGTCGCGCTGTGGCGATTGCCTAGATGGTTGATTCCTTGGACGGAGTCAGTGGTCATAGGCGATCAATGATCGCTTGGCGGGGGTGCCGGTGTTCCAGTTGTGCCAGATCCCAGCAGCCATCGCGAGCAGGCGTTGGGCGACGCGGGTGAAGACCCCATGGGTGGTGCGGCCGCCGTGTTCCTCCAGGCCAAGCTGCCCTTTCAAGGTGTGGTCGACCGATTCGATCCACTGCCGCACCCCGCCCAGGTTGCCGTTCTTGTAGGTTTCGTCCTTGCGGTCCGGCCGTAATAGGCGAAGACCCATCGCCGCGGTGGTGGCGGCGAACTCTTTGCCCGAGAAGCCCTTGTCGGCGAGCAGCACCTGCCCGGAACGGATCAGGTGGTGGTTGCGGTCCAGCAGTGCCGCGACGACGTCGCGTTCGCCGATCTTCGGGTGCGCCAAGCACCACATGAATGGGCATCCCGTCGCCGGCGCAGACCAGGTACAGCTTCAGGCCCCAGTAGTACCGCGAGTGGGAGGCACAGTAGCCGTACCCTGCGTGCCCGGCCAGATCCGAGCGTTTCACCGTCTCCCGGGACATCCCGCACGGTACCGGGGTGGCGTCGGTGATCCACAGGTCGTCGAACCACGACGGGGTGACCTCGGCGAGAACACGAATCACCTTGCACAGCAACCCTCGTGCAGATTTGAGCCGTATGTGGTACCCCGACTGGCCGGGAAGGTAGGGGAACATTGCGCGCAACTCGGTGTCGTGATGGGCGTGCCGGATCCAGCGGCGCTCGCAGTGGAATCCGAGCAGCACCTGGGCCACCGCCAGAGTCAGCAGTTCGGCATCGGAGAGCGCGGGTCGCCGGCCCCGCCCGGAGCGGGGTTCGACGACATGATCATCGATGAGGACATAGAGTTCGGTCAGGAGGGTTTCCAGTTCTTTGGTCACGCTTTGATCTTGGAAACCCTCCGCCTACCACCCCCGCAACGACACGCCTTCAAGGAATCAACCATCTAGGACGAAATGCTTCGGAGAGATTCTCCGACCACACCCGCAGGCCGCTCGGCCTCGCAGCCGACGCCGCCCGCACCCACCATCACAACTTCGCTCCCGGAGACACCCCCATCCGCCCGTCGAAACCCACTCCGGGCTCGGCCGGCCCTCACGGGCGCGGTGGCAACATGTCCAGGACGGTCCGGTCGGCGCCGGCCGCCATCACAATGCCGATCTGGTGGCGCTCAGCCACGCATCGGCTGGCGGCGTTGGTGTCCGAGCGGATCGCGCTGCGCCTGCATCTCGGGGTGTCGACGTCGAAGGTCTGCCTTTGAATCGCTGTAGGGGTGATCGCTACCGACTCGATCTTGCGGCGCTCGAGCTGCTTCTGGGTACGCCAGAACTCGTCGCGGTCGCCGCGTCGGGCGTAAGGGTGACTGACCAATCCAGATACTGGTCGTTGAGAACTCCATACCTCACATTCATTTCGGTTTGGATACCGTTGCGCGCCGGGCCCAGATCTCCGACTTACTCGTGGTACCCAAGATCGAGACTTGGCGGATCGCACTTGCTGGCGCCGTTACTGCCAGCGGACTTGCGAGCGCGGCGCTCGCACCTGTTTTCTATGTCGTGATGGTAGCCGTGGTGCCCGACAATCCGGATTACTGGCCGTCGCCTGGTCGCCGTGAGTCCGTTTTCCGGGCGCTGAACCGATAGTTTCACCTCCTGACAATCGAGGGCTTGCAAACTGCGATGCCGCCCGGCATGGTGTGCGGAATGTGCCATCCCAACCGTGAAATTGTCATGAGCGGGGCGGCACTCGTCGCCGCTTCCGGGGGCTCGCTTGACATACTCCGCTCGCCCGTTGCGCACCGCCTGCCATTGCGGTTACCGGCGCAACAGCATGGTCGGGTCAGGTCCCGAGCGCAGTCAGGATGAGCGGCAGAGTCGCGAGCGCAAGGATCGTCTGCACAGCGGTGATCGAACCCATCAGTTGAGCATTGCCGCCCATCCGTGTGGCGAGGATGTACGCGGACGGCGCCGTGGGTACCGCGCAGATGATGATGACGCTGTCGAGCGCGACGCCGCGGACACCGAGCAGAGCGCCGATGCCGACCGCAGCGAGCGGGAGGGCCCCGAGTTTGAGGATCGACGCGAGTGCCACGTGCGGGAGGTCCGTGCGTCGCAGGCCAGCCTCTACGGACGCGCCAGCAACCAAGGTTCCGCAGGCCAGGGTCGGTGCCGTAAGCGTCGAGATCGTCGATGCGGCGTACGCGGGAAGCCTCACAGCGAGCAGATTAAGCAGCAATCCCGCGAGGCATCCCAAGACCAGAGGGTTGGTGCCCAACGCCCGTACCAGGGGGACACGGCTTGCTTGACTGTCCTGGTCACCGAAGACGGACAGCGCGGTCACACACACGATGTTGACCGTCGGCACCATCACCGCGGCGGCGAGTGCGAATGTCGCCACCCCGTCCTGGCCGTGCAGCGCGAACACGAGACTCAGGCCGATATAGGTGTTGAGGCGTGTGCTGCCCTGGATCATCGACGTCAGTGCCGGGCCGTCGAGGCGAAGCGGGCGCCGGCACACGATCAGGATACCGGTCATGCCCGCGACCGGGACGATTACCGCGGCGGCGATCGGCAGGACCGGCACCGTGGTGAGGTCGACGTCGGCGAGCGAGTGCACGAATAGTGCCGGGGTGAACACGAAGTAGGTCAGGGACTCGAGTCCGCGCCAGAACGCGGTGTCGGTCAACACGTGACGTCGCAGGGTGAGACCGAGTACGAGAAGCAGGACTATCGGGACGATGGCGGTACTGACTGCTGACACATCTACACCCTCCTGACGGGCGGGAGGTACAGACCGTCCGACCAGGTGACGAGATCGTCGAATGTTTGCGCGGCCAGTAGCTTTCTGCTCGCATCTCCTCGATTGACACCGATGTCCTCGGGGGCTGCGATAAGACCGTCCCGCCGCATCTGCTCATCTCTCAATCGATCTCGGGACAACGCGAGCGGCGTCGCTCCAGCTGCCCAGGACACGGCAGCTTTCCGCTCTTCGAGATCTCTGGCCTTGTGCAGGTAGGCGACACCTTGTTCGGTGACAATGTGAGTGATGTCGTCACCATAAATCATTATCGGTGCAGCATCGAACCCTGCCTCGCGACCTACCTGTACGGCGTCTAGTGACTCGACGAAATGTGGAACGCCTTTGCTGCTTTGGGTCTGCACTATCTGTACAACCAGCTTGCGCCCGCGGCCGTCGTTTGATTCGGCCATGCTAGCCCATGCTGGTGAGCTGTGCCGTCTCCCTCCAGGGTTGTTCCCAAGGTTCGGGGCTCCGCCGAATCCCGTGACCCGGCCGGCGGTCACAGTCGAGGAGTTCCCAAGGGAGTCTATTTGCAGCGTCGAACCGATGAACATGTCAGTGCCGTAGAGTCCTACCGTTTGAGCGGCCATTCGATTCGAACGCAGTGTGCCGTCCGCTCCAACGGGGAAGACCGTGGGCCGGGCATTGACGTAGTCGTTCATTCCGACCTCCCCGCCGAACGGCATCACGGATCTCACCCAGCCGGTCTCGATCGCAGGAATGAGTGTGGGGTGGGGATTGACGGCCCAGTCGAGACAGATTTTTCCTCTCAGCCCTAATGACTCACCGTATGTCGGAAGAAGTAATTCGATCGCTGCCGTGTTGTATCCGATGCCATGGTTCAAAGACGTCACCGAATGGCGCTCGTACACTCCGCGGATGGCGGCCATCGCCATCAATACCTGCGTGTCGGTGATCTTTGCAGGGTCCCGGGTGAACAGCGCCTCGAGGTGATAGGGGCGGTCGGCCTCGACTACGACATCTACCCACGAGCCGGGTATATCGACGCGGGGCAGGTCCGCGGTATTGACGATTTTGTTCACTTGTGCGATCACTACACCTCCGCGAAACGCGTTGGCCTCCACGATTACCGGCGTTTCTTCCGTGTTGGCGCCCGTGTAGAGATTGCCATCAGTGTCGGCCATTTCCGCGGCCACCAACGCCACCTGGGGGGCCAGATCGAGGTACATCCGTGCATACAGCTCAAGGTAAGTTTGGATTGCGTTCGTCTGAAGCGTTTCCTCAGTAATCGCTCGTGCAACCTTCTGTGACATTGGTCCGCAGTATGCAAAATCCGCGCGGCGTGCGAGCCCCGACTCGAACAGATCAAGATGTTCCTGGCGCGTGATACACGGCATCACCATGTGAAGATCGTGGATGCGACGGGTACTTACCTGTGCGAGTGACCGAGACAGGTAATCTGCTTGCTTTTGGTTGTTACCTTCGAGAGCGACCCGGTCTCCTGGTTCGAGCACACGCTGCAGAGCGTCCACGGTGGAGGCAGCGTCGAGCACTTTCCCTTTCATCATCTGGGTTATTGAGCGAAGGCGCTCGTTCTTGGTCCGTGGCATGCGTCGGCTCCGAGACTGGGTAGAGGCGAATGACGCCGTTTGGTTCACTTTGCTTGGGGTACGTTGTGGTGGCTCCGGGCAGGCGACGTCGCCGTTGGGATTTCGGATCCCTTCTCACAGCAGGCTTCACGGCGGCCCAGGCGCAACTGCTAGCCTTGCACCGTGATTGGGAACGCACCAGAATACCCGTCTCGGCTTCTATGAGGGCAATGCCCGGGGAAGGTCGAGAAGGTGGCCCATGCGGTCTCGCTTAGTGCGCAGGTAGCTCAGATTGTCCGGGGTCACGGCCGGGGGCAGCTCGACCCGTTCGGCGACTTGTATTCCGCCGGACCGTACTGCCTCCACCTTGTTCGGGTTATTGGTGATCAGCCGGATCTTGTCGACTCCGAGGTCCTGAAGTATCGCTGCGGCCACACTGAAATCGCGGCTGTCTACGGGAAGGCCCAACCGTAGGTTGGCTTCAACGGTGTCGCATCCAGCCTCTTGTAGAGCATATGCAGACAGCTTGCGACCGAGTCCGATGCCACGTCCTTCATGCCCCCGCATGTAGATCAGCACACCGACCTCTTCCGCGACGATGGCCTGGAGCGCTGCGTCGAGCTGGTGGCCACAATCGCATCGGCGGGATCGAATGAGATCCCCGGTCAAACACTCGCTGTGGATCCGCGTCAACAGACCGCTGGACCCTAGTGCGACCTCTTTGATATCACCGTGAGTGAGGACCAGGTGCTCGACGCCGTCTGCGGTTGACAGGTAGGAACGTACCTCGAAGTGGCCGTAATCGGTTGGGAGATTAGCTGAGCCACCGAATCTGACGGTCGTCTCGGTGTTCCGGCGATGCGCGATGAGGTCAGCGATCGTGATCATGGGGATGTTGTGTTCGACCGCGAATGCGGCGAGGGTCTGCCCGGACATAGGGACACCATTGTCGGCAACAAGCTCAGTTATCACCGCAACCTCACGGCAACCGGCCATCCGCACCAGGTCGACGGACGCCTCGGTATGCCCATCGCGTTCCAGGACACCCCCCGGCCGAGCGCGTAACGGGAACACGTGACCGGGACGCCGCAGATCTTCGGGACGGGTGTCTGGTGAGGCAAGAGAGTGGACTGTTCTTGTACGGTCTTTCGCCGAGATGCCCGTTCCCGCTCCGTTAGCATCGACCGTGACCGTGAAAGCGGTGCCGTGGTTGTCAGTATTGACTTCCACCATGAAGTCCAACTTGAGGCGATCTGCGATCTCGTTCGACATCGGTGTGCATACGATTCCGCTGCCATGGCGAAGGAGGAATGTCATGTCGTCGGTATCGAGGTGTTCGGCCGCCATCACGAGGTCTCCCTCGTTCTCCCTGTCCTCGTCGTCGGCGACCAAGACCATGCGGCCTTCCGCTATTGCCTGCACAGCAACGCCGATTGCGACGCGTGATTTCATCTCATACTCCGTACTGCGTGTGGGGACACTGGACCAATGACGCCTGAGCCGTGGCGTGGGTGGGATCGTGTGGGAAGGAACGCCGAGTGCCGTTGTCGTGTTTGGTTACCGCCTCGACTGTTGATGGGTCAATCCACCTGCCCGGGGGGACAACGAGGTGGATCTACTCGAGGCACGGACGAGTCGGGACCGCAAGGCGGCCGATATGGGCAGTCCAACATGGCAACGACATGCGGGCGCCCATTCCTCTAACGTCATCGTGGCCTCCTCGGTTCATCGCCACGCTCTGCCGCACGGTTGATGCTGCTGACTGCTGTCTGTCCGGTGTGGAGTGTCTGCGTCGCCGTGTCATCGTGATTCAGACACTCCACATCGGCTCGGTATGTCGGCTCAGGCCGATCAACTGCCGCGAAGGCACCCTGCTGCGAGGAATGAACTCTTACCCACGAGCACCGTCCAAGTAGTGAGCAAGCCGTCTGCGCAGACCTGGCCTGGTCAGCGAGGTCACTAGCGTCGCCATGTCGGCAGCGTCGTCTGCGTCCGACGCGATCGAAGTACGGTTGAGCACCATGGTCACCGATGGCGTATCGAGACCAGTTGTGGCTGCGACGATCTTCTCTACCTCTGCCTGCTGGTGCTCGCGCGGAACAATGACGGTCGCAAGCCCTAATCGCAAGGCTGTCGAGGCATCTACATCGCGAGACTCCAAGAGGAGATCTCGGGCCACGTGGGATCCGACGATCGCGGCAAGATGTCGAGTACCGAGGGCCACCCCGAACCTGAATCCCGGAAGTCTCATCGAGGTTCCCGGATCCAGCAGTCGGTAACCGCAGGCAGCGACGATGTCGGCGCCGGCCCCGACCGCTTTCCCGCTCACACAGGCGACGGTGAGAAACGGTGCCCGGCGCAGCCGTTGGAGTAGTTGTTCGATTCGGACGAAGCGGAGTAGCAGGTCTCCCTCAGAGCCGTCCAGAACACCCTCCATGTCGAAGCCACCACAAAAATGGCGGCCTTCGCTTCGCAGTACAAGTACCCGGGTGTCTTCGGCGCTCACGTTCTCGAGCACCTCCAGGAGTTGTTCGACTGTGGCCGCGTCGAGCGAGTTCGCCCGTCCTGGCCGGTCGATCGTTACGGTGACGACCTCTCGGGATCGTTCGACGCGCACATCGCCAGTCATTTTGGAATCATCGATCGCAACGTTCATCGAGCCACTCCTTCATTACTTCGTCGTTGTGTTCTCCCAGCATGGGAGGGGTCCGTAGTTCTGTTTCGTGACCTGTGATCGGCACAGGAAAGCTAATGGTGTCGGTCGTGACTCCGTTGGGCAGACGCAGCGGTTTAACCAGTCCCATCGCTGCGACATGTGGGTCGTCGAGGATTTCGGAGAAGGTGTTGATCGGCGCGCAAGGCACACCCGCCCCCTCGAAGGTGATCAGCCACGCTGCTGCCTTCTTTTCCAAAAAGCGGACAGCGAGTACATGCGTGAGTGTGTCCTGGTTGCGGGCCCGCAACTCCTGGGTTCGGAATCGTTCGTCGCTCACCAGTTGGGGCATCTCGACGACGTCGCAGAATCGCTTCCACAAGTCGTGGTTTCCAGCTGCCACCACAAAGCTCTTGTCTGCGGCACGGAATGCTCGGTAAGGCGCATTGCGGGGGTGCGCTGAGCCCAGCCGGCGTGGGTCTCGACCGCTGCCGAAATACTCGCTGGTCTGTAGCGCCGAGATCCCGAGTAGTGTGCCGAGCATCGAGCAGTCGATTCGCCCGCCTATTCCGGTACGTGTCGCGCGATGCACGGTGGCTGCGATCGTGTATGCGGCGTAAAGACCGGCAACGAAGTCGCCAACGGGTACTCCACATTTTACCGGATCGCCGTGTTCATCGCCGGTGATGCTCATTAGCCCGGAGATGGCTTGTACGGTGACGTCGAATGCGCCTCGCCGGGAATAGGGTCCGATCTGGCCGTACCCGGAGATCGAGCAGTAGACGATCTTCGGGTTGGTGTCGGCGAGCACATCGTAGCCTAGGCCGAGACGATCTAGTGTTCCAGCACGAAAATTCTCGACGACGACATCGGCCGTGCGGGCAAGTTCGAGGACCGAGGCTTTGTCATCGGGCGATTTCAGATCGAATGCGACGCTGCGCTTGTTGCGGTTGATGGATGCGAAGTTGCCGCTGTAGCGGGACGGTCCGTCGGGTGCATCCATTAACGGGGGCCACTGGCGCATGCCATCGCCGTCACCGGCGCGCTCGATTTTGACGACGTCCGCTCCCAAATCGGCGAGCAGAGATCCGGTGAATGGGCCTGCAGCTATCTGCCCGAATTCGAGCACGCGTAGCCCTGCGAAGGGGGCTTCGGCCGTGTTGGTTTGCATCACGCACCTGCCTTCCGCAATCCGGCCTCGATCATCAGGGGCATGACCTTCTCACCAAAGATCTTCAGATCAGGCAGGTAGTCGTAGAAGTTCACCTGCATGCCATCGCAACCAGCGTCGTTCAGTTTCACGAACCACTCGACGATCTGCTCGGGGGTACCTACCAGGTGGACGTTGCCGCCGACTACCCACTGTGCGCGACTGTGGCCACGCCAGGACGTGTTGTCCCCGCCCGTGAACCCGGCGACGAAATTGTCCGCGGCGATGGGGTCCTCGTTCTCGAGGATGGCGTGATATGCCGCCCACGCTTCCTTCTCGGTCTCGCGGCAAATGACGTGCGGGTTGATTACAGTGCGAACGTCGCGACCGTGTGCCCGGGCAAGGTCCTTGATCTTCTTGTTGTGTGCGGGCAGAGTCTCGACGGCCCGGTTAGGATCCGCACCACCAGGGCTGGTGATGAAAATCAGATCTGAGTATTGCGCTGCGTATTCGAGACCAGCCGGTGAGGACGCGGCATTGACCATGACCGGACGCCCGTGGACAGGCTTGGGCAAAATGTGCGCGTCCTGCATGGACCAGTGCTTGCCCTGCATCGTCACGTTGTCATCGCTCGCCCAGAGCATTTCCATCATGTCGGTGAATTCGGCCGCCATGGAGTAGCGCAGGTCGTGCTCGATCGGGTCGAGCCCGAACATCCGGTACTCGCTGGGCTTGTAGCCGGTCACGACGTTTAGGCCCCAGCGACCGCCGGAGATGTGGTCGATGCATGCGCCGTACTTCGCGAGATGGACCGGATGCCAACCGTAGAGAACATGCACGGTGCTGATCAGCATCAGCTTCGAGGTTTGGGCGGCGAGTGCGGCCGAGCTGATGAGCGGATCGAGCTCGTGCTCACGGAAGTTCGTGTCGCCGCCGTAGCCGCCTTTGCCGAGCCACTGTCCAAGGCCGAAGGCGAGGTCGAAGCCGTACTTCTCCGCTTCAATCGCGCATTTGGCGTTGTACTCGTACGTCCAGGTGGTGTCACGGGGCGCGGACGACGGGCTCCATGCGCCCTCCTGCAACGGCAGGAAGAGACCCAGGATCAGCTTGTTTTCCATTGCTGCGGTCAGCGGCGAACTCGGCGCCAGCGCGGTTGCCGGGGTGAGTGACGTCGACATAGGTCAACCTTTTCTTCGTAGGGTGGTTAGGAAGCTGTCTGCCGGTCACGTACCGGCACCGGTGTGTCCTGCATGTCTTGTGGGTCGTCAACGCTTGGCATGAAAAACAGTGCCAGAAAAGCGATTAGACACATTCCCATCAGATACAGAGCGATAGGCAGCGTGGAATTGAAAGTGGCCATAAAGGCCGTCGCAATCAGTGCAGCTGGGCCTCCTGACGTGATCGAGGACAGCTGGTAGCTGAGCGATGCGCCGCTGTAGCGAACTTCGGCAGGGAAGCTTTCAGCGATGAACGAGCTCTGCGGTCCGTACTGCATGTCGTGGACGACAAGCGAGAGTACGATCCCCGCAACCATGAGCGCCGTGATACCGGAATTGAGCAACCCGAAGTAGGGCAACGCGAAGAGGAACATCACGATGATGCCGATTTGCAGCATCCTCTTGCGACCGATTCGGTCGGACATCGATCCCCAGAACAACGTACTTCCCAGCGAGACCGCTGCGGCGAGCATCACCGCCAGCAGCATGGACGACCGTGTCTGTCCGAGCGAGGTAACGCCGTAGGTGAGAACGAATGTTGTGAAGATGTAGAACGACGCGTGCTGGCCCGCTCGCATCAGCGTCGCCTGCAGGACTCTGCGCCAGTGGTGGCGCAGCAGGTAAGCGACCGGTGCCTGTCGGATCGTGCCGTCTCGTTTGGCTTCCTCGAACGAGGACGTTTCCTTTACCCGCAACCGCAGGAACAGCGCGAGACCTGTGAGCAAGAAACTGAACAGGAACGGAATACGCCATCCGAACGATTCATATGACTCCTGGGGAATCATGCGGTTGGCGGCTTCGGTGACAATGGTTGCGGTGATCAGTCCGAGCGGGCTGCCGAATTGCGGGAGACTTCCCATAAAACCCCGCTTCCCCTTGGCTGAGTTCCATTCGGTGGCCATCAGGACCGAGCCACCCCAATCACCACCGACGCCGATGCCCTGGACCACGCGCAGGGCCACCAGGATCACAGCGCCCCAGATCCCCACCATGTCGTAGGTTGGAGCCAATCCGACGAAAAACGTACCGAATCCCATGAGCAATGTTGTGACGATCAAGACTCCGCGGCGGCCGATGCTGTCACCGAAGTGCCCAAAGATCATCGCGCCCACTGGCCGGGCCACGAATCCGGCGAAGAACGTCCCGAGCGCTAAGAGCGTCCCGGCGTAGGGGCTGCTAGAGGGAAAGAAAAGGTGGTTGAAGACCAAGGCTGCGGACAGGCCGTAGACGTAGAAGTCGTACCATTCGATGGCACTGCCTGCGGTCGACGCTATCAGAGCGCGGCGAGCCATCTTTGAATCAGATTGGCTCTTGTTCTCATCGGTACTCGGCATCCGAGTTCTCCTGTTTGTGGACATTGATGGTGGGTGGTCAAGCCGCAAGCCGACGGTGGCGACCGCGGAAGAACACCAGCGGCTCTCCTGGCCCGTGCTCGGCGTCGATCACGCGACCGACGATAAGGGTGTGGTCACCCGCGACCTGGACGGTTTCGACGGCACACTCAAGCCAGCCCAGAGCACCGTTCAGGATCGGCGTGTCAGCCTTGCCTCTACGGTGGGAAATCTGATCGAACTTGTCCTCGGAACGGCTGGCGAAGAGCGAGCACAAATCACTGCCCTCCGCACTGTCCGGCAATATGTTGATTGCGAAGGAGCCGGCTTGCTCGATGGCCGCTCGGGTGCGAGAGGTGTGCGCAAGAGAGATCAACATCAGGGCCGGATCGAGGCTGACACTCAGGACCGCATTGGCAGCACACCCGTGCTCCTTCTCGTCGGTGGAGCAGGTGATGATGGTTATGCCTGTGGCGAATGTGCCGGCGACTGCCCGCAGCAGACTCTGCTCGATCGTGTCAGCGTGTACCGGCGATTCGCTGACATTCTGGGTGAGCGACATGGACTTCTCCTGATTCGGTGAAGATTTATGTCGATTCCCGCCCTACTTGGAAAGCCTTCGGACGAGATCGGTGAATAAAGTAAGTCTCGCCTCGTCCCAGCGCGGCGTCATCGGAGACATCACACCCCCTGAAGGACGGTATTTGTGACAGAGTCACAACCAGACGCGGAGGACTTCGACAGCGTCGGTCGATACGTCACGGACACGATCTGTGCGGCGAACCCGGATTACGCACAACTGCCAGCAGCGGTTTTAGTCGACGTCGTGGAAACGAATGTGCAAAACGCGCGCATCTACCTCCATGCCGTCGCCCACCAGAGCCAGCCGACAAGCCAGGAGCTCGCCTCGCTAGCCGACGCTGCGCGAAGGAGAGTTCGTCAGGGCGTGCCACTCGAGGGGATGCTTCGCGCCTACAGGATCGGCGCCCGAGCCATGTGGGAAAAGTTCAGCGAAAGCAGGCCAGACCTCGACCCTCATGCGTTAACGGATTACACCCTTCGCTACATCGACTGGGTGAGCAGCGAGGCCGAACGAGCGTATTTGGCCGAACGTGACAATTTGCTGAACTCGAAGCTGGAGGCGACCCGCCTGCTGCTGTCGCGCATTGTCGCCGACGACTTCCACACCGCCGACGAACGCAACGCCGCCGTGCGCTCTCTCGGGCTCAATCCTGAGCAGCCGCACGTCACAGTGGTGATTGGGCCGACACGACGCGCAAGCACCACAGTTGACGCTCTCCTTCTGGAGCTCCTCCAGACGTGCCGACGGCTGATCCCAGGCGCTACGTCGGCGCTGACGCGCCGAGGAGTAGTCATCCTCGTCCCCGCAGCTGCGACGAGCGGGATCGAAGCTCTGGTAAATCAGGCACTCCGTCAGTCGAAGGCCGGTCCGGACGACGTCAGCGCAGGCTTGAGCAGGCCTGCGCCTACAGCCGAGGGCCTGGCCGCGGCCGTGCACGAAGCAGAGCGGGCCCGCACTCTCGGCGAAATTCTCTTCCCTAAAAGGGGATTGCACACCTACGAGGCCACCGGCTTCTTCGATCTGTTCCGACAAGGAACACCTGTCGATACGTTCGTTGCGACCGTGCTCGGCGGCCTTGGCGGGACGGAACGAACAAGCAAAGTCGATCTGGTCCACACACTCTATGTGTACTTCACTCTCGGAATGAACAGGCGAGCCGCCGCATCCCAACTCGGCATTCACCCGAACACCCTGGACTATCGGCTTCGCCAGGCAGCAAAGACATCCGGCGTGGATCTCACCTCGCCGGAGCGATCGTTTCGCTTTCAACTTGCCGTTCGACTGTTGCCGTTGTGCACGCAAACAGCGGAGCTTGAGGACAAGGATGAACTAACGCAGTTTCTCGTCGAATAGCCGACCGCCGTGAGCTTGATGGCGGAGGCGTCGGGGCTTGCCGGCGACCACTCGAGCAGTCGCCGCCGAGTGGTTCGACCAGCAGCCGCGGTGCCCGCGACTCTGACCAAGACGTGTGTCTGTGTGTGCCATCGTCCACCAGATGGATAGGGGTCGTTGCCAATACACGCGCAGGGCACTCAAGGGGTGGCGTCTGCCGCTGTTGCGCGATGGTAGTCCCGGCGGTGAACTCCTGCCGGTGGCCGCCAAACGCTCGGATCGTGGCGTGCATTGGCTCGGCGGCGGTCTGCCTGGTGGCACGGCGATAGGTGTTGGCCAGGGCTGGTCTGCCACGGGTGGAGGATGGTTCGCTTGACATCTCACCGGAGGCGAGATGATCCGAGCATGTCCGGCCGGACCATCCAGCCTCGATTCCTTCGTGAGTGACTGGTTCTACCGGTCGGCTCGGGCGGTCGGCGCGAGTTCCGGTTCCTCACGCGCGGATGGCTCGCTGGCCGACTCCTTCCGGGACCTATCGAGAACAATGACGGCTATGGCCGCGATGAACATCATGGCGGCGACCAGGACGAACGCGACGGTGGAAGTACCGGTAGCAGCTTTGAGCGCTCCCGTCGTGTAGGGCCAGACGAACCCGCTGAGGTTGCCGACCGAGTTGATCATCGCGATGCCCGCGGCTGCGAACGCCGCAGACAGGAATCGGAGTGGCAACTGCCAGAACAGCGGAAGGGCGATATAGACACAGGACGCGGTCACCGAGAGCAGCGCGATTGCCAGCACCGGATTACCGGCGACGGGACTCAGAAAGCATTCGGAAAGTGGGTCATGCCCGTGCGAGGCGTCGGGTCATGAGGCCGATCATGGCGACGTGAATGACGGCCTCGTGGTGGTCGGGTCGGCTCTCGTAAGCGCGGACGCAACGGCGGTGCTTGTTGATCCACGCAAACGTGCGCTCGACTACCCAAACCCGGGGCCGCACGTGGAATCCGCACGCGGCCGGGGATCCGTCTGATGATCTCGACCTGCAGGGCTCGCCGGCCACCGCGGAGGGCGTTGTTCGTCTCCCGCCAGTCGTTCGGGCCCGATGTCAACCTCGCCAGCGCGGTGTCTGAGCTTTTCGGCGACTGAGCTTTTCGGCATCGCGTCGAGGACCCCGGCGCTTCGTCGCCGATCTGCGGCGCAGCGGCTCCATGAGCACCGCGGAGATCACGTCGAGGATCGAGGCCATGTTCGCCGACGACCGCAGGCCCACCCGCCGCGCGGTCGCGCACTGACGAATTCGGTTGCCGACGACGAGGCACATCCGGACCCGCTCGCGCGGGAGAGCGGTGGGGCTACGACGCATTCAGCAGCGCACATGCTACGGATTACCGACCTCCGCGGAAGAGCACGGCTGTGCGCCTACGGTGTTGGGCGCCTGGACCTGGATGTCGGTCCAGGCCAGTACCGCATTCCGAGAGATACCCGTTTCCCGATCTGTGGTTCCAGACGAGATGCTGCGTGAGTCGGCGTTTAGGCAGCGGCTGCTCGATGCCGATCCATCGAGCAGCGTGGCGGCCTCATGCCACACGGGGCACGGCCACGCGAGGACCCGACACTATCCGTTCTTGGTAAGTTGTTTCACCTGGGCACCAATGCTTTTCGATTCCCCCACACGCCACTCCATGCGCTGGAGGAAGTGCACTGCACCCCGCGAGCGGTGTCAGCTCGCGGGGTGCCGCACGAGGTTGTGGATGATCCGCCCGGGGGCGATCATCGCGCCGTGATCAGGCGATATCGAACCGGTCGAGCATCATCACCTTGTTCCACGCAGAGATGAAGTCGTGGACGAACTTGTCCTGCGCGTCATCACAGGCGTAGACCTCGGCGAGCGCACGCAGCTCCGAGTTGGAACCGAAGACCAGGTCGTTGCGGGTTCCGGACCACTTGACCTCGCCGGTGGCGGCATCCGTGCCCTCGTAGATGCCCGCCTCGGACGTCGACGCCCACTCGGTGCCCAGGTCGAGCAGGTTGACGAAGAAGTCGTTGGTCAACGATCCCGTCTTCGTGGTGAGGACGCCGTGAGACGACTGCTGGTGGTTCGCGCCGAGGACACGCAGGCCGCCCACGAGGACGGTCATCTCCGGTGCGCTGAGGGTCAGCAGGTTCGCCCTGTCGATCAGGGCGTACTCGGCCGGCAGCCGCTGGCCCTTGCCGACGTCTGCATGTGGCGCACACATACCGAGACGTGGCCGCAGGAGGGGGCGAACGTCAAAGTCATGACACGTTCCGCCTTCCCGGGGGACGATGTCGTGCCGAGATTCGGAGAGCTGGTGGTGGAGCGGGAGTGTGGTGGGTGGGTGTCGGGTTGAGATGGCGGCGGTCGATCTCGTTGGTGCCTCCCCGGATTCCCCAGGCTTCGCCGCTGGCCAGGGCATAGCCGCGGCATTCCTGCCGAACCGGGCATCTCCCGCAGATCTCCTTCGCGACCCGTTCTCTGCGAATCCGAGCACCCCGGTCTTCGCCGTCCCGGGGGAAGAACACCTCGGAATCCATGATCGGCACAATGCGTCGAATTGCCGGTCCCAAAGGTGCATCAGGGGTCGCGGGAGACGGACAGAAAGCTGGGGCGATGCCATCGTTCTGTGCTTCTAGTGAGTCGTGGGCGGTGAGTGGTCGCAGCATTTCTGCTCTGCCTTATGGGCCGTGTATTGAGCCGGTGTTCAACGGGACTCGGCACCTCGAGTGAGTGTGCGGACGGGTCGGTGGCCTCCGGGAAGCACTGGGAAACATCCCAATTGCGTCCTGCACCACTGGGACACGATCGCACTGCAGTTCCTCGACACACATTCGTACCCACCGTTCCTCTGTCCGAGCGAGGGCCATCTGGCGGATCAGCCCATGAAAAATATTGATTTCGACACGGGGTGTCAGGAGCGCGATCAGGGCGTGGAGAATAAACGTCGGCACTGGTGTCAATCCTGGTTCTACTGATGTCTCGGAAAGGTATTCGGCCTCGAATCATCGCGGCTCGAGGGATCGTTGTAATGGGAAGCCTGCGTTCGAAGCTGCGCCAGTTGTCAAACTGACCGCGCAGAGCACCCACCGCGCAGTGAGGCTGCAAGTACGCGGCACGGCGCAGTGGTTGACTGCCTAGAAGTGTTGCTGCAGCATCGGCCCCCGGGGCCGTGCGGTCACGACGTTCGAGTTGTCCGGTACCGGTGCACCGTTTGCGGTGGTGAGTCCGTGGGGGTTGCTCATCGATCTCTCCTGTTTGGTCACCCTGGCCGGAACGCGGGTGAACGTCTCTGGGGCAGGAGTGTCCCTCAGAACCGGGCTCGGTGATGTCTCAATTTGATATTGGCAGGACAGGCGGGGCTCAATAGGCGATGCCGAACCCGCGGATCTTGCGGTGGATCGTGCCCGGGACATGCCCAACGCTGTCAGCGGAGGCAGTCTTGTCGCCCGCGTGCAGGGCGAGCGCCTCCACGATCGCGTCACGCTCGAGCGATTGAAGCTTGCTCAGGTTCGCCCGGGTGGTCGCTCGGCACTCGGCGGGCAGGGCGTCGGGCTCGATGACGCCGGAGCGGCCGGCGGCGATGGATTTCTTCAGGGACGCTGCGTAGGTGGGTGACATTTCCGCGCCATGCCAGGCGTGTGAGCTTGGTTCAACGATGCGGGCGAGAGCGCGAGCTCGGTGGCCCCGGCAGCGTTGAAAAGTGCCTGCACCAGGTCGGGGATGTCGTCGAGGTGAAAGCGCAGGCGGACAGAACCCGGGTGGGCGGCGCGGGTGAGAACGGTATCGACCGGAACGGGTTCGACATAGGCGGCCGTCAGGGCGTCGTTCTCCCCCAGCGCTTCGGGCGGGCGTGACCAGGAAACGCGTAGCCAGTGCCGGAGCCGGAGGGCCGCCGGGTTGGGTGGGGAGGGCGCGGTTGAGGAAAAGGGCGCGGGCGTAGCCCCTTTCGAATTTCTGGGATCGTGGGAAGTGCTCGTGTTCTGTGCGCCCATCGTCGATCTCCCCCCGGGGGTGGCTGTGGTGTCACGGGCACCCTGCTCTCTGGCCGGAGCAGTATAGGGAGCCCGTCAAGTGTGACATCAGTCTCAGACTGAGACGGCTGCGGCGCGGATCACGGGGTTCAATAAATCGCACAACGTCCCCCCCAAGCCGGCACACAGCCGGCTCTCGATCTAGGAGGCGCACATTGAGTAAACAGAGCCTGACGAAGGCCCACGCGAAGATCAGCGAGATGACGTGGGATCCGACCTTCGCGACCCCGGCCACCCGGTTCGGCACCGACTACACGTTCGAGAAGGCCCCGAAGAAGGACCCTCTCAAGCAGATCATGCGGTCCTACTTCCCGATGGAGGAGGAGAAGGACAACCGCGTGTACGGCGCCATGGACGGCGCGATCCGCGGCAACATGTTCCGCCAGGTCCAGCAGCGGTGGATGGAATGGCAGAAGCTGTTCCTGTCGATCATCCCGTTCCCGGAGATCTCGGCGGCCAGGGCGATGCCGATGGCCATCGACGCCGTCCCCAACCCGGAAATCCACAACGGGCTGGCGGTGCAGATGATCGACGAGGTTCGGCACTCGACGATTCAGATGAACCTCAAGAAGCTGTACATGAACAACTACATCGACCCGGCCGGGTTCGATATGACCGAGAAGGCGTTCGCGAACAACTACGCGGGCACCATCGGCCGGCAGTTCGGTGAGGGATTCATCACCGGTGACGCGATCACCGCGGCGAACATCTACCTGACCGTGGTGGCGGAGACCGCGTTCACGAACACCCTGTTCGTGGCGATGCCCGACGAGGCCGCAGCAAATGGTGATTACCTGCTGCCGACGGTGTTTCACTCGGTGCAGTCCGACGAGTCGCGGCACATCTCCAACGGCTACTCGATCCTGCTGATGGCACTCGCCGATGAGCGCAACCGTCCGCTGCTCGAGCGGGATCTGCGGTACGCGTGGTGGAACAACCACTGTGTGGTCGACGCCGCGATCGGCACCTTCATCGAATACGGGACGAAGGATCGCCGTAAGGACCGGGAAAGTTACGCCGAGATGTGGCGGCGGTGGATTTACGACGACTACTACCGCAGCTACCTCATCCCGCTCGAGAAGTACGGGCTGACGATTCCGCATGATCTGGTCGAGGAGTCGTGGAAGCGGATCACCGAAAAGGGTTACGTGCACGAGGTGGCGCGGTTCTTCGCCACCGGCTGGCCGGTGAATTACTGGCGGATCGATACTATGACCGACAAGGACTTCGAGTGGTTCGAGCACAAGTACCCGGGCTGGTACTCGAAGTACGGCAAGTGGTGGGAGGAGTACAACCGCCTCGCCTACCCCGGCCGCAACAAGCCGATCGCGTTCGAGGA
The DNA here is from genome assembly GCF_026810085.1 of Rhodococcus sp. JS3073. Lineage (NCBI taxonomy): Bacteria > Bacillati > Actinomycetota > Actinomycetes > Mycobacteriales > Nocardiaceae > Rhodococcus > Rhodococcus sp. JS3073. The sequence goes on along the minus strand of NZ_CP113952.1, from coordinate 1,285,031 downwards.
GGTCGGGTACCAGTACCCGCACCGCTGCTGGACCTGCATGGTGCCCGCCCTCATCCGCGAGGACATGGTCGTGGAGAAGGTGGACAACCAGTGGCGGACCTACTGCTCGGAGACTTGCTACTGGACCGACGCCGTCGCATTCCGTGAGGAGTACCAGGGCCGCCCGACCCCGAACATGGGGCGTCTCACCGGATTCCGGGAGTGGGAAACGCTGCATCACGGCAAGGATCTCGCCGACATCGTCCAGGACCTCGGTTATGTCCGCGACGACGGTAAGACCCTGGTCGGTCAGCCGCACCTGCACCTGGACGACCCGAAGAAGCTGTGGACCCTCGACGACGTCCGCGGCAATACGTTCCAGAGCCCCAACGTGCTCTTGAACCAGATGTCTGAAGCCGAACGCAAGGCGCACATCGCGGCGTACCGCGCCGGCGCAGTTCCCGCCTGACACAGCCTGACCCAGGCTCGGTGGGCGGCGCCTGATCACCACGGCGCCGCCCACCGCATCCAGCGCAATCATCCACGAGCCCAGGAGATACCCCGTGGCCGACACTCACCGGATCAACTTCGAGCCCGTCGACATCGAGATGGAGGTCGGCGAGGACGAGTACATCCTCGATGCCGCCTTCCGGCAAGGCATTCACCTGATGCACGGCTGCCGCGAAGGACGATGCTCGGCCTGCAAATCCTTTGTCCTCGACGGCGATATCCAGATGGAGAACTACTCGACGTTTGCGTGCAACGAAGCCGAGGTCGACGAGGGACACGTCCTGCTCTGCCGCTCGACTGCGTACAGCGACTGCACCATTGAGCTACTCAACTTCGACGAGGACGAACTCCTCGGCGGTGTCCCCATCCAGGATGTGCGCACTCGGGTGACCGGGATCGAGCCGATGACCAAGGACATCGTCTCGCTTCGCCTGGCGCCGGTCGAACCCGAGACATTCGAGTTCAAACCCGGCCAGTACGCCGACCTGCACATCCCCGGCTCCGACGAGCACCGCTCCTTCTCGATGGCGACGACACAATCGACGCCGGGGCAGGTCGAGTTCCTGATCAAGAAGTATCCCGGTGGCAGGTTCGCCGGCTTGCTCGACGACGGGATCTCGGTGGGTGACGACATCTCGCTGACCGGCCCCTATGGCTCGTTCACCCTCAAGGACGCCCACGTCCTTCCCGTGGTCTGCATCGGTGGCGGGGCGGGGATGGCCCCGATCCTGTCGCTGCTGCGGCACATGAGCGAGACAGCCAACACGCGGCCGGTGCACTTCTACTACGGGGCCCGCACCCCGCAGGACCTGTTCTACCTCGACGAAATCCTCGAGCTCGGCAAGAACCTGACGGACTTCACGTTCGTCGCCTGCCTCTCGGAAACGATGGACCCGGTCACGTCGGGCCTGATCACGTTCGAGGACGGCAACGTCACCGACGTGGTCGATCGCCGGGAATCGGACATCGCCAAGTCCGAGGTCTACCTGTGCGGCCCCCCGCCCATGGTCGATGCCGCCCTCGCATTGCTCGAGGCCAACGGAGTCCCGAACGACCAGGTCTTCTACGACAAGTTCACCAGCCCGGCCTTCGAGTAACTGCAGCGGGCATCCCGCCCTCCAATCCATCGACAGGAACCGAAAAAGATGACTGCAACCAAAGAACCTAAACAACGCAGCTTCCCCTCGATCGAATTCACCGACTCCGAGGCGGGGGCGCTGGAGTTCCCGAGCTCGAAGAGCAGAACTTACAGCTACTACACGCCGGCGAAACGGCGGGCGACGATGTACGAGGACGTCACCGTCGACGTGCAGCCCGACCCCGACCGCCACCTGTCGCAGGGCTGGATCTACGGCTTCGGCAACGGTCCCGGCGGATACCCGAAGGAGTGGACGGCCGCGAAGTCGTCGAATTGGCACGCCTTCCTCGACCCGAACGAGGAGTGGGACCAGACCATCTTCCGCAACAACTCCAAGGTGGTACATCAGGTCGAGTTGTGCCTGTCGAACGCCAAGCGGGCGCGGGCCTACGACGGATGGAACTCGCCGTGGCTCAAGTTCATCGAACGCAACCTCGGTGCGTGGATGCACGCGGAGAACGGTCTGGCACTGCACGTGTTCACAGCCATCCAGCGTTCGGGCCCGACGAACATGATCAATACCGCCGTCGCCGTCAACGCCGTCCACAAGATGCGGTTCGCGCAGGATCTCGCGCTGTTCAACCTCGACTTGTCCGAGGCCGCCGAGGCCTTCGACGGCCCCGCGCACAAGGAGGTCTGGCAGGCGGCGCCCGAATGGCAGCCGACCCGTGAGGTCGTCGAACGACTGACCGCGGTGCCGGACTGGTGTGAGCTGCTTTTCGCCACCAACATCGTGTTCGAACAGCTCGTGGGTTCGCTGTTCCGCAGTGAATTGGTCATGCAGATCTCCGCCGGTAACGGTGACTACATCACCCCCACCATCGTGGGCACCGGCGAGCACGACTACGACCGCGACCTCGCCTACACCCGCAACCTCTTCCAGCTGCTGACCCGGGACCCCGAGACCGGCGATGCGAACAAGGAACTCTTCGGCACCTGGATGGCGACCTGGGTGCCGCGGTGCCTCGACGCCGCCCGGGCGCTGCAACCGATCTGGTCGCAGCCGGCCGACAAGGCCGTCACCTTCGCCACCAGTTTCGACGCCGCCGCGGCGAAGTTCCGTTCCCTGCTCGAGGACCTCGGGCTCGACATCCCCAAGGAGTTGGACCAGTGAGCATGCAATTCGGATCGTCCACCGAGTTCTCCAACATGTGTGGCGTCACCCTGATGAACACCCCGACCGGCCGCGTCGTCGCCGAAGTGATGGGGGCCAAAGACGGCGTGGAGCTGACCGAGTACCCCTCGATGATCCGCGTCGACGGCCAGAAGCTGCTCAACTTCGACTACGAGGAGCTCACCGACGCCCTCGGCGAGGAATTCGACGGCTCCATCTTCGAGGAGATCAGCTCCACCCACTACGGACGCATGGTCCATCTCGACGACAAGACCATGCTGTTCGCCAGCCCCGAGGACGCCGCCGAATACATCGGCTTCGATCTCACGGAGCGTCAGTGATCTAGCCCCTGAGCTCACCTATGTCCGTCGGTGCCGCCGATTCACGTTCGAAAGTGCGGCGGCGCCGGCAGACAACTCGACATAGCCGCCTTTGATTTCTCGCCTTCCCTCAACGAAAGAGACCGTCGTGAAAGCACTTGTGTTCCAGGGCCCGGGCTCGATGTCGTGGACCGACGTTCCGGACGCACAACTGATCGACCCCACCGACGTGGTGGTCCGGGTCGATACGACCACGATCTGCGGGACCGACCTGCACATCCTCAAAGGCGACGTGCCAGCCGTCACGCCCGGTCGGGTGCTCGGCCACGAGGCGGTCGGCACCATCACCGACGTCGGGACGGCGGTCACCTCGCTCGAAGTCGGCGACCGGGTGCTTGTGCCGGCCATCACCTCGTGCGGCAAATGCGCACCCTGTAAGACCGCGATGCCCTCGCACTGCGCGTCCGTCGGTGGTATCGGCTGGATCTTCGGCCACCTGATCGACGGCACACAGGCCGAGTACGTACGCGTTCCCTACGCCGAGACCAGCGTGCACGTACTGCCCAAGGGTGTCACCAACGAGCAGGCGATCTTTCTGGCCGACATCCTTCCGACCGGTTTCGAGATCGGCGTGCAGAACGCGCACATCAAGCCCGGAGACACCGTGGTCGTCGTCGGGGTCGGCCCGGTCGGACTATCCGCGATCCGCACCTCCGGCCTGTACAGCGCCGCGACCGTCATCGCCGTCGACCTCTCGGAGGCCAGGCTCAAACGTTCGCTCGATTTCGGCGCCGACGAGACGATCAACAGTGGCAGAGAGGACGTGCGTGAACGCGTCCTGGAACTCACCAACGGTCAGGGCGCGAACGTGGCGATCGAGGCCGTCGGGATCCCGGCGACCTTCGAACTGTGCACCACGCTGGTGCGCCCCGGGGGACACATCGCCAACGTCGGCGTGCACGGAAAACCCGTGAACTTGCACCTCGAAGACCTCTGGATCAACAACATCACCATCACCACCGGCCTGGTCAACGGCACCACCATCGCCACGCTCCTGGATCTGGTGGCGCACGGCAAGATCGACGCCGGCGCGTTCGGCACCCACTCATTCGGTCTCGACCAAATGATCGAAGCATATGACGTCTTCGCGCACGCGGACTCCCACGACGCCTTGAAGGTCACCATCTCTCGGTGACCAACGACCCGACGTTGCCATATCCGGTTCTGTACCAACCGATCCCATCAATTGGAGCACGTAAGATGTATGAGAAGAACGGCGAGAAGTACTACATCGTGGACGCGCATGTAGCCCTCTGGGACGCCCGCGAGTCGAACCAGAAGAACGTGCACGGCAAGCAGTTCATCGACTGCTTCTACGACTACCACAAGAACCTCAGCCCCGAAGAGGTCGTGTGGGACTACGACACCTACACGTACTACGGCGGTGACCGCCTGATGCAGGACCTCTTCGTGGACGGATACGTCGACCACGCGATCTTCCAGCCGGCGTTGCTGAGCGAGTTCTACCGCAACGGATTCGGGCAGACCGAGGAAGCGTTCGCCCTCACCCGGAAGCACCCCGACAAGCTCACTTACAACCACGCCTACGACCCGCGTCACGAGGAGGCCGGGCTCGAGCAACTGCGCAGGGACGCGGCTCGGATGAACCTGCAGGGCGTCAAACTCTACACCGCCGAGTGGCACGGAGACTCCCGCGGCTACAAGCTCGACGACAAATGGTCACGGCGCTACCTCGAAGAGTGCATCGAGCTGGGCATCAAGAACATTCACATACACAAGGGCCCCACGATCCGACCCCTGGACCGCGACGCCTTCGACGTGGCGGACGTCGACAAGGTCGCGACCGACTACCTGGACCTGCGTTTCGTCGTGGAGCACGTGGGCCTGCCGCGGCTCGAGGACTTCTGCTGGATCGCGACCCAGGAGTCGAACGTCTACGGCGGCCTCGCGGTGGCGTTGCCCTTCATCCACACCCGCCCACGGTATTTCGCGCAGATCATCGGCGAGCTCCTCTACTGGATCGGTGAGGACAAGATCCTGTTCAGCAGCGACTACGCGCTGTGGACCCCGAGGTGGCTGATCGAGCAGTTCGTCGACTTCCAGATCCCCGAGGACATGCAGGGCGAGTACGCCCCGATCACGGTCGAGCAGAAGAAGAAGATCCTCGGCCTCAACGCGGCGGCGCTCTACGACATCGCTGTTCCCGCGGGCCTGCAGCTGTCCGAGCTGGCCGGGCAGGAGGGTGTCGAGGTCGCCGCCGGGGCGCGGGAGACCGTGTCGTCATGACCGCCGCCGTTGTCTGCACCGACCAGGACGTCCTGATGGCCCTGTCGACGGTCACTGACCCGGAGCTGGACGAGCCGATCACCGATCTCGGTTTCGTCCGGTCGGTGATGCTCGACGACGACGGGGTGACCGTGCACCTGCGGCTGCCGACCGCCTTTTGCTCGCCGAACTTCGCCTACCTCATGGCCTCCGACGCCCTCGACGCCCTACGCCTGGTCGAGGACATCGGCGAGGTGCGTGTGCTGCTGGACGACCATCATGACAGCGACAAGATCAACGCCGGCCTCGCGGCCGACGCCGGATACGTCGGGACGTTCGGCTCCGAGGCGCAGGAAAGCTTGCACGAGTTGCGCCGGACATTCCTGTCCAAGGCACACTCCGCGGCGATGGAGCGGTGCGTCGAGGCGCACCTGAAGACCACCGACGTGGGGGTCAACGAGATCTACCGGCTCACCCTCAGCGACCTTGCACCCGGGAAGGCCAAGGCCGCGCTGCTGCGTCGCCGGATCGGTATCGGGTTGAGCATCTGCCCGGCCAGCCGGGTGTTCGTCGACGACGACGGCAAGCGCATCGCACCGGAGTCGGTGCCGATGCGGCTGCGCTTCGCCAAGTCGGTGCGGATCTCGATGGAAGGCAACGCGCACTTCTGCCGGGGCCTACTCGCCACCCGCTACGCCGACAGCGAATCCGTCGGCGCCACACCGCGAATCACCAACCTCAGAACCAGGAGCCCACGATGAAGGCCGTGCAAGTGGTGGGATACCACACCAAGCTGCAGCTCACCGACATTCCCGAACCCACCATCGACGGTCCCCTCGATGTCATCGTGCGGATCGGCGGTGCCGGTGTGTGCCGCACCGACCTCCACGTTCTCGAAGGACAGTGGGAGGAGAAGTCCGGGGTCGAGCTGCCCTACACGATCGGTCACGAGAACGCCGGCTGGGTGCACGCCGTCGGCGACGCCGTCACCAACGTGGCAGTGGGCGACACGGTGATCCTGCACCCCCTCATCACCTGTGGGCTCTGCCGTGCCTGCCGGTCCGGCGACGACGTGCACTGCCAGAACAGCCGGTTCCCCGGCATCGACACCAACGGCGGCTACGCCGAATACCTGCGCACCACCGCCCGCAGCGTGGTGAGGATAGACGACTCGCTCGAGCCCGCCGACGTGGCCGCTCTCGCCGACGCAGGGCTCACCGCGTACCACGCGGTCGCGAAGGTGGCGAAGACGACCCGGCCCGGCGATGTGTGCGTGGTGATCGGTGCGGGCGGGCTCGGTCACATCGGCATCCAGGTCCTCAAGGCGATCTCCGGTGTCACCGTGGTCGTGCTCGACCGCAATCCCGAGGCGATCAAGCTCGCCGTGAGCATCGGCGCCGACCACGGGATCGTCGCCGACGGCACCCACATCCAGCAGGTCTTGGACCTGACGGGCGGCCACGGCGCGGAAGCCGTCGTCGATTTCGTCGGCGAGGGTGGTGCAACGGCGGAAGGGATCGCGATGCTGCGCCGTGCCGGAAACTATTACGTCGTCGGATACGGCGAGAACATCGATGTCCCCACGATCGATGTGATCTCCACGGAGATCAACTTCATCGGAAACCTGGTCGGTTCCTACAACGACTTGCAGGAGCTCATGACCCTCGCCGCCCAGGGCAAGGTGACTTTGCATACGACCAAGTACCCGCTCGAAGAATTCCAGAAAGCACTCGACGATCTGGATTCGGGGCGGGTGCGCGGCCGGGCGATCCTCGTTCCCTAGACCGCGTTCCTCCACTTCAGTCAGCACGAAAGGAAACAGCCATGGCCAAGGAGCTGCGGTACAACAAGCAGGCACGTCTTCTCCTCGAGCACGGTGTCAACGCCCTCGCCGACGCGGTCAAAGTGACCCTCGGCCCTAAGGGGCGCAACGCCGTACTCGAGAAGCTCACCGGCCCGCCCACGATCACCAACGACGGGGTCACGATCGCCCGGGAAATCCAACTGCGCGACCCCTTCGCCAACATGGGAGCCCAGTTGGTCAAGGAAGTGGCGATGAAGACCAACGGCGTCGTGGGTGATGGCACCACCACCGCCACCGTGCTGGCACAGGCGATGGTGCGCGAGGGAATGCGCGCCGTCGAGGCCGGCGCCAACCCCATGCGGGTGCGCCGCGGCATCGAGCAGACCGTCCCGGTCGTCGTCGACTCGCTTCGCCAACAATCGACACAGGTCGGCGGCCAGAGCGACCTGCAGCGGATCGCGAGCCTCGCCGCAAGCGATGACGAGGTCATCGGTCTGGCCATCGCCCAGGCGGTCGACTACGTCGGTAAGTCCGGGGTCGTCACCACCGAGGAGAGCGACACCCTCGGTATGTCGGTCGACATCGTCGACGGGATCGAGTTCGATCACGGCTACATCTCCGGCTACATGGTCACCGATCCCGAGCGGATGGAAGCGGTGCACGAGAACCCGCTGATCCTGTTGACCAACAAGAAGATCAACCAGGTCCAGGACATCATGCCGAGCATCGAGGTGGCCAAGCGCGCCGACCGGCCCCTGGTGGTGCTGGCCGAGGACGTCGACGGTCCCGCCCTGCAGCTTCTGGTCGGGGGCAACATGCACAAGACGATGCAGTCGGTGGTCGTCCGGGCGCCCGGTTTCGGTCACCGTCGCGTCGCCGAGCTCCAGGACCTCGCGGTGGCATTGGGTGGGCATGTCATCGCCAAGGACACCGGTATCGAGCTGTCCGAGATATCTCTCGAACACCTCGGGTCGTGTGACCGCATCACCGTGACCGAGAACGAGACGACGATCGTCGGCGGGCACGGCGATCCGAGCCTGGTCGACGCCCGCATCGCACAACTCGAGGCGCAGCTCGAGCGGGCGAAGATCGACGCCGATCAGGACAGTCTCGAGCTGCGTATTGCCCGGCTCACCGGTCGGGTCGCCGTTATCCGGGTGGGCGGCGCCACCAGCGTCGAACTCAAGGAACGGATGCTGCGGGTCGAAGACGCTTTGGCCGCTACCCGGGCTGCCCTCGAGGAGGGCATCCTGTCCGGCGGTGGCACGGCTCTGACCCAGGCGCACCGCGCGCTCGCTGGACTCGACCTTCCGGGCGACGAGGGGGTCGGGTGTGACGTCGTCCGGCGCGCGTTGGCCGAGCCCCTGCGCTGGATTGCCATCAATGCCGGTTTCGACGGTGACGAGGTCGTCGACACCGTCGCGGGGTTGCCCCTGGGCCATGGGTTCAACGCCCTGACCGGGGAATACGGCGACCTGTTCGAGGATGGGGTCATCGACCCGTTCAAGGTCACCCGTGCAGCGCTCGAGAGTGCCGCATCGATCGCGGCGCTGCTCATCACGACCGAGACCGCCGTGGTGGAGGAGGTCTTCGGTAACCCCGGCGCCATCGTGGCACCCGGGTTCGGAGATCTGGCCGAGGGCATGATCCGCCCCTCGAACATCTACTGACCTCTCACGCAGGTCGCGGTCGGCCACCCCTCGTCTCTTCCTTCGAGGCAGTGGCCGACCGCGCCACCGCGCCCCGACGGAGAACCGCTGTGATGCTGCCGCAGGACAGCAGACGTCTACGGCTTCATGTCCGGTGTTCGTCTTCTCATAATTCCCGATATCACTGTTATTCGGGTTGTCGGGGCGCGGTCTCATTTCTTTCGACCAAGGTTTTCTTCTTCCGTCGCTCGCGGTTGGCGATTCGACCGGAAATACTGATTGGGGTCACGATGATTTTTATTGTGGTGAAGTTCGCTGTTCTCGACAGGCATCAGGACGATTGGCTGCAGGCCACGAAGGAATTCACCGAGGCCACCAGGGCCGAACCGGGAAACCTCTGGTTCGAGTGGTTCCATAGTGCAGACAATCCCGCCGAATATTTGCTGGTAGAGGCATTCCGGGATCCTCAGGCCGGTGCCGATCACGTCAACGCCGATCACTTCAAGAGGGGTCTGGAATCCATGCGCCCGGCGCTGAGCGAAACGCCTCGGATCATCAACACCGAAATTCCCGGCGTCGACTGGTCACGCATGGGTGAACTCGAGATCACTCAGTAGTCAACGCACACCGCATCATCGGCGATTTCCTTAAGTCACGACACGACACGACCCTGCCCGGTGTCCGGGGGCACGAAGTTGTTTTCGCGCCCATTTTCCGGCGCCCGGGCCGAACCTGACCGGGTTGGACACAGTGCGCCCGGAGCGTCATCGGTGGGCGATGTGAAAGACCACCGGTGTCTGCGGCGGACGACTACTCCGCTCGGGGCCCTGGAGTGGGTGCGACACAGACAAAGAACCAGCGCGAAAGGACGACATCATGACCGGAGTGGTGGCAGATCCCGTCGCCGAGTTGACGGTGCTGCTCGGTGAGGCGGTCGTCGACGACCCCGACCGGTTGATTGCCTACAGGCGGGACCAGTCACTGCTGACCCCCGTCGGTGAGCCGCTCGCGCTGGTTCGGGCCCGGACCGTGGCCGACGTTGCCACCACGCTGAAAACCGCTCACCGGTACGGTATTCCGGTGGTCACCCGCGGCGCGGGTACCGGACTGGCCGGCGGCGCAAACGCGCTCGATGGCTGCATCGTTCTGAGCACCGAGAAACTGAACCGCATTCTGGAGATCGACGAACGATCCCGCACGGCTACCGTCGAGGCGGGTGTGATCAACGGCGACTTGGCCGCCGCGGTCGCCGGACACGGACTCTGGTACGTGCCCGACCCCGGTAGCCGCGCCATCTCCACCATCGGAGGAAATCTCGCGACCAACGCCGGCGGGGCGTGCTGCGCGAAGTACGGTGTCACCTCCGACCACGTCGCACGGATCACGGCGGTGCTGGCGGACGGGCGCATCATCCACACCGGCTCCGCCACCCGGAAGAACGTCGCCGGCTTGAACCTCACCCAGCTTCTCGTCGGATCCGAAGGCACGTTGGCGGTGATCGTCGAGGCTACGATGCGGCTACGGACGAAGCCGTCCAAGACCGCCACCGTCGTCGCCGCCTTCGCCGATCCCGTCCACGCCGTGAACGCGGTGATGGCAATTCAGACCGTGGCGGACCCGTGCCTGGTCGAACTGATGGACCGGACGACCATCACGGCAGTCAACGACATGACGCATATGGGCCTCGACGAATCGGCTGGTGCGTTGCTGCTCGTCCAATGCGACGGCGACGGTGCGGTCACCGAAGCCGACCGGTGTGCGACAGCGTGCCGCAACGCCGCGGCCACGGAGATCTACGAGACCACGGACCCCGCCGAAAGCGACGGCCTCATCCAGGCACGTCGCGTCGCGCTGACCGCCCTCGAACGCCGCGGCAGCACGCTGCTCGACGACCTCGCCGTCCCGGTCCCCCGATTACCGGAAATGCTGAACGCCATCACCGCCATCGCCGACCGCCACCAGCTTCTCATCGGCACCTTCGGGCACGCCGCCGACGGAAACCTGCACCCGACGATCGTGTTCGACGCAGCAGACGCTGACATGACCGCTCGCGCACACCGCGCCTTCGACGACCTGGTCGCCCAGTGCCTGGCGCTGGGTGGATCGATCACCGGAGAGCACGGAATCGGGGTGCTCAAGCGCCCCTATCTCGAGGCCATGATCGGTCCGACGGAACGTGAACTGATGGCCGGAGTGAAAGCCGTCTTCGACCCGGCAGGGATCCTGAACCCCGGCCGGGCGGTATGACCAGCAGCAGAAGGAGAGCCATGTCCGACCAAGTCGATACCGACGTGCTGAAGCGCGACATCCTCTGGGCGCGGCCCGGCGGTGGTGGCGCCGAAGACATCAAGGAGGCGAGTGTGACCGCCAGGCACCGTCAGACCCGACAAGGCGATCAGGAGGTACGAGCAACACGCCCCGAACCCGGCGTGTTGACCCAAAAAGATCTTACCCTGGTCATCGAGGCCCTCACGGGCGTTCGCTCATGAGAGATGAGGACCGGCGCGGAACCGCCGAACCCTCATCTCTCACGCAGCGGAACCGCGGTGAACGACCCCACGTCCCCTTTACCGTCATCGCCGGCGCCATCATCAACGGCATCGGCTGTCGCCGCCGGTCCGCCGACCGCACAGTGTCTCAAAATGAGACCTGTATCACATTTGGACGGCGTAGCCTCGACGGTGAAGTCGGCGGAAAGGCGCGGCGAAAGAGATCATGACGACCAAGGACACGCATGAGGCGCGTGAGCGTTTCCTGACCGAACATGATCTGGATCGCACGGTGCGGGAGAGCATCTCGACGTCGTGGCGACGGTCCGAGCTGCTCAAGGTGCGAGCTGATCGGCTCGACCCTCCCTTCGTGCGGGAACCGAATCTGGACAGCCCCCTGGTATCGGCGGCCGCCCCGGTGCTCCAACAATTGGCGGACGGGCTGGCCGACGAACCCGTGGGCGTCATCCTGACATCGGCGGACGGGGTGGTACTGACCAGGATCTCCGCCAGCAACCGCCTCAACCGGGCCCTCGACGACGTCCAGCTGGCCCCCGGCTACAGCTACTCCGAGGAATTCGCCGGAACAAACGGAATCGGCACCACACTCGAAACTCGCAAACCCACGCTGGTGACCGGACCCGAACACTACGCCGATTGTCTCGAACAGCTGGCGTGCGCTGGCGTCCCGATCATTCACCCGATATCCGGCACCCTCGTCGGTGCACTCGACCTCACCGGCTGGGTGGAGGACGGCGGCCCCCTGCTCGCCACGCTGGCGAAATCCGCCACAAACCAGATCGAAGGCCGGTTACTCGAACAGTCCAGCGCAGCGCAGACCGCCCTACTCAACGCGTACCTGAGGGTCTGCCGCCGGTTACCGCAGGCCGGGGTCCTCGCCCTCGGCGACGATGTCGTCCTGATGAACCGGCGACTGCGACGGGCACTGAACACCCAGGACCAGGCCGCGCTCCTCGAGTACGCCGTCGACTCGACACACCCGACCGCCGCACACAGCCTCGTCACCGTCCTTCCGAGCGGACAGACCGTCCGCCTTTCCTGCACGGACGACTTCCCTTCCGGCACGCGGGGCGAGGCGGCCCTCTTTCACGTGCATCTCCTCGCTACCTCCGCCGCGCCGAGCTCCCCGGTGCGGCGCGACGCGGTCGCGTTGCCCGGCATCGCGGGAACCAGCTCGTCGTGGCGCCGCGGCTGCGAACAGATCGCCCGCTGTGTGCGTGAACGACAATGGATTGTCGTCTCGGGTGAGCAGGGCACCGGACGCACCGCCACACTCAAAGCCGCTTCCGAACAATACAATCCGCGTTCTCACCCGAGGATCTTCACCACCGAGGATTTCCGGAACCGCCCAGCAGCACTCACAGCCCTCGAGCATGAACTCGACCAGGAACATTTCAGCATCATCCTCCGCGACCTCGACCTGCTCACCGAACCCCAGCTGACCGCCATCGCCGAGCTCCTCCAAGGGCGCGAGCACGCCGGATGGATCGGTGCCACCACCGGGAGCAACGCCGACCAGGACACCACCGTCGGCGCGTTGATCCTGCCCCTCTTCGGCCAGACCGTGCCCGTCCCCGCGCTGCGCCACCGCATCGAGGACCTCCACGACCTCGTCCCACTTCTGCTCCGCCAGCTCAGTCGCGGCGACGAACTGTCCCTCTCCCCACCGGCGATGCGCCAACTGTGCAAATACAACTGGCCCGGCAATGTCGAACAACTGCGGCAGATCCTCCACGAGGTGGTGCAACGGCAACGCTCCGGGAGCATCGCGGTCGATCAGCTGCCACCAACGTGTCGGGCCCTCAGCCGGCACACCCTCACACAGATCGAGGCCCTCGAACGCGACGCCATCGTCCGCAGCCTCGAGGAGAACCACGGCAACAAGAAGGCAGCCGCAACGGCCCTCGGCATCTCACGCGCCACGATCTACCGCAAGATCAACGAGTTCGGCATCGACCTCTGACACCCGGACCCCGGTTTCACTTTCTCCGCGACGCAGGTCTGCCGCAGAATGCCGTTGCGCCTCATGAGATGTTGCCGTCGGCAAAGCCTCGAGCGCCCCACCAGAGGTCGGACCATGGGCGCGCCGCTGGACGGCCGTGAAGCAGCGCCGGGGTGAGGCGTCCACGAGCCCTACGCCACGCCGTGTAGAAAAATGAGACGATCGCCACAGCTGGTCGGTCACACCATAAAGGCACACAATCATTGCGCAACTGGCCGGGCGGGACTGTCCCCGCGAGTTCGCCCCGACTCCCCCCTCCAGACCGCGGAACAGTGAGCCGGAACAGGGAAAGGCCGACCGCCGTGACCATCTCGAAGAACAAACACAGTGCAGGCGCGGGTTCTGCCCATCCGATTGCCACCGCCGCGTGGGTCTGGCTCGTCGCCGCCTCGAGCAACACGGGCGAACCCACCGACCGACCCGCCGTGCGCGACGATCTGATGCGCACCTGGCTTCCTCCCGGCCGGGGCAGTTCGAGGCCGAACAGACGTACACCATGTCGACACACGAGGACAGCCCCTGCACCGAACACCGGCAGTTCGAACCACGCGCCAACCGCGGGGTGGATGCCCGGGAAGCCCGAGACATCGAAGCTCAGAGGCGACGATACCGGGGCAAAATGCACGCAACGGAAGAAGCGACAACACCGACGAACCAGTCACTCTGCCCTCGGTAACGAGGCCAGCGTTGTCCTGAGGTTCACACAGATCAGGGCGCCTCACGGCGGGCCATCCGCAGAGGAGGCGTCGACAGAATTCGGGATGATGAAGACACGATTGATCCACGGGATTGGTCAGATACTCGAGAACAACGACATCGATCCCGAGCTCATTCACCACCTCGAAGGCTCCTACCCAGGCCCACCAGCAAACCGCCGGACATGTGCGCCCTCCTCCCGGGAGTCCCAGTGACATACCCGCGAGACGACAAGACCGGCGCCGCCTCCGTGCGCACAGGTCCCATGTCGCCCATGACGGGGAAAACGTCAGGAAACCTGCCTCTCGATTTGAGCAGTTTCGTCGGTCGCCGAAATGATGTCGCGGAAGTACGACGGCTGGTCGGGGCATCTCGACTTGTCACCCTCTGTGGAATGGGCGGGATCGGCAAGTCCAAAGTCGCACTGCGGGTCGCCACTGACGCGGGACACACGTTCGCTGAGGGCGTGTGGCTCATCGACGTCGATGGGCATCGTGATGGTCACTTGTTCGCTAGCCGTGTGGCCGACCAACTGGGGATCGAGCTCGAATCCGGTGGGAAGGCGCTCACCGAACTAGCCGAGCACCTCGCCCCCTACACCTCCTGCTCGTCCTCGACAATTGTGAACACCTCGTCGAGGCCATCGCCACCAGCGCCGCAGCGCTGCTACGCACGTGTCCGCGACTACACATTCTCTGCACCAGCCGGGAACCATTGGGTGTGCGCGGCGAAGTCACGTATCCGGTTCGGCCACTGTCTGTTCCAGATCGGCGAAGCTCATTTGAAGAACTCGGCGACTGCGAGGCAGTGAGAATGTTCGCTGAACGGGCCTCGATGGCGGTTCCGGGGTTCGACCTGACAGAAGAGAACGGACTCGTGGTGGCCGAGATCTGTCGACGACTCGACGGCCTACCGCTTCCCATCGAACTCGCCGCGGCGCGATTGCGCGCACTGTCTGTGGATCAAGTTCTCCACCAGCTGACCAACCGATTCCGCCTGCTCACCACGGGAAGTCGCGTGGACCCGCAACGACATCAAAGCCTACGAGGGTGCATCGACTGGAGTCACAACCTCTGCACCCGTGATGAACGTTCGGTTTGGGCGGCGGTGTCCGTCTTCTCGGACGGGTTCGAACTCGACGCGGCCGAGATGATCACTGCAGAGGAACTCTCACCTTTCGAGTTATTGAATGTAGTCGCCTCCCTTGTCGACAAGTCGATTCTCACGGTAGAACGGACCGACAATGTCGTCCGCTACCGACTCCCACAGACACTTCGCGATTACGGACTCGACAGACTTCAGGAAGCGGGAAAATATACACGCCTGCAACAGCGGCACCGAGACTGGTTCATGAAGCAGGCGTTACGCGCAGACGCATACTGGAACAGTCCACAACAGCGACAATGGATCCGCACATTGGACGTCGAGCAACAACATCTGCGCGATGCAATGACATACTGCTTCGACAATGATGACGGCCGGGCCGGCGGCCTACGGATAGCCAATGCGCTAAGTCGATTCTGGATCTTGCGTGGCTTACTGAGCGAAGGCCGATACTGGCTCGCCCGAGCAAGGGCTCACCAATCCGAAAAATCAACCCGGGCGCACGTCAGGGCGATCTGCACGGGAAGCCACGCTCGCCCGGGCACAAGGTGAGATTCCGGACACGCGCGCCCTGGTGTCGCAGGCACGAAAGATCGCGGCCCGCACAGCAGACCCCATCCTGGATCAACTGGTGAGTCACGCCGAGGGACAACTGTCGCTCGCGGTCGGCGACGAGACAATGGCGGTCACCCATTTCGAGACTGCGCTCGCCGCGTCCCGAGCAGCAGCGGACCTCGACAACGAATTCGTCAATCTTCTCACGCTGGGACTCGCGCGTTGGCGATCTGGCAACGAGCCAGGAGCCATCACGTGCTTCGAGGAAACCCTTGTCCTCGCCGAAAAGTGTGGTGAATCAGTCTGCCGTGCAGAAGCACTCGCTGGCTTGGCGGCCCTTACTTGGCAGGACCAGCCCGCACGTGCGGCCTACTTGCTCGACCAGTGTCTACGACTGAGTCGAGAGCTGAACGATCCTGCGACGACCGCGAGTTGCCTGGAAACAGCCGCGTCACTAGCGGCTACCGAGCTCCGCCCACAACACGCGGCACTGCTGCACAGCGCCGCTGAATCACTGCGCGAAACAATGGAAACCGATAGACACAGGCCGCACACCTGTCAGCCTGAGCCAAACAACAGTGAACGCCGGATCCGCCTCGATCTCGGCGAACGGAGTTACGACGAAGCCAACAGAGACGGGAGAACGCTCACGTTGCACGCCGCGATCGCACTCGCGCTCAGGGAAGATCAGTCGCCGGCACGAGCACTCAACCCAGGCACGGGCACGGGCGCGAACCTAACTCCCCGCGAACTACAAGTAGCGGACCTGGTCTCGCAGGGACTCAGCAACAAGGCTATCGCCGAGAGGCTGATGATCTCGCAACGTACTGCACAAGGACATGTTGAGCACACACTGTCCAAGTTGGGATTCACCTCACGCGTACAGATCGCAGCGTGGGTGATCAAACAAGCGAACACGGGCCAAAGGAATGAGCACTCCGCCTAACGCTCCTGGGGTGAGGCTACCCCAAGCGTGGGCAGCTGGCAGTCTGGTTCGGGAGGAGGGTGAACCGCCTGTAAGTGGTTGCAGTGGCTGGCCCGGGGCTGGCTGACAGGATTGATGTCGTCGCCGCGACCGGGCGTGACTCTTGAACCGCTTGGCCCCTCCGGGGTGCACTTTCCAGGATCTGTCCACCCGATCGTGGCGGCGACGCCGGCCCGGTCTTGCTCCGGTGACTTGATCTTCAAGTGTCGCTTGCCAGGGTGATGGGACCACCTCGTTGCCACGATCCCGGGACCACCCGAAGGTGTCATCGCGCATCGACCTCGCCTTCCGAACTGTCAATGGCACCACGCCCGGGGCGGGCGCGTTGGCGGTAGGACGGTTCTCGTCTCGGCCAGGGAACAGATGACCTCCGAACGCCCTGCTCGCCGTCGTCCACCGCAACCGGAATCGACACCCCACCGATCGATCAGCCCCGAAGGAGAGCCATGTCCGACCAAGTCGCACGAGCTCTACGCGCAGAGTGTAGAAAAATGAGACGGTCGTCACATCGGGTCGGGCACACCATAGAGACACACAATCATTGCGCAACTGGCCGGGCACCTCCCAGCGAGTTCGCCCCGGCTTCTACCGCCGCACCGCGGTACAGCGCGCCGGAACGTGGAAGGGCCGACCGCCATGACTATCTCGAACAACAGGCACAGTGCAGGCGCGGGTTCCGCCCGTCCGATTGCCACCGCCGCGCGGGTCTGGCTCGTCGCCGCCTTGAGTAACACGGGCGAGCCCACCGACCGACCTGCTGTGCGCGACGATCTGATGCGCACCTGGCTTCCCGACCGGGGCACCGGCTACCGCAGCCCCAACGGCCGACGCCGTGCCACGTGGGCAGAACTGCACGCCCGGTTCGATCTCATGGAGGTGACATCATGATGTCCGCAACCACGGACACCGTGCCGCGGCAAGGGACCCGCCCAGGGCAGTCCTTCCAACCCGGAATGCACCACCCCCACGGCAGCGCGACACTCGATACGCAACTGGCCCGTGAAGATTTCGCCGAGGAGATGCTCCTTCTGTCACCAGATGATCGGATCACCTGTCCTGTGCATCGGCGGTGGATCACCAATGTGTTGCATCGCCGGCGCACGTCAACTCGGTCACCCGACATCGCTGGTGCCGCAATTGTTCTGTGCCGTTGACGGTCATCGTCGACGAGATCGCCCGCACGGTGAGCATGCGCTGCCCGCGCTGCGGCGACGGCAGCAGCCCCGCAACGACTCGACTGATCGCTGCCTGTCACGCGAGCCTCACCGCATCAAGCGATCCTGCATCCGCGGCTGCCGGAGAACGACACATGGTCCCGGCACCCGCGATTGGTGAGGTTTGTCCCGTCATGCACCACAGCTTTTTCTCGTGATCGGCAGTCGAATGCTCCACGACGACCACCCATCCGCGCGGCGGAATCGACATTCAATCGTGGTTCTCTGCCACGCAATCCGGGAAGCCGCTGCGTCGAAATTGTCGTACAGGACCGCCCACGCACATACGGGTGGGCAGGGTGCAGCGGGAAGCGGTACGCGAGGCGCGGTTTCAGGTCGGTGCATGGCCCGGATGGGAACGACACCGAGCCACCGCCTACTCCGGCCGTCGCGTAGATCGGTGTTCGCGTTGCGGAGTGCACCGTCGAATGCGACCCAGTTGCTCGGCACGTGGAGTGGTGATTGATCGTGGAGCTACGTCAACTCGAGTATTTCGTGGCGGTCGCGGAGGAACGCCATTTCACCCGCGCGGCCGCCCGGATGCATGTGGCGCAGTCCGGCCTGTCTGCGTCGATCCGCTCGCTCGAACGGGAGCTCGGTGCGCGCCTGTTCGTGCGCAACACCCGCAGCGTGCACCTGACCGACGAGGGGCACGCGTTGCTCACCGAGGCCCGTCACACCCTGGCGAACGTCACCGCCGCCAAGGACGCCGTCGCCGCCGTGCAGGGGCTGCTGCGCGGCACGCTGACGGTGGGCACCCTGCAATGCCTCGGCGCCGTAAACCTCCCCGCGATCCTGGCCCGATTTCACGCCTCCCACCCCGGCGTGGAGCTCCGGCTCCGGCAGGGCGGCTCGACCGATCTGATCGAACGTGTCCGTGCCGGCGACCTCGACCTCGCATTCATCTCCACGCCCTTCGACGAGGGCGCCGCATCCGGGGTGACGCTCACACCGCTCGCGGCGGAGCCCATGATGCTCGCCTGCGGGCCCACACACCCGCTGCGCGATCGCGACACCGTCGACCTCCGGGAGCTACGCGAGGAGACGTTCGTCGACTTCTACCCCGGCTGGGTGACCCGCGACGTCGTGGACCAGGCGATGGCAGCAGCCCACGTCGAACGGCGGGTCGCGTTCGAAGTCAACGATGTGCACTGGCTGCTCGACCTCGTCGGATACGGCCTGGGTGTCGCCGTCGTCCCCGAGGTGTTCAGCCACAAGAAGACTGCGGCGCGGTTCATTCCCCTCGCGGCGGCGCCCACCTGGCACATCGCCATTGCCACGGCGACCGGCAGGCACCCCAACGCAGCTGCCAAGGCACTGCTCTCCCGCGACGACGTCAGGCCCACCTCGTAAGGCGGTACACGCGTGATCAATTGGATCGCGCCGCCTATTCCACGATTAATCGCCTGCGCTGCTGAATGGGATCAGCTTCTTCTGTTGGACAGCTCGATGACTGGCGTGGAGGCTGAACGCGTACGAATTGAACCCCGAGGAGGAACTCACATGCAGACGCGCAGCATCGGCGACATCCAGGTCAGTGCAATCGGTCTCGGCGGGATGCCGATGTCGATCGAGGGCCGCCCCGACGAGCAGCGTTCGATCGCCACCATTCACGCCGCGCTGGACGAAGGCGTGACGCTGATCGACACCGCAGACGCCTACCACCGGGACGCGAACGAGGTCGGCCACAACGAGACCCTGATCGCCCGCGCAGTGGCCACCTACGGCGGCGACACATCCGACGTGCTGATCGCGACGAAGGGCGGTCACCTGCGCCCCGGAGACGGCTCCTGGACCTTGAACGGTTCGCCCGAGTACCTGAAAAAAGCCTGCGAGGAGTCGCTCAAGCGCCTCGGCGTCGAGGCCATCGGGCTCTACCAATTCCACCGGCCCGACCCGACGATCCCCTACGCGGACTCGGTCGGGGCGATCCGAGACCTGCTGGACGCGGGCAAGATCCGGTTCGCGGGCGTCTCGAACGCCGACCCGGCCCAGATCCGGCAGGCCAACGATATCCTCGGTTGGCGGCTGGTAAGCGTGCAGAACCAGTTCTCGCCGGCGTTCCGCTCCAGCGAACCGGAGATGAAGCTGTGCGCGGAGCTGGGGATCACGTTCCTGACGTGGAGCCCCCTCGGCGGGATCTCGCGCGCCGGTGAGCTGGGCTCACGGTTCGCCGTGTTCGCGGACGTGGCGCAGGCGCACGGGGTGAGTCCGCAACAGGTGTGCCTGGCCTGGATCCTCGCCACATCACCTGTCACAATCCCGATTCCGGGCTCGTCGCGCCCCGAGACCATCCGCGATTCGGTTGCCGCGGCCGATCTGAAGCTCTCCGCCGACGAGCTGGCCCGACTGGACGCGGCCCGGCCCTGACGGGGCAGCTTCGCCCGGGCCCGACGAGTCATGCCTTTGGTTACAGCGGCTCGGGGCTCGGGTCAGGTGAGGTGAGACGGTGACGAAGTACCGGACCGGCGAGTGGACCTTCGCAGTCAACCACTGAGGCGGTCTCAGTGGCACGTCTCGCTCTTACTGGGCCAGAAGCCGACATTGCCGCGCGGGGACTACCGCATGCTACGGCCGTGTTACGCGAATCGGACCTCGGTGAGGAGTACGAAACACGACGTTATTCCTTGGGCAACCATCACGAAATGCTTGATGCGTGTACTGGTTTCAGTAACGAGGCCGGGAATTTCTCCCGTGCCGATTCCACTCGAGACCACTGATGCCGAGGAGCAGCCCGTGTCCGACATCGATTCGACCATCGCAGCCAACATCGAGAAGTCCCTCGCGGAGATCCCCCATCCCGCCCTGCCGAAGGGAAGCAACATCTACGGGTCGACCAAGATCTTCCCAGACTACAAGGCCGAGGACGGCGAAAGCTACTTCACACTGGTTCACGGGATCGCCCACGAATCGTCGGTGAGCTTCGTTGCCGTCCTGCAGGCCACCCGCGCACTGCGCAAGGGCTTCGAGTCGGCCATCTACCTCTACGGAACCGGTGCGATGAACGCGATTGCCACCCGCGGCTTCCCTACCACCGGCGACAACGGATTCCCGGGCGAGCAGAACATCAACGACGCCCTCACGACCTTCATCAAGGAAGGCGGCAAGGTGTTCGTGTGCCGCTTCGGCCTCGCACTCCACGGACACCGCGAGGAGGACCTCATCGAGGGAGCGATCCCTGCCCATCCCCTCGATGTGCAGGACGCGATCATCCACTACTCGCGCAAGGGCGCGATCATCAACTCCACCTACATGGTCTGAGGTGTAACCGCATGAGTGGTCTGTCAACTCGCGCCGATCTGGCCGTACGCGGCGTCCGCCGTCTCGACGCGCCCGTCCGCAGGCAGTCGGGTGCGGGCCCCAGCGACGACGGCCACGTCCTCATCGGTGGATTCGGGGGCGCGATCCCGATCCGATCGGACAGCCCGTACGAGGTCAGCGGCAGTCGACTTCTGATGAATGGTACCGACATGGGGGTCGACGTCGAACCCGTTCGGCGGCCGAAGTTCTACGATCTGAACACCGCGGAAGGGATCTCCTACGAGCAGATCGCCCGCCTGCACGGGTCGAACGTGCTTGCCACGACCGTCGTTCAGACCTGCATCCGCTACGACGTGGATCAGCGGTGTCGGTTCTGTTCCATCGAGGCATCGCTGGAGGC
Source organism: Rhodococcus sp. JS3073 (assembly GCF_026810085.1). Classification (NCBI taxonomy): domain Bacteria; kingdom Bacillati; phylum Actinomycetota; class Actinomycetes; order Mycobacteriales; family Nocardiaceae; genus Rhodococcus; species Rhodococcus sp. JS3073. Next base: position 1,263,504 of record NZ_CP113952.1, on the reverse strand, counting down.
CGGCTCAACCGTCGCGGTGAAACGCCCCGAGCAACTCGCCGAGGTCGCCGAGGCCGCGGTCCGGCTCGACGGGGTCAGACAGATGATCATGACAACGGGCACCTCGGCGGCCAAGGATCGCGGCGCGCGACACCTGGCGCGGTGCGTCGCGGCGGTCAAAGCGGTCGTACCGGACTTGTCGATCCAGGTGCAGTGCGAACCCCCCGGCGACCTGGCCACGATCACCGACCTGCACGCGGCCGGCGCGGACTCGATCGGCATCCACGTCGAGTCTCTCGACGACGACGTACGCCGGCGTTGGATGCCAGGAAAATCGACGGTGCCGTTGGACGAATACCGGGCGGCGTGGCGCGAGGCCGTGCGGGTGTTCGGGCGCAATCAGGTGTCGACATATCTCCTCGTCGGCCTCGGTGAGGACCCGGACGAATTGGTCGCCGGTGCCGAGGAGCTGATCGGAATGGGTGTGTACCCGTTCGTCGTCCCGTTCCGCCCGCTCGCCGGCACGCTTGCCGTCGATGTCGACGGCGCACTGGCGCCGAGCGCGACGCTGCTCGAGGACGTCACATCTCGCGTGGCGAAGGCGCTGCGCGCCGCGGGGATGCGCGGGGCGGATCAGAATGCAGGGTGTGCAGCGTGCGGCGCCTGCAGCGTGCTCCAGAATGCGGGGGGCTGACATGCTCGATCTAAGTTCGCTGTCCGGGCTCGATACCGCCGCGGCGGTTGATCTCGAGATTCTGACCGGGCCGGCACCGAGGTCCACCGGCCCGTCGTTCCTGGTCCGGGTGGCGGATACCGCCGCGGCGCTGGCGACCTATCACGGTTTGCGCCGAGAGACGTTCGTGGCCGAGCAGGGGCTGTTCGCCGGTCACGACCGGGACGACCTGGACGACGATCCGCGCACTGTCGTCCTGATCGCGACGGGTGACGACGGGACCGTGCTCGGCGGGGTACGACTGGCCCCTGTCGGCGGCGGCCGCGATATCGGCTGGTGGGCAGGCAGCCGGCTCGTCGTCGACCGCCGCGCCCGGAACGGGCACGGGATCGGCAAGGCACTCGTCCGCGCTGCGTGCGCGTACGCCGAGACGCATGGGGTGTTGCGGTTCGACGCCACCGTGCAGTCCCGGAACGAGCCGATGTTCATCCGGCTCGGCTGGGACCGGATCGCCGAGGTTACCGTCGCCAGCCAACCGCACGTGCTGATGCGGTGGCCGATCGACCGCATCGATGGACTCGCGCGATCGACGAAAGCGCTCCTCGCCGAGACGCTGGCACCCCTAGATGCCACGCCGGCCGCTCTCGGCGGCACCGGTTTTCGCGGTGACGACGGTGCCCCCGTGCCCGGCAGCGACCTGGTCGCCGCCTGTGATGCGATCGTGCCGTCGATGGTCCAACGCGACCCGGAGTGGGCCGGCTGGTGTGCGGCACTGGTCAACCTCAATGACCTCGCCGCGATGGGCGCCGAACCGGTCGGACTGCTGGACGCCGTCGGCGCGCCCAACCAGTCCATCCTGACCCGGGTCATGCGCGGTCTGGGTCGAGCCAGTGCGATGTGGGGCGTGCCGGTGCTCGGCGGGCACACACAGGTCGGTGTCCCGGCCGCCTTGTCGGTCACCGCGCTCGGCCGCACCACCGACCCGGTCCCCTCCGGCGGCGGATGCGCCGGAGACGCGTTGCGCCTGACCGCGGACCTGTCCGGGCACTGGCGACCCGGATATGCCGGAACGCAGTGGGATTCGACCTCGCAGCGAAGCTCCGACGACTTGATCTCGCTCGGATCCTTCGTGCGCCGAGCCCGGCCAGCCGCAGCCAAGGACGTCAGCATGGCCGGCATCGCCGGCACCGCCGGCATGCTCGCCGAGGCATCCGGGACCGGTGCCGTACTCGACATGGCGGCGATTCCGAAACCGGAGACGGCCACCATGGGCGACTGGCTCACGTGCTTCCCCGGGTTCGGGATGCTGACCGCCGACCGGCCCGACCGCGCCAACATGACTACTCCAGCGCCCGCCGCCTCCGCGGTGTGCGGCGAATTGACTACCGAACCGGGGGTCGGCCTGCGCTGGCCCGACGGTGTGATCACACGTGCGGTGCACTCCACCGTCACGGGATTGGGACCAGCATGACAGGAATCGGAATCTCTGTCGCGGCCGCCGAATTCGGCCGAGACATGGAACAGGCATATGCCACGATCGGGGATCTGATCGAGCAGGCGAGAGCAGCAGGTAGCGCGTTGCTCGTGCTGCCGGAGGCGTGCCTGGGCGGGTATCTGCCGAGCCTCGGCGGCGGCGACGAGACCGAGGAGGAACGCGATCGTCGTCTGCGCAGGCTGCCTCCGGCGCTCGAGCTGAACGGCCCGGAACTGCGCCGGGTCATCGAGATGGCCGGCGACTTGGTGATCACCCTGGGCTTCTGCGAGGCGGACGGCCCCGTCCGGTACAACGCTGCCGTGACCCTGCACGGTGACGGTATCCTCGGGTCGTACCGCAAGGTGCACCAGCCACTCGGTGAGAACCTCTGCTACGCAGCAGGCGACACCTACAACGCATTCGACACTCCCGTCGGCCGGATGGGCATGCAGATCTGCTACGACAAGGCGTTCCCGGAGGCTGCCCGCACCCTCGCACTCGACGGCGCGGAGATCATCACCTCGTTGTCGGCGTGGCCGACCGCCCGCACGGCGCCGGCGGAGAACATGGCGCACGACCGTTGGAAGCAGCGCTTCGACATCTACGACCGGGCCCGCGCCACCGAAAACCAGGTGGTCTGGGTCGCGTCCAACCAGGCCGGCACCTTCGGGTCGCTCCGATTCGTGTGCAGCGCCAAGATCGTCGGACCCGGCGGCGACATCCTCGCCGACACCGGCATCCGCTCGGGGCTGGCGTCCGCACGCCTCGACGTGCAGGCGGAGATCGCGGCCATCCGCAGCGGCGGGATGTACAACCTCCGCGACCGGCGCCCCGAGGTCTACGGCGACGTCGTCGCCGAGAACCACGTGACCGGGACACTACTTTCCCCCGAACAACGACCTGCAGCCACCCGGAAGGTACCCGCCCATGCCTGAGATGACGTTCCGAGTGCAGTGGCCGGACCGACATGAACAGTCCTGCTACTCCCCCTCATTGGTGATGCACGACTACCTGACCGCCGGCGAGGAGTACAGCGTCGCCGATTTCCTGCGGCGGTCGCGGGCCGCACTCACCGAAGCCAGTGAACGGGTCAAGGCAAAGTTCGGCATGTACTGCACCTCCGCGGCCGAACAACTCCACGAGCTGGAGAAGGTCGCCTCCGCGCACACCCCCACCTCCCTCGTCCGGGTCCTCGACATGCACCCGGCGACCGTCTCGGAAGGAACGCGATGACGACGCATCATGACGTGGTGGTGATCGGCGGCGGCCAGGCCGGTCTGTCGATCAGCTGGCACCTGACGCACCGCAGCATCGACCATGTGGTCCTCGAACGGGACTCGATCGCCCATGAATGGCGCGACAGCCGCTGGGACAACTTCACCCTGGTCACCCCCAACTGGCAGTGCACCCTCCCCGGATACTCCTACTCCGGCGGCGACCCGGACGGGTTCATGACGCGGGAGCAGACCTACGATTTCGTCCGCGGCTACGCCGACACCTTCCCGGCGCCCGTCCGCGAGGGTGTGACGGTCACATCCGTACATCAGTCCGCGGATGGTGGTTTCGACGTCGACACCACGCAGGGTCCGCTGCACGCCGGCCAGGTGGTGGTGGCGACCGGCGGTTATCACACCCCGGTGATTCCGCGGTTCGCCGAACGGCTTCCGGCCTCGATCGAGCAGGTCCACTCCTCGCAGTACCGGTCGTCGAACGCGCTTCCCGACGGCGACGTCTTGGTCGTCGGCAATGGCCAGTCGGGGGCGCAGATCGCCGAGGACCTCATGCTGTCGGGGCGGACCGTGCACCTGGTGACCGGTGGCGCGCCTCGCGTCGCCCGCTTCTACCGCGGCCGCGACTGCGTCGCCTGGTTGCACGAGATGGGCACCTACGACGTGTCGATCGCCGACCACCCCGGTGGCCTCGCCAAGCGGGAGAACACGAACCACTACGTCACCGGCCGGGGCGGTGGCCGCGACATCGACCTGCGCGCCTTCGCCCTGCGGGGCATGAAGCTGTACGGGCGGCTGCTCGAGGTCGTCGACGGCACCCTGCAGTTCGCGCCGACGCTGTCCTCGTCGCTCGACGCCGCCGACGTTGTCGCGGAGAGCATCAAGGATTCTATCGACGCCTATATTGAACGGAACGGCGTCGTTGCTCCCACCGAGAACCGGTACGTCCCGGTGTGGCACCCCGAGTCCGAGACGACGTCGCTTGCGCTGGCATCGTCCGGGATCACGTCGGTGGTGTGGTCCATCGGTTTCCGCACCGACTACCGGTGGCTGCACGCCGGAGTGTTCGACGGCGAGGGACATCCGTGCCACAACCGTGGTGTCACCGCGGTGCCGGGACTGTTCTTCCTCGGCCTGCCGTGGCAGCACACCTGGGGTTCCGGGCGGTTTGCCGGGGTGGCCCGCGACGCCGAGTACCTCGCCGACCGCATCGAGCTTGAGGCAAGTGTGCACCCACCCGTGTCCTCACTAGCCTGAGGATGTGGCCATCATGAGGCTGGCTGCACTCGCCGGGCACTTCGGCCGGGACGTCGAACGGGCTTTGCTCAAGCTCGAGGCGCTCCTCGCCAAGGCTCGCGCCGACGGCATCGACCTGCTCGTACTCCCCGACGCCTGCCTCGGGGGCTACATCTCCGACCTGCGCAGCCCCGATCCGGAGGAACTCCCGCCCGCCCTCGACGCGGACGGACCGGAATTAAAGGCGATCGCACGGATGGCAGGACCGATGACCGTCTGCATCGGCTATACCGAGATGGCGGACGGCATCCGGTACAACACCGCGGCGTGCGTGACCGGGGACGGGATCCTCGGCAGCCACCGGAAGGTGCACCAGCCTGCCGGGGAGTCGCTCGCCTACGCCGCGGGCAATACGTTCACCGCGTTCGACGCCCCGGTCGGCCGCATGGGAATGCTCATCGATTACGACAAGACGTTTCCCGAGGCCGCTCGCACCCTGGCCCTCGACGGGGCGCGGATCATCGCCGCCCTCTCCGCGTGGCCGGCGAGTATCACCGACCGCGCCGAACGGCTGGCGCAGGACCGCCAGTCCCGGTTGTTCGACCTCTACGACTCGGCGCGGGCGGCGGAGAACCAGGTGGTGCTGGTGTCGTCGAACCAGACGGGCATCCAGGGCGGCTTGCGTTTCTTGGGCCAGGCGAAGGTGGTGGGTCCGGGCGGTGACGTCCTCGCTCGCACGGGAGTCAAAGGGGGTCTCGCCGTCGTCGACCTCGACGTCGACTACGAGGTGGATCGGGCCCGGAAGGTGTTGCGGCACTTGAAGGAGCGCCGGATCGATACCTACCGATCACTGCTCGAGAAAGGCACATCCTGACGTGCGGATCGCTCTGCTGACGTACTCCACGAAACCGCGGGGCGGTGTCGTCCACACTCTCGCCCTCGCCGAGGCGCTGGCCCGGCATGGCGCCGAGGTCACCGTGTGGTCACTGGGACGCGGCGGCGACGGTGCGTTTTTCCGCACGGTGGACCCGGCCGTGACCGTGCGCATCGTGCCTTTCGCGGCGATCGAGGGCGAGGATGTTGGCGATCGGATCTTGCGGTCCATCGCCGTGCTCCGCGACGCGTTCACCCCCGACGCCTATGACATCGTGCACGCCCAGGACTGTATCAGCGCCAATGCCGTCGGCCGATGTATCCGCACCATCCACCACCTCGACCAGTTCACCACCCCCGCACTCGCGGCCTGTCACGAACGCGCGGTCGTGGAACCGTATGCCCGGATCTGCGTGTCCGAGGCCGTCGCGGCGGAGGTGCGCACCGGATGGGGACTCGATCCCACCGTGATCCCGAACGGCGTCGACGCGGCACGATTCGAGAAGGCCGCCGCCGACGAGGCGGGGAGGCGCCGCTGGGCCGACGAACTCGGCGATTACGTACTGGCCGTCGGCGGCATCGAGCCCCGTAAGGGCAGCATCGACCTCGTCGAGGCCTATGCGCTGCTGTCCCGCGTGCGTCCCGACCTGCGTTTGGTATTCGCCGGCGGCGAGACACTGTTCGACTACCGGGGGTATCGCGACGACTTCGACACTCGGTGTGCTCAACTCGACGTACGGCCAACCATCCTCGGCACCGTCGACGACGACGCGCTCCCCTCACTCGTCGCGCAAGCCACCGTATTCGCGTTCCTCTCCACGAAAGAGGGCTTCGGCCTCGCGGCCATGGAGGCGCTCGCCGCAGAAGTGCCCGTGGTAGCACGCGACCTACCCGTTCTGCGCGAAGTTTTCGGCGACGCTGCGACCTTCGCCTCCACGCACGACGAGATGGCAGCTGCCCTTGGTCAGCGGGTGGGCCGAGAACGGATTAGGCGGGGCCGAGCACTGGCACGAGCGCACAGTTGGAATGACAGCGCCCGCGCACACCTCGAATTTTACGATGCACGGCTACAACAGCTTTGAGATTCTGAAGGGGATCCGACTCGCCCGCCACTGCGGTGTGCGGCCGTTCTTGCCAGTACCGGCTGCTATTCGTTCGAGTAACTGGTCACGTTCTCTGACGGCGTGTCGGTGATGGTCTCGGATTCTTGTGTTGGACAACACATTTTGTGTCCAGTCCGACGTATGAGCAGCTTGCCGAGTTGGTGGCCCTGCAGGCCGAGGAGATCGCGCGGTTGAAGGCGCATATCGCGCGCCAGGACGTCAGGATCGCGGAGCAAGATGCCCGGATCGCGGAGTTGGAGCGCCAGCTCGCGGCGAACGCGCGGAACTCGTCGAAGCCACCGTCGTCGGATGGTTTGGGCAAGCCCGCCCCGAAGTCGCTGCGCACCAAGTCCGGGCGCAAGCCCGCAGGCCAAACCGGCCGCAAGGGCGAGACCCTGCGCCAAGTGTCGGACCCGGATGAGGTGATCCGCCACGAGCCGGCGTGCTGCAAGGGATGCGGCGGCGGACTGTCCGCAGCGCCCGAGGCGGGCATCGCCGGCGTCAGGTGTTCGAGGCGGGCATCGCCGGCGTCAGGTTCGACCTGCCGCCGATCCGCGTCCGGGTCACCGAGCATCAGCTGGTCGCCCGTCTTTGCGGATGCGGCGCGACCACCAGGGCCGAGGCCCCGGCCGGTGTGAGTGCGCCCGTGCAGTACGGGCCGCGGATCCTCGCGGTCATCGTGTACCTGTGCATGGGCCAGTATCTGTCGAAACAGCGCACCGCGCAGGCGCTGAGCGAGTTGTTCGGAACTCCGGTGTCGGCGGGCACCGTCAGCTCGGCAACCGCCCGCGCCGCCGACGATCTCGACGGATTCCGCGCCGCGGTGGCGGCGGAGATCGCCGCCGCCGAGGTGGCGCACTTCGACGAGACCGGGTTCCGCGCCGCCGGGAAACTGCACTGGCTGCACTCGGCCTCGGCCTCCCTGTGGACCCCGATCACCTGCCACCGTCGGCGCGGCCGGGGGACGATGAACGCCGCCGGGATCCTGCCCATCTTCACCGGTGTCGTCGTGCACGACGCGCGGGCCCCGTACGACACCTACCGGCAGATCACGCATGCATTGTGCAATGCGCACCTGCTGCGCGAGTTGATCGCCGTCATCGACCACCACCGTGTACACGCCGATGATCCCGAATCCTGGTGCTGGGCAACCCAGGTCATCGACAGCCTGCTCGCGATCAAAACCCACACCGACTTCGGCCGGGCCCTCGTCGACGCCGACGTACTGGCCCACCACCGGCACCTGATCGTCCACGCCGCCCGCATCGGCGCGAACGAATCCCCACCCGACAAGGTCGGCGCCAAACACCGGGCCCTGGCCCGCCGGATGGGAACCCGGATCGAGGACTACCTGCGGTTCGCGACCGACCCGAACACACCATTCGACAACAATGCTGCCCAACGGGAAATCCGCATGGTCAAACTGCGGTAGAAGATCTCCGGCGGCATGCGCACCCTCACCGGAGCCGAACACTTCGCCTCCCTACGCAGCTACCTCGCCACCACCGCGAAACACGGCATCGACGGACTCGACGCCCTCATCCGACTCGCCACCGGAGAACCCTGGACTCCACAAACCACGTGACCAGTTACTCGTTCGATAGATCACCCGCAGTTGCGGCACCCCGTGAGGTGAGATCGCGGGGTGCCGCAACTGTTTGCGGGACGCTCAGGCGAGGTCGAACCGGTCGAGGTTCATCACCTTGTCCCACGCAGCGACGAAGTCCCGAACGAACTTCTGCTGCGCGTCGTCGGCGGCATAGACCTCGGCCAGAGCACGAAGCTCCGAGTTCGATCCGAAGACCAGGTCGACGCGGCTTCCGGTCCACTTCACCGCACCGGTAGTGAGGTCGCGCCCTTCGTAAACGTGTGGGTCCGCGTCCGTGGGCGCCCACTGCGTTTCCAGGTCGAGCAGATTGACGAAGAAGTCGTTGGTCAGCGATCCGGGGTTCGCGGTGAGGACACCCAGAGGGGACTGCTGGTGGTTCGCATCCAGCACGCGCAGACCACCGACGAGCACCGTCAGTTCGGGTGCGCTGAGTGTCAGCAGGTCCGCCTTGTCGATCAACTGGTACTCGGCGGGGAGACGATGGGGCCTTCCGAGGTAGTTACGGAATCCGTCCTCGAGCGGCTCGAGTGCCGAGAACGACTCGACATCGGTTTGTTCCTGAGTGGCGTCCGTGCGGCCCGGGGTGAAGGGCACCTCGATGTCGTGTCCGGCGTTCTTAGCGGCCAGTTCCACGGCCGCACTGCCACCCAGCACGACGAGATCGGCGAACGAAATTCGCTTCGCCCCGGTCTGTGCCGAGTTGAACGATTCCTGTATCTCCTCGAGTGCACGGACGACCTTGGCGAGCTCGTCAGGGTTGTTGACCTCCCACCCGCTCTGAGGCTGCAGGCGGATACGACCGCCGTTAGCCCCGCCGCGCATGTCACTGCCCCGGAAGGTCGACGCCGCCGCCCACGCCGTGGACACCAACTGCGCGATAGTCAGACCCGACTCGAGGATCTGAACCTTCAAGGAAGCGATGTCGGCGGCCTCGACGAGATCGTGCGTCACGGCGGGGATGGGGTCCTGCCACAGCAGCGTCTCTTCGGGGACGAGCGATCCGAGGTAGCGCACGGCGGGGCCCATGTCGCGATGGGTGAGCTTGTACCAGGCCTTGGCGAACTCGTCGGCGAGCTCGTCCGGGTTCTCCAGCCAGCGACGAGTGATCTTCTCGTATACCGGGTCGACCCGCATCGCGATGTCCGTCGTCAACATCACCGGTGCATGTGTCTTCGACGAGTCGTGGGCATCGGGTACAGTTCCGGCTCCGCCGCCGTCCTTCGGGATCCATTGCCACGCACCAGCCGGACTCTTCGTCAGCTCCCACTCGTACCCGTAGAGAGTCTCGACGAAGCTGTTGTCCCACGTCCGCGGGGTGGGGGTCCACGCACCTTCGAGTCCGCTGGAGATGGTGTCGACCCCCTTGCCGGTACCGAAGGAACTCTTCCACCCCAGGCCCTGCTCCTCGAGCGGAGCAGCTTCGGGTTCGCGGCCGACCAGGTCGGCCGGGCCGGCCCCGTGGTTCTTACCGAACGTGTGGCCACCAACAATGAGCGCTGCGGTCTCGACGTCGTTCATCGCCATGCGACGGAACGTCTCACGGATGTCGACCGCGGAAGCGAGCGGATCCGGGTTGCCGTTCGGGCCTTCCGGGTTCGCGTAGATTAAACCCATCTGAACCGCGCCGAGAGGCCCTTCGAGGTCACGGTCCCCGGTGTAACGCTCATCGCCCAGCCAAGTCGTCTCCGGACCCCAGTAGATCTCCTCGGGCTCCCACTGATCTACTCGGCCGCCGCCGAAACCGAAGGTCGTGAATCCCATCGATTCCAGCGCGCAGTTACCGGCGAAGACGATCAGGTCCGCCCACGACAACGTCTTGCCATACTTCTTCTTCACCGGCCACAGAAGCCGGCGCGCCTTGTCGAGGTTGACGTTGTCGGGCCAGCTGTTCAGCGGCGCGAAGCGCTGCATGCCCGCCCCGGCACCACCGCGACCGTCGGTGATGCGGTACGTGCCCGCCGCGTGCCACGCCATGCGAACGAAGAAGGGGCCGTAGTGACCGTAGTCAGCGGGCCACCAATCCTGTGAGGTCGTCATGACCTCCTCGATGTCCTGCTTGAGGACATCGAGGTCGACGCCCGCGAATTCCTTGGCGTAGTCGAAGTCCTCGTCCATCGGATTCCGCACGGCCCGGTTCCTCTGAAGGGCCTTCAGGTTGAGCCGGTTCGGCCACCAATCACGGTTGCCCCCACCCTCTACTGGTCGCTTGAGCCGACCGTGCACAACCGGGCAGCCACCGCTCTGTGCGGGTTCTATATGAGCCTCCGCGGTCGGCGGATGTTCCTCTGTGAGGGTCGAGGTGGTGTTTTTGGACACGGCTTTCCTTCCACAAGTGCATATTTCGGGGGGGCTGTATTCAGTTGCGTGACTACGAAGTGTGTGACGTGGAGCAGTCCGGGCACAGGCCCCAGAAGATGACCTCCGCCTCATCAACGCAGAATCCGTTGTCGTCAGATGCCGTCAAGCACGGCATCGCGCCGACCGCGCAAGCGACGTCCGCGATCGCTCCGCAAGAACGGCACACCACGTGATGGTGGTTGTCACCGACTCGCGACTCGTAACGGGCTACAGAACCGGATGGCTGGATCCGTCGAACTAGTCCCCTGCCGGTCAGAGCATGCAGCACGTCGTACACAGCTTGCCGGGAGACACCCGGCAGAACAGCACGCACGGCCTCAAAGATCGCGTCCGTACCCGCGTGCGGATGCGCGTGCACCGCCTCCAGAACCGCGACCCTGGGGCCAGTCACCCGCAAGTCGGAGAGTCGCAACCGGCTTGCGTAATCCATAGTCGAGGACACGCGCAAACTATGGCGCATATTCTGGAACTCGTAAAGATACTGAGTCAAATTGAGACACCTGCCGTGGCCGCCGGCGCACTCCGGTCTGTTGGCGCCGACCACGCCACCCAGCAACTGCGCACAGTTCTCGAGCAAGCACGCAAGCCCGGCGCGGACTCTGGCCGCCCTCATCGCCCGAGGCGCGCGGCAACTGGGTCGGCGGAGCACCGAGTCCACCAGGAGTATCAAGTTGAGGTCCCCGAGTTCGTCCTCCCGTCGACCAACGCAGCGTGCGAGCGTGGAGTTGGGTTCGCTCAGATCACCGACCGCGGAGTAGCTCAGTGGCTTTCTTCACGCGCGATTCGGCGACCGACGTCGCCAGCGTCAGCGGCACCGCCTGCCCGAATTGTCCTGATGAACGCTCCGGCTCCGGAGAACAGCTGAGCTACAGGCTTGCACACCAAGGTCGTCACCCGGGCGCCCTCGGAACGCTCCCCGTTTGTGTCTACAAGCAATACCCCGTACTCGATACGGAGTGGGGCTTTCGAGGACACGGTCCGGAACTCACGTCTACGGGGCCGGCGCTCCGCTCAGCGTCCTTTCGGACCAGTCCGTTCCCGCACCTACCGAATCCCACTCGGCGATCGTATCCAGGGGCCCGTAACACCGAGGAGCGCAGGGGCGGCCGTCAATCGACAATTGTGCGATGGCGCGCGCTACCAGGCCAATCGACGAGAGCGCGCGCGACCACACCGCGGCAATACGGTCTAGAATATTGGCGGTGAATCTTCACACCATGCATGTCCGCGGCGGTCGGAAGCGTTCTCGTCCGCGGCAACCAGTTCGGTCTCGAGACCGATGATCTTCGTGTAGAGCGGTCCGATTCTTTGTGGGGTAATCGCACGTAGGCCGTGCAACCGATACAGAGATGCCCTACCGAACGTCGCAACAGCCGTAAGCACTTCACTCAAACCGAGTCTTCCTATTGCGTTGACGTATTCTTCAGCTCGCCCAGCGATCTCAGCGAGCAGGTCGGCATCGCAGCCAGACAACAGCGATGCGAGTTGCTTTGGATGGTCGACTCGAAGTCTCGAAGCTTTTCCCAAAATACCCGGTGGATTGAGTACTGGGCGTGGCTGAGAGCAGACAATCGAAAACGCAGGCCGCGAAAGACACCGCCACGTATGCGTGTTCAATGTGTACCGCGGCAGCCGAATACTCGAGCGATGGAAGAACTGAGGTGGCGTGACCAGTGGATCGGCACCTGCACCCGCGAGGACACCACCGCACCGGTTTTCGACCTCCGCGAAACCGCTGCGCACCTCCGACTGGTACGCAGATAACACGGGCACCTTTTGCGGATCTGGCGCACTCGCCGTGATTCTGTTGCGGGGCTTGACTATACGGCGTGGATCACGCGTTTGCGGAGAAGGTCGAGGTTTGTGCGTCCGTACATTTGGCGTTTGAGCATTTGATGCGGTTGACGTGGCCTTCGACGGGACCGGAGCTGTGCGACAGGGTCAGTCCCGCGGTGACGGCGTCGAGGTCTCGGCGCAGACCCCGGACGAAGGACCGCAGCGCCGGTTCCCCGTCGGCGTCGACAGCGGTCATCCAGGCGGCGAGGTCGACGCCGCGGCGGTCGGTCATGATCTCGGCGAAGTCATGCACCAGCTCTCGGGTGGTGGTCAGGGCAGGACGACGCACAGCCGGCCGGGTCCGCATCCGCGATCGCGGGCGCGGACAGCAGGGCGGTACCGCACACCACCGCGGCGGTGGTGGTGGTGACCGCCGCGAGGAGGCGTCGCCGGCCTCCACTACGAACCCTCACCCGTGATACCCCCCAATACCCCAGACACCGTCACTGAACGACTCCAGTCTCGAGTGCAGCACGTGCCGACACAAGGAATCCCCTACGGCAGCCGGCATCGACAGACCCCGTTTCGGCGGCGGGATCGGGTCAGCCGCGGCGGACAGGATGCAGCACGCGCCGCACTACTTGCGGGATCAGCTGCTCTGCCGCCCAGCCAACGACGATGAAACGCTTCCGCCGTCGCCTCATCGACATCGACAGGCCGGTGTGCGAGCCACCGAAGGTAGAGCAATGGGCCCGCGAGTGGAATCAGTTCGACATACCACCGAGATGACCCCCAGCATTGGGTCGGCTACTCCCGTCCTGGCGGCGGCCGGGGCGCACCGACCCCAGCAACCGCCACCACTACTGCCCGGCCTGGTGATGGTCCCCCGCTGATGGTGAGTGGACGATCACACCCGCGGTGGTCATCTGTTCGGCTGCTCGTGGGCAGGTACGGGTTGAGTCCGATCGGAACGTCAGCTGCAGCACCGCGAACCGCTCCGACGTGAGCGGGCCCGACCCGCCAGGGCGACTCGGCGGTGACGGCGAGCGTGGACATCGCCCGACGTCATGAAAACCACCGCGGCAGTCGGCTGAAACCCGAGGGGTCATCGTCCCCGCGGGAATCGGCACATCACCGCAGTGCCGGCGCGACCCTGGTCGCCCGCCGCGCGCATGTTTCGGCGACACGTCCAGCGCACCAGCCGAGTGCGGTACCGCAACGGACGTCGTCTCAGCTCTCGTCTGGTTGGGCGGGTTCGACGTCACCATCGTCGGCGAAGACCAGACGCCCGTCGTCGACCGCGATGGCCCACCGGCGCACCGGGGCCCAGTCGGTCCGAACTGTGGGCGCCGCCGACCCGGACCCGTGATCCCGGCCCGATCCGGCCATGGTTCTCCTTCGGTGTGTCGTGCATGGGCATGATTGTGGCACCCCCGCCCGCGGAGCGTTGGCCGCAGGAAGACCCCGCCGGCTGATTGGTGGTCCGGACGTAACGAGCGCTCATTACCACCGAATCAATCCCCGCCTCGTGAAGAATACATTCCATTTTATGGTCATCAACCCAAGCGTCAACTGCCAGGCCGACTAAACAAGTACCGGACCGTGTCCGACGTGCACTGGATCGTAGCCGTAGTCGGCATTTACGCCTGATTCGCGGGTCGCTGGAAACGTTTTTGGCCGGCATCGCAAGAGTGGTCATCGCGTGTTTGTTTCCACACTTCACGTCGGATCCCATTCTTTATCCCAGTGTTCGGAATCCCCCGAGCGTCAGAGAAATACACCGAGGCTGATTGTTCGAGATCGTGGAGGTACGCGAGAAGCTTTGTGAGATGACTTGGCAGGTGCCGCGTGCGCGATGCCCAGCAATGGGAGGGCGGCGGACCCGACTGGAACTACTCCGTGACCGACGGGTGATCAGCGCTCGACGTTGCCCGCGCGCAGGTCAAGCCGAACTACTTACGTCTGGGGTCGGCGGGGAATCCTCCCACCGTCCCTGTAAGCCGATCCGTTGAACAGGACACGGTCGTCTCGGGCCGGTCGCCGGTAGTAACTACGCGAAGGCGGCGGCCGCCGCGCCGCCCACAGGTGGAGTCCGGATCGGTGGCCCGGTCCTTCTCGCTGGCCGCCGCTCCGATCTGACCCTGACACTGCCGGAAAGCCTCTCCTTCCCGGCGGTATCCAGCTGCCAAGGGTGCTGACCGCCGAAGCCCTTCCGGCCGGACTGGCGCGGCACGAAACCCGCCCCCCAACGCCCACCGACGTCGTGGCCATGACGGCTGCGCCACAAGGCCGCCTGCGCGAACACAGCGGGGCCGCACACGTTTGCGAAGTTCCTTAGAAGGTGCGATTTCAAATAGCTCGCGAGCCGTGTGTTCCTCGCTGAGCGACAGTGAAACCCACCTGCCCAGATCTGATCTCACTAAACCTCACGGACAGAAGAGATCGAGCTCGCCGATCGTGCGAAAGAGGCGATACCTCTGCATTATCCGTAAGATCATCGCCTCGTCGTGACAATCCAGAAGAGAGCCAGATGACAACCACTACACCTGGATCGCGGGCCCAGGCCGACAGCCGCAATACAAAAATTTCGACGTCGCGCGCCTCTGCAAGCCAGGCGCTACTGAAACAGATTAACAAATGTCGAATTCTTCTGTGGCGCTGTACTCCCCACATCGCTGAACCGCCGGCCACTCGTCCGAGTGCACAGATTGCACACAGCCCACGCGGTTGTCGGTCGCGGTGGTATACATAGTTTCATCGCTGTAGCACACGCTTGTGCACACGGGACGACAATGTTCGACAGAACATGCTCAACAAATCAACCGAGGGGCTGAAAGATCGTGATCAGTTCTGAGACTATTGCTGGTCTTTCGACCACTCCCACCATTGTCAATGCCGGACAGACGCAACTGTGGGTGGAGCGCACTGGAGCAGGCCTGTTTACCGGATACAGCTCCCGGGGCGCCGAGGTCAAGCTCGGAACAGCCGGTGCCGAGGGAGAGCCCTCACCCCCGATGAACTACTCAAGATCGCAGTTGCAGCCTGCACCGGCATGAGCTCCGAGAGCCCGCTGGCCCGACGACTCGGCGACGACTACAACGTCACCATTCGCGTCGGAGGCCTCGCCGATGAGGACAACGAGGTCTATCCCAGCGATCGACGAAGTCCTCGAACTCGAACTCAGCGAACTCGACCCCGACGCACAAGACCGACTCATCGCGCTCGTCGAACGCTCAGTCGACAAGCTCTGTACCGTTGGGCGAACCCTCAAAGCCGGCAGCAACGTTACCCTGACGATCACGCACGGATAGCTCCAGCTTGAACGGACTACCCGATCAACACTGAACTCCTCGATCGGTTAGTCCGACCGGCACGGCGGAGATGGTTGCGGTACAACTCAATAGCTGCTGTCCCGCCGCCGCGCCAGACCACCTGATGGAGTACAAGCTCGCACCCAATCTGCCAACGGAGGACTCCACGACCGCGCGAAGACCGACGGGTACGACGTCTGCCCAGAGGGGGCATAGCTGCGCAGCGTTCGATTCGAGTGGCAGCCAAGGCTCCTGTAGCCCTAGGCCCCGGACATCAATGGCTTCGCCGGCCGCGTACCTGCGTCGCGCAGGCCTGCGTGGTGACAGGCTGTCGCGATGCAGCATGCGAGTTGCGGCCGGCGAGGATCTTCCCGTGGTCGCCCGAGTTCCCTAGCATCTACATCAGCTTCCACGTCGAAAGCTCCCCGCCTGCAGGGGGAGCCGAGCGCTACCGCACTGATTTGCAGTCGCGTGCCGAGAATCACGCCCCACTCACGCATGGACCGAATACGGTAAAGCTGGTGGACTCCGCGATACCCATCCGCCGGGCGAGCGCCTTGTTCGTGAGTTCGGCGTCACGATGCAGCTCCCGCAGGATGTTGCGGTCGATCTCATCCAAAGCGACGGTTCCGGCTGGTGTCGCTGCGCGGGGCTACGCTGGTCCGTGGCGGGCGTTCTCATCAGTGCGGCCTCTCAAATCGGCTTCGCCGTCGGGTATCCGGCGGCATCTGTGCGCCGGTCATTGATCAAGGACGTTTCCAGACACAGGGCGAGAGGCAGGCGTCGGCCCTTCTGACCGCGCTCGGGCACGTGGCCGCCGACGGACCGGAAGGGCGGAGTCCCCCAGCCCGTCGACCGCCCCGGTTCGCGTCGTCACTACGCGCGGCCTTTGAGCATCAGGTTCCAGTACAGGAACGGCAGGCCGTAGCGCTTGAGATACCACATGTCACGACGCGACTTGGTCGTGTCGATGACCGGGATCGAGGGAGTGTGTTTGATGCTGTAGTCGAACTCCGCGAGGAGCATCGTCTTGCGTGAGGTCGTCAGCGGGCACGATCCGTAGCCGCTGTACTGGGCGGTCGGCGGCGTGTCATGCAGCGTGGCGAGGAGGTTCTCGACGACGACGGGAGCCTGCTTGCGCACGGCGGCACCGGTTTTGGAGTTTGGTGTCGAGCCAACATCGCCGAGCGCGAAGATGCTGTCGAACCGTTTGTGCTGAAGTGTGTACTGATCGACGTCGACCCAACCGGCCGGGTTCGTCGGATCGGAGATGAGCGAGGCTTTGATCCAGTCCGGAGCGGATTGGGGTGCGACGACATGCAGCATGTCGTAGGCGATGGTATCGGTGCTCTTGGTGGCGTTGTCGACGATCGCAACCTCGCGGCCGTCGGGATCGACCTCGGCGAGTTCACTGTTCGTCCGGACCTCGATTCCGTAGTCGGTGGCGACGCGCTCGAGTTCGTCGGCGAACGCCTTGATCCCGAACATCGCCGGCGTCGGCAGCACGAGGACGACGCGAATGTCGTCGAGCACTCCCTGTTGGCGCCAGTAGTCGCAGGCCAGGTAGGCGATCTTCTGCGGCGCACCGGCGCATTTCATCGGGCCGGACGGCATCGTGAAGACGGCGGTGCCCGATCGCAGGTTGCGGATCAGTTCCCAGGTCTTGGGGGCGAGTTCGCGGGCGTAGTTGCTCGATGCGTACGGCGTCGCTAGGGCGGTGCGCACTCCCGGGATGACATCCCAATCGGTCTGGATGCCGGGGCACACCACGAGTCGGTCGTAGCCGACCACCTGACCGGTCTCGGTCCGGACTTCTCGGGCCTCGGGGTCGACGGCCTCGGCGGCTCGCTGAATCCAGGTGACGTTTTTGGGCATGACTGATGCTTGCGGTCGGCCGCTCTCGTCCATGCCGGCGCAACCGCCCCCGACCAGGGTCCACAGCGGCTGGTAGTAGTGCGTGACCGCGGGGTCGATGACGCAGACGCTTTTGCCCTGCCGCTTCAGGCGAGCGGCAACGCTGATGCCCGCGCTACCGCCGCCCAGGATGACGATCTCGTGATGTGTGGAATGGGGGGACATACGTGACAGGCCTTACCCTTCGGTCGCCGGAGAGTAATGTCCGGACATTGCATTTTTCAATGTCCGTACATTACCTTGGTGGGGTCACATCCAACAAGAGCGAGGGGAGAGATTGGTGCCGGGCAGCAGGAGGGTCGCGGCGCGGCCGTTGCAGCGGGCGGCGTGCACCACACTGTGGCAGCAGTTGCAGGCGGATCTGCAGCGTCGGCTGGCAGAGGGGGAATTCGCCGAGGTCTTCCCGGGTGAGCTGGAACTACGCGACGAGTACGGGGTGAGCCGGTCCACCGTGCGGGAGGCTCTGCGCGCCCTGCGCGAGGACGGGATCGTCACCGCCGCCCGCGGCCGTGCCCCCCGCCTCGGTGGCGACGTCGAGATCTCCCAACCCCTCGGGGCCATCTACAGCCTGTTCGAGTCGGTGGAAGCGGCGCACCTGCATCAACGCAGCATCGTGCGCCGCCTCGACGAGCGGCGGGACGCGCACGCCGCGGTCCGTCTCGGGCTCGAGGAGTCGACGCCGTTGATCTACCTCGAACGGCTACGCCTGGCCGACGAGGAGCCGCTCGCCCTGGACTGCGCGTGGCTGCCCGCGGAGCTTGCCCGGCCGCTGCTCGACGCGGATTTCACCCACACCTCCCTCTACGACGAACTCGCCGGGCGGTGCCGGGTGCGACTGACCGGAGGCCGCGAGCAGATCCACGCGGTCATCCCCACCGCCGCCCAGCGCCGTTTGCTCGAACTGGGACCCGATACCGCCGCGATGCGGGTCCAGCGGACCGGCACCGTCAACGGCGTCGGAATCGAATGGCGCACCACCGTAATCCGCGGTGACCGATTCAGCGTCCTCGCCGACTTCTCCGCCCGCACCGGCTACACCGTCCACCTCACCGCAGCAGAGACCAACCCCGCTTCGTAGGAGCTTCGATGGAACGTCCCTCCCCGTGTTCACCGGGATCGATCGCCGGCCCGAATACCCCCACCGACTTGACCTGTCCACATCTGCGTCCCACCGCCTCCCGTGCCGCTTCCGATTCGATGACGGCTGGCAGCGGTCGGCCCACGCGCCGATGATCGTGATTTCCGTTGCCCTCGGGGCCTGTATCGGACTGTGTCTGGGCGCGCTCGGTGGCGGCGGTTCGATCATTACCGTTCCCGCCCTCGTCTACCTCCTGCATCAACCACTGCAGACAGCCATCACCCAGAGCCTGGTCATCGTCGGTATCTCGTCGGCGGTCGCGATGCTCGCGCACGCACGAGGGGGACGGGTGCGCTGGCGCGCCGGCATCTGCCTAGGCGCGGTCGGTGGTGGCGCAGCATCGGCCGGAACGGCACTCGGTCGGCTTGTCTCCCCCGCTGCCACGCTGGCCGCGTTCTCGGTGTTGATGATGGTGGTGGCGATCTCCCTGCTGATGAGAGCGACCACCCGGTCCAGCGCGCAGCACGACAGTGCGCGAACCCCGGTCACGGTCGGTGCGCCCACCACCACCGGGGCCCGGGAGGAGGTGACTGGTTCCGACGACAACCGCAGCCCCGGTCGAGTCGTCACCGCCGTCAAGATCGTGCTCACCGGCACCGCCATCGGCCTGCTCACCGGATTCTTCGGCGTCGGAGGCGGATTCGTGATCGTTCCGGCGTTGGTCCTGTTCCTCGGATACTCGATGCCGGTGGCAGTGGGAACCTCGTTGCTCGTGATCACCCTCAATTCCGCGTTCGCTCTGGGTGCCCGAGTCGGCGAGGATTCCCTCGACGCGACGATCATCCTGCCGGTCGCGGCCGCAGCCATCATCGGTTCGATCGCCGGTAAATATGCGACGCAACGCGTTTCCGAGGCCGCGCTGACCCGGGCGTTCGCTGCGCTGCTGGTCGTCGTCGCCGGCTACGTCGCGGCCCGCAGCCTAGGCCTAGTACCTCAATGAACACCACTGTCCAGCACTTCCCCGGGCCGGCCACATGTCGCGCCCGGCAGACCCTCTCCCCCACCCAGAATAACGGAGCATCCCAGTGATACTGAAGCAGTTCTACCTCGAATGCCTCTCGCACGCCTCCTACCTCGTCGGCGACGAGACCACCAAGAAAGCGATCGTCGTCGACCCGCGCCGCGATATCACCGACTACCTCGAGGAAGCACAGCGCAGCGGCCTGCAGATCGAGGGCGTGATCAACACGCACTTCCACGCCGACTTCGTCTCCGGACACCTCGAACTCGTCGAGGCAACCGGCGCGTGGATCGGATTCGGGGAGGCCGCCCAGACCGACTACCCCATCCGCCGGCTCCGGCATGGTGAGCACATTTCGCTCGGTGACGTCGACATCGAGGTCCTCTCCACCCCCGGCCACACCTGGGAGTCGATCAGCCTGTTGATCCGCGAACGCGTCGATGCTGCCCCGACCGCGGTGCTGACCGGCGACTCGCTGTTCATCGGTGACGTCGGACGCCCGGACCTGGCGAACCTCGGGGACGGCACGAACACCGACCTCGCGCGTGCTATGTACACGACAATCCACCAGACACTGCTGAACCTGCCCGACGACGTCCAGGTGATGCCGGCACACGGTGCCGGGTCCTCATGCGGGAAGAACATGTCCGCCGACCTGGTCTCGACCATCGGCGAACAACGTCTGACCAATCAATCGGTCCAGCCGATGAGCGAGGACGACTTCGTCACCCTCGTCACCTCGGGTCAACCGTCCATCCCCGGCTACTTCAAGACCGACGCGGACCTCAACCGCCGCGTTCGGACGATCCTGACCGGATCGCGCACCCTGCCGAGGTTGACCGGGGACGTCCTCCGCGCACACGTCGCGGACGGAAACACGGTCGTGATCGACACCCGCACTCCCGAGGAGTTCGCGCAAGCCCATCTGGCTCGGTCGGTCAACGTCGGCCTCGCGGGACGATTCGCCGAGACGTGCGGCATGGTGGCAGCG
The DNA here is from genome assembly GCF_026810085.1 of Rhodococcus sp. JS3073. Lineage (NCBI taxonomy): Bacteria > Bacillati > Actinomycetota > Actinomycetes > Mycobacteriales > Nocardiaceae > Rhodococcus > Rhodococcus sp. JS3073. Next base: position 1,242,879 of record NZ_CP113952.1, on the reverse strand, counting down.
CTCGAGGACCGCATCGTTCTGGTTACGGCTCCCGGTGACGCACAGGAAGCGGCGCTTCGGCTCTCGCGCATCGGCTACGACAACGTCATCGGATTCAACAACACCACACCCGGCCCCGGCCCCGCGTTCCCGACGTCGCTCGCCGATCTCGTGGAATCCACCGATCGTATCGAGGTGTCCGAGCTCGCCGCCCTGCTTGACAGTCGTGCGATCACGCTGCTCGATGTTCGGAATCCGGGTGAGCGTGACAGCGGCTTCATCGAAGGATCCGTGCACATACCCCTACCGGAACTGGCCGATCGTCACCGAGAGATTCCGCAGGGCAAAATGCTGGTCGTCCACTGCCGCAGCGGGTGGCGGTCGAGTGTGGCCGCCAGCCTGCTGCGGGCGCGGGGCCACAACGGCACCACCGATCTGATCGGCGGTTACACCGCGTGGGACGAAGTGGCTGCTCCGGCATCGCACTCCTGACAATGTCGGTGGTGGCCTCGTCCACCGCAGTGGCGGGTCCACCACCGACAGCGCTGCCCTCACAGCACCGAGACGGGCGCAGCCGAAGACCGCGGCCGTTCTCCGAATGTGCAACTCACGGACACGACGCCCTGCAGCGGGGAGCCCAACGTCGTCGACGAATTCGGAGTGCTGTGTGCAGACAACGCCAATCCGGTCGGCGCCACTGCAGTGAGCCGTCTCGCGGTCCGTCACACGCTTGCACCCGAGGGAGTGCTTGATATCCTCGTCAGCCGACAATGGTAGAAAGCCGATACCATGACCGCTATTCCCGCAGGCCGGAAGCTGCTTCGCATCGAGGTCCGCAACACCGAAACCCCGATCGAACGCAAACCGAACTGGATCAAGACCCGCGCCATGATGGGGCCCGAGTAATCGGAACTCAGGGGTCTGGTCAGACGCGAAGGGCTGCACACGGTCCGCGAGGAAGCCGGCTGTCCCAACATCTACGAATGCTGGGAAAACCGTGAGGCGACCTTCCTCATCGGCGGGGATCAGTGCACCCGCCGCTGCGACTTCTGCCAGATCGACACCGGCAAGCCCACCGATCTCGACCGCGCCGAGCCCCGCCAGGTCGCCGAGTCCGTGCAGGCGATGGGACTGCGGGACTCCACCGTCACCGGGGTCGCCCGCGATGATCTCCCCGACGAGGGTGCCTGGCTCTACGCCAATACAGTCCGGCAGATTCACGCCGTGATCCCCGAAAACCGGTGTGGGTGAGACCCCGCAGGAGGTGCAGCAGACGAAGATCGACCTGCATCAGGCCGGCTGCGACATCCTCACCATCACCCAGTACCTGCGCCCCGTCACCGCGGCACCATCCCGTCGAAACGGTGGGCCAGCTGGAGGAGTTCGTCGAGCATTCGAAGGCCGCCGAGGAAATCGGCTTCGCCGGCGTCATGGCCGGACCGCTCGTGCGCTCGTCGTACCGCGCCAGCCGTCTCTATGCGCAGGCGATGGCCCACCATGACCTTCCCCGGCCCGTTCGGCAGGCACATCTGGCGGACGGGGGCAGCGCCGCGCAGGAAGCCAGCAGTCTGTTGGCCAGGCGCACCGCCACGTGATGACCGCCGGACCACACGTCCGCATCTTTTTCCCAGGCGATCAGCCTTTCCGTCACGGGATGGTTCACCGCGACGGCGCAGGGTTGTCGCCGCTGAGGTGGACGGTGTAGCCGGTGCGGGCGGAGAAGTCGGCGAGGACGCTGAATCGGTCACCGCGGATTACGGTGGTGCGCCATTCGATTCCGACGCCGTTGACGGTGCCGGTCCGCTGGACCCGCATCGCGGCGGTATCGGGTCCCAGTTCGAGCAAACGGCGCTGGGCGGCGGTGGGGATGACCGCGTGGATCTGCTCGCGGCCTCCGGTCAGTCGCACCCGGCACCGCCCGGCGAGTTCGTCGTAGAGGGAGGTGTGGGTGAAATCCGCGTCGAGCAGCGGCCGGGCAAGCTCCGCGGGCAGCCACGCGCAGTCCAGGGCGAGCGGCTCCTCGTCGGCCAGGCGTAGCCGTTCGAGGTAGATCAACGGCGTCGACTCCTCGAGCCCGAGACGGACCGCGGCGTGCGCGTCCCGCCGCTCGTCGAGGCGGCGCACGATGCTGCGTTGATGCAGGTGCGCCGCTTCCACCGACTCGAACAGGCTGTAGATGGCCCCGAGGGGTTGGGAGATCTCGACGTCGCCACCGAGGCGGGGGGCACGGCCGCGGGCGGCGGTGACGATCCCGTCCTCGCGCAGGGCGCGCAGAGCCTCCCGCACGGTGGACCGGCTCACCCCGTACTCGTCGCGTAGTTCCAGCTCACCCGGGAAGACCTCGGCGAATTCCCCCTCTGCCAGCCGACGCTGCAGATCCGCCTGCAACTGCTGCCACAGTGTGGTGCACGCCGCCCGCTGCAACGGCCGCGCCGCGACCCTCCTGCTGCCCGGCACCATCTCTCCCCTCGCGTACACGGCACCGCCAGTCGGTGCTGCGTCAACGATTATCCACTGGGCGACCGGCTCCTGGTGCGCGCAGCTGGTGGATGTGCCCGGCGAGGCTGTACCGAGGGCCTTCGCGCCGGCCCGCCGAGGCCAAGGAAGCCGCACAGCGTTGCGCGGTGAACACGCTCTGCCGTACGCGCCTTGACCGGTGACCTGCAGGCGGTCAAACGTGTCGTCAAGGTCGTGGGATTCGTCTCCTCCGCTCCGTCTTTCACCAATCAGCCGCAAGTGATCAACGGTGCGAGCGAACTGATCGCCGCAGTCTTCGGCCCGGAAATCGGAGAACACGCACGAAGCGCGGTCGGTGTCGCAGCGCTGCCCCTGAATGCGTGCGTCGAAGTGGAAATCGTCGTCGAGGTATAAAAGGCCTCACGGCACGCGTGGCCGGAGACGTCCTCGGCCACCGTTAACCTCAACCTCGCCGCCGACCACTTTCGACAATTCGTCACCCGGAGGCTGCCCACGGTACGCCTGCCGTGAAGGTTTCTCTGTCAGAAAGCTCCGGCTGGAGCTCGGCCGGACCGCCATCGAGCGCAGCGTTCGCCGTCACGGTCATCGTGCACACCGTCGACGCGCAGACGGGCGTGCCACGGTATCTGCCGCCCGCGGAGCCCGCCGAGTGGGCGCGGGCGATCTTCTCGACCGTCGACAACGCGCACGGGTACTTCCTCGGCGCCGTCGACCCGGACACCGGCGGCCATCGACGCGGGCAGCTCGCATACCGCCTCTATCTCGATACCGACTGTCAGGCGATTCCCGTTCCTCGGCAGGTGGTCACCTGTCCGCACTACCTGCTATCGGCCATCGACGGCAGAGCTGAGATCGCCATTCCCACGACGGCCTGACCCGGCCGGTCGGCTGGGAGCTGGACCGCGGTCTGCGGGCGCCGCTTCCTCCGCTGTCCGATCTGCGCGACCTCCGAAGGGTGCGACCTTGAAGTCGCGTCCACGCTGCTCGCTCATGCGGTTCCTCCATCCGTCTCGATCCGATCCCCTTCCAAAGACAGCTGGTTGCCGCCGCCCCACAAAATCGAGGCCGACGCCCTGGGGCGGAATCGAGACAGTTGATCCACCCAGGGGGGCTGCGGCACTTGGATACACTTGTGCCACAAGCTCATTGCCACCTCTGAAGCCGACCACGACAGACCTCAGGAATCTCCCGGGTGGGAGCGCGGCGACCAGACTACCAGCGCACCGAATCCCGGGGCAGGGGACGTGTCATTTCTGCTGGTCAAAGAACAATCCAGGGGCGGATACGACACCACCAGCACTGATGTCGAGCCGGTGCCGCTGGTGCGCGTTCTCACCCGGCCGGCAAGCTCGGTCGCGGCCAGCCGGCAGCACAATCGCCGTCCTACCGGTCCGGTTAAGCTTCCCGACATGGCGCTTGGACTCACCAGGCGCACCCGCGCCCACCCCGTCGAACCCCTCAAACCTCGCATACGCTGCGAACGAGTTCCGGGAAGCGCTGATCCCGCGACGCGGCATCACCCCCGACCGCTGCGATGCCGCAGCCGCCGAGTTACGGGACAGAGCGCATCACGCCGAGGAACGATTCTTCGCAGCTGCCGCTGGGCTCCCCCGCCGCGAGCGCACACTCGCCGGCCACTGGGAGAACGCGGCGGTCATGCGCTACCGGCACGGGCTCGAGGTCTTCGCGCGCGCCGAAGACCTCGGCGCCGACATGCTCGCCCAACTCGCCACCCACCGGCGGCCGTCGTTGCCCGCGCTCACCGAACTGTGCGACGCCTGCACCGCCATGCCCGCACCCTCGATCACCACCAACGGCCCGAGATATTCGGGGCCATACCCCGCAGGGCCACCCGACGGCTTCGCACCGCCCCAGGTGACTCGGCCGGCTCAGGCCACGATCGGGCCACCGAACGGTCCTGCATTGTCGATCAAGCTGAACTGCGGTGGCGGATCCGCCGCGATCTGACAAGTCTTCTCGTCGAGAACGCCCTAGCGGGCGAGGAGAATCAGCCGAGAAGCCGAACGCCACCTCGTCCCGTGGCTGAAACTGGCGTGCGAGACCCTCGAGAAGTCCGATGAGCATCGACGGCCCCCGGGGATGTCGCCGCGCAATGGCGCGAGCGCCGCCGACCCTACATGCTCGCCGCCGCCGACCGGGCCGACGTGATCATCGTCGACCCGATCCCTCGTCAGCGCGCGACACTGTGGTGGAAGCTCGTCCACGGCGATGAACCGCCGCCGCCACTGTAAGGCGGCACGCGTCGTCGCCCTATGAGATGGGGACGTGTCATATCCGCAGTTCATCACCATTTTTCGCAGAGACCGGCGGCGCAATTGGCCTCATGGGCTGCACCGTACGATCCGGGCCCGAGCCAATAGGGGTACAGCGCATCCCACCCGCGCTACCGTTCGACGTATGGGGACAACATTTCACGGGCCGAGTCCCTGGCCGCACATCACCCGCGCCATTCGAGTGAGGGGGCCGCGGCATGCCGCGATCGCATACCTGGGCGAGGACGCACCCGCTCTGCTGCCACTGCGGGCCGGTGATCTCCTCGTCGTGAACGCTTCCCGGGCGGCGGTGCGCGCGCATGTGACCTCGCCGATTGCGCTCGCGTACTACGTCGAGGCCGGTGTCCGGGTCCTGTCGTCACCGAACCTGCACGCAGGCGTGATCGCCACCAGTCGGCGAGCGGTCATCGGCTCCGCGAATGCCTCCCACAGCTCGACGATCGCCGATGAGGCCGTCGTCATCACCGACGACCCGGAGATCGTCGCCGCCGCCTGGACGTTCATCGACGGTATCGACGAGATCACCGAGGTCGATCAGGTGTTTCTCGACAACGCCAGCACCGAATGGCAGATCGGTCGGTCGGTGCCGATCCCCGGAATCGGTGGCCGGATGCGCGCCGAACTGGATTTCCTTCCTGCACGGGTTACCCGGATGTTCCTGCGGCACATCGTCGAATACGAACCCAGCCCGGCCGAGAAACAGGCATGGGCCGCCACCCAGGCGCACCGATCCGGTGCCGCCACCGGGCCGGCAGCGACATACCAGCTCGAATGGTTCCGCCCAGGCGACCGACGTGCCCGCCTCAACCGCGGCGACGTCGTCATCTTCGTCACCGACGACAACGAATGGATCTACCCGCCGGCGGTCGTGGACTCCGACGCCATCGCGATCCCGCACACCCATAAAGCCTTCGGCCACCTCCTGCGCACCCGAGCGGACCTGCAGCCGCTGCCGGTTGCCGACGCCGAGCAGCAGCTCGCCGCCCTCGGGCACCCCAATCCCCGGCTGGCCACCGATCACCGGATCATCTCCGCCAGCCTGCGTGCCGCACTGCTCCGACTCTGGAAGCTGTGACCTGGCTGGCACTGCGGAAGAACCACCACCCAGCGTTTCCCTGCTGGCTCGGTCTCGACCACCGTGCGGTGGACGGGTATCACGAACTCCTGTGTGGTGGTCATGTTCCCCGAAAGAATGAAGTGAGACACTCGCACTCACCTTGGATGGTCTCATGCCCGGATATCGGGTCTACTTCGAGGACAGCCACAGCCGGAATGCTTCGGCCGTCGCTGCCTGCATAGTCGTTCCACGGGTGGCTACTTCGATTTTCACCTGCCGCAGCAGTTCGGGGTCCACCCGCGCGGAGAACTGCGGGTGTTTCGCAGCGCCCGCGGCCGGCGTAGCGGACTCGGCCGGAGTCTGCGGTATGCGCGAATCTGAATCACCATCGGGGACCGCATGCGACACCGTGTTGTCGAAGGCTCCCGCGGGTTGGTCCTTGGACATCTTCATCTCCCGTTCGGCAACAGGCGGCGGTGTTTCAGCCGGATGCGGGGCCGGGCCCGTCCGATTTGGGGCGGTGGGGGTGCTGGAGTTCGGTGTTGATGCGTCGGGCCTCGGCGAGTTGGTCTTCGAGGATGATGATGCGGCACGCGGAATCGAGTGCGGTGCCCTGGTCGATCAGTTCGCGGGCTCGGGCGGCGAGACGCAGCTGGTATCGGGAGTAGCGGCGGTGGCCGCCGTCTGAGCGTCCGGGGGTGAGCAGCTTCGCGGAGTCGAGGCTGCGCAGGAATGCCTGTGTCACGCCGAGGATCTCGGCGGCGTGGCCCATGCTGTAGGCCGGGTAGTCCTCGTCGTCGAGCTTCCCGGCCGGGTTGTGATCGGGCGAGTCTTGCTGAATGGGGTGACACCTTTCCAACGGACAGGGCCCCCGGCGCCGTGAGGCACCGGGGGCCGGAGCGGGTTTCACTTCCTTGTTCACTGCACTTTTACCGGCTGCCAGGCTCGTTTTGCTGCCCGGCCGCCGGTCGGAAATGCCGGGGCCTTACACACTCACATCATCCCTTGCCCGGCACATCCTGGTCTTGCGGCACTTCTCTACGGGCAGTTCATCCTCTCCCGCACCTCGTGAACTCTTTCCTTGCGACGAAAGGAACTCTACAGCGGTGACACCTCAATGTCTACACTCGCCACTACAGAAATTCTGGAGTCGGCTGACCAGGGATTTCATACGCGGCAGGGGCAAGTGGGTTCCGTCGACGTCACCGGGCGGTCGCTCGACGGATCGGCTCTCGTTGATCGATGACGGGCGGCGAAGTCGGGAGTCGCAGTAGGTGGCGCAGGACATTGTGAAGGTTCAACGGCGAGAAGGGCTTCGGTTCATCGCACCCGACGACGGAACTCCGGACGCCTTCGTGCACTACTCGGAAATCTCGGGCAGCGGGACCTGCGCGCGACTACATGACCGAGATCGGCCAGCGCCCGAGACAGCGCCTCGTCCGACTGCGGCGAACACTCCCGTGACACCAGCTGCTGCAAACATTCCAGCGGACCCGGTAGCGAATCGATTGACCATCGATTCGAAAAGCGCCGATCGAGGTGAAGCTCGCCATCAGCCGGCTGTCCGACCATTTCCAATCGTGTTGGGCTGACACCGGTCGAGTCGGCGCCGTGGGCGTTGGGAATGTCGACCGCCTTCGAGGCGCTTCCTGCGGCACGGTCCCGACTCGGTGCGGTCACCGAGGTGTCGCTCTCGCTCGATCAGCTCCGGGCCGCCTCCCCACCGCCGGCACCGGACGAGCAATGGAAGCGAAACTCCACCCGACGCAGCAGTCCCGCGGCAATAATCCGACTAGTTTATGACAACTAACACATCAAAATAATTCTACGGGAGTGGTTTTGAGCGAACGGTGAGGGTCGCTCTACGCCCAAGCGACCTCGACTCCATCGCTGAAGACCGAGTGGTGCAACTCCAGATGGTCGGGTCGGCGACGTTCCCGGCAATGTTCCCCACGCGCGGGTTCGCCTGTACTTCGTGGCGGAGACGGCGGGCGCGTCCATCCGCGGTCGCGGGATACGGAGAGTCGACACGGAGCCACACCCCACCGCCCTGGCGGAGAAGTGACGCGTGTGGGTGGGCCCCTGACGCCTGTCAGGGCGCGCAGAACCCCCGACGTGCCGCCATCGCGCCGGCAAATGTGGTGGAAGCGATGGTGACCAGCGCGCCGAGGATCAGTGCCGACGGTTCGCCGGGGCCCAGGAGATTCGATTGCGCACCGATCGCTGCCGCGGCCACGGGCACGCCGAGTTGGGCGGCGGCCAACGCACCGAGGGGCAGCGGCACACCGACCAGCCGTGTCAGGCAGTGGACGAGAACGGCAGCGAGGCCGAGTGCAACGCCGAGCAGTATCAGGGAGGGGTCCGCCCCGAGGTCCCGGACATTCAATGATGCGCCGAGCCAGACGAAGAACAACGGCCCGAAGAATCCTTCGGTGATCGAGAACAGCTGCTTGGCCAGGCGTCGCGGCTCGCCCACTGCCGCGATCACCAGTCCGAGTGCGAAACCGGCGAGCATGATCGACACGTCGGAGTGGACGGCCAACGCCGCCAGCAGGAACAGGACCCCAAGATTGATCCGCAGTTCCAGTGCGAAGCCGCGTTCCTTGGACTCCTGATGGAGGCTGTGAAGCCAGCCGCGGCTGTCACTCGCACGGAGAACCGCGTAGAAGACGGCGGTCGCTCCCGTCACGGCTACCGCGCCTGCTGCGGCGCGCGGGGCCTGCACCGGATCGATCACGAGCGGCAGAGCGACGATGCACGCGATGTCGGCAACCGCGACCTGGGCTACGGTCTGCACGATCGGTGTGCCCTCGAGCCCGAGCGAGTCGATCAGGGGTAGGACGAGCGCTGCGGACGACGACGCGATGAGGACCGCGTACAGAGCGGCGTGGCCGGTACCGAATGCCTGAGCGATCCCGAACCCTGCCAGAGTGGCACCGACACCGACGAGAACAGCCCGAACCACGCCTTTCGCCAGAGCAGGCCGGATGCGTGCGTCCCGGATCGGCACATGTGTCCCGGCCACGAACATGATCAGTGCGAAGCCGATGTCCGCGAGGAAGGTGCATATGGGATCGCCGGGATCGAGCAGGCGCAATCCCGTGGCGCCGAGGAGGATTCCGGCAAGCAACTCGCCGAGCACGACCGGCAGATGCCACATCCGGCGACTCGCAAGCAAGGGGCCGGCCAAGGCTGCGGCGGAGATCAGCGCGAGTACTTCGAAGGACATGCGTATGTCAGTTCGGCGCAGTCGAGCTCGACGGCCGGCACGGTATCTTCCGGTTCTCGCGACATCTCACTCCGGGCATGGAGAGATTGTGCCTGCCGAAGCCCGCGGTCCGACTCCGATCGAGGCAAGGAGGTCGGGCCGACACAGACGCGAAGGACGTGTAGTCGGCGACGGGATTCCCAGGCCACATGGCATAGTCGCCTTCGGGCGGGGTTACACGACGGGATGAGGATGGCGTCGGCAGCGTGGCACGGTCGTGCTTGACGTCGCAGTTGCGCGATCGCATTCGATCAGGAGTTGTGCGTACGCGAGCCGCACGGGCGCCCGCTGGTCGAGTTGGGACATCCCGAGGTCTTCGACCAGTTGCAGTGGGATCCGCGCCACCGGGTAGTTCAAGCGCAGGAGAAACATCGGAAGATGTACTTGTTGTCACCTGCGGATCGTCGCGGGCAGCGGCGGTGGTCGAACACGGGGTTGTGGACGACGGATATGGACCAAGCAACGACCGACCCCAGCATCCGGGGGCAAAGTGATGGGGGGACAGTCACCTCGGCCGCACCGGGGCCGATTGCGTCCGGCGGCGTTCTTCCTAGGAGCCGACGCCGATCCCACCCGTTCCCACCCGCTCCGCTGAACATCACCGAAAGCCAGTGGAGAAACGCCAGGAGTACGCACCGAACGCCCCCGGAGAGGCTTAGAGTCGTTCGGGAGACCCGGCGGCGGCTCGGCTCGTGCAGCGGGGGTTCGGTGGGCTGCGTGCGCCGGTGCGGCGTGCCCGCCCGTGGGGTGTGCGTCGGTCGGCCTGGGAGGTGGGTGTGGAGTTCGCGGGGACGGAGGTCGAGGCGCTGCTGGCGGTGTGCGAGCACGCCCCAGACCTGGTGGCGGTGTCCGATTTCGAAACCGACCGCGTTTCCTATCTCAATCCGGCCGGTGTGCGGCTGGTGGGACTACGTGACGGTGCCGATGCACGCAACAGAACGACTGCGGAGTTCTTCACCGACGTGGGACTGGTCCAGGCCCCGGAGGTGGAATCGGCGCTCGTGCGCCACGGGCGGTGGGAGGGGCTCAGTGAACTGCGGCATTTCGAAACCGGGAAGCCTATTCCGGTGTCCCTGGCCACGTTCGTGCTCCACCGTACGGGCGGCGGCGCCCCCGCGGTGATCGCCGCGATCGCCCGTGATGGTCGGCGCTGGGAGGATCAGGAACGTCGACTCCACCATGCCCTCGAGCTGGCCGCGTATCGGGCCAGGGAGCAGCACGCGGTCGCGGAGCTGAGCCGGCGTGCCGTCGACGGCCAGCTCACCGAGCTCCTCGCTGCGGCGACCACGGCAGCGGCCACCCTGATGGGAGTGCAGTGCACCTCGGTTTCCCGTCCCCCTGCCCCGGGTGATCCGCTGACGGTGCTGGCCTACAGCGGGCAGCTGCCCCGGCCGGACACGTTCGCGCCGGGGACGGGATCCCAGCCGGGATATGCCCTGGCCACCGGGTCGGTGGTGGTGTGCCCGAACGGGGAGGACGAGACCCGGTTCTCTACCGGGTCGATGGTCCGCCGTGGGTTGCGCAGCGGTATCTGCGTTCCGATTCCGATCGCTGCCCGGCCCGCGTGGGGGGTGCTGACTGCGCACAGCGCCCGCCCCCGCGACTACACCGACCGGGAGGTGTCGTTCCTGCGCACTGTCGCGGACGTGCTCTCTGCCACGATCGGCCGAATCGACGCCGAGACCCGCCTGCGGTACCAGAGCCTGCACGATCCGCTGACCGGGCTGCCCAACCGCGCCCTGGCCTATCAGCGCATCGCCACCGCACTCACCACCGCGCACCGTACCGACGCCCGGATCGCGGTACTGCTGATCGATCTCGACGAGTTCAAAACCGTCAACGACCGCCTCGGTCACGCCGGCGGCGATGTCGCGCTCATCGGCCTCGCCGAACGACTGACCGGCGCGGTGCGTCCCGCCGACACCGTCGCCCGCCTCGGCGGCGACGAATTTCTGGTCCTCTGTGCTGACATGGCCGGTCCGGACGAGGCTCTCGATCTCGCCACCCGCATCATCGAGGCGGTCGCCACCCCGGACCCGGCCGCAGGTCACCCGCTGACGTTCAGCGCCAGCATCGGCATCGCCCTCTCCGGTCCGGTCAGCACACCCGAGGAACTGATCCGCCGCGCCGACCTGGCGATGTACCGGGCCAAGAAAGCCGGCGCGGGCCGGTACTCGGTCTACCGAGACGACGACGGTGATGACGCCGACCGGGTGCTGCGCCTGTCGAGGGACCTGGGCACCGCCCTCGACGACCACGGCGACCACGGCGACCACGGCGAGCTCACCCTCGCCTACCAACCCCTGTTCGACCTGCGCGACGGCGCCGTGGTGGCCGTGGAAGCGCTGGCGCGGTGGACACACCCCACGCTCGGGCCGATCAGTGCCACCGAGTTCATTCCCGTCGCCGAGCGGGCAGGCTTGATAGGGGCGCTGGGGCTGTGGGTCCTGCGCACAGCCTGCACCCAGGCCGCCGACTGGCAGGATATCGCCGACGTCGACATCCGGGTCAATATCAGTTCCCTGCAACTGCACGACCCCCGGTTCGTCGCTCAGGTGGCCGACGTCCTCGCCGCCACCGGACTCCCGGCAACCAAACTGGGGCTCGAGATCAGCGAAGCGGGCTGGATCGCCGAGACCGCCCACCCGGTCGACACCCTCGGCGCCCTACACGAACTCGGGGTCGCGATCGCGCTCGACAACATCGGCACCGCGCACAGCACCCTCACCCACCTCGGCTGCCAACGACCGGTCTTCTCCTGCTGCAAAATCGACAAGTCCTACACCGCATCCCTACCCGGCCGGCGCTCCGCCGCAATCGTCTCGGCCGTGGTCGCCCTCGCCCACGCCTTCCACGCCACAGTGGCCGCAGCCGGTGTGGAAAACCGGGCCCAACTCGACGCACTGCGTGCCTGCGGCTGCGACCTCGCGCAAGGCTTTTACCTCACACCACCGATGACCGCAGACAACTGCACCACCTTCCTGAACCAGGACCCACCCCCACACACGCACCCATTCTGAGCGAGTTGAGGTCACACATTTGGTTCGGTCAGTGACGATGGCTCGCCGAGCTCACCGACTCGAGTGACAGCGCCACCTACTCGGCGAGAAGGACGGGCGATCCCGTCGGTACGTGTTACACGTGCGGGCCATACAACGCGTCGCATACGTGCTGCGCATGCAACCCGAACGCTCGACAACATTCACGCAGCGTCTCCTCTGCAGGCACCTCCGTTGAGCTACTACGACCGGCAACCTCCTCAAAATGCACCGCCATTGCGTCGGAGAGTTGACACGTGAGCAGCGCCCACCGACGTTGTAGCGCTACACCGTTCTAACGGTGTCCGGTGAGGGGTAATCCCGCGGATCCGTTCTTCGATGGCATCCGGATCTCTTCATCGATGGCCAGTTTCGCCCAAGGCCGAGCGCACCCAGGACGGCACCCGTCGCGCGGCCGCACCCTAGAAGGAATCCCGTGAACATCCACAAGACACTGCTCATGCTGCTGCTCGACGGCACCGCCGCCCTCCAATCCCCCTCCGCCCTCCAATCCCCCTCCGCCACCCCACCCCACGGCGCCGCGGACACGGCGCCCCCTTCCACGCCAACGGCTGACACACCCGCCGCACGCATCATCGTCCCCCGGCGCCCTCCACTCACGAACAACCCGCCGACACCCCTCGGCCTCGTGGCTCGTTCACGCTGCGAGACCATTTCGGGGCGAAGGACACCGGGGACTCGCCCGGCGCTGTCCGGTTGATCCAGCGGATCGGCGGCGGCCCGTACCGCCGCCGCCTCACCGGAGTGGACTTCGATAGAGGCCGGTGGCGTCGTCGCTGTGTCCGTGCGAGAACACCGCGTACCCCTCCGCGCCGCATCGAAATCAATTCCGACGACGATCGGCAACACGGCACACGCGTTCTAGGCTTCCCGACCTTCCTGCGCCATCCGATCTCGAACTCCACGCGTTGACTCTCCTCGGACGTCGTGTCGCCGCCGCGATCCGGGCCCGAACAATGAGACACCCCTGCGTTCGTGGCGCGGGGACACGAGGTGTCCTGAGAGCAATTCTGGGGGGAGGTCTCCTCAGAACGGCACCACGCACGCGGCGGGAAGATGCCGCCCTGCACGCGACCTGGCTTCGCTGACGGCACCTACAGGATTTCTTGGAACGCCTTTGCAAGCAGTAGGTTCAGCGAAACGTTGCGCAAACCCGCGTTCGCATCCAGGGTATTGCCGCTGCCCCGCCCACGGCCTCGCCAGGAACTCGATCCGGTGATACTGGGCATGCATCGGAGACCTCGGGCGGAGGCGGCGTGCGACCATGCGCAGACTCGCGGCTCCTTTGGCGCCCTGGAATCCTCACTGCGTAATCATCAAGTGGAGAACGAACTGGCAAACTCACCGTGAATCTGTTCGGCATGGTGGCGAGAGCTGTCCTCGAGGTGCCTACTTCGAGGACAGCCACAACCTGAATGCTTCCGCCGTCGCGGCCTGCAAAGTCGTCCCACGAGTGGCTACTTCGATTTTCACCTGCCGCAGCAATTCGGGATCCACCCGGGCCGAGAACTGCGGGAGCTTCTTCGCGCCCACGGACGGTGCAACGGGCTCGGCTGAAGCCATTGGTACGAGCGAATCTGCATCACCATCGGGGACCGCATGCGACATCGCACTGGCGAATACTCCCGCGGGTTGGTCCTTGGACATCTTCATCTCCCTGACGAACCGATGAGGTAGCTGTCGACGAGAACGGCGACCCTTTGCCAGACCTCCCGTGCCCACCCCGGAATCGAAAAGACCTGAGGGATACAGGCACTGCGGACACGCTTTAGAGTTACGCCGAGTAACGGAAATGCTTGTTAAGCACATTCACGAACGGACAAGAACTGAAGCTGACACGTCGAAAGATAACACGATGACGGCAATGTAACTTGTTACCAGCAAAGTAATGGTTGAGTAAAATATGACGATTGGCCGAAAAACTCCCCATTTTCCCTGCCACGCAAACGGTAGGAGACCCACCAATGAACTATAAGTATGAAAAAGCGTGCAATGTAGCTTGGTAACAAGCCAACAAAAAACCTTACTGTACGTCCAACAAGGTTAAACGAAGCCTTCTACCAGGCGCTATGCAGGTACACCTTAGCTTTTCGAGGACGCAACGAATTCTATTTCTTACGAAAGGCAAGGATTCACGCTAGCGGCGCCGGTAATTCAATCTCGACAATTCCCGTGATGAGCACGTCCACCATCTCGGGTGGGAATTAGTCAATTAAGCGACACACCGACGGGGTCGTTGACACAGACCAGCTGGTTTGCGAATGATTCCTGCCATCAACCGCTCCACGCTGAGGGGAAATTCGTGACGTCGGTGCACAATTCGACCCAGGCGCGTACTCCGCGTCGGTGGTTTGTTGCGGGGGCGGCCATGGCGACCGCCGCGGCCCTGATGATCTTCGGTGGGGTGGCGTCAGCGTCGCACCCTCCGGTCGGACTGGGGACCGCCACCTCCTTCGCGATCTTGGCGGGCCAAACGGTCACCAACACCGGCCCGTCGATCATCTCCGGAGACCTCGGTGTCAGCCCGGGCAGCGCGGTCACCGGCTTTCCACCAGGAACGGTGATCAACGGCACCCAGCACGTTGCCGATGCCGTTGCACTGCAAGCTCAATCCGATCTGACGACGGCCTACAACGATGCGGCCGGCCGGCCGCCCACCGCGGCGGCGCCCCCCGATCTCGGTGGCCTGACCCTGGTCGATGGCACCTACAACACGGCCGGCCCGATGGGTCTGACCGGGACCGTCACCCTCGATGCGCAGGGTGATCCCAACGCGGTGTTCATCTTTCAGGCCGGATCCACGTTGATCACCGCGTCGAACAGCACGGTCGCCCTCATCAACGGAGCCTCACCGTGCAACGTGTTCTGGCAGGTGGGTAGCTCAGCGACCCTGGGGACCAACACCACCTTCGTCGGAACCATCATGGCGTTGACCTCGATCTCGGTGCAGACCGGCACCACCGTGAACGGACGCGTATTGGCACGCAACGGCGCAGTCACCCTGGACACCAATACCATCTCCCGGCCCAACTGCGTCACGCCGCCGCCGACGTCCACGACGACACCGCCGCCCACGACCACAACCACAACCACGGCACCGCCGACCACGACCACCATTACCAATGGTCCCATCATTCCGATTCCCATCCCGATCCCCATTCCCATCCCGATTCCCCCCGGCGGGGGCATTCCCGGCATTCCGGGTATCCCCGGCCCGCCGGCACCCCCCGGCCCGCCGGCACCCCCCGGCCCGCCGGCACCCCCGCTCCTCCCGCTCCTCCCGCTCCTCCGGCTCCTCCCGGTGGACCTGGTGGACCTGGTGAACAGGGCGGACCCGGCGAACAAGGCGGACCCGGTGAACAAGGCGGACCCGGCGAACAAGGCGGACCCGGTGAACAAGGCGGACCCGGTGAGCAGGGCGGACCCGGCCAGGGCGGCCCCGGTGAGCAGGGAGGCCCCGGTCAGGGCGGTCCCGGCGGCGGCAAGGGCGGCCCTGGCGGTAACGGATACGTCATCCCCAAGGGGCATCCGGAAACGGGTGCGGGCGGCACCACTCCTCCCTCCGGTGACAGCGGGCTTCCCCGCTCCCTCGCAGGTCTGGCCCTGGCCGGCTCAGCCATAGCGGTAGCCCAGGGCGCCCGACTGCGCAGGAGGCAGCGATGAGCGACCCGAACCCCGAATTCCCGGACCCCGCCCCGGGTCCCGTGTGGCCAGGGCCCGAGGGGGCGATGGGCAGGACGAAACGCTGGTGGGTGCTGGCCGCGGTCCTGATACTCATCGCGACGGCTGTCCTCGCCCTGCGCAGCTATCAGGATTGGGCGGATCCGCAGCTGACACCGCCACCGGTGACCGACACCGTGCCGGCGCCCTCCGACGGGGCGTCCGGACCGGCACCGGTCGCGCTGCGGATCCCTGCGCTGGGGGTGGACGAATCACTCATCACACTCGGACTCAATCCCGACGAAACAGTCGAGGTCCCCACCGATTTCGACAAGCCGGGGTGGTACAAGTTCGGGCCGGCTCCGGGCCAACTGGGTTCAGCAGTGATCCTGGGGCACGTCGATTCCCATGAGGGTCCGGCGGTGTTCTACCGATTGAAAGACCTGCAGGCGGGAGACCCGATCGAGGTGAGCTTGGCCGACGGCAGCACCGCTCATTTCGCGGTCACCAAGGTGGAGACGTACCCGAAGACGGAGTTCCCGGCCGAGGAGGTGTACGGCTCGCACGGTGATGAAACGCTGCAACTGGTCACCTGTGGAGGAGAGTACGACCCGGACGCCCGCAGCTACCTGTCCAACATCGTGGCCTACACCTCTCTGGTCGATACCGACAGCGAGGAAGCTCCCGCCGCCGCCGGCCAGAAATGACCTGGCCGACCAGGAAGTTCACGGGAAGTAGCGGCATGGTCCGGTCAGGAAGTTGTTCAGGACCTACCGTGTGACACAAGGCGTCTGCCGGCCGGGGGCAGGCGCCTTGCCTGGGGCTGGAATCTCCAATGTTGGTGTGGCGCACTCTTGCCTCGGAGATACCCCGATTCAGTCATACTCGAGCCCGGTACTCGGTCCGCCGGAAGAGTGCGGAGGTGGGTGGTCATCGTCATGCAGAAGCGAGCACGAATTACCCGGGATACGGTGTTACAGCACGCAGCCATAGAATTCGCCAGGCAAGGTTACGTGCACGCAACCCTGAACGGCATCATCGGAAGTTCCGGCGCCACCAGGGGTGCCCTCTACTTTCATTTCAGCTCCAAGGAAAACCTTGCCCGCGCTGTCATCGACGAGGGCCTGACCCGATTCGAACGCGCATACGCGCAGCGCATCGAATCGCACCCCCGCGCCTTCGAATTGCTCATCGAAATTTCCTATGCGATGGCCGGTTACGGAAGAGACGATCATGTGATCCGTGCCGCGTTCCGGCTCGTCACCGAGATCGGTGACTACCGGGGAGGCTCACGCACGCTGGCATTCGAGAACTGGATAGCGACGTGCCGGGAGCTCGCGGGCCGAGCGGTCACGGAGGGCGATCTGCGCGACGACAGCGATCCTGACGAGCTCGGACTCCTCCTGGTGCACATGGCCTACGGGATTCGTCTGTTGTCTGCGGCCTCCGCCGACCCGGACCGTCTGCTCGAAGGGATGGCGACGTCGTGGCGGCTCCTTCTGCCGGCGCTGGTCGACGCACCGAAAGAAGAGTACTTTCGGCAATTCGCAGCCCGAAGGTTGTGGTCGGTCATGAAGTCCCGCGCTACCGTACCGGTCCGGTAATGGTGGCCGTACCTGACAAGCGACTCGACTGCACTCGGGTCGGGCGTACCCACCCGTACTACGTCTCGCAAATAATTGGTTTTGTGGTGGGTAGGGTTTCCGCATGAGAAAGCCGGTCCGTGCCCTGGAGATGACCCCGGGTCAACCTGAGGTGCTCGAGTCGGTGGCCCGGTCGCAGTCAGGTGCCCACCGTGAGGTGGTGCGCGCCAAGGCCCTGTTGATGGCAGCCGACGGCCAGACCAATGCCGCGATCGGACGGGCGTTGTCCGTCTCGCCCGGGTCGGTATCGAACTGGCGGGCGCGGTTCGTCGAGGACGGGGTGGCACGGCTGGGTGACGTCCGCAAGGGCCGTGGCCGCAAGGCGTCGATCCCGCAGGAAACAATCGAGAAGATTATCGATCTGACGCAGAACCAGCGCCCCGAAGGCGAAACTCAGTGGAGTTGCCGGACAATGGCCGAGGCAGTCGGGGTCTCGAAAGACACCGTGCAGCGCGTGTGGTCGGCACGGGGCCTCAAACCGCACCGGGTCGACACCGCCAGGGAAAACACCAGCCATTGAGGCTTTCTCGCTAACGAGCGGATTTCCTGTCGCCAGCAGGACGTTTGAGCGTGTCGTAGCGGTGGGACGGGGGTCCTCCGCTGGGATCGATTCGACCAAGAAGTCGATCCGCGGAGGAAACCCCCGTTGTTCACCTACTCTGCCCTCTGCGACGTGCCGGCCGAAACCCTGCTGCGGGTGACCGCATTATTGTGGGCGCACCGCCACCTGTTCGGTGCCCGACCCTCCCGTCGGGCCGGCAGTGCGCGTACCCAGGCGAAGCTGGTGCTGCGGTGGCTACGTGACGGTGCGCCGCTGCGGATCCTGGCCGCCGAAGCCGGCGTGTCGATCTCCACCGCCTACCGGTACCTGCACGAGGGTATCGAACTGATCGCCGAACAAGCCCCTGAACTGGAAGATGTTCTCGATCGGGCCCGGCGGGAAGCGTGGACACACCTGATCTTGGATGGGACGTTGATCGAGATCGACCGGATCAACGAGCGGAAGGAGAACGGGCATCATCTGTGGTACTCGGGCAAACACAAACGCCAGGGCGGAAACGTACAGGTCCTCGCTGACCCGACCGGGTTCCCGGTGTGGTCGTCTCCGGTCGAGCCCGGCAGTGTCCCGGACATCACCGCTGCCCGCACGCACTGTCTGGGTGCTCTGTACCAGGCCGCCGCAGATGGAATTCCTACCCTGGCCGACAAGGGATACCAAGGCGCCGGGATCGGAGTGCACTCTCCGGTCAAAGGACACGGTCTTCATGTCGATAATCGCTGCTACAACATGCTGCTCACTGCGGTCCGCGCCATCGGGGAACGCGCTCACGCCGAACTCAAGGGTCGGTGGCGGTGCCTGCAACGAGTCCGACTGTGCCCATGGAAGATCGGTCGGGTCGTCGCAGCGACGATCTTCCTATCAAATCTGCAACGCGGACGTTACTGAGAAAGCCTCATTGCAGTGGAACATCGGCAGGGTCCACAGGTAGACGGTCTCGAGGCCGAGTTTGGCGTGGTGGGTCATTGCAAGCGCCTGCAGGTAGGCGCCGCGGTGGTGGTACATGACGCCCTTGGGCCGGCCGGTCGTGCCGCTGGTGTAGTTCAGCGAGATGAGGCTGCGTTCGTCCTCGACCGTGCGTGCGTGTTCGGGTCCGTCCGCGTCCAGGACCTGTTCGGCAGCGAGGGTCCGGATGCCGAAGGATTCTGCGGCGGCGCTGAATTCGCTATCGACCAGGACGAGTGATGCGCCGGAGTGTTGGACGATGTACTTCAGTTCCGGGGCGGCCAGGCGGTGGTTGAGGGTGACGAGCACGCCGCCGGCCAAGGGAACGGCGAAGTGCGCGAGCAGCATCAGCGGGGTGTTCGAGGCCAGGACGGCGACGCGGTCGCCCGGTTTGACTCCGTGGCCTGCGAGGGTGCCGGCCATGCGGCGGGCGGTGACCGCGAACTCGCCGTACGACCACGTCTGGGCGTGGTAGGTCATGGCGGTGCGATCGGCGTGGATGGCCTCCGCGCGTTCGAGAAAGTTCAGGGGTGTCAGGACCTGATTGCCGAGATGAGCGGTCACAGCACGCTTCTTTCAGAGTCGGTGACATCGGGAATGTCGAGTACATGGCCCATGCGGTCGCGTTTGGTACGGAGGTAACGGACATTGTCGGTGGTCGCGTTGGTCGAGAGCCCGACGCGGGCGAGGACCTCGAGCCCGTCGGTGGTCAATGCCGCGCATTTGGCCGGATTGTTGGTCAACAGGCGCACTCTGCCTACTCCGAGTTCCCTGAGGATGTGGGCTCCGACCCTGTACGAGCGGGCGTCGGCGGCGAGGCCTTGGGCGAGGTTGGCGTCGACCGTGTCCATCCCGCGGTCTTGCAGCGCGTAGGCGTGGATCTTGTGCGCCAAACCGATGCCACGGCCTTCGTGCCCCCGCAAATAGATCACCGCGCCGCAGTGCTCCTGACTGACCGCCATCAGTGCCTGCTCGAGTTGGCTGCCGCAGTCACACCGGGTCGAGGCGAGAATGTCGCCGGTCAGGCATTCGCTGTGCAGGCGCACGAGGGCACCGGATTCACTCTCGGCGGCCGCGGCCACGTCTCCCATCACCAACGCCAGATGCTCGACTCCGTCATCGCTCGACCGGTACGCGATTGCCTGGAACTCTCCGAAGGCGGTGGGCATGCGCGAGGTCGAGAGTCTTTCCACGGGTGCTGCTTCCGGATGCAGGGATTGCGCGAGGTCGGCGATGGTGACCACGGGCAGCGAATGGCTGTCCGCGAATCGGAGCAGATCCGGCCCCCGCCGCATCGAGCCGTCCTCCGCGACGATTTCCCCGATCAACCCGACCGGAGCACGGTCGGCGAGGGTGAGTAAGTCGATTGCGGCTTCGGTGTGCCCAGGCCGCTCCAGGACACCTCCCGGGCGCGCGCGAAGCGGGAAGACATGTCCGGGGCGCCGGAAGTCACCGGGGACACTGGTCGAGCGGGCGAGGGCGCGTACGGTCATCGCGCGGTCGCTGGCGGACACCCCGGTCCCGGCGCCGATGTGGTCGACGGTGACGGTGAAGGCGGTCTGGTGGGTGTCGGTGTTCACCGGCACCATCGGCGCCAACTCGAGCTGATCGGCTCGTTCGGTGGTCATCGGAACGCAGAGGATGCCGGTGGTGTGGCGGACCATGAAAGCTATCTGCTCGGCGCTGACGGTGTCGGCACCGGCCACGAGGTCGCCCTCGTTCTCGCGATCTTCGCCATCGAGCACGACGACCATGCCGCCGGCCCGCAGCGCCGTGACGGCCCGGTTGACCGCGTGATCGCCTGCTCGATCCGGGGTCACCGGTGCTCCTGGCCGAGCAACATGTGGGTACCGAAATCGCGGCGGAAGTAGGTGAGAGGCGATCCGTCGTGGGCGACCGCCTCACGAACTTCGCCCAACACGACGATGTGGTCTCCACCCTCGACGAAGGAGGACGCGTCACAGACCACCCAGCCCGGTGCGCCGGTCAAACGGGGAACACCACTGGCCCGAGTCCACGGTGTGTCGGCGAATTTGTCGGTCCCCTTGCGTGCGAAGGCCGTTGCTGCCGCCGACTGGGCGCTACCGAGGATGTTGACGCCGAACCGTCTGCCGCGCTGAATGATTCCGAGGAGCTCGGAGGTGCGATCGAGAGAAACCAGGACCATGGGGGGTGCCATCGACAAGGATGCGAAGGCACTGACGGTCGTCCCGTGCGGTCGATCCCCGTCCATCGCCGTCACCACCGAGACCGGGGTGCAGACCGCAGCCATCACCTCCTTGAGTGATGCTGCAATGTCCTCGTGCGGTGTTGTCGAGCATGTCGTCATGTTCTTCCTCCTCGCTACGTCAGCGGATGTGGTTGACGAGTCGAGTGACGCCGGGGATGTCGATGGTCAGCACTTCCCCGGGCTGTAGGTATCTGGGCGGATCCTGCCGGTAACCGATCCCGGCCGGCGTGCCGGTGGCGATGATGTCTCCGGGGGTCAGCGTCGTCCACGTGCTGACATATTCGATGACCGCGGGAATGTCGAATACCAGATCCGCGAGAACCCCGGCCTGTACCCGGTTGTCGCCAAGGTAGGTGTGTACTTCCAGGGCGTTCGGGTTGGCGATCTCGTCCGCCGTGACCAGCCACGGGCCGACCGACCCGGATCGGTCGAAGTTCTTTCCCGCTGTGGCCTGGGTTCCGTGGAGTTGGAATTCCCGGACACTGTTGTCGGCGAAGGCGGTGTAGCCCCAGACGTGGTGCGCCGCATCTCGGGCCCGGATATTCCGGCCGCCGCGGCCGATGACGATCGCGATCTCCCCCTCCCAGTCCAAACTGTCGGACGCCGGCGTTCGTTCGACCGGCTCCATGTGCCCGACGAGCGACGAGGGGAAACGGACGAAGAAGGTGGGATGTTGCGGCGGTTCCTTATCCATCTCGACGGCGTGGTTGTGGTAGTTGAAACCGACGCAGAGGATCCGCCGCGGATCGGTGACCGGCGGTAGCCAGCGGGTGATCTGGTCGAGATCGATTACCGGGCATCGGTGGAGTTCTTGATCCGTCAGGGCAGCGAACTTGTCGATGTCGACGTCAGCGGTCACCACACCGGTGAGCCCGGTCACGTCCCGCGGGCGGCCGTCTGCGTCGAGGACGACGGTCCGCGGATCACCGTCCTGTTCGACCGTTGCCAATCGCATCAGAAGGCCTTTTCTTCGGTGAGGATGGTCGAGGCCTGCCCGAGGAGGGTCTCGATCCGGTCGATGCCCGTCGGTGTGGGTGTAATCAGCGGGGACCGCACGTGCGGTGAGGCGATCCGTCCCTGCTGGTGCAGGACCCACTTGGCCGGTGCCGGGTTGGTCTCCACGAACAGCAGGTCCACCAGCGGGTGCAGCGCGTAGTGAAGTGCGCGGGCACCGTCGTGATCACCTGATGTCCACAGTTCGTACATCCGCGCGACGGTGTGGGGGGCGATGTTGCTGACGGCGCTGACGAATCCGACACCGCCGAGTGCCAGCAGGGGAAGGCAGAGCAGTTCGATGCCGGACCACACCGAGATGTTTTCTCCGGCTTGGTGAATTACCCGGGAGAAGTGTTCGAAGTCCTTCGTTGTTTCCTTGATACCGACGATGTTGTCGAAGTCCCGGTAGAGGCGGGCGACCGTGGAGGGGTCCAGTTCGACGGCGGTTCTCGAGGGAACGTTGTACATGATGATCGGCAGGTCCGGGAACTCCCCGGCGATGGTGGCGTACCAGCGGTACAGCGCCTCTTGGGTGGGTCGCGCGTAGTAGGGGGTGATGATCAAGGCCGCATCGGCGCCGGCGGCATGAGCGGCTGCGGTGATCTCGAGGGTTTCGTCCAGCTTGGCCGATCCGGTTCCGGGGATGAAGGGAACGCGGTCGTTGATCTCGTCGGCGACGACGTCGATCGCCTCGATCCGCTCGGCGACGGTCTGTGCGCTCGGCTCCCCGGTTGATCCACCGATCGACAATCCGTGCGATCCGGCCGCGATTTGCCACTGGACCAGTCGGCGCAGGCTTGCCGTGTCGAGGGCCCCGCCATCGGTGAACGGGGTGATCAAGGGTGCGATCGATCCGGTGATCAGTGCGGTGTCGGTGCGGAATCTCATGCCAGTGCTCCTTCGCGATTGGTCGACTCGAGCACCGTTGCTGCCACCGCCAGATCGGCCAGACCCATCCCGAGTCCCTTGAAGATCGTCAAAGCGGGGTGCAGCGGACGTGCCACCGCACCGGTGAGAAGGTCGCCGAGGGTCTTGACGGGGGTCCAGTCCTCGCCGTAGTACTCGGTCAGCTCCCGGGATGATCGACGTGCGTTGGCGATGCTGTCGACGACCGTCAGGTCGGCGTCGGCCAGCACCGCAGGATCGAACTCGGCGTTGCTCGGCAAGATCGCGCCGACGGCATTGAGGTGTGTTCCCGGGGACAACAGTGCTCGTGGGAGGAACGGTTCCGTCGCTCGGGTGATGAGGGTGACGATGGGGGCCCCGTCGACGGCCTCTGCGAGTGTGGGGGCCGCGACGGCGTCGATGCCGAGGTTTTCGCGCACCGTTGCGGCGAAACCGGTCCGGCTGTTCTCGGAGCGGCTCCACACCCGTACCCGGGTGATCGGTCGAACTGCACACACCGCAGCAACTTGTCCCAATGCCTGCCGTCCGCTGCCGATCAGGGCGAGCTCGGACGCATCGGGGGCACTCATCAGGCGTGTCGCCAGCCCGGAGACCGCCGCGGTCCGCAGCGCACCCAGCGCACCGGCCTCGAGCACCGCACGGGGGGTACCGGTGGTGGCGTCGAACAGCGTCATCAGCGCCGAGGCACCTGCCGGAGTGTTGACCCAGGTCTTGAACGCGACGAGGCCGGCGCCCTCGTCATAGGCGCCGAGGGCGTGCGCGCTGCTGGCCGGCTCCCAGGTCGTCATCGTTTTCGGGATGTTTCGGGCGGTGCCGTCGACTTCACGGGTGATCGATCGGGTGACCGACTCGATGGCGTCGAGGATCGAGACCCTTTCGCGTACTTGCTGTTCCGTTATCCACGGTACGTTCATCGTGTTCCTTGCCAGTTGTGTGTTCGAGGGCGGACACACCCGTGCAATCGGTGCGCACGGGGTGTGTGGTCCTCGTTCCCGCGGAACGGATCGGCGATCCATCCCACTGAGGCTGTGATGCACCTAACAATAGAGATTCCGTGGTATAAAGCAAATATCAAGATATCGATACACGCATCATCGATTGCTTATAGAGGAACCATGGAAGCGCAACTGTCGCTCAAACGTCTGGAAGTGTTCCGGCTCGTCGTCGAAGAGGGAAGTGTCACGCGAGCCGCGGAAGTGCTGATGGTCGCCCAGCCGGCCGTATCGGGACAGTTGCGGGCTCTCGAATCATGGCTCGGCGCAAAGCTGTTCGTCCGCCGCGGTAACCGCATGCTGTTGACAGAAGCGGGCGAACGCGCCAACCAGTGGGCGAAGGAGATGTTGGCCTCGGCAGCCCAGATCAGGCGCGACGTCGACGAACTCGGATCGGGGCGAGGCGGCGCCGCGTCCATCGCGTCGAGCATGGCGGTGGGCAGCTACCTCCTGCCGCCGATTCTGTCCCGGTTCCAGCGTGGCCGGCCCGGTGCGGACCTCACCCTTTCCAGTTCGCAACCCAACGAAGCGTTGCGTGCGGTGGAAACCGGTGAGGCGGACTTCGCCGTCGTGACCTGGGATCAGCGGCACCTCCCGGACACCATGTCCTCCGACGTCATCCGCACCGAGCCGATCACCCTCTGCGCCGGGCCGGGTCTCGTCGCCCCGTCGAGGGCGCTGTCTCTCGACGAGGCATTGGCGCTGCCGTTCGTCGGCGCGCCGCGGGAGGTGATCTACCAACGCAACCTCATGGAACAGCTCACCCGGCTCAGCGGCATCGAGCCGAATTTCATCATCAGATTCGGGCATGCCGAACCGATGAAGCAGGCCGCCGCCGAGAACGCATGGGCGATTTTCGCCCCGCGCTACGTCGTCGAATCCGATCTCGCCGCGGGCCGGCTACAGGAGTTGGCCGTTCCCGGCCTCGAACTCACCGAGCGTATTGCGTTGCTGTGGCGGCGGGACAAGTTCTTCTCGCCACTGCAGCAAGCGGCCGTCGACGAGATCCGCGACGCGCTTCGATCCCGGTGACGCCGCCGTCACGCATTGTCACCACGACCAGTTCCGCTCCTGCGGCGGCGACCAGACTCCCGCTTCCCGCAGATACGGCAACACCGCTGAGAACGACTCCAGCTCCTGCGGACTCCACAGGGGAAAGTTGATCAGCACATTCGATGTCGCCGTGGTGCGCTTGAGCGAAATGATCTTCTCCGCGACCTGTTCGGGGGTTCCGATCAGCTGCAGAACCGATCCGGCACCGCCGAACGCGCGGGTGGCTTCGTCTTCCCCCATCTTCTCGTACATCGACCGGGAGGATTCGATCGATCCGAGCACATCAGCGGCGATCTCCTTGGTGGCCTCGACGTTGAGAGTCTGCAGCAGACGCTCATATTCCTCCTCGGCCTCGCCCTCGTTCGGGCGCACGATCGCCATCGAGAACGGACACGTGCCCACGGCTCGTTTACTCTTTTCGGTCAGCGCGGCCAGCCGACGATCGACCTCGCGCACCAACTCCTCGGTGTTTGCCAACGTCACCAACTGGTCGCAGAACCGTGCAGCGAACTCGGCGCCCGCCGGAGACGCGCCCGCACTGACCAACAAGGGGTGTGGATCCTGCACGGGGCGGGGAGTTTTGATTCGCCCGGTCACGCGGTAATACTTGCCGTCGACGTCGATGGGTTCGTGCTCGGTCCACAATCTTTTGACGATGTCGACGAATTCGGCTGCCATGACGTAGCGCTCGTCGTGGTCGATGAACGGCTCCCCGAACAGTGCTGCCTCGTCGGCGCTGAATCCCGTCACCACGTTCCAGCCCCACCGCCCGTCGCTGAACGCATCGAGTGTGGCGCCCATTCGGGCGACATGGGCGGGTTTGTGGTGAGTGGTGTGGAACGTGGAGATGACGCCGATGTGCTCCGTCGTTGCCAGCAGGGCCATGGCCAGGAGCGGCGCGTGATACGCCGGCGACTGGTGCCCGAACTCTTCGGCGACGCGTTGGTGCCCGGACCAGTTGTCGGCGATGAACAGGGAGTCGAAGCCCACCCGTTCGGCCGCCTGGGCGAGTTCGACCAGGTTGGCTTTCGTCATCGCCGGTGTTCGCCGAGCAGCTTCGTCCGAGTACAGGAAATTGGTCTTTCCGCTGGGAAAGAAGTACCCGAGGCTCAGCTGCGAAGGGTCTTCGGTTCTCGGCTTCATGGTGGTCCTCTTCGGGTGCTGCGCGGAACTCCCCGCACAAAGGTGGATAGTGATCGCAATCACACTATCGTTCCCACGATATAAGGCAAGAATCATCTTTCTGATGAGTCTATAAGAAGACGGTTATTCGCTTGTCGATTTGCGGAATAAGTGGTGACTTATGCCCTTATCTCCAATTCGGTAATTGTTTTATATAGCGGTGCGCTCTTAGTGTGACCTGGAGCACTGATTTCGAGGCGGGGCCGTCGCGAGCCCACGAAAGGACCGGACCATGTCCACTATCGGCACGGGAGACCGGATACCGCATTGCCCGGTGTCGGAAACCATCACGACGCACACAGCCGAGGGCGAGCACATGACCTCGCCGACAGAAGGATTCGAATTCGATCACCTGAGTCCGGGTTGGAATGACACGACCCTCTGGGACGCGTACGAGCGCTTGTTATCCGCCGGCGCTGCGACCTACTCGCCTCTCCACGGCGGATACTGGATCATCAGTCGCTATTCGGAGGTCAAGAAGGCGCTTCGTGACCACGAGACCTTCTCCTCGGCCTCTGGTCACCGGATCCCGATGGTGGACGGCATGTCGTCGATACCGATCGACTACGACCCCCCGGTGCACACCCACTATCGGTCGTTGCTCACGCGTGCGTTGACTCCCGACTCGATACGCGATGTGCAGCCGTGGCTCACCTCGATGATCTCCGAGGTCGTCGCCGCGTTCTACCAGTCAGGTGGAGGCGACGCCGTGGCTGAGGTCGCACTGTCGATTCCGCTGCGCGTGCTCACCAAGATCGTCGGTTTCTCCCCGGCAACCGTGGCGCGCTTTCGCGAACTGACCGAGGACATTTGGAAGGACGGGACGGCCGAGTCTCAGCTTCGAGGCCGCGCGGCGCTGGTCGATGCCCTCGACCGCGACATCGACGAGCACCGCGCCCGCCGGCCCGACGACTACCTCACCTGGCTCCTCGATGCTGAAGTCGACGGACGCCCGATCGACATCGGAGAAATACACTCGGTGCTTCTGACGCTTGCTGTCGCCGGCCACGAGACAACCTTGAATTCGGTGAGCACCCTGCTGTATCTGCTGGCATCGGATTCGCCCTTGCAGGAGCGGCTTCGCGCCGACCCCAGTGTCGCACCCCGGTACGTCGAGGAGATGCTGCGGCTCCGTACACCTGCACAGATGTTCGCCCGCCGCACCACTCGCGCAGTCGATGTCGGCGATACCACCATCCCGGCAGGCTCGTGGGTACTGCTTCTCAATGCCGCAGCCAACCGCGACCCCCGCCAGTTCGAGCACCCCACGGCGTTCGACATCGACCGTTCTGCAAGAGGCCACTTGGCATTCGGGTGGGGCATTCATCAATGTGTCGGATCTGCACTTGCCCGATCCGAACTGCGCATCCTTCTCGAAACCCTCTGCCACTATCCGCCGATCACGCTGGCGGCCGACCCCGCCTTCACGGCCATCGAGGCCGGGACACATTTCGGATTACGAAAACTCCCCTTGGCTTTCATCGACGCTGCACCCAGGAGCTGAAGCACTATGACACCGCGCATCCACATCGACACCGCGGCCTGCAATGGCTACGGAAACTGCTTGGTCGCCGCGCCCGACGTCTTCGACCTCGACCCCGACACCAACATCGCCTTCACCCAGCCCGGCCACCCCACGGAGGCAGACCACGACAGCCTTCGTGAAGCCGAAGCCGACTGCCCCGTCCGGGCAATCCGAATCTCCGAGTCCTGACCATGAACGCCGGGGCCACCACCGTCATCGTCGGCGCCTCCGTCGCCGGAATCCGAGCGGCGGCGGCGCTACGACACAACGACCCGCACCGCCGCATCGTCCTCGTCGACGGTGAAGACGAAGATCCGTACGACAAGCCACCACTGTCGAAGGCGGTGCTGTCGAACACCGACCTCCCGTCGCCTACCCTGACCGACCACATCGGACACGGCACCGACTACCTCCGGGGAACACAGGCCGTCGCCGTGGATCCAGCAGCGTCGACACTCACCCTCGGCGACGGGAGCGTCATCGGCTACGACAGCGCCATCCTCGCGACCGGCTCCGCACCCCGCCGCCTCCCCCAGCTCGCCGGGATACCGGGCGTGCACTATCTCCGAACCCTCGCCGAGGCAACTGCACTGCGCAACGACCTGCGTCGCCGCCCACGCGTCGTCGTCATCGGCGGCGGATTCATCGGCTCCGAAGTCGCCTCCAGCGCGCGCGAACTCGGACTCGACGTCACCATCATCGAAGCCGGACCACGGATGGCGGCCCGGGTGATGCCGGAACCGGTCTCCCACGCGCTGGCGGCACTACACGCACAACATGGCGTGAGCGTGCGATGCGGAACCGCCGTGCACGGTGCGTCCTACGACGCAGATCGGCAAGCCGTCGAGTTGAACCTCGACGACGGGGACACCATCATCGGCGACGTCGTGGTGGTGGGGATCGGGACCACGCCCTGC
Organism: Rhodococcus sp. JS3073; assembly: GCF_026810085.1. Taxonomy (NCBI): domain Bacteria; kingdom Bacillati; phylum Actinomycetota; class Actinomycetes; order Mycobacteriales; family Nocardiaceae; genus Rhodococcus; species Rhodococcus sp. JS3073. Next base: position 1,214,136 of record NZ_CP113952.1, on the reverse strand, counting down.
ACCGACTGGGCAGCCGACTCCTCACTCCCCATCCGGGACGGCTTCGTGTGCGGCCCCGACCTGCGGGTAAAGGGCACATCGAATCTCTACGCCATCGGTGACGTCGCCCGCTGGTTCAACCCCCGCTACGGCAAGGAGATGCGGGTGGAGCACTGGACCAACGCCCGCGAGCACGCCGGGATCGCCGCGCACAACATCGGGCATCCACACACGCCACGCCACGCGGCGACGGTGCCGTTCGTCTGGTCCGATCAGCACGGCACCCGGATCCAACACGTGGGCGACCCGAACCTGACCGCAGTGGACGTCGACGCAGTGCAAGTTTCGCACTCCGCTCGTGTGTTCACCTATTCGCGTGACGGGGTCACAGTGGGGGCAACCGGCTTCAATGCCCAAGGCGCCCTGGCGAAGATCCGCAAACAACTGGTCGACCAGCGTGCAGCCGTGATGCACGCCGACCACATCTACCACTGAACGAGGACGTGCCATGACCGCACCGCCCACCGATCGTCCTGACCCGAACACGAGCACGCCGCTTCCCGGCGGCCCCGCCGAAACACCCCTCAGTGCACTGCGGCAACGACGCAGCCTGATCGGCGTCACACTCGGCAACGGTCTCGAAGTATTCGACTGGACCTGCTACGCCGTATTCGCCCCCTTCTTCGCCAAGGCACTGTTCAACCCCCAGAACGCCACCTCCGCACTGCTGTCCACCCTGGTGGTCTTCGGCGTCGGATTCGCGATCCGTCCCTTCGGCGGACTCCTCTTCGGATGGATGGCTGATCGATTCGGCCGCAAGCACTCACTGCTCGTCGCGATCGGCTGCGCCTCGACCGGGATGCTCCTCATCGGTCTCACACCGACCTACGCCTCCGTCGGTGTTCTCGCCGGCGCAGTCCTTCTCGTCGCTCGACTTCTGCAAGGCCTCGCACACACCGGGGAAGTCGCCGCCGCCTACACCTACATCGCCGAAGAAGCACCTCCCGCCAGCCGAGGCCTGTGGTCCTCCTCGATCTATGTCTCCGGATTCCTCGCGATCATGGCCGCCACCATCATGGGCGCCCTCCTGACCACCGCCCTCAGCGAGCACCAGATGGCCACTTGGGGTTGGCGCCTGCCCTTTCTCCTCGGCGCCGCCCTCGGCCTGGTAACCCTCTATCTCCGCCGCGGCATGGAAGAAACCCACGCCTTCACATCCGCCACCGCGGCCCCCACCCGGAACGCCGGCTCGAAACGGTCTCTTTTTGCGAATCTGTGGACCTACCGCGCCGCCGGGACACGCGTATTCCTGCTCATGGCATCGGTCACCGCCATGTTCTACGCCTGGGCAGTGAGTGGACCCACCTGGGCAATCTCCGTCGCCCACCTCGACCCCACGGCAGCGTTGTGGGCCGGCGTGATCGCGCTCGCCGTCAGCGCCTCGGTCCTACCGCTGCTCGGTTCGCTGTCGGACCGTATCGGTCGACGCCGCAGCTTCTACATCTACGGTCTCGGCGTCGCCGTCACCGCCTTCCCCCTCGACCACCTCGCCCGACAAGGCGCATGGCAATTCGGTCTGGCCATGACGATCGCGCTCGTACTGTTCGCCTTCGTCGCCTCGATCCTGCCGGCGGTCCTGTCCGAACTGTTCCCGACCGGCGTACGCGCCTCAGGCATCGCCATGCCGTATGCGCTCTCGGCCGTCGTGTTCGGCGGAACCGCCCCCTACCTGCAGCAGTGGACCGCGCAACACAACGTTGCGTACGTGTTCGTCGGCTACCTGGCAGTGGCCGCTCTCCTCGGCGCCCTCGTCATGCGGTTCACCCCCGAGACCGCCGGCATCTCCCTCGAACCCACCACACCCGATCGCACCGATCCGATCCAGGAGAAGAAATGAGCCCGCACGCCCACCTGCTCGACAGTCGCCAGGCACCCCGCTACCAGCGGGAACAATGGTCCCCGCTGATGATCAGCGCCACCGAGATCGAAACCGCCTTCACCGCACTCGAAGCCGGTGAACCCGACGACCGGGGCCGCCGCGAGATGCTGATCGTGCATCCGCAAGCGCCGCAAGGGGTCCGCGGCCTCGCCCCCGCCACACAGGTCAGCCTCTGCGTCCTCCTGCCCGGGGAATCCACCGTCCCCGTCCGCGCCAACACCACCGGCCTGTCGATGTGTCTGGCCGGCAGCGGCACGGTCAGTATCGGGGCCCGCACCGTGCACGTGGTCCAGCAAGACGTGTGGACCAAGCCGTCGATGAACCTCGAGGCGCTGGCCAACAACGGCACCACCGCCTTCAGGTACCTGCGCTACACCAACGCAGCACTTCTGGAAGCCATCTCCGCCTACTACGAAGACTTCGGCAGCACCGCCGAAACCCACGACCACGATGTCGTCTCGGCACCGGGCCGCCGCGCGAAAGACCTCGCACCCGCTATCGAATTGGGCGATGACGGCAGCCAACTCCTGCCCTACGAACACATCATCGACCCCGACCCCGTCACCGACTCCCCCCTCCTCTTCGCCTGGTCAGAGGTCAGCCAACACCTCAGCGGCGTCCTCGGCCTCAAAACCGGGTACACGGGTCGGCCGCTGTATTGCCTGTACAACCCCTCCACCGGCCGCCTCAACGGCACCACACCCTCGTTCTTCGCCACCATCACCGCGATCGGCGGCGACTTCGCCGGCGGAACCCACCGGCACATGAGCTCCGCCATCAACTACCACTTCGCCGGCAACGGATACAGCATCGTCGACGGCCAACGCTTCGACTGGTCCGCAGGCGACCTGATGCTGTCCGCACCCGGATGGGCCGCGCACGCCCACACCATCAGCGGTGAAGGAGCCCGCATCCTCACCGTTCAAGACCACCCCCTGCACACCTCCACGGGATCGCTCGTATGGCAAGAAGACATCGGCAACGGTGAAGTCTTGGCCCTCGGAACACAAACAGGCTTCGAAACCAACCTCGCCGAGTACGCCACACAGCAATAGGCCATCCAGACGACGTGCTTGAGCCGTCAACGCATCGACGCGCACCCCATGCCCTGGCGGCCGCACCGAACCCGCTCTGTACGAGCGGGTTCGGTTCCCGCAGGCCCGAACCAGAACACCCGGCGCCGACAATCGCTTCCACGCGGAGCAACCGCACAGGCCTCCCATTCATGGCCGTCGATCCTCATCAGGGCCTTCACAGATTGAACATCCACATGAGCACAGGAAATCGACGTGGTGGCAGCGCCGGTAGAGGTTCGAAAGCCGCCACCCGCCCTTGCGACGATCAACTACTCCTCGAACTCGCCATCGAATGGCTACCGTTCAACGGACCCTCATCAGAAGACATCTGGGTGCAGTTCGGGATCGATCGAACGCAATTCTGGCAGCGCATCTCCTGTCTGCTCGGCTACCGGCGATGGACATGGCTACTGGACGCGCCCACAGTTCGAGCTCTCTCAGAGCAGGCCACAACAATATTGCGGGCACACCAGCGCTCGACAGAAGGAAGGGACAAGACGATGACCCCCGAGCACCAACTGAGGCGGACTCATCGTCCGTGAGAGGGCATCTCGCAAGCGGGCATTGGTCACAGTCGTTCTGGCTGAAGCCGGTCGGATTCTTCGACCGCAACCCCGCCCTCGACGTCGCCCCCACCCCGGAGGCGTGCGATCACCACCATTCCCACCACGAGGACTCCGATGACTGATTTCGAACGGCTCCGCGCCACCCTGCCCACCGGTCTGTGGATCGACGGCGCCCAGACCGACCCGATCGACGGCGGCACGTTCCCGGTCTACGACCCGGCCACGGGAACCCTCATCGCCGACGTCGCCGACTGGAAAGTCTTGGGCACCATGCAAACCCGTTTACTCGTACATGAAATGCGGATTCGGCAGGAGGCATGGGCTACGTGACCTTGACGCTCCCGGTGAAGAAGAACGGGGCCATATTTCCGAAGCATTAAATTGATTTTCAGTCCGCTCGATTAGATCGGGCCGGGTATATCGATCCGACGCGGACTGGAGGACGAGCACATGGCAGGTGCCGCGTCGAAGTTCGACAAGGCCTACGAGACCCTTTCGGTCGACGAGCTCGCGCAGGCCCCGATCGCCGCGCTTCAGGGTGTGAGCGAATCCGACGCCGAACACCTCGAGGCCGCCTTCAACATCAAGACGGTGGCGGATTTGGGCACCAACAAAGTCCTTCCTCTGGGTGCAGGCCGTCGCCGAACTGGCGGAATTAAGGGCACCACCAGACTGCGGGGGTATTTCGTTTGATGAGTACCACCCCGCTCCCTTCGAAGGTGTTGTGTCCGTCGATCGATTCAGCCTCGGTCGCCGACGCAGAAACACGTCGCAGACCGAACCGGGCTCAGCACCAGCCATGTTCGGCGATGTACGTGCGGCCAGAGCCGGTCGGTTGTCGCGGGGTCGGACGAACCGGATTGGCCGGGTCCACTTCCCTACACGTCGATTCGGGAACCCATGATCACCGTCCGCTCGCCCGGCAGGCGGAAGTACTCGGCAGCGTCGCCCGTGATGTAGGAGGTGGTGATGAACAGGCGCTTGCGCCACTGCGCCATCGTCGGTGCCGTCCCCATCGTCAGCTCGATCTTCGACAGGAAGTAGGAGGCGTCATCGATCGCGATCGGCCCCTCGGTGTTGGCGGGGTCGAGCAGGCGCAGCGCGTCCGGGATGTTCGGCGTTTCCATGTACCCGAAATACACTGTCACGAGGACGATCCCGTCCTCGGCGTAGCCGAGAGCATCGACCTCCGTCCGCTCCGTATCCGGTACGCGCGGCACCGGCAGCGTGTCGATCGACATGATCACCACGTGTTCGTGCAGCACGCGGTTGTGCTCGACATTGGCCCGCATCGCCAACGGCGCGGTCTGCTTCCCGCGGTTGAGGAACACCGCGGTGCCGGGGACCCGAACCAGCGGCGGCCGACAATCGTGCAGCTGGTCGACGAACGCGCGCAGTGGTCCCTCCACCTGTCCCCGCGCGCGTGTGACGATGGCGCGACCGCGCTGCCAGGTGGTCATCACTGTGAACGCCGTCAGCCCGATCAGCAACGGCAACCACGCCCCGTGCACCAGTTTGGTCAAGTTCGCCGCCAGAAACAGCAGATCGACCACCAGCAAACAGCCGCCGCCGATCACGACCAGCCACAACGGCGTGCCCCACTTGGTGCGGGCGACGTAGAAGAACAGCAGCGTCGTGATCGTGATCGTCGCGGTCACCGCCATGCCGAACGCGTACGCCAATGCCGCCGAACTGCGGAAGGCGAACACCAGCGTGAGCACCGACACCATCAGCACCCAGTTGATCCACGGAACGTAGATCTGACCGATCCTCGACTCCGAGGTGTGCACCACCCGCAACCTCGGCAGGTAACCGAGCCTCGCCGCCTGCGACGCGACCGAGTAGGCGCCGGTGATCACCGCCTGGGAGGCGATCACCGTCGCAGCGGTGGCCAGTAGCACCATCGGCAACCGCGCCCAGCCCGGGGCGAGCAGGAAGAACGGGCTTCCCACCGCGCCCTGGTCACCGAGAAGCAGCGCGCCCTGGCCGAGGTAGCTCAGTACGCACGCCGGTAAAACGAGCAGCAGCCAGCCCTGGGTGATCGCCGGCCGTCCGAAATGGCCCATATCGGCATACAGCGCCTCGGCACCGGTGACCGCGAGCACGACCGCGGTTAACGCGAAGAACGCGATGCCGAAGTGCCCGAACATGAAGTTCAGCGCATACGTCGGCGAGAGCGCCCGAAGGATTTCCGGATGTCGGGCAATGCCGGTCACACCGCATGCACCGATCGAGACGAACCAGACGAACATCACCGGCCCGAACAACCGACCTACCGCCGCCGTGCCGCGCCGCTGCACGGAGAACAATCCCACGATGATCACCGCCGTGATCGGCACAATCAGCTTCTCCAGTCCCGGCTGGACGACCTTCAGGCCTTCCACCGCGGACAGCACGGAAATCGCGGGTGTGATCACGCTGTCGCCGAAGAACAGCGCGGCGCCGAAGACACCGAGACCGGCCAGCACCGCGGTCACGCGACGGCCCCCCGCGCCACCGAGGCGCCGCAGCAGCGTGATCAGGGCCATGATCCCGCCCTCGCCGTCGTTGTCGACGCGCATCACCAACAGAACGTAGGTCACGGTGACGATGATCATCACCGACCAGAAGATCAGCGACACGACGCCGTAGACGTTGTTCGTGCTGATCGGCACGGGGTGCGGGTCCTTCGGGTTGAATACCGTCTGGATGGTGTAGATCGGGCTGGTCCCGATGTCACCGAACACGACACCGAGTGCCCCAACCACCGCGGCGGCCCGACACGTTTCCCGACCGTCCACGGCACGAACCGGCGGACTACCTCCGGACTCAGTGGTCACGGTGTGCTCCTCGTCTGCAGGTCCGGCTCCCATTGTCGTCCCGGAGGCGCTAACCGCGGAATATCGAGCACCTCTCCCTGCGTGTCGCGGAAGCCAGGCACGCGCACAGCGCGAGCTGGTGGAGTTGTCCGGCACACAGTCCCACTCAGCTCACCTCGGCCGCCCAGGCGATCACCGCCTTCGACACCGGTTCGCCCGAACGCGGGGCATTCAGGACAGCGCCTCGTCTTCACGGTCGCTGACATCGACCACCACGCGGTCACCGCGGGGGCGGCCTCGAACATGACCATGATGCCGGCAAACCGATACCTGTGCCGCGCGTATACGCGGCAAGCATGTACTCGACGCGCGGATCGCCGGCGGCCCGATCTCGGGTGCGGTCGAACAGCGCCGCGGGGGGACGCTCCCCGGGTGCCGGTCGTCAGCCCGTTACCGGGGCACTGCATCCGAGCTGATGACCGCGAACGTTTTTCAACGCGAGATTGATGTGTGCTCAGAGATCGGTCGCGAGTCACTCCCAGGTGCCACCGCCACCACCGTGGGCCGCGTCCGGGCATTTGCGGCTCGCGGCCGCTCTCCAAGACTGCCAATGACCAGCACCAGCCGGCAAGTTTCCCGGGCCACCGCGGTGTTCGCGAGGGAGGGACGTTCCGTGCGCGCTCAAAGCGCAGCCCAGGAAAGTGCAGTCGCCGGTTGTCCTGCTGACCGCCGGCGGCGGGGTAGCCTTGCCCACCGTCTGCGCAGCTCCGCACTTCGGTGGTAGGACGGGCGGTGACGCCATGCAGCCTCGATCAGCAGCCGGAGGCTAACGGTCTTGGTGATCGACTCCGGGACACGCATTGCGCCGAAAGAGTGTTGGGCAATCCCAGTAAAGTACCGATGGCGCACCCGGTCAGCCGCTGCCAATCCCCGATCTCCACGGCCGGCCAGAACGCGGTCAGGGTGGAGATCCCACCCAAACGTCCGGGCCGGTCACAGCCAGGCGGGTAGGTGCTGCCGAGCACTACCTGCGTGATCACCTGCGGGTCTAGGATTTCTTGCATGGCACATGCTACTGGCGACCCGGGCGCCGCCGGTAAGCGCGGTGAACTCAAACGGGTTCTGGGGCCCGGGTTGCTACTCTTCTTCATTGTCGGCGACATTCTCGGTGCGGGGGTCTACGCGGTCACCGGAAGCATGATCGAGAACGTTGGCGGGATGGCCTGGCTTCCGTTTATTCTCGCGTTCATCATTGCAACGCTGACTGCCTTCTCCTACCTCGAACTCGTCACGAAATACCCCCAGGCCGCCGGCGCCGCCCTGTACGCGCACAAGGCTTTCGGCATCCATATCGTCACGTTCATTGTTGCGTTCGCCGTCATCTGCTCGGGCATCACGAGTGCGTCGACGTCATCGAACGTCGTCGCAGGTAACCTACTAGCCGGGCTGCACGAAACATTCAGTGATGCAGAGGGAGTGGGCTGGTTCGACATTCCGACCGGGGATACCGCACAACTCGTCGTCGCGCTGGGTTTCATGAGCATGCTCGCTGTGATCAACCTCCGTGGCGTCGGCGAATCCGTGAAATTGAACGTGGTATTGACCCTCATCGAGATGACCGCGCTCGCAGTCGTCATCATCATCGGCCTCGTCGCGGCCGGCAGCGGCAGCGCCGAAGGCGACATCGGGAATCTGGTGGTATTCGACGACCCGAACGAGAAGGGATGGTTCCTCGCGGTCACGGTTGCGACCGCCATCGCCTTCTTCGCCATGGTCGGATTCGAGGACTCGGTGAACATGGTCGAGGAGACAAAGAACCCCGAACGCATCTTTCCCAAGATGATGCTCACCGGGCTCGGAGTCACCTGCTTGATCTACATCCTGGTCGTTGCCGCGGTCATCGCCGTGCTCCCATTGGACTACGACTCCGGAAGTGAGGGAATCCTGTTGCACGTGGTCCGGCTCGGGGCACCCGGGCTTCCGATCGATGAGATCTTTCCCTATCTGACGGTGTTCGCGGTCGCGAACACCGCACTCATCAACATGCTGATGGCGAGTCGACTGATCTACGGGCTGGCGAAGCAGCAGGTGCTCCCGGGTGTACTCGGGTCCGTCCTGCCGGCGCGCCGCTCGCCCTGGGCGGCCATCGTGTTCACGACAAGCATGACTCTTGTGCTCATCGTCGTGGTCAACCAGATGTCCGGAAATTCAGTGGTCGGCGCCCTGTCAGGGACGACCGGGCTGTTGTTATTGTTCGTATTCGCGGTCGTGAACATCGCGTGCCTGGTGCTCAAACGGCGGGCGGACAAAACGTTCTTCCGCGCTCCCGTCTGGGTGCCGGTTGTCGCGGCGGTGCTGTGTCTTTTCCTCGCCGGACCGTGGGCACGTACCGAGGAGCAGATGATCCAATACAGAATCGCCGGACTGATGCTGGTCGTCGGCATCGTGCTGTGGACGATCACGTTCGTGATCAACAAACGCAGCGGGCTTGACACGAAATTCTCCGACATCGACCACCTGGCCGCGGACGAGGGAGCCTGATCCGCCCATCGCTACGACGGTAGACCGAAGTCCGATCCATTCGTCCCCTCCGTCGTTTCGTCGCCGGTCGCGACCGTGCCGTCCGAATCGTGCGAGCAGGTCGTACTCTTACTCCTGCTACCGCCGCACTCGCAACTCGTCGGCTCCGAAACCCGGGGGCTGATGTTCACCAAGGGCCATCGCGCTGTCCCACTCACTCCCGTCCCCGCGTGGGTCGGGGTCAGGCATGGATCGCCTTCCTCCCTCTGCTGCTGCTGATTTCGTGTACGGTGGGGCCTTCTCCGCGACGGGATGGGTCAACCGCAGTACCCGGCGTCGTACGTGGCGTCAATCTTGTCGGTCTCGAGATTCCCGCCCGGGAACAACTGACGACCACGCCTGGTCTCCCGGCGACACTCAGTCAGCCTGACAGGCTCCGGCCACCGGGGGCCCATTGCTGTGCTGGTCGCAGTCACAATGGCGGTGGCGACCGGTAGACGCCTGCGATCCTCGATCAAGGCGAACTTCGCGATAGACTCGCAGACGGTGCAACCACTGTCGACTCGAAGGCGGCCGACGATGAGTTGATCGAAGTTGGCCGGTTCACCGTTTCAGATCTGGAAGCGGCCAAACAGTCCATCAGAGATGAACGCTGCGTTACTCGACGAGATCACCGACGGTACGAAACAGGCTGGCATACAACATCATCGGGTTCGCCGAGGGCATTGGTGAGCTCGTCGTCATGACGAGTGGGACAGCATCGAGCCCTTCCAGGAAATTCTTCGAAGGCAATACGAAGATCGCCCAGGTCACCGAGCACGCAGGGGCCCAGGGCCCGCCTGCCATCGAGTTACTCGAACCGATCGACGCGGCCGGCACGCACTAACCCTCCCCGCGGGGCGGCGTAGCCCTCCACTGCCATTCCCGACAGTCGGCTGCGCTCAGCGTTTTTCTGGTCGATATCACGAGGTGGTCCGCCGTCGGATAGCGGATCTTCTCACCGTGGACCCCGAACTGACCGTGATCGGGGAACCGGCAACGTATTCGCGGGCGCGCTGGCTCGAACCCCGGCACTGATACCCGACGTTGCCGCGCTCGATGTCCGGCTGCCCGACGGTAGCGGCATCGAGTTGTGTCGTGAGCTGCTCTCCCGGATGCCTGGCATGCGTTGTCTGATGCCGACGTCCTACACCGACGACCAGGCGATGCTCGACGCCATCCTCGCCGGGATATGTCGTCAAGGACATCCGCGGGATGGAACTGACCGAGGCAGTCCACGAGGTGGGTGCGGGCAAGTCGCTGCTCGACAGTCGTGCCGCCGCCCCGTGGATGGCGAAGCTCCGCTCGGGCGCAGACGCGGAGGACGGCCCTTTCGCGGGGCCCGCCGAACAGGAACGAACACTCCGTGCTCTTGTGCCCGCTGCTCATCGTCCGCTAATGCGCTCGGCGCCGCACCCGGTTGTTGCGGCAGTGCGCGAGTTCGCGCAGTACATCCGTGACAGCGCCGCGACGGCGGGGGACAACCCGCAGCGGGGCCCGACGTCCGCGGCCCCCACGGTGAGCGTCGGATGTCACCGCGGCCGAGGACTTGCGACCCTTTTCCGGCGCTCCCGGCCGAGGTTCGATGGAGGCGCACGCGACGCACGTGAAGAAAGAGATCGCAGAGTCCGGCGACGACGGGAGTGAATGTGAACGGGGAGCAATGGTCGGTGAGCATCGTCATCGATGAGCACAAACCGGACGACGCGGACATGTCGGTGTCGGCGCGGGCCCGCCTACCGAGACCGGACGACACCGCACTCGAGGGCACGGGATCTGCGGGCCTCCGTTCGACCCATTTCGACGTGGTGACGATCGGCAAGCAGCTCGCCGTCGCCCGCGCACTGGCCGACCTGTCACACCAGTTGTTCGAATCGGCCTCCGAGTACGAGGCGATCACCCGCAGTGCTCTGCGGCTTCGACATCGAACGTCAGCGGCGGCTCCCCCTCGCATGTGGTCCTCGGCGAATCACGGCGTCACCCGGGCGGCGACGTAGTCTGTCACGTCGGTGAGGATGACGAGTTTTCCGTAGTCGGCCTCCGGTATGTCGATCTCGACGGCCGAATGCCGGCTGACGAGGAAGTTCAGCCAATCCAGCGAATCGAGATCCACCTGATCCCGAACCGGCTGGTCCGCGACCACGTTGCCGCCCTCGACTTCGGGTGCGACGTCCTGCGGTGCACGCGCCGGTGGGGTTGAGGTCGAGGGCGCTAGGGTGGTGCGCAGGGTTTGGATCCCGTCGAGGGCGAGCAGGTGATGGCGAGTCCGCTCGAGACGCAACGATCGTTGCTCGGACGCCCCCAGCCTGAAGGTGACAGACCGGGCTCGCCGCACGAACCGCTGCCCAGACCGTAATATCGTCAGCCTTGTTGTTGATCCCGTGTCGCCAGATCGGAATTGGCTGCAATTGAGTCAGGTGCCGCACCGGCGTGGGAGCAACCTGTTGTCGGATACAGCTCGCCGGAAGTATTTGCGCTGCGGGGGCACGATGCTCTCAGCAGAGCGCTGATCGCAGAGCAGGTGTTGGTGCCAGCTTTGCTTGAGAGCGAAGGCGGAGAAGAGGTCACCGCAGGGATTACTGCGGATGAGTTTTTATTCACGGAAGCGCAGCGAAAGTGGATGTACGATTGGGAGAATATTGACGGATTTCGTTTTCCCTTGTATCCAGACACGGCTGACCAGGTAGGGCGTAAATAAGCAGATTGTGTCATTGGAAAAACATCGGGCAGCGAATGATCCACCCACCCCGCCCGGAACCCGCAACTTCATCTGTCAGCTATTTCTCCGCCGCACCGGGTCGACGTCGACGGACAGACCATGCTCGATATCTCGAGAGGCATTCCTCCGGCATCCCTGCTGGGTTGGCGGGCTATCTATATTCTTGGCTGCCCTACCAGCGGACTCCACAATTCGGCGGCACACACACGAGAATCAAAAGGGCAGACGATCATTGGCTATATTTCGGGCGCGGAACCGCTCTCCGATGGTCCTCCCCTCCCCTGAGCCAGGCCTCGCCACCCGGCGACATCCGGCGACACCCGGAGCAGGAACATACCCGCTCCCCGCGCCGCCGTACGACCCGTAGGGCGGCGAGCAGCGCAACGTCCCCGCAACGGGACCTGGACTACCTCGGCCTCAGCCCCGAACGAAGGCACGCGAGTACCACACGAACGCCGGCCCCGCGGGGTCCACGACCAGCTCCATCAAAGGCGACCGACACGACGGTGAATGTGCACAACGGTCACCGTTGACATCGTCGGAAGTGTAGGGACTGGCAAGGCCGCGGTGGACCTCCGCCCCGAAGGCGACGACCATGGATCTCAGGACAAGCCCTCCCACCGTGCCACCACCCGCCAAGAAGGTAGGGAACAACATGGCTGCCGACCGTCCGATCGTCGTCGGAACAGACGGATCACCGTCGGCGCTGCAGGCAGTGTCGTGGGCCGCGAAGGAAGCGGCACTGCGGAACTCTCCGTTGACGGTGCTCACCACGACGCTCCGTCCGGGCGTCTACGGCGCCCCCGTCGGCCTGCCCGCCAGCTTCTTCGAAGAAGAGGAACTCGAAGCCAAGAAGAGGTTGGCCAGGGCCGGCGAGGTCGCAGCCGACGCGGTACCCGGTCACTCGCTCGAGATCCACACCGTCCTCGGCACCGAGACACCCGCCGGTGAACTTCTCGAGCACGCGAAATCTGCGCGCATGGTCGTCGTCGGTGCGAACCGGCAAGGGGTCATCGAAAGAATGTTCCTGGGCTCTGTCAGCTCGGCCGTTGCCACCCACGCACAGTGCCCCGTCGCCGTCATCCGCGGCCTGCCCGACACCGACATCAACGACCTTGCAGGACCCGTCGTCGTCGGGGTGGACGGCTCCGCGCACACCGAACCGGCCGTCTCCATGGCATTCGAGGAAGCCGCATTGCGGCACACCGAACTCGTGGCCGTCCACGCCTGGTCCGACGTCAACATTCCCTTCGCCTTCGAGGACGGCGACCCCGTGTGGATGCAGATCGTCAAGGACGAAACAGCCCAGTTGTCGGAGTCCCTCGCCGGCCACGCCGAGAAATACCCGGACGTGACGATCCACCCAGTCGTCGTCATGGACCAACCCGCACACAGTCTGCGCGAGCAAGCCGAAAATGCGCAGCTTCTCGTCGTCGGCAGCCGCGGGCGGGGCGGGTTCGCGAGCATGCTGTTGGGATCGACCACCAGGACGTTGATGAACTCGGTCAACCGCCCACTCCTCATCGTCCGGTAGCCGCCCCGGCACGGCCCATTGCCGGACGAGTTTCGAGGGGAGTGGTGGTGGTGTTCGAAAAGTTCACCGAGCAGGCACGCAGAGCAGTTGTCTTGGCCTCCGACGCAGCCCGGACACACCACCACGATTATCTCGGCACCGAGCACCTGCTGCTCGGGGTCCTCGAAGCCGACGGTGTCGCGGCGACGTCACTGACCTCGTGGGGTATCTCCACCGACGTCATCAACAGCAAGCTCTCCGACATCGGCCCACGCGTGCCGACCCGGCCGGGCACATCCCCTTCACCCCACACGCCAAGAAGGTGCTCGAACAGAGTCTGCGCGAAACATCGTTGCTCGGCCACGATGGCATCGGCACCGAACACCTCCTGCTCGCTCTCATCGACAACAGGTCATCGGCCGGTGCACAGATCCTCGACGAAGCCGGGCCCGCGAGTTTGGACAGACTGCGGGAACACGTTCTTCGTCAGGTCGCCGAAGACCGCCGCGAACCCGCCGGGCCGGGCCCGACCCACATCACCACCGTGCGGTTGACCGACGCCGAGCACTCCCTGTGCGCGGACGCGGCCGCCGAGGCGGGCCAACGCCTCGACAGATGGATGCGCGACCGCATCCTCGACGCCGCACGCACCCGACGCCCGTTACCGTCTTCGTGGTCCCGTTCCGCGGGACTGCGGTCGCCATGTTCGGTATGACTTCTTGCCCCTGTCTCTCGAATGATCCGGGGGGGGTGTCGCCGAACCTGGTGGCGTCGATGGACCGCTGATAGGGACAGGGCCACCGGAAACTGCGGTAGGTCTCCTCGTAACGTGGGTGTCGGGTATCGATGCTGGATCGGCGACCGGACTGGCCGGACGAAGGACTGCTGAATGGACACGAGTTACGCCGTGTTTTGCGGCATCGATGTGGGAAAAGGCGAACACCACGCCGTCGGGCTGGATCCCTCCGGCGGCCGCCTCTATGACAAGGCACTGCCGAACGACGAGACGAAGCTGCGTGCGGTGTTCGACGGCTTGGCCGCGCGCGGTCCGGTCCTGGTGATCGTCGATCAACCCAACACGATCGGCGCCCTGCCGGTCACCGTCGCCCGCGCCTGCGGACACGACGTTGCCTACCTGCCGGGGCTGTCGATGCGCCGCATCGCCGACCTGTACCCCGGACAGGCGAAAACCGACGCCCGCGACGCATTCATCATCGCCGACACCGCAAGGACCATGCCGCACACCCTGCGCCGCGTCGACCCCGGAGACGAGGCGCTGGCCGAACTCGAGGTCCTCGTCGGCTTCGACGACGACCTCGCCGGCGAAGCCACCCGCATCAGCAACCGGATCCGCGGCCTGCTCACTTCCATCCACCCAGCCCTCGAACGGGTCCTCGGCCCCCGCGTTACCCACCCCGCAGTCCTCGAGATCCTCACGCGCTGTGGCGGACCCGCCGGAATCCGGCAGGCCGGCAAACGCAAACTCACCACGCTCGCGGTCAAGCACGCGCCCCGCATGGGAGCCCGCCTCGCCACCGAGATCCTCACCGCACTGGAAACACAATCGGTGACGGTGCCCGGCAGCAAGGCCGCCGAGATCGTCCTGCCGAAGCTCGCCGACTCCCTGAAAGAAGTCCTTCTGCAACGGAAAACGATCGGCGAAGACGTCGAAGGGATGCTCGATGACCACCCTCTTTCCCGAGCCCTGACCTCGATGCCCGGCATCGGTGTCAGGACGGCAGCACGGATCCTGCTCGAGGTCGGCGACGGTTCCGCGTTCAAGTCCGCCGGACACCTCGCTGCGTACGCGGGCATTGCCCCGGTCACCCATCGATCCGGCTCCTCCATCCGCGGTGAACACCCCGCCCGGTCAGGCAACCGCAAGCTCAAACGTGCCCTGTTCCTGTCCGCGTTCGCAGCCCTGGGTGACCCGACCAGCCGCGGCTACTACGACCGCAAACGCGCCGAGGGAAAGAAGCACAATGCCGCCCTGATCTGCCTCGCCCGACGCCGATGCGACGTCCTCTACGCCATGCTCAAGAACAAGACCCTCTACCAACCCCCAGTAACCGCAGCCGCTTGACGAAAACCATAGGGACACCCCCCCCGGCAAACCGATACCGAATAGAACCGTCCCTTCGATCAGTACGTTCTCGCCCCGGGCCAGGTGCACCTGCCGTGAGAACCGCAGAACGCGCTTCACGCGGCGGTGTCTCACGAGACCGATACCGCTCAACGACGTTCTTGCGGAACGACCGACGCGAAAGCGATGCCGCATAGCGGATATTGGTGTTCGTCGGAGACTTCGTGTCCAGCGGGGCCCCGCTTGCCGACATGCCGGCGAGCTGCGCGGCGACCTCACCGCGCGGTGAATCTGATTTGATCACGCAGACAACGCCGCTCGCTCGAGTGCGTCCTTGTTCCGCTTCATGAGCGCCGGCCGAGCTCATCCTCGGTCAGATGTCCGCGGCAGGAAGCGCGTTCAACCCTCATCCCTGCTACCCGGCCCATATGCATCAGTCAATATTCCACCGCTCACGGGAACACGACCGAACGTGTAACCCCAGTTGAGGAGAGCGGCCATCATCTCGTCGTCGGTTATGTCTCCAGCAGTGCGGCGATCGATGACGTCAGTCGGTGTCCGATCGAGGAGCGCCGGGTTCTGCAAACAGTGCGCAGCATGCGATGGATCCTGGGCAGCGAGATCCCGATGTGCCCACGGATCACGCGCTGCGCAATGTGGGCAGTGTCCGCCTCGACTACTGCTCGGAGGAGATCGAGTTCCGCGATCCTGCGACGTGCAACAGCAACGTCGAGTGCGGCAACCGCTCGGTCTCGATCGACCGTGTCCCATCATCAACACCTCTCTGATTCACAATGAATCACCCCACCGCTGGGGGTCCGTAACGCGCTGTTCACGCCCACACACGGTCGATCAGGGGTATAGCTTCGGCATCAGCGATCAGCGCTCGGGAAGGTCCCATAACGAGCGAACTTCGACGAGGATGTGATCTGCACCCGGGAGCGTTCGCCGGCCGGGCGGCCGGAGAGGGTGTCGATGTTCGTCCTGGTACGTCATGCGCATGCAGGTAAGAAGCAGAGGTGGCGCGGCCCCGATGCCGACCGCCCGCTGAGCACGCTCGGTCATCGGCAGGCACGCGGCCTTGTCGCTGCGCTGAGCGGCATCGAGGTACGGGCACTGTGGTCCAGTCCAGCGCTACGGTGCCGTCAGACCTTGATGCCTCTCGCCGCGGCGCGCGGGCTGCGTATCGACATTCACCCGCTACTGGCAATAGGCGCACCGACCGACGAACTCTTCGCCCTGCTCGGTGCGCCGGGTGTCGACGGGGCCGTTTTCTGTACCCATCGGGAGGTGCTCGACGCCCTGGCAGAGCTCGCGCGAGCGCAAGGATCGACATGCGTGCCGCGGGCGGCGACTACCGCGAAAGGCGGAGCCTGGGTCGTCGACCGCACCGCCGATCCGGCCGAAACGCTGCGCTATATCGCGCCCGCTGATGGCTAGGTCGCGGCAGCACGGCCTCCCAATCGAATGGTCGCGGGACATCGCGGCCCCGCGGAAGCACCCGCCGGTGCGGGAACGCCCGGGGAGTTCGAGTATCGCGTCACGCTGCCGGGTGAGCTTCGGGGCAACGGGAAACGGGGCTTCGTTGGCCGGTGGAGTGCTGACCGTGCGGGTGCAACGCGGAACGCGCACAAACCGGGAAGTTCGAGGTCACCGAGGCGGGCCGCCAAGTAGAACACCGAACTCGGGCCCCAGTTCTCGTTGCCGATCGTTGGCGGAGGACCGATCCGGCTGATGTCGTCCTCGTGCCTCGAGTGCGATCAGTCCAAACTTCGGCGAGGTCAGGGAGTAGGTGGACACGTGGCGCCTCGAGTCCTGCAGCTGATTGAAGGTGGACTCCCTACTTCCTGTACGCGTCTGTAGGGTGGCCGGCAATCGAAGGTTTTCGGGGACACGGATTGGGCCCCCCACGCGTCCTGTTTGCGCACAATGAGTGGGTGGGCCCCGCGCGCGAACGACCGATAGCACCGATGTTGGCGACCCTCGGTTCCCCGCCGGTCGGCGATGGTTGGGCGTTCGAAATGAAATGGGATGGCCAACGAATGGTGGCCTCTACCAGAGGGAATGCTCCGATCTTGTGGAGCCGGAACGGCCACGATGTCAGCGAATCCTATCCGGAGCTGGTCGAGGCACTGAGCACGGCGCTCGCCGGTAGACCGGCAGTCGTGGACGGCGAGATAGTGGCCCTCGACGCCACCGGCAAACCGTCCTTCCGCCGCCTGCAGCATCGAATGCATGTGGTGAAACCGACTGCGGAACTTCGCAGGACAACGCCTGCCACCTACTACGTCTTCGACCTCCTGGTCCTCGACGGCGCGGAAATCATGTCCCTTCCCTACCTCGACCGCCGCACAGCTCTCACAGATCTCGAACTGGAGGGACCTCGTATTCAGGTCCCGCCGCACTGGGTCGACGTCGACGGACAGACCATGCTCGATGTCGCGAGAGAACAATCCCTCGAGGGTGTCGTGGCCAAACGGGTCGAGTCGACGTACCGCCCGGGGATCCGTTCACCGTCCTGGGTGAAAACGCCTCTGCGCAAGAACACCGAGGCCATCATCGCAGGCTGGGTGCCCGGCACCGGCATGCACCACAACGCCGTCGGCTCACTGATCCTCGGCGCACACGGCGACACCGGCGCCCTCGTCTACATCGGGCATGTTGGAACCGGCTTCACGGCATCCATGCGCCGCAAGCTCCGAGACCAACTCGCAGAACTCGAACGCCCCACCAGCCCATTCGACGTTCCCCCACCGCGATCCATCGCACGCGGCGCGCACTGGGTCGAACCGCTCCTCGTCGGCGACGTCGAATACCGCGAATACACCGGTGAAGGGCTCCGGCATCCCAGCTGGAAAGGACTGCGCAACGACAAATCAGCCGACGAGGTGGGTCTCCCCGGCCGCCATTGACCAGGCGGAACGGGAGAAGCCGCCGATGCCATCCGGCGCCTGCGGCTCCGCATCCTTCCTAGGCGCGACCCTGCTCCCTCCTTGTTCCGGAGGGGAGCGCTGCTTGGCGCGGGGTCGCCCCGGCGGCGGGGCCGGTAGCGGAGTCCACCCCTGCGCGGAAGCCGGGAGCGGTGGCGGCGAGCCGAGCCGATCGGTGTCCACCAACGTGAGCAGGACAACGGCCTGCGGCGTGAGCGCGTCGGCGAGGATGCCCTCCGAATCGGCCACGAACAGGCCGAACTCGTACCAGGGCCACACCTCGCACCCATCCGGCTCCGAAACCGTGGGACCGATGTTCGCCAATGTCATCGTGCTCACCCCACTCACTCCGTTCCCGTGCGGGTCGGGGTCAGGCGTGGATCGCCTTCTTCTCTCCGCTGCCGCTGATCTCGATCCTGCGCGGCTTGGCCTTTTCCGCGACGGGGATGATCAACCGCAGTACCCCGGCGTCGTACGTGGCGTCGACCTTGTCGGTGTCGAGATTCTCACCCAGGAACAACTGCCGGCGGAACACACCCCGCGGCCGCTCGGACGCGAGCATCTCCTGATTCTCGTCGCGAGCGGGTCGCTCGGCATGCACCGTCAACACGTTGCGTTCGACGTCGAGGTTCAGGGAATCGACGTCCACCCCGGGCAGATCGAACTCGACGATGACCCGATCATCCTCACGCCAGGCATCCATCGGCATCACCGCCGGTCGTGCCGTGGTACCGAGGATCTGCTGAGTCAACCGGTCGAGGTCGCGGAACGGATCCGTGCGCATCAACATTGTTTCCACCTCCAGAAACCTCTCTGTTTGTCACAGTATCTACTGCATTCGCTGTAGATTTGTTATATCGTTTGACATAGAACATGACAAGAGTCATGGCGAAAAAATTCCCAGCCCCAGCACCCGCATCTCCCCCGCTCTTGCCGACATCACCACCGGCCGAGTCCCCGTCGTGCGACCCGATGCCGGGCTCGGCGGGCACCGCGTGGCGGCGAACCCCACCCGTGTGGCGACACAGCGCCGTGCGGTTCGAGCACGTGTGGGTGGTGCGGGTCCACGGTCCGCCGCGCCCCGGGATGGCGAGTTTCTGACCGGCTACCCGTCGCGGACGTCGTGGTCGTCGCCGAAGGGGACCGCGAAGGCTTGCTCGAGCCAGTCCGCCTCGGGCGCGTCCCAGGCATGGTCGGTGCCGGCGGAGGACAGTGCATCGTCGACGGTGCCGACCGGCTGCGCCTGCTCGAGCCGGTCGGCTTCGGGCGCATCCCAGGGCACCGGTACGCGGGAAGCCGGTTCGGGGTCGAGCAGGCCGCCGACGGTGTCGATGGTGTGCGTCTGCTCGAGCCGGTCGGCCTCGGGCACGAAATCGAAGGGGCGGGTGTTCATTCCGTGGTCCTTTCTGCTCTGATCAGGGCGGTGTCGGTGCCGAGACGTGTTGTTGTCCGCGGCAAGGCGGTGATGTCTAGCCGCGCCGGAAGTCGAAATCCGCCGGGCCCGCGGCAGGGTGTTCCGCGTCGAGCTCGAGGTCGCCGTCATCAGCGAACACGAGTGGGCCGTCGTCGAGCACCATCGCCCACCGGCGGACCGGCGCCCGGCCCCCGCCGAGTTGGTCCCGAACGGCGGGCTCGTCCGCGTAGTCCTCGATCACCACGCCACGAACCGGGTGCAGATGCTCGGAACCGGTACCGGTACGGACTACGACACGCGATCCCACCACCACCGCCTCACCCCCCGGTTCACGTGCAATACCTGGCATACCGATCAGGTGTGCGGCGGGCCCGCCGGAAAGGTGTGCGTCTGTCGTCGAGGTGTTCACGCGCGAATGTCCTGCTCTCGTATCGGTGGATCCAGCTGCGCCGGAGTCGTTCTCGTTCGTCTCGGCCAGATCGTGAGTGCTGCGGTCGGGGATTGTCGGGTTGATCGCTGCTCCTGCGTCACGCGGCTTCGAGTGACGGGGTCAGCTGACGGGCCATCCTGGTGTCCGGCCGAATTCGTTCCATTCGCGATCCCATTGCCGCATCCGGCGCCGTGAATTCATCCATCGAATGCAGGACAGCAAGAGGAAGGCACCGCTCGCGGCGGCGGCCCACACGCAAAGTGCTGCGCTCACAGCGACGGTGGCGTTTTCCTGCCCAGTCCTCGGCTCGGCCGTGAGGTTGCCGTTCGAGTCGATCCACACGTCGATGCTGTCGCCCGACTTCGCGTCCGGTGGCGTCGGTACATCACCCGAGCGCAGGGTGCCGTCCGGTGCGGTCCAGTGCGCCGACGCATGGTTCTGGGGTTCCCGGGAGCTGGTACGTGTGTCTGCCACCGATCCGGGCCGCGGGTCGGCGACGAGAACGGCAGCCTGTCGGTGGCTGCGCTGGCGGTCTGCGTGGGATTGTTCGCTCAGGCCCGTGTATGTCGCTGTCCCGAAGGCGGCCGCGCACGGCACCATGATCAGTACGAACACGGTCGCGAGAAGAGCCGCGGCGGCATCGACGCGGTCGCAGCGTCGCATGAGTGGGTTTCGGCTCCACGGTGCCATTCGCCACCAGCGCAGCGGGAGTGCCTGATTCGTGTCCATCGTGTACCTCCTCCGTTGGCTCGGTTCCGAGTCTTCCGCGCAGACCGCGCCCGGCGTAGGGAACAAGGTCATCGACACTCGTTGCTTGTCGGAGGACTTCAGTCCTCTGCGTCCTTCGCACACGATGAGCGGGGTACGGCACAGCAGGCGTAGCAGCGCCGCGCTCGTCGAACCGAGGGTCATTCCCTAAAGCCGCCCCCTGGTTTCGATGACAATCGGACTGGGCATCGCCTACGCCCATCATGTGGCGCCGCCCGCCGATGATCCGATGGCGCCCGTACCGAACGAAATGCGCGGTGCCGGGACGAAGTCCTCGCAGACCCGAGTGTGCACAGGCGAGAAGACCAGCGTCCATCGAACCAGTGACCTTCGACCCTGCGCGTCTCAGCGAGGCTATCGGGATCGTGGTACCGAGCCGGCACGACCGTGTGAACGTGGCAAAGGAGGACACGAGATGGCCGAAAACCATGGACCGCAGACCTGGGGTCAGGGCGCAACGTACACGCGAGACGACGGCCCGGCGGGCAGGCACCGCCACTTTTCCTGGTCGCCCGAACGTGTGGGCCGGAGAGCGAAGACTGGACTCACGACGTCGATGCGGCGGGAGCGGGAAGACAAGTACGACGTGAGCCTCGACTTCGTGGTACCGGGCCTCGACGACCTGGTTCCGGCCGGAGGCCGGGTGGAGCGGGACACCGTCACCCTCGACAGCGTGTACTACGACACCGCCGACCGGGATTTGCTGAGCCAGCACCTGACGCTGCGGCGCCGATCCGGGGATGTGGACGCCGGCTGGCACCTGAAGGTGCCCGCGGGCACGGCGCGCACCGAGATCCGGCTGCCGATCACCGAGGGTGAATCGGTGCCCGACGAGTTGGCGACGCTGGTCGTCGGTGTGGCACTCGGCAAACCCGTGCGGCGGGTGGCCGAAATCTCCACCACCCGACACCGGCACCGCCTGCTCGACGCGGACGGCAACCTGTTGGCGGAGGCCGCCGACGATACGGTGCAGGCCACCGCGACCGCCGGCGACGAGGGAGCCGTCGCCAGCCAGTGGCGCGAAGTGGAGGTCGAGCTCGGCGACCGCGGTGACGACAAGCTCCTGCGGGCGATCGGCACACGGTTGACCCGTAGCGGTGCGCACCCGTCGCGGTATGCGTCGAAGCTTGTCCGGCGCTGACGCCGGACCGCGGTCGCGCGGACGCCAGCGAAGGCGACGACGGGGATGCCGGTGTGGGGACTGTCCGAAAGCTGCTGACCGACTACCTCGAGCAACACGCCCAGGCGATCGTCGCCGGTGACGTGTGGCTCGCCGCGGGCTGGACTCGATCCATTCCACCAGGGTCGGTATCCGGCGGTTCCGCAGTACCCTGCGCGTGTTCCAGAAGGTTCTCGACCCGGCCGCGCGGTCGCACCTCGACGAGGAACTGTCCTGGTACGCCGGGATACTCGGTGAGGTCCGTGACCGGCAGGTCCAGCGCGCCCGGTTCGCCAAGGCGGTCGCCGACCTGCCGAGCGAGCTGGTGATGGGCCCGGTCGCCGCCCGCATCGACAACGACCTGCTCGCCGAGCAGCGCCGGTATCAGGACGAGGTGATGGCGACCCTCGACACGGGCCGCTACCGTGCGCTGCTCGCCAGCCTGGCCCAGTGGCGCACGGCGCCTCCGCTGACCGACGAGGCCTCATCCGGTTCCCGGGTGCTCGAGAAGGCCGCCCGGAAGGCGTGGAAGAAGGCCGACAAGAGGCTGGCCGCCGCCCTCGACGACGGCGGGGATGAGGCCCTCCACCGGGCACGGAAGGCCGCGAAGCGGGCCCGTTACGCCGCCGAGCTCACCATCCCAATCCTCGGTAGGAAGAAGAGCAGAAAGAAGGTCGCGAAGTACAAGAAAATCCAGGAGGTACTCGGTGAACACCAGGACAGCGTGGTGGCCCGCGGCGTCCTCCGCGCGCTCGGCGCCCGCGCCGGGGCCACCGAGGGCGAGAACGGATTCACCTTCGGACTGCTCTACGGACTCGAGCTGCAGGCCGCCCAACGCGCCCGCGACGAAGCCGAAACACTCGCCACCTGACCAGCGCGACGGACGGCCGGGACGAGTTCGGCGGTCGGCCACGTCGGATGGCTAGCCGGGCCGGATCACGCATGTCGTCGAGGGTGACCGAGGTCGGAACCCAGGGCGAACTGACTGTGGGCCAACTGGTGCGCGAACGGTACCGCGACGACTGCCGCCTGATCGGATTCAGCACCTACGCGGGAACGGTCACCGCGGCCAGCGAGTGGGGTGGACCGGCGGAACGAAAGATGGTCCGCGCCGCGTTGCCCAGCAGTGTCGAAGAACTCTTCCACGAGGTGGGAAAGGACGCGTTCCTCGTCCGCACCGACCACGAACTTTTACACGCTGCTGTCCGATCAGTTCGACGCGGTGATCCACATCGACACCACGCACGCCCTCGAACCGCTCGAACGCACCAGCCTATGGGTGGAAGGCGAAATGCCGGAGACCTACCCGTTCGCTCTGTGACCGGTGATGCGGGTGACGATCACGGTCCGCTGTCGTCCGGGGCCCTTGGGTGGTTGCGGACGGGGCGTCCGAGCGCCGTCCGGTCGCACACGCGCATGAGATCGGTGGCCGTTCGCCGCCCCGGTCGCGTTCCTGCTCGGCGCCCTCGCCTGGCATCACCCGTCGCCCGCCGTCGGACTCGGGGGCGGCCTCCTCTGCGCGGCCCATGACCGCGGTCGCCGCGACGCCCGACACGAACGTCAATGTTGAGGTCTCGTCCCGGCTCGCGCTCGTCTTCGGTGACGCCGCAATGATGATCGCCGCAGAGACTGCATTTCTGCATCCTCCGGCGGCGCGGGCGAACCCCGGAGGGCGGTGATGGCCGGGAGCAGTATCTGTCGGCCGGGCTGCTGGACCGGCCGATCTCCATCCCGGCGACCCTCTCGCTGGCAGCAATACTGCTGCTTTCTCTCGTCGTCACCCGAGGCGCCGCCGACGTCTTCGGTGGCGGCGGCGCGGTCGCGGCGGCCGCAGTGGGCGGCCTCGCCGACGCACATTCCGCGGCCCTTGCTGCAGCCTCGGCCACCGGAGAATCGTTGTCGGTTGACGCCGCAACGATGGCGGCGACGGTGGCTGTAGGCACGAACCTGCTCACCAAGCTCACGCTCGCAGCAATAGCCGGGTCCGTGTCGTTCGCCCTCCGACTGGCGGCCTGGCTCGCCCCGCAAGTCGCCATCACGGTAGTAACGGTGTGGGCGTTGCTCATTCGCTGACAACCAGAACCTCACAATCGATCGCTCGGGACGTCGCAATGGTCGATCCGTCGATTGTCGTGGGTGGGCGGGGCCTCGTCGTTGGACGCGGTGTGGTGGGCCGGTCGAGAGGCGGCACTTCGCAGGGCGCCGCTGCTGCTGTCCTGTGTCAGTTACCGCGGCATGGATGCCGTGCCCGCGTCATGGAAAGGAGCTGCAATCCAGGGCACAGCATGAGCGCGCCGCAGCCGTCGAAGTCGCCGAGGCAGGGAACGCCGTCGGAGCGGTCGAGATCCGCGCCGAGTTGTCGCATCAGTACGCTCCCGCGGCGCTCGTCGCGCGGTCCGAGAGTGCGGCGATGGTCGTGGTCGGCCGCCCGCGGACTCGGCGAGTTCACTGGCGGTCTGGTCGGCTCCGTCAGCTCGGCCGTGGCGCGCCACGCACACTGTGCACAGATCATTCCCGGCCTCCGGCGGGACGAGCCCGCAGACCCGAATAGCCTTCCGAACTGGACTTTCGAAGGACACCCGATGGCGGCGGCCTGTTCGCACGCCAGAAGACCAGCGTCCATCGAACGAGTGACCTTCGACCCTGCCCGTCTCAGCGGGTTTATCGGATCGTGGTCTCGAGCCGGCATGACCGTTTCCGTGGCAAAGGAGGACACGATGGTCGAAAACCATGGACAGCCGACCTGGCGTCAGGACGCAACATCCACCCGAGACGACGATCCCGGGGACGTGAAGTATCTACGCCCCCTGGGTCTGGCATTTGCCCTGCTGTCGGGCGCCGCCATCGCCGGCTTGGTCGTCGGTCTCGGGGCGTGGCTCGCGACTCCGCTCGTGGGAGTATCTGCAGCGGCGACTCTCATCGGCACCGCATGCCTTGCAGTAGCAATGGTGTGATGCCGCCTCGACCACGTCGACGAAAGCCCTGGCACTCCCCGTTACCGTTTAGGTGACCCCATACCGGTCCCGAGTCCCGAGTACCGAATCCGGCACATAAATGGACTGCGGTGCGGCGGTAACGAAGTATGGCCTACCTGCTCACGCGCCTCACCGCGCTCACCCGCGTCACCGACCCCGGCAAAGCAGGTTGGCAATCGGAGAGTTGCTCCCGGAATCGGGCGTCCGGAACAGGCCCCCATCCGTCCGGGGGCGGCGACCGAGAGAGCCCGGAGGGGCTCCCCCTCGCCCGGCAGACTCCGCCCTGACATTGAGCGCACACGCCCGCATGAGGTGTTACTGATGCTGAGCTCGACGACGAAGTCAACTCCTCCGCCTGTTTGTATCGGTCGGCGGCGTAATCTGTGACGCGGGGACTGGAGGTTTCCGTATGATCAAGGTCTTTCTCGTAGACGATCACGAGGTCGTGCGCCGCGGCATAGCGGATCTCCTCACCGCTGATCCTGATCTGACAGTAATTGGCGAGGCCGCGTCCTACGCGCAGGCGATGGCGAGGGTGCCTGCCCTTCGGCCCGATGTCGCTGTCCTCGACGTACGGCTTCCCGATGGCAACGGCATCGAGCTGTGCCGCGAGTTACACGCGCGGATGCCCGAGTTGCGATGCCTCATCTTGACCTCGTTCACCGATGAGCAAGCCATGCTCGACGCCATCCTCGCTGGTGCGAGCGGGTACGTCGTCAAGGACATCCGGGGCATGGAATTGGCGGCGGCAGTACACGAGGTCGGGGCGGGCAAGTCCCTGCTCGACAGTAGAGCCGCCGCCGCTCTGATGGACAAGTTGCGCGCGACCTCGAGCGAAGGGAAGGGGCCGTTTGGCCACCTGACCAATCAGGAGCGGACACTACTCGCGCTCCTCGGGGAGGGGCTGACCAACCGCCAGATAGCGGAGCGGATGTTTCTCGCCGAGAAAACAGTGAAGAACTATGTGTCACGGCTACTGGCCAAACTCGGTGTCGAGCGCCGAACCCAAGCCGCCGTCCTGGCCGCGAAGATGCCGCCCCCTCGCGCCGAGTCGTAGGCGCCTGCGGTGACCCGGCAACCAGACGAGCACGATCACCCGCCACTCCTCGGCAGCCTCTCCGAGCTTCGACTCCGCGAGCTCCTGACCGAAGTGCAGGATCGCGTCGAGCAGATCGTGGACGCACGAGACCACGTCGACGGCCTGCTCGACGCCGTGCTCTCGGTGATCTCGGGACTCGATCTCGACAACACGCTGCGCACGATCGTCCATGCCGCCATCAACCTGGTCGACGCCCGCTACGGTGCACTCGGGGTCCTCGGCCCGGACGGCGAGTTGAGCGAGTTCGTGTTCGAGGGCATCGACGACGAGACACGCGCCCGCATCGGGGAACTTCCGCGGGGGCGAGGCTTGATCGGATACCTCATTACCAACCCGAAGCCGATGCGGCTCGACGATCTCTCCGTCCACCCCGCCTCGGCGGGATTCCCACCCCACCACCCTCCGATGAAGACCTTCCTCGGTGTCCCCATCCAGACGCGCGACAAAGTCTTCGGAAATCTGTATCTCACCGAGAAGGCGAACCGGCGGCCCTTCAACGACGACGACGAAGTGGTCCTCCGCGCGTTGGCTGCCGCGGCGGGAATCGCGATCGAGAACGCCAGGTTGTACGACGAGTCACGAACGAGGCAGACCTGGCTCGAGGCCACTCGTGAAATCGCCACGGAATTGCTCGCCGGCAGTGACACCACCGACGTGTTGCAGGTGATAACGGACGACGCACTCGCCCTCACCGCAGCGGACAGTGCCTTCCTCGCCGTCCCCGAAGATCCCGACACTCCGTCGCACGAGGTCACCGAACTCGTCGTGACGGCATCCGCCGGCACGGTACCCGGCCGCCTCCTCGGCAGAACCATCCCACTGGAGGGGTCGACGTCTGGTCAGGCATTTCGCCACAGAACTCCCCTGCGCGTCACCGAGCTGGCGTTCGACCCGGGCTTCGAATCGGCCACGCCATTCGGCCCGGCCCTGGTACTGCCCCTCCGCGCGGCACAATCGGTGACCGGGGTGCTGGTAGCACTGCGCAACGCCGACGCCGCACCGTTCACCGGCGAACAGTTGGCATTGATGTCCGGCTTTGCGGATCAAGCGGCCGTCGCCCTTCAGCTCGCCCACAGCCAGCGGCGGATGCGCGAGCTCGACGTGCTGTCCGACCGCGATCGCATTGCGCGTGACCTTCACGATCACGTGATCCAACGGCTCTTCGCGGTCGGACTGTCCCTCCAGGGCACCCTGCAGCGGGCGAAGTCGCCGGAAGTCAAACAGCGGTTGGGGCAATCGGTGGACGATCTCCACGACATCGTGCGCGATATTCGTACTGCGATCTTCGATCTTCACTCTGGTGCGGATGGAACGACCCAATTTCGACGCCGGCTTCACGAAATCATCGCCGAGGTCACCGCCGACTCCGGGTTGCGCACCACCGTGCACATGTCTGGTCCGCTGTCCGTGATCGACGCCGCGCTGGCCGACCATGCAGAAGCTGTGCTTCGGGAAGCTCTGAGCAATACGGTCCGCCAC
Organism: Rhodococcus sp. JS3073; assembly: GCF_026810085.1. Lineage (NCBI taxonomy): Bacteria > Bacillati > Actinomycetota > Actinomycetes > Mycobacteriales > Nocardiaceae > Rhodococcus > Rhodococcus sp. JS3073. The sequence goes on along the minus strand of NZ_CP113952.1, from coordinate 1,186,650 downwards.
GCTGCCGCCGGCACGATCACGGTCAGCATCTCCGTCTACGACGATCTCGTCATCGAGGTCGCGGACGACGGCACCGGCATTCCCGAGAACGTCGCGAGAAGTGGACTCGACAACCTGGCTGCCCGCGCACGCGAATCCAATGGGCAGTGCACCATTGGCACTACTCCGGGCGGCGGAACCACCCTCCGGTGGTCCGCCCCCCTCCCCTGACCGACCGCACGAGCCATCACATTTTGCTCGACTACACGGGATGCGCCCCTCGCCGCTGCTGCATCAGGGACCACGCCGAACTCCACACTCAGACACTCAACTTGGTCTTGGTCGATTCGACTGGCGGCGCCGGGGCAGCGACCGACGTCAAGTCCGCGGAGTGGTGAAAATGCAACGTCCCATCGACGAGGAGAACTCCCCACCGCGCCGCACCCGCGGATTCCCGTCGTCGAGTAGCACATTCGCATCGTCGACACCGACGTCGTACACGATCACACCCGTCCGTGCGGGATCGGATGTCGCCGAGATGCGATCGACCCTTCCGGCGGTGATCCGCACGCGCGCGCCCACCGTCAACCCTGCGCTCGCCATCTCCCGTCGCACCACCGCACTCGCCTCCGGCGTAGCCAACACTTCCTGGTCTGATAGGAACATCTATCCTCGGGCACAGATAATTTTGTGTGACGAAGATGCCGCTCCTGGTCGAAGGAGGGACCTGCCCATGGACACTGGCAGTCTGTCCAAATTGACCCATCATCCAGACATTGCCCGCCAGCGGTCCTCGAGCTGAGCGAGTTGGGGGTCCGGACCGGACTGCGCTCAGACCGATTCGGGCGATCCGGGGCAGCGGATCGTGGCAGTTCCCGCAGCGGGGTTTGCCGTCGCCGGCCGCGGGCCGTCCATGCGGCCACGATCTCTGCGATCTCGTCTTCGGTGACCACCTCGCGCAGCAACGGATTCCGGCCCTGCCCGGTGGCCAGTTGCTCCTCCGCCGCCCTGAGCCTGCGTTCGAGCTCGGTGATCTCGCCGTAGCGCAACTCGGCGGCCCGATTGAGGTCGTAGTTGCGCTCCGCTTCCTCGGTCTCGTGGCGCAATCGTTCCAGCTCTCCCCGCAGTTCCTGCACCCGCCGGATCGCCTGCCGCTCCGCCTCCCACTGAGCTTGCTCGAGATGCTCGGCCTCGGCCCGCAAGTCGGCCAGCTCCTTACGCAGCTCCTCGAGGCGCGCCTTGCTGGCCGCGCCCGAGCAGCTCGAGCAAGCTGCCCGCCGGGACGACCGCCGACCTCCTTCTCGAGTTGGCCGGCGACGCTTCCATGGTTCGGAGTGGTTGCGGCACACGACAAATCCGTTCGGGTCCTGCCCCGGGGTCATCAGCTGACCGGGCAGCTGGCACTGCTGTTCACGATGGTGACGTACACCTTCGGTGGGCTGTACCTGCTGTTCGGCGGTTGACGACCCCGGCCGGGGTCAGCGTGCGAGGACGACCGCAGCCTCCGCGGTGAGCGAGGCGAACGTGAACGTCTCTTCGAGGTAGAGCGTGACGTCGGTGGCGGTGTGGCTGTCGTAGCCGATCGACAGGTCCGTGCCGAGGGTCAGCTGGTTGTCGCCACCGCGGGTGGACAGCACGTACCCACCGCTGATGGCGGGTGCCCAGATGATGTCGCCGGTGACCAGGTCACGCAGGTGGTGGAACACGGGATGTCCCTCGTCGCGGGTCTCGCTGACTGCGGTGTACGCGTCGGCGTCGAGTACCACCGAATACGGTCCCTCGACACCGGCGAGTCGCAGCGCCGACAGCGCGGACGCCACGGCGTCGGGGATGAGCAGCGGATCCTCCGGCAGACTGAGAACCGGGTTGTCGCTGGACGGTCCGAGTCCGCGGATGCCCGCCTCGTCGAATCCCTGGAAGATCGACTGGTCTTCCGCGAACGCGACGGCCTTCGCGGCGTCCTTGACGGGCTGCCAGTCGGAGTCGAGGGAACCCCGGGCGACGTCGTCGACCTCGGCGCGGCTGAGGGTGAACGGGAACCGGAGTTCCACGAGCGGGTCCACCTGCCGCTGCTGTGCGCGGATCCTGCTGTCCGATGTCTTGATCGGGGTGACCCGGCCGAGGTTGTGGGCCGAGTAGGAGTATCCGAACGGTCCCGCGACGTCGACGACGCGTCGACCGGCGACGTGCCGCTTGAACGTGCGGGCGGCCTCTTCGCCGATCTGCTGCCAGGCAACCTCGGTGACGGGTGCCAGGTTGCGGTGCAGATTGCTCGAATCACTCATTGCGATACTCCTTTGAGACCACCGATTTTCAGGGACAGGTCGTACGGGCCGGCCGCGGCGGGCCCGACCGGGTCTTCGGGTGCCGACTCCGCGTCGCCCGGCTCGTCGCCGAGCGATTCGAGCACATCCCGGCTCGGCACGAAGAACAACGTGCCGGTGGCCGCCGTGGAGAAGTCGAGGATGCGGTCGTAGTTGCCGGGCGGTTCGCCGAGAAACATGCGTCGCAACATCAGCTCGGTGACGGCGGGATCCTTGGCGTACCCGATGAAGTAGGTGCCGTATTCAGCCTCGCCGAGGCTGCCGAAAGCCATGTTGTCGCGGAGGATGTCGTGCTCGACGCCGTCGTCGTCGACGATGGTGTTGAGGGTGACGTGCGAATTGACGGGCTGGACGTCGTCGTCGAGTTCGACGTTCTCGAGCTTGGTGCGCCCGATGACCCGTTCCTGTTCCTCGGTGCTCAGCGTGCTCCACGCGCTCATGTCGTGCAGGTACTTCTGCACGATCACGTAACTGCCGCCCCGGAAGTCGGGGTCCTCGTCGCCGATCAGTGCGGCGTCCGCGGCGTCGTCGTCGGTGGGATTCTCGGTGCCGTCGACGAATCCGAGGAGGTCGCGGGAGTCGAAATAGCGGAAGCCGTGCACCTCGTCGACCACGGTGGCGGCGGAGCCCAGCGCGGAGACGATCTGGCGGCCCAGCTCGAAGCACAGGTCCTTGCGGGCGGCCTTGATGTGGAACAGGACGTCACCCGGCGTGGAGGGCGCGCTGTGGACCGGCCCGGACAGCGGGACGAACGGATGCAGGTGCGCCGGTTTCGACGACGAGCTCACGCGGTCCCAGAACTGCGCACCGACACCGACCACGCACGACAGGGAGCCGGCGAGTTCGCGGAAACCCACCGCCTTGAGCAGTCCGTCGATCCCGGAGATCACATCGCACACCGTCACGCGGTCGTCGTCGGAGTCCCCGGCGACGAGCACCAGGAACAGGGAGGCAGAGCTCGGCGGAGTGAGGACTGCTTGAGGTGCCAACCTCGCGACCGGGCCGGGCATCATTGCATGATATCGCGCAGCCCCTGACTGCGTAGGCACCGCGAAGCGCAGGCCCGTGCCCCCGCCGGCAGGAGCCAGTGGAGCGTACCCTGACGTGCTCGATCACTGGCGCAGGACGCATACAGGGCTCGCCGATCACCCTGAACTGATCGTGAAACCGCCCCGCCAGTCGCCATCTGCGGCAATAACAGTGTGGGTACTGCTCATCCGGTGACAATCCACGGGTCTCGACTGATCGCTTCGAGGAGGTTGCAATGGTCGATCCACCGAGTGTCGTGGGGCGCTGAGGCTGCGGATCGGGATCATAATCCTCAGTTCAGCGACCATCCGGCGTTCGGTCTGACCGGAGACTACGACACCACACCGGACCTCACTGACCTCGCCGATCGTAGGGGTGGCCCGATCGGGAGTGTGACAAGGCGAAACTGCTCACCGTCGAGCGAAAATGCTCGGCCTCAACATTTCCGGACATCCGCTGAACGGGGTCAACGATGCGCTGGCTTCGCTGGCAGATACACCGATTCCCACAATCCTGGAGGGCCGGATCCGACACGGTCAGCAAGTCGTTCTGGGCGGGATAGTCGCTGCGATCGACCGGCGGGTCAACAAGAAAGGTGACCCGTGGGCGAACGTCCAAATCGAAGATCTCGACGCGAGCACCGCGCTTCTGTTCTTCCCGAACACCGGGTCGGCCACCGACCGACCTCGGGCTCGCGCCGAAGCGAGAAAGCACTCAGGTGCGGGCGTAGTGCTCGATGTCTTCATCGAACGCCTGCAGCATCTCCGGGGTCAGCGTGGGTCGAACCGTCGCGATCACATCGAGATAGTCCTGGGTGCTGGCATGGCAGCGCACGCCCGAATCGACGCTGCATTCGAACGTCGCCTGCGCGACCATTCGCGCCGCGTGCGCGACATCCGCGGGGGTATAGCCCTCGGTCGCCGCGACGAGCGCGGCAACATCGACCTGCTCGTTACCCAAATAGCGCTCCCACAGGGCATACCGGGCCTCGGAATCGGGTGCACCGATCGGGAGAACGTAGTCGAACCGCCCGTGCCGCAGGAACGCCTCGTCCAGCTCGCGCACGGAATTGGTCGCACACACCAACAGGCGACCCGCACGCTCGCGGAACCGGACGATGGATTTCAACAGCTCGTTCACCACGCCCACCGAGGTCGAGCCCGGTCGGCGGCGGGCTGCCACCTCTTCGACCTCGTCGATGAAGACCACGACACGGTCGAGTTCGGACAACGACGCGAACGCCTCCCCGATTCCTGCGGCAAGTCCTCTCTCGCTCGACGCGAGGCGTGAGGGAAACAACTCCACGAACGGCCACCCCAGCCGGCTCGCGGTGGCGCGCGCAAACGTGGTCTTCCCCGTCCCGGGTGGACCGAACAACACGACAGCCCGCGGCGGTATCACCCCGTGCTCGGCCGCCAGGGCGGGTTTTGACAGCGGCAGCACGATCCGCCGTTCGATGAGCGACTTCTCCCGGGTCATGCCCGCCACCTGTTTCCACAAACCCGCAGGCGGAACGCCGCCACCGAGTTCGGTGAGCACCCCCGCAGTGCGCGGCGAGACCGTCTCGACCTTCTCGTAGTGCGTGATCCCAGTTCGGGGTTCGAAACCCGAATTGGTCAGCGCCCTCGCCCCGGTCTCACCCTCGGGCAGAAGCGCCGTGATGCGCCGCACCCCCTTCGCTAGCAGGCGGAACTCGAGCTCGGACAGCAGCGCGCTGCCGAGGCCTCGTCCCCGCCACTCGGGGTCGAGGGAGATCCGCATGATCCATGCGCGGTCGTCGTCGACGCGACTGACTGCCGACCCGACCATGCGCCCACCCGCGACCGCGACGACGGCCGGGTGACGGTTCAGCAGACTGCCCACCACGTCCGACATCGCGAACACCGGAGGCTGGTCGGTGGTTGAGGAACTCGCGTCCATGCGGACGACTGCTTCGAGATCCTCCGGCGCGAAATCGCGGATTCTCCAGGCCTCCATGCGGCACTCCCAATCCGGACGATGCGGGCGGCCGAAAGACCACAGCATACCCGCGGTGACCCCGTGGCCGATCGACGTCAGCGAACCTGGTGACAGGTCCGCCGCAACCGGCCGGTGCCATCGCTGCAGACATCGCAGCCTGTCGGCACCCAACTCGCAGAACTCGAAACACCCCACCAGCCCATTCGACGTTCCCCCACCGCGATCCATCGCACGCGGCGCGCACTGGGTCGAACCGCTCCTCGTCGGCGACGTCGAATACCGCGAATACACCGGTGAAGGGCTCCGGCATCCCAGCTGGAAAGGACTGCGCAACGACAAATCAGCCGACGAGGTGGGTCTCCCCGGCCGCCATTGACCAGGCGGAACGGGAGAAGCCGCCGATGCCATCCGGCGCCTGCGGCTCCGCATCCTTCCTAGGCGCGACCCTGCTCCCTCCTTGTTCCGGAGGGGAGCGCTGCTTGGCGCGGGGTCGCCCCGGCGGCGGGGCCGGTAGCGGAGTCCACCCCTGCGCGGAAGCCGGGAGCGGTGGCGGCGAGCCGAGCCGATCGGTGTCCACCAACGTGAGCAGGACAACGGCCTGCGGCGTGAGCGCGTCGGCGAGGATGCCCTCCGAATCGGCCACGAACAGGCCGAACTCGTACCAGGGCCACACCTCGCACCCATCCGGCTCCGAAACCGTGGGACCGATGTTCGCCAATGTCATCGTGCTCACCCCACTCACTCCGTTCCCGTGCGGGTCGGGGTCAGGCGTGGATCGCCTTCTTCTCTCCGCTGCCGCTGATCTCGATCCTGCGCGGCTTGGCCTTTTCCGCGACGGGGATGATCAACCGCAGTACCCCGGCGTCGTACGTGGCGTCGACCTTGTCGGTGTCGAGATTCTCACCCAGGAACAACTGCCGGCGGAACACACCCCGCGGCCGCTCGGACGCGAGCATCTCCTGATTCTCGTCGCGAGCGGGTCGCTCGGCATGCACCGTCAACACGTTGCGTTCGACGTCGAGGTTCAGGGAATCGACGTCCACCCCGGGCAGATCGAACTCGACGATGACCCGATCATCCTCACGCCAGGCATCCATCGGCATCACCGCCGGTCGTGCCGTGGTACCGAGGATCTGCTGAGTCAACCGGTCGAGGTCGCGGAACGGATCCGTGCGCATCAACATTGTTTCCACCTCCAGAAACCTCTCTGTTTGTTCACAGTATCTACAGCATGCGCTGTAGATTTGTTATATCGTTCGACATAGAACATGACAAGAGTCATGGCGAAAAAATTCCCAGCCCCGACACCCGCATCTCCCACGCTCTTGCCGACATCACCACGGGCCGAGTCCCCGTCGTGCGACCCGATGCCGGACTCGGCGGGCACCGCGTGGCGCGGACCCCTGGCCCGGGTCATTGGTCACGTCCGTCCGGACTACAACCGTCGCGCGATCGATTCGGCCTGCGCACCCAATTTGGCCAGCCGCAGGTCGGCGAACGGGGTGAGGTTGTTGCCCATCCGGTTGGTCACGAACGCCACCGACAGGCCCGTCTGCGGATCGGCGAAGGCACCGGAGCCGCCGAGACCGTAGTGACCGAAGGCGTGCGGTGACTGCGTCCGGCTGGCGACGAACGCGGAGTGGTAACCGAGTCGCCAGTTCATTCGGACACCCAGCACGTAGTCGCGGGCCGTGGTCTGCACCTCACCGATCTGGTCGAGGGTCTCCTCGCTCAGGAACCGGATGCCGTCCACCAAGCCCTTGTTGGCGATCGCCGCATACATCCGGGCGAGGGCGCGGGCGCTGAACACACCGTTCCAGCCGGGCATCACGTAGTCGTGGATGGCGGGGTTCCGGACCAGTTCGTCGAATCCTTCCGGCATGCCGGCGGCGGCGATGTTCTTCAGCACGGGAGTGCGCGACAAGGCGAAGGAGGCTGCCTCCCAGGGTATTCCGAAGGGAGTGATCCGGGGGAACAGTTTCGCGATGCGGCGGCGCTCCTCGTCGGGCACCTGGAACCAGAACTCGCGGATGCCGAGGGGTTCGGCGATCTCGGTGCGTACCAGGTCGGTGAACGACATCCCGGTGACCCGCGTCGTGAGCTCGGCGACGAGCGCACCGAAGGTCACGGCGTGATAGCCGGGCATGACGGACCGGCGACGGTCGGGCGTCGCGGACGCCAGGGCATCCGCCACGCCGTCATGATTCAGGAGCGCCAGCCGGCCCGGAACCAGGCCGCGCACGCGATGGAGCCCGGCCCGGTGGCTGAGCAGCTCGCGCACCGTGACGGTGTCCTTGCCCGCGCTCGCGAACTCGGGCCAGTACTCCGCGACGGGTGCATCGTAGTCGAGCAGCCCCCGGTCGACGAGACGGTGGAGTACCGTGCTCGCCACGCCCTTGCCGGTCGAGAACGACACCGACACCGTGTCGGACTGCCAGCGCGTGTCCCGGGTGGCCCATCCCGACCAGATGTCGACGACGGGTTCACCGTCCAGGTAGACCGCCAGCGCACCGCCACCGTCCGAGGTCTGGCCGAAGAGCCGGAAGAACCGGCCGGCCAGTTCACCGAAGCGCGGGTCGACGACCATGACAGTCGGCGTGGGCAATTCCGGGCGGGCGATGTCCCGGCCGTTCGATCGACTACTGTTCGAGAGTTCGTGGGCGTGTGTCATAGCGTGCAGCCCACCGTTGTCGATATTGATCAGGCGTTCCATCGAGGCTCCTTTCTTCGTCCGGTCAGGGCCACCCATGACTCGAGCCCCAGCTGCGCTGGTTCGGAGATACCTCGTCCGATCGCTCGGTTCCCGAGCCTTCCGCGAGGATCGCAACCGGCGTAGGGCACAAGGTCAGTGACCCTCGTTGCCTGCCAGAGGACTTCCGACCTCTACCCGACCCTTCGCGCGCACCATGAGCGGGGGGTACGGCGCGGGATGGAGCAGTGCCAGGCTCGTCGAACCGAGGGTCATTCCCTCGAATCCGCCCTCTCTCCGCTTTCGATGACCATCGGACGGGGCTTCGTCCGCGCACATCACACGAGTTGCCGCACGCCGGTGATCCGGCGGCGCCCTACTGGACGACATGCGCGCGAGCGGTATGACTGTGCCGCCGCGCCGAGATCGGCGACGTTCACCGGTACTCCGCCCGGACCGGCTGTGTTCGTGGGCGGGTCTGACTCCACGCCATCACGAGTCCGATACCACCGTCCGTCGCGGGCACATCACCACGGACACGCGTCTCGCGGTCCGTAACAAGAAGGGTGCACGAGTGACCAAACAGGGCTCGAAAGGTGCGGTGGGCGGCCATCGAAGCGATTCAGCTGCACCCGGGCACGGCGAAGATCGTCGACGATAAGTACGTCGCCAAGGTCGCCGCGGCGAGAAAGCTGCTCACCCTCACCAACTACGGGCTACGGGCTACGGGCTACGGGAAGGGCAGAATCATGCCCTGACCCGGCAGCAGGCGGCGGCCTGAGCACCTCGGACGCAGCACCCCGCGTGGCCATGGTTTGTCCGACCCCCTTCGGGCGTGGTCCCGGCTTGATCGACCCCGGGATGCTGCACCGCACCACTCCAAACAGCAGACCGACTGCCGTTCCGGCGAGGCCGAGCGCGGGCGCCGTTCCACTGAAGCGGGATCGTGATCGAGTGGAAGAACGAAGGTGCTCGGCGCCGCGCTCGGGCTGCTGTCTCGCTCCGTTTCGGCCGCGAGACGCGAATCGTCTGCGGTCAGGACTCTTTACCACCACGGTCAATGGGCGCCTCCTTCGCGGGACCTTGCGTGACTTCCACGTGCTTCTCCGCCGTCTGCGATTCGGTGACCGGCACGGTGACGGTCAGGATTCCGTCGGTATAGGTGGCGTTGATGTCGTCCTCTTGCGCGCCGGGGGGCAGCGGCATCGACCGGTAGAAGCTGCCGTAACGGAATTCCGACCGGGTGCCTTCTTCCTGCTTCTCGGTGCGCTCGGCCGTGATGGTGAGTTGTCCATCACGGACGCTGATGTCGATGTCCTTGGCGGGGTCCACCCCGGGCAGTTCGGCCCGGAGGGTGTAACGATCGTCGTCGACGTGTTCTTCGACCCGGATGAGGTGATTTTCGAACGGCCGCCAGATCGGCAGTGACTCGAACCCGGCCACCACATCCGACCAATCTGGTAGCGCGGGCAGAGTCAACATCGTGGACCGATGCGGGCGTCGGGGGGACAGAATGCTCATGACTACTCCAATCCAATAGGGAGGTGGAAGGTGACACTTCGATTGGACTCCTCCACCGCGCCGTAACAGTAGGGCCGACAGTCCTTGCCTCGAGGACCTCGGTCCCAGCTCCCCGATGCACGGCGGAAAGCCGGCGCCCAACCTCGGGGAGGATCTGCTCACTCGGTGCCCGGTTGTTGATCATGCGCGGCCAGAGCGCTCCGCCGCCCACGAGAGCCGGGTCGCGCAGTCGTGGTCGACGAAGGTTGGCGCAGCGGCACTCTCGCATCCTCTCGATGGCCGAATCGTCGAGACGGCGTTCTACGACCTCGACGCACCACCGCGACGTATATGCAGTGCGGAGGTTCCCGTGCCGTACGCCAAACACCTGGAACAGGCTGCGATTCCCCAGGTGGAGACGATTGTTTCCACCGCTTGGGATCGGCGATCGGTGAGAGTAGGGATGCCTCATGGTTGTTTTCGCGTTGCCCTCTCTCGGTTCCGACCTGGACGACGGAACACTCATCGACTGGCTGGTCAAGCCCGGAGACGAAGTCGATCGCGGGCAGGCCATCGCGACCGTCGACACGGTGAAAGCGGCTGTGGACGTGGAAATCTGGCGAAAGGGCACGATTCACCGGCTGCTCGTGCTGCTGAACGCCGGGTCGGCAGCCGCAGAACCTGGCGTGACGGTGCACAGGGCCCGCGACATGCGTCGGAACGATTGTGAGGATTCGATCGTGGACACTCAGGACATCGGTGCCGTGGTGCTCGCCGCACTGCCATCGCACCCCGAAGTCGTGCTCGCGGACCAGCCGCATCGGGATCAGGTGGATCTCGATTCGCTGGATTGGCTGAACTTCCTCGTCAGGCTGCATTCGACCTTCGGGATCGACATACCGGAGGCCGACTACGGAAGGCTCGTCACCCTCACCGACGTGACGGACTACGCTGCCGCCCGGGTGACGCATGAGTCGCCGGGGACCACACGCGCGGGGGAGCCGCCGGGGACGTTCGATGTCGGATCCGCAGTGCGCTGCGGGTGATCGCCTCGTACTCGGACGTCGCAGCCACTTCGAGAGGCCGAACAGGTCCGCTCCGGCCCGGGAAATCAGGCGGAACCGATCAATTCCGGGGTTGGTTCAGGGGCATCTTGGTCGCAAGGACGGCCGCCTGCGTCCGTCGTTCCACGCCCAACTTCGTCAGCAGCTGTGACACGTAGTTCTTGACGGTCTTCTCCGCGAGAAACATGCGTTCGGCGATCTGCCGGTTGGTCAGCCCTTCACCGAGGAGCGCGAGCAGTGTCCGTTGCTGGTCGGTGAGCCCCGCGAAAGGGCCGTCTTCCGCGTGTGCGTCCGAGTGGAGCTTCGCCATCAACGCGGCGGCGGCACGACTGTCGAGCAGTGATTTGCCCGCACCCACATCGTGGACTGCCTCGGTCAGCTCCATCCCGCGGATGTCCTTGACGACATATCCGCTGGCCCCGGCGAGGATGGCGTCGAGCATCGCCTGGTCGTCGGTGTAGGACGTCAGCATCAGACAGCAAGCCGGGCATCCGGGAGAGCAGTTCACGACACAGTTCGATGCCGTTGCCGTCGGGCAGCCGGACATCGAGCACGGCAACGTCGGGTTTGAGTGCCGGGATCCGAGCCAGCGCCTGCGAATACGACGCCGCCTCCCCGATCACGGCCAGTTCGGGGTCCACGGTGAGAAGATCCGCTATCCCACGGCGGACCACCTCGTGATCGTCGACGAGAAAAACGTTGATCATCGGGCAACCTCCAGTCCGCAGGTCGGCGCCATCACCTCACAGATTGCGGCAGGGGCCGGGCCCGTCATGAGCACACGGCGAGGTGCGGGCGCCGTCATCGGTAGCCGCCGCGTCGGGTGCCCACCGAGAACACCGCGTCCGTCGGCCGCCGCGGAGTCTGTCGCGGCGGGCGCCTCTTCTCCGTGACACCCACGCGAATCAGTGCCTGCGGGTATCCACCGTCCGGAAGAAGTTCGCGGATCATCTCTCTACTCGGCCGGAGCTCGGTCATATGTGTGAGGGGGCACGTCGCGAGTCCGCCGACCGTGGCCTCCAGAAGCACCAAGGACAGCGCCTCGCCGGCGCGGAGCCAATCCGGCCGGCCGTCACTGTCCGTGCTCAGCACGAGGACGGTCGACCGATCCACCTCCGCCGACGAACCATCGTCGCGGCCGGCGGGGAACCTCCGTCCGATGTCCACCCGGGCACTATTGTCTGCGGTTGCCAGCCCTTCGGCAGGGATACCGCCGGCGGGTATGGAATGCCCCACCCACCAATGCAACTCGGCTTGGTATGCGGAATCGTACTTCCGCGCGGCGGCGGTGTATGCGGTGGCGGCGGCGAGCACCGGGCGCGCGTCCTCGGGCAGCTCCGTCAGCGCAACTCCCAACCGGCCCACGAGCTCGGGCAGTGAACGGGGAAGCGAGTGTGTGGGGCTGACTGGGCCGAACGGTCGGCGGTCGGAGAAGCGGTGCCTGATCGCGGCGAGCAGATCGAAGTCGTGCGATTGCGGACGAGCGTCGCGGTGGAACCGGATTGTCGCCAGATGGCCCGAGTGCGGACCCTCGGGAAGACGTTGGATGTCGGTCGACCATCGCAGAGCGGTGAGCGCTGTCTGCAGGTGGTGCAGGGCCGCCCCGCAACTGATCACCAGCTGCCGTCCGGTCGGGTCCGTCGAGGCCAACAGCCGGCCACGTTCGGTGTGAAGATCGAGCCGGCCGCCGGCGTACCGCCAGTGCCACGGCTGACTGTTGTGGACCGAGGGTGCCCGGCACGCGAGGTCCACGGCGATGCGAACGACGTTCACGTCGGGGATGGTGCTGTCCACGAACGCTTCCACTTCGGTTCCCCACAAATTCGGGGCGGGAGTCTGGTACATGTCTCTCAGTCTTCGCCGTCCGCGATCGAGGGGTTAGGGCCGATGGTCACCGTGGGAGAGGCCGATTTCCCCGCGGCCTGCGGATCCGCCGGTGGTGTTCGACGACGGCGGTGTGTGCTTGTCCCGCATGATGTCCTCGTTCCAGTGCCGATGACTTCCATGTGTGCAGATCGGCTGCGGACAACGGTGCGGTAACGGTGACCGCAGGTGGGAGGGCCGAAAGTCATCTCTCGTGTAGACCTGGTCACCGCAAGCCGGTCACCGGCCGCCACCACTCGTTCTCGTGCGATTCCGCCCCAGGTCTCTGCCGCGGGTGTGCGAGGGCTTCGTCTCGGCGTCTTCCCGGGATGATGTGAGGCCGGATCGACTGGAAGGGCCTGACGACTGCCAGTGGCCACCACCGTGGCGGACGTACGATTCGGCGCGCCCGCCCGTGTCCCACTCGTACACTTCTTTGCGGTAGCGGTTGCTCTCGTCGTGGGCCAGCCACAGCTTCGAAACTCGGGGAAGCCCGCGAACAGTGGGGCGTTGAGAATGCTCTCGCAGCGGAAAAGATTGTGCGCGAGCGCATTATCGGTGTGACCCATTCTGGTCGCGACGTTCTGGGATTCCTGCAGGGCTTCTCGTGACTTTTCAGTCAGGCTGCCAGTGTCCATGGGGGTGTCCTCCTTCTGCGGGAAGCTGCTTCGAGTTTCTCGATTCGATCCAGCAGATCGAGCACGAGCCCGATTGCCGAGTAGTTCAGGCCCAGACCGGTCCGCAGCCGTTGGATGCGGGCGGCGTGGACCACTTCGGATGGTTCGAACGACATCTCGCCGCCGGCGTCGCGGCGGGCGTCGAGCAGGCCGAGAGCCACAAGCTTTCGTGCCAGGTCGGGGTGCAGCCCGGTACGTTCGGCGAAGGCATCTGGCGACAAACCGGCACGGCGAACCAATACGTACTGGGTGACCGGGGTCGGGGTGCTCATGTCTCTTTCCTCGGATCGAAGTTCGATTCGGTGGCCAACTGCTCGAACAGCTCGCGTTCGCGTGCTGTCGGTTTCGGCGGCACCATCACCTTGATTTCGGCGTAGAGGTTGCCGTTGGCGCCCCGCGGATTGGGCATTCCTTCTCCGCGCAGGCGAAGCTTCCTTCCCGTCGACGAGCCCGGCACCACTTTGACTTTCGCCTCGCCACCCGGGGTGGGAACGACGACGGTCGACCCGAGGACCGCCTCCCATGGCGATACGGGCAGGTCGACGTAGATGTCCCGGCCCTGGACGCGGAACCGGGGATGCGGCTTGATCCGCACCACGAGGTACAGATCCCCGGGCGGCGCGTCACCGTTGCCCCGGCCGCCTTGCCCGGCCAGCCGGATTCGCTGTCCGTCCAGGACACCGGCCGGAATGTCGACGTCGTACTGCCGGCCGTCCAGTCTGAGAGTGCGTTTGCCGCCCCGATACGCCTCTTCCAGGGGCAGTTCCAGTTCCGCTTCCTGATCGGCGCCGGGAATCGGCCCGTACCCGCCACCGCCGCCGAACATCTGCCCGAAGAGGTCCTCGAAGTCGACGCCGCCCTCGCCACCGACACCGTGACCGAAGTGCACCCTTCTGCCCCCGCCGCCGCCGAACCCCCCGCCGCCGCCGTACCCACCGGCGCTTGCCCGGACCCGTTCGTCGTAGTCCTCGGGCACACGCCGGAAATCGTCACCGAATCGGTCGTAGCGTTTCCGGGTGTCCGGGTCGGACAACACCTGGTAGGCCTCGTTGGCCTCCTTGAACTTGTCCTCCGCAGTGGGGTCCTTGTTCACGTCGGGGTGGTACTTGCGGGCCAGCTTGCGGTAGGCCTGCTGGATTTCGTCGGTGCCGGCGCCCCGCGGGACCCCGAGCACTTCGTAGTAGTCGCGCGCCATCGGTGCTCACCCCTCGGGGCGGCTGACGACCACCGCGGCGGGACGCAGCTGCCGCCCGTCCTCTCCGTAGCCCGGGCGCAAGACCTCGACAACGGTCCCGGAGGGAAGGTCGGGTTGGGCCACCACACTGACCACTTCGTGGAGCTCGGGGGAGAACGGCACACCGACCTCGTCGTGGCGCTCGAAGCCGAACCGTGACAGCACCTGCACCGCCTGATCCCGGATCGCCTTCACACCCTCGACGACGGTCTGAGGATCGCTGCCCGCATGCGCCAGCGCAAGCTCCAAATTGTCCAGTACCGGCAGCCACGCCGCGGAAACCTTCGCCACCTCCGCGGCGCGTTCACGGTCCAGATCCTTGGCATACCGCTTGCGCAGGTTGTCCAGATCTGCGAGGGCCCTGCGCCAGCGGTCCTCGAGTTGAGCCAACTCGGCCCCCGTGTCGGTGCGATCGGGCGCCGTCTCGGTCTGATCCGTGCCGGTACCGTCGGTAGCCGGCTCGGTCGTCGAATGATCTGCAGACCTTTCCATCGTGTGCCTCAGCTTCGATCGAATTCGGCGTCGATCACGTCGTCGTCATCCGACGACGCAGCCTCTGCGCCGCCAGCCTGGTGTCCGTCGCCGCCGTCCTGGACCGGCGCGAGCCCGTAGAGCAGCTGCTGGAGCTCCGAGGTCAGTGGCTCTACCTCCGCGGGTGAAGCACCGTCTTTGACGGCCTTCCTGGCGTCGGCGATCAGCATCTCGGCCCGCGCCTTGTCGTGCGGTGGCGCACTGTCACCGAGTTCGGCGAGTCGCCGTTCCACTTGATAGGCAACCGAATCGAGCGCGTTGCGTGCGTCGACCGCCTTGCGCAGCGCCTCGTCCTCACCCCGGTTCCGTTCGGCCTCTGCCAGCATGCGCTCGACCTCACCCTGGTCCAGGTTGCCCTGCTCACTGATCGTGATGCTCTGCTCCTTGCCGGTGTCCTTGTCGCGGGCGGTGACGTTGAGGATGCCGTTGGCGTCGATATCGAAAGTGACTTCGACTTGGGCCTCGCCACGTGGCGCGGGGCGGATGTCTTCCAGCCGGAACCGGCCGAGCACCCGGTTGTCGGCGGCCCGTTCGCGTTCGCCCTGCAGCACCACGACGTCCACGGCGGACTGATTGTCTTCCGCCGTGGAGAACACTTCACTGCGCCGGGCCGGGATCGTGGTGTTGCGCTCGATGATCTTGGTCATCACCCCGCCCTGCGTCTCGACGCCGAGGGACAGCGGGGTGACATCGAGCAACAGCACATCGGAGACCTCGCCCTTGAGCACGCCCGCCTGGACTGCGGCACCGAGCGCCACGACCTCGTCCGGGTTGACGCCCATGTGGGGGTCCTTACCGCCGGTGAGCCGGCGAACCAGCGCCTGCACCGCCGGAATACGTGTCGAACCACCGACCAGGATCACCTCGTCGATGTCGTTGGCGGTGACCTTGGCGTCACTCATCGCCTGCTTCACGGGGTCGAGGCAGCGTTCCACCAGATCCGCCGTCAGATCCTCGAACTTCGATCGCATGATCGTGGTGGTGAGGTGCTTGGGACCGTTCGCGTCAGCGGTGACGAAGGGCAAGTTGACCTGGGCCTGTGTCACCGAGGACAACTCGACCTTGGCTTTCTCCGCGGCCTCGAAGAGGCGCTGCAACGCCTGCGCATCCTTGCGCAGATCGATGTTCTCCGCACGCTGGAATTCGTCGGCGAGGTAGTCCACCAGGCGTCGGTCGAAGTCGTCGCCGCCGAGGTGGGAGTCGCCGGCCGTGGAACGAACCTCGACCACTCCCTCGCCGACGTCGAGCAGGCTCACGTCGAAGGTGCCGCCACCCAGGTCGAAGACCAGTACGGTTTCGTGGGTCTGCTTGTCCATGCCGTACGCCAGCGCCGCAGCGGTCGGCTCGTTGATGATCCGCAGAACCTCGAGGCCAGCGATCCGGCCGGCGTCTTTGGTGGCGTTGCGCTGCGCGTCGTTGAAATAGGCCGGAACGGTGATGACCGCTTCCTTGACCTTCTCACCGAGGAACTTGCTCGCGTCGTCGACGAGCTTGCGCAGCACGAGGGCACTGATCTCCTCCGGCGCGTACTTCTTGCCCCGCACGTCGAATCGGGCCTCACCGTTGTCACCTGGTACGACGTCGAAGCTGACCGCTTTGGCCTCCTCGGAGATCTCGTCGTAATGGCGTCCGATGAAGCGTTTCGCCGAGTAGATCGTGCCCTTCGGATTCAAGATCGCCTGCCGTCGGGCAAGCTGGCCGACCAGGCGCTCGCCGCTCTCGGTGAACGCGACCACCGACGGCGTCGTCCGCGCTCCCTCGACATTGGAGATCACCACCGGCTCGCCGCCTTGCCAGCTTGCGATGACCGAGTTGGTGGTGCCTAGGTCTATACCCACAGCGGTCGCCATGACTCATTCCTTTCGATCGGTCCGGCCGGTGAGCAAGCGGACGGCTTCGTCCGCGACCTCGACATCGGCGAGAACTTCGTAGTGACGTGGTTGTAATGACTGGATCGAGGTGAAGTCGCGCCGGCCGCCCTGCAGCGCATACATGAGCAGGCCGAGCAGGGCACCGACAACGGCACCGAACACCAACCCGTAGAAGGCGAGCGCGAGGCCCGTGAGCAGCGGCTGGACCCAATCGAGTAACCCGAAGATCCAGCCGAACAGCGCACCCGTCAGCGCGCCCGCGGCGGCGCCGCGCAGAGCGGCCCAGCCGTAGTTCAATCGGCCGACGATCTGCTCGACCAGCTCGATATCGCGACCGACGATGGCCAGTTTGTCTACCGTGAAATGCTGGTCGGAGAGATAGTCGACGGCGCTTTCAGCGTCGGCGTAGTTGTCGAACGTTGCTACCACCTGGCGGGCAGGTCGGCTCGGACGTACCGCGGAGGTCCCGCCACTGGACTCTGACATCACGCCCCCTAGGCGTCGATGACTTGGGATCCGCCGAGCCTGTGCGTACCGGTACGGCCCGGACGTCGGTCAACCGGTTGAGCTCACGAACGGCCCAACCGCCTGGGAGTTCTTCATCTGCCTATGGGCGTCGACAAAACGGGGGACAGTGGCGTCCACACCTGCCCTGGGCATAGACGTCCGCCGGAACCCGCTCGAGGCGGCCGGTACGCGCACTCCGGGCATCGGCCACTACCCCGGTGCTTCCACGAGTAGAACTCCCGATGCGAAGGATCTTCGTAGCCGAAGAGGTGTGTGACAAGGTCCCGGTAAGTCGAAAGTAGGAAGCCGATTCCGCCATGACAGTACAGTCGCGGGAGCACCGGGAATAACAGCTCCTTCATCCTCACGTACAGGATCAGGTGCTCGGCGATTGGAACCGAAGCTCCGGGCGCAGAAGCGAACCAGCGGCGAAATCCATTTTCCGACTGTCGGTTTATCCATCCATTGGATCCATCCAGACCGGATTTCACTGGACGGCGCCCGAATCGGTCGAACCCAAGGTTCGCGTGCTTTGACAATTCAAGTAGCACAACATGATACGGCTCGGCTCGCAGTGGTGGCGACATGTGCACTGCGGTCGATGTCGGTTGTCTGGGGGCATTGAAGCGGTTCGGCAGTCGCCGGCCACGGGCGGCGCCAGGGGTATGTTGATCTGGTGGGCCCACTCGCGGTAGGTGCATGTAGGAGGGTGCCGATGCCGCACGGAACCGGTCGCTGATGCACGTGCCGTCGACCGTACGTTCCTCGAACTGGGCACCGCTGGTCGCGATCGTGGTCCTCCACCTCGCACGATCGGCGCCTCGGCTGAACCGTTTCGCCGAGTAGATCGTGCCCTTCGGATTCAAGATCGCCTGCCGTCGGGCGAGCTGACCGACCAGGCGGCTCACCGCTCTCGGTGAACGCCACCACCGACGGCGTCGTCCGCGCTCCCTCGGCGTTGGCGATCACCACCGGCTCACCGCCCTGCCAACACGCGATGGCCGAGTTGGTGGTGCCCAGATCGATGCCTACAGCGGTTCCCATGACTCATTCCTTTCGATCGGTCCGGCCGGCGAGCAGCCGGGTGGCTTCGTCCGCGACCTCGACGTCGGCGAGGACTTCAAAGTGGCGGGGCTGCAATGAGTAGACCGAGGCGAAATCGCGCCGCCCCCGTTGCAGCGCATACATGAGCAGACCGAGCAGAGCACCCATGAGGGCGCCGAAGATCAGCCCGTAGCAGGCGAGCGTGACACTCGCGAGGAGCGGCCGCACCCAGTCGAAAAGGCCGAAGATCCACCCGATCAGCGCGCCGATCAGCGCGCCGGACATTGCACCCTGTAGTGCCGCCCAGCCGTAATTCATCCGGCCGAGGACCTGCTCGACCAGTTCGAGATCGCGGCCGATGATGGCCACCTTCTCCACCGCGAAGTGCTGGTCGGAGAGGTAGTCGACGGCACGCTCGGCGTCGGCATAGTTGTCGAACGTTGCTATTACTCGGTGGGCGGGCTCGTTCGGGCGTACTGCCGATGTTCCCGCACTCGACTGTGTTGCCATCATTGCTCCTATGCGTGAATTCTCTGCGGCGGCGCCGACTCGGCTTCGAACCGGTCAGGGCCACCCATGACTCGAGCCCCAGCTGCGCTGGTTCGGAGATACCTCCTCCGATCGCTCGGTTCCCGAGTCTTCCGCGACGACCGCAACCGGCGTAGGGCACAAGGTCAGTGACCCTCGTTGCCTGCCAGAGGACTTCCGACCTCTACCCGACCCTTCACGCACGATGCGCGGGGTACGGCGCCGGATGGAACAGTGCCGCGCTCGGCTAACCAAGGGACATTCCCGCGACGCCGCCCTCTCCCTGCTTTCGCCGACTATCGGACGGGGATTCGTCCGCGCACATCACATGAGTTGCCGCACACCGATAATCAAGTGGCGCCGGTGCCGGGCGAAATACGCCGAGCGGGATTACTGTGACGCTGTGGATGGGGGTCGCACGGCCGCAGGTGGACCTCCGACCCGAAAGCGGTGACCTTCTGCCCTACGGCGACGATCGTCTGGCGGCGACCATCGATATCACTGACAGGCACTTCCGCCGTCCCATCACCCGGTCACGAAAGGTAGGAACATCATGGCTGCCGACCGTCCCATCGTCGTCGGAACAGACGGATCACCGTCATCGCTGCAGGCAGTGTCGTGGGCCGCGAAGGAAGCGGCACTGCGGAACGCTCCCCTGACGGTGCTCACCACCACGTTCGTTCCGGGCGCGTACGGGTTTCCCGTCGGCCTGCCCCCCAGCTTCTTCGAAGAAGAGGAACTCGAAGCCAAGAAGAGGTTGGCCAGGGCCGCCGAGGTCGCAGCCGACGCGGTACCCGGTCACTCACTCGAGATCCACACCGTCCTCGGCACCGAGACACCCGCCGGTGAACTCGTCGAGCGGTCGAAAACTGCGCGCATGGTCGTCGTCGGGGCGAACCGGCAAGGAATCATCGAAAGGATGTTCCTGGGCTCGGTCAGCTCCGCCGTCGCCACCCACGCACACTGCCCCGTCGCCGTCATCCACGGCCTGCCCGACACCGACATCAACGCCCTCGCAGGACCCGTCGTCGTCGGCGTCGACGGATCCGCGCACACCGAACCAGCCGTCTCCATGGCATTCGAGGAAGCCGCACTGCGGCACACCGAACTCGTGGCCGTCCACGCCTGGTCCGACGTCGATCTTCACCTCGCATTCGAGGGCGGCACCGACCCCACGTGGATGCAGGAGGTCGTGAAGAACGAAACAGCCCGGTTGTCGGAAAGACTCGCCGGTCACGCCGAGAAATACCCGGACGTGAAGGTCCGCCCAGTCGTCGTCATCGACCAACCCGCACACGGCCTGCGTGAGGAAGCCGAGAATGCGCAGCTGCTCGTCGTGGGTAGCCGCGGTCGGGGCGGGTTCACCAGCTTGCTGTTGGGGTCGACCAGCAGGGCGTTGATGCACTCGGTCAACTGCCCACTTCTCATCGTCCGGTAGCCGCCTCTGGCATGGCGCGGTCCGGTACGGTGAGCGCTCGACGGCTCGGCGGCTGTTCTCCGTGCACAGCGACGGCAACACCGGCGGGGATCTACTCGCGCTCGATGCAGTGGCGGATTGGCTCCGAGAACGACGCGTGAGCTTCAGCGTTGCCGTCAGCGAGATCGCCCGCTACGCCGACCTGATCAGTTATCCGATGGTACGGGCAGACACTGTCCACCCCGCCGATGCCGACATCTTGGTATGGATACGTGGTCCACCACCTGTCGACGCGGAGACGCCGCTGCTCGCGGTCTTCGCCGGCAAACCCCGAATCGCGTGGGGTGTATCCACCACTCCCCCCGATGCTGAGGGCCACTTCGATACCGTGATAGCCCGAGACCGCCCGGGCGAGCCCGGTCGCCTGGACCTCAGCTTCCGCAGCCGTACGGCACCCGTCCCAGTCGTCGGCCTGATCTACGCCGGCCCACAGCCCGACTACCGCACCCCATGCGAACCGGTGGTGCGCACCGTCGTACGCGATGCTCTCGCTACCCGAATGCCGGTCGAGGGAAATCGGCTCCAGACACCGGCGCAGCGCGAAATGCAGAGGTAGATGTTTTTTCGTCGCGGTCCCCGAGGACCGCCCGACAACGAGGAGTGAATATGGCAGGCACCGAAGATCACCCACACGATGAGGGGCGCACCATGCGTGAGCATGCCGGAGAGGCCATCATCGATCGCCGTAACTGGCCGGGATTCCTACTCCTCGGGATAGGGATCGCGTTACTCGCAATGGCTCTGGTGGCCGCCGGCTATGGCATGGAGGGTTGGGCCGTGGTCGCCGGTACGGTCTGTGTCCTCTGCTTCCTCTCCGGCATCGTCCTGGTCCTTCTCGAGCACCGACGGGTCAAGGCTCTCGAGGGTAAGACGTTGTCGGACCAGGAGGGGCATTGACTGGCGGCCGGCCGAGAAGGTCGTTGATCCTGGTCCTGACCGGACCGACAGGTGCGGTCAGGACCGGCGAATCCTCAAGCACGGCAAGGGCCTCGCCAGTGGGTAGCCTCCACGACCTCGTCGGGTTCACCGTCGAACCGCTCTCAGTTCCGTGCGTGTGCCGACGGACGCGTCGCGCGGAGACTGCTCCCAACCGGGATACAACGAAACCCGTCGGCGCCGAAGGCAACCTCACTCCCGGTCGGCCAGCTTGAAGAAAGTGCTGTCGTCGCCGCTCGACTTTTGCTCCTGGTACAGGAACGCCAGACCGGCCTCGTCGAACTTCTCGAACCACTCGTCCCAGCTGATCTCTTCTAGGCCTAGATGCCGATGTAGGGCCCAAGGTCATTGACCTGGTCAGCTCTTCGAGGACTTCGGTCCCCTCCTCGCCTGATGAAAGACTGGATCGCGGCGGCGTACTAGCCGTCGGTGCACTGTCTGACGATGAGGAGGGGCACGTAGTGGTGTGCAGCAGGGCCGTGCTGGTCGAGCCGAGCGTCATCCCGGCGAAGCCGCCGCGCCCCCCGTTTCCGACGACAATCAGCTGGGCCTCGTCGGCCAGTTCGAGGAGGTGACGCACCGGCTGGTCCCGGACGAGGTCTGCCGCACCGAGACGTAGGGAAACGGTCACGCAACCCGGCCAGAATTTCCGCCAGGACCGCCCGCTCCGCAGCCTCCGCCGTCAGCCGGGCTTCGTCATCTACGGAGAAGGGCAGGCCATCCGGCGCCGTGCCAGATCGGCCAGGTCTGCCGACGCCCGCCACGCCGCGTAGGCGCGCACGAATGCCCCCACACCCGAGCAGCAGGATCACGGTCGGCGCGAACACCAGCAAGTAGCGGGCCGGGTCGGTACACACCAGCGAGGTCGGGTCGGCGCACTGCTCCCGGCCCGCCGCCGCCCAGCCCACCGCGGCGCCCATCACGACCAGGGCCGCACCGACCACGCCGGCCGAATACCATCCGGCGGTGCACAATACCGACCGGTCGGCCCACCGTGTCTCCACGTCGCGGGTCATCACCGAACCCTCCTCCGATCCTCCCGCCCGCCCAGGTCCGACACCGAGATCCGCGCGGTTTCTCCAGGTCGGCTCCGCCAGCCGGACGGGTTCGGTGCCGGCGTCGACGCCGTCGTGGAGATGGTTTTCCATCCCACAGCGCACTGTCCTGCGTGCTTCGACGAACAGGGGAAGAATGACCGCGACCGCGGTCAGCGGTAGGCGTCCAGCATGCCGTGCAGATGGGCGGCCGCCGCCTCGATGTCGTCGTGCTTGTACTGCGCCGCCCGCGACTCTGCGGACAGCACCCCGCACCTGTGCACGCTCTCGAAGTCGCCGTAGGGGAATTTGTACCTGCCCTTGGTGTCCGGGTCGTGCTCGTCGTCGATGCCGAGATACCAGTGGGCATACTCGGTGAGGCCGTGTTCGGCGATGTACTCGTTCTCCTGCTGCGTCGACGGCCGATGCTCGCTCCAGGCATCGCGGTCGTCGAGAACGCGGTGACCGGACTTGATGAGGCGTTTTGCGTGTTCGTACGCGGTGTTGTTGAGCTTGATCGACATCATTTCTCCATCCACGCTCTTATTCCTTCTGATCGGTACTTCCGGCGAGCAGCCGGATGGCTTCGTCCGCAACCCCGATGTCGGCGAGGACCTCGTAATAGCGAGGTCGCAGTGAGCTGACGGACGCGAAATCACGCCGCCCCGCTGCAGCGCCTACATGACCAGCCCGAACAGGGCACCGACGAGGGCACCGACAATCAGCCCGTAGCAGGCGAGCGTGATACTCGCGAGCAGCGGCCGCACCCAGTCGACTCGCGGAACGGATCGAAACGCATGAGAGCCATGATCTTTCCTCCTTCTGAAGGGAACCTGGATTGACACGGGAGCAGCGGTCACCTGCTCGGAGCGGTTCCGCCGCCGCCCGAGTTGCACTCGCCGTTCACATCTCCCGGTCCCCCAAATCCTTGCAACCAGACAACGGAGATGACATGCTCCGGCAAGTCAAGAGCGCGACCCCGATCTATCCGGTCAGGGCCACCCCCGCACTCGAGTCCACAGCAGCGGCGCCGGTTCGGAGAGAACTCCTCCGATCGCTACGGTTCGAGTCTTCAGCCTTGCCCGCGACCGGTGTAGGGCACAAGGTCAATGACACCTGTTGTCCGTCGGAGGGCCTCCGGCCCCCACCCGACCCTTTCGCGGACGATGAACAGGGGTACGGCATGGCTCGTTGCAGTGCCGGGCGAATCGCACCGCGCGACATTCACGCCGCCCTCTCCCTGCTTTCGATGACTATCGGACTGGGCTTCGTCCGCACACACCAAATGAGTTGCCGCACCACGATGAACCGGTAGCGCACGCGCGTGGCGAAATGCGCGCGAGCGTTGTCACTGTGCCGCCGTGAATTTGTCGTCAGGCCGCGGGTGGACCTCCGACCCGAAGGCGGTGACCTTCTGCCCTACGGCGACGATCTGCTGGCGGCGACCATCGAGATCACCGACAGGCACTTCCGCGTTCCATCACTCGTCGAGAAAGGTAGGAACACAATGACTGCCGACCGTCCGATCGTCGTCGGAACCGACGGATCACCGTCATCGCTGCAGGCTGTGTCGTGGCTCGCCGGATCCCTTCAGGGATCGACGAGCCAGAACCTCCTGCACCATGCCCTCGGCCCTGGTCATGATCTGCCGCATGCCGGCTAGTTGCCACAGACGGTGTTTCCCCCGATCCGCTCTTCGGGCCTCCACCGACGGCCGGGGTCGAGGTCGTCATACCCGCGGCGAGAAGGGCTTTCGGCTCAACCCCCATGCTCCGTTCCCGATGGACGGGGCCAGTCCGGTCACGCGCCGACCTCGCCGAGGGGAAGCGGGCCTGGTGCGCACCCACAAGAGGAGATGAGAACCATGAGCCGGCCGCTTGCGCTCGTGCTGGCCCCGAAAGTGGCCTTCGACCCTGTCACCCACGGGCCGAGGACGACACGATCGACAACGACAACGACACCGCGCGGTGCGACGCCGGGCGGTCAGCTCGGGAGGAGGACCCGATGAAGGATTCCGGACAAACATCGACGGACAGACCGGAACGCATCTTTCGAGACCGGCGAGAAGCTGGACGCGTTCTGGGCGAGTTGCTCGAGGCGTACCGGGGAGACCCACGCGTCGTCGTCCTCGGCCTCGCGCGCGGAGGTGTACCCGTCGCGTGGGAGGTGGCGGCTGCCCTGGGTGCACCCCTCGATGCCTTCGTCGTACGCAAGCTCGGGGTTCCCGGCCGCGAGGAGTTCGCGATGGGGGCACTGGCGAGTGGCGGCGTGGTGGTCCTGAACGACGACCTGGTGAGAGATCTCGCGATCACCCCGGAACAACTGCGTCGGGTCGTGGACCGGGAGGGACGCGAATTGGTCCGCCGTGAAGCGGCATACCGGGGAAACCGGCCCCCGACCGACGTCGCGGGAAAGATTGCGATCCTCGTCGACGACGGTCTCGCGACAGGAGCCAGCATGCATGCGGCGGTCGACGCGCTGCGTGAGCAAGAGCCCGAACAGATCGTCGTCGCGGTACCGGCCGCGCCGGAATCGACGTGCCGCGATCTCCGAGCGGTGGTCGACGACGTCGTGTGTGCGACGATGCCGTTTCCCTTCCGCGCCGTGGGGAACTCGTTTTGGAACTTCGCCCAGGTGACGGACGAGGAGGTGCGGACGTTGCTGCGCACACCCACCGTCGGCCCGGGGACCCCGAACGCCCGGATACTCGAATTCAACTCGGCCGCGGGAATCGTTCGCTTGGCATCTCGTGAGGCGCCCGACGGTGTGCCGGCACCGCAGGACCTGCTCGACCTCGTCGGTGACGCGCGGATCGTGCTGATCGGCGAGAGCTCGCACGGAACACACGAGTTCTATGCCGCACGCGCGGAGATCACCAGGAGATTGATCGAGGAGAAGGGTTTCACCGCTGTTGCGGCGGAAGCCGACTGGCCCGACGCCTATCGGGTCAACCGCTACGTGCGCGGACACGGCAGCGACACGTCGGCGGAGGAGGCGCTGCGCGGATTCGAGCGCTTCCCGGCCTGGATGTGGCGTAACACGGTGGTCCGCGACTTCGTCGCGTGGTTGAGGGAGCACAACGACCGGTGCGCGACGGACGGCCGAGACCAGACAGGCTTTTACGGACTCGATCTCTACAGCCTGCACCGCTCCATGCGGGAGGTGATCGACTACCTGGACCGGGTCGACCCGGCGGCGGCCCAGCGGGCACGCGCCCGCTATTCGTGCTTCGAGCACGTATCCGAGGAAGACGGTCAGGCGTACGGCTACGCCGCAGCGTTCGGTGCGGGGGAATCCTGCGAGCAGCAGGTCGTCGACCAGCTCGTGGACCTGCAACACCACGCCCTCGAGTACGCCCGCCGCGGCGGTATCCTCGCCGACGACGACCAGTTCTACGCGGAACGGAACGCGTGGAGTGTGCGCGACGCCGAGGAGTACTACCGCACCATGTTCGGTGGCCGGGTGTCGTCGTGGAACCTACGCGACCGTCACATGGCCGACACGCTCGACGCACTGATCGCTCATCTCGACCGCCGGCTCGGGAGTACCGCCCGCGTGGTCGTCTGGGCTCACAACTCCCACGTGGGCGACGCGCGTGCCACCGAGGTCGGAACCCAGGGCGAACTGACGGTGGGCCAACTGGTGCGCGAACGGTACCGCGACGACTGCCGCCTGATCGGATTCAGCACCTACGCGGGAACGGTCACCGCGGCCAGCGAGTGGGGTGGACCGGCGGAACGGAAGGTGGTCCGCGCCGCGTTGCCCAGCAGTGTCGAAGAACTCTTCCACGAGGTGGGAAAGGACGCGTTCCTCGTCCGCACCGACCACGACCGGAGGACCGCGGACACCCTTCGGGTCGCGCGCCTGGAGCGGGCGATCGGCGTGATCTACCGCCCGGAGACGGAACGGCAGAGCCACTACTTTTACACGCGGCTGTCCGATCAGTTCGACGC
Source organism: Rhodococcus sp. JS3073 (assembly GCF_026810085.1). Taxonomy (NCBI): domain Bacteria; kingdom Bacillati; phylum Actinomycetota; class Actinomycetes; order Mycobacteriales; family Nocardiaceae; genus Rhodococcus; species Rhodococcus sp. JS3073. Next base: position 1,160,451 of record NZ_CP113952.1, on the reverse strand, counting down.
GGTGATCCACATCGACACCACGCACGCCCTCGAACCGCTCGAACGCACCAGCCTGTGGGTGGAAGGCGAAATGCCGGAGACCTACCCGTTCGCTCTGTGACCTGCTGCGGGACTCGAGATGGCAAACACAAGTAGGACGACCGAGAGGTGCCCTGGCCGTGACGACCGAGAATTCCTCGACCCGAGAACGTGTACTCATCGTCGGCGCAGGCTTCGCCGGCTTCGAGTGTGCCCGCAGACTCCCGCATCTCCTCGCGAAGGACCCACGGAACCAGACCGAGGTGATATTGGTCTCGACACACGACTACATGCTCTACACCCCGTTGTTGCCGGACGTGGCCGGCGGCATCCTCGACCCGCGGTACGTCTCGGTGCCGCTGGCCGGCTCGCTCCCCGGCGTCGAGTTGATCACCGGACGGGTGACGTCGGTGAACTTCGATTCACGCACCATCACGCTGATGGACTGTGACGCGGATGTGGCCCAGTTGCACTGGGATCGACTGGTACTCACCCCCGGCTCGGTGACACGGACGGTCGACATTCCGGGCCTGAAGGAGAACGCCTGTGGCCTGAAGACGGTAGGCGAGGCACTGTACCTACGGGACCAGCTGCTGACACAGCTCGAACTCTCCACCCACGAAACCGATCCCGTGCAGAGGGAAGCGCAGCGGACGGTGGTCGTGGTCGGAGCTTCGTATGCCGGCACCGAACTGGTCGCCCAGCTACGTGCGCTCGCCGACGAGGTGGCGCGTCAACGCCGGTTCGATCCCACGCAGGTCCGGTTCCTGCTGCTCGACAGAGCCGACCGGGTGATGCCCGAGCTCGGCGAGAAGTTGGGCAGACAGGTACTGGAGGTGCTTCGCCAGCGCGGCATCGAGGTGCGCCTCGGCACGACTCTCGATGCCCTCACCGGCGAACACGTGGTGCTCAGTGACGGCACGACGATTCCCACCCGCACCGTCGTATGGGTCACCGGTGTCACGGCCAGCCCGCTGATCTCCACACTCGATCTCCCTCTCACCGAGGGCAGGCTCATCGTCCAACCCGATCTCAGTGTGCCGGGGGCTCCCGACGTGTTCGCGGCCGGGGACGCCGCAGCGGTACCCGACCTGAAAAATCCCGGGCACATCACGCCGCCGACCGCACAGCACGCCGTTCGACAAGGCCACCTGCTGGCCCGAAACGTAGCGAGCAGCCTTGGAATGGGTCGGCCGGCACCGTACAGGCACCGCAATATGGGGCTGGTCGTCGACCTCGGCCCTCGTTTCGCGGTCGCGAATCCGCTGGGCATCAACCTGTCCGGCCTACCCGCGAAGATAGTGACCCGCCTCTATCATCTGTATGCGCTGCCGCGGACCGCGAACCGGTTCGCCGTCGCGGCGGCGTACCTCCTCGAGATGGTCGCCCCCCGCCCGCTCGTCTCGTTCGGCCTGGCCAGCGCTGAAGAGACCCGCTTTGCGGCGCAAGACCAATAGTGACACATCAGTTTCTGCTTACTACCAAGGCCGTTCGGAAGCCTCGCGCCCGATCCGCAGGACCGTTGGGCCGAATGCTGCCAGTATGAAGCCACCGGAAGGAGTGCGTTGCCGATGTTCACGGTCCGCCGCGGCAGGTGTTGGTGGCGACCGACCTGTCCGACCCGGCGGGCCAGGCAGTACGGCGGGCAGCACAGCTGGCCGGTCAGCACGGCGCGCTGGTCACCGCGCCAATTTGAAAACCATTGGGCAATCACCCCGTTCACGACCAGACATAAACACCGCGGACTGACCGGACGCCGCATCTCGGGCACCGAGACGGCTCAATTCGGCGTTCATCGGCGGATCGTCGCGTCATCCGGGTCTGACGGAGGAGTCCCATGCTCTGCATGGTCGTCACGCAAAGCACGCACGCGTGGCGATCAGTCCAAGGAGAATCAATTCGTCGAGTGACGAACCAGATACTATTGGCGCCGATTCTGAGTAGCCACGGGCCGTATCCAGCGGGGTCTCGGGTCCAGCCCCGCGCGAGGATATTGACCCGGATGACAAGCGCGGCGTTTTCCATGATCGCCACCCGAGTCAGACCGTGCGCCCCGTGTTTAGACGCCGCACTCGTAGGGAATCAACACGCACGTGTCTCAAGTAGGTTGACAATTACCGCCGGTACCCACGATTGGCCTATACCGTCGCTGCGCGTGCGACCTCGTGTCGCCAGACTGCGCCGGTATTGAAGTTGGCGCCGAGGTCGGGAAGATCCTCCCAATCGGCGTCGTCGATGTCGACGAGCGTGCCACCCGCGCTCACGACAGCCAAGGACATGCGCGCCAGCTCTTCCAGGCTGGCGGCCTGCAGAACCGACTGTTGCACCGACGACGCGACGGAGGTGATGCCATGTCCGCGGCAGATGACGACGGGCCGATCACCCATCGCCGTCACCATTTCCTTGCCGAGTTGGGTGCGATGAATCAACACTGCGCGGCGGTACACCGGCACCCCACCCCGCGCGAGAACTGCACCGGGGATGTCGTAGGCCCCGTAGATGGGCCGCAGCGAGATACCCGCTAGGTCGGCTGCAACAATCGACGGGGGGTGCAGGTGCGCTACAGCTCGGATGTCGGGCGAGGCCCGCATCGACTCGACGTGAACGGGCAACTCCTTGGGTACCTGATAGCCGTTGTCGAGTTCACCTGGAGCGCCGGCTGTTCCGTCGAACCGTACGAGTCGAATGTCGGACGGGCGTGTATAGGCCACGCCGGTGTCGTCTGCACTGCGACACCTGATGAGCAGAAGGTCAGGGGAGACTCTGAAGCTGATGTGGCCCAGGATGCCCTCCATCAAACCCCGGGCAGCGGCAACCCTGCACGCCTCGGCTACGACGACCCGTGCACCCTCGATGTCCGTCTCGTTCACGTGGTTTCCTTGACCGTGGTGCGGGCTGACACCGTCATTGCCTCGAGACGTGCCGCAAACTCGGCATATTCGACCCCGAGTGCGATCGCTTTGCGGGCGGTGACAAGCGCTTTCGGCCAATTGACGACGACGACCCCGGCCAGTCTGCCGTTCTCGTCGGGGTAGCAGACCGCGAACCGAGCCTTGTTCGTCACCTCGCCGATGACAGTGTGCGTCGACGAGCCCGCCAGTCCGACCGTCTGTATCTTCCAGTCGTACTGATCGCTCCAGACGTATTCGACCGGTTCGTGGCGCATCTTCTTGTCCGGGCGAGCGATGTTCCGGGCGACCACGACGGCTTGCTCCACCGCGTTCGTCCAGTGCTCGAGCCGGGTCGAGCCGCCGCGTCGGGTGTTGTCGAACCGGCACACGTCGCCGACTGCGTAGATGTTGTCGTGACCGATTGCACGGCAGTACACGTCACACACCACACCATTGCTCACCTCCAGACCGGACGACTCGAGCCAGTCGTCGTTCGGTATCGCCCCGATTCCGACGACCACCGTGTCGGCGGCGAGCGTCGACCCGTCGGACAAGCCGATCGCGAAGGACCCGTGCTCACCGTGCACGGACTCGACACCGACCCCGAATCTGGTGTCGACGCCGCGACGCCGATGGAGGTCGATGAACAGCTCGCCGATCTCCGCACCCATCACGCGTGCCATGGGCACGGGTTCTGGATCCACCAGCGTCACGCGTATCCCGAGTTCGACCGCGGTTGCCGCGGTCTCCGCGCCGATGAAGCCGCCGCCGATAATGACGAGGTGGTCGGTGGTGCCGAGATGGCGGCGTAGTGCGCGGGCGTCCGCGGCTGTTCGTATCACGTGTAGGCCGTTCGGCGTTCCCCATGGTGACGGCCGGGCGCGAGCGCCGGTGGCGAGCACCAGGTTGTCGAATGCGACCCTCGTACCGTCTGCGAGTTCGACATCCCGGTTTGCCGTGCTCAGCCGTATGGCTGGTTGGCCCAACCGAAGCTCGAGATCGAGTTCCCGAGCCTGTTCGGTGGTCAACAACGTAATCTCGGCCATCGTCGAGTCACCTGCCAGGATCGACTTCGACAATGGCGGCTTGTCATAGGGGAGTTCGCCTTCGGCACCGATGAGAACGATGGCGCCCGGATACCCTTCCGACCGCAGTGCCTGCGCAGTTCGGACACCACCGATCGATGCACCGACGATGACCGTGGTCGATTCCGGCATCAGTCTTCGATCCAGAGCGCGGAGACCGGGCAGGACCGGGCAGCACTGTCGACGCGTCCCCGTTCCGATTCGGGGACCTCCACACTCAACAGTTCGACGACACCGTCGTCGTCGATGTCGAAGTAGTCGTCGGCAGCGACGACGCAATTGGCATATCCCTGACATGCACCAAGATTCGCTTTGACGACAGCCATCGCGGTTTCCTCTCTTTCCGAACTGGTCGAACTCGTATCAGCGGGTCGAAGGTTTGGGGGCTCCGATTCCGAAGCCGCCGTCGGGATGCGTCGCGCCTGCGGTGATTCCTCGGGATCTGTCGGAAGCGAAGAACACGAAGCTCCAGGCGTGGTCCTCACCTGAGAGGGCCACGTTGAGCGGTGTCCGCGCCGCCAACTCGCGTGCACGATTCGGATTGTCGTCGAGTCGATCGGCGTCGCGTCCCAGGCTCGCCAACCCGCGCAGGTCGGTGTTCAGCGTGCCGCCTGGGGCGACTCCGTTGACGCGAATATCTGGGGCGAGCTCGTAGGCCAGGGTGGTGACCAGCCCGCGTACGGCAAATTTGGAAGACACGTAGAGCACTCCGCCTCGTCCGGGATAGAACGACGAGGCCGACTCCGTCAGCACGATCGACGATCCGCGGTGCTTGCGGAGCTCCGGTACGGCGGCCTTGACCGAGTGCATGTGGCTGAGCACGTTGGTTCGGAACATCTCGTCGAACGCCACGTCGAGTGTGTCCGCGGGGATGTCCTCTATGCCCTGGTAGAAGTCGAAGATCCCGACACAGTTGACCAGTGTGTCGAGCCCTCCGAACTCGGCGACCGCGGCCGCGACGGCAGCGTCGTTGTCCGCCGCGCGTGTGGCGTCACCTTCGATGACCGGTACCTGGGGTAGGTGTTCGCGCAGCACCCGACACTTGTTCGGGTCACGCTCGAGTACCGCGACGCACGCGCCTTCGGCGAGGAACGCATCGACGACTGCTCGCCCGATCCCCGATCCCCCGCCAACGACGAGTGCCCGCTTGCCGTCGAGCCAGCCAGTCATTCGTTGTCTCCCTCTGCGATCAACGGAGCAAACATGTTTCCCACCATCGCGGCGAAGGTGGCCGGGTTCTGCCAGGTCAGCGCCTCGAGTTCCAGCGGGTCCACACAGACCCACTGTCCGGACTTCGGGGCGTGCACCAGCAGACGTACGCCGTTGCGGGTCGCCACCTTGTGCACGCTGACCTCGGCGAATTCGTTGGCGATGGTCAGCGGATCTCCGACGGCACCAGCCAGGAGCTGCGCGAACTCGTCTGTGGCACGGCGCGCGGCGCGTGCGTCCTGCTCCTCGCCTTCCCACTGCAAGCTCATAGGAACACCGCGAGATTCTGCATCCGCATCACGGACTCGTCGACAAAGATGGTGCGTCGTGCGAGCTTCCATTCGTCACCGACGCGCCTGAGCAGATCCTCGCGTCCACACGAGACGAGTGCCGACTCATTGACATCGCCTCTGCTGCGGAACAGCAATTCGGCGCTTTCGACGACGAGGTGGTCCTCGGCGTCGGTGACGAAGGTCCGGATGTTGGTGATGTAGTGGCGCAGTCGTGACGGGGGATCCTCGGTCCACGCGTGCTCGGTGACGAACCGCGCGACCCGCCGGCTGAGCGAATACTTGTTCTCATCGAAATGTGCCATTCCTGGTGAGGTGTCGAATCCCGAGTTGAGCGCCGTGGTTACCCGAACCGGCATGAGGTAGTGGATATCGTCGGTGATGTTGTCGAGCCAGGTTTGGTATTCCTGTGCGTCGAGCAGATATGCCTCGTCGATCAAGAATTGGTGCGCGTCCAGGTGCCGTCGATCGTCGAACCGCAGCGGAGTTCCGGTGCGCGTGACGCGCGATGCATGGTCGCCCAGCACGGCTTGCTCCGAATAGGTCGAGCCTTCACCGACGCGGCTGTAACCGGTATTGGTAGCGCGGATAGACGTGGTCATGCCAGCACCGCCCCGTTGACAGTCGCGTCCTTGCTGTGGGTGCCGGCGGCGTGGTCGCAGCTGCCGTTCGTCGGAGTCAGCGGCCTGATTCCGTCGGGATTGTCGGTTCCCACCGATGTCGGCCCCACCTCCAGTGCCGGCTTTTCGAGGTAGTCCGCCCACATTTCGAGAAGTTTGCGCTGATTGGCCTCGTTGTATCCGACCTGCGCCGTCCCGGGGCCGTGGAACTCGTCGGCGGTGAGCTCATCGGAGACGCGTGTCCCGTCCTCGAGCAGACCCATGCGACTGTTGAGTAGCAGGCGCCGCGCCATCGATCCTGCGGAGGTGTTCGTCAGCGATACCCAGTTCTCGACATCGTCCTGTTCGAACATGCCGGTGGATCCGAAGCACATCAGGTATGCCTTGTACGACTTCTTCTTGAATTCTTCCGGCGCGCTCCGGTCGACCGCGAAGAAGGACAACACCTCGGTCTCGTTCTCACTGATCGGTTGCCAGAGTCGAATGGAGATGAACGGCAGAACGTCGTCGCCGTCCTCGACCTTCGGCCAGTTGTGCACGAAGCTCAGGTTCGGAAACACCGATGCTGCCGAGATCATGAAGCCGTCTGCGCCGATTACTCGCTGCTGCTCGTCCGACCACACCTCCTTGGCCCGGTCGGTCATCTCCGCGGTGTATCCCACGTACTGCATGCGCTCGTCGAAGGTGCCGTCGGGCAACTTGTACGTCGTTCCCCCACCTGGTCCTGCCCAGTAGGTTGCTCCGTCCTTGCGCTTCTCCGCTTTGGGTTCGCGGAACAGGCCGATCTCGACGACCGAGGTGTGTGTCTGCGGCGTGTGGTACATGTCGCCCGCGAAATTCTCGGCTCCGATCTTCCAGTTCGCTTTGACCCTCCAACGCTGCGGGCCCCGTACCTCGAGCCCCGACTCGCTCTGCTTGGTGTAGTAGTCGAGGTAGAACTTGAAGTCGCCCAGATAGTCCGACAGCGATTCCGCGTTCGGATCCATATTGATGAAGATCATTCCGTTGTAGCTGTCGAGATTGGGTGCAGGGAGGAGTGTCTGGCCCTTCTTCTTGAAGCCCTCCTCGCCCCCGTACGCCTCCTCGTGGAACGGCAGTCCGATGATGCGGCCGTCGTTTCGGTACGACCAACCGTGATAGGGGCAGCGAAAGTTCGACGCGTTTCCCATTTCCGCGCGACACACCTGCATCCCGCGGTGCAGACACATGTTGAACATCGCCCGAATCCCACCTTTGGAGTCGCGGGAGATGATGAACGAATCCTCGAGCACCCGGCGGACAACGTAGTCCCCCGCCTGCGGTACCTCGGATTCGTGCGCGACGAACAACCACGATCGACTGAAGACGGTCGCCTTCTCACGCTCGAAAATCTCTTTGTCGTTGTAGATGTGCGCCGGGATCATGCCGCGGCGAATGTCTTCCATCGCTTGTGTGTGGTGGGTCGTCCGGGGTTCCAAGGTTCATTCCTCTTCGATCGACGATGACAGTCTCTCTGCTATGCAGAAGTGCCTTCTGTTATATAGATGTTGCTCTCTCCTGCCCGACGAGTCAACCCCCTGCGCGTACGCGGATTCCACCCGCTGGCAGGTCGACCGCAGACACGACCTGACACGTATGCTCTCTGCTATGCAGAACCACGGTCCACGGCAACAGGCGCCGGAGGCGACACCACCGCAGTACCCGATCGAATCCGTCGACAACGCACTTCGTCTGCTGTTGCTGCTCGGTGAACAGCCCGAAATTCGGCTGACCGAGGCGAGCCAGTACCTCGGAGTTGCCTCGTCGACGGCTCACCGACTTCTGGCGATGCTCCAGTACCGGGGCTTCATTCGGCAGGATCCGGCCAGCAAGGCCTATCGTCCGGGCCCAGCGCTGACGGGGGTCGCGTTTGCGATTTTTGCCAGGCTCGACATTCCTCAGACGGCGGCACCGATCCTGCGCACCCTCAGCGAGGAACTGCGTGAAACTGTCCATATCGGGGCACTCGACGGTCGAACCGTGCGCTTCATCGCCGCCCTGGAGAGCCCATCGGCAGTCCGGGTTGCGTCCCGGTTGGGCAAGATCATGCCGGCGCACTGCACGTCCACCGGGAAGGCCATGCTGGCGGAACTTTCCCTCGACGAACTGCATCAGCTGTACCCGACCGAGGAACTGGAACAGGTGACTCCACAGTCCATCAGCACGCGGACCGAGCTCGAAGCCCAACTGGAAGAGGTCAGAAGGAACGGGTACGCGGTCAACCGGGAGGAATCCGAGGAAGGTGTTGCCTCCGTGGCTGTCTCGGTCCCGACAAACGCCCCCGGCATGCGCCTGGCAATGAATGTTTCAGCGCCCAAGCACCGCCTGCGCCCGGCACAGGTACGCAGCATCGGCCGCGCCCTGACGGACGCGGCTGATCAGCTAGCGGCAGCGCTCGGGTGAGTGTCCGGTCCACCCGGCGAGGTACGTTCTCGCGGGCACTGTGACCGTCAACCCGACGACCGAACGCTCTCGAGGTAGGCGCTGGCCTCGTCGAGTCCGACGACGTCACCGTATTTGGCGTCGATATCGAAGAGGCTGGCAGTGTGCGGTAGTGCCGCCCGGTCCCCCACTGCGTCCTCGACCACTATGGTGTGGAACCCGTACGAGCAGGCGTCTACCGCGGTGGCACGAACACATCCGCTCGTGGTGCAGCCCACGATGATCACGGTGTCGATCCGGCGGCTGATCAACCGAGCGGCCAGGTCGGTGCCGAAGAAGCACGATGCGTACTTCTTCACCAATGTCGTCTCACCTGGCTGTTGTTCGAGCCGCTCGTCGATCTCGACCCATTGACTGCCCTCGACCAGATACTTGTTCGAGGGGATCTTGCCGATCCAGGCGCCGGCCTCTTGGAGTTCCGCGTCGTAGGCCACTGTGGAGAAGATGATCGGCACCTTGGCCTTTCGCGCAAGCGCGAGGAGAATCTTCGTTGCGTCGATTTGGGTATCGAGGTCACCTGCGAGCGGCGAACGGCGATCGGTGAAGCCCGTGATCAAGTCGACCACCACCACTGCCGGCCGCACGCCGAAGCCGATGCGGCCGCCCAGACCTTTCTCCCGGAATTCGGTGCGCAACCGCTGGTATTCCTCTGCTGCGGCAGTCAGGGCGCTCATCAGTGTCCTCCGGAAAATGGGTGTGGGTATGGGCCGAAAAGGCCCACTGCCGATTCGGATAGTTGCGTGCGGCGATCAGTTGACCGCGTCGGTGATCTTCCGTTCGATGGCCCACAGGGCGATGTTGCCCACCAGCGCCATCGAGACCAGCAGCATGATCACTCCGTACATCGTCGGCAGATCCAACTTGCCGTACGCAAGCATCGCCATCTGCCCCAACCCTGCTCTGGTCGCGAAGAACTCGGCGATCAGAACATTGATGAAGGCAATGCTGAAGCCGATCCGGATACCGACCATGAGAGAGGGCGCCATCGCGGGCACCACGATCTTGCTCATTGTCTGAAGCGGACTTGCACCGGTGGCCCGGCCGAGTTTCAGCAGGATGGGGTTGATGGCGCGTACTCCCGCCGCCGTCGAGACGATGATGGGGAACACCGCGGCCAACGCGGCCATCGCTGACTGCGCCCCGAGTCCCAGGCCGAAGATCTGCAGCAGGATCGGGAAAAAGATTACCCGTGGTATGGCGAAAGCGCCCGCGATGATCGGATCGAACACATCACCGAGAAACTTGCTTCGCCCGATGACGTATCCGGTCGGGAAGCCCACCGCTGTTGCGATGACGAATCCGAGTCCGACAGCACTCATCGTGGCGTTGAGGTTCCTGTAGATGGAACCGTCTGCGAACAGTCCCCATACCGCCGACATCGACGCGCCCGGGGACGGCACAAGGTCGCTGGTCGCTGCAATAAGAGCCCAGACACCGATCAACCCGATGACGATGAGTATTCGCAGGAGGTTGTCGGTCCACCGCTGTGACAGGCGGAATCGCTGTTCCGTATTCTGTTTGCCTGCTTCGACTTCGGTTCCGGCGTTGAGCGTGGTGGCGTTCACAACATGTCCCTTCGAATGGCTCGTTCAGCCAGGCCGAGTGCACTGTTCACTGCGATGCTGAAGACCACGACAATGGCGATGTAGGCCCACATGTCCGCGACGTAGAGTTCGCGGTACATAAAGCCCGCACGAAACCCCAGGCCTTTCGACGCCAGAATGAACTCCATCGCGATGGTGCCGATGACTGCGTAGATGAATCCGAGCTTGATCCCGGGAAAGATGAGCGGCGTGGCGGCCGGGAACAGCACCTTGAAGTATTGCTGCCGGCGCGAGGCATCGACCGATCGCGCCAGCTTGTGCAGCACCGGTTTGACGTCTCCGAGCGCCACCATCGTGGTCAGCGCTATCGGAATGAGGGCCATCGTGCTCGCGATGACGATGATTGGTCCCGCGTTGAGTCCGAGCACCGCGACCAGAATCGGGTAGAACAGCAATGTCGGCATCGCGTACCCGGTGACGATGAATGGTTCGAGGACTCGGCCGATGACCCGGACCCTCCAGAGCAATACCCCCAGGGGCACCCCGCCGAGCACGCCCAGTGCGAACGCCGCCAGTATGGTCACGCTCGTCCGCGTCAGATCGGTGACGAAGTGGGTGCTCGGGATGATTGCCGCGACGTGGGCGAGTATCTCGGACGGCGCGACCATCTGATTGCGGTCGATCCAGCCGGTTCGCGTTGCCGCCTCGAGCAACAACACAAGAGCAACCAGCAAAGTCCAACGTACGACGCGTGCCCGATGTTTCGCTCGTCGGAATCCCGACCTTGGCGTTTCGTGGAGGGCCGCCTGCGGCGAGGTCACAGTCATGCGGCATCCGTCCCGTGCCCCAGTGTCTTAGCGGCCTCTTCCTTGATGATCGACCACAGGTGATCCTCGAGTTCCTTGAATCTGGCCATGGCGTGTGTGCCGCTCGGGCGTGGACGAGGGAGCCCGACGTCGATCACCTCTCGGACCACCGATGGACGTGCCGACATCACCCAGATCTGATCCGACAGATAGATCGCCTCTTGGATGTCGTGGGTAACGAAGAGCACCCGATTGTGGGTCTGCTCCCAGATCTTCAAGAGCTCGCGCCCGATGAACTGTCGCGTCTGCTGATCCAGAGCGCCGAACGGTTCGTCCATCAACAGAATTCGAGGATCCGTGGCGAGTGCACGGGCAATCGCCACGCGTTGACGCATACCTCCGGAAAGCTGCCCGGGCCGGTGCTTCTCGAAACCCTTCAAGCCGACCAACTCGATCATCGCACGCGCTTTTTCCAGGCGCTCGTCCTTGTCGACGTGCTTGATCTCCAACCCGAAAGCCACATTGTCGAGAACACTCCGCCAGTGCAGCGTCGAATCTTCCTGAAACACCATGGCGGTGTCCTTACGGGGCCCTGTGACAATCTCCCCATCGATGGTCACCCGTCCATGCGAGGGAACAAGTAAGCCACAGGCCATGTCCAGCAAGGTGCTCTTTCCGCATCCACTCGGACCGATGACCGATACGAACTGGCCCTCCGCGATCGATGCCGTGACGTTACGCACGGCCTCGGTCCGCCCGGTGTCGGAATCGAAAGTCATACCGATACCGTCGAAAGAGACGTTCTTCGATTCGACTTGTGTAGTGGTCATGTTCTCTTCCCGCCTTATAGTTCGACTACAACTGAGTCAATATCGACCTTGCCGCCGAGTCGTCCGGCCTCGACGCCCGAGGCCACGACCGCTTCGAGTTGCGGGCGCGCGAAGTCGAGACTGAAGAAGCCTCGCGAATTCTCCAACGCCGCCAGGGCGATCTCGGGCTTGTACTTGATTGCGCGGCCATAGATTTCGGCCGCCCGCTCGAGATCCGTATCGATCATCTCGATACCGCGACCCACGGCACGCATCCACCCCGCCAAGACGTCCCGATTCTTTTCGATGAACGGGGTGGTGGCACATAGGCAGGTGTCCGACCAGTCCTGGACGTAGTCCCGGGATCGCCAGATCACCTTCGCGCCGGTTTCGGCGATGATGCGCTCGGACAGCGGGGACGCAGTCCAGGCGACATCGACAACGCCCTGGGAGGCGACGGTCCACGAATCGCTCGCGGATCCGACGCTGAGCAGCTCGACGTCGACGCCGGGTGTCAAACCCGCCAATCGAAGCGTCTTCTCGGCGAAGTCGGTCGAGTTCGATCCCGGGCTGCTCACACCGATGGTGCGGCCCCGAACATCTTCGATCGTGTTGATCGGGGAGTCAGCGGGGGCGATGAAGTCCACAGATGCCGCGGTGTAGACGTTCCCGAACGCCTTGACATCGAGTCCGCGCTCCGCGGCGATGAACACCGGAATCGTCGCCGAAGTGCCGAATCCGATCCCGGAGCCGATTCCACGCACGGTGTCCAGCCCACCCGGGAACTGAACGTTCTCCAGCGCCAGCATCTCTTCTTCGTAGTAGCCCTCGGACGCTGCGATCAGAAACGGGGCCGAATGGATCAGGCTCGCCAACCCGGTGATGGCGACGTCACCTCGGTAGACGCCGTCCCTACCTCGGGACTGGGTAGCGCACCCTGCGCCGGCTCCCACAGCAAGGAGACCCCCCAGAGCCGCCGTCACTCTCATGAAATCTCGCCGACTCAGCGAACTACTGCGCATATCGACCCGATTCTTTCTGTAGTCCCGTCACACCTGGCCCCGAAAGTGAAGCACATCACGCGACTGTTGTACAGAAGCTAACTCTGGTCTGCAGAGAGACAGTGTTGCGGGTGTCTCCAAATGCCCCACTGCACCGTGGGTGCGCAGAACCTCGCGCTTTCACGATGATTGCGCGGAAGTCCGCCCCTGCGACACAGCCCCGTTCCCACCCGATCGGCAAGTCCCGCGAACATCCGAAGCACGTGGGGTCCCGGCGCTGCTCGGTCTCCCGGTTCCGATCGCCGTCGATCATCGCACTCGGCTCCGTCGTATCGCCTCCGTACCCGCATAGGTCCTGAAAGGCTCGGCCCTCCTGTGCGCGCTCATGGCCGCGTCGCTGTTGCCCGCGTCGGTTTCTCCGCCCTCATGACCTGATCAGCCACGACAGACAATGACTCCAGCACAACCGAAGTCACCTCCCGCAGGGGAGCCCCGCATGCGTCGACACAGACACGCTGGGAGCGTCGCACCCTTCTCCGTAACGCGGGGGTGTGAGTTGCCGTCGGGGTGGGATCTCACAGAAGCCGGCCGAGTCTTGCTGCGTACTTGTTCAGTACGGGCACGGCTGCCTCACGGATGTCGTGCAGGGTGGTTCTGGCTGTGGACGCACTGACACTCATTGCCGCCACGGTTTCGCCCCGGGCAGTCCGCACCGGTACGGCTATCGACAGCATGCCGAGTTCGATTTCTTCGTCGGTGCAGGCCACGCCGCTCTCCCTCGCCGTCAAGATTCGCTCGCTGATGGCATCGACATCGGTCAGCGTCTTGGGTGTGCGCGGCTGCGGGTGGCATTCTCGGAGGTAGTCGTCGAGTTGCGTATCGGGCAGTCCGGCCAGCAGTACTCGACCGGTCGCGGAGCTGTGGGCGGGCAGTTTGGCGCCGACCCGGACTCCGGTCGCGACGATCCGTGCGGCCTCGGCGCGGGCGACGAACAGGGACCACCCGTCTTCGAGAACCGCGAGCGACACCGACTCGCCCAGCGCATCGCGGGCCTCGACCAACTGCGGCTGGGCAAGTTGCGGCAGTGGCGCGGTGTCCAGATAGGCCCCGCCCAGCCGAAGCATCCTGGGTGTCGGTCGGAAGTTTCCGTTGTCGTGGGTCAGGTAACCGAGCTCGACGAGAGTGAGCAGGCAGCGGCGCGCCGCGGCGCGGGAGGTGTTCGTCCGCTGAGCGGCGTCGGTGACGGTCAGTTGCGGGTGGCAGATGCCGAAGGCCTCGATGACCGCCAGGCCCTTCGCCAGTCCGGCCATTCCCTCGGGAGCGCGGGCAGCACCCTTGACACTTCCCTCATCGTCCGGCTTAATTGTTCGAGAATTGCTCATATGTTCGTTATACGAACAGCCGCGGGGCTTGTCAAGTCCCGCCGAGCGAGTTCTCTGATGTCCCGACTGGTTGTCCAGACTGAGGAGAAATTATGGAAAGCAGCGTTGTCGACACGGTCCGCGAGACCCCGGCGGATTGGACCGACGACCTCACCCGGGTGCCGTATCGGGTGTTCCAGGGCGAAGACGTCTACGCGGCCGAGCAGACCAAGTTGTTCCACGGCCCGTACTGGAGCTACCTGTGCCTGGGAGCCGAGGTAGCCGGCCCGGGAGACTACTGCTCCACCTTCGTCGGCGAGACACCGGTGATCGTGGCGCGCGACCGAGACGGTGAGCTCTACGGCTTCGAGAACCGGTGCGCCCATCGCGGCGCCCTGCTGGCGCTGGACGACCGCGGAAACACGAAGGACTTTACGTGCGTCTACCACGCGTGGAGCTACAACCTGCAGGGCGATCTGACCGGAGTAGCATTCCAGGACGGAGTCAAAGGCAAAGGCGGAATGCCTGATTCGTTCTGCATGGAGGACCACGGACCGCGCAAGATGCGCATCGCCGTACTTCACGGCCTGGTCTTCGGGAGTTTCTCCGATGACGTGCCCGACATCGAGGACTATCTCGGCGAAGAGATCACGAGTCGGATCGCCCGTGTCCTCGGTGGACGCACCCCCGAGATCATCGGACGCTTCACACAGATCCTTCCCAATAACTGGAAGCTGTACGTAGAGAACGTCAAGGACTCCTACCACGCCAGCATCCTGCACCTGTTCTTCACGACCTTCGAGCTCAACCGACTGTCACAACGCGGTGGGATCATCGTCGACGAGAGCGGCGGCCACCACGTCAGTTACTCAGCGATCGACCGAGACGCCGAGAAGGACGTCGCGTACTCGGATCAGAACATCCGGTCCGAAAGCGCCTACAAACTGGCCGATCCAACGTTGCTCGAGGGGTTCAGCGAGGTCGGTGACGATACGACGCTGCAGATCCTCTCCGTCTTCCCGGGCTTCGTGCTGCAGCAGATCCAGAACTCCGTGGCTGTGCGCCAGATCCTGCCGACCGGGGTCGAACGAACACGGCTGAACTGGACGTACCTCGGCTTCGAAGAAGACACGCCCGAGCAGCGGGAAGTACGACTCAAGCAGGCCAACCTCGTGGGCCCCGCAGGCTACATCTCGATGGAGGACGGCTGTGTCGGAGGCTTCGTGCAACGCGGAATCGCAGGTGCGGCAAGCCAGTCCGCCGTGCTCGAAATGGGAGGCAGTCTAGCCGAATCCAGCGAAAGCCGTGTCACCGAAGCATCGGTCCGCGGCTTCTGGAAGGCCTACCGGGCCGCCATGAACCGACAGGAAGAGGCATGAGCGTGAACGACTTCCACCGAATCGGCCGCGTGCAGGCCGACTACTCCCGCTGCATCGACGAGGGGCCGCTCGAGCAGTGGCCGGACTTCTTCGTCGAAAACTGCATGTACCGGATCACCACCGCACAGAACTACAGCGAAGGCCTGCCCGCCGGACTGGTGTGGGCCAACACTCGCCGGATGCTGGTCGACCGCGTATCGGCGCTGCGTGAAGCCAACATCTACGAGCAACACACCTACCGTCACATCCTGGGCCAGCCCTCGGTCCTGGAAGAGAACGGTGACGGTATCCATGCCGAGACCAGCTTCCTGGTGGTGCGGGTGATGCGCGACGGCCAATCCGACATCTTCGCCAGCGGGCGGTATGTCGACCGCTATGTCGACGTGGACGATCAGTTGAAGATTGCCGAACGAGTCGTGGTGTGCGACAGCACCAACATCGACACCCTGTTGGCGCTCCCACTATGAGTGGGTCCCCCCCACGGGTCCTGCTCACGATCGGCGATCCGAATGGAATCGGCCCCGAGCTCGCGGTGAAGGCCGTCATGGCAGCGCAGGAGCATCCCGCATTCAATCCGGTCCTGGTGGGCGATCGATTCGTCGTCGAGCCACTCGCCCGCCGGGCAGGCATGACGGTCCGCGAGACAGCCGACGGCTTGGCCACGCCCATGGCCGATGTCGTCGACCTGCTTCCGGTGCACTCGCTGCCCGCCGGGGCCTTCGCACCGGGCCGGGTGACAGCAGAGGCTGGGAAGGCGACGGTGGCGTACCTGGAACGGGCCGTGCGCTGCCTGCAGGGCGGCGGAGCCTGCGGCATCGTCGCATGCCCACACTCGGAAACCGCGGTCAACGCCGCCGGCATCTCCTTCGACGGATATCCGAGCTTGCTGGCCGAACTCGTCGGCGCGCGGCCCGATCAGGTGTTCTTGATGTTGATCGGTGCCGGTTTGCGCATCGTGCACGCAACGTTGCACGAATCGCTGCGGGATGCGCTTCGGCGCCTCACGCCCGAGCTGGTGCACGGGGCGGCACATGCCGCGGTGGAGACGCTACAGGCGCAGGGCATCCCGTCCCCGCGCATCGGCGTCTTCGGCATCAATCCACACGCCGGCGAGGGCGGTTTGTTCGGCGACGAGGACCTGCGGGTGACAGCGCCAGCGGTGGAGCGGCTGCGCGCCGCAGGGATCGACGCCTCGGGACCGGTCGGGGCCGACCTCATGCTGGCAGACCCCGGCTTCGACGCGTTCGTCGCCATGTACCACGATCAGGGCCATATTCCCGTCAAACTCCTCGCCGGGCGCAGCGCAGCCGCGATGACGATCGGCGCCGGAGTGCGGTTCTCCAGTGTCGGCCACGGCGCGGGGTTCGACATTGCCGGCAAGGGAGTAGCCGACCCGGATGCGGTAGTCGGGGCGCTGCGACTCGTCGGCGCCGCCGAAACCCACATGTCGGCACCCGGCACCTTTGGAGCTACCTCATGACCTACACAGTAACTGTCACCGGAACGGACATCAGCTTTCCGTGCGAGCCCGATGAGAGCGTGCTCGACGCGGCGGAACGTTCCGGATACGCGATCCCGTACTCGTGCCGCAAAGGCGTGTGCTCGAGTTGTGAAGGCGCACTCGATGCCGGCCGCCTCGATGTGCGCGGCTGGGGGATGTCGCAAGGCCCTCAGAGTGGAGTGCTGTTCTGCCAGGCCCGGCCGAGCACCGACACCTCGATCACGCCCAAGCGGATCACCAAGCAGGACAGGGTTATACGCAAGACCCTGACCGCAAAGGTCCATCGGATCACCCGTCCGGCGCCCGATGTCACGGTGGTGCAGCTGCGTCTCCCCACCGGGGTGCGTGCGAAGTTCGCTGCCGGGCAGTACCTGAAAGTCTTTCTCGACGACGGTGACAGCCGGAGCTATTCGATGGCGAATCCGCCGCACGAGAACGACGGAGTGCAGCTGCACATTCGTCGGGTGCAGGGTGGACGCTTCTCCGATGAGGTGCTCGGCGGGCTCGAAAGGGGAACCAGACTGAGGATCGAGCTGCCCTACGGCGAGTTCTCACTGAACCCCGACTCGGACAGGCCGGTCATCTTCGTCGCCAGCGGCACCGGCTTCGCCCCGGTCAAATCGATCATCGAGGACCACCTCAAACGTGGTGGAGAACGGTCCGTGCACCTCTACTGGGGCGCACGAGAACAGGGCGACATCTACCTACCCGAGTTGCCCGCGAAGTGGGCCTCGGATCCGGGTCGTGTCTCATTCACTCCCGTCCTGTCACATCCCGCGGAGGACTGGACCGGACGCACCGGGCTCGTTCATCGAGCGGTGCTCGAGGACTACGCAAACCTCAGCGACCACGAGGTCTATGCATGCGGAAGCCCCGCAATGACCTCGGCGGCACGCGAGGATTTTGTCCACGAGGCCGGTTTGGCGCCAGACAATTTCTATTGCGACGCCTTCGTACCGTCGGGCGAGCCCGTTGTCACCGCGTGATCCGCTACCACGACCACATCATCCGGGCAACCGGGCATCAGATATTGTGAGGCAATCATGTCCTTAGCACCATCGCGCGTGACACTGCCGGATTTCATCGATTCGCGGCCAGTGAGTCGATACCAGTACATCGTGATCGCCCTGTGTGGGGTGGTCATGTTCATCGACGGCTTCGACACCCAGAGCATCAGCTACATGGCGCCCCACATCGCCGAGGAGTGGGGCCTGTCGAAACAGGTGCTCGGGCCCATCTTCTCCGCCGCTCTCGCCGGTCTCATGGTCGGCTATCTGGCGCTCTCGCCGCTGTCCGAGCGCTACGGCCACCGCCGGATGATCCTCACGAGCACGGTCATCTTCGCGCTCGGCACGTTGGCGGCGGCCTGGTCACAGAACGTCACCGAACTGATGGCGTTGCGCTTCATCACCGGAATGGGGCTCGGTGCCGCCGCGCCGAGTGCCATCGCACTGACGGGCGAATTCAGCCCCAAGCGTCTTCGAGCAACCTTCGTCCTGGTGATCTATTGCGGCTTCTCCCTCGGATTCGTCGCGGCAGGGCTGGTGTCCGGTTGGCTGATCCCGATCCTCGGCTGGCGGTCGGTACTCGTCGTCGGCGCAGTAGCACCGCTGCTCCTGCTCCCGGCGTTGCTGCGCTACCTGCCGGACTCACTCACCTCAATGATCAACAGAGGCGCGGAGCCCAACAGAATCCAGGCGATCTTCCGCAAAATGGAGCCCGCCCTCGCCGTCGGCCCCGACATCACCTACGAGGCCGAGAAGCGGACCGACGGACAACGCACTGCACTGAGGAGCCTGTTCACCCGTGACCGGGTCTTGGGAACCCTGCTGCTGTGGCTGGTCTTCGTCATCAACCTCGGCGAGTTCTACGCGCTGCAGAGCTGGCTACCGTCGATCATGACGAGCCTGGACTACGACATGGGTACGGTGGTCACCGCCACCACCCTCACCACGGTCGGCGGCATCGCCGCTGCATTCGTCACCGGGCCCTGTATGGACCGACTCGGCGCGTACGTCACCCTCGGAACCGTTTATGTCGTCGGATTCGCATTCGTTGCGCTGACCGGTGTCGCCTTTACGGCGCCGTTGTGGGTCCTATTGACGGCCAATTTTTTTGCGGGGGTCTGCATCAGCGGTGGACAGAAGAGCCTCATCGCGCTGTCCGCGGTGTTCTATCCGACACCGATGCGGTCCACCGGGGTTGGATGGGCGTTGGGTGTTGGCCGCCTCGGCGGCATCGTCGGGCCGATCGCGGTCGGAGCGGCACTCGGCATGGGCTGGTCCGCCAGTGCAGTCTTCTACGCAATGTCAGTCCCCATGCTCGTCGCCGGAGCTGCGGTCTTCCTCCTCGGCCGCTGGGTCCGAAGCGACAATCACCCCGATCGCAAGTCGGCAGAAAGTCATTCGCTCGCCCGCAAGTAGTGTGGATAGGCAACACCGGCCGGGTGATCTCAAGGCCTGCGATCTCCAGCTGGGTCGGCTACCACGACCGCGGTGCACGGGCAACGCGCTGCCACCCCGCCTGGGCGATGTCACCCCCTTCGTGATCTCGCGGCCGTCCAGTCCGAGACCGAGCTCGCCGAACCGTGGGACGGCGGTATCGTGGATACCGAGGTCATTCTGGGCCGAAACACAAAGACCCGGCCTCGGCGTCGAACCTCGGATTTCGCGTTCACCGCCACACCCCAAGGGCGAAGATCTGCAAACTGTTCGGCCGCCCGGTCTGGACGGCACCCGGCGCTGTTCCAGGCCCTCGACGGCCCGAGTTCTGGTGGGTCATCGGAAAAGTACAAGACGTCAACCTTTTGAAAAACGTGGAGTCGGCGGACGAACTCCATGGAATCCGCAATTCGTCAAGTCAAATGAGCACCCAGTTCCGTTCCAAGGACGCCTCGCAGGCCTGAAAATGGGGTCGGGTCGCCTGCCGACGCCGACGTTTTCTTGGGAGTGTAAGCCCGTAAATAAGCCTGGCGCCGGGGCCCGACCTTGGAAGGGTCACGCACTGTTGCTTCGAGCACGCCGGTCAGAATTTCGGATTCCCTCGACCGAGGCCCCCAGGCCGCCCGTGGAGAGCTCCGACGCGACTGGAGGACAAACAAAGTGGAGCCGGAACTGGAAGAGATTCCCGACGATGATCACGAGTTGGTGATCGATCGGGTTGCTGCGATCGATGTGGCCAAGGCGGCGGGCAAGGTGGTGGGACGTCAGCGCCGCCCGATCCCCGTCGCCGGCGCGCACGTGACGGTCGCTTCAGCGCGTCGAGGACGGCGACGTCCTCGATGGTGGAGGGCACGGTATTCCTCGTGGTCGGCGATCTGCCGCATCGTCTTGCGCAGGATCTTGCCCGAGCGGGTCTTGAGCAGCGCCTGCACTACCGTCAGCGACGCGTCCGGGAACCACCGGTACATTCGCCTCCCCCTCGTATGTCGCTTGCCAGGGTGATGGGACCACCTCGTTGCCACGAGCATTGGACCATCCGTAGGTATCATCGAGCATCGCCTTCTGAACTGCCAATGGGACTGCCCCGGCTCTGGTTGACTCCCGCGCAACCACCGAAGCCAGATCCACAAGAGCAAAAAGCGCGCATTGCAATATTGAGTGCGATCCGGAAGCGCCCTCGGGGAGACCAAAATCGCTGGGCGGGTTACCGATTCGACTTGTCATCTGCAGACCTGCCATCTGCAGACCTGTCCGGCGCGGACCTGCTCAAGGCAACTTTGACCCACGCGGACCTGACTGACGTGTTTTACACCGACGAAACGGTATAGCCAGCCGGTTTCACTCCTCCACCGAGCCGCGTAGCACCGACCGAACGTTGGGGCGATCGGTTCCCGGTAGCGGAACGGCGGATTCTGGCGGTCATCGACAACAGCAGTCGTTCCATCTCTTCGATGGGTGTGCGAAATTCTAACCGTTTCCGGGGACGCTCATTGAGTTGCCGCGAGACCCACTCCAGGTCCGCTTTCGAGTGCACACTCAGGTCCGAACCTTTGGGGAAATACTGACGGAGAATGCCGTTCGTATTCTCGTTGGACCCGAGCTGCCAGGGTGCGTGTGGATCACAGAAGTAGATGTCGATCCCGGTGGCCGCGCTGACGCTCTTCCAGTCCCGCATCTCCGATCCCTGGTCCCACGTCAAGGTCCGGCGCAGGCTCGTGGGCAGCGTCTCGAGCTGTTCGGTCAACGCGGGCGCGGTCTGCTCGGGCTTGTATCCGTCGGGCAGATGAACGAGCATGACGGTGCCGGTCGAACGTTCGACGAGTGTGCCGATCGCGCTCAGATTCCGTTTGCCGACAATGAGGTCACCCTCCCAATGACCCGGTATTGCACGGTTTTTCACGTCTTTGGGGCGGTCCGCGATGTTGGCCATGTCGGGGATCCGGTTCTTGCGCTGGCCGGCCTTCCGACTGGGTCGGCGCAGCCCACGTCCGGTCCGCAGCGATCGGGTGAGGGTGTGTTCGAGTCCGCCGCGGGAGGGTTGGTAGAGCGATTGGTAGATGGTCTCGGTGCTCACCCGCATCTGTGGATCGTCGGGGAAATCGAGTCGGAGGCGGCCCGCGATCTGCTCGGGTGAATGGCGCTCGGTCAGGGATTTCTCCACCGTCTCACGTAGCGACGGATTGGTGGCGAGCTTGGACGGTTTGGGCCGCGAGGCCCGATGGTAGGCGGCTGCGTGAGCCGATCTGGCTCGGTACCGCCCGGACGGCTCACGGTTGCGGGCGATCTCGCGTGAGATCGTCGAGGGACTCCGGTTCAGGGTTTTCGCGATGTCACGAAGCGTGTGACCTGCGGCGATGCCGATGGCGATCTCTTCCCGTTCCGCGAACGTCAAACATCGGCCCTTGAGGTTGCGGCCACGCCGGGGACGCACCCCACCGCATGCCGCAAGCCACCGAGCACCCTGTTTGCGATGCGTGCCGGCCGCCTCGGCCGCGTCCGTGATGAACTCACCCGCAGCCATCCCCGCCCAGAACGTCTGAAAGATCTCCGGAACCATCCGATGAGAATATTTCGCCATGTGCAACACCCTTTGATCAGTGGTGTTGCGATCACCGCACGAACCCAAGGAACGCCTACCGGCACCGTCCCGGAAAGGGGCGTTCACCGGCATAGGCAGTAGCTTCCGAACACGGGCCTACCGAACTGTCCGAAGCTGGGACAGCTGGCGGTGGCGGTTGTCACAAAAATGACTTCTCAGTGACCTGAACCACAGAAAGGTATGAGATGTCGACTACGGCTTCTGCGCCCACGGAAACTTCGGCAACGGAATCGCTCGAACTGGATGCGCTGATCATCGGCGCGGGGGTTGCCGGTCTGTACCAGCTGCACCAGCTCCGCGAACAGGGTCTGCGAGTGCGGGCCTACGACACCGCCGGCGACGTCGGCGGCACGTGGTACTGGAACCGCTATCCCGGTGCGCGCTTCGATTCCGAGGCGTACATCTACCAGTACCTGTTCTCGGAAGAGCTGTACAAGAACTGGAGTTGGAGCCAGCGTTTCCCCGGCCAACCGGAGATCGAGCGCTGGATGCATTACGTCGCAGACACCCTCGACCTTCGCCGCGACATCCAACTGTCCACCATGATCACCAGTGCGCACTACGACGAGCGGGCCGACAAGTGGATCGTGCGGACCGATCGCGGCGAGACGATCACCACCCGGTTCCTGGTCACCTGCAGCGGAATGCTCTCGGCTCCGATGTCGTACGTGTTCGAGGGCCAGGAAGAATTCAGCGGGCCGATCTTCCACACCTCCCGCTGGCCGAAAGAGGGCGCCGATCTCGACGGCAAACGTGTCGCCGTCATCGGCGTCGGTGCCACCGGCATCCAGGTGATCCAGACCGTGGCCGACAAGGTCGAACATCTGAAGGTCTTCATCCGCACACCTCAGTACGCCCTCCCGATGAAGAACCCCACCTTCGACGAGTCGGACGTGGCGGCGTACAAGAGCCGGTTCGCTGAGCTGAAAGAAACATTGCCGAATACGTTCAGCGGCTTCGAGTACGACTTCGAGCACGTGTGGGCGGATCTGACACCGGAGCAGCGCAACGATGCACTCGAGGAGATCTACGAGAACGGCTCGTTGAAGCTGTGGCTCGCCTCGTTCGGTGAGATGTTCTACGACGAGGAGATCAGCGAAGAGATCTCGGAGTTCGTTCGACGCAAGATGCGCGCACGGCTTCAGGATCCCCACCTGTGCGACCTGCTCATCCCCACCGACTACGGCTTCGGAACACATCGTGTGCCGTTGGAAACGAACTACCTCGAGACCTATCACCGGCCGAACGTCGAGGCCATCGGAGTCCGCGACAACCCGATCACCCGGATCGTGCCCCAGGGCTTGGTCCTGGCCGACGGAACGCTGCACGAGGTCGACGTCATCGTCATGGCCACGGGCTTCGACGCCGGCACCGGATCTTTGACGCGGATCGACATCCGCGGGCGCGGCGGCCGGGCACTGAAGGACGACTGGAATCGCGACATCCGCACGACCATGGGCTTGATGGTGCACGGCTACCCCAACATGCTCACGACCGGTGCCCCTCTGGCGCCTTCCGCGGCACTGTGCAATATGACCACCTGCCTGCAGCAACAGACCGAGTGGATCGCCGAATGCATCCGGTACATGCGGGCGCACGACCACACCGTCATCGAGCCGACGCTTGCCGGTGAAGACGAGTGGGTCGCCCATCACGACGAGACCGCGAACGCCACGCTGGTCTCGAAAACCGACTCTTGGTACAACGGCGCCAACGTCCCCGGCAAGCCTCGGCGAGTGTTGTCCTACATCGGCGGAGTCGGCACCTATCGGGAGAAGACCCTCGCCGCAGCGGCCGCCGGGTACAAGGGTTTTCAACTGAGCTGATCCGACATCCACTTCATCGGCCCAAAGGAGGACGACAATGATCGAGAACCCGTACTACACAAACGAATTTCATGGCGATTACGAACTGATCGGCATCGGACAGCTCGACTTGGAGGAAGGCGGTTCCATCCCCGACTGCCAGCTGGCGGTGGCAACCTTCGGCGTATTGAACGAGGCCAAGGACAACGCGATCCTCATCCCGACGTGGTATTCGGGTACACACCAGATCTGGCGGGATGTCTACATCGGCCCCGACCACGCGCTCAACCCGGAGGAATACTTCATCGTCTGCATCGACCAGATCGGCAGCGGGCTGTCGGTCTCCCCACATAATGCCGCCGGCGCCAACGCCGGTATTGCGATGTCGAAGTTCCCGCACGTCCGCATCGGCGACAACGTGGTCGCGCAGGAGCGACTGCTGCGTGAGCACTTCGGCATCGAACGCCTCGCCCTGGTGACCGGCGGGTCGATGGGCGCCCAGCAGACCTACGAGTGGGCGGTGCGCTTCCCCGACAAGGTGCTGCGCGCCGCGCCGATTGCGGGCACAGCACAGAACACGCCGGGCGACTTCCTCATCGCCGAGGCGATGCGCGAAGCGATCCAGTCGAGTCCGGGCTGGAACGGCGGGGAATACACCTCCAACGAACAGGTCGTCGACGGGCTCATCCGGCAGGCCCACATCTGGGCCATCGTCGGATTCTCCACCGAGTTCTGGAAGCATGAGGTGTGGCGGGCGATGGAGTTCGACTCCAAGGAGGCGTTCCTGAGCGGATTCCTCGAGCCCTACTTCACTGCGATGGACCCCAACGCGCTCCTCACGCAGTCGTGGGCGTGGCAGCGCGGTGACGTCGCCCGCCATACCGGCGGTGACCTGGCGGCAGCACTCGGCCGCATCACCGCCAAGACCTTCGTCATGCCCATCGACGAGGATCAACTGTTCCCGGTCCGGGACTGTGTCCCGGAGCAAGAATTGATCAAGAACAGCGAACTGCGGGTCGTCGAGGACACCCTTGGTCACTTGGGTCTGTTCGGTGTTTCACCGACCTACATGCCCCAGATCGACCGGCACCTCGGGGACCTCCTCGACATCGAGGTCTGAAGCCGGGCCGGGCGCGGCGTCGAGCTTGATCGACACAGCCAGCTCATCCGCCGCGAACCACCCGGTCGCCCGAGTCCAATAATCCTGCTGTCTGACAACCCTTTCGGAGAAAATCGATGCATCATCTGATCGTCTGTTACGGCCACCCGGACGAACCCGCGTCCTTCGACCAGTACTACAGCACCACCCATCGCCCACTGGCCGACAAGATCCCCGGTGTTCGCACCTGGCACGCCGGCAAGGTCAGCGCCCTCGACCAGTCGCAGGCGCCCTACCACCTCGTTGCCGTCTTGAGCTTCGACTCCCGGCAGGCACTCGACGACGGACTCGCCTCACCCGAAGGGCAGGCCGCCGCCGCCGACATCGGAAACTTCGCCACCGGCGGAGCCACCCTGTTCGTCACCGACGACTTCATCCCCTCCGCCTGACCTGAGGCCGCGCACATCCCGGACCGTGAACGCCCCGCGGTCCGGGATGCGCCGTTCGGTGGCTCCGCCAACCACCCGTCACACGCAATGTCCGCTCTCTGGCGGGTCATTTCCGAATACGGAGCGAAAGCCCTGTTCACCGCCCCTACCGCGCTGCGCGCGGTCAGAAAGGTGGATCCCGAGGCGGCCGAGGTGGCGCACTACGATCTGTCGAAGTTCCGGTCGTTGTTCCTGGCCGGTGAGCGGCTGGACCCGGAGACCTACCGGTGGGCGCAGGCCAAGTTGGGTGTACCGGTGGTCGACCACTGGTGGCAGACCGAGACCGGATGGCCGATCGCGGCGAACCTGCGCGGGTTGGAACCGATGCCGATCAAGGCCGGTTCGCCGTCGGTGCCGGTGCCCGGGTACGACGTGCGGATTCTGGACGAGGACGGCAGCGAGATGGGGCCCGGTCAGGAAGGCGCGGTCTGCCTGAAGCTGCCGATGCCGCCGGGCACCTTGCCCACCCTGTGGGGCGCCGACGAACGGTATGTCGCGTCCTACCTGACGCGGTTCCCTGGCTACTACCTCACCGGTGACGGCGGATACCTCGATGAGGACGGCTACCTGTTCGTGATGGGACGTACCGACGACGTGATCAACGTCGCTGGGCACCGGCTCTCCCCTGGGTTGATGAAGGCGGTGCTGGCGGCGCACCCGGCGGTGGCCGAGTGCGCGGTGATCGGCGTGGCCGACCGGTTGAAGGGTCAACTGCCGCGCGGGTTCGTGGTGCTCAAAGATGGAATCGACATCGATCACGACACGCTGCAGGGCGAGTTGATCGCCGCGATGCGTCGAGACATCGGCGCCGTGGCAGCCTTCCGGCAGGTGACCATCGTGGAGGCACTGCCGAAAACGCGGTCGGGCAAGATCCTCCGCAAGTCGATGCGGGCCATCGCCGACGGCCACGACGAGCCGGTCCCCTCCACCATCGAGGACCCTGCGGTGCTCGACGCGCTGAGACCGGCGCTCCGCGGCGAATAGCTCGGCGCTGCGAATCCGCAGTGCCGGCATCCGCCCGGACGGTCGGTCGCGGGTCGACGCAGGTTTCCGATGTCCTATTCTGGGACACTCAGGGAAAGTGACCTGCGACACAGTAGTGGGGTGCGTCGGAGACACCAGGACGGAGATTTGATGGACAGCGACCCTAGGCGGCGGCGAGTGACTACCGATCGTCGCCCCGCTTCATCCCTGTCCGCAACGGACGAGGTCTCCAGCTTCATCGCCCAGTCGTGGCAGCGATCTCGTCAGGCGGGCGTGGTGCCGGACGGTTCGAGCCCTCCTCGTCTCCAGTTCGTCGAAGACCTCGACCTGCGTCGCCGGCTGGTGCAATGCGCCTCACCGATCCTCGATCGCCTGCACGACGACCTGTCCGGAATGTCACTCAGCGTCGCGCTGACCGACGAGCATGCCCAAGTCATGTTGCGGCGCGACAATGATCCTGTCCTTGCCGCCAAGCTCGACAGCGTCTATTTCGCGCCAGGGTTCAACTACTCCGAGGAACTCATCGGCACCAATGGCGTCGGCACCGCCCTCGAGACCGGCATGGCCGTCTACGTCGACGGCCGCGAGCACTTTCACGAGGCAATCCACGATTTCACCTGCGCCGGCGCGCCCATCCACAACCCGATCCTCGGACGTGTCGAAGGATTGATCGATATCAGCGGTCTCGCCCGAGAGGCGAACCCGCTGATGCGTCAACTCGCGCTCGGGGCTGCACGGGACGTCGAGTCGGCACTGCGTTCGACAGGATCGGCGAAACAACAGCTCGTGCTGGGAGAGTTCCTCGCAGCCTGTCGACGTCGACAGGTCGCGGTGTACTCACTGAGCTGCGGCGTCTTCATGTCGAACACCATCGGTTCTCGCCTGCTCGATCCGATCGACGAGGCGTTCCTCCGCGAGGAAGCACATTCGCTGCTCGGCCCCTCGCGGATCACCCAGCTCGCCCTTCACCTCCCCTCGGGCGGCACCATCACGGTCAAGCGCAACATCATCGAGGACGGTGCCGAGGTCGCGGGAGTGATCCTCGAAGTCGAACGGCCTCCGCACCCCAGGTCCTCGACCACGCACCACCGCAGCCTTCCTGCGCTGCCCGGATCGACCGGATCCTCACCGCAATGGACCCGGTGCAGCAGGGAGCTGATCTCCCTGGCATCCACCGACGCCAACACGATCCTGCGGGGAGAAGGTGGAAGCGGCAGGCTCACCCTTGCGCGCGGGGCACATCTGTACAAGAACCCCCAAGCACCGATTGCCGTCGTGGACTGTAACCCCACGGAATCCGTCGAGGAACGCCTGAGAAGCGCGCTGGATTCCGCCGCCACCACCGTCGTTCTCCGCGATATCGACCTGCTCGACGCACGCCTGGACCAGGCCGTCTCCGATGTGGTGTCCGCCGATCAGCGCAGCTATCCGGCACGGTGGATCGTTGCCACCTCGTCCACCGACGGAGATCGGCTCCTGCACTCCGCCCTTGCTCGCAACTTCACCACGACAATCGATGTCCCCGCGTTGCGACACCATCCCGGCGACGTACCGGCAATCATTCGAATGTGCTTGGGGCAGCTCGCACCTCACCGCGACGCCGACATCCCCGACGACGTGTTACGGGTGCTGAAGAAATACCACTGGCCGGGCAACATCACCGAACTCGTGGACACGCTCAAGCACGCTCTGCGCGCCAAGCCGGCGGGGGTGATCACCGCAGTCGACCTGCCACCCGCACTCAGTTCGGCGCCTCGGCGAACGATGACGGCGATGGAGAGCGCCGAACGCGATGCCATCGTGGTGGCGCTCCGCGAATGCGGCGGCAACCGCGTGGCAGCCGCGAAATCACTGGGGATCGCCCGGTCGTCGCTCTATCGAAAGATCGACACCTTCGGCATTCACCTGTGACCTCCTCGGCGCAGGCTCATCGGTCCAGACATCCGGTGTCTCGACGCCGGAAGTCGACGATCACGACCGAGGGTGTCGTGAATCTTCATAAACCTGTCCCGCTGGTTCTAGTTTCGCCGCACCGCCGGGCAGAGAGTGTGACAGCAGCGCTCAGCAGATCGCAGACCGCGACGGCAGGGCAGTACCGTGGATCACCTGATCCCGGGTGGGCAATGCGCCCCGCGGAATGGAGAAGACGATGACAGCACGAGACGACGAATACCGGCTCCCGAACTGGCGGACGACGAAGCCGCAGGCGAGAGGGTGCAGCGGTGGGAGCAGATGCTGTCCACGACCCACCTGCCGTGGTCGGTGACCGTTCCCGACGACACCTCGCGGCCGTTCGACGCCTACGTTCGGCGCTGGTGAATCGATGATCTGGCGCTCGTCGATTGTGAATGCGATCCCTGCTCGGGCACTCGGCAGCGCCGTCAGGTGGCAGACACCGACGGGGAGTTCTTCGTCGTTCTGATCAACCGGGCCGGCCGGGAAACCGTCACCCAGGATGACATCACCGTCAATGTCGGACCAGGCGATGCCGTGGCCTGGGACAGCACCAAGGCCGCCCGATTCGTGTGGGAAAAATTGTCCAAACGGAGTTTGATCATTCCCCGGGCCGCGCTCGATGAGGTAGGCGGCAAGGCGTGGGCGCATCCCGGGGTCACGCTGCGCGGAGACTCGCCGGCAAGCCAGCTGCTCACCAGCTACCTCGACACCCTCGCCAGCAGCCTGCCCCGGTTGAGCCAGTCCGCCGTCGCCGCGGCCCGCAACGCCACTCTCGAACTGCTGATCGGCGCCGTCCGTCCAGACACCGTCGACACCCCTCCCCGGGCAGCGGCCCGGCTCTGCGCGACGCCATCGACCGGTTCATCGAACAGAATCTGCTCGACGAGCACCTGAATCCCGGTGCGATCGCCGCCGCTCACGGAGTGTCCGTGCGCACCGTCAACCGCCACCGGCCAGACCGTCAGCGACACCATCCGCATCCGCCGCCTCGCACGCGCTCGCGGCGAGCTCATGGACCGGGCAAGCCGATCGGTGCCATCGCCACCAAATGGGGTTTCTCGGACGGCCCCCACTTCACCCGCACCTTCAAGTCGACCTACGGCACCACCCCAAAGGAGTTCCGGGAGGCGTACCTCGCCAAAGGTGGCGCAACGATGCAACAAGATGTCCCGCGTGTTCACGGTCTCACTGACGGACTGATTGAGACTGGAGTCCCACCAGCCCAACGGTGAGCTGCAGTACTGCTTCTGGGCTGGGATTCCACCCACTGAAGGAGATCAACGATGACGCGCCGTGATATCGAGTTCAGCGCAGAAGGCACCACGCTCCGCGGATGGTTCTACACCGCAGACGATTCCGTCGGTGCACGCCCGACGATCGTGATGGCACACGGATATTCCGCGGTCAAGGAGATGTACCTGGACCGGTACGCCGAGGTGTTCGCCGCGGCGGGACTCAACGCGCTCGTCTTCGACAACCGCAACTTCGGTGCAAGCCACGGATCGATCCCCGCCAGGAGATCGATCCGTGGCAGCAGATTCGCGACTACCGGCACGCCATCACCTTCGCCACCACCTTGGCCGAGGTCGACTCCAACAACATCGGTTGTGGGGCAGCAGCTATTCCGGCGGCCACATGCTCGTCGTGTCCGCGCTCGACCGCCGCGTCAAGGCCGTGGTGAGCCAGGGGGCCCTGGTCGACGGCTACCAGAACCTGCGTCGTTTGGTGCGCCCGGACTTCATCGAGGGTTTCCGTGAGCAGTTCGACGCCGACCGCCTGGCCCGATTCAACGGTGAGGCGCCGGCGATGGTGCCGGTAGTCGACGCGGACCCGCACGCTCCCTCCGCGCTGCCGACTCCGGACTCCTACCAGTGGTTCACCGAGGGCCACGAGACGATTGCGCCGTCCTGGCGCAACGAGGTGACCCTGCGCAGCGTCGAGATGCTCGGCGAATACGTGCCCGCCGACTACATCGCCTACATCAGCCCGACCCCGCTGCTGCTGTTGCCGGCTGTCAACGACGTGCTCACCCCGACCGATCTGGCGATCGCCGCCTTCGAGAAGGCCCGCGAGCCCTAGCGGATCGAGATCCTGCCCGGCGGGCACTTCGACATCTACACCAAAGGATTCGAGCAGTCGAGCTCCCTGGCCCGGGACTGGTTCGTCCAGCACCTGGCCCACTGATCCGGCTCTGACCCACAACATTCGAGGAGTGCAGTGATGGGAAACCGTCTGCAGAACAAGATCGCCGTCGTCACCGGATCCAGCTCCGGCAACGGCCGCGCGATCGCTTTGGCGCTGGCCGCCGAGGGCGCGACCGTGGTGTGTTCGGACGTCCGCCGTGAGGCCCGCGAGGGCGGCTACGAGGAGAACGCCAACGTCCCCACCGACGAACTGATCGTCGCCCAGGGCAAATCGCAGTATATCGACGCCGACGCCGGGAATTATGCGTCGATGGACAACCTGGTCACGACCGCGGTCAACAGCTTCGGCCGTCTCGATGTGATGGTCAACAACGCCGGCATCTTCACCGGGCTGCACACCATCGTCGACGAGACCGAAGAAGACTACGACCGCACCATGCGGATCAACTCCAAGAGCGTCTGGCTCGGCAGCAAGTTCGCCATCGCTCAGATGCTCACCCAGGATCCGGTGGACGGCTCCCGCGGATGGGTGGTCAACATCGCCTCGATCGGTGGTCTGGTCGGCCTGGCCGCCGAATCCGGCTACTGCGCCGCCAAGGGTGCGGTGGTCAATCTGACCCGCCAGCTGGCCGTCGATTTCGCCGCCGAGCGGATCAACGTCAACGCCGTGTGCCCCGGCTTTCTGGCCACCGCCATGGTGCGCCCGTTCCTCGACGACCCGGAACTGAACAAGGCGCTGCACGCGAAGTCGCCGTGGCCCGAACTCGGCACCGCCGAGGACGTCGCGCAGGCCACCGTGTTCCTCGCCTCCGGTGACGCCCGCTGGGCCACCGGATCCCTGCTGACCATCGACGGCGGCTACACCGCCCCCTGATTGGAGAACCATGAACCGCCTACAGAACAAGGTCATCGTTGTCACCGGATCGAGTTCCGGTCTCGGCCGCGGCATCGCCAAGGCCTGCGCCACCGAAGGCGCCAAGCTGGTCATCAGCGACATCCACGAGCAGCCGACCACCGGAGGCTTCGAGGACGACGCGGCACCGACCACCGCGGAGTCGATCCAAAAGTCCGGCGGCGAAGCGATCTTCGTCCAGGCCGACGTCACCAAGTCCACTGAAGTGGCTGCACTCGTCAAGCAGACCGTTGCCGAGTTCGGCCGCCTCGACGTCTTCATCAACAACGCCGGGATCTTCCGCGCCGGCAAGCGGCTGCACGAGTTCAGCGAGGCTGACCTCGACGTGTGCTTCGACGTCAACGCCAAGGCACGTTCTTCGGCGCCCAGGAAGCAATCAAGCAGTTCCTGACCCAGGGCGACGGCGGCAACATCGTCAACATCGTCTCCACCGCCGGGCTGCAGGGCCACCCGAATCAGTCGGTGTACAACATCTCCAAGGGCGCCCAGGCGAACCTGACCCGGTGCCTGGCCATCGAGTACGGAAAGGACCAGATCCGTGTCAACGGCATCTGCCCGACCTACGCCAAGACGGCACTGACCCGGGAGTTGTTCGACGACACGGACTTCGACACCTCCTTCACCGATTCCATCCCGCTGAAGCGGTGGGGAGAGATCGAAGACGTCGCCAACCTGGCCGTCTTCCTCGCCTCGGACGAGTCCAGCTACATCCACGGTGACCTGATCAAGATCGACGGCGGCGAAACCCTCTGCCGCTACTCGGTCTGACAGTGATCGGCGGGAACACGGGCCCGATCGTCGACACCTGGTGGCAGACCGAGACCGGCGCGATCATGATCTCCCCGCTTCCCGGGATCACCGCCACCAAGCCCGGATCGGCGATGGCACCCCTGCCCGGCATCTCCGCGAAGATCGTCGACGACGACGCCAACGAACTCGGCGCCGGCGGCTCCGGCTACCTCGTGCTCGACAAGCCCGTTACCTTATTTACGGTCCTTCACAGAAGGGCTACGGTCGCCAGACCCGGTATGACTCCTTGCCCCTGTCTCACGCATGATCCGGGGGGTGGTGTCGCCGGGTGTGGTGGCGTCGACGGACCGCTGATAGACCTCCGATCTTGTTATCGGGTCAAGCGGCGGCAGGCTCTGGCGTTGTTCCGTGACAGGGAAATGCTTTGATCGCGTCGTACTTCTGATCGGTTTGCAGGCACTGATCGAGCTGACCGAGCGTACGGTTGAACAGATGCCGGAGTGCAGCCGCGTGGCGATCACCATGTTCGCGCCGGGCAAGGTAGTACGCGCGGGCTGCACCTTCCTCGGCCGGCGGCGACGAATGCCCAGACAACCCCGACCGCGGCGAGCCGGTTGTATTTCACGTAGCGGTGAGTGACTGCGATACTGCGCCCCGATGCGCGCGTGACCGGTGCCGACCCAGCAAATGCCTTCAGCCCACGTGCGTCGGCAAAGCGGTCGCGGTCGTCGCCGATCTCGGCCAGCACCCGGGCACCGGTGACGTCGGCAAGTCCCGGAAAGCTTGTGATGACCGCATGGCCAGGGGGCTGCCGAAATGATTCGGACGCAGCCTCATTGAGTTCCTGCGCGTTCTTGCACTCGGCGTCCAGCGTCGCGACGAGGGCGCGAGCCTGGCGCCCCATCGCCTGCTCCACCAAGGGTGGCTGGCGCAGTTGCCGGCGGCGCAGCGCGTCCTGGATTCGAGCCGCGGCGTCATCGAGGCGCCGCTGCCGCCCCGCCCGACGCAACACCGCAAGGATACGGCTCTTGGTCAACCTCGCGCCCTGCTCGGGCGTCGGCGCCACCGACAGAATCGCTCTAGCTTCCACGGTGGCGAGGTTGGTGTGCACACCGTCCCCGAAGGCGTCGAGAAAGCCCGGGTAGTACTCACGCAATAAGGCTCGTAGTTCTTGAGTGGCCCTGGTGCGCCGCCAGATTGCATCCTGAGCAGCGCGGGCGAGCACCGCGATCGCCCGCGCGAGGTCGCTATCGCCCGGTAGCCGCCGATGAGCATGTGCGTCGGTCCGCAGTATGTTAGCCAGCGTCAGCGCGTCGATTTTGTCCGACTTCTTGCGGGCCACCGAATGTCGCTAGGTGGACGGGCCGATCGACAACCCAGGGCGTCCACATACCCTGCGTCAGTACGCTATCCGAATCTCCTCGACCATCGGGCCCACCAGGTCCCAGATCGCGTCGCCGACCCTCCCGGACGAGTCCCCGGAAGGTCCACCGCCCGACGGGAGAGCGGGAAGGTGACCGTCCTAGACTCGCATCGAGCCGGACTCCAGGTACCGCTGGTGGAACGAGAACGCCTCCCCAAGCAGGTGCGGCGTCTGGCCGGCTCCCGCAGTGGCCGTCGCCCGCTCGATGTAGTCGGTGAGCAGCGGCCGGAATTCCGGATGCGCGCAGCGCTCGATGATCACCCGTGCCCGTCGACGCGGCGACAACCCCCGCAGGTCGGCGAGGCCCTGCTCGGTCACCAGCACTTGGGTGTCGTGCTCGGTGTGGTCGACGTGCGGGGTCATCGGGACGATCGACGAGATCGCTCCGTTCTTCGCCGTGGACGGGCTGAGGAACATCGACAGGTACCCGTTGCGCGCGAAGTCCCCGGATCCGCCGATGCCGTTCATGATTTTGGTGCCCATCACGTGGGTCGAATTGACGTTCCCGTAGATGTCGGCCTCCAGCATCCCGTTCATCGCGATGATTCCCAATCGGCGACCACCTCGGGGTGGTTGCTGATTTCCTGCGGACGGAGCCGGATGTGCTGCCGGTAGAAGTCGATGTTGGAGGTCAACTCCTCGATCCCGGCCTCCGAGAGTGCCAGCGCGGTCGCCGACGCGAACCGGACGGTGCCGTGCTTGATCAAGTGCAGCATCCCGTCCTGGATGACCTCGGAATAGCAGGTCAAACCCCGATACGGGCCGCGCTCGAGTCCCCCGAGCACGGCATTGGCCACGTTTCCGATGCCCGCCTGCAGTGGCAGCAGGGTGTTCTCCGGGAGTCGGCCACACTTCACCTCGTGGTCGAAGAAGTCCAGCACGTGCGCCGCGATCGCCTCACTGACCGCATCCGGAGCGGTCAGCGCGCTCGCACTGTCGGGGGCGTTCGTCTCCACCACCGCAACAACCTTGGCCGGGTCCACCCGGTAGTGCGGTTGCCCGATGCGGTCCTCGACGCCGGTGAGTTCGATCGGCCGGCGGTGCGGGGGCAGCGCGGTGCCGTAGTAGATGTCGTGGATACCATCCATGGCGTCCGGGACCCACGAGTTGACCTCGAGAATGACTTTCTCCGCGACGTCGAGCCAGGTCTTGTTGTTTCCGACCGACGCGGAGGGGATCAGCTCACCGGTCTCGGTGATGCCGGAGACCTCGACGACCGCGACGTTCACCGCGACGTAGTAGCCCTCCCACACCTGCTGGGCCACGTGCGAGAGGTGGATGTCGACGTAATCCATGCGCCCCTGGTTGATCTTCTGCCGTGCCGTGGATTCCGCCTGGTAGGGCATCCGCAGGGCGATTCCGTCGATCTCGGTGAGCATCCTCTCGGTCTCCGTCGACACCGACGCCCCGGTCAGCAGGTCGATGGTGAAATTCGCGCCGGCCGCGCGGGCGGCGTGAATCCGGTCAGCCAAGGCCGGGATGACCGCCTTGGGTGTCCCGGCACTGGCGAAACCGCTGACAGCGACGGTGTCCCCCGGACCGATGGCCTTCACCGCTTCCTCCGCCGACGTCACCTTCTGCTGAAACGCCGAGTGTCGAATCCGGCTCGACTGCACCGGGGACGCGTGATCACTGATCTGGAGGCTCACGGCGGCCAGTGTAGGAGTGCGCGACGTGACGTGAACACCCCGAAAGGTCGTGATGTTCACCGGATCACATTCGGTGTTCGCCACTGCCCGCCGTCCTCGACCGTTCGTCGCGGCCGGGCCGCCGCTCGTCGGCCCCGTGAGGTCGCCCGTCGAGTCGCGCCCGAATGCGCCTCGAAGAGTGATCCTGCTCACTCCCCCGAGCTTCCCGGGTGAGAGCCGGGCGCACATGACGCCGACGGGTCTCGATTCCTGGCCTCCCGACAGCGGTCCGTCACCGCTATGGCGATGGCAGCACCGGACGGTGCCGGACACATCACGCCGATCAGCGATCCTGTGCCCTCCGCCAGGCCATCTCGGAACATCCGGCGCCGGACCCCGGGAATCGGGTTGGGCGCCGTGGGCGAGGGATCGGGCGGCGACGACGCGAGGGTACGTCGCGCGCCCCCGGCACCCCGATGACCTGGGCCCAGGATGTCCGGATGCGTGTACAGGAACTCTCGATCCCGCGAGAACAGCCATGTGAGAGCGGTCAGTACCGAGGGAGAACAGCTCCGCCGGTGAGATGGGGGATTCTTGCGAACCGCGTCTGCAGTTGATGGACGATCGCATTCCGAAGCAGGTCACGATACTCGACGAGGCTCACCCCGACTGTGCGGCAAAATGTCTCGGCGCGGGCGGTTCTTCCGAACGGGGAGCACACGATCGCGAGGCCGGGGATCTCGTTGTCCTCGACATGTTGCGTTGCGGTCGAATCTCCCTCCGCGCGATTGGTTGGTCCGATGGGTGGTCATCGTGCGGTCAGCGGCACCCTCGGTGGTGGTCCGGTGCTCTCCTGGTCAGAAGGCTGACATGGTTGGATCGGGAGCGCGCTCGGCTTCGGCTTTGTGGTAGTGCAGTTTCCAGAGCAGCACCGCGCCCAGCCAGGATGCAACAAAGAGACCGACGATGACGTATCCGAACAGTTCGAAGTGATCGGCGAGGGCGCCATACCAGCCGATCCAGCCGGTGGTTACTCCGAAGTGGTCGGTGAGTGCTCCGGCGAGGTAGACCGATGCCACGAACAGTCCGATGACGACGGTCATCGCGGTGGTGGCCAGGTTGTAGTATAGGCGGCGGCCAGGGCTACGGTAGGCCCACGAATACGCCCGGGTCATGAGCAGACTGTCGGCTGTGTCCATCATCGACATGCCGGCCGCGAACAGCAGCGGCAAGGTCAGGACAGCGGCGAACGACATGCCGCCGTTGACCGCGGTCGTCGCCGACAGCGCCAGCAGGGTGACTTCGCTGGCGGTCTCGAGACCGAGCCCGAAGAGGAAGCCGAGTGGCGCCATGTGCCAGGAAGACTTGATCAGGTTGCGGGCGCGGGAGCCGAGAACGCGGTTGACCAGACCTCGGTTCAGCAGTTGCAGGTCGATCTGTTCGGCGCGAAGAATGCCGACGCGATATTGGCGCCACAGGCGGGTCAGCCCGGTCAACACGACGGCGTTGAGCGCGGCAACGAGGGCGATGAAGCCGATCGCGACCAGGATCGATATTGTGCCGCCGACGCTGCGTATCCCGTCCAGGCTGGTGTCGCTGAGGTTGTCGCCGGCGAAGGCGACGAGAACGGCGAGGACCAGCACGACGGCGCTGTGGCCCATCGCGAAGAAGAATCCGACACCGACGGGCCGTCGTCCGCGCACGAGCATCAGCCGTGTGGTGTCGTCGATGGCGGCGATGTGATCGGCGTCGAAGGCGTGACGCATGCCGAGGATGTAGGCGAGGGTCCCTGCTCCCGCGAAGCCACTGGCGGCCGCGAGGTTTTCGCTCTGCCATAGGTAGAGACTCCACCCGAGGACGTGCAGGACGGCGATGGCCCCCACGATCGCGGCGAGGCGTGATCGCTCGGCGGTGGTCCATCGGGTGGTGAATGAGTGGGCTACGGACGCCATGGTTGTCCTTTGTGTCTACAGCGAGAGTTCGCTGGCCGCTTGGGGTGGATACGGCTGTCGGCGTCTGGTCCTGGGTGCCGCTCAGCCTGAATCGCTCCGTCGGATCGGATATGTTGTGGCACTACGGACTACTGTGCAGTCCGCTGGTGATTCAGGCAGACGCTGAATCATTTCGATCTTCGGGCGTCTTCGAAGGATAGGAGCCGCCGATACATAGCACTTGCCCCTCAGTGACAGTCGCTTGTGCTTTCAGCGCCATCGTCCGCTTCGCGGGCGATCAGCGACCTGTCCGGCCGCCGATCCGGTACCACGAGTCGTGGTCCGCGATGCTTGAATGGATGGGGTGAATGTGCAGCGCCCATCAGGAGCGCCGATGTCACTACTCCCGTGCCGTCGCTCCGCGGATCGACTTTCACGCCTCGATCATCGGTGTTGTTCGTGGTACCGGCTCGGACTGGTGCCGTGGGTCGCTGTGAATGCCCTGCTGAAGACCGACAGTTCGACGAACACGAACTGGGTTGCGATGTCGGTTAGGGATCGGGGGGCGTTACGTGGGGCCACCATCGCCTGGCGGCAGGCCTCGAGTCGGTGTTCACGAATCGTGGCGGCGGCGGTTGCATCGAAGCCGATGCTTGTCCTGCCGAGAGTGTGGCCATGGCATTTCCTCCTAGTCAATAGCCGTGTAGGCGTGTGGATCCGGGACTTGCCGGGAACTCCGGGGGCATTGCCGCGGGCCGTAGCGCACTGCGGCCGGGCGGGTGCGCTGACCACGCGGGTGTGGGGGATGCTTTGTTTACGGTGTGGGGACTACCGTTTGGACCGGTGCTTCCATGGCTGCGGTGGTGAGCTGCACCGCGGTGGGGAACCTTGTGACATCGCCGCGCAGCGCGGCGTAGGGGATGTCCAGTTTCCATCCGGTGGCCCCGGCAAGGGGCTTGCCGCACAGGCCTTCGAACTGTTCTGATGGTTCGGACAGCATGACGCCGAGCTCGAGCAGCCATGCGTGGGTTTTGAGACGCTCGCTCGGGGAGAGCGCGTCGTAGGCGTCACGGGCTTCGGTGAAGGCGGTGAGATCGGCCTTGGCCGCCCCGGTGATGATGACGTTCGTGTAGAGGGTCAGTTCGTCGAAGAACTCGCCCTCTGTCGTTCGGAGCGTTCCGCTGTCTCCGGGCAGGAGGAACTCGGAGAGCGTGTCTTCGAGCTTTTTCTGCAGGGTGGCATTCCATTTGGCGCGAGCGGCGAAGGTATGGGCTTCGATGTACTCGGTCTTGAATCCCGGCCGCAGCCCGCACCATTGCGGGATGTACCCGATCCAGTCGTTGATAGCGTTGCGCCACTTACCGATCGGCTCGCCGGGCAGGACTTGCACTCCCGGGTGCGTCAGCTTCGCGACGTCGAAGATCGTCCAGTTCCGGTCGCCGTAGCTGATCCGCTCGTGTGGGGCGCCGGTGAATCCGGCGGGCCGCAGGATCCGGAAGAGTTCACGGCCGTAGTCGTGGACGACGTAGCGGGCGAACGAGTCGTCAACGAACTTGTTGGTGACGTGCACGGCTTGCCGGTGGCGAACCTCGGGACGCACCCCGGGCTTGATGGTGGTGTAGCGGTGCAGGCGTTCCCACGATTGCTGTTGAGGCAGGGCGAGAAACCCGCCGGTGAAGGGGTTCTTGTACATGTCTCCCCAGATGGACACGATCTGCTCGTTCTTCGCCTCGTCCAGCATGCAGTCGATGTCGTTGAGCGTGGTGTACACCGACGCGCCCCGCTGGTACTCCGGATCGCCGGTGCAGGGCAGTACACCGACACCGATCACCGGGACCCGGCGGCCGAGCTGCCCGTTGGTCAGGTGCCGGGCCAGGTCGACCACCATGCCGCTGCCGGTGCCGCCGCCGATGCCGAAGGCCATGAGCACCATCGAGGGGAGCTTGGTGTCGTCGATGCTCCTGGCGAACTCCGCGAGTTCACGGTAGAGGGCCCGGTCCCCGTCGTAGTAGGCGCGCCCGTAGATCGCTTTGGCCAGGGCCCGCGGGAAGTGCTCGTTCTCGGCGGGTTGCTCGAGCTGCGCGGCGTAGCGTTTCTCGGCGGTGGGGAAAGGCGTTCCCGTCTCGATCCAGGGCGCGAAGTGATCGGGTGCCGCACCGAACCGGGGGTATTCGGAGCCGAGGAAGGTGGGGAAACGCTGCAGGCTGTCCGCCAGCTCCTGCGGGGTGGGCACGGTGAGGGCGACCGTCTTGATCTGGGCCCGGTCGGCGGGGATTCCGCGTTCGGCGAGTCGTGCGTAGAACGAGTCCGCGTACTGCCGCAGCTGCCGCATGTCCGCTTCGCCGATGTCGACCGCCAGCGCGGTGAACCGGGCGCGCGGGTCGGCCAGGAGGTCCTCGACTTCGCCGGTCCGGAGGAAGGAGTCGATAAGTTGCGCACCCGCTTTGCCGAGGCCGACGATGTGGATGCAGTGCGGGGATTGCTTTCCGGTGGCGCTGTGGTACATCGAAAGTTGTGCCATTTTGTCGTCCTTTAGTCCAGGTAGCCGAGGTCTTTGAGCACTGTGGCCGCGGTGGTGGGCCGCTCGTCGGCGATGATGGTCCGGTACTGATCGATGAAGTCGGCCGCGGTTCGGGTCATCGTTCCCGCGGAAACCATCTCGATCGCACGCTCGAGATTGGTGCGGCTCAGTGAGTCCTTCCACAGGCGGTGTTTGACATAGATTTTCTCCTCGTCGGCGCCGCTCACCGACAGTGTGGCAGCGCCGGGGAGGGAGTCGATCTCGGCTCCGTCCCGGTACTTTTCGAGCACATTGTCCCAATCGAGTGTCATGGTGATCTTCCCTGCGATTCAGTGCGCGGTCTCGGTCAGTTCCAGTTCCCCGCGGATGGCCGCGTGCGGTACGACCACCCAGCACGCACAGCCGAGGAGGCATTCCCCGCCGACGCCTTCGAAGCGGGTGGACGGCTCGCACAACAGCACTCCCAGATCGAGCAGCCACGCATGGCGCATCAGTTTTTCTTCCCAGTCCAGGGAGTCGTACACTTCGCGGCTGGCGACGAAGAATTCCATGTCGAGTTTGCTCAGGCGGGGGATGAAGGCGCTGACGGTGGGTGTTTCATTGGACGGGAAGACGAGGCTCCCGGGCCGCACGGCCGTGGTGAGCACCGCGGCGAGTGCGCCGGCGGCGGTGTCGCCGTCCTGGTCGTCCGCGTCCTTTCCGAAGACGCGGACTTCGGCGAAGTCGGGGACGGCACTGGCGGCTAGTTCGCGGGCGCTGACGATGTCCTGACCCGGACCGGCTCCCACGCTCAGCAGGTTGATCCACCGATCGCTTTGTTCTCCGCGCGTGGCCGGATGCCAGGCGTTGGCCGGAACGTTCAGCCAGTTCAGGGCCTTGATGGATTCGTAGAGATGAGTTCCGCCATCACGTAGGACGAAATCGGCTAGGTCGCAGTCGATTTCCGTGTGAGTCTGCTTGACGTCGCCTGTGCGCTCGTAGACAGCGTTCTGCGGCACGGCGAAGAACCCTGCGGTGAAGGGGTTCTTGTAGAGGTCGCCCCACACGGCCATGACGCCCTTGTTCTTTTCCGAGTCGATCATGCAGTCCAGCTCGTTGATGGTGGTGAACATGCGGCCGTCCTGCAGCTCCGCCGGGTCTCCGTCCGAGGGCAGGACACCGATGCCCAGGACCAACGCCCGCCGTCCCAGCCGAATCGTCGACAGATGCCGGGCCAGCTCGACGACAATGCCGCTACCGGTTCCGCCGGCGAGACTGAAGACGATGCACACCAGGGGTGTCTGTGTGCTGTTCAGGACCGATTCGGCGAAGGAATCGAGTGCGGAGGTCACCTGGCCGCCCTGGTAGTACTCGATGCCATAGATTCCCTTGGCGAGGGCGCGCGGGAAGTGTGCCCCCGCGGAAGGTACTTCGAGATCGTTGGGCAACCACGGTTCGTAGTTCGGGTTCCAGTAGTAGCGGGGGTATTCCGTCTTGAGGAATTCCCGGTACCGCCGAAGCCCCGCGAACAGGGTGCTGTTGTCCGGTGCCGGAAGGCTGACGGTCTGCACGTGCACCCGCTCGGCTGGGGCGTCCTCGGCTGCGTGCCTGACTCCTACGAGTTCCGCGTCCCCGATGTCGACGGCAAGTGCATGGAAGGGCGTCTCGGTGTCGGCGGCGACGTCTGCGTGGGCGCCGATCATCTCCTCGATGACGTTGGCGCCGGTCTTCCCCAGACCGAGCACGTGCAGGGAGAACGGGCCCTCGTGGTCCCCGATCCGGTGCACGCCCTGAGTCACCAGCGCCTCGATGCGAGAGAGATCGGTGGTCAGCCCCAGCGATTCGCTGTCACACGCGTCGTGGTTGTGGCCGTGGTCATGTCCGTGGTCGGGCATCTATCTTTTCCTTTGCTCGAAAGTGAAAGTGAACTTGTGCGGGCGGTGACGGCGGAAGTCAGGTCAGGCCGGTATGTGTTGCGGGGTGCAGCGGCTGTTCATTCGGAAGCCCTGGGCAGGGCCCGGTGGCACCCAATCCGGCTCCGGTCGAGGTCGACCGAAACGTCTGGCGGGACAGGGGCTTCTCCGGTTGGCCTTCTCGGCCGCGCTCAGGCTTCCGAGACGTTGTCGGTGGGCAGGTCGCCGACCGGGCATTCGGCGACGCCGATCGTGTCCCGGGTGAAGGCTTCGACCGATTCCTGCGCCTTCTGGGCATTGTTGACCCACAGCTTGTAGAAATCGAACGGGCAGTCGGCGACGCCCTTGTCGCCGTCGCCGGCAGCGTGAACGCCGGTGTACCCACGGTGCAGAAGCTTGAACAGGTGGTTCTGAGATTGGTCGTGCCTGCGCGCGTTCCGGATTTCCGGAATCGACAGCTGCGCATACTGAATCCCGTACTCTTCCGCGCCCGTCTCCCCCAAGGTGCGGCCATCGAACCCGATGATCGCGGAATGACCGAAGTAGGTGTAGACACCGTCGAAACCGGCGGCGTTTGCGACGGCGACGTACGAATTGTTGGCCCAAGCCATAGCTTTGGCCATCAGGACCGTCTGCTCCGCGGCGGGGTACATGTAGCCCTGACTGCGCACGATCAGCTCGGCGCCCTTCATGGCGCAGTCCCGCCAGATTTCCGGGTAGTTGCCGTCGTCGCACACGATCAACGAGACTTTGAGGCCTTTCGGGCCGTCGGCGACGTACGTTTCCCCGCCCGGGTACCACCCCTCGATGGGAGTCCACGGCAGGATCTTTCGGTACTTCTGCACGATTTCCCCGCGGTCGTTGATCAATACGAGGGTGTTGTACGGGGGTTTGTTCGGATGATCCTGGTGTTGCTCGCCGGTGATACTGAAGACACCCCAGGTGCCCGCGTCGCGGCACGCGGCGGAGAAGATCGCGGTCTCGGGACCGGGAACCGTTGTCGCGGTGTCGAACATCTCCTGCTGGTCGTACATGATTCCGTGCGTGGAGTATTCCGGAAAGATCAACAGGTCCAGGCCCGGCAAACCAGACTTGATGCCCCGGACCATCTCGCCGATCTTGGAGGCGTTCTCCAGCACCTCGGCCCGGCTGTGAAGCCGCGGCATCTTGTAGTTGATGACTGCTACACCGACG
The DNA here is from genome assembly GCF_026810085.1 of Rhodococcus sp. JS3073. Taxonomy (NCBI): domain Bacteria; kingdom Bacillati; phylum Actinomycetota; class Actinomycetes; order Mycobacteriales; family Nocardiaceae; genus Rhodococcus; species Rhodococcus sp. JS3073. The sequence goes on along the minus strand of NZ_CP113952.1, from coordinate 1,117,709 downwards.
GTGTCGTCGTTGGATGAAATGTCGCCGTGTCGCATGATTCTCCTGATTGGTCAACGAGGGAGTGCGGACATCGTTGTCCCTCACGATGGGGAATGTTCCGGCTACGATTCGCGAGGTGGATGTCCGTGCGAGTGAAGCCCGAAACATTCTCATATGAAAATAGACTGTAGGTGAATGTCCGTCAATGGATAGGCACCCTTCGGGTTGTTTCGTAGTGCGCGGCCCGCCGCGCCAGGATCGTGACGACGATGCGAGCGGGCCCGATGCACTGCCCCGATGCGGTCGGGCAGGGACCGGCGTCGTCGTCGGATATGCGTGGGGCCCGCCGATGGGTGAGTCGTCGTCGAGACCGCCGACTATCACCGGCCCGCCGGTAGTGACGTTCGCTGCGAGCCATTCAGCCAGGTAGCGGTGCAGGCTACAAGGTCGTGAGGACGTCGAAATCGAGCCCGTCGGCGACCGCCAGGTGTACCGGTTGATGCGCCCTGCGGCCTTTGAACTCGACGGTGCCGCGGGGGCCCTCGTACGCGGTCCCGTCGAGCGCAGCGTCGATGGCGGCGATCGAGGGGCTGCCGGCGCGACCGATCAGGTGCGCCAGGGTCTGCCCGCCTTCATAACACGACTCCGATACGGCGGTGATCGGTGGGCCGTCCGGTCCGTGGAGGTCGACGTACCTGCCCAGCAGGGCCATCGAGTTCGTATCCACCTTCGACCGAAAGTAGGACGCGGCCGCGAACATTCCCACCAACGCGCCGGGTCCGCTCGCGATCATCATGTTCTCGTCCATCAAGGGTGTGAACCTGATCAGCCGGTCCTGAAGGCCGGCACGGGCGAAGCTCCGGTTGAAGGCCACAGCGTCTTGTCCGACCAGGAGCATGCACACTCCATCGCACTCGGTCTCGGCGATGCGTCGGACGACGCGCCCGATGTTTCGGCCACCGAGACTGACGAACGACTGACCGACGATGTCCAGTCCGATTTCGTCGGCGAACGCGTGCACGGCCGCTGCGGAGCGGCGCGGCCAGACGTAGTCATCGCCGACCACGTACCACCTCCGCATTCCCATGTGTTCGCGCATCCAGCGCAACGCGGGTTCGATCTGCAGTCGCGGCGTTTCACCGCTGCAGTAGACACCAGGTCGGTGTTCCCCGCCTTCGTACAATGCCGGATAGACGTAGGGAACGCGGCCCGCGAGCAGGGGCGCGAGGGTGTGACGTACGGACGAAATGTGCCAGCCGGTGACGGCATCGATGCGGCCCTGATCGACCAGCGCACCCACTTCGGCCGCAACTCGTGCGGGATCACCACCGCCGTCGACCACTTCTATCCGGACCTCGCGGCCCAGAATGCCGCCCGCGTCGTTCAGGTCGCGGGCGACCAGCTCGCTCATCGCCTCACACGAGGGCCCGAAAAGGCCGGCGGGCCCTTGCAGGGGCACCACCATCGCGATCGTCCAGTCCGACGACCGGGTACGTTCGGGTGCGTATATCATCTCAAATGAAAGTATTTGTCATGAATGCAGTTCGGGCAACAGGGGAGGATCGAGATGGCGGAGAGACAGATCCCGGACGAGGATCGGCCGGAGTCCCTGGCGGCGTCGCTGACCCGCGCGTCTCGGCGCCTGGCTGCCGATATCGACACGGCACTCAAACCCCACGGGCTTGCCCTCGATCACTGGTTGGTGCTCGAGTCGCTCGCTCGAGAGCGCGGTTTGACGATGGCGGACCTGATTGTCCGGACCGGGGCGAACGGTGCGACGCTGACCCGCATCGTCGACCGTCTGGTGTCCACCGCAGCCGTGTATCGCGAGGTCGACTCGGTGGATCGCCGCAAGGTTCGCGTCTACCTGAGCGCACGCGGACGGGCTCTCCATCGCCGGCTTGCCACCGTCGTATACGAGCACGAACGCATATTCCTCGAGGGGAACCATCTCCCGGATGCTGCTGTCCATCGACTCTGACTCACCTTCCCTCCGGTGACCGAGGTCAGAGCCGGGCACCGATGGCGAATCGGCGGCTTGCCTCAGTGCGACTTCACGTATGTCGCCGGATACGACACCCCGCCGGACCGCGTGCCGTCCGAGATGCGGACTGTACGTGGTTCCGGACCAGTGGGCCGGCGCCGGCCGATCAGTGCGTTTTCCGTCAATCCATGGCCGGAAGGGGTGTTGGTGTGCGGGCGCGGCATTGTGTCGTCGACTACCGAGGCCCCCACCGTGGCGGGATTTGACGAAATATCGCCTTGACGCATTTACACGACCTTCTTTCATAGCCACGCCCCGATGGGGGGTCTCGCTCCTGTTGGCACGAGGTTAGATGCGTCACACGTCGGTGACTGTCCATCCGGCGCAGGGATTGTCCACATAGCGCAGAGACTTTCAGAAACGCAGGGGGTTTTCGTTACTACGTCGTAGTCAGGGTTTTCGACGGCGACTGCCCATACCGCCTTCGGTAGTCGGCGGCGAATCGGCCGGCGTGCCGAAAACCCCAGCGGTAGGCCACATCGGCGACCGCATCGTGGCGCGGATCCGCCGCAATCAGGTCCTGATGGGCGCGCTCGAGCCGGAGGTCCCGAAGATAGGTCACCGGGGAGACGCCGACGAACCGCGCAAATCCGTCCTGCAGGGTGCGCACGCTGACGCCGACGAGCTCCGCCAGCCCGCTGACGGTCCACGGCTCCTCGGGGTGGGCGTGCATCGCATCGAGGGCCAGCTTGATGGTGCGCGGGCGGGCGGCGGCCGGTGTCGGCGCGACCAGCAGTTCGCGGTGATCGTGATTCGCCGCCAGCAACAGACCGGTGGTCAACGCCTGTACCAGCGGACGGGACATCAGCGGGTTGTAGAGCAGGCCGGCGTCCTCGTCCAGGTCCGCTGTAAGGGTCCGGACCAGAGCCAACCAGCTTGCCCCCTCCCTACGGGACAGATCGAGTACCGGGTCGAACGTCACCGGAGTTTGCGGCGGCCGTCCCAGGATCGCGCGCAGTTCGGCTTCGAGGTAGTCGCGGTCGAACTTGATGCCGTATTGGATGCCGTCTGCACTCCAGCGCGTGATCCTGGTCGCGCGATGCGGCAGGTAGATGCACGCACGCTCCGGAGTGAACACATTTGTCTCTCCGCCGGACTCCGTCTCGACGCGGCCCGACAACGGAATACTCACGTGGTAGGCGTTTTCGAGCTCACCGAAGTCCAGGCTGACTTCCGCTCCGTACGACAGCCGCCCCAGAGTCAGCGGACCGAGCCGGACCGTGCGCAGCGACATGGCGAGGTCGGAGTCCGTGGTGAGCTGGGCCAGCCGGTGCGGGTAGTACATCCGACCGACGGCCGCCCGGGCCTCGTCGAGATGACGGGCTTCGAACGCCAACACCCGGCGCGCCGATTCGGGGTCGCCCGCTGTGCGCGATGATTCGTGCATCTTCAGCCTCCGCGACCCAGGTTACGCGTCACCTCGGACGGGTGGCTGCGCCGGAAGTGCGCGCAAAAGTGCGTTTGGGGACACATTTGCACGCCGTGATACCCGCGGTCCAGTGTTGCAGGTGGTTGACTCCTTCACTCGCCATGCCGTGAGGGTTGCGTGCCTGTCGTTGGTGGGAAGCTACGGGTATTGGCGAAGAGCGCAAGCGCTGAATCCAGGGCGAGCCTCGTCATCATTACTCGGCTACCTAACACGATCAGGCCGACTCGTCTGCCACGCGAAAGATCGGGGCGCGCTATTCAGCCGGTCGTTAACACCACCCTGAACCGTGCTCCTCCGCTCACCATGCGGTCGTAGGCTTCAGCCGCGCGTTCGAGCGGGAACTCCTCGATCATCGGTCTGACGCCCGCCAGGGCGCTGAAGGCTAATGTATCCTGTGAGTCCGCCGAGGTCCCTGACGGCCAACCCTGAACTGAATGTCGTCCCATAATGAACTGGGCGATGGGCACCTCTACCGGCTCCTCCGAGATGCCGACCATAATCAGTTTCCCGTCGATGCCGAGCCCGCCGACAGTAGCACTCATTGCCTTACCGCTCGTGACGGTCGCGAGGATGACCTTCGCCCCGCCGAGGGCGGTGAGCGCCTCTGCCACGTTCTGTGCGCTGCTGTCGATGTAGTGGCGGGCGCCTAATTTCTTTGCCCACGCCTCTTTGTCTTTCCCCCTGGCGATCGCCACTGTCTCGAAGCCCATCTTGGTCGCATATTGCACACCCAAATGTCCAAGACCGCCGACGCCGAGGATGGCGACCACGTCGCCGGGTTGCGCCCCACTGTGGCGAAGCGCGTTGAAGGTGGTGATGCCGGCGCACAGTAGGGGGGCCGCCTCAACGTCAGAGAGGTCGTCCGGAAGCCACGCCAAGGCTTCTACGGGAGCGACCATGTAGTCGGCATAGCCTCCGTCATAGCTAATGCCCGGCACTAGGGTGTGTCTCCCAATGATTTGTGGTGTTGTGCTGCAGACTCTTCGGTGTGGCAGACGTTGTTGATCGGTTTGAGGTGTTGACGGACAAGCAGTGGGAGTTGCTCGCGCTGCTGTTGCCCAGTTCCGATGGGCTCCGGGGGCGGAAGTTCCGGAACAATCGTGTGGTGGTCGAGGGGATGCTGTATCGACTGCGGACCGGGTTGCCCTGGCGAGATCTCCCGTCGCATTTCGGGCCGTGGAAGACGGTGTGGAAGCGACATCGCCGATACGCCGGAGACGGAACCTGGGATCGGGTGCTGACGGCTCTGGTCGCGATGGCCGACGCCGGCGGGAACCTGGACTGGGCGGTATCGGTCGATTCCACAGTGGTCCGTGTCCATCAGCACGGTGCGAACGCCGCCCGCCACACAGGGGGATCTACCGAATTACACGAACCTGCGTGACGAGCCTGCCGATCACGGCATCGGCCGGTCGAGGGGCGGGTTGACCAGCAAGGCGCACCTGGCGTGCGACGGTCACGGGCGCCCGCTGTCGGTGCTGGTCGGCCCAGGCCAAGCCGGTGACAGTCCGATGTTCGCCCACGTGCTGGAGGGCATCTGCGTGCCGCGGCTCGCGGGCGGAGCGCACCGCACGCGCCCCGTCGAGGTCCGGGCCGACAAGGCGTACTCATCACGGGCAAACCGGGAACTGCTGCGAAGCAGAGGCATCAAGGCGGTGATCCCCGAGAAGACCGATCAGGCAGCGAACCGGGTGAACAAGGGCCGCGCGGGCGGGCGGCCACCGAACTTCGACCCGGAGTCCTACAAGGGGCGCAACGTGGTCGAACGGGCCTTCAACAAGGCGAAACAGTGGCGTGCGGTGGCCACTCGCTACGACAAACTCGCCCTCACCTACCGCGCCGGATTCCTGCTCGCCGGCATCGTCGAGTGGCTCAAGTTATTGGGAGACATGCCCTAGCGCGCTCTGGCAGAGGACAAAATCGCCGCGGCGGCAGGGTTCGCAACGGCCGCAATGTCCTCCGTGCCACCCCACGCCGACCCGTTGGCCCGGTTTCCACTCGTCCACGTCCGAACCGACCCCATTGATGATCCCGGCAATTTCATGTCCAGGAACACGGGGAAACTGGAGGCCGGGCCACAAGCCCTCCTTGGTGAAAACGTCGCTGTGACAGATCCCGCAAGCCTGTACCTTGATGAGAACCTGTCCCGTTCCGGGCTTGGGCACGTCACGCTCTACGAGTTGCAGAGGCCCTCCAGGCTGTCTTACTTCCACTGCTTTCATCTTTCTCATCCTGTGTTCTCCTTCTAATCGTATGCTGGGCAATCGGATCAAAGTCCGAGGGTGATTGACGTCCCGCAGGCGCGGGAGCAGCAGGTCATCATCAACTTGCTCTCGGCCCGTTCGGTTTTTGGATGGTGAGACCGGAGTCGCAGAGCTCGACATTGAGGTTGTCCGGATCGAGCTTCGCCAAAAGTCGATGTGAAATGCTCGACGTGCAGCGAATCGTCCGGCCAGTGACCGGCGGCTGCCCCCAGCGTGGAGAGCAGACGCTCAGGGCCGCACGAGTAGATCTGGGTGCCGTCGGCCGGGTTCTTCAGCAGTGCCTCGATGTCGAGCCGGGTGCCCGCGGCACTCGAGTGCACATGCAGCCGGTCGCCGTGATCGGTGGTCAGCCGCTCGAGTAGTGCCATCGTGGCCACATCGCGCCCGCAGTAATGGATCTCGTAGTCCTTTCCGTTCGCGCGGACGTGGTCGGCCATCGCGATGATCGGGGTGATACCGATGCCGCCGGCGACGAAGATGTACCGGCCGGCGGCCGGATCGACCTTGAAATGGTCACGGGCCCACGCATCTTCAGGCCATCGCCGACTGCGAGTTTGCGGTGCAGATTGCACACTTGCCGAGGAAGTTCGACGATGGGTACACAATCAACACTGCCACTTCTGCCTCGCAGCGACACCGGTCAAGGTACGAAATTCAAGGAGAGGTCGTACAGCCCCCCTCCACTGAGACGCCGTCGACGACGATCCTGGCCCGGTCGGGGTAGAACGACACATGGTCGCCGATACCCGAAGCCTCCGCCGTCGTGAACGGGTAGTACCAGGCGGCGTCCTCGACGGAGTCCTTATCCTTCGACCCGGTGAATGACAGATACGACGCCGTGCCCTTGTACGGGCAGGATGTCTTGGTGTCGGAGCCGGTGAAGAACTCGGAGCGGACGTCGATACGCGGGATGTAGTAACGGACCGGCAGCGAGGTCTCGAATAGCAGCCGCGGACGGGTGGTGTCGGCGACGAGGGTGTCGCCGATGAAGACCTCCACGTGCCGGGAGGACGGCAGGACGTCGACGCGGACGTAGGGGTCGCGCGCGTGCACGAACACCTGCTGGTCCTCCTCGTACCAAGTGTCCATCTTGTGCCAGTAGAACGCGACATACGGGCTGAGATCGAGGGAGTCCTCCAACTGGACGTCGTAGCCCCACACGGACTGCGCCGCGCGACGGTCGCCGACGACGAGATCCCAGTACCTGGCCTTGCCTTTCCACGGGCACAGCGTGGTGGCGTCGATGGGCTCGAGGAAGTCGGTGCGCACGTCGTCGCGGGGGATGTAGTAGATCGGCAGGTGCCCCTTCTCGAACAGGTACACAGCGCGGGTGGTGTCGGCGACAGCCTGACCTGCGAAGAACACCCGGATCCGTTTGTGGTTGCGTTCGAGCGAGATGTGGCCGTTCGCGCCGGACTGCTGGGCGTCGGCTGCGTGGGTCAGAGCTGTGGACATCAACTTCTCCAAAGTTCGTGGGTCGGTGAGGTCATCGTGTTGATCAACCAGAAAGGTGGCGGGCAGAGGGATGTCGTGAAGTAGCTTCGGTCGGATCACCTCGTCGAAGAACACCGGCATACAGCGCCGTCAACAAGGTGCCGCCACTGCCCGCCGACGAACCGACTGTCGTCATGGGGTCAGGCGGCGTCGACCTCACCGCCATCGCCACCGGTGCGCCGAGCGGCGCTGGGTCGGACGGGTCGGAGTCCACGTCACACCATCAGCGTCCGGCGAATGCACCGGGGTTTCCTCGGCCTTCAGGTCGCCCGCTCAGCCGTGTCGCGGGTGGATCCGATATCGGCCCCTCGGTCGTGGTCGAATTCGCGTTCTTGATCGCGTTCCAGCCGATGATCGGCAGCGCGATCGCGGCCAGCACTCCGAAGAAGTACGCGGGGCCGAGGCCGAGGACGCCGAAGATGTTGGTCTTGCCGTGGCGATTGGATCCGAAACTCAGGGCGCGGCTCTTCGTGAGGTTCCCGAAGAAGTAGAAGAGCACGTTAGACCAGCCATCGAGGATGACGATCCATCCCAGCCGATTGGCCAGCTTCTCTTTCATGCCGGTGAACGGCATGACCCAGGCGACCGCAATTACCATCACCCCGTTGAGAACCGGGCCGGTATGAGCACGGGCCCAACCCTCTTCGGTCCCGGGAATGTCGAATCGGACGATACGGCCGGGCCGCACTTCCCATCCCCCGAGCAGCTTGATCCATAACAGCACGCCGGAGATGAGGGTTGAGAAGATCATCAGGACCCCGTGGCCGGCCATTGTTCTTTGCAGTTGTTGTATTTGCATTTCTCCTCCACCGGGCGTGTGACGGGTACACGGTCTGTCTCGCCGAAGAATTGCGCGCCGACGAACCGGCCTGTGAATCGCCGCCTCGGCGCCACGTCGAGGTCGACACCTGTCAGTATGCGCTCGCACCGTCAGTCTGCGTCCGAGTAGTTCTGCGCAGGCGTACCAGCGGCATCGATTACGGGGCGTTCCGCCTGCGATCGGAACTCCCGCGGTGACATCCCGTACGTAGTTTTGAATAGCTTCGAAAAGTACGACGAATCGAGAAGTCCCCACTGCGCGGCGATCGTCGCGATCGGTGTCGTACTGAGCCGTGGGTCGACGAGATCACGGCGACAGTTCTCGAGACGTCGCCTGCGGATCCACTCCGTTACGGTGGTCCCTTCACCCTCGAACATCTTCTGCAGATAGCGCGGCGAGATGTTGTGGGCGCGGGCGATGAGGTGTGAACTGAGCTCCGGGTCGTAAAGCCGGGCATCGACGAAGGCCTTGATCTGCAAAATCAGAGCAGCCCGGTGTGTCTCGGGCGGCACATTCGATTCGCAGCCGAGTTGCTCGGACAGCGCCGCCGCGAGCAGATTGAGCACCCCATTGGACAGGTGTTGGTTTGCCGTCAGCTCTTCGACGCCCCGCAACTGTTCGGCCATCCCGACGAGGAACTTCGAGACCAGGCCGCCGATCCCCCGGCGGCCGGAGACCCTCCTGGCCGTCATCTCGTCGAGGGCGTCCGGCCGCAGATGGATCAACTCGTGGGGGAACATCACCACCAACTGCGCGAAGTCCCTCTCGAAGCAGACCTGGTACGGCCGTCTGGTGTCGTAGATGCTGAAATCCCCCGGGGTCAGGGCGGCCTCCCGATCGTCCTGGGTCAAGACACAGTAGCCGCGGATCTGCATCCCCAACTTCAGGTAGCCCGGGTCCGAGCGCCGGATCGCATCCGGTGTCCGGCACACCTCCACAGCCCCTCCGCTGACCTCGGAAACCTGCAGCGAACCGACCGCCTCGGTCAGAAGTTCACCATGGAACGGGCCGGCGGTGTGGAACTTCGCGTCCAGTGGCACGAACGCGTTGGAGACCGTCTCACGCCAGGCATCGAACTGTTCGTGGGCGGGCAGATCGTTGCACGAAAAGAGGGCACTCACAGGCTGGTCCTTATTCCACAGGAAGCCGTGCGGCGGGTGGGGGCGCCGCGCTCGGCTGGACGTCGATTGTCATCAGGCAGGAGGCTCAGGCGACTGCGCACCGTCCGGCGGGGCGAACAGTGCCAAAAGCAGCAAGGTTCAGCCGTTCAACAGCAGCACCTTCGGGATGGGGCTGCGTCCCAATGGGTCTGGCCCCCGCTGGCAACGATAGATGCATCACACGGTGGCGACGGTCCATATGGCGCAGGGATTGTCCAGATAGCGCAGGAACTTTCGGGGCGTAGGGATTTTCGTCAACTACGTCGTGGCCAGGGTTTGCGACGGCGACTGCCCGTACCGCCTGCGGTAGTCGGCGGCGAATCGACCGAGGTGCCGAAAACCCCAGCGGTAGGCCACATCGGCGACCGCATCGTGACGCGCATCCGCCTGAATCAGGTCCTGATGGGCGCGCTCGAGCCGGAGGTCCCGGAGATAGGTCACCGGCGAGATACCGACGTACCGCGCAAATCCGTCCTGCAGGGTGCGCACGCTGACGCCGACCAATTCCGCCAGCCCGCGGACGGTCCATGCCTCCTCGGGATGGGCGTGCATCGCATCGATGGCGAGCTTGATGGTGCGAGGCCGGGCCGCCGGTGCCGGCGAGACCAGCAGGTCGCGGTGCTCGTGCTTCGCCGCCAGCAGCAGACCGGTGGTCAACGCGTTTACCAGCTGGCCGGACATCAGCGGGTTGTAAAGCAGGCTGTGGTCCTCGTCCAGGTCAGCGGTAAGGGTCCGGACCAACGCCAACCAGCTGGCACCCTCTCGGCTGGACAGGTCGAGTACCGGGTCGAACGTCACCGGCGTACGGGCGGGACGGCCGAGGAGGGCGCGCAGCTCGGCTTCGAGGTAGTCGCGGTCGAACTTGATGCCGTATTGGACGCCGTCCGCGCTCCACCGCGTGATCCGGGTCGGCTGGTGCGGCAGGTAGATGCATGCGCGCTCGGGAGTGAAGATGTTGGTCTGTCGGCCGGTCTGCGTCTCGACGCTGCCCGACAGCGGAATACTCACGTGGTAGGCGTTTTCGAGCTCACCGAAGTCCAGGCTGACTTCCGCTCCGTACGACAGTCGCCCAAGGGTCAGTGGACCGAGCCGGACCGTGCGCAGCGACATGGTGAGGTCGGGGTCCGTGGTGAGCTGGTCCAGTCGGTGCGGGTAGTACGTCTGACCGAGGGCTGCCTGGGCTTCGTCGAGGCGGCAGGTCTCGAACGCCGATACCCGGCGCATCGATTCAGGCTCGGGTTCGCCCGTTGTGTCACCCGCTGCGCGCGATGGGTCATGCATCTTCCCGCCTCCATGCCCCACGCTACCCGTGCACCCTGCGGCGTCGATCGCCGCAACCAGGGGCTGAGAACAGCGCCGACCATGCCGACTCTCCTCGATCAACTCGGAGGACGAGCTCGGCAGTGACTCCCCGCGAAAGCAAGTGCACCGAGCATCGCCCGCACATCCCGCCTTCGATACCAAAGACCCTGTGGGCACCCAGCTTGAGGGGCAGAACGTTGCAAATCCATAACGACGAGGTAGCCGCGGCTCGCGCCCGTTACTCCGCCACAATCAGACAAGTTTGCTGTGCGGGTTTGTCCAACTATCCGTGCGCCCGAGTCAATGAATGGCCGATCAGACCTGCGCATACTCGGTGATGCTGGTCACAGACCACGAACATCGGGTGAAAGACCGCTTGATGCGCCGAAGGCGTTCGGGCCGGTCACCGAACCCCTCGTCCATACCCACCGTCGCGTTCCTCCGCGACTGCATGAGGAGACCATCCATGAGCAAGCGAATCGCCATCGTCGGAGCCGGAACCGCTGGCCTGCACCTCGGTCTGTACCTGAACGAGAAGGGGATCGATGCAACGATTTTCACGGATCGGAGGCCCGAGGAGTACGCGAATGTGCGGCTGCTCAACACGGTGGCGCATCACTCGGTGACCGTTGCGCACGAGGATGACCTCGGCGTCAATCACTGGCCGAACGACGGCTACTTCGGTCACTACTACTACATCGGCGTCCCCTCGATGCCGATCGAGTTCTACGGAGATTACGCCAAGCCCAGTCGAGCGGTGGACTACCGGATCTACCTGCCGCAGTTGATGCAGGACTTCGAAGAACGCGGCGGCAAGATCGAGTACCGGCCGGTCGGCGTCGAGGACCTCACCGACCTCTCGGACGAATACGACCTCGTCGTCGTGGGCACCGGCAAGGGTGGACTCGGCCAACTCTTCGCGCGAGACGAGCAGACTTCCCCGTTCAGCGAGCCGCAGCGTCAGCTGTGTGTGGGCCTGTTCAAGGGCATCGCCGAACCGGAAACCCGCGCCGTCACCTTCTACATCGCGCCTGGTGCCGGAGAGATGATCGAAATCCCCACGGTGACCTTCTGCGGTCACTCGACAGCGTTGGTGATGGAGAATCACCCCGGTGGCGATCTGGAGATCCTCGCCAAGACCCATTATGACGATGACCCGCGCGCCTTCCTCGATCTCCTGCTCGAAAAGCTCCGCACTCACTACCCGACCCTCGTGGAGCGGATCGACGTGGAGGAGTTCGATCTGGCCAACGGTCCATTGGACATCCTCCAGGGCGGGGTGACGCCGACGGTGCGCCACGGCCACATCAGGCTCGCCAACGGCAAACTCGCCGTCCTGCTCGGCGACGCCCACGCGACGGTCGACCCGATGCTGGGCCAGGGCGGCAACATGGCCTCGTACGCTGCGCATGTTCTGGGCGAGGAGATTGCCGGCCAAGAGGTGTTCGACGAACTGTTCTGTGAGCGTGTCGACGCGCGCCGCGCGAACCGTGTCCTCGGCGCCACTAGGTGGACCAACTACATGCTGACCAACCTGAGGACTCTTCCCAATGAACTGGTGGAACTCCTCGGCGCGGTCAGCCTGGATCGGAAGTTGGCCGACAAGTTCACCGACAACTTCAACTACCCCGAGGCCCAGTGGGATGTCTTCTCGAGCCCGGAGAACATGAAGGCCTGGGTCGAGCAGAACAGCACCGGCGCCGCAGAGGAGTCCGAGCGTCCTTTCGCGGAGGCGGGAGCGCAGTCATGACCCGCACCGCGCAAGCGCATCCCGAGGCGGCGCCCACCGCGCCTGCGCCCGTCGACACGGTCGCCGACTCGATTAAGTTCCGCACGTCGGTGGCCCTGTTCGCCACCGGGATCGCGGTGGTGACGATGGATGACGGAGCCGGCGGAGTCCATGGTGCCACCATCAACAGTTTCACCTCGATCAGTCTCGATCCCCCGACCGTGATGATCTCACTCAAACCCGGGTACGCCCACGAGCTGATCTCCAAGAGCGGTTGGTACGGCGTCTCCGTCCTCAGCGAGAGCCAGCAGCAACATTCGCGCTACTTCTGCGGCCGCCGGGATGCGGATTGGATTCCGGAATTTGTTGCGGGCGACTATGTTTCCACGCTGCTCGGAAGCCTGGCGCGGTTCGAATGCAAGGTCTTCGACACAATCGACGTGCACGACCACACCCTCTTCCTGGCCCGCGTCACGCGCTGTGAATCCGAGGACGGCTCCCCGCTGATGTTCTTCGCGAGCACCTACCACCAACCTGTTCTGGGCGATCGCTGACGCGATATCCCACCCTCGAGATACACGGAGAAATCATGAAAACCCTCGAACGGAAGATGTACGGCCACGGTGTGCTGATGATCTTCAGCACCCTGGTGTTCGGCCTGTTCCTGTGGATGAATCTCGTCGGCGGATTCGAGATCGTCCCGGGATACATCATCCACTTCAATATCCCGGGCTCGCCGGAAGGGTGGGCGAAGGCGCACATGGGGCCGGCCCTCAACGGCATGATGGTCATCGCGGTCGCCGTGGTCCTACCCAGGCTCGCCTTCCCGCTCAAGACCGCGAAACGGCTCGGCTACATCGTCGTTCTCGACGGATGGTCGAACGTCTGCTTCTACTTCTTCGGCAACTTCGCTCCCAGCCGCGGACTGAGCTTCGGCTCCAACCGGCTCGGCGAGACAAACATCTTCGGCATCATTGCCCTCGCCCCGGCGTACATCTTCGGTGTCCTCGCCCTCGGCGCCCTGGCCATCATCGGCTGGAAGGCACTGCGGCAGAACGCCGCCGAGGACCGCGCACTCGAATCTGCGAATGCCTGAGACCACATTCGGGGCCGAGCCCGACGGCTCGGCTCCCTCTTCACCGCCTCACCACCTATGCAGAAAGACCTAGCGATGACCACAGTAGATGCCCTCCCCGGTCTGGCCACCGCGCTGCCGGCCGGCACACCGACCGAACTGTTCGTCAACGGCCGCTGGCAGCCGGCGTCCGACGGCAGCACCTTCACCAACCTCAACCCTGCCACTGAACAGATCCTTACCGAGGTGTCCGCCGGAACACCGCAAGACATCGACGGGGCCGTACGCGCCGCCCGCGCCCAATTGGTCGGTGACTGGGGGTCCCTGCCCGGCGCCGCGCGTGGGCAGATTCTCAACAAGATCGCCGACCTGATCGAACGGGACATCGAGATACTTGCGACGCTCGAGGCGCTCGATGTAGGAAAGCCGGTCGGTCAGCCGACGATGCTCGACGTCCCCAACGCGGCGGCGACCTTCCGCCACTTCGCCGGCTGGGCCGACAAGGTCACCGGCAGTGTGATACCGACGGCCGGCTACTTCGGCAAGCCCACCCACTCGTATACGGTCCGTGAACCGGTCGGGGTGATCGGCGCGATCATCCCGTGGAACACCCCACTGATGATCGCGGCGTGGAAGCTTGCCCCCGCGTTGGCGTGCGGAAACACCGTGGTCGTCAAGCCGCCGGAAGAAGCCCCGCTGTCGATCCTGCACCTCGGCAAGCTCCTCGAGGAGGCCGGCCTGCCCCCCGGCACCGTCAACATCGTGCCCGGCAACGGACCGGTGACCGGCAACGCCCTCGTCGAGCACCCGGACGTGGACAAGATCAGCTTCACCGGCAGCCCCTTCGTGGGCCGGTTGATCCAACAGAAGGCCGCGGACACCTTCAAGCGCGTCACCCTCGAGCTGGGCGGCAAGTCACCCCAGATCATCCTCGACGACGCCGACGTCGAAGCCGCGGTGCAAGGCACCGCGATGGGTCTGTTCTTCAACCAGGGTGAGGTCTGCGCCGCAGGAACCCGGGTCCTCGTTCAGCGGTCCCTGTACAGCGACGTGGTCGACGCGCTCAGCGCCGCCGCCGACGCCCAGGTCCTCGGCGACCCGTTCGACCCGTCCACCACGCTCGGCGCGCTGGTCAGTGCCAAGCAGCGGGACACAGTCCTGAGTTACATCGAGCAGGGCAAGAAGGAAGGCGCGAAGGTCGCGGCCGGCGGAACCCGCCCGGATCACCCCGGTTACTTCGTGCGGCCCACCATCTTCGCGAACGCAAACAACAACATGACCATCGCCCGCGAAGAGATCTTCGGCCCGGTCGGCACCGTCATCCCGTTCGACGAACCCGAGGAAGCGATCCGGCTGGCGAATGACACCAAATACGGTCTCGCCGCCAGCATCTGGACCCGGGACGTCTCCCGCGCCCACACCCTGTCCCGGACAGTGCGCGCCGGCGCCGTCTGGGTCAACGGCTGGGCCGCAATCGACCCCGCCCTGCCCTGGGGCGGCATGAAGACCAGCGGCATCGGCCGGGAACTCGGCTACGCCGGAATCCTCGCCAACACCGAGGAAAAGGTCATCACAATCGTCCTCTGACCCGAATTGCGCCGGGTGACCTCACGATCCCCCGGGCCACCCGGCGCGGCCCCATTCTCGATCCATTCTCATCACCCCGGAGAAGCCATGACCACTCGGCGGACACTCACAGACCAGCCCTGCCTGCAGCTGAAAGGACTGGTCAAACGATTCGGTGACATCACCGCAGTAGATGGCCTCGACCTCCAACTCGGACAGGCTCAAGTGCTGGCCCTACTCGGCCCCAATGGCGCCGGGAAAACCACCACCATCGAAATGTGCGAGGGCTTCCTCGAACCGGACGGGGGCGAAATCTCGATCCTCGGGCTCGACCCCACCATGGACGGTGAGCGGCTCCGCGCCCGCATCGGTGTCATGCTCCAGGGCGGTGGCGGCTACCCCGGCGCCCGCGCCGGCGAGATGCTGCGGGTCGTGGCTGCCTGCGCTGCCGACCCGATCGACCCCGACTGGCTGATCCGTACTCTCGGACTTCCCGACGTGGTCCGCACCCCCTACAAACGTCTCTCCGGTGGCCAGCAGCAGCGCCTGTCGCTGGCCTGTGCGATCGTCGGTCGACCCGAACTGGTCTTCCTCGACGAACCGACCGCCGGGCTCGATCCGCGGGCGAGGCACGTGGTGTGGGAACTGATTCACAGCCTGCGCCGAGACGGGGTAAGCGTGGTGCTCACCACGCACCTGATGGCCGAGGCCGAAGCCCTCGCCGACGAGGTCGTCATTCTCGATCGAGGTCGTGTCGTGGCCGCCGGGGCCCCGAAAGATCTGGTGCGGTGCGGCGCCGAACACCAGTTGCGTTTCACCGCGGTGCCCGGCCTGGACCTCGGATCACTGCAGGAGGTGCTCGGTACTCACCGGGTCGCCGAAACGGCTCCCGGGGCGTACCTGGTGGAAGGACTTCTCAGCCCCCAGCTGATCGTGACCGTCACCGGTTGGTGCGCTCGCATGAACGTCCTCATGACCGAATTCCAGGTCGAGCAGAGAAGCCTGGAAGAATACTTCCTTGATCTCACCGGACGAGAGCTGAGCTACCGATGACCAACATGACGTTTCCCGGTACCCATCCGCAGTTCTCGCCCGGCACGTTCACCCCGGCGCCGCGGACCAACACCGTCCCCGCAGTGCTGACGGCATTGACTCGGCTCGAGACCACTCTGCTGCTGCGCAACGGTGAGCAACTGCTACTGACCATGCTGCTCCCGATCACCTTCCTCGTGGGACTGACGATGTTGCCAATCGGCGATTTTCTGACGCCGCGGGTCGATACCGTCCTCCCGGTCATCCTCGCGGTCGCGATCATGTCCACCGGTTTCACCGGCCAGGCGATCGCGGTGGGCTTCGATCGCCGCTATGGCGCGCTCAAGCGGCTCGGCGCCAACGCGATCCCCAAGTGGGCGATGCTCACCGGCAAGAGCGCCGCAGTGGTGATCGTCGTGTCGGTGCAGTCGATCATCCTCGGCACGATCGGAGCCGCCCTCGGATGGCGGCCGAGCGTCAACGAGACACTTACGCTCGCTGCAGTGATCGCGTTGGGGACAGCAACATTCGCAGCTCTCGGACTTTTGCTCGGCGGAAGTCTGCCCGCCGAAATCGTACTTGCGCTGGCCAACGTCCTCTGGTTCGTTCAGCTGGGATTCTGCGGGATCTCGACCGTGTCGAAGGGTCAGCCCAGCGCCCTGCAGACGGTTGTCGACCTGACCCCCTCCGGAGCCCTCGCCAGCGCACTCCGGTTCGCCAACGAGGGCACGATGCACCTCGCGAATTTTACCGTGCTGACGGCCTGGGCAGTGGCCGCGATCTGGCTTGCCAGAAAGACCTTCAAGTTCTCCTGACCGCCCCACCGAAATGTCAGACTGCCCGCTCTACAGCGCCTCGATGCCCGCGCCTTTTGTGCGAACCCGAGGGGCGGGGGCGATTACCCTTCGGGCCCTGCCGTTCCGGGCTACTCCCATCCGTCGTGGAGATATACGGGCGCGCAGGATTTGGCCTACCCGAAATCGAATGCTCTTCCGCAGCTGACACATTCGGAGGAACTCACGGAATATGGGCCCAGAACCAAGTCTGGCTCGTCGTTGACAGGCCCGCCGCCGTCACCCGGGTCCGGCCGATTCGGGTCCCCGATCTTGATCACCTCCGCGCCGAAGTCGGCGAGGAGACGACCCGCGGGCCGGCGATCAACGCGCCGGCCTCGAGCACGCATACCCCTGACAGGGCCCGCACCGTGTGCGGGCTGGGCCACGGGCGTCGACGTGCCTGGGTCATGACTTCCTCGATGCCTGTGGTGGCGAGTGACCCGGTCCGCGATGCGCACTGATCCAGAAGGTGCTACCTGAGGTCGTGCTCATCCAGCCAGGCCACGACCTTGTCGCAGAAAGCCGTAACCATCCCAGGATTGCCGGTGAAGTAGTGGTCGGCGCCGGCTATGGGGTACAGCTCCCGCTCGGCATGTCCCACGCCCTCGTACAAGGCACGGGCATGGCTCTCGAAGGCTGTGTTGTCCGCGGTGCCGTAGGCCACCAGGACAGGAACCGAGACGCGGGACAGGTGCTCCGGGCCGTTGGCGTTGCTGTCGTCGATGCTCCACTGGCTGAGCCAGGACCTCAGACTTGTCAGGTGTCCGAGCGTGGCCGGAATGAAGTTGGCGGAATATGTCTCGCCCCAGAGAGTCCCGGGCGGTCGGTCTGAAGGCTCCAGGGTGAGGTCCACGAACCTGGGGTCGGCGGCGGTCCCATGGACAACGAAAGGCAGGTCGTTGACCGCGCCGCCGGTACGGCTGCTGGCGGTCTCGAGCTGAGCACGCACCCAGCGTGTGATCCGGCGGTTTCTCTCGACCTGGGCGGCGCGGTACCGCGTCATGAACTCCTCGGAGTACGGCGGGCCGTTCCTGATGTCGAACATGTCGAGGCTCGCGTCCCGCTCGAACGGGCGCGTCTCGTCCTTGATCGCCGGGTCCAGCCACTGCGTGTACACAATTGCCCGCCCGGGGTGGGCCATGGCGCAGATGATGCCGTCGACGGGTGGTAGATCCGCGGCGGTGAGGTCGGGCGGGTCACCCGCCGGGGTGGAGGTGATCGTGGGATTTTCGGCCTGACTCTGGTAGAGCGACACGAGTCCGCCACCGCCGGAGTTGCCCATCAGGATGATCCGCTCGAACCCTGCTTCACGCAGGTATTTGACACCCGCCCCCAGGTCGAGCACGCAGTTCTCGACGATGAGAGCGCTGTCGTTCGCGAGGTAGCGCGTGTTCATCCCGACAGCTGTCACCCCGCGCTCGGCCAGCGGTGCGAGTGCGTAGTGACCAAGGAAGTTCGATGATGGGTGCACGATGATGACTGCGGTCTTGGACTGACCGGTGGGGGGACGATGGCAGCTGGCCCACAGCTTGCCGGACAGGCGGGCGACACCGGAGTAGATGTCCATCCGCCCGCCGGCGGGCATCGGTACGGCGAGCAGTTCTTGCGAGCTCATCTACTGTCCTCCGGTACCGGCGGTCACTGGGTCTGTTGTCGCCGCGGCTGGGACCGGAGACCCGTCGTTGCGGGTCGCGAGCCAGCTCCAGGCGTATTGATCGTCTGCAATATCGAGAGCCGCTGAGCCAAGCTCGAGAGGGCGAAACGTGTCGACCATGATGGCCAGCTCGTCGGTCGAGTCCTTGCCGAGGGATGCCTCGACCGCGCCGGGTTGGGGTCCGTGGACGAATCCAGAGGGGTGCAGCGAGATCGAGCCCTGTCCGATGCCGGATCCCGCGCGACTTGTATAGTCGCCGCCGACGTAAAAGAGGACCTCGTCGCTGTCAACGTTGGAGTGGTTGTACGGAAGCGGGATCGACAGCGGGTGGTAGTCAAGCTTGCGGGGCACGAAACTGCAGATGACAAAGTTGGGGCCCTGGAAAGTCTGATGGACAGGTGGGGGCTGGTGGAGGCGCCCGGTAATGGGCTCGAAGTCAGCAACATTGAACGCGTAGGGGTACAAGCACCCGTCCCAGCCCACAACGTCGAAAGGGTGCGACTGGTAGGTGAGCTTTGTCAGTCCGTTGCGGTTCTTGACGAGCACGTCGACGTCCCGGCCCTCCACGAGGAGCACCTCCCTCGGGCTGCGCAGGTCACGTTCGCAGAACGGCGCCTGCTCTGTGAATTGGCCTCGCTGCGTGAGGTAGCGGTCTGCCGGACCGACGTGACCGGTTGCCTCGATGACGAGCGCCCGCAAAGGTTCGTCCTCACGTAGGACCCATCGGTGCGTCGTCGAGGTGGGGATGACGACGTAGTCGCCGCGGCCGACATCGAGGGAGCCGAACGTTGTCTCAACAGACGCGGAGCCTTCCTCGATGTAGAAGACCTCGTCGCCGACAGCGTTTCGATACAAGGGGCTGGAGTGATTAGCCGCCACGACCGACAGTCGGACATCGGCGTTGGCCATAAGCAGGTGGCGGCTCGAGACCGGGTCACCGCCGACCTCGAGGTCATGCGTCCTCAGATGGCGCGGCGTCAGCGGGTGGTTGGGCACGGTCCTCTCGGGCGGGCAGTCCACGGCGACCGCAGCGGTGATGGCCGTTGGTAACCGGCGGTGATAAAGCAGGGACCAGTCGGAGCCGAAGCCCTCGACCCCCATCCCCTCCTCGGTGTAGAGGGTTCCGTGGGTTGACCTCATCTGGGTATGACGCTTGCGTGGGATCTCCCCCACGGAGCGGTAATACGGCATGAATCGACTCCTTAGTGCGGCGTGGGCTAAATGGTTTGCCGGTTGCTGCTGAGGCCGAAGGTGTTCCTCGGCCCGCCGAAATGGCTTCTACGGAAATCGGCGGGAGGCGAACCAGAGGCTGCGGCACGGCGCAGAGTTGGCCTACTGGGTCGCGTGGTTCGCCTCGGCAAATCCGCCGTCAGCGATCGGTGTCGCATTCGATAACTCTTCTTGTGCACTCCCGACCATGGCTATCCATCTTGCATTAGCTTGTGCAACAGCGATACCCGTGATGATTCGTTGAATAGACACCGGTATCCGACGGGGTATAAGCAAACTGGCGACCGCAATTACAGCGTGAAGGATGAGCATTGGCATTTGAAGACTCCTAGGCCTGCGGCGAGGCGCTGGTACTCGGCCCTGCTTCGTTATCCGGGGGATGTGATGGCCTCAGCAGTAGCACCCTGAAGGAGGCGTACCGTCAGAAGACTTCAAGAGCAGGCCACTAGCCCTGTTATCCGGCTTTACTGACAACTGTTTGGGTCCTTGACGGCACCGCTATCGCTGGGACCCAATTCGTTGGGACAAAAGGCCGACGCGCAGCTTCAGCGCCGAGGCCGAGTCCCAATCAGACGGCATTCTGTCGGCATGACCCATGATCGTGAGTGCACACACGACGAATCCTTGCCGGTCGAACACAGGCACGCTGAAGGCGTTGATCCCTCGTTCGTTGATGTTGGGGACCACGTTGCCGATCACGCGGCTCATCCCGTGTTGCCGGACCTCGGCGAGCGTCTGCTCCAGGTTTTCCCGTTCCCGGGCCGCCGTCAATTGACGGTCTCGACGACTCGTGAGCAGCTCCTGCTCGGTGAGTTGGGCGGTCCAGGCGGGCGGCAGGTGTGCCGCGAAGACAAGCCCGGTAGCTGAGCTCAGGAGTGGCAAGACCAATCCCGTGCGCAGATTGATACTGACCGGACAGCTGGACTCCTCCCACCGGATCATGGTTGGTCCGTGGTTGCCCCAGACGGCCAGGCCCACCGTTCGGTCGAGGTCGCGAGCGAGTTCCTCGGCCAGATGTGTGGCTTCTCGCACTACGGCGAGACGTGCCGGGCTGGCCAGGGCCAAGTCGGGGGAGAAGGGCCCGAGGTCATAGGCGTCTGTAACGAGGTACTTCCCGTTGCCGAAGGCCAGAGGCTTGCGGTCGGGGGTGTGCTCGATGCGCTCGACCCTGCCGAGGAAGATCGCATGGTCACCGCCGGGGTAGCTGGCTTCCATTTGACATTCGACATAGGCGGCGCAGTCGTCGATTAGGGGGATGCCCCCGAGCCCCGTTCGTACCGGGATCCCGGCGAACTTGTCTTCGGCCGGCCGAGCGAAGTGCTCGGCAACCTGCTTTTGCCCAGAAGACAAGATGTTGATCGCGAAACGCTCGGCTTGGCTGAAGGCCGGAAAGCTACCTGCCGCCACCCGCTGGCTCCACAGGACCAAGGGCGGGTCAAGCGACACCGAGCTGAAGGAGTTGGCGGTGCATCCATGCCGCTGACCGTCGCGATCAACCGTCGTCACCACCGTCACACCGGTCACAAACGATCCGAGGCACTTGCGCAGGTGCCCCGGGTCGATGACGGGGAGGGCGTTCGTGGTGGTCATCGGATCGGGTCGATTCCGAGAGCCTTGTGCACGCGCGGCATGACTTCATCGGCCAGCATGCGCATCGATCGATTCGCCTGGTCGTAGGGCATCAGCCCGAAGTTGTGCAACGTCGAGACGTGCCGAACACCCATGTCGTAGAGCTCGAGGAGGCGTTCGACCACTGTGTCAACCGATCCGAACAGCCCGAGACGCGAAGCCATGACGTCCTCGTACGTTTGGCTCTTTGCATAGAGCCTGGTCGCGACATACAGGTCGAATGGCTCGGTGGCGACCTGGCGCGCCTGCTCGTCGGTGTCCGCGACGTGGGTGTGCAAGGTGACGATGGCGTCGCCGGTCGCCTCGGTCGACGTCTCGGCCAGCCCGCGGTGGTACTCCTCGATGATGAGTGCGACGTCCTCGAGTTTGTCGACGGAGGCGTAGGGGACACACATCATGTTGTGGCCCTGCCGGCCGACATAGTACGCGGCCTGATGTTGAAGAACCGCAACGTAAAAGGGCGGGGTCGGGCGCTGGGTAGGCAGGGTGTTGAGAGCCACATCCTTCAGGTGGTTGTAGGTCCCGTCGAAGGTGATCCTCTCCCCCGCCATGGCCCGCTGGACGAGTGCGAAGTTCTCGTCGAAACGCTCTCGCTTGGTGGCCGGATCAATGCCGAAGCCTTCGTACTCGTGCTTGAGGTATCCCGAACCCACGCCCATGACCAGTCGGCCGCCCGAGAGCACATCCACGATGGAGTAGTTCTCGGCGATCGTGATGGGGTTGTGGAAGGTGAGAACTGAGATCGCGGTCCCCAGGCGGATGTTGTTGGTCCGCTGCGAGAGTGCCGCCAGCATGATCGCCGGGTTCGGTACCACTCCGTACTCATGGAAATGGTGTTCGGCAACAAAGAAGGTGTCGTAGCCCAGCTCGTCGGCCAACTCGCCTTGCGCCAGCACCTCCCGGTATAGCGCATCGATACTTCGATCACGGCCTGGGTAGTGATCGTTGACCGAGAAGTACGAGTACAGCATTGACTGCTTGGACGAACCGTTGTGATCCATTGGTGACCTTCTCTCATAAGTTTGGCGCCTCGAAATGCGGTCCATCCTGCGAAAGTCGTACAACAGGATGTGCGTTAATCGCCCCAGACATGCTTTTCACCGCACGTTGAATGTCAAACTAGGTGCGCCCCAGTGCCCTGTCAAGGCCCATCAACACCTCGCGGTGAGCCCGACGGCCGGCCAGCTCCGAACAAATCGAGGTGATCCTTGACACACCACTGGCGCCTGACCTACTTTGACTCCACCGAGTGTGCGGTAGTAAGCCTCGTATGAGCGATTATCGCACTTATCTCGAAGGACGGGTCTCTCTCGGGACCGGTTGAGTCAGCGGCACCGGCACCAGCTGGGGCCATAAGAACAGGAGCCCGCTCGGACACGAGCGGCCGTCCCTACATGATTGGTAGGAAGCATGGACACGGTCGAGATATTGGATCTCCGTAAGGAACTCGTCACAAGGGCGCAGGCATTGCGCCCCCTGCTCGAGAAGAATGCGGTCGTCGCCGAGGGTGCGCGCGCTCTGCCGGACGAGACCTTCAATGCGCTGATCGAGGCGGGGATGCTGAAGCTGTGCAAGCCCCGTCGTTACGGCGGCCTGGAGGCCGGGCACCGTACCTACCTCGACGTCGTGGCCGAGCTCGCCAAGGGTTGCGGGGCCGCCTCGTGGTATGGCTTCATCCTCAACATGACCGACTGGATTGTCGGCCAGATGCACCAGGATGCCCAGGACGCCGTGTGGGGAGACTCGCCGAATGCCGTCACCTGTTGCCCGCTGAACCCGATTCCCGGTTGGGAGGCTCGTTGGGGGAAGGACGGAGTGACGCTCAGCGGGGAATGGCCCTACACATCTGGCTGCGGACATGCCGATTGGGTCCTGGCGGGTTTCCCTGTCCTCGATGACGCGGGCAATCCCGTGGACAGCGCCGTGGCCCTCATTTCGATGAAGGACACGACGATCAAGGACACATGGTATGTGGCCGGCATGCAGGGAACCGGTAGTAACACCGTGGTCGTGAAAGACGTGTTCGTGCCCAACACCATGATCATGAAGATGTCCGGCCCACTGAGCAACAACCACCCGACCCCGCACAAGTCGGAGCACATGTTCCTCAGTGATCCCGGGGCCACCTTCTGGACGTGCGTGGCACCGCCGGTGCTTGGCCTTGCGCAGCTCGCACTCGAGCTCACGGTGGAACGTCTGACCACCAAGCCGAAGCCAATTAGCTACTCCTTCTACACGGACTCGAGCAAAGCTCCCTCTACGCAGTTTGCTGTCGCCCAGGCTGCGACGATGATTGACGCCGCAACTCTGCAGGCACGCGCCGCCTGCGACGAGATCGATGCCCAGTCAAGGACCGGCGAACTCATGGCGCGACTGGACCGCGGTCGAAACATCATGCGGGGCGCCAATGTGATTCGACTCTGTCGTGAAGCGACCGATCTGCTGATCGATGCTCAGGGGGCGGGCTCCTTCGCGCAGGTGAACCCGCTGCAGCGCATCTGGCGGGATCTCAACACCGCGGCCCGGCATGGCTTCAACAGTGTCGGGATGAAGCATGAGATGTACGGACGCATTCTGCTTGAGGCCGATGAGCAGCAGATGACACCGTTCGCGTGAGCTAGGGCCCGCAAGATCTGCCCGCTGCACGCTGTTGAATTCCGCAGTGAGCAGACCTCGCCCCTTTCTCGACGCAGTCGTCGCTGCCGGGGTGGCCGTGTTCCGATGCGTATCCGCTCCGGCGACCGCGATCCTCCGCCTTACCGCCGAACTGGTGCTGGCGGGCTGTCGTCCCGGGGCCCGCGGTTGGTCTGCCGGCCCAGTGCATCGCTCAGCGCCTCAGCGGCGGACCGCACCGATGGCAGCCAGTTCTCGCCACCATCGTGCACGTCGTAACCCATTGCACCAACGCATGCGATCGGTCTGGCGGCTGCGTCGAACACGGGAACAGTTACTGCGAGTGCTCCAGACAGAACCTCTCCGCGGGCCATCGCCCAACCTTGGCGGCGAATCGTCGCGAGTTCGTCAGTCAGTTCGGCTTGCATCTTCTCTCGTGGTACCACCCGCTCGACCTCCTCGGGATCCAGATACGCCAGGATCGCCCGTGCCGCGCCGCTCCACAGTGGGATGGCACGGCCGACCGGGAGGACAAGCGCCGCACCGACGGACGGAACCTCGCTATGGGCACAGACGACATCATGATCGCGTCGGAGCAACAGCATTCCAGTCCGCCCCGTGGCTTCGGCGATTCCTCGCAGATGGGGCGGAGCAAGGCGCGGCAATGCAGTGCGCTCCGCCGCGATCGAGCCAAGTACGGCTAGTCCCATGCCCAGGTCGTAGGCCTTCGTGTCGGGATCTCGCCAGACCACTGCGGCATGTTCAAGGGAGGTGAGCAGTCTCTGCAGTCCGCGTCGCGGGCCTCCCATGGCGCGGTCAATATCCGCCAGTCGGAGCGGCCCCCGGAGCGCCAGCAAGTGGACCAGTTCCATTGCCCGGTCGACTGATTGAGAGGTTTCGGGGGGTCTTGACATGGCGGCGCACCTCCAGCAGAGTAGGCGTTAAAAGCACAGGATAGGCGATAGTCGCACATCTATTTGGATGATGTCAAACTCCGCAAACGACGAGAACTGCTCGGACCGTGGCCCCCGACGTGCACGCGCACCGGACCGCCGAACCTTGGCGCACCCGTATCTACAGCATCAAACTCGCTATGGCAGAAGGGTAAGAGAGTTGTCCATCTACCGCGTCGGATTGATCGTCCCCAGCTCCAACACCACCATGGAGACGGAGATCCCGGCGCTGCTCTGCGCCCGCCAGGCGATCCGGCCGGAGACGTTCACCGTGCACTCCTCGCGCATGCGGATGAAGCACGTCACGCCGGAAGAGCTCAAAGCTATGGATAACGACTCGCTGCGTTGTGCGGCGGAATTGTCCGACGCGCGGGTCGACATCATGGCGTACGCCTGCCTGGTAGCGATCATGGCGCAGGGACCGGGGTACCACCACGACTCGCAGAAGCGGCTCGCTTGCGCAGCAGCAGCAGCGGAGTCTGGCGATTGGTTGCCTGTGGTGTCGTCAGCCGGCGCGCTGATCGAGGGTCTGCGTCACCTGAAGGCGCGCAAAGTGGCCATCCTTGCCCCGTACATGAAGCCGCTGACCGCCATGGTTTGTGATTACCTTCAGGAGGAGGGCATCGAGGTGGTCGACTCAATCAGCCTCGAGGTGGCCGACAACCTCACCGTTGGACGGCTCGATCCAGCTGGCCTCATTCACCTCGCCCAACGCCTGGACACATCGCGGGCCGACGCCCTGGTCCTGAGCGCCTGCGTTCAGATGCCGTCTCTGTCTGTCCTGGACGCCGTCCAGCAGCGCTTCGACATCCCGGTTGTTTCTGCTGCATCTGCAACGGTGTGGCACACGCTGAGTGAACTCGGGTTCGAACCAGTGGCGCCCGGGGGAGGAGGGCTGCTCGCCGGTGGGTGACCCACCGGGCGGCTGACGCACCTCGGGCGAGTAGTCACGCCTGCGATCGATGACCCGGCAGGTGCATCACTTGTTCCTCGGTCCGGGACCTCGCCCACGGGTGCCAAGCCGAATCGCCAGAGAAGACCCTGGGCGCACCGGGGCGCGCGTCCGCTGACCTATTCACACCACAAGGAGACC
The DNA here is from genome assembly GCF_026810085.1 of Rhodococcus sp. JS3073. Lineage (NCBI taxonomy): Bacteria > Bacillati > Actinomycetota > Actinomycetes > Mycobacteriales > Nocardiaceae > Rhodococcus > Rhodococcus sp. JS3073. The sequence continues at coordinate 1,091,807 of NZ_CP113952.1, read as the reverse complement.
ACCATGACCGCAGCACATGTTCAGGTTGGAACTGGAGATCGGAAAGTCATCTGTCTGCACGGCTGGTTCGGCTCATCGACCGGCTGGGGCAGCTGGCCGGAGTTGCTGGACGGATCGCGGTTCACGTACGTGTTCGTCGACTACCGAGGCTATGGGGAACGCAAGGATGTGGACGGCGAGCACACGATGGCGGAGATTTCTGCCGACGTGCTCGCGCTGGCCGACGACTTGGGTTGGGACACGTTCGACATCATCGGTCACTCGATGGGAGGCATGGCCGCGCAGCGCGTGCTCGCTGACGCCCCCCACCGGGTACAGGGCTTGGTCGCGATCTCACCGGCACCCGCGACGGGTGTGCCGTTGGACGACCAGTCGTGGGCGCTGTTCGCCGATGCAGCGGCGGACGACGCGAACCGGGCGATCATCATTGACTTCTCGACCGGCAACCGGCTCTCGCGCACATGGGTCGACCAGGTGGTGGCGCACTCCGTGGAGCGGTCGGACCGAGCGGCGTTCGGTGACTACCTAACTGCCTGGACGAAGACGGACTTTGCCGACGAGATCGTTGGCAAGGAGCATCCGATCAAGGTGATCGTGGGCGAGCACGATCCGGTGCTTGGCGCCCAGGCCATGCAGCAGACGTTTATGCAGCACTATCCGAACGCGTCGGTGGAGGTCGTGCCCAACGCCGGGCACTACGCGATGTTCGAGACACCGGTGGCACTGGCCACCAGCGTTGAGGCGTTCCTCGCCGGCTGACAGCTCAACGCAGGAACCGATGGCCGCGCGCTTTGCACGGAAGGGCCACAACACGTTCGACTGAGTATATGGAATGACGTTGACGGGTTGCCGCGCCTGGGCGCCGCTCCGCTCCTCATCGGGGGTGCACTCAGTGAAGGTTTGCCGTCGGCGACCACCTCATCGTGACGGCCACGGCCGAGCGGATCGAGCGTTGCGAGAGTGACCCGTTGACCGATCACGGGCGAACCTTCGGGACGCAGGCGGCACTACCGCTCGGCGAATGAGAGCAGAGGATAGCTATGTACTTACTGGTCAATCCGGACGAGATCGGCATCAAGCATGCGGAGGACTCCCCCGGCCTGCACGTAGGGCTCGGGTCCTCGTACGGCAATGGCGAACTCGATGCGCTTCTTCAACGCACAGGCTTCGGCCGCGTTCGCGAGGGCCACGCGTTCCTCCTCGTTGACCGGCTGCGCGCCGGGACACCGAACACGGAAGGATTCGAAGCGATGATCGACTTCGCCAGGGGAAAGGGTTGGGTGGAGGGAGAATCGATACGGGCGCACCTGGTGCGCCCGGATCGGGCACGGGCGCAGGAGGATCGGCATGAGTACCGGTAGCGCCGGCGTCCCTCGCGCACTCGCGGCGATCGCCGCCGGCTCGATGGTGGTGGTTCTCGACGACCGGGACCGAGAAAACGAGGCGGACCTGATCATGGCCGCGCAGTGTGTCGATACCGACAGCGTTGCTTTCTTCCTGGAACACACCTCCGGCTTTCTGTGCACAGCGATCACCGAAAGCCGGGCGGTCGAGCTCGAGCTTCCGCTGATGGTCGAGCACAACACCGAGAGTATGGGTACGGCGTTTCTCGACAGTGTGGACTTCGTGCACGGCACCTCCACCGGGATCAGCGCTGCTGATCGCGCGGCAACGATTCGTTCTCTCGCACAGACCGATACGAAGCCGGTCGATCTGGCCAGGCCGGGACATGTGCTGCCGCTGCGCGCCCGCGCCGATGGCGTGCTCGAGCGGCCGGGACATACCGAGGCGGGAGTCGATCTGTGCTCCGCAGCCGGGGTGCTGCCGGCAGCTCTGATCTGCGAACTCGTCACCGCAGACAAGCGAGAAATGCTTCGGGGGTCGCAGGCGAGAGCCTTTGCCGACCGGCACGGTCTCGAGGTGATCACCATCGCCGAGATCGTCGCCTATCGCACCGACCAGCTCGGCCCCCCGCAAGCGGAGCACGCGCGGGCCCGGATCCCCACGCCGTACGGCCTGTTCAACGCGATGGCCTATTCCGGGGAAGACGGCATCGAGCATGCGGCATTGGTACACGGTGACGTGGCCGGCCACGCCGAGGTAGCCGTCCGCGTGCACAGCGAATGCCTGACCGGGGACCTCTTCGGCTCGCTGCGCTGCGATTGCCGAACACAGCTGGAGCAGTCCTTGCGAATGGTGACCGCTATCGGAGCCGGAGTCATCATCTATCTGCGTGGGCACGAGGGCCGCGGAATCGGATTGGGACAGAAGCTTCGTGCGTATCGGGTGCAACAGTGTGAGGGACTCGATACCATCGACGCCAATCTTGCGGTCGGCTCGCCGGTGGATGTGCGTGACTATCGGGCGGCCGCCGCGATGCTGACCGAACTGCAGGTGCGGTCGATTCGATTGATCACCAACAATCCGGAGAAGATCACTGCGCTCTCGACACTGGGAGTGAAGGTGTGCGAGCGGATCGCCTCCGGGACCGAACCGACGGCCGAGAACCTCGACTACCTGCGCACCAAAAGAGATCGACTCGGGCATCTGTTGGAACTTCCCACCGAGGAGGAACTGACGGACAGGCCTCTATCCAGCTCAGCCGCCTGGCCGGCATGATGCGCCGCTGAGAGGCGGCCGATCCAGTTACTGGGCGGTGTCGAACAGGACGGAATAGCCCGCACGCGCGGCTTTGACAGCCACCCCGATGCGATGTGCGTCTTTCCCGATCCCGGGCGGAGCAGGATCACGTTCTCCGCCTACACCACGAATGTTCCGGTCGCCAAATGCGCCAGCACGTCCCAAACGTAAAGGAGGGTAGGTGATCGAGGTTGACATCCTCGAGCTCTTCACCGCCAGGTAGCAGGGCAGCCAGATATTCCTCCTGCCAGTTCTCGTCCCGGGCCTGGCCGGGCGGGTCGGCGGCGCGGGCGGACGCTCGAAACGCCACACCCGTATCTCTCGTGATCCCCATTGCCTACACCCACCAACACAGAGCCGACCACGAGTTCGTGCTGCACGCACATCGGCACCAGCTCAAATGAAAATACTGCGATTCGACGTGTCCGATCTGGTTCGGAATATTCGCACAATCCGAGCGCGAAATGACAAGACCCAGCACCACCACATGACGCAGGATGTGAGGGCGCTCACAAAGGATGATGTGCCGAGCGCCCGTGGTCGGGGAATGAGACAGCCGCGGTGATCACAGGAGCGGCGCCCGATGTCACCACGGCACCGCCGCAGAAGCTGAGGCAATTCTCGAGAACCGAACCACGCCCGCGCGACAACACGAAAGCCTGTGTCCGCTGCGGGAACTCAGATCGAGGAGTACAGGAATGCGATCAACAAGAACGGCGGCACCGGCCGCCGTAGCGGCGATCGGTGCCGGCTATGCCGTCGGCCTGGTTTCCGTCGGAGCTCCGCCCGCACTGCCCACTCCGGCCAAGGCCACAGCCGTCGATGAACTGACGCAGACTTTCGCATCGACCGTCACCCACGAGGGAGCCGCCGCGGCCCGGTCGGACATGGCCGTTATCCAGACGATGTCCGATCAGCTGCAGACACAGACCGCTCCCGCCCTGACCGGCGCCCTCGAGATCGACCCGGAACAGTTCCACGGATTCATGGCCCTGAGCTTCCCCGATGTCGCTAGCGGGATGGCGCAAAGGAACGAGATCCTTCCCCGGTTCCGGGGAAGGACATCCGGAATCGAGCAGAACGTCGGCAGCTTCCAGCAGGCTTCGAGCATTCCGACCGCCGCCGCGGCCACGACGACGTCGACCTGGTGGTTCCTGCTTCCCGGCGCGGCACTGCTCTGGTGGGTGGTGTCGGGATGGCCGCCCAACCGGCCGGAGCGGAGACGGTCCCCGTTCCGAGAGAAAGAGCCCTGACCAACTTCTGACGAAGCCCGACCAGGCTCCGCGAGACCCCCAGCGTCCCACCGCCGATCGGGCTCCGCCGACACGGTTGCCACTACCCGCGGCGACATTCTCCGAAACCCCTGAGGTGTGTAGTGATTCACCCGCCTTGCCGGTCTCGGAAGTGATCGAGCGGTGGGCTCCGGGCGGTCCGCCCCCCGTGGGAGGCACGGCCCGTCCACACAATCCGCAAGGAAACGACCGGCGCAAACCCGCGCTGACCAACAGGAAAAGGAGATTGGATCGATGACCGACAAGCTGAAGTTTTTCTCGCAGGAGTGGTGCGATGCCGCGCTCGAGGCGGCCAACGCGAACGACGCCATGTACGCCGGCTTCAAGGATCCGGCAACGTTCACCAACAGGATGGAGTTCGGCGTCCTCGGGCGGGGCGACGTGGCCAGCCACCTCGAATTCAAAGAGGGAAGGATCATCTCCTGGACGCCGCGCACGTTCGACGAGAGCGAGCTGTGGCTGATCATCAACGGCAGCTTCGAGACCTGGCAGAGCGCCGCCGCCGGTGAAGAAGAAGCCGGGAAACTGCTGATGAAGGGGCAGATAAAGTTCGCCAAGGGCCCGATGTCCGCGGCGATCGAGAACGCCGGCGCGATCAACAACTTCGTGCGTACCTGGGGCCAGATCCCCACCGACTGGGACGTGTAACCCGGTCACGCCCTCGCGCGGGGACTCGTCCGTCTCCACCAGTCGAGTCCCCGTGCAGTACCACACGTCCCACCGTCCACCTGCTTGGAAAGGCCAACACTCATGACAACCGTCGAGCACGGCGCGTACACCGTCACACTGTACGACGGGCAAGACGCCAACGGCGTCGCCGGAATCGTCGGGATGCTGCTCGGGCAGAATCTCGACAACTTCCCGTCCCGGATCAAGTTCGCCCGCAGGATCTCCCGGCCCGTCACGATCTACAGCACCGACACCGCTAGCGCCTGTACGATCGTGTTCGGCACCGACGAGGCGGTCGTCTACAACGACATCGTCGGCAAACCCAGCGTGACGGTCATGGCCACCGTCGACCAGATACTGGAGGTCTCCCAGCTGCCGATGAAGGCCGGCGGGTTGATCCCGGTCGGCTTTTTCACCAGCCGGGGAATGTCAGTGCTCGGCGAAATTCTGAAGCACAAGCTCATCGTCAAAGGCTTGCTGACCCACACCGTAACCGCGCTGCGCACCATCGCGTTGGTCTCGGTCGTCGAGTCATGACCTCGATCTCGGGCCGCAACCGCCCGACCACCCACGCAATCGACGAGCGGACCGACCGCTTCGAACTGCCCGAGGACCTCGACGAGGCCTGGTATGACGGCGCACCGCCACGGGCGTCGAAGGCGATGAATATCGCACGCGGACTGCTCGTGCTCGCGCTGATCCCGGTCGGGGTGTTCTACCTGTATCCCCGGATCTACGACCTGACGGCCACCCCGTACCGGCTAGACCAGGCCGTGGTGTCCGCGGGCAACTACAACCCGGCGCTGAACCAGATCGTCGAGCACGAGAAGGTCACGCTGTCCGCGTTCGACGCGCTCGACAAGATGAAGGCATCACTGGCGAGTGTGTTGACCACCGATGCGGCGGTGACGGCGGAACTGAACACCCTCACCGGACAAATCACCGGCGACGTGCAGAAGACCCTCGACCTCGCCGGCGCGAACGTGACCGATCTCGTCGCCTCACTCGACACATTGACCGAGCACATCAGCTCACTCCAGCCGCCGGTCGACGGCGCCACCGCGGCCCTGACCGACGACCGCGCCACCTTGGACGCCATCCTCACCGACGCACGATCCACCGCCGCGAAGGTCCACAGCGCCCGCTTGTCGGCGGAAGAATCCGCCAACGACCTGTCTGGAAAGTAGGAGAAGTACCTTGATTTTCTTCGGACGCCGCGGCGGACCGGCGCGCCTGGTCCTGTCGATCGTCGCGGTCGGGGTTCTCGGCCTGCTCGCCTTCGTCGTGTTCAACCTGAACACCCGACTCGACAACCAGCAGAAGGCCAACGAAACGAGCATCACCGCCTCCCAGGGCATCGTCGACGTCAACGACCGACTGACCAATCAGCTCCAGCAGCTGACTGAACTCACCCACACCGCGCAAACCGCGCTCGATGCCACCGCCGCACTCGGGCCGCTGCTGACCAAGCTGGATGAAGCGATCACCCCGGCCGCGCAGATGCTTGCCAGCAGCACCGACGGCGCACAGCTGACGAACGAGCAGCTGACCAACATCCAGGGCATCCTCGGCGAGGTCCAGAACACCGTGCTCCCGCTCGTGTCATCCGCGGAAGCGTTCGGCGACCAGGGGCGGCAGCTACTGGCCATCGTTCAGGGCCTCGTCAGCGACCTGCAAGGTTCGGTCGCGGCCGCGCAGACCATCAACCAGATGCTTCCGCTCCCGGGCTGAACCCACCTTCTCTGCCCCGACCGATCTGTACCTACTCTCGACTGGACGTGACATGCAGCAGGGCACCGACTTACCGCCAGAGGCGTACCCCCGCCGAGGCCTGGCCGGACTTCAGCGACTCGATATCCCGGCATCGGCGCTGCCATACCGAAAGGGCATACTGCCCCACCGGTTGGACATACCCACCACTGCGACACCGAGTTCCACCGGGTTCGCCGTAGCCACCGAATGGATGGGCCGCCTCGCCGCGGTCCTGGCCGTTGTCCTGTTCGGGCTGGTGTTGGCGGCCATCCACAAGGGTCAGCTCGTGCAGGACAGTGCACGCACGATCGTGGATAACTTCCGGCTGACCAACGACTACTTCGCCCAACGGGCAGACCTCACCGCCCCGGCCACGGCACACAAGCAACTCGACGAGCTGGCGGGGGTGTTGGCCCAGCTCAACACCGCCACCGCAACCGACGTCGATCACCTCTCGGCGCTGCTGCCCGACGCGCGCGCGTTGCTTACCGCCGGCCAGGGCGACACCGCGATCGCCGGACAGCTCGAAACGGTCGCCAACACACTGCAAGGCTCGGCCGCGTCGCTGCACCAAATTTCCGCGGACGCAAACACCACCGTCAGCGACGTGAACAACGAGCTCACCACGGCGATCGATCTCGTGAACGCACTCAACGCGGAGCTGACGCGGACGACGAACAAACTCGCGCTGGTTCCCGAGCAGGGGGCCATCATTCCTGCACCGGGAGGGAACTGATGATCACCAAAAAGGCATGGCTCGGGGTAGTGCTCGGGCTGGGGCTCGCGCCCGCCGTGCTGCTCTGCGCCGTCAACGGGTTCCTTCCCGGAGCCGACGACGTCGTCGACCCGCTCGGCCGCCCGTCCCAGCTGAGCCTCGAGGTCATCAATTCGGCCGACCAGTTCGACACCCTGACGTCCATTCTCGTGCCCAAGCACGCTCAGTTGTCCTCGGACATCCAGGCCCTGAATCCACTGGCGAACGACCTGGAAGGCCTCACCAACAAGGCAGGGGAACTGGCCGGTCAAGCCAAGACACTCAACGCCTCCACAGGCGATGTCAGCACGATCGCTGCGCCGCTACCCGACCTCGTCGCGAACGTGACCGACCGCGCCAACCAAGCGAGCCCGACGGTCGCAGGACTGTCGACCGCCGTCGGGTCAGTAACCACCCAACTCGAGGCCATCAACACCGGACTGACCACGATCGAAGGCACCCTGGGCACGCTCGGCCCCAAGGCCACCGCCATCGCCGCGACCCTCGCGAACGTCGAGGAAGAAGCCCGGCACATCCAGGAACTCGGACCGCTGCTCGCGGTAGTCGGGCCCCCGGTCAACTCCCTGAACCTCCCCCCTCTCGGCGTCGCGACCACCCCCACCCCGTAACGCTCGGACTGGTCAGGAAATGACACGGAACGAGTGAAAGGCAGAACACACACCATGTTTCGGCTCTCCTGGGCGATTGCCCTGGCATCCACCATCGCACTCCTATGCGGCATCCTCATCGTCACACGAGACTTGAGCATCACCAACGACATCTTCAAAGACGGTGTCAATCAAGCGAAAACCGTTGACAAGACCACCAACGACGCACTGTCCGGGGCGAAGGAATTGCCTCCCGCCAACGCCGCCATCAACCAAGGCCTTCCAGAAGTCATCGGGGTGCTCGACTCCCTCACCCGCGCTGACCAGACCCTCGGGGATCTCGGCACCCAACTCCAGGCGCTCGGTGACGCCCTGAAGTCCGCGGACGCCCCCCTCGGCGGCATCATCGACGCCGGCCAGTCCGCGACAGACCAGGCCAACGCGGCCGCCGTCCCCGCCGAGCAGATCGTACACACCCTCGCCGACGCCGACGCGAAGGTCCAAGCCCTCGCGCCACTGCTGGACCAATCCCTCTCCCTCGGACAGACGATCGACTCGAAACTGCGTATCTCACTGCTGTTTCCGATTGTAGGGGAATAGGAAGCAACAGCCTCATAGGAGGCTGCTCGAACCCACGCACGGTGCGGTGGCGCGCGATCGACGTGACCACGGGTGGTGGTCTCGCCCGCGCTTGTCGGGGAGCAGCGGGCGGACCACCCGCCGGCGGCGCCCAACAACTGCGCACCATCGCACCCGAGTTTGTGACGGAGAGGGACAATGGATTCATACGACAAGGCGTTGCTCGACTACACCACGAGGTGGTGCAACTTCGGAGGTGGGGACGAGGACATCTTCACCGAGTTCGGGCTCACGCCGGAAATGTTCTACCGGCGAGTGCTGGCATTGCTGGAACAGCGATTCGTCACGGAACTGGAGTTTCCGGCGAGGCAGTACCTCCGAGCGTATTGTACGGAGAAACTCACGGCGTCGGCCGATCAGAGACGAGCCCCCGCCGTCGGACTGTGATCTATCGTCGCTTCTCCGGCGCCGCTGCAGCGCTGTCATCCGACTCCCCTAGCGACCAACCGACCCGGCAGCGCGAGCGGGCGATGAAGCGGTTCACATCACCCGGGCGCGCGCAACGGTTCCTGTCCGCGTTCAGCGGCATCTCACCGCACTTCCGGCCCGGCCGGCACCGGCTCTCCGAATGGCGTACCGAGATGGCCGACCGCTTCGCGGTCTGGCGGGAGGTCACCGCCACCGACGTTGCCGCCTGAAAGAGAGCAATCCGCCAGCGTTCCATAGCAGCGCTCCAAAGCCAACTGTGCCCGCTACACTTCTCAATCAACGTGACAGTGCCGTGCAGGATCGGCGTCGAGCTGAGCGGTGAGCAACTGCGCCAAGTGGTCACCGCGACGATCGGTCAGATCCGACAACTGGGTCCGGCAGGAGTAGCCGTCGGCCAGGATCGTCGTGTCCGCATCGGCCCCGGCCACGGCGGGCAGCAATTGCTGTTCGGCGACAGCCACCGACACCTCGTAATGCCCCTTCTCCACGCCGAAGTTGCCGGCCAACCCGCAGCAGCCGCCCAGCCGTTGAACCTGCGCACCGGCCTTCTCGAGAAGCTGCGCGTCCGGACTCCACCCCATCACCGAATGATGGTGATGTATTCGGTGGCCACCGATATCGATACCGGTCGGCGGTGTTCGTTGGAGGCGTCGATGTGCAAGCTGGTGGCGACGGAGATGGCGGAGCGGGTGACCAGTGAGGCGGTGCAGATCCACGGCGGCGCCGGGTACACCACCGATTTCCAGGTGGAACGGCATTGGCGGGACGCGCGGCTGACGAAGATCTTCGAGGGCACCAGCGAAATCCAGATGCGCATCATCTCCGACGAACTGCTCGGAAGGACTACCGAATGAGCCCGCGACAGGGGTGAGCGACTCACCCACCACGCCTTTCGCGGACAACGACTCTCCGCTCCATATCTTTTGACACCGAGATGAGAAGACCCCTGCCACGGTGCCGGCTCGAGGGTGGTCACCCGGCGGTGGAGGTGCATTCGATTACCGAACCAACGCCTCGCTGCATACGCAGATACCACATTCGAGTGTGCCGAGAACATATTCCACCGGAAGTGCGCATTCCACTCAAGCTAGTTATCGGCACCGCGGAAAGCGGAGCGGCCGAGCCTCTTTAGGAGAGTGAAAGCATGACAACCCACACCGCACTGCCCCTCGCGGGCATTACCGTCGTGAGTATCGAGCAGGCCGTCGCGGCGCCGTTCGCGACGCGCCAACTCGCCGACCTCGGGGCAAGGGTAATCAAGATCGAGCGTCCCGGCACCGGCGACTTCGCACGTCGTTACGACGAATCCGTCAATGGACAATCGAGTTACTTCGTGTGGCTCAACCGGTCCAAAGAGTCGGTGACCCTCGACCTCAAGTCGGCAGCGGGTCGCGAAATCCTAGAGAAGTTGTTAGCGACAGCCGATGTCTTCGTGCAAAATCTCGCTCCCGGCGCCGCGGCCCGGATGGACCTCGACGCTCAATCGCTGCAACAGCGGTATCCCTCACTCATTCCATGTGATGTATCGGGGTACGGCAATATGGGTCCGTGGTCGGAACGTAAGGCCTACGACATGCTGGTGCAAGGCGAGTCCGGGGTTATGGCCCTGACCGGACCGGAATCGTGCCCGTCCCGCGTCGGCATCTCGATCGCCGACATCGCCGCCGGAATGTACGCCTACAGCGGTATCCTGGCCGCGTTGTTCACCCGGGAAACGACCGGAACGGCGCGTGCAGTCGAGGTAGCTCTGTTCGAGGCACTGGGTGAGTGGATGGGCTCTCCCGCCTATTACACCGAGTACGGCGGCCGGCAACCGAGTCGGGTGGGTGCCGAACACGCAACCATCGCCCCCTATGGTGCATTCCCCACATCCGATGGCACGGTGCTGTTGTCGGTCCAGAACGAGCGGGAGTGGTCAGTTTTCTGCTCCGAACTGCTCGACGACCCGGCGCTTGAGAACGATCCGCGCTTCTGCCGCAACTCCGCGCGGGTCGCGCATCGAAAGGAGTGCAATGCACGGATTTCCGAACGTACTCGCCAGATGACCACAGAGGAAGCGCTCGCGCTGCTCGAGAAAGTCGGAATCGCCAACGGCCGGCTCGGCTCGGTTTCTGACTTCCTCGCTCACCCCTCCCTCGCCGGCCGCAATCGCTGGCGGGAGGTCGACACGCCCGGTGGCCCGGTCAGGGCGCTACTCCCGCCGGCGAACCTCTCAGGCATCGAACCACGATTCGATCCAGTTCCCGCACTCGGCGTGCACACCACGTCGGTGTTGCGCGAACTCGGCTACACCGCAGCCGTCATCGATGGACTGCGGGCCACTAATATCGTGTAGTGCCCGTGCCCGTTAGTAGTCAGACGGAAGACGATCCCGACGAAGTTGTCATGAGCGGCCACCTTGCAGGCCTATATTCAACCCAAGACTTTGAATCTCGGGACACGAACGGTGAGGCAGTCCACTCCCCCCGCCAGCGCGCCTCATCGGCGGCTCAGGAGAGTCAAGCGAGAACAATACGGAATGGGGCCGGTGGGGCAGCCGCGACAACGATACGGAGGTCGGACTGCGCCCCGCTTGGAGGTAGGTCACCATTTCTACGGCTTCCCTCGACAAGGTCGGTCGAACAGCCACACCGCCGGACTACGCGCACAGGTCCGGCATCCGGACTTGGTGACGCACTCCCTCTCGCTGGGGAGCGTTTTCGCATCCGCGGCACTGCTGGTCGGATTGAGAACCCGGTGAAAATGCGACTTCAAGACGCACTGCGCCCACGAGGACGATCTGCAGCGATCACCACCGTTCGCAGGTAGTGCGGTAGTGCGCGAAGGTGTCGCAGCAAGCGGAATCAGGTGTGATCGGAAGCCCCTCCTAAGTGTGATTACCCGACAGTCAGTTCGCGGAGCTACCAAGGCCCGTATCATTGCTCGCCATAGGTGAACACCCCCGGTGGCAATGCGTCGAGGATGCGCAGCATGCACGCGCCGAGCACGCTCGATGTCGGGTAGCTCAAAGTGGGACGATGCTCGACGGTCGCGATCGCGACGTACACGCTGACCATCCGCACGAAGTACGCCTCCACCAGCGGAAAGATCTCGTCCCACCACTCGACTGTCTCGGCCGCCTTGCCGCAGAATAGGGCGTAGAGGGGGCTGTCATCGAGGAGGCGGATCGCGGCGGCGGCAGAATCGTCAAGCGCGTCGAGGATCAGGCGGGTGTGCTCTTTGAGCTCGCACTTGTCGCACGGGTAGACGAGCACACGGAAGGTGGACTCGCTGGGCCGGAGCCTGCGGTGACCGCAACTGTGAACAATGCAGCCGGGAGCTACGCAGTACAGGCAGGCGGTGAGATTCCCATTCTTCCACGTCGCGTGCGATCGCCGCTGCAACGGCGTATCTCGCCACTCGTGACCGACGGGGCATCGCCAACACAGCATCTCGTGGGACGAGTTCGTGATCGAATCAAGATCGAACCCAGTATTGCGGGTCGGATGTAGCTGGCGAAACAGTTCTGGGTGCTCATCTTTGAAACGCACGCGCCCCCTCAAGGCTCACCATCGGTATCACCCCCTGTTCTATCAAAACCCTCCATCCACCCCCGATCGAGACGCGCGCACGCATCCGATGGTAGGGAGCAAATCGCAGTATCCCAGCAGCATGTCGGCGAGTTCGGAGTACCGATGACGCTGACCGGCGTCGAGGGTCGAATCGATGCATCCGGGTCCACTTGGGAGAATGACCGTCCATGAAACCCAGCCGTGTAAACGCAGTAGTCTCCGTCGTCGACGTCGAGGCCAACGTTGCCTGGTACACGACGTTTTTCGGCCGACCTGCCGACCGTCACTTGCCCGATCTCGCCGAATGGCGGTTCACCGGTGACGCGGCCCTGCAACTGGTACTCGATCCGTACGGCGCCGGCAGCTCCATTGTGGCGCTCGCCGTAGACGGCATGGACGGTGTCCTCGCCGACCTCGAGCACCACGACATCATCCCGGAAACGATCATCGACGGGACAGCGACGATCACCGACCCCGCAGGCAACCGGATCAGAATTGCGGCGAATCACCCGTAGAACTCAAACTGCACAGGAGCGCCAAATAGACTGCAAGAAAGGCACTTTCGCACTACCGATAAGTGATATTATGCCAACTAGGCGATATAGAATCGCGGAATCTGCGGACTCGAACCCTTCACGACGGTCCCGAACCTCGGCCCTGCCACCGGCCAGGGGCACGATTTGTCAATAGAGCTCGAACACGGCCCAGAGGAGCTGGGTGCTCACGCACCGGCGACTACCGAATCCACCATGCCTGACGATGGAGTCGATAGCCCTCATTAGAGGAGCAAGCGACAGTCCCCTACGAAACTCTCTTTTCGCAGTCTTCGAATCCAGCCCGGCGGGTGAGGAGCGCTTGATTCGGCGCCTCGGATCGGTATCCCTGCTCTGCTATCCAGGCCGCGATCTGGCTTCGGGAGTTGAATCCAAGCTTGGCAAGAATGTGTTCGACGTGGCCTTGAGCGGTGCGTTGAGAGATCACCAGTTCGGAAGCGATTGCCCTGTTGGTCATCCCCTTCGAAACCAGGTGCGCGACCTGCCGTTCTCGTCGTGTCAGCGTCGTGTCAGAACCTGAGCGGCTCGGGTTGGTCGTTTGTGTCTCTCCGAGAACGAACGCGACAACGTCGTCGACACATGTATCCGATCCGTTGGAATACGCTACCTCGAAAGCTCGATCGTCGAGTGCACGTCTTGCCTGCTGCTCGCAATGCGCGTGGTACGTGAGTAGCTGTGGGAAGACGCTACATGATTCGCCGACGGCGTGTGCCGCTCCAAGGAGGACAGCCGTTCGGCGAGCGTCTCGTTTCCGAACCGCTATCCACGCTGAAATCTCAAGACAACCAGTGATACCCAGACGGTCGTTAACCCGCGAGGCGGACCGCAAGCAGTCTTTGACCATGCTGCCCGCTTGCTCGAGGTCGCCGTGTTGGAAGGCCGTCAGCGCTGATATCCATTGAATCCACCCACGATAGGTCTCCGTTCCTCGACTGTCGCCAATTTCGGAGATGCTGCGTAGGCACAGCTGCACACGTACTGTGTCGCCCGACAGTCCGCTCGCGAGCGCAAGTCCGAGCCACGCGCAAACTTGCTGCAAGGGGGTCCCGTGGTTCCGGCTGACCGATACGGCGTTGCCGAAGCACATTTTCGCTCGGGTGAAATGGCCTCGAAGGATTGCGTGACGTCCTTCGGCATAGAAGTCGAGCAAGACCACGTGCTTGTCAGCTGCGTGGGCAGTGTGCTTGATTCCATCATCAATGAGTGCTCTCGCTGCCGGTATGTCGCCCTGCAGGGCGGCGAGGACACCTGCAGCATAGAGCCCTTCGATCCGGTCAGCGCTTGGACGGCCATGTGCTCCGTCCAACACCCTTGCGAACCATTGCCGCCCCTCCCCCAGCATGCCCTGAGCGCACCAGAAGGGGTATAACGCAACGGCAATTTGCAAACCTGCGCTCCGTCCGACGTCGTCCTGTTCGGCGACACAGTGTTCGAGTGCGGCTCTCAGATTCGGTTGTTCCGCCTCCAACCGAACGATCCAGTCACCTTGGTGTCGACTGATCCACTCACTGTTTGCTTGTGTTACCAGTCGGGCATACCAGTCACGGTGCAGCCGGCGCAGTGATAGATATTCAGTGTTGTCCTGCAGCTGTTCTCTTCCGTAGTCGCGCAGGGTTCCCAGTAGGCGATACCGCGCTGTGGCACCGTGGTCCACTCTGATGAGGATGGACTTGTCGATGAGCGACGTGAGGAGGTCGAGGACCTCGTCCGCGGCGAGGTTGCCGGCGCAGATCCCCTCGGCTGCGTCAAGGTCGAAGCTTTTCTCGAAGACTGACAATCGTGCCCAGAGCGCCCGTTCCTCGGCGGAACACAGGTCGCGAGTCCAATCGATAGACTGCCGTAGTGTCTGTTGGCGTGCGGGCGCACCCCTCGTGCCTACCGACAGCAGGCTGTGGGAGTCGGGTAGCTTCTGCAGGATCTGTTCGACGGACATTGTCCGCAACCGAATCGCGGCCAGTTCGATCGCTAGTGGGATCCCGTCGAGGCGACGGCAAATCTCGTATATAGCAGCGAGATTGGTATCAGTGAGTCCGAACTCGGGGACAACAGTTGCCGCCCGTTCCCTGAATAGGGTGATCGCCTCGAACTGTGAGATGCCCCGCACCGGTAGCTGCAGTTCGTCCCTCGGCACTGTCATGGGCGGGACGCGGAATACGGCCTCCCCACCGATACCGAGAGCTTGCCTGCTGGTGGCGAGTATCCGTAGTCCTTGACAACTTCGCAGCAGGAAGGCACACAGGGTGGCGGTCGATGCGACGAAGTGATCACAGCAGTCGAGCACGAGCAACGCGGTCTTGGGCGCGAGATACTCCGCAAGTTTCAGGGCGGTGTGCTCGTTGAATTCGGCAGGCTTGCCGACGAGGACGGAGACTGCAGCAACAACCGACGAGCCATCGGGAACTTCACTGAGGTCAACCAGCCAGACACCGTCGTCGAAGGCGCGTGACACCTCCGCTGCGACGCGACACGCTAACCGGGTTTTGCCTATTCCACCGGTCCCTGTGATGGTGACCAGTCGCGTGACTGACAACAGACGTTTTTGTCTGCGCCAGTTCGCGGCGGCGTCCGACGAAACTGGTCAACTCGTGCGGGAGGTTACCGACCATGCATTTCCTCACCGTAGACATCTCCAGGCCACCTCTACGGGTATCCGGCGGCTCGCGGACTCGGTTCTTGCGCATTCGTTGCGCGGACGGCGGCACCTGCAAGCTCTCGTCGAGGGTGGCAGGTTCCAGCGGGCCGGTCGAGTCATCGTTGAATGGCCGCTTCGGACCTGATGTTCTACGGAACCGCCGTGAGCGGGGAACGCTCTCGATGGAACGAATTCGGGGCGTATGACGCTATTACACGCTGCACCTCGATACGCACGTTGCAGCAGTTCGCCGTGCTCGGGGTTACCGGTGGACATCGGAGCGTTCGGCTTCTCGGTGATGAGCGATCTCTACGGGGTAGGTTTCCGCGAGTTGGCCGCTGCACGTTGGGTCGCATTCCAAGTCTTGGACGCTTTGCCAGAGCTTTTGGATGAATCGCTGTCTAGACATTCCAAATGTTTGGAATATCTCGACGGTGGGGGCTCCGCCGAAGGGAATCCAGATCTGGGCGAAGCGGATGATTTCTTGTGCCTCACTCTGGCGGTGTCGTTCCTTAGCCTTTTTCTGCCTGAGCCTTCGATAGCGAGTCGATCGATGGAAACGCACCTGATCGATAATTATCGGGTTCCGGTCCACCCCAGTGGTGGATGAGGGTCGATTCTGTGAGGGTCGAGCTGTATTCATGGCAATTCCAGGGCTGATGGCGGTTTGGGATCAGTGAACTCTTGAGCGGTTCGGAGATCTGTCGGTAGGGGGCCTCGATCCTCTGAGGCGGAACTAGTGCGAGCCTATGTCGATGAGTACCTTGCCGATGGTGCCTCGTTCGACTGAGGCATGAGCTTCCGCGGTCCGGTCGAGGTCATAGCGTTCGAGTGGTAGGCCGTGCTCGGTACCGACCTTCATTGCGCCGTCAGCGACGGCAGCGTTCACGCCGGCCACTGCGAGTTCCTTCTGGTTGGCTCTTGTCGTATAGGTGTATGTGAAGCTGATGTGCACGTTCTTGACGAGTAGCCCAAGTGAGGGTGTCCGCAGTGTTTCGCCGTTGACGAATGTGTAGACGCTGATGGTCCCGTTCGGTGCGATCACGTTGACATCAACTTCGAGATTGGCTGCCAGATCGACCTCGACTATTCGTTGCACGCCGTTGGGTGCCAGCGCGGCGATGCGTGAGGCGACGTCCTCTGTGCGGTAGTTGATGATGTGGTGAGCGCCAGTGTTGCGGGCGAGCTGCGCTTTTTCCGCACTGCTCACGGTCGTGATGACGGTTGCGCCTGCCCACACGGCAAGTTGAATTGCGGCGTGCCCGACGGCGCCGGCTCCGCCGTGCACCAGGACACTGTTGCCTGAGAGTGCGCCCGGATGGAGTTGGCTGGGGCCGCTTTCCGCTGAAGTGAGTGTGCGGTACGCGGTCAAAGCGGGGATGCCGAGCGACGCACCGATGTCGAAGCTGGCGGTATCGGGGAGTGCTACTGCGTGGCGGGCGGGAATGACCACGTATTCCTGGGCGGTGCCTGATGGCCGCCCATAGGCCACATCCCACAGCCACACTCGTTGCCCAACACTGAATCCTTCGACGTCGTCGGCGAGTGCGTCAATGAATCCGGCTCCGTCCTGGTTCGGTACCTGCTCGTCGAATTTCATTCCTGCCGACTGGCCCGATCGGCTGCGCCAATCTGTCGGGTTGACCCCTGACACGACAAGGCGGACGCGGACATGGCCGTCAGGTATCTGCGGCATCGCTTTGTCCACCAGCTGCAGAACTTCGGGGCCGCCTGTCCGTGTGTAGATGACGGCTTTCATCCTTGTGCTCCTTGAGTCGATAACAATCAATAACGTGGGAGTGAGACGCGGGCGTCGGACACCCGCTTCCGGGGTGTGTTTGCCTCGGGGAAGCCCGGCCGACTCCGGGTCACCATATTCAGCCAACCGCTACCTTGCGGTTGGTCGTCGGCAGGACATCGGTCTCCGCGGCGATGGCACGTGGACTGTGATACTTGCGCAATTCGAAGTTGGCTATTGCGCGCTTGTGCACCTCGTCGGGACCGTCCGCGAGGCGCAGGATGCGTAGGTGCGCGTACGCCATGGCTAACGGGAAGTCGTCGGTGACGCCTCCTCCGCCGTGTATTTGGATTGCTCGGTCGACGATCTTCAGGGCGATGTGAGGTGCAGCGACCTTGATTGCCGCGATCTCGGTGCGAGCTGCCTTGTTTCCTACGGTGTCCATGAGGTGCGCGGCCTTGAGCGTGAGCAACCGGATCATCTCGATGTCGATGCGGGCCTCGGCGATCCAGTCCTGGATGTTGCTACGTTCGCTCAGTGGTTGCCCGAAGGTGGTTCGGGATTGGGCACGGGTGCACATCAGCTCGAGTGCGCGCTCTGCCATACCGATCGACCGCATGCAGTGGTGGATGCGTCCAGGTCCGAGCCGGGCTTGACTGATCGCGAAGCCCTCGCCCTCACCTTTGAGGACATCTTTCGCGGGAACTCGCACGTCTGTGAAGTCGATCTCGGCGTGGCCTTCCCGATCCTGATAGCCGAAGACGGGGAGTCCGCGGAGGACGGTGACCCCGGGGGTGTCGAGGGGGACGACCATCATCGTTTGCTGCCGGTGTTTGGGCGCGGTGGGGTCCGTCTTTCCCATCACGATCATCACTTTGCAGTTCTTGTGCAACGCGTTGGAAGCGAACCATTTACGGCCGTTCAGTACATATTCGTCGTTGTCGCGTTCCATGGTCAGTTCGATGTTGGTGGCATCGGAACTCGCCACTGCCGGTTCGGTCATCGCGAACGCCGATGCCATGGTTCCGTCCAGGAGCGGCTTCAGGTATCTTTCTCTGTGCTCGTCGGTTCCGAATAGCTCGAGCACCTCGATGTTTCCGGTGTCGGGTGCGTTGCAGTTGCACGCCTCTGATGCAAGGTGGCTGCGACCCATGATCTCTGCGAGCGGTGCGTATTCCAGGTTGCTCAGCCCGGGGCCTGTGCCGGGGTGCGGGTGGAAGAGGTTCCACAGCCCACGTACTCGTGCCTCGGCTTTGAGTTCCTCGAGGATCGGTGGTTGGAAATGGGGATCTCCCGATTCGCGCATCTGCAGGTCGTAGATGGTCTCGGCGGGGTAGATGTGCGAGTCCATGAATTCGAGCAGGTCGGATTGATACTTCTTCGTACGGTCCGAGAATTCGAAAAGCGACATGTGAGCTCCTGCCCGGTGGTGCGAGTAGTTCGGGGGTGTTCGTCGAGGCGTTGACTATGCCGTCGACCTCTGCGGCTCCGCAGGGTGTGGGATTCGGTCTCCCGACTCATCTCGCGATCTTGATGCCCGCGGCTTCCCGGTCCCATGTGTCGGGGGTGATGCCCCACTCGCGAAGGGAGGTCTTTTGTATTTTGGCGGTGGGAGTTTTCGGTAGCTCGTCCACCAGCCGGATGTATCGGGGGATCATATAGTACGCCATTCTCGGTTCGAGGAATCGGATCAGGGCGACGGGGTCGAGTGTGGTGCCGGGGACTGGCGCTACGACTGCCATCACTTCGTCCTCGGAGATTTCGCTGGCGACCGCGATCACGGCCGCCTCGCGGACGTGCGGATGTGCCATGATTTCGGCTTCGACTTCCATCGAGGAGATGTTTTCCCCGCGTCGCCGGATCGCGTCCTTGAGCCGGTCGGCGAAGTAGTAGTTTCCTTCGGCATCCCGTCGCGCGGTGTCACCGGTGTGGAACCACCCGTTGCGCCAGGCCTTGGCTGTTGCCTCCGGCATCTGGAAGTACCCGTGGTTCATCGCCCAGGGGGCATCGGTCCGGATGATGATTTCGCCGACTTCACCGATGGGCACCTCCCGGTCGGCGTCGTCGACCAGCCTGATCTCGACGCCGGGGCGTGCCTTGCCGCAGGTTCCGTGTTGGGTGGGGTTGGGGCCGGAAATGATCGGCGCCGAGAGCTCGGTCATGTTGTAGATCGTGTAGACGTCGACACCGAATCGTGCCGAGAAGGCCGCGATGTCGTCGAGGAGGGGGACGATGAACACCTTGGTGAGCGGATTGTCGGCGTCGTCGTCTCGGGGTGGCCGGCGATCGACGAAGTTGGCCATGACGCCGAGCAGAAACACCATGGTGCTGTGCGTGTCGCGGATCTGGCTCCAGAAGCGCTCGCCGCTGAACCTGTCGACGACCGCGACCGACCCGCCGTTGATCAGCATCGCGTAGAGCAGCGTCGCCCCACCGACGTGGAAGGCCGGCATGTTGATCAGAAAACGGTCATCGGCCGTCATGATGGGCATCGTTTCCGGTCCGAACATGGCGTACGCCTGCATGTAGGAGGACAGGACGCCCTTGGACGGGCCCGTGGTGCCGGATGTGTACAAGATTGCCTGGGTATGCCAGGGCTCGATCGGCGTGATCGGTTCCGACGGCTCGCCGCCGACGTCCGCAAGCTCGTCGGCGGTCACGATCGTGATTCCGCCGATGGTGGTGCGATCGCCGCCGACCTGTACTGCGAGGCGGATTCTGCCGCGTTCGTCGATCTCGTTCAGGCGCGGCAACAGTTCCGCGTCGGCGACGACGATTTCCGCATCGGAGTTGGTGAGCACATGCGAGAGCACGCCGCCCCGGTAAGCGGTGTTGATCGGCACGAACACCGCACCGAGATAGTTGATTGCGAACCAGAAGCGCAGGACGTCGGGACCGTTGGGCAACCAACACACGACGTTGTCACCCTGACGGACACCGATGGACTCCAGTGAGGCCGCTGTCTGTCGTACGTTCTGCAGCAACTCCGCCCTGGTCCAGGTCGGACCCCCGTCGAAGATGACGAACACCTTGTCCGGATCTTCACTTGCGCGACGCTCGAGCAGGTACCGCAGGACGAGTCTGTCGCGAGGGGGGATTCGCGGATCCGTAGTCACGACTGTTCCTTTCGAAGAAAGCGAGTAACGAGGGCTGCGATGAGCAGTACGACGCCGGCGAAGATCGGTTCGATGTAGAACGGCACACCGATCAGCTGCAATCCGGTCGAGCCCACGGCCAGCACAAGGACCGCGA
This sequence comes from Rhodococcus sp. JS3073, assembly GCF_026810085.1. Taxonomy (NCBI): domain Bacteria; kingdom Bacillati; phylum Actinomycetota; class Actinomycetes; order Mycobacteriales; family Nocardiaceae; genus Rhodococcus; species Rhodococcus sp. JS3073. The sequence continues at coordinate 1,071,297 of NZ_CP113952.1, read as the reverse complement.
GGATTGTGCCGGTGACGTTGAAGCTGCCGGGTCGGATCGATGTGGCGCCGAGGAAGCAGGCTGCGAAAGCCGGTAGCAGGAACTCGGGCCCGGTGGTGGGGTTGGCCGATCCCAACTTGGAGACCAGCAGGACGCCGCCGATACCGCACAGCAATCCCGATGCGGCGAACGTCATGATGGTCAGGCGATCCACGCTCAACCCGGATAGCCTTGACGCCTCGCTCGAGCCGCCGACCGCGTACAGATACCGTCCCGTCGGGGTCATCCGAAGGACGTACCCCGTCACGAGCGCGATCACGATCACCAGGAGGAACGGGATCGGGATGTACAAGATGGAACTACGCCCGATGTCGGTCAGTGCGCTCGGGATGTTGTCCACGATGACCGTTCCGTCGGTGCTCCAGATGACGATTCCTGACAGTAGGGAGCTGACCGCGAGGGTCGCCACGAATGAGCTGATGCCGATCTTGGCGACCAGGAACCCGTTGACGAACCCGAGCAGGGTCGACAGGACAATCGCGACCGCAATACCTCCGCCGGTCGAGAAACCCAGTTCACTCGTCGCCATCGCAACCGCAATCGACGCCATGCCCATGTTGGCACCGACCGACAGGTCGTACTGGCCCACGATGAGCGGAAGCATCGCCCCCAGCGCGACCAGAATGAGCACCGCCTCGGATCCGAGGAGGGTTGTGAAGTTCCCCTGGGTCGCGAAGGTTGCCGGTTGCAGCATGGAAAACAGAGCGATGAACGCCAGCAAGATCACAGGTAGTGCCCATTGGGCGGCGCGAACACTCGTCGGGGTCGGCGCAGTGCGCGCGAGCGGACGCGGTTCGACCGTGGAGGCGGCCGAAACCGGTGACGTCTTGGTTTCCGTCTGTGGTGTGTTCATCCCGCGTCCTTCAAGTATGCGAGTTCGACCATTCGATCGACCGTCTTCGATTCGTTTTCGAGTTCTGCCACCAACTGCCCGTCCCGCAGAACCAGCACTCGATGACAGAGTGCGTTCAGGTCCTCGAAATCCGAACTGACCATGATGACAGTGGAGCCGTGCTCGGCGACCCACTGTTCGATCAGGTGGTAAATGTCGCTCTTGGACCCGACATCGACGCCTTGTGCGGGCTCATCGAGCAGGAGAATGGTGGGGCTGATTTCGATCCACTTGGCCAGGACACCCTTTTGTTGGTTGCCACCGGAGAGTCGGCCCATCATCTGCGCGGCGTTGCCCGGGCGAATGTCGTACGACCCGATGAGCTCTCGAACGCGCTTCGTCTCGGGTCCCACTTGGATCCGCCCGTACTTCCAGTAGCGGCCGACCGTGAGCAGTGAGAGGTTCTCCGCGACCGTCATGCGCCCGAACACACCGTGGTGGATCCTGTCCTCGGGGACGTGGGCGATTCCAGCCTGGATGGCGCTCGCGGGATGGCGGAAGTCCACGTCCTGGCCGTGGAGTCGAATGCGTCCGCTTCGGCGTTGCTGCGCGCCGAAGAGCAACCGGATGATTTCACTGCGACCCGATCCTTGCAGGCCGGCGATTCCGAGGATCTCGCCTCGGTGCGCCGTGAACGAGACGTCCGAGACCCGGGTTGCGGTCAGTCCCTCGACCTCGAGCACCACGCTCTGACGGGCCTTCGGTGCGGATTCGGGGTACAGCGTGACCAGGTCACGACCGACGATCTTTTGTACCAGTGTGCGTTCGTCGAGGTCGGCGATGTCGAACGTGCCGATCTTCTTGGAGTCGCGGAGCACCGTTACGCGATGGGCGACATCGAAGACTTCCTGCAGGCGGTGGGACACGAAGAGGACGGCCGTTCCCTGCTCTGCGAGACGTCGGATCACCTGGAACAGGGCGTCCACCTCCGATTGGGGCAGAGCGGCCGTGGGCTCGTCCAGCACAATGAGACTTGCGCCGTCCTTCGCGCTCGCCAGTGCACGTGCGATTGCGATGGTCGCGTGCTCGCTCGCTGACAGTGTCGAGGCCAGCGCGTGGGGTGGGATGTCCTCTCGTCCGAGTATCGCCAGCGCCTCCGTTGTCTTGTTCGCTTGCGTGCGCCACTGGATCCGACCGCCCCTGGTTGCGAACCCGGCACCGAGTGCCATGTTCTCCATGACGCTGAGGGTCGGCACAATCCCGAAGTCTTGGTGTACGAAGACCAGTCCTCGTTCCACGGCCTGGGCTGCGGTGTACGGGACCGCAAGTCCTTCACCGCGGACAATCAATTCGGCGCCTCCGTCCGGGGCTTGGTAGCCGGACAGGCACTTGATGAAGGTGGACTTTCCGCATCCGTTCTCACCGACGAGTGCGTGAATCTCGCCGGGCTCGAGCACAAGAGCGAAGTCGGTGAGCGCCCGCTGGCCGGGGAAGGTCTTCGAGAATGAGCGGATCTCGACAGCGTGCACTCCGCCTACTGCCGGGTCCGAGGTCATGAGACGCCCCAGAGTTGGGTGAACGCGGCGGCGGGGTCGCTGTCTCCGAGATAGGTCTCGCCCTCGCCGGGTGCATTGCTCTTGATCACGAGCTTGTCCTTGACGCCCTGGTCGACGGGTTGTTCGCCGGCGAACACGCGGTTGAATTGATCGACGCCCGCGTAGGCGATCCACTTGTACGGCGAGGCCACCGTACCGGCCTCGACGTCCCCGTCGCGGATCCACTTGACATTGAGGTCGATAGGATCGAAGCCGTATGCGCGTTGGCCATCCTGCACCAGTCCTGCCGACCGCAGTTCAGGAAGTACGAACGTCAGGGGCGCGTCGTACGGCGCGAACAGCGCGTTCCATCCCGGGTTCTTCCGAAGCAGGGCGACGGTCTGCTTGGGCAGTGACGTACTGATGTCTTGGACGAGGAAGTTCTGCTGTCCGACCAGTTCACAGCTGGCACCCGCAGCCTTGCACTCGTCGATGAATTTCACAACACCCTGCTGGCGGCGGATGGTATTTCCGAATTCGCTGTCTTGCAGCAGGATTGCCTTCAGGTTCGCGCCACTGTCGATGAAGGCCTGCGCAGCGAGCGCGTAACCGTCCTGTTCGTGCTGGGTGGCTGCGGGAAGTTCGTCGACCAACAGTTCCGGCTCGTCGATGCACGAGAAACAGATGGTATCGATACCGGCCTCGTTCGCCGCCTTGAGTGGAGCCTGAATCGTGGAGGAGTCGATCGCGACCGTGAAGATTCCATCCGCCTTCATGCTGACTGCCCGATTGACAGCATCGGCCATCTTGGCGGGGTCGCCGGCCGGGTCGATCATGATCGTCTTCCAGCCGATGGCCTGGGCGGCTTCTGCGAACTGATCGACCGCGAATTTGCAGCCCTGCGCAGCAGCAGAACACGGGATAGTGACGATCGTCTTGTCCTTGACTGCGGGAGGTCCACTTGTCGGCACAGTCAGAGCAATCTCGCCCGACGCGGCTTTCGCCACCTGTTCAGCGTGTGTGAGGAAGGCCCTCGCAGACTCGCTATCGCCCGCGCCCGAGCTCGTCGCACCACCATCGGAACCGCATCCCACCGTTCCGAACACTATGGCGATGGCTCCCACGAGAGCCGCTCTCTTGAACACGTCATTTCCTCCAGTTGGCCGCTAGCCCCCGCTCAAGGCCACCCTTGCGAGTGGACCGATCAGTACGGTCGCATGAACCGGGTCCCGTGTCAAGAGTCACAGTTTTTCGGCAGATACCATAGACTCTCCCTTGAATGAACGGTACATTTTTGGTCACGCAACCATGCGTTCACGCACAGAGACTTGGAGTGTTTGGTCATGCCGGAGATTGTGAAATTCGAAATGCCGCGAGTGGAGACGGTCGTGCAAGGGGTTGGCGCGGTGCGCGAAATCGGCGCCGAACTCGACCGCCGCGACCTCAAGCGTGTGTTTCTGGTGACAGGCCACTCGGTGGGATCGAGTGAGGCCTTCGCAGCACTGGCGGCCGACCTCGGCGACCGCGTGGTCGGGACATACAACCAGGTCAAGGCACACAATCCCGTCGAACTCATCGTCGACCTGATCACCGCGGCGAAGTCCGCGCAGGCAGAGGCATTCGTCGCCGTGGGCGGCGGGTCGCCGGTCGATGCCGCGAAGCTGGCGGCGATCGGGCTCTGCGAAGGTTCGGAGTCGGTCGAGGACCTTGCTCGTAACTACCTGGTATTCGAGTACCCGAACACGATTCGACAGCGGCCCCTCACCGGAAAACCGATGCCCGTCTTCGCGGTGCCGACGACGCTGTCCGCGGCGGAATGGGACGGCTTCGCCGGCTCGGTCGACCACACCCGCGACACCAAGGACCTGACCGTCTACCTCGAAGCGACGCCTCAGGTGGTCTTCCTCGATCCCGAATTCTGCGCTCACACCCCCCGCGACCTCTGGGCGACCACCGGAGTTCGCGCGCTCGACCACGCGGTGGAGACTGCCTATGCCAAGAACGCGCACCCCTTCACCACGGCGTTGGCGAATGGGGCCCTGACGATGCTGGCCGAAAATCTGCCTCGGTCGGTGAAGGATCCGCACGACTACGACGCCGCGCTGAAATGTCTCGAGGCAGCGTGGATGTCGATCATCGGCGTCCACAACGTGTCACTGGGTCTGTCCCACGCGATCGGTCATCAGCTCGGTGCCGTGGGTATCCCGCACGGAGTGACCTCGTGCATCATGCTGCCCCACGTGATGCGCTTCCTCGAGCCGGTGACGTCCGCCGAACAGGCACGCATGGCCCAATCGCTCGCACAGGTTCAAGGTGACGGCGAGGACCTTCCGGCGGCCGACAGGCTCGAACGGATCCTCGACGAGCTCGGGGTTCCTCGTCGGGTCTCCGACTTCGGGGTCGGGCGCGAGAAGATGGACGGAGTGGCGCGGGCCACGCTGGGCGACATCGTGGTGCGGGAGTCGCCTCGGCTGGTGGACGAGACGGTGGTGTACGAGCTGCTCGAAACCGTGTGGTGATGCGTATGTGCCTGTGCCGCAGACCAGATAGCCGATGACGAATGAGAGGCCCCGGGCGACGTGCCCGGGGCCTCTCATCGACTGTGTGCAGTGGCTACATTTGCGAGCGGATCACCGTCTTCTCGAAGGTCAACGCTCGAGCACTCCCTCCAGCAATGCATCGCTGAACAGGTCCGCGATTTCCTCTGGGGTCCGGTCACCGTCGGGGCGGATCCACGAGTACGAGTAGTTATAGAGACCGAGAATACCCTTCGTGACCAGGGGGTCCAGTGCCCGGAACTCCCCCGCCCTGACACCGCCCTCCAACACCTCGACCACCATGCTCTCGTATCGTTCGCGGGCCTCCTGGATCACGACGCGTCGCTGCCCAGTCAGAGCCTTGAACTCCTGAAACGACACCGTCCACTCCACCACGTTGTCGGCGATGTTGCGCAACGCCACACGCATCAGTACCCGAAACCGCTCCTGGTAGGTGCTGTCCATCGCCAGAACTCGGCCCGACTGGGTCAGCAGATCCGACATCCGCGTGTGACAGATCTCGAACAACACAGCTTCTTTGTTCCCGATGTGGTGATACAACGCACCCTTGCCCAGCTGGGTTTCCTTCGAGATCTCCTCGACACCGGTGCCGTGATAGCCGTTCTCGGCGAAGAGTTTGGCCGCGGCGTCCATGATGCGCTGCCGGGATTCCACGCCGATGCGGGTAGTTCGACGCGTCGAACTACCCAGCTTGACATCAGACATTTTGATGGTCCCTTCGCTTGTCTATATCGGGCCGCGAGCCCTCATCACTCGGAGTAGTTCAGCACGGTGATCGACTAGTCCACCACGTCGACCGCGAGAACCACCTTTCCGGAAGCGGTACGTTGCTCCATCGCGCTGAGCGCCTGCGCAGCGTCGGCTAGCGGGTACACGTTTCCCACGACAGGTCGGATGAATCCCTCACGCGCCAACCGCGTGAGTTCGGCGGCGGACTCTGCCGCGATGGACTCGTCCTGCTCGATGAAGCCGCCCCAGTACACGCCCACGACATCGATATTCTTCAGCAGCAGCCGATTGACTGCGATCTCGGGGATGCCGCCGGCAGCGAATCCGATTACCAAGTGGCGGCCTTCCCGACGCAGGAGTCGGATCGAGTCAGCGAAGAAGTCACCTCCCACCGGGTCCACCGTCACGTCGACGCCTCCTGGAGCACAGGCCCGCACGGACTCGGCCCACCCGTCGCCAGCGACCACCACGGCGTCGGCCCCCGCGGACTCGGCAACCACGACATTGGCATCAGAATCGACGACAGCGGTCACCGTCGCTCCCAGACCTTTCGCGACCTGAATGGCCGCGGTGCCCACACCTCCGGCGGCTCCGTGCACGAGCACATGCTCCCCCGCCTTCAGACGCCCCCGCCGAACCAGCGCGAAGTGCACGGTTTGGAAGTTCATCGCGAATGCCGCGCCCTGGTGGAACGACAACTCGTCCGGCAGCGGAAACGTCACCGACGGCTTGGCCACCACAACCTCGGCATATCCCCCGCGAGGGATGTACGCGGCACATCGGTCACCGGCCTTGACGGACGCACCGTCCGGGGCGGAACGCACCAGACCCGCGACTTCCACTCCCGGAACGAACGGCAGTTCGGGACGAACCTGATATTTGCCGCGCGTCATCAAGGCGTCGACGAAACTCACACCTACAGCCTTCACGTCGATGACAATTTCGTCGACCGCCGCGACAGGCTCGTCGAGATCGACGAACTCCACCGCACCGGGGCCATCCAGCGTCGAGATCTGTATTGCTTTCACGTTGGTTTCCTCACGTTCGCGTGACTGTACCGATCGTACAGTAATTATTGTCCCTAACATTCGAACCTTGACGAGTTTCGTCGTCGCGGCTTAGTGTACCGATCATTCAGTCGTGACAGAAGGGTAGCCGAGAACATGAAAGAACACCGAGAGGAAGTCGTCGGGCTTCCGCGGGCGTCGGTGGACCGCTGGCTGAGATCCGCCGTCGGGGACAGATTCGATCTCGCAGGCTGGTACGCCGAACCCATCTCCGGAGGCCTGTCCAACCTGACCTACCGACTGCGGTTCCAGGGCCAATCGGTCATCCTGCGGCGACCGCCGCTGGGCGGCGTGCTGCCCAGCGCCCACGACATGCAGCGCGAATGGACACTGCTCGCCGCCCTACATCACACGCACGTGCCCGTTCCCGAACCCCTCGCCCTGTGCTGTGACGATTCCGTTCTCGGCGGTACCTTCTACGTGATGTCCGACGTCGCCGGCGCGGTGCTTCGAACTCAGGAGGACACCGGGGCACTGGCGGCGCCGCAACGTCAGCGTCTTTGCGCAGCTCTCGTCAACGCGTTTTCGGATCTGCACGCCCTGGTTCCGGACGAAGTCGGTCTCGGCGGCTTCGGCCGCCCCAATGGATTCAACGAGCGTCAGGTGCGGCGATGGGGACTTCAGTGGCAGCAATCGAGTCGACAGGAACTGCCCGACATGGACAAGCTCCTCACTAATCTCGGCGGCCAGATCCCTTCGACGAATGACGTCGCCATTGTTCATGGCGATTACCGCCTCGACAACATGATCGTCGACCTCGGCCAGCGAGATCCACACATCAACGCGATCGTGGATTGGGAACTGTCGACCCTCGGCGATCCACTCGCCGATCTTGGACTGGCATTGACCTATTGGCACGATCTCGACGACCAAGAGCGCGCGCTCATCCCGGTCGCCCTCGGAGTCACTGCACACCCCGGGTTCATGTCCGCCGCTGACATCGCCGAGCACTACTCCACGGTCAGTGGCCGCAATCTCGACAATCTGAACTTCTACCTCGCGATGGGCGCGATGAAGCTCGCGGTGATCCTCGCGGGAGTCGACGCCCGATTCACCGACGGGCACATGGCGGAGCGTAGCTCGCTGAGCCTCGACGAAGCCGTCCGTGTCCTCGTAGCCCGCGGGCTACGCCAACTCACCACCTGACAACCGGGGGAACCATGAGCAAACGCACTTCCCATCAGGTACTCGCCTGCTGCAGGCGCGACGCCCCGACCCACGGCACCCGGCTCCGATGCTCGACGGCATGCCTCGTTCAACCCCTTGGACCCGCTGACAGGGGCGTCGTGCTGTGATCACCGAGGATCGCGTCATCCGCGTGCTACCTGCGGACACCCCCGGCCTCGTTCGAACGGTCGAGCACGAGATCGACGACCGGTGGCTTCGAGCCTTCGCGGCGTCGGTCGGCGAGACCCGGCCCGAGTTCTTCGACCTCGAGCACACCGGCGGAATCGTTGGCCATCCGGTCTTTCCTGTCTGCATCGAGTGGCCGCTCGTCGAACACGGCGCGCCGGGAATAGAACTGACCGTCAACACTTTGAGGTTGGGCCTGCATGTGTCCCATCAGATGCGGTTGCACGCTCCCCTGCGTCCGGCGCAACGGGTACGAACCGAGGCCGAGCTGTACCTGGCAGAGGCGCGCACCGACGCGACCCTCATCGCCACCAGGTTTCGGACCTACTCCTCAGATGGCGAGTTGCTCGTCACGACGCTCCTCCACATGCTCTACCGGGGCGTACGCCTCGAAGGTTCCAAGACACCCGGCCATCCGCATGAAATCACCCGACGACCCGGCACCGACCTCGCCCCCATCGCGAAGTTCACGGTCGACACAACCAACGCGGTCATCTACACCGAGTGCGCGAGGATTTGGAATCCCATCCACACCGACATCCGCGTGGCGCGCGCTGCGGGACTTCCCGACACCGTCCTGCACGGTACCGAGACCCTCGCGCGGGCGGTCTCCGCCATTTCTCGCGCCCGCGCTCTCCCAGCCGGGGCAGTGATCACCGGCATCGGCTGCCGGTTCACCGGACCGGTATTTCCCGGCGCCACGCTCACGGTCAGCACGGCGGCCCTGTCAGAGGACTCCGTTGCCTTCGACGTCCAGGACACCGACGGCACATCGTCGATCTCGGACGGCACCATCACCTTCGAACTTCCATCCTGACGAACTGCCGAAGGCCTGCTTTACACAAAGCTTTCGTGATTAGACGCGCTTCCACCCGCAAACCGCTACAAAGGAAATCGTCAATGCCGATCTTGGAGCAATTTCGCTTCGACGACAAGGTAGTCGTCGTCACCGGAGCATCCTCGGGACTAGGTGTCGCGTTCGCGCGGGCGTTCGCCGAGGCAGGCGCTGATCTGGTCCTCGCCGCACGCCGCGCCGACAAACTGGCTACCACCGCAACCATGGTCGAAGAGACGGGACAACGAGCACACGCCGTGGTCACCGACGTGACCTCACCGCAGGACTGCACGGCCATGATCGACGCCGCGATCGACACCTTCGGCCGCGTGGACGTGCTGATCAACAATGCCGGTATCGGAACCGCGGTGCCAGCGCTGCGGGAAACACCCGAACAGTTCACCTCAGTGATGGAAATCAATCTCCACGGGACGTACTGGGCCGCGCAAGCAGCGGCATCCGTCATGGAGCCAGGTAGCGCCATCATCAACATCACGAGCATCCTAGGCCTGACAACGGCTGCGCTTCCACAGGCTGCCTACAGCTCCAGCAAAGCCGGCGTCATCGGTCTCACCCGCGACCTCGCGCAACAGTGGGGCACACGGAAGGGTATCCGTGTCAACGCCGTCGCCCCAGGATTCTTCGAATCCGAAATGACCGCACAATACAAGCCCGGGTACCTGGACAGTCTGCAGCCGCGGATGCTCCTCGGGCGCATCGGGACTCCCGACGAACTTGCCGCGACCGTGGTGTGGTTGGCCTCTCCCGCTGCGGGATACGTCACCGGGCAGACAATCGCCGTCGACGGCGGTATGTCGATCGCTTGAACCAGCACGTCGATCCAGCCCGATCCGACCGATCCTTCACCTTGCTCGGGCCCATCCGTCACCTGTTCTTCGGAACCGATGGCGCACCGATCAGATCCCATAACAGGAGTCGCAACAATGCTCATTCCGGACAGTGTCTGTGTGATCACCGGCGGTGCTTCGGGCCTCGGCCTGGCCGCGGCGAAGTCACTTCTCCACGAAGGCGCAGCAGTGGTCATCGTCGACCTTCCCACCTCACACGGCGTGTCTATAGCCGAAGGACTCGGTGAGCGAGTCAGATTCGTAGCCGCAGATGTCACCGACGAACAAGCAATCTCCTCCGCCCTCGATGTGGCGGAGACCTTAGGCCCGGTACGCGTGGCAATCAACTGCGCCGGCATCACCAACACCATCAAGACCGTCGGCAAGTCCGGTCCCTTTCCGCTCGCCGACTTCTCAAAAGTTATCTCGGTAAACCTCATCGGCACATTCAACGTCCTGCGTCTCGCCGCCGAGCGCATCGCCCAGACCGAACCCATCGACGGCGAACGCGGCGTCATCATCAACACCGCATCAGTTGCCGCTTTCGACGGCCAGATCGGTCAAGCCGCGTATTCCGCCTCCAAAGGAGGAGTCGCCGGCATGACCTTGCCCGTCGCGCGCGACCTAGCATCGTTGATGATCCGCGTTGTCACCATCGCCCCGGGATTGTTCAAGACCCCACTCCTTGCCTCACTACCGCTGGAGGCGCAAAGGTCGCTCGGAGCGCAGGTCCCTCACCCGGCGCGCCTGGGAGATCCCTCCGAGTACGGAGCACTCGCGGCGCATATCGTCTCCAACCCGATGCTCAACGGTGAAACCATCCGACTCGACGGCGCAATCCGCATGTCGCCACGCTGACAAACCCAGAGCGTGTGTCCAGCATGACTTCTCAGCGCCCTCCATTCGGATGCCAGCCCTTGCAGGCTGGCATCAACAGTGTCATCGCACCGCCGACTGCTTCGACTCACGAGACCCCGGTGCCGCAACGGGCAGAGATCACGACACGAGTCGCAGCTATTGCTCTGTTTCCAGTGGCGCAAAGCAGTCGCCCAAGCCACCACGAGTGAAAGAAATACCATGATGAGCGCACCATCGATTTTCACCAATCGAACTCCCGAAGTACCTGAGCATTTCAACCCCGGTCTGGAAGGTGTGGTCGCGTTCACCAGCGACATCGCCGAACCCGACAAGGACGGCGGCGCCCTGCGCTACCGCGGCGTCGACATCGAAGAACTCGTCGAGGGGCACGTCACGTTCGGCAACGTGTGGGCCCTGCTCGTCGACGGCCGCTTCGGCCCCGGACTACCCCCGGCCGAACCGTTCCCCCTGCCCGTGCACACCGGCGACGTCCGCGTCGACGTCCAGGCCGGCCTCGCCATGCTCGCCCCCATCTGGGGATACCAACCCCTCCTCGACATCGACGACGACACCGCCCGCGAACAACTCGCCCGCGCCTCCGTCATGGCCCTGTCCTACGTCGCCCAGTCCGCCCGCGGCATCTACCAGCCCGCCGTCCCGCAGAAACGGATCGACGAGGCCAAGACCGTCACCGAACGGTTCATGGTCCGCTGGAAAGGCGACCCCGACCCCGCCCACGTCGCCGCCATCGACGCCTACTGGGTCTCCGCCGCCGAACACGGCATGAACGCCTCCACCTTCACCGCCCGCGTCATCGCCTCCACCGGCGCCGACGTCGCCGCCTCCCTGTCCGGGGCGATCGGCGCGATGTCCGGCCCCCTGCACGGCGGCGCCCCCGCCCGCGTCCTGCCGATGATCGAGGACACCGAAAAGTCCGGCGACGCCCGCGCCCTGGTCAAGGGCATCCTCGACCGCAAGGAAAAGCTGATGGGCTTCGGGCACCGCGTCTACCGCGCCGAAGACCCCCGCGCCCGGGTGCTGCGCGCCACCGCCAAACGCCTGAACGCCCCCCGCTACGAGGCCGCCGCCGCCCTCGAGCAGGCCGCCCTCGCCGAACTGCGTGAACGCCGCCCCGACCGGGCCATCGAAACCAACGTCGAATTCTGGGCCGCGGTCATCCTCGACTTCGCCGAGGTCCCCGCGCACATGATGCCCGCGATGTTCACCTGCGGCCGCACCGCCGGCTGGTGCGCCCACATCCTCGAGCAGAAACGTCTCGGCAAGCTCGTCCGCCCCGCCGCCATCTACACCGGACCCGCACCCCGCACCCCCGAATCCGTCGACGGCTGGGACCAGATCACCAGCGCGTAGATCCCGCCCTGCCACGAGAAGGGGAGACAGGTTGTGTCGCAGCATCACGCCGACGACGACATACCCGACCGTGCGACGGTGCGGCCCCACTCGGCGGGTCGCCCACACGGAAGATCCTCACCGAATTCGGCGACGGCGAACCCCGACATCGACTCCCCGATGCGGTGCGCTTCCCTCGGCCCAAGCGCGCCGAGGGGGCCTCGCTCACCTCGACAGGGGTACGGAGCGTCAATTCTCGCCGGACCGGAGAGCGAACCGACCGCACGAGGGACAGAAGATCTCCGAACGCACCCGCGGCGTGACCTACCAGGCGGCCGGGACCCGCAACGGGGCCGCAACACGTTGACGTCCCTTCACTATCCGGATGAACAATGGTGATCACATGCTCGAACAGCCAGTCAGGGGACCCTACCGGGTGGAGCGCGAGGTTCCGCGAGACTCCGGCGCCTGCCCCCACGACGCCGGGTCCTTCGAATCGGATCTCCGCAGGTACCGACGATGGCGCGACCGGCGAGGGGCCGAGTCACATCGAAGCGGGCGGCCGCGGCCGAGCAAGGACGCGGAAGACATCCTCGAATTGCCCACGTCTGGGCACCATTCGGCGGCGCACCGGAGGAGGAAGTCTTCATCCGATTCGGGATACCGCCGACGCTGTTCACGGAAAGGCTCTGGCAAATCATCGCGGGGTTCGGCTGCGACGCGGCAGTCGCCAAACAATTCAGGAAGGTCTACCCCTGCCGGCGATCACCTTGGATGATCACCGACCCCAGGTTTTCGCGGCAGCACCACCGCCCTGATAGCTAGCGAGCCGGACAGTCCTTCATCCGCCGGTACCCCATCACCACTACCCGGAGAGTCGAAAACATACGCGTCCGACTGCGCATGCAGCCAACATAGAATGCTGTCCGTTTTGCCTGTAGTTCACCGCGGTGAACTACAGGCAAAACGGACATTGATAGGTGCGTCGGAAAGAGCACCGTCGCCGTCAATCTACCGTCACCGCCGCGAAGGTCACCCGCACCTTCCGCCGCCTCGAGGCCGACCCGGCGCACTCACTGTTGCGGGCACCGTCCTCGAGGCCGAAGTCCAGCGCGCAGCCGTCCACCGTCACCGGATCGAGCACCCACCGATCGATGCCGTCCCAGTCCGCATCAGGTAGACCCAGATCGATTCCTCGATGAAGTGGGTGCCGCGATTGAGGGCGCGCTCGCCCTGCGACATGTAGACCTCGGCAGGGGTCGGGATATTCGTGTTCGTCGTCGTTGTCATCGTGGGGTTTCCTTCCCAGGTCAGTGGTTCACGGTGGGCGCGAACACCGCACCGGTCAGCAGGGCATCCTTCTGGGCGTCAGACATGCCCACCGTGGCCCCGTTGCCGTCATGGGCCGCCCGAACACCACGGCCCCGCAGAACGGCTGCCAGATCGCCCCGTGGGCGCGCGCAATCGCCGTCGCCATCAGATTCACCTGGGCATCGGCCTGCATAGCGCCCTCGTCGTCGACCCACATATCCAGCTCCCGGCCCAGCCGGTCGAACCAACGGCACCCGATCGCGGACCGGATCGCCGCCCCGGTGCTCTCCCACACCCCGAGGTCGATCACCTCGAGACGCCCGTCCACACCGATCCGCACCGCCTGCGCGGTCACCGTGCTGGCGGGCGCGCTCATCCCTGCACCTCCGTCACCGTGTACTCCCGCAGGTCCAGGCCGTGACGGCGGAACCCACCGATCCGGCGACCCAAAGCCCGCGCCAGCACCTCGTCCTCGGCGACCTCCTCGGACCGGGCCGACACCGACACCGACACCTTCGTGGTGATCGTTACCAAAGCCTCGACAGTGAACTCCCGGCTGCGCGGCGGCAGCCCGTGCTCCTCCATGAACCGATCGAATTCACTGCACAGGTTTGTTCTCGTCCGCCCAGGTGCCCGCGTCCTTCGCGATGTGCTCCACCCAGTCCGCGTGTGCTTTCTGGTTGGCCTGCAGGTGCTCACGCAACCACGCCACCTCCCGGCGATCGCGCATCGCGTCCGCCAACGACGCGGCGATCCGCTCCCACCACACCGGCACCGGGCGCTGCAACGACGCGACCACCACCTGATCCGGGCGCACCCGCCCCTGCCACACCGGCGCATCCGGCGAGAGCGGCACCAACGCCACCGACACCAGGCGCTTGGCCTCGGCGACACCGTTCACCGACAACGCCGCCACGTCGGTGCGGTCCGCGACCAGCCAGCCCGCCGTCCACGCCTCACCCTCACGCACCTCGACGAACACCCCATCCGCCGGGAACACCCCACCGGCAGGAGCGGCCACACCCGCCCCGCTCGTCACGTTCTCGACAACTGCAACGTCCACAGACATCACAGTTGCGCGGCGGCGGGGTGCGAGACGAGCACCGATCAACCGTGCGCGTCGACGAGGCAGTAAGTTCTCTTCGGATCCTTCTCGTAGACAGCAACTTTGATGGTCTCGATCCCGACACATTCGGACTGATCGGCCGTGCCGTCGGCGCGGCTCGCAACTTTCACCACGGTGGGCGACGATCCGCACGGCGCGGGAAAGTAGCGAACCTCGCGTTCGATGTCGTAGCAGGTATCCGCCCGTAGATTCGGCATCAGACACAACGTTCCGACTAGATGATATGAATCGAAGAACTCGGTGGTGTACTCCTGGAGGGGTTGGTTGGCGTACCCCGTACCGCAATACGCAGATCCGGGAAGCTTGTCCACGATTTCGAACGTCGCCTCCACATCGGAGCAGTCGCGTTCGCCGGATTCGATCTCCGACACGGTATTATCGGAAATCTTCAGGATCCGGATGCAGTCGCCAATGGCGAGGACGGGCCTCACCTCGCCTGGCGTCGAGAAGAAGGCAACGAGCACGACGATGCCGACCGAGACGACGACCACGGCGAGTCCGAGTCCGACGACCACGGCGAGTCCGACCACCCTCACCGTGCGCGGCAATGGGCCCCTCGGCCCGGGCCGCGGGGCGTCGCCGGGTGGCCACTGTTGGTGACCGTGCGGTGGGCGAGTCACGAAAACCTCTTCGGTGGCGGGTTACCTGCCGTGCCGGCGGAGGGCGGCGGGGTCTCGAAAGGTTTTCGTGGATCCGCCCAAACTCTATGGTCGGTGTGCGGCATTGCGTGAAGTATACGGCCGCGAACTCGATCGGGTCGCGCACTCGGGACCGCCGTTCGGGCAGCCAGCCGGCGGCGGCGGCCCCGGTGCGGCGGGTCGGTTGCCCCAGCAACCCCAGGATGCACGTCGAGATCGACGAACCCTGTGTCCCACCGGTCACCCCGCCCTCACCGCCCGGCCTGGGTGCGGTGCTCGCACCGGGCTTTCGCGGCGAGTCTCCTCGATGCCGAGGACTCGGCTCGGTGCCAGCTCGGTCGGCACGCGTTCGGTGAGGCGGCGACAACACGGGGCGCACCGTTCGATCGGTGGGGTCGACGGGTCTGCGCGCTGATCGTAACGCGGGCACGGGATGTGGTGACGCTGGCACGTGCCGCGTCAAGGATCTCCGCCGAGACCTTCCGGTCCACGGCGCCGATGCGAGGCGGCATCGAACCCGAGCCCGTCGACGCCGCCGGCCACCCGCTTGGACCGGGCACCGGGTCCGCGTCGAGCTCGCGGAGACCATCACAAGGTTTCCTTCAGAATCCGACAAGCGACATCCCAGATCCTTTTCGTACCCGCCAAAGGCAACTCACAGAAAAGGACCCGCCATGTTCCCCAAGACCGTCAAGTCCGCCGCTCGCGTCGCCACCGCCACACCGGCTCCCCGAATCGCCGGTTCGATCATGAAACACACCGGCCTTCGCGCCGCGGTGTGTGTCGGCGCCACGGTTCCCCTGGTGCTGCTCGGTCACGGGATATCCTCGGCCGCAACCGTTGAGGTCTATGGGGGTGCCGACGAAGTTGAAGTGTATGTAACCGACGGTACGCCCGGGGAGAACTGCCTGGTCACCGACAACGGCTACACCTTTGGCGACGTGGTGGATGACGCGGGGTTTCTGGCCATCTTTATTCCAGCCGAGCCCGGCGACCACCAGGTGACTCTGGCGTGCGACAGCAGCGGGGGCTACGGCCAATGGGTCACGGTCGCACCCACCGGCCCCGGTCCGGGACCAGCACCCGCGCCCGGACCCGGACCCACCCAGGGCTACTACGCCAACATCTATGGCGGCCCCGGCGGTGCCGACATATTCATTACCGGCGCTGCGCCCGGGGAGACATGCATAGCCACCACCGACGCGAACGAGGCACTCTTCCTCGACGGAGTGGCGGATGACACCGGCTCTCTCACTCTGTATTTCGGCACTCCTCCCGGCGACCAGACCGTGACTGTGGTGTGCGACAGCAGCGGAGCCGTCGCCCAAACGGTCACGGTCACCTGAGGTGGCGTCACCGGATTCTGGTGGGCAGTCCGGTCACCCATATCCCGCCGACGCCTCCTTCGCCGAACACGATGTCCTTGCCTGACCGACTGTCCGCCCGCAGCGACGGTTGGTCGGGAGGCGTTTTCCAGCGACGAATACCTCGCCGCAAAGTCCGGTGCACGCCTCACCCGCCGGCGTCGCTGCCGCAGGAATCGGGAATTAGGCGCGGTCAACGGGTCCGTGGACTCATTGACAGGGTTGCTAGTTACCGCCCGCGCACGCCGGAGAGCCACCCTGCGCCCATCGACACCGGGTCTCGTGGGACCCGGTTTTCGGGGGTATCGTTGGCGAAAATACGGCGGCATGGTCGACGGCGGTGCACCATGAGCGACGATCCGGGTATGCCAGGCGGTCCGCACTGGCAACCCCGTGGGCCCGAGTGGCAACCTCAGGGCCAACAGTGGCACTCGCACGCCCAGCAGTGGCAACCGCACGCCCAGCAATGGCCGCCCGCCGGTGGGCAGCCCCCGGGTCCCCCGGGTCCCCCACCGCCACCTCGTCGTTCGCGGGGTGGTGGCCGGTGGCCTCTGTTGTTCGGGTTGCTCGCCGCCGTGCTGATCGGAGTGCTCGTCGGCGGCTATCTGCTGTTCGTGAGGGGCGACGCGGATGAGGGTGAGGTGTTGCTCGAGGCGGCGGCATCCGAGGGGCCGTTTCCGTGGACGCCGCCGGTGGTGCCCCCCGATGCGCCGACCACGCTGCCGGAGTCGATGCCGACGGTGGCTGCCGGTGCGCCGGATCCGGGCCGGCCCGGGTTGATTGCCGTGCCGGGCGACCGAACCGGAATCTACGGTGGCTCCCTCGAGTTGTCGGTCTGCGACAAGCTGAAACTGATCGGATTCCTCGAGCAGAATCCGGGACAGCGGAACGCGTTCGGCGAAGTGTTGACTGTCACCGACATCCGCGCCTATGTCGAGTCGCTCACGCCCGTGATTCTCGGTTCCGACACCCGGGTGACGAACCACGGGTACGAGAATGACCGACCGACCGCACTGCAGTCCGTGCTGCAGGCCGGGACGGCAGTTCTCGTCGACGACCGCGGTGTGCCACGGGTTCGGTGCCAGTGCGGGAACCCGCTGTTGCCGCCGCAGCCCACCACAGCAGCCCCGACATACACCGGGCAGCGGTGGCCGGGTTTCGCGCCGGACAAGATCATCGTCGTGCAGCCCGCACCCGCGCCGGTCACCCAGCTCACGGTCATCAACATAGTGACGGGGGCACCTGTGGTGATCAACGTCGGCAGCGGGACACCGCAGCAGCAACCGACGACGTCGCGGACCACAGTGCCGCCACTCCCACCGCGGGCGACGGTCGCGCCGCCGCCTCAACAGACGCAGCCGCCCCCACCGCGGACGACGGTCGCGCCGCCACCCCAGCGGACGCAGCCGCCCCCACCACCGAGGACGACCGTGGAGCCGCCGGTCACGCAGCCTCCGCCATCAGCTGACTGGAGTATGACGGCCGAGGCTTTCCGGGGCCAGGACGGAGGACGAGCGTCGTTCGAGTGCCCGCCGGGTGGAGCTTTCGGCACCGTGTGGGGCTCGGGCACCTACACGGATGACTCCAGCGTGTGCACGGCCGGTGTGCATGCGGGAGTGATTTCCCAGCAGGCAGGCGGAATAGTGATAATCCAGATTTCGCCGGGTCTCAGCTCGTACGAAGGTTCGACATCGAACGGCGTCACGTCCGTGGGCTATGGAAGCTGGCCAGGTTCGTTCCAAGTAGATGGTGGCGGCTGACCGTGACCGGTCGGAAGGACGACATCAACGGTCGTTCGGCAGTCGCAACACCGTGTTGCCATCGGTGACGTAGAGATCACCGGTGGCCCTGACCGCGACCCAGATCGGGCGGTGCAGACCGGTGAACGGCACCACCGTCGGGGTGTCGGCACCCGCTGGAAGTTCGACGATACGACGGTTCTGGTAGTCGGCGACGAACACATCACCCGTGGAATCAACCGCCACACCGGTAGGGGAGGCCAGCGTTGTGAACGGCAGCACGGTCTGGTCGGTTCCGCCGGCGGGAAGAAAGACCACGCGGTGGTTGTCGGTATCGGTGACGAATACGTCTCCAGTGGTGTTGACCGCCACCCCGACCGGACCGTGAAGGTCCGTGAACGGCAGCACTTGTTGGTTCGCGGCGCCGGCGGGTAGCGCGACAATCCTGTTGTTGTTGTTGTCGGCGACGAAAAGGTGTCCGGCGTCGCTGACCGCCACTCCGGCGGGTCCGGCCAGGTCGGTGAACGGGAGCACCGTCTGGGTTTCGGCTCCGGCATCGAGTTTCAGCACCCGATTGTTCTTTGTGTCGGCGACGAAGACGTCGCCGGCGGCAGTGGTCGCGACCCCCGAGGGGTGGTCGAGATCGGTGAACGGGAGTACGTCCTGGTCGTCGGAGTTCGCGGCCAGTTTGAGGATTCGATTGTTGTTGGTGTCGGCGACGAAGAGATCTCCGGCGGTGTTGACGGCCACGCCGACGGGCGAGTTGAGGCCGTTGAACGGCAGCGTGGTCTGCGTCGGTGACCGGTTTCCCCAGTAGATGAACGCAACTGCGGCACCGACGGCCACGAGTGTGAGGACGGCCAGCGCAAGCAGAACGCGCACCCGATTTCGCCGCTGTGGAACGCTGACCGTCTGCGGTGGGGGTGGTTGCGGTGTCGGCCGGGGCGGTGGTGGTCCATGCTGTGGTGAGGTCGGCCGCCGAGTCGTCTGGGCATGAGGTGTGCCGTGCACGTTCGTCGTCTGCGTTGGCCAACTGGTGGACTGGGCCGTATGCGAGGACTGCACGTTCGACAGGGCGAGCTGAACGCCTGCCGCGAGTGCGCGGCAGGTCGGCAGCCGGTCTTCGCGGCGTTTCGTCAACGCTGCGGCGACGATGTCGTCGATGGCCGGCGGAAGATCACAGCGCACAGCACTGATCCGCGGCGCGAGTGAATTGAGATGACCGCGCATGACTTCCTGCGTGCTTCCGGTGAACGGCGGGCGGCCGGTGAGCAGGCAAAATAGTGTGCATCCCAGCGAGTACACGTCTGCGCGACCGTCGAGTGGAATGCCTGCGAAGACTTCCGGCGCCGAGTACTGCAGGGTGGCCACCAGCGACCCGGTTCTGGTCAGGTGCTGGGTCTCGTCGAGGGCCTTGGCGATACCGAAGTCGGTGAGCAGGACCCGCTCGGGTTGCCCGGTGCCCGAGGTGCCCAACAGAATGTTCGCCGGTTTGACGTCGCGGTGCAGCACGCCGTTCTCGTGAGCATAGTCCAGGGCCTTGGCCGTTTCAGCGATGATGTGCACGGCACGCGTTAGGTCCATCGGACCCTCATGCAGCGCCACCGCGGCATCGGTTCCGGCGACGTATTGCATCGCAATCCAGTGTTGATTTCCTTCCTGCCCGCGGTCGAAGACGGACACGATGTTCGGGTGTTCCAGGCGTGCCGCGTGGTCGGCCTCGAGCTCGAAGCGGGAGCGGAAACAGTCGTCGGTGGTCAGGCTCCGGTCCAGCAATTTGAGGGCGGTGTTCCGGGGCAGGTGAGGATCGCGAGCGAGGTACACGGCGCCCATCCCGCCGACACCCAACACCCGTTGGATGGTGTAGCCGGCGAACACGTCACCCGGCTCGAGTTCCGCACCACCCATCGGCACCACCGCCTTCGGTCGGACCGCTGCGCTGTCTGTGAGCCACTCGGAGTGTAGGACTCCGCAGACTCACGGGGCGGCAGAGTCGGTCGCCCACATCGTTCACCTCGGCCGTAGCGGCAGAGCCGGGTGCATCCGCCGGCCCACGGCGTTCCACCAGCGCCACGACCCCTTCGCCCTGAACCAGAACTCGACCCCGGCGTGGCCGCTTACCCAGCTCGGTTCCCCGGCATCGTCCGGCGCACGGTGAGACCGGGCTTGGCGCGCATCGCGTATCCAAAGCACGGCTGAATGGATCGACCCGGCCGCGCGGCACATCCGACCCGGGACAATTCGGCTCAGGATCCGACGAGACCACGGCGCCGAGGCGACGCGGCATCACATCGACGCGGCGGTCCTCCCGCTGTGACCGGCGCCAGGCCGCGTCGAGTTCGCGGAGACCATCACAAGTTTTCGTTCAGAATCCGACAAGCGACATCCCAGATCCTTTTCGTACCCGCCAAGCACTCCCAGAAAAGGACCCGCCATGTTCCCCAAGACCGTCAAGTCCGCCGCTCGCGTCGCCGCCGTCACCGCCGTGCTCGGCGTCGCCGCCGTGGGAGGGCTCGGGGTCGCCAACGCCACCAGCCATCGCGCGCCGGAAGAGGTCTACCTCACCGCCCTCGACCAGGAGGGCATCCCCTACGGCTCGGCCTACTACATGGTGGCGGCCGCCTACGCGGTCTGCGGGGACTTCGAGAGCGGCTACGGCTTCTACGACATCGGACTGGATGTCCTGAGTGAGTCCTCCTCCTACTCGCCGTACCAGGTGGGCTTCATCATCGCCGACGCCGTGACGGTGTACTGCCCGCAGTACACCTACGCGCTCCCGATCTGATGCCGCCGACCGCACGCCCCGGGTGAGTGGGTGCCGCACCCGGGGCGAAACCGGTTCGGCGGGGTGTGCCCCTCGGTGCTCTCCCCCAACGGTGGCTGCCGCGACCGGCACCCGGAGCGTTTGCGGCGGCGAATGCCGACGAGGCGGGGGTACCGATCGGGTGTCATGACCCTGCACCCGTCGGGGGTGGGGAGGTGCGGCGCTATTCGACCACGATCTGGAATTCGAGCTCGGTGTCGCCGAGCCGAATGATGTCACCGTCGGTGAGCCAGACGCTCTCGACGACGCGGTTGCCGCGCACATACACACCGTTCGAGGACCGCAGGTCCCGCAACACGAAGTTCATCCCGGTGTCCACGATGATCGCGTGGTGCCGACTGACCTTGCTCTGGGCGAGCACGATGTCGTTGTCGGGCATCCGGCCGATCCTGACCCCCGCCGATCCGATTCGAAAGGCCCGGCCCTCACGATCACGCAGCTGCGCGGCCAGGGCGCGTTCGAGCGTCTCGAGGACGGTGACCGTATGGGCGGCGGTCGCCCACGCGGTCTCGACCACCGCCAACGGTTCCTGCCGCAGGATGCGGCCCTCCAGTTCCAGCAGGTCACGGCCCGGATCGATGCCGAGTTCCTCGGCCAGGTTCGAGCGCAGCCGGCGACACGCCTCGAGGGCGTCGGACTGTCGACCACACACGTACAGTGCGGTGATCAGTTGACCCCACACCGGCTCACGAAGCGGATGAACGGACGCGAGGGACACCAACTCGGGAATCACCGCCTCGGCGCGCCCGCACGCGATCTCGGCTTCCGCGCGGGCCGCGAGGGCCGACACCCTCTCCTCCTCGAGCGCGGCGGCAAACGTCTCGGCGAACTCCAGATCCCGGAGATCGGCGAGAGCCGTGCCCTTCCACTCGGCGAGCGCGGCGGCCAGGTGCCCGCTCGCGTCCTCGAATCGACGCGCAGCGGCGGCCTGGATTCCGGCCCGCTTCTCGGCGAGGAATCGTCCCAGATCACAACCCTGGTCCGGCACGATCAGCCGGTACCCCGGCGGCGCGCTGGCCAGCACCGCCCGGGCATCGATCCCGGCGTGGCGCATCATTCGGCGCAGATTCGAGATAAACACCTGCAGGCTCGCCCGGGCCTCGGGCGGCGGCCGATGATTCCACACCCGGTCGGCGAGGGCGTCGGCGGACACCGGGTGGTTGCGGTTGATGATCAAGGCGGCGAGGACGGCACGCTGCTTCGGCCCACCCAGCGGTGGGGCGATCCCGTCGATCGTCATCTGCACCGGGCCGAGCACGTCGAAGCGCAGTCCCGACCCGGGTTGTGTGCCGTCCACTACACCGATGACCCTACCCCGGTGACTCCGCGACGGTCACCGCCGAAGTACACCTCGACCGCTGCAGCTGGGGCCTGACCTACACGAAAAAGGGCTCGCGCCTCGCCACCCACGTCGTGATCAACGCTCATTTCATCAAATCCTGATCAACCGGCAGCGTGGCTGTCGAGACACGCTCGGCAACAGGAACGCCTATCGGAGCACCGAATGACGATCCATGACCGGACACCGCCTGGAGCGGGTCACGGCAGGGGGCGCTGGCCGCTCTCAATTCGTTGCTTCCGCACCCTGAACTCGTCCTCCGAAATCTCTGCCAACCCCGGCACCGTAGGACCGGCCCATCCACCGTCGACGGTGGCCGGGCAGAATCCGACGGCGAAGCTCGCTGGCTCATCCTCGAGACCCACCCAATCCACCTGGACGTGTTGCAGCGTCGGGTCGGTGATTCGCCCTGGATGTCCATGAAATAGCAGGGCAGGTCGCGACGCCGGATTGTGTCGCGGTCGGTGTCCTCCCCCCTGTAGGCCACCGGCGTACCGCGCTGTATCCGATTCGTCGCGATCGCCTCGTCCCGCTCCACACAGTCAGTATCCGTGCCGCTTGAGCGACCCGGCGAAGGAATCGCCGACGGAATGGGCGGGGTGGCCGACCGCCCTGTCGGGAGCGATTGACGGTCACCGATAGCGGATGCCCCAGAGGACATTGATCACGGTGTTGTTGCACGCGGAGCAGTCGGGCACGTGTGTATCAGGTGCTGACTACGCTGGGCATATGGAGCACTACGTTCGTAGGGAGCCAATTCCGTACGGGTCCTCGGCAGCGCCGGTCCATTCGGGAAACTGGCTCCAGAGGATGCTCCGAGGGCTGCGGTTGGTCCTGCGGGGGTTAATGCATGATCGAGAACCGAGCCCATACTCATCACTCTCTCCTCGCCGTATGGACGGCACGCATACCGATATTTTTCCCTTCAATAGCAGCGGCGGAGGAGCTGGGGGCGGAGGGGCGTAAATCGTCACCGATAACCGAACCTGCACCGGGACGAGTTCGGCGATGTCGGATGCCGGCAGCAGTCGGTGCTCGTTCCGTACGCCGATCCCCTTGCGGTGTTTCATGAGGCCAGCTCCCGCGAACCACCATTTCTGGGGCACCTCCGTCGACGCGGCGTGTCGTGACGGTTGGGACCCGGCCGAGCGTGATGATTGTGGTGAATTCCCTCCGATTCAGGGCAGGAACCCATGTTTCGAGCGCGCTCTCACCGAGGTAGGAATACCCTTCATGATGGTCGCCTTGCGCCGATCCGTGCCCAAGTACGGGGGGCCGAACGCTGCGGAGGAGGACTCCTAGATCGCTTGTACTAGACAAGAACACGCCGATGAAAGGTCGTGAGAAGGATCTCTCGATTCAAAGTCGGTCTCGCAGACCAGCTCCTGAACGCTCGCCATTCCCCGACTGTATTGGTGCGAGCCAACTATCTGACCGCTGTCGCGAGCCGTATTGACTCGTTTTGGGTGCCCGACCATCTGAATGCCTTGATGCCGCGGACGATCGCAACGCCGCAGCACCTCGGCGCCGCGAAACTGATACCAAAGATCGACGCCTCCCTCGAACCGTGGACGATGCTCGGCCACCTTGCCGCCCGCAACCGGATCGGGCGGCTGCGGCTCGGCGTGGGCGTCACTGATGCCGGCCGTCGCAATCCAGCGGTGACCGCGCAGGCGGCCGCAACCCTGCATCTGATGACCCGCGGGCGGGCGATACTCGGCATCGGCGTCGGCGAACGTGAAGGCAATGAACCCTACGGGGTGGACTGGGACAAGCCGGTGGCCCGGTTCGAAGAAGCCATTGCCACGATCCGCGCGCTGTGGGACTCCGGCGGCGAGCTCATCTCGCGCCACTCGCCTTACTTCCCGCTGCACGGCGCCGTGTTCGACCTTCCGCCTTACCGCGGGAAATGGCCTGAAATCTGGATCGCCGCCCATGGGCCGCGCATGCTGCGAGCCACTGGACGCTACGCCGACGCCTGGTTCCCGGCCTTTCCGCAGCGACCACATGAGTATGAACAACGTCTAGGGGCCGTGCGGACGTCGGCCTCCGACGCTGGTCGGGACCCCATGTCCATCACGCCGGCCATCTGGCTGTTCGTGTTCACCGGCCGCACCCGCGACGACGTAGACGAAGCGCTGAACTCCGACGTCGCGAAATCGTTCGCGTTTAACGTATCCGCCAAGGACTGGGCGCGCCATGGCGTACAGCATCCGCTCGGAGCGGACTTCTCCGGCGCACAGGATCTGATCCCGCAAACCATGGACGAGCAGACGGCGCTGGCCTACACAGCGAAAGTTCCGGCGTCACTGTTGAAAGAATGCCTCTTGACCGGGACACCCGACGAAGTTATCGAGCAAGCAGCAGAATGGCGTGACCACGGAGTGCGCTACATCGTCGTTTGCAACCTCAGCACGCTGCAACCGAGCCTGCGAAAGGGCGTGGCGGCGAGCATCCCATTTGCGAGGATTCTTCGGGGTCTCACCAGATTGTGACAGTCATCCCGGGGCTTCAGGGAGATAGACCGCGAAGCCGAGCCGTTTCTCCATCGCTAGGATAGGTTCAGCCCGTTTGGCGGCTGCGCAGGGTTTCGGAGTTGGCACCGAATTCGTGGATGATGCGCTGGAAGCCCTTCGCCAGAGGAAATGCCACGCATTTAAGACTAGTAGCCGATCGACGGCAGCCACGCGCCCTGCGGCTCGTTGTAGAGCCCGCTCGTCATCAGCGTCGACTGCTGGACGATCTTCAGCCCAGCATCGAAGCACCAGGCCATGAGGCGGGTATTGCGTGACGGCACGAGGAACCCGAGGCCGGTGAACTCGTCGGCGCTGGCCAGCAGCGCGATGACGTCGTCGTCGGCCTTGCCGACCGCATGCCCGGTGTAACCGAAACCCGTCGCATAGCCGGTGATCTGGCCGCCACGCTCGACCACGCGGGCGGTGCCGATATTGACCCAGTGCTGCAGCTCGCCGTGGCGGTCGTGGCCGTGCACCTGCCGGCAGATCTCGTCGCAGGCGGCGATCTCGTCCGGTGTCGCCGGACGCACGACTGCGCCGGGAATCGCGGACCCGCGTGGCGTTCCCTGGAAGACGGACAACAGCTCACGCACGGCGAAGCCGAGCTTGGCGTACAGGGAGAAGGACCGGTAGTTGTACGCCGTCTGTACCAGCCTCACACCGGCGACGTCGCGCTCGCGCGATCGCTCGAGCAGCGCATTCATCAACGCACGCCCCACCCTCGCGTCCGGCACCGCCGGGTCAACGGCCACGGGCCCTATGCCGACGATCTTGCCGCGCTCGTCCTGTAAGGCGCTGCCGACGATGTGACCGTCGCGCTCGGCAACCAGACCGTAGATGCCGTCGGTGGCCAGCATCGCCTTGATCTGGAAGTCGGCGAATTCGGGCGTGCCCGCTTCGATCGGAAAGTTATGGCGCGTGGCGAGCCCCTCGAAGGCGTCGAACAGGACGCGCCCACACATCTGGGCATCGTCCGACGTCGCCTCGCGGATCTGCAGCTCGGTCATTCACCCATTGTCGCGCTTACGCTGCCGACTGGTGTCCCAACGGCGGATCGGCGTACGGAACGAGCACCGACTGCTGCCGGCATCCGACATCGCCGAACTCGTCCCGGTGCAGGTTCCGCTTCCGGTCGACCAGCAACTGGCCAAAATCGGAGGCTGCGCTAGCTACTCCGGAATTCCCACGCTTGAGAAGCCCGGCCTACCTACGCTTCATGGCATGCCTCGCGAACCAGCCTTCGATCGTTGGCCGATCCAAGATTCCGAGATCATCGAATTCCAGCTTGAGACCAACGCGACAGAGGCCACCGCATTCATCGGCGTCCTCAGAGCCACTCTTTCCGAACTTCTCGCCGGCCGAGCCAAGTGGCAGATTATTGGCCCCAGACCACTCGACCTGGACGACGACGCCACTGCGGGAGGGACGGAAACAGGCCATCAGCGTCCCGACGTGGTGATATCTATCGGAATCCGAGGCGAAGGCGACGCAGGAACCATCGAAGACACTCTCTACCGTGCTTTACGCGAAGCTGGTCTTCGGATAGGGGCCACTTTCGTTGCCGGCTACCCCTTCGGTGTCGAGCGGGCACAAGTCCTCGCGAAGTACACCGAGCTGAACGACGCCTCCGACCGGTAGCCGATCCGCTTACGGAACGAGGGCCGACTGCCGCCGGGCATGCGCTGGGACGCCACTTCGTTCCGGTGCAGGTTCGGCTAGCGGGTGTGATCAAAGGTCGAATGCTCGCCGTAACTCGTCGAAAAGTTCCTGGTAATGGTCGGTTCCGTAGGTGAGAGCGGCGAGCATGAGGGGTTGCAGCATCGCCAGTTCCTTCGTCTCGAGCGCCCGGAAGATCGAGGAGGCGGCATAGATCCATTGCACGTACTCATGCCCGTCCGCGTGGAGGGACATCTGTTGCGGGGCCTCCGGGTCTCTGGAGAGGCGTTCGAGGGCACGCGCTTCGTTGTCGAAGGGCGGTGGAAGTGGCTCGTGTTTGTCGAGTGCGGTCAGGGCGGGTGCGACCCAACCCATATCAGCGAGGCCGGCCCGCTCGTATGCACTTTTCGCTGCCCAACGAGCAATGGCATCCTGCTGAGATTCCGGGAGTTCGATCAGTTGATCGAAGAGGTCCCGGTCGAGTTGAGCGAGTCGCTTCGCCGCCTCACGGATGGCGCGATCGTCGAATAGCCGGAATCGTTCGGGGGGCGGGCGACCACCCCATTCGGCAAACTTCTCAGCGAGACTCCGATGGGGATCGGACAGCACCGCCCTAGCGGGGCCGGCGGACGCAAGTGTGGCATCAGCAGCCGGATCGGGCATCGAATTCTTCGCCGTGGGTTCGTCGCCGTCACTCCAGACCGAGTCCTCCTTCTTGAGTTGGGCGAAGTTGCTTTCGCCGGTGGCAGGCCACAGTTGCAGCCAGTACTCCTCTGACGGTTCGCTGACATCCATATCCCAATTGGCGTCCCGTCCCCGTGCATGCGCGCGAAGCCGATACCGGGCGGGTGAAAGCTGCGGTATCGCCTTGAGTCCGTCAGCGAGCTCACCGGTGAGGGTCATGACGACGAGTCCCGTCGTCACCTCGAGGTCGGCCTCCTCGATAACTTCCCACTCCAGGAATGCCTCAGCGTGCGGCGCCGACTCCAGGACCTCGACCCCGACTCGCACCGGTCCGAAGGCGATACCGGTGTGCACCGTGGCGAATCCGGGGCCGACCTCGAGCAGACTTCCGCGCTGTTGAACGTCGAGGGTGTCAGCTTGCCGCGATCCCATCACGAACTGGTGATGGTCGACCCCGACGATCCCCCATTGCGTCATCGCATCAGGCTAACGGCGTACCTGGCGTATACGTTCCGCAAACGGATCGCGTACTGGTCCACACCGAACCTGAGGTTGGATGAGATCGACACGATCTGCAACGTGGGAGCACACTTGGTTGGTGCACTTCGCTGAGAGTGTGAGTTGGAGGGCGTGGATCGCTGACCCCCTCGGTCTAGCCGTCATGCTGTACATCCGTGACGCGGCAGATATCGGCGGCATAGTGAAACCGAATCTGCCTCCTCTCACGCCGGCGGTTCCCGCTGTAGTGGCATCGGTCGACCGGACTCGGCTCGCCGAACAATGGAACGAACGGTGGGCGCAAGCCACAGGGCCGGAGCACTTCACGGGTATCGGCTTGGAGGCGACGACATCGCCCACCTTTGAGAGCACCCCTGAACTGCGAATTTCTACGAAGAACTGTTCGAGAGGGCGGTTCGGTGGTGCAAAGCCCGAAGCGGTGAGCTAGCCGAGTTCACTGCGTCGGAGCAAGAAGCAGGTCGAATGGGACTGCCCCGGCTCTGGTTGACACCTGACCTGTGAGGGATCCGCCCTCACGGTGGAAGGATGATCGACATGCCGAAGCCGTACCCGGAGGAGTTCCGCCGCGACGTCGTCGCCGTGGCCCGCAAACGCGAAGCCCCGCTGGAGCAGATCGCGAAGGATTTCGGGATCTCCGAGACCTGTCTGAAGAACTGGCTGCGCAAGGCCGACATCGAGGACGGCACCCGACCCGGCCTCACACGGGACGAATCCGACGAGCTCCGCGAGGCCCGCAAACGTATCCGGCTGCTCGAACAGGAGGCGGAGGTGATGCGTCGGGCGGTGGCCTACCTATCGCGCGATGTCAACCCAAAATGATGTTCCCGCTGGTCCGTGAACTTGCCGCCGATGGTATCGCCGTCGCGGTGACCTGCCGGGTGCTGGGATTCTCCCGGCAAGCGTTCTACAAGTGGAACACCGATCCCGTGTCCCGACGGGACTGGGACGATGCCCATCTGATCAACGCCGCACTCGATATCCACGCCGGCGACCCGGAGTTCGGATACCGGTTCATCGCCGACGAACTACCCACCCACGGCATCGTCGCCGGCGAGAACCGCGTCCACCGGCTGTGTTCGCAGCACCGGATCTTCTCGGTGTTCGCGAAGAAGCGCGGCCTTGCTCGTCGATCCGGGCCACCGGTCCATGACGACCTGGTCAGGCGGCAGTTCACCGCCCAGCAGCCCGACCGGGTGTGGTTGACCGACATCACCGAGCACTGGACCGATGAGGGCAAGCTCTACCTCTGCGCGATCAAGGACTGCTTCTCCACCCGGATCGTCGGCTATTCGATCGCCGACCGGATGACCGCAGACCTGGCATGTTCGGCGCTGCGAAATGCCATTGCGCTCCGCAACCCGGACGGCACCGTCGTACATTCCGATCGCGGCAGCCAGTTCCGTTCCGGAATCTTCGTAGAATTGTTGGCCTGCAATGGTTTACAAGGTTCTATGGGGAAGGTGGGGGCATGCCTGTTAACCGGCTAATCCACCGGATCGTTACCCATGAATCGACACGCCGTCCACGGAAATACTTGACCCCCATCGACGGTGGCGTTACACCTGTCTCATGACGAATCAGCACACGCTGCGTCTGGAGGCCGGCACCGACGTCGCCTGGATGTTGTCCGGGCCCAATGCCGACAACTACCCGCTGGTCAACCAATACCTCGGCTACCTCGCCGACCGAAACTATTCACCACGTACCCTGCGCGCCTACGGCTACGATCTGCTCGCATTCTGCCGCTGGCTCGAATCCCGGAACTACGACCTCGAATCGGTCACCACCAACACGGTATTGGACTTCATGCGGCATTGCCGCGAGACCTCGATCGTGGGACGCCCCGCGAACGTGCTGTCGATGACCGGCAAGCGCCTCGACCATTATTCGGCGACCACCATCAATCACCGGCTCGCCGCCCTGACCGGGCTGTTCACCTTCCGCACGCTGCGCGAACCCGACCTGCGCAACCCGATGCCCAGCGGACGGGAAGCCCGCAGAGTCAGCGCCGAGGAGCGCAGCGGTCTACTCGGACACCTGGTGCGACCGAAACGCCGATCGGTTCTACGCCTGCGGGAGCCGCGGCGACTACCACGGTCCCTGGATCGCCGGGAAACAGCCGACCTGCTCTCCAGCCTGCGGACGTGGCGGGACCGATCCCTCGCCGGTCTGATGTTGCTGTCCGGGTTGAGATCCGGAGAACTGTTGACCCTCGAAGTTACCGACGTTGACATCGGCGCCCGCTGGATACGAGTAGTGGGCAAAGGCGCGAAGGAACGCCGGGTGCCACTCGATGTGGAGGTCGCAGGGCTGATCCAAACGTATCTGCTCACCGAGCGGCCCGAATCGTCGAGCACTCGCTTGTTCCTCGTCGCCAAAGGCCCGAACAGAGGTAAGCCGTTGACGGCGGCCGGGCTGCGCACCATCTTCCGGTATCACCGGCTCAAAGCCGGAGTGCCCGCCGGGCACCCGCACGCACTCCGTCATACCTTCGGCACCGCGATGGCCGAAGCCGGTGTGGATCTGGCAGTGATGCAAGCACTGCTCGGGCACGCGCACGTCGACAGCACAGCCCGCTACATCCATTTGGCACCAACACATGTCAAGGCGGAATACGATGCAGCCCGCACACGACTACGCGCCCGCACCTGAGAGTCCGGCGGATATCTACGCCGCCTACCTGGTCCACCTCGAGCGGCGCCGTCGCGGCAACACCGCCTACACCCAAGCCGCTCGCTCGTTCCTGCGGCGCTGGCCGCAGGTCCAGCGGTGGGCCGACCTGCCCCTCGACACACGGTTGGCTGCGAACTGCTCGACCCGTCCGTTCATCACCTTCCTGATGGTCAGCCGAAGGCTGCAACCGGGCTACGACTACCTCGTCTCCCGCAAACTCGCGAGCCTCTGGCACGAACTGACCGACAGTTGCCTCGCACCGGACCTGAATCAGTTCATCTCCGCAGCATTGGAATTGGGATTCACCCAGCGCGTCGCATCGGCCATCGGGTCGCAAATCATCGCGAGGCTGCTGATTCAAACCGAACGTCCCCTGGCCGATCTACGCGAGAGCGATGTGCAGGACCTGCTGGACGCGTGCGATATTCGCCAGATGCGCACCGGCCGAGGTGCGAGGCACTACCGGAGCACCACCCACAGCGCGCGGCAGATTCTCTTTCACCTCGGGATCCTCGACAGTGAAGCCCGACCGGCAGTCACGCCGCTCACCCTCGACGAGCGGATGGCCGACGTCCCCGCGGCGCTGCGTCCGGCGTTCGTGGCCTACCTGCACCGCAAACGCGCCACCTGCGTGGCCAAGACGGTCAGCAGTCTCGCCACCCGCTTGGCGCACTTTGGCAGGTACCTCGCCGCCATCGACCCCGACATCGCCTCGCTGTCCGCGCTGGACCGGCGCCGACACATCGAACCGTTCATCACCTCACTGACCACCACCGTCAACACCGTCACCGGTGAGCCGATCACCGTCGCGGACCGGATCCGGCGCGTGCATGCGGTCGGCAATTTTCTCGCCGAGATCACCGAATGGGGCTGGGACGACGTACCCGCGCGGCGGCTGATCTTCCGCACCGATCTGCCCCGTCCGCAACGTTTCCTCCCTCGATACCTACCCGTTGATGCTGACCGCAAACTTGCTGCAGCACTGTCGGACTCGCCCTACAGACT
This sequence comes from Rhodococcus sp. JS3073, assembly GCF_026810085.1. Classification (NCBI taxonomy): domain Bacteria; kingdom Bacillati; phylum Actinomycetota; class Actinomycetes; order Mycobacteriales; family Nocardiaceae; genus Rhodococcus; species Rhodococcus sp. JS3073. Next base: position 1,039,899 of record NZ_CP113952.1, on the reverse strand, counting down.
GGCAGCCGATGCACTGTTGGTGCAGCGGGCATGCGGGCTGCGGATCGGTGAACTCCTCGACCTCGAACTCGACTGCATCCACGAAATACCCGGCCAGGGATCCTGGCTGAAGGTCCCCCTCGGCAAACTCGACTCCGAACGGATGGTTCCGCTCGACGAGGAGGTCCTCACCCTCGTCGATCGCATCACCGCCACCCGCTCACCCGGCCGACCCATGCGCCATCCCCGCACCGGGGCGCCCGCGGATTTCCTGTTCACGCACCACGGAAAGCGGCTCTCGCAGAACGCGGTGCGAGCAGAACTGGACCGAGCAGCCGAGACGGCAGGCCTTGGGCACGTCACGCCGCACCAACTCCGGCACACCTACGCCACCGCGCTCATTAACGCCGGGGTATCACTGCAAGCGCTGATGGCACTTCTCGGACACGTCTCGAGCCAAATGAGTCTGCGTTACGCGCATCTCTTCGACAGCACCGTGCGCACCGAATACGAACGCGCCTTGAACCTGGCGAAAAGCCACATCGGGCCGATGCCCACCGGCCGAACCCAGCTCCCGATCACCGACATCACCGACGGCGGGTGGAAGGACGCACCGGCGATCAAATCGCGCCTGGCCGGCGGCTACTGCCTGCGGGCACCCGCGCAAGGCTCTTGCCCTTACGCAAACATCTGCGAGCACTGCCCGAGCTTCCACACCGACTCCACCCACCTCGGAGTACTCGCTGCACAACGCGTGGATGCTCACGATCTCGCCGAAGATGCGGAAAAGCGCGGATGGATCGACGAGGCGAAGCGGCATCACACCCTCGTGTCCCGACTCGACGCGCTCATCGCGCAATCGGACACCGCATGAGCGAGAACGCCCTGGTCAGGGTTGAACGGATCTGCGCCGAACTCGCCACCACGGGACAGCCGATCACCTTCACCGCCGTCGCCGAACAGGCCCAGATCGGCCGGGCGACGCTCTACCGGGACAAGCAACTGCGCGCCGTCGTCGATGAACACCGCACCCGACAAACCGACGCCCGCACCCTGACCGGTCTCGCCACCGAGGTCGCGCACCTTCGCACCGTGGTCGAGGCGCTCGCCGCCACCGTCACCAAACACGAAGAACAACTGCGCCGCCTTCGCCGCAATCCACCGCCCCGACGATGAACCATTCTGACCTCGATCGGCACAAACTGGGCCGCGATTAGCCGGTCAATGTGGTGACAATGCCGCGATGGAATCGTTCTTCGCGTTGCTGCAACGCAATGTTCTCGACCGTCGCCGCTGGAGCAGCCGTGAGGAACTACGGTTGGCGATCGTCGGGTGGATCGAGACGACCTACCACCGGCGGCGCCGGCAACGCGGTCTCGGTCGACTGACACCCGTCGAATATGAGACGCTCCATCAGACCGCACACGCGGCCTGAAACTGCACACCCCGTGTGTCAACCAGGGCTTGTCGTACTCCCAGCCGATCAGCTCGGCGCGCATCGTCGCCGGATCGATCTCGCCGGCCGCGCACCGCGCGGCAACCTCATACGCGGTGCCGCCGTGGGTGCCCGGACGGACATCCGGTGCCTCGACTCGGGCCCGCTGCAGCATCTGGCTGATCGCCGGTTGGCTGACGCCGTTGACCTGCGCCAACCGTGTCTGGGTGACCCCGCCCTCGTACAGTTGCCGCAGGTTACGCAGGAACCCGATATGCGCGACCACCTCACGCGCCCGGTTCTCGGCCATGCTCGAGAACAACCGGTCCCGGTCCACCATGATCGTCATAACCCACACCTCCTTGATAAGTAGTCTTATACCCGCAGTTCCAGGCAGTAAAGGACGCCACAACAGCTCAGCGCGGGCCCCTCTACCCGTCGCGCCGCTGGGGCCGGTGACACGGCGACCAGCGCCCGCGTGGTTCCGCTCCGCTCGCGGCCCACCGGTCCGCAGGACGGCTCAGTCCTCTCCCTGTGTCAGCGTGCCGCGCCTGCGGTGCGGCGCACCGTGTGGCCCTGACCGCGTGGTCGGTGCATCCTGTGACCGGTCGGTCTCCCACCTGCCCCGGCGGTCAGCGTGGCGCGCAGCTTTTGCACCCGCAGCCCGGACAGCTCCTCGAAGGAGTGCGCCCGCACCCCGCGGGACCGCAATGCGTCTACGGTCTCCGGTTCGTCGTCGACGAACGCCGACAACCATCGCCCGACGGCCCGGCAATGGCCGGCCTTGACCTCGACGGCCGTACGGTGATCGCCACGAGCCCGACACAACAGTGCTCGCCCCGGTGGAAAGCCGTTCTCCCCGAGCCACATCCGGGTCTGCTCCGCGTACGAGACGGGCCTGGTCGTCGAATACACCACCACGAACCCCAGCCCGGCCACCGCCTCCACCACATCCCGGCCCGCCTCGACCACTGCCGCCTGTCCGACATTGTCGAAGAACCGCTGCCACGCCTGCCGGCGGCTCCCATCCGAGTTAGCGGCGGTCAGGAGGTGAGTGAATGCCGACAGGTCCGCCACACCGCCGTCGATGTCGACCATCACCACCCGCTCGCTCCCGCTCACCTCCCCGAGGCTAGCCACCTGGCCGGCAAACATCCTGGTGCCACGCCCACACCGACGAACGCCGCGGAGAGCAGCCCCGTGTCGTGCCCGCTAGAGAGCCGTAGAGAACGCAACAACCGTGTTCGACTCACGACCAGCTGCTGGTCATCACCTCTTGCGATCGACTTCACCGACAACGGCCGCACGCCGTAGGTCACCGAGACGGACGGGCTCACCGCTGGTTCGGGGTCGATCATCGACACCACTACTCGCGCAGTCAGCGCGACCATCCCTGGGGCCGCATCCGCGGGCGGCATCGCCGCCGCACCTGACGGACAAACCGCTTACATCGCACAGCACCCCCACCAACGGCCGCCACCGCCCTCGACACCACCACCCGCGCGGTCATCGCGACGGTCCCGATCACCGAGAACGGGCAACTCATAGCAGTCACCCGAACAGCCCGACGCCTACGTCACCAGCTAATACGACACCGTCACCTCCAAGACCCGCAGGCCGATCGAGCCCCCTCGGTCGAGCATCGCCGGTCGAAGTATCTGAGCAATCGAGCCGAAAACTCGCATCAGCCGACTCGGACTCGGCAACGGAGCGCCGGATGAAGCGGTTCGCCTCACCCGGGCAGGCGCAACGGTTCCTGTCCGCGTTCTCCGGCATCACGGGGCACTTCCAGCTGCGGCGGCACATGTTGTCGGCATCCGACTGGCGACGCGAGATGACCGCACGCTTCGCGGCGTGGAACGACATCACCGCGACCTCCACCGCGGCCTGAACAACGCACCCAGCCAACACTTTCCGGACCAGAAGTAAGCCAAACCGGCTGCACCACTGCGACTATCACTCAAGTTGACGATGCCGTTCGGAGAGCATCGATCACCTTCATCGTCTCAATGCTCACTGTGGTGACCTTCTTGATGCGGTCGACGAGCACGACGGGTCGTGTGCTCGTCGCACCAATCACCAGGGGCGTTGACGATGCCGGATACAGCGCGTCTGTCTAATAGTCACTCGCTGCCACGGTTACGCTGCTCGCCGCCCTACAGGCACCTGCTGCACCATCCATGCCCACGACGGGATTCGCCACTAGAATAGTAGTTTCAAGATCCGTGCTCGGCGGTCAGGACCTCTGTCAGAAACGAGACTGGAATTGGTGACCACTCCGGTGGCCAGTTACCGCTGCGTTGATCGTCTTGGAGGGCTGCGATGATGGAGAGTATGTGTGGACCTTCATCGGACAGGAGACGGACGAGGCCGAGATCGGCGCACTGGGCCGCGATCGGGGCCAACGTTCTCTTGGCTTGCACGATCCTCTTTGCCGCCGCAAGGCATCCTGTAAGCAGAAGATGCGCCTGTAGCAACGCCCGCGGCCGGCCCTGGCCCTCGAGGTAGTTCACCAGCGCCGCTGCTCGTGCGCATGCCTGATCGAGTCGGTTGGGCTCGTCTGTCGCCACAAGTATCCTTATCGCCGAGTCTTCGCGGAGTTCGGCGGTTACCGTCAGAATGCCGTCTCGTTGTCGGCGCAGTTCAGCGTCAGCACCGCGCACATCCTGTGAGGTTCGAGGGTTCGCATCGGTTTCGGATGTTGCGGACAGTCCCCACCTTATCTCCTCGTTCCTGATTCTGGCGGCCAACCGCGGGAGCGCGAGAACTTCAGCCGTCCTTGCTCCGTCGTGCAGACGTCGCACCGCGGATTCGAGATCGCCGCGTAGCGCCTTGATTCGCGCCCCAATTGCATACGTGGCGAGCATGAAATCAACTACGCCGCCCTCGGATCCGAGTTGGTAGCTTTCGTCCAGCAGCCGCTCGGCGGCGGTAACGTCGTTTCGCTCGTACAACAACTCGCCGAGGAATGCACCCGCCAACCTCACCGCGTACGAATGGCTGCCGCCGTATTCCCTGGCGAGGTGAAGTGCTTTCTGAAAGTTTTCCTCGGCTGCCGCGATATCGAGTTGTTCTCTCGCTGCGATCCCGACACAGCAGTATCCGTACATCACGCTGAACGGCCCGCTCGTCCGCTGATGATAGGGGGCTGCCCAGTCCTGCCATCGTCGCGCCGCTACGAAGTCGAACCGGTAGATCTCAAACCAGCTAATGACGTCCGCTGCCGCGGAAACGACCCACGGGCGCAGAGTATCGGGTCTGGCAAGGCATTCCGACACCAACTCGTCCACGCCGTCGATCCGGTCCGCGGAGATTGCGATAGCTCCTTGGACCACATCGGCCTCCACCCGTAGGTCCGCAACTTCGGAGGCGGGAAGCGGGCTTTTCTCGAGCAACGAATAGACAAGGTCGAGTGCCGCCTGTGCCGCCGCATTATGCTGCACTTCGTGAGCCCACGCCACTGCGAGCTGCAGTCGTGGGCTCGACAGCACTTGTCGCGGTGGCAGTTTCGCGACCAACGCGAGCAGGGTGGACATCTGGGAGTGCTCGAGCAGGCGCGTTCCGTCCAATTCGACCAGCTCGACCGCTCGCTGCTGGTCTCCCGCTGCCAGTGCATGATCGACGGCCTCGCTGAGGAATTCGTGATCGGCAAACCACCGCGATGCCGTCCGATGAAGCTCGTTGACCCGGCCAGGGTGATCCCGGCCGAGCCGGCGCCGCAGAAACTGCGCGAAGAGATGATGATAGCGGAACCACTCCCCGTCCTCATCCATCCTTCGCAGGAAGAGGTCCCGATCCTCGGCTTCCTCGAGCATCGCCTGCCCCCGAGCCACCCCGGCCAGCGCTGACGCGAGATCGCCACTGGTCCGCTCGGTTACGGAGGTCGCCAGCAGGAACTCGAGAGTCTGGGGTTCCAGCGTATCGAGCACGTTCTCGGCGAGGTATTCGCCGATGGCGTGATGTCGTCCCGACATGTGCTCGATCAACTCGGCGGGGTCCTCGCACCCACGCAGCGACAGGGATGCCAACTGCAGCGCGGCCACCCATCCGTCGGTCGATTCCCGCAGGCGGAACACGTCGTCATTCTCGAGTGCCAGCCCCGCCAGGTCGACGAGAAAGGACCTCGACTCCGCGTCGTTGAACCGCAATGCGGTGGAATCGATCTCGACGAGTTCATCGCGAACCCGCATCCTACTCATAGGGAGCCCGCCCTGCGTTCTGCTCGTGACAATGACCTGGAGGTGGTGACAACCATTCTGGAGGAGAAAATCCAGCGCTCCGAGAGTCGCATCATTCGTTACCCGGTGCCAGTCGTCGATGACAGCAGCCATGCGCTCACCGCTGTCGTGGATCTCGTCGATCAACGAGGTCAGAACGAACCGCTCAGCCTCATCACCATGTTCCTCGAGCATCTGGCCGAGCTCATTCGCCACCGCGGGCCGGACCCGTCGGATCGCCTCGATCAGGTGCGTCAGAAACCACACGACGTTGTTGTCATCGTCGTCTACGCTCAGCCACGCAACCGCCGTCCCCTCCTCGCTCAGAACGTCACGCCACTGGGTGGCGAGCGTGCTCTTGCCGAACCCGGCCGGCGCGTGAATCACTATCAATCGTCGCTCCTGGCCGGCACGCAGGGTTTCGATCAGTCGATCCCGCGCAACCAGCGATCGGGTGGGAGTCGGTGGTCGAAACTTGGTTGCCGGTGTCGGCGGCGCGTGGACCGATGCAGGCTGCTTTCGGTCGTCCATCGTGAGTCGACGGGGACTGGCCGACTCAGGTCCGGTTGAGTCTTCGAAGACACCTTCGCCGATTTGCTGTTCGGTGCCGGGATCGGCTGCCAGCGCAAGCTCATCCACACTGCAGCCATGTCGACGCTGAATCTCGCGAAGCTCGTCCCCAAACTCGGCTGCGGTGACGGGACGGTCAGTTGCCTTGCCAGCCATTGCCCGTTCGATGGCCGCGCACACGTCGTCGGGAAAGCCCTCCCCGCGCAGATCAGGTATGGGTTGCGTGGTGATCCGAAGGAATTGGGCGACTACTTGCTCCCCCTTGCGGCGTTCGAAAGCAGCGTGGCCGGTGACAGCGCAGAAGAGCGTCGCGCCGAGGCCGTAGATGTCCGCTCTCGAGGTGGGTGGTTCACCACTGAGCACCTCCGGGGCAGTGAAGGCCGGCGAGCCGGCGACAGCTCCCGTGGAGGTCTGGAAGCCGCCGGCGATCCGGGCGATACCGAAATCGGTCAACTGAGGTTCGCCGTAATCGGTCAGCAGGATGTTGCCTGGTTTCACATCGCGATGCTGGGTGCCGACGCGATGTGCGGTCTCGAGGGCGCCCGCCAGCTTCACCCCAACTCGGACCGCCTCCTTCCAGCCGAGCGGTCCGGAGCCGTGGATCCGTGCATCCAGCGAACCACGCGCGTGGTACTGCATCACGAGGTACGGTCGACCGCTTTCCGTGGTGCCGACCTGATGGATATTGACAATGTTCGGGTGGCCGGACAGCCTGCCCATTGCTTGTTGCTCGCGCAGGAATCGCTCGAGGTTTTCAGCATCGAGGTCGGAGGTGAGGACTTTGATGGCGACAATGCGATCGAGGGAGGGCTGTTCGCATCGGTAGACCACACCGAACCCGCCGCGACCGATCTCCTGCGCATTCTCGAAACCGGCCACCGCTAGTTCCGTTGTGATCGCCGGTATCAGCTCACGCTGCGTCGCCAGTGGATCCAAATCGGCCATCGACGGCCCTCAATCCCTCGCTGCGCTATCAGCGGCGACGCCGTGCCTCCAGCTCGATGCTCGGTCCACACGAGTGCGTGCAGACGGAGCTGAACACAAACCTCTCGACGGCACATCCAATGCAACCACCTCTTGATACCGTTCACCCCAGGATATCGCCTATGTGCGCCACGAGGCTCCCAGCATCCATCAAATTGCGGAGTCCACCTCCTCTGTGGTTGTGTTGCCGGTTGCCGTCCTCGTTGTCCCCCACCGCTGCCGAGAGCCTAAACCGGCCGCGGCGGGCAGCGCGTCTGCTCGAGCAATGGCTCGCGCACTCCGCGCTGCTGCGCATTTTCATGCTGCCCGCAGACCACGAACGGCTCTGGCCCAGCCTGGTCCATCCGTGCAATCCCGCCCTGGGGGCACCGAAGATCACCAGGGCCTCCCAGCTGAGATGGGTTCAGCAGTATGACCTCCTCGGTGCCGACGAAAAGCCGTTGAAGATCCACCGGGCCCGGATCCGCACCGCTCATCACGCGATTCGCGGCAAGCGCACCTGGACGGGCGGCGGACTGGCCGCGATCGACCCAACTCCAATCCGGCCGTCGAGGGCGATCACTATCTGACCGCTACAACCCCGGCCCAACGCAACCGTCGAAGCGATCGCCGAGGATGCCTAGGACGATCTGCCCGCTCGTTCCCAACCGCCCACGGTCCTCACCGAGGACCTCTGCCGCGCTGGCCCGAGAGTATCCGAAACTCGTCGCCGGCCTGGGCATGGACCACACTGTCGCCGCATGCCGCGGCGACACGCCGAACAACATCATCACCAACTGCCCCACGCGGCGGCAAAGGTTAATAGACAAGCTCAGGCAGGCTGTATGAAGTTCTTCTCGTAGGCCACATCCCGCGGCGAGTTCGGCGGATAGACCCGTCCTGTGTCGACTTCCATGGCTGAACCTTCCCGTCGACAGTCCACCGGCGCAGGTACATCTGGGGCACATAGTGGTGCCGCCAGGCCTTCTTCTCCGCCTGACGTTGTGGCTCGGCCACGAACTCCTCGGACAGCTATTCGTGCACGAATCCCATAGACCTAATCGTGGTCATCAGCTCAGGCAACATGCCTTGGAGCGCTCGACGCGACCCTCATCGCTTGCCAGATCCGCCGAAAGCTCAACGACGTCAGTTCATTCATCCTCGAAGACGACGCGGCGTCCCATGTCTTGGACCGCGTCGGCGAGCCGGCTTCACCTCGAGGTGACGTCTAGAGCTGCCCCTATCGTTTTGACGGGAGGCCGTGACATTACCCCGTGGATGCGTCCGCGTCGCAGGAGACCCGCTGGTCGCTGGTAGAGCCCGAAAGGGACGATGAGTTCATGGCTGAACGTCAGCGCCGCTCTGTCTAGACGGACCCGAACTCGAGGACGGAGCGCGGTGTCAGGTCCAAACCGCTTCGCGGGTCCTCGACATGAGTGAGGGATTCCACGATCCTCAGCCAAAGCCGCTCGAAGGTTTCGTACGGCCCCAAGACATCCAGGACGATTAGTGCCGGACCGAGTCGAACCACTTGCCGATCCGTATGCGCACTGGGCTGAGCCGCAAATCAAACCAAGTCTGCCAGGTCGCTCAGGCGGTAGACCCGGTCGAGGACGTTATCGATCGAGTGGGAGTCGACATCGCGATGTGTGACGAACCGCACTTTACCTACGACGGAAGTCGCTCCAATCCCCTCTGCGGAAAGCCTTTTGACCATTCGTATCGGGTCGGCGACTTCGACGAGCACGATGTTCGTGTCAGGCCGGTGGGCATTCCAACCACGTTCGCGTAGCCCGTCGGAGAGCCTCTGTGCGTTCTCGTGATCGTCGGCGAGCCTGTCGATCGAACGCAAGGCGACGAGACCGGCGGCGGCGAGAACACCACCTTGGCGGACCCCACCCCCGAGCATCTTCCGGAACCGACGCGCTTCAGAAATACGTGTGGCGTCTGCTGCCAGGATCGACCCCACCGGCGCGCCGAGCCCTTTACTCAAGCACACCTGCACTGTGTCAGCTCCTTGTGTGAGGGTGGTGGCAGCTGAACTCAGTGCCACACAAGCGTTCCACAGCCGGGCCCCATCCAGGTGCACATGAAGGCCCAGTTCCTTCGCCACGACGACTAGATCAGTCCACTCCTGCGGAGGTATCACGGATCCCCCGGAGAAATTGTGGGAGTTCTCGAGGCAGAGCAACGTTGTACGCAGACTGAAGTAGGGGCCGGCGGACACCGTCGCCCGTTTGATAGTCCCGGGGGTAGGGCGCCCAGGGCCGGCATCGTGGGGCAGTGCCTCGGGCATGCCTTGGGCAAGCCACGCCGCTGTACCTAATTCGGAATCTAGAACGTGTGCGTGCTCTGGGGCAAGAAACCGATCACCTCGGTCGAGGTGAAGCATCAGCGCAATTATGTTCCCCATCGTCCCACTCGGAACCCACAGCGCCGCAGGCATGCCCAGCATGTCTGCCACCCGGCATTCGAGTTCGGCCATCGTGGGGTCGTGGTCGAGGACATCATCACCGACCTCGACCTCTGCCATCGAACGGCGCATGTCGGCGCAGGGTTTGGTTACGGTGTCGGATCGGAGGTCGATTTCGAAATTCATACTTGCCCCCTTTCGCTATCTGTCGGAAGCACAGTCCGCGGCGACGGCACAGACCCATCTGCGTGTTAATGAGGTCTATGAGAAGGTTTCAAGCGGTCAGCTTGGCGAGAGGAGCAGCTGCGCGGGGTGTGTGCTGAGCAGGTTCGCAGAGGCCTACGCAACCGCTGTAGTCGAGTCCGCGTACCGCGTCCGAGCCATTCAGTTCCTCCACCAACGAGAGTCAGGTTTGGATGGATGCGTGGACGGCACGGCGGGCGCAGACTCCCCACCGCGCCATCCACGCGGCGCCGACTCGAGATCCACCCGAGTCGACACGTTCTTCGAGGCCACGGCGCCTCGTTCACGACCGGCTGGTGGCCATGTGTCCGTGCTCGTGGGGGGCCTGATCGCCATCGCAGCCGGCATCGATCCAGGCGAGGATCTGCTCGGTGTGCTGGCCGAGGGTGGGCGGCGCCGCGTGATCCGCTCGCACCAGCGACTGGCCGTGCGCGGTTTCCATCCGCAGCGACGGTCCGGGGAGCTGCACGGGGCCGACGACGGAGTGGTCCACCTCGACCACCAAACCCTGGCTGCGGGTCTGCTCCCACTCGTAGACCTCGTCGATCGTGCGGATCGAACCCACGGGAACACCGGCCGCCTCGAGGACGGCGAGCACGTCGGAGCGGGTGCGGTCGGCGAACTCAGCTTCAATCGCGGCGATGAGCTCCTCGCGATTGCCGACCCGCGCGAGGTTGACCGCGAAGCGGGGGTCGGCGGCGTTCAGGTTCGCCACCGGTGCGAACTTCTTCCAGATCGACTCGCTCCCGACCGCGATCTGCACGTAACCGTCGGCGCAGCGGAAACTGCCGTAGGGGGCGATCTGTGGATGGTGGTTGCCGGACCGCTGGGCGACCTGGTCGCCGACCGTCCATTTCGTGCCCTGGAAGGTGTGGGCACTGATGGCGGCCGCGAGGAGGTGCGCACCACCATCCCCTTGCCGGTCTTTTCTCGGCCAGCCAGGGCCGCGGACACGCCGGTGGCGCCGTGCACGCCGGCGAGCACGTCGGCGATGGGTACGCCGATGCGGGTGGGCTCACCGTTCGGACCTCCGGTGACCGACATCAGACCCGCCTCGCCCTGGGCGATCTGGTCGTACCCGGGACGCGAGCCCTCGGGCCCGTCGTGGCCGAACCCGGTGATGGACAGCGTGATCAGCCGCGAATTGAGATCCTCGAGGACCGGTGCCGAGAATCCCAGACGGTCGAATGCGCCCGGTCGCAGGTTCTCGATCAGTACATCGGCGCGTTGGATCAGCCGGCGCAGGGCGTCGCGGCCGTGCTCGCTCTTGAGGTCGAGCACGATCGACTCTTTGTTCCGGTTGGCCGACATGAAGTACGACGAGTGGGGATCGCGCTCGGGTCCGACGAACGGCGGCCCCCAAGTGCGCGAATCGTCGCCGGTTCCGGGGGCTTCGACCTTGATGACCCGGGCGCCGAGATCTCCCAGCATCATCGCTGCGATCGGTCCCGCGAGTGCCCGCGAGAGGTCGAGGACGAGCATGTCTTTAAGGGGTCCCACATTCATGTCTTGATCCGTCCTGTGTGAAGAAGCACGGCGAGAATTCGGAGACGTCAACGGTGTTGCCGGTCAACGAGTCCGATTTTCCGTGTTGCGTGCTCGCCGTGGGGTAGAGAGGGAGGTTCACCGACCCCTGTCGTTCGGAGATCGCGATCGACGATCAGGCGAGACCCGCCGCTGGACACGATCTTCGGAACCCCTCCCCACCGGCGAGCGTACCTGCGGCACCGCGCTCGGCGAGTGTCAGATCGAACGCAGGCGCACGTTCACCTGCTTGGTCTGGGTGAAACCGGCGATCGTGCCTTCGACCGATACCTCGCGTCCGATCCCGCTCTGCTTGTAGCCACCGTAGGACTGACCAACCATCTGTCCGCCGCCCTGGTTGACCTGCACCCATCCGGTATCGAGAGCGTGTGCGGTATTGAGCGCCAAGTCGAGGTTGTGGGTCCAGACGTAGGCGGCGAGCCCGTAGTGAGAGTCGTTGGCCAGCTCGATGACATCGGCGTGCTCGGTCCACGGGATCGCGACGAGCGCGGGTCCGAAGATTTCTTCCCGGGACAGGCGCCAGGAGTTGTCGGCACCGGAGAACACGGTCGGGCCCATGTAATAGCCGTCGGAGTTGCCGACCTTGGCGGGGGAACCGTCGAGGAGCACCGAGACCTGGGACGAGCTGAGGCCGTCGTCGAGGAATCCGCACACCGACGCGAACTGCTTGTCGTTGATGATGGCGCCCATGTCCGTGGACTCGGCCAATGGGTTGCCGACCTCGAGAGTCGCGAGGGTGTCGACCAGACGCCCGAGCACGTCGTCGTAGATGTCCTGGTGCAGGAACAGCCGGGACCCGGCGGTGCAGCTCTGCCCCTGACGGTGCACGCGGGTCGAGAGCAGCAGCTGGTTGATGAACTCGTTATCGATGTTGACGTCGGGGAACACGATCGAGGGGTTCTTCCCACCGAGTTCGAGGGAGACGTGCGCGAGCCGGCCGCCGGCCTCGCGGGCCACCCGCCGTCCCACCTCGGTGGACCCGGTGAACGAGACCTTGTCGACGCCCGGGTGCTGTACCAGGGCCTCACCGGCGACGGAGCCGCGTCCGGTGATGACGTTGAGCACACCGGCCGGCAGAAATTCGGCGCAGATCTCGGCGAGGAGAAGCACGCTCAGCGGTGCGGCTTCGGCGGCCTTGACGACGACGGTGTTGCCAGCCGCGAGGGCGGCGGGGAGCTTGAAGCCGGCGATCATCAGCGGCGAGTTCCAGGGCAGGATGCAGCCGACGACGCCGAGCGGCTCCTGGCAGGTGTACTGAAGTTGGTCGTCGCCGGCGGGCAGCACGGTGCCCTTGATCTCGCCCGCGACGCCGGAGAAGAACCGGAACAGATTCGCCAGGGTGAGCACCTCCGGGCGGGCCTGCGTACGGAGCGCGTTCCCGGTGTCGAGGGCGGTCAGCCGGGCGAGCTCCTCGGATCGGCTCTCGATCGCGTCGGCGATCTTCCCGAGAACACGCTGGCGTGCGGTGAAATGCTGGGACCGCCACTTCGGAAACGCGCTGCGCGCGGCCTGGACCGCCCGGTCTACGTCGGCGGCCTCGGAGCTGGGCACCCGGCCGATGACGTGCTCACGCAGAATCGGTGTCGTCACGTCACTCCACTCGCCTCCCCGCGCTTCGACCCACGCACCGTCGACGAACATGGAGTAATCGCGAGCGGCAGGGATCTGGAGCTGCTCGGGGGAGGTCTGTGTGGACGTCATGGCCTACGACTCCTTGTGTCACTGCGGACGGTTAGTGGTCCCGCCGACGGTCGTGCGGGTTCAGAGGAATATCGGGATTCACGCACGAAAGGAACTATGCGGAACAGGTTCGGGCGAGACCTACGCGGCGAATAGTTGTACAGAGAAAACATCCGCACGACCCGGGTGGTTGCAAGTGTGCGCGGTCAGCCTCGGTACTACCCCAGCTCTGAGTACTGCAGTAGCGGGATCTGTTCACTGAGGGCATGCACGGTGCGTGCCCGTACCTCTTCGACCTTGCCTTCGGCACGCACAGTGACGAGGATGGGCGCGTAATAGTCACGGAGTGCTTGCTTTTCAAGATTGTAGAGGCGCGATCTGTGGCGGACGACATCCGGCGTGTCATCGACGCGGCCGCGGGAGAGCATGCGGATGAGAGCCTCTTCTTCGGCAATTTCGAAATCGAGTACGGCCCAGAGTTGGTTCAGTTGTTCGTTGAGGATTTCATCGAGCGCGATCGCTTGCTGAACGGTTCGGGGGAAGCCGTCGAGGATGAACCCGGACCGCGTGTCCTCTTCGATCAGCCGGTTGTGCACCATGTCGATGGTGACATCGCCCGGAACCAGTTCACCGGCATCGATGTAAGACTTCGCCCTCATTCCCAGCTCGGTGCCTTCGGAAATGTGGTGGCGAAACAGGTCGTTGGTGGAGATGCGTGGGAGGCCGAGTGTCTGCGAGAGCAACTGTGCCTGGGTGCCCTTACCCGCGCCGGGTGGGCCCGTCAGAACAATGCGCACGGAGGTGCCTTTCGAGATGTAGTAGGTGAATCGTGCGCTGTTGTGTCTGGTGTCGGCCTACCCACCGAGGGCCTTACGGCTCAGGAGCACGAGTGCAGGCCGTTGCGAGGACGCGACCCTGACCTCTCCCGTCATGCGTGGGTCGATGTGCTTCGACAATCGGGTTAGGAACTCGTCGATCCGCTTCCCGCTGTCGAACAACTGCATCACGATGCACTTCATCGAGTACCGCAGCGGAGTCGCGTTGAACTCGTATCCCAGGGTTGCGAGTTTATCGACGTAGTATCCAGTCGCGGACACTTCGACCGTGAGGTCCTTGAACTTGAGACTCTCCTCGAACGTCTCCCGTCGAACCTTGACGACACCGACTAGATGATTGATCCGCTTGACCAATGCTTCGTCAGTCAGGGCGGCGGGTCTTCGAGAAGTAACGACCATGCCTTGGCTACCACCGGACCGTATCGATTTCCACGTCGACAGGTTCTGCAACTCGACACTGTGTCGCCAGAAGAGCGTTGTCAGGCGCGGGATTACGTCGGCGGTATCGCTGCACTCAATCGAGTACGTCTCGAGTTGAGGGTCCGTTCCAAATGTCGGCATCCCATACTTCCGCGGCGTCTCCGCGGCTGCGAGGCTAGACATCACTTCGCTCCCCGTCGCGGTGTGGAAGGTATTGGTGCATCCCGAGTTCAAGTAGTCGAGTGGTATACAACTCGACGTTGTGGAGCTTGATTTCTTCGTACCCACGCACGATGTCGGGTAGTTGGGCGATCTCAACGGCTTTGTCGTATCCGACCCGATCGAGAGTGACGGCGAGGTCGGCAACCATGCGTCGATACTGAGTTAGTAGTTCCCGTTCGACTCTGCGAACGTGGGCGTATCCGAACGGGTCGAACTTCGTTCCTCGCAGTCTCTTGCCCTTCGCTAACACTTTGAGGGCGAAGTGCGATCTCGGTCCCAGCCCGATCTTCTTCTTGCGCCCCATCGCTCGCAGAATCGGCGGATGGAGCCTATAAGTCAGTTTCTCGCCTGCCGGCACTTGAGCCTTGACATCGTTGAGAAATGCCGGATCGACCAACATCCGCGCGACCTCATATTCGTCCTTGTACGCAGTGAACTTGAACAACCCGCGAGCAACTGCCTCGCTGAAGTCGGTTCGCTCGCTCACCTGTCGCTCAGCCGCCCACACCAGTTCAATCTGCTCGATGTACTCGTGTGCCACACGCGTGGATTGGAACTCGATGAGTTGGGCGGCGCGCAACTCGACCATTCGGCGCACTTCTCCGCCGAAGGTGGTGTCCGCGAAGAGGTGCGCCGGCGCCACCAGTGGTTCGTCCTTGACGTTGGCAAGTGCTGTGGCCTCCTTGAAGGCTGCCGGATGGTCGATCGCGGTACGGCCCCAGCGAAAGGCTGAAGTATTCGCTTCTACTGCGACGCCGTTGATTCCGATGGCCTCTTCGATCGCCGCGGCGGGCAAACGCAAGCCGCCCGCCTGGTAGGCGGCGCCGATCAATAGGAAGTTCGCCGCTGCGGTGTTGCCGAACAACTCCTGAGCCGCCGCGAGGGCGTCGAACGAGTGCACGGTTTGCGAGGCACCAGCCAATCTATCCAGCAACAATTCTGTGTCCGGATATTGCACGGATTTGTCGTACACCATGTCGCCGGTCGGCGTGGCGCTCGTGGACGCGATCGAAATAGTTGAGCGTGCATGTCCGTACGCGAGATTCTTGTTCTCAGTAGCGGTCAGTAGATCGAATGCGAGGATGCAGTCGGCGTTGCCGGGGGTGAGTCGATTGGATGGTTCGAGAGCGCTGGCGCTGAAGCGGAGATGGGAGACGACCGGGCCGGCCTTCTGGCTCAAGCCGATCTGATCGAGACTTTCGACCTCGAGACCCGCACGCAGCGCCGCGGTGGCCAACACCTGGTTGACCGTCACGATCCCGGTGCCCCCGATTCCGGCCAGGAAAATGTTCTGCGTCGTGGACCCGACTGTTTGGTCTGGCTCGGCGCACGCGGGGGGTGTCGGGCGAGCGATTCTTGGTGGCTTCTTCCCTGGGTTCAGCTCTACTGTGACAAACGACGGGCAGTCTCCGTCGAGGCAGGTGTAGTCGGTGTTGCAGGATGTTTGGTCGATGCGGGTCTTGCGTCCAAATTCGGTGTCGACAGGTTGTACCGACAGGCAGTTCGACTTGACGCCGCAGTCGCCGCATCCTTCACACACGGCCTCGTTGATGATCACCCGAGTGTTACGGGTGGGTAGTGTTCCGCGCTTACGCTGTCGGCGGGCGTCAGCGGCGCAGTGCTGGTCGTAGATCAGGACGGTTACTCCCTTGATTTCGCGCAACTCCCTTTGCGCGTCATCGAGGCGATCTCGGTGCCATAGCTTTGTGCCTTTGGCGAGCTTCCGCTTGTTGTGCCGATGAGGTTCGTCGGCACAGACGATGATCTGCTTGACACCCTCGGTGATGAGCTTGTGGGTCAATTGCGCGACCGAGAGTGCGCCTTCGGCATCTTGGGCGCCGGTCATGGCTACCACATCGTTGTAGAGCAGCTTGTAGGTGATGTTCACTCCGGCGGCAACGCATGCCTGCAGTGCCAGTTGACCTGAGTGGAAGAAAGTTCCGTCTCCGATGTTCTGGAAGATGTGTGGGACCTCGGTGAACGCTGCCTGACCAATCCACTGGCTTCCTTCACCACCCATCTGCGTCAGGCCAGTGACCGCGCTGTCTTCTCTTCCGGACATGGTCACCAGAATGTGGCAGCCGATGCCACCTCCGCCGAGGGAACCATCCGGAATGGCTGTCGATCGGTTGTGTGGGCAGCCACTACAGAAATAGGCAGTTCGGTTGTGCGGCAGAACATCTAGCTTCAGCGGCGCAGGAAGAGGGCGTCTCGTTTCGACGCGCCCGTCCAGGATGCGTCGGAGCGGGGCAAGGAGGCGTCCGGAGGTCAGTTCGCCCCCCGCGGGCACGAGGTCTCGACCTTCGAAGTCCTTCTTGCCCGCGATCTGAGGAGCGTTGGTCGCTCCGTAGAGGATCTCGCGGAACTGGGATTCGAGGAAGGCGGTTTTGTCTTCCACGACGAGCAGGTGGTCGAGGTCTGCAGCGAACTGGTTCACCGTGTCAGAGCAGAGTGGGTAGGTCATCCCGACGCGCAGCAAGCGGATGCCTGCGGAATGGAGGTGGTGGTCCTCGACGCCGAGATCGATCAGCGCCTGCCGCACCGAATCGAATGTCGTGCCTGTGGCCGCGATGCCCAACCTCGCCTCCGGCGGGTTCACCTCTATGACATCGAGCTTGTTGGCGGGACCGTACGCTTGAACGATCTTCCACCGGGGACCGACGAGGTCGGCCTCGGCGGCGAGGATACTGGATGGTGCGACCGCCATCGGTCGTTGCGTGTATACGAATGGACGTCCCCTGTGTTCAACAGTGGGAACCGTGATCGACAGATCGGCGAAATCATCCGCCGATACATTCCAGGCGCCGTCGGCGACGTCGGCAACGATCTTGAGGGCGACCACACACCCGGATGCGCGGGACAGAGCTACTGCGTGCATACCCATGGTGATGATTTCGCGGGCATTGCGTGGAAAGAGTACGGGCACTCCGAGGGCAGCAAGGGATCGCTCGCTGACGGCAGGTACCGTCGACGACTTCGAGGCGGGATCGTCGCCCACCATGAGAACGATGCCCCCCTTCGGATTTGCACCGTAGATATTGGCGTGACGGATGGTGTCGGTAGCGCGATCAACTCCAGGGCCTTTGCCGTACCAAACACCGATTACCCCATCGTGGGTGGCGGCACCAGGCGCAAGGGTTGCTTGGCTACCCCATACTGATGTCGCAGCGAGCTCCTCGTTCAAGCCAGGGACGAATCGAATGCTGTTCTCGTCGAGTACATCCTGCATGCCGCCCAGCATGCGGTCGACACCACCGAGGGGACTTCCTTGGTAACCGGAGACAAAAGTCCCGATCGCCTGTCCACGAGCGGTGTCGCGGACATGTTGCTCCACCAGGAATCGCGCGATCGCCTGCACGCCGGTGAGGAGTGTTGGCCCCGCGCCGTGCCTGTATCGATCGTCGAGGTCGTAGGGTTTAGTGAGGTCATCCGTCGCCGAAGCAGTCATGATGGAGACCACCGTCCAATCTGTTTGCTTTCCGGAATGCCGGTACGTAGTGGGATCCTGTGATCCGGTCGTTGTACAAGTCACGCGCGAGCACGCTGGGCTCAGGTCGTCTGCGCTCGTTTGCCGTGGCGGAGAAGTCCAGGAAATGAATGCCTACGGAGCCACGTGCAGTGTTAATGAGTTGGCCGGCGGAGGAGCCCGGCCACTGAGAACCCGCTGGTGCGTCGAAATGAGGGGCAGTAGCGAGGGAGCTCACTCTGCAATGAGAAGCTCTGACACTCAGAACCACGAACGCGAAGTGGAAACACGTGTGGTGACCTGGAGGTCATGCACCCTTAGGATCCCGGTGTCCAGACGGCCTTCAGTCGGCTAATTTCGCGGATGCGTTGCTCCGCGAGGCGATCCGCAGCAGCGGCGGTCGTCGTATCTTCTCTGGTTGCGGTCTCGAGTACGTTGAGTGTCGTGTCGAAGATGCCTGTGGCACGAAGTTTTGCGCGGTCGAAGTCGAAACCGTTCAACTCGTCCGCTACTTGGATAACTCCGCCTGCATTGACGCAGTAGTCAGGAGCGTACGTAATCGCTCGTTCCTTCAGTCGCTTGTCGATTCCGGGGTGGGCTAGCTGGTTGTTAGCCGCGCCGCAGACAATTCGTGCGCTCAGCTCATCGACAACTGTGTCGGTCAGAGCGCCACCGAGTGCGCAGGGTGCGTAGATGTCGAGAGCTTGCCCGATCAGTTCCGCTGTCGTCTGAACGACACGCACGCTTGGGTAGTCGTCCAGCAGCGACTGCACTGCGGGTGCGAAAGGATCGGTAACAACAACCTCGGCGCCCGCATCAATGAGGAGTGCGGTTAGATGGCGGCCGACCTTGCCGACCCCGGCCACTCCTACGGTGCGGCCCGCGAGCGAGGTGCTGCCCCATACGTGGTGAGCCGATGCTCGCATGCCTTGAAACACGCCCCACGATGTAAGGATCGACGAGTCGCCCGCTCCACCCTCTTCGAGCGACCGGCCGGTGACGTACGACGTCTCGCGCGCGATGATGTCCATGTCGGGACTGGAGGTGCCGACGTCACACGCGGTGTAATAGCGGCCGGCGAGCGTCTCCACGAACCGCCCGTACACTCGCAGTAGCGCTTCGCTCTTCATGGTGTTCGGATCACCGATAATGACTGCCTTGCCGCCGCCGAGGTCGAGGCCAGCTAGGGAATTCTTGTACGCCATGCCCTTTGAGAGGTTGAGGACGTCGGAGATCGCGTCGTCCTCGCTAGCGTAAGGGTAGAACCGGGTGCCTCCCAGGCCGGGGCCGAGGGCAGTTGAATACAGGCCGATGATCGCCTTCAGCCCTGATTTCTCGTCCTGGCAGAAAACTACCTGCTCGTGATTCTGATCGGTGACCCTGGTAGTCGACCGCAGTGAGGTCTCGTTCATTGTGTGTACTTCTTCCGTGGTTGTGAGCGCGGGATATGCGCTCGAGAGCGGTCGGGGCCGGGATTGTGCCCGCAGATCGCATGCTTGGTGAGCATACATTTGAATAGGTCAGTTGCGCAACAACATCGAAGTTTGACAATCCGTCTGTGCAGTCCAGACCGGATCGTGATGAGCATGCGATGACCGTGCGGTTCGACGAGCGCGATCGCACTACCGAGGTACGGCCGCGGTGCCGTGCGCGTGAGGGACGGGAACGCGGCTATTGGCATTCGACGACCCATGCTGCGATTTGAGCGCGCGAAGTGTATCCAAGCTTGGCGAGGATGTGTTCGACGTGACCTTGCGCGGTGCGAAGCGAGATTACGAGCTGATCGGCGATCGACCGGTTCGTCAAGCCGCGAGCGACGAGTTCGGACACCTCACGCTCGCGCCGAGTCAACGTCGTCCGGGGGTCTGTCACTGGGCACTTGCGTTCCGGTGGCTTTTCACTGAGGGCGTAGGCGATTGCTTCCTCGCATGTGAAGTTGCGGCCCCGCTGGATTGCAGCATTGGCAGTCTGCTCGCCGAGCGTGCACGTCATGAGATCTCGACACTTCTCGTGGTGCTCTTCGATGCCTGGCAGGGATTCCAACGATTGCCCCATCGAGGTCCGCAGGCGCGCAGCGGCACCTAGAAGCACCCCTCCGTGCTGGCCCGCCCGTCCCGCTGCGGCAATCCAAGCCAAAGTCTCCACACAGGCACCGGCCAGCGGGAGCTGTGTGCCTCGAAGCAGACGTAAACACTTCTCAAGCGCCTCCGTGGCCTTGTCGGGATGAGCTTGCCAGAGCGCAAATCCAAGAGCCCAGAGGAGATAGCACTGTTCTGCCAGTAAGTTGTCGGCGGTGGCGAGAGACAGTCCTCGCTCGAGATGGGTGACAGCCTGTCGAATATCACCGCCGAGACCAGTCGAGAGGGCTAGACCGAACAGAAGCTCGATTCGTTCTCGGGAGCTGCGGTGGTCATCGAGAGCGCTCTTGAAGCACTCGGTGGCAGACCCAAAGTTGTTTGACAACAACGCTACGAATCCCTCTGCGTAAGAAAGCAGATGATGAGCGTCTTTGCTCGGCACATGCTCTTCGCAGAGTTGACGAGCTTCATCGACGAGTGCGGTAGCCTCTGCCAGATCACCGAATCCCGCGACGACGACACCGTTCGCGCACAATGCGGCGACTCGGCGAATGGAGAACAAACCCTGCGATTGGGCTAGAGCTTTGCTCAGCCAGTTGCGGCATTCACCGAACTGCCCACAGGCAATCCAAAAGCGGTGAAGGGCATATGTTGTCTTCAACAGCGCTTCCGACTCACTCGGCTCCGCCAAGCTACCCAGCAGTGCCCCACGCAGATTATCCTGCTCGTGACTCAAACGCGCGATCCAGCTGGATTGACTCGGGCTGTTCCAATCGGCGTCTGCCCGAAGTGCCAGATTTTGGTACCACTGGCGGTGTTTGCGTTGATAGGCCACGAGATCGCCGCAATAGCGAAGTTCTTGACGTCCGTAGTGCCGAAGAACCGTTAACATCCGATACCGAACACTCGCGTCGCCCTCGCGGATGAGCACGGATTTATCAACCAAGGCCGCTACTACATCCATCACCTCATCCGGTGACCACTCGGATGCGCATATCTCATGGGCAGCCTCGAGGTCGAAACTTCCGGTGAAGACAGACAATCGATTCCACAGAGTTTGCTCGCTCGGCGTACACAGTGCGTAGCTCCACGCGATGCACTTTTGCAACGTCTGTAGCCGTTGCGGCGCAGCCCGGTTTCCAGAAACCAGAATGCTGAACGGATCGGTGAGGCGTTCGCGGATCTGCTGCACCGACATCGATCGCAGCTTTGCCGCCGCCAGTTCGATGGCCAACGGCAACCCGTCGAGCATTTGGCAGATCTTCACTACGCTGTCTCTGTTGTCGTCCGTGAGCTCGAAGGTGGGAATGGCGGCCCTGGCTCTGTCAGCGAACAGGGCGATTGCCGCACAGCATTCTGTGGACATCAACGATGGCGCCGATCCCGCGATCGGGTACGGCAGCGGATCGATCGGTAGCACGGCTTCGCCGCATACTCCGAGGGGTTGCCTGCTGGTTGCGAGAACTCGCGCATGCGGGCAGGACTGAAGAAGTGTGGTGACCGCGGAAACGGCGTCGCCGGTGAGGTGATCACAGCTGTCGAGCACGAGAAGCGTTCGTTGTGAACCGAGTATCAACGCGAGTTGGCTCATCGAATCGACAGAGGAGGCGCACCCCAACGCTGCCGCCACCGCGTTTGTAAGCTGCGCTTGACCTCGGACCTGTTCGAGTTGGACGAAGTGCACCCCTCCGGGGAAAGCGCGCCGGGTGCCGCGGGCAGATCTGAGCGCTAACCGCGTTTTGCCGACTCCGCCGGTGCCGATCAGTGTCACAAGATGGGCAGTGCCGAGAAGGCTGCGGACATCCGCAGATTCCTTGCGGCGGCCAATGAACCTGGTCAGCTCGCTGGGAGTATCGATCTCAGTGATATCGACTGTTACGGTGAAATTTTCATCGTTTCGAAGTGCAGGTTGGTCTGCATCACACAGGGATGGCAGGCGAGGACTGGTGGCGACTGGGGTTCGGAGACCGTTCACGGTAGAGCGCAATCTGGTGAGGAACTTGATGTGGTGATAGGCATATTGGTGACAGAAGAAGCGGTGCCGCGGCTTAGTAACTTTGAATCGAGGCGTTGTATCGGTCGATAGATTCACGCAGCTTTTCGTGGAACCGACCAGGTGTCATGCCAAAGGTCTCAAAAATGTCCGCGGCCGGTGGGCCTCCATACGGTGCCCACATCTCGGCGAAGCGGAGAAAGAGCTTAGCTTCGGTACCAATTCGATCCGACTGCCGTTGCATCATCATGCGTTGCCGGCGTAGATATCGGGCCCTCAATACGTCCAAACCAATGTGGGAATCGGGTTGGTCCGGGGACCTGGAACTGTCCCACCAGCCCGCTGATTGTGAAGCATGATCCTGGAGGGGATCCGATTGCTCGTTCGTGGTGTAAGCGTTCATGATGTTCTTCGTCCTGGGCACTGATAACCGGGGTGCACCTGAGGAAGTGCTCGCTTCCTACCAGTGCGCTTGCAGGTTCTGGAACTGACAAAAACCAACGTATGGTGCGCGTCACTTCGCTGCTATGGGCGGGGTGCACAATCCGGCTCAATTGTCGGTGCAGTTCGTCCATCGCTCGGCGAACCAGAACGTGTGGGTGGCGACCGTCGTCGGGGCGCACATCGAGAACATCGTCCCGGACTTCGCGCTCCTGGCAGCGCACCCACACGGCGGGGGAAGGTGCCCCGGGCCGCCGGCGCGCGGAGGAGTTGGACGGGCTCCTCCACAATGAGTGATGGACAGTACGCGTTGCCGGTTCGTCAGGTCCCTGGGGTGAAGTCTGGGCGGGGAGAACACGACCCCCTGGCCACGACTCGGCATCACCGTCCTTTCCTTGGCCGGACGGGTCTAAACAGCACATTGCCCCAGTAGACGGTCTGATCGGCGCGGACGATGCGTTCTACTAGCTTCCGCAGCATGTGCAGGTAGGCGATACCGCTACGAAGTGGCCGCCTCCCGCGGCGTCTGACGCGTCGGCCGATGTGGGCGACTGCGTCCCGTTATCGTCGCTTTGCGTCTTCCGGTTCGGCTACCGGCAATCGTGTGATGCGACTTAGTCCCTGTGCGGACTGTGCTTCGCTCACCGACCTCCCGCTGGCGGGCGGGGAGGCTCTATGGCGGCGGCGCATTCCCTGTGTGGCTTTCGAGCACGACCATCGACTCGCTGTGCCCTAGGGTCGGCAGCTTCCAGACCGATTCCGTCAAGACCTCTTTGAGGTGTTCATGGTCGCGCACACGGATTCTCACAACCAGATCCCATCTTCCCGTCACCAATTCGACGCTCACTACCTCACGGAGCTCCCGCAGAACGGCCATAGACTCATAAACAGATGAATGCTGCGTTAGCTCTACTCCAATGAGTGCCTCCAACTTGAGGCCAAGCGCTGATGGATTGATCTCTGCGCGGTAGCCGGTGATAACCCCGCTGCTCTCGAGACGCTCTACCCGTTCGCCGACCGCGCCTGCAGACATTCCCACTGCTCGCGCCAAACCGCGAACCGAAATCCGGGCATCGTCGAACAACAACTCAAGAATCCGCCGGTCAATGTCATCAAGTCCGTTTGATTCGGGCTCGTCACTCATGCTTCTCCCTGCGTGTCATCCCGTTTGCCATCTGGCTCCGCCGAAACACAGTAGAGCAATACATCTTCCGCCCGGATTCGCAGGGCGCAAGTGATGAAACGGGCAGGCGAGGTTTGGTGGCGTCAACCCGGGGCCGGGTCAGGTTCGGCTCGGGGTGGCGCTCAGGGTCGATCACCGCCTGCACGAGACCGATGGACACACTCCTATCAGCGCTCTCTCCTATGGGGCGCTTGGGAGCGCGTCCGCCTTTGCACCGCCCTGCGACTTCGTATGAAACCTCCCGCCCTTCTGAATAGCTCATTCCCCTCAAAGGCTGCTCAGCGACTGGTGCCGCTGCACGGTCGGCCGATTCCTCCCCCGGCATCGGAATTCTGGGTAGTCAAGCAGCACTACCTATGGCCCCGAAAGATCCGCCCAGTCGAGTGCGGACTCCCGGATTGCCGACGTGACCGCCGGAAGCGCATGGCTATGGTGCCGCGAGCTCGTCGAAGACTCCCTTCGGGAAATGAGGGCGCCGACCGTGGGCGCCGACTTGCTCTGGCGAGTCGCGGAGCATGAGGCGGCCACCATTCCACTAGGCGTGACGCCCAACAGTCGCGGCCAGACTGGACTTAGTGCACAGTGAGACCGCACGCCTCGAGACCTACGGTTCGTGAACTACTTCACACAACCGGAGGTGTCATAACCATGGTCAAAGCAGACGGCGCAGAAGACGACGACTACGCCCTGTCCCGAGTTCCGCAGCACGCGCGATACCACTGGTTCTCGATTGCAATCCAGCGTTTCGGAATGCTCAGTGGTCTTGCAAGTTTCTTAATCGGAGCAACGCTTGGTTTTGGAATGGATTTCTGGGATGCCTTTATCGCGATCACGTTAGGTGCTGTCATCCTCGAGGTTCTTACGATCTTCACCGGCATCGCCGGCCAGAGAGAAGGTTTGACGACTTCCGTACTCGCGAGATGGACCGGTTTCGGCCGCTCAGGTTCGGCCTTCATAGGTTTGGCTATATCGATAAGCGCCATCGGGTGGTTCGGCATCCAGAATGCGGTCTCTGCGCAAGGCCTGATGGACTTGATGGGCTTTCTTCCCTTGTGGGCGTGGGCCCTAGTGTTTGGCATGCTCGTCACCCTTATTGTCATGTACGGATTTGGGTCGATGGCCTGGACCGCCTATGTAGCAGTTCCGGCCTTCCTCTTGCTCGCAGGATGGTCGATCTATGCCGAGCTGTCGACTCGTAGCCTCGGCGAACTGATGTCGGCGGCGCCTGCAGGCCCTCAACTGACCCTCGTGCAGGGCACGACGATTGTGGCAGGTGGATTCATCGTCGGCGCAGTAATCACGCCAGATATGAGCCGGTTCAATCGATCCCCGGGGGACGTGGTCAAGCAGACAGTAGTCGGAATGTCTCTCGGCGAGTACGTGGTCGGCCTCGCCGGAGTTCTCCTAGCGCTTGCACTCAAGACCAACGACGTGGTTGCAATCGTCACATCTACCTCAGGGTTCATTGGATCCATTGTAATTATCGCCGCTACGTTGAAAATCAACGATTGGAACTTGTATGCCTCGTCCCTAGGAGTAGTCAACTTCGTCGACCAGGTGTTCGGCAGGCGTGTGAACCGAAAGCTGGTAACCCTTATCGTAGGTCTTGCCGGCACAGTGCTCGGTGCGGTGGGGATTCTCGACAACATCGGCACCTTCCTGACACTCCTGAGCGTTGCGTTTCCTCCAATTGCCGGAATCATGGTCGCCGAATACTTCGTTGCAGGAATTTGGCGTTCCGAACTTGCCGCGTCCCGTAAGTCGGGCGTTCTGCCGCCCACTGCGCCGACGTGGGTGCCTGCAAGTCTTATAATTTGGGCCCTCGCGTCGTTGTGTGGCCATTATGCGCACTGGGGTATTCCGTCTATCAATTCGGTGATCATTGCATTCGTATTATACGTCGGTGCCGCTAAGCTTGGCCTCGTTCGCGGTATCGGCCGATCCGAAACCGGCGGTCAGGCGAAACCCGCCGAGCAACGCCTGCTCGCCGAAGACAATCGATAAAGCATTCACCCCCCTGCAATGCCCATATTCATGTCGGTTTACCGATGCTGTTGATCGTCGACCAGATCTACGGTCAGAGCGTCGTCATCCCTGGTAGCGACTCACGCAGGCCACGAACGGGAAATCGGTGCGCGGCGTGAAGGATTAGCGACGGCCGTGGAACGGCGGTTCACGCGGATGAGTCCCGGGGCCACCGTTCAACCGGCCACTTCTGCTTGCGCAGGGATGTGCGAGTAGCCGGGACCTTGCGGGCGCATTCAACGCTTCGTCGCCATCACAGCTCGTCTCGTACTAACCCACATGCCCCACGATTGAAGGAGTCGAAATGCACATTCGAGTAATCATCCCGGTCATCGGAGATAATTTGGTTGAGAGCGTGCGCGGAGAAGTCGAACACTGGGCCTCGATCGATACAATGGTCGACGTTGTGTCGCTGTCGAACGGAACCGCCAGTATTGAATCAGAGTACGACGAAGCATTAGCTGGACCGGGAATTCTAGAACGCATTCATGAGGCTTCCGGCGATGGTGTCGACGGGGTGTTTGTAACCTGCTTCGGCGACCCTGGCGTCCATGCCGCTCGCGAGATTATCGACGCGCCGGTCGTCGGCGGATTCGAACCGGCGATGCTCATGGCGCTCAGCATGGGCGAGAAGGTTGGAATCATCACCGTCCTCCCTAATGTCCTACCAATGCTGCGCTCACTTGGGCGACGTTACTCGCTGGAAAATCGCATTGGCACAATGCGTACCATCGATCTCCCCGTACTGGGTCTCCACGACCGCGAGCTGCTGATCGATCGTCTCGAGACGCAGGCACTGGACGCCGTAGTCACAGGAGAAGCCGACGTCATCGTGCTGGGATGCACCGGGATGCTGGGTGTTGCCCAGGCTCTACGCGACCGACTTGCCGAACGTGGCTTGTCGGTCCCGGTCGTAGATCCGACAGGCGCCGCCATTGCGTGGTTGGAAGGCTCAGTCCGTTTGGGACTGACTCCCAGCCGAACCACGTACATGGTCCCACCCACCAAGGCGCGTTCGGTGTGATTCCTTGCTTCACTCCTCCGAGTGCACAGCACGATTCGTGCCTCATCCTCGTCGCCAAGTAGTTGTTCGCCCCGATTCAATTCAAGCGAGTGCCCGCACTCCTTCGGTAGCGGAGAGGACGTGACGGCAGCTCACGCGAGGCGATACCGGAAGCTCGGTGAAACCAGTCTCGGGGGAATCGGCGGCAGTAACCTCCAAGAACAGGTTGCTGCCGTCGGACACTACGCCGCGGGGCTGTAGGCCGATTAGCCGGGCCACGACGTATGTGGCGCTCAGGCTCGTGACGTCGCGGATGCTGCCCAGTCGCAGAAGTGACCGCGTCTCCGCGATGGCCTCCTGCTCCCCTGCCCGCAGGACCAGGCGCAACCCGGGCGAGACGGCCTGTGCCGCGACTGACACAGCGATGTTGTCCAGGTCGTCCGACCCCACGGCGGCGAGTGCGAGGGCCCGGTGGACACCGAGGCGTTCCAGCAATTCTCGGTCCCCACCGTGCCCAACCACGGTCGGGATATTCATCGTTCGGACCAAGCGAAGATTCTTGGCCGCGGGATTGCGCTCGACTCCGACGACAGGGATACCCAAGGCTTGCAACTCTCGGCAGAGCCGCAAACCCACCTGGCCCAACCCGACCACGATGACATGCCCGGTCCGCGGCAGGACCCGCCGGCCGATAAGGGCGACGCGGCGCGGTCCAAGTAGCCTGTCGACGATCCCCGCAGTGAACATCGCCGTAAACACCACGGTGAAGAGCATCGCGAGGGACGCGAACACTGCGTAGGCCGGGCTGTCGTGGGCATCGACACCGGGGCCGACCGTTGTCACCACGCGCACGGCTTCATTGAAGGCGTCGAGCGGCCGCACATGTCGGCCGAGAACGAGCCACGCCCAGTCTGTCATCAGCACAGCTAGCAGTCCCGCGAGTCCGCCAAGCAGCATGCGGGTGCCGAAGTCGTGGGAACGCAGCAGCCCGGTCGCGCCGGTTAGCGCTCGATGCCACCATGCGTTGCGCGGCATATCCACTAGCGCGCTCTCGGGATGGCCGTCGACCATCCGGACCGCGAGCATGTGGGCGCCGTCGTGGCGCGCCGACACGAGCCCGGGCTCCAAGCACGGGCCGGCCAGTGTCGGGGCGGCGAGGTCGGCCGGCGACGTCACGTCACATTGCGGGAGCAACTCGGATAGTTGATCCGCGACGGTACGGTCGAAGATCGACACCACCAATGGAATAGTCGCGGAAATATGTGCAGCAGCCAGTGCGTACCGCAGAGCCACGACGTCGTCACGCACTAGCACTGCCATGCCACTTGGCTGGTCGGCCATCGCTTGCCGCAGTTCGTCGTCGTCGGGTGCAATGAGATGGCGGACCCGAAACTCCCTTTCACGCAATGACGCACACACGCGTCGGGCCACGGTCGTTTCGCCGATGACAAGGTACGAGTCGGTCACAGGTAATCCTTTTGCCGGGTGGAGTCCGCCATGACGAAGGTTTATGCGCTGGCGAGATCAGGAAGCGTACCGGAGATCATCAATCGATGCCCGGTCCGAATTGCACTACTGCGCCACTACCGTTCGGTAGGGCGGAGTTAGTGTAACTTGTTATGTCAGTGGATGATACGAGTGGCTAGCCGACGCTGGTCCGGAACTGCCACCAGTCGACACGCACACTGAAACAGATCGTGTTCGGGCTCCGGTGTCCCGGTCGCGGCCACAATGCATGTGCAGGCAGTCTGCACAACGACGTTGCAACCCTTCACTGGTTCAGCCGAGCCATTATGTTTGATACCTCACCGCGGGAGGGCCATCGGCATTCTGCCCACAGCGGCGTAGATCTCGTTGCATGCTTCCCGTGCGCTGCGGGCGGTGATCATCCGGTGCCACCTCGATGAAGTAAGTGTGAGCAATCCGTGCGTCAATCACAGATCGATGCACCCGAGAAATGGAGTACGTACGATGTCAATGACCGATTTGGCCGAGGTCGACCACCGCGTGTCGGAGCTGATGCCCCGCGCAAGGGCGGACCTTGCCGCACTAGTGCGATTCAAGTCTGTCTCCGATACGGCAATGGGATCGGTACAAGAATGCCGATCGGCAGCCGAGTGGGTTCGGAAGGCGTTCGAGGACAGTGGAATTTGCAATACCCGACTCGTTGAGACCGAGGACGGCTCCTATGCCGTCCTCGGTCATCAGCCGGCACCGGAGGGTGCCCCGACGGTGTTGTTGTATACGCACTACGACGTACAACCGCCCGGAAATCATTTGGATTGGACATCCGACCCATACGAACTTGTCGATCGGGACGGCCGGTGGTACGGCCGCGGATCCGCGGATTGTAAGGGCAATATCGTCGCTGCGTTGACGGCACTGCGAACCTTCGAGGACGGAGGCTTCCCGGTAGGGGTAAAAGTCGTGTGTGAAGGTTCGGAAGAGACGGCGGCGGGGGGCCTCGAAGCGCTCGTGCGTTCGGAGCCCGAATTGTTTGCAGCAGAGGCAATCCTCATCATGGACGTGGGGAATCAGCGCGTCGGTACACCGACACTGACCACTAGTCTGCGCGGCATCGTCAACCTGGTGGTTCGAGTCGACACAATGGTGCGCCCAGTGCATTCCGGAATGTACGGAGGAGCTGCACCTGATGCACTCGCAGCACTGATCTCGATGCTGGCGTCGCTGCGTGATGATGCCGGCGATACCACTATCCATGGTCTTGACTACTCCGCTCAGTGGCATGGCGCCGATTACAGAGAAGACGCCTTTCGCTGCGACGCAGGAATCCTCGAGGGCGTGCAAGTTCTCGGATCTGGTTCTGTGGCGGACGCATTGTGGGCGCGACCGTCGGTGTCGGTGGTGGGCATCGACTGCCCACCAGTAGCGGGTGCTGTAGGTGCGGTCAGTCATACCGCATCGGCCCGGCTGAGTTTGCGGATTCCTCCAGGTCTTGGAAGTCACGAAGCACTGCGGGCCCTCACCGAGCACCTGCAACTTGCGGTTCCGTGGTCAGCGCACTTGACGATCGAACCAGCGTCCGTGGGGGAGGCCTTCACCTCCTCGACCGGTGGCCCGGCTTATCAGGCCCTCATCGCCGCCATGAGCGAGTCCTACGGCAGCCGTGCCGCCGAGACCGGACAGGGTGGAGGTATCCCCTTGTGTGCTGCCCTTCGTGCCGCTGCACCCGATGCGGAGATAGCGCTGCTGGGCGTCGAAGAGCCGTTGTGTGCGATTCACTCGCCAAATGAGAGCGTCGCGCCGGAGGAAATCGAGAAACTCGCGGCGACAGTGGCCCGCTTTCTGCGATTCTTCGGCCGGTGACGACTCCCCATCGGTGACAGCCGGGTGGGCGTCGGTCGCTGGACCGACGCCCACCCGGCCTGTAGATCGCGGAGGGCGATGCGCGATCAGGCGGTGGTCTCAACCGGACGGAAGTCTGTGTCGTATCCGAATGCCCGCGGTCCGGTCAGCGCCAGACCGGCATCTGTGCGCCAACGGTGATCACAGGGAATCCCGAGAACACTGAGGCGGTACCCGAATTTCACCTCTTCAGCGGTGATCGGCTGCCCGGAATCGGTGGTCATCAGCATGATGAGATCAGGCACGGTCGCGACGATCTCGCCGTCACGCTCGGCAACGATGTTCTCGTTCTGGAATCGGACGGTCATCTCGCGTCCGTCCCAGTCACCGATGCCCTGCAGATCGACCGAGCCCAGAGTCCATCCGTCGGTATTGCTTCGATTGACCGCTGTGACTTTACCTTCGAAGAGGGTTCGGCCGCCGCGGTACGCCACGACCGCGTCGGCGGGCGAGCGGTGTTCCGCCCGGGCGGTGCGCACGAGGCGGCCAAGCTCCTCGGCAAGGGTGATTACACCAGGAATGAGCCACGCCTTCGCCTGTGCGCCGGTCATCGGGTAGAGCGCAATCATGTTGCAACATCCTGATGCGACAGTGGCCGCGCGCATAAGGGTCTCGGACCACTGATTCGTTTTAGTAGTCAACACCATTGCGTTGCCATGTTCATCTGCCATCGACAGCGGTGTTGCGGCGCCACCGTGCAGGGTTGGGGTGACGTGTTCGAGAGAAGGAAACGCGCGCCCCATGCCGTCGGCATCGACGATGGGCAGACCTGCAGAGAGTGCGCTGAAGGGAACAAGGGCATTGACCCCACCAGCCTCGATCGGCGCAATATGGGTGAAGGGACGACCAAGATACGTTTCGAGGGCGCGCAACGCGCTTACAGCTTCGGTCACACGAGGAAGCTTCTCGATGAGAACGCCGGGTGCTCCCATTACCGCGACGAAACAAAGTTGGGCGTCGTCGTCCAGACTGTCCAACTCCACGAGGGAGGCGTTGCCGTGGGTGCGGATCTGTTCACGCGCAAGCAGGGTTCCCACGTATGGGTCACCGCCGCCGCCTGCTCCGAGAATGGTAGCGCCGAGGGCAATGTCGTCGAGTGCAGCTTCGTCGATGTACCTCACAGCAAGGCTCCTTCCAAAATCATGTCACCAACTGCGCGCACACGCACACGCGTGGCGATTCCTTCGGGCAGGTGTGACAGTGGGATGTCTTCTTCGTCGACGATGCGTACTGTTTTCGGGTCGGCGCCGGCGGCGACCGCTCGCTCACGGGCATCTGATCGAGCACGCTCGAGGACATCGTCACGAGTGGTGTTGGCCAGGGAGTCGATACGGTCGATTTCGCCTCCGGCCATCGCAAGTGCGGCTCCTACCGCGTTTGCTGATCCTGGCTGGTCTGGAACGTGCACGTCGTCATCAACGAACGGTGCAATGAGTGGGGCGCCGCCACCGACGACGGCGATGACGACGCGGCCCGAAGAGAGCTTGGTTTGTTCGATCGAGGCGTTGACCCGCTCGCGCACGTCTGTGAGTGCGCGGTCCACAAGATCACGCGGTACGTTCCGAACGGCGTCGACGTTGCCGATCTGCACAAATCCGGCAGCGACGACCAGGTCGGTGAGTGTCAGGGTGTTTCCGCCGAAGACGAGAGCCTCACTGGTCAGCCGATAGCCGACGGACGCAGGCCCTACCTGTCCCGTCGTCGTATCGACGACGCTGCCGCCTCCGATACCTAGCGAGACTACGTCCGGCATCCTGAAGTTGCTTCGTACACCGCCGAGGTCGACCGAAACGGTTGATTCTCGGGGAAACCCGCCTTGAAGAAGGCCGATATCGGTCGTGGTTCCACCGACGTCCACCACAACAGCCGCGTCGAGCTCGCCGAGTTCGCACAGGGCGGAAGCGCCTCTCATCGAGTTCGTTGGCCCCGAGCCGATCGCAAAAATGGGGTGTTCTTGAACCTGTCTCAGTGTCATCAGGGTTCCGTCATTGCTGGTGACATATACCGGCGCCGTCACTGACAACCCGGCCAGGACGTCGGTGAATGCTGCAATCACTGACTCCGCAAGTGGACGCAGGCTCTCGTTCAGAACCGTTGCATTCTCGCGGCCGAGGATACCTACTCGACCGATCTGGTGAGAGAGCGAGACTGACAACTCCGGGAGCATTTCCTCGAGGATTGCGGTGACACGCTCCTCGTCCTCATCGTTCAAGGGTGAGAACGTGCCAGTAACAGCGACGTGGTTGATTTCCTTTTCTGCGAGCCCACGCGCGATGCCCCGGACAGCATCCTCATCGAGGGTGTCGAGCCGCCGCCCATCGAACTGTGTGCCACCGCGGACGATGTAGATCCCTCCGTTGCACGCCGCGCCCAGAGGCTCGGGCCAGTCGGTAAGCGGCATAATCGTCTGCGGAGGTGTGGCAATTCGGATGCACGCCGTTCGCGCGAGATTCCTGGCCTGTGTCACGGCGTTGATGAAGTGGGTTGTACCAATCACCACAGCATCGATGACGGCCCCCGGATTCGACGCCAGCACCTTCTCGATGCCCTCGCGAATACCCGACGTGACATCTGAACTCGTCGGCGACTTGTCTTTTGCGACGATGTCGGAGCCGTTCAGCAGGACAACGTCGGTGTTGGTGCCTCCGACGTCGATTCCGAGTCTCATAGGGTGTGCTCCTCTGTGTCGATTGCGGACTACTCCTCCGCTCCCTGCGGATGCTGAGGGTTCCGAACTTGGGCCAAGTGCCCTCAAACTGTGTTCTACCCAACACAACGCAACAATGGGCGAATCGCTGTATTCTTGGCTTACTGTTGGGCGATCTAGCCATCCCATCGACTTTTTCCTCATGGTGGACTGCTCAAGGGGCGGAACCGGCGTATCGGGCGCCGTGGATCTGCTCAGCGGAGGCAGGGTGCTTGTGTGCAGGATTCGTAGCGAGGATGTCGAAGATCTGGCCTCCGGCGCCACCGTTCTGGGCGCGGGGGGTGGGGGTGACACGTGGGTGACCGGGGCAATGCTGTTCGAGGCCATCGGGCGGTTCGGCTCGATCGAGCTTATCGGCCCCACACAGATCGGACGCGACGAGTTGGTGCTGACAATTGGAATGGTTGGCGCCCCAGCGGCGATTCTCGAGCAGTTCCCCGGACCGGCAGAAGTAGAGCGGGCTATCCGTGCTCTCGAGCGCATCCTCGGGCAACCCTGCAGTGCGATCATGCCTCTCGAAGTGGGCGGGACGAATGCCCTATTTCCGTTGGCCGCTTCTGCTTGGTTGGGCATTCCGTGCGTCGACGCGGATGCCATGCGCCGCGCGTTCCCTCACGTTGACATGACGTTGCTGGCCCTGGAGGGCATCGGCGCGGGTCCTGCGGCCTTCACGGGATGCCCCGGGACCGATGTGGTGGTGCGAGCGCCGACCAATCAGGGGATCGAGGTTATGGCCCGAGCCTGCATCCGAGAGATGGGATTAGTGGCTGTGATGGCGGCCTACCCGATGACGGGCACTCAATGCCGTGAGGCATCCGCGCATGGATCGGTTACCTATTGCCTCGAGTTGGGAAGAAAACTGGCCGCCGCTGCGCCGGACCATCCTCACGCTCTGGATGATTTCCTGACCTTCGTACACGGAAGGTCACTGTTCGAAGGCGTCGTTGTTCATGTCAACAGACCGGTCGCCGGTGTGCCGGGCAGCCGCGGCACAGTAGTTCTCGAACACCTCGCAAACCCCGACCGATTACTGCGAGTGGAGTTTCAAACAGAAAATATCGTCGCACTCGAAGAGGGACGGGCCGTTGTAACCACGCCGGATCTGATCGTTGCCCTCCACCTCGAAACCAACCAGCCGATCTCTACCGAGGCCATCTCACCTGGTCACCGCGCGCGCATTATCGGGATTCCGGCACATCCGAGATGGACCACCGCGGACGGGATTAGTCTCGCAGGGCCGAGAAGCTACGGATACGATTTGGACTACACCAGTTTCGAGCAGACCCGTGAGTAGCCACCGCCTCGGCATCGACATCGCCGAATCCACTTTGAGTGCAGCGCTTCTGAATGAATCATTGCGCGTAGAGATGTCTACTGTGGTGCCCCGAACCACTTCGACCACCGCGGGGTTGGAGGACCTCCTCGACCAGGTCCTCGCCGATGTCGACCCCTCTCAACTTTCGTATGTCGCGTTTGTCACCACGGCCGGCCGGGAGGCGCTCGAACGCCAGGATCTGGCCGGTGTCGGTGCGCTGCGGATCTCCGCCCCGGCCAGCGTGTCTGTCTCACCCATGTCTACGTGGCCCCCCGAGCTTGCTGGCATCGTCGCCCGAGAAGTGAGCATTGTGCGCGGTGGCCACGATTACAATGGTCTCCCTCTCGCCGACCTGGACACCGAGGCAGTCCGCGTCTTCGCGGAAAAGTGCCGCGACTCCGCCGAGACCATCGCCATCACCGGGCTGAGCTCTACGGTGAACCCGGAACATGAACTCCGCGCAGCCGGCATCGTGCAGGCAGTGCTTGGACGTGGAACGCCGATGACGTTGGCCCACGAAACAGGTGGAATCGGTCTGCTCGAACGCGAGAACGCCACCATTCTCAATGCCGCACTCATTCGATCGTTCGCTCGCGCGCTGCGTGCCCGCAACGACATGCTCAGCCGACGAGACTCGACCAGCCAAATCTATGTCGCTCAGAACGACGGAACGCTACTGAGCGAAGGAGAAGCGGCGCGCCGGCCGATCCTCACTATCGAAAGTACAATCTCCCACGCAATGCGTGGAGCCGCTCACCTGTGCGGAGAACTGAATGCTGTTGTCGCGTACGCACAACCGGAAGCCATTACATTCGGAACTCTCATCGATGGTTATCCGCAAGAGTCGTCGCTTCCAACCGACATCGCTTCCATTCGGACCCGCAACCGCATGCCTGATTTGATTACCGTCGCACTACCCGAACCCCTAGATCCAGCTCGGCCGATCCTGACGGCACGTGACCGCCAGCGATGCGCGGTCGCCGTGCGACGAATGGCCGGAACTCATCATGACCTGCCGCTGATCGCAGCCGGACGAATCGCTGAGGCACTGAAGCAGCTCCCAGATGATCCCGCTCATCAGCTGATCGTCGTCGATCACGCTGGCGCCGTCGCCGCCGTGGGCGCAGCCGTCGCGGATGTGTCCGGAAGCGTCGACCGTACCTTCGACTATGAGCGCCGCTCGCGTGAAGAGTGCCTAGCATCGACCGTCGAAGCTGCCCGGATGGCGGCAGTACGCGCCGGCGCCGACATCCGCCATATCCGTGTCGATGACGTTCGAGAGACACCGCTGGGCTACTCACCGGGCCGGGGTGCCCGCGTCCGAGTTCGCGCGGTCGGACCCGTCCTCAATCCACTGAGTACGTGAACGCCCACCTATATCAAATATTAGAGATTGGAACATCGCCGATGTCTCCCACCGTCGCACAATTACTCGCGAGTGGCGTGCTCAACGAGACAGAAGTCGTGGGTGGCCGGCACGGCCTCGGTCGGCGAGTCAGATCGGTAAGTGCCTGCACAACGCTGTCCCGCTTGTCTTCCCTTGCCCCAGACACTGTGGCGGTTTTCGGGCCAGAGGACTCGAACATCGAAGATCTCGACGCTGAAACTGCGATCCGAATCGCCACCGGGGTGGGTCTTGTTGGCCTCATTTTCATCAGCGAGGCACCCAGGCATGCGCTAGTGACAACCCGACGGCTGGCTGACAAGCTCGGCATCCCGATTGTCGTTGGCAAATCGCTGTCAGTAGGCGACGTGGTGGAGCGGCTCGACTACATGGCGCGCTTTCCTGAACTCGGAATTGCTCGGGCTCTGCAGGAGTTCATTCGTCGACTCCCACTCGTAGGGCATTCCCCGGAACGGCTCCTAGGCGCAGTCTCTGACCAGCTCTCCTGCACCGTCTCCGTTGTCGATGCTTATGGCAGCCACGTTCGTGGCAGCACAGAAACTGGCGTTACGTCACCTCAAATCTTGGATCATCTGCAAAGCCCCCGGCCCTCGGGCCGCTCTATGGAAGGTCCAGGCGGAGCGACATTTGTCGTAGAACCTGTGGCTATATCCCGTGACGGACCAGCCAATCTTTGGCTTATTGCCACCCTTACAGCGAGCACGGAGGAGCGGATCGATCTTGCCCGGCACCTTCTGGCGGTCTCCGCATGGCCACTCGCAACGGAGCTGCTTCAACGTTCCCTGACAGCCGAGCGTGAAGGTCGCCAACGTTCGATGCTTCTGACTGAGGTCGTCGAGCACTCCTCTGCCCCACCTCGGCAAACTGTGGAACGAGCCACAGCGCTAGGTTGGCGTCTGTCCGGATGGCATACCGCGATCTCGATCGCCAGTCGAGACAGTGGCGCCGACGCGAGGGGCAACCTCGCCGCCAGGGTCATTGAGGACGGACTCAAGCTTCACGGACTCGTCGCCGATCTCGTTGAACGGCCCGAGGGATGGGTCTTCTGGACAACAACCGAAGTAGAGCCGATGGCCGAAGACAGTGGAAAAATCGTACGCCGCGTGCGAGATGCACTCGAGTGGGTTGCCAGCGAGGTTCCGTCCGCTTCACTGGCCGCTGGAGTAGGCTTGCCGTTCGAAGGTGCAGACGGAATCCGCGCATCAATCCAAGAGGCCGAGTCCGCGTGCCTTCTGGCCCGGACCCGATCAGACACTGTTGCAGTCGAGCACAGCGACGCTACCAGCGTCCGACGCCTACTCATCGGCTACTACTCCAACCGACCGTTACGCGATGTCGCTACCCATTTAATGGCCCCCTTGCATAAAGCCGACACAAGTGGCGAACTGGCACGCACACTGACGGCTTTCCTCGACAACAATTCTTCTGCGACAGCAACAGCGAAAGTTCTCGACGTCCATCGAAACACCGTCCTCAACCGCCTCGATAAGATCACGGCCCTACTCGAGCTCGACTTCTCCGATCCTGAGGATCGGTTAGCCGCCCAACTCGCAGTCCACCTCGCCGAACTCGATTGAAGGGGAGGGTCGCACCGATTGACACCGGTCGGGATGACGACCTGCCCGCCCGAGGCGGCGAAGGTCACCGACCGCACCACCGGAAGACTGCGCCCTCATCACTGTCCAGTGAAACCCGGAGTTCGGGTCGCGGCGAAGGAATCACAAGTGACACCGACGCACCGGGACCCGTAGGACTGCACCCAGTTCTCGGTGGCGAAGAACTCGCCCAACTGTTCGGCGAAGTACTGCACACCGTGGCGTTGCGTTCCGGCTCGCCGTGCACCAGCACATCGAGCCCGAGTTCCTCCTGCAACGCCACAACATCCGCGACCTCCGACCGCATCCGCTTCAGGTACTCGGCGTCATCGATCTTCCCCTTCCACAGTGCCGCCCGGCCGACCCGGATCGCCCTGGTCTGTGGGTAGGAGCCGATCGTCATGGTCGGCAACAGCGGCAACTCCAGCCCGGACTGAGCGCGGCGGCGCTGATCCGCCGGGGAACGGCCGGGATCCGAGGCGAGAATCAA
Source organism: Rhodococcus sp. JS3073 (assembly GCF_026810085.1). Taxonomy (NCBI): domain Bacteria; kingdom Bacillati; phylum Actinomycetota; class Actinomycetes; order Mycobacteriales; family Nocardiaceae; genus Rhodococcus; species Rhodococcus sp. JS3073. The sequence goes on along the minus strand of NZ_CP113952.1, from coordinate 1,002,309 downwards.
TTCCAGCCGGGCCCGGATGGTGCCATCGCGCAGCCGCGGGTCGGTGGCGCGGGTCGACGCCGCCGCCCACGCCAATATGAACTCCTCCTCCGCCGTCAGTGCGGTGGCGAGAGTGGCGACCTCGCGGACCCTCTCGGTCCCGAATGCCAACCACCACCGCAGCGCCTTGTCCACGCCTTCTCGGCATCGAGGGTGTACGGGACGTGCAGCAGCGAGCACGACGTCGACACCGCCACCGATCCGGTGCTGCCCGGGAGGGCGTCGAGCGTCCCGAGCGCGCGTCCTCGAGGTCGGTGCGCCAGATGTTGCGACCATCCACGACCCCCGGCCACGATGTGCTTGCGCGTCAGCTCGGGAACCGAACCGAGGGTGTCGGATCCGGCGACCAGATCGACCGCGATCCCCTCGACGTCGGTGGCCGCGATCGCCGGGAGGGCGTCACCGAGACTGCCGAAATAGGACGCCAGCAGGATCGTCGGCCGGGTCTGACCGCCGACAGCTGGTCGTAAACCTGCTTGGCGGCCGCGATCGCCTCCGGTGAGCGGTCCCCGACCAGGGCAGGTTCGTCAATCTGCACCCACTCGGCGCCGGCGTTGTAGAGCCGACCGAGCAGGTCCGCATACAGCGGCACGACCTCGTCGAGGCGTTCCAGCAGGGGTGCGTCCGAGCCGACGACCTTCGACAGCAGCAGGAACGTCACCGGGCCGACGATCACGGGGCGGGCGGCAACCGGCAGAAACGAGTACACCTCTCGAGCCCCAGAAAACATCATCATGCTGCGCGGCGAGCAGGCTACACATCCATTCCCCAAGGCGGTGGACCGACGGGCACGGCGTGCCCATCACAGTAGGCAGGTCTTCGGGCTCGCGGACACCCGGCACACATTCACCGGACCTACTGGTTGTCGCTTCCCAGGCAAATGCCCAGTGCATGATCACGGCGATCGTTCCCACCCACCGCTGCGGGACAGTCCCGGAATCTCACCGGGTTCCCTCTCACACCCCGAACCCACGAGGGTGCGGTGTGCTTCGACGCCGGGTGAGAATGCGAGACCACCACCGACCTGTGGGGTGCCCACCCGCGCTGTTCAAGTGCCCGACCACACCGCACGTTCGCCCCGCAGGAACGCCGCCACCCCGGCCTGGAAATCGGCGCTGCCGTACACCACGCGAATCAGATCCGCGGACTCTGGCAAACCCGCGACGCGGATGCGGCGCAGCACCTCTCGGGTCGAGGCCACCGTCAACGGCGCCGCCGCGAGGAGCTCGCTCGTCACCTCCGCCACCAGGTCGTCGAATATGTCGGGGCCGGTGACCTCGGCGACGAACCCGATCTCCGCGGCCTCGGTGGCCGGTAGCATCTTCGCCCGCGCCACCATCGACGCCAGCCGGGCGGATCCGATCCGGTCGGCGAGCAGTGCCAGTGGATATGCGGAGAGGGCATTGCCCAGGGTGCGGGCGATCGGCAACCCGAAATACGATCGCGCGGTCGCGATCCGAACATCACACGCTGCGGCCAGCAGCAGGCCCGCGCCGGCACAGGCACCGTCGACCACCGCGAGCGTCGGCACCCGCACCCCCTCCAAGATTTCGAGGAACGACACGAACCGGTCCTCGTACGCCACCCCGTCCTCACCGCCGACGAAGGACCGGAAATGCGCAATATCCGACCCCGCCGCAAACGCACGACCGGCACCCCGCAACACCAACAACCTCACCGAAGTATTCGCATTCACCCGGTCGCACACACGGCCGAGATCCTCGTACATCCCCGGCGTCAACGCGTTGAGTTTGTCCGGCCTGTTGAACGTCGCCGTCACGACCCCACCCGCGACCCGAACGAGCACCTCGCCGGCCGCGGCGCCCGACTCCGAACACGACGATGTCCGGCCACTCGTGATCAACTCAGTCGTCATCGTCATCGCGTCCTCACCATGATCCGTGGTCCCGAAATTGGCCGCGGTTCGTCCGCTCCGCCTCCGACGCTACGGCAACTCTCAATTAACCGAACGATGTTGCATGTGAGTACTTTTGCAAAACCAACACACTTCCGTTGTGAACGCTGCAACATCGCGACTCCGACAACGACACACCTTGGCGCCGCCCACCAACACCGCTCTGGCCGAAACGGATACGCCACTCCTCGGACTGTCGCGCGGACCACGGAGGGATCGGTACACGTTGAACCTTCGAACACCAACGCCGCACACACCCGAACCGATGCGGCCAGAGGACTGCGGCGCTGCTCCCGACGCTCCGCGCCGAGAAACGGGGCGAGTCGCTACGCGCTCACAGGGGTTGCGATCCGTTGCCGCGCCCCCAGGCCTCCGCTCCACCCCATCAATACCCTAACTATGTTGGTTTTCAATATGTTTGACAATAGTTGGCAGAGGTATCGTTGGCAGACAGACCCACGGTCGCTCCGTTACCGTCATGGGCCGCGAACACCACGGCCCCGCAGAACGGCTGCCAGATCGCCCCGTGGGCGCGCGCAATCGCCGTCGCCATCAGATTGACCTGGGCATCGGCCTGGATTGCGCCCTCGTCGTCGACCCACATATCCAGATCCCGGCCCAGCCGCACCACGTCGAACCAACGGCACCCGATCGCCGACCGGATCGCCGCCCCAGTGCTCTCCCCCGCCCCGAGGTCGATCACCTCCAGGCGCCCGTCCACACCGATCCGCACCGCCTGCGCGGTCAACGTGCTGGCGGCGCTCATGCCTGCACCTCCGTCACCGTGTACTCACGCAGGTCCAGGCCGTGACGGCGGAATCCACCGATCCGGCGGCCCAGCGCCCGCGCCAGCACCTCCCCGTCCACCTCGTCCTCGGCGACCTCCTCGGACCGGGCCGACACCGGCACCGGCACCGACACCTTCGTGGTGATCGTCACCAAAGCCTCGACCCTGAACTCCCGACTGCGCGGCGGCAGCCCGTGCTCCTCCATGAACCGATCGAACTCACTGCACAAGTTGTTCTCATCGGCCCAGGTACCCGCGTCCTTCGCGATGTGCTCCACCCAATCCGCGTGCGCCTTCTGGTTGGCCTGCAGGTGCTCCCGCAGCCACGCCACCTCCCGGCGATCGCGCATCGCCTCCGCCAACGACGTGGCGAGCCGCTCCCACCACACCGGCACCGGGCGCTGCAACGACGCGACCACCACCTGATCCGGGCGCACCCGCCCCTGCCACACCGACGCATCCGGCGAGAGCGGCACCAACGCCACCGACACCAGACGCTTGTCCTCGGCGACACCGTTCACCGACAACGCCGCCACATCGGTGCGGTCCGCGACCAGCCAGCCAGCCGTCCACGCCTCACCCTCACGCACCTCGACGAACACCCTATCCGCCGGGAACACCGGCAGGGGCGGCCACACCCGCCCCGCTCGTCACGTTCTCGACAACTGCAACGTCCACAGACATCACAACTCCAAACCCCCGGACAACACCCGGGCTCACCGGAGCGGAAGGGTGGTCAACCCCCTCCGCCCTGCATCAATTGGGACACCGAAAACATAACCCACCCCACCGACACAAAAAACCCGAAACACGCTGCACAACAAAAGAATTCGAGTAGTACTCCGCTCACAAAAACACCTCGAAATCAAGCCCCCAGAGCCCCAAAACGCCACCTACCCATCCCGTGCCGGGGCACGGGATGGGTAGGTGGCCGACCAGGAGAAATGGGTTCGCCGGGCAGCCAGTGCGCATCGGCGCGCGCCGATGAACCCAATGAGCGGCGACCTGATGTACCGCCCTGACGGGCAGGGCGCAGAAGATGGAGCAAGCGGCATACCCAACCAGAGCTGAGGAGATCCACGGACAGATGAGCGAGGACGAAGTGGATACGGGCCAGACACCAGCGATCCAGTGGGTCAAGATCGCATTCGTGGTCATCGTCATCGCGATCATCACGATGGGGATCCTCGCGCTGCTGGCGTGGGTGCACGGATGGGACGGCTTCTGGAAAGGCGCTGGTCAACCCTTCGCCACGGTAATTGCCGGTATGGCGGCACTTGCCGCTGGAGCACTCGCGTTCTACAACGGCGAACGCCAACGGTCAGCTGAAACGATCCGGAACAAAGAAGACCTACGAACACGCCAAGAAGAGAGCGACAGACAGCATTCGAGGGAAACCGATCGCGATCTTCGTAGTCGATTTACCACCGCTACTGGTCAACTTGCCCACGACAGTCCCACCATTCGCCGCTCGGGTGTCTTTGCCATGGCGTCGCTCGCCAACGACTGGCTGGCGATCGAAAACCCAGGTGAGTGCCAGGTCTGCATCAACGTCTTGACCGGGTACCTCGCCGAGCCGAACGAGACATATGACGAGGGGGACGAAGACCACCTCGCTATTTCGGGCGTAGACGGTTCCGTCCGCGAAACGATCGTCCGGATTCTGAGCGACCACCGCGCTGGAGAGTGGAAGGGGATGACCTACGACATGGCACATTCCGACCTCTCAGCTATTTCGTTTGTTCGCCCGAACCTGGCAGATACAGACTTGACCGGGGCATACCTCGTTGGTTCGGTGGCCGCCGGCGCGAACCTGGCGAGAGCCAGACTTCTGAGCGCGCAAATGAGCGGGATCGATCTATCGGGATCAAATCTCACCGACACGAACTTGACCAGCGCCGACCTGTCGCGCGCGAAACTATTTGGCGTTGATCTGACCCGAGCGCGTATGGGCGGAGTTCGGTACACCTTCTACGCGAAGCTTCCCGATGGCTCATTTCAAGAAGCGGTCACCTTTCTTCAACCCACCAACCTCGAGGGCGCTGATCTCACCGGCGCGACGCTGACCGGCACGGTCCTGCAAGGCGCAAAGCTCTCACGCGCACGGATGAAGGACGCTGACCTTGCAGGCAAAGACCTGACGAGTACGAATCTGGAAGGCGCATGGCTACCAGGCGCCAACTTGACGAACGCAGTACTTGAATATTCAAACCTGTCCGGTGCCGACCTCGACGGGGCGAACCTGTCGGGCGCGAAAGGCGGTGCGGTCAAGCTCATTCGCGCTTCGTTGAAGGATGCGAAACTCACTGACGCCGCGCTGGAGAACGCGGACCTGAGCGGGGCGGACCTGAGCGGGGCGGACCTGAGCGGGGCCGACCTCCGCGGGGTGAACCTCTCCGATGCCATCTATCGGGGAACGAAGTGGCCCGAAGGATTCCAGCCACCAACTCCGTAAACACTCCTCGGACACCCTGCGCACCCCCAATCAAGGTCAGCATTCGACCAGTCGGCACACATCGATCGACACGCGCTCGCCCGGCAAGCGGGGTACCGCCGGTAGATGCGGTACGGCGTGTAATCGTGATCCGGCGCCGCAGGCCGGCACCACCGGCGCTATTGGCCGGGCTGTGCTGCAGCGTCAGTAGTGGTCTTCCAGGGGGCAGCCGGGTCTTCGAGGGTCTCGAGGAGAAGCCGGGCGAATGTGGTCGCCGCACCGACGGACAGGTGAGCGTGCCGCGCCGACAATGAGTGCACAACGGCGCGGCCGTGACCCGTACCAAGTTCGTTCCGAAGCTCAGCGACACCGATCGCAAGTGCGGACAGCGAACCGAGAATGCGTTTGATGGTGTCGGCGGCCGGCGCGGTCGGAGCCACCGTGTCGGGGTGAAGTCGAAGGGCCTTGAGCGTCTGCTTAACTAGCGCGGGTATCTCGGCGCGGTCGTCGTACTCCTCGTTGAGATGTTTGAGGGCCAGCTTGCACACCGACTCGATCAGTTCCTTCGACGATCCGATCGCTACCGCGGGGTCGTCTTCCATTCCGCGTTCGAGTCGTGTGAGGTGGGCTCGGATAACCTCCTCGTCGACCACTTCGGCTGGTAGAGCCGCAATCGTGAGATTTCCCGCCGGACGGATCGTTCCGTCGTCGAGGCGCTCGAATCCATCGCGTTGCAGCTGTTTGATCAACCGTGTTTTCGCTGGGTCGGGCTCGTCGTTCCATGTGGTCAGCGTGTCCAGCACCTGCTCGAAGATCGGAAGTACGCGAAGACAGTCTTCGGGCTTCGTGAGATCGAGGCTATGGAGGTACTGGCGGGCACAGGTGCGGCGTACGCCCGACTCGGCCGGCGCGAGCCCTTCGGTTACCGGATCGATGCCGGCGTCGATGAAAGCTTCCTCGATCGTCCTCACGGACCAATCGGCGGCGAAGATATCGAGCAGCGTGCGAATGGTCTGTGGCGAAAGAGTGCTGGACACGGAGGCGACTGTAGCGACCCGCCGGTGGCGAGCCTGAAAGGCCCAACGGATCCGCTACCCCATGCCGTTCTCCGGGAGTGCAACGCGACAGCGACGAGCTGGGTGCATGTACGGCGGCCGCAACCCCATCTGCCCCTCGCCCCCGGTATGCACGTCGCCGAGGTCGTGCAGGCAGGACGCGGGTGCGGTGCGGCCGAGGCTGCCGTCGGGGTGCAGGTGCGCGAACTCCGACGGATCGGCGTTCTGGTGTTCGGTGATCTCCCAGGACAGGATGTGGCCGTGCCCGGCGCCGCGTTTCTTCCCGATCGACATGATTGGTGCGAGTAGCTCGGCGACGGCGATTGGGTCGCCGACGGCGCGCCAGACAAGGTTCCGGCAGACGGTCAGTGGGAGTGGCATCACCCGCGAGCGGTAGCGGCCCTGGCGTTCGGACACCAACGCCGGCAACTGCGCCGACATCTGGTCCATGGCCTGCTGATCCGGTCGGGCGGACCAGTACTGCACGTGCGGCCCCGGGACCTCGTCCTCCGGGTAGGCGAATGTCGCCGCCCAATGCCATCCGCCGTCGCCGTCGCCGGAGCAGCGGGCCAGCGGCAGGTCCAGGTCCTCCGGCACTGCGTCGAGGCTGTAGGGGGTGTAATCGATGCCGGCCACCCGCGCGGCGGCCTTGGTGTTCTCCCGGATCTCCGAAGCGAGGAGCCCGTCGAGGCTGATCCCCCACGGCACCCCGTGCGCAACACCCGCGGCCATTCTCGCCCGTACGACTAGCGGCACCATCCCCGCAGCGCTCTGAAGGATCATGCCGGGAGTGAGAGCAGGGTTTCCAGGGCCTCATCACGCCGGGAGGCGACGATCTCCCGCCAATCGACCACCGGGCCACCTCCGGTGGGTGCGGTGAGTGTGGTGGCGATCTGGCCGTGCCCGATCCCGGTGCGACCGCCCAGCCAGCCCGACCGGGTGAACTCGGCCAGGACGGCGGCGGTAAAGGCGTGGTCGAGGTCGCTGCCTCGGTTCAGCTGCACCCACGATTCGAACCGCGTGCCCGGCGAGGGTTTCGAGGTCGTACCGCATCACCGGCGATCCTGACCCACCCGTCCCAGCATTCGGGTCGACGGTGGTGCCGGCGTGGCCGGCGGTCACGTCGTCGAGGTGTGAGTACGACTCGAGAGCTTCGATGTCGAACCGGGACGGGATCGGCCCCTCGTAGGTACGGCGCAGGATCGGGGTGGCTTCGGTGACGATCGGCACCACGTGGCCGACGCGCAGGCAGCCGTCGATCGGGGCCGCGCCGATGGCGCCGCCGAACACGCTCAGCTGCGGGATCAGCTCGCGAAGTTGGTGCAGGCGGCGGCCGGTGATCGGCTCCGCCTGGGTTTTCACGATCGCGCCGCCGTTGCGGAGGGTGTGCGCGACCGCCAACGGCAGCTGGCCCTCGTAGCCCAGGACGTCGCGTAGAAGTTCCTCGCCGATTCGGCGCAGCACCCCACGGAAGGAGTTGCCGGAGATCACCGGGACCAGCTCCACCGACCCGTCCGGCTGCAGAATCTTCATGCGCCGGCCGATCGCGGTGGTGCCGATCAGCTCCCCACGGTGCGAGATCGGGGACTTCGCGGTCATCTCGATCTCCCACACCCGAGACACGGTCACGACGCCAACCCGTGCTCGGTGCGGGCGGCACGGACCGCGTCGGCCACGATCCTCGTCCGCAACGTCAGCGCGGAAGTCTGATCGCGCATCACCTGCAGCACCGGCCGCGCCTCGCTCGTGAGCAGGATTGCCAGCTCGGAGCGTTGTTCGTCGGTGCGCGGAGCCGAGCCGAGCCGGGCCGCGGAGGCGGTCCACCACTGGTGCAGGTTGATGCTGTTGTAGGTGGCCAACCGGACCCTGGTGGGCAGCAGGTTGTCCCAGTAGTCGCCGCGGCGACCAGCCACCCAGTTGCGCTCCGACCAGTCGATTCCGTAGTGCAGCAACAACACCAACCGCTCCGCCACCTGCGCGGCGGGGTCGGTCAGCGCCGGAAGTTGTGGAACCGCGGCCAGCCAGCGGTCGGTCACTGAAAGTTCGTTCTCCCCCGACATATTCATCACCGCAGATCCTAGAGAACTCGTGGTGTTTTCTCGAGTCCACCGGGCGTCGGTGGCCGGGGCTGTCGTCGTCACCCCGGCCACCGCGACAGTGTGACCTGTGCGAGGTCTGCGGACGCTGCCCTACTGCATCCAGATGAAGGCGGACAGGATGATCGTGTGCATTCCGACACCGATCAGGAACACGTAGAACTGGGCCCAGTACGCGTCCCGGATCATATTCTCGCTGATACTGCGTCGCGCTGCCGAATCGACGGGGAGCGCGTGGTAGCGGGCGAGTGCGCGGCCGCACCGGTGTTCCTGAACGCGGAGGCCGACCGAAGCGGCGCCGAGGGCGGTGGACATAACGAGTTCGAACATGTGGGAACTCCTCTGGGAGTCGGTGATGCCGGGTTGCATCGCCCATACCTCAGCGGAGGGGTTCTCCACCCCTGCCCCGGACAGCCGCTCTTGATGCCCTGAACTGCTGAAACAGGCCATCGGAGTGGCGGTCTACGCCTGTCGGGTGGCGCGCAGCCCGACCTCCCACCACGGGCCCGCACGGCGCCATGGGGTCAGTCGGGGCCAGTCGTCGAAAACCCGTGGCCACTCGTCCGCGGGGAGGCGGCGCAGTACCGCGTAGCGCGGGGCATCGTCCCCCAGCATGGTCTCGGTGAACCCATGGCCGCGGAGCCGGCGCATCACCTCGAGGCGGGCGGCGTCGTCGGCCTGCCACTTCAGGTGGGTGTCGTCGACCGTGACCATGCCCCAACGTGCGTCCGGGAGCATGTGCTTGCGGCCGGGCCGTAGCGGCACGATCACCGCCGTGTCCGGGTCAATCGTGGTGGAGAGCACCTGGTGTAGCAGTGAGGGGTCCGCCGATCGCAGGGTCGCGGGATTCTCGGTGACGATGTGGGCCTCGGTGCGCAGTGCCCGGTGCCGATACACCCACACGCATACTTCGCACAGGCTGCGGCCGGCCAGGTTCGTCCACAACTCGTACCCGGTGAACCGCCGTGATACGACCTGCCCGACCGGGCTCATCACCGCAGTGGTCAGGCCGCAGCGCGCGCACCCAGCCGCCCGGGTATCGGGTGCGCCGGCCACGTCCGGAATCCCGACGGCGGCGGTGTACGCAGCCCACACCACATCGACGGGGGCGGCAATGGTCATGGGCGGCACCGTAACCTGCCAACTGTGGTGAACGCACCGGACCCCGGCCTAGACCTGAACGTGCTGCGTGGTCTGCGGGCACCGTCGGCGAAAGCCGGTCCGAGCGCCGTCGCCGACATCGCGGCCACGCCGGCGTCTATTCCTATCGCAATGCGGTTCGAGCCGCTCATCGTGGCCAAGGTCTTCCGGCGCGCTACGGTCTGAGTCCGCATGCGCAGACCTGGGCGTATGGAGGCTCGATGGCCCGGCGAACGAGTTGGTGGTACTTCTCGTCCTGCGCCGGAAGGGCCGTCCAGTCCACGCTCTGCCCGGTGCCTACAACGTCATGGCCCGCAACAGTTATCGGGCGCTATCTCGAGGTGAAGTCCATGCCCATCCGGTGCATGACGTCCAACATGATCGTCGCGAGATGAAGTGAGGTGCACGTCTCGCCGTCGTTCAAACTGACGGCCAACAGACGCTCGATGGTTCGTACACGGTCGTGCAGAGTTTGCCTCGAGATGTGCATATCTCGGGCGGTGGCGACTTTATTGCCGCGATGGTCGAGATAGCACCGCAGGGTGTCCACCAGCTGCCCATCTCGCTTTTCGTCACTCGCAATCAGTGGTTGAAGCAGGCGCCGAGCGTATGCCCGCAGGACCGCTCGGTCTGTGAGGAGGGCGAGGACTCCGGGAAGTCCTACCGTGGCCCAGGTGTGGTAGTCCACGTTCTCTACGGATGCTTGCGCGGCATCCGCGATCAGTTGCGCCTCGACAATGGCTTGCGGAACATCCTCGAGCTTCGTGACAGGTTCGGGGACCGCAACCACGGCATGGAGTCCGAGTCTCTGGCCGCGATCGCGAACCTCCTTGGCGAAGACGGCGATGTGCTGCTCCCAATCCCGTTGGGATGAGGACGCGGTCAGCAGCGCATGACGTCCTGGCGTCAACGGACTCGAAAGTGCGCCCTGACCGAGTTTCACGGCCGCCGGTCCGATCAGCGCATCGGCCACATCGGGCTCATTCGACCCACTAGGGTGCAGCGAGACCACGATTGGGACCAACAAGGAACCCTTGAGGTTCACCCCGCTCGCCTGAGCGCGGGCGTAGATCGCCATAGGGGCAATGTAGTCGCGGTGAATGATGTCCGAGAGGATTCGGGCCTTCGCGTGCGAGGTCGCGTGCGAACGATGCCCGGGCGCCTTTGCATGCTCGAGCACCGCGATTGCCCTGGCACAGAACTGCAGCAACTTCGACTGCGCCGCGGTTGGCGTTGCCGAAGCCAGCAAGATCAACCGACCCAGTCCGAGGTCCTGGTCAAGGTTGGCAGTGAGCCAGTTCTCGGGGCCCGGCTGACCGGGTAACAGGTCGCAGGCGACCCGCGCGGAGCGCAACTGCCAATCCTGCAATAGTTCGACAGCCGGAAGTCCGGCATCGTAGAGCGCAAGCACGAGGTGGTTCATGTCTTCAAGGACGAGTGGTGCCCCCATCATCTCGCCGCATGCGTCGAGTAGATCTTGGATGGACGCCCCTGTGGCGCAGAGTTCGAGCAGGGTGTCTTGTGCCTGTGCAACCAAGGCGAGGTCATCATGCTGACGGTTCGCGATCAGTGAGAGCGCGGCCTCACTTACCGCGACGAATCGGATCTCTCTTCGAAGCGCAATCACAGGCAATCCCACGATGGCAGCAGCTGTCACAAGATCCTCGGGCATCTGGCGGAGCTCGCTGTCCAGCTCGACGATGAGACCGGCGACTGTTGCGGCGTGAAGGTCGCGTGCGAATGCGCCATAGTCCGGGCCACACGCGCGCAGCGAAGCACCCGTGCTGAGGATCAGCTCACCGCCGTACAAGCAGTCGACCACGTCGATCCGTGCACCGATCTGGATCCATCGGACTGAATTATCCAAATTTTCTGCGCCGGCCAGGACATCAGGTGCGGCCACGCGCAGCTCCGGCAGGTCGAGCAGTTCGCGAACTGTCAGGCCCGCCCCCACCGGTGTCCCGTTCTGCCATTCGCCGGATGGGCGGCGTTGCGCAGCGGATGCCGATGGTGAGGGCTGACCGCCTGCTCCGGTTGACATTGTGTCCATATCCCGTCTCGGTTCGGGTCAGTATGTGTCTTGAGGCAGTCAACCCCGAGCGACAGACTCTTCTTGTGGTGATAGCGCGCACACCAGAGTGACCGGCCCGCTACTGCCCACCACCCACAACTTTATCGCGGCGCGTGCTTGACGCGTCCGCAGAGAGTTACGAGTCAAGGAGAGTTTAAGAATGCCGCGGCCCCTGATTACGTTCGATTGCTACGGGACGCTGATCGATTTCGATACCGACCGGACTGTAACCGACATTGTGGGTGACAGACTGCAAACCGTAGACGGCGATATCGAGCGCTTGCTCTTGGACTTCGAAGCGATGTCCTTCCAAGGCACTGTGCACGAGTTCCGCCCGTTGAGTCAGATCCTGTGCCGATCTCTCCACGCAGCGATGCTCATGCACGGACTGGAGTACACGAACCGTGATGGTGAGCTTCTCGTCGCAGCGTTGGCGACCTATGAGCCCTTCCCAGAGGTGCCGGGTGTTCTCGCCGAACTGCACGAGACATACGACCTGGCGATCATCACAAACAGCGAGGACGCATTGATCGTGCCCAGTGTCAGGAAGCTCGGCGATGTCTTCGAGTACGTCATTACAGCGGAGCAGTCGGGTGCCTACAAGCCATCACTGCGAGCCTTCGAGTACGCCCACAGGCAGTTCGGGCGCGGTGTGAATGAGATGACGCATGTCGCCCAGGGCTGGCCGGAGGACATCATGCCGACCCACAAGTTCCCCGGCCTGCGTCGTGTCTGGGTCAACCGGCACGGTCAACCGGGCAGCGCAGCCTTCGCGCCGTACGACGAGATCAAAGATCTGTCGGCTCTCCCCGCGACCCTGGCCAGCGTTCGAGTCTGAGTAGAGGACAAATCATGGAGCGAACCTCGGAGCAGACCGGCCTCAACGGCCGCGTCTCCCACTGGATGTATGCCGCGGGAGAAACACAACGTCCCCGTCGCGCTGCGTTAGCAGATACACAGTCCGCCGATGTATGCATTGTCGGCGGAGGCCTCACCGGGCTATGGACGGCGTACTACCTCAAGCGTGAACGACCCGATCTGGATGTGCGCATTCTGGAGGCGAAGTTCACTGGGTATGGTGCCTCCGGGCGAAACGGCGGCTGGGTTTCCGGGCTGTTGCCGGGATCCCGAGAGCGGATGGCGCAGACCCACGGGCGAGAGGCGGTGGTCCGCCTCCAACACGAGATGGACGCGACCGTCGACGAATTCATGTCCGTCATCGAAGACAACAACATCGAGGCCGGCGCCCAGAAGGGCGGGACACTGCGGGTGGCACGGCTTCCCGCACAGGCCGCACGCCTGCGGGAGCTGAAGAGGCTTGACGACACCTGGGGTACCGAGGGCGTCGAGATCCTGTCGAGTGCCGAGTTGCGGCGGCGTGCAAACGTGGACGGTGCACTACTGGGGTACTTCAACCCGCACTGCGCTCGCCTGGACCCGGGACGAGTAGTACAAGGATTGAGCGAGGTCGTCGAGCGCCTCGGAGTCACGATCTATGAGGATTCGGAGGTCCTGAGAATTCGGCCGGGGCAGGCGATTACCGGTCGCGGGAGCGTCCGGTCCCGCTGGGTGGTTCAGGCGACGGAGGCATACTCCGCGCATCTACCCGGCCAGCGTCGAAGCGTCCTTCCGATCAGCAGTTCAATGATTGTCACCGAGCCGATTTCGGACGCGGCGTGGCAGGAGATCGGGTGGAACGGCGGCGAGACCCTGGCGGACGCAGCCCACATGTTCTGCTACGCGCAGCGCACGGAGGACAACCGCATTGCCATCGGGTCCGAGGAGCCAGCCCCGTACCGGTTTGGATCCCGACTGGACGGCGATGGCGAGATATCCCCGAAGACCGTCGAAGTCCTTCGGAGGACACTCATCAGAGTGTTCCCGCACTTGAGCGAAGTCCGGGTCGCTCACGCATGGTCCGGCAATCTGGCCGTGCCACGCGACTGGTCCGCGTCGATTCAACTCGACGCCGACACGGGACTGGGCTGGGCCGGCGGCTACTCCGGGCACGGAGTTGCGACGACCAACCTCGCCGCACGCACGATGCGTGATCTCATTCTCGGAAAGCAAACGTCCCTGACCCGGGCGCCCTGGGTGGGCCACATATCCCCCAACTGGGAGCCAGAACCGATCCGTTGGCTCGGGTCGCGCATGGTGCATCGGGCGTTCTGGTTGGCTGACCGACACGAGGCGAAAGGCCGTGCTACAACCTCGCCCATCGCCCGAGCCGCGAGCCGCGTCGCTCGAATGCCCTTCCCCTGACCTTCCCCGGCGTCGGCCGAGCAGGTGCGAAACCGTGCCGGCCGACGCCGAACAACTACGGAACACCCGTCACGACAACGACGGCCCCGCCGTCGTCACGAACGTCGTGAAGAGTTCAAGAGAACGGCTCAAACATGAAATCGGGAAAGCACCGTACCGAGGTGCTCACACCTGTCCTATTCGACGTTGTCAGCGGGCGTATCGCTGACGGCCAACCTATTTCAATACGATCACCCCGGAGGTGGCTGTCATGGAAGGCGCCCAAGGCGGCTCTGCCAGTTCGAACCAGCTGAAAAACATTCTGAAGCAACGCCAACTGTCGATGATCTCGCTCGGGGGGGTCATCGGAGCGGGCCTGTTCGTCGGCTCCAGTGCCATCATCAACCAGGCCGGACCGCTGACATTCGTCACCTACGCCCTCGCGGGATTGCTCATCTTGTTTGTCATGCGGATGCTCGGCGAGATGGCGGCCGCGAAACCTTCCAGCGGTTCCTTCACCGACTATGCGCGGTTGGCAATGGGGAACTGGGCAGGATTCTCGACCGGATGGCTGTACTGGTACTTCTGGGTGATCATCGTCGGGTTCGAGGCTGTGGTCGGCGGCCAGATAATCCACAAATGGATACCGGTGCTGCCCGTCTGGTTGATCGCCCTCGGTCTGTTGATGGTGATGACAGGTCTCAACCTGCTGTCGGTCTCCAACTTCGGGGAGGTTGAGTACTGGTTTGCCAGCCTCAAGGTCTACGTCATCATCGCCTTCATCATCGCCGCATCCGTGTACGTGCTCGGTCTATGGCCCGGCCGCGGCCCCGACGGCCCCGACTTCTCCAACCTCCATGCATATGGCGGACTCACCCCCCAGGGGGCCGCTGCGTTGCTGGCAGGCGTGGTGGTGGTCATCACCTCGATGACCGGGGCTGAGGTCGTGACCATCGCAGCGGCAGAATCCAGCGAACCAGCACGAGCGATCGGCCGGGCCGTGAACTCCGTCGTCTTTCGCGTACTTGCATTCTTCGTGGTGTCGACATTTCTGATCGTCGTCGTGGTTCCCTGGGACCAGATCGTCCCCGGAGACTCGCCGTTTGTGACTGCCCTGGAAGTGATGGGATTTCCCATGGCGGCACGGTTCCTCGATGTCGTAATCCTCGTAACCGTGCTCTCGGTTCTCAACACCGGCCTCTACACCTCGTCGAGGGTTCTGTTGGGTCTCGGGCGCAGCGGCGACGCACCGAAATTCATGACGGGCATTAATCAGCGTGGGGTGCCCGCTCAGGGTGTTTTGTCCTGCACCGCAGTGGGTTACGTGTGCATCTTCCTTGCCGCCATGTTCCCGGATACCATCTTTGTCTTCCTCCTCAACGCAGCAGGCGCGATTACCCTGTTTGTCTATCTGATGATCTGCGTATCGGAACTGATTCTGCGCCGTAGATGGCAGAGGGAAGCCCCCGAACTGCTCCGCTTCAAGATGTGGCTTTATCCCGTTCTACCCATTCTGGTCACACTGTCGATCATCGGGATCTTGGTGATGATGGGCCTTCGCCCCGGAAACCGAATTGAACTTCTGCAGGGCATCGCCGTCTGGGCCGTCCTGTCGGCGATCTACTTCGTGAAGAGCCGGAGGTACAAGGGGCACTGCGCGTTAGATCCTGACATCTGTCAGGAGCAGACTCGTCGTCCACCAGCCGACGCACCGTCGGATCGGCCGACTGCACCTCTCGGCAGTGGCCCGACAGCCTGACGAGTGTCATCACCTTCGATGATTCGTCGCACACCAATCCTGGTCGACGGACGACAGCGTAGGGATCCCACACTGTCGGGGCTCGTGCCAGGGTTGGTGTCGACCCAGGGGCTCTCAGAAGAGAGCTACTCCCGATCACCGCAGCGGACAAGGGTGAGTTCATGCTTCGTCGATGCCGGCCGCAACTAGCTCCCCGCCACCACCAGTTTCTGAGCAACTCTGTCAATACAAGGACTTTCATATGACTATTGCGGGACTTGACGTGACCCGAAATCAGGCTTTCATCAACGGAAAGTTCGTCGATGCCTCCGACGGAGGGCGGTTCACGACGTTTGCTCCTTCCAGCGGCACGGCTATTGCATCCGTAACGGCCTGCGGGACGGCCGACATTGATGATGCTGTCCGCGCAGCGCGCCGCGCCTTCGACAACGGAGTCTGGCGCCACCTTCCTTCAGCAGAACGAAAGAGAATCCTGCTCAAATTCGCAGCACTCATCGAGGACAATGCGACCGAGCTCGCTCTTCTCGATGCCGTGGATGCGGGAAAAACACTGACCGATTGTGAAGAGCACGCGCTTCCCGAAGCAGTGGAGTGCCTCCGCTGGTACGCCGAGGCCATCGACAAAGTGTTCGGTAAGACCTCGCCAACCTCACCCGACAACCTGGCGCTGATCGTCCGAGAACCGGTGGGTGTCGTTGCCGCGGTTCTGCCCTGGAACTATCCACTGACCATGCTGGCATGGAAAGTCGCTCCCGCCCTTGCTGCGGGTAACTCACTGGTCATCAAGCCGGCGGAGCAGTCGCCGCTGAGCGCTCTGCGCCTCGCCGACTTTGCTCAGGAGGCCGGCATCCCCGACGGGGTGTTCAACGTGGTTCCCGGCCTGGGCGAGGTTGCAGGACGAGCACTCGGACTGCACCACGATATCGACATGGTGAGTTTCACTGGATCAACCGAGGTCGGTCGCCTGTTCCTCAAGTACGCAGCCGAGAGCAATCTCAAGCAGATCGTTCTTGAATGCGGCGGCAAGAGTCCACAAATCGTGATGCCCGACATGAGCGCCGACCTACAGACGGTAGCGGAGGACCTGGCCTTCGCGGCGTTTACGAATGCCGGACAGAACTGCACTGCGGGGTCTCGTATCCTCGTTCACGCTTCGATCAAGGACGAACTGACCAACCTGCTGGTGGGCGTCGCGCAGACCTGGGTTGCTGGTGATCCCCTCGATCGCAGTTCCAAGATTGGTCCGCTGATCGAGCCCTCTGCGCGAGATCGCGTCGTCGGCTACATCGAACGAGCCCGATCGGACGGCGCCCGGATCAGAACCGGCGGTGAAGCAATCAATGCCGAAAGTGGCGGAAACTATGTGCCCGCCACGGTTATTGACGACGTGACCCCCGACATGGCGATCGCGCGCGAGGAAGTCTTCGGACCTGTCGTATGTGTCGTACCGTTCGAGTCGGAAGCCGAGGCAATCGAGATCGCAAACGATACGACATACGGACTTGGCGCCACCGTATGGTCGAAGGACATCGATGTCGCAGTACGGATGGCGCGCGCCGTCAAAGCCGGCACCGTCGGCATCAACGGCTACAGCGAGGGCGACATCACCACCCCGTTCGGTGGATACCGTCAGTCCGGTTTCGGCGGTCGTGACAAGGGCTTGGAGGCGTTCGACCAGTACACCGAGCTCAAAACGATCTGGGTCAGATTGAGCTGTCGGTGATACGCCGTTCTCATCCCTTCGGCAGTCCGCTGATCGGGTCGGAAGTGCCCGATCAGCGGCTGGCAGGCAGCGATACCAACAGATGAAACATCGCGAACACCCCACCCAGGCGACGATCGATGCCCTGGCCACGGCAACCGTTCGCGCTGCATCACATGCCGCATCTACCGGGCATGTGATGGAGGAGCAGTTTCTGCACTCCCGAATACCGCAGGACACCGGCGTGCGCTGAACAATCTGGTCAACATCGTCGGCCGTCACACCGAGGGCTGGGCAACGTCGACGTCGGCGGCATCGGCGACGTTCCCGGCCAGTCCATGTTCGACCAACGGAACTGCTTCGATCGCCGCAGGAGGCTAGACCATGAACCAGCTGAGCTTCAACAACGCAATCCGCACCGCCGACCATGACCTCGATCCACAGCCCGTGGCGTCCGACCAGTCGATCGACGGCGGCCCTCGGACCGGGACTACTCGGCTGGGCACCTTCTCGAACATCAAGATCGGTCTCTGGGAGATGACCCCCGGGGTCATGAGCGACGTCGAGGTCGACGAGGTGTTCGTAGTGCTGTCCGGTTCGGCCACCGTAGAGTTCGCCGACGGGACGGCCGCCATGCAGCTCCGGCCAGGTGACGTCGCACGGCTCGAGGCGGGGGCCGCGACGGTGTGGACGGTGACCGAGACGCTGCGCAAGGTCTACCTCAGTTAGCGAATATGTTTCGGGTGAACCCCCGCGGGCGATCCGGCTGCGGGGGGTTCGACGTACCTGGCGCCCCAGCCATAGCGCCGCTTCTCGAGCTTCAGGTGAACGAATGCCTCAGCCCCTTGCCATGTTCGGTGGCGCCGAGACGGGCGATGACATCGAGCATTGGTTGAGCGCTGGGCGCGCCACCGGCGACCGGCACAGATTTGACGCCCGGCCTGAGGAGGATGGACGCCGTGGACCTGCGGACCAGCGACGATCTCAAAGATGGACTCGCCGTGTGCGGGTCGGTTCGGGGCGATGCCCCAATGCGTGATCGGGTTGTCTTCCGGAAGGCCGACCGTGTCGACCTACCACGGATCGTCGAACTGATTGCGGATGATGTATTCGCGGCGGAAGGCACCGGCGAGTTCGGGGACGCACACATTTGCGCATTCGACGCCATCGAGGCGAGCGCGAATGACGAACTGGTGATTGCCGAACTCGACGACGAGGTCGTCGGCGTCATGCAGCTGACCTTCGTCCCCGGCCTCTCACGCAATGGGGCGACGCGGCTGCAGATAGAGGCTGTCCGCGTCGATAGCCGTGTGCGCGGACGAGGCATCGGGCGCCTGATGATGGAGTACGCCCGCACGCGCGGCCGTGAGCGGGGGTGCGTCCTCGCCCAGCTCACCTCCGGTAAGGAGCGTGCGGACGCGCACCGGTTCTACCGCGCACTCGGGTACGCCCAGTCACACGAGGGCTTCAAGCTGGGACTGTAGCCCTTGCCCGGCTCACGCGCCTGCCGGGTAGGCGCCTGTTATTTCACTTGGATATGTCGCGGCACTCCAGGGCCGTCGCGTCACCAATCAGGTGTGCAGAACGGGTGCCCCGGTGGTGAGCAGGTGGGCTGCGCGTTCCATGTGCTCAGTGATCGCCGCCTCGATCGCCTCAGGTGACCGGCTGGCGATAGCCTCGGCGATGTCGACGTGTTCGTCGACCGCCTCCATCGGCCACTCGTACTTGCTCTCGAGCCGGCCCAGGCACATCCGGGTCTCCACCAGCAGGGTTTGCGCCGATCGAATCAGTCTCGGGCTGCCCGATTCCTCGACCAGCACGGCGTGGAACAGGTGGTCGGCGTCGCTCATCGCGGCGTAGTCGCCCGCCTGCAGGGCGGAGCGCATCTGTTCGCAGGCGAGTTTGAGTCGGCGAACCGCCTTGTCGACGTCGCGGCTCAGTAGCAGCTTGGCGGCGAGGTTCTCGATGGCAGTGCGCATCGCGTAGATGTCGGCGACGTCCGCGTCGGAGTGCACGACGACGAACAGCCCCTTGTGCGGGTGGGTGACCAGCAATCCCTCGGCGACCAGCCGGGCCATGGCCTCGCGCAGCGGCCCGCGGCTGACTCCGAACGCCTGCGCGAGATCAGCTTCGGCGAGTTGGTTACCGGAGGCCAGTTCGCCACGGGCGATCGCCGCACGGAGGCGTTCGGCGATCATCTCGGGTCTCGATTTCGCCGTCACCGGGGCAAAGAACGCACTATCCAGCGCCATCTGTAATCAAACCTTTCCGGCCGGGGCGCCGTGAGCTGCAGGGACACCTCATCGTAGCACCGACCCTACGATTTTACGGTCGGATTGTTGACAATCCGATCGTAGCGTTGGTCTAATTACGTTACGCATTACAGCGCGGCGCCGCGGAGCGCCGGTTCAAAAGGAGAAATCGTGCGCAGCAAAGACCAATTCGAGGGAATTCAGCGTTCCCTGCAGCGGGCATGGATCAAGGGGGCCGGGTTCACCGACGAGGAACTCGAGCGACCCCTCATCCTCATCGCGAACACCTACCAGGACTTCTCCCCGGAGAATGCCCATCTGCGCACCCTCGCGGATGCCGTCAAGGCCGGTGTGCGGATGAACGGCGGAACGCCCATCGAGTTCAACACCTTCCACGTCACCGACAGCGAAGCCTTCGCCGCACGCAGCATGCGGTACGTGCTGCCGAGCCGCGATATCGTGGCCGACTCGATCGAGCTGATGGCCGAGGGACACGGAGTCGACGCGCTGGTGCTGCTCACCGGAGGTGACAAGCCCACCCCCGGCATGGTGATGGCAGCCGCCCGCCTGAACATCCCCACCATCCTTCTGTACTGCGGCCCGACCAAGTACGGCGAGTACCGCGGTAAGAAGCTCTTCCTCGAAACCGTCTACGACGGTGTGGGCGAGGCGATCCGCGGCGCGATCACCGAAGAGACCCTCAAGCACTGGGAGGACGAGTTGTTCCCCGGCCCCGGCGCCGGCGACACACTGACCTCCGGCAACACCGCCGGTATCTACACCGAGGCGCTCGGCCTGTCCCTGCCCGGTTCGGGCACACTGGCCGGCGGGACGAACAAGCAGATCCGCACCGCGAAGTACACCGGAATGCGCATCGTCGACCTATTCCGCGAGAACGTCCTGCCCAGCGACATCCTCACCCCCGCAGCGTTCGAGAACGCCCTACGCGTGGCCCTGGCCGTGTCCGGCTCCACCAACCTCGTGCTGCACTTCATCGCCATGGCCAAGGAAGCAGGCGTCACCGTCGACTTCGATCTGATCGACAAGATCGGCCGCGAAACCCCCACCCTGGCAAAACTCGCCCCTTCAGGCCCCTGGGGAGTCACCGAACTCGGCGAAGCCGGCGGTGTTCCTGCGGTGCTGAAGGAACTCGGCGACCTGATCAACCCGGATACCATCACCGTCTCCGGAAAGACCACCGGTGAGATCGCCACCGAGGCTGAGAACACCAATCCGGAACTGCTCGCCGCCCGGACCGACCCCCGCGCCCCAGAAGGGGCGATCTACATCCTCAAGGGTTCGCTCGCCCCGGAAGGCGCTGTCGTCAAGGCGTCCGGTGTCGCGAAGTCGATGTGGCAGTTCGAGGGCACGGCCAAAGTCTTCGAGAACGAGGAAGATGCCATTATGTCGGTCCTCGCCGGTGAGGTCACCGACGGCACTGCGATCATCATCCGCAACGAGGGCCCCAAGGGTGGGCCCGGCATGCGCGAGATGCTCGGCGCCACCTCCGCCGTCGTCGGCATGGGTCTGTCCGAGACCGTCGCCCTCATCACCGACGGCCGATTCTCCGGCGCCTCCCACGGCCCCGCCATCGGCTACGTCGGCCCGGAAGCTGCGAACGGTGGTCCGATCGCCCTGGTACAGGACGGCGACACGATCGTCATCGACCTCGACGAACGTCGGCTCGACCTCGCCGTCGACGATGCCGAACTCGACCGCCGCCGGGCCGCCTACGTCGCACCGGAACCGAACGTGACCCGCGGCTACCTATCCTTCTACGCCCAGCACGTCGCACCCGCAAACCAGGGCGCCGTGTTGCCCCGTTAACTAGCGCTCTTCGTGGGGCGCGGGCCGGTTCACACTCTTCTCGCGCCCCACGAAGCCCTAGGTCGTTGTGAGCGATGCTCCTGCGACAGCCTTCTTCGTGATGGTGCCGGCTGCCCGGTATGTACAACCACTCTCCCGGCACCATCACGAAGATCCTCTGTGCCGCACGATGTCCCATTGTCTGCGACAGCACAAATATCGATATTGACTGCCAAGGAACAGTTTTGGACACAAATAGTCAGCCACATTCTGAAGAAGACCGTGGCACAGAGGACGATATACGACACTACCGACGGAGACGCCATCAGCGGAGTCAACGTGCTCGCCGCGAGGATAACCCGCGCACGGAAGTTGGGGACATGATCGCCTTGGCCCGCGCTTGGGCACCCTACGGCGGGGCACCCGCATCCGAAATCTTCATCAAGTTCGGAATGTCACCTGATCGTTTCGACGCCTATATAAGAGGGATACTTCCGATCGGGTCTCGGTCCGAAATCGTTCAGGAAGTCAAAAACACATACCCGCCGTCCGCAGGCGGGAAAGATTAGTGCGAAATGTGGAACAGCCGTAGTAACAACGACATTCTCGACTTCGCGCTTCTCTGGGAACCGATCGGTGGGCCCACCCCGAGGGATATCACCGCCGCCTTCGCAATCGACATCACCGAGTACAAATGCCGACTAACGGCAGCTGTCGGGTTCCAGGTATCCCAACTTCGGAAAGGCGTCACCTCCCGTGAGTTCGTCTACGGGCTATCTGCGCTAGCGGCGCTTGATCGCAATCCACAGCGAGACGGTGCATACGAGCAACAGCACCTTCCATTGGCTCGTATCCGAAGCCAGGACCGTCAAGTTGCTTATCCCACGACGCACTAGTGACCGACTACCGTTCGGACACGTTGTTCGCTACAACGGACAACACAGCGTTCATGCTTCGATCACAGGACAACGACCCCAGACTTGATGAGGCCAATCGCAACACATGAGCGACGCCCCCATAGGCCGAGCTGCTCCACGGAAAGACTTCCCAGGCTTCCCGTGAATCCGCCCTGACGGGCTACGACTCTTGCCCATGACAAGACAACCAGAACATGCACCGTTGAGCCCGGCAGCGGGATTGCCGATCGCTCCGGCTGCGCTCATCCTGGCTGCTGACGCGTTGGACAGTCAGAAGTGTGGTCACAGCAGCTGAGATTCCTGAGCATTCGCCGCACGATCGAAACCTCTGGCATCTTCTCGTGATCTGTACGCGCTAGCCAGGCCGTCGTACTCGTCCTGCGTCGCGAGACCGGAACGGTCGCAATACAGACTGCGTCCGTCGACCCACATACCTAGGAGCACCCCGGTGACCAGAGCCGATCTGTCGGTCCACAGTCCTAATCTTCTCTCTTCGAACCCGTCCGACGAGGACGAGAACGAGCCCCGCGAGGAATGCGGAGTCTTCGGCGTCTGGGCGCCGGGAGAGGATGTGGCGAAACTCACCTACTACGGACTTTATGCTCTGCAGCACCGTGGGCAGGAAGCGGCGGGTATCGCCGTCGCCGACGGTTCGCAGGTGCTGGTCTTCAAGGACCTCGGGTTGGTCAGCCAGGTGTTCGACGAGCAGACCCTGGCAGCGATGCCGGGCCACGTCGCCGTCGGTCACTGTCGCTACTCCACCACGGGCTCGACCACGTGGGAGAACGCGCAGCCGATCTTCCGCACCACCGCCGCGGGCAGCGGCATCGCCCTCGGGCACAACGGCAACCTCGTCAACACGGCGGAGCTGGCGCAGCGCGCCCGTGAAGCCGGACTGGTCAACGACAAGCGCCCCGGCGGCGCCACGTCCGACTCGGACGTCGTCGGCGCCCTCCTCGCGCACGCCGCCGCCGACAGCACCATCGAGCAGGCGGCCATGAAGCTCCTGCCGACACTGCGCGGCGCGTTCTGCCTCACCTTCATGGACGAGCACACGCTCTACGCGGCCCGTGACCCGCACGGCATCCGCCCGCTGTGCCTCGGACGCCTGGACCGCGGCTGGGTCGTGGCCAGCGAGACGGCCGCACTCGACATCGTCGGCGCGTCCTTCGTCCGCGACATCGAGCCCGGCGAACTGCTCGCCATCGACGCCGACGGCGTCCGCTCCTCCCGCTTCGCGAACCCCGAGCCCAAGGGCTGCGTGTTCGAGTACGTGTACCTGGCCCGTCCGGACAGTGTCATCGCCGGACGTTCGGTGCATTCCACCCGCGTCGAGATCGGCCGTCGCCTCGCCACCGAGCACCCCGCCGAGGGCGACCTCGTCATCCCGGTCCCCGAGTCGGGCACTCCCGCAGCGGTCGGTTACGCGCAGGGGTCGGGCATTCCGTACGGCCAGGGTCTGATGAAGAACGCCTACGTCGGCCGCACCTTCATCCAGCCGTCGCAGACGATCCGTCAGCTCGGTATCCGCCTCAAGCTCAACCCCCTCAAGGAAGTCATCCGCGGCAAGCGCCTCGTGGTGGTGGACGACTCGATCGTCCGCGGCAACACCCAGCGCGCGCTCATCCGGATGCTCCGTGAGGCCGGCGCACTGGAGATCCATGTCCGGATCGCGTCGCCGCCGGTCAAATGGCCCTGCTTCTACGGCATCGACTTCGCCTCGCCGGCCGAACTGATCGCCAACGGCGCGGGCGGCGGTGGCGAACCCGGCAGCTTCGACGAGATGCTCGAAGGGGTGCGCCGTTCCATCGGCGCCGACACCCTCGGCTACATCTCCACCGAAGGCATGATCGCCGCGACCGAGCAGCCTGCGACACGACTGTGCGCGGCCTGCTTCGACGGCACGTACCCCATCGCGCTCCCCACGGAGACGTCGATCGGAAAGAACGTTCTCGAGGGAATGCTCGAGAGCGCGGCAGGCGGTCCCGCGACGCGGGAGAACGACAACGCGAACGCCCTCAGCCGCCCTTTGGAGGATTGTTGCTCATCTGTATAGCCACCCACCACGGGCGTCGCCAGGAACGCCGCCGCAGCGTCATTGATCACCGCCGCACCGGGGATCGTGTTGTGTGTAAAGTCCACGCGGGCTGGAGGTTCCCCTCTACCTGGCCGGGCAGAGGTTAGCTGTCCGGACGTGCTTGCGTGGGTACATCCGCCCTCCCGGAACGATGTTCAGCAGACCGAACCTGATGGCGGATGCAGTCTCAAATGGTTCTGCATTTTCACGATCACCCCGCCGTCGTGGCGGGTCATCGACGCAGATGTGCGGTCGGTAGCCGGCGCCGCGCTGCATCCAACATCTCCTGCGCCTTGGCACGCTGACTGGGATGCATCTGCCGAAGCGTCAGCTGTGCCGTGTGCTCCCGCATCGCTTCGTAGAAATCAAAGCCCAGTTTGTGTTCGAACTCAGCCATCGGAGCGTCCAGCTTCTTGGCCTCGAGGAATTCCCGTAGCGAACAGGGAAACGGGTCGTCGTTACAGTGGGCGCGCCACTCGCGCAGGAGGACTGCGATGTTTTCGCCGCGGTGGTAGGCAAGACCTTCCAGGATCCGCAGGTCGCGGCGGGTGATGATCGTCGGCGGCAGCGCCGATCCGTCGAACTCAGCCACGAGCGGCCGCGCATAGGTGAGCATCAGCCGCTCGATGAATCCATTGCACGGCATCCCGTCCTCGGGTGCGAGGACGAGTGGAACGAACGTCGTGCGTTCGTCGACTCGGACTCCGTTCGCATCCCATCCTCGGTCGCGGAACTGTCGGATCGTCGAGGTCAATTGCAGGAACTTCTTCTCGCTGAACTTTGTTCGTACCTCGGTGTGGAACTCTTCGATCGAGCCGCTGCCCTCGGCAAAACACTGGAGCAGATGTCGGTTGTTTGCGTCGATCAACACGCAGGTCTCATCGCGAACGTATGCCCAATCACAGACACTTTCGGTTTCGCCCTTCCGGATCTGGAAGGCTTTCATCATTTCGTCCTCGGAGATCACTCCGCCGCCGCCTCCGGACCCGGCGAAGCCGCTGATCCGGTGCAGTGTCTCCCCCACCCGCTGCTCGAAGACGTGGTTCATCGCGCCACGGAACCGCGTCGATCTGCCCTCGTCCTTAGCCTTCAGGACTTCGTTCACATCAACGAAGGGCAGCTGCCCGAAGAACCGCCGAACGAAGTACTGCAGGCGCAATAGCAGCACCGAACCGTCCGGCAAGCGCATGAACGGGTACATCTGCAGTTTGTAGCGGGTCCACGGTGTCCCGTCGCCGCTGTTTCGTTCCTCGGAAAGCTGGTCTTGCAACTCGTCGAGCGTCAACGTGCAGCGTTCGAGGAAGATCTCGACCATCTCGGGGGTCGCTCCCATCGATCGCAGCTGAAGATCCGGGTGGAACGAGATGAGCTTGTCGTTGCTGACGAGGTTCCAGATCGCCCATCCCACGCTGAGGAAATCGTCGAGTTCGACGCCGATGACGTCTTTGAACAGGTCGGCCGGCCCATGTCCCATATCGCGGATCAGTCCTCGCCCCGTGGTGGCTGGCCACGGCTGTCGCCACGTCTGATCGACCTCGGCCGCGAGGGTTTCGAAGGTGTCGGGATGATTGAACGACTGTTGCGCGATGTAGTTGAGCGTGAACGCGTTCTCGATGTTGTTCCAGTCGGTTGAGGGGCCGATGCTCTGGTCGTTGTCCTGGTTGATACTCAGTACGCATCGGGCGAGTTCGAGCGCGGGTAGCGCCACTTCTCCGCCGGGATCACCGAACTCGATGACTTCCTTGATGCATTGCATGAGAGCCGTGGGGCACAGGATCAGGTGGCCGCGCCGGAGGTGCTTGCGCAGATCCGCGCGAAGGGGTCGTGGCACGGTGCCGGTCCATGTCTTCTCCACTCGCCCCCATGAGTTGGTGATGACGGACAGGTCGAGGTCGGCGAGGAGGCGGCTGATCGTTGCGAGTGTCGGGACCACACCAGCCCGCGCCCACACCTCTTGCCGCTTCGTAAGATCCATGTGCTCTTCGAGAACATCGGATGCGACGACAAGTCGAGTCATCTGCGGTTCGATGGCGTTTGTCATCGGGCGGTTCCCCTATCACGGTTCGGACGGCCGCATAATTATTGCTGGTCGTCGGGCCGACACCTTCGGAACCGAAATGCCGCATGGTGCCCATACGTGAGACACCGTGCGAGGCGGGTGTCACGCCGGAGGGGAACGAATGTGCGTGAAACCGGGGTCGTAGCCTGAGTTGCTGTGGGGTACACATCCGAACCCGGCTTGGACCTGACGCTGCTTCGCGGGCTGCGCACTCCGTCGGCGAAATCCGGCCCGGCGACCATCGACGCCATCCTTCCGCGGATCGAGGCGCACCTCGCACGACGGGTACGTCGCGTTCTCCGGCGGCAAGGACTCCCTCGTCGTCCTCGACCTGGCCCGCCGCGCCGAACCGGATGTGCCGGTGGTGTTCTTCGACTCCGGCCTCGACTACCCCGAAACCTACGACTACCTCAACGAACTCGCACACACCTGGCGGCTGGACCTGCACCGCATCCCCACCGACCCGCCACTACTGCAGGTGCTCGCCGACTCCGGACTCTGGGATCATTCCGCCCCCACCGACGGTGCGACCGCGAGGGTCGATCTCCACAACGTCCTGAACACTCAACCCGCCCGTCGCGCGCACTCATTGCTGGGGCCGGGTGAGCTGTGGGGTGTGCGTGCCGATGAATCCGCCGCCCGCCGCATGCTGTACACCCGCGGTGGCCGCCCGGACGGCGTCATCGCCCGCGGCGACGGCACCACCCCGTACGGGCCGATCTGGAACTGGACCACCGACGACGTCTGGGCACACATCGCCCGCCACCGGCTCCCGGTAAATCCCGTCTACGCCAAAACTCCGTGAGCTGGGTGTCCCCGAACAGCAGCACCGCCTCTCCCACCTCATCGATGGTGGCCACCTCGACCGCGGTCGGCTGACCTGGCTCCGCCGCGGGTGGCCCACCCTCTTCGAGCAACTCGTCGATGTACTCCCCCGCATCCGACAACTGAGCTAGGAAATGTCGCCGGGGGATGTCGAGAACCCGCACGCGGCTTCGTCCCCGGAGTGAAACGGCCATAATGGGCCGCACCGCACGCAAGGAGAACATGATGGCCAAGTACCTGCTGCTCAAGCACTACCGTGGCGCGCCGGCATCGGTCAACGACGTGCCCATGGACCGGTGGACGCCGGAGGAGATCTCGGCCCACGTGCAGTACATGAACGACTTCGCCGCCCGGCTCGAGGGCACCGGCGAGTTCGTCGACAGTCAGGCACTTTCCGCGGAGGGCATGTTCGTCCGCTACGACGGCGAGGGACGACCGCCGGTCACCGACGGCCCGTTCGCGGAGACCAAGGACCTGATCGCCGGCTGGATGGTGATCGACGTCGACACCCACGAGCGGGCACTCGAGCTGGCCGGCGAGTTGTCCGCGGCCCCGGGGGCGGGCGGGAAACCGATCCACGAGTGGCTCGAGGTGCGCCCCTTCCTGACCGCCGCACCGACCACTACGGAATGCGGTTTTCACCAGGGATGATGACACGTCCCCCGAGCCTCTGCTCGCGATGCCGCGGGTCGCTCGAACAACGCGGGCTGTCAAGTACATAAGCAAGAATGGGCTAGAGTTTTGGGCACTGCGGATCTGTTGACCGGAGGCGTCGTCACCCCTTCTCTGGGTTGGTTTCTCCGGTTTCTTCTTTCGCGCGGAGCTCCACACCCAGGCGTAGTTTCAGCTCGCGGCGGGCTCGCTGCTTCGGGGTCTCCTCCGGCTCGGGCTCATCATCAACCGGACGGAACGTCGCCCTCCCCAGCTTGATGTCCGGGTGCACCACCAGCTCGGGGCGGCCCAGATACATGCCCCGGCCGGTTTCGATCTCGAACACCACATCCCGCTCCCCGAGCGTGGCATCGAGTTCGCGAGCGGCGTGGGTGGCCATCGTGTGCCGGTCGAAATCCAATCGGGATCCCGGCTGCAGGGTCGCGGGCAGATTCGACGCCTGCTGCGGCACCTGGTGTGGGAGGGTGACCGCGCAGTAGAGGATGTGGCCGCGGTCGTTGAACCGTTCGGTGGTCTGAATGGCCCGGTCCACGCGCTGGACCTGGGAACGCATCTTCTCGTCGAGTTGCTGAGCGTCACCGCGCGCCTTCGACAGTGCTTCACCGACGGTGTTCCACCGGTCCGGGTCGCTGACCAGGGTCTGTACGGCGGTGTAGCCGACCTTTGGCAACTGCGACTGCGCCTTGTGCTTGTTCACCGACCGCACCTTGCGTTGCCGTGAACTCGGCGGCTGGCGAATCGAATCCGGAATCGGCAGCTCCCGGCGCTTGCGCTCGGACACCTCGGGAAACGTCGCGCGCGGGAAGGCACGCTCGATGTCCTTGCGGGCCCGGGTGAACGCCGCATCCTCGACCATCCGGTCCAGCTGCCGAGCCCCCTCACGCTCCCGAGTGCGGTCGTCATAGGTGGCGGCCGGCCGATAGCCGGCCGACTTGGCCGCCGGAATGGTGCTGGTGCCGGCCTCCGGGTCCAGGCGGGTCGGTGTTGCGTCCGGGCTGAGGCTGTACGCCACCGATTTTTCCTCTCCCCGCTTCGATCTCACCCCGAGATGACTAAGCGTGGCAGGCATGAGTGTCCCAATTGACGGCCTGCCACGCTCGGACCCAACCGCAAGGTGGGTCTGCTGTGGGAGCAGCATTCCGGTGACCAAACCAGTGGCTCGCTCCCACGTGCACTGCCAGCGTCTCCGCCAGCACCTTGAGCTTACCGGAGGACTCCGCGGCGGAGCTGAGGGCGGGTCGCCGTGGAAGCTCGGTCAAGGTAGCCGAAAGAATGACGTACGGGAAACGACATCATGAGGTCGTCTCCGTGGCTGGGTCAAGGAGACTGTCAGAGTAGTGCTGTGCGAGGACCCACCGCCCGCCGTGTTGCCATTCGTAGTTCACCCCGCCTTGTCCGTCAGTGTACGTCCAGCGAAGGGTCGCGGTCCGGCGTGCACCGTTTACAGTGACGGTGGCGTAAGCCTCCGCCATCGCCGCGCCTTTGTGGTGGATGCGATGCAGGGTCCACTCCGAAAGCGAGTGTCTGCTGTAGAGGCGTTTGGCCAGTTCGGCTCTCTTGCCGACCGTGGTGCGGTTCCTGCCGGGGTTCATGAAGTGGCCGCCGAGCAGCCCCCATTGCCCACGCTCCCACTGTTGTAGGAAGTCGATGCAGGTGCGGTCGAGGTCGGTACGCTCGTCATCTATTTCGCTGACGTCGTGCTGATGTTCAGTCCATGCCCGCAGGAGTCGCCTGTTGGCTTGAAGCTCGCGAGCCTGCTCGAGGAGTTCGGCCCTGGTGGGCGTCGCTTTGGGCGGTCGGGCGCGCTTCTCGCGACTACGCGCCCAATCGGCTAGCGCGAACAGTCGGTTCCACGCTTTCGCCGCAATGACATCGTTGTCGAAGTTGACGACCATCCCGTGCATAATGCCGTTGCGATACAGCTCGGTGGCATCTGCTGTGTCGGTCTTGTAGCAGCCCTTGAGGAAGGTTCGGTGCGCGTGGGTCAGGCCGAGGTGGTGCCCGGCGACGCTATCCCAGGGCACCATGTCCTCGGGCGGGCGGGCGTTGAGGTTCTTCCGGTCATTTATGTCGACGTCTTGGACGAAACCGTCCATTACCGCGAGAAGTACCAGCACGGTGCTGTAGTACCGTCCGGCACGGAAGTCCTTGAGTGCCAATTCAATAAGCGTCATCCGGGGCTTCAAAGCCGTGATCTTGTTGAGCAGCAGTAGCGCAAAGTCGATCCGGTCGTTCGCCTTGTAGTAGTCGATGAGTTTTCGTTCGGCCTCAGCAGGATCTGTAGAGGTCTCGAGGATTTGTTCAACATCGGTGAGACGCAGATCGTCGGTGAAGATCCAGTTCCTCTCGCCGAGGAGCGCGTAGAAGGCATCGACCATGTCCACGACCTTGCGGTAGTTCCTCTCGGCCGCCTCGATCTCCTCGCGCTTCGCAGGGGAAAACGATCCGCGCCAACTCCGGTACAGGGCGAGCTGCGCTTCGATCTCCTTTAACGACGGGAGATCACCGGCCGACCCGTACGGCGTCGGAGGATTCTGGCTGGTCATGGCAGGGACAATAGCTCCCGTGTCGGACAACAGCACTGTTGCGATCGCTTCCAGCATTCTGTCGAGTCGCGACGGACGGACATCTCGCATGCCGCCTCTACCTCGACACCGACCCGCAAGCGATTCCCGTGCCTCTGCAGGTAGTCACCTGCCCTCACTACCTACTATCGGCCGTCGACGGCAGAGCCGAGATGCACCATTGCCACGACGGCCTGACCCGGCCTACAATTTTGTACTACAGAAATCGTTAATTTTGTAGTACAGTATTCGTGTGGCAGTCGAATGGGCGAACAGCGCGGACAAGCACGGGATCGACCACGAGGACGCGTTGCATGCGATCGAGAACGCGCTCTACGTCGAGCAGGAGTTCGACGAACCCCACGTACCGGGTCACGCGAAGCCTTGGCTGTTCATCGGTCCCCCGCGGACACTGGGTGGGCCGCTGCTCGAAGTGATGGTGGAGATCGTTCCGCCGAGGGGCATGGTGGTCTTCCACGTGATGGAGGCGCGAGAAAAGCACCTGGCCCGGATGCGAGACCATCCCTGATCCGTCAGGTCCCGGGAGCGAACACGCCCGGTATCCCAACCCGATGCACCACCCACCACGCAGGTATCCGAAAAATCGCCCAGCACCACCACCTAAAAGAGGTGACATACCGATGAACAGCAACGATAAGAACACCGATTACGACGAGCTCGCCGAGTGGGCCGAGCACGACATGACGCTGCCGAAGGACTCGGCCACCGCCAAGCGCGGCGACGACGCCGCCGCCGCGGGTAAGGCCCTGCTCGAGAGGGTCGGCGCCGGCCGCCCGTCCCTGGCCAAGGACGCGGGCATCAGCGGCGCCTCACCCAAACGCCAAGTCCGGCTGCCACAGCCGCTGAGCAACAAACTCGACGAACTCGCACAGCGTCAGCACCGCAAGCCCAGCGAACTCATGCGCGAGGCAGTCGAGGAATACATCCAGAAGCACTCCGCCTAGAACACGCTCTGTTCATCGCGTCAGGTTGACGATGCAGGTGTCGAGGGCTTGGACGATTTCGTCACCGGGGGAGATTCTCAGGGGGGCGGTGCTGGCCTTGGGCCAGGTGGTGGTGTTGCGGGCACCGCCGGTCGACGAGTAGACGGCGCCGTTCGCGATCACCCAGACGTCGGAGCGGTTCTTCATCTTGCCGGTCGTGTCGACGGTGGTGCCGCCGAGGAAGGTGTACGGGCCGGAGTCGATCACCGTGCCATTGATGAGGGAAAGGCCGGACGCGGAGAACCCTGACTCGACGAGGGCCACGAGCGTTTCGTTCGCCGGGGCGCAGCGCGCGTCGGAAGCGGGAACCGCGGGTCGCGGCGCCGGGGCAGGGGCCTGCGTCGTCGGTGCGGCCGCGGCCGGTGGAGTGGTCGACGAGAGGGTACCGCCGATGTCGTTGTGGGCCGGGTCGTGGTGGCCTGTGTTGTTGTGGCGGTCGTTGTCGCCGCCGCGGCCGCCGGCTTGTCGTCTTTCTTGTCACCGCCACCGAAGACTGAACCGAAAATCCCCATGACCACCAGCACTGCCGCCAGAATCAGCAGGACCCTCAATGCCGTCGCAAGAGCTACCGGCATCCGGGAGGCGAAAGCTTGCCGTTCCCGGTGAGCCCGTGATGCTGTAGCCGCCTCCTTCATTCGGGGAGGTGCTCGGCACGAACTGGGGACGGTTGGGCGCCAGCTGGCAACGGGACGAGGACTCGCATCCCTGCGGTTAGCAGTCCCGCCAGAAACCAACGCGCACTGTCCGTGGCGAGAACCATTCAGCGGGCGGAAATCCGCATCGAGCATCGAAGGGACCCTGCGGCCAGCCGGAGAGGGCCGCAACACGTCCCTGGAGTAGGGACTCACGCGGATGCCGGTCCGGCCCAGGGTTCGCATCTTCATGTAGCGGTGTCCTTTTCGTTGTTCTGACGAGTTGCTCCCGCCGTGGAGCGGGCCATTCTGAAAGTGCGCTCGTTCGCGACGAGCTCTTTGCACCGATGCAAGTCAGCCTCGGACCTAGATCTCCTGGATGGCCGGATTGATTTTGGTATCAGCCAAGGACCGAGTGTCAGGACGTGTTCCCCATTCGCGTTCCTGGTCGCGCATGGCCGGAGACCGGTAGCCGGTCGGATTCCGGACTCCGTCGAGCCAGGCGGTGAGGCGTGAAGCCTGGTTGTACAACGAGTCCCGAGCCTCGTCCGATACCGGCTCGAGCAGGTGCACGCGTACTACAGCGTCGCTGTCCTGGATCCAGCAGCCGACGATCCGCCCATCCACCCATGTGGTGGTGCCGGCGTTGCCGCGGGTGTCGAAGAGCGCCCGACGGTGCCCACCTAGGTAGAAGTCGCGGTTCCTCCAGCCCATAACCGACGGGTCCAGGGGTGGCAGAAGCGCGGTCCAAGAGTCGGCCTCGTCCTCGACGTCGAGATCGTCGGGTAGAAGCCATCCGGGGGCGAGTCCGTCCAGAAGAACTTCGACGGCACCGAGTTCGTGGAGGGCAGTGCGGACGGCATTCTTGGTGGAACCGAGCCACCAGACGATGTCGTCTTCAGTTCCGGGGCCGAAGGCGTAGAGCCACCGGCGGATGAGTTCGCGGTAGCCGTCGGCTGCATCCAGCACCGCGGTCGACTTACCGAGCCAGAGGGATGGGAGGGTCCACAGGGGGCGGGCCGTCGGAAAGCGGCCGGTGGACGGGCCGCGCACGATGGAGCCTTCGGCACCGAAGAGTGTGAGGACCTGGGGTGAGGACCAACTCTCTCCCGCGGTACTGGGCACCACGACGTCGATGAGAGGGACTGCCCGGCGCAGCTCGGCGGCGGAGAGGCCGGCGGGACTCTCGGAGAGAGCCGCGGTCACGCCGTTGCGTGCCTCGTCCAGCCAAGCCTTTCCGTCCGGGGCGATGCCGGCTCGCTCGATATCGCGGATCATCCGAGTACGTTCCGATATCGCGACGCGGGCGGCAGCGCTTGGTAGGACGGCGGAGATCAGGTCGCGGGGGAAGGCGAACAGGGTCCGGCGCATGGCCAGCTGTTTCACCAGGGAGCGGTCGCCATAGAGGGCCCGGTCTATGTCGGCGCGCGTGGTGCCCGTCGTTCTCGCCCAGGTCGACAGGTAGACAGACGGTGCGTCGGTGGCGTGCAGGGCCACGATCGCGCGCGCCGCTTCTTCGGGCGTCCGGACGCTGGTGTCAGGAGTGAGGGCGTGGCGGGTCGCCAGCCGCGCACGACGTTCGCTGTCGGGAACGTGTCTCATCGTCGTCTGTTTCGAGGCACTAGTTCAATCGACCAGCGACTTCCGAAATCTTCCACGACAGTTGTCACGGAACTCCGGGCAAGAATGCCGGTTTCCACCAGGTGAGCATGCGCCTGGCGGCGCATGCTCACCTCCGTGCTCCGGCCATTACGGCCGTGATGAATCCGTGAGCACCTCGACGACCAACGGACACTGTGTTCCGGGTTCCGGGGAGACGAAATCGATGCCGCTGCCCCGGCGTCGGACACCGTGCAAAACAGCAGCGTCGTCCGCCCGTACGGTCGACTCGCATGTACGAGACATGGTGACTCGATTAGGTGCGCTCACTACGAGACCGAGTAATGGATCCCCATGAGGAACTCCCGGCAGGCGGGCGATGAGCCTCCGATCCTGCCGGTCGTACGAGCCACCGCCGGAAGCCCAGCATCGAATATCGTTGCGCTACTGAACTGTTGATCCAAAGTAGATATACAAGCTTCGCGTCTGGAAGCCACTGTGCGCCGGTTCGGCACGAGCCTTGTCGGTGGTGTGCGTCCGACTCACCGAAGGAACCGCGCAGGCGGAGACATCCTTGTCGATATCGGTGCTCTCAGCTGACGGACATCTGCGTGGGGAGAGCCACCAAGTTGGTACCGCGAAACAAGCCCTGCAGGAAAGGGTTAGTTCCCGGACGGGCTGTAGAGCTGAGTGAGGTCACCCGAGAGAGCTGCTTTAACGAAGCGGCTGGGGTCGTCGACAAGAACCTCGATGTCCCCGGCCTGGATGCCGTCAAGGCTTGCGCGCGCGACGTCGGATGGGTCGATCTTGGGAGCGTCGCGTCCCGCCATCATGTCGGTGTCCGCAGCCCCTAGATGAACACCCTGAACCAGGGTCTTCTGCTCGGCAAGCTCAAGCCGTATGCCGTTGGTCATGTTCCACTCTGCCGCCTTGGCCACGGAATACGACCCCGTTCCTGGTGTGGCCACCCACGACAGCACAGAGAGGATATTCACGATCGCTCCTCCGTCGTTGGAGGCGAGGGACGGGGCGAAGGCGCGAACGACCCGGAGCGTGCCAAAGAGATGGGTTTCCAGGTCTTTACGGATCAGGCCCAGGTCGCCGGTTATGAGGTTGGCTCCTGTGGCGATGCCGGCGTTGTTGACCAGCAACGTGACATCCCGCGCTGCAGCGGCGGCATCCACGATTGACTCCTCGTCCAGCAAGTCCAGGCGCAGCGGAATGACCCGCGGGTCGGAAGAGTCGATCAGCTCAGGTTGACGAGCAGTGGCATAGACCTTCCTGGCCCCCCGGGCAAGCAACTCGTCGACGAAGCACCGCCCGATTCCTCGATTGGCTCCGGTCACGAGTGCGGTCGAACCGACAATATCCACGATCATGTCCTTTCCTCAGGCGGCGAGATGGATGATCCCGCCTGCGTCGCCTACTCTAAAACTTGACGTTAACGTCAAGGGCAATTCAACGGCGTTACCGGAAGGAGACGCGATGCGTATTGGCGAAGTCGCTGAAAGGGCAGGGGTCAGCACGCGCGCCCTGCGCTACTACGAGGAACAGGGCCTTCTGCACGCCCAGCGGACGACAAGTGGTCAGCGGGTCTACGCAGAATCAGCCGTAGACCGGGTGCGGCTCATCCAGCAGCTGTACACAGCCGGTCTAGCCAGCCGACTGATCGCAGTCCTCCTGCCCGCCATAGACACCCGCCACGTCGACCGGGATCTGCTGGAGCGCTTGCACGACGAGCGTGCCTTTATCGATGCGAAGATCGTGGAGTTGCAGGAGGCGGGCCGCAGACTTGACACGCTGATCAACCTCGCCACTTACCCGGGAACGACCGCGTGCCCGGCATCACTCGACCAGGGGACGGCGCCAGACCCCGTCGGATCCTGAACTCCGATAGATCGCTCGCACGTCGCGCAATCGAACGGCTTCGTGGGGCGGCCGTCCGAGTGGTTTCAGATTCCGACGGCTTTCGAGGCCAGGCTCGACGTCGACAGCGCTCAGCGCGACCCTCCCCGGGAGCCGTGAACCACGCCCTCACGGTGTCAGTCACTGTCCTTGCCCGCACAGATCACTGCACCCACGACCACTACCGCGACCAGTGAGGGCGCCGCCGCAGATCAACCACGCCTGCGTGGTGAGCTGGCCGCCTCCGCGACAGCGATCGCTCGCCCCAGGTCCGCGTCGGACGCTCCGGACTCCGAGAGGCGGCGGGCCTTCGCGTCCGCTCGTGCCGCCACACCGAACGAGACGGGGACCACCAGCAGCGCAACCAAGCACAAGGGACCCAGCCGCGACACCGGCCAGGGCGGCCCGACCTCGCCCAGGGAGGCAGTGGCTCCGCTGTCGGCATTTACGGTGAACCAGACGACCTGTTCGCAGAGGTGGGCAACGATTTCGGCGGCGCTATCGTCAAGGTCAGCGGTTTCGGGACGGAATCAGCACGGCGCGTCCCCGGTCGCCTCGGCGATGAAGTTGGTGATTGGCCCAACCTCGTCGATCACCGCCGCCACCGATCTGGTGCCGGCGATCCCGTACGAGGAGCGACCGGTTGCCGACATCGATCGGTGGGTTATGCCGTGGTTGGCAATCTCGAGCCGCGGATTCGCGGCCAGGTATTCGGTCACCGCCGGGTTCGCCACCGTTTGCTCAGAAACGCTGTCGCCGGGCTGTTCACGCCACCAAGCAACTCAGGAAAGGTGTGGTCACGCCACTGCTTTCGGACCACCACACCCGTCGAAGGTCAACGCGAATGCCGAGTTTGAGGTGATGGCGGTGTCCATCCCGGTGACCGCCATGCCCCACTGTGACGGAACACGGCTGCGCCGCGGCAGCAACTGGGGACACCCTTCGCCCGATTAGGGCCATGCACCGGCCCCAAGGCCGGCCAGCCCACCAGTAGTGTCGGCAGCGATGCCGACTCCGTCGCGATCGCCGGGTGAGCGTGCGTGGGCGTACCGAACTGGGGCGGCCATCGCGTGATTCGCCAGAGCTACCGCGTTGACCGCGGCATCCCTATACACGTCGAAACCGATGGCAGCGATATCCTTATGAGCACGCCATCGAGAGTGAGTGCACGGTTGTATCTGCGCTGGTCGTGCCGTCGGGACCAGTGCGCGGGATCCATGAGCCGACGGGGTGAGTAGACCGTCCGATGGGTGAAGGTGATCCGCTCGACACGCAGCGGTACCCGGCCTCCCCGGCCGCGGAGCTGGCAGACACCGGCTTCGACGATGCCCAAGAGATCGGACGTGGCGGGTTCGGCGCCGTCTACCGCTGCACCCAGGCGGACCTGGACCGAACGGTGGCGGTGAAGGTGCTCACCGTCGAACTCGACGACGAGAACCGGGCCCGCTTCTTCCGGGAACAGCGGGCGATGGGCCGGCTGACCGGGCACCCGAACATCGTCAACATTCTGCAGGTCGGCGCCACCGACAGCGGCCGCCCCTTCATCGTGATGC
This sequence comes from Rhodococcus sp. JS3073, assembly GCF_026810085.1. Lineage (NCBI taxonomy): Bacteria > Bacillati > Actinomycetota > Actinomycetes > Mycobacteriales > Nocardiaceae > Rhodococcus > Rhodococcus sp. JS3073. The sequence goes on along the minus strand of NZ_CP113952.1, from coordinate 965,205 downwards.
CCTTCCACCCGCAGGATTCCCTGGATGCCCGGATCCGCCGTGACGGGCCGTTGCCGCTGGATCAGGCGTTGCGGCTGGGGGTGAAGATGGCCGGTGCTGTGGAATCGGCGCACCGGCTCGGGATCCTGCACCGGGACGTCAAACCCGCGAACATCCTGCTCACCGAGTACGGCGAGCCGGAGCTGGCGGATTTCGGTATCGCGCACATCAGCGGTGGTTTCGAGACGGCGACCGGTGCGGTGACCGGATCTCCGGCGTATACCGCGCCGGAGGTGCTCGGGGGTGATCCGCCGAGTCCGGCGGCCGATGTCTATGGGCTCGGTGCCACCCTGTTCAGTGCGCTGACCGGGCATGCCGCGTTCGAACGTCGCAGCGGTGAGCAGGTGGTCGCGCAGTTCCTGCGGATCACCACGCAGGAGGTGCCCGACCTGCGTGAGCACGGGATCCCCGAGGATGTGTCCGCTGTTATCGCCCGCGCGATGTCCCGCGAGCCCGGTCAGCGCCCGGCCACCGCCGCAGCCTTCGGGGAGAAACTGCGAGCCCTGCAACGCGATCATGGCTTTCCGGTCGACGAGATGGCCCTGCACACCGCCCCAGGTGCGGCAAGCGATGACGCACAGCCGGTGTCCGGTCGGGTTCGGTCCACGGATCCCTCGTCTCGGAACGCGACGGGGAATCTTCCCCTGGAATTGACCAGTTTCGTCGGTCGCCGCCACGAGCTCACCGAGGCGAAGAACCTGCTGACCGGATCCCGGCTGGTGACGTTGACTGGGATCGGGGGTGTGGGCAAGACGCGGCTGGCGATGCGGGTCGCGTCGGCGGTGCAGCGCGAGTACGCCGACGGTGTGCGGCTGGTCGAGTTGGGTGAACTGCGTGACGCGTCGTCACTGGTCGACTCCATCGCCGGCACACTGGGGTTGCGAGACCACTCGGCGAGGCCGCTGCGCGAGGTCCTGATCGAGTTCCTCGCCCCGCGACAGGTGTTGTTGGTCCTCGACAACTGCGAGCACATCGTGGACGCGGTCGCCGAACTCGCCGACCCCCTGTTACGGGTGTGTCCGCGGCTGCGGATTCTGGCGACCAGCCGCGAACCCGTGGTCATCGGCGGGGAAGCGGTGCTGCGGGTCCCACCGCTGACCACCCCCGACCCCGACCGGCGACCCTCTCCGCGTGCGTTGCCCAAGTACGATGCGGTGACGTTGTTCGTCGAACGCGGCGCTGCCGCCGTTCCCGGCTTCGCGCTCACCGAGGAAAACGTGGTGGCGGTGGCGGGGATCTGCCACCGGCTCGACGGACTACCGTTGCCGATCGAACTCGCGGCGGCCCGGTTGCGGGCGATGTCACCCGAGCAGATCCTGGGGCGGCTGACCGACCGCTACACCCTGCTGACCCGCGGCAACCGGGGGGCGCCGACGCGGCAACAGACGCTGCGGTTGTGCATCGACTGGAGCTTCGAATTGTGCACCGCCGGTGAGCAACTGGTGTGGGGGCGGGTGGCGGTGTTCGCGGGAACCTTCGAACTCGATGCCGCGGAGCGGGTGTGCGGCGCCGACCTCGACCCGGGCGAGTTGCTGGACATGCTGACGTCTTTGGTGGAGAAATCGATTCTGATCCGGGAGGAGCACGGGTCGGTGGTGCGGTTCCGGATGCTCGAGACCCTCCGTGAGTACGGCTTCGAGAAGCTCGAGCAGACCGGTGAGGCTGTGGCGTTGCGTCGCCGGCACCGGGACTGGTACGAGGCGTTGGCGCTCGATGCGGAGGCGGAGTGGATCAGCGCCCGCCAACTCGACTGGATCGCCCGGCTGAAGCGGGAACAGCCGAATTTTCGGGAGGCCCTCGAGTTCAGCATCGACGACGATCCCGCCGCCGGTTTGCGCACCGCCGCCGCACTCCGCTGGTTTTGGAGCGCCCAGGGCCTTCACAACGAGGGGCGACGCTGGCTCGACCAACTGCTCGCCCGCCAGAGCGGGCCACCCACCCTCGAGTGGGTCAAGGGGCTCTACTTCGACAGCGTCATGGCGAATGTGCAGGGCGACCTCGAGGTCGGGGCAACACTCGTCGAGAAGGCACGGACCCTCACTGCGCACACGAGCGACCCCGTGATGCGTGCTTACGTCGATTGTGCCGACGGCATGCTCGGCCTCCTTAGTGGTGATCTCACGCGAGCATGCTCGCACCTGGAAACCGCGCTCGCCGCGTTCAGCGAACGCGGAAATCGAACGCTCGAAGTAGCTGCCCTGTATCCGTTGGGGTTGGCCTATGAACTGTCCGGCCTCACGGACCAGGCGATCGAATGTCAGGAACGGGTTCTCGCGATCACGGAGATGCACGGCGAGAAGGTGTATCGGTCGCATTCGCTGTGGGCCTTGGGAATTTCCGTGTGGCGACAGGGTGATACCGATCGCGCGGTCCGGTTACTCGAACAATCGCTGCAGCTGTCCCGGCAAGTGCACAGCCCCCGCTTCGCCGCAGCCTCCCTCGAGGCACTGGCCTGGATCTCCTGCAACCGGCGCGACCCAACTCGGGCCGCGGTGCTGATGGGAGCCGCAGACAGTCTGGCACGGTCAGTGGGAAGTGCCGCCGTCATACATTCCACTCTTCTTGTCTACCAGAAGGAATGCGCTCAGTCGGTCCGACAGGAACTCGGCGATAAGGAATTCGGAGCGGCCCGCCGCAAAGGCGACCATCTCGGCTTCGACGCGGCGATCGCCTACGCCCTCCACGAGCAACCACCCAGCGCCACGACACGAGACTCCGACGCGTCGACGCGACTGACCAAGCGGGAACGCCAGGTCGCCGACCTGATCGCCGAAGGCCTGACGAATCAGGCCATCGCCGACCGCCTCGTGATCTCGCCGCGCACCGCACAGGGGCATGTGGAGCACATCCTGGCCAAACTGGACTTCACCTCCCGGACACAGATCGCGGCCTGGGTCGTAGAGCAGGCACACGACTAGGTAGGTGGCTAGGGACACGTCCATCGATGCCATCATGTTCGGCGACACCCCCAGATCATTCGAGAGACAGGGACAAGTAGTCATACCGAAAATGGCGACCGCAGTCCCGCGGAACGGGACCATCGCGGCACCAAAGTGGCGCCGCCCTCCATCGGTGTGTGTGGCAGCGCAGGAAATGACTGGCAACAAGGATGACCGCCCGGGTCTGACTTGCGCCCGGAATGACGGTGTCGTTCGAGTCGACGCTCGACAAAGCAGATTGTGCATGACTTACCGTGACTTTCGGTTCGCAGATTCGCCTTGATTCGCCTATGCGACGCGAATACGCGTCCTTAAGAGCTCTTGGTCGTAGACGTGAGAATTACGCCGGTGTCCGGTATTCGCCAACCGCTCGCCGAACGCAGACTCGGCTGCCACCTACGAATCTGATGCGATCGATCAGGTTATATACAGGTGTGCGCCAGTCCCGGCCGCCGCGCGATTGCCGTACCACTACCGCAATTCGATACGGACCGGCGCCAACGATGACCGCCCGGAACGCTCGGTCTGACACTTGCTCACTTGCTGCCGTTCCCTTACATGGTTTCCCATGCTGCACTAGGCCGTGATGCGTAGGCCAACGTCACTGGGTTGAGGATGGATGCCAGTTCTTCGGGGCTGAGCAGGCCTTGCGACACCGCGAGGTCGGCCACAGCCTGCCCGCTCGACAGCGCATCAGCGGCGAGACGCGTGGCAGCCTCGTACCCGATGTGGGGGTTGAGAGCGGTCACCAGACCGATGGAGCGCTGAACGTTGGAGCGCAAATACTCAACGTTAGCCGCGATTCCGGGCACGCAGAGTCGTGCAAGAGCGTCGCAACCCGCTGTCAGATGGTTGAGTGATTTGAACAGGCTATGGGCGATGATCGGCTCGAAGGCGTTCAGTTGCAACTGCCCGGCTTCGGCGGCCATGGTGATCGTGATGTCGTTGCCGATCACCTCGAACGCAATCTGGCTCACCACTTCGGGGATGACCGGATTGACCTTACCGGGCATGATGCTCGAACCGGCCTGCACTGTCGGCAAAGTGATCTCACCCAAACCAACCCGGGGACCAGACGACAAGAGTCGCAGGTCATTGCAGATCTTCGATAGCTTTACAGCGGTCCGTTTGAGTACACCCGACAACTGAACCAACGCGCCGACATCCTGGGTGGCTTCGACAAGGTCCGCCGCGGTCGACAACTCGAGCCCCGTTATCCGCCGCAGTTCCGCGCACACCTTAGCGGCGTAGTCGGGATGGGCGTTAAGTCCCGTGCCGATCGCTGTGCCCCCCAGGTTGATTTCGGAGATGAGGACCAGCGCTTCACTTAGCCGGGCGCTGTCTTCGTTGACCATCACAGCGAAGGCACCGAACTCTTGTCCCAGTGTCATCGGGACGGCGTCTTGCAGCTGGGTCCGGCCCATCTTCAGGATGTCGGCGAATTCGGTTGCTTTGGAGCCGAATTCGCCGGACAGCACCTCCATGCCTCTGCGGAGTCGGGCTACGGCGAAGTGCAGTGCAACTTTCAGTGCCGATGGGTACACGTCATTAGTACTCTGCGACAGATTGACGTGTTCGAGCGGATGCAGGTATTCGTACTGGCCGCGTCGGTGCCCCAGGATCTCCAGTGCCCTGTTGGCGATCACTTCGTTGGCGTTCATGTTCGTCGATGTACCGGCGCCTCCCTGGATGGCGTCGACGACGAACTGCTCGTGGTGGCGGCCGTGCTGGATCTCTTCGCACGCCTGCACGATGGCGGCGCAGCGTTGGTTATCAAGGAGGCCCAGCTCGTGGTTAGCCACCGCAGCTGCTTGCTTGACATAGGCGAGCGCTGACACGAGCTCGGTGTATCGGCCGATCGGGGTGCCGCTGATCGTGAAATTTTCCAGTGCCCGCAGCGTATGCACTCCGTACAGCGCGTCGGCTGGTACCTCACGATCCCCGAGGAGATCGTGCTCGATACGAGTTCGGTCCATAGCAGTGCTCACTGTGTATCCCTTCATTGTATTGATCGGCCCGGTCAGGCCTGAGCCAGGCCGGACTCGACCACCGGCGGCACCTTGCGGATTTTCAGCGGGCGTCAATTGACCTAGCAATTCGCATATTATACGGTCATTGTATGGCGCCGCTCCACCAACAGATCAGACGAGAGATAGAAGAACAGATCCACGCAGGGATCCTCACCGCCGGAGCGCGGTTGCCGACCGAGAAAGAACTCTGCGAACAGCACGACGTCAGCCGTGCCACCGCTCAACGCGTCCTCAACGATCTGGTACATGCGGGTCTGGCCATCCGTCGTCGACGTCATGGAACGTTCGTCGCGGACGCGATGCAGCAGGTTAATCTGCTCAACTATGTCGCGCCCGAGACTTCCGAGAAAGGCGTTCCGGGAAGACACGAAGTCATTTCCGCGAAGATCGTCAGGGCGACCGACGCGATTTTGGCGCTCCCCGGCGCAGCGCCCGATACCGCCGTGGTGGAGATGGTCCGCCGCAAGTTGGACATACACGACCGGCCACGCTCCGTCGAGCGGCACGTCATTCTCTTCTCGGCCGCCCCCGATCTCTTGGAACAAGACCTTGAAGAACTCCGCAGCATGCCGTATCTCCGTAGCCGACAGGTGCCGATCGACATGGTCCGGGTCTACCTCGACCCGGTGATAATCAGCGAGTACGACGCCGAACTGCTGGACAGCCAGGCCGGAACGCCAGCCCTGCTGAGGCGCAGGGAAGCCCAGCTCAAGGACGGGAGCGCTGTCGAAGTCGTCGCGACCCTGATTCGCCCGGGAACTGCCGAGTTCTTCGTGGAAATTCCCTTCCCTTCCATATGAGCAGAGCTGTGTCACTGCAAGAAAGGCAACACATGAAAATCGTTGTTGCAGGTGCCGGAATCTTGGGTCCAAGCTCGCCCTGTCGCTCACGATTGCGGGCGAGGAAGTCACTGCACTGGAGAGACGGGAATCGGCGCCGGCCCGACCGCAACGACATCCTGCTGGACTAACTCGAACCGGAAGCTAGAACCGAACTACAACCGGTTCAACGTAGTGGACACGGAGGAACACGCCGCACTGAACCCAAGCCAGTGGCACACCGTCATACTTCCGAAGCGGCAGTGTCCATTTCACATACTCCGAGAACGAGCCGCCTAGGCATTTCTTCCGCACCCGCGGGCACCGGCGCTTCCACGAGGTTCAGGCAAGGGGACAGAGGACTCGCGCCCGCGGCACGGTGATCGGTACACCGAAGCGATCGAGCGTACAAGGAACAAACTGCCCCATCCGTTCTGGTTCTTTGGATCCTCACTGAAATCGTCGGCGTCGCGCGTCTCGTGTTCACCCTTCTTGTCGCCCCTGTCACAAGGATCCGTGCACCCGCCGCATCAGCGGCTACCGCGTGCTTGCTCGCAGTACCACTCGATCGGATGTCGACCTGGAGGTACACATCGAATGAACTCGTACGAAAAAGATCTCGCCCGATTCATCCTGGCGTGGCTACCATATGGTGGCCCGACGAACGAAGACTTCATCGGCATTTTCGGCATCAGCATGCCTCGCGCTGCGCAGATCCTTCTGCCGCTGGTGGCCGAAGGCGCTCCCGATGACCTGACGGAATCGGACCGTGAGTTACTTGTCCAGCTAGTGTGCAACGAACCCGCCATCCGCGCGCTAGAAGCAAAATCCTGCACCGCAATCGAGGGCGGAGATGCGGACCAGCCGCTCAGTCGTCCATCGAGTGGTCAGCGCCATCCGGAGCACGTGCGGCGATCGGCGCGGTGGGACGTTTGATGGCGCTCGATGAACCGCAGCCGTCGCCCGTGCACGCTGCGTTTTCCGCTCGTCGTCGCGAACTCGCGCAGCGGCGGGCTTCAGGTTGCAATCGAAGTCTCCATCGCCGAGTGGTGCGGACAAGGGGCGCGTCCCTGACGTTGCGCTGACGCTCGCTCAAGCCAATTCTGTCGTTCGCAAGGTCACACGAGAACGCGAGCGCTAGGGGGCGACTGCCACAGCAATAACAGCCGTACGAGAAGCCCCTTCCGAAGTTCGACATCGGTTGCTCCCGCTTGATCCATTACCGCCGGGGCTTGGATGAACAACTCGATCACCTACACCACAGTCCGCGACCCTAGTCACTAACTAGACAGCTAGACAACCAGGTTGAAACGATTTATAGTTGTCGCTGTGAGTAGGAGCACGCCAGAGCTGCGTTGGCGTCCACGCGACGGACCGCGAAGGCTAGAGGAATTCGCCCGGCCTGATCAAAATCAACGTCGACATCTTTGCGATTCGCTAACCGATGCTCTTCCGAGCAGCCGACCAATCGAGGTACGACATGCCTGTCAGTCCACTGCGGGGTCCGGTGACCTCACCAGCACTGCGCCACACGCTGCCTTCCGGGCCGCGTTAACGTGGCACCAGCCGTATCCACGAAGTCGCAATTCTCGTCTTGAGTGAGCCGTCAGATCGAGCCAGCCGAGAACTCAGTGACTGGTCACTCGGGCAGAACCTCGCCACCTATCCCCCGCACGTATTTCTCGACACAGAAGGCAGGGCAATGAACACCTACAGACGGCTGGATTCTAGGATCGGTCATTGATGCAACCGGCAACGAGATTAGAGCGGACGAGCCTAGTAGACCAGGCCGTCGAACAACTGCGTAGTCAGATCATTGCTGGGTCACTGACCCCGGGCACCCCATTGCCCGAGGGGCAGATCAGCGATTCGCTAGGCATCGCCCGACCTACCGTCCGCGAAGTGCTGCTGCGGCTGCAGAACGACGGCCTGGTCCAGAAGCAGGGCCGAGGGTTGCCACTTGCCGTCACCCGCATCAGCCGTGAAGACCTCATCGATATCTTCACCGCACGGTTTCATCTCGAAGCGGCCGGCGCCCGATCATTCGACACCGCGACCGAGAAAGCTCGCGAGGCGGTGGATCGAAGCCTTGAGGAGCTCGAGGCCGCGGTCGCCTCGTCCGACCGGCTCGCACAGGTTCGGCTCGACTCTCAATGCCATACCGCAGTTGTCGGCCTGACCGGTTCTCGACGATTGGTCGCCGCGCATACCCAGCTGTTGGTGGAGGCTCGACTGGCTGCGGTCACATCGCGCGGCGCCGATCGCGTAGTTGCCGTGGCCAACCACCGTGAGTTTGTCGACATGCTTCGGGCAGGGCAGACAGAAGCCGCCTGTAAGCAGCTCGAAAGGCGAATGAACGTTGCACGCGAGCGGGTCTTGCAGAACCTTCCCGGCTGACCAACCGGGCTGCAACAGTTCCGATACGTCATCGACAACTGTCGATGGCGCACCTGCACAGCTGGTCGCGTCTGTCTCCACTCACCCACCCCTTCCCGACCGGGGTGAGCCATAGCCAACAATCCGTCGACTGCGAGTTATTCACACGAAACACCTGATCGGACAAATAAATGCCGACAACAGGGATACGAAGTAGCGGCACCGCCACCAAGAGCAGAGTGGACATCCCGTTCCACGGGATCAGCGCAATCGGGGACAAAGAAACCACGTTCGCCCATCCTGCTTACACCTCGAAGCCGAGGCCGACGTGGTGAAGAAGTTCGCCTGCGCGGCACTCGCGCTCGGCGTCTTAACGACGCTAGTCGCGTGCGTATCGACGAGTACCAGCGACAGTGCAAATGGAGTGGATGTGGTACTCGTCGAGGGATTCGGCGCCGAGTACCAGGACCTTTTCGAGGAGCAGATCGCCAAGCCGTTCACAGAGGCAACCGGTATCCAAGTCAAGTACTCGGCAGGCGGGTCGGGCGCGGAACAGTACGCGGCCATCCGGGCCACCAATGGCGACCCCGGTTTCGATCTTGCTGTGATGACCAGCCTCGAGCTGTATCAGGGTAGCCGGGACGAGATGCTCACCCCGGTGACGCCGCAGCAGGTGCCGAATATGGCCCGCCTGCCGCAAAGACTTCTGAACAACACCTACGGCGTCGGCGCGATCCAGGACATCCAGCAGGTCGTGCTGATGTACAACCGCACAGCATTTCCGCAGCCGCCCACGAGCTGGGGGGTGCAATGGGACCCGGAATATCGCTCGGGTGCGCTGATCTTCAACCCAGCCAATATTCTCGGTGTCTACGCGTTGCTCACCGCCGCCGAGCTGGACGGCGGAGGAATCGACGACATCGATCCTGGGTTCGCCCGGACAGCGGAGCTGGCCAAGTATGCCCTCGCCACGCCGACAAGGTCGGCCGAGGCGGTGCCGTTCATGGCGAAGGAAACCGCCACGGCCTTCCCCTACCTGGATGGACGCGCCGCGATCTACGCCCAAACCAACAACTACGACTTCACGGTTCCGCGTGAAGGAACGTATGCGTCACTGGGCTCCCTCGGTATCCCGGTCGGTGCCGCGCACAAGGATTCGGCCTACAAACTCATCGACTACTGGCTTTCCGACGAAGTGCAGCAGCGTTGGGCGCTTGCGTACAACGTCGGGCCCGCGATCACCGGTCTGCAGTTCTCCCCGGACTTCGCAGCCAAACACATCACGACCCCTGAGGCGCTGGAAGAGATCAAGATCGCCGACGCGGCCACAGTGGTGAAGAACCGCACCGAGTGGTCGCAGCGGTGGGCGGAGGCCGTCCGGTGACCGCGATTGTTTCACCCACCCCCACTCCTACGTCCAGGCGCTCGCCGACGCGTAGGCGTTCGGGGCTGCCGTGGTTGACTTTGCCCGCCACGGTTTGGGTTCTGGCAGTCTTCGCCATCCCGACCGCGATGCTGCTTGCCAGCAGCGTGCTGACCTTCGACGGCGCGAAGGTCACGGGCCCGCTCACCACCGCGAACTATACGAACCTGTTCGGCGATAACTACTTCTGGTCGGTGCTGTGGGACACCGTCTCGATCTCGGTCGTGGTGGGAGCGGTGTGCACGGCCGCAGGACTGCTGGTGGCGCATTTCATCGTCCGATCCGGGTCACGGTTCCGCACACTCGTCCTGCTCGTCGTTGTCTCTCCCCTGGTGTCCAGCGTCGTGGTCCGTACCTACGGCTGGCTGGTGCTGTTGCAGGACGACGGGCTGGTCAACCAGATCCTGCTCTGGACCAGGCTCGCCGACTCACCGGTGGCGTTCATCGGGTCGAAGTTCGCGGTGATCATCGGGCTCGTGCACGTGCTACTGCCATTCGCGGTGTTCACCGCGATGGCGAGTGTGCAGAGCGTCGATCCCGTCCTCGAGCGCGCATCCCGCGATCTCGGTGCCGGACCGGTAACCACGTTCTACCGGATCACACTGCCGCTGATCCGGCCCGGCCTGATCGCCGGTTTCATGCTCACGTTCGCGATCTGTCTCGGTGCGTATGCCTCGGCCGCAATCCTCGGCGGAGGACGAGTGCAAACGCTCGCAACCCTGGTTCGCGACCGCATGGTGGTCAGCCTCGAATGGGGCCAGGCCGCGGCGATCGCCGCGGTCATCCTCCTGATCAGTGCAATCACGGTCTCCGCGCTGGCGTGGGCCGGCCGCCGTTCACCGAAGGGGGTATGACGATGCGTTTCCATCCCTGGCTGATGCTGCGCACCGCGCTACTCGTGCTCGTACTCGCCTTCGTAGCTGTGCCGATGATCGTCGTGGTCTGGACCTCCATCCAGCCCGACATCTACCCCGCGTTTCCGCCCAGCGGGCTTTCCCTGCGCTGGTGGAGTTCCGCGCTCACCCCCGAGTGGCTCCTGCCCATGGCGCTGTCCGCCCAGATCGCGCTCGGTTCCGCGGCGTGCGCGGTCGTGGTGGGCTCAGCCGCAGCCTATGCGCTCGCCCGCGGACCGGCCCGCGGCCGCTCCCTCCTGGAAGGCTTCCTCGCCAGCCCACTACTGCTACCCGAGATCGTGATCAGCCTGTCCGTCGTCCAGCTGATCTCACTCCTCAGCGCAAGAGAACTGATCGGTCCCACCCTGCTGGTGATAACCCACGTCACGATCGGCATCCCCTTCGTCCTGCGCACCGTGGGAGTCAGCCTGCTCGGTGTCAACCCGCTGTGGGAACGCGCGGCCCGTGACCTCGGCGCCTCGGCGTGGCGCACGTTCGCCACGATCACGCTGCCGATGATGAAGTCGGGGATGTTCGCGGGAGCACTGTTCGCGTTCATCGTCTCGTTCAACAACGTCGAGCTCTCCCTGTTCCTCACCACGCGCGATTCGAACACGCTGCCCATCCGACTACTGCAGTACATGGAGTACGAGTACTCGCCGACCCTCGCCTGCGTCGCGGTCACCAGCGTCGTCGGCATCTGCCTCATCACGGGCGTGGCATCTCGGTTCGTTCACCTGACCGAGTTCATCCACGGAGGTACCACGTGACCGCCCACGTACGCACCGCCACGGAGGCAGCCACGCGAGCGAGCACCGGCGGCTCCGCCGTCGCGTTGCGTGGTATCCGTAAGGAATTCGGTTCGTCGGCGGCCGTCGAAAACCTCGATCTCGACGTGCATCCCGGCGAATTCCTCACTCTGCTCGGCCCCTCGGGCTGCGGCAAGACGACAACCCTGAACATGGTGGCAGGCTTCCTGATGCCCGACGCCGGACGCATCCTGCTCGACGGCCAGGATGTCCACCACCTGCCACCGGATCGGCGCGACACCGCGATGGTCTTCCAGCAGTACGCCCTCTTCCCGCATCTGACCGTCGGCCAGAACGTCGGATACGGGCTGCGGATGCGCAAACGCCCGAAAGTGGAGATCCGCGAGCGTGTTTCGGACGCGCTCGATCTTGTCGGCCTCGCCGGGGCCGAGGATCGTCTGACCACTCAGCTTTCCGGCGGGCAGCAACAGCGCGTCGCCCTCGCCAGGGCGATCGTAGTGCGCCCGAAGGTACTACTGTTCGACGAGCCACTATCGAACTTGGATCTCAAGTTACGCGAGCAACTCCGACTGGAGATCAAGCACCTACAACGCGAACTCGGGATCACCTCGATCTTCGTCACCCATGATCAGACCGAGGCACTGGTGATGAGCGATCGGATAGCGGTGATGCGAGCCGGCCGGATCGAGCAACTCGGTACGCCCGAGACGATCTACCAGGAACCGGCGAACGCGTTCGTGGCCGGGTTCATCGGGCAGTCCAACCTGATCCCCGGCGTGTGTGTCGAGGTCGGGTCGGGTGAATGCCTCGTCCGATTATCCACTACCGACACAGTGCATGCGCGACACTCCGGAACGGTCGCAGCGGGTGACCCAGTCCGCGTCCTGCTCAGGCCGGAGGCGCTCCGCCTCGGCGGTACGGATGCCGCGACGTCGATCGCGGGGCGGGTGATCGAGGTCGTCAACGAAGGCAGTCACGCCACCGTTGTCCTGGAGATCACCCCAGACGTTCGGCTCCGGGTATCCGTGCCCGATCCCGGCGCGCTCAGCCTGCCCGCGCTCGGCAACGAGATCGACGTCACCGTTCCCGAGGGCGCCGCTCGCGCCCTACCTGCCGGCAACTAGCAACCACAATCGGCTGGAAATTACAGCAATCCCCAACGTCAGCGACACCGACTGTGCGCGCTCTCAACTCGATTTCCGGTCGACTGCACGGTGGGGGGTTACCGGCCGACTGATCTGTCTGAGACGTGTCCTCCCCGAGGCGTGTAACCGACCTTGCGCGCTCAGTCTTCGACCGGCGAGCCCGGCAGAATCACCCGCTCCTTGGGCGCTTATTCGGCGGCGGTACCTGCGGAGACGTTACCGGTGGGAGGCGGGGATAAATCGGAGAATGCAAGGTGACAACCTAGTAACTAGACAACCTAGTTGGCTCGTTCTATGATTTCCCTTACACGAGCGGGACAGCTAGGGCGTGGCTCACGGCAGGACATCTGAGACTCACGGCCCTCCGCGCAGCGGTCCCCCAAGCTCGACTCCTCTCCAATTACCGAAAGGCCGCAAAGTGCGAGAATCGACCGACCTCACCAACGCTCAGCTGTGGGGCAAGGTGACATCGCTAGCGCTCCAGAACTCGCCGGATATCGGGCTCCGCCTGCACCAACTGCCCGAATTTGTCCGTGCGTTCGCCGAAATCAAACTCGCTGCGGTCCGCACGAACCGAGACCTGGGCCTGCTCGATACGACCCGCGCGAACGCCATCGAGGAGGCGGCCGTCGAAGTCGCGCGCGGTGAGCTGCTGGATCAGTTTCCGCTGCGAGTCGTTGCCGTTGGCGGCGGAACGTCAACGAACATGAATGTCAACGAAGTGCTGGCCTCCCGGGCAACCCAGCTTCTTCCGAGTGGATCCGAGCTGACGATTCACCCGAATGACCACGTGAATCGATCCCAGTCCTCCAACGACGCCTATCCAACAGCCGCAAGGCTGCTCCTTGCCCGCCAGGCGCTGGACGTGGCATCCGCCCTGCGAAATCTTGCGCGTAGCTTCATTCGACAGGCCGAGCGACACTCTGGGGTGGAGAGGATGGGGCGCACCGGCTGGCAGGACGCTGTCATGGTTTCGGTGTCCGAGATCCACATGGCGCAGGCGGCCGCTGCAGAGCGCTTCGCCGATCAGTTCGAGGTCGCAGCGCAGGCACTCTACGTCGTTCCGCTCGGCGGGACGGTTCTCGGGACCGGAGTCGGGGCGCCAGACGGATTCGCGGCCGCAGTCGTACAGCAACTGGCAGACATTACGGGCCTGCCCCTGCGTCCAAGCGCTAACCCGATCGACGCCTTCGCGCATGCTGACGGATACTCGGCGCTAGCCGACACCGCCGCCCGGTGTGGCAGCATTTTGTACAAGCTGAGCCACGACCTCCGGGTCTTGAGCTCTGGCCCGAACGGTGGGTTGTCGGAGGTAATTCTGCCGAAACTTCAGCCTGGGTCGTCGATCATGCCGGGCAAGGTCAATCCGGTCGTGCCCAGCATGGTGGGACAGGCCAGCTTCTCAATTCGCGCAGCAGCTACGGCGGTAAGTTTGGCAGTCGCCGGAGGCGAGCCTGACTTCAACTCGAACAGCCCCTCGGTCGTCGCGTCCTTGTCGCCGGCGCTAACCGAGCTGGCCGCTGTGATTCCGGTCTTTGCCGAGAAGTGCATCGACGGCTTGGAATGGAACAGGGACCGACTTGCCATCCTCGCTTCTCGCCCGTTTGACTCGCTCATTACCCAGGCGGAAGAAGACGGCTATGACGCCGTCGCCAGCTACTCGGTTTAAGGCGCTTCCCGCGATCAGCACCTGGCCGAATACTGCGTATCGCCACGCGAATATTAGAGCGGCTCAGGCTTGTTCGCCTCACTCTCACAATACCCGGCGTCTCGAAGTCGGGGAACTGAAGATCGAATCGCTGTCACAGTCCAGAGCATCGTTCGCCTGACAGCGCATCGTCCCTACAGGAAACCGGATTGGACCAGAAAGATGCAAAGCACCACCGCCCCTGTCGTCGACAGCAGCAGTAGGACGATGAAGATCCTCTTCCGGGCGATCAGCGCGATCGAACGTGCCGGAAACAGGCTTCCCAACCCATTCTGGTTGTTCTGGATCATGGCCGGAATCGTGGGCGGTCTCAGCTTCGTCCTCTCCCTGGCCGGAGTATCGGTTACATTGCCGAACTCCGGTGAGGTCGTGGAGGTCAAGAACCTACTTTCCCTCGAGGGGATCGGTTATGCCGCGGAGTCCGCTCTAGACAACTATTCGGAGTTTCCGGCTGTTTCTCTTGTGATCTCAATGATTCTCGGCGTGAGTATCGCTGAGGCGAGTGGACTCATGACCGCTCTCCTCCGAGCTACCGTGATCCGCATGCCGGCTCGCTGGGTGACGTTCGCGGTCGCTTTTGGCTCGATGATCTCGCACGTAATGAATGATTCGGCATACATGGTGATGATTCCGCTCGGAGCATTGGCCTTCCGTGCCGTGGGGCGGAGCCCTGTCCTCGGTGTCCTCGTTGCATTTGTGTCGGTCTCGGCGGGCTTCAACGCGAGTCCACTTGTCACGCCGTCCGCAGCGATTCGCGCCTCACTGACAACTGCGGCCGCGCAGACGGTCGATCCCGACTATGTGGTTACCCCCGTTGCGACGTACTTCTATGCCGCAGTCGCGTCTGTGTACCTGGCGATCGTCATCACGCTGGTGGTCGAGTTTGTCCTGGCGAAACGTCCTGAGTTCAGTCAGTGGCCTGCGGCAGAAAATGATTCGTCTGCCGACGATGCGGCCGCGGATGACGTGACTGACTTGGATGTTCAGCTCACCCCGATGGAACGCCGGGGGCTGAAGCGGGCCGGTGTCGCGCTCGTCGTCTATGTGGCGGCTGTGATAGGGCTTATGCTGGTTCCGGGCTCCCCTCTGCTCGGCGAGAACGGCAGTATTGTGCAGTCGGTGGTGGTGCTGAACATCACTGTGTTTATCGGCCTGCTGTTTGCACTAACGGGATTCGTGTACGGGCGGGCGACAGGGAGCGTGGCGTCGCTATCAGCGCTTCCGAAAATCATGGCGGACGGCATCATTCCGGTCGCGCCGGTACTGGTGTTATTCTTCGCCGCTTCACAGTTCTTGGGCTACTTCGAATGGACTGGGCTGGGCTCCGTTATCACGGTCGAGGGCGCTGAGCTCCTGCACAAATTAAACGCTCCTCATCTGGTCGTTCTGGTCATCGTGATCTTCGCGATCGCGGTCCTGAATCTGGTTATCTCAAGCGGAACCGCAATGTGGTCCCTACTCGCGCCGGTTCTGGTGCCGATGATGATGTACGTCGGGATGCGGCCGGAGGCGACGCTGGCGGCCTTCATGATCGGAGATTCGGCTACCGGCCCGGTCACGCCGATGAACGCCTTCTTCATTCTTGCGCTCGGATACGTGCAGCAATACAAGAAGAACGCAGGAATCGGAACGGTCATTTCCTTCGCGATACCCATATCCATCGCCGTCCTCATCGCCTGGTCTGGACTGTTCGTCGTCTGGTACCTGCTCGGTGTCCCGCTTGGCCCCGGCGGCTCCCTCTACTGATCCCCTCCCGCCTACATCGGCGTAACCAAGGGACCGTCCGACACTGTTACGCAACTACGTAATTCGACAACATCTCTGCTGACTACCAATAGTCTGGGGATCGGCGGTTGTGCACGCCCCAACCGCCGATCCAGAAAGAAGCCCCCCGTGAGGGACATCCTGATTCCTGCCGCCATACCCCCCTCGTCCGCGGGTTTACGGGCGCTGGCTGCCGCACAATCTCAGCTAACCGAGGCCGTTGCTCGGCTCGGCTACGACGCCGGCATGCATGCCATGCTGGCCAACGCCCGCCGCGAGACCCGGGTCAGTGTCCCGGTGCGCCGCGACTCCGGTGAAATCGAGTTACTCACCGGATACCTTGTCCAGCACAACTTCTCACGCGGCCCGGCAATGGGCGGCGTCCGGTTCCATCCGGACGTCGATCTCAACGCAGTACGTGCCCTCGCCATGTGGATGACGTGGCAATGCGCGCTCATTGACCTCCCCTACGGTGGGGCGACGGGCGGGATTACACTGGACCCGAACGGCTACTCGCAACATGAGCTGGAGCGGGTCACTCGCCGGTACACGGGCGAGTTGATGTCGTTCCTCGTCCCGGAGAGCGACATTTCGACCCCGGACATCGGAACCGACGAACAGACAATGGCCTGGATGATGGATACCTACTCGGCCGCCCGCGGATACACGGCCCCCAGGATCGTCACCGGCAGCCCTCTGTCCATCGGCGGTTCGCGGGGCCGGGCGGACGCGACCCCGTGCGGTGTCGTGCACGTCGCGCAGGCGGCGCTCGAGCGGGCAGGAGTGACCCTGAACGGGGCGAGGGCCGCGGTCCAGGGCTACGGCAAGGTCGGCCGCGGCGTGGTGCGGCTCCTGCACGAGCACGGCGTACGGGTGGTCGCGGTCTCCGACCGGTTCGGCGCGGTGCACGACCGCCGTGGACTGGATCCGGACCGACTCGACGACCACCTGGCCAGCACCGGATCGGTAGCCGGACTACCCGATACCGACACCATCTCCGGCGACGAGTTGTTAGAGCTCGAAGTCGAATTGCTGGTCCCGGCGGCCATCGAGGGCGTGCTGCACGAGGGTAACGCCCGCCGGGTCCAGTCTCGGGTGATCGTCGAGGGTGCGAACGGCCCGACCAGCACCGCCGCCGACTCGATCCTCGCCGAACGCGGCATCGAGGTGGTCCCGGACATCCTGGCCAACGCCGGCGGAGTGATCGCTTCGTATTTCGAGTCGGCGCACGCCGACCAGGCACACTGGTGGAGTCGAGACGAATTGGAAGCCCGCCTCGCTGACCGAATCCTCGCAGCGTGGCAGCACGTGGCAGACGTGGCGACGCAAGAGCTGGTGTCACTGCGCTCGGCCGCGACGTTGATTGCCGTCGAACGAGTAGCCGACGCGCACCGCATCCGCGGCCTCTACCCGTGAGAGTCGGACACTGATCACCGCCCGGCTGGGTGCGCACCTGCCGATACCAGAAAGGAAAAAGTAGAACGCACCGGAAGACCTTGACGAGAAGGTCGGTCTCGCTCGTCGACTCCCTACCAGAGCTTCGCCCATCTCCCACGCCACCACACTGCGGGCGCACCACTGCATGGAAAGGCACACAACATGTCGCTTTCAGCCCCGGCTACATCCCGCCGAGTCTCCTCCGAGTTCGCTCGGTCCTGGCTACTTGTCAATACCACTCGCCGCGACCGACTCGAGGACGCACAGCATTCCGCAGCCGACCAGATCGTGCTCGATATCGAGGATGCTGTTGCTCCCCAACACAAACCGGAAGCTCGCGCGACAGTCGTCCGGTGGCTCGAACGCGAAGAGGCATGGGTGCGGATCAACGATCACTCCACGTCGTTCTGGTCCGACGATGTCGACCAACTCAAGGGCTTACCTGGGCTGACCGGTGTCATGCTCGCGAAGACGGAATCTGTCGAGCAGGTTACCGAGACCTTCGATCGACTCGGTGGTACAACACCCGTCAGGCCTGATCGAATCAGCATTGGGGATCGAAGAATCACCACGCATCGCCTCGACTCGCGGAACATTCCGGCTCGCCTTCGGTAGCGGAGACTACCGCCGCGACACCGGTACGAGCGACAACGATCTCGCAATGGCCTATCCGCGTTCCCGACTCGTCGTCGCCAGCCGACTTGGACGCCTACCAGGACCGATTGATGGCCCGACACTCGGCAGCAGTCGTCGTCTACTTTCCAAGCGAACTACGACCGCAGTGGGGCTCGGGCTCACAGGCAAACTTTGCCTTGACACCGCACAGGCACCAACGATCAATGAAATAGTCAGCCCAAGCCCCTCGGAAACCGCGTGGGCGACAAAATTCCTGGAAGATTTCGACTCCCGGGGAGGCACCATACGCGACGGAAGTGATCTCCCCCTCTTGAAGCGCGCCCAAAAAGTCAGCCGATTGTCGGCAGTGTTCAATACCGACCCGAACGGTCGGCAATCCGAACTTCAGTGACGGTTACCAATTCAGCCGCAACGGATTCACACTGTCCCGGCGGCGAAATACCGGCTCAAGACTCCTCATACGGAGGGACCAGCAACGACGAGTACGACCCGGACCCCGACTTCACAGAACGACCAACGACGAGTACGACCCGGACCCGGAGTTCAAGGCAGCAACGACTCGTGCAAGGTGTAGCGCCGGCGCAACCACTGAGTCACACCACCCAGTACTGAACCAGCTGGACCGCCTACCGTCGCCAACTCACCCCGTGTCGCGGCCGCGGCAACCACACTGTTACGGGGCTTCCGCGCCCGCAGCGAGGTCGATCGCATCCGCGTCGGCCTGTGCCGCGACCTGATCGCCGACATCCGGCGCCTCGATGATCGGGCTCGCCGAGATCGAGAAGCACATAACCAAGACCCTCGACGAGCACGGCACCGGGCCGGTGACCGCCTGATCGGCCGAACGGGACGAGCCAGCCGGTTTCCGACTGCCGTGGCCTACGCGCACTACAACGGATCGGCACCGGTGCAGGTCGCCAGCGCCGACACCGACCGCCACCGCCTGTCCCAGTACGGGGACAGGCGCGCTCGACACCGTCGCGATGGTCCAGATCCGGATGCCCTCCAGCGCCGGCCGCGGCTACTACGACAAGAAGATCGCCGAGGGCAAGAGTCCCCGTGCAACGACCCGCAGCCTCAAGCGCCACCTGTCCGATCACGTGTGGCGCATCATGCTCGCCGACGAAAGGCGCAGCTGCCGACAACGCGAGGAAGAATCCGACAGGGCGGCTTGACAATAGAGAGGCACCCCTGAGGTGCGGGCACCCAGTTCCTATGCGGCGGTGGCCAGCGTCGCCGATCGCTGCGCGAAGTTTATCGGTCAGATCCGGCCGAGCGCGGAGTGCCTCCTGCCTGTGTTGTAGCGCGTGACACAGCGAAAGATTGCGGCGCGAGCCGCACCTGCCCCTTCCAGCGCTTCCACCCCTGCAGCGTCTTCCGTTTGTCCGTCCTTCTCGGCCGCCACGGCCTGGTCGGTTCGATGGGCAGAGGCGGAGAGGCCTGCCACAATGCCGCAATTGAATCGTTTTGCGCGCTCCTACAGAAGAACATCCTCGACCGCCGTTCGGGGGGCCACCCATGAAGAGCCTTTTATCGCGATCGCCACCTGGATCGAACACACCTATCAAAAGCGCCGCTGGCAGACAGCTCTTGCCGATTGCCCTCCATCGAATTCGAGATCATCATGACCACAGCAACCACTCAGGCTGCGTGACCTAACGTGTCACCTATTGGTGCAGCAGTCCCATGTCCACTCAGTGAACACTCCCAAGCTTGGCGTTCAAACCGCGAGCACTGTTTCCCGCACACTTGAAATGCAATGGCAAACCCCTTTTAGTGAAGCGACACCAATCCGACTGCGCCGTTCATTGGGTGGACGAGCCTTCGCGAAAAGACGGTAACGCTGGGCACTTCGGCCAAGAAAGGATGCACATGGGATCGAGAGTCTTCAAAACCCCGGAAGTAGCTATCGCGGACGTGTCCGACGGCACCTTGTGCTTGAGCTGAAGCCACAGAGCGGCGGCGGAACAGTCGCCCCTTCTCTCCACTGCGGCGAACAGAGCGACGCTCCGATTCTCGACCCGGCTCCTGACCGTCCACCCGACGACCCACCGACGTCACAAATTTTGAGGAACAATAGGAAATGACTACCGCAGAGACAATCGACCGCACAGGTGTACCGGCTGATTTCAATCCTGGTCTGGAAGGTGTGGTCGCGTTCACCAGCGACATCGCCGAACCCGACAAGGACGGCGGTGCCCTGCGCTACCGCGGCGTCGACATCGAAGAACTCGTCGAGGGGCACGTCACCTTCGGCAACGTGTGGGCCCTGCTCGTCGACGGCCGCTTCGGCCCCGGACTGCCCCCGGCCGAACCGTTCCCCCTGCCCGTGCACACCGGCGACGTCCGCGTCGACGTCCAGGCCGGCCTGGCCATGCTCGCCCCCATCTGGGGATACCAACCCCTCCTCGACATCGACGACGACACCGCCCGCGAACAACTCGCCCGCGCCTCCGTCATGGCCCTGTCCTACGTCGCCCAATCCGCCCGCGGCATCTACCAGCCCGCCGTCCCGCAGAGACGGATCGACGAAGCGAAAACCGTCACCGAACGGTTCATGGTCCGCTGGAAGGGCGACCCCGACCCCGCCCACGTCGCCGCCATCGACGCCTACTGGGTCTCCGCCGCCGAACACGGCATGAACGCCTCCACCTTCACCGCCCGCGTCATCGCCTCCACCGGCGCCGACGTCGCCGCCTCCCTCTCCGGGGCCATCGGCGCCATGTCCGGCCCGCTGCACGGCGGGGCCCCCGCCCGCGTCCTGCCGATGATCGAGGACACCGAAAAGTCCGGCGACGCCCGCACCCTGGTCAAGGGCATCCTCGACCGCAAGGAAAAGCTGATGGGCTTCGGGCACCGCGTCTACCGCGCCGAAGACCCCCGCGCCCGGGTGCTGCGCGCCACCGCCCAACGCCTGAACGCCCCCCGCTACGAGGCGGCCGCCGCCCTCGAACAGGCCGCCCTCGCCGAACTGCGCGAACGCCGCCCGGACCGGGCCATCGAAACCAACGTCGAATTCTGGGCCGCGGTCATCCTCGACTTCGCCGAGGTCCCCGCGCACATGATGCCCGCGATGTTCACCTGCGGCCGCACCGCCGGCTGGTGCGCCCACATCCTCGAACAGAAACGCCTCGGCAAACTCGTCCGCCCCGCCGCCATCTACACCGGACCCGCACCCCGCACCCCCGAATCCGTCGAGGGCTGGGACCAGATCGCCCACACCAGCTGACCATTCGACGTATTCGACTGAAGAATGAGCAGACTCGCGACCACTTCCGACCCACTGCCGCGAGCGGGGGTCTCCCGGACAGATTCCCGGCAGGGAAGGTGTTGAATGTTCAAGAATATATACATTACCAAGAAGGAGCATTACGTGAGTGCTGGGACGAACGCCGGGACCACCAAGGACGTCACTGATTTCTGGTTCGACCCACTGTGCCCGTGGTGCTGGATCACCTCGCGATGGATCCTCGAGGCCACGCAGGTGCGCGACCTGCAGGCGAACTTCCACGTGATGAGCCTGGCCGTCCTCAACGAGGGCCGAGATCTGCCGGAGGAATACCGCTGGCTCATGACCAAGGGGTGGGGCCCGGTGCGGGTGTTGATCGCGGCCGCGCAGAAGCACGGCGACGAGATCCTGCTGCCGCTGTACACGGCGATGGGCACGCTCATCCACAACGAGGGCAACAACGACTTCGGCGATGTGATCGTCAAGTCGCTCGCCGAGGTCGGGCTGCCGGCCGAACTGGCCGAGACCGCCGAATCGGAGGAGTACGACGCCGCACTGCGCGAGAGTCACGCCGCCGGCATGGACGCCGTCGGACCGGACGTCGGAACCCCGACGATCCACGTCAACGGTGTCGCGTTCTTCGGGCCGGTCCTGTCGCGGATTCCCCGCGGCGAGGATGCGGGCAAGGTGTGGGACGGTGTGGTCGCGCTGGCCGGCTACCCGCACTTCTTCGAGCTCAAGCGCACCCGGACCGAGGACCCTCAGTTCGACTGAGCCCAGCTCCGATCCTGGGCACGGTCACCGAGTGCCGGGCCCGGCCGGGTCGGCCGCGTACTGCAGTTGCTGCGGATCGCGGTAGATCTGGCCGGGTTTCACGAACAGGTGACCGTGCCGGGTCCTGTTCCGCAGGGCGGCGGCGCGCCAGGTGAGCACCGGATGTCCCGACAGCAGATTCACGAACCACGGGAAGAACCCGCGTTCGGTGGTGGCACGGTCGGCGAGTTCGTCGAATCCGACGATGCTCACGAGATATTTGTCCGCGCCCAGAACACCTCTCGCGCCGCGGGCGCTCTGGGGCCGCACACAGTAGCCGTGGTTGTCTGCGGTGTATTCCATCGATCGGAACAGCGCCGACCCGACCACGGCAATGTAGTTGGCGGCGTCGTCGTCCAGGGTCCGCGTACGTCGAGGTGCGGCGCCTGGGCGGCGAAGATTCAGTCGTGATCGGCGGGCTCGCCTCAGGACGCAGATTTGACGCGTGCGGACTCTTAGTCCGGAAATCTTCACGGACCTCGCCAACAAGTGGACGTTGCTGGTCATCGAGTGTCTCGGTGGGCGCACCCTGTGCTTCAGTGAGTTGGGGGGACGCAGTCGAGGGCATCAACTACAAGATGCTCACCCAGAACTGCGGAGCTTGAGTTGACGGCCTGGTCGAGCGGAAAGCGCATCCCACCGTGCCACTACGGGCCGCCCACACCCTCACCGAGCCCGGCCACGCCCCTCCGAGCGGCGATCGATGGAATGTGCGCCTGGACCCTCCGGAACCTCGGTCACATCAAGGCATCCCGTCGGAGCTTAGATGCCTGAGCGGCAAATCTGGATCGGACTGGGAACTTGGGCCTGGCGACGGCTGGCGACGTGGTCCGGTCAACCGCGTGCAGCGAATGGCTGGCGAAGCTACGCGCCTTTCTCGGCATGTACTGCGGGACCGCGGGTGTTGACCGTTCCGCCACGCCGCCGCCATTCCGGATCGACGCGTGAACGGAACGTGTCGAGGCTGGCGTCAGGTCTATGTCGCCAAATTGTTTCCGCGCCTTACAGCGTGATGAGCGGAGGCTCGGGAGACTGTCGCAGCGGCGGGGTTGCCTCAGGGGGTGGCGGTTCCGCCGGGTCGGCTTCGTAGCCCGCCCTATTCTTAGCCTGTGGGTGTGGGGGTCCGGTCGAGCAGGATTTCCGCGGCCACGCGCGCGTGCCGACCGTAGCCCGGCTGATCGAGGACCATTGCGCGGCTGGCGGCGCCGTCGGCGAGGGTGACCAACTGCTCGGCGAGTGCGGCCGGGTCGGCGGCGCCCAGCTCCGCAGCCAGCTCGGTGACGAGCTGCGCCATCAGCAGCTTCTGCTCCCGTGCGTAGGTGTGGACCTCGCTCTGCGGGTCGGGGAACTCGACCGCGGCGTCGATGAACGGGCACCCCCGCACCGGGGACGTGGCCGGAACCGGGGGATCGAACAGTCGGAGAATCCGCTCCCGCGGGTCGAGATCCTCGCGGGTGAGCACGCCTTCCAGGGTCCGCCCCGACGTGGCCAGCTCCCGCAGGTGCGCCATTACAAGGTCGCTTTTGGCCGGGAAGTGCGCGTAGAGAGTGCGTTTGGACACCGGAGCCGCGTCCGCGACCTGTTCCATTCCAGTCGCATTGATCCCCTGGTTGGAGAACAGCAGGGCGGCGGCAGCCAGGATCCGTTCCCGCCCGCCGCGCCCGCGGCGAGTGACCTTCGTCGTCGCATCCATAACGCCTGAGTATACGCACGCGTTTACTTTTTGGCGGAAGTGCTGCTAGAGTCACCCTTCGTTAGGTAAACGTTCACGTATACATAAGTCGTTTCGAGGAGTGCCCCCATGAGCCCGTCCCACACGACCGAACTGAGCGGCCACGCGGAGAAGCTGATCCGTAGCCGCCGCGCCACCCGCGCGTTCCGGCCCGACCCGGTGCCGGAGGAAACTCTGCGCGCGGTCTTCGCCCTCGCCGGTGCCGCGCCGTCCAACTCGAACGCGCAGCCCTGGCGGGTCGAGGTGGCGAGCGGGGCGCGGAAAGACCGCCTCGCCGACGCGATCGTGGCCGCCCACGCCGAGCAGCGCACCACCGTCGACTTCCCCTACCACGATGACATGTACTCCCCGGAGCAGCAGGACCGCCGTGCCGAGTTCGGTGGCGAGCTCTACGGTGCACTGGGTATCGGACTGGACGACCACACCGCACGCGCCGCCTACGATGCCGAGAGCCTGCGCTTCTACGGTGCCCCGCACGTTGCGTTCCTCTTTGCCACCGGTGACGGCGCAGCCCGGCTGGCTGCCGATGTCGGCATCTACACCCAGACACTGCTGCTCGCGTTGACCGCGTACGGCGTCGACAGCTGCCCCCAGGGACTGCTCAGCTTCTACGCCGACACTGTCCGCGACGAACTCGGCATGAACGAGGGAAAGCTGCTCGTGGGGATCTCCTTCGGCTACGCAGACAAGGACGCGCCCGTCAACCACATCACCACCGGCCGCGCCGCCCTCGACGCCACGACCACCTTCCACCCCTAGCCCGCGCCCTATTTGGATCGAGGAAATCCTCCATTGGGATGTTGTCGGTCACCCCCTGGCGTTGGCTCGCCTGGTCCAGACACCGGGCGCGGCCCAGGCGTAGTCAACGAATACAGTGAGGGTGGCCACGCTTACCTCGACGGTTTCCAACTCGTGCCACTCTCGATGAAGCCGCGTTTGCGATCGACACCCGCGGACACCGAGGAAGTCGATCCGGTATGGACACAACTCGACCGTTCGCACTAAGTCATCTCTTCCATCCGGACGACTCACCCATGCCGATACTCAAAGCCTTTTGCTTCGTGGACCTTCCGATTTCCACGGAATGCCTCGTCCTTAACACGACGGCGTGAGTTCCCGCTGGGGGGATGGACACTCGACGCATAGAAAGAGTGTACGTAGCACTATCCCCGCAGTATATCTTCCTGCAGGGCAATGGCCCCGCAGGGGTCCGAAGCCGACCGAGGCTATCGAACACTCACTTCAGCGAAACTGCCGAAACTCGTCGCCCTGCACCAGCCGAAGACACTTACAACATCACACTTGAACGAAAACATGATGAGAGATTCCGATGGAATTGTTATCGGGTACAACACGATCAACGCATCAGAACACCGCGCTATGCCGACCGGACCCGCGCTTGAAGAGGTCCGCTTGCGTGGTCGTTCCGAAAGGACAGCTAACCAGGTCACGGGATGCACCCGCGCATCGTCCACTCCCCCGCCGCCGCTAAGGCGACAAAACGAAGACCCAGCATGGACGCCTCGCGTGACAGCCGCGGACGGCTCGGAATGGAGGACCTACGGAATGTTCTGGACCGCCCTGATCGGTGGCATGACATTGCTGGGTGCTGCAGTAGGGAACCCGTACCTCGGCGCCTTTGGAGGCGCACTCGCAGCTGGCGTCGTATCGCTCGCAGCGACCATGATTGGATAATCGGTCGCGCTGCGACCAAGCTCGAAGCCGAGGCGCAGCACACCCTCCGTTCCACCAGAATCCTGACCGTCTGTGTCCGGCCATCGAGAGATGCGCGCTGCTGTCAGAACGAGCACCAATTCCGACAATGATCTCGCACGGACTAACCAGCACGACTGCAAGACTGCGGCGTTGAGAGATGCAGACGAACGGCAGCGTTCACACCAAACCTCCACCTACATGCACGCGGACAAGGCCCACCACTGCGACGTGAACCCTCCACCTAGACAACACCTAGGTGGAACGATCAACCTACGCCGTCAAAACCGTGCTCGACCGCGTGATTTTGATTGCGCGAAGTTCCCCGAAAGATCTCTGCAATCGTGCAGATTCCCGTACATCGGCGGGAGTTGCTTGCGCTTATAGGGTGTCAGTCTGACAAAGGACATCGGCGAGACTTCAGAGAAGCGAGGCTGCAACTCGGTCTCCTTTGCAGGCTCGGCGTAGGTGAAGGGATTTGCATAGGCCAGCGGTGACCCCTCACACGAGCTGGCCTATGCAAATCCTGATATACCGACACCGGACCACGAACCCAGTAGCCCTAGCGGTTGTCCACTGAACCCGTCGTAACTCAGCGAGCGCCCGCCCATGCGAATTCGAAGCAGAAGAGAGATGAATTCAGCGCTGCAATGTCCGCTATCGTCGTCGCAGACTTGGGAAACCATCCCCCTCACCTCGAACCCAGTCGAGAATTCCGGTTGCAGTCAGTCAACCAGCATCGGCTCGGAATTGCATCAATCGGGGGGAGCCTCATCGACGCGAACGTGGTCGGAGTTCTTGGTATTCTCGTTGGCTGTGCCAGCAGGGAATATCCGTCGTCGCCCTAGTTGATCATCGACAGCGTGAGCGTGTGCGGCTCAGCCTCTTTGGTCGCGCCGCCGAACGTGACTGTCCTGAAGCTGGTCGATGGAGTCGACTCCTAACAGCTGCATCGTGTTCCGGAGCTCGACAGCCATCAGCTCCAGTGCTCGATCGACACCTCGCTCGCCTCCGGCCATGAGGCCGAACAGGTATGCCCGGCCGATGAGCACGAAGTCGGCCCCGAGACATAACGCCACCGCCACGTCGGCTCCGGACCTGATCCCACCGTCAACCAAGACGTCGGCGTGATCCCCGATGGCCTTCGCGATCGCCGGCAGCTGCTCCATGGGGACCGGTGCGCGATCGAGCTGGCGGCCACCGTGGTTGCTCACCACGACCGCGTCGGCACCTGCATCAACGACAGCGCGCGCATCGGCAACGCCCTGGACGCCCTTGACGATTAACTTGCCGCCCCAGATCTCGCGCAGCCAGCCCAGGTCGGCCACCGTTGCAGCGGGGTCGAACATCGACCCCACGAGCTGTGCGATCGTCCCGTCCTTCGAGCTCATCGAGGCGAACTCGAGTGGCGGAGTGGAGAGCAGGTTGAACCACCACGACGGCTTGCGGCTGGCGTCCACGACGGTTCGAAGTGTCAGCGACGGGGGTATTGTCAGCCCATTGCGTACGTCGCGGAGACGGGGGCCGGCGACCGGGGTGTCGACGGTGAGGACGAGAGCCTCGTATCCTGCCTCGGCGGCTCGCCGCACGAGGTCTCGACTGGCCTCGCGGTCGCGCCACAGATAGAGCTGGAACCACTTTCGGCTCGCAGGGACGGCATCGCTGACGTCTTCGAGCGATGTGGTTCCCATGGTCGAGAGTGCGTACGGTACACCGGCTCTGGCGGCGGCTCTGGCCACCCCGATGTCGCCCTCGTGATGCATCATCCGGGTGAAGCCCGTGGGTCCCAGGCCGAAGGGAAGAGCCGATTCCGATCCCAGCACCGGGGTACGGGTATCGACCCGGGACACGTCTCGCAGCACGCGTGGGTGGAATTCGATGTCGCGGAAAAACTCCGCAGACCGTTCCATCGCGATCTCGTCTCCGGCGCCACCATCGGTGTAGTCGAAGACTGCACGTGGCACTCGCTGTCGTGCGATGGCGCGCAGTGCGCTGACTGATTCGGCGCGAGCTAGCCGTCGATCGGTTCTGTCGAGGATGAATGGTCGTGGTCTGAGCAACGGTGCCAGCTCGGATGATCGGGGAAACCGCCTTCGGGACCGCGGCCGGGGTCCCAAGGCGTCCGGGTGGGGGAAGCGTGGAGGCGCGGTGTCTGTCCGCTCGGCGTCAACAGTCATGTTCGGTCTTACCCTCCGTTGCCCATGTCGTGGCGGTGCCACATACTGGCCCATTTTCGAGTATCTTGCCGCGCCCCAAAAGAAGTGGGCGCTCCCCCGCGATTCCGTACAGGTGGTCGTGTTGGTATTGCGCGTTGGTCTCAGCTGGCCGGAGGCCCGTGACCAGCAGGAATAGGCGCTTCGATGGCGTCCAGACGCCGTCACGCCGAAGAGTCCATGGATGTCCTGCTTGCCGCGGCCTCTATCTTCGGACGGACCCGGGCAACATCGCCATCCCATTCAACGTTGCAATCCCTTCCGATACCTTTCGCGCCATCATCGAGGTAGTCAGTCATTGAACGTGCAGCGCGGCTGAGCTAGCGCGACGCACCCAGCGGCGCTGAGGCGTCCCGCTCCGTTGCAGCAATGTCTGCCTCGGCCATGAGCGCGTCGAGGATCGCTGTCAACTGGTCTAAGAGTTGTGGGTCTCTGAATATGCCGTCATCCGAGAGCTGATCCTCCACCTCGGCGACGGCAAGCTCGAGGTCCACCACGCGCGCGCCGGCTGCTCCCAGAGAGCCGCGAAGCTGGTCCTGGGCCCAGGTCGCTCCGAAGCTGGACGTGCTGGCACCGATCACTGCGACTGCCAACCCACGTAGTGCTGCCGTTGTCACCGGGCGCGACGCCCAGTCAAACGCGTTCTTCAACTGGCCGGGGATCGACGCGTTGTACTCGGGCGTCGCAATGATCACGGCGTCTGCCCAATCGAGCAGACTGCGAAAGTGACTGACGGCAGCCGGCGGCGTCCCTTCATCGTCAGCATTGAACGGCGGGATGTCTCTGAGCGCCTCATAGCGCTGATACTCAACGCGGGCCGGCAGCCCATCGGCCGCGACTGCGAGCAGCTTGGTGTTGAACGAGTCGCGCCGGAGACTGCCCGAGATTCCCAGGACCCGAGTGATCGCCTGAGTCACGGCCTATACCTTCGCTTTCGGCAGCTCGAACTCGGCTGTAAGCGTAACCTCGTTCGACAGCGCATACCGTCCTCCGGGGAGTCGCTGGTTCCATGTCACGCCAAACCGCCTGCGGTCAATCACCGTTTCGAGGTCGATCCCGACACGCTCAGTGGCGTGGGAGTCGTCTGCCACGTACAACAGTCGGCCACGCAACTCCACACGCTCGGTGTGACCTCGCGCCGTCAGATCGCCGATGACGACGAGTGTTTCGTCATCGGCGAGGGTCACGGACGTCGACCGGAACTGAACGGTCGGGTGGCGCAGGGCGTCGAAGAATTCTGGCGACTGCAGATGCGTGTACTGTTCGTCGTTCTTGACCTGGATGCTGGCGGCTCTAGCCGAGCCGTTCAGGGTCATCTCGCCGGAGTCGTCCACCTCAAGGGTGGCGTCGAACTCGGCGACCCCGCTACGGAATCGGGAGATCTTGTGCATTGCCGAGATCCCCACGGTGGAGTGGATCGGGTCCAGCCGATAGGTGCCCGGCGTAGCCCGGGGGAAGGTGTCTTCGCTCATCGTTCGCCTCTCGTCGAGGTGGTCTGGTGGGTTGTTGCTCCGGACGTGTCCGTCAGCGGATAACCACGAGGATTCGCAGCGATCTGGCCTTGAGTTCCGGCCATTAGGTCAGATCGCTGATCTGACCTAATGGCCGGGCAGGGTTCCCTCGTGACGAGAGCCAACTCTCGAAGGATCGGCGGGATCTGGTTCACCTCGTAAAGGTGTGAGCGCTGCCGCCTGGGCGCCCTGTCCTGCCGAGAAGGATTCCCCTTCTTCACGTACTCCAGACGGTAGGAACTCCCAATGGCTCGCACCCGCTGGTCTCTGTAAATACTCATAAAGTGTATACTTTTCGAGCTACTTGGGTCAAGAGATATATCCAGAAGTTGCAGGGCCGCACGAGAACCGCCGGTTTCTTCAAGTGCTTCCGCAAGACCTCTCTGCGAAGAGAAGTGATTCTGGGCGCATCCTCCGGTTGCGTCGCTAGAGCGGTATCACGGATGGGTCAACGGTTTAGATAAAGGGTGCGCACGACGATTGCCGTGCGCACCCGACATGCCGAACGTAATGGTTACCCGCGAACAGCGAGTGCCAGTGAGGCGACACCTGCCGCGCCGGCGAGCACATCTGCCAACGCCGCGACGAGGTCCTCGGGCGCACCAGACCCTTGCGAGCGCCACGCGACGTGCCCGTCGGGTCGAACCAGTGCTGCGCCCTCGTGCCCGAGGGTCAAAGGTCCAACCAGGTGCGGCAGCACCTTGACCAGGAGTGGCACCTTCCCCTCGCGCGCCAAATCCTCTCCGGCTGCTTTCCAGCCAGTCGCGTCGGGGCCGCAGACCAGGACGAACGCCGTGTCGAACCAGTCAATGGTCGACTCGGACTCGGCCGCATCCAGCCACATGTGTGGGAACCGAGCGCCCGGTCGATCGGTCGGCCAGTAATACCGTGAGTCGTGAGGCGGGACCGGTGAACCGTCGTCGACCACGGCGGCACTGTCGGCGTAGATGAGCCCCATCGCTTGCCCCTCGCAGTTGATCTGTCGGTCCTGATCGATCAGGAGTGCGCGCCAGGGCTCGGGATCATCGTGACGGTTGTGGAAGATCTCATCCATCTCCTCGATCCGGTCAAAGCCCTCGACCGACCAGTTCGTGTTCGACCACGCCACCGGATGACGCTCGGTCTCGTAAGTGTCGAGCAGCGCATCAGTGCCACTGCCGTCCAGCACCGCAGCGAGCTTCCAGGCGAGGTTGTGCACGTCCTGGATGCCGGAGTTCATCCCGATACCGCCCGCTGGCGGAAAACGGTGGGCGGCGTCGCCAGCGAGGAACGCCCGGTCGCGGCGGAACGACTTCGCGACCTGCGCGCTCATGTTCCACACCTGGACGTTGATCGGCTCGACCTTGAGGTCGGGGATCCCCCAGTACTCGCGTACGAGGTCGATGAGATGATCGGTGCTGTACGGCTCCTCTCCGTCGCCGAGCAGCTGAATGAAGCGCCACCGGTCCCCGTCCGGCCCGGTCCCGAGCACGTCAAGGGCTGGACGTCCTTTCGGGCGGCACAGGAATCCCACGACGCGCCTAACGTGAGGCAGGTGTCCCACCGGCGCACGGAAGTAGTGGGTTGCACGCACCTGCAGCGTCTCGGGCCCTTCCATCTCGATGCCGACTCGCTCGCGTACGAGGCTCGCAGCTCCGTCGCACCCGACGATGTAGCGAGATCGCACCTCGAACTCCTCGCCGGTGTCGACATGGCGGAGTAGTGCGGTCACCCCCTCGGAATCCTGCTGGAACGAGATGACCTGTGTCGAACGACGAAGGTCGACCCGGGGCCGGGTCGAGAGCGCGTGGTCGAGTGCCTCTTCGACGACATCTTGCGCGACGATCGATTTCGGGGACGGCGTGTTGTTGCTGGGTTCCGGATGAGTCAGCGCGACGATCGGGCCACTTAAGCTCTCGCACCAGCTGATCACGTCGGAGTTCGGCGGCAGCCCGCCGCCACGCACCTGGCCCTCGATGCCCCATACTCGAAAGTGCTCCATCGTGCGCGCGGTGCTGCCGTACGCCTTCGGGTGCACCGTGGTCGCCGGGCGGCGCTCTGCAACGAGACTCGAGATCCCGAAGCGGTCGAGCAACAACCCGAGGCTCATGCCGACAGGACCGGCACCGACCACGAGAACAGGCACCTCGATCATCGCGCTTCCTTTCGTGTGACAACGGATGTGGTTTGGGATTCCGTACGGGCCGGATAAATGCCCAACGAGTTCACGACGACTCCAGCAGTTCTCGGGCGAGCGTCCCACCGGCGACAACACGCTCAAGTGCATCTCGGAGCTCGCCCGGGTCTCCGGGGCCTGTCGCCCGCCAGGCGACATAGCCGTCAGGCCGGACCAGCACCGCACCGTCGCGCTCAATCGTCAACGGACCAAGCAGCGCCGTCAGCTGCTTGATCTCGAGCGCCAGGTCGAGCTCGGTTGCCAGGGCTGTGCCGGCCCGCGCCCACCCCTGCGCCCCAGGACCACAGACGAGGACGAACGACGTGTCGAACCAGTCGATCGTCGACTCCGTCTGATCCGCGTCGATCCATATGTGGGGAAACCGCGCGCCGGGTCGGTCCGTCGGCCAGTAGTACTGGGCCTCGTGCTCGGGCATCGGGGAACCATCGTCGATCAGAGCACCGTCGGCATAGATGTATCCGAGCGACTGGCCTTCGCAGTTGATCTGCTCGTCCATGTCGACCAACAGGTCGCGCCAAGTCCGGGGGTCCTCGCGGCGGTTCTGGAAGGCCACGTCCATTTCCTGCATTCTGCGGAAGTTTCCTACCGACCACTCGGTGTTGTCCTGCGCCACCGGACGGCGTTCGGCCTCGTACGTGTCGAGCAGCGTCTCCTCGGCCTGTCCGTCGAGCACCATCGCGAGCTTCCACGCAAGGTTGTGTACATCTTGGATGCCCGAGTTCAGCCCCATGCCGCCCGTGACCGGGAAGCGGTGGGCTGCGTCGCCTGCCAGGAAGACGCGTCCTCTGCGAAACTCCTTGGCCACCTGGGCACTCATTCGCCAGGGCATGACGTTGATGAGTTCGACCTTCAGGTCCGGGATTTCCCAGTAGTCGCGGACGAGGGCGATGAGCTGCTGCTCGGTGAGCGGCTCCTGCCCCTCCTTCAGCTTCTCGAGAAAACGCCAGCGGTCCGCGTCCGGGCCGCTGGCCAGCACGTCGATGTGCGGCCGCGACGGGTCGGACGGCCGAACGAGGAACCCGATGGCACTGCGAACGTGCGGGAGACGGCTGAGATCAGCGCGGTAGTAGTGACTGGCCCAGAGCGCGATGGTCTCGGGACCGTCCATCTCCACGCCGAGCCGGTCGCGCACGACGCTGTCGGCTCCATCGCAGCCGACGAGATACTGAGCGCGTACCAGCACCTCCTCGGCGGTCTTTACGCTCCGCAAACGGGCACTGACCCCGTCGACGTCCTGCTCGAAGGACACCAGCTCGGTCGACCGGCGGATGTTCGCGGCCGGACTCGTGCCGAGGGCCGCGTCGAGGGCCTCTTCGACCGCATCCTGCGAGACGATCGACTTCGGGGCGGGCGTGTTGAGCGTCGCCTCTGGGTGCGTGTAGGCCACCAGTGGACCGCTGAGGCTCTCGCACCAGCAGACAACGTCGGCCGTGGCGGGCAGACCTGCCGCCCGGACCCGGTCCTCGATCCCCCACACGCGGAAGTGCTCCATGGTCCGCGCCTGGCATCCGAAGGCCTTCGGATGCTTGGTAGTCGTCGGGCGTCGCTCGGCGAGCATGCTTCGTATCCCCAGGCGGTCGAGCTGGAGCGCGAGGCTCATGCCCGCAGGTCCGCCGCCGACGATCAGGACTGGAACATCGATCGTGGAAGTCATTTTCTTTTCTTTCCTTTGCTTCGGTCTCTCAGGACTGCAGTGCCGTGTTCGATTCCGCCCGTGGGCGGTGGTGTTCCAGGCGATGCCCTTGCGGCCCCGGATGCCCAACGCATCCGGGGCCGCAAGCAGGGCTCATGGCGTCGCGGTGAGGCCGGTCCGCTCGATCGAATCGGCCAATTCGTCGAAGCTCGCGAAGCTGTCGGCGTTCTCCCTGGTGACGACCTTGGCAGCGACCAAGATCGACTTGGGCAATGGGAGATTCTGGTCCGTCCGGACGTTGTAGAGACCCGCCAGCGCCATCGCGCCGATACGGACCGCGTCGACCGATGTCGTCATGAGAAGCTTGCCGGCCTTGACACCACCGATTCCGTCGCTGCCACCGTTCGACCCAGCCGCGATCAGCTCTCGGCCGCTCGCTCGCGCCGCGGTCACGGCTCCGAGTGCGCTCGGATCGTTGTAGGCGATGATGGCGTCGAGGTCGGGATCCTTGCTGAGCATCGGACCGGATACCGCCGCTGCTCCGTTCGAGTCGTCGGTGGCGTTGGACCGCTCTCCCGCGAACTCCAGCCCAAACTTCGCGGCCCAGTACTTCGACCGCTCCATCTGGTACAGAGGCCCCGCGACGGGGAACGCGATGTTGAGGATCCCGAACTTGGCCCCCGCCTTCTCAGCGGCGATCGCCTTGGCCGTCTCGTATGCCTGATGGTCCGCGCCCTTCATGATCTGACCGGTGAAGCCCTCGGGCAGCTCGCCGTTCTCGAGGGCGACATCGACCCCGATCAGCGGGATGCCCTTCTCCTGTGCCTGCTTGATGAGGGGAGACAGCGCCTTAGGGTCGAGCGGATTGACGAGGATCCCGTCCACCCCCTGGGCCAGCAGCTGCTGGAAGTTCGAGACCTCACGGTCGACCTTCAGCTGACTGTCGAGGACAATCGTCTTGGCCCCCAGGAACTTGGCTTCCGCCTCGAAGCCCTCGCCCAACGCGTTGGTCAGCTCGTTGCCGGACGTGTTGTTGAGATAGCCGAACGTCAGCGTCTTGCCCGGCTTCTTCGCCGGCAGGCCGTAGCTGGTGGGCAGATCAGATTCCGGGCCCGAATAGGGCGGAATGCTTGCCGCGTCCGCTCCCGGCGAGGACCCGTCGCCGGTCGAGGTGTCACTGGAGCTGCACGCGGTCATCATCAACAGGCAGGCGCTCGTAATGAACGCAGCAGCCGCGAGGACGCGCCCAGGTCGGTTTCTTGTGTGGCTGGACATGTACATAATTCCTTCGATCTAGGTGAGCTGGTCGGATGTCGCGGCGGCCGATGGCGGCCCGCCTGTGATAACCGCGTCCGGGCCGTCTCCTCCCGACGCGCTACCGCGTGAGAGGCGGGCCGACCATCCGGTCTGGCGCAGGCGGTCAAGGCCGACCGCGGAGACGAGGATGGCGCCGGTGATGACCTGCTGCCAGTAGCCTGAGACCCCGGCGATGCCGAGGCCGTTCTGGAGGACGCCCACGAAGAGCACACCGACAACCGTCCCACCGATACCCCCGACGCCGCCGGTGAACGTAGTGCCACCAAGGAGCACCGCTGCGACCGCCGCGAGCGCGATATCGGTGCCGACGAGCGGGCTCGCAGCCCCCAGTCGGCCGGTCTGCACCACGGAAGCGAGCCCGGCGCACGCTCCGGCGATCGCGTACACGGACACCGTCGTCCAGGCCACGTTGATGCCCGTGAGACGTGCAGCTTCGACATTTCCGCCGATCGCACAGAGATCCCGACCGAAGTACGTCCTCTTATGGACATACGCGAACAGCGCGAAGCAGGCGCCCATGATCCAGACCGGGACAGGAAGCCCCAGGATGTTCGAGAATCCGACACTGTCGACGAACGACGACGTGACGTAGGTCGTCTTGCTCTCGGACCAGATGTTCACCACACCGGTGAGCACGGAGGCCACCCCGAGCGTTACGACAAAGAACGAGAGTCGCCACTTCCCGATCGGTATGCCGTTGAGCACTCCGCCCACGACAAAGCCGAAGACCACGGTCAGACAGGCAGCCACCGCTCCGGGGACACCAGCTTCGATGACCTTCGCCAGGAAGATCCCGGAGAGTGCCAGCGTGGCTCCGATCGAGAGATCAAGGCCCGCCGTGAGGATGATGAACGTCATCCCGCAGGCGCAGATCGAGACGACGGAGACGCTCGCGAGCAGGTTTTTGATGTTCTGGTCCGTTAGGAACTGGTCCTGCGTGATGCTGAGCACGAGAAACATGATCACGAGCAGAGCAAGCACCGCGCCGTAGCGACCGAAGCCATCGCTGGTCGGTCGCGGGAGTCGGCTGGCCCACGACGGGCGTTCGGGCGGCAGCTTGGAGATCGTGGAACTGTTGTTGATGCTCTTTGTTGACGTGCTGTCGATGGTGTTCACTCGTGACCTCCGGCGTAGTGGGCAATGGTGGATTCGGTGGCTTCCGCCCGTGACAGCACCGCACGGATCCGTCCACGGAACATCACGGCGATGCGGTCGCAGATGCTCAGCAGCTCGGGATTCTCCGACGAGCTAACGAGAATTCCCAGGCCGTCGTCGGCAGCGGCGATGAGCAGCCGGTGGATCTCGGTCTTGGCCCCTATGTCGACTCCGCGGGTTGGTTCGTCGAGGAGCAGGACCTGCGGCCTGATCGCAAGCCATTTGCCCATCACGACCTTCTGCTGGTTACCACCAGACAAAGTCTGGACAGTGGTGTTAGGTGACACGGCCTTGATCTGCATCGACACCATGGAGTCGGCCACTACGGGGCCTTCCTCCTTGGCGCGGTGCCTTCTCGCGCGGCGGGACCATGCAGTCGACGCCATGACGAGGTTCTCGCGGACACTCATGCCGAGGACCAGCCCCTGCTCCTTGCGGTTGGCCGGGACATAACCCACGCCGGCCCCGATCGCGTCACGGGGCCCTTTCGGATGGAATGGCGCGCCGCCGAGCTCGACGACCCCGGTCGCCGGTCGATGGAGTCCGAACACCGTCTCGAGCAGCTCACTGCGGCCGGCACCCACAAGTCCGGCGAGTCCGACGATCTCACCGGGAGCGACGTCAAGTGAGATCTCCTCGATCACCCCAGGGACTGTGACCTCACGGATGCGGAGGACGGGGTCTGCCGTCGGGCGCACACGATGGTTCTCTGCGAGCGTCTGGTGGCTGGCGCCGACCATCGCTTCGATCAAAGACGTTTCGTCGTAGTCGGCGATCGGCCCCTCGCTGACAAGGA
This sequence comes from Rhodococcus sp. JS3073, assembly GCF_026810085.1. Classification (NCBI taxonomy): domain Bacteria; kingdom Bacillati; phylum Actinomycetota; class Actinomycetes; order Mycobacteriales; family Nocardiaceae; genus Rhodococcus; species Rhodococcus sp. JS3073. The sequence goes on along the minus strand of NZ_CP113952.1, from coordinate 928,939 downwards.
GGCCGTCGCGCAGCACCGCGATCCGATCCGCGACGCGAAAGACCTCCTCGAGCCGATGAGACACGAAAATGGTCGACACCCCACCGTCTGCGAGGCCTCTGACACGGTCGAGCAACGCATCGACCTCATCGTCGGTCAGAGAGCTGGTGGGCTCGTCGAGGATGAGCACCCGAGCGTCGATCGACAGTGCACGCACGATCTCGACCAGCTGCTGCTGGTCCGGTCGCAACTGTCGCACCGGCGATGCCGGGTCGATGTCCATGCCGAATCGCGCAAGCAGCTCATGGGCGTCCCGCATGGTGCGCTTCCAGTCGATGCCGAATCGTGTGCGGGCCATCCGGTGGCCGAGGTAGATGTTCTCCGCGACGGTCAGCTCGGGTGCCAGCGTGGTTTCCTGGGTCACGGTCACGATGCCGTGGCGGATTGCCTCCTGCGGCCTGGAGAACGTGACGGGCTCGCCGTCGATGTCGATGCGTCCGGCGTCCGGTCGGACCTGTCCCGCCAACACCCGGAGCAAGGTTGACTTGCCGCACCCGTTCTCCCCGCACAGGCCGAGCACCGTGCCGGCGGTCGGGATCGTCAGATCAGCGCCACGAAGAGCCTGGACACCGCCATAGCTCTTACGAATCCCGGTGAGCCGCAGAGCGGGTACCCGATGAACCGTCGATGTGTCCTTCGTCACCATGCGCGAAACTGTATACTTTTCATCTCGTGAACGTCAACGACATGTATCCACTTTGTGCGAATTGATTGATGCAAGCGAAATCGATGACCTTCAGGCATTAGAAAAACGGGCCCGCCGCTTCATGGACCGTCAACAAGCGTCTAGCCGTAGTTCATCGAAAAGGCGGGAGGAGTCCCGCCCACACCGCACCGCGTTCGCAAACCGAACGGCACCAACGGCGGATCATCAGGCCTCGGTTCACCCACCGCTGGCGGCCACCCCGCTTCAGCTACCTGCACCTGCCCCGATCCACTGTCGAAGCTTGATCAGGACACCGGACTTCCCGTTCGCCGCCCACCACTAGAACACCACGGGCGCACGGGTCCTGGACCTTGAGAAACTCGGCCGCATTCCCGACGGGGGCTGGCACCGCAAAGTCGGGCGGAGCATCGGCAACCGTCGCAACAAGAAGCAGGGCGTGGGTTACGCGCCTCCCAGCCGCCAGGCGTGGCGGACTCGGAGGAACACCATGACGAACACAACGAGACCGCCGCCGCGTTCTGGGAACGGGGCCCGAGCATTCTTCGCGGCCACCATATCGAGGTGCGGGCAGTGTTGACCGACAACGGATCCTGCTATCGCTCATCTTGCTTCGCAGCGGCGCACAGTCCGAACCTCAACCACGGCTACACCCGCCCCTATCGCCGAACAGGTAGGTCGAGCGCTTCACTCGCACCTTGGCCGCCGACTGGGCCTGGCTCCATCACCACCCGACCCCACACCGGGATTGGCGGCAAAGTCACCTATCGACCTCACCGGCCACAACATCCCCAGAAACTAAAGCGCCCCGCGGGACTTCGTGGAGGGGGCATCGATGCCCGGATCGCCGATCAGCTTGACCGCCGTGCGAATCGGCGTCGGCTCCCGAGATGGATCCAATATTCCCACAAGTTGAATGGCAGTGCGGGCCAGGTGCTTGGCGAGCAGCGACGATGCCACCAGCGAATTGCCTTCCTCACACGCCTCGTAGATCGTCTGGTGCTCAGCCTCGCCGAGCATGTAGGCCATCGGCATGTCCTTCATGCAAAGATTGATGTAGCGCTGCGTCGAGTCCGACAACGAGGCACACAACTGGCCGATCATCTCGCCAGCTCCCCGTGTCAGCGCGCGGTGGAAGGCTTTGTGGGGGGTGACCCACGCTTCGTAGTCGTGCGCTTCCACTGCCACCCGCATCTGTCTGAGGAGGTCCCGCATCTCTGGCAGGTCGTCAGCCATGTGCGGCACGGATATGCCGACCGCGAGCCCTTCCAGCGCGATGCGCGCGGCGAATTGCTGCTCGACATCGCTGGCCGACAGCGGCGCGACCCGCGCGCGCTTGTTGGGCTGGGATTCGAGCCACCCCTCGGCCTGGAGCATGCGGATCGCCTCGCGCACCGGCGTGCGACTGACGCTGATGCTTTGAAACAGCGTGCTCTGTGAGATAGCCGTGCCCGGTTCGAGGGTGCCGTCGAGGATCGCGCCCTTCAGCGTCTCGTACACCCACTCGGTGTTCGTGCGCCCCGCACGGCTCGCTCCGTTTTCCTCCGACTCGCACAGATCGGCGTCTAGGCCAGGGATGTCGCCACCGCGATCAAATCGTCGCCGGTCAGACAACTCACTCACCGAGGTCACCGTCCTCGAGGGCCTCTAGGATCCACATGCCCTCAGGGTATAGGTTTCAGAAGTGAGTTCACACCTTCGTCCCGCGAAGGTCGTACAGTCACGTGGCTCTCGTCGAATCCATTGTGGAGTCGACGAGAGCCACACCGTTGTCAGAGTGCGACGTTCACCGTCTTCGTCTGGGTGTACTCGTCGATCGCACCTTCGCCCAGCTCTCGGCCCCAGCCGGACTGCTTATACCCGCCGAAGGGCAGAGCGGCATCGAACGCGTTGTGCGAGTTGATCCACACGCTGCCTGCCTTGATCTGGCGAGCTGTCCGGTGCGCCTTCGAGATGTCCTGGGTCCAGACGCTGGCCGCCAGCCCGAACGGGGTGTCATTTGCCTGCGTGATGACACCCCGTTCGGCGTTGAACGGGGTGGCGACCACGACGGGGCCGAAGATCTCCTCGCGATAGACACTGAAATCGTCCTTCACGTCGACCAGAACGGTCGGCTCGACGTAGAAACCGTCCGTGCCGTGGCGACCGCCCCCGGACAGCGCACGAGCGCCGTCCCGTAGGCCCGCATCTATGTAGCCCGTCACTCGGGTGAGCTGCTCCTCGGAGATGAGGGGTCCGACTTCAGCCTCGGGGTCGAAGCCATGGCCGATCCTGCTGGCTTTCGCGACCTCGGCCACGCCTTGGGTGAACTCGTCGAAGATCGAGTCCTCGACAAGGAGACGAGAGCCAGATGTGCAGGCCTGGCCGTGGTTGAACAAGAATCCGCTGGCAGTTCCTGGAATCGCGGTCGAGAGGTCGGCGTCTGCGAACACGATCTGGGGACTCTTGCCGCCGAGCTCAAGCGAGACCTTCTTGAGGTTTCCCTTCGCAGCGTCGACGACGAGCTTGCCTACCTCGGTCGACCCGGTGAACGCAATCTTGTCGACGTCCATGTGCGAGGCAAGGGCGGCCCCGGCGTCGCCGTACCCGGTGACGACATTGAACGCCCCGTCGGGCAGCCCGGCCTCGGCCATGATCTCGGCCAGCAGGAGGGCAGAAAGTGGAGTCTGTTCGGCCGGCTTGAGCACGACGACATTTCCGCACGCGAGTGCAGCGGGGATCTTGAACGCCGCCATCAGGAGAGGGAAGTTCCAGGGCACGATAGCCCCACACACGCCCACGGACTCACGGAGCGTGTAGGCATGCCACGTCGTGCCCGGAGCCCAGGGGACGGATACCGGGATTGTGCGACCCTCGATCTTGGTGGCCCAACCCGCGTAGTACGCGAAGAGCTCCGCAGTACACGTGACGTCGACGGCTTGCGCCACGCCGACGGACTTGCCATTGTCCAGAGCCTCGAGCTGCGCTAGCTCCTCGGCACGCTCGTAGATCTTCTCACTGATCTGGAACAACAGTCGCTGGCGCTGCGCTGGAGTCCAGAGGCTCCACTCTCCCTCGTACGCGGTGCGTGCGGCCTTGACTGCTCGGTCAATGTCCTCGGCCTCGCCCCACGCCGCGGTCGTGAGGACCTGTCCGGTCGCGGGATCGATGGTCTCGAAGGAGCGGCCGCTTGCCGCGTCAATCCACTGGCCACCGATGAAGAGCTTCTTGGGTCGGCTCAGGAACTCCCGAACCTTCGGAACGACCGAGTCGTGCAGGTCTGTCAATTGTGCGGTCACAAAATACCTCCGGAGGTTGACGCCACCTGTCTAGGTTGCTTGCGTCACACAGCATTCACGCTCTGCGCGTTGAGAGGTGTTCAGTCTCTGGACAGTCCGACTACGACGTCCAGGCGTCAGAGGTCGCGATCCGTAGAGTCCGCATGCGGGCGTACAAGGTTGTGCGTGACATACCTAGGGCTCTTGCGGCCTTGACCTTGTTGCCGCTGGCATGCCTGAGCGCCGCCACGATGACGTCACGTGCGGCCTGGTCGAGCGCCGCCATCGGGGTCGCTGGATCCACCGAACGGTACTGCTCGGGCAGATCGTCCATCACGAGACCACCTACTGTGCGCCGATTCGCCATGTACTCGATCACGGCGTTGAGCTCTCGCAGATTGCCCGGCCACGATTGTGCGGACAACGCCTGAACTACTCGCGGAGTGAAATGGACGGATTTATCCGCCCCAATGGACCTGAGCATCGCATTGGCGATCTCGGGGATATCCGTACGCCGCACGGAGAGCGGGAGAAGCTCCTCACGCTGCGTGGCCATGCCTGCGAGCAAGGCGGCCCGGCCGGTCAAGCCGCGGATCGGACCGGACGTGAAGATCAGCTGCGGCCTGTCCCGGGCACCGGCGGCTTCGATCACCAGGTCGAGCAGCTCGTCGGGCAACAGATCGATGCCATCGATGCACACCGACCCCGTCGAGTCCCGCACCGCATTCTGGAAGTCCTGCGCCCAGGACTCACGACCATTAACGAGTGCGAGGGCGGGCCTCAGGAGCTTCGCCGGCGGACGCGCCGCGAGCTGGCGCGCTCTCGTGGTGCGGCCCGTGCCTGGCTCGCCGGCCACGATCGTCCGCGCCGCAGCCGACGCAAGGTTTGATCGGGATCGTCTGACGGACCGAGTGCGACCGGAGCTGCACGGATCCACACGGAGTACGGCCCCTCCCCCATCGATCTTGGTGATGTGAATCTTGACCGGCTGCCCGGACGCAAGAGACAGCTCGACCTTGCTGTCCTGCCGCGTTGTCGGCCCGTCCATGAGGACTCGGAGCAGCGCAATGTCAGCGGCGCTCAACAGGTCTGATGCACTCTGGTTCGAAAGCACGATGTTCTCGCCGATCGCGACGATGGCGCGCCTCCTCAGACCAGCGGCGACCTGGAAGGCCGCCAACAAGCTCTTTTCCGAGGCACGGCTCCCGTCGAGCAGTCGCTGCTCGATGTCGTGGACGGCGCGAGCGATGAGCGGCGGAAGCAGCGGGCTGGCCTTGTTGATCTTCGCGGAGATGTCCAGCACTCCCTCGATACGCTTCGTCAACGGGTGGCGGATCGGATGTCCGTAGCAGCTGAAACAACGAAGCGACTGGGCGAAATGCTCCGCTCCATTGATCGCGATTGAACGACGAGTCTCCATGACTGTCCCGAGCGCGTTGGTGCCTATCGTGTCCTCGAGGAGACTTGCGCCGATTCGGAGGTTGAGTGTGTCGAAGCGTTCCCCGACGCGTCTGTCGTCGAACCACCGTCGCACGACCCGGCAGTCTCGATCGACGAGCACGGTCGCGTAGCTGCTTCCTCGCAGGCTCGACTCGAGCTCATCGAGCACCGGCGCGGCTCCGACGAGCAACGAACTCTCGGTGTCGATCTCCACGTCTGCCGGGTCCTGGAACGGCGCAGTGGGATCAAGTCCGGCAAGGTTGGCCCGGCGCCATGACTCGGCGATGTCAGGTCTCATGTCCCCGGATCCGTCATTGCTGATTTTGGCCCTCATGACCCCTCCAGTCTTCGCACGCTCGGTTTGACACCTCCGATCCTGCAGCGGGTGCACGACCTGGACGTGGGAGTGGGCGGACTTTCTCTACACCTCGGCGTTATGCCCCCCGTCTCCTACAACCGTAGCCGGACGCCACGTTCACCCCCGCCAGGACCGACGCGAACGACCAGGAACGCACGCCCGCGCTTCTCCACCGCCCGCACCATGCCGCACACCCGGCGCCGGGTCGATACCGGCGACGAGGCGCTCGCCGAACCCCGTGGTCCTCGTCGGATTCGACGACGACCTCGCCGGCGAAGCCACCCGCATCATTGGACCGGATCCGCGGCCTGCTCACCTCCATCCACCCGGCCCTCGAGCGGGTCCTCGGCCCCCGCATTACTCATCCGGCGGTCCTCGTGGTCCTCTCCCGCTGCGGCGGGCCGGCCGGAATCCGGCAGGCCCGCAAGCGCAAGCTCACCACGATCGCGGTCAAGCACGCACCCCGAATGGGCGCCAGGTTGGCCACCGACATCCTTGCCGTCCTCGACGAGCAGGCCGTGGTGGCGCCCGGCACCACGGCCGCCGAAACCGTTCTACCCAAACTTGCGGATTCACTGAAAGAGACCCTGTTACAACGCAAAGCGGTCGCCGTGGACGTGGAGAGGGCCCTCGATGACCACCCTCTTTCCCCAGTCCTGACCTCGATGCCCGGCATCGGCGTCTTCGGTAGCAGCTCGGATCCTGATCGAGGTCGGCGACGGCTCCGCCTTCCCGTCCGCCGCCCACCTGGCGGCCTATGCCGGCATCACACCGGTCACCCGAAAATCGGGATCCTCCATCCGTGGCGAGCACCCCGCCTGCTCCGGCAACAAGAAACTTGGGACGCGCCCTGTTCCTGTCTGCCTTCGCCGCCCTCCACGACCCCATCAGTCGCGCCTACTACGACAAGAAACGGGACGAGAAGAAGAAACACAACGCGGCCCTGATCTGCCTCGCCCGACGCCGCTGCGACGTCCTCTACGCCATGCTCAAGAACAAGGAACTCTACCGGAATCCAACCCCCTCAGCGGCTTGACGAAAACCATAGGGACCCCCGGGGGGAGCGCCTGACTACTTCCGCAGTGCGGCGGTGTCGATCCCGAGTTCCTCCAACCGAAGGATGTAAGTGTGGACGTTGCGCATCTTCACGTCCTCGTATCCGCGGACGAGATCCGGCGCCGATGCCGCCGCCGCCGCGGTATCGTAGGACTCGGCGGTCAGTGACCTCACCTGGTCGAGGACCATAGATTCGTAGTGCGCGATCAGCTGCCGTTCAACCTTACGTACACGCGCGTATCCGAACGGGTCAAACGCTGTTCCGCGCAAAAACTTACCTTTTGCCAGCACCTTGAGTGCGATGTGGGTGCGAGGGCCCATGCCGATTTTCTTTCTGCGCCCCAACGCCTTCAGCGTCGGAGGATGAAGCTTGTAAGTCAGATTCGCCCCGCCCGGAACCTCCGCCTCGACGGCTTCGAGGAACGCCGGGTCTGTGAGCATACGGGCCACCTCGTATTCGTCCTTGTAGGACATCAGCTTGTGAAGGTTCTTCGCCACCGCTTCTGACAGATCTGTACGGTCGGTGACGGCCCGCTCACCAGCCCACACCGACTCGACGACGTCGATGTAGCGGACGGCAGTGTGATCTCCCTGGTACGCGACGAGGTTCGCCGCGCGCCGTTCGAGCAGTTCCCGACTCGCTCCTGTCACGGTCGAGACGCTGAGCAGGTGGACGGGGACGGCGGTGTCGCTGCGGTGGGCGGCCTTGGCAGCGGTGGTAACCGCCTCGAACGCCGCCGGATCGGCGACCGCGACACGTCCCCACTGGAACGCCGTCTGATTGGCTTTGACCGCGACACCGTTAATTGAAATGGCCTCTTCGATGGCGCTGGCCGGAATCGGAAGCCCACCGGCCTGATAGGCGGCACCGACGAGCAGGAAGTTCGCTGCGGCGGTGTTCGCGAAGATCGCCTCCGCCGCAGCGAGCGCGTCGAACGCGGTGAGTGTGCGGGCCCGTGCGTCGAGTCGCTCGAGCAACCCTTCATCCGCGGGATAGGCCACCGTGCTGTCGTAGACCATGTCACCCGTAGCTGTTTTGCTGGTGGAGGCAACCGTGACAGTACGCTCGGGGTTTCCGATTCCGGCGTTCTTCGCGTCGGCGGCGGTCAGCAGATCGAATGCCAACACGCAGTCGGCAGTGGCCGGGCTGATCCGATTGGAGGATTCTGCTGCGTCGATGCTCACCCGCAGATGTGAGGTGACTGGGCCGGCCTTCTGGCTAAGCCCGGTCTGATCGAGCCCCTCGACATGCAGTCCGGCACGCAGGGCGGCCATGCCGAGGACCTGATTGACGGTGACGATGCCGGTACCGCCGATGCCGGCGAGGAATACGTTGTGGGTGGCGGTGATCGCCGGGAGGTTCGGCTCCGCCACCAGTGGTGGAGCCGGCACGTCCTTGCGTGGGGCAGTTGTGTTCTCGGGCAGCTCGACTGTCACGAACGACGGGCATTCGCCGTCCAGGCAGGAGTAGTCGGTGTTGCAACTGGTTTGGTCGATGCGCGTCTTGCGGCCGAACTCGGTATCGACCGGTTGGACGGACAGACAGTTGGACTTGACGCCGCAATCACCGCAGCCCTCGCAAACCGCCTCGTTGATGACCACCCGGGTGCGGCGCGCAGGCAGGTCACCGCGCTTGCGCTTACGTCGGGCATCGGCCGCGCATTGCTGGTCGTAGATCAGCACCGTGACGCCCTTGGTGTCACGCAGTATCCGCTGAGCCTCGTCCAGGCGGTCCCGGTCCCACAGCACCACCCCCGGGGCAAACGAGGCGCCCTTGTGTCGATGCGGTTCCTCGGCGCAGACGATGATCTTGGTGACACCCTCGGACGCGAGTTTGTGGGTCAAGTCCGGCACGGTGAGTGCTGCCTCGGCGTCCTGGGCGCCAGTCATCGCTACGGCGGAGTTGTACAGGATCTTGTAGGTGATATTGACCCCAGCTGCCACGCAGGCCTGCACGGCGAGCTGTCCAGAGTGGAAGTAAGTGCCGTCACCAACGTTCTGGAAGATGTGCTGGACGTCTGTGAACGGTGCCTGGCCGATCCACTGGGCGCCTTCGCCTCCCATCTGGGTCAGTCCGGTGACTTGAGAGTCTGTGCGCGAGGACATCGTCACCAAAGTGTGGCAGCCGATGCCGCCGCCCGCGAGGGATCCTTCGGGGACCACGGTGGAGCGGTTATGTGGGCACCCGGAGCAGAAATAGGCGGTGCGTTTAGCCGGTAGCACGGTCAGCTGCAACGGCGGCGGGGGTGGAGTGGTGACGGCCACTCGGTCCTTGAGGATTCTCCGCAGCGGTGCAGTCAGGCGGGCCGCGGTCAGTTCTCCGTCCGGCGGGATCAGACGGCTTCCACCGTCACCGCGTTTGCCGAGCACGCGGGGTGCGGCGGCCTGACCGTAGAGGATGTCCTTGACCTGGGACTCCACGAACGCCGTCTTGTCTTCGACCACAAGGACCGCCTCCACCCCGGCCGCGAGCCGACGAACCTTGTCGGCGCCGAGTGGATAGGGCATTCCGACGCGGAGTATGCGGATGCCAGAGTTGTGCAGGTCGGCCTCGGTGAGGCCGAGCTCGAGCAATGCCTGGCGGACGGAGTCGTACGCGGTGCCGACGGCGACTATGCCAAGCCAAGCGTCCGCCGGGTCGACCTCAATCCGGTCGATATTGTTGGCGGCGTTAAAAGCTTCAACCATCGCCCACCGGGGTCCGTACAGATCGGCCTCAGCCAGCACACTGTCCGGTGGGGCCGCGAGCACCCGCTGCCGGTAGATCCAAGGTCGGCCCTCCCATTCGATTGTGGGGACGACAATATCGAGGTCGGCGAAGTCGCGGTCAAGGGTCCAGATGCCGTCTGCAACGTCTGCGACCAGTTTCATCGCGGGCCAACATCCTGATACTCGGGACAGGGCGACGCCGTAGAGCCCGAATTGAATGATCTCTTCTGCGTTGCGGGGGAAGAAGATCGGCATTGACAGTGCTGCCAGCGACCGCTCGCTCGCGGCAGGGACGGATGACGACTTGGCGGCAGGGTCATCGCCGACCAAGGCCAGCGCACCGCCCGCAGGATGGGCGCCGTACATGGCCGCATGGCGAAATGCGTCGCTGGCCCGGTCGAGGCCTGGTCCTTTGCCGTACCAGAGGCCGATAATTCCATCGTGGGTGCGGTCGCCCTTGGGAAGTTCGAGTTGGCTGCCCCACACCGCGGTAGCCGCGAGTTCCTCGTTCATGCCTGGCACGAGCCGCACGTCATGCTCAGAGGCCAATTCGGGAATGCTTGCCAACAGCTTGTCGAGTCCGGCGAGCGGACTGCCCTGATAGCCAGAGACGAAGGTGGCGATCTGCTTGTCGGCTCGCCGATCCTGCTCGTGCTGTTCGACCAGCAGTCGCGCGATGGCCTGAACACCAGTCATCAGCACTGGCCCGGAGGAGACCCGGTAACGGCTGGAAAGGTCGAATTGGGTTGACGCCGGAGCGGCATCGGTCAACTGAGTCATAATTAGGTGCACCGTCCATGATTCCGCACACAGTCCGTGCGCGACGACGTGATCGTGATGTAACACTAAGGCTGACTGGGGTTTACGCTCCGGTCAACTCAAGTCGACGCAACTGATCCATCGGGTCATCTGAGGATCCCTGTCACACAGTGAGGTGAGAAGAATGCTCAGCATCGACAGGCTCGACGTTCAAATCCTGCGTCTGCTCGCCCTCGACGCTCGCACTGGTGTCGTCGAGCTGTCCTCAGCCCTGGGCGTGTCTCGAAACACCGTGCAGTCCCGTGTGCGGCGGCTCGAGGACGCGGGTTTGCTGACCGGCTATCGGCTGGAGCTCGATCTAGCTCAGGCTGGCATCGGGGTGCAAGCGTTCATCGCGCTTGAGATCGAGCAGGGCCGGCTGGCCGCAGTGGTTGATAGTCTGGCAGCTATCGCCCAGGTCCTCGAGGTTTACGCCACGACCGGACGAGAGGATCTTCTCGTCCGGGTCGCTACACCAACACAGGCCGACCTGCAGGTGCTGATCGAGCGCGTCGTCGCCATTGCTGGGGTTGTTCATTCGAGTACCAGACTCGCGCTGACCACTCCCCTGCCTCATCGGTCGATCCCCCTACTGGAGGAGATCACGCGAGGAGCAGGATGGGGACGCTCGAATCCGTTGTCGACGAGTTGACGGAGCGCACTGGGCATCCGCTCTGTCCGTCAGGGTTTCGGCATGCCTCGTCAGTCAGCCGGATCCGGGATGGGCGTACACGGACGCGAACTGACTGGTGATCGTCCTCCCGCAGCCGAGTTCTTCCACTGTCTGCCAAAGCTTCTCTGCGAATCTGCGCGGAGCCATGCCGAACTTCTGGAACGTCTCTTCGGCGGGCGCTCCGCCGTACGGGGCCCAGATGAGCGCGAATCGGAGAATCTCTCCGGCCTCGCCGGTGAACTCGATCGGCTCCTGTCTAGCCAGTCTATCCGCCACTTTTCGCCGCCGAGCGTTCCGGTACCGTCGCAGTTGAAGGTCGAGCGTCACCTGATGGCCCGTATGGGAGGCGCAGGCGTTGGAAGAATCTTGTTCAGTGTTCATAGTTGTTCCTGCTTGTTGACTGTTCCGTTTGTTGATACTTGGTGCGGCGACGCGGAGAGCGGCCGTCGAGGGGTTACGCAGTCCCCTGCGGTGGTGGTCATCTGATCATCTGATCATCTGAAACAATTCGGGCTCGTCGAACTTTCATCGAAAGACGTTGTACTGCGCCCACGCTGGTCTGGGTGTTGGAGTTGAGGGAGCCGCATCCGCTAATGTGAAGGAAGACCGCAAAATTTGATGTCGGACGAGGCACGGGCGACGTGCGCGAACGGCTCGTCCGCCGCGGATAAAGCTTTTCAGCGTTGTCCGGGATCTCGTAGGTAGCGGTCATGATGTTTCTCAGATCTCCGACGGGGCGGTCCAAGCGCGCACGCAGTGCATCGGCATAGGAGTTTCAGGAGGCATCGGGTCACCTGGAAGGGTCCCGTGCAGCTGTTCTCGCTCAGGCGAGTCGGTAACGGCGGAGTCGGTGGTAGAGGGTGCCTCGGGAAATCCCGAGGCGGGCCGCAACCTCGGTCTTGTTACCCCCGCACTCCGCCAGCGTTTCGGTAATCACTTTTAGCTCAGCCTGCTCCAGTGGCCCAAGGCTAACTGCGGGCGCCGCCGTAGACGGAGCCAGCCCGCGCGACTTTCCTCGTCGGATGACGAGGACGACGCCGTCGTCGAGGCGTCCTGGCACGACGGGATAGAGACGAGCATGCAAGCCGTCGCCGACAGCGACTTCCGTTGCGGATGGGCCTGCCTCAGCAACGACCGACCATAGTTCAGCTCGGTCCAACCCGAACTCGGCCGCCGAGTCCTCAATGATCATGGTCTGGCGATCGATGGTTACGACGGGCCCGGTCGCTGTCGCCCGGAATGACAGGTGAGCATCGAGCATGCGCTTCTCTCGTGCAGTAGATGCGGCGCTCAGCGCCGAAGCGACCCCGTCGACCAGCGAACGGACGACCACCAGGAGCAGATGATTGGCGTCCTCGGCTCGGCAGGCGACATTGACTGTGCCGGCGACACGGCGTGTGACTGGGTGCACCACTGGCGCAGCAACGCAGGCCCACGAGTGCCACGGTTGTTTGTAGTGTTCCGCGCCGACGACCAGCGCGAGCCGGTTGGTTTTCGTTGTTATCCCGATCCCATTGGTCCCGGCTAACGACTCCCCCACCCGCGAGCCGGGACCGAAGTCCACTCGGTCCAGCTCTCGACCCACTGTCCGGTCGGAATCCCAACGCCAGGTGACCGTTCCGTCAGCATCTGCGAGCGCTAAGGACGTGGAGTTTCCGACCAGTAGGTCTGCCATGCCCAGCAGAACGGGGGCGCCGACACGAACGAAGGGAGACTCGTAGTCGATCTCCGTATGGACGAGTTCGAGCCGCTCCGGGTCGACACCGTTGCTCTTCGAACGCCGCCACGAATCGAGAATCTCCGCGCGAGCAGTTGCGACCGCTCCTGACTGAAAACGCTCCCACGCGTCCCGAGTCGCCCGTGATGTCATCGCGCGCCTCCTACTCATTAATGACAAGTCCCGAACGGGATGCCGTTCACCCTCAGTATGTCGATGAACGCCGCCGCCAGATTTCTCATCGTTCAAAGTTTGCACACCATCCTCGACGTCGGCTCACTCTGGCGCAAGATCTGTCCAGCGGGTAACGACAAGACCACCTCCATGCGAAAGAGGGGATAAATGTGACTGGGACACCCGTTGGGTCTGCGGTCTACAGTGCATTGAGCGATCTCGACTGCGCCGAACTGTCCATCACGCGGCGCCTTGCGGCAGAGGACCGATACATTTCCACAGACGAGGTTCCCTGGGTTGACGGCATTGAGATCAACCTACTTCGGGCTGACACCGTAACGGCCAGTTTGTCCTGGGACCGAGATCCGCTGGGGACTCTGTTCTGGGTAAGCACCGAAACCGTGGGCCAGTCAAGGCGGTCACCCCAACGTGGACGCTGGAGGTACCTCGAGTACGACTGGGTGGCCGCTCCAGGTGACTTCGTGCGGGAAAACCCTGGCACTATCCATAGGCTTCAAATCTTCGAGGACACCGAGGTGGAGTTCACCGTGGACGGGACGATCGAGTTCCTCAACGATGACGACTCGCTCAATAGGACCGTGGACCTCTAGAGCTTCGTGCATCTTTACCAGGCGTACTGCACCGATGTCGGTCTTGGCTCAATACGCATCTTTAGCTGACGCACAAGTACGAGCGGACCAGATCCACCGCGCAAACCCGCAGCTCCGGTTTCATCAAGTAACAGGAAAGGACCACAATCATGGATTTCAAGGTCGAATGGGATGGCGATGTCACACGGGTCCGCCCCGAGAAGGAAGTTCGCGCGAAGCAGGACGTCAACGCGCTCTTCGGGGTTAACGGTGTCAGCACACCGTCGAAGCATCTGTCCCTGCTGGTAACGGCACTGCGCCCCGGCGAGAAGTCGAACGCGCACTACCATCTCGAGCACGAGTCAGCCCTTTACGGAATTAAAGGGAGCGTGCACTTCTTCTGGGGCGCAGAGCTCGAGCACGACCTGATTCTGGGCGAGGGCGACTTCCTGTACATCCCGCCGTTCTGCCCGCACGTGTCCTACAACCGCAGCCATACGATCGATGCGGCATTCGTCACGGCGCGGACCGACGCATACGAACAGGAACGGGTAGTCGTCTTGCCCGAGCTCGACGACGATCGCTGCAAGAGTCGCGTGTCGTACAGCGACTGATAGCCCCTGGAAGAACCGACGACGGTGATTTCGCAGTCGAAGCAAGCCCCTCAGATCGGGCACTTCATGCCCTCTTCGAAAAGGAACGTAAGTGATGATTGATGTGCCCGTACTCGTAGTGGGCGGTGGACCGGTGGGGATGAGCATGGCATTGCTCCTTGATCGCTTCGGGATCAACAGCCTCCTCACCGAGCGCCGCGCAGCCACTACGACCCATCCCAAGGCCCGTGGGTGTCATGCCCGGACGATGGAGCAGTTCCGCCTTTGGGGCATCGAAGAACGAATTCGACGGGCAGGCCTGCCGCAAGAGTCCGACGTCGCCTGTTGGTGTGAAAGCCTGAACGGACCACTGGTGGCGTACACGCAACCCGCACCCAGCCTGAACACACCGGCTCCTAGATCAATCGTGCCCCAGGATGCGGTGGAAGAGGCGCTCGATCACGAACTGTCCCTTCGCCCCGGTGCACAGGTCTTTCGATCGACCGAGCTGGTATCCATCGATCAAGATTCCGACGGCGTCCGGGCGCTGTTACGCAGCGTCGCCAATGGCGACGAGTACGAGGTTCGAGCTCAATATCTCATCGGCTGCGATGGTGCATCCAGCACGGTGCGCTCCGCGCTCGGAGTGGAAATGGATGGCCGAGAGCAAATGGCGCTCATGGCCAACCACTACTACCGCGCCGATGTCAGTCATCTCCCCCATGTGCGTAGTGCCATCGGATTCCTGGTCCGCCCAAGCGACCCGTCGAAGGAAGAAACCAACGTGCTCGCCACAGGGCCAGACGGTGATCGCTGGCTCGCGGTCCAGAAGCTCCGAGATGGGGAGGAGCCGATCTCCGAGGCTCGCTTGATCGAAATGGTTCGCGAACAGTGGGGGATTCCCGACCTCGATGTCAAGCGAATCAACGTGATGAATTGGAAGTTGAGCGCCCAAGTGGCGAAACAGTTCCGCAAGGGTCGAGTCTTCCTCGCCGGAGACGCCGCCCACCAGTTCCCCACCGCCGGCGGGAACGGGCTGAACTCCGGAGTCCAAGACGTGCACAACCTTGCATGGAAGTTGGCGGCCGTGTTGTCGGGCCACGCCGACGACACGCTACTCGACACCTACGAGTCCGAGCGCCGACCAGTTGCGCAGTCAAACACGGCGTTCGCGGTCCGCAATCAGGAGCGTATGGACAAGATGGACCAAGCCTTCCGGCACCGAAACGAAGACCCAGGTGCCTGGCGCGAGCTACTGGTCGACATGGACAAACAACTCCACAGTGAAGGTCAATCAATGGGCTTCATTTACACCAACGGGGCGATCGTCGACGACGGCACGCCGGTACCCGAACACGACTCACAGCGCTACTGGCCCACGGACCGCCCAGGCGCTCGGTTTCCCCACTTCTGGATGGATGTCGCCAAGACCGAATCGAGCATCGACTGGTTCGACACGACTTTCGTACTGGTGTGCGGGCCCGACGCCGAAGCGTGGCAACAGGCAGGCGAAAGCCTCATTGCCACAACATCAGTTCCTCTTGAGGTCAAGAGTTTGCCGCACCTTTTGGGTCCGTTGGAAATCGGAACTGATGGCGCCGTTCTCGTGCGGCCCGACGGTCACGTGGCCTGGCGAGCCAAGCACGCAGGCGCCGAGATTGAACTAGCCCGTGCACTCGGCCGCGTGCTTGCCGGCGGCACTCTAACACCGAAGGATCCAGTGGCTGTCACGGCCTAACAGGATCAAGAATACCGGGCATAGCCCGAACTCCGCTCCACTGCAATTGACTTCAAGAGGAAGAACTATGCCTACCCTGCCGACATACGCAAACCCCAAAGGCCTCGGCGATCCGTTGAGCTCGTATACACACGTCGCACACGCAGGTGACCTCGTATTCGTCGCCGGCCAGTGCGGTCTCACCGAGGACAACGCTGTGGCTGGACCGGACGTGACGAGCCAAACCTATCGCGCTTTCGAGAACGTGCAGAAAGCCCTTGCTTCCCGAGGCGGCTCCCTCCGGGAGGTGGTGCGATTCGTCACCTATCTCGTGTCGCGCGACAGCGTCCCTGAGTTCTATGCGGCGCGAGAGGCCTTCTTCGCCGCCCACTACCCGAAAGGCGAATACCCGCCGAACACCTTGCTCATCGTTCAGGGGTTGGTGCGCCCCGACCTATTGGTGGAAATTGACGCCACGGCACATCTCAGGGTGAAGGACCGTCCGTGATGTTGATTCAGGATAGGATCGACCGCTCGAAAATGAGCGGTTTCCAGATTTCGGTTGTCGCAATCTGTTTAGTCATCAACGTCATTGACGGTTTCGATGTGTTAGTGATGTCCTTTGCGGCATCAGGGGTCGCCGACGAATGGGCACTGTCCGAGTCAGAGGTGGGTCTGCTGCTGAGCAGTGGTCTCGTGGGTATGGCGCTCGGTTCGGCGTTCCTGGCCCCACTGGCGGACCGGGTCGGCAGGCGTCGACTAACACTCGTATGCCTTGCCCTGTGCACCTTCGGTATGGTCCTCTCGTCCCTCAGCACCGGACCCGTCGACTTGGGCTTTTCACGTTTGCTTACTGGCCTCGGTATTGGCGGAACGGTGGCCAGTCTGCCGGTGATCATCACCGAGTTCACGCCGAAGCGGTTGCGGGGAACCATGATAGCCCTGTATGCGACGGGTTTGCCGGTGGGTGGAATTCTGGGTGGCGCTGCCGCTCAACTTCTCGTCTCGGAATATGGTTGGCGGGCACCCTTCATCGTGGGCGGCGTGCTCACTTTCGTCCTGGTAGTGACTGTCGCCGTCCTCATGCCCGAGTCTCTGGACTACCTGCTTCATCGCCGGCCGAAGGATTCACTGGCGAAGGTCAATCGACTACTCGATCGCATGCACATGGCGCGCCTCACTGCACTCCCGACCCCACAGTCGAAGGAGCAGCGTGGAACCACTCGGGATATCTTAAATCGTCGCATGGCTATTCGATCCGCCCTCTTGTGGATCGCCTACTTCATCGTGATGGCGGGCTTCTACTTCGCCGCGAGTTGGACGCCGCGTCTTCTGGAACAAAGTGGGTTCTCGGCGCAGCAGGGCATGAGCGGAGGGGTACTGCTCAATCTCGGTGGTCTCGTGGGAACGCTGCTACTCGGGGTCCTCGCGCTGAAGGTTGCAGGTCGTACCCTCACCGCGCTCGCCTTCGTGGGGGCTGGACTCTCGTTCTTGGCGATGAATCTTACTCTCGATTCGTTGACGGCGGCGCTCATTTCTGCCGTCGCTATCGGGATGTTCATCAACGCCAGCGGAGCTGGCCTCAATTCAATCGCACCCGGGCTATACCCTGCGCCTGTGCGCGCTACCGGAGTCGGATGGGCGATGGCGTTCGGCAGAATTGGCGCGCTTACTGCTCCGATTCTGGCGGGCGTGCTGCTCGACAGCTCATGGTCGCCGAGGTCTCTGTTCGGTCTGCTCGTCGTGCCCATGATTGCCGCCGCAATTGTAGTCCTCGTTGTCACGGTCCCCACACAGGAGCGCACCCCTGTGACCGAAGCTGCCGGGGTGAGATCGCCGGCCGGCTGAACACAGCAAAAACAGCAATACCAATGCTCTGCAGACCATTCGGCTGTGACCGATCCATCCGACATATCCAGAGGAACAGGAACTATGAAAGCCGTTCGTCTCTACAACTACCACAAGCAGCCAATCGTGGAAGAAGTGCCAGAGCCGGTACTCTCGGGTCCCCTGGATGTGATCGTGAAGATCGGCGGCGCCGGAGTCTGCCGCACGGATCTCCACATCATCGAGGGCCAGTTCGACAAGGTCATGGGCCCACAACTGCCCTACACGATCGGCCATGAGAACGCCGGCTGGGTGC
This sequence comes from Rhodococcus sp. JS3073, assembly GCF_026810085.1. Taxonomy (NCBI): domain Bacteria; kingdom Bacillati; phylum Actinomycetota; class Actinomycetes; order Mycobacteriales; family Nocardiaceae; genus Rhodococcus; species Rhodococcus sp. JS3073. Next base: position 911,011 of record NZ_CP113952.1, on the reverse strand, counting down.
ATGAGGTCGGCGAGGGCGTGACGAATGTCAAGGTCGGAGACACGGTCATTCTTCACCCCCAACCGTCCTGTGGTCTGTGCCTTGCTTGTCGCGCCGGACGAGACATGCAGTGCACCGACGCCTTCTTCCCCGGCGTATCTAACAATGACGGCGGCATGGCAGAATACATGCGCACCACTGCCCGAGCCTGTGTCAAACTCAGCCCCGATACCAATCCTGCCGACGTAGCCGCCTTGGCCGACGCCGGTATCACGGCGTACCACGCAGTGCGGAAGGCTATTCCGCTACTGCATCCGGGTACCACCGCCGTTGTGCAGGGCGCCGGCGGTTTGGGGCACATCGGAATCCAGGCCCTGGCCGCGACCACCTCGACCAGAATCATCGCCATCGACACCCATCCCGATGCTCTCGAACTGGCGAAGAAGGTCGGTGCAGATGTGGTTGTGCTGGCTGACGGCGATCACGTCCAAGCCGTGAAAGACCTAACCAATGGGGTGGGCGCGAACGTTGTCTTCGACTTCGTCGCAGAGCATGGAGCCGAGCAGGATGGTTGGCTGATGACAGCGACGGGCGGCTCCCAGTACATCATTGGATACGGCGGTGAGCTACGCATCCCCACAGTTGATTTCGTGTTAGGGCAGAAGAACGTCGTCGGGAACAGTGTCGGGAGCTACAGCGACCTCGTAGAACTGATGGCACTAGTCGAGGCAGGCAAAGTAGCCCTACACACACAGCAGTACCCACTAGAGAAAGCCGCACAAGCTCTCGAAGACCTCGCCAATGATCGGGTACGAGGCCGCGCAATTCTCGTTCCATAAGAGCTCCTCGGCGCTGAGGACTGAATCCTCAATGCTGTGCAATACCCAGCGACTCGATATACGTTCCGACCAGCGTCGACTCTCATATAGCCCTCATCCCCTATCCACCGTATCGGAGGAGCTTTGACCGCCATTCGCGCAGTGCCCCATCCTTCGGAGAGTGGACTTCCCGCCTTGAAACCGACGGACCTTGCAGATCCAGCGCTTTGGGCGCCTAAACCCGTTCAGATCGTCGACGCAGCGACATCCCACCTCGGGCTGCGCTACGCGATTGCACCCGGTTGGCGACCATTGACACTGGACCTACATCTTCCTCTCCGCTCCAACGGTCCGACACCAGTTGTCGTGTACGCCCACGGGGGAGGATTTTCCGGTGGTATCAAGGAAATGGGCCCGTGGTCGAAACTGCCCAGCCAGGGAATCGCAGTAGCCACGATCGACTACCGCCTTACGGGTGAGGTCTGTTACCCCGAACCCATTGAAGACGTCCTGGCGGCAATTCGCTGGATCCGAGCAAACGCCGAAACCTACAACTTGCACAGCGACCAAATAGCTGGTTGGGGCAGCTCGGCTGGGGGCTATCTAATGGCCCGAGCTGCACTCTGCGACGACATCTCTCCCGGCCGTCCGATCGGAGATCACGTCAAACAAACGGCACGGCTGTCGGCTGTAGTGTTGCACTATCCGGTCACGGACTTCGCAACTCTGGTCGGCGACACCATCCAACCTGCAAGCGCACACAACGATGCGATCGACGTCATCTCACGATTCTTTGGCGCACCCATGAGCGCAAGCGAGGACATCCTCGCCGGCGCCTCCGTTCCCAGCGCGGCTCGGCGGGCATCTCACCTGCCACCGACCCACCTCAGCCATGGCGACGCCGACCAACGCTGCGGACTGCGGCAGAGCACACGACTACACGAGACCATTCTCGCCGAGGGCGGCAGCTCCCTCATGAACATCGTGGCCGGTGCGAACCACGCGGATCCTGTCTTCAGCACGCCGCCGGTCGTCGAATCAGCGGTCAAGTTCCTGCACTCGGTGTGGGAACAGAACACTCCGATCTCGTCGACAACACCTAGTCCGTCCAAAGACCGACCTGGTCAATGACTATCCAGGCACGAACGTCCCGAACAATCCGGCACCGAGGCAAGCGGGACTACTCGACACCGCCACCGCGCCGCTAGTTTCCGATCGCATTATCCCATCCGGCAGGCCGATATGCCCACGCCGGTAACCGACGACTCGAGAGAGAGATCCATGTCCGAGAACGATCCGTTCGCGGGATTGCCACCAGTCCCGAGCTTTACTGTAACCAGCAAGGATATCGTGGAGGGACAGCCACTTCCGCTTGCGCAGCTGTCCGGCATCTTCGGAATTTCAGGCGGCCAGGACATTTCACCGCAGCTGTCCTGGACCGGTGCACCAGACGAAACGAAGAGCTATGCAGTGACGGTATACGACCCAGACGCGCCAACCGGTTCCGGCTTCTGGCACTGGGCGGTCACAGATATTCCCGCCTCGGTCACCGAACTGGCCACCGACGCAGGAAACGGTACCGGCGATCTCCTACCTTCGGGCTCGATTCAGATCCCCAATGACGCGCGAGCAGCACGATTCATTGGCGGCGCTCCTCCGGCCGGACACGGACCGCATCGCTACTTCATCGTCATCCATGCCCTGGACGTAGAGTCAATCGGCGTCGACCCGAGCACGTCGCCCGCGTTCCTCGGATTCAACATCGCCAGCCACATCCTCGGGCGTGCGGTGTTGACCGCAACCGCCGAGACGAAGGGCTAAGGCCGACTCCGGCGATCCGACTCCGGAACAATCCTTTTTCAGCCGGTTGCTCACAGCGCACCCAAGCGCCCCAACCTGGCAACCACGGTTCCAAACGTCTTGCTCCATTTTCCCTGATCGACGAGCATGCGGGTCAACAAGCGTTGCTTTTCCGCACCCCAACGATCTCCCACTCACAGGAACATTGAATGCGCCTCGCCAACTTGAACGGACGCGCCCACCTACTGAAACCAGAGGGCGCAATAGACATCGCCAAGGCCAGCAACTCTGAGTTCGGTCCCGATCCAATGGACCTCTTCACCCGGTGGCCAGAATTCTGCGCCTGGGCGGAGCGTGTAGATCCCACGGGTCCGACCAGCCCCTACCGAACCGAAGATCTCCAGGCGCCGGTACCCCGTCCGAGTCAGGTCTTCGCCATCGGCCTCAACTACGCCGACCACGCCACCGAGACCGGTCTCCACGCCGCACCAGGCGTTCCCTCGGTATTTACAAAGTTCACCAGTTCCCTGATCGGGCCCACCGGAGAGATCACTCTCACTGGACCGTCCGTTGACTGGGAAGTGGAAATGGTCGTCGTTATCAGTCACGAAGCACGAAATGTTGCGGCCACGAACGCGTGGCAGCACGTCGCCGGCGTGACCGTCGGTCAGGACTTCAGCGACCGCGACGTGCAAATGAGCGGGACGCCGCCGCAGTTCTCGCTCGGCAAGAGCTACCCAGGTTTCGGCCCGACCGGACCCGAGTTGGTCACCGTCAACGAACTCACGTTGGACACTCCGCTACGCCTTCAATGCTGGGTCAACGATGACCTAGTCCAGGACGGCAACACCGGACAAATGCTCCTCCCCGTTCCGGCCCTCATCGAGACTATCTCCTCAATTTGCACCCTCTACCCTGGCGATCTGATCTTCACCGGCACTCCAGCCGGAGTCGGCATGGGACGAACCCCCGCCCGCTACCTAGCTTCCGGCGATACAGTCCGCACCCGCATCGAAGGTATCGGTGAAATGGTCCACACGTTTACCAGCACACGCGAAGGCGTTGGCTGATTCTTAGTGCCCTGAGGACCGGTGCCGCGCACCTTCCAAATCCCTCATCTATCGGTCCCGCGGATACTTGACGCGATCCGTGTGACCGATAGATTCGGCCTACAACGACGACCGCCCGACTTAGTCGCTTGAATGAGCTACACGCCAGCATTGTGCGGCGACCTTCGGACTTTCGCCACCTTTATTGTCTCGCCTATCCGCCCCGCCGCCAAGTTCCGACGGGGCGGATAGCGATTCACACATTAGCTCCGCGATGCGCTCCTGCTAGCCTTCCCCGCATTCGGCGGCCAGGGACCTCCCGTGCCTCGCTGTCCCCGTGCGAAAGTCTTGATCAGACACCCACAATCCCGGATACGAAGGGTCAACGACACCTCGCATCGGAATCGTTCATTCAAGCGGGTTGCCGTTCGAGCGGCGATGTCCGGGATACTTTTGAGTCCAATGACAGCGTTCTGATTCGATCACTTGGAACACCAGACACGGTCGAACTCGATCGCTCAATTCAATGACAAACTCTTTAGCAATTGGTCCACATGACACCAATCACCTCTACTGAGGTCCACGACGCGAAGGCGTTACGTCCGCTCACCGACGTATGGGCGTGGCAGCTCAAAGCACAATGCCGTCGACTTGGAACAGACCTCTTCTTCCCTCGTGAGGGAGAAGGACATGGCGAACGAATCCGCCGGGAGCGAAGCGCGAAGCAAATCTGCGCCGACTGCCCTGTCCGTGCGGAGTGCCGCACCCACGCTCTGTCTTTTCGCGAATACCACGGTGTTTGGGGTGGGACCTCCGAACGGGATCGCCGGGACAAGGGATCCCCCAGCTAGCTGGTGCGGGTCATGACGTTTGTGGCCACCGCGGCGGAGTGTCTCCGTGACGGGGCGGGGCTTACCCGACGGCAAGATGAGAAGAACCACCAGACTCGTCTGCGTCGAAGAAGGACCCGTCAATTACCCACACAAAGCCCGTTCCCCTGCGAGCCGCCGCCTCGTCGAACGCTGCCACACCAGACGGTATCGCGATGCCGAGATGGTGACCTCCCGTGGGTGCACATCGAAGTAAGTGAGCCGATAGCGCGAGTCTGGCCAGCTCGGACTCGACGATCGTTCCTCGACACCACGCCATAAACCGACTGCTGCCAGCGCTCAACGACGAAAAGGAATAGTTCGCTATCATATTCGCGCATCGACCGCGAGTATTCTTCACCATCCGTGCCGTCGGGTCGGATTCAGTGGTTGGTGACCGACAGCGGCAACTGCTACCGGTCCAGACTTCGAAGAAGTACTTCTCGGTGCCGGACACCGACGGATGGCCAACTCGACACCCGCGTTGATGGCCCCATCTTCAACGACCCATGCAGGGTCTCCCTCCGGGCCTGACCATGCTAGTCGAGCTCGGCGAAGTACGAGAAGGACTGCGGTGATGGCGGCTCTTACACCGCATAGCGAGCGCATGCGCCGAGGGCAGCAGACTGTCTGAGCGATCGCGCACCTGCGCTCGGTGCGATCCGACAGATCGGTGCGACGCCAAACCTATTGCGGTGATCGGCGACGAAACGGAAGATCACTTCCATCGCCGGTAAGTACACCCGCGCCGGGGACGGCGTTGTGGCCTTGAGCATTTCGCCGGTCTTGTCCAGGCCGGCGTTCTTCCGCCACGATGGCTCGACACCGACACTGCCGGCATCCACCCCATCGCTGCATACAGCGCCATCTGCTCGGCGATTGTGCAGATCGTCTCGCCACCACGGTTGCTCCCGGACCAGACGCACGGCTCGATTCCCACCCGACTGGAGATACAGCCGCGATAAGAATCACGTTCCCGACAAAGAATGTGACATCATACGTTTGCATCTGGAGACAAGTCGCAGAAGTCGCGGATTTCGGCTGGCTTCCGAGCTCCCGTAGTTACGGCATTGACGTTGTCGGCGTTGATTCTTCGGGAGGTCCGAGCACGTCAACGCCAACAACGTCTATGTCTTCTTCACCACGGCTGTTGGCGCCGTTAAGGGCAGGATCGCGTACTGGATGTGGGCCTGCAGGGTCGTGGTGTCCTGCTATTACGAAACGCTGACTGTCGCGATGTCCGGGTCGCCATCCAGTTGCTGCCGCTGGGCAGTTCCACCACCCCGCCGACGGTGAGACCGATGCAACAGGTTGATCAGGGTTGCAAGGATCAGCGTCAGCACTGACATGGCAATCACGACCAGATGGAACGCGGCTGCGTAGGCGCTACTTGCCCCGTCCCATCCTGCCGCCGCACGGTGCGCGTCGGTCGAATTGTCGACTCCAGCAACCAACAGCGCGGTCATGAACGCGGCATACGCTGCGACGACGACAGCTTCGCTGCCCAGTCGTAGGAAGTTAAGCACTCCTGCTGCGGCACCGCTCTTGTTCGTCGGCACGGCCGCCAACGCTTCCGCATCGATCAGCCCCAAGGGAAGACCGAATCCAAATCCGAGAAGGAGCATGGGTAGGACAAGTAGTTGCACAGGACGTTCGGGCCCGAGAACGAGAAGGCCGAGATCGCCGACCACCAGTGCTGCCATTGCGACATTGAAAATGATCATCGGCGTGATCGACTGAACTCGGTGAACGAGCATCGAGGCGAGGGCGGGTGCGATCAGTACCGGCACAGTCAGAGGCAACATGAGCAGACCTGCGCGGCCTGCGTCCATTCCCGAGACCGCACTGAGAGCTACCGGGAGGTAAGTCAAGATCGGCACGTACCCGAGTGCGACAGCAACTGGAACCAAGGCTATGGACAGGAAGTACCTGTTGCGCAGGGGGGAAAAGTCGATCGCCTTCCCACGTTCACGCGCGACTGACACGGCGTCTGCCGGAAGAACGACGCTGGCAATGACCGCCGTGATAGAAATGACACCGGCGGTGGCGAAGACTCCTCGCCATCCCACAAGGGCCACCAGACCCCCTGAGATGGTGGGTCCAGTCGCCAAGCCGAGGCCCACAACGGTACCGAGTAGCGCAAATGCTTTGGCCCGCTTTGCTCCCGAGTGTGTTGTGGACAGCAACGCGGTTCCACCAGTCACGATTGCCGCTCCGCCAACTCCCGCGAGCAAGCGACCTGCGTCCAAGATCAGCAAGTGTGACGCAAGTACACTTAGAGCCGACCCGACCAGGCTAATCAGCGCACCGAGCGCGAAGGTACGTTTATATCCGACCCGATCGGCCACAGCACCCCAGATAAGGGTGAAAAGCGCGAACGGGATGTTGAACCCATTGACGACCCATTGCAGAGCGGCTGGGGAATCGCCGAGCTCAGCCGCGATAGCCGGTAGCGCAATGGCTGTGCCGGAGATGCTGATAGGCATTACGAAGACTGCGAGTAGGACAACAGGTGTCACGATCGAGGTTGACCGATTTCCGCTTACATGCTGAGCATTGTTAGACATTCACCCTCTCCTAAGGTATGACGTAAGTCGTACCTCGAGAGTGAACCAGGCGAAGAGGTATGATGCAAGTCGTACCTTCGGAGAGAGATGAGGACCATGCACCCAGCGACCGCAGACCTCGAACTCGGCACCGTGCTCAGCGCCCTGTCCGACGGACACCGACGACGTGTCATCGTCGAACTCGCGCGTCTTCCAGTGGACGCCGAGCGAACGTGTCAGTCGTTCGGGATGCCACTGGCGAAACAGACTGTGACGCATCACTTCAAGATTCTCCGCAACGCCGGCCTGATCAAAGAGGTTGACTATGGCAACCGAAAAGCGATCTCACTGCGGAAGCACGACATCGACCAACGATTTCCAGGCCTGCTGGATGTCCTGGTCGCAGGAGCCGACACCGACTAGCCAGCCCGACCACCGCCAGAGTTTATAGACGAACTATCGCAGCGCACCTAACGAGGTGCGCCCAGAGTTGGAGAGCAGTAATGAAGAAGAGAATTGGATTCCTGTCGTTTGGCCACTATCAGCCCGCCCGCGGCTCTCGTACAACGACCGCACAGGAGGCGCTGCTCCAGTCGATCGAGCTGGCAGTCGCCGCAGAGGAGATAGGGATTGATGGCGCCTACGTGCGTGTGCACCACTTTGCACCACAGTTTGCCGGCCCCTTCCCTCTGCTTGCCGCCATGGCTGCCCGCACCAGGCGCATTGAGCTTGGAACGGGAATCATCGATATGCGTTACGAGAACCCGCTCTCCATGGCCGAGCAGGCCGCAGCAGCCGACCTGATCAGCTCCGGTCGGCTCCAACTAGGTATCAGCCGAGGCTCACAGGAACCAGCGCTGCGGGGCTACGAGTCCTTCGGATTCATTCCACCCGAAGGGTCAACAGACGCTGACATGGCACGGTCGCACACGGAATTGTTTCGTACAGCGATTGCGGGACAGCCCGTCACGATGTCAGACCCCAAGACTTCGGGAGTCTCGCGAGGGCTGGCGATCGAACCGCAATCCCCCGGTCTCGCCGACCGCATCTGGTGGGGCTCGGCGACACGGGCAACTGCAGTGTGGACAGCGCAGCAGGGCATGAACTTGATGAGCAGTACGCTTCTCAGCGAGGACACCGGCATTCCGTTCGACGAACTGCAGGCTGAGCAGATCCATGTCTACCGACAGACATGGAAAGACGTCGGCCACACACATGAGCCCCGAATCTCCGTCAGTCGCAGCGTCTTACCCATCACAACGGATGAGGACCGCCTGTACTTCGGTGGACGCACCGAGGACACACAGGACCAGGTCGGCGTCCTCAACGGACTGAGATCCCGCTTCGGCAAAACCTATGTCGGGGAACCCGACAGAATTGCCGAGCAGCTTGCCGCTGACGCGGCGGTACGGTCGGCCGATACGGTGCTGCTGACGGTACCCAACCAACTCGGTGTTGACTACAACGCTCGCCTTCTACAAACTGTGGCCAATTACATCGCTCCGGCCCTGGGGTGGGAACCGAACCTCGCCTACGCGCCGTAATACCCCACAAGTCAGGCTCCGCAAAGGCTATCGAACTCGACCGGCCATCGACACCCAAATCGCACACCAGCATGAACGCGTCACGGTGTCGAGGTCTACCTCGTTGCCGAGGCAGTTTCGGTGTTCTGCCTCAGCAACAGCACGTCCGAAGTCGTTCGGCAAGCAGTAGTCAGGGTGCCGAAGTCCAGCGAATTTCACCGCCTGACCAGCAGCCCGGTACTGCGCTTTTGAAGCCGCTAGCGTCATGACGCAACTACCAACCTGACTGTGCCACTTCTGGGCATTGTGGTGTTGTCGAGCGTACGACTGCGGGCGATAGTGTCGTCGATCTTCATACGAGACGATCGCCAGCCAGTAGACGGTGGAAGTGGTGTTCCTCGCCGACGACCGACGCTGATCACCCGTCGAACGGGATCAGGCAGATACTCGGGACGGGGCGAGTTGGACAGTATGAGGGTATTGGCGGGGGCCACTCCACATGTGAACGTAGGTTGCCGACAGGAAATGGGTCCTGGCCGGTAGAGCCACAAGATGTGCGAGGCCCCAGCAATGAAACAGCGTACGAGCGTCGGATTGGATGTATACCCACGATCGGTCGTCGCGTGCGGCCTCGACGGGCGGACCGGTGAGCTGCTCGAGCGCCGATTTGCGCCCGATCATCGCGACATACTCAAGTGGATCCGGTCGTTGCCGGATCCGGTGAAGGCGACGTACGAGGCCGGGCCCACCGGGTTCGGGCTGGCCCGTTTCCTGAACACGGTCGGCATCGAGTGTCTGGTGGCCGCACCCTCGAAGCTGCAGCGCCCGTCCGGAGATCGGGTCAAGACCGATGTGCGAAATGCACGGCTCTGGCGAGATTGCTGTACCTCGATCAGATCAACCCGGTTACGGTCCCGAGCGTGGCACAGAAGGCCGCCCGGGATCTGGTGCGCGCCCGTGAGGACGTGCGCCGAGATCTGATGGCGGCTCGGCACAGGCTGTCGAAACTTCTTCTGCGGCAAGGGAGCGTCTAGTGCGGCGTGGACGAGTGCACGACACCTGGCTGCGCAGCCAGCATTTCGATGAGCCCGGTCTGCAGTTGGCCTACGAGACCGCGCACGACACCACGCTCGCCGCCCTCGGCCGACGCGACCGTTTGGATGCCGCGATCACCCGGATGGCCGCCGACAGCGCCTACACCCCGGTGGTGACCCGGCTCGGGTGCCTGCGGGAGTGTCCACGTTGACCGCGTTCGGGCTGGCGGTCGAGATCGGGGACTGGCACCGGCTGACCGGCCGCTCGATCGGCGCCTACCTGGGACTGGTGCCCACCGAGTCGCCCTCGGGCACCTCCCGCTCGGGCCGGCGCGGTGTGGCTGGCGAAGGTGGTCGAGCGTGGCATGTGCCCGCCGTCGCTGGTGCAGCCGACCGAGATCCGCCGGCTACGCGACCTCACCCGCTACCGCCGTGCCCTGGTGCAGGACCGTACCCGCCAGCAGCAACGGGTCGAAAAGCTACTCGAAGTTCCCCAGATCAAGATCTCGTCGGTGCTCTCGGACCTGCACGGCGTATCCAGGCGGGCGATGATGCAAGCCCTGATCGCCAGAGAGCGGGATCCGCGGACGCTGGCCCCCAAGAGCGGTGCGCGGAAGAAGACCGACCAACTCGAAGAGGCGCTGCCCGGATTCTTCACCGACCACCACGCGACGATTCTGAAGATGATGCTCGACAACAGCGACCAGATCGGCGCCCAGAGAACCGCACGCGACGCGCTGATCGCGGACGCGACCAGCCCTTCTCCCGACACGCGACCCGCCTCGCTGATCGTCTGCATGTAGGGCGTGCGGGCACGTCCACCTGCATCGTCGGCGTGAAACACCGTTGCCGCCGCCAAGTTGATCTCCGAGACCGGGATCGACATGACCCGATTCCGGTCCTCCGCGCATCTGGTGTCGTGGGCGAAGTTCTGCCCGCAGACCCACCAGTCGGCCGGCAAGTCCATGAGCAAATCCCGTGCCCATCCACCGCCCGATCGGTGCCGTCGACGCGACGGCGGAGACTTCGGCCCGAGCGGCACGCCAAGGCGAGAGCGGTCCGCCCAAGGATCTGAGGGAGGCACACCGCGGTGGGCACGGGCGAATAGTGTCCGATCTGCCGATGTCCCAGCACCCATTGAGGGAGCCGTACTCGAAACTGCAGCGTGAGCGTGGATTCTTGCGGAAATCGGGCACGACCCTGTCATCGCTCCGCAGTACCTTATACACCCGTCGCGCGCGCCTGGACCGGTTCGCGATCCTTGGGGTTCGAGGCGCCACACGATCGATCGGGCGGACCGGCACCCTGCCAAATCAATACCGAGAGGTACGATGAACATATCGCACATTGACCAGAAACAAAGAACGGCTGGTGTGGAGAGTGGCAGACGACCAGGCGCAGATAATATCCGCCCTCGAAGGGATGACGGGCCCTCGAACCGCGGAAACCGTGGGCCGAGCCGTCGCGAGTTTGATCCACGACGGTACTTTGCGGCCAGGCTCCAGACTGCCGACTGTTCGTCAGGTCGCGCATGTGTGCGGCGTGAGTACAGGAACTATCGTCGCGGCGTGGAGCACTCTGCGGCGAGACGGTTTCGTTGAGACCCGCCGACGCGGCGGAACGATGGTGCTTGGCGCCGGACCTTCTATACGAAATGAGTCTGGCGCGCACGGGAGTGTCGACTGGTCTGCGCGCGATCTACTGTCTGGAAGCCCCGACTATGCAATGCAGCCCGACCTTTCTGCAGCCTTGCTTGCGGGGTTGAGTTCGTCTCATGAGCTGAATCGACCTGGTCGCGAGTACATCACCGAGCCTTTACTCTCCGCCGTGCAAGCCCACTGGCCCTTCCAGGCGCAGGCCTGGACGGCAGCGGGCGGGGGTTCGGAAGGGTTGATATTGGCCACCGAGGCGGCCGCCTCGGCAGGCGGCGTAGTGGCCATCGAAGAACCCGCAATGCCCGGCTTCCTCGATACGCTGTCCGAGTTGAACATTCAGCCCGTCGGCCTCTGCCGCGACTCCGAAGGCCCCCTCATTCGATCGCTTCAGGAAGCGCTCGAGCTCGAACCTGTCGCTCTCGTACTGCAGCCGGAGGGGTCGTACGCGATGGAGGGCTCGTTGAGCACTGCTCGGGCCGCCGACCTGGCGCGCGTGCTGATGAATTCACCCACTCGACCGTGGATCATCGAAGATGATGGCGTCGGCCCGTTGGCCGTCCGCCAAGCGGCCTCGCTGGGACCGTTCCTGCCCGACCACACCGTTCGCGTTCGCAGCTACTGCAAGGCATACGGCATCGATATCCGCACCTGTGTGATTGGTGGAAGTGAGCAGCTCGTCGCGGCCATCATTGACAAGCGAACTCACGGGGTCGCTATGAACAGTCGAATCTTGCAGAACACACTGGCACACCTGATCAACAGTGACGAGGCCAAATTCGCGGTGGCAGCGGCACGGGACAAGTACCGGACACGACGCGAACGATTGATCAACGCGCTCGCACGCCAAGGATTGCGGGCCCAGGCCGGTGACAACAGCCTCGTGCTGTGGGTCGAGGTCTCCGATGAAAACTCGGCCCTCATCAGTCTGGCTCGGAAAGGAATTGTGGTCGGCTCTGGTAGCAAGTCCTTCATCGGCAAGCACTCACGCGCACTGCTGCGAGTGGCGATTCCGCAGTTGCCCGACGAAGACGAGCTCGCCGAAGAGCTGGCGACAAGGATTGCAGAAGCGTCGTGCAGCAGAAATCGCGAGTACCTCGCTTAGCGTCGCCAACGACGGCCGGAAAGTTTCCAACCGTCGTTGACAGGTGTGAGGGCACACTGACCGTTTCGGTGTCACCCGGTCTGCCTCACAACCCGTAGTGCTCGCGCAACGTCGCTCCCCTGTACTCAGTCCGGTGCAACCCGCGCTTCTGCAGAAGAGGCACGACGTGGTCGACGAACACTTCGAGCCCGTCGGGCAATTCATCGACCATGATGTTGAATCCGTCAACGGCACCTTCGGTGAACCACGTTTCGATCACGTCCGCCACCTGTTCGGGCGTACCCACAACTCTTGCATGCCCGCTACCTGCCGCGAGTAGACGAGCTGCTCCTCGGGTGTCGAGGCCTCGACTTCGCACGTTCTCGATGAACACCGAGCGTTGTCCGCGGGATCCGCGTGCAGTGTCATCGCCCGGCATGAGGTCCCACGGGATTGGAGCATCCAGTGTCAGCGATTCCACCGGAACTTCCAGGGTTCTAGCCAGATTCAGAATCTGCACCGACTCGGGGATCAAGTCGGCGAGTTCTTCTTCGCGGCGGAGAGCGGCTTCTTCGGTGTCGGCGATGACCGTCATTAGCCCAGGAATCAGTTTGATGGAATTGGGCTCGCGCCCCTTCGCTGCGGCAAGTTTACGCAACGCTGTTCGACGTTCCCGGGCGCTGTCCGCGTTCAGGTGCGGGGAGTAGACCACGTCAGCGTAGGTCGCAGCCAAATCCTCTCCGTACGAAGAGGCACCGGCCTGCACGAGGACGGGCCTGCCGTGACTGAGTGGGGGGGCCTTGAGTGGTCCCTGCACCTGGAAGTGTTTGCCGACATGATCGACTGGATCGATCAATGTCGGGTCGAGGTATTCGCCGGTGGTTTTGTCCGCTACAAGAGCGCCGTCAGCCCAGGAACCCCATAGCTTGGTGACGACTTCGATGAACTCCGCCGCGCGTTCGTAACGCTCTGCCTTGGGCAGCGCGGCCTCACGTGAATAGTTGCGGGCCGCCGGATCGCCGCCGGAGACCACAATGTTCCACGCGACCCGGTCGCTGCTGGCGGCGGCGAGGCTGGCAAACTGACGTGCGAGATTGTACGGATCGTTGTACGAGGTGCTTGCGGTGGCGACGAAGCCGATCCGCTCGGTGTGCGCCGAGAGCACTGCCTGCGCAATCAGTGGATCCAAGAGACGACCGGGTGAGTTCCATTCGCGGGAACCAAAATCAACGCTGTCGGCAAGAAATATTGCATCGAGTAGGCCACGCTCGGCAATCTTTGCCACCTCGATGTAGTGGTCGATAGTGATGAAGTGGCTTCCAGGCGCGTCGGATCGTCGCCAGGGGCTCCCTACTGTCCCCCCTGGAATCAGATTCGCGTTGAGGATGACCTGTGCATCTGTTGTCATGTATTGCTCCATTCCCATTGCCAGTGAGCTAAGGAGCCGGCTGGACTTGTCGAAGCCGTTTCGCGTGTGACTGGTCGCGGCGCGTAACCAGGCGCCCGCTCTTGAGAGACTTGACAGCAGCCGGCCGATCCGGCCGATTTGTTCAATCTCAAGTCGGACCGTTCGCAATTTTGTATCATCCAAAAAGGCGGCGAATCGCGACAAATCCCAGTCGGCAGTTCCTCCGACACGTCTGCAACCTGCAGATACAAGAGTTACAATCGCACTGATTTGGTCAGTTCATAAGCACCTGTCCGATGCTTTATGTTCAACATGTGGGTCGAGAGGTGATCCATTTGATTGAACGGAGGCTCACCGTGGGCGCACATGCTCCACAAAGATTGGTCAGTACCGCGTGGCTCGAGGCTCGACTGAGTACCCCCGAGGTACACCCTGTCGAGGTTCGGTTTTCTGCCGATACCCAGGACGGGTCCCCTGGACTGATTCCGGGCTCAGTTGCGGTGCACTGGAAGAGGCTGCTGTGGGACGACTACCGGCGGGAGTTTGCCACGGCGGAGACGCTGAGCAGTCGGCTCTTCGAGCTCGGGGTGGGACAAGGCACCATACCCGTGTTCTACGGCGAGGAGCCGCAGTTCGGAGCCTATGCGCTGTGGGTACTGCAAGCGAGGGGATTGAGCGAAAACGCCCGCTACCTCGACGGTGGCCTGGAGGCCTGGCACGGCCTTGGACTCCCCCTAGGAACAGCCGTCGACGTTCCTGCACGGCTCGCTGCTGACCTACCGCTATCGATCCCGGGCGCCGACGAGATCAATCCCTTCAGCACCGTCGCCATCGGCCGCGAGGAGCTGCGTGAATCCCTCCACGACGCGCAGTCCTTGTTGATCGATATGCGATCACCTGAGGAATTCTCCGGTGAACGAGTGACACCGTGGTCGATGGGATTCGACCACGGCGCTGAGCGCGCAGGACACATTCCCGGGGCCGTTCACCTTCACATTCGCGACTTGCTTGACGATTTGGGACGAGTTAGACCTCTAGAGGAACTGCAGGCCACCTTTGAACAAGTGGGACTGGACTCCGCTCGACAGGCAATCACCTATTGCCGGCTTTCCCACCGGGCTTCGCTCGGCTGGCTCATCCTCACCGACGTCTTGAACACCCAAGGGGTGCGTGTCTACGACGGGTCATGGACGGAATGGGGCAGTGTTGTCGGGCTTCCCATCGAGCGCTGACCGGCCATACAAGAGCAGGACGTTCATATGAGTACAACTGAGGTGATGGCTGCGCCACACCGGACGGTGTCGGCCCCGAAGGGACCCACCCCTCCTCACACCTCGCGCCTTAGGGGTGTTCGAACCAGATACATTGTGCGCAAGCTCGTATCGGCGTCCGCGATGATTATCGCGGCCATCACATTGGCCTTTGTGTCCATGCATCTCGCTCCCGGCGACCCGGTGAGTGTTGTAACGGGAGACGCGAGCAATCCCGAGCTGCGCGCAACGATCGAGGCTGACTGGGGTCTCGACAAGCCACTCATTGAGCAGTATTGGGCCTATCTCACCAACGTCCTACATGGCGACTTCGGACGCTCGTACGTTCGCGGCGAGGACGTTTCGGAAATTCTCTTCGGCACGAGGTTGAGCGCTACAGCCCAGTTGGCCGGCGCTGCTCTGATCTTTGCTCTCCTGATCGCGCTTGCTTTGGCGATGACGACCGCGGGCCGCGCAGGATTCGTGCCCAAGTTGGTGCAGACCTCGGAACTGACGTTGGCGTCCATGCCGTACTTTTGGTTGGGCCTGATCTTGATCTCGGTATTCGCCTTCAATCTGCAGGTTCTTCCAGTTACCGCCGGAAACGAGATCCAACGCCTGATCATGCCCGCATTCACTCTCGCCCTCCCAACCGCCGCCGTGCTCTCTCAGGTCCTTCGCGAGGGAATGGAACGCTCACTCGAACAACCGCATTCACTGACAGCCCGAGCGCGAGGAATAGGCCCCGCAAGATTGAAATCTCGCCACGCACTCAGGCACTCTCTGATTCCGGCGACCACCCTTGCGGGCTGGATCGTCAGTGGCCTGCTTACTGGAACGGTCGTTGTCGAAGAGGTGTTCGGCCGTCCCGGGATCGGCCGCGCGACTGTCGAAGCCGTCATGTATCAGGACATTCCCGTTGTTCTCGGAGTCGCGATCTTGTCCTCGGCGGTCTATATTGTGGTCACCGTCTTGGTCGATATCAGCTATCTGTGGATCGATCCGCGACTCAAGGACCGTGTGCGATGAGTCTGTTGTCACGAACCCGGATCCCCACAGTAGGGGCGCAGTGGGGACTCTGGTTGGCGACAAGCTATCTGGCATTGGCCGCGATCGCAGTCGTGGCGCCTACGCTTCTCGCCCCCAGCGATCCGCTCGAGACGGCACTCGCCGCGGCCCATCAACAGCCTGGGTGGCAGCATCTGTTCGGTACCGACCGGCTCGGGCGCGACGTGCTTGTTCGCGTCGTTCACGGGGCACAGTATTCGCTCTTCATCGGGGGGGTCGCAACAGCTGTGGCGGTGGCTGTCGGCATCGTTCTCGGTTCGGCTGCAGGCACCGGAAATCGGATCATCGACGAAGTAGTGACACGGGTTTTCGATCTTCTGGGTTCGTTCCCAGAAATATTGTTCGCTCTCGTGCTCATCGCATTTACCGGTCCGGGCACGTGGAATCTGATCCTCGCGATCGGACTTTCGGCTGCTCCACGGTACGGCCGGGTCGTTCGGGCCGAGATCCTCGCGGTCCGCGAATCCGAGTTCGTCGCGCAGGCACGTTTGAATACCACATCGAAATTCGCCCTGACCGTGAAACACATCGTTCCTAATGCTCTTGTCACACTTCCGGTGCTCGCGACTCTGGGTCTCGGAACGAGCATTCTCGGCACAGCCACGCTCAGCTTTCTCGGGTTCGGCACACAACCGCCGTTGCCGGAATGGGGATCGATGCTGTCGGAGTCGCGTGATGACCTTCGACTGGCCTGGTGGACAGTGTTCTTTCCGGGCCTAGCTATCACAGCAACTGTCATTGCCACCACAGTGGTAGGTCGTCACCTGCACCACCGATTCGAGAGAAGATCCATCCAATGAGCGCCTCTCCCCTAATTCGCGTGGAGAACCTCCGAGTGAGCTTCGATACGAGCTCCTCACCGACTGGTACAACCGAAGTCATTCATGGAGTGAGCTTTTCCTTGCACCAAGGAGAAATCCTCGCCGTCGTCGGCGAATCCGGCTCCGGGAAGTCCGTCACCGCGCGCAGCCTCCTAGGTCTTTCTGGAATCGGTGCACGAGTGACAGCGGATCGGTTCGAGTTGTTCGACGAGGACGCCACCAAAAGCTGCGAACGCTTCTGGCGGCAGATTCGGGGGAACCGAATCGGCCTCATACTGCAGGACGCACTGACTGCACTGGATCCTTTGCGCACAATAGGAAGTGAGATCGACGAGGCGCTCACTGCACACGGACCGCGGGCTTCGCGGCGCGCACGAGTTGACCAGGTGGAATCACTGTTGCGCTCTGTGGGCATCAGCGACCCACACCTCAAACGTAGGCAGCACTCGCACCAGCTCTCGGGAGGTCAACGACAGCGTGCGCTGATTGCCTCTGCTCTAGCAGCGCAGCCTGAGGTACTCGTGGCAGACGAACCGACCACCGCTCTGGATGTGACCGTACAAAAGCGGATCCTCGATCTGCTGGCAGAGAAGGTTCGTGACGGGCGCAGCATGATTCTGGTCAGCCACGATCTTGCCGTGGTGTCCTCGATCGCCGACCGCATCATCGTGATGCGCGAGGGTCGCATCGTCGAAGAGGGCTTCGCACGCGAGGTGATTGATCAACCCAAGCATCCGTACACTCGAGCATTGATCGAGTCGATTCCCAGCCGTTCGACCAAGGGCTCCCTACTACGGGGAGGTAACGCGCCGATACGAGCGCGCTCTTCCTCGGCACCCGACAGCCCAGGCACGATGCTGCGTGTTGCGTCTATCTCGAAAACTTATCGTGCACGTAAGTCGACGGTTCGTGCAGTTGGTGACGTGTCCTTCGATCTGGCCCGTGGTCAGATTCTCGGTGTGGTCGGTGAATCGGGGTCCGGAAAGTCGACTATCGCACGAATAGTCGCAGGACTGGAGGATGCCGATTCTGGAAGTATCGAGTTCGACGGTGTTCAACTTCACGACCGCCGCGAACTGCTAGGCCAAATTCAGCTGATTGCCCAGGACTCACTCGGTTCGTTCGACCCGCGGTACACCGTGCGTGAGATCATCGCCGAAAGCGCCGCGTTAGTCTCTGACACGAGTCGTGAAAAGAACGTGCTGGTCGAACAACTGCTCGATGAGGTTCATCTTCCAGCCGGGACGGCCGATCGGCATCCACGCACATTGTCCGGTGGTCAGCGCCAGCGGGTCAATATCGCCCGGGCACTGGGCTCACGTCCGAAGTTGGTGGTGTGCGATGAGCCTGTCTCTGCGCTGGATGTATCGGTGCAGGCGCAGATCCTGGACCTCATTGCTGAGATTCGGGTCGCACACGACACGTCTTTTCTCTTCATCTCCCACGATCTGGGCGTCGTACACCATTTGTGCGACGACGTCCTCGTACTCGAGGGCGGCGCAGTCGTCGAGCATGGCGAGGCGGACACGGTTTTCACCAACCCTCGACACCCGTACACGAAGCAGTTGCTCGACTCCCTGCCCCAACTCGTCTGAATCAACCCTCTGACCACACTCCGAAGATCTAGCGAAAGCCACACCATGACAAAGCGGGTACGAAAACTCCTCGCGATCGGCGTCACCGCCGCCACCATCCTCGGGCTCGCCGCCTGCACTGCCGACCCGGAACCCGGCTCGGGAAGCGGCGCGCCCACGTCGCAACCGCAACCCGGCGGAACCTTCACTCTTGCGCTCAGCTCCTATCCTCAGCGTGGGCTCAATCCGCACTACGGCGCCTCGTTCGACGCATCGCAGGTGCTGCGAAACGTGTACGACAGTTTGGTCTCCGCGGACGAGAACGAGCAGTTTCATCCCTGGCTTGCCACAGCGTGGACAATCTCGCCTGACGGGCTCGTATACGATTTCCAATTGCGCCAGGACGTCACTTTTCAAGACGGTGAAAGGTTCGATGCACACGCCGTCAAAGCCAACATCGACCTTGCCCACAATCCGGAGTACCCGGGGTACTCCGACGTGGGCGTACTGAACTACTCCAGTGTGAACAGCGTGGAGGTCGTCGACCCTTACCGCGTCCGGATTGCTCTCAACACTCCCCGCGCCGACTTTCTCTCGACACTGTCGGGGATCGGCGGTGCAATTGTCTCGCCGAGATCGCTGTCCAACAGGGACTCGTGGGCGAGCGGAGAAGGTTTCGTGGGCACCGGCCCATTCAAGCTGGATAAGGCTGTTCCCGGGCAGGAGTTGGATTTTCGGAAGAATCCCGACTACAACTGGCCGCCGGCCACCGCGAGTCATCAAGGGCCCGCGTATGTCGATGAACTCGTCGTCAAGTACATTCCAGAGGCCTCGACCCGCGCCGGCCTACTCGAAAGTGGCGAGGTAGACGCGATCGGCACGGTCAAGGCCGAGGATATCGGGCTTTTTCAGGGAATCTCCGGTTATCAGTACGAACAAAAGGGCTCCAGCGGATCACCCAAGCTCCTGTATCTGAATGTCACAAATGGACCCACCATGGACAAGCGGGTCCGGCAGGCACTCACAACAGGTGTCGACCTGAATTCCGTAATTCAGAACGTTACACGAGGCACCCAGGACCGGGCGTGGAGCATAATTTCGCCCCAAAGTCGGTACTTCGATGGAAAGTACCAAGGCTCGAATTCCGTGAACATCGTCCGCGCGAACACCGTGCTGGACGAAGCGGGCTGGCGGGATCGCGACAGCGACAACTATCGTGTTAATTCCGCGGGCGATCGTTTGACGATTCGCGTCCTGGCGAGTGTGCCGGGGTACCCGGAAGACGACTTTCTCAAGGCGTGGCAAGCAGAATTGCGGCAAAATCTCGGCGTCGAAGTTGAGTTGAAATATGTCGAGAACGCGCTCGTGTACGACCTGTTGGCGCAGAATCAGTACGAAGCCTTTCCTCGGCAAGTTGGAGGACTCGACCTATCTCTGCAGTTGAACCGCGGATTTGGATCGGTCACCCCCGACATCAAATACGGTCAAGTCGACGGAATTACGCTCGGATCGGTAGTTGCCGGCTCGAAACTCGCCGACAAACAGGTTGACGAATGGCTCTTGAACGCAACGAAGGCCACCGACCAGGACGCACGAAAGCAATGGTTTGACAAAATCGCTCAGTATGTCCACGACAACGCGGTCGCCATTCCCCTCTACACAGACCGAAACAGTGCCGCGGCCACCGCCAACGTCCACGGGTTGCACACCCTGTTCGATGCACCTCGCAACGTTGTGAACGGATGGTCATACGACATCGCTGTCGACCGCTGACTCGAAGACAGATTTTGTGACATCGCCGGTTTCCAGAAGATAAATCAGACGCGTCTATATCCCAGGCAGTACGGTCGCGCGTCTAAATTGTGAAGTTTCTTGATCATCGCCTCCAGCCCATCCGTGCGCAAGTAGCTTTC
Source organism: Rhodococcus sp. JS3073 (assembly GCF_026810085.1). Classification (NCBI taxonomy): domain Bacteria; kingdom Bacillati; phylum Actinomycetota; class Actinomycetes; order Mycobacteriales; family Nocardiaceae; genus Rhodococcus; species Rhodococcus sp. JS3073. The sequence continues at coordinate 890,623 of NZ_CP113952.1, read as the reverse complement.
ATCGGAATACAACCCGGCAATTTCTACCTTACGACCTTCAACCCCCCGCGATAATGCAACGCACTTTTAATCAACGCTGAGTCGGGACATTACTTATCAGCGTGCGACCGACGAATTTCGGACTGCCTTGTGCTGCGACCACCACTGCAGCCATTCATTGGAGAGGTCATCCGCTTGTCCACTGGATGACGTCGATATCCATGAGTTCTGCCCCCGAAGTACGAATGGAAGAATCATGACGATAAACGAGAAGTTTCCACCTAGAAAAAACTTCAAATGGGCGAACTATCCAGGGAAGGTTGGCGCCGGAATAGCCGAGTCTGATTTCGGAACCGCCCCTGCAGTTGCGCAGGAACTGCATTCAGCCATCGACGATGGATATACCGGATACACGCCAGATCATGTCTATAGAGACCATTTGTCGACCTATGCCGATTTCCTCAGGGGAAGGTACGAGTGGAAAGTTGACGAATTCGCGATTCGACTCGCCGATGACGTGCAGAGCGCCTACGAAGCGGTGATTCGCCACTTCACGCGTCATGGATCGTATGTGATAGTGCCGACTCCGGCTTACGCTCCATTCACTCGAATTCCGGAGCGTCTAGGCAGGAATGTCGTTGAAGTCCCGATGCTCCGACGGGAGAGTCAGTACAGTCTCGACCTGGACGCAATCTCTCAAGCATTCGAAAGAGGCGGCGAACTTCTAGTCCTCTGCAACCCCCACAACCCCACTGGGACCGTTCTTGGAACTGACCAGCTGCTCGCCTTGTCCGAGGTAATTTCACATTACAACGGAGCTGTCTTCGCAGACGAGGTGTGGGCACCAATCGTCTACAGTGGAAAACACGTACCGTACGCTTCGGTGTCCGATACTACTGAGGCTCACACGATTACGGCTTCCTCACCGTCGAAGGGCTGGAACTTGTCGGGACTCAAATGCGCGCAGATCGTTCTCTCCAATCCCAGAGACCAAAAACGTTGGGATGATCTGGCACTATTTCCGCCATCGGCGAACAGCATACTGGGAGTAATTGGAGCAACCGCCGCCTACGGTTCAGGTGCGGAATGGCTTGACGACACCGTTGCGAGGCTGGCAGTCAACCGAAACCTGCTTGCCCGCCTCCTCGAAGACCGCCTGCCGGGTGTATGGCCGACCACACCGTCAGCGACCTATCTTGCGTGGCTCGACTTCACCGGATGGGGCCGAGGATCCTCCCCTGGAGCCGCGCTGGATGAACGAGCAAAGGTGATCGTCAATCACGGCGAAGATTATGGCGTCGACTGGCGCGAGTTCGTTCGATTCAACTACGCAATGTGCGAAATCCGCCTATCGCAAGCGGTCGACTCCATCGCTACGGCATTCGGGCGCTGACGTGTTTGAGCACGCTCCTTGGTGGGGCAAGGGGTCCTACGTAGACCTGCAACCTCCCTCGTCACAAGATTTTCCCCTATCTGACGATAGTGAACTCGACCCCGACACGCCTGTAGGATGTCAAGCTCCTGGCCAATCTGCTGGGCTTCGCCCATACCACTGCGGAGATATTTCGCCAAGCAGGAACTGGACACGCGCAGGACGCCATTCGCCTGGCAGGCGCGGGTGTGGGCACGCTCCACCGACACTTCCCGACCTCGGAGGCCCTCATCGACGCCGCCTACAGGCATCGACTCGCCCGCATGCGTGAGGAGGCAACCGAACCTTCATCCGCACGCCCGCCGAGGCCATCCGGATATGGATGAAACATGGAACACCTTGAATCGCGCGGTCATCGCCTCCGGTGTCGACCCATCTGCTGACAATGCGCACTTCTCACCGACGCCGGCGCTATTCTCCTCAACCCGGCACCAGGGATAGCCCGCGCACCGACGTCACCGTCGATGACGTCGTCCTCTTCTTGTAGACGCGCTGACCAGGGATTTGACTGCGAGCTGACCCAGACCGCCGAACGCACGCGGAGGACACTCCTGTCCATTCATCGAGCGGCGCTGTCACTCGTGAGTCTCTGGACGCAACGACGCGCACCGAGCACCGTGGATGAGCCGGTGGGTCTCGGCCGAACCACCCACATCCCGGATCCTCAACCCCGGTGTAAATCTGCCCACCTCGACGGTCTTTCGCTAGGAGTTCTATGTCGGGCCGGCGTGGCACACCTGTAGCTTCGCTGCGATCGTGGCCAGGGCTCTACGGTCAGTTGCGCTGAGCGTGTCGAGCACCAGTCGTCACACTGACGCGCATGCGTGGGCGTTGCCGCGACGACCACCCATCGTCGTCCTAGCTTTGGCCTAGCGGCCCTCTGCCATGACACGTCTTTCATTACGATGGCAGACAAACTGCGTGGATTGGGAGGCGTCAGAGTGGGCGAAGCGAAAGACCAGCCAGCTGTGGAACAGCTCGAGTTAGGAGCGGTGTTCGCGGCTCTTGCGGACCCACATCGGCGATCGATTGTCGAGGACCTTCTTCGGGAACCGGATGGGGCTCGGCGCAAGTGCTCAAGCTTCGGGGTGGGGGTCTCCCGGTCGACGATGACCCACCAATTCAAGGTTCTCCGTGAGTCGGGCCTGATCACTCAGTTCGACTACCGCAACCGAGCCGAGGTGATGCTGCGTCGAGCAGATCTCGACGCACGTTTTCCAGGGCTGCTTGATCTTGTAGCAGCTGGTAGCAAACGGCGAGCGTCCGCTCCGGAAGACGCCTCGGCTCGCGGCTAGCTTCTGTGGTGTGTCGACGCCAGCGACCCGTTTAGGGCTCTCGGAGGGAGTCCTAAACGGCAGCGGAGTAGGGAAGCCAGATTGCACAGCCCAAAGCTCACATCAGTCGCGAGAAGCAGGTTGTGTCCATGAAGATTGTGTACGGACCGGATTCGGATCTGACCGGCGTGTCGTAGCCCCAGTGAACGCGGCGTGACTCAGACCGACCATGGTCACTCGATAAAGCACCACGCGATGACCAGTGCCCACGACTTCGAGGATCGCCCGCTAGCCCTCGGCGTTGACCCCGGCCGCGACCAGTGCGTGCATGTTGACCACCCCGCCCGTTCTCCCGGACCTTGAGCACCAAGGGCGTCCGCGGCGACGAATTGCGTGGCCGGCATCCAGGGTCGGCTGCGGAACGCCTCCACCTTCGCGTCGAGGTCATCGGCCATCACGGCCACCTTGGATTTCGACAGGCTGAGGATGCCGAGGGACTCGACGACCTTCTCCATCCGTCGGGGTCGAGACACCGAGCAGGTCGCAGGTGGCCACCACCGAGGTCAGGGCACGTTCGGCACGCTTGCGGCGCTGCAGCAACCGAGCACGGCGAACTGTGGGTATGGCCGCCGAGGTTCTCGTCCGAGAGCAGTCGATCGCGGTACAGCCCAAAAGTAAACTCTCGATCCGCGGCACCCCGCTGTTCGGTAACCTCCCAAATACAGGACGTGGCGGGGCACGGTGCCACGTTTCTTCCATCTCGACACGACAGATGCGAGCAGCTCGGTGAGGGCGGCCAGGGCCACCCGTCCCGGCCTGAAGAACTAGCCCCCCGGGATGCGGGGCATCGTCCGTCGTGAACGGCCGCATCCCGGTGGGCCCATGCGCGGGCAGCCCTGATCGTGGGCACAACGGCCTCGACGTCGCCAGCGAGGGCGGTGATCAGTCGTGACACTGTCGGGTCGGAGGCGCCGGCCCAAACAGCTCCGGCTGGGCGCGCTGCGGATCCTCACCGTCGCAGGACGAGCCATCCGCACGGGCCGGAAACAACTACTCCGACTTCCAGAGGCTCGCCCTACAACCACCGCATCGATACCGCCTGGACCACGCTCCGCATCGCCCCCACCGACCACCCACGGAGAACTGGCGAAGCAGCGCCGGTGAGCTCCCGCACGCCATGCCCGAAGGACCTCACTACCGGCCATCTATTCGAAGGTCAGTGCGCAAGACGAAGATCGAGACTAGGCTCAGCTCGTGAGCTCAATATAAGTGCGCCAGCGCAGTGTCGGCGTCGAATCCGGCGAAGTCGTCGAGCGCACCGTCACGCAGTCGGCTGACCCAACCAGGATCGGCAAGCAACGCCCGACCGATGGCGACGATATCGAATTCGCCCGCATCGAATTGGTCGAGCAGCCGGCAAACCGGGGCCGGGGAGATCCGCTTTGCCTCGCCGAGCGAGAACCCGAACTCGGTGTCCAGACCCACCGAGCCTACTGCGATGACCGGCAGCCCGGTCAGCTTCTTGGCCCAGCCCGCCATACCCAGCCGTGGATCGTCATCGGGAAAAGCAGGCTGATAGTGGCGACGAGTGGACGGGTGCAGCACATCGACCCCGGCCTCGACCAAGGGGGTGAGTAACTTCTCGAGATCGCTTGGAGAGTAAGCCAATTGGGCGTCATAGCGGTTGATCTTCCATTGCGAGAACCGGAAGATGATCGGGAAACCCGAACCGACAGCCTCCCGCACCGCAGCCACCACCTCGGCAGGAAACCGGGTACGTGCAGTGAGTGTTCCGCCGTAGCCGTCGGTGCGGCGATTAGTGTTCCCCCAGAGGAATTGGTCGAGCAAATAGCCGTGACCGCCGTGCACTTCAACGGCGTCGAATCCGGCGTCACGCGCGTTGCGGGCAGCCTTCGCATACACGTCGGCGAGCGCACCGAGCTCGTCGATGCGCAACGCCCGCCCGACCTGGTTACCTGCAACGTCGATACCCGATGGGCTGACCGCCTCCTGTCCTTCCCTCGCACCGTCGAGGACGTCGCGCTGCGAGCCCTCGTGCCACAGTTGAGCCGCGATAGCGCCGCCCTCGGCATGCACGGCATCGGTCACCGCGCGCCAACTCCGCAATACCTCGGCCCCATCGATAAGCGGAACGCTGTCCGGCCCAGCCGCCGGATGCGGGATGCGCACGCCCTCAGTGATGATCAGCGCGGTTCCACCTGCGGCCCGGCGGGCGTAGTAGGCGGCCACGTCCGGGCCCGGCACACCATCTGGGGACGCGAACCTAGTCATCGGGGCCATTGCGAACCGGTTCGGCAGTGTCAGCGTGCCCACGCTCACCGGCGTGAACAAGGATTGCAGCCGCTTGTCGTCAATCACTTCCACTCTCAATCCCTCACCCTAGACAGCGCGTTAATATCCTGTTTCACTCGGGCCTCTTTCTCCGGGTGGACGCGTGGGACGGCGCCAACCCAGGTAAGCGTGAGATCCATCTCGATCGTCCCTATCTCTGCATCGGGTGCCCCGCCGAAAGCTGCGGCCACCCGTTCTTCTGATACTGCACACTTCCGCAGAGCCTTAGTGAATGGTGTTCAAACCTTGAACGGCTCAAGTCCGCCCCGGCGAGGAGGAACTGCGCCGCGGGCGTCACCGCCTCGGCCAATTCCGGAGTATTGCCCGCGCTGCTGGCGCCGCGAGAGCGGCCAAGGACACCGAGCCCGGGATGACGGCGGGCTTTCGATCCACAGTGCTCTCGGCGAGAACCGCGCCAACAGTCGACTGGGCATACGGGCGTCGAACACGGACGGCATGGCGCCGTGCCACAGAAGCGCCAGGTCGACTCCTGTCGTCGGCGGTGACCATGCCCGCGACAGTGCGCCCACCTTGAGGCCCACGCGCGCCCTTGTCGGTCGGCACTGCCAGACCGTCGTCGGCAGGGCTCCGAGTCCGCATCGCTGGGCCAACCCCAACGCCGGAACCAACCCGGCCGAGGCAAGAAGACTGCGGTCCTCGAACGCCGGACGGTCACCGGGCGGGTACGGGATAGTGCACCTCAGAGACGCTCCCCGTTCTGGGACCGGACCTTAGACAAGCCCAATCCTCCAAAAACGTAGAGATATCTCGCCGTCACGACCCACCCCGTACCCTCTGGTCGGGTCGCCCGGGGGAATCGCACCCCGGGCTCCCAACAGATCCCGGCGCGACAGTCTCCCGTCACCGGACTCTTGTCATTCTGGTCACCAGACAGACGAGACGGATGGAGCCCATTTCCAATGCGCGAACATGCGGGGACACCGTGCGATGATCCCCTGCCAGCACTCGATGGTTTCTTCTCCGCTCGCAGCCGTTTGTATTCCTTGCGGATCCACCGCACCAAGTAGGCGTCGATGCGTGAGAGGACTTGATACAAGGCAGAGCGGTGAAACGCCCCGTAATACTGCATCCAGCCCGCACGATCGGATTGATGCGTCGCTCGGCGTGGCCGAAAGGCGTGACCGGAGCGGGTCTGCAGCCGCCAGGACCGCACCGCCGCACCGATCTTCTTCACAGCGTCCTTGCCGACCGCGAGCAGGAACGCGCTGAAGTGCTCACCATTCCTGTTCGGCGCCCTGCGCTGACGGAACGTGAACCCCAAAAGCGTGAACGACGTGTGCTCGCGCGAGCCGCGCCGCGTGCCGTCCTTGCAGTAGACGATCCGTGTCTTGTCAGGATGCAACCGCAACCCGACCTGCCCCATCCTGTTTGCTCAGCGACAGGCATGGCCGTTACAGTAGATCGGCGTTCTCACGAGGTTCAGCGCTGAGGTCTCACATCTCGTATCCGGGTTCCAGTGAGGTCAAGAAGCCGATACTGCACGCTCACACCATCACTCGGGCCCGGCCTGACGGTCCTCCCGGTGTTACTGACGAAGAGGGGTATCACCGGATTGGACGCGCTGCCCACTCGTAGCCCAGTGGTCGACCTCGGACATTTCGGCCATCCCGGGTGCGTAGGCGGCGATGTCTTCCGGGCGCGCCAAGCCGGCGCCGCCGGATGCGTAAGAACCACCATCGATGGCCAGGTTGAGCCCCGTAACCCAGGAGGCCTCGTCTGAGGCCAGATATACAGCCGCGCTGGCAATATCTTCGGGTTGCCCAAGGCGCGGAATCAGATTCGGTGTCATGGTAACGCGCCGTTGTTCGGTGCCTTCCGTGCCGTAGAACAGCAGGCCGTTCGGGGTTGCCACACAGCCTGGTGAGATCGTGTTCACCCGGATGTTCGCGCTGGCCACTTCGTTCGTCAGGCAGCTTGCCAACCGGATGACACCAGCTTTGGCCACCGAGTAGGCCTGGATGATGGGGAGGTTGCCCGGGTACCCCGTCCCTATATCGGAACCGGCCACCGAGCCCATGAAGATGATGCTGCCGCCGCCGCGTGCGCGGAGGTGGGGAATGGCGTGTTTGGAGACCAGGAAGGGAACGGTCAGTGTGTGGTCGAGGGTGAATTTCCAGCCGCGAGGCTGGAGTCTTCGACTGTTCCCAATCGTAACTGCATCGCGCTGTTGTGTAGGACGTCGATGCCGCCGAATTTCTCGACGGCGAACTCGAGTAGCTGGTGCGCGTCCTCCTCGTTCGAGAGGTCGATTGGGTGCAGCGATTCCATCCGTCCGCCGGCCGCGCGCACGATTGCGAGCGTTTCCTCGGCGGCTTCCGCGTTGATGTCGCACCCGACGATCGACGCTCCTTCGGCCGCGAACCGTAACGCGACCTGCCGCGCCATTCCGCGGCCGGTACCGGTGATTACGGCGACTTTGCCCTCCAGACGACCAGTCATAGTGATCTCCTTGCCGAGTCAGTTTGATTCGGATACTCGTAGATGAAAAGAACCGTCCGCGTGCCGCCTCTCGCCCGTGAACTAGAGGGCGCTGTGTTCGTTCGGAGGCGGACGGCGACGAACGTACATCTCCATCTGAAGCGTCATGACAGGCTGCGAGTCTCGTGACGATAGGGTTCCGATGGTGGTCACCCGACCCCAGTGAGGGTGGGTATTGCCGATTGCGGTGATACTGAAAGAACCCCGCAGGTAGGTGTCGGCACGGACCGGTGCGCGGAACTGCACCTCACGCAGTGCTCCGCCTGCAACGACGTGCCAGTTTCCGAATACTCGGTTGACAGCGAGGCGTTGGAATACCGCGAGTGTGTGGACGCCGCTCGCGATAATCGTGCCGAAGTGGCTTGCTTCGGCGAGTGCGACGTCGGTGTGAATGTGCAGAGGATCCCAGTGGTCGGCGAACGACATGATCTCCTCCGCAGTTACGAGGTACTCCCCGAGGTCGTACTCGTCTCCTACGACGAGGTCCTCGGCATAGCGCAGTTGGCCGTCACCGGGTGCGGCATGGTTCATTCCGACTTCCTTCCCTGCTGCGGCTGGGCGCTCTGCGCAGCGATTGCGGGCGACTTCGACGCACTTGTCAGTCTTCCCGTGCGGTTACACGAAGTCGGTGTGCCGCGCGGGGTCGATGTCCTGGTCAACAACGCCGAACTCGTGACCGTGGGACCTGCGATCGGCGAGAGCGTTCACGGGTTCCGATCCGTGATTGATGTGAACCTACACGGTTCCTACTGGGCGGCACAGGCATGCGGGCGGGTGATGCAACCGGGGAGCTCGATAGTGAACATCTCGAGCATTCTGGGAATCACGAACACGGGCATGCCGCAAGCTGCCTACAGCGCGAGCAAGGCTGCCATCGCCGGGGTCACCCGAGACCTCGCGCAACAATGGGGTAGCCGAAAAGGTATTCGCGTCAATGCAATTGCGCCGGGCTTCTTCACAGATGCCATCAGCTGGAAATACCCAGAAGCCACATCGAACAACTGGAAAGACGCATGCTCCTCGGACGAACCGGCGAACCAGAAGAGTTGGCGAGTACGGTGGTGTGGCTTGCATCCGAGGCGGGCGGTTACGTCACCGGACAGACGATAGTTGTCGACGGCGGCATCACCATCACTTGACCGGACCCTTAACCCTAGGTGCACCTCTCGTCCTGGCGCGCAGCCTCGGTATCGATCGGCGAACCATGCATCGTCACCTCCCGAGCGCATCGCAGACCTACTCTTTACGTGCTCAACTCTGTGCGCGTGGAACCGGCCGACTACCGGCAGCTCTTCTCGACCCCGGCGCGCTGCAAGGTACACGGCTCGGTGTCCCGAGGATGTACATCAACAAGGACCCCGGCGCCGCCGAGCCGATCGAGACCCGTGCCTGGATCATCGCGTTGCGGGAAAAAGCGGCCGAGGACCCGACGGCTTTGGGTGCGACGGTCATCGAAGTCGATTCCCGTCGTATCCAACTGCGAACGAGACCGGCCTGGTGCCCGGATACGCCGGGCTCCCGTCGTCGCCCTGGCACGACCGGGCGAAGCAGATCGCGCCGAGGGGTACGGGCCTCAGCATGGTCGATCACGGCCTGGTGCCCGAAGGGTTCCTGCATTCAGAGTTGTACGACCTGATCGTCCATGCCTGGGACGACTTCCTAGCCGCCAACGCCGATCCGCACCTTTCCGCCCTGGCCGATGTCGACGGGGACAAGATCTATCCGCATGGGTAACAGCATGGGAGGCGAGGACATCGCAGTCGTTTTCGCCTTGCTCCCATCGGTCGTGGCCGTCGCCGGTTGTCGGCTTTCATGGAACGCGCCCTTCAGCGTCCGGAGCGGATCCCAGATCTCAGATTCGCTTCAACCATTGCATGACGCGAGCCCCGAACGCCTCCCGGCGAGCCTGGTTACGCCCGTCTCCGAATTGGGACGGGACGACCACACCAGGGTCGTTGCCACCAGCCTGAAGTCACCACCCCACACCTCCAATCCTCTTTTCGGCCTGCGTAGTCGTCTGACGGGAAGCAGGCTGCATGGATGCTTCCTCCGGGACGGCAGGTGACGTCTCCATCTGGTTCGCTGTCCGGAAACGGTCGGCAGAGACCTCTAATCGGCAGCTCAGTGCTGCCCGGTCGCGCTCCCCAACCCACATCGAGGACCCATGAACACACCTACTCCCCCGACCCAGCGCAAGACCCCTTCGGAACGGAAGCAAGAGGCGGCGCTCAACCGGCAAAGCCTGTCAGAGGCAGATCTCATCGGCGTCATCGAGGCTCTGACGGGAGAACACCCAATCCCGGACAAGCGCAATGGATCTCGCCACAGAAGAGAGGTTCGACGCTAGCCGCACGATCTCCCGGCACGCCCCGTCATCGCCTCACACGGACCGCCACGGGCCCCCGAGCGAACACGGCCGCAAATGGGCCGTACCGCACCAAGAAGAACACGATGGCTAAGTACCTGCTGCTCAAGCACTACAGCGGCGCGCCCGCATCGGTCAACGACGTACCGATGGACCAGTGGACGCCGGAGGAGATCTCGGACCACGTGCAGTACATGAACGACTTCGCCGCCCGGCTGGAGGGCACCGGCGAGTTCGTCGACAGTCAGGCACTTTCCGCGGAGGGCATGTTCGTCCGGTACGACGGCGAGGGGCGGCCGCCGGTGACCGACGGCCCGTTCGCGGAGACCAAGGACGTGATCGCCGGCTGGATGGTGATCGACGTCGACACCCACGAGCGAGCGCTCGAGCTGGCCGGCGAGTTGTCCGCAGCCCCAGGTGCGGGTGGCAAGCCGATCCACGAGTGGCTCGAGGTGCGCCCCTTCCTGACCGCCGCACCGACCACTACGGAGTGCGGTTTTCACCAGGGATGATGACACGTCCCCCGATCCTCTGATCGCGGTGCCGGGGGCCGCTCGAACAAGGGCGTGCTGTCTAGTGCGTGAGCAAGAGTGGGCTAGAGTTTGAACACTGCCGATGCACAGGATGAGCCGGAGGCGTTTACCCCTTCTCGGGGTTGGTGCCTTCGGTTTTCTGTTTCGCGAGCCGCTCCTCGGTCATTCGCTTCTTCAGCTCCCGGCGGGCGCGTTGCTTCGGGGTCTCCTCTGGTTCGGGCTCGTCGTCGACCGGTCGAAAGGTCGCACGCCCGAGCACGATGTCCGGGTGCACGACCAGCTCGGGGCGGCCCTTGTCGTCGGTGAACAGTCCCATCTCGAACCTCCTCAGTCTTCGGTGACGTCCCGCAGCTGCACGATCATCCGCCGGCCGATGCTGCCATCCGGGCGACGGTAGCGCCCCTCACCGGACGAGACCACCTCAAAGCGCATCCCCCGCGGCAACAGGTGCGCGGTGTCATCGACGGTGTCCGATCGGCCCAAGTACATCCCGCGGTCGGTCTCGATCTCGAACACCACATCCCGTTCCCCGAGTGTCTGATCGAGTTGATGAACCGCGTGGGTGGCCATCGTGTGCCGGTCGAAGTCCAACCGCGATCCCGGCTGCAGGGTCGAGGGCAAGTTGACCGCTTCCTGCGGCGCCGTGTGCGGGAGGGTGACTGCGCAGTAGAGGATGTGCCCTCGGTCGCCCCACCGTTCCGCGGTCTGAATTGCCCGGTCCACCCGCTGGACCTGCGAGCGGGTCTTCTCGTCGAGGTGCTGGGCGTCACCGCGTGCCTTCGACAAGGCTTCGCCGACGTTGTTCCACCGGTCCGGGTTGTCGATCAGGGTCTGCACGGCGGTGTAACCGACCGCCGGCAACCGCGACTGCGCCCTGTGCTTGTTCACCGAGCGCACCTTGCGCTGACGTGAACTCAGCGGCTGGCGAATCGAATCCGGGATCGACAAGTCCCGGCGTTTACGTTCGGAGACCTCGGGCACTGTCGCTCGGGGGAAGGCCCGCTCCAGGTCTTTCCGAGCACGGGTGAATTCGGCATCCTCGACCATCCGGTCCAGTTCCCGCGCCGAATCACGCTCCTGTGCGCGGTCTTTGTACGCGGCGGCCGGGCGATAGCCGGCGGGCTTCGATGCGGGCGTGCTGCTGGTGCCGGCCTCCGGATCCAACCGGGTCGGAGGCGCGTCCGGACTCACGTTGTACGCCACCAGATCCCCTCCCGCTGCGTCGAACACACCCCAGATATGACGAAGCGTGGCAGGCATTAATGTCCCAATTGACGGCCTGCCACGCTCGGACCCAACCAGAGGACGGGTCTACCGAGGGAGAAGCATTCCGGTGACCAAACCAGTAACTCGCTCCCACGCGCACCGTCAGCGTTGCTGACGACGACTCGAGCATACCGAAACCCACGGTGGGAAATCCGATCCACTCACCCTCGGACGGAGTGTCACCGTTCTGGCTGTTGACCTGCAGCGACGGCATGTCCCCTGAAGTAGGGGTTGGGTGTGAACGCCGCACCGGCGGCCTTCTTCGCGAACCCATTGAAGGGCACGATTTCGATCACCACCGGCTCAGGGCAGGATTGGGTCGTGAGCCACCGAACCGCAGCAGACCTCGAGCGTGAACTCGCCATGCTCGCCTACGTACGCGACCGCCTCCGGGCGTCGGAGGGCGAGGACTTCCGCATCCCGACCACCAGTGTCGATCAGGTTCTCGATGAGCTCGACAGCCTCGCACGATCGCCGTGGGATCCGACCATGAGTCCGCCGCCCGAGGGAGCTTGGGACGCTCACGCTGGTGGTGAGGGAAGCCCGGACGATGGGGGCGGATCCGCCGGCCACCTGAACGGATCGTAGAAACCCCAGAAAGTACAAAACCCCGGTGACATGCACGAAGTGCAGAGGCCGATCCGGGGTCTTCGCGATCAACGGTACACGACCCGGAGTGAGATGACGAACCGCCCCCCTGCCCTTGTTACCAGCCTGCAAACCGGGCTGACCAGCGAAAGGCTGGCTCCCTACCTGCGCGCGGCGGGTGGAAACATCGATCGCGCTCTCGACCTGTACGAATGGAACACCCAGGTCAGCGCCGCACTCTTCGCAGACTTCAGCTACTTCGAAGTCATCCTGCGCAACGCCTGCCACCGCCAGCTCCAACAGTGGGCGGCCAGGCAGAACTCGACCGTCCCCTGGTATCGGCACCCCGCCCTGTCCCCGCGGTCGGCAGACGATGTCACCAAAGCCCGCACCCGCGCAACGCGCGGACGGCGGCCAGAAACCGACGGCCGCGTGGTCGCCGAGCTGATGTTCGGGTTCTGGCGCTTCCTGCACTCGAGGTCCTACGAGGCAACACTGTGGACACCCAGCCTGCGGCACGCCTACCCCCACCAAACACCGCGCCGCCGCAGCGACGTCTACACCCGTCTCGATCACCTCAACACCCTGCGTAACCGCATCGCCCACCACGAACCCATCCACGGACCCACCATCGGGGACACCGGCAAGGACATCGCCGCCCTCCACGACGAACTCCTCACCATCCTCGGATGGATCGACCCGACGATCGAGACCTGGCTCCGCGCACACAGCACCGTCCCCCGCACCCTGCAACAGCGGCCGTAACTCTGCCATGAGGTGCCGCATGCAAACCGGGCCAAGCCTTTCGCGAATGCAGCACGCAGGGAGTCGAACCGACGACGGTCGGCACTGCGGCCGCCGTCCCATCGGTGGCACCACGGCCCCAGCCCAAGCAAGGCGCCCCGAGTGGAGTGCTCCCCTCCAAACTGTTGGGTCTATAGCTAGGATCCTCGGGAGCTGACTGTCAAAATAACATTCAGATAGGCTACGTACATGCACTGGCTCGACTACAGCACTGACAATTGCTCGATCCAGCGAACGCTGGATGTCGTCGGCGATAAATGGTCCATGATCGTGCTCCGCGAGCTGTTTAACGGCGTTTGCCGTTTCGACCAGATACGCTGGCACACAGGTATTTCGGAGCCAGTACTGTCGAATCGGCTGCGAAGGCTCGTCGACGCCGAGGTGCTCGAGACGGTGCCGTACCGAGAATCGGGTAGGCGAACGCGGCAAGAGTACCGACTCACCACCAAAGGTCGTGGCCTGTATCCGGTACTGATCGCCCTGATGCAGTGGGGCGACCAGTACCGCATCGATCCAGAGGGTCCCGCGGTGACCGTGCAACACCGCGAGTGCGGAAACCCGGTCGAGGCGATTGTGCGCTGCACCGGTGGACATGACCTGCAGCATCCACGTGATGCACAGGCGGTCCCCGGCCCTGCAGCCCGCGCCCTGCAGAGGTAGCCAGGCCGCTGGAACAGGCTAAGTGACGACCCTCGAGCGGTTGTTCGTGCGCAGAGTCGAATACGAGACGGAAAGTATGAGCGGTGAACGGATTCGAAGACGGCGATCATGCAAATATCGCGCAATTGTTTCACGGTATTGTCGAGCAGTCTGTTGCTGGTATCTATCTTATTCAGGACGGCACGATGCAGTACGTGAACGATAAGTTCGCGGACTTTTTCGGGACCACGCCTGCACGGTTCATCGGTAGACCGTTGGCAGATGTTGCTCCGCCTGAGCAACGCCAGAGTTTGGTGGCGCAATACGAAAGGCGAGTTCAGGGCTCGGACCAGGGGTCTCATTTTCTCATTCGTGCCAATGTCCGACGCCGAGGCCCTCGTTTGATCGAGATCCATGGGCGGCAGGTGATTTATCGCAACCGGTCGGCGGTCGTGGGGATCGGTATCGATGTGACCGAACGCGAGAAGGCGCTCAAGGACATTGAGGCGTCTCGATCGCAATTGCGGGCGTTGATGTCGGCCGTCGAGACGATTCAGGACACCGAGCGCGCGCACATCGCCCTGGAGCTGCACGACGATATCGGGGGGTTGCTGACGGCGTTGAAGTTCGATGTTGCGCGACTGCGGCGACGCCTTACGGATGCGGATGCGCCGAATTCCGGAACCCGATCGGAGCCCACCGACATCGCTGGACTATTGCAGTTGACGCACGAGATCTCCGGTACGGCGCAGGAAGCGATCGACGCGGTGCGCCGGATTTCGGATGAGCTGCGCCCTTCCCTCATCGATCACCTGGGCATGCTCGACGCGATCCGCGATCACGCCGCGAAGTTCCAGGCACGCTACGGCATTTGCTGTTCGGTCACCGTTCCGCAGACCGAGTCCGCGGCCGACCCGGCGTCGGAACGAGACCTGTTCCGGATCATTCAGGAAGCGTTGACGAACGTCGCCAGACACGCATCTGCGACGAAGGTAACCATCACGCTCGTGCGTGACGACGACACCCTCGAGGCGACGATCGAAGACGATGGCGTCGGGCTTCCGACCTCAATCGAGGAGTCGACCGACGGGCTGGGTCTGGCGGGAATTTGCGAACGCGCCCGGCGTATCGGAGGGCACACGACGATCGGAAACTCGACCGCGGGTGGCGCACGCATCGAGGTACGGGTCCCGTGGGCGTTCGCGAAGTAGCCACGAGCACCGGGGGGGTCAATCGATGAGTCGATTACGTACCGCGTACTGCACCAACGCCGCATTTCCGTCCAGCCCCATCTTCTTCAGCAGCCGGGACCTGTAGGTACTGACCGTCTTGATACTGACGTGCATTTCCTGCGCAATAGCGGTCAGACTGACGCCATTGGCAATCTGCATCATGACCGAATATTCACGCTCCGACAGTGTCAGGTGCCGATTTTCGCTCTGCAGGACGTCGACGTTCTCGAGCATCTGCTCCGCAACGTCGGGAGTGATGTACCGGCCGCCCGCCACCACTTTACGGATCGCGGCGATGAGCACCTCGGCGTCCATGTCCTTCGACACATAGCCGCTCGCGCCGGCCTCGAAGGCGCGAAGCGCGTACTGCTTGGCCGAGTACATGCTCAACATGATGACCGGCAGATGCGGTGCGATGCGCGCGATCGCGGGCAGGAGTTCGAGACCGCTGCGGACCGGTAGGTTGATGTCGAGGAGAACCACACTGAACGAATGTTCTCGGATGAGTTTCAACGCGGTGGTTCCGTCGGCGGCCTGCATCACGGAGTCGATGCTGCGGTCTTCTTCGAGTAGGCGCACAAGTCCGGCTCTGAAGATGGTGTGGTCGTCCACGAGCAACACGTTGATCATTTTCTCGGTGCCCTTCCCGAATAGTCGGTCCTGATGGTAGCGACCCGCCGAGCACCGCCGGACCCTGGAATTTTCCGGGCGTGCCGATGCCGGGCGGGTTTACGCAGAACCCGTGATCGGCATTTCCGGCGTGACGATCGGACGATCGATGTCGATGTGTGTCGGATAACTCCGACGCCGAGCGTGGTGTTCTTCCGACAGACACCGAGGGGCGAACCGCGGAAGTATCGGCCTTGCCAAGGCATACCAGTGGGAAGGGCCGAAACCCGATGAACTACACACCTCCGATCCGTGAGATGCAGTTCGTACTGCACGAGGTGCTCGACGCCGCCGCTACGCTTCAAGGCGCCGGGGTCGACGTCGACCGCGACACCATCGACGGAGTGATCGAGGGTGCCGGCGACTTCTGTGCTCGCATACTCGCTCCGCTCAACACCGTGGGTGACCGCGACGGGTGCCGTCTGGTCGGCGACACGGTGGTGACTCCCCCGGGGTTCAAGAAGGCGTACGACCAGTACGTCGCCGGCGGGTGGCCGGCTGTGGACTGCGATGTCGAGCACGGCGGCGGTGGTATGCCGTCCACCGTCGGTTCCGCTATCAAGGAGATGCTCGCGTCGGCCAATCCCTCCTGGACCCTCTACACGAGCCTGTCCGCCGGCGCGTACCGATGCCTCAACGCCAATGCGTCAGAGGAACTCAAGCGCCGCTACCTGCCGCAACTGGCCTCCGGTCAGTGGACCGGCACCATGTGCCTGACCGAGCCGCATTGCGGCACCGACCTGGGCCTACTCACCACCCGCGCGGTACCGGCCGATGACGGCAGCTACCGGATCAAGGGGGCGAAGATGTTCATCACGTCCGGTGAACACGACCTTGCCGAGAACATCGTGCACCTCGTGCTGGCCAGGACCCCGGATGCCCCCAAGGGCACCCGGGGTATCAGCCTGTTCGTCGTCCCGAAACGTACGGTCGACCCCGACGGCGCCGTCGGCAACCGCAACGGTGTGTTCTGCGACAGCATCGAGAACAAGATGGGGTTGCACGGAAGCGCGACCTGCGTGCTGCGCTTCGACAACGCCGTCGGACACCTCGTCGGCGAGGTGAACAAGGGTTTGGCGGCGATGTTCGTGATGATGAACGGCGCCCGGCTGGGCACCGGTGTGCAAGCGCTCGGGATGAACGAGGTGGCGAACCAGAAGGCCCTGACGTACGCCCGTGAACGCATCCAGTCTCGGGCCCCGGAGTCGATGCGCACACCGAATCAGGCCGCGGACCCGATCATCGATCAACCGGATGTGCGGCGCATGCTGCTCACCCAGAAGTCCTGGTCGGGTGGATCGCGGCTGTTCCTGTACTGGTTGGCATTGCAGGTCGACCTCCGCAAGTCGTCGCCCGATCCGTCGGTCCGCGAGTACGCCGAAGACATGCTGTCCCTGCTGACCCCGGTGGCCAAGGCATTCGTCTCCGATCGTGCGGTCGATTCTGCCTCGTTGGGGATGCAGGTCCACGGCGGCGCCGGCTACATCGCCGATTACGGCGCCGAGCAGACCTTCCGGGACACCCGGATTCTCCCGATCTATGAGGGGACCAACGGTGTGCAGTCCCACGACCTGCTGCAACGGAAGGTACTCAGCGACGGCGGTCGCCGGTTCAAGCAGCTCGTCGAAATGGTCAGTGGCTATGCACAGACACTCGACGGCCGGCAGGAGATGGATCTCTTCCGGGTCGCTCTCATAACGCTGGCCGGGGAGATCGACACCCTCGTCACCGACCTGGCCCGTTGGGCGCAGGATGACGACTGCCGGGTCGGGACCAGTGCGGTCGATTTCCTCAATCTCGTCGGTTACTACGTACTCGCCTACTTCTGGGCGCGTGCCGCGGACACCGTGCTGCAACTGGGCGATCAGGCCACCGACTTTCACCGTCAGCAACTCGCCATCGCGCGCTTCTATTTCGACAAGCTGCTGCCCGATACGTTCTCGCTGCTGGTCCGAGCCCGCTCGGACACAAGGATTTTGATGGACGACGCAGCCATTGCCTTCTAAGGGTTCCGCCGCGTCACCACTGGACTCTCCTCCTCTCCGCACGCCTCGATGACATCGATTCTTCGAGGCACGATCACAGAAGGCCGCACACGATGACCAACACCAAGAATTTGTTTGCTCTCGACGGACGCACCGCCCTTGTCACTGGGGGATCGCGTGGCCTCGGCCTGCAGATCGCCGAGGCACTCGGTGAGCAGGGCGCTCGCGTGGTGATCAGCTCACGCAAGGCCGACTCCTTGCGCAGCGCGCAGGAGCGTTTGTCCGCCAAGGGAATCAAGTGTGAATGGATCGCCGCAGACTCGAGCCGCGAGGAGGAGGTCCTGCGGTTGGCGGACGAGGCCCTCGAGCGAGTCGGCACGATCGACATCCTTGTCAACAACGCCGGTGCAACCTGGGGGTCGCCGGCCGAGGATCTCCCGCTCGCCGCGTGGGACAAGGTCATGAATTTGAACGTCCGCTCGCTGTTCCTGCTGTCGCAGCAGATCGGCAAGCGATCAATGCTCCCGGCCGGTTACGGGCGAATCATCAACCTCGCCTCGATCGCAGGCATGAAAGGTAACGCCCCCACCGGCGCGAAGACGATCGCCTACAACACCAGCAAGGCCGCGGTCATCAACTTCACCCGAGCCCTCGGCGCGGAGTGGGCTCCCCATGGCATCACCGTGAATGCGTTGGCACCCGGCTTCTTTCCGTCCGACATGACCCGCGGCACGCTGGAGAAGCGGCTCGACTCGATCACCGCGCGCATTCCGCAGGGCCGGATCGGCGACGAGAACGACCTCAAGGGTGCCGCGTTGCTCTTTGCCAGTGACGCCGGCAAGCACATCACCGGCCAGATTCTGGCCGTCGACGGCGGCGCCACGGCGATCTGACCGCCCTATTTTGTCTTCCACGAAAGGTACCCGATGACCACCGACACGAAGCCCGGCGAAGTCACCCTGCGGATCGACGGCCGGATCGCCGTGATCACCGTCGAGAACGAGGCGAAGAAGAACTCGTATTCCCCGGAGATGATGGAACAGCTGAGCGAGCATCTGACGACGTTCGATGACGACGACGATCTGTGGGTGGCCGTGTTCTGCTCGGCGGGCAAGGATACGACCGCTGGCCTGGACATGCCCAAGTTCTTCGGTCCGAATGCGACGGCGAAGCCCCGCGATCCCGCGAAGGTCGATCCGTTCGGGCTCGGCCGTCGATGCCGCAAGCCGGTCATCGCGGTCGTCCAGGGCCTCACGTTCACGGTGGGCATCGAGATGATGCTCGCCGCCGACATCGTCGTGGCCGCCGACACGGCGCGCTTCCAGCAACTCGAATCCAAGCGGGGCATCGCCCCGATCGGTGGCGCCCATTTCCGCTACCTGACGCGCACCGGCTGGGGAAACGCGATGTACCACCTGTTCTTGTGCGACCAGTTCGACACCGATACCGCCCTGAGGATGGGATTCGTCCAGGAGGTCGTACCGTTCGGGCAGCAGATCGACCGCGCGATCGAACTCGCCCGTCAGATCTGCAAGAACGCACCCCTGGGGATCCGCGCGACGAAGGTCGGTGCGATGGCCTTCCTGGACGCGGCCGAGCAGGCCGCGATCGCGCAGATCCCGGTCATTCGCGAGCAAGTGATGAACTCCGAGGATTGCAAGGAAGGTATCCAGTCCTTCATCGAGCGGCGTGAAGCCGTGTTCCAGGGTCGCTGAACCGGATCAGAAAGAGAAGAGCTTTCGTATGAGTGAGACAACGCAGATCGTCAACCTGTCACCGACCGTGCAGTACGAGGTGCGAGGTGATGTCGCGGTGATCCGGCTGGCGAATCCCCCGGTGAACGGACTCGGTGACACCATCCGCACCGGACTGTCCGCAGGGATCTCCGCGGCGCACGATGATGCGATCCGAGCAGTGGTCATCGTCGGTGACGGCAAGGGATTCTGCGGCGGGGCAGATTTGCGGCAGTTCGGAACACCGGCCGCCGCCGTGAAGCCGTCCGTCTCGGAGGTGTTCGACCAAATTCAGGCTCTGCGCAAACCGGTGGTGGCCGCCATCCACGGCTTCGCCCTCGGCGGCGGCCTCGAACTGGCGTTGGTGTGCAACTACCGCATCGCCCAGACCGGGGCGACGATCGGGCTTCCCGAGGTCAACGTGGGTCTGCTCCCCGGGGCCGGCGGCACCCAGCGCCTGCCGCGGCTGATCGGCACCGGGCAGGCCCTGGAGATGATCCAGAACGGTGCCACCGTCACCGCTGCCCGCGCCGCCGAACTCGGGATCATGGACCACTGTGTGGCCGGTGACCCCCTCGACGCTGCACTGGCCTTCCTGAGCAACAGCGTCCCCGAGGGCGCGGGGGCCCCGCTCATCGACGATCGCCCGCCGGCCAGCAGTGAGGGCGTCGACTTTGACGCCGCCCGCCGCCGCGTTCGGCCGAGCACGCGCAATGGGGTGGCACAGCTCGCGGCAATCGATGCGGTCGAGGCTGCCACCACTCACTCGATCGGAGAAGGCCTGGCGCTCGAACGCACCGCATTCGTGCGATTGGTCGACAGCCCCGAAGCGAAGGCACTGCGCCACGTCTTCTTCGCCGAAAAACAAGCGGCCAAGGTCGCCGACATCGACCGTGCCACGGCTCCACGGCCGATCAACCGGATTGCTGTGATCGGCGCCGGCACCATGGGCACGGGTATCGCGATGGCCTTCGCCAACGGAGGCTTCCCGGTAGATCTGATCGAGCAGAACACCGATGCTCTCGATCGCGGAGTCAGGACAATCCGTCGTAACTACGAGGCCACCGCCGCAAAGGGTCGGCTGACCGCGCAACAAGTGGAGCAGCGAATCGCCTTGATCGCGCCGAGCCTCGAACTCGGAACCGCGTCCACGGCGGACCTCGTCGTGGAAGCGGTCTTCGAGGACATGGCAGTGAAGAAGGAGGTGTTCGCGAAACTCGATGCCCTCTGCAAGCCGGGCGCGCTGCTGGCCTCGAACACCTCCCGGTTGGATGTCGACGAACTCGCCCGGTCGGTCTCCCGGCCGCAGGACGTCATCGGTCTGCACTTCTTTAGTCCGGCGAATGTGATGAAGTTGCTCGAGGTGGTGCGCGGCGACGCGACGGCGGACGACGTCGTCGTGACGAGCCTGGCGCTCGCGCAGAAGATCGCGAAGGTTCCGGTGTTGTCGAAGGTGTGTGACGGGTTCATCGGGAACCGGATGCTTTCGCCGTACCGCCGCGAGGCGGACTTCCTTCTCGAAGAAGGCACCACGCCGGATCGGATCGACAGCGTCCTAAGGGATTTCGGCCTCGCCATGGGACCGTTCGCCATGTCCGACCTGGCCGGGCTCGACATCGGATGGGCAGCCCGCAAGCGCCTGGCTCCGACGCGGCCCAAGCACTTGCGGTACTCACGGGTTGCCGACGTTCTCTGTGAGAGTGGCCGCTTCGGACAGAAGACCGCTGCCGGATACTTCCGGTACGGGGATGGCAGCCGGAATCCGGTGCCTGATCCGGTGGTCGAGGAGGTTATCCGGCGCTGCGCCGCAGAAGACGGGATCGAGCGCCGGGAGATCAGTGACGCCGAGATCGTCGACCGGTGCATCCTCGCGCTTGTGAACGAGGGCGCGAAGATCCTCGGTGAGGGCATCGCTCAGCGCGCGTCCGACATCGATGTCGTCTACGTCGACGGGTACGGCTTCCCGGCCTACCGGGGTGGGCCGATGTACTACGCGGAGCACCTCGGCCTTGCCGAGGTGCTCCGCAAGATCCGCGAGTTCGAAGCAACGCATGGGGAGTGCTGGACTCCCGCGCCGCTGCTCGAAAAGCTCGTCCGCGACGGGGAAACCACCTTCCAGTAGACCGCCACTGCGCGAAAGGCGCAGCGCGGCAGTTCATACCGGTGTCGTCTCCCGTTCGGAGCTGGGTAGGCCGACACCGGTATCGGCCTGCCCGCAGGTAGAGGAACAGTCTCTTCTCTTCCTGCGGGCAGCCATCCGGAAGCGGTGTCAGAAGATTCCGACACGAGCGGCCTCGGTTGTCCTACAGACACCGTGACGGCATCCGGCGAGAATTCTCTTCGTGGCGCGGATCACATGCCACGGACATCGGGGGGTGTCGTCATCGTCGGGGCGCCTACCGGCCCCGCATTCGGAAGGAAACATCCAGTGACCGTCGGAAAACTCGAGGAGACGGCAGCCGCGCAGTCGACCGGGACTCGGAGAACTGCCTGGTCGATGACCGCGGTGGTCATTCTCCTGTACATGATCAACTACGCCGACAAGGCCGTGTACGGCATCATCGCCCAGCCGCTTGCTCGTGAGCTGGGCTTGACGTCGTCGCAGATCGGCATGGTGGGCAGCCTGTTCTTCCTGATGTTCACCATCGGCGGCTTCGCCTCAGGGCTCCTGAGCCGGTGGTTCGGTCTGCGCTGGGCACTGTTGGCGCTCGCGCTGGTCTGGTCAGCCACAGTCCTGCCAGTGGTGCTGTCGGCCACCCTCGCGGTGCTGATCGCCAGCCGGATGCTCCTCGGCTTCGCCGAAGGCCCGAGTGCGGCCCTCATGCACACCGCGGTGTACTCCTGGCATGCACCGGACAAGCGCGGCTTCCCCAGTGCGCTTCTTCTCAGCTCCGTCTCGATCGCCAAGATCGTCTTCGCGCCACTGCTGACCTACATCACCGTTTCCTTCGGCTGGCGGGCCGCCCTGATCACCATGGCGATCATGGGTGCCCTGTGGTGCATCCTGTGGGTGACCAGTTGGTCGCAAGGACCGCATTTGGCGCCGGCCGCCAAGTCCACGGGCGAGCAGCAGTCCGACAACACCGTGCCGTGGCTGTCCATCTTCCGCACGCCCACCTTCATCTTCGGCGCCCTGCTGTTCATGGCCTATTACGCGCTGCAGACGGTGATTCTGACCTGGCTGCCGTCGTACTTCGAACTCGGACTGGGCTTCTCAGCCCAGCAGGCAGGGTCGATGTTCGGGATCCCCAGCATCTTCGCCCTCGTCTACATGCTGACGATCTCGCGCGTGAGCGACCGCCTGATCGCCCGCGGCTCCACCATACGGCGGGCGCGCGCGGTCGTCGCCGCCTCCGGTGTAGCGCTCGGCGCCGTGATCCTGCTGTTCGTCCCGTACGTCGACTCACCTCTGGTGGTGGTTGCAATGATCTCGCTGGCCTACGGTGTCGCATCTGGTGCCGCTCCGCTGCTCAATACCGCGGTCAGCGTGATCTGCCCCCAGCGGCAGCTGGCCGGAACGTTGGGGGTGTACATGGCGATCATGTCGGTCGGCGGCCTGATCGCCCCCTGGCTGGCCGGAGTCATCGTCGACCACGCCGCAACAAAGGCGGACGGGTTCGCGCTCTCCTTCCAGATTCTCGGTGCGGCCGCCGGAGTGTTCGCTCTGCTCGCGCTGACGTTCATCAACCCCGACAGAGATCGACTCCGGGTACTCCCGGCGACGACAGCAGACACGGAGGCGGTGTGAGAACCTTCGCTGGGATCTCCGAACTCGAGGAAGTCGTCGGTACCCATCTCGGATACAGCGATTGGCACCAGGTCACTCAGAGCCAGGTCGATCGCTTCGCGGCGGCCACCGGCGATCGCCAGTGGATCCATGTCGACGAACAGAGGGCTGCCAACGGGCCGTTCGGGACCACGATCGCCCACGGCTTTCTGACCGTGTCCTTGATCCCGCCCCTTGTGTGGCAGGTGTACAAGGTCGACGGTCTCACCATGAGCATCAACTACGGAAGCGAGAAGGTGCGGTTCCCCTCGGTCGTGCGGGTGGGGTCGCGACTCCGCGCCGGCGTGGAGTCGCGCGACCTCACTACCGGCACATCCGGCACCCGATGCCGCACACGAATCACGATCGAGCGAGCAGGCAGCGACAAGCCGGCCTGCGTGGCCGAAACCTAATCCCTACTTCTTCCCTGAATCGTTTGGAACGCAAGGAGAAAATTTGATGACGAGCATTCAGCAGGCAGCATCGTCGCCCCGCAGCGCACCGTCGGCCGGCGATCACGGAAGCCTGCGCATCGAGGACGTGCGGGACGGCGTGCGGTTGATGACGATCGACCGACCCACTCGCCGCAACGCCCTCGATCACGCGACCTACGTCGCACTCGCCAACGCAATCGAGCAGGCCGACAACGATCCCACCGTACGTGTAATCGTGCTTACCGGTGCCGACGGAAATTTCACCAGCGGCAACGACATCGACGACTTCCGGCGCACCCCGCAACCGGAGCCGCGCGGCGGAACGCTGCTGTTCGGTGCTCTCCTTGATGCCCGCAAGCCGGTCATCGCCGCGGTGGAGGGTTACGCGGTGGGCATCGGGGTCACCATGCTGCTGCATTGCGACCTCGCGTTCGCCGGCGACGGCGCCCGATTCCGGCTTCCCTTCACCTCACTGGGGTTGAGCCCAGAGGGGCGCATCGACCTATCTACTGCCCCGCCTTGCGGGCGACAAACGTGCCGCGGAACTGCTGTTGCTGGGTGAGATATTCGGCGCCGGTGCTGCGGCCGAGGCCGGATTGATCAATCGTGTCGTCGACCAGGGAGCTGCACTGAACGAAGCTCTGGACCGAGCAACAGGTCTCACCGCACTTCCGGCCGGATCTATCGAAGCGACGAAGGCACTGCTCCGCAAGCACCGACATACAGCCGTGCGCGACGCGCTCACCGACGAGTACACGGTGTTCGCCGAGCGACTTGTGAGCGATGACGCGAAGGCCGCATTCGGTCGCTTCACCGCCAAGGCGTAGTCGGTCATCGACGCAGGCAGCCACGATTGGAAGCGACGGAGAACCCCAGATGATCAACGCACAGAGTGCGACCCGCGAAAACGATCGAACAAGTGACTGTGACGGCACTGCAGGCGCACCCATCCCGCCCTATTGGGCCATGCAGGATGTGTCGAGCCGGGCCAAGATCGAAGAGTACGAGCGAACCCCGCTCTCGGAGCGAGGCCTCCCGACCAGTGTGTACGACTACATCCGCAACGGCGCCACGATCGACCCGGATGCGATCGCCTTCACCTACCTCCCTGACATGAATGATCTCGACGACGTCGAACACATCACCCATCGGCAGGTACTGCACCGGATCACCCAGGCCGCGAACCTGTTTCACTCCCTCGACGTTCGCGGCGAGGACGTCGTGTCGATCCTGACGGCCAACACGCCCGAACCACAGTTCGCGTTGTGGGGCGCCCAGACCGCCGGAATCGCCAATCCGCTGAACTGGATGCTCGAGCCGGAACTGCTCGGCGAACTCATCACCGCCGCCGGATCGACGATCCTGGTCAGCTTCGGCGGCGACGCCCCCACGGATGTGTGGCCCAAGATCGAGGCGATCCTCGCCCACGCACCGACCGTCGACACGGTGATCCGGGCCGGCGGCTCGCGATCCGGCCCCGTACCCGGTGGTGTGCGATTCCTCGAACTGGTCGACGAACTCGACCAGCACCCCGGCGACGCACTGATCGAACCCAGGAACATCCAGTGGGACACCGTCGGAGCGATCTTTGGCACCGGTGGCACTACCGGCACCCCGAAACTGGCCCGGGTCACCCACGGCGGCCAGATCTACTCCTCGTGGGGTATGGCCGTATCGCACCAGGTGCCGGTAGGCTCGGTGCGGTTCTGCGCCTCTCCGACGTTCCATGTTCACGGGATCGCCGTCACGCAACTCACCGGGCTGGCCCTCGGTGGGACCGACATCTTCCCGACATCGGGTGGGTGGCGAGGACCCGGGGTGGTCGACAACTTCTGGCCGATTGTGCAGAGGTTCTCGGTAACCAGCGTGCCCCTGTTGCCGACCATCGCCAACAGGCTCGTCCAGCGGCCGGATACAGTCCCGGCGAACCACACCCTCGACCGAGTCACGAGCGGATCCGCGCCGCTGTCCATGGAGGTGGCGGACCGCTTCCGAGCCCTCACCGGAGTCAGCATCGCCGAGGGATACGGCCTGACCGAGACCTCCGGCGCGGTCGTGGGCTGCCCACGGGGGGTGGAGCCGCGACCCGGCATCATCGGGATTCCGGCACCGTACACCGCCGCCAGGATCGTCCAGCAGAACCCGGACGGCGAACACCACGAGTGCGCCACCGACGAGCCGGGAATCCTGCTGCTGCGCAGCCCCGGGGTGTTCGCGGGCTATCTCGACGCCCGACAGAACGACGGGGTCGTCCTCGACGACGGCTGGCTGAACACCGGCGACCTCGCCAGCATCGACGCCGACGGGTTCCTCCGGATCACCGGGCGTGCCAAGGATCTGATCATCCGTGGCGGCCACAACATCGATCCCGCCCCGGTGGAGGAAGCCCTCTTCGAACACCCCCGCGTCGCCGAGGCGTCGGTGGTCGGGATGCCGGATCCCGATGCCGGGGAGGTACCGGTCGCCTATGTTGTCGTAGTCGAGGGCGCGCATCTGGATGTCGACGAACTGGCCTCGCACATGCGGGAGCGGGTGCGCGAACGCGCAGCACAGCCCAAGCAGTTCTTCGTCCTCGACGAACTGCCGAAATCGCCGGTCGGCAAGATCCTGAAGAACCAACTGCGGGTGGACGCGGTCGAACGTGCCTTCACGCGACTGCTCGACGAGGCCGGACTACACAGCCGATACGAGCTGCACTCCCAGGATCAAGGCGCCGCGGGAATCGACGTCGTCGTGCGACTGCTCGCCGACGACCCGGCGCTGCTCGACCGGGCCCAGGCCGCGCTGTCCTCGGTGACCGTCCGGCACCGAATCCACTCGACCACAAGGTGACCTCTATGCCGACCCTGACACTCGACGTCTACACCAGTCCGCAACGCGACCTACCCGCCGGGGGCTCGTTCTCCCCCACGACGGCGACCCTGGTGCTCGGCCCAACCGAGGCGGTCCTGATAGACACCGGATACACCCTCGAGGACGTGCAGGAGATCACCTCTCGCCTCGAAAGATCCGCACGGTCGCTGACCACCATCTACATCACCCACGCGCACCCGGATCACTACCTCGGACTCGAATGGCTGCTGACACGCTTCCCCCAGGCACGTGCAGTGGCGGTCCCCGCTGTCGCGGAGAAGATCGCCCAGGACCTCGAACTCACCCGGAGGCGTTGGACGGCGATGTTCGGCGGCCTCGCACTGGACAATTCGGCCGTCCCGGAGCCGCTCGAGGGCACCGTGTTGCCTCTCGACGGAGAGGAGCTGCGGATCCTCACGATCGGCCAGGGCGACATCCCGCACAACACGGTCGTCCACATCCCGGCGATCGAGGCGGTGATCGCCGGCGACATCGTCTACAACGGGATCAATCCGTTTCTTGCCGCCTCCGGCCCGAACGAGTGGCCGCAGTGGATCGCCAGTATCGACGAGGTAGCCGCGTTGTCTCCCCGAATCGTCGTCGCCGGCCACAAACGCCCCGACCTCCCTGATGACGACCCGACTGCCTCCCTCGGCGGGACCCGCGCGTTCATCGAAGCGTTCATGGGCGCCGTCGACGACAAGGACACCGCGCGGGACGTCGTCCACCACGTGCACTCCCTCTTCCCCGACTACGGAAACCTCAGCGCGCTCATCGGCTCCGCCGCAGCCGCATTCAAGAGAAAGACGAACACTCATGCCTGAAGCAGTCATCGTGTCGACCGCCCGCTCTCCCATCGGCAGGGCCGTGAAGGGGTCGCTCAAAGACGTGCGTCCCGACGACCTCACCGCCCAAATGGTCACAGCAGCCTTGGACAAGGTTCCCGCGCTCGACCGAACCCAGATCGACGACCTGATCCTCGGCTGCGGACAACCGGCCGGAGAAGCCGGATACAACATGGGCCGCGTGGTATCCATTCTGTCGGGCCTGACGGAGGTGCCCGGTACGACGGTCAACCGCTACTGCTCCTCGAGCCTGCAGACCACCCGGATGGCGTTCCACGCGATCAAGGCCGGTGAAGGCGACGTCTTCATCTCGGCCGGCGTGGAATCGGTCAGCCGCTCCATGGCCGCTGGACGCTCGGACGGCCTGCCCGGCACCAAGAACCCGCGCTTCGCCGACGCGCTCACCCGGTCCGAACGCCGCGCCGACGCCGGAGCCGACACCTGGCACGACCCGAGCGCCGACGGACTGCTCCCCGACGTTTACATCCAGATGGGGCAGACCGCCGAGAACGTCGCACAACTGAAGGGCATCAGCCGCGCTGAGCAGGACGAATTCGCCGTCCGGTCGCAGAACCTCACCGAGAAGTCCCAGGCCAACGGATTCTGGGACCGGGAGATCGTGCCCGTAACCCTGGCGGACGGCACGGTCGTGAGCCAGGACGACGGCCCCCGCCCGGGAACCACGCTCGAGGCGGTCGCGAAACTCAAGCCCGTCTTCCGCCCGGACGGCACCGTCACCGCCGGAAACGCCTGCCCCCTCAACGACGGCGCCGCCGCCCTGGTGATCATGAGCGACACCAAAGCAGCGGAACTGGGGCTCACACCGCTTGCCCGGATCGTGTCGACGGGGGTGTCCGGACTATCCCCCGAAATCATGGGTCTCGGGCCGATCGAAGCCTCCCGCAAGGCGTTGGTGCTCGCGGGCCTGACCATCGACGACATCGACCTCGTCGAAATCAACGAGGCGTTCGCTGCCCAGGTCATTCCCTCGGCTCGCGAACTGGGCATCAACATGGACAAACTCAACGTCAATGGTGGCGGTATCGCGGTAGGGCATCCGTTCGGGATGACGGGTGCGCGCATCGCGACAACCCTGATCAACTCGCTGCAATTCCACGACAAGCAGTTCGGACTCGAAACCATGTGCGTCGGTGGCGGTCAAGGCATGGCGCTCATCATCGAACGCCTTTCCTGACGGTGCGAAACGGCCCGGTAGCGAGTGGAGCCTGCGCTCGACCCGCTACCGGGGCGGGACCGCCGAACCCGTCGAGCAACATCAGCCCTGGTGATGCGCCGATAAGACCGCACCGAGAAGCCCCGGAAATCGATCATCGAGATCGGCGCGGCGCAGCGTCAGCCGACGGTTACGCCCACACAACTCACTGATGATCACACCCGCCTCCCGCAGCACCTTCACATGATGCGAGCGCGTGGACTTCGGTGTGTCCGCGCCGAGAGCCGAGCAGTCAACCATATCTACAGGACCGTCCGACAGCTGCCACACCAGCTCCAACCGCGCTCTGTCACTGAGCGCAAACAGCACGGCCGTGAGTTCGATGGCCCCACGATCCGGGTGCGGAAGAGTTGTCGACTCAGTCATAGTTCGATAATAGTTGAACCATTTCGCCAGATATTATAATCTTTGCTAATGGTTCCAAATAAGTCGAACCTTCTGGTCGACGCACCGAATCCTCCAGTGCCAACACTCATTCCCGCGGCCGATGCCAGTCCACGTGGGCGCAGGGGATTCCCTTTCGTACTGGCCGCAACCACGGCCATGATGGCCGGGGCGAGCGCCCCCTCCCCCTTCTACCCGGTGATTCAGGCCGAACTCGGATTCACCCCGGTCATGACCACCACCGTTTTTGCCGTCTACGCGGTCGCCCTGTTGGCCGCGTTGCTCGTCGCCGGTTCGCTCTCCGACCACGTGGGCCGACGGCCTTTGATCTCGGTCGGGTTCGGACTGCTCGCACTTAGCGTCATGCTGTTCTCGCACGCGGACAGTGCCGCCGGGTTCATCACCGCCCGCATCCTGCAGGGCATCACCAGCGGTCTCCTGCTATCCACGCTCGCTGCGACGGTGGTCGACCTCGAACCTCGGAACCGGCCGGGATCGGCCGCGGCCTGGAACTCGGTGACCGCGATGACCGGGCTCGCAAGCGGGGCACTGATTGCCGGAATCGTCCTCGACAGTGTCGGCGACGATACGTCCACGGCAGTCTTCGGCGTCTTCGCTGGGCTGTATCTCCTCATGGCAGTGGGGATCTGGTACCTGCCCGAAACAGCCCCACGCCACCACGGGGTGTGGGCGTCGCTGCGCCCCAGCGCCTACCTACCCAAGGAGATACGGACGACGTTCCTGCAGGGCGCACCCGCAGTCTTCGCCGGATGGGCGACCGGGGGGCTCTATCTCTCGCTCGGACCGGCCATCGTGGCAACCCAATTTCAGCGAAGCTCACACCTGCCGCAAAGCCTGGTGGTGACTTTATTGGCCGGGGCGGGTGCACTGGCCGGCTACCTGATCCGCCGCCGCACCCCTCGTACCATCACGCTGTACGGCACCACTGCGCTCGCTGTTGGCAGCGCGTGCACGCTCGGCGCCCTCGCGCACGAATCCCTCCCGCTGTACTATCTCGCCGTCATGATCGCCGGAACCGGTTTCGGCACCGCATTTTCCGGAGTCCTACGATCCATCACTCCCCTCACCCGACCCGAGAACCGCGCCGAGGTGCTCGCCGCAATCTTCGTCGTCAGCTACACCGCCTTCGGCATACCCGCCGTCGTTGCCGGCCTTCTCGTCCCGCACCTCGGAATCGCAACCACCACCTACTGGTACGGCACCGTCATCGTGCTCCTCTCCACCACCGCGGCGCTCCTACGCCGCTTCGGGACGAACAACTGACTCCAGGCCCTGGGCCGCTGCCCAGGTCAGGCCGCTCACCGGGAAAGGGGGAGGGGACGCGTAAACGCACCTGCGAGCGGAGCCATCAGCAGGTCCTCGGAAGCCAACGCCACCGAACGGCCCGCGTCTCAACGCCAATCACCGAGCGCGGAGCCGTGTAATGTCATCACGGCTTGTATTTCCGCGAATGAGGAGAAGGCGACACCAGGATCCGATTCCGAGTCTCAGCCCTCTGTGGATTCGCGGAACCGCTCGGCTGCGAATGCGACGTGTGCGACGCCGATGTGTGCGGACATCAGTGATTCGGCGACGCTGGAGTTGTGTTGTTCGATGGCGTCGACGATGTCGTGATGGAACTGGATGCTGCGGGCGATGTCGGTCTCGGAATAGTAGAAGAATGTCCCGAGGGTGACAGAGGTAGCGGTGAGTTGTTCGGTGATCTTGTACAGCCTCGGTGACCGTGCCGCGGACAGGACGAGCAGGTGGAACTCGCGGTTGTTGTGGTGCAGATCGTCCTTGTACGTCGGCTTTTTGGCTTCGGCGATCCGTGACATTTCCTTGACCGATTTGCGCAGGTCTGCGCATTCGTCGGAGGAGCGCCGCTGGGCGGCGAGGCTGGCGCCGCGGGCTTCGAGCACGCATCGCAGATCGAACACTTCATCGATATCGGATTGGGTCCACTGTGCGACGAAGGCACCCCGGTTCGGTTCCGTCTGGATGAGACCTTCGTCGCCGAGTCGACGCAGGGCTGCACGCACGGGTGTTCGGCTGACGTCGAGTTCCTGGCAGAGCTGTCCCTCGGTGAGGTGGGTGCCGGGTCCGTAATGGCCGGCCATGATTCGGCTGCGCACCAGGTCGTAGACGGCCGAACTCGTTTGCGCCACCGGGTACTCCTTCTCGATATCCGACTTCGAACCGTGCTCGCGCGGTGCCAGTTGCCCAACGCCTTACACGGATTGTACTTCAGTTGTACTTCTTCGTGCTGCCGAGGCGAAGATCCCCGGACACGGGTCGGGGCGACACCGCGTTGGTGCCGCCCCGACCCGACCGAGATGTTCTTCGGGTGCGTCGTGTCCGGCTAGGACACTTCTTCGACCTGCTTGTTCGCTTCCGATAACTCGGCGTTGGCCAAGGCCCGAGCGTTGGCCTCCGCCTCGCGCACGAACCGGAGTCGGGTGACCAGGCCGGCGGCGATGACCAGCGTGATACTGACCGCGGTCAGGCCCCAGTAGATGCTTCCGGTGGCGGTTTCGAGGGCGCCGAAGCCGAACGGTCCGACGAAGCCGCCCAGGTTGGCGAGGGAGTTGATCGAGGCGAGGCCGACGGCCGCAGCGGGTCCGGTCAGGAACAGCGAGGGCAGCGCCCAGAACGGTCCGTAGGTGGCGTAGACGGCGACGGTGATGACGACCAGCAGGACCACCGAGAACCACAGGCTGTCCTGGACGAAGACCATCGACACCAAGCCGGCGGAAGCCACGAGCAGCGGGATGCCGACGTGCCAGCGGCGTTCACCGCCTCGGTCCGAGTGCCGGGCCCACCAGACCATGAAGATCGCGGCAGCGGCGTACGGGATCGCGGTGATGAAGCCGACCGCGGTGTTGCTGAGCCGGTCGCCGAGGCCGGAGATGATGCTGGGGGTGAAGAACGCGAGCACGTAGATGGCGACGGACTTGCTGTAGTAGATGAATGACAGTGACAGGGTGCGGATCCCGGCCAGGCTGCGCAGGAACGAGACCTTGCCATGGTGTGCGAGCTTCGCTCGGTTCTCCGCCTCGATGGTGTCGGTCAGCCAGTCCGCTTCCTCGCGGGTGAGCCACTTGGCTTTGTGCGGGCCGTCGACGAGTACGAACAGGGTGACGATGCCCAGCAACACGGCCGGGATGCCCTCGAGGATGAACACCCAGCGCCAGCTCGAGACCCCGAACCAGTGCACGTGGTCGAGGATCATTCCCGAGAGCGGGCCGGCGATCAGGGTGGCGACGGGGAGCGCGATCATGAATTGGGCGACGACGCGGGCGCGTTCACGTTCGGGGAACCACAGCGTCAGGTACAGCAGCACGCAGGGAAAGAACCCTGCCTCGGCGATACCGAGCACCGTTCGCGCGATCGCGAGCTGGGTGAAGTCGTGCACGAAACCGGTGGCGACAGCCACGGCGCCCCAGCTGAAGAGGATCCGGGCTATCCATTTACGTGCCCCCACCTTGCGCATCAGCATGTTGCTGGGCACTTCGAACAGGAAGTAGCCGATCGAGAACAATCCCGCGATCAATCCGAACTGGGCTTTGGTGATCCCGAGGTCGGCGTTCATCTCCAGCGCGGCGTAGCCGACGTTGGCGCGATCGATGAAGGCCATGATGTACAGCACCACCAGGAACGGCAGTACACGAATCTTGATCTTGCGAATCACGGTGTCGCGGTATGCGCCCGGCGGCTGATCGAGATCGCTGGACATGGGAACTCCTTCGTGGCAAGGCGGGAACGGTGAGCAGCGCGCTGAGTACCAGCATGCGCTTCGAGTGCGGGTCTGCTTCGACCGGCGGAATCTCTCCGAGTTCGTGGTGGTGACGTGTGCGGGGCCCTGCGGACTGTGTGCTGTGCACCACATTGGGCTTCTCTCGAAGATACAATCATCGAACAATAATCGCAATAGCCGGAGTCAATTGGCTGTAATCGGCATGTTTGTGCTCCGAATTGTTCATGCGGATCCACGGGATGCGGGCGACGCGAGGTGGTCACGGGAGCCGATGCGGCGCGAGCACTGAGGCGAAGCCCGCAGAGCCGGTAGCGAGCGTGAAGAGCGCGGCCGATGATGGTCTGGCTCGGGGTACCCGTCGCACGTAGCTGCGGGCTCGGCCGGTGATGGACTGGCGAACGACGGCAGGCCCCGGGTGGGTGATTCACCGGGGCTCAGCGGTCCGCACCGGGAACGTGCGGGTCGGGGTCTCAGTCGTCGGAGAGTTGGTGGCGGTGTCGTTCGGCGAATGCTTCGACATCGCACAGCGCTCCGGAGGCGATGGCGTCTGCGGCGTGGGGGTCCTCGGCGGTCACTGCGAGGATCGCCTGGTAGGACGTGGGAGCGGAAGGCTCGGACCGCCACGCCGGCAGCAGTGCGATCCCGTGGCCGAGCGGATGTCGGCACCCGGAGCGCGTGAAGTGGCCTCTGGCGGCGGATTGCACCGAGTGCATCGCCCGGTCGAGGAGGTCGGCGGAGGCCCCGTCGGAGCGGAGGCAGCCGATGAGTTCGGCTGCCGGGTCGGCCAGGGCGATTGCTACTGGGATCTCGAGAATCGATGCGCGACGCTGCGCTTGTGCGATGACGAATTGAGCAAGGGCGACGCTGACGGGCATCGTGTGCTCCTCTATCGGGTCTTATCAGCGGGGAGGGCCGGGCGGTGCCTGCGGGCACGCTGGCGGCGCTCGTGAACGGGTGATCGGTTCACGCAGGCCGATGAGGTTGTGGGATTGCCGACCCAGGGCGATCGGGTACGGGATGCACACCCTGGGCCGGCAAGTCTGTTGTGCCGTCGAGCGCTACTTGGGCAGGTTCGCTGCCCTGCTGTCGCGGCGGGCGAGCCGGTCGAGCAGGTAGTCGACTTCCTGGCGTGCGGTGTCGGTGAGCTTGCCCGCCGGTGCGCGCTGCGCGTCGTAGTCGAGGACGCCGCGGCGCTGGAAGACGTACTTGCGCACAGCAAGTCCGACACCGGGCTGCTGCTCGTAGCGCAGCAACGGCAGGTGGGCGTCGAACAGGTCGTGGGCGGCGTCGCGCTCCCCCTTACCGGCCAAGCCGACGAGCTCGACCAGGGTGTCGGGGAAGCAGTACCCGGTCATGGCGCCGTCGGCGCCGCGCTCGGTTTCGAAGTCCAGGAACGATCCGCCGTTGCCGCACAGGATCGACAGGCGCGGCATCGCGCCGTCTTCCTCGAGGGCGCGCAGGGCACTGATCTTCTCGAGACCGGGCCAGTCCTCGTGCTTGAGCATTACGGCGTTGGCGTTCTCGTTGGCGATACGCGCGATAACCGAGACGCTCATTTCAACCGAGAACGTCAGTGGGAAGTCCTGGATGACAAACGGGGTGTCCGTGCCGACGGCCTGGCTGGCGTTGCGGTAGTAGTTCGTGATCTGGTCGTCGGTGCGGAGCGTGCGCAGCGGGGCGATCATCACGCCGGCGGCACCGGCATCCATGACGGCGCCGCTGAGGGACTTCATGGCTGCGAAGCCGGGAGCGGACACGCCCACGATGACGGGGAAGTCGGCGCGTGTGATGATGCGGGAGGCGATCTCGACGGATTCTTCCTGGGTGAGCTTCGGGGCTTCACCGAGGACCCCGAGCACGGTCAGGCCGGTGACGCCGGCCTGGGTGTAGAAGTCGACCATGCGGTCGATGGAGGTGTAGTCGACGGATCCGTCGGGGGTGAACGGGGTCGGGGCGATCGAGTAGACACCGTTCTCGGTGCGGGAGATGGTCATGGGGGTCTCCTGAAAGTCGTGGGTGTGGCA
Source organism: Rhodococcus sp. JS3073 (assembly GCF_026810085.1). Classification (NCBI taxonomy): domain Bacteria; kingdom Bacillati; phylum Actinomycetota; class Actinomycetes; order Mycobacteriales; family Nocardiaceae; genus Rhodococcus; species Rhodococcus sp. JS3073. The sequence continues at coordinate 855,976 of NZ_CP113952.1, read as the reverse complement.
GAGGACGGGTCAGATCGAGGACACGTAGCCGCCGTCGATGCGGATGACCGAGCCGGTGACGTAGGACGCGGCCTGGCTGGCGAGGAAGGTCACGACCTTGCCGTACTCTTCCGGCTCTCCGTAGCGGCCGACCGGGATCGAGCTCACGCTCTCCGCGGTGACCTCGTCGACGGGTCGGTTCTCGCGCTTGGCCTTGGCCTCGTCGAGGAATTTGATGCGCCCGGTGGCGACCCGGCCGGGGAGCACGATGTTCGAGGTGATGCCGTCCCGGCCGACCTCGGCGGCGAGGGTTTTCGACCAGCCCAGCAGGGTGCTGCGCAGGGCGTTGGACAGGCCCAGGTTCGGGATCGGGGAGATGACGCCGGAGCTGGTGCTGGTGACGATTCGTCCCCAGCCGCGTTCGCGCATGCCGGGAAGGATCCGGTCGGTCAGCGCGACGACCGAGAGCACCATGCCCTGGAACTGGTCGGCCCACAGCTGCGTCGACTGCCCGGACACCGGTGAGGGGGCGGGGCCGCCGGTGTTGTTGACGAGGATGTCGACCGGTCCCAGGGTTTTCTCGATCGCCTCGACCTGCGGGTCGATCTGGGAGACGTCGGCGAGATCCCAGGTGAAGGCCTGCGCGACACCGCCGGTGCCGTTGATTTCATCGGCGGTCTTCTGGGCGTATTCGGGGCTGATGTCGGCGACCGCCACCTTGGCGCCCTCCGCCGCCAGTTCGCGGGCGATCGCGCCGCCGAGTCCGCCGCCGCCGCCGAGGACGAGCGCGGTCTTTCCGGAAATTCCGAGATCCATAGTTGTTCTTCTCCTGAAACAGGTTGCGGTTAAAAGCTTCTCGAGGTGGGTTAGACGGCGACCGTGGTGTCGGTGTCGGACACGCTCAGCAGCCAGGTGACCGCGGAGTCGATCGAGTCGGCCGTGCCGGGCTCCGGGGGATTCTGGGCGAGAGACGCCACGGTCCGTTCGTAGAGGCCGTACGAGCCGGCGAGCACCGACGACGGCAGCTGCGCCTCGTCGAGCTGGGCGACGGCCCGCTCGACCTCGTGGGAGCGGCGCTCGGCGTGCAGGAGGTGGGTGCGGACCACGGCGTTGAGGAACGAGGTCAGCCCCTGGGTGTCGATGTCGGCGAGTACTCGGTAGAGCTCGTCGCGTACTCCCTGCTTCTCCGCGGCGACCAGGCATTCGACGCCGAGGGCCTCGAGCCCCTTGGTCAGCACGGTGCGCAACAGTTTGAGCGCGGCGGCATCGCCGGGGCGGCCACCGTCGAGTGCGCGGGCCGGGGCGCCGATCGCGGCGAAGTCCTTCACCGCGACCGCGGCGGCAGCACCCGAGACCAGCAGGGCGGTGTCCAGACCGGTCAGGCCGATCGCACCCATGATCACCGCGTCGGCGTACTCGATGCCGCGGCCACTGAGGTTCTCGGCGGAGCGCAACTTGTCGGCGGGGGTGGCGGTGCTCATGTCCACGAACGTGGCACCGGCGGGAAGGTGGGCGCCGGCCTGGTCGGCGACGGTCGCCGAGACGTCCCCGGTCACACATGACCACACCCGGTCCACGGTGCCGAGCCACTCCCCCGCGGACTCGTGCAGGGGGAGTCCGAGTTCGGCGGCGAGCTCGCGCGCCGCCGGAGCCGGACGCGAGTCGCACAGCACGACCTCGAAGTGAGCGGACGCCGCCCGCGCGTACAGGCGACCGACTTCGCCGCACCCGATGATCGCTAGCTTCATGATCTCTCCTGAGTCAAACATGTGGGTACAAAATAAGAGCGATGGTCTCCCTTTGCCCCAACTGAAGTGGTTGTTTCCTCCATCATGACACGGATTGTTCTGATAATGTACTTTTTTGTCGGATCAATTTTGATGCGAACAACCGAGGTCGGCGAGCACGGCTCCGCAAGCAGGCAACTTTCGACGAAAGGCAACGCGAAACCATGAAGATCGGCAGAGCAACAACCCCGGCAGGTACCACCTTCGTCGGCATCGACCCCCAGGCCCGCCAGCACCAGGTCCGCGAGATCGCCGGTACCCCGTTCGGCGAGGTGTCGTTCACCGGCAACTCCTGGGGCCTGAACGACGTCGAACTCCTCGCCCCGGTGACCCCGTCGAAGGTGCTGTGCATCGGGAAGAACTACGCCGACCACGCCGCCGAGATGGGTGCCGAGGCACCGGCGGATCCGGTGATTTTCATGAAACCGTCAACCGCGGTGATCGCCTCCGGGCAGCCGATCATGTTGCCGCGCAGCGCTACCGAGGTCCACTACGAGGGCGAACTGGCCGTCGTGATCGGCGCGCCAGCGTTCCAGGTCCCGGCAGAGGACGCCCTGAAGTACGTGTTCGGCTACACGATCGGCAACGACGTGGTCTCCCGAGATCAGCAGCGACACGACGGCCAGTGGACACGAGGAAAAGGACATGACACCTTCTGCCCACTCGGACCGTGGATCGAGACCGACCTCGACGCGTCGAGTCTGTCCATCGTCACCACCGTCGACGGACAGGTACGTCAGGACAGCAGCACTTCACTTCTGCTGCACACGATTCCCCGCATCATCGAATGGATCAGCGAGGCCATGACCTTGCTGCCCGGTGACGTCATCCTCACCGGAACGCCGAAGGGCGTCGGCGAACTCTCCCCCGGCCAACGGGTACAGGTCACCGTCGAGGGGATCGGCACACTCGACAATCCCGTCGTCAGCGGTCATCGATGACCCGCCACATCCGCCTTACCTACGCGCGCTCGTGGCTGCTGGTCTCGGCCGCCCAACCGGACCTGCATGCCACTTCCCGCGACTGTGCCGCCGACGTGGTGGTCTACGACCTCGAAGACGGGGTCATCCCCGCACACAAGGACCACGCACGTCAAAATCTTGCGAGGTTGCTCTCGTCCGAGGATGCCCACGGCTGGGTCCGGATCAATGCCCGCTTCACTGACGAGTGGAATCACGACCTCGAAGCCCTCCGCGGCCTTCCCGGACTCCGCGGAATCATTCTCGCCAAATGTGAAGCGCCCTACGAAATCGATGCCACCGCCGACCGTCTCAGTCGACGGCTGCCCATCGTCGCGCTGATCGAATCCGCCCGCGGCATCGAGTTCGCGTACGACATCGCCTCGGCTGGCGCCACCGCCCGGTTGGCATTCGGCAGCGGCGACTTCCGCCGTGACACCGGCGCCGGTGCGGACTCTGCGGCACTGGGCTATGCGCGCGGGCGACTGGTGGTGGCCAGTAAGGCTGCTGGTCTTCCCGGGCCGATTGACGGGCCGACCCTGACGTCCGACGACTCAGTCCTCCGCGAAGCGCTCGACGTCACCCAGTCGATGGGGATGACCGGAAAGCTCTGCCTGACCGAGCAGCATGTGGAGCACATCAACCGCGAACTCAGCCCCACCACCGCCGACGTGACCTGGGCGGAGGACGTGATCGATCGGCTCGGCCCCGACGGAGGCAACGTCACCAAAGGTAGCGACCTCCCCACCCTCTCCCGCGCCCGCACCATCCGCCGCCTCGCCGACATCTTCGCCACCTCGAGGGAACCGGCCAGCCACGGCAACGCGAGCTGAACACCTCACCTCGGACCTCAAGGGCAACCCGGAGTCGTCGGCAGCTACCAACCCCGGAAGCCGAGAACAGGAGACATCACGATGACCGACCGCCCACAGCCGAACAACTTGCTCGACTGCGCGCACTCGGTGCGGCCACCATCTACGAAGCACAAGGTTCGGAAGCAGATCACGCAGGGTGTCACGACCGTGGAAGTCCTCGGCCTGCACACCTACTTCCCGAACTGACCACCGACGAGACGGAACGATGTCCTCGCTCACGCACTCCATCGCCCACCTCCAGCCCCTCACCCCGTACTGGGACTGGCAACTACAGGCCCGCTGCCGCGACGTGGAGGCCGACATCTTTTTCTCGCCGGAAGTCGAAGGACGCACCGCACGCCTCCGTCGCGAGAAAACAGCGAAACGGATCTGCACCGAATGCCCGGTTCACCGCGAATGCCGACAGCACGCCCTCACCGCGAGAGAGGCATACGGCGTGTGGGGCGGCACGTCCGAAGCGGAGCGGCGCTACCTCTTACCCGAGCCGGAGGCTACGCGAAAGTACACTAACCCGACCCGGAGGCTGCGAGTGTCGTTAAGACATCCACCTCCGGGAAAGCCTCAGCGAGAAGGCAACTCAGTGGAGCTAACGCCCGCCACGACGAACCATCTCGGGCCAGGTTGATCACCAAAGCGGTCATCGCGTCATGCCTCGCCAGCGCATGCTCACGTCTGCACGTTGGATCCTCCTCAGCCCTGCCACGATGGGAATGTGTCATCTCCCAGGTGATGAGCCGATCCGGCTTACCATTCCGATGCGCTGGACGTGATCTCGCGGGCGCGGTGGGGCCAGTCCGGGTCGCTTACCAGCGCGGTGATGCGGCGGCCATCTCGGTGTTGCCGTCGATGCCGAGCCGGCGGAGCGTGCAAGCGATACGCGCTGAGCCGGCCACCGGCCGCCGGTGGTTTCGACCAGGGCGGCGAGGACGGCAGCCGCCTCGGTGTCGCTGAGTTCTACAGGCTCACCGGTCATGCCTCATAACCCCCGGCTGCCGGTGGTCAGCCAATGCTCGCTCGGCGCACCGAGGCGCGGTACCAGGGATTGCGCATCGATCGCATCAACGCTCCTTCACGCCCTCGCCACGGCCGCGACGAATCCGATGCGATTGACAGCCGCGCACCCCGCAGCCATTGCTGTGACCAGCTCCGGACCGTTCGACCTCCCGAAGGCCGCCAGCAGCAGCACAACGGCTAGGTAGTGGCTGTGAGTCGCCCTCAGGGCTGTGTTTGCCGCACCGGGTTATGCCCGGGCGCCGAGTGTTTCGAGGAAATCCGCAATGGTCGCTTCTAGCCGTTCCGCGTGGTTGTGCGGCGTGGTGGCGAGTCGGGATCGTGCCATCGCTGGTCTGCTTCGGAGGTGCCACCCCAGACGCCGTAGGGTTCGCCCACGGTAATCGCGGGGGTGTGGCACTCGCGTTGCACAGGGCAGGTGGCGCAGACGGCTTTCGCCTGCCGTTCGCGGCGGATGCGCGCGCCTCGTCCTTCGTCGTCGTGGGCGAAGAACAGCTCGGCGCCGGTGTACCGGCACCGAGCGTGCATCTGCCAGTCCCAGAGCTGAGTACAGGGCGGGGGTAGGCGCGGCGTCAGGCTGAGTGAGGCATCGTCCCGGCCAGTTCGGTCCGCTCGAGGTCAGTTCGGGAAGTAGCTGCTCAGGGTCCCGGTCAGACCGAGGAGTTCGACGGTGGAGGCGCCCTCGGCGATCTGTTCGCGGAACTTGGTTTCCTTGTCCTCGCGGGCCTGGGCGAGCTCGAGGGCGGATTCGACCTCGCCAGCGCGGACCACGACCAGGCCGTCGCGGTCCCCGACGATGATGTCGCCGTTGTGGACGGTGGTGCCCGCGATGTCGACGGGTTGGCCGACGCTGCCCTTGTAGGCCTTGGTCGTGCCCCGGATCGACAGGCCCTTCGCGAAGAGCGGGAACTTCATGTCGATGATCTCCTCGGCGTCGCGGACCGCGCCGTGGATGACCAGGCCGACGATCCCGGCCTTCTGCGCTGCGGCGGTGAGCACGTCACCCCAGGCTCCGGCGTCGAGGAAGCCGCGCGCGTCGGCGACGAGGATGTCGCCGGGGCGGGCGTGCTGCAGGGCGGCGTGCAGCATCAGGTTGTCGGCAGGACCGGCGTCCACTGTGAGCGCGGGACCGGCAAGCTTCATCGACGGGTCGATCGGCTTGATCACCGCATCGATGGAGCCGCGCTGCCCCTGGGCCTCGTAGATGGTGGCGGCACCCAGCTCGCGGAGGCGGGCGAGTTGCTCGTCGGTGGGTCGAGTGCTCATGGTGTTCTCCTGTTTCTGCGCGGTCGTGTCACCGCGACTGTGGTGCTCGGTCTGCCCGAAGATGTTGCGGCTCTGCAGATGTGAGGTGTGACCGGCGGACTACGGACCGGCGGTCAGGGGGCGGAGCTGCGGATCTGTGGAGGCGCTCCGGTGCTGCGCGGTCGGCGCGGGTCACCGGCGCCGGAGGACGAGGGCTTCCACTGTTCCCGGGTGCGGTGGCACCTGGTAACCGATCCGACAGAAAAGTACATTATCAGAACACTCCCTGCCATCATAGAGATCCGATCAGGTAGTTGACAGGCCGTTATCGGACTATCGCTCATATTTTGTACTCGTAGTGAGGTAGCAGAAGACCATGAAGTTGGCGATCATCGGATGCGGTGAAGTGGGCCGTCTGTATGCCCGGGCCGCCGCGGATCCCTTCGAGATCGCCCCCTGCGATGCGTATCCGTCACCAGCGGGCCCTGATCAACGCCCCTGCCTCCACCGGCACTCAGATCCTCCCCGACCTCGCACCCCTGCGCCTCAGCGAAATGCGCGAGCACCTCAGACGCGAACTCGCACAACACCCACCCCAGGCCCCGCCCACCGCATCCCCATCCGGCTCAGCGACGACGAATACACCCTCGCCCACGCTGCCGCCCACACCGCCGGCCAGAACCTCGAAGCCTCCGGTCCACGACCGCATCACCGACGCGCTCGACCCACCCGAATAGCACGTTCAGTGGGGGGTGAAGAACAGCTCCATCCCGATCATGAACCACGCCACCATCGGCACGAACGCGCACACCAACGGCAGCGCGAACTGGCGGCCGGCACGCCAGGGAACCGTCATCACACCGCACGCCACCACCACAACGGCTGGTCCCGCCCAGCTCACCCAATACGAGGCCGGCAGCGGATCAGACCCGAACGAGGTGAACGAGCCATTCGGATACACCCGCGGCTGCGGAACATCCCCGTAGTGCTGCCACAGCAAACCCGCCAGCAGATAGCAGAAGAACCCCAACAGCAGACCCGCGCACCACCCCCAGCGAAATCCGCAGCCCTTTTCCCGATCCCGCGGGCGGCGGTCTCAGCGCATCGGCAAGACGGGAATCATCAGAGGTCAGGTCAGATCCTCGGTGGGAGCGGACCTCATCGGCGAGGGAAAGGTTCTGCACTTCGGTCTCTCGGAGGCGAGCGCACGAACGATCCGCCGCGCGCACGCTGTGCAACCGGTGACGGCAGTTCAGAGTGAGTACTCGGTCTGGACGCGAGATGTCGAACAGAACGGCGTACTCGGCGCGTGTGAGGAGTTGGGAATCGGCTTCGTCCCGTGGGCTCCGCTGGGAGAGGGCTATCTGACCGGCAAGATCGACGCTCGCTCCCAGTTCGACCCGGCAACGGACCTTCGATCGCGGTTCCCACGCTTTACTCCCCAGAACCTGGCAGCGAACACGCCGATTATCGATCTGCTGAAACGGTTTGCAGAAGCGAAGAACGCGACACCCGCCCAGGTTGCACTGGCATGGCTGATGGCGCAGAAGTCATTCATCGTTCCCATCCCAGGTACACGCAGCACTGATCACCTGAACGAGAACATGGGAGCACTCGATGTTCAGCTGACGCCCGGAGATCTTCGAGAGATCGACAACCAGCTCTCGACGATCACCGTGTACGGAGAACGCATGGATGACGCGAACATGCAGATTGTCGACCGCACAGTGTGACATCTGACCTGCTAGCGGTGCCAATTACGTAGGTTCTGCGTGCCCCGTGCGTCTCGTCTGCCAGGACTCGGGAACGCGCACGAAGTCGGTGGGATTGACCGTCGCCGCCGGCACCCGGACACCTACCTGTCCCCCGCCGGGCTCAGGAGCGGGGCAACTCGACCCCGGGCAGTAGTTCGGGTCCGCCGAACCGGGGCGGCCGCATCGCCTTTACGTGGCCCCAATCATGCTGCGTTGCCACACATTTGACTCGTTCGTCGATGCCGACGCCGACGGGCGGTTCGTCGACTGTCCATGCTTTCGGACCTACGACCGAAACAGCTGGGTTGGGGGTCACTGGTGTTACCCCTATAAACGGGGTCTCCCTCGGGCGCGCGGACTGGTCTTGACTGGGGTCACCGAACGAAAGGGACACAGGACATGTCTGACAAGAAGGTGTGGTTCGTCACCGGCGCGGGCCGCGGCATGGGAAGCGACATCGTCAAGGCGGCGCTCGCCGCCGGACACGCGGTCGTCGCGACCGGCCGGAACGCGGACCGGGTCCGCGACGCGATCGGTGAGCACGACGACCTCCTCACGGTCGCGCTGGACATCACCGACCCGGACGCCGCCAACGCCGCGGCGGAAGCGGCCGTGGAGCGGTTCGGCAGCATCGACGTACTGGTAAACAACGCCGGCAACTTCTACGCCGGCTTCTTCGAGGTGATCAGCCCCGCGCAGTTCCGCGCTCAGATGGAGACGAACTTTTTCGGCCCACTGAACGTGACCCGCGCGATCCTGCCGGTGATGCGTAAACGGCGCAGCGGTCACGTGATCACCGTCAGTTCCACCGCGGGACTGGTGGGGCAGGAGTTCTGCGCCGCGTACGCAGCGTCGAAGTTCGCTCTCGAGGGCTGGATGGAGTCCCTCCGCTACGACGTCGCACCGTACGGAATCACCACCACGCTGGTCGAACCCGGCTTCTTCCGCACCGAACTCCTCGTTGAGGGCGCCTCGTCGATCTGGCCGGAGCTCTCGATCGCCGATTACGACGAGCGCACCAACGCCACTATCGTCGCCTGGAAGAGCATGAACGGCGCCCAGGGTGGGGATCCAGCCAAGCTGGCTGCGGCGTTGGTCGGTCTCGCCGACTCCGAACAGCCGCCGCTGCGCTGGGTCGCCGGCGGCGACGCCGTCGAGGCCGCGGAGCAGAAGGCTCATCTGCTGCTCGAGCAGGTCGCCGCGCACCGCGAGCTGTCGTCGTCGCTGGCCCACGACGACGTCAACGCCTGAGAGACGATCGTCCCCTTCCCCGAGCGCACCGAGGTCCTCGCACCCGAGGACCCTCGCCGACGGTGTCACCTACACAGTCACCCGGCCCCGCCACACCGCCTCCAGCGAACTGTGGATCATGCCCACCGGCCAGGCCTGTCAGGCCACAACCAACCAAGGAACTATCTGATGAAGCACATCACTCTGGGTGGACTGGACGTCTCCCGAATCGGTCTCGGAGCCATGACCATGGCCGGCACCTACACCACCGGCGGCGGCATCGACGACGCCGAATCGATCCGTGCCATCCACCGCGCCCTCGACCTGGGCGTCACGCACATCGACACCGCCGAGATCTACGGTCCCTTCCACAGCGAGGACGTGGTCGGTCGGGCGATCAAGGATCGCCGCGACGAGGTGGTGATCGCCACCAAGTTCGGTCTTGTCTCGCACTCCGGTGGTGGACCCGGTGTCATCGACAGCAGTCCGGCGAATGTTCGTGCCGCGGTCGAAGGCTCATTGCAGCGTCTGGGTACCGACCGTATCGATCTCTACTACCAGCACCGCGTGGACCCGAACACTCCGATCGAGGACACCGTCGGTGCCCTTGGCGAGCTGGTCGCCGAGGGGAAGGTTCGCCACATCGGCCTATCGGAGGCAGGTCCCGATACCATCCGCCGCGCCCATGCAGTGCACCCGGTGGCCGCGCTGCAGACCGAGTATTCGCTGTGGACTCGTGACCCAGAAGCCGAACTCCTGCCGCTGCTGCGCGAACTCGGAATCGGGTTCGTCCCCTACTCGCCGCTCGGACACGGTTTCCTTACCGGGCAGATCCGCACCGTCGACGATTTCGCGGACGACGACTGGCGTAAGGACAATCCACGATTCCTCGGGGAGAATTTTCAGCGGAATCTGCGCATCGTGGATGAGGTCCAGGCCATCGCGGCACAGGCCGGCGCCACGCCGGCGCAGATCGCCCTGGCATGGCTGCTGGTCCAGGGCGAGGACATCGCCCCGATCCCCGGCACGAAACGAGTGGTGCGGGTGGAGGAGAACACGGCCGCCGACGGCATCGAACTCAGCGCAGATCAGATCGATCGGCTGAACAACCTGACACCCGCCGCTGGGGCGCGTCACAACGAAGTAAATATGGCGAGCATCGACCGCTGAGCCACGCGTACCCTCGCAGAACAGCTTGGACGCGAAGGATGTATGGAAGTCGCGGCGCGCCGTCGCCTCCAGCGCGAACTCGTGGATTTTCCCGGCCGGCCATTCAGGTTGCGACTTGCTTTGGCAGCGCAGTGGCGATCCGGGCGGTGAGCGGCGTATGGGCACCGACAAGGACGTAGATGACCCGCAGGACCGGCCGCCACCGGGGTTCGACCCTAGGGAAGCGATCATCTTTGGCGCACTGATCGCGCTTCTCGCCGCCCTGACCTATCTGGACAACATCTGAGACTGCCGCCGTCTCCGCTCCCTGGTCCGCCAACGCGTGCAGGCGCCCTCCTGCATTGCCCGTCACTGCAGCGGGCTTCGCCGACATCGACACCGGTCGTCGTCCCCTCCGGCGACCGAACACGAAGGAGCGAAAGTGCGGCACAAATCTGAGTTTCCGGTCTGAAGTGCAGTCGGATCGCCCTGGGTGCCATGAGCTTCGGCGATGAATCCCGGAAGAAGTCACGGCACTCGAAGACCACGACACACTGCGCGAGCCGACTTACTTCCGACCACCACGCCTTCCCGGGCGCGGCGCGATTGTGCGCCGCGCTCCCCCTTTGCGACAACAGAAAGCGAAACCATCGTGTGGAGTTACGAAGACCTCCGAACGATCCGCGAGAGCCCGGACCTGTTCGTCTCGCCTTTCCGTGAGGACGGCAAGAGCTACGGCACGCCAACTCAGACCTGGGCGCTTGTCGTCGGGGACGAGGTCTACGTCCGCGCCGCCAACGGTCAGCAGTCGAGCTGGTACCAGGCCGCCATCAGCCAGAAGGCCGGTCGCGTCCGCGTTGCCGGCAAGTTCTTCGACGTGACCTTCGAGACGGCCGGGGGGGATGTCGAGGAAGCCATCGACACGGCCTACGAGGCGAAATACCCGGGTAGTCCGGCGGTTCCGATCATGCAGGGCGCAGGCCCGCGTGCGTCGACGGTGCGCATCGCTCCGCGCTGACTCGATACTGCCCGATTATTTCTTCTGAAAGGCACGAATGACCTCCCAGACGTCGGAACACTCAACCCCGAGCGACGTCGCCCCGGATCGATTCCCATGGTGGCCTCTGCTCGTCCTCGGCTTTGCCTGGTTCCTGGGTGTGGCCGTCGAGCTCAGCCCGGCCGGAATGCTCGGTGGCATCGCCGACGAACTTGACGTGAGCGTTACAGCGGTGGGGACGTTGACGACCTTCTTCGCTCTCGGCAATGCCCTTCTGGTGCTGCCGTTGACCGCGCTGTCGCTCCGATTCGCTCGGCGCACAGCCCTTGTCACCGTCATGATGGTCTTCGTAGTCAGCAACATCGTCGTCGGTCTCGCACCCTCGATCTTGGTCGCTGACATCGGCCGATTCGTCGGTGGCGCCGCCTACGGCGTGGTGTGTGCGCTGTTCCCCGCAGTCGCTGTCCACATCGCCGGTCCCACACACGCCGCTCGGGCGGTGACGTTGGTGTTCGCAGCGAGCACCCTCGGCATGTCCCTCGGCGCACCTATCGCGTCGCTCACCGGCGACGCGTTTGGTTGGAGGATCACGTTCCTCGGAGCTGCCGCGGTGGCGCTCGTCGTCGGGATGTTGATGTCACGCACGGTGCCCGACATCCGAACCACCAGTGAGCGGCGGGTGTCGCTTGTCGAGGCAGGTCGCCTGCCTGGTGTGCTGCGCGTGTGCATCGGGTGGGCGCTGCTCATGCTCGGACATTTCGTAGTCCTCACCTACATCGACGCCTACCTCGAAGATCTCGGAGTGCCTACCTTCGTCACCAGCGTCTCGCTGTTCCTCCTTGGCGTCGGAGGCCTTATCGGCGTGTTCGTCATCGGCCGGATCGCGAAGAAATCCGTCATCACCGCGCTCATCGCGGCACCGATGATCGTTGCCTCAGCTTTCGCAGTCCTGGCTCTCGGCGGAAACGCCCTCCCAGTTGTCCTCGCCTCGATCGCAATCTGGGGAGTCGGTTTCTCCGGAACGGTCCTGATCTATCAAAGAGCCATCCTGATCACCGGGCGGCGCGCACCGGAGACCGCAACAAGCATCGGAGTCCTACTCGCGCAGGGCGGTTTCGCAGCAGGAGCAGCGATTGGAGGCGTCACCATCGAGGTCCTCGGCGTCGCGACGATCCCAGTCGTCGCTCTGGTCTTTGTACTGGGGACGATAGTGATCGCAACAACTCTTCGGCCCGCGATCCGAAGCGCCACCTGAACGCCGCAACGCACACCGTGTTACTGGCATCGATTGGGCCGCGCATCGAAGCTGCGTCCGGATGGTCGGTATCACCGGAGTTGTGGAACGGGTGGGGATTCAGGTAATCCGGGGGCGCGCTGCCGTGCCTCAGGTCGAGGATGACTGGAGTGCTGGGGGTTGTCGACTCGGGCGGGTTCTGAGCACTCCCGCAAGCCGGCCGTGTAGGCACAGGAGGCCGGCCAGTCAGACCGGGAGGCCGGCCCGTCAGGACACGCTGAGAGCCTCTGCTACCGAGGTGAGGTAGTCGATGTGTGCGTCCACGGAGTCGAAACCCAGGCCCATCGTGACAACCGATACATGGGTGCCACCGGCCTCACGCCAGGCATCGATATCCGCCGTGACGTCGGATACGCCTCCGATTGGATGCGCCACATAATCCGCGCCGAAGTCGTCGACCGACCTGCCGTAGCCGGCCACGCGATCACGTAGTTGGTCCCACGCACCGCCGGCACGGTCGGCGCCGCCGCCGAAGATGAAGCCGTCAGCGAGCCGCGCCGCCCGATCGAACGCGGCTTCCCCTGCCCCACCGAGCCAGATCGGGATGGGCCGCACCGGCTTCGGCAGCAACGATGCTCTATCCACCCGATGGAAGCGGCCCGAGAAGTCGACGACAGGCTCGGTGAACAACCGGCGAAGCAATTCGATCTGTTCTTCCTGTCTGGCGCTGCGGAAGAACCATGACGCCGGTAGCGAAACCGATCCGCTCGGTGATTCCGGCCAGATAGGCGAACATCACAAAGGGGTCGTGGAAAGGGTCGCGGTCGGTATAGGTGCCCACCAGCTTCGGCGTTCGATCCGCGTGAACGGCACCCAGCACATGCTCGTAGGCCAGGAGATGGTCGAAGCCCAACTCCTCAACCGCTTTGCCAAACCTTCCAACAGCGTTCGGATCTCCTCCGAGCTCGGTTTGTGGATAGACGACGCCGATCTGCATGCTGCGTCCTTTCAACTGACAGTTGGCTGAGCCGTGAAGCGTCATCGATGGGTCTCGCGGCCCAACCACCGGTCGTGGCGAAACCGACCAACAAGGCAAGTGCCATGGAGTGCACTCGGTCAGGCCTGGTCGGTGGGCATGATCCACAGTTCGCTGATGGCGGTGTGGCGGGGCCGGGTGACCATGTAGGTGACACCGTCGGCGATGTCCTCGGCTGCGAGGACCTCGGCTGCGAGGACCTCGGTTTGCTCGTTGAAGGGGTCGATCATCTCTTTGCGGATTTCGGGCTTGTTGTGCGAGCCGAGTTCGGTGTCCACGCCGCCGGGCTCGAGGACGCCGACGCGCACGTGCCGACGAGTGACCTCCTGACGCAGGGATTCGGTGAATCCGTTCACCCCGAACTTGGTGGCGTTATAGACGCCGTAGCCGTTCCAGGCGACGCGTCCGGCGATCGAGCTGATGTTGACGATGTCGGCGACCCGGCGGGGGTCCTCCTCGGCGGCCTGCAGCAGGTGCGGCAGCGCGGCGTGGGTGGTGTAGAGCAGGCCCTGGACGTTGACGGCGATCATCCGGTCCCACTCCTCGGGGTCCGCGCCGACGACCGGGCCGAGGAGCATCAGACCGGCATTGTTGACCAATATGTCCAGCCGCCCCAGTTGCTCGACGGTCTGCTGCACTGCCGCCTCGGCCTGGCCGCGGTCGGTGATGTCCGCCCCCACCGCCAGAGCGGTGCCGCCGGCCTGCTCGATGTCCGCGACCAGCGTATCCAGACAGTCCTTGCGGCGCGCCACGAGCGCGACGGCGGCACCCTGCTCGGCCAACCGGCGAGCGGTCGCAGCACCGATACCGCTGCTGGCACCGGTGACGAGGGCGACCGTACCGATCAATGTCGAAGCCATGGGTGTGTCCACTTCCTTCTAATGGGAGTCGATCAGCGAGCCTTCGGCATGTAACTGCCCGTTCACGGCAGGCTGATCACTGGAGCCGCCGGCCGGTGAGCACTGTTCCCTTCTGGAGTGATGGTTGATTCCTAGGGCTAGATCGTGCCCCGGCCGGTCGGTGAGGTCACCTATAGCGCTGATGGGGTGTCGTGCCGCGAGCACTGATCCATTAGGTTGCCGCCGGGTGCCTCTGGGCTCGAACAGGTTTCATCCAGAATAGGAGACCAAAGGAGGCGATCGATGATCTTCGTCGGAGACGACTGGGCCGAACAACATCACGATGTCCATTTGATGGATGACACGGGAAGGCGACTGTCGTCGCGTCGGCTGCCGGAAGGACTGGCCGGCATCCGCACATTGCACGAACTGATAGCCGAGCACGCTGCAGACCCAGCTCAGGTCGTGATCGGCATCGAAACCGACCGCGGCCTGTGGGTACAGGCGCTGACCGCCTCCCACTATCAGGTGTACGCGATCAACCCACTCGCGGTCGCGCGCTACCGCGACCGGCACCACGTCTCGGGCGCGAAGTCCGATCCGGGTGACGCGAAGCTGCTCGCGGACCTGGTGCGCACCGACCGACACAACCATCGGCCGATCGCCGGCGACAGCCCGGACGTGGAGGCGATCAAAGTCCTCGCCCGCGGACACCAGAACCTGATCTGGGCCCGCACCCGGCAAACCAATGCACTGCGGTCGGCGCTGCGTGAGTACTACCCGGCCGCGCTGGAGGTGTTCGAAGACCTGCACGACCGCGACACGCTCGCCGTACTCGGCCGCGCCCCGACACCCGCCGAGGCCGCGCACCTGACCCTGCCGGCGATTCGATCCGCCCTCAAAAAGGCTGGCCGGCAACGCAACCTCGACACCCGAGCCCACGACATCCAGAACGGGTTGCGGGCCGAGCACCTGACCGCGCCGGCGCCGGTTGCAGCCGCGTTCGCCGCCACCACCCGCGCCGCGGTCGGCCTCATCGTCGAGTTGAACCGGCAGATCACCGAACTCGAGGCCGAATTGGCAACACATTTTGAGTCACACCTGGACGCCGACATCTACCGCTCCCTGCCAGGACTTGGTGTCGTACTCGGCGCCCGGGTGCTCGGTGAGTTCGGGGACGACCCCGACCGCTACACCACCACCAAGTCTCGCAGAAACTACGCCGGCACCTCCCCGCTAACGATCGCGTCCGGCAAGAAACGCGCGGTACTCGCCCGCCACGTCCGCAACCGGCGCCTCTACGACGCCATCGACCAATGGGCGTTCTGCGCGTTGTCGTCCAGTCCCGGCGCCCGCGACTTCTACGACCACCGCCGCGACGCCGGCGACCTGCACCACCAAGCCCTCCGCGCCCTCGGCAACCGCCTCGTCGGCATCCTCCACGGCTGCCTCGGCCACCACACCCAATACGACGAGCACATTGCCTGGGACCATCGACGCACCGCCCGAGCCGCTTGACGACTACAGCCCTGGGGTGTCTAGCGTGTGTGGGTCCGGGATACCCAGTCAAGAACAGGCCGCCCGCCCGAGGGAGTCCCCGCCTATAGGGGTAACACCAGTTACCCCCTACCCAGCTGTTTCTGTCGTAGGTTCGAGAGCATGGACAGCCGAGGTGACATCCGTGAGTTCCTGACCACCCGGCGTGCGCGATTGACGCCGGAGCAGGCAGGGCTGCCGAACTTCGGGGGTCGTCGCAGGGTTCCGGGACTGCGGCGCGAGGAAGTCGCGTTGCTTGCCGGCATGAGTGTCGAGTACTACGTCCGCCTCGAGCGCGGGAACGCCACCGGTGTGTCCGAAACGGTTCTCGACGGGATCAGTCGTGCGCTGCAACTCGACGACGCCGAACACCTACACCTCTACGACCTGGTCCGGGCCGCCAACCAGGGCGCCCGGCCGCGGCAGCGGCGGAAACCCTCCCGACAGCAGGGGGTGCGGCCCGGCGTGCAACAAACCATCGACGCGATGTTCAGCGTGCCGGTGATCGTGCAGAACGGGCGACTCGACATCGTTGCCGCGAACCGCCTCGGGTTCGCCCTCTTCTCGGAGATGTACGCCCAGCCGCAGCGTCCCGCCAACTTCGTCCGCTTCGTCTTTCTCAATCCCCGGGCCCAAACGATTTACCACGACTGGGAAGACGCCGCGCAGCAAACCGTCGCACTGCTGCGCACCGAGGCCGGGCGTGCACCCTATGACCGCGCCCTGTCCGACCTCGTCGGTGAAGTGTCCACCCGCAGCGAACTGTTCCGAACCCTCTGGGCATCACACGATGTCCGCGAGCACCGCACCGGGACCAAACGCATCCATCATCCGATCGTGGGAGACCTCGACCTCACCTACGAAGGCATGGACCTGACGACCGACCGGGGACTGCTCCTGCTGGCATACACCGCCCCGCCCGGCTCACCGTCGCACGAACGACTGCAACTACTCGCCAGCTGGGCGGCAACCAACGACGAAACCGCCCGCGCCCTGCCCGCGCCCACGGACACGACGGACACCGCCTGAGCCCCATTTCGCCGCAACCGGATCAAGACTCGATACCGTTTGCCCGCAGCAACGATCGGCAGCAGGAAGCCGCCCCACATGGTCGCTGCGGGCATCGGTCACGGACATCGTCGACCTCGCAAGGACGTGGCAGAGGCGAAAGCTGCCAAGATCACACAACAGGTGATCCATGAGCACATCGGAACGCCTCTCGCCGGCATAGGTGGATGGGCAACTGGCAGCGTCATCGTCGATGGCCGCACGCTGGAAGTGAGGGGCCGAACCTATCGAGTCTGTAGTAGTTCCTTGATGTGCGCGACGTGCTCGGCGTTCATCGGCAGTGGATCGAGTTTCTCCGCGCCGGGCCGCAATCCCGCGATCCTCACGGCCATGATCCGACGCCAACCTGTGTCGGTAACGCCGCGTGTCGTCGCGATGACGCCGCGGATGGACCAGAAGATCAGCTCCAGGTCGGCGTCGGTGGCATCCTCACGGATGCGGCCGTGCTCGCGGGCGATCCGTATTGCGGCGGCCGCGCCACCGGCAGTGCGCGATGATTGCCGCCCGCCAGAGCGATTGGTGGTGATGGTGCATCTGCTTCGCAGTCCACATGTCCGGGTTGACCATCCGCCCGATAGCCCTTGTAGCAGGATCCGAGGAACCGTTTCGTCGCCTCGCCGTCGGTGTCGACGGCGGCGCGCCGGGCCTCGCGCAGGATTTTGGCCCCACGCCGTACTCACCGGGAGGCACAGGCACTTCCGAGCGTTATGTGAGGCCGCGCAGCAACCGGCTCCACGATCGCGCTGTTGCCTCCTTCGCGGCGGAAACGCAGTCCTACTGCCGTCCCGCAATCTCGAAAGTTCGAAATTTTGTACGTACAGTACGTATGGGCTAGACGATATGGACCGATATGTTGTAACCTCCGTCACAGCGCTGGTCAGCCCGACGGTCGGGCACAGGTTCGGCGCAGCGAGGAGAAAGCGACATGCGCGCGGTTGTGCTCGACGGACGAGGAAACCACGAACTGGTGGACAACCCGGTGCCCGTTCCCCAGGTCGGCGAGGTCGTCATCGAGCCGGCAGCGGTCGGCGTCTGCGGAACGGACCTGCACCTGGTGATCGGCGACTACCCGACCGGCCGGTTCCCGGTGGTGCCCGGTCACGAATTCGCGGGCCGGATCGTCGAGGTCGGTCCGGGAGTGGAGAACTTCACGGTCGGTCAGCATGTGGCGGTGGACCCGAACGTGGCGTGCGGCAAGTGCGCGGACTGCCTGGCCGGTGTACCGAACCTCTGCGACTACCTGGTGCCGATCGGGGTCACCTCGGACGGTGCGTGCGCGGAGTTGGTGAGCGTGCCGACCAAGGTGGTCTATGCGCTCCCCGACGGAATGAGCATGGCTGCCGGAGCGCTGATCGAACCCCTCTCGTGCGTGCTGCACGGGCTCGGCCGCTCCCCCTCACTGGCCGACCGCCGGATCACGGTGTTCGGTGCCGGATCGATCGGGTTGCTCGCGGTCGTCGTCGCCCGCGCCGCCGGAGCCCGCAGCATCCACGTCGTCGAACCCAGCCCCGCCCGCCGGAAGGCCGCCCTCGATCTCGGTGCCGATGCCGCATTCGCCCCGGACGACACGCTTCCGCCCCGCACCGCTGATATCGCCCTCGAGGCCAGCGGGCACCCGGCCGCGGTTTCCGCTGCCATCGATCTGCTCGACAAACGCGGAACCCTGCTGCAGATGGGGGTGGTCAGCTCGGAGAAGACGATCCCGCTTCGGCCCTACGACCTGTTCGACCGCGAGTTGACCCTGGTGGGGTCGCAGTCTGTGGCGAACTCCTTCGCCGACGCCGTCGCGATGATGCCGGACATCGCCGAGACCGCCGAAAAGCTTGTCACGCACACATTCTCACTCGCCGAGTACGGCGACGCCATCGCCGCCGCGCACAGCGATTCGGCCCTCAAAGTCCATATCCTGCCCCACTCCTGATCGGAAACTTCGATGCAACACCAGATTTCCGAAGGCAGATTCGCCTCGTTCATCGAACGGATCGGTCTTCCCCCGACGTTGTTCCTCGGCTTCGTGGGCCTGCTGTTCTTCATGATCGGCGACGGCGTCGAGTCCGGCTACATCGCCCCGTATCTCGCCGACAACGGCGCCGGCAGCGAATCGCGCGCCGCAATCATCATCACCGTGTACGGGCTGATGGTGACCCTCGGCTCGTGGCTCTCCGGCGCACTGTCGGAAACCTGGGGGCCACGCCGGGTGATGTGGCTCGGCCTGGCCATCTGGGGCGTATTCGAGGTGTTGTTCCTCGCCGTCGCCCTGGGAACCGAGAACTATGTGCTGATGCTGATCTGCTACGGCATCCGCGGACTGGGATATCCCCTGTTCGCGTACGGCTTCCTGGTGTGGGTGCTCGCGGCGAGCCCGGCCCGACGGCTGGGTTCTGCGGTCGGCTGGTTCTACTTCGCCTTCACCGGTGGCCTGCCCACTCTCGGTTCGCTGCTCGCCAGCGGCACCGAGCCGATCATCGGCGAGTACACGACCCTGTGGCTCTCGCTCGGCATCGTGATCGCCGGCGGCCTGCTGTCACTGCTCGGACTGCGCGGCGCCGCCGGCGGTGACCGGTTGGCCCCGCACTCGACCACCACCGGCCAGAGCCTGGTCGCGAGCATCGCGATCGCCTTCCAGAACCCTCGCGTCGGACTCGGCTGCGTCATCCGAATCATCAACACAGCACCCCAGTTCGGGTTCCTGGTGTTCCTGCCGACTATCTTCTCCGACGACCTCGGCTTCGGCACCAGCGGCTGGCTACGCCTGGTGTTCATCGTCGGCGCCTCCAACATCTTTGCCAACCTGATCTTCGGCATCGTCAGCGACAAGATCGGCTGGCACCGCACCCTGCGGATCTTCGGCTGCCTCGGCTGCGCGGTCAGCAGCCTGCTGCTGTACTTCCTGCCGCAGACCTTCGGCGCATACTGGGTGGCCGCACTGTGCGCCGCACTGTTCGGCATCACTCTGGCCGGCTTCACCCCGATCTCGGTGCTGATGTCGCTGATGGCCCCGGAGAAGAAGGGCAACGCGATCGCCGTGCTCAACCTCGGCGCCGGCGCCGCGACGTTCGTCGGCCCGCTGATCGTCGCGATCTTCCTCGATCTGATCGGTGCGGGCGGTGTGACCATCATCTTCGCCGCGCTGTACGTGATCGCCGCCCTGTGCGTGCACTGGCTGACCCTGCCACCCGAGTCGCAGGAAATCGTCGAAAAGGGTCTGAGCCTGAGCGATCTGGACGTCGAAACCCACCACGTGATCGACCACCACCACGACAACAACGACGACCACGACGACGCGGTGGCCCGGGACGGCAGCCGGTAACAGCCCCGGCGACGCCGTCCCCACGAAGACCGCCGGCCGCCTCCGCCCAGGAGGCGGCCCGGCATTCCACGACACACCCCACCCGACACGGTCGCACGCACACAGCGTCGCGCCTGTCAGGACCAGAAGTTCTCGATCTCGAAGGAGCCCCGCCGCGATGAAACGGCAGATCATCAACGATCCCGGCGCCGCTGTCACAGAGGCGCTCGAAGGCATGCAGCTGAGCTACCCGGACCTGGTGGCCTACGACACCGACCGACAGCTGATCCTGCGCGCCACCCCCGCCCGTGACAAGGTCGGCCTCGTCTCCGGCGGCGGGTCCGGGCACGAACCGCTGCACGCCGGGTTCGTCGGCCGCGGCATGCTCGACGTCGCCGTCCCCGGTGCGGTGTTCGCCAGCCCCACCGCCCTACAAGTTCATGAGGGCACCCTGGCCGCCGACAGCGGCCGTGGGGTGCTGCAGATCGTCAAGAACTACACCGGCGACGTCCTGAACTTCACCATCGCCGGTGAGCTGGCGGGCGATCACGCCGTCGACACCGAGATGGTGCTGGTCGACGACGACCTCGCCACCGACACCGGCACCGACGACGGGGACGGCCCCGGCCGCCGCGGCACCGCGGCGGTGGTCGCAGTTGAGAAGATCGCCGGGGCCCGCGCCGAACTTGGCGGCTCGCTCACCGAGGTGGCCGATGCCGCCCGCCGCGTCGCCCGCAACTCCCGGACGATGAGCCTGGCCCTGCAGGCAGGCACCCACCCCGGCCAGGACCGGCCGGCATTCGACCTCGGCGCCGACGAGGTCGAGCTCGGCGTCGGTATCCACGGCGAACGTGGCATCGACCGCGTGCGATTCGCCTCCGCGGACGAGCTCACCGAGTTGCTGGTGACTCCCCTGGTCGACGACCTCGGGCTCAGCCGCGGCGCCGCCGTACTGGCAATCGTCAACGGACTCGGCGGCGCCTACCCCTTGGAGCTGTCGATCGCCGCACGCCGCGTGCACCAGTTGCTGGGCGCCCGCGGAATCACCGTGGCCCGCACCCTCGTCGGAAACTATGTGACCTCGCTCGACATGCACGGCTTCTCGGTCACCCTCGTTCCCGCCGACCCCGATCTGTTGAAGCTGTGGGACGCCCCGGTGCGCACCCCCGCACTGAGCTGGTAAGGAGACCCCCACATGACCTCGACGACCACGACGGCACTGCCCACGACCTTCGCGCCCCGCTGGGTGACGGCAATGCTCACCACGGTGCTCGGCACCTCGGCCGGCGGCGGCGCCGCCACCTCCCTCGGCGAACTCGACCGCCAGGCCGGCGACGGCGACTTCGGCACCAACCTCACCTCCGCGTTCACCCGGGTGCAGGACGAAATCCAGGCGACGTCGCCCCAGACGTTCGCCTCCTGGCTGACCGCGGTCTCGCGCGGGTTCCTGGGCACCGGAGGCACCAGCGGGCCACTGTTCGGCATGTTCTTTCGCGACATCGCCCGGTGTAGCACCGGCGACTCCCCGACCCTGACCGAACTCGCCGCCGGACTCGCCAAGGCGGTGGCGACCGTGCAGCGGTACGGCAAAGCGCAGGTCGGGCACAAGACCATGGTCGACGCCCTGGTTCCGGCAGCCCAAAAGCTGAGCGAGCAGGCGGCCGCGAACGTCGACCCCGCTCTCGCGCTGACCGCGGCGGTCGAGGCCGCGCAGGCCGGCGCCCTGACCACCCGGAACATCGTGGCGCGCCGCGGCCGCGCGTCCTACGTCGGTGAGGTCTCCCGCGGCGTCCTCGACCCCGGTGCCGTCGCCGCGGCGCTGATGATCCAGTGCGCCGCCGCCGCGGTGGACGGTCACGACGGTCCGGTCGATACCGCCTGGACCCGGTAAAGCCGACCGTGACCGCCGCCCGGTCTCGACCCCCGGGCGGCGGTAACGGTTTTTCTCAGCGAGAGCCGAGATCGACTGTGCGGACGTTGACTTCGAGTGGGATCACATCGCTGCGTACCCAGGTGTCGTACACGTCGTAGCGTTGCCCCTCGGCTGTCCACGACGTCGACCGGATGCACAGCATCGGCTCGTCCGCGTCGATATCGAGGGCCTCGGCGATCTCCGCCGTCGGATGCTTCGCCTGAATGAGCCGGTGGGCGCCGCCGAGCGCGAAGCCCGCACTCGACAGCAGCGTGCTCAGTGACGCGTGCCCGGTGAGCACGTCGGCCGCCCCGGCCAGCACCGGAATCAGAACTGGTGGACTGTAGTTGGTGCTGAACAGCGCCGGCTTGCCGTCGAGGGAACGCACCCGGACCAGCTCGAAACCGATCGACCCGTCCGGCACCTGCAGGGCTCGGCACACGTCCGCCGGCAGCGCAGTGGCACCGGAGCGGAGCACCTCGGTGCTCACCGTCCGGTGCTGGTGCCCGATCGCGTTTTCGAGGAAGCCTTCCTTGCCCTGGATCACCCAGCCGGTACCGTCGACGGCCTCGCTCGCGAACACGCCACGCTTGGGAATGCGCTGGGCGACACCACGGGATTCGAGATGCTGCAACGCCTGACGCACCGTGGCCCGGGACAGACCGAACTCGTCGCACAGGTCCTGCTCGCTGGGCAGCCGGGCGCCGCGGGCGATGTCCCCGGATGAGATCCGCTGCTCCAGCACCTGCGCGAGCTGCTGGTAGTACGGGACCTCCGATTGGCGGTCGATCGCACTCTCGACGCTCACGTGGCTCCCTCCCCTGTCCGGATGCCCCGCGGCCGGGCGGCGCGGCGTTACACCTGTCTGGATCATATGTCCTGTACGTACATCGTCCAGGTAGGTGGCCGCACCCCGGCCGCGGCCACCTGGCTGGGCCCCGTCGTCCACGATCTGCTGGTTCATCGCCACTGCTCCTTCGAGATCTGAAACTCTCGCTTGCCACTTTGTGACTCAGACCATATAGTACGTGTTGTACGTACAGTCCGTACAACAAAATTTGAACTTCGAAGGAAAGTGGACCGACGATGAGCATGGAATACCGGATGCGCCGCACGCTGCCCAACGATCGGGCGGCGATCATCATGCCGGTCGATCACGGGCTGATCTTCAATCGCATCAAGGGCCTCGAGACCCCCTCGGCGCCGTTCGCGGAGTGGGCCGAGTCCGACGTCACCGGCTTCATGATGACCCCGGGCCAGGTCAAGCAGACCGAAAAGTTCTTCGCCGAGCACCCGCACCTGAGCCGGGTGCTGACCATCGACACCTACTACGACGTCACCAACCTCGACGGCGGCGGCTCCCACGCGCTGATCACCACCGTCGAAGAAGCCGTCCGGATGGGCGTCGACGCAGTGAAGATGCTGTTCCCGTGGAACATCTCCCGCTCCGAGCAGGCCGCCATGTGCGCCCGAGTCGGCAAGGTCGTCACCGCCTGCGACGCGTGGGACATCCCGCTGGTGCTCGAGCCGGTCATCATGGGCGCACCCCGCACCGAAGAGGTCATCGTCGAGGAGGAGAAGGTCGCCCGCATCGCCTACGACCTCGGCGCTCACATCATCAAGATCGCCTTCCCCGGCGAGGAGCGCACCGCTCGTCTGGTCGAGGAACTCGGCGTACCCCTGGTCATCGCCGGCGGCCCGCTGTCGGGTGACGTCTCCGAGACCGTCGACGCGATCGGTCAGACCCTCCGCGCCGGTGCCCGCGGAATCATCGTGGGCCGCAACATCTGGCAGCGCGAGCGCAGCGAAGGCGAAAAGGTGCTCAAGGAAATCGGCACTCTGACCCGGAACGTGAGCTTCTCCGCCTGAGCGGGTAAACCACCGCTAGGCACGACAACGAGGACAGGACAGATGACGAGAGACCGCAGCGAGCGCTCACCGGTGGTGTGCGGAGTCGATATCGGCAGCACCAACACCAAGGTCGTCGCGCTCACTCCCCAGGGGGCGGTCGTCGCCCGACGACGACGCACCACTCCCCGGGGAGCGGTCGACCCGTCCATCGACGCGCAGCACCTGTTGTTCGCGATCGAAGAGATGATCCTCGACATCTGCGGCGACTCCTACCGGGTGCACGCTCTGAGCGTGGCCGGCGTCGGTGAGGACGGCGTGCTCGTCGACGACTCCCTTGCCCCGCTCACGACAGCGCTGGCCTGGTTCGATCCCCGGCGCGGCGACGTGTTCGCCGGCCTCACCACCCGGATCGACCCGCACGAGGGCCTGTGCACCGCCGACGACGCCGCCCGCACCCTCGTCGGCTGGCGGTGGGCCCTCGACCAACCGAATACCTCCCACGCCCGCTCCTGGATCGCGCTCACCGACTACCCGGCGAGCGTGTGGACCGCCACCCCGTTCTTCAGCGACACCCTCGCCGCCCGAACCGCCGCCTGGAACGGCCGCACCCGCGGGTGGGTCGACGACCGGGTGGCCGCCACCATCGGCACCACCGCGTTGCTGCCACCGGTCCGCCGGGCCGGTGAGATCATCGGCAGCTTCGTCGGCGGCCGCCTGACCACCGCGGGCGTCATAGACCCCGACGCCGTGGTCGTCGCCGGCGGGCACGATCACCCGATCGGCGGCTGGGCGGTGCACGCGATGCATCCCGGTGCCGTCCTCGATTCGATGGGCACCGCCGAGGTCGTCGTCGCCCAGGCTCCCGCGGCCGACATCCCCCGCAACGCCGACCTGGACGTGGCACCCGGAATCCGCTCTCCCGGAACCACTGTGCTGTCGGTGGAGGAACTCGCCCGCAACGTCGAGTGGGCCTACCAGGACCCCGCCGTCGGCGAGAGGCTGCACGAGCTGATCACCGGAGACACCACCCCCGACCCCTACCTGCACCAGAGCGTGTTCATCCCCGGAAGCCGCGGTGGTGTGGCACCCCGCTACGCCCCCGACGCGCCCACCTCACCACTCTCGCGCGCCTCCGCAGTCCTGGGAGCGCTCGCCCGCCTCGGCGCCCACGCCCAGGACACCGTCGGCGCCTGCCTGCCGGGACACCCACCCCTCTACGCCGCCGGCGGGTGGTCGCGATCCCCCGGATGGGTGCAGGCCAAGAAGGCCGTCACCGGCCGCGACATCACCGTCATCCCCGAACCCCAGGTCACTGCCACCGCCGCGGCACTGCTCGCGGCCAACGCCATCGGCTGGAATGCCGAGCCCGCGATTGCCCTGGGCATCACCGCGCACCCCGAAACCCTGGCCCCCGCAGGTTCATCCGCCTGACATCCGAACATCGGCACGCAGGATTTGTCGTTCCGGCACTCCTCTCAGAACCTATGGACTCTGGGGTGAGTGCCCGAATCCGAACTGCGCGACGCGACCGAGCGGCACTACCAGCCGGCCACGACGCAGTATTGTACGTACCGTACATATGATCTAGACGATACGATCACACTGTTGTAGCGTCGGTCACAGCGACTCCCGTCCGATAGGACGTCCCTCCACCTCCAGGCAGAAAACGAGGTAGCGCAATGCAACTCGTGTTACTCGGCGGCCGGCATCACGCAGTCCCCTCCGAAGCAACACCCACCTCCCTAACCGGCGGCATCCTCCCCGGACCCGTCCATCCACTCACACGGTCTATCGCGACGATCACGGAGGACACGCTGTGAGCGGGACGATCACCGGGCAGAGTGCAATGGCCCGCCTGGTCGACCGGCTCGGCATGCCACCGTCTCTCGCGTTCGGATTCCTCGGACTGCTGCTTTTCATGATCGGCGACGGCGTCGAATCGAACTACCTCTCGCCGTTCCTGATTCACACCGAGGGCTATTCGGAGTCCACCACGGCCTTCACCATCAGCATGTACGGGATCTTCGTCACCGTCGGATCCTGGCTCGCCGGCACCCTGTCCGCGATCATCGGCCCCCGCCGAGTGATGTGGATCGGCGCCGCGACCTGGGTGGCACTCGAAGTCGTGTTCCTGGTCCCGGGCGTCGCGATGGACAATCACTGGCTCTCCATCTCGGCGTACGCACTGCGCGGAATCGGTTACCCGTTCTTCGCCTACGCCTTCCTGGTCTGGATCAACCTGGCCACCCCGGCACGGCAGCGCGGCAGCTCGGTGGGCTGGTTCTGGTTCGCCTTCGGCGCGGGCCTGCCCACCTTGGGATCGCTGATCGCCAGTGGCGCAATCCCTCTCATCGGTGAGTATCCGACGTTCTGGCTGGGCACCGCCCTGGTCGTGGCCGGCGCCGCGATCGCATTGTTCGGGGTTCGTGACCGCACCTGGGCAGGCCCCTCCGGCACCGAGAGCGCCGGCGGGGAAATGCTCAAGGGGCTCACCATCGCCTGGCGCGACAAGCGCGTCGCCGCAGGAGCCTTCGTCCGGCTCGTCAACACGGCCCCCAACTTCGCGCTGTTCGTCGTCGCACCCCTGTTCTTCATAGACCAGATCGGGTTCTCCCAGAGCACCTACCTCGCCATCGTCACCGCGGTCTACACCGCGAACATCTTCGCGAACCTGATGTTCGGCATCATCGGAGACCGCTTCGGCTGGCGGCGCACCGTCACGTGGTTCGGTTGCATCATGTGCGCGGTGGGCATCGTTCTGCTCTACTACGTGCCACTGTGGGTCGGCCCCAACGTGCTGGTGGTGATCCTGTGCTGGGCGGTGTTCGGGATCGGGCTCGCCGGGTTCGTACCGCTGACCGCACTAGTGCCCTCGATGGTCTCCCCCGACGACCGCGGCAGTGCGCTGGCGGTATACACACTGGCCGCAGGATTGTCCGCCTTCGTCGGCCCCGCACTCGCCGGACTGCTCGGCGGGGCAGCACACATGCCGGTCCTGATCTGGACCTTCGCCGGACTGTATGTCGCGGCGGCCGCGGTCACCTACGTCCTGCGCACCCCCAGCGACCCCGGATCGCCGCACCATGTCGCCGCAGGACATGGCCCTGAGGACGACAAACCCGGCAGCACCATCCCTCGACAACACACGGCCTCCGAAAACCACTGAACTGCCCCGTCGGCGACTGCTTCCCCGCGTCGCCGACAGGTGCTTCCCACCCACGACAGCACCGTACGACCACCCACCTGGTAAAGGAGTCCCAGATGACCGCCACCCTCGCCCGAGAGCGCATCGGACAGTTCGTCCGCCGAAACACCAAGCACGGCTACCGCACCGGACAATGGGCACAGATCGTGATGACCGTACCGTCGGAGAACCGCGACTGCTGGCTCGTCGTCTATCAAGACGGCGAAACCGACGTGATCCCGATCGACAACCACACGGACCAGTACGAATTCCACTCCGAGCCGGTCGACTGGCGGCGCTGAGACCCACTCTTCCACCCGGGCTGTCGAACGTGTTGCTCAATGCCGGGTCACGGCACAGCTGTCGGGAGCCACGGTTCTCAGCTCGCGTGAGCAACCAATCGGTGTGGCGTGAGAGCCGCCTACTTCGCGATCACCACCCTTCCCTTCACCCGGCAGGTCTCATCAATGCCACCCCTAGCCGGAGTCACCGTCCCGGTAACGTTGGAGAAGATCGAATACCTGGCCACCGCAACGGAACTCGACGTGAGCTGAAACTATCCGCCGGACCGGAGTCGCACGCCCATGGGCAGCGATGGCACTGCAGGGTTTCCAGAGGGTGAGCGGAAGTCCAGTCGCTTCGGCACACTGGATCCGCTCTTCGATGCTGTCGGGATCGCCGCCACCGGCGAGTCCGGTGTGGACGGCGGCGGCGATCGCGCGGATGCGCCCGGCCGGTCCGCGGACGTCGGAGAGCGGGCTGGCCAGGTTGCGACGGCGCAGGTGGCACTCGGTGCGGTTGACGGCGCCGGCCGGTTGCGGGGTGTGTCCGACCACCCGTGGTGGCCGGCCTGGTGACGTGGTTCCGAGGGTGTTTCCCCGTAGAGCGCGCCCGTGTCATCGCCCGAGCTGGGTACGCGGTCTCGAAGACAATGCCAACCCGCGATCGTCGACCACGCTGCCGCAACAACACTGAACACGTACCCCCGATGACGGGACACCCCCAAACCACGCGATCACATGAGCTTGCCCGCCAACCCCGGAGAGCGCGGCGTGGCCGGACTCGGAAGCGAATCCGAGAGGACATCGAAATCGGAGTGCATACCCTCAATATTGGGTGTAGCACCACACTAACGAGGCCCCGTCAGCGCGGGAGGTGCCGACCCGGGACGTGACAGCTGCACAGGTTAATCCGCACGTGCACACACGCATGTCACACGACTGCATACGGTCATTCACACATGACGGCCACCGATGCCCCGCGATTCGGGATCCACCAAACCCGGCGTTCTTACCCGCTACCGTATTTGATTATGGGGACCGCCTTCCACGGGCCGAGTCCGTGGCCGCACATCACCCGCGCCATCCGCACGCGCGGTCCCCGCCGTGCCGCGATCGCCCACCTCGGCCAGGACGCGCCCACCCTGCTGCCGCTGCGGGCCGGGGACGTCCTGATCGTCAACGCCTCCCGCGCCGCCGTGCGCGCGCACGCCACCTCCCCGATCGCGCTCGCCTACTACGTCGACGCCGGGGTGCGGGTGCTGTCGTCACCGAACCTGCACGCCAACGTCATCGCCACCGACCGGCGGGCTGCCATCGGCTCCGCCAACGCCTCCCACAGCTCCACCCTCGCCGACGAGGCCGCGGTCATCACCGACGACCCCGACATCGTCGCCGCCGTCCGCAGGTTCATCGACGACATCGACGAGATCACCGAGGTCGATCAGACCTTCCTCGACAACGCCACCGCCGAATGGCAGATCGGCCGGGCGGTACCACTGCCCGGGGTCACGAGCCGCGGGCGCGCCGACCCCGGGTTCCTGCCCGCGACCATCCCCCGGATGTTTCTGCGGCACATCGTCGACTACCAACCCGGCCCCACCGAACACCACGCCTGGGCCGCCGAGGCCCGCCACCGCCGCGGCCCTGCCGGGCCGGCAGCGAAGTACCAGCTCGAATGGTTCCGCCACGACAAGTCCGACAGCCGCCTCGAGCGTGGTGACATCTGGCGGAGGGTAGGTATTCAATTGATGCGCTATTCCGGGATTATCTCTGCGCGTTGTGTCTAGCGGGGCGTGTTCGAACACCGTCAGCAGGGTGACTGCGGATGGAGGGGGGAAGCGCTGACCCGCGGTCGCCGAGATTGGGTGTCGGCGGATCGGGCGGCGAGGTAGGTGGCCCAGCTGGCTTGAGCGAATTGGGCCCATTTGTGTGCGGTCTTCGCAGCCACACCGAACAGATCGCTGACCACGACTGGTTCCAGGTCGCTGATGTTGGCGATCATCGCCGAGTTGCGGGCAGTCAGCGTCGGCAGCCCGTACTTTGTCAGGTCTCTTTGCAGGGCCGTTGTGTTGCGGTGTCGACTCGGCGGCCTGCCGGGAAACATCCAGGCTGGCACCCCCGGACCCGAGTACGCCCGGCCGCCGGATCGCCTTCGTCGGATCAGCTCGTCGAACAGGGCGGCCAGCGACGGGGGAAGAACGACCGCGTTCTGCTCGATCACCAGATAGGCGTGGGTGTCGTCGCGGTGGAAGCGGTCACAGGTCAGCTCGACGATACGGGTCACCCGCATGGCGTAGAGCCGGATCAGAGCGCCGACGATGCGAACCTCGAGCGGCAGCTCGTCGTCGGTCAGGCACCGCCGAAGTTGCTCGGCATGGTCCTCGTAATCCTGGAATCGTTGCGGGAGGCCGTCCTTCTCGCGAGGTATCTCGATCCCCGTGATCAGGCGCCGTGCCTGCATCCAGGCCAGGAAGGTGCCCAACGCTCTCGCGTTGGAGGGGCCGGTGGCGAAGTAGGTATCGACGTGGTGCTGGGCCAGGGTTCCGATTGAGGACCCTGCATCGGCGAGCCAGCTCAGGAAGTTGATGGCGCACTGGATCCGTTGCCGATTCGCGGCATCCGCGCCCGGGCGGAAGGGT
The DNA here is from genome assembly GCF_026810085.1 of Rhodococcus sp. JS3073. Taxonomy (NCBI): domain Bacteria; kingdom Bacillati; phylum Actinomycetota; class Actinomycetes; order Mycobacteriales; family Nocardiaceae; genus Rhodococcus; species Rhodococcus sp. JS3073. The sequence goes on along the minus strand of NZ_CP113952.1, from coordinate 826,121 downwards.
CGGCGGGCCGACCGGAGACGGGCGCGGCGCACGATGTGCCATTCGGCGTAGGCGCGGATGACGGGCTGATGCTGGGCTGGGAGCGTGGGCACGATGCGATCGACCCAGAGTTGAAGCTGAGCCAACGCCTCGTTGCGCTGCGGCACAACTCCGGCGGCGACGAATGCCGCACGGATGTGGTGGGTTCGAGCGTTCTGCGGGAGTTTGTCGATCTCCTCGTGGGTGATACCGCGGCCCGCTCGTACGAGCTCGGCTAATCCGGTCACCGACCCGTCGTTGACCGCCCAGGTATGGACACTGCCCGGGCTTACCGCGGCGAGCGCGTCGAACATCGGCTTCATGCGGGCATCAGGCACCGACCCCTCGTCGCCGAGGAGTGTGGTGATCTTCGCGAGCACCAGGCACCGATCGCATCGGCCGTCACGGAACCCTGGGCCCTCCTCGCCGCAGCTTCTGCAGGCGAAATTCAGATCGACTCCACCACATCGGGTGCACACAGCATCACCGGCCTCGTTGACACAGACCAGGATCCGGGTGGCCTGGCACTCTGCGCAGGTGTCAGGTAGTTCCAATCGGGTTCGGTAGCACCGCTGACAGACCGGGCCCACGGGCCACACCGCCGACACCGTTTTCATCTCATCGCAGATCGCACACGATCGCTTCGATTTCGGGTAGCAGGTGCTGCAGTAGAACGGGCCGCCGCGGTAGCGCACCCCGGAACGCTGCCGACCACACCCCGCGCATTCGCCGACCTCGCGACTACAGCGCTGGCACACATCAGGACGGCCCTTGCCGTCACCGCGACGCGCGATCGTGCGTACTTGTCCACCGATTCCACACAGTCGAGGCGCGCTGGTGTGGCAGTTCTTGCACACGGGTCCCTTGTCTGTGTTGGCACAGACAATCCGTACTCGGCCGCAGTACACGCACGGCTTTTTCGGACGTGAGGTGCACCGGTTGCACAGCGGTGAGCCGTCCTCGCTGCGGCTGATGATCTCAGCCGACTTACCGCACCGTGAACACTCGCTCCGCCGAGCAGGCTCGAGGTTGTAACACGCGCGGCAGATCCGGCCCTCTTGGCGGCGGGCGACAATCCTGCCGATCTGGCCGCACCGCGCGCACGCTCGCCGCTCGACCCGTTCCATGCACCGCTCACAGCACCTGCCCTCGGGTGTGCGGCGTTTGAGGAGCTTGTCGGTGCGGCCACAGCGGACACATCCGAGCAGGACCACCTTGTCGCCGAACCCGTTGTCGGTCAGTAGAGTCAACAACCTCAGCACCGTCAGCGGACAATGCGGCGACGGTGCGATGAACGCGTCGCGGTGTTCGCTGAGGTACACGTCCAGCTCGCCGGCGTTCGCCACTTCCCATGCATGAGCCTGCTGCAGCAGACGTTGCGCAATCTCGGCGGACATACCCGGTCCGGCGACCTCCCGTAGCACCCAGATCAAGCGCTCCCGAACTTCGGACAACAGTTCGCCGCTCCGAGTAGACCGGGGCGTCACTTTCGACCAGGCCTTCGGATCACGCTTCGACGTGGTTCGATACTGATCGAATCGGATTCAGCACCAACCGTTTTACGGATCTGCTGGTTGACGACCTCCGGTTCGATCAGGTCGTTCGGCGTGCAGCCGAGGATGTCGCAGAGCGCGACCAGCACATCCATGCTCAGCCGTTGCGGAGGCTGAGTCACCAGCCGATAGACCTGTTCTCGGGACAAGGTGATGCCACGCTCGGCGAGCAGCGGCACCAGATTCGAGGTCTGGAACATCTGCTGATCGGCCATCAAATCCCGCAGCCGCCAGCGGTAACCCATCTTCTTGTTCATCACGTCACATCCCAGTCGGTGCCGAGCCGGCCCTTCAGTGAAGCCACCAGCATTTGGTTGCGGAATTCGTTGGACACCCCGGTGTAGATCGCGGTCGTCGCCGCATGCGAATGCCCCACCTGCTCCTGGGAAAACTTTGCGGGATAGCCGAATTCGGTCCAGTGTGTCACCGCCGAATGACGCAGGCAATGGACGTCGAGATGTTCGTCCAAGCCCGCGTCCCGTTTCGCCGCAACGAACGCGTCGTTGATCGAGCGAGGCTGCAACCGGCCCACCCGCTCGGTGACCCACAGCGCCGGATGCGCACCTGGCGAGAACCGCGGCCGCAGCTCGGTCAGCCACTGCTCGAGCACCTCGATGATCCAGTCCATCTCCGGAACCAGCAACACCGACCGCCGCTTGGGCGCAGATCCCTTCGACGACTTGCCGAAGCGCACCATCACGCTGCCGAACCGACCGAACTGCGCCATCCTCGGATTGCGACGCAGATCGACCAGGTCGAGCTTCGAGGCCTCGGTACGCCGCAGGCCGAACGCATATACCAACTTCAGCACCGCCGCGTCCCGTGCAACGCCCAAACCACCCTTCACACCCCGGCCGACGATCTTGCCCGGCCGAGCGTCGGCGGCGTCGAACAACGCCTGGATCTCGTCGTAGGTGAGGGGGCGCCGGCGGGGATCGCCCTCGTACTCGCTTCGATGGACGATTGAGTTGCCGTCATGGAAAATCTGTTGCGGCACTTCACCGAATCGTTCCTCACATGCGCTGGCCCACCCGTAACGGGGATCGAGCAGAAACTCCAGGAACAGATTGATCTCGACCTCGTAGTTCCGCGCTGTCGACACCGCACGCGGCGGGTCCAGATTCCGCAGATGGTCGACGAACGCCTCACCCTCGGCCGGCGTCCACTGCCAGGGGTACAAACCGCTGAACTCGACAAGTCGGCTGATCAATCGTCGCCGCCTCAGCATGGTGCTTTCTCGCAGAAACCGAGCGGATTGTTGCCGCCGCCAACCCTCCAACATCGCCGCCAGGATCGCCGGCTCAGGATCGAAATGGACAACGTTATCCGCCAACACAAGACGCGCAGAACCCGGAAGTGGCACGTTCACCAGTCTGTTGTATCAGATGCATCAATGATGCGTACGTGAATTCGCGCAGATCACCACTCGGATCCTCTTCGTGACAGAACCGCGCTACGATGCCTCGAACAGCGCTGATGCTCGTGTCCGCCCTGTTGCGCAATGTTGCATCAGATGCAATTCCACCGGCTTGTCCTGATCTTCGTCACCGCCGACAACGAATGGATCTACCCACCGGCCGTGGTGGATTCCGAGGCGATCACGATCCTCCACGCCCACGGCGCCATCGGTCACCTCCTGCGCAGCCGAGCGGACCTCTCCCCCATCCCGGTACCGGACGCCGAACACACCCTCGCCGACCTCGGACACCCCAATCCCCGGCTACAGGTCGACCACCGCATCGCCTCCCCCAGCCTGCGGACCGCTCTGCTCCAACTCTGGAACCTCTGAACCACCCGACCCAATACCGCGCCTACCAGCGGGAACGACACGTCCCCGCGTGATCGGCGCACCCACCAACACAGGCAGACATCCAAGCATTACAGGCAAGAACGGCGTTTCCGCTTCCTCCGGATACCCGCGCCAACCCAGCTCACCCGGTGCGCTCACGCCAGAGCAAGAACCCGGGAGCGTGCCTCCAGGTAGCGGGCGAGGAGGTCGAGCATCTCGGCGTCCGGGTGCGCGAGTTCGCGGAGGTCCTTCGCACCGGTGATCGTCTGATCGACGGCAGCGACCTGCCGGCGGCACTCGCCGAGCGCCTCCGGCGTGATGGTGGCGGCGTCGAGCCGGTCCATCAGGTACCGAATCGACCTCTCCAGGCCCAGAACCGGTTTACGGGTGCTGTTGCCGGCCCGCCGGGTTTCGACCATCTGCCACCACTGGTCCAGCTCGGCCAGCGCCGCGGGATCGGCGGTTGCGACACGTAAGGCCCGGTCGATCGACTGCGAATCGGTCAGATTAACCTGGTCCACACCTGCTGCGCGGGTGAGGATCTGGCCGAGCTGGTGGTTGGCGAGGCCGTCGCCGCGGCTCCACCAGTACGACACCATCACGTGGACCTTGCTCGCCGCGGCCAGCTCCCCCATCAGACCCTGTTCCCTTCAACGCAAGACGACAAATGTTCGAGTCCATCCTCACAGCCCGGCAACCCACCCGGTGTTCCGGGGCGGGGCCGTGGATTGGCGATTCAGGCGGTGCGGCGGGCGGTGTGGGTCGCCGCGCACATCGGGCACCACGTGCGCTCGCCGACGATCCACCCGTTCGTCTCGGCGAAGGCCACCGCCTCGGGCCTGCTAGCGACGGCAGCGACGAAGGTGTGCTCGCACACATCGCACCGCAACGTCCAGCCGCGCCTGCCTGTGGAACGCACCAACGTATGAACAGTCATGTTGTCCCCCGACTTCGACTCTGTGCTCCCAGCATGGCACAACCCGCGGCGGCGAGGTGACCCACGCAGGCCAGACCCCGGTCACCAGTGCCGTGCGTCAGGATCGCCCGGCGACAACGACCAGGCGTCCGAGGACAAACCCAAGTAGCCACTCAGCGCCGTAAGGACATTCGCGGTGCGGTATTCGACACCGCTCCAGGAGAACCTCGCGCCGAGGCCGAAATCGGCCCCAAGGCCGTGGCCTCGACACCGAGCCGCACGCCCAGATCCGCGATCCGGTCACCGGCCTGCACCGCCGAGAATCATCCCCGAAAGAGGAACGTGTCATCTGCGCAGCTCAGGGCGTATTTTTGGCTAATTCAGGACTCGACCAAGACGAGACGTTCCAGCTTGCAGTGGAACGGGTAAGTCCCCGGGGCGCCGAGAACCGAATCGATCAGAGCGTCGTCGCCGTCAATGCGATTCGGCCACCGATGGTCGCCGTTTTGGTACGGGAGACAGTTCTCGGCACCGACACTCACCCAGCAGGTGCCAGCGGAACTCCCATCGGCCACTCGGTGCACACTGTCGACCAGCGCTCGTGAATGCACCCTCCCGTACCACTCGCACCGACCGTCCGCCCGCGTTCATGGCTGTGACACCGGCGCGCTCATCTTCGGTGAGCCTGGCTTCGAAGAGACAGGCAAGGGTTCGTCCACCGAACGTCCGCCGGATTCAGAGAACCCGGCACCCCGGAGTCGGTGGGTCACGCTCAAGAGTGGACACCACTCGATTCAGCCGCCCACAGCCGGCAACTTCGCCGCAGCGTCATGGAAGGCACGCACGATTGCGGCCGAAATCCGACCGCGGAAGGACACTTCACGGCCCTCCCCGATCGCCCACTCTCGAATCTCCTTGGCCGTCTTCTTCACCGGAGCCTGCCCGCCGCCGCTCCCTTCACCGGAGCCTCCTTCTCGACAACCTTCTCCGCGGCCGTCGTCTCCACGGCCGTCGTCTCCCCTGTCGTTCTCGCCCCTGCCGTCTTCCCCGCTGCCGTCTTCTTCACCGGAGCCTTCTCCACGGCCGTCTTCTTCGCCGGAGCCTTCTTCGTGGCCGTCTTCTTCGCCGGCAGCGTTTTTGCCTGAGCCTTCGTTGCCTGAGCGTCATGGAAAGCTTGCTCGATCTCGGCCGAAATCCGGCCGCGGGGAGACACTTCGCGACCCTCTCCGATCGCCCACTCGCGAATATCCTTGATCGTCGACACCGCCGGAGCCTTGCCCACCGCCGGAACCTTCGTGGCAGCAATCTTCTCCGCGGCCGTCGACTTCGCCCCTGCCATCTTCACCGGCGACTTCCCCGCAGCCGCCTTCTTCGCCGGAGCCTTCTCCGCGGCCGTCTTCGCCGGAGCCGTACCCGCCGCCGCTCCCTTCACCGGAGCCTCCTTCTCGACGACCTTCTCCACGGCCGTCTTCTTCGCAGCCGTCTTCTTCGCAGCCGTCTTCTTCGGCCCTGTCGTCTTCGCCGGAGCCTTCCCCGCGACTATTTTCTTCGTGGCAGTCTTCTTCGCCGACGCCGCTTTTGCCTGAGCCTTCGTTGCCTGAGCGTCATGGAAAGCTTGCTCGATCTCGGCCGAAATCCGGCCTCGAAGAGACACTTCCCGACCCTCGCCGATCGCCCACTCGCGAATCTCCTTGGTCGTCGTCTTCGCCGGAGCTTTGCCCACCGCCGGAACCTTCGTGGCGACAATCTTCTCCGCGGACGTCGACTTCGCCCCTGCCGTCCTCGCCGGAGCCTTCCCTGCAGACGGCTTCTTCGCAGCCGTCTTCTTCGGCCCGGCCGTCTTCGCCGGAGCCTTCGTGGCCGTCTTCTTCGCCGGCACCGTTTTTGCCTGAGCCTTCGTTGCCTGAGCGTCATGGAAAGCTTGCTTGATCTCGGCCGAGATGCGGCCGCGGGGAGACACTTCGCGGCCCTCTCCGATCGCCCACTCGCGAATCTCCTTGGTCGTCGTCTTCGCCGGAGTCTGGCTCACCGCCGGTGCCTTCGTGGCGACTATCTTCTCCGCGGACGTCGACTTCGCCGCTGCCGTCGTCGTCGGCGACTTCCCCGCCGCCGCCTTCTTCACAGCCGTCTTCTTCGGCCCTGTCGTCGTCGCCGGAGACTTCTTGGCGGCCGTTTTCTTCGCGGGAGCCTTCCCCGCGACTACCTTCTTCGCCGGCGCCGCTTTTGCCTGAGCCTTCGTCGCCTGCGCGTCACGGAAAGCTTGCACGATCTCGGCCGAAATCCGGCCGCGGGGAGACACTTCGCGACCCTCTCCAATCGCCCACTCGCGGATCTCCTTGGTTGTCCCCTTCGCCGAACCTTGGGAAATTCTCGGTGATACCGCCATCGTGCTCTCCTTCTACGTCAGGGCAATCGTCGAACGCACACAGTAACGGCAGGCTGGTCCCGGAAATGAGGAAGCTCACCGAACTAACAATTCAACGTCTCAACACATTGTCCATGGGGACAGACCACACACGATCCTCTTCGAGCCCAAAATCACATCGCACCGAGCTTCATGCAGGACGAGCACGACTCACCCCGACAGGGCCTATTCTCCACCGGAATCCCGAAATTGCCTCGGCAGCTGCGGCATTGAAGTTGTCGACATTGACGAATTCGGTGTTCACGATGCCGAGCAGGGTGTGCGCCTGACGGCCCACCACCTGCTCACCGAAGACTGTGCCGCAATTCCGGCGGTGCAGCGCCTCCCGGACTCGGGCCACAGCGGCACCGAACCTTACCTCGCGAAGGCCTCGCGCCGGCCACATCCCCAGCAGCCCGGAGAACGCCGTCGTGGCCGTGCCACCACATTCGGAGTGCGGTCACCCACAGCCGGCATCATTCTCTTCCGCACCGTACTCACACACAGTTCACCCGAAACCGACTGCGGCACCGTGCACACGAGCGGAGACAACTCGACACCACACCGCGACGATCAACAGGCACCGGGACGGCCACCCCTCGCGACAACAGTGGGGCGCGCGCCGACCGAGAAACCGCGGGAGCTCCCTCCGATCAGCTGGCGTCAGCCCGTACGTCGCCGCGCTATCCCAATGTCAGATCGACAATCGTGACCGAGCGAGGCGAGCACCATCTCTCGGGCCCACCCGTCCGCATCGAGCGGCGCCGACCGCACCACCATCAGCCTCGGTGGTTCTTCGTCCGTCGACCAGCATGAGCGCGAGTTCATTGCATCCGTGCCGGCACTCGTCATGCAGGCCCCCGTGCGACGATCGTGCGGGTCACGATGTCGGTCGCGGTTCGGCGGGTCAGCGCGTAGTCCCACCCACGTGCACGCCATCAGCTAGGCGTCCTGGCCGAGCCCGATGATGTTCCGCTGGCCACCGCAGGACCGCCACCTCGACATCCTCGTCGAGCACCAGTTCCGTCCACGACTTGTCGGCCAACGGTCGCGTGCGGATGATCAGGTCCGGTGCGATGTCCTGGCCGCGCGGTATTCCCTCGGCAACCACGGCGCCGACGAACAGACCGACATACACCGCGGTCAGCCCCCATCGCACCTGTTCCCTCCAGCGCTGACAAGGCCTCGGGGCACATCGTCACGACTCGGCACCCGGCCCCGAAGCCCCCGTGTCGGGAGCGGAAGATCTCCCGGTTCAGGCGCAGCGGCGGCCGGTGCGGGTCGCCGCGTGCGCAATGAATGCCCTCTACCAGCACAGATTCGGTGAGGTGCGGTTGACGTACGGTGTGGGGATGGGATCGCCCATCACCAGTCTGTACGCGCGCGTGGCGCAGGACTTCACCGATCGTCTCCTGGGCTGCCCGCAGGACCGCTGGAACTCGGCCTCCCCCTGCCCAGGCTGGACCGCCTGGGACGTCGCCGCCCATGTGGTGGGCAACCACCGACGGGCCTGCGCAGGGCTCACGGGAAATGACCCCCGGGTGCCAACCGCTGGGGAGGACGTGGTGGCCGCATGGCTGGATGCGACGGCCGAGGTACAGGCCGCCCTTCAGTCGAAGGCGACCGCCCAGCAGGCATTGGGAGCCGAGTTCGGCAACCTGCCATTCGAGCAATTCGTCCGGCGGATGGCGTGCGCCGACACGCTGATACATACCTGGGATTTCGCGCGCGCCACCGGGCAGGACGAACACCTCGATCCCGAGGCAGTCGAGCTGGCCCGAACCTTTCTGGTCGCAGAAGACGACCGGATCCGGCTCCCCCACGCCTTCGGGGCCAAGGTGGCACCCACAGACAACGCCGACGCCCAGACCCAGCTGCTGAACTTCCTGGGCCGCGCCACCTAACAGAATCAACTGCGTGGCGCACAGAGTCCGCCGCGCGGCGAGATCGGCTGCGCTGAGGGAGAAGGTGTTGCCGGCCCGCCGGGACGGGTCAGGGTTTAAATGTCGCCCCAGCGGTCATCCCCGACCCGGACGGCCAGACCGACACGGCAGAGGCAGCCGGGCGCCCCACTCCGTCCGGTGCCGCGCCTCGCCGCACCGACCGTTCGAGCACAGACCGGACAATCAGCACGACGAAGGGGATCGACGATGGAACCGCACGAACCGCACAACCTCAATCCAGGGCCAGGCCCCGATCCGTCCCGGGTCGCCGTGGTGGTCGCCGGTGCCGGAGCGCGCGGAGCCTACGAGGCCGGCGTTCTGTCCGTCGCCGTTCCATTCCTGCGCGCGGGCGGCATCACACCGGATCTGTTCATCGGCACCAGCGCCGGAGCGATCAATGCGACGCTGTTCGCCGCCGGTGCCCACCTGCCAGCCGACGAGCAGGCCGCCGCCGCCCTCGCGGTCTGGCGGAGCGTGGACATCGACGACGTGTTCCGGCCACTGATGTACAGCGGACCCGCCACGATCGCACGCTGGGCCGGTCAGCTCTGCGGAATACCGGGGATTCGCCTGACGAGTCTGGTCGACACCACGCCACTGGCCCGGACCGCACACCGATTGGTCGACTGGCGACAGCTCGCAGCGAACCTCGACGACCGACGGACGTCGCTGGCGGTGGTGACTACCTCGGCCGCCAACAACCGGACGGTGGTCTTCGTCGATAGGAACGGTGCCGACCCGCTCCCGCTGCCGGACGCCAACCGCGCGATCGACTACCGCGATGTGCGTGTCACCGCCGAGCACGTCCGGGCCTCCGCCGCGATTCCGGCACTGTTCCCCGCGGTCGAGATATCCACCCCCAACGATGCGCGAGGCTGGTACGCGGACGGTGGGATCCGGCTCAACGCCCCACTCAAACCGGCGCTGTCCCTGGGCGCGCACAAGTTGGTCGTCGTCGCCACCCACCCGGCGGTCTACCCCCAAATGCCAAACACCGGCGAGGAGCCGGGACCACCGGATGTCGACGACATGGTCGTGCGGGTGCTCGATGCCGCTCTGGTCGATCGGATGGTCGAGGATCTGCGCACGCTCGGCAAGATCAACGAGCTCGTCGCCGATGGTCGCCGGACCGGCGCCGGCCGGCACCACCACTACGTCGATGTGCCCTACCTGTTCTTCGGCCCGGAGACGCGCGGTTGTCTCGGCGCCCTCGCCGCCGAGGCATTCGACGACCGGACCCGGTGGCCGGCCGGCGCATGGCGCATGCTTCGCAATCCGGACCTACTGCTCCTGGGTCGACTGCTCGGTGGCGACGGTGCCCGCCGCGGAGACCTCCTCAGCTACCTGCTCTTCGACCGCGGATTCATCAACGCCGCAATCTGTATGGGACAACGGGACGCACACCTGCTCCTGGCAGGCGCAGACCAACCACCCTGGCTCACCGGAGCGCCGAAGCACGTCCCGCCCCAGCGGATCTCCGTCCACGCCGCAATGCAGACGCACGGCGCAGGAATCGGCGCCGAGACCACCGACACTGCCTGATCGGATTCCCATCTGCTCGCACCGCCCTGTCTTCTACGCACCCCTGCGCATCTTCGACCGGCCCGACGAAACCGCCGACCGCACGGTCGTCACCCTCCACACCGGTCGACGCGACCCCGCGGCCAAACGGGTCACTGAGCCGTATCGACTGATCATCGGTCACACCGGATGGACCCTCGACGACGACTCGTCCCTCAGCGCGGATCAGCAAGGCCTACGGATCGTGAACGACGGCGGGAGCGGAAGTGGGCCGGAACGAACAGCCTCCCACCGTGCAAGGGACGCGACGGTGCTTGTGGACGGCGCTTCTGAGCGTGCACCTCACCCTGCCCGTACTCCCCCCACCCGCTGTTTCTGAAGAACTCCCTGCTCAGATCACTGGGGCCCTGCCGCACAGCGATTTACTTGACCTCTTGACTTGACCTGCTTGACCGAGGGTCATGGGGGCATGAGCACATCACTGAAGAAGGTCGTCGACGACCAGCTCACCGCCAGTGGGATGGCCGCGGAGCAACTCGACGACGTCGACGCCAAATACGTCGCCGCGGGCGTGAAGAACGTGCTCTCGAACCTCAAGGCCCGTCGCGCCTGTGAGAACCACATCGGCGCGATCTTGACCCACAAGCAGGCCGTCGACGCCACCGACTGGACGAAGCAGGCCCTCAGCCAAGCCGTCAGGGACTCCCGGGTTCTGCGTCTCGAGGCCGCCGACTGGACGATCGGCTACTGGTCGGGCGGATTGACCGACACCGCGCCGCACGTCCCGATCGTGGGAATCAAAGACGTCCTGAAGGCGTGGGCGTCCGCCGACGCCTTCAGGCCTGGACCATCGCCTCGTGGATGTCGAGTCCACAACCGGAATTCGACGACCGCACCCCGAGACAGGCCCTGCTCGACGGCGACACCGCCGAAGTCGTGACGCTAGCCCGGCAGGCAGCCGAACGGTTGGCTTCATAAGCGGTCCCCGAGTGACACAACACCTCGCCGTCCCGCCGTCCCCGGACACACTCCGGGGACGGTTCCCTGTGTGGACCGTGCCCGCCGGCACCCCCAGGAGCCTGAGTCCACCGCACGCCAGACCCCTAGAGCGTGTCGCGCCGCCGGACCCTCTAGGGTGGCGGTCCGAGAACCCAGAACATGAGGAAGCAGCAGGCATGGCCACCGACTACGACGCCCCGAGAGTCACCGAATCCGATGAGTCGACGGACGCGTCCCTCGAACAGCTGACCGCCAGCCGGAAGGACACCCAGTCCCCCGCTGTCGACGTCGAGGACACCGACACCGCCGAATCCTTCGAACTGCCCGGCGCCGACCTGTCCGGCGAAGAACTCACCGTCCGCGTCCTCCCCAAGCAGGCGGACGAATTCACCTGCACCAGTTGCTTCCTCGTCCATCACCGCAGCCGACTCGCGGACCCCGCGCAGCGGATCTGCCGGGACTGCGCCTAAAACGCCGGAGCAGCCGACGACTCGGACGTTTCCGATAGACACGGTGCGATCCTCCGGCGCCACCCCCCGAACGGAGGACCAACCTTCGCCGTCTCGCGCACACTCGATCTGCCGGTACGGCTGACCTGACCGCGTTCATTCAACTTTTCGGGCGCGCTGGCGATGAACGCGGTGGGGCGGGCGGGGCTCGAACCCGCGACCAACCGATGATGAGTCCACGGCTCTCACCGACTGAGCTACCGCCCCATCACCCGGCACTACCCCCACCATCGTGGGGCGTGGTGATGCTGCCTGCCACCCACCCCGCTGGCCGGTGGCCCCCGCCTGTGCCGGGAACAGCCTCAGATGCGGCCGAAGATCTGCCGCACGCCACCGTCCTCGTCGACCGCATACAGCGCCATCCCCAACAGATCGAGAACCCGCTGAGGCGCTCGCACCGCAGCCTCCACCGACCGCCGCTCGTCACGAACCACCAACGCAAACGACACCGCCTGATCCGGCTCGCTCGGCATCCGCCTCACCAGCTGCCCGATCGCGGTATCGACATCCAACCCCGGCTCGGCGGTCGACGCACCCTTGACCTCAGCGTAAAGCAGGTGGCCGTCCTTCTCGGCCACGATGTCGACGAAATCCACCTCGGTACGGACCACCCACCCCTGAGACGACAACCACCCCGCGAAGTCCCGGGCCACGCGAGCCTCATCACCTCTCATACCGGACACGGTAAGCCCGAAACATCAGTTCCGAACAACACCACAGCGCAAACACCTCCGGTGCCGCAATGCCACGACTGAGGCATCCCCGACAAATCATGCGGTGCGATCGACGTACCCCTTCGACCTCACCCGCGTCATTCATATAATCGACTGACTGCTAGCAAAATTCGTGCGCACGATGCCTGACGCCGCCCAGAACTTGCCACGAGGCGGCTGCCGCCGATCACTCTCCCCGGTGTCGGCCGGGCGTCCACACGACCGAACCCGAACCCGGGCCCGAGCTCGGGTCCGGGGCGGAGTGGTAGGAGCCCGGATCGATCGTCAGGTCTTCCGTGTCGGCGAAGACCAGCCGCCCGTCGTCGAGCGCGACCGCCCACCGATGCACCGGCGGCCACTCGTGCCCACCACCGCCGGGATCGGTCACCGCCGCATAATCCTCGACCACCTCACCGGTGAGATCGGCCCCGGCGCTCCTGCGGACCAGCACCCGGACACCGACCGTCAACTCCGGGCCACCGACCGGCCGATTGCCGCTGTTTCGGGCCATGTTGCTGCACCTCTTCTTCGCTCGGCGACACTCCCGAAATCGAGCATAAGCACCACCCGTCCTGGTCCGCGACCTGACCTGCACGAACACCATCCGCGATCGAGAACGCCGCCGAAGCAATAGACTGTCATGGGGCCGTCGGCGGCCACCCAAATACGGCAACACACGACCGACGTGCTGCGTTCGCGCGACAGCGATCGGACCGAGCAATGCGTCAACGTTTTCCTCGCCGAACGTCGCGTCCAACACGGCGACGACATTGCCACCGCGGCCGAGCGCAGCCAGCATCTGAACCAATCGTCAATCACCCGCACCAACCCAAACCGTTCGGGTGCAACAGATTTGGAGTCGCCGCATCGCCCTGGCCTCCAAACGGATCACTCTTTCTCGTCGACCAGCGGCTCTTGGACGCAACCCGCACCATCGACACCGCCACGGTTGCCATCACGACGGCCTTCGTCGGCGGCGCCCCGCTCAGCCAGACCTTGATCGTCCCGACCTGGCGTGCCATGGACCGGAGAAATTACTGCACCACTTCGCGGTCTACGGCCCCGTCACCGGAGCGACGGCATCCTTCGACCTCGCCGCCACAGTGCTGCGGGCCAGCACCGCCGAATCCACCGCCAAGAGTCATCGACCGGGGCGCCTCGCCTAGACCCTGGCGACGGAAGCAGGACTGCGTGCGTCTCGGTGCGAGGAAGCGCGAAGGCGCCACCCAAAATCTGGCAGATACTGTGGGGCAAGCCGCCAGTCGAAGCGACCGTAGCACCAGACAGGTACGCCCCATGAAGCAATTCGGCATCCGCAGGATCGCCGATTGGTGGGAAAGTGGATACGGCTTATGCGGGGATCAGGCTTTGATCTGGTTGTTTATTCGGCGAGCCTCCTCCCGCAAGATCGATACCAGACGAGGCTGTCGCTCTGGAGTCATTCGTGACGCCACGGCCGCGATACTCAGTGACAGCGTGGGTTCTCCCATTGCGTCCGGGACTACAACTGCTATGCCCCATGAGTCTTGGACGACCATGCCTTCGTTGAGGGCGAAACCGTTCTGCCGGGTCTCGTCGTACTTGTCGAGCAGGTAGGCGCGGGTGATTTGCGGGTATCTCCGTCGGATCTCAGCTTCGTTCGCGGCGATCAGCGATGCCGCGACGTTGCGAGGGACTGCAGCCAACAAGGCCAGTCCCGCAGCGCCGATACCAAGGGGGTGGCGGTCGCCGGCCTGCAGCACGTGGCTCCGAACTGGCCAGGCGCCTTCCTCACGGTGGAGGCACACGGAGTGTGTGCCACTTCGGACCGATACAAATGCGGAGTCTTCCGACAGCTTTGCTATCCGTACTACCGATTCATGGGTTTGCTGTTTGAGCCCGTGTCTGTGCTCCGCGGCTCTGCCGACGGTGTGACTTTGGGTGCCTAACCGGTACCGCTTGTCGTCGCCTTGTTCCACATACCCGGCGTTCACAAGTTCCGCTACCAGCCTGTGGACGGTCGGCCTGGTCAGGCCCGACTCGTCGGCCATTGCGGACAACGAGAGGCCGCCCGATCGATCCCAGGATGCCAGCAGGGAGAGTAAATCCAACGCGCGTCGGACGCTCTGCGATCCACGCAGGGCAGCGCCTCCCTGCTCCCCAGCTTCATCGAGTTCGTGATTTCGCAATATGAAACCCCCTACTAGTGACTTTCACTGTCAATATATGCACCATACGCCCTATAAATCCCGCGCGTAGCCGGGGCGCGGGGCCGCCATACCGTCGACATGAGTCCACATTGCGGAACTTCAACCTTGGGTTTTATGCGGCCTCCTTGACTCCGCGATTGTGAACCACTTCACTCGTCCTCAATGGCGAGTTGGAGCGCGGGAGCGTCCGGTTTACACGCTCCGTACACCACTTGGCGGTGCTGCTCGTCGCGCCAATCACCACCATGAGGAGACAGACCGTGATCTCACCGAGAGTGACCCAGACCCGTGTTTTCCACCGAGACCTCAAGAATCAATGGCCCTCGGTTGATCGAACCTTTGGCGAATACATTTGGGACACAGAGGGAAACAAGTACCTGGATGCGACGGCAGGCGGATCCGTTGTCGTCAATGTGGGTTACTCGGTGCCGCGCGTGCTCGCAGCAATGCAGGAGCAAGCCGCGCAGGCGTGCTTCTCCGCCGCTTTCACAAGTCAGCCCCAGGAAGAGCTCGGATTTCAGGTGACCCACTTTGCTCCTGGGGACCTGGACTACGTTCGGTTCACTTCGGGTGGGTCCGAGGCGAACGAGAGCGCGATCAAACTTGCTCGCAAGTACTTCGTCGAGGCGGGCAAGCCGGACAAGTGGAAGGTGATCGGACGTCACCGTGGTTTCCACGGCAACACTCTGGGCGCACTGTCGGCGACTGGGCATCGAGGGCGTCGCACCGAGTACGAGCCGCTCTTGGTGCCGTTCCCTCATGTCTCCGCCCCGTATCGGTACCGCTGCGAACAATGCGCAGCTGGCGAAACATGCACAAATCACCTAATGGCCGAGCTTGAGTCAGTGATCGCCAGTCAGGGCTCGAACTCGATCGCAGCGTTCATCGCCGAGCCCGTCGTCGGCGCCGCATCAATGGGCACAACGCCACCCCCGGACTACTGGCCGCGCCTACGCGAGGTTTGCGACAAACACGACATCCTGCTCATCGCCGACGAGGTCATGACAGGAATGGGCAGGACCGGACGCAACTTCGCTGTCGACCACTGGGGAGTTGTCCCGGACATGATCACCAGCGGGAAAGGAATCGGCAGCGGGTACACCCCCCTGGGCGCAGTGATTGCTCGTCGCAAGATCTGGGAGGCGGTGAGCGAGGGAACCGGGCAATGGGAGCACGGATTCACCTACGGAGGCAACCCTCTCTCGTGCGCAGTGGGGCTCGCTGTTCTGCGTTGCCTCCAAGATCAAGACCTGGTCCAGCAGGCGGCCACTAACGGTGACTACCTGAAGAAGAACCTGGTTGATCAGCTCGGTGAGCATCCACTCGTTGGCGAAATCGACGGTCTTGGAATGCACCTCGGAATCGAACTGGTCGCGGACCGCACGACCAAGCGCCCGTTTGCCAAGGAGGTGGCGATCTCCAAGCGTCTTGCGGCCGCGTGCCGCTCGCGCGGCGTTCTCGTCAACCCGACCTTCACCGACAACGGCGACGGACTGTCGGGCGATCGATTCGGTGTGACGCCGATATTCACCTTCACGAGAGCTCAGCTGGATCAGACCGTGGAGGCGATCCAGCTCTCTCTCGACGAAGTCCTCAACAACCTTTCAGCGAAAAACTAGAAGCCAGAGGTACCGTTCATGAAAAGCACGCGCCTGATCGCGGCCACGAGTATCTCGTCGCTGACCTTAGTCGTCGCAGGCTGCACGGACTCCACCACCACGGGCAGTGGCGAGTTCTCGGGCAAGACGGTCTGCGTCGATCAGTACGTTTCTGCAGCCCCCACCGAATCAATTGTGGAAGGGCTTCGCGAAGCCCTGGGCAACGCGACACGCAACGGACTCGAGCTGGAGGTGAAGAACCCTCAGGGGGACGCGGGAACGGAGGCGACCATCGTCCAGCAGTTCATCAGCTCGAGTTGTGATGTCCTCATCCCTGTAGGTACAGCCGCAGCACAATTGCATGCGAACGCGACCGACGAGATCCCCGTGGTGTTCGCTGGTTCGTCCACCCCGGTACAGGCCGGTCTCGTGGAGTCGACGAGCGCTCCGGGCGGGAATGTGACCGGCGTGTCCGACGCACTGCCGGTGACCGAGGAGATCGACGCCATGCTCGAGATCGATCCCTCGATAGCGAGCGTGGGTGTCGTCTGGAAGCTGGGCGACGCGTCCGGGGATTCCCAATCGCAAGATGCGAAACGCTACCTCGACAGCAAGGGGATTCGATCAGTCGACGCACAGGTCCAAAGCGCCGCTGACGTGACCCAGGCGGTGCGCTCTCTCCAAGGAAAAGCCGATGCTGTCCAGATCCCGGGAGATACGACGGTCATCGGCTCGGCCGGCGGCGTGGTCAAGGCTGCCAACGAGATCGAACTGCCCGTGTTTGGCGGCACCAGCGGCGCTGTCGAAGCGGGTGCTCTCCTCGCCGCCACATACGACTACAAGGAAGTCGGTAAAGAGGCGGGCAACCTCGCGCTCGCGATCCTCGCCGGTGCTGACCCGGCCACCACACCCGTCGTTCTGCCGCCAATCAGCGGGTACGCGGTCAATCTGTCAACGGCGAAGAGTTTGGGGCTGACGATCCCCGACTCGATCCTGCAAAAAGCCACCGAGAAGTACTGATCTGAGGACTTTAACCATGCTTGACATCATCCAAGTGGGAGCCCAGATAGGGCTTTTGTATGCACCGCTCGCTTTGGGCATCTACATCGCGATCGGCGTGATGAGCCTTCCAGACCTCACCCTCCAAGGGTCGTTCGGAATCGGTGGCGCTATTACCGCACAGTCCATAGTCTCGGGGCTCTCTCCGGTGCTCAGCCTGGCGCTTGGCGCCGTAGGCGGCGCACTCGCCGGACTGGCAACCGCGCTCTTGCATCTCCGGCTCAGGCTCAATGTGCTCATCGCCGGACTGGTGATGACAACCGCGGCATACTCGATCTGCCTGATCATTATGAACAGCGGAAACATCACCTTGCTCGGTCAGGACACGATATTCACCTGGGCCCACGATCTCGGCCTCTCGTCCTCGACCGCCTTGCTGCTCATGGGCCTTCTGATCACCGCCATGATCACTCTGGGCCTGAACTGGTTCCTCAAGACAGAGTACGGCCTGTCCCTGCGAGCAACGGGCGAAAACATCCAGACTGCACGCGGCCTCGGCATCCGAACCGAGCAGCGCCAGAAGGTCGGGCTCATGATCGCGAACGGTCTCGCCGGTGTCAGTGGCGGGCTGGTCGTGCAGCAGCAGGGATTCATGGATGTATCCATCCAGAATGGCATTATCGTCATCGGCCTTGCCGCCGTGATGATCGGACGAAGCATCGTGCACTCCAGTCGCGTGCTGCCCACCCTCATCAGCGTGGTCCTTGGAATCTTGGTCTACCGAATCGTCGTCTCCGCAGCGCTCGATCTGGGACTCAATGCCAACTACCTGCAAGCACTGGTCGCCCTGATCGTGATCGTGATCATTGCAGCCCGAGTCAATCTCCACCGCTTCAAGAAGGCGGGCAGTGGCTCGCGCAGGAGTCGGCAGGCCGAACAAAACCAATTCTACGAGGAGGACCGCGTTGCTAGTCTCATCTGAAATGCCTGACCTGGTCGTCGAGGGTTGTACGAAGAGATTTGTCGGAGCCGGCAAACAGATGGTCACTGCTGTGAACGATCTGTCACTCTCCGTCGACCGTGGTGTGGTTGTCGGCATCCTCGGTTCCAATGGCGCCGGCAAGTCAAGTCTGTTGTCCCTCATCGCTGGAACGTCGCTCCCCGAATGCGGAAAGATCTACGCGCGCGGAACGGACATCACCTATTCGCCGTCATGGAAGCGAGTCCACGTCGTCGCACGTGTGCGCCAGAATCCTGAGCACAACATGCTCTCGCCGCTGACCATCGAGGACAACTTTGCGCTCGCGGTCGCACGACGCGAAAGGCGCTTCCGTCTACGTCGTGCTGGTGGTGCGCAGATTCGTGCTAAGGCAGCCGAATTGCTCGAGCCGCTGGGAATGGGTCTGGAGAACAGGCTCTCCACGGTGACCGGCACCCTGTCAGGTGGTCAACGCCAAGCTGTGGCGATCACGATGGCCTCCATCGGGGACCCGGCCGTGCTCCTGCTCGACGAGCATTTAGCTGCGTTGGATCCGAACAGTGCTCGAAAAGTTAGTGACATCACCGAGGAACTGGTTCGGTCCAAGAACATCACCACGCTGATGGTCACCCACGACATGAATCACGCCCTCGAACGGGCGGACAGGTTGCTGATGATGCACGAGGGCCGCATCCTCTTGGATTTCGACAAGGAGAAGATGGTCGGCCTGACCCCGCGTGATCTCCACATGCAGTTTGCGAATCTCGCTGGCGAGTCCCTGCCGGACAGCACCCTCCTCAGCTAGCCGGCCGTGCCATCGAACGACAATCCGTCCGTGTGCTTGATATCGAAAGTCATCAGATGAAGACAGATAGCTTGCCAGTTCATCATCCGGTCGTTTCTGCAGTAGGACGCCCCAGGTCCGACATACGGAGTGCGGCGCTGACCCAGCTGCGGGACACCGTCGAGTTCCTCCAATTGGACGAAGGCACCCATAAAGTACTCGCTGAGCCGCGTCGATCTCTGATGGTGTCGGTTCCCCTACTGCGAGACGACGGTTCGTTGGAGGTCTACGAAGGATTTCGCGTACAGCACAATGCAGCGCGAGGACCCGCGAAGGGCGGGATCCGATTCCATCCCGAAGTAGACCTAGGCGAGGTCACGGCACTAGCGATGTGGATGTCGTGGAAATGCGCGGTCGTCGGTGTCCCGTACGGTGGCGCGAAAGGAGGAGTCCGGATCGACCCCTCCACGCTCAGTGCCGCGGAACGCGAACGGCTGACCCGACGTTTCACCAGCGAGATCCGGGCCTTCATTGGACCCGAGATCGACATCCCCGCACCAGATGTCGGCACCGATGAACAGACAATGGCGTGGATGATGGACACCTACTCACAGGTCGCCGGCTACTCGGTTCCTGGGGTGGTCACCGGCAAGCCGATCAGCATCGGCGGCACCTCCGGCCGGGCCGGCGCCACCTCACGCGGAGTCGCGATCGCGACCCTCGAGGCACTCGACAGCCACGGCATCAACCCGAACGGGCGAACGGTTGCCGTAGAAGGGTTCGGCAAGGTCGGCGCACTGGCCGCGCTCTACCTGCAAGAAGCGGGCATGAAGGTCGTTGCTGTGACCGACGTCGGCGGAGGCAGGTACTGCGCGCACGGGCTCGACATTGAGCTGCTCATCAGCGAGATGGCGTCCGACGCCGTCTCTGTCCGCGACAGCGAACAAGGTGATGAATTGAGGCGCGCCGAGTTACTGAGCCTGGATGTCGACGTCCTGGTACCGGCGGCGATGGAGGGAAGTATCAATGACTCCAACGTCGACATGGTCTCCGCAAGAGTCATCGTCGAAGGCGCTAACGGTCCCGTGACACCGGCAGCGGATCGCGTGCTCGAGGATTGCGGAACGCTCGTCATCCCCGACATCCTCGCCAACGCCGGTGGTGTGGTCGTCTCGTACCTGGAGTGGGTGCAGAACGTCCAGTCCTACTCGTGGAGCGACCTCGATGTGCAGCTCAAATTGTCGGACGTCATGCAAACGGCGTACAAGTCCGTGTTCGCCTTGAGCCAGTCTCGCTCGATCACCATGCGACGAGCGGCCCATGCCATCGGCGTCGGCCGGGTTGCGGAAGCCATGCAATGCCGTGGGAACTTCCCGTAGCCGCCCAGCCGATGAGCTCGCGGCGCCAGACCCCGGCGCGATCGATCGGGATGTCTAACAGACCATCACAGAATCGGAGCATTATGTATACACACCCATCGATCATCGGGTGGAACCACACGAAGTTCGGAAAACTCGATCTCGATCTGACGGAGTTGATCGGATCGGTCGTCCCCGATGCGCTCGTGCATGCACAAGTGGCAGCGGCCGACGTCGACGGCATCTTCGTCGGTGTCTACAACAATGGTTTCTCCCGGCAGGACTTTCCCAGTTCCCTCGTTTCGCTCGCCGTACCGGAGTTTCGCCACACCGCCTCGACACGAGTCGAAAACGCCTGTGCAACAGGCAGCGCAGCGGTCTACGCGGCGTGTGATTTCATCGAGTCGGGCCGAGGAGAGGTCGCCCTCGTCATCGGCGCCGAGAAGATGACCGGGGTGACGACCGCCGATGCCGGCGAGATCCTGCTGTCCGGATGCTACCGCCCGGAGGAATCTGATGTGACCGGCGGATTTGCCGGCGTTTTCGCGGGTATCGTCGACGCCTACTCCGAACGGTACGGAGACCCGCATCGGTCCATGGCGGCGATCGCGGCGAAGAACCATCGCAACGGTGTGACGAATCCGTTCGCTCAGATCCGCAAAGACCTCGGATTCGACTTCTGCAACGCGGTGTCGGACCACAATCCCTATGTCGCTGGGACTCTGCGACGTACGGACTGCTCACTGCTTTCGGATGGCGCGGCGGCTTTGGTCATCACCAGCGCCGACCGAGCGTCGAGTGCACCTCGTCGAATCGGATTTCGATCTCGGGTGCACGAGAACGACTTCCTTCCACTGTCGAAACGTGATCCCATCGAGTTCGCGGGCGGGCGCCGAGCCTGGAACCGGGCACTGGGGCAGTCGGGAACAGCATTGCTCGATCTCGACTTTATCGAGACGCACGATTGCTTCACGATCGCCGAACTGATCGAGTACGAGATGCTCGGATTGGCCGAGCCAGGACAGGGCCACCGCGTCGTCGAGGAAGGACTAGCCGTCGCCGACGGGAAGCTGCCCGTCAATCGGTCCGGCGGACTGAAAGCCAAGGGGCACCCGGTCGGCGCCACAGGCGTGTCTATGCATGCGATCGCTGCCATGCAGCTCGCCGGGGAGGCCGGAACCTTTCAGCTGCCCGTCGCCGACATCGGCGGTGTCTTCAACATGGGCGGTACAGCAGTCGCGAACTACGCGAGCATCTTGGAAAGATGGTAAGAGCGATGAACTCTTCTCGTATCGATAACACGATTGTCCGCCAACGGACTACGAACCTCGCGACCTTACTGACACAGACCGCCCGCCGGCTGCCGGAGAATCTAGCCATCGCCCGCGAGCAAGTAGGACGGACCTGGGCTCAGCTCGACCGTCGGGTGTCGGCACTGTCCGCAGCAATGAGCCAAAATGGGCTCGGATCGGGGTCGGTGGTGATGATCCACTCACCGAACTGTCTGGACTACTTGACGGTGATGTTCGCGACCTGGCGCGTCGGCGCCGTGATCGTTCCCACAAACTGCAAGCTACTTCCGGAAGATGTTGCGAGTCTGAGCGAGGTCGTCGCACCTGACCTTGTGATCTGTCACCAGAGCTACGGCGACCACGCGAACGCACTACAGGATTTCCCGATCTGGACGGTAGGTGACGACCCCGCATCCGCAACGGTGGACGCGACCCACGTCGCCGACCTCATCGACCGGCACTCGGGTGCAGCACACATCGAAGATGCACCGGTCTATGTCGGCACACCAGCCTGGTACTTCTTCACCTCGGGAACTAGTGGTCGACCCAAGGCCGCAGTGCTCAACCACGACCAAATGGCGTTCGTCATCACCAATCACATCTGCGATCTGATGCCCGATCTGACGGAATCGGACTCGACACTGGTGCTCGCGCCGCTCTCACACGGCGCCGGTGTCCACGTACTGACTCACGTCGCCCGCGGTGCATCAATCGTGCTCACTCCGCGCGACACACTGGACGTCGTCGAGGCGTGGGAATTGATCGGAGAGTTCAGAGTCTCAACGCTGTTCACCGTGCCCACGATCCTCAACAAACTCGTGCAGGCCCACGTACCCGGCGAAACGCAATCCGACAGCCTGCGCTACGTCATCTATGCCGGCGCACCGATTGCGTCGAACGCCCAACATGAGGCCCTCGCGGTCCTCGGCGAGGTGCTGGTCCAGTACTACGGCCTATGTGAAGTCACCGGCAACATCACAGTGCTGCCACCGCATCTGCACGGACGAACTCCGACCCACGACGGTATCGGGACCGCCGGATATGTGCGGACTGGCATGTCCATCAGCATCCAGGACGACGACGGGCGGGAACAACCCACGGGCCAGCGAGGCGAGATCTGTGTCTGTGGACCAGCCGTCTTCTCTGGCTACCTGGACAACGACCTCGCCAACCAGCGAGCATTTCGGAACGGGTGGTTCCGCACCGGTGACATCGGCTACCAGGATGAGTCCGGCTTGCTCTACATCACCGGCCGCGCATCCGACATGTTCATTTCGGGTGGCTCGAACATCGATCCCCGGGAAGTGGAGGAGAAGATCCTCAAACATCCCGACGTCGACCAGGTCGGGGTCGTCGGTGCCCCCGATCCAGTCTGGGGTGAGGTCGGATACGCGCTATGCGTACTCCGCCCGGACTCAACGGCAACGAGCGATGACCTGATGGCATGGTGCAGAACGAACATGGTGCGGTACAAGGTCCCCAAGCTCATCGAAGTAGTCGCCGCCTTGCCCACCTCAGCGTATGGCAAGGTGACGACCCGACTGCTCAAGGAAGAACTCCTCCGTTCCGGACTGTGGCCGGGCATGCAGGTCACCTGAGCACACGAGGCGGCGTGCGACAACTATTTTCACGGTCAGAAGGGCCAACGGGCACGCGGCAGCATATCCCTCGCTGCGGCGAAGATGTCGACAGTTCCGAAGGCATCCCGACGCCCGATTCGATGTGTGAATATCCCATGAACTCTCGTCAGTACCGTCAGTACCGTCAATGGCGCCAGGGGCGTCACGCCGCATGGATCAAAGCCCAACGCAAACGCAAACATCCTGACACCGAGGCCGACCTCATCATCGAGTTCCCCATCATGTGGGCACCATACGGTGGCGCTCCCGCGGAGGAAATCCTCGTCCGCTTCGGACTCACAACACGCCGGTTCATCGAGCGATTGTGGCAGGTCATCCCTGAATCAACCTGTGCCCAAGATGAGCTACTCAGTCTGGCAAGCACATACCCGCGCTCCCGGTTGCGCGAACGGTTCCGGCCGTCAGACTAGCTACCCACGCTGAATTAGCAATCGACGGTGACGTCCGGACCTTGGCCGGATCTTTGCAACACGCCCGAACGCGTGCGGGGGTCCTTGGAGAAACCGTCACCTAGCGGATTCACTGTCTTCGCACCAAGCACCGCGCAACTGTCCGACTGAGAAGCTCGTTACAAAGGTGAACAGGAGTGAAATTCCCGAGCAGCCGTGGATCACTGCCCAAGAACTGTACGACCAGGGCTATACGGTCGATGGAGCACGTCAGCTCTTCGGGGAGCCAAGGACAGGCCCCGACGGAACCCTCGGTTGGGAAGTGGATTGGATCGACCGCGCAGAAGGAAGGGCCCTCATCCCTGTACTGCCCTTCCTTATCGAACGTCTGCGGGGACATTCCGAGGTGGGAGAGGCTGCTGGCGAGCTGGTCAGGCTCTACGAGGAGCGCCATCGTAGAGCAGGAAGTGATGGTGCACCCGATCCGCTCCATCATCATGAAATCTCCGAAGATGAGCTGGTAGAGCTGGGAAATGACCGCGACGCCCTCAATGCGATCTACGGGTCGCCGCACCGTTGGACACAAGAGCCTGTGCTCGAGGGCAATCCGGTTCCGTTCACGTCGCAGGAACGAAGCCGGTTCGGGGATGGCGCGCGATTGGTCGGAAGGCGGAATCTCCGGTGGTGGCTCAAGAGTGCAGTGAGCGAAGTGACGAACAAGCAGAGCGAGAACGCCAGACTAGAGAGCTACAACCGCCATCATTCCGATCCGCCAACGTGAGCGTCTCGGGGCGGGTAGCTCTGGCCATGAAGCGCGGATCACGAATCCACGCTATGCCCAGTCCGTGTCGCAGCTCAGAACGGACGGGTATCAGTGGGCGTCCTGGTACGCCTGCTCGACCTCGGCGGGAAAGCGCCCGCGCGAGGAGATTTCGTAGCCCTGTTCGACCGCCCAGGCGCGGATCTCCTTGCCGTTCCCGCGTCGCCGCGGTGGGGCGTCTGCGGCCACAAGACGATCCGAGCGTCGTTTGCGGCCACCGACCCGGGTGGCGTGCTCGATGAAGAATCCGATCTGCTTGTGAAACTTGCTGGCGTTCTTGTCTTTCAGATCGATTTCGCAGTCCACCCCGTTGACGGAAAAGGTGATGTTCTCCCCGTCCTCACCGAAGACGGTTCCGTCGATGTCGTCGACGAGTTCGACAACTACCTTGCGCGCCACAGTTCCCCGATCTCTCACGTCTCGATACCGCAGGCAGAACCCTACTGGCGGCCGCAGCCGATTGACCGACCCCGGGGACGTGTCATTTCCGCAGGTCACCTGCCGGCTGTACGGCGCGAGAGCAGCGGGGCTGGTTCTATCGGGTGTGCACCCGGGTGTCCCCCAGGGGCCGAGCGCGAAGTAGATGGGCGGCGGACACAGTGCGATGGAGGGCAAGAAGGTGGGCACCTCCGGCCCCCACACGGTGATGGTGTTGACGGGATAGACCAGATTGGTAAACGGGACGCACACCAGTTCCAATTGGTGGGTATTCACCGATCCGGGTGCACAGGTCGACATGGCACCGACCGCGACGAACTGTATGTCGCACCCACTCGGAGCTGGGGCGGCGTGTGCGTGCGCCGCGGTCAGGGACAGGGCGGCGGCTGCGGTGGACGCGACGGCGGCGAGGCGCAGAAACGAAAGACATGGGTCCTCCGGTGGTGCGGGGCCCGACCCACCGCCCATTCTCGCAGGTCAGGTGCCGGTGCCGCGGCCCATCCGACGAATCCGCTCACGGCGGGCATGTTTGGCGAGCAGGTGTTTCCGATTGTTCGGGGCGCGGAACATCTCGTCGAGCATCCGGTTCTCGATGTTGTGATGGAAGCGGAGGATGCGTGTGGCCGCCAGATGCACCAACTCCTGGCGGTTCGAGCCGAGCCGTTCGGCGAAGGCGTCGAGGTGCGCGAGGAGTTCGTCGTCGAGGGCGACGTCGACCCGGGCTGTGCGTGGCGGGGTGGCGACGCGGCGTGCCTGCGCGAGAGCCTTAGCGGCCGCCGGGTTCTCGATGAGTCTGCGGATCCCAACGCGGAGCAGCGCGGACATCCGGCGGGGACCGTACTCGTCCGCCAGCTCCTCGAGGCGGCGTTTGGTGTCCTCGTCGAACCGGAAGACGTGCCGGCGGCCGAACGGGTTCCCCTGCGGACTCGGTGCTCGCGTGGGCGCGTGGGCCGGTTGGTCGGCGGCCGCGGTCTGCCGGCGGCGGGTGTTCCGGGCGAGGAGCTTGGCCCGGTTGGCGTCCCCACGGTAGATCTCCTCGGTCACCGCCTTCTCGAGGTCCCGCGGGTTCGCCAGAAGCTGGCGGGCGGCCAACCGCATCAGTTCGGCGCGGTCGGAGTCGAGCCGTTCGGCAAGGTTGTCGAGTTGCTGGCGCAGGTCGTCGTCGAAGTGCACGTTCGTGCGCGGGCCGAGGGTTTCCGGGGTCAGGTCACGGGCGGCGGCGATCGTGGCCAGGTCGGCGGCGAGGTCTCCGGGGTCGTCGAGGAGTCGGCGTACCGCGACCCGGATCGCTGCGGCGGTGCAGGCGTCGCCGTTGCGGCCGATCAGCCGGTCGAGCCGGACCAGCGTGGAGCGGTTGAGGTACACGCGGGTGCGGCAGGTCAGATCGGTGCGGGCGTCTTCGCGGAGCACCGGGTGCCGGAACCGTCCTGCCGCGGTGAGGAAGCGGTGCAATGCGACGCGGACGATCGCGCTCCGGTCGGTGTGAACTCGTGGGCGAGTTGGTTGAGGCGAGTGCTGGTGGCGGGGTCGAGGTCGAGCGGTCTCTCCGCCCAGGGGATGCGGCGGGCGTCGGCGGATGCCCGGCGAGCCTGGGCCAGGGCCTCCGGCACCCGGTCGGGGTCGGACAGCAGTCGTCGCGCGGCGACCCGCACCAGCGCCCCGAAGCGGCGCGGGCCGATGCCGGCGGCCAACTCCTCGAGGCGTTGTTTGGTGGTCGGATCGAACCGCAGCGGGATCGGATCCCCCACCGGTACGCGGCCCATGTTTGTCTCGCTCATCACCGGCCATTGTTCCGGTACGTCCGGGGGCCTCGATTCGCACCCCATGGCACTCGCCGCCGCCGCAATCGGTCACTGCGTCGCGGCGAGCCGGTGTCTGCGAAATACAGTGCGCCCCAGCACCTGTGGACGCTGCGGGTCGCGGGAGTGCGAATGCTTCAGGAGAGGTTGAGCGGTGTGTACGGGGTCGGGGGCGGCGGGGTGTACTGGCTGACCGGGACGCCGCCGATGGTGCCGAACTGGTCGAGGTCCATGCGGAACACGATTCCGCGCTCGGGATCCCACTCGTAGGTGCCGAAGCCGTTCTCGGTGTGCTGCGGCACCACGGTGTCTGTGGGCTCGGCCTGGTTGTCGATGCTGCTCTGCGCGTCCTCCGCCATGCTCCACACGTTTACAACGTCGCGTTGTTAGGTTGCAAGTCGCCGGAGCTCCCGTCGGGTCGGGGAAATGTGATCCACATTGTGGAGTCAGGAGACGGGTTCGAGCAGGTGGGGGCCGTTGTTGCGCGGGGAATTCACCGCGGTACTGACCTCGTAGGTCTGCAGGACCGGGTCGGGCACCGACGCCAACAGGGCTTGGACGTCGTCTTTGTCGGTGAGGGTCGGGTCGAGCCAGTGCTCCTGGAACGTCTCCGGCAGCACCACCGGGCAGCGGTCATGGATCCGTCCGAGCGCATCGGTGGCCGGCCGGGTCAGGATCGTCGCCGTCCACAACCAGGCATTCGGGTCGTCCTCCGACAGCTCACGGTCGCGCCACAGCTCGTACAGGCCGGCCATCGCGAGCACCCCGTCGCCGTGCAGGAAATGTGGGATCTTCTTGCCGTCGCGTTTCTCCCACTCGAAGTAGCCGTCGGCGGGCAACAGGCACCGCCGTTTCGAGGCCGCGGCCCGAAACGACGGGCGCTCGGTCACGGACTCCGAGCGTGCGTTGATCAGGCGGCCGAGCTTGGCTTCCTTCGACCATGAGGGCACCAATCCCCAGGTCAGCGTCCTGATTTGTTTCATCGGGGCCGCGTCCGGCTCGTCCCGGGGCGCCCGTTCGAGGACCGCCCGGATCTGCTGGGTCGGGGCGATGTTGTAGGACGGGCGCAGCTCGTCACCGACGACCTCGACGTGGAAGATCGAGCGCAGTTCCTTGTCCGTGGTGGTACTGGCGTAGCGGCCGCACACGTTCATCCCTCCTGGTCACATCTTCTGCCCTGATCTAACACGCCATGACCGACGCGAGCGCGGCGACCGGCGCACTAGCCTCGGGGGTGGGTCGGGGCCAACCTGCCGAAGGAACGTGCCATGGTCTGCGATCCGGGGCGCTTCTCCCCCTTCCATATGCCCTGGCTGTGGCCGTTCTGGGGTGTCCTGTTCCCGGTGCGACGGGGTACCTCTACATTCCTGCCGACGCAACGATGATCGAACTCAAGGACCTTCGCCTGGAGCCGACGGGAGGCTAGTCATGAAGATCTCGGAGTGGATGTTGATGTATGGAGGCGAATTCGGATATTGGTATTGGGGCATCCCAGCATTGTTCGGATCATGACCTACTCCCGCCAACCCCGGGAGGTGGCCGCCGTTCCGACCCGGCGCCCGCACGGGCCGGAATATCACCCGGCACCCGGTCGTTGAAGAGGCTGACGGTGGCGGGACATACCCCGGGTACCACACCAGAAAAGTCGCTGCGAGCGACCACTTGCCGAGAGGCGATATGACCGACACCGTCTTCCTGACCGGGTAAGACCTGCATTGCGCAGCGTTCCTGGGAAGGAAACGAAGCCGCTGTCACCGGGGAAGGCGACAGCGGCTTCCCTTCGCGCGCACCACGCGCTACCTGAAGCCCATCCATTCCCGAAAGCCCGGAATGGGGACGTACCACACCGAGTCCCCCCGCAACCACCACACGAACTCCTGCAGCGACATCATTACTCCTCCTCCTCAGCTGACGGCGTCTCTACGATTCGGGCACGAAGACTGGCGGTAATGGCGGTATTCCAAACCTGAAGTATTCCTGGGCGATTACCGACAGGTTTTCGAGGACTTCGGGGCGGTCCGCGTTCGCCCAGATACCCCACTCGCGAGTGACCCGGTGAGCGCCCCGGCGATGGGAATGTCACCGGACGGGGTTAACGGCACGAGTGCTGGTCAGCGAGTTTCAGTCAGGGGCCGGCTATCGGGGTGCCGGTGAGCGTTCGGCTTGCGGGATTCGTGAGGGGCTGGCCCGCGGACGGGGATGATGGGGAAATGAGTACCCGCGGAACCGTGCGAAGTTGGGACCGTCAATCGAGATCGGGTGTCATAGATTCGTCCCAGACCCCGGGTGGCTGTTGGCTACCCTCCACCGCAATCGAGAGGAAAGACGCCTTCGAACTCAGTGTTGGCGATCTGATCGACTTCGAGTGGAAGCAATCCGCCGCAGAAGCTCCGAAAGACTTGCGGTACCAAGCGACAAAGGCGTGGCCTCAACCACCGGTGCCGCGAAAGCCTAGGTACCGACTTAACCTCAATGCCGACGATGACACCGACGCACCTACTCATTTCGTCGAGCTTTGCCGAGTTCGACAAGTACAGCTCACTCATGTGGACGATCGAGGACACCACGGACGAGATCCCGGCGTGGACGATCGGACTCAATGTGGTCCAGGCCCGGACCGACGGTGCGGACATTCCAAGCGGATTCGGATTCAGCCTCCCTTACGAGACAGACGTTGCGACCGCGACGGCCGAGATTGCCGAGGCAGTTCAGGACTGGCTCTCGGGATACGAGTTCGTCCTGTGGCCGATAAGCAAGCCGCAGCCCGCTGCTGCTTCTCAAACCTGACGTCCGGGATGGAAACGCCGTCTGGATCGACCGCACCGACGACTCCGTGACTTGTCTGATCGGTGAGCTCTGCCCGACGCGTGCCTCGGCTCCAGGCAACACAGTCGTAGGCAGCGTTCCAGAACCGGACAACGCCCCGTGAGGTCATTTACGATAAAGCAGGAGTCCGCGCCGGTCAGCGATCCGCTTCCGGAACGAGCGTCCGGCTGCCGCAGGATATGCGCTGGTGCCGATCTCGTCCCGATGCAGGTTCCGCATACGGTGCCGGACCAGTGCGATCAGTTCCGGCTATCGTGAACTCTATTCGGGTCGGTAGGGCGGTGGACGCATGTAGAGATGTGGCGGCGGCGCTCGCCGCCGCCACATCAATTGCCTTGCGTGCCTTCGCCCGGGTTCTGACTAGGTGCGGATTGAGGTCGTGGCCGCGGCGGTGTGCTCGGCGAGGCACGCTCGTCGGTGGGCGGTGCTCAGGCTGGCGCATGCTGTGCAGATGGCGGGGCTGCCGGTGGCGCTGGGGTCGCGGTCCATCTCCACCGCGATATAGCTGTGCTCGCAGACGTGGCACTTGATTCGCGCTTCCCAGATGTCGGCGACTTCGTCGCGGGGGTCATCTGTTCGACGCAGAAGTACGCTCTTCGTCTGCAGGGTGAACGCTGATGCGTAGGCGGCGGCGACCACGAAGGTGGTGGGTGTCGACCAGGTCGCGCCGACACTGCCGCCGAACTGATAGAGGACGATGCCCATGATCGCGCTGGCGAACCAGATCCACGCGCCGGCGCTAAAGCTGGCCAGCCGGCCGGGTCGGAATTCGGGCAGGCCGTGTCGGTCGCCGGCCCGGCTGAGGAAGATGTGCACGAGAAGGATGGCGACCCAGGCGGCGATGAAGGCACCTTGCCAGGCGAGGGCGACCAGTAGGTAGCTGAGCACATCTGTGAGCATGAACAGGTAGGTGATGGCACCGCAGATCAGGACAGCCGCGACGCGGGGCAGGCGGATGCGGAACAGCCGGGTCCAGAGGCCTTCGAGGTTGGTGGAGGCCTCGTAGAAGTTGGCGGTGTTGATGCGGGCCTGGGTGACCCAGACCAGGAGCAGACCCCATCCGCCGAGAACAGCGATCATGGTGTCGACGATGGCGGTGGAGGATACTTCGCCGGACAGGCCGGCGGCGTAGGCGATGTAGATCCCGATCAGTCCGTTGGCGAGGTAGACGAAGAGGTAGAACACCGGGCCGAAGATGACGATGCCATTGGTGCGGGAGTCCTGGGGCTTGCCGAATCGGGCGAAGTCCATGGTGAACATCATCAGCACCAGCACGCCGAGGTAGACGAAGAACGCGTAGAGCCATCCCGGAGCGGAGAGCGGGATCGAGGTTTCGGGTGCATGAGCGAGCCAGCCGGCGGTGTCGTTGCCCCGGGCGATGAGAACGACGACGAGGATCAATCCAGCCCAGTAGATGGGCAGCAGGATGGCGTTGTACTTGTCCATCCAGCGGCGAATACTGCCCATCACCAAGGGCAGGTTCATCGCCACGGCAATCGCGTACCAGATCCTGATGTCGAAGAACCCGATGGACGCGTGGAATGCGTGGGCGATCATCGAGCTCTCGAAGACCGCGTAATAGATGGAGGTGGCCGCGAGAATCAGCGGAGCCACGATCGATCCGGACGCACCGAAGAGCCGTTGAGAGATCAGCGCGACGGTGAGGCCGGTCTTGGTGGAGTATCGGGAGATGATCGACCCGAACAGACCGAACACCGCGCAGGCGAGAACGATGCCGATCACGGTGTTCGTGGTGCCCACGACGGCCGCGAGGGTCGCCGCGGTGACCAGGTAGAACATGCCGCTGACCAGGGAGTACCAGGACATCGACAGGGATTTCTTGCTGCTCCGCCAGGACAGCGGCACAACGTGGGTTGTGTAGTCCTCGGTCGCGGCGTCCTTCACGACCTGCGGGTCGTCGGTGAGACTGACCTCGAGTGGCGCCAAATTCCGGCCTACAGCCAGCATTGCAAATCCTTCCAAGCAGCAACCGGGAGTTCAGACGCTGAACGGCACGACATGGACCATGCACGTCTCGCACCCGGGTTTGAGATTCTGGGTGGCTTGGTTGGAAGGAATCGTTCGGCGTTCCGATCCCTGAGATATGAACGCTAGGCCGAGCTTTCGGAATATGTCAAGAATTCGTCCCCGACTCCATCGCATGGTGATGCCCGCCGCACGATGGTGGTAGCCGCCCGAGCACACCACGACAACGAGCCTCCGCTGCCAGCCCGAAGCCCACCTAGTCAGAGGCCATAGCGTCCTGGAACCCAGCTGAGCTGCGCAGACGCCGCACGACACCCGACGGGTTGACGAAGGGGGTGTGACGTGGGACGCTTTCCACAACTTGGTTGGACCATCATACTAATGCCGTCGGCGCGGCACTACCACGGAAAGACGCAGAATGAGCACGATGACGAAGAATTACGAAGCCCGGGCTCGGGAACTCGGTTTGGAGATTCCGGACTACGGCACCGGCGGGTACTACGGAGCCGATACCTACGGGAGCATGAAGCCGCACCACATCGTCGGCAACGTGCTGTATCTGAGCGGGCACACACCGGACACCACCGACGGAACCGTGCGTTACCCGGGCAGGCTGGGAGACAACCTCACCGTCGAGGAGGGATACCAGGCCGCGCGCCTGACCGCGCTGAATTGCTTGGGCGGCATCCGATTTGCGCTCGGCTCGCTCGACCGGGTCAAGGGAATCATCCGCTCGCTGTGCTTCGTGACCTCCGCCCCCGACTTCACCGAGGTGCACAAGGTGTCGTCCGGGTCGACGGATCTGTTCGTCGAGGTCTTCGGGCCCGAGGCCGGCCTGGGCGGCCGAGCGACCATCGGCGTCATGAGCCTGGCCGGCGGCAGCAGCTTCGAGAACTGGGTGACCGTCGAGATCGACGACTGACCCCGCGTCGCGGAGCGCCCCCTTATTGGTAGCTTGGTCGGACCATCACACTAGCGGGAGGGTGACGTGACGTCCTGGGAGAACCTCGCGATGCCGAGCGGCTCACTGTCGGAGCGGTTGAGCGAACGGCTGATCCGCATGATCACCGACGGTGAGCTCGAACCCGGCGCGAAGCTGCCGAACGAGCGGGAACTCGCCGAGAGCGTGGGGATCTCCCGGACGTCGGTGCGCGAAGCCCTACGAGATCTCGAGCTGCGGGGCCTGATCAGCCGCAAGCCCGGCCGCGGAACCATCGTCGAAGCGCAAACCAGACCGGACCTGCACGCCGGAATGCTCGGCGTGATGGACTCCTCGCACCGGGCGCTCCGCGAGGTGATGGACCTTCGGGCCGTGATCGAACCGCCTATCGCCGAACGAGCCGCCGGACGCGCCCTCGAAGGCGAACTGGTCACCCTGCTCCGCCCCGTCGAACTCGCCGAACGCGAACTGCGACAACCCGATCCGTCCGTCGACCTGCTGATCCGCCTGGACGTGGAATTCCATGTCGTCATCGCCCAACTCACCCACAACCCCATGCTGTCGCGACTGATGGACATCACCAACGAATGGATGGCGCCGTCGCGGCAGTCGGCACTACAGACCACCACCCGCATCGAACGATCCGTGGCCGCCCACCGGCGCATCTACGAGGCCATCCGCGCCCACAACGCCACCGGCGCGGGCGCGGCGATGACCGGACACATTCAGGAGATCGTCGACAACATCGGCGTCGGCCGATGGACCTCCGACATCCCATAGCAGAAAGAACAGAACTCGATGAGTGACCATCTCGCCGCCGGTGCGGTCGCGACCCCCCACACCGACGCCACCGCTGCGGCGCACCAGGCTTTCGCCGACGGCGGCAACGCCATCGACGCGGCCCTCGCCGCCGCCGCCATGCTCACCGTCGTCTACCCCAACCAGTGCAGCATCGGCGGCGATGCCATCGCCATGGTCGGCACCCCCGACGGCCACGTCGAGGTCGTCAACGGCTCCGGCCGGTCGGCGATGTCGCTGGATCCGGCCGACTACGTCGGCCCGGACGGATTCGTTCCCGTATCCGGCGCCAAGAGCGTCACCGTCCCGGGACTGCTCAGCACCTGGGAGGCCCTCGCCGACCGGTGGGGGCGCCGCAGTCTCGGCGACGCCATCCGTCCCGCCGCCGCCGCGGCGGCCGCAGGAGTGGCCGTTGCCCCGGGGGTGCACCGCGACCTGGTCCGCGAACGAGCACTCCTCGCGCAGGACGACGGCGCCCGTCACGTCTTCTTCCCCGGTGGCACACTGCTCGGTGACGGCCAAACAATGCACTTGCCACGTCTGGCCGAGTCCCTGACCGCGCTCGCCGAACGCGGCACCGCGGAGTTCTACCACGGTGCTATCGGCGCCAGCGTCATCGACACCCTTCGCAGACTCGGGAGCGACCTGACGACCGACGACCTGAGGCAGCACCTCCCCACCGTCGAGAACCCATGCTCCACGACCTTCGACGGCGCCGAGTACCTGAGCTCCGGGGGAAACAGCCAAGGCACCTTCTTCCTCCAAGGTCTGTCCGCACTCGACATCGTCGCCCGCCGGCTGGGTCGCATCCCCGACCCCATCGGAGAAGACGCCTCGATCGTGGCCAGAATCCTCACCCGGACCGCCGCCGACCGCGACCGTCTCCTCGGAGACCCCGACAACGCGGCCGTCCCGGTCACCGAACTGCTCAGCGACGACGCCACCGAGGCGCTCGCCGAATTCGGACTCGGTGAACGCGCACCCGCCGCGGCCGCGCAGTCCCGGACCTACGGCCGGCGGTCCGGCGACACCGTCGCCATCGTCACCGCCGACACCGAAGGCAACTGGGTCTCGCTCATCCAGAGCGCATTCCACGCGTTCGGCTCCTGCGTCCTGGACCCGACCACAGGAATCCTGCTCCACAATCGAGGAGCATCGTTCAGCCTCGAGCCTGCCTCCGCGAACCAACTCGGCCCGGGCCGCCGACCACCACACACCCTCATGCCGGTACTCGTGCGACAAGACGGCAACCTCGTCGGGGCACACGGCACGATGGGCGGCCGCGCCCAGCCGCAAGTCCACACCCACCTCGCGTTGAACCTGGCGCTCGGTATGACACCGGCAGAGGCCACCGCCCGTCCTCGCTGGATCGTCGGGCAAATGGAGGCCGGCGCAGCCGCACCCGACGAACCGTCGACGATCTCGATGGAACGCGGCGTCCCCGCTCCCGCAGTATTCGACCTCAACGATGCCGGCTTCCACCTGAAAATGCTTCAGACACTCGATGATTCGGTAGGACACCTGCAGGTAGTCCGACGCGCGCCCGCAGACGACTCATTCCAAATCGGGTCCGATCCCCGCTCCGACGGCCTGACCCAGCAAGGGGAACTGAGTTGATGCAGCGCCGGAACTTGGCACTCTGGACGATGACAGCGGTCTCCTTCGGCACCGGCGCCCTGGACGCAGCGACCTACCTCGGGATGGACGGCGTCTTCGGTGCCAACATGACCGGCAACGTCATCCTCATCGCACTGTCGATCGCGGGCGAGGGTGTGCATTCGTTCCTGGGCCCGTTGATGGCACTCGGTGGGTTCATCACCGGTTCGTGGCTGCTGGGGCTGATCGCACGACGACATCCCAAAGGCAGCATCCCCGATCCGGTGGTGGCCCCGGTCTTCGGGGTCTGCGCGGTCGGGATGCTGACCATCACCGCCCTGCTGGTGTGGTTGCCGATGACTGGCACGCTTCTCCACACCGCGACCTTTACCATCGGATTCCTGATGGGGTTCCAGGCCCTCGCCGCCCGGAGGGTGGGTGTCCCCGACATCTCCACCGTGGTGATCACGTCCACCCTGTCTCTACTATTCAGTGAGGCAGGACGATTCCACGGGGGCGCATCCCGAATCGCCACAGGTCGACGGGCGGCCGCCGTCCTCTCGATGTTCCTCGGCGCGGTCAGCGGCGCGCTACTTCTGAAGATCGGCCTGACGGTCGCACTACTACTCCCCACCATCGTCCTGACAGTCGTGGCCCTCATCTACACAACGAATGCCGTGGTCCTCAGGCGGCTGCGCCGCAACACCCAGCCGAAGGAGTTCGTCGACGCCTAAGAAGGACGAGGTGGCAAACTTGCCGCCCTTTCTCGTTCAACCCAGAGGAGGCCGGTCGAGGACGCAGGCGCCGCGGTCCGCGCCCCGCACGAAGCAACGTCGCTGGCCCCGACAGACCCGCAGACTGTAGCGGCCGACTCAGCCCTATCATGCCCACCCGTCACGGACACCAACCGCAGGTCACGTCCGAACTCGACCGCGACGGCCGCTCCGCATCGATGACCGGTGACCGATCGGCTTACGGCGTGCAGTCTTCAGCACGGCCCCCTTACGCCGCTGCGGCAGCACCACGTCCTGACGTCCCTGGGCGCGGGACAGCTCGCTGGAACATCGCGGCGACTGATCCAAGGACCGCTAAGGGAACAGCAGCGAAGAGAAGTAATCCCCAGTAAGAGGTAGACGCCCAATTCATCAGCCCTGCGATCGACAAACCAAAGAGTGCCGCGACGGCAACCCAGGAAACCCACTTTCGCATCGCTAATGCCGCCACCACAGGCGGTGTCGCGAGCAACAGTCCCAGACCGACCAGCGGCCATACCCCCAGGACGTGGACGATACGGTCATCGCACCGAAAGAAGGATTGGCTCTCGCCGATCTTCGAGCACGACAACGACACCTCAGCCATCGACAACGAGGGAACCACCCACGCGGTGAACGCCAACGCGGCCACAGCTGAAGCCCACCACACTGCTCTCGACACTTCCGCAGCCTAACCCGTCGCATGTCCACCGACCGGGATCGCAACGGCAGGGGATCTGCTCACGTTCGCGACGACTCACTGACGCCCCGAACGATGGAGTCCCACTCCATCGCGGGATGGGATACAGCACCGCTCAGGGCCGCGACCTCGTTCCAGCGGAGGGGCCGTTCACCCGAGCCGTCAGGCGCGTACGCGGTCCACGCGGGGTGGAAGATCCGGCAATACGACTCGAACCCAGTCGGGACTATCGAGCCCACAGTATGGGCACGGAAGGGAGCCAGACGTTGGTCGATCCACCTCGACTCCGCCTCGGCGGTGTCCGCCAGCTCGGATGCCTCCCACTGGGAATCCGTCTCTGGTCCTATCGCGTCGGCCACACGCACAACGGTAGTCAAGGTCACCATCTACCGTGCCGGTCACCGATCGTCATCCGGTACTGCGATAGGCAGGGTAGGCGAAACGGCGGGGGTGGCAGGGAAGGACCGTGCCAAGGACGGTGACGGATTCCCAACGGGATCCCATGCAGTCCACAGGGGGGCCGCCGATCAGCCGCCCCTCGCAATCCGCACGACACCGGTCAGCCGTTCCATCGCACTGGTCCGCGCAGCCTCACGGTGGCGTCCTCTGAGACCCCCAACGAGCTCAAACTGCGACAGCGACATGCCTCGAGTGAGGCTGGGTCGGTGCGCGTGCGTTTCACTGGGGAGGGCCGTTTGTCGTCACTACTGCGCCGGGGTGCGCCGCGGCCGGTGTGCAGCGAAAACCGCCACCGTTCCGACGACGGTGATCTCGACGGTCTCGAATGCCGCCGACAGCGCGGTACGCAGCCCGTCCTCGTCGTCGGTGGTGTTGTCGAAGGCCTTGATCGGTCCGTTGTAGAGGGCACACAAGGCACGGCCGAACAGGTTGTGCCGTACTCCGGTCCCGAGGATGGTGGAGCCGAAGAACACCCCGTCGTCGGCGACGACCTGGGCGATGTGCCCGAACGCTTTCCCCTTCTGCGCCCAGGTTCCGGGGACGCAGTGGATCACGAAGTTCGCTGCCACGGAATCGAATACACCCACAGTGGGGTCGATGGGAGCGAGGATGCTTCCGGTGTGGACCTCCGGGGTGATGTTCCGGTCGGCGAGCCTTCCAGCGGTCATCGCCATGGTGTTGGTATTGAGGTCCATCAGCGTGATCTCGGGCGCCGCGGCCGGATAGGTGGCCTGGTGGAGGTACCAGCCGGTGCCAGGACCGATATCGAGGTGCCGGCCGCCCAGGTGGGTGTCGTAGTGGGTGAGGAGCCCTTCTCGGGGACAGCGTCAGGCGTAGGTGTTGCTCCACTTCAGGACGAAGGTGTCATACGCCGCCAAGACGGCGCGGCTGTATTTCTCGGCTCCGTCCTTCTCCGCCTGAGTGACCTCACCAGCTGCCATATGTTCCGTTCCTCTGATGGTTGATATGCGAAGCCGAACCCCCCCGCAGCGGGGACGATCGTAACGGTCACAGCGCTCACGGCCTGGCCCCAGAGGAGGGTCATGCCGTTTCGCCAGTTCATGACACCTCTAGGTGTTCGCGGAAATGCAGTGTGATCACTCGGCGCGGCGCCGGCGTGGTTTGGGGATGTCGGTGCGCGCTCCTTGCCCGGGCCTGTTGTTCGCCCACTCGACGATCTCCGAGCGCTTCCACAGCGGGGTGCGGCCGATCTTCTCCACCGGCGCCGGAGCCTGCCCACGGGAGACGTACCCACGAAACGTCGAGGCGGACAGCTCGGAACCGGTCTCCTCCTTGATCAACGCGAGGACCTGATCTGTGGTCAATCGATGTGGGTTAGCCATGGAGAGTCCTTCCTGTTCATCGCCCGTTGGCGATGCGGGTGGTAGTTCGGTTGCGCTCCCGCGGTGCACCCTGCAGGCACGCCTGCGACACCGCACCACGCAGTGGGTCTTCCCGGGAAAGCCCCTACAACGGAGTGATGTAATGCCCATGAGCATGGCTGTCGTGTGTGGCAAGCGGCATTCGTGGAGACAATACAGCGATGCATTGCAATGTTCGAAACCCTTGGAGTTGGCCCTGCCGGGCCTCACTGCGGCCGGCGACATGGGCGGTGCGTTCAGAAGCCATTGTCGACCCGGAAAAAATACCCATCCAGCTGGGAAGACGACGCGTCCCCCACTCATCGGGTGCATCGCCCGAACTGAAATGAACCTCAGGCACGAGCGCGACGGCCCATGGAGAAATTCAAGCCACCCGAGAAGAGCCCTGAACATCGGCGGCAGGGCCAACAGACGGCACGCTCCGGGCCTGACCACCAAGTCGATAAGCCGGTTGTCGGAGGGATCACCTAGTCTGCCGACTGCAGACGCCAGACCCGGGGCTGGCCTGAGGCGGAATGCCAGGACGAAAGGAGGAGAGTCATGCTCGATGCCTACGACCGTGACTGGCGTGAGGAGCGCAAGGCACGTGAGAAAAATGCACAGAACCCCCAGAGTGAAGTGAACGACCCCCGTTCGCCCCAGGAGCGTGGCCGACCGCGAATGGTATCTACGCGCTTGGCAAGAGGCGTGGTTCAACGCTGGATCCTTCGGTGTCCCGTGGACTGTCTCCAAGCCGGCGGCTTCCCAGCGGCGATGTCTCCACTGCAGCAACGGATACCGTTGCCTTCCATAAGCGGCAGACCGACTGCCGGTGAAGAGCAACACCGACCGCACAACGCTATCCGGCCTACGCACAACGTGCATGTGTCCCCCACACCTCCGGGCGCCCAGGTCGAGTTGGACATCGATCAGGACCCAAATACTGAGTGCGAGTTCGCATTCAAAGACAGAGACTCAGATAGAGCTTCCAACGGCCGACCAGCGAAAAGGCGGCGCCACCCTCCCCTCCGTGACGCACTCATCGGTCGTTCTCTCCGTCCGATCGCCAACCTGACC
This sequence comes from Rhodococcus sp. JS3073, assembly GCF_026810085.1. Lineage (NCBI taxonomy): Bacteria > Bacillati > Actinomycetota > Actinomycetes > Mycobacteriales > Nocardiaceae > Rhodococcus > Rhodococcus sp. JS3073. The sequence continues at coordinate 786,976 of NZ_CP113952.1, read as the reverse complement.
CACCCTCCGCGTGGGATCGATGTCACCGCCGGGACAGCCGACTACTTCAGTTGGGAATGCTTCGAGTGCGGCCACACATGGCCCGCCCAAGCAAACAAGGTTGCAGTGGACGGTAACGGCTGCCCGAACTGTGCCGGCCGCATACAGCCGTCCCTCGCCGACGTCATCGAGCGAACAACACTCAAGCTTCTACGCAATCATTCCCATCCGGAACGGGACGTCGATCAGCTCACCAGCAGGTCAAGCGACACCTGCCGGTGGCGCTGCAACAGGTGCGGTCACGAATGGCGCACAAGGGTCGCCCGCGCCGTAGACGAAGGATGCTCCAAGTGCCGATTCCTCGCCAGATCAGCTCCCACAGTCTCGGCGGCGGCGGTGGCCTCGGATCTCCTGAGCGAATTCCGGGAGAATCTCACGACCGGGCGAGACCTTTTCAGCGTTGGCCCGAGTGTGCACGACCGGTGCCGGTGGGTCTGCAGCCAATGCGGTCACGAATGGACAGCCATCGTGGCCAACCGTGTCAAGGGCGCTGGCTGCAAACCATGCGGCACACGTCGCAGCGTGAACAAAAGAGCGAGCATGCTAGCCCTCGTGCGCCCCGATCTGGTGGCCCAGTTTGTCAGGAATGTGAGCCGCCCCGAACGATCGGCTCAGACGACGCCCGCATATTGCGACGACCGGATCGAATGGCAATGCGAGTTCGGGCACCGCACCTGGGAAACCGTTGTCGATCAACGCTCAACACAAAACACCGGATGTCCCGAATGCTCACAGCGTCAGCGCCGCAGCAGATTTGAACTCGAAGTCGGACACCTGATCTCGGCAGCGACCGGACTGCAGGTTCTTTACGACCATCCACTGCGGCATACACATCGGGGACGCCGTTACACCGAGCGGATCGACCTCTACCTACCCGAACTCGACTTGATGATCGATCTCGACCCTGAGTATTGGCATTCTCGCACTCGCTCGCTGAAGTCGGATAGAGCGAAGACAGCTCGTATGGGCGACTACCACTACGTGCGCGTCCGGCCTACATCGTTGCCTGATGCAGGCGGAGCCTGTGTGCCGGTAACTCACGCGACCGAAGACCCGGAATCGTGGTGGATAGCGCTGAGCTCGCAGCTGCGGAGCCTCGGAGTGACACCGAAAGCGCTTGATTCTCAGGCTGTACGACAAGCACGAGCCGCTGCCGGACATGCGTGGATCGCGGTAATGGGAGCTCCACCGTCTCCGTCGCTCGCCTCGAAGTCGCCCACTCTCTCCGCTGAATTCGTAGCGAACCTCGACCGACCGACGATCGGACCAGAGTTGCTCGCCCCGACCAGCACCGACTACTGCCTGTGGCGGTGCCGGTGGTGCGGAACCGACAAGTGGAGAGCTACAGTGGCGAGTCGTTCCGGCGGGTCGGAGGTGTGTCCGTTGTGTTCATCACAGGCACGCGGACGGAAGCGAGCCCGGCCACCCGAAGGATGCTCACTGGCGGACACATACCCTGACGTTGCTCGTCGGTTCGTAAAGAATCTGAGCAACCCTGGAGTCGGACCGACCGAATTTTTTCCACGCAGTGGCGATCGATGTGTCTGGTCCTGCGCGACATGCGAGGGCCTCGTGGAGAAGCGCGTTGCTGACGCCGTCGTTCGATTCTCCTGCGTCCAGTGCGGCTGGAAGCGGACAGGAGAGTCCCGCACCGCGACCACGCTCAACAAGGGCCGCAACCTCGCCACCACGCATCCTCACCTGGCGGCCCAAGTCGACGTCGCTCGCACCGGACGGCAACCGGCCGAGATACCCACGGCGGGACGCGACAAGATCTGGTGGATCTGCTCCGTCGACAATAAGCACCGCTGGCAGGCTCCTCCCTACAGCCGAACGAATCGTCGCCAACCCACAGGCTGCCCAGCCTGTGCAGGTAAGAGAAGCGGAGCGTGAGACGTGTTGCGCCCCGACTCTGACAGAGGTCTCATCACACGGAAGGATGATGGGAGCGCCGAGGAAGTACCCAGAGGTGTCACGATGGATCGTGTTGGCCGGTTCGCTCTACCGTTGTTTCGCCTCCGTGGCTTATGTCAGTTTTGCGGCTGGCCGACACCATAAGGACCGGCCGACCTGGCTTGAGTGGCCCGGTCCCGCCCGGCGACGAGGCTCAGGTCGACTACGGCAAGCTCGGGATGTGGCGGGATCCGGCCACCGACCGGCGGGTGGCGGTGTGGGCGTTCGCGATGATCCTGACCTGTTCGAGGATGCTGTTCGTGCAACCGGTGCTGCGGATGGACCAGTCCTCGTGGGGCGCCTCGCACGTCGCGGCGTTCGAGTTCTTCGGTGGTGTCCCCGCTCGAATGGTGTGCGACAACCTCAAAACCGGGGTGGACCGGCCGGACCTGTACGACCCGAAGATCAACCGCGCCTATGCAGAGCTCGCCGCGTTCTACGGGCTATTGATCGATCCGGCTCGCGCCGGCAAACCCAAGGACAAACCGCGGATCGAGCGTCCGATGCCCTATATCCGCGACTCGTTCTTCAAGGGCCGGGAGTTCACCTCGCTGGCGCAGATGCAGGACGCGGCCCTGGCCTGGTGCACCGACGTCTACGGCCGGCACCAGCACCGCGGCCTCGACGGAGCACAACCGATGGCGGTGTTCGAGTCCGTCGAAAAGCACCGTCTCACAACGCTTCCACTGCGACCATTCGAGCCGGTCCTCTATCAGGTCGGGAAGGTCGCCCCGGACTGTCATGTCAAGGCCGGTAAGGCCCTGTATTCGGTGCCCTGGCGGCTGATCGGCCAGCAGGTGCTGGTGCGCACCAGCGGAGACGTGGTGCAGATCTTCCACACCGAGCAGGTGGTCGCCACCCACGTGCTGCACCTGTCGGGGCGGTCGACGAACCCCGAGCACTACCCGCCGCACAAGATCGCCTACACGCTGCAGACGGTGTCCTGGTGCCGGGCGCAGGCCGAGCAGATCGGCCCGGCCGCGGTCGCCGTGGTCAGCGAGTTGTCGCAGGTCAACGCGCTGCACCGGCTGCGGGCGATCCAGGGCATCGTCCGGCTGCGGGATCGCTACGAGGATCGGCGGCTGAATGCGGCGTGCGCCCGTGCCCTCGAGGTCGGTGACCCCAGCTACCGCACCGTCAAGGGCATCCTCGCCGCCGGCACCGAACATGACGGACGGCCCGCCCCGGCCGCCGCGCCGGCGCCGGCGTTCCTGCGCGGACCCGCAGCCTTCGACGCCGAACGCACCGCCTGACCGCGACTCCACCCGACTGTCCTGCAATCACGTTGAACCAGTGAGGTTTCTGTGATGACCATTCATGATCCCAGCCTGCGTGCTGCACTCAAGACATTGAAGTTGACCGGGATGCTCGACACGCTCGATGCCCGGCTCGCCCAAACTCGGGACGGGCAGCTCGGACACCTCGAATTCCTCCAAGTGCTGTGTGAGGACGAGATCGCCCGCCGGGAAACGGCGGCGCTGGCCCGCCGGCTGCGGCGGGCGAGGTTCGAGCAACAGGCCACCTTCGAGGACTTCGATTTCACTGCGAACCCGAAACTCCCGGCGGCGATGCTGCGCGACCTGGCCGCCCTGCGCTGGCTCGACGCCGGCGAGTCGGTCATTCTCTACGTCCCCGTTGGAGTAGGCAAAACCCATGTGGCACAAGCACTCGGGCATCATGTCGCCCGCCGCGGTGGGGACGTGCGGTTCGTCAAGTGCTCCCGCATGCTCGCCGACCTCGCCGGTGGCCATGCCGACCGCACCATCGGTCAGCGGATGCGCGAATACACCCGGCCGCTGGTGTTGATCATCGATGACTTCGCGATGCGCGAGCACACCACCACCCAGTCAGACGACCTCTACGATCTGGTCTCGGACCGGGCGATCGCCGGCAAACCGCTGATTCTGACGAGCAACCGCGCCCCAAAGGACTGGTACCCGCTATTCCCGAACCCGGTCGTCGCCGAATCGCTCCTCGACCGGCTCATCAACACCAGCCACCAAACCCTGATGGACGGACCGTCCTACCGACCCCGCAAACGACCCGGACACCGCACCACCGGCGCAACCTGATCCGCACCCCCACCCGCTCGGGTTACCCTCGACTCAGCACGCCCGAGCATGGGGAATTACGTGACGGACACCCCTGGGGAATTACGTGACGGTCGACAAAAATTCTCTGCACTCATCCGGCTGCCATAGAAAAACCTTCCAAACCGAAGGCCGTGATTCGATCGTCAATGGCGCCGGATTGCCACCGATCTACATATCTCGATGTCCTCACAGTTACATACGCGGATGGCGATGCCTGCGGCACCGGTCGGGGTTGGCGAGAAGTCGGCGTGCGGCGACCCGCACCAGCGCCCCGAAGCGGCGCGGGCCGATGCCGGGATCCGGTTTCCATCGCGATGGTGCCCGCGCTGTAGACGGTGGTGTCCCGGGGAGCCGACGCCAGGGCAGGCTGGCCACCCTCGGAGAGCGCCTGCGCCGCTTCAGCCAGCCCCACGCCGACCCCTCCGTGTCAGGAGTCCTCGACAACTGGGAGTCGATGACGCCGACCTCACCATTTCACCTCTGGCAGCGACCGGAGGCACGGTGATACGCCACTCGTTATGCCCTTCACACTGAACCGGTATCCGGTGTGGTACAGGCCCGGTGAATGCGGGTGCCCACCGAGTAGCCACTCGAGAGGAGAAACGCCATGCCGCGGGCATCGATCAAGGACGAGAAGGTGTACCAGGAAGTACGGAAAGATGGCGCGTCGAAAGAGAAGGCGGCGCGGATCGCGAACTCCGCCGCCAACCGTGGCCGATCCGGCACCGGCCGTAAAGGCGGCAAGTCGTCGTCCTACGAGGACTGGACCGTGGACGAGCTGAAGAAGAAGGCGAAAGAGGTCGGTTTGTCGGGGTATTCGTCGAAACGGAAGAGTGAATTGATCGACGCGCTACGCAACCATTGATGCCCTCCACCCGTACGGACGCACCCGATCAAATTTGGTCCGGGGTCTACCGCAGCGCACGGTCACGACGCGTCGAATAATGGCACCTGGAGCGGCCTTCCGGTCGATCTGTCAGTCGGCGTAGCCGATTCGTCCGCGCTGCGGAGTCCAGACCGCCGACTTCGCACCGTCACTCGTTGCCACTGGCAACAGGGTTGGTGCGGAGCGTCCGCTGTTCGTCGGTTTGCCGGACTTGGATCCGTCCGTCACGCACTCAGGTGTCGTACACCTGTTGCGGCCGGGTCGCTGGCCCTCTCCAACCCGACCGTCCGCGACACCTAATCGGCTGCCGTGCCACGGGCATTCGAGGCACCCATCCTGAAGGGAACCCTCGCCCAACGGAGCACCCCGATGGGTGCATCGGTTGCTCAGCGCGACGACGCCGGGCGGTTCACCAAGAGCACCGATACGGTGCCGACCAGCACGGAAACCATAACCCTGCCGACGAGGGCACTTTCCGGGGCCGCGTCGGTCCAGTCCGACGGGAGGGTGGAGAACGCGGTGGTGTCGACCCCGACCGGCCGCGGAGGTAGTCGACAGGCAGTGCCCCGCGGGACCGGGCCCCGGTCGCGGGGGCACCGTCGCGGACGTTGGTGACGGCCGCGAACCGCAGGGCGTCGGAGATGCCCATCCACGTCCCGCCTGCCAGCAGATCGCGGCCCGCGACGACGCGTCGTCCCAACGGTGCAGCGGTTCGATGGGGCGGGCGTAGAACTCGTCGCGGTTGGCCGCGACGACGAGGGGAAGATCGGGGCGGGTATGCCAGGCGAACAGGACCAGGCACATACGGACGTCTCCTCGTCACCCTCGGCTACACAGTTGCAGGCCCGAGCGTAGCCGTGCACCCCCCGTGCCGGCCGAGGACATACCGCTGGCAGGGGGCGGCGGAACGGACCTTCGCGCCGGCTTCGACCGGGTAGCCCGCGGCGCCGGTCGACCCGACGTGATCGTCGCCCTGACCGACGGACAGACACCGTGGCCGGCGATGCCGCCGGGGTGTCGGACCGTGGTCGAGCCGTTCCGGCGGCCGAGCTCGTGGAACGAGTGCCGTCCTCACCAGGTCTCCGACCGGCCGCCCGAGCGGGCGAAGGTCGTCGAGATCGCTGCGTAGCGGTGAAGGTGCAGCGTCCGCGACGTGGAGATGCTCCGCGACCTCCGTGAACACCTCATCAACGGCCCGTTACGCGACCTGCCTGACAGCTCGAAAAGCGTCTAGGAAAAGATGGAGCCCACCGTGTGACGGCGACGATAGGAATGGACCGGTGACTGAGATGTATGCCGGTGACACGATCCCGGTTTTCTTCCTCTCGGACAGCACCGGGATCAGCGCGGAGACCATGGGCAACGCCCTGCTCCTGCACTTTCCCGACCACCGGTTCGAGCGGACACTGATCCCGTTCATCACCACGCCCGACGACGCCCGCGAGGTCGTGCGCAGGATCGACGCCACGATGGACCGCGGCATGACACCCCTGGTGTTCGTCACGGCCGCGCTCGATGACGTCCGTCACGAATTGCAGCGGACCCGCGCACCTGTGATCGACTTCTTCGACATGCACATGCAGCAGGTCGAGTCCATCCTCGGCACCCGGGGCGCCCGGACCCCCGCGCGCCTGCACGGCGTGGGCGATGTCAAGCGCTACAACGCGCGTATGCAGGCCGTCGAATACGCGATCGAACACGACGACGGCCAAAGCGTCCGCACGCTGGACAAGGCCGACGTGATCCTGGTTGCGCCGTCGCGCTGCGGCAAGACCCCGACGACCATGTACCTCGCACTGCAACACGGACTTCGTGTCGCGAACTACCCTCTGGTCGACGAGGATCTGGTGAGCACCGATCTGCCACGCCCCATCCTGCATCTGCAGGACCGCTGCTTCGGGATAATCACCACCGCGGCTCGTCTCAGCGCGGTCCGGACGGAACGTCGCCCAGACTCGACGTACGCGTCGCTGCGCCAGTGCGCTTACGAACTCAAGCGTGCGGAGGAGCTGTACCGTACGCACGACCTGCCCGTCATCGACTCGTCGGCCAAATCCGTCGAAGAAATGTCCACACTCATCCTGCAAGTGCTCGCACGCAGGGCCCACCGTCACGATTGAGGAGCCCGTCCATGAACAGCAACGTCCGATGGTTCGCCGACCTCGGCCTCGCCGATCTCGAGCAGGTGGGCGGCAAGAACGCGTCTCTGGGCGAGATGGTCCGCAACCTGACCAACGTCGGGGTCCGGGTCCCCAACGGCTTCGCGACGACCGCCGACGCGTTCCGCCGATTCGTGAATCAACCGAGCGCTGCGGGCACCGTCCTGGCCGAGAAGATCAGCGCGCGGCTCGCCGCCCTCGACACCGACGACGTGCAGGCGCTGGCCGAGGCGGGCCGTGAGATCCGCGCGGCGGTCATGGAGCAGCCGTTCCCGACCGATCTCGAGGCAGACATCCGGACGGCGTACGCGGAGCTGTCGGGCGGATCGGACGACGCGTCGTTCGCCGTGCGGTCCAGTGCGACCGCCGAGGACCTTCCGGACGCGTCCTTCGCCGGGCAGCAGGAGACCTTCCTCAATGTGCGTGGCATCGACGCGATCCTGCAGGCGATGCACGAGGTGTTCGCATCGCTGTACAACGATCGCGCCATCGCGTACCGGGTGCACCACAAGTTCGACCACGACGCCGTCGCTCTGTCCGCGGGCGTGCAGAAGATGGTGCGCTCCGACATCGGCACGTCCGGGGTCATGTTCACCATCGACACAGAGTCGGGCTTCGCCGACGCTGTGTTCGTGACTTCCTCGTACGGCCTGGGTGAGGCCGTCGTCCAGGGTGCGGTGAACCCCGACGAGTTCTACGTGTACAAGCCTGCCCTGCGCGCGGGCCGTCCTGCGGTTCTCAAGCGCGGCGTCGGATCGAAAGCGACCAAGATGGTCTACACCGCCGACCGCTCGGTCGGCCGGACGACGGAGTTCGTCGACGTCGAGCCCGTGGATCGGCGACTGCTGAGCCTCACCGACACCGAGGTCGAGGCGCTCGCCCGCCAGGCGCTGCTGATCGAGGAGCACTATGGGCGTCCGATGGACATCGAGTGGGGCAAGGACGGCGTCGACGGCCAGCTGTACATCCTGCAGGCGCGTCCGGAGACCGTGCAGTCGCGGGCCGCGGTGACCGGCCAGCAGCGGTTCAGGCTCAACGAGACCGGCACGGTCCTCGTCGAAGGCCGGGCGATCGGCGCCCGCATCGGAGCCGGCGCCGTCCGGGTGCTCGAATCGGTGGAACAGATGCACGAGTTCCAGGCCGGTGAGGTGCTCGTCGCGGACATGACCGACCCCGACTGGGAGCCGATCATGAAGCGTGCCAGCGCCATCGTCACCAACCGCGGTGGCCGCACCTGTCACGCCGCGATCATCGCGCGCGAACTGGGCATTCCCGCCGTCGTCGGTACCGGTGGGGCCACGCGGTCGCTCACCGCCGGTCGCGAGGTGACGGTCTCGTGCGCGGAGGGCGACACCGGTTACGTGTACGAAGGGCTGCTCGACTTCGACGTCACCGAGTCCTCGATCGAGGCGATGCCCGAGATCAGCACCAAGATCATGATGAACGTCGGTACCCCTGAACAGGCGTTCGCATTCTCCCGCCTGCCGAACAGTGGTGTCGGACTCGCGCGCCTCGAGTTCATCATCAACCGCCAAATCGGTATCCACCCGAAGGCCCTGCTCGACTTCGACACCCTCGACGGGCCGCTGAAGGAGCAGATCGGTGAGGCGATCGCCGCCTATCCGGGCGCCCGCGAGTTCTTCGTGGACCGGGTCGCCGAGGGCGTCGCGACGATCGCGGCAGCCTTCGCGCCGCATCCGGTGATAGTGCGCATGTCGGACTTCAAGTCCAACGAGTACGCGAAGCTCGTCGGCGGCGAACTCTACGAGCCCGAGGAGGAGAACCCGATGATCGGCTACCGCGGCGCGTCGCGGTACCTGTCGAAGGACTTCGCCGACTGTTTCGCCATGGAATGCGCCGCACTGAACTACGTCCGCGACGAGATGGGCCTGACCAACGTCAAGATCATGATCCCGTTCGTCCGAACCCTCACCGAGGCCGAAGGTGTCATCTCGCTGCTGGCCTCGCACGGCCTTCGCCGCGGCGAGAACGGACTCGAGGTCATCATGATGTGCGAGGTGCCTTCGAACGCGGTCATCGCCGACGCGTTCCTGGACCACTTCGACGGGTTCTCCATCGGATCGAACGACATGACGCAGTTGACGCTCGGGCTCGACCGCGATTCCGCGCTCGTCGCAGACTCCTTCGACGAACGTGACCCCGCTGTGAAGCACATGCTCGCAGCGGCGATCTCGGCGTGCAAGGCGCGCGGCAAGTACGTGGGCATCTGCGGGCAGGGGCCCAGCGACCATGTCGATCTCGCCGAATGGTTGCTCGAACAGGGCATCGAGTCCATGTCGCTGAACCCGGACACCGTCGTCGACACCTGGACACGCTTGGCCGCACTCGGCTGAACCGACCGCTCCCAACGCACTTCGCGCCGCGGAGTGCGTTGGGAGTGACGGTCCTTCAGCCGCGACGGCAGGTCACTCGAGCACGAAGACCGGGATCCGTCGTTCGGTCTTGGTCTGGTACTCCGCATACGGCGGAAAAGCGGCTACCGCCAGCTCCCACCAGTGCTCGCGCTCGGCGCCGTCGATCTCACGCGCGGTGAGGTCGCGAACCGTCGCCCCGTCCTGCACCGAGATCTGCGGGTGCGCCTTCACATTGAAGTACCACGACGGGTGGCCGGGTGCGCCGCCCTTGGACGCAACCATCGCGTACCTGCCGTTCTCCTCGACCCGCATCAACGGGACGTAGCGCTTCTTGCCGGACTTCGCCCCGGTGGTGGTAAACAGGACGATCGGACGGTCCAACACCTGGACGCCGTCGGTCGTACCCTGTTCCAGGATCTTCTCGGTCTGGTCACGTACCCACCCCTCGGGGCTGAGTTCTGGCTGATCGCTCATACTCATCGCCAACGCCTCCGAGGCGCTCGCCATTCCATGGCCAGGCCGGAACGGGCGTCGTCGCGCGGGTGCGCCAAAACCCTCGACGAACCCGTGCCGGCGTCAATCGGGTTGGTGGTGGGCACTGTCAAGTTGATTGAAAAGGACAGCGGCGCAGTTTGTTTCGGAGTTGCGGAAGGCTGTCGGATTGTTATCTTTCAGGCGGCGACCTCGGTCGCGGTGACCTCCCGCCAGACCGCGAAGCGGTCGGCCATCTCGGTACGCCATTCGGGTGCCGAGAGCCGGTGCCGGCCCGGCCGGAAATGCGGTGAGATGCCGCTGGACGCGGACAGGAACCGTTGCGCATGCCTGGGTGATCTGAACCGTTTCATCGCCCGCTCGCGTTGCCGGGTCGGTTGGTGCGATTTCTCGGCTCGATTGTTCAGATACTTCGAGCGGCGATGCTCGACCGAGCCCAGCAGCTCGCAGTGCGCGACGGCGTAGCTGCCCAGTTTGTCGGTGACCAGACCCGCGGCACATACTCCAGTCCTTTGAGCAGGCGGCGGAAGAACTTTCTGGCTGCCACCGCGTTCGGCGCGACTGGATCAGCACGTCGAGCACGTTGCCGTCCTGGTCGACCGCCCGCCACAGGTAGTGCTGGGTGCCGTTGATACGGAGGAAGACCTCGTCGAGGTGCCACTTGTCACCGGGCCGCGCTCACCGTCGGCGCAGTTGGTTGGCGTAGGTCTGCCCGAACTTGGCGCACCACCGCCGGATCGTCTCGTAGCTGACCACCACACCGCGTTCGAGCATCATCTCCGCGACTTCACGGAAGCTGAGCGGGAACCGGAAGTACAACCACACGCAGTGGTTGATGATCTCGCCCGGGTAGCGGTGGCCTTTGTACGATGGCATTGGGGTGGTCCCGCCGCATTCTCCCAGTTTGCCGCGTTCAACAACGTGACAGTGCCATTCAGCACAATGGCAACACTATTCGGTCCGTTTGGGGTGCCCTGTGCCCGCATGCTTCAGCCACAACGTGCGGTGCTCGATGTCCATCACATACCAGATGTTCCATCTCGACGCCGTTGTGCACCCCGGTCGCGAGCCTGCCCTTCAACCGGTGATGACGCGTCGTCGACTCCCCCACGACCGCACGGCGACGCAACTCCTCGTACGCCACCAGCGTGTTCGCCGGCGCCTGCCGGCACAGCTCGTCCCACCCCTTCGCCGCCTCGCCGGTCGCGAACCGCAGCTCCCACAGCTCCCCGGCCGCCGGCGGCGCAACCCGCTCACCCCGCTTCGGGCTCACAGCTCCGGCACCGGCACGGCCCCGAAGTCACCGGCGGACGGCGCCGACAGGATCCGGGCAAGATCCGGATCGGCATACACCTCCGCCGTGTGCCGCCACGTCTCGATCGTGCGGGCCGGCGGAGCCGGATTATCCAGCGACGAACCCGCCCGCAGCGACGCGATCAGCTCGTCGACGAAATCGGCGACCTCCTCACCCGACAGGTAGCTCACCCACGGAAACGCCGCCGCCACGACCTTGCGGACCAGAACACCGTCATCGGAGTGCAGCAGGGCGTCGACCATCGCCGTCGCCGCCGCGAGCACCTCCCGCTCCTGATCCGCCCGCACCGCCGTCATCAACACCAGATCCTCATCGTCGCGCCGCGTCACCCGCAGCGGCCGCGCACCCGACCGCTGCCACTCCGACAACGTCGCCTTCCCCTTGTTCTGGATATCCGAGAACGGCACCTCACCCACAGACATACTTTCAATGTACTTTTAAAGTGTGCGGTCGGCAAGGTGAGAGAAGGACGCCGACACGGACGGCCGCCAACCGAGCTGGCACAGCTGACAAAGGGCGTCGTCCGGCCGCCGCCACGCATCGAAAAACTGCGAGCCAAGACTCCCAGCGAGATATCGATCTTGCAGTTGAGCCCGCCGCCACCCCGTGTACCGCCAGCGTCAACCGCCTTCACCTCGCGGACGTGACCGACCCGAGCATCGTCCACGCCCCGAACGCAAAATCTCCGTCCTCGGGATCTACGAGGCCTCCGAGGTCAACGCCCTGGTCGAGGACTACCTGGCGAAGAAGGGCAACAACGCCCTCGAACGGTGGATCAAGCCCGCCGTCGACCGGCACGACGTCCGGTAACGCGACGCCGTCGACGACGGTGACGCCGTGGCCATCGAAGAGTTGGCGATGTTCCGCAAGGACGTGAGCACCTACATCAAGCAGTACGACTTCCTCTCCCAGCTATTCGCCTACGAAGATCCGTGGCTCGAGAAGCTGGCGATCTATCTCAAACACCTCGCCCCGCAGCTGACCGACCGCGTGCCGAAGGATCCGATCGACCTGTCCACGGTGCAGCTGGACTACATCGGCCAGCACGAAAAGGACACCACCCATGGCAAGCTCACCGCCGGTGTGGAGCCGCAGCCGGCCAAGGAGGCTCAGCGTCACCCGCCCGCCGGCGAGAGTGACCCGCACCCTCCGGGGTGCTCGGGTTGTTGAAGAACACCAGATCGGCGTCCGTCCGCACCTTCAAATCGGCACCGAGCTGAAAGACGAACAGATCGGCACGCTGCTGATGGAGCCCATGGACATCGCCGACCAGGGTCGGATGGCGATGGTGCGGGATCCGTCCGGTGCGCAGTTTCGGTCCGTGGCAGGGGCGGGCGCATGTCGGCTGCGAGCTCGTGAACGAGCCGAACACGTTGTTGCGCAACGACTTGGTGACACCGAATCCCGGTCCGGCGCGGGACTTCTACGCGGCGGTGTTCGACTTCACGCTGGACGGGAACGACGACCTACCCGGTGTGGACTTCACCTTTCTACGCAGACAGGATGGGCACGAGATCGATGGCATCGTGGGCGACCCGGCCGCCTCGTCGAGTTCTGGCTGACAAAGACCGACGAATCCGCCGTCGCCGTTGTCTGCGAAGATGCCCCGTACAGCGGTCCTCGAGGCCGTGGGCGCGGCCGCATCGGCGATGCGGACAACGGACCCGTCGTCGATGCACCACCGGGAGTCTAGGAAATGCCTCGGCAGTGACCGACCGCCACTGATATCCGGTGACAAACCCGGTCACACCGGAGACCCGGGGAACGAGAACCTACAAACCGGGTAGGTTCCACGACTCGGTGTCATGTCTTCGTGGATCCGGCCTGCGGGTTCTCAACACGTGGCGGCGGGTGATTCTCACGAACGTGTCGGAATCCTCAGCCCCGGTCGCTCTCGCGTTAGCGGATCCGCAAACAGCACTGATGTCGTGGCTCGATCGGTGTTGTGGTGCAGCGCAGAATCAACGGCATGGCAGACAATGACGTGGACAGTCCTGATCCTCCGTCCGCGAAAGCGATCACCGCGCTCCTGCGCGAGGCTCGCTCGCTTTCCCGGCGCGCTGACAAGCTCGGCGGTACGGCCGCAGCGGTGGATGACCCCACGATCCAGCAGCTCGCGGCTGCGGCCTGCACCAGCACAGCATGGAGCAGCTCGTGCACACCTGGCGGTGCTCGAACGCCAGCTGCAGCGACGCGAGGAGGCGCCAGTTCGTCGAGATCCTTAGCCGCCGTATCCCGATGCTCCACCGGGGCGTCGAGCACGGCGCGGCCGACCCGGTGAACTCGGGTGCTAGTTGATGCTTGGTCCCCGGACGACTTCGGTGTTGCGCGGCGGGAAGGGTTCGCCATTGTTGTATTTGCGTTCGAGAACGGCGAGGTAGTGGGCCAGGGCTTCGTCGACGAGGTCGGACCAACTGTCGGGGGCGCCGGCGATATGGCCGATCGCGGCGACGGCATTCATGCCGTTTTCGACCTTGGCGCGGTTGATGCAGACCGATTCCTGCTTCTTGTCTGCGGGGACCCGTGTGGTGGTCTTCTTTTCTTCGCCGAGGACCACCGGCCCCGGTTGGGGTTCGGCGATAGTGGCTGCTTCTCGAGCGACGTCCACGCCCTGCTCGACGAGGTTCGGCAGTCGCCGCTTGCGGCGTTCGACGGGGCTGTTGGCGAGTCCGGGTTTACGTGTCACGCTGATCAAGAGGTCCTTGCGACGAGTGCTCGAGCACGTCCCGCCCTGATGGACGCCCGCGCGGGGCTGGGGGCGGCGTTCGAGGGGGTTGTTGGCGAGCCCGGGTTTACGTGTCGCGCTCATCAGATGGCCCTTTCGACGAGTTCTCGGGCGGCGTCGCGGTAGGCGCGTGCCGCGGAGGAGGACGGTGCCCACCTGACGACGGGTTCTTCGGCGCTGTAGCTTTCGCTGACACGGACGGACTTCGGGATGATGGTGCGCATCGTCTGATCGGGGTAGCTCTCGCGGAGCGCGGCGAGGACCTGCTGGTCGATGACCTGGCCGAGTTCGACGCGGCCGCACAGGATGTGATTGAGCCGTGCAGTGGGGTTGAGCAACTCGACCTGCTCGGTGATGTAATTCTCGATCCGCATGAGCGCTTCGAGTTCCATCGCTCCCGTCATGACAGCGGCGAGCACCTCGGTGCAGGCGACGAGCGCACTGATGGTCAGGTGGTCGAAGTCGCCGGGGCAGTCGAGGAGATTGAAGTCGACTTCAGGGGCGCCGGCGAGGGCTTTGCGCAGGACGCCGTGGGCACCGGGCTTCTTGAGGAAGTAGGGACCGACGGAATCGAGTTCCTTGGTGGCAGGCACGAGGTGGATCCCGGACGCGGTGATGGTGGTGGCGTCTTCGATACTCGCCACCATCATCAGTACCGACAGGACATCGTTGTCGACGGCCTCGGGCGTGGCGCCGAGCCAGGTGGTGGCGTTGCACTGTGGGTCGAGGTCGACGACGCGGACGGTGTAGCCGGCTTCGACGAGGGCCTGGGCGAGGTTGACCGCGCTCGTGGTTTTGGTGGAACCACCTTTATGGTTGACCAGTGCGATGGTGCGGGTCATCGGCCTGTCCCTTCGTGACCTTCGTGAAAAAATAGTGCGTAACGTGCACTGATCCGTCGGGGCGTTCGGTGTCGCGTTGACGTTCCTCGTTCCGGCGGAGTCCTGAGATCATCGCTGACGGCGGACGATCTACTCTCACTATCGCGACGAGTAACCGGTCGCCACTCACGGCCCAGACCGGTGATCCGTCACGGTCCTACTCTGCGGGGTTCCGCGGATTGGTGTGGCAGCCTGTTTCTCTCGAATCGAGGCCATCAGCTCGGTCAGGCCGGTGTCGGCCGCGATCAGCGCCGCGATGTAGTCGTTCGCGGTCATGCCACGTGCCTTCGCGGTGCTGGCAGCTGCTTCTTTGAGCTCCGGTGGCACCAGCGCCTTGACCACAGCACGGGGTCCCTTGCTGGGCCGCCCTCGGCGGCGGGAAGCAACGATCTCGACCATGCCCGCAATTCTGGGACCAGAAAGTCGAACGACCTACCCGACACACCGCACCCCCCAGAATTTCTCGCGGCCGGTCATTGCGTGCAGTGTTTGCCGAACTCGACCACAGGAAGTACCGGCCTACAAACATTTTCGGGTTGCGTCCATGAAGATGGTGTACGGACCGAATCCGAACCTGACCGGCGTGTCGTAGCCCAATGCGCACCAAAAGCCGAAACGGATACCGGCACCGCGACTTCGACACCCGCGCCGGCACCCTCGACGTCGCCATCCCCAAGCTGCGGTCCGGCTCGTACTTCCCCGATTGGCTGCTCGAACGTCGCAAACGGGCGGAGAAGGCGCTGACCTCGGTAGTGGCCACCTGCTACCTGCTCGGGGTGTCGACCCGTCGGATGGAGAATCTCGTCGAGGCGTTCCGCAGCCGACCATTGAAACGCAGAGCCCGGTCACCGGCCTCACTTGCCCATCGTCAACTGGGGATACATCGATCGCTGGTCGCGATGGTCCGGTTGATGAGCCCGGGACTGCCGAGCCAATAGTCAAGTTTCGTGCAGGAATGTCCGAAGCCGTTCCAGCACCAGCTCGGGTCGTTGATCGACTATCCAGTGACCGACGCCGTCGACCGTCTCGAGCTGAAACCCGGCTGCGTGCTCGGCGTACCCGCGTAGCAGCGTGGGAGTGATTGCCGTGTCGCCCATTCCGTGGAGGAACCGCATCGGAACATCGACGGAAGTATTCGCGAACTCGCGGGCACGGATCATTTCTCGTGTCAGAAATGTGCGGTACCAGCGCGAGCCGGCGACCGCATGACCGGGCTCGCGCATGCAACGCACATAGAGCCTGAAGTCGACGTCGTCGAGGAAGAACCCGGCACCGACCCACCGGCCCGTCATCCTGAAGAAGCGCCCCTTCGGGTCGCTGAGAAGGCGCGGTCCGATCACCGGAAGAGAAATCGGGATCTGGTACCAGAACCGCCATAATTGGCGAACCACCGTCAGGTCGAACTTGATCCACGGCCCGACAGTGTTCAGTCCGAAGAAGCCGGCCACCTTCTGCGGATGTCGCAGCATCAGAAACGCCGCGATCGGACCACCCCAGTCATGCGCGACCAGTCGAACCGACGGGACGCCGAGCCGGTCGAGCACGATCGCGAGATCATCTGCCATGTCGTTCTTGTAGTAGCGATCATCGGGAGCCGAGCTCCAACCCGCACCACGCAGGTCTGGGCACAACACTCGGTAGCCGTCGTCCGCGAGTGGTCCGATCAGTTCATGCCATGCCCACCAGTTCTGCGGGAAACCGTGGACAAGCATGACCGGCGGCCCGTCGGCCGGTCCAGCGTCGGCGACGTGAATCGTGACACCGCCGCCCACATCGACGAACCGGTGCTCCACGCCGGCGAGCGCCGGCAGTGAGGGTGAGTTCATGGTTACTCGCTCTCTGCTTACAAGACGCTGCGTCACCGCGAACACCCGGTGAGCGGTCTGGCTCCGCACACTTACCTGTCCGTGCAGGACACTCCTGCCGACTTGTTCGCCAATAGACACATACGCTGCCACCTTGGCAGAACCTGCGGGGAAAGAATGCGCCAATGAGGGATCCTCGTCTGACAGGACTCCGCCGAGTTCAGGTCAAAGGCATGGGCCCCTGCCACCGAGTCTGGTCGTTCATGCAGCGACGGTCTTGCGGCGGATGTGGTTGTTGTCGTGACCGGCCGATGGAGGTCGAGTACGAGACGAAGGAAGGGTTGTGCCTATCGCGGGCTTCACTCGATGGCTCCATCGCAATGGCCGGCCGAACCTTCTGGCGCGGACCATCAACGCTATGTGGGCACGAGTCTTCGCCACCGGCCGGACTCCATGGCCGGTCGCGACCCTCGAGGTCATCGGCCGCAAGTCCGGCAAACCCGTGAGACTTCCGATCATCATCGCCGACCTGGAAGGCGAGCGGTATCTGGTGTCCGTGCTGGGCGAGGACACCAACTGGGTACGCAATGTCCGCGCTGCGGAACACCGCGCGGTGCTCTTGCAGCGGGACCGCACTGCCGTCCGGCTGGACGAGGTTCCGGTCGCACACCGCGCTCCAATTATCAAGCGTTACTGCAAGGTCGCCACGAGTGGGCGGGCACATCCCGGTAGACCCCAACGCCCCAATCGCAGCGTTCGAGGCCATCGCCACCGGCTACCCGGTGTTCCGCATCGTCCCCCAAGGCCTGAGCTGAGGCGAGGACGCGAGCAAATCTTGCGCGGACAGCATGGGCACAGTGCGACCATCGCCTGCCCGCAGGTGGATCCTGACCGGACACCGCCGCGTCGAGGGAACGCTGCGTCCCGCATGCACGGACACCCCGATGTCCGCCGCTCACCCGCCCAGCAGCACCGATCTACCCTGCTCGTGCCCCACTTCCGGTCGGGCGGCGGCCGGGCCGCCGCGGAGGGTGCACAGCGCCCACGACGTTGGCCCCTTGCGAGACGATGCAGAGCCTCCGAACTCTCCCCGTCAGCGAGTACGCGGCGTGAGGGCTACCGCAAGGGCCTGCACCCGCGGCCGACCCTGACCCGTTTGCTTTCGCACTGCGCGTTTCGTAGGCTTTAACCCTACGAAATGCGCATGGAGGAGGTGTCAACATGGCTCCGGCACACAGCACGGCCGTACCCGCCGCCTTGGCCCGCCGCCCCTTACGCACCTTCCGCCCCCAAGACGCCACCGACGTCTACGCCCACCCCCGCCCCGAACTCGCCCGCCTGGTCACACGCGGAGTCCTGCACCGCGCCGCCCCCGGCTACTACATCGTCACACCGCCGGAACAAGCCGGGCGCCCGTGGACTCCGAACCTCGAAGCCACCGCCGCCGGAATCGCCGCCGCGATCTACGGACCCGATCATGCGATCGTGATGGGCATCAGCGCCGCCCGCCTCCACCACGCAATCCCCCGGGCGCTGGCTACCGCGGTCGTCGCCGTCCCCCGTCGGCACCGGACCATCACCCTCACCGACCGGACCGCCACCATCCGTTTCCTCCGACGCGACACCCCCGAACTCGACGCCGAACGCCTGGACACCCCGCTCGGGCCGGCGCTGGTGACCACCCCGGAACAAACCCTCCTCGACCTGGCCCGGTGGCCGGCGCTTGGTGATGCCGAGAACGAAATCCCCGCCGCCGTCGCCAGTCTTTACCGGCGCAGCGACCGCGAACGTCTCACCACCCTCGCCGGCGAGCAGGGACTGACCGCAGCCCTCGCCCGCGCCGAAATCTGGGTGCAGGCAGCCTCGTGAACCTCGACGAACGCGACCGCGTCGCCGACCAGTTCGGCGTCGCCCCCGAACAGGTCGAACGAGACCACCTCATCTCCCTGCTCCTGGGCTACCTCAGCGACCATTTCGCCGACCGACTCCACTTCATCGGCGGCACCGCCCTCGCCCGAACACACCTCCCCGACGGGCGCCTCAGCGAAGACATCGACCTCATCGCCCTCGACCCACGACGCAGCACCCTGGCCGCCGACCTCGACAAGGCGCTCCCGAGAGCGGTGCAACGCGCCTACGGTCGCCTCGAATGGGCACCCCCGCTCAGCGCCGGCACGAGCGTGGACGCCGCCACCCTCCACACCACCGGCGGACTCGCGGTGAAAATCCAACTCCTCGCCTCCACCGACCGCACCCTCTGGCCCACCGAACCCCGCACCCTCATCCAGCGCTACAGCGACGCCCCACCCGCCCGGCTCCTCGTGCCCACCCTGCCCGCATTCGCCGCCTCCAAAACCGCCACCTGGTGCGACCGCGCCGCCGCCCGCGACCTCTGGGACCTCTGGGCACTGACCAACATCGGCGCCATCAACCCCGACACCGCCGCACTGTTCCGCAAGTTTGGACCGACCGGAAAGAACCCCGGCACCTACGTCTTCACCACACCGCCCAGCGACAACGAATGGAACACACAACTCGCCGGCCAAACCCGACTCACCATCACCGCACCCGCCGCCCTCCACACCGTCCGCACCGCATGGGACCACCTCACACCCCCACCCTGACCATCTCCCCCACCCCACGCGCGCGGGCGACGCCTCACCGATGCACCAGAATCAGATCCACCGAATTTCGGATAGGCCCCAGGCGAGCAGCTGGGGCAGTGGCTGTATCGGGCTGTGAAGAAGTGGCGCGCACACAACGTGCCGGACGAGGAACGAGCGCCGCTAACACTGCGGCGAAGTCGACGCAATTGCTCTTCGTGTTTGGTGACGGTGGCGGCGAGGGCCTCGACCACGGTGCGCAGGTGCGCGACCTCGGCGAGGCCGGTCAGGGCCGCTATGAACCAGTGAGGGTCATCTCCGAAAGTGGACATGTCATCTGAGCAGTTCAGGGTGCATTTTCTACTGTGTCAGGACTCCTCCGGGACCAGGCGTTCGAGCTTGCAGTGGAACGGGTAAGTCCCTGGGCGCCGAGAACCGACTCGATCAGAGCTTCGTCGCCGTCAATGCTCACGATCGTGAACACCGAGGTTCCCTCAGCATGAACCTTGACCTTGTCGCCGACATTCAAACCCCCGCGGGTCCCGGATTCTCGGTCATACGACATGACTAACCCGTCCGGTTTCGGTGTGCAAGCCGCCGATATGTGCCGGGTTCGATTCGATCTTGCTCCGACTGTCGCATCGGGGCGCGCCAAGCGCTGGGCCGATAGCCGATCGGCTACATGCAGCAGTTCGCTATCACCTGTCCTGTTGGATCGCTACTGTGCCAGGTGTGAGGGAACCGGTGCTGGATCGGCACGTCGACGTTGCACAGCTGTGGCAACTGGCCAGTGAGGCGGCCCGGAAGGGCGAGAAGTGGGGGCAGCGCAAGAAGTCGGTGAGCGACGCCATGGTGACCTACTACGCCCAGCTGCGACGTGACAGACGCGGCGCGAAACGGTGGGTCGCCGAGGTCGTTGATCTCCTGGGATATTTCGACCTGTCAGCGGACTGGCGCGCAGTCGAGAAAGGCCTGCAAATACTCGACCAAGCTGACGGTGACGTCACCGGTGCCGGTGCTGAGCTACAGCGGCTGGAGGTCGTGCCGGCTTCCTCGACGAAGAACTCTCTCTTCAAGAACTCCTAGTGGGGCGGAGTCGGGCGAACTGCTCGCGTTCGCGATCCCTCGTCGAGGACGTCACGCGTCATTGGAAAACCGACCAGATCGCCGCCGGCGAGCGTGACTGAGGGAGCCGGGGCTATAGCCTCGTTCGGCCTGGCCCAATGGGGGCTAACGGTGCACCGGTCTATCTGCCCTGGATAGGTGTGCGCTACTTCGGGTTGTAATTGCGGCGGCTGCGCTCATGAACCCTTCAGGAACCTCAAATAGAACGCCGCGAACACCAGGACGATGCCGACGTTCACCAGCAGCCGCTCCCAGAAGTGGTGCCTGAAGAACAGGACATCCACGCCAACCACGACGGCTACCAGCGCGAGCACGTCGAGCACGACGGCTGCCTGCCTTCCCATCTTCCCGTTCTACTCCGCGCGGGTGGGCAAACCAGCAGGTACCAAGACCGCTGGTGGCCAGCGAGCGGAACCTGCGCTTCACGTTCGGGCAATAGTCAGCCGAACGAGGACGTCTGGGTGAAGCGTCGGAGGACGCCGACCAAGGCGCGTGCGGTCCGCGGCGGCAGTGATCCTTGCTCAATGGCGCCACCGCGCATGTCCCACGATCGCAGAAGCTGACGTATGTCGTGGTGCGCACCGGTCCACCCGCATGGGGATGACGGCTGACCGGTCACCGATGGTTTAGCGGGACTGCACGCCGACGCCTCGAATGGTTTGGTCCGGGCTGATGCGGGCTGTCCGTTCTCGCAAAGATCCGAGGTGAGGTCGCCGAGCGGATGGACGGCTTCCGCGGAATGGACCTCGACTGGTGTTCCGAAGGGGCGGCGGTGGTTCAGCCGGATGCGGGGCCGGGCTGATCCGACTTGGGGCGGTGGGTGTGCTGGAGTTCAGCGTTGATGCGTCGGGCCTCGGCGAGTTGGTCTTCGAGGATGATGATGCGGCACGCGGAATCGAGCGCGGTGCCCTGGTCGATCAGTTCGCGGGCTCGGGCGGCGAGACGCAGCTGGTATCGGGAGTTGCGGCGGTGGCCGCCCTCCGAGCGTCCGGGGGTGAGCAGCTTCGCGGCGTCGAGGCTGCGCAGGAATGCCTGTGTCACGCCGAGGATCTCGGCGGCGTGACCCATGCTGTATGCCGGGTAGTCCTCGTCGTCGAGCTTCCCGGCCGCGCGACGGTCGGGCGAATCTTCCGGAATGGGGTGACCCCTTTCAGACGGACAGGGCCCCCGGCGCCGTGAGGCACCGGGGGCCGGAGCGGGTTTCACTTCCTTATTCACTGCACTTCATCCGGCTGTCAGGCCTTCGTGCCGCCCGGCAGCCGCCGGATATGCCGGGGCCTTACACACTCACATCAACCCTTGCCCGGCACATCCTGGTCTTGCGGTACTTCTCTGCGGGTAGTTCATTCTCTCCCGCACCTCGTGAACTCTTTCCTTGCGACGACAGAAACTCTACAACAGGCACACCTCAATGTCTATAGTCACGACTACAGATATTTTGGAGCGGTTGACCCGGGATTTCACAGTGGGTCCCATCGACGGACGGACGCAGGGATCTGCCAAACTTCCGGGTGCCACAAGCACACAATGGAGAAGTGTGTCCGAGGATCGAGTCGCGATGAGCATGGAGAGACTGCTCCACCATCAGTCGGGCGGAGTTCGACGTCCTCGAGGCGAAGGCGCTCAGCTGACACACCACGCTCAGCGCGGGCACGAGCCGAACAAGGATCACCGCGAGGTCGCGTCAACAAGACTCTTGGAAGGCGAGCGGGTGAGAACCTCCCGCGCAATGACGGCATCAATGCTCAGGCAACAACCGGACGGTGAATGCAATGAACGCAGAACTTTCCCATTCCATCACATCCGACGAGGCGCGCTCCATCGCCAAGGAGGCGTACATCTACGGGTTCCCGATGGTCGACAGTTACCGTGTCCAGTATTCCTACTTCGTCGACAGCGCCGACCCCGAGTTCAAGGCGCCTTGGAACCAGATCCGAAACATCGGACGTGTCTTCACACCGGAGGACAAGACGGTCCAGACCCGGAACTCGGACACCCCCTACTCCATGGCCGGCTTGGACCTTCGCGCCGAGCCGGTCGTGCTCACCGTGCCGGTCATCGACGAGAGCCGATACTTCTCGGTTCAGCTCATCGACCTCTACACCTTCAACTTCCACCACCTCGGAAGCCGCACCACCGGCAACGGCGGCGGCAGCTATCTCATTGCCGGCCCGGGCTGGCAGGGAGAGACACCGGCGGGGATCACGGCAGTCGACCCGCCGCACCAGGCCTTGCCGGGCCGTTTACCACCGCGGCCCGACTGTCCTCGGCGCACCGGATTGCGCGCACGAATCTCCTCCTCGACCAGGAAGTCGTAGAACCCGCGCACCGCGATCACACGTTGCTGGATGGTCGCGTTCGCCAATCCCACTCCCCCGCAGCGAATATTCGGACGCGCATGCAGATCACCGGTCCACGCGGCGACCACATCGGACCGTGCCGTCGCCGGATCGGCACCCACCCGAGCACAGAACCTCAAGTGATCCTCCACCGCACGACCGTAAGCGTCCACCGTATTCGTCGACCGCCCAAGATTCGCGGTGAATTGCAGCCACCGGCGAGCTCCGTCGTGCTGCTCCACCATCGGGAAGTGATCCCAACGAACAGCGATCATGAGCTGGCGCTCCCCCTGCAGAACAGCCGTTAGATGACTATGTGTTTGCGGCGCGGTGACGTGAAAACCCACCCGTTCCCGTTTTACCTGACATTGGCCCGGAGAAGCTCGGTTCCGAGTGGACAAGATTTTGTACATCGATCCGGTGATAGACGAACCTTCCGCTCCGTTCCGAGCGGATAGCGCCTACTGATCTCAGCTTTGCCAAGTGCCTGGAGATCTGCGGAGCTGTCATCCCCGCTCGATGGCCGCCTTCATTGGGCTACGACACGCCGGTCAGATTCGGATCCGGTCCGTCCAGCATCTTCATGGACGCAACCCTCGCTCGATGTCAGGAGAAGTCGACTGCGCAGTTTCCTGTGAGTGCGGCGGGTGCAGAGGTCTTCGGATATCCCTGTGGCCAGAAGTTCTGTGCACAATCTTTGTTGGCATCGGCAGCGCCGCGATACGGAGGCCGCCAGCGTTTGCCCGGCTCCGTTCGATCTGCTTGGCGCCCAGTGAAGGCACAATTGCTGTGGAGCCTCAGTCCTGCGGACTTTGTGCCTGTTGTACGACCCACGCGGCTATCTGCGTTCGCGAGGTGAACCCGAGCTTGGCCAGGACGTGCTCGACATGCCCCTGCGCGGTGCGTTGCGAGATCACCAGCCTGGCGGCGATCGCCTTGTTGGTCAGCCCCTCGCCCACCAGGTCCGCGACTTGCCGCTCACGCCGGGTGAGGCTTGTCGCAGCTCCCGTGGGCGACGGCGACCTCGCGGGTTGTTCGCCGAGGGCGTAGGCGACGGCGGCGTCGAAACTGAGAGTGTTTCCGTGCTGGAACGCCAACTCGAATGCTTTGTCACCGAGCACATTATGCGCTCGGTGCACACAATTGTCTTGGTAGATTTGCATCTTGGTGAAGGTGATTGCGGGAACGCCCATCTGCTGCCACAACACGTCGGCGGCGCCGGTCAGCACGGCAGCGCGCTCGGCTCGGTTTCCACTGGCGGCGATCCAGGCCAGTGCCTGCATACAACGGGCGGAGCCCACAGGATCGTCGGCGAGGCGGGACAGCCGCAGGCCTTGCTCGAGTGCTGTTGTTGCTGGCGAGGGTTTGTCCTCTTGCCACTGCGCCAGACCATAGGCCCAGTGGGACCTTCCCCGGTGGAGCGACTCGCCGCGGTGTTCGGTGATCGCGAGCACTCGATCGTGGCATTCGATCGCCCGCGTCGAGTCACCGAGCAATCCGAGGGCGAGAGCGAGCCCGATCAGGCTGCCGACCTGGCGGAAGAGATCACCGTTGGTATCACGTGCTCGGAGGGCGGCTTCATTGTGGGTAACGGCGCCGTGCAGATCGCCGCTGTAGAGGGCCAGCAGACCGGCGCTGTACTCGGCGACTACACCGATGGCGGGTGCGCCGAGCCGTTCGGCGATCTGTTGCGCCTGATCCATCGCGGTCGCGGCGGCCTGGAGATCTCCCTGCATTCCGGCCAGCACGCCGTTGGTG
Organism: Rhodococcus sp. JS3073; assembly: GCF_026810085.1. Taxonomy (NCBI): domain Bacteria; kingdom Bacillati; phylum Actinomycetota; class Actinomycetes; order Mycobacteriales; family Nocardiaceae; genus Rhodococcus; species Rhodococcus sp. JS3073. The sequence continues at coordinate 762,428 of NZ_CP113952.1, read as the reverse complement.
TAGAGGGCTTTGGTCAGCTCCGGGGTGGGCTGACCGTTCTGAGCGGCCAGTACCCGATCGAACCAGCGGCGGCCTTCGCTGAGTAGGCCACGAGCGAGCCAGAACGGGTACAGGGTATTCGCGATCCGCAGTCCGGCCTCGGCATCGGCTTCACCTCGTTCGGGGGCGAGACAGAACTCGAGAGCCTCACGCAGGTTCGGCTGCTCCCGGTGCAGGCGGCCTATCCATTCGAGCTGGCGTGAACCGATCCACTCGCGCTCTGCTTGGGACGCTAACTGTTCGTACCAGTCGCGGTGCCGGAGGCGCAGTGTCGAGTGCTCACCGGTTTCCCGGACTTTCTCGCGGCCGTAGTCACGCAGGGTCTCGAGGAGTCGGTACCGCACCACACGATCGGGCTCCTCCCGGATCAGGATCGACTTGTCGACCAGTGAGGCGACCACATCGAGCAAATCCGCCGGTGTCAGGTTCTCGGCGCAGAGATATTCTGCCGCATCCAGCTCGAAGCTGCCGGCGAAGACCGACAATCGGCACCAAACCTGCTGTTCCTGTGGGGTGCATAGGTCGTAGCTCCAGTCAATGGACAGTCGAAGGGTCTGCTGGCGCGTCGGCGCGCCCCGGCTGCCGACGGATAGGAGCCGGTACCGGTCGGTCAGGTGGTCCAGGATCTGCTCGGCGGACAGCGCCCGCAACCGCGCTGCCGCCAACTCGATGGGCAGCGGCAGCCCGTCCAGTCGGTGGCAGATCCGGGCGACCGCAATTCTGTTGTCATCGGTGAGTTCGAATCCCGGCACGGCGGCCTTCGCCCGTTCCAGGAACAGCGTTACCGCGTCGTAGCGGGGCAGCCCACGAAGAGGGTGCTGGTGGTCGGGGTCGGGCACCGCGAGCGGCGGCACTCGCAGTGCGGCTTCGCCGCCGATGCCGAGGGGTTCACGGCTCGTCGCCAGGATGCGGAGCCCCGGGCAGGCGCGCAGCAGGGTCTCGGCCAGTGCAGCCACTGCATCCACGAGGTGTTCGCAGTTGTCGAGCACCAGCAACAGCCGAGATGGGCCGAGATACTCGACCAGAACTTCGTGAAGTGGTCGCGCGGACTGAACCCGCAACCCCAACGCCACAGCTACGGTGTCCGCTACCAGTGCTGCGCTCCGCAGTTCACCGAACTCTATGAGCCATACCCCGTCGGCAAACGCCCGCCGCGCCTCCCGGGCCACCCGCAAAGCCAGCCTGGTCTTCCCCACACCACCGATCCCGGTGAAGGTCACCAAGCGTGAGTCGGGCAACATCTGTTTGGCCTCGGACAGCTCGCGGCGACGGCCGACGAAACTGGTCAATTCCAAGGGCAGATTCCCAGCTTTGCCCCGAACCGGTGGCGGCGTCGAACCGGCACCCTCGGCTGTGCGTGGGTGTGTACCGGTTGCGCCGGGCTCGGCGGCGCCTGCCACGGTATGCAGGGCCATCTCGTCGACACGGAACCCGTGACCGCGTTGAACCTGTCGTAGCGCGTCGCCGAACTCAGCGGCGGAGGGCGAACGGTCAGCCGGTTGAGTGGACATGCCCATTTCGATGACCGAACAGACGTCATCGGGAAGTCCCTGTTTGCGCAGGTCCGGAAGCGGCTGGGTGGTAATCCGCAGGAACTGTGCGATCACCTGCTCCCCATTGTGCCGTTCGAACGCTGCGTGACCGGTGATGGCGCAGAACAATGTGGCACCGAGTCCGTAGATGTCCGAGGCGGGACTCGGCGGCTGCCCTTTGAGTACCTCAGGGGCGGTGAAGGCCGGGGATCCGGTGACAGTGCCGGTGCCGGTCTCGAATCCTCCGGAGATGTGTGCGATCCCGAAATCGGTCAGTGCCGGCTCGCCGTAGTCGGTAAAAAGGATATTTGCGGGTTTCACGTCGCGATGAACTACACCGAGGCGGTGCGCGGTTTCGAGAGCGCCGGCCATTTTCACACCCAGACGAAGCGCCTCGTCCACAGTAAGCGGCCCGACACCACGGATACGTGTTTCCAGTGAATCCTGCGGGTGGTAGGGCATCACGATGTAGGGGCGCCCGCTCGCGGTGGCGCCGATCTGCAGGACGTTGACGATGTTGGGGTGCCCGGTCAGCCGACCCATCGCACGCTGCTCGCGCAGGAAGCGTGCCTTGTTCTCGTCGTCGAGTTCCGCGGTCAGGACCTTCACGGCTACCGTGCGGTCCAGCTCGGCCTGGACACAGCGGTAGACGATGCCGAATCCGCCGCGTCCGATCTCGTGTGCGTCGTCGAAGCCAGCTGCTGTCAGCTCCGCCGGGACTTGCGGGGCATCCTCACGCTGTGTCCTGACGGGGTCAGCTTCGGTCATCGGCTGCATCGATTCCACCCGCGCGCGGTCGCCACGCCGACGCGGCGACAGGCGCGAAACGTTCGAGCGATATCAGCTCGACTGGGGAAATCCCCGAATTTGCGACCACGCACTCACCTCTTTGATGCCCGATCCCAGGATATCGCGGCCAGAGACACGGCCGGATCCTTGGCTCGGGACGGTGAGGGTTGGTATGGGTTCTTCAGTGGCATCCAGTAGGCGATACCGACGTTTTCGCCTGTGTCAGGCTGCGACGCCGTTCACGGCCAACGTGAGAACTTCATGGGTTTGTTGCCGCTGTTTCCGTCATGGGTGGCAGCCCGATGTCCACGACCCATTCGAGCGGCGCGTCGAACGAGGCGCCGCCCAGGGCGATGACCGGGTCCGCTTCGGCGATGACCGTCGCAGTTCGGATGCTGTCGCAGCGGATCAGTACGTAGCCGAAGTCTCCATCGTGCACTGCCCCTGCCGCGATCACTGTGCCACGTTCAGCCTCTCGCTTCAGATACTCGACATGGGCGTCCAGGGCGTGGGCTCGGCGGGCTGGATCCTGCTCATATCGGTACCGCACCAGGTAGAGCCCCACCGCATCCCGTTTCGATGGACGCTTCACAAGCGCGCCGATGACACAGGCACGATCCGCGTGTTCGCGTTTCGTGGTGCCGATCTCCTCATCCACATCGAAATTCATCCAATTCTCTCTTTAGAGTTCATGTGGTCGCTCTCCATGGCCACACGCGCGGGCGCGGTTCCTCCCCAATCGGCTCATGGCGTGGGGAGGGGTTGGTGGGGACCCGCATACGTCGGTTCTGCGGGTCCCCACCGGCGTCGGACGTCTCGGGGAGGACACCCGACTGAGACGTCCGACGAGTCCTGGCGTGTGCGATCTAGTCGAATTGGGAGCGTCGTCTGTCGTCCGCACCTCGGAGTTCCATCGTTGTTCGCGGTATTGCGGCAGACTGCGGTCCGGTGCCCGGCGCGTGGCGCAGCGACGCTGTGGAGGTCGAGGTGGTGCGATGTCATGACGCTGGTGATTCCGACGGCTCGGCGGGGCTTGCGGCGGCGAGTCGCGGAGCAACTGCAGTGACCGCTGGTGTGCTCGTGCGGCGCGGGCGCTGTCCCGGGCTGCGTCTGGTCCGGCTCGCACCGAGTTGTACTCGTAGTGGCGTGATTGCGCTTCGTGCCATGCGGCAATTGCCTCGGGGCTCGCGCCCGATCCGGGTCGAGCGATGGAGAGCGCGGTCATCTCGATCAGAACATCCGCGTCCATATGATCATCACCTTATCGTGGGGTGTTCGCTAATGATGTTGCCGTCAAATGGCGTTCGCGTCTGTTTGACGGGTGAGATCGGCGACGGTGTAGTGGTGATCTCTGATGAACCACCCGTTGATCGCGATCGTCCGGAGTGCTTGGGGCGGGTGGGTTACTTCTTCTTCGCGAGGGCGACCGCGATGATAATGATGATGCCTTGGATGATGATCTGCTGGCTCACGTCCAGTCCGGCGAGGATCAGCCCATTGTTGATGAGGCCGATGAAGACTGCTCCGATCGCCGAACCGATGACGCGGCCGTATCCACCGAAGAGGCTCGTTCCTCCCAGAACAACGGCGGCGATGACGGAGAGTTCGTCGCCGGTGCCCCATTGGTACCGACCCGACTGAAGGCGTCCGGCGTACAGCATTCCGGCGATGCTCGCGACGATGGCCGAGATCAGCAGCACGTAGAAGGTGATCCGCTTGGTGCGGACGCCGGTGAAGCGTGCTGCGGTCTCGTTGCCGCCGGCGGCCAAGACCTGCCGTCCGAATGTCGTCTTGTTCATCACCACGACACCGACGAGGACGAAGAGCGCCGCCCAGAGCAGGAGTGAGGGAATTGGTCCGAAGTCTCCGGAGCCGAACAGATCGGTGAAGGCCTTGTTCAGGATGGGCACCGGCTGGAAGTTGGAGATCCATTGCGCCACTCCCGCCGCGATGCCCAGCATCGCGAGCGTCACCAGGAAGGACGGCAAGCCCAGGACGGCAACGAGGCCTCCGTTAATGGTGCCGACCACCACACCGGTGCCGAGCCCTGCTAAGACTCCGAGCAGGACGCTGCCCGTCGACGAGATGGTCATGGCAGTGACCACACTCGACAGTCCCGCAACGGATCCGATCGAGAGATCGATCTGGGCGGCGGCGATCACGAAGGTGCCGGCGACCGCCATGACCGCGATGATCGCGGTTTGTCTGACGATGTTGAGCAAGTTGTTGGTCAGCAGGAAGCCGTCGTCCCGCAAGAAGACCGCGAACAGCAGGAAGATCACGACGAAACCGATATAGATGGCGAAATCGCGCCACTCGAGGTTGCCGAATCGTGAGGCGAAGCTGGGCCGTCCGGGGTCGGGAAGCGCCGCGGTGTCTGTGGTCGGACCCTCCGGAGGATGGGACCTGGGGGTGGGTGACGTGGCTTTCGCGGTGGCGGATTTGGTGGGCATAGGGGTTCACACTCCTTGGATGGCGAGCTGGAGCGACTCTTCGTCGGGGATGTTGTCGCGGTCGAAGTCGGCGTCGATTCGCCCCTGTCGCATGACGAGGACACGATCGGCGACGGCGAGAAGCTCCTCGAGCTCGGACGAGATCAGGATGATCGCGGTGCCGGCGTCGGCGAGGTCGAGCACCAGTTGCATGATGTCGGTCTTGGAGGCGATGTCGACGCCCGTGGTGGGTTCGTCGAGAATCAATACCCGCGGCGGGACTCCCACCTCGCCGAGGCCCAGCCATTTGGAGATGACGACCTTCTGCTGGTTTCCGCCCGAGAGCCGGCCGACTGGCTGGTCAATGGCGGTGGTGCGTATCCCGAGCCTTTCCGCGAGGTCCGCGCAGAGATCACGGCCTCGGCTGTCATCGATGAACGGTCCCCGGGTCAGCCGGGTGAGGCTGGGTAGCAGCAGGTTGGTCCGGACTGAATGCTCGCGTACGAGGCCTTGCGATTGACGGTCCTCGGGCACGAGCATGACACCCGATTTGATGGCGTCGAGTGGCCGGCGTGGCCGGATGGGTATGCCGTCGACCACTATCCGCCCCGAGTCGCTTCGATCGATGCCGAACAGGCATCGTGCCAACTCCGTTCGTCCGCTTCCGATCAGGCCGGCGAGTCCGACGACCTCGCCGGCGGCCACCTCGAACGAGACGTTGTCGAGACGGGTTCCCGCGCTGAGGTTCTCGACGGAGAGGGTGATCTCACGACGGGTCTCGGCGTCGCGCGTGGTTCTGGTGAAACCGTGCAGGATCTCGCGACCGACAATGGATTCGGCCACTTGTTCGGGCGGGACTGCGGACACGTCGTCGGTGAGAACCCGGCGGCCGTCGCGGATGATGCTCAGGCGATCGGCGACGCGTGCTATCTCGGCCATTCGATGACTGATGTAGACAATCGAGATGCCCTGTGTCTTGAGCCTGCCGATGAGGGTGAACAGGGCTTCTACCTCGGAATACGGAAGGCTGGCGGTGGGCTCGTCCATCACGAGGACACGTGCTTGCATGCTCAGTGCCTTGGCGATCTCGGTGAGCTGCCAGTACCCGACAGGGAGATCTCCGATCAGGCTGCGCGGGTCGATATCGGCGCCCATGCGGTCGAGCAGCGCCCTCGCCTGTCGGTTCAGGCTTCGGTCGTCGATGAGTCCGAACCTGTGTGGCTCGTGACCTAGGAAGATGTTCTGCGCAACCGAGAGGCTCGGGATGAGGCTGAACTCTTGGAAGACCATGCCGATGCCGGCTGCTGTCGCATCGGACGGTGAGTGGAAGTCCACTGGTTGCCCGTCGATGATGATGTCCCCGGCGTCGGCGCGGTGAACGCCTTGCAGGATCTTCATCAGTGTCGATTTTCCCGCGCCGTTGCCACCGAGTAGTGCGTGGACTTCACCTTGGCGCAATTCGAAATCGACGCCGCGCAGGACTTCCACCTTGCCGAAGGATTTGTAGATGTCCCGCATGGAGACCGCGATTGATGCATCCCGCGAGGTGTTCATCGGCCGCTGTCCAGGGCCTGCTGGAGGTCGCTGGGGGCGTCTGAGTGATACAGGGACGTCCATGAGTCGACGAGATTGTCGCGAGTGACGGGGAGGGAGGGGAGCTCGACGAAGGCTGGGGCTGGTTTGCCGAGCAGCGCGTAGGCTGCGAGTTTCGCCTCGACGGCGCCCTGGTCGTAGGGTTGCGCGGCGGCGATCCCAGTGACGAATCCGTTTTGGGCCATATCGATGGCGACGTTGTTTCCCAAGTCCACGGTCGTGACGGCGAGTTCGTCGCGTCCCGAGGCGCGGGCGGCGTCGATGGCGCCCTCACAGGGGGCGTCGAAGAAGCACCACACTCCTCCCAGCTGCGGGTGTTTGGTGAGCCACGCGTTGACGTTCGAGTTGCCCTCGCCCTTCCAGTCCGGTCCCAGCAGGCCCTTGTTTTCGACGATCGTGATGTCGGGGTAGTCCTTCTCGATCGTTTCGGTGAAGCCCTGTTCGCGCAGGACATTCGTCGGGGCTTGGGCGCCGTGGTGGATCACACCCACTTCGCCGTTGCCGCAGAGCGCTTTCGCCATTTGGTGTGCCCCGAGAACGCCGGCCCCGTAGTTGTCGGTGGCGACGACGGAGACGTAGTCCTGTCCCGGCTGGAAGTTCTTGGCCGGGTTCTCCATGAAGACGAGCTTGACGCCGGCGTCTGCAGCCTTCCGGTAGGCGGGCGCGAGTGCAACGGGGTCGAGGGACGGGATCGAGACCATGACGTTCGGTTTGGCCGAGAGCGCGGTTTCGATATCAGAAAATTGTTTGGCGGGATCCGCCTGGGCGTCGGTCTGGGCAACGATTCTGATGCCGAGTGTGTCGAACTCGGCCTTGAGCGCCTCGACCTGGGCGTTGCTCCAGCTGTCCCCGGAGAAATGCATGACAACCGCCGCGGTGGCGTTCATGGCGCGGATTTGGGCCACCTCGGCGTCGGTGAGTTCGATGGATGTTGCCGGGGCGGAGGTTTCACCATAGGGGCCCTTACCGATGACGCCGCCACTGGTATAGGCCGCGATCGCGGCGTCGTACGAGGTCGTGTCACAGTCCGCGCCGGCGGCGCTAGAAGCCGAGTTCGAGGTACACCCGGTGGCAGCGCCCGCAACGAGGAGTGCGGCGGCCACCACCGCGTATCGGCGGCGGCTGGGCTGTGAGGGATGTTCCGGCTTGGGGTTCCGGCTACGTGCGGACGCGGGGGTCATGCTGCACCTCTGGGATGTGTGATGGGAAGAACTGTGGGCCCGGCTGCCGGTCGTTTCGATGGCACTGACCGCCGCCTCGATTAATGTCGATTTTCACTTTATTGACGTCGATTGTCGACGTCAATGGTTTCGCGAGATCTCTATCACATCTCCGTTTCGATGTGACATGGGAGACGAAGCGGTGATGTTCGCTCACGACGCCGCCGACACACGGTGGGCCGCCAAGCGTGTCGCTCGGCGGCCCACCGGTGACTGCAGGATGCTGTACCGCTAAGCGGACGCGTCTCCTGCGCTGGAGAGGGTGATGCTTTTGCTCTGAGTGAGCGAAAACAGTCCCTCGGGACCGCCTTCGCGACCGAATCCCGACTGCTTGACCCCGCCGAAGGGTGCCGCCAGGCAGGGGAAGGTGGCGTTGATGACGAAGACACCGGATCGCACTCGACGGGCGACGTCCAGGCCCGCCTGCTCGTCGGTGGTGAACACCGACCCGGAGAGTCCGTACCTGGAGTCGTTCGCGATGGCGATGGCTTCATCGAGAGTGTCGAACGGGATGACGCAGAAGACCGGACCGAAGATCTCGTTCTGGGCAGCCTCCATGTCGTTGGTGACGTTGGTGAGCAGGGTGGGTTCGAGGAAGTAGCCTTCCAAGCCGCGGGGCCTGACACCGCCGGTGGCGATGGTCGCGCCTCCTGCCACGGCCCGTTCGATGTAGCTTTCGGCGCGGTTCAGGAAACGCGTTGCCGCGAGGGGACCCCAGGTAGTTTCGGGGTCTGCGGGGTCGCCCATCTTCAGTGCCTTCAGGCCGGCGACGAGTCCGTCGACGACGTCGTCGTGGATCTCTCGGGCGACGAGGAGTCGGGTCATGGCCACACAGATCTGGCCGCTGTAGAGGGCCATCGCGTCGACGAGGGCTGGGACTGCAATGTCGAGGTCGGCGTCGGCGGCGACAATCGCGGCGGACTTTCCGCCCAATTCCAGCACGACGTTGGCGACGCGGTCGGCGCACGCGTGCATGACGGACATACCGACCTCGGTGCCACCGGTGAAGTGGACGGCCGCGATCCTGGGATGCTCGACGAGGTACTGGCTGACGTCGGCGTCGCCGGCGAGGATGCTCAGAACGCCAGGTGGGAAGTCGGCGTCGGCGGCCGCGTCGGCGAAAAGGTAACCGAGCATCCGGCATTCGCGCGGCAGCTTGATGATCATCGTGTTCCCGGCCAGCAGGCCCGGGATGATTGCGAGTGCAAACTGCATGTGCGGGCCGTTGAACGCCACAATCCCCACGGCGGGTCCGATCGGCTCCTGGCGGACCTCGATGCGTCCCATCGAGGTCTCCCGAGTCTCGATCCACGCAGCGGTCCGGGACTCGTCGAGCGCCCGATTCCACAGATCCGAGGCGGCCCTGGTGAGTTCGTCGCCGTTGCGGAACGGCATACCGGCCTCGAGTGCCCAGACTCGGACGATCTCATCGAGACGCTTGTCCAGCGCGCCACAGAACCTCGCGACGATCTCGCGTCTCGCGTCGTGGGTCAACCCAGCCCAGGAGTCGAAGGCGTCGTGGGCCTGTGCGACGGCGAGTTTTGCGTCGTCAACGGTAGGGCGAGGCAGCTGGCGAATCACCCGTCCGTCGAAGGGCGCGACGACATCGGCGAGTTCACTGCTCTGTGGAGCCACCCAACGGCTACCGATAAAGAGTTCGTTCGCATGGGGGACGTTCATCTAGATCTCCTCTGTGTGATGGTCCGCACCGGTGGCTCGAACGACGGTCAGCGGACCCGGCGGCAGCACGGCGCGGCGAAAGTGGTGGCGCACGGGGGCAGCCCACGATGACAATATATGTCGAAAACAACCATAATCATGTCGAACTGTTTCGTCAACAGGCTAGATGAGTACTCGCGTCGGCGTATATGCTGATCGCATGACGCTAAATGGGGGTGGCGGATCCCTGCAGGAGTCGCCGGCGATGCGCACAAAACGACGCATTCCGGGCGGGGGTAACGGGTCGCCACCTGCGAAACGGTCCGGCGGCCGGATGGCGAGGACCGGCGAGGTGCTCAACCTGGTCCGGCTCGGGAAGGTCGAGACCGTCACCGAGTTGGCGAAAACGATGGGCCTGGCCCGGTCGACTGTCAACGATCGACTCGACATTCTCCAGCAGATCGGGCTGCTGACGACCGGGGGCGAGACCTCACCGGGTCGAGGCCGGCCCGCGAGCCTGTTGGCGTTCAACGCGGCCGCCGGCGTCACCCTGGTGGCCCAAGTGGGTATGAGTGGAACGATGCTCGCAATCACGGACCTGGACGCCGAGATCCTCTGGCGCACCCAGGTCCAATTCGACGTCTCCCGCGGCCCGGACGCGTTGGTCGAGATGGTCTGCACTGTTTTCGGTGATGCCCTGGCGGAACTCGAGATTTCCGCCGGCCATGTCTACGGCGTGGGGCTGGGACTTCCAGGCGACGTCGAAATCTCCACGGCCCCTGCATCGAACCGATCGGGTGGGAGTCGCGAGTGGGTGAACTTCCCCTTCGCGGAACGCCTGTCGCAGGCCTTTCATGCACCGTCGTTCGTGGACAGGGACGTCAACCTGATGGCGATCGGAGAGCACCGAACGGGATGGCGCGACGCCAACGTGCTGGTGTCGTTGAAGGTCGGAACTGTTGTCGCGTGCGGTCTGGTGATCAATCACAACGTGGTGCGCGGGGCCACCGGAATGGTGGGCGAGATCGGCCACACCAAGATCGCGGGCGTAGACCGGCCCTGCCCATGTGGGAGCCGGGGATGCCTCAACACCATTGCCGGTGGACCAGCCTTGGCTGCTGCCCTCGTGGAGCAGGGTTTCGAGGCGCACACCGCCCGCGACGTAGCTGACCTGGCGAATGCCGGGATCGTTCCGGCTGGCCAAGCCGTGCGCGAGGCCGGCCGTCACGTCGGTGAGGTCATGGCGTCGGTCATCAATCTCCTCAACCCCGACGTCGTGACGGTGTGGGGATACCTGGTCGATGCCGGTGACCAGTTCCTCGTCGGGATGCAAGAGTCGATCTACAAGACGGCACTTCCGTCCTCCGCTCGCGCCTCGGTCATTACCCGCGCGCGTCTCGGCGACGACGCCGGGCTGCGCGGGGCCGCGTTGGCGGTCATCGAGGACGCCTTGGCGCCCGAAGCGATCGACGAGTTGGTGGCGACGGCCGACGCCGGATGACGTCGCGGGTGTTCGAGCAACCCGCCCACAACTCCGGCCGGAAAGCCAGCGATTGCCGACGGGCACCCAGTCGCGCCGACTGTACCGATAACTCAGTGGTCACGCTTGCCCTGTCCGCTCACCTTGTCCGCCCGCCCGGGGATCGTGCACCCGCTCCCCGGTGGGCCCTTCTACAGGGATGGCGGAGGCGGGTAGGCGGCCGAGAGCCGTTGCGCGACACTCCGATCGCATTTCATGGAAGTGATGATCTGCCAGAGCCGCTCGAAGAAAGTCGCCCTGGTGATTCCGTAGGTGACGAACAGCTCCGCCTCGGGCGGCCCGCCGAACGGTGCCCAGATGTCGGCGAATACCAGGAACACTTCGGTTTCATCGCGGACGACCCTAGGGCGGCGGGTCGTGGCGGTTTGTCTCTTTTGCCGATGTAGCTGTCGGTAGTTGCGTACGTCGGCTTCTATCGCTGCCTGATCCTGCTCGCGCCGCAAAGGGCCGGGATGCAGAACGGGGCGGTCCCGTCCGGTCGTGGTCGACAAATCGCCGCGCTGAAGGTGTTCGGGCATAACCGCATCTGCTCTCTCTGACGAACCGGTGAGGTGCGCTCGATTCCAGGCATTGACCGGATGGGCTTAGAGCTTGTCTCATGTGGGAAGTTTCTTGAAGCAAGTGAGTGCCGCGGCGAGGTGGAGGAATCCGGCGAAGTGCTCGGCGTGGCGTTCGTAGCGGATGGTCAGACGTCGGTAGCCGGTGAGCCAGGCGATGGTGCGTTCGATCTTCCACCGGTATCGGCCCAGCCGGTCGTTCCTCTCGATTCCGCGGCGGGCGATGCGTGGGACAATTCTCTCTTCGCGCAGCCACCGGCGGTGCTTGTCGTAGTCGTAGCCCTTGTCGGCGCCAAGCTTTCCGGGTTTGCGACGGCGCGGCCCGCGTCGGGATTTCACCGCCGGGATCGCGCTGACCATCGGTTGCAGCAGGGTGCTGTCGTGGGTGTTCGCCGCGGACACATCGACGACCAGCGGGATGCCGTTGGCTTCGGACAGGACGTGGATCTTCGACCCCTTCTTGCCGCGATCGACCGGACTCGGCCCGGTCAGCGATCCCCCTTTTTCGCCCGGACGCTCGCGGCGTCCAGGATCGCGGCCGTCCAGTCGAGTTCACCGGCGCTTTCGAGCCGGTCGAGCACCTCGCGGTGCAGTCTCTCGAACACCCCGGCCTCCGCCCAGGCGGTAAATCTTCGGTGCGCGGTAGGAACGGTGACCCCGAACGAGGGCGGCAGATGCCGCCACGCACATCCGCTGGTCAGCACGTACACGATCGCGGTGAACACCGCCCGATCCTCCACCGGCGCACTGCCACCTCCCTGCGGCCGTGCGGCGAATCGCGGAATCAACGGTTCGACGATCTCCCACAACGCATCCGGCACCAACCGCAGTGACAACCCATCTAACACGCGTCACATTATGTCCCATACGCCACTTCATCCACATGAGACACGCTCTTAACCGACCGCTGTTGTCGCCCACTCACGCGGCGGGGCGGGACCTCGTACTAACTCCTCGCCGCATGAGCGGCCGCCGACGGTGACGAATGGTGCGGCTCGCCTGGCTCCCCGAACATTGCTGGTGCACCGCGCAATGCGGGTGTCAGCGTCCGGCGAAACCGGCGTCGACCGGCAGGCTGACCCCGGTGACGTAGCGGGCTTCCTCGGATGCCAGCCACACGATGGCATTGCTGATGTCCTCGGGCTCGACCATGTCCACCGGAAGCGCGTTGGCCATGTTGGCGTCCCACCCAGGGTGCGCCTCGAGGAACTCGCGGACGTGATCGTTGTTGATCAGCTTCGTGTTGACGCCGGTCGGGTGGATTGTGTTCACCCGGATCATTTGCGGTGCAAGCTCATTGGCGAGGGTGCGCATCAGACCGACAACTCCGTGCTTCGCTGAGACGTAATGTGCGAGGTTGATCATGCCCTTGGTACCTGCGGATGAGCTGGTGATGGCAATGGATCCTCCGTTGCCCGCCGTGATCATCGCAGGGATGGCTGCTTTGACGGTCTTCCAGACTCCAGTGAGGTTGACGGCGATCATTTCGTCCCACTCTTGCTCGGTGATAGACCAGGTGTTGGGGACCAAGCAGGTGAAGGCCGCGTTGGCACAGACGATGTCGAGTCGGCCGAACTCGGCGACACCGGCATCGACGAACTGCGCAGTGGTGTCGGCGTCGCGCACATCGATTTCGGCGGTCAGGATACGTCGTCCCAGCGTTTCCACGAGTCGTTGCGTTTCCTTCAAATCCTCGGAACTGGCAAGCGGGTACTGCACGGTGTCGAGTTGCCGGCACACGTCGAATGCGAGGATATCGGCACCTTCTTCGGCCATGCGGACAGCGTGGGACCTGCCCTGACCGCGTGCCGCGCCGGAGATGAGTGCCACTTTTCCTTCGAGTCGTCCTGACATAACGATTCCTCTCTGCTTGTGCGGTTGTCCATGATCTGTTGTTGGCTTTCGTGCACTCCCGGAATGAGACGCACTATCGTCGGCGCCGCGCTTGCGTCGGAGTTGCTGATTCGGGGCGTCGTTAGTGTTCGTACCTACCGGGTCAGCTGGCTGTGTCGCGCATTGTCGCGAGGTCCCTGCGGTGCGTTTCCTTCGCCAGTCCGACGCCGATGATGGTGATCACTGCGGCGGTGACGACGTAGATGGCCACCGGGATCGACGAGTCGAAGGCGCCCAGCAGTGCGATGGCGATCAACGGTGCGATGGCGCCGCCGATCACGGTCGTGACCTGAGCGCTGATCGACATGCCCGTGTAGCGGATCCTGGTGGGGAACTGTTCGGCGAAGAACGCTGCCTGGGGCCCGTAGAGCGCGGAGTGGAAGATGAGCCCGCCGACCATGGCCACGAAAACGAGGGTCGAGTTCCCGGTGTCGAGGAGCCAGAAGAAGACCCAGATCCAGCCGGCGGTGCCAATCGCTCCGCCGAGCAGCACGGGTCGGCGACCGAATTTGTCCGAGAGTGCACCGAAGAAGGGGGTCGCGAAGAGTTGGATGACATTGGCGAGGACGAGAGCATTCAACACGACACTCTTGTCGACGCCGGCCCTCTCAACGGCGTACACGAGGATGAATGCGGTCAGGACGTAATACACGATGTTTTCGGTGAGACGTGCACTCGCGCAGGCTGCGAGCTCGCGGCGGTGCTCCCGCAGAACCGTCTTCGCGGGGGCTTCCACTGCCCCGGCGGTCTCGGCTCGTTGGTGTGCCTCCACGAACAATGGTGCATCCTCGACCTTCGACCGGATCCAATAGCCCACGACCAGCAGCACGGCGGACAACAGGAAGGGGATCCGCCAGCCCCAGTCGAGGAACGCGTCGTCATCGAGGGTGGCGGCGAGCACGGCGAGCACTCCGGTGGCGATCAGGTTGCCCAGCGGGATGCCCGCCTCGGGCAGGCTGGTCCACGCGCCGCGCCGTCGTGCGGGAACCCGCTCCGCGACGAGGAGCATCGCCCCGCCCCACTCCCCTCCGAGGGCGAAGCCCTGGATGAGCCGAAGTGCGCTGAGGGCAACGGCGGCCCACACACCGATGGCTGCATAGGTCGGTAAGAGTCCGATCGCGAAGGTGGCGCCGCCCATCAGGACCAGGCTGATGATCAGCAGCGGCTTGCGTCCGATGCGGTCACCGAAGTGGCCGAATACGAGTCCGCCGACAGGGCGTGCGAAGAAACCGAGGGCGTAGCTGAGGAAGGCGAGCAAGGTGCCCACGATCGGGTCTTCGGCCGGGAAGAACAGTTTGTTGAATACGAGGGCAGCGGCTGAGCCGTACAGCAGGAAGTCATAGGCTTCCAGCGCCATGCCGGTGGTGCTGGAGGCGACGACGCGGGCGAGCCCTCGACGTGACGTCGGAGGTGCCTGGTTCGCGGTCGTACTGTTGCTGGACATGGGTGTTTCCCTTAGGTTCTGGTCGTGAGATAGGCGTCGAGGTCGACGGGTTGCCCGGTAACTTGGGATGCGTGCGCGGCTTCCATGAGGGCGACCACTGTTCGTGCTTCCGCTGCCGAGGACTGCGGGGTCCTGCCGGTACGAATCGCGTCGACGAACTCCCGGAATTGGTTGTCGAATGAGGAGTCGCCGTTGATGTACGGAACGACTTTCTCCTCGACAGTGGGGATGTCGTTCACCCAGAGGTTTCGGTCGTCGATGAGGCGCATGCTGCCCTGTGGTCCGTTGATGAGTCTGTCGTTCACAGGAACCCGGGTGTTGAGCGAGATGTAGCCTGAGGCGAGACTGCCGTCCTCGAATTCGACCATCAGCATGGCCTCGTCTTCACCCTCCCACAGATCGCGCAGGCGCCGAGTTTGGGCGTACACCCGGGTGGGGCGGTTGTTGATGAGCCAGAGCATGGTGTCGATGACGTGCGGGCCGTTGAGTCCCAGTGCGAGACCGCCGGCGTCGGAGGCGGACTTCCACCACTCCGTTGCCACGTGCTCGGCGAAGACGCCGAGGGTATGAGTCAGGGTCAGGGGCCGACCGAGGTCGGATACCCGCTTCTTTGCGGTCTGCGCTCCCTCGAAAAAGCGTCGGCAGTGGGCGACCATGAGCACTCGGTAATGTGACTTGGCGGCGTCGATCATGCTGTCGGCGTCTGCTAATGAGGTGGCGAGCGGCTTCTCGATGAGCACGTGCTTGCCGTTTTCGACCAGTGCCCTGGTCAGTGGTGCGTGCACATGGTTGGGCACGGTCAGGACGACCGCGTCGATATCGTCGGCGAGGATGACCGCTTCGGCATCGTGGATGGCACGCTCGGCGCCATATCGGGTGGCCAGGTCCTGGGTGCGTTCTTTCTCGTGCGGCAGGCCTGCGACCGCGACAAGCGTGGCAACGTCGCTGGCGGAGACAATGGCGGGTAGGTGCGCTGAGGCGATACGGCCGGGGCCGATCAGTGCAACGCGGAGCTTTTCGTTCTCAGACATGGGTGCTCGCTTGGGCTGTGTGGGGGACGTGGCTGAGGTAGTCGAGGAGTAGACGGGCAGCAGAGTTCGCGAAGGCCTCGTCGTTTATGTGGTGGTCGATTTCGATCACAGTCACCGCTGAACCGGACAGGGACGACTGCACGGCGTCGAACAGATGCTGGCGTGCCTCGGGACGGTCGAAGGGTTCGCCTTCGGCGTCGAGGGCCGAGGTACCGCGCAGGGGAATCAGCAGTGTGCAGGGGCCGGTGGCGAGGCTGAGTTTGCTGCCGATTGCTGCGCCGATCTGTCGTGCCTCATCGCTGGTGACACGCATGAGTGTGTTCTCGGCGTTGTGGTGGTAGAGCAGACGGTTCGAGAAGCCGTCCGGGATTGTGTCCGGTGCTCCGAAGTTCACCATGTCTGTGGCACCGAGCGACACCACTTGGGGTACGCCGTGCAGGGCGGCGCTTTCGAGGCGGGTGGGTCCGGCGGACAGGATGCCGCCGACGATCTCGTCGGACCACTCGGTGGTGGTGAGGTCGAGCACCGCATCGAAGTAGCCCTCCGAGATCAGGCGTTCCATCGCCCGGCCGCCGGCGCCTGTGGCGTGGAAGACAACAACCTCGTATCCCGCGCTCTCGAGAATTCTCTTGGCGCGCATGACAGCCTGGGTGGTGACACCGAACATCGAGGCGGCGACGAGGGGCCGGTCCCGAAGGGGAGAGGTCTCTGGTCTGGTGCTGAGACCGTTGACCATGCCCGCGAACGCGTCAGCGGCTTGGGTGTAGGTCATTGTGCTGATCCGGTTGAGACCGGCGATGTCCACAATCGACGGGAACATCACAATGTCCGAGGTGCCGACGTAGTTCGCGGTGTTCCCCGAAGCAACCGTGGACAAGATCGCCTTGGGAAAGCCCAGCGGCAGATCCCGCATCACGGTCGATCCGATGGTGGTGCCCGCGCCGCCGCCGAGGGCGAAGACACCCGCGATCTTCTGGTCGGCGACCAGATCTTCGACGATTCGTCGGGCGCCGATCCCCATGGCGTCGACAGCCGCCGAACGATCGTGCCGCCGCCTGAGTGCGCCCAGATCCATTCCGGCGGCGGCGGCCACCTCCTCGCGGGTGCTATCCGCTTGAAGAAGGGGTTTGTCGAGCACTCCTACATCGATGAGATGCACCCGCACCCCATGCTCACGCAAACGATCGGCTAGATAGCCGGCGTCGTCCGCTTTGGTATCGAGTGCCGCTATCAGGGCGACTGTTGTGGTCACGGTGTTGTCCTGTTCAGAGGGTGAGGATGCCGCCGTTGACGTCCAGGGTGGCTCCAGTGATGAACCGAGACAGGTCGGACAGCAGGAACAGCGTGGCCCCGACGACGTCCTGCTCGTACACGTTGCGACCCAACGGAGTCTGCTTTGCCAGCTCCACCAGATCTGATTCGCGGTTCAGATCCGTGAGCAGATCGTTCATGCGTACCCCGACGATCCCTCCGGGGCAGATGGAATTCGCCCGGATGTTCTGCGGCCCGAACTCTTTGGCGATGTGCCTGGTCAGCCCGAGAATGCCCGCTTTGGCGGCCGAGTAATGGCACCCGAGGAACGGGCTCGACGTGCGCCCGGCTAGGGACGAGATACTCACCAGTGCGCCGCCGCCGGATTTGGCGATGTGTGGGATCGTCGCCTGGTAGCTGACGAAGGCGCCCTTGAGATTCGAATCGATGATGAGGTCCCATTCGTCACTGCCGATTTCGAGGGTGGGACGTTGGGCACGGTAGGCGCCGGCCGAGTACACGACATTGTGCAATGCGCCGAATGTCTCGACGGTCTGGGCGGCCACGCGCTCGGCATCCTCGGGCCGGGTGGCGTCACCGGCAACGCCGAGAAAACGGTCACCGTAGTGCTTGAATTCCTCGGCGACAGCATCGACACGTTCTTTGTTCAAATCCGAGATGGCGACTCGGGCACCCAGTTGCAGGAGGTTGTCGGCGGTCGTCCTGCCCGTTCCGCGGGCGCCTCCGACGACCAGCGTGACGGTGTTGGCGAGCTTGTCGCCGACATCGGTCCAGTTGAAATTGTCTTGCAGGTGGGCGGGCATGGTGGTCCTTCTTCGATGTGGTGAGTGGGCCAGGGATCAGTTCCTGCCTCAGGCAGTCGTGGTTGCCTTGAACGCCTCGGTTGTCTGCGTCAGGGCTTCCTCGACCGGAAGTCGTTCCATGCTGGAGGCGCCCACGAAGCCCACGGCGTTCGATCGCTTCATCACGTACTCGGCGTCCGACGGTGTGGCGATGGGCCCGCCGTGGCACAGAACGATGACGTCGTCGTTTGCCGCGAGTGCCGCCTCCCCGATCGCCTGCACCCGGTCGCAGGCGTCTTCGAGGGAGAATGCGCCGTCGGTCGATATCCCGATGCTGCCACCCACAGTCAGCCCCATGTGGGCGATCACCGCGTCGGCTCCGACCGCTGCCATGGCCGCAGCTTCCTGCGGGGTGAAGACATACACGATGGTGAACAGACCCAACTGGTGGGCGATCTCGATCATCTCGACCTCACGCTGGAAGCCCAGACCCGATGCCTCTAGTTCCTCCCGGATGCGACCGTCGAACAGGCCCACTGTCGGGAAATTGTTCACGCCGGAGAAGCCCGCGGCCGCAACCTGATCGAGCAGGCGGTGCATGTCGCGAGTCGGATCAGTCCCGTTCACACCCGCAATGACTGGCGTGTTGCGCACAACCGGGAGAACCTCACGCTCGCCCATCTCCAGAACGATCGCATTGGCATCGCCGAGAGGAAGGAGCCCGCACATCGAACTGTGACCTGCCATGCGGAAGCGTCCAGAGTTGTAGACGATGATGACATCGGCCCCGCCGCGCTCGATGAACTTCGCCGAGATACCGGTGCCCGCCCCTGCACCGACGATCGGGCGCTGTTGGCTGACTTCCGCGCGTAGCCGGTCGACAACCTGCTCTCGGGTGAACGACATTCGGACCGCCCTTTCCAAAACCCACTATGGCGTGACCGCCATCACTTATTTATGTCGAATATCAACATAACTTTGTCGACATTCGCTGTCAACCTCTCTGGCGTTGAGGTATGGACAAGATCCGTACGAATGCTGGCGCGCGGGATCGGAGCAGGCCACCCTCTACAGATGGGCGAGGCGGCGTCGGTGGGGTCCGCGTCGTATCCAATGCACGCGTTCAAGGTCCGCCCACCCGGTCCAGTACAGGGCTGACCGGGGACGCCTAGGACATCTAGGTTGGCGCACCGACTGACTCCGTGTCACTCATGGTTTGTGCGCACTCGGGCACGATGATTTCAGTTATCGCAGCAATTCGCGGAAAACCCGAAGTCAACGCGTCTTTGTTCGAGCAGGCTCGTATTCCACATAAGGCAAAATGTGCACGCGGACTTACCGACCCCGGTGCCGATCACGGACTCGGTGTACGCAATCGCATCGTCGCGGAACCAACCCCACTCGATCAGCGGGTACTCGCCCGTGCGCAGGTCGGTGTTGTATCCGGCGTCCTTCTCCGCCCGGCGGCGTTCACCTGCCTCGAAACCCATTACGTGCCGGTACGGCTGACCGCGGGTGACCTTGGCGATTACCGGATCGAGGGCGTCACCCTTCGAGTGGACCGAGCTTCTCTGCACCAAGCAAGAGGACACGCCGCGCCGTGTATCTACGACTCATGGCCGCCCTAGAGCTTGGACGAGGTCAGCTATCCGCAACGACCGAGTTATACCGGCGCACTTCCGATGTTGTGGAAGTTTGCGGGGTATCGATTGCGGTCCTGGCGTGCCGACAACACGGCGCGACAGTGCGGCAGTTCCCGACGACAGTGCGGTCGACTTCTGAAACTGACAGAACCTGCGGCTGGTGTGTCAGTTTCAGATGACGCCTGCACGACGACCAGGCAGTTCGCGCATCAGTGCAGCCCACTTTTGACACTTTCTGGGCAGAAGTGGGCTACACAAGTCGACGGTGCTCTGACTTTGACCGTCGTGGTCGGGGTTTGCGGACTCGGATGCGGATTCATGGGATCAGCGCTCGCGCTTGCCTTTCGTAGAGCCGGGCTCGACGTCATCGCGTGGAATCGCACCCCCGAAAAGGGGTTCGACAGCAGCGGGGCACGGGCGCTCGGAATCTCCTCCCAAGTACTGACCTCCACGGCGTCAGTTTCGAACGGCTAGTGTCTGCGGAAACGCCCCCTCGGGGGCCGTGCACAATAGTGAGGCACTTCGGTACTTGCCGGCCGCATTGATCACATATCTCCCATAGCGGGCCGCGACGGTCAGCCCATTCGAGAGATTGTGCTAGTCCCCTGGCACCGCGCAATCCGTCCACTACAGGCGTTCGACTCGAGCCGTAGCCCGCCCCGCCCAGAGCCGCGGACAGCGATATCCTGGGAAGCACGTCGTCGAGAGGCTAACCGTGCGGATTTTATCGAACGTATCGCGGACGTGATGAATCGATCTGGACGATGTCCGATATCGATCCGTTCGAGACCCACCGCGATGTGACCCCGTCGGTCGCATCGGCGCTGAGTGCTGACGGATTCGACGACGCCCGGGAGATCGGTCGTGGTGGCTTCGGCGTTGTGTACCAGTGCACACAAACCTCTCTCGACCGCACCGTTGCAGTGAAGGTGCTCACAAACGATCTTGCGGAGGAGAACCGGGAGCGCTTCTTTCGCGAACAACGCGCCATGGGCCGTCTGACCGGCCACCCGAACATTGTCAATGTCCTCCAGGTCGGCGTCGCCGAGAGCGGCGAACCGTTCATCGTGATGCCGTACCACCCGCAGGGCTCCCTGGACGAACGGATCAGGCGGCACGGTCCATTGCCTGTGGCCGAAGCGCTGCGGCTCGGAGTGAAGCTGGCTGGCGCGCTGGAAGCGGCCCACGGCCAGGGCATCGTCCACCGCGACGTCAAACCAGCGAACATCCTCCTCACCGACTACGGCGAGCCGGCGCTCTCGGATTTCGGAATCGCGCATATCACCGGCGGGTTCGAAACTGCTACGGGCATCGTCACCGGTTCGCCCGCGTTCACTGCACCCGAGGTCCTCGGCGGCGCGGCCCCAAGCCCCGCTTCCGACATCTACGGACTCGGAGCCACCCTGTTTTGCGCTGTCACCGGCCACGCCGCATTTGAACGCCGCAGCGGTGAACACTTGGTAGCCCAATTCATCCGCATCACAACCGAATCGGCCCCGGACCTGCGAGATCAAGGCCTCGCAGATGATGTTGCTACCGTCATCGAGCAGGCAATGTCCGGTCACCCCGAGGATCGGCAACCCTCTGCCGCCGCATTGGCCGAGCGCCTACGCGAAATTCAACGCAGCCGCGGACTACCTGTAGACGATACGGCTCTGCATGCCCGAGCCATGCTGGAACCCGAACCGCTATCACATGAACAGTTCCCAGCGAGTCCTTCCCGCCATGAGCGGGGGAACCTCCCCCTGGAATTGTCCAGTTTCGTCGGTCGCAGGCACGAAATCACCGAAGCAAAGAATCTGCTGGCATCGTCACGTCTGCTGACACTGGTCGGGATCGGCGGGGTGGGGAAAACACGTCTCGCACTACGCCTTGCCACGAGTATCCGCCGCGAGTTCGCAGACGGAGCATGGCTCGTCGAGCTCGACGAAGTCCGCACTCCGTCCCGTTTGATCGACGTGGTGGCCGCCACTCTCGGTGTGCGGGACCAAACTGACCGGTCGCTCCGGGAGATTCTGCTGGACTTTTTGTCTTCGCGAGAACTGTTTTTGATTCTCGATAATTGCGAGCAAGCGGTCGACGCCGTCGCCGACCTCGCCACAGCGCTGCTGCAACATAACCCGAATCTGCGCATCCTCGCGACAAGCCGTGAGCCTCTGACCGTAGCTGGAGAGGCAATACTGCGGGTTCCCCCGCTTACCGTCCCCGACCCCGAGCGCGAGCCGTCACTTCAGGGTCTTCCCCGTTACGACGCCGTGTCGCTATTCACCGAACGCGCGACCTCGGCGGTATCGACATTCACGTTGACCGATGCCAACAAATCCGCGGTGACTCGGATCTGCCACCGGCTGGACGGGTTGCCGTTGCCGATTGAGCTGGCGGCGGCGCGGTTGCGGGCGATGTCGCCCGAACAGATCCTGCAGAGACTTTCCAATCGCTATGCACTGTTGACCCGCGGGAGCCGAGGCGCGC
Source organism: Rhodococcus sp. JS3073 (assembly GCF_026810085.1). Lineage (NCBI taxonomy): Bacteria > Bacillati > Actinomycetota > Actinomycetes > Mycobacteriales > Nocardiaceae > Rhodococcus > Rhodococcus sp. JS3073. The sequence continues at coordinate 740,530 of NZ_CP113952.1, read as the reverse complement.
CGTCGCGCCAGCAGACGCTCCGGTTGTGTGTCGATTGGAGTTACGACCTGTGCTCCCCGCGCGAACAACTGACGTGGGCTCGTCTGTCGGTGTTCATCGGCGGCTTCGATCTCGATGCTGCCGAATACGTGTGTGGGGACAATGTGCAGACCGAGGACCTGCTGGACTCAGTGGCATCCCTCGTCGACAAGTCAGTCCTGATCCGCGAAGAGCACGGCACCGCGGTCCGCTTCAGATTGCTCGAGACCTTGCGTGCCTACGGGCGAGAGAAGGCACAGGAAAACGGCGACTATCATGCTCTGCGTCGGCGGCACCGAGATTGGTTCCGCCAGCTGGCCCGCCGCGCCGAGGACGAGTTCATCAGCCCCCGGCAGCTCGAGTGGATCGCACGATTCGACAGTGAGCAGCCGAATCTGCGGGACGCAATGGACTTCTGCCTCGCCGACGACGACGCCGACGCCGGTTTGCAGATTGCCACACCCCTGGCGCAATTCTGGGGGTCACGCGGCCTGCTCAGCGAGGCGAGACGCTGGCTCGACGAATTCCTCTCACGCCGGGGCGAACTTCCGACCACCGCCACCGTCAGAGCGCTGGGCGTCGACTGCCTCATGGCCGAACAGCAGCGGGACCATGAGCGAGGTGCCGAGCTTGTCGAGCAGGCGCGCGCCCTCGCCGATCAGATTGACGACCCGATAGCGCACGCGATCGTGGACCACGCGGACGGCATCGTCGGGTTGTTCAGCGGCGATCTATCGCGCGCGGTGTCAGGTCTGGAGCGGGCACTGTCGGTGTTCCGCCAAGCGGAGAGCGATCTCGCGCTACAGATCGAGTCTCTGACCCTGCTGGGACTGGCGTATCAGCTGCTCGACACCGAACCCGACCGGGCGATCGAATGCTACGAGGAAGTCCTCGCGATTGCGGAAGTTCACGGTGAATCCGTTTACCGGTCGTACGCGTTGTGGGCGATGGCCGTCGCTCAATGGCGATTGGGTGCTCAGGGCCGAGCAATCGACCTGCTCGAACAGGGATTGCGACTTGCTCGACTCGTCGACGACCCGGTCGGGTGTGCAAATTGCTTCGAAGCGTTCGCCTGGGTGGCTGGAGGCAGTAACCCGACACGTGCCGGCACGTTGATGGGAGCCGCGGAGACGCTCGGTGGCGTTGCCGGGAGCCCTTCTGTGCTTGTACCGAACCTGCTCGTGTATCACGAAGCGTGTGAGAGGGCCGCCCGTCTGGCGCTGACAGACCACGTCTTCGAAGAGGTGCGGAAGCACGGCAGGGCTTTGGATCTCGATTCCGCGGTCAACTACGCGCTCGGCGAGCGCCCTCACAAGCCGGTGTCCCCAGGTTCGGACACCCTGACGAAACGCGAACAGCAGGTTGCGGAACTGGTCGCCGAGGGATTGACCAACAAGGCGATCGCTGCCCGTCTCGTGATCTCCCAACGCACCGCGCAAGGACATGTCGAACACATACTCACCAAACTCGGATTCACCTCGCGGGCACAGGTCGCTGCCTGGGTTGTAGAAGAGCGACAATCCTCGTAGCCCCCTTGTGCTAGAACAAGTATGGAGTCCCAACGGGCATTAAATTAACAGCTTCGGCAAGCGCGTCGGCCGTGACGCGTCGTGCACGTAAACTGCTCCCGCTCCCGCTCCCGCTCCCGCACTTCGCGGGGCGATGTCCTGGGCAAGGCGCATCGATGGGCCCCGACCCGAAGAGGTCCATCCGGGCGAGCGGGAACTAGGCAGTGAATTCTGCTGCGTAGGCGGACCACTCGTCGAGCTTCTTCAACGTCTCAGTCTCACATGCAGTCGGTAAGAGGAGAACAACTCGGTCGACTCCCAGCTGCGCATAGCTGTCGAACGCTCGGGGTTCAGGGGGTCCGGTATGCACCACAGTCACACCGATATCCGAACGTCCGCCCAGCTCGGCCAGCCTGCCGAGTTCGGAGACGTTGGTTGCCAGCGTAGGCCCGCTGATGGGCATCCAGGAGTCAGCGTAGTCGACTACTCGGTTCAAGATTCCTGGCCCATTTCCTCCCAGGAGAATCTTCGGACCGCCTGGTTGGGCGGGTTTCGGCCAGCTCCATGATGCATCGAAATCCACATAGTCGCCGTGATATTCCGCTTCCTCATGAGTCCACATCGCTTTCATCGCCTGGACTCGTTCACGCAGCACTGCCCACCGGTGTCGGGGGTCGGTGCCGTGGTGCCTCATTTCCTCCCGGTTCCAGCCTGCTCCCACACCGAGCAGTGTGCGTCCGCCGGAAATGAAATCCAAGGAGGCGACGACCTTCGCGGTCGTTATGGGATCACGCTCGGCGATGAGGCTTATCCCGGTGGCGAGCCGGAGTGTCGTGGTGACCATCGCTGCTGCGGTGAGGGCGACGAACGGGTCGTAGGTGTGAGCATATTTCGAGGGCATTTCGCCGCCGCCCGGGTACGGGGTCAGTCGACTGACGGGGATGTGGGTGTGCTCGGGCAAGAACAACGACTCGTAGCCTCGCTCCTCCATTGCCGTAGCCAGCTGAGCGGGACCAATCGAGTATTCCGTGAGAAACACACTGCCTGCGATGTGCATGGTGGAGGACCTTCCTTGACGCAACCAGGGGCCGCGAGACAAACAGAGACCAGTGGACGACCGGATGCGGCAGCGGCTCGGCCGGTTCGCCGAGGCGGCGTACGACGTGTCGCGTGAGCCCGCGTCGGCTACAGCGACTTCGCGATGATTCCCTTCATCACCTCGTTGGCGCCCGCGTAGATCTTCTGGACGCGGGCGTCCTCGTACATCCGGGCGATCAGGTACTCGCGCATGTACCCGTACCCGCCGTGCAACTGCACGCACCGGTCGATCACCGCGCACTGCTGCTCGGTGAGCCAGTACTTGACCATCGCCGCCTCGGACGGGTCCAGTTCCCCACGCAGGTGCGCCTCGATGCAATGGTCCAGGAACACCGCACACGTGCGGGCGATGGTCTGACACTCGGCGAGCTCGAACGCCGTGTTCTGGAACTCGAACAGACTGTGCCCGAACGCCTGCCGCGACTTCGTGTACGCGACGGTGTCCTCCACCGCACGAGTCATCGCCCCGGACGCCTGCGCCCCGATGATCAACCGCTCCTGCACCAACTGCGCCATCAACTGCCCGAAACCCTGCCCCTCCTCGCCGAGCAGATTCGCCACCGGCACCCGCACGTCGGTGAACGACAACTCCGACGTGTCGGCGCCGTGCTGACCGACCTTGTCCAGCACCCGCCCGACGGCGAAACCCGGGCAGTCCCGCAGATCCACGATCAGCAGCGCCACCCCCTTTGCGCCGGCCTTCGGGTCGGTCTTGACCGCCAGCACGATCAGGTCGGCGGACGCGCCGTTGGTGATGAACGTCTTCGACCCGTTGACGATGTAGTCGTCGCCGTCGCGGATGGCGGTGGTCTTGATCGCCTTGAGGTCCGAGCCGGCGCCGGGCTCGGTCATGCCGATGGCACCGAGGATCTCCCCGGTCGCCATCCCCGGCAGCCAGGTCTTCTTCTGTTCCTCGGTGCCGTACTCGTTGAGGTAGTGCGCGACGATGCCGGAATGCACGGAGATGCCGAGCGCGAGGTCACCGGCGTAGCCCTGGGCCTCGAAGACGGCGAGGTCGTGGGCGAACGTGCCCCCGCCGCCGCCGTACTCCTCCGGGATCGAGCAGCACAGCAACCCGAGCTTGCCTGCCTCGAGCCACACCGCACGGTCGATGCGGTGCTGGGCGTCCCACTTCTCGTTGTGCGCGACCACCTCGCGTTCGAAGAACCCGACCGCGAGCTCGGACAGGGCCTTCACCTCGACGTCGTGCCACGACGGAATGTGTTTGTTCATGGTGTTTCTTTCTCGGAGGTGTCGTTGTGCGGGCTCCGCGGTCGGGAGCCACGCGGGGCGTGGTCGAGGCCGCTGTGTTCAACGGTTGAGGCGCGGTGAAGTGGCTGGAAGGATGTGTCCTTCCAGCCACCACGTTTTTCAGATTCGAACTCGTCAGACCTCCTCGACCTGGGCGACCGGTTGCGGAGAGACTTCCACCGCGGTGCTCGGCGCTTGTCTGCGCTTGGTGATCGCAAAAATGGCGAGGAGGACGGCGAGGACGATCAGCACGATCCAGGACATGGCGTTCGCCGGCGCTGGTGGTGGGTTGATCACCCCGTTGATGTACATCCATGCTGTCGCCACTGCGCCGAAGACGGACGCGCCGATCAGCAACGGCCGGTACTCATGCGCCCGCACGGTGAGGACGATGGCGCCGACGGTGATCAGGACGTATGGGAGCACCCACAGGTACACGACTAGAGGAGCGACGGTGTAGTACGCCGACACCACATCTCCCGCGGTAAAGACCAGGGCGGCGACGAGGACGAACCCGGCGACGGACATCACCGCGATGCTGACGAAGGGGCTGTGGTGGCGAGGATGGATCCTCCCCAGCGGAGCGGGCAGGAGACCGTCATCGGCGAGGGTCATGGCGAAACGCGCACCATAGTTGATGAAGCCGATCAGTGCGGCGAAGGTAGCGACCGCGAGGACCAGATCGCTGGCGGTGGCGACCCCGGAGCCGAGACCGGCATGCAGTGCCAGCGCCGCGGGAGCCGACATTCCGGCCTCCAGTTCGGCGGACGCCGCCTGCAGCCCCGGGACCTGGAGAATCGTGACCAGGGGAAAGAGGCCGCCGAGGAGAACCGGGACGGACATGACCGCGAGAGGCACGTTACGGCGGGGGTTGCGGGTCTCCGCGGCGAGTGCGGTACAGGATTCGAAGCCGACCAGGAAGGCAGCTCCGACGGCCATGCCCTGGAGCGTTCCGCTGAGGCTGAACTCGCTGAGGCTGAACTGATCGGCGAGATCGAGTCCGGTCTTGGCGGCGCTGGCGATGGTGATGACCAGGACGAGGGGGAACGACAACACGGCCAGGGTCACCGCGATCCAGACCGAGGTGTCGAGACCGCGGTAGGCGATCGCGGCGGCGAGGGCGAGAGCGACGAGGAAGATTGCCAGTTGCGGCCCGAAGGACAGGGCGTTGTCGACCCCGTGTGAGAGCAGGAAGCTACCGGCGAAGATCCCGACGACGGCGGCAAGTGCTCCGATCGCGGCGATGAACCCGGCGAGTAGGGCGGCCGCGGTCAGGTATCGGGCCCAGGGGCCGAATACCTCTCCGATGTAGGAGTACAGCGATCCGGTGGCGACGTATCGCCGGGCGAAGGCGGTGACTGCTCGCCCGACGCAGATGACGGCGATCGTGGACAGTAGTGATGCCTGCCATGCATTGGTGCCGGCGGTGCTGAACACGAGCAGGGGCACCAAGGCGATGCCGACTGCGGGGAAGAAGGACGCCAGCGACAGTGAGACCAGGGAGGTCCTGCCCAACCGTCCCGTCTCGAGATGCGCCTGCTCGGTGAGGTCGGCGCCGGTTGTGGGCGTGGATGGGTTGGTCATTTCACGCCGCCTTCGTCGCCGTGCCGAGGCACGCCGTCCTCAGACAGTTCCGTCCATTTCTGTGGACGGTGGATTCTCGCTCGGTCATGTGAGCTCCTTCGGTGAGGGTGACTGACCGGGTGTGATGACGCGCACTCCGATCGATGAGCGAGAACGCTACTGCTGTGATACCGCTAACACAAGAGGTTTTATGTTAAAAGTATGAGCGGTAGGTTTCCCACGCGCCCTCGCCCGCGCAGGGCACCGCCGTGCCACCTGCCCGCGAGACGGCGTGCCGGTCACCACTGCCGTCAGTTCGGGCGTGCCGGAACGAAGCTCACGGGAAGCTCGATCGGGCCGGTGTTCCCGGTCGGCGGCCGATTACTGGGCGGCGCGGAGAATCGCGGCTGCGTGAGGCGCTGCGAAAGGGCTTGCAGCGCTTCGCGGATGTCGAGGCGGGCGACGAAGTGCCCGAGGCAGTGATGCCGCCCTCCCCCGAAACCGAAGTGGGGGGCGCGCTTGGCCGTGATGTCGAAGCTTGCGTCTCCGACTGCGAGGGGGTCGGTGCCGGAGGAGTAGGACATGAGGTGGAGCACCGTTCCCTCCGGGATGTCGACATCCTGGAAGGAGAAGTCCTCGATGGCCAGTCGGGTGGTCCAGTGGATCGTCGGGTTGAAGCGAATGACTTCCTCGACGGCCTGGGCGGCGAGTTCCGGCTGGTCGGCGAGCAGCGCCCATTGATCGGGATGCTCGACGAAGGCCTGCATCATCAGTCCGAGTTGACTGCGGGTGGTGTCCATGCCGCCGAAGATCAGGCTGGTGATCAGCTCCCGAAGTTCCTGATCGCTCAGCCGGTCCCCGTTCTCGTCCGTTGCGATAACCAGTTGCGAGACGAAGTCGTCGGTGGGCTGGCGGCGGCGCTGGGCGACGAGTTCGTCGGCGCGGGCATAGAGCGCGAGGATTGCGGCTTCGATCGTGGCGCGCTGCTCGGCGATCTCGGGGCCGAAGGCCAGCCCCATGTCGGACGAGAGCTGCGTGAGCTCGCGCCAGTCCCCTTCGGGTAGGGCGAGCAGCCGGCACAGGGCGCGAGAAGAGTACGGTTCGGCGAAGTCCGTCATGAATTCGCATGCGCCGGAGTCGGCGAACTGGTCGATGACATCGTGGGCGAGTTCGCGGAAACTCTCGGTCATCGTCGCGATGACCGAGTGGGAGAACGCGGGGTTGACCAGCTTGCGGATGCGGGCATGCTCCTCACCCTCCATGCCGACCAGGGAGTTCTTCCACCAGTCCGAGAGCACACCGTCGGTGATGCCGTTCTGTGCGGGCCACGACCAGCTTCCCTGCCGGAGGCGGCGATCCTTCAGCAGAGCGCCCACCTCACCGTGACGTAGGACAGCGATACCGTAAGTGGTTCGGGCATACCAGTTTTGCTCCCTGGCCGCACGGATCTCCTCGCCCATCGCAGAGAAACCCGGGTCGGTGATCTTCAGCAGATTGCCGTCGGTGGCAGATTCGATACTCATGTTTTAACTCTAACATTAGATGTTAGAGTTGCAAGTGTTCGACTTTGCCTTCTCTAGACCTATATGATGTGAAGATAATGGATACAAATGACTCGGCGTCCGATTCCCGGACCCCCTCACCGGCGTCCCTGCTCGTTCGCAGTGTCATCCTGTCCCCGATCGGCGGTGAGGGGCTGGTCGCGCAGACCGTTCGCCGGCTCGGCGATGCCATCGGCCTGGGCATCTTCGATGTCGGAGCGCGACTTCCCTCCGAGTCGGAACTGGCCGACCAGCTAGGGATTTCCGCGATGACGTTGCGCGAAGCGCTGGCGGTGATGCGCGAAGCCGGCTACGTCGAGACCCGACGCGGTCGCCAGGGCGGCACCTATGTCAAACAGCTGGCACTGACGGTTCCCGAGCGCGAGGCGCAGAAGCGGATCGCGACGATCACCGACGAGTACATCACCGACCTCACCGATTACCGCGTCGCCATCGGCGGGGAGAGCGCGGCCCTCGCCGCCGAACGCGCGACGGCCGAGGACCTCGCCGGGATGCGGGAACTAATCGAACGAATGGACGCTGCAGAGGCATTCGAGGAATTTCGCAAGTGTGACGCCACCTTTCACGTCACCATCGCGTCCTGCACGCGGTCGCAGCGACTGGCGCGGGCAGAGACGGAGGTGCAGGCCGAATTGACCCCACTGATGGGGGCGTTCCGAGTGGGCCCGCAGGCCCGGCATACCTCCAACGACCAGCACCGCAAGATCTTCGCGGCGATCGAAGCCGGAGACGGCGAGCGGGCGCGCCGCCTGATGGCCGAGCACATGACTAGCAGCGCGGAAGCGATTTTGGGATTTACCCGCGCCGCAGCAAGCGCCGGTAGTTAACCCGATCTCAGTCGGTTGCGCGCGAGAGTGTGCCTGCGCGCAACCCTGTTTCAGGGTCTCTCGCCCCTTTGCCGATTGCCGGATCCTCCGAAGCCCAGGCGCGCGTGGACAACGAAACACGCACGCCCGGGCCCGGGGGCGACTGAGTGCGCCACCCTTCTGGTGACCGGCGCACCACATCCTCCACGCCTGTTCGGGATGCCCCAGGGCATCCCGGGTGCCGCTCCCTCGGCCTGCCTGGATACCGGAAGAAGGTCCGGAAGGGTGTCACGGCCATCAGAGTCGGTGCGTGTGCTCCGGCTGGCTCAGCGACCACAGGTCGACCTCGCAGTTCGGGAGGGTGTTCACGCCCCAGCTGCGCTGGGGCAGGCCCTCGTCCCTGTCGGCCCACAGCAGCAGGGTGCGGTGCCGGAGCGTGGCGTCCGCGGTCAAGCCGAGGGCACCGTGCAGTTGGTGGGCCTGGGCGGCGACGTCGGAGGCGACATCGCAGGCGAGCGCCCGGGCGGCGGTGGCAGCGAAGCGGATCCGATCAGCTGATGCAGTGTGCAGGCGGCGAGCAAACTCGGCGATCGCCTCGTCGAGTTGCAGCTGCGCGATCGTCAGCCTTCCCAGTTCTTGGGCCACCGCGGGAAGCTTGATCAGGGGTCGGCCGAACTGCACCCGGCTGGTGACGTAGGCGCGGGCCTCCTCGATCGCGCCGTGTGCTGCGCCCGCGATTTCCTGGAGGAGCAGAAACTGGGCCAGCACACCGTCGGGTCGATCCCCGAGGCCTTCCGGGTGGTCGGCTCGGCGCAGCGGGCGGGCCGCAACGTCGCGGGCCACCGGTCCCTGAGCCGCCCGGCCCTGGGTGGTGCCGTCGGCACCGACGAAAACGGTCGCGATCGGGTCCCAGACCCCGAACGAGTGCGCGCTGACAACGATCGGCCCGGTGGCTATGGATTGGGAGGCGACGGCGCGCGCAACCAGGGTCTGACGGACGGGAAGGACGGCGCCGGCGCCGGCGAGGGTGCGGGTGACCGCGGCGGCGGCGTCGATGAATTCGACCGACTCGGCCAGCCCCTCGAAGCTGGTGCAGTCGACGTCGTCGAGGATCGTGGTCCATCCCAATTCCTCGGCGACCTTCCACTGATCGTGGAAGTGTTCGGCCTCCGAGACGAGGCCGCCCGCGACCGGGAGTTCCCAGGTGGCCACAACATCGGCGACGGTCGCCGCCAGCTGCGCGGCTTCGTCGGTGAGAATCGTCGTACTCATCGCATTTCCTTCGTGACGATGGACAGCATGACCGGGGCGGCGCCGCCGCGCAGCCCCGACTTCGGGGAGGCGATCACGGCCGCGTCGAACAGAGCTGATACCCGCTCATCAGTTCGGGCCAGCAAAGGCCGGACGAAGTCAAGCGTGGCCAACTCGAGCCGGTTTCCGAGGTACTTACTGGTGGCGGCCTCCGCGACCGGGCTGCGCCCGGCATCCAAGGCGGCCGCGATGTTCCGCGCGAGTGAGCGCAGCACTGTCAGCTGCGCAGTCAACACGCGCAGTGCGGCGCGGTCGGTGTCGTCGAGTACCTCGGCGTCGAGGACCGCGCTCAGCAGCGGATACATCGACAGGAACCGTTCGGGGCCACCGCGCTCGAACGCGAGTTGCGAGATGACTTGTTGCCAGCCGTGTCCCTCGGTGCCGATCAGCCACCGGTCGGGCACGTGCACCTCGTCGAAGACGACTTCGTTGAAGTGATGTCCGCCGTCCATGCCGATGATCGGTTGCACGTGCACCCCGGGCGCGGCGGTGTCGACCACGAACTCACTCAGGCCGGCGTGCCGGTCCTCACTCTTGGAGGTGCGGGCCAGGACGTAGAGGTAGTCGGCGAAGTGGGCGCCGCTCGTCCAGACTTTGCGGCCGTTGATGACCCAGCCCTCGTCGGTGCGGGTGGCCGTGGTGCGGACCGCGGCCAGGTCGGAGCCGGCGTCCGGTTCGCTCATCCCGAGCGCGAAGCTGATCTCGGCCCTGGCCAGGCGGGGACAAAATTCGTCCTGGAGCGCCCGGTTGCCGTGACGGATCAGGGTCGGGCCGATCTGCCGTTCGCCGGCCCAGTGGTAGGAAACCGGGGCGCCGGCCCGGAGCAATTCCTCGGTGACCGCGAGTCGGGTGAGGCTCGATTCCGCGGCCCCGCCGAGGTCCTTCGGCCAGGTCAGCGCGAGTAGTCCGCGCCGCCCGAGTTCCCGGCTGAACTCGGGATCGGCCTCGCCGCCCCAGGCGTCACATCGGGGTTCGTAGTCCCACTCGGCGCACAGTTCGCGCACCGCCGCACGCAGCGATTGTTCTCGTGTAGTCATCATGTCCTGGCTTGTCATCGTCCCTCGAAAACGGGGGTCCGTCGGGTGGTGTACGCGTCGAGCGCCTCGATCGAATCGGCAGTGGTCATCGCCACCGCCTGGTGTGAGGCGATGAGATCGAGCGCCGACCGCAGATCGCCGGTATCGGATTGGCGGACCGCGTTCTTGATCATCTGGACCGCCGCGGGGGGCTGCCGGGCGATCTGGGTGGCGAAGTCCTCGAGTCGGGCGTCGAATTCGTCGGCGGCGCAAACTTCGTCGACGAGATTCCAGTCAAGGGCCTGTTCGGCGGCGACGAACTCGCCGGTCCACAGCAGCCGCAGCGCGCGGGGACGGCCGATCAGCCGCGGGAGGTAGAAGCAGCCGCCGTCACCGGGCACCAGGCCGACGCGGATGTACCCCTCGGAGAACCGCGCCGCAGCCGAGGCGATCCGGTAGTCACACATCAGAGCCATATCCATCCCGGCACCGACGGCGGGGCCGCTCACACCGGCGATCAGGGGTTTGGTCAAGTCCTCGACCGCGCGAGCCACCTGGTGGACCGTGTCGGTCATCAGCTTCCGGTTGGTCAACGGTGTTCTATCGATCTCGCCGATGTCGGCGAGATCGGCTCCGGCGCAGAAGGCCTCACCCGTGCCGCGGACCACGACCACCCGCACCCGCTCGTCACGCTGGAATTCGCGCAGCGCCTGCGCCCAGTCCTCGAGCATGTCGACGGTGAAGGAATTCTTCTTCGCGGGCCGGTTGAGGGTGATGCGCCCGATGTGGTTGTCGATGGTGACGAGAAGGTCACCTCCGGAGAAGGTCATAACAGTGCGTCTCCATTCGCGGTGCAACGGGTCGGGGGGTCGAGTGGCTACGCGGGCGGTCACGCGCGGCTCCGCTGCCGATGGTCGAGGTCATCGAGGATCGATTCGGTGTGCTGCCCCTGGGCGGGGCAGTGCCGGCGCAGTTGCGCCGGTGTCTCGGAGTACCGGACCGGGTGCCCGATCAGCTGGTAGGGGCCCTCGGTGGGGTGGTCGGCGGTGGTCAGCAGACCGCCGTCCTGCGCGTAGCGGCTGGACGCGCTGTCGGCGAGGCTGTAGACCGGATGCGCCGGAATGCTCGCGTCGTCGCACAGGCGCTGCCACTCGGCGGTGCTGAACTGTGCTGTCAGGGAGCGCATTCTGGCGTACAGGGCATCGGCGTGCGCTACTCGACCGGCCATGGTGGTGAACCGAGGATCTGCCGCTGCCTCGGGGTCGCCGGCGAACTCGAAGAAGTCCCGCCAGTTCGCGTCGTTGTAGGGCAGGATGCACATCCACCCATCGGCTGTTCGGCAGGCCTTGCGTTCCCGGCTGAGCACCCGCCGATAGCCGTAATCGCTGTCGTCGGACGGATGCAGTGTTGCTCCGGCGAGGTGTTCGACGAGATTGAAAGCGATCATGGTGTCCGCCATCGGAATTTCGACGTGCTGTCCGCGCCCGGTACGGTCCCGGTAATGAAGGGCTGCGAGCACCGATTGCACCATCATCAGCCCGCACACCTTGTCGGCCACCACCGACGGGATGAAGTTCGGCTCGCCGGAGACTTGCTCGTTGAGCCACACCAGGCCGGTGGCGGCCTGGATGATGTCGTCGTAGGCCGCGTTGTCGCGCATCACCGAGTCGGACCGAAAACCTTGTGCGGTGGCGTACACCAGGTGTGGGTTGACCGCGGCGACGTCCTCCCATCCCAGCGACAGCCGCGCGAGGGCGCCGGGACGGACGTTGGTGATGAAGACATCGGCGGTCTCGAGCAACGCGAGTAGCGAATCTCGATCGGAGGCATCCTTGAGATCGAGTGTGACACTTCGCTTGTTGCGGTTGAGATTGAGGGTGGGTCCACCCATTCCCGGATGCCGTTTCGGGTCGAACTGCCGGGTCGGATCCCCGCCGGGGGCCTCGACCTTGATCACGTCCGCACCGAGGTCACCGAATTGCTGACCGGCGTAGGGGCCCATGATGACCGTGGCCAGTTCGATCACGCGGAGCCCTTGCAGGGGACCGCCTGCCGGAACGGGATGGGTGGATGGTTCCCGCCCAGGGGGAATGGATGCGCTCGATCCGATCGAACCGGTGTTGTCGTGCTTCACACCACAATGAAAGCCCCAATACCGATCGATATCCAATACTAATTGTGGCATCATTAATATGATGGAGGATATGGATTTTTCGCGACGGCTACTCGAGCAGTTCGTTGTGGTCGCCGAAGAACGCCATTTCACCCGCGCTGCCGAGCGCCTGTCCATGAGTCAGCCACCCCTCACGCAGGCGATCAAACGGCTCGAGAAGACCATCGGCGTCCCACTGCTGGAACGAAGCACCCGCCAGGTGCAACTCACCCCCGCCGGGGAGGCGTTCGCTCTCGACGCACGCCACCTCCTGGACGCGCAGAGTTCCGCGACCGAACGCGCCAGGCGGATCGCGCAAGGAGCGGAGGGAACACTGCGCCTCGGATTCATCAGCGGGGCCTCGTACATCTCCGTCCCCGCCCTGATCGGCTTGGTCCATGACAACTTGCCGGGACTGCGCATCCACCTCTACCAACGCACCTCCGCCGAACTCGCCGATATGGTGCGCAGCAGACGGCTGGACTTAGCCATGGTGCGAGCTCCACTGTCCGACCCAGACGATCTCGATATCCGGCTCCTGCACGACGAACCGTTGGTATGCGCACTTCCTGCCGAGCATCTTCTCGCGTCCCGGGACAACATCGCCCTTGCTGCGCTACGGCATCAGGATTTCGCGCTGCCGTCCTCGACCGCGATACCGGGCCTCAGCGAGTTGATCTACTCCGGTTGCCGCGCTGTAGGTTTCGAGCCCAGGGACGGCGGCCGAGCCGACAGCCTGATGGGGATGCTGGGCCTGGTAGCCGCCGCCCACTGTGTGTGTCTGGTTCCGCGGGAGATCCGGGAGGGGGCTGTTCCGGGGATCACCTACCGGCCTCTCGTCGACGCCCCGCACCTGCAAACACTCGTCATCGCCAGTGCGGCACGTAACGACTCCCTGGTCGACCGTGTGATGGCGCTCGTCGGACGCTCCGCGTAAGGAGCGTGACCGCCCGGCACCACGCCGTGGTCGAGCTGCGAGTAGTCGATCGGCACGACGTAACGTTCGGGCGATCAGCCGAGTACCGACCGAGTCGGGCGCGGCACTCGTCGTCCGACCCTCGGTTGGCTTCGAGCACGCGGAAGCTACGACCCAGAAACCTCACATTGTCCAGACAGCGCCGTCCGTGACCTTCGTGGCAAGTGAGCTACCGAGGTGCGACCACTGCGGCTTTACCACCGTCTTCACGCGCACGACCGGCTCCCCGACGGTGTCGATGGCTGACCGTAGCCGACGTGCTGCGTGAAAGTGCGTCTGTAGCGGACGTCGTCAGCCTGCCAGGGGTTCGGCGGCGGGGGCGTTGATGGCGTCGTAGAACTGAAGTGCGCTCGCAACGGCGACGGGCCCACCCACGATGATGGTTCCAGCGACGGCTCCGATGGCGCCTGCGGCGGCTCCGGTCACCAGGCATCCTCCGAGAAATCCGGGGACCGCGAGGGTGCCGACTGTCGGCACGGCGACCGCGGATCCGACCAGCGCTCCTCCGGCAATACATCCGATCCCGGCACCGATCGCCGTTCCGATCAGGCTGCCCATCCCGACGCCGAGCGCAACTTCGGTACCGAAGTTGATGATGGCAGCGCTGAATTCCGGTGACCGAACATCCAGGGCGGTCGGTTGCAGTGGGAGCGCTGCATCCTTCCGCGGCGTGGCGGTAGCGGGTTCGGTGCTGGGTGTGAGGGTGGCGCTCCTGCCGTCGATCTGAGCGGCGACCGGCCATTCTTTCCCGTCCCGGTAGTAGGTCAGCGGGAAGCCTGCTACCAGATTCCCGGCGCCATCGAGTACCTGGAACTGGTTGCCTTGGGTGGTCAGCGAGCCAGCATCGGTCGTCAGGACAACGGACTTGTCGACGATGCTCGCGGTGTAGTGGATACCGGGAAGGATCTCCGTCTCGAGGGCTGATGCATGGGTGGTGTCGGCCTGTTCCGGGACGGCACTGGCGGTGCTGGTGATGGCGACCGCTGCCGTAATGGCAAAGGCTGTCACCGCAATGAGTCGTGTCATCATCATCGGGGTCTCCATTGTGAAGGGGGCGGGGAGGGGCGTGCGAGTGTGGGTTGCGGGGTGGGGTCAGTGAGCGACAGTGCGTACAGCAACGGCGCCCTGAGAGGTCCCCGGGCGCCGCTGTGTGTTCTTTCCGGTCAGTTGTCGAAGACTCCGAGCTGACGTAGCAGCGTCCCCGAGTCCCAGTACGAGCGTTCTTCGAGCAACTGTCCGTCGAGGTTGCATTTGAGCAGGTTGACGCCGCGTACCTCGATGCGGTTGCCGGTCGGTGCGATTCCGTCGAGGTCCCCGGTATGGACTCCGGTCACGGTCCATTCGACGGTGGCCGTCTCACCATCGTCGGCGACGACGGAACTGTGGAACTCCATCGAGGAGAAGGCGTTCGTGAAGGCGCTCATCGCTTCGGCGATCGCGGCTCGGCCGGTGGCCGGGCCGGGTGAGGTCATGTCGTGCAGGACGCCGTCTTCCGCGAAATGCGCGGCTATAGCCTGGTGGGGCTGATCGGCCGCCCATGCCTTATCCATGTCCTTGACGAAGTTGTGCAAGCCGGGGCGCACGGGAATTCCCTTCTGTGCCCCGGTTGGCCGTGTTCACGCACGGCCAACCCGGGGAAAAATAATGGACGAGTGTGGGATTACGGCGGTGATCGGAGCCGCCCGCTCGGGGCCAATGCCCCCGCCTGGATTGACGGCCGCGGCGATCCTTACGTGCCGTCACCGCTGCGGCGCGTTGACACCCGACGATCGACGACCTCGCCGTCCGGACTTCCGGCGCACTGGCTGCCGAGTCGCCGGAAAAGACAGGGGCTCTCAGGCCCGCTGGGCGCCGGCCGCCTGATCGCGGACCACGTTCCGGGCGGCGAGGGCGCCGCTTTCGAGAGCGCCCTCGATCCACCCGACGAACGAGGGTGCGATGTCGCTGCCGGCGAAGTAGACGTGGCCGTGCGGCTTCTGAATGTCCGGGACTGCCGATGACAGCTGTCCGGGACGCATCATCATCCAGGTGCCCTGCGAGAATTCGTCGTCCAGCCAGTCGTGTCCGTCGGTGTCGACGACCTCGAGGTCGGGCACGTACGCGCGCAAAGCGTCCTGGACGGCGTCCTTGTCGTCGGGGTCGATCGCGGTGGCGTCGGGACAGAAGCACACGATCAAGGTGTCACCGTCGAGGCGGTATTCGGTCATGGCGATGGTGATGGGGTTGGCACCCAGCGGGGCGTAGGCGGTGAACGCCTCGATCTCACCCTTTACCCGGACCCACATCTTGCGGTTGCGCATCGGATGTCCCTCGTCAGCGAGGCGCTGGCTGCCCTCGCTCAACGCGGGCGAGAACTCGATCGTGTTGAGGGCGTTGACCGGGACGGTCACGACGACGGACTTGGCGCGGATGGTCTCCCCCGCTCGGGTGGTGACGACTACTTCGTCGCCGTCGTTCGCGATTGCCGACACCGGAGTCGACAGCCGGATATCGGCGGAGGATTCGGCGGCAATCGCCTCGATCAGGCTCTTGGTTCCGGTCGCGATACGCCAGTAGGCACCCGACTCCCAGAGAACACGCCAGTCGCCGAAATACAGTGCGGCCCAACGGAGAATCTGCGATACCGCCTGCTGGTCCGGTGCGGCGACCGTGTAGGAGAGGATGCCGTCGAGCATGTCACGTTCTGCCGGTTCGAGATCGAGCCGCTTCATCCGATCGGTGAAGGTCTCCAGGTCGATCTCCCCGATGTCCGTCGCGTGGACATCGTAAGGGAATGGGAAATGCTCACGGGCGTCCTCGACGAACCGCTCCATGCCCGGGCCCGCGAGGGCGTCGAATTCCGCCTCGGTGCCCGAGTGCAGTGCGCCGTCGGCCAGCCAGTGGACGCGGTCGATCGGCACGGGTGTCGTCAGTTCGAGACCGTGGCGCTGCATCTCCCGCCACAGGTTCGGCTGTGTCCAGTGCACGTAGGCGCCGCCGAGTTCCACCGGCCGCCCGATCTTGCCATCGGTGTAGGTACGGCCACCGATGCGATCGCGTCCCTCGAGAACGACGACCGACTTCCCCTCCGCGGTCAGATCTCGGGCGGCGGTAATGCCGGCGAATCCGGCCCCCACGACAACTACGTCAAATACTTCGTTCATCGACACTCTCTCCTTCATCAACTATGAGCGCGATCACAACCTAACACCTCATAACTTCATATACTAGAGGTTGTAGTGTTAATTCTCGAGGTGGCGATCTGAGAGTCCCGCGGACTTCGAATGGCGTGCCGGGGCCGTCCTATCGCCCACCTACACTCCTGGTAGGGCCCACATTGCGCTGCACCCGTTCTAGGCCGGTTCCTGTGATGAAAATGCCGAAAGGGCCGCCGAACGGACCGTGCCACGCGCCTACCTTCCAACAGGGTCTGGTGCGTGGCACGGATCGCTCGGCGGCCCGCGGACCGTCTTTGGATCAAGGGGAGAGTGTGGATTCGTCAGACGGTGACGGCGTGAGCCGACTCGAGTCCATGCGCTTCCGCGACAGGTGCGTTGGTTACCAGCCCGGCGTGGGTGTTCAGGCCCCGTGCCAGGGACTGGTCCTCGCCCAACGCCTGCTCCCACCCCTTGTTCGCCAGGGCGAGGGCGTAGGGCAGTGTGACGTTGGTCAGGGCATGGGTGGAGGTGTGCGGCACGGCGCCGGGCATGTTCGCCACGCAGTAGAAGATCGAGTTGTGCACTTCGTAGGTGGGCTGGGCGTGCGTGGTGGCGCGTGAGTCCTCGAAGCACCCACCCTGGTCGATGGAGATGTCCACCAGCACCGATCCAGGCTTCATCCGGCTGACCAACTCGTTGGAGATCAACATCGGGGCCTTGGCGCCGGGCACCAGCACCGCGCCGATCACCAGGTCGGCGTCGAGGACCGCGTCTTCGATCGCATAGGCGTTGGAGGCCACCGTGCGCAGGCGCCCTTGGTAGGCGCGGTCCGCGGCGCGCAGCGCGTCGACGTTCCGGTCCAGGAGCGAGACCTCCGCCTGCAGGCCCAATGCGATCGCCGCGGCGTTCATCCCCGAGACACCGGCACCGATCACGACGACCTTGGCCGCCGGTACACCGGGCACCCCGCCGAGCAGCACGCCGCGACCGCCACCGGCCCGCATGAGGTGGTACGCACCGGCTTGCGGGGCCAGTCGACCGGCGACCTCGCTCATCGGTGCCAGGAGCGGCAGGGTCCCGTTCGGGGTCTGCACCGTTTCGTAGGCGATGCCGGTGACCTGACGTTTCTGCAGCTCTTCGGTCAGTGGCTTGTCTGCGGCCAGATGGAGGTAGGTGAACAGGATCTGCCCCTCGCGCATCCGGTGATATTCGGCTTCGATGGGTTCTTTGACCTTCAGAATAAGGTCACCGGTGTCCCACACATCGTCGGCAGAGGAGAGGATCTTCGCGCCCGCGGCGAGGTAGTCCTCGTCCGGGATCGACGATCCGACACCGGCTGCCTCCTCCACGAACACCTCGTGCCCGGACGCGACCAATTCATGCACGCCGGCCGGGGTGATGGCCACGCGGTACTCATGGTTCTTGATTTCTTTGGGAATGCTGACCTTCACAGGACCCTCACTTCGGTCGTTCGTGGTTGGTGAAACGCGTGGTGCCGCAAGTGCAGCGGACCTTCGGCGCGGCGCGAAAAAGGACGACATAGACCCGCGGGTCGGCGCCGACCACCGCGGTCGGTGACTGCGGGCCGAGACGGACGCGATGCGTCGTCGTGGGCGGAGGTGTACCCGGGATCTGCGGCGGGCATGAGGCTCAGCCCACGTCCTCGAGAAGGGCTTTATGCCGCATCCGTTGCGCCGGCGTGCCGCCGGCGATGACGACGCCGGTCATCGTGGATTCTCTGAAGTAACCGACCACGACACCCGCCGATGCCCATCCCGGGGTGAATCCACCTTCCAAGACCTCGATGCGGTCTGCGTGGTCGGTGCGCCCGAATCCCTGTATCCGGACGTCGAATTGGTCGCTCCAGAAGGTCGGCAGCGGCGCGAACGGCGCCGGATCCCCGTCGCCGTTTGCATCGGGGCTCAGCCCTCGGATCAAGGTGGCAGCGGCGCGCTGCGCGGTATCGGCCGGGATGGACCAGTGTTCGACACGGCGCGGGGTGCTGTCGAATCGGGGGTTCGGGAAGCGAGCAACATCGCCGACCGCCACCACATCGTCGCGGCCTTCGACGCGCATCATGTTGTCGCAGAGGACGCCGTCGGACAGGTCCAAGCCGTTCCCGGCGAGCCATTCGACGTTGGGCCGTGATCCGACTGCCTCGACGAGGAGGTCGGCTGCGAGTTCGGTGCCGTCGTCGAGGATGACCGTACCGAGCACCTCAGGATCCGATGACCGGCCGCCCAGGGCCGAGACGGACCTGCCCAGTTCGAAGGTCACACCCTGCTCTTCGTGGAAGGCCTGCAGGGTGCGGGCGAGGTCGGTGCCGAGCGGGCGGAGCATCGGTGCGGCGAACGGCTCGACGACCGTGACCTGACATCCGGCGCGGCGGGCACTCGCGGCGACCTCGCAACCAATGAAGCCGCCGCCGACGACCACCACAGAAGTTGCCGCCGTCAGCTGATCGCGCAGTGCGATCGCATCGTCGAGGGTGCGTAGTACGTGCCGGTGAGAGCCGAAACCGTCGATCGACAACCGGCGGGGTCGCAGTCCGGTCGCAACGACCAGACCGTCATAGCTGAGTGTGCGCCCGTCGCCGGTGTGCAGGACGTGATCCGCCAACACGGCCCCGGTTACCTCGGTGCCCGTCACCCAGGACACATCCTCGACGTGCGCGCGCCGCCGCAGGGCGACACCCGGGTAGTTGACCAGCTCGGCCGCGCCGAGAGCACGGGCGTCGGAGGCGACCAGAACGTTCTTCGACAGCGGCGGACGATTGTAGGGCAGGTGCACTTCGGCGCCGACGACCGCCAGCTCACCCGACCAGCCGCTTACGCGCAGTTGCTCAGCGGCACGCAGCCCGCCGAGGGATCCGCCGACGACGACAATCCGTGGCGACATCGGTTAATCGTCCACACGAATTGTCTGAACGGGGCACACGTCCGCGGCTTCTTCGACGGACGCGCGCAGCGACTCGTCCGGCGCCGACTCCCAGACCAGCTTCCCGTCGTCGTCGAACTGAAATACCTGCGGCGCGCTGAAGATGCACTGTCCGTGGTCGGCGCACACAGCGGTGTCTACGGTGACTTTCATTGTCGGATCTCTCTTCCCTGAGTGGTGGGCAGCGGTATTGCGATGGGTACAGTCGGGGCCTGCCGGATCTGCCCGGCGGGTCAGGAGTCGCTGTGCTGGCGTACCCGACCGTCGACACGGTCGAGGAACGCCCGGAACAGAGGGCTCGTCGGGTCCTGTTCGGGATGCCACAGCACACCGAGCGCGAACGCGTGCTCGGGGGACTCGATGGCCTCGATCACCCCATCCGGTACTGAGCGCGCACTGACCGTCAACCCGTCGCCGAGTCGACCGACCCCCTGGTGGTGTGCCGAGTGCACGGTCGCGGTGTCGGATTGGTAGGCGCCCGCGGCGACCGTGTCCGGAACAAAGATGACCTCGTGCTTGCCGAACACACCGTCGTGGGCAGCGTGATCGTCGTGGGCGAGCGAGTCGGGCACGTGCTGGTCCAGCGTTCCGCCGAAAGCGAGGTTGAGCATCTGCATTCCACGGCAGATGCCCAGGATCGGGACGTCGAGTTCGAGGGCCCGGCGAGCCACTGCAAGCTCGGCGCGATCGCGCACCACGTCGGGCTCGGCCGTCGCGGTGTGCGGGGATTGGCTGTAGGTCGCCGGGCCGATGTCACGGCCCCCGGCGAGGATGACCGCGTCGACGAGATCGAGGACTTGGTCAGGGTTTTCGGCCACCTCGTCATCGGCCGGGAACAGCAACGCAGTCCCCCCGGTGCGCCGGACGGCCTCGACATAGGTGGTCGGCAGCATCGCGGTGGGCACGTTCTTCCACATACCGAAGTCCCCGTGTTCGACGCCGACGACGATGCCGACCTTCACACGCCCGGAATTGTTCGAGGAGTGCATCGTGGTCACCTCAGCCGATCGTGAAGGGGTCGCGGGTGGCGCCGGTCAGTTCCACCCAGACCGCCTTGGTTTCGGTGTATTCGAGGACCGCCTCGGGTCCGTTCTCCCGCCCCCAGCCACTCATCTTGAATCCACCGAACGGCACGCCAGGTCCGGCCACCCGGTAGGCGTTGATCCACACCGTGCCGGCGATCACCGCGGCGGCGACGCGGTGTGCGCGCTGCAGGTCACGGGTCCACACTCCGGCGGCGAGCCCGTACTTGGTGCCGTTGGCCAGCTCGAGAGCTTCCTCCTCTGTCGAGAATCGCGTCACCGCGAGCACCGGGCCGAAGACCTCCTCCTGTGCGATGGTCATGTCCGGCCGAATGTCGGTGAGGACGGTGGGTTCGACGAACAGTCCACCGAGGCCGGCGGATTGACCACCACCGGTGGCGACGGTGGCCCCGTCGGCGACCGCCTTCTCGATCATCCCGAGCACCGAGGCAAGCTGCGTCTCGTTCGCCACCGGTCCCATCTCGGTGGCCGGATCCGTCGGATCTCCCAGCACGATGGTCTTTGCCCGGCGCACGATCAGCTCGACCAGCTCGTCGTGGACGGACTCGTGGACCAGCAGGCGCGATCCGGCCAGGCAGGTCTGCCCGGTGGCCGCGAAGATGCCGGCGATCACACCGTTGGCGGCGGCCTCCAGATCCGCGTCAGCGAACACCAATTGGGCGGACTTTCCGCCGAGCTCGAGCAGCACCCGCGTCATGTTCTGCAGCGCCGCGCGGCCGACCTCGACACCGACCGTGGTGGAACCGGTGAACGCGATCTTGTCGATGCCGTTGTGGCTGGCGAGTGCCTTGCCGACCTCCGGTCCGGTGCCGGTCAGGACGTTGAAGACACCCGGGGGGAAGCCCGCCTCGTTCATGCGCTGGGCGAATTCGAGGGTGGAGGCCGGGGTGTAGTCCGAGGGTTTGACGACGAGGGTGCAGCCGGCGGCGAGGGCGGGCGCAAGCTTCCACGCCAGCAGCATCAGGGGTGAGTTCCAGGGCAGAATCGCACCGACCACCCCGACCGGCTCGCGACGGGTGTAGATGAAGAAGTTCGGGCGATCCGACGGCAGGGTGTCGCCGCCGAGCGTCTCGGCGATCCCGGCGTAGTACCGGTACCACTGTGGGAGATAGGCCATCTGGCCGGTCATCTCGCGCAGCAGTTTGCCGTTGTCCGTGGTCTCGACGGCTCCGAGTGCGGCGGCATCCCGCTCGAGCAGGTCCGCGAGTTTACGCATCAGCCGTGCTCGCTCGGCGCCGGTCGCGGTCGACCACGATCCGGTCGACAGGGCCGTGCGGGCGGCGGCCACGGCCCGGTCGACGTCGGCGGCGCCTGCGTCGGGGGCCGTCGACCAGGGCTCCTGGGTGTACGGGTTGACGGTGGCGTAGGTGGCGCCGGAGTCTGCGGCGACCCAGTGCCCGTCGACGTACATCTGGTAGGCGGGCAGACCGGTGGTGTCGATCGTGCTGGTCATCGGGTTTCTCCTGGGGGTCATTCGGTCGGCAACGAGAGTGCCGCGGCATCGACGAGCACCGACCGCAGGATGGTCTCGATCTCGGCGAAGTGTTCGGGGCCGGCGATGAGCGGCGGCGCGAGTTGGATGACGAGATCCCCGCGCATGTCCGCCCGGCAGATAAGACCCCGTTTGTAGAGTTCGGGGGCAAGGAAGGCCAACAGCGTGCGGCCCTCGGCCGGCGAGAAGCGTTGCTTTGTCGCCGTGTCCTTGACCAGTTCGATCGCCCAGAAATAGCCCGCGCCGCGCACGTCCCCGACGAGGGGGATATCTCGGAGCGACTCGAGCATTCCGCGCAACACCGGTTCGTTGGCGCGCACGTTCTCGAGCATCTTCTCGCTCTCCATCAGCTCGATGTTCGCCAGCGCGACCGCCGAGGCGACCGGGTGACCACCGAAGGTGACGCCGTGCATGAACACGTTGTTGTCGGCGAGGAACGGCTCGATGACGCGGTCGGAGGCGATGACCGCCCCCATGGGCGCGTAGGCCGAGGTGAGGCCCTTCGCGGTGGTGATGATGTCGGGCACGTAGTCGAAGCGCTGGGCGCCGAACCACTCCCCCAGCCGCCCGAACGCGCAGATGACTTCGTCCGAGATCAGCAGGACGTCGTACTGATCGCAGATCTCCCGGACGCGCTGGAAGTAGCCCTCGGGCGGGACGAAGCAGCCCCCCGAGTTCTGAACGGGTTCGAGGATCACTGCTGCGACCGTGTCGGGTCCCTCGAATTCGATCCGTTCCCGGATCGCCTCGGCGAGTGCATCCACCGTATGCGGGTCGAGCCGGTACACGTTTGTGTTCGTTACGTGGCTTCCGCCAATGGGCAACGGCTCGAAGGGCACTCGTGCCGGCGACAACGCGGTGGCCGCCAACGCGCCCAGGGTGGTGCCGTGATAGGCGGTGTTGCGGGAGATCACCTTGTACTTGCCGGCATTTCCCCGAATCTTGTGATACTGCCGGGCGAGCTTGAAGGCGGAGTCCACGGCTTCACCGCCACCGCCGACGAAGAACACCCGGTTCAGGTCCGCGGGTGCCAGGTCGGCGATCTTGGTCGCGAGCTCGATCGCGCGGGGATGGGCGAAGCCCCAGGTCGGGAAGAAGGCCAGCTCGGTCGCCTGCTTGGCGGCGGCCTCAGCCAGTTCGGCGCGGCCGTGACCGACGTTCACGCAGTAGAGCGAGCTCAGGCCGTCGAGGTACCGGTTCCCGTGCTTGTCCCACACGTAGCAGCCCTCGCCGCGGACGATGACCGGGACTTCGGCCCCCTGCGCGTACGCTCCCATGTTGCTGAAATGCATCCACAAGTGTCTGCTCGGGTCGGAATCGATGGCTTGCACGGGATTTGCGCTCAACTCGACTACCTCCACTCTCACTCAAAACCGAATCTTGCCTTCTAACCTCTGACATTATAGGTTTGATTTATGGATGTCAACGGAGGAGCGAGAGCATGACGATGGTGCGCAGTCAGAACTTCATCGGCGGTCGATGGGTCGACCCCGCCGACGGCGCGCGTGCGCCGATCACGGATCCGGCCACCGGGAAGGTGATCGGCGAGGCGGCGGTGAGCTCACGCTCCGACGTCAACGCCGCGGTCCGCGCCGCCGAATCCGGTTGGCAGACATGGCGCGAGACGACGCCGCGGGAGCGATCGGAGTCGCTCTTCCGCTTGGCCGATGCCATGGCGGAGCACAAGAGCGAGCTGGCCGATCTCGAATCCGCGAACGTGGGTAAGCCCATCCTGCTGGCGCGCGGCGAGGTCGACGAGGCGATCGACGGTCTTCGTTTCTTCGCCGGCGCGGTACGCACCGGAGAGGGTCTGGCGTCCAACGGGTTCCGCCGCGGTACCACCTCGATCGTGCGCCGCGAGCCCATCGGTGTCGTCGGCCTGATCACGGCGTGGAACTTCCCCCTGATGGGCGCGATCTGGAAAGTCGGTGCCGCACTGGCCGCGGGCAACGCGTGCGTGCTCAAACCCGCCGAGCAGACCCCGCTCACGACGCTGGCATTGGCCGAACTCGCGACTCCGATCCTGCCGCCCGGAGTCCTCAATGTCATCACCGGGCAGGGCGATCCGGTCGGCTCCACGCTCGCTCAGCACCCCGCGGTCCGGATGATATCGGTCACCGGTGCGGTCACCACGGGGAAGGCGGTGGCCACCGCGGCGGCGCAGACCCTCAAGCGGGTGCATCTCGAATTGGGTGGCAACTGCCCTGCCATCGTGTTCGCCGATGCCGATCTCGACGCCGCCGTGGCGGGAATTCGTCACGCCGCCACGGTCAACTCCGGCCAGGTCTGCCTGGCGGCGCCGCGACTGCTGGTCGAGAAGTCGTGTTACGACGATCTCCTCGATCGCCTGGTGCCCGCGTTCGAATCCGTCCGCGTGGGGGCACCCGACGAGGGCGAGCACATCGAAATGGGACCCCTCGCCTATCGCGGGCACCGCGACCGAGTCGTCAGCTATGTCCAGAACGCCCAGAACGCGAAAATCCTCACCGGACAGGCCCCGGCGTACTCCGACAGCAATTTTGTTGCGCCCACACTGATCACCGGCGTCGAGCAAGGCGATCCGGTCGTGCAGGAGGAGATATTCGGGCCGGTCGTGACCGTGCAGTCCTTCGACAACGACGCCCAGGCGGTGGAGTGGGCGAACGGCACTCCCTTCGGCTTGGCCGCATCCCTGTGGACCGGCGACCTCGGCCGGGCGATGCGCAGTGCCCCGCGCCTCGAGTTCGGCACCGTGTGGATGAACGACCACTTGTCGATGCTTCCCGAGATGCCGCACGGCGGGGTCAAGGATTCCGGTTACGGCAGCGAGGGTTCGAGCTACGGTATCGATGAGTTCACCCAGGTCAAGCACGTCTGGATCAAGCACGGCTGACCGGTGAGACGTGATGTCCCGGCGCGCCGATCGCGGCCGCGCCGGGACATGCGTCCAGACCGGCTGGTTACCTCAACAGATCTGAAATCAAGCTTGCGGATGGCCGAACAAGCGGATAACATCTAATGCCTGATGTTATATTTATCACTCAGGGTTCGAGCCCTGGGTTCCCCCGTGCGCCGCACGCAGCTTCGACCGGAAGCCTCGCTTGATCGAGCGCGGCGCCGCACAATATCTTGAGACCCCGGAGGCCAAGTATGCCCACCACCCGCGAACACGCGACCCCACTGGAGCTGGCGCTCAGCGATCCCGCCCGCGAGCCCGAGCTGGAACGGTGTCGGCGACTGTTCGACGAGCGCGATGTCACACACATTCACTGCCAGTATGTGAGCGTTCAGGGCCGCGTCCTCAGCAAGGTCATGCCCGTGAAGTATTTTCTCGGCACCGCCGCCCGCAAGGGTGTGCCCTTCGGCTACGCGGCGGCCGGCGGCCTGCAGGCGAGTCTGGCCGGTGAGCTGCTGGGACCGGGCGGCATCAGCACCCGGGAAGGTCTCCTGGTGCCCGACCTGGCCACGGTGCAAATCCTGCCGTGGGATCCGAGTGTCGCACGGGTCTTCTGCGACCACTTCCGCTCGCTGCGTGAGGAGGTCGGGCCGGGTGAACCGGAGGAGGCCGACGCCCGCGGCAACCTCAAGCGCGTCATTGCCGCCTTCCGTGAAGAGACGGGGCTCGAACTTAGGACCGGGTGCGAGCCGGAGATGAGCTGGTTTTCCGGCCCGGATGCCATCGACCGCTCCGCCTCCTTCTTCCCCGACTGGGTGGGCCCCTCTTATCACCTCGAACACATCGCGGAAATGATGCCGATCCTCAAGCGCATCACGCAGTATGCCCAGGAATTGGGTTTCGAGATGATCCAGTCCGACTACGAGGACCCCGGTCAGCTCGAGTGCAACTTCCAATACGACAACGCCCTCGCAACAGCAGACCGGCTGATCACCTACCGGCAGATCTGTATGGCGGTGGCGAAGGAGTTCGGTGTTCTGGCTACCTTCATGCCCAAGCCGGTCCCAGGCATCATGGCCAACGGCTGCCACCATCACGCGAGCCTGTGGCGCGGCGAGGACAACGTCTTCGCCGACGATGACGACCTCACCGAACTCGGCCGGCACGCGCTCGGTGGCCTACTCGAGCACACCCGCGGAATGACCGCACTGCTCGCGTCGACGGCAAACTCCTACGCCCGCTTCTGGGATGTCGGCCTGTTCGCGCCGGCGGTCACCAACTGGGGATATGACAACCGCACCACCAGCTACCGCGTGTTGCCCGGACGCGTCGAAGTCCGCTCCCCCGATGCGGCCGTCAACCCCTACCTGTCCCACGCCGCGCTGATCGGCGCGATGGCCGACGGCATCCGCCGCAACCTCGATCCCGGCAAACCCGAACTCGGCAACGCCTACGCCGGAACCTCTGACGATGCTTCCTCGACGTTCGCGCCGCCGCCGCTGACCTTGACCGAAGCCTTGGACGCCCTCGAGGACGACAAGGCGGTCCGCTCCATTCTGCCCAGCGCGCTCTACGACACCTTCACCGCCTGCAAACGCGACGAATGCAACCGGCGAACCGGAGCAATCACCAACTGGGACTTCGACACCTACCTGCGTTACACCCCGTAACACGCCATTTCGGACCCCGCCGGAGGGCGGGGTCCGATCCTCCATGCCGGTATCACCTTTAGAAGGACCCTAACCGTGAGCGATCTCGAACTCATTCAATCCGGAACTCTCGTCCTGTGCTCCACGGACATCGCCGCTCCCCCCATGACCTCGGTCGTCGACGGGGTGCGATTCGGCTACGAACCCGACCTCGGTCGTACACTGGCCAACCACCTGGGCCTCGACCTGCAGTGGGTCGACGTACGCCGGTGGTCCGATTTCGTGCCGACACTGACCGAACTGCGATGCGACGCGATCTTGTGCAACCAGGCCATCACCCCCGACCGCGAAGAGGTCGTCGACTTCACCACCCCCTACGGACGGTTCAACGAAGGCGTCGTCGTCCGAACAAACAGTCCCATCCACTCGGCCGCCGACCTCGTCGGCCGCAAAGTCGGAGCCATCACCGGAACCACCAACATTGCACTCGCCGCCTCGTTCGCCGGTGCCGAGGTCGTCGAATTCGGCTCCGGTGACGACGCCTTCCACGAGATGGCCGACGCCGCCGCCGACGGCACCATCGACGCGTTCGTCGACGACGAGATCGTCCTGCCCGCACTCGAAGCCACCGGCACGCTGCGTGTCGCCTTCATCGCACCCACACGCAACCCATACGGCATTGCGGTGCGCAAGGATTCGAATGCGCTGCGCGCCGCACTCAATGGCGCGATCCAGCACCTGATCGCCGACGGCACGCTCGCCGAAATCTGGCACAACTCCTTCCCGACCAAGGCATTTCCACTGTGAAACCGCCGTCCCATGCTCGGCGCGGCATCACGCTTCCATGAATGGGGGCTGGGCGGGCGCCGACATCTGCACCTGTACGACGGCGGTCGCCCGCCCAGCTCGGCCCGTGGAACACGGGCTACTACCAAAGAGCACACCCCGCAATGGCTGGGAGAAAACCCATGCCACCGACGGTGACACATCCCGACGACGACATTCTCGACCTGGCCCTCTTGTGGGCACCGATCGGCGGCCCCGGACAGGATCGGGGATCTCTTCCACATCGAGGTCGATGACTACCGTCGCCGCCTACTCACCGCGATTCGATTCCACCACAAACACATTCCCGAACGCGCCCGCGCCGAGCACGTGCACGGATCATCGATCCTCGCAGGACCCGAGGAACAGCAGTACGAGACTCACCCCCCGCCACCCGATGGATTGTCGTCCGGGCCGATCGTCACTCCGAGCAGGTCACCCGACTCCAGGGACGACCTCCGCCGGCACTTCAGGACCAATCCCGCACACTTCGAATGACATACTCCGGAAGGCAGCTGTTTCCATGTATGAACCGAGCACCAACCGCAACTGTCATTCTGACCCCATGTTGGAGCCTGCCCGACAACCCCCGACCGATGAGCACCCAACGCTGCACCACCTCGCTCGCCGTCAGCGGCTGCGTGACAGGATCCGCGCGGAAAGACACTCCTCCCACCTTCCACAGGAATCAAACCACCTGATTCGCCTCGCGCAGAGCTGGATCCCATACGGAGGCCCGCCCGCAGACGAAGTCATGGTCCAGTTCGGGATGACTACCGCCCGCTTCTTGGACGCACTTCGACAGACGATCAACCAGTCCGACTGCGATCCCAGCATCGCGCGCCGCATACACACCGCCTACTTCACGCGCCCAACGACACGATAGACACTGGCGCGCGGTCGGGATCGGTTCCAAGGACTCAATGCGGCGACGCACTCGTCGCCATCCAAAATCGACTCTGAGGCGCTTACGGATGACCGACCGTCCTTGATCGACGCGATCCCGGCCTCAGCCGCCGCCCTCGAGGTGTAACCCTGGCTCGCCGCGATGATCTCACCGTTAGCGGCCTTCAGATGTAACCGGAACTTCGCACCGCCGTGTGAGACATTGTGAGCTTGGAGGGCTAGGCCCGAAATGTCGACTCGGACAACGAGGGTGGCGCAATTATCCGGTGCTCTCCATCCTGGACTTGAAAGACCAGATGAGCTTGAGCAACAGAAGCATCCGAAGCCCCATCCAGATACGAGACATTGGTTTGCCCACGATTTCCGAGGTAGTACGCACCATTCACCCCACGATGAACGGTTTCCCGAAGCCGGGAATTGACCTCCCTGAAATCCCTCGGTGAGGCACATCTCGACCATGCCAGTGCCAACAGATGCACCATGTCGTAATGAATCCCGGCGCTCGAGAGCCCTGGTCGCTCGCCGAACCGCCGGTTGAACCGCTCCCCGAAGTGCCGACCGAATCGGTCACCGTAGAGGCCGGTGACGGTGGCCCAGAGAAGTCCCTCTGCAGCCTGACCGGCTTGCTCGAGGAAGCGCGGCACGGACGGCGCATACAGGGTGTAGATCAGCGGAGCCGGCAGCTCGGACCGGATGAGCTGGACGAAAGCCGCAACTTGCGGAGCTGAGAAGTTTGTCACCATCACCGGTTGGGTGAGCGGGTGTCGGGGTGGTGTTCACACAGCAACCGCCGGAAGGCACTGGCGATCTCGGCCTTGGACGCCGACGAGGACAGTCCCAGCACCTGATACGGGTCCCGATTGGCGGCCGCCATCTCGTTTCTTCCCTGCGATGCGCCGGAGAAAAGGTGGTCCCGGGCGTCGGGGTGCCGGAACCACCAGAGCGGGGCGAGCCCGACCCGCACGAAAGGCCCGCCCCGCTTTTCCTGATTCTCGTGAATGTGACGGGTGGGCACTGCCCCGCCCGGAACAGCCGACGAACACCGTCTGCCACTGATGGCCGTGCGCCCCGGTCGACCCGACACAACCACCACGGATCGTGTCGGGTGCGCGGTCGGCGCCGTCGTGTGGTCCTTTTCGTTGATCGGCGGTGCCGGGCGGTGTGCCCGGGGTTCGCCGCGCCGCGCGCGAAGCATCGACAGGTGAAGGAGGCGGCAGCGGTCGAACCCCGTGAGCTGGTGCACTCGTCTGATTTATCACCCCTTTTCCGAACTACATCACATACGAAACACCCTCTTGGGGATGGTCTTTCCGGGTGTCGGTGGCGAGCGCTGCGTTGCCCGGATCTCCGGGACCGGAGGAGCTGACACCGTCCACCCCATCGAAGCGGGAGAGGATGGCCGCGGCGGACCGGCCGTCGCAGTCGCCAACCGAGTGAGCAGGACCACGGCCTGCGGTGTGAGCGCGTCGGCGAGGATGCGGTCCGAATCGGCCTCGAGCACTGCGTAGTCGAGCTCGTGCCACGGCCACACCACTTCGTGTTCGCTGCGCTCCGGGATGACGGTGGTGTTCACCTCGGTGACCATGTTCGCCGATGTCATGTCCTGTTCACCCCCTCCCGAGCCGTGTCATCTCGGTCGAGCGTTGACGGTCTCCCTGTCGACCGCGCCTCAGGCGGTGACCGCCTTCTTCTCCGAATGCCCACTACTGATCTCGATCTTGCGGGGCTTGGCCTTCTCCGCGACCGGAATCGTCAACCGCAGCACCCCGGCGTCGTAGTTCGCCTCGATCTTGTCCGCATCGAGGTTCTCCCCCAGGAACAGCTGTCGGCTGAACACCCCGCGCGGCCGCTCGGCGGCAACCATCTCTCGGTTCTCGTCGAGCGCGGATCGTTCGGCGCGCACCGTGAGCGTGTTCTTGTCGACGTCCAGATCCAGTGAGTCGGCATTCACGCCGGGCAGATCAAACTCCACCACGAACCGGTCGTCCTCACGCCGGGCGTCCATCGGCATCACCGCCGGGCGGGCCGCGGTGCCGAGGATCTGCTGTGTCAGACGGTCGAGGTCGCGGAACGGATCCGTACGCATCAACATCATGTCCACCTCCTGAAACCCTCTTCATTCCACCAGGTAAACTCCAGCAGATGCTGTAGGTTTGGTATAGCACCTGTCGTAGACTATGACAAGAGGTTGCGCGAGAAAATTCCTGATCGGAGCAAAAGTGCCCGAAGAATTCGAGCGGTACGATTCCGAATCACCGTCGCTGCGCGGTGTTTACGGCATTTCGGTGGCCGCCGAGCTGTCCGGGTTCGGGGTCGCCGCGCTGCGCCTATACGAGGACTACGGGTTGATCACCCCCGGCCGCACGATCGGCGGCACCCGTCGCTACAGCGACTACGACTTGGCCCGGCTCAAACGCATCGCCGAACTCATCGACGCGGGCGTCAACCTCGTTGGAATCGGCCGGGTTCTCGACCTCGAGCACCGCACCAGCGAACTCGAACGCGACAACCGCCGCCTGGAAGCCGACAACGCGCAACTGCGCGCCGAGCAGCATCCAGAGACCACCACAGACCGCACGAGCACCGCCCGTACCCCCGGCATCGACGAACACGAACACCACTGAAAGCGCCGGGCCGCGCCGCTTCGGGCGCAGGACGCGCCGGGAATGGCATCAGCGACGGAATGATCGGTCACGGTGCTGTTACCGCGGTGGCTGCCTCGGCACGGCATATCCCGCCCCCACCTGCAAGAAATCCGTGGCTAAATGTTTTTAGCCGGAATGCATCATCGTGTTCGGCAGGAATAGACCGACGTGGATCCCAACGAGATCCGAAGCGGTCAGAGGCCAGGATGGCGATACGTCCCGGCGGGTCCAGGTGGCGTACCGCCCGATGTAGGAAATCGATGGATTCGAGGACCCCACTTGTGGTTCTCGATGGCGAAGCGCGGTGTGCCCGATCCTGCGTTGCCGATGTCCGGATATGTGTGCGAGGCGGTGTCGGCGTTGGCGTGATACACGTGGCGACAGGCGTACCGCGGCATCGACTCGGGTACCCGGTCCGGGGTGGGGCAAGGCGATGTCGAGAAGCCCCGCGTGAGCCTGTCGGTCACGGTCGTTGGGCTCCGGCAGCTTTTACCAAGCCTGGTCGAGGGAGCGGAGTGGGCTGAGCGCCAATCTGCGGTCACCAAGGTCCGTTTTGGCCATCGCCACACCGGCCTCTGGATTGACTCGCTTGTTTCACTCGGGCGATTTCAGGGCCTCAGACTGCAATTTCCGGAGCCAGGCGTCGATTCGTTCAGCGACCTTCTCCCATCCCGGCTCAAGAAGCATGTGGTGAGCCATGTTCGGGAAGATCTCGGCGTCGGTGCCGTAAGCGCGCGCTGTTGCTCGCACCTCCTTGAGGGAGGAGGCATGATCCTGGTCGGCGCCGAGCACGAGCATCGGAGCCGACACCCGCTTCGGTTTCGGTAGATTGAGTGCGAGCATGTCGAGAAACGCCCGGTGACTCTCCTCCTGCAACCGGGCAAAGTAACGCTCGACGTCGGCATCCGGCATCTGCGCTGAAAACATATGGTCACGAGCCAGTTCCACGGTCCCGACGAGACGATGCGGACTTAGTGTGAGCGTTTCTGCGAGGACCGCTCGCGGGTGCCGGCGCGTCGCTCTCAGCGAAGAACGCCAGATCCCGCTC
Organism: Rhodococcus sp. JS3073; assembly: GCF_026810085.1. Lineage (NCBI taxonomy): Bacteria > Bacillati > Actinomycetota > Actinomycetes > Mycobacteriales > Nocardiaceae > Rhodococcus > Rhodococcus sp. JS3073. The sequence goes on along the minus strand of NZ_CP113952.1, from coordinate 708,712 downwards.
GAAGGGGCGGACGCAAGCAGGACGCCGGCCGGAGCACTGTGGGATTCCAGATACTTTTGCACGATGAATCCACCCATGGAGTGGCCGATGACCACTGGCCTTGACGGAAGTTCATCCGCGACCGCGGCCACATCGTCGACGTAATCTGCGATTTTCACCCAGCGAAGCGGCTTCGAGCTGGGACTTCCGCCATGACCGCGCAAGCTCACCGCGAGTGTGTGGTGGCCTCTGCTCGCGAAGAAGTCGAGGAAGTGCTCATCCCAACACCAAGCCGCGTGCCACGCTCCGTGTACGAAGAGCAACGATGGACCACTCCCGTTGCGAGTACCCCGTTCGATTACCTCCAGCATCGCTGACTCCTCCGCGTTCAGAGCTGGCAGTTGCATCGTCGGTCACCAATCAGTGTGGCACCGCCTCAAGTCAGCGGGCGCCATCTACGAGAATCGGCTGTACGCCCTTCTCGGCTTCCGGGGTTCATTTAGCCCGCTAGACCGGCATACCCGAGGACGGCGCTCCACGGCGAACCTTGTCAGTTTCGGAAGTCGGCTGCACCAAGAGCAGGTGGTCTTCGGTGTGTGCAGCGCTCTTCTGCACGAGCTGATCAACAGATGGCTGCACGATTTGGTCGACGGGACGTGAAAACACGGTATGGCCTGCCCCCGCCTTCCGGAAAGGGGTCAGTTTCAGATGCCGTTGACACACGGCGATGCGGTAGGTCGGAACCTAGACGGATAGACGCAGAAGCAGAAAGCGGGATGTCCGAAGGGAGAGCCAGCTAGTTCTGAGGTTGCCGATCGCCCGGTCCCTGACCGGCAGTTGACTATGTCAACGAGGTTATCGAAACCGCCGAAATAAGTGGGGACTGTTGTATCGCTAGCCATTTGGCTGGCGATGGCCTGCCACACTGCGTAATGATCACGATCCATTAGCCCACCAGTGACTCGGGTACGCGTGCTCTAGATTGCGTATCTCTTCTAGATCGCAGTTCGATTCAGCTATGACCAGCCACAGACGCTCGATGAACCGGTGCTTCGTCATACCGAAGTTGACCAGGATCTCTTCCTCGGTCGCACCCCCATATGGCGCCCAGATGCTGGCGAACTCGATTAGGAGCTCCGCCTCGCTGTCAGGGTGTTTACGCTTGCGGTTTATCGCAATCCAAGCAGCGCGGCGTCGCTGACGCCAACGACGATATTCTTGGGAGTTCATGGCATTTCAGCATTTCTGGGAAGTGTTTTCGATGCTCATGGCGGCGGGGCTTACCTTCTGAGGGTCAGTGCGTTCGGAACTGACCCCCAAGAGCCTCATCCAGTGCTTCTGCAGTGCGTCATCAACCCGCTGCGGAGGTGGAGGATGCGGACAGTGACCGTACAGAGTCGCCACTACACCGACTCGTAAGCCTAAACAGCAGATCGGCATCATATGTCTCACATCGTCATTGCCTCGCGAGATGTTCAGCGACGACCACGATGCCTGTGTGAGCATCATCGTCGTCTCGCTACTGGCCAGTGGACACAGACATAGCGTGGGCATCACGCTGCCGACATCTCGAACCTTGAGCCGTCGGCCGACCGGACCTCGCGAGACAACAATCCGTCGTAATCGTCACGCGGTACGCACGACGAGACCACCGCCCGAAGCGGCCGGTGGTCTCACCGTCGACTTCCGCTAGACCTGCGCCGTAACTATTGCTGGATCCGTTCCCGCCTTCACTTCCTCCTCTGGAACCATCCGGAACATCACGATGGCGGAGATCAGGCTGACGGAACCGATCGCGATGACATACGCCGTGACACCAGCGGATGAGCCGCTCGCGTCGAGCAACACAAGTGCGATCATTGGCGCCAGGCCGCCACCGAGTATGGATCCGGTCTGCAGGATCAGCGAGGATCCGGAATAGCGCACGTGGGCGGGAAACGTGTCCGCGATGATCGCGCCCTGGACGCTGTGGGTTATCGGCATGACCAGCCCCATCAAGACGAAGGCGCAGACCGCAAGTGCCTTGTTGCCGGTGTTGATAAGCGGCAGGAAGGCGACGCCGGAAACGAGCAGTGCGATCGATCCGGCGATGAACATTGATCGCCGGCCGTAGCGATCTGCCACGGTGGTCCAGAACGGGATCAGGGTGCACCATACGGTCGCTGCCAGGGTCACGCACAGGACGAGGAACTGGCGGTCGTATCCGAGACGCTGCGTCCCGTAGGACAGACTGAATACCATGAACACGTAGCCAATGGCGCCGCTGGCGATTGCGGCGAGCAGGGTGACGGTGAGTCGGGGGAATCCGACCTTCAGCGATTCGGCGAGGGGGAACTTCACTACCTCGTCGTTGTCGACGACATTGGCGAAGGAGGGGGATTCAGTGATCCGGAGTCTGACGATGAGGCCGAGCAGGACAAGAACCATGCTGAGCAGGAACGGGATGCGCCAGCCCCAGGACGTGAAGGCTTCGTCGGACATCAGGGTGGTCGTGGCGAGAATGGTCAGGTTGGCGAGGACAAGGCCGGCGGGCGTGCCCATCTGAGGGAAGCCGGCGAACAGGTTCTTCCGCCCCTGCGGGGCGTGCTCCATGGACATCAGCGTCGCACCTGTGGTCTCGCCGCCAAGGGCCACGCCCTGAATGAATCGAAGTATGACCAACAGGGTCGGTGCCCAGATTCCGATTGCCGCGTAGTTGGGAACTACACCGATCAGGGTGGACGCGATGCCCATCATGAGCAGGGAGACCACGAGGGTCGACTTGCGTCCGATCCGGTCGCCGAAGTGTCCGAAGACGAGTCCGCCGATCGGGCGGGCGGCGAACCCGACGGCGAAAGTGCTGAATGCGGCGAGGGTGCCCACTGTGGGGCTGAGTGAGGGGAAGAACTGCGAGTTGAAGATCAGTGCCGCTGTCGTCCCGTAGATGAAGAAGTCGTATCCCTCGAGGACGGTGCCGGACAGTGTTGCGAGTGCGACTCGGCGGGCGCCCTTGTCGATTGGGGCGCCGGTTTTCTGGGGAGAGCTCTCGTTCATGTGTGACCTATCGGTGGGTCGTAAGATCGAATATTTCGTTGGCACCGCCGCCACAACGATGGTGGTCCGTCTCGTGGGGCGGCGGTGTGTTGCTCCCCTAAGTCTTGCCAATTGTGACATGGCGCACCAATGCTGAATCTTGGCTTTGCCATACCCTGTGGGCATACCGGGTCGGCGACAGGTGGCACCAATGAGGCGCCCCTATCAAGCGTGGGCCTCATTCTGGAACCTCCTCATGCGGAACGGGCACGAGGCCACCAATCCGACCGCAGCCTCCAGCGCGATCACGTACCGGTCGCGAAGAGGAGACCGTGCTCCTGTGGGAGCGAGTTGCGCCAGTGAGTCAGCGCCCCGTCGAGCGCGTTCGGTTGTCTGCCCTGTGGATTCTTAGCCGCTCGTGACCGCCGTCGGGATAGACGTCGGGCGGTAGCATTCATACTTCGTTCTCGTCGTTGTTGGGGCACGCAGTGCCCGACCGGCGAGACAGTGTGTCTCTCGGTCGGAGGGAGTATCTTCGCCGGGCGGTCGAGGGTGATCAGTGCCTGAATATTCAGGCTCACGTCGCGATCATCATCACTGTCCGAAGGGAACCGGGTGATCGAAGACCTGCCTGGAGGTTCCCCAGGCCGGCAACGTGATAAACCGTTCGAGGCCGCCGCGCGCGACCACCCGGCGAGACTCGTCGACGGCGTGCTCGACCAGTTGCGCCTCGTCGAGCTGCTGGAGCACTCGATCACGCATCAGGACACGACCGGCCACCACCACCGTGCCGACATCCTGCCCGCTCGCCTTGTACACCAGCGTGTGCACCGGCATGTGCACCGGCTGTAGATGCGGCTGCCGGGTGTCCACGACGATCATGTCGGCGGCCTTACCCGGCTCCAAAGAGCCGATCTCGTCGTCCCAGCCGAGCGCACGTGCGGCATCGATAGTCACCATCTCCAACAGCTTTCCGGGTGGCAGCACTGACACATCGCGCAGCTGGAGCTGGGAGAGCGTCTGGGCCTGCCGCATCGCGGTGAACAGGTCGAAGGAGGACATCGGTGCGCATCCGTCGGTGGTGACCGCGACGGTGACGCCGGCGTCGAGGAGCTCGGGGACCGGGCACCGCCCGCGGAGCGCACCGACCACGACGCCGGGACCGTGGGTGACCCCGGTCCCCGTCTCGGCGAGAATTGCGACCTCCCGACGGGAGAGTCCGAACCCGTGCTGGAAGTGCACGTCCGGCCCGAGCAGCGCGTTCGGGTCACGGCGGTGTGCCAGCTCGATCATCCCGCCGAACGCGTCGGTGTGAATCCTGGTTGAATACCGAGCTGCGAGGTCGCGGACCCGTTCGGTCTGCTCGAGATCCTCCGCCGTCAGCTCGGTGGCCAGGTCGGGAGCGGTCGGGCCCCCAGGGTTCAGGGACGGCACCATCGTGTAGGGGGTGACGTAGACGCGGATCCTGCCGTCGGCGCCGCCGTGCCACTCGCGGACTGTTGCCTCGGCACCCGCCATCATCTCGTTCAAGCACACGGTTGTGCGACGGTGTTCGTCGCCCACCCAGTAGCCGACTTCGCGGGGCCAGGGCAGGCCGCACGGCCCTACGCCAAGCACCGCGCGGAGGCCGACCTCCGCGTATGCCCGGGCGTGTGCGGCCCCGAACTCCGGGACGTCCGACCGCGGCTGCGATCCGAGGACGCTGACTCCGCAGGTGACCCCGAATTTCAGCCGTTCGAGGGCGGCGAGTTGCCCGTCCGCGTGCCAGAACTCGCTCGAGGTGTGCTCGAAGTAGGTTCGCGTGGCGATGCGCATCCACCAGGAGAGGGTGTCCACGCCGATCGTCTTGAGCAGTGCGTGGCCGCCGTGACCGTGGGCGTCGACAAGCCCGGGCAGCACGATCTGGCCGGCACAGTCGATCGTCTCTGCGGTCGTGTAGTCGCGCCGCAGGTCGGTCGTGGTACCGATCGCGGCGATGCGGTCTCCGACAACGGCGACCGCACCGTCCTCGATAATCCGCCGCTGCGGATCCATGGTGACCACGACGCCGTGCTCGAGGAGCAGGTCGGCGCGGATCGAGGATGGATGCCCCGACGCGGCGGTCATCTCGGCACCGCGACGGTCCGGAAGGTGGGGGGGAAAAGGTCGTGCTCCCTTCGCGACAGGTAGTCGCGATCGGTGTAGCTCGCCCGGTACCGATCCAGGTAGTGCTGGGCTCGTGCGCGGTCGCGTTCGGGGTCGACGCCGGGCAGCGCGCCGTCCTCGACGACCGTCCGTCCCGCGACCACAACGGTTTTCACGTCACGGCCGTTGCAGTTGAGGACGAGGGTTCGGATTGGGTCGTCGACGGGACCGACTCGGGTGCCGGTCAGGTCGACGACGGTGATGTCGGCCTGCGTCCCGGGAGCGAGGCGCCCGAGGTCCGGCCGACCCAATGCGTCGGCGCCGCCGACGGTGGCCGCCCGATATAGGTCCCGGCACGATCCGGCGGACTTGGACCGCTCGATGGCCTTCGTGAGCACCATTCCGGTGTCCATGGCCCGGATCATGTCCGGTGGCGCGGTGTCGGTGCCCATCCCCAGCCGGATCCCGTGGCTGAGATACCGGTCGAAGGACTCGAGCACGACCGCGTACCGGGCGACCGCCATCGGACAGAAGATGACCGTGGTGCCGCTGTCACGGAGCACATCGAGGTCGCTGCTTAGATGCGCAGCAGCCGGCATCTGGCTGTGCCCCGACACCGCCCACGCGTGCGGGATGAGGGTTCGCGGTCCGAGAAAGCCAATGCTCTCCAGCAGTTCGATCGGCCGCAGGCCGTGTTCGTGCTGAAGAACGTCGACCTCGTCCAGGGTCTGCCCGGCGTGCAGCCTGATCGGGCAGCCGAGGTCGTCGCTGGCCTCGCGTGCGCGTCGAAGCGCCGCGAGGTCCATGGTCTCGATCCGCGACGGTGCGAGCATGCCGCGGACCAGTCCAGCACGGTGGCCGTCGACATCGCGGGCGAAGCGGATCGCTTCGTCCAGTCCCCGCTCGCCGAGTGCGGGGTCGTGGTGCAGTCGCCCGCGTCCATCCGTGTCGATGATCGGCACCGCCGAGCGGAAGCTCGGCCCCAGGTACACGCGTAGCCCCACTTCGGCGGCGCTCTCGGCCGCGGAGGCCATCTCGTCGTAGGTCTCGGCCCACCCCTTGTAGATCTCCGAGGCGATGGGGAGGGCGGTCGTGATTCCGTTGAGCAGCAGCTGGCCGAAGGCGTAGCGCCGCTTGAAGGCCTCCTCATCGGAGGTGAACACGTCGTGTCGCCGGGCGAGGTAATCGGCGGACCAGCGCAGCCCCTTGGCCAGCTCCGCATCCTGATAGGTGTCGAAGATCGCGTGATCGATGTCGCCGAGCGCGTTGAGGTCGACGAAGCCGGGGCCGACGAGCGCCAGGCCCTCGTCGCGGTCGGCGTCGAGAGGGCCGTCGTATCCGTGACCGACGTGGATGACCTGGTCGTCCTCATAGACAACTTCGCCGTTCTCGTACACGAGGTGGTCGGTCCCGTCGTATCCGACGACGAAGCGGGCCGTGATCCGGGTTCTCACCGCCTCACTCCACCCGCACCGAGGGATTCGGCGACGTCACGCAGATAGGCTGCGGTCTCGGTGATGAACCGGCTCTGCTCGGCCTCGTCGCAGGGCGTCCCGGTCAGGTGCGTCACGGAGGGGCGTTCTCCCTCGGCGGCACGCCGTTCGTATTCCCTTGTGAGCCGGAAGATCTCGGCGAGCTCGGCGGTGGTGAGGTCGGGGTGCGCCGCGAGCCACGTGGGGTCGTACACGTGGATCGGCATGATCGTGCGGTCCCGCGAGTTCTCGATGGACAGCTGCAGTTCGGGTCGGTACTCGGCCAGGGCCGCAAGGATCGCCGGCCAGTCCATGACACCCTCGCCGCACGGTGCCAGCATGCGACCGATACCGTAGTCGGTGGTGAACATCGCGACGTCGCGGACGTGGCTCATGCGCACATAGGGGGCCACTCGGCGGGCGGCGGCGAGCGGATCCTCGGCGCGGGCCACCACATTTGCAGGATCGAAGGTCACGCCGATGGCATCCGGACCGATGGCCTCGACAATGTTCACGACTTCGAACGAGGTTATCTCCTCATGTGTTTCGACATTGAGGTGGCAACCGAGGTCTCGCGCCACCGGAGCGAGCGACCCGAGAAAGCGTTCGGTGGCCGTGAGCTGTTCGGTCCACGAAACGTCGGTGCGGAACCGGTCGAAGACGAAGTACCCGGGCAGCCGTGGCTTGTAGTTGGCGGTGCCGACCCACAGTTCGTTGCAGCCGATCTCGGTGCACGCCTCCATCATCCGGATCATGCCGAGGCGATAGTCACCGTCGCCGAGCTCGCGCACCTCCGGTGCCTCGGCGTTCGCGTAGGGGTTGACCTTCGCCAGGCCCATCTCGAGGTAGAGTTCCCGCTCGTCGGCGCGCTGCCGAAGTTCCTTGAGCACCTGACGGTCGAGTGTGGGTGTGATGTCCAGGACCGTCCGGAAGAAGACACCGTCCATACCTAGCTCCGCCGCGTAGTCGAGATTCTCCACCGCCGTGCGGCGTGCTGCGCCAGGCAGCTTGCGACCGTCCACTCCGACCTTCATTTTCCGTTCCCTTCATCTGGTTGGCCACGACGCTAGGGCGTCGTGGCCAAGTGCTGTTGCCAAGACTGTGCATACTTCGCGTGCGACTCGAGCCTTTCTTCGAGTCCGTCGACCGCCAGTGCGCCGTCAGTGACGATCGGCCGACCGGCGACGACGGTGTGGCGCACAGTCGGCGGTCCGCACCGCAGCCAGGCCTCGACCGGGTCGGTGCCCGCGCCGGCATATCCGATCCCGCCGGTATCCCACACGGCAAGGTCCGCCTGCAGCCCGGGCGCGAGCGCGCCCACCTCGCCATCGCGGCCGAGACAGTGCGCCCCACCAAGTGTCGCCATGGCGAGGGCCTCGCGCGCCGTCATCGCAGCGGGCCCGCTGTGCTCGCGCGCGAGGAGTAACGCGGTCCTGGCCTCGAGCCACGGCTGCGCTAGGCCGGAGGACGCGGCACCGTCCGTGCCGAGACCGACACCGCAGCCCGCCTGCCGCAGCGCGGTCACCGGGGCAGCGGCGCCACCGAGCATCAGGTTGGAGCTCGGGCAGTGCGCCACGCCAATACCTGCCGCGGACAGCGCGGCGACATCGGCCTCGGTGGTGTAGATGCCGTGGGCGATCCACGCGCGCCCCGACCAGCCGGCGTCGACGAGCACGTCGACGGGGCGGCGGCCGAAGTCGCGCAGCGAGGCCGCGGCCTCACCCTGTTGCTCGAACAGATGCAGGTGCAGCCGGGCATCGAACCGAGAGGCCAGCTCGGCCGAGCGTTCGAGCAGGCGGGAACTGGTGGCGGCCAGGGCCGTCGGACCGAGCGATATCCGTGTGCGGGAGGCGGGGCTCGGGTCATGGAATGCGACGAACAGCTCCTCGCTCCGGCGGAGGATCGTTTCCTCGTCCTGCGCTCCGTCGACCGGGATCCTGGCAATGTCGACAAACCCCCGGCACGGGTCGAGCCGCATCCCGAGCTCCGTGGCCGCTGTGATCGACGCCTCGACCAGCCCGGGTTTGGGATGCAGGTATATGTTGTCGGCCGTGGTAGTGCATCCGGCGAGCGCCAGCTCGGCCAGTCCGATCCAGGCCGACAAGTAGGCCGTGTCCTCGTCCAGGCGTGCCCAGATCGGACGTAGGTGGCCCAGCCATTCTTCGAGCCCGCTCGCGCAGGCCGGCACATAGGCGCGGGTCAGATTCTGAAACAGGTGGTGATGCGCGTTCACCAGACCGGGCGTCACGATTGCCCCGCGGGCGTCGAGGGTGCGCCGGGCAACAGGCTCGTGTCCACTCGGCCCGACCGCCGTGATGACACCGGCGTCGCAGGCCACCCAGCCGCCCTCGATGTCGATCCCCGCCATCGTGACTACCCAGTCGGCGTTTCGTACCACCAGGTCGACCGTGTTCGGGGCGTGGGATCCGCTCACGGTAGGCCCCCGGTCGATCGCAGTGTGGTCCAGTCTTCGCGGTGCGAGATCGGGTCCGCGCCCTCGTCGGTGATCAGCAACATGTCCTCGATATGAAGGATTTCCCGGTCTGGCCCGTAGGTGTTGGGTTCGATGTTGACGATCATGCCGGGCTCGAGGATCACGTCGTCGCGTTCGTGCAGCACCGGCCGCTCGGTTCCACCGACACCGATCCCGTGACCGATGCCGATGTGCCCGTAGTTGAACAGCTCGATACCGAGATTTTCACACTCACGGCGGGCGTGGAGATAGACGTCGCCACATCGGCGGCCCGGGCCCATGTACTCGATGACACGCCGGTTCAGCTCGTACTGCCGGGCATAGGCATCCTGCTGCGCCTGGTCGGGTTTGCCGACTACGGCCATTCGACCAGCGTCCGTGTAGAAGTATCCCTGGTAGCGGGACTTGACGTCCAACCGAACCCAGTCCCCGTCTTCGAATCGCCGCGCGGTGGGCGGGCCGATACGCGCCGCGTTTGGTCCGCCGCCGACTAGTGGGTCGACCGTCGAGAATCCGGCGGACTGCATGTGGGAAACGAGTCGGTCAGCCACCTCACGCTCAGTCATGCCCGCCGACAGATCCGCGATGGTACGAGCAAGTGCCTGCTCGGTGAGGGCTGCCGCCTCCGCAATTGTGGCGATCTCGGGAGGGCTCTTGACCATTCTCAGCAATCGGAGGGCATCATCGAACTCGACTAGGTCCGCCGCGGGGAGTAGCCGGTGGAGCATCGCGTGCGCGACCACGGGCATGCGGTCGGCCTCGAAGCCGAGTCGTGCGGTACTGGCATACATGCTGGACAGGTAGTCCGCGACGCGGTCGACGATACCGTTGGGGAACCGTGCGCCGCGTTCGTCGTAGCCCAGGACTTCAAGACTCGGTGCCATTAGCCCCACTGTCGACACCGTTTCTTGACTCGTGAAGACTACGCCCTTTCCGTCACGGTCAACGAGGATCACGTTGGGGCGATCGAGGGCACTCGCTGAGCGCAGCGGTGCCCCTGCGGCGAACTGTACGTTCTCGAGCCCGAGTAGCAGCACTACGTCGAGCCCGCGTTCCTGGAGGATCGTGCCAATACGCGATACCGCAGCCTGAGTCGCATCGCACTGTGTTGTCATGTCATCACTTCCGATCGATTGGTTGTTAGTGTTTGGGCATTTGGGATAGGACCCAGCAGGTCGGTCGTGTGGTTCGCGGAGTGCTCGGCTGCGCAGCTCGATCAGCCCGGCGGGCGCTGCGCCCTGCGGCGGCCCGACACGTTCCTTGCAGGTGCTTTGCCTGTCGGGTGGTGGCATTTTGCCGTGACCGACCCATACTGGGACGAGAAGGCAGTGGGTCCAGGCGTGACTTGTCGGCATTCCGCGTGACCTCGTCCTACCGCACATTCTGGTTCGAATGCGCACCCGAAGGCTGCGTGCGATCTGTCGTTGTTCTCGGTGAACCCGTGTCCGAGGCGCAGTGCCTCCGTGTATCGGTGGCGCGGTCTGGTGGCCACCTGCTTGGCTGGACCCCGTTCGACGGTCCTGCCAGCGAGCAGGACTTGCAGCGTGTCGCAGTGGCAGGCTAAGACGTCAAGATCACGTCCGGTCACCACTACCGCCATGCCGCGCGAGTCCGAGACCTGCTGTAGTGCACCGAGGATCTGTCGGCGCATCAGTGGGTCTCGGTGTGCCAGCGGCTCGTCCACAACAAGTACTGCCGGTTCGCGTGCGAGCGCCAGCGCGAGCATTGCGCGGATTTGTAACTCGGCGGTGAGCTCGTTCACGAGATACCCGTACACGCGCGCCGGGTTAGGCATCCCCACTTCGTCGAGCAGCTCTACAGCACTGTGTCGAGCAGATGCTTCGGTGGTGCCACCGCGGCGACTGACAGCCGAGGTAATCTGGCGCCCAATCGACCAACCTGGGTCAACTCCACGAACATAGTCGTCGAGTAGCGCCACCCGCCGACACTGCACGTCCTGCCACCGCTGTTCGCCGAGCGAATGAAGCGGTCTGCCAGAGAGTTCCAGAGTCCCGGAAGTCAACTCCTGGGGTGGCTCTGCTGCCCAGAGCAGCGCACGGGCGAGAGCGGATTTTCCGGAGTGCGGTCCGCCGACCACCCCGAGGCGCTCACCAATACGCAGGTCGAAGTTGACGTCGTCGAGCACCGGTAAATCACCGTCGGGGGTATGGACGACCGATCGAATCCCACGAACGCGGAGAATCACATCGCGTTCTGCGACGCGTGGTCCCGGTGACGCGGGGATGTGTACGTTTGGCATAACTCCCGCCCTCCCTACATCTGACTTGTCACAGGGACGACACGATGGTCCTCATCGGGCACATGCGCCCATCCCGATATGCGACCAGTGGCCTTCGTCAGCAGGGTGTGCATTGTCGCTATCCCTGTACTCCTTCGGTGGTGCATCCGAGGAACCTCTCCGCGTTCGATCGCGTGATCAGCTGTCGCGCAGTCTCGTCGAGGAACTCGCTCTTGCGAACCACCTCGCCGACGGGGCGCTCGCCGAGAGGGTATGGGTAGTCGCTGCCCACCATGACCCTCTCGGCGCCGATGGTGTCGACCAGCAGGCGCAGGGCCCGCTCGTCGAATACCACGGAGTCGACGTAGAACCGGCCGAGATAGTGCGACGGCGGGAAGTCCGACGTCCCGATCACGTCGTTGCGGCTATGCCAGGCGTTCTCCATCCTCCCCAGCCAGAATGCGAACGACCCACCGCCGTGGGCGAATCCGATTTTCAGCCCCTCGTCGATCCGGTCGAAGACGCCCCCGAGGATCAACGAGAGGATCGACAGGTGCGTCTCGGCTGGCATCGCGGTCAGCCACTGCGCCATCCACCGGTCCAGCCGCGGCGAACTCGACATGTCCCACGGGTGCACGAACACCGGAACGTCCAGGGAGGCGCAGTGCTGGAGGAACGTGACGACGCCTTCGCTGTCGAGGTCGCGGTCGCCGACGTGGTTGCCGATCTCGACACCGCGGTGGCCGTTGGCCAGGCACCGCTCGAGTTCCCGGCAGGCGGCGTCGGTGTCCTGCAGCGGAACCTGACAGAATGGGATCAGTCGGTCGGTGGCCGGCTCGACTATCTCCAGTGCCAGGTCGTTGAGGATCCGTGCGATCCGCGAACCTTGGTCGCCCGACCTGTCGTAGTTGAAGAATGCGGGCGTGGGTGAGACGACCTGGGTGTGCACCCCGTCCGCGTCCATGTCCCGCAGGCGGGTCTCGGCGTCCCAGCAGTCCGCCTGGATGCGGCGGAACTCCCGGGTGCCCATCATGATCATCGCGTCCGACTCGGTCTCGACCCGAAGCCAGGGCGCATCGGGTCCGGCGTCCGCGGTCAGATCCGGCCAGCCGTTCGGCACGTAGTGGGTGTGGATATCGATCATTCCGGACACGTCTCACCCCTTGCCGGGGTGGAGTGTTCCGCAGTTCCCGCAGGTGCGGGCCTCCACACTCTCGTAGAACCGGGTGAAGACGGGCGGTAGGTCGGCCACGATGTCGCGGACCTGGAGCTCTACCTCGTGGATCGGGGCGTCACAGTTCATGCAGTACCACTGGAACTTCTCCAGCGTTCCCTCCTGGCGGACGCGCTCGATGACCAGGCCGATCGACCCGGCCTCGGGGCGTTGCGGCGAGTGCGGAAGATTGCCGGGCAGCAGCCAGGTCTCGCCCTCCCGGATGTGCACCGTGTGTGGACCGCTGTCGGTCATCACGTTGACGTGCATGTCGCCTTTGAGTTGGTAGAACCACTCCTCGTACGGATCGAGGTGGAAGTCGGTGCGCTGGTTCGGCCCCCCGACGACCTGGACGATGAAGTCGGTACCCATGGCCATGGTCTGGTTGTTGACCGGGGGCTTGAGCAGGTGCTCGTTTTCGACGATCCACTTCTGGAAGTCGATGGTCGGCGGAATGGTGGTCATGACGTGGCCTCCGGAGTCGTGTGGGTCTGGCGGTGGGGCAGATATGCGATGCCCTGCATCTCGATGAGTAGATACGGGTGCGGGAGCTGGTGCACGGCGACGGTGGTGCGGGTGGGCCCGGACTCGTCGAACAGTTCGGCGTAGACCTCGTTGTAGCCGCCGAAGTCGTTCATCGACACCAGGTACGCGGTGACCTGGACGAGATCGGACAGCTCGGCCCCGACCCCGGCGAGGATGGCGCGCATGTTCTCGATCACGGCTCGGGTCTGCACCCGGATGTCGAGGTCAGTGGTGCCCATCTCGTCGACCTCGACCCCGACGAAGGTGTTGTCGGGGCGCCGGGAGCTCGTCCCGGAGACGTACGCGAAGTCGCCGGCCACCTTCACATGGGGGAATCGACCGCGGGGCATCGCGAGACGATCGATGACCTTTGCGCTGTTTCCATTCTCGCTCATGCGATTCCCTTCACCGTGACGCGTCCGAGTCCGGCAATGTCGCACTGCGCGGTGCCTGCAGTGAACGGGATCGCCGCCGTTGCCGCGCCGGCGAGGATCACCTCACCGGCGCGCAGGGGGATCCTCCGGCGACAGCTGATGTCGAGCAAAGCATGCAGGGCACGTACCGGATTGCCGAGGATCGCGGCCGTCGAGCCGGTTACGGTCTCGGCTCCGACGTCCAAGCGCACCGCGCGGTTCGCCACGTCCTGCGGCTCCAGCCACGGGCCGATCACGTAGCCCGCGGCCGAGGTGTTGTCGGCGACGACATCGGTGTACGTGAAACGGAAATCCCGGTACCGCGAGTCGATGATTTCCATGGCCGGGGCGACCGCATCCACACAGGACTCGATGTCCCCCATCGGATCGTCCAAGTCAACGTCGCGGGCAAGACGGTAGGCGATCTCCGGCTCGATCTTGGGGTGGATAAACCGTGACAGGTCCACGTTGCCGCCGTCGGGGATCCGCATGGTATCGGTGAGTCGGCCGACGATCACCTCGGAGACCCCCATCTGGGCCATCTTCGCTCTGCTGGTGAAGCCGAGCTTTACCCCGACGAGGGACTCGCCGCGGGCCAGCCGGCGGTCGATCAGCGCGTTCTGGATCCGGTACGCGTCGTCGACGCCGATGCCGATGTCGTGGCTGGCGGCCAGGCTCGTCGTGTCGGTCACAGTACGCTGCGCCTCGTCCAGCCGCGCGGAGAGCGCCGTGACGTCGATTGTTTTGGTGTTCATCGTGTTTCACTCCCCACGAGTTCAGCATCGCGCTGCCGGACCAGGTCCAGGGCGATGTCGACGATCATGTCTTCCTGGCCGCCGACGAGTTTGCGGCGGCCGACTTCCAGCAGGATCGCGCGGGCGTCGAGCCCGTACCGCAGCGCGGCGCGTTCGGCGTGCAGCAGGAAGCTGGAGTACACGCCGGCGTAGCCAAGTGTGAGGGTTTCGCGGTCGACCTGGACCGGGCTGGCGCGCAGAAGTCGGACGATGTCGTCCGCCGCGTCCTGCAGCGCGAACAGGTCACAGCCGTGCTCCCAGCCGAGTAGGTCCGCCACAGCGACGAAGGGTTCGGCCGGACAGTTGCCCGCGCCGGCCCCCTGACCGGCGAGTGCGACGTCCACGCGGTAGGCGCCGTTCTGCACGGCGGTGACGCTGTTGGCCACCGACAGCGACAGGTTCTCGTGCGCATGGATGCCGATCTCCGTCCGGCCGAAAAGTACCTGCCGGTACGCGTCCACCCGTTCGGCGACGTCCTTCACCGTCAGCCGCCCGCCGGAGTCGGTGACGTACACACAGTGCGCGCCATACGACTCCATGAGCGCCGCCTGTTCGGCAAGCTCGGTCGGGGTGGCCATGTGGCTCATCATGAGAAACCCGGACACGTCCATGCCGTGTTCGCGCGCCCATTCGATGTGCTGGGCGCTAATGTCGGCCTCGGTGCAGTGGGTTGCGATGCGCACGCTCTGCACACCGAGATCGCGGGCACGGCGAAGGTGCTCGATGGTGCCGATGCCGGGAAGCAGCAACGTGGTGAGCTTGGCGTTCGTGATCACCTCTGCGGCAGCGGAAATCCACGCCTCGTCGGAGTGCGCGCCGAAACCGTAGGTGGCGCTCGATCCGCCGAGCCCGTCGCCGTGTGCGACCTCGATCGCGGCGACCCCGGCGGCGTCGAGTGCGGAGACGATCGCCCGGACCTGGTCGAGGGTGTACATGTGCCCCATCGCATGCATGCCGTCGCGCAGCGTGACGTCTTGAACGTAGATTCTCATGCGCTGAACCATCCCCTCAGCTCGCCGATCCGCTCGGCGGCACGTAGCGCCGCGGAGGTCATGATGTCGAGATTGCCCGCGTAGTCGGGCAGGTAGTGACCCGCACCGAGGACCTCCAGGAAGACCGACACCTTCACCCCGGAGATCGCCCGCCCGAGCGCCGGTACCACGACGTCGGTGAACTCGTCGAACTGCACTTCCTGCTTGAGCGTGTAGCCGGGGACGTATTCCTGCACCGCCTCGGCCATCTGCGCCACCGAAGCGGCGATCTTGTCAAGATCGATTGCACCGTCGGTTCTTTCGACGAGGCAGTACACGGTGTCGCGCATGACAATCGGCGGCTCCGCCGGGTTGAGGACGATGATCGCCTTGCCGACCTCGGCGCCGCCCACGACGCGGATCGCCTCGCTGGTCGTCTCGGTGAACTCGTCGATGTTCGCCCGGGTTCCCGGACCGGCCGATCGCGACGAGATCGACGCGACGATCTCCGCGTAGGCCACCGGCGCCACCCTGGAAACGGCGGCGACCATAGGGATTGTGGCCTGGCCGCCACAGGTGACCATGTTGACGTTGTCCGCGCAGAGGTGCTCGTCGAGGTTGACAGACGGCACGATGAAAGGGCCGATCGCCGCCGGGGTCAGGTCGATGATCAGTTTGCCGTGCTCACGTGCGATCTCCGCGTTTCGGAGATGCGCCTTCGCCGAGGTGGCGTCGAAGATCACCCTGATCTTGTCGAACTCGGGCATCGACACGAGTCCGTCGATGCCCTCGTGGGTGGTCGGCACCTTCATACGCGCAGCCCTGGCCAGTCCGTCCGACGCCGGGTCGATCCCGACCATCGCGCCCATGCGCAGTGACCGTGACAGACGCATCACCTTGATCATCAGGTCCGTGCCGATGTTGCCGGATCCGATCACGGCGACCGCGACTGTTCCCGCCTGTTCCCTGCTCATGGCTGTCCTTCCTCGATGACGGCGTCGACCTCACCGATTCCGTCGAGTCGGAGCCGGAACGTGCCCGGGGCGGTGATCGGGACCATGGGCCCCAAAGCGCCCGACAAGATCACGTCACCGGCTCGCAGTGGTTGTCCGCGTCGGGCGAATTCGCGCGCCAGCCAGGTCACCGCCACCACCGGCGACCCCAGGCAAGCGTGCCCGGCTCCGAAGGAGACCGGCTCGCCGTCGCGCTCGAGCACCATCCCGGTCCGGGCTAGATCGAGTCCGGTCGGCGCCACCGGTGTGGCGCCGAGCACCACCGCGCCACTGGACGCATTGTCCGCGACCGTGTCGGTGATCGTGAGATCCCAGTTCGCGATCCGGGAATCCACGATCTCGACCGCCGGTAGCACGAAGTCCGTGGCCCGCAGCACCTCTGCCACGGTGGCGCCGGGCACGTCGATGTCGCGGCCGAGGACGAATGCAATCTCGCCCTCGGCACGCGGCTGCAGGAACCGCGAGTACGGCACAGTCTCGCCGTGGCCATACATCATGTCGTCGAGCAGGATCCCGAAGTCGGGCTGGAAGACACCGAACTGCTGTTGGACCACCGGCGCCGTCAGGCCAATCTTTGCGCCGACCACGCGGGCACCCGCGCCGACCCGCGCACCGATCACTTCGCGTTGCACCGCATAGGCCGCGTCAAGGTCGTTCTCACCCAAAAACTCTCGCACCGGTGCGGCAGCCCTCCCGGTCTCGTCCGCGAGGCGCAGCCGATCGGCCGCTGCCGCGATCAGGTTCGTGCTCATGATCGTCCCCTGTCCCGTCACAGTTGCACGCACACATTCGTCGGTTCGGTGTAGAAGTGCAGCGAGGACTCGCCACCCTCACGTCCGATCCCGGAAAGCCCGGCACCGCCGAATGGCGCGCGGAGCTCTCGCGTGAACCAGGTGTTGATCCAGGAGATGCCGACACGCATCTGCTGCGCGACCCGGTGACCCCGCCGGATGTCGTTGGTCCACACCGTGGCCGCCAACCCGTACTCGGTGTCGTTGGAGAGCGCAACCGCCTCCTCCTCGGTGTCGAAAGGGATCAACGCCGCGACCGGGCCGAAGATCTCCTCACGCACCGCACGGTCGGCGTTCGTCAGGCCGGTCCACAGGGTCGGCTCGATCCAGGATCCGGAGTTCAGCGCAGCACCCAGATCGGGAACGCCGCCGCCGGCGATGACCTTGGCACCGGCCTGCTCCGCTAGCTCGAAGTAGCCGAGGACCTTCTTCCGGTGAGCCTGAGAGATGAGTGGTCCCGTCGTGGTGGCGGCGTCCGCCGGGGTGCTCATCCGCAAACGCGCGGCCCGCTCGGCGAGGCCGTCTGCGATGTCGTCGAAGATCTTGCGCTGCACATACACCCGCTCGGTACACAGGCACACCTGCCCGGTATTGGTGAAGACGGACCGGCTCAGCCCGGTGAGTGCCTCATCGAGGTCGACGTCGTCGAACACCACCGCGGCGTTCTTGCCACCCAGTTCGAAGGACACCGGCCGAACGCGCGGCGCAACGGTTCTCATCACGTGCGTGCCGGTGGCGGAGGATCCGGTGAAGGTCACTCCGTCGATGCCCGGGTGCGCGGTCAGGAACTCTCCCGCCGAGCCGGATCCGAAACCGTGGACCACGTTGTACACACCCCGTGGCAGTCCGACCTCCTCGAGCACCTCGGCGAGCAGAGTGGCGGTCGAGGGTGTTTCCTCACTTGGCTTGACGACCACCGCGTTGCCGCAGGCCAGCGCCGGCGCGACCTTCCAGGTCAGCAGCAGCAGCGGCAAGTTCCACGGCACGATCACCGCCACCACCCCGAGCGGCTTGCGCACCGCATAATTCAGCGCCTGCTTCCCGCCGGTGAGGTCGGTGATGAACGATTCCTGCCCTGCCGTGGCCGCGATGTCGGCAAAGGCACGGAAGTTGGCCGGTGCCCTGGCAACATCGAGTTCGCGAGCCTGCGTAACCGGCTTTCCGGTGTCCGCGATCTCCGCCGCAACGAACTCCTCGAACCGCTCCTCAATCCGGTCCGCGGCGCGCCGTAGCAGCGCCACCCGCTCGCGCACTGGTGTGTCAGACCAACCGTGGTCGAGCGCACGGCGGGCGGACGCGACCGCGCGATCGACCAATGCCTCATCCGCCTCGTGCACCCGGGTGAACACGTGACCGGTCGCCGGATCGGACTTGTCAAATCCGCGGTTCTCGTCTGGATCGACGAATCCGCCGTCCACGAAATTGCGAATCCAGCCCTCACTCGATCTCGTCATGCGTCAACTGTGGCGCGAGCAACGATGCCAATCAAATGCATAATCCGGTTCACGCTATGCAGTGAAGGCATAGCACGGGTTTGGTGAGCCCTGTTGTGAGCCCGGCGCAGCGTGCTACGCCCATCGGTGGCGTTGGTCCGTCCCGATCGAACGCGGTCGCGGCAGGGAAGAGCTGCGCAGCTACAAGATCACCGTGGGGCGTGGCTGCGTTTTCTACACAGCAGGCGGTGCAAGGCAGTCGCGACGCCCGATAGGCACCGAAACCTGGGTCTGGTGTACTCGATCCGGGTGTCGCCAGGGGCGCGGTGCACTCAGTTGCCGCGTCCGGGAATCATCTCGGCCGCGATCTGTCTCAGGTTGCCGACCAGAGCCTCGGCGGACGGGCTCAGGGTCCGGCTGGCCGAGAGAGTGATGCCAACGCTGTGCCCGATCGGGTCCAGTGGAACGGGAACGGTCGTCAGCCTGTCATCGTCTCGGGCGATTAGGCTCGGGAGTACCGCGATCATGTCGGTCTCGACCAGCAGCCGACGCACCGTGAGGAATGAGGTCGCCTCCACGCGGTTCTCCGGAAGCCGAATGCCATGGCGTACGTAGAACTCCTCAAGTTCGCGCCGCAGCGCGGTCTCGGTGCCGGGCAGGATCCAGGGGAACGCACGCACATCGTCGAGGGTGAGCGCGGTCCGGCCGGCGAGCGGATGGTCCGCGCGGGTGACCAGCTCGACGGACTCCTCATACAGGGTGCTGCGGACGGCGAACTCGTCGGTGGGGGAGGTGAGCCGGCCGACGATGAGGTCGACGCGGCCGGCCTCGAGCTCGACCATTAGCACCTCGGGGGACCCCTCCCGCACGATCACAGTGAGCAGCGGGCGCTCCGCCTTCAATCGCGCGATCGCCACCGGGAGTAAGACGTTAGAGCCAGCCAGATGGGTGCCGACCACTACCGTACCTCGATCGGCGTCGGCCAACTCGACAACGTGGCGGCCCGCCTGGTTCAGCTGCGCTAG
The DNA here is from genome assembly GCF_026810085.1 of Rhodococcus sp. JS3073. Lineage (NCBI taxonomy): Bacteria > Bacillati > Actinomycetota > Actinomycetes > Mycobacteriales > Nocardiaceae > Rhodococcus > Rhodococcus sp. JS3073. The sequence continues at coordinate 689,235 of NZ_CP113952.1, read as the reverse complement.
TACCGCCCGGGCATGGGAAGTGAACGCCTCGCCAAAGATGGTCGGCGTGACCCCCCGTGGTCCCCGCTCATACAGCGTGACGCCAAGAATCGACTCGAGGTCGTGCAGGCTACGGGTGGCGACCGGTTGGGTAACGTGCAAGGCGGCCGCCGCGCCGATGACGCTCCCTTGCCTGGTCAGAGCATCGACCAGGATCAGGTGCCGAAGCTTCAGCCGCCCGTCGAGAAGTTTGGGCATGTCCACCGGCCGAGAGTAGCCCGTCAACGGAGCACAGTGATAGGCGAAACCGGCAACAAGACCCCGCTGCCATGCTCTGCGGGCATGGGGGAGACGGGAACGAACATGCGTGATTCACGTCACGTGGCAACGATGAGACCGCATGAACCGTCATCGCAGACAGGCCCGCCCCATGCACGACCAACACCGCGCCTGCCGAACGACACCGTTCTCATCGAAGATGACTGGATCGCGGCTATCTGGGCATTGCCGAGGATGACGCCGACACGGACTCCGAGGTCATCGACCCCACCGGTAGCTACATCGTGCCCGGCACGGTCGATGTCCTGTGCCAGCGAATCGTCCTTGAGGCGGGTGTCTCGATCTGCAGCGAGGAACTTTGAGTGGCAAACCGAAGCGCTTCCGAGCCCCTACCGAGAGTCGGATCACGTCACTCACCCCTTGGGATGTGCTCGGCAATTCTGGCGACCCGGGGTCCTGCCCTGGGCGATCAAGCTGATCCACCTCGGCTCACCGCGGTCGGCGGAGTCGCCGCCCTGCGCGACATAAGGCCGCTTTGACAACTGGAGTGCGAGTCCAGACGGGTGGGCACGACTTGGTCGCAGACCATGATCCAGCTCAGCATCTGCGCGCGAGGCCTGTCCGGTCGCGGTCATTGGTATTTGCCAACTGTTACCCACCCTGGTTACGGAGGCGAAACGGGCCGAGCGCCGTTCTGAGGTGACCAGGGTTCCGTATTGGCAACGCTTCACCGACACACGCGGGACGGCGCTCCACGGCGCACCGATTCAGGTTTCAGGCAAGTATCCGCACGACCTCCAGCAGGAGAACGATTGGACAGTGCACACGACCGCTGCGGACGCCGTCACACCAGAGTCAGGGGCGGGGCGACGCCGAGTGTCTCCATCGCTGCGATAAGGGAGTCATCGCTGACCCGCCAACTGCAGGGGGTATAACTCTGAGAGCCCGCGTGATCGGCGGCGGCCCTGCGCAAGGAGTGTAAGACATGGGAATGAAGGTCAAGGGCGGGATGTACTGCCAATCATGTGATAAGCCTGTCGCCGCACAGAAGGCCACCTCCCGCGTTCGGAATACATTGGCTGTCGCAGCGACTGGTCTGATCGGACCGGCGTCGCTCGCAGCTTCGAAGTACAACGAGTGGCATTGCCCGGCGTGCGGAGGCCCCGTTGTCACCGCTCGGTTTGCACAGAACCACCGATCACCGGAGACGAAGTCGGCTCTACGAGCAGCTGAAAGAGCAGATCGTGAAGAGAACTCATATCGTGAGTGCCTACAAATTATCGATAAGGACGGTCTCGCGAGCAGATTCCAAACCTCGGCCGAACTACAGTCCGCCTATACAAAAGTCCTGGAGATAGCGAGCTCAAGCCCGTATCTGTCCGCCGAACTGGTGCTCCGTCGAGCTGGGTTCCTTCAGGAAGCTTCACCCAGCGACCCACTCCGGAATCCGCCCACAACCGCCGTCGACAATGCGAGCGAACGGGGTCGCGCCGCAGCGTTAGCAGAGATCGAACGCGCACGACGGGGTTTGTAGTTGGCGGCGCGGGCATTGACTCCTCCAGCTGCTACCGATTCCGACCGAGGAGACAAGAAAGGCTGAGCGCCGTTCTACGGCCACAAGGGTCTGTTATGGCTACGTCGTTCCGGACCGAATGTGTTTCGAGATCTCCTGCAACGGAGGAAGTTCGGTTGCCGGACGCCGTATAATCATCCATGGGAAGCTCCCGTCTCCCCACGCGTGGCGGATGGACACTTTCTGCCGGTCGGTGGTTGGTGCCCTGCGTAGCGGAGGGAGGTTGGGTCATGACCGAGGTGATTCTCGTTCTGGCTCTGCTTTCGATCATTTACATGATCGTTCGGGTTAACTGACCCCGATGGGGAGAGGCGTCCTCTCCCCGTGCGGGTCCGTCTGCCATGTAGGCGAGAGAGCTGACGGTTGCGGTCGTCGGTCCCTGTCAGCTGTTACCGAGCCTTGGCCGAGAGGCGAAGCGGGCTGAGAGGAGTTCTGGCGTCATCGGCTCCGTTTAGGCCCTGGTCAAAACGAACACTCGAACCGGCAGGAAGTAACCTAGACGACTCCGGTAGATCCGGTCCCAAGAATGTAGTCAAGCGGTCGACGGACCGAACGTGAGTCAGGCACCGCTCAGGCCCGAGCGATCGCTCCTCGGATACGAGCTTCCGGTGGTATCAAATTAGGTCGGCTAGGGAGCTTCATCATCGGGGACACGCCACGTGTACTACTCCGCGATGAGCGTGCGTCCGAACGACTGCGGGTCGCTCACGTGGCTCGGCTTGGTCAACGGCAGACTCGCGAGGTGCTTCCGGAGCCGCTTGGACATGGGCAAAAATGTGGCGAACGTGAGACTGCCCGAGACGACTGCCCCTACCAGCGGAACGATCTTGGCAGCGCTTTTGGCGAAAATCTGCTTGGTCATCTGGACGCCAAGGACCGTCGCGACCTTCTTGACTATCGGGTAAACCGTGCCCTTGGTCAGCGCTTGCTGTGGGAGTTTCTTCGCCACCTGCTTCGCGATCAGCGCCGACACTTGCGCCACGCCAGCCTGCGCCGCATTCACCCCAAACATGACACCGATGAATAGTGTGAGCATGCTCTCGGTCGCGGCGTCCATTCCGTCCCCATCGTCATCAAACAGGTCCGGCCAGCTGTAGATGTAGGCGAGTTTCTGGACGACGCGTAGGAGGTGACCATAGTACTGCGCGATATCGGCCGGGATCGTGCCGAACGCGACGAATCCACCGGGAATGCCCGCCACAGCCGAGATTGTCGTCACTTTGCCTGTCTCGTAATTAATCACACTGTTAGCGATCTGGTCGATCACGCTCAGCGGCACGCCCGCTTCGGCGGGGGTCGTGGCGATTGCGCGCCCAATCTGGTCGTCGGAGCAGAACCGCTTCAACTCACTGCGGAGGAACGCCTTCCTATCGATCCGTACCCCGGGCATCTGGGCCGACGCCCGCAGCGTCTGCTCGAACTTCGTTGTTGGCGCGATCTGGTTGTCGTTGACCATTGCGACAACCTACTGCACCCGTCCGACACCGCCGACCCATTCGGTCTACCGCCAACGGCGGTCGTCAGCAGGATTGGAGTACGACAGCTTCGTTGCGCGGGACCTGCCGCAAGCTATACAGCACGACCGTTACTGACCTTACTATCGATCGGGCGTCAGCGACGAGGCGAATACGCCCTGTCAGCTCACGCATCGCAGCCACTGTTCACGGATCTCGGGTGGAGTGCCGGAGAGGTCGACTGACAGCACCCGGACACGGTGTGACTGGATCTCCACCTCGCTCTCCACCGGTGTCTGCCCCTCGGTGAGCGCGAAGAGGAGCACTCCCTCGGCTCTGTCCGCGGCTGGATCACCTGCCCCAGTCTGCGACATCAGGTACGCGTACAGCTGAAACATGAACCCGGGCTTGACCTTTGTTGATCCATAGTTGACCGTGAGGGCGTTAGTGAACTTCGTTTCTACCACGATCCTCCTCGTGGAGGACTTTTGGTCCAGGACTGTATCTGTCTTGAGCTGAGGAAGCAGGGCGAGGGAGGTCGCATCACCAGCGGCTTTCCAGACCAGCGTAGATCGAGACACCCTCCACTCGTTGCGGTCGAGGCTGTACGTGAAGAAGCCGCGAACTGCGTCCTCGAAAAGGTCTCGAAGGACGCGATCGTCGTGCTCGAGGGTTGGCAGCACACGGTTCCCGGCAGCGTGGACTGGCAGCGCCATGTCGTAGATCAGTTTCGCGGCGTCGAGCATCCGTCGGTCTGCAGCATCGTGGTGGCTGAGCCGGTCCTGGGACATCTCCGATCGGGTCGGGGCGCGGTCCGTCACGCCGAGTCGCTCCATTCGGAATGCAGCTGTCCGACAACGAGATGCAAGTGGCATGGACTGCACGATCCGGCTCGCCCAGCGCAACGCCCGGCAGACGAACTGGTTCCGGACGGTATCCGCTGTGAGTTCGTCGAAACGGCACGCGACCTGGCCTCGGTCCATAAGTCGCGCTGAGCTAGTCCGGAGGTGGTCGATCCTCCCTCTCACCCTGGTGAGGTCATCGACTCTGGTTCGATACTTCACGGTCAGGTTGTGCCGGAGTCGACGTTCGACTTCCACCACGAGTACTTCGGCGATCGCGTCGGCGAGATCCGCGTCTCGTGACCCCGCGAGAAGTGCTTGGCGCTCGTCTGTCCGGAGGTCTTCGAGCATGTCGGATGCGTAGATCAACAGCAGCCAGAGACTTCTCACTGGGATCCGTGTCTTGCCTTGTCCGACCGTGATCATGCGAGCAGAGCCGTAACCGCCGCGTCGGCTGTGTCAGGGCTATCAAACCAGTACTCGGTGAGGAGCGGCGCGATCTCGCTCTCCACCACTCCTGTGAACCACTCAGCGCCGTTCGACTCCGTCTCAGCAGGTGTGAGAAAGCTGTGCCCAATTTGGAACGCGACCCCCAGCGCTGGATCTTCGGAAATCTGCGTGTTGAGCGCGTCGATCTTCGTCTTGATGCTGTTCACAAGATTGGAATTGTTCGGGAGGCGCTTGCTCAACAGCTCCGCCCACTGCGGTGTGAAGGCGGGTTCGAGGGTCTCGAAGCAGAACCGTCGGCGGAGTGCGAAGTCGACCAGAGCCAACGACCGGTCCGCGATGTTCATCGTGCCGATGATGAACAGGTTCTCGGGGAGGTTGTACTGTTCCGTCTCTGACCGTGGGTAGGCCAGTGTGAGTCCATCTTTCGGGCTCCGCTTCGTGCTCTCGATCAGGGTCAGCATCTCGCCGAAAGCCTGGGCTGGGTTGCCTCGGTTGACCTCCTCGATCACGATCACGTGCGGGATGTCCGGCTGGAGACGTGCTCGCTCTGCGTGTTGAAGGAGCGGACCATCGTTGAGAACGAGCTGGCCAGCACCGTCAGAACCCGCGGTTGGCCTCCAGCCCCGAACGAAGTCCTCATAGGACGTATTCGGGTGGAACTGGACGGCACGAACCGCCTCCGGGGTTGCGGATCCGATCAGTGCGTAGGCGAGCCGCTTCGCCAGCCAAGTCTTACCGGTCCCGGGCGCACCTTGGAGGACTAGGTTCTTCTTCTTCTCCCACCGCTTCAAAATCTGCTGGAGACGGTCGGCCGGGTGGAACGCGCCGTCCGAGACGATGTCCGCGACGGAGTACGGCTGCGCCTCGGATGTGTCGTCTTCGTCGCCCGTTTCATCAACGGTCCCCGCTGGCGCGACGCCGCTCGTCGCGTCCTTCTTCGCCTTCGGCTTCCAACGAGAGACCAAGGGCTCTGTGTAGTAGTCCACTGCTCCGCCCGTCTCGGCGACGACTGCATCGTCGATTGCACGCAGGTCAGCGTCGAGGTCATCGCTTGCACCGGTCGAGAGGTAGTCCGCCGCCAGCTTGTCACGGAGTAGCTGTCTCTGCGCTGTGCTGACAATCGGCAGAAAGTACTCGGGGTGGAACATGTACAACAGGGCCTGTCGCTGTGCCGGTTCGCGGTGGCCGGGTGCTTCGGACGAGCTGCTTCATCGCGTTCGGATGATCCGCAGCTTCTCTTCGAATCGCAATGGACTGCGACTTGAAGTACTCGGCAAACTCGACCAAGAATGACAGCTGCGCCCACCGCCGGCTGCTGAATGCCCTCCCTCCGTTGAACACGCCGCCGCTGAACGCATGTGCGATGTCGTCGGGTATGTCGACCGGGGTTTTCAACTCGTCGAGCACGCCTTGGATGTACCCGACCTTCGTTGTCTGGAGGAAATTGTCGAGCGGGAGCACGTTGAGGATGTACAGCTCCGCGAATAATTGACGGGCCGGGTCTGAGGTGTCTGCGAGCTGGCTGGCGAGCTTCTCCCCGAAGTTCTTTGCCGACACATCTGGGGCATCGACATACTCGCGGTGAAGCTCTCGCAGGTTCACCGCGGTCCACACCCCGCGATCTGGGGTGAGGATGGAGCCGTCTTCGATCAGACAGTGTTGAAGGATGCGAGCGGCGATCTCCTCGACCGGGACTGATCCTATTCTGGAAAGTGTGGGGCTGGTCCGAGACATGACTCCATACTGCCAACCATTGACTCTTCGAAGGCCTGCTCACCGTCCGCGACATCGATGCTAGCGGGTGGTACTCCGACAGGCTCTCGGATCAAAACTGAGCTGAGCTGGCGTTTCAGACTGGATGGATGCTGCGGGAAGAATACGTTCAGCCCGTCGGCAACCCTTCTTTTTCCCGAGGCGCCAACCCGACCCACGTCGTATGCTCTTGCCAAACGGCGCACGACACTACGCCCTACTCCAGTCGAATGCCCAGCTCAGCGACCGTCTCCTTCAGGTTCAATGGTGTCATTTTCGGTATGGCAACCCATGCCTAATGAAGCCGGCGGTGTGGCGGTATCGATGTTGGCTCGGCGACGGCGACGGCGACGGCGACGCAGCTTGCACGTCATCTCAGGTACGGAACATCTTACCGTGGGCGCCCCAATGATGTTGCGCATTATTGCCTCACGGTGACCGTCGGGCAGGGGCCGGAGGACCGGGACCAGACCCGTGGCGCGATAAGTTCTCTCGTGTGTGAGCGCGGTCAGGGCTTGCCTCCATCGAGGATGTCGAGTTGGACGCGGTTGCGGTGGCTGATTTCCCACCGGCCGGCTTCGAGGTCGTGAAGGAGGTCGCGACACCGCTCGTCGGTGCTCACGTCGCAGCTCTGCCCGATCACGTTGACCGGGCCGCGGATTCCGTTCCGCCAGTCGATGACCGTGTAGACGAAGTCACCTGTGGTGGCGAAGTCGCGTTGGCGGGTGCAGAGGACGAAGTGCTCCGAGATTGCGCGGACGGTGTAGGGGCGGCGGGGTTCGATGCCGAAGCGGATCCGGCCACCGGGGTCGAGTGGAATCGGGGTAGTGGGTGATCCCTTGGCGTTCATCAGGGTCACCGCGCACCCCCGGCTGCGAACCTGCCTTCGTACAGTGCCGTCCGCTGCTTGTCCGCGAGCGTGTCGCGGTCGAAGGCGCCGCGGCCCAGCCCCTCTGGCCGGAGCCCGACGTGGAAGCGGTCGCCGTCCTGGTCTTGGTGTGGGCAGGGGTAGATCGACAGGCCGCGGCGCTTTTCGTGATGGGTGCGTGCTGCGCGGGCATCCTTGCGTGTGAAGTAGGTGCGTTTGTCGCAGTGCGGGCAGGTCACCCAACAGGAGGTGGGGCGGTGTACTCGAGCGGCCAATTTTCCGGTGCTCCTATTCGACTTCGGACGCGGTCGGTTCGTCAGACGGCGCGGGTGATCTGCAGGTTCAGCCAATCCGAGACCCACTGGATGGCGTTGCGGCCGGCGTTGTCGACGACCAGGTTCTGGTAGCTCTGGTGTGCCCCGGAGGCGAAGAAGCTGGCCGCGGTCAGGCCCTCCCCGACTACCGCGGCGAGATCCTCGGCCCCCTGCGACTGCGCCATCGTCGACACCGACCCGGCGAGTCCTGCGAGGTCGAGAGTCTGCGCCTGCGTGGTGATCGCGTTCCCCACGGGATTGGTCTGCTTGCCGAGCAGCGCGGGGTCGGTCTTGCCGGCTTTGCCGGTGAGCATGTTCGCGGCCACCGAGGCGAGTTCGAGACCGAGTGGGATCAACGCCGTGGTCTGCGCCGCAGCACCGACCGGGTCGGGCAGTACCCCGGGCGGGGGAAAGAGCTTGTCCGCGGCGGCCCACGCAATTTCCTGGGCTTGACCGGCGATGTTGGCCAGCTTGATCACGTCGACGTTGCCGAGAATGCTGGTGACCAACGCTGCGATCTGGGTGTATCCGGACGGGTCCGGGATGATCGCGAGGATCTGGGAGACCCACTTCAAGTCGACACCGGCGACCATCTTCACCAGCGGCTCGAACTGCACGTTCAGCTCTCGGGCGGCATCGCGGGCGGCGCGGACATCGCCGGCGGCGATCTTCTGCGGGAGAACGATCAGGTTGTGCAGGATCTTCGGAATATCGAGGGCAGTGACGCCGGTGACGACGTTCAGGGCCTGGTCGACGACGACCTTCGGTTTGAGGACCGACAGCACGCTCGACGCGGAGGAGAGGGCATCTGCCGGGGTGGCGGCGACGGGTGCGAGTTGGCTACCAAGTGATGCGGCGGTGCCCGCGAGTTGAGAGATTTCGGCAGCGGTGGCCGGCAGTGTGGTGTCGCCGTTATTAGAGAGTTTGGCTGCGGTGTTCGCGATCGTGGCCACCGAGTCGAGTGCACCGGCCAGGTTCGCTTGGCTGGCTGCGGTGAGGACCTGTGCGGCCGCGTTTTCCGGTGTGCCCACCGGGGCTGCAGCCAGCCGCGCGGTGGCGGCGGTGTTCGCGGCCCCGGACTGCAACAGGTCGGCCAGTGGGCTGAGCGTCTTACTCAGTGAGGTCGCGGAGTCGGCGATCTGGTTCACATCGATCGAGCCGCCGGTGTCGCTGGCGGACAGTTGCCTTCCGAGCGCGTCGACATTCGATCCGAGACCGGGCAGGTCGGCGCCACTGAAATCCGAGGTCAGCGCGTTGGCGACCGCCGCGTCCCCTCCACCGGCGCCGGCACCGGTGTTGCCGGGGGTCTTCGACAGGATCGACCCGAGCGATCCGAGGAACGGGTTGGCGCCCTTGCGGATCGAGCAGTACAGGTCGTTCGGATCGCAGATCGAGGCGACCCGTCCCGACAGCTTGCCCATGCCCTCCGACCGGGGACCGGCGATCCCCTCCCCGGAGGTCTTCGGCCCGACCGGTGCGGCGCCCTTCGTGCCGGCACCGGGATCGGCGAGCAAGGCCACACCGAGGACCTGGTCCGCATCGACCGGACCTTGATCGTTTCCGATCGCCGACGCGAGATCGCCTGCAGCGTCTGCCCCCTGGGAGTATCCGGTGATCGTGATCTTCGCGCCCCTACACTCGTCGACGTAGGACTTCAACACGGCGGTGGCCTTGCTGACCGCGTCGGTCTTGCTGTCGGCGTAGGTGTGGCCGTTGTCGAACGCGCGTGCCATGTACGGCAGCGTGTATATCTGCGCGCGGGCACCGTTCTGTGCCTTGATCGCCGCCGCGACCGGGGCGAGCATGCCTACGGGCTGGTTCGGGTCGGCGTTCTCGTTGGTCTCCCACGTTCCGGGGATAAACAAGTTGAAGGTCGCCGCGCAGTTGGTCGGGGCGGCGTTGGCGATCGCGGGTGCGGTAAGAGCGACGCCGACGACGACGGTCGCAGTGGCGATCAGCGCGACCGTGCGACGGGTTCTCGAACGTCTGGCGGGCATTGGTACCTCGATTACCGGAAGGGACACTGATGCCTACATTCACCCATTTCGGCGTTTCCCCTCAACGGGGTGTCGGGGTGCCCCCGCTCCTTTTTGGGGCGCTTACCGGCGAGAATGGGCCGGAGTCGGGTGTTTTCACGTGCGATGCGACAAGGGCCACCCGACCCGTGCCGCGGCGGGCTGGTGGGGGGTGGTTCCCAGCGTTTAGATCCAGTCGATGTGGACGGAGTCGATGTGGTCGAAGTGGAATCCGAACTGGTCGCTGTACTTGTCGAAGCCCTTGTTCTCGGGGTAGTCGAGTGTGGCGTGCCGTTCGAGCAGTGCCACGACTCGGGCGTGATCGTCATTCGCCAGTGCGGCGGCCAGTTCGCGGGACTCCTCACTGGTGAACGGTGTGTCCGAGTTCGCGAAATCCAGGGTGCGGACCCGGTAGTCGTAGCCCTCGTCGGCGCCGTTACGGACCATGACACCGCCCTTGACCCGGATGACGGCCTTCTTCGGTGTTCCGTCCGGGCGCAACACTCCGGCGCGTTTCATGATGTCCTCGGCCTTGACGTTCTTGAGCTTCTTGCTGGCATCGGCACGCAACTCGTTCGTTTCCCCGGACCGGTACCGGGAGACCGCGGAACGGGACCGGCCGATCTTCGCGGCCACGGCATCGATGCCGCCGAGGCGTTCGATCGCGGCACGGCGTTGCGCTCGCTCGAGGACGTCGGCGTGCGGGATACGGCCTTGCTGCGCCCACCGGCGCAACGTGCGCGCCGACGGCGGTGTACGGCCGGCATCGATCGCCGCCTGCCGCAGGCCCTCGTTGCCGAGCTCCTTGCGCAGCTGCTTGACCGAGACCTTGCTGGTCAGCCCCGCCAGCCCCCCGCTCTTGACCTGCTTCGACTTTTCCACACCGCTGGTCGCGGCGGTAGCCACGGAGACCTTGAGGCCGTCGAGACCGACCGCCTCCTGTGCTGGCTTCTTGGTGCGCGGCTTCGGAAGATGCAGGGCCATCAGAGCACCCCCTCCCCTTCGTCGTCGTCGGCGGCGGCGTCCTCGTTGTCGGCGAATGCCGCCTTGATCGCGAGGTTCACATCGTGCACGTCCTGGGCCGAAGTGAAGGCGGACAGGAGTGTGTCGGTGAGGATCACGTCCTTTTCGACCGACATCTTCCCTAGTGCCTCGCTTGCGTCGGCGATGTCCTCACCGTCAGCGAGGAGATACACCCAGGAGTCGGTGACGGTGCGGACCGGCCAGCGGCCGTGCTCGCGGGCAATCCGCATCGCCACCCGGCGGCCGCGCCACCGGCAGTGCGCGATAATCGCCGCGCGCCAGAGCGGTTGGTGGTGATGGTGCATCTGCTTCGCAGTCCACATGTCCGGGTTCACCATTCGCCCGATGTAGCCCTTGTAGCAGGTGCCGAGGAATCGCTTCGTCGCCTCGTCGTCGGTATCGACCGCGGCCTTCCGGGCCTCGCGCAGGATCTTCGCCCACTTGTCCAGCGCCCGGCCCTGCTGTGGGTAGACCCAGGCCTCGGTGATGTCGAGGTCGTCGAGGTCGGCGCCGATTCCTCCATCTGCCACCGGTGAGCACAGCCCGTCGAGGCTGACCGTGGTCACCCAGGTCTGCACCGGTTGGTCCGCGAGCATGTGGGGATGCGGAAGAGGTAGCTTCCCCGGAAGCGAAAGCGTCTGTCCAGCAGGCAGGGTGATCCGCCACAGCCCGAACGGTGCACCCTTCTCCCCCACCGCCGCAGCCGCGGCCTTGTCACCGGTCAGGTGTGTGGGCTGACCGTAGCCGAATTCGAGCATGCCCGCGGAGGCGAGGTAGGCGGCGCGTTGGTCGATCGAGACCAACCGGTGGGCGTTGTCGAGGTCGTCGGACTCCGGGACGCGTGTCCAGCCGACAGCGGGTTCGAGATCTCCCCGCGGCGGACCGTCCAGCGGTGGGACCGAGCCGGGTGTGGTGACGACGATGCCTTTGCCGCTGCGGGTGCGTTCACGCTTGATCTTGTCGACGAGGGCGGCGCCGGTCCGCGCGGGCGTCGGTCCCGGGAGCACCCCGAGGTACTTGGCGCACCAAGCCAACCGGCGACCGAGTTCACGTGCTGCCGGGAGGTCGTCGTCCGGGAGATACGTTCCGGCCGTCGGTGAGCCGAGGATGCCCATGTCGCCGACCCGGTTGTGCCAACCGAAGTCCTTGTTCCAGTACGTCCACACGTACGGTTCGATCACCACATCGACCATGGAGGTGAAGTTCCCGATCGAGCGGGACAGGTGCACCACGTGCCCGGGGTCGCCGCGCAACTCCCAGCCCGCGCTCAGCAGTGGGGTGAGGGTGGCGTGCAGGACGGCGGTCAATTCTTGGGCGGCGCGGTTGCGAAGGGCTTCCATGTCGTCGACGTCGTCTTCGCTGCCCGGGTCGATGATCCACCCGAGCAGCTCGCACGCGCCCTGTCCGACGACCCAGATCTGCGCGGGGGCTCCCAATGGTGTCAGCGCGGCCCAGCGGATCAGCTTGTCCAGCTTCTCGACCGAATCGACCGGACCGGTCACCTCCCGCCCCGACGGCGTGTACGTGCCCGCGGCGGTCACGATCAACGCATGACCATCGGCCTCCTCACCGGCGGGCAACCCCTCCCACACCGGTGTACGGGCTGTTGCCGTCGGCTCGATCTCCGATGCGGGGAGATCCAGGGCATCAGCGGGCGTCGTAGGTTCCGCCGTGGCGGCTTCTGACGTAGCTGTTTCCGCCGGTGCGATTTCGGTGGGCTCGTCATCGCCGTCCACCGCAGCGCTGACCACCTCTTCGCTGTCCACCTCGGGAGACGGCGGGGCCGGGGCGTCGTCGGCTTCGGCGACATCCGACTGCTCGGACGATTCAGGGTGTTCAGCAACGACTGGCTCCGAGCCCGCCTGATCGGCTGCGACGAAGTCACCAGCATCGACGGAGGCAGAGTCGTCGTCGGGGACAACGTCATCGGTGGAAGCGGGAGACGCCGTCAGGGTCACCTCGGGCAGTCCGAACAGAGGAATCTGCTCCCACGGCCCGCTCATGACTCCTGCTCGGCGATACGGCCGTCGAGATCTGCAGGAGGGACGCTGTAGCGATCGAAGAACTCCTGCAGGGCAACGTCCACGACGTTGGTCACCGTGGATTGGCGATTGTTCACCAGCCAAGTCAACCGGGCCTCCGTCGAGGCCAGCACCCGGGTGTTGAGCGGAACCTTCGTCGGTCCCTTTCGCGGTTCCAACTTCGCCGTTAACTCCGGACTCGGCGTTCCCGTGCCACCGAGGTCTCCGGCACCGGGACCGCGCTTCCCCGCCCCCACGGCACGTCCGCGTCCGCTCCCGGTCGGTCGGCGGGCACCGCCGCCGGAATTTCCCACCTTCGCCATACCCACCCACTTATTGTTCCGAGTGCCGCCCGTGAAGTTCCGCGGAGATCACACTACCCACTACATGCCTTCTTGCACGTATCTTCGCTTGCAAGTTTGCACGCACATTTGCGTGGGCCACTGGTTGCCGACTGCACAACGGGTAAGCCGAGGACGGCGCAACAGAGTTACACCGTCGATGCGTATCCGATGGTGCGTGCGGCGGTGCGGAGGATCGGCCGCACGCGCGGGTGATCGAGTGGTCGAGTGAACTCGGGGTCGGCGGGAAACGAGTCGGTGGCGGGGTTCCATAGGACGACGTTCGGACGGCCGGTCATGGTGGACGATACGTACAGACCGTCGAGATGCGGCCATGTCAGGTGGATGGTGCGCGCCCACGTTCGGCACACGGTACGCGGTCCGTGCAGCAGAGCGTACGAGGCTTGGTGACGTACCAGCCAGGTTTCGGTGAGATTCAGCAAATTCAGGGGACGGGTCGGGCGCCACCCTGTCAGGGCAGGCGCCCCGATCGTGGTGTCGATCGTTCGTGTCGCCTGGTACACCTCGGCCAGCGCAGTGGCGACATCGCAGGCGGCGTAGAGGACCCCGATGGTGGTCGCTGCCGGGGCGGGGCCGGGGTGCGGGTCGTAGCGCATGGACGCGATCGGCCCGTAGGTGCGCAGAGTCCGCCAGGACACCACGTGAGGACCGGTGGTGCGGTGGATCCGCCACAGCACACCGTCGTAGGCCAGCATGTCCTCCGGAGCAACGGTGAGCGGGGTCCGCGGAATCTTCGGGTGCCGACCGCTCACCAGGTGTCGAGGGATTCCACGAGCGCGACCACCGGTGCCGGGTCCGCCGCCGCGGCCAGATGCTCGAGCGGGGTCCGGTCGCCGAGGTCGGGTTGCGAGGTGTGCATGAGCGCGGCGACCGACACGGGGCTGGCGGTCGAGGGGATGGCCGCCACGACAGTACTAAGCCCCGGCAAGACATCGTCACCGACGAACTGCCATCGCGGGATGCGGCGGTGCCCGTGCAGATCGAACGCCCACAGCGTGCGCGCGGTGAGCCGCCGGGACACCACCGACCTGTCGATACCGAGCAGCGCCGCTGCCTCCTTGACGTCCAACGAATCCGCGAGCACCGTCACGGTTTGCCGCGCGATCTCCACCGCACGAGCGCGGATCTCGGCCACCGACGACCACTGGTCGAGGACTTCGCCGACGCCCTCGCCGGCGTGCGTGCGGAGGAACTCGATCTCTCCAGCCGACAACGTGTCCGACGCGGCGGGTACCGCGGTGAGCGCAGCGTCGAGTTCGCGAAGCATCTCACGGGCGGAGAGGTCGACATGATGCTTGGCAAGCAGCGCGTCGAGCGAATCCACCTTCTCCACCGACCTCATATGCACATCCTAGCTCCCTTGTGCACTGTTGTGCAGTGGGGGTCGCCGGAGTGGGCACCTGCGGGGTCGCGCGAGGCAGCACGAGATTGCATCGCAGCATTCTGATCTCATCGAGCTACATGTCGTCTGGACAGCTTCGGGAGCCCGAAGCCGAGCCGGGACAGCGGCGGGGTTTACCCCGGTAATGAAACCCTGTTTCGATAAGGCACCCTCTGGTGGCGATTCGCCTGCTCGATTCAGTTGCTGAGCTACCAGCTCGCGAGCTGCTGACTCCCCGGCCGTTGCGCATCGGTGGCGACTCCCGTCGCCGGCGGCCGCGACGAAACACCCTCAGAAGGGACCAGGGCGCGACACCTCCGCCGAGTAACGCCTTCATCACCATCAGAGGCATCACGTCGTCGGGGCCCTCACGACCCAATACACAATGTTCCCACTCCAGGCGCGTCCCCCGCCCCACGCAACGAGAGGCTACCCACCACATCTCGGGAACTGCCTCTCCACGGCGGCGCACCATGCCAATCGAATAACTGAGCCCACATTTGCTGGCGCCCCCACCAGCAGGTGCAACCAGGTGACGCGCATAAGCAGCGCCATCATGAGATTCCCCAACACTGGTGGCGCATCACGACGAGCGCTGTGTTGTGGAGAACGGGTCGAGGCCTGGGGCTGGCGTGAACCACCCCGCCGCTCTCAGCTGGCGGGGTGGCACCGTTCCTGCGGACCGGGCCGGACGCCTGGTTGGCGTCCGGCTATCCTCGGCGCGGTGAGGTCACCGAATCGTGCGGCGCTCGCGGCCCTGATCTCCGAGGCCACCGTCGACTGCTACAACGACAGCGAATGCGTCACGGGTTTCTACACCATGCTCGACGAGCATCTCGAGCTGCCGTTCCAGACATCTTTGTTGGGGACCGAGGTCACCGTGTCGGGCATCGACCTGGCCGACGAGTACATCGTGGTGATCTGCGCTCGTGGTCGGTCGCGACAGCGCATCCCCATCCTCGATCTGCCGTTGCCGACGCCTCCGCCCGCCGGGGCGCAGTGGATCGAGGCATACCGCCACTGGCTGAGGTACGTGAGGGCATGAGTGTGAACACCGGCAACACCGGCAACACCGGACCCCTGAGCGTGATTGGCGAGCACCGGATACGAGCGACCGAGCAGGAAGCCTCGCTGAACCTGCACACGGTGCTGCAGCTATGCGCGGCGGGTGAACTGCGGTGCAGCGAGAAGACCCGCCGCCCATCCGCGGCGACGGTCGCTGCCGTGGGCTCTCAGCTCGTGCACGGCGACTTCTACCTGCACGATTCGATCGCGTCGTTCGCGTGGCCGCTGATCATCCAGGCCGGTGGGCTCGCCACGATCGAGGGCGGGCGCCTCCAGCTGACGCCCAAGGGCCGCACCGCCCTGCGTCGGCCGCCGGCCGAGGTCATCCGGCAACTGTGGCAGCGCTGGCTCACCCACGCGGTGATCGACGAGTTCAGCCGAATCGAGCAGATCAAGGGCCAGCGCGCACGCAATGTCCTCACCTCGGCCAAGACGCGCCGACAGACGGTCGCGCAGGGATTGGCAAGCTGCCCACCCGGAGAGTGGATCAGCGTGGATTCCCTGTTCACGACCATGCGGCGGAAAGGGATGAGCCCCACCGTCGCCCGCAGCGAGATGGCGCTGTGGAAGCTCTATCTCGTCGACTCCCAGTACGGCAGTCTGGGCTACGACGGCTACCACCGGTGGGAGATCCTCGAGGGCCGCTACACGGCCGCGGTGCTGTTCGAGTACGCCGGCACGCTGGGACTGCTCGACCTCGAATACCTCCACCCCACCGGCGCCCGATCGGACTTCCACGACAACTGGGGCGGCGACGATCTGGACGCGCTGAGCAGGTACGACGGACTGCAGTCGATCCGGCTCACCGCCCTGGGCTGCTACGCCCTGGGCCTGACCGACACCTACCACCCGCCCACCGACGACGAGACCACCGCGGTGCTCAGGGTCCTACCCAACCTCGACGTCGTCGCCACCGGAACCCTGTCCCCCGGTGATCAGCTTCTCCTGTCCGCCTACGCCGCGCACACCGCGGACCGGGTCTGGACCATCTCCGCCGCGAGTCTGCTGACGGCGATCGATACCGGCCGCAACCTCGAGGACCTCACCACCTTCCTCGCCCAGCGGACCGAGCACGAGTTGCCCGGCTCGATGACGACGCTCATCACCGACGTCACCCGCCGAACCACCCAGCTGACCGACCACGGCCACGCCCGGGTGATCGAATGCACCGATGACGCACTGGCCGCGCTCGTCACCCGCGACCGCGCACTCCGCAGGCTGTGCCGCCCGATCGGCGACCGCCATCTCGCGGTCCCACCCGAACACGAACTGAAATTCCGCAGGGCCCTGTTGAAACTCGGCTACGTCCTGCCGAGACAGACCACCCCCTGAGCGACGTCGTCACACACCGCCAGCTCTGCACCCCATTCTTCCGGAGGTGCGCCGTCGCGATGGCCGAGTTCGTCTGGTACAGGCGAGCGTTGACGGTGAACGCCCCGGTCCGCCCCCGTTGATGACCATCGCATTCGACGTCACGACGGAATCCGGGTAGGTCGTCGTAGCCGCGACCATCGGCGTCGTCTGCGTCGCAGTCGCGGTGTTGCTCGGGGTGTACATCGATGAGACCACAGCCTTCATCGATTTCATTTGCACAGCAGCCACGGTCGGCGTGCTCATGGCAGCCAGGGCCGTTGCCTTGGCTGCGGGGACTGTCGAGGACGCGGACCGAGCCGGAGCAGCTGCCGCAGCGGACGCGGTCATCTCCGGGGCGGCGACCTTCGAGCCGCCGGGACGACCGGTGCAGGGAAGGGTCGCGGACGCCGTCATCACCGGTGCAGCGACAGTCGCGGTTCCGGTCGCTGTCACGACGGCCGCAGACATCGCCGCCGTTGCAGTCATCGTGGGCGGCTGCCGGTGGCATCTGCCGACACGGCGTGGTCGCCGATCGCCGCGGTCGCGGTCATCGCAACAGCCGAGTCGCGCACCCACGACGGGGACCACCCCTCCCCGCACCCGCGCATTATTGAACTGCTCGGGCACGTCGACCCGAGGAGACCGTCATGGCCCCGGCAACCCCGGATTCAGTGCCCCCTCGGTCGAATGCACTCGCTTGCTGCGGTCGGTTCCGATGGGCAGGCCGTCGCGCGCGGTTCCATGACCACCGCAGCTTCCTCGCGAAGCCGAAGGCGGCGATCCTGCCGGATCGGCCGACCCGTCATTCCACCAGCGTGATGGGCACCCCGGGGGTGCTTACAGGTGGTGTCGAGCGCCGCCATGGGTAAGGGACCTGGTCACTCCCCTGGTGTGTCCCTCGGCGAACCGTGTGAGCAGCTCGCGGGTGGCCTCGAATCTGGTGCGGCTGATGTCGTAGGTGATGCCGTTGAGAATGAGGCTGGCGACCATACCCTCCTTCTGCTAACCGGTGGATCGTTGCCGAAAGTCTCGCGCACACCCACTCATCCACGAGGACGGACACACCGTCGCGGTCCGCAGGGGTATCGGCTGCGGGGCGGGCTACCAGCGGTAGATGACGCTCGGGTTCAGCTCGTCGCTGCCCCGAATCGCGACCGGAGTCGCCGGCGTAATCAAGAGGCGTACCGTCGAGTTCTGGCTGACGAAACCGACGAATCCACCGTTGCCGTTACCTTCGAAGATGCCCCGGACAGCTTCCTCGAGACCGTGGGCGGCGGCCGCATCGGCGAGCGGATAACGGACCCCGTCGTAGATCGCTTCGTAACTCATGAGCCTTCTCCCGGTGTCGTGGTGCTTACAGCGTAGGTGCGCCACCTTTAGCTTCTTTTAGTGTTATTAGCTTCTTTAGGGTTGGGTAGCGTTTCCGATCCCCCTCCAGCCCGCCGCGGGCGTGCACAGCGGGCGCGGACAGCATCGGCCTCCGATACTGAGCAGGCATCCACCAGGACCATCGGCACTCGGGCCGGTCGGCCGATACCGTCTGTCGGTATGGGGACCACCTTCCACGGACCGAGTCCGTGGCCACACATCACCCGCGCCATCCGCACCCGCGGCGCCCGATACGCCGCGATCGGCTACCTCGGACAGGACGCACCCGCCCTGCTCCCGCTGCGCGCCGGGGACGTCCTTGTCGTCAACGCCTCCAAGGCCGCGATCCGGGCGCACGCCACCTCCCCCGCCGCCCTCGCCTACTACGTGAACAAGGGGGTGCGAGTCCTGTCCTCGCCGACCCTGCACGCCAAAGTGATCGCGACCAACACCCGGGCAGTGATCGGGTCGGCGAACGCATCCGAAAACTCCACCCTCGCCGACGACGCCGTGGTCATCACCGACGACCCCGAGATCATCGCCGGTGTCCGCAAGTTCATCGACAGCCTCGACGAGATCACCGAAGTCGATCAGGTGTTCCTCGACGACGCAATCCTCGAGTGGGAGATTGGCCGCGCGGTCCCCCTGCCCGGGGTCACCGGCCGTGTCCGCACCGAGACCGATTTCCTGCCCACACCGGTGACCCGGATGTTCGTCAAACACGCCGTCGACTACGAACCCACCCGCACCGAACAACAGGTCCTCGACGAGCAGCGGGGCCGGCACCACAGCCGCGGCGGCCCGGCGGCGAAGTACCAGCTCGAATCGCTTCGCCTCGACAGGCCCAGCGGGTTGAAGCGGGACGACGTGATCGTCCTCGCGGATGACGAGTGGATTTACGCGCCGGCTGTCGTGGTGTCCGACCCAATGAAGATCCCGCGGTCCAGTGGAGCGGTTCTGTACTTCCTGCGCCTGCGCACCGGCCTGTCCCCGCTCCCCCTCCCAGACGCCGAGAAGACGCTGACCGATCTCGGGCACCCGGGCTCACGGCTGCGGACTGACCACTACGTCCGCTCCCCTGGCCTCCGGTCCGCATTGCTGGGGTTGTGGGACCTCTGATCCTCAGCGCACCTGTGTCAATGTGAGAGTCAGCTGCCTTGGTGGATCCACCCCAGAGCTCGCGTTGGTTGCCGCGACCACTGGCAGGCGGGGCTTGCCCTACCGTCGGACCTGCGCCGTCGACGTCTCGCAGAGCAGCACATGGCTCAACAAACTCATTGGACATGTCAGCTCCAGAAACTTCCCGCTCATCGGTGCGGACTACCAATCACCGCTCGTCGCTCGCTCCTTGCTGGGCAGCACCAGACCCACTGCAACGCCGACGGTCGCAGCCCACGGCACGCTGAGCGGAGTTGTCAGCGTTGCGGACCCGCCTGCGAGGATCGCGAGCGCCCCGCATCCGATCGCGACGCGGCTCGCCGGGGCGGTGCCCCATCGGGCTGCGGTGCACCACCGCGGCCGTGAGGACAGCGACGACAGCCGCCAGGATGATCATCCCGAACAGGTATCTGTCGGCATGCGGGACCCCGGTGATATCGGCGTAGGTCATCTCATTCCGTTCTCGTGCTGTCGGCGTGGCCCCCGTAACCACACCCCGGCTCCGCGTGGCGGCGGGTGCGCTCAGTGCAGTACGCGGGCGGCGAAGTCCAGCGATTCGGGCATCGAGGCGGTGAGGGTGTCGGCATGGTCCGTTCCGGAAAGCTGCTGGTACTCGACGTAGACACCGCCGGAGCGCATTTCGGCGAGTTGCGCCCAGGTCAGCGGGATTGGAACCTTTGTGTCGGTGAGGCTGTGCACGACCCGGATTGGTCGGTCGAATCCGCTGGTGGGGACGTGCTGCATCTGGTCGAGCGCCTCGCGGAGGTCCGGGGTGTCGAGTGGGGTGGTAAACAGTTCCGCGACGGTGACCGGGTGGCTGCGCAGATATTCGTTCAGGTCGTTGCTGCAGGTTGCCTTGGCCTTTTCCATCAGGTCGATTCCGGTGGGGGTCAGATGTTGGCGGATTCCTAGTTCCGGGCGGCCGTCGTCGAGTCCGGCGAGGGTGTAGAGGACGTAGTGGGCGATCCCGGCGACGGGGACGGAAGGGAAGTTCGGTCCGGCCAGCGGGAAGAGCTGGTCGAGGTGGGTGGGTGCGGCGACGGCGATTGCGCCGCGGAAGTCGAGTTCGGGTGTGCGGGTGGTGGCCTGGTGGGCGGCGAAGTAGGTGGCGTGACCTCCTTGGGACAGGCCGGTGACGATCCACCGGTCGCTGAGTTGGTCGCCGTAGAGTTTGTGGGCGGCGCGGACGATGTCAACGGCGTTGGCGCCGGCTGCGGGTCCGTCGGTGTACGCGTTGACTCCGTCGGTGCCGATCCCGGCGTAGTCGGTGGCCGCGACCGCGTATCCGGCGGCGTGCCACTGTTCGATGAATTCCCGTTCGACGTCAATGGATCCGGTGACCGACGGTGCACACTCGTCGTCGATTCCGACGTTGCCGTGCGCGTAGGCCACGACGGGCCATCCACCGGCCGGTGGTGCGCCCTGTGGCAGGAACACCGATCCTGTGGACTCACCGGCTTCGGTCGCGGTACGCAAGGTGGAATAGCGGATGACAGCGCTGGTATCCGCGGCACCGACTGGGAGAACCGCAGCGGTGACAGGCTGCTCGGCGAGCAACGCGCCCGCCGGGTGCATGTCGTCAGGCAGGGCGGCGGCGGGTGCGGCAGTGAGAACTATCCCGCCTATGCACACGGCGACGGCCAGTACGGACCGTTGCCTCAGACGTGTGCCTTTTGGCGAGCCCGCGAACATTGACATCGACGATCCCCTCCGATGAACCCCGTGCCCGTTCCCCGACGAACACGATGCGGATCGTACCGATCGATCAGATGTCCACACCCACCAGTCCGGCACACGATGAGGCGACGAGTGCTGGATTGTCTCCGCTCCTCATGCCATCCAGTCTCGACGCAGCACCGCGAGAAAGCTGCTCGAAGGTGTGTGGTCACTCATGACTCGCCCGGTCGAGAATGTCGAGTTGGACGCGGTTGCGGTGGCTGATTTCCCACCGGCCGGCTTCGAGGTCGTGAAGGAGGTCGCGACACCGCTCGTCGGTGCTCACGTCGCAGCTCTGCCCGATCACGTTGACCGGGCCGCGGATTCCGTTCCGCCAGTCGATGACCGTGTAGACGAAGTCACCTGTGGTGGCGAAGTCGCGTTGGCGGGTGCAGAGGACGAAGTGCTCCGAGATTGCGCGGACGGTGTAGGGGCGGCGGGGTTCGATGCCGAAGCGGATCCGGCCACCGGGGTCGAGTGGAATCGGGGTAGTGGGTGATCCCTTGGCGTTCATCAGGGTCACCGCGCACCCCCGGCTGCGAACCTGCCTTCGTACAGTGCCGTCCGCTGCTTGTCCGCGAGCGTGTCGCGGTCGAAGGCGCCGCGGCCCAACCCTTCTGGCCGGAGCCCGACGTGGAAGCGGTCGCCGTCCTGGTCTTGGTGTGGGCAGGGGTAGATCGACAGGCCGCGGCGCTTTTCGTGATGGGTGCGTGCTGCGCGGGCATCCTTGCGTGTGAAGTAGGTGCGTTTGTCGCAGTGCGGGCAGGTCACCCAACAGGAGGTGGGGCGGTGTACTCGAGCGGCCAATTTTCCGGTGCTCCTATTCGACTTCGGACGCGGTCGGTTCGTCAGACGGCGCGGGTGATCTGCAGGTTCAGCCAATCCGAGACCCACTGGATGGCGTTGCGGCCGGCGTTGTCGACGACCAGGTTCTGGTAGCTCTGGTGTGCCCCGGAGGCGAAGAAGCTGGCCGCGGTCAGGCCCTCGCCGACTACCGCGGCGAGATCCTCGGCCCCCTGCGACTGCGCCATCGTCGACACCGACCCGGCGAGTCCTGCGAGGTCGAGAGTCTGCGCCTGCGTGGTGATCGCGTTGCCCACGGGATTGGTCTGCTTGCCGAGCAGCGCGGGGTCGGTCTTGCCGGCTTTGCCGGTGAGCATGTTCGCGGCCACCGAGGCGAGTTCGAGACCGAGTGGGATCAACGCCGTGGTCTGCGCCGCAGCACCGACCGGGTCGGGCAGTACCCCGGGCGGGGGAAAGAGCTTGTCCGCGGCGGCCCACGCAATTTCCTGGGCTTGACCGGCGATGTTGGCCAGCTTGATCACGTCGACGTTGCCGAGAATGCTGGTGACCAACGCTGCGATCTGGGTGTATCCGGACGGGTCCGGGATGATCGCGAGGATCTGGGAGACCCACTTCAAGTCGACACCGGCGACCATCTTCACCAGCGGCTCGAACTGCACGTTCAGCTCTCGGGCGGCATCGCGGGCGGCGCGGACATCGCCGGCGGCGATCTTCTGCGGGAGAACGATCAGGTTGTGCAGGATCTTCGGAATATCGAGGGCAGTGACGCCGGTGACGACGTTCAGGGCCTGGTCGACGACGACCTTCGGTTTGAGGACCGACAGCACGCTCGACGCGGAGGAGAGGGCATCTGCCGGGGTGGCGGCGACGGGTGCGAGTTGGCTACCAAGTGATGCGGCGGTGCCCGCGAGTTGAGAGATTTCGGCAGCGGTGGCCGGCAGTGTGGTGTCGCCGTTATTAGAGAGTTTGGCTGCGGTGTTCGCGATCGTGGCCACCGAGTCGAGTGCACCGGCCAGGTTCGCTTGGCTGGCTGCGGTGAGGACCTGTGCGGCCGCGTTTTCCGGTGTGCCCACCGGGGCTGCAGCCAGCCGCGCGGTGGCGGCGGTGTTCGCGGCCCCGGACTGCAACAGGTCGGCCAGTGGGCTGAGCGTCTTACTCAGTGAGGTCGCGGAGTCGGCGATCTGGTTCACATCGATCGAGCCGCCGGTGTCGCTGGCGGACAGTTGCCTTCCGAGCGCGTCGACATTCGATCCGAGACCGGGCAGGTCGGCGCCACTGAAATCCGAGGTCAGCGCGTTGGCGACCGCCGCGTCCCCTCCACCGGCGCCGGCACCGGTGTTGCCGGGGGTCTTCGACAGGATCGACCCGAGCGATCCGAGGAACGGGTTGGCGCCCTTGCGGATCGAGCAGTACAGGTCGTTCGGATCGCAGATCGAGGCGACCCGTCCCGACAGCTTGCCCATGCCCTCCGACCGGGGACCGGCGATCCCCTCCCCGGAGGTCTTCGGCCCGACCGGTGCGGCGCCCTTCGTGCCGGCACCGGGATCGGCGAGCAAGGCCACACCGAGGACCTGGTCCGCATCGACCGGACCTTGATCGTTTCCGATCGCCGACGCGAGATCGCCTGCAGCGTCTGCCCCCTGGGAGTATCCGGTGATCGTGATCTTCGCGCCCCTACACTCGTCGACGTAGGACTTCAACACGGCGGTGGCCTTGCTGACCGCGTCGGTCTTGCTGTCGGCGTAGGTGTGGCCGTTGTCGAACGCGCGTGCCATGTACGGCAGCGTGTATATCTGCGCGCGGGCACCGTTCTGTGCCTTGATCGCCGCCGCGACCGGGGCGAGCATGCCTACGGGCTGGTTCGGGTCGGCGTTCTCGTTGGTCTCCCACGTGCCGGGGATAAACAAGTTGAATGTCGACGCACAGTTGGCAGGGTTGGCATGGGCGATCACTGGCCCTGTGAGCAGCGCAGCCCCGCACAGCATAGTGGTGGTGACCGCCGCGAGCCCACGTCTCGCTAACCATGCCATGTGCGGACTCCTATCGCGCTGCAGCCTGTGCCTTCCGGCTGTCAGTCTCGGTCGCAGTCCGTCTACCAGCAACGACCCCCGCACGCGGTCGGGCGTGTCGGTGGAGCGCCGACGTTCTGACGCACGGCGGTTGGGCGCACAGATCCGCCAAGAGGAAGACGACGAACGTCGGGCGCCCGGCCGTCGTGGTCGACGCGGCCCATAGATCGGCTGATCTGCCGCTGTGCTCGGGCGAAGCTATTGCGGGGTAGTCGAGGGTGGCGTGCGGCTCCCGGCACCGCAACGACGCGGGGCACTGGTGTCGTTAGGAGGCATGCCAAGTTCGCCGCCCTCGTCCTGAACGCGTTGTCGGAGTTCGCGACTGGAACGCGGAAGTCCTGCCCGACCTCGGACCGTTGTGCACGGCCACGTCGCCTTTGACTCAGACCGCGGCCTTCTCCCCGCTACCGTCCGTCCGAAGGCCTGTCCGCTTCGAGGACTCCTACCCGGGCCTGGTCGAGTTTCTGGCTGGCCGGGCCGTGCAGATGCCGGGTTTTCGCGAGCCCGCTAGCAGTTGAGCGGGAAACGGCCGATCAGCGCGGCGACGGCATCGACACCACCCTGACGGCCGTATGCAGCGCGGCGTTGCGTCCACCCGGCAACGTCGGAATGCAGGCTGCCGCCCTGTTGCACCGTCCGGCGCAACATGCGGTCAGACAGGGGCTTGCGTGCACTCGGACCCCTCCCCCGCCGGCAACGGCCTCCCACACCGCTGAGATGTTGCCTGCGCCGCACCGCAACGCCGGTGCCCGTCGGCAACGAGATCCGGCATTGCGGCGTCGGCCTCGTCACCGACGTTGCGTTGCACACTCTGGCGTTTCGTAGGACCTCAGCCGACCGGGCTGCAACAAAGGCCTGCGTTAGGCAAAGATTCCTGGACGAGTTGCGGATCGCTGTTCACGGTGCCGGCGGAATCTTCTGTCGCCTATTGATCGGCCTTCTCGCACTCAGGCTGCAGCGCACGAACTGGTCCTCACCGCACTTGCCAGGGCAGGTCATCACCGTGCCCCCACCAAGGTGTACTGGTGGTCAAGCGTTGCCGCATTGCGTTCCTCGGCGATGTCCTCGTGCTCGGGCAACGGAGGCCTCCGGAAACCGGCCTCCACGGCGCGTTGCGCGACCTTGTCGAAGCGGCGCATTGCCGTGCTCGCGGCCTTGGCTTTGGTGAGTGTGGCGATCTCGGCGTAGCTGCGATGCTCGGTTATCCGCAGCCGGGCCGTCTCCTTGACTACCGGTTCGAGGTCGGCGCAGGTATCGATGAAGGCGAGGAGGTTGTCGATGGTCTGGGCCTTGTCCGGTATTACGAACCGCTCCTGCGAATCCTTCGGTGGATTGCCGATTTCTGGTGCGTGGGCATTGCGACTGTCCGTTGCGTTGCGTGCAAGGTGCTCCTCGTGTTCCGTGGCGTGGGCTCTAACATCGGTGAGCTCGCCAGGCTTCGCAGTGGCCGGTTGTGGGGCGTCCGCAACAGCAGGACGAACCTCCGGTTCCGGAGCGGCGGTTTCCGTACGGTCGTCGAGAGCGGATGAATCGGGTGCCGACGCAGCGAAGACGATGGGTGCAACGGTCGGGTCAACTGACGGCGCAATGCGTCCGGCGTTGCGGTCGACCGACGACATCGGCCCTGGGGCCGGCATTCGGTAGTCGGTCGCGGTGTCCTCGTCGGACCGCTGCTGTTCACGGTGTCGGGCGTCGCGCACGACCGCGGTGCACTCGGTGTGGGCGGTGCCGATGGCCTTGATGAGGATGCCGACACCGTGGGTGAAGGCCAACACCAGCAGCGGCGGAATGATTGCAATGAGCGAGGCGCCGGTCGGCGACAGCGGGGCGTAACCGAGTTCGATGCCGGCTGCAATGTTGCTTGCGGCGGCTTGCCCGGAGCGGTGTGCGTGGTAGGCGTTGCCGAAGACGCTGATGAAGACCACGACTACGGCGAGCCCGAGGAAGAACCGTTTTCCCGTTGCGCTGCCGCCGATTTTGCTCAATGCAACGACTGCGATCGTCGCGCCGAGGATTGCGCCGTCGACGATGGCCGGGAAGATCCAGGTGAGGTATTGCGGGATGCCCGCCTGCAACGCCAGGTCACGTTGCACGGCGAAGGACAGCACAAAGGCGCCTGTGGTGATGCCGATCGCAATGGCGATCGCAGCGATGAGGGCCGCTATCAGGGCGTGCAGTTGCATTCGTGCTGCGCGGATATTCAGGTCGGTCATGCTCGGGGTCTCCTTCCACGGGGTCCCACTCGACGGCTCCCCACTGGTTGCTGCCGGTGGGGTTTCCTGTGTGGCATTGCGGACGGTCGTTGCGGTGTTGCGGAGGGTGTTGCGGTGTTGCACTGTCCGCCGGGGCACCACTTCACACGCGGCAACGCGTGTTATCGCAGCTGGCAGTGCTGGCCCATTTACCCGCAACGGCCCCGTCCGAGGTCGGTGCGTCGGAGGCGGGGCGACGACGTTCTGGCGCACGGTGGCCCGCCGCTCGTCAGCGCTGCGCCGAGCACATCGTGTGCGGAACCCCTGCGCCACGGCGCAATTGCGGCTGTGCTCATGATGCGCGTGCTCTGCACGGAATACGTCCTCGTTCGGTCGGGTCCGTTGGCTCGCGCTCCGCCTCGGAGCCTGGGGACTCAGGTGAAGACATCGACGTACCAGCGCCCGTCGATCTTCTGGGTGGTGACGGTTTGGGTGCCGCGTTTAGTCGGCTGGGCGGGCTGCATCACGGACAGATCGACGAGGTAGACCCCGTCGGATAGCTCGACGGTGCGGAGGCAGTAGTTGGTGCCGATTGGGACCGCGTCGATGACCTTTTGCAGCTCCGGTCCAGGGAGCACCGATGAGCTCGGTGCTGCGAGTGCTCGGGCGGTTTCCCCGTTGCGCAGGCTGTAGTACGCGTGGTTGAACGCTGCGATCACGCCGGCGCCGCTCTTCTGGTCACCGCGGTCGGCCCGGCACTCCCCGTCCGACGCGGATGTCTGTTCCTGTTCGGGTTCGGGCAGGTTGAGGATCGGCAGCCCGTTCTCGTCAGCTGATGCGGTGGCGCTGGTTGTGGCCGCGGTCGACGCGGTTTCACTGTCTCCGCTGCGCAGCTGGCTGACGGCCAGCCCGACGGCCACGGCGACGGCGACCGCCGTGACGGCGACCGCCGTGACGGCGGCCACCGTTCTCTTTCCCGGCCCGCGGCCGCCGCGGGCCGGCGGTAGAGGCGACCGGGGTGAGGGCGGTGGTGTGCCCGTGCCGCCGAGCGCCGTGGTGCGGGCGCCCGGCCAGTGGTCGCCGGGGGGTGTGGTGCCGAGAAGGTCGATCACGGCCGGATGCCGCGGCGTCGATCGGCCGAGGGTCGGCTTCTTCATGGTGCGCACCCGCCTTTCGTGGTTTCAGTTCGCGGCCGGAATGCCGCCGCCGATGGCGCCCGACAACAGGTTTCCGGCCAATCCGGGCGTGGCGTCGGTGAAGAACGAGTTCAGGGCGCCATCGACCTGCTCGATGATCTGCTCGCCGCCGGGCTGGGCGGCGACGAAATCGCGGGCCTGCTGGTCGATCGCGGGCGCAGCTTCAACTGTGTCCTGCACCGCCGAGACGACCCGGGAACCGATCGGGTTGGCCTCCCACTGCTCGAGGACCTGCTCGGTCTGCTCCGCAATCGCGGGCTGATCAATGTCCGGGACTTCGACCTCCTTCGGTTCGCCCTTGTCCCCTGCAGCGATCGGTGTCACTGCGGCAACCGCAGCTGCACCGCCGAGGACCCCTGCGCCGAAAGCTGCGGGAATGCCGCACGCTGCGAAGCCGCCGGCAGCTCCAGCGGCGGTCGCGAGGACACCGACCGGCGCCCATCCGATTCCGGGGAGGAAGACATTGCCCAACGCGGCAGCGCCGATCCCGGCAACCGTGCCGGCCGCAAGTGCGCACCCTGATCCGACCACGAGACCGGTCACTGCCCCGGTAGCGATCGCGCCCCCGGCACCGGCCCCGACCTGTGCGGCGGCGATCCGGTCGGCCCGAGACGTTTCCACACCGATCGACCGCCAACCCGTGGAAACGGCGGACTCGACCAGCGCGAAGGTGTTGTTGGTCCGATCTTTGTCCACGTCGCTGACCCAGTTCGGCTGCTTGACGTGCAGCTCACCGATGCGCAGGGTGTCGCGTGGTGCGGTGAAAGGTTTCGTCGGCTCCACCGGGGTCGGTGGGTGCAGCTGGTCGAACTGCACCGGCTCGATCGAGTAGTTCTCCGGCTCGACGTACACGCCTGTGTCGTAGTCGTAGTTCGGTAGCGGCTGGTACTCGATGTTCTGGTACTCGGCGGGCGGGGCGGCCCAGTACACCGGTTCTGCCGGGGTCTCGGGCACGTAGGCGGGCTCGGGTGCTGTTGTGGGGGCAGTTGTTCCGCTGGGGGTGTCGCCGCCGGTGACGCCTTCCTGAGTGCTTTCCCCGGTGACACCACCTTGGATCGGATCAGCGACCGCGGACGGGGAGAGCGCGATTCCGGACGCCAGGACGGCGGTGATGACAGCCAACGCCGTGGCGGCCTGAGTGGCGCTCTGTCGGCGGTGCCGGCCTCGGGCGCGGCGGACGGCGCGGTTGACGCCGGTGACGTTGCTCATTGTGTGCCTTTCGTGAAGTGGCCAGATGCGAATCGAAGGTGGGTGGGTGATGGCTGAGTCAGGGGCCGGTGATCGTCTTGACGACCTCTTCGGCCAGTCGGGTCAGCGCGGCTCGGGTTTGGGGTTGAAGCCGGGAGAGTGCGAGGCGTTCTCCGGAGGCGAACAGCGGCTCGAACGGCATGCGCGCCACGAGCGGTACTCCCAGGTCCCGGAGGGACTCGACGGTGGCCTGTTCGGCCATCGGGGCGTCCCCGGGGCCGGCGGTGATGACAACGATCGTGCGCGCGAGAACATCGGTGGCGGTCGACGCCAATTCGGTGATCATTTCTTCTGCGGCGTCGGCGGCGTCCCAGCGCAAGGGAACGGGGACGACTATGGCGTCCGCTGTCCTCACTGCCCACTGCCAGGTTCCCGCGAGGGGGTTGTTGCCGGTGTCGGCGACGAGGATGTCGCGGTGCTGGGCCACGATCGCGGCCAGATGCGCCGCATGGTTTTCGTCCAGAACGTTCGTCGCGTCGCCGCGGCGTCCCGCGATGATGTCCTCACCCGATGGTTGACGGGTCAGGTGCTGCGAGAGCACCGAGGGTCGGATGGCAACGTCAGGGTCGGGATGCGCTGCCAATAAGGCGGGGATGTCGTTGCCCGGCGACGGACGGACGGCGACCCGTTTGGCGAGACTGCCGCCGACCTCGCCGAGATCCGCGCACACCACGGTGCTGCCGCCGCGCAGGTCCGCGAAGGTCTGGGTGAGTGCCGCGGCGAGCGGTGTCTTTCCGACCCCTCCTTTTGGGTTGGCGACGGTGATCACGGAGAAATCGGGCAGCGCCCGGGTGATCACCGACTCGGCGGCCCTCAGCCGCATCTCCGGCGACTGTGCTTTCGGGGCGAGACTCAACCCGAGCATGGCGTTGAGCCGACCTCGCACTCCCAGGCGGGCAGGCTCACCCTCCCCGGGAGCGATCTCGGGGGCGGCCAGCCCCGATACCGGCCGCCGCGGCCGGGCGGGTGGTGTGCGGTCGTATCCGTCTTCGCGGTCGGCGGATACAGCTGCCCGTGCGGGTGGCGGATCGGTCGCCGGCAGCCGCACGGAAACCGGGGGCTCATTGCCCTCGGCCTGGATCCGCACGACGGGAGTGCCGCCGACCGGGCAGCGCTGAGGCCGTTCCCGGGTGGCGGGTTCCTGTGCTGGCGCCTGCTCCTGGGCGGGGCGGATGGTCTGGTCGGGGTCGACCTCGAGCCGCATCGGTGCGGTGTCGGTGCCGCCGCTGACCGCGACGGTGATCGTCTGGCCGCTGCTTCGCGCTTCGGCGTGGGCCTGGGCGAAGACGGCGGTCATCAGGTCTTGCTCGGTGTCGCCTTGCAGGTCGAGCGTCGCGGCCTGCGACGGCACATACGCCGTGGCGTGGCGTCCTCCGTCGTCGATGGCGACGGTCATCTGCGGGGCAGCCATCACAGATTCCCGGCGCCCGAGGTGGTGCCGTCGAGCTGGGCGAGCATTTCGGTGATCAGCTCATCGAGGCTGGTGAGCTGATCGAGTGCCTCGGTCTTGACCTCGCCGTCGGGGAGCGCGCCCACCAGGCCGCGCCGATGACCGATCGCGGTGAGCAGCTCGTCGAGACGGCTGCGGGAGACGGTCTTGCTTTCGGTGTCCAGGGCGGCCAGCCATCCGGGTGTGGAGGCCCGCAGCGCCTCGCGGTACGCGCGAACGACGGGGTCGGAGTTGCCCTTGTTGACGAATGGGCGGTGCATGGCCTCGATGTCCTCGGGTTCGAGGATTACTGCGCGTTCGATCTGCCGGACTGCCATCGGTGGCCTCTCTCTCGTGTTTTCGGTGGTGGGAGCGGATAGAGCCGGGACATCAGGGGTCAGGCGGCGGCAGCGAGGTCGACCGCGGCGAGGAAGACGGTGTCGAGTCCGCTGTATTCGAGGATCAGAACCTCGGGCCGGCGGCCGGTGGATTCCACCGACACCCCCACCCGCACCAGTCCCTCCTCGGTGACCGTGCCGTCGCTGTCGCGGGCGACCTTGCGGACCGTCTCGACGGTCAGGACGGTGCCGGTGCGGTCCGGTTCGTCGTCGAGGCCGAGGACGATGTTCATGCCTTCCTCGAGGGCACCAGCCGGGATCGCATCGGAGATGTGGTCGATCAGGGATGTCACCGACGACGCGGAGACTGCGACGGGCTCGCGGACGTCATCGGCCATCGTGGTGATCAGGTGCTGTTCGTCGGCGATGAACTGCGCCAGCTCGGCCGAGAAGCAGTACACCGGCGTATCCCTTGTCGGGCGCAGGCTGTCGACGGCGTGTGCTTCCTCGGCGGACAGGTCGCTGCGGGCGGCGGGGTGGTCGTCGATGGTGGGGGTGAACCACACCTGTGCGAGGGCAGGGTCGCCGGAGGGGTCACTGACCGTGGCGCGGCCGCGGATCTTGGCGTCGATGTCGCGGCCGACGGTGGTCTCACCCCACATCATGTAGGCGCCGTCACTGCTCAACCGTGCGAGCGCTGCTCGGGTCTGGAAGTTGTCGCGGACACTGCCGGAGTCCCGCCCGAACAGGTGCGCATCGGGGCGCTGAACTCCCACGGCGAGGCGGATGCCTGCCGAGCGGGCCAGGGCGACGAGTTCGCCGATACGCCCGAGTGGGTTGCAGCGTTTGATGACTTCCTTCTCCTCGTCGGTGCCGGACTTGGCCAGCTGCGTCCAGGCCGCGGAGAGGATGAAGAACTCGTCGAGCACCGCCACCAGTAGCGGCATGTTGCGTGCCTTCAGACGCTGGGTTTGCATGTACTTGGTCCGCGCGTGCATTTCGCGCCACAGCGCATAGATGAACTCTGCGGCCCGCAAGGGCTCGAACACGATCGCCGGAACACCGGGGTAGCCGAGAAATTGGTGCAGCTCGATGCGTTTGGGGTCGACACCGATCACCGGGACTCCGCGGAGTGTGAGTTCGGTGATCACGGTGGTCAGCAGAACCGTCTTGCCGCCGCCGGTCGGTCCGACCACCAGCATGTGAGGTGCCGACGAATCGTCGGAGATGTTCCAGTAGGCGTCGACGACGCCGGTATCGGTTTCGCAGGACGCGTACGGGACATGCAGGCGTTGCCCGGACACGCTGGGGTCACTTCCCGGCCAGGGCATCTGCTGGCGTCGCGCGATTCCGCGTTCGTCGAGCTGTGGAACAGGAAGGTCGGCCGCCGGAATCTTCAGCGAGTGCATCACCATGGTCGCGAGCGGCTTTCGGAGCGAGAGGGTGATGATCGGCTTCTCCGGGGCCCAGTCCACTCGCCACAGCTGCCCCGACTCGTGGGTGCCGAGGGCGGCGAGCAGAGCCTCGGAGAGCTTGTGCCGGTTGGCTTCCATGCCGGTGGCCAGCGTGGGCTTGTAGTGGATGCGGTAGGAGGCTTCGGTTCCGTCGTAGGCATAGGAGCCGACCGACACCGTCACGTCCTGCAGCGCCTTGCCGTCGGAGAACAGCTCGGCGAGCATGCGGTGCCGTGCGCTGCGGGTGTCTGGGAGCACCGGTTGGCGGGTGATCGTGATGGTGCTCTTGTCGGCCCGGAAGCCGGTGACGTACTTCCAGTCGGTGACTGTGGTTCCGAGGAATCGGCTCATTGCTCCGCCTTCGGCGTCGAGGGTGTCAGGCTGTCGGGTCCCGGTTCGTTCTCCGGGGCGCTGTGGATCTGCGCCGGCGTCTTGCGCAGCAGAAATCGCAAGGGTCGGCTGGGTGCGAGGGCCGGTAGCGCGGCGCGCACGCGGTGCCACAGCGGCGATCCGACGATCAACGCATTGACTGCCGAATTCAGACGCTCCTGCCGGTTCGCATCGACGACCGACCCCTGCGGCAGGCGGATCGCCGCCCACGCGGTGCTGTGCCACCCGGTACGCACACTGAGCCTGATCCGCACGGGGCTGTGACCGGTGGTCTGCCTCACCACCGCGGACAGGATCCGCCGCTGCCGGTACCGCAGGAACCGGCTCAAGTCCAGGAGACCAACGAAAGCCACGGCGACGACGAGCCTGGACCGAAAGTCGATGAGCCACTGCCCCCAGAGCGGCGAGCGCGGCCACAGCTCGGTGACCTGAGCGGACACCAGCAGAGTCGGCGCCCACCACACGACGATGGCGACGACCAGCACGACGAGCACCCACGGGGTGAACCGCGCTGCCTCTTCCTCCCCCGACTGCTCGGGCCGCCTGCGTCCGCCGGCGGCCGACGAGGTACCGGAAAGACCGAACACATCCCGGAAGAACTCGCCCACAGGGTCATTCGACGGCATCGCGGAAACCCCTTCTCGGTCGGACATCTGCGTCGTGCTGATGCGCACACAGTGAATCCGCTCGCCGGAGGATTCACCAAGGACCCCCGCACGCGCTCGGGCGTGTCGCCCCACCAGCATTCCCGGCGAGTGCGTCCTCGACCGCCGTGAGACCAGCCACCCCGAGAACTCCAAAATCGCTCTGCCAAGTGGTGTTTGGACCACTGTTCGCCGAAACCGGTCCGGAGCGCTATTCTCAACTTCGCCTCCCCCCGTAGGGGGGAGGCGTCTCCCGAAGGGAGTGGGGGCGCAGGCATCCCCGATGCCCCAATCGTCGACCCTTGCCGGCATGGGGCCAATCACGTTCTTCGCGAGGGTTGCCCGAAGAGAGCGTGCCCGGATAGTGGAGCTCCCGTCCCCGCAGCGACCGGTCCCCACCCTCAGCGAACCCCGCCGCGACACGCCCCATTCTCGTGGACCCACCGTCAACCGGTCCCACCCTCAGCGGACCCCGCAGCGACACGCCCGAGCGCGTGCGGGGGTCTTCGTGCGCCGAAGCCACCCTGTGCCACTGTTTCTGACGTCACCGTTCGGTGTGTTGCCCGCGAATCTTTAGGGGAGAGCATGCTTCATGAGTCTTTCGA
This sequence comes from Rhodococcus sp. JS3073, assembly GCF_026810085.1. Taxonomy (NCBI): domain Bacteria; kingdom Bacillati; phylum Actinomycetota; class Actinomycetes; order Mycobacteriales; family Nocardiaceae; genus Rhodococcus; species Rhodococcus sp. JS3073. Next base: position 655,893 of record NZ_CP113952.1, on the reverse strand, counting down.
GGCTGCGTCGCAGCTGACGTTCCTGGCACAGGAGGGGATCGACACCGGCGGGGTGGGCGTGTTCCTCCGCGAGCAGGTGGTTCCTCCGATCCTCGGCGTCGGAGCGATTGTGCTTCTGGCGAAGGCGATTCGTTCCTCCTGGTCTGCCGTCATCACCATCGCCGGCCTTTCCCTGATCGCGTTGGGCTGGTTCGGGTTGTCGGCGAACCCGGATGCTGCGATGAACGTCGGCACCGGAATAGCCCGGTTGGTCTTCCCCGGAATCTGACTGCGCTCCCACCCACAACCGGTCCCACCCCAGCGTCGCTAGGAATGAACCCTTATGTCTTTCATGACGATCATCTTCGGCTTGGTCATCGCCGCCGCCATCGTGTTCGCAATCGGCCGCGCCATCAACGAGCGCCGATGAGGGGCTTGCGGTGATCGAGACCGATGACGACCTGTACCGGGTGGATCAGCACTGGCTAGGCCCTCCGGGGCGGGCGTTCCCGAGACCAGTCAGGTGGCAGGCGGTGGGTATCGGTGCGTTGTTGCTGATCCTGTCGTGGATCCTCGTCATGCGAGTGCTGTCGGTGCCGTGGAGCGGCTGGTCCGTCACCGTGATGCTGGGGTTGACCTATCTCGGGACGAAACGGATCGTCGACGGGCTCGGCCACGAACGCACCATCCGGTCGCTGGCCCGATCCGCGATCAACGACCTCACCTCCCCACGCCCCGCGGCCGGCCGCAACAAGAAAATCCGGAACACGTCGCAGACGGTGTCGATCCCCGACCAGATCGCGCGCGTTCGCCTCGCCCCCCGCCGCCGGCGATCACACGACTTCTTCGACTACGAGCAGGTAGGTCATGAGCTATCCCGGTAACCGGTTCGACCCGGCCGACCTCGTCCCCCCTCCCGGTGCGCTCCCGCCGGTGCTGCCCGAGTCGTGGCTGCGCGCGGCGCGCCAGGCCGGGCTGCAGACCGCCGACCCGCACACCGCCGCACCGCAAGCGAGCTTGGGTGATGCGCTGCTCACCGACCCCTCCCCGGTCACCAACCCCGACTATGACGAGGACGCGCCCGCAGAGCCCACCCACCGCAAGGGCAGCATGCGGGGCGGGAAGAAGTGCCGGCGAGCCCCGCAGGGGCACTCGACCAGCGCGGCTGCTGAGCGCGGGAGCAGGGCGCGGTTGCGGAAGCAGTCCAAGTGGCGGCTGCGGGCGGTGCTGAACAACATCACGGTCACCGACGACACCGCCACGTTGTGGTTCGTGCAATCGCCCGGAACGTGGAGCATGCGGGCGATTGCCGATCAGTCGCGGTTCATCCGGGACGAAGCGTTGGTGCTGGCGGAACTTCGCGGCAAAGGGGTTTCCGGTATCCATCGGCGCACGGTGCGCGAGCCCTGGCCGGTCAAGGAATGGGGACGCGCACACGCGCAGCTCGCCGAGGACCGCCTCCCCGACGTTCCCGGTGCCCTGGCGTGGGACGACTACCTCGTCGGTCAGCAAGTCGCGCTGCTGGACTCCGCCCCTACCCGCAAGCGCCGTTACTGGGGCATCGAACTGCGCCGGCGGTCGATGACCGCGCAGGCGATCGTCGCGGTGGCCGACATGTGCTCCGGGGTGAAGGGTGTGGGGCCGCGGTTGTCGAAGTGGTCCGAGCAGGTCCTGATCGCCGAGCAGGCCGCGGCGGCCGAACACATCGCCGAGATCGAGCGCGTGATGCTCTCCCCCGGTGTCGAAGCCCTGCCGGCAGACAGCGGTCAGGTGGACTATCTGCTGCGCCGCTCGGCAGCGGTGGGGATGCCGTTGACCGAACCGGCGGCCGCGAACGCACCGTCGGGGTGGGGCCTGTCCGATCTGTTGTCGCTGAGCAATCTGACGGAAATGCATTACACGCCCGGCGCCGGACACACCGTCGTCGAGGGCACCATCGCCGGCCGCACGTACCGGTCGTATGTGACGGTGCTGACGGTGGGGCGGATGGCACCGCTGGCCATCCCTGAGCAGAAGATGCCGTGGCAGCTGCTCGGTGACCAGCTCGGGCTGCCCTTGGAGTGGTCCGAGCGGATCACCCTGCACACCCCGGAAGAAACCCTCGGCGAGATCCAGAAGCAGCGCAACGCGATCGAGTCGCAGTACCGGCACTACACCGTCGAGCACGACGAAACCCCACCCGATGAGTTGGCCGCGCAGCACGGGTTGTCCCGGCGGCTGCGGACGGAGATGTCGAACGGTGGGGCACTGGCCACCCGGGGATCGGGGTGGTGGCGGATCGCCGTGTCCGGTTCCTCCCCGCAGCAGGTGCGGGACCGTGTCTCGAAGCTGCAGCAGCAGTACGCGCCGGATGTCGAACTCGAAGTCGAGAACGGCCAGTACCACCTGCTCAAGGAGTTCATGCCCGGTGAAAAGCTCGCCAACACCGCCCACAAGCGCAGGATGAGCGTCCTCGCCATGTCGGCGGGGATGGGGGCGGCGGCCGACCGGATCGGTGACGAGGAAGGCATCATCCTCGGCGAAACCGCGTCGATCTCGGTCCGCCCGGTCGCCTGGAACCTGTTCGCCGCCCACGACTTCCTCGACAAGGGTGGCCTGACCCCGCTGGTCGGCGTCCAGGGCGCCGGCAAAACCCATCTGGCGGGGATGATCACCTATCAGGCGCTGCGCCTTGGCGCGCATGCGGTGATCCTGGATCCGTCCGGGCCGCTGCGCGCGCTCGCCGATTTGCCCGAACTCAAGCCGGTCACCCGGGTCTACGAGCTGACCGGCCGCGGCGCCAAGCCCGGCGTCCTCAACGTCTACCGGGTCGTGTCCGAGCCCGACCCGGCCGACGAGATCTACCGCCCCGGCCATCCCGAGTACGCGAACGAATCCGACCCGGCAGCCGCTGCAGTAGCGGCCTACGAGGACGATCGCGGTGCCGCCCATGCCGAACGAGTCCAGCTCGCGTCCTGGGTGCTGATCTCGATGCTCGACACCGACGACCGCAGCGACCGGGACGCCAAGAGCGTGGTCCGGATGGCGGCGGCGATGGTCGGGGGCCAGCCGACCAACCATCTGGGCAAGGTCCTCGACGCGATTGACCACATCGCCGCCGGCGTGGTCTACACAAACGGCCGCGGGGCCGCCCACGGCACGACCAGCGGCCAGACCAACTGGCAGACCAACAGCTCCGAGAACACCCCCGTCATCGGCGAAGGACTGCGCACCGCCGCGGGCCGGGTCGGGCCGATGCTGCGCACGATGTCGCGCCTGCGCGACGCCCGGGTACTGTTCCCGTCGGCCACGGCCGGTGACGACGCTGCCGCCGAACTGTTCGACTCGGTCCTCGACGAGCGACTGACGATCCTGACCATGCCCGGCCTGCAGATCGACGACAAGGCCGAGGGCAGTGCGGCCACCGACAGCCAACGCCTGGCCGGGCCGCTGATCCACCTGGCGGCATGGTTGGCGACCCGGTTGGTCTACGACAAGCCGCGCGCGCTGCCGAAACTGCTGTTCCTGGACGAGAACAAGTACCTCAAGCAGTCCGGATCCGGCCGCACCCTCTACGTCCGGCTCGGCCGCGACACTCGCAAGTTCCGCACCCGTGCACTGGTATGCAGCCAGCTCGCGGGCGATTTCCTCGGATTGGCGGACGGCGCGGATGACCAGGACCAGTCACAGCTGACCGACGAGATCATCATCGGCCGACTCGGCTCGTCCGAACGGGCGATCTCCGACGCACTCAAACTCCTCGGCCTCGAAGAGGGTGAGGGGTACGAGACGATCTTGGCCGACCAGCTCGGCGGGGGCCGCAACGACACCTATGACCCGCGCGCGAACAAGGCACGCAAACAGCGCGCCGCGAAGAGCGGCGCCGACGAGGCCCGCACCTACGTCGTCCGCCTCGGCGGCGACATCGAACTGGTTCGCGCGAACTGGACGAACTTCACCCATATCGCCCACGTCGCGCAAGCACTGAACTCCCGGGCCACCGCCGCCTGACCCCCTTTTTTGGGAAGGACATTTCCGATGCCCGCCACCGCCCGTACCACCAGCTCGCCCGCACTCCTGCTGCAGCGGATCACCCAACTGTGCGCGGTCATGTTGCTGGTCGCGCTCAGTGCCCTGTGCGGGCAGAGCACCGCCCACGCCGCGGGCTTCAACTGCAAGGACGTGCCGGCACCGCAGTCCCCGAACTCGGCGGCGCCGGCGTTCTTCGACTCCGGGTCCGTGGACAAGCCCGCGGAATCCCAGCTCTCCGGCACCGGGTACGGCGGCCACGGCTGGGCCGGGCTGACGTGGCACATCTACGACCTCGGCTGCGGCGAGGACATCACCGGGGTATCGCTGGTGCGCAACAAGACCGACGTCGGAAACACCTTCCTCACGATCGGGCAATCGTTCGCGGCCGCGGCGTTCTGGCTCGACGAGCAGGCCAACACCCCCGCCGAGGGCCGCGAGACCGGCCGCCAGGGGGCGATCGCGCAGTTCGACGAGATCGTGCTCGCGGTCTCCGACTCGCTGCGGCCGACCGTCTACGGGCCGTGGCTGGGGCTGGGGGTGGGGGCGGCCGGGCTGATCATCCTCTACCGCGGTCTGCGATCAGATGCCCCGGCGGTGTTCCGGCAGCTCGCGATCGGTGCCGGCGCGCTGGCGATCGGTGGGTTGATGGTCGGTGCCCCGGCGAAGGCGATCCAGATCTCCGACGACACGTTCAGCGCGCTGATCACGAAGACTCAGGGCGAGATCTTCAACTCCGCGGGCATGACCGATGACCCGCGGTTGGTGATCACCGACCGGATCATCATCCCGGACGTGCAGCGAGGGTATTTCGGCACCAACGCGAACGACACGACGCTCGACGATCTGTGGCCGAAGTTGCGGGAGTCAATCGCCTACACCTACGACGAGCAGGCCCGGATCAAGGCCGACAACTCCGCACAGAAGGAGATCGACGAGGCCAAGGCCGAGAAGTTCCGGCGGGAGGTCGTCGAGCCGTTGGAGAGCAAGGGGCTCTCGTTCTACACCTTTCAGGGCAAGGACTCGAGCCGGGTCACGACCGGGTTCCTATCGATGGTCAAGACGTCGATGCCCTCCATCTTGTGGATCGGGTCCTCGGTGCTGAAGCTCTCGGCGCTGCTGGCAATCCGGGTGGCGATCATCACCGCCCCCGTGTGGGTTCCGCTCGCCATCGTCTCCGGATCGATCCTGCTCCGCGTCGGCCGCATCCTCGGCGGGATCTACCTGTGGGCGGTCGGTGCCGCGGTGCTGATGTCGGTCTACCTGCTGATCTTGATCAAGCTGTACCGCAACGATGCGGTCGACGGAACCTGGCGTCTGTGGTTCCTGGTCATCCTCACCATCGTCTTCTGGATGTTGTTGCGCCCGTTCAAGCGGCTCTCACAAACCATCACCCAGTCGCATCGCGGCATGATCGGCGGCGCGATGGACCGACACAAGCACGGTTCCTGGAAGCAGAAGCTGCTCACCGCCAGCTCGATGGTCACCAACCCCGCCATGGGGCTGGCCGAGAAGAGCCTCGAACTCGTCCGCGCCGGCGGCGGCGCCGCAAACGGCATCGCAAACGCGGCAGGGCGGCAGTGGTCCGACATGATCGGCGGCAACAAGCCTCCGATCATCCGGCAGGAAGGTCGCGCACTGTCGGCCGCACGCACCGACAACTACCGCGACCGCGCCCGCCAAGCACAGCTGGCCGCCCTACGCGGCGGCGCGGGCGGAGCGTTGGCAGATCTGCGCAAAGCGTCCCCGGAGGGACCCGAGTCCAGCACCCGACTCCCCGGTGTCAACCTCACCGCCGGCCCGGCCGACGGCAACGAGCGCAGCACCAGACTCGCGGATCTGCGCAAACACACCCCCGCAACGGGTTTCACCGACGGTTTCGAGTCCCTCGACATCGGTGACAGCGAGGTCTTCGTTCCTCATCAGGACGCGAACCGGTGGGACGGCGGCCCGGACGCGGTCATCGCACCGACCACCATCTACCGGCCGAGTGAGGAACCCGACGCGTCCGGAAAGCCGCAGCGTCCGTGGGTGTCGATCACCCGCCCCTCACTGGCCTCGTCGTCGGCAAGGCCCGTCAGCACTGATCTGCACCGGGCGGGATTGCGTGAGGACACCGCGGCGGCGCAATCGACGGGAGTGCTCGACCGGCCGAATCGGGACCTGGGAGTGAACCGGTGAGAACAGGTGCCAACCCGATCACCACCGCGATCCGCAGCTGGGTCCTGCGCAGTCCCGGCCGGCTCGCCAGCGGGATCGCGATCATGGTCGCGGTCCTCTACCTCGCCCGCCTGATGGTCACCGCTTTCACCGGCGCGGAGAACAGCGAAAGCGACGTGCGCGCCCACGACGCAGACACCAGTAACACTTCAGTGACCTCGACGACTGCGGCAGCCGAAGAAGTCACCGAAACCGCAGTGGCGACAATGTCGGCCAGGTCGATCGGTCGTAGCCCCGCGACAGCGGCGATGTATTACGCACACGCGTTCGTCGACACCACCGCATCGCCAACTCAGTGGGCAGTCGCACTCAGCCGTGTCACCCGCCCCGAGCGCGTCAACGACACCCTCGCGGCGGCCCGGCCGACCGCACCGGTGTCGATTCTCGGGCCGACCCGCACCCTGCCGGACACCGGCACCACCGGAACGACCGTGGAGATCGATACCAGCGCGGGGACCATGACCGTCACGGTCACCGACACCGACGACGGCTGGCAGGTCGACTCGCCCCTCCCGACGCTCCACGTCGACGACGTGGCCGCGGCCGCTCCCACCACCGGGAGTACCACAGCGTCCACCACGACAACCGACACCACCACGCCGTCCCCCGTCACAGCACCGAGCCCGCAGCGCATCCCCGAGTCCCAGTCGTCTTCGGATCCGGTTCCGCCCGCCCAGCAGGCCACCGGCCCCGCCCCTGTGCCGGTCCCCGGCCCCATCCCGATCCCCGAACTCGACACACCTTTGCCAGGCCCGATCGCATGACCGCTCGACGTCTGACTGCGGCTGTGCTTGCCGCGTCATTCACTATCGGGCTGGCCAGCGCATGCACCGGCGGGGCGATCATCGACCTGCCCAAACCTTGCCGGCCCGTCCACTCCGATTCCGGGGGTACGCGCGGAGAAAGCGCACCCGATGATCAGCCGGCGGCGGCGCTGACCTCGTCCGGGCCGATCCAGCAACCCACCGCACCGGGAACTACCACGTTCACCTCCGGTTTCGGACCCCGCGGGGGAGCGATGCACAACGGTATCGACTTCGCCGGCCCGGTCGGCACCCCGATCTACGCCGCCCTCGACGGCCTCGTCGCCGCCGCCGGCTCGAGTGGGGAGGGACCCGGTGTCGGTTTCGAGAACTGGATCATCATCGACTCCGTCGTCGACGGCCGCCCGGTCTCCACCGTCTATGGGCACATGTACGCCAACGGCATCCACGTCACACCCGGGCAGACCGTCAAGGCCGGCGACCACATCGCCGAGATCGGCAACGCCGGCGGATCCACCGGCCCGCACCTACACTTCGAGTACTGGGACGGCGGCCGACTGCAGGGCGGCACAGTGGTCGACCCGACGACCAAACTCGGCGGCGCCCCCGCCCCATCCGGACAGGACGCGAGTGCACCGGGATCGAATATCGATCTCATGGCCGCATCCACCCCCGTCGACTGCGGCAAGGGCTTCGGCACACCGGGCGGTGGTGATCTCAAGCCCGGCAGTGTCCCACCGGCATTCGAAGAATGGTTCCGCAAGGGCGGATCGCTGTGCCCGCAGATCAGCCCGGCGCTGCTGGCCGCGGACACCAAAGTCGAAAGCAACTTCCGGGCTGTCACCAGCCCCGCAGGCGCAAGAGGCTATACACAGTTCATGGATGGCACCTGGGCCGTCTACGGCCGCGACGACGACGGCAACGGCCGGATCTCCCAAAGCGATGTCGGAGACGCCGTGATGGCTCAGGGCAGATACTTCTGCGAGATCGCGCGATCGGTCGACAGATGGATCGCCGACGGCTCCGTGAAGGGCGACCCGCTCTCGCTCTACATCGCCAGCTACAACGCCGGTGAGGGGGCCATCAAGCAGGCCGGAGGTATGCCCTCCGGTGGTGACTATTCCAGCGAAACCCGGCCCTACGTACAGAAAGTCTTCTCCTACATTCCCGAGTTCGAGCAGCCCGGAGGCCGCGGAGAGTTCGTCCCCTCCCCCACCGCCGGTGGCAGCAATGTCGTCGAGGCGGCCAGCCAGTACTTCGGCACCCCGTACGTGTGGGGCGGCGGCGGCGGGGGTGGCCCGTCCGCGGGCGGGTTCGACTGCTCGGGACTGACCCAATACGCCTACGCCCGGGCCACCGGCGGCAAGACCGTCCTTCCCCGCACCTCCGAACAGCAGTGGACGGTCGGCACCGAAATCCCCCTGTCCGAGGCCAAACCCGGCGACCTCGTTTTCGGATCCTGGGAGGCCGGCGGCCCCGGCCACGTTGGCATTTACGCCGGGAACGGTCAGATGGTCCACGCACCCACCACCGGTGACGTCGTCAAACAAGCACCGGTAATGGCCGACATGCGCGCCCGCCGTATGTGACCCCAGAAGGAGAGGAACGATGCGAAAAGCCCTGATTGTGCTCGCAATGATCATCGCCGCGACCGCGGCACTGCTCTACTCCTGCCAGGACAACGCCAACCGCTCAGGAACCGCGACACCGCAGAGCACCACGACCGCACCGACACCCACACCGGAAGCGGGCACCAGCGCACCTCAGCGACCGAAACCGACATCGCCGGAAGAACTGGCCCGCCAAGCCATGACCGTCGCCTTCACCTGGGCCCCCATCACCGACGAAAGCCCTACCAGCGGATTCCGTCGCGCGACACAATGGTTCACACCGGACCTCGCTGCACGCCTGACCTCCGATGTGCGAAACGAGCGAGGACCCAGCCTGCAATGGCAGCAATGGATCAACGACAACGCCCGAGTCATTGCCGATGTCGCCATCGGTTGCTCCGGCTGTCCACCCGACACCGACACCACCGCACACCGGGTGGCCACGATCACCCAAACCGCGGTCACCGGCGACACCACCCGCCCCGTCGAACCCGACACCACCGTCTGGCTCACCCTCGCCGAAGCAGACGGCCGGTGGTTGATCGATAACCTCACCTACTGAACACAACCGAACAAACGAGGGGGAACCTTGAACTACCGCATCACCACAGCTCTGACGGTCATGGTGCTCGCCACCGCGGTGATCGCGGGGTGCGGCAACAACTCCGACGACGACACCGCATCACAACCAGCACCCACGAGCGACGCCACTACCCAGGTTCTCGATCCCTTCGTCGACGACACCGCCGACGGAGCGCAGAAGGAAACCGTCACCCGCATCATCGATCTCGGCAACCAGAGGAAGGCGTCTGACAACGCCATCATTGCGGCGCTCGTCGCCTCGCGGGCTGAAGGATTCTGGCGGGTTCACCATTCCGGATCGGGAGGGCGGAACCTCTTCGGTTGGAGCCAGATGTGGGACGACCGACCTGCCCTCGACGACGGAGCAGTCACTGACGCAATCGAGAATTTCTATGCCGGTGCGGTAAGCCCGAAGAATGCCGCAAAGAACGACGACCCGGTCGACTACGCCGTAGCGATTCAACTGTCCGACCACTCGGGTGGGCGTGTGTACTTCGAAGACCGCGAAGCGTACGACGCTAACCTGCCTGATTTCCGTACCGAGGACGCTGTTCGCAACACGTACACCGAGGCACTCCCCTACGCACGTGCAGCCTACGAACAACTCGGTTAGAAGCGCGCCAAGGAGGATTCTGTTGTCAGGCAGTACGCGCAGGACAGCAACGAGATGTGTCCAGTGGGCAGCTGGCTCGATTTGCTCGCACTGTCATGAGGGGATTGCCGGATCCCGCCACATCGACCACATCGTGGGGCCGGACGCGGGCAGAGCGAACACCTCTGTGACCCGAAATCCGTACTTCTCATATAGCGAGAGGTTTTCTTCCCGGGTGCAGACCAGGTAGGCAGGCATTTGCGTCTCGTCACACACCGCGAGGCGGTTGTCCAGCAAAGCGCCTGCGAATCCTTGTCCGCTGAGCGCTGGTCGTGTCCCGATGTTCACGAGATACCAGTGCGGCGCTCTGGGGTGGTGATGGTCGAGTGTGCGGCGGATTCGCAGCGCGGCGAGTGTTCGCGTTCCGAGTGCCTGTAGGAGATCGGGAGCGGCCCGGAGTGTGCTGGTGATGGGCTGCTGCCAGTGGTCCGGTGGATCCCACACCGCAACAGAGGTTGCCGCGCCGTCTTGACCGACAGCGATTTCGACTCCCCCACCTGCCAGGTGATGGGAACGCAGAGATGTACGGAAGTAGAGTGGTAGCGAGCGTTTCCGCTCCCCCGACTCCGGCCAGATCTGGGCCATAAGCGGATCGTTTGCAAAGGCGGCTGCAAGAAGTTCAGCACACCGGTCTTCATCGTTCGTTTCCGCACTTAGGATCCTTGGCTCCATCAATTCCTCACTCAAGTGGGCACACTGTCGGTATGACTTCGAGCCTGTGCCCGTTTGTCGCTGGCACCCATGCCGTTGGCCGCATTCATGACCGTCTTCGTCAAGATACTGGTGTCCACCGCGACGAGCTTCCCAACGGCTCCCCCGTATGGATTATCGGTGGCTATGAGGCTGTAACGAAACTCCTTGCTGATCATCGCATGTCGGCCGCTAAATCAGACTCTACTACCAATTTTCGCGGCCAGAACATACCCAGAGCCTTGGATATGAACCTGCTGAACATCGACGGTGAGCAGCACCGGCGAGTGCGGCGACTCGCGACTAAGCCTTCGCTCCCGAGCATCACGCTGCGCACAAGCGCGTCGTAGGCGAAGCAGCGAAGAGACTCATTGCGATCTGCCGGCTTTCGGTGAGCTGGATTTGATGAGCGGGTTGTGCGAGCCCTTGCCGCCGCGTGTGATCGGCACTCTGCTCGGGCTTCCTCAGAACAAGCTGGACCGTTTCCAAACCGCGGCCCGCCCCATGTTTGTGATCGACACATCCGACGATTCAGGGGGCGCTCGGGGCCATGCTGATGCTGGTCGCCGGTGCCATCAACGACAAGCGACAGCATCCGGGAGATGACATGCTCTCGTGATGGATCGCCGCCCGGGACGGTGAGGACTGCTTGAGTGAGGAGGAACTGATCTCCCTCGCCTTTGCGACGATCATAGGGGGATTCGAGAACGTCACCGCTTTGACCGCGCTCGTCATTGACGAAGCCGTACGATTTCGCAGCACGGAGACGCGTTTGGCGGTAGATTCCGCCGACTCCGGATCTCTGCCAAAGCTCGTGCGCGAGATCATCAGTGACGTCGCCCCAGTGAACGATGCTCTGCGCCGATTTCCTGAAGACATCACGGTCAACGGAATCACCATCCCCCGAGGTGAGACCGTAATTCTATCGCTGCGCTCGGCGAATACCGACCCAGCGCGAGGTGCACGGCCCGATCTGGCCTTCGGTCGTGGCCGACATTTTTGCATCGGCGCCTCGCTCGCTGAGACGGAGGCCATCGAAGCGTTGCGCCACGTCTTTCTTCGTTGGCCACGACTGCGTCCGACGAAGGAGCGGTCGGAGCTCGCCCTGCGGCACTCGTGGCTCACTTACTCGCTTGCTGAACGTATACGCCGGTTGACCACTTGCCATTGCACGCTAGAACAGTAGGCCTGTGTAGTCTCCTCGAATGACATTGGATTCGATCGCATTCAGGGGGCCACCTGTTGTCTACGTCGGGATGGGTGCTTGTCGAGACCCTGCAGACGAACCGTTTGACTGTCATCGAAAAGGATCGAAAGCCCAGCGGTCGAACCTCATTCGCTGGAATCCTCCGAGAGGTCAAGGACATCGGAGGGAACCGGCCTTCTAAGCAAGCTGCAGCGTGGATCGACGATCGCATCACGGAGATGCGGCAAGATTTAGTTCCCCTCGATAAGCCCGTCACGCTGGACAACGGCCGTGTTGTGCGCGTGATTGGAAGGCCAGTTGTCGGTCCCGGCGATGCACTTCACGCTGTCCACCTGTGGGTGGGGGTCGGAGCGGATACAGCACCGACGGACAAACCGTCGGCCGCCATCGGATTCACGTGGAATTCCGACCGACGGCTAGTCGATCTGACAGAGACAGCCGCTGGCGCGTTTGGACGACCCGAATGGTCCACTGCCGGCCGCGGCCTCACCGCCCCGGAAGCCCTCAGATTCGTCAGGGTTTCGGACGGCCTATCTCTCATACGCACGATCCTCACTCGTGAGCCAGGCAAATCGTGGGTGGGGCTGGCGACCGTATTCACGCCATTGGGCCAGAGTGCCGCCCAACTGGTTGTGGGATCGGACGAATCTCCCGATGGCCGCGCAGTGTGGCGCGGTGTCCTACACGATGTCTCCGCGACCACCACCCCTCCGGCCCAGAGTCTCGAGTCAAGTGCGTTGGCCGCCCTGCGGCACGTATCGCAGAGTCACATCGTTCTCCTGGACATTGGCAAGATGCGACTGATCGACTGGATCACCGATCCGATCCCACAGATCCAGTGGAAGGGCATGGTCGACAACAGGGACACACCCCATCCAGACGACGTCCAACGCATCTTCGACACCGCAGGGCAAGTATTCGGCGGCCACACCCCGCGCGGTGAGGTGAAAGGAATTCGACTACGCCGGTTCGGTGGCGGCTGGACCGTTGTCGACGCTTCCGGAGGAGTGTTGCCCACGGCAGGAGAGGGTCCTTTGCTGGCATTGGTTCAGTTCGACGTCACCGGCACGTCCAATGAACCTGACCCGGTACCCCCGACCGATAACGGCCACCCAGGCCTCGAATGAGGGGACCGTTCGTGTTGCGAGCCACCACATGAGCCTTATAGCATCCGTGTAACTCACGCATCCTCGATGCGTTTTCCCGGCACAGGTCGCTGACGGTACCGGACGAGAGTTGAGCGTCATTCGTGACGCTCCCTTGTCCATGCCGTTTTGAAAAAGCGAGGTGCCGATGAATTCGCCGACCTACCCACTAAGCACGCTGCGAGATGCCGCGGTTGGTCGCGCGACTTCATTCTTGATGTTGCCCTCGACCTCGCCGAGAGATGGCTGGTGGTACCAAGTCATCTCGCGGCGAATCTCTTCCAACGCAAGCACCCACGAGTTCGTACCTGAACTGACCTACACCGGTCTACGCAGGGGTCTGCGGGGGCCGGTTTCGAGCACGAACGTAGGCTGCTCGCAGGTCATCGACCGTAATGTTCAGCGCGGCAGCGATTCGTGCTGTCACACCGGGGTCCTCCGGCCAGGTCTCACCACGTTCAAGTCGTCCGAGCTTCGCGACGTTGATTCCTGCGGCATCGGCAAGCTCGAATTGAGTCAACTTGGCCAACGTCCGCCAGTCACCGGGAAATCGTTCGTCATGTGGCACCGAGACCACGGTCCCCAAATCTTCGACCTCGAGCACTCGGAGCACGGTGCGCAGCGAATCGATCTGGGGGGTGCCACCGCCGTTTTCCCATCGCCGGAGCGTCGTCTCTCCCACGTCCGACTTGCGGGCGAGGTCGGATATGGACATACCAGCAGTCTCACGCGCAGCAGTCAACGCAGATGGCACAAAGCCGCGCGTCACACGCCGAGTCAACTTCGACCGCCGACGTTCTTCCCTCTCATAAGCGGTCACGATGCCTCGCTTCTGTTGACATCCGCACATACGGCGGATTTAAATGGCGGATATAGATTATGGTGTACATGCATCCTCCCACGATCCAGCACCGACTCAGAACGGACGCCATGACCTAACAGAGGGAAACCCCCGCCCGGTTGCAGCCGGACGGGGGCCGTACCGAACAGGGTTGCAGCCCTGATCAGCGTGCTTCTTCAGCTAGCAGAACTGGAGGTCTGCCAATGGAAACGATAGGCGTCGTCGACGGGGGTGTCGACGAAACAGATGTGTTGGATTGGTCGAACCATCAAATCCGAAGGTTCATCCAAGCCCACGACTCGATGTGCGCATGCCTAGCAAGTTCAGGGCGGTGCGCGAGTTACCGAGCAGCTCTCGAAGAGGCATTCTTTCGCCGGATCGGCTCAAACCGTCCCGATCGCGTCGACAGGTCTAAAGCCGCTGATGACCGTCTCCCCTGCACCCACAATGCCCGCGGATGGGACACCGACATCGCCAGCACAGGCCAACTGTTGGCCGCCATTGACGCGTGCAAGAGTTGCCCGTTCTTCGTGACCTGCGAGGAACAGGCGCAGGAAGGCCCGGCACGATCGATGGTGTGGGCCGCGGTGGCTTACGACCGCGACGGTGAGCCGATCGGAATCTCTGGGCTGTCCGCGTGGGTGCGAACGCGGGACGGCATCCGGCTGCGCGACCAGAAGCAGACGTCGCCGGTCACCGCACTACCTGTACCGCACACGATGTCGGCGCCAGCGGGGCGGGCATCTTGACGGCGCCGCAGATCTACCCCATCCGCCTCCACGAGGCCACAGATGTCGAACTCTTGGCGTCGAATATGGTTGAGGGTCCCCATCCGGTCACCTTCGATGCGAAGTGTGACTGCTTGCACTGCCCGCGGTTGGAGGCCTGTCGCGCGGATGTCGCGACGGTGACGTCCGCTGGGGACAGGCCGCATTCCATGATCTGGGCGGGTTTCGTGTGCCGGCACGAGGGAACGGTGATCGCGACCGATCGTGAGCTCCGGGTGTACTGCAACCGCGTCGAAGGGCAACGAGCAGTCGAGCGGGGGGGCGGCGGCATGATCAGCCTTTCCGACCGCGTCCTGCTCATGGCGACCGGCGAGATCGAGTGCCCCGGCACCGAGGGCCTTCCTTCCCTGCGTTGGAACTGGCTCGCTGACCTGTACTCCCACCCGGTGTGGGGTCTGGTCACTATTCCCGGCTTCTCCGTATCCGTGGGATGCGAGATCTCTATGTTGTGCCGCGATATGCCGACCGGCACGGTCAACTCCCTTGCTACCCGATGGGATGCGGTGGACCGGCTCGGGGCGATCGGCGCCAGCCGCGCTCAGTCGGCGGCGCTCTACGCCTGGTCCGCGGTCGCCGATACCACCGTCGATGCTCATGACTACCTGAGTGGCCATCAGTTCAGTGGTGCGGAAGCTGTCGCCGCCGCGTTCTGGGCGCACCTCGCCGCCAAACCGGGCTCTGTCGCCGAGACGTGCATCGCCGCGGCCATCGAGGCCTGGGATTCACGACTGCACCGTCCCTCGACGAGAGGGGCAGTCGCATGAGGGGGCTTACCGCCACCGACCGTCACGGGCGAACGTGGGACCTCATCGCGATAGAGAGCGTCATCTGCGCACTCCTCGTCACCGACACCAGGACGCCGACCGTGATGTCCGCTCCGGATCTCATCGACACGCACGGCCCAATCCGCCTCGCACCGGACAGGTGTCGTCTCAGCCCGGGATCACGCGACGCGCTCGTAGATGTCGTCGACCTCGTCGCATCGGAGCCCGAAACAGCCACGATTGAGCAGATCCGTGAGGTCGCCGCCGCGGCGCACCTGTTGCTCGGTGTGAAGCCGGCACCGCGGTCGGCGTAACCGGTACGGCTGCGGCCACAACCACCCTTCACCGATCCCTTTCAGCGGACCCGCGCGAACCTCCACAGTTCGCGGTGACCGCGCTGGTGGATCGGCTTCCACCCACGCCCACAGCGAGGCGATGCCCCTGACCGCGTAACCATCGCGCTACCCCGATAACCCAAATTTCAAAGCGCAGACCTCAGAAACGCGAAAACCCCCTTGTTGGGCGTGGTTTCAGATTACGAACCGCTCCGCGGCATGTTGTTGAGGAGGACTTGCCGGTCCTCCTCAACCAAGAGGGTGAAGGCCTTGTCGAACCGTCACATTCTCTGAGGGTGAGTACCGGAAGTTACCCGCTTCCGACACTCGTACTGCATTCCCCGAAGGGACTTACCTGTGGCAGGTACGTCTGATGCTAACGCATGCGCTGAATCAGCACCTAAACAACCCATTTCGCCCACCAACATCCGGTCATCCGTCCACGGCGGTACGCACATTCCGCAGGCGGCAGAAGTCGACACCTGGGAAGCCACCGTCCACGCCGCCACCCAAGCCATCAACCAACTCCACCAGTACAACCACGACACCGGGCAACGCGGCCACTCCTTCACCCTCCCCACCACACCCGGACGCGAAGCCACCATCCCCGTCTGGTCCGGCCGCACCGAATGGCTCCGCCAACTCCGCCACTACATCACCCACACCACCACCGGCCAAGCCGCACTCACCACCCACAGCATCAGCATCGAACGCCTGATGGCCGTCGCCACCGCCCACGCCCAGTTCGCAGATTCCACCACCGGCCGCGGTGTCACCGCATCCCGGCAACTCATCGCCCACCACGCCGGCGTCTCACTCTCCGTGATCAACCGCGCCCGCCGCGTCCTCAAAACCCTCCAGATGGGCGTCGAACTCGAACGCGGCCGCACCCTCCGCACCCACGAATACATGGCCGCCGAACTCCACCACGGCGGCCAACAACACCAAGCCGCATCCGTCTGGGCACTCAGCTCCCCAAAACAAATCGTCGACGCCACTCCCCCACCCCCACAACGACCACCGCGTCCCCGCCGCACCCGCGCCACCCGACGCCTCGCACGCCACCGCACCCGGCCCCAACAACCCAACGCCGCGAACCATCCCCAGGCCACGACCGCTGACACCCTATCCCCCAGTACTTCCGTTCCTTCACATAATCTTTCGTTACGAAGTACTCACCAACGCGCACACGCGCGGCCCACCACATCCACCCCACAACCCCGACCCTTCCACCTCCAACGAGCCGCCGCCGCCCTCGCCTCCCGCTCCCCCGGACTCACCCACCGCCATATCGGCAACATCTGCGACACCATCCAGGCCGCCGGCATCGACACCACCCACTGGACCGGCCACGACATCGCAAACACCCTCGACCGCGACACCCGAGAACGTGGCTGGACCTGGCCCACAGCAGACCGGATCAGCTCACCGGTCGCCCTCCTCCGCTGGCGCCTCACCCACATCGACTGGACCGGTCCCTCCCCCAGCCAGCACCGCACCGCAGCCGACGCCCGCCTCCGCGGCGAACAACAAGCCCGCCACACCGCCATCCACCATCGCAACGCCACGCAAGCAACCCAGGAGCAGCGGGAAACCACCCTCGCACAGATCCGCCGAACCCTGCGTCACACCACACATCGTCGAATTGATCTCCAATGAGCCATCCAGAGGGACGTCCACCAAATTCCCCGGCATTCGTCCACTGCTGTCGAGCCGCCGCACCTCAGGTGACCGACCGAGTGTTATTGCTGTGGGACAACACCGGACGCGACATGGCGAACACCCCTTTCGACGTTATGGCAGCGGACCACAATTGCGGTTAGGCATGGTCTAGGCAGCTGCCCACGCCTCACGGCGTCCGCCCAACCGTTGGAGTGCGTCGGCGGGGTGCGGCGCAGTATGGATACGGTGTCAGCCATGACTGACTGGGTGCAGGAAGCGCAGGACCTCACCGACCAGGTGCTGCGCCCCGCGGCGACAGAGGTCGACAGGTCTGGGAAGATCCCGCCATCCCACTTCGACGCACTACGCGACCGGGGCTTCTACGGCCTCGCCTTCGCTCCCACAGATCCCGTCCACACCCTCGCCGACGTCGGCGAAATCCTCGTCAGCGGGTGCCTGGCGACCGCATTCGTCTGGGCACAACACCACGGCACCCTCCTCCGAATGATGATGTCGAGGAACAACACCCTCAAAGCCCGCTATCTCGCCGACCTGCGCAGCGGCGCCGTCACCGCCGGGGTCTCCGGCAGCGGCTACGCCAACCCGGAGAACCCCCTCATCATTGCCACCGAAACAGACGATGGATACACCATTGCCGGGCAGGCACCGTTCGTGACCGGATGGGGCCTCGTCGACGTCCTCGGGGTCACCGCATACGACCGCCGAGCACAGAAGACCGTCACATTCCTCATGGACGCAACCGACGGCCCTAACATCCACGCGAACCGAATCTCCCTGTCCGCGGCCGACGCCTCCCACACCGTCGAACTGACCTTCGACGAACACCACGTCCCCCACGCCTCGGTCATCCACGTCCGAAAGGCTCGTCGCGGCGGACTCAGCCTGGCGGACCGACTGGTTCTCCGGCTCAACGGCTCCCTCGCCCTCGGCGTGGCACGAGCATGCCTGACCGAAGCCGACCACACCGGACACCCCACCCCGCAACTTTGGGAAACACACACCACCATCCGCGAGGCCCTCAATAACGCGGCCACCGGCGACGGGGACATCCATGACGCCCGCGCCCACGCCAGCCAATTCACCGTCACCGCCGCCACCTACGTCGCCACCGCCGCAGGGAGCCGATCCGTCCAACGCGGCGAACCCACCGAGAGGCTGATCCGGGAAGCCGCCTTCAGCATGGTCTGCACCACCACCCCGGAAATCAGGTCACGCATCCTGACCACACGCCACCCCTAGTGGAACCGCCGGACCGAGACGCATGACGGCGATCCCAGACCCCGACTTCTCGCACCCTCAGTCCCATCGCACGCCTCCCCGTCTCGCTCCACCGGAACCGGCGATCGAGCGGACCGACCCGCCCTTCTGATCAGTCAGCAGAACAGCGCCCGAACCAGAAGAATCGTCGGCCAGGTCGCCGCCCACCGTGATGCACGGTGCATCACCCACCCCCGCCGCGAGTCCCATCTACCCCGGGACGACCCCTTCGCGGTAAGGCGACTTGGCGAGTCTCGGCCAGTTACCCTTTGAGCCCTCGAACCATGCGTGGAGCACCGCGCGCAGGGATAGTTCGAGAGCAGCTCAGCTAGGCGGCTCGCAGCGGAGGCAGGAGTCAGCAAAAACTCGGCGGGTCGTATCCCGGAATGCCAAGTCTCGACCCGACGGGATACGGCCCGCACACTCCACGTTAAACCGCCTCCGGACTGACCTCAACGGCCAGTTGGGGGCGGCTTTTTGTCGTTTAGGGGACCTTCACCGCACCCGGCGGCGTGGCCTCGAAGGAAGAACCGACGATCGTCGGCGGGATTCGGGCGGACCTTCCGACAACAGGAACCCGACAGCGCCTGTAGCTATCAGCTACACTTGTAGCAACTAGCTACAACACCCGGGAGTGAAGTGATGCACAGCACTGGAGACAAGGTCACTCGCCTGGCAGCGGACCTGGTGGCCAGCGCCATGGCCGAGGGAGAACGGCAACACCGCACCGGACGCCAGCAACTCGAACACTGGGCCCGGGTGGGACGTGCGGTCTCGAGCCGGCAGACCGCAGCCCGGCGCCGAGTAGAAGACGCTCTAGCCGGCCGGTTGCCGATCGGTGAACTCGGACCCGAAGAAGGCACAGTGTTCAACGCCGAGATCAACGCGGCGATCGAGGAACAACTGGCCACCACCGATTACGGTGCCGCGCTCGCGGCCCAGGGAGTCACCACGGTCGCGCTGTCCGAGGACGGTCAGATCATCGAGTACCGTCCCGACGGCACGCGCACAGTCCTGCCCGAGTGAAACGACTCGACCTGGTGGTCGGTTGCAACGGCGCCGGCAAGTCCACCTTCGTGGCCTTCACTCTCGCTCCACTGCTTCCGGCCAGCCCGTTCGTCAATGCCGACGAGATCGCCAAACAACGATGGCCGGCGAATCCGGCTGCACACTCCTATGAGGCCGCGGAGATCGCCGCGAAGACCCGGGCACACCTGCTGACCCTGGGGAAATCGTTCATCGCCGAGACGGTGTTCTCCCATCGGTCGAAGCTGGAGCTGATCGACGAAGCACGCACACACGACTACACCGTCATCTTGCATGTGCTGATGATTCCCGAGGAGCTAGCGGTCCAGCGTGTGCGCTACCGGGTGCGCGCCGGCGGACACGATGTGCCCGAAGACAAGATCCGCCAGCGATACCACAGATTGTGGGGTCTGCTCGCTCAGGCGTTCCCACGGTGCGATCACGTGAGCGTGTACGACAACAGCGCGAGCACCGGCCCGCGCATCGTCGCCCAGTTCACCGACGGACACCTCGTCGGCGAAGCCACCTGGCCCGCATGGACACCCGCAGAACTGACCTCGCACACCAGCCGCGGCGAGCAACCATAGGCGCAGTCAACAGCCTGGCGGATCCGAACACCCAGAACATGAGGAACCAACAGGCACGGCCACCGACCACGACGCACCGAAAGTCACCGACTCCGACGAGACGGACACCTCCCTCGAACAGCTCACCGCCAGCCGAAGGACACCCAGTCCCCCATCGTGGACGTCAAGGACACCGACACCGCGCTGGAATGGGGTCTGGTCGACGAAACCAGCTAGACGACCCGGTCCCCCGCGTTGGCGGATTCACCCCACCAGTGGCCGGCCGGTCCTCAGGATTGGTAGCCGACCGACCTGTGTTGCTGGATGTGATTGGCGGAGACGCGCACGGCCGCGGACATGCAATGGCCGCAGACGCAGTCGCAACTATCGACAAAGTCTGCGGGCATAACCAGAGAGGCTGTTGGTTGGAAGCCGCGCCAAGCGGGTCTCGGAGCGCGGTCTTGCTGAACATAAGACGGTCGCGCGCTACCGACGTTTGGTGGTGGTCGGTGCAGATCATTACTGGTGGGTGCAGAGCGTCATGAGGCGCGTTTTCATGCGGGTCTCAATGCGACTGGCATGCCCGGATACGACCACGCTCCAAGCGTCGGTACCGCCACCACCATCCAAATGACGGAGATCTATGAGGCTGGACTACAGCGGGGCCGCCAGATCGGCGAGCGGCGATCTGCCGCCGACGGGGCATGTGCTCGCGAGACGATCAATTCGGCGATTCTTGACGGGGTTGTCGGCGGTTGACGTTCCCCGTGCAAGCTCGAACTAGGACCGAAGGACCTTGTCGGTGCCCCACGCAAGAATCTGTCCATGACATCTGAAGCGTCTGTCTCGGCCGAGAATCGGACCAAAGCGAAAGTGAGTGCTGTGCGTAGGTGCATCCCGATCGTAGATCTACTGTTGGGCGGGGTGGTGCTGACCGCTTCCGCAATTCTGTCCACATCGTTCGCAGTCCGCGATGGACAGGCCTCGGAGCGTTAGATATTCACTGCAATGACGGTCGTCTCGGTACTGGCACTCGGCGGTGCTGTGGTGTTCTCCGAGAACGTGTGGGTTCGGCGATCGTCAGTAGCAGCACTCGGTCTGATCGGAACACTCGGCGCGATCGCCAATAACTTGCTGCTGGAGCCGCGAGAGGACCTCGCCTCCCCGCACCCTGATGTCGTAGGTTGGATGATGTTCGGAACGATCGCGCTGGCTGGTCCGGCGACGGCCCAATTGGTCTCGCTGGTCTATCGCGCCACCAGTGAATCCACCACCGACCGAAACGGCACCACCCTTTCCGAGGTCGCGCCCTCCCGGTGAGCCACCGACTATCCTCGTTCGCACACGAGCGGTGGGCTGGTTGGTCGATGGCTCGTCTGCGACCGATACCGACTTCTTCATCGATCCGTACACTTCAGCCCAGGAGACAACGCTTAGTTTGCATCACCACGGCGGAGATCGAGTCTCGCATCGTCTACCGCACCCAATTCCTAGATGGACCTCCATGCCGAGTCACATGATCCGGCACCCACACTCCGACCGGGTCAGACCTTCCCGACAGTCGAAGCACGCTGCCTATGCACTGTCAGTCTCAACGCCGGCGCCTACTTCCCGACCCGCTAGTGACGTCACTCGCCACCTTCGGGTTGTGACCTATGCGACCGGAGGTTACC
Organism: Rhodococcus sp. JS3073; assembly: GCF_026810085.1. NCBI lineage: Bacteria > Bacillati > Actinomycetota > Actinomycetes > Mycobacteriales > Nocardiaceae > Rhodococcus > Rhodococcus sp. JS3073. The sequence continues at coordinate 634,103 of NZ_CP113952.1, read as the reverse complement.
GACGGGCCGCTCGGTGTGCGTGCAGTAGCGGCGAGGCGTCACACAAAACCCTGGAAATGATGTCCTAGATCTACTCCCCGGCCAACCGCTTCTCCGATTGCCCGCAGCTGCGGGATCGCGCCGACACCATCGAGTTTGCGGATCTGTTCCTGTTCGCGAACAGATGTGATGCCAGCGCGGTGTAGGGCTTCGCTGGATAGATCTGCGTCGTACCGCAGGTAGGTGAACAAACTTTCTCCAGCTACGCTGGCACAATTGAGCCTGTCACCCACCTCGCTATCTATCGGTCGACCAGTGAGGCACCGGCCTAGGGATCGGCAGATGAGGTCTTGGCCGACCGCGGCGCCACGCATCAACACTGCGGGAAGGTTTTTGGCGTTGAAAAGTAGGTGGACATTCTTAGCGCGAAGTCCAGTGTGGACTGCAGCGGCCGATCCGGTGCCGACTGACACGATCAGCATATTCTGTTGTCCAACTGGCCATTGCAATCCGTACTCCGGAAGGGTGGCCATTAAGAACATTAGTAGTGCCGGGTTGTTGAACGGCGTCAGTCCCCCGTCCTGGAACACGAAGTCATCTGTGCCGATCCGCAAACTTTCCGGCGAAAAATACACTGGTGCAGCAGCACTTCCGCGGATCAGCTTCGTGAGCGGGAGATCGAGATTTCGGTCGGGCGCTGGCTTGAGGTATCGCTCGGCGCGATTGTACCGCGCCTTGGAGCAGTTACTCAGTGGCCACGCCGAATCGGAGACAGTGTTATGGAGGACCACCAGCAATAGTGATCGGAACTCTGGGTCGCCCAGTGTGAGGCCAGCACCGAAGAAGTCGTCGAGTTCACTCGTCAGCCTGCTGTCGCGATAGATCGAGCGAAGCCACATCGGAAACAGCCTTCGCTTGAATACCTTTGAGCCGAGAGTTTCGTACCTATCTTGTATTTCGCCGACCGACTTGCCGCGCGCAAGCGCAGCGGCGATGATCGCACCCGTACTGGTTCCGCCGATGTAATCGAAGTAGTCACTGAGCACGAGATTGCAACCCCGATGCTCACGAAGCTCAGTTTCGATACTTCTCAGTATCTCGAGGGTGAGTGTGCCGCGGATGCCGCCGCCGTCGAGGGCAAGAAGCCTCTTTGGACCGGGCATGGTCTGCCTAGCTTCGTAGCGGCGGGCCGTCGGATCGATGACTCGGACGCGGGGGTCAGGTCCGGTATACCCGAGTCGGTGGACAAAATCATGTGTGCCACCGCGGCCATCTCCGTGCTGGCCATCCCACACCAGAAGCGCGTGTGGCCGCGGATCGAGCATACGTGCCCGTTCAATGATCCGAATGTTGGTTGCGGCGTAAACGTCGTAGCCTTGTGGAATCCCGCCGAAGTTGACAACTTCGACATCAGCGCGTGCCAGAAGCGACCTGAACCGTTGTTGCCATTGGGTGTCAGGAATCGTGACGGAGTGTTGCTCAAATTCAGTCGCAGGTAGGGCGAGGCAGAGCACCAGATGAGCCCCGCGGGCGAGTCCTGCTTCCGCGGCAATGATGTCCGTGCCCCGCGCACCGCCGGTGATCACGGTGGTCGACGGCCCCACGCCCCACATTTCGAAGGTGTCATCGACCTCAGCTGCGACTCGCTCAACCTCTTGAGGCGGAAATCGCGGTCGGGACCGATCTGGGGTGTCTACCATGTGGCCGCTGACAACTACCACAGTTGGCATGTCAGGCATCACGGTCCGTACTCGTCGACGCGCCCGGATCCGCCGCGTGCTTGGCTACTGATGGTGGTCTGTCCATCGGTGTGGGTGGGGATATCAGTTCCACAAGTCGGTCGAGAACGGAGTTCAGCTCCGCACGAATCTCGGGATCGACTTGTTGAGCGGTATCGATCTGCAGATCGCCGATCGTCGCCTCCAATTGCCAAGCTCCGGGTCCGTCTGCTTCGAACTGCGACGTCAGCTTTCGTGCCCCGATGAGATCGCCATTAAAGAACGCGATACCCAACATCGCGGACTTGGTCCACTCGTCCTCTGCGCCCAATTTATCTGCGCGCCTGCATGCTTCGGTCGTGATTATTGCTGCTTCCTCGGCGCGTTTCAGATCGCCCTGCATACCGCGCTCACGATATAGGCGTGGAAGATTGGATGCAGGGTAATAGTTGTTCAGATCGAGCAACATGCCGTTTTCGTAACTATCAATAGCCTTGGCGAGATAGTGACGCCGATGCTTGGGTGTAACCGCTGCCCGCAAGAGCTGCTTGTATCGGCCGCCCAGGAGGCCGTAACGTTCCGAAGTGGCGCCGTGCGTGGAGATGAACTGCTCAATGGCGGCCGCGGCGGCCGACACATCGCCCTTTTTCGCAAGCGCAAGTGCGCGTTGCTCAGCGACTATCGGATGGTGGACAAGTCGGGCGGGCAAGTTCCTGATGTAATTCAGTTCAAATGCCCAGTCTTTTCGCTCCTGTGCGGTCTCACACAGCAGCCTCAACAGTTGGAGGGCAACAGCGTCGCGCACGGCTGGTTCGTAACCGTATCGCTCCGCGACTGCGCGTGCCGCCGTGGCACGATCCGGCGCCGGAAGGCTGCGGACCTCCCGCACGTCGGCATCGAAGGCGAACAGCTGATCGACTGTGGCACGAAAGGCGGACATCTGGCTTAGATTGATGTGGTCAGGATAGCCGGTGACTGCGTCGAACACGGGGGACGTGCTGTCAACGAAGCGCTTGAGTTCCTTAATGAGCTTGGTCCGGGCTTCCTTGGCGACATGCTCGGGGATGGACCCGTCGGTGAGCGGGAACCGCAACTGAGTCATTTGTGCGAGGTCAAACATCGGCCTAGCCCAATCCGCCGCGAGGAGAACGCAACCGCGCTGCTGTGCTGCATGTCGCACACCCACCTCGTAGTAGACGTTGGCATTCGGAAGAGTGAGGTCAGCGACAACCAGATCGGCTATCGTGAGCCGCTGAATCATCTCGGTGATAATCAGGGCCCCCAGGTCGCGGTCCGCCCTTACCGCCTCGTAACCGATCTCTCCAAGTACCGGCAGGTACACCCTCTCCCACAGTGCGTCGAAGTCCACTGAGCCGGGGACGTGCAGTTCGGCCCGATCAACTGACTTCACTCCGAAGGGCATCACCATGAACGCGATTGGTTTCGGCATCACCGACGCCTTTCAGGATTCCGCCACGGCTACCCGTAATTCTTCATCCAATCCTCTATTCCAGAGTAGTTGGGGCGGCGGGCAAATGCCACTGGTCGACCCTCGTCCTACATCCCGTGCCGGGACTTACCCTCAAGGTGCTCTGGCGGACTGTCTTGCGCGCCTTGCGAACCATCTATGGTCTGTCTGCGCCCCCGGATACGAGTAGTCCCGTCGGAGTCATCATTCGTCGGGCGGGATTGGTAGACCGCGACAAACCTCTGCATAGTCAATGCTCGGAGAGACCCATTCGTCCCACTGCTGGCGGCTCATATTGCTATTGAGCTTCCCACACAGAGCTCCATTGACATCTGATGGTGTCGCCCAGAATCGCAGGAGTCCGTCCCAACTCGCAGAAACAATCTGTCGATCGTCGGGGCTAAACGAGACACTTCGGACCAAACCTTGAGCGCCCACAAACGGCTGACCCACCGCCTCGTAGGTGTCGGCATCCCAGAGCCGCACTTCATTGTCACTCCCCGATGCAATCCACCGGCCGTCGTGTGCGAAGGCGACGCTCCACACCATATTGTTATCACCCTCGATTTCAGCGACCTTCTGCTGGCTGTCTGCATCCCACACGCGGAGTGCTGAGTCATAGCTCCCGGAGACAATGCGATGGCCGTCGGGACTGAAAGCGACGCCATATACCTCATACATCCCTGACTCAGTCATTGGATTGCCGAATGAGGATAGGTTGTTGGCACTCCACATTTTGATAGAGAAATCCCAGCTACCGGAAACTATCTGTTGGCCGTTCGGACTGAATGCAACACTCCTGACTACCCCCGCATGTCCGTATATCGCACCGATCGGCCGGCCGGTTACCTCCCACAGACGTATTGCGCCGTCGCTGCCGCCCGACACGATCCGGGAACCGTCGTCATTGAACGCGACACTTTGCACCCAGTGCGGTTCGGTGGGCGGCGGCGGTGGGCGCGTCGGCGGTGCGCCAACTGGGGGGACCATCGGCAACACCACTGCTTGGCGGGTAGTCACGTCCCACAACCTCACTGCACCATCTTTTCCGGCGGAGACGAGACGCTTCCCATCCGGGCTGTAAGAGACGCTGAGTACTGCGTTCTCGCCACCACTCGGATCCCCGAATGGTGAACTAATCGGTTTGGCGGACTTCGCATCCCACGTTCGCACCGTGCCGTCCTCGCCGGCCGAAGCGACTTGCTGACCATCCGGACCGTAGGCGACAGCGTGGATCGAGCCCTGGCTCGTCTGGATCGGTGTGGCGGCGATCGGATCCCATACGTGCACCGTACCGTCCCTACTGCCTGACACGATCTGGCGGCTGTTCGGGCTGAACGCGACGCCCATCACCGCACCACTGTTGATGATTGTCGGATCCCCAATCTCTTGGCGCGTTGCTAGGTCCCATATCTGAACTGCGCTGGCGCCACCGCCGGAGATGATTTGGCTTCCATCGGGGCTGAACGCGATGCTGTTCAGCACGCCGCCTACCGTTGCAAACGTCTGGTCCACTGGAAGGCCGTTCGCATCCCATATCCGAATAGTGCCGTCGAGGTCGCCGGAGGCGATGCGATCGCCGGCAGGATTGTACGCGACGCTCAACACCTTCGTGCCGGTCCGTGCCTCACCGACCTGCCGACCGCTGGTGTCCCAGACCCGAAGATTGCCGTCTTCATCACCGGAAGCGATGCGATCACCGGCGGGGTTGAATGCGACGCTTCGGACAATTCCTCCGCCGTCCCTGATCGGTTCGATAGCCGGTCGGCCGCTCGACGTCTCCCACAGCCGAATTGTGGAATCCTCTCCGCCGGAGACAATGAGCCGACTGTCACTGCTGACGTCGACGCTATGTACCGCCTCATCGTGCTTCATCGGCGCCCCGATCGGATCGCCAGTCTTGGCATCCCACAGCCGCACGTTCCGGTCCCCGCCGCCGGTTACAATCCACTTGCCGTTCGGGCTAAATGCAATGCCGCGCACCGGGTACTTCTCGTGGTGCAGCTCACCTACCTGCTGACCGCTGCCAGCATTCCAGAGGTACACAGTGGCGTTGTCGCTGCCCGAGGCGATCTGTTGACTATCGGGGCTTACAGCCACTGCATCAACGGGTGAAGGAGTCTCGATGACCCGGACTTGGTCACGCCGTCCATTCACCAGGTCATATGCTGCGCCGTCGATCCGAGCATTCACAAGAGCATCGCCATCTGCCCTCTCTCGCAGCTCCGTGGCTGCGAGAACTTGTTGCAGTGCCTGAACATCACTTCCCGACCGATCACCGGCGACAATCTGCTCGGCCTCGGAAATCAACCGCAGAGCGGTTGCCTGGTTTGTGCGCTCCTCTGCTTGGTTCCTAGCCTGTACAGCGCCTACCAACCCATACACGGCGACCAACGCAATTACCGCAGTGACCGCCAGTACAATTCTCAACGCTCGTGATCGCTTGCGGAGAACCACCGCGTGGCGTTGCGCCTCGGTGGCGAGGGCTTGGGCGGCATGCTCCCGGTCCCGCGCGGCCTGCAGCTCAATCTCTTGTCGACGTTTTTCCTCTTTTTGCCGCGCATCTTCACGCTGTCGCGACGCGCTAAGGTACTCGCGCGTCGATCTCAATCTGTCCTCGAAACCCACATGAGTTGCGAGTCTCTCGAATTCGCTAAGACGTTCCCCTTCGAGTAGCCACGCATCATGGCGATGGTTCGTTCGCCAGTCCGCGGCGGCACGCTCGAGGATGTCAGCGTCCTTTAGGTTCCGGCTTTCGGTTTGTAGCCATTCGGCAAGTTCACGCCATTGACGAAGCAAACTTTCCAAGGCGACCTCGAACACAGGCTGTCCGTTGCGAATATCCCTGACCAGCAACCGTTTCTCGACGAACGCGTCGATCAGGGTGGAGCTAGCCGGCGGCAGGTCGGACCCGCGGGCGAGGCGTCTCATCGGTTGGTCGTTGTCTGGGTTGATTGTGGCCAGCCACGGGATGAACGCATCGTGCAAGGTGTCGAGTTGAGCCTTCCGGGCAGCAGGGTCGGGATTGAGCAGGAGGTCGATCTCGGTCTGCACCACTCGTGGCATTCCACCCATCGTCTCGTACTCGGCCACGGTCAGATTCCCGTCATCGCCGAAGTCACAGTAGAGACGCTGCAAGGTGAGGGCCAGCAGCGGCAGGGTGTCCGCCCCCTCGGAACTGTCTTTCAGCAGGCGGTCGACCAGCGCTGGTTCGATTGTCAATCTTCGTCCGGCCTCGGTCGCGCGCCGGGCCGGGCCGGTGATGACCTCCTTGAACTCGGCCGGTGGCATCGACTTGAGTTCGTCGAACACCACACTTTGTACCGCGGCCAACTCCGGTGCTGTTTGTAGCGGCTCGTAGCGGTCGGCGCGGATGGTAACCGCAACAATCAACCCGGGGGCAGCCTCGGCGTCTTGGCGTAATAGTGCTGCCAGGATCTGCAGGAATCGTGGGGCTTGCGGTCCCGCATCGGCGCTAAAGAGTTCCTCACCCTGGTCGAGCGGCAAGATCAGCGTCGGCGCCGGTGCTTCCGGGGGCGCATCGAGCAGACGGGCGCGTGCCGCCTGTCGGGCTTCGGCGAACCACGCAAGCAGCCGGTCGACGTCGGATTCGAGGCAGGCAGCCTTGATCTCCCCCAACTGCGGCTGTAACAGCCCCAGGCCGGCGCGAAGACTATAGAGGGAATGGGCGAGCCCGAGCTCGCCGGTGAGTACGGCCCGTTCGGGGCGCACGATGTTCAGCGGCAAGAACGCGCGGTCGTCGCGACGCAGCCGGGGTAGCAAACCGGCCCGCAGAAACGACGACTTTCCAGTTCCCGAGGGGCCTAGAATTACCAGCAACGACTCCACACCGGAAACGCGCATACCCCGTACCGCGTCCAATCCGCGCAGAATCTGACCGTCCCTCCCGAAAAAGACCGCAGCATCGGCCTCATCTAGTGGTTCCCAACCCCGGTACGGAGCCCGTTCCGGGTCCGCCGGCGGCGGCCACGGAAAATACTCTGCTCCGATCCCCAACGCACGCAGCCCGTCAAGCAACCGGTGCAGACCATCGACCGTGAGTACCACCGGGTCCCCACCATCAACGACAATCTCGATGGTGGGGCCATCGCCGAACAGGTCGCAACGCTGCCAGTCGCCGGTGATACCAGTGTCCGGAACCGGCTCGAGCCGGGCGCATACGATCGCCTTGTTCAACGCTTCCGCGTACCGGAACTCGTACGTGCATTCACGCGAGGAGTGCCAGCTCGCGGAGAGCAGGCATATCACCGCCTCGCAGCGGTTGCTCGCCCGCTGCAACGCCTGCTTCCAACGCTCACCCGGCCGGATCCCGGTGTGCGGATCCAAATCCAGAAAGATCTCGCCAGCCAAACCCGGTTCCTGCTCGATCAGCCACCTTTTCACCGCGATAGCGGCTCGCGAATCCCGGCTCGAATGACTCAGAAAGACGCGCGACATACCATCACCCGCCAAACCCAAATGAGGCTACAACTTCCTGCGGGATCAACTGTCTCGGCGAGCCGACCACGATTGCCGATTCGGTGGGCCGATGCCTCCCGGGGCGGCGAAACCGTGCCGCCGTTGCTTTGAAGTAGTCGCAGACCATAACCAGTAGCGCACTACCAACCGTCCGATGACCTGACGCTGCACGGCAACGAGCCTGCCCGAACCTCAAAAGCCGTGTTGCCGTGCACAAAGGGATCACTACTCCAGCACTTCGCGCCCGCCCGCGCGCGGCGACGAAGCCGTCCACCAGGACACAGGAAGGCCATCCGCTGCTGGACGTGCTCGGTTCCGGCTGGGATCTCGCCCATCCGGATAGCACAAATTGTCAAAACCGGTTGGTTTCTAACTTGATCGTCCTCCCCCGCTCTGGCATTGTCACGGGTCCTTTGCAGCTCAAACCATATTTGAACGTCTACCGCGAGCGTCCATCACCGAATACCCCGACTCGGACACCGCTTCCGACAAACTGCGGGAAGCATCTCTCTAACCGAGAGTTGTAGGCACGGTCGGCGATGAGATGGCGCGCCTTCCCGATGGTGTCGCCGAGTGCCTGGACTCCGGGCAGGCCGCTGACTCCCTTGTTCGCCCCCGCCGGCGAGAGGTTCATCGCCCGGGCCACGTGCACAACCGGGCCACGGCCGGGAGCGGACGGTACATCCGTGATCACTTGCAGGTCGAAGCCGCAGAAGAATATACCTTCCTCGAACTCACTACTACGCCAGCCCATTCGGGCGTCTATGCCGATCGTGTAGATGTAGCGGGCATCCGACCCGGCCGGGGCGTCCAGCAGGTGACACCACAACGTGGCATCGCGCAGGGCCTGCGCGACGGCGCGGTCGTCCCACTCCGGATGGCGCGGCGACCGGCACGCCTTCATCAACCGCCGCAACGCGTCGTTGACGCTCTTGTAGCTGATCTCGACGTGCGCGGGCAGTCCCACCTCCCGCACGAACTCACGCGCCGCACAGTGCTCGATCACCACGATCACCCGATCGAACTGCCACGGCTCGGTCCGGTGAACAGTGGTGGACACCTCGTGCAATCGACGAACCCTGCCCTTCCCGCTCACCAGGGCACCGCCTTCGCGAGGGCGTCGAGTTCGGCCGCCGTCCACGCCCGCCGCGGCCTGCGTTCCAGACTGCGCGAGAGCGCAAGGATCTGACGTTCGCCCACCCCCGACAGATCCCGGAACACCGGCAGCGGCACCGTTTGCAGCATCGCCAACACCCACGTGCACCGCAACCTCGACGACGTCACCGGCCGCAGACCGGGCGGGAGATCACAGTGCTCCAACACTTCCCCGACGAACTCGACCCGCGGCACCGGATCCCGGAACAGGTGCCCTCCGCCCGCCTGCTCCGCGGACCCGAGCACCGCCTCGCGGTACACCATCTCGGCGCCGGCCAGGCCGGCGCCGACACCGAGGGCCACCGCCGCGGCCAGACCCCGCCGACGGACCGCACTCGCCTGCCGCGGCGCCCACCACAGCAACGTCTCCACCTGCTCGCTCGTGTACGGCGGCGACACCGGGCTGTGCGGCAACGCCTGACGGCTCCCACGGCGCCACCCGCGTGATCCGCCGCGACAACGCCGTCAGCGCCGACCGGCGACAGGACCGTGTCGCGTCCGCCAACCCGGGGACGGTGACCGCGTACCGGTTCACCGTCGCCGGATGAAAGATCTGCTCGACATCCAGCGGCAACCCCTGCTCGCGCGCCCACGCCACCATCGACGTCACGGTCGAGATCTGGTTCAACCACTGCCGCGTGCAACACGGACCGAACCCCCGCCGGACGACGTCACGCACGAACGCCGCGATCTCCTCCCACTGCTGCGCCGGCATCCGCGGGGTGTACTGCTCGATGATCTCCTCCGATGTCCGCAGCGCCATCACTGCCGCCCTCCCGCCAACCGCCGCCACCCGGGCGACCCGACTTCCGGCGCAGCAAGATACGGCACAAGATCCGAAAACGCCTTTCCGCTCACGATCCCGGCGGCCGCGAAGATCTCCGCCACCCCACAATCGGACAACACACCGGTCAGCCACGTCGACCGCAACCGCGCCACCGCCAACCGCGGCAACCCAGCCGGGTACTCGAACGAGGCGCACAGCGCCGCCGCCTGATCGGCGCCGGCCCGCTGCGAGGCCACCAACGGCCCCGCACCCGCCCCCGCAACGACCCCCTTCAGCCTCTCGACCCACCCCGCCCGCACCGGCACCACCCGGCCCGCCGACACCGATCCGAGGACCACCGCCACTACCCCGTCGACCTCGATCACGTCGGCCGCCGTGACCGCGAACAGCTCCCCCGGACGGGCACCGACCCCCACCGTCAACGCCAGAACCGCGGTCATCGCCTGCACCCGAAACGGCCCGTTCTGCGCCTCTGCGGCCGCCCAGTACGACTCGAGCTGCTCGTGCGTGTACGGCGCCGACAGGCCCCGCCGCGACCCGCCCATGCCGGGCGCCGGCCACGGCGCCCGCCGCGTCACCGCCCGCGCCACCGTGCGCAGCCGCGAGACCTCCGTCGACCACGAGGTCGGCGCCAACTCCCGCATCCCGGTCACCCGATACCGCTCCAGGCGCCGTTCGTGATAACCGTGACGGCGACGCCGGGTCATCACCCAGGCGAATACACCTACTTGTCTTCGCTTTTCGCGCAGCTGCACGATGACCCGCCGGGCGGGTGGGCCGATCTTGGTCAGAAGCTGGTCGAGCGTGGACTTCCCCTGGCTCCCGGGTGGGACAAGGGGAAATGGGACTGGAACGACCAAGCAAAAGGTTCTCAGCGGCTGCAGCATCAGGCCGTCACCCGCGTCCGGAAGTGGATGACCGACTGCGACCCGCCCGTCATGGTGCATCGCGACGCGCCCTGGGGGCCGCCACCTGTCGACGGCCTGCCACTCGACTTCACCGCCACACAATGGGCTGCGTACCACCAGGACTGGAGTGAGTTCCGGAGCGCGATGAGGATCGCCCGCCAAGGGAACGACACCGCCCGCGGCCGTGCCGCTCTGATGCGGTTCCGGCAGAAGGCAGGCATGCTGCGAGCCCCGCAGACCGCCGAGTTGGTAGCCGCACACGTCGAACGCGGCTACCAGGTACTCGTCGCCGTCGAATTGGTCACCACGGCCGCCGACCCGGTGGCCAGCCTCTTGGAGGAGCACGGCATTGGCGTCTCGCGCATCTTCGGCGGGGGCGATCTCGAGACGGAGCGCATGAGATTTCAGCGCGGCCACAACCCGGTCGTGGTGTTCAACACCGCATCTGCGACCAATCTGCAGGCGTCCGAGTTGATGGTCGACGGTTCCCGCGCCTCATCGGCACGTCGCATCGGGTTCTTCCACCAGCCTCGCTACTCCGGAATTGCCGCACGCCAAACGATGGGTCGTGCGCATCGCGACGGGCAGGTTTGCTCATGGTCACTCCTGTTCGCCGTCGGAACGGTGGAAGAGCAGGCGGCTCGGATCATGATCAATCGGCTCATGGTGACATCAGCCAGTGTCGATGGTGATCTCGGGGCGTTCGGAAAGCTCGCGCGACTGTTCGACACAGACAGGCTTCCCGAAAGCATCATCGAGTAGAAATGACGCCTGGACCAGGACTCCTGCAATCGAGAGTGAGCGGATCCTAGGTCGACGCTGCCACTAGGGGCAAGATCCGGACGAGTGGAACGACGCGTGATGACCGCCTGACTGCCATAATCGCGCTGCCCGGTCACGAGCTACGCGGCCGGGCAACAGCATTCGAGGAGCGGACACGATTACAGAACCAGCCTCGAGGCGTGTTTCAGCGTTCACATTTGCGCAATCCTCAGATCCGGCGCATCACCGATACCACCTTGCCCAGGACGACTGCGTCGTCGCCGTCAATCGCGGTATAGGCGGGATTGCGGGGCTCGAGGAAGACGTGGCCATCGCGGTGCCGAAGCACCTTCACAGTGGCCTCGCCATCAATCATCGCGGCGACGATCTCGCCGGAATAGGCTTCGTCCTGGCGGCGCACCACAACGACATCACCGTCGCAGATCGCGGCGTCAATCATCGACTCACCGCGCACCCGCGGCCCGAACACGGTGCCCGAGCCGACCAGCTCGCAAGGGAGCGTCAGCATCTCATCGGCGTGCCTCCGCGAGGATCGGCGTGCCGGCTGCGATGCCACCGACTACCGGTACCGTCACATTGTTGTCAGACGAGCGACCGTGCGTCGCCCCGGACAGGAACGGGAGCACATCCAATTGCTTGGACACCGACGACGTCGACCGCAGGCCCACCGCGTCCCCGATCTGTCGGGTGCTCGGCGGGCATCCGTGTGCAGCCACCCAGTCCCGGATCGTTGCCAGAATCCGCTGCTGGCGGGATGGCAGGGTGGAGGCGTCGAGGCCGTCGTAATCGGTCAGCCGAAGAATCGTAGGGGTGACAACATTTCCTTGGTCTATGTGGAGGCGTGCGACCACGAGCGAGTCTCTGAACGATTGGCCTCCCTCGACATGCTAGTGCAGTCAGTGCGTTTCGCTGGACGGACGCCATCGCGAGCCTTGCGCAAGCACGGTGATGACCTCAGCCTGTTCTTCGGTGGGTGCGCCGAACCGATGCGCGCGCCCGGCTCGCAGGTATGCGCTGTCGCCGGCCTGCAGCCTGACGGTGGTGACGCCGTGGTCGAGGACGAGGTCGATCACTCCGCTGGTCACATGGACCCATTCGTCGCCGGGGTGGGTGGCGTCTTCGGTCATGGCCGACCCTTGGGCTAGGTGGGCGATGCCGGCTAGTAGGTCGCCACGGGTGTCGGGCGACGCGAGGTAGATGTCGATGCCGTCGGCCGGTGAGTAGAGCTTCTTGCGATCACTGCGCCGTACCGCCGTCTCGGTGGATGACTGAACGGGAAGGAGGTCGGCGATATCGATCCCGTAAAGGTCAATCAGCCGGCGTAGTCGGCCGAACGTGATGTCGTTCGTTCCGTTTTCGACCAGGGATAGAAACGATTTCGAGATTCCGGTAGCGAGCGCGACCTGCTGTAGCGACAGCCCTCGCCGCCGTCGAACTTCCCGGAGCGCGGGACCGATCGACGGTTCCCCCTCCGACGGGTTTGGGGTATTGCTCACCGTAGGATCCGACACGTCTTCCAGTTTGCTGGACATTATTCTAGTTTATCAAACAAGGCTGGCGCGGTTACCGAATGACTCACACTCGCCGCGGCTTCCGATGGCGGCGGTGGTGGTACGGGGCACTGCGGCGCGCATCACCTCCGCCCGGGACGGTGATCAGCAGGATTGTCATTCGAGGTGTGCGACGCCCTCGGACAGATGTCCGTGTACGACTTTCCAACCCTCCGCGAATCTGTGGAGTACCACGGTGATCCGGATCGAGATCGCGCCTTCGCCTGGCACCACTACACCGGGGTTGTCGAAAACCCATGCGCAGTCGCCGTACATGTACCCGGCGGGCTGAGAGCCGATCAATGCGCATGGCGGGTACTCGGCGAAGTGGTCGAGCAGCGCCTGAAGTGTCAGGTTCGAGTCGGGCGCCGACGACACGGTGAAGATTGCGGTGTCTTCCGGCGGCGCGGACAACGAGGCGACTTTCGCCCCGTCTCGCGCATGGCCGGCGGCAATCCAGTCGCGAGCGACTTCCACGACATCGGGTGTCGCACGTTCCATAGCGGTGTCCTTCCGTGGTGATCACGTGACGTCTGTTGAATAGGAGGGTGTTTAGACAGGCAGCGACTGGAGACCTGGACGGAGCCGGGTCGTTCCCCGCGCACATCGGTGCGAACGACCCGGCCCCAGCGTCGGCGATACCTGCTCCCGGGGCGGGCCGGGGTCGCAGCCTATGCCCCGATCAGCACACGTCGTCCGCTGCGATGACTGGTCAGACGCTACTCATCTCAGCGGGCAGACGCTCGGTGCGGTGATATCCCCCGAATCCGTTCACCAGGCCCAGTTTCCCCGCGACCACGTACAGCACGAACGCGAAGGCGAAGGCATTCACCGGAGGTATGCCGACCGGAACCAGCGCCCCGAACAGTGCGGATAGCACCCACACGACGATGGTGGCCGGTACCCAGCGCGGGGCGGAGTCGGGAAGGGTCGCGGTGGAGCGAGTGCGGTCGAGGTCGGCCCGCCACCGTTTGACCACGAAGTATTCGGCGACCATGATGCCGCCGACGGGGGCGAACACATAGCCCTGGGCCGAGGAGAGCTCGACGAACCAGCCCAGGATTCCTGCTGCGGCGGCACCGGTTCCAACGGCACCGAGGACGACGGTGACCGTCGCACGATGAACGCGTCGACCGATGATCGTCTCAATGCAATTGACCACGGCGAGGCTGCCGCTATACAGATTCCAGTCGTTGATCTTGACGGTACCGAGCACGATGACCAGCACTCCTACCCACCCGACGGAGGATAGGACGATCGCGCCGACATCCGAAGTGCGTGCGGCGAGGGCGAGGAGGATCCCGGCGACACCGACGACGTATTCGCCGAGTGTGATACCGACGACGGTCTGTTTGATGACGTCTGCGACACTGCGGTTGAACCGGGACATGTCGGGGGTGATCACTGCACCGACGAAGAACGATCCGGCGACGAAGGTGGCGCCGGCGATCAGTGACATCGGTGGGCCTGCCGGCAGCGATCCGATCACCTCGGAGAGCGGGTGGCGGAGCATTTCGCTGGTTATCGACCAGGTGACCAGCACGAGGAACAGCGGCACTGCGAGGTAGGCGGTCCACGCCAGAGACGAGATGCCGTAGACGACGATCACGGTGACTACCAGGCCCGAGATCACCGCCCAGGCCCAGACGGGAAGGGCGCCGAACAGCGAGGCGAGGCCCTGGGCGGCGATCCCCGATTGGACACCAAAGCCAGCGGTGATCGCCAATCCGAGCATCAGCGATAGCAGGGCCGCGCCCCCGGTACCGAGACCAGTCCATCGGGCCAGCAGTGTGGTCGACAGTCCCTCGCGCACACCGATGATGCCGATGAGGATAGCCGCTAATTCGATGACGACGGCGCCCAGAGTCAGTGCCAGGACGGCGTTCCAGAATTCCATTCGGAATCCGAGCATGGCGCCGACCAGGAACTGGGTCAGCGCGGATATTTGTCCGAAGCGTTGGACGGCGATGCCGAACCACGCCCGTCGGCCGGTATCGGGCACGCGGTCCAACGCGTAATCGTCAGTGCCGTTCGATGCCATAGTGGCTCTCCTTGATGCGGGCGAACAAGGCTGGGCGCGGGGCGCGCTTCAGCCTGAGTGACCGCCCACGCGCAGGACGCGGAATGCGTCCTCCGCGGGGTGCGGGGCGAGATGGTGGAGTCAGAGAAGTCGTTTGACGCCTTCGGACAGGTGTGAGTGTGCGACCTTCCAGGCGCCGTCGACGCGACGCATGACGAGAGTGTGCCGGGCGGTGATCATGCCGTCGTGGCGCATGTCGACTTCGGGGAAATCGACTGTCCAGGCTGTGTCTCCGTCGACGAATCCGTGCGGTGCCGAGGTCACTGACCTCCGTGGGGGTACCTCGCCCAGGTGCGCGAGGAGATCGTCGAACCGATAGTGCGCGTACGGTTCGGATCCGATGGTGACGATCCAGTCGGCCGTGAACGTGCAGGTGTGTGCGGTGACGAAGTCTCGGTCGCGGCTCAACGCTGCGTTGAACCAGTCCGTGGCCAGTTTCAGAACCTCGGTCGGCGCAGGTGTTAGCGGCATGAGTCGGCTTCCTTCTTTTCGTGAGATCAACGGCGACGGTGCCCGTGTTGCCAGACCTGGGTGATCTTCTTCCGGTAGTCGACGAGGTCGAGTGGGTCGCCTTCGACGCACACGAGGTCGGCGAGTTTCCCGGGCTGGACCGTTCCGACCGTGTCGCCGATCCCGAGCAGTTGGGCGGCGGCGGAGGTGCCAGAGGTCAACGCGCCCAATGCAGTCATGCCTGCGGTGTGGAGGAAGTCGAGTTCGTCGAGGTTGTCGCCGTGCGGGAAGACACCGCTGTCGGTGCCCATCGCGATGCGCACCCCCGCGTCGACGGCTCGGGCGATCGAGATCTGGTGTTGGTCCGCGGCGGCGCGGGCCTTGTCGAGTACAGCAAGCGGGAGTCGAGTCCCCGTGGCCGCGGCGCGAAGCAACGCGTGACTGGCCATCAGGGTGGGCACGAGCCATGTGCCAGTCGCGACGAGAAGATCGATGGCCTCGTCGTCGAGGAACACACCATGCTCGATCGAGTGGACACCGGACCGGATCGCGTTCTTCACCCCTTGTGCGCCTTGCGCGTGCGCCATGACGTCGAGCCCGGCGGCCGTGGCCTCCGCGACGCAGATGTCGAGTTCCTCTGCGCTGAAGTGGGCG
Organism: Rhodococcus sp. JS3073; assembly: GCF_026810085.1. NCBI lineage: Bacteria > Bacillati > Actinomycetota > Actinomycetes > Mycobacteriales > Nocardiaceae > Rhodococcus > Rhodococcus sp. JS3073. Next base: position 618,092 of record NZ_CP113952.1, on the reverse strand, counting down.
TGCCGGGGATCGTCGCGGGGCGAGATAACCCCTCCCGATGTGCAAATCTTGATGGTGTCGGCGCCGGCACGAACCAATTCACGGACCCGGCGACGCATCTCATCGGGGCCATCGACGATCATGCCGGGACGCCCGGGATGCGGCTGGAGCAAGGGAACGCACCCGCCGCTGGCACACCAGCCGTCGGTGTGTCCGCCGGTCTGGCCGAGGACCGTGATCGCGGTGAGCAATCGGGGGCCCTCGATCAAACCGTCGGCGACGGCCTGTTTCATGCCGAGGTCGGCGCCGCCGGCATCACGCACGGTGGTCACGCCGGTGTCCAGTGTCAGCGCCATGTTTCGGGCCGCTGCGTAGAACTGGTAGGAGAAAGGCTCCTGCAGCATCCGTTGCTGTTCGACACCGGAGAACACCGTGTGCACATGGCAGTCGATGAAGCCGGGCATCACCGTCAGCCCACTCACGTCGACGCCTTCGTCGCCGTCAAGCCCCGAACCGACATCGACGATGATGCCGTCTTCGACGACGACATCGGCGGCCGCGGGCGCGGCGCCCGTGCCGTCGATGACCTGACCGCCATGCAGGACTATCCGGCCCGGACCGCTCACGACGCCGGCCTTGCGGCGTCCGGGGTGCAGACGGGGACGAAGTCCAGGTCGTAGCCGAATCTGCGCGGACCTGCCAGCGCGAGGCCGTCATCGGTCCGCCATTGCCGGTCGCTCGACAACCCGAGAACCGCGACCCGGTATCCGTAACGGATCTCCTCGGCGGGGATCGGTTCGCCGGTCTCGAGTATTACAGTCATGATCAGGTCAGGTGTGGTGGCCACGGTCTCGCCGCCGAGCGTCGCGATCAGGTACTCATTCTGGAAGCCCACTCGCATGGACTGTCCACCGAATGCGTCGATGCCATCGAGGACGGCCTCGCCGCGGTTCCACCCACCTTCGATGCGTCGGGCGACGTCGACGACCTTGCCGTCGAAGAGCCGGACGGCGCCGTGTTCGTCGACGATCGCGTCGACGGGATTGCGGTGATCGGCGCGCGCGGTCCTGACCGTCCTGCCGAGCCGGGCAGCCAGACTGACCGTGCCGCCGACCAGCCACTGCTTGGCCTGAGCGCCGGTCATCGGGTAGAGCGCAGTCATCGTCATGCACCCGGAAGCGACCATGGCCGCACGCCCGATCGCCTCGGCCCACGCGTTCGTCTCGCTGGTGAGAACAATGCGGTTGCCATGTTCATCCACGATCGACATCGGGCTGATCCGCCCGCCGTGCAACGTGGGTGTGACCAGGTCCATGTACGGAAATGCGCGACCCATACCGTCGGCATCGACCATGGGAATGCCGTGGGCGGCCGCGGCCGTGGCCGGCAAGATTGCGTTCAGCCCGCCCGCCTCACCGGGCACCAGGTGCGTGAACCGGTACCCGAGGTGGTCCTCGAGAACTTCGACCGCGGCGATGATTTCCTCTGCGCGGGGCAATTTTTCGTTGAGAACCCCGGGCGCTCCGAGCCCTGCGACGAATGCCAGTCGGGCGTCGTCTGGGACGTCGGCGAGATCGATCACCGGAATCGGCCCATACTTTCGGATCGCCTCGCGTGCGAGGAGTTTGCCGATGTAGGGGTCACCCCCGCCGCCGACCGCCAGGATCGTGGCACCGATGGCCATGTCTTCGAGCAGTTCCTCATCCAGCAACATCGACGCTGTCCTTACTGTTGTTCGTTTCGGTCGCGGGCAGGTCGCCGACTGCGCGGACCCGCACGCGAATCGCAGCGCTGTCCTCGAGGTAGGCCAACGGGATGTCTTCCTCGTCGACGATGCGTACCGTGTCGGCCGCGGCGCCGGCGTGGACTGCCTTGGCCACTGCCTGAGCGCGGGCATCGGCAAGTGCCTCGTCCCGCGTCTGGGCCGTCAACGAATAGAGCTGGTCGATTTCACCGCTGACATTCGCCGCCGCTGCTCCGACAGCGTTGGCTACCGAACCATGGGCGGGACGGGTCACCCCGGCAACTCCGGGAATCCGGTCACCGACGAGGAACGCCCCACCGCCCACCGCAACAACCGCCACATCGCCCGCCTGTAGCTTCGCCTTGTCGATCGCTTCCGCGATCCGACCCTGGACGAGCCCGAGGGTGGCGTTGACGACAGACGGGTCCAGGTCGGCGACCCGCGCCGGATCACCGACCACGGCCACCCCGGCGGCGACCGCGACATCGGTCAAGGTGAGCGTGTCACCACCGAACACCAGCGCCCGTTCGGTCAGCCGATGCCCGACGCTGTCCGGGCCCACGGTGACAGTGTCGCCGGCGCGGCGGACAATGCTCCCACCACCGATGGCGAGGGAGACGACATCCGGGATACGGAAGTTCGTGCGCACCCCGGCCACATCGACCGCGACCGCCGACTCCCGAGGAAAGCCACCCTGCAGCAGGCCGATGTCGGTGGTTGTTCCGCCTACGTCGACCACCACGCAGTCACCCGCGCCAGCCTCGAACGCCGCGCCCCGCATCGAGTTCGTCGGCCCGGACGCGAAGGTCAGCATCGGGAACTCCCGCGCGAGTTCGAGGCCCATCACGGTGCCGTCGTTTTGCGATACATTCAGCGGCACGTTCAACCCGACTTCGGCCATCGCCGACGCAAACCCGGCGACGACGTGCGCCGCCAACGGCCGCAGCGCGGCATTGAGGATCGCCGCGTTCTCCCGTTCGAGGATGCCGAGTCGGCCGATCTCGTGCGACAAGGTCACCGATGACTCCGGGCACTCTGCCCTGATGATGTCGGCGGCCAGCCGTTCCCCTTCCGCGTTCACGGGAGAGAACACCGAGCTCACCGCGAACTGCCGCAAACCTCGGGCGGTCGCCGACCGTGCAATTGTCCGCAGCGTCTCGACGTCCAGCGGTTGCATCGGAACCCCGGTGAACTGGTGTCCTCCGGCGCACACGTGGACCTCACCGAGTACGGCGTCGCGTAGCGCCGTCGGCCAGTCGACCATTGGCGCGAGCGTCTGCGGCGGTGTCGCCAGCCGAATCGCGACCACCGGCGCGAGCCCGCGTACCTCGACTAGAGCATTCACGAAGTGCGTGGTGCCGATGTTGACGGCGTCGACGGCGCCCATGTCTACCTGGCTGGCAACGTTTCGTAGTACGGCCGCGACTCCATCCAGCACATCCGCTGTCGTTGGAGTCTTCGCCCACACTGCCACCCGCGTGCCGTCCAGCACCGCCGAGTCGGTGTTGGTGCCCCCGACATCGATGCCGATCCGCATGGGCTCTCCCTTCAAGTTCACCCTCATCGGGTTCTACAAACTGGATTTCTATCCAGTAAACTGGAAATCAGTGTAAGCACCATCACACAGACCCGTCAACTAGCTACCCACCCAGGACCGACATGTCCAACAACCGCGACAGCCGCCCACGCCCCGCACCCCCGCAAGAGGCCACCAAGAACGACGACCAAATCGACAACTACCGACGACTACGCAGAAGAAAGCAATGGGACCGCACCCGCAACGAACGCTTCAGCCCCCGAAGCGAAAACGCCGAACTTATCCACTTCGCCAACACCTGGGCGCCGTACGGAGGAGCATCCGACGAAGACATCCTCGTCGCCTTCGGAATGTCCAAGAACCGATTCCACGACGCACTCCGGCACGCACTCCACCAAACTGGCTGCCACGCCCAAACCATCGAGCAACTCACCGCGGCGTATAGCCGGACCAATCTCCCAGCTCGAAAGGCGTGGCCAGCCAATGGGCGGCAGTAGGAGCTAATACGCACAGCTACTCAAAACGAACCTACGCAGGCACCAGATTCTCGGTCGTGGAATTCTCCAGTTCGACTCCACGCAAGCGTGGACCCACCCGCTCTGGCCGCGACAAGTGGACTGGAAACCCCTCTGGCACAACATCATCTACTACACGCCACCACAAGCGGCTTGACGCCGGCAACCGGCCACCCGTCCCCGGCCAGCAATATCGAACATCGATGGGCTGACAAACCGGACAGCCGATCAACCGCGCCCCCAATATTGAACCTTCGAATTCAGTCTCCGCTGAAGTCCTGGGCGCAACAGTCAGAGTTCTTCGTTCAGTGACCCGACATGGCCACCTGCCGCCATAAGACCGAGCTGGCCAGCTTCCACCTGTTGCGTCATGCGTGCGTGTCCTCTGCTCGTCGTTGTTGCTGCCAACGGTACGAAAGTCTTCGCGTATTTCCGTCACGGTGTGCCGAAAGCGACCTTCGGTTACCTCGATGTCTTCGCCTGGCATCGGGTCACCCGATGGCTGTTCAAACGGCACAAACGGATCACGTGGGCGGATCTCTACCGACGCTTCCTGACCGGCAGGCCTGGCAATCGTCCGCAAGAGAACGGGATTATCATGTTCGACACCGCCACCGTTCCGATTACTCGGTGTCGGTGGCGGGCGAGCAACTTCCCACACCGTGGACCAGCATGGGGACTTCGGTTCCCGCCTGACAGTGGCAGTCCGTGGAGCGCGGGATGCGATGAGAGTCGCACGTCCGGGGCGGAGGGTGGGCCGGGGAAACGGACCGGGCAATCCCGGCACTGCGCCCCGGTCCGACCCCTACATCGTGGGACGGTCGAGTAGGTCCTCAATCGGCACCCTCGTCGATCGGCGTAGCCGCTATGTCCGGCTCCTGTAGCTGCCCGGCGGGCACCGCGCCGAGCCCTTCACCACTTGCTGGGTGCGTTGTTCGAGCAGAGTGCGGAGATGGCGCGGCATGATCTGTTCGGCCCTCTGTTCGCCGAGGGCGTCTACTTCCCCCGAGACCAACCCCACCACGACATGGTCCACACCGCATCCGGCAGTGCGGCACTCACCACCCCAATGCCCGTCGGCGCGCCAAAGAACGTTAACGGGAACACCCGGTGTGATGCACCATCCATCACCCTCCACGCCGTAAGGGATGATCCACCTCCATCTGGCACCAACCAATCCGCCGGCGGCCTGCTGCACTGCGGACTCAAGTCGACGGAAAGGTCCGCCCAGCACCACACACGGGAGAGCGTCCACACCATCAGTCGCCAGTGACGCCGTGGAGGCTCTCGATAGCGAGCAGGGTGCACCGCGGCCCGCCGGTTAGCCGGTCCGGGGTGTTCGGGTGGATTCTCGCTAGTCGGTGACGCCTTCTGCACGAGCAGCGGCGGCGACTGCCTCCGCGACAGCGGGGGCGACGCGAGGATCGAGCGGGCTGGGAACGATCTTGTCTACAGCCAGCTCGTCACCGACGACCGAGAGGATTGCCTCGGCGGCGGCGAGCTTCATACCTTCGGTGATCCGGCGGGCACCGGCGTCCAGGGCGCCACGGAACACGCCGGGGAAGGCAAGCACATTGTTGATCTGGTTCGGGAAATCCGAGCGTCCGGTGGCCACGATCGCCGCATGCTTGCGGGCGATGTCGGGGTGGATCTCCGGGTCCGGGTTCGACAACCCGAATACGATGGAATCCTTCGCCATGGTCGCGATGAGTTCCTCCGGCACGGTGCCCGCGGACACCCCGAGGAACACATCCGCCCCGTCGAGGGCTTCGGCGGTGCCGCCGCGGCGGCCGGCCGGGTTGGTGCGCGCGGCCAGGTCGACCTTGATCTCGCCCAGGTCCTGCCGGTCGGCGGAGACGATGCCCTTCGAGTCGAGGACGGTCACGTCGGCGATCCCGGCGGCGAGCAGGATGTTCGCGCAGGCGACTCCGGCGGCGCCGGCACCGGAGATGACGACCCGCAGCTGGTGGATGTCGCGGTCCTGGACCTTGACCGCACCCTTGAGGGCGGCGAGGACGACGATGGCGGTGCCGTGCTGGTCGTCGTGCATGACCGGGCAGTCCAACGCCTCGATGACGCGTTTTTCGATCTCGAAGCAGCGCGGAGCGGAGATGTCCTCCAGGTTGACGGCCCCGAAGCTCGGGCGCAGCCGGATCAGGGTTTCGACGATCTCGTCGGGGTCCTTGGTGTCGAGGACCAGCGGGATCGAGTTCAGGCCCGCGAAGTTCTTGAACAGGGCGGACTTGCCCTCCATCACGGGAAGGGAGGCGCGCGGGCCGATGTCCCCGAGGCCGAGTACCGCGGAGCCGTCACTGACGACGACCACGAGGCGGCTGGTCCAGGTGTACCGGTCGGCGAGGGTTTCGTCGGCGGCGATGGCGCGGGACACCTGTGCGACGCCGGGTGTGTAGGCGATGGACAGGGCGCGCTGGGTATCGAGGGCGGTCGTGGTCTCGACCGAGAGCTTCCCCCCGATGTGGCCGGCGAAGATCTCCTCGTCGGTCAGCTCGACCTTCTGCGGTGTGGTGGGTTCGGACACGATGGACACGACTGCTCCTTGGACATAAGTACTGGCATTTCCGACGGAATCACCACGGTGCTCGATTCGGAAATGAGATACACCCGTTCGAAAAAGACGTAACACCTGTTCTTGCAGCCCTTCGCTGGTCCGTTGGGTCCCCCAACCTCTCGCTGACAGCCCGCTCAGTGAGAATCTTCACCCGGCCCTGCTTCGCGATTGAAGCCCTTGCCTAGCTACCGTTTATCGGATAATCCGGATCGACACTTGGACGAGCACTGCTGACCGGAACCCGCACTAAAGCGATCGGCCCGCAGGCGTCATCACTTGTTCAGTCGACGGGTTACGTTGCCCCGTTGACGGTTTCGGACCTAATGATACGCCAGTAGCTTCCACCGAAGCCATACGAACCCGCCCTGCTAGCGATGTGATACTGAGTTGCTTCTCGATGTCCCGACAGTAATTCGGACATTCATCTCCCATGAGCCGAGCCGACCTCGTTGACAGCGACGATTGATCAATCGGGTGCTCGATCGAGTGATGGACGTAGGAAGGCTGGCGCAACTCCGACGTGTAGGACTCAAGCGTGTCGGTGGATCCGCTGGTATGGGTGGAGAACAGGATGGAATATCGAGGCGAACGGATCAACATCATCGGCTTGGACCGCGTAGTAACGGTCATCTTCTAGGCGTCGAGCTGCTTCGGCATGATGATGCCCAGACATGCGGCACTTCCTTTGGATCACCATCTATCGTGATTCGTATTCCGACGTTGGAGAATACAGGCATCGAATAGCCTTCTACTACCACGCCTTCGAACGCATTGCCGGAAGCTGCTGGTCAACCAGGTTGGGGATCTTTGCCCGCCCATGCCGCGTGAAGCAAGGCCTGAAGTGCCTCATGCGTGAGCGACCGCGGGCTCGCGATGTTCTTGTCCAGAGCTGCGGCCGTCACCATCTCGATCTGTTCCTCCCTGACACCGACAGCTCGCAATCCTGGTGGTGTTCCTACTGCCTGTGCCAGGGACCACACGTCGCGGGCCAACCTGTCGGGCTGGCGACCCATCGCGTCGGCCAGACGCCCTATTGCGTCGGGTATCGCAGGCTGAAGGTAGCTGATGACATAGGGCAGGAGGATGGCATGCGTCTCGGCGTGCGGCGCCTCTAACATCCCGCCGAGCAAATGGCAGAGTGCATGGTGCAGACTCGTGCCCACAACGCCGAGCGCAGTGCCGGCGAGACAGGCAGCGACGAGAACCTGGCCGCGAGCGGCGACATCCGTTGTGCCGTAAGCCATCGGCAGGTAACGCTGCAAGCGGTAGGCGCCATCGAGGGCCAACGAATCGGTAATCGGGTCCGCGTTGAGGGCCCATATGGCTTCCGCACAGTGAGCCAGGGCGTTCAGTCCACTGGTTCCCACGATCGACGCGGGTAGCCCTGTCAGCAACTGCGGATCATAGATGACGATCTGCGGCAATGCCGCCTTGTCACGCGCGGTCTTCTTCTCCCTCCCCGTGGTGAGTCCGTATATTGGTGTCATCTCGCTCCCTGAGTATGTGGTCGGGACGACGACGAGCGGAAGTGCAGTGCGGACGGCGACCGCTTTGCCCAATCCGATAGTGCTACCTCCACCAATGGCCACCAGAACGTCGACGTCAGCACTCGCTGCGGATGCACCACAACGGTCCGCGAGCTCAACAGGGACGTGTTGTCTTACTTCAGTCCATTCGAGAGCCAGCAGGCACCCCAGGGCGTCTCGACTCCTCTGCGCGAGAACGATCTGATTCGACGACACGATCAACATCGCTCTACGGAAACGCGCGTTGTCTAGTTCATGAGCTAGATCGTCAAGTGCGCCTTCGCCAAAGAGAAGCCGGCCCGGCAGGCTCGTTCTGGCGAACGACTTCGGCATGGGTATCTTCAGATCTGGCGCATCACCGAAAGGGATGGTGTCAGTTGAACGCATATACAAACTCCTCTCGTAGCTGCACATCCATTGGCAGTCATCGATTTTGTTAAATGCACATGCAGCTGCTCTTCCCCCTCGTCGGAACCGAATCGAAGTCGATAGCAACCCCGAACGTTCTCCGGATTCTCAACATTCCGATCGGCGTGCTGCGCTCGATTCGAGCATTCCCGAGTCGCCTCGGACACTTTCACTCACCTCGTGGATCACGATATAGCTACCAAACGAAACACCCGCTAGCGCGAGTACAAATGCATACAGTTTATTAATCATTATTGCCCCTCTAAGTCCATCAAAGCCGCCCAGACCGGCGACCCAGCGTATCCGTAGAATGCAATTTGCAAGCCCGGCACCGAAATTGCGCAGGTATCGCGGTTTGCCATCGTCAAACCGCGCCGATCCGTGTGCCCGAATCATTTTCGTACTCCGGGCTCAGAACTAGCTGCACTCTCGCGACTGGTGATTCAATTTCTACCTCAAATTGGGAGGCCTCCTCGTCCGTTGCTCGCGCAAATTCCCCGACAAGCGATTCCTTGACTGCGAAGACAGCATCTGAGTCAAGATATGGACTGTCGGGAACGAAGACGTGCGTAGTGAGTTCGCGAAATCCGCCGGCATGGGCTATCAGGTGAATGTGGCCCGGCCTGAACGGATGCCTATTCGTTGCGGATAGAAGCTTCCCCACTGGTCCGTCAGTCGGTATCGGGTAGTGGCTGGGCGTAACGGTGAAAAACCAGAATCGGCCTTGCCTGTCCGCCGTGAACAACCCCCGCCCATTGCCTGCCGGTTGAAGGTCAGGTTGCTGGACGTCGTAGAAACCTTGTTCATTGCATTGCCACACATCGACTGTGGCATATGGGATCGGCGTACCAGTAACGGCACGTACCGATCCAGTGACCAGCAGCGGTGTGCCTGACCCCAGCATGTCAATCGACTCACCCAGCTTCCGGACTGGAGATTCAGTCATGTGAAAGGGGCCGAGCACTGTACTGTCTGTCGCACCGGGCGAATCCAAGTCGTTGATCGTCTCGACGAGCATTGATATCCCGAGCACGTCGGACAACAGTACGAATTCTTGGCGGACTGCATTACATTTCTGACCAACCTCCGTGAGAAAGTCAATCCCCTCCTGCCATTCCACGAGGGTCGGTTCGATCTCACGGACAAATCCATGCAGGTGTCGAACGAGCGATGAAATGATTTCCTTGAGTCGGCTATCTGATGTGCAGGCGAATGATTGCACGACCGTCTCGGTCAACACCTGGGGGCTAAATGAATTGCCGCTATTATGCATCGCCATACCGCTACTCCTCCGCCTGGCCACAAGCCGCGACCCTCAGATCTACACCGCAAAAATAGAAAGTTGGATGCCGGACAATAGTTTGTCGTTAACCGCATGATGTGTGCTTCGACCCAAAGCATTGGGCCACGTGCGAGATCGATTCCAACCCAGCTAAGGTCCCCGGTCTTGCTTCACGTACCGATTAGCTGCCGGGCCGAGAAATACTCCAGCCCGGCAGCCCCCAACTACGATCAGACCTTTTCAGCAGCCTTGTAGTAGCCGTCGCGGACGTCCTGCTCCCGCGCGTACTCGGGTTGGTACGCAACGGACGCCCAGTTGGACTTCTTCTCCACCTCGGCCGCCCGAGCGGCGAGCGCCTCGGTGTCGCCGAAGCCGAGAACCTGTCGCGCAAGGTCGGTCAACGGGCCGTCGACCTGGTACTCGGTGCGCTGCATCGTCAGCAACCGCACGAGGTACAGCGGGGTACCGTTGAACTTCTCGAACATCTCATGCCGCGCACCCCACTGGGTGAGATACCTTTCACTGATCTGCCGGAAGATTGCCACGCGATCCCGCGCGCTGATCGACGTGCCACGCAGCGCCTCCTCCAACCGAGGTCCGAGGAATGGATGATCGAAGTCGGCCTTCGTCGGTGACATCACGACACCGCGACCGCAGAACTCGATCAACTGATTGACGGCGTTGTGGATGTTCTCGAGGTAGTGGGCGCGTCCGAGGTCGACGTAGATGTTGTTGGGTTTGTACAACCCGCCCGCGGTGGTGAAGCCGGTTTCCTCGGCGGCAATGGCGAATGCCTTGCAGGTCTCCCGGAAGCGGACGAGATCGGCAAGCTGCGATTGCACGATCGGGTTGTTGTTTGTTCCCAGCGCGTTGGTCAGGAGGAGCGCGAGACCGACGATCAGTTCGGCATGGACCGCGTGCCGGATCTGGGTCTCGATGTGGACCCAGTCGAACTGTCGTTGCGGGTACCACTTTGCGTGGTCTGGGTTGCCGATGTGCTGAACGTTCTCCCACGGGATAAAGACGTCGTCGAAGTACGCCATACCGTCGAGTTCGTCACCGATGGTCGACAGTGGGTGATCGTAGGGGTCTGCATCCGGGGTGGCGTTCGATTGGCGACACACCAGCGAGAGCCCTGGGGTGTTCACCGGGACAATCGCGTACACAGTTTGATCCGAGGTCTGCCCCGGACGCCACAGGTTGCCGACGAGCAACTCGTTGACGAAGGGAAGTGAGGTTCCCATCGCCTTCCAGCCTCGGACGACGATGCCCTTGTCGTTCTGCTCCCTGATGCTCAACATCGGAGTCTCGCCGAGGGCATCGTCACGTCCCCGGTCGTACTGCACATCCACGAACATCGGCGATAGAGCCACATCGTGCGAGGTGACACGCGCCCACTGTGCCCGGATGTTGTCGGCGAACGGGATCTTGCGCCCGTCAGCGACAATCGCGTTGTCCTCCCAGGGTTCCGGGTCGTCGATCTGGGCGTACATCACGACGTTCATTCCGGCCGGTGGCCGCGTGAAGATACCTCCCTTGAAGTGCCGGAACCAGAATTCGTGATAGGCGCGGCGACGGGCGGCGTCGGCTTTTGTCCGGGGCAGGAACCAGTGCATCGACTTTCGCACACCGTCGTCGTCGACGAAGGTCAGGACATCCTGGTGTTCCGGAGCGAGGTGCAAGTCGTAGTACTCAGCGATCGCCTTCGCGTACCCGCTGGTCTTGGGGTGAGTTGTAACGTCGTCGATCAATTCACCTCCGACGTAGACCTGGCGTCCGTCCTGGAGTGACTCCAGATACTGTTTTCCTGTCCTCATTCGAGGAACCTCCTATTTGTGGGAAACTGAGTTTTCGGCTTGTGTGCGAAGCCAGGACGACTTTTCGAACGGCACGAAGCTGCCGAATCGGCCCCTGAAATACGACAGCGGACTCCCTGTGCCAGCCTGAGCCTCAAGAACTTTGCCGACGAAGATCCTGTGCGTCCCGCCCTCAACCTCGTCGATAACTTCGCATGTGAGATGAGCAAGCGCCTCCGCCAGGCGCGGGCCATGTGGTCCCTCTACAACCTCGACATCGCGAAATTTGTCAGCTCCAGGGGTCGCGAAGGTATGCGCGATCGAATCCTGACCCTCCCCGAGAATATTGATGGTGAACCGGCGAGAGTTGAGAATTCCCGCGTGCGTGCCCAGTCGCTGGTTCACACAAGCGAGCACCAGGGGAGGATCTGCGCAGAGGGAAGATACGGCGCTGATCGTCGCCCCATATCGAATCCCCGCGTGTTCAGTTGTCACGATCGTGACACCACTCGCGAAATGTCCTACGACGTTACGGAACTCTTTTTGGTCCAGGGGTTGAACGACATTGTGTTCCATGTGGTCCTCCCACATCGGGCACGATCCGCCGGCTGGTCGGTTAGGTTGATGCAAAGACCGTCACGGCTCGTGCAAATACGTGGATGGCAGAGGGATTGGTTCAGTCCGCCAATGTCATTCGAAGCGAGTCGCTCGCCTGACACCAAAACCATATGGCGCGAACCACACGCGGTCTAACAGATGTCACGGATGCGATCCATCGGCGGGAGCGATACAATAGTTCAGTGCAGGACCTCCGAGGTATTGATTTGAATCTCCTGGTAGACCTCGACGCCCTGTTGAACACTCGAAGTGTCACAGAGGCTGCGAGACGGCTGAACCTCAGCCAATCCGCGATGAGTGGTTCCCTCGCGCGCCTCCGCCGATTGTTCGACGATCCGCTCATGGTCAAGAGCGGCCGAGGCTTGACGCTAACGAGTCGCGCGGAAGCTCTGATCCCGTCCGTGCAAGAGGCTTTGATATCCATCGGGGTGGTCTTCGACAACGAGAAAGATACATTCGTTCCGTCGACCGCTACGAGGTATTTCTCGATCAGCGCATCGGACTACGCCACCGCCGTCGTGCTCGGTCCGCTTATTAGGACGCTGTCGGCAGAGGCACCTAACGTCACCATCAATGTGCTTCCGCGTACTGCAGATGTGCAAACGTTCGTCCGGCTAGATCGCGCGGACCTGATCATTGAACCGCGGGAGACGATGGGTCCAACGTCGCTACCAAGCACTCCCCTGTTCACCGATCGGTGGTTGTGCATGTTGGACGGTGAAATGCATGACCCATCGGTTCTCGATGATTTCGATCTTGACTACTACCTGACTTTGCCTCATATGGTCTATTCGATCGGTAACGAACGACAGCTCAACCTGGCCGATCGGCATCTAGCCAGCCTCGGCATCGAACGACGGGTGGAATTGACGATCGAGAGCTTCCTCATGGCGCCGCTCTTGATCCGGGGCACCTCGCTCGCCTGCCTCGTATTGGAGCGATCAACTGCGATGCAACGGATGGACGGTCTGAAGCTAGTCGAGCCTCCAATATCTGTTCCAGATATCCACGAGGAAATCTACTGGAATCCCCGCCACACGAATGATCCAGGCCATCGCTGGTTGAGGGCCCGTGTGGCAGCGACCGCCGCAGCCCTTGAACCGGTATCGCGCACGGAGGGCGACGGCCTCTGAGACTCCGAGCACGCGTTAGAACAGCCCTCGCTCGGCGAGGGGATCGATCCGAATTATTCAGGTGCTCAGTAACTCACCCGCGAACACATCGCCGTCGTCGATGGTTCACATCCGTGACATCTGTTGGACGATGCGCATTTCATCACCATAAGCTTGTGGCGTCGGACACAAGAGGCGATCTCGGACTCCGGTGACACAGAGGAATCGATTTCGAGGCAGTGGCGTCGTGTCGGCATCTGAAAGCGTGACCGGTCAGTCCGCGATTGCGTCGATAGTCCTTGCTCAGACGAGCCAGGACCTCCAACGGGTCATGCCCGTCGACCAACCGGACAACCAGAGCATGACACGCGCACGGATCAGGAGTAACCAAATGGAGTTGTCTCTCCACCCAGGACGATGCGAGGGCTACGGATTGTGCGAAGAAGCCGCCCCGCGCATCTACCATCTCCCAGATGAGGACGATGTCGAGATCCTGCAACCACAGGTGCCCAGTGAACTTGAGCGCGAGGCCTCCGCGGGTGCGCGAGTGTGCCCGGTCGCCGCGATCCTAGTCAGCCGATGAGCCCAGCCGGTGTTGTCGTGGTCGGAGCATCCGCGGCAGGAATCGCAGCAGCAGAAGCTGCCAGACGCGCCGGATTCGATGGGCCGATCACGATTATCGGAGATGAGCCTCACCCACCGTATACACGCCCGGCCCTGTCAAAAGCACTGCTTTGCGGGACTGAGCCGGCTGAGTCGGTTCATCTTCCGAGGCCGGAGGATGGTATCGACTTCCTGCCCGGTCGCGCGATCGGACTGGACATCAAACGAAAGCGCGTAACCCTTTCGGGCGGGGGTGCACTCGAATACTCAGGTGTGGTTATTGCAAGCGGAGCCCGCGCCCGTCAGCTACGCCCCGACGGTGCGGGTGAAACGGTACTGCGATCCCTGGATGACGCAGTCCGACTGCGTGAGGAGATCAGGGGGGCGCACTCGGCGCTCGTGATCGGCGGGGGGTTCGTGGGGACTGAAGTCGCATCTGCGTGCGTTGCAGCGGGACTCGAGACCACCGTGGTCAGCCGGCACGACACGCTTGTCCCCCACCTTGGGGCCGATCTCTCTGACCTTATTACCCGGGCTGCGATCAACGCCGGGGTCGTTCTAGAACCTGCGCCGCAGCAGATTCGGCTTACTGGTCCAGATCGCGTAACGGGTCTAGCCTTATCGGACCATTTGACCTTGGAAGCCGATGTCGTCGTTACCGCTGTCGGGTGCCGACCCAACATAGAGTGGCTTTCCGACTCGGGTCTCGACCTTATCGACGGCGTCGTCGTTGATAAATATTGCCGGGCAACCGCCGAAGTCGTCGCCGCGGGTGACGTCACACGCGTGCGAGGTGCACGTGTCCTGGCGCCACGTACACCCTTCTGGACGGCAGCGCTGGAGCAAGCCCGGATTGCCGGCCAGTCCCTTGTCCGCGGTACCTCGGCGAGCCCCTATGTTTCGGCCCCCTTCTACTGGACAGAGGCATTCGGACTGGCGATTGCCATCTCCGGCCCCATCCCTGCCTCCGGCGAATGTGAAACGCTCGCCGGCGATCTACGAGCCGGCACCGGCCTGTTCCGCTGGCGGAACCAGCATGGGGTCACTGTTGCCGCCGTCAACCACAGGATCGCCGTTCGTAAACTGCGGGCACTATCTCGCGAAAGCGAGTGAAACGAAGAGACTTTCCCTACCAAATCCCGATTCCTCCTCGACGAAAGGGTTTCCCGTGGCCACTAGCCAAACCCAAACCTCGCTGATGCCGCACAGCGATATCGACCTCTTCACCGACGAAGTCCTAGCGAATCCGTACGAGCTCTACCGCGAGCTTCGCGAGATCGCGCCCCTCGTCTACCTACCCAAGTACGAGATGTACGTGCTGACGCGCTACGAGCAGGTCCGGGCTGCCCTCGATGATTGGCAGACGTTTTCCTCCGCGAAGGGCGTTGGGCTCAACCCATCCATCAACGGTGCAATGGCCGGCACCATCATCAACTCGGATCCTCCGGGACACACCCAACTCAGGAACGTGCTGAAGGAGCGGCTCGCCCCACGCGCCCTCGCCGCTCTGCGTCCCGCAATCGAAGCGAAAGCAGACAAGCACATCGAGGGGTTGCTCGCACTCGGCAACTTCGATGCGGTCCTAGACCTCGCTCGAACCTTTCCGATCTCGGTCGTCCTCGAAATGCTTGGTTTCCCAGAGGAAGGGCGAGACGAGCTATTGCGATGGGGTTCTGCCACCTTCAACGCAATGGGCCCTGACAACGCGCGTAGCACGGAAAACCTGCCGATCGCCGGTGAGATGTTCAACTGGCTTGCGGAGAAGTGCACAGCCGACCGCATGGCCCCTGGCGGTTTGGCGACCACCATTCACGAGGCTGCAGCCCGAGGCGATATCCCACAGGAGGCAGTTGTCCCACTCATGGCCGGATATTCAATCCCGGCGTTCGATACCACAATTAGCGCCATCGGAAGTGCAATCTGGCTATTTGCTCAGCACCCCGAGCAGTGGGATCTCGTTCGCGCGGACCCCAGTTTGATCCCGAACGCATTCAACGAGGTACTGCGCCTGGAGTCACCCGCCCAAATGTTCGCACGTGTGACCACCAAGTCTTATGCCACCGACGGCCTTGTGCTCGAGCCACAGTCTCGCGTCCTGCTCATGTTCGCGTCGGCCAACCGCGACGAACGGCAGTACACGGACCCCGCCGTATTCGACGTACGACGCAATGCGAGTGATCATGTCGCATTCGGATACGGTATCCATGGTTGCCCAGGTCAAGGGCTGGCCAAGCTCGAGGGTAACGCAGTCTTGGGCGCGCTGGCACGGAGTGTGGCCCGATTCGAAATACAGGGTGAGCCTGAACGCGAGTTGAACAATGTGACCCGCGGATTGTCCTCGCTACCAGTCAAAGTCATCTGACCATAGCCGAATCAGCAACGAGCGTTGGGGCACCTCCAGGACGGGGATCAAAACGCCTGCCCTATAGTCCGCATTCCGCAATCGCGGTAGCAGGACGTGGACAAAACGCCCTGCTGAGCTCACACCAATCACCATTAGCAGTGCGCAAGCATTTGACCTGCCCGGGTCGTTTCTGCGCCGACACTTCCACAACAATAATGATGCAGACTTTTCGTCTCAGATAGCTTTACCCCAAAGGAGATACGCCCCAATGGGTTCAACCCTTCAGCTCGTCACCAGCCTCTACCAGGCCTACAACGACCATAGGTCCGACGAAGTGGCGAAACTCTACGCCACAGCCTGCCGACACCGAGATATCGCGGCCGGCGCGGAGCACGACAGCCCGGCGCAGATCGCGGCTGGCATCACCTGGCTGTTCGAAGCGCTACCCGACGTGCACTGGTCGTGCGATTCGATTCTAGTGGATGGCAACCGGGCTGCGATTACGTACGAGCTGACCGGTCACCTACACGGCCGCTTTGGCTCGTACCAGCCAGCTGGACAGAGCTTGCGGCTAGCGGGCGTCCAAATTGTGGAAGTCAGCAACGATGCCATTACTTCCAGTACCGACTATTGGGATGGTGGCGCCCTGCATCGTCAGCTCAGCGCAGCAGCCAACTAGGCCGGGTGGCCTTCGCATCCTGTCTCGGTCGTGTTCCGGATCACCTCATCGACGCCGAGAATGGCCTTCGTGTGCCGTCGGCCGGCGCGGCAAGTAGCAGAGAGTATGTCGGACCTTCTTGTGTGCAGCGGCAATGCGGCTGCCGGGATCCATGAGTCTCCGCTACGAGCTCGAACAGGCCAACCAAACACGCGCGTATCCAAAACTACGCTGTGCAACACAATTCAAGAATTCTTAGGCTGGCCCATGGGTGCCCACTAACACCCTGAGCTATCCCGAAAGCGCCGACACCACACTGCCCGGGACATGCCATCACCCCAGCTCACAGGCTCACACCCGGCGGAGGGTGCGACCAGCAAATGTCCTGCCGGACCACATTACCTCCGGAGACGGCTGCGATGGCCGGGCTTCGCCAGCCCGATCAGGATGACCAGTGGCGGACTCCCACAATCACCCCGCCGGCAGCTGGACACTCCAGCGATCACGCCCGTGCAGTCATGAACCGAGCGCGCCTCGCCGTCACCGCCTCTGACTTTCGGACCCTTCTCACCCGCGCAGCTCATTGCGCGCACGCGCGAGTGGCACGGCTGCTGAACCCCTCCTGTTCATCGACGAAGACGAGCTCGCTAGCCGCACGTTGACGTTGTGGGCATCGCGATCAGCATCGTGGTGCCGATGGACGTCACCTGGGTGTCGGCTGCCGCCCCGCAGATTCGCGACCTCTCCGTGGTCACTGTCCCGGCCATCACCGTCCGTGTGCGGCCGCTTGCACATACCAGGGTGGCGACCACGGACTTCAAGGGCGCGACGGACAGGCCCGACGCGCGACGGTGGTTGCAGTGGAATCGCCAGATGACACTCCAACCAAGAGCAGAGGAAGCGAGAGCATGAACACCACACTTGTCGGGTGGTCGAAATGACCATCGTGAGAGCAGCTGCAGTACAAATCAGTCCGGTGCTCTACAGCCGCGACCGAACCGTGGAGAAGGTGGTGGGCAAGATCGCCGACCTGGGGCGCCGTGGCGTGCAATTTGCCACATTCCCTGAGTCGGTGGTCCCGTACTACCCGTATTTCTCGTTCGTACAGCGACCGTTCGAAATTGGTGTCGAGCAACTCAGGTTGCTCGATCAGGCGGTGACCATACCGTCGGCCGTCACACACGTCATCGCTGACGCGGCGAGAGAAGCGGGAATGGTGGTGTCCATCGGGGTGAATGAGCGGGATGGTGGCACCCTGTTCAACACACAACTGCTGTTCGACGCCGACGGCACCCTGATTCAGCGTCGGCGCAAGATAGCACCTACCTACCACGAACGGATGATCTGGGGACAGGGCGACGGTTCTGGACTGCGGGCCGTTGACAGCGCGGTCGGGCGCATCGGCCAGTTGGCCTGTTGGGAGCATTACAACCCGCTGGCCCGCTACGCCCTCATCGCCGACAGGGAGCAGATTCACTCGGGAATGTTCCCGGGCTCATTCGGTGGCCCGCTTTTCGCCGAGCAGACCGAGGTCAGCGTGCGCAATCACGCACTCGAGTCGGCCAGCTTCTTCGTCAATGCCACCGCCTGGCTCGATCCCGGTCAGCAGGCCCAGATCATGGCGGACACCGGGTCCCCGATCGGCCCGATATCCGGTGGCTGCTTCACCGCGATCGTGTCACCAATGGGCGAATTACTCGGTGAGCCGGCGCGTTCCGGCGAGGGAGAGGTTATCGCTGATCTCGACTTCTCGTTGATCGACCGGCGAAAGGCGAAGATGGATGCCAGGGGACACTACAGCCGCCCCGAACTGCTCAGCCTGCTGGTTGATCACACAGCGACCGCTCATGTGCACGAGCGAGTTGAACACCAAGAGCCAGACGCCGCCGCGGATGCCGATCATGCCCGCCTCTGATCCCCTCGAAATCCCGTTTCTTGGAGTCCGTTTACGATTCGACAGCACAAAGAGATTCGATGATCTCGTCGATGCGCTGCTTGCCGACGTCAGCGACAAGCCAGTACCGATCGACGACATCGCAGCACGATTCGACACCTGGGAATCGTATGAACACGAGGTGCAATCACACGTCGGCCCGAGTGGCTTCATGCTGTTCGCGCTGTGGAACCATGGTGGTTGGATCAAGAAGGCAGGTCTCGGAAGAAAAGTCTTACGGATCGTGATCGGCAACCCGCTGATCGCGATCACCATGCTGCGCCACGACGTGACGGCGGGCCTCTTCGCTCCGGTTGAACTCCTACTCACCGAAGAACAGCACGGCCGAAGCGCCCTAACCTATATTCGCCCGTCATCACTCATGGTTGTCGAACCGAATCGACCGCTTCGCACGGCCGCCATGGAGTTAGACGCCAAACTGGCGACGCTGGCCGCGAAGGTGACGGCGGCAGATTGAGGACGGTGGCTCGACATCGGGACTGCCCGGGCAGATCCTCAGAGCTCGTTCAGTTGCCAATACGCGGTGCAGAGTGCCGGCCGAAGGGGATCTGGCCGCGATACGGCCTTGGGTCATTCGCCCGACGCCGTGCAAAAGAAGGGCCGGCGAACTCACCGGCCCCTGCACGATTTGAAATCAACAGACTATTTGCATCTTACGACAAGGAAGTGTGACCCTCATGGCTCACCTTTTGCACATCGATTCGAGCATCTCCGGGCCCGCGTCTGTCAGCCGTGCCCTGACCGCACGCGCGGCCGCTGCCTGGAAGGCGGCGCATCCCGACGGGACAGTCACCTATCGCGACCTCGGCGCGAGTCCACTACCTCATCTCAACACCGCATCGGCGCTGGCAGGGATGACACCCGCGGCTGAGCGCCGTCCCGAACAGTCGGCGGCATGGGCAGTGTCCGAGCTGGTCGTAGAGGAAGTCCGTGAGGCGACCACGATCATCTTGGGCCTGCCGCTCTACAACTATGGGCCGCCCAGCAGCGTGAAGGCGTGGGTCGACTACTTGATCGCGCCGGGGCTCTCGCTGGACGCGCACACTCACGCCCCGCTGCTCGGGGGCCGGGAAATGCTGGTGCTTGCCACCCGGGGCGGCGGCTTCGGCCCTGGCACTCCCCGCGACGGTTGGGACCACGCGCAGCCTTGGCTCCCGCATGGACTGGCCATGACTGGCCTCGAACCGGAGTTCATCACCACCGAGCTCATCCTTGCACCTGTCACACCTAGTATGGAGCACCTCGTCCCCCTGGCGAAGGAAAGCCGCGCCGCTGCCGAGCGCGCCATCGATCAACGGTGGATACCCTCGCTCGCGCGATAGCCCAGCCGGATGTGACCACTTGCGTAGGGGAGTCTTGGTCCTCCACTGCATGGAAACATCCCTCGGTAACCAAGCTTCTGTTCAGCTTCTGCACGGGTTAGCCATGCTCATCACCACTCCGTCGTCTCGATCGCCCTTCCAGCTCTGTTACTCGTCTCCGGCAGCGAAAACTACGCGCCGCCCTCCCCAAAATGGCCGCCCTGAACCAGGGCGCCCAACCCCCGTTATCTCCGCATCGTGCGTGCCTCTTGGCTGTCACCGAATTTTCCAGTTCAGTGGGCCAGTTCCAGGTCTCGGGATGGGCTCTGATGAAGGTGGACGCGCCATTCATGCCACGCGGGCCGGTCTTCATGCTCGACACGATGTGGGCCGGCGCGGGCGGCCCTCCCAACCCGACACTCCTCGCGCGCAACGCATACATCGAGATGATGCAGACAGCGCAGAACGTCGCGGACCGCTACAACCTCACCCGCGAAGAAATCGATGCCTTCGCACTACGCTCACACCAGCGCGCTGCCGCCGCCCGCGATTCGGGCCGCCTCGCCATGGAGATCGAACCTGTCGAGATTCCTGCCAGCCGCAAAGCGCCGGCCCGCCGGTTCGAGCACGACGAGTGCATTCGGGGGGACACCACCGCCGAGAAGCTTGCAGCGCTCGCGCCGCAACCGAATACCACCCAGATGACGGCCGGCAACTCGTCCCCGCTCAACGACGGGGCGAGCGCAGTGGTCCTCGCCAGCGCGGCCGCCGCAGAAAACCTCGGCGTCGAACCGCTGGCCCGGGTGGTGGCGTCGGCGACGTACGCTCTCGATCCGCACATCATGGGGATCGCGCCCGCCTTCGCGATCCCCAAGGCCCTCGCGCGGGCAGGCCTGAATCCCGGCGACATCAGTGTGTGGGAGATTCACGAGGCGTATTCCGCGCAAGCCCTCGGCGTGCTCCGCGAGCTACCGAATCAGCTCGACGGCTTCGAAGTTCCCGAGGGGCGCCTGAATCCGAACGGCGGCGCCGTCGCGATCGGTCACCCGTTCGGATCGTCCGGCACCAGATACGTGCTCACCCTCGCGACCGAACTCCGGCTCCGCGAAGCCCGCTACGGCGTGCTCGGCGTGTGCGTCGGATCGGGTCAGGGCCCTCGTGCTGGAGAACCCCAGGATCGCTTGACCGATCATCAGACCGTAGGGCTGGCTTAGCCCGTCCGCTCGGTCCCCCCATGCTCGACGACCCAGGCGGCGATCTGTGCACGCGATGTGAAGCCGAGCTTGGCGAGGACGTGCTCCACATGCCCTTGCGCGGTGCGCTGCGAGATCACCAGTTGGGCGGCGATCGCCTTGTTCGTCAGGCCCTCGGCGACCAAACCGGCGACCTGCCGCTCGCGTTTGGTCAACCCGGTCGCGGTGTCGGCGCGAGTCCGCGATGCCGTCCGGTGCTCGTCGAGCGCGTAGGCAAGCGCGTTCTCGAATGTCATGGCCTCGCCGTGCCGCACCTCCTCGTCAAACACTTGCATCCCCAGCGCGCGACGGGCTTGCCGCACACATTCGTCGTGGTAAGTGAGCAGGGTCGGGACGGCGATCGTGGCGCCGACTACGGTCTGTGACAGCGCGGCGGCGGCGCCCAGCAGGACGGCGGCCCGCCGGTCTAGGTGGTCGGCCGCGGCGATCCATGCCAGCGCCTCCAGAGACATGGCCACATTGAGTCGGTCATCCACCACCCGTGCAAGCCGCACGCTTTGTTCGAGCAGCCTGGAGGCGTGCATGTGGTCGGTCTGCCATACCGCAAGTGCGAACGCCCACAGGGAGCACGCCCGTTGCACTGACTCGCCGTAAAGTTCCGTGATCGCGAGCACCTCCTCCTTACACGCGATCGCCCGGGGCATATCGCCGAGCAGTCCGCTGGCCAGCTCCAACCCGACGAGATCCTCGATCAGCCGCATCAGGTCGCCCTCGGCGCGAAATCCCTCGAGGGCGGCTTCGAAGCAGGCTACGGCGCGCGGCAGATCGCCGCCGAAGAGCGCCTGGAGTCCGTCGACGTGCGTGACGATGGCCTGCAACCCGGTGTCTCCCAGGTACGCAGCGAGGGTCTCCCCCTCCTCGACGAGCACCGCGCCCTTCCGGAGGTCGCCTTGAATTGCGGCCAGCGCAGCGTTGGCGGACAACGCCTTGATCCGTTCTGCGGTGGGTTGGCCGCTGTGATGGGCCAGCACCCGATCGAGCCAGCATCGGCCCTCGCTGAGCAGACCGTGAGTGAGCCAGAGCGTGTGTAGGGCGGCGGCGACCTGCAGGCCGGCCTCAGCCTCGTCTTCGCCAGGTTCGGTCACGCAGAACTGCAGAGCGTCACGCATATTCGGCTGTTCTCGCTCCAACCGGGTGATCCATGCGAGCTGCTGTGGGCCGATCCACTCCTCCTCTGCCTGCGTAACTAACTGCAGGCACCAATCGCGGTGCCGCCGGCGCAATGCCGCCTCCTCCCCCATCTCCCTCAGCTTCTGATATCCGTACTCGCGCAGGCTCTCGAGTAGCCGGTACCGCGCTACGGTGCTCGCCTCTTCCCTGATCAGGATCGACTGGTCGACCAGACGAGCCACTACGTCCATCACCTCTTCCCGCGCGAGGAGCCCGGTGCCGAGACTTTCCGCGGCATCGAGCTCGAAGCCACCGGCGAACACCGACAGCCGTGCCCACAGCTGCTGTTCTACCGGTTCACACAGGTCGTAGCTCCAGTCGATGGAAAGCTTCAGGGTCTGCTGGCGGACCGGCGCACCGCGGCTGCCCACAGTGAGTAGCCGATAGCGATCGGTCAGTCGATCCAGAATCTGTTGCGGGCTCAGGACCCGCAGGCGGGCCGCCGCCAACTCGATAGCCAGTGGAAGCCCGTCCAGGCGTTGGCAGATCCGAGTGATCGTGACCCGGTTGGCCTCGGAGAGAACGAATCCTGGAGCCGTGGCCTCGGCCCGCTGCGCGAACAGCGTGACAGCGTCGTGCTCGGCCAAGCCCTGCAACGATGACGGCCGGTCCGGATCGGAGACCGTCAGCGGCGGCACTCGCATCACAGCTTCTCCGCCAATGCCCAGCGGTTCGCGGCTCGTTGCCAGGATACGCAGCCCAGGGCACTGCCGCAGCAACGTCTCGGACAGCACCGCGGCCGCCTCCACCAGGTGCTCGCAATTGTCCAACACGAGCAGCACCCGCCGATCCGCGAGATGCTCGGCCAACAACTCCAGCGACGGGTCGGAGGACTGTTTCCGCAACCCCAATGCGGCGACGACGGTGTCCGCCAACAGGTCCGGATCGCTAAGCTCCCCCAGCTCGATCAGCCATACCCCGTCGTCGAAAGCGCGACGCACGTTAGCGGCCACACGCACAGCCAGTCGCGTCTTGCCGACACCACCAACACCCGTCAGTGTCACCAGACGAGCGAGCGACAGCAGCCGCTTCGCCTCCGTCAACTCGCGGCGACGACCCACGAAACTGGTCAGTTCCACGGGCAGATTTCCCATCTTGCCCCGGACCATAGGAAGCATCACATTGTCACTCTCCTTTTGGCCACAGTGACGCTCACACCATCACCTGACTCGTTCGTCCGAAACTGCTCGACCTCGATGCGCGACCGCCGTCCGGAATATTCAGTGACGGAAAATTCGGTCTATCGCTACCGTGCCCCGGGGCACAGAGCCGCACCGGCCCAATCCGTTCGGAGCCGGATTCCATCGTCCACATGTCGTCGGGGTGGCCGCGCCGAAGCCGGGATTCTAGGGAGACCCGCATCGGACATTTCAGAACTGGCTGCCATCATCGCGAACAACTTTATGCCAACGTCCATTTGACGTAGCGACACTCCAGACCCCGCAGTTGTGCGAACGTGTAGCGCAATGCGTGTCACCTCAGGCGGAAGAACCTGGACGGCGAAAGTCTGCGAGGCGCGCGGAGTGGAGCACGCTCCGCGTGACTCCTTCCCGTTCGGCGGCTGCTTCGAACAGTTGATGCGACAGATCTGCCAGGGCACGGGCAGCTGCCATATCTTCGCTGACTTCCAGAACATCGGTATGTCGCGGATTTCGTCTCGCGCGCCCCACCCCTACGAATGTGGTCCGGTCACTGGCACGCAGAAGGGCGCGCGCTCGCGTCTGGATACCCGCCTCTTCGGATTTCTGCTCGTCGATGACGATGTTCACCGACCAAGCCTTCTCGTTCATGGATGACTCGCTTCTCTCGTTCGCTGCACCCGGTTTCATCCGAGTCGGCGCCTCTGACGTTGAATTTTCGCTGCGCCCACACGCTCTTCTACTCGTGGCGGCTGTGACGGCGTCCCACGAAATCCGGCCGCGCCTTGCTCAGTGCGTTGGAACCGCTCCGTCAACCGACGTCACTACATACAGACCGCTCAGGTGTGGTTATCACGTACCTGATTAATCGGTGGTGAGGGAATCGAGTTCGCGGCGAATCCACGCCCTGAACCGTGTCATGTTCGGCGATCGGAGATCGAAACATCTGCTGATCCTGGCGGACCAGAGGAGGAGCCAGCGCACGGAGTACATTCTCTCCCAGACCTAAACCGGCTTGTACATCATTCAGCCGGTTTTTTGATCGGACTGACGCCCAGCACGATCGGGTCAGAGTCGATGTCCGCGGTTCGGTCCTCGAGGTCGCATACACCAACGCGAGCCGGAGTCGACACATTCCTCTCCCCGTTCATGGTGACCGTCCTGTCCCTCGGGCCCGGTCCGCGGGAGACGGGGGCCCGACGCCAGGTCATCGCCCCGCGTGCAACTGGGACACCCGGGACACCATTGGTAGTGCACGGAACTCGGGTTGCCGGACCTCGTGATCATGATTGCTCCCGCCGGTCGTCCTCAGAGTTCCGTGTCAATCCATGTTCGCCGCCACGGTGTGTGGTTTTCGGACTTGAGCATCCAGGCAGCCTTTTCCAGATCGTTGATTACGCGATGCAGGAGATCGGCGCTGGTGGGGTCAGCCGCGTCGACCTCGTCGTGAACCGCGCGAATGGTGGCGACTACGGCATCGACACGGGTGCCAATGTGGTCGACCGCATTGGTGGTGCTCAGCTCGGAGGGAGGGATGGTAGGCAAAGTCGTGGACGCCGCGACGGTGTCGGATCGCCCGTCGGGTACCGCGTCGAGGGCGCGCATCCGTTCAGCGATCGTGTCGCTGGCTTCGCGAGCAGTATCGACAATTTCGTCGAGTTGCAGATGCAAGTCGCGAAAGTTGGTGCCGACCAGATTCCAGTGGACTTGCTTGCTTTGTAGTTGAAGTTCGATGAGATCAACCAGGACCTTCTGCAGGTTCTTTGGCAGAGCGGGCGGGGCTTTGAACTCCCGCACCTCCTCGAACCGACGGCGTGAATTAGTCATGACATGTCCTTTCTTTCTTACCCCCAGTCTTCTGCTCCCGGGTCTACGAGAGGTCGGCCGCGCTCGCGTCCTGGTAGCGGGCCTCCACGGCCTTAATGGTCTGCCCGAATTGCCTTTCCAGGACGCGCCTGCCGCCGGCACCGAGCACGATCGCGAGGAGACGCCCTCTGATGTTCTTGCCCTCGCGGACGACGACGGCGTCCACGTCGGTCATCCCACCGGGTTTGCTGGTGAGGGTGTAGGTGTGGCCTGAGTTCCGGCCCCAAATGTTGGAATCAGTGGTAATCATCAGGATTCGGTGAGGGTCGGACCAGTTGTAATGTAGGCGCTCCCAGACTCCGTGGGAGCCTTCGGTGACGTCGACGTGATCAGGTCCTTGGCTGTGCACGCGGAGGTACTCGTCGGTGCTGTTGGCGAAGATGGTCGAGCGGCCTGGTCCGAAATCGGTGAAGGCTGCGAGGATCTGTGCGGGAGTGGCGATGGTGGTCTGGTGAAGGTGAATCGTAGTCATGGTGTTCGCCTTTGATACGTGAAGCGGTGTGCTGGAGTTGTCAGCGTTGGGTTCTGCCGCGGGACGAGAAAGAGTCGTGCCGTCGAAAGAACGGCCAAACGAGTGGGGTGGCAGTGGCCGCCTACATGCGGGTCCCCCTGATTCCGACCGGCTCTGCGGCCACCCGTGGTGGGTGACTAACGACGCGTTGCGGCGTCGCCGGATAGAGGCACAGCGAGGTGATACGAAATCCGGCCCTTTCGGGAGTACCGGCCTGCGTGGGCCGGAATCGCGGTAGTCGGCAGCGTCAGATTCTCGTCTCTCGAGTCGCTGTCCCTACAGGTAGCGAGGGAGACAGTAACTTTGGGGCGAGACGTCGGGGCACAGACCCCACGGGAACGGGTTGAACCTGTGACGTTCTGTAGGCCCCCCCCGGTCGTGACCGAATGGGTTGGGGCCGAGTCGGTGCGGAGCGACGGGGTTGTGGGGATGGTGAGGATGATGAGGGAACGACTTGTGGATCGACGACTGGTGGGCCAACGATTGACTATCGACAGCTTCCGCAGGATCTGCCGCCGCCGCGCTGACGCCGACCCCTCCGATGACCGTGATGGCCGCGACCGCGACTAGTGCGCTACGAGCAAGGTTCTTCATGTCGAACTCTTTTCTGTACTGGCCCCGGCCTTGAGTGCCGAGAATGACAGTCGGCAAGCCGGATTCGGTTCGCCGTTGTTTACGAGGTCAGTGAAACTGATTCAGGGAGGTCATGCCGCTCGCGTTTCGAGGTGACCAATTCGTCGCGGGTGTGGCTCGGATAAGGGCAAACGCTCTATACCATCAGCGGTCTCAAGCCATGTGCCGGAGAGACTGCCCCATCTCGGCAACAAGAGCCGCCGAAAAACACTGGGGTATCGCAAACGACAACGCGAGGGCCGCGGTCGGTTAGCTACTTCGCCCACCCTCGCCGATGCCGGTACGTCCAGATCGTGTCACCGGTGGCGATCTACCGTGTGACGGCTGCCTGGCCGTGCCGATTAAGCGATGCCACGCCGGCAATGACGACAATCGCCATGGTGAAACCTTCCTGTTCCTATCACCGGTCTGGTCCGGTGTTGTCAGCTATGACCGAACAGCCTCGCCGCTTGTGACAGGACGATCCGTTTCAAGTTTCGAATCCGCCATCGCCCCTGATTTGACTGACTCCTCCGGTGGGAGCGGAATCGGATGCATCGGCCCCCGGTTGCGGCCACTACTGCGCCGCCGCGACCCCAAACAAACCGAAAAGTCAGAACTTGCCGGATCCTGCTCCACGCGTCCCCACGGAACCTGTTCTGTACCGTCCCGATTCTGCACTCGACGTGTTCGACCCCCGACCACCCGCGGTCGCGCGTAAAATACGCGACGAGGTGGCAGTGCAGATGTCGAACAACGAACCGGCGCTGAACCTGCGTGGTCGACGAAGCGAATGCGCGGCGCTGGATCGGCTGGTGGCGGGTGTGCAGACCGGCGAGAGTCAGGTGCTGGTCTTACGCGGCGAGACCGGTGTCGGCAAGACCGCCATGTTGGAATACCTGGCAGAGCGCGCGGAAGGATGTCGCGTCGCTCGAGCAGCAGGCGTTGAGTCCGAGATGGAACTCGCGTTCGCTGGGTTGCAGCAGCTCTGCGCGCCATTAATGGACCATCTAGATCACCTTCCAGCCCCACAGCGCGGTGCGCTGGCCGTAGCGCTCGGCGTCAGCAGCGGGGACCCGCCGGATCGCTTCCTGGTCGGACTTGCGGTGCTCAACCTGCTGGCCGAGGCCGCCGAGAAGCAACCGATCGTGTGCCTCGTCGACGATGCACAATGGCTTGATCGCATATCCGCGCAAACATTCGTCTTCGTCGCCCGCCGCCTCCTCGCAGAGCGCGTCGCACTCGTGTTCGCTGTGCGAGGTACTCGCGACGACCGCGCTTTCATGGGGCTGCAGGAGCTCACAGTCCAGGGCTTACGCGACGACGATGCGCGTGCGTTACTTGACTCGGCGATACCCGGGCGACTGGACGAGCACGTGAGAGACCGGATCATCGCCGAAACGCACGGTAACCCGCTCGCCCTGCTGGAGTTGCCTCGGGGGCTGACCGCTGCGGAGCTGGCGGGCGGGTTCGGCAGTCCCGACGCGCAGCCCCTGTCGAGCCAAATAGAGCAAAGCTTCCTACGGCGCGTCCAGTCGCTTCCGGCCCAAACGCAACAACTGCTTCTCACCGCGGCGGCGGAGCCAGTGGGTGATGTGCCCCTGTTGAGACGCGCAGCCGCACGGCTCGGGATCGGAGCCGAGGCAGCAACGCCAGCCGAAGCTGCGGGACTGATCGAACTCGGCGTGCGAGTGCGTTTCCACCATCCTCTGGTGCGCTCAGCTGCATACCGCGCGGCAGGCTTGGGTGACCGCCAGGCGGTGCATCGTGCCCTGGCCGATGCGACCGATCCTGAATCCGATCCCGACCGCCGAGCGTGGCATCGCGCGCACGCGGCGATAGGCCCCGATGAGGCCGTTGCCAGCGAGCTGGAGCGATCCGCCAACCGGGCACAAGGCCGCGGCGGCGTCGCAGCGGCGGCGGCATTCTTAGAGCGAGCGACCGCGTTGACACCTGATCCGGCCCGACGGGGAAGGCGAGCCTTCGCCGCCGCACAAGCCAAGTTCGAGGCGGCAGCGCCTGATGCGGCATACGACCTTCTCGCAACAGCAGAATTAAGCCCGTTGAACGATCTTCAGCGCGCCCGACTGGCGCGGTTACGAGCCCGGATGGCATTCACCCGCAGACGCGGGAGTGACGCGACGCCGCTACTTCTCGATGCAGCCAAGCAACTCGAGGGTCTCGATGACGAATTGGCACATGAGACATACCTCGAAGCGCTCGGAGCGGCGATCTTCGCCAGCCGGCTCGGAGGTGAGCGCGTAGTTCGAGAGGCAGCCCAAGCAGCGCTTGCCGCACCACCGGGACCGCTGCCAGCGCGGCCGCTCGACCTTCTCCTCAATGGGCTCGCCACGCGCTTCACCGAGGGCTACCCGGCCGGAGCACCCATCCTGCGGCGCGGACTGAAGGCCTTTCGGCAAGAGGTACTCCCCACCGACGACGACATCAGACGGTGGCTCTGGCTCGCATGCCCCATAGCGCAGTCGGTCGCACACGAGCTGTGGGACGACGAGGCATGGCATGAACTGGCCACTCGCGCTGTCCAGCTTGCCCGCGATACAGGCGCACTCGGAGTCCTTCCAGTAGCGCTCATCTACCGCGCAAGCGTGCATCTGCACGCCGGCGAGTTCGCCTCCGCATCCGCCCTGATCGAGGAGGCCGATGCGCTCACGGAGGCGAACGGCTACGCGCGCGTGAAGTACACGTCGCTGGTGCTGGCCGCCTGGCGCGGCGACGACACCCAGGCCGTCAAGATGATCGAGGCCGGCGTCGAGAACGCGACCGCCAGGGGCGAGGGCAGAATCATTGGGATGGCCGGCTACGTCACCGCGGTCCTCTACAACGGTCGCGGCCGCTACCCGGACGCCCTCGACGGTGCCCGACGAGCATGCGAACATGAGGATCTTGGCTTCTTCGGGTGGTCTCTCGTCGAGCTCGTCGAGGCGGCCGTCAGAAGCGGCGCCCACGAGGCGGCCGTCGACACCCTGCGACGCCTCGAGGAACGAACACTCCCCTCCGGCAGCGACTGGGCCCTTGGCATCCTGGCCAGATCGAGGGCGCTCCTGAGCAGCGGCAAGGCCGCAGACTGCCTGTTCCGCGAGTCAATCGAACGGCTCGAGCACACCAGGATCGTCGTTCATCTCGCCCGCGCCCACCTGGTGTATGGCGAATGGCTTCGCCGCGAGAATCGGCGCATCGACGCGCGCAAGCACTTACGTATCGCCCACGAGATGCTCGGCCACATGGGGGCCGAAGCGTTCACCGAGCGCGCCCGACGCGAACTTCTGGCGACCGGCGAGACGGTACGTAGTCGCACATTTGAAGCACGCGATGCCCTCACCGCCCAGGAGACGCAGATCGCCCGTCTCGCTGGTGACGGACTAACGAATCCGGAAATCGGAGCGCAGCTGTTCATCAGCCCACACACGGTCGAATGGCACCTACGCAAAGTGTTCGCCAAACTCGGCATCCGTTCCCGCAAACAGATCCGCGGGACGCTACCCGACGCAGAGCAGGCAGTCGGGGGTGACCCACCCGATTCTTGACGATGACACAACCCCGGAAGCGTCGAGGGCGTCCGCCGCCGGGACTCCAGCGGGCCACATACAAGGCGGTGCAACGCACGTTTGAGACACGCAGGGTCCTCACCGCTCGCGAGATGACGCCTGCTGCCGAGGCCGCCGCTACACATTGCCGACAACCCACCCTTGTTGTGGGCGTGGATGTTTCCACTTCTGCGACGCTAAAGATGAGAGCGAACTGACGTTTGATTCCGCCGCCGCGCAGGGCGCACGCTCGCCCCCAGTGGATACTGTCGACCTCACGCTTTTCCGACCGGCCGATCCGACCGATCATTCGGCTGGTGTGGGCAGCGCGTCGAATAGGCCGTGCGGCGGAAGGGCCAAATGTCGCCGCAGCCGACGAACCATTCGGCCGTGCCAGTTGGAAATCAAGACCGCATATTCGGCTCGGCCGTATCCGCAGGTTCTCCTGGCCGGGAGTGTGCACGCCTTCGGCGAGATCCACAGCTGCTGTGCGTAACCACTCGGGTCGTAGACGAGTGCGCAGAGTTCCGATGCCTACAGTTCGACCTTCGCTTGGGAGCGAGCCGCTCCTCCCCGTCAGACCACAATTGATCCCCGCCTTCACCTGGTGGCCTCAAGTCTCGACGAGCACCATCCGCAAGTGGCCACAACCATGCACCAGGGTGCCGACCACGGACTTCAAGGGCGCGATGGGCAGCCCCGAAGCGCGACCGTAGTTGCAGTGACATTGCCAGATGGCGCAGGTAACACAGGAGCAGAGGAGTCGAGAGGATGGACACGAAGCTGTTCGACACGCAAAAGCGGACTCCGATCCAGGAGGCGATCGGGGAAGCGCAGACTGTACAGACGACGGCGAGCCGGTCGTATCCGAGATCCGTGAGCTGCACGATCTTCGCCCGGCGATCACCGGGGTCGGCCAATCGGCTCGACAAACCCGGCCGCCTCCAGCTCATCGATCAGCCACGTCATATTGCTCTGCGGAAATGTCATATCGGTCGCCGGCTCGGTGAGCCGTCGGGAGCGCTGAGGACTCCGGCGCAGACGAACCACCACCTCGAACCCAGAAGTGCGGATCGCCGCTGCCCGCCTCGACATCGGCGGCGATCGCACGCCGCAGATTCCCAGCTTCTTCGATAACCGCCCCGAGGGTCTCGACCACGCCGCGTTCGCACAACCCTGTCACCAACCCAGGATGCCGACATGAGACCCTGCGCAATTCCCATCCATATGGAATCACCCCCTATGGATTCATGCCGACACCACCCCATACGGATTCATGTCGACTCCTTAGCGGCTATAAACCACGCCGCGCCTTGCATTGAAAGGAATGAACAATGACGATCACCATCGCGGCGCCGAGCACGTCCGACACCCTGGACTTCACCTCGCTGTTCCGCACTCAGAAGGACCGCTTCGCCTCTGATGCCACCAAGTCACTGGACTGGCGGCTCAAGCAGCTGACCCGTCTCGAACGCCTGATCACCGAGAACCAGGATGCACTCACTGCTGCCCTGGCGGCTGACTTCAAGACCGCCACCTTCGAGATCGCATTCGAGTTCGGTGCCGCGCTCGGCGCGATCGCTGACGCGAAAACAAATCTCGCCCAGTGGATGGAGCCCACCGACGCACCGTTGCCGGCAACCTTCGCCAAACAGGGTTACAAGGGCAAAGTCTTCCATGACCCCTACGGCGTCACCCTGCTCATCGCCCCCTTCAACGCACCTCTCGCTCTGGTCGTCGCACCCCTGGTATCAATCGTGGCCGGCGGAAACCCTGCGATCGTGAAGCCTTCCGAGGTCAGCAGCCACACGGCTGACACGCTCAGCGAGCTCTTCCCGCACTACTTCGAGCCGGAAGACGTCGCACTCGTGCGCGGCGACCGCACCGTCGTCTCAGCGCTACTGGAGCTGCCGTTCGACTTCATCTTCTTCACCGGCAGTGTGCCGGTCGGCAAGATCGTGATGCACGCAGCCGCGGAGCACCTCACGCCTGTGCTCCTCGAACTCGGCGGGCATAACCCCTCGATCGTGGACCAGACCGCAAACCTGGCCGATGCCGCACGCAAGCTCGTCTGGGGAGCCATGGCGTTCGGAGGGCAATGGTGCGTTTCCCCCGGTTACGTCTATGTGCACGAATCCGTCGCCGACGAATTCGTGGCCGAGACGACGAAGACCGTCCGAGACTTCTACGGCACGGATCCAACGGCGAACCCCGACCTGTCGCTCATCGCCACCCAGAAAGACGTCGTGCGGCTTGCCGGCCTCATCGACCCGGCAAAGGTCGCCATCGGCGGCGACGTCGACGTCGAGGGTCGCTATGTCGCGCCCACGATCCTCTATCCGGTCCAGGAGAGCGACAAAGTAATGGAGGCGGAGATCTTCGGTCCGATCCTCCCCATCCTGCGCTACAGCGACCTCGACGAGGTTGTGAAGTCGATCAAGGAGCGGCCGTCGGGCCTCACCGCCTACATTTTCAGCCAAGACAAGGAGCGGGTCTCGTCGCTACTGACCTCACTGCCCTTCGGAGGCGGCGCGGTCAATCAGACGATGTTGCATCTGATGTTCCCCAGCCTTCCATTCGGAGGCGTCGGCGGCTCGGGCATCGGCCAGTATCTGGGCAAGGCAGGCTTCGACAACCTCACCCACAACAAGTCAGTGCTGTTCTCGCCCGCCGACGAGTCCATCGACGTAGTCTTCCCGCCCTACAGCGAGAGCTCGCCGACAGAACTCGCGCAGCTCCTCAGCGAGCAGTAAGCGACCGCTGATCGAACACTATGCTGCAGGCGCAGGTCGGCGATACGGGCGACACAGAAGAATGAATCCACACGACGAAGAACTGGCCAGAGTACGCGCACCACTGCGATTACGGGGTGCGGAAGCGCTCACATTGGTGGCCAGGGAACACATGCACGATCTGAACGTGGCTTATCCGTGACAGCCTCGCGGGTTATGACACTGACGAAATGCGTTGGAAAATAATGAGGTAAAGGATAACGACCGGACCGATTGAGACTAGGTTAGCGACCGACAGATCCGGTGGAACCAGGAGCACGGAGACCCCCGCACTCTGCTCGGCGTTGTGCTCATCGTTCTCGTTGTCACCAGTTCAACAACGGGGATGGCCACACAGCGACAGACATAGCCATGGATGCCCGGCTACCTGGCGTAGATCGTGAATGCGTTTCATGCCTGGATCTCGCATATGGAAACCGACGACGCTCTCACCCGTACAACGCAAACAAATTCGGCTCCGCCAGAAACATACACGAAGCAGACACCTTCGGCCCAGAGGCACCGAGCGCCTATCTACTCAGGGAACGTACACGCCTCCCCAGTGGTTACTCGTCGTGCCCGGCACCGAGCGTTCACCCATGCTAACGATCGCGGAAGGTCGGCGCGGCCCGGCGCGTACCAGTCGAGACGGACTTCAGTAGGGAGTTTCCTCCGCAGGCGAGATGAGGACGGATGGCAGTAGCTCCGGGCGACAACACCCGGACTCACGTACACTACGCCAAAGATTCTCTGCCACACAGAATTAACTCACCCAATGACGTCATCGCGCTCCACGGAGAGGAGCACCCGTCCTGCCGGCTGCTCGAAACGGTGCCGCGAGTGAGTGATTCCTCGCCGATCACATCATCAAGGCAAACACGCCGCCCGCGCCGTGCTTCGTCATCGACCTCGACCTCGACCTACGAGGGGTCGGGATCGTTGTCGTTGTAGCCCATGACAGTCTCGAGCCCCGGCGACGACCGCGGTGCGCCGGATCCGCTCCAGACGGGGCAACGGCCGTAGGCGAACACGAAGAAACCGAAGGGCTGAGCGGCGACAAGCACGGTGATACCGAACGGGAAAGCACCGCCGGCAGTCAGGCGCGGGCAGGAGAGCGCGTGAGGAGCGTTATGGCGAGGACTGCGAAGGGAAAACGCGACGCATTCAAGTGTCCAGCGGGGGTCAGCACACAACCCTCGTCGTGGATCCTTTGAGCCCTAGTGCATGAGAATGTCAGCCGGGCGGACCGAGGCCTTCCGCTCAACCCCGGACTGCACCACCCTCTCAGCTCCCATGAATAGTGCCGCATCCGCCTGCCCTGTGAGCCATGAAGGCGCCGCAGCTCAGTTCGCGCCACGGATGATCCCACTGGTTTCCTCGCACCAGGGTGCCGACCACGGACTTCAAGGGCGCGATGGGTAGGCCCGAAGCGCGACTGTAGTTGCAGTGACATTGCCAGATGGCACCACACAGGAGCAGAGGGAGTCGAGACCATGGACGCGAAGCTGTTGGACACGTACGCAGACGGCAGCGGGCGGGAGATCAGCGACCTTGATCAGGCTGCCTCGGCCTTCCTCAGCGTTCGACCTCGACTCTTTGGAATCGCATATCGAATCCTTGGAAGCGCGAGCGAGGCCGAGGACATCGTTCAGGACGTCTGGCTTCGATGGCAAGGCACCGACCGCACGGTGGTCATCAATCCGTCGGCATTCCTGGCGACAACGACGACCAGGCTCGCCATCACTCTTGCCCAATCCGCCAGGAAACGGCACGAGATATACGACCTCCGTAGGCTACCTGAGCCGGTGGACCCCCATATCGACCCGGCGACAGGAGCTGAACTCCGTGAGGAGGTCCAATCGGCGCTGCTGATACTGGAGGACCTGACACCCTCGGAACGGGCCGCTTATGTTCTCCGGGAGGCCTTCGACTACCCATACCGGAAAATCTCAGAAGTTCTTCAACTCGGTGTGGCCAACACGAGGCAACTCGTCAGACGTGCCCGTAATCGAATCGCGGCGCGACGTGCGCACCGAGGGCACCGCGAGCACCGGGCTGCGATGAACTCGGCACCGCATCGACGCCTTACACAAGCGTTCCTTTCCGCAGCACAAGCAGGAAATTTCGCCGACCTCGAGGAGCTCCTCGCCAAGGATGTCGTCGATCCATCCAGACCGGGCATGGAATCTCGGAAGCCGATGAGGTCGATGACCGACCGTGAGTTCTGGCGACACGTCCAACAAGACACCGATGACGAGCTACAGGCGGATATCGACAACCCGGCTCGGACACCGGAGCAGCACGATGCACTGGTACATGCCCTTCTCGCCCGCAAAGATGCGCACGACGCAGCTGAGAGGCTGGCCGACAATCACGAGCGCTGGCCATGGGTCCGCCCGAACTATTTCGACACTGCTATTGATTTCGCCACCGCTGCTGTTGTTTGACGAAGGACACCCGCAGGAGAGCACGGTGCGAGAGCGTGAACCGCGCGGTCGGCCTCGTCACCGACCGGGTTCACGCTGTGGCCAAACACCATCCGCTCCGGCGCCGCCGATCCCGACAGCGAATCATCGGCGAACTGGAAAGCCGGCTCCATGCGAGCCGGCTGCAGAACACTAGAGGCCGCAGAGCGCACTCTCGACCTTGATACCGAGTTCCGTTTAATACTAACACTTTTAGAGAGTCACCATGACCGAGGCGATAGCCGGGATCGCAATTC
The DNA here is from genome assembly GCF_026810085.1 of Rhodococcus sp. JS3073. Lineage (NCBI taxonomy): Bacteria > Bacillati > Actinomycetota > Actinomycetes > Mycobacteriales > Nocardiaceae > Rhodococcus > Rhodococcus sp. JS3073. The sequence continues at coordinate 582,557 of NZ_CP113952.1, read as the reverse complement.
CTGATTCATCCCTGGCGAACGATGCGACCGAACTCGTACGCGAAGCGGCGCCGCCGTTACTATATGACCATTCGCGTCTCGTCTATCTATTCGGATCGCTCCACGGACGGCGACTGGGACGAACAGCCGATCCGGAACTGCTGTATGTCGGCGCGATGTTCCACGATCTCGGCCTGACGGAGACCTTCCGCGGCGACACCCAGCGATTCGAACTCGATGGAGCAGACGAAGCCGAACGGTTTATCACCAGCCGCGGGATCCACGCCGCCGACGTACGAACCGTATGGGAGGCAATCGCGCTGCACACCACCCCGGAAGTGCCGTACCGGCTGGCGCCGGAAATTGCACTGGTCACCGCCGGCGTGGAGACCGATGTCCTCGGAATAGGACGAGGCGACCTCCCCGAAGCGCTCCTCGCCGAGATCACTCAGGCGCACCCGCGGCCCAACTTCAAGAAGAACATCCTGCATGCCTTCACCGACGGCTTCAGACATCGCCCCGACAGTACCTTCGGCACCGTCAATGCGGACGTGCTCGAGCACTTCGTTCCCGGCTTCCACCACATTGATTTCGTCGACATCATCGAGAACTCCAGCTGGCCCGAATAGGTCAGTCAAGACCACACCCACGATCTGCCGACAGGTGCGAATCGTTGACAACGAGGAAACAGAGAATGCCCGACACACACACCAATTCCAGAAGCACCGAGGCAGGCCCGCCGACCCATCACCAGCACCGCCCACTCGACCATCCGAAGCCCGACCAGTTGCCGGCCGGACTCGCGGACCTCCCGACCATCGTCGCGCTAGGCCCGTTCGACGACCCCGGGCATGCCGAGCAACTTGCCGCGGCGTTCACCGTGGTGCGGCAGATTCGGCAGGCGCAGCTCCTACTCGTCGGGACCGGTGCGCAACGCGGCGCCGTCGTGCGGCAGGCGGCCGCGGATAAAGTCGAGACCGACGTTCACCTGATCGAGGATCCCTCCGGGCAGCAGTGGACCGACCTGATTGCCACCGCAGACTTCGTCGTGCCGAGCAACACCTCTGATGTGCTGACGCTACTGGATGTCTTAGCCGCCGGCCGTGCAGTGGTTATCCCCGAACACCCCGCCACCGTGGGGCTGGTTCTACCCACCAGCGCGGGACTGGTCTACCGTCGCGGCGATGTGTACGGGATGGCCCAGGCAATGCTGCGGCTCCTCACCACACCCGAACTCCGGAACGGTATGGCCGCACGCGCCCGTGACGCCGCAACGCGATCGCGGGCCGAAACAGAAACAAAATATCGGCGAATGAGCAGCGCTCATGTCGCTCGGCGATTCAGGATTCCGCGGGGTAGTCATGAACCGAATTGAGGAAACCTGCCTGTCCTACATCGATGAACAGGGAACTAGCCGAGTGTGGATGCTGTCCGCGGCCGCTGGGCGGATGACAGTAGGACGCTCTCACCGATCCGACCTCGTATTGAGTTGGGACCCTATGGTGTCGCGGTTACACGCGGTCATCGAATGGACGGGCACGCACTGGGGCTTACCGGTCGATGCTGGGCGCTGCTGTCCGGGACTGCTGAGCGTTCCCGCTGATCTCGACGGTGATCGGGTCGAGAAAGTGTTTCTGCCGATGATAGTTATTCAGGGGGACGCCGACGCGACCGGCGCCATGTCCGTCGCGCTCCCCTTCAGCGGCATCGCGCACAGATTCACAAGAGCCGTACGAGAGTGGGGCACTTGCAGTGGACCCCCGTTGCTGGACTCGCCGCCTGGATTGATCGGCTACGTGTTCATCGTAATCGACGTGATCAACGACATAGCAGCACTTTTCGAGGCTGTCGCTTCACAATGCACGACCACGGTTACGGGCCGATACGCCTCCTAGTCGGCGGGACCCCGACCCTAGCCACGAAAGCGATCGCCCACGCCTGCGCACTACGGAGCACAAGGCGCTAGGCCAGAGGCGGCCACCCGACATCGGTCAGATGACAGAATCCCCTCGAAAGGCTTGCCGGATCGCATCTCTTGAGTGGTCGAGGCGTCGTCGATCGTTACGTCGGCAGCGCCGCGTTTCCGTTACTGGCTAGCATGTGTTTCCGTTACTGGCTAGCATGTTACGAAGCTCTCTGCGTGAGCCGATCCCCAGCTTCGTGTACACCTTGCGCAGGTGCCACTCGACGGTACGAGAGCTGATGAACAGCTGGCCGCCGATCTCCGGATTGGTATACCCGTCGCAAGCCAGCCTGGCGATTTGGCCCTCCTGCGCCGTAAGCTCGCCGAAGGTATCGACTGTGCGCTTGCGTGCGGTCTCGCCGGTGGCCAGAAGCTCACGGCGCGCACGCTCGGCGAAGCCGTCTGCCCCGATGTGGCTGAACATCTCGTGGGCGGCACGCAGGTGTTCGCGTGAGGCCGAGCGATGGTTCTCACGACGCAACCACTCGCCGTACAGGAGGCGTGCGCGGAAGAGATGAACAACGATTCGGCTCCGGGTGAGCCGCTCGATCGCCTCGCGGTAGAGGGCATCGGCGGCGGCGGCGTCGCTCAGCAGCGCGCGCGAGCGTGCCTCTATTCCCAGTGCCCAGTCGGTGCCGCTGGCCCGTGTCCGCTCCTCGAGCCTCTCGAATGCCGCCGCGGCGGCCTGTGTCCTGCCATTGCGGGCGGCCGCCTCGACTAGCTCGATCAACGCCCAGCCACACAGCCCTAGATCGTCTAGTTCGCACGCCTTTTGTGCAGCCTCAAATGCGGCCTGATACTGACCAAAACCGTTGTATAACACTGCGGTCGCGTACTCGGCGAGCGTAATCGCCCTTCCCTCACCTCTGCGGGTCGCATCGTCGAGGCTGGCCTGGGTCAGCTTCAGTACCTCGGGCTCCTGCCCACGCCAGGCGGCGAGCACCAGCGATGTATACCGGAGGGGTGCGTTCCCAGTTGCCTGTGTGATCGTCTCCGCTTCATCGATCAGAGCCGACGCGGCCGCGAACTCTCCGGCGTGGACGCACACGCCGGCACGGTAGGTGAGCGCGATAGGGAGAACATTGAGCGCGCCGGCACTACGGGCGAGCCGGACCTGAAGTGAGGCGAGCTCGTGCCAGCTCTCGTCGTCCCACACATCCGTTGCGACGCGGCACGCTAGCCAAAGCCATCGGGCGTCGTCCTCGCTGAGACCAGCGTCGCGACTTAGCGCGCGCAGCGCATTCTTAAGCTGCGGGACGCCCGCTGCGTAGCCCTCAATGAACCGGGTCGCGAGACCGTCGAGCAGCAGGTCGATCGCTCGGGGCGGCCGTGGCCCCGGAGGCGCGGCGCGAGCCGCCTCGGCCGCCTCGCGCAGCCCGCGGCTTCCGCCGAGCCGGCCGGCGAACATCGCCGCGCCGAGCATTTCAAGATAGGTTTCACGGGCAAGCCCGGCGTCGAGCTGACTCAGGCGCGTGGCAGCGCCGAGCAGCAGCGCTGGAGCTCCGCTGCCGCGATTGCGCGCAAACGTGATCTGGGCACGCAGCCGCTCCGCCCGCGCCCGCTGCAAATCGTCAAGCGGACTCATCTCGGCGGTCGCGAGGAGCTCGGTCGCTCTGTCAGGCGAGCCAGCGTCGAACTTGGCTTGGGCTGCAGCCAGCGCCCGTGTTCCCAGCCGGGCTGGCTCTGGCGTCAGCTCGGCCGCGCGCTCCAGGAACGCCGCTGCCGCCGCGATACCGCCGCGTCCCTGGGCCCGGCTGGCCGAGTGCTCCAGCTCAGCGGCGACCGTCTCATCGGGCCCGGGTGCCGCACGGGCGCGATGCCAGGCCCGACGGTCGGGATCGGCGTGCTGGTCGGTCGCCTCGGCCAGTGCACGATGCACTTTCCGGCGATCGCTCAAGGTCGCGGCCTGGTAAGCCGCTGAACGCACGAGCGGATGCCGGAACTGTACCCGGGCCCCAAGCTCGAGCAACCCCGCGTCCTCGGCTGGCGCCGCAGCACTGGGGTCGATCCCGAGTAGTCCAGCCGCGCGCCACAGCAAGCTCGCGTCGCCAACCGGCTCAGCCGACGCCGTCAGAAGGAGCAGCTGCGTCTCGGGCGACAGCACCTCGAGGCGTGTTCGGAAGCTCTGCTCAATGCGGCTCGCCAGCGGCCGGGTGGGAAGCCCGAAGCCGCCCGCCAACTGAGCAGAGGTGAGCCCCCTGGGCAACTCCAGGAGCGCCAGCGGGTTGCCGTGCGTTTCAGCAATAATTCGGTCGAGTACCTGCGCATCCAGCCGCCCACGGATCGCGGAGGTCAGCAGCTGGCGCGCATCGCGATCGCCGATTCCACCAACCACGAGGTCCGGCAAGCCCAGCAGCTCCTGCTGCCGTATCTCACGCACCGCGAACACCAAAAGAACCGGCTCGGCGAGCAGCCGCCTGCTGGCGAACGCCAGCGCCTGGACGCTGGCGTGATCGAGCCATTGCACGTCATCGATCAGGCACACGAGAGGCTGCTCCTCCGCGACCTCCGACAGCAGGCTCAGGACCGCCAGGCCGACCAGAAAGCGATCCGGCGAGTTCGCTGCGCGCAACCCGAACGCGATGCCCAGCGCATCTCGCTGCGGGGCTGGCAGGCGCTCGAGCTGGTGGAGCATCGGAGCGCAAAGCTGATGCAAGCCTGAAAACGCCAGCTCCATCTCCGACTCGACACCTTGAGCGCGCACAACCCGGCAACCTGACGCTCGCTCCGCCAGGTAGTCCAGCAACGCTGACTTTCCGATGCCAGGGTCCCCGCGCAACACGAGCGTGCCACTGTGCCCCGATCGCGTCTCGCAAAGCAGCCGGTCGAGCGTCCGGCACGCAGTCGCCCTGCCCAACAACATCAGCCCGCCGAACCCTCGCCTCTCGAACGACTCCCGTCGCTGCGCCCGGCTACTTCAGTCGTGTACCCGGTGCGCTGCCTTACGCCCAGCTTCTCCACACTGTGTGACTAGAGGGCGATCTTCGCCTCCGCGACGGCAGGACGACATAGCCGGCCTCGCGAGCGGCCCAATGCAGTCACCAGGATCCGGCACGTAGCCGCGCTCACCACGGTTACAACAGTAACCACGGGCGACCCACAGTGCCAGGGCGGAAACACGACGATCTCCCATACGGTCCGACTCTTCGGCACCAGAATAAATCCTCGTTGATCCCGCAGTCCCTCCGGGCCTCGCAGACGTCGACGCTTAGCGCTCTGATCGCGGCGGCCACCGTCGAGGGTGTGGTGGCACGACTGCCGCGGGGGTAGGCGCCAATCGGAGTACCACTCGTCGCCACCAATGTACTGGTGCAGCACCGCATCGAAACGCGATTTGCTGGTGTTCTGCCGTACTGCCGCAGTTGCGTTGCTATGCCAGGACTCTCGTGCCGATCAATGTCTTCGTATCGGAGCTCACCTTCGCGCAGTGGTACGAGCGGCCCCACCCTCGAGGTGGAGGCGCCGCGCCCGCTCTTACGTATTCGAACACCGAAGGATACGAGTCCGTTTACGCGGACACCTCTCGCCACGGATGTCAGCACTGCTCCGTCCGAATCGCGACACCGTGCGCCGGCATCGTCAGCGCGGGGGCGGGCCGGACCGGTTCGGCCCGGCGGCCGAGGAACTTGACGTCGACGCTGTGACTATCCACCTGCACTCCAGCTGTGTGAAATTCGGAGTCCGGCCCGCGACACGCGGCGAAATCGCTTGGCAGTCAAAGGCAGGCTCGAAGACGCGATGTCTGCAGACCTAGCTGCCGTGGAGTCGATCATCGTGACGATGTCAGCTGGGCCACTCAACGCGCAGGCACGGACACTACGTGCTCTCCACACGCGAGATCCTCCGAGGATCGTCAGCAGCTGATGGTCGAAACTCCCGCCCCGTCTTGCGTCAGGGGCCTCACCTCCAGGGTCTGCTGTAGTGCACGTCATCACCCGCGGGTGCAAGAGCGATTGGAAGGCGCGTCAAGTCACCTGCGCCAAATGTGGGTGCGCAAGCACCTCAGGCTCGGTCGTTCCGTCACGTCTACCGCCCCAAGAGTTCTGCAGTGATGCGGTAGCGACCCTCATACCAAACCGAACCGCCTGGTATCGCCTCGGTCGCGGTTCCGATCGTTTCCTCCGCCATTGCCGCGCTTACGGCTTCAGCATCAAGCTCTTGTCTGAATCTATAGTTCGATCATGAACATTTGCGTTTTCCTGTCCTCCGCCGACCTCGACGAGCGCTACATACAGCCGGCCGCGGAATTCGCAGAACTCATCGGCAAGGGCGGCCACACCCTCGTATGGGGAGGATCCGATACCGGCCTGATGAAGGTTGTCGCGGACGGAGTACAACAGTCAGGAGGCCGACTCGTCGGGGTCTCGGTCGACTTTCTCCGGCAGTTCGCCCGGCAGGACGCCGACGAGATGGTGATCGCCAAGGATCTCGCCGAACGCAAGGCACTGTTGCTCGCCAGAGCGGATGCGTTCGTGGTGATGGTCGGTGGCATGGGCACGCTGGACGAGGCCACTGAACTCCTGGAGTTGAGGAAGCACGGACTGCTCGACAAACCAGTGGTGCTACTGAACACGGCGGGCTTCTACGATGGGCTGATACTCCAACTCCAACGGATGGAGGAGGAAGGGTTCCTGCCGGTCCCCCTAGCGACCCTGATCTTCCGAGCCAACGACGGCGCAGACGCACTCGCCCACCTGGCGGAGTACGGCGAGACCCGGTAAAGACAACCTGCCAGCCTGACCGTGGTCTAGGGCGCTTCGCGCCATCCAGGACCACGACAAGGACAACGCCGAAAGGGAGAGCGCCCCTACTCAGACATATCTGGACATCACCCCGAATGGCGCGAACCCATCTGTGCGCAGCTTCCGACCAACATCAGGCCTACGGGGATTCTGTCTCGGGCATCACCTTGCACAGTGCGTCCAGCGCGCCCGCCCATGCACTGTCCGAGGGAGCCGCGTAATTGACCACCAGCGCATCCTGCCCGGGTAGCTGCCAGCCGGAATCCTCCGCTTCGTAGCGGAACTGCGCGATGCCGCTGATCGCCAGGCCCTGCTCGGCCGCCGCCTGGACGACTGAGTGCTCGGTCCCGCGCGGGAGTTCGAGGACCGCCTGCAGGCCTGCGGCCATGCCGGTCACACGAACATCGGGTGCCCGAGTAGCCAAGGCCTCGACGAGTTGGTCACGGCGGCGCCGGTAGCGCACCCGCATCGCTCGAACATGACGGTCATACGCGCCCGACGCGATGAACTCGGCGAGCGTCAACTGCTCGAGCGCACTCGACATGTAGTCTCCGTGCCCCTTGGCTGTCCTGATCTCCGGAACGACATCCCTCGGCAACACCATCCACCCGAGCCGCAGCCCCGGCGCCAGCGACTTACTCACCGAGCTGAAGTACACGACCCGCTCGGGGTCGAGGCCTTGCAGGGCACCGACCGGCTGACGGTCGTATCGGAACTCCCCGTCGTAGTCGTCCTCCAGGATCAGTGCGCCGGTGGTGCGCGCCCAGTCGATAGCCGCCGTGCGTCGGCCCGGGCTCAGCGCGACCCCCGTCGGATACTGATGCGCCGGTGTCAGCAGAACCGCACCAACTCCACGCAATCGTGCTAACTCGTCTGTGCGGGCCCCATATTCATCGACAGAGAGGGGCGGGGTACGCAGACCTGCACTAGTGAGTAGGTCTCGATAAAGGTCGAGGCCGTACGACTCGACGGCCACTACCTGCACTCGCCTCGCTCTGAGTGTCTGTGCCATCAGTGTCAGACCGTGGTGGAAACCGGAACAGATGACGATCCGCTCCGGCTCGGCGTACACCCCACGGGCCCGCGCCAGGTACTCCGCCAAGGCGACGCGCAGCTCGACCCGGCCGAGGGCATCTCCATAGCCGAATGCGTCGTGCGGTGCCACTGTCAGTGCGCGGCGGGCCGCGGTGAGCCACTGCACGCGCGGAAAGTCCGTAAGGTCCGGGGAGCCCGGTAGCAGCCCGTAGGCCGCACGACGCTGCGTCGGCTTCGTACGCGGGACTACGGGTCGGGCCGTGCGCGGCGCGGCCCGCATCGCCACCCATGTCCCGGAACCCTGCTGCGCGGTGAGCCAACCCTCGGCTACCAGCTCGGCGTAAGACTCGGTCACGGTATTTCGTGAGATACCAAGATCGGCAGCGAGCGAACGGGACGCCGGCAGCCGAGTACCAGGCACCAGACGTCCCTCGCGCACAGCCTCCCGCAGGGCGTCCGTCAACCCAACGCGCAGCCCGGATCCCTTCAAGTCCAGATGCAGGTCAGCACCGAATCCGACCTGCACTCCGGCCCCACAATTGGTACGAGATTTTGACATAGAAGTGGACCCTACTCCGGTACCACTCGGCGCGTAGCGTTGCGCGTATGACAACGAACCACACCGAACAAAGCAAGAAACTCCTCCCAGAGCACGCACCACGCCTGGACTGGGCACAGCTCGCCCCCGAGGCGTACAAAGCCATGCTCCGTCTCGACACGGCCGCCAGGCAGGGCGTCGATCCGACATTGCTCAACCTGGTCAAGATCCGCGCCTCCCAGATCAACCACTGCGCCTTCTGCCTGGACATGCACAGTAAGGATGCGCTGGCTGCCGGCGAGTCGGCGGAGCGGATAATCCAGCTCAACGCATGGACCGAGTCGAAGCACTACTACACAGCAAAGGAAATCGCGGCGATCGAACTGACCGAGGCAATCACCGTCCTCACAGACGGATTCGTTCCAGACGAGGTGTATGCAAAGGCCGCAGACGAATTCGACGAGACCGAACTCGCCCGACTCATCGTCGCCATCGCGACGATCAACACATGGAACCGCTTCGGCGTGTCCACCCGAATGGTCCCAGGCCACTAAGCACGTGGTCGAGGTTCCTCTCGAACCTGCACGTCGCCCGCTCACCCGCATGTGGGCGATCGAACTTGCCGCACTGGGCATACGAGTCAACATGTCTGTTCCAGGGCCACCGATTCTCCTGGCCTCGCCGGGCTGGCAGGCCGCCTCCAGTTACTCATCGCGAGAGGTTTCGGCTCTGCTTGCGCAGGAGGCGAGTCATGTTCCCCTTGGCCGACCGGGCAGACCCTCCGAACTCGCCGATGCGGTGTTGTTCCTCGCCTGTGAGTAGGCGGCGTTCATCACTGGCAGAGAGTTGTTTGTCGACGGCGGCGAGTCGAAGATCCGAGGGAGCATGCGCTGGGCTCGACGCTCGCGCGTCTGTGTCACAGACCCGGCCCCTATTCGGTCTTCATTACTGACAGGGTTGGATCCACACACCCTGGAGAATTGAATGAAGGAGCCTCAGGCGGAGTGCTCGTTCCACCGAATAGTCAAGTCATACCTTGACTTCCAGGAAATACAGTCAGGTGTAATCATGAAGATTTTTCTTGCAGGCGCATCCGGCGTTATCGGGCAGCGTCTGATACCGCGTTTAATTCAGGCCGGACACACAGTCGGCGGCATGACCCGCTCGCCGAGCAAAACCGAGGTGCTCGAACGCCTGGGCGCCGAACCGATACTGTGTGACGTCTTCGACCGGGAGGAACTCTTCCAGGCTGTTCATCACTTCGCACCAGACGTAATACTGAGCGAACTGACCGATCTACCGGACGACGCGACGCAGATCAGCGAGCTCACAGACCTGAACGCGCGCATCCGAACCGAGGGAACGCGCAACCTGATAGAGGCCTCGCGGCGGAGCGGATCACCGAAAATCCTGGCTCAAAGCGTCGCCTGGCAACTACCCGACGGACCTGATGCCCTAGCTGTCGCAGACCTCGAGCGTTCGGTGCTCGACCAGGGCGGCGTGGTGTTGCGCTATGGACAATTCTACGGGCCCGGCACCTATAACGAGCAACAACAACCCGAGGAACCTCGGATTCACATTGACTGCGCTGCCGATCGAACAGTGGATGCACTGAGCGAACCTACAGGCATCGTCGTAATCACAGACTGAGTGCGACCGCGCTTCGGAAGCCGTTTGGGTCGTCGAGAATCCGGCTGACAAGGAGACGCAGCGCGAACAGATACGAAATATGCTCTGGCCGAGCGATCTCCATGGCGACTGGAAAACTGCTTCACCGCAATGGCAGGGATTTCGTCGACCCCAGTTGTTCAAGATCGACAAGAAGTCAATCCTCCTCTAGCCCAAAGAGATTGGATTCCTCTGTCAACAATTGCCCAAACCCATCCTAGCCGTGTGCATGACTCGAGTCGCTCACCGAAATCTGCTTGCTCATCAATCATTTAGATACGGACCCAGCAAGCAGAATCCCGACGACAACCTTCTGACCGACAAGATCAGATATCTGCCGCCCGCCGTATCCGCACTCATGCAATAGGGGAACAATCCTTACAAGCCGAAGAGTGCGGTCTGCTGCACCTAACGGAAAAAGGTGCCGCCGGGCCGGTCGTCATCGCACCGCACATCGGGTCGGAAATACGGGACCTCGAACATGCGCTTTCGCGACAAAGCGGTGACCAGCAGAACTGCCGACGTCTCATACGCCCTTTCATGCAGCAATCACTCTTCGACGACCACGCCTTCGCGGCTGGCCCGCTCCGGAAGGTCCTCAATGTCACCATTCCAAGCATCTATTGAGACGACGCCTTCACATCTGCCTCGCCACATTCTACCCGCCGGCTTTGCGTTGACGGGTTGCGCGATCACGTTCACAAGCTTGTATCTAGCGGCCGGCGCATTGACCCCGCTACTGGTGCTCTACAAAGAGCAATGGAACTTTCCCGCAGCGCTTCTGACATTGGCGTTCGCTGTCTACGCGATTGGCTTCCTCGCCGCCATCCTCACGCTGGGGTCCCTCTCGGACCATGTCGGCCGACGCCCCGTTCTGGTCGGAGCCCTCATCCTTCAGCTCGTGTCGAACGGCATGTTCTTACTCGCCCCCGATATCGGATGGGTGGTCACCGGCCGAATCGTCCAGGGCGTTGCCACCGGCGCGGCAACGACTGCTTTCACCGCGGCGCTCATCGAACTCGCCCCTCCGAACCGGAAGCGACTGGGCACGATCCTCGGAAGCGTCGGTCTAACCGGCGGTCTCGGTCTCGGATCCTTGCTTGCTGGCCTCGCGATCCAGCTCACGACAACGGCGAACTCGATCATCTTCATCGCCCTCGCCATCATCACGATCCTCGGGATCGTCGTCATCGTCCTGTCACCGGAGAGCGTGTCCCGCACCCCCGGCGCACTCCGCTCACTAATCCCCAGCGTCGCGATCCCGTTCGCTGCCCGAAGGGAGTTCGCCGCGGCAGCGCCTGTGATCGCCTCAATCTGGATGCTGGCAGGCCTCTCAGGCGGGCTCGCCCCGAGCATGGTTCGCAGCGTCTTCCATTTGGACAGCGGGCTGTTCAACGGCCTATCCGGATTCGTCTCGCCGGCAACATCGGCTGTCATAGGACTGGTGTTCGCCAGACTCGACCCCCGCCGCGCAATGACCCTTGGCATCTACGCGTCCCTCATCGGGGCCATCGGCATTATAGATGGCGCACTTACCGGAAGCCTGGCAATCATGATCAGCGGACAGGCCATTGCCGGCGTCGGATTCGGTGCATCCTTCACCGCATCACTGCGCCTCATCCTCCCGCTCGCGGTAGAGCATCAGCGTGCGGGGGTCGTCGCCGCAATCTACGTCGTCTCCTACATCGCGTTCGGCGTGCCCATTATCATCGCCGGAGAACTAGCAGACGCACACGGCCTGGTGCCAACCGTCGTCTGGTATAGCGCCGGAACCATACTCCTAGCGCTCATCAGCCTCGGAGCGCAGCAGCTACTCGGGCGAAACACGCGAAACGCCATCGGATCTGCTGCGAGCTCGGATCCCCGATCGGATGGCGCAAGTATGGCGGAGCGAGACGATATACAGCCCGTACCCGCGACACCGCCTACTGGGATTCGATGACTGATCATCTGCCTTCAGCATGGCCGGACATCACTGAGGATGGCGAGCCTGTCATCAGCACTCAACCCGCTCTCGTCAAACTCTCCGAGTCAGACCCACGACTCCGACAAGGCGCGTTTAGGTACCCGCCGGTCGCCCAGGTAATTCCCCCACTCAACCAGGTGTGCCCGCGAGGACGCACGGCAACAATGAGAGCCGCGCCCCGTCGGCAGACACCGACCGGTCGATACCGAATCCCACTGTCCGAGGCCGACGCATCCAACACCACCGAACTGACCTCAACGGCCACCACGTCTCCCCACCGCAGTTATCCACATCCGGGCGGACTCAGCACGGCCCACCGGTTGAATCTCCGGCTCGACGGCTCCCTCGCCCTCGGCGTGGCACGAGCGTGCCTGACCGAAGCCGACCGCATCGGACACCCGACCGCATAGTTGTGGGAAACACACACCACCATCCGCGACGCCCTCAACAACGCGGCCACCGGCTACGGTGACGTATACGACGCCCGTGCCCATGCCAGCCAATTCGCCGTCACCGCCGCCACGTACGTCGCCACCGCCGCGGGAAGCCGATCGGTCACACGCGGTGAGCCCACCGAGAGGCTGATCCGGGAAGCCGCCTTCAGCGTCGTCTGCGCCACCACCCCGCAAATCAGGTCACGCATCCTGACCGCACGCCACCCCTAGTGGAACCGCCGGACCGAGACGCATGACGGCGATCCCAGACCCCGACTTCTCGCACCCTCAGTCCCATCGCAAGCCTCCCCGTCTCGCTCCACCGGAACCGGCGATCGAGCGGACCGACCCGCCCCTCTGATCAGTCAGCAGAACAGCGCCCGAACCAGAAGAATCGTCCGCCAAGTCGCCGCCCACCGTGATGCACGGTGCATCACCCAACCCCCCGGCGGCGTTCCCGCCAGGCCCGCAGATTGGTACCGACATGCGACGTTCGCCGATCGTCAGCGTGGAGCGCCGCGCTCAGGGTTGGTTCGAGAGCGGCTCAGCTACGCGGCTCGCAGCGGAGGCAGGAGTCAGCAAAAACTCGGCGGGTCGTATCCCGGAATGCCAAGTCTCGACCCGACGGGATACGGCCCGCACACTCCACGTTAAACCGCCTCCGGACTGACCTCAACGGCCAGTTGGGGGCGGCTTTTTGTCGTTTAGGGGACCTTCACCGCACCCGGCGGCGTGGCCTCGAAGGAAGAACCGACGATCGTCGGCGGGATTCGGGCGGACCTTCCGACAACAGGAACCCGACAGCGCCTGTAGCTATCAGCTACACTTGTAGCAACTAGCTACAACACCCGGGAGTGAAGTGATGCACAGCACTGGAGACAAGGTCACTCGCCTGGCAGCGGACCTGGTGGCCAGCGCCATGGCCGAGGGAGAACGGCAACACCGCACCGGACGCCAGCAACTCGAACACTGGGCCCGGGTGGGACGTGCGGTCTCGAGCCGGCAGACCGCAGCCCGGCGCCGAGTAGAAGACGCTCTAGCCGGCCGGTTGCCGATCGGTGAACTCGGACCCGAAGAAGGCACAGTGTTCAACGCCGAGATCAACGCGGCGATCGAGGAACAACTGGCCACCACCGATTACGGTGCCGCGCTCGCGGCCCAGGGAGTCACCACGGTCGCGCTGTCCGAGGACGGTCAGATCATCGAGTACCGTCCCGACGGCACGCGCACAGTCCTGCCCGAGTGAAACGACTCGACCTGGTGGTCGGTTGCAACGGCGCCGGCAAGTCCACCTTCGTGGCCTTCACTCTCGCTCCACTGCTTCCGGCCAGCCCGTTCGTCAATGCCGACGAGATCGCCAAACAACGATGGCCGGCGAATCCGGCTGCACACTCCTATGAGGCCGCGGAGATCGCCGCGAAGACCCGGGCACACCTGCTGACCCTGGGGAAATCGTTCATCGCCGAGACGGTGTTCTCCCATCGGTCGAAGCTGGAGCTGATCGACGAAGCACGCACACACGACTACACCGTCATCTTGCATGTGCTGATGATTCCCGAGGAGCTAGCGGTCCAGCGTGTGCGCTACCGGGTGCGCGCCGGCGGACACGATGTGCCCGAAGACAAGATCCGCCAGCGATACCACAGATTGTGGGGTCTGCTCGCTCAGGCGTTCCCACGGTGCGATCACGTGAGCGTGTACGACAACAGCGCGAGCACCGGCCCGCGCATCGTCGCCCAGTTCACCGACGGACACCTCGTCGGCGAAGCCACCTGGCCCGCATGGACACCCGCAGAACTGACCTCGCACACCAGCCGGGGCGAGCACCCATAGGTGCGGTAACGGCCCGGCGGATCCGAACACCCATAACATGAGAAACCAACAGGCACGGCCACCGACCACGACGCACCGAAAGTCACCGACTCCGACGAGACGGACACCTCCCTCGAACAGCTCACCGCCAGCCGAAGGACACCCAGTCCCCCATCGTGGACGTCGAGGACACCGACACCGCCGAAGGAGCTGACTGTCTACGGCCCGTCGAAGAACGTGCTCAGGTCCCGTGCCCTCGGAGGGTGTTCGGGTGCTTGGGGTGTGTGCGGTGCCACTACGGTGGTGATGACTCCGGTCAGTAGGTGACCTCAGGATATGTTTCGCGGGCTCGAAGATGCGGCCCTCGGATGTTCGGTGTTCTCAGGCGCAGTCCCGCAGATCAGCTGGGTACCGCTGGCGAGGCAGATGCGGTGGTGGACGAGGAATTAACTGGTGCAAGTGAATTCGTCCGCCTGCTTCGGGATGACCCGGATGAGTTCTTCGCCGGACAGGTCTGAACCACGTCACGACACCGGCGTGCCGCTCCCGGGGTGGTCGCGGCAGTACTGTTCGGCGATCTCGTTATCATCCCGTGCCAGCCAGGTCCACTCCCCCACCGCCTCATCCCCGAGCAAGATCAGATCCGCCCACCGGCACTGCGGCCCACGTACGCACACCAACGCCAACCCGGAATCCGACAACGTCTGGTTCGCCGACCGTGGGCTTAACTCGCATCGAATCCCCACCGACTCATCACCTCACGGCGCCGCTCCCGGGCGCGCGTGCCCGGGGCAAGTTCCTCCGACGACACAAGCACTCCGGGGGCAGCGCCGTCGTGGACGGGCACACCCGGCCAGCCTGATCGTACCGACCCGGAGGCCCTGCGCGTGCGGGCAGCGGGGTTCGCCGGGTAGCGCGATGATCGCGCTGGCACTGGCTCGGTTCCTGCGACGCGGGCACGCCCTGTGGCCGGGGGCTGGCTGCGGAGGTTCATGCGCGGAATGGGATCACGCACGTTCTCCACCCTGTGCCCCACGCGCGCCACCACCACCCACCACCACACCACCACACCACCCCATCCATCCATCCATGACTCCATCCATAGAGCGAGTGACCGTGAGAGAAACCGCGCCACGCGCCGACCCATCACCACCGGCGGTCGGTCCACGCGCGCGATCATCGCCGCGCGCTCCATCGCTCTAGTCCAGCAGCGCGCGCGGCCCATCCATCGCGCGCGCCACTGCTGAAATGCACCAAATACGCGCTTAACCGCAAGAAACTAACGGTCCGCGCCACGGCTACGCCCGCATCGCCCACCGTTTTCGCGAATGTGTGAAAGTCACACACTTACCCGCCTGGAGGTATTCCATTATGAGTTCAGTCACAAGCATCGACTGATACGAGGATTTAGTATGACTGCCGTCTCCACGCTCGCATCTTCGCGAGATCTCCTGCAACACAAGTTCCAGCAATTGCTCAACGGCAAGCTGGTGGACGGCGCTGCTTCCCAGCCCGTGATCGACCCGGCCACGGGGCGGGTCATCGCACACGCCCCTGTGGCCGATCGGCAACAAGTCGACGATGCCGTCGCAGCCGCGAAAGCCGCGTTCCCTGCCTGGCGCGATGCACCTGTTGCAGACCGTGCCGACATCATCCGGCAACTCGCGAACATCATCGAAGAACGCCGCGACGAGATCGCGCGGGTGATTGTCCTCGAAAATGGAAAGCCGCTGGCTGACGCCACCGCCGACGTCGAGTACTCGATCACCTGGGCCCGTCATATCGCGGACATGTCGTTGGACGGCACGGTCATCCGCGACGACGACGAAGCCTACGTCGAGGTCCGGCGCAAGCCGATTGGCGTGGTCGCGGCGATTCTTCCCTGGAACTTCCCGTTCTTCCAGTTCGTGTACAAGCTGGCTCCCGCACTGCTCACCGGCAACACCGTGGTGGTCAAACCGTCTCCGACGACGCCCCTCAGCGCACTGCTTGTCGGCGAGGCACTGCGTAGCCTCGTGCCCGCTGGTGTGGTGAACATCGTGGGAGACGCTGGCGAGGTCGGACCCATGCTCACCAGTCACCCCGATGTCGGGAAGGTGTCGTTCACCGGGTCCACGGCAGCCGGCAAACGCGTCATGGCCAGCGGTGCGGAAACCCTCAAGCGCATAGTCCTCGAACTCGGCGGCAACGACTCAGCGATCGTCATGCCCGACGCCGAAGTGAAGAAGACCGCCGCCGGCATCTACACCTGGGCCTTCGCCAACTCCGGCCAGGTCTGCATCAGCATCAAGCGCATCTACGTTCACTCATCGCTGTACGACAGCTTCTGCGATGAACTCGCGGAGCGAGCGAACAACGCGGTCGTGGGACACGGTCTCGACCCCGAAACCGAACTCGGACCGATCCAGAACGCCCGTCAGTTCGAAACTGTGAAAGAGTCACTCAAACTCGCTCACGCGCAGGGGACAGTGATCGCCGGTGGCGAGGTACTCGACGGCGGTGGCTATTTCGTTCGGCCGACAGTGGTTCGCGATGTGGATGAATCATCTCCGTTGGTGTCCGCGGAAACCTTCGGACCGATCCGCTCGGTGATGCGCTATGACGATGTCGATGACGCGATCGCTCGGGCCAACAACACCCCGTACGGGCTCGGGAACTCGGTCTGGGGTGAGGATCTCGACGCGGCAGAGCAAATCGCAGACCGGCTCGAAAGCGGCACCGTGTGGGTCAACACCCACTTTGCGCTCGCGCCCGACGTGCCATTCGGTGGGCGCAAACAGTCCGGACTGGGAGTCGAATTCGGCCGCGAGGGCATCGAGGAATACACCGATGCCCACGTTATTCACATCGCTCGACAGTAGTACCGACACGGTCTCGGTCCGTTCAGGCCGCTGACAAACGATCCCGACAAACTCCCGGTCACACGATTGGAAAACCATGACACTCGATTTCAGTCTCAGTGCGGAACAGAAGCAGATCCAGGCAGACGCTGCCGAGTTCGCAGATACTGTGCTGACCCAGGTCGCCGACGCGATGCGCCCGTACCACGATCCGGAGTCGCGATTCAACGCGATCAAGCCATTCTACGAGCAGATGGCCGATGCCGGTTTCATCACCGCCTTGATCCCCAAGGAATACGGGGGAACCGCATTTACGTCGCTCGAGTTCTGCCTCTCCGCTGAAGAATTGGCTCGCGTGGACATCAACGTCCCGAGCGCCATCCTCTCGACAGGACTTGGCCTCGACGCCATCATCAACTTCGGCAGCGAAGAACAGAAGACAGAGTTCCTACCGCAGTTCACCGACAGCACACCCAGGCTCGCCGGTATCGCATTCTCCGAGGTGGGTGGATCGGCGAACTTCGACTCCAATGTCGTTGGCACCGGGGTTCGGACCACTGCGCGCCTGGACGGCGATGAATGGGTAATCAATGGGCACAAGCAGTACACGACTAACGGAACTGGCTGGGACGGAGCCCATCCCGATCTATTCACTGTCCTCTGTACGACCGATCCGCTCAGTCCGATCTCCGAGGCCGCCGCCATGATCGTTGTACCCGGGTCGACGCCGGGCATCGAGGTCGTCGGAATGATTGACACGATGGGGCACGTCGCAACCCCATCGCCGATGGTCAACTTCACCGACGTCCGGGTACCGGCCAGCAATATCCTGGGCAGTCCCGGAGACGGCGTGAAGATTGCACAGTCCTCCTTTACCTGGACCTCCGCACCGATCGCCATCGCGTGTGTCGGTCGGATGCGTGCAGCATTCGATGTGGCCTACAAGTTCGCGAAAACTCAGCAGCGCGGTGGGCCCACGCCGGTCATCGAGTATCAAAACGCCGGCTACATGCTCGCCGACCTGAAGATGAAGATCGAAGCGGGACGCTACCTCGCCTTGAAGGCCGCGGACCACTACGACAAGACTGGCGGCGCCGATAGGGAGATAGCCAACATCGCCAAGGTCTACAACTCCGAGCTGTGCGTGCAGGCAGTCTATGACGCGATGCGTCTGGTCGGCGTCGAGTCCTACGGCGGAACCGACAATGCACTCTCGGAAATCATGGCCGATGCGTTGTGCTTCCCCATCTACGACGGCGGGAACATGGGTGTTCGCCGCCGGCAGCTGCATGAGTTGATGAAGCAAGAGGGCTACGATCCGCTCGCGCTTCGTGATGGTAAGGCATCCGCTTACAGAACGTAAATGGATACCGCCCAGTTCGTCTAGAACGCCTCAACACGAACGGATCTCAGTGTCGAATCAGTCGCTGCAACAGTGCAGGCATCGAGACTGACCCGTATCCGCAGCGGCGGGTGAGCGCCGGGCCATTCATGCCAGCACTCGCCCGCCCACGTGCTGTACAAACCTCGTTCCCCGGCCAGTACGGCGTTGAAAAGCAATTTGCCATTCAGCGCGAGAACGACTAGCACTCCCCATGTACACCCCGCTGCCGCGGGCACACCAACAATTCCGAAGGCATCCGCAGGACCCAAAGATGTGTTAAGTAACATGAACTCTCGCGAGTATCGCCAATGGCGCCGGAGGCGGCGCGCCGCGTGGATCGAAGTGAACCGCAAACCCAAACATCCTGACACCGAGTCGGAGCGCCTCCTCGACTTTGCCAGCATATGGGCACCATACGGGGGCGCTACCGAGGAGGAGATCCTTGTGCACTTCGGAATGACGACGCGCCGGTTCATTGAGCGTTTGTGGCAGATCATTCCTGAATCGAATTGTGCCCAAGAAGAGATACACAGTTTAGCGAACGCATATCCGCAATACCGGCGAACGAACGGTTCCTCACCCGCTTCGTAGTCGCTCGGCGTCCGGTTACGTGGACGGCCCGGGTGGCTGGCGGTCCGACAGATCCCGAGAACCTGCACAAGAATTCAGAGTAAGCAACTCAGGCTGGAAAGAAATGTGGCAGAGCCATAGCGACAATGACATCCTCGACTTTGCACTTCTCTGGGGACCACTCGGGGGACCCGCTCCGGAAAACGTTGCAGCCGCCTTCGGAATCGACATCAGTGATTACAACCGCCGGCTCGACGCTGCTGCGAGGTTCCAGCTGGCCAGACTTCAGCAGGGCCTCACATCCCCCGAGCACATCTATGGTCTGTCCGCTATCACAGCGCTTGATCGAGTTCCCCACTAGAGCACGTCATACGAGCGACCGAGCCATCCTCGTGGCTCGTTGCAGACACGGAGAGCAGTCTGGTCTGGCATGGTGGCCCGTTCGACGTCGAAGACCAGAACAACGACTGCACGGTCCTCTCCCGGCCAAGTCCGACCGGACGTGGTCCGAGCTATTTGTCTCGACACGCAGTGTCACAGAAATTTTCGCGAACATGACGAGACCATCCGCCCCGGGGCATCTGCACCCCCGTTGATGCAAATCGACCATGAGATCAATCAAAGGAGAGTGAGTCATGTCCTTCCACACCGATCATGTCGGGCTCAACGTCACCGACCTGAACAAGTCCACAGAGTTCTACACTCGCATCTTCGGCTTCACAGTGGTGGCCGAGTCGCACGACGGCGATCGCCGGTCGGCCTTCCTTGCCCAGGACGGAGCCATCGTGCTGACACTCTGGCAGCAGAGCAGCGGCCGCTTCGACGTCGCCGGTCCGGGACTCCACCACCTTTCTTTCCAGGTGGCAGACCTCGACGCCGTCCGCGAGGCAGAAGCGGTGATCAAAGAGGTCGGAGCGGTTCTCTACTACGACGGCGTCGTGCCACACGCAGAGGGCACCCCGTCGGGTGGAATTTTCTTCGAGGACCCCGACGGCATCCGGCTGGAGATCTTCGCTCCCGAAGGCGCTGCCGACCTTCGCGCCCCCACCGCGGGGGCCCCGAGTTGTGGGTTCTTCTGATCAGGCATCCAGGAGAGGTCGCAGTCCAGCAACGGACGGGAGTGCGGCTGGTCGACCACGGGAGCTCACGAGTCGGTTCGCGGATCCCCGACGTGGCCGCAGAGTTTCTTCGGAACCAGCACACGCTCGTCATCGGCGCCGCCGACGATGACGGGCGGGTCTGGGCCGGGATGCTGGCCGGCCCCATCGGCTTCGCCGCACCCCGCGACGATCGAACGATAGACCTCAGCGGCTTACCCCACTTTGAGGACCCCCTTCACGGGCTGTTCGAACAGAACCGAGACGTTGGTCTGCTGGCCATCGAGCCACAGACTCGGCGCAGAATGCGCGTGAACGGCATAGCAGTGAGGGCCGACGAGATACTGACGGTGATCGCTGAGCAGGTCTACTCCAACTGCCCCAAGCACATCCAGACCCATCCCTATACCTCCCCACCCGTACCGCGACAGGATCTCGCACGGGGCACCGCCCTGTCACAACGGCACTGTGAGTGGATTACCCAGGCGGACACCTTCTTCATCGCCACATCCGTCGCGGGTTACGGTGCGGATGCGTCCCACCGAGGCGGCAACCCCGGGTTCGTCAGTGTGACCGGTCCGCGCACGCTGCAGTTCGAGGACTATCCGGGCAACTCGATGTTCATGACACTGGGCAACCTCGAACTCAACCCAGCTGCAGGATTGCTGTTCGTCGACTGGAAACGCGGACAAACACTGCAGCTCACCGGCCGTGCGTGGGTGGAATGGAATGACAAACGCATCGTGCACTTCGAACTAGACGAATACATACACCTCGCCGGCACCGCGTCGGCAAATGCTGACACGTCAAAGCGCACCCTCCCGAAGACCAGCGATTCACCCACACCGATCGACCGCGACTGATTATCGAGACGATCACCGGCGGTAGACGAATGCACAGTCACCGCAGATTGCGGTATGGGGCAGCCTGAAACGAAACTTCCTCGCCGGAACTCACGACAGTGGTTGGTGAGACCGGGCCGCTTCGGACGCCATCGGACGAAGCCACATCCTTCTGACGCCGACGCTCCGGGCACTCCGGTGCTGCCTGATACGGAGGTTGGGATTGCGCCGATTGCATTCGAATCCCGCTGTCGTAGGCGCCTATTGGGTCGTGTCCTACGCTCAGGTGATCTGGAAGTACCGCAGCCGGGCATACAGCTTGGACCGGCTTATGCCGAGGCGTTTGGCTGTATGTACTTTGTTGCCGTCGCAGGCGACGAGCGTTCTCTCGATCAGCTCCCACTCGGCCTGTTCGAAGGGCGTCAGTTTCGATCGCACCGCACTCAGACGCTGATATCGAGTGGGTAGGTCAGTTATGGAGATGTCGCCTGCGCTTCGCCGGCTGCTGATCTCGGCCAGCACTGCGGCTAGTTCCGCCAGATTTCCCGGCCAGCGATGGCGGCGCAACAGATCGATTACCGGAGTAGAGAGGCGTACCTGGGGCGCCCTGCCCGCATGGAGCTCGCGCAAAATCGAGTTGGCGATCTGCGCTACGTCCTCCGTCCTCTCCCGAAGCGGCGGCAACTCGACCCATTCCGTGCACAAGCCACCGAGATAGTCGATGTCCTTGTGGCCGGCATCGCGCACCGTGGTCATCACTACGCGTCTGTTTCCGGCGCGAATCGTCTCGGCCACCTCCGCGACCGCACGGGAACTCAGGCAGTCAGCCTCTTCGATCACAAGAGCAGCTGTCGAGTCCGTCACGGGCTCGTGCGCAAAATCGGCCGCAGAGAACACGACCGCGCCTTTACCAGCAATCCGGTGCGCGGCCCGCGAACGTCCGGTGCCGCGCTCACCGATCACGAGCACCGGGGTACGACGGGCGGCGAGCGCGTCGAGGCGTTCGTCGATTCGATCTGTTACCGATTTGGTTCGGCCGAGCGTACGTGGCACCGGTGAGCGCTCACGTACGTTGCTGCGGACACGTAGCAATGCTGGTTGGCCATGGCTCGGGCTGGCCACCTGGACAGCCACCTCACGGCCCGACTCGAGAATTAAACGCACCTCGGTGGAATGTCCGCCGGCCATCGCGTGCTGCTCGAGTTCTGACAGGTCGGACGTCGACAATTCATCGAGCGCGCGGCGATTGTGCAAGACGAAGTCGCGACCGAAGAGGACCACCGGATCGTCGGTACGCCGCACCAGAGCATGGAAGGCGATCAGGGAATGTTGGACATCAGGGTCGTAGTCGGCGAGAAATCGCATGGAGATCTCGCGCACCATCCGGTCGAGGACAACTTCGAGTGCTCGACGCTGCCGATGCTCAAATCCTGTATCGACCATCAGGTCGATGACGCCTTCGAGACGTCGAGTCACCGGATTGATGATCGGAAGCCCGTAGCAGTCGAAGCTCTTGAGGCATTCCAGAAAGTGCTCCTCACCGACGACGGTCACAGGTTCACGTGTTTCAACGCATGTCGCGATTGCGTTGGTCCCCGTGCGGGACTCGTCGAACGGCATTCCCAGGCATCCTCCGAACCGGTCGGTGCTGGCAGCGAGGTCTGCATCTCCGAAGAATCGGCCGACGATGGTGCCGCTGGAATCAGCAAGCAACCCGCCCGCGCGAACACCGCTCAGTGACTCGCGAACGCTGTCGAGAACCGGTGTAGCCGCCTGGAGCAGTCTGCTGGAAGCATCGAACTCCAACTTGGCAGGCCCGACTATAGGGTTGGCCGGTTCCAGACCGAAACTTTCGGATCGACGCCACGACATCGCGATCGCGGGTCGCAGGAGTTGGGGGCCTGCGGTCGCATCGCCACCAGCCAATCCGGGGGTTTGCGTCATTGACCTCGATTCTACCAAGTTGTGATACGAATCACCGGATTGCATCTGCTGGTTTCGGTCGCCGACGGGTACGACAGCATCGGCATCCGGGCCCGTTGCGCGTCCGCCGACAGATTGCGGGACGGCGTCTGCAGAACTCATGCCAATCTCCCTCATGACCCACTGTGGCGAGGTGGAACTACGCGCAGGTCAGCCGCGTCTCCGGATGACCGATGAATCCATGGTCGGCGACCCACGCGCCGCTAAGTGTGCGGGGTTCGTACATTCCGACAGGACAGAGTTCGTCCCTCGATCGAGACCGCTACCGGCTCGACACCGAATTCAAACTGGTCCGATCAGCAGCAGAAACAGAAGAGGTTTCCGACGGCCTTCACGACAAGACCGGTCTCGTCCATACCGATCTGTTCGCCTGGTTCCCCGTCCCGTCCACCGCACGGCACAACCGGCGCTGAGCTTCGCCTAACTCGTAAATCCCAATCGTCTGCGAACCGACTACCGCATCATTCCCGTCGGCCTGCGGGCGGATCTGTTCAGACCCTGGGCCTACCACGCGGCCTGGCCTGAAAAAGCGGCGCGCCCTTCCGGAGGAGACCGCGCGAGGTCATCTCGGGTGAGCATGCGTCGACGCTCACGGTTCTTCGCTCGATGGTGGTGGACCATCGGACCCGAGTAGTACATCTTCCATCTGGCGCATCGTGATTCTGAGTTCGCGGACGACGGCCGCCACGGCCGGTCTGCGCAGAGTGTCAGATCGAGCAACCAGCCAGTAGTCCATCTGCACGGCAATCTCGTTGGGAAGGATCCTGATGAGATCGTGGCGGCGCGCTGCCATGAAAGTCGGAAGCAACCCGAGTCCCGCGCCGGCCCTCGTGGCCTCGACGTGCGCGAAGACGTTGGTGGAGGTTACCGAGTCGCGCATGTCGGGCAGATAGCGTCGCCCGACGTCGAGGTCGTCGACTTGCAGCATCGAAGATATGAAGTAGACCAGGCGGTGCAGGGTGAGGTCGTCGACGGTGGTCGGGGGGTCGTGACGGCGGAGGTAGTCGGTCGAGGCGAACAGGCCGAGCACGTAGCTGCCAAGTCGGAATGCCTCGGCCCGGACCACCTGCGGCTCGCCGACGACAATCTCGATCTCCAAACCGGACCGGTGTTGCACTGCCCGCCGGGTCGTGGAGACGATCTCCACGCTGATGCCGGGGTGACGCTGGTGGAGGCGCGCCGCCGCCGGTGCGGCGACGAAGGTGCTGAACGCATCGGTGGCGGACAGTCGGACGACATCCTCGATGACGGGTTCGGTTTCCGGGCTCGACTCGAGCTCCTGCAGGACGCCCTCCAGCCTCTCCGCGGCGGTCAGGGCGCGCTTGCCGAGCGGGGTCAGTTCCCATCCCCCGTTCGATCGGGCGAGCAGCTTGCCGCCCATGGTGCGTTCGAGAGCACTGATCCGTCGCGAGATGGTGACGTGATTGATCCCGAGTGTCTCAGCTGCTCGGTTGAATCGGCCGCTGCGGGCTACCTCCAGCAGGACCAGCAAGTCATCGGCGCTCGGCCGCGATGATGCCATCTTCACCTTTTTGCAGATTTGCTGTTCGAGTTCGGCCATTGCCTGGACCTTTGTGTCTAGTCAGACTCGATCGTATGCCCGCTCGTACGCCGTTCCGAAACCAGTCACGGAGCCGAAAGAGTGGAATGCCGTCGTCGTCCATCACCACACTCCCGGTCGTGCGAAAGGTAGTCCCGGGTCGATGAACCTCACCCGTCGCTTCCCGTTTCTCACACACCCAGGGCCCCGAACAACACACGAAGGACATCAGCATGATTAACCCCGAGTCACGTATCGCAGTCGTCACCGGGTCAGCTCGCGGCATCGGCCGAGCCATCGCCGAACGGCTGATCGCCGACGGAAGCGACGTGATACTGCTCGATCTCGCCGACCACGTCGACCAGACGGCGGAAGAAATCAAGGCCGTGGGCGCCCTGCAGATCGACGTCCGTGACGTGGAATCGCTGCAGGCAGGAATCCACTCCGTCGCCCGGGAGCAGGGCCGCCTGGACATTCTTGTCAACTGCGCTGGGACCTGTGGCCGCGAATCGTTCGAAACACTGAGTCCGCAGATCTGGCACCGAGACCTCGACACCAACCTGACCGCGACCGCATTCGCCTGCCAGGCAGCGGTTTTCCCACACATGCGTGAGCAGGGTTGGGGACGCTTGGTCAACGTGGTCTCCGTGTCCGGCAAGGTCGGTGGTATCGGCCCCGTGGACCGAGACGGAACCGGGGGGCGCTCCGGCGCCGCCTACGCCTCAGCCAAAGCCGGGGCGATCAACCTGACTCGCTGGATTGCCCGCCAGGTCGGCCCCTGGGGCATCACTTGCAACGCCGTCGCCCCCGGTCCGATTGCCTCGCCGATGGCCGCCGGCGCCGACTACGGCGTCGAGTCGCTGCCGATCCCCCGGTTCGGCAAACCGACTGAAGTCGCCGGCGCAGTGTCCTACCTGCTCACCCCCGACGCCGACTACACCACCGGCACCTGCCTGCACGTCGACGGCGGAAGCGTCCTCACCTGACCATCGCCTAACGCAGCGGCCGCCGGGAAACCCCTTCCGGACCAGAGCATTCGAACCGTTTCGCGGGTACATACCGTGACGTAAGAATCTAGGAACAACGGAGTGCCGATACGCAATTCGCTGATTTCTTTGTGCCGCAAAACAACCGAGTGGCAGTGCCAATGTTGCATCTATTTGAACCGGTTTACGTGCTTGCCAAAGGAAGACCGAGCACCCACGCTGCTTCCACGATCGTGCTGGTGCTGGCGAGAGAGACACCGACCAGTTCCTCGTATTTGCCGAGGCGATAGCGAAGGGTGTTGGGATGAACGACCAATTTCTGCGCCGCGCGCACGATATTGAGGTCCTCTTGCAGCAAAGCCTTCACGCTGTCTACCAGCAGCTCACCAAACTCACCGAGATCGAGCGCAGGCTGCACATACTTCGTGTGAAGAAGGCTCGTCACGGCGGGTTCGGCCACAGTGGCGATACGCCAACTTGCGTCGGCCAGGCTGTAGGTGCCTGACGGCTGATTCTGGGCGATTCTCAGAATCAGATCTGCGATTCGGGCCGACTCAGGGAGATCGGCCAGCCCTACACGTGGGCCGACAGCCACGACATGTTTGGGGGTGCGCATGTTGGGCGGGTCGACGGTCAGTCCTACCCAACGGCCCTCGAACTCGGCCATCACCGGCGGAGGATCCGGGAGATGTTCCAACGCCGCCCGCACGGTGTCTCCTTCCGCAGTGCCGTGCGGAAGCAGGCAGAACACCGAGTATCGCCCGACGGGATCGATGTTCAATGCCGTCGCAGCGGAATGGATTCGCTGGCTGCTGAGGGACCCACCGAGAAGTTCGCGCAACAGTTCGGCACGGCGCATCGTCTCTCTGACTGCGTCGCGAACAGCATGGTGTCGATACTCCACCGCCGCGATGGCGGTGAACCAGTCCCCGACTTCCCATAAAAGGTTCGATGATTCCAAGATCTCGTCAGCCGGCATCCCAACCTCGGCTGCCAGTTCGAGAAAACGGTCGTGGATAACCCGCAACGAGAGTCTGTAGCCGCGGATGATGTCCTCGATCGGCACCCCTTCCTGGGCGCGGTCCCGTGTGGTCACGGCTGCCTCGTCACGTATCCGGGCGCTGGGAGCCTGTCGGGAGCGCAGCGTCTTAATCGCCCGACGGATGTTTCGGCCCACGGACTCTTGGACGTCATCCCGGTTGACTCCGGCATAGCTGGGCAGTTCCGCGAAGATCGCGTCGGCTGCGCGGCTGCCGAGCACGGCCCATTCCCGATCCAGGCAATTGGTGACTGACACAATCAGATCGTCAGGTATTGGGCTCACCGCACCATCGTAAACGTCAGAGCATGGCCGTCGTTGTAAGAAAATCCAACAGGGTGAACGCAATGTTGGGGTGAGGGACGTAGACGATCGCCACCAGGGTTGCGATCCTGGATGGGAGTGATGGGCGCCACGCAAGCGCCGCTTTTCGATCCCAACGATATTCCTTGATGGAGACAATGCGCGTGACTAGGGAACTTCTCAGAGGCAAAACCGCAATTGTGACGGGCGCCGGCGCTGTCGGGGACGGCATCGGCAACGGCCGTGCAGCGGCAATCCGCCTGGCAGACGAAGGCGCACGGGTTGCGCTGTTGGACGTGAACGACTCCGGTGAGCGCACCCGCCAGATGATCGAGGAACGGGGCGGCATATGCGCAGCATTCCGATGCGACGTCACCGACCCCGTTCGCGTCAGCGAAGTCGTCAGTGAGATCGAACGGCGGTGGGGTGCTATTGAGATCTTGTTCAACAACGTGGGCATCGCAGGGCCGCCCGGCACGGTGGTCGACGTCGATCTCGACGACTGGACACGCTGCCTGGAGGTCAATCTGACCTCCATGGTCGTGATTTCCCGATTTGTGATCCCGTCCATGGAAAGGGTGGGCGGCGGCTCGATCATCAACATGTCATCCCTGGCCGGCCTGCGCGGCGGACATGCGGCAATCGGCTATGCCACCACCAAAGGTGCGGTCGTGAGCATGACTCAGGCCATGGCCAGCCAGCACGGACGCCAAGGCATCCGCGTCAACGCAGTTGCACCAGGCCTCGTCTACACACCGATGGTGTCGACGAAGCCGGGTATCGACGACGATGTTCGTGCCCTCCGCGCCTCCCTCAACGTGCTCGGCACGGAAGGCACCGCATGGGACGTGGCCGAGGCAGTTCTCTATCTGGCCAGCCCAGCTGCGAAGTGGGTAACGGGAACAGTCCTGCCCGTGGATGCCGGAGCAGCGTCGCACTCCTCGACGATCGAAGTATCAGTCACCGACCGCGGCGCGACCGTTCGCTGAGATCGGATCCCGCGGCACCTGTTTCGCGCCCCAGTGCAGACTCGGATCCAGCTGCACCTCTGGCGCAATTCGGCTCCGGTCGTCCAGACCACTGCATGGTGACGGAACTCCGCACCTTGCCCGAATGACGAGATCACCTCGATCGGCAACGGCACCGCACTGATCGCCATGCGCATTGTGATGCGGCGGCCCTGCCGAAGCCACCCCGCTACGGCGCCCGCCGCGCAGATTCTCGAACCGGTCACTGCGGGCGGAAGCGCGCCGCAGGCTTCGCCTTATAACCGACGACACCCGACTCGACTCCGCAACCAAGGAGATGCTCACCCATGACGACCGAGACATTCCAGAGCATCTGGGACTCGACCGTTCGCGAACACACCGACAATTCGTTCCTCGTCTTCCGATCCGAGTCCGGTTCGGTCAGCGACTGGACCTATGGGGAATTCGACACGGTAGTCGCGCGCACCGCCGGCGCCCTGAGGGAGGCCGGAGTCGGTCCCGGATCGCCGGTTCATGTGGCACTGCGGAACTGTCCGGCATTCGTCGCTCTGTGGCTCGCCGCGGCCCGCCTGGGCGCCTGGCTGGTCCCGGTCGACCCGGCATCGGCGGCCCGAGACGTGGCCAGCCAGATCCGCCGAGTGCGCCCGGTCCTCGGAGTATGCGCCGCCGATCGCGCCGCGGCGTACAAGGAAGGAGCGGCCGAGACCGCTACTGTCGTGATCGAGCTCGCCGAAGACGCCTCCGACATCTCTGCCGAAGGTCCTCTTGCCGCGGGTACCCCAGTCGAGAAACCCAACCCGGTAAAACCATTCGACCGGGCGGCCGTCATGTTCACCTCCGGCACCACGTCGGAGCCCAAAGGCGTCGTCCTGACCCAGGCGAACTACGCGCATGTCGCCGAGACCATGGCCAAAGTGACACGCCTGCAGTCTCAGCACCGCTGGCACGTGACCCTGCCGCTCTTTCACGCCAACGCCCAGTACTACTGCTTCGCCCCCGCAATCGCTGTCGGCGCGAGCGTCGCACTCAGCGCCGCCTTCAGCGCCTCGGGCTGGGTCTCGCACGCCCGCGAGCTCGGCGTCACCCATGCCAGCCTGTTCGCCGCACCGATCCGCATGATCCTCGCACGTTGCGCACCGGACGAACAGCCGCTCAACCTCGAACACATCTGGTTCGCACAAAGTTTGGGTGCCGAACACTACGAGCAATTCGCTCAACTAGCCGGAACGCGACCGCGCCAGTTGTACGGGATGACGGAAACGGTCGCGATCGTCTGCGCGGACACCAGCGACCCGCTTGGGCACGACGTGATCGGCACACCGCTGCCGGGCCGACGCGCGCTCGTCTGCGCCCCCGGCGGAAGTGGAATCGCCGCACCGGATGAACCGGGCGAATTGCGCGTGCTGGGGACTCCCGGTGTCGACCTGTTCTCGGGTTACCTCGACGACGAACAGACCACAGCCGAGGCATTCCGGCATACCGAGGAAGGCACATGGTTCGCCACTGGTGACCTCGTGTCCGCCAACATCGACGGGGTGCTGCGGTTCGTCGGTCGCGTCGACGACGTCATCAAGGTGTCCGGGGAGAACGTCAGCCTGACCGAGGTCGAAGCCGCGGTCGCGCAAGCACCGGGTGTTCTCGAGGTCGCCGTGGTCGCTCAACCCGACCCGATGCGGGATGTCGTCCCCGTTGCCTACGTCGTCGCTCGTGATCCCCATAACCCGCCGCATGCCGATGACCTGACCGAGTGGGCATCACACAATCTCTCGCCCGCCGCGCGGCCCCGACAGTGGAACCTGATCGACGAACTCCCCCGCACCAGTGTCGGCAAGATCCGCCGCTTCCGACTCCCCGCCGACCAGTAAGGAACTCCTCGGTCGCATCCCCCGGCGGGTAGGACGACGAAAGAAACACATCGATGCCACAGAACAAAAACGCGCACACCGCCCGCGGCCTCCCCGGCAAATGGGCCACCGACCAATCCACCATCCCCGGCCACACCCGTGTCAATGCCGTGGTCGATCTCGCCCTCCGTTGGTTGCCCTACGGCGGCCCCGAACCTGATGACATCTTCGTGCAGTTCGGATTCGGCGTGTCAACCTTTGCCATAAAGATCGACGAGTTTCTGGCCACGAACATATCCGCGCTATCGATGCCGGAGCGGAACGCGCTGCGGGAGATGGCTGCCGCGCTCAAGCGGACCCGGACGAGTAAGCCCCCGAGGTTCCCGGACGCCCCCGCCCATTGACAATGCGGCGTCCAGCCGTGGGCCGGGACAGCGATTCTCGACCCCCTGAACCGTAACGTTTCAGGACGTGCACCGATGCGGAAGAGCACGCCTTACGATGGGGCAGTCCACTCCCCGCCAGCGCAGGCCTCATCAGCCGCTCATGAGAGTCAACTGGGAACTATGCGGGATGAAGGCCGGCAGGGCGGCGGCGACAACGATCGGAGGTCGGACTGCGCCCGCGCTTGGAGGTGAGGTAGGGAGGGCTCCTGTAAAGAAGGTCGTTCGAACAGCCACAGCCTCCCGGCAGCAGCACTTGATGACGCGGTCCCCAGCGCTCGGATTGAGAACCCCGCATGAACGCGACTCGTGACCGCCGCGCGCACACAAGAACGATCTGCAGTGATTACCCGTGTTCCGCCAGTTGTGCACGAACGTGGCCCAGCAGGCGGAATCAGGTGTGATTAGAGACCCGTCTTACGCGTGATTACCGGACAGTCAGTTCATGGAGGTCCCCAGGCCCGCATCATTGCTCGCCATAGGTAAACACCCCTCCACCCACCACCATTTCCTTCCTTCCTCCTCCTTACAACTACATGCTCCATATGCCAGAACCAAAAAACGAACTTGACGCTCGACGCCGACGCTGCGGTGATAGGACACTCAGCGGACAATCCCGACCATGTGCCAAATGCGCTGTCCAGAAATCCCGATAGTCGAGGTACTTCAACTATGTCGCCCGTATTGCAGCAGATTGTCGATCTCCGAACACAGCCGCTAGCCCATCCGTCTTCCATGCGACTGGATACTTACGTGTCGGCGATCCCTCTCGGATATACCCTCCCGAACTCCGTCGACCTCTTCGAGCGCGAGTATTGGGCTCTGACCGCCGACGTGTATTTCAGCTACAACGGCGGCAGTGAATTCGCTTGTGGTGGTGGTACCGCCGAGATCGGGTGTACAGGTCCCAGCCGCGATCACAGCTGTCAGCGCGTCGACCACTGTTTCGGCGGCCTGACGGTGACCCAGGTGTTCGAGCATCATTGAACCCGCCCATATCGCTCCGGTGGGATTGGCGATTCCCCTTCCGGCCAGATCGGGCGCCGACCCGTGCACTGGTTCGAACATCGAGGGGTATCGACGTTCTGGGTTCAGATTTGCGCTGGGGGCGACACCGACCGATCCGACGACTGCTGCTGCGATGCCACTGAGAATGTCACCAAAAAGATTCGAGGCGATGATGACATCGAATTGCTCGGGCTCCGTCAGGATCGCCGCCACCAGGGCATCGAGATGCGCACTGTTCAATTGCAGCTCAGGACGCTGCTCGGCGACTTCCTGGACAATCTCGTCCCAGAAGGTCATCGTGTGGATGCGCCCATCAGATTTCGTGGCGGAGGTAACTCTTCCACGCCGTTGGCTCGCAAGCCGGCACGCATAGTGCGTTAGACGGCTGATTCCGTGCCGGGTGAAGATCGCCTGCTGGTACGCCGATTCGTGGTCGGTTCCGCGGTAGCTGCGACCTCCGACCTCGGAGTACTCCCCTTCCACGTTCTCCCGAACGACCACGAGATCGATATCGGCGCCGCTGCGCAACGGTGATCGGGCTCCGGGCAGCGATCGGATCGGGCGGAGGTTGACGTACTGATCGAACTGCCGTCTGATCGGGATGAGCATCCCCCACAACGTCTCGACGTCGCTGATCTCGGGATCGCCGACGGCTCCGAGCAGCACCGCATCTGTTCTGGCCATCTGATCGATGGCATCGATCGGCATCATTCTGCAATATCTCTTGAAGAAGCCGCTTCCCCAGTTCTTCTCGTCCCACGAGAGGCCGAATCCGTACTGGGCAGAAACTGCGTCCAGGACAGTCGTGGCCGCTGGCACTACCTCTCGTCCAATGCCGTCACCGGGGATGACGGTGATGCGATGGGTGATATCCGCGTGGGGGGTTTTGCGCGCCATCGGGTGGACACTCCATTTGACTTATCGAAGGAGCGGAGGAGTCGTTGTGTCGGTGGAGAATTCACAAACTCGGGGCAGCTTCGGCTAGGCCGGGTGAATGGCTCGACTACGCATTCCTGGTCCCCGTTGCGTTCGCGGGCCGTCGGCTTCACGGAGCTTCCGCTCGGCTCCCTCGCCGACTCGAGCCTCGACTGAGTTCGGTCGACGAGGGAGCAAGTGTTCGCTGCCCCAGTTCGATCGGGTAGTTCTATCCGTTCTTAGCCGCACGTGCGGCGGCGGCGAACCCTTCCATGGTCGGGAATTCGAGATCGTAGGTGTACTCGTCGGAAGGCTCGGGGGTGGCGCCCCAGCCCGGGCGGTCGTGGCGACGGTTGATCCATACCGATGGCAGTCCGTGGCGCTTGGCGGGCACGTGGTCGTGGAAGAGGCTCTGAGCCACGTGCAGGAGACGCTCGCGGGGAACTCCCAGTTCCTCGAGTGCGTCGTCGAGGGCCTCGAAGTGGTTCGGTGCGGGCTTGTAAGCCTTGACGTCCTGGGCGGTGATGATCGTGTCGAACTCGACTCCCAGACGGGCGTTGCTGCCGGCGAAGCCCTCGCGGTGCACGTTGGACAGGATGATCAGTTTGTAGTCCTTCGCGAGGGAAGCGAGAGCCTCGGTGGAGTCGGGGAAGGCCGGCCAGTCGGGAACCGATGCGCCGAGCATGGCCGCCCATTCGTCGGTCACTTCCTTGCCCAGCTTCTCGCCGGTGCGGCGGAAGGCGTCGGCGAGGATCGCCGAGTAGAGCGCATCAGGCGTGTCGCGTTCGGCCTGGGCCTCGTTCTCTGCGTAGGCGAGGAGCAGTTCCTCGTCGGTCAGCACCAGTCCGACTTCCTTCGCCCACGGAGCGAGGACGGCGGCGATGCCGGCTTCCCAGTCGATCAGGGTGCCGTAGCAGTCGAAGCTCAGGGCGTCGTAGTCGGCCAGATTCATGGCAGTTCTCCTTGGGATGGGTGTCGCAGTGTTCGAGGTCAAGGGGCGGGTTGTTGGCCCGCGCCGTGGAGGAATGAACTGATCGGAATAGCGCCGTTGATATTCCGATCAGTCCACGCCATGGACCGACGCGCCGAGTCCGTTAATGCGGCCGTCGCCGATGGCGGGGTGGGCCCGTCGATCTGTGTCGACGGTGCGCCTAGCGGGATCCCAGCAACCTTGTCGGTATTACGGTTATACAGTACAACAAAGCGTAAGTATTGACCAGAGGTTTCCCCGATTCGCTGGAGGTTCTCATTCCGACGCACGCGGAGAGATCGACGTGCGCGACGGGCGGGTAGAGAAAGGACCGCAGCGCCACACTGGGTTTAGCCTTCGGGCGCCTCTGGCGCCACAACGCCCATCGCGGGCCCCTCGACGCTCAGGTCAGGGGCTAGATGTCGTAGAGCCCGAGTTCGGCCCAGGTGTGTTCCATGTCGGCGATCGCGTCCTGAACCTTTTGGCCGCCCTGCTGTTCGAGCGAGGTCAATACAGCGTTGACTGCACAGACGCCGGCTGCCATGGAGGGGAACCAGCTACCGCCTTCCGAGGACACCACGATGACGTGATCGGCGACCTCGGTCAGCGGCGTGGACACGCTGTCGGTGATCACGCAGACTGTCGCACCGCGCCGGGCTGCCGAGCGCGCCGCCTTGAGGATCTCGGCGTGCAGTCGCCAGAAACTGATTGCCACGAAGCAGCTTTCGGATTTCATCGAACTCATGACGTTGGCCAGATGGGTGCCGCCGCGAGTTTCCATCGCGATCGGATATCCCATCACCGCACCGAGGTGGGCTAGCGGGGCGGCGACCGCCGCGTAGCTACCTGTCGTCACCACCGCGGTCCGATCCGCTCCGGAGATGGCGGTGGCGAAGTGCTCGATGACATCAAGATCGAGGCCGCGGGCGAACAGTCCCAGGTTCGCGACGTCCTGCCGGACGGCGGAGGACGCTGGATGCACCCCGAGTTCGGCATGTTCGGCGGAGACCTCGGTAGCCGAGAGCGACGCGAGATATCTCGAGCGCACCTCTGCCCGCAGCGCCAGCCAG
This sequence comes from Rhodococcus sp. JS3073, assembly GCF_026810085.1. Taxonomy (NCBI): domain Bacteria; kingdom Bacillati; phylum Actinomycetota; class Actinomycetes; order Mycobacteriales; family Nocardiaceae; genus Rhodococcus; species Rhodococcus sp. JS3073. The sequence goes on along the minus strand of NZ_CP113952.1, from coordinate 548,597 downwards.
CCTTCGAATCCGAGCGCCTGCGCCGCTCGAACCACTGTCGCGGTGTTGACGTGGGCCGTCTCAGCAATGGCGGATGCCGACGCGTACGAGGCCATCCGGGGCTGTTTGGCGATCAGATCCAAGACCTGGCCGATCTTCGGCGTCGCCTGAGTCCCCTCGCGCAGGACCGCCAGCCATTCTCTGACCTCACTCATGTCCCCCACCCTCCCACCGACCACCGCCATCGGGCGACTTTGCCACGCAGGTCCGCTGCACCGGGTCCTCCGATCCGCGTCCACGTCTGCCTTGTTTCGTTCCCAGAAAACCCTATGCAATGAGTATTGCATTGAACTACTCTGTGAACTATACATTGCAGATAGGTTCGTGTGGTCTCCGCAACATCGAGCCGCGAATCTCGCTCGCCCATAGCTTTTCGAACCGAACACGACTTCGGCCTCCACCCTTTACGCAGAGGAAACTGCCATGTCAGACCTACTCGCTCGAATGGAACGCGTTCCGTTCTCACGCCCACATCAGCGCCTTCTCGCGATGGGCGGCCTCGGACTCGCATTCGACGGACTCGACGTCGCGATCCTGGCGTTCGTCCTCCCCGCTATCAAAGAGCAATGGCACCTGACCGGATTCCAGGCCGGATTGATCGGCAGCTCGACCCTGATCGGATATCTGTTCGGTGCGGTATCGGCAGGCATGCTCGGCGACCGCTTCGGACGACGCAAGGTCATGATGTGGGCGCTCGGCATCTACGGCCTAGCCACCCTGCTCGCCGCCTTCTCCCCGACCTGGCAATTCTTCTTCATCGCCCGACTGATCGCGGGCATCGGGACCGGCGCGGAATCGTCGATCATCCCCGCCTTCCTCTCCGAATTCGCCCCGGGCCGGCTCCGCGGTCGATTCGTCGGAGCCCTCGCCGGCTTCTTCTCCTTCGGATACGTCGGGGCAGCGCTGCTGGGACGATTCATCATCCCGATCAGCGAGGATGGCTGGCGCATCGCACACCTGCTCTGCGCCGTTCCGCTGGTCATGCTGCTGTGGTGGAGGCGCTCGGTCCCCGAGTCCCCGCGGTACCTGCTGTCGGTAGGCAAGGTCGACGAAGCACGTCTGGTCGTCGAGGACATCGAACGCCGGGCGGTCAAGCATCTGGGCCGTGAACTTCCCCCCGTCGAGGCGTCCACCGTCGCCGAGACTTCGACCAATACCTCTGCACTACAACGGTTGACGGCCCTGCAAGGGTTGAAGGCGCTGTGGCGGCCCGGCCTTGCGCACCGCACCTCGACGCTGTGGATGCTTTGGCTGGTCATCACATTCGCGTTCTACGGATTCTTCACCTTCATTCCGACCCTGCTCGTCGCCGGCGGCCTGACGATCACGAAGAGCTTCAGCTACTCGATCGTCATCTACCTGGCCCAGATCCCCGGCTACTACTCAGCCGCCTATCTGAATGACAAACTCGACCGCAAGTGGACGATCGCCATCTACCTGACCGGCGGCGCGATGGCCGCCTACATGATGTCCCAGTCCGGTGTCTCGGCGCTGGTCATGCTGTGGGGAGCGTTGCTCTCGTTCTTCATGAACGGCGTCTACTCGTCGATCTACGCCTACACCCCGGAGGTGTACCCGACTGAGATCCGCGCCAGCGGCATGGGCGTGGCGTCCGGGTTCGGCCGCATCGGCGGCATCAGCGCCCCGCTGATCATCGGGGCGACCTACCCGATCATCGGCTTCACCGGTGTTTTCCTGATGACCGCGGGAGCACTGCTCTTCGGCGGCCTCGCGATCACAATCTTCGGCACTTCCACCAAGGGCCGCACTCTCGAGGACATCTCTGGATCGGTCCACCTGCCCTCCAAGTCCTCATTAGCAGACAACGGAAACACCGACTTCGATCCCGCTCTCACCGTCGACCGGTAACTGCCACAACGCATTCGAAAGCGAGACTTAGCTCATGGCTACCACCGCGGATACCAACCGCACCTGGCTGTTCACCAACGCGTCCGTGCTCGACCCGGACGCGGGAACCCTCCACCCGGACCGTCGGGTCCTCGTCACCGACGGTGTCATCACCGAAGTCGGCGGTGGCGAAGTCAGGTACCGAGGGGCCGAGACGATCGACCTGCACGGACGCATCCTCATGCCCGGTCTGATCGATGCGCATGTACACGTCACCGCGGCCACCGCGGACCTGTCCGCCCTCCCCCGGATGGCCCCGTCGTACACCACCTTGCACGCCGCCGCCGAACTGAACCGGATGCTGTGCCGCGGGTTCACCTCCGTCCGCGACTGTGGCGGCGCCGACCACGGACTCGCCGCCGGGATCCGGACCGGGTTGATTCAGGGACCGCGGCTGCACTACGCCGGAAAGGCGCTCTCGCAGACCGGCGGTCACGGCGATGTCCGCCACCCGGGCGACGACACCCCGGGCAGCCACTACTGCTGCCCCGATTTCGGCCGGATCTGCGACGGGCTCTCCGAATGCCGACGCGCCGCCCGCGACGAACTGCGCAAGGGCGCCACACACCTGAAGATCATGCTCAGCGGCGGCGCGACGTCACCGACCGACCGCATCGACAGCACCCAGTTCTCGGTCGAGGAAATCCGCGCAATCGTCGAGGAAGCGCGCGCGGCGAACCGCTACGCCGCCGGTCACGCGTACACACCGCAGGCCATCGCCCGCGGTGTCACCAACGGTGTCCGCTCGATCGAGCACGGCAACTTCATCGACGACGCGACCGCCGCCCTGTTCCGTGAGCACGACGCGTTCATCGTCCCGACGTTGGTGACCTATCACGCCCTGTCGAAGGAGGGCGCGGCCGCCGGGCTGTCGGACGCGCTGCAGGCGAAGGTGTCCGAGGTTCTCGAGGCGAGCTTCCGAGGCCTCGAGACCGCTCACCGCAACGGCATCAACATCGCGTTCGGCTCCGATCTGCTCGGCTCCCTGCAGGATCGCCAGCTCGACGAGTTCACCCTGCGCACTCAGGTGCAGAAGCCGGTGGACGTGATCCGCTCCGCCACGGTGGTGGGCGCGCGTCTGCTCCAGGCGGACGGGCGGCTGGGCATCGTGGCACCGGGCGCTCACGCCGATCTCCTGGTCGTCGACGGAAATCCCTTGGAGGACATCACCGCCCTTACCGACTCCGTCCACATGGTGATGGCCGGCGGATCGATGATCCGACGTTCCCTCTGACCCACCGGATAGCAACGACCGAGCGGGGCGCCGGCACACAGGGCCATCTGTGTACCGGCGTTCCGCTCGTCGCGTCTGTATGGCGTCCGTGGCCGCGCCCAGCACTATCGACAACCCCACGCCGCACTGCCGATGGGTCGGTCGCTCGGGGGCGACACTCTCACCGACTCACCGACCGCCGGTGGCGGCCGGATCACCCCTTCACCGGCACTGTCACATCTACATGTGCATCGGCTAGCCCGGACTCGTCGTAGGCCGGGACCGACCTCCCGCCACCTTTCGGCCACGTGCCTGAACCTCGCGACTTGTCATTTGTATAACCGTATTGCAGACTATCCGTCTAACTGTGGTACATGTCACTGCTAGAGGAAGCCCCCTATGACCTCAACCAAACCCGGTCCCGCCACTGCTGCTGCGCGACCATCCACCGGCATATTCCGGCGCAAACCCATCGACTTGGTAACCGACGAAAACTCCGAAGGTGGAGGGCTGCAGCGCGTTCTGGGATTGTGGCAACTCACTGCCATCGGCGTTGGCGGCATCATCGGAGCTGGCATCTTCTCGCTGGCCGGCAGTGTCGCTCACGGCGACGAAGCAAACGGAATACCCGCTGTCGGCCCGGCAGTCCTGCTCTCCTTCATCCTCGCCGGCATTGCCAGCGCCGCCGCGGCCTTCTCCTACGCGGAGTTTGCCGGAATGGTCCCCAAAGCGGGCTCCGCCTACACCTACGGCTACGTCGTACTCGGCGAAATCGTGGGCTGGTTCATCGGCTGGGATCTCCTGCTCGAGTACACGGCCATCGTCGCCGTGGTCGCCATCGGCATTTCCGGATACTTCAACTTCCTCGTCCAACAATTCGGCCTCGACCTGCCCGCCTGGATGATGGGAGCACCCGGCACCGGCGAGGGGCACCGCGTCGACCTGTTCGCGATGATCTTGTGCCTGCTGATCGCGTTCCTTCTCACCCGCGGCATGAAGGCCGCGGCCAAGTTCGAGATGGTCGTGGTGGCTTTGAAGGTCGCCGTCGTCCTCCTCGTCATCATCGTCGGCGCGTTCTTCGTCGACAGCAGCAACTACGTGCCGTTCGCTCCCTCAGGGATGGGCAGCGTCATGACCGGGGCGGCCACCGTGTTCTTCGCGGTGTTCGGCTACGACGCGATGTCGACCGCCGCCGAGGAGAGCAAGGACGCCCAGCGGCACATGCCGAAGGCGATCATCTACTCGCTGGCCATCTCGATGGTGCTCTATGTCGGCGCATGCCTCGTCCTGACCGGCATGCAGAACTACACCGACATCAACCCGACCAGCGGATTCTCCACCGCCTTCGCGTCCGTCGGGCTCGGCGGAGTGGCCAGTGTCATTGCCGTGGGCGGCATCATCGGCGTGCTGACGGTCATGTTCACCTTCATGCTCGGCGTCACCCGTGTCTGGTTCTCGATGAGCCGGGACGGCCTGCTGCCGAAGTGGTTCTCCAAGACTCACCCGGTTCGGCGTGTGCCGACCCGCATCACGTGGGTGGTCGGTGTCGGTTCCGCCCTGGTCGCCGGTTTCATGCCGATCGGAGAAGCCGCCGAACTGACCAACATCGGCATCCTGCTTGCCTTCATCGTCGTCTGCGCCTCAGTCATCGTGCTGCGCTACCGTCGACCCGACATCCCGCGCCCCTTCAAGTGCCCGGCGATGCCCGTGATCCCTCTCGTGGGAATCGCGTTTTCGATCTGGTTGATCTCCTTCCTGCAGCCGGAGACGTGGCTGCGGTTCGTGGGCTGGTTCGCGGTAGGACTGGTGGTGTATCTGGCGTACGGGCGCCGCAAGTCCGTTCTCAGCACCTCCAGTGGAGGCGCCGGGGTGTCGACCGAGGACATGGGCCCGCACTAGTCGGACCCCGCAGGACAACGAGATGCAACCCGCCATGCCCATCGACCGCCACCGTGCCTGCACCGGCGACCCGGACAACGGCGTCACCCGTGCACAACTCGACGCCTATCGTGTCCGGCGCCGCCAACGGCTGCACCTCTTGCGGCAACGTCCGGACGAGACCACACCACGGCTGGGTGCCGAGCTGATCCAGTTCGCCTGCCGCTGGACCCCGTACGGCCGAGCACCGGACGACGAGGTCTTCGAGAAGTTCGGAATGACACCGGAACGGTTCGCCGGGCAGTTGCTCGAGGCCCTGAAAACCGAGGAGTGCGCACCGGACGTCGCCGCGACACTCCGCGCAACCTACCCTCCCTCCTGACCCGCAGACGGGGCGACCCGGGCACGCCGTACCCGAGTGACAGCTCTGCACTGTGCCCGCACCTCACCCGAGGTGCGGGCACAGTGATGCGTAAGCGCTCCGCTCGGGCCGGCTCTGCTAGTTTCGCTGTGGAAACAGCAATTTGCGAGCAGGGCGGACACTATGGGTGACATATCGGCGTTAACCTCCGCCCCGCTGCCCAAGCAATCGATGCCGGCCATGCTGGCGGAGCGTCTCCGCGCGGCGATCGCCGAAGGACGTCTGCGGCCCGGACAGCAGCTGTTCGAACAAGACCTGGCCGCCGAATTTGACGTCAGCCGCGGGCCGCTACGCGAAGCCGTCCAACGCCTCACCCAAGAAGAACTCCTCGTCAACATCCGCAATCGGGGGCTGTTCGTCACCACCCTGAGCGCGGGGGACATAGACGACATCTGCCGGACGCGCGCGGCGATCGAGCGAGCCGCCGGACTCGAAATCATCCGATCGAACACACATGCAGCCGCCGGAGACTCGTTGGACGCCATCGTGGACCGGATGGCCGAAGCAATCGCCCGGCACGACGACGCTGAGGTCGCCGAGATCGACATCGAATTCCACGAGCAGCTCGTAGCACTCGCCCACAGCCCCCGTTTGTCGCGGGCGCACCGGACCTTGGTGGTCGAAACCCGCATGTGCCTGTCGATCCTCGAAGGCACCGAATACGCAACCCGAGATCGGATCACCGATCATCACACCCTCGCCGACGCCATCAGGCGCGCCGATGGGTCGACATTCAGCCGCCTGATCACCCTGCACATGGAGACCGCCGCCCTCCAGATCCGGTCGGCGATGTTTCCGGTCGACTGACCCGTGCCGGTGGGCGCAGTGCGCGACCACCGGCACCGTGGCCGGAACCGTCCAGGAAGTCCTACTTGCGGGCGCGGCGGCGGTGCGCGTGCTGGGTGATCGAGTAGGCCACCAGGAGCACCGCGAGGCTGATCAGGCTCAGCCACAGCTGGGTCCGTGTGCTCTCGATCAGGCTCATCGAGAAGATGATGACACCGATCCCGACCACGGTGACAATCCCGAGCCACGGATGGAGCCACATCTTCAGGCCCAGTGCGGCTTTCTCGTCGTCGGTCATACGAGAGCGCAGGCTCAGCTGGGACAGGGCGATGATGACGTAGACGAACAGGGCCACCGCGCCCGCGGAGTTCATGATGAACGAGAACACCCGATCGGGTGAGACATAGTTCATCGCGACTGCCACATACCCGACGACCGTGCTCAGCAGAATTGCCTTCCAGGGAACGCCACGTGAGTTGCAATCCTTGGCCCAGCTCGGTGCCCATCCACGATTCGCGAGTGCGAAGAGCATCCGAGATGCGGTGTAGAGGCCGGAGTTGAGGACGGACAACGCTGCGGTGAGCACGACAACATTCATTATCTGCTCGGCCGCGGGAAGACCGATCCTGTCGAAGGCTGCCGCGAACGGGCTGGAGTTGCTGGGGATCTCGGCCCACGGGGTGATCATCAGCAACAGAGCCACGGAACCGACGTAGAAGAGCAGGATCCGCCACAGCACGGTATTGGTGGCCTTGGCTACCGCTCTGGCGGGGTGTTTCGACTCGGCGGCCGCCATCGTCACGATCTCGGCACCGAAGTAGGAGAAGATCACCACCACGACACCCTGCAGGATCGAGAACCCACCGTTGACGATGAAGCCGTGTTGGCCAATGTTGGCGACCGACAGCTGCGATCCCGGCCAGAGACCGAGGACGAAAAGCGCACCGACGGAGAGAAAGACGATGATGGTGGCGACCTTGATCGAGGCCAACCAGAACTCGGTCTCTCCGAACGAGCGCGCCGACAGCAAGTTGGTGGCCGTCAGGATGAACATGAGCACCAGCGCGAATACCCAGTCCGGTGCGTGGAACCATCCGCCAAGAAGTTTGCCGCCGACGACGGCCTCGAAGGCGACCACACCAACCCAGAAATACCAGTACAACCACCCGACAACGAAGCCGGCACGTTCACCGAGCGCCTCTCGCGCGTACTCCATGAACGAACCGAGAGTGGGTTTGGCGGTGGCCATTTCACCGAGCATGCGCATGACGAAGATGACGAGCACCCCACCGAGGGCATAGGACAGCACGGCCGCCGGTCCGGCAGTGTGAATGACCGATCCGCTACCGACGAACAGGCTGGCTCCGATAATGCCGCCGAGGGCGATCATCGTCAGGTGCCGTTGCCGTAGCCCGCCCTTGTGGAGGGTACGGCCGCCCGGCCGGCCCGCTGTGGTGTCCTGAGGGTTCTTCTCACCGTCGTCGCGGGCGGACCTCCCCGGCGGCGCCCCATCCCCCGCGGGTGGACTGACACCTGAATTGCGGCTGAACGCCATCGAACCTCCAAGCTACGTTTGGATATTGTCAACAATCAGGCACCGCAGCAACGAGGCGGGGACGTCACACCGTGACGAAGACCTCAACTCGACTCCCCGTAGCCACTCATTACAAAATCATCTGCGGCTCAGCAGTACTGATCGAATCTGGCACCAACCCGGCAAAGCGGGTGGGCCATGCACTCTGCCATGACCCATTCGATACGCCAGATTCTCTGATTGTTGACAATCCTGCCATATGCCAGAGAGGATGTGGCCATGAATCCCGGCCACGATTCGGCGCCACCGACGATTTCGGGCAGAACGGGACCGCCACCCGACACGATCACTCCCCTCGTTCCGCCCGGCGGTGGCGGGAGGTATTGCTACCGATGCGCCGGTTCCGGCATTGCCGGAATGCTCGCGACCTTCTTCGGCGTGTAGGCCGTAACGGGTATACATGCGATGAGCAGCACAATCCCGAGCCACTGCACCAGGGACTGCCCTTCCCTCAGGAACAGCACCGCCAACATGATGGCACCGACTGGTTCGAGCAGGCTGATGGTGACCGCGACAGCGGCACCGAGGACCGCGACCCCCGCCGCGAACAGCCAGTACGCAAGACCCGCGGTCACCACACCGACGTACGCGATCACCAACACGTCCTCGGCGCCGAGGGCGCCGCTGCGCCACAGCACGGGCCCGCCGATCGGCACCATCACGATCGCGGCGATCAGGAACATCGATGTCAGCACAGCGGGGTTCGACCACCGGGCCCCCACCGACTCGATCGCCAGCGCCTGGGCGCTGAAGAAGACGGCCGCCAAGACCGACCAACCGATGCCCGCGGGCGACACCGTGGCACCGAGAGCCGAGCCGAGAACCAGCAGGACCAAACCGACAGACGCCAGGCCGGTCCCCACCATCCAGGTGGCGGAGGGCCGGGACGAGGTGATCCACGACCATGCCCCGGTAATCGCAGGCGCCAAACCGATCCCGATCACCGTGCTGACCGCGACGCCTGATTCGGCGACCGCCGCGAAGTACGCGAACTGGAAGCCGGCGAGCCCGGCACCGCCCACGAGCAGCGACCGAAAATACTCCCGCACCTGCGCTCGCGCGGCGACGGCCCCTCGGGCGACGACGCCGAGGGTAAGCGCGGCGGCCAGCGACCGCGCGAATGCGGTCTCGGCGCCGCCGAGGGTGGACCAGGCGCTCACGACCGGTCCGAGTGTTCCCCACAGCAGTGCCCCGGAGGCGGCCGAAACAGTCGCGGCTCCCCGGGTCACCCCGAGACTCGATTCATAGATGACATCACGGACATACTGTTATACAGTATGACATTGATCGCAAGTAGGTGAGGAGAACCCGATGAACGACGCCACGCAGAGACGGAATCGGCGCTACCAGTCGGGTGTCCGCGATCACCTGTTGCTGCATTTCGGTCAACACGCCAGGCTGCGGGACGGTGAGGAAATCCTGATCACCGACCGCGCCGAGGGCATCTACGTCTTCGACACCACCGGACGGCGGTACATCGACGGTCTCTCCTGCCTGTTCTGCGCGCAGCTCGGATATTCCTACGGCGCCGAATTCTCTGCCGTCGCAACCAAACAGCTCACAACACTGCCGTTCAACACGACATGGAACACCGCGCATCCCGCCGCAATCGAACTTGCCGAAAAGCTGGCCGAGCTCGCCCCGACGGAAATCAACCGGGCGTTCTTCACCTCCGGTGGCTCGGAATCGGTGGAGTCGGCGTGGAAGATCGCCCGCCAGTACCACCTCGCCAACGGTGAACCGGGTCGCACGAAGGCGATCGCTCGTCGCACCGCCTACCACGGTCTGTCACTGGGGGCGCTGTCCTTCAACGGAATTCCTGCGTTGAAGGAGCCGTTCGGGCCCCCGGCCGTGGAGGTGCATCACGCGCCGAACACCAACCGCTTCCGCGCCGACGACGGCTCCGACGTCGACGCTTTCACCGCCCGGATTCTGGCCGAGACCGAGGCCGTGATCATCGCAGCGGATCCGCAGACGGTCGGCATGCTCATCGCCGAGCCGATCCAGAATGCCGGTGGGTGTTTCACCGCGCCGCGCGGGTATTGGGCCGGACTGCGGGCCCTCGCCGACAAGTACGGGTTCTTGCTGGTGGCCGATGAGGTCATCTCCGGATTCGGCCGGCTCGGCGAATTCTTCGCGGTCTCCACCCTGGGCGCGGTGCCGGACATGATCACCATCGCGAAGGGGCTGACATCCTCGTACGCTGCTATGGGGGCGGTGCTGGTTTCCGACCGTGTCGCCGAACCGTTCTTCCGGCCGGGGCAGACGTTGCTGCACGGCATCACCTTCGCCGGGCATCCCGTGTCCGCGGCGATCGCTCTGCACAACATCGAGATATTCGAACGCGACAACGTCCTTGCCCACGTGCGCGAACTGTCACCATATCTGGCGGCGCAGATGGAATCGCTACGCTCTCTGCCGATCGTGGGCGACGTCCGCGGTGACGGGTTCTTCTACGCCGCCGAACTGGTCGGCTCCGAAGACGACGGGAAGGTCGACTCGGTTCGACGCGAGTTCCTGGTGCGAGAGTACCTGCCACGACGCATGCGGGAGGCGGGCCTAATCGCGCGCGCCGACGACCGTGGCGAGCCGCTGATGCAGATCGCGCCGCCGCTGATATCGACCCGATCCGAACTCGACGAGATCGTCGACGCCCTACGCGAGGTGCTCACCGACGCCGGCGAACAGGTCGAGTTGAGCGGCATGCACTGACCACCTGACCAGGGCAGAAGATGCGGGAACCGACCCGCGTGCCTCCACGCGGACCGCATCTTCTGCCCTCCCTCCCCCTGACCCCACCCATGGCTGCTCATCGGGCAGCCGAACCAGCACCGCGAACGCGAACCCGCCCGCCAGAATCGAGGACACCGTGACAGTCGAAGCCGCGGACATTGCCATCACCGACCTGCTGCAGTCCTGCTCCGTCGAGATCGACACCACGACCCGGCGGCTGGCTGAATACAGCTACGACGCATCGAATTACCGGCTCATCCCCGCCGGTGTCGCATTTCCCCGGTCCGCGACCGAGGTCAGCGAAGTTGTGGCGGTGTGCCAGCAGGCCGGACTGGCCGTGATCGCGCGCGGCGGCGGCACCTCGATGGCGGGCAACGCCATCGGCGGCGGTCTGGTGCTCGACTTCTCCCGATACATGGACCAGGTGGTCTCGATCGACCCGCACACCCGGACAGCCGTGGTCGAACCCGGCATCATCCTGTCCGAACTCTCGCAGGCGGTCGAAGCCCACACCGGCGGGACGTTGACCTTCGCACCGGACCCGTCGAGCAAGACCCGCGCCACCGTCGGCGGCTCGGTGGCCAACGACGCCTGCGGCAATCACTCGGTCCGATACGGACGCACCGCCGATCACGTAGTGTCCCTCGACCTGGTTCTCGCCGACGGCACCCGGCTGACCGCCACCCGGTCCGGGATCGACGCCACCGACCCCGACGACACCCACGCCGCCGACCGCGCCGAGCAGATCACCGCACAGCTGAAAGAACTCACCCGCGACTACCTGTCGCAGTTCCGGCTCGAACTCGGGCAGATCCCCCGGCAGGTCTCCGGCTTCCACCTCTCACACCTGCTGCCCGAGAACGGGTTCGACGTCGCCCGCGCTCTGGTCGGCAGCGAAGGCGCCTGCGCGATCGTCGTCGGTGCCACCGTCGGGTTGGTCGACGTCCCCGCGTCGGCGCTGTTGCTGATCCTCGGCTACGACGACGTCGTCGACGCCGCCCGCGACATCGAAACCATCCTGCGCTACTCCCCCGCCGCCGTCGAAGGCATCGACGAGCAGATCGTGGAGACGATGCGGGCCCGCCGCGGCGCCGACTCGGTCGCCGACCTCCCCGCCGGTCACGCCTGGCTGTATGTCGACCTCGACGGCGACGACATCGACACCGTCTCCGCCCAGGCGCAACAACTGCTCACCGAACTGCGGGAGAACGGGCGGGTCCTCGACGGCCGCGAGGTCCGCGACCCGGGCGCCCGCAAGAAACTCTGGCGCGTCCGCGAAGACGGCGCCGGCCTGTCGTCCCGGCTCGACAACCCCGACGGCTCGAGCGTCACCTCCTGGCCCGGCTGGGAGGACTCGGCCGTCGCACCGGAGCACCTCGCCGACTACCTCGCCGATTTCCGGCTGCTGCTCACCGAATTCGACCTGATCGGGGTGATGTACGGGCACTTCGGCGCCGGCTGCATGCACATCCGGATCACCTTCGATCAACGCACCGAACGAGGCCGGGACGTGATGGCCCGGTTCCTGCGCGCCGCCGCCCGCCTGGTCGTCAAGCACGGCGGAACCCTCTCCGGTGAGCACGGCGACGGCCGGGCCCGCTCCGAGCTGCTCCCGGAGATGTACTCCCCCGCGATCATGGCCTCGTTTGCGCGGTTCAAAGAGATCTTCGACCCCGGCGGCATGCTCAATCCCGGCATCATCGTCAACCCGCCTCCGGTCACCGACGACCTCGCCCTCGCCGGTGTCCCCGCCCTGCCGTGGCGGACCAGCTTCACCCTCCACGAGACCGGAAACGGGGACGGAACCGGTGGTTTCGCCGACGCCGTGCAGCGGTGTATCGGTGTGGGACGCTGCCGCTCGCACTCCGGTGGGGTGATGTGTCCGAGCTACCGGGCGACCGGGGACGAGAAGGACTCCACCCGCGGCCGCTCCCGGGTGCTGCAGGACATGGTCCGCGGCGCCCGCACCGTGGACGAGGGCTGGGCGTCGGAGGACGTGCGCGAGGCACTGGATCTCTGCCTGTCGTGCAAGGCGTGCTCGACGGACTGCCCTACCGGGGTGGACATGGCCACCTACAAGTCGGAATTCTTCGACCACTACTACTCCGGCCGGATCCGCCCCATGGCGCACTACTCGCTCGGTTGGCTACCCCGGTGGCTGAAACTGACCTCGCGGATGGCGCCGGTGGTCAACGCCGCCCTCGGCACCCCGCTCAAGTCACTAGCCCTGGGAATGGGTGGGCTGACCACCGAACGCGCGCTGCCGCCGTTCGCATCCCGCCGCCAGCTGACGAAAATGCTCGGCGAGACCCGGCCCGCCGACAGTGACGTGGTGCTCTTCGTCGATTCGTTCACCCAAGGGTTCCGGCCCGAGGTGGCCGCGGCAGCCCGCCGCGTCATCGACGCCGCCGACCACACCACCGAGGTGCGCACCGACCTGTGCTGCGGGCTGACCTGGATCTCGACCGGACAACTCACACAAGCCCAGAAACGGATGGCACGCACCGCCGCCGCCCTCGACGACGGCACCGACCGGCCGATCGTGGTCACCGAACCCAGCTGCGCGGCGGCGCTGCGCAAGGACCTACCCGAACTCGTGAACACCGACGCCGCCCGCCGGGTGGCTTCACGTGTGCGCAGCTTCGCCGAACAGGTCACTGTGCAGGCATCCGAAGGCTGGGTGCCGCGGCATCGCGTTCCCGGCGAGGTGACCGTGCAGACCCATTGCCACGAGTACGCGGTCTTCGGTGCCGAAACCCAACGCCGCGCCCTCAACGCCGTCGGTGTTACCACCGTGCGCGAGGCCACCGGATGCTGCGGTGTGGCAGGCAATTTCGGTTTCGAACGCAACCACTACGAGACCAGTATGGCCGTCGCCGAACAGGCTTTGGCCCCCGCCCTGCGCACCTTCCCGCAGACCACGGTGCTCACCGACGGATTCAGCTGCCACATGCAGGTCCGGCAGCTAACCGACAACCACACCCCCGGCGCATCCGTCCATCTCGCACAGATCCTCGACCCCCACACCCAGCAAGGAGACACCACACCATGACGACCGCCACCGCGTTCGCCCCCACCACCGGGACCCAGTCCGTACCCACCGGACTACTCATCGACGGAACCTGGCGCGACGCCGCCGACGGCAGAACCTTCGAGGTCGAAAACCCCGCCACCGGCGAGGTCCTCTCCGTGATCGCCGACGGCGGACCCGCCGACGCCGATGCCGCCCTCGCTGCCGCCGTGGCCGCACAGCAGTCGTGGGCCCGCACCGCTCCCCGCACCCGAAGCGAAATCCTGCGCCGCGCCTACGACCTGGTCATGGCACGGCAGGACTGGCTCGCCGAGATCATGACCTCCGAGATGGGCAAGCCGCTCGCTGAGGCCAAGGGTGAGGTCGCCTACGCCGCCGAATTCCTGCGCTGGTTCTCCGAGGAAGCCGTCCGCATCGGAGGTGACCACACCACCACCGGCGACGGCACCAACCGGATCATCGTCACCCGCGAACCGGTCGGCCCCTGCGTGCTCATCACCCCATGGAACTTCCCGCTGGCCATGGGCACCCGCAAGATCGCCCCCGCGGTCGCCGCCGGCTGCACGATGGTCCTCAAGCCCGCCGCGCAGACGCCGCTGACCTCGCTCGCGCTCGCGGCGATCATGCAGGAGGCCGGCCTTCCGGACGGTGTCCTCAACGTCGTCAACACCACCAACGCCGGCGCAGTCGTCGAGCCGTGGATGTCGAGCGGCAAGGCCCGCAAGATCAGCTTCACCGGCTCCACCGCGGTCGGCAAGCTCCTGCTCAAGCAGGCCGCTGACGCGGTGATGCGGTCCTCGATGGAGCTCGGTGGCAACGCCCCGTTCATCGTCTGCGCCGACGCCGACATCGACACCGCCGTCGACGGTGCCATCACAGCCAAGATGCGCAACATGGGTGAGGCCTGCACCGCGGCGAACCGCCTGTACGTGCACCGCAGCATCGCGGACGACTTCTCCGAGCGCCTGGCCGCCCGGATGGCGGACATGCAGGTCGGCAACGGCCTGGACGAGGGTGTCCAGGTCGGGCCTCTGATCGACGCTGCCGGGCGCGACAAGGTCCAGCGCCTGGTCGATGACGCACTCAGCCGCGGCGCCAACGCGCTGACCGGCGGCACCGTCCCCGCTGGCGCCGGCTACTTCTACCCGCCGACCGTGCTCACCGATGTCTCCACCGACTCGGACCTGATGACCACCGAGATCTTCGGCCCGGTCGCCCCGGTGGTCCCCTTCGACGACGAGGACGAGGTGATCCGGATCGCCAACGACACCGACTGGGGCCTGGTCGGTTACGTGTTCTCCCAGGACATCGACCGCGCCTTCGACCTGAGCGAACGCCTCGAAGTCGGCATGGTCGGCGTCAACACCGGCATCGTGTCCAACCCCGCAGCCCCATTCGGTGGCGTCAAGCAGTCCGGCCTCGGCCGCGAAGGCGGCAAGCTCGGCATCGACGAATTCCTCGAGTACAAGTACCTGGCGGTGCCTCGCCGTCGCGGAGCCAGCGCGTAGCACCATCCCGCCCCTGCCGCCGCCCGAACCAGTATGGTCCGGGCGGCGGCAGGGGGTGTTGTTTGCCACCGCCGGGCGGCCGTGGCTATTTGCGGATGCGATTGGTCAGGATCTCGCGCACTCGTGCCGCATTCCTCTCGATGTGGGCCTTGACTTCCTTCGCGGCACGTTGCGGGTCGCCAGATTCGATGGCGGACAAGACAGCGGCGTGGGAGGCAATGACGACCTCAGGGCGGTCGTACTCGCGATCCTCCATAGAGAGAACAACAAGGTAGTAATTGAGCTCCCGAGTCAGTTCCCGATAGAAGTCGTCGATTCGGGAGCTCTTCAGCAGCGCGACAATGGCGCAATGAAATTCAAGGTCGACCTTGACAATCTGGTTCACATCGTGCGTGCCGGTGGCGTCGCGGAGCTTTTCGTATGCCGCTCGCAGCGTCTCGAGCTCAGTTTCGTCGGGAACCGCGGACACGGCGGCTACCTCGAGTGCTCCCCGGGCCGCATACAGCGCATCGAGAGCCTCGATCGTCGGGGCGATGACCACCGCTCCCTTGTTGGTTTCGTAGCGTACGAGACCACGCAGCTCGAGCTGCCGCACAGCCTCGCGGATCGTGTTGCGGGCGACTCCGAGCTCCGTTGCGATCGCGCTTTCCCGCAGTCGGCTTCCAGGACTGATCTGGCCCGATTGAATTCGCTCAGCGAGCCCATCGGCTACCTGCTGCGCCGCGGTGACGCGATGAATGACCAACCCCTCCAGCGCGGACATGCCGCTATACTACCGTGAACTGCAGTACAGTTGACACTTGTTGTTTGTACTGAAGTTCTTGGCGCCCAACTAGGTGAGATATCGCGCCGAGCGTGGGCGAATTCGCAGTTCCAACAGTCCCCATATCCTTCCCTTCGTGAAATTGGTCGCCGTGTCACGCCGACCCCATCGTGCGGTCCGGGCAGCGGTTGGTCAATAGAATTCGTCGGTGTTGACGATGTTGCGCATCGGGGCATCATCGAGGAGACGGGAGGCGTTGTCTGCGAACAGCTCTGCAATCAACCCATCCTCCTCGGTGGTGCTCGAGGCGCTATGGGGACTGATGATTACATTGGGTAGCTCCCACAACCGACTCGATATGGGCAGTGGCTCGCAGGAGAACACGTCGAGTGCGGCGAAGCCGACCTGGCCTCTGCAGAGTGCGTTAATCAGTTCATCTTCGTCCACGGTCGTACCTCGCCCGACGTTGACGAAGGTCGCTCCCGCCTTCAGTACCGAGAACATCTGCCGGTCGAACAACTGGAAGGTCGATGCGGTGGCAGGCAACGCCATGATCACCGAATCCGCGGTCGGGAGCACCGTCGCGAGTCCGGACACGGGAACGACTCGCCTGAGTCCGGGCGAAACGATGGGGCGGCGATGGACGCCGATGACGTCTGCTCCGAGCGCGTCGAGCTTTGCGGCAACCGCGCGGCCGATGGCGCCGAGCCCGATAACCACCGCACGCTGCCGGCTTACGCGTCCCATCGCCCACGGAAGCGCCCATTCGTGCCGCCGTTGCAGGGCCTGAAGTCTGTCGAGATTTTTAGCCCCGGCAAGGACTCCGAGGACTGCAAACTCTGCCAACGGATCCGCATGTACACCGGCTGAGGTCGTGAACGCCACGCGCTGAAGTGAGTTGTCGTCGAGTTCGGCCGCCTTGACCTGTTCGCCTCCCCCAGCCCGGGTCGTGTGTACCCATCGTAGGCGGGGGTTTGCATCCACCGTTCGCCGCAGCCCCGCAGGCGACTCGTCGGGCAGTCCGTAGAGCGCGTCTGCCGAATCGACGAGGTCGAGGAAGCGCGCCTGTTGTTGCGCGGACCGTGCGAACGTCGGATCACCACGGTGGTCTCCCGGAAACCGTGGGGGCCGCAACAGTGACTGATCGCAGATCACCTGAACGCGCGGCTCGATCTGTTCGATCCGTGCGCAATGCTTTTCACCGAGATAGGAGGCGATTACGACGCGAAGTCGACCGGACATCGAGTGTGAATCCTTCTCTTGAGGTATCGGCGACAACGCGGAGCGGCGGCTGCGTTCCACAATCGAATGGTGTGGGGCTGCTGCGGGGTCCGTCTCGCGGCACGCTGCGCTGCGTGCCGCAAGCGGATTCCTCGGCCACAGTTGCGGAATTCTCTGGTGCGGGATTACACCCCGAGGAGGCCCGGCAGGCCGGACAAGTCGGGCAGCTCGTCATAGGGCTGGTAGAAGTCGCTCCCCTTCCGGTTGTAGCGGTTGATCCACACCCGCCGGATGTCGTACTTCTTGGCCGGCATGATGTCGTACTCCCAGCCCTGCGCCGCGTGAGTGATCTGGTCACGACTCTGCGGCAGAACCTCGAACAGTTTCTCCCATGCCTGCGGACGCGGTTTGTAGGCGCCGGCCTGCTCGGCGGTCACGACGTAGTCGAACTCGACGCCGATGGTGTCGAGGTGGTACGGAATCAGATCGTTGTCGCTGTTGGTGAGGATCGCGATTTCATATCCTCCAGCCTTGAGCGCCCGCAGCGCTGGTGGTACATCGGGGAATACGGGGAACTTCTTCGCTTCCTCCATCAATCGTTCGTAGTCGGAGTCCTCGTAGGGCACCCCGTGCAGCAGCATGCAAGTCTCGAGCGTCTGACGGACGATATCGGCGTAACGCTGGTAAGGGTTGGCCACACCCTGGAAACGCATGACTCGCAGATTGTCCAAGAACTCGTCGTGGTCGACGCCGACCATGTCGAGCCGGTCACGAACGATGTCGAGTGTCGGCCGGTTGAGATCGAAATCGACGAGTGTTCGATAGCAGTCGAAGCTGACGACAGGTTTGACGGGCATGGTGCTGTGTTCTCCTTCGGTGTGATGAACTGGTCGATCAGGTCAGTCGGTTCATGTGGACTGGGTGTCGGGAACGAGGACGGAATCACCTGGGCACCAAGAAACAACGGCGCCGGCACCGACCGCAAGACCGGAGATGTCGTGCTCGGGATTGACACGGGCGCAGATAATGAGCCCTGTCGAAGTCCGGATCAGGCATTGACGTGCGACGCCGAGGTAGGTCCATTCGAGGACGGTTCCCTCGAGGCAATTTTCGCTCTCATGGGTGGGCGCCGGGCGGTTGGTGGATGCGGCGACCGTGAAGCGCTCGGGGCGCACGACGAGGGCTGCGGGGGCGTGCTCGCCGACTGGGGCCATCGCCGGCCCGATATGAAACTTCTGTCCGTCGTGTATGAGGAAACCGCTGTTGAAGTTGCCGCGAATGATGGTGGATTCGCCGACGAAGTCGGCGACGAAGACCGATCGTGGTCGTTGGTAGAGGTCTTCCGGTGTTCCGAGTTGTTCTATGCGTCCCTCATTGTAGATCGCGATACGGTCACTCAATGCCAGTGCTTCCTCCTGATCGTGGGTGACATATACGACCGTCGCCCCGAGCTCCCGGCAAATTCGAGATATCTCGACTTGCAGGTGGGCGCGGAGTTTCTTGTCCAGGGCACCGAGCGGTTCGTCCATCAGGAGCAGCCGCGGCTTGAACACGAAGGCGCGTGCCAGGGCGACGCGTTGCTGCTGGCCGCCGGAGAGTTGAGCGGGCTTCCTCGACGCCATCTCGGTGAGTTTGACCATGGCCAGGGCATCGTCGACGAGACTGCGCACCTGCATCTTCGGCATCTTCCGCACCTGAAGGGGATACGCGACGTTCTCGGCGATCGTCATGTGCGGGAACAGCGCGTACTGCTGAAAGACCATGCCGAGTCCACGTTTGTGGGGAGGCACCCCGGAGAGCTCACGGCCGTCGAGCTCGATCGAGCCCGCGTCGGGCTGCAGAAAACCTGCAACGAGGTTGAGCGTCGTCGTCTTCCCCGAACCGGAGGGTCCCAACATGGTGAAGAACTCACCGGGCGCGACATCGATGGAAACCGAGTCGACCCCGCGCGCTCCTCCATACGACTTGCGGACATCTGTGATGCGCAAGGCGCCACCCAATTTTTCGCTCACGACTTCAATGCCTTCCTGCGGGTAGATGCAATCCACGCCGCGACGAGGATCAGGGTGATAGTCAGGGCCATGACCAGCGTGGCAGCCGCCGCCAATGCCGGTGTCAATTCGGTCTGGATCTGCTCCCACATCCGCACGGGCAACGTCTTGACAGTCGGTCCGGAGAGGAAGATCGACAAGATCAACTCGTCCCAACTCATGGTGAAGGCGAACAGGGCACCCGTGAGCACGCCGGGGGCGATCAGGGGAAGGGTCACCCGCCGCAGTGTGTAGAGGCGCCCTCCGCCGAGGCTGGCCGAAGCGAGCTCGAGGGATTCGTCTGATCCCTGCAGACTTGTCGACACTGACAGGTACACCAGAGGGTAGGCGAGCACCGTGTGCGCGAGCACCAGCCCGCCGACCGATCCGAGTAGACGCCAGTCACTGAAAACGAAGAACATTCCAACGGCCAGGACGACGAGAGGCATGATCATGGGGCTGAGTACGAGAATCTGAAGGGGGCCGGTCAGGCGGAGGCGTCCCCGGACCATGGCTAAAGCTGTCGCGATGCCGAGCACCAGGGACAGGATCGTGGTCAAGATTGCAATTTTGAGGCTTTGGATGATGGCGGTTGTCCACGTCGATTCGGTGAATACGAAGCGATACCAGCGGAGGCTGAATCCCTGTGGTGGGAAGGAAAGAATGTCCCCGGGCGAGAAGGACATCGGCACTACCACCAGCGTCGGGAGAACCAGAAGCGCTCCGATGACAATGCCGAACGCCTTCAGTGGGATCGAGGGTGTGAGCTGCATCAGCGTCCTCCGGTGACGAAGTTCTTGAATCCGACGAGCCGCGCTCCGACCACTAGCGCAGCCAGAGTCACGACGAGCAGCACGATGCCGATGGCTGCGCCGCTGCCGTAGCTCAACTTTTGCTCGACTTCGTTGACGATGAACTCCGAGAGCATTGCGTTCGAGGGTGATCCGAGCAGGGCAGGTGTGACGTAGTAACCGAGTGCCATCACGAACACCATGAGGCTGCCGGAGACGATCCCCGGCATCGTCAGCGGCAGGAAGATGGTCCTGAACGCCGTCCTCGTGGTCGCTCCGAGTGTTTGCGCCGCCGGCACCAGATTTACCGGGATTCGCACCATCGACGCGAAGATCGGAAACACCATAAATGGCAGGAGTGCGTGAGTCATGCCGATGACGACACCGATTGTATTGCCCACCAGTTCGAGTGGTTCATCGATCAACCCAACCCGTAGCAGGACGGTGTTGATGATACCGGTCCGCTGCAGCCAGATCGTCCACGCGTAGGTCCGCACGAGCAGGCTGGTGAAGAAGGGCAAGATCACCAGCACGGTGAGCACGCCGCGAACTGCCGTCCTCGACATATACATCAGGTACGCGTACGGGTACGCGATAAGCAGTGCGGCGACAGTGACGATGGCCGCGGTCAGAAAGGTCACCCCGAGCGAACGCAAGTAGACCGGGTCAGTGAAGAAACTGAGATAGTTCTCCGGCCCCGGATCAGTCACGGAAATCGCAGCCGTGCGCAGCAACGGCCACATGAACACCAAGGCGAGGAAGAGCAGAGGGGGCCAAATCAAGATAGCTGTCCAATGCCGCTGCCGCCGCGTGGGTTTGATGGACTTCGGACTACTCGTTGGGGGAGTTTCGGGGACGTCTGTCACGGTAGTCATGCCGCCCTCACCCAGCTCTGCCATCGCGAATCGACTTCGTCCCGGTTCTGGTTGAGCCAGATGTTATCGAATGCGATTGACAAATCCATGTAGCTTGTTGGCAGATGATCACGCATGGCGGGTTCGACAAGGCTAAGGGACTCCCGGTTTGTCGGACCGTACGGGATGTACTGGCTGAGCTTCGCGTTGTTCTCAGGGGCGAGAATGTAGCGCGCCAGGTCCATGGCGTAGTCGACGTTGGCGCCTCGGGGAACAACGAGGGCGTCTGCCTGCGGGAATTGCTGGTTCCATTGGATAGCGATGGGCGCACCCTGTTTCTGCAGGTTGTACACACGTCCGTTCCAGATTTGAGTCATCGACACCTCACCGTCCGAGATGAGCTGCGCCGATTGCGCACCCGATGTCCAGAAGACTGTGTGGTCTTTGATGGTGTCGAGTTTGGCGAAGGCTCGCTTGTAGTCGAGGGGGTAAAGGTCGTGCGGGTCCACGCCGTCGGCGATCAGGGCGATTTCCATGACAGCGCCAGCCGAGAAATTGCGCAGTCCCCGACGACCTGGGAAACGGTCGAGGTCGAAGAAGTCCGCCCAGCCCTGCGGGGTCTTACCTCCGAGTAAATCGGTTCGGTAGGCAAGGACATTGGAAAAGACGGCATGTCCCACGCGGGATTCTCCGACGTACTCGGGGTGGAGTTGGCCGAGGGGAAGGTCACGTCCGGCGAAATCGACCAGGTAGTCCCGATCCACGCCGTACCCGAAGTCACCGGTTGCGGTCATCAGGTCCCACATAACATTTTCCGAGGAAACCATCGCCTGGAGTCGGGCGTAACTCTTGGGCACATCTTCGACGACGTTCAGGTCCGGCCGTGACCGACTGAACGGGGTGATCCATGAGTCTCGTTGCGCTGCTTGATATTCACCCCCATCGGAGACGAAGACCAGCGCGTTGGTTCGCTGCTTCCCCAGAAGGGAGCCACATCCGCTGGTGAGCGATATTCCTGCGCCGGAAACTGCGGTAAGTCCGACCATCTTCAGAAGGTCCCGTCGGTTCACTAAAGCCCCCCTACCGAGGGCACCGCCGGTCGTCTTCGGTTGCGGCCGGGCCGGCAGTGCGGCCGGGTAAGTAGCGCAATCATGGTGCTCCATCCATGGGGTCGGTCATAGGCCAGTGTGCTGCAGTCAGAAGGGGGCTCGACCGTCCTCGAGGAAGTCGAGGTCGACCGTGGGGGTCGACCCCAGCAACCGATCGACGGCCGCTTCTCCGATCGCCGGGCATTCCTTGAAGCCGTGTCCGGAGAATCCCGCGAGCACCAGCACGCCCGGCATGTCGGGGTGCTCACCAATCCATTCGCGCCGCGTCGGCGTATACCCCTCGAGGTAGGTTTCCGTTCTCATCGGGTGGGGATCCAGTCCGGGAAGATAGCGCTGCACCACCTCTTGAAAGGGTGCGAGTTCATCCGGTTGCACGGTGCGTTCGACCTGATCGGGGTCATCTGCACGCATGTGATGCGCGAATCCGAGTCCAATCTTGACCGCGTTTCCGTCCACCGTGGGCACACCGTAGGCATACGTCGACAAGGGTCGAATAAACGGCGGTAACCCGGCGAGGTACTCGGCGTCGCGCGCAAAAAACCAGGCCGAGATCAGTCGCCGCGGCATGATGAGGTCCCGGAAGCGCGGCAGCAGTTTCGGAGTCCAGACGCCGACCGCGACGATCGCCTGATCGTAGATATCCGTTCCCGCATCGGTTCGAATGTGCACCCGATCCGAGGACTGCGAGACTTCCAGGACCTGTCGATTGCGGCAAATGCGCGCCCCGAGACGCTCAGCGACTCCTGCCGCGGTCGCTACGCTCAGTTCTGGACGGATGAAGCCTCCGCGCGCATCCCAGATCGCGATGTCCCCCGGATCGGGACGAAACTGCGGAATTCTCCGCACCAAAGTCCGCTCGTTCCAGATCATGTGAGGAGTGCCGGTAGCCGCCGCATTCTGCACCGCACGCTGCATCTCCGGGTCCTCCGGTGCACCGGTCAAAAGCACCCCGGTGATGGTGCGCAGCTCACGCCGGGACTCCTTCTGCAGTTCGTCCCAGAGTTCGTCAGCCCTCGCCACCACCGGGCTGTAACGCGCATCTTCGAGCTCAACCGTCCGAAACAGCCGACTGTCACCTCCCGCACCTGCACGAGCATGCCCGGGCGCGTATGTCTCGTAACCAGTTACGTCTATGCCTCGTCTACTCAGCTGCCACAGACACTGCGCACCCATGGTGCCCAGTCCGATGACTGCAACCTTTGGGCTCTTCACTAATTCTCCCGTCGTCGAGATGGCGTAGGGACACGCACAAGCATTGGCTGATGCGCCGAAGACGAGCGTCGCCATTCGGTGGAACGACGGCTTCGGAGTCCCTCCACAAAAAAAATGGCCGGACCAGGAACACCTTCTGTGATCGACGCCACACGACCGTATCAGCATGTACAACTGTTGTACAGTTTTTGATATTGCAGTTCGGTTACCCACGCTTCGTCAGAGTTACGGTCTGCTCACCACCGACTGACGCCTTCGACCTCCAGCGAGCGCGCTGCGGCGTACCACCGTCAGAACTGGCTTTCCATCTCCGCCTTCGTTATCCGAGCCGGGTCGACGCCAATAGCCCGTTCTAAAGCGGGACGCCCCAGCATGACGCGATGCACTCTGCACCTGAGCCCAATTGCCTATCGCATTGCACAGTAGGAGCACGAGGAACACCTGCAGGCGCCCGCGCACCGCGAAGTCAGCCATCGTTGGGTCGGGATGACGGTATATCAGCTATGCTGAATGCCCATAACGATGGAGGACGGCATGAGTCCGGCACTGCAAACCACGACCACCCGCGATGCGCTGGTGGCGGAGATTCGTGCCCAGATCCTCGGCGGCGCCCTCAAGCCCGGCACACCATTGACCGAAACCGGGCTGGCGGCCATGTTCGATGTGGCGCGCCCGACGGTGCGTTCGGCATTGCAGGTGCTGACCAGCCGCCACCTGGCTCAGCAGTCCCAGGGGCGGTCGCTGGTGGTTCCGGTACTCGATCACGAGGATGTGCGTGATCTGTATTTCGTGCGAGTTCCGCTCGAACTCGAGGGTGTCCGGGTCGTCGTCGAGAACGGCATCGCTCTCGACGAGGCCGAACAGTATCTCGAGAAGATGGAGCAGATGCCGGATGACGCCAGTTGGGCGGATCGGGTCGAAGTGCACACAGCCTTCCACGTCGCCATCGTCGATGCCGTAGGTAGCCAGCGGCTCAGCCGAATCTATTCGACGCTGCAGGACGAGATGCAGTTGTGCTTGGCCCAGATTCAGCAGTCTTACCCGAACCCGCAGGATCTCGCGCGAGAGCACCGAAAGTTGCTCGACGAGATTCAATCCGCCGATCTCGACCGCGCGCAGAGTGAGATGCGCAGACATCTCGCGCGCGCGGTGGAGAACTACGAGACCACCTGATCCCCACTCCGCCTCGGGGTTTGCGAATGCCGAGGCGGCAGATTGTGTTCCGCCGGCCTATCACCGACCCGGAGACCTGTGTGTCGACCGAGGGCTTCACCGTCCGCCAATAGCGGCCCGCATCGTGCATCTCCTCGTCGACGCCTGGCGCAGTCACCGTGCCTGACTGGCCGTGTCTGTGCGCTGGCCCATCTCCGCTCGAAGGCACCGAACATGACATCATCCCCGCTGCCCCCATCCGGCAGGCGCATCCGTAGCCAGGTCCTGGCTGCTCGTGCCTGCTGCCACCTCAGCGGCAGTTGCCGCGGCCGAGACGAGCGCCGCCGCCATCGTCGTCCTCGACCTCGGGGACGGGGTGCGTGAATCGGACAAGGACACCGCGCGCGCGATCGCGCGAGCCCGACTGCAGGCCAGCGCGCCTGGGTGCGGGTCAACGATGCTACGACCGAGCACTGGAACCGCGACCTCGAGGCGCTGCCCGGCGTGGACACGCTGGCGGGAGTGATGCTGACCACGGCCGAGAGTGCGGAGCAGGTTGCGGCGACCACAGCCAGGCTCGGTGAACGGATTCCGATCGTTGCGATGACCGAGAGCGCGGCAGGCCTCAAGGACGCTCGGGCGATCGCGCACTCGCCGGCGACACTGCGGTCGGCCTTCGGATCCGGGGACTTCCGCCGAGACACCGGCGCCGGCGACGACGGCCGTTGTCCCCAAAAACTATTCAAGGACAACGGCCTTCACCGCATTAACCATTCCATCGGAACCGTGGTCACCACGCGAGCCCGCGGTGGGACGGATACCATCCACACCGCGGCCACGACACGGCACATCCGAGGCACTGGATCAGGGTGGGCCGTACCTGCAGGAACATCATGCCGGCTACCACCGCGAGCACCGGCTGAATCAGCAGCAACGTCGCCCCCACCTCCGCGGGAAACTTCGGCAGACCGAAGCCGATCAGCATCCATTCGATCACCTGACCGCTCAATGCCAGCGCCACCAGCCACCCCATCGCGTCCCAGCCGGGAGTGAGATCCACTCCGCCCCAGATGGACCCGACCACACTGCCCGACACACCGGCCGAACAGCGGTCACCAGCACATGCGTCGCCGGCCGCCCGGCCCCGCCCGCTCGACCGGTCAAGAAGATCTACCCGGCGTACGCGACGCCCGAGGTCAGCGCCAACACCGCCCCGGCGACCGCGTCACCGCTGCCCCCGACGCCTCCGAAAATCCTGCTGACCAAGGCGATTCCCACGAAGAGAAACGGCACCGCGATCACTATCCGCACCGGCACCCACGCCCGGAAGACGACCCACGCCAGCGCTGACACGATCACCACCTGAGTATTGACCACCACCGTCCAGATACCCGCCCCGATCAGGGTGATCGACTGCGACCACAACGAGAAGTCGATCGCCAGCAGCACGCCGCCGACGATCTGAATCCACATCGCCCGGGCGGGGATCCCGCCGTGCCGCCGCCACTCCCGCGCCGCACTGCTGGTGCAGTGCAGCTCACGCAATCCGGGCGGTTGCTCGCCCAGCGTTGCCAGCACATCATTTCCCTTCTGGCACTAGCGAAATCCGAGTTGGCCTCGCTCGACAGTGATGTGGCCGGCGAGCTCCGAATCGGATCCTTCTCCTCGGCCAGCCGGGTCGTCGTGCCACGGGCGATCGCCCGGATGAGGAAGCTCCATCCCGGCCTGGAGGTCAGTTTCGTCGCCGGCGACACCGACGACCTGCTGCCTGCCGTGGTGGGTCGCGAGCTCGATCTCGCGGTGGTCGACAGCTGGGTGACAATGCCGCTGCACCTGCCCGAGGACACCGCCGACGTCGCACTGCCAGCGGACCACCGCCTGGCCGCAGCCGCGCAGATCGAGCTCGACGAGGTCGCGGACATGCCGTGGACGACCTGGCGCAAGGGTGAGTCCTTCCATACGTGGCTGGTGCAGACCCTGCGGATGCGCGGTGTCGAGCCGCTGATCCGGTACGAGATACCGGAATTCGCCGCCCAACTCAAGTTCGTCGCGCACGGGCTCGCCGCCGCCCTGATCCCGCGGCTGGCCCGGATCTGGGTACCTGACGACGTAGCGATAGTCGCGGTGCACCCGGTTCTGCGACGCGAGATCTTCGCGTTGCGGCGTAAGGACAACGACCGGCCGACGGTCCGAACGGGAATCGACGCCTCGAGCGAGGTTTTCGCGGCAATCTCCGCATCCGGCGGCCCCACCTGATGTCCGCTGTTGCCACACGACCGGCAGCACGCAAACACCCCGCCGAGGGACGAACAGCCTCGACGGGGCCCTGCATCAGGCCGCGCAGACGTCGGACCGAAACCTCTGCCGGATCAGGAAGCGCCGACCGCCACGGCACCGATCACGGCCGCCACAGCGGCCTCGAAACGCTCCACACCGAGCGTGATCTCGTCCTCGGTCACCACCAGGGCGGGGATCAGGCGGACGACGTTACCGGCAGGCCCGCAGGTCAGTGTCAGCAACTGCTGCCGAGTCGTCTCCTGCTGCACGGCTGCCGCGGTGTCAACGTCCGGCGTACCGTCCGCCGCGGTGAACTCGATGCCCTGCATCAGGCCGAGTCCGCGGACGTCCCCAATGATCGGGAACCGTTCCTGCACGGACCTTAGGCCGGCCTGGAGCTGTTCACCCCGGACACGCGCGTTCTCGACAAGACCTTCCTCCTCGACGACCTGCAACGTCGCGACACCGGCCGCGGCGGCAACGGCGTTGCCGCCATAGGTGCCGCCCTGCGATCCCGGCCAGGCCTTGGACATCGTCGCCGTCGACGCTGCGATCGCCGAGATCGGGAAGCCGGAGGCGATGCCCTTGGCCGTGATGAGGATGTCCGGGGTTGCGGTGGAGTGCTGGTGACCCCAGAACTTGCCGGTGCGCCCGACACCCGCCTGGACCTCGTCGAAGATCAGCTTGATGCCGAACTGGTCGGCGCGCTCACGCAGGCCTTCCATGAACGCCGGCGGCGTCGGCAGGTACCCGCCGTCACCAAGTGCTGGCTCGATCAGGAAGGCCGCGGTGTCGTTGGGTGCGGTACGGGTCTTGAACAGGTAGTCCAGCTCACGCAGCGCGAACTCGACGGCCGCTGCCTCGTCGAGGCCATACCGATAGGCGTAGGGAAAGGGAGCCATGTGCACGCCGGACATCAACGGGGAGAACCCCGCCGAGAACTTCGTTCCCGCGGTGGTCAGGGAGGCCGCGGCGACGGTGCGGCCGTGGAAGCCGCCCTGGAAGACCACGATGTTCGGTCGTCCGGTAGCCATGCGGGCCAGGCGGATCGCGGCCTCGACGGCCTCGGACCCGGAGTTGGCGTAGAAGACGGAGTCGAGTCCTGCGGGCAGCACCTCGCCAAGCTTGTCGGTCAGCGCGAGCAGGGGCTTGTGCATGACGGTGGTGTACTGGGCGTGGATGATCTTGCCGACCTGCTCACGGGCGGCTTCCACCACCTTGGGGTGGCAGTGCCCGGTGCTGGTCACACCGATGCCGGTGGTGAAGTCGAGGTAGTCGACGCCGTCGGTGCCGTAAATCCAGCTGCCGAGAGCGTGGTCGACGACCACCGGGGTGGCCTGCTTAAGTGCGGGGCTGAGGTTCGCCATGGGTACTCCTTCGGTTCTGTCGTTCGGGTTGCTCGGGTATACGTCTGCGCGGGCGGTTAGGGGTACAGGCCCCGGGTGAGGTGGGCGTCGGCCACCCGCTCGACAGCGGTCACGGTGGCGGCCTCACGCAACGACAGTTCCCGGCGAATGGAGGTCTCCAGGACACAGCGCCAGCCTTGGATCATTCGGGTCTCGAGGCGCTCGTCGACCTCGTTGGCGGTCCACCAGTAGGCCTGATTCCCCTGTACCCACTCGAAGTAGGAGACGATGACACCGCCTGCGTTGGCGAGGATGTCGGGGACGACGAGGACGCTATTTGCGGCCAGGATCTTGTCCGCCGCAGCGGTGGTCGGCCCGTTTGCGCCTTCCACGACGATCAGTGCCCGGATGTTTGCCGCATTGTCGGCGTTGATGACACCTTCGACGGCCGCGGGCACCAGGAGGTCGACCTCGAGTCCGAGGAGTGCCGCTGCGTCGATCGGCTCGGAGTCGCCGAATCCGCGTACCGTCCCCGTTGCGGCGACATGGGCCTGCAGCGCGGGAATGTCAAGGCCGTTGCTGTTGTGGATCGATCCGTACTGGTCACCGACCGCAACAACTTTGACGCCAGCCTCGGCGAGGAATTGGGCGCTGCCGGCCCCAACCTTACCGAAGCCCTGCACGGCAGCGGTTGCGAATGACGGAGTGAGCCCGCGGTATTCGAGCGCGGCGAGTGCGACGTGGACGACGCCCTTCGAGGTGGCCGACGAACGGCCCAGTGAACCACCGAGGCTGACTGGCTTACCAGTGACCACGGACGGGACGGTGTAACCCACGTTCGCCGAGAAAGTGTCCATCATCCACGCCATCGTCTGTTCGTCCGTCCCGATGTCCGGCGCCGGAATGTCCTTCTCCGGACCTATGATCGGCAAGATCTCGCTGGTGTAGCGGCGGGTGACCCGGCTGAGTTCCCCCGTCGAGTACTGCGTCGGGTCGATCGTGATGCCGCCTTTGGCGCCGCCATACGGGACGTCGAGCAACGCGCACTTCCACGTCATCCACATCGCCAGCGCACGAACTTCGTCGAGGGACACGTGAGGGCTGAATCGCAAGCCACCCTTGGCCGGTCCTCTAGAGAAATTGTGCTGAACCCGGTATCCGGACAGCACCTCGACGTCACCGTTGTCTCGGCGCAGCGGGATGCTCACCGACATCTCACGCCGAGGCTTGGCAAGAAGTTGATGCATTCCGGAGCCGTAGCCGAGTTTCTCGACTGCGCCCGCCAGCTGCGCCAACGCGTCGTCGAGCGGACCCGCGTCGGTCAAAATGACGTCAGTTGTCGTGGTCAAGGCCGTCGCCTTTCAAGCTTGGGGCGGAGAACCGCGTATCGATGAACCATGCGTTCCATCACACCATCAGTGTATGACTGTTATACACAGTGCAAGATCAACGTCTGATTGTCAACAATCAGAATCTGTTGCCGAGTGGGATCACTTCGCGATCATCCGGCTGTGGCTGTTACCGCAGATCGCGTCCGATCGCCGCCCGGCGGCATCTCACCACGGTCTTTTCGGGCCCCACCAGCACGAAACCGTGAGAAAGCACTCCGATAGCACCTGCGGACCGAAAAGTGGTTTGAACAGTGGCTTCGCCGGGAGACGCTGCAGGAACTGCATTGCTTCATCCAGCCTCGGCAGACCGACAGAGACATACAAGCGCCCCGTTAGCCGGAGGTGTGCAGACCCCCGACACGGACACCGCGTGATTACCGGCCCGTCAGTTCGTGGGAGCTACCAAGGCCCGCACTGTTGCTCGCCATAGGTGAACACCCTGAGCGGCCCGTCCGTCCGTTCATCCGCCACGTCGCGCGCCTCCATCGCACGCCGCCGGATTCCACGCCACCGCGCGCACCGCCGCGTCGAGAGCAGTGGAGCCGTCCGCCGAAGCTGAGGTTGTGGAAACTATCGACGTCGATACTCGACCTGCCGTTGCGTCGGCCCCCGCGCCCGCTGCGACAGCCCGCGTTTCCTCGACGCAAGCCGACGCAACGGTCGCCGCCACACCGGCCGCAGTCGACATCGTCGGCCCCGGCGATTCGCCCTGGGATTAGCCGACGATCATGGCCGCACGGAAGACCACCCGGCGACGCTCCAGTCCCAGACGAGCCAGCGCCGCGCCGCTGATACCCACCCCGGGGCACGGGGAGCAGATCTGGATCCTCGATGTCCCTTATCGGCCATCCGCGCCCGGTGCCAAGTACTACAAGGGTCAATGCCTCGCTGGCCGCGGTGCGAGCAGGCCACCTCCCAATCCTCCGCGTATTGCGTAGACACGGTGGCCGTGTCCTGTCATCCCGAACCCGCATATAAACGTGATCGTCACCAACAGGCGGGCGGCCATCGGCTCCGCACGGGGTTCCACAGCCCCACCATCGCCAGCGAGGCCGCGGTCATCACCGACGACCCCGCCCGAGCCGCGCATGCGGCCCGCTGCTTTGAATAATCCGTGGGCGCGACGCTCCGCCGCGGGGTGTTGGGCCTGCCTGCAGGCGCCCAAGAACCATCGTCGCGCCGGTCGATCTCGCGCGTCAACAGGTCAAGACCAAGCAAAGCCCAAGTCCACGGATTCGGAACGGGTCCGGCTGCCCACGGGCGAACTCGTTGCGCTGTGCGCCACGCTCGACTTCGTGCCGCAATTTGGCGGCCCTGCACGACATTGTTGGCGCCAGGTGTCGCACCTGACAATCTTCCGTGCGGTGGGGCCGGAACGTTCCGCTTGGTTTCGACAAAGGCATCGCCACGTCGGCAGCAGCCGACCGAAGGGCCCCCATGAAGTCGACGAAACCGGAGTAGCACTGGATGATGGGAGTGAGAATGTCTTTGCCCGAACTAATTCGGTACCGACTCTGCGTCAGCCGGGCGGGCCACCGCCAGACCGGCAACGCGGCACGATCAATCTTGGTGCCGTGCCACCCACCCGCGCAGGTCTTGCGTTACCCCAACACCTGATCGACGTCGATACCCGCCTTCTCACACAGCGCCCGGAGCAATTTGTTGTTCTGCTCGGCCAGCGCGTGGCTGGACAGGATGTGACCGAACTGATCGTCCCGGCGGTCCGCGGGCACCGGGCGGCCCTCGAGACCTAGGTTGGTGACCTCCTTCCATAAGATCTCGGCGATAGCCTCTCGCAGATCAAGTTTGCGGCCGGACCCGTCGTAGAGGGCGACCGGGTGGTCGTCCCGGAACGCGGCGGCGACTTCGCGTGCACTCATTTGTTCGTCCTCCTCGATCGGTACTGCGGGTTGAACCTGTACCCGAAATTGCATGGCCCGGTAGGGCCATCCGGATTCTGCCCATTCGGACACGATGATGTGAAAGTTGTCGAATGTGCTGTCCGGGTGCACGTATCCGCCGTACAGGCGGGTCACGACGTCGGGGCCACCGTTTCCTGACGGGCCGCATACTGGCCGGAATGTTGGAGCGGTGTGCCAGTTGTCGGTGATCTGTCCGACGACGCGGATGGTGATGTTGTATTCGGCTTCGTTGAAGTAGCTGAGCACCCAGTTGTTCTGCATTCGGCGCAGGCACAGTTCCCCGACCTTGGACCCGACCGGCAGGATCGGGGTTGGTGGATTGCCCCATGCCCAGGCGCCGTGGCTGAATCCCCAGGGCTCGTAGAAGTCCCGGTTCAGCAGCTGGTCCTCGGGGCAGCGGAATAGCAGCACGTTCTTGTCACGTTCGAGGCCGCCGGTGGTCATCACGTAGACGAAGCCGTCACCGCCGTGTTCCCAGGTCAGCATCCGGCGATGGCCGCCGAATTCCCACCCTTCCCACCGGGCCTTGGGTCCACCGTGGGTCCAGGTCTCGCCGTTGTCGTCGGAGTATTGGATCTCGGTCCACCGCGTGTCCGGCAGGCCGCGAACCACGAGGACGTGCAGGTAGATCCGGCTGCCGATCACGATCGCGTCGGTGGGGAGCACTGTGCTGAACTCCGGGTTGTTGTGCGGGTAGTCCCACAACTGTTTGGCCGGGTTGCCCCCTGCGGCGCGGTGAAATCGCACCCCGTCATCGAGGTCGTGGGTGTGGCTGTAGAGCAGGACCGGGCTGCGCCAGCCGGGGCCGCCGACCCGGTTCTCGGCGAAGGTGTCACCGAAGAAGAATCCGATCTCCCCCGTGGGCATCCGCACCGGGATGCCCAGGTCGGTCCCGCCCACACCGAACTGCGGTACCGGAGTGAGATCTCTGATCTTCATGACCGCACCAGTGTCATCGGCCGAGGACCTCCCCGGCGATGTAGTCCCACAGCGCCGCGTCGTCGACCGGGAACGGTTCCGGACCCGGGGGCGGGGGGCTTTGCCCCAGGCCGAGCATCGCTTCGAGTTCGTCGGTACTCAGGTGGGTGTAGTTGAGGTCGCAGCGTCCGAACGGCGGGCACGGGCCGTTGTCGGTGTATTGGTGGGCGAAATAGCCGTCCGGCTTGATCTTCGGCGATCCGGGCTCCCGGCCGTAGCTGGGGGTGACCAATCGCAGACCGGGTGGGCGGGTGCGCCACAGGTCCGCGTTCGACACCGGGTTCCAGTAGCCGATCACCCGCCGCTCGCCGAGCCATTCGCGTGCCCGCCGGATCTCGTCGTTGACCTCCGCCGACTGGTCCCCGGTGATCGCCCCGGCTGCGTCCTCGACGTCGGCCATGACGACCATCCGCGGATGCGGCCCGCCTTGCTCGGTGACCATCTGCATCAGTAAGTCGATGTTCGCCTGACCGGGCCGGAAGAACCAGTACACGATGAAGAACCGCAGCCGGCCGTCGTCACAGGCACGCACCGCCCAGTCGTGGTTCGCCGCGAACTTCGTATCCCGCATGTTCCCACTGTTGGATCGGAAACAGAAGATGTCGTACGGGTATGCATCGGTGGCCGGGGTGATCTGGTACTGCGACACATCCGCCCAGGTCTTCCCGACCGCCACCGGCGGCGTCGGCGGGGTGACCGGACCCCCGAGGTCAGGGCGTTGCCCGTGGCGGATCACGACATTCCATTCGCCCTCGAACACGTAGCCGGTCACCGGCCATCCGTTCGCGATCTGCAGCGCGGTCGCTGCGCGGGCGGTGTCCGTGTCCCAGATCCCGGTTTCCGGTATCCCGCAGGTCTTCTGCCAGCGCCCCAGGCCGTCCTTCCAGGATTGCGGGTCCGTGGGGAACAAGCCGCTGATCGACTCGGCGGGTCCGTCGAGCGGACCGTAGTAATACCCCGCCGGGAGGGGGAACGCGTCAGGATCGGGCGGCCCGTACACCCAGAGGTAGCCGTTTTCGAGCCGGGTGGCGAAGGCGTCCAGGCGGGTGTCACCCTCGGGGAGGTTGATCTGGGTGTGCATCGGGTCCTTGGTGGCCCAGTCCTCACCCCAAAACACCGTGCCCTCGAACTCGGTGAGCATCTGGCGGACCGCCGCGATCTTGTCGGCCGGCATGTTCACCGACGCCCGCACCTTCCAGGGCAAACGGGTGGCATTGAGATCCACGGCCGTTCCGCTCAGATGGTTACTGTTGGCAATATCGTTGTCCCAGCTGAATCCCCAGTAGTCGCGGGGCCGGTAACTGTCGATCCGCCAGATCCGCCGATGCCAGACCGCCGCCCAGGCAACCAGGATCGTCGCCGCTGCGCCCCGGCGCACCTCCGGCCGCACGTTGTCCGTGCCGGGCACGAGCGGCTTGACGATCTCGCCGGTATCGCAAATGCGCCAGCCGTTCTCGGAGATTGTGTTCCCCTTATAGCTTCGAAATCCCATAGCGCTCTCACCCTCGTTCGTCACCGCCCCGTGGCGTGACCGCCACGTCCGGAGCCGCGGACTTGCGTGATACGTCCCGGACCATACGACGACCCACTGACACACGCACGTCCCGCCGACTGCTCCCGAACCTCAGTGTGACCCTCGAAGCAAAATATCTTGCGAGTACCGCCCTACTCGTTTCCTCACCGATACTCATCCGGACTCGCTCAGCACACCATCCGGGCAGGCTGGTGCCGTAATCACCGAGGCCGGCACTATTCCCGAGCCCTGTCGACCCGGAAAACACCCCGCATGAGAATCCGCGGAGGCTGCGAACAGCCGCCTGGTCTACCTCCCAGCAGACCCACGACCCCCGGAGCGGACGGTTCCGGACGACACCACTAAACCCCCTTCGACGACCGCGACCACATCTCTACACTGATGGCCTGTGGCCCGACTAGACCAGAGCATGCCGGAGGCCATACAGGCGGGGCGTAATACCGCTTCCTGAATACAGATTGAAACCAATTCTATGCATGGTCCCATGACTCGCTAAACAGGGAGAACTGGGACGGGCGCTGCACACGTTCTACCGAAACCAGCAGCTGACACCCCCCTTCGAAGGTCACCGCTCATCTCGAGTTCGCGTTGGATTCGGACATGGACCCGATCCCCACCACCACCACCACCCGCGACAGCCGTTGATCTGGCGCATACGCCTGCCGGAAGCCGCGCTGGTGAGCGGTTTACGCAAGTATCGCCGTGTAATCGACTCCGCTATCCGCACCACCGGGGTCACAAAACTGGAGTCCGGGCCCGCCGTCGAAGTCACCCTCAACATGTACCCTGACCGTACCGACGCCGCGCCGCGTAAACCCGTGCGGGATCGCTGTGCCGAAACGAGTAGCCGACTACTCGTGTCGGCACCGACACGGCCGGATACCGTCGAGGAAAGTTCTCCCCTTCCGCGATACGGTGGAGGAACCGACGATGACACCGACCAGCTCCACAAGGAATCCGTGTTCGGATCATTTCCAGCCCGCACCGACGTACCGTGGGTGTCGGATCCTGTTACCGCGGAACGCGGCTCGACATGCCGGTGTATGTCATAGCTGCCAACAGTCGGGGGGCATGAGATGGGAAACGCACGCGTCGCGGCCGACGGTATCGAGGTCAGTTCGCTCGACCTGATCGATCCGTTGAGGCCGACCGATAACGGTCCGATTCTGAACTCGAGCAACGTCGGCCAGATTTACTCGGTGTTGTCCGACCCGCCCAGTGCTTGGCGGACGGAGCCCGCTGCCCGCAAGGTGGCGGCGGCGAGTTTGCGTGGCCTCGCAATCTCCGACGAGTCCGACGACGAGATGGTCGACGCCCAGCTCGAACAGCTGATGGACGCCGACGACATGGTCCCCGGCCTTTGGCTCAAGCTGGCGACCGCCGCCGCCGACACGGTGGCGTTGATCAAAACACCAGCCGGGCCGGCGACCGGATTCCTCGTCTCGGACGATCTTCTGATGACCAATTGGCACGTATTCAAGACATTGGAGTCGGCGCAGGACCCACGAGTGAGGATCGTATTCCGGTTCGAAGAGAACGAGAACGGTCAGATCCGCTCATCGGTGAGTCTGAGAGCGGATGCGGGCCGGTTCTTCATCACCGGCAACAGGGAACTGGACTTCGCGTTGGTGGCCGTCGCCCCGTTGCCCAGCGGCAGGCCCGCCGGAACCAAGTTCGGTCGAATCCGATTGAACCCGGCAATCGGAAAGGTGCTCCTCGGGCAACCTCTGAACATCGTCCAGCACCCGGGCGGGAATCCCCGCAAATTGGCTTTCCGCAACAATCTACTGGTCAGCGTGGATGACCCCACCCGCCTGATCTACCAAACCGACACAATGCCCGGGTCGTCCGGATCGCCGGTCTTCAACGATGAGTGGGAACTGGTGGCGCTGCACCACCGGGCCGAACAAGCCCAAGATTCGCAGGGTCGGCGGATCGATCTCAACGGCAACCCCGTCACCGACCGGACCCCTGATCATTTGCGGCACTGGATCGCCAATTCCGGCATCCGCGTCTCCAAGATCGTCGCGCACCTGCAGACCCTGGACTTGGCCCAGGAACAAGCGACCTTGCTCGCCGCCGTTCTACCACCGGAGTAGGGAGAAGTTCCATGCCGACTGCCGTGCTGTTCGTTCATGGTCGTAGCCAGGCGAGCGACGACGAGATCGCGCGCGACCCCGAGCGGCTCGCGGCCTACGTCCTGGCGAAGAAGCGGAAATGGCTCGCCGGCCTTTCCAAAGGACTGATCGCCGCCGGCCGCTCCGCCCTGGATGAATCACAGGTGGTGTTCCCGTTCTATGGGAACACCTTCGCCGACGCGATCAAGGACTTCGAAGCCAACGGAGGCCGGCGCCCAGAGTTGGAAATGCTCAGCACCGATGCTGAGGCGGAGGAAGCCAAACTGGTCCGAACGAAGGTCGCGGCGCTGCTCGACGCCGCGGATGCCATCGGCTACGACCCCGTCAAGGAACTCAGCTACACCGATCCCGGCGTCGGGCTCACCCCGCGCGATGTAGAACAGGAGATCGGCTTCGGAGATGCCCTCAAGCTGCCAATCGTGCGTGGTGCGTTGCAGTTCCTGAGCCGCAAGACGGGAACGCCGGCGTTGATCATCGAACGATTCCTCGACGACGTGGCCTACTACCTGGAACTGGAGGACATGCGCGATAAGGTCCTCAGCGTCGTCGAGCGCGATCTGCGAGAGACGTTGCCGACCGGGGGCGACATCGTCGTCGTCGGACACAGCCTGGGCAGCATCGTCGCCTACGACCTGCTCACCCGGCTTCCCCCATCACAGAAAGTCCGGATGCTCGTCACCGCCGGCAGCCCCTTGGGGTTCCCGATCGTGCAGAAGAACCTTCTGGGCAAGCAGCCAGGGCGCAAACCGGCAGTACCAGCGAAAGTGCCGACCAGGCCGGCCGCCTGGCTGAACGCCTACGACGTCCTCGACATCGTGGCCCTCGTGCATCCGTTGGCGGGAATGTTCGAGGAGTCTGTTCCTGGACAGCTAATCGACGAGCGGACCCACAACCCCACCGGTCCACACGCCATCGAGGACTATCTCGCCGATCCCGACATCGCGGTACCGATCTCCAGCGCCCTGCAGGAGTGAGTACCAGTGCCATTCCGCACGGGCCGTCCGAATCCCGACCAGGATTGCGCTTCACTCGCAGATCCGGCGTGCGGTCATGGTGGAGGCGGCGACGGCGGGATCGGCTCCGCCAAGTCGGCAATGATGCGGTCGATCTCCTGCAGGGCATAACCGGCGATCCGCCGCTGCCCCTCCTCGGCCTCCGGATCGGTTTCCTCCAAATCCCCGAGCACGATGATGTTCTCGTCGTTGAGCGTGGTAGCCGGGGCGGTGTAGTTGAAACGTTGACCAGAGCCCCGCCCGGTAATTCCCCGAATCCAGATCAGGACTCAGTTCGACTCGCATTCTTCAGCGCTGAGTATCGCGGCGACTGGCGAGTTGGCCTGGGCACGCTTCAACGCCATGCTGGTAGCCAATTCTATTGCGATCATCGTCGGACCCTGTGGGGCATCAACCCTCTGAGCGAAACACTGCCCTTGCCTGGCTGTTTGCGGGTATGCTGCGGGAGCCATGCGGACCCTCGCGCGACTCGCAGGGAACCCCCTGGCAACGTGATTGAGATGATGCCAATTCGGGAGGTCACCTTCGCGATGAGACGCCGTCATCTATTCGAATTCGAAGATCAGCGATGGTTTCCGTCCCCGCTTCGCAACATGACGACCGACTTTCTTCAACAGAGTCTCATGCTTCGCATGAGCGTCTATCGCCCAACATTGCCGCTGATCACAAAGGTGCTTCAGGCGCAGGAGACCAACAAGATCGTTGATCTGTGCTCGGGCGCAACAGGACCCTGGGCCGAGCTGAAACCCGCCCTGGATGAGGCCCTTGGATCAACGGATCTGACATTGACTGACAAGCACCCCAATTTCCCGGCGTTTCAGGGCCTGTGCGATCGGCTCGGGACAACAGTTCATTTCCTCTCAGAGTCCGTTGACGCCACAGAAGTGCCGGACGAGTTGGACGGCGTGCGCACCCTGTTCACCAGCTTCCATCACTTCTCGCCGCTGCCGGCGAAGCGAATACTCGGTGACGCCTTCCGTCAGCGGTCCGCGATCTGCATCTTTGAGTTCACGGAGCGACGATGGAAGACCGTGCTGTCTCTACCTCCGCTCGCGCTGCTATTTCTTGCATTTACGACCCCCTCGCTACGGCCGCGCCACCTTAGCCGGTTTCTCCTTACGTACCTCCTACCCGTTGTACCCTGCGCGGTGATTTGGGATGGAATCGTCTCGAACCTGCGTACATACCAGCCGGAGGAGCTGGACGAGCTCGTCCACGACTACCGCTCGCCGGACTACGTCTGGGAGACCGGCCAACTCCACGCTGACAAAGGTCCGACTATCACATATCTGATCGGATACCGCACAGCCATTGGAGGATCGCGGGAGACAGGCCCACGACGGTGATTCAGCAATGTCTCGTGTCCCTGATGGAGCGACCGGCGATCCAGGTGTGGAAGATCGCGAGGTTGATGCTGCCGAGAAGCCGCGGCGCCTTGTAGTTCTCGACGAACTTTTCGGCGTCCTCGAAACTCGTGCTGCGGTCCGCATCGGTGATCAGCAGCGGGCCGCCCGGTTTGAGGACGCGCACGCACTCGGCGAGCCCTGCCTCGCGCGACGACCAGTGCTTGATGGAGCCGTAGCTGATCACGCCGTCGAAGGACTGGTCGGCGAAATCGAGCCGCGTGGCGTCGCCGACGTCGAACCGGACCCGGTCGCCGTAGTGACGCATGCGTTTGGTGGCGCGCTTGATCTGGGCCTCCGACAGATCGAGACTGAGAATGTGCACGTCCGGGCGCTGGTCGGCGATGTAGTTCGTGAACAGCGCCCCGCCCGATCCGACGTCCAGAATGCGGGCGTTCGGTGGGAGATGCGGCAGAAAGTACTCGTCGATGACGTGGCGTGAGCGGTAGACGGCCGGTGCCACGATGGTCTCGTACATCCAGGCGTGCGCCGGCGTGTAGATCGCGGTGATGGGGTCGAACGGTGCCATCGGCATAGTCTCGCTCCGTGATGTCCCGGGGTGGACCTCGCACCGTTGACAGAGTCAGGCGGCTTGTGGCCCTCTACGTGAGTTGGTACGCATCCGACCCGTTTGGCGGTGGCCGGGTTGCAGCGCGGGTCGATCGGGCCCTGTTTGGGCGGTCGCCTTCCACCGGTTGGCGGCTCGTGGACCGCCGCTCACCACGCGCAGGGCCGGCGACTGAATCGAAGGTAAGTCGGGGAACGCGCGCCCGGTGTGGTCGAGGATTCCGCGCACGTTGGCGTTGTCGCGCATGGTCTCCCGAACACATCCCTCCCAAAGCATCACCGCCGCAACGGCGCGGATCGTTGTATCATAACGCGGCGAGGCGCGAGAAAGTGTTCCGCGACCGCGACCGCGGCCCCGCATCATTCGAGGAGCCGGCCCCCGAGCGGCGCCAGGCTTGCCGCATGTTGCCGCAGTAGGGTCAAGAGTGAACCGAAACAAGGGGGTCCGGTGTCGAATTCCGCGATGATCTCGCCTGGAACACGCGCCTTCTGGGAACGCAGTCACATTGGCCGACTGGCCCTGTTCGAGGGGCTGCGGGCGCGGCCGGCGATCGTGTTCCACACCGAAGCCGCGGGCCCGGGTTTCTGGTCTGTGGTTGGCTACGACCACGTGGTGGCGGTCAGTCGCAACCCCGAGGTGTTTTCCTCGGCAAAGGGCTTCACCATCGACGACGTCCCGGTCGAAATTCTCGAGTTCGCCATGTCGATGATCGCGATGGACAACCCCCGCCACCGGGAGCTGCGCTCGCTGGTGCAGTCGGCGTTCACCGCGGCCTCGGTCCGCGGTGTTACCGACCGGATACGCCGGGACGCCGCGCAGATCGCCGCCGACGTCCCGCAGAACGCGGTGTTCGACTTCGTCTCCCAGGTCGCGAACCGGCTGCCGGTGCAGGTGATCTGCGAGCTGCTCGGGATCCCGGAATCCGACCGGTCGACGATCGTGCACTTGGCGGGCGATGTGATCTCCGGCGGCGGGCAGGAGTTCGCCACCGCTCCCGGGGGCGCGGCCGGGCTGGGGCAGATCTACGGATATGCCATGGAACTAGGAGAAAGGCGCAAGGCCGACCCGGGCGACGACCTCACGTCGCGGCTGACGGCCACCGTGGACGGCCGGTCGCTCACCCCGGCCGAGTTCGGCTCGTTCGTCATCCTGCTGATCACCGCAGGATTCGAAACCACGAGGCAGGCTTTGGCGTGGGCGCTGCACCTGCTCAGTGCACACCCCGACCAGATGCAGCTGCTGCAAACCGATTTCGCCGGCCACATCGAGGGCACGATCGACGAGGTCATCCGGTACGCCTCCCCGGTGCCCTACATGCGCCGCACCGCCACCGTCGACACCGACCTCGGCGGCGCCCACATCAGGACAGGGGACAAGGTGGTGATGTGGTACCTGTCCGCCAACCACGACGAGAGTGTTTTCGCCGATCCGGGCCGGTTCGACATCACCCGCCCGAACGCCGGCAAACACCTCGGGTTCGGAGCCAAGGACATCCACCACTGCCTCGGGGTCAATCTCGCACGCGCGGAACTGCGGGTGATGCTCGAAGAACTGCTCACCGCGCACCCCGGCATCTGCGCGGTCGGCGAGCCCGAGCTGCTGCTGTCCGCGTTCGTCAGCGGCATCGGGGCCCTGCCCGCCCACACCTAGACACGGAGCTCGGCGCTGGCCATTCTCTCACCACGCATTCTCGCGTGCGGTCAGGTCATGGCGGGCTGGGTGGACCACTCCTGAGTGCTGCCGCTTTGACGGATGCCATCGATCCCACACGTTCAACGTGGCGGGCGGTGAGAGTGCCGCTGATCGGGAAATTGTGCACCGCGGGTTGGGGATGGATTCCGTAGTTGGCGTCGGCGAGGACCTCGAGATCGCCGAGTAGGTCGCGTTCGATGCGGTTGGTGGATTCCGTGGGAGTTCGCGGTCTGGACGGTTGTCATCGGGAAGTCCTGACGGAGGGGGTGACGGCGTCGAGCAGCGTGTCGAAAACGAGCATGTGACCGGCGAGATGGGTTATCGCATAATCCAGGTGTGCTGCGGGTATGGCCATCTGTGGTGTCACGCCACATGCCCAGAACACCGGAGTGGAACCAGCAGGCACCCCGGGGTAGCTCCCGAATTCGGGGCGCGTGAGGTCGGTGATACCCAGCGCGGCGGGATCGCCGACATGAATGGGTACGCCGTGTCCGGTCGGATAGCGGCCGGTGACCTCGATTGCCGTGTCGACCAGTGAAGTGGGGACCGGGCGCATGCTGACTGCGAGGGGACCCGCAAAGACTCCTGCGGGCAGGGTACCTCGATCGGTGACGTAGACGGGCGGTGGAGCATGACTGACCGGGATTCCGGCTCGGCGGAGCGGTGCGTCGAAGGTGTGGCTGCAGCCCAACGCAAACGCGACCGCGTCGTCCCGCCAATATGCGATCAGGTCGGTGGGTTCGGCCACGAGTGTGTCGTGCTGCCAGACGCGGTACCGCGGGAGCATGGTGCGGATGTCGACTGTGCAGTTGTCGTAGGTCAGTTCCGGGTTGCCCGGATCCGTCCGTGCGAGGAGGGGGCAGACGTCGGGGTTGCGGCGGCAGTATTCCGCGAAGTCGTCGGCGGCGGCGGACGGTACGACGAGGAGATTGGCCTGCTGGTAATCGTCGAGGACGCCGGCCGTCGGTGCGGTCCACTCCCCCGCTGCGACGAGTCGGCGCAGGTCCCTCGGATGAGCTGGTGCCGGCACCGTCATTGCAGTGTCTCCTTCGACGATTCGCGCACGGTGCGAAGTGTGACCAGTGCGAGGACGGCGGCGCCCATCAGCAGGAATCCGGGAGCCAGGAGGTTGTCGGTGCGGGAGATGAGGTAGGTGGCCAGGTATGGGGTGAGACCACCGCCGATGATGGTTCCGATGTTGAAGGCGATCGACAGCCCGGTGTAGCGGACTCGGGTGGGGAACAGTTCGGCGTAGGTCGGGTAGGTCACCGATTGCACGATCGGCATCGGCAGTGCGAGCACCACCATCGCACCGACCGCGAGGGCGAAGCTGCCCTTGTCCATCACGATCATGGTGGGTAGCACCAAGATCGCGTAGCCGAGGAATCCGATCGTGATGACCTTCTTGCGGCCGACCCGGTCGGAGAGTCCACCGAAGAAGGGCATCAGGGTGGCGACAAAGAAGCTGATGGCGCCCATGATCCAGAAGGTGTTCGACTTCGGGTACCCGAGGTAGGTGGTCAGGTAGATGTTCATGAAAATCAGGCCGACCCAGTAACCGGCGTTGGATCCGATCGAGAGGAAGATGACCTTGAATACTGCGGCGGTGTGTTCGGTGAGAACCTCGACGAGCGGGGACTTCGCGGGAGCGTGCTGCTGGGTTGCGGCGACGAAGGCGTGCGAGTCCTCGAGTTTGCTGCGCGCAATCAACGTGACGGCGATCAGGGGCAGTGCCAGAAGAAACGGTATGCGCCAACCGAAGTCGCGGAGTTGATCGTCGGTAAGTGCTGTGGTGGTGATGCCTGCTACCAGAGCAGCGGTTCCTCCTCCGAGGGCGACACCGACCGGGGTGAAGGCGCCGAAGAAGCCGCGGCGGCCGACCGGGGCGGACTCTGACAGGTAGGTCGCCGATCCTGTGACTTCACCGCCGGCGAAGAAGCCCTGCGCCAGTCGTACGAGAAGCAGTGCGATGGGGGCGGCGATGCCGATCGAACCGGCGGTGGGTAGGAGGCCGACCGCCGCGGTCGCCGTTCCCATGCCGACGATGGTGGTGACGAGTACCGGTTTGCGTCCGATCCGGTCACCGAGGCGTCCGAGGACGATGCCACCGAGCGGTCGCATGATGAAGGCGCTACCGAAAACTGCCAGGGTGGCGAGGAGTGAGGCCGTCGGGTTGTCGTTGGGGAAGAACAGCGGGCCGATGATGACGGCGAGATAGCCGTACACGCCGAACTCGTAGTACTCGACGGCAGTGCCGGCCGCGGCGGCGACGGCCGCCCGGCGAGGTTGCATACGAGGTGGCGCGGGTACGTGATCGCCCGTGTGGGGCATGGAGGCAGGTACGGTGGTCATGGCGACTCCAACGAAGAGGTGACTGAGGTGCTGCGAGGAGGACCCTCGATCGAGGGTCGGAGAACGTGGCACC
Source organism: Rhodococcus sp. JS3073 (assembly GCF_026810085.1). Taxonomy (NCBI): domain Bacteria; kingdom Bacillati; phylum Actinomycetota; class Actinomycetes; order Mycobacteriales; family Nocardiaceae; genus Rhodococcus; species Rhodococcus sp. JS3073. Next base: position 505,667 of record NZ_CP113952.1, on the reverse strand, counting down.
GCGGCGCTGGGGTGCCGAAGTGGTCATCGGCAGGATGGCCGTCCTGCCGATGACCGTGTTCGCGGGTTCAGACCGCGAACAGCTGGTTCAAATCAGCGAATGCCTTGAACTCGAGCGCGTTTCCCGCGGGGTCGAGGAAGAACATGGTCCACTGTTCGCCCGGTTCGCCCTCGAATCGGACGTAGGGTTCGATCACGAACTTGGTGCCGACGGAGGTGAGCTTGTCGGCGAGGACCTTGAACTCGTCGACCGGTAGAACCAGGCCGAAGTGGGGCACCGGGACGTCGTGGCCGTCGACCGGGTTGGTCCCTGCGACCCCGTCGCGGGGTTTCGTGCTGGGTCCGTCGCCGACCTGATGGGTGACGACCTGGTGCCCCCGGAAGTTCCAGTCGATCCATTTGGTGTCGGACCGTCCTTCGCTGAAACCGAGCACGCCGCCGTAGAAGTTGCGGGCGGCGTCGATGTCGTCGACGGGGATGGCGAGGTGGAACGGAACGAGGGTGGTCAGCTGGGCGGTCATGGGTGTCTTCCTTCTTTCTATTTGTGAACTCGGGACGGGGGTCGGACTTGCCGGTGTGGGTCAGTGATCTTCGTTTCGGAGCGGTGTGAATCGGATCCGGATGCCGGGCGCTGCCTGAGCCAGGAGGTCGACATCGCGTTCGGTGACCACCCCGATGACCGGGTATCCGCCGGTCACGGGATGGTCGGCGAGGAACACGATCGGTTCACCGGAGGGTGGGATCTGGATTGCTCCGAGGGCCATACCCTCGGACGGGAGATCCACCGACCCGATGCTCAGGGGTGGACCTGTCAGCCGCGCGCCGACGCGGTCGCAGTCCGCGCTCACGGTCCAGGGTGTGGCGGTCAGTGCTGCCCGATCTCGCGCGGTGAAGATGGTTTCGCGTGGACCCCAGCGGAAGGATACTTCGACTGCTCCGACGGGAAGGCGCGGCGGCGTCAGTTCGAGCGGAACATTATGGGGCGGTATGTGAATTGCTGTTCCAAGCGCGAATTCAGACCCGGTTCGTACTCTCACGGGGCCGAGTCCGGACAGGCAGTCGGTTGCCGCGGAGCCGAACACTTTCTCGGTCTCGATTCCACCTTCGACCGCAAGGTACGCACGCAGCCCTGTGACAGGCCGGCCCAGGGTCAGAACCTGCCCTGCCCGCAGCAGTGTCCGCCGCCCTTCGGTCGGGGCGCGGCCGTCGATGTGGATGTCGACGGTGGCGCCGGTGACAGCCACATACCGATCGGTGGACACCGTGATTGCGAGCCCACCGAACGTGTTCTCGAACGCGGTTGCGCCGTCCGCATTGCCGACGAGGCGGTTCGCCAGCGTAAGGCTCGTGCGGTCAACGGCACCGGACACGGTGACCCCGAGGTGGGCGAATCCGGGCCGGCCCAGATCCTGAAGCGTCGTGCTCAGACCCGCGTCGAGAACGGTCACCCGTGCGGGATCCACTGTGTCTGAGAGGAGACGGACAGGGTCGACGAGCGTGATCGTCATCTATTCCACCGCCTCGAAGCGCACCCGGTCCCCCACGGACAGTCGGCTGGGAGTTGCCGCGTTGATGTCCCACAGCACCTCGGATGTCGATCCGATCAGGTGCCACCCGCCCGGGGTTCCACCCGGATAGACGACGGTCTGCGTGCCCGCGATCGCGACGAGGCCGGCCCCGACGCGAGGGCGCGGCGAGGTTCGCCGGGCCAACTTGAGCAACTCGGGCAGGCCGTCGATGTACGCGAAACCCGGTGCGAAGCCGAAAAAGCCGACGCGATGCACGGCGGAGGTGTGCGCCTCGACGACTGCCTCCACGGTCATCCCCAGCGTGCGAGCCACCTCCGCGAGGTCGTCCCCGTCGTATCGCACCGGAATGACCAGCGGTGCCCGCTCGGGGGATGCAGCCGATGCTTCGGTATCGGTCGTTGCAAGCAGATCGCGAACGTTGTCGGCGAGAAGTCCCATATCGGACGATGTGTGGGCGCGGAACATGATGGAGCGTGCGGCGGGAACGACGTCCTCCACCAGTGCCGACCACGTCTGCGCCCGCGCGGCGGCGACGAGTGCGGCGATGCGGTCTGGGGCGATGTCGACGATCCAGGCGCGATCGCCGGCCCGGAGAAGGTTGCTGGCCTCAACCATGACGCCCACCACCGATCGGAACCAGCGTCTGGCCATTCTGCTCGAGCATCGACCGGGTCTGCCGAGCGATGTCGACCGCACCCGGGGTGTCACTGTGGATACACATCGCAATCGTCGCGGCATCGTCTGGAACCACCGTGACGGACCGGGCAGCTACCGAGCCCACCGACCCGGTCTCGACCATGTGCACGGCACGTGTCGCAGCCTCCGAGGGGTCGACGATGAGCGCATCCGGATGCGACCGCGACACGAGCAGACCGTCATCGGTGTACGACCGATCGATGAAAACCTCGGCATGAGGCGTTAATCCGGCATCGAGGGCGGTTTTCCACAGCACCGTGTCGTACTGGCAGAGAACGGGAAGTCCCGCATCGAGCAGGCCGATCGCTTCCACGATCGCGCTTGCCTGTCCCTGATGCCGTGCAGCGGTGTTGTAGAGCGCGCCGTGCGCCTTGACGTAAGACACGAATGTCCCGGCGATCCGGGCGAAAGCCTGCAGGGCACCGATCTGGTAGACGATGTCGTTGACCAGGGTGGGTGTGGGGACATCGATGAAGCGACGACCGAAACCGACCAGATCTCGATACGACACCTGCGCACCCACCGAAACGCCGCGTGCAGCAGCCATTTCACAGGTCCGGCGCAGGATGTCAGGATCGCCCGCGTGGAACCCGCACGCGATGTTCGCGGCGGTGACCTGGTCCATCAGTGGCGCCTCGTCGCCGACCCCCCACACCCCGAATCCCTCGCCGATATCGGTATTGATCGAGACCGTCCGACGTCTCATCAGGTGCGCTCCGCCCAGTAGGTACGCATGTCCTCGGCCGAGTTTTCCCACGCGCGGTGCAGACCGGTCTGCCCGCCGTCGATGTGCAAGACGATCTGGCGCGCCAGTTCTTCGGAATTGCCGTCGGCGAGGGCTTGCACCATGGCCTTGTGCTCGTCCTGCACCCGGTCGTAGGCACACGTCCCGTGAACGTAGTAGCGGGAATACGGCTCGAGCCGGTGATACATCTGCGCGATGATCTCGTAGCGCATCGGCAGGCGCGACAGCCGGTACATGTCAAGGTGGAACACCAGATTCGTGCGCGACCACACATCGGCCCCGGTCTCGGCCACCTGATCCATCTGTTCGGCCATCGCCTCGAATCGGCTGATGTCTCTCCGTGACACCCGCTCGGTGACGTGCTCGGCGAAGCTCGGCTCGACGAGCCGGCGAAGGTCGTAGATTTCGTCGATCTCATCGAGATCGAGCGCGGTGACGAACGTGCCGCGGCCGGGGACCGACCGCAGCAGACCCTCCCCCGCGAGGGTTCGGATAGCCTCGCGCAGCGGGATCCGGGACACTCCGAACCGATCGGCCAGTTCCTCCTGCACCAGTCGATGCCCAGGGGGGTAAATGCCCTCGACGATCGAGGTCCGGAGCCGGGACGTCAGGTCCCCTTCTGGAGACCCGAACTCTTGTGATGTAGGCGACATATTCACTGTATACACTGGATCCAGCAGCGCCGTCCAGCCCTGCAGAGCCGAAACGCCCGTTGTTTACAAGAACGAATCACCGCGTAACACTCGCCTGACCGATTCCCTCGCCCACCGCGCAGCGCACTGGTCTCGCAATCCTGGCGACGGACTCGACGTCCGGTGTGGCCCGCCGCCAGTTCCCGCGGTTGGGTCCGCAAGAACGCCCGAGGTGATGCACCATGCATCACTCGCCCTACCCCCAACATGCGTACCGGACGCACCCTGAAACCATGAGCAAACCACTCACACCCCGCGAGCAGGCGCTATGGCGAATGAGACACAAAACGCCAAGTCGGCGTCGAGCCGTATCCGGATCCGGATACAAATCGCCACCTCGTCGTAGGTCGGCGCAACCTCAGGGACAAGACCTCTGGCTCACCAAATACGAAGCCCGGCACTACGTCACCACCCGCCGCTGGGCCCACGCCGTCCGCGCCGCCGACGCCGACCCCGACATCGACGGCCTCGCCTACCGGCCCCGGCACAACGAGGACACCCTCGCCTGGATCCTCTCCACCAGCCCCGCCATCACACCCCACCCCGACCTGACCCTCGACCCCACCCCTGCCACTCGACCACGGCCCCGGCCGCGACCTCGCCGCCCACATCATCGCCGACCACAGCGCCATCCTCTCCCCCACCTGAACCGCAACAGTGCGTGCTACCGCCTTGGAGTGAGCGTGCGCGCAGACCACGACGGGAGACTCGCCCACCTGACTGCACGATGTCGCGCAGCACTCCCTCCCACGTATCGGAAGGGTACGACCATCGATCATGTGCGTAGGCCCAGTGTCGAAAGGGGGTGTGCGAATACTGGCATCGACTTCCACCTGGCGAAGGCTTCCAGACTCGGGCCCGGTGCTTTTCCGTGGCGGGATTGATCGGCTGATTTGGACAGTCCCAGATCGCCATACCGGAAACGGCGGTCGACTCGCAGTCGTGGCCTCACCGCCCGTCCGTCTGGCTAGTTGGTGGTTGAGGTATGAGGGCCGCACAGTTAGGAACTCACGGGCTCCGCGCCCTATTTGCGGCGTGACTCATCTCATCGCGGTTCGCGGACAGTGACCATCACCAGATGCCCAGGCGGCGTGGTTCACCCGGCTTCAGGGATGAGGCGTGGCCGCTTCTACCGTCGGAACAATGACGCCCGGCTCCCCACAGCTTCCTTTGACGTCAAGCGTCGAGTACCAGAGTGGGTGTGCGGGAACGTCCGACGCAGATCATCATCGTCTCGCCCTTCTCACGATCTGCCTGAGAGAGGATCGAATCGTGATGTTCGGGAACTCCGTCGAGCACGCGGGTTTCGCAGGACCCGCAGAAGCCATCCTCGCAGGAGTACAGGATGTCCGGGTTCGCTTCGAGGACGACTTCGAGCAGAGTGCGGTCGGCGGGCACCTTCAACGTGCAGCCGGTACGACGCAGTTCGACGTCGAATTCGGTGGGCGACTGCCCGTCCGAGGCTCCCGCTGCCGCGGCAGGGTCCGCCCCCACGACGGGAGCGCCGAACCGCTCGAAATGAATCGCCTCGTCACCGAGCACCGGACCGCACACCGACTTCACCGCCTGCAGTAGGCCTTCGGGGCCGCAGCAGTACACCGCGGTACCGGCCGGAACGTCGGCCAGGGCGGCTGCCAGGTCGAGGTTTCCGGATTCGTCCGAGGGAGAGACGTTCACCTCACCGAGACCGCGAAACTCCTCCACGAATGCCATCGTCGCGCGGCTTCGGCCACCGTAGAGTGCGGACCAGCTGGCGTTCTCCCGCGACAGCTGTCGTGCCATCGGAAGAATGGGAGTGACCCCGATTCCTCCGGCGATCAGGAGGTAGTGGGGTGCGGGCTCGAGGGCGAAGTGGTTGCGGGGGCCACGCACCGCCAGGAGATCCCCCACCCGGACACTGTCATGGATTTCCTTCGACCCACCACGTCCCTCGTCTTCTTTCAGGACGGCGATCCGGTAGGCGGCCTTGTAGGTGGGGTCACCACACAGGCTGTACTGCCGAACGGTCCCGGAGGGCAGCACGATGTCGATGTGTGCTCCGGGCTCCCACTCAGCCAGGGCGGCGCCGTCCGGTCGTTCCAGGGTCAGCGACAACACGCCATCGGATTCGAGTCGTTGTTGCCGGACCAGGAGGTGGTTGGTCTCTTGTGTCATTTTCAGATCCTTGGGGTCGAGAGAACTGGCGCGTATGCACCCGCGGTGCGGTATCCCCCCTTGAGGACATCGACGAAGGCGGTGGCGAGAGAGACCTGGGTGATGGACACCAGCATGTCGAGTTCCATCCTCAGTACTGCCATCGCTTCGGCGCCTTGCGGGCTGTCCCAGTCCTGCTGATCGACCAGGACACCGGCGAGCAGGTTGCCCGACTGGCGGGCCGCTTCGGCCATCGCGGTGGCGAAACCGACGGGGACTTGGGGCAGCACCGAGCCGATGAGAATGACCATGTCCGATTCGGTAACCAACTCGTCGATACGGCGCATGGTGGTGGTGTCGGCGCTGATGTCGCGCACGGCTGCCTCGTTCGGCGCGCGCTCGGTGACCACCTGCACCTCGGTCAGCCCGGCCGCAGCCATCTGCTCGACGACTCTGTGACCCGATTCCCCTAAAGGCACCAGTACAATTCGTGCCACATAGGACAGTCGGCGTGGTGTCATCTCGCTCATGACAACGTTCCTCGTTTCTGATCGGTCGGGCGGCGCAGCTGCGGGCGGATGACGACGTGCGGACTCACCGGCCCCAGTCCGGTGGCCATCCGTCCCAGCATGTCGTCGACCTGATCCAGATCGACGTCGACGGAGGGCACGATCTCCAAGCCTGATCGCCCGTCGGCGAGGAGTTCGATGCTGCGTGCGACCGCATCGGGGGAGCGGCCGCGGACACCGACGATGGTGTTGGCGCCGCGTACCAGGGATTTGAGATCGAGTTCGCAGACCGGGGTCGAGCCCAGTCCGCCGATGACGAGCCGACCCCGCTTGCGCAGCACGCGGGCGGCGGCGGCAACGGCCTCTCCCCCGAGTCCGACGGTGTCGAGTAGTACATCGGCTCCCTCGGCGCCGGTTGCTCGCAGGATCAGCTCGGGGAGGCTGTGGTTGTTGTTGATCACCGGTACCGCACCGAGCGATTCGGCGATCTCGAGGCGGCCAGCCGACTGCGGCACCCCGATGACGACGATGCGGGCGGCGCCGACGGCTCGGGCAGCGGCTACCGCGGCGATGCCGTGGTAGCCGGGGCCGATCACGACGACGGTGGAGCCTTCCTTGGCCCCGCCGGCGTCGACCGTCCAGTCGAGCGCGTTGGCGAAGGGCTGCGTCCATGCCGCGAGATCCGCATCGAGATCCGCCGGTAGCCGGTACACGAGACTGTTCGCGCTGAGCTGCATGTATTCGGCGTTGCCGCCGTGCAGGCCCGCCCCGTCGTCCGCCGAGAGAAGGCCCACTCGCTGTTTTCCCGCGAACAGATCGGTGTGTGGGCACATGCGGTAGTCCCCGATGCGGCACGCCGGGCAGTCCGCCCGCAGGCACGGCAGGTATTCCTCCAATGCGACCCGGTCGCCGGGCCGCACGCGCCACGCGGTCGACTGTGTCTCGTCGAGTGAGACGACGGTCCCAACGACGTGATGGCCGAGCACGGTGGGCGAGTCCAGTCCGGCCCGATACAGTCCGACATCGGTTCCGCACACCGCGGAGGATTCGACTTCGAGCCAGCCCACCGCACCGACCGCCGCGTCGGTGTCGAGTTGACGGACGGTCGTCGTCATGTCGGGCATCGACACCGCGGCGCGGACCAGCCTCGGCGGGCCGGCTACCGAGCGCGTCGGTGCGATGTCGATGTCGGCGCTGTTGGTCACGACGGACTCCTTGTTCTCGTTGCCTGGGTGGTCAGATGGAGACGAAGTCTTCGCCCTCGACCATGCGGAGCGCATCCTCGGCACCCTCCTTGAAGGGCGTCGCCTTCGGCAGCAGGACCGAGGTCGACCGCACACGCTGATGTTCGGGCTTCATCCCGGGCAGGGCCCCCGCCTCGAGCTCTTCGAGCGCGGCCAGCAGCCGACGCCGAGCCAAGATGATGCCCGCGTCCGAGGTACCGAGCCGTTCCTTCGTGCGATCGCAGATCTCACCCATCGACTCCTGCAGGGAGAAGTCCTGCGCGGCAATGCCCTCGATGCCTGAGAACGTCTTCTTCCGCCGCTGGGCCTCACGGTCCATCAGGTAGTCGTTGTCCTTGTTGGCCAGCGTCCGGTAGGTCCCGGGGATGTACTTGGCGTGGATTCCGTCGCCGTTGCGCATCGACGCGAGTTCGTCGTCGCGCAGTTCCCGGGTGGGGTGGTAGTTGATGCTCCACGCCCAGCACGTCTCGTCGTCGATCGGCACCCACGCGTGCCCGCCGAGCGGGTTGTGCGTTCCGAACGGCGGAATGATGGTGTACCAGGGCATGATCCACTGCGTGATCCGCCAGTAGTACTCCTCGTCGTTGGCGTTGCGGCGGGCCCCGATGACCAGACCGCCGTCGCTCTCGGCGACCTCGAACTTCGGTCGGGTGTCGGCCTTGAGGTACTTGTTGCCCTCGGTTCCCGAGTGCATCGGATCGTCGTCGAGGTTGAACCGGTGGGCGAACGAGACGTGACTCGAGTCGATCCCGCCCTCCATCGCCTGCAGGTAGTTCGTCTCCTGCAGGCGCTTCGAGATAAATCGGTGGCCCTCGCCGAGCATCGCCCACTCGAGTTCGGGCAGTTCGGGTTTCAGCTCGGGTGGGCCCATGTAGGTCCAGATCACGCCGCCGCGCTCGACACACGGGTACGCCTTCTGCTTGATCCGGGACTTGAACTTCGAGTCCTCCGGCTCGGATGGCATGTCGATGCAGTTGCCTTCGACGTCGTACTTCCAGCCGTGGTACGCGCAGCGCAGTCCGCAGTCCTCATTGCGGCCGAAGTACAGCGAGGCGGTGCGGTGACTGCAGAACTCGTCGAGCAGACCGAGCCGGCCCTGGGTGTCGCGGAATGCGATCAGTTGCTCGCCGAGCAACTTGACCCGGACCGGAGCGCAATCCGGCTCAGGCAACTCCTCCGCCAGCAACGCCGGGATCCAGTATCGGCGAAAGAGCCGGCCCATCGGCGTATCGGGGTCCGTCTGTACCAGCAGGGTGTTTTGGTCTTGCGTCAGCATGGGAGTCCTTTCGATCTTCCGCGGTATTGACATCCGCATAGCGCGCAGTTGCGCGAAATTTGACCGGTGCGAGAACTTTGACACAAACCGCTTCGTAGCGTCAACCATGGACGGCCTTACCTCTCGGACCCAAGGCCCCAGGTCCTCGCCATTTCAGGCACCGGATGCGTCGAACCCTGCCGACCTCATCGCGCGCAACCCCAACGACGAGGCCACCGGACAGCACGCGCATATGCGCGCAGAGCGAACTTCACTAGACTCTTGGTAGTGGGATCCAATGGAGCCGCTCAGCGAGTGCAGCCACCGGAGAGGGAGCAGATGACGCGAGCCAGGAGCGCGGCCGACGGCATACCGTCGTCGACGCCCGTGCGGCCAGCCCGGCCGAAGGACGCGGTCCAATCACTCGAACGCGCCATCGCGGTGCTGACCACCTTCGACCGCGAGCATCGCGACCTCACGCTGACCGAGGTAGCAGATCGGTGCCGACTTCCCCGCTCCGCGGCGCGGCGATTCCTGCACACGCTCGTCGAACTCGGATTCGTCGAGGTCTCCGGCCGCAAGTTCACCCTGACGCCGCAGGTACTCGAGCTGGGCTATGCCAATCTGTCGAGGTTCACCCTGGCCGACGTGTGCCAGCCGCACCTCGCGGCACTTGCGCAAAACCTGGGAACCTCCGCGTCCGTGACCGTGCTCGAAGGCCCGGACATCCGGTATGTCAGCAGGGTGGACGTCGCGTCCGGCATGTCGGTGTCCTTGAAGGCGGGTAGCCGGATGCCTGCCCGCCGGACCGCGGCTGGACAGGTGCTGCTGGCCGCACTTCCCGAGTCCGAGCTGGATCGGCATCTCGATGTCACGGCTACCCAGGACTCTCGCCCCGCGCTCGCAAAGGACGAGCGCAATCGACTCGAGCGCGAGTTGGACATCATCCGCCGTCAGGGCTGGGCCTTCGCCGACCAGGTTCTCGACGTCGGCGTGCAAGCGTTGGCCGTGCCGCTTCGCTCCCGAACCGGCCGCGACGTCGGCGCGCTCACGGTGTCGATGTACCAAACACACGAACCTGCGCGCACCCTAATTCCGCGGTACCTTCCCCCGCTCCTCGAAACCGCCGGCCGGATCTCCCTGGAACTGCGCGCCGGAATCGAAATCTGATTGCACGGCCTGCTGCGGGGGCACGCGAACGTCCGCCCAGTCGCCGAGTGATCACGGTTTGTTCCATCGGCATCCCCGCTATCCGTTGCGACACTTTGGCGGCGCACGAAGCATCCTAGGGCGGCAACAGTAGGCAACACCCCCCCAGAGACTGCGACACTGGCGTCCGAAGATAGAATGCTTGAACGCTATGCGGACGCCTGATGAGGCGACCGTGCGCATCGTCGCGCGGCAATAGGACTGTCGATGGAGTACCTGCAGTGAACAACCGCGATTTCCGAGGACTGCTGCCGCTGTTGACTGCTGCCATGGCTATCGGGCCGCTGCTGACCTACGGGCTGAGTTCGACGAGTGCGCTGGTCATCGACTCGCTCGGTATCACCGCGGTGCAGTTCGGGATGCTTGCCACGCTCACCTTCCTGACAGCGGCTGCCCTGTCCCTGGCCTTCAGCCGGTTCAGTGATCGCTTCCCCGCTCGCGCCCTGCTCGTCACGGTATTCGCGGGCGCCGCACTCTCGTTCGTCGTCGCGGCGCTGTCGACGAACTACCTGTGGTTGCTGGCAGCCATGGCTTTGTCCGGGGCAGCGCAGGCTCTGTCGAACCCGGTCACCAATCGCGTGATCAGCGACCACGCCCCACCGGCCAAGCGGTCACCCTGGATCGGAGTGAAGCAGTCGGGGGTGCAGGCCAGTCAACTCGCCGCCGGCATCGGATGCCCCACACTGGCGCTTGCCTGGGGATGGCGAGGCCCGCTGTGGGTCGGCGCCGCCGTCGCGGGCATCTCGGCCATCCTGGCCTGGCGTTTCGCACCGTCTCGCGCTCGGTCGCGTCGGTCGGCGAGCGCGCTCGGGGTCGGTCCACCTTCCTCCGGCCGTACCGAGCACCGATCGCTGCCCCCGGCAATCTGGCTATTCGCCGCCTACGCCTTGTTCTCCGGCGCCGCCCTTCAAGCCACCAACGTCTATCTTCCGCTGTTCGCGCACGACGAGATGGGTTTGAACCTGACCGTGGCCGGGCTCACCGCAGCGGCTGCCGGCCTGATCGGTGTCACCGCGCGGATCGGCTGGGGCCGGGCGCTTGCCGGGAAAACCGGCCCCTTCGTCCTGCTGCTGATCCTCGCATCGGGCTCCACGCTCGGCGCACTCGCCCTACTCGGCGCCCAACTTCTGGGATGGCTTCCCCTACTGTGGCTCGGCGTCGGCATCCACGGCGCGACCGCGCTCGCGGCCAACGTGGTCTTGATGGCCGGCGCGCTCCGCGTGGTTCAGACCAGCACCGTGGGCCGCGCCTCGAGCGCCATCGCGGTCGGGATGTACCTCGGATTCGCCTGCGGGCCCGCGCTGATGGGCCTGCTGACCGACCACACCGGCGGATTCGCGACCGGCTGGTCAGCCGCTGTGGCGCTGTACACGGTATGCATCGTCCTCAGCCTCTGGGGGATCCGCGGTACCGATGCACACACCCAGTCGGCAGCACCCCGCGAAGTAGATAGGTTGAGCCTGTGAGCGAGAACGAAGCGACCACGATGCCCCAGGAACAGAACCGCGACCACGTTCAAGCTCTCGGCCGGGGGCTCGAGGTACTCAAACTGTTCGGGCGAGAACGCCGCCCCCTGTCGGTCACCGAGGTCGCGACCCTCGCCGGCATCACCCGCACCGCCGCCCGGCGTTTCGTGCTGACACTGGAGTACATGGGCTACCTGTCCTACGACGGCACCGCCTACACCGTCCGCCCCGCGGTACTCGAGATCGGTGATGCCTACGTCCTGAGCAGCGGCCTTCCCGATATCGTCCGGCCCTACCTCGAGCGCCTCGCCGAGCAGACACAGGAGACGGCGTCCCTCACCGTGCTGCACCACGACAAGATCTTCTACGTCGACCGGGTCCAGGCCGACCGGGTCCTCACGGTCGAAATCGTGGTCGGGACGAGTCTGCCGGCCTACGCCGTCGCCACCGGTCGGGTGCTCCTGTCGGACCGCACGGATACCGAACTCGACGCCTATCTAGCGACCGTGAACACCCACAGTTACACCGAGGCCACCACGATCGACGCCACCGAATTGCGCGCGAAGATCATCGACGCCCGCGACGAGGGGTGGTCGCTGGCGGACCAAGAACTCACCGAGGGGGTTCGTTCGATCGCCGTGCCCGTCCGCGACGCTGAAGGCCACGCAGTCGCAGCCCTCAACGTCTCCGCCCAGTCATCGCGTGTCTCACTCGACCACATGAGGGGATCAATCCTCACCGCACTCCAGAAAGCCGCCGAGCAGATCCGCAAGGAGCTGGCGGAAATCTGAAGCCTTGTCGGCAGTCGCGCCGTTCTGGAACGGCGAGCTGCACGCCGCGCGACTGAAGTATCGCGTGGCGACTACCAGGCCGGTCCGCGTGGCATCCGATGGCTGAGCCGATACAGGCAGATTACGTCCGCATAGCGTGCAATTGATCCATAAACGGACGCACCTATTGTGTGAACACGATCACCTTGATAGAACAGGTGTAGCGCTCGACCGGTCCAAGGTGATTCAACCTCAGCTTTACAGCGACGTGCCTACTCGTGACGTTCACCGCCCACTTCCACACCTCGACTGCGCCAACGCTATTCCACTAAACGGCAACGATCTTCTCCGATGAGATCCGGGTTGCAGCCCAACCCGAGACCCTGAGCAATCGCGCCGAGACCAGACAGGAACTACCTCGTGCAGACAATTTCAGCATCCCCTGATCAGCAGGTACGCAACCGCTATCGGTGGGTAGTACTCGTACTCTGCTGGCTCGCCTTCACCATGACCTCCGTCGATCGCTCCACTTGGGGTCCGGCATCGGTCTTCGTCGGCGAGGATCTCGGCGTGCCACTCGCCAGCCTCGGCGTGTTCGCCACCGCGTACTACATCGGATACGTCTGCTCCAACGCCCTCACGGGGGTGCTGTCCGACCGATTCGGTGGCCGCGAGGTGGTCACCGCGTCGCTTGTTGGCGCAGGTGTCTTCATGATGGTCTTCGGATCAACCACCTCTGCGGCGATCGGCATCGGTGTGCAGGCAGTCGTCGGTTTCTTCGCCGGCGCGGATTACGCCGCAGGCGTCAAACTCCTTGCAAGCTGGTTCAAGCCCAAAGAACTCGGCAAAGTCATGGGACTGTTCACCTCCGCCACCTCACTCGGCACCGTCATCGCCAACACCGTCGTCCCATGGATGATCAACCACTACAGCTGGCACGCCTCCTACCATCTTTTCGGTGCCATCTCGGTCGTGACCGCAGTCGCCTGCTACGTAATCATTCGGCCGGGACCGGTCGTCAACCAGCGCGCCACGAACCGTGACGGCAAACGCCCTTCCGCCTGGAAGACACTGACCACCAACCGCGACCTGATGCTGCTCTCACTCGCCGGGTTCGGCGGCTTCTGGGGCACATACGGATTCGTCACCTGGTCTAACGCCCTCCTCATCAAAGGACATGGAGTCTCCAGCACCACCGCCGGATTCATCGTGGCCATCTTCGCGGGCGTGGCGGTGTTCAGCAAGCCCCTCATCGGAATGCTCGGCGACAAAGTCGGCAGCGCCCGAAAGCCCGCGATCGTCATCCTCGCACTGTTCGCCGCCATCCTGATCTTCTTCGGCACCCTGGACAACGTCCCGGCGCTCCTGATTGCGGCACCCGTCCTCGGCCTGGTCGGATACGGATACCTGCCACTGATCGTCGCGATGATTCCGCGTCTGGTTTCGAGCGAGGTCACCGGTACCGCCGCCGGCGCCTCCAACGCCTTCTGGCAGATCGCCAGCACTCTCGTCCCTCTCGCGATCGGCGCGGTCTTCTCCGCCACCGGCTCGTTCCTAGCGGCGTTCTCCACCCTCGCCGTCGGACCGATGATCGGCGCAGTCGTCCTGTACTTCGTCGACGAGGACGGCGGAATGATCACGGTCGCCGACCCGGCACCGGAACCTCCCGACACCACCACACACTGATACCCACTTCCCAACGACACGACGGACTCCCGAGGGAGTCCGTCGTGTCGTTGGTTGCAGCGCACTCGGGCGTGATCGTCGTTAGCCGGCGCGGCGGCAAGTTCCCGGGACTCGTCGCAACGGTGTGTCCAAGCTCGCGAAATCCAGGGTGCGGACCCGGTAGTCATATCCCTCGTCGGCGTTGTTGCGGACCATGACTCCCCTTGTCCCGGACGACCGCTGTCTTCGGAGTTCCGGCCACCTCCGGCTGACTCGAACAGACGTACAGCCGATTTCGTTGCGGACGCCGAGCACCAGCTCGCCGGCCTCGGGCACCCCAATCCCCGACTGACCACGATCACGAAATCGTCTCCGCCAGCTGCGCGCCGCACTGCTCCAACTCTGGAATCTCTGAACTACTGCAACCATTACCCGTGTTGAGCAGTGGGAACGACATGTCCCCCAGCAGCGGCTCACCGACATCGCGCCCGGACCTGACCGCCCGCCGCCGCATCCTCGCATTCCGCAAGGGGCTTCCTCGCCGTGGCCGGGCCGTCAGATGGCAGCGGTGAACCGGCAGAGCTCTCTTCTGGGGGCAGCTTGGTGCACCCAGAAAGTGCGCGGGCCGTGGGCCCTACGACAGGTGGCCGTTCACCCGGCGTGGGATACCCCACGGGTTCGCGTCGACGAGTGCGGGAGGCAGATGCGCTTCGTGCACCGATTGGTATGCGACCGGCCGCAGGAACCTCCGAATCGCGGTAGCGCCGACTGACGTGTGAACGGAGTTGGTGGCCGGGTACGGACCACCGTGGTGCTGGGCCCAACTGACGGCGACACCGGTGGGCCATCCATTCCAGATGACGCGCCCCGCGTAGCGCGCAAGTGCGTCGAGCAGTGCTGCGGCATCGTGGTCATCGTCGGTGCCGTGGACGGTCGCCGTCAGCGTGCCCGGCAGGACAGCCACCGTCGCGTAAAGTTCCGCGACCGATGTGTAGGTCACGATCAATCCGAATGGACCGAAGCACTCTTTGATCAGGGCATGTGAGTTTCGATGCAACGCCCGAGCGTCGGTCACGCCGATCACCGGGCGGACCGACAGATCGTCCAGATCGCTCTGCTCGGGCGATGACACCGGCCGGACGTCCGGGTGCTCGAGGATCTCCCGGGACACGTCGAGGAACGATTGGCGAATTCCGCTGTGCAGCAGACGGAAAGAATCGTCCGCGACCGCGGTTCGGACGAGCCACTCGATCGAACTCTGGTCGGGGACGAACAGAATCCCCGGTTTGGTACAGAACTGACCGGCGCCGAGGAGTAATGATTCGAGGAATTGGCCCGCAATCTTTCCCGACCGTTCCGCAGCCGCGGCAGGTGTCACGAACACCGGGTTGATACTGCCGAGCTCGCCGTAGAACGGGATGGGGTACGGCCGACTGGCTACCAAATCTGCAAGAGCCCGGCCACCCGATGTCGAACCGGTGAATCCGACGGCCGTGATGCGGGGATCCTGAACGAGCAGACGTCCGACGTCGGCGCCCTGCACCACCCCGAACGTGCCGTCCGGGGCGCCGCCCGCACGAAGTCCCTCGTCGATCGCCCGCGCGTAGGCGGCGGTCAATCGCGGCTGAGCGGGATGTGCTTTGGCGACGACGGGACAGCCGGCGGCCAATGCGGAAGCGGTATCTCCGCCGCCGAGCCCGAACGCGAACGGAAAGTTACTCGCACCGAACACCGCGGCGGGTCCGGTGGGTACAAGCATCCGCCGCAGGTCGGGGCGCGGAGCGGGATGCGCGTCCGGATCTGCTGTGTCGATGATGGCCTCCAGCCAGGAGCCCTCTTCGACGACATCGGCGAACATTCGAAGCTGCATCGTGGTTCGCGAGACTTCGCCGCGGAGGCGCGCCTCGGGGAGCGAACTGTCGGCGGCCGCCAGCGGCACCAATTCCGCTCCGTTTGCGTCGAGTGCTTCGGCCATCGACCGCAGAATCTGTGCCCGTCGGCTCGGGTCCGTTCGGGCGAGTGACGTCGCGGCGGTCTCCGCGGCAGAGAGAATCCGCTCGTAATCCCCTGTGGTGGTGTCTGGAAGGGTCTCTATCGCAGTGGTTTCCATTGCTATTCCTGTCGAGTTCGGAGCGTCCCGTGCTGAGGATGTGCGCCTCAGTGTGAGGGAGAACGGGTGTGACGCCATACCTCCACATGGAGATGGTGTGAGTGCAGTCACCACGCCAGGATTGGCATCACACGAGGTACCGACTGACTCTGGAGGACGACGATGACCGCAACGACGGGCCCACTTGCGGGGGTTCGGGTACTGGACATGACACGTCTGGCACCCGGACCATACGCGAGCATGCTGCTCGCGGATCTCGGTGCAGACGTGATCGCGATCGGTGGTGGTCGTTCCGGGCTTCCGGTGCCGGCACTGTCTCGAGGCAAGGAATTCATATCGCTGGATCTCAAGACCGAGGACGGCCGCCAGGCCCTGCGAACGCTCGTCTCGGAAGCTGACGTTTTCATGGAGGGATTCCGGCCCGGTGTCGCGGCCAGGCTGGGCGCCGGCTACGCGGAATTGTCTGCCCTCAATCCGGGACTCGTCTACTGCAGCGTGACGGGCTACGGCCAGGACGGACCGATGGCGCAACGCGCCGGTCACGACATCAACTACCTCGCGATCGGGGGTGCCCTCGGGGCCTTCGGCCCATCGGATCAGCCGCCGGTCCCGCCTTTGAACCTGGTCGCCGACTTCGCGGGAGGTGGGTTGCTGTCGGCCTTCGGCATTCTGGGCGCGTTGTACGACAGGACTCGAACAGGAAGGGGCCGGTATATCGACTCCGCCATGGTCGACGGCGTCCTGTCGATGATGGGAATGAACTTCGTCGATTGGCAGACGCCGACGCTGCCCGGCCGCGGATGTGGCGTACTGGTCGGGTCGATGCCGTTCTATCGGTGCTATCGCTGTTCCGACGGTCGATACGTCGCGGTGGGTGCCCTGGAGGTGGCATTTTTCGAGCGGATGTGGACCACCCTCGACCTCGGAGCCGTACCGAATCATTTCGACGAGTCCACCTGGGACCTCATCGAGAAATCGCTGACCACCGAGTTCGAGAAGAAGACGATGGTGGAGTGGACCGCGGTGTTCGCCGACGTGGATGCGTGCGTGACACCGGTGCTCGAACCGCACGAGCTGTCCACGTTCGACCAGATCGTGGCCAGGGATCCGGAATTTGCACTGGATTCGGTCCCGGTGGTCCCCATGTTCTCCGGCGGACCGAAACGGCGCGTCACCGACACCCGCGTCAAGACCGATGAAGTCCTGCGCCGCGCCGGACTTCCCGAAGATGTCGCCGGCCGTGCCGCCGCGGACGGCGTCCCACCCTCCGTGACGGGTCTGACCTGGCCACCGCTGTGACCGTCGACTCCCGAATCATCACATTCCCCGCAGACACCAGGAGCAATTCATGAGTATCGAACACCTCGAGTTCCGCGCGAGCGTCCGCAAACTCGCGCAGACCAAGATCGCACCGCATGCCGCCGACGTGGATGACAAGGAGCGATTCCCGTCCGAATCGTGGGCGGCCCTGTGCAGCAACGACCTGCCCGGACTTGCGCATCCCGAGAGCCTCGGTGGGAGTGGAGCCGATCTCCTCTCCCAGATCATCGCAGTGGAGGAAGTCGCAGCATCCTGCGCAAGCTCGGCGCTGGTGATGCTGGTCAACTGGGCGGGCACGTCCACAGTGCTGAGTCAGGGCTCCGACGAGTTGAAGCAACTGGTAGTACCAGGTGTCGCGTCGGGCTCCGCAGGCGCTGCGTGGTGCATGACCGAGCCGCGCGTGGGATCGGACCTGTCGGCCATCGCGACGACCGCAATACAGGATGGATCCGACTGGATTCTGAATGGGCAGAAGCGATTTATCAGTAATGCGCCGTGGGCCGACTGGTACGCGGTCCTGGCGAAGACCGGCGACAAGTCACTCGGTGTCTTCATCGTGCACAAGGACGACGCCGGCGTCAGCTTCGGTGCGCCCGAGAAGAAGATGGGAATGCGCGGCAGTCCGACGGCCGATATCGTCCTCGACGGCTGTCGGCTTCCCGCTGTTCGTGTCGTCAATGATCCCAATAAGGGGTTCCAATACATCTCCTCGGAACTGAACGTCAGCCGCGCACTCATCGCGGCGCAGGCCCTCGGAATTGCGCAGGGCGCTTTCGACGCCGCCGTCTCGTACACGACGAACCGCGACCAGTTCGGCCAGCCCATTTCGCGCTTCCAGCTTCTGCGGGGCATGGTCGCCGATATGGCCGTCAAGATCGAGTCGGCTCGTTCGCTGCTTTACGACGCGGTCCAACTCATTCAGGACGGGGATCCGGCGGCGCGTGCAAAGGTGGCCATGGCGAAGCTGCTGTGCAGCGACAATGCCATGTCGGTGACCACCGATGCGCTACAACTGCATGGCGGTTACGGCTATGTGCGTGACTATCCGGTGGAGCGGATGATGCGCGACGCCAAGATCACTCAGATCTATGAGGGCACCAATCAGATTCAGCGACTTCTCATCGCCAAATCGGTTTACGGAAAGTAGGGCGTCGTGCAACACATTCAACAGCAAGCGCTGAGCGGCATCCGGGTACTCGATCTCGGCGAGATCATGCAGGCCCCCGTTGCGGCGCAGGTCCTCGGCGACCTCGGCGCCGAAGTGATCAAGGTCGAGCGAGGTGTCAATGGAGACATGCTGCGGGGCCTGGATCGCGATTCACTTGAGGCAGGTCGCCCCGGCGCCTACTTCGCCGCGGTCAACCGTAACAAGCGCAGCATCGCACTCAATCTGAAATCTGCTGAGGGAAAGGACATTCTGCATCAGCTGCTCGCGACGACGGATGTTCTCATCCACAGCTACCGGACCGCGGCGGTCGAACGGCTCGGGTTGACATACGACGACCTGCAGGAGCGTTACCCCAGGCTTGTCTACGGTACCGCGACCGGATTCGGGGAAACCGGGCCGTATGCCCACAAGGCCGGCCAGGACATGCTCGCGCAGGCGCTCAGCGGGATGGCGAGGTCGTGCGGCGACCCGTCGATCTCGGCGTACGTGCACCCGGTGCCGACGGTCGACTATGCATCGGGCATGGCCCTGGCGCAGGGGATTCTGGCCGCACTGTTCGAACGCGAGCGTTCCGGCCGTGGCCAGAAGGTCAGCGTCAACCTCTTCGATACGGCACTGTCGCTGCAGACCCTCGAAAGTGCCACGCTGCTCATGGACCAGCGTGAGACCAACTGGGTGACGGATTGGTACAGCGGCATCTTCGAGACGACGGACGGTCTGCTGCTGGTGCTCGGCCTGTTCCGCGACAACCCCCTGCAGCTGGCGTGCAAAGCACTCGGCATCGACGATCTGTCCGTCCAGCCATCCTTCACGTCGCCACAGCTCCAGGCCGAGAACAAGGAGGCCGCCAACGCTGTCCTGCGTCCACTGATCGCACGGCTGAGCACCACCGAGGCGGCGGAACTGTTCGACGGGGTCGACCTGCTGTGCGCACCGCTGCTCACCCTGCAGGAGGCGCTCGATCATCCCCAGGCCCGCCACAACGGCACACTCGTCGACGTCGATGTCGAGGGTGTGCGGACGACCCGTCTGATCGGCAGTCCCGTCACTTTGTCCCGTACGCCCGCACAAGTACGCCGAGGGGTGCCCGCGGTGGGTGAACATTCCGACGAAATCCTGCACGAGCTCGGAGTATCCGAGTCACGTGTCCAGACATTGCGCAGCAAGGAAGTGATCCGATGAGTAATGCGATGCAGACGGACCCGGCGAGCCCGACCACCGGCACGGCCACCAGCACGGCCACAGCGATGGTGCTCGAAGAGTTCGGGCAGGCCATGGCGCCGAGGACGTTCCCACGCGTGGATCCCGACTCCGGCGCGGTCGTCGTCGACGTGACGCACGCGGGAATCTGTGGAACGGACATTCACCTGCAGCAGGGTCGCCTGCCCATACCGGTGCCGGTCATCCTGGGGCACGAAGCGGTCGGTCGAGTGCACGCCCTCGGCGAGGGTGTCACAACGGACGCGCGCGGCGAGGAGCTTCGCGTCGGGGATGCGGTGTCGTGGGCATCCAACATCCCGTGCGGGCACTGCTACTACTGCGAGGATCAGCAGGAACCGTCACTGTGCGAGACCCGCAAGGTGTACGGCATCAATCAGTCTTCGGCCGACTGGCCCCACCTGTCGGGTGGGTGGTCCGAGCAGATCTACCTCCAGCCCGGCTCGACGATCGTCCGCATCCCGTCCTCGGTGACACCGCAGCAGGTGATCGCGCTCGGTTGCGCCGGACCGACTGCCGTCCACGCGGTGAACGGTATCGCCAAGCCTGACGCAGGCGATGTCGTCGTGGTACAGGGCAGCGGACCGGTCGGACTGGCGTGCGCCATGTACGCCACGCTCGCCGGGGCGGCGAAGGTGATCATCGTCGGCGGACCGGCCAACCGTCTGGAGGTCGCGCGGACGGCCGGCATTGGCGACGTCCACATCGACATCTTCGCTGAGACGGATCGAGCGGCCCGCTTGGACCGAATTCTCGCGGAAACGACGGGCGGGCGCGGTGCCGACGTCGTCATCGAGGCCGCCGGTGTACCGACGGCGGTGTCCGAGGGCATCGACATCGCCCGGCGCGGCGGCAAGTACCTCGTCGTCGGCCAGTACACGGACCACGGCACCACTCCGATCAACCCCCACTACATCACGAAGAAGCAGCTGCAGGTGCTGGGAAGCTGGGCGTTCTCCCCGCACAACCACCTCGAATACGTCGAATCGCTACCTCGGCTGGCAGCACGGTTCGACCTCGCCTCGATGGTCACCGAGTACCCACTCGGAAAGGCGGATGAGGCCATGGGCGACATGCGGGACGGGCGCACGCTCAAGTCGGTTCTGGTGACCGGAGGTCAGTCGTGACCGGCTCCCGGTACACCGCCGCCATCGACTCGATGCTCGACCGTATCGACTCGACAGCCAAGCAGACCAGCGGCAACTTCCCGCATTACGGTGACCCTGAATCCGGCGAATGGACCACCACCGCCGACGGAAACTGGACGGGCGGATTCTGGGGCGGACTGGCCGCACTCGGCTTCGTGGCGTCCGGTGAGGACCGCCTGTCGCGACTCGCCGACGAGATCACCGAGCAGGTCCTGCCCAGGGAGAGCTCCGATACCGCCTTCCGCGGCTTCCTCTTCTGGTACGGCGCGGCGGTCAACCACCTCGTCACCGGAAGCGCGAGCGCATCCGAGATCGCACTGGCGGGTGCCCGCGGGCTGTTCGCCAGCTTCAACGATCGAGCGGGCGTGATCCCGCTCGGCGCGGAAGCGGAAGAAGCGGAAGCGGTCGGCGAGGGCGCCGCGAACATCGACGCCGTCCCGGGCACCGTCGCGCTGCTGTCGTGGGCGTCGGCGCAGACCGGCGACCCGCGGTTCCTCGACGCCGCGATCCGTCACGCGGAGCGGCACATCGAGCTCTGCATCCGGGCGGATGGTTCGGTCTGTCAGTCGGCGCTGTTCGACACGTCCAACGGTGCGCTTCTGGACCGCTACACCCACAAGGGTATGAACGACGACAGCACCTGGGGTCGGGCGCAGGCGTGGGCGATGGTGGCGTACGCCCAGGCCGCGCAGTGGGCGTCGCCGTCCTTCCTGCCGACCGCCGTCCGGCTGGCCGACTGGTGGCTGGACCGCACGCCGACTGCCGGAATCGTGTCATGGGACTTCGACGCCGGCACCGGGCCGCACGTTCCGATCGACACGTCCGCCACTGCGATCGCCGCTGCCGCGCTGCTCAAGCTCGCCCGACTGGTTCCCGACCGGACCGACTTCCGGGACAGGGCCGTCGCCCATGTGGATGCGCTCCTCGACCACCTCACCCCGACCGGACCGCACGACGGCAGACCGGCAGGGATCCTCTTGGACGGTTGCTTCGACAAGCGCCGGGACTTCGCTACCCGGAACGAGCTGATCTGGGGCGATTACTTCCTGCTCGAGTGCCTGATCAGCCTGGACGGCCGGTCCGATACTCTGACACTGTGACCCAGCCGACATGAACGGGTTGCCCAATGCCGGGGGGAAGAAAGATCGAGGAAAGCCGGTGTCGGAAAGTACGCATACCGCAGCTCACGAGTTCAAGCACTCGGACGTCAGGACGTCCATCCTCGACGACCTCGCGCTCTCGCGTGCCGAACTGCTCGTCCTGACCGACGAAGCGTCGGCTATGACCACGGCAGGTCAGCGCATCCGGGAAATCGGCGACTTCGACATGTCGCTCGTCGGGCGCATCGAGGTCGACGGCGCGATGGTTCACCGCAGTTGGCAGGGGACGAAGAGCAACGCTCTGCACCGACTGGTGGTGCCGGAGGGGGTCGGACTCGGCGGAAAGAGCATCATGCTGCAGAAACCTGTCTGGGTCCGGGACTACCTGTCCGACGCCGGGATCACTCACGACTTCGACGCGCTCGTGGCGCAGGAGTCACTGCGAGGAATGCTCGCAGTGCCCATGGTGTACGAAGGTCGTGTCCTCGGTGCCGTGTACGTCGGCACCCGCGAGTATTCGTCATTCGGTGATCGAGTCATCGCGGAGATTCAATCGACCGCCGCGACAGCCGCCGTCACTCTCGTCAGCGCACAGAGGGCCGCAGCTCAGACGGAGCTCGCGATCGAGGCCGAACGGAATCGGCTTGCCGAATCCCTGCACGATTCCGTGAGCCCGGTCCTCTTCCGGATCGGTGCCGAACTGCAGAGTCTGCGTGCACTGGGCGACGCTCAGGCGATCCACGATCGGCTGCAGGAGATCACTGATCAGGTACACGCCGTCAATGCGTCTATTCGCAGGTCGCTGACTGACCTCAGCGCGCGACCCCCCGAGCGGGAACTCCCAGTCGGCATCGAGGAGGACTGCCAGTCGTTCGCGCTTCGGACCGGTATCCCCGCCCGTTTCGTACCGCTGACCGAATCTCCGGATCTCGATGTGAGCCGCATCGAGGCCCTCCAGCGACTGGTTCGGGAGGCGCTCGTCAACGTCGAAAAGCACGCCGACGCATCCACAGTGGTGGTCAGCTTGTCGGTTCGGTCGGGCAGAGTGACGGTCGTCATCAGTGACGACGGCCGGGGCGTGGACGGGGCAGACGACCCGGTGCGAGGAAGCCAATTGGGGCTCGGGCTGGCCGCAGGACGGCTCGAGCGGCTCGGTGGCGGCATGTCCGTAGTCAGCGACGACGAAAACGGCACCACCGTGCGCGGCTGGGTAGACACAATCGACGGGTCGGGTGCATGACCGAGCCGTCGAAGATGATCCGCATCCTCGTCGTCGACGATCATCCGATCGTGCGCGGGGGGGTGGAACTTCTCGCGCGGGAGGACGTGAACCTCGAAGTCGTAGGAGGTGCACTGACCGGCGCCGCGGCGGTCGAGCTGGCCCGCACCCTCCCCGTCGACGTCATCCTCCTCGATCTTCGACTTCCCGATATCCCTGCACCCGAACTCATTCCGCGACTACGGCGGGTCGCGCCCCACGCACGGATACTGCTGTTCACCGCGTTCGCCGATCACGGCGCCATCGATCTGTTGATGGAGGCGGGTGCGGACGGATGCCTCGTCAAGGACATCAGCGGACAGGACTTCGCCACGGCCATTCACCGCGTGTCCGGCGGAATCCGGGTTGTCGACCCGAGACTGGCCGGATCGCGAAGAGTCGTGACATCCGAGGCTCTGTACCGTGCCGGCCTGACTCGGCGCGAGTACGAGGTGCTGCGTTTCGCGGCAATGGGTAACAGCAACCCCGAAATCGCTCAGGAACTTTCCCTTGCGCGGAACACCGTAAAAACCTATTTGCAGAGCGCCATGCAGAAACTGAACGCGCGCAATCGCGTCGAAGCCATTGCGCGTGCCCACGAACTTCGCTTGCTCTGAACACAATCCGTTCACCAGGCAACAATCTCCACCTCTCCACCTGGAGATGTTGTGTGTCCTGGATCACCCATACATTCGAGCCACAGGAATAATTCCGCAATCGTGGCAACGGAGGCCATACATGTTCACAATGTCCCAAACCTCGAAAGTCGGATTTGCCAGCGGTGTCGGTACGACAGTCGAATGGTACGACTTCTTCATCTACGGCACCGCGGCAGGACTCGTGTTCAACAAGATCTTCTTCCCCGAGTTCGACTCCCTGATCGGCACTTTGCTCGCCTTCGCCACGTTCTCCGCCGCCTTCGTTGCGCGTCCGATCGGCGGAGTGGTGTTCGGCCACTTCGGTGACCGGATCGGACGGAAGTCGATGCTCGTCATCACCCTGACCATCATGGGCTTCACCACCCTCGGAGTCGGGCTGCTCCCGAGCTACGAGTCCATCGGCGTCGCCGCGCCGATCCTTCTCGTGACCCTGCGCTTCGTGCAGGGCCTCGCGCTCGGTGGCGAGATCGGCGGGGCGATTCTCATGGCCGTCGAACACGCGCCTGCTGGCAAACGCGGCTACTACGGCAGCTGGGTGCAGATGGGGGTGCCGGCGGGATTGATGTTGGGCAACACGGTCTTCCTGTTGATGGCCGGGCTTTCTCCCGAAGCGTTCGAATCCTGGGGTTGGCGAATTCCCTTCCTGATCGGGGGTGCGTTCGTCGCGATCGGCCTCTTCGTCCGACTGCACCTCGGCGAAAGCCCGAACTTCGATCGCGTCAAGAAGAACGCAAAGTTGGAGAAGCTGCCCATCGGGGTGGTCCTTCGCCACTACCCCAAGCAGGTCCTCCTGACCTGTGGTGCTTACTTCGCCATCGGGGTCACCTTCTACGGCACCACGGTATTCGGTCTCAGCTACGGCGTCGCGCAGGTCGGCTACACGCGGAACCAGATGCTGACACTCGTCCTCGTCGCCATGGCGGTCACGTTCGTCGCGCTGCCGTTCTTCGGCAAACTGTCGGACTCCTACGGCAGGAAGCCGGTGTTCCTGGCAGGAGTCGTCGCAATGCTGCTGTTCACCTTTCCGTGGTTCTGGCTGGTGAACAGCGGATCCTTCCTGCTGGCGATGGTCGGGTTCGTGGCGTTCTGTCTCGCCTTCTCGACCTCCTACGGCCCGCTCGCAGCCTTCTTCGCCGAAGCTTTCGACACCCGCATCCGCTACACCGGAATCTCCTTCGGGTACACGATCGGCACCCTTGCCTCGAGCGCTCCCGCGCCGATCGTCGCCACGTACCTGCTGGATCGCACCGGCTCCTACGTCGCCGTCGCGCTGTTCATGGTCGCAATGTGCGCCATCTCCGTCGTCTGTGTGATCGCCATGCGGGAGACGTACCGGCAAGATCTGTCCGACAACGACGAAGCCGCGGGCCAGGAGCAATTGTCACCGACTTCCACGTAGACGGCTTCGCCACCCGTGCACCTCATTTGGCGACTTCTCCGTGGGTCGGGTCCGGTCGGGAATCTGTGGTCACCCCGAGGCTGAGTGTCGCAAGCGTGATAACCGCTCTCGGGGGCGTGGGGCCCGCCGCGCCGGGACCAGACCCGAGAGCAAACTCCACGAACCACAAGTAAGAAATGCGTGCAGTTCGCCATCCCCGTGCCGTAGCTTGTCACGAAGCTGGGGTAGGTCGTTAATCCCAGGCGATGGGTATTTGTCGTAGTCGTTGCGGTGCCGGAGGAAGCCGGGAAAAACAGACGAGGCGGTTCCGAGGGCGTGCAAGGAATGATGGTGTGGCAAGCAGCAAACCTTACTTAGCGATCCGAGCACCGGTAGAAACTCCCGAATCAATTCCCCCGACAGACCTGGAATCTCGACACAAGAACAACCCCCGCAGCCGAACCCCAGAATATTTGTCGGCCCGTCTTGAACGATCACGAATCCCCATCTGCGCGACAACCGGAACGATCACATTCCGGACTCCAGCAGTCTGAGCTTCTCGGATACTCTGCGGCACTCTTTCAGTGGAAACGCTTATGTCGAGTGAAGAACAATGCGCAACTTTGGGAGAACCGACAATCAGATCTAGCGCATAGGTGGTGATTTGGATTCTGCGGCAGATCGCCGGGCAACCTTGTATCGTTTCTACAAGGTCGCATTCTGCCGACCCCGAGAAGCCTAAGGAGAACCGACAGTGGCTGCGCCTGCGCGATTGATCATCGATACAGATCCAGGAATTGACGATGCGTTGGCGCTGGCTCTGGCGGTGGCGAGCCCAGAGGTCGATCTGCTTGCCGTCACCACGGTCGCTGGAAACGCTCCGGTCGAGGACGCGACCGACAACGCACTGCGGCTTTTGCGTGCACTCGGGCGGGACGACGTTCCGGTCGCGGCGGGCGCAAACCGCGCGCTCGTCCGCATCGGAATGCACAACCAGCCCTCACCGCACGGCGAGAACGGGCTGGGCGGCGTCGAACTTCCTGCGCCGACCCGTTCGTTGTCCGAGGAACACGCCGTCGGACTCCTCGCGTCGGTGCTCCGTGAGGCCGCACCGCGGTCCGTGACGATCGCGGCGATCGGTCCGTTGACCAACATCGCCCTGCTCGTCGCCATGCACCCCGAGTTGATCGACCGGATCGACAAGCTGGTGATCATGGGAGGGAGCACCGGCCGGGGCAACATCACGCCGGTTGCAGAGTTCAACATCTGGTCCGACCCTGAGGCGGCGCAACGTGTCTTCGCATGTTCGCATCTCGAAACCTGGCTCCTGGGACTCGATGTCACGCGACGTTCGACCCTGGACGAGACAGCGCTCGCAATGCTCGAGGCGCGGTCACATACCGGGTCACTCCTCGCAACGATGATCCGAGGCTACGGCGACATTCAGGCGGACGGCTGGCCCATGCATGACGCGTTGGTGATCGCAGCGATTGTCGACCCTGCGATCGTTCGATTGCAGACCGCGACAGTCGAAGTCGAGACCGGTGTCGGTGTCGGTCGCGGACAGACGGTGTGCACGCTGTCGGGCTCCTTCACCACCTCCGGAGGGAGTGCGACCCCGGGTACCCGTTTGGCGGTCGATCTGGATGTCGACCGATTCCGTGCCCTCGTGCTCACCCGCGTCGCCGGTCTCGCTGTGGCACCGGCATGAAGAGGCCGAACGACGGCGCGTAGCGGACACTGCACAAGGCTGCCGTTGGGCCAGGCGTTCGTGCGAACTCACACTTCTACGAGCGCCCCCGCCACATCGGCGGGCAGACGGACGTGCCGAGGTCGTGTGGGGTAACCGATCGCCACGGCGCCGAGCGGCTTCCAGTCCGACGGCACACCCAACTCCGTGCGCACGATCTCCGGCGCAAAGATGGTGGATCCGACCCAACAACTGCCCACTTCCCTTGCGGCGAGGGAAACCAGGAGTCCTTGTACCGCCGCGCCGACCGCCACAGTGAACATCGTCGACTCGGCGCGCCGACGGTGCGCGTCCGGGTAGTCGTGGGCGCCGTCCGGCACACAGAACGGGACGATAACTTCCGGAGCATCGAACAGAATGCCGCCGCGGGCGATCCGCCGCTCCACCCGCCCCTGGGGCAAGCCGTCAGCGGTCAGATCGATCCGCCACTGCTCGCGCATGGCGGCGAGGAGTCGCGCGCGTACCTCGTGCGACCGCAACCATACAAATCGCACAGGATGTGTGTGGTGCGGGGCTGGTGCGGTCAGGGATTCGGCAACCGCCTGCATGATGAGCTCTGGGTCAACCGGCCTGTCGCTGAAAGCGCGAACCGAATGCCGCAGCAACTGAGCCTCACGGCGGCCCTGTGCCAGCGCCTCAGCGGTGCCGAGCCAGAACAAGTCCTCTTGGCCGGAACGCAGCAGATCGGACGCACCTGACCCGTCGTCGTATGCATTCAGTCCCCGAACTACAGCGACAGGGATTCCCGCCACCTTGCCTTTCACCAGATCGGCGGCGGCCGCGAGCTCGTCGGCTATCGCCACCTCAGTTACCTCCAGCACGTTGCCCTGCGCGTCCCTGGTTCCGGCGTAGCCATGGAGAACCGCGATACCTGCGCTGCCGATCGCCGCGTCGGTTTGCCCCCGTCGCCACGCGCGGCCCATCGTGTCCGTGATGATCACCGCCACGCTGACACCGAGCAGATGCTTCAACCCTGACCGAATCGACTGCGCGCTCTCATCGGGGTTCTCTGGTAATAGTGCCAATTCGTGCGAGAAGACGTTAGACCCATCGATCCCCGAAGCTGCCTGCACGATCCCCAGACGGTTCTCGGTGATGACGGTTGACCCCCTGCGGGCAACGACACGAACGGCCTCCTGCTCGACCAGAAGCGCCCGGAACGCCTCACGATCCTGAGCTCCTGTCGGCGCATCGACGATTCGTCCCTCCGCCTTGGACACAATCTTGCTCGTGATCACGACGATGTCGTCGTCAACCAACCAAGGCGCCTGTTGAGCGATCTGTTCGGCCACATCGTCTCCCGGCCGGAACTCCGGAAGACCTGTCACCGGAAACACATGGAGTCCACTGACAGAGCCGTGGTCGGGGACGTTCGGGGCACCCGAAGTCTGAGCGGCCGACTTCATCGCTGGTTCTGCAATCGAGGTCGGATAGTCCGATCCTCTTCTACAAATCGCAACTTCGCCTGTCGCAGCAGTTTTTCCCGCTGGCTCTCCGCGAGTTCAGGAGTCACGTTCGACGACAACAGTGCGGTCAATTTCTTGAAATACGGACGCGGAGGCACCCCGAAGGTAGTGAATATGTCATCCGCGCTTCCGCCACCGAAGGGCTGCCAGCGGCGAGCAAAGTCAATCATCGCAGCCTCGTGTTTGTCCAAGAACGCGAACTCGCGCGCCGACCCCAGAGCAGCCATGCGGGAGCCGAACCCCAACCCCCGGACCGTGCGCAAGTCGGAGGCGGTGTCCACATCTGACCTCAGCGAAGGCCATTCACCCTCGAGAGCTATGGCTCCCGACGCCTGATGGGCGAGCGCCGAACCGATGCCGAAGGCCGGGAACAGTCCTTCGCCCGCCGCCGATAGCAGCAACGTGGTGCCCTTCCCATCCCGGTCGGCGCAGAACGCACGCCTGCCATCGGCAGCCGAGATGAATGCAGACAATTCGCGATGCCGAAGCGCTGGAAGATCGGCGGGCAACGCCCCCACCACTCGGCCCGGGCGTTCCCGCTCCAACAGGGCCGCGCCGTGGTTCAATGCCGCATTCACCCCGCCGGCTGGCTCGTTTCCCAGTACGCGTGCACCGAGCCGTTCGACGCTGCGCGCCACGACCGGGTCCGGCGTGACGACGAGCACCGAGTCGACCGCTCGTGCCCGCAGCGCAGCGCAAACCGTGTCGAGCACGATCGCCAGGACCAGCCTCTTGTGCGCGTTCATCTTTCCGGTACCGCCGTCAGCCGCACCCCGGAGTCGTGTTTTCGACTCGGAGAGTGACTTGACCGGAATGATCAGGTCGATAGGATTCGGATTCGTCATTACAAGACTCGGATTCTCGGGTGGGTCTTTCACATCGTCGGTTACCGCGCCGAGGCGGGGAGGTCTTCGCAGCTGGAGAGCAGGCTCGCTGCGGCCGCGTCCAGGAACACTCGGGTCGCGTGCGAACCCAGCGCCCCCGCTGCTGGTAGCTGCTGGGGGGTCAGCCCCTGCTCCATCAGCATCGCGACTGCAGACGCCTTGGCGTCGCCGGTGGTCATCAGCCATACTTCGCGGGAGCGCGTTATCGCCGAGAGGGTCAGCGAAATCCGGGTGCTCGGCGGCTTCGGGCAGTTGTACACCGCCACCACTTCACGTTGCTTCTCCAGCACTGCCGGTGAGTCCGGGAAGATCGAGGCGACGTGACCTTCCTCGCCCATCCCGAGGAGGCAGATGTCGAACAGAGGCGTCCTGTCCAGGCGACCGTACGCGCACAGTAGCGCCTGGTAGGCGTTTGCCACTGCGGTGGCGTCGTTGCCGAAGCCGCCGTCGGAGGGCGCCATGACGTGCACACGGCTCGGGTCCACGGGCAGGTGGTCCAGCAGGGCCTCGCGCGCCTGCTTCTCGTTACGGTCGGGGTGGTGTCGGGCCACGAAGCGCTCGTCGCCCCAGAAGAAGTTCACTCGATGCCAGTTCACGATGTCACGATTCGGGGCGGTGCGTAGTCGCTCGAGCACCGCTGTCCCGGTTCGTCCTCCGGTGAGCACCAATGACGCGTAGGCGCGCTCTTTCTGCGCCTGGGCAAGAGTCGAAAGCAACCTCGACGCGACCTCACCGGCTAGCTGTTCGCCGTCGTCGTAGATATAGGGGATCGGCTTCGAGGGAGCGGAAGTGGTTCTTGTTGTTGTCATCTGAGGATCACCTCTGGTGAATGTGTCGGTCCACCGCGCAGATCGAGCTGGTGGGTGGGAGGCGTCAGGTAGTTCGTCGTGCGCCGTCGCAGGCGCCGGCCGATTCCCTGCACCACCGCGTCCAGGTCTGTCTCGTCGAGTTGCTGGCCGTGGGCGGCGCCGGCGGCGCGGCTGATGTTCTCGTCCATCAACGTCCCGCCGACGTCGTTCACACCCGCTTGGAGCAGTTGACGAACCCCGTCGAGTCCGAGCTTGACCCACGACGCCTGCACGTTGTCGATCAGCCCGTCGTAGACGATTCGCGCAATCGCGTGGACCAGCACTACTTCTCGCCAGGTCGGACCACGGCGCGCACCTCGCTTGAGGTAGATCGGAGCCGCCATGTGTACGAACGGAAGACCGACGAACTCGGTGAACCCGCCGGTCTCACGCTGAAGTTCTCGGGTGCGGAGGAAGTGGCGCGCCCAGTGCACGGGCTCCTCGACGGTTCCGAACATCATCGTCACGTTCGACGTCAGGCCCATCGAGTGGGCGACGCGGTGACATTCGAGCCACTCCTCGGTGTCGATCTTGTCCGGGCAGAGGATCGCCCGGACGTCGTCGTCGAGGATTTCCGCGGCGGTGCCCGGGAGCGACTTCAGTCCTGCGTCGACCAATCGCTGTAGGTACTTCTCGAGCGGCTCCCCGAGCCGCTTGGCTCCTTCGGTGACCTCGAGGGCTGTGAAGCCGTGCACGTGGATATCGGGCGCTGCTTCCTTAGCCGCGCGGCAGACGTCGATGTAGTAGTCGCCGTCGAAGGACGGATGGATGCCGCCCTGCAGGCAGACCTCGGTGCACCCGAGATCCCACGCCTCCCGGACACGGGCGGCGACTTCCTGAAGGGTCAGCAGGTACGGCTTGCCTCGCAGGTTCAGCGACAACGGTCCCTTGGAGAACCCGCAGAAGGTGCACTTGAAGGTGCAGACATTGGTGTAGTTGATGTTTCGGTTCCGCACGAATGTCACGTCGTCACCGACCGCCCTGGAGCGGAGGTGATCGGCGAACTCGGCGACCTCGGCGACCTCTCCCCCACGAGCTCCGAACAGGGTGACGATCTCGTCCACTCCCGGTTCCTGCCCCGAGGCGATACCTTCGAGGACGTCCGTGACGGGCCCGCCGAACCCTCGCTTGCGGCTCGGCACCAGATCGGTGGGCGCGAACTCCGACCCGGAGCTCCACACTGTCGAGCGTCGACCGATCTGGACGACTTCCGCCCCGGTGCCGACGTTCTTCGCATCGGTGTGGCTCTCGGGGAACATCGCACCCGGGTCGTCGCGGCCGAGCGACTCGGCGTCCGACCGGTCCATGATCGCGAAGCGCAGACCGGGGTCGATCCATTGGTCAGGGCGGCGCGCGAACTCGGGGTACACGGTGAGGCGGGGTGTGAGGAATTTGCCGTGACCTTCGGTCACCTCCCGGAGCCGGTCGAGCGAGGGCCAGGGCCGTTCCGGGTTGACGTGGTCGACCGTCACCGGGGACACACCACCGAAGTCGTCGATCCCCGCGTCGAGCAGCGGACCGAAGTCTTCCGACAGATTCGGGGGGGCCTGCAGGTGCACATCCAGCGGCAAGATCAACCGCGCTATCGCGATCGTCCGGAGGAACTCGTCCTGCGGGCAGGCTGGTTCGTTGCGCATCACGGTGTCCGGTTTGGGCATGAAGTTCTGCACGATCACTTCTTGAACGTGCCCGTAACGTCTGTGCAGGTCAGCGATGGCCCGCAGCGCCGTGACACGGTCCTGCGCAGACTCTCCGATGCCGACGAGGATCCCGGTCGTGAAGGGAATCGCGAGTTCACCCGCGGCTTCCAGCGTGGCCAGCCGTCGTTCCGGTGTCTTGTCGGGCGCACCGCGGTGGGCCATCAGCGTCGGGTTCAACGACTCGATCATCATGCCCTGGCCGGGGCTGACAGTCCGCAGCAGCGACAGAGCATCCGGTGCAAGGGCTCCGGCGTTGGAGTGCGCCAGCAAACCCGTCTCCGTGGTCACTAGCCGGCACATTGCGGCTAGGTACTCGACGGTGGAGCCGTAGCCGTGATCGGCCAGCCATTTGGCCGCGACGTCGTATCGGTCTTCGGGCTGTTCCCCCAGCGTGAACAGCGCCTCGTGACATCCCGCCTGCGCTCCCCGCATGGCGATCGCGAGCACCTGATCGGGCGTGAGGTAGGGCGCCTCCGCGCGTGCGGGTGAGCGGGAGAATGTGCAGTAGCCACACCCGTCGCGGCACAGTGTGGTCAACGGGATGAAGACCTTCGGCGAGTACGTCACCCTCGTGCCGAAGAGCGCATCGCGTAGTGCGGCTGCCCGTTCCATCAGCTCCGGAAGAGGAAGGGTGAGGACGGTCGCGTCATCGACCGACGGTACGTTCGTGGTGCCGAGCCGGTGGATTGTTGACTTCGTACCTATATCGAGACTCATGGTGGGATGCTCTCTACGCCTCTACCGGTGTGATGAAAACCTCCGAGCGCGGCTCGGCGGCTCCCACTTCTATAGATCAGAACAACTGGTACTCACTGCCGAACACTTCGCTGACGGATCCGCCTCGGAAGACCTGGCTGATCGAGTCGGCGAGGACGCCGGCGCAGGACAGTACGCGCACGTTGGCCGGTGCCCGGGGCGACAGCGCGATCGTGTCGGTCACGACGATCTCTTCGAACGGTGATGCGGCGAGGTTGTCGTAGGCCTGGCCGCTGAACACCGGGTGGGTGGCTGCGGCAAACACCCTCGACGCTCCTGCCCTCATCACCATCTCCCCCGCAGCACGGAGCGTGCCGGCGGTATCGATCATGTCGTCGACGATGATCGCGGTCTTGCCCCGAACATCTCCGATCACGTGACCTATCTCGGCAACCTGATGCCTTGGGCGTTCCTTGTCGAGAATCGCGAGATCGGCGCCGACGCACTTGGCGAAACTCTTGTTCAGCTTCACCCGGCCGGCGTCGGGTGCCACCACCACGAGGTCCTCCATCTCGAGGTCGATGAAATACTGAGCGAGCAACCTCATCGCCGTCATGTGGTCCACCGGGATCTTGAACATGCCCTGGAGCTGTCCGGCATGCAGATCCATCGCCAGGAGTCGGTCTGCTCCCGCCGATTCGAGCATCCGGGCGACCATACGCGCGGAAATCGGCTCACGCGGGGCGCTCTGCTTGTCCTGCCGCGAGTACCCGTACCACGGCGTGACGGCGATGACGCGGTGTGCACTGGCAGCCACCGCGGCGTCGATCATCACCATCAGCTCCATCAGTGCGTCATTGGTGGTGACCTCGGTATCAGCATTGGTACATGTCGGCTGAACGATGAAGACGTCGGCGTCGCGGATCGACTCCTCGAACCGGCAGTACACCTCCCCGTTCGAGAAGGTCTTCAGCACAACCGGACTCAGCCCCACGCCCAGCTCGGCACCGATCGCTTTCGCGATGTCGGGGTTGGCTCGACCGGAAAACAGTTTCAACCGCTTGCCGTAATTCATCGGCATGCTCGTTGCGGAACCCACGGACGTAGCGCTGTCCGCACCACTACTTGTCGGGATGCTTCTCAAGGCGGCCACCGTTCAAGGACCTCACTGTCTTATTGGTGGAAGGTAGTACTGGCGTGCCTGGTCTTCGACGTGCGGCGGCGCCGGTCAGAGCAGTCCTCGGCCGAGGACGTATGCACCGCGGAGATCGGACCCCTCGTACTCGATCGTCGCAAGCTCACGGACCCGGGCGCTCGCATTGACGGCCACCGTGTTCGGAAGCTTTCCGAACAGCGGGATGTCGGACGTGGAGTCGCCGTACACGACGCAGTCCCCTTCGGCGAGCCCATACTCCGCGAGTAGCTTGCTGACGATCGAGACCTTGTCCTCGGCGCTGAGGAGACTCTCAGGGCCGACCTCGCTCCTCAAGGCCACCTGCGCGCCGAACGCCGAATCGGCGCCCCAACCGGTCAGACGTTCCACGAAGAACTGGGGTGACTGAGAGATGACGGTGCTGTATTCGCCACGGTTGCGGATATCGGCGAAGACTTCGACCACGCCGCCGATCCACGGGGAGGCGGCGAACGCGTCATCGATGTCCGCCTCGCTGAGCCCTTCCCACAGTGGAAGGCAGAGTTCCCAGAAACGCACATCGCTGATCTCGCCCTTGAACCAGGATTGCTCGATCAGCTCGCCCGCAGCGAGTTCTCCGACCGCTCTCGAGATTTCGATCGAAGCAGTGGACTGCAGGAGGGTGCCGTCCATGTCGAAGACGTGCAGCTTAGTCATCGTGCTGTGAACCTAACTGTGTGTGGAACGAGTAACAAGCCTGCTCGGGGGCCGACGACCAGGGCATTGTGAAGGTTGCGCCCAGTCGCCGGCAGCTCTCAGGAGAGTGCGAGTTCAGCGTCGTTGTGCAGGGGTGCGATGGCGTCGGCGTAATAGCTCTCCGGCACCTCCCGCTCACTACGCTCGATCAGCTCGGAGAAATCCCACTTCCGCAGCAACTTGCCGTTACGGAACACCGGCTGCAGAATGTTCTCCTCCGGCGAGATCGACTCCCGCGGCACCGTCTGATACCCACCCTGCGACAGTCGCAACCCGAGGCGGCCACGCTTAGACGCCTTCATCGCATCCCCGGTCGGCGCCTTCGCGATGCCCCGCCACTCACCATTGACACACACCGCGGACGCCTTCTGCCCAAAGTTCATCGTGTCCCGATTGCAGTGCTGCAACAGCCCGCCCCCCATCCCGAAGATCGCGTTCTCCGCCGAGAAACCGCGGCGTTCGAGCTCGGCGTACACCCGCGGGAGACTGTCACGGTTGACCCCGTCCCCCTGCACCACCCGCACATAGTCGGGCAGCACCTTGAAACCCTTGCTGTTGGTGGTGAACCCGAAGCTATCCATCAACCACTCGGTCGTCTCCGCGGTCACCTGCACCACATCACCCGAGTCCGGGCGCACCCCGACCAGTCCGGGGAAGTTACGGACAACGTCGGCAAGCTCGCGGCCGATGATGTTCTTGACCGCATTCTCGTGGTCATAGGTGTCGGTCAGCAGCAACACCACCCCGCTCGGTGCGTGCACCTCGAGCATGTTCCGCATCGCCGCGGCCTCGTTCTCCCGACCCCACGCGCAGAAACTGGCGTGCTCGGAGTTCGGGCCGGAATTCGACGGCGCCACCGCGTTGTAGTACTCCTTCGCCGCCAAGATGCCTGGCACGGTGTCACTCTGGTTAAAGTTGACCAGGTGCGCCAACCCACCGAGCGCGGCCGACTGCTGCGAGCTCACCCCGCGGGCGCCGTAGTCGTGCAGACAGTGCCGCAGAATTTCGGGGTGATCGGAGGTCCGGGCCAACGCCTCCCTGATGACCTGCTTGGCCAGCCAGCTGATGGTGCCGACCGTGGTCGGGTACCACACCCCACGCAGCAGGGCGGTCTCGAAGAAGCTCGTCACCCAGAAGTACTTCGGGTCGGTGTTGATGATCTGCACCAGCACGTTGCGGGTCGGCATCACCAGGCCCTCGGGCACCGCCTCGATCTCCACCGGCAAGAACCCACCGTGATCGTTGAGGATCCCCAGCCAATTCTCCCGATTGAAGTGCATCCCCTGTTCACGGGTGATGCTCTCCGCCTGATCGATGTCCTCGAGCGTGATCGGATGCAGCAGATACTCCCGAATGAAGGCCTGCAACCCCACGAACATCGTCACCGGGAACTCCCCACCCCGCGACTCGATGTAACTGGACACATACTCCGTCCCCGCCGGATACAACGGGTAGTGACAATGCTTGTAGCTATCGGTGTTGATGATGATGTTGTCGTAACTCCGACTCAAAGCCATCGCAATTTCGCCTTTTCTCGTGGTGTGCTCGTTGCTACTTCTCTGCTGTCTGGATTTTTCCAAGTCCAGGAGAGTTGCCGCGAATGCGGCCCGAACCTTCTTCTCCGAGGTGCTGCGTTCGATCTGGCACTCGATCCTGTATGACGTTGGTTACCATCATGTTTCGGTCCATTACGTCTAGCGAGCAGGTACCCGTCACGCGGGCGACATACAGCAGGTTCGCTCTCTCAGTGCGCTGCATCACACTTACTATTAACGTTTATAGTCCCGCAGTCAAGAGGTTCGCGGAGATCAATTCTCAGCTCGCGCACATTGCTCAGGAAACCGGCTCGCGCCACGGCTGGCCTGGACAATCCTCCGTGAACGATCAGCCGGCCGCATCTCGCTTCCGCGCTCCGTCTCCCGGCGCTGCCGAACCCGGAAACCCGGTAGAACGACCAGAAACTAGAAAGGGTTCTACTCTGGTCGCCGAGGCCCGAGCTACTCGCGGACACCCCGCCGACCGGCCGCGTGACGGACTGGGACCGGCAATGAAACAGTCACCTGGACAGACGAATACGGCCATCCACACGAGTGAATGACCGTATTCTCGCAGCCGGAGTCGAGGCCGCCGTGGCCAGGCGCCGGGACGGCGAGGCGACCGGTCGGTACCGACTCGACGAAGCGACCATGCCGTTCTCCCGCTCATTGCGGGACGGTCGCCCTGTCTACCTTAACCCCGGGCGGGTCTACACTCCGAGACTTGTCAGTGGCGTCAGAGTGATCGTGTTGCGATCCGACCGTAACCCCACCCCACAACATTCAGTTATTCCTCTGCGTTGTTACTTCTAGGAAGCAGCAACGGGAGTGGAAATCTTGCGGTAGGTGTCCTTACGCCTGATACGGTCGCCTTCGAACTCGAACACGTCGCACGCAAGTGTTTCCAGAACGGTGCCGTCCCCTTGCCTCTGGAATGTAGTCCACCGGGTCACAGCAAAATTCATACTTACAAGCGGCTTCTCCATCACGGTTTCAGTCGCCGAACCGCTTGGCCGAAGGTACATCTCGAATCCGCGACGAACATCGGCATGACCTTCGAACCGGACTCCCGGATCAGGGCCGACCGAAGAGTGGAAGGTGCAATTGTCGGTCATCAGGTTCATCAGTGCATCGACGTCCTTGATGTTCCAGGCGTAGACGAACTGGTCGATCAACGTTGCACGGTCGTCAATAGTCATGGTTGCTCCATATGCTCCGGTTCGGGAAGCCTCCGGGTGCGCTGATGATCGCCGCACAGGGGCCTCGAGGGGTGGTTACGCCCGACTGCCGACCTCGATCTCCGTGGCGCGAGGCATCCCTGCGCGGGCCCCGACGCGGACAACAGACAGCGCGGCAGCAACATTCGCGGCACGGACGGCGCCGTCGAGGTCGTCTCCCGCCGCTAGCCGGGTGATCAGAACGCCATTGAAGGTATCGCCTGCGCCGGTGGTATCGCGCGCCACGGTCGGCCGTGGCCGAACGTGGTCGACGTTCCCGTCGGGCGTGAGTACCAGGGCACCGTCACCTCCCAGGGTGACGACGACCGGGGCTCTGGTGCGTGCCATGATCGCGGCGGCGGCCTTGCGGGCGTGAGTGTGCTCGTCACCCAGCATCTTGGCGAGTTCGAGACACTCACCGGCATTGGGCGTCAGGATCGGCCCGTACCCGAGGAGAGCGGCAACCCCGGGGATGGGAGGGGCCGGATTCAGGACACAGCGTGCACCCGCCGAGGCGGCCGCTACCACCGCAGCCTCCACCGCGGCGTCGGGTATTTCCGTGCTGACCAGCACTGAATCCGAGGGTCTCAGGTCGGAGGTGAGGGCCCGGGTCACGTGTTCGGCGCTCAGTGCGGCATTGGCGCCCGCGCCGACGGCGATCTGGTTCTCGGCGCCCGGGTCGACGACGATCAACGCGACCCCGGTGGCTTCGTGCTCGAGGACGGTGACACCGTCCACCCAGATGCCCTCGGCGGTGAGTTCGTCCAGCGCTTCGGTGCCGTTGGCGTCCGCGCCTACCGCTCCGACGAGATGCACTTCCGCGCCTGCCCGCGCGGCCGCCACCGCGGCGTTGGCGCCTTTGCCGCCGCCGTACCGTTCGACGCGGGTTCCCACGACGGTCTCGCCCGGACCGGGCAGTCTCTCAGCGGCGACGACCAGGTCGACGTTGATCGCTCCGACGACGAACACTCGCCCCCGGGTGGTGCCCGCGTCCAGCGACGTACTCATGAACTACCTAAGGGTGTGGCCACGGAATCTCTTATCTGTAGCAAGGTCGGGAACGGCTCGGGCGCGGGAACGTCAACCTTGTCGTCGATGAGTTCGAACAGCAGGTTCGCGGCTCGCTCGCCCATGTCCCGAGCCGGTTGGCGGACTGTGGTCAATCTCGGCGTGAGGAGCGAGACCAGAGGTAGGTCGTCGAAGCCGACGACGCTGAGTTCTTCGGGCACTCGGATGCCCTCGGATCGGCAGTACTCGAGCACGCCGATGGCCATCAGGTCGTTCGCGCACAACAACGCTGTCGGGCGCTCCGACGGCGGCCCGGCCAATGCCTTCGCCGCGAGTTCCGTACCCGACTCCTGCCGGTAGCTTCCACCGAAGACCGGAACGGTATCGGGTTCGATTCCGGCGGCTGCCAACGCTTCCCGATAACCGGCGAGTCGCTGTTGGGCCGTCCACAGACCCTCGGGACCGCCGATGACGGCGATCTTGCGATGGCCTGCTCCGAGTACATGTTGAGCGACTTCCCGGGCGCCGCGGCGGTTGTCCGACACGATCGCCGGCAGGTCGAATCCGGGGACCTGCTCGTCCACCAGAACGATCGGACCGAGCCGCGTGAGTTCGAGAAGCGACGTCGGTGACGTCGACGCCCCCGACAGATAGATGATCCCGTTCAGCCTCTGACTTCGGAGTAGACGCCCGTTGAGCGACTCTCCTCCGTCGGTGGCTTCAGGGGCACACAACACGACGAGCACTCCACGAGCAGCTGCGGCCTGTTCGACGCCTTCCACGAGGAGCGCGAAGAACTGGTTCGACAGTTCGGGGACCACGAGTCCGATCGTGGGCGCCGAACGTCTCTTCAACCCCCGCGCAGCCTCGTTGGGTGCGTAGTTGAGGACCCGCACAGCGTCGAGCACACGGGCTCGACGTGCGGGCGCAACCGGTCCGCTGTCGTTCAAGACGTAGCTGACCGTGCTCACGGACACGCCCGCGTGCCGGGCCACGTCTTTCATCGTCGGGGGCTGACCATTGCTCATAAAATTCTCAATCTACCGCAGCAACTGCGTGCACCGGCGACGGAAGGCTCGTGTCGACGCCCGCAGCCCAGTTCACGATCGAAGTCCACAGCGCCTGATAGTGCTGCCACTGCACGAATTCCGGCGGCGCCCAATGTGGGGCCAGATCGGACGCGAAGGCCACCGTGCGGCCGACGCCGGCGGTACCGACGACCAGCAGCGGGTCTTCGCCGAAGCGCGCGACAACCGTCGCGTCGGACTTGGCGATGACCCGGTTGTAGCCGAGAAGCATCGGCCATTCCGCGGGGGTCCCGCCGAGGATCTCGTGATTCGGCGCGTCGAACGTGGCGTCGAGGCCTTCGGGGACTTCGATGCGGTCGTCGTAGTCGAGCATAGTGACCGGAAGCACCGGTGCCAGCGGGCTCATCCCGTAGCGGGCCTTGCCGTCGATCCCGGTGAACGACATGTAGCCGCCCACCATGATCAGGCCTCCGCCGGCTTCGGTGAAGTCCGCGAGCAGCGACAAGCGGTTGACGCTGCGTTCGGATCGCAGGAACGTCTCGTCGGCCAGCAGGAAGGAGTTCGCTCCGATGTCGCTGAGGACCACGACGTCGAACTGCTGCAACTGTTCCAGCGTCTTCGGGAACCGCCCCGAGATCTCGTGGGCGCGCATGTACGTCACGTCGAGCCCGGAAGCCTCCAGCGAGTCCAGGAAGACGCCGCCGCCTTCCTCGTACTCGACTGTGCGGAACTCGTCGAAGCCCTTGATGTGCACCGTGTGCTTGATCCACGATTCGCCGACCACAAGCACCCGGGTGGCGCCGTCCTTAGTCGAAGTCATACCTACTCCAAATTTCAAAGAATGTGTGTGTGCAACTCGAGCCGTCGCCCGCGGTCGTCGTTGTCGGAAGCGGCGGACCGGCGTCCCCGTCAGTGAACGAGGCGATGCCGGTCCGCCGTGATCTGCGGCGATGAAAGGATCGGTCAGCTCTTGGGGAGCGGCCGGTCTCCTACAAAGTCCGGCAGCACGCGAGCTTCCGGAACCTGCGGCATCGTCGTCTCGCGTGAATCCCAGCCGATCATCTTGTCCGGCACCAATTCCAGGTAGCGGCGGTCGGCGAATTCACCGAACTCGAAGTACTGCTCGGCGTAGGGGTGACCCGTGCCGAAGTACTTCTCGAACACCTTGTCCTGGAGCTTCTTCACGAGAACCTCGTCGGTGGCTTCGACCAGCGTTCCCAGGATGCGTACACCGCTGACGGTGGCGTACTCGTCGCCCGAATCGACCAGCGCGGCAATCTTCCGGCCCGCCTGCGAGTTCGCACCGTGGCGGCTACCGGCGTCGATCGGGAGGAAGATCCGCTTCTCGTCGACGACGAACCACAGGGGAGTCAGGTAGATGCTCCCGTCGGCATTCACGCTCGCCACACGGATGCTCTTGGCCCTGTCGAGGTAACCCCACCTCTTGTCGCCCCGCAGCGGGGCGGTCTGGCTTGCGGTCACGGCCATTGCTCTCTCACTTCCTCAGTTCTTGGAGGGTCTTGTGGTAATCCGGCACCTCGACGAGTCCCACGCGGGGAGACGGTCCGCTGGTCCAGAAGAAGACGGTCCGCACACCGGTGTTCTCGAGGGTGTAGGTGTATCCGGCCGGCAGGTAGATGTGCTCTCCCGGACCGGCTTCGAGCACGACCTCTCGGTCGTTCGCATCCTTGACCCGCAGCTTGATGTGCCCCTCGAGGCAGTAGTGCGTCTCGTCGAAGTTCGGCTGCTCCCAGTTGTAGGGGGCGTGGTCGGGCTCCTGGTAGCAGTAGCCCTGGCGGAAGTAGCGTGCGTCGTCGCGCTCCCGTGACAGGAAGATCGCGGTGTCGATGCCGGTGTTGAACTGTAGGCGCGGCATGCTGCTGATCTCGTCTTCGGTGATCACCCGCGGGTAACGTCGCGCGTTCGGCGCTGACGGATCGAAGTCGGCCATCCGGGTCTTCCCTTCATTTCGAGTCGGTTTCCGACGGCATCCACAATGGTGGCCGGGCAGACTGAGCGCGGTTGGCTCGTGCTGGATCTTCGGGTGATTCCCGCGACGACCACCGGGATTGCTCGCCGGTGTGAAACGTTTCCACTTTGGAGATCTAATCTGGCATTTTACCTGTTGCAATGCCGACTGGATTCGTTTCTAATCTACAAGAGCGGTTATGGAGCGTCAAGTGTTCTGGAGGATTCTCGCGTGCCTGTCGCGGACGCCATCGTCAGGCCCGGGACCTGCACATACCGCACCGTGGACAGCCCTGTTCCCTCGGCGCACGGCGGCAACCTTTCGGTCTCCACCGGTCCGTGACTACACTCGCCGGGCCGCGGCCTTCCGGTACAGCGAGACCAGGGAGTTGGTCGATTCATCGTGACCGAGCGTGGGCGGCTCGTCCTGAGAGAGCTCGTCGACGATGCGGTGGGCGAGTACTTTGCCCAGCTCCACACCCCATTGATCGAACGAGTTGATCCCCCACAGAACCCCCTGGGTGAACACCTTGTGCTCGTACAGAGCCACCAGCTGACCGAGCACGAACGGGTCCAG
This sequence comes from Rhodococcus sp. JS3073, assembly GCF_026810085.1. Taxonomy (NCBI): domain Bacteria; kingdom Bacillati; phylum Actinomycetota; class Actinomycetes; order Mycobacteriales; family Nocardiaceae; genus Rhodococcus; species Rhodococcus sp. JS3073. The sequence goes on along the minus strand of NZ_CP113952.1, from coordinate 463,831 downwards.
CCTGCCCGCCAGCAGCGTGTTCGTCGGTCTGTTCCCCGCGAAACTTCGGTGCGCGACGAGGTCGGCCCGCACCCCGCCAGCCGCCACTTCCTCCGCGCTGCGACCGAAGGCGAGCGCCTCGGTCTGAGCGAAGAAGTTCGCCATCAATAGATCGTGGTGTTCGTCAGGACCGTCGACGGGACGAAGAAAGCCGATGAAGTCGCAGGGGACGAGATGGGTGCCCTGGTGCAGCAGCTGATAAAAGGCATGCTGGCCGTTCGTGCCGGGTTCGCCCCACACGACCGGGCCGGTACGGACCCGGACCGGCCGTCCCTCGGTGTCCACCGATTTGCCGTTGCTCTCCATGTCGAGCTGCTGCAAGTACGCCGGAAAGCGTGCGAGGTACTTGCTGTACGGCAGGACGGCATGAGTCTGAGCGTCGTGAAAATTGTTGTACCAGAGTCCGATCAGTGCGAGGAGCACCGGCATGTTGCGGGCGAACGGCGCCTCGCGGAAATGAGTGTCCATCGCACGGAAGCCGTCGGTCATCAAGGCGAAGTTCTCCGGCCCGATCGCGATCATCAACGACAGTCCGACCGCCGACTCGACGGAGTACCTACCGCCGACCCAGTCCCAGAAGCCGAACATGTTCTCGGTATCGATCCCGAAGCGACGCACCTGTTCCGCGTTGGTGGAGACGGCGACGAAGTGCCTGCGGACCGCATCCTCGTTGCCGAGCGCGTCCACCAGGAGCCGGCGCGCGGTGCGCGCATTGGTCAGTGTCTCGACAGTGGTGAACGTCTTGGACACGACGACGTACAGGGTTTCGCTCTGGTCGAGATCCTGGACCGCCGACACGATGTCCGAGCCGTCGACATTGGAGACGAAACGGACGTTCAGTCCTGGATCCGAGTAGGCCGACAACGCCTCGGCGGCCATCACGGGGCCGAGATCCGACCCGCCGATCCCGATGTTCACCACGTTCTTGATGGCCTTACCCGTGTATCCCAGCCACGCTCCCGACCGGATCCGGGTCGCGAAGGCCGCCATGTCGTCGAGTACCTGGTGCACCCCCGGGACGACGTCACCTCCGTCGATCACCATTCGCTCACCGCGTGCGGAGCGCAATGCCACGTGTGCCACGGCGCGATCTTCGGTCGTATTGATTCGTTTCCCCGCGAACATCGCCTCGATCCGCCGGTCCACCCCGGCGGCGTAGGCGAGGTCGACCAACGCGCCGATCACCTCGTCGTCGACGAGGTTCTTCGAGTAATCGAGTAGCAGTCCGTCGACACAGAGGGTGAACTCGGCAGCGCGACCGGGATTTTCGGTGAAGAGTCGGCGAAGCGATACTCCGTTGAGGCGTGCTCGTTGTTTCTCGAGCGCGGCCCACTGCGGCCGCTGATCGACCGGGGTCTGAAGGAATTCCATCATCGCCTCACACTTCTCGAGCCTGGACCGCCGTGACAGGGAACGGCGGTGGTTTCTGTGCTGTGTTACGGGACCGGTCGATCTGCGCGCGGGCGTCGTCGAGAAGCAACGCGACGGTCGAGGTGAGTTCGTTCCAGGCGACCTCGAACTTCTGCAGTCCCTCCGCTTCGAGTGCACGGACGACGTCGTCGTAATCGACTCCGGCGAGCGTGAGCTTGTCGAGGACCGTGCGTGAGGTGTCGTATGCTCCGGAGATGCTGTCGCCGTCCACGACCCCGTGCTCGGCCACCGCGTGCAGCGTCTCCTCCGGCATCGTGTTCACTGTTCGGGCGGCGATCAACTCGGTGACGTACCGGGTGTCGAAGTACGCGGGGTTCTTGACACCGGTGGATGCCCACAGGAGGCGCTGCGGGTGGGCGCCGTCGGCCTCGAGCGCGCGCCATCGAGGAGTGCGCAGCATCGTCTCGAACTTCTCGTAGGCGAGCCTGGCGTTTGCTATCGCTGCTGCCCCGCGCAGGTAGTCGCGAGTGTCCTCGCCGAGGCGGCGGTCTACTTCAGTGTCTACGCGGGAGATGAAAAATGATGCCACCGACTGGATGTGGGACAGGTCGTGGCCGTTCGCGCGGGCCTGCTCGAGACCGGCCATGAACGCGTCCTGGACGCCTTCGTAACGTTCGAGAGAGAAGATCAGCGTCACGTTGACGCCGATGCCGGCCGCGAGCGTCTGTGTGATGGCGGGAAGGCACTCGGCCGTCGCCGGAATCTTGATCAGGACGTTGCGGCGGCCGATCGATCGAAAGAGGTCGCGGGCCTCGGCGACGGTGCCCGGCACGTTGCGCGACAGGTAGGGGTCCACCTCGATCGAGACATATCCGTCGGCACCGCCGGATCGTTCGTATGTCTCCTGCAGAATCTCGCAGGCCCAGCGAACGTCGGTGGTGGTCAACGCTCGTACGGCCTCGGCGGCATTCGCCCCCGCGACCGCCAGGTCGACGATCTGCTCACCGTAGGCGGCCTCACCCGACCGCAGGGCGTTCTCGAAGATCGACGGGTTGGTGGTCACGCCGGAAACGGACCGGTTCCGCACGAGTGCGTCCAGGCTCCCCGACGCCAGACGGTGACGAGACAGATCGTCGAGCCACACGGCAACGCCGGCGGCGGACAGCCGCTGGAGCGGGCCGGACGCGGCCGGGGATTCCGCGGGGTTGTGCTCCTCCCACGCCGGCCCTTCGTCGGTGTCGAGGTACTCGTGGGGGCGAACAGTGCGCCCTCGATCGTTTCTCATTCGAAGTCTCCTTGACCGTTCCGGCATGGGCACTTATTGTCATGTAAACGTTTCTACTCGGGAGGTCATCCCATCACATGCCGTATGCCCCTGACAACCTCATGACCCACGATTCCCCGAGCGCCTCGGCCGGCCTGATCGCCGCGATGACGCTCCGGCTCGGACACCCCGGCGGGATTCCCGGACGCGACACACATACTCCGATGCCGTCGCGCTCCATCACTGCAGGTGAAAGAACCGAAATCCCACGTTCGACTCCTTCAATGCCCCAGGTCAGGTGACCATGTCCAACACCGCTGCGTCTGCAACGCTCCTCGACGAGGCCGCGACACTCTTCATCGATGGCGAGTGGTGCACCTCGGAACAGACATTTAAACGATTCGAGCCGTACGAGACAGATCGCCTGTCGGGCTCCTTCGCGTCGGCGACTCCCGCTCACGTCCACCGCGCCTACGACGCGGCCGAGAAGGCCCAGCCGAGATGGGCGGCCACATCTGCCGTCCAACGCGCCGACGTCCTGCGCCGAGCAGCCGACCTGCTCGAGGCTAGAGTCGAGACGGCCGCTCGCCGGCTCACCGCCGACATGGGCAAGGCCATCCGCGACGCCCGCGGCGAGGTGCTGCGCAGCGCTGCGATCCTGCGCTACTACGCCGGCGATCTGCTGCAGCCCTCGGGCGAGACCTACCCGAGCGCAGACCCCGAGACCGTTCTGCTCACCGTCGAGCAACCCCTCGGGATCGTCTGCGCCATCACGCCGTGGAACTTTCCGTTCGCGATTCCGACGTGGAAAATCGCTCCCGCAGTCGCATTCGGCAACTCCGTGGTGTGGAAGCCGGCCGAAGTGGCCTCCGGCAGCGCGGTGTTGCTCACCGAAATTTTCGCCGAGGCGGGTCTGCCGACCGGTGTGCTCAATCTGGTCACCGGCAAAGGCCGTTCCCTGTCCGGTTCGTTGACCGGGGACCACCGCTTGGCGGCGTTGACCTTCACCGGATCCAACGGTGTCGGTGTCCGCCTCCGTGAGGCGGTCGCAGACCGCAACGTCAAGGTGCAACTCGAACTCGGCGGCAAGAACCCCGCCATCGTGCTGGCGGACGCCGACCTCGAGGACGCGGCCGTGCAGGTGGTTCGCGGAGCCATGCTGGCCGCCGGACAGCGGTGCACGGCCACCAGCCGCGTGTATGTTCAGCGCCAGGTGGCCACGGAATTTCGCGAACTGCTGCTCGCCCAGGTCAACCGACTGGTGGTGGGCAACCCGTACGACGAGGCCACCGACATCGGGCCAATGTCCTCACCGGAGCAACGCGACACCGTGGTCGAGTACCTTCGGCTCGCGCACGAGGAGGGTGCGGACATCCTTCTCGGTGGCAAGGCAGACGATGAGGGCTGCTTCCTCGAACCGACGGTGCTGACCGGTGTGTCCCCGTCCAGCCGACTCGTGCGGGAGGAAATCTTCGGCCCGGTGCTCGTCCTGACCGAGGTCGAGGATTTCGACGAAGCGCTGGCCGCGGCGAACGACACGGTGTTCGGCCTGTCGGCCTCGCTGTTCACATCGAACATCTCCAAAGCCATGCAGTTCGTGCGCCGGATCAATTCCGGCCTGGTGCATGTCAATCGGGAGACGGCGAGTGTGGAGCCGCACGTCCCGTTCGGCGGAGTCAAGGCCTCGAGCAGCATGAATCGTGAGCAGGGAAAGGCTGCCCGCACGTTCTTCACCACCACCAAAACGGTCTATCTCAGATCGCCGAACTGACGGGGGCGATCGCACATCTTCGAGATCAATCGCTTGGCCCCAGCACTTTTCAGAACCACCAACGCTTCGACGGAGGAAAATAATGGACCACACTCAGAAGTTCTACATCGGCGGCACCTGGGTAGACCCGATCGGCTCGAAGACGCTCGAGGTGATCAACCCGGCGACGGAAAAGCCGATCGCCACGATCGCGATGGGCAACGAACAGGACGTTGACCTCGCAGTCACCGCCGCACGCACGGCGTTCGACAGTTTCGCCTCGACCACCCCGGCCGAGCGTATCGCATTGCTGGAGAGAATCATCGAGGTATACAAGCGGCGTATGAAGGACCTCGCGGCCGCCGTCACCAGCGAGATGGGAGCGCCCACCGGCCTCGCGGAGGCCGCTCAGGCACCGGCAGGCCTCGGGCACTTCATGGCGACGCTCGACGCCCTCGAGAACTTCACGTTCGAGGAAAAGATCGACACTACGACCGTGGTGCGCGAGCCGGTCGGCGTCTGCGCCTTCATCACCCCATGGAACTGGCCGCTCAACCAGATCGTCGCGAAGGTGGCACCCGCCCTCGCCGCCGGATGCACGATGGTGCTCAAACCGTCGGAGATCGCGCCCCTGAACGCAATCATCTTCGCCGAGATCCTGGACGAAGCCGGGGTTCCCGCAGGCGTCTTCAACCTCGTCAATGGTGACGGCCTGACCGTGGGAAAGGCACTGTCCGCGCACCCCGAAGTCGACATGGTCTCGTTCACGGGGTCGACTCGGGCCGGCGTCGAGGTCGCCAAGAACGCGGCACCGACGGTCAAGCGCGTCGCCCAGGAACTCGGCGGCAAGTCGGCGAACATCGTGCTCGACGACGCCGACTTCGAAGACGTCATCACCCGCGACGTCACCGGAATGGTGGTCAACTCGGGCCAGTCCTGCAACGCCGGATCCCGCATCCTCATCCCCGCGGATCGCATGGACGAGGCTGTGGAGATCGCAAAGAAGGCCGCGGCCACCATCGTCGTCGGAGCTCCGGATGCGGAGGGCACGACCGTCGGTCCCGTGGTGTCGCAGGCACAGTTCGACAAGATCCAGGGACTCATCCAGAAGGGCATCGACGAGGGCGGCACGCTCGTTGTCGGTGGCACCGGCCGCCCGGACGGGCTGCAGGAGGGTTACTTCGTCAAGCCCACCGTCTTCGCCGACGTCACCAATGACATGACGATCGCGCAGGAGGAGATCTTCGGGCCGGTGATGATGTTCATCGGCTACGAAGACGACGACGACGCGGTGCGCATCGCCAACGACACGCAATACGGGCTCGCCGGCATGGTGTCTTCCGGAAACCCCGAACGTGCTCGGAAGGTCGCTCGGCGGATGCGGACCGGAATGGTGCACCTCAACGGTGCCCCGCTGGCCGCCAATGCACCGTTCGGTGGATACAAGCAGTCCGGCAATGGCCGTGAATTCGGCAAGTTCGGTTTGGAGGACTTCCTCGAGGTGAAGGCCATCTTCGGGGACACCCAGAACTGACACACCCACGGGGGGTCGAGCACGCGTGCCCACGGGGCTCGGCCTCCCCCACCGGTTGTGCTCTGTCGATTCGGAAAGGCTCCACGCTATGCAGATCGGGCTTATCGGGCTGGGAAAGATGGGCTTCAACATGCGCGAACGGCTCCGCCGTTCGGGCACCGAAGTCCTCGGCTACGACCCGCACGTCAACAGCTCCGACGTCTCGTCCATCGACGCGCTCGTCGAAGCACTCCCCTCACCGCGCATCGTCTGGGTGATGGTTCCGGCGGGTGCGCCGACGCAGGAGACGATCACGCACCTGTCACAGGCGCTTTCTCCGGGCGACCTCGTCATCGAAGGAGGCAACTCCCGCTTCAGCGAGGACATCCACCACGCGAAGGCGCTCGACGCGCGAGGGATCGGGTACATCGACTGCGGTGTGTCCGGTGGAATCTGGGGTCTCGAGAACGGCTACGCGTTGATGGTGGGCGGATCCGAGGAACACGTCGACAGGGCGATGCCGTTCTTCGACGCCCTCCGCCCGGAAGGCCCGCGTAGCGAAGGATTCGTACACGCGGGACCCATTGGAGCAGGCCATTATTCAAAGATGGTGCACAACGGAATCGAGTACGGCCTGATGCAGGCGTACGCGGAGGGCTTCGAGCTGCTCGAGGCCACGGAACTCGTCGAGAACGTCCCGGCAGTGATCGAGGCCTGGAGCCGTGGCACCGTGGTGCGATCGTGGCTCCTCGACCTCCTCGTGCGCGCCCTCAAAAACGATCCCGAGCTGTCCGGGATCTCCGGCTGGACCCAAGACTCCGGAGAAGGCCGGTGGACCGTCGAAGAGGCCATCCGCAATGCCGTTCCGGTACCGGTCATCTCGGCTGCACTTTTCGCCCGGTTCGCCAGCAGGCAGGAAACCTCACCGTCGATGAAGGCAGTCTCCGCCCTGCGGAATCAGTTCGGTGGACACTCCACGAGCAGCGCCGACGCTGCACACGATCAGGTGAAGGCAGCGGCCCGATGACCGTGAGCCGCCGGGAGAAGCCGGACCGCAATCTCGCCCTCGAACTGGTCCGCGTAACGGAAGCAGCCGCGATGGCAGCCGGACGCTGGGTGGGACGGGGCGACAAGATCGGCGGCGACGGCGCCGCAGTCGACGCAATCCGGCAGCTCATCAATTCCGTGACCATGCGCGGAGTCGTCGTGATCGGCGAGGGAGAGAAAGACAACGCCCCCATGCTCTACAACGGTGAGTGCGTCGGAACCGGCGACGGTCCCGAGTGCGATGTCGCGGTCGACCCGGTGGACGGCACGACGATGATGTCCAAGGGAATGTCCAATGCCATCGCCGTGCTCGCGGTGTCCGAGCGCGGAACGATGTTCGATCCGTCTGCGGTGTTCTACATGGAGAAGATCGCGGTCGGTCCCGATGCCGCCGACGTCATCGACATCACCGCGCCGGTCCACGAGAACATCCGACGGGTGGCACGAGCGAAGAAGTCGTCGGTCTCGGACGTAACAGTGGCCGTACTCGACCGGCTCCGCCACGGCGACCTCATCAATACCGTGCGAGACGCCGGAGCCAGGGTCCAACTGCTGGCGGACGGAGATGTCGCCGGCGCCATCGCGGCCGCGGATCCACGTTCGGCACCAGACATGCTGCTGGGGATCGGCGGCACCCCCGAGGGCGTGATCGCAGCAGCGGCCCTGCGATGCATGGGAGGCGCGATCCAGGGACGGCTCGCCCCCACCAACGAGGCCGAACGCCGGCGAGCGATCGACGCGGGCCACGACCTCGACCGGGTGCTTCATACCGAAGATCTCGTTTCCGGAGACAACGTGTTCTTCTGCGCGACGGGCGTCACCGACGGTGACCTCCTCCGCGGGGTCCGATACGCCGCCGGCGGAGCGTCCACCCAGTCGATCGTCATGCGATCCAAGTCCGGCACGGTCCGGATGATCGACGGACAACACAGTCTGAACAAACTCCGTGAGTACTCCGCGGTGGACTTCCACGGCTGACGACCCACTCCGTACACACAGAAAAGCAGGAAACGCACATGACCGCAGAACTCAAGCTCGGGTACAAGGCGTCGGCGGAACAATTCGGCCCGCGTGAACTGGTTGAACTCTCAGTGCTCGCCGAAAGTCATGGACTCGACAGCGCCATGGTGAGCGACCACTTCCAGCCGTGGCGGCACAAGGGTGGCCACGCCCCGTTCTCCCTGGCGTGGATGACGGCCGTCGGTGAGCGGACCACAAGGATCCAGCTCGGCACCTCGGTTCTGACACCGACATTCCGGTACAATCCCGCAGTCATCGCGCAGGCATTCGCCACGATGGGACTGCTCTATCCCGGCCGGGTGATGCTCGGGGTCGGCACCGGTGAGGCGCTCAACGAAATCGCGACCGGGTTCGAAGGCGATTGGCCCGACTTCAAGGAACGCTTTGCCCGCCTGCGCGAATCCGTGCAACTCATGCGCGAACTGTGGAAGGGCGGCCGGGTCGACTTCGAAGGTCAGTACTACCGCACTACCGGCGCCTCGATCTATGACGTACCCGTAGAAGGCATTCCGGTGTACATCGCAGCAGGCGGTCCGGTCGTCGCCCGCTACGCCGGCCGTGCGGGTGACGGATTCATCTGCACCTCCGGTAAAGGCATGGAGCTCTACAACGACAAACTGATGCCAGCCGTCACCGAGGGCGCGCAGAAAGGCGAACGGAAGGTCGAGGACATCGATCGCCTGATCGAGATCAAAATTTCCTACGACACTGATCCCGCACAAGCACTGGAGAACACCCGATTCTGGGCGCCGCTGTCCCTGACACCCGAGCAGAAACATGACATCACCGACCCGATCGAGATGGAGGCCGCCGCGGATGCGCTCCCCATCGAGCAGGTCGCGAAGCGGTGGATCGTGGGCGCCGACCCGGACGAAGTGGTCGAGGCGATCAAGCCCTACATCGACGCAGGGCTGAACCACCTGGTGTTCCACGCTCCCGGTCACGACCAGAAGCGCTTCCTCGAGTTGTTCGAACGTGACCTGGCGCCCCGGCTGCGGGGGCTCGGCTAACTCACCCAGCCCGTCACCGCACCGTCCAGCCAGACACCGCGGTGACCGTCACCGCACACGTCCAGCCATAGACAGTGCGATGACCGTCGGCGGCGCACCAGGTGTGCGGCCCTACAGAGTGACTGGAAATTCCCACCACTCACCTGGGCCGTACGTCACCACCGCCTGGTGCGCCGCTGTACGACTTCTTCACCGGCACCTACCTATGCCCCCAGAGCCGATGCAGTCGCTCGACCACCCTGACGACCAAGGAGATCACGTGAAGAGAGTGGGCGTCATCGGCGGCGGGACAATGGGGGCAGGGATAGCGGAAGTAGTTGCGCGAGCGGGCGATTCAGTGCCCATCATGGAACGCGACACCACCTCGGCCAATGCCGCAACGGACCGTATCCAGTCGTCCCTTGCCCGTGCGGTCAAGTCGGGACGACTCGACACCAACGCCTCGGCAGATATCTCCGCGAGAATCAACGTCACACTCGGTATCGAAGACTTCGCGGACCACAACCTCGTGATCGAAGCCGCTCCCGAGATCGAAGCCGTGAAGCTCGAGCTCTTCCGCACCCTCGACGACATCGTCGGCCCATCGGCAATTCTGGCAACAAATACCTCCGCCATTCCGGTCATCCGGCTCGCAAACGCCACCCGAAACCCCGGGTGGGTGATCGGCATCCACTTCTTCAACTCAGTGCCCGTCCTGCCGCTCGTCGAGATCGTCGTCAGCCTCACCACCGCAGAACACGTGGTGGTCGACCAGGTCACTACCTACGTACAAGAGCGACTGGGGAAAGGACCATCCGCTCGGGGGACCGGGCAAGTTTCGTGGTCAATGCCTGCTGATTCCGTACCCGGTCAATTCGATCAAAATGCTCGAAACCGGATTCGCCAGCCGGGAGGATATCGACGAAGGCATGACCAGTGGCTGTGCCTATCCTCTTGGACCTCTGACACTGTGCGACAGAATCGGCCTCGACGTCGTACTCGCGATCACGGAATCGCTGCACGCCGAGTTCCGGGAGCAACAACACAGTCCGCCGCCGTTGTTACAGCGCATGGTCGATGCCGGTCGTCTCGGTAAGAAGACAGGCCAAGGTTTCTACTCCTACACATAGTCCAGACCGCCCGTCGAGAAATGGGCGGCCAGAATCAGTCCCGGCACCGACAGCAGTCGAGTGCCCATATTCTCGACCCCGCAATAGGAGACTTCTGCCCGTGTCGATCACAGACGACATCCACGTCCTCACGCAACCGGTTCACCCCGCCGACTGGACCGAACTGGACACCAAGGCCGTCGACACCATCCGGGTGCTCGCCGCGGACGCGGTGCAGAAGGTGGGTAACGGTCACCCCGGCACGGCCATGAGCCTCGCCCCCCTCGCCTACACCCTCTTCCAGCGCGTCATGCGCCACGACCCCACCGACGCCGACTGGATCGGTCGCGACCGGTTCGTCCTTTCCTGCGGGCACTCCAGCCTCACCCTGTACATCCAGCTGTACCTCGCCGGCTACGGTCTCGAACTCGACGACCTGGAGGCGCTGCGCACGTGGGGCTCGAAGACCCCCGGCCACCCCGAACACGGCCACACCCGCGGTGTCGAGATCACCACCGGGCCGCTCGGTCAGGGCCTCGCCTCCGCCGTGGGCATGGCGATGGCCGCCCGCCGCGAACGCGGCCTCTTCGACCCTGAGCCCGCCCTCGGCGACAGCCCGTTCGACCACCACATCTACGTCATCGCCTCCGACGGCGACATCGAGGAAGGCGTCACCTCCGAGGCCTCCTCCATCGCCGGCGTCCAGCAGCTCGGCAACCTCACCCTGATCTACGACGACAACAAGATCTCCATCGAGGACGACACCGCCATCGCGCTGTCCGAGGACACCGCCGCCCGCTACGAGGCGTACGGCTGGCACGTGCAGATCGTCGAGGGCGGCGAGAACGTCGTCGCCATCGAAGAGGCCCTGAACAAGGCCCGCGAGGTCACCGACAAGCCGTCGCTGATCCTGCTCCGCACGATCATCGGTTTCCCCGCACCGACCAAGATGAACACGGGCGCGGCGCACGGCGCCGCCCTCGGCGCCGACGAGGTCGCGGCCGTGAAGAAGGCTCTCGGCTTCGATCCGGACAAGACGTTCGAGGTCGCCGACGAGGTCATCGCCCACACCCGCAAGGTCGTCGAACACAAGGAATGGCAGGCCCAGTACGACGAGTGGACGCAGCGCGCCCCCGAGGGCAAGAAGCTCCTCGACCGTCTGATCGGCCGCGACCTTCCCGCCGGCTGGGCCGACGTCCTCCCCACCTGGGAGCCCGATCCCAAGGGCGTCGCGACCCGCAAGGCGTCCGCCGCCGTTCTCAACGCCGTCGGACCGGTGCTCCCCGAACTGTGGGGCGGCTCCGCCGACCTCGCCGAGAGCAACAACACCACCATCAAGGGCGCCGACTCGTTCGGCCCCGAAGCCATCTCCACCCGGATGTGGACGGCCCAGCCCTACGGCCGCACCCTGCACTTCGGGGTCCGCGAACACGCCATGGGCTCGATCCTCAACGGCATCGCGCTGCACGGACCGACCCGCCCGTACGGCGGCACCTTCCTCGTCTTCAGCGACTACATGCGTCCCGCCGTGCGGCTCGCCGCGATCATGAAGACCCCGGTCACCTACGTGTGGACGCACGACTCCATCGGACTCGGCGAGGACGGGCCCACCCACCAGCCGATCGAGCACCTCGCCGCGCTGCGCGCGATCCCCGGCCTGTACGTCGTGCGGCCCGGCGACGCCAACGAGACCGCCCACGCCTGGCGCGCCGTCCTCGAGAAGGGCGCCGACGAGGCCACCCGCGCTCCCGCCGGCCTCGCCCTGACCCGCCAGGACCTCCCCGTCCTCGAGGGCACCAGCTACGAGGGTGTCTCCCGCGGCGGCTACGTCCTCGCCGACGCCTCCACCGGGGCACCGGAGGTCGTGCTCATCGGCACCGGATCCGAACTGCAGCTCGCCGTCGCCGCCCGCGAGACCCTCGAGGCCGACGGCATCCCCACCCGGGTCGTGTCCATGCCCTGCGTCGAATGGTTCGACGCCCAGGACCAGGCCTACCGCGACGGCGTCCTCCCCCCGACGGTCAAGGCGCGGGTCTCCGTCGAAGCCGGCATCTCCATGCCCTGGTACCGCTTCGTCGGCGACGCGGGCGAAATCGTCTCCATCGAGCACTTCGGCGCCTCCGCCGACTACAAGACCCTGTTCCGCGAGTTCGGTTTCACCGCTGAAGCCGTCACCGCCGCCGCACAGCGCTCACTCGCACATGCCAAGCGCTCTCGGCACTCTCCGCCTCCGCTGACGAGCAATTCTACCCCAGCTACCAGAGCGAACTGACTACGCACACAATGCCAAGCCGTACACGAACCGGCAGTCCGTATGCCCCGGAGTCAGCCCGCCCTCGTACCACACGCAAATCCCTTTCAGTTCTGGTCCGCTCCGCCGTGAATGTGAATAACAAGCATTTCCGTTACTCGGCGTACCCCAAAGCGATGCCTGCAGTGCCGGTATCCCCTGGGCCCTTTCGATTTCGGGGATGGCCGCGGGAGTTGCGGCAAGGGCCGCCGATATCGTCGACAGGTACCTCATCGGTTCGTCAAGGAGATGAAGATGTCCAAGGACCTACCCGCGGGAGCGTTCAACAGTACATCGTCGCATGCGGTCCCCGATGGCGATGCAGATTCACTCGTACCGCAGGCTGCAGCCGAATCTGCTACGCCGGCTGCGGGCGCTGCGAAACACCCGCAGTTCTCCACCGGTTGGAGCCCGAACTGCTGCGACAGGTGAAAATCGAAGTAGCCACCCGTGGAACGACGTTACAGACAGCGACGGCCGAAGCATTCCTGCTATGGCTGCCCTCCAAGTAGGCCCGTATCCTGCATGGAGCGTTGCGAAACCGTGTGCGCGCCGCGTCCAGGCTGAGTGTCCTCAACTGGCGCGGATTTTCTTTCGAATCGCGGGCCTGCCCGGCTCCTCATTACCCGGAATAGCCCCGAGCACCCGTTCGCTTGCCAACTCGTACAAATTCATTCCGTGTCTTGGTCGTCGGATGACAACGATGCTGCGTTATGTCACCAGTGCGACTTCGCTGACGCCAAACCCGCATCACTTGCGCCGAGGAACAACAACACAATCGACACAAGATCGACCTGCGGCGTCACAACGTCGTGGGACTATGACGCTGCGCTTCTCGGCTAGTTGGCTGATTGCCAACGGTTCCTGCCGTCCTTTGCGGGTGCACAGACCATCGGTTTACCAGTCTTGGAGACGCCAGTTCCCCCGGAACAGAACGAACCTGGATGAACTACTTCGGGACCCGATGCGGCGGGCGGGGTGTACGCCGGCGCTGGAGGCGGTACATACGCCGGAGTCGTCACGACCGGTGGTGGCACGTATGCCGGGGTTGTGGTGGTCGCGGGGATGGAGGCGGGCACGAGCGGCGCTACGGGTACTGATGACGAGGCCACGGCGGCTGTTGACGTCGTGGTGGTTGTCTTCGTAGTCATAGTCGTGGTCGTGGTTGTGGCGGCCGCTGCGGTCGTCGTCTGAACGACGCTTGCGGGCGCTGGTTGCGCCTGTCCGTTGTTCAGGGCGCCGATGGCGACGACGCCGACGACAGCGGCACCGGCAACCCAGGGCCACTTCTTCCGTCTGCCCCCGCCGTTCCCGGGCGTCGTGACAGGGAGAACAGTGGTCGCGTCCGGATCGGGTACGCGTGGCTGGGTGTGGTTGGTCCACTGCGTGCCGTCCCAATAGCGCACCGAATTGTGCGGGTCTTCGGGGTCGGGTTGCCAAGACGCGGGGGTTGTCATGCGTGCATTCATAGCAGACGAATCGGACACGGCTGAACCCACTCCAGCGAGCGTCATTTGAGCGAATGACACCGCGCACCTACATATTTAGCCCAGGTCGCAGCGTTTCTGTCGTTCCGGACATAGGCATTCTGCGGCGATACGGGTGATTGAACGTTGGATGTGTCGAGATCGTGCTCAGCGATCAGATGCTCGACCGTCGGACAGCGCGATCGGTACGTCGGAGTCAGTCTCGTCGGTTGTTCGGCCACTGTGGCCGTCGAACGACACCTACAGGGATCGGCAGAGGCTTACTGGCGCAGGATTCCGGCTCTCCGCGTGTCGTTGATCCACGATGGGAACTCCGAAAGGAGGCTGTCATAGAGGTCGGCGTCCGGCAGCTTGTCGATGTCGCGTACGGCAAAGAATCCGGTGTTGTCGACTCGCCTGCCTTTCATCGTGTCGAAGCGCTCGAGGACCCCGAACTTCGCCGAACCAAGTCCGACGAACTGCCAGAAGATCGGCTCCCCGACTGCTTCACGCAGTTCCTTTTCGATTTCGTTGTTCCGATATACACCGCCGTCGGAGAAGAAGAGCACAAGCGTCGGTGACGGGACTGGCGCCGACCGGACGTATGCCCGAACTTGGCCGATGACCTTCTGTTCTTCGTTCTGAATCCCAATGGTCCGCATATCGACCTGGCCGGTCTGTCCCTTGGGCGCCCTTCCCAGCAGCCGTGTCTGACCGACCCGCACGTGCAAGGAGGTCCATTCCGGTAGCTCGTCGATCCGCAGATCCGGAAGCCGCGCGCTGTTCGACGCGAATGTGAACGCCTGCATCTCCCCGTCGTCGTCCAGTTGAGCCGCCACCGCGGCCATCCGCTCGACTACCCGACCTACCACACCCTTCTGATACAAACGCGACATCGAACCCGACGCATCTAGAACGAGAATCACTCGTGCGCGGATTGCCGAAGCACCGCGCTTCTCGAGCGACACAGCTACGTGCCGCTTGCGTAGATCGAGACGCTTCTGCATGTCGATCGGCAACCGCGCCCCCACCTGTATTGGCTCTATCGGCGGCGCGAGCGACGGAGCGGGCGGCAGGGCCGCCGAGGGCGTTTCGTCGACCGTGATGCCGAAGTCGGTACATAGACCGAGAAGCCCCGACGCGTAGCCCTGTCCGACTGCGCGGAACTTCCAGGCCCCAGCTCGCCGATAGATCTCACCGCACAGCATGGCAGTTTCGGTTGATGCGTCTGCCACGGGGAAATGTGCAATGACGTGCCCTGCCCAATCCATCAATTCGAGTAGTAGACCAGTGACATGCCCAAATGTGCCGCCGTCCGATGACGCAGCAAGCACGATCCGCTCGACGTCGGGTTCGACTCGACTAAGGTCTACCGTCATGGTGTCCGTTGCTCGGCCACCGTCCTGTCGCTTTCCCGCCAGAGTCACCGCACCCGAGGTGTGATTTGGTTGGTTGTAGAAGACGAAGTCGTCATCGCAGCGTACTTTCCCGTCAACGGTCAGCAGCAACGCCGATACGTCAACGTCCAGGGCACCCTGCTGGAATGACCAACTCAACCGCAGATATACGAGCGTGTCGTTGAGCGTGGTGTTCGAGCCCTTGATCATGCGCAGCGAAGTCACGGCCATATCCTGCCATCAAACCCGGCCGCGAATGTGTCCACATTGCAGCCCCCCGGACGGCGACCCCTAGGCCGAACCCTCCCACTCCATCATGTCATTCACGTGAATGACACACGTGCACAGAAGCACTCGACTTTCATTCGCGACGGTACCGATCCACGAACTTGTTGACGAGGCGGCGGGTCGCCCCGCCGGAAGGTGCAGGGGGTGGTCGGCTGCGCGTCCGATGCCGAGTCCTCTAAACTTCGTCGGATCGGCGTCCGCCTTCGGACGACCAAGGCAAACTGCATCGTGCGTCCAGCTCCCGCCCAGGGGTCCAGCCGACGCAATTGCGGTTTGATCAGTTGACGCCGGTGGAGCCAAGAGCCGGCACCCTTATGGCCGCAGTTGCCAGACGAGGCTTCCTGCGTTTCGACCATTTTGGGCGGGGTTGCAGTACAGCGTTCGCCCCTGGGAGTCGGCCGTTTCGGCATTGGCGTCGAGGCAGTTGTCGCCTGGATCGACGGGAAAATGCGGGTCGGTGGCGACAAGCCCCTCGGTTGACGACCAGACGTAGGCGTCTGTGAACTGGACGCGGACGCAGTGGACGGTGGTTCCGTCGTCGAGGATGCCGGTGGCACCTTTCGACGAGCAGTAGTCACCCACATTGATTACCGCCGCTGCGGATTCGGTGGCAGCCAACTCGGGCGCAGTGCCCGACTGCGGCGTTGATGCCGGAGCGAGTGTCCAGGTGCCGCAGCCTTCGGATTCGAAGTACTGATCGCTGGGCTTGACGATGACGATGATTTTCGGGGAATCGGTGAAGCCATTGGCGATGATGTCGTCGATCTCACCGCTTGAGCCGCTCAGTCGCGCCCAGTAGCAGCCGTACTCGTCGGCTTGCCCGTTGCCGACGTAGGTGCCTGGGGCGATATCGGCACCGACGACCTGTGTGCCGTCGCCGAAGGTAGTTGCCGGTTCCGCGTCGGCTACCGCGGTGCCGATTCCGATGATTGCGAGAGCAATTGCAGCGGTGCACGAAACCCTGCGAAACATGTACTTGGTCTACCTTTACTCACCGTTTGCGGACAGTTGTTGAATGGAAAAGTATCAGGGTTCGATCCTGTCCGCTCGCGCGGATGAGGATTAGCCAATCCCATGCACGCGAGTGCCCCGGAGGCGTCCGCCTTCTATCATTCACGTAAATGACAGAACCGGAACGCCGTCATCCCTCCTCCGCCTGGGTTTTCAAAGTCCCGATTGAAGGCCCATGAACAATGGTGTCGTAGTGGCGGGGTTCCGTCACGAAAACTCAGCTGGGGTGTCCGCCGGGCCTTCCACACACTTGTGGCCAGTGGTTAGTGCGGGATGTCAGGCCACGATGCCGGCTCTGCGCGCGGCGCGGAGCCATTCGGGGAATTCGCTCAGCAGCCGGCGATACAGCTCTGCGTCAGTGATCTTCGAGATGTCGTCGACGCTAAAGAAACCGGCGTTGTCGACAACCCGCCCTTTCAGGGTGTCGAGTTTTTCCAGAATCCCGTAGTCGGCGTGGCCAATTCCGACGAACTGCCAGAACGCGGGAAGGGCGGCGGCCCGCTTCATCAGTGCGGTGATCGGACCCTTCTTGTGGAATCCGCCATCGGTGAAGAACAGCACCAACGTCGGCATGGTTGACCCGGGTACGAGCGAAGACATGATCTCTTTCATGATCGGCAGCTCGTCGTTGTAACCGCCGATCTCTGCGTAGTCGATCCCGCCGTGGGTGCCGTGGAGATGCAAATACGTCGCTGACCAGCTGTCGACCTCGTGGACGGCGATGTCGGGTAGGCGCGCGAAGCTGGCACCATAGAGGTACGGTTCGAGTTTGCCGTCGTCGTCGACCTGCACAGCGACCGGGACCATCCGCTCGACAACCTGGTTGATGCGCTTGCTTCGGTACTCGGCTTGCATGCTTCCGGTCTTGTCAATGACGAGCACCACGCGGGCACGCACCCCGGAGGCGCCCTTGTCGAGCAGAACCTTCGCGACCTCACGTTTGCGCAGGTCCAGCTTCTGCCGTTTGTCGAGCGAGAGCTTCGCCTCGTCGGCCACCGTTCGGACGACGAGTGGATCCGGCTGGTTCGACTGTTGGGCCTGCGGTGTGACCTGTGGGTGTGCTTGTGTCGTTGGCCCATCCGAGATCTCGACGCCATGGTGGTTGACGAGGGCATGCAGGCCGGTGTCCCAGCCGGCGGATACGTTCCGGACCTTCCAGGTGTTGTTGCGGCGGTATACCTCAAGCAGGATCGCCGCTCGCTCCGTGGTCAAACCGAGGGCTCGCGCGGTGACACGTTGACCGGTCGACTGCTCGACGGTGACGCCGAGGTTCGCTACTGCCGACAGGCTGCCCGCGGCGTTCTCGTCGAGCGCCACCGCGATCGACAGTTTCACGATGTTGGCGGGGACAGCGCGAAGGTCGATGGTGATGCGGTCGGCCGCGACCAGCCGCACTGCGCCCTCCGGCGATGACGGCTGGTTGAAGAAGATGAAGTCGTCGTCGGAGCGTACCCGCTGATCAGCGCCGAGTTGGAAGGCCAACAAATCGATGGTGCCGCCCTGTTGGACGCCGGAGATGGACAGCGTCACGGATCCGCCGTCCAGGGTCGTGTTTTCACCGCGGGCAAGCTCTGACATGAGATCCGGCCGGATGGCCGATTCCTTTCTGCTGGGACCAGGGAGCACGGTCTAATGGAGGTCTAACTACGGTGTGGCGGGCGCGGATGGAAGCGACTTCATGAGGTGGGAAATCACTGTTGGTAACGCTTCGTCATCTGCAAGATATACAGACAACGTGAATGTGTTCTGGTAGCACTGAACCTAGCCCAATCGAGCCAGAAATCTACTCGTCTGGGTAAGTCCGGCAACCGATCACGCGCTGATATTACGTGCTCGGCTACCAGACGGTGACCTCCTCTCGCATGTCCGAATCCTCACGATCTATGGTGAGCGAGCTCGAACACTCGAGCGGGGTCGCCAATTGAAGCGCACCCCATCCATGCGTGAAAGGATCCCCATGGGCGTCACTCTTGCCAAAGGCGGCAACGTATCCCTCGACAAGCAGGCGCCGAACCTGTCCGCCGTAGCGGTGGGACTCGGCTGGGATGCGCGGTCCACCACCGGCGCCGACTTCGACCTGGACGCGAGCGCACTCGCAACCGGTGACAACAAGAAGGTTCTGTCGGACGACCACTTCGTGTTCTATAACAACCTGCGTTCGCCCGACGGCTCGATCGAGCACACCGGCGACAACCTCACCGGCGACGGGGACGGTGACGACGAGGTCATCAACGTCGACCTGCAGGCCGTACCTCCGAACGTCACCAACATCTTCTTCCCCGTCTCCATCCACGATGCGGTCACGCGGGGACAGAACTTCGGTCAGGTCACCAACGCCTACATCCGCGTCGTCGACCGCGCCACCGGCAGCGAACTGGTGCGCTACGACCTGTCCGAGGATGCCTCCAGCGAGACCGCGATGACCTTCGGTGAGCTCTACCGGCACAACGGTGAGTGGAAGTTCCGCGCCATCGGCCAGGGCTACGCGTCCGGACTGGCCGGCATCGCCCGCGACTACGGCGTCAACGTCTGAGGATCGTCCCTCGTACGGGCACAGCCACCTCACTACCCAATCCACTGCCGGCGGGCTCACGTGCCTGACGTGAGCCCGCCCCCAGCACTTTTCCCTGCAGTAGCCACCCTGCATGCCCACTAGAGAAAGGCCACGCTTCGTGGTTCTGCGAATATTCGGCTGGTCCTTCGCGGTCACGATCGCTTCGTTGATCGTCGCCGCCATCTACGGAGGCCCCCAGGCCGTCCTCCTCGTGGTGATCCTCTCGATCCTCGAGATCTCGCTGTCCTTCGACAACGCCGTCATCAACGCCACCGTGCTGCGCCGCATGAGCGAGTTCTGGCAGAAGATCTTCCTCACCGTCGGCATCGTCATCGCGGTGTTCGGCATGCGCCTGGTCTTCCCCCTCGTCATCGTGTGGCTCGCGTCCGGCCTCGGCCCCGTCGCCGCCCTCGACCTGGCCCTCAACCCGCCTGCCGACGGCGCCGCGTACTTCCCCGACGGCAGCGCCAGCTACGAAACCCTGCTCACCGACGCGCACCCGCAGATCGCGGCGTTCGGCGGCATGTTCCTGCTGATGCTGTTCCTCGGCTTCATCCTGGAAGAGCGCGAGATCACCTGGCTGTCCTGGCTGGAGAAGCCCCTCGCCCGCGCCGGCAAGCTCGACCAGCTGGCCGTCATCATCGCCGGCGCCCTGCTGCTGATCACCGCCGCGTACATCGCCCCCGAGGACACGGTCTCCACGGTGATGATCGCCGGCGTCCTCGGCATGGTCACCTACATCGCCGTCAACGGTCTCGGTGAACTGTTCAACACCGAAGAGGGTGACGAGGACTCCGAGACCACCAAATCTTCAGGACCCACCCAACTCGCGAAGGCCACCGGTAAGGCCGGGTTCTTCCTGTTCCTCTACCTCGAGGTCCTCGACGCGTCGTTCTCCTTCGACGGTGTGATCGGCGCGTTCGCGATCACGTCCGACCCGATCATCATCGCCCTCGGCCTCGGCTTCGTCGGCGCGATGTTCGTCCGTTCCATCACGGTGTTCCTCGTCCGCAAGGGCACCCTGTCGGACTACGTGTACCTCGAGCACGGCGCCCACTGGGCCATCGGCGCACTGGCCGTGATCCTGCTGGTGTCCATCGGCTACCACGTCAACGAGAACGTCACCGGACTCGTCGGCGTCGCCCTCATCGGTGCCGCCTTCATCTCCAGCATCCTCCGCAACCGCCGGAACCCCGAACCGATCTCCGTTGACGACCACGACGACCAGGCCGAATCGGTCCCCGTCGGCTGACCCTGACCCCGAGATCAAGGAACCACCATGGCGATCGACTACACCAGACCCTCCACCGGGGCACCACAGGGCGGTGTCAACCTGAGCAAGGTGACGCTGTCAAAAGCCGCTCCCACCGTCAGCCTCGCCAAGGCAGGCGAGCAGCAGGGCGCGATGCGGGTCAACCTAAACTGGTCCACGGGTGCACCGCAGCCGAAGAAGGGCTTCTTCGCCAAGTTGGCGGCCGCGGCCGCACCGGCGGGCGGAGTCGATCTCGACCTCGGCTGCCTGTACGAACTCGCGGACGGCTCGAAAGGTGTTGTCCAGGCGCTGGGTAATAGCTTCGGCGCCCTGAACACTCACCCGTTCATCCAGCTCGACGGCGACGACCGCACCGGCACCAACGTCGGCGGCGAGAACATGCAGATCAACCTCGCTCGTCCGGAAATGTTCCGGCGAATCCTGGTGTTCGCGATGATCTACGAAGGCGCACCGAACTGGGCGGCCGTCGACGGTGTCGTCACCCTCTACCCCACGTCTGGCCCCCAGGTTGAGGTGCGGTTGGACTCACCGAACAACAACGCACCGATCTGCGCCATCGCCTTTGTGCAGAACACCGGACGCGAAATCACCGTCACCCGCGAGGTCCGGTACATCAACGGCAGCCAAGATGAACTCGACCGCGCCTACGGGTGGGGCCTGAACTGGACTCCCGGAAGTAAATAGCGCTCCCGAACATCGCCAGAACACAGAGCGGGTGCCGTGGACAGTCACACTGCCCACGGCACCCGCTCTGCGGTTGGAGAGGAACACATGCAACTGCGCAAGGGACAGAACTGCGCACTCCCCGCGTCCAGCGCCACGGTGACCTGCCGATGGAGACCCACCCTGGATGCCGACGCCGACCTGTCCGCGCTCCTACTCACCGCGGGAAAGGTCCGCAGTGACACCGACTTCGTGTTCTACAACCAACCACGCTCCCGCGACGGCGCGATCCGCCACGACGCCAAGCGGGAAGCCGGCGGTTTGGTCGAAGACCGGATCAGCATCGACCTGCACGCCTGCGATTCCCAGGTGGACAGCATCGCCCTTGCACTCAGCCTCGACGCCGAACCCCCACGCAGTCTCGCCGTTCTCGGCATAGTCACGATCGGCATCCACGACAACGGCGGAGGCGAGCTCGCCACGTTCAGCATCGACGACCTCACCTCCGAAACAGCCGCCCTCACAGTCGAGCTCTACCGCCGCGACCGTGCCTGGAAGATCCGCGCAATCGGGCAGGGCTATCATGACGGGCTCGCCGGCCTCGCCCGCGACTTCGGAGTCGCCGTCGACGAACCTGACCCCGAACCGCGCACTCCCCCGCCCACCCCCCACCCCACCCATCCCGGCCCACCCCCGATCGACTGGACCAATCCGCCGGTCCCCGCCGGATACGAACTGTAGGACGAGACCATGGGATTTCGCATCCGCAAGAGCATCCAGATCGTGCCCGGAGTTCGGATGAATGTCAGCCGCAGCGGGATTGGCTACTCGGTCGGTGGGAAAGGTGTCCGCGTCACCAAGCATGCCAACGGCCGGGTGAGCCGAACGGTGTCGATCCCCGGCACCGGGATCTCCCACCAGCAGACGCTGCGTCGATCGACCTCGACACAGCGACCCCGAGCCGCACAACCATCGTCGACCAGAACCGTTCATCCCGCATCCGCACCCCTACCCCCGCCGACGTCGCCCCCGAAGCCCGCAAAACCCGGGTTGCTCGCACCAGCGTGGGAAAAGGATCTCTTCGCGCTTCTACAATCGCGCCAACCGAACGACTTCATTGCGGTCGCCCGCAAACACGGCCGATCCACCCCACACGCTCGGCTGCTCGCCGCAATCCTCGAGGGACTGCTGCATGTCGAGCTGGGCCGCGGCAACCCGCAGGCCCAAGAACGGGCACGCTTCCTCCTGGGCTGGTCCGCCGCGCAAGACGCGACCCGGCCGCTCCTCGACTTCGTCCTCGAGTATCTCCCCGATCGGACATGGCCGGTCGAGATCATGCCCGCCGTCACCGCAAAGCTGCGGATCGTCGACGATGTCGTGCTCCTCGCGGTCGCCGAACTTCACCAGTCTGCCGGCGATCTTCCCGCTGCAATCTGGAGCGCCGAACAGGCCCGCCCGACCACCCACGCAGCGCTGTCCCTCGCTGATCTCTACAGCGACGCCGGCCGGCACCAAGACGTCATCGAACTGACCAACGACGTCACCAATGCCGACGACACCACCGCCCTGCTCTTGGGACTCCGCGGCCGCGCCTTCGCCCAACTCGGCTTCAACGACGCCGCCCGGGAGGTCTTCAAGGAGGCCTTGCGGGTGCGTAGTCGCAGCGCGGCGATCCGACATCGCGTTCTCCTCGAACGCGCCCAAGTCGACCTTACGCAGAACCGAAAAGCGGCAGCCCGCAAAAGCATCGAAAAGGTTCTCGCCGAGGACCCCTCCTATCCGGGTCTACCGGAGGCACTCACGGCCCTGAACTGAAGGGCAACGCCGCAGTTCTGGGGTGCTGCGAATCGCGCACAGCTGATGCCGATACACGGATTCTCCGTCACGACCTCGCCGGGGAGGAGCCCGACCATCAGAACGTACTCGAACTCGGTTGAGGGTACTTCCTACTCACCACGGCGACGGTTTCGCGCACAGTACGTCACCAGCGACGAACTGGGCGCCCTAGTTATAACCTCACTGATGTGCGGGCACGATCCTGCGCTGCGCCTCGGCGTACTCGCAGTAGCGGCGAGATGTGGGAACCCAGAGCGCCGCTACCGCCACGATTCCGCTGAGTTCCGTCACCACCACGATGGGGCCGCCCAGCAGACCGAACAATGAGATGACCGCAAGGACAGTGCCCGCAATTCGAGGCCAGAGCCGACCTTTGAACACGGCAACCGAGAAGACTACGTAGGTGGCGGCGAAGACCACTGACAGCCCGACGACAACCCACATCAATCCGGTCGCTGTCCCGTCGACATAACCACCCCCGAGCTCGGCTGCCCGACCGGTCGTGTCGACCGCGAGAAGCCTGTTCGCTCTTCGCTGGGCACCGAGAATCGACAGGACTTCGACCACACCGGACACCACGCTGAGCACGGCCGCCACCAATAGGGCACCGAACGCGAGGTATATCGACGGTGGCTTCGCTACCTTCGGCGCGGGCGTGGTCACCGCCGATGCAATCGAATGAAGGAACGGGTTGGCGGTGGGATGAAACGTCCCATTGGTCGCCGTCTCGGACGATCCACCCGCAGTTCCCCCGAGGAACCACGGGTCGTCAGGTTGATTCACTGTCAGATCTCCTCTCTGGAATCGCCCGCCCTTAGAGGACCCCGTGCTCGGAGAGCACCCATCGGACCGGATCCAGGCACCGGAACGGCGAGATGCCGTTCTGGTGCAGTCTTTCGCCTACCGGCGACGCTCCGAGGGCAGAGACGGCGAAGAACCTGTTCCGGTACTGCTGGCCGGTGACCGGGTTCTCCATCGACTGCAGCATCGGACCCGCGTCCAATTTCTGCAGTAGGCTCCGCACCTCCTCGTGCAGGAGCTGGCCGTCCTCGTCTGCGTACGGAGCCTGCTCCAGGCTCGGATCGCGGGAGAACGCCGCACCTACATTGGACATGATCTGACTCCACTGCCCACCCTGGACTTCCTCCAGAGCTTGGAGTGCGTCGAACTTCGACAGCACCACGGCAACACGAGGGGTTCCGTATCCCAACATGTTCATCACAGTGCGCAGCACAACCTTCGGATCGCCCCCGCGGTTCACTTGCACCGGAACCAGGTCGCGAAGCTGATCACCGATCTCTTCGACACGAAGCGGATCGAACAGGAACAGAATGGCATCGGCGACCTGAAAGAACTGCCAAGAATGGCCGTCCGTGTTGCCCGACTCCAAGTCCTCGCCTGCCACATCTCGGATCACGAGGAACCGACGAACCTCATTCCAAACCCCGAGGCTGAAGATCAGTGGCTCACGCTGATACGAATCTCCCGTGCTCGACGACGGTGTCGACACAAGGATGCCGCGCTCCTCGAACAGAGGGTTTTCGTAGTTCTTCCGGTAGTTGTAGTCCGTTTCAGGGGTTGCAGGCTCGACGGCTCGGTTCATTCGTTCGGCCAGAAGCTGCAACTGCTTGATCATCACCGCGATGTAGACAGTCTTACCGGTCGCGCGTGCACCGGCCATCGCGATGCAGGTCGCTTGCCCCCACCTCCAATGAGGCGGAAGGACGTAATGACAGATGGGGCAGATCTCCACCGCGGCGCCGCCCAGCTGCGTCTCTGGGTAGTTCGGCGGCGGTGTCCAGTCCGGCGCAGCGTCCGCGGGCTTTTGAAGCTCACAGGTCTTGCCGGCAACCACCGGAGACCCCGTGAACGCCGTCGCACGTTCATCCGGTTCGGTTCGCTGTGGTGCGGCCTCCGTCCACGCGAACCATTCGTGGGTGAGATTGTTGAAACACCGTGGGCACTTGGTCATGACACGGTTCCCGACAGACATCCGTTGTTGTGCACCAGTGGCCGCAGAACCGCCTCGACGATCTGGTCGACGATTTCCGGGTCTCCGAGCAGAAACTCGGACGTGTCGACGCCGTTCGGCGACGGCGGAACCACTGCGCCGACAAAATCAGGGGAGGACAGCGCGGCACGGGAGGGGGATACGACGACGGTCACCGCGAGGGGATCATCACTCCCCCGCGAAGCCCTGGAGGCCGAATCAGTGATGGACACGGTCATTCGACGCACACCCGACCGACGCACACCCGACGCCGAGCCTTCGGTGGTGACCGAAGGGTCGAAGCCGACACCGAACTTCGACGACAGCAACGCCTCCTGGGTTCGCGTGGCCAGGTCGGTCACACCGACTGCCGGTAAACCAACACTCCGATGCCCGATCAGCGACACCTGTGGCATCTCGTCCGCGGACACCACCGACGAGATGCCGGCGACGATGTCCATGATCGCGTGAACGCTGCCGTTCCGAACAGATCCGAGCATCGAGAGACTGGTATCGATGCGCACGTCAATGCCGGTCTGACGCTCGTCGGGGACCTGGTCCACACCCAGCACGGCGCGGGCCGCGGCGCGGGCCCGAGAAGCGAGAGGTCCCAACGGCACTTCGGGATCTTCGAGCCGGGTGGTGACCGCCAACCGGTCACCGTCCGGGCCGATGGTGGCGAGCTCGAGGTAGCTGAGCCCGGACACATCCCGCGCCGTCAACTGCGCGCGATCTGGATCCGGGTCCTGCGCGCTGTCGACAGCGACGGAGACATGGATAGTTGTGCCGGTCGGGAAGGTAGATCGCCCATCGCCCGGCACCGCCACGATCAACGTTTCATGCTGCACGCGCGGCAGAATCAACAGCACTGGGCTGTGCACGATGGCGCTCGGATCAGCGTTTCCATTCATGCGGGCGGCGAGCGCAGCCGAACCTGGCTCCCCCACCACGGCCATCGACACGGCGAGTGGGCGGCGCGGGAGGTGCGCCCGGCTTTTGCCATCCAGAACGTGGGTCACCATGAGGTTGGTTCCTCTCGCTTCGCTGTCGGCCGGTACGCCTGTCCGTCGCACACGCTGCGGCGGATCGTCAATGGATCCATGTGTTCTGCCTTTCCGTGGATCCGATTCCAAAATTCCGGAGCCATTGCACCGCGACTGGCTCATAACTGCGGATGATCTCCTCGCCGCGGGCGGCGGACATGTTCCGCACGTCGGGCCAGATGGCGTCGCGGATGTCGGAGGTAGTCCGTGGCCCGGCGTATCTGCCGCTCTGCACCAGGCTCTCCACAACGTCGTCCAACCACAACGGCCCATGCAGTCCGTGCGAGTGTGTTCCGAGCACACCGATGGAACTCGAGTCGTCGGTCTGGGCGGAACTCTGGGCGAGGGAAATCAGGATGGCCTGCGCCACGATCCAGTCAATATCCATTGCACCACCGGCCACGAGTTCGGTAACGGCAGAAACGATGTCACGCGCGCACACATCGAACAATGACTCGAAGCGCAGACCGCTTGATTCACCGGCATCCGCCCAAGCCAAACGCATAGACTGGGCGGCAATGAAGAGCACACACACATCGACAGCAAGATCGACCGGGACCGAATCCGCTTCCAGAAGAACACATTCAGGAAGCAGTACCTCGACATGGGTGTGCACCAGCTCTTCCAGCGCGGCCTGATCGATCGCTGCCCAGTCTCGAATCCCACGAATCGACGCAGCGGCGACGGCGACGCAATCCGGACTGACCACCAACGACGCCTCGGACAAGACGGCATCGCACTGTGCACCAACATAATTGATCAGATCGGCCAGATCCGAACCGTATTCACACCGCAGCAACAGCTCCGCTGCCACACCGGGAGGAACACGGTCACCGAACTCACCAAACAGCGTCAGAACCTCAGTGATGGTCAGCGACGCAGCACGGGAAAGTGTGACCAGTTCCGTTCGCGCACTCGCATCGGTCCGCTGATCGGCGAGAAGGAGGTGACGAACAGCCAGATCCGCATACGGACGAACTCGCTCTCGTTCCTCAACAGTGCCGTCGTCGGCGACGAGGACCGAATGAACATACTCGGCAAACAGCACGCTCTCGGCTTCGCCGGCATCGGCACCCTCAGGGCCGGAGGTGTCTCGCGGGAACAGCCACCGGAGTACCGGGGCGCTCAGCCTCCGCCCGAAATCGCCGAAAGTCATTTTGGGCGCCGTCTCGACCACAGGACGCACCACATTCCGAAGCGTGCACCCCGAAAGCTCTCCGACACGTGCGACGAACGCGTCCCCACGCACGTCATCGAACAACACGTCCAGACGCGCGCGCTCGAGCACCTCGGACAACATGTCCTGCACCTCCGTGGCGAACGGACTCGACGCCAACGTCACCATCGCCAGGTCGGCGACTCGCAGAGCCCGAAACAGTAACTCTTCGGACCCGTCCTCATCGATGTCGGGGCGCCGCGCGGACTCCAGCAAATCCCTGACGGCGGTGCCGATCGCACGATTGATCTCATCGGAGAACTGCGGAACCAACTGCGACGGAACCACCGGTGGAACGGCAGGTCCATACAGCCATTCCTCATCCTCGAGAGCACGTTCGACGTAATGAACCGCGGCGGTCGAAGCATTCGCATTTCGCACGTCCAACTGCATCAGCAGGCGCCATGCCTCCGCAGCCCGTCTCGGTGCCGCCGAACGATAGACCCCACGCACCCGCTCGAGAAGCCGGGGCGTTTCATGCACGTGGCGGGGCGAATCCTCGAGGATGACCTTGATGGCCTCCTGGTGACCATCGCTCACTTCCGGTGTGTCGGCCACGGCCATCGCCAGCGGCCACATCGGCGACAACCCGACATCGCCCACCTCGTGTGCGAGATCGTCCTGCTGCGCCAGCACCTGCTCGGCCGTACGCGCATCGATCAGAATCGACTGCGCAAGCATCGACCACGGCGTGACCGCCACCGTCGTATGCCCGTCCTTGGTGACATGCGGGTCAGAACCAAGCAAACCCAGGCTAGGTTCCTCGTACTCGTCGATCACAACATAGGAGGGATCCGCCTTCAGCCCGTCACACTCGGAGGTCGGCACCGCAATCAGATGCAGTCCCCGCCGGACATCTTCGGTCAGTGAATGCGCCTTGTCGTGGGTCGACCACGCAAACCGCCGAGCGGAACCCGGCGACATGAAGTAACTCACGGCGCCAATCCACATCACCGCGGTAGTCGCATCGCTGACCGTCAGCACCACCGACGGACCACCTACCATCGCCGCGGCAACTGCATCGAGCAGCACCTGAAAAAGCCCGACACGGAACACTGCGGGATCGTCCAAGAACTCGATCACCTGAGACCGCGTCACAGGCCCGTCCGGCACCGGCACTCGCGTGTCCTCGAGCGAGGACTCCAACACCGCCCTGGCCCCGTACGGCGTCAGCCACCCCGACCACTTCCACAGCTCGACAGGTCGCAGCGGCGACGTCGATGCCCCGAGCTCCCGATCCAGAACGACATGAGCGAACACATTGCCTGGGCGCCCAGATCCATCCAACCCGGCATCGACCGTGTGCCAATACGCGGCACCACCGTCGACCGCCGCGTACATCAACCGGGCGGGCCTACCGTCTATATCCGCCGGGGTCGGGAACCGAGGCAGCGGCGGCTCGAGGTCGAACCGGGTAGAAATCCACGCCGTCAGCACCGAACGCTCACGATCGGAAAGGTCACCGACGGTGCTCTTGACCTGCCACCCACCCCCCGAACCGGATCCGTCATCGAAAGAGGTGTACGTCAACTCACCGAACCGGCAACGGGCAGCAATACCCTCTGCCTGCGGGTACCCGGTCGGCTCGGGGAGAACAGCGCTCATGCCGACGACCCCGAACCCGGATCCAGCCTCAGCGTGGAGACCGCCGGGTCGAGCATGGCGAATCTCCTGGCACCGAACTGCGCCCGACTGGCGTCGACGAACAGACGCACATACCCCGCGTGCCCACCCAGATCGGCCTTCCAGCCTGTGTCAGCCCAGCCCCTCGACAATCGGAGCATCACGCACTGCATGACCGGCCGATCTTCGCCGACACCCAGCAGTGGCACACTGCTGCCGTCACGGGAACTGAGCGGCAATCGATCCCGATTGAACACCAGCACGAGCGGCGGAGGCGACTCCACATCCTCCGCACTGAACAGATGGATGGAGACCCAGGATGACGCGCCGGGACTGTCGTCGCGCCGCAGGCCGTACGCCATTCGCACCAGCCCGTTGTACTCGATGGACGTGACCGATCCCGTGATCTGCTCACCACGGGAGAACGCAATCGGCACAAGGTGCACCGAGCACCCACCGGCGGGAAGCTTCGACCGAAGCGACATTCCGCCGTCCCTACGGTACTGGCGCGCAGAGATTTCGTCAGCGTCGGCACTGGGCGAGACCTGATCGAAGGGGAGCCCCATGGGTCCGATGTAGGCGAGGACCGCGGCCGCCGACTTCGGCCAGCCGAAGGTGACGATCTGCTTGTTGCACCGTTCGATGATGCGCGCGTTGCTGACAGGTGCGATGGGCCGCGTCTGGACGGTGGTCGAGCCGACACGTGCGGTGCCATTCAGCAGCGTGACGGGAGTCAGATACGCGCGATCCCACCCGCTCGGCCACGGAACACCGACCATCCGGGAGGTGCGCCCCTCACCGGCCACTGCGGGGTGCGCCAGTCGGGTCTCCTCGGTCAGCCCCTGAGGGCCCAGCGACGCCTCGGGCACTTCCGTATCCTGCAAGCCGGCGTCCGGCGGAAACTCAGTTCGGTAGATGACGACCCGCCCAGCGGCAGGATCGGTCCAGGCGAGGTCGAAGTACGGGATGTCGCCGGCATCCTCGGACTGCACCGTCAGGTCATTGACCGATTCCAGCACGACCGACACCAGGATCTCACCCTGCGCCGGTTGCGACAGCCGGGTGCCGCCGTTGACGACGACCTCCGACATCGCTCGGTAGAGGTATCGGGCCCCGCGCTCGACGTCGCGGTCCACGAAACCTGTGAGATTGGGCTGCCCGGAGCAAATTTCGTTACGCGGGTCGTGAACCACCGGCGATCCGGTCCCCAGCGGGATCCGGTGGATCCGCACCGCCTGGGTGCCCGACCACACGTTCCATTGGCCGATCACCCGGCCTTCGTCCTCGGTGAGCACGAAATCGGTAACAGGGCTGACGATCTCGCCCTGTGCGATCAGGACGGGTTGCCGTTTGCGGGCATCGTCGACGTCGGCTCCGGTATGACACCAGATCTGCAGGTTGCGCACGGCTGAGGCGAAGAAGCGTGCGTCATCCCACGTCGCCTCGAGGGTGACACCGACGAGATCACCGGCTTCGGGCTTGTGCGGAACGGAACCTTCACCGCAGACGATTCGGTACAGAGTGACCGCGGTCTGGGACAGGTGCGGGGCCCAGGTAAAGGTGTATCCGTCCGCGGTCTTCGTGAACTTCAGATCGGTCGGGACGATGTCGGTCTCGCCGTACTCGTATTCGCAGAAGTCTTCGGTGATGAGTCGATCCAGCACGCCCGCAGCGCCGGACGCATCCGGCGGCACCGTCACGGCAGGCTCTGGACGGGTATCCGCGGCCTCGTTGGCCGGAGCGGTCGCATCGGTCGGCGCCGGCTCACCGCTCGGCTGTGTAAACGAACCGAGAATTGCTGCGATCTCTTCGGCCAGTGCTGTCGCCGGACCTCGCAGTTGCCGGCGAACCTGCTCGACCGAGGTGTGGCCGTACTTGATGAGATTGTGGAAAGTGGCGTCTTTGATCGTCTCCGCGTACTCCACACCATTCGCGATCTGCTGCGCACGCCACGCGAACAAGGCGTCGATCGGCGTGAGCACCGGTTCCGGCTGCAGCTCCGGCTCCGGTGCGGCCGCAGCCGGAACCGGAGCAGAGGCAGGTGCCTGCCGACGAACAGGGCCGCTCTTCGGGATCCGAAGGTCGTCCGGGAGGTGGCGGACGACTTCGAGAGGATCCATACCGAACTTGATCTGATGCAGGATGTGCACGATCGTGTCGGCCCAGTCGACCGCCGCTGCGGACGGAGCCTCGGACCTCCACGTGTCCTGATTCGCTGCTATCCGCCGAAGCTCGTCCTCGGTGGGCACCTCGAAGCCAAGAGCACCAGCGGGACGGGACCATGCCAGCAGTGCGGTCTCGCGGCGGGCCTGCTTGTCGCTTGCCATGTCAGAACCTGAAACCCTCTTCTGCCCGTGGTGGTTCAAAGCTGTCGACCCCGGCAGCTCCGGACGGTGCGCTGCCACCCGCGTGCGCGGTCGGGAACGCCGGCACATCCCATTGGCTGACCTGAGCATCGGCGACGGCGGCCGGTGCCAACTGAAGGTTGTCGACCGACAACCCATCGCTGAACTGTGTGACGACACTGACGGAGCCGATGCCGGCGTAACTCCGATGACGCACGTCATCCTTCACTGCGGTGAGTCCCCCGGTGGTCGCCGAATCGGTCAACACTCCTCGATCGAAATGGTCCGCCCTCCCGCTCGGGCGTTCCTCCCCCACACCCGCGATGAAGTCGTCGATCGACGTCGACCTCGTCCTGCCGTCGACCTCCACATCGATAGTGCCCACCAGGGAACGAACCAACTCCGACTTCGGACCCAGGAGGTTCGCGCGCGCCTTGTCCCACATCAACGCAGCACCAGTAGACGTCACAGTCCCCGCGAACAGCGCCGCCGACCACCGCTCGAGCGGCGAGCCTGATCCACTACCCGCTTCCGACCACAACATCGCAGGATTCGCCGCGATGTCGCGACCCTCAATCCCGAGCGACGTGCCCGCACTACCGAGAAGCCGCTCCCACGACGACGTCAACCATCCCATGCCGAACAGGTCCTGCCGCAGGTACTCGGCCGCAGTCGACACCTCCTCAGAGTGCGGCGACGCGTACCCGATCGCGGTGCTCTTCGGCAGACCCCACGCGATGCGTCCGTCATGGGAGGTGCGAACTTCGTCAGGTCCCAGCGGTTCGGCGAGGAACGCGCCGAGCGCCCGGCTCCACACCAGGTACTGGCTGTACGCACCGGCGAGACGATCGAGGTCACGCAACCCACTACGGAGATTGGCTTGGTCCACCTCGAGATCGGCGACCCCCTTCTTACGCTTATTCAACTGCTGGAACAGCTCTTGCTGGCTCCGCATGAAGACGATCACCAACCCGACGATCCACAACACGATCGCCGTCAGGATCACGAGAGCGCCCTGCCACCACACCAACCAGTCCTGCGCAATCGCAACCGCCGACACTGCGATGACCAACACCAGCAAGACGAACGTGAGCTGCGCCCACCGCGCAAGCGTCTTATGCCGCCGGCTACCCTCCACCGGCTCCTCACCAGCGGCCCGCAAGCGGGCCAGCAACTCCCGAACCTCCTGGAACGTCGCGTAGAACTGTCCCGCGATCCGCTGTCCCACCGCGACACCGAAACTGTTGGAGTCCCGCCGCTGCCACTCATCGAGTGCGGCGCCCGTCCGCCGGGCCTCCAACCCGATATTGGGATCCTGATCCAAGGCGCCGAGCTTGTCCCGGAGCTCACGAATACCCAGAGTGTCGGTGGCGTCGACGCTGTGGGTTCCCACCGTCGCTGCCACGATTCCCGGGATCTGGTCGAACCTCTCGGACGGACCCGGCACCGCATCGGAGGCACGTCGGAGGATTCCTCGACTGGCCCCCACTTGCACGGGAGGAAGATCCGCCGATCGCGCGCCCGCGTCCGCAAGCGTCAACGCTGCTCGACTGTAGTCTTGCCACAGATCGGACAGGTCCACCCGCGCCGCATGATGCTGATCGTCACCAGGCGAATCCATGGTTCCACCGAGCTGCTCCGAGGCATAACCGATCTCGGACCAGCTCGCCCGATCACCCTGCGATGTCCGCCCCTTCACAACGACCTCATACGCCGACGGCGCTGCCCCGAATACAGTTGCGTGAACCGCATTCGCCACTCCCGTGGACACACTGTTCACCACCCGCGCGTACCACGCCGACGGCGCATTGCGCAGTGCCGCCCACAGGAACGAGAAGAACATCCGCAGCGCGTCCCAGAAACCGACACGCTGCGAATCGATCACCTCATATGCCAACCGCGGCCCCCGAAGCACACCGGCGTGTTTGCGCCACAACGCGTCCGCCATCGATCGGGTGGCCAGCGCGACGTCGTTGATATACGTCACTGGGGCACCGTTCTCGCGCGGCAGCGGGAAACCACCCTCTTGTGCGAGGATCTTGCCCCGGAGCGAGTCCTCGGCCACCGACGTATCGAGACGCCGATAGAACGACCGGGCAATGCGGACCAGATGACCGGGAAGGACCGGCTTGTCGTCAAGGGGGGCGTGCTCGACATCGCTCCACAGACCGGTCACACCCGCCACCACCGGAGCCGCGAACCTCCCCAGATCGGCAGGTCCGGTGGCGGGACCGAGCGCCACATGCCCCATGCCCGGACCACGAGCGTCCTCGGGCGCAACAAGCACGTTGTGCCAACCATCGAGTGCACACACCGCGTCTGCGGTGGGAGCACTACCCGGGCGGGCGAGAAGAAGCCGAACACGGACGACCCGCGCGCCGCCGGAGGTCGATGTCACCAACTCCGCGATTCGCCGTTCCACGCCGGTGTCCAGCGGTTCCTCGCCGCCGATCACGGGGACGAGAACACCGAGCCGAAGGACATCGATCCGGTGCGTCGAGACGACTTCCTGCAGCGTCGTGTCGTACTCACTGCCCCGCTCGACCCGCACTGCCTCGACCGGGTTCTTGGCCGCCCCGTTATCGTCGATCCAGATGAACGGTTCGATCAACTGTGCAGCCGACAAGTCCTTCAGGACATCCTTGACCCCCTCCGCGATGCCGCGGGGCGCCAGAAACACGGTCAGTTCAGACATGTCAGATCGCTCCTCGTTGGGGGATCTCGAATGCGTCACCAGACGCCGGCCAACTCGATGTGGGAGCCTGCGGCACAACGCTGTCCACACCCACCTTCGGGCGGAGCGCAGCTAGCGCACACTCATCGACCAGAGAAATCAGCTTTCCTGTCGCCCAGAACACATCAGGGGCGACATCCCGGAAGATCGGTGTCTTCGATGCCTGAGCCCGCACCGTGATAGTGGAGAACACCCCACCACCAACAGCACCCGCCTCGCCGACCGCGCCGCCCGACCCCGGCGGCATGTAGTGCCGACCCGCGAAATCTCGCGACTCCTGCAGCGACAACTTCACCCGCTCGGCCCGTTCCTGCACCGTCACCGATTCGCCGGTGTCCGGGACACTCGATCCCACACCCGTATTCGTGGAACCCGTTCGGAGCCATTCGGTGAGGTGAGTGGCCGCCGACAGCCCGAAGATGCCGCTGACCTCGTCCTCCGCCGAGCCGTCATAAATTCTCCGGAGCGCCCGATACGGCAACATCGACGACATCACCGGCGGTTCATGCGACTGCGCCATCGCCAACAGCACCGACTCGAGGACCGCGGGCAGCCAGTCGTAATCCGCCGAAAACTCCGACGGAGGGGTCAGCAGCGGGTTCGGGAACTCGAGCCACCGCCCTGCCTCCTCATCCCAGATCCGGGCCGGTTCCACGAACGGCGCCTGCGGCAGATGAATACGGCCGAGAATCTGCCCCAGAATCCACCCGGCCACCAACGCCCGACGCTCAGCACCATGCATCGGCAGCGACGCAGCCAGAGGCCGCGCCCGCCGCATCGTCCAGAACGCCTTCCGCTGCGACGGCGACGACTCGAGCCACTGACGCGCCGCCGGCTCGAGGACCGAGTTGTACGCCAACGGCGAATAGTTGGGGTACGACCCGAAGATGTCGATCCGCTTGATCTGCTTCTCGTCGCTCAGCGCATTCCTGAGGACCTCTTTGGTCTTCTCATCGATCCGCGAACCCTCATCCAGGGCGGCGACAAGATCGTCACCCACCCGCAACCCCCGAAACGGGACCGACGAGAACTTGAACCGATACTCCATCTGACGATCGCCGTGAATAGCCTGCAACGCCTGTTCATTCACACTGGCCAACGGTTTCGCCAGAGAGATGGCCTGTCCGAACTTCGAGACCACGTCCCGGTGGCGGCCGGCAAGTTCCGACTCCGCAGCACCTACACCGGTGACAAACTCCTGCAACGACACCGAACAGAACTTGTCGAAGGACTCGCCCGTGCGCGCCACATACAGACGAGCACGCGAGAGCAACTCGGCCGGCCGAGTGTGCACGTCGTACTTGGACGGAGACGATATAATTGACTCCCCAGTCCCGGGATCAGTCGGGAACACCCGGGAACGCCACGTCGCGATCCGCTCCACGAGTGGCAACTCCTCCCCCGGCGCCCTCGTCCCATCGAGGGTCTGCCACTGCCCCGTGATTACCTGCGCGGCCGCACGGACCACCGCCTCACCGAACCCACGCTGATCGACGCTCTGCAGCCCAACCGATGCAGGCAAATCGAGCTCGTACCGTTGCTTGAAATCCGCGGAGCTGGTCAACATCACCTCGTTGTTCGCCTCCGCGAACCGACTCGGCACACGCTCATCGCTGTCCGATGGCCACGCCGCATACTGCGAGGTCTGCAGTCGCGCCAGACCCAAGTCACGAGTCTGTTCCAGCGAAGCCTGACGCAGAAGTGTGTGTGACTCGTTCAACGCCGCGATCAGCGGATCGAAAACCTCCGTGACCATCGCGCCCGCCGCAGCACTCAGATGCGCCGACAACGAGGCGTAGATCTGCCGCTCCACCGTCCTGCGCGCCCCATCGAGGACGCTCTGAACAATCTCGTTGGCGTTGGCAATGTTGCCCCGCAAAGCCGCCAACGTAGTCCGCACATCCTCCGGCGGGGCGGCGATATCCTGCGGCGCGTACTTGCTGATGTCCTGCGTCGTCGTCAAGATGTCGTTCTGCATGTACTGCGAGACCCGCTTGACCAACGCCGTCGCATACGGCAAACCGAGCTCGGCGATCGCCGCGGCGACGACACCCTCGAGCCGGCGCGCGAATTCCAGATGCCACCGGTAGGCCCACGAGTACGCGGCGCTCTGAGCACCTGACAGCAGCGCGGCACGTCGGACGCTTAACGCGCGATTGACTTCGGGAACCCAACTGGACGCATTGAGACCGTTGCCCGACGGGATGTAGTCACGCAGTTCCCCGTCTACCACCTGCGCCGACAGGGTAACCGCGTCGCTCGACGGAAGTACGGTGGACGTCACCCAGTTACCAATGTCTAATGGCAAATTCGACCCTGCCGACACCGCCGGCAGACCAAGCTTTCCGCGGATATTGCCCCACTGGTTGTCGAGAATCGCACCAGCCTGTTCGTCTTCCGACGCCGGATTCCCGATCTGCACATGACCTCGGAGCAACTTATCCGCGCTGCTCCGCGCCAATCGTTGGGCCGAGTACTCGGCATAGCGGTCGCGCCCCATGCTCAGGCTCGCGAATCCAAAGGTACCCCACGGCAACGGATCCCAGATCTCGTTGCCCCAACCCAGGAATTCCCGGCTTCCGGGCAGGCCGCCACCATTGGTCAAGTCCCACTCGACGAACTGCTGCGTTGCCGAGACACTCATCATCAACGCGGACAGCCCTCGACCAAGGCCCCGATACACAGCATTCGGGGTGCCGTCGCCGAACAAGGTCCGCTCGGCCCCGACATACCGGCCCACCGGGAACACTCGCGCAAACGGGATCAGCTCGCCCTCGCCGTTCTGTTGTCCCAGCGCCCGCAGGATCGACACGTCGTGCTCACGAGCAGACCCGGTCTGGCTCGCCACGATCTCCCCGAGCATCGCCAGCGCATTCGCACGCACTCCGGTAGTCGCCGACGCGTCCAGCCCGTCGAAGATGTCAGGTGCCACCATGAAGACACCCATCAGCCGCGGATCGACACCCGGAATCAAGGTAAGGAGTCGACAGATGTCGAGGGCCATCGACGCACCGGCCCCGCCGGCCATCGATGACACCACTAGAACCACCGGGCGCTCAGCCGAATCGTACTTCCCGGCACCGGGCACATCGAGATCCCGCATCTCGGCCTCGGTCTCAACGAGAAACAACTTCTCCCAGGCACGTTGAAGAGATTCACGAACCGTCACAGCCCGACTCAGTGTGATCATCCGCCCCAATGCACGGAACTGACCCGCGCCCGTGCTCAGCGGCGTATGCACAGTGGCAGGATTCCGCGGCGCCCACGTCGCGATCGTGTCCAGCTTCTGCTTCCCGGCGAACTGCTGACTCATCGCGTTGTCGAGAACGCTGTAGCTGTCACTCTGCGGACCGGTACCTACGTACTGGCCACCCTGGTCGCGCACGTTCCCCATACCGTCCGGACCGTGCGACGGAGCAGTAGGGACATCGAGATGAATGAATTGCCAACCAGCAGGAATCTCATTCACACCATGCGCAGCCAGGTCCGACCGTAGCTGATCCATCATGTAGGCCAGCGTGGCTCCACCTGAACCACCGCAACCGACGACGAGAAATCGCCTCATCCGTCACCCTCCACCTTGTTGTCGATCCAGGTTGTCGTTGTCGCCGAGTCCGTCATCGATTGCTTCCACCACGAAAGGGATCGAACGGGTCGGATGGAGCCGCGCCCGGACTCCCACCACCGAAAATCGGCGAGGAACCCTGCGGAGATCCGCCGAAGGGATCGAACGAATCCGCGGGACCACCCGAAGCAGGAGCGCTAGGCGAACCCGATGCCGGTGTTGCACGCGCGCGCACTTCCGACAGGGCGCCGGGCAACCGGCTACGCATGTCGTCGACCAATCCGCTCCGCACCGTCGGCCCTGCATCGTCTCCGACGAGAAGGACCACGGTGGCGGCATCGGACGGACCCGCCGGGTCATGGAGCACGAACCAGGTGTTGTGCACGGCCAGAGGCAGCCTCGCGTGGGGTCGGTTTCCGAACGTCGACGGGGAGGAACCGGATGCCCCGGCTCGCGGACCGGACTCAACCACCACGAACCCGGCACCCACAGGCGAGCGACCAACGCGCGTCCTCAACACCAGGCCACCGATGTCGAGCTGCCGCGCCGGCGAATCGAGCCCCCGGACAACCTCGATGAGATCTCTATCGGTAAGCGCGAACGGCCGACCATCGCGGAGAACCGTGGCTCCCGAAACAGTGACAGGGAACTGCTGCGCCTTGAGCGTGCGCGCAGGGATCCGCGCCGTGAACCACTTCCCGCCGTACAACAGCAGCAGCGGAATCCCTGGGCCGAGCAGAAGTGCCACGACCAGTGCAAGAATGAAGTTGCCCTTATCCAGCGGCTTTTCAAGCGCAGCGGTGAAGGGCACCTCGACGGGAAGCGCGCGATCCAGCTCACCTGCAGGCGCAACCATCAACGACACGGACCCATTGACGACACCATTGACCGAGTTCGGAACGGACAAAGACATCGGAACCGACCCGGTCTGTCCCTCTTCGACCTGCACACAGGCGGCGGCGTCGGCCGTCGAGGAGGCGACAGTAATGCTGCCGGCCCCGTCCGGCGACGCCAGCACCGAAGCCGGAGGTGCTTCGGGAAGCCACACACACCCGGGACCGGTGACAGGCACATCCACACCGAACTGTCCGGAACCTTCGACCGTGCCGAAGTCAATCTTGGACGGCAGCGTCGGATAACCGATGGGCGGAGCAATCGCGAGCGGAATGTCGACCGACTGCGGAGCCAGCGGCGTACCGGGTTCGGTCTGTCCCGACACCGTCGTCGCATCCGCCGTGGTGACATCCAACGTGAGGCGAAGTGTCGCTTGACCCGCCGGCACCTCAGTGAGGTCGACAATGACCGGCTGGTCGATCCGATCTTTCGGAATATCGGCCGCAACCGTGCGCTGTTGCCCATCCTGCCCGATCAGAACCACCGACAGAGAAGCCTTACCGAGCAGTGACTCCGGATCGATCTCAGAGCGCGCAGAATCGACGATTGCAAGGTCCACCGGCACGGACGACTCGCCGCTATGAATGGCGACGGTGTGCTGCCCCTTCCACGCCGGAAACAGATTGCCCGAGATGTGGATGTTCGACTTCGAGCGCGCAGCCGACGAGCCGGCGAGGTCGACAAAGACCAAGGACCACAAACCCTGCCACTGCGGCGCGGAAGCATTCGTCATCTCGATCGAGATCGTCCGGGGCGACTGCCACCGGTAGTTGATGTCAACGCCACCGATACCGGTACCGGTACGCCCCTCCTGACCGGTGTCCGGCAAAGGAACCTGATCCCCGAGTGGCGACACCAGAGTGGGAATCAAACCCTCCGAATCGGCGGACCCGAGCACCGCGACACTGCCGATCGACCGGTCCAGCACGAAACGGTGCTTACCCTCCTCACACACGATCTGAGCGCAGACTCCAGCTTCCCGCGCCAACGGTGACTGCCCCGGCGTGCTGAACGCATCGAAAGCGAACAGCAACTCATCGATGTTCTGGGCCAGATAAAAGTCGCCCGGGCTCGGCGACGAGATCGCCCCACATGTCGCGGAGCCCGACGGCTCACCCGTCGCGATCGACCTCATCACGTCGAAATCTGCAGGTGACGCCGTCCCCGCGGCGAGACCAATACCGAAAAGCACGACACCGGACGAACGCAATTGGTCGGCGACGCCGGCAGGGCGGCAGATCGATTCCGTCGCCGTCCTGACCACCTGATCCACCCCGGCCTGAGAGTCGAGGGACGTCTCCGGAGCATAGGGTTTGCGTGTATCGCCGCGTGATGTGAAATCGATCTTTCCATCCGAGAACCACGCAACGGCCTGACACGAGCCGGCACCGTCGATGCCCGCGGGCCGTGCCGCAAGGGTCTCGCGTGCCCCGTCCAACGCCAACCAGTAGTCGGTATCGATGCCCTGGTTGCGAGTTCGGAATCCGTCCAGCGAACCGTTGATGGCAGGCAACGTCCCTTCGTCAAGCGCAGTCCACTCGAGATCGACCGAATACGTGTCGGCGAACCCTGCGACAGCGACATTCAAGTCGACGCCGGACGAGTTCTCGAATGCGGCAAGCTGTCCGACCAGGTACTCCGCCGAAGTAACCCGCGCCGCACCTGGGTCGGACGTCTGCAAGCTGGACGACTCGTCGATCATCAACAGCAGGTCGCCCGAACGCTGAGACGCCAGACAGGCACCGAAGTCGGTGACCGCTGTGCCCGATGGAGCCGCATCGGCTGTCATCGGACTGACAATCGCCCCAACAGCGCAGGCGAGGAGCGCAGCTGCCACCGCCACCCGTGTCGAAATCCTCACAGCCGGCCCACCCAATCTGCGACTCGCAACGCGCCGATCACAATTCCGACTCCGGCTACTACCAACACGCTCCAATAAGCCGCCGTAATCCAGGTCGGCTGCGTGTACACCGGGGCAGCCCGACGTTTCGTATCCAGGAAGGTGAACGCCGATAACACCCCGATTGCTCCCGGACCGGCCAAAGCCCAACCCGCAAGGGCCAGCGGGCCCGAACCGCCTGCCATGATGCCGAGAAGAACACCGAGCACGGCGACCGCTCCAGCTACCGCAAGGATCCCGATAGGCGGGGTCGCCACCGTCAGACCACGCCCACCACCGGGGGCACCGGGACTCGCGTCACCTGCACTCGGTGTGAATGAAGGAGGGGCCGGTAACCCGCCTGGGTACGACGGCGAGCGGGCGGCGAACGGATCGGAAGCGAACGGGTCCGAGGGTGAGGTCACCGTGACGTCTCCTGAGAACGCAAAAATGGGCGCGACGGCCCCTGAGCAGGCCTGTAAGTCATCCTCGCACAGATATTTCGGCGATCATGTCCAACACTCGTTCCCCCTGAAAGTAGAAAATTGTCGTCAGTATCTCACTCACCGGTGAGTCGCGCAGTCAGTCAATCGAACGACACAGCGAGCGATGAACCGCTGGTGAATTAACGGCCCGCCATATCCCTCGCAAAGCCGGCGATTTCATCGAACCAGCAGCGGACACAGAAACCACAACGATCCGACTGCGGTGGCGCGACCACGGTCGTCACTCCGTCAGTTCGGTCGCGTCCGCATCTGCCGAGTCACTGCTAACCCGGACTGCGGCACTGTCATCTCCTAAAGCTGACCGTTCACCCCCGGGCGTAGGCCGCGTGCGTCCCGAGTACTTCAGCAGGAATCGAGCGATGACGCCCACTTTCAGTGAAACTTTCGCGAAAATCTGCGTTACGAGAGCATCTTGGCGTAATCAGGAGCCCGCCCCACCTACGAATACATAGTTGTGGATTTCTCTGACTTCCCATGTATTAAGCAATTGTGCTCATCAGCGATAACACCACGAACCGCCGTGGCGTGCACGCGCAGCATGAGCAACGCCGACTTCGCATCGTCGCACCGGCAGTCAGCGACGACGGCGCTTGACCGATCCGGACAGACCTACAACTCTCGGCCCGTGCGAACCTATGTGCCATGACCGCTCTTAGTCTCGGCCGCCTCGAGATCGTCACCCCACGAACAATCTGGCCAAACGAAGCCCGCGACTTCACGCCTTGGCTTCTGCAAAACGTGGACGTTCTGAGCGACCTTCTAGGCATGGACCTTGTGCTCGACGTCGCAGAACACCCCGTCGGAAACTTCAGCCTGGACCTTAAGGGTTACGACGAAACCACGGGCGAGGTCGTGATCGTCGAGAACCAGTTGGAGCCGTCAGACCACACCCACCTCGGCCAGATCATCACCTACGCCGCAGGAACCGATCCCACGACGATCGTGTGGGTGACCACGGGCTTCCGGCCGGAGCATCGTGCGGCCATCGACTGGTTAAACCAGCGCACGGACGAGAACACCCGCGTGTTCGGAATCGTCATTCGCGTGGTGAAGATTGGAAACTCCCCATCAGCACCCAACTTTGAACTAGTGGCACAGCCGAACGACTGGGAGAAGCAGGTCAAGAGGGCGACTGCGTCGGCCCCTGGTGAAGCGTCAGCGAAGGTCCGCCAGTACCGAGAGTTCTGGGAGGCGGTCTTGGAGCAGATCAGGGTCGATCATCCCGACTGGACGCGGGCTCGAACCAACGGGGCGCCGTGGTGTAACACATCCCTGGGGCTCAGCGGCATTTCACTCTCAATGGCCTGGGTGAACGGCTCACTGGTGACCCAGATCTACTTCGACTCGCGCGACGCTGATCTCAACCAAGCACGCTTTGACTGGCTTCATGAGCATCGCAACGCCTTCGAGACGGCCCTCGGCCAGACACCTTCCTGGGATGGCATGTCGGGCCGGAAGGGCGCGCGGATCGTCATGACATCCACGTTCGACGACATCTCCGAATCGGAACGGTGGCCTGAGATGACTACCTGGCTCATCAAGCAGCAGATACGTTTCCGTGGGGCACTCACCGCCGTCGGCGGGGTCGACGCTCTCCGCGACATCAGGCCGCTTTGACGCCCAAGCCGGCGTATATGGTGCCGGTCAGCCGTAGTAGTCCAATGGATCATAGTGCAAATCCTTCCGACGTTGGTCCGCGT
The DNA here is from genome assembly GCF_026810085.1 of Rhodococcus sp. JS3073. NCBI lineage: Bacteria > Bacillati > Actinomycetota > Actinomycetes > Mycobacteriales > Nocardiaceae > Rhodococcus > Rhodococcus sp. JS3073. The sequence continues at coordinate 421,456 of NZ_CP113952.1, read as the reverse complement.
TCGGCGGCGGACCCGCGGAAGACATCATGGTCAACTTCGGAATCTCCAAACACGAGTACGGAGAACACCTCTACGACCTCGCCTGCAGCAATCGAATTCGCAGGTATCCCCCGGAAGTGAAGGACCTAATCCTCACATTCTATTCGTCGCGCCGGTTCCGATGACATCGAGGGCCTCACCAACGACTGCTGGTCGTTTCCGACATCCGAGATATCTCACGAATCGTCCGCGCCACTGCCCACCCCGTAGGAATTGCAACATGGCAACCCGATTCCTCCATGCCTTCATGGCGACGCTTAGGCTCATTCGCCCCGCCGCTTGGCACGCATCCCAGAAGATGTAGTCCGTGACCTCGCAACCGCTCACGCGCCACAAATCGCCGCCACGCTGTCCATATCAATGGTCTGCCAGAACCTTTGTCGAGAACCTCGGGTCGCAAAACATTTGGATGAAACCCGAGCGAACCTCGATCTACGGCCCGCCCACGCCATTGTTCGGAAGAACTGGCAGATCATCAGCCCGGCGCTTCGCAGCGGCACGCGCAGCCTTCAGCTGGAGATAGAAAAAGTTACGCGAATTGCCGTCCAGGTTCAGCGGAACGTCCAAGCTCGCAATCAACCGATCCTCAAGTTCCCACGGCTTCTCATGCGCGATCCACGAGACGAGGGCGTTCTCGGCCATCCACTTCGACAGCAGCGTCTCCCCTGTGTGGAAGGTATACCGCCTACCCGATCCAACACGGCGCAACTCGATCCCGACCTCATCCGCTACCAAGCAACCGATCGTGAGGCGGAGTGTCGAGCCGGCAGCGTTACCGGTGTAGTGGGTCTTGATTCGCTTCCGGATGTTCTGCGTACTAGGAGCCTTGCCGTTGGTCGGCGGCTTGCTCGGACTGATGCCGGCGTAGAGCAGCGTGAGCCCGTCCTGCTTTGCGCACCCCGAGGTGTCGATCACGGCCGGCAATTTCCGGAACCACCAGCCGTAGACACCAGCAGTCGCTGGAACGGGGCACTGCCGGGCGAGTACCTGCTCGCGGGTGTGCGCTGAGGCAGCGAGGTAGGTAGAGCGCAGATTCATCCTGCGGGTCAACGATCGGACTCATGCGGAGGATGTTGTCACAGGGCGGCGACAGCGATCTACGGAACCGTCCACACCCCGGCGCCCGGCAGCAACGTGAAGCTCGGAGTCCCGGGAATCCCGACTTAGGCAACAAGCACTCCCGGACCTGTCCACGACGCCGGCGTCGCCCCTGACGAGGAACGTCGCCGGCCCCGCGCTCACCGCGGCGGGGCTGCCGACAACGGGCATCGCGACGAACCGAGGAGAGATCACCTCGGCGAGTTCCCCACTGAGCCTCCCGTGACACCGTCGAGCAATCGAGGTCGATGGTCTGCGCACCGATCGACGACCGTAGCTCCCCGAACGCCACGACCTTGATCGCGGCTCGTCGGCCAGCATCGTGACCACGACATCGACTCCAGACCGCGTCGGCGACGGTCTCCGCTTCTCTGGCGCCGACGGACACGATCTCCTCAAGCAGCCTCCCGGCGAGCGCACGCCCCATCCATCCCATACCCCACACTGCGATGTTCATCGCCACCTCCTTAGTCACTGTCGTATCCGTTCCGAAGCGCGGTTGTCCTCCACGTCGCGTTGGACACGTCTTGCTGGCACCGAGCGGGCGCGTCATCGTCGCAACTGGGAAGATCGGGATTCCTGCTCGCTGCACCCGAGGAGTCCTGCTGGCGGTGCAGACGGCGCGCCCGGTGCGGCGGACGATTGACTCGAACGATCGACCGGACCTCAGCGACCTCACTCTGTGACAAGCGCAAAAACGAAAGGTGAGAACAATGTAGAAGATCACTGCCCGCGCGGCGGTTGCCCGCGCCGCAATCGCAGCCTTTGACCGCCCTCGCCGCCGGCTCTGGCCGGACCTGTCACGGACATGGTGGACGTCGGCTTCCGGTGGGCTGGCACTGGCCGTCCGGATTATTCGAGCCCGGCCGTCCGTACGCCAATCATTGGCAGCGGTGACCTCGGCGGTCACCGCTGGTGGTAAACGGCAGACACGTCGGACACGTCGAACAATTTTCCATAGTCACGTTCGTCAGTCCCACAATGGAATTCGAGGCGACCCGACAGCGTGACAGCCCAACAAACCACCAACCTCCCCGCCCGTGCGGCATCGGAGGGCGCCAGGGCGACCACCGCCCGCCGGGCCATATCGACCTACATGGTCGAGCTGATCAAAATATTCTTTCTGGTGTTCACGTGGGACGGCCAGGTCGAGAAGGCGTACACGCAGGATAGCCCTGACCAGACCATCGACAAGGGATCGGTTTGATACACCACGGATTACCCTCCAGCCGATCTCCACCATATGCCCTGGCGCGGAACGCGACCGTCCATCACCGCGCCAGAAACTGCGCCCACGAATCACTCGCCGGCGAACTTGCCAACCAAAACATGATGCAACGCCGCATCAGACAGCTGCACCCGGAAAAAGGGAACAGGCATGACTACATCACGCTCACCACAACTGGGTAGCGGCATCAAAGTGCTCTCGCAATGCCGCAGGATCGGGCCCGGGAACTATCTGTGCGCCACACAGTTCGCGGTACTGCGGGTACCGATCCAACGCGGGATGCGTCACAACAACCAACTTCTCGGGATCGACCGCGATTCGTCCCGCATCGAACAGCTTGTGGATGTCGGATCGCAACAAGATCCCGTCTTTGAGATCGTGTTTCCCGTGTTCGGCAAACCCACGAATATGGGCTGCCTCGAGACTCTCAGCCGGACACGGTCCTGTCATCGCGCAGACCAATCCATATGTCCGCAGCAATTCCTTGCGGAACTTGCTTTGTCCTAGCCTAGTTCGACCGACAGCCTCACGGTGGCCGCCGGGGATCTGCGGAGGAGGACTCGGATCCGGCGCGGCGCCAACCGCGGGGACCTCCACGGAGATCCGGTTGAGCAATTGCTCGAGGCCATCGATCTCGCACGGCCGTATCGCGTTCTGCGCCACCCCACCTAGCATCGGCTCCAGCTCTTCATACATAATCGCACCGTCCAGAGCTTGCCAACTCTGTCCGTAGGTAGCGACGTACTCGGTCACGGGCTCGCGACGTTTGGCAGGGGCGGCGAACTCGCCCTTGCAGTGCCGACACACGTACACGCCCCTACCCTTGCGGTGCTCGACACCGGTCCTGTCGCACTTCGGGCATCGAGAACGCATTTTCGTCGCCGGCGCCTTATGAATGTTATCGAGACGCGAAATTCCGAGAACCAGATTCTCGTCGCGGACGACGACGAGATCGCCTGGCGCGACCTGCAGTCTGTACGCCACCCCGCTGTCGTACACGTAGTGCGATCCAAGGACGTCATGGTAACCATCGTTGCTCTGCCAACTACGCTCGCCCGATACCGACAAGAACACCCACGCCTGCATTGATCCCCCTCTGAAAAGTCGACAACGTGTCCCCTGCGACGCGCAGCTTACGGTCCGCCGTGACATGCCGGTCAAGTTGCAGCACGTGCCCGACCCGCTTGCAGATCGGGGGAGCCCCCAACAAGACTGACCGACCGGCTACCCTCGCGTAGCTAGTGCGGTCAGTGCGTCTTATTCACGGACGGCATCGCATCGCTGGCGCCGAACCCAGATTCGATAGTTCGGCATTCAACTCGCTACACGAGGACCGCGGCCGAACCGCTGGTGAATTGGTTCTCAAGCCATGCACGCACGGCCTTCGCATCTCCGTATCCGTGCTCACGCAGGATGTCCACCACATCTTGACCACAGATCATCGCAATCGGATGCCCGTCCTCCCGTACTTCGTTGTAAACCTGATCGTTGAAATACGACAGGGTCACGAAGACACCGAAGTTCCGGTGCCGCAGCCGAGAAACCAGGCGACTGACGTCTCGCACTCCCACCGACGTCGTCGGTGCGTAACACTTCGCCTCCAACGCGAAGTCAACCGCAACGCGGTCCGCGAGTGGACCGAGCAAGTACTCCCCGATCGCGTCACGGCCACCGTCCCGGCTAGGTCGCGTGACATCACATCGCCCTGTCGCGGGGGCGATGAGGCGCCAGATCGCGACGGCACACTCTTCGAATGCGTGCGGTCGACCTTCGAAGAAGTGGTGAATGGTCCGTAGCATCGCAATGCCGGCAGGGTCGGATGGCAGTTGCTCGGACTTCTTCCGGACAACTGTGGTGGACGGCGCAGCCAGCACTTTGTACGCGCGGCCTTCGACCCAATCACGCCACGCCTCGGGGCAATCCCCGGCCGTCGTGTCCGCACCTTGCACAAGGTCGTTGATCCAGGCGCGTGAAATCGTCGCAGCATCGAGAACGGTGAACCTCGCACGGTAGTTCTGAAACCGACTCCCGCCCTTGCTCCGCCAGATCGCTGCGAGTTCATCATCGGAGGTCAACGTCGCCGACCCCGGCGCCAGCAGCCCACGGAACCTGACAGCGCGGCCAGGAGCTGCCCGCTCGAACAACAGAAACGGCGGCACCCGCAGCCGATCTGCCGGGGAACCGTGAGCAGCTTCAAACGCGTCCCGCAGCAGAAGGTTGCCACCACGTTTCGTCGTGTGCAGTTCATGACCGGGGCTGCGATTGTCCCCGTAATAGGTCAGCATGCCGGTCTGCGGGTCGAGCGAGTCCGGCCAATCCGACTCAGCTCCGCTGGTATACAGCGCCGACAGTTTGACCGTCTGCTTCCATGGTGATCCGGCATGCCTGAAGCCGCCCATGTTGCCCACGGGGAGCAAGCGCTGCAACGGGTCATCGTTTATGTTTCCGCGTGTTCCCGCGAGGTACACGGCATCGACGTGCAAATCGGCTGTTGACAGTGCGTCAAACGGAATGGTGTGGTCGGCATCCGGCATGAATCAGCACCCTAAACGAAGGTACCGACTCTGCGAGGTCGATGGACGTACCGCAACAATCCAGGCCATGAACCAGCACTCGGCCGCCGCTTTTCGAGCGGGCTGGTGGTTTTCGCAAAGCGACGTTCTTGACATCGCGAGAAACGGCCTCGTTTAGCTGCGGAACCGGGCCGCCACGCCGCACAATCCCCTGATAAGTCGCAATCTGCCCTTACTCGGATCGGCCGGACTGCTCCAATTCGCCCAAACAGGCCAGTTCCCGTCGGCGATGCGAAAGCACGTTCATCGGATCTAATGGGCGATCCCGGTGCCAGTTCACTTGAGTATCTCCCCGCTAACACCCACGTGATGCACCGTGCATCACGTGTACCGCCCGTGCATGCAGCTCCGAGACGAACAATTGATCCGCCACCGCTCCGGGCGGGTCGGCCAGCGCCAACCCATGCCTATTGACCGATTGTAGGTCAATCACCTACATTCTCAGGTGAGGCCGATCACGTTACGAATCCGCCCACCCCTCTCCACAGCACACGAGAAAGGCTTCCCATGTCGCAGACATTGACCTCCCCGCTGGAAACCAAAGGCGGTGTGCGCCGGTATGGGCTGTTCATCGACAACGAGTACGTCACTCCCTCGATTGACAACTACATCGACGTCACCAACCCGGCAACCGGGCAGGTGTGGGCCAAGGTGCCGGACGCGTCGGCTGCGGACGTCGAGCGCGCGGTCACCAGCGCCCGCCGGGCCTTCGAGGGCGAATGGGCAGGTTGGCGCGCGGCGGACCGCGCGAAGTTCCTGATCCGTTTCGGACAGGCAATCGCCGACAACGCCGACGAAATCGCCCAGCTCCAGGTCGACGAAAACGGCAAGCTTATCCGAGAGATGGCCGGCCAAGCCCGGCTGATGCCGGAGTACTTCAACTACTACGCCGGTCTGGCACAGATGCCCACCGGCAACACGAACCCTTTGCACCTGAAGGACATCTTCAACTACACCGTTCGCGAGCCGCTTGGCGTCGTCGCTGCAATCACACCGTGGAACTCTCCCTTGCTTCTGTTGGTCTGGAAGCTTGGGCCCGCGTTGGCTGCCGGCAACACCGTCATCGCCAAGCCGTCCGAGGTAACCCCGGTTTCGACGCTGCGCATCGCCGAGCTCGCGGCCGAAGTCGGCCTTCCGCCCGGCGTCTTCAACGTGCTCACCGGACTCGGCACCCCGGGCGCCGCACTCACCACGCACCCGCAGGTCGACAAGGTCGCGTTCACCGGATCCACGGCAACCGGCCAGGCCATCGCGTCGCAGGCCGGAAAGACCCTCAAAAGCGTCTCGCTCGAGCTGGGCGGCAAGTCACCGAACATCGTCTTCGACGACGCCGACCTCGACAGCGCGCTGAACGGCCTGATCGCCGGCATCTTCGGGGCCAGCGGGCAAACCTGCATGGCAGGATCCCGAATCCTCGTGCAGCAGAGAATCTACGACAACGTCGTCTCCGAACTCGTGACTCGCACCGAGCGCATTAGGGTGGGCAACCCCCAGGACACGACCAGTGAAATGGGCACCATCGCCTCCAAAGCCCAGTACGACAAGGTGTTGCACTACATCGAGGTGGCGAAGAACGAAGGTGCGCGGCTCGTTGCCGGTGGTGAACCGGCCCGCGTGGACGGCCTCGAGGATGGGTTGTTCATCCGCCCCACCGTGTTCGCCGACGTCCGCAACGATATGCGGATCGCCCAGGAGGAGGTGTTCGGTCCGATCGCCGCGGTGATTCCGTTCACCGACGAGGAGGACGCCATCCGCATCGCCAACGACACCGAGTTCGGTCTCGCAGCAGGAGTGTGGAGCAACAACATTCAGCGCGCCCACCGCGTCGCCGCCCAGTTGCGGGCCGGAACCGTGTGGATCAACAACTACCGCAAGACTGGGTACTCAACCCCGTTCGGCGGCTTCAAGCAGAGCGGCGTCGGCCGGGAGAACGGACCGAACGCCCTTCTCGAATACACCGAGGAGAAGAGCATCTGGGTCGACACAGGCCAGGGCGTGAAGGACCCGTTCAACCCCCGCGCCTGAGTGCCTGACGACGCTACTCGCACGTCAGGCGTCGATTCCCCACGAGAGCACACGCGGTGCCCTGCACCGCCCTTCGACGAAGAAGGAGAACGACCATGACGACGCCTGACGAAGGGGTGTCTCCGACCGCCGATGTGATTGTCATCGGCTCCGGCATCGCCGGACTGTCCGCCGCGGTGTCGGCAGCGCAGACCGCGGCCGACACAGAGGGAGGCCGAGTAATTCTCGTCGACCGCGCCGAAGAGGCAGAGGCCGGCGGCCTGACCAAATGGACGTCAGCATATCTGCGGCTCGACGACGTTTACGAGCCAGGTGACTCGTTCGTACCGGACATCCTGGAATTCTCCGACGGCCGAACTCCCACTTGGTACGTCGAAGAGCTCGCTGAGCACCTTCCCGACACCATGGAATGGATTCAGGGACTCGGTATCCGGTTCAAGCGACTGCCGACGTACTTCATCAACAGTGCCCGCAAACGTCTGCAACCGGTCGGAGGCGGCGAGGCGTTGCTCAATGCGCTTCGCCCCGAAGCGGAGCGCCTCGGGGTCGACATCCGGTACAGCACCACCGCACGCCGGCTACTCACCGCCTCCAACGGCCGGGTGATCGGGATCGAGGTTGAGGGGCCGGAGGGCGCCGCCACGATCAACGCGGGAGCGGTCATCGTCGCCTCCGGCGGGTTCGAGGGGGATCCGGATTTCCTCGCGAGAGAACTCGGCTCCGCCGAACCACTGATCCCTATCGCACCCGGCGTTGCGTTCAACCGCGGCGAAGGCATCTCCATGGCCCTCGAGGCCGGCGCAGCCCGCGCCGGAGAGTGGAACAATTTCCACGCCGAACCCGTCGACCCCCGGTGCACATCGCCGGAGCCGCTGGTCATGGTGTTCCCCTACGGCATCCTCGTCGACAAACACGGTGACCGCTTCATCGACGAAGCGCGTGGAACCGTCGACGAGACCTACGAACACACTGCCCGCGCAATTTGGAAACTGCCCGACGGCATCGCCTATTTCATCACCGACCAGCAGTTCGAGAAGGTCGAGGCACGCGAACGCGGAATCCTCACCACAGTCAAACCCGTCACCGCACCCTCCATCGAGGAACTCGCCGAGATTCTCGGTCTCCCCGCCGACCGCCTCCGTGAGACGGTCACCCGATTCAATGCCGCAGTTACCGATGGTCCGTTCGACTGGAAACAGCCTGACGGAAACACGACCGTGGGAATCGACCCGCCCAAGAGCAACTGGGCCCTCCCTCTCCACGAGGGCCCGTTCATCGCCTACCCGATCAAGTGCGCGATCGTGTTCACTTTCGGCGGCCTCTCTACCGACCGCAACGGCCAAGTCGTCACGGACACCGGGGCGCCCATCCCAGGACTGTATGCCGCCGGCGAATGCACAGGCCTCTACCACGGCAAGTACCCGGGAGGGACCTCGGTACTACGCGGCATGATCTTCGGGCGCATCAGTGGTGCGGCCGCAATGCGGGCCGCGACGGCGCCGATCTCCGCAGCGACAACTTAATCCTCCACGGCGGCCGGGCATATCGGTCGCCCCTCCCTCTTTCCCGTTCGGAGAGTCTGTCATGACTTCATCACAATCGATCAGCACGGCGAGCGCCTCGATGACCGAGACCGTGAGGGCCACACCGGAAAAACAAAGTAAATTCCGGACCCTGTTGGGAGCGGGTGTCGGCAACACCCTCGAGTGGTACGACTGGAGCGTCTACGCCATCTTCGCCCCGTTCTTCGCCAGCCAGTTCTTCGTCAGTGACAATCCCACCAGCGCGCTGCTGTCGACCCTGGCGATCTTTGCGGCGGGCTTCCTGATGCGCCCGATCGGTGGGTTCCTCTTCGGCTGGCTCGCCGACCGCCACGGCCGACGATTCTCCTTGACGACGTCAATGATGACGATGGCGGCGGGCAGCCTACTGATCGGCGTCGCCCCGACCCACCAGTCGATCGGCGTCTGGGCCGGGCTGGTCCTACTCGTCGCACGACTGGTCCAAGGCCTCGCTCACGGCGGTGAGATCGCCGCGTCCTACACCTACATCGCCGAGATCGCCCCGCGGGCTCGGCGAGGACTGTGGTCGACGAGCGTGTACGTCTCCGTCACCGCGGGTATCGTGCTCGCGTCCCTGATCGGGGCTGGCGCGTCGAGCGCGATCGGACCCGACGCACTCAAGGACTGGGCATGGCGCGTCCCTTTCATCGTCGGCGGACTGCTTGCGGTGGCCGGCCTGTACATCCGGCGAACGCTGCAGGAGACCGAGGCGTTCGAGAACGAGCGGGCCGATACGCCGCGGCGCACCACCGGCGATCTTCTGCGCGGCCTGAGCCGCAACAAGCGCAGCATTGCCCGAGTGCTGGGCATGAGTGCGGGTGTGACGGTCGTGTATTACACCTGGGCCGTGGGAATTCCAGGATTCGCCATCGCAAACCGGGGGCTCGATGCCACCCACGGCCTGTGGGCGAGCGTGATCGCGAACGTCTTCTTCATGGCTTCTCTGCCCTTCTGGGGAAGGTTGTCCGACCGGGTGGGCCGCAAGCCGATCTTCATTACCTACGGCGTGGCGATGCTGGTGCTCACTTTCCCGTTGATGGCGCTGGTCGGCAATTCTGCGGTGGTGTTGACACTGGCGATGATGGTGGCCCTGTTCTTCCTCGGCGCGTTCGTCGGGATCATGCCGGCATATTTCGCCGAACTGTTTCCCACCGACGTGCGCGCATCCGGAGTAGGTGTCCCCTACTCGCTGATGGTCGCCCTGTTCGGTGGCACGGCACCCTATGTGCTGACCTGGCTCAACAGTCACGACATCAGCTGGATCTTCTCGCTGTACATGGTCGTTCTGGTGGTGATCGGGCTCGTCACGACCCTGCTGACCCCGGAAACGCGTGGTGTGGATCTGCGTTGACCATACCGCCGTGCCCGTCGACCGCTGGTGACCGGTAACCGTGCCTGCCACCGACTACATCGCGGACGTAGCCCACTGTCGACCAGTGGGCTACTCGGCTCGAGAGATCATCGTGGACCGGCGTGGTGACCGGGTCCCAGCGCCGGAAAATTCCGCGGTAGTCGACACTGACCGGCGAACAGGACACTCTCGCTTCGAAAGGGTCAGGTAGGGGCGCCCACAGACTGCACGTCGACTCGACGACGCTGCGCGAAGGCCCACCTCCACGTGCCGATACGCCGCGGCGAGCTTCTCAGGCTGACCATCAGGCATATTTGGTAGTATTGTCCCTCAGTTGAACATTTCGCGCAGCCTGCGTTTGGAGGGATAGGCATGAAGATCACCCGTGTGGTGGCACCGGTACGGGCCCAGGCCGTCGAAGCGATCCGGGACGAGATCATCCGCGGCAATCTTGCACCCGGGCAACGCCTGATCGAACGGGAACTTTGCGAGGAACTCGACGTTTCCCGCAACACGATCCGGGAAGCCTGTCGGCAACTCGAAGCGGAGGGATTCATTGAGATCCCCCCGCACAAAGGGCCGGTCGTGGCCACCATCTCCGACCAGGATGCCCGCGATCTGTACGAGTTTCGTGAGGCACTCGAGTGCCTGGCGGTTCGGCTGTTCGTCGAGCGGGCAACCGATGCCGCCGTAGGCGAACTCCGCGAGGCATGCACTGCGCTGTTCGCCGCCCACGACTCGCTCGACGTGGCCGAGATGATCGAGGCCAAGAATCGCTTCTACGAAATCCTCTACGCCGGAACGGGAAACAAGATCGCTAGCGCTCAAGCCAAACTGCTCAACGGCAGGTTGGCGGGGCTTCGGGCCCGGTCACTCGCACATGCGGGGCGACCCGCTCACAGCCGCGACGAAATCAAAGACGTTCTGCTGGCCATCGAGGCCCGCGACAGCGCCGGCGCAGCGGAGTTATGGCGCCAGCACATCGGCAATGCGGCACGCACCGCGCTCGAGGAGACCTCGACCACGTCAAAATGAATCACTTTGCCCGATTGTGGGACAATGGGTTGACAGCGGGAAGTGCGGGCAGTTCAATGAATTCATGTCCGCGAGTACGCATCTGAATTCCTCCGCCACCGACGGCCCGCCGTCCCCACACACCAATGGCTCTGGCCCACTCCACGGTCTGCGCGTACTCGACGCCGGATTCGTCTACGCCGCCCCCATCGCGGCGATGCTGCTCGGCGACTACGGGGCCGACGTCATCAAGATCGAGCACCCTCAAGGCGACCCCGCCCGCACCCACGGCTGGCAGAAGGACGGCCATGGACTGTGGTGGAAGGTCATCGCCCGCAACAAACGCACAGTCACACTGAATTTCAGCTCCGCCGAGGGACGAGTACTTCTGTGCGCACTACTGCGCGAAGCCGATGTGTTCGTCGAAAACTTTCGGCCCGGCGTCCTCGAGGCCTGGGGGCTCGGCCCAGAGGTCATGCACAGCATCAATCCACGCCTGATCATCCTGCGTGTCACCGGGTTCGGACAACAAGGACCGTACGCACAACGCCGCGCCTTCGGGACGCTCGCGGAAGCGATGAGCGGGTTTGCCCACCAGACCGGGCAGGAGACCGGACCACCGACCCTGCCGCCGTTCGGTCTCGCCGACGGCGTCGCGGGCATCACCGGAGCGCTGGCCATCACCCTCGCGCTCTACCACCGCGACGCCCGCGGCGGAAAAGGCCAAGTCATCGATCTCTCCCTGCTCGAGCCACTCCTCGGCATCCTCGGTCCAGGCCCGACGGTTTTCGACCAACTCGGCATCGCACCCGGTCGCCACGGCAACAGGTCACCGAATAACTCTCCCCGCAACGCCTATCAGTGCAACGACGACCGCTGGGTAGCCATCAGCGCCAGCTCCACCAGCATCGCCCGACGCGTCCTACAACTGGTCGGCCATCCCCAGATCGCCGAGGAGCCCTGGTTCACACATGCCGGTGAACGAGCCAAACGAGCGGATCTACTCGACCAACTCGTCGGCGACTGGATCGCCGCCCGCTCGTTCGAAACCGTCGTCGCAGCCTTCACCGACGCGGGAGCGGCGATCGCCCCGATCTACGACATCGGGCAACTGATGACCGACCCACACATCCTGCACCGTCAGTCCATCATCACCTGCGAGGACGAAGACCTCGGACCAATACGCATGCAGAACATCTTCTTCCGGATGTCACAGACACCGGGTGCCGTGCACTTCACCGGCCGCAGACTCGGCCAGGATAACCACGACGTGTTCACCGAGGCCGGCGTCGACGGCGCCACCCTCGCGCGGCTCAGCAGAGAGGGAACCATCTGATGACCCGCAGCTACCTCTTCGCGCCCGGCCACAACCGGAAACTGGTCAACAAGGTGTTCACCGCCGGCGCCGACGCCGTCATCCTCGACCTCGAGGACGCGGTGCCCACCCAGCACAAAGCCGATGCACGCCGCATCGTCGCCGCAGCCACCGCCACCACGCCGGCGTGGGTGCGCGTCAACGCCGTCCGATCCACCGACTGTGAATCCGACCTCGACGCCGTCGGAGCGACCGCGGCCGGCATCCGCATCCCCAAGGTCGAAGATCCCACCGACGTCGAGTGGGTGACCCAGCGGTGCCCCGACGTCCCCCTGATCTGCGCCATCGAAACCGCACGCGGAGTCCTCGCTGCCGCCGACATCGCCCGCACACCCGGATGCACCTACCTCGCCATGGGTGGGGTGGACTTGCGCCGGGACCTACGGGTCGCGGACGGCGCCGCCCCCTTGCAGCATGCCCGCTCCCACATCGTGCTCGCCGCACGCGCAGCCGGACTTCCGCCGCCGATCGACAGCGTGTTCGCCCAACTCGATGACGACGCCGCCCTCACAGCCGAAGCCGAACACTCCAGAGACCTCGGCTTCTTCGGGAAGTCGGCGATCCACCCCGCCCAGTTGCCCGCGATCCACCGGGTATTCACCCCCTCGCCCGACCAACTCGACTGGGCGCGCCGTGTCCTACTCGCATTCGAAGAAGCCGGGCACGCCGCACTGCGCATGCCGGACGGAGAGTTCATCGACGCGCCGGTCGCCGCGCGGGCCACGGACCTGTTACGGGGCGCAACCAGCGGATAGCCGATCGTCAATAACGTGCCGTCGACGTTGCTTCGTGGTCATCAGGACGCGAGTCACCTGGACGAGACCCATCCACCGGCGCATCATTACCCCACACCGTGATCTCGATCTGCCGGTCGACGACATCCTCGACCATCAACGGCTCACCCACAGTCGCCCGTCACCCCACCACGACCCCACCGGCAACAAACGCCCCGCCCGACGCGGCGCCCGCCAGAACCAGCAGATTCACCAACGCATCAACCTACCGCCCACCCGCATCGACGCGGTTACCAACTCCACGGAGCCGGAACATCGCCCAAGCACGCAGCGCAGCCAGATCGGACAACGGATCGCGCTCGACACCCCAGCGCGAACAGCGGTCCAGTCGGTGAACGCCGCCTCGGCTCCATGCCTACAGCAACCACATGCGCACTCGTCTGCAACACCGGTCGTCGGTGATCAGGTTCGTACTGCCGATTCCGCTCCTCCCAAGCCCATCGGCTGACCTGATCGCTCTAATTGGTTGCCTGACAGAAATTTTCGTGGTGTCGATGGATCACGTACGCATTTGGCGGACGGAACGCCGGTTCGGCATCCACCGGTTTCGAACCGGAGTAACGCCATTCTTCGAGACGTCCGAACCAGATACCCGGCGGCGACCAGCGAAGGCTCCGTGCTCTGTCGCTGCAAACCCACACCTCATGGCCTGAGGTAGGCCACCACGCCTTCCCTAATACGCTTTGCGTAACGGAAAATGCCTTCATCTTGACTTTGCGTAATTCAAGTCGCATGCTGTTACGCAAGCTGCTGTGATGGGGGTTACACGCAGATGAGCGATCAGTTGAAGGGATGAGCAATCGATGCTGCAAATGGCCGACGTGCGCGAGAAGTATGGACTACCGGCGGATGAGGAAATCCTCGCCGGACTCGACGAGGGAGCGACACTGCCTGCGTCGTTCTACTACGCACCCGAGATGTACGCCCTCGAACAGGAAAAGATCTTCGCCAAGTCGTGGCAGTACGCGTGCCACGAATCGGCGGTCGCGAAGCCAGGCGATTACGCGGTAACCAAGGCCGGTTCCACACCGATCATCGTCACACACGGAAAGGACGGCAGACTCCGAGGTTTCGTCAACGTTTGCCGGCACCGACTGCATTCGATCGCCGAAGAGAACGGGAACAAACCACTACTGCAGTGCCCGTACCACGGCTGGACCTACGGGCTGGACGGGAAACTCAAGACAGCGCCCCGGTCTCAGCGTGAGATGAATTTCGAGTGTTCGACGATCTCGCTCGAGCCCGTGTCAGTCGAACGATGGGATCAGTGGATCTTCGTGAACCCGGATCCCGCAGCACCGCCGCTGGCATCCGTGACCGCGGACATCCGGGACCGCACCGACGAACTCAATACCGACCTGCGTGAGTACGAGTTCCAGATCCGCTACGAATACGACATGGAATGCAACTGGAAGGTGTGGGCGGAGAACGCCGTCGAATGCTACCACTGCCCGACCCTGCACAAGTCGAGCTTCGGGAAGACCTACCACACAAATCCCGACGACTATGACGTCGACTCCGGCGAGAACACCATCTGGCACAACGGCCCGATCAAGTGGCTCCCCGGCAACGTCGATCCCGCCGGCCTCAAGGGATTCCGATTCGCATTCACATTTCCGTCGTCATTCTTCGCACTCGACGACTATGTCGGCTTCATCGGGAGCGTACAGCCCATCGCCCCCGAGAAATGCTGGGCATTTGTGGACATGTACGCCAAGCCCGGCGCGGACCCCGTCGTCGTTAAGGAATGGCTCGAGATGTGGGATCAGACCCTGATCGAGGACAAACGTGCGACCGACATCCAGCAGATCGGGTACCGCTCGGGCCGCGTCCCCACGGGACGCCTGATGCTCGACAGCGAGAGTCCGCTGCAGGCCTTCATGAAGACGACGCTGTCCGCGTTGTCGTCCTGAACCCCTCTCCCCTTGGACGAAAGACCGCACGATGGTGAAACTCTCAGTTGACCTACACAGATGCCAAGGCTACGCGAACTGCGTCGTCGCCTCCCCCGATGTTTTCGATCTATCTGATGAAGGAAAGGTCGAAATCCTGCAGACCCAGATCCCTGACGACGACGTACCCGTCGTCGAGGAAGCGGTGCGGTCATGCCCTGCCGCCGCCCTGTCGATGGAGGAGGCCCACTGATGCGCGCCGTGACAGTCGTCGGTGGATCGCTCGCCGGTGTGCAGGTAGTGAAGACGCTACGGAACCGGGGGTTCGACGGTGCCATAACCCTCGTCGGTGACGAAGTCCACCTGCCGTACGACCGCCCGCCGCTGTCCAAGTCCGTCCTCACCGGCGAAGCCGACGCCGACACTCTCGGCTACCTGGACCGGGCCTGGTTCGACGATCACGCGATCGAGCTGAGGCTGGGCGAACGCGCAACACGCCTCGACATCACCGACCGGACCATCTATACCGACTCCAGCACACTGCACTTCAGCGATCTCGTAATCGCGACCGGTGCCCGGGCACGAAACCCGTTCACGAACACACCCACGGGTGTGTTCACCCTCCGAACCATTGACGACGCCCTCCGGATCCGCGACGCCCTGTCCGACGCGAAATATGTCGTGGTCGTTGGCGGCGGGTTCATCGGACTCGAGGTCGCCTCAGCCGCACGGTCCCGCGGCACCCAGGTCACCATCGTCGAGGCTGCAGAGATCCCCCTCTCCCGCAACGTCGGCACCGACGTTGCGCCTGCGCTCTCCGCCCTTGCCCGCACCCACGGCATCACACTGACGTGCGGACGATCCGTTGCATCTATCGACGGAACCGCCCACGTCGAGAGCATTACGCTCGACAACGGAACACTGATCCGCTGCGACACAGTCATCGTCGGAGTCGGCGCGATACCAAACACCGACTGGCTCACCGATTCCGGACTCGAACTCGGTCCCGCCGGCCTGGTATGCGACCGGACCGGCCGAGCCGCACCACACATCTGGGCCGCCGGCGATGTCTGCGCCTGGCGCGACACCAACGAGACACCACATCGGCACGAACACTGGACCTCGGCGGGCGAACAGGCACGAACTGTCGCACACAACCTCCTCGACAACGGTAATCGCACGGTCGAGGCGGCCCCGTTCGTCTGGTCCGATCAGTTCGGCAAGCGCATCAGCATCATCGGAGACACCACCGGGCACGACACCGTCCGATTCCTGTCCCGCGGCACCGAGGACCTGGGGGCGCTCTACTCACGCGACGGTAAATTCGTCGGCGCGTGCGTCGTCGACCAACTGCGGTTGGTTCTCAAATGCCGGAAATGGGCCGCGGCCGGTACCCACACATCCGAAATCCCCGAGTGGGAACTGGCTGACCTCTGACGCCATTCACCCGACTCGCCGACACTCTCGAGGACACGTCCAATGAGTTCAGCGAAAGAACCACGCACAACGATTCCCCCACAACACCACACCGACGAGGCCGGATCCATGCTGCGCACACTCACGTGGCGCGACGGATTCGTCTTCGCACTCAACATGCCGATCGGCCTCTTCCTGACCCTGGGCTACACGGTCGGCGCGATCGGCGGATGGACCGCCATCGCCATCTGGGGCGTCGCCTGCGCACTCGCCTTCCTGCAGAACAACCTGTTCGCCGAGATGGCCGCCATGTTCCCGAACCGGTCCGGCGGCATCTCGGTCTATGCCTACGAAGGATGGAAACGGCACTTCGCCCCGCTCGGCGCCATCGCCGCGTTCGGCTACTGGATGGGCTGGTCACTGTCTCTGTCCGTCGAGGGCGTCGTCCTCGGCACCCTGATCGAACAGGCCTTCTTTCCCGATTCGCACATCGCACTTCAACTTCCGATAGGCCACGAACTCGGCCTGCCGTACCTGATCGCCATCGGCGCGATCTTCACCGCCTGGGCACTGAACTACTTCGGCGTCAAACTCGCCGCCGGCGTCGCGAAGGTGACCGGAATCCTCCTGGTCATCGGGTTGTTGGTGCTCACAGTCGGCCCCTTCGTGGCATCCGGCGCCGACTTCGACATCAGCCGAATCAGTTGGACAGGCGCCAGTTCCCCCTTCGGATGGAAGGAAGTGGTGGTCTGGTTCTACATCACCGCATGGACCACCTACGGCACCGAGGTATGCGCCAGCTTCGCCGCCGAATACAAGAACCCCGTCAGGGACACGGCAAGAGCGCTACGCATCTCGGCCGCCTTCATCCTCGGGCTGTACATCGTCGTCCCCTACGTCGTCGTCGGTGCGCTCGGCGAGGAAACGATCGGCCTGAACCCGGTGAACTACATCGGCCTCGCGTTCGACCGGATCCTCGGCGGCTACTCCTGGCTCGGCCAACTCCCCGTCATGGCAGCCTTCATCATCGCCATGATGACGGCCACCGCGGACGGCGGCCGCTCCCTCTACGGCATCTCACGATCCGGCGGAACCATCAAGCAATTGGGCGTGCTCAACAAGTACGGTGTTCCCGGTCGCGCCCTGACCACCGACATGCTGATCAACATCACCGTGCTGATCGTGCTCGGCGAACCGATCGCCATCCTGCTCGCCAGCAATCTCGGCTACCTCACCGCCGTCACCCTCGCCGTCGGCGCATTCGTCCTCCTTCGCCGCGACCAGCCACACCTGCACCGCCCACTGAAACTCTCCCCATACTGGGTTCCGATCGCCTGCCTGCTCTTCGCCGTCAACGCGTTCGCAATCGTGATTGGCATCTCCAACCCGAGCCTGACCGGCTACGGCGGGGTCAGCGAAACAATCGCCGGTGTCGGGATCCTGCTCTTCGCCTGTGTGCTCTGGTATTACCGCCAGCGGGTGCAGGAACGACAACGCATCGAGTGGCGCGTCAAGGACGAACACCCACCAGCACCCGAACCCTCATCGAAGTCGGCAAACGCCGAATCGGAAACTAGGAATTCCGAACATATCTGAACTCACTCCAACCCCAAAATACGAGGAGTCACACCACCATGAAAGCGATCCGCGTACACGAGTACGACCGCACACCGTCCCTCGACGACGTTCCCGAGCCCGTCGCGAAAGGCCCCTTCGACGTCATCGTCAAGGTGCGCGGCGCCGGAGTGTGCCGCACCGACCTGCACATCATCGAGGGCCAATGGCAATCCAAGAGCGGCGTCGCCCTGCCCTACACGATCGGGCACGAGAACGCGGGCACCATCACCGAGATCGGTTCCGCCGTCACGAATGTGGCAGTCGGCGACTCGGTGATCCTGCATCCCCTCGCCACCTGCGGACTGTGTCTGGCATGCCGTCGCGGGGACGACGTGCACTGCACCGACTCCGAGTTTCCGGGTATCGACGTCGAGGGCGGCATGGCCGAATATCTCCGTACGTCCGCCCGAAGCGTCGTCAAGCTCGCCCCGTCACTCGAGCCGGCGGATGTCGCGGCCCTCGCGGACGCGGGCCTCACCGCGTACCACGCGGCACGCAAGGCGGCGGAGCACCTCCGCCCCGGCCACAGCGTCGTCGTGATCGGAGCCGGCGGCCTCGGGCACATCGGCATCCAGGTGCTCGAAGCCCTCACCTCTGCCCGGATCATCGTCGTCGACCAGTCGGCAGCGGCGCTCGAACTCGCCAAGGAAGTCGGCGCGGACGTCACCGTCGTCGCAGACGGAACCGAAGCGGAGCAGGTGCTCGCCCTGACCGACGGCGCCGGCGCCGAGGCTGTGCTCGATTTCGTCGGCGAGGGCTCGGCCCTGGCATCGGGTATCGCGATGCTCCGCCGAGCGGGCAACTACTATGTCATCGGCTACGGCGGCACACTCGAGATCCCGACCATCGACATCATCAGCACCGAGATCAACTTCATCGGCAATCTCGTCGGCACCTACAACGACCTGGTCGAACTGATGGCCCTCGCCGCGCAGGGACGAGTACACCTGCACACGGTGAAGTACCGCTTCTCCGACTTCCAGCAGGCACTCGACGATCTGCACCACGGTGTCATCCGGGGCCGGGCAGTGCTGGTTCCCGACGATGAGTTCGCGACCACAATCCGAGGTTGACGCGAAATCAGTCGTACGAGGAGCACCATTCCGGTATGCGTAACGAATAGACTGACAGGGTGCGCAAAGTGACGTTGAACGGCAACCACGAACCGTCCGCAGCCTCGCAGGCACTTCCGCCGGAAGGCCTCGACGACGTGGACCGCGGGATCCTCCGGCTACTGCAGGAGGACGGACGGATGCCGTACCGCCAGATCGCACGCGAACTTGGCGTCTCCGAGGGCACGGTCCGCATCCGTCTTGGCCGCATGCAAGAGTCCGGGGTGTTGAACGTTGTCGCCATCGCGGATCCCTTCCGCCTGGGCTACCGGGTCCTCGCATTCCTGCTGCTCCGGGTCGAACCTGGCAAACAGGACCATGTCGTCGACACACTCACCACCTGGCAGGAAGCAACCTACGTGTCCTCGTGCATTGGCCGCGCCGACATCTACGTCCAGCTGGTGTGCCGGGACAACGACCACCTCAACGAACTGCTGCACCGACGTCTCCCCGACATCGGGGGCGTCCGAGAGTACGAGACCTTCATGGAGCTGAAGATGCACAAGGTCTCCTACGAATACTCCCCTTCCTGACGCGCCTCCCTCGAGGTTCATCTCCGCAGCGAGGTACGCGGCGCGCCGTCTTCAGGTTCCTACGAATCGAAACGAGGAACGGCGATGATCCTCATCGTTGTCAAATTCAACGTTCTCCCACAATTTCAAGACAGCTGGCCATCGATCACCCGTGCGTTCACCGCCGACACCCGCAACGAAGAGGGCAACCTCTGGTTCGAGTGGTCGCGCAGCATCGACCGCGACAATGAGTACGTCCTCGTCGAAGCCTTCCGCGATACGCACGCCGGCGAGACCCACGTCGCATCCGACCACTTCCGGCAAGGCCTGGAATCGATACGACCGACACTCGCCGAAACACCACTCATCATTCACACCGAGGTCGCCGGCTCGCAGTGGTCACACATGACTGAACTGGCCGTCAACCACGAACCCACCCACTCACATCTGAAATCCGATATCGGATTGTTCAGCACCACAGCATGATTGGAGCACCATGACCGGACGATTAGCAGACAAGGTTGCCTTCATTACCGGTGCCGCCCGCGGCCAAGGCCGCAGTCACGCAGAACGCCTGGCCGAAGAAGGCGCAGACATCATCGCCGTCGATATCTGCGGAGAGGTCGGCCGAACCACAAACTTCTACCCCGCCGCCACCGAAGAGGACCTCGCCGAGACAGTCCGGCTCGTCGAAAAGCACGGACGCCGAATCATCGCCTATACAGCAGACGTTCGTGATTTCACTGCCCTCGAGGCCGGGCTCTCCTCCGCCGTCGCCGAACTCGGCCGACTCGACATCGTTGCAGCGAACGCAGGGATCTTCCAATTCGGTGACGAGGTCCCCGACATCCCCGTCGACGACTGGCGCGACGTGATCGACGTCAACCTCACCGGTGTCTTCAACACCTGCAAGGCAGCCGTCCCTCACCTCGTCGACGGTGGCCGCGGCGGCTCGGTCGTCATCACCTCGTCGGACGCCGGCGTCAAGGGGTTCGCCCGATTCGGCCACTATGTGGCGTCCAAACACGGCGTCATCGGTCTCATGCGCACACTCACCATGGAACTTGCACCGCATTCCATCCGCGTGAATGTCGTTGCACCCACGAACTGCAACACCGCCATGATCCAGAACGACGCCGTTTGGAAGCTCTTCCGCCCCGACCGCGAGAACCCGACCTTCGAGGAATTCGCTGAGGCATCGTCGACCCTGCTGGCGCTACCCGAGCCTTGGGTCGAGCCTGCCGACGTCTCCAACGCACTGCTGTTCCTCGCCTCGGACGAGGCCCGGTTCATCACGGGCGTGACGCTACCGGTGGACGGTGGGTCCGCCGCGATCTGAATCTCACCGAACCGATCGTGCGGTGGTGGCCTCCGCCAATCAGCGGAGGCCACCAGCGCTGGACAATGAGCCACTGGCCCGGTCCGCGTGCAATGTGGTCGCGAGGAGTCGGCCACGGTCGGCTCTCAGGGACGAATCCGACACATATCCCGGGGGAGGAGTGTGGCGTACCGGATGTTGTCGACTTCGAGCAGTCGAGAGACCCAGCGTTCCGACCCCTCTGGTAAAGCCGCCGTGCGGTGGCATCCCATGCCTCGTCGCGTCGCGATACGGGCCCCAGCTGGCCAGATCTTCACCGCGGATAGCCAGTGCGGCAGCGTGGGCATCCGCCCGTTCCGTAACGCACGCACCTACGCGAATCCGGTCCCTGTATCCCAGTTACTCGACGGGTCTGATCCACACCGCTTCGCTTCGGTCGTCGAAGTCTGGTTCACACTCCCCCGTCGATTCGGAGTACCTGACCGGTCATGTAGACGGACTCAGGTGAGGCGAGGTAGCAGACCAGTCCTGCAATGTCGTTGGGTGACCCGACGCGGGTCAGCTGCGATTTCAGGTCGGCATTCGCCTGGGGGGCTTCGCGCATCCGCTGCGTCAGCCGGCCGGTTGCAATGATTCCCGGGGCCACACAGTTCGCGCGTATGCCGCGGGGTGCCAGGTCCTTTGCGAGATATCGGGTGTAGTGCGCTACGGCCGCTTTCGCAATTCCGTAGTGAGCATAGCTGCCGTCGGATGTGGGTTCGACACCGTTCAGCGAGGACATGGTGATGATGGATCCGTCGCTGCCAAGGGTAAGCGCGGGCAGTGCGGCGGTGACGGTAGCGATTGTTCCGATCAGATTTCTCCGCAGAACGATGTCGAGGTCATCGAGATCTATTGCGGAGGCGCGATTCCCGTCTAGGGGCCCGGTCCCGCCCCCGGCGTTGCACACGAGGGCATTCAGTTCGCCCCATCGGTCGATGATGGCCGAGGTGCACTCTTGCAGTGCTGCGGCATCGGTGGTGTCCGCTTCGACAGCCAGGACGTCGGCATTCAGGTCGTGCAGTTCGTCGAGGACCGATCCGTGTTCGTTCTCGTCGCGGAACTCCCGGTATCCGTCGAAGTTGATGTCGACCACGGCTACCGCGTATCCGTCGCGGGCGAGGGTGCACGCGATGTGCCGGCCGATCCCTCGGGCCGCCCCGGTGACGAGCGCAACTCTCGTCGTCATCGCACTACCGTCAGACCGCCGTCGACGACCAGCGTCTGTCCCGTGATCCAGCGCGCCCGGTCGGACAGGAGGAACGCGGCAGCCTCGGCGACGTCCTCAGGTGTCCCCCTCGTAGGCAGGGCGACCCGATCGTGCATCCGCTCGGCGTATGCGGGGTCGCGGGTGGCGACGTCGGCCATGGGGGTGGAGATCGGTCCTGGCGCGACAGCGTTGACCCGGATGTTGCGCGGTGCGAGGGAGACGGCCAGTCCCGAGGTGAGGGAGTTGACCGCGCCTTTGGTGGTCCCGTAGGCCCAGTTCGTTTCGGTGGCAAGGAACGCTGCGGTGGAGGATATATTCACTATGGCTCCGCTCGTCATGTATCTGGTTGCGTGGGCGGTGACGAGGTAGGTTCCACGAACGTTGACTTGCCACAGTAAATCGACGTCATCGGTACCGGTCGTCTCGACGGACCCACTTCGATAGATGCCTGCGGCGTTAACCACCTTGGAGGGGCTCGCACCACGGGATGCAAGGCCCTCGAAGCATTTCTCTACCTGTGCCTCGTCGGTGATATCCAGAGGGGTGAGAAGCACCGCGGGTTCGTCGTTCCAGAGGGCACGGAGGGCTTCTTCATCGCGATCGAGGGCCACCACCTGGCAGCCATCGTCGAGAAGCCGCCGGGTCGCTGCCGCTCCGATCCCCGAGCCGGCACCGGTCACCAACGCGACGGTGTACGTATTCACCTCTCCTACCCCTGTCCTTGGCCGGCAATGCTGCTGCGCAGTACCTGTAGAGCCGCATCGACGTCGTCGATGTTGTTGAAGTAGTGGAATCCGGCACGGAATCCGCCGTCGCTGAGTGTGGCTTTCACATGCTGCGCGGTGAGCGACGCCGGTTGAAGTGTGATGCCCGCGGGCGGATCGATGGTGACAATGTGCGATCGGTGTCCGTTGTTGCGTGAGCGAAAGCCCAGATCGGTGGCTTCCGCGGTGAAGCGATCGGCGAGGTGCAGACAGTGGTCTGCGACATCGCGGGCCGGCAGCTGGGTCAGGAGTTCCAGGGCAGCGCGGGCCCCGATCCAGGAGAACCAAGCGGGTGAGGTGTTCCAGCGGGTGGCGTCCTGCGCTTCCTGGTAGCGGCCGCCGAAGTAGTGCTCGGGTGGCCCCGTGGTTTTCCAGCTCGGCGCTAACGGCTCGGGGTTCCAGTTGCCGGTGGGGTCGCCGACGAGCCATGTTGTTCCCCGTGGGCAGAGCATCCACTTGTAGCCGTGAACGGCGGTGAAGTCGGCGCCCAGCTTCGAGAGGTCCGTCCGGAGGACACCCATCGTCTGGGTGAGATTCGCGAAGAACTGCGCACCGATGGCGTGTGCGGCATCAGCAAGCTGCTCGATGTCCACGCGTTCGCCGTCGAGGGTGATGACCTCGCTGGCCGCGACGAGCGCCGTGGATCGGTCGATTGCCGCGAGCAGGTCTTCGGTGCGAGATCGCCCGGGTGTCCGTTCGACCACCCGAACTTCGACGCCGTCTGCACGTCCCCGTGCCATCGCGGGGAAGAGGACGCTGCGGAATTCGTCGGCAGCGACGACGATGTTGCCCTGGTGGACACCGGACAGCACGGTGGTGAACGCCTCGGACAACGATCCGAGGCTACTGACGTGCGACGGTGGTACCGCTGCGTAGGCCGCGAACTCGGTGCGGGCAAGGTCTGCGGCGTGGTCCCAGTCCGACCAGGCGAACAGTCCGGTCGCCCAGTCGTCGAGGGTGGAGCGAAGTACCTCCGTGACGGGTGCGGCACCGGGCGGTGCGCCGGGGGTGTCGAGCCACGCCCACCGACCGAGCGCGGGGAAGAGGCCGCGGAACTGTTCGGGGGTCATTGCGGGACCGCGACGACGGCTTCGATTTCCACCAGCAGCCCCGGGGCGGCCAGTGCCGACACGGTCGCCGCCGAATGCGCCGGGTAGACGCCGTCGGGGAACCAATGCGCGAAGACGTCGTCGCGGGCCCGAGCGAATTCACCGAATCCATCCGCTCCGACAACGAGGGTGAGCATCTTGACGATGTCGGACGGTGTGGCGCCCAGCTCCCGGATGATGACATCGAGGTTCGAGAACGCCTGGCGGGCCTGATCGAACGCGTTGTCGCCGACGAGTGCTCCGTCGTGGTCGACACCGATCTGACCGGATACGAATGCAATGCTGTGGCCGGCGGGGACGATGGTGGCGTGGCTGAACTTGCCCATGGGCGGTGCAAGTGCCGCTGGATTGAGGTATGTCATGATCGCGATGTTCCTTCGATGTCGAAGACGGTCTTGCCGAAGCCGGGGGCTGTGTCCATGGCGGCGAACACCTCCGGTGCCGCGGCGAGCGGGTAGACAGTGTCGATGACGGGGCGAATCTTGTGGTGTTCGACGAACTCGAGCATCGCCCGGAAGTCGTGTGCGTTTCCCATCGAGGTTCCACGGATGTCGATCTGGCGGAAGAACAGGTCCCGGAGGGAGATCGGAACGTCGGCGCCGGTCGTTGCCCCGAACGTGACGACTCGTCCGCCGGGCCGGAGGGCGCGTACGGCTGACCCGAAGACGGATCCTCCCACGCTATCCACGACAAGATCCGCCCGGCGAGTGAGTGCCGCCTCGAAGTCGTCGGCGCCGACGATCGCGTGTGCGGCGCCGAGCTGACGGGCGCGGTCGGCGCTGTCGTGCCGCCGGGTGATGACGGTGACTTCGGCGCCGGCGGCCACGGCGAACGCCAATGCCAGTGGTCCGACGCCACCGCTGATCCCAGTGATCACCACGTGCTCGCCCGGTTGGAGTCCGCCGCGCGTGAACAAGGCCCGGTAGGCGGTCGATGCGGACAGGCCGAGGGCGGCGGCCTCGCGGCACGTGAGGTGCGGAGGAACTCGGTGAATGTTATTCAGCGGTACTGTGATTCGTTGAGCAAAGGTGCCGGGCCTGGGACCGCCGAGGATCTCGGGCACCTCCGGCAGCTGCGCGTCGTCGGGCCAGCCGATGCAGGGGTCGATGAGGACGGCGGTTCCGACGAGTGCTGCGTGGGCGGGTGACCCGACCTGGGTCACGGTGCCGACGCCGTCGGCGCCCAGGATCAGTGGGGGTTCGGCACCGGTGCGGTTGTTCACCAGGAACAATTCGTGCCGGTTGAGGCCTGCGGCGCTCAGGGTGAGGACGGCATCGTTCTCGCCGGGCGATTCCGGTTCGGGGGCGTCGTCGACGACCGCGACACCTGCCGGGCCCGGGCTCTTCGTGTGGATCACGGCGATCATGCGGGTACCACCGGGGTGTCGCGGAGTCCCGTGCGCAGCGACACACCGAGCGTCTCCCGGGTGAGCAGGGCTGCGATTAGGCTGATCGCTGCCCCGAAACTCACATACCAGGCGGGCGCATAGGTCGACCCGGAGTAGGTGATGAGGGCGGTCGCGGCGAGCGGGCCGAGGCCACCGAACAGGACGACGCCGAGGTTGTAGCCGATGGCGAGGCCGCTGTAGCGGCGGGAGGTGGGGAACAGTTCCGAGAACAGTGCCGGTTGCGGGGCGAGCATCATCGCGTCCCCGACGAGGATCAATGCGATGCCGGCGACGACGGCGAGGTAGCTGCGCTGGTGGATGAGCAGGAATCCGATGGGCGCGGCGACGACGACCCATACTGCGCCCCAGAGCACGAACGGCCGGCGGCCGATGCGGTCGCAGAGGCGGGCGAAGAACACCACAAGGACGACGAGGATCAACATGGCGGTGAGTCCGGCCGCACGGGCGGAGGCGGTGCTCATGCCCAGATCCGTGGTGAAAAAGGTCGGTCCGAAGACCAGCAGGACGTACGTGCACATCGTCGGGGAGCACACCAGCCCGCACACGAGCAGGATCGACCTCCAGTTTTCCTTAATCGCACTGATCAGTGGGGACTTCTCGCGCTCGCCGGACGCGGCGACCGCGGTGAATTCCTCGGTCTCTTCCAGCTTGAGTCGCATGTAGAGACCGATCATGCCCAGGGGGAATGCCAGCAGGAATGGGATCCGCCAGCCCCAGGATTGCAGATCGTCGGCACTGAGAACAGCGGTGAGGATCAGCGATGATGCGGCGGCGGTGAACATGCCCAGCGTGATGGTGATCGTTTGCCAGCTGCCATAGAATGCTCGCCGATTCGGTGGTGCGGATTCGACGACATAGGCTGCGGCGCCCATCCATTCGCCTCCTGCGGAGAGGCCTTGCAGGCAGCGGAGCAGGAGAATGAGCAGCGGTGCGGCGATGCCGATGCTGGCGTAGGACGGGACGACCGCCATCAGTGCGGTCGCGCACGAGATCGTCAAGATGATGGTCGAGAGGGTGATCTTGCGGCCGTAGCGGTCGCCGATGTAGCCGAAGAGCACTCCGCCGAGTGGGCGTACGACGAAGCTGATTCCGAAGACCAGGAAGGTCATCATCATCGCCACTGCCGGGTCGCTGTCCTCGAAGAAGAGCACCGCGAAAATGGAGGCGAAGTAGCCGTAGAGGACGAATTCGTACCATTCCAAGAAGTTGCCGATACACGCGGCGATGACGGCCTTGCGGCGTTCGGGTGTCAGGCCTTCGGTGTGTTCGGTGGGGGGAGCCGAACTGAGGGTGTTCTCAGACATGAGTTTTCCTTGACGGTGAGGGCGGGGTTCACCAGTGCGGTGCACCGAAGGTGGGAAGGTCGGCAGGGTCGAGGTGGTCGAGGTAGGTGCCGTAGTCGATGTCGAGTCGCGCGTGCCCGTACGTGGTGCGCACGGAGCCTTTGACGGCGAGGATGTGCAGCGGGTCGCTGCCGGATTCTGTGAATTCGAGGGACGCTTCGCCCTGGCGAAGGGGGCCGGTGACGGTGAAGGCGAACGGGATGCGGACCAGTCGGCTGATATCGAAGCCGGCGCCGTCCGCGCTGGGAATGATCTTTGCGGTGAACTGGGTGGTGAACCAGTCCGGCACGATCGCAGGGGTGCGCTCTTCTGCCGGAGGTGTCGCGGCGTGGTCGACCGTACCGTTGATCAAGGTGGCGCCGGCGGCATTGCTGACGGCGAAGTCGAGCTGCCTACCGTGGTCGTGCAGGTGGACGTTGCGGGATTGCTTCTTGGGCAGGCCGAAGAGCTCGCGCCCGAGAATGCCGTGGTTGAGTCCCTCGACGTAGGTTCCGATGGCGTAGGCGCCCTCGGTATCGCCGTGTCGGCAGCGGAGGTTGATTCCGGCCTGCATGTAGGCGGGTCTGGTCTCGACGGTGCCGTCGCCGGCGGTGAAGGAAGCGCCGATGAATTCGGCGACCCAGATCAGCACCTCGGGCGAGGCGGCCGGGCTCAATGGCCGTGGCAGAACCGCGGCGGCGATGTCCTCGGTGGTCGGGTAGACGGCGGTCAGCCAGCGGACGGTGACCGATTCCGTTCCGGGTGAGAACAGGGGCGCGAACACCGGCATAGCCATTGCGCCGCGGGGTCGGTTCGCGTTCATAGCGATACCTTCGCGGCATGTGCTGCGAATGCGCTGTCGATCTCGCGGATGATGCGGTCTGCGTTGGGGATCAGCGCCTGCGCGAGACTGGGTGCGGCGGGGATGCGGGCATCGGGTGTGCCGATCCGCAGTGGCGGCTGGTCGAGCTCGATTCCGGCGGCCGCGACCGCCGCGACGATTTCGGCGCCGACTCCTCCGATGGTGTGCGCCTCGTGGATGACAGCGAGCCGTCGGGTGCGCGCAACCGAGGACAGGATGTGCCCCATATCCAGGGGGCGAAGCCAGCGGGCGTCGATCACCTCGATGTCGATTCCGCGGGATGCGAGGGCGTCGGCAGCTTCGAGCACCTGGAATTGCATGGCGCCCCAGGTCACGGCGGTCAGAGCGGTGCCCGCTCTGCGGACGACCGCGTCACCGAGAGGTGCTACGGGTCCGCCAAGGGTTACCGGTTGCTTGTCCCGGTGGTAGAGGGTGCGGTTTTCGATGACGATGGTCGGGTCCGGCGATGCGGCCGCGGTGAGCAGCAGGTCGTACGCATCCTGGTGGGTTGCGGGCATACACACCTGCAGTCCGGGAATGTGGGCGAACAGGGCTTCGAGGCTCTGGGAGTGCTGCGCGCAGGCGCCGGGCGCGCTCCCCTGCTGCATGCGGACCGTGATCGGGGCGGTGAGCGCTCCCTGTGACACGTAGCGGACGTTGGCGGCCTGGTTCACGAGTTGATCGAAGGCGACGAGGGTGAAGTCTGCCCACATGATTTCGACGATGGGGCGCATTCCGAATAGTGCGGATCCGACCGCGCCGCCGAGAATGGCCGATTCGGAGATCGGAGTGTCGAATACGCGCCTACCGAAAGTCTTCTGCAGGCCTTTCGTGACTCCGAAGACGCCGCCGGGAGCGGCGACATCTTCTCCGAAGACCAGTGCCTTTGGGTCGTCGTCGAGGATGCGGCGAAGGGCTTCGTTCACGGCGCCGGCGTAGCTGAGGTTCTTGGTGTCAGGCATAGAGGTGCTCCAATACGGTAGTGGGATCTGCGACCGGGTCCGCGAGCGCGGCGAGGGAAGCCGCGCGGACTTCGTCGTTGACATCCGCAACGAGTGCGTCGAGCTCGGTTTGGGTGACACCGCTCTCCTGGAGGAGGGTTCGGGAGGCCCGCGCGAGTGGTTCGTCCGACTCGATGTCGTCGATCTCCCCGGCCGGCCGGTATTGCTGGGCGTCACCGATGTAATGGCCGACGATGCGGTGTGTCATGGCCTCGAGCAGGACGGGCCCTTTCCCTGCACGGGCATGCTCGGTGGCTTTCGACACGGCGTCCCGCATCACGATTGGGTCGTTGCCGTCGATCCGCGCACCCGTAATTCCGTACGCCGCGGCCCGCTTGAACAGCACCGGGTTCTTCACCATGTCAACAATCGGTGTCATCTCCGAATAGTGGTTGTTCTCGACGAGGAAAATGATGGGAAGTTGCTGGACCGCAGCGAAATTCATTGCCTCATGCACCGCTCCTTGGTTGAGGGCACCGTCGCCGAAGGCCGCGACGGCCACTCGGCCGGATCCGTCGAACGTGGCGGCGAGCGCCGCACCCGCGGCGATCGGGGCTCCCGCGCCGACGATGGAATTCTCCCCATACATCGCGGTGTCGGGGGTCGAGAAGTAGGCCGACCCACCCCGTCCGCCATTGGTGCCCGTGCTGCGGCCGAGAAGCTCCGCGAGGATCGAGTGCATGGTGGCGCCGAGCGCCAGTGCCCAACCGTGGCCGCGGTAGGTGGGAAATACCGCGTCGCGAGAGAGGTCCAACCCTGCCGCGGCGCCGACGTAGATCGCTTCCTGGCCGTTGCACAGGTGCACCGAACCGACGACCTCTTCGATCTTGCGGAGCCGGAGAATCTCGTTTTCCAGCACCCGGATTCGGTACATCTCGCGGTAGTGCGCGAGTAGCGGTTCAGTCATGGGATCCTCCGTGTGTTCATACAGGTAGGCCTCGGTACCGACGCGTCGTCGACGGGTCGGGTGAAGGGCTGTTACTGGGGTCAGGCGAGTCGGTGGTTGTCGAGCGGTGTGACGGTCGCGCCGGTAGCTTCGGTGCGCAGGTACGCGGTTGCGCGGTCTGCCGCGTCGCGGACGTGGATGGCGAGAACGTGCATTTCCTTCGCGAACCGCGACGTGGGTGCCGAGACGGCGAAGGCCCCGACCGGGTTGCGATCCTCGTCGAAGAATGGTGCGGCGATGCAGGAGACGCCGATCTCGAATTCTTCGTTGTCGACGGCGAATCCGTTCTTCTTCACCGTCACCAGTTCTTGGGCGAAGGCGTCGAAGTCGGTGATGCTGTTCGGGGTCACCGGGACGAATGACTCCGGCGGGAGCATCGCTTCGACGCGTGCGGAGGGCAGATGCGCAAGGATCGCCTTGCACGACGCCCGGGTGTGCAGGTTCCCGGAGTAACCGACGTCGAGATTACCGACACTGAGGATATGACTTCCCGCGATCCATTCCTGGAGCGTGACAACCCCGTGGTACCAGCCGGAAATGTAGACCGTCTCCCGGGTCTTTTGATTGAGCCCGACAAGTAGCGCCGACAGCGCAGGCTCGGGCCGGGTGTGCAGGTTGACGGTCTTGCTCAGTCGGGCGGCGCGAGCGCCCACGACGTACGCGCCATTGCGTAGACGGATGACGAATTCGTCCTGCTGCAGCGTCTTGAGGATGTGGTAGCAGGTGCCCAGGTTCAGATCCAGGGTTCGCGCGATCGCCTTAGCGGTCATTGTGCCATCGGCAGCGGCGATCGTCTCGAGCACCTCGAGGCCGCGGGTCAGCGTCCGGAGGGTGGTGCCACCGGACTGGGGCTCGGTCATTGCATACTCCCGGCGAAATCGAGGAGCATATCGGCGATCACCCGGGATCCGAGTTCGACCGCGTCCTCGTCAATGAACTCGTCGGGACTGTGCGCAAGCGCTGTGTCCCCCGGCCCGTAGATGATTGTCGGTATCCCTTTGGGCCCGTACTGGGCAGCGTCAGTACCGGCCGTCAGACCGGTGACCTTCGGTGATCCCGTCGCCCGGGCGATCGCGCGTTCGGCGGCAGCCACGAGAGGATGGCCCGCCGTGGTCTCCCATCCCGGAAGCGCATGCTGCCAGTGAATGCGGGTGGGGTGCTGACCCCAGCTCGCATCGCCATCAACCCGCGCGATCAGCGCCTCCAGATCATCTCGGAGCGCACCGAGGTCCTCCCCCGGTGCGGTACCCCACCGGCCTGCCATCCGCGCCGAATCCGGAACCGCCGCCCGCCAAGTTCCCGCGGACACGGTGCCGACGACGAACGGCACCGGGGTGGGGATGTCACCGAAGTACGTGCGGTACTGCTCACCGAACCGGGCACCGCGCTCGTCAGCGAGCCCGGTCATCGCCTCATGGACGCGCATGAGGTGCAGGAAGGCATCGGCACCGCGCCACGGCGCCGAGGTGTGCGCCGAACGACCCTCCACCTCGAGCTCGAAGAACAACAGCCCGGTCCCGATCGGTGCAACAGCTCCATTCGTCGGCTCGAGCACGATAGCGGCGAGCGGTTCCGGGACCCGGGAGAACACTGCGCGAGTCCCCACCCCGGTGGTTTCCTCCGCGCACACCAGTTGGACGGCGAGGTCGAATGGCAGGGAATCCGCAAGTTCGCTGAGTGCGTCCACCGCGTACAGAGCCGCGGCGATTGGCCCCTTCGTATCCACCGCACCTCTGCCGTAGATGCGGCCGTCTCTGCGCACACCGGAGAAAGGTGCATCGGTCCACGCCGCGTGATCTCCAGCCGGCACCACATCGATGTGCCCGTTCAGGACCACCGAGGGCATCCCTTCGCGAGGAGGCCGTGGCCACGCGATGATATTGGCCCTTCGATCGACGTTGGGCTCATTCGCCCGGTGGTAGGCGGCGAGCTCGCTCAGTGGCTGCGACTCGTGGGTCCACCCGTGACGATCGAGCCAGGCGATGAGGAAGTCGTGGATGCGATCTTCCTCGCCGCTGACACTGGCGTGCTGGACCGCCTCCGACACGAACTCGAGCATCTGCTCACGACCACGCGTGATGCGGTCCTGCACCTGCTCGCGTCGAGAATCTGTCTCGATCGTCGCGCTCATCGGCACCTCCTCAGTTTCCGGACCACGTCCCTGTGCGGTCGGTGAACACACGATGAACGCCGCGGTAGTGGAGGGCAACAGTTCAGCTGCCGCCGTGTCACTATATGAAATTTCACGCCGAGCGAAAGGGAATTGCACCCCGACCCGCTCAGCTACCGGCAGGTAGAGCGCCCATTCCCGCCAAATCCGGTTTCGCCGGCCGACTCCAAACCACGCCCGACCAGACTCGATTTTCAAATAGTAGAAAGTTCCGGTACGAACACTGCCCGTGCTGCCAATCACCGCGTAGCGTCCAGCCGATCCGCCGACTCCGAGGAGAGAAGAGAGTTCCGTGAACGACGTATCACTCCACCAGCGACACCGCGCCGTGATGCCCGACTGGCTGGCGACCTACTACGAGGACAACCCCCTCGAGCTGGTCTCGGGATCCGGTCGCCACGTCACAGGAGGAGACGGCAGAACGTACCTCGACTTCTTCGGCGGACTCCTTGCAACAATGATTGGGCACGACATACCCGAAATCACCGAAGCCCTGCGCCGCCAGGCAGGCCAGCTACTGCACTCGAGCACCCTGTACCTGATCCGCTCACAAGTCGAGCTCGCCGAGAAAATCGCGGCCCGCGCCCCCGTCGACAATCCCCGCGTCTTCTTCGTCAACTCAGGCTCGGAAGCAGTGGAAACGGCACTACTCCTGACAACCACTGCCCGGCAGTCGAATCAGGTGATCGCTCTCAGAGGCAGCTACCACGGCAGATCCTTCGGAACCGTTGCCACCACGGGAATCCGCGGCTGGTCCGCAACCTCACTGAGCCCCCTGCAAGTCACCTACGCTCACAGCGGATACAAATACCGCAGCCCATTCGGGCACCTCGACGACGACGCCTTCAACACCGCATGCCGCGACGAACTGCAGACCATGATCGAGACCTCCACCTCCGGCAATATCGCCTGCTATCTCGCCGAACCTATCCAAGGCGCGGGCGGATTCGCGACCCCACCCGACGGGTTCTTCCTCGCGATGAAAGAGGTTCTCGACGCCTACGACATCCCCTTCGTCTCGGACGAGGTCCAATCCGGGTGGGGCCGAACCGGACGCTCCTACTTCGGAATCGAACACTACGGAGTTCGCCCCCAAGCGATCACCTTCGCCAAGGGGCTCGCGAACGGGCTCAGCATCGGCGGTGTCGTCGCCGAAAACGAACTGATGAACTGCCTGACCGCGAACTCGATCTCGACCGCCGGCGGCAACCCGATCGCCATGGCGGCGGGAAACGCCGTACTTGACTTCATCGAGTCGCACGACCTGCAAGCCAATGCCGCCGACGTCGGCCACCTACTGTCAACCGGGCTGCAGGAACTGGCAACCCGCCACCCACTGATAGGAGACGTGAGAGGCGCCGGACTCATGCTCGGAGTCGAACTCGTCGAAAACGGAACCAAGAAACCCGCAGTCGCCGCAACGAACACCATTCTCACGCAATGCCGCGAACGGGGACTGCTCATCGGCAAGGGCGGATTGTCCGGCAACGTCCTCCGCGTGACACCACCGATGACCGTCACAATCGAGGAAGCCAAACAGGCTCTCGGAATCCTCGACGACGTCCTCGCATACGTAACATCGCGAGCTGAGCCGCAACCAATCCACTGACCGATGCCGGACACGGGCCCATAGTCCGTACCGACGACACCATGACCGCCAACGAACGAACCGTCGGGCGGGGCACTGCCCTACTCAGCTCTCATCGGCGTGGCAGAAGTACCGATGGCTCAACTCTCCACCTAAGTCCGTCGCCCCTGGTGATCCTGACCCATACCTTCAATCTGCCGGCGCAGGGGGGGTCGCGGACCCCCTTGTTGAGGGTCTACCCGCGGGACAGATCCGGCGATAAGAAAATGGGGACCGCACCCAGTGGATGCGGTCCCCGGGTTGCACTGGTTAGACAGTGCGTACGTTCGTGGCCTGCGGGCCCTTCTGGCCCTGGCCGACCTCGAACTCGACGCGCTGGTTCTCGTCGAGCGACTTGAAACCGCTGCCCGAGATTTCCGAGTAGTGCACGAAGACGTCCGGAGTTCCGTCGTCGGGTGCGATGAAACCGAAGCCCTTTTCACCGTTGAACCACTTCACAATGCCCTGAGCCATGCCGATACTCCCTAGATCTCGATCCGGACCCTCACATCGAGGTTCCGATCTCGATGACCTGATCCTGCCATCCTCGATGTAGTCGCGAAGACCGCGCACCGTATTCGCATCGACCTACGACCGGTCGTCAATGCACCATCAATGACCTGCGGTAGCGCACTGATGATGTCGCTGTCACAGGTGACCGGTCGTTCACACCGACCAGGAACGTCTGTCTCCAGGAGTGGGCGGGGATCGCGGCGACGCACTCGTGGGTTCCGCCGACATAGGTGGCGCCGATCGACATTGCTTTGCACCGATCGCAGCGGGGGATTGCAAATCCTCGTTTTAGTCTTCTAGACTAAAACCATGGAAACGATGACGGAGGCACTCGACGTCGTCGGCGCGGCAATCGTGCCGAGCGACCTGTTCGGCCCAATCACCCACGACACGGCGGCTCAGCGCGCTGCCCGTCGGCGGTTCCACCGCCTGTCGGTTCTGATCCACCCGGATCGGGTTGGCCCCGCGTACGCCGCCCGCGCGGCAGCGTCATTCACACGTGCGTCCGACCTGTACCGCCGCTGGCAGCAGGCTGCGACTACCACGGACGCGGACGCGGCCGC
Source organism: Rhodococcus sp. JS3073 (assembly GCF_026810085.1). Lineage (NCBI taxonomy): Bacteria > Bacillati > Actinomycetota > Actinomycetes > Mycobacteriales > Nocardiaceae > Rhodococcus > Rhodococcus sp. JS3073. Next base: position 386,996 of record NZ_CP113952.1, on the reverse strand, counting down.
GGCGATCGTGTTGGACGGCAGTCGCGGCTCCTATCGACTCAAGATGCGGCATGCTCGCGGTTCGATCGCCGACCTGCACCATGCCACCGATGCCGGCGGCGCCGGCGTGGTGATCAAGGTTCCCCGCAATGTCTCCTCAAACACTCTGATCGACGCGGAACGGGCCGCACTCACTGAGATCGCAGCGTCCGCCGAGGGCGGGAATGATTGGCTGCGCATGTACTTCCCGCAACTGATCGACCACCTCACCCACGCCGACCCTGTGACCGGCGCCAGGCGGCAGGTGAACGTGCTGGATGCGCTGACCACCGGATTCGTCACCCTCGCCGAGGTCCGGGCCGTCTACCCGGACGGGCTCGATCCGCGGGATTGGGTGTGGATGCACCGGCGTCTGCTGCGGGCTCTTGCCGCCGCGCATCGCGCCGGGTGGGTGCACACCGCGGTGACCGCGGACAACGTGCTCATTCACCCTGAGCGGCATGGAGTGGTACTGGCCGGATGGTCGTTCGCCACCCGCCCAGGCACGGTTCCGCTGGCGACGATCCCCTCTCTGCGGGAGCACTATCCACCGGAAAGTTCCACCGGCGCCCCCGTAACCCCGGCCTGGGATGTGTACATGGCCCATCAGTTGATGCTGACCATGCTCGCCGACACGGCCCCGGACCGCCTGCGCGCGTTCGCATGCGGCTGCATGCAACCACAACCTGGTCTGCGACCCGACGCCGTCGATCTGCTCGACGAGTTCGACGACCTGCTCGACACGCTCTACGGGCGGCGACGCTTCCGCCCGTTCACCATGCCCACCACGAAAGGACAGTGATCCACCATGGGATACGGCAAGTGGGATGACGACACCTACACCGCGGCCAAGACGTTCCGCGCCGCCCGCGGCGTCGACGACTTCGGCTACACCAGCGCGATGTACGCACGGCCGAGAGACCAGTGGAAGGCCGATCCGACCCTGGACCCGCTGGGTGTGACCGTGCGGGAATGCCGGGATTCGGCCGGGCATCCCGAGTCGCTACCGATCGCCGTGCTCTTCGACGTCACCGGTTCGATGGGCGCGGTACCGCGGATCATGCAGGACAAGCTCGGCAAACTGCACGGACTGCTGCAGCGCAAGGGGTATGCCGACGACCCGCAGATCCTTTTCGGCGGCATCGGGGACGCCGACTCCGACCGAGTGCCCCTGCAGGTCGGTCAATTCGAGTCCGGCAACGCCATGGACGAGCAACTGCGCACCATCTTCCTCGAAGGCAACGGCGGCGGGCAGAAGTCCGAAAGCTACGAGCTGGCCGCATATTTCATGGCGCGGCACACCGCCACGGACGCGTGGGACAAACGCGGCCACAAGGGGTACCTGTTCATCATCGGCGACGAGCTGAACAAGGCCCGACTGTCGGCCCGGCACGTGCGCGCGGTGATCGGCGACGACCTCGACCGCGATGTCACCGTCGAGTCGGTGTACCGGGAACTCGAACGGCGGTGGAACGTCTACTTCGTACTGCCGAATCAATCGGCGTACTACCACGATCCCGAGATCGCGGAGCACTGGCAGAATCTGCTCGGGGAGCGGTTCCTCAAGCTGGACGACCCGGGCGCGGTGTGCGAGCTGATCGCTCTGACGGTCGGCATGGGCGAGGATCGTATCGACCTCGGTGAGGGTCTGGCGGACCTGCGTGACGTCGGATCCGCCGCCGAAGCGGACACCGTCGGTCACGCGCTCGCCGTCCTCAGTGCGGCGCGGGGCCCCGTCGCGGTGAGTCCACTGCCGATCGATCCGGCCGGCAGCGACGACGTGTCCTTCACCTGACACCCGTTCGGGAGGCGAGGCATTCGATCCCGCTTCGGGTGCGAGCCCCGCCTCCCGACCGCCCCCTTCTACGACAGGAGATCCCATGACCACGGTGTTCAGTGACCACGACATCATCGTCGTCGACCTGGGCTTCGGCGACGCCGGCAAAGGCGCCACCGTCGACTGGCTCTGCGCACCGGACGCCGGCCTCGACGTCGCAGCCGTCGTCCGGTTCAACGGCGGCGCACAGGCCGCGCACAACGTCGTCGTCGACGGTCGCCACCACACCTTTTCCCAGTTCGGGTCCGGGACCTTCTCCGGCGTTCCCACGGTGCTGTCGAAGCATGTCCTCGTCGAACCGATCGCCCTCGCCGCCGAGGCCCGCGCCCTGGCCGCGCTGGGTGTACCGAATCCGCTCCAGTTACTGCACATCGACGCCCACGCGCTACTGACCACCCCGATCCACGTCGCCGCCAACCGCGCCCGCGAGGACGCCCGCGGCGACGGCAGGCACGGCTCCTGCGGCAAGGGCATCGGCGAGACCGCCGCCTACGCCCTCGACCACCCGGACGCACCCACCGTCGGGGACTGCCACCACCCAACGGTTCTGCGCGCCAAACTCGCCGCGACGGCCAACCACTACCGTCACCTGGTCTCCCCCAGCATGCACCGATGGCCCGACCTCGACGACATGGTCACGATGTACTCCGAATTCGCCGCCGCGGTCCGGATCACCGACGACGGTGATCTCGCCGCCCTCGCAGACGGAGGGCGCCTGGTTTACGAGGGCGCACAAGGAGTGCTACTCGACGAGTGGCGCGGGTTCCACCCACACACCACCTGGTCCACCGTGGAACCGAGCAACGCGCGAACACTCTCCGCCGAGCACGGCCGCGACAGCCACATACTCGGCGTCACCCGCACCTACACCACCCGGCACGGTACAGGCCCGATGCCCACCGAGAACCCGACACTCGGTGCGGTCCTTCCCGAACTGCACAACGACACGGGCAGCTACCAGGGCACCTTCCGGATCGGGGACCTCGACGAGGTACTGATGCGGTACGCCGCAACCGTATGCGGCGGTGTGGACACTCTCGCCGTCACCCACCTCGACGCCGTCACCCGTGCCGCAGCGGCCGGCATCCCCATCCGTAGCGCACGCCGGTACCCCAGCGTCGGCGCCCTACTACCCCTCGGGCCGTGGAAGGACCTCACGCATCAACAACACCTCACCGACGTCCTGTCCGCACTCACGCCCGACACAGTCGAGTTGCCGACAAATCCAGCAGACGTCGCGGCGCACCTCGGATCGCTGGTCGGCGCACCGGTGGCGCTCACCTCCGACGGTCCCAGTCGGGCCGCTCGTCGCGTCCGAGAGCCTGCTGTCGCATGATCACCGTATGGAACAGTCATCCGTCTCCGTCGACGTGGTCGCTCTCCGGTTCGGCAATCCCGAACCCGGCTCGCTGCGCTACGGCGTCGCGCCCCGCCGCTGGGAGCCGTACACCGGGCAGACGGCCCTGCCCGGTGTCCTTCTCGGCGCCGGTGAACGCCTCGAGATGGCAGCCCGTCGCGCCGTCACCACTAAGCTCGGTATCCCGGACGACGCGATCCTGGCCGTGGGACAACTCGAGGTGTTCGACGAACCCAGTCGCGACCCGCGAGGGCCGACCCTGTCCATCGCCATGTGGGCCGTGATCACCGCCGACAACATCACCACGGACCCGGCCGCCGCGACGCAGTGGCGCGGCTTCGACGAACACGGCAACCTCGCCTTCGACCACGACCGCATCGTCGCGGCAGGACGCCGCATCCTCGCCACCAGTCTCCTCTGGCGGGACGCAACATTCACCCGGGCCCTCCTCGGCGCAGAATTTCCCGCCACCCACGCCGTCACGGTCACCTCTGCCCTCACCGGCAGCCGGCCCGATCAAGGCAATCTCAATCGCACGCTCAAGGCGATACCTGGACTCGAACGTACTGACGAGCGCGTCCGCGTGCAGGCCACCGGCCGACCGGCAGTCGTATGGCGTTGGACCACAACATAAGTGACATCCTCGTGGACACCGTGCCACTAGCGCACCGAGCGGCGCTACCGTCCCTGCTGACCTCGGTCGCTGATGCGAGAATGGACGTAGCGACGCCTGGTCGCCGCTGTTCGGGGTCACGGCTCCGTCGACACCTCATCAAATGTCACCAGGTACTGCTCGGTGCTGTTCGGGATGATCTTGGGGAAGCAGCGCCGGCTCCCCGATGCGAATGTTATCGACCACTCGTCAGTGGTGCTGCCGCCTATTCGGAGTCTGCTGCGCCGATATCGACCGTGAGGTCCCTCGTGTCGGCGAAGACCAGACGCCCGTCGTCAAGGGCGACCGCCCACCTATGGACAGGTGCCCAATCGTGGCCGCGTCCAGCGGTGTCGGTCAGTTCGGCGTAGTCCTCGACGATTACGCCTGTCGCTGCCTCCGGCTGCCTACGCACCAGCACCTGGGTGCCCACGCGCATCGCATCAGGTGACGCCGAGCCGACTTCTTCTCGCTCTCTTGACGTCCTCCCGGCCGTGAACGACCGGGATTCCTTCTGCGCCGCTGCGCGCCGCTTGGGTGGGTTCCTGTTTCATTGGGGCCCGCTTCCCTCTAGGAGGGAAGGCTGACGGCCCCTCCGCAGGCGTTTAGCCACTCCGCACGTCCTGCGGCGTGGATGTTCTTCGCGGCGTTGACGTCGCGGTCGTGAACCGCGCCGCACGCCTTGCATGCCCACTCCCGGATCGAGAGCGGTTTCGGGCCGCCCTGGACCCCACATTGGGAGCAGATCTGCGACGACGGATAGAACCGGTCCACCTTGACGCAGGTGCGCCCGTAGCGGGCGGCTTTCTCCTCCACCATGCGGGTGAACATTCCCCACCCGGCGTCGTGGACCGATTTCGCCAACCGTGTCCGCGCCAGCCCCCGGACGCACAGATCCTCGACGAACACCGCTTGGTTCTCGCGGATGATCGCCGTGGAGTGCTTGTGCGCCCAGTCCTTGCGAGCGTCGGACACTCTGACGTGGGCCTTCGCGACGCGAATACGTGCCTTGACCCGGTTGTTGCTGCCTTTCTCCTTGCGCGACAGAACTTGCTGCGCCTTGCGGAGCTTGCGTTCTGCACGGCGCAGGAACGTCGGCGAGCTGATCGTCTTGCCGTTCGACAGGACCGCGAACGTTGCCAACCCGAGGTCGATACCGACCTCCGCATCGACCGGCGGCAGAGGTTCGTCGGTGGTCTCGACCACGAACGACGCGAAGTACCGGCCCGCTGCATCCTTGATGATCGTCACCGAGGACGGTTCCGAGGGCAGATCGCGGGACCAGGCGACCTCCAACTCGCCGACCTTCGCCACGTACAGCTTCCCGTTCGGGCGAATCGAGAACCCGTTGCGGGTCAGCCGGATCGTCTGCCGATTGTCCCTGCGGGACCGGAACCGTGGCGCGCCGACCTTGCGGCCCTTCCGTTTCCCGGAGAGCGAGTCGAACCAGTTTCGGTACGCCCGCCGCGCGTCCTGACACGCCTGCACCAGCACCACCGATGCGACCTCGCCCAACCAGGCGCGCTCCGGAGTCTTCTTCGCTGCGGTGACTGCCTGCTTCTGCACGGCGGTATCCGACAGCTTCACCCCGGACGCATACGCGTCCTGGTGGATGCGCAGGCAGTCGTTGAACACCACCCGCGCACACCCGAACGACCGGGCCAGCATGTCCTGCTGACCGGGCGTCGGATAGACGCGGTACTGGTATCGCAACTGCACACCCACAGAATAACATTGGTCTATGGTTTCTGAGCCTGAATACAGACGTGGCCGCTCCGTTGTTTCTGCCCTGCACGTCCACTTGGTCTTTGTTACCAAGTATCGGCGCGGAGTCCTCACCGACGAGATGCTGACCACCTGCGAACAGGTGATGCGCAGCGTGTGCGACGACTTCGGTTCTCGGCTGGTCGAGTTCAACGGGGAGGGCGACCACGTGCACCTGCTGATCGAATACCCTCCGACCATCCAAATCTCGAAGCTGGTGAACAGCCTCAAAGGCGTCTCCGCACGCCGCCTGCGCGACCAGTACCGAGAATGGGTGAACCGGCACTCCACGAACGGACACCTCTGGTCCCCGAGCTACTTCGCCGCATCGTGTGGCGGGGCACCTATCTCGATCATCCGGCAGTACATCGAGCAGCAGCGGCGACCGCCCCGTGCTCCCGGTAGGCCGAAGTCGATGCGCTAACCCGGCCCTGAAGGACCGGGTTAGCGCGCTACGCTCCGCGGTCACTCATGGACTGCACCTTTCTTCGGCTGCCCTTCGGAGCATAAGCGTGACCTATCCGCGCCCACCAGGCGAACTCACAACCACCGGCCGATCTGTGCTCAGGCTATGTGGGTTCACAAGTGCGCCGGCCGCGTATGTGGCGAGGTGGAATGCGGCTCGCCCATGGACCGCGTTGCGGTCGGATTTCTCCGGGGCGAAGCGCGGGGTAATTCGATGTTCCGCGGGTACTCCCGATCTACGCTGCACAGCGGGTTCGATGGTCCCGGTGGCGGCCAGGCCCAACGACCAGCGCTCCCCTTTCGCTGGCCGGAGGGCCGCTCGCCGCCGAGGGATCAAGAGCTCGCCCCCGCCCGTGGCCACGGCGGCGCCCATAAAGTCGTTATCGAAACGGACACTGACCGGGTGGGTGAGCTTCGGTTTACCGGTGTGATCGGGCTGGGGACGTCTCGTCAAGTAGCGAATCGACAAGGTCCGCTGCCGCGGCGGTTCTTGCGAGGTTCTTTGTTGTCCCGCTGCCGGTTGCTGTGTGGTCGAGGTAGCGGACTTCGCAGGTGAAAACCGGCGCGTGGGCGGCGCCCTCCATTCTCACGGCCCACTGTGGGGAGGGATGGCCGTGGTGTTCGGCATGGCTGATCACCCAGGCGATCGGGTTCTTCTGCGCTCGCTCCCGCCGTCTCGATGCCTGGCCCGAGTCCGAATCCATGGGTCCGCTGCGCGCTGATGCCGGCCGCGCCCGTACCCCTGCATGCGTGGTGCTCGGGGGCACCGGCTGCGGGTCGTCCCGCAGCGGGGAGTCGACCTCCGGATGGCTCTCCCCTGCCGCGACGGCCTTCGTCAGGCCCCACGCTGCGTCCTGCTCGGCTCGCTTCTTACTGCCCGCGGTGGCCCACGGCCCACAGACCTGACCCACCCGGAATCGGGCCGCGAACACCGGTGTGTGCGAGGGCCCGCGGTGATCGCCGTCGATCTCGGGCCGGTGCAGGTCGGGATGCGCCTGCAGCCACATCGACACCACACTCGGCCCGAACTCCGGATGCGCCCGCGATGCCCAGTCGAAGACCTCGCGTCGGATCGGCGCCCAATTCTCCCCGGCTTCGAGCAACGTCACGATCGTGGTCACCGTCACGTCGTCGGTCTGCACGCGGCGGCGCAGCTCGTTGACCACGTCACCGATCGGGTCACGTGCTGTTGCGGCCGTGAGCACCTTCGCCCACCGCTTCGAGTCGAGACCTTCGAGTTCTCCGGCGGCGACGACCTGCGCGGTCACCTTTCGATCGCGTGCCTTGAAGTGCGCTGCCTTCTCTTCCCGGTCCGCGGCGATACGCCGGTTGATATCGGCGGCGAGGTTGCCGAGTTGCTCTGTCGTGTACGGGGCAGGCGCGGAGTCGAGGTGGGCGAAGATCACCCGCTGGGTGATCAGGTCGGACACCCTGCGCAGCGGCGACGTTGCGTGCGTGTACGCCGCCAGCCGGAGTCCGTGATGGCCGTGCACCGTCGGGGCGTAGGTGGCAGCACGATACGACGATTGCAGGCGCGAACGCAGCTTCTCGAACAGCACTGGATCGGTCATCGCCACCGCGACCTCCGCCGCGAGGTCCTCGGTGCTGCCCGCGGTCACCGCGCTGCGGTGATTGCGGAACAGGACCGGAAGGTCCTCTTGCACACACCACATGGCGATCGCCTCGTTGGCTGCGATCATCAACTCCTGCACGATGACATATCCCACCGTGCGCACGTCCAGGGGGATCGGCGCGATCCCCCCTTCCTCGGTGGAGCCCCAGCCGTGCGCGAGATCGTAGAGGGCGAAGACACCGGACCTGCGACGTCCCTGGAGCAGCACCTGCGCGGCGTCATTCGCGGCTCGCACGCCCTCGTGTAGCGGGTCGTCGACGGACCCGAGGATTTCGGTGATCTGCGCATGATCGACCGCGACGCACCTACCGGCCGGCACCCGCCCGCGATCGACGCTCACCCCGGACACCACCCCGTCCGCGGACAGATCTGCTAGTACCCGCAGCGTGGACCTCTCCGCTGTCTCGGTCAATGTCGCCGCCTGCTCGGTGTCGCGGCCAAGCATCGGCACCGTCCGACGGGACAGATACTTCGATTCACGGCGCAGGAATGCCGTCGCATCGGCGTCGGAACCTAGGGCCACGACGTCCGCGACCCCGGCGATGTGCACCTCCAGCTTCCAACCTGAACCGTCGGCGAGCTCGGTCACCGCGAACGCATCATCGCGATCGAGGGCCTCGGACCGATCCACCATCAACAACGGCACACCACTATTGGACACTGCGCCTCCTCAACCAGAAATCGGCAGCGACACTGCACCAGAAACCATCAGTACCAGCGACGGACATCAGTGTCGATCACTTCTTCCCTTCGACACGCCCACCGATCCGGCGGACTTGCGGCTACGCCGCCAACGCCCTGTTGAGGCAGCTTCGTCCCTGCCCACCCTGGTGTCCCCCACGCCCCTGGTGCCGGTCTCTTGCCCCTGAGCACCCGTTACTTCCGAATCTGACGACCACCGAAACGGGGGCCGCGCTGTACGGGAGCGTCTCCAGCGTGCACGAACACGCCCGACCAGCACGAACAAGACGACCACCTCGCTCAAAGCGTAGATCTGGTCTAACACCCGGGCCGACAACCTAACGCGAGGCGCGCCGTGTATTCGGTGAGAGTTCACATTTGCCCTACCTGCCAGTGGACCTGCGCGGCTTGGGTACACCAATACGCCACCCCGTCACCAACTCCTCCGCCCGCCCTGCCGCTGGCCCCCACGGATGGAAAATGCTGTCGCTGAATCGAAGTCGGTCATGACTGGTTTATGGACGGATCCTACGATTGTGCCCGAACCGAGAGCCGCAGTGGCATATTTCTGAGTATGCCCAGGTACCTGGTAACGCTCGATGATGGAACATCGAGCGAGAAGACATTCGAATCAGACTTTCACGCGATTAACGAGACGCACCGGCCCCATCCACCCCGGCGCGGCATCGCCCAGATCGACCGCTACGACAAGGTCGGAACGCTGGTCCCGGTGTGGCCAGCCTCCACAACCAAGTCCAGCTGACCGCGGTGCATAGCGCGCAAGCCCGGTCCTTCAGGGCCGGGTTAGCGCATCGACTTCGGCCTGCCGGGAGCGCGGGGCGGTCGCCGCTGCTGCTCGATGTACTGCCGGATGATCGAGATGGGTGCCCCGCCGCACGATGCGGCGTCGCGTCGGTACGCAGTGTCGCAACGACAGCCAAACCCTGCTCCGTGCGGGCAAGCTCGAAAGTGTTCTGAAGTGTAATCACCGGTTGGCCTCCGATTCCGTACCGTCGGCGGCTTGACTCTGGCCCCGGTGTGCGGGTCGAGTTTCGAGTCGCTCTTCTGCCCAGTATGAGCCATCCGCTGCGACCAAAGACGCCGAAATTTGGAGAGGCCCCGAGCGCGGACCCGACAATCTCGCTGTCCACCACCCGTTGGCGAACAACGAAACGAAAGAGCCACCGGCGCTGAGAATCCAAGACCAGCAGCTTCGCGAAGGTTCTGCTCGAGGACGACGAAGGCCAGCCCAGCCCCTCGGTAACCGATGCCACAAGGACCCGTACCAGTCGTCAATTCCTTATCCGATGATAGCGAATCTCAAAGGAATCCATGGACACGGCCAGACACCGCACACAGGCGGCTCCTGCAGCCATTTCCGACCTGATCGCCGGTCGGCTTGCCGCGACGCGCCTGGGTCTATCCGACCTGCATTCAGTCGAAGTAGGCGGTAGGACTGTCGAACTTCCGTACGCCGTCGCAGGGCCACGGCGTCATCGGGTCATGGTCGGCAAGGCATAAGGCGCCCCACCGTCCGCCCTCGGGTTGGTGATCGGCCATGAGCGTCCTCTGCACCCTTACGTACGCTGCAACCTCGGGCAGGTGACGCCTCGTGCTCTCGTAGTTGGTCAGCCGCGACTCAATCGAGCGGTTCAGCTGGGCAACCCGGTGGTCGGACTTCGGCATATCAATTCCTCTAGTCGCGTCGAGAGTGAAAGCCTCTGGATCACCCGCCACCCCATTTCGGGCGACGGGCATCACCCGTGCGGACTGTTCCGCTACGTCGAGGATGTTCATTACAAATGCCGGTGCACTGATGCAAGTTCGCCCATCCGCCGGCGCGGACAGTAGCTTCCCAGTGATGGCATCGATTCAGGGCAGTCGGACTACCAAGAATTGGAGAACCCCGCCAGCCACTGGGGGTTTGGCTGGCGGGGTCAAATACACCCGCCCACGTCGCGTGGACAGTAGGCATGTGCCGGTTAATCGTATGACAGCGGTCACCAGTAGTCAGAAAGTGTGACGCAGTCGATGGCCGTCAATTTGGTCGCCAGTCCGCGACACAGACATCCTCCCCAAGGAACGTCCGCGGCGACCGTAGGAGACTCCGGCTTTTCCAGGGACTCCATGCGCAGCAAAACAGGACATTCGTCCAAGTTCTCAAAACTAATACCGACCTGTAGGTTTTGATACGACCCAGCATCGGCAGCAGAAGGGGGCGCCTTGCAGAAGCGCGCTATCGCTACGCGGCAGGCTGTGCTGGTCGCCGCGGCTGAGGCGTTCAACCGAATGGGTTACGTGAACGCAGGCCTACAAGAGATCATCTCCGAATCCGGGGTGACGAAGGGTTCGCTGTACTTCCACTTCAGCTCGAAAGACCAGTTGGCACGGGCGGTCATCGACGAAGGCTGCGCACGCCTCGATGCGGCATGCTCTCAACAATTCGACTCCCGCACACCAGCACTGGAAGCGTTGATCGGAATCTCGTACGTGATGATCGATCCGTCCAACAATGACAACCTGATGCTGGCCGCATTCCGCCTGCTCAATGAGATGGGCGACTTCCGGGGCACAGGGCACGTGGTCTTCGATCAATGGACCTCGACCTACCAGGCACTGGCGGCAAGGGCAGTCGAAGAAGGCGACTTCCGCGCTGACACAAATCCGGACGAGGCCGGCCGCCTGCTGCTCGAGATAACGTTCGGTACGCGCCTACTGGCGGTCGCAACCGACACGCTGAGGGAACTGCCTGAGCGTATGACCACCGCATGGAAGGTCTTCCTGCCCGGGCTAGTCGACGACGCGAAAGTCGACTACTTCTCCCAGTTCGCCGCTCGCCGACTGTCCTCGTACCTCGTACCCTCCTAGCGTGTCGCCTCTCCCGGCGCGGACCGGAACCTTACCTCCGACTCCGTTGAACGAATCGACAGTGCCGGACATACCCACGGATGCCACATTAAAATCGTCGCTGCGAGCGTCTACTTTTCGAGTGGGGATGAAGCGGCCCACTGAGGCCCGCCAGCGCTGGCGGCAATTAGCATCACCTCGATCGAGACACATGAACACCACGCCGCGTCGCATCCGGTCACCGGACGTTTGAGCGTTCGAAGTGGTGCAGCACATCGAGAGCCCACCTAACGTCCACGCCTGTGCATGCCCGACGCCACATTTCCTACCAACGCCCTGGCACCGAGCCGGACTCGAGTACAGGAAGTAGAAGCGACCCGACCTCAGGTCCCCCTCGGCCGGGCCCCATCAGCTGTGAAACAAGGGCCGCGGCGCAATCCCCGCCGTCCAGCACTCTGGCCACGATGAGCGACATAGCTCTCAATGAACACCGCAGCACGACGCCCTGTTCGCGTGCGAGCGACACGCACCCTTCGCCGCCCCAATTGTCCGCTGTGTGCGCCCCACGCCCCGGGCGCCAGCTTTCCGTCGCACCCGCCTCGCCAAGGCACCCGACTGGTCACTTGTCCGGGTCCCAGTTCTATAGTTCGGCAACCGGCACATACGACCGGTCGGTTTTCTGTGGAGGGATTCGTGACGCGAGCAGGCCAACCGCTACTCGAGGCAATTCCTGCCCTGTCCTTCGAACGGTCGATTGCCCGCCGATACGTGCATCGGCAGGCGATCGCCGAGGTCTTCCTCACCGATTGCGCCGAACTGTCTCAGCCGAATCACTTCGTCATCGCGGCGCAGTGGCCGCGCCTGCACGGCTTCTACCGCACGAGGGGCGGCCTGTACGACCCGATGTTGATGACGGAAACACTGCGCCAAGCAGCGATCTACCTTGCCCACGTGCGATACAGGGTACCGCTGAGCGGACGATTCGTGATGCAGGACATTCACGTTCGTGCGCAACTCGATGCTTTGGAGGTCGGGCCGGCGGCCGCAGACGTGACAGCGATCGTCACGCTCTCTGATCTGGTGCACCGCGGTGACGTACTGTCGAGCCTCCGCATCGACCTGCGGTTCTGGCTGGCAGGTCGGGAGATCGGGTCGGCATCCGGTGTCGCGGTAGTACTCCCGCCGTCCGCCTACACGAGGGCCCGGTGGGGCGCCGCAGGCCCGCGTACCCCCGGCCCGGCGAGGTTCGGCCGGGCCATTGCACCATCTTTGGTGGGCCACGTCGAAGACCAGCACGTGGTGATCGGCCGACAGACTGCGCGCGACGAGTGGGAGGTGCGCGCCGATGTGACACATCCGGTGTTGTTCGACCATCCGCTCGACCATCTCCCCGGGATGCTGCTCCTCGAGGTGCTGCGCCAGAGCACGTTCGCTACGTTCGATGTTCCAGACGCGCATCTGGAGTCGATCGACGCGGTGTTCCATCGATTCGCCGAGCTTGACCAGCGCACCACCGTCCGGGTCGGGACGCTCGACGAAGGTCCATTGGCGGCCCGCGCGGTGATCAGGCAGGGTGGTGTCGACGTCACCACGGGAACCATAAGACTGGCTCGTCGCTGAGCGTCCCGATCCACTAACGCCGGTGTTGGAGCTAGTTTCGCTGGGCACCTTCGCTGCGGGCCTTGCGGATTCGGCCGATGTTAGGGTGTCGATGTGCGGGCATGATTCCGGGTAGCAGAAACATCCACATGTCGTCGACGCGGTGTTCGAGGTCCGTGCGCTGCGTCAACACCTGGGAGACGGTCTGGACACCGGTGAAGGCACCGATCACGAACCGGGCGAAGCGGGGCGGATCGATGTCCGGCTCGAGGTCACCCTCCTCCACGGCGCGCCGCGCCAGGTGCTCGCAGGTGTTGATCCAGTCAAGGTAGGGGTCGGCGGGACCTTGGTCGTCGGCACTGAGTTCGAGGGTGATCCGAATGCCGGCCCGCACGATCGGGTCGTGCACGATTTGCCGGGCCATCTCGTGGCAGAGCATGACAATTTGCTCGATCGCTGACGCCTGTTCGCGGCCGATCGCCTCCACCGAAGCGATTGAGGTCGCGTGCTGCTCGGCGATAATGCAGCGCGCCAGTTCTTCCTTCGACTTGAAATGAAAGTACAGCGCCCCCTTGGTGAGGCCGGTGTTCTCGAGGATGGTTCCGAGGCTGGCTCCGACAAAGCCTTGCTTTTCGAACAGCTCGGCCGCTCCGAGAACGATTTGTGCCCTTGTCGCTACAGCCCGCGCTTGTTGTGCCACTGACACCCTCTCCTGCTCCGTGAAGCGAGAAACCCGATAGACGAAAGTACATGCCGCATTTAGCAGCACGAACGCTACCCGTGCACCGCGAGGTAGTTGACCGTCGTACGACCGGACGCCCCCTTGCGCTGTCCCCATGTGTTCTCGCTGCTACATCCATCGTCGCCGCAGACTTACGACAGACCGTGGAGAACTCCACAAAGAAAACCAATCGGACGGTTTTGCTGTTACAGTTCGATCGTCGCGTTGGCCACGCGGCAAGGGAAACCGGGGAGACCGGCGGGCTGGGCGCAGAAGTCACTCTCATGAGGGGTGGGAGGAGCCACTGCGCCCAGCCACAGTCGTCCACGTCAGACCACCGGGGGCGTGACTCCCTCCCCCACACACGTCCCCTCAGACGCCGACGGCCAACTCCGGAAACGGAGTTGGCCATTCGGCATTTCAGTAGTTGTTCTCGGCAGTTGTGATACCACTCCGATCGACGGCGATTCCGCACCGCGACGATCCCGCCCGGGTAGAACACCAAGTTGATCCGACCGTGCGCGCACCATGTGCAGCAGCCTGGCCGGGACTGGGCTCGATACAGAGGTCAAACGGATACCTATCTTCCGTCGTTCCCCAGCCCTCGACGTCCTCGCGATTCAGAACATTAAGGAAGAGCGCATCACCATCTCCGGATAGCTCCGATCGACTTACACGCCGACCGTTCCGTATTTGTCCAACAGCGTGTTGGACAAATACGTCGGGCCAGACACACCAGCATTTCATCACAGTTCTGCACCCTGAGTTACGTGGCATCGTCGCGTAATGAGCGACTTTCCTTCAAGTCGGTGAGGGTCTCGCCCACGGCGGACGCGAGTTCATCGTCGGTCGGAAAAAGCTCGCGGACCGGCGCGGGCAGAGTGTTCCCGGCGTCCTGCACGCGTGGGTGCGCACCTCCCGCGGTTCCTGGCTCCGCCGCCCGCACCTTCACCATTCCCACGGCCACAATCTCGGCGCTCTGGAGGTGACCCAGCGGTGCCCCGCCACCGCCGTATCGCCGCGCGTGGCCGGACCGACCAACAGATGATTCCGTTGCGTTCACTCAGGTCCGACACCTTTCGTCTCCGCCGAATCATGCCCCACCGGTCGGCAGCACTAATCGATGCCTTCCGGCTGACCCCTCTGCCTCCCCGGACATCCTTTTCGCACTCCCCCACCGCGCTCACCAGCGACAATCCCCCGTGCCACATTCGGTCCTCGCCAGGCAGGGAGTGACGGTCGGTCCACACCGCAGGCCATGATCAACTTCACGCCACGGCCTGCGTGCAGTGCACCTATACCGAGGCATCACGAATTTGTGGCCACTTCCGACCGCCTCATCAAGGTGGGAGGTCCGCACTAGGCCAACCGTAAGGCGAAGCAGCGTTGTAGGCCTGCCGCGGCAAGTGGCGAAGGATCCTCTGCACCAGCAGGGATTAGACACTTCTGAGGTTCGTCCCCGACAATCTCCGCGTGGGAGTCGATGGCGCACCTTTACTCGTCGCGGGGGCTCCCCTGCGCGTCGTCATCGCGCTCGAAATCCGATCGGTGATCTGGAAGTTTCTCCGTGTCAGGCCATTTAGCGAGTTTAACGCGATGTAAGCATGGGATTTTCCGCACGTACCCATCCTTGGTGACACACCGTTCACCAATCCCTACACGACAGTGCGGACAGGGAATATGAGCAACGAACTCGAACGGATCCATCACTCACCTCCACCGACTGTGACCTCGTGATACGACTATGACTGACCATGGCGAATCATGCCGCACCGACGCGTACGCCACCACCGAACACCATTTGCGCAATCGATCCGGCGCGCACCTCGAAACTGAGGAACCTTTCGCCGACCCCTACTTCGCCGGCACGCAAAGGGGAAGCACGCCACCCCGGCTCACGCTCCTCGAATTATTGAGTCAGCGGCTTCATGACGATGATCCTCATGGAAGCGCCTCCCAAATCCGCAGCGTTCATCTCCACCGCAACAGCTCCCACCCGAAGCAGGGACACGATCGGCGATCATTGATCACCCAGATGAAAGGATGGCTTGCTCTGAATCGACAACGCTCATCGCTAGCGAGACACCCAGACGACGTATTATTCAGGCACACTGTCGGACACATCCTCAGTCGTAAGAACAGCCATCCGGAGGTCGGTCCCAACCGATCAGCATGCGGACATGTCCGTTCCACCTGGCACGATGGCGAGGGACAGCCAGACGATCTGTCCGAACAACGCAACAAGGAGCACCATCATGGCACTGCCTGTCTTAACACCGGAACAACGCGCCGAGGCACTGGCGAAGGCCGCGGAAGCCCGCAAAGCGCGTAGCGAACTCCTCTCCGCAGTGAAGGCTGGAGACCTCAGCGTCGAAGCGGTGCTCACCAAGGCCGAAACGGACGAGATCGTGAAGAAGACGAAGGTCTCGGCACTGCTCAAGGCGCTCCCCGGCGTCGGATCAGTGAAGGCCGCGAAACTCCTCGAGGAACTGTCGATCGCCGAGACCCGTCGTATCGGCGGACTCGGAGCCAACCAGCGCCAGGCACTGATCGAAGCGTCGTCCGCTTCCTGACCTTCGAACTGCCACAGCCTCCGGCCAACTCGAAATGAGCTGGCTGGAGGCTGTTTTTCGACTCGCGCGAAAGCGTGGACTCAGTGAGCTGCGCTGTACGCTTGCTCGATCTGGGCGGGGATACGTCCGCGCGGGGACAGCTCATAGCCCTCGGTGGTCGCCCATTCCCGGATTTCCTTTGCTCGCGTGCGCACCTGCGACGGCCCCGTCGCAGGAGTCGACCGACGCTTCCGACCGCCGACTCGAGTTGCGTGCTCGATGTAGTAGGTGAGGGTGCTGTGGAATTCCTTGGCGTTCTTATCCTTAAGGTCGATCTCGTAGTCGACACCGTCGATAGAGAACGCGATCGTCTCCCCTTTACCGTTCTTGATCGGAGTTCCGTCGATGTCGTCGATACGTTCGACAACAATTTTGCGCGCCACTGTTCCCACTCCTTCGTCGTCGATAACCTGGGGAACACTACTGCGAAGTAATGTTCGCCTGCCACTCCGTGACAGGTTTTCGAACAGGACAGTGCTGATTCCAGCGTTGAGTAGGGACCGATCAGTGCTGACTCGTCCCACCCGGGCGCGGCCCTCCGGCGTAGATCCCGGCTCACGACGAACACTCGTCTCACTGGAACCACTAGAAATCTAACCCGCGTCCCGTCGACTGCCAGGCCTCTCCTGGGTGGAGGTTCACGGGCATTCCGTTACATCTGCAACACAACGACTCACCGCTAGCTGGTACCCCTGGACCTTCGCGGCCTGAACACCCAGCGCGACAATCAATCCCCATTGGCCAGAAATCATTCTGTTGGCGGACTCGGAGCTTCGGAATCTACGAGGAGTACCACCGTGCGGCCATCGCGCAGGTCCCTCGGATCTCCACACAGTCACCAGGAGCCCGAACAAGGGGATCGAGACAATTCCAGTTTGTGCTGAAGTGAATGAAGAAAATGTCGACGCCCCTCGCCGAAGACGATTGCGAATAGGACACGATCGAGCAGTCCGAGGTGGACAGATACCCGGCGCCAGTCGGCGGTCGCTTCACCTCGATCCGGGTGATTTCCATGACACGCGGCCAATGTGGTTGACATCGTTGAAGAAGAAGCTATGTACTTTAAAAATATATGGATTCCACAGAAGGACTGATCTCGATGCGTACTCACCGGTCCGCAGCCTCGGCGATGGAGCTGTACTCAGAATTCCGGCAACAACATCCTCACACAGCAATACCCGAGAACTACGTAACTGAATGTGGCTTCCAACTCGGTCGCTGGCAGTACCGGCAGCGCGTCGCGCGAATGCTCGGCACCCTTCCGGCAGAGCGCATTCACCAACTCGATTCAATCGGCTTCGTATGGAGCGAAGACAATTCCCCACTACCCGCGGTCACCCGCACCGACAGCAAGCGACGTCGGATGCTGGCCGAGATCGCTGCTTACCGGGAGCAGCACGGCAATGCACTCGTTCCCGCGAACTATGTCAACTCTGAAGGTGAGCAGGTAGGTCAGTGGCTCTACCGGGCAGTGAAGAAGTGGAGAGCAGACGCGCTACCAGACGAAGAGCGTGGCCCACTCGCAGCACTTGGAGTTTCTCCTGGTCCCCGTCCACGCGGACCAAGAACCGCAGCGTGAAAACCGATCCCGACCAACAGACCCTCCGCCTGAGCGATGGAGAGTGGCCTCCGCGTCTTTGATGAATGGCCCATTGCGGAGGTCTTCGGAAGTCCGGGGTCGGAATCGTCGTAGCCATCCGTCGGCGCAGTCGGTGGGACGTACCCACGCTCGCAATACGTACGACCGTATTACACGGCGTAAGTCCTCACCCACACTCATTCCTCTCGGCGGAGGACACAGTTCCTCGTTCTCTCACTGGGACAGGGTCTTGTTCATTCCCGGTGGTCACACCGGCTGTGACTACGCCATGCCCATCTGAGCGAGCAGTTCCTCAGTGCGACTTAGGATCGCGTCAGCCTTCCGATCGATATCCTCGAACGCCTCGGCGAGATCTCCCAATGCCCGGACATCCGCATACTTCCGAGCGATAGCCGCCTCATACTGCTCGGTGAGCGTTTCCTGGCCGAGCGATGTGCAGTCCACCCCGCTCTCGGAGCCGTCGACCCAAGGTGAGGACACCTCCTCTTCCACCTCGACGTCGGCAGATCGCCTATCCGTCGGATTCGAGCGGGTATGACTCGCCGAGGCTGCTCCCGTCAGATGGGCAGTAACGATCGCCGTGACCGACTTGCCGGACACCCCTCGTCGATCGCGTCGGAGTGCGGCGAAATGTCCCCACTGATCGAAGCTCGGCAGCAGGGGCCCGTCTTGGCCATCACGCAGACCCGGCAGCTTCCCGTAGGTCTCCACCGCGCTATCGGCAACCTCGTGAGCACTGGCAAGACTTCGTGCGAGCACTCGGTTCGAGGGGTAGCGATCGAAGAACGCCTGAAGGCGTGCCCATCTCAGGTAGATCGCGACGGGGCAGCACTGAGGGTTGTCCGCTAGTGGGTGCAACTCCACAGCGTGTCCGGCGCCGACGGTCACGACACTCCCGTCATATGTGACGTCGCTCCGTTGAAGGTTCCCCACCGCGGTTGCGGATATCCCGACAATGCAGTTGAGAACCAGGATGAGCGCATCTCGTCGGCCAAACAGTCCTTGTGGCCAACCGACAGTTGGCAGCGTCAACAGCGCCCCGTGTGCGGTGCGAGAGAGATCGTCGCGTTTGCCTGCACGTGCTGACACAACTTGGCGGATCACTCGAGCAGACCCAGGCGCGGGGTACCCGCTGGCGTTGTGCACCCAATTGATCGCTGCGACACGCCGTCGTTGGGTGGACTGAGCCGCCGGGTGCTCGTCAAGGAAGCTCGCGAGGGCAAGGGGATCAGCGGGGAGCGCCGACGCCGCGAGCGCTGTACACCAATCAGCGAAGAGAGCCCAGTCGTGTCGGTACTGTGCGCCCTGACCCCGCCGGGGGAACAGCGTGGAAACATCCTGCACGCCTTTGATTTCCGTCTGCGCGACCATCACAGTACGAGGCTATGCAATACGATGCCGCCGATCACGTACCCGCGCCATGTGTCGCCCAGAGAGTTCTCTTCCGAGCCGGCGAAGCGCCCCCTCCGCACGTTCGGCATCGTCCCCGGGCCAGCCGCGCAACGAACGACTAACTGCAACCGGAGTTCACCAAAGCCCCGCCCTCTGTCACCGTCACTCCCAATAGCGTGATCGGGCCCGGCGCCCAACTGTTCTTACACTCTCGCGACACTAGCCCGTACCGCGCAAACATCGGTCACGCTGCGAGTCGTTGTCCAGGCGGTCTGCAGCGGCACCGGCGCGCAACGACTCTCCCCCGACCCGTTCGACAAACTCGTGGGTATGGCCTGCAAGGGCTGCGCGCCGCCGAATCGCGGCGTGGATTGCGGCGCCCGAGAGCGCGACCGAGTTGATGTTGCCGTTCGCGCGGATGGCACGGAATACCGGCAACGCCGGGTCATCGAAGGCCGGTGCTTCGGAAAGGCAGACGTGGCCTTCGAACTCCTCGTGCTGGTGGAGCAGCCGAATCACACCGGGACGACCGAAGCCGTCGACAGCCGAAACCACCTCGAGCCAGCGCCGGTAGGCGCATGGAGCGCACATCGTGTGATCCCGCGATGACTGGACATGCGCGATCGAGCCCTCGACCGGACCCTCATGCGGCCCTGGACGCTGGAGGAGTAGATCGCCGTCGCGGCACTGGGCCACATCGGCAATGGTGAGCACTGACAGCTCGCAGCGCCGAAGTGCCCCGGCGAACCCCACTAACAATAGTGCGCTGTCGCGGCGCTCCCGCGCACGCTTGGCCCACGTCGTCGCGTCGCGACGACTCGCGCCGACAATTCCTTCGAGCTCGCCGATACGGAGCGGGTGTGCCCGCTTTGTCGGGCGGTCACCGTTCTGCTTGTACGCTCTTCGCGCGTTCGCGAGCGCATCTTTGACACACGCCGACCGACCGGGCAGGGGCAATCCAGATGCGCGGTGCCAATAGTTGATGGACGCCACCCACCGACTCAATGTCGCAATGGAGTACATCCGATCGCCGACCTCTGACCGCGTCTCCGCGCTCTCACGCACATAGTCAGCGACAGCACGAGGATCGGCGGGCATCAATGAAACTTCACGGGGCGCACACCAACTCGCGAACCTAACCCAGTCCTGCCGGTAGTTTCGCGCGGTGCTGGCAGATTGCAGTCGGTCGAGTTCGGCGCCGAGTAGACCGTCAACACCCGGCAACGAACCCGTCGCGTCGCCGCCCGACGGAGCGGTAGGCATTGCCCCCACGGACCTCGGGATTGTAGGGCACCACACTTCGTGATTGCTCACGTGCACATCATTCCAGGCGTATGCGTCGATTTCGTGGATCCGCTATCCTGCGTCGCGATGGCACTGCCGCGGTCACGGAGATCGCCGTTGCCAGATGCGCGGTGATGCACGGTGCATCACCGCGATCGTGACTGAGTCGGACACCGCTCCCCCACCGACACCCGACCGCCCCCGATTCTCACTCCGACAATGGAGACAACCGTGGGTCACTCCTCGCAAGGAGTCGATCGCAACTTCCATTGCTGCCGTGGTGCCTATACTCTGATGATGGGCCCTGACCTGCCGACTCTTCCTCACCTGAAGATCTGAGCGTCTTTTAGCGTGGGTCGAATAACAGATTGCGGAAGTGACTCGCGGTGGTTCCTTTTCTCCGCCGTTCTCGCACGGTACTTGTCGCTCACTGAGGGCCTGACGGGCGTAGAACCCGCTGCAGCACACCACACACCGAAACGTTTTGACCAGGCGGTTTGTTGCCATCAGAGGTAGTGGCTGCGGTCAGCACGACTTGTGCGAGGGTTCCCGATTTGCCGGCATCACGTGGTCACCGGCTGGATGCGCTACTGCACCGATGCCTTGCCCACGTCGATTATGACGTGGCGAGTTCCCTGAGACGATCTTTTGGCTCGGTGCATCGAGACCGCTAGAAGTCGCCCGTTCGGCCTCGACTGGAAGGTCAGTGTTCTCGAATGCTGCAGAACCGCCCCCTTCCCGTGTTACGTCAAGTGACGGAACACGGGAAGGGGGCGGTGTAGGCGGACATGATGCTGGTCGGTTCTAAGCGTCACTCCAAACATGAGAGCGGATTCCATCCCCTTTTCTCTGGTCGGCATGCATCGTCCGTCGTCCATCAACAGCAGAACAGAATAGGTCATCAATACGACCAGGCATATGGCCTTAGATATGGCCTTACGCAAGGTGATCGTGGAAGCTATTCCAGGAGTCGAGTATGGATGCCAATCGCGCGCCGCTCGCGCGCACGGTGGCGCACCGAGAAACGTCCCGGCCGGCACACAACCCCTCCCCCAGACCCGAGTCTGCAGCAGACGCACGCAATTTCACCCATCTGAACAGGGAGTTTGACGGCTCCACACTGTCCAGACGCGTCAGGCCACCATTGCCTGCCGTCCGGAAGACCAGATACCCACTACGCCACTACATGACACCGAGCGACTCAACGTAAACAAGAACACACTCTGCAGAGCGGGCAGAGTCCACTCCCCCACCGCGCAGACTCACCCAGTAGAGGACGCAGAACTGGAACACCTGCTACGTTCACGGCGCCACGTTGGATGTCCAAATTGCGGTCTGACCTGCTTGTATGTCTACGGCAGTAAATATGGCCTTAGCTACGTCCTTATCCATCACCGTAAACATCACCGGTAACCGGATCATCTCAGTGCCCTAGTTAACGACCTGTGTAATCACCATCTCAACCACCTTGGCCACGCCCTGACAAACCACCTTCGAACAGGCCTTGTGCACGATCATCGTGCCGGTCTCTTACACGACGGTCTCTAAGACCCGTTAAAACAACAGTGCATACGGCCATGAACAAGACCTGTTGCACAACCTTTCCCACGACTCCTAATCAGACCTGGTTAAAGGCCCTATTAACGGCGACACCCATGACTTCTTGCACGCCCATAGGCAAGGGCGTGTCGTTGGCCATCTAGCTGACCAGCCAGCCGTACCCTGCTAGGCATGTCACCAACGCAGCCCCCGCGCAGTGTGCTCATCGCCAATCAAAAGGGCGGTGTCGGCAAGAGCTCGATCGTCGCAGCTGTGGCCGGCATGGTCTCAGCGGCCGGACGCCGGGTACTCGTCGTAGACGCTGACCAGCAGGCAAATGTCACATCCTCGGATCTTGGAGTCGAGGGAGACCGCGGGAAGGGCCTCAGCATGGCCCTTCAGTACGCGCATCCCCTCGAACCCACCCGAGAGGTCCGACCCAACCTCGATCTCATCCCCGGGGGACCAGCACTCGCGGTCATCGGCGCGATCGCGGCCACCGCAGCCCAATCAGGTATGGATCTGCGCGGCAATCTCGTATCCACCCTCACCGAATTGCAGTCAGTCGAACACTACGACCTGATTCTGATCGACTCGGGCCCCGGAGACGCCCCGCTACTTGATGCGCTGCTGGGTACAGCGCGGTACCTCCTCGTACCGACAAAGGACGACGACGCAAGCCTGTCGGGAGTGGAGCTCCTCGCAGCCCGCTACCTTCGAGCACGTGAGAACGGTTCCCTCATCCAACTTCTCGGCGTCGTTCTCTTTGATGCGAACCCACGCGCGACAGCGCGGAACCGTGAGGTGTTCGAGCAGGTTGAGGACCTGCTCGAAGGTAGCGGCGCTGCGCCGTTCGAGACCTTTATTCGGTCCGATCGTGCAGCCGCCGTTGATCTCCGGATCCGTCACCTGACCCCCGCAGAACTGGTCACCGCCGCGGAGGATCAGCTGAAGAATCGGATCCAGCGGCTGCGCGACAAGAAGCGCCTCGGTGAGCGATTGTGGTCCCGAGACCCATCCGGTCTTGCGAGTGACTACCAATCGCTTACCCGAGAAGTTCTCAGCCGGTTGGCGTCGGCGGAGAAGAACGAAGTTTCCGGGGGAGTGGCGTGAGTGCACGACGCCGGAAGGCCGCATTCGATCCCGGAGCTCTTGGCGATCTCGACGACTTGCTCCCCACCCTGAGCATTGTCGCCGAAACGGTCGACGAGACGCCTGCCCCGCAATCCGCGCCCTCACCGGACGACCCAGAAGATGAGGCAGTTCAGACGGTACCGGAACCGTCACCCGTAGCGTCGCCCGATCCTCCCGAGTCGGACGACGCGTCACCGGAATTGGGGAACGCTGAACCTGAAGCCCCCCAACCGCAGTCTGAGGCTTCGAAGGCGGTCGTCGCGCCCCGCCGGAAGCCCAAACCACGCAGCGACAGCAGCCTTGCGCCGGCCCGGACCGCCCCTCCTGAGGTCTATCTTCCCCCGGCGGTGTACACAGCACTACGCCAACTCACGCTCGAGGAAAGACAACGTGACCGCGCAACGGCGCGTCCATACGGGCAAGTGGTTCTCGATGCCGTTGAGACGCATGCAGGCGAACTTCAACACCACTGGAGCACCTCAGAACCTCACTCAAGCGCTGGACTATTCAAGCGGCGTGAAGCCGGTGCGCAACCGCGCCGCCGACGACACAGCGAGATTCAGGCTCGCGTTCCTCTTGCCGGGATCATCGCCTCCGATACGGCAACACTCGACGCTCTCGTTGAAGAGTGGTCCGCGGGCAGCCGAAGCGCGCTGGTCGAACACGCGCTCCGCCTGTATCTGGATGTCAGACCAGACTGAGACCGACAACAGCGCCTGAACACGCGCGAGTCGATGACCGGAACGGGGCGAGGGGAACCGGGGGAGGGGAGGAGGAGTCCAGTCGTGAAGACCATGGAGAGCGGACCTGTGCACGGCGCCCCTGAGCCTCGCTCTCAACGTAGCGGCGGTGGTATCCCAAGCCCATCGGACCACACAGCCGACAGGACTCCCCGTGAGAAGGTCGGCGCTGCGCACCCCTGCCCCGATATGGTGACGCAGTGGCCGAAACAAGGTACTCCCGAGACACGATCGTAGGACTCGTTGTGCTACTCATGTTCGGACTCGCAGCGCTGGTGCCCGGCCTCTCGATGGGCTGGAATTGGGTCACCGGCCACGGCACCACGACGGCTACGGCGATCTCTTCTCTGATCATTCTGATGTTCGGCGGCAGTGCTGCAACCACCTACGCCTGCCGTGGACTGTGGAACCGCTTCCGTCGTCCATCACACAATTGATCGCACCGTCTGCGACGACTCGATCAACCCGAAACGGACAGCCCAGCTGCATCGACGTGACGACGGAACCGCACGCCGACCACACCGACCTGGCTCCCTACCCACCGCGCGACTCGCCCGCTAGCCCCCATGGCCCATAACGATCCAGCAGAGAACTCACCTCCGCGGCAATTACACCGACCCCTGAAACACCCTTCAGCCTGCCCTCGAGCTCTACATGCCGCCGCCCCGCGTCACACCGCCTTACCTGGCTCCAGCGGCTCAGCGTCCGGCTCGATCGCGCGACCATCGTTGTAGGTCTCCGCAATCACTCTCAGCTGCGCAGCGAACGCCTCCTGTGTGAACTGCATAAGCGAGTACGGCCGCCCGGTCTTGCGACGCACCAGGCGTACGGCGGCCCGGGCGAGCGCGTGCAGATCATGAGGCACATTGACTGTGCTCGTCCCACGCGAAGGCCGCATATGCCGCCCAACATCGTTCACCACAGGTGGCCTCCAGCCCCTACGCGACCACTGCCCGTTGTCCGAACAGCCCCAGCTTCTGCATATGAGTCAGCGCAGCCCGGTAGTCGCTGGTGACCGTCTTTGCCCTATAACCGTAAATCGGCACCGGAACATAATTCGTGTAAGCCTCATCCACGATGCTCGCACGACGGATCGGCGGCGTAACCCTGTCCGCATACTCACTCAGCAGATCATCCATCTGCTCACGGTAGACGTCACCGATC
Source organism: Rhodococcus sp. JS3073 (assembly GCF_026810085.1). Taxonomy (NCBI): domain Bacteria; kingdom Bacillati; phylum Actinomycetota; class Actinomycetes; order Mycobacteriales; family Nocardiaceae; genus Rhodococcus; species Rhodococcus sp. JS3073. The sequence continues at coordinate 361,957 of NZ_CP113952.1, read as the reverse complement.
GGCGGCACCGCGCAGGGGACGATAGACAGCAGCGGAACGTCGACGCGGTAAGTCCGCTTGATCTTCCGCAATTCCTGCTCCAACGCCGGGATGCCTTCGTTCTCCTTGCCGGAGGGCTTCGTGCACGTGATCAAACCCCACGAACCGTAAGGCCCCTCCTCATCGACGGTTGTCGCGAGAATGCCGGCGATAACCAGAACATTCAGGGAGCCGGGGGAATCGATCAAGGTAACGTCGACCGGATCCGCCTCCTCCAGGGCGTCACGCAGGTGAAGTACACCACCCGTCACCGCAGGCAACTCCACGATCAACTTGTCGAGTGTGTCGCGTGCGGCGGGCACGATTGTCAGGTTGGGGATCTCCTCATATACGGGCTGGTCGCCTTCGTCGTATCCCCGCAACACCCGTGCAGGACGCTCGACTTCTTTGATAGATGCGTTGCGCCGCAGCACGTCGGCGGCGGTTTTACCGGACGCTTCCGGATACCCGAGCCACGTGCTCGCGTTTGCCTGACTGTCCATGTCGAGCACCCGGACGCGGTATCCGTCCTGAGCGAGCAATGTGGCAGTCGAGGTGACCGTTGTGGTTTTGCCGGCACTGCCGGACAGGGTTGCTACTGCGTAGGTAGCCACGGGAACTCCTTGCGGTTGAATGTCATGAATTGGATTGATGCCTACTTTTGGGTGATGCACCGTGCATCACCCGGCGGAGCGAGATATGAAGTCGGTGATGCACCGTGCATCACCGATCAACCGACGTCACGCAACTCGCGGCGCGCAGCATCGATGCGAGCTTCCTCCCACGCGGTCGGCCGGTACTCAGCACGCTCGGACAGCAAGCCCAAGTACGTGAGGTCCGAGGCCCCCCACTCCCGAGAGTCATTCGCTGCCGCAAGCTCGTAACCAGCCACCGCACAGGCCCAGGCAATCTCACTTCGGCGCTTCTCGTCGCCGTTCTCTGCGCTCATCCTGAACTCGGTCACGTCCAGGCCTTCCAGCCGCATATACTCCTGCGCCAGGCGCCACCCTTCCGCGCTCGTCGCCAACGCGGAAACACCGTAGGCGTACTGGTCGATGAAGTAGCTCACCAACTTCTCCCTCGGAGGAACGGAGGCCACAAGCTTCTTGCCCGCCTCACGACGAGCCTTCTGAGCCGCCGTCCGCGCTTCCGCCTCCAATCTCGCGGTCGATTCGCCGGCATCCTCGTTTTCGTCTGCCGGCTTGTCGACCGCATAGAAGACAAGCGTCCCCTGACCGGAATCGATCGCGCCGACAACGTTTGCACTCGCAAGATCGACATCGGAGACCTCGAACAGTCGATGCTCGTGGAAACTATCGCCGAACCGCTCGCGGGGATCCACAATCTCAAGACCCGCAGCCAGCGCCTGCTCCCGCGACTTTCGCTCGGTCAATACACGTTCAGCGGCACGCGTCGGGCTCATTCCACGATCAGAAATCAGCGCGAACGCCGCGAGCTGCTCAGCACGACGAGCATCCGTGCCCTGAGTCGGGTCCGCCTTCTTCTGCCAGCTTCGAGCGGGACCGTAGGGGAGCGCTCCAGCCAACGCCGCACCCTCGGCGCCACGAATCGCGTCCTCCGCAATCGCGGCCTGAACCTCGGGGGCAAGAAGTAGCAATGACAGCCGCCTTGACACCGTTGCCTGGTCGACACCGAGCTTCTCTGCGATCGCACGCTGAGACAACCCCAACTCGGAATACCGAGCGAACATCTGAGCCTCAGCGAGCTCCGAAAGGTCTTGACGCCCTAGATTCTCCAGCGTCATGGCATCGAGGTCGCCGTGATCATCCATCACGGCGTCATCAATTACTGCAGGAATCGTTGCCAAACCGGCTGCGATGGCGGCCGCACGACGACGGTGCCCATAAATGACCACGTACTCGGCATCGTCGCCTATAGCGTGAGCGAGATCAGGCCGCTGCGCGAGGAATCCCTCGCGCGTTACCAGGAGCGCAGGAACCTTGATGCCATTTGCCCTGGCCCCATTAACCAGCTCATCCCACTTCGGGTCGCCAGTCTGAGGCTTAGACCTGTCCGGGTCATTGAACGGGTGAGGGGCGGTCTGGAGAACTGGAACCTGCACAACGGTCTGACCGTCGGCCGCGGCCAGGCCGGCTAGCGCGGCGGTGATGCCGCCCGAGTTTGCATCACCGTTCGCCTGTGTAGGCGATACATCACCGGAGGCGGCGGCCGCGACTTCCTCACTCTCTTCGCCGCCAGCGAACTTTCGGAACCGACTCGCAGTCTTCCTGCCTGCCGGTTTGCGAGCGACCGGCTTTCGATTGGTCGCGGCCGGACCGGTCGATGGACTGGCGGCCACCATTTCGGATGTCACTCCGGCGTTCATCATCCTCCACTCTCTGCGCATGCTTTGCATGTATTTAGATGGAGCGTACTGGGATCGATCTACCTCCTTTGTGATCTCCGGCGGCGTGTCGCCCATGCGGTGATGCACCGTGCATCACCGCGACCTAAACACCGGGTGATGCACCGTGCATCACCGAAGAGAACTCGCGATCAGCCTGACTCGTCGTCTACTTGACCGGAAGCGCGGCCGAGTAACTTCGCTGCCGACGTCTTCGGTGATGCACGGTGCATCACCGAAGGTTTACCCCCTTCCGAACCGGGCCAAGTCAACACCGTGCGACGGCGCCGCCGACGGGGCGGGACCACGGACTGTGGAACGCCCGCCCGCGCCAGTGATGGGCCTCGACGTTCTTGCCTGCCCCCTTTTTGCGGCAACGCTGCCACCGCACAACCCGAACGGGGGAGACCCGTGAGGCGCGGAGCGTGCACCCCCGAGGTGTCACGCCATATTTCGTACACCACCTCGGAATCTGACCGTGATGCACCGTGCATCGCCATCTGACCTCTACGTGATGCACGGTGCATCACCACAGAGATGGCGCAAAGGTTGGAAGCTACGGACGGCTATGTCAGCGAAAGCCCTCGGTGCCCGTGTGGGCGTTCCGCTGCCGACCGGTGATGCACCCTGCATCACCGGAGGGGATCGCTCAGCGCCGCTCGCCTTCGGTGATGCACGGTGCATCACCCCAGTGCATTTGGTGGGGTTAGAAGCGCGGGCGGCTTCGGCAGCGAAGAGTCTCGGTGCCCGTGTGGGCGTTCCGCTGCCGACCGGTGATGCACCGTGCATCACCGGAGGGGTATCGCGTTCAGGTGGCGTGTGGCCATAGAGGCGCGATGGTCCCTAGCGAACCCAGATCGTCGACGGAGTGGTCCTCCTCTGCTTGGCAGATAAGCGCGCCGATCCGGTTCAGTGTGGACGTCTTCGGTGATGCACCGTGCATCATCGAAGACACCACCCCGAACCGGATCAAAGTCAGCACCGTCACTGCAGGACTTGACACAAGCGACGCCCGCAGCGCAGACGTGTGCCCAGAGGAGTTGCGCGACATTTCGTACGCCACCTCACGGATCCGAAAGTGATGCACCGTGCATCACGGCGGCATAACCCATCCAAATCTGGCCAAACCAAAGAGGCAGGAGCAAGGCGGGTGCAATTCGTCGGTGATGCACCGTGCATCACCACACAGGCAGTCCGGATGAGGTTGCAGGCCGCGGGAGGCAGTGACAACGAGGAGTCAGCCGCTCAGGCAAGGCGTTCCGTTGCCGACCGCTCCAGGATCTCGCTCTGAAGGGTTGCAAGTCACGTCGAGGTGGTGAACGCTCGCACTCTTGCTTGTCGGCGCCGGTGTCAGCATCGGGGCCATTGCACTTCGGTGAGCCGCGCGGCACTTCCGCTGAGGCCTGGGGCCATTGAAGAGTTGAAAAGCATCAGTGGCTGGCTGACTGGGTCCTGCCTGAGAGTGGGGTGGCTCCACGCGTATGTAAGTTCACTCTTGCGATCAACGGTCATTCCCCGGTCATTCCGCGCCGCGCTGCATCGGTTGCTCTGGCGTATTGACGTTCCTCCGAGCCCACTGCCTTGGCTCTCTTGGGTGAAGCCGTTCTTACAGAGGCAGCGCAACCGGGCCTGGACGGCGCCGGGGGAGTGAGCGGGTGGCGACTTACCTAAGGAAACAGGAGAGATGGAACTCGATGTTGACCAGCGAGCGCCCACGGGAGCGTCGCTCGATCAAGTCGTGGGTGATGCACCGTGCATCACCCACGACTGCCCTTGTCAAATATGTCGCAGACTAGCCAAATCTCACCGGGGCCTTCTGGAGTGCTCGGTGCGCCGCCCCTACCGGTCCTGGGCAAGATCTCGGCGATCAGGTTACGGATCGCGGTCTGCCCGAATGCTCGGACTAGGCGCCCACCGTCGTGACGCAGCGACTCAACCTTCCTGTCGAAATCCAACAGGCGAGGCAGAATCACTAACACTGCATGCAAACGTCCCGTGATCTGTCGAGCGGTGAGCACTCTGGCGCACGGGCCAGCTTCCCGCCAGACCAACCCGACGGGAAGTTGGATGATCCGTTCCGCCGATGTTCCGTCCATCTCCGACTTGATCACCCCGGCCTCGTCTCGTTAATCCATCGGGGTGATGCACCGTGCATCACCCCGATGCGGGCTGCTCCTCAACTTGAGAACACAAATCCGACTGCTTACGCGAGGTCCCGTCGACACGCCCAATCGCAGCACATCCAGCGCCGTCAACCGCTAGTCCAGGCTCGCCGGGTGACAATCGAACCTGACTGAGGCAGCTGTCTTTCGTAGTGATTCGGCCGGGTCCTGGTGGTCACGTCCCGGGGCGTGATGTAGCAGGTCGTCGCGGCCGAATACGGTCTGAATCCAGCGACCGATGAAATCGCCATAAGCCGTCCAGCATCTTTGCGGGGAGGAGACCGTCTCATCTCACCAACGCGCTCGAACGATTGCGTGAGTTCTGACTGCCTGATGTCATTGCCATAGAGATCCCTCACTGATCGCTCGCTGCACCCCAGCCCCAAACTGGTGGCTCGCAAGCCAACCCTCCACAGCCATACCAGCAGACCGCCTGACAAGTCAGTGCGCAGCAGCGGCGTTCGATTCCTACTCAAGTTGCTGCTTCAACTCATTCCAGTTCGTCCTCGATGCGAATGGTCCGCTTTCCCTTATCTCCGAAACGAATTCGAGGGACCTATGCGTGTTGCTCTTGCCGGATCGCACAGACCACTAGTCCCACAACCGATCACATGGCGACAACGTTTCTCGCTCCCGGGGAGTGGGTGTAATCAGCGAGTGACTCGTCGCGATCGCCCACTTTCATTCTTGCCCGCGACCTAGTCGGGCCGGGCGAGGGAGGAACACGAAGGGAGGCGGCGAAGAGAAGAAACACTCAACGTCTTCCCCGTCGCGGAGTGGGCACCACGCGGACCTGTGAGACGAAACGCTGGACTGAGGACGCGACAAACACGGTAGAGAACGGCCGCCGACTCGGCGACTGGTGACTCCTTCGCGTCATGCCCAAACGCGCAGTGCAGAAGCATGCGCCACTGCACCTGCAATGCAGGTCAAGGCTCGGCGATAGCTATAGCTATTCGAGGAGTGCCCTGACCCCTAAGTCCACTTCGACCCGCGTTGTCCTGCGTACTTGATCGCCACGTGAATGTGCTGCTCTGGAGCAGGCTATGGCCCTCCGCCAAAGTCCATTGTCAGTGTTCAGATATGTGCAACTGCTTTCCGACGCTCAAGCAGCTTCGACGCAAAGGTATTCTTGCACCGCTCACGGTGTCCAGGAGCCGCCACGCTCCCATCGCGGCGACTGAGACGCGCGTCGCGGTCCGCAATGCGCTGACGGGCTTCCTGGGCCGCTTTTTGGGCCATCTCAGACGGCGAGGGGCGGGTCCAATCGATCTGAGTCAACCGCCACCGGAGGTATCCCCGAGGCCGTTCGATGTGTTGCGGCCAAACCCAACCCCGCTGTTGGGTGTCGCGCGTGAGCTCAGCGGCAATGTCGCGCCCGCACCAGCGATTCACGTCAACGCCGGCACTTGCAAGGACCTCGCACACTGCTCCAATGTGCCCAGCCGATTCGAATACCGGGGCATGAACGAGCAGCTCAGCGGCGGTGCGCTGCAGGTCGATCGGCCGAGGTTGTCGTGTCGAGGTCTGTGGACTCTTCGATTGCTCGCCCGCGCGCGCTCGCGCGCGTTTTGGTGATAGATCTCTAACAAGAGATAACAACTTAAATCCCCTAGAAGGGGATAGGGGGCCACGAGCGCGCAGCTGGGGATAACTCGAGTGAGTCGCCTTCTTGGAACGGCGGACTTTCTTGGAGAGCTTTTTCACGGCGCGCCCAGCGGCGATGACCAGGGATTTCGGCGACGTCAGCGCCCAAACTGACGCCGCACGACGTTGAATCCGCCCGTGATGAGATTCAGCAGCAAACGACTCGTCAGCTCTCAGGTACCTCCCTCGTACCATCTCTCGGGCGACAGAAAGTGACTGAAGTGCCCTTCTGGCGCGTTTCACAACTGACACGCTGACCCCGCTGCGGTGGGCGATCGTATCCCGCGCGGCGCATACACGCCGGCCCGTTGACCGTTCTGCGAACGAGGCCATAGTCACGGCCACGGCGAAGACGAACTCTGTGCTGACCTTGCATCGTCGGCAAACGTCACGCCCGGTAGGGGAGTTCAACACATTGCGGACCTGGAGTTGCCAGGCAGTACGCCCGGTCCATGCTGGTGTTGAGGCTTGTCGGCCGGGATCGACGGGTAACGACCAGGACCGGCCCCGCTGCTCGCTCTCCGCGTTGAGTTGCTCGACTTGAGTGACCCGTTCGACAGCGGCCGAGACGAGAGCGTCCCATTCGGTGTCGTTGGTCGTAGAAATCTCGCCGACGGGGGTGATCTGAGCAGGGTCGACGGAAAATGCGGCCGCATGAGCCGCAGAATTGGGGTGCATGACGCGCCTTTCACGCGCCCTTAACCAGGTTGTTGCCGTGAGTCGCTGGCATCACCAGCAGGACATGGCTTACCCTGACAAGAGCGCACGGTATCGACACGACTGCTCGCGGGACTGCCAATCACAGGAGCGGTCGTGTTGGAACGGCCAAATATGGGCGGTGGGTCTCATCCGGAAACGGTGGGACCCACCGACGTTTTCGCTAGTGGAATCGACACCCCCTCACGGCATGCGTAAACGCCGGAAGAGCCGGCGACATTAGGTCTGCGCTCACGGAATTGTCACGTTGGCGCTGAGATGAGACGTTGCGGACACCGATATCACGTCGTGTCGCGTGCGCACGACGAATCGCGCGTCCTATACTCATAGAAGGCAGACCTCCTCCCTTGCGTGGCGGTTTGTACGACGAGCGGAACCCCCGGAGCTGGCGAGCGAAGGGGGGTTTCGCCTTTTCTGGGCTCTGATCAGCCCGTCATTGGCAACTCTTCCTGTCTGGCTTGCGCCGGAATCGCTGGCTCGTTCTCGAGTGCCAGCTGAACAAGCGCGATCATTCGATCGGTGATCGTCTTCACACGACCATCGTCAACCGGTGCGAGAATCCGGTCGGCGATCTCCGCGGGGAACTCAACCCCGATATGGCGAACGGCGACGTCGCGGGCTGGGCGCCCGCCCCGACTTTTCCGAGTTGTCATGCCTTAAATCCTGCTCTTTGGGTTTAACTAAACCGCGCAGCGACACGCCGAGTTAAATAAAACTCGAAAATGACGCGTCGGACCCTCCTCCAGGCGTGAATCTGGCTCCGAATCGTATGCGATCGCCACCCTGCCTACTCAAGAAATATCTGATCAAATCTTGCGATGCGGCCGTAGGTAATCACACCACCCAAGAAACGTCACGTGATGAATCAAAATCTGTGTGATACAGAGATTTACGTACAATTACACCGCTTCGCGACAACAAGAGATCGAGAGCCGCTCACAACACTTCCCACCACGGATGTCACCGACCCTCCCCATAGACGAATCTCTGACCTCGCCATATCCGCAGATCCGACCTCTTTGCAGGACTCCCGGCCCACCGGTATCGGCGTGCCAGCGAAATAGGGACAAAGCAATTTGAGCGAGACGTGGAATCGCCGACACGTATCACAGCCCGACTGCCAAGGGTTCTTCGCACGACTTGAAATCTGTGGCGCCATCGAAAAGAGTCACCTCTCCTCGACGATCTTCAATTAGGTGGGTGACACTGACATCCCAATTGGCCTTCTGCCGACGCGCTACATAGACCCACTTGGGACGAAGTAGTGGAAATGCGCACGATGAACGCCGCAACTCACGGAGAATCTTCGCCGGCCTTTCCAACCATGTCAGCGGCGGCCATCTCATGGTCATCATGATCGGCGCGGGTTCGTTTCTCGACCATCCCGACCTTCAGGTCTACGCAATCGTGGCTTGTACCGGGACGGCTACTAGTTGGACGAGCGAACAATGCGCGATCTCGTGCCCGATACTATTGAGCCCCCAACGCCAGAGACACGGATTGCACTTACGCAGAGCAAGCAATGTCGTCAAGGTGGTTGGGCCCGTCAGGTCCTTGTTGGCCTGGGTCGGCCGACGAGTATTTGCGAAATGATCAGTGGCGGCGACCCAGTCATATGTGCACGACACGAGTTCGATACCTCACGGTTCAGTCGTCCGTCGAATTGTCCAGTCAAGAGCTGGGAGCTTACGCGGACAAGAATGCATTCACCCCCCGACCGACGGCAAATCTGGCGGCACAGGAAGTTGTCGTGATTGTCGGTGACCGGCCGACTGTCGCTGCAAGCAGGAGCGCCGCTACCTGACGGAACGATGCGCAACAGTGGCTGGGGCGGTGCGGTTAGAGGCGATACGAAGACGTGATCGCGTCGTCAAAGCCGGTTGGGTAGTCCTGGATTCGTTCCCCGCGCCACTACCCCCGAAACTTCGTCAACATCCAGATCTCGAAGGGTTGCATCTTTTGGTCAATTCAGCATTTCCGCTTGCTGGAGGCCGAAGATAGTGACGTTGACCCCTTCTCGGAGACGTATTGCGCGCCGCAGCGAATGTTGGTGCACCGGTCTTGGCCTCAGTCGGAAAAGATGATGATGCACGGTGCATCACCCGGAGGTCAGGTGATGCACCGTGCATCACCGAAGCCCCGACAACGAACGGATCGGCGCGCGTCGGTCGGGTAAGCGGCGAGCCAGCGTGACCGCGACTCCGCCGCGGTGATGCACCGTGCATCATCGGTGGGGTGCCGTGTCCACCGCGCCCGGTGCCGAGACCTTTCGCCGTCATGGTCATTTGAGGCTTGGAACCGGTTGTGTCACTCCTGGTGATGCACCGCGCATCACTGAGGGCATCGATAACAAACTGACGCGGGTGTCGGTCAAGCGGACGATGAGCTGGCCTGATCGCGACTCCGCTGCGATGATGCACCGTGCATCACGGGTGGGTGTGGGCCTCGCGTCGATCGGGCGAGATCAACGTGGCCCGGGCCGGGGTGGTGCACACCTTAGGTGATGCACGGTGCATCACCTAAGGTGAGTCCATCCTCAGGGCGTCGTGGTGTTGTGAGTCCGATGCGATGGATTGGTGAGTTGCCGTCAATTTCGCGAGGGGGTGACGACCGATTTGACGGAGCAGGGGCCATGAGGTCACTGAACACACGTAGTCGGTTGGATACGACTCAGCGTGCTGTCTCGCCTTCCTTGTGTTCCAAGCCCGGACATTCCATTGATCCACGGGGTGATCGACTTTCGGCTCAATCAGGACTGCGAGGCCGGATGCTCGGCAGCTGGATTAGTTTCAGTCAACGTCGCTCATGCCTCGCCGTAATGGGCGGCGAAGGATACTCACCGACGTCCCCAGAACCGGAGGCGGCCCGTGTCATCGTTATGGTGCTCCGAGCGAGCCGGCCGGGTGCGGAAGTTGGCTGCAGGTGTGGAATTAGTGGGGAAATGCCCGAGTCCTGTTGAGCGGCCGTCAGTGATCCACTATCTGTGCGGCCCGCCGCCATCGGAAATTGGGGCGGTCGGGGGCGGTGCCCGACCGGCCTGCGCCATCCGGGACACTCGATGCTGGGTGCAGAACAGCTTCGGTGTGAGGTGAACCGGATCCGGGTAAGCAACCGAGGTTTTGGAGAATGGTGTCGGGCAGGAAAGGCAGCCCCGCCTTCCTCGCCAGATCGCAGGATTGACCGGGTGTCGAGCGAACGCCAAACGATCTTGTGGAGGCACGTAGCGTCGGCATGTATTCCACGAACGTTTCGAGTTTCTCGGCGCTGTACGGGGAACGGCTCGATGCAGAGGTCTACGCCTACTGCACGGGGAATTTCGCGACTTCCTCAGAACTGCCTTCGGGTGATGCACCGTGCATCACCCGAAGGTGCGGGTGGAGCGCAACGTCGTGAGTATGCCAATCTGGTTGAGAGATGTTCAATACGGATCCGACACTTCCCGTTTCGTCATGAACCGTGCAAATGGATGGACCACGTGTGCGACCAAAGCAAGAGACTGTCGGGGACTGAGGCAATTGCCGGGTCTTCGTGAGCAAATTGCAGCCGGGGCGACGACCCTAGCCCTTGCAGACGGAGGTCGGGCAGGTCAGGGGTCGCGCGAATGAAGATTCACGTGTCCACCTGGTCGCCGATCATATATGATCGACCAAGTGTGCGCTGAGTTAGTCGCGTTGAGGACGATTTAAAACACTTCTATTGCAATGAAATTCGACGATGGAGAACCCATGACCCGCACTCGCCGATCACCGTGAGGCTGTAGTTTCGCAAGTCGGTGGAGGTTGCCAGAGTTCGCGCATCGGATGCGGGTGGGCTCGTTGGCGTCACCGCGTCGCATCGTGGCCGAATCGAGCCGCTTCGAGGTCGAACCACGCGGAACCCCGCCGGAGCTGGCGGACGGCGGGGCCGCGACACCGGCAGTCGAGGATCGGTCAAGCAGCGCGAACCGTACTGGCTGAACAGGATTCAACTCACGGTGTTGCGACACCAGCGGCCTGCACATCGGGTCAGCCGGTGCAATCCAGATCGTATGATGCCGAAACCGCCGATCCCAAGAGTGTGTCGTACACCACACACGATTTCTTGGGCGCTCACAGACGGTTCGTCGCGTATCGGGAACCCAGCCCAGCATGGTGAACCAGCCGACAGCTGACCGCTGTAGGCCGAGTGGCTTCTGCAGTTCAAGGCAGCAGCCACGAATATTTCTACAGAACAATAACTTTCGTGCATACGCAACCTCGATCGCTCTCCGCTACATGCAGAAGGAACGCGCGGTGGTTGCAGCAACGGCATCCTCACGTTCTTCGGCCCAGGATGCCCCTCGGTCGCGCCACGAAGATCAGCATGACCCACCGGGTGTTGCCGCGGTACCCACCGCCGGCATCGGCGTCGCTTAGCCGGCGGTGGCTGCCGCCGAGGTCAGGAAGGTGAAAGCTGTAGTGCCCGTCGGTCCCTATGTGGGCGCACGGTGGAAGCTCGCAAATTTACGTGCAACATCACGCGTAGCTTAACGCGTGATGTTGCGCGTATCGATTAGTATGAGCTGCAGCGGCTGCGGGAACATGCACGGCGGCCAAGGGGAGCGGGCAGAGGAGTGGCTATGGCACAGGTCGGAAGGCGTGGAGGCCACTCTTCGCGGCCGAGCGAGGGAAGTCGAACCTCGCGGCCGCGCACCGATGCCCCCGTGTCGGGAGGCGGTCCCGTCGCCGCGGCGTCCACCGAGGGGTTTACGTCGAAGCTTGAATCCCGCAAGGGTCCGGTGAAGGTGCAGCTGAATACGTGGGTGCTGGCCTCGACGGAGGCCCGGTTGAAGTGGCTGGTGGCGAACCGACAGTTCACGGTCACCAGCGTCGTTGACGTTGCCCTGCAGGAGTTGCTCGACCGCTACGACGTACCACCGGCAGATTCAGATGGTCGGATCAGGGAGCAGTAGACCGATGAGCCGTCCGTGGGAGCAGATTGCGCTGTTCGACCTGCACGAGTCCTCCGCCTCGGATCCTGGCATCGACGATGCCACCGAGATCGGCGCGGAGGAGAGCGCCGAGGTGGAACCGCCGACGCTCACCACCGCCACGGAACCACCGACTGCACCGGCAACCGAACCGACAACAACACCGAGCCGACCGGTGTGGGAGTCGCTACCGGTCGGTGCCGAGGCGGATGAGCACGCGCTGATCGTGACCGCCGACGGAACGTACACCCCGTCCGGGCGGGAGTTGACCGGTCCGGTCGATTCGGTGGAGAAGCTCGACAAACTGGTTCGCTGGGCCGCCTTGAAGCCGCTGGGGGCACCTCCGCAGGTGTGGATCGTGGGCCAGGACGCGTGCGAACTGCTGGGGTGGGTGATCGACCCGGGCAGCGAAGACGACTTCGACGACATGGAGGCGCTGCGCACCCGCGCCGCCGCCGAGCTGACCGCGGTCCTGCAGGCCACGCTGACGCCAATGCTGAGCGCGGGGTGGGAGCTGCGCGGCGATCCAGGGCACGTAGTGCACCTGTCCCGCAGCATCGGCAAGTTCACCTCCATGGTCGATGTGGTGATCGAGCCGTACGTGTGGACGTACTGGAACAAGGACTTCGGCTGGAACAACCGGGTCGGCGAGATGGGCATCCTTGGCTCACCCACCGCCGGAACGTATCTCCCCGACGACGACCTGCCGGCCGCTCGCGAGTTGGGTCGCCGGCTGGCGTGGTCCGCGAAACACCTCGGCGTACTCCCCGGACCGACACCCGCCCGCACCGGCGCCGCGATCGTCGACAAGATCAAGCGCGAACGCACCCGATCAGGCAAGGGCATTGTGGTGGCGACCGCCGGCCCGGTACCACCGCTCGACGGCGCCCCACGCGGGGACCTCGAACCCGCGGTCGGCTGGACCCGGATGCCCGACGAACAGGACCTCGAGAGCACGAGCCGGTTGGTATCAATCGACCAACGCGCCGCCTACCTGGCCTCGGCCGGGATGCTCGAATTCGGATACGGACAACCCACACATCTGACCGGAGACGCCGCGGCCGCTGCGGCGGTGGGGGACAAGGGTGCCCCGTTCGGGCTGTGGCGGATCACCCTCCCCGCGGGGCAAACTTTGTCGCTGCCCGAGAAGCTCCCGTTGCCGCACCCGCACATGCTCGCCGACCAGCCGGTGCAGACCTGGGTCACCTCCGTGAGTCTCGACGGGTTGTGCTCACCGGTCGCGGATGGGGGGATCGGCGCCGACCTCGACGACCTGGACATCACCGAGGCCTGGGTCTACCCGCAGCAGGGCCGCGTGCTGGACAAGTGGGCGAAGATCCTGCGCGAGGCCCGCAAGGTCTCGGTGGACACCGAGGACGTGGCGACGAAACGGTTCATCGGGTCCTGCTACAAGGGCTACATCGGGCGAATGGTGAACCCGGACATGTGGACTGCCAAGCAGATGCACCATCACCACCAGCCGCTCTGGCGGGCGGCGATCATTGCGCACTGCCGGTGGCGCGGCCGCCGGGTGGCGATGCGGATTGCCCGTGAACACGGCCGCTGGCCGGTCCGCACCGTCACCGACTCCTGGGTGTACCTGCTCGCTGACAGCGAGGACATTGCCGACCCGAGTGAGGCGTTGGGGAAGATGTCGGTGGAGAAGGACACTCTCCTCACCGGCCCGCTGCTATCCGCGTTGGCGTCGGCGGAGGATGTGCACGAGGTGAATCTGGCGATCAGGGCGGCCTTCGCCGACGACGAGTTCGCCGCCGACGACGAAGGGGAGGGGGCACTCTGATGGCCCTGCATCTTCCCAAACCCCGTACCACGAAGCCGGCGCAGCAGGCGGTCGGTCTCGACGGCCTCAAGGTCTCGGTCGCCAATGCCGCGACCAGTGGTGTCGAAAAGTCGAAGCAGGTCAAGAGCGGGGGGCTGGCAGGGCTGACCAGCAAGGTCTCGGTCAAACAGCTGCGCAAGGAACTCGGCAACGAGGGTCTGCGTCAGGCGGCGATCGATGCCGGCCGCACACCGCCGTCGGCTCGCACACTGCGCCGGTGGGCCCAACAGGGCCGCATCCCGCACTCGGATGTTCTCGAGCGTGCGCAACGGCGTGCGGCGATCGAACGCCTCGGCGGTATCGACGCGGTGGCCGCGAAGATCGGGCGGTCCCGCTCCGCCGTCTCCCGGTACCGGTCCGGGGAAACGAACGAGTTGCGTGCCGACGCCAGCAAGAAACTCAAAACCGTGAAGGCGCAGGACATCATGAAACGCGCCGGGGTGTTGCGGCCGGACGGAACCCCGAAAAGAGCGGTCATCCGGGTCAAGGGTGGTGTCATGGTCCGCAACGGCGCCGACGAGGGCTACGACTACCGGGTCCGGACCCTGGATTTCGCGAACTCCGACACCCCGTTCAGCAACGATGAGTCCCGCGAGCTGGCCGCCGCGCTGGCGAATGACGATCACGCCCGAGTCGTCGCCTTACTCGAGCGGCACGCCACCCTCGACTACCCCGAGAACAAGGGCTTCGACAAGTACAGCGACCAGTTCGGATTCCACTTCGACCACATCGACTCCGTCCACATCGACTGGATCTGATCACCGGACGGACCGAACCACGAGCGGACAAGTCGTTTCCACAAGTCAGCATCGCGGAATCGGTGCCATTACAGAGTGCTTCTATCTCGTCTAGCGCTCCTCGCAATGCGGAAGTACTCGGTGGGATCGGATAGCAGGAACCCCTCCCCTCAGACATCTGTCGACTTCAGCGCTGTCCGAAGAGTGTCTCGATGAGCGCGGCCGCGGATGCGGTCTTCGCCGCCGTTTTCGTGGTCGCGTCGGCGGTGGCAGTGTGGCCGGCGAGGTGCACGGTGGCGGTGAATCGGCGTGCGTGCGCAGGCCCGTCGGTGTGGAACTCCCACTCGGGCGGGGCCTGATTGTTGTTCTGAGCGAGACTCATCAGCCAGGCAGTGGGGTTGGAGAGTGCCTTGGACTTCTTGGCCCCGTCCAGGTTCAGTGCGGCTGGAACGGTCATGCAGTGCGGTTCGCCGGATATGGCGGAACCGGGATGATGCGGCGCCGGTGGGGGAGTCGCCGGCTCCGGGGATGGCTCGGTGGTCGGCCAGTCCGGTTCCGTGTCGGGATGGTCGGTGCCGGTCAGCTGCGCGCGCACTGCCGCCCAGAGGGCGGCCTGTTCGGCCGGCTTCTTCGCGGCCACGGTGGCCCACGGCCCGCGAATGCCCAGATGGGTGGCGCGGGCAGCGAACAGTGGGTGGTGGTCGGCACCGTTGCGCCGGATCTCGAGATCGGTGGGCGGTTGATCGGGATGGGCTTGCCGCCACACCGACACCACGCTGGGTCCCATCTCCGGATGGGTGTCGGCGAGGGTGTCCAGGACGCGGAGTTGGATCGGAAGCCAGCTGGGGTCGGCGGCGTCGATCAGGACCGCGACGTCCGGGGCGGTCATCAGGTCGGCGTCGACACGGCGCGCGAGCTCAGAGGCGAGTTCGGCCCGAAGCGGTCCGCAGGCTTCGGCTTTGAGGACCTTATGGAATCGACGACTGTCCAGGGCGGCGAGATCGGCGGTGGCCTGTTCGGCGACGATGCGTTGGTCGGCGTGCTTGAAGTGATTCTTCTTCGCCTCCCGGGCGGCGCGGGTGCGCCGGTTCAGATCGGCGCCGAGGGCGGCGAGTTGGTCTGGTGTGTAGGGGGCGGGGGAGTGGCCGAGGTGGGCGAAGATGATCCGCTGGTTGATCAGGTCGGCCACCCGCCGCAGCGGTGAGGTGACATGGGAGTAGGCGCTCAACCGTAATCCGTAGTGGCCGTGCACGGTTCGGTCGTAGGTCGCGACCCGCAGCGTCGACAGCAGCCGCCCGCGCAGTTTCGCGAACAGATCCGGGTCCCCGGCCGCGGCGGCGATCTCATGCATCAGCTCCTCAGTGCTGCCGGCCACAGGGTTGGGCCGGTGATTGCGGAACAGGATCGGCAACCCCCGCTCCACACACCACAACGCCACCGCCTCATTGGTCGCGATCATCAACTCCTGCACGATGACGTACGCGACGGTCCGCAGTTCGGCGGCGATCGCCACGATGGCCCCGTCCTCATTGGCTGCCCAGCCGCGGGTGAGGTCATAGAACGCGAGGGCACCGCCGTCACGGCGGGCAGACAGCAGGACCTGCGCGGCAGCATCCGCCGCGGCCAACTGGGGGTGCAGCGGATTTGCCGGGTCGGTCAGGATGCCGGGCACCTCGGCGTGATCAACCGCCACACACCGCCCCGCCGGAATCTCCCCGCGGCCGACGGTGACATCGACCAACCGACCGTCGGCGGTGACGGTGCCGGTGACCCGCAGACTGGTCCTCCGGGAATCGGCGGTCAGGGTGGCAGGCTGCTCGGCCGTGTCGCCGAGCATCGAAATGGTGCGGCTGCGCAGGTACCGGGTCTCCGCCCGCAGGAACGCCTGCTCGTCGGCGACCGACCCGAGACCGACGACATCGGCGACACCGGCGATATGAACCTCCACCGCCCACCCGCGTCCGTCAGGGAGAAGAGTGACGGAGAAGGCGTCGTCCCGGTCCCGCGCAGACACCGAGTCGATCATCAGCAGCGTCGATAGGTCTGTCGTTGTCGGTGATGTCAGAGTCGCCACACCCCCCCTTGTTTCTACACAGGTCCGACGATAACCAATCTCCACCAGGCGCCGTCAGCGACGCGCCTGGTGAACATCACCTACGAGTCTCTAGAACCGGCTTCAGGTACGACTTGCTCACTGTGGTGAACGGATAAAGCGGACACTGCGCGTCGTCTGGGCCCGCGCATTGACCCATCCGGCTGGCCTGCCGCATCGAATCACACGGTGTGCGTCCTGCGGCGAACACTGCGCGTCGAGAAGGTGAGATCGGTATGGCTCCTATTCCTGGCCCCACGCCCGACCCTGTCGGGCAACCGCAACAGCGGCCCACGCTGACACCGCGCGAGCTGGAGATCCTCCGCCTGTGGCTGCATAGCGAATCGAAGACCGTTGCCGCATCCGAACTGGGAATTAGTTTGGGCACGATCAATACCCACCTGATCCGGATCCGAGCGAAGTACGCCGCCGTCGGGCGCCCTGTTGCCGACAAGTCCGGATTGTTGGTCCGGGCGCTGCAGGACGGACTGGTGTCTCTCGCTGAGCTCTGACGCCCAGGTGCAGCTGTAGTCCTCAACCGGCATTCCGCGGCGCGGTATTCGTCGGCTCTCACGATGTCTCGTCTACGGCCGCCGGATCCAGGTCTGGTCATTGAGCCGTGCTGCCCGGGCATTCTCGTGAGCGACTATCGCTTCCTGCCAGTCATGATCGGTCACGTCGGCGTCGCCACGGGCGACAGGGGGTGGGGCGCCGAGCTGTGCGGCCGCCTCACGGATCGGATGGAGGCCGACGGACTCCTGACCCGCGAGGTACCACGGGGGGGGCAGGCCTCGCTGAGATCGCCAGTACGATCCTTGGCATCCGAACAGTGAAGGACAGGATGTGCGGTGGCCCGGCGACGTGGGCGCGTTCCTGATCGGCACCTCCCGGTGCTTGTCGCGGACCCCGACCGGGGTCGGCGCCGACGTGCTGATCGTCGACGAATGGTTCGTCGGTCCTTACAGACGAGGCTCCGCCCAACGCTTGTCGGAGGGATCTCGGTCGTCCATGTCGTGTGTTCAGTCCGGGATGGCTAGCAGGGTGCGGGTGCGGGTGCGGGTGCCGCGGTCGACGAGGTCGTGGGCGCGCGTCGCCTGATCGAGAGGCACGGGTTCGTCGATGGCGATCGACAGGGCACCGTCCGCCGCGGCGGCGGTCAGGTCGGTGGCGGCCTGCTGTTTGGCCTCGGCCGGAAAATCGTCACTACCCAGTAAGCGAATGGTGATGTTGTCGAACAGCATCGGCCAGAACGGGAAGTTGGGCCGGCTCTCGCCGGTGCCGTAGGCGGCGATCACGGTGTGGTTCTTCGCGACCGCGGCGTCGAGGTCGATGTTGTCGGAGAACGCGACCTCGATGATGCGGTCGATCCCGCCCGGCGCATGATCTCGTATCTCGCGTGCGGGGTCGGGGCCATCGAGCGCGACGACCTGCTCGACGCCGCGGCTGTAGGCGTGCGCGAGGTCGGCGCGATGACGCACGGTTCCGATCACGGTCGCGCCGCCCCACCGGGCCAGTTGCGTGGCCATCGCTCCGACGCCGCCGAGCACGCCGTGCACCAGGACCGTGCGGCAGCGGATCGGGCCGTCGCCGAAGACCGCGCGGTGGGCGGTGATGCCGGGGATACCCAGGCACGCGCCGATATCGTCGCCGACGGTATCGGGAAGAGTCACGGCCTGAGCGGCAGGGACAACCGTGAACTGGGCCGCGGTGCCGAACGCGCGGTAGGACTGCGCACCGAACACCCAGACCCGTTCGCCGATGCGGGCAGAATCGACACCCGCACCGACCTTGTCGACCACGCCGGCGCCGTCGCTGTGTGGGATTACCCGCGGGAAGGGCATCGACGACCCCAACCAGCCCCGACGCTTCTTCGTGTCGCCCGGGTTGATCCCTGAACGGGTCACCCGCACTCGGACCTCACCGGCGCCGGGTTCGGGCGTGGGTAGGTCCCCGAATCGCAGCACCTGCTCGGCCGGGCCTTGCATGTCGTACCAGACTGCCAGCACAGGGGGTCCTTTCTTGCGCCCGCACACGCGATGATGTCGTTGGGGATGCTCTACCTGGGATCAACTTTCGGTTCGGCAAGTATTTCGTGCAGCCAGGCTCGCTCGGCGGTACTGGTCGCCCGGGCGACGCGGAGCATCCCGCGGCGGTAGGGGTCACCGACCTCCTCGGCGCGCAGCGGCCGGTCGCCCTCGTAGAAGAAGCTGGCCGGTTCCTCGAGGAACGCCAGGCGCCGCCGCAGCACCGCCGCCCGAGCGGCGGGGTCGGGCAACCGGGACAGGAAAGCCAGGATGGTCATGAACTTGGTGTTGTCGGTGATTTCGTGCTCGTCCGGTTCCCGCAGGCGGCGCAGCAGTTCGCTACGGCCGTCGGCGGTCAGGTGTAGTACCTGCCGTGGGGCCGCCGCCGCGCCGGGTTCGGCCCGCTGTTCGAGAAGCCCTTGCCGCACCAGGCGTTTGATCGCCGGGTACAGGCTGCCGTCGCTGACCGGGCGGGTGTAACCGGACAACTGGGTGACGCGGCGGCGCAGCTCGTAACCGTGCAACGAACCGTCGGTGAGGAAACCCAGGATGGCCAACTCCAGCATGCCACAAGCGTACACCTCGAAACGAGATATCTCGATACGAGGTATCGTTTGCCTGCGCAAACTCGGCGCCTGACTCTTCGACACCCCGGAGTGCACTTCCTCATGACGATCAATCCCGCTGCCCCCGACCCTCAGGGGCCGCCCACCGCAGGCAACGCGGCCACCGACCACCCGCTCCCACGGGCCTCGATCGTGGTCGCGGCCCTCTCGACCGTCGTCGAGTGGTACGACTTCACCCTCTATTTGTTCATGGCCACGGTGCTCTCCCGGGTGTTCTT
Source organism: Rhodococcus sp. JS3073 (assembly GCF_026810085.1). Lineage (NCBI taxonomy): Bacteria > Bacillati > Actinomycetota > Actinomycetes > Mycobacteriales > Nocardiaceae > Rhodococcus > Rhodococcus sp. JS3073. The sequence goes on along the minus strand of NZ_CP113952.1, from coordinate 342,563 downwards.
CGGCGACGGACCAGAATCGATCCTCACCACCCTCGCCGTCTTCGCGATCGCCTATGTGATGCGACCGATCGGAGCGCTCGTGTTCGGATACTTCGGTGACAGACTCGGCCGACGCCCTGTCCTGCTCGCATCGATGACCGTGATGACCGCCGCGATGCTCGCGACCGCGCTGCTACCCACCCAGACGCAGATCGGGCCCACCGCCGGGGTCCTGTTGCTGTTGTTTCGGTGCGTCATGGGGTTCTCCGTGGGCGGGGAATACACCGGCGTGATGACCTACCTCGTCGAGGGTGCGGTTCCGGGCCGTCGCGGGTTGGTAGCGTCACTTGCCGCCGCGGCGAGCGAGATCGGCGGTCTGCTCGCCGCCGGGGTTTCCGCATTGACCGTGTTCTTCGTCAGTGGTGATGCGCTGGAGGAGTGGGGTTGGCGGATCCCGTTTCTGGTCGGAGCCGTGCTTGCCGCGCTCACCCTGGCAGCTCGCTCGATAATGCAGGAGTCGCCGGCTTTCGAGCAGTTGCGAAAGTCCGGGTCGGCGCCTTCGCGCCCGCTCAGCTCCATTCTGCGATTTCATCGGCCTGCGCTGTATCGAACGTTCGCAATCTCCGCGTTGGCCTCGGTGACCTACTACGTCGGCATCACGTACGTGCCCGTCTTTCTGTCCACCGTGACCGGCTACGACGAACGGTGGTCACTCGGGCTGACGACGATCGCGTCGGTGGCCGTCGTCGCGGTCACCCCGATCGCCGGAGCACTGACCGACCGGTTCGGGCGGCGACCGACACTGATCGTCCTCGGCGCACTCGCGGTTGCGTTGCCCGTGACCATGTTCGGGCTCATGGCCCACGGCTCGCTCGCTCTCGCGCTGACCGGCGCGGTGACCCTGGCCTGCATCGCCGGCGGCCTGAGCGCTGTCGGGGCCTCCGCCACTCCCGAACAACTCCCCGTCGCCGGCCGGTTGTCCGGTCTGGCCGTCGGCACCGTCGCAACCACCATCTTCGGTGGCCTCACCCCGTACGGCGCCCAAACCCTGGTCCAGGCCAGCGGTTCGGTGATCGTCCCCGGAGCCATGGTCACCGCTGTCGCCCTACTGTCCCTCCCCATCCTGTGGCGCATGCCCGAGACCGCGACGACGCGCCCGGCGAGAGCCGGCAGCAGCACGCACATCGACCGCTTCCGGTCGTCGTAACAACCTCCCCGGAGGCCGTCGCCCTGCAAGTCGTTCACCCCCGACACCTGTGTTGGCCTGGATTCCGGCATCGGTCAAGCTCGACCAGGGCTCCCTTCCCGGCGTTTCGCGTCGCTTCGACGGCATTGTCCCAGTTCAGGAGCACGAACCACGATCATCAGACCGCTTAACTTGTTGGTTACAGAGAGCTAATGCGGTACCGGCCGTTTCTCTCTACATTGATCGCATGATTCGGCACGGAGCAGACGAACACCCGCGAACGGGGCGGCGACACGCCGCCGCACGGCGTGTGCGGGATCTGCTCCGCGCGGCCATCGTGCACGACGAGTTTCCTGCAGGCACGTTGCCGGGCGAGCCCGAACTCATGCTGGCGTTCTCGACGAGCCGACAAGTGATCCGGGACGCTCTCGAGCTTCTTCGAGACGAAGGACTCGTGCGGAGGGCGCAGGGTGCCGGAACCCTGTCGACCGCTTCCAAGGTCCGCCACAACTTCGGTTTTCTCCACGGTCCGGACGGCGCCGACTCAGCCGTCAGGCATCGTGTCCTGGCCGTCAATGAGGAGCCGGCAGCCCCGCAGGTTGCCCAGCGCCTCGGCATCGACACCGGTGCCGGCTGTGGGGTCATCGACCTCCTGACGACGCTGGACGATGAACCGTTCTACGCTTGCACCACCTATGTTCCGGCCACATTCTTGCCGGTCGTATCGCAGATGGACGCGAGGATGTAGTGGTTCTCGCTCTACGAGACTGCAGGTATCGAGTTGGGTACTACGGACCACTCGATCGAGGCGGTCGTTGCCGACGATCTGGTGGCGCAACTTCTCGATGTCAGGGTCGGGCATCCGCTTCTCCTGTTCGAGCGGCTCCTGCGGGATGTCGAGGGCGCCCCGCTCGAGTATGCCTTCACGCGAGTGCGGGGCGACCGGCTCACCCTGATGCAGCATTTGACCCGGCCAACTTTGCTCGAGGCGCACGGGATACCGGTTCTGAGCCCCGACTCGGCGGGCTGACCTAACCCCCTTTTCGCGGTCTCGGTTCGATGCCGCGCCTACTCTCTGGGCCTACATCAGTTGGGGCGGAGCAACTTCACGAGTTCTCGATGCGCCATGGCTCGGAGATCGCGGAATCGGTCGATGCCAGGGTCGGGTAGGCACATTTCCATATGAGATTCAATCGGTTCGAAGAAGGGTAGAGGCGTTGATCTACAGTGAATTGGCGACCACATCCGCAAGCGACGAGCAGCAGGGCATTCCCCATACGATGCGGGCTGTGCGGGTTGGCGTCGCGGGTGGTGGCCCAGAGGCGCTAGCGCACGAGGTGATTTCCGTCCCGGTGCCTACGGCCGGCCAGGTGTTGGTGAAAGTCGAAGCCACCACCGTGATCTCCTCGGAAATTGCGAGCAGGGAAGGCGTCTCCACCGCGGTACTTCCGCTGACGTTGGGGAACGAGTTCATCGGGCGCGTGGTGTCGGCACCCGGCGGCGAAATCCCTTTCGGGGCAAGGGTTGCGGGCGGTTACGGAGGATACGGCTACACCCGCGACGGCGCCTGGGCCGAGTACATCTGCGTCGAGGCTCACGACGCGATACCCTTCACATCCAATCTCGATTCGGTGACCCTTGCCGCGATCCCGGCCTCCTTCACGGCCGGCGCGGGAAGCATTGCCGCGCTGGGAGATGTTCGGGGCAAGAGCTTGCTGATACGCGGAGGAACAGCCGGGGTGGGTCTGGCGATCGCCACACTCGCGGCCGACGCCGGAGCTCGGGTCATCTCGAGCACCCGAGCTCCTGGCAAGCGTGACAAACTGTTGGACCACGGAGTCGATGCGGTCGTGATGGATGGGCCCGATCTCGCACAGCAGGTCCACGCCCTGATCCCAGGGGGTGCTGATCTCGCCGTTGACCTACTCGGTTTGGCAACTTTGCCAGCCACCTTGAAGTCAGTGCACGAATACGGTGTCGTCTGCCTCACCGGTCTCCTGCAAGATCAACAGAACTCCATCCGGTCGGGTATCCGGGAGGATCGTTCCACGAACATTTTCCCACATCCCCTCGAATTCATTCCTCCGACCGTCCGGCTGACGGTTGGAGGCGTGCACGGGTCACCTCGCACGCCGGAGATGGTGCAGGACTGGTTCAGCGGCTTCGAATCGGGTCGTTACCGCATGCCCATCGACTCCGTCTTTGCGTTCGACGACATGGCGAGCGCGCACCTGCGACGCGCGGATCCCGATGCGTTCGGGAAGATCGTCGTCACCCTTTCCGACTGCGCGGATGCGTCGTCAGCTGCGCAGTAATGCGCCTAGACATCCATTTCTTCCGGCAAAGGACAACCCATGAAGAAGCGACTGGACACGCGGACCGCCAGGGCAGTGAGTTGCGCTATGCTGGCCACCCTTCTCTTCGGGTGCAGTGCGAACCCCACAAGCCCCTCTGATTCTGTGCCGACGAGAAAGGACGACCCCTACGCGGGGTTGACCGAGCCTCCCATCTCGGTGATGACAATCGGGAACTGGACGCAACCACTGTTGGGCACGTCCAATCCGGAGTTCCCCGCCGGTGCAGAGGCTGCCGCCGCCGCGGTCAACGCGGCCGGCGGAGTCAACGGCCGCCCGATTCAGGTCATCGTCTGCAGCGACGAACTCACTCCCGATGTTGCCCGGCAATGCGCCCGCGATGCGGTCGAGCAAAAAGTCGTCGCCGTGGTCGGATTGCAGACGGTGAACGAGACAACCATTCTGCCGATCCTCGAGTCGGCAGGAATTCCCGCGGTCGGCGTTTACCCCTTCACCGAAGTCGGTCTCAGCAGTCCCGCGTCCTTCCCCGACGTCTCAGGGTTCATCGGGCAGACGGTGGGAATGGGACTGCAACTGGGGGCCGCCGGTGCCGAGGAGGTAAGCGTTGTCGTCCCAGGCGGTATGGGGGGCATTTCCACCGCGATCCGCGATTCAGTCGAAGTCGGCGCCGCGAAAGCAGATGTGCCCTTCGGGGATTTGGTTCAGGTACCCGCCAAGTCACCTGACCTCAGCGCGGTGGTGGCGGCCGCGACCGGTGACGGTGCCAGCGTGGCCGGCTTCGCCAATGACGAAGCGGAGTTCGTCCGGTCGATGCGCATGCTCGCTCCTGATTCCTTCCTCACGACATTCCCGTTCAACCTCACCTCCAAGGTGCTCGAGAGCGTCGGTGAGGATGCCGAGGGAGTGATGTCGGTGGAAGGCTTCGTTCCGCCCACCTCGGACACTCCGGGAACCCGACAGTTCAGGGAGGACATGGAGGCCTACGACCCGTCGATTCCGGTCACTGCGACGGGTCTTCACGAATGGTTGGCCATGTCGACCTTTGCCCGGGTGGCGGCACAGCTCGACTTACTCAGCCCAGCCACTGTGAAGGATGCAATGAGCAACCTTCGAAACCTCGACATGGGCGGCATAACCCCGCCGTATTCCACGACGGCACAGGACCCGCGTTACCCGAGACTGTTCAATCCGACCGTTGTCTTCCAGAAGATAGAGAACGGGCAGACGGTGCTCCAACATCCCGAGCAGTCGCCCTTCGTCCCCGTCGGAGACCTGATCACCACGAGCACCGGCTAGCCACTTTCGCCGGGACAAGACAGGAAACACGCAATGAACGACTTTCTGAGGTTCGCTCTGCTCGGGATCGGGGTAGGCGCCATCTACGGGCTGTCAGCACAAGGCCTGGTGTTAATCTTCCTGGGGAACAAAGTCTTGAACTTCTCTCAGGGCGCGATCGCCCTCCTGGCGGCCTACACCTACTTCGAACTGTCCGATGCAGGTGTACCGATGTGGCCATCGGTTCTTCTCGCGCTGCTCGGCAGCGCCGCCCTGGGTGCCGTGATCGAAGTCGTGATCATGCGCCCACTTCGCGACGCATCGTCCGTGACACGCCTGGTCGCGACGATCGGTCTGCTCACCGTCATCCAGTCCGCAGCCCTACTGCGGTACGGCGACTCCACCCAGTTCGTCAAGGGTGTACTGCCGCGCACGACGTGGCACATCACGGACAGGCTCATCATCACCTCCGACCGAGCCCTGTTGCTCGCCATCGGGATAGTCGTCACCCTGGTCCTGATCGGAGTGTATCGCCATACCCGGTTCGGAACGGCAACGGTCGCTGTCGCCGAGAACCCCCGGGCCGCAGAAGTACTCGGGTGGTCATCCCAGACGATCTCACTCGCAAACTGGGCCCTCGGAGCCCTGCTGGCAGGAGGCTCCGGCATCCTGATCGCACCAATCAACGGATTGAACGTCGTGGCCATGAGCAACGTCGTCTACGGGGCACTTGCAGCAGCACTGATAGGCGGATTCCGGTCGTTCGGTTGGGCAATGGCCGGCGGCCTGCTCCTCGGAGTCGCACAGGCCGAGACCGTCCGGATCAGCGGCGACGCAGGCTGGTCGACCGCCATCCCCTTCCTCGTGATCATCGGCGCAGTATTGCTGCGCAAGAACACCCTCTCCACACGCGGTGACGCCAAGCAACAACTCCCCACCGTCGGGGCAGGCCAGATCAAGGCCTCGTCCATGGCGGTCGTGGCGATAGTTGTGGGCCTCGGAACCCTCCTGCTGTCCGGAAACATGCTGGACGCACTCTCCACATCACTGATTGCCGCGATCATCGGCCTGTCCGTTGTCGTATCCACCGGATACGCAGGTCAATTGTCCCTCGCACAGTATGCGGTGGCCGGACTCGGCGCCCTCGTCGCCGCCCGCCTGGCCGCAGAGGTCGGACTACCCTTCATCCTGTCGCTTCTCGCCGGCGCGATCGCCGGTGCCCTGGCAGGTGCATTGATCGCAGCGATCTCCCTGCGGGTGCGGGGTGACACGGTAGCGATCGTGACTCTGGGAGTCGCACTTTCCTTCCAAGCTCTCGTTCTCGCGAATCCGGTATTCACCGGAGGAATCAGTGGACTTCCCGTTCCGCCACCGACTCTGCTGGGTATGAGCTTCGACAGCGTCGTGCACCCGACCCGCTTCGCCGTCCTGTGCGCGGTAATTCTCGTCCTCTGTTGTCTCGCAGTATCAAACCTGCGTCGCGGGGAGGCGGGCCGGCGGCTTCTTGCCACACGCAGCGGCGAGCGGGCCGCAACCACGCTCGGCGTCAGCGCCACCGGCGCCAAGGTTTACGCGCTGACAGTCGCGGGTGCACTGGCGGGCCTCGCGGGTGGTGTCGAGGCGTTCAGCCAACCGCAACTAGTCTTCACCGGGTTTACCATCGATGCAGCAATGGCACTTCTCGTCGCTGTCGTGCTCGCGGGAACCGGTTACATCGCAGCAGGCCCGATGGCCGGATTTGCTGTGACCGGGGGACTGGTCTACTACCTTTTGACGCTCACCGGTTGGCAGCAGTATCTGCCACTTGCTCTTGGCGTCCTCTTGCTCATCAATCTTGTACTCGTCCCTGACGGACTCGTGCCCCAGAACGCCGCGATGGTGAGGGCTCTTGCCCGTCGTCTGTCGCCCGGCCGAGCGGCCGCCGATGTTCCGCCCGCGGTGCCGGCGCCCCTGACGCCGTCCTCCACGATTCCTCGCCGTGGAGCAACACTGGAGATCCGCGACCTGCACGTCAGCTTCGGTGGCGTCACCGCCCTCGACCACGTCAGTCTGTCGGTTCCCGCGGGTGCCGTCGAGGGGTTGATCGGACCGAACGGGGCAGGGAAGACCACGTTGATCGACGCCGTGACCGGGGTGACCCGCCGCTACGGCGGCGCCGTACTCTGCGACGGCAAGCCCTTCGGGCATGAATCGGCCGCCGCGCGGGCTCGTGCGGGCCTGGGGCGGACACTCCAAGGCCTCGAACTGTTCGATGAGCTGACAGTTCTCGAGAACCTCGAGGTTGGCTCCGGCCAACGAAGCAAATGGGCGTATCTCCGCGACCTCGTGTGGCCGAAAAGAATGGAACTTTCACCGGGGGCGGTGGCAGCGGTCCACCGTTTCGGGCTCGTGCACGTCCTCGACCGTCGTCCTCACGAACTGCCGTATGGCCAACGGCGCCTGGTTGCAATTGCACGGGCGGTCGCGGCTCAACCATCGGTGCTCTTGCTCGACGAGCCGGCGGCCGGGCTCTCCGCGCACGAGCGAGAAGAACTTGTGACACTGATCCGGGATCTCGTCGGCGAGCACGGAATGGGGGTCCTCCTCGTCGAACACGATGTCGACCTCGTGATGAAAGTCTGCGACCACATCACCGTCCTCGAATTCGGAAAAGTCGTCGCGCGGGGAACCCCGGCCGAGATTCGGGCCGATCACGAAGTCCGGCGGGCCTTCCTCGGAGAAACGGAGACAGTGTGATGCAGCAACTCATCGACAATTCGGTTTTGGCCACGCACAACCTGTCGGTTGGATACGGCGAGATCCCGGTGCTCCATAACGTCAGCGTCGCGGTCGCACCAGGAGAAATCGTGGCCTTGCTCGGGCGCAACGGAGCAGGAAAGAGCACTCTCCTGCTCACGCTCGGTGGAATACTGCGCCCGTCCGCGGGTCATGTCGAACTGGGCGGACGAGAATGCACGACACCGGCCTACCGCCGCGCGAAACAAGGCCTCGCATATGTCATCGAGGAACGCGGCGTCTTCAGCGGCCTGACGGTGCTCCAGAACCTCCGCCTCGGATCGGGCACTGTCGAAGACGCAATAGCAATCTTTCCCGAGCTCGAGCCACACCTGACGCGGTCGGCAGGGCTGCTGTCTGGCGGACAGCAGCAGATGCTCGCCGTGGGCAGGGCACTCGCCGCACGGCCGAAGGTTCTCTTGGTAGACGAGTTGTCGCTCGGTCTTGCACCGATGGTCGTCGAACGAATATTCCACGCGATCAACGACGCCCGCGACCGCGGCGTCGGAGTGATGCTGGTCGAACAGCACTCTCGAACAGCACTCCGCGTCGCGGATCGAGCTTACGTTCTCGACCAAGGCCGGGTCGTTCTCGACGGATCCACATCCGACCTGCTGCCGCGTATCGACGAAATCGAACAGGCATACCTCGGCGGAAGCACCGACTGACAGCCGCGATGATCGTCGATGCAGGACTCCAACGATTCAACGAGGCTTCACAGTCCGAGGCAACGGAACTGGTGCGGATCTGCCTGGATATTCCCCGGTGGGCAGACGAACTCGTGTCCGCCCGGCCGTACCCCGATCGCGCCTCACTTCTCACCGCGGCCAGAACGGGCGCCGGCCTGATCCTCACCGTCGACGGGGGTGAACCGGTTGCAGTGCAGCCGGATTCACCACCGACCGGCAAGGTGTCCGGTCCCCTCGCCGCGGTCGTGCGGTGGGCCGCCGGACGCGGCACCGTCGGCGTGAACATCGATGCGAATGTGCACGCGGCACCCCAATGGCTATAGCGGGTGAGGCGCGGATGTCCACTGTCAGTCGATTTGGCATATGCGACCTGTGGGAAATGCCAAGCCCATGTACCGCGTATCGCGGATGTCATCGCCTCACTCAATTCACCAGGACCGCAGGTGAATACCCTCGGCAACGGCGGCGCAGGAGCGTTACCACGAGTGGTCGTATTCGCAGGCCATGCGAACAACCAACTTACTACTGGTAACCCCGCATATTCGATTCCGTCGTATTGGGCGCCTGGGGGGCGAGTGATCAGCGATCGCCGGCGTAGCGATGACGCTGATGGCGCGCAGAGGGCTTGTTGCTGATCGTCATTTTCTGGGTATCACTCTCGTCCCACTCCTGCCCAGAAGTCATTGATGGTCGCGGCGCCCCGTTGTGGGTCTTGCGTGAACCACCAGTGGCCGAGTCCGTCGAGCTCTGCGATCTCAGCACCAGCACGCGCGCTTGCGCGGCGACGCTGCTCGCTGGAGGCGTAGGAGTCCTCGGTGGCGATGACTGACAGGCCTGGCCGCGCGGCGGCTCGCTCGAGATTGCGGCCTAGCTCGGCCATGGTCGGCTGGGCGGCGTCGCGATACAGGCGAAGGATGCACTCGCCCATGGCGGCGTTCTGCCCCTCCGCGACAGGTAAGGCAACGTCTTCGTGCATTCCTTTCTGCGCCAGTGCCGCAGCACGTTCGGTGACCGGGGGGTCGATCATCGCCGCTACCGCCTCCTCGGTCGCCCACACCTGCACCCGATCGGGCCACTGGAAATCCTGATCGAAGAGGCCGATGACGTCGCACACCCAACTGCGCACCAGTTCTGGCCGTGTCATAGCGACGTTCACGACGTGGGCACCGCCCCAGTCGTGGCCCACCAGGTGGACTGGCTGCCCGAAGTGCGCTAACTCGGTGACCAGCCAACGGCGGTACTCCTCCACCGTGGCCGTAAACTGCGGGGGCACCGGGGCACCGAAACCCGGTGGGGACAGGCGTACGACGGGTCCGCGATCGAGGAGCGGGGCCAATCTGTTCCAGACTGCGGCGGTCTCGGGGTTGCCGTGGACGAGGCACACAGTCATGCGCTTCCCCTCTGCGTCAAACTCGAACATCGGTGGCGGCCGACAGCTGAATGACTTAGTTGGAATGGTAACCGGGGGCACCCACCCGGTGGAAGCCACGATGTAGAGGGCGGAGCCCTCACAGGGCGTCCCGGGTGACGGTCCTTGGGTCGATATCCGGTCTCTGTCCCTTGTAGAAGGAATGTCTGAGGCCGCCGACTGGGTATTCCCTGTACGCGACGTCCACGACGATCGCCGGGTCGACCCAGGACCGGGCCTTCCTCGCGGCCCGCGAACGCGTCACAACGGTCAGCATCCCAGATGAGCTGGCGGTGTACCGGCTAGCTGACCAGATCGTCCAAGACCGGCAGGTGCCACGACAGGTTCGCGCTAACTGAATCGACGGTCACCACTTCAGAAACCGCGCCCGATGGAGCCCATTGACAGAACGTCGCTTCACCCAAATGTTGACTACCTACTACACGGTCTATGACATTCGCGAGGGGAAACCCTGATTTACTGAGTCACATCAGTTCCATTGGCAAACCCGTGCGAGTTCCCGGATTCTCGGTCATAAGATGACTAACCCGTCCGGTTTCGGTGTGCAAGCCACCAAGTATGGCTGGGTTCGAGCTCCGAGCAAGATGTGCTGCCGCCAAGTCCAGATGGGACTGACCACTGCGCTTGCTTCATCGCCCCTCTCCGCTTGCTGTACGTCGTCCGGCGTCTCGACTCCAGAGATCCGCCGCGCCGCGCTTTCGGCATTGGCGGGCAGCGCGAGATCGCCGGCGCTAACCCGTACTGGGCTCGCTCGGGGCGACGATCCCGGCGACATGGAGGAAAGGATCCGGCGTGTTGAAGTGGCCGGGCTTCCCCTCACACTGAGGTAGTCCTGTGGCGGCAGCGGTAAGGCGCTTCAGTGCTTGATGCCGAGGACGCGCAGCGCGTTCTGCTTGAAGATCAGGGGCGCGACCTCGGGTTTGATGTCGAGGTTCTCGAAGTCCTTCATCCAGCGGTCGACCTGGATGACGGGGAAGTCGGAGCCGAACAGCACCTTGCCGCGGAGCATGCTGTTGGCGGCCTTGACCAGCTGCGGCGGGAAGTACTTCGGCGACCACCCGGACAGGTCGATGAAGACGTTGGCCTTGTGGGTGGCGATGGAGATCTGCGAGTCGACCCACGGCACCGACGGGTGGGCCATGATCACGGTGAGGTCGGGGAAGTCGGCGGCGACGTCGTCGAGCAGCATCGGGTCGGAGTAGCGCAGTTTGATGCCGTGGCCGCCGGGCAGCCCGGCGCCGATCCCGGTCTGACCGGTGTGGAACAGGGCGGGGACCCCGGCCTCGGTGATGGCCTCGTAGAGCGGGTAGAACTTCCGGTCGTTCGGTTCGAATCCCTGCATGCTGGGGTGGAACTTGAATCCCTTCACGCCGTAGTCGTCGACGAGCCGGTGGACGCGCCGCACAGCGGCCTTGCCCTGCCAGGGGTCGACGGACCCGAACGGGATCAGGACGTCGTTGTGGCGGGCCGCGCCCTCGGCGATCTCCTCGACGGAGTTGGTCGGGTGTCCGCTGGCCGAGGCCGCGTCGACCGTGAACACGACGGCGGCCATGTTGCGCGAGCGGTAGTGGTCGGCGATCGCGTCGATGGACGGGGTGCGTTCCTCCCCGGACTTGAAGTACTTCTCCGAGGCGGCCATGAGTTCGCCGTCGAGGGACCGGTGGCCGCAGCCGTCGATCTCGACGTGGGTGTGGATGTCGATGGCATCGATCGTGTCGAAGTCGATGCCGTACTCGTACTTGGTGCTCATCGTGCGTTTGCCCCCTCGGGAAGTTGTGTGTTCGACTCGCCGCCGTCCGAAGGTGCTTCGGTGCGGGTGGTTTCTTGGGCGGTGCGGAACGTGTGGGCTTGATCGATGTACCAGTCGATTGCCTCGGGGTTGGCCAGGGATCCGCGGTTGACGGCGGTGGCCGGGTTGTGGCCGGCGAAGAGTTTCTTGATCGGTACTTCGATCTTCTTGTTGGCGTGGGTGATAGGGATGGCGGGTGCGGTGATGATTTCGTCCGGGACGTGTCGCGGCGAGGTGTGTTCCCGAATGGTGGTGCGGATTCTGGCGTCGAGTTCGGCGGACAACGTCTGGCCTGGAGTTAAGGTCACGAACAACGGCATGTAATAGCCGCCGTTCTGCTGTTCGAGACCGATCACCAAGGAGTCCGACACTTCCGGAACGTGCTGGAGTGCGGCGTAGATGTCGGCGCTGCCGAGCCTGACTCCGCCCCGGTTGAGGGTGGCATCGGAGCGGCCGTGCACCACGAAGGCACCAGCGGTCGTTTCCGTGATCCAGTCTCCGTGGGTCCAGACACCGGGGAACTTCTCGAAGTAGGAGCTGCGGTACTTGGCTCCGTCGGTGTCGCCCCAGAAGAACACCGGCATCGAGGGCATCGGGCGGGTGATGATCATTTCCCCGACGTCGCCGACGACCCGGTCGCCGGTCTCCGACCACGCCTCGACGGCGACGCCCAGCAAGGGTCCTTGCAACTCGCCGAGGTGCACCGGCTCGAGGGGGTTGGATCCGATGAAGCCGCTGCAGATGTCGGTGCCGCCGGAGTCGGAGCCGAGGTGCACATCGGGTTTGACGTGTTCGTGGACCCAGAGCCAGGTGGAGTCCGGGAGCGGGGATCCGGTGGAGAGGATCGCGCGCAGGCGGGACAGGTCCCAGTCCTCGTGGGGTTGCAGGCCGGATTTTTCCACTACGGACAGGTAGGCGGCGCCGGTGGCGAACATGGTGGCGCCGGTCAGCGCGAGGATTTCGAACTGGCGGTCTTTGCGGCCGAACATCGGTGAGCCGGCGTAGGTGACGACCGATGCTCCGGACATCAGGTTGTTGACCAGGGTGTTCCAGACCATCCAGGACGTGTTGGCGGCGACGTAGTAGAGGTCGCCGGGGCCCATGTCCTGGTTCAGGCCGGTGCCCTTCAAGGCTTCCAAGGTTATGCCGCCATGTCCGTGGACGATGCCCTTGGGTGCGCCGGTGGTGCCGGAGGAGAACAAGATCCACAGGGGATGGTCGAACGCGACGCGGTGGTAGTCGGCGGCGGCGGTATCGGTCACCAGGTCCGCGAAGTCGAATCGGGCGCAGTCCGGTTCGGGCGCCGCCGGATACGCGTTGCGGACGACGATGGTGTGCCGGACGCCGGGTAGGCCGGCTTCCACCGCTGCCAGGTGCTCGCGCCGGTCGAAGTTCTTTCCGTTGAAGCGGTAGCCGTCCACCCCGATCAGGATCTTCGGTTCGAGCTGGCGCAGTCGGTCGAGGGTGGCGGCCGCGGACAGGTCGGGTGAGTTGATGGTCCAGATAGCACCGATGCTCGCGGTCGCCAGCAGTCCGATGATGGCCTCGGGCAGGTTCGGCAGTACCGCCGCGACGCGGTCTCCGGGTTCGACACCGAGCCGTCGCAGGTGACCGGCGAGTGAGGCGACCTGCGCGTCGAGTTGCCGCCAGGTGAGTTCGGTGACGGCGTTCTCCTCGGTCACGGTCAACAGCGCGGTGGCACCGGCGAGGGCGGGGTCCTGGGCGTGCCGCAGGACGTTTTCGGCGAAGTTCAGTGTCGCGTTCGGATACCAGCGGGCTCCGGGCATCCGTTCCTCGGCCAGGGCGGGTCTGTCGAATCCGTCGCCGAGGACCCCGAAGTATTCGCGGACCGAGTCCCAGAAGGCGGACAGGTCCTGCACCGACCACTGCCAGAGAGCGCGATAGTCGGTCAGATGGACGTGCCGGTGCTCACCGACCCAGGTCATGAAGTCCCACAGTCGGGACTGCTGTTGTTGTCGAACGGCGGGCTGCCACGTGACGGGCCGGCCAGCGGTGGACTCACTGAGAACTGACATCGTTGGTCCTTGTCTATCCGAGCCGGGAGGGAGTGCGCTCAGGCGCCGCCGCGAGCAGTTCCAGCAACTCGCCGAGGGCGCTGATGATGAAGTCGGGTTGGTGCTCGGGCGGTGCCGCGTCCGCGTCGGCCGCCGAATGTGTTCCGGTGGTCACCAGGGCGCCCAGTGCACCGCCCCGGCGTGCCATCGCGCATTCGAGGGTGAGGTCGTCGCCGATGATCAGCATCTGCTCGGGAGCTACCTGCAGGCGTCGGGTCAGGACCTCGAATGCCTCGGGGGCGGGTTTGCCGAGTATACGGTAGGGGCGCTGGGTGACGTGGCTCAGACCGGCCGCGATGAAGCCGGATACTCCGACGTTCAGGCGGTGTTCGGAGGCGAAGGAGCGTGCGTCGGAGGTGCAGTAGATCTGGGCGCCGGCGAGGACGGCTTCGGCGGCGATCTGCAGCTTGTTCCGGCCGAACTCGACGTCCCAACCGATTACGACTGCGGCGGCGTTCGTTGGTTCCCCGGCCAGGGCGCGATCGAGGTCGACGACGTCGAGGCCGCGGGTGAGGAAGTCGTGTTGGACTCCGGGCCCACCGAACACGAGTAGGGGCTGTTCCGGATGCAGGGTCTGCATGGTTTCGGCGGCCACGACCGCGGGGGTGAGGACTTCCTCGTCGCGGACGTCCAGATCGAGGGAGCGCAGCGATTCGGCGATCTGGTGGGGTGTCTGCATGGAGCCGTTGGTGAACACGGCCATGCTCCGGCCGGTGCGGCGGACCAGATCGATGGCCTCAGGGGCGCCGGGCAGTGCCCGTCCGCCCTTTCCGCTGGGGCCGTCGGAGATGACGAGGCAGCCGTCGATATCGAACATGACGCCGCGGACATCGGCGAGCCGGGTGAGGAGTTCGTCGCGGTTCACTGGGTTCCTCCGGTGGTGTTGCGGTGCAGTTCGACTCGTTCGGTGCCGCGGTTGACGGCGAGGTACTTCCAGCGGGGAAGTTCGTGGGCGGCGCGGATGAACTCGGCGATGGTGGTGACCGGGGCGCCGTGCCGGGTGGTGCCGGCCGGGGACCAGCGCGGAGCCGGTCCGGCGGCGAGCATGGAGTCGACCTGGTCCTGTGGAAGCACCATCCGCAGCAGCAGTTCCTCCTCGGGCAATTGTCGTCCGAAGCGGCGTGCGTGTTCCTCGTGCAGTTCCGCCAGGGTGGGTTCGGGCACCTTCTTGTCGAGTTCGCGGGCGCGGGGCAGCGCCGACACCTTCTCGAGGACCTCGGGTGCGATCTCGCCTTCGGGGGTGCCGAAGTGGCCGAGCACGAACCGCACCACTTCGTCGGGGATTCGGCTGTAGCGCTCTTGCCCGGATTGGGCGGCGAGCACATTCATCAGTGCCTGGCTGCCGACGAACTGGCTGAACGGGGTGACCATGATGGGGTAGCCCAGGTCGGCGCGCACGCGGCCGGTCTCCTCGATGACGGCGGGCAACTGCTCGAGCATCCGCAGTTCGCCGAGCTGGCGTTTGAGGGTGCCCATCATCCCGCCCGGCACCTGATGGACGTGGAAGCTCAGGTCGTACTCGGTCGGTGCCCCGGCGGGCAGGTTCTGGGATTTGGCGATCGAGTAGAGGATGTCCGCGGCCGCTGTGGCGGCGTCGCGGTCGGCCTGCACCGGGATGCCGAGGGCGTCGAGGTTGCCGACCAGGTTCTCGAGTCCGGGCTGGGCGGTGCCGTTGGAGAGCGGACCGAGACCGGTGTGCAGGACGTCCACGCCGAGCTCGGCGGCCACCAGGTACAGGTGTGAGGCTGCGCCGGTGGTGCAGTGACTGTGCAGTTCCAGAGTCTTCTCACCGGCGGCGTCGCGGACGCCGGGGATCAGTTGCCGGGTCCGTTCGACAGTCAGCAGCCCACCCGGGTCTTTGACGTAGACCGAATCGATGTAGCTGCTGGCGGTGTAGGCCTTGATGTTTCGGCTGTAGCTCTCGTCGGTGTGCACGGGGCTTTCGGTGAATGTCACCGCCGCGACGATCTGTTCGATCCCCTCTTCCTTCGCCCACTGGGCGACCCGGAGCAGGGATTCGACGTCGTTCATCGGTTCGGCGATCTGCAGACGGCGCAGTCCATGGTGTGCCATCAGGCGCAGCGCCATCCGCATGACGGTCTCGGACGCCTTCTCCCAGGACATGAACCGCATGCCGGTGGTGATGGCGGACAGTGGGGTGTTGGGCATGACGGCCCGCATGCGGGAGATCCGTTCCCACGGGTTCTCGTTGTGCCACTTCACGCCCATCGACAGGTTGGTGGAGCTGGTGAAGTCGATGGCCTCGTAGCCGACCTGATTGAGCAACGGGCCCACGGCCTCGACCATGCCGGTGGTCAAACCGGTGGCGCCCCAAAGGCTCTGGTTTCCATCGCGCAGGCTGGTGTCCACCAGACGGATCGGCTTCCGGCTGCCTGCTGCGGCGGTCGGGCGGGCAACGGTCGGGTCGGTGACGAGTGTGGTCATCGGAGTGCTTCCTTTCGCTGGGCTTGGTGCTGTTCCCAGATCGGCCCGAACCACGATGTGCTGACACCGCCGTGGATGAAATCGGGGTGTGCGAGCACGAATGCGTGCAGCGGCAGTGTTGTCGTGACGCCCTCGACGGTCACCGAGTGCGCGGCCGCCTGTACTGCCGCCACAGCGGCGTCGCGGGTGTCGGCGCGGACGATCAGCTTGGCCATCAGGCTGTCGTAGAACGGCGGGAACGAGTAGCCGTCGTAGATGTGGGTGTCCACCCGTACACCGGGCCCGGTGGGCCAGGACACGTGGTCGATGACGCCCGGGTTGGGCCGGAAGTCGTTGTCCGGATCCTCGGCGTTGATCCGCAACTCGATGACGGCGGCCGGCGGTACCGGGGGAACGTCGGGCAGCTGCGGGTCCTGCCCGAGGGCCAGGCGAAGCTGGGCTGCGACCAGGTCGATTCCGTAGGCCTCCTCGGTCACGGGGTGTTCGACCTGGATGCGGGCGTTCATTTCCAGGAAGACGACGTCCTCGGATTCGGTGTCGACGAGGAACTCGACGGTGCCGGCGCCGCGGTAGCGCAGGGCCTGGACCAGTGCGCGGGAGGAGTCGTGCAGTACGGTGCGCCGACTTTCGGTGAGCCCCCAGGCGGGGCATTCTTCGATGAGTTTCTGATGCCGGCGCTGCACGGAGCAGTCCCGGTCCCCGAAGATCTGGACGCCGCCCTGCCCGTCACCGAACACCTGCACTTCCACGTGCCGGGCCGCGGGGTAGAAGCGCTCGAGGTAGAGCGCGCCGTTTCCGAACGCGGCCTGGGCCTCGGCGGCGGCCTGCGGGGCCAGCCGTGGGAGGTCCTCGGGGCCGGTGACCAGGCGGATGCCGCGGCCACCGCCGCCGTGGACCGCTTTGATCAGCAGGGGGTAGCCGATGGATTCGGCGAGTGGCACCACGTTGTTCACGTCGTCGATCTCGGTCGCGGGTGCGACCGGAACACCGGCGGCGACGGCCACCTTGCGGGCGCTGCTCTTGTCGCCGACGGCGCGTAGGGTCTCGGGCCGCGGGCCGGCGAAGGCGATGTTCTCGGCTTCGAGGAGTTCGGCGAGTTCGGGTTGCTCACTGAGGAATCCGTAGCCGGGGTGGACAACGTCGGCGCCGGCGTGCACGGCGGCCTCGGCCACGTACTCCGGCCGCAGGTACGACTGACCGGCCTGGGCGGGGCCGATGACGATGACCCGGTCCGCCAGTTGCGCGGCCCGTGAGCCGATGTCGGCGGTGCTGGCCGCCAGGACCGGGCTGGCGCCGATGCGGCGTGCGGCGGCGGCGATCCGCACGGCGATCTCGCCGCGGTTGGCGATCAGGACCACCGGCTTCTTCGTCGTGTCACTTTTGGTCATGGCGTGCCTGCCTCGGTGACGACGGCGAGCGGCTGCCCGTATTCGACCTGCTCGTTGTCCTTGGCGAGGATCTCGGTCAGGGTGCCGGACACTCCGGCCGTGACCGGGTTCATCAGCTTCATCACCTCGATGATGCCGATGGTGGTGTCGGGTTCGACGCGCTCGCCCGGTTCGACGAAGGGGGGTGCGCCCGGGGAGGGGCACCGGTAGAAGACGCCGATCATGGGTGCGGGGACGGTGGTTCCCTCCGGTGTGGGTGGTGCCGGAGTTTCCTTCACTTCTACCGGTGCGGGCGCGGTGGGCGCCGCCGCGGCAGCGGACTGTGCTGGCGCGGGCAGGGTTCCGGTCGACGCTGTCGGTGTCGCCGGGGCTGCGGCGGGGGCGGGGAGATCGCCGGTGCGGGAGAGGCGGACGGAGACGTCTCCGAATTCGACGGCAGCGCTGTCGTAGTTGCCGTCGTCGAGTTGGGTGACCAGGTCGAGGATGTCCTGCCAGCTCGGGGTGGTGTCGGTGCTCATCGCGTCTGTCCCTTCGCTGCGGCGGATACGAACCCGAGCAGATTTGATGTGGCGCTCGAGGTGCGCTTGCTCTTTTCTTCCTTGCGCTTTTTCCAGTTGGTTTCCGGGCGGGACTGCAGCAGCATGACCCGGCTGGTGCCGTCGCTGTCGTGCTCGAGGGCCCACTCGATGTCCTGGGGACAGCCGTAGTGTTCCTCCACCTTCAACCCGATTTCGGCGAGCTGCATCAGTTCGCCATCGCTGAGGCAGGACACCTCGCGGCGGGCCTGCTCGACTTCCCGGAAGATGACACCGGTGCCGTCCGGGGCGGGCACGTATTCGTGTTCCTTCGACGCGATCCGGCTGCTGGTGAGGGCGGGCCCGATCTTCGTCAGCCAGTACTCGTCCGGCGTCACCTCACCGGAGACCACGGATTGTCCGAGTCCCCAGCTCGCGTTGATGGCGATCACGGACCGGTCGCCGGTGCGTGGGCTGACCGTGAACGTCACCCCCGCGACGTCGGCGTCGGCCATCAGCTGCACCGCGACCGAGATCTTGGACGCCTCGGCGGCGTCCGTTTCGGACATCCCGGCGCGGTAGGCGATGGCCTGCGGGGTGTACAGGCTCGCCCAGCACTCGCGGACCTTCGCGATCACGTCGTCGGCGCCGACCACCCAGAGATAGGTTTCCTGCTGGCCGGCGAAGCTGGCCGCGTCCCCGTCCTCGTCGACGGACGAGGACCGCACGGCCACCGGGATACGGTCGGTGTCCCCCGTGCCGCGGCGACGGGCCGTTTCCCGGGACAAGGCGAGATACGCCTCGCGGATCTCGTCCTCGATCGCGGCCGGCAGATTCCTCCCGAGAACCAGGGCCACAGCCTGATCGTGGGCGTCCTGCAGTGACTTCGAGCTGTCCGGATCGACGCCGACCAGGCCTCGCAGTTCGGCGCGCAGATCCGAGTCGTCCCGGAAGTCCTCGTACGCATCGATCGTGACGGCGAATCCGTCCGGTACCGGAAGTCCGGCCTGCACCATCTCGCCGAGGCTGGCGCACTTGCCGCCCACCAGCGGGCGGTCGGTGGAGCGGACCTCGTCGAATTTCTTCGTGTACTTACCCACGGTCTTGTTCCTTTTCAGTGCTTCGGTGGTGGTGGCCGCCGAGAGTCGATCAGGAGGCGTCAGCGGCCTCGTCGAGGATGGTGACGGTGCCGGTGTTGCCGTCGACGCGAATCAACTGGCCCGTCTTGATGGTCGAGGTGCCGAAACCGGTGCCGACGACAGCGGGCAGCTCGTATTCGCGGGAGACGATCGCGGCGTGGCACATGATGCCGCCGATATCGCTGACCGCTCCGCGGATCCGGCCGAATACCGGAGTCCAACTCGGGCTGGTGACCGGGGCGACGAGGATCTCGCCTTCTTGGACGGTGTCGAGCTGGTCCGGGCGCAGCACGACGCGGGCGGGGCCCTCGGCGACGCCGGGCGAACCCGCGAAGCCCGACAGGGTGTTGCTACTTCCGCCGCCGTCCTGGGCGGTCAGCCAGCGTTCGACTGTTTCCGGGGTGATGCCCCAGAGCATGATGGTCAGCGGCTCGCTCACCTCCTGCGGGACCGGGCCGAGGGCCGGTGGCGGGTTCCACGCGTCGAGCGCGGCGTAGATTTCCTTGCGGCGCTCGATGATCTGTGGCCAATGGAAGCCGCCCTGCGGCTTGCCGCCGGCACCCCATGCCATCTGCAGGTCTACGATCGCTTCTTCGACCTCGGCGCGGCGGAGGAAGAAGATGTCCTCCACGTCGTCCCAGAAGCCCCACCTGTGCAGGAGCCGGCTGAATTCGCGGGTCTTGTTCCAGAAGTTGGTGAGGAACCAGTGCTCGACGTAGAAGTTGTGGTTTTCCACGTAGGGGAACACGGTCCGCGACAACCCCAGTGCCTCGTCGAAGCCGGGCAGGTCTTCCTCGTCGAGCAGTGAACGGTAGTGCTCGACCACCGAATCACGCTCGGCCTGCAGCCTTTCCAGGGGGCGGGTGAGGTCCTCGCCTTTTCGCAGGCGGTCGAGGTAGTCACCGATGGCCTGAATCGGCAAGCTCAGGTCGTCGATCCAGCTGCGGTGCGAGTGGTACATCCCCGACCCGTAGGAGAAGTAGAACCACGGGTCCTTGCTTTCCTCCAGGGCGGCGAGCCACACCTTTCCGGCGTCGGTGCCGCCGAGCCCGTCGGTCAAGTCCTTTTCGGTGGTGGCGGCCCGGACGATGTCCCCGACCCCGAGTTCCTCGGCCTTGCGTGCCAGGGCGCGCAGTTCGTCGTCCGGGCGGAAGAGCAACACGTCGACACCGCTGACCATCCGGGAGATCGTCTGGTCGTCGATTTCCGGGAAGTGTTCCTTACACAGGGTGAGGAATTGCAGGTACGCGGCGTAGCCGAGGTTCAGGAACTCCGAGTGCAGCGTCCAGATCTGGTCGCCGTACTCGAGGAGGCGGTGATACGCCGCCAGCAATTGGTTGCCCTGGGTGGGACCGCGGTCCTCGAGGACGCGCTCGATCGGCTCGAACTCCGACAGCGCGGGGACCTCCAGTGCGTGCACCCCACGGATCGCGTCGGTGACGCGGCCCTCCCACTCGGCGTAGAGGGTGTCCCAGTTCTGGAAGTAATACCCGGCACGCTCGGCGAATTCCTCCGCACGGCGGGCCTGCTCGCCCGAATCCGGGCTGGGCAGGGTGGACATGTAGGTGTACCCGTTGACGATCCGCACATCCAGGCCCTTGGCCGGCGGCAGCGCGAAGACACGGGTGTTCGTCACGCCCGTGCCGGTGAAGGCGCCATCGACCATCGCCTGATCGAACGGGTACGAGACCTCCGGGTAGTGCAACGAATTGCGGAACCAGGTCTTCGCCGAGTCCTCCGCCCGCCGCGTGCCCAGGAACCGGTTGTGGTAGGCGTACATCTCCTCCCAGCCCTCCGCCCCCTCCGGGGTGGTGATCTCGTACGGGTCCGGGAAATGGCGCGCATCCGGTGCCGACTGCGACGTGGGAATCGAGTTCCGCTCGCTCTCGGTGGTCGTCATAACTTCTCCTCCATGCCCAAGGGCTCAGTGCCCGGAACGTGGATCACAGTGTGTGCCGCTTGTGACCCAGGCCACCAGAAAGCTTTTCACTGAACGAAAAGGAACATGACAACTCGCAGTTCAAAGCCCTTACCGGCGGGAAATCCTGTCGACTCTTTTCACACAGTGGAAAGGCGTCTAGGGTGCGAGTTGAGCGCAAGACCCGGAAGGCAGAAAGGTGGACCTCATGACGGCGTCACCACCGGGCGCCCCCAGAAAGTCGGTGACCGAACGCGCCTTCGCGGTTCTGATGTCCTTCGACATCACCCATCGGCGCATGACGCTGTCCCAGATCTCGCGTCGCACGGGTCTGCCGGTCGCCACCACGTTCCGTCTTCTCGACCGGCTCCAGGCCATGGCCGCGGTCGAGCGCGGCGGCGACGGCCGGTACAGCATCGGCCCGAAGATCTGGGAGCTCGGCATCCTGGCTCCCACCCACGATGTGATCGGGATGGGCACCCGCCCGCTCCTGGTTCGTCTCGCCGCTCGCTCCGGATCCATGATCCGGGTCTTCGTCTACAACGGTCAGAACGCGCTGTGTGTGGAGGAAGTCCTCGCGCACGGCGGCAGCTCCGCCGGCGGCGGCCCGGGCTTGACACTGCCGTTGCACGACTGCGCCGCCGGACAGGTGATCATGACGTCACTGACCCCGGCCGTCCGGAGCTCGCTGCCATTGACGCGAATGCAGTTCGACCGACTCGAGGAAACCCTCACCGTCGTTCACCGGCAGGGCTGGGCCCGCCTGGTGCGGCCCGACGGAACCGTGGAATACGCAGTCGGACTCGACGCCGAAGGCCGACCACCAATGGCGCTTTCGGCCGCCGTACCCCCGCCCAGCGGCACCACCAAACCCCCGGTCACCGCCGAAGCCTTGGTGCCCGAACTGAGAAGTGTCGCACGCACTCTCGTCGGCATCTTGAACAACTCCGCGGACGATCGTCATTCGACCGCCGCACCGCCCGAAACTCAGCCACACACGAACAGCGAGCACCGATGAGCGCCGAACCGTACAAGAGCAACGCGAAGTCCGTCACGGCCCGGGCCCTCGCCGTCTTGGCCGCCTTCGACGTCGAACACCCGCTACTGACACTCAGCCAACTCGCACGCCGCGCGGGTCTTCCCGTCGCCACGGTGTATCGCCTCGCCGGCGAACTCGAGGACGGCCGATTCCTCGACCGCGACCACGCAGGTCGGTACGGACTCGGGGTGAAGCTTTGGGAGATGGGGCTCCTCACCCCTGTTCACGGCCGACTCCGCGAAACGGCCATGCCGTTTCTCCTCAACCTCCAGTACGACTGCCGGGAGACAGTGCAGCTCGCCGTCTGCGACGGAACCGACGCCATCTACGTCGAAAAGCTGACATCGGAAGAATCCGTGCCCGTACAGAGCCGCATCGGCGCCAGAATCCCGCTCCATGCGACCGGCGTGGGCAAAGCGCTGCTCGCCTTCAGCGACGAATCCTTCATCGACGCCATACTCTCAATGCCGCTGACCAGCTATTCCGCGGAGACCATCACAGACCGCCGCGCACTCTCCCGCCAACTCGCCCAAATCCGGCAGCGCGGATACGCAGAAAGCCACCAGGACTATCACCGGGGCTCAACATCGGTCGCCGTCCCAGTGCAAGTCAACGGACTGGTGAAAGCCGCCATCGGCATCGTCAGCTACACGCTGCGCGACGACCTATCCCAATACCTTCCATCGCTCCTGCACGCAGCACACGGCCTCGCCACCCGACTGGAACAGACCACAGGAAACGCCTACCCAGGCCTCAACGGCCTCACCCAAGACGACACTCCATAACCGTCGAATAACGAGTTTGCCGACACCTGCTCTGATGTGACTCCCGGCGCTATCTGGCACGTTTTTGCCGACGCTATTTGGCACGGTGCTGTCCGTGAGGCATGTCCAGCCGCGGCACGCTGGCGCCACGATTCATGGCAATACGGGATCCGAGGTCGAACTGCCGGTGAAGGTTGCCTGGAACCTCCTGTCCTGTCCTGTGGGTGTGCCGTAAGCGGATCCCCATTCGGGGACAAGCACCGACACCCTCGCCGCCCAGTGACGCGAACACCTGATCATCGCCGGCATCCCGGTGGCCTGGCTGAGCATCGACCCCGACGACAACAACGCAGTCTGGTTCCTCGCTCACCTGATCGAGGCCATCCGCATGATGCGTCCTGCCCTGGCTCACGAACTCGGACAAGTTCTCGAAGAGCACGGGGACGACGCCGAACGGTATGTGTTCACCTCACTGATCAACGACATCCACGAGACGGGCGAACTGCGCGTGGTGATCATCGACGACTGGCATCGCATCACCGACTCGACCACCCTCGAGACCATCGACTTCCTGCTCACCAACAGCTGCCACGACCTGCAGGTCGTGGTGACCAGCCGCAGCCGAACCGGGCTCCCACTGAGCCGATTGCAGGTCCGCGACGAACTGGTCGAAATCGATGCCGCCGCTCTGCGCTTCGACGACGAGGAGGCACGGTCCTTCCTCGTCGACCTGGCCGGTCTCACGCTGGCACCTGACGACATCACCCGGTTGCACACCTTCACCGATGGATAGGTGGCTGCCCTGCAACTGGCGTCACTGTCACTGCGCGGCCGCGAAGACCCCACCGAGTTGATCGCGCACCTGTCCGGCCGGCACCACGCGATCGGCGAATACCTCGCCGAGAATGTCCTCAACACCCTCGAACCCGACGTCCTCGACTTCCTCCTACGCACCTCGATCACCGAACGACTCTGCGGCCCACTCGCTGGGCGGCTGGCCGACATCCCCCGCGGACAGGCGATGCTCGAACACATCGAGGGCCGCGACCTATTCCTGCGCAGGCTCGACGACGAGGGCCAATGGTTCCGCTATCACCACCTTTTCGCCGACTTCCTCCGGCGCCGTCTCGAACGCGACCACCCCGAACTGGTGGTTGCCCTGCATGCCACAGCCGCGCAGTGGTTCGCCGAGCACACCATGCTCAGCGAGGCGGTCGACCACGCCCTCGCCGCCGGCGATCCCGATACTGCAGCAGACCTCGTCGAGGCCCAGGGCATGCTGCTCATCGAACACTCCCAGATGGCCACACTGCTGGGACTGGCAGCCAAACTCACCCACGAACACGTGCGCGCCCGCCCACGACTGCAGATCGCGGTGGCCTGGGCCCACGTCCTGCTGCACCACCGGCCCCATCCGATCCAGGAAGCCCTCCGCAGCGCCGAATCCACACTCGAACACATGCGCACCACCACCGAGGATGCCGACGATCTGCTCGCCGAGGTCTCCCTCGTCCGGG
The DNA here is from genome assembly GCF_026810085.1 of Rhodococcus sp. JS3073. Lineage (NCBI taxonomy): Bacteria > Bacillati > Actinomycetota > Actinomycetes > Mycobacteriales > Nocardiaceae > Rhodococcus > Rhodococcus sp. JS3073. Next base: position 318,326 of record NZ_CP113952.1, on the reverse strand, counting down.
GAATCAGTGAGTTGTTCTCCGACCACGTCGTCGGCCTGGACAAACGGATCGCCGAATGCCTCGCCCGCCCCGACACACTGCGCTCGTTCGTCGTCTCTGCGGCGGCCAACGTTGCCGCGTTCCAAGCGATCTATACCTTCGATTTCACCGGCGCACGCCGCTGGCAGGAGTGGGCCACCCCGCACCACGAACGCACCACCGGTCCGTTCAGTGTGATGTACGGGGCATGTTTCACCGGCATCGCCGCCATGGAGCAACTCGACATCACCGCCGCTCATGATGCGTTTCGCGCCGCGCAACAACTCGCCCGGCAGATCGGCGGACATTCCTCGCATGCCGTGAGGTTGGCCGGAGCGATCCTCGCCGACCTGATGTACGAGCAGGGGCATATCGACGACGCCGAACAGCTTCTCGACGAGAGTTACAAACTCGGATCCGAAGGCGGGGTCGTGGACTTCATGCTCGCCACCTACGGCACCGGAGCCCGGATCAAGGCCGTGCGGGGTGACCGCTCCGCACCCGAACAGCGTCTACGACAAGGGGCCGAGATCGCCGCCAACTTGTCCCTCCCACGGCTGGCGGCCCGGATCGAGAACGAACGTATCCGCGCAGGTCTGATCACCAAACGCCGCACCAGTGAACCCCCACCGCTGACCGGTGCGGGCTCCGACGGCATCGCGGCGATTACCGCCGAACTCGACACCGACTCGACCATCCGGCTTCTGCTCGTCGACCCCAACGCGGAGAACACCGATCAGGCCATCACGTTGGCCAACGAATTAGTCACCTGCGCCACGCAATCGGCGCGACCGCGTGCCGAACTGCGGGCGCATCTACTTCTCGCCTGCGCATTGCATGCCGCTGGCCGTACCGATGACGCCGTCAGCGAACTCGTGCCCGCCATCCTCACCTGCACCGGGCACGGCCTCGTCCGCCCGCTGCTGGACGCAGGACCGGGAATCGGCGAGGTCCTCACTGTCCTCGACAGCGCCTTGCGCACACATCCCTGGCCTCCTGGCTGGTCAGATGCTGCCGACGCTTACCTCACCGGGCTGCTCCACGGCACCGGAACCTGACACGCGGCCACCATGTGGGGGCCGCCGATCTCACGTCCTGTCCTCCGGTGTCGCCTTCGCGCGCCCGATCACGCGACTGTCGCCGCGGAACTCGGCGATGACGTCGTCCCCGCGCCGGACGGTGACGTCGTAGATGCCGTTGCGCCCGTAGCGGGCCCGTTCCACGGCCTCGGCAATGAGGGTCTCGCCGAGACAGGTGGAGGTGAGGAACCGGATGTCGGCGCGGGCGGCGACGGCGGGGGAGTCGTAGCCGTTGCACGCCATCGCGAATGCGGTGTCGGCGAGGGTGAACACGAACCCGCCGTGAGTGATGCCCTGTCCGTTGACCATGGTCTCACCCACGACCATCGACGCGACTGCATGACCGGGGCTGAGCTCGAGGCTCTCGATGCCCAGCGCCTTCGACGCGACATCGGACTCGAACATCTTCTGCGCCACCCGGCACTGACCCGCCCCAACCTCGACTGGCATACGTCCTCTTCCCGTACTTGCGCGTTGAAATTCGGCCGGACCCCCTCTCGAAAGGGCGGAGATCCGGCCGAAGTCTTATGCGGTGACGACCGAACGCTCTTCCTGGGTGTACATCGTCACTCCGCCGGTGGCGAAGTTCGCCACGTCCGCGGCTGCCGCCCCCATCTCTTCCGATGTCAGGGCGTTGTGCAGCGTTTCGGTGTCCGGGAAGAACAGACTCGCGATACCGTAGTACGGCGTCGTATCTCCTTCGAGCGCAATGCATTTGCCCCAGGTAAATTCGGTGAGCCCGGGGATCTTGCGGGCCAGCGGCATGTGGGTGTCGCGGTAGTACGCATCGAACGCGTCGGGGTCATCGGGATGGCCGTAACAAACGACAACTTTCAGGCTCATTTCTCTTCCTTCTCATCGGCGCCGCCTGAGGCGACGGTCTATTCGGGGTCGCCCTTGGCGACGAGGGTGAGAACGTCGTACGTTGCGACGGGATCGCCGTCCTGGTTGACGACGACTGCATCCCAACGGACTTCACCGTAGTCCGCACTGCTGCGCGGGGTGATGAGCTTCGCGGTCAGCGTGACGGTGAGGCTGTCGTCGGCCTTGACGGGGGTGAGGAACCGGAGGTTGTCGACACCGAAGTTGGCGAGGACGGGACCGGGATTCGGTTCGACGAACAGGCCGGCGGCGAGGGAGACGACGAGGTACCCGTGGGCCACGATGCCGCCGAACAGCGGGTTGGCGGCCGCGGCCTCGGGGTCGGTGTGGGCGTAGAACGTGTCGCCGGTGAACTCGGCGAAGTGGTCGATGTCGGCGAGGGTGACCTGGCGGGGGCCGCCGACGATGGTGTCGCCGATCCGCAACTGCGCGAGGTTCTTCCGGAACGGGTGAATGCCGTCGTCGTTGCGCTGCGAACCGGTGACCCACTTGTTCCCGACCGCGGTCAGGATGTCCGGGGTGGCCTGGACCGCGGTGCGCTGCATGTGGTGCAGGATGCCGCGGATGCCGCCGAGTTCCTCGCCGCCGCCTGCGCGTCCGGGACCGCCGTGCACGAGGACGGGCAGGGGTGAACCGTGGCCGGTGGATTCCTTCGCGTCGTCGCGGTTGAGGACGAGGACGCGGCCGTGGAACGGGGCGAGGCCGAGCACGATGTCGCGGGCGAGTGCGGAATCGCGGGTGACGAGGGAGGCGACGAGGCTGCCCTTGCCGCGGGCGGCGAGTTCGACGACCTCGTCGGTGCTGTCGTATCCGATGACGGTGCTGACGGGACCGAAGGCCTCGATGTCGTGGGGTTCGGTGGCGTCCTTGTCGTCGGAGCGCAGCAGGATCGGCGGCAGGAACGCGCCGGTCGCCTTGTCGGCGCCGACGACCTCGAAGTTCTCCGGGTCGCCGACCACGATCTGCGCCGACTTGGTCAGGCCGCGCAGCGATTTCAGGACCTCGTCGCGCTGTTCGACGCTTACCGCGGGTCCCATGGTGACGCCTTCGGCGTCGGGGTCGCCGACCACGACGCGGGACAGCCGGGCCTCGGCCGCGGCGATGACGTCGTCCATCAACGCGGACGGCCGCACCACCCCCGACGACGTCGGCAAGATCGTGGCCGCGCTCGACGCCGCCGGTGTCGACGGCATCGAGGTCGCCCACGGCGACGGACTCGCCGGCGGATCGCTGAACTACGGCCCCGGCAGAAACACCGACTGGGAATGGATCGAAGCCGCCGCCGCCAACCTCACCCACGCCCGGCTGACCACCCTGCTGCTGCCCGGCATCGGCACCATCGCCGAACTCGAACACGCCTACCACTGGGCGTGCGGTCGGTGCGGGTCGCGACTCATTGCACCGAAGCCGACGGCGCCGCCCAGCACATCGGCAAAGCCCGGGAACTCGGCATGGACGTCTCCGGCTTCCTCATGATGAGCCACATGACCACCGCACCCGAACTCGCCGCCCAGGCCAAGCTCATGGAGTCCTACGGCGCGCACTGCGTCTACGTCACCGACTCTGGTGGCCGGTTGACCATGGACAGCGTCCGCGACCGGGTCCGCGCCTACCGGGACGTGCTCGACGAGGCCACCGAGATCGGCATCCACGCCCACGAGAACCTGTCACTGTCGGTCGCCAATTCCGTCGTCGCCGTCGAAGAGGGTGTCACCCGTGTCGACGCCTCGCTGGCCGGGCACGGCGCCGGCGCCGGCAACTGCCCGATCGAACCGTTCATCGCGGTCGCGGACCTGCAGGGCTGGAAGCACAACAGCGATCTGTCCGCCCTCCAGGACGCCGCCGACGACCTCGTCCGGCCCCTGCAGGACCGGCCCGTCCGCGTCGACCGGGAAACCCTCACCCTCGGCTACGCCGGCGTGTACTCGTCCTTCCTCCGGCACGCCGAAGCCGCATCCCACCGATACGGCATCGACGTGCGCACCATCCTCCTCGAGGTCGGCCGCCGCGGCCTCGTCGGCGGACAGGAAGACCTCATCGTCGACATCGCACTCGACCTCCTCGCCGCGAACTCCGATAGCGTGGCAAGCTGAAAAGACTCCCGCGCCGACCGTGTCCGCTGTGTTCGGTGCTCTTGGCACCCACACCTCGGTCGGTCGGCGAACCGGTGGCCGTGACCAGGCACCGAGTGGGCGAATAGACCCGCGCCGATGCGCCCCAGGTGTCTATCGTCGCCCGACGCTCAGCTTCCGGAATGCCCTCCGCGCTGAGTGCAGTGCCAAAGACGGCCGTCGTCGCTGATGAGTCGTCCCCGCAGGATCTCACGCGGGCGAATCGGGCGAGCGGAGTTGACTGGTGCCGGGACGGGGTGCGCCGACGCTTCAGTCGTAGTGGCCGGTAACGCTCACCCGCGGTTGACGAAGTCAGCTGGGGCAGGGTCACGGGCTCAATTGCGCGCAATCGGGTCGCTCGGCCATCGGCTAGGGAAGGGATCGGCTACGCCGATGTCGGTGACTGACTCTGCCTCGAAGTGGTCGGCTCGAACACGTCCACTGGTTCGGTACACATCTGCGCCCAGCGCATCGCGGCCCGGGCGTACGCGATTTCCCAGATTATCCGGCGGGGCGTGACCCCCCACTGGCCTCGGTGCAAGAGGCTGAGCACTGTAATCAGGGCGTGGAGGAAGAGCGTGGGCATGCGTGTCTCCTGCAGGTGACGTCGATAAGGGTGGTGCGGGCGGACCCAGGTCAACGTCTGGGTGTCCGTCGGTGGCGTGCTTGATCGAGCCAAGACAAGGGTCGGGTCGGGATCGGGTCTCGATGGCGTGCGGTTGTGCCGGTCGCGTCCGGTGCGAGTTCGAAACTCGAAGTCGGCACCGTGCTGATCCAGATGTCGGCGAGCTATCGCACACGGAAGCGATGCTTCATCGACGTGCGACTGTGGGGTCAGTACCTCGACCGTCGTTCGGTGGCAGAGAGTCCGCCCCATATCCCGTGTGGCTCTGCCCTTTCGAATGCGTAGGTTCGGCATTCGCCGGCGACCGTGCATCGCGCGCAGAGCTGTTTGGCTTCGCGTTCACGCTTCGACCGCTGGTGCGGAGATTCTCCGTCCTGTGGGAAGAACAATTCGGTTCCCATCCTGCGGCATCGGGAGTTTCGCTGCCATTCGAGTTCGTGGCCGAACAGGTCGTCGTTCATGCTCTGGGGGCATACCTTCTGATGCGGCGACGAGGTCCGCGGCCGTCGTGCTGAACTGCGACGGCCGCGGACACCTTCATCGTTGTCGTATTCTGCGGCTACTCGGACAGAAAGTCCGCGACCAGGCTGTTGAACCGGGCCGAGTGTTCGATCTGAACCCAGTGACCGCAGCGTCCGAACACGTGCAGCTGCGAGCGGTCGATGAGTTCGAGCAGCTGCAGCGAGTTGGACAACGGTATGACCTGATCGTCGCGGCCGTGCACGATGAGAGTGTCGTTCGTCAGGCCGGCGATCAGTGTTTCGTCGACGGCCATCTCGTCGACACCTTGCTGGCGCGGTGCCGGGAACATCGCACTGAATGCCTCTTGAACGCCTGGTCGGGTCGCGGCCGCGAGTCGAAGCTCGGCGAGCTCATCGTTGACCAGCGAGCGGTCGTAGGCGAAGACATCCAACAGTTTGCGCATGGCCGGTAGGGAGGGCTCGAAACCCCAGACTGCGTCGAGCCCGTCGGTGATCTCGAAGGGCACCCCGACGCTACCCATCAGCACGAGCCGGTCGACACGCTCGGGGTTCTTGGTCGCGATGTTCAGGGCGAGTGATCCGCCGAAGCTGTTGCCCACGATGGATACTTTGTCGAGGCCGAGAGCATCGAGCAGGCCCACGAGATGATGGGTCCAGGTGGTCGAGTTGTATTCGACGCCGTCGGGGCGTTCGGTGTATCCGAACCCGAGGATGTCCGGTGCGATGACGCGGAACTTTTCGGCGAGGTGGGGGATGGTTGTGCGCCAGTTCGCCCACGCGGTGACGCCTGGGCCCGATCCGTGGATAAGGACGACGGGGGCACCTTCTCCCACATCGTGGTAGTTGGTAGCGACACCGTTGACGTCGATGGTCTTTGCGATTTCGGGTGATTGTTCGGTTGTGGTGGTCATTGGTTTACTCCGTGACGGTGCAATCGTTGTGGACTTCCGGTCGCGGGCGTCGGCGTGTGATGGCCGGTGCCTTAGGTGACGACGGTGAGGAAGTTCTGGTCCAGTTCCCGATGGGTGAAGTTGATGCCGCGGGCGGCCTGATCCATGGTCCAGGTGATGGTGCGGAAGTCCTTGCCGGTGCGGTATCCGCCGGAGAAGACTTCGTTGCGGTTGCCGGCGGGATCGAAGAAGTAGATTGTCTCGCCGCGGGTGATCCCGTGACGCGCCGGACCGAAGTCGATCGGCACGTCCTCCATGGAGAAGACGTCTCCGGCGTGGAGTAACGCCGACCAGTCCGCGATGTGATAGGCGAAGTGGTGCAGTTTGCCGTTCTCGCCTTGGACGAAGGCGATGTCGTGTGGCTGCTCGCCGCAGAACATCCACGAGCCGACGAGTTCGTTGTTGTCCTCGCCGCCGACGAGGCGTTCGGCGGCCTGGAAGTCGAGCGCCTCGGTGAAGAAGCGTTCCAGCAGTGTGGGGTCTTCGGTGGTGATGAGGGTGTGGTCGAGGCGTGGTACTCCGATGCCGCGGGTTCCGCCGCGCGGCCACGGGTCCGGGTTCCATACCCCTGTTGCGGTGCCGACGTACTCGATGTCGCTGTAGAGCTCGAGGGTGTGTTCGGACGGCAGAGTCACGCGCAGGCCGTCGCCGACGGATTGATTGTCGCCCTTGCTCATCCGTTCGCAGGTGGCGCCGAACGCACGAACCCGGGTTTCGATCTCGGCGAGCGAGTCTTCGTCGGAGACCTTGTAGCCGAGTTTGATCAGTCCGACGCCGCCTTCGTTGAGGACGACGGAGTGGTGGTCTGCTTCGTCCCAGGACTTGAAGTAGACGGTGCCGTCCTCTTCGTGGACGGCGTCCATGCCGAGGGTGTTTATGTAGTGGTTCTTGGCCTCGGCGAGGTCGGTGACGTTGATGTGAACATAGCCCAGTCGCAGCACGGACATGGTGGGTACCTTCCTGTGGTGTGATGTGTATTCGCGGCCACGGTCTACGTGGAGCGTTGTCGGGACCGGCCGAACCCTGCGAGGACATCGACGAGACGGTCCCGTTCCCCGAGTTCGATGGTCACGTCTGATTGAGGACAGGCCCGGCAGGGGAGGCACTTTCGCTGCCCGGGATCGCGGTCGGGGCCGTCGACGACCGATTCGCTTACTGGCGTGCGGTAGACGACTTGCCCGTCGACGAGCGTGGCTCGGCAGGCTCCGCAACCGCCTCGCCTGCATTTGTATCGGGACCGGTAGCCCTGCCGGCGCAGCGCATCGACGATTGATTCGTCCGTGCCGACACTGATGCGGATCCCGTTGGGAAGCACGGTGACCTGATACTCGCGCGGTGGTAGTGAATCTGAGGTGTGAGCGAGCGACGGGTCGGTCATTGTTCCTCCGCACTGCTGCATTTCTCTCCCAGCGGAGGACGAACCCCGCAATTGCTGCGTGCGCGGGGGGTGCAGTGCGCCTTGACCAGTGCCTTCGCCGTGCGGGGTCACGTCGTCGTCGGTCATGGAAGCACGTCCATCGCTAGGACTGATGTGGGGATTGGGGGGCTGGTGGCGGACTTTCTCGGACGAGACCCAGCCCGTTCGCTGTCGAGAAAGCCCGCCGTCCAGTGACGCTCCGCTGTCGTCGGGAGGGTCTCTCGTTACTCGGCTGGTGCTACTTTCGGCCGAAGTACGAGACGTCGTCGTTGCCGATGAGGTCAGGGACAGTCCAGCCGTCGAGGTCGTACTCGCTCATGAACTGCTCTGCCAGACCCCGCATGCCCGACACCACTCCGGTGGCCTGCGCACCGAACAGCAACTCGACCTTGACGTTTTCGTGGTTGCCGGAGTAGTTGCGCTCGTACAGTTCGTGGCGCCCACCGAACTCGGATCCGATCGAATCCCACAGCGCCTTCATCACCTTCACGCGGTCGACCGCGGTGATGCCGTCCGAGCCCCGCACGTACTTGTCGAGGTACGGACGGATTTCCGTCGACTTGAAGTCGGCCGCCGAGGACGGGAGGTAGATCAGCCCGGAGGCGACGTCTTGTTCGATGATCTCCTTGATCCTGGGGTAGCCCTGCATCATGAACATGCGGTAGGTCAGGCCGTATTCGAGCTTGGGGATGACGGTGTCCCCGATCCACTGTTCCGGGTCGCGCGCCATTGATTCGGTCAGTGACCAGAACAGGTTCCGCCAGCCGATGACCTCACCGACGCGGGTCTGCACGCCGCGGAAGCCGCCGGCACCGGTGCAGTCGAGAGCTTTCATGAGCAGGCCGGCGATGAAGTCGAGTTTGACCGCGAGCCGGGTACAGCCCTGCAGCATGGCGCGCGGGAGGAAGCCGGACTGCGGGAAGAAGGTGTTGATCTTGTCGACGGCCCCGTACATGAAGACGTTCTCCCAGGGCACCAGGACCTTGTCGAAGACGAGGATGGCGTCGTTCTCGTCGAACCGGCTCGACAGCGGGTAGTCGAAGGGTGTCCCGGTGATCGCCGCGTTCTGCGCGTAGGACGCGCGGGAGATCAGCTTCACCCCGGGTGCCCCCATCGGGACCGTGCAGATGAGGGCGAATTCCTTCTTCTTGATCGGCAGGCCGTAGTGGGCGATGAAGTTGTAGTTGGTGATCGCCGAACCGGTGGCCACCACCTTCGCACCGGAGACGATCAGGCCCGAGTCGGTTTCCTTCTCCACCTTCATGAACACGTCACCGACCTCGTCGGGCGGGAGCTGGCGGTCGACTGGCGGGTTGATGATCGCGTGGTTCCAGTACAGGACCTTCTCCTGCGATTCGCGGTACCAGCGTTCGGCGTTGGCCTCGAACGGGGAGTACAGCTCCTTGTTCGCGTGCAGGGTGCCGAGGAAGGAGGCCTTGTAGTCGGGGCTGCGGCCCATCCAGCCGTAGGTCATCCGCGCCCAGGTGGCGATCGCGTCGCGGTCGGCGAGCACGTCTTCGGTGGTTTTGGCGGTCCGGAAGAAGGGCATCGTCACACCGCCGTTGCCGGTGTCGGTGCCGGTGGTGAGGGTGTCGACGTGCTCGCCGGTGTGCAGGCTGTCGTAGAGGCGGGCGATCATGCGAACGGAGTTGCGGAACGCGGGGTGGTTGGTGTGGTCTTTGACGCGCTCGCCGTGTAACCAGATCTCACGGTCGTCGCTGATGGACTCGATATACTCGTCGCCGGTCATCGGTTTCGTGGCATAGGTCTGGGGCTGGTTGACGGCGGCGTTCGCGGCCGGATTGACCTGCGTCGGTTCGGTTCCGGCCGCGTCGGTGGCGGGGTCGGTGACGGTCATCGGTAATCCCTTCGAAGTGCGGTTGGTGATTGTGGGTTCAGGGGATGGACAGGGGGGACCTGGCGTGCAGTGGAGTGAAGGAGGTCGTCGCGTCGAACCATCCGCTGTGTGGGTCGTCCATGCTGCCGTTCCAGGCGGTGGCGGACGGCTCTGTGCCGATGTGGTGGAACTTGCTGCGGTAGAACAACAGCGGCGCACTCTCCGTGACAGTGACATCGACGATCTCACCGATGAAGATGATGTGATCGCCACCGTCGTATTCGGCCCACGGCGTGCAGGACAGCGTCGCCGCCGATCCGCACAACAGGGGCGCGGTGGGGCCATCGGCCCATACCGGGCCGGGTACCTGCGAGCGACCGGCGAAGTGCATGGCTGTATCGGTCTGCTCGGCGCCGAGGATGTTCACGGCGAAGGGGGCGTCGCTCAGGTACTGGCATGCCTTCGACTTGCGGGTGAGTGTCACCTGGCACAGTGCGGGCTCGAGGGAGACCGCGGTGAACGCCGTCACCGTGGCGCCGTGGGGTGTCCCGTCGGTGTTCCGGCACGTGATGACCGTGACACCACTTGCGAACTGTCCGAAAATGTCCCGTAGTTTGCGTGCGTCCATCGGTGGCCACCTTCGCTCTCGTTCGACCTGTTTGGCCTGCCTGGTGAGTACGGGTCTCACGCTATGGCGGGGGTCACAAGCCGTCGATCCACTCAGCGAAAGAGTGATCCGCTCGGCGTAACGAACATCGGTCCGGACATGGGCAATGGCCGGCGGGCCATGATGCGCCGCCCTCGTAGTCCCCTCGGGTGCCCCGGCCGCCGGTGGCTTTAGTCGGGTGCGTGCGGTGGGGGTGAGGTCGTCTCGCTGGAGGCCAGGACCGCACTAAGGAACGGTTCAGGAACCACGGGCCAGCCGGCATCCCATTCCTGGCTCTCGTGCAGTTCTGCCAGTGTGGCGACGAGCTGGGTCAGAGCTGGCCCCTCGTCGCACAGCGGCCGTATCAACCCGAGGCGGGAACACTGTGCGACGAGGGGAACCAGGGCGGTCAGGGCATCGTGTTCTCCCTGCACGCGGCGGGTGGTGACGACGTGCAGCAGGCTCGCGCGGAGTGTGGCCCGTGGGCGGTGCAACGCGGTGGCCTTGGTCACGAGCTTCTCGGCCCGCCTGTGCGCCTGCGTGGCGTGGCCGGGATCTCCGCTTGCCAGGAGCCGGCGAATGGCAGAGTCTTCGTTGAGCTCCGCGGTCACCTCGGTGACACCGTTGACGGGATGCGATGTCGGCGCCGCGGTATCGGGGAGGGCACTGGCCATGGTCATCGCGGGCGGATACTGGCCTGGGGCGATCCGCCACCGGGTGCGTTCGTTTTCGATCCGTGCCGCCAGCCGCGGCAGCGACAGCGCCGTGGCGATCTGGGTCCCCTCGTCCAACCGATGTTCTGCCGCCGCGAGATCGCCGCGCAGGGCCTTGATCCGGGATCCGGTGCCGAACGTGACAAGCATGAAATCTACGACCCCGCCCTCGGATCCGAGTTCGGAGCATTCGTCGAGAAGGCGTTCGGCGTCGTCGAGAAGGCCTTGCTCGTAGAGCGATTCGCCGAGCATCGTCCCGGCGAGCCGGGTTGTGTAGGAACGGTGGCCCCCCGACCGTCTGGCGAGATCGTAGGCTTTGCGGTAATAGTGTTCGGCCTCCTGCACATTCAGCAGTTCGCTCTCGGCCAGCCCAGACAAGCAGTATCCGTAGATCACACTGAATGGGCCGGACGTGCGCGCATGGAAGGGGGCGGCCCAGTCTTGCCAGCGCTTGGCGGCCTCGAAGTCGAAGCGATGAATGGCCTCATAGGAGGCTACGTTGGCCGAGCCCGCCAACGCGAAAGGGCGGAGAGTCTTCTCTCGTGCCAGGCAGTCCGAAATCAACTCGGTGAGATCATCGATCCGGTCCCGGAACAGGTCCGCAGCTGCCCGGACAAGTGACGCTTCGGCACGCAGGGCCGCGGTTGCATTCCCCGACTCGGGTAGAGCCGCCAGCCCCACCTGAACGGAGTCGAGGGCGCTGTCGACGATGGCTGGACGATGGTGGAGCAGGATGTGCGCCCAGGCCGCGGCGATCTGCAGATGCGGGCGGCGCTCGATCTGATCGGGGGGCAGTTTGCCGATCAACCCGAGAACCGTCGCCATCTGGGAGCGTTCGATCAAGGCGAACCCGCGAGAGTCGACGAGTTCGGCCGCGTGGTCCGGTTCTCCCGCAGCAAGCGACTGGTCGACGGCCTCACTGAGGAGCTCGTGCTTCGCGAACCAGCGTGACGCGGTGCGATGAAGTTCGGCGATTCTGGCCGGCTGGTCGCGCTGTAGTCGGCGACGGAGAAAGTCCGCGAAGAGATGGTGGTACCGGAACCACTCGCGGTCGTCGTCGAGGGCTCGCAGGAACAAATCGCGTTCCTCGATCTGCTCGAGCAGGCCCTGGCCGTCGGCGACGCCGCCCAGGGTTTCGGCGAGGTCAGCACACAGGCGTTCGGTGACCGAGCTGGCCAGCATGAAGTCGAGGATCTCGGGCTCGAGAGCGTTCAGGACGTTCTCGGCGATAGCCTGCGATCCCTCGGTGACGGCCGGAGAGATGGGCGATGAACTCTGCCGGATCGTCACGTCCCCGCAACGACAGGGTGGCCAGTTGCAGGGCGGCGACCCAGCCCTCGGTGGAGTCCTGCAGAGCGCTGATCGCGTGCCGATCGAGGGCCAGTCCGCCGACGTCGACCAGGAATCGCCGCGATTCCTCCTCGTCGAACCGGAGCGCGGTGGAGTCGATCTCGACCAGCTCGTCTCGCACCCGCATCCGGCCGAGTGGAAGGCCCGACTGGCTGCGGCTGGTGACCAGCACTTGGAGGTGATGGCAACCGTGGTCGAGGAGAAAGCTCATCGCAGCGATCGTGGCGAGATCACTGACCAGATGCCAGTCATCGATCACGACGGTCATGGGATCCCTGCTGGTATGGATCTCGTTGATCAGGGCAGTCAGGACGAACCGGTCGGCCTCGTCGCCATGATCTTCGAGGATCTGGCCGAGTTCCTCGGCCAGATCGGGTCGGACGACACGAATCGACTCGATGAGGTGGGACAGGAACCACACGACGTTGTTATCGTCGGCGTCAACACTCAGCCAGGCCACCGCGACACCGTCGTCGGCCAGGATGTGCCGCCACTGCGCTGCGAGGGTGCTCTTGCCGAAACCAGCGGGGGCGTGAATCAAGATCAGCCGACGGCGGGCGGCTTCGTGAAGACTCTCGGCGAGCCGGCCGCGCTCCACGAGGGCACGGGACGGAGTCGGTGGCCGATACTTGGTGGAAGCACTGGGCGGCTGCCGCGACGGTTCATCCATTTCAGAGCGCTGACCGAGTTCCGTCGGAGCGTAGTCGACCGTTCCGGTGTCGCTTCGTGGGGGAGAAGCCGGGGCTTCCGGGTGCGAGTCCTGCGGCAGAGCCATCTCGTCCTCGGCCAAGCCGTGGCTGCGTTCGATCGCGCGTAGCTGATGTCCCAACTCCGCTGCAGTAGCCGGTCGCCGGCCGGGATCGCGGGACATGGCGGATTCGACCGCGGCACGGACATCAGCGGGGATACCGGCTGAGGGCAACCGCGGGGCCGACTCCGCGGCGATCCGCAAGAACTGAGCGACGATCTGCTCACCGGAGCGGCGTTCGAAGGCAGCGTGCCCCGTGAGCAGACAGAACAACGTAGCTCCGAGCCCGTAGACGTCGGAGGCAATGGTGGGGGGATCACCGGACAGGACCTCCGGTGCCGTGAAGGCCGGCGACCCGGTGATGGTTCCGGTGTCGGTCTCGAATCCGCCTGCGATCCGCGCGATCCCGAAGTCCGACAGCTGCGGCTCGCCGTAACTGGTCAGGAGAACGTTGGCCGGTTTGACATCACGATGAAGGATCCCCGCACGGTGCGCGGTTTCGAGGGCGCCGGCGAGCTTCACCCCGATTCGGACAGCGGCGCTCCACTCGAGCGGGCCACGGCTCCGAAGCACCGCATCCAGGGAGCCGCGCGCGTGGTACTGCATGACGAGGAACTGCCGACCACTCGTGGTAGCCCCGATGCGCAACACATTGACGATGTTCGGATGGCCCGAGAGTTGCCCCATGGCACGTTGCTCGCGGAGGAACCGGGCGTAACCGTCCTCATCGAAGGTCGAGTTCAGCACCTTGACAGCCACTGTCCGGTCCAAGGACGGCTCTCGGCACCGGAAGACTACACCGAAACCTCCGTGCCCGATCTCGCTGACCTTCGCGAAACCCTCGGCTTCGAGTTCAGCCTTGAGCACAGGAACAAGTCCGCGACCAGGCCCGGGGCCGTCCTCGTTCGTCATGGATACCACGCCCTCATCGGGCGAGGAACCTCGCGCATCCGGTCCATCCTGCGCCGCCACGATCCTTGCCCAGCCCGCTCATCACCCGCCGCTGTGCGGCGACGGACACCCGAGCCGGTGGTGTCTCGACTCTCCCTCCGATGAGCCTACGCGTCGCGAAAGACCAGGTGGACCGAAGTTCGAACCGAGCGAACACCGTACCTTCGCCCTCACGGAAGAGCGGTGATCAGCGTGTCCACCTCCACCCGCGGGCCGGTGAAGAACGGCACCTCCTCGCGGACGTGCAGGCGGGCCTCTGTGGCGCGCAGGTCGCGCATGAGGTCGACGATGCGGTACAGCTCGGGCGCCTCGAACGCGAGAATCCACTCGTAGTCGCCGAGCGCGAACGAGGGCACGGTGTTGGCGCGGACGTCCTTGTACGTGCGAGCCGCCATACCGTGGTCGGCGAGCATCTTGCGCCGCTCCTCGTCGGGCAGCAGGTACCACTGGTAGGAGCGGACGAACGGGTACACGCAGATGTAGTTGCCCGGATCCTCACCGGCCAGGAACGCCGGAATGTGGCTCTTGTTGAACTCGGCGGGACGGTGGCACGCGACGTTGCTCCACACGGGCTTGCTCGCGCGGCCCAGTGCGGTGGTGCGGCGGAAGTCGGCGTAGGTGGCCTGAAGGGCTTCGATGCTCGCCGAGTGCGTCCAGATCATGAAGTCGGCGTCGGCACGCAGGCCGGCCACGTCGTAGAGCCCGCGCACCACGACACCCTTGTCGGCCTGACCTTCGAAGAAGATCCGCGCCTCCTTGATCACAGTTTCCCGGTCGTCCCCGAGTACACCGGGTTCCACCTGGAACACCGAGAACATGAGGTAGCGGATCTGGGAGTTGAGCGCCTCGAAGTCAGGGCGCGGCAGAAGACTCATTGCCCACCGGTCTGGGGGATAGGGAGGTGAGGGGAGGGGGCGCCGCGGCGGTCGAACGCGACCGAGCGGTGCGAGAAGATGGGCATCAGCATCCTTCCTTCGGATGGAAGGGTGATCGATCAGCTCGCGACGGACAGCATGACGATCATGCGCAGTGCTGTCACCGGATGGGTCAGCAGGCCCTTCACGACCAGCTTGTGGGTCACGATGTCGCGAAGAACGCCTAGTCCACGCCGGGTGAAGAAGCCGACAGGCAGTAGCCCGCCTGCCTTCATTTCCAGTTGGGAGACGTCGAGGATCTGTCCCACGGTCGCCCATACGACGACGGCGGGGTTGTTCACGATGTCGTTGCAGACGGTGGCGTGATTGTCTCGAAAGATGATGGTCGCGGCGGCGTTGGTGTCCGTGCTGAACACCGCGACCGGCCGGCCGAATGTGCGGGCCAGGTCGACTCGTTCGGGATGATTCTGAAGATTTTGTTCCAACAGGGTCGACAGGATGCTCGCGACGCCGTTCGCGTCGTCACCGTCGTAGAGGGACAGGGTGTACGTGGTGGAGTGAACCGTTGTCATCGTGGGCCTTCCAAGGCGCTGCTAACGATAGGGTGCCCGCGCAGGCCGATGGAGTGCCGTCGACCTGCGCGGGCTCAAGGTGTGGTGTCAGACTGCCCACTCGGTCGGTACCCGACCCCAGGACAGCAGGAAGTTGTTGAGAGCTCGGGCGTTCTCAATCGCGGCGGTCATCGGGCCCTTGGCAAACTTGAGTTCGCCTGCCATCAGGAGTTTTCCAGCTTCCTCGTCACCGTCGGCGGCGCGCTGCCACGCTTCGAGCCCACCGTTGAGGACGATCCACAGATCGTCTTCGTCGAACTTGCGGGGAGTCCACGAAATGACCTCACCCTGGTTCCATTCGAGGTGAACGGTCAGGTCCTCGCGGCCGGTGACCGCGAGTTCCATCCTGTTGGTGAACGACGACGGGTCCTTGAACCCGCGGTAGACCGCCTCGTTCGCGTTGACAGCATCGCGGGCGGCATCACACCACTCCGGTGAAAAGAACTTCAACTTGTCAGTCATGAAACGAGCGCTCCTTCGAATTGTCTTGTGCTGTAGACCTGTTGGGTCTGTTTCCGTCGGTGGTGCCGTGTCCACCCGACCATGGACACGGCACCTCTCCGTACCCCACCGAACGGCCACCTGCACCCGGTCCGAGAAACCTCAGGGCTTCGCTTGCCCCGGCGAACGCGAAGAGGTGTCGCGGCAAACCGGTCGGCGATGGTGCGGTGACGCCAACATGATTCGGTGGGAGTCTTACTGGGTGGAGGATTCGGCTGATCAGACGCCTTGCAGGGTCCGTTCGCGGGGCGTGGTGCGGCTTTCGGCGTTCCGCGTCGCGGGAATTCCGAGACCGCCGAGCACGATCAGCGCAACCCCGGGAACGACGAGCCACCAGGTGAGCGTTGTCGTGGGTTGTGTCGCGGTGGGGATACTGGCCGCCGCCTGAAAGTTGTCGACGTTCTGTTCCATTCCTGCCACCAGGGCCTGGAACCGCGGGAGGATCTCGTTGAGCTGGCCCATGCCGGCGGCAACAGCGGGGAAATTCTGGCCCATAAAACTCTGAAACTGGGTGGGGTCCATCTTCAGTGCTTCGGCGAGCGCGGGGGCGGTCTCGGCCTGAAGTTGGTCGGACATCTTTTGGATGACGTCCATGTCCGAGCGCACCGCGGCAACACCTTCGTCGGTGAAGATCGGGCCAAAGGCCGCAGTGAGGTCATCGACGGCCTGGGTTTTCGCCGGCACCGACAGGATCAGTGGTGCGATGACGAAGACCACTCCGGTGGCGACGGTGACCAGCAGGGCGACTCGGGAGAGTCCGCTCCGCGCGGGGTTCCGTCTGAGGACCAGTGCGCCGCCGGCAAGGACGAACAGGACTGCACCGGGGACCAGGAAGAGATAGGGCACGGTGGTGCTCGGCAGGAAGTTGGTCGGGATCTGATCCGCGCTGCGGAAGTTCGGGGCTTGGGTCTCGAGCCCGGTCACCAGGCCCTGGAACTTCGGGAGAATGGTGTCGAGTTGTACGATCCCGCTCGCCACATCAGGAAAATTCTCGCTCATGAAGCCCTGAAACTGCTCTGGCGGCATCCCGAGCGCGTTCGGGAGTGCGGGAAGGGTTTCCGCCTGCAGTTGGTCGGCCATCGCCTGCACGGTGTTCATATCCGTTCGCGTCTGGATCAGTGCGTCCGGTTCGAAGCTGCCACGAAGATCACCGGTCAGGGTGTCCACGCTCTGCGCCTTGCTGAGCATTCCCGTCACGAGTGGGAAGAGGAACAGTACTGCGCCTATCACTGCCACACTGGAGAGTGCGAAGGTCCTTCTTGCCGGCATTCCCGGCCTCCTTGGGGTTGGGGAAATCGCTGTATGCCGGAGATCCGGCGTCGATGGTGGGGTGACGACTGCGGCGACCGCGGAGTGCGGGCACTGTCACCGGGCATCGTGTGAGGTGCGACCGACGCCGCACTGGGTTCGTGCGGTGCGCACGCTTCGCATGGGTGGCCGGTCGTGGGGGCCCATCGAGCCGAGTCTCGTGGGCTGGCCGGTTCATGGGTCGAGAACGCGAAGGAATCAGAGCAACCCACCGACGGGAATCCGAGCTCTGTGGCCCGGGTCGATTCAGCCGAGCGTCGCGGCGAAGTGCACGATCTGCACACCACCGGTCGCGAAGTTGGGTACGTCGGCCACCGCCGCCGCTCCCTCGGGGGCGGACAGCGCAGCTGCCATGGCTTCGGCGGAGTCGAAGTCCGCCTCGAAGACGGCAATGAATGGTGACTCGCCTTCCGCCGCAGCAAGGTTGATGCTGTGGCGGGTCGCACGCACGCCGGGAAGTTTCCGGGCGATCGGCAGATGGGTGTGCTGGTAGTACTCCCGGAACTTCTCCGGATCGGTGGGCTCGCCATAGAGAACCATCAGTGTGTGCATCGGTGGGTCCTTCCGGGGGATGCGTTGGTGCGGGTCATGGTTCGACCGCGCCGAGGACGAAGCAGTAGGTGGCGCGGACGGTGCCCTCGGGCCCGGTCGTGAGGTCGAGGACGAGTTCGGGGTCGATCCTGTCGCTGACCGCATCGGAGGTCGCGCCAGTGTCGAAGTAGAGTTGTGTGGTCACGGGGAAGTACCCGAGCTTGGTGACGGTGGCATGTACGGTCGACGGTCGCCAGGGGTTCCATTTCGCCTTCGTGAACAGGGTGCCGACCGCTCCGTCCGCCGGTATGCGGTAGGGCTTGGGCAGGATGGTTTCGATTTCGAAGCGCCCGTGGTCGTCTGTTGTCACGACACCGCGGAGGTTGTCTGCCGGGATCCCGGGCGTGAAGCCTGAGTAGTGGCCGCTGTCATCGGTCTGCCATATGTCGAGGTTCGCGTAGGCGATGGGGGAGCCGTCTGTGGCAGTCACTCGTCCGGTGAGTATCAACGACGTCCCCGGCTCGTCCGCGCGCATCGGCAGCACGCACGGCGACGTCAGCTGTGGTTGCCCGGGAATGTAGTAGGGCCCTTCGGTGCTGCTCGGGGTCGCGCCGTCTGGGTTCGCGCGTTCTGTGATGGTGCGCTCGGCAAACAGGTCCAGGAGCAGCGGCCACTCTCCGTTGTCGCCCAACGAGATCAGCCAGGACTTGAGGGCGTGGAATTCGGCATCGGTCACGTCATGTCGACGGAGAACGTCGACAAAGGCGGCGGCGGCTGCTCGGGCAAGTTCCGAGATGCGCGCCGATGATGGATTTGCGCGGATTGCGCGGAGGGTGCGCTCTCGAACGAGCTGTGTTGCCGTGTAGCTCGGTGTGTCCAAGGCCGTTGAGGCGCTCGTGTGAGCAGTCATTCCGGTTCTCACTGACAGTGGGTCGGTGATGGCGGCGGTGGCGCCGTGGGGTGTGGGTACGACCCACACGGCGCCACCTGCCGTCGTGTCACATGCTGGTTCGGATATCGGGACTGGCCCCGGGGTGGGCGTAGTGGGAAACTACGGGCGGTCCGCGGGGAGCGGGTTCTGGCTCGCGTCCCACTCGACGCGGACATGGTCGGGACCGCGGAAGGAGGTGTTCGGTGAGTACGTCCATTCCTGGTCCTGCACCAGGCGCAGGTGCGGGAGACGATTGGTGGTCTCCTCCAGCATCACCCGCATCTCCATGCGGGCCAGGCCCTGGCCGAGGCACAGGTGCACACCCCAGCCGAAAGCCAGGTGCTCATCGGCGTTCTCACGGGTGATGTCGAAGGACTCCCCGTCCTCGAACTTCGCGTCGTCGTGGTTGGCGGATCCGGTCAGCATCATCACCCGTGACCCGGCCGGCAGGTCATAACCGCCGAGCCGGACCGGCCGCGTCGTGATCCGCCGCCAAGTCGGCACGGACGACTGGTAGCGCAGGATCTCGTGGACCGCGCCGGGGATCAGCGTCGGGTCCGCGCAAATCGCGTCCCATTGATCGCGGTTCTCGAGCAGTGACTTGAATCCGCTCGCCGCGGCATTGGTGGTCGTCTCGTGCGAGGCGTACAGGTGGCTCTGCATGATCGACGCGAGGTAGGTCTTGTCCCACACCTCGTCGTTGCCGTCCTTCTGCCAGGCCTTGATGATATTGGACATGTAGTCCTCGCCCGGTTCCTCGGCCAGCTTGTCGACGTGTTCACGCGCGTACTGAAGGTACGCGGCGTAGTCGCCGGCAAGGGCAACCTGCTGCTCATCGGTGGGTCGACCCCACAGCCACAGCGCGAACCGGGCCGCATACCCGCGGACGCGCTCGACCTCGGCCTCCGGCACACCCATCAGGATGAACGCCGTCAGCGCCGGTACCGAGAAGGTCATGTCGCCGACCATGTCGGCCCGGCCGTTCTTGACGATCGCGTCCAGGCACTGGGAGACGAACCGGCGGGTGTAAGGCTCGAGTTCGGCCACCTTGTTGTCGTTGAGGCCTTTGCGGAAGACCCTGCGCCGCTTGGGATGCAGCGGTGCGTCCTCGTCGACGAGCATGGTCGAGGGCACGAAGTTGGCCTCGGCCAGCACATCCATCGCCGCCGGGCACGGCGGGGTGATCATCACGCCGGCCTCGCTCGCACTGTAGGACTCGGTGTCCTTGAAGATTTCGATGATGTCCTCGTAGCGACTGACGATCCAGTAGTCGATCTCGGGGCTGTAGAAGACCGGCTCCTGTTCGCGGACGGACTTGAAGACGGGGTACGGGTCCTGCTGGTACTGCTCGTCGAACGGGTTGAACTCGGCGGCGAAGTGGCTGACCGGGCACTTGCCCGCGACGATGTCTTCGGCATTCGGTGCCGGAGTGGTTTCGGTCATCTTGATCCTCCTGGACGTTGGGTAGCGGCAGATCGGGCTGAACGCCGCACGATGTCGAACAATGGGTCGGATGGCTACATGTCGAGGACGATCCGCGGTGAGCGTGCCCGCGAGCAGCAGATCATCATCACCTCGTTCTCCGCCTTCTCGTCGTCGTCGAGCACCGCGTCGCGGTGATCGACCTCGCCCTCGAGCACGGTTGTCTCGCAGGAGCCGCACACTCCCTCGCCGCAACTGTTCGCGGCCTTGATCCCGCACGCGAGCAGGGCGTCCAGAATTGTCTGGTCCGGACCGACGGTGAGGGTCTTCCCGGATCGGGACAGCTCCACTTCGAAAGCGGTCTCCACGTTCGGATCGAGCTCGACGACGGTGCCGGAGAAGTGCTCGACGTGCAGCCGCGCGGACATCTCGAGCTGGGAACACCGCGCGGCGAGTGCGTCGAGGAGCCGTTCGGGGCCGCAGCTGTAGATGTGCACGTTCGGGCCGAGATCGTCGTCGATCAGCGTGTCGAGGTCCAGCCGTGTTCCCTCGTCAGAGACGCACATCTGCACGCGGCTGTCGTCGGAAAGCTGTTCGAAGAACGCCATCTTCGGGCGTGAGCGTCCGGCGTACACCATGCGGTAGGCGATGTCGTTGTCGGCGGCGGCCTGCATCATCGGCAGCAGGGGCGTGATGCCGATCCCTCCGGCGACGAAGAGATACTCTTCTGCCGGCTTGAGTGGGAAGTTGTTGCGCGGCAGAGAGGCTGTGAGTGTGGAGCCCTTCTTCACCTCGTCGTGGATGTGCTGTGACCCTCCGCGGCTGTTGGGATCTCGAAGGACGGCGACCTCGTAGCGGGAACTGTCGCCGGGCGTGCTGTGCAGCGAGTACTGCCGCACCATGCCGTTCGCCAGGTGCAGATCGATGTGTGCGCCGGCCTCCCAGGTCGGGAGGGTACTTCCGGTGCCGTCGATCAAGCTCAGCGTGAGCACGTCGTCGCATTCCTTGCGGACTTCGTCCACCACCAGTTTGAGGGTGGTGTTCGGATAAGGGTTCTCGGGGGACATAACAGCCTCCATGGGGCGGGGAAGCGGGCGATCATCGGTCGATGAAGACACGGTTGGTCTGTCGGATCGCAACCGCTTGCCGTGGACATGCGGTCGGAGTGCGATCTCACAAACAAAGCTATGGTGTGGCCGAGCTCATAGCTATCCACGACGCGTCGCGTCCTATCCGCTTTTCGACACACCGCTTCTGTGCCGGATCGCACGGGCGTCAGGTCTCGAAAGATCCAGCAGTGCAGTGGTGTTCGGGTCGTCTGCGTCAACTCCAGGCGGCTCGAAGTCCCTTGGATCCATTTTCGGGGTCCCCGATGCGCCGTTCTTCCTTGACAAATATCTAGTGATGGCGCTCACAATGGCGTTGACGATCTGGGCCCGCCCGGGAGGGTTCTTCGGGCGACAGGCGCAAGACAGTGAGAGGTTTGTAAACCCCGATGGGCACACACAGCACTACCCGATTCACCGACTGGCACGAAGTGCACGAGGCCGTCGCCGCAGCGTATTTTCCGCACGAGATGAGGCCGCTGACGACCGGAGCTGCGTCTCGATCGGCCCTGAAGTCGGCGACGATCGGATCGTGCCGGATCACCAGCATGCGGCTCGGCGCCGAGGTGTCCGTCGCGACCGACCACCCCGGAGCCTATGGCGTCAACATTCCGGTCTCGGGACGGTTCGAGTCGGTAGTCGGCAAGACCGCGGTCCTGTCGCTGCCTGGCCAGGCGACCATCTGTCCGCCGGACACCCGAACCGTCATCCCGCACTGGGGTCCCTCATGCCGCCTCATCGGGTTCAAGGTCGAGAAGAGCTATCTGCAGCATGAAATGGACCGCGTGCTGGGTCGTCCGGGAAAACTGCCGATGCAGATCGATCTCCGCAGCGGTCGGGGGGCGAGCTGGCTCAAGTTCGTCCAAACCGTCTTCCACCAGGTCGCTGACGACGCCGGCCTCTGGCGCGACAGCCTCGTGCTGACCCAGCTCGCGGGCACCCTCACCACTGCATTTGTCCTCGCGGCCACGCCAGACGAAGAGGACAGTCATCGCGGCGCGCGCCCCCGCATCGTCAAGAGGGTCATCGACGCGATACATGCCGATCCGGCCCGCGCCTGGACACCCGGGGAGATGGCGGAACTGGCGGGAGTCAGTGTGCGCCGACTGCAGCAAGGCTTCCGGGAGTGCATGAATCAGACACCATTCGAATACTTGTTCGAAGTCCGTCTGGAGCGCGCACACGCCGAACTCGTATCGGCCGGTCCGCCGGCCACCGTCGCAGACATCGCCTTTCGGTGCGGGATCACCCACACAGGCCGGTTCGCCGCGGCGTACCGCGACCGGTACGGCAGCACCCCGTCGGAGACGTTGAAGCGCTGAGATCGGCCCCGGTGCGACGGCCTCGGGCGCGTCCGCGCGCGAGTGCCCTAGGTGCACGGCCGAGCGGCCACTTTTCTAACGCGATGCCCATTTGGCATAAAATGTGATGTGAGTCATACTCTGCGCACTCGGCGAGTGCGCGCCGCAGTGCCGGAAAGGTGAACAGACTTACGTGGCTGACCACTGGATGGGGCCGGAGAAGACCGCGTCGTCCGCATCGGGACGCGGCGCCCCTCCGTGTACCTCGATCAATCTGCACAGCGAAGACGTCGAAGAAGCCGTCGCCGGTGTCGGCGAGGTCTTTCATCCCCACGAACTCACACAGGTCGGTGCCGGCTCCGGATTTCACGCCGACCTGAAGGCGGTGGTTGCGGGATCCATGGTCTCCGGGCAGCTGCGCTACAACAACAACACGGACCTCTACTGCCCGGCCATCGACGGCTATCACGTGAACATCCCGATGTCGGGTCGGCTGCTCTCGGAATCGGGGGGCGAGCAGACCGCAGTCGAGCAGGGCAACGCTGTCGTTTACTCCACGGGCTCCGACGCTCGCATCCTCACCCCGCGAAGCAGCCAATTGCACGTCTTCGCGATGAAACTCGATCGCTCCACCATGCATACCGCGATCCAGGATCTGCTCGATCGGCCCGTCTCGCGACCGGTTCAACTCCACGGCGGGCTGGATCTCACCACCGTCAACGGGCGTGCCTGGCGCCGCCTCGTGCTCGATACCT
Source organism: Rhodococcus sp. JS3073 (assembly GCF_026810085.1). Taxonomy (NCBI): domain Bacteria; kingdom Bacillati; phylum Actinomycetota; class Actinomycetes; order Mycobacteriales; family Nocardiaceae; genus Rhodococcus; species Rhodococcus sp. JS3073. Next base: position 295,176 of record NZ_CP113952.1, on the reverse strand, counting down.
ACCGCAGCCAAATCGAAGGGACGTTCATGGCGAATCCCCTTCTCGCGGCACCTTTGACCTATTCGATCGCGGTGGGATTGCTCAATCTCACCGAACACCAGTACGCCGAGGAGCTCACCAGGCCGGCGATGCGTACCGCCCCGGCTCCGATCAACGAAGCCGTCGAGTACATCACCGCACACGCGGCGATGCCGTTGTCTCCTGAACTGATTGCCCGAGAAGTAGGTGTGGGCGTCCGCGCACTGCAGCGCGGTTTTCGCGAGTACCTGGACACCACCCCGATCGAGTTCATCCGGAACGCCCGGATGAAGCGAGCCCACGAGGACCTCATGGCGGCCGACGCGGAAACCGACACCGTGTCCGGCATTGCCAGTCGCTGGGGCTTCTACCACTACGGCCGATTCTCCCAGGAGTATCGGCGAATCTACGGTGTGAGCCCGTCCCAAACCCTGCGCTCAGCCTGACATCTGTCAAGCGGAGTGTTCCGTCGGGAGCCGCCGAACATCGGCGAGGCATTCGCTCGCACGTATTCACCGAACTCATCGCACATGACACACTTCGCTCCGAAACCAGCGCTGTCGCAATACGTACAGCGTGTGACGCACACTGGATAGTGGCGCAGATCATATGCGCGTAAATTTGCAGATACCTCGCAGGATCTCGCCCCGCCGTGAGCCCACCCGCGGTGCGAGGTGTGATCTTTCTGCCGAGTCAGGCGATTCGGCCACTACGTGCGACGCACACATTATTCGACCGAGTAGCAAGCAGGTCAGCTGATGAATCTACCCGTGGCGCAAAGCGCGTCGTCGTCAGAGCCGATAGAGCAAGTCCAGCAACCGAACTGGGTGCAACAGTGCCGCATGGACAGTGAGCACCTCAAACGGCTGCAAGTCCTGACCTCGGATGACTGCTGGATAGTCGACTTCGCGATACGGTGGGCGCCCTTCGGCGGATCCGGTCCGGGTGAATTGATGGTCAACCACGGCGTCACCCGGGATCGATTCATTGTCTTGTTGCAGGCAGCGCTGGCACCGAAGCCGCAGGATCCGAGCATGATCAGGGCGCACAAGCGCAGGCTGAGCGCTGTACTCGTCGAAGCGTGGCGACCGGAGCGGCGCGACGGTGGGCACCGGCCGCTAGGCCGTCAGCACGCAGCACGCCGGACCCCGGATGCCCTCCACCCGGTAGATGTGGGATGACCGACACCTCAATGGTGCAGGTAACAGATGATGACTACCTCAGTGCCCTGGGCGCGGGTGGCAAATGGCACCGCGAACCCACGAGCAGCCCTCTGCGCTCCACCGCCTGAGCTCGGTGCTACGAATCTTCTCGAACAGCGATGTAGCGACCCGCTCAGGAGGCCGATCCGCGGTCGGCCTCGCGCCTGCCCACCACCATGCGGCCCGTCGTGGCGGCGAGGCCAGTTCGGACGCAGTTGGTTCGCACCTCGGCGCTCATCGGCGTTCTTTCGCTGTCCGAGCCCACCCGATCCGAGAGGCGCCCGATGAGTCGCACACCCGCCGCTGTCGGTTTCCGGCGACCCCGCGGGATATGGTCGGCGCGGGGTGTTGCAGGCTGGCCGCTGCGCTGGAAGATGGCGGTCGTACTGACCGTTCCCCTCACGGTCGCGGCAGGACTCGGCTTTCTTCGCGTACAACAAAGCCTCACGGCGGCAGCGGACTTCACCACGGTCTCCGAAAGGGCGCAGATCCTCCCGCTTCTCGTCGAGCTTGACGGGCACGCGGCCGTTGTGATGGGAACGTTGGCGCTACGCACCATTTCGACATCGATGATCGACAACCTCGACGCCTCAATTGTGGACGTGGAGAACGCGAATACCGCAAATACAGTCGACGAGGGCGCAGCATCCGACGTTGCGACCGCCCTCTCCGGTGCGCGTGCCTTGAGCGCACAGGCCAAGCGGGGACCGACATCAACAGAGGCACTCACCGCGCAACTCGCATCCATCAGATCTGCCCTGTCGAGCGCGGTGGGCGCGATCACAGCGCCGATCGCCGACCCCGAGGTGGTCGTCGAGACCGTGCGCCTCGAGGGTTTATGGGCGGCCCAGAAGTTGGTCTCGGCCCAAGGCCTGTCAGTTGTCGCCTCGACGGCAATTCTCACCGGCGAATCCGGTGCGAATCTCGAAGCTGAGTCCGTCAACCTTCTGGCCAACCTCCGAACCGAGTCCGCACTGCTCGACCAGGTCGCACAACGGTACCCGCCCGGAGACCCAACCATGACGACGCTCCGAAACGGTGTGAATGACCGCACCGCATTGCTGCCGGAGGTCGCTCACCGCGAGAGCGCCGACCGGGCACTGGCCGATCTGAAGAACTCGCTGATCGCGAGCGCCGACGACTATTCCAACGCAATCGCCACGGCGTCCGCCGATCTGAAGGATGCAGTGGTAGCCAAGTCGGCGGCGTTGCGGACCCAGGCTTGGCGAGACACCGGGGTTGTCACGGCGTTGCTGCTCGCGGCGATTCTGCTCGCCGTGGTGGTGGCACGATCCCTGCTGCAGCCCTTACGGAGACTGCGGCGTGGCGCTCTCCGAGTGGCTCACGCAGACCTGCCGGACGCGGTCGGACGACTCAAGTCCGGTGCGGACGCCTCCACCCTCGAATTCGACCCCATCGACGTGCACACCCACGAAGAGATCGGCCAACTTGCCCGTGCCGTCGATGACATTCACAGCCAGGCCCTGCTGCTCGCCGGCGAGCAGGCACAGCTGAGGCTGCAGATGAACAACGTCTTCGAAACCCTCGCCCGGCGCAGCAGATCACTGATCGATCTGCAACTGGAGATGATCGAACAACTCGAGTTCGAAGAACGCGACCCCAAGCGCCTCGACAACCTCTTCCGACTCGACCACCTCGCCACCCGGATGTGCCGAAACGGCGACAACCTGCTGATCCTGGCGGGCAATGACAATCGCCGCGGCCGCCCGGCGCCCATCCTGCTCGGCGACGCCATGCGCGCGGCTATTTCCGAGGTCGAGGACTATCAGCGCGTCCAGGTCGGCGCGATGCCGCCGGTGACATTGACCGGCACCGCGGGAAGGGATCTCGTGCATGTCCTGGCCGAACTGCTAGACAACTCCCTGCACTTCTCCCCGCCCGACAGCGCAGTGACGACCACCTGCGCGCGCACCATCGACGGCGGCGTGGTCATCGAGATCGCAGACCGAGGAATCGGAATGGCACCGGCCGACCTCCACGAACTCAACGACCGAGTCGCCTCGACACCCGAGGTCACCCCAGACACCGCGCGCCACATGGGTCTGTTCGTCGTCAGCGAACTCAGCAAACGGCACACCATCACCATCACCTTCCGGCCGACGCTCGACCTGGCGCGCAACGCGGGAATTACCGTGTCGGTCCACATCTCCGGTGATGTGCTCACCTCTGAACCCGAGGTTGTCCGGGCCAGCCCCGGCGGCAGACCCCAGACTGCTGGGAAATATGCCGCTCTCACCGCACAGGGTTCCATCGCGCGAATTCCAAAGAAGGGGGTGGTTCCCATCCAGAGGCAACACCCAGGCCAAGTACCGGTATCTCCCGAAGGCGTTGGTGCCAGCGGACCCTCAGTCGGCGCTCTGCCCCAGCGCCGACCGGGAGCAACTGGGATCGCCACCGCCGCTCGACCCCGATCCGTAGCACCTCAGACCAACAGTGACGGTGCTTCAGGACCCGGGCCGCGACATCGTTTGGGAGCCTCACGGACAGCGTCATTCTTCGAGCCGCGGGTCGTTGCCGACGAGACTGAACGGACCCCGATCTTCGCCAGTATCGCTCCGCTGTGGTTGACCGACCCCACCACGGTCGACAACGACGTTCCGCAGGAGTGGGTGACGCGAGCGGATACCGGTTGGTCGGCAGCGCGCCGAGCCGCGCAGCACACGCCCGAGCGGACAACCCTGAACGGCCTGCCGCAACGGATTCCCGGGCAACGCCTCGTCCCCGGCGGTGTCGACGGGACGGACCGCATGTCCAGACACACCCGCACCCCCGAGGCGGTCCGCGCAAATCTCACACGACATCAGAGCGGTGTCCGCGCCGGCCGGATGGACACACCGCGCAATCCCGGACCAGTAGACCCATGGCAACAGGAGGAACCTTCGTGACAAGTGGCGGCACTCTCAACTGGTTGGTGTCCAACTTCGCCCGCGACGTCCCCGGGGTGACGCACGCCGCGCTGGTCTCGGCTGACGGTCTCCTGATGGCCGCGAGCGCGCACCTTCCGCTCGACCGAGCCGAACAACTCGCGGCAGTGACTTCAGGTCTGGCCAGTCTCTCTGCCGGTGTGTCGTCGCTGTTCGACGGCGGCGGCGTCCTGCAGTCGGTGGTGGAGATGCACCACGGCTATCTGTTGTTGATGAGCGTCGGGGACGGTTCCCAGCTTGCTGCCCTGACCACGGCCGAGTGCGACATCAGACAGGTCGGGTACGAAATGGCGGTTCTGGTCGAGCGCGTGGGGTCCGAAATCGACGCCATGCCTCGTTCGGCAGTTCGCTCATGATTCCGTCAGCAACACCTCCGGCCGGCACTCGAGGGTCGCCAAATCCTTTGCCCGACCGGGTCACCTCCGCCAAGATCGTCATCGCCGGAGGCTTCGGTGTCGGGAAGACGACCATGGTCGGGGCGGTGTCCGAGATTGTTCCGTTGCGGACCGAGGCGATGGTCACCGACACGAGTACCGAGGTCGATAGCGTCACGGCAACCCCGCAGAAGGCGACCACCACCGTCGCGATGGACTTCGGGCGACTCACGCTGGCAGACGATCTGATCCTCTATCTCTTCGGCACACCGGGACAGCACCGGTTCTGGTTCATGTGGGACGATCTCGTGCGCGGGGCCATCGGTACGATAGTTCTGATCGACACCCGCCGTCTAGACGACAGCTTCGCGGCCCTCGACTTCTTCGAATCCCGCGGTCTTCCCTTTCTGGTGGCCGTCAACGAGTTCGACAATGCACCGAGGTACCCCCTTGACGACATACGGGCCGCCTTAGCGATTGCCGCCGACGTCCCGATCATCCTTGCCGACGCACGAAATCGTGCGTCGGTCAAGAACGCCCTCCTCGAGATCGCGGCATATGCCCTCGACTCGGCGGACACCGCGGCGGCCCATTGACAAAGTTGTCAGGACGATTGTATCGACCGGCCCGCCTCGATCACCGAACCGCAACTGCGCACGGACTCCGTCGTCGCCGGCATCTCTGGCACGGTGATGATGCGGCGCCGGCACGGAGTTCAGACCCCTTGCGGCTATAGGAACGGTGGCCCCCACGGAGAGACGATTCACAGGTCGCCTAGTTTGTCGATTACCCGGTTACCGCCTCGACAAGTGTGGCGGCGAGAGCTTCTGGCTGGGTCAACTGTGACTCGTGGCTACCGGGGGTGTAGATCAGGGGAGAGCCGGCGGGCAATCTTTCCGGGAACCGTGGTGCCCAGCCGAATTCTCCTGGAGGCAAGGCAAGATCCTCCTTGGAGAGCAGATAGGTGGCGGGCAGTTGCAGTCGTTCCCACTCGTCGAGGTCGAGTGATTCGTTCATGGTGTGGAAGGGCTGACGCTCGAGCAGCGGGTAGAGAACGCGCTGAGTCTCGGGGGATGCGTCTTGCATGAACGCCGCGCAGAACACTTCGAACGGGAACATCACCGAGTTGTCGTCTGAGGCTGCCGCGGAGGCCCGGAACATGTCGCCGTAGGCGGGCGGGCACAGATCGATCAACGACTCACCGCTGTGCGGTACGAACGCACTCCAGTAGACGAGCCGCGAGATGCGGGTCGCGAGTCGGATGGAGGCGCCGGAGACGGGGAAGCCACCCCAGCTGTGTCCGACGAGGACGATATCCGTGAGGTCCCGCTGCTCGACGTAGTCGACCAGGTAATCGACCGTGTCGGTGAGGTGGATGTCGGCCCGTTGGTCCTCGGTGCCGAGTCCGGGGAGGGTCGGCATGTACACGCGATGTCCCTGAGCGCGAAGGTATTCGGCGACCGGCCGCCAGGTCCAGCCGCCGTGACAGGCGCCGTGGACGAGTACGAAGGTTGTGGACATGGTCTCTCCTATAGGGGTGGGTTGAATCAGAGTCGTTCCGGTGTCGCCGACGCCGCAGGCCGTGCATCGAATTCAGCAGCACTCGACAGGCGTGTCCCGGTAGCCGGACGGCTGACGAGCGCAACAGCGAGGCAGCCGAGTGCGGCGAAGGCCGCGAAGGCGTAGAAGTTCCACTCGACGCCGAGCGCGGAGGAGGCGATCCAACCGCCGAGGATCGGCCCGACGATGGCGCCGACCCGGCCGAGTCCGAGTGAAAGTCCCAGGGCGGCAGTCCGCTCGTTCTCCGCGAAATAGGTGGCGACGTAGCCATTGACGAGGATCTGGGTGCCGACGGTGCCGAGCCCGGCGACGGCGACCACGGCCATGGCTGCAGACACCGGCAGTCCTGTTCCCAGCGCGAGGATGGCTACCATGGCGAGCAGGAATGACGTGACGGTCACCGGTTTGCTGCCGAATCGGTCAGCGGCTCTCGAGGCAGCGAGTGCGCCGACGATGGCTCCGAGGTTGAGCACCAGAAGGAAACTCAGCGAGCTACCCAGCGAGTAGCCCGACTGGCGCATGATGTTCGGCAACCAGGTGTTGACCCCGTAGACCAGAAGCAGGCCGCAGAACGAGGCGACGACGAGAAGGAGCAGGGGGATCCGGCGAGGCCCGGTCACCAGCGATGCCATGCTTCCGTTCGGCGTGGTGGCCGACGGTGCAGGGAGGTCGATCCCGAACTTGTCGGCGAGCGCCCGCGCTTCGACGATTCGGCCCTTGCCGACGAGGAATGCCGCGGATTCGGGGAGGTACCGCCATGCCAGGGGCACGATGGTGACCAACGGCAACAGGCCGAGGGCGTACATGATTCGGAAACTGTTCTCCGGGAGCAGAGCCAGCGCTGCGAGGGCGGAGAGCATGCCCCCGACGGAGTAGCCGCTGTACATGAGTGCGTTGTTGAACTGCCGGCGCGACGGCGGTGAGTACTCGACGGTCAGTGCGATGACGGTGGGGACGACACCACCGAGACCGAGACCTCCGAGGAATCGCAGCAGGCCGAACACCTAGGGGTCCCACGTGATCGGCATCGGCAGGTTCACCACGGCGCGAACCGAGATGTGCTCGGCCATGACTCCGAAAGGGTGCGGGTCCCATTCGGCCAGAACCGGTGTGGCGTTGCGGAGAATGTCGTTCCGGAGGCTGTCGTCGGCGAGGTCGTAGCTGTTGCCACCGGACTGTAGGGCGGTGGCGAACCGGAAGAACATCTCCGTCGCCTCCTGCGGGTGACCGCGCAATTGAAGCAGTTTCAGGCGAACTGCGGTCGCGAGCACCGCCCGGTCGGCATGCCGCAGTCCGTGAAATGGGGCTTCGACGACGACCAGCTCGGAGAACAGATCCGGGCGAGCGGTGGCGGATGCCAGCGCAATGTTTCCGCCGGAACTCCATCCGAGCACCTTCGCCGGCTCTCCCACGGCTTGTTCGAGGACGGCGCAGAGATCTCACGAGCATGGATACGGTGATCACGGACGGGCCTGTGCTCGGACTGTCCGTATCCGCGGCGATCGTAGACGGTGACGCGATGGTCGGAGGCCAGGTTGTCGATGACGCCGTCCCACGTGGTCATGTCAGTGGCAGAGCCGTGGACGAGCACCAAGGGTTTGCCGCTTCCGACGGTGCGGTAGTGCAGTCTTGCTCCGGGTAGGTCGATGTTGGGCATTGCGCGTTCCTGTTCTGTGACCCTTTGTGGAGAAATTCGTTCAGCGCCGGGAGTGATTCTGAGCATCCGCCAATCTGGTGGCCGGCATCGCGTCGCCCTGGACCGGATCAATGCGCGACTCGCGCCGCGGAACGAGTACTGCAGTCAGCGCGCCGAGCAGACCCACGATGGCGAAGCCGAGTGCAGATGGCGGACGAGGCTTTCCATCACGACGGCGGCCCGGTCGTCGGCGTCGATGCCCATCCGACCGTTGATAGTGTCGACGGACTCATCCTCGGTGAAGTATTTGGTCATGCCGATCCTCCGTGTGGGGTTGATTCTGGGCGGGTGTCTGCATTTGCGCGCGGGCGGTGTCCGGGTCGACGGCGCCGAGGCGGTACCCGCGCGTGGAGTCGACGGTCGAGAAGATCACTCGCGCCCACTCTGCGAGCTCGGCCGGCGGCAAATACCATGGTCGGCCGTTGCGAACGGTCCATCGGGTGGCTGCCAATCGTGTCGTCGCCCTGGGAGGCGGTTCGACCACGGGTCTCGGCAAGGCGATCGCGGCTCGGACCGGTCTTCCCCAGGTCGCTGTCCCCACTAAGGCGATGGCACATGCCGCCGAGGGGGTATATGCGCGCGATGGGAGCCCAATCTTCACCCTCATGGCACTGGAGGGCCTCGCCGCTCTGCGTGACGCCCTGCGTGAGCTGACGATCGACCCCGCCGACCACGATGCGCGAGATCGCGCCCTCTACGGCGCGTGGTTGTGCGGGACCGTCCTCGGCGGTGTCGGAATGTCCGTCCACCACAAGCTGTGGCCCCGTCACTGTTCTTGTCGTAGGTGGCGATCAGCACCTCTTTCACCCCGAAGACGGCGTCGGACTCGAGGTAACTATCGCCCTCCACGAAGGTGTGGGTCACCAGACGTCGCTCTCGCGGGCATCAGTCGGCAGATCGCGTATTCCGGGATTGTCCGTTACCGGTTCTCGGCTCGTTTCTAGTCGTGGTCGCTAGTCGCTGCATGCACCGGTGTCGAATTCGCAGTATCGTGGATGGGTCGATCGACCGGGCCGCGGGGGTGTCCAGCAAGTGCAGAACCCGGCGGTAGTACTCGTCGAGACTGATGCCGAAGGTTGGTAGTACGTGTTCGTCGCCGCCGTCGTAGGGCGTCCATGTCGCGGCGAATGTGAGGATCTCTGTTTGGTAGCCGATCATGTCGATGTCCGTTCTGGTGGGGCTGCCACTCCCAGCAACTGCTGTGGCCGGCGCTCAGAGGTGTCCTTCCACGAACTGGGCGATACCGTTGCCGAAGGACCAGTCGTCGCGTGTGTTCGCGAGCACCGAGACGATCACATCGGTTGGCGCCAAACCGGTTTCGGTGTGCAAGCGATCAGCGAGTGCTCGATACATGGCCTTCTTCTGGTCCTGGCTGCGGCCCTGTTGGGCCACCTGCACGACCATGATGTCGTCGGTGCGCTCGAACCCCAGCCCGGTGTCCTCGGCGATGATCTGCCCCGGCTTGTGCTCGGAGATGATTTGGTAGCGGTCTCGGTCCGGTGCTGCGAAGTGCTCGAGCATCACGTCCTGAACTACGTCCGCGAGGTGACGAAGCTGTTCAGGTGTACGCCTGTTCTCGATGACGTGGATGTGAACGAGAGGCATGACGTGCTCCTTGATGGTGTGGTGGGTGATCGTGCGCTTGGGGCCTGTGCGGGGTGCGGTCCGAGATCCGCACCCCGCACAGGTGATTGGTGGGCTTTCCGTATACGAAAGCCTCATGGAAGAGGGCTAGTTGTTCTGGGGGAATCCGAGGTTGAGCCGCCGTGGCTGGGGTCGAGCCAGCGGGTGGTGACGACCTTGCCGCGGGTGAAGAAGTGGATGCCTTCGGTGCCGTGGGCGTGGGTGTCGCCGAACAGGGAGTTCTTCCAGCCGCCGAAGCTGCAGTAGGCGGTGGGGACGGGGATGGGGACGTTGATGCCGACCATGCCGACCTCGACCTCGTTCTGGAACCGGCGGGCGGCGCCGCCGTCGTTGGTGAAGATGGCGGTGCCGTTGCCGAACTGGCTGGAGTTCACCAGTTCCAGGGCCTCGTCGTAGGACTCGACCCGGATCACGGACAGGACGGGTCCGAAGATTTCGTCGGTGTACACACTCATGTCGGTGGTGACGTGGTCGATCAGGGTCGGTCCGAGCCAGAACCCGTCCGCACCGCCATTCGCCTGCACGGTCCGCCCGTCCACCACGATCGTGGCCCCGTCCTGTTCGCCGGCGTCGATGTAGGAGGCGACCTTGTCGCGGTGCACCTTCGTCACCAACGGACCCATGTCGGAGTCCCGGGTACCGTCGCCGATCTTCAACGTGTCGGTGCGCTCTTTGATCTTGGCGACCAGTTCGTCGGCGATGTCCCCGACCGCGACCAGCGCGGAGATGGCCATGCAGCGTTCCCCGGCGGAGCCGAAGCCGGCGTTGACCATGGCATCGGCGGCGAGGTCGAGGTCGGCGTCCGGCAGGACGATGGCGTGGTTCTTGGCCCCGCCGAGTGCCTGGACGCGTTTGCCGTGGGCGGTGCCGGTGGCGTACACGTACTGGGCGATGGGGGTGGAGCCGACGAAGCTGATGGCCTTGATGGCGGGGTTGGTGAGCAGTTCGTCGACGGCGGTCTTGTCGCCCTGCAGGACGTTGAACACCCCGGCGGGCAGTCCGGCTTCGGCCCAGAGTTCGGCCATCCAGATCGCGGCGGTCGGGTCCTTCTCGCTGGGCTTGAGGACGACGGTGTTGCCGGCGGCGATGGCGATGGGGAAGAACCACATCGGGACCATGGCGGGGAAGTTGAACGGGGAAATGATCCCGACGGGGCCGACGGGTTGGCGGATGGAGGAGACGTCGATGTTGGTGGAGGCGTTTTCGGTCATGCCGCCCTTGAGCAGGTGGGGCATGCCGCAGGCGAATTCGACGACTTCCTGGCCGCGGGAGACCTCACCGAGTGCGTCGGAGACGACCTTGCCGTGCTCGGCGGTGATGATCTCCGCCAACTCGCCCTTGCGGGCGTTGAGCAGTTCCCGGAACTTGAAGATCACCTGGGTGCGCTTGGCGAGGGAGGTGTCGCGCCAGGCGGGGAACGCGGCCGCGGCGGCGTCGATGACGGCGCGGGCGTCCTCGACGCTGGCCAGGGCCACCTGACCGGTCACGGCACCGGTGGCCGGGTTGGTGACCGGGGCGGTGTTGCCGCTCGTACCGATGAACGGCTTGTTGTCGAACCAGTGTGCGATCGCCCGAAGGGTGCTGTCGTTGTGTGTCATGAAGTGGGGTCCTGTCGAATGAGAAGTAGCTGGTGGTTTCGTCGGGGAAGCGGCACGATCGGCATCAGAAGATGGTGTATGCCTTGCGGACGATTTCGGTGACGTCCCAGCGTCCGGACCATCCCGGGGGCAGGACCACGAAGTCGCCGGCCGAGATCTCGACCTTGGTTCCGGTCTCGTCGTCGGTGAGTGTGGCTTTGCCTTCGAGGATGTAGCAGGTTTCGGTGTTGGGTCGGTCGACGACACGCCAGCCGCCGGGCCGACATTCCCAGATTCCGATCTGGGCGTCGGTGCCGCCGTCGACGGGTAGGGTGCGCAGCTGCGGGTCGCCGCTGTCGGCGCCGGGCCGTTGCCCGGCGGGGGTCAGCTCACCGTTCACGACGGTGGAGGGCAGGTGGATCAGTGAAGCCATGTTCGATATCTCCAGGAATCGGTCGACGGGGATCTCAGTGCGCGCCGGTGAGCTTTTCCAGCAGCGCGGACACCTTGGACGGTTTGTTGGTGACCCGTTCTTCGAGGTCCGCGGTCGCGGCGGCGCGCAGTCCGGCGTTGACCCCGAACCATCGGAAGGGTTCGACTTCCCATTTGGGGGAGTGGTGGTTGACCACAGGAAGTGAGTTCAGGTCGTCGCGTTTGTCGAGGATGAGGTTGCGCAGGATGCGGCCGGCGAGGTTGCTGGTGGCGACCCCATCGCCGACATACGGTCCGGCCCAAGCCATCTTGTTGTTCTGGTCGTAGCCAACCGAGGGGAACCAGTCGCGCGGGACACCGAGTGGGCCGCCCCACCGGTGGGTGATCGGTACGTCCTTCAGTGTCGGGAAGAACTCGTGCATCGTGTCGATGATCTTCTCGTGAATCTTCTCGTCGACGTCGAACGACGGGTGGACCTTGGACCGGAAGTGGTACGGCGCCCCGCGCCCGCCGAAGACGAGGCGGCCGTCGTTGGTTGGGTGGGCGTAGATCCGCAGGTTCCGCATGTCGTTGAACGCGGTTCGGCCGTCGAGGCAGAGTTCTCGACGGACCTCGTCCGGCAGCGGGGCGGTCGCGACGACGAGCGAGTACAGCGGCGCCACATTGCGCCGGTATTCGGGGAATTCGGGGGTGAAGGCCTCGGTGGCGCGGATGACGACGGATGCGGTGACCGACCCGTGCTGCGTCCAGACGATGCCCTTGCCGATCTCGTCGACCGCGGTGTCCTCATATATGACCCCACCGCGCTCCTCGACCCAGCCGGCGAGACCGCGCACCAGCTTGTCCGGGTGCAGCAGGGCGCAGTGCTCGGTGTAGATACCGCCGAGCACACCGGCTGCGTTGACCTTCTCGCGCGCGGCGTCGGCATCGAGCAACTGCCACTGCCCGTGGGTGCCGAACTTCTCGGCGCCATCGACGGTCGCCTTCGCCCGCGCCCATTGCGCCTGGCTGCGGGCGAGGGAGACGAATCCGTCGCGGGAGTATTCGCAGTCGATCTTCTCGGCCGCGACGACGTCGCCGATCTCGCTGACCGTTTCGTTCATCGCCGCCTGCAGATCGAGAGCGGCGCGATGCGAGTACAGCTGTTCGACGCGGCCGAGCGACACCGGGAAGATCGACGACGCCCACCCACCGTTGCGTCCCGAGGCGCCGAAGCCGGCGTATTCCCGTTCGAGCAGAACTACTTTCAGCATCGGGTCGGCCTGCAGCAGATAGTAGGCCGCCCACAGTCCGGTGAACCCGGCACCGACGATCGCCACGTCGGCGGTGATGTTGCCGGGCAGCGCGGGCCGCCGGGATGCGTGCTCTCGGTCTTCGCGCCACAGGGGTGTACCGTCTGCGGCACCTGACACGCCGCGCTCCGCGCGGGCGTTACTGACCACCATTTACAGCCTCCAGCCGTTCGTTCGTTCGTGCGTCGAAGTCCAGTGTCGTGTCAGCGTGTGAGCCCCGACATACTCCGGATTCACAGACATATAACTGGCGGCTGTACTTTTGTATGAGGAGGTGAAGGCCGATGATCTCCGTCGATCAGCTGGCCGCGATCCCGTCGCTCGGCCTGCGATATCTCGCCGGTGAGAGCGGCGGCGCGCGACTGGTCACCTGGGCGCACGCGTGTGACCTGCCCGATCCGTGGTTGTGGTTCGAACACGGTGACCTCGTCATGACCACCGGCGGCGGGCTGCCGGGCGGCGACACGGAGCAGTCCGAGTGGATGGCGCACCTGATCGACAGCCAGGTCAGCGCCCTGGTGATCGCCCGCGGCCCCGGCACCCCGGATGTCATGCCGGCACTGCTCGAAGTCGCCGAAAGCCGCGGATTCCCCGTGCTCTCGGCAAGTTTCGACCTGCAATTCGTCGCGCTCGCGCGCACCGTCATCGAAAGTGCCGTCGAATCCGAACGACAGCGCCTGTCCACCATCACCCGCCTGTACGACGTGTACTGGCAGGCCCTACACGCACGCGGCACCTTCGGGGACCGGATCTCCGCGCTCGAAGGGACCACCGGATGGGCTCTCGAGGTCCGCGATCACGGTGCCGGCGGCGAGGTCATTGTCAGCGGACGCCTGGCTCTCGGCCAGCGGAGCAGCCACGCGAATCCCGTGGCAGACCGCGTCGAAATTCCGATCCCGGGGGCAGGAGAAGTCGTGCTGTCGGCCAGTCCCGGCCGGGTCCCCGTCAACGACCGCCCGCTCCTGCAGCACCTCGGGGGCCTGATTGCCCTCGAACTCGAACATGATGCCGCTCAACGCGACCGACTTCGTGCGTCCGGGACGGACTTGCTCGTCGGCCTTCTCGACGAAACCATCACCTTCGCCGCTGTGTGGCCCGAACTGCGCCACCGCGGCATGTCCAATGGGGTGGTCGTCGCATGCTGGAGCACCCCGAACGCCGACCCACTCCATCACGAGACCATCCACCTGCAGGTCTGTCTGCAGCAGTACGCACCGCTGCTGCTGCCGCGCGCGGCGATACTCATCGCGGTGGTGCCCCGCGATCTCGACCTGCTGGCGGCGATCAGCGCCAAGCTCGCTCCGGACTGTGCGGTCGGGGTCAGCAGCACTCTGACCGCCAATTCGAGTGTCGCCGAGGCGGCCCGGCAGGCACAGCTTGCTGTGGCCCGTGCTCATGAGCAGGACCAGACAGTCAATGTGTACGGCGAAGACATCGACGACGTCGGTTTTCTGCCCCGCAGCATGGAAGACACCCGCAGGTTGGTCCGCACCACCCTCGGCCCGCTCATCGCCCATGACAAGAGCAACGAGGGCGAGCTGGTGACCTCGGTGCGCGTGTTCCTCCGGAACGACGGCGCGTGGCAGAAGAGCGCCGACGAGTTGAAGATCCACCGGCAGACCCTCGTCTACCGGCTGCGCCGCGTCGAACAACTCACCGGCTTGAAGCCGACCTCCACCGAAGGCTCGGCGATGTTCTGGCTCGCCCTGTCCGGTGCCGAGCGAGCGAAACTCGATCTCGACGAGTTGATCGACTGAGCGGAACACGAGATGGGCTGGTCCGTCACGGACCAACCCATCTGGTGTTCATCAGGTGCTCCCTCGAAGTTCAGGAGTTGATGCTCTCCGTGGCCACCGCGTCAGGTCCGCTGTCGTCGGCGGCCGGTGCCACATGGGAGGAGGCGCGGGTCTTCTTCTTGATGAAGTAGACGATCGTCAGTACCACCCACACCGCGATTCCCTGCATCAGCTCGATCCGATTGGCTTCCCGGAAACCCATGCTGACCAGTACCGCGACGATGGCCACCGTCACCAGGATCGGCAGGCCGGGGTAGAGCCACATCCGGAACTCGAGGGAGCCGGGGTTCTCCTTCTCCCACCGTCGACGCAGGCGCAGCTCGGAGATGCAGATCATGAAGTACACGAACAGGAACACCGCACCGGAGGCGTTGATCAGGAACAGGAACACCGTGTCCGGGAAGATTGCCGCAAGGACCACGCATCCGTAGCCGATGACGGTGCAGGACAGGATGCCCTTGACCGGAACGCCACGCCTGTTGGTCGAGGTCATCCAGGCCGGTGCGTCGCCGCGTCCGCCCATGACGAACAGCAATCGGGAGGAGGTGTAGAGGCCGGAGTTGAGGACCGACAGCACCGCCACCAGGATCACGAGGTTGAGCAGGTCCGCGGTGCCGGGGATTCCGATCCGGTCCAGGGCGGCGACGAACGGGGACTCGCCCGGTACCACCGAATCCCAGGGCACGATCACCGCGATCAGGAACGTGGAGATGACGAAGAACGCGAGGATGCGGAAGACGACGGAGTTGACGGCCTTGCGGATCGACTTGGCCGGTTCCGCCGACTCGGCGGCGGCGATGGTGACGACCTCGACACCGGTCATCGAGAAGATCACCACGACCACGCCGATGAACAGGGTGGCCAGCCCGTTCGGGAGGAGCCCGCCATGGTCGGTGAGGTTGGAGAAGTCGATGCTCGCGCCGGGCCAGAGCCCGAAGACGAACAGTGCGGCGACCGCAATGAAAGCGACGATAGCGACCACCTTGATGCTCGCGAACCAGTACTCGGCCTCACCGAACGCGCCCACCGAGAGCAGGTTGACCGCGGTCATGATGACCATGAGGGCAGCCGCGATCACCCACACCGGCAGCGACGGAATCCATTTGTTGATCATCTGACCGCCGACGACGGCCTCGAATCCGACGACGATGACCCAGAAGTACCAATACAGCCACCCGGTGGAAAAGCCTGCCCACTCACCCCACGCCATTCGGGCGTAGTCGGTAAAGGAACCGGAACATGGTTTGGCTGCGGCCATTTCGCCGAGCATCCGCATCACCAGCAGCACGATCAGCCCCGTGATGCCGTAGGTGACAAAGGCGAGCGGGCCGGCCTGGTTGATGATCGCACTCGACCCGACGAACAGGCCGGCACCGATGACCCCGCCGAGCGAGAGCATTGTCAGGTGCCGCTGTTTAAGGCCGGGTTTGAGCTGATGGGCCCCGTTCGGAGTCGTACCCATGGCATTCCCTTCATCAGGTGCCCGCGCCCGTCACTTCGCGGGGCGGGCGGGATCGAGCTTGTGATGGGAGTCACCCTGCTTGCCCGCGGCCGTCCCCGCCATGCGCCAACGGAACAACGCAGAGGTGGGACCTTCATACATTTTGATGAACCGCTGTCGGGTTTCGGCCCTGACCTGGTCGTCTGGCGCGAGCGCAGCTTCGATGGCTAGCCCGCGAGGTCGTGAACGTTGTGTTTCCTACAGCTTCCGCGGGCGCCGAGCTGGGGCTATCCGGTCCCGGTGATCAGCCCACCGTGCGTGGTAGCGATGGACCGGAGCATGGCGATCGTGGTCCGAACACGCGCAAGGCGTCGAAGGTCTCGTGGAACGATCAGTCAGTACTTCCGTAACACGTGACATCTTCGGCCAGAATCCGCTCCAGTCTCGGGTTGGGGTCGCCGATATGGAGGGGGAGTGCCGCGACACCGAGCCCGGCTGCGGTAGCCAGCCGTTGGCCGGTGATGTTGTTGGTCTGGATCTGGGTGCGGTGACAGGGGAGGACTTCGTCGAAGATGCGAAGTGCGGGGACGTCGAGGAGAGAGTCGACCTAAACGATCAACGCGTGCTCGTGCAGATCGACCCATCATAGAGACTTCCACCGTCGTCAAACGTCGGCACCAACAGCATTACCACCCAAGAACGAATGCTCAGCCGACACGGCATAGAGATCGGCTACGCCACAGCTGTTCTGGTGTGGTCGGGCAAAAACGGATCCAAACGTGCCCTCACTTCAGTCGAACGAACGGCCTTGCTCTCCGCTGCAGTCAGTGCGGTCCGAAGCTGACCCGGTCGGCTTCCCCGGCAGGCTCTCGCTTTCGCCCTCGCCGCCCTACCCGATGTGGGAAACAAGACGTGTATTCCGCTGTCCGGGGTGGGTGTGGCCCCGGTGGTCTCCTACGCGTCGCGATTTCGGTGATAGCGCGCGCAGCAGTAGCTCAGGTCCAACTCGATGACCCGCCTGTTAAACCTCGCAACGGACGCCACCCCGCGGGAGAACCCGATCGGCAGTAGGTCGTGGTCTTCGAAACAGCGGCTGCGCACAATATTACGGCGCTGGACCGGACATCGCCCGGTAATCGACAGCGGCGACACGCCGGACGAAGCATGAACTTATCGACCTGCGGGATGGGCCGAGCGTTCGGGGCGTCTGCTGCATTCCGGGGTAGTCGATTTACATTATCTCCGTTACCGGCAATCGGGGAATACTTGCCGGACGGCCTATTTGGCTCTACTGCGCGGTCCGCGCGGACGCGGCTGTCGGTGGTATTCCGCCATCCTGATCCGATTGCCGGTGGGCTCGGCGGTCGCCGAAATTTTCAACGCTGCCGTGTGG
This sequence comes from Rhodococcus sp. JS3073, assembly GCF_026810085.1. NCBI lineage: Bacteria > Bacillati > Actinomycetota > Actinomycetes > Mycobacteriales > Nocardiaceae > Rhodococcus > Rhodococcus sp. JS3073. Next base: position 277,806 of record NZ_CP113952.1, on the reverse strand, counting down.
GTCGATCGAACTCGTCAGCGACGTTGGCCCGAGCGCTGCCTCCAGAGTGGTATCACTGGTGATACCATATTGGTAATGTCGAAGCAGGCAAAACTCCTCGCGAGGATGCGCGCCAGTCCGCAGAGCGTGACCTACACCGAGCTGTTCAACTTCTGCTGCGACGTCTTCGGGGATCCACGCCAGCACGGCACCTCGCAGTGTTCAAGACGCCGTGGCCCGGCGACCCCCGGGTGAACATCCAGAAAAGCAAAGGCGGCAAGGCCAAGCCCTACCGGGTCGACCAGGTCCTCGCCGCTTACGACAAGATCATGAAGGAGGCGGACAATGGCTGACGCATCGCATTACACCTACCGGGTGAGCTGGTCGGAACCGGACAGCGAGTTCGTCGGCACCGTCGCCGAATTCCCCTCCCTGTCCTGGCTCGCCGAAACCCAGAACGAGGCACTCGACGGCATCATCACCGTCGTCCGCGACGTCCTCGAGGACATGGCGAGCACCGGTGAGAAGCCGCCCGTGCCGATCGCGGACCGCTCCTACAGCGGCACCTTCACCGTGCGGACCTCACCCCGGGTACACCGCACTCTGGCGGTCGAGGCCGAGGAGCAGGGCGTCTCGCTGAATCTGCTGGTCAACCAGAAACTCTCCGTCCCGGCCCCAGGCCGCGGCACCCCCGACGTGAAGGCAGGCTGAGGGGGCGAGCAGTCACATCGCAGTCCGCAGGTCTTCCGTAGCCTCCCGCACTGTGATCAGGGATCACCAGATGGCGTACTGACCGTTCTCGCGGCGACGCGACGCCACCGGGGCGGTGTCCCACCGTCTGCGGGCCTGGTGGGCGGGCAGGCTGGTGGCTTCACCGATCCGCCCGCTCGGCTCCGGCCGCACGGGCGCGAGCAATGTCCTCGGCGAGGTCGAAATGCGCCTGATGCGCGATCGCGATCCGTACCAGCACCCGCTCCTTCACCGAGTCCGCGGCGGTGCTCCGGTGCGCGTACCAGGCCCTCGAACCCGGAGTGGGAGCGGCCATCACCCGGTCCGCCAGGCGTTCGAGCAGCATGTCCGCCTTCTGCGTCAGCAGTCACGCCGCATCGGCAATCGCCGAACTCGACACCGCGCTCTCGCCCATGCCGCGCAGCGTCACGACGAGGTACGACACACCCTGGAGGCCGACGGCAACAAACGCAGCCCGCAGGGCCATGAGCTGAGCGATGCGAGGCCGCACCGGCGCCGGTGACCACTCCCGGTCCGATGGAATCCCGCGGCGGCGTTCTCGTAGCCGGGAAGTGCGGCGCGATCACCGACCCGCCCAGGGCCCGCCGTGCTGCTCGGCCGCCGGCGCCATGACACCTTGTGGCGAGACTTCACACCCGCCGAATTTTGGGAGGACCCGCGCCGACATGACCACTTGGACCCTCTGGATCGGCGCCCTGCTGGTCGTCGGCGGCTCGGCCGCCCAGCTCGCACATCAGGCAGCGGCGGCCCGCGCCCTCTGGGTACTCGCCGTGCTCACCTTCGTGGCCACGACGGTCGGGGCGGTGACCACGTCCGAGCTCTCGCTGCCCCTGGTAATCACTCTGGTGGCCGCGATCGCGGCGACCGTCGCCCTGATCGCGGTCACCCGTGAGCCGACGAGGTCCGCGGCCGCGCGAAACGGCGCCGAATGATCACCGCGGTCTGTGCGATGGTTCTCGGTGTACTGCTCGGGGGATCGGAGCTGGCCGACCGTTGGCGCACCCGCCAGTCTGAGCGGGCGCGGATCGACGAGATCGCCGCCGGTCTGGACCGCTTCCAGTGGTGGGTGCTCGAGGACCTCGCGGAGGCCCGCCAGGCGTTCCTGTACCGGGACCGCGCATCCGGGGACGTGGAGGTCCGGGCGTTCATCGCGGCCCGTGAGCGTGCCACCCGGTGCGGGATCCCGGACGAGGTGGCGGTGTACCGGCTGGCCGACCAGATCATCCAAGACCGGAACAGGCACGCCCTGAGGTAGGTCAACAGACATCGATAGGCGGTTCCGGCAGTTCCGCGGTGGCCGTTCTGCACGGTCGACGACGACGCCGTCGATCATGACGTGCGGTGGCCGCCGCAGTCGCGCCGGCACCGGCGGGGTTCACGGGGCCGTTGTACCGCAGGCCCGATGTGAGCGGTGAACGTTCCGGCAACCCCCGGCGGGCCCGGGGGACGTGTCATCCCTGCACGTGAAGGGCCCTGGTCCGCCGAGTTCGAGACCGTGATGTGCCCGGTGGGCCGACCGGGGTAGGGCAGCCGGCCTGGGGGAGCACCTGGTTGGCCGCCCGGGCCGGCGGATACGGCACGGCCCGGCGGTGGTCGTCGCCGGGAGCAGTGCGCGCACCCGTGTTCGTGTGCGAACATATGTTCGACGTGTTGGTGATCGGAGGTGTGGTGGAGGCTCGAGCGGCGGTGGATCCGAGGGCCGACCGCATCGAGCAGCTGCGCCGGCGGATGGACGCGATCCCGGCGCGCTCGGCCGGGCCGCCCCGGGTGGGCCGCGGTGACCCGCTTCCGGTGGGGGAGCGGCCCGCAGCGGCGGGCATCCGGACCCTCCCGGTGGCGGGTCCGTTGGCGGAGTTGCTCGTGCACCGGGGGCTGGTGCGCGGCACCGTCGCACAGGTCACCGGTCCGGCGTCGCTGCGCGCGAGCCTGCTGGCGTCGGTGACCGGTTCCGGTCACTGGGCGGCCGTGGTCGGTGAACTGACCCTCGGCCTGCTTGCCGCCGTCGAGATGGGTGCCGACCTGAGCCGGTGCACCTTCTCCCGGATCCGGGAGACGACCCGATCGCGATCGCCGCGGTGTTGGTCGACGGACTCGACCTGGTCGTCGTGAGCCTCGGTGGCCGGGGCATCCCACCGAGCCGGGTCCGGGCGGTCACCGCGAGGGCCCGGAGGGCCGGGGCGGTCCTGGCCGTCGACGGGCGCTGGCCCCATGTTGATGTCCGGCTGCGGGCGGAGGTGGCCGGTTATCACGGACTTGCGGGCGGCCAGGGGCGGGTGACCGGCCTCGACCTGGATGTCGAGGCGGTCACGCGGGGCCACCGGCCGCGCCGACACCGGATTACCGTCGCCGGCTGCGGCGGGCACGTCGAATGGACCAGCACCACAACATATCCCGTATCATCGGCAACCCTGTCAGTGGCGGCGCCGGAGTTGCGGGTCGCGCAATGACCGGGCCCGCCGGCCTGGAGGATTGGAGCGAATCGTTTCCCGGCGCCCCCGCCCTGCGCCGCCTCGACGTCCCCATGGCGGTGGTCGTCGACATGGCCCACGTCCTGCCCGGACCGTCGGGTTTCACCCGCGCCGACGCCTTGCCGCTGCGGGTCCGCGCTGGAGCGATTCTTCTGGAGGCGGAGATGCCCGGGACCTTGCATTCCTGGCTCCGCGTCGCGGCGGACGGCCGCTGGCTCGCGCAAGTCTGTGTGCCGGTCCGCTCCGCCAACGGACGCGGGCACCTCGACCTCTGGCTGTGGGTCGAATCCGCCCACGTCACACCACAACCCACCACACCCCACAACAGGACGACGCCTTCCAAAAACGGTTCCTGAACTGGGCAGATGACACGTCCCCCGAGGCGGTGTCGCGGATGTTCTCACCGGCCCCATATGTGAGTATTTCGGTAACGGGTACCTGTTCCGCTGACCCGGGTGCGCTTGTAGGCTGTGCGGCCATGACCGACAGCGACCGCGAACTCGATCTCGTCCTCTACGGTGCCACCGGCTTCGTCGGCAGGTTGCTCGCCGACTACCTCGCCCGCACCGCCCCGGACGGGGTGCGGATCGCGCTCGCCGGACGCACCCGCACCAAACTCGAGGCGGTCCGCACCACCCTCGGGCCGCGGGCCGCGCACTGGCCGATCCTGATCGCCGACTCCCAGGACCGGATCGCGCTCGTCGAGTTGGCCGCCCGCACCCGGGTCGTCGCGACCACGGTGGGCCCCTACGCGAAATACGGGGCCGAACTCGTGAACGCCTGCGTCGCCGCCGGCACCGACTACGTCGATCTGACCGGGGAGGTGCTGTTCGCCCGGGACAGCATCGACGCCCACCACGACAAGGCCCGCGCCGGCGGGGTGCGCATTGTGCACTCCTGCGGGTACGACTCGATCCCCTCCGACCTCGGCGTGCACGTGCTGCACCAGAAAGTTCAGGCCGACGGTGCGGGGGAGTTGGGGGAGACCACGTTGGTGGCGTCGCTGCGCGGCGGCGTCTCGGGCGGCACCATCGACTCGCTGCGCACCCAGATCGACGCCTCCCGCCCCGACCCCGCGCTGCGCCGGTTGGCCGCGTCCCCGTACTCGCTGAGCCCCGACCGCACGGCCGAACCCGACCTCGGCCGCCAATCCGACATCGCGATCGTGCGCGGCGCCGATATCGCCCCATCGGTGCGGGGGTGGACGGCACCGTTCGTGATGGGCGCCTACAACACCCGGGTGGTGCGCCGCACCAATGCGTTGCGCGGCTATGCGTACGGGCGCACCTTCCGGTACAGGGAGGTGATGAGCGTCGGACACTCTCGGCTGTCCCGGCTCTATGCGGGCGGTGTCGCCGCCGTGCTCGGTGGCCTCGTCCTCGGGCTCGGTGTCCGGCCCACCCGGTATCTCCTCGACCGCGTCCTCCCGGCCCCCGGCCAGGGCCCCAGCGAAAAGACCCAACGTGCCGGGTTTTTCGTCATGGACATCTACACCACCACCACGACCGGCGCCCACTACACGGCACGCGTGGCGGGGGAGGGGGATCCCGGCTACCGGGCCACCGCGGTCATGCTCGGCGAATCCGCGCTGAGCCTGGTCCTCGGCCGCGACCGGCTCCCCGATACGGCCGGCGTCCTCACCCCGGCCACCGCCCTCGGCGACGTTCTCGTCGACCGACTCCGAGGTGCCGGCCTGGAGATCTCTGCCCGCACGCTCTGACGCGATGCGTTCTCGGGCGTCCGATCTTCGTGCATCGGATGGAACCGGCGCGGTGAACCCGATGGCCTCGCTCGTTGCTCGCGTGCATTGCGCTGCCGGTGTTGCTAGCAATGCACGCACTGCTAGCCGTGCACGCTGTGCGAGCACTGCTAGCGGACGACGGTGGTGTCTGTGAGAGCCTCTGCGGTCGCAGGCGTATGAAGCGAAGGGGACGTGTCGTCCATCCTGGTCACGGGCCTCACGGTGTCGAGGTGGACCGCCGTTTCGCCCCGCGGTGTCCGCCCGCCCCGGCAGGGTTGTCGGACGGCATCTGTTCCAGGTTTCGCACCTTGCAATGCATCGCTGTATTGTTTGATGAGTATGGACCTGCGCACGGTACCCGCCGGGCGGGGCCACGAGGCCGCACCGACCGCCCCGGCAACCCACCGGGGGAAGACCCGAAAGGACACTCGTCCACGATGGCGAACCCGCATCGACTGACCACCGATCAGGTCCTCGCGCTGATCAAGGCGGAAACCGGTACCGAGTTGTCCGCCACAACGTTCCGCGGCTACGTCACCCGCGGGCAAGCGCCGGCGCCGGTGGAGAAGATCGGCCGCACCCCACTGTGGAAACGCTCGGACATCATCCAGTGGGCGAACAACCGGCCCGGCCAAGGGGCACGCACCGACCTCCCCAAATCCCGCCGCCGTCGCACCGACTGATCAATTTTCATCCCTGCCGGGCACCGAATGTTGCCTTTAGCAGCTAAATGAGCTGTTGTGCAACAGAATCGGGACGCAAGACGGGTGGGTCTCGACTGGGGGAGTGGAGATGGGAGAGAGGTGCCCAGGCGACGCGGACGCGCGGGACCGCTACCATCGCCTCTGGCCCAGCGGGGGACCAACTTGGCTACACATATCGACGATCAGGGGGAAACGGACACATGGCAGTTGAGGTCACGCAGGCGGAGCAGGACGGCGCCAAGAAGTACAGCCCGATCGTTCTGGCCGCCTACGACACGTTCGTGCTGCAGTGGAGCAACACCTACGCCTGGCGCTGCCCCCGCGAACGGCTCCTGACCCACTACGACACCCACCTCGGCGGCCGGCACCTCGACATCGGCCCCGGCACCGGCTGGTACCTCCACCACGCCACCTACCCCACCGCGGCGCCCGAGATCACCCTGATGGACCTCAACACCAACACGATGGCGATGACCACCGGAAGGCTCGCCGACCGGAACATCACCCCCGCGGTGCACACCGGCAGCATCCTCGCCCCCATCGACCCCACCGTGGGGGTATTCGATTCCGTCGCAGCGAACTTCGTGTTCCACTGCGTCCCCGGAACCTGGGCGCAGAAGGGGACGGCGTTCGGGCACATCGCCCGGGTCGTCGCCGACGACGGGGTGTTCTTCGGCTCCACCATCCTCGGGACCGGAGTACGGCACAACCTGTTCGGCCGCGCCCTCTGCGCCCTCTACAACGGACCGATCAAGGCCTTCGACAACAGTGCCGACGACCCCGGCGGCCTGCGTACCGCACTGTCGGCCGCATTCGAGACCGTCGACATCACCGTCATCGGAACGGTGGCGGTTTTCGCTGCACACCGGCCGCGGCGCACCCCGGCCCAGTAGTGACGACGAACGGCCCACCCCCAGTGAAACGCACGCACCGACCCGGTCTCACTCGGGGCGTACGTCGCCGCCGCGCAGCAGCTGCGAGCGGCGTTGATACCGCTGGCCGAGTGTGGTCCCGAGCGGCGTGCCCGGATGGACGGCGAGGTTTTCGAGCATGCACGCCGGGCCCGGACACGCTTCCTCTCGTCCGCGTCCGGGTCGGCGCGCCGGGAGCGGAAGCTCGCTGCCCACTGGGAGAACGCCGCCGCGTTGCGGTCCCGGCACGGCCGGGACGCCTTTGTCCGCGCCGAAGACCTGGGCAACCGCTTGATCTCCCATCTCGCCGGAGGCCGGCGGCCCACCCTGCGCGAGATCCACGAGCTGGAAGACGCCTGCGCCCACGCGTGCGCCCTCGACCGGCGGCCACGGTCGGAGTTGTTCGGCACCCCCCAGGTTCTCCGGAAGCAGATCCACCATGAGGTCCCCGATCGTGGACCAGGCCGCATTGCGATGGCGGATCCGCCGTGACCTGACTGGGTTGACCCTCGAGAACGCGCTCGCCGGCACCGGCACCACCCGAGAGGCCGAGCGCCATCTCGCGCCGTGGCTCAAACAAGCCGCGGCCGCCCTCGACACCCCGATGAGCATCGAAGGCCTCGAGGACATCGCCGCCCAGTGGCGTGGGCGTCGCGCCCCCTACCTGCTGGCGAACCCCCGACTGGGCAGACGTGCTCATCGCCCCGCCGGTTCCCCGTACACGCCCGTCCTGGTGGTGGAAACTCACCCGCGGCGAGGAACCCCACCGGCCCGGTAGTCCACGTGCGTCGTCGATTCTGGACCGCATCTCCCCGAGGCGGAGGGGGCGTGATGATTTGCCTTGTCGGGGGGTTCGGTCAAGATGGCCCCGAGGAGGACGTCATGACCGCACCCGAGCGCACCCCGCAGCAGTGGGCGCAGGACATGCTGATGCCTGGGCGCTCGATAATTGTCGATACCGTTATCTGCGCACGCACCTGTCTCACTGTTCTCAAGGTCGCGTATGCATCCCGAAGCAGCGTTCTGACAATAGGTGAAGGCCCCCGATTGTATAGCTGCACTATCGATGCCACGCCTCTACCGTGATTACGGGTCTATCGGGTGGACGACGGCAAGCCGGTCTGCCGCCGTTGTCGTTGCGCGGGAGCTCGGTCGCCGGACTGGAGCTGTCCTGATCGTCCACCGATTACGGAAACCGCGGGGAGAGACTTGTCGGCTGTACTTCGCCGTTCGATCTAGACCTCACGGATCCGGGTTGACCTTGACGGCCAGAATAACTTGCATCCTCTCGCTCGGGATCTGCGGGCAATTGCTGCATAGAAACATGCGCAGCGACTGCGGTTGAAAATAGCAGTTCAACCAGCTTTTTCGACTGTTGAACATCAAGGAATATCGCCGCCAGGTCTATCGGGCGGGAAGCGGCTAGAGGTTGACGTTCTCGAACACGGCCGCGATGCCCTGCCCACCGCCGATGCACATCGTCTCGATGCCGTAGCGGTCCTGGCGGCGGTCCAGTTCGCGGAGCAGATTGGCCAGAATGCGACCGCCGGTGGCGCCGACGGGGTGACCGAGGGAGATGCCGGATCCGTTGACGTTGAACCGGTCTCGCATGTCGGACTCGTCGAACTTCCACTCCCGCGCGCACGCCAGGACCTGCGCTGCGAACGCCTCGTTGATCTCGAGGAGATCGATGTCGTTGAGGGTGAGCTTCGCCCGGGTGAGAGCCTTGTCCACGGCCGGGACCGGGCCGATGCCCATCCGGTTCGGCTCCACGCCGGCGACACCCCAGCTGACGAGCCGGGCGAACGGCCGCAGTCCCAGACGTTCCGCGTTCTCGGGGGTGGTCACGATCGCGGCGGCGGCCGCGTCGTTCTGACCGCACGCGTTGCCTGCGGTCACGGTCGCCTCCGGATCGACGCGTGATCGGATGGGCCGCAACGCCGACAACGACTCGGCCGTGACGTCGCGGCGCGGGTGTTCGTCGGTGGTCACGACGACGTCAGCCTTGCCGCGCTTGCCCGGCACGGTCACCGGGATCGTCTCGGCGTCGAACAGGCCGCCGTCCTGAGCGCGGATCGCACGCGCATGAGATTCGGCGGCGTACGCGTCCTGCTCCTCGCGGCTGATCGAATACTCCCGGCGCAGGTTCTCCGCGGTCTCGATCATGCCGCCCTCGACGGGGAAGTTCACGCCACCGGAGTTGGTGCGGGGCTTGGCCAAGCGGTCGTGGAACTCCACCGAGGCGCCCTTGACGCCCCAGCGCATACCGGTGCTGTAGAACTCGGTCTGGCTCATCGACTCGGCGCCGCCCGCGATCACCAGATCGCTCATCCCGGTCTGTACCTGCATGGCCGCGTAGATCACCGCTTGGAGCCCGGAGCCGCAGCGGCGGTCGAGCTGGATGCCGGGCACGGTGACGTCGAGGCCGGCGTCGAGCGCAGCGATCCGGCCGATGGCCGCCGCCTCGCCGTTGGCGTAGCCCTGACCGAAGATGACGTCGTCGATGTCGTCGGACGTGAGCGACGTCCGTTCGATCAGACCCTTCAACACCGTCGACGCGAGGGTGGTGACGGGGACGTCGCGGTACATGCCACCGAATCCCCCGACGGGGGTGCGGACAGGTTCACAGATCACTGCTTCATACATGGGTTCAGAGCGCTTTCTTCGCTTCGCGGACGAGGCCGCCACCTACGACAGTCGCTGGATATCTTGAAGTTCTAGTCACTCACTTCACGGTCCAGCCATGACTGAAATATCCGACAACACGACGTTCATGTCAAATTCGGGTGCATTGGTGAAAAACGTTGGGAAAAGCCAGATCCGATGCATAGGAGGAGGGAAACTGTCGGTTTCCTTCAGCGTCTTTGACCGCGGCGGCCCGAGGTACTTCAATAGGTGTCAGTGTCCGGAGGAATTGTCCGGGCATATTCACGAACAATGAAATTTCCCGGCGAGATGGAACTCGATATTCGACATGGTTGGCAGACCTGAGGACGCACTCCTCTACAAGGGCTACACCGTCGATCCGCACGAATTGGAACAGCTGTTGCTGTCACGACGAGGCATTCTCGACGTCGTGGTGGTCGGCCGCTCCGTTCCCGGGGTCGGGGAGATGCCCGTCGCTTTCGTGGTGGCAGAAACCACGGCGCGCATCACCGCCGAGGAACTGATCGAGTTCGTGGCGGCCACGGTGCCGCCGTACAAGAAGGTGCGCGAGGTGGTCTTCGTCGACGAGTTGCCCCTGTCCCCACGGGGTGCGGTCCTGCGGTCCGCGTTGGGCGACCGTCTGAACGACGTGCACGCCGAGCAGAGCACGGAGAAATGATGAATACGGGACAGGTGGAATAATGACACGACTGGCGCAGACCGCCGGGCTCACGGACACCCAGGGCGAGATCGTCTCGGCGGTACGCGAGTTCGTGGACAAGGCGATCATCCCGCAGGCGCAGGAGCTCGAACACTCCGACACGTACCCGACGGCGATCGTCGAGCAGATGAAGGAGATGGGCCTGTTCGGGCTCACGATCCCCGAGGAGTACGGCGGGATCGGGGAATCCCTCCTCACCTATGCACTGTGCGTCGAGGAGATCGCGCGGGGCTGGATGAGCGTGTCCGGGGTGATCAACACCCATTTCATCGTGGCGCACATGATCGCCAATCACGGCACACCCGAACAGAAGGCTCACTACCTGCCGCGCATGGCGACGGGTGAGCTGCGCGGCGCGTTCTCGATGTCCGAGCCCGAACTGGGTTCCGACGTCGCCGCCATCCGGACCAAGGCGGCCCGGGCAGCGGACGGCAACTACGTGATCGACGGCCAGAAGATGTGGCTGACGAACGGCGGGTCGTCGACGCTGGTGGCGGTGCTGGTCCGCACCGAGGAGGGTGCGGCGAAGCCGCACGACAACCTCACGGCGTTCCTCATCGAGAAGCCCGCCGGGTTCGGTGAGGTGCTGCCCGGGCTCACGATCCCCGGGAAGCTCGAGAAGATGGGCTACAAGGGCATCGACACCACCGAGATGGTGTTCAGCGGCTACCGGGCCGCGGCCGACACGATCCTCGGCGGCGACCCGGGCCGCGGCTTCCGGCAGATGATGGACGGCGTCGAGGTCGGCCGCGTCAACGTCGCAGCCCGCGCGTGCGGGATCGCCCAGCGCGCGTTCGAACTCGGCGTGAAGTATGCGAAGACTCGGGAGACGTTCGGGTCGCCGATCGCCGAACACCAGGCCATCGCCTTCCGGATCGCGGAGATGGCGACCAAGGTCGAGGCGGCACACCTGATGATGGTCAATGCCGCGCGGCTCAAGGACTCCGGCGAACGCAACGACGTCGCCGCCGGGATGGCCAAGTACCTGGCGAGCGAGTTCTGCTCGGAGGTCACGCAGGACAGCTTCCGGATCCACGGCGGCTACGGCTATTCCAAGGAATACGAGATCGAACGCCTCATGCGGGAGGCACCGTTCCTCCTCATCGGCGAGGGAACCAGCGACATTCAGAAACAGATCATCAGCCGCGGGCTGCTGCGTTCGTACAACTGACCTGTCAAGCCGCAGGTCGAGGCTCCGGAAGCGTCGGCTTCCGGAGCCAAGATTCGGTCGACCATGAGCGGCAGCATTGGCGGCGAGATAGTCGATATTCGTGACCTTTGTGATCGGGTTGGTACCGAGAATGTAGGTGCCGGTAGGGTCCGGTTCGCTGCCAGGTGTCCTATCTCAGGCATCGGGCACGGGCCGGCCAAGCGGGGGCACGCGCGGGATGTATGGATGAGGTGTTGGGGGAGTCGGATGGGGCTGACACAACATGGGGCTGAAGCGTGCGCCGTCACCCCGACCACGTCGCCTCAGGCGAAGCCGACAACCCTTTCGGTGATGGGCCGGGGTCCGGGTCGAGTCTGCCGGGACGGCGAACGCTGTCGCGACGACCGCCGGAATCCGCACGTTATCCAGAGGGATAGACAGAACATAGGCGATAAAGATCGCGGAGTGGCGTCTCGCGTGGATCAGATCACTTGAGCTCCGGTTCCCGCCCAGAGACCACGCAGTTCGAGTTCGGCGATCAAGTGATCGGCTCCGTCGAGGATGTGTGCTTCCATGAGAGCTCTGGCCTTGTTGGAGGCGCGTCTACTCAGGGCGTCGAGTAGGAGAGGGTGGTCGACCTCTGTGGTCGAAATGTGACCGTCAACGGCGGCGTACAGGCGGTTTGGCAGGTTCGTGACTACCGAGTCCAACAGTCGGGCGAGCCGGGGTGAGTCCGCGGCGATGTTGATCTTGCGGTGAAAGGTGTGGCCTCGTGAGGCGATTTCGTCGCCGTCCCTTCGCGTGATCGCTCCCTGATGTTCTTCGAGACTCATTCTCAGATCGTCGATCTGGTGACGGGTGATGCGCTTGGCGGCTCGCGACGCCAGTTCGCCTGCTAGCTGGGCCTGTGCCCAGAAGAGATCGCGGACGTCTTGCCGGGTAAACGGAAGTACGAGGAACCCCCGTCGGGGGACCGTCTCGACGAATCCTTCGCTGCGGAGTGTGAGGAGTCCTTCTCGGACGGGCGTGGCGCTTACTCCGAAGGCGTTGGCCAGCGGTTCGATTCGGAGGAATTCACCGGCTCGCACTTGCCCGGAAATAATCATCTCACGTACGTGTGTGGCGACTTCCTCAGGGAGTTGTTGTCTTGTGGACGTGGGGGCCTGCGGCATGGAGGTCGCCTTCCGGAGTCTTGGACCATGGGGGATCGCGGGTGGGGCTACGGCGCGTACAGCACACCGTCGCGGAGCAACGTGTCGATCGTCGTTTCGTCATACACCTCAGCGGCAACCGCGCGCGTGTGTTCGCCCACGCGAGGAGTGGACCCGGTGCGGCTCGGGCGTGCACCGTCGAATCGCCAGGGGGAGCGGAGCAGCGCCGGCCCCTCGTCCTGCGGTTGGAGGAGTTCGAGGAACTCGGTTTGCGGGTGTGTCGCAAACTCGGACATGCCGAGCACGGGTGCGAATGGGACGTCGGCGTCGGTAAGGATTTTTTCCCACTGCTCCGCGGTCCGGGTGCGGAACTCGGCCGTCACGACGGACACCAGTTCGGAGTAGTGCTGTACCCGGGATGGGTAGTCCGAGAAACGTGGGTCGTCGAGTAGGTCAGGGCGTCCGATGGCGTCGGTGAGTGAACGCCAGAATTTCTGCGAGGACGACAGATGGATGGCGATCACACCCTCGGAGGCGGTGGGGAGGCAGAAGTTCTGGGCTTGGGGATGTCGTGATTGACGGTGTGGATCGGTCCCGTCGTCGTACATCTGGGTGAGGGCGTCGACGGTCAGTGCACTGACCGCCTCGAGCATCGAGGTTTCGATTCGCACCGCCGTCCCGGTCTGTGCCCTGGCGACGAGCGCGGCGAGGATACCGGTTGCGCCGACGAATCCGGTGATCAGATCGGCGATGCACGTGCCCGACAGTTGCGGCTCGCCGGCGTCGCCCATCACGGTGTACATCCCTCCGAGGGCTTGTCCGATCGTGTCGTAGGCGGCGCGATCAACCAGAGGACCGCCGCTGCCGAATCCCGTGACGGAGGTGTACACGAGGTCTGGGTTGACATCACGGCAAGGGCCGGGGCCCAAACCGAGTGCAGCGAGTTTGCCCGGCCGGATGTTTTCGATCAAGACATCGAACTTCGGCAGCAGGGCACGAACCAGATCCACGCCCTCCGGGCGTTTGACGTCCACCGCGATGCTCTTCTTCCCGGCGTTGTACTGGACGAAGTAGGGGCTGCGATGATCGAGGTCACGCCGAAAGTCGTCACCGCCCTGCGGCTTCTCCACTTTCACGACCTCGGCTCCCAGTGCGCACAGGATCGAGGTGCTGTATGGGGCGGCGATGTAGCCACCTATCTCGAGGATTCGGATGTGTTGCAAAGGTTTCGGACTCATCGAGTACCTCGTTCTGGAAAGGATGCGCCATCCTGGGACCGCTGCATCGGCTCGCCTGGCAGACATGGAAAGTAAGATCATATATTACGCATCATGGTGTCCTCTGACTAGCCTGATGGGGTCGGTGCAGTGCCATTCGAGAGTTGAGCGCTGCCCTTTCGCCCGATTGGACGGCGCTTCTCGTGGTGCTGACGTTCACACAAGGGTGTGGGTCGATATCGCATATCATGCGGGAAGTGGAGTAGTGTGCGGCTGGACGAAACGATCTGGTTGGGAGCTCGAGATGACGGTGGACGCACGCGCGCACGGTGCGCGCAACGCTAATCGGCAGCAGGGTTTGCCTGAGCAGGTAGCCAGCTACGTGCGCGAACGGATCTTCTCGGGCGAGGTCAAGCCCGGTGAGTTTCTGCGCATGGAGCCGATCTGCGAAGCGGTCGGAGTCAGCAACACCCCCGTTCGGGAGGGTATGCAGCTGTTGCGAAGCGAGGGCTTTGTGCAGATGGTGCCTCGGCGTGGGTTCATTGTCGCGTCATTTACCCGGCGAGACATCCGCGACCTGTTCTGGGCGCAGGCCCAGCTCGCCGGCGAGCTTGCGGCACGGGCGGCCGCAAGCATCAGCTCGGAGCAGTTGGCACGGCTCGACCAGATCATGGCGGAGAACAAAGAGGCCGTCGCAGCTGGTAACAGCCAGCGGATCACCGATCTGGGGCACGAGTTCCATCGTCAGATCAACCTTGCTGCCGATTCGCACCGGCTGGCGCTGCTGCTGGGGTCGGTGGTCAAGCACCTCCCCAACCGTTTCTACGCGACGATCGAGCAGCAGGTCGACGCCACCGTGAACGAACATCCGCAGCTGGTGGAGGCCTTGCGGACAAGGAACACCCGCGCGGCCAGGTCCCTGATGAAGAAGCACATCGCCACCACCGCTGATCATCTGATCGCCAAGCTCGAAGAGCAGGGCATGTGGAGCGACGACACCGCCAAGTAGCGCCGTAATTGTCGACAGCGCCGGCAACCGCGCAGTTGACGTACTTTCTTTCCCCAAGCCGGTCTCGGCCCCGCTCGGCGCGCCTATTGCTCCGCGTCCTCGCTGTCGCCTGATAGTTGTGGATCACCGCCGGCGGACGACCGCTGGTTTCGACGCGGATCATAGGGCCCATACCACTTACGTTGCTCTGTGATGCCCGCATTTCGGTGGGTCGTTGTGCCGCCGATTCTGACCTTCGTATGTACCACCTCCGGTGTGCGCAAGGGCCTGACCTCGCCTCGGAACAGTGTCGCCCGAGTACCGGTGGCTCTGGTCGGCGGGTGACCGAAGACGACCCTTTTCGGCCGAACCGGTGGGGGCCAGGCCCAACCGCACCAGGTCCGCGATGCGCAGCTGTCCGTAGAGCCACGATTGACACGCATCATATATTGTGTAACATGCGATATTACGTGAGCTTGTTCCGGCGGATACCGCCGAATCGAAAGGACTTCCCATGCCCGGTATGTACTTTGAAGAGCTCGAGCCGGGTTTGGTCATCGACCACCCGACCCGCCGCACCGTGACTGAGACGGACAACGTCTTGTTCAGCACGATGACGTTGAACCTGGCGCCGCTGCATCTGGACGCGGAATACAGCAGGGGCTCGATCTACGGGCAGCGTCTGGTCAACAGCCTGTTCATCCTCGGCCTGGTGTCGGGTATCTCGGTGCCAGAGACCACGCAGGGCACCACGTTGGGCAACCTCGGCTACGAGGACGTCAAGTTCCCCAAGCCGGTGTTCCACGGCGACACCATCCGGGTGCGCACCGAAATCATCGACAAGCGGGAATCGAAGAGCCGCAACGACTCCGGCGTGGTCCAGTTCCGGCACTACGGCATCAACCAGCGCGACGAGGTCGTGTGTGAGTGCCGCCGCGCCGGGTTGATGCTCAAGCGCACCGCGACCGAATCGGTCAACGCCTAACCCGTCGCAGGCGTTTCGAGAAGGAGCGGGTATGACGAAGAGTCAGCAGGATGACACCGCACAGTACGCGTGGGTGCCGAGTGAGTCGGAAGTCGCGCGCAGCCGGTTGCTGACGGCGATGCGGCGCTGGGGTCACGCGGACATCGACGAGTTGAACCGGTCGGCGGTTGCCGACCCGGAACGGTTCTGGCGCAATGTCGTCGACGATCTGGAGATCACCTTCGACGCGCCGTTCGAGAGGGTCCGTGACGAGTCCGACGGCAAACCGTTCCCGCGGTGGTTCACCGGCGGGCACCTCAATGTCGCGAACCTGTGCGCGCACCGGCACGCTGTCGGTCAACTCGTGGACAAGACGGCGGTGGTTTACGAGGGGGATAACGGGCAACGGCGGACGTTGACCTACGCCGAACTGGATCGGGAGGTGCGCCGGTTCGCGGCGAACCTGACCCAGCTCGGCGTCACGCGCGGGGATCGGGTGGTGCTGTTCGTCCCCGTGGTCCCGGAGGCCGTGGTCGCGTTTCTGGCGATCGCGATGATCGGCGCGATCTCGGTGCCGACCTTTTCCGGGTACGCGCCGGACGCGCTGGCCACCCGGCTGCAGGACTCCGAGGCGGTCATGTTGATCACCGCGGACGGCACGACCCGTCGCGGCAAGCCGGTGCCGATGAAGGAGACCGCGGATCAGGCGCTCGAATCGGCGCCGTCGGTCCGCACCGTCGTCGTCCTCCGCCACCTCGGCACCAATGTCGCAATGGCCGAGGGTCGCGATGTCTATTTCGACGATCTGGACCCGAATCCGGCACCGGTGGAGACGGCGGCGACCGAGGCGAACGACCCGCTCACCATCGTCTACACGTCCGGTACGACGGGTCGCCCGAAGGGGATTGTGCACTCGCACGGCGGTTTCGGGGTGAAGGCCGCAGTGGACTTCGCCTACGGGTTCGATGTCCATGCCGACGACGTGGTTTCCTGGGTCACCGACCTCGGGTGGTTGGTGGGCCCGCTGTTGATGACCGGGCCTTTGCAGCTCGGTGCCACCATCGTGATGGTCGAGGGTCTGCCCACCTACCCGGCCGCGGACCGGATGTGGGAGATCGTCGAACGCAACGGGGTCACCGTTCAGGGCATCGCCCCGACCGCGGCCCGCGCGTTGATGGCGGGCGGCGACAGAGCGGTGCGCGAGATGCCCACGCTGCGCTCGTTCGTTTCCACCGGGGAAGTGTGGGACGAGCCCACGTGGTGGTGGCTGTTCCAGGAGGTCGGGCGGACGCGCCGGCCGATCATCAATTACAGCGGCGGAACCGAGGTCGGCGGCGGCATCGTCATCGGGTACCCGTTCCTGCCCACGGCCGCCGCCGCGTTCAACGGGGCGCTGCCCGGTGTCGATGCGGTCGTCCTCGGGGAGGACGGTGCGCCCCTAGTCGGCGAGGTGGGGGAGCTCGCCGTCCGGAACACGTTCCCGGGCATGACCCACGGATTCTGGCAGGACCGTGACCGGTACCTCGAAACGTATTGGAAGCGGTGGGACGACGTGTGGGTGCATGGTGACCTCGCCAGCGTCGACGCGGCCGGGGTGTGGCGGATCCATGGGCGGTCCGATGACACGATCAAACTGTCGGGTCGTCGGGTAGGTCCGGCGGAGATCGAGGCGGCGCTGCTGCGGGATCCGCGGATCGTGGAGGTCGCGGTGATCGGGGTACCGGACGAGCTGCGTGGTCAGCGTGCCGTCGCGTTCGCCGTAGTACGCGACGACGGCGTCGACCTCGACGATCTGCAGGCCACGGCGCTGCGGAACGCCGGTAAGTCCTTCGCCCCGACCGTCCACACGGTGGCGACGCTGCCGAAGACGAAGAACGGCAAGATCATGCGCCGCGCCATCCGGTCGCGGTTCCTCGGAGACCCGGTCGGGGACATGTCATCACTCGACCCGGCCACCCCACTCGAAGACATCCCCGTATTCACGGGTTCATAGAAAAGGACAACCGATGAGTGAGACCGACCAGAGCAACGTCGAAGTCGTTCGCGAGGCGACCCGCGCGCTGGCACGCAAATTCGACAACAACTATTGGCTCGACAAGGACAACAAGCACGAGTACCCGTGGGACTTCGTGAAGGCCTTCGCCGCCGGAGGCTGGCTGGGCGCGATGATCCCGGAAGAGTACGGCGGCATCGGCCTGGGTCTCAAGGAGGCCGCCGTGATGATGGGCGAGATCTCCGCGTCGGGCGCCGGCATGAGCGGCGGCTCGGCAGTCCACTTCTACGTCTTCCCGCCGGCACCGATCGTGCGCTACGGCTCGGAGGAGATGAAGCGTGAGTACCTGCCGAAGCTCGCCAGTGGCGAGATGCTCATGGCGTTCGGTGTCACCGAGCCCACTGCCGGCGTCGACACCTCCCGCATCAAGACCAAGGCCACCAAGATCAACGGCGGCTGGGTGATCAACGGCCAGAAAGTATTCATCACCAACGCCAAGAACGCGCAGCGCATCCTTCTGCTCGCACGCACCTCACCGCGACGCGACGACAAGCCGCTGCACGGCATGACCCTGTTCTTCGCCAACATGGACCCCGAACGGATCACGATCCGCGAGATCGACAAGCTCGGCCGCGCCGCGATCGACACCAACGAACTGTTCATCGACAACCTCGAGGTCGCCGACCACGAGGTGGTCGGCGAGGTCGACAAGGGCTTCTACTACCTGCTCGACGGCTTGAACCCGGAGCGCATCTGCGTCGCGATGGAGGGCATCGGCCTGGGCCGCGCCGCCCTCGACCTGGCGACGAACTACGCCAACGAGCGCATCGTTTTCGACCGGCCGATCGGCAAGAACCAGGCCGTCGCACATCCCCTGGCCGATTCGTGGATCAGGCTCGAGGCCGCCGAAGGCATGGCCATGAAGGCGGCCGACCTGTTCGACGCCAAGCAACCCTGCGGCGCCGAGGCGGCCGCAGCCAAGTACCTCGGTGCGGAGGCCGGCTTCGAGGCCTGCGACCGGGCCTTCTCCACCTTCGGCGGCTACGCGTACGCGAAGGAGTACCACATCGAGCGCCTGTGGCGTGAGGTGCGGCTGCTGCGCAACGCCCCCTTCTCGCAGGAAATGGTCCGCAACTACATCTCGCAGCAGGTGCTGGGGCTTCCCCGCTCCTACTGATGTCCGACTCCCGAGGTCCCGCTGATCCGACAGGGGACTGCGGGCCGGCCGTCGGCCGCGGCGAACTCAGCCGCGTCCGGCGGCATCCACGAACACCTCAGGGAGTGAACGATATGAGCGGACCCCTCGGCGGATCCCGAGTACTGGTGTTGTCCGGCATGGGCCCGGTGCCCTATGTGTCGATGTTGTTGGCCGACATGGGTGCACAGGTGGTGCGTGTGGCGCGGCCGACGCACCGCTCGGCGCGTTCACTGAGCCAGACCGACGGTCTGCGGGACGAGCATGACGTGGTCAACCGCGGCGTGGAGACCGTGGCGCTCGACCTCAAAGACCCGCGCGGCGTTCAGACGGTACTGCGGCTCGCTGCGGCCGCGGACGTCTTCGTCGAGGGCTACCGCCCTGGCGTGGCCGAGCGATTGGGTCTGGGACCGGAGGTGGTGCTCGGCCACAACCCGGCGATCGTCTACGCGCGATTGACCGGCTACGGGCAGAGCGGGTCGCGAGCGCACGAGGCGGGACACGACATCAACTATGTCGCCCAGTCGGGTGCGCTGCACGCACTGGCTGGAAACGGGGAGCGGCCACGGCCACCGGTCAACCTCCTCGGCGACTACGCGGGCGGCGGAGCCATCGGGGCGTTCGGGATCGTCTGCGCGCTACTGGAGGCGACGAAGTCCGGGCACGGGCAGACCGTCGACGTCGCCATGGTCGATGGTGTAGCCCTGCTGACCGCCAAGCTGCAGGGTCTGAGGGCGGCGGGACTGTTCGCCGATGAGCCGGGCACCAACTGGATCGACTCCGGAGCACCGTTCTACGACACCTACCGATGCGCGGACGGCCGCTACCTCGCGGTCGGCGCGCTCGAACCCGACTTCTACCAAGAGTTCCTCACCGGCCTCGGCGTCGAGACTGCCCACTGGCCCGACCAGAACGACCGCACGCGGTGGCCACACTTGCGGGAGTTCATCGCCACGGCGATCGCCGGGCGAACGCGGGACGAGTGGGAGTCCACCTACGCCGGCACCGACGCCTGCGTGAGCCCGGTACTGAGCTTCGACGAGGCGGCCGAGGACCCGCACAACGCCGAACGCGGCCTATACCAGCGAGTCGGTGGGGTACTGCAGCCGGCGCCGGCGCCGCGGCTGAGCCGGACGCCCGCCCGCGGACCATCGGTGCCGCGAACCGAACAGGTCGCGGCCGCCGACCTGCTCGACGCGTGGGCGGCTCCCAACCTCCAGCCGAACAATCTTCTCGAGGAAGTAGGGGTACAGCAGTGAAGACGTATGACGAGTTCCCGACGTTGGCGATCGATCGTCCGTCGGATGGGTTGTTGCGGATCGTGCTCGACGGGCCGGATCTGCATGCGGTCGGTGCGGACATGCACCGCGAGCTGGCGGATGTGTGGGCGGCGATCGCCCGGGACGAGTCGGTGCGTGCGGTGCTGATCCGCGGCGCCGGCGACCGCGCCTTCTCCGCCGGCGGCAGCTTCGACCTCATCGACGCGATGGTCAAGGACCGGGATACCCGCACCCGTGTGATGCACGAGGCCCGCGATCTGGTCCGCAACATCATCGAATGCCCGGTACCGATCGTCTCCGCGATCAACGGGCCCGCCGTCGGGGCCGGACTGGTCGCCGCCCTGCTGGCGGATGTGTCGGTGGCCGGTCGGCGGGCGAAGATCGTCGACGGGCACGTGCGGATCGGGGTGGCCGCCGGCGATCACGCCGCCATCTGCTGGCCGCTGCTGTGCGGGATGGCCAAGGCGAAGTATCACCTGCTCACCAACGAGGTCCTCACCGGCGAGGAGGCCGAACGGATCGGGATGGTCTCGGTGTGTGTGGACGACGACGCCGTGCAGGACCGCGCCCTGGGCATTGCCGAGAACCTGGCACGCGGATCCCGCAGCGCGCTGCGGTTCACCAAGCACGCCCTGAACAACTGGTACCGGCAGGCGATGCCGCTCTTCGACGCCTCCCTGGGCCTCGAATTCTACGGCTTCGGCGGCCCGGACGTGACCGAAGGTATTGCCTCGCACCGCGACAAACGTGAGCCGAGGTTCACATGAGCGGGCCGTTGGACGGGATCACCGTGCTGGGCCTCGAGCAGGCCATCGCCGCACCGCTGTGCACCCGGCACCTGGCCGACTTGGGCGCCCGGGTCATCAAGATCGAGCAACCCGGGGTCGGGGACTCGACCCGGCACTACGACCGGGCGGTGCGCGGGTTGGCCGCGCACTTCGTGTGGCTCAACCACGGCAAAGAGTCAGCGGCGCTGGACCTGACGGCGCCCGCCGACCACGACCTGCTGCACGAGTTGCTCGAACGGGCCGACGTGATCGTCAGCAACCTCGCCCCCGGTGCGTTGGACCGGCTCGGTCTCGGCGTGGACGAGCTGGCCCGGCGGTACCCACGCCTGATCATCGTCGACATTTCCGGGTACGGGCGCGGCGGACCGCTCGATCACAAACGAGCCTACGACCTGCTCATCCAGGCCGAGGCCGGGTCCTGCACCATCACCGGCCTGCCCGGGCAACCGGCCAAACCGGGGATTCCGATCGCCGACATCGGCACCGCACTGTATGCGTACTCGGCCATCCTGGCCGCGCTGTACGAGCGGGAGCGGACCGGGCGCGGCGCGGTCATCCCGATCGCGATGCTCGACGTGGTCGCCGAGATGATGGGTTTCGCCCTCAACCAGGTGATCCACGGCGGTGCCGAACCCGAGCCGGTCGGCATGGGCTCGCCGATGGTCGCCCCCTACGGGGCCTACCCGACCGCAGACGGCCTGACCGCGGTGCTCGGCACCACCAGCGACCGGGAATGGCGGCGCCTGGCCGCCGACCTTCTGGGCCGCCCGGACCTCGCCGACGACCCGCGGTACGCCCGCAACGACGACCGCGTCCGGGAGCGCACCGCACTCGACGCGATCGTCGCCGCCTGGTGCGCGCAGCGCACCCTGGCCGAGATCCAGCAGGCCGCCGATGCGGCCGGGATCGGCAACGCCCGACTCAACGGGGTCCAGGGCCTCGCCGAGCATCCGCAACTGTCTGTCCGCGGCCGCTGGCGCAACGTCGACACCCCGGCCGGCCCGGTCCCTGCCCTGGTGCCGCCCGCCCTTGCGCAGGGGTGGACGGTGGCAGCGGGCCGGGTCCCGGAGTTGGGCGCCGACACCGACGCCATCCGGACGGAGTTCGCGAGCATGAAACCGACTGCCGCAATCAGCGGTGTGCGGCCGCAATCACGAGTCTTGACGCAAGATTTCACACATATTGGGAGAAAGCCATGAGACCGCTTCGTTCGTTGTTGTTCGTGCCCGGGCATCGGGAGGGGTGGGCCGAGAAGGCTATTGCCGCCGGTGCCGACGGCCTGATCCTCGATCTCGAGGACTCTGTACCCGAGCACCTGAAGGACCAGGGACGCGCAGTGACCGCCCGGACCATCGCGCAACTACGGGACGCCGGGGCGGATGTCGGACTGTACGTGCGGCTGAACGCACTGGACACCGGGATCACCGGCGACGACATCGCCGCTGTCGCCGTCCCCGGACTCGACGGCTTCGTGCTGCCGAAAACCTATGGGCCCCAAGATATCGTCCGGTTCGATGCCCTGGTCACCCATTTCGAACGGGCCAACGGCGTCGACGCCGGCAAACTCGAGTTCATCTGCTGCCTCGAGACTGCGGAGGCGTATGCGAACTGCGAGAAGATCGCCGTCGCCTCGCCTCGGGTGGCGACCCTGTTCGCCGGGACCGCCCGCGACGCGGACGTGTCCAGGTCTGTCGGGTTCCAGTTCACCCCGTCCGGGGAGGAGACCCTGTATCTGCGCAGCCGGGCCCTGCTCGCCGCCCGCGCCAACGGTCTCGAATTCCCGTTGGTCGGGGTGTGGCAGGACCTCACCGACCACGACGGGGCGCGGAACTTCTCCGAACGCAACCGCGAACTCGGCTTCCGCGGCCAGGTATTGATCCACCCCTCGCACATCGCCCTCGCCAACGAGGTGTTCAGCCCGTCCGACGCCGAAACCGCGTTCTACTCGGGCATGATCGAGGCCTTCGAGGCCGCCGAAGCCCAAGGACTCGCCGCCGTCCGCTACGAAGACATGCACGTCGACTACGCCCACATCAAAACCGCCCGCGAGATCCTCGCCTACGCACACAGCCTGAGCAGAGTGACCGCCTGACCTGGCGTCGTGCGATATGTGAGCCGGATGGTAATCAGGCTCAACCTAGTTCGGCTGCGGTGAGAAATCCTGGTCCCCGGGGCAATCGTGGCCCGTGCTCCAGTACATCTGCCTCCAGGGCCTCCGCATGCAGCGGGGGCCCCGGAAGTCGTCGCTCTGCGGAACCCCAGCGGGCCTACGGGCATTGGGCGGAGAGATCCCAAACGTGAATCCTGTGAGCATCTCCAATGCCGGCCCGAGAGGCCGGCATTGCCAACGCCCTGACCCTTCGGAAGAGTTTAAAAATAGTGCGCACCAACCTGTTTCGACATCGTCTCGCTATCGAATCGAGTGATGCGAAGGAAACCTAACGACCGTTGACATCGCATCATATATAACGCATAGTGCTGTGTGTCACACGTTGCATGGAAGAGAAGAGGCTCGACGTGACCCAGCCACCAAAACCACCCACCGCTGCCGATACTCCGCCAGGTCGGAAGCCGAAGTCCGTCGGCCCCGCCGTGGTGGTCGGTACCGCTCTCGAATTTTTCGACTTCTACCTCTACGCATCGATGGCCGCATTGGTCTTCGGCCCGATCTTCTTTCCGTCGGAGAATTCAGCGGTGAGCACGCTCGCCGCATTCTCGACCTTCGCGGTCGGATTCCTGGTTCGCCCCCTGGGCGGCATCGTGTTCGGAATCCTCGGCGACAAGATCGGGCGGAAGGCGGTGCTCACGTTCACCCTTCTGCTCATGGGCGTGGCAACCGGCCTCATCGGCCTGATCCCGTCCTACGAGACGATCGGAATCGCTGCACCGATCCTGCTGATCGTGTTCCGCCTCCTGCAGGGATTCGGTGCGGGTGCCGAGTTCGGTAGTGCAGTCGCCATGTCCTACGAGCACGCCGACAGCAAGTCTCGCGGCCGGCAGGGAGCATGGCCGGCGCTGGGGGTCAACATCGGTCTGCTAGCCTCCTCGCTGGCAGTGACGGCCGTGACGAGCCTCAGTGACGAGGCTCTGCACGATTGGGGATGGCGGGTACCGTTCCTGTTCAGCTTCGTCCTCGTCGCCCTGGGCTACTGGATGCGCCGAAACCTGCCCGAGACCCCCGAGTTCGAACAGCTCGCGGCCGACGCCCAGACACGGAAGAAGGTGCAACCACTCCGCAATCTGCTCAGAAACCATTGGCGCGGACTGACGGTCGTCGCGGTTTCCACAATCGGGCTCAACAGCATCAGCTACATCTTCAAGACGTTCTCGCTGTCGTATCTCGCCGAGTTCCGTGATGTCGCGGCCAATGTCGGAGCGTTCGGCATCAGCCTGGCCAGCGCCGTCGCGATCGTCACCGTTCCGTTGGCGGGACGGTTCTGTGACGCCGCGGGTGCCCGCCGGGTCATGCTGATCGGAGCAGGTGGCATCGCCGTCCTCGCGTTCCCGTTCTTCTGGCTCCTCGACACCGATCGCCCGATCTACATCTGGGCGGCGCTGATCTTGACTGTCGGCATCGTCCAGCCCACACTGCTGGCAGCATCCGGTTCCTTTCTTGCCCAGCAGTTCCCGGCTGATGTCCGCACGTCCGGTCTCGGTGCCGGGCGAGAAGTCAGTGGTGCCTTCGCCGGCGGCCTCGCTCCGCTTGCGGCACTGACGATGGTCACTCTCTCGCCTACCCACTCCACGTGGGGAGTTTCCATCATCTTCGTCGCGGGCGCCGTCTTCATTGCCGGCTCTGCTCTCGGTGACCAGTTTCGCAATGTCGCCACCCGCGGCGACAGCATCGCCGATCCACAGCAACGGCAGCACGCGAGCGCCCCGTGAGGCGATGCCTGGGCGGCGTGCAAGGCAGCGCAGGCAGTAGCCGCTAACAAGCGGGCCGGGTGCTACGCCGCATTGCCCGCTGTGGACCTGACCGGGTCCGCAGCGGGCAATGAAGCTGCACACGAAGGCGTCGAGGATGTATGGAAACGCGTCGGCCGCGAGAGCGGCGATCAATCGAACAGGTGTCAGCGTCCCGCAGGCGGCCATGTCGCACCGCGGCATCGGTGCAGCGTCGGGCTGTCGCAAGTAGATAATGGGTGATTCTCCGCGATTCGGCTTGCACCGTCCCGATCCGTGGTTTTCCCGTCGGGCGCCGAGCTGCATCCTCGACATCGAACCTCTGGCGGCCCGGCGGCACGAACGACTTACTTGCCTGACACTTTTCGTCCGCGGCGGTCGGACATGCCGTCGGGGATCTCGTGCGGTCGAGATGTGAGCTGCATGTGCCGCGGCAGTATCGATACGGTGACGATCAGCCCGCATGCGGCGAGTGCGAGGCAGACGAACACCGGGTGCAGGGCGGCGTCCAGCCGAGCCGGTGACTGCGGGTCACCGCCCTGCGCTGCGACGAGGGCGCCGCACCCGGCCGCCCCGACAGCCCCACCGATCGAGCGGGCGAAAGTGGTGCAGGAGGTGACGACTCCACGTTCGTGCCGTTCGACGCTCGCTTGTGCGGCGATGATGGTGGGGCTGGTGATGAACCCGAGTCCGGCACCGACGACGAAGCACGCACCCGCGATCTGCCATTCGGCCGTGCTCTCACCGAACAGGACCGTCAGCCCGGCGCCGACGATGGTGATCGCTGTTCCCGCCAACGCTGTGCGGCGAAATCCGATTCGCAGATAGAGCCGCCCGGACTGGCTCGAGGACAGCGGCCACGCCAACGTCAGCGGTGTGAGCAGGAAGCCGCCGGTGAGGGCGGTCGTTCCGAGAACGCTCTGTGAGAACAGCGGGACGTAGGAAGTGAGCTCTGTGACGACCACACCAATGATTGCCGAGGTGAGAACCGTGCCCAGAAGGGTCCGCCGGCCGAGAATCCAGGGCGGCATGATCGGGTTGCGTACCCGCCACTCGACGACCCCGAACAGCAGAAGACAGACCGTGCCGATCGTGACGATTGCGATCCACGTCGTAGACCCCCACACCCAGCTCCGGCCGCCCTCCAGAAGTCCCAGCATTAGAAGCCCGGCCGCGAGGGTCAGCAGCACTCCACCCAGCACGTCCGGTCGCCCGTCCCTCTTCCGTGGGTCCGTACCGTCCTCGCGGAAATTTCGGCTGAGCAGTAGGGCCGCCGCCGCGCAGATCGGGACGTTGACGAAGAAGATCGCCCGCCAGGATCCGTACTCGGCGAACAATCCCCCGACGGCCGGGCCCAGGACGGACGCGGCGGCCCACACACTGGCGATGTATCCCTGCGCTCGTGGCCGCTCGCGCAGGGTGTAGATGTCGCCGGCGATCGTCAGGACCGTGGGTTGCACTGCCCCCGCACCGAGGCCCTGCAGGGCACGGAACGCGATCAGCGCGGTCATGGACTGGGCAAACCCGCACAGCGTCGAACCGAGGAAGAAGATACCGATCCCGAGCAATATGACGGGTTTGCGGCCCACGGTGTCGGATAGTTTGCCGAAGATCGGTGTCGTGACGGCGTGGGACAACAGGTATGCGGAGAACAGCCAGGGAAACTGCTCGAATCCCTTGAGGTCCTCGACGATCGCGGGGACCGCGGTCGCGATGATCGTCGTGTCTAAGGCCACGAGCGCATTGCCGAGCATCAACGCGGTCAGCACTCGCCGTCGGCGCGACCGCTCCTGTGTCTGTGATTCGACTCGTGTCGGGGTCACCGCTCGGTTCGGTGTCCGCGGGCCAGTTCGGCGCGCAGCTTGTCGCGGTGTGCCGGTGCGGCGACGGCGATCAGTTGTTCCGCGCGCTGGGCTGCCGTCGTCGCGCGCAGGTCCGCGACCCCGTACTCGGTGGCGATGATGTCGACGTCGCTCTGAAGTGACGTTGTCGGGCCGTCGAGGTGCGCAACTATGGAGCTCTTGTCACCGGCTGGATTGGTGGCCGGCAGCGCGACGACCGACAGCCCGGATTTCGCCATCCGGGTGGCGCGGAAGGAGTCGACCTGTCCGCCGACTGCGCCGACGTAGAGGCCACCGAGTGATTCCGCGTTCACCTGCCCGAGCAGGTCGACCTGGAGAGCGGAGTTGACGACGATGAACGGGTCGCAGGATGCGAGGGTGTCCGGTGCCAGAAGTTCGTCCAGGTGCACGAAGTCGATACCGGTGTTGCCGTCGACGAAGTCGTACAGTCGCCGGCTCCCGAGTGCCATCCCGGTGGTGCACGACCCGGCCACGCTGATGTCGACGGCACCGGAATCCACCAGATCGAGAACCCAGTCTCCGATCAGGTTGGACCGGATCCGCAATCCTGATCGTTCTCGGATCACCTTGGTGATCTCGGCGGGTATCGCGCCGACGCCCAGCTGCAGACTGGCACCGTCGGGAATCAGGGTTGCCACATTTGCCGCGATGGTCCGGTCGACCTCGGTGGCCGGTCGGGTCGGGGAACCGGGCATCGGGTTGTCGGAAGCGATGGTCGCGGTGATCTGGGATTGGTGGATGCGGCGGGAACTGTTGGTCCGGGGCATGTTCGGGTTGATCTCGGCGAGAACCACGCGTGCCGAGTCGAGTGCGTCGACGAGGTAGCCCACAGTCCCTCCCAGGCTGTGGAAGCCGTCCGCGTCCGCGGGCGGCAACTGGATGAGGACCACGTCGACCGGAAGGGTGCCGTTGCGAATGAACCGGACCACACTCGAGAGATGGCACGGCAGGATCTGGAGTTGGCCGGTGGCCGCCAGCTTCCGCAAGGACCCGTGTGCGGCGTAGGACATCACCGTGGGGTGCCCGTCAGGCACGCTGTGCCAGATGTCGTCGAGAGCGTATCCGCACAGGGCCGTCACGTCGTCGATGTCGCGGGCAGCGTCGAGGAAGCGTGCGACGAGGGTGCGCGGCTCGGCAGTGGCCTCGCCGACGGCGACGAGATCGCCGGGACGGAGGAACTCGGAGATCGAAAAGTCGGGCATGGGGTGTCCTTGTCTGGATAGTTGCTCACGATAGGCCGGAATCGACAGCGCATGAAGTAGCGCGGAAACTCGTAGAGACTACGCATCATATATCATCCATGTTACGGTATTGAGGTTCGTAATTCACGACAAGAGTGCTGGAGGTAGAGCGATGGGTGCCGGTTCGGAGACCGACTTGGATGGAAAGGTTGCACTGATCACCGGAGCGACCAGCGGTGTGGGGCTCGAGACCGCCGTGCGGCTGGCCAAGCGTGGTGCGACGGTAGTGGTGAACGGTCGGTCGGCCGAGCGTGGCAAGGACGCGATGGATCGCCTGCGTGAGGTCTCGGATCATGCGCGCTTCGAGGCAGGTGACTGTGGTGACTACGACAGCATCGCCGAGGTTGCCGGCCGAGTGGTGCGTGACTTCGGGGCCATCGACATCGTGGTCAGCGCCGGGGCGCAGGGGGAGTTCGGACCCACACCCTTCGCGGAGATGACGGGCGATCAGCTCCAGCGTGCCTTCGTATCGCGCTTCTTCCCCCGGATCTACCCCGTGCACGCCGCGGTGCCAGGCCTGCGCGTACGTGGTGGTGCCGTGGTCATGTTGACGACAGATGCGGCCCGGACCCCGACTTCCGGCGAATCCATCATGGGAGCCGCTGGTGCTGGGGTGATCCTGCTGACGAAAACACTCGCGAAGGAACTCTCGCGGTGGCAGATTCGGGTCAACGGTGTTGCGATGACCATCACCTCGGGTACGCCGTCCTGGGATCGGATCTTCGCCACCGAGAGCTTCCAGCAGAAGCTCTTCGACAAGGCATTGAAGCGATTCCCGGCAGGCCGGCCGCCGGCGGTCGAGGAAGTGGCCGACGCTGTCACATTCCTCGCTTCCGGGGAGGCCGGCCAGATCACCGGGCAGACACTCTCGGTGAACGGGGGACTGTCCTTCGGCGGTTGGTGAACCCCGGGATCTCTATCGGGACGGACTCTCCTCCGACGGGATGCACTGCCGGGGCAGGTCCGGCGTGAGGTGGCGTGCGGACCGCACTGTGACAATCGCCTTTCGGCTTCCGTCGTTTGTGGTTGACCGGGTCAGCGGACACTTCATGGGGAAGATGATCCAGAAGACCTGACATGTGGGAACCGGAGTCGCGGGAGGATGTAGATGATGAGCACATCGGGGCCGCGACCTCTGAAGCGTGATCCACGAGATCCGCGCGTCAGTCCCCTCGAGCTGTTCTTCGACCTCGTCTACGTGTTCGGGATCGGGCAGCTGGTGCACCATCTGGTCGAACATCTCACCTGGACGGGACTGGCGCAGACGCTGATGCTGTACGTCGCGGTGTTCCTCGCGTGGTCCTACACGGCGTGGGCCGGTTCCCTGACCGACCCCGACCGGTCACCGGTTCGCATGATGCTGTTGGTGATCATGGTGCTCGGTCTGTTCATGAATGTCGCGGCGCCGGAGGCATTCGGCGAGGCGGGGTGGTTGTTCGTCGCGACGTATCTCACGATCCAGATCGGACGGACGCTCTGGCTGCTGACCACCGGGCTCGACGACGTCATGCGCCGACACTTCCAGCGTGCGCTGGTGTGGCTCGTGGCAACCGCACCGCTGTGGATCATAGGCGCGGTGGTCGACGGTCCCCTCCGATTGGTTCTGTGGGGTATCGCGACGGTGATCGACCTCCTTGGCCTCCTGACCGCACACCCCCTGCCGGGAAAACGATTCCACTCCGAACGCGTCGACTTCGCGGCCGAACATCAATTCGAGCGAGCCCGGCTCTTCTTCATCATCGCGCTGGGGGAAACGGTGCTCACGACCGGATCCTCCGTTGCCGATGCACCCCTGGAACCGATGACCCTTTTCACCGGTGCAGTCGCAGTGATCGGCACCATTGCCGTGTGGTGGGCATATTTCCGCCGTTCCGAACCACGCGCGGTGAGTCAGGTCATTGCCGGCCGGGACCCGGTGCGGACCAGCCGCTATGCCATCAACACTCTCTTGGTAATGGTCGCCGGACTGCTCGCGATCGCGGTCGGGGATGAATTGGTGATCGCGCATCCGACTGGTCACACGGATGCTGTGACCAATGCGTTTCTCTTCGGTGGCCCGTTCCTCTTCTTCGCCGCGCAGACCTGGTACATGCGAGCGGTGATGCGCGATATGCCGATATCGCGACCGATAGCCCTGGCCGCGCTGGTCGTGCTGGCAGCGGCGACACTGCCCGCACCGCCCTACCTGGCGGGATGCGCCGCTCTGGCCGTGGTGCTCGGTGTCGCGATCGCCGACGGACGACGCGCGACGGCCGAGGAAGCGCACGCCGACTCCCTCGACACCGGAGAATGACCGGGGCCGGAGATCTCCGGCCCGTTCGCTATCCCAGCGCCATGGAGTTTGCCGACAGCGCGGACATGGCGGTCGATCTTCGATCGGGCGCTGCCGCACGATGGTGACGCCCCTTCTGCACCCGACGCAGCGCTCGTCTCCCGTCACTTATTCGCAACTTCGGACGTCAACCCGGGCGCGTGGACGTACTCAGCGCACGCTTGGCAGAGCGCCCGCCGCATAGGTTCGCGGCGCCACTCGAATCACGCGTGGAATCCGGAAATCGCTGCGGTGCATCGAGATTCGAGAATACTTGGAAGTCAGGTGAACCGGCAGCGCGAAGCCTGACCTACCTGATTGTTGTGATGGTTGACACACCATCGGAGGCTTGTTACGTTTGCCGCATCATATTTGATCCATGATGCGGCAAGCTGGATCTTACGACGACTAGCCGCTGTCGAGGTCGGAGGTACCTCCGTTGACACCACAAACAATCTGTCCGGTTCAGCCCGGAGACGCCGACCCTGCGTTGGCCCGCGGTGAGTGGCTGCCGTGGATCGATGGCCGCGTCAGCGCCCGGGCGGGCCGGAAACTGCTGCCCGTGCTGGATCCCGCGACCGACAGGGAACTCGGCATCGTTCATCTCGCCGACGAAGACGACGTCGACGCCGCCGTGACCGCCGCGACCCGGGCATTCGAAACCTGGAGCGAGACCCCCGGGCGCGAGCGCAGTCACCTGCTGTGGGCGTGGGCCGAGCTGATCGAGCGCCACGCGTACGAACTCGCCGCACTCGACGTGCTCGAGAACGGGATGCCGGCGAGACAATCGCTCGCCTACGTTCGCTGGGCAGCGGACACCATCCGTGAAACATCGGGGTGGGCAACCAAACTCACCGGTAGGACCAGTGATCAGGGCACCGGCCTCTTCGCGCACACCCTGCGGGTTCCGGTGGGTGTGGTCGGCACCATCTGCCCGTGGAACGCGCCCGCCGCCGCGTTCCTGCGCCAGGTCACGCCTGCCCTCACTGCCGGCTGCACGGTTGTCGGTAAGCCCTCGGAACTGACCCCGTTCACGGCGCTGCGGGTAGCGGAACTGGCCGCAGAGGCCGGCTTGCCGCCCGGGGTCCTCAATGTCGTTCCCGGTGTCGGCTCCGTGGCCGGCGAGCATCTCGCCCGCCATCACGGGGTCGCGCGCATCAACTTCACCGGTTCCACCGCCACCGGGCGCCGCATCGTCGAGGCCTCGGCCACGAACATGAAGCGGATGACGTTGGAACTGGGTGGAAAGTCCCCCGACATCATCTTCGACGACGCGGACCTGTCGGCCGCGGTCGTGGGTGCGGCGGCGGGCATCTTCACGAACGCCGGTCAGGTCTGTGTCGCCGGGTCGAGGTTGTTCGTTCAGGCCGGATGCTACGACGAGGTGGTGGATCGGTTGCAGCAGGAGGCGCGGCGGTTCACCGTCGGACCGGGATTCGAACCGGGCAGCGACATCGGCCCCCTGATCTCGACCAGTCAGCGCCTGCGGGTCCAGGGACACGTCGACGGTGCCATCGAGGACGGCGCCACCGTGGTTCTCGGGGGTAGGTCGGCGGACGCGGGCTGGAACGTCAACGAGAACTTCTATCAGCCGACGATCATCGCCGACGTCACGCCGGAGATGCGCATTGCCCGCGAAGAGGTGTTCGGCCCGGTGGTCAACGTCGTCCGGTTCCAGGACGAGGAGGAGGCACTCGCGCTCGCCAACGGCACGGAGTTCGGTCTCGCCGGCGGTCTCTGGACGGAGAATCTCAGCCGCGCGCACCGTTTCACCCGCCGCATCCGGGCCGGAATGTTATGGGTCAACTGCTATGGCGCGTGGGCCACTTCCCTTCCGCACTCCGGGCAGAAGCAGAGCGGGTACGGCGCTAAGTACGGATTCCAGGCTGTCGCCGAACACACCGAAGAACGAACCGTCCTGATGAAGCTCTGAAAAATACTTCCCCACTGACTCTTTCGATACGGAGACATCCATGAAGACCAAAGCTGCTGTGCTGCTGGAAAACAGCACAGAGTTCGAGATCCGCGAACTCGACATCGACGAACCCGGAGTCGGCGAGGTGCAGATCAAATTCGTCGCCTCCGGACTCTGCCACTCCGACCTGCACCTGCTCGACGGCGACCTCACGCCTAGATATCCCATAGTCGCAGGTCACGAAGGTTCCGGCATCATCGAAAAGGTCGGCCCCGGGGTGACCAAGGTCGCACCCGGCGACCACGTCGTCTGTAGCTTCATCCCGTCCTGCGGAAGCTGCCGTTACTGCTCCACCGGCCGACAGAGCCTGTGTGACCTCGGCGCCAACGCCGTCCTCGGGACCTTCCCCGACGGCGGGACGCGGTACCACGGAGACGGCCTCGACTTCGGCAGTCTCTGCATGCTCGGCACTTTCTCCGAACGTGCGACGCTGTCACAGCACTCCGTCGTCAAGGTCGACGACTGGCTGCCGCTCGAGACGGCAGTCCTGGTCGGCTGCGGTGTGCCGACCGGTTGGGGCACCGCGGTCTACGCAGGCGGTGTGCGCGTCGGGGACACCACGGTCATCTACGGAATCGGCGGAATCGGCATCAATGCCGTCCAGGGCGCGGTCAGTGCCGGTGCGAAGTACGTGGTCGCCGTCGACCCGGTGGCGTTCAAGCGCGAGACCGCCCTGAAGTTCGGCGCCACCCACGCGTTCGCGTCGGCGGCCGAGGCGGCCGAGAAGATCAACGAGATCACCTGGGGTCAGGGCGCAGATCAGGCGCTGGTCACCGTGGGTGTCGTCGACGAAGAGGTCGTGCAGAACGCGTTCGACGCCGTCGGCAGGGGCGGCGTCGTCGTGGTTACCGGGCTGGCCGCACCGGAAAAGCTCACCGTGCACGTGTCGGGTGCCGTGCTGACGAAGTTCGAAAAGACCATCAAGGGAACCATGTTCGGCTCCGGAAACCCGCATTACGACATCGTCCGGCTGCTCCGCCTCTACGACAAGGGCGACCTGAAACTCGACGAACTCGCCACCAAGAACTACCGCCTCGAAGACATCAACCAGGGATTCCGGGACCTGAAGGACGGCAAGCTGATTCGTGGCGTCATCCTTCACGACCAATAGATCCGAGCGTTGTTGACCTATCGACGACTTCCTCACAACCACAACCCCGAGAAAGGGAACACCATGCCTTCCGACCACAAGCAATTCCAGGCCCGGCGCGTCGTGTCCGGCGTCAGCGGCGACGGAAAATCCACGATCGTACTGGACGAGAACACCACCACCCGTGCCGTCACCGACGGATTTACCGTCGCCGACGTCTGGCAGGCCGACACCATTCCGGCGTCGGTAGATGCGAAGGACACCCTCGACGGCACCGTCGCTCTCGCACCTCCGGCCGAGGGTGTCGTCGTGCGGCTCGCGACGTTCCCGCCGGACAGCGAGTGGGATGCGGCGGCGGGCTACGAGAGCGCCCTCGGCGACCTGAAAGCTGGGGACGCCTACACCGCCGACGACGCCATCAGCGGACTGCACGTCACCGAGACCATCGACATTGTCACCATCGTGACCGGCGAGCTGTATGCCGTGCTCGAGGACTCCGAGACGCTCCTGCGACCCGGGGACACATTCGTCCAACGCGGAACCAAGCACACCTGGAGCAACCGGAGTGATCGTTCCGCCACATTCGTCGCCACCATGATTCCCGCGACTCGCGATTGACCAGTGCGGCTGTGGGACTGTCGCGTCCCACCCGGCCCCACGCCAGCACTCATGGCACCGAAACATCGATACGACGAAGGAAGATCATGACGGTATCGCGTGACGCCGAGAGTGCGAGCGGCGCAGTCGGCAGCAGCTCGACAGGAAGACACCGAAGTCCGAACGTCATCGTGGCGCTCTGCTTCGCCGCATTGATCTGCGACGGGTACGACCTGGTCGTCTATGGCGCCACGGTGCCATCGTTGCTGGGGTACGAACGGTGGGGTCTCACCGCAATGGAGGTTGGTGCCATCGGCAGTCTCACCCTCGTGGGAATGCTCATCGGAGCGCTCGCGTCGGGGGCGGCCACGGGACGGTTCGGACCGCGACGGCTATTTCTCGGATCGATGGTGTGGTTCGCGACCGCGATGGGATTGTGCGCCCTCGCGCCTAGCCCCGAGGTCTTCGGGATCCTCCGATTCATCGGGGGCCTCGGCCTGGGCGGATTCGTCCCGGTGTCCGTTGCGCTGATCATCGAGTTCTCACCCCCTAGCCGGCGCCAGCTCAACAACGCTCTGTCCTGCTGCGGGTACTGCCTCGGCGGGATCGCTGCCGCGGTCGCAGGGATCGTCTTACTGCCCGACCTCGGGTTCCGATGGATGTACGCACTGTGCCTCCTCCCGCTTGTCACGGTCTTCCCCCTGGCTCTGCGGTACCTCCCGGAGTCGCCGGCGTACCTCATGAGCCGTGGACGGGTGGAGGACGCCGATGCGATCGCCCACGACTTCGGTGTGGAGCGGATCCATCGAGCATCGAACGAGTCATCCGGGTCCGACTCCGCGTCGATGCGCGCTCTCCTGAAGCCGGCGCACCGGCGTGCAGCCACCCTGTTCACGGTCGCAGCCTTCTGCGGTCTGCTCATCACCTACGGCATCAGCACATGGCTGCCCCAAATCATGAAGCAAGCCGGCTACTCGCTCGGAAGCTCACTGATGTTCCTCCTCGTGCTCAACGCGGGCGCCATGGTCGGAGTCCTCATCGCCTCGACCCTCGCCGATCGACTGGGGTCGCGAAAGGTCAATGCAACGGTGCTGCTGCTCGCTGCGGTATCGATCTTGATGCTCAGCTTCCGGATGCCACTGCCGATGCTGTACGTCTTCGTGGCAATCGCGGGCCTGGGGACGATCGGCACCCAGATCCTGATCATGGGCTACGTGGGCACGGTTTTCAGTGGAACCTTGAGGGCTCCCGCAATCGGACTCACTATTGGAATCGGTCGCGCGGGCGCAGTCGTCGGTCCGATCATTGGCGGGTGGATCGCGGCGTCCACGCTCGGCTACCAATGGAACTTCTACACGTTCTCCGTCTTCGCGGTAATCGGGATGGGGGCGATCCTGCTGGTGTCGGTAGGAACGTCGCGACGCGGCGGAAATCGCGACGCCCACGAATCAGTCCGCTCGGCGATGGCGCCGAATTGAGTGGTGGATTCAGTAACTGGGTCTCCACACCCGGCGGACTATGCGGAATCATGGACGCCGGAGCTGCGCAGCGAGGTATGTCATGAACCGAGCGGTAACGGTCAGCCGTTTCGGTGGACCGGAAGTCATCGAAATAGCAGAGATTCCGATGCCCCACCCAGGACCCGGCGGAGCCCGGGTCAGGGTGGAGGCGGCCAGTGTGCACCCGGTCGATCTCGAGACCAGGGCCGGGCACTACGGCGAGAATACCGAGCTGGCCGGACGATTGGTGTTGGGCTGGGACTATGCCGGTCGCATTGATGCAGTAGGACCCCACGTCGATACCGGACTCATCGGTCTTACCGTAACCGGCTGGCGGTACTGGTTCGACACCCGCGAGGGGACGCAGGCGGACTACATCGTCGTTCCAATCGAATCGGCAACGCCCTGCCCGCCATCGCTATCACCGGCCGCGTTGACGACTCTGCCGCTCAACGGGAACACCGCATTCCAGGCTCTGGAACTGCTGGGGCTACAGCGAGGCGACACACTTGCAATCCTGGGTGCCGCAGGAGGAGTCGGTGGCTTCGCCATGGATCTGGCGGTGCACCGCGGCATCGCCGTTGCGGGTGTCGCCGATGACGGCGACAGAAATTTCATCGAGGGGCGGGGCGGGCATTTCATCTCACGCACCTCGCGTGATGTTGCCGCCGATCTACGGCGGGCACTGCGCGGCCCGGCCGACGCGCTCTTCGCGACCGCACCGGTCGACCGGTCGGTTCTCGCTGGTATCGAGCCCGGAGGTGCGGCTGTGAGCGCGGTCGGGGAGCCTCCGGCGAACAGCGGGCTCGACTGGCGGTTCTTGAACGCCCGCCCGAACACCGATCAGACAGTGGATCTGGTCCGGATGGCCGAGCGCGGCGAGATCGCTCTGCGCGTCGCGGGCACGATTCCGTTCGAGGACGCGGCAGAGGCACACCGCGCCGCCGCGAGACCGGGAACGCGCGGCCGATACGTATTGACATCCACAGAGAGAAGGTAGAGATGGCCACGGTGGCGCACATGCCGCGAGTGGGAATCGTCGGGGCGCGAGGTTCCGTCGTTCCGGAGTCGGGCGAGTACATCCCGATCGAGAACCCGGCAACAGGTCAGGTGTGGGCGGAGGCGTTCGAGTCGTCGGCCGGCCACGTCGACGAGGTCGTCACGACCGCCGGGCAGGTCTTTCGCGAGACGTGGCGAGACATGGCCCCCGACGAACGGGGTCGGCTCGTCCGCCGCTGGGCCGAGCTGATCGCCGAACGGCGTGACGAACTCGCCGACCTCGAGACCGACGACGTCGGTCACCTGCGACGAGAGGCACTCGGCGACGTCGACGGCGGAGCCCGCTGGCTGACGTACTACGCGGGAATGGCCGACAAGATCGAGGGCCGATCGTTCGCGCAGTATCCGGACCGCGTCGCATATCAGGCGCGGGAACCGTACGGCGTCGTGGCCGGGGTCAACCCGTTCAACGGCAACCCGATGATGTTCGGCTGGAAGGCCGGGCCGGCGCTGATTGCCGGGAACTGCTTCGTGCTCAAGGCGCCAGAGATTGCGCCGATGTCATCGTTCCGGATGGCGGAACTCGCGCTCGAGGCAGGGATTCCGCCGGGTGTTGTCAATGTGGTCACCGGGCGCGGCGAGATCACGGGCCGCGCGTTGACTGAGCACCCGGAGATCGGAATGCTCGTGTTCACGGGAAGCCCGGAGGCATCCCGGGCGGTGATCGCACAGTCTGCGGCGACCATCACGCCGCTGAGCCTCGAACTCGGCGGTAAGAGCGCCGTAATTCTGCTCGAGGATGCCGATCTCGACACGGCGATTCCGTCGATCCTGCATTCGAACTTCGTCAAGAGCGGGCAGAGTTGCGCAGCGGGATCGCGCATTTTCGTGCCCGACGCGTTGTATGACGAGGCGGTGAACCGGATCGAATCGCTCGCCCGGTCGATCCGGGTAGGCCCGCCGCGCGATCCAGCGTCGCAGATGGGCGCGCTGATCAGCGGACGGCAACTCGAGCGGGTGGACTCGATCGTCACGTCCGCTGTCGGTCAGGGCGCGACCCGGCTGGCGGGTGGCTGTCGAGCGGACGAGGGGGCACTGGGTGAGGGGTACTTCTATCGCCCCACCGTCCTCATAGACGTCACTGATGACAACATCGTCGCCAGCACAGAGGTATTCGGCCCGGTCGCCAGCGTGCTGCGGTACTCCGACATCGACGAGGTTCTCGCTCGGGCGAACGGAGCACGGATGGGGCTCACGGCCCAAATCTGGGGCAACGACGCGCGCGCCATCCAATATCTGGCACGGAACCTGGAAGCGGGCACAGTGTGGGTGAACACCTACCGAGCCATCCATCCGACCGTTCCTTTCGGTGGGATGAAGGAAAGCGGATACGGCCGCGAGAACGGATTCGACGCTATCGACCTCTATACGCGATCCAAAGCCGTGGTGTGGGACCTGAATGAGGAACGAACCCTCCCGTACGGCGCGCGTTGACAGAAACTTCGACGGAAAGGAAACGAGTGGCTCACACACAGGGGCGAGTGTCCGGCAAGGTGGCGCTCGTGACCGGAGCGGCGCGGGGACAGGGCCGCAGCCATTGCGTGCGGCTGGCGCAGGAAGGGGCAGACATCATCGCGATCGACATCTGCCGGAACGTCGACACGATCCCGTATGCACTCGGCGCCGAGACCGATCTCGCCGAGACCGTCTCGCTCGTGGAGGAAAGTGGCGGACGAATCTTCGCTCGTCGCGCGGACGTCCGGGACCGGGAAGGGTTGACCGCGGTCGTCGACGAAGGTGTGGCACGTTTCGGTGCCCTGGACATCGTCAGTGCCAACGCGGGGGTGATGTCACCGGCCCGAACGCTCGAACTGACTTCAGAGATGTGGCAGGACCTGCTCGATGTGAATTTGGTGGGTGTCTACAACACCTGCGCCGCCGCGATCCCTCATCTCATCGCCGGCAAGGGTGGATCCATCGTGCTCACCAGTTCGTGCTCCGGCCTACGTGGTACCCCAAATTTGGCCCACTATTCGGCGGCCAAGCACGGCGTCGTGGGATTGATGCGCACGCTCGCCATCGAGCTTGCTCCCGAATTCATCCGGGTAAACACCATCCACACCACAATCGTCCCGACAGGAATGGGATTAAGCGATGCCGTCCTAAAACTGTTCCGACCGGACCTCCCCCGGCCGACGGTGGAGGACGCGCGGGCCGGGTTCGCCCAGCAGAACTTGATCCCCGTGCCCTGGGTGGAACTCGACGACGTCTCGAACGCGCTGCTCTTCCTTGCCTCGGACGAGTCGCGGTACATCACCGGCGTGGCGCTGCCGGTCGATGCCGGCTCCATGGAGAAATGAGGAACTGGTTAGGCCTTCAACCGATGCCTGGCGTCTCGCGCTCCGCGAGACATGTAGAACATCTGAATCAGCGATGCCGGGATGGGTGCTACCGCGACGCCACCGGTCCCGGCAACATAGGAGTGAACTCCCGTGACCGATAACAAATCGAACGAAGTGATCGACGGCCTGGCAGACTTCTTCGCCACGTCGTACAGAACGCCGATCTTTCGGCGCCCCGACGAGGTCGGCCTGGACTACGAGGATGTCTTTTTCCCCTCCCTCGACGGCGTGCCCCTCGAGGGCTGGTTCATGCCAGCGGAGTCCGATCGCCTCGTCATCTGCAACCACTTCATGCCAGGGAATCGATACGGCTATCCGGGACACCTGGAACCATGGACGAACTTCGGCGGCTTCGAGGTCAGCTTCCTGCCGCAGTACAAGGCTCTCCACGACGCCGGCTACAACGTCCTGGCGTACGACCTGCGCAACCACGGGCTCAGCGGCTCAGGAAACGGCGGCACCGTCGGCATCGGTCTCCTCGAGTATCGAGACGTGATCGGATCGCTGCGATACGCGAAATCACGCAAGGACACGTCGAATATGAAAACCTCGCTTCTCAGCGTATGCCTCGGTTGCGACTCGACGATCGTCGCCATCGACAAACATCCCGACGAGTTCAGCCACATCAAGTCACTGATCGCACTGCAGCCGGTTTCTGCACGCCCATTCATCGAACGCGCATCCGAGGACGCCGACATCGACAATGGGCCCGAGTTGTTCGACGCGGCGATCCACAAACGCACCGGCTTCCATATCGACGAGCTGTCGCCGATCGAGCATGCCAAATCGGTACAGCTGCCCACGCTCGTGGTGCAAGTACACGAGGACTCCCTCACGAAGCCATCCGACGTTCAGACCATCTACGACAACATCGCGGCGCAGGACAAGAAGCTGTTCTGGATCGAGGACACCACCGAGCGGTTCCGGGGCTACAACTATTTCGGTGCGCATCCCGAACTTATGCTCGAGTGGTTCGATTCGCACATCGATTAGTTCAACACGGCAGTAGTCAGCAATGTCGAAGTCTTCCTTCTCGGAGGAGTTCGGCACGAACCAGTGCTGACGACCCCACTCACGCCTCATCTCCACACCACAGCCTCGTGCGCGCGCCGGCCACCCAGTGCTCTAGGTGCCCGGCGCGCGCCACGACCGGGATGTCCAACTTCGCTGGAACGACGCCTGAACGTCTTCCGGCACCGCATCTACAGCGGCAGGTGCGCCAACGGTCGCCCAGCCCGCGCAGATGCTCGACTGGTTCGATACCCACTTCGCCTGACAGTGGTGGGCGTTACACGACGTCGCTTATAAAACGTTCGGCACCAAACAATTTCACCATGCTGTGGCCGGTGATCTGACGTTGGATTGGCAGATGCTCACCTGCCCACACGACCCCGATCAGTCGATCATGGTCATGACGGCACCACCCGGATCACCTTCCCAGCAGGCTCTGCGCCTTCTCATCTCGTGGGCTACCGAGAGTGGAGATGCGCGCCACAGCGTGCAGCCGTAGGAACAAGTAGCACAAGCAAAGGCTCGAACGACGGGTTTCGCAACAACAGCGCTAGCAATGCCCGTATGAGTTGCGTCGGTTCTAGTCGTGCGTTCGGTCCACGACCCAGGCCGCGACCTGCGTCCGGGAGTTGAAGCCCAGTTTGGCCAGGATGTGCTCCACATGCCCTTGCGCGGTGCGAGGGGAGATCACCAGACGGGCAGCGATGGCCTGATTGGTCAGGCCATCGGCGATCAGGGCAGCAACTTGGCGTTGGTATGCAAGTACGCATGCCAGTGAGGGATGCATAGCTAGGAGTGCCGCTTGGTCGCCCTCGAGGCTTGATCGCAGCCGTGGGGCGCTCTCGCTGATCACGGTGGGACTCCACGCGGGCCGCATGCAAGTGATCGGCTGTGTCTTGCTGCGCCCATGGACGGCCGGGACGGGGGGGTAACACTCGGCCGATAACGGTGATTACGTCAACTAATTTCCTGAAAGCGCACTACGGCAATAGTTTTGGCAAAACCAATAGCAGCCACGGGCTGGGAACTCGCTTTGTGAGACGCGCAAGCGTGAAGCAGACCTCCGGCCGGCGATCGCCGAGGTGGGGGCCGCGTCATGAAGCGCGGGAATCTGAGCGGTTACAGGCACTGGCATCTTGCCACCGCGCCGATCGGTCCTCTGATGCAAACCCGGCGTCTAGTTGACATAATAATCGTTCTCGGCACTGTGGGATTGATTGTCTTCCAGCCTATTTGATGCATTTCCCGCCTGCGGCCTGCGCGTTAGGCACGTAGACGTGCGGCTGCAAGCGACCTAGGGCGTGTTGATCAAGTCCGATCGGATCCAGATCAGCGATGAGCGGAGCTGTGAGTCTCAACGTCAGTGGCGGAGCGTAACCTCGGCCCGGTGGCAGTGAACAAGATCCTAGGATCCCGCGTCGTGATGATGTGCGGGCCAGGTGGTGCAGGAAAGACCACCTACGCCAAGCGGCTGGAGCGAGAGGGCTGGACGCGTTTGTCATTCGAGGTGGAGTTCTGGGATCGCGGAATCACGACGATGCCCTCCGCCGAGGTGGTCGTCGAGGTGGCAGCGGACCTGAAGGCGCGCTTGCTGCGCCATGTCGCGGCGGGGAACGATGTCGTGCTCGACTTCGGATTCTGGTTCCGGCGACAACGCGATGAGTTCCGCGCACTGCTCGCACCCCAGGGCATCGTGCCGGAGACTGTTTACATCGCGACGAGTCTTGAGACCATCCTGAACCGAGTCGGTGACCGATACGGCAGGTGGGCGGACGATTGGCCGCTCACCGAGCAGACGGCGACTGAATACTTCGAGAGGTTCGAGCCGCCGACGCCCGAGGAGGGACCGCTCGAGGTGGTCCGCTAGGCCGCGTGAGTCAAGTCGGTCTTGATCCAGATCAGCGTGGCGGCGAGGGTGATCGCGGCACGGTAGGCGCGGGCGGTCTTGTCTGAGCGCATCGCAATGCCTCGCCATTGCTTGAGCTTGTTGAAGCACCGCTCGACGACGTTTCGGCCCTTGTGCCGCTCCTTCTGCTCGTCGCCGAATCGGAGAGCTAGGAAACGCCATTGCACCATCACCGTTCACACAGGCACATCCCATCTTCCACTTACGACTGCATGCTCTTCCGAACGTGACTGTTCATCGGCCATAGCCTCCCGTTCGGAGGATTGATAGGAACCGGTCTGTTTGTAGTCTCCTCGCACGAACCAGTGATGTCACCGATCGTTAGACACTCGAAGCGCGGCCGGACTAACTAGTGGCTTCGTCACCGTGACTCTCCTTAATCCCTACCCATCGGAGAGGGGGTACCGCGGCAGGGCGCGGACCGCGCTGATGCACCGATTCCTGAAGCCCCCGGCCGTTGCAAGTACCCGATGCTCGGCGAGGCTGAGCGGACCGGACTGTCCGGCTGGGTCTCGGAGAGAACCCACTCTGCCGCGCCTGACCTAAGACGGTCGGAGGGCCATAGTTCTCGCAGGCCTATGGCCCATAGTGCATGCTGACCCCGCAGGGTTCCCGTTTCTGCCAGTACTCTCATCTGGTCCGTATCGGAGTGCTGAGGAGTGACATCTGTGGCACGCAAGGTCGTAGTAGAGCTGGCCGACGACATCGACGGCACCGTCTTCGGTGAGGACGGCGAAAGCATCAGCTATGCAGTCGACGTCGTCGAGTACGTGATCGATCTTAAGGACGAGCACGCGAAGGAACTCCGAGAGACTTTTGAGTACTACATCGCCCACTCCACCCGGGTCGGCGGCCGCAAGCACCGCTCGGACCGACCGGTCAACGCGACTGCCGGGAAGCGGCCATCGGGTGAGACGAAGAAGATCCGCGCCTGGGCGCTCGAGCAGGGCTACGAACTATCGTCCCGCGGTCGCATCCCTACCGAGATCGAGCAGGCATTCCACGACGCCCACTGAACATGCGCGGCGCCTTCCCCGTCGCGGTGGTCGGTCGTGGCAGGCTATCGGTATGTGTGGTCGCTACGCATCGACGACGAGCCGGGGAGCGCTGCTCGAGACCTTCGAGATCGACCCTGAACGGGCCGACCCAGAGATGGCGCCGGACTACAACGTGGCACCTACGAAGACCTCCCCGGTTGTGATCGCCCGCGTACCGAAGGACACCGACGAGCAGCCTCAACGACAACTCCGCAACCTCACATGGGGCCTGACACCGTTCTGGGCGAAAGATCCGAAGATCGGCTCACGCATGATCAACGCCCGCGCCGAGACCGTGCATGAAAAGCCCGCGTACAGGCAGTGTTTCAAGTCACGGAGGGCACTCGTGCCGGTGTCCGGGTTCTACGAGTGGTTCCCGACCGAGGAGGTCGGCAAGTCCGGGAAACCGCTCAAGCAGCCGTACTACACCACCCGGCCGAGAGCGAAATTCTCCCGTTGGCCGGCATCTTCGACTTCTGGCGCAACCCCGACGTCCCCGACGACGATCCGGACGCCTGGCTGGTCACATTTTGTGTGATCACGACCAACTCCACCGACGATGTGGGGCATATCCACGATCGGATGCCGATGAGCGTGGCCCCGGAGAATTGGGCGGACTGGCTCGACCCGACCAACACCGACGTCGAGTACGCCCGATCCTTGATGGCACCACCGGCGCCGGGAAGCCTCGACACCTACCCGGTGTCCAAGGCCGTCAACAATGTCAGAAACAACGGCGAAGACCTGCTGAAGCCGATCACCGTCGAGGACGCCCACTGACCACTGGTGTGACCCGCGCAAGCACTGTGCACGGTCGAAGGCCACACCGGTTTCGGAATACCACCCGATGGACCACTGTTGAAGAGGTTGACGGTGGCGGACATACCCCGGGTACCACACCAGAAAAGTCGCTGCGAGCGACCACTTGCCGAGAGGCGATATGGCGTCACCGTCCCCTTGACCGGGCAAGACCTACATTGCGTAGCGTTCCCGGGAAGGAAACGGAGCCGCTGTCACCGGGGAAGGCGACAGCGGCTCCCCTTGCTCGGATACGTTCCGTCACAGCAAATTACGGGTGATCGACGCCGGATCGAGGTCTCCTCGCTGCCCCTTGAAACTGGGATGCCGAAGCCCGCCCGGCTGGTATTCGCGTACGCGACGTCCACGACAATCACCGGTTCGACCCAGCGCACGATCCCGTGCTCCTCCGCGGCCGCGGCATCGGTGCCGAGTGGGCTGGTGCGGCGTTCGAGGGTGGCCAGCTTCTCTTGGAGCTGGCGGCGCACGGCCATGGTAAACCCGGTCCCGACATTGCCCACGTAGCGAAGAATGCCCTTGTCGTCGTAGGCGCCGAGGACGAGTGAGCCGACCATGTTGCGCTGTGCACCCCCGCCCGCGATCCAACCAACAATCAGGCAGGAGCTCCTCGTGCGAAGGAGAACCTTCCGCCACGACCGGGTGCGCTGACCCGGTAGATAGGGTGACCCCACGCATTTGAAAACCGCGCCCTCCATCCCGGAATTCCGGGCGGCCTCCAGAATGACGGCACCGTCCACGCCTTCCCAGTGCGGCAAGATCTGCACGGGCACGCCGACCCCGCGCAGCTCGTGACCGAGGTCGGTGAGAGCGGCACGGCGCTCCCGATACGGCGCCGCCATCAGATCGCCACCGTCGGCACAGAGAACTGTTGACCGGACTGTAGGTGACCGGCACCTGCCTCCGCAGGGCCGTGGTCGGGCGCAGGGTAT
Source organism: Rhodococcus sp. JS3073 (assembly GCF_026810085.1). Taxonomy (NCBI): domain Bacteria; kingdom Bacillati; phylum Actinomycetota; class Actinomycetes; order Mycobacteriales; family Nocardiaceae; genus Rhodococcus; species Rhodococcus sp. JS3073. Next base: position 233,579 of record NZ_CP113952.1, on the reverse strand, counting down.
CCATCCGCTTCTGCAACCGCGCGAACGACGGCCGACCCTGGACAAGTGCCACGACCTCGCCGTCGAACACGATGCGGCCGCGGCCGCCGAACACCTCGCTCAGGCCCTCGGCCACCTCCGGGTACGAGGAGGTGACGACGTTGAGGTTGCGGGTCCACAACATCGGCGGCTCGCCGCCGCCGACCGCAGCCACGAGGCGGCACCCGTCGTACTTCATTTCCGCCGCCCAGCCGCCGCCCATTGCCTCCGGGAGCTCACCCGGAGTGGCCAACATCGGCGCAATCAGCCGCATGGGCTGATTGTGCGCCCATGTCCGCAGCTGAGACGACTCTTCCGGTTCTCACGGCGCCGAGAGTGCGACATGACCACACGACCGTCCTCGACCCGCCGGCCTGCTCGGCCACCGCCGGCATGGCACCCTATCCGTCAAGACTTCACGCCCGCGAACTTCGGAAGGACCCGCGCCACCCATGACCACCTGGACCCTCTGGCTCGGCGCCCTGCTGGTCGTCGGCGGCTCAACCGCCCAGATCAAACACCAGGCCGAAGTTGCACGCGCACTGTGGGTGCTCGCCGTGCTCGCCTTCGTGGCCACGGCGGTCTGGGCGATAACCGCCTCCGAGATCTCGCTGCCCCTGCTGCTCACACTTGTGGGCGCGATCGCGGCGACCTGTGCCCTGGTCGTGGTGACCAAGGAACCGGCAAAGGCGCCGGCCGCGCGACGGGGCGCCGAATGATCACTGCGGTCTGCGCCGGCGTCCTCGGCGTCCTGCTCGCCAGCTCCGGCCTGGCGGACCGGTGGCGTGGAAGCCGATCGGAGTAGGCGCGGATCGCCGAGATCACGGCCAGCCTCGACCGTTTCCAGTGGTTGGTGCTCGAAGACCTCGCCGAAGCACGCCACAATGTTCTGCACCGAGACCGCACATCAGCGAACGACGAGAGTCGGGCGTTCATTACGGCCCGCGAGCGCGCCACCCGGGTCGGGATCCCGGACGAGGTGGCGGTGTACCGCCTGGCTGACCGGCTCATCCGGGAACGGGACCAGCAACCGCTGAGATAGACCATCGCACAGCGGATCGGACACGGAAGAGTCCGAAGCGTCCGTACGTACCGATCAGGTTCGTCAGGCGCGGCCCAGTAGGTGCAGGAGACAGCAGATCGATCTTCGGCTCGGACCATCCGCCGCTGAAAGCAAAGAGCAACAGGCCGCCACACCAATCTGCGGAACCCCGCAGATCAGGACCAGGAACGAGTCACCGGTCTGGGCAGTGAGTGGCGACCTGTTGCTCGTCGCGATCGTCACAGTAGATCGTCCCACCGACATTTAGCCTCGGAGGGAGTCCGCAGGCGGGCCGAACGTCCGACCACCGCGAGCAACTCAGGCGATGATGCCCAGAAGCGCGTGCCGCTGATTCGTCCCGAGACCGCCAATCCTCCGGGTCTCGGCGATTGACAACTCCTCGAGGATCTGCGCCGCCCTCACCGGACCGACACCGGGAAGCGCCTTCACCAGAGCCGAGACCTTGGTCTTCTTCGCAACCTCGTCGGTCTCCGCCTTCGCGAGCACATCGGAGACCGTGAGCTCACCGGCCTTGACCGCAGCGAGAAGTTCCCCGCGCGCCTTCCGGGCCACAGCGGCCTTCTCCAATGCTTCAGCGCGCTGCTCGGGCGTCAGAACGGGCAATGCCATCAAGGGACTCCTTACTGCTCTGACCGGCCCAGATCAGCCGGCCTCCAATGGGGATCGCGCCATTGACGTAGGCGCCGACGTAGGGCGACGCCAGCGGTCGGCGCTTCCCTCGCCGACCGCTGGCGGCGTAATCAAGGGTAACACTAGAGTCGAATATATGTTCGAACGATGGAGAGCCGTGTACGACCCGAAACCCTGGCGGGAAGTGCGCCCACCGCGGCCGGTGACCATCGACGTCTCTGCCGCAATGGCTCACCACGGTGGCCGCGCCGCGAACGACCTTCCCCTTCGAGTCCGCGCCGAGGGACTCGACCTCGACGTCCGAGTCCCGGGGATGCTCCATGCCTGGGCACGCACCTCTCGCGGAGAATGGCTCGCATCGTGCACCTTCACCATTCCCACCGGCAACAAGTTGGGAAGTCTCGAGGTCACGCACTGGTGCCCCGCAGCGGCCGTCACCGCCGCCGACCAGGAATGACCCCCACCACCACTTGCCGGACATCGAGTGCGCAACCCAGGTATGCCGCGCTGGTCGAAGCAACCGTGGCTGGCTACCCGGATCCGAAATCAACCGCCTCCTGACTCGACTCGACATCGACGGCAGCGCAGCAAATATGGCAGGAACGATCCACTCGATGATCCCGACCGCCGTTCGTACGCGCCCGGCATCGAGTCCCCAGCCACGCGGAGGTGCAGTCCGGCGTGACCTGGGGCGCGAGATGCCTACCATCTCCTCGTCCGGGAGATCGGCAACCTCAGGAAGCGTGCTGTCCCGGATCCGCCTGACCCCGAGACGTAATCGTCCCGGGCGGTCACTAGACTTATGGGCGTTCTGGTGAACATCCCCCCAATTTTGTTTCCAGAACACCCCCCTGTGGCCCGGCATCACCCCCCCGATGCCGGGCCACACCCCTGCGGTAGCGACGACGAAAACATCGGCCCTACGAGTGGGATCCGATCGTATGGACCGATACCGGACCCCCGGACGCGTGCGTGGCATTACAGCATGCCGTTGTAGGGTCATTCCGAGGAAAGTTCTGCACCGCCCGGCGTCGTATCGCAGCCGGTCCGCCGGGTCGACCGCCGGGCTGCAACCGAACCACCGCATCGTCGACGGGCGATGAACAGGAAGGGCTCTCACCAGATGGCCAACCCACATCGACTGACCACCGATCAGGTCATCGACCTGATCAAAGAGGAAACCGGTACCGAGCTGTCGGTCTCGACGTTCCGCGGATACGTCTCCCGAGGGCAAGCGCCGGCGCCGGTGGAGAAGATCGGCCGCACGCCGCTGTGGAAGCGCTCGGAGATCGTCGAGTGGGCGAACAACAGGCCGGGCCAGGGCGCGCGCACCGACATCCGCAAACCGCGCCGGCGCCGCGCCGAGTGAGCATTTTTCCTTCTTGCGACATCGAGTACCTGGACTTCGGTCTGCGGGGGTTCGCCCACGCCTGAAGGTTGGGCCGCATTACGCCAGCGGAGCCCTGCCGGGGGAGTGGCGGTGGGTGCAGGCGGGGGTGGGCGCATACCCTACGTGCATCCGGCCCAACAGATCTTGATGTCGCACGTGTAGGTCGAGAGTGCCTCTGCGGCTTCATGGGTCGGTCGTCTGTCGTGATGAACTGAAGGGGCGGTGCGGCGCGAGTTGCATCACGGTGACGAAAGTGGCGAGAGTTGGCGTGTGCGTTGGGTCGTCTGGTGAAAAGTCGGTTAGCGCAGTTGTAAGGTTCCTCAACGGATTCCGTCGGCGGCAGCTCGCAACAGGGGTGCTGTGCACGACCTGATCTTCGGAAGTTGCGCGATGCAATCCTAGCTAGCGTAGCTAGCAGTGATGTTGTTTGCCGGCATCACTACCGGGCCGACCACCTCGAAAGTCGTTTTCGTGGTCAGTAATGCTGTGGGTAACTGGTCGGTGCCATCGACGGGATTGTGTCCGTCGATCCGGGCGAGAGCATCAGTTGCACGGCCGAGGGGTCGGGTATCGGTGTCAATGACAAGTGCCCCAGCGAGTTCGGCGAAACCCTCCACGCATCTTCGAAGAGTGCCGGGCGTGCGTGCCGCTCATCACGTGGCCGCATCCGCGCCGAGATCTGCCCCTCGCGCTCCGGCACTACCCGTCTGGAGATCGCTCACAGACCGAGCGGCGCCGACTGACGTCGGGCGTGGTCGGTGCCGACCGCTGTTGAGGTGCATGAATGTTGTCAGGACCGGACTCCGGGGCTCTACTTCGTCGGTCGGCTGTGCGATGCTGGTGCCACAGTTCGGATTCGGTGACGTCGCGAGGGTGACATGACTGTGCAGGTAATCCAATCCAGTGGACACAATGGGTGGGCGGTGCGGTGCGATCTGTGTGAACACCGATTCGATGCCGCGGTCGCCGGACAAACAGCAGCGGTGGCCTTCGCCCGGATCAACGGGTGGGTCGTCGGTGAGACCACCCGGTGCCCGATGTGCGCGACAGCCCGAATCGGCTGAGCACCAGACCGCAGTGTGCGGTTCGGTGAACCGGTACGTTCCGACCACCAAGAATCGGCAACAGCGGCTCGGGTATTCGGCTCGTCAAAGGCAGTCGGACACCGTCAGCGCCGGGCATCGGACCCGAAGGTGGTGGGGAAGGGGCTGGGACCGAGCGTGAGGGTGACCGAGGTGGGGTGAAGTCCGACCTGAGGCCAGCTGGTGATGACGGTCATTGATCCGGTGGCCGGATAGGTGCCGATCCAGTACTGCGGCGTGGTTCGGTACGGCCCGGATCCCTCCGGGCCGGAGTCGGGGACCGGGTGGAACGGATCGGCGAGCCCGCCCAGGTCGTCGGCGAGGATGCGCACGGTCAGATACGACCACTGCGCCGACCAGTCGTGGGGGTCGGTCAGGGGGCGGGTTTCGTAGCGGACGAAGTCGGCGCGGATACCGGTGACCGATAGCGTGAACCGCAGCAGAAGCCCGGACGCGAACGCTGTCGCGGCGGACAGTTCGAGCGTGAGGTCTTTCTCAGCCACGATCGGCATGCCCGCGTGCACGGTGATCCCTCCGGTGGTGGGCGTCGCGAGGGCCGGCCAACGATGGCGGCGCATGCTTCATCGTCGCACCACTCGGCCCCGCGGTGTCTGTGAATTTCCTGAGAGTACCTCCCTGCGAGAACGATTCGAGAACGAGACCGACAGCCCGGTAACAGAGATCAGGGTGCCGAGCCTGTGCTGTCGCCGAGGAGGGCCGTGTCTGCTCCAGGTCCACAGCGCACGACAAACCCAGGATGCGGGGAGGACGCCGCGCCAACACCGGAACACACACGCCAGCGGACGGGGCATTGCAGGCAGTGTCAGAGGGCGGCGGTGATCAGGCCGGCAATGCCGGCCACCGCGACGAGCGCGAGAAGGGCCAGCGGGAAGGACCCGAGGACCGTGCACACGAGGGTGGTCAGCAGCGCCAGGCAGATGGTCACGGCGATACCCGCTTCCCAGGACTCGAGGAGCGCAGCGTCGGTCGACGCGGGGTCGTCGCGACCGGTGTCGAGGGTGGTACGTGTGGCGGACAGATGCGGGCCGGGGACGACGGTCACGGGTGGTGCGGATCCTTCCAAAAGTCGAGGACAGCAGGCGTATGGGATGGTGCGCGGGTCACAGGTACTCCAGCACCGGAAAGAGCGCGATCGCGGACACCGTGATCCCCGCGACTCCGGCGACGACTCCGAGCAACGCCCGCAGCGATGCGGACTCATCGTCCGCTACGCCGGACCGGGACGTGGCGAAAGCGCCACACACCACGGCGCTCACGCCCAGGACGAACCCGAGTCCGACCACCCAGAACGACGCGATGGACAACACCCCCAAGGCGATCGACACCGACGGCAACCGCGATCCATCACGCGGCACTCGCCGGCGTGCGCGCCCGGAGGAACACCCGTCACTGGCGACACCTGATGGGCGCGAGGTGGCGTCGGTCACTGATCCTCCTCCAGTGCGTCGGGTGGCCCGGTCATCGGTGTTGCGGAGCCGTATGTGCCAATCGATCACCTTCCAGCCACTGCCCCAACCCGGTAGCAAGTGCATAGCACCTGTAACCGGCGACTGTGGCTGGGCCCAGCGACTTCTCGCTGGTCGTGTCACCGAGTACGAAGAATTTAGCACTCTCCACGTTGGAGTGCTAATGAATTGTCCGGTCGGCATAGGCGAGCACCGGGCCGGGAACAGGTCGTCGAGATTCGGGTCATCGGGGCGCATCGTCATACTCGGACGCGAGCACCAGAAAGCCGGTCCCGTCCTTGTAGAAATCGTCCAGCAGGCTGCTGGACGATTTCGAACATTCCCTGATGTCGTCCGGGTATACACCAAACATCCGGAATCATCGACGGGCGTCATACCACTGCGTCACCGCGGCCGACTCGGTCGGCAGCGCTCACACAGTTGTCAGAGGCACCCGCAATACTGCAATCACAACAGCCCCACAGGTAACAGGAGAACAGACACATGCGTCATCGCCCCCGGGCCGCCTTCCTCGCTCTCGCTGCGGTATCCGTCATCGGTCTGTCGGGGTGCTCGGCCATCGCCGATGCCGACCCGGGAACCGGCTCGCTCGGCGGCGCACCGGCAGCCCCGGTGTTCGATTCGGCGCCGGCGCTGGCGAAGCTCGACACCCTGGCGGTCAAGGGACGCGCTCCGAAGACCGGCTACACGCGGGAGCAGTTCGGCCCGTCGTGGTCCGACGACAACGGTGTCGAGGGCGGCCACAACGGGTGCGATACCCGCAACGACATCCTCCGCCGCGACCTGGTCGACCTGACCTACAAAACCAGTACGCGGGACTGTGTGGTGGCGACCGGAACCCTGCACGACACCTACACCAACACCACCATCGCGTTCGTCCGCGGCCAGGACACCTCCACGGCGGTGCAGATCGATCACGTCGTCGCACTATCGGATTCGTGGCAGAAGGGTGCCCAGCAGCTCAGCCCGGAGCAGCGCCGCGACCTTGCCAACGACCCACGAAACCTGCAGGCCGTCGACGGCCCCACGAATTCGCAGAAGTCCGATTCCGACGCCGCATCCTGGTTGCCGCCGAACAAGGCATACCGGTGCACCTACGTCTCACGGCAGATCGACGTCAAAGCCCTCTACCGGCTGTGGGTGACCCAAGCCGAGAAGGACGCGATGAGCCAGGTCCTGCACTCCTGCTAACGACACCCCTCCTGGGTTCGGCCGCGGGGCAGTGGTGGCCACCATCGCTGCCCCCGGCGCACGAGTGGACTCATCCGACTGCGGGAACAGGTGTGCAGCCAGCGGATTCGCGCTCAACTCCGCGCCTGAGCCGAAAGCCGCCGGGCGCGGCGATGGACTCCCGCTCCGGTGTGCTGTGCCGACGTTCGCGGACCCCGCGGCCGTGGACCAGGGGAGACCCCGAGAGCGGCGAGCGGACGACGCTCCTCGTCGGGCAATGCGCCGGCACGCCATCTTTTCACCGCCCGATACAGCCACTGCCCTACCTGTTCGCCGTCGGCAGTGACATAGTTCGCGGGCACCAGCGCGTTGCCGTGCTCTTCGCGGTACGCAGCGATTTCGGTGAGCATTCGCCGCCGTTTGCTGTCGGCACGTGACACAGCCGGAACCGGGGCATCGTCGTCGTCGCTCCACATGAACCCGATCGCATCGAGTTGGTGGATGCGTTGGGGCGGGAGGGTGCCGAGCATGCGGGCAACTCGCTGGCGCTCTTGCCAACGTCCCAGTCGGAAGCCGTCTTCGGTGACGTAGTCGGCCGGGATCGCAGTGTGAGGATGTTGGCGCCGAAAAATGCGGTAGAGCTGCAGGGGAGAGGCTGCGGACTGGGTGGCGCGCATTGATATCGCATCCTTCCGAAAACCGTCGCACGTCTTCGAATTTGTCATTATTCCAAGTATGTCAATCGGTTTGACGATTCTGCAAGAAAGCAGGATTATCCAACAGAACGTAAGGGGATGCGCTGCTGGAACAGATCCCTATTGCCGATGGCCGGCCGTGTCTCATTGCTTCGAAAACTGCAGGGTGATCAGTGCGATCGCTGGGTGATCACCAGGTTGCATCCTGTGTTGTCCTCGATTCAACGGCCAGACCCGTGGCCACGGGCGAGAATTCCGATTGCCAATAAGCTCAACCCTGGCGTGGCAGTGGATCGGCAAGAACTCGGCTCGCACCGACGCGCAGTCGTGCGACGATCTCAACCTAGGCATTCCCGCGATTGTTCGCTCAGACGATGGACATGCCCGCCAACGGGAATCCTGGTGGCGGGCTTCCGCATCAGCGGGATGCCTGAAGCCACCACTCGGTGGCACTGGATTCGATTTCGAGAGCGTGCGCGGGCCAGTCGGGATCGGCGATCAACGTGTGGATTGTTCGTGCCATTTCCGATGCGTTGCCGTCGATGTCGAGTCTGGTGAGGAGTCGGGCGATCCGAGCCGGCGTGCCCGGCCAGCGGCCGCCCGTTGTTTCGACCAGCGCCGCAACCAGGGTTGCGCACTCATGGTCGCTCAGCGGTGGCGGTGTGCGTGTCATGCCGCGCAATCCGCGGCTGCCGTCGGTGAGCCACCGGTCACTGGCTTCGTGCTGGATCCGGTTCCAGTACAACGGGCCACGACTACTGAGAAATGAGCGCACTGTCCGACGGTAGCAAGGGGATGTCGAGAGATCGGTCCTGGTCGGCGAGCGGTGACGGACACGTGCCGGGCCATCGGGGTGGGGCGCCGCTCCTGGAGCGTACGAGCCTGGCCTGCGCGGGGTCAGACCTGTTCAGTGGACGTCCTCGACGGCGATCGGCGTCCGGAGGCCTCCGTTGGTCTACGTCGTTCCCCGACGCCCGTCGGATGAGTGTGGCTGTGGCCTTGCCATTGTCGGCGAGGCCACAGCCACAGGGCGCAGTGTCTGCTGTGCTTAGGGTTGGTTATTCGGCGTTCTGGTCGGCGTGCTCGAGGATCAGGTACTGAGCGGAGATCTGCTGATCGACGTCCTTCTTGTTGTCGGTGCCGCTGGCTTCGCCGACGTAACGGCCGTTGGCGACCATGCAGTAGTCCTGGGTGCCGTTGACGGTGTCCTTGGTGGCGCATTTCGCGTCGGGTAGGCCCTGCGGGGTGGGGGCTGCGGTGAAGCCTTCGGAGAGCAGGTCGTTGTAGAACTCGGCGAGGATCGTCTCGGCGCCGGCATCGTCTTTGGCCCTGTAGACGGTGGTCTTGTAGACGGCGTTGTGGTCGGATCCGGCGTCGGTGAGGATCTTGTAGGTCAGCGGCGGGTTGGTGGAGCGGTGCGCCATGCCGCGGGGGCCGTAGGCGGCCATGTCGTCGCCGAGTTGGGCTTGGGCGTCTTCTTCGGGGAGGGCGTAGATCAGGACCTTGTCCTGGTCGATCATGGGCAGCTGCGCGGACTGTCCACCGTTCTGGGCACGGGTCGGGGTGGCCGGGAACTGGTTGATCAGCGGTTCTTGCAGTTGGAGGGACTTCGCGACGGCCTTCGCGGTCCAGTCCTTGTCGGCGGCGGGGGCTTTCGCCCAGGTGTAGAGCAGGTAGTCACCGTGGGGGGTGAACGCGTTGACCGAGACCTCGGGTCCGGCAGCGAAATTCGTCTGTCCGGTCGAGACCAGGGTGTTGGGCAGGATGTCGATGTTCTCGGCGGTCTCGAGGCCGGTGCCGTCGTCGACGGTGAGCAGGTTCTGGTGGATTTCGCGGGCGGTCGCGGCGGCGTCCTCGGGGTTGTTGAACCGCATGACCGCTTGGACGACGGACCGGGACGGATCTGTCGTTTTCGTGGTGGGGGTGGCGGCGGTGGAGACGTAGCCGTAGAGCATCTGGTGGTTGTGGGCGATGTCCCCGGCGGCGTCGCTGAGGACGACACCGAGGTTCTTGCCGCTGCGCATCACCATCGTGGGCATCTTCACCGAGGTCAGTTCCGGGTCGATCTCGAAGGGAACGACGGTGAACTCGGCGAGCCGCTGCCCGTCGACGTCGAGGATGGTTTCCTGGGTGGCCCGCCCGAACTCCGGGGCCGGGCTGGTCGGGTAGCTGCCGGTGTCGAGGGCGGCTGGATCGACACTCGCGGCCGTGGTTTGGTCTCCGCCGGATTTACCGGTGGGTTCGGCGGTGGTGTCGGCGTTGCTGCAGCCGGCCAACAGCACAGCGGTGGCGAGCACTGCCGCCGCCGGCATCCACGTGGTGGTCCTCATCGTCTTGTCGGTTCCTTCCCTGTCTCACCCCCGCGAGTGTCGGCGTCGCCGGGCGGGAGCGTGTGGTCTTGGTAGTTGGAGGCCGCGACCGCCTGGAAGGTTCCCACACCTTTCCGGTGGCCTCCGTCACACCCACCGCTGTGGGGGAGGTGGTCGGCTGGCGATGCAGGCCCAGGCCCGATCACGCTAGGGTTCGACGGCGCCCACACCCGGGCACACACAGATCGACGGGAAAGGGGAGAGGGCGTGGAATCCGCAGCCCAAGCCGGGCAACCGGCCACCGTTGCCTCCCCAGCCGCCGAAGCGCCGCCGCGGGAGCGCGCCGAGGTGCTGCTCTCGTCGATCACCGACAAGATCCTGCGCCCGTTCGGGTACGACGCAATCAGCGATCTCGCCGAACAGCGAGCCCAAAGCATGGAACAGACCCGCTCGGTGGTCGTGGTCGGTGAGGTCAAGCGGGGAAAGAGCTCGTTGGTCAATGCGCTGGTCGGGTGGCGCGGCGCCTCCCCGGTGGGGGTGGACGTGACGACATCGACGACGATCAGCTTCGGTGAGGCGACCGCCGAGCAACCCGGCGGCACGGCGCAGATCCTGTTCCCGGACCGAACCGAGCAAATCCGCCACGCCGAGCTGGCGGACTGGGTCTCGTGCGAGGGCGCCCATGTCACCGACAGCCGGGTCGAGGAGTTACCCACCCGAGCGATCGTCCCGGTGGCCGGCAGCCGGCTCGGCGACGTCACCGTGATCGACACCCCCGGGGTGGGCGGACTGGACCCGTCCTACGCGGTCCTGGCGGAAGCGTCCGCATCGCAGGCATGCGTGTTGGTGATCGTGTGCGATGCCACCACCCCGCTGACGGCGCCGGAGATGGCGTTCATCGACAAGACCGGGTCCGCGGTGGAATCACTGATCGTGGTGGTCACCAAGACCGACAAGAACATCCGCCGCTGGCGTCCGATCGTCGACGAAGACCGCGAACTCCTGGTCCGGCACCTGGGCCGACAGATTCCGGTGGTCGGGGTGTCGAGTCTGCGCGCAGTGATCGCCGCCGAGATGGCATCCGGCCCGCAGCGCGACATTGCCGAGGCACGGTCCGGGATCGTCGAACTGCGCAACCTGATCGACTCGAAACTCGCCATCGCCGAACACCTTCCAGCGATCACGGGGCTGCGGACCGCCGTCGAGGGATTGCGCACGTTGGCGACGGACATGCGCACCCAAATCGCCGCGATCACCCGCAGCGGCGAGGTCATCCCGGATCTGACCGCACAGCTGGCGCAGTTGCAGGGCCTCAAAGACCACTCGACACAGTGGGAGCAGTACCTGCAACGGGACCTGACGTTGATCCGCCAGCACGCCACCGACGACCTCGACCGCCGCCTCGACGACATCCGGCAGAAGTGGACCACCCGAATCAACAAGAACGGGATGGCGGTGCTGCGCCGGAACCCGCAACATTTCACCGCGGAAATGGAACGCGATTTCCAGGCCGCGATGGCGGGATCGGTCAACCTGTTCCTCGAGCAGCTTTACACCCAGATTGTGCAGCCGCGGTTCGCCTCGGAGGTCATCTGGCACGAGATTTCCGAGCAGGTCCTCGCGACGTTGTCGAACCGCACCCTGGAAACCCACCAGGTCGCCGGCAAACGGCAGGGGCTCCTCGATCCGTCGATGATCACCATGGGAGTGATGGGCTCGTCGATGCTCGGCGGTCTGATCGGGGTCTCGGCGATGATGGGGGTCGGGGCGGTCGTCGGAGTTGCCTGGGTGGGGTTCAATCTCGGTTTCAAAGCGATGCGGGCCGGGAAGACGAACCTGCTGGGCTGGTTGCGGGAAACGATCGCGACGACGAAGACCACCACCGCCAGGATGCTCGAATCCACCTTGGCGCTTGCTCGCCCGGAAATCGTCATCCGCTACCGCGAACACGTGAAAGCCTCGATCGAAACCCTGCAGACGCAGATCAAAGACGCCGAGGACACCGCACGGGCCGACAAGGCCACCCGGGAGAAAAAGCTGACCCGCCTGCAGAACAACCTGCGGGTGGTCGAAAACAACATCACCCGCGCCGAATCCCTGATCGCCGAACTGTCCACCCACACCACACCATCGGCCGACCCAGGCGGTGATCTCCGGTGACGCCCACCCCAACCCCCACCGCCCCGGCCTGGGACCCGGTGCGCACCGGCCTGGACCGGGCGCTACACGCGCTCGCCGGCCTGGCCCCCGATCTGGCCGCGCACGCCAACCGAATCGGTCAGATCCTCTGGTCCCCGCCGCGGATCGTGATCGTCGGCCGACTCAAGGCCGGCAAGTCGACACTGGTCAACGCCCTGATCGGGGCGCCGGTCGCCGAAACCGCCGCCCTCGAGGCCACCAGCATCGTCGCCGTCTACCAGGACGGCGCCCCCTCCCGCGCAGAGGTGGTCCTGCTCGACGGCTCCCGCCGCCCGCTGCACCTGTCCCGCGGCCACACCACCGACCTAGGGGTCGACCCGGAACAGGTTGCCTACCTGCACCGGTGGCTGGCCTCGGCGGCGATCCGCGATTACACCCTGGTCGACACCCCCGGTCTGGCCACGCTGACCGCCGAGAACGAGGCCCGCACCCGCCGGGTGCTCATCGACGGGTTCGAACAGACCCGCACCGCCTCCGTCGACGCCGACGCCGCGGTATTCCTGTTCGACTCCGCGCCCCGCGCCGACGAGATCTCCTTCCTCAAACAACTCGGATTCACCCCGCTGAACACCCTCGGCGTCCTCTCCCGCGCCGACGGATTCGGGGAAGGCGCACTGGGGCAGCGCAATCCGCTCGAGCACGCCATCGCCCACGCCCGGGTCCTGGCGGACCGGCTCGCCGACACCGTCATGACGGTGATGCCGATCGCCGGGCTGCTCGCCGAAACCTCCCACACCGGGGCGCTCACCGAGGCCGACGCCCGCGCGCTGGCGTCGCTGACCGGGTACGGGCCGCTCGAGGTGCTCGACCTCCTCGACACCGATACCCCCACCGTGGTGCCCGCCGCGGTGCGCGACCGGCTCCTCGATCTGGTCGGCGAGTACGGCATCATCCATGGCCGCGACGTCGCCGCCCGCGGCGCCGCCACCCTGAACGAGTGGTTGACCGCGCACTCGGGGATCCCCCAGCTGAGGGGAGTGCTCTCCCAGCATCTGGGCCGGTTCGCCGCCGTGCACCGGGCCAGCCGGATCATCCGCGAACTCGACCAACTCGCCTTCACCCACCCCGCCCGGGACCAGATTCGAGGGATCGTGGACCACCTGCGCCGCGACCCCGCCCTGCACACCGTGGTGCTCTTCGAACACCTCAAGTCCATGCTCGAGGCCGATCCCCGCTCCCCGGTCACCACCGAACTGCGAAGGCTCCTCGAACATCACACCCCGGCCGGGCAGCTCGGGCTCCCCGACAGCGCGGGCCCGGACCAGGTGCGGGCAACGGCGCAGCAGAAACTGGGATGGGCGCACACCCAGGCGCTGTCGACGATGACCGCGGCCGAGGACGCCGCCCTGATCGTGCTGCAACACACCTACAGCACCCTCGCCGCCACCTGACCCGAACCCTCCAGCCAGCAGCCCGCGGGATCGATGGGGGTGGGGCGGGAACCTTTCGCCTGCGACGCGCATCGAACTATCACCCGCCGACGCACACCCCTTGTGGAAGGACCGACCCGTGATGTTCTACCGAACGCCGCAGCCACCGCCCCCGCGCCGCCATGACATGATGCCCGGGCGCGGCCGCGCAGCACAGGCCGCCGGGCGCATTCCGTGGGGCTCGATCACGAGGGGTATCAATGTCTAGGCCGGACTGGCTGCTGGGGATCGACTTCGGCACCTCCAACACCGCCGCCGCACACACCGGCGCGGTCAACGGCGCGGTGGAAGCACTGCAACTCAGCCACAACCGCACCACGATGTCCTCGGCGGTGTTCGTCGAATCTCCACACCAGATCGCAGTCGGAGACGTGGCCACCAACCGCGCCGAAACCAACCCCGCCGCCTACATGCCCTCACCGAAGCGGGTGATCGGGCAGGGCGTCGTCACTGTCAACGGCTACGCCATCCCCTCATCGGTGCCGGTCGCCGCAGTGCTCGATTCGGTCATGGCCCGGGCCCGGGCCGCACACGCCGGGCAAGCACCCGCCCAGCTGGTGCTCACCCACCCCGAGGCCTGGTCCCCACGCGAGATCCAGGTACTCCTCGACGCCGCGGCCCAACTCGGGCTGGACCCCTCCCAGGTGACCACGGTGTCCGAACCGCGGGCGGCGGCGCACTACTATTCGCGGTCGAACACCCTGCCCCCGGGCGCGAAGATCGCGGTGTTCGACTTCGGCGGCGGCACCCTCGACATCGCCGTGCTGGCCGCCAACGACCACGGCACATTCGACGTGGTCGCCGCGCGCGGCGACAACGGCCTCGGCGGCAAGAACTTCGACGCCTACATCCGCCGGTGGGTCGACGAGCAACTCGACGCCCGCAACCCCGAACTGGGGGACTACCTACGATCGGCGCCGATCGACATCCGGCACGCCCTCGACGATTCGATCCGCCGCGCCAAGGAACTGCTCTCGGAGGCACCGTCGGCGACCATCACCGTCGCCGGCGGCGGGCACACCGAGAAGTTCCAGATCACCCGTGAGGAGTTCGAGGAGCTCATCACCCCGGCATTGGAGAAGGCGGTCACCCTCACCCGGGCGACGCTCGCCGACGCCCACGTCACCGACCCCAGCGGGCTGCACGCGCTGTATCTGACCGGAGGGTCCTCGCGGATCCCGATAGTGCAGGAGCACCTCAAGGCGCTCGGGCCGATCGCCACTCTCGACGACCCGAAGACCGTCGTCGCGCAGGGGGCGATCGCGGCGGCCGCCCCGATCGTCCGCGGCCTCGGCAACACCGCCGCCGCCGCCGCAGGCGGAGTCGGGTCGCGGTACACCCATCCCACCCCGCCGTCGCCGCCCGACCGCCTGGGTGGAGCGGCGGCACCGGCACCCATCCCGTCGTCCGGTCCGGACCGAACGACGGTGACATGGCAACCCGCACCCACGCCCGCGCCGACGGGCACAGTTACAGGTACGGGTAGGAAGAAGTGGGCGGTGATCGGCGCCGCAGCCGCCGCCGTGGTGATAGCCGCCGGAGTTATCGGAGCAGTTGCCCTCACCGGAGACAAGGGGGCCGGCGATCAGATGCCGCCCGCCGACACCGCAGCCGCAGCCGGTGACACCGCGGACGCAGAGCAGGCCGGCGCCGCCGGGACCGGGAACAGTCAGGTTCCGACCACGAAAGATGCTGTACTGGCGGCCCTTCCGGCAGCATTGCGGACAGATCTGGAGAACTGCAAAACCAACGGGGAAACCGAGAACGGTGGCCTGCAGATGCAATGCACCCTGAAAGAGGGCACGGCGTTGACCGCCGGGATTTCCGACCAGGACTACCAGTCGATCATCGTCAGCGTCGACGCCGCCGAGGCGAAAAAGCGGGTCCTCGGCATCCGGCAGGGCTTCCAGAACGACACCACCTCGACCGACAACGAGATCGTGGAGAACATCCCGCGGACCGCGGCCGCACACATCGACGGCCCGGGCTACGCGAACACCTACTCGATCTGGTACGCCAACAGCTCGACCGGGGTGATGGCCAGCTTCAGCGACGCCCAGGGCCTCGACGGGGCGAAGACGTTCCTCTCCCGCGCCGGCCTGATCAACTAACTCCCACGAAAACCGCAGAGAGTCTCTGCGCCCGCCCTTTTCGGGCGGGCGCAGCTGTCTGTGCAGGCCTTTCACCCTCAGTCGCGGCCGGCCGCAAAGTTTTTCAGGAAGGCCGGGAACCTTTCGGGGCACTCACCGCATCCAACTCTCGACAGCACAGGGAACTTACGCTTCCCGGCCAACACTGACGACAAGGATTCGAGATGAGCAACCCCCGCACCGCACAGGACACCCAGACCACCGGCACCACCTCATCCAGTCCCAACCTGACCGGGGACCCGCAGGACGCCACCTACACCCCCGCCCCCGCCGTCGGCGAGCAGCCGCCGGTGGCAGTCGATCCAGTCGGAGCTGGTACCGCTCCGGGCCCCACCGCCACCGACACCACCGTGGGAACCGGCACCGCCGACGACACCGATCTGGGCGCCGGCACCGGCGGGGAGTACTACTCGCCGCGCGACGTCGACGGCGACGGAAACGTCGACCTGATCCACACCCGCATCGAGGGGGTCGAAACCATCACCCACATCGACGAGGACGGCTCCATCACCCTCGTCGAGCAGGACACCGACGGCAACGGCACCTACGAAACCGGTATCGCCCCCACCGCCACCGGGATCCGCCTCGCCGAGGACCTCGACGACGACGGAACCGTCGATCTCGCGACCCACCTCGACCCCGCCACCGGCGCACCGGTCCGCCAGGATGTCATCGAGGACGGGCGGATCACCGACACCCGGCTCGACACCACCGCCGACGGCAACCCGGACGTGCACCTGATCGACAGCAACGGCGACGGCCGCTTCGACACCGCCCTCCTCGACACCGACCTCGACGGCATCACCAACGACACCCTGGTCGACACCAACGGTGACGGCACCTTCGACCTGCGCACCGCCGACACCGACAACGACGGCACCCAGGAGTCATTCGACACCGCCACCGACGGGCACCTCGGGTCGATCGAGCAGTTCGAAGCCCTCATCCCCGCCGAGGACCACTACCACGAGCAGGCCGGCACGTACCCGGCCGAGACGCCGGCCGACCAGACCGCCACCGACCTGGCCTGACCCGCACACCTGGGCGTCGCACTGGCGGCGCCCACCAGCTTCGAACGGCCGGTGGGTGCAGTACACCCCGCACCCACCCGACCTGTATGCGGCCGAACCTCACACCGGGAGAGCACCGAATGGATGACATCGCCGCGGATCTGGACGCAGCAGCCTGGTCCGCCACCCCACTCGACGACGACACGTACCTCGGCGACCCGGTCCCCGTCGACGAGAGCCTCGACGCGATCCCCGAACCGGTCGACGACGACCCGTTCGTCGAGGTCGCTGACGGGACGGGACCGGTGGATCTGTCCGTCATCGACCTGAGCGCCCTCGACCCGGATCTCACCGAGCCCCCGACGCCGCAGGATGCGACCGAACCGGCGGTCGACCCGGGCACCGCCCCGGTGCCCCCGGTCGACGGTGCGGGCGGGGACGGGGTGTACGGGGACCCGGTGGAATGGTCGGTGAACTGGTTCTTCCAGCAGATTGACGGCTACTGCGGACCGTCGAGCGCCGCGCAGGTGATCGCCCAGTACACCGGCGTGGTCATCGACGACCCCCAACAACTCGTCGACCGGGCCCTCGAACTCGGACTCATGCAGGACGGCGACCCCGCGCAGGGCATGACCTTGCCGAACCTCGAGATCCTCCTCGAGGACCAAGGGGTGCCCTGCACCGTGCAGGACAGCTCGATCGACGACCTGAAAACCAAGCTCGAGGACGGCTACGGGGTAATCGCGATGGTCGACTCCGGGGAGATCTGGAACCCGGACCAAGAAGCCGGGGAAGACGACACGGCTGACCACTTCCTCGTCGTCGCCGGCATCGACGAAACCCGCGGTGTGGTCATCCTCTCCGACCCCGGCGCCCCGAACGGCAACCAGCTCGAGGTGCCCATCGACCAGTTCGAGGACGCATGGGCGGACTCGGGCTGCAAAATGCTGGTCGCCGACACCCCCGATCCCGACCTGGCCGACCACTCGGACCCGGTGGCGATGTCGGTGGCCGCACCCGATCGCCGGTGGGCGATGATCGACCTGTAGCGGTAGTCGCTACCAACCGACGACAGGTTGGGCGTGCACACTGGAGAGGCCGTCACCACCATCGGTGAGGGTGCTCGAAGATGCGGGCGGCCGGCGGGAACCTTTCGTCGATCCGGTGCATCCAACGAGTGTGGGCGTCTGTGGCGGCGCCGACATACTGAGGGAAACGAGGTGAGAGCAGCAGTGGACGACGACTCCGTCCTTGCAGCACTGGGGGTATCGGGCGCGCTGCCGCCCGTGCCCGACGATGTGTGGGCGCGCGCCCTCGAGGTCGCCCTCGACCCCACCACCGCACCCGTCGACACCGACCTCGTCCCCGACATGGACGACGTACCGGTCGTACCCGAGGACGACGACATCATCCTGATCGACGACGACACCGACCTCGACACCGATGGTGACGACGGCAACGTCCCAGGCCCGGACCTCGATACCGACACCGACGAGGACATCGATCTCGACATCCCCCCAGGGCAGGACTTCGATCTCGGCGACGACCACGTCGACCCGTCCACCCTCGGCGCCGACGACCCCGCCGACCTCGGCATCGACCTCGGCGGACACCACGACATCGACCCACTCTGACCACCCCGCCGCCCCGGATGCGGCCTAGGACCAGATTCCTGGTTCCGGCGGCTGTATGTGACGCCGGGTACGATTCCCTCGGCGCCCAGGGGGCGGCAACGACAGTGATCACGGCACGGGGGGACGAGACATGGACGACGCGGACCTGATCGCGGCGTGCCGAGCCGGCGACCACCACGCCTTCGCCGAACTCGCCGGCCGCTACCGCACCAACGCCTGGCACGTGTGCCTGCAGATCACCGGCAACACCCACGACGCCGAAGACGCCCTGCAAGACACGCTCACCGCAGCCTGGCAGAACCTCCCGAAATTCCGCGGCGACGCCCGCTTCAACACCTGGCTGCACCGCATCGCCGCCAACGCCGCCCTCGCCGTCGTCCGACGCCGCAAGAACACCGACAGCCTCGACGACACCGACGGCGAATACGGCATCCTGCTCGAAGACCCCACACCCCGATTCGACGAGCAAATCACCACCATCGACGTGGTCCGCCGCGCCCTCGCCCAACTCCCCGAAGACTTCCGCGTCGCCATCGTGCTCGCCGAATTCGCCTCCCTGCCCTACGCCGACATCGCCGAACACCAAGGCGTCACCGTCGCGACCGTGAAAACCCGAATCCACCGCGCCCGCAAACAACTGGCCACACTCCTCGCCCCCGCAATCGACCCGTGAGTAGGCCACGCGTGATTCGCCCGCGACGCACGGTACGTATCGACGGTGCCCAACGTTCGCGCTTCCGGTCGTACGGGAGGATGGGCGGGTGAGTGATTCTCCACTGCTGCCCGACGACTACCGCGACTTCCTCGAGCACCTCAAAACCCAGGTCCGTCAGGCCCGGGTCCGGGCCACACGAGTGGTCAACACCGAATTGCTCCTGCTGTACTGGGACATCGGCCGCGCGATCCTGGACCGCCAGGCAGCCGAGGGGTGGGGGAGCAAGGTCATCGACCGACTTGCCGTCGACCTGCGGTCCGAGTTCCCCGAGATGCGCGGATTCTCCCGCAGCAATCTGCACTACATGCGGAAGATCGCCTCGGCATGGCCCCGGAGCGCATTCGTCCAACAAGCTGTTGGACAAATCCCGTGGGGACACGTGACCGTGCTCGTCGACCGCCTCGACGACCAGGAATCCCGCGACTGGTACGCGGCCGCGGCGTTCGAGCGGGGCTGGTCCCGCAACGTCCTATCCCATCAAATCCGCAACCGACTCGACCAGCGGATCGGGGCAGCACCCTCGAACTTCACCGACCACCTGCCCACCGGTGACTCCGACCTGGCCCAGCAACTGGTCCGCGACCCGTACGTCTTCGACTTCTTGGATCTGACCGATCGGGTCGCGGAGCGCGAACTCGAAGCGGCGCTGATGGCACGGTTGGAACGGTTCCTGCTCGAGCTCGGTCACGGCTTCGCGTTCGTCGGCCGGCAGTACCACTTCGACGTCGACGGCGACGACTTCTACATCGATTATTCCGATTCTCGGGTTATGCCGATCTGCGCGTAGGTCCTGCGCTGACGACGTGTTTTCGGAGCGGTTGTCGGAATAGTTCCCTCAAAACCGCTGACCGTCTCCGGCCGATAGCGCGCTGCGGGGTCATGCCGTTGTGTTGGTTGCGGACGTCCGATGGAGCGTCCGTGACCGTCACGATGGAAGGACGAGACCATGGAACCAGCTATGTCTGTGTTGGTGGACGGAGTTTTGACGGCAGCCCGGGGTGCCGGACTGACTGAGGCATCGCTGAAGTATCAGAGGAGCTGTTGCGCGACCGTGGCAAGGTACTGCACCGACCACGCGATCGACGAGTACAACGAGCAGGTCCGCGACAGGTTCCTGGCTGAGCAGGACACCCGTCTGCAGCGCGGGAATATCGGCCCGGTGTTCCGGTCGTCGCTGGAGAAGGCAGCGAACATGCTGCTCGAGTTCAAGCTGGCCGGGAAGGTGGCATGGCGCAGGCGGCGTCCGATGTCGACGCAGCTTCCATCACGCTTCGAGACGGCCCTGCGCTTGTTCGACGAGTCGCTCTCGGGAACCCTGGCAGTCGGTTCGGTCGAGTTGGCTGTGGGCGAGATCAGGCAGCTGCTTACTCATCTGCGTGACCGTGGCCATGACAGCTTCGGCAGTGTCGGGCTGGACGACGTGCGGGGATTCCTGATGGCCGTGGCCCCGAATCACCGGTCGGGCATGGGGAACACCGTGTGGGCGGTCAAGCGATTCTTCAGCTTCCTCAACGACTTCGAACTGTCCGACCTTCCAGTGCACGCGATGTTGTCACAGGTCTCACCGAGACGGATTCGGATCTTGCCGCGCTTAACCCAGGACGAGGTCGCCCGGCTGCTAGCAGTGATCGACACCGCGACGGCAGTCGGCAACAGGGATTACGCGATGGTACGACTGGCCGTGTCGACAGGGCTGCGCTGCGGCGACATCACCGATCTGAGGTTGGAGAGCATCGACTGGCGACGAGATGAGATCAGAATCGTGCAGCGTAAGACCTCGGCCACGCTGGCGCTGCCGCTCACCGCCGAGGCGGGCAACGCGGTCGCCGACTATGTCTTGAACGCCAGGCCTGCCTCCGATGCACCCGAGGTGTTCCTGCGCGCCTACGCTCCGCACGTCAAACTGACGGGACCGACGGGCGCGTTGATCATGAGACGCTATCTGGCCGCGGCGGGCATCCACCACAGGGCTGGCGACGGAAAGACGTTCCACGCGTTACGTCGCACGCTGGGCACCAGGCTGATCGAGACCGGTACGGAACTGCCGATGACCGCCCAGATTCTCGGTCATGCCCGAATCGACTCGTCGAAACGCTACATCGCCTTGGACACGGACTCGCTGCGCGAGTGCTACCTGCCCTTGACCGGCTTTGGATGCCGGGCGGAGGCGCTGCAATGACCAACTACTACAGTGCGTTCGCCTCCCATATCACCGCAATGCTGGAGCTGAGGGACTCGCTGGGCCTCTACACGGGCCCGCTGCCGTTCGTGATGCAAAACTTCGACCGGTTCTGCCTAGCAAAGCATCCCGACGCCACCGCCCTGACAAGGGAACTGGCCACACAGTGGTGCGACGAGGGCAAGTCGGCGGGCAGGTCAGGCTACAAGATGCATGCCATCCGGAACTTCGGCAAGTACCTTCAATCCGTCGGTGCCGATGCGTTCGTGATGCCGTCCGCCTGGATCGGCAAACCCGCCAGACGCTTACCGCACATGTTTACCGACGACGAGCTGGAACGGTTCTTCAACGCATGTGACCGGATCGGACCGTCGAAGCTGAGCCCGTACCGCGAGCACATCATCCCGGTCGTGTTCCGTCTCATGCTCGGCTGCGGGCTTCGACCGCAGGAGGCCCGGCGGCTACGCCGCGCCGACGTCGACCTCGACACCATGGTGCTGACCGTCGTCCAGGGGAAGCGCCGCAAAGACCGGCTCGTCCCAGTCGGCTACGACATGACCGAGCTGTTGGCGAGGTTCGACCGGCTCGCCGACGTGCGCCAGCCCGATCGCGAGTGGTTCTTCGAACAGGCCCCCGGCCGGCCCTACCCGCCCCGCTGGCTGACTGCGCAGTACCACCGCGTTCGGGCAGGAGCCGATGGGGTCGCCACCGGCTCGACGCCCTACACGCTGCGGCACAACTACGCCACCCGGACACTCGCGCGCTGGGTCGACGAAGGGCGCGACCTCGGTGTCTGGTTGCCTTACCTGTCGGCCTACATGGGCCACGCCACCTACACAGCCACCGCCTACTACGTCCACCTGCTGCCCCAGCGGATCGCCGCGACGGGCCTGACCAGCGCGGATGGGATCATCCCGGAGCCGCCGCTATGAGCACACCGGCCGACACCTTCCTCAAGCACCTGCGCGACTGGTTCACCGTGTTCTTGCCCAGGCAACGCGTCGCCAGCCCCCACACCATCGAATCTGCCCGCCGCGCCTGGAACATGCTCCTGCGTCACGTCTGCGACACCGGTGGAGTCCCCGTCGACAAGATCACCTTTCCGATGCTTGACCGCGCCTGCATCACGGGGTTCCTCGAACAGACACGCGCGGAACGCAGCTGGACGGCGGCAACCTACAACCAGCGCCTCGCCTGCATCCGGTCGTTCTTCAAGTACGCCGCCATCGCCGAGCCGACACTGGCCATCTATCTTGCCGATCTCGCAGGCATCCCGCTGATGAAAGCGCCCGCCACCAAACCCGTCTCTCACATGAGCCAGAACGCTATCAAGGCGCTTCTGGCACAACCTGATCCGTCCAGTCGAACCGGACTGCGAGACCAGTTCTTCTTGATCTTGATGTATGACACCGCTGCCCGCGACGCGGAGATGCTCTCTGCCGCCATCGGAGACCTCGACGCCCAACGTCTCACCATCGACCTGCTCGGCAAGGGATCCAAACCCCGCCGCATCCCCATCACGAAGGAGACCGCCGCCCACTACCGGCGCTATACCGCCGCGTTCCACCCCGACCTCCAACTCGGCGACCCGCTGTTCTACACCATCCACAGCCACCGCAAGACGCGCATGTCCGACGACAACGCCGCCCGGATCATTCGCCAGCACGCCCAAGCCGCCCACCGAACATGCGCTGAAGTGCCCGCCGGAGCGCACCCCCACATGCTGCGCCATTCCCGAGCCATGCACCTCTACCAGGCAGGCATGCCGCTCGCGCTACTCACCGAGTGGCTCGGGCACGCCGACCCTGAGACCACACTCATCTACGCCCACGCCGACACCGAAATGAAACGCCGTGCCATCCAGAAGGCCACCGCCAACGGCGCCCCGACACTCCAGCCAACCCAGGCTGTCTGGCACGACAACGAAGACATCCTCAACCGGCTACTCGGAATCAGATGACCGCAATATCCCGACACCCAACCAACCGAAACCAACATCACCCCAGGCTTCAAGCACAAAGCAGCCGCTCGACACCGGGCCTCGGAATAACCCGGGAATCAGAATAATCGACGAAATTCCGAGGTCGGAATTTCCTCGACCTGCTGTTCTTCAACTGGATCCAGGCCCGCTTCGTCGTGGTCGAGCTGAAGGTCGGCCGGTTCGAACCCGAGTACGTCGGCAAGCTCGGCTTCTACGTGTCCTGGATCGACGACAACCTGCGCGACCACAACCAGCACGCGCCGACCATCGGGATCCTGCTGTGCGCCGGACGGAACGACAACGTCGTCCGCTACTCCCTGGCTGGAACCACCGCACCCTTGGCGGTCGCCGACTACACCTACGACACCCTGCCCTCACCAGTGCGCGAACTCGTCCCCACCGATGACGAACTCGCCTCCGCAGTGGGGGAGACCCTCACCCACCTGGCGGAGACCCCGTCACCACGCGCCGACAGCGAACAGTGAACCCCCGATATCGGCGAACTGGGAACGAGCCAGTGATACGGATGAGATATCGGCACCGGATAGCGACATAACAATGCAACCTTGTAAAGTTGGTGACATGACGGAACACGCACAGAGCAGCGCCGACAGTCAGGCCGAGCCCACAGACACCGTGGTGCCGCAGCACACCGAGAACGGCTTCGGCACCTATGAGTGGGATCCCGAGCGCGGAATCGTGTTCCGCATGGACCTCGACCAGTTCGGCACCATCGGCGGCGTCCCAGTCAGCCAGTACACCCCGCCGCAGCCGACCCCGTACACACCGCTCAACCTCTCCTGAAGCATTCACACTCCCGCGCCCCCCAGCATCCATGGGTTCTGGGGCGCAATGCATTTCGCAAACACCGGCTCGCCGCCGCGCAGTGACCGACTGCGGCGGCGGCGAGTGCCATGGGGTGCGAATCAAGGTCCCCGGACGCACCGGAACAATGGCCGGTGATGAGCGAGACAAACATGGGCCGCGTACCGGTGGGGGATCCGATCCCGCTCCGGTTCGATCCGACCACCAAACAACGCCTCGAGGAGTTGGCCGCCGGCATCGGCCCGCGCCGCTTCGGGGCACTGGTGCGGGTCGCCGCACGACGACTGCTGTCCGACCCTGACCGGGTGCCGGAGGCACTGGAGCGGGCCCGCCGGGCCTCCGCCGACGCCCGCCGCATCCCCTGGGCGGAGCGACCCCTCGACCTCGACCCCGCCACCAGCACTCGCCTCAACCAACTCGCCCACGAGTTCCACACCGACCGCAGCGCGATCGTCCGCGTCGCACTGCACCGCTTCCTCACCGCGGCAGGACGGTTCCGCCACCCGGTGCTCCGCGAAGACGCCCGCACCGATCTGACCTGCCGCACCCGCGTGTACCTCAACCGCTCCACGCTGGTCCGGCTCGACCGACTCATCGGCCGCAACGGCGACGCCTGCACCGCCGCAGCGATCCGGGTCGCGGTACGCCGACTCCTCGACGACCCCGGAGACCTCGCCGCCGACCTGGCCACGATCGGCGCCGCCCGCGACCTGACCCCGGAAACCCTCGGCCCGCGCACGAACGTGCACTTCGACGACGACCTGCGCCAGCAACTCGACACCCTCGCCGGGCAGCTCGACTCCGACCGCGCCGAACTGATGCGCCTGGCCGCCCGACAGCTCCTGGCAAACCCGCGGGACCTCGAGAAGGCCGTGACCGAGGAGATCTACCGCGGGGACGCCAACCGGGACAAGCTCCTCGCCCGGAACACCCGCCGCCGGCAGACCGCTGACCAGGCCACCGCCGCGCCCGCCGTCAGCAAGGCGCCGAGCCCACAGGGAAACCCGTTCGGGAAACGGCACGTCTTCCGGTTCGACGAGGACACCAAACGCCGGCTGGAGGAGCTGGCGGACGAGTACGGTCCCCGCCGGGTCTCCGCGCTGCTCCGGGTCGGGATCCGCCGACTCATCGGATCCCCGCGCGCCGACGTCGATCTCGCGCAGGCCCGCCGGGTCGCCGCCCTGGCACGGGCGCTTCCCCACGATCCGGTCACCCTGAAACTGGACTCGCCGACGGCGGCCCTCTTCCTCGCCCTCGCCGCCCGCTACGAGGCGTCGCCGCGAGACCTGGTCGCGGTCGCGGTGCACCGCTTCCTCACCGCCCCTGGGCACTACCGGGCGGCGCTGATCGACGAGGCCACCGCATCCGGGCTCGATGAGAAGTTCAAGGTGTCGCTCCGCCCGTCCGCACGCCGCGACATCGAGCGGCTCGCCGACCGGCAGGGGAGTCGGTTGGCCTCTGCGGTGGTGCGGGTTGCAGTGCGCCGGCTCCTCGGCAACCCTGGCGACCTCACAGAGGACCTGGAGACCGTTGCGCCGGTGCATGACCTGCGGCCCGCGCCGCGTACGGCCCGGGTTGACGTCGCGCTCGACGACGAACTCCTCGTGCATCTCGACGCCCTCGCCGAGCGCCTCGGCTCGGACCGTCAGGAGCTGGTGTATCTGGCGGCCAAACGCATCCTCCGCTTCCACCACAACATCGAGAACCGGATGCTCGACGAGATGTTCCGCGCCCCGAACAGCCGGAAGCACCTGCTGGCCAAGCATGCCCGCCGCGAGCGGATTCGTCGGATGGACCGCGGTAGCGACACCTGACCTGTGAAGGATGGACGAGGGCGGCCGGGGCGGTCGTGCGATGCGGCGCGGTGCCGCGGCCGGGCGAGGCTGGGATCCTCGGCCACGCTGGGAAGACCGCTGCGGGGAAGGTGGCGCGATGGGCCACTTCGGTTCCGCGTCGGGGTGGTCGGTGTCGGTCGGCTGTGCGCGCACTGCCACCCAGAGGGCGGCCTGTTCGGCGTTCTTCGCCGTTGCGGTGTCCCACGTTCCGCGGATAATTCAGGTGGGGCGCGGGGCGGCGAACAGTGGGTGTGGTCGGCGCCGTTCCTCCGTATCTCAAGATGGGTGGTCGGCAAATCGGGTGGGAATGCGTGGGAAACAAGCAATCTGAATAAATTAGACCATCCTCACTGTGCGAGCCATGACCTCGTCGATGTCAAAATCTGTGCCGGAGTTCCTATTCCTTATCGCTGTTGCCGGGAATGGGAACTCCGGCGGGTGATCAGCCCGAACTCTGGCCCTCGTGCTGCCTCCCCTTTTTGAAGGAACGACGTCACACCTGAGTCGAAATCGTGGAGTGGAGAACGGGTGGACGCTGGGTCAGACCGGGTGCGGGAAGGACAGGAGCTTGTCGAGTCCGCGCTTGTTGGCTTCGTTCGCGATGACTAGTCGCTGGATCTCGGAGGTGCCTTCCCAGATCCGGTCGACTCGTAGTTCGCGCCAGAGCCGCTCGACCGGATAGTCGCGAATGTATCCGCGGCCGCCGAAGATCTGGACGGCACGGTCGGCGACCCGGTTCGACGCCTCCGAGGCGGCCAGTTTCACGGTTGCCGCCTTCGCGTGCAGCGTCTTGCGAACGGCCGGGTCGGTGAGGTCCGCATGGTCGAACTCCCACGCGACCTGATGGGTCAGCGCCCGGTTGGTGGTGATGTCGACGACGGAGTCGGCGATCATGCCCTGGATGAGCTGACGGTTGATCAGTGGTTGTCCGCCTTGGACGCGGTCGCGTGCCCAGTCGACGGCCAGGGTCAGGGCGCGTTCCGCGGCGCCGATGGTGCGGGCACCGATCATCAGGCGTTCCTCGGTGAACCAGTCCCGGGTCAGTTCGAGGCCTTCTCCGATTCCGCCCAGGACGGCGTCGGCGCCGACTCGGACGTTGTCGAAGGTGAACTCGGGGTGCTCGTAGACGAAGGTGTGGGTGAACCGGGGAACGTGCTTGATCGACACCCCGGGGGTATCGGCATCGATCAGGAACATGGTGGGGGCGTTGTCGGGTTCGACATTGGCGAGCACGATCAGATAGTCGGCGACGTCACCGACCGTGACAAACCATTTCTCGCCATTGATCAGGTACCCGCCCCCGTCGGGCTTGGCGGTGGTGACGGCGCTGGAGAAGTCGGAGCCGGCGTTCGCCTCGGAGATGGCGACGGCGTCGCGGCGATCACCCCGGGCACCGGGGATCAGGTAGCGCTCGATCTGCTCTGAGGTGGCGTGAGCGAGGGGATTGGCAGGCCGCCATACTGTGTCCCACAGGGCGTTGGTGAGTTTGCCGAGCTCGTCCTGGACGACGGCCTGTTCGAGCACGCTCAGGCCGGCACCGCCGTACTCGGTGGGGGTGTTGATGGCCTGCAGCCCGGAATCGAGGACGGCCTGCTTGATCGTCGCATGGGCCTGTGCGGTGAGCCCGTTGTTCTGTTCGCACTCGAGCTCGAAGGGGATGATCGTCTCGGTCAGCGCGCGAGCGCGTTCCTTCAGCTCGGCAAGCTTGGGGGTGTATCCGAAATCCATCAGGAAGTCCTTTCAGGGTTGTCGATCAAGTTGTTTGTGAGGATGATTCGAGCGTCTAAGCCGACGGCCCCGCGTGGGGTCGCCAGCAGCGGGTTGACCTCGAGTTCGGCGATCTCGGGGTGTTCGGCGGCCACCGAGGTGATGGCGGCGATGGCCTCGGCGGCGGCATCGAGATCGATGGGGGGCCGACCGCGGACACCGCGCAGCAAGGCTGCCGCACGTAAACGGCCCAGGAGTTGGCGGGCCGCAACGGAGTCGATGGGGGCGAGCGCGAAGGCGACGTCGGCGAGGACCTCGGTGAACACACCGCCGATCCCGACCATGGCGATCGGCCCGAACCGTGGATCGGTTTGGACCCCGACGATCAGCTCCACCCCGGCGTCTAGGTCGGCCATCGCTTCGACGCAGTACCCGGGAGCTGCGAGCGAGCGCTCCATTGCGTCGAAGGCCCGCTCGACGTCCTGGGCGGCGCGCAGGCCCAGGACCACGCCGCCGGCGTCGGATTTGTGCAGTATTCCCATGGCTTTGAGGACCACGGGATACCCGATCGCATCCGATGCGGCGACCGCCTCGGCACGGGTGTGGACCAGTCGGGCCGGCAGGAAGTCGACACCGGCGTCCCGGAACAGCTCGCGGGCGTCCCAGTATCCGTCGGAGGTCAGCACCGGCGTCGACCCGACCGGGGCAGGTGTCGATGCCGGTGGCGGCGGGACGTCGACGAGGGCGCCGAGGGTGCGGGCGGCGTCCTCGATCGCCTCGAAGACGGGGATGCCCCCAGCGGTGAGGACGCTCGCCGCGGCGCTGCTCGGCCGCATGGTGTGCACCAGAACGGGTTTGTGGTGTCGGCGGGCGAGCTGAACCATGCGATGAGCGGTGTCGATCTCCCCCTGCGCGAGGGTGTCACCGTAGTCGCCGTAGCCGCCGAAGTATCCGGTGACGACCACGGCATCGATCTCCGGGCCGGTCAGCACGGTGTCCAGGGTGGCGGCAAAGGAGGTGATGTCCTGTTCGCCGGCGCCGGCGAGGTCGATCGGGTTGCTGACCCCGGCGGACGGTGGGAGTGCCGCCCGCAGCTGCTGCCGAATTTGCGCCGAGAATTCCGGGACCGTCAAGCCGGAGGATTCGAGGACGTCGGACGCGACCCCCGCGTGGCCGCCGCCGTCGGCGATGACGGCGACTTGACTGACGGTCTGGGGTTGGCAGGTGAGGAGCATCGCCGCGACGTCGGCGAGTTCGCGCGGGGTATGTACACGGTAGATGCCGGCGTGCCGGCACGCGGCATCGAGGACATCCGAGCTGGTCGTCAGGGCTCCGGTATGTGAGCGGGCCCCGCGGACGGAGGCCTCGCTCCCGCCGACGGTCAGCAGAACGACCGGCTTTCCTCGGCGGCGGGCGTGGGCGGCGGCGGCCACAACGGCGCGGCCGTCGCCGAAGTCCTCGCAGTAGACGGCGATCAGATCGGTGCCGTCGTGCTCGGCGCAGGCGTCGATGAAGTCGGCGACCGTGACATCGGCCTGGTTACCCAGCGAGACGAACCGGGCGAAGCCCAGGTCGCGGCGGCCGAAGAACCCGGCGAGTTCGAGTGCCATGTTGCCGCTCTGGGAGAGCAAACTGACCCGACCGGCGGGTAATGGGTTGGAGGCGAGTGTCAGTGCGGTCGTCGAGTCGGAGACGCCGAGGCAGTTCGGACCCAGCAGCATCGCACCGGCATCGCGCACACGCTCAACGATCCGATTCTGGGTTGTGCGCCCGTCCTCCCCCAGCTCGGCGAAGCCGGCGGTCACACCCACGATCGCCTTCGCGCCGGCGGCCAGCGCATCGTCCACCGCGTCCTCGAAGCCGTTGGCGGGCACCGTGATCACCACCAGATCGACGGTGGTGGGCACATCGGAGAGTGCGGCGACCGTGGAATAACCGAGTACCGGCTCCGCACGCCGGTTGACCAGGTGCACCGACCTGAGGTCCTTCATGCGCAGGGCTTGGGCGCTGAGCCAATTGCCGTACTTGCTGTGGTCGTTGCTCGCCCCGATTACGGCGACCGATCGGGGGTCGAACAGGGCCGAGAAGTCTCGGCCGGGTATTCGGTTCACTTCCGAATTCACCTCATAGTTCTTAAACGGGCACGACGCTGACCTGCGATGGGCAGACGCGTCCGCCAGGGTGGCGGGGTGTTCAGGCTTTGGTATGGGCGTGGCCACTTACCTGCGTGTGGCGCCGGGCCGGTGCTCAGTGTTGGTGGATGATGATGCTGCGGGCGGTTTCGCCGCGCACCATGGCGTCGAATGCCTTGTTGATCTCGCCGATGTCGATGGTGCGCTCGATCAAGGAGTCGAGCGGCAGTCGATCGTTCATGTACAGGTCGACGATCTTCGGGAAATCGACCGGGGGCCGGCAGGATCCGTAGTTGCTTCCGGTCAGGGTCTTTTCGCGGTCGGACATCACGAAGGGGTCGATGGTGATTTTCTTCCCCTCGGCGACCTGGCCGACCACGACGGCCGTGCCGCCCGGGGCGAGTGCGTCGTAGGCGAGTTCGATGGTCGTCGGTAGTCCGATCGCCTCGAAGGCGTAGTCGACACCTGCGCTCCCGGTGATTCCGGGTAGGGCGGCCAGCACGTCCTCGGTTCGGCTGTTGAGGGTGTGGGTGGCACCGAGTGCGCGGGCCCGCTCTAGGTTCGAGTCGTTGATGTCGACGGCGATCACCTGTCCGGCGCCGGCGATCACGGCACCGCTGATCGTGGAGAGGCCCACCCCGCCGCAGCCGACGACCAGCACCGACGATCCCATCCGGACACGGGCGGTGTTGGCGACGGCACCGATTCCGGTTGCGACCGCGCAACCGACGAGGGACACCTTGTCGAGGGGGGCGTCGTCGCGGATGCGGATCGCGGCGGTTTCGGGGACCACGGCCCAGTTCGCGAAGGAGGCGGTGGCCAGGTAGCTGTAGACCGGTTCGCCGTCCTGCGACAGCCGAGTGGTGCCGTCGAGCATCACGCTGTTGTAAGCGGTGGACTCGACCAACGCGCAGAGGTTGGGCCGCCCGGCGAGGCAGTAGTGGCAGCGGCGGCAGTACGGCATCCAGGACAGGACGACGTGATCGCCCGGGGACACCGTGGTCACCCCGTCGCCGACGGCGTCGACGATTCCGGCGCCCTCGTGGCCGAGCACCAGTGGTGCCGGGGACGACCACTCGCCGTTGACCACATGCAGGTCGCTGTGGCAGATGCCGCTGGCGACGACCTTGACCAACACTTCGCCGGGACCGGGTCCGGCCAGTTGCAGCGTTTCGATGGTCAAGGGCTGTCCCGGTTCACGGAATACCGCTGCGGTGACGTCCATAGTTATCTCCAATCGTTTCTGACGAGGTGGCGAGTTCACAGCGGGAACTGGATCGATTTGAGTTCGAGGTACTCCTCGAGCCCGAAGACGCCCAACTCCCGGCCCACCCCGGATTGCTTCATGCCACCGAACGGGGCTTTGGGGTTGAAGGGGCCGCCGTTGATGTCGACCTGGCCGGTGCGCAGCCGCCGCGCGATGTCGAGGGCGGTCTCGTTGTCCGGTCCCCACACCGCCCCGGACAGGCCGTACGGGGAGTCGTTGGCGATGTCGACGGCCTCGGAGACCGTGTCGTAGGGGATGACCGTGAGGACCGGCCCGAAGATTTCCTCCTGGGCGATCCGCATCTTGTTGGAGACATTCCCGAAGACGGTGGGACGCACGAAATATCCCTCGTCCCGTCCCGGCGGCCGACCTGGTCCGCCGCAGGCGAGTTCGGCGCCCTCGGCGATACCGGAGCTGATCAGCTCCTGCACCGAGGCGAACTGGTCGGCGCTGATCACCGGGCCCATGTCCACGGCGAGGGTCTGCGCGGTCTGCACGGCCACCGCGATCGCGTCGTCGTGCTGTGCGCGGGGCACCACCAGGCGGGTCAGGGCGCTGCAGGTTTGCCCGGTGTTCCAGAAGCAACTGGTCACGGTCCCCTCGACCGCGGCCGCGAGATCAGCGCCGGGCAGGATCACAGCCGCGGACTTGCCCCCCAACTCCAGTGCCACCCGTTTGACGGTCGGCGCCGCGGCGGTCGAGACAGCCACCCCAGCATTGGTCGAACCGGTGAACGACACCAGGTCGACGTCGGGGTGCGAGGCCAGGTGCGCCCCGACAACAGAGCCCTTGCCCGGCACCAGGTTGAACACACCCGCGGGCAGCCCCGCCGCGTGAAGGATATCGGTGAACCGGTAAGTGGACAGTGGGGTCAGCTCGCTGGGTTTGGCGACCACCGTGCATCCGGCGGCGAGCGCCGGAAACACCTTGATGACGAGTTGGTAGAGCGGAAAATTCCAGGGCGTGATCGCGGCGACCACACCGACCGGCTCGCGGACCACCAACGAGTTGTCGAGGGTGCTCTGGAACAGATGCGCGTTCGATGACAACTCGTCGAGATAGTCGTCCATGATGGTCAGGGGCAGGTCCACGTGCTCACTGCGCGCGAAGTCGGCTGGTGCCCCCATCTCCAGGGTGATCACCTCGGCCATCTCCTGCGCGGCCTCGCGGAGGAGGCCGGTAACCCGACGCAGGACTGCGGTGCGGTCGGCGACCGGGGTTCGGCTCCACGACTCGAACGCACTTCGTGCGGCGGCGACGGCCAGGTCGACATCCGGTTCGAGGACACACGGGACGGTGCCGACCGGTTCGAGGGTGGCCGGGTTGGTGACGGTGGTGGTCGAACCGCTGATCGGCTGAACCCATTGGCCGTGCACGTAGATGCGGGTGCGGTGGGCGGACATGATGGTTTCCTTCGAGGAGGTGGGAGAGGTCGTTGGGCCGGGCGCGGGGACGGCTCGCGGTGCGAGGGCGCGGCTATCGGGTCGGGAGTGCGTCGGTGGGATCGGCGGGGCCGGTATCGAGTGGTGCGTTCACGGCCGAGTCAGGGGTGGTTGTGGTTGCGTCGACTCCGTCGTCGTCGATTCCGGCATCGAGCCGGGCGATGAGGGCGCGTTCGCCGTCGAGGTCGAGGTTGCGGCAGACCAGGTAGTAGAAGACCGAGGCCACCACGAGGCCGGGCAGCATCGCGATGTCGGCGCCGCCGAGCGTCTCGGCGATCGGGCCGGACCACCAGACGGTGACGAAGAATGGGATCATCGCGGCGAATCCGAGGGCGTAGGCGGAGATCCCGCGCCAGTCCCAGCGCCCGTACATGCCTCGGGGGTTGAAGATTTCGCGGATCGAATAGTGACCCTTGCGGACAAAGTAGTAGTCGACGAGGTTGACGGCCGTCCACGGCGTGAACAGGTACAGCATGATGGCGAGGAAGCTGCCAAACTCGGTCATGAAGTCGTCGTTGGCGTTCTTGGCGATGAAGATGGCGACGGCGCCGGCCACGAGCAGCGCCACCAGTCGCTTGAGGAGGGTGGCCTTGATCGGGCGCACCGA
Organism: Rhodococcus sp. JS3073; assembly: GCF_026810085.1. NCBI lineage: Bacteria > Bacillati > Actinomycetota > Actinomycetes > Mycobacteriales > Nocardiaceae > Rhodococcus > Rhodococcus sp. JS3073. The sequence continues at coordinate 200,622 of NZ_CP113952.1, read as the reverse complement.
GTCCACGGCACTGAGGATCGTCAACGACGAGCCGTAGAAGTTCTGGGCGGCGCTGGTGATCAGGCCGATCACGGCCAGAACGGTGAGTATTTCGCCGAACCCGTCGAAAACGTGGTTGCCGGTTTCCACCAGGGCTTGTGCGACGTTGAGTTCGGGGTACATCGCGGCCACCGCGGCGCCGATCAGCATCATCCACGAGCCGCCGATGGTTGCTCCCAGGTAGGTCCACCAGAACGTCGCGCGGGTGTCGACCTTCGCCGGCAGGTATCGGGAGTAGTCCGAGACGTAGATCGCCCAGCTCAGCTGATAGGCGGCGGCGGTGAAGAACTGGGCGAGGAAGGCGGTCGCCGAGAATCCGTCGAAGCTGAATTGGCCGTCGGGGAAGCTATCGAAGAGCAGCACGTTCGTGGTGAAGATCAGCATCGCGGCGATCAGGATGAACGACAGGTACCGCTGCAGCTTGTGGAACCAGGAGTAGCCGAGGAAGGCCATCACCATGGCCAAGAAGGTGAATCCCAGCGCGGACCGGTCCGCGTCGAAACCGAGAATGTCGTGAAAGGTTTGCCCGGCCAGGATTTGATTGAACGCGTTGTACCCGATGTACGTCGCGATGGCCACGACGAACACCAACAGCGCACCGACATACCCGAACTGTGGCCGGGACTGGATGAGCTGCGGCAAACCCATGTGCGGGCCCTGCGCCGAATGCGCCGCCATGAACAAGGTTCCGAACGCGCAACCGGCCAGGATCGCGATGGACGCCCAGAGCAAATTCGTTCCGAGACTCACCCCGATGACGCCCACGGCCAGCGTCGTCAGATGCGCATCACCGCAGAACCACACGGGCCACAGATGCCACGCCTTACCGTGACGTTCCGAGCGGGGGACGTAATCGATCGAACGGCGCTCGATTCCGTTTCGACGGTGGGCGGGGGCGGACGGGGCGTCGCCGGTCGGCGACTCCAAGGGTGGTGTTGACACAGAAACTCTCCAGTCAGGTTTCTTCGGACCGTTCCTCACGAACAATCGCAACAATCTGACGCATCAGTTAGTCGCTAGTGTGAGCGGGCTCTCAGCCGCTGTCAACCCCCTGTCGGCGCACCTCGAGGAGCTTCCGTCGATTCTTGGTCTATTACTGCAGTTCAAATGGCTTTTGCCGGAACACGAAAACTGGAGCGGCGGCGCTATCGATCCCCGGTCTCGGCGGCGGCGGCGCGGCGGATCTCGCGAACCTGAGTTGCGATGTAAATTCGATATGTGAACGGAAATCGGATTCGTGATGCGATCACGCGGTCGGGACGCACCCAGAGCAGTATCGCCGCCGAGATCGGGCTGGCCCCCCACAAGCTGTCCAAATCACTCGCCGGAACCCGCGCGTTCAAGCCGACCGAACTTGCCGCTCTCTCCGATGCCCTCGGACTCTCCACCGACTTCCTACTGACCGGACGGCCGGACAATGACACCCACGTCGGTTCGCTGCTACCGGAGCGGCGCATCCTCGACTCCGCGGCCGAGCTGATTGCCACCCATGGTTTCCATTCCGTCCGGATCGCGGACATCGCACAAGCTTGCGACGTCAGCACCGGAGCCGTGCACTACTACTTCCCCACTCGAGACGACGTCCTCACCGCGGCGCTCCAGCACTATGCCGAACGCATGTTTCTGCGCGTGCAGGCTCGACTCGATCAGCTCCGCGACGACCCGACCGCGCAAATCCGCCATCTGATCGACAGCCAGCTCCCCGTGGATCCGGCAGTACGCAACGAATGGTCCGTCTGGGTCCAGTTCTGGACCGAGGCGATCTTGGTTCCGGCGCTCCGCCCGGCCCACAACAATCTCTACGAACGGTGGCGAGCGCTGGTACACGCCGTCGTCACCAACGCCCAACAGGCCGGCATCGTCGGCGACCGAGATCCCCTCAAGCTCGCTGCACGATTCACCGCCCTCGTCGACGGCGCAGCGATTCAACTCCTCACCGGCGCACCCGGAATGAACGTCGATCTGATGCGGGCGCTGCTCACCGAAGTGTTCTGGCCTCAACACGAAACCGCCTACGCGTAGAAAACGATCATCGTGACAAGGCAGAGCAGGAATTCCCGGGTGGTCACTACCTACGGGCTAGCCGCTAAGGCTCCCCTAGGGACGGGCGTACCGGCATTCCGGATAATCGAGTGGAAGGGCCGCAGTGGTTCGACCACGACCGCACCGCGGCCATGGAGCCGCTGCGCATCATCGGAGAGTTGAACGCCGACTATTCTCCTGCCCGGGACATGGCCGATTCCATCGCGGCTCCGTCGCTGAGGCAGCCGCAACCGCACGAGAACGCGTCGCCGCGCGCCGGGGGTGATTTATGCCCCGCCTACCTAGGTTGGAACGCAACGATAAGCGGTATCTGGCTGGTGCTCGAGCCGCCGGCCGGGCCGCCATGATGCCCGCCGGCCGGCGGTTCTGCACCCAACCGGGGAGTGCACCCCGGAAGGGAAACCTAGGGCGCACCGCACGCTGTCCCCGGCAGTGATTGCCCAGTCGCTTTCTCATGCTCGCTGTGCAGTGTTCGTCGCAACAGATGAATGTTGACAGGAGTCGCAACAATTGGCAGCTGTGGTGCGCCCGCGAGCCAACCGTGACGATCTAGACTCAACTTTCGCCCCTGCATGGCCGCTATAACTCTGGGAAACCTCGATCCCGGAGGATCTCGCATTGCTTTCACGTGCGGTTCGTTTGTGTAGCGCGGCGTGGCCTGTTGAGGCTTGTCTCATGTGGACCGTTGCTTGACCCAGGTCGCGGCAGAGATGTGGCGGTGCTGTGAGCTTTCAGATTCTGTGCGAGTGCTGATTCAGATCGCGGCGCGTCGTCTGACCGAAGCAATCGGCGTTGCAACTTGCCGGATTCGGTACGGGGTAGGCTCGTGCGGAACTTGAAGTGTCGGGGGTGCTTGTAAGGGGCGAGTCCCTGGCGACAGTGGGCGAGGAGTTCCCCGGCCAGTTTGTCGTCGCCCGTGACGTCGGCCGACGGTTGGACGAACGCGACAATGCTCTGACCCCATTCGGGGTCGGGTACCCCGATAACGGCGACGTCGGTGACGTCCGGGTGCGTCAGGAGACGCTCCTCGATTTCGCGCGGGTAGATATTGACGCCGCCGGAGATGATTAGGTCGTCACGTCGATCCAGTAAGAACAGGTAGCCGTCGTCATCTAGGTAGCCGATGTCACCGGCTGTCGTCCATGGTCCGTGGCGGCTCGCAGCCGTTTTGTCGGGGTCGCGGTGATATTCGAACTCGAATGATCCCCGCAGATACACCGGTCCGGGTGTGTTGGGTGGCTGGGTGGCCCCGACTCCATCGATGATCGCCACGGACACTCCCGGGGCGGGGCGGCCGACGGTGCCGGGTCGGTCGAGCCATTCTTCAGGGCTCACGATGCTTACCAGGCCGCCGTCGGTTGCGCCGTAGTACTCCCAGACGATCGGGCCGACCCAGGCGAGGATGTCCCGTTTGGTTTCGGCGGGGCACGGTGCACCGGCGTGTACGAGGGCCTGAAGGCTTGTTGGATCGAACGTGCGTCGGGTCTCGGTTGGTAGCTGGAGTAGGCGGCGGAAGTGCGTCGGGACCATGTGGCTGTTGGTGACCTGGAAGTGCTCGATGTCGCGGAGGGTGACCTCGGGGTCGAACCGCCGTCGGCATACGATTGTTTGCCCGTCATGTAGCGCTGCCGTGGAAAATATCCCGGGTGCGGAATGGTACAGCGGCGAGCACACCAGGTGCACCCCGCCGGGCCCACCCAGCGCCCACTGGATCGAGCGGACCAGACCGTGTGCATGTCGCTCGGGGTCGATCCCGGCAACGTGTCGGCGGACGCCGCGGGGTCGTCCGGTCGTCCCGGACGTGTATCCCATCACTGGGCCGTATCTTCGGTCGGTTGGGGTGTCGTCTTCGCCAGCACAGAGGTCTTCGTATGAACGCCATCCCTCGACCGGGCCGCCGATTGCGTACCGATTCGCGGGTAGGTCTACGTGGATCGACGTGAGGTGTTCGGCGAGATCACTGTGTGCCACCAAAGTCGAGGATCCACTGTCTCGCAGTATGTATGCGATTTCATCTGGTGTCAGATGGGTGTTGATCGGGACGATGTACATGCCGACCTGTCCGGTGGCGAGTTCCATCTCCCAGAACGCGGGCGAATTGTGTGTCAGCAGCGCGACAACGTCCCCGGCGTCAAGGCCGTCGCGTCGGAGCGCGTTGGAGATGGCGTTCACTCGTGCGAGCAGGTCTCCGTACGTGCGATGTTCGGTTCCGTCGGCGTCGACGACGGCCAGCCGGTCCGGGTATCGCTGGGCGTTCTCGTAGAAACTCTTTGGCGTCGTGCTCATCGCACCCTCCTTCCTACCCATGCCGGATTCCGCCTTTGTGAAGTGGATGCTCACCACGTCGTCGACCATCGCGTGTCCTCGTCGTTTTCACTCGGTGAGTGCAATCCGAAAGGTTTACACCTCAGCGATGGTGGTTGCGTCGTGCTGGACAGCTTCTGCTAACTATGTATAGTACCTACTAATATTATCCGGTCAATCGGAGGCACAATGGACTTCGACTTCACGCCCGAGCAGCTCGAACTCAAGGAGCGCGCCCACAAGGCGGGAATGGCCTGGCGCGGACGACACACGGATTGGGATCGCGACGACGCCAGCCCCTACCGTGAGGTCACCGAGTCGATGCGCGAGGCAGGACTGCTCGGGCTCACCATCCCCACCGAATACGGCGGCAAGGGCGGCACAGCCCTCGACTACGTCATCGTGGTCGAGGAACTGTTCCGCTCGTCGCAGAGCTGGATCCTCGGCGAACCCCCTTTCTGCACTACAGGTCCGGGACCCTCCATGGTCTTGCTCGCCGAACAGGAGGAGACCCGGCGCAAATTCCTCCCCGACATCGTCAACGGGGTGAAGGGCTGTGCGATCGCCCTGACCGAACCGGACCACGGGTCTGATTTGACGGACCTCGAGACGACCGCGGTGTTCGACGGTGACGACTACATCGTTACCGGTTCGAAGCGGTTCATTACCGGGTCTCCCGAGAACGAGATCTACGCCGTATTCGCCCGTTTCGACGACATCCCCGGCGCGAAGGGGGTGGGGTGCATCCTCGTAGAAAAGGGGACACCTGGACTCGAACTGAAGCCAGGAGCGAAGTTCGTCGGGTCGCGGGGCCTGCCGCACGGTGAGGTCCACATGCACGAATGCCGCGTGCCCAGGATCAACCTCATCCGTGGCGCAGGAGGATTCGCCGAACTGATGACCGCTTTCAACATGGAGCGGTTGCACAATTCGATCTACAGCCTCGCCTTTGCGGAGGCCGCATACGAGGAGACAGTCCGGTACTGCGAGGAACGTAAGTCATTCGGACGTCCCATCATCGAGTTTCAGGCCACGTACCACTCACTCGTTGACATGCATGTCGCGATCGAGGCGCACCGGCTCCTCACGTACAAGGCCGCGGTCACGGCGATCGATTCGCGATTCCCGCGACCGCTCGACTCCACGGTTTCCAAGCTGTCCGGCGCGACAATGCTCCCAAACCTGACACAGCAAGGGGTTCTCCTCCACGGCGGCGACGGTGCGACGCTGGACTTCCCGATACAACGTCTGCACCGCGACGCGATCGCCGCGATGGTCGCCGGTGGATCGCCTCCGGTGTTGCGTAACGCCATCGCCGCACAGCTATTCACCGGCCACCGATTCCGGCAACACGCGTAGTCCAGGCCCCTGACTTCGTACCCGACCCGTGGCGCAGACGTAATGCCCCCCGACTCACACCAGGAGTGATCCATGCCCCTCGATCCCGACCTCGCCGTGTCCACGCCGCAGAAGGACCATCACGACAGCTGGGACGCCGACCGAGTGCTGCTCTATCACCTCGGTCTAGGAGCCGGAGCAAATCCGGTTCATGCCGGCGAACTTGGATACGTCAATGAACGAGTGCTCAAGGTGCTGCCGACGTTCAGTGTCATCCCAGGCTTCGAGGCCGTCCGACCCGCCATGCAAGGCCCGGGTCTGGACTACCACCTGGCGACCATGCTGCACGGCGAGCAGGAACTCGTGGTCCATAACCCGCTTCCTCCCGAGGCGGAAATCGTGACGACCCCGGCGGTCGAGGCAGTCTATGACAAGGGAAAGGCCGCGCTGCTGGTCCTGCGCGCAGACACCCGCACGATCGACGGGACCGACCTGTGCACAAACCGCTTCAGCCTTTTCATCCGCGGTGAGGGCGGTTTCGGTGGAGATCCGGGCCCGCAGCCAGAACCGTGGGAAGTGAGCGGCGAACCCGACCTGCGCGTGGAAGTGCCGACGCTGCCTCAGCAGGCCGCGATCTACCGGCTCTCCGGCGACCGCAATCCGCTGCATATCGATCCGAAGTTCGCCGCCCGCGCCGGATTCGACCGTCCGATTCTGCACGGTCTGTGCACGTACGGCATGGTTTGCAAGGCCGTCGTCGATCATCTCCTCGATGGGGATCCGGCGGCTGTGCGTGGGTGGTCGGGACGATTCGCTGGTTCGGTGTACCCGGGCGAGACACTCGTGGTCTCGGCATGGAAGACCGGATCGGACCGGATACTCGTCCGTGTCGAGGTAAAGGAACGCGACGTGACAGCCCTGAGTCACGGGGTGCTCCGATTCCGTTGAACATGGACTCCGAACCGGGGGTGAGCCCACGCCCGACCATGATCCTCACCCACGGCTACGGCGATTCGCGGGCCGCGTGGGAGGCCCAGGTGCGCGCGTTCACACCCTGGTTTGACATCCGGACTTGGGATCTGCCCGGACACGGCGACCGCCACGGGTCGGTGGAAACCGACGCCGACATCGGCACGACGACGGCCGAACTCGAGGCCCTGGTGGCGCAGGCGAGCCGACCGGTCGTGCTGGTCGGACACTCGGTCGGCGGGTACGTCGCACTCCGATGTGCGTTGACGACCGCAGCGCCAGTCCTCGGAGTCGTGCTGATCAGTACCGGCCCCGGTTTCCGTAGCCACACCGGGATCACGCGCTGGAATGTGATGATCGATCGGATGACATCCGCGTTGTCGCTGCCTGCAAAGACGGCACGCGTCGTGCGGATGACGGATTTCGTTGTGGCCGAGGGTTTACCGGGGTCCGATTTGCCGACACTTGTCGTACGCGGCGCGGAGGACCGACAGGTCTACCTCGACGGTGGCGCCTACATCGCGGCCCGCATGAAGCGCGCGCGTCTGTGCGATGTCGCAGGTGCAGGCCATGACCCACACCGCACCCATGCTTCCGAAGTAAATGCGGCGATCACACAGTTCGTGGCTGGACTGTGGCCCGCCCGCGGTCGTGCACCGTCCCGACCTGACGGCAGATGATACGGCTGATGCCCGCCCCGACCTGCATATGCGGGGACCGAATGGTTCCTGTGATGACAGGTCTGGGCGGGCGTGCTTGTCCAGGGCCCCGATGCGAAACGGCAAGCGACAGCCAGGTGAGGCGGCTGCAGCACCGGCCGCCTGAAGAAGCGGATCTCAGTTCCATACGGGAGCTCACATACGCGCGATCGACCGGGTTGGTGCGAGACCAGTTGTGCGGGAAGGCTATCGCCACTTCCTGATGGACCGTTTGACTTCATGAGTAGTCCGAAGGTGTACCAGTGTCTTGTTCGATCGGATCTACATTGGGCGAGCACTAGAAATTGACGCAGGTATACGGCGGATCCGCCCCATGCGGACACGGGGGCGGATCCGCCGTATGCGATCGTGGGATCCTCAGACGGTGCGATTGGGGAGCACGACGACTCCGGTACCGATGGCGGACACGTTGCCGTGTTGGTTATGCGCCTGCTGTTCGATCGTGACGCAGGAGCGCCCCTGCTCGTCAATGCTCTTGTCGGTTACTCGACCGGTAATGGTCACTGCGTCACCAACGATGTTGTGGTGACGGATCTGCGCCGTGTGCCGTGCGAGAAAACCGGTGTCGCCCATCCAGTTCGTGAGCTGGTGGGTCAGCCAGGAGCAACGCTCCGGGCCGTAATCGTAGGCACCGGGTGTGCCGACATCGGCTGCGAGCTCCTCCTCCCAATGCACGCGCTCGGGGACGTCGGGGATGCCGAGAGCGTTAGGGATCCCGAGACCGGGGTGCTTCTTGATCTGCTGATACGCGATCTTGTTGGCGCGAATGTAAAGACCACCCCAACCTTGTGCGAACGCGATGAACCCCGTCACCGTCATCGGGCCCTTGCCCATCGGGGCAAGCTCCTGCCCGACTTCCACATCCTCGTAGTACCGTGGCTTCGCGCCCTGGATCGACTCCTGCTCGTACAGCGCATAGATGCGGTCGAGATCGTCCTGGGTGTAACGAGTCTTCCCGAGTGCCTTCTGCTCGCTGTACTTCGAACCCCGCTCGCGCGCTGCGTCACGTTCGGTGCGGAAGCACCAGGAGTCGCCGGAGACCAGCGGCTCGCCTCCCTCGGACGTAATTTCAACGTGGTAGATCTGCTGAAAAGCCCGGCCCGCGAAGCGTGTGTCGTGCTCGACGAGATCCTTCAGGTATGCCGACGTACGGACACGGGTGTCGCGCAGGATCGGCCGGTGCCAAGTGAGGTCCGCGCCGGCCCACATGGCGTGCACGCCCGGCAGTCCGCCGACGTACCCGGACAGGATCCGACTCAGGGCAAACGCGAAGCTCGGCGGCGCGACGAGAGTGCCATGGTGCGTCGTGGCAGCGTAATCGGGATCCGACCACAGGGGGTTGTCGTCGCCGATGCCGTGGGCGTAGTGGCGGATGTTGTCCCGGGTGGCCTCGTAGCACCACGGTTCGACGGTGTCGGTGATCGGAACACCGATCAGGCTGCGTAGGTCGTCGAGCGCTCGGTCGGTGATTTTGGCGTACTTGTCCTCGCTATTGCCGGTGACGTGGTCGACCACGGATTGCGACATCTGGAGCTCCATTCGGTGTGCTCGGTCGGGGAGTCATGCGTGTCGGCGTCGCGTCGAACGGTCAGGCCGTGTCGAGATCGCGCGCAGGGCGACCGGCGTCGGAGTGTCCATGCAGGGCCTCAACGTCCCGGATGGGAGCCGGTCTCGGATTCGAGCATGCCTCCATGCCGGTATGTTGTCAAGTACTTACTATCAAAGTTGACAACGGGGGTTTCTAAATACGCACTCTGCCTGGGATTAATCAGCTTTATGGTGTGTCATTTACTACAATCACGCATATTTCCGAAGCCTCGGCGAGCGGCACTGCTAGAGTTCGGGGGATGACCCGATCAATTGCGCCGGGAGATCGGCCGGAAGCGCGCAAGCGACTCACCGCCGCTGAACGCCGGACCCAGATCATCGCCATGGCCCGCGAAGTTTTCGTCGAAGAAGGCGTCAACGGTGCACGGTCGCGCGACATCGCGGATCGCGCCGGCATCACCGAGGCATACCTGTACCGCCACTTCCATTCGAAGGACGAGCTTTTCCAACTCGCGATCGACGAACCTCTCGATCGGATGATCACCGTTCTGAGCAACGACACCCGCGAGCTGGCCGCCCGCAACGACGTCGATCGGGTCGAAGTCGTGCGGCGCACACACGAACTCCTACTGGGCTGCATGGTCGAGATCGCCCCCCTCGTGGCCGCGGCGCTGCTATCGGGAGGAACCGGAAAAAACCAGTTCTACGCCGACTACCTGTTCCCCCGACTGCGCGACGTGCTCGCGCTTGTCATCCCCGACATCACCGGTTATCCAACCAAGGCGATCGAGCTCGACCTCTTCGTCGATGCGATGATCGGCATCCATCTCACCATCGCGCTTGAACACCTGCTCGAGAACAAGCCGGTGGACGTACCTGTCGTGGCAGAACAGGTGACCACGATGTTCGCGGTCGGTGTGGGGAGACGACCGCGATAGGCGCAGGCCGCCGCGACGCACGCGAAAAACAACGACCCACACTCGGACGTCGTGATCGGCCCACGAGACCGTTCGTGTCATCGAAGTAATCGATATACAATCTTCCAGGCGGGAAACAGAAGGTGGTGCAGTAGTGACGGTCAATTCACCGACCGATCAGATCCTCGTCGAGGTGACCGAACGCGTCGGCTGGGTTGTGCTGAACACTCCCGAACGACGCAACGCACTCACACCCGACATGATGCGGGCGATCCCGCAGGTCCTCGACGACCTGATCAACAGCGCCGGCGCCCGTGTAGTCGTGTTTCGAGGCGCCGGCGGTCGTGCCTTCTGCGCGGGGGCAGACCTCAGCGCCGTCGCGGACACTCCGGAGCCAGCGGATGCACCATCGCTCGATACCCACTACGAAGCCATGCTTGCACGAGTCCGGAAGCTCCCCGTCCCCTCGATCGCCATGATCGAGGGAGCATGCCTCGGAGGCGGATTGGCACTGGCACTGGCGACCGACCTGCGGTACTCGACACCGGACGCGCTAGTGGGGATCCCCGCTGCCCGCCTGGGAATGGCCTATGTCGACGTCGATCCACTCGTCGCCGCCGTGGGATACCCGCGCGCAGCCGAACTGCTCCTCACCGCGCGCAACTGGTCCGGCGACCAGGCATATGCTGCCGGGCTGGTCAACGCAGTCGCTGCACCCGAAGAACTGCTGACCACCGTGCAGGAGGTCGCCGGTTCGATCGCCCGGAACGCGCCGCTCGCGATCGCCGCGACAAAGCGCGCCCTAGGTGAAAGTCGCAAATGCGCCGGCGACCGCGACTCGGAAACCCTCGCAGCACTCGCTGCACAATGCCGACAGTCAGAGGATTTCGCGGAGGGCCGCCGAGCCTTCCTCGACAAGCGCAGCCCACAGTTCCAGGGACGGTGAGAAATGGCACGACAGACCGGCAGAGTAGCGAAGGATTCCCACGCGGACGAGGACGGGGCCGCTGACCCAAGAACAGCGGTCGAGCGACCCAAACAGGTGCGCCTATCGGCAGCCGAACGGCGCAAGAAGATCATCGCCGCGGCCAGCGAGGTATTCATCGAACAGGGCTACAGCGGCGCGCGGACAAAGGAGATCGCCGAGCGTGCAGGCGTGACCGAGGCGTTCTTGTATCGCCATCTCGCCTCCAAAGAGGAAATGTACGAGGTTGCGATCGTGGAGCCGCTCCGCACCGGTCTCGCCGCTCTCGCATACGACATCCAGGCCTTCTACGACCGGTACGACGACCGGATCGAATTCATGAACGCCGTGAACGAACGGTGCCTGCGCTTCTACACGGAGTCGGCAGCGATCCAGGCCGTCGCCCTGTACTCCGAACTGGCCAGTGGTCGACGGCTCTACCAGGAATCGCTGAAGCCGATTCTGGACCGAATCGGTGTGCTCATCGCCGATCGAATGGGGTGGGCGGACCGCGGCCTGGAACCGGACCTGGTCCGGAGGGCGATCCTCGGATCGCAATGGGCGATCGGACTAGACCTGATCTTGCGCTACCGCAAGCTCGACCTGCCGGAGGCCTCCGAACGGCTGACGACGCTGTTCACCAGTGGTGTCCGAGAGAAGCAGAGGAAAAAGACCTCCAAGTAGCCGATCCGCGATGATCCCCCACGCTCGACAAGACCCGATTCGTGGGGGATCGCCGCCCGCCTATACGACGCCGTCGCCGCGAAGCTCAGCGATAGCCTCGGGCGTGTAACCGAGCTCGCGAAGAACATCCCCGGTGTCCGCGCTGGGACCCGGGGCCGGACGCTTCGATACCGCAGAGGTGCGGCTCATAGTGATCGGGCTGCGAAGGACGCCGATGCCACCACGGACGGGATGGACGATCTGTTCCACGACGCCGAGGTGGCGTACCTGTGGATCATCGAACGCCTCTTCGACGGTGTTCACCGGCCCGCACGGGACGCCGAACTCGTCAAGACGCGCAATCAGCTCGGCACGCGTCTGCGAGGAGAAGAACTTCTCCAGTAATTGCTTCAGCCGCTCCCGGTTATGGAAACGGCTTCCGACCGTGGCGAAGTCCGGATCGGACAACTCCGCCGGATGGCCGAGAGCCTCGCACAACCGGGACCACAGCCGGTCGTTGGGTGCTGCGACGTTGAGATAACCGTCGGCGGTGCCGAATGTTCCCATCGGCGCGATCGTGGGGTGGTCGTTACCGACCCGCTCCGGGACTTCCTTGTCGACAGTCCACCGCGCGGCCTGGAAGTCGAGCATCGACAGCAACGCCTCGATCAGGGACACCCGCACCCACTGCCCCCGCCCACTGGCATGGCGCTCGAGCAGGGCCAAGAGCGTGCCATTGGCGAGCAGGTATCCCGCAGCCATGTCAGCGACCGCGATGCCCGTCCGGGTGGGCGGGGCCTCGACGGTCCCGGTAAGGCTCATCAACCCGGCCATCCCCTGGATGATCTGGTCGACCGCACCCTTGTCGCCGAGTGGTCCGTCCTGCCCGAATCCGGAGATACTCGCGTACACGAGGCGCGGGAACCGCTCTGCGAGAGTCGGATAGTCGATACCGAGGCGGTTCTTGACCGGGGGCCGAAAGTTCTCGACCAGGACGTCAGCGGACTCGAGCAGTCGATCGAGGATTTGCCTACCGCGGACATCCTTGAGGTCGACGGTGACAAGTCGCTTGTTGCCGTGCAGGTTGATGTAATCCGAGCTGTTGTGGTCGGCCGCAATTCCGCCGGTCTCTCCGGGGATCTCGATACGGACGACCTCGGCGCCCCACTCGGCGAGGAGCCGGACTGCCGCTGGGCCTGCCCGCGCCACAGTGAGGTCGACTACCCGAATCCCGTCCAGTGCTGACGTCACGACATGTCACCTCTGCTGATAGGGGCGCGCGGTGCGCTGCCCGTCTCGACGTCCCCGCGGTTCTTGACCGCGTGGCTCCTCACTCAGCAAGATGGTATATCACTTACTAACTTATGGAAAGCGAGCAAAGCGCCATGACGAGCCTCGTCGATGTACCCTCCGAATTTATTGACACAGCAAAACAATTCCTCGAATCGGCGGCCGATCGGTGGAGAAGTGACGGAGCTGCTGAGGCCGGCACATCCACCGCTGAACGAGTCGCACTGTTCCCCGATCTGACCCCCGACGAGGAAGCCGCCGAGATGTCCGCGGCACGATCGTGGCGGCAACAGCGGTTCGATGCCGGGTTCGGATGGATCACCGGTCCGACCCAGTACGGCGGCGCCGGGTTGTCCTCCGCCCACGAACGCGCATACCAGCGCCTCGAGCGCAATTACACGTTTCCAGCGCAACGCATCTACGACATTGGAATCGGGATGGTCGCCCCGACGCTGCTCGCATACGGTTCCGACACCGCCAAGTCCCGGTACCTGACTGCGCTGCACCGCGGCGATATCGTCGCGTGTCAGCTGTTCAGCGAGCCGGGGGCTGGTTCGGACCTGGCCGGAATCGCGACCCGCGCGGTCCGTGAGGGCGACGGGTGGCGTATCAACGGGCAGAAGATCTGGAGTTCGGGCGCGCATCTGAGTGCCCTCGGTTTGCTGGTGTGCCGCACCGGCGACCCCGACAAGAGGCACGCGAACCTCACTGCCTTCGCCTTGCCGATTGACAGCGAGGGAGTCGCGGTACGGCCGATCCGACAGATGACGGGCGGATCATCGTTCAACGAGGTGTTCCTTACCGATGTGTGGATCCCGGACGAGCTGCGCTTGGGTGAGGTCGACCGGGGATGGGAGGTGGTGATCGCCACCTTGATGAACGAACGCGCAGCGGTGGGTGGTCCGGCCGCCGGGGGCAGCGGAATCCTCAGTACCGAACGGCTCGCGTCGCTTCTGCGCCGATTCGGGCGGGCCGACGATCCAGTGATGCGGCAGGAGTTCATGCGCCTGCATAGCGAACTCGCGGTGGCGAAGTGGACTCGCTTGCGAAGTCAGGCGCGGTTGCGGGCGGGGCAGCGTCCGGGGCCCGAGATGTCCATCGGCAAGCTCGCATTGACGAACAACCTGGCATCGCTCAGCCGGCTGGTATCGCATGCGTTGGGGCCCCGAATCGTCGCGGACACCGGGGAGCCCGCAACCTACATGTGGTCTGAACTCGTCCTGGGACAACCCGGTCTGCGCATCGGTGGTGGGACGGACGAGGTCCAGCGGAACATTCTCGCCGAGCGCGTTCTCGGGCTTCCCCGCTGACCGGTCCAGCGCATCACTCTTGAAAAGTAAATACCCACTATACTAATATCGAGCACCATGACGGACATCATCGAATCCGACGATTCATGGGGTAGCGACGTAGCGGAGATCGAGGTCCTCGGCCACCCGTGCCTCAGCTTCATCAAGCGCCGACATCACATCGCGGACCTACTCGCCGACGGGCGACGCTTCACCGACCGAAATTACCTCGTACAGGGATCGCGACGCATGTCGTTCGCGGAACACGAAGTCGCCGTCGACCGGATCACCGCGCTACTCGATGAACGCGGCGTGCGTCCCGGGGATCGCGTCATGCTGTTCGGGGCGAACTCAATCGAATGGGTGGTCGCGTTCTGGGCGGCGATCAGATCGGGTGCTGTGGTCGTGCTGGCGAACGCCTGGTGGAGCCGGACCGAGGTGGATCACGCGCTACGCACAGTGACGCCCCGCTACGTCGTCGCCGACGACGTGCGGGCAACCCTCCTGCCGGATACCCAGGAGCGGATCGGTTTCGACGACATCGACAAGGCACTCGAGGGCGACGACGCCCCCGCGATCACCCGTCCTGCCGCGACCGAGGACGACGCCTCGATCGTCCTGTTCACTTCCGGGACAACAGGGCTGCCCAAGGGGGCAGTCCTGTCGCACCGAGGCGTACTGGCAACCCTGCAGAGCCTCGCGCTGCTGACCCGCCGCCTGCCTGGAACAAGTAGTCAGCTGCCCGCGCCGAGCACTGCGCTGCTGAGTATCCCTCTCTTCCACGTCGGTGGACTGCAGCAGATCATCACCCCGATGCTCGCGGGCGGATCCCTCGTCTTCACGGAGGGACGGTTCGATCCGCAGAAGGTTCTACGATTGCTCGACGAGGAACAGGTGTCAGTGTGGTCGACGGTTCCGACGCTGGTCAGCCGCGTCATGGACCACATGGAGGCAGTGGGGCACGAAGGTGCCGCATCAGTGCGAACAGTCGGTCTGGGCGGTTCTCCGGTCGGCGCCCAACTGCGGAACAAGGTTCCGCGGTGGTTTCCGAACGCCGCCCGGGGCGTTGCGGTCACCTACGGGCTCAGCGAGGGCGGTGGTGTCCTGGCCACCGGGATCGGCGCCGATCTCGTGGGCAGGCCCGGTTCTGTGGGACGCCCACTACCCGTGGTCACTATCCGGATCGAAAACCCGGACGAGAACGGTGAAGGCGAGATCCTCGTCCGCAGCCCATCGGTAATGTTGCAGTACTGGAAGGCGGAGGAGCGCTCGCTCGAGCCCGTCGACGATCCGATCACGCCGGACCGGTGGCTACGGACCGGCGACATCGGCCGACTCGACAATGACGGGTTCCTCTATGTCACCGACCGTCGCAAAGACATCGTGATCCGCGGTGGTGAAAACATCGCCACGCCCCACGTGGAGAACCGTTTGCTCGAACACCCCGGTGTCCGCGAGGTGGCCGTGGTCGGGCTACCCCACCCGAACCTCGGAGAAGAGGTCGGTGCGATTGTGGTTCTGCGCGACGACTCGACCGTGACCGAGGAGGAACTGGCCGCGTTCGCACGCGAGCAACTCGCGTATTTCGAGGTACCCACCCGGTGGCGAATCAGTCTGAAACCACTACCGCAGAACGCCACCGGAAAGGTCGTCAAACGTACCGTGCGCGACGAGTGGATCGCCGAGATGTCCTCGGTGAGCACCCCTTCGTCGCACTGATTACTCGTCTGGCGCGAGACGAGCGAGGTTGACCACGTGCGGACGAAATCCACCGTACGCGCGCTGGTCGACATCGTCAGAGAACGACCGGGGTCAAGCACACATCTCGCCGCGGCGAGGAAATCCTCAATTCGCACGGCGCATTTATTCCTGAACAAGGTACGAAACCATGAACTGTAACGAGTATCGCCGACTGCGCCAGAGGCGCCGTGCCGCTACCATCGACGCCGACCGCAAACACAGAAATCCAGAGGCGGAGATCCTCATCGCGTTCGCTAGCAAGTGGGCACCGTACGGTGGCGCTACCGAGGCGGAAATATTTGTCCACTTCGGAATGACATCGCACCGGTTCATCGACCGTTTGTGGAACGTAGTTGCCGAATCCGACTGTACTCGAGAAGAACTAAGAAGCTTGGCAAGCGCATATCCGCACAGTGGTCGAACGAACGTCTCCCAGTCCGGACCCTAAGACCCTCGATGTTCGGTTTGGATGGACCAGGGCACCGAGCGGTCCGACGGATCCCACGAACACACGCAAATATAGAGTAGGCGACGAGGCCGAATTCAAATGTGGCACAGCGATCGCGATAGCGACATTCTCGACTTTGCGCTTCTCTGGGAACCGCTCGGGGGTCCTTCTCCTGAAAACGTTTCAGCCGCATTCTCGATCGATATCAGTGAGTACAACCGCCGGCTCCGAGCAGCTGCGAGGCTCCAGCTGGCTCGACTTCAGCAAGGTGTCACGTCCTCCGAGCACATCTACGGGCTCTCCGCGATGGCCGCGCTCGATCGCTAGAGCACACCCAAGCCGCCGGATTCGCGTTGTGGCCCTGACCTTGAAGGTGTTGGGCAATATAACTTCCTGAGGACTCGGGCTAGCTTTGAGGTCGCGCGGAGTAGTGCCACAGGTGCCATCCGTTTGACAAACGCGCTTACCGCGGGTCCCTCCGCGGGGCGGACCCGACGGTGCCGCGTGGGATGGTTATGCGCTCGCTGACGCCAAGCCGCAGCTTCGACGTGGTTCAACCCCAGCGGCGACGCCGGGCCGAATGAGAGAGGATGCGGCCTTGGTGGCCGGCTGCACCCGCACGAGCGAAACACCTGGCAGGGTGTCGCGACTGATCCCAAGGGGGAGCGCCAGCGGACGCGAACGCCTCTGGCTCACAATAGGCTTCATTTCAGTGGCGCGACAGAAGTGGCGGTGATGACCAGGTCTCGATCCGCGGACGCCTGACTTGTCGCCGGCATATTGCACGAAGAACTCCGCCAAGTCATGCCGTGCTCGCCACCAAATTGCCATCTGGAGTGCAACGCTCAGCTGCCGAACGATCCCCGCGTGCGACACACCGTCAGACATCAACGGAATGTCCGTGCATGAACACGAGCACCAAATCGGATCCGATCGACCGCGAACGCACCCACCGGCGCCAGCTCCCCGCAGTCGATATCAGGAAGGTTCAACTGCGAGGCTCGCAGCGTGGTCAATTCCATCAGCATCACACGAAACATCATTCACCTGCCCGTATTGGAAGCCGACATCGTACTTTTCGATTGCCCTTGCGACCATGAAAGTATCAGCAGCCCTTGATGATATAGGCCACGAACGTCTAACATGTGTGACCAGCACCATATTTCGAGTCGAACAGACCATCCAAGCGCATCTGCTTGGCAAAAGGAGACTTCATGCCACTCGAATCACACATGCAGCTGGTCTCAGTCGATGACCATCTCATCGAGCACCCCCGTGTCTGGCGGGACCGCCTCCCGCAGAAATACCGTGACATCGGACCGACGATCGTGGAGACGACCGGCGACGAGATCGACTCCTACGGATTCGGGCAGAAGGTCTCGAAGGGCCGTCAGGTGTGGCAGCTCGACGGACAGATCTATCCCGAGCTCGGACTCAACGCCGTGGCAGGAAAGCCGCGCGATCAGCTCGGCACCGACCCGGTCCGGTTCGACGAGATGTTGCCGGGCTGCTATGACCCAGCGGCGAGGGTCGCCGATATGGATGTCGACGGTGTGCAGGCGGCTCTGTTGTTCCCATCCTTTCCGCGCTTTGCGGGCACCCTCTTCAGCACCCTCGCCGATCGCGAACTCGCCCGCCTCTGCATCAGGGCCTGGAACGACTTCGTGATCGAGGAGTGGTTCACCCCGTATCCGGACCGATTCATCCCGATGGCGATTCTGCCGTTCTGGGACCTCGACGAGTCAATCGCTGAACTCGATCGAATCGCCGACCACGACATCCGTTCGATCTCGCTTCCAGAGAATCCAGCCAAGCTGGGCTATCCCTCGTTCCACTCCAGGCACTGGAATCCGCTCTTTGCGGTCCTGGAGGAACGCAGCATCGTGATCAATCTCCACTTCGGAACATCGGGTCAGGTGCAGCGAACGTCCGACGACGCTCCCATGGCCGTCATGATGAATCTGATGGGGACCAATTCGATGGCCGCGACTTCGGATCTGCTCTTCTCGCCGGTATTTCACACGTTTCCGAACCTAAAGGTGTCTCTCTCGGAAGGGGGGACAGGCTGGATCCCGTGGCTACTGGAGAGAGCGGACCTGATCTGGGAGCGACATCGGTTCTATCAGAACATCAACCAGAGTGTGCGTCCCTCCGAACTATTCCGGCGGAACATCTGGGGCTGCTTCATCGTCGACCAATACGGCATCGACAACCGGCACGCGATCGGCGTCGATCGCCTGATGTGGGAGTGCGACTATCCGCACTCGGACTCGTTCTGGCCGAACAGCCGCAAGATCGTCGAGGAGATGTGCCACGCCGTACCATCCGACGAAGTACACCAGATCGTCGAGACAAATGCCCGCAAACTCTTCCGATTCCCGCGCGCATGACTGAGGAAACGGTGATCCCGGCCGAAGAGATGCTCGGTGAGTCAGACTGGGACGATCAGGACTTGCTCACTTTGGATGAGGCGGCGACCCGCCTTGACGGCGAGATAGCCGTATGTCGGCAACGACTCGATGACCTACGCAACACGTCATACCAACCTGCCGCCGACATCGGTCGCACGCAGCGGCGCCTCGACGCCCTCCTGAGATGTCGCGACGCCGTAGCGCACGGGCCAACCGCACTGGCCAATCCATAGCGAGAAGGATTCCGGCGTAAATGTGTTCGGCGCAGCCGGCGGTCAACTCGCCCCGCCGGCAAGAGCTTCACCGATTGTGTGCAAGGCTGAGCCCGCAAAGGGGATGTAAGCGCGTCGGCCATTCTGGAGCTGGGCATCAAACACGGTCCAATCCGCCGTCCTGCAACGTGCAGGTTTCGCCGACTCGCATGCGTCGACGGTTGCGGCAGCGCCGAGGTTATCCGGCGCTGCCGCCACCGTCGTCGGCGAGCTTCCGCCAGCCCGGTTGGCCGAGCAGATCGATGCCTCGGGGCAGGGAATGGACGACCTTTGTCACTGCCCAAGCGCCTCGGCGACGGTGTGGTCTGCCAGGGCCCAGCGTGAAAGGCGAGCCCAGCAATCTCGATCGACCACCAATGGTCGCAACGCGTGACTCACCAAACGTCATCGCTGCGATCACGCCGGTCGATGTTTGTCATGGAAGGGCATCGAGATAAGCTTCACCTGGAGTGCCGCCGATCGGACCGGAATTGTCCGCTGCTCGACGGACGATTCCCACCTTGCGCCCCGCTCGGGTGGACGCCAGCTCGCTGACCCGCAGAGTCCCTGTCGCGCGCACATTCCCGGACGGTCTCCTGCACAGTGTGGACTCGGATTCCGTGCGGAGCCAGTTGTCGGGCAAGGGCGTCGACATAACGCATGGCTGTCCATCGCGCCCAGGTTCGACCCGTAGGTTCAGGTGCCGGCGCGCCTCTCGCGGTGCCCGGCGCCGCCGACGTGATGACAACGACGATCGACGAACCCGGCTTCAGGTGCGGCAGACACACCGCCACGGTGTTCATCACCCCGATGAGGTCTGCGTCCACGGCGTCGACGAATCTTGCCCGGCCATCGGCGCCGGCAATTGGCAGGTTACCGGTGACGGCGACGACGACATCGAGGCCTCCGAGTCTTCTGACCCCGTCGTCGACCGCAGCGCGCAGGCCCTGACGGTCGCGAACATCGACAAACGACGCCACAATTGTGCGACCCCGTTCCTCCACCTGCGCGATCGTCCGCTCGAACTCGTCCACAGTTGCCAGTGGATGGTCGGCGGTATCGATCCGACCGCTTGCGTCGACAGCGACGATGTCGGCCCCGGCGGAAGCCAGCCGGACGGCGTGGCGGCGTCCTGGACCGCGGGTGGCGCCGGAAATGAAGGCGACCTTACCTTCGAGCCTCCCCATTGGGATGTCTCCTGTTCTGTCGCAACGGTAGTGCCTTCGCGGGGGACCGGGGCATGGCGAAGGGGGCTCCGGGTGATGATCGACTCACCGGAGTGCGGACTATTGTCCTCCGGCTCTGTACCCACGCCGCTGGAAAATCGAGCCTAATGACTCCTTCGCAAACAAGTCAAGTAGGCACTATACTAAGTGTGGTCCATGGAACTCGGAGAAACCGCCGCACGGCGCGGCGACAATTGGAGGCATTGATGGTTCACCATCCCGACGCATTCGTGACACTCACCCGCGTCACGGTTGACGACGCGAACCGCGACACGGTGCTCGAGATACTGCAAGAGATCGTCGCGCTCGACGCGACTGAGCCCGGCACGCTTGTCCAGACCGTCCAGGTGGACGACGAGAACGATCAACACGTGTGGCTCTACGAACTGTGGGCGAGCCCGCATGATCGGGATCTCCACCGCGACAACGGCGCCGAACTCCGCAGGCGGCTTGCACCCTTGATCTCGGTGCCCTTCGAGGTGATCACCTGTCGACCGCTGTTTGGGCATGGACTCGACCTGGCTCGCATCGTCACGGGGGAGTGAGGGCCGCGCCCGATCGTTCGATGTGCCGAGTTACAGGACGTGCCTGACCTCGTGGATCTCGACGGTCATCGCGCCGGCGATATAGAAGGGCAGGTGTTCGATCTCGGCTTGCGCCGCCGCTGCGGACTCTGCCTCGACAAACGTGAACGACTGCGCGCCGTCGACACGCGAATACACGCGTTCGATGACACCTCGGCGGTGCAGGCTCTGCACGGCACGAGTTTCCTCTGCCTGTAAGGGAGTGCGGTCGACGGACGGCACAGGAGTCGCGATGACGACGAACTTCACGGTTCCACCTCTGTTGCGGGGGCTACGACCCGCTCAGTCTAGTACAGATAGTAGTTACTTCGATAACATTGGTTTGATGCCAACCGCTTCGACGCCGCGGCCGTAGGCGTCGGTGAGTGACCCTTCTGTGAAGAAAGAGATGCCGTGAGCACAACAACCGAAACCGCGACCCCCACCGAGACGGGGATCCTCCTCGCCAGGGACGACCGAAACGCCGAAGTCGTCACCGTTACGTTGAACAAGCCGAACCGTAAGAATGCGATGAGTTGGGCGATGTGGCAGGAGCTCCGAGCCGTCCTCGACGAGATCGCTCTCGATCCGACGATCCGTATCGTGATCCTCAGTGGTGCGGGAGGCTCGTTCTGCTCGGGTGCGGATCTCGCTGCCCCGGCACCGCGGATGCACCCGCTGGGCCAGATGGAGGTGATCAACTCCGTTGTGCTCGCGCTGCACCGTCTGCCGAAAGTCACCATTGCGAGGGTCGACGGCGACGCCGTGGGGGCGGGTATGAACCTCGCTCTGGCGTGCGATCTCACCGTGGCGACGGAAAGGAGTCGATTCTCCGAGATCTTCGTACGCCGCGGATTGTCGATCGACTGCGGTGGATCGTGGATCCTTCCGCGGCTGATCGGATTGCACCGCGCGAAGGAGTTGTGCCTGACCGGCGACATTGTGTCGGCTACGGAAGCCCGACAGCTGGGTCTGCTGAATCGGGTGGTACCGGACGGGGCGTTGGACGAGGCGATGGACCTGCTCGTCGAGCGACTTCTGCTCGGTGCGCCGATCGCCCAGCTGGTCACAAAGCGCCTGTTGACTGCAGGCGGGTCTTCATCGCTCGACGAGAGTCTCGACCGTGAATCGATGGCGCAGATCGACAATCTCGGGTCGAGTGACTCAACCGAGGCGCGGGCGGCGTTCGTCGAGAAGCGCGCCCCGCGGTTCACCGGGGCCTGGCCGGGGCGATCGTAGCGAGGCGACCGGCATAGGGGACGGCGGCAATTCGAAGGTTTCGGGCGCCGCCATCCCCAACGCCGGGCAGGCGTCAGTTTCCGCGGGGAAGTCCCAGTACGCGTTCCGCGACGATGTTGCGCTGGACTTCAGCCGTGCCACCCCAGATCGTGCTCGAACGGCTCTGAAGCATGCTCGCGGTCCAATAGTCCGGTTCGTACCGCCCGGCCGACTGCATCGGGAGGATCATCGCCTCCGCCCCCCGCACATTCGCTACCCGATCGAGAAATGCGCGTGAATACTCCGACCAGAACATCTTGATGATCGATGCACGTGCACCGGCCGTACGACCTGCGATCGCTTCGCTGAGCGACGCCAGGCCCTGATATCGCATGATTTCGACATGCGTATGAGCCCACGCCAGCTGCTGGCGTACTACCGGATCGGTGTTGGTCCCATTGGATTGTGCGAGCTCAATCGCCATCCTCAACTGGCGTGCAAAGGGAAGGTGTTGCGTTGTGGTGCTACCGGCACGCTCGCTCCCTAGCGTCGTCATCGTGACGTTCCACCCGTTGTTCACGCCTCCGATGATGTTGTCGATGGGCGCGCGCGCTTCATCGAGAAACGTTTCCGTGAAATCGGAGTCGCCGGTCATCTGTCGGATCGGGCGTAGCTCGATGCCGTTCGCAGAGCCATCCGGGTGCCGCATCGGGATCAGTACGTAGGAGATCCCATGATGCCGCGGAGCAGCAGGGTCGGTGCGACACAGGCAGAACAGCATGTTGGCGCGAGTGGCCCCGGATGTCCACACCTTCTGTCCACTCACGACGATCTCATCGCCGTCTATGCGTCCCGCGGTGCGGAGCGAGGCAAGGTCTGAGCCGGCTTCCGGCTCGGAGAACCCCTGGCAATAGACGTCGGTGCCATCGAGAATCCGCGGAAGAAAGTACTTCTTCTGCTCGTCCGTACCCCAGGCCATGATCGCAGGCGCGACCAGCCATTCGCCGACGCCGCGGGTTGGTCGAGGGACGTCAGCGCGTGCGAATTCCTCGTCCAATACCGACATCTCGATAGAGGAGAGGCCTCGCCCGCCATGTTCAGCCGACCATGAAATGCACATCAGACCGGCCCGGTGGACAGTCTCGGCCCAGTCGGCCAATGCCGCATTCTGGGGGGTCGTGGCATGGTCCGGGTCCACGCCGATCAGTTCGGCAGGTCTGTTGATCGCTAGCCAATTCCGCACTTCTGTGCGGAAGATGTCGGCCTCGGGGCCGAGCTCAATTTCGAGGGTCACCGCGTCGCTCCCAAGTTTTTCGGAGTTCGATCGTCCCGTCGACGAATGAAAGTAGACACTACAGCAGTGCGCTTCTCTCTCTCAAACATCGAAGGTGTCGGAATCTGCTGAGTCGCCCAATCGTGCGCGTCGATTCGGTGTTTCTGCACGTATACGCGCCATTCGCCAAAGTGAGAATTGCCACCGCCGGAGGTCTGGGTCCGCAGCTGCCCGAAACTTATAGTTGTGGAGTACTTACTTTACTACCTAGGATGAGGTCATGACCGTAACAACTGCCAAGATCCCCATGGTCGGCTATCTGGTGCTCGACGATGAACCGCATCTGGTCGCGCAGCGTTGCGTCGCGTGCGGCGCGTTGTTCTTCGATCGCAGGAATGGTTGTGCACGCTGCAGTGCAACCGAATTCGAGAGTCGTCCGGTCGCGAACACCGGCTACATCCGCAGCTACACAATCGTGCACCGCGCGGCGCCGAAGGTGCCCGCACCGTACATCTCGGCGGTGGTCGAACTCGACGGCGGCGGAGTGATCAAGGCCAACCTCGTCGACGTCCGGCCGGACCCTGACGCCGTGAACATCGGCGGGCGCGTCCGGCTCACAACATTCGTGGCCGGCGTCGACGACGACGGCACGGAGGCCGTCGCATTCGGATACATCCAGGAACAGTGAGGGAGTTCGACTGATGAGTAAGCAATCCACCTGGATCGTCGGTGCAGCGATGACCCGCTTCGGACGTCTCCCGGACATGGACCTGATCGATCTCGGTGCCTCCGCAGCACAGGCCGCGCTCGCGGATGCGGGCATGACGATGGGCGACGTTCAGGTCTTCGCCGTGGGTAACGCCTACGAGTCGAGCGGGATGGTCGCACAGAGAATCCAAAAGCAGATCGGTCAAACGGGAATCGAGACGTACAACGTCTTCAATGCCTGCGCGACGGGGGCGACAGCCGTGCGTGCCGCTCACCTGGCGATCCAGTCGGGCGAGGCCGATGTCGCGCTCGTTGTCGGTGTCGAGAAGATGGGCAAGATGGGGATGCTCGGGGCAGGCGCAAAGGCTCGTTCCGACCGCAAAGTCTATACCCCGGGTGGCCGATTTGGCGCCGTGATGGGAACCGAAGGAATCCTGGGGACCGGCCTCATGCCGGGCGTGTTTGCCCAGGCGGGCATGGACTATGCACGCCAGCACGACGTTACGTTCCGGCAGTTCGCCAAGGTCGCCGAGAAGAATCACTACCACTCCTCGCTCAACCCGCTCGCCCAGTACCGCGATGTCTATGACGTCGAAGCGATCATGGCCGCTGAGATGATTGCCTATCCCAACAGCGTCCTCATGTGTTGCCCCACCGGGGACGGAGCGGCCTCCCTGGTGCTCGTCTCGGACGAGAAGCGACGGTCCCTCGACGCCGCGCAACGTGACCGAAGTGTCAAGATCAGTGCCTCGATCCTCACCACCGACCCCTACACCCCAACCGGTCACGCGATGCCCGACATCAACACACTCACCCGTCAGGCAGCCGATAAGGCCTACGAGGTGGCCGGTGTCGGACCAGCCGACCTGGACCTGGTGGAGTTGCACGACTGCTTCGCGACCGCGGAGCTGGTGCACTACGACAACCTGCGTCTGTGCGAGCCCGGCGGCGCCGGCGAGTTCATCGACTCGGGCGCGCCGCGCCGTGACGGATCGACCCCGGTCAACGTCTCCGGCGGCCTGATCTCGAAGGGCCACCCGATCGGTGCAACCGGCGTGGCCGGCCTCTACGAGGTCGCCACCCACCTGCGCGGTGAGGCAGGCGAACGCCAGATCGACGGCGCACGGGTCGGCCTTGCCCATGTCATCGGGCTGGGTTCCGCATGCGGCATCCACATCCTCGAACGCGCAGCGTAATTCGATTTTCACCCGAACCTGAGAACGGAGACACAGAACATGGGACAGCTCGACGGCAAGGTAGCAATCGTCACCGGCGCTGGACGCGGCATCGGACGTGAGGAAGCCCTCGCATTGGCCACGGCAGGCGCGAAGGTCGTCGTAAACGACATGGGCGGTGACTGGAACGGCGAAGGCAGCGACGAAAGGCCCGCTGCGACCGTGTGCGACGAGATTCGCGCACTCGGCGGCGAGGCCACGCCGAACTTCGACAACGTCGCCGATCCGGCCGGGGCCGAGCGACTGGTCAAGCAGACGCTCGAAATCTATGGCGACGTCGACATCCTCGTCAACAACGCCGGAATCCTCCGCGACAGCATGGTATTCAGCTCCGAACCAAAGCAGTGGGCGTCGGTGATCGACGTGCACATTCTCGGCCACTACCTACCGACGCGCGCGGTTACCGCGCACTGGCGCGAGCAGGCGAAAGCGGGTACAACCAAGCACCGCGCGATCGTGAACACCACGAGCGAGTCGGGCCTGTTTGGCAACGCCGGCCAGTCGAACTACGACGCGGCAAAGTTGGGCATCGTATCGTTCACGATCGCGGTGGCAAAGGAAACGGCCAAGTACGGGGTCACGGTCAACGCGATCGCACCGCGCGCCCGGACCAGGCTGACCACCACGACCTTCGACGGATCCAACCGCGCGGGCGAATTCAAGGTCGTCGACGGTGTCTTCGACGCGATGGATCCGTCGAACATCGCACCGTTCGTCGCGTTCCTCGGTACCGACGCTGCCGCCGAAATCACTGGCCAGACCTTCATCGTGTACGGCGGGATCGTTGCACACGTCAGGTTGCCCCATGTGGCCGACCTGATCGTCAAGGACGGCCGGTGGACAATCGACGAACTGGTTGCTGAGCACGGCGGACTGTTCAAGGAGATCGGGTCCAACGTGTACGAGGGACCGCGAGGGTACGCACGGTTGCCCAAGCAGTAATACGCACCCGGGCCCTGCCAGCGATTTCGACGGGGCCCGGGCAGCCGTTGGCCGCGTGACCGCTCGGTCACCGTCCAGCGAATCCCAACAGCTTTGTGAACCCCGTACGACGGGGGAGAGGCGGACCGGCCGCGGGCGGTCCCCGACATTCGACCGTAGGAAGCGGAGACAGCAATGAACTTCACCTTCGATGCCGACCAGGAGGAACTGCGCGCAACCGTCCGCAGATTCCTGCAGGCGAAGTCACCGGAGTCGGAAGTCCGCCGGCTGATGGAGACGGTTGAGGGCTACGATCCCGCCGTATGGCGACAGGCAGCTGAACAGCTGGGCTTGCAAGGGCTTGCAATCCCCGAGAAGTTCGGAGGCGGTGGATTCGGCTACCCAGAACTGGTCCTCGTGTTTGAAGAGATGGGACGGGCGTTGTATTGCGGACCATTCTTCTCGACCGTCGCGCTCGCCACGAACCTTTTGTTGGCCGTCGACGACGACAGCGCTCGCGCGGACTACCTGCCAGGCCTCGCCTCGGGGGAAACCATCGCGACGGTCGCTCTCGCCGAACATTCCGGCCGCTGGGATGCCGAGGGTGTACAGCTGAGCGCCATCAAAACGGGCGGTTCCTGGCAACTGACGGGTGAGAAGTTGTATGTGCTCGACGGGGCGGTCGCCGACTTGATCCTCGTCGCTGCGCGCACGGCGGCCGGGGTATCGGTGTTCGCCGTTCCGGCGGGGGCACCAGGGCTCGGGGTGGAACCGCTCACAACTATGGACCAGACGCGAAAGCAGGCCCGGGTCACGTTTGCGCAGACGCCCGCGCGGCTGATCGGTCGGGACGGAGACGGCTGGAGCGCACTCTCGCACATGCTCGATCTGGCCGCGGTGGCCCTTGCCGCAGAGCAGGTCGGCGGTGCCCAGTTCGTATTGGAGATGTCCGTCGAGTACGCGAAAACGCGAGTGCAGTTCGGCAAGCCGATCGGCACATTCCAGGCGATCAAGCACAAGTGCGCCGACATGCTGCTTGAAGTCGAGTCGGCAAAATCCGCCGCATACTACGGTGGATGGATCGCCGCCGGTGGGGACGACGAACTGCCGGCGGTCGCGAGCCTGGCCAAGGCCTATTGCTCCGAGGCATACCTCCATGCGGCCGCCGAGAACATCCAGATCCACGGTGGTATCGGATTCACCTGGGAGCACCCCGCACATCTGTATTTCAAACGGGCCAAGACGAGCGAACTGCTGTTCGGTGACCCGACCTACCATCGCGAACAACTCGCCAGCCGTATCGGAATCTGATCCGCAGTTATCAATTCACGCTCGGGATCCTGAACTTCTCGCGCGGAACCGCCTCGTCGAGCACCCGACGAGGCGGACAAGCGCGCGACCTCTCCCGGTGTCCGAGCGCCCCTTGCGGATTCTCGGCATGCGCCCCGGATCCGATGACCAGCGCCGCGGATGGTCGTAACTAGCGCGACCCCGCACGCCGTCGGTCGCTGCCTCCGGCCGGCTATGCAGGTGACGCGAGAGCAGAGTTCTTAAGTCAGGCTCTCGCTCCGTTCGATTCGATCGTGTCGACTCAAAATGACTGCCAAGTACGATATTTCAATCCAAACTAATGAAGGATAGTACTTACTTGACATGCTGATCGTGGCCGTCATAGTGTGTCGTACGACACACTCGGCCTGCTGGGCTCGAGAACGACTCAGAGGAGTGGCAGTGCAAACAATCGGCCGTCGGATCGGCACAGTCATCACGGGAGCAGCACTGGTGATCAGTGCGAGCGCAGCATGTTCGAGCTCCGGCAGCGGCGCAGACAGAGGGACCACACCCCAGGAAAACATCGACAATGCACGGGCCCGGGTCGCCCAACTCGAGCAGCCACCAACCGTCGACTACGACCCGGGGCCGCTCCCGGGAAACCCCGCCGGCAAGCGCATCGTCGTGGTCTTGCCGACAACCGCAAAAGGCTCGGCCAATGACGCATTGTTCCGCCACGCGGCGGAACAGCTCGGCATCGAAGTGGAGATCCGCACCGTCGACACGTCATCGGAGAAGATCACAGATACGTTCGACGAGATCGCCCGTGACCCCAACCTTGACGGACTCTACGTCAACAGCCGCGACCCCAGCCTGTGGCAGGCCCAGTTCGACCAGATCGCCGGCCGCGGCGTTCCGATCGTGCTCGGCGCGATCACCGACGACCCAGCGTGGACGTCACGGTCGGTCAACGTCATGTCGTCGAGCCGGGTAGTCAAGCAGATCACCGAGGACGCGGCCGACTGGATGGTGGCCGACAGCAACGGAACTGGATCAAGCGTCGTATTCACAATCCCCGTGCAGCGGACGCTGGCGGGAATCGGGGATACCTACCGCACCCGCCTGAACGACACGTGCCCTGGATGCGGAGTCGAGGTCGTCGACGTCAAAGGTTTCTCGTCGATCGGCAAGGACCTGCCAGGCACGGTGGTCAGCTACCTGCAGTCGCATCCCGACGTCAAGTACGTCTTCCTGGCGTTCGGAGACATGGTCACAGGCGTGCCCGACGCACTGCGTGCAGCGGGCCTGAGCGACGTCAAGTTGTTCACACAAAGCGCCGGCGCCAGCAACATCCAATACCTCAATCAGGGCACCGAGGCCGCCGACCTTGCCTACACCCATCCGTACATGGCATACGTCGCGGTCGACGCGCTCGCGCGAGGCATGCTCGGCGGCTCCATGCAGACCGCAGACGAGTGGTTGATGCCCACGCAGTTGCTGACACCGGCGAATGTCGGTAGCGCCAACGTAAACCAAGAAGGCACCATCGTCCTGCCGGAGCTGGACGAGCACTTCGCCCGAATCTGGGGGAAGGGCACCCCACAATGAATGAGACCCCTGAATCCGTGCCGCTCGCTCTCGACATCCACGACGTCTCGAAGGCGTTCGGCGGCAACACGGTTCTCGATTCAGTAAACCTCAAAGTCCGCTCCGGAGAGATCCATGCGATCGTGGGTCAGAACGGATCCGGCAAATCCACACTCGCCAAAGTATTGTCCGGATTCCATACACCCGAACCCGGGGCCACGGCATCGGTATTCGGACAAGAGTCTGGCTTCCCACTCAACGCCGAGGCGCGCACACGCACACATTTCGTCCACCAGGACCTCGGTCTCGTGGAGTCGCTGAGCATCCTCGACAACATAGGGTTGTCACACGGATACCGCACCAACCGTTTCGGCAAAATCGACTGGCGCCACGCCCGCGCCCGCGTCCAGTCAGTTCTCGACGGATTCGACTTGGGCCACCTCGACCTCGAGGCGCCGATCACCAAGCTGACCGCCAGTGAACGGGCGATCGTCGCGATCGCACGCGGTCTGCTGGGATGGAGGACGGAGTACGGGCTCATGGTCCTCGACGAGACGACCGCGGCACTGCCTCACGACGAGGTCGAGGTCCTGGTCAAGTCGATCCGCTCGGTCGTCGCCCGAGGGGCAGGCGTCCTCTACATCACCCACCGTCTCGACGAGGTCTTCGAGTTCGCCGACCGGGTGTCAGTCATACGGGACGGACGTCTGGTCGGCACTCGCGAGACGGACGTGCTCACCCGCGAGGAGCTCGTCACCATGATGATCGGGGACCGATTGTCCACGCCGCGATCCCTGGCCGCGCCGCGCTCCGGCATTGCACTGCAATGCCGCGGACTACACGCTCCCGGGCTCGAGGGCATCGACATCGACGTACGATTCGGTGAAATTGTCGGTGTGGCAGGAATGTTGGGGTCAGGTCGCGAGCTCCTCGCCGACGCAGTCTTCGGCGCCAATCCACGAACAAATGGAGTGGTAGAGATCGCCGGGAATCCGGTCACGGCGGATTCACCTCGGCGATCGATACATCAGGGCATCGCCGTCGTTCCCAGCGACCGGCTGCGCCGCGGCGTGATACCGAATCTCACGGTTCGCGAGAACATCACACTGGCCCAGCTGAGTCCACTCTGGCGCCACGCGACACTCGGTCGGGCGACCGAGACGAATGAAGCCCGAAAATGGATCGACGCAGTCGGCCTGCGACCCTCCGACCCAGAGCGAGTTATTTCGACCCTCAGCGGCGGCAATCAGCAGAAAGCCCTGCTCGCACGGGCCCTACGCCTCGACCCGAAGGTGCTCGTCCTCGACGAGCCGACCCAGGGGATCGACGTGGGCGCGAAAAGCGCCATCTACGAACTGTTGCGCGAATCGGCCGCTAACGGCACAGCGGTCCTGTTGTGTACTGCAGAGCCGGAAGACTTGCCGGACGTATGCCATCGCGTTGTCGTCATGCGCCGAGGAAAGGTCGCCGACGAGCTGTCCGGCGATCGCCTCAACCAGCACGAATTGCTTGCCTCCTGCGCCTCCTGAACACATCGAACCGGCCCGGCACTCTCCGATAGGTCATCATGAGCGAACACCTCGTCAACGACTCCACAACGACCCCCACCACTGATCCATTGCCCGATCACCGCGTGAAAACGCCATCGCCACCGCGGAAGATACTGCCGCACGTCCTGTCCGCACTCTCGCCGAGTAAAGTCAGCGCCCTGTATGTCGCAGGCTTCGCGATGATCGTATTCGCGTTCTGGATTCCCGACCTCTTCTACACCGAGACGACCTTCAAATCGCTCCTGTACCAGCAGGCGATCACGGCACTCGTCGCGCTGGCCTTCCTCATCCCCTACACGACGCACAACTTCGACCTGACCGTCGGCGCGACCGTCGGCGTCAGCTCGCTCGTCTGCGCGTGGCTGATGACCAGCGGGAGCGTGCCCTGGCCGGCGGCGATCGTGATCGCACTCGCCTTCTGCTCACTGATCGGTGTGCTGAACGCATTCCTGATCACCGTCATCCGCATCGAATCGGTTATCGCAACCATTGCGACGATGTCGATGATTGAGGCAGTCGGGTCAGCCGCGTTCAATGGCCAACAGATCTTCGGATTGCCCCAGAGCTTCCTCGCCCTCTCGCAAAACGAGATCTTCGGTGTCTCAGTAGTTTTCTACTATCTGATCATCATCGCCGTCGCGCTGTGGTACGTGCTCCGCCACACCCCACTCGGCCGCTACCTCTACGCCATTGGCGGGAACACC
This sequence comes from Rhodococcus sp. JS3073, assembly GCF_026810085.1. Lineage (NCBI taxonomy): Bacteria > Bacillati > Actinomycetota > Actinomycetes > Mycobacteriales > Nocardiaceae > Rhodococcus > Rhodococcus sp. JS3073. The sequence continues at coordinate 169,432 of NZ_CP113952.1, read as the reverse complement.
GAGGCGGCGCGATTGGCCGGTTTGCAGGTACGGCGACTGATCTTCCTGACATTCGTCGCCAGCGCGCTGCTCGCAGGAATCGCAGGAGTCCTGGTGTCCTCACGCGTAGGTACCGGAGACTTCGCAATCGGCCCGCACTATCTCTTCCCGGCGGCGGCCGCGATGTTCTTCGGCTCCACCCAGGTCAAACCTGGCACCTACAACGTGTGGGGCACACTGCTCGCCGTCTACACCCTCGCGATCGTCGTCAAAGGGCTCGAACTCGGTGGCGCGCCGTTCTGGGTGACCGAGGTAGCGAACGGAGTTGCGCTCTTGATCGCGGTCGGGTTCCAATCCGTGCGCGTGGCACGGTCGGGGATGCCCACCTCCGGAAGCTGGATGCATCGCCTCACGCAGGTAGTAGCACCGAGCCGACGGCACTGAGGACCTCGACAGTCACACCCAACGACGCCTCATCCCTAGCAGGCAGGGATGAGGCGTCGTTTCGGTTGCTCCTTGCCGAGCGGTTTCGCCGGATGCCCCAACGACTGACGGCACCGTACCCATCCGGGGCGGTGCCGTCAGTTCCTCTGCAAAGCTCGGTCAGGACGGTTGCGTCAGGCGCCCATACTCACTGCTGCTGACCAATCGACGCCGTGCCTCGGCGTACTCGTCGACCAGCCTGTCCACGACAACGGCGGTTGGCTGAATTGAATTGACCACGCCGATGCCCTGTCCCGCACCCCAGATATCGCGCCACGGTTTCGATTCACTGACGATACTCACCTGCGACTTCTCCGCAAAGTTCATGGCGGTCGGGTCGGAGGAGGGCAGGTTGTCGGGATCGAGACCGGCCGCGAGGATGCTCGGTCGGAGATAGTTCCCATGGATGCCGGTAAACAGACTCGAGTACACGATGTCGGAAGCGGTGGAGTCTACGATCATCTGCTTATACGCGATATCGGCATTGGCCTCGTCGGTCGCTATGAAGGTCGAGCCGATGTAAGCAAGGTCCGCGCCTGCGGCTTGGGCTGCGAGTATCGCGCGCCCGTGCGAGATCGCACCCGAAAGCACGAGTGGCCCGTCAAACCATTCGCGGATCTCCTGTAGCAGTGCGAACGGCGATTGCGTGCCTGCGTGTCCGCCCGCTCCTGTCGCGACGGCAATCAGGCCATCGGCATTCTTCTCGACGGCCTTATGTGCGAATGCATTGTTGATGACATCGTGCAAGACGACGCCGCCATACGAATGGATTGCATCGTTGACCTCCGGACGGGCGCCGAGTGAGGTTATGACGATCGGGACTCGGTGACGGACGATGGTATCGAGGTCGGAGTCGAGGCGGTCGTTGCTGCGATGCACGACCAGGTTGACTGCGTAGGGCGCGGATGGGCGCTCAGGGTGAGCGGCGTCGTGTGCCGCCAGATCGTCCCCGATTCGGGCGAGCCAGTCTGCAAGGACGGCCTGGGGGCGCGCGTTGAGTGACGGGATGGAGCCGACGACACCGGAAGTCGATTGCGCGACCACTAGTTCGGGTCCTGACACGATGAACATCGGTGAGGCGATTACGGGCAGACGTAGGCCTCTGCTCAGGGAAACGGGCAAACTCATCGGGGTCCTCTCGGTCGTGGCAGGGGGATTGGCGGGGTACGCCCTCCGGCTGTGCACACGCGACTGTGACGCCGTCCTACCGGACTGATCGGGCGGACGGCGTCACAAACGGATCTGTTAGGTCGGATCCACCGTCACGGTGTCGGTGGCGGGCCATGGAAAGTCGAGCGCGAGAAGACTCGCGCCGTCCGCGCCTGCGGTGAGCGTCGCGACATCGTCATCGTCGGAGTGGTCCTGCCAGCCGATCGATCGGGGGCCTTTGGATTGGTCGGACGTAAGGATGTCACCGGCGAGTACGCACCACGCGCGGCCAGCCGTTGCGGACGTCGACGGGGTATCGTACGTCGCCCCGGCACCGAGCCGCACGAGTGTTGCCGCGAGACCGTCCTGGTCGCGTGGGAAAATCTCGACCGTCTCGGAGGTGCCGGTTCCGGGGAGGTCGCTCGGTTGCCAACCATCCACAGACTTCGATAGCTGGCGCCGGCCGACGTGCGGTCGCTCGGTGCGCGCGCCCGGCATGACGCCGCCGTAGTTGCTGGACTTCGCCCTGATTGTTGCATATAGCAATGGCGCGTCCTGTGCGGCGGAAAATGGACCGTAGGACGAGTATGCGTCTGTGTAGTGCACGAACACCGACGGAATGGGCTTGCGCTGGAACACCGCCCCTTCGGTGCCGAAGAATACCTGGAACTGATCGATGCGATGGAAATGTGCGGCGAGTTTGACACCTGGGTCGACTGCGTTGATGTAGATCTGCGGACCGGGCCCCTCTGCTTTGCGGTCCCCGAAGAAGACGTGGCTGTCGAAGCCATGGGCATCTTCCCGGACGTAGCCGGCCTGATCGAAGGCGACGAATTTGAACACCCCAACCTCCTTTGCTGGAGTTTGTACTATACATACTTATCTGAGCGGTAGTCCAGCCCTTTCGGGTCCTCCGATGTGGGACCGACAAGTTCTATCGAACCAATACCCACCGTTCAATGGACATCACCGATAGTGAGTGCTAAACAAATTGCGTGGAGGATGAACACCGATGGAAACCGTGACACATCTCTGGCCGGCCACTACGGCCACGGCCCGACACCTACCGCTCGACGTGTTGGCGACTGACGTGCTTAGCGAAGAATCGCTGCCGCGTGCGTGGCGCGCGCGATGGTTGGAGAATCCCCGTGCGGTGGTCGCCCGAACCGAGGACGGCTCGCAGATTCGTGCCGACGAACTCGAGGAACGATCCGCCGCCGTGGCGGCCCGACTAGCAGCTGCCGGTCTGGTCGCAGGTGATCGGCTCATCCTCTCGTCCGGTGCTTCGATCGACATGCTCGTGGCATACGTTGCCGCGCAGCGAATGTCCTTGGTGGTTGTGCCAGTCAACACGGCGTACGGGGCGACTGAGATCCGACATATCGTCCAAAACACGACTCCACGTGCCGCTATTGTCGACGACAAGCGACGGGGGCAACTGGTATCCGAAGCGTCGACCGGCCCGATTGTCATTACCGGATGTGACGTTCGCCTGCCGGCCAGTGGTGGCGTGCCCACGCTCGACGTCGCTGATCGCGACACGCCGGCGTTGATCTGTCACACCTCCGGAACGACCGGCGCACCCAAGGGTGCCGTCCTGACCAGCGGAAACTTGCTCGCGTCGGCGGAGGCGGTCCGGCTTGCCTGGCGGTGGAGCCCAGAGGACCGACTCATTCTCGCGCTGCCACTGTTCCATCTGCACGGGCTCGGGATGGGCATCAACGGCTCGTTGGTGTCAGGAGCGTCAATGGAGTTGATTCCCAGGTTCTCCCCGGAAGCTGTCGCGGACGCAGCACAGGCGGGCGGCACGATGTTCTTCGGCGTACCCACGATGTATCACAGGCTCGCGAATGGACCCCGTCTCTCCGCGCTGCGTGGATTGAGGCTGTGCGTATCTGGATCCGCGCCACTCGCCGCGCAGCTTCATGCCCAAATCGAGAGCGGCTGCGGCCAGCGCGTCCTCGAACGGTACGGAATGACGGAGACAGTCATCACGATCTCGAATCCGTATGACGGCGAGCGGAAGCCGGGAACAGTTGGGATCCCACTCCCCGGTGTCGAGGCGCGCCTCGCAACCGATGGCCTGGGCGGTGCCGGTGAGATCCAGCTGCGCGGACCGAGTGTGTTCGGAGGCTACCTGAACAACCCGACTGCTACGGCAGAGTCCTTTACGGACGACGGCTGGTTCCGGACTGGTGACCTGGGGGAATTCGACGCCGAAGGCTACCTAGCCATCGTGGGGCGTTCGAAGGAGCTCATCATCTCGGGAGGCTACAACGTCTATCCCCGCGAAGTCGAGGAGGTGATCGGTCGTCATCCAGCCGTGGTCGAGGCGGCGGTCGCCGGCCGGCCGTCCGAGGAGTGGGGTGAGTCGGTCGTTGCATTCGTCGTTGCCGACGGCCTGTCCTCCGACGAGGTGATCAAGTGGGCCACAGAGCGGTTAGCACCGTACAAGCGGCCAACCGAGGTTCGTTTCGTCGACGTGCTGCCGCGCAACGATCTGGGCAAGATCCGCCGCGATCAACTGCTTCCCTGAAGGCGTCAGCATGGCCGGCGCCGACCTTGACGGGGCGGTTACGGCCACTTACTGTAGTAAGTACTAACCAATCTGAATGGGAGCCATCCGGCACTCCCGCGCCGACTCCGCGGCTCGCCGCGGGGCCGGGCGCATGGTTCGCTATGCGATGCCTGCGGGAAGCCGTAAGGAGATTGTGGTGATTCGCGACTTCTCGACGAAGATTATGGTGGTGTGAGCGTGATCGACAAAGGATCTGCCGAGGACCTGACCAATACCAACGCAATGGTTCCGGTGCAAGTAGTCGGTCGAGAACACGTGGCATTGGATGTCGTCGCGCTGGAATTGTGCCCCACTGACGGTTCACAGCTACCCCCCTGGTCGCCGGGCGCACACGTGGACCTCATACTTCCGTCGGGGCTAACCCGGCAATACTCGTTGTGCGGTAATCCAAGCCGCCTTGACGCATATCAAATCGCGGTACACCGGGACGCCAACGGCCGTGGCGGATCGATGGAGGTTCACGAGCACCTCCTACCCGGCGCGCTTGTGGGGATCCGTCCGCCACGAAACCGATTCCCCCTGGTCAACGCAGAGAAATACGTGTTCGTTGCCGGCGGAATCGGAATCACCCCCATTTCCGCAATGGTAAGAGAGATCGAAGCACGTGGTTTGCCGTGGCGTCTCGTCTACGGGGGGCGCTCCCTCGACCGAATGGCATTCACCGATGACCTCACCGCGTTGGGCAGCGACCGCGTCGAGCTCGTCCCGCAGGACGACGCAGGATTCCCAGATCTGCGAGCGGTCGTGCGAGATGCTCCAGCGGGGGCAGCAGTGTACTGCTGCGGACCAGCACCAATGCTGGCGGCGATCGAGCATGAAGTGTCCGCGACCCGCGACGACATCGATCTACGCATCGAGCGGTTCGTCGCGACCGACGAGCCGCAGGGGGAGCGGCACGCGTTCGAGGTGGAACTCCGTCGGTCCGGAGTAACGGTCACTGTGCCCGCAGACCGATCGATTCTCGATGTTGTGATCGATGCAATCGGCGACGTTGACTTCTCCTGTGAACAAGGCATCTGCGGGGCATGCGAAACGAAGGTACTCGCGGGGCGACCCGAACATCACGACGAATTGCTGTCCCCGGAAGAACGAGCAGAAGGCGCCACCATGATGATTTGCGTGGGACGGTCGAAGACCCCACGCCTCGTACTGGATCTGTGACGACGGAATTCGAAACGTTCGGGAGCCCATACGCCCGATCGTCAGTCAAAAAATTATCACCGAAGACTGGAGTGAAAGATGGCAGTGCAAGTCAAGTTCCATCACATCGGCATCACCGTTACAAGTCTTGAGCGCACTCTCGCGTTCTTCGAGGATGCGTTCGGCGTGGTCCCCGGGATGGCTCTACACGTGAAGTCGGGAGCAGACACGGCTCAGGCCCTCGGCCTGCCCGAACATGAGCAGCGGGTTGCGCTCCTCGCCATCGGGGATGTGATCTTCGAGCTGATCGAGTTCCACCCTGTCCGTCGTGCCGAATTCGACGGACGTCAGGACGACATCGGCTATGCGTACCCGTGCCTGTCGGTCGAAGACATCGATGCGGCATACCACGAGTGGACTGCAAAGGGATACACGATCCATGCAAAGCCTCAGGTAACCGAACACGGACCTGTTGCGGGGTCGAAATTCATGATCCTCAAAGACCCCGATGGCAAGAATATCGAGATCATCGAGACAGGAAAGTATCTGGTGGCATCGAACATCCGCGCCGGGGAAGGTACTGCATCGCTCGACGACCCAGTCATTATCGGCAAGCACTGACCTGCCGGAGACCGCAGCCGGGCGGCCGGAATCGGTGACGAGATCGCCTTCGGCACGAAACCTGAACTGGCACAACCGATGATCGAACAGACTCTTGACTCGGGTGTGCCCTTTCGGGTGGGGGAGCAGGCGACGAGGCCTACCGGCAGGTCGGCAAGCTCCGATGTAGATCGAATCCCGCGGTGTGACAAACAGTCTCGCCATCCCGACGTCGCAGATGGCCATCTCGGTGGAGCTGCGTCAGTGCCGCGCCCAAACCCTGATCGGCGAGCTACCTGCCGCCGGGTGGCAGCGGATCGACTGCATCGACGCCGACTTCGGCCTGTTCGTCCGTGGGGTCTAGTCGGTCAGCCGGGCGCAGATTGCCTGCTGTAGATCAGGGCGTCCGGCGCCGGACGCGCTGTCGAGTGCGGTCAACACTAGCCGGCCCTTCGCTGTTTGACGCAACTGGGAGACCACGGGATTTCACCTCTTGGGTTTTCATAGTTTCAAAAGAGGTTGTTCAGCAGATCACGGGGCGGCTGGTCGTCCGGCGTATCCCGGACCTGCGACCGAGGAAAGCACAGGACCAAGGCACGCTGTTCGACATCTGGCGGTTCCACGCCTTCTTCACCACCACCGACCTGACGATCTCGGCACCGTCGCCGCCGACACACTCCACCGTCATCATGCGATCATCGAGCAGGTGCACGCGGATCTCAACAACTCCGCCCTCGCGCATCTCCCCTGGAGCCGGTTCACCGCAAACGCCGCCTGGCTCGTCTGCGTAGTGATGGCGTTCAATCTCACCCGGGCCGCTGGCACCCTCACCGGCGATCCCAAGCTGGTCAAGGCGAACCGGCACCATCCGGCGCACCATCGTCTCGGTCCCCGCACGCATCGCCTCCTCCGCCGGGAGGTTGACGCTGCACCTACCAGTACGCTGGCCGTGGGAAACAGCGTGGCACGCCCTGTTCGACAACACATTCGGTCGCACCCAGCCGATCATCGCCTAACGCCCGCGACGCCTGCCGCGCCTCGACGCGAAAGGCCCAGTGGAACAACCCGACACGAGAGGCCGGACGATCACCAACGCCCGCGCACCCTCCTATGTCGCACAACAAGACTCACAATGGCCACATCCTCTGATCGGTGCATTCGGGTCAAGCAGGTCGGACCCCAATGGTTCAGAGTCCGGTGAGTAACATGCGTAGCCGGTCGACGTTGATTACACGCGCGCGGGTAGGGAAGACCTTCTCCACGAGAACCCGATGGACTTCGGGGTCCATGTCGGCGACGGCGTCGCTGAGGACGTACACGCCATAATCGCGGTCCGCCATGTCTGCGACCGTGTTGAGTACGACACCGCCCGTGCTGATCCCGGCAAGTACGACGGTGGTGATGCCCCGAAGTGTGAGTTGGTCATCGAGGTCGGTGGTGGACAGCGCCCCGATCCGTGTCTTGCGGACTATCAGATCACCCGGCGCAGGGGTCACGCGGCTGTGGATCCCCGTAGACGGGTCGCCCTCGACCAGCATCTTCGTCCTGGCAATGGCGGTGAATGTGATGTTCGTTGGTGGTACTGCGGTGCGTTCCCGTTCGGTCAGCGCCACCCGCACATAGCCCACCGTGGCGCCTGCGGACCGCGCGCAAGTGATCGCCCGGAAAACTGAGTCGAGCAACGGCTGCGGATCGGGCAGCGACGCGACGATACCGTCCTGGATGTCGAGGACAAGTAGCGCGGTAAACCGCGGATCCAGCCTTGTCTCACTGGTCGTCATGAACCTTCCTTGGAAAGTCTATGGTGTCGCCTGACCTGAGCATGGGACCGTGCTGACCTGATTTCTGCCACGGTCATGGGATCCCACGGATTGCATGTCGTGGGACCACTCGGCGCGCCGCGTCGCAGTCCGCCGGATGGTTCGTTTGATCGTCGCGTCGGTATTTCCGGTGACAGGGGGACGGGCATCGCGTTTCGAGAGGCCAATGTGAACGACACGCCAAAGATGTGCTCCAGGGCCTGGCTCGGTATGCGCGGATCCCGTCCACCAGCGGTTGGGCACGTTGCGGCGCAGCGCTAGGTGGACCGCAAGGCCGCGCCGGCATGCCGAGGCCGCGCAGGACGCGGGTCTGCAGCGCACCGACGGAATCGAGGGCTGGACGACTGGCTGATCGGGGCGGTGAGCACGGCCCGTCCGAACGGGCAAGGTGCCGCAAGATCAACTTTGGGGATTCGAGGACCAGACCCGGGCGTGGGTGGCAGGCGACGGGGCGCATCCACCGCTGACGATCACCAAACGCCAGCCGGGTACTCTCGGCGAATCGCTCGGCAACGGACAGTGCGCGTATGCGTTCAGCCGACGTCCTCCGCTCAATGACGAGAGCCCGAGCCGCCACGAGATGAAGGCGGGCGGGGCCAGGATGTACCTGGCGCTGGTGCCCAGTGGTGATGTGACACCAAGTCTTATCCCGCCCGTCCATCCACCTACGCAGGAACCACTCGGTGCTCGACGCCGGTGATCGTGAATCAGCTGGTGGGAAGCCCTCGCGCGGTGCGGAGCTCGTCGATCAAGTGGTACATGTCGGCCCGTTCCTCGCGATCGGCAAGCCGGTGCTCGGTGCGGTTGCGACCGCGCTCAATGTGCCCCTCAGCACGGCTCCAGTGATGGACGTAAACATCGCGCATTCCATGTTCTGACCCCAGGGCGATGATCTCGACGTGATCGGGGTCGGTCAGGTGGGCGATGTGGTCGTCCTCGGTCTCCCAAACCTCGGTGAGCACGCGTGCCTGCGGGTCACGCGGGTCATGCAGTACCTGGTACATGACATTTCCGGGTAGCGCGCGCTGCTTGTCGGCCAAGGGCAGTAGCCAATTGTCGAACGCCTGCCCGTCCCCTTCGACGCGAAAGCGCGACAGTGTGATGTACACGAACGTTTCTCCTTTGTTGTCCTCGACGGCTTCTCGTCGAGCCTGATTGGTGGGTTCGATCGAGCAGTGTTGCCGTACGGCGCCAGCCCACAGCGACCACTCGTGCCGTGTGGGTCAGGTGTGCTCCGGGCGGGTGTGCATTACTCGGCGTCGGCGAACAGCTCTGTCGGCCGCCACGCGCGGCCGCCGGCGCGGAGGTTGACCAGTCGGCTGGTCCGGAAGTTTTGATATCCCGCTGTCCCGGTCACCGAACCGATTCCGGAATCCTTGTGTGGATCACGCGGTGCAAGCAGATTCGTGGTGTACCCGTTGATCGTGACGCTGCCCGTGTCCAACCGTGCGGCGACTGCCCGGGCGCGCTCGTCGTCGCGGGAGAACACGCTCCCGCCGAGCCCATAGGGGGAGTCGTTCGCAATAGCGATCGCCTCGTCGACGTGATCGTACGGCAGGATCGTCACCACCGGACCGAAGATCTCCTCGCGGGCGATCGACATCGAGTTGTCTCCCACGAACAGCGTCGGCGTCACGTACCACCCCTGTGCCGGCTCGGGCGGCCGTTCGCCGCCGTAGACCAACCGGCCGCCCTCCTCGCGTCCCTCGTGGACTCGTTGCAGAACCCTCTGATGATGTTCGCGGGTGGCCATCGGGCCCATCGTCGTCGTGTCCGCGAGCGGATCACCCACGATGACGCTGTTGGCCTTCACACGGAGCATCTCGACGACGTCGTCGACCGCGTGAGCGGGAATCACGAGGCGGGACAACGCGCTGCAGATCTGGCCGGAATTGAAATACACGCTTGCCGCGACGCTGTCCACCGCGAGTTGCAGATCGGCATCGTCGAGCACCACCGCCGCTGACTTGCCGCCGAGTTCGAGAACGACCCGCTTGAGGTTGCGCCCACACAGCTCGGCGACGCGCCGTCCCACCCCGGTTCCGCCGGTGAACACGACCAGGTCCACCGCGGGGTGTGCCACCAGATGCTCGGCGACCGACGGGTCGGCCGCGAGGACGCTGTAGACGCCTTTCGGCAGGCCTGCGAGTTCGAGGGCCCGCGCCCACTCCACCACCGCGAATGGTGCGGTCGGTGGCGGTTTACTGATCACGCTGCAACCGGCCAGCAAGGCTTGCGCGGACTTCATCATCGTGGCTGTGAATGGACTGTTCCACGGAACGATGTCCACCACGACGCCCGCGGGGTCGCGCTGGATCTCGAAGTCCCACAACCCAGTGCCTGGCTCGACGTCGGGAACGGATCGGGCCAGCTCACCCATCCCACGGACGACGTCGAGGACGACGCCCGTCATCATCCGCGTCACCTGGACTGGTGCGCCCATCTCATGCGCGGCGATCTCGGCGATGACGCCTGCTCGTTGGGCGATGAGGCCGCAGGCACGGTTAATGATGGAAACCCGCTCGGCAACGGGAGTTGTACGCCACGTACCGGTCTCGAATGCTCGGCGAGCCGCAGCGACCGCGGCGTCAGCGTCGGCGATCGTCGGGATGACGGCGTGCGCGTAGACCTGTTCGGTGGCCGGCGCGACAAGAGGTGTCGTCGCCGCGGCCGACCGAGACGTCCACTCGCCCCCGATGTAGAGGCCACCGCTGTTGTGAGCAATCGTCGATTCGACCGAGTCCGGTCGCTCGGCGACCGCGGAGTCCTGGACTGTCATGCGTTCATCACCTCGGATTCAGGGATCGTCGAGAACCGCCCAAAGGCGGTGCCTCGACGACCGTTCAGGCGGGGGGAGTTGTCTTGGAATCGGACAGACGTCGGGTCCGATACCAGGCATACGATCATGACCCGACCACTGCCACGCCGCGGATCTCGCCGAACTCACGTTCGCATAGCTGCCACGACGAGCCGCCGTCAGTAGTGGTCGCGACCTGTCCAAACAGCGTGACCGCCGCGAGCACGTTGGCGTCCTGCGGGTGTCCGGCGATCTTCCACACGACCGAGCGCAGGACCGGGCTGACCGGCCGCCAGGTGAGGCCGCCGTCTTCGCTGCGATGGATGCCACCCAACGACCCGTGGTCCGGTGGGCGACGGCCCACGCCCACGACCAGCACGGAAGGCTCGGCGGCATTGGCGTGGAGGCTGCGGGTATAGAAAAGCGATGACTCGTACGTGTCGTCGACCGGGTACCGCGTGCACCGCCACGTCCGATTGCCGTCGTCGGATGCAAAGAACCCGATCGGGGTGGCAACGAAAACGCTGCGCCTTCCGTCGGCGCTGCGTCCGGCAACCACATCGTGTATGTCGGCGTGGCGTTCGTCCTTCCAGACCTCACCCTCACCGAGGAGTACCTCGCCGCCGGACACCTCGAACCGTCGCCAGCTCCCGCCCCCATCTGTGCTGTGGTACAGCCCGTCGATCTCGACCGACACCCAGATCTCGCCGGGAACATCGGTGTATCGGATCGCAGTCACCCGGGTCGCACCGATGCTGCATTCCGGCGACACTCCGACGGGAAGTTCGGTCCAGGTAACACCGCCGTCGGTGCTGCGGAAGACTCCTCCCGGCCGTGTGCCGGCCAAGATTGTCCGTGGAGAGTGCGGGTCGACGGCCAGGCTGAGTACCTGCCTACCCGGGGCCGGAACGCCTACGTACTGGTAGGTTTCGCCGCGGTCGAGGCTCTGGGCCAGAATGTCCTCGCCACGTTCGGAATCGATGGTCGCCCACACCGTGCCGGAACCATCAGGCGACGCGGTGATCGCCCGGACACACAGCTCGTATGGATACTTCGGATTGTCGCAATGCGACAGAATCCAACTCTTGCCACCATCGTGACTCGTCCACAGCCCGGCTCCTGTCGTGGCCAGACAGATCGAATAGTCCACCACACCCTCATTTCTCCGAGAAATTCGTCTTCGGTGTTCCGGTCCTGTCGGCGGGAACGACCCTTATCAGGTAAAGGTAAGTAGATACTCTATATACTTGCCGTGACGGAGGTGCAAGCCTTGCGTCATCGGGTCATACTAGTATAGTTGTTACTTACTTGATAGGAAGTTCTTTTGGTCCAAAGCGCCGAAACGGTATGCCTGTTCGGGCGACGATCACCACAGGTCTCGGCGACCCCGTGGTCGGTGCCGCACTCGGAGGGCCTCGGCGATCTGTCGGTGCGGGGCGCCTCTCGCCCCACTCGCCGTCCGAGCGGTTCTCATCTCGTCAGGCAGGTCGGAACGGCGTCGCCCGGATAGCGTGCGTGACGCATGGATGGACACGGTACTCGACAAGATGTTCGAGCCACGACAACAATGGAGTTGAATCGTGAAGTTGACAGCAGGGCAGGTTGCGGTCGTCACCGGCGGCGCAAGCGGCATTGGCTTCGCACTGTGTGAGCAATTCACCCAGCGCGGCCTCGACGTCGTGATTAGCGACATCGATGAGGCAGCACTCGCATCCGCCGCGGAACGGCTGAACGGGCAGCCCGGTAGGGTCCTGACAGTCCCTACCGACGTGACCGATCCGGAGGCCGTCGATCGCCTCGCCGCTAGGACGCTCGAGCACTTCGACCGAGTGGATGTGGTCTGCAACAACGCCGGCACCGTCGGCAAGAACATGCCCTTGTGGGAATTCGAGCACGTCGAGTGGAAGTGGCTCCTCGGGGTTGACATGTGGGGCGTCATCCACGGGATCTCCTCCTTCGTGCCACATCTGGTATCCCAAGGCTCCGGTCACGTCATCAACACCGCGTCAATGGCAGGAATCGCAAGTGTCCCCCTCAATGGCCCGTACAACGCAGCCAAGCACGCAGTCGTGTCGATTTCGGAGACACTGGCGCTAGACCTTGCCGAGCGAGGCATCGATGTCGGCGTCACCGTCCTGTGCCCAGGACCGACACTGACTAGATTGATGACGGACGGTCCGCGAGACCGCCCCGCGCACCTCAGACCCAAAGCGGACCGCGGGGTGGACCCGCGCTCGAACCCGGGAACCTTCGCGGCGTCCACCGGGCAGCTCGCCCAAGCATCGGAGGTGGCTCAAGCGACTGTGGCAGCTGTGGAAGAGGGACGATTCCTGCTCGCCCCGCATCCCGGGTCGCGCGACCGATTCGATCAGCGAATCGAGAGGTGGCGTGCGGATCTTACCGGTTGAGGCGCAGGCCCGCGATCACTGCCCTGAGGCGAACGGCCGGGGCGAGAACAACACAGTAAACACAGTAAAAATGGATACAGCACCAAAGGGAGTGGTCATGGGAAGGTTGACGGACAAGGTCGCACTCGTGAGCGGCGTCGCGCGTGGGCAAGGTCGCTCTCACGCGCTTCGTCTTGTGTCGGAGGGTGTTTCGATCATCGGGTTCGACGGACTGTGTACATACGACACCGTCCCCTATAAGCAGGCCACCCAAGAAGATCTCGACGAGACGGTCAGGTTGGTCGAGGCCGCCGGAGGTAAGATCATCGCGGGCAGGGCCGACGTCCGCGATCGTGAGCAGATCACCGCAATTGTGGATCAGGGACTCAGCATGTTCGGCAAGATCGATATCGTAATCGCCAACGCGGGGATCGGTATCAACTCGCTTCCGTTTTGGAAGGTGTCGCAGCAAGAATGGGATGATGTTCTCGCAGTATGCCTGACCGGAGTTTGGAACACGGTCTCAGCAGCGGTCCCTTCGATGATCGACGCGGGCCGTGGCGGCTCAATCGTAATGACGAGCTCGGCGGCCGCGATCAAGGCGGCCCCGCAGCTGGCTCCCTACATTGCGGCGAAAACCGGAGTCATCGGAATGATGAAATCGATGGCCAATGATCTGGCGCCACACAAGATTCGAATCAACTGTGTCGCCCCAACTGCTGTTCCCACCGACTTCGTTCTGAACGATCGGCTGTATCAGATCTTCTGCCCCGACAAGGAGAACCCGACCGTCGAAGACGCCGCAAACGTTATGCGCAAGATGCATCCCCTCGATGAGCCCTGGATCGAGCCGGCCGATATCTCCGCGGCAGTAGCCTATCTCGCATCCGACGAGGCCCGCTATGTCACGGGCATCGTATTGCCAGTGGACCTGGGTCTGTCATTCGCTTGGTAGGCCTCGAAGCAACCGCGGACGCCCTGCGCCATGATCCGATCTGGGATCGGAGGCGCAGGGCGTCCGCGGTGTGGTCAAGCTCGCGGTGCGAGCCCGTCGTGCTCGGTACCGACGAGGAACACTCCCACTCGAGCGACCTGATCCGTGTGGTTGCGCCATCCGTGCATGGTCCCGTTCTGCACCACGCTGTCACCCTGCTTGAGGTGCACCTCGACGCCGTCCGAAAGTTCGAGCCAGACCTCGCCCTCGATCACCACGCAGCAGTCGACTGAGGCGGTGGTATGCATTCCGGGCCTCTCGCCCTCGGCGAGATGCACGTTCTCAACGTTATTGGTTGCGTCGTCGGCCTGCCCGTCGGGCAGAACCATCATCTGAACGAATCTGATCCCGCCTACCGGAGGGAAGGGCGCGACACTGTCGTCGCCGCCACCGTCGTCCGGAAAGTGCGGCAACGAATCGGCACCCCAGAGCAGGTGGAAGTTGGTTCCCGCGGACGGGACCGGAAATCGGCGCACCTGGCGATCGTCACGAACTGCACTCCGTCCCTGGTCGTCGTGGCCGGTCACTACGACTCGGACCTCATCATTCATCCCCGATACCACTTTCGATCCCTTCGTCAATTGAGTTCGCTACGTAAACTGGCCCAGTCTGCAGGAATTCGGACGTGCGAAAGGTCGAGTTCATCAATCGACGCACAGCCGAGAAACGCCAGCGCACGCTGGATATCATCCTGGAGGATGTCGAGGACACGCCCGACGCCGGCGGCGCCACCCGCGGCGAGACCCATCACATACGCCCGGCCGACGAGAACGGCGTCAGCACCGAGCGCCACCGCCTTGACAACATCGTTGCCAGAGCGGATTCCACCGTCGATAAGTACCTGTACTTGTCCACCGACCGCCTCGACGACTTCCCGCAGGACGCTGAGGGTGGCAGGAACATCATCGAGGGTAAGCCCGCCGTGGTTGGAGACGACGATCGCTGCGGCGCCGAAGTCAACTGCTCGACGTGCATCATCGGCCGTCATAATGCCCTTGACTACGATCGGTCCACGCCACAACTCGGACATCCAACGTAGGTCATCCCATGCAAGCGGGCGAGCCTTGGGGTCGGGTGTGGCTCCGACGGCCCGATTCGCGACGCCCAAACGCATTCCATCGCGCACAAACTTTGCCGTCCAACGAGGGTGACGGATGAGATCGGGCGCAAACCCGACGACCGTCCGAGCGTTCAATCGAATCGGTGGAACTTTGGGGCGCAGCGCTGAATCTACAGTTACCACGAGCGCGTGGTATCCCAAGTCGTGCACCATGGCGATCTGCTTCTCGGCGCCCTCTCGACCTCCGATCGCCGTTGTGACCTGGGACCATAGTGATGTGGCACCGGATCTCGATGCAAGCTCGTCGAAGGAGTGTCCCGACGCCGGGCTGAGAGCGCAGATTGTTCCGAACCGCCCAGCCGCGTCCACTGCTGCTGCGGCCCCTTCGGGGTGCTGCAGCCTGAGGGCGCCGACCGGCGCCAACAACACCGGTGCGGTAATCGGAACGCCGAGAATGGTCGTCGATGTCGCGCGGATCGGCGGGACGGTCGCCGCTCGTGGGCGGAATGTCACGGCACCGTATGCTTGCCCGTTTGCCCGCATCGTTCGGCTCTCGCCAACACCGCTATTGAGTCGAAGATACATCGCCCGTGGAAGAACCCTGCGCGCCAAGGCCTCTGCCTCGGCGACCGAATCGAATTGCCAGCGATTTGAGAGGCGATAGTCGCCCTGAGTACGCCCTCGACGGTCAATGGACAACTCGTACCTCCTATCACGCGACTTCAACTATAGTGAGTACTATACAGTATTATCGCGGATCTCGATCTCGATCTCGACCGTCGGGAGGGTCCTGGCAATCCTAGATGTCTACGTGGACGAGATGTGCGGAGCATCGGCGACGAACTTCTTCGATCCGGTGCTGATTGGAATCTGGGTTGGCCACGCGTGAGTCGGCGTGTGACCTGGACCGAGCTTCGGTTGATCTTGGTGGATCCCGCACGCAATGCTGAACCCTTGAAGTCCTCGTGTCAGAGGAGGTGCGTGCGTGCGTTTTTCTACGGCACCGGAATGTTCATGCATCGTCGAAGAACTGGTGTCCTTGTGAGGCCTGGCTGTGCGGCACGCGGTCCGTGCATCGAGTAGCTCAATCGAATCTCGAATTCCCCTTCAAGAATGCCGGCTAGACCGAAGTTCCGGCGGCAACTGATTGCGGTTCTGTGGGGTGAGCTGCGGGAATTCGCGGCGAACCACCGATTGGTGTAATCAAGAGTTACACGTGCGTTTGGTGGGGATTCCTCAGTGATGTTGGGGCGGTTGCCATATGGCGAGCCAGCCGGCGAGGCATGTAGCCAACGTGTCACGTAAGTACACGACCCGCTTCGGTCCGCGGGAGAGGTCGCCTACCTGGTGCGCCGCAGTTTCCGTGACGGCGGGCAGGTAAGAAAGCACGAGAGGATCGCGAACCTGTCCGCGCTGCCGGCCGGGCAATCTAGGCGGTGCGAGCGGCACCGTCCTGAGCCGCGCCGGTGACGACCGGGACGGTGGAGGTCATCCGGTGCATTGCCGCACGGTCGCGTGCCCGCGGCCGCCACGCAGGCCCGGGCGCTGGGCATGCCGACTCTGCTCGGCCCGGTCCGGTCCGGTCCGGGGAACTGGCGTTGGCGTGGATCATCGCCCGGGTGATTCCCCGGGGATGCCGCCGACCCCACCGTTCTAGTCGAGACCGTGCGCACCGCGGTTGGGCTGCGCGAGATGGTGATGGTCGGCGACCGCGGCATGATCACCTCCGCCCGCAGGGCGCCCGGACCGAGGTCATGCGATTGCCCGAGTGCGCGTAGGCGCGACTGTGTCACGTAGGGATTCGCGCGCCGTAAGTTCTCGGAATATCCATCATGCTGCCTCTCGTTGCAGGTCGAGACGGTCTTGTGGAGCGTTGGGGCGGAACGACATTCCGAGCAGACCACCGGCAGCCGCAATGCTGAGTATTCCCGCGATGAGGAAGCCGGCCCAGCCCGGCAGGAGATTCCCGCCGAAGATCACCCAGTCGACACTCAAGCGCCCGCTGCCGGCGACGGCGACGGACAGCGCACCGACGGCGAGCACAAGGTTGTACTCCCACCCGTCGGCGACGACAAAGAATCCATGCCCGCGATGCACGGTCCAGGCGGCGACGATCATCAGCGAGACGAACGCTGCCGCGGCGAACGGTGTGAGCAGGCCGATCGCGAGGAGCAACCCGGCACCGACCTCGGTGAGCGCCGCCAGCCAGGCGTGCGCCCTGCCTGGGCGCATGCCGATGCTGTCGAACCAGCCGGCGGTACCGGCAATACCGCCGCCGCGGAAAAGCTTTCCGTAACCGTGTGCGGCCATGGTCATGCCCAGGCAGATCCGGAGCAGGAGGAGGCCGATGTCGATCGAACTCACGATGTGTCCCCTTTCGGATTCCGATGTGGACTCGCGCGGCCGGTGCCGAGGGCACGGCACCATCACCGAGAAGATTGTATAGTAATTACTTGCTATATTGAGAGTAGTGGTCGGGCACGGCCACCGGCTCGGGCGTCCGGGCCGACCCCGAATCGGTCCCGTGCCCGGCGTTCAGGTTCCCTCTTCGGTCAGCAAACGCTGCGCGACGGAACGGGTTGTGGTCTCGGCGGCTGGTCGAGTTCGGCGTGAGGAGTTCTGGATGAACGAGAAATCTGTTGTGCCCGGCGACGGCCCGCTCGCCGGACTTCGGGTGGTGGAGTTGGCGGGCATCGGGCCGGGCCCGCACGCCGCGCTGCTACTTGCAGACCTGGGCGCGGAGGTGGTCCGGGTCCAACGTGGCGGACGCGTCGCGTCGCACGACCAGCAGTTGCGTGGCCGGCATGCGTTGGTCCATGCCGACCTGAAGAACGACTCGGATGTCGCCCAGGTACTCGACCTCGTCGATCGTGCCGACGTGCTGATCGAAGGGTTCCGGCCCGGCGTGACCGAGCGGCTCGGCCTCGGCCCCGACACGTGTCTTCGCCGCAATGCGGGCCTGATCTACGCGCGAATGACGGGGTGGGGCCAAGACGGTCCCTTGGCCGAACGCGCCGGCCACGACATCAACTACATTTCGCTCACCGGTGTCCTGCACGCCATCGGGCGGCGCGGTGAACGTCCCGTTCCACCGCTGAACCTGGTCGGCGATTTCGGAGGCGGCTCGATGCTGCTGATCGTCGGTGTGCTTGCCGCGCTGGTCGAGCGGCAGCGGTCCGGACTCGGTCAGGTGGTCGACGCCGCGATGGTGGACGGTGCCCTCGCGATCTCGCACATGATCTGGGGACTGCGTGCTCGTGGGCAGTGGTCGGACGAGCGCGGTGTCAACGTGCTCGACGGCGGGCACCCCTAC
Organism: Rhodococcus sp. JS3073; assembly: GCF_026810085.1. Taxonomy (NCBI): domain Bacteria; kingdom Bacillati; phylum Actinomycetota; class Actinomycetes; order Mycobacteriales; family Nocardiaceae; genus Rhodococcus; species Rhodococcus sp. JS3073. Next base: position 151,132 of record NZ_CP113952.1, on the reverse strand, counting down.
TACGACACCTACGAGACCGCGGACGCGAAGTACGTGGCGGTGGGAGCGATCGAGCAGCCGTTCTACGCCGAACTGCTGCGCGGGCTCGAGTTGGACTCCGAAGAGCTACCCGCGCAGTACGAGACTTCGACCCACCCCAAGTTGCAACGAATACTCGCCGATCGATTTCGGTCGAAGACACGGGACGAATGGGTCCGGGTGTTCGGCGCAACGGACGCATGCGTAACTCCGGTACTGACTTTCGCGGAAGCGAGCGAGCATCCTCACATCAAGGCGCGCAGCTCGTTGATCGAGCTCGACCACACCACGCAGCACGCACCGGCTCCACGTTTCAGTCGCACTCCGAGCGCAATCCCGGCCGCCCCACCGACCTCGGCGACCCCCATCGGGGACGTTTGGCGCTAGCGAACCTTGGTCGCTAGGACTCACGGACTTGCCTCAAGTTTTCAGACCGCGGCGAGTCGTGCTGTATCGAAGTACCCGCAGCCGTGGCAATCGATGGTTCTCAGAGCTTGACGCAGATCCGGCGGTGACGTTAAACGCCGAGCCGAGTGTGGGACGTCGCCATGCACCTACCCCACGTCTGCGCGCTGCGGTGGCGGCGGCCGACCGAGAACACCGACTCGAGCGGGCGGGGTATTCGCTGCCAGCAGTGGGCGCAGCAGTCGATCCTGGACCTTGGTGTAGAAGATCGCGCCGCGCTGCCGTCGCCGGTGGGACGTAGGTGTTGGTACGCGGGCGTTCGATGAGTCCGTTGCGGAGCACGCGGGCCAGGTCGTAGCTCATCTGGTTCGTCGTGTGCCGACGCCGAGCAGGGCGGTCACTGGGCGCGCAGGCTCCGGATGGATAGACCAACGACGGTGCTGAGGCTGACACACAGGGCGCTGACCAGGTCCATCACCCGAGGATCACCGAACCGAAGGGCCGCGCTGAGCGTGGGGAGCGCGGCCCGCTCAAAGGCTGGGCTCGCAAGGACACAGCTCTGGCCGACACGTTCAGTATCGAGCCTGCGACGGTTGACGTCACCGGCATTGACCTGCAGCGTCGAGATGGGTCAGACGCCGGTGACAGCGCAGGTCGTCGGGCGAATTGATCACCGCGCACAGAACGCAGTGAACCACACCGACCACTCCACACCTCTGACACCGCAGATCAGTTCCCACGCCGGTCTCATCAGTCGTGGACTGTCGATGCAGTCCTAGCGAACCTCGTGATGCCTTCCGAGTGCGGGGCGCGTGTTCTGGACGGAGCGGTCGAACCCGCAGGATGTACGAGGTACTGGCGGGCTCTGCGCGTGCCGTTCGGTTAGGCGCCGATGGCCGACGCGACCGGTCACTGTCAGCGATATCCTCGACAGGACGCTATCGGGAGGTGAGTCCACTGGTTGTATCAGTGCTGGTCGTGCCGTCGGGACCAGTGCTCGGACCACGAGCCGACGGAGTGAGTAGACCGTCCGATGGGTGAAGGTGATCCGCTCGACACTCAGCGGTACCCGGCCTCCTCGGCGGCGGAGCTGGCGGGCACCGGCTTCGACGATGCCGAGGAGATCGGCCGCGGTGGTTTCGGCGCCGTCTACCGCTGCACACAGGCGGAACTGGATCGTACGGTCGCGGTGAAGGTGCTCACCGTGGACCTCGACGAGGACAGCCGGGCCCGGTTCTTCCGGGAACAGCGGGCGATGGGCCGGCTCACCGGGCACCCGAACATCGTCAACATTCTGCAGGTCGGTGCCACCGACAGCGGCCGTCCCTACATCGTGATGCCGTATCACCCGCAGGATTCCCTCGACGTGTGGATCCGCCGACACGGTCCGCTGCCGTTGGATCAGGCGTTGCTGCTCGGGGTGAAGATGGCGGGCGCGGTGGAGTCGGCGCATCGGCTCGGCATCCTGCATCGCGACGTCAAACCCGCGAACATCCTGCTCACCGATTACGGCGAGCCCGAGTTGGCCGATTTCGGTATCGCGCACATCGCCGGCGGATTCGAGACCGCGACCGGTGCCGTCACCGGGTCGCCGGCGTACACCGCGCCGGAGGTGCTCGGCGGTGAACCGCCGACACCGGCAGCCGATGTCTACGGCCTCGGTGCCACCCTGTTCAGTGCCCTCACCGGGCATGCCGCATTCGAACGTCGCAGCGGCGAACAGGTCGTCGCCCAGTTCCTGCGGATCACCACACAGGAGGTGCCCGACCTGCGTAAGCAGGGGATCCCGGACGACGTGTCCGACGTGATCGCCCGCGCGATGTCCCGCGTGCCCGATCAGCGACCGGCCACCGCCGCCAACTTCGGAGAGGAACTGCGAGGGCTGCAACGCAACCACGACCTCCCCATCGACGAGATGGCCCTGCACACCGCCGTGAGCGCAGCCGGTGTCCACACACACCCGCCTCGATCTTCGGGTCCTTCCCCTCGGGGCGTCGGGGGGAATCTCCCCCTGGAACTGACGAGTTTCGTCGGCCGCCGACACGAACTCACCGAGGCGAAGAACCTGCTCGCCGGATCGAGGCTAATAACGTTGACCGGAATCGGCGGTGTCGGCAAGACGCGGCTGGCGATGCGGGTCGCGTCCGCCGTGCAGCGCGAGTACGCCGACGGTGTGCGGCTGGTCGAGTTGGGTGAACTGCGGGACGGGTCGTCGCTGGTCGACACGGTGGCCGGCGCCGTGGGATTGCGGGACCATTCGGCGAGGCCGCTGCGTGAGGTTCTGATCGAGTTCCTCGCGCCGCGAGAGGTGCTGTTGGTCCTCGACAACTGTGAACACGTGGTGGATGCCGTGGCGGAACTCGCCGAGGCCCTGTTGCGTGTGTGCCCGGGTCTGCGGATTCTGGCTACCAGCCGTGAACCCCTGGCCATCGGCGGGGAAGCAGTGCTGCGGGTCCCTCCGCTGGCCGTTCCGGATCCGGAGCGGTCGCCCTCCCTGCGGGCGCTGCCTCGATACGACGCGGTGTCGTTGTTCGTCAACCGCGGCGCTGCCGCGGTTCAGGGGTTCGCCCTCACCGACGACAATGCGGCGGAGGTCGCGGGGATCTGCCACCGGCTCGACGGACTGCCGCTACCGATCGAATTGGCGGCCGCCCGGTTGCGGGCGATGTCACCCGAGCAGATCCTGGGCCGGCTGACCGACCGCTACACGCTGCTGACCCGCGGCAGCCGGGGTGCGCCGACGCGGCAGCAGACTTTGCGGATGTGCGTCGACTGGAGCTTCGAGTTATGCACCGCGAAGAGCAATTGGTATGGGGGCGGGTGGCAGTATTCGCGGGAAGCTTCGAACTCGATGCAGCCGAGCAGGTGTGCGGCGCGGGTCTGGCCCCGTACGAACTGCTCGACACGCTGACCTCACTGGTGGAGAAGTCGATCCTGATCCGGGAGGAACCCGGGTCGGTGGTGCGGTTCCGGATGCTCGAGACCCTCCGTGAGTACGGCTACGAGAAACTCCAGCAGACCGGCGAGGAAATCGAATTGCGTCGCCGGCACCGGGACTGGTACCAGGCGCTGGCGCTGGACGCGGAGGCCGAGTGGATCAGCGCACGCCAACTCGACTGGATCGCCCGTCTGAAGCGGGAACAACCGAACCTGCGGGAAGCCCTCGAATTTAGCATCGACGATGATCCCGCCGCCGGCCTGCGCACCGCCGCCGCACTGTTCTTGTTCTGGGGCTCCCAGGGCTTCTACAACGAGGGGCGCCGCTGGCTCGACCGACTGCGAGCTTGCCAGTCAGGCCCACCCACCTTGGAGTGGGTCAAGGCGTTGTACTACGCCAGTGCGATGGCCGATGCGCAGGGCGACCTCCAGGCGGGGACCGCGCTCGTCGAGGAGGCGCGCACGCTCACCGCGCAGACCAGTGACCTGATGATGCGTGCTGTCGTCGAGTGCGCGGACGGTATGCTCGCCCTCCACAGCGGTGATCTTGGACGCGCCCGCTCTCACTTCGAAACCGCGCTCGCAGAGTTCACCGGACGCGGGGAACGCACACTCGAAACCGGTGTGCTGTACTCGTTGGGGTTGGTCTATGGGCTGTCCGGCCTGACGGACCAAGCGATCGAATTCCTCGAGCGTGTTCTCGCGATCACACAACGATACGGCGAGAAGATGTACCGGGCGTACTCGCTGTGGGCCTTGGGAATTGCCGTGTGGCGACAGGGCGATACCGATCGCGCGGTCCGGCTGCTCGAGCAGTCGCTGGAGCTGACCCGGCAAGTGCGCGGCCCTCGCGTCGCCACGGCTTGCCTTGAGGCGCTGGCCTGGATCATGTGCGAGCGGCGCGACCCAACTCGTGCCGCAGTGCTGATGGGCGCTGCGGACGGGTTGGCGCGATCGGTGGGAAGTGTTGCCGTCATACATTCCAATCTGATTGCCTACCATCAGAACTGCGAACAGAAGGCTCGCCAGATAGTTGGGGGAAAAGCATTCGCGGCGGCCTACCGCAAGGGTGAACTGCTCGGCTTCGACGCGGCCATCGCTTACGCCCTCCATGAACATCCGCCCAGCCCCTCCACGCCCGACGCCGACGCGTCGACGAGACTGACCAAGAGGGAACGCCAAGTCGCAGACCTGATCGCCGAAGGCCTGACGAATCAGGCAATCGCCGACCGCCTGGTGATCTCACCACGCACCGCACAGGGACACGTGGAGCACATCCTGTCGAAGCTGGGTTTCACCTCTCGGACACAGGTCGCGGCCTGGGTTGCGGAACAGACGCGCGATCAGAACTGACACCTCTGGTTCGATACCCCGCGGTCGGTCAGTCTTATTTCCTACGGTGGAGCGGATTCGGTGAGGTAGTGGCTACGGCCGAGCGGATTGTCGAGGGTGATTACGAAAGTTGGCACGACGAGTGGTTGGCTACCGCTGCTCTAGTGTTCGCTGATGTCCAGCAAGCATCGGAAGCTGGCCACACCGCCAGTGCCCGTGATGCTTTCGTTCGGGCATCGAAATATTAGAGTGTGATGCACAGGCGGTGACGAAGACCAGGACGTCCCCATGCTTCAGGCGGGTGTCGGACTTGTCGTGGTGGAACCATTCGAGCTGGTACTTCGCTGCCGGTCCGGCGGGGCGGCGGTGGTGGCGGGCCTGGGTTGACCAGGTGTGGTGTTCGGTGGGGCTGGGTTCGTATTCGACGATGTGCCGCAGAAACATCCGGGTGATCTTGGCGGGCAGGAATCCGCGGTCGGCTTGCCCGCGGCCGCTGACCCCGGGGATCGGTAGCGCGCGCCCTCTCTGCCACTGCGCGGTGGCGTTGTCGAGGAAGGCCTGGTCGACCTCGGTGATCTCCTCGATGAAGGCTCGGACGGAGGCAACGACCTCGGGATCGTCGGCGATCACCACCGCCTCATCCGCGATCGTCGAGCTGTGGGAGGCATTGGCGGAGCCGATGACCGCCCGCCTGTCGGTGGCGATGACATTGGCGTGCAAGTTCGGTGACGACAGCACCCGAACTCCGGTCTCGACGTAGTAGGCGAGCGCAGCCGGGGAGGTCAGGTGGGCGCCCACCGCGGCGCGGGAGGCGTTGACGACGAGGACGTCCCCGGCCCGCAGCGGCAGCAGGGTGGGTGCGTCCTGGCCGAAGTGCGCGATCGCGGCACGGCGGGGCCCGCGCGTGCGGATCGTGCGGGTGATGTGCGGCCATGGGCTCGGTCCGTGGAAGGTGGTCCCCGTATGTGGAAACGGTAGCGGGTGCGAACACCCGAGTGGGTGGATCCGGGATCAGTGGCGGGATGTTCAACGCCTGGATGCAGGCCACCCAGCTGCGAAGATGGCATGTCCCCCCTCACGGAACCGATTCGCAGAGTCCGTTATTGGTGGGAAGTGGACGTCGTCAAGGGCGCCCCTCGGTTGTGATGAAAACCGGCCTGCTCCGTTTAGCTGGGTTCCTATACGTGCCAAGCTATCTCGCATAGCGCGGGACGAATGTGGTGCCGCTGCCCGGCACCACACGCGCGCGCCGAGGCCGGTCATGAGACGCCCACATCGTCAGTACCCACGGATCGGCGACGCGCGCAGCATGCGCACGTGCGGCGGCGGTCGGCAACATGACGAGTGCATATGCTGAGTGCGCTCAATTCGCTACAGTACCGCTGAGCGCGTTCGGATTCATGGCGCACGGTTCATTCAGTCCCGGGCTGACCTGCGTGGTGGTCCTGGAGCATTGCCGGCGGTATGAGCGCGGTCCGGCGTCCGCCAACCCCCAAGCATGATGAAAGGCAAGCTGCCCGGTCTTGCCCGTCGGCGCTACTGCAACCACCATCTTCGGTGGTCCCCGTGCGCCTCCCAAGCTCTGGCCCAGGCCAGCGGATGGCCGCTCGTGGCCGGCGTCGTAGAACACCGGTGTCACTCGCAGAGAAACACTGATCACCCTGCATGAAGGGGAGTAACGGCCGGCCATGTGGTGTTTCGGCTATGGACTGGTCATCAAGGTCAGGCGAACTACCGACACGACAAACGGAAACCGACACCGAAACGCGGATGTCGATTGCCATTCGACCTGAGGCGCGAACGCGCAGGCCGGACCTGCGGTGCAGACGGGGCGCTGAACACCGGCACGAACTCCTGCCAGTCGAACTCGGGGCGTGCGCATATTCGACATCGTCGTTGTCGGATGTCGGACGTATGATCGACGGACCGCCGGGACGCCCACGCGGAAGGGATGTCCAATGGACAATTGGTGGCTGTATTACAGCCCGTTTCCCCAACCTCTCCGAGAGTGGCTGTGGCCGATTGTGCAGCAGATGTCGTAGCCCGCGACGGTCCCGGACGTCCACCTCCTGCTGCCTTCTTGGCGAATCTGCGTCCACATCAGTTGTTGGTGACGACGAAGCCTTTCCCGACAGGGTTGGGTTGGGCGTTGATGCCGTCGAGGACGGCATCGAACTTGATGTACTCGAACGCGAACAGTGCAGTGTCGAATCCGCGGACCATGCCCACGATCTCGGTGTTATTCTGAAGTACGGGACCACCGGAATCGCCACCGCCTGATTGGGCGTCGCTGTAGAAGCGTGTCGTGTTCTGCGCGGTGATCGACCCGCAATGGACGCCGGTTCCGGCCCCGTCCTTGCAATGGGGACCGGCCGGGTTGGGGGCGCCGATTCCGTCGACCCGGGCACTGGGACCATTCGATGTGAGTACCGCGTCAGCGTTGAGGTAGAGGACCACCCAGTCGACGCCGGTCCCGCCGCCGGGACTGCGGTAGGCGATGTTGCCGATGTGTTCCCGTGGTCCGGCCGTCGCATAGCGGTAGACGGGTGCACCGTCGGGTGTGCCGTCGACACAGTGGGCGGCGGAGATGCCGATCTTGTTGCCGAGTGAGTCGGTACCGACGACGCCCATCGTGCAGAATTCGATGATGCCGGGTGGGTGCGGGACCGGGTTCAGGTCGTCGGTCCATGCGATGCCGTTGGACACGACACCGGTGGCTGATGCCGCCGGCGCGTTGACAAGGAGTGCGCCGAGGGCGACGGCGAGACACGCAACATACCCGTAAAGCCTTCTCAACTTGATTCTCTCTTCCTCGCAATATCGAGGGCCTACCTGTAGGCCTCTTCTTGGCGGCGAGCTGGGCTCGGCTCGACGGCTTCGTCACGGCTGACTGTCGGGGTCCGGAAGCTGCAGGACCCTGTCCGCCGTCGCTGTTGGCCCCAGGTTCGGCCTTCGGGAAGGCCGTCGGGGCACAGGCAATGCTGCGGACGAACGGCGCGGTCGCGGCCGTCCGCACCGGATCGGTGGTGGGATGGGCGACGACTCGAACTGCACCAAACAGCGGATACGGCTCGCCCGCAATATCATCCGGTCATTGCGGACGCAGATCCTGCCCCCGGGCACCCCGTGCGAGGGAGTCGTCGACCCGGGCGTATGCCTGACGGTCCGATCGTCGAGCGCGAGGATCGCGCCCGTGAAAGGGGGGTGAAGTCGGTGCCCATCCAACTGGGCGACAGCTCGATGACCGTCCACGACATGATCGTGTCGTTCCCGACGAGGGAGCCTTGCCTGGTTCGGTGCTGCGGCACGACGAGCATGTGGGCGCGTCGGCGGCGGGCATGGTGTGGCACTGATCGAAGTGGCGGATGGTGAAGACGTCGCGTGCGACGAGGGGGGAGCGGTGGGAGCTGATCGCGGTGGAGCTGATCGTGCATCGGGGGCCTCGACTTGCAGAGTTCGGGGGTTGTGCGACTCCCACACTCCTCGCGAGATATCCATCCGACGACGGTAGAACGACCGGTAGGCATACCTGTTTTCGTGCCTGGGGCCGTCCATGGGGTCGAGATCTGCATGGCCTGGGTCGTGGGTTTGACCGGGTTCGGGCTCCCGGACCAACGCGGGGCATGGTCGCCCACGTGCGACCTCTCGGGGTATTTTGCACACTCGTCGGTGGGTCGCGGAGATCCTCGCCGCGAATCCCGATGTCGATGGCGTGCAATATCGGCCGCGCCGCGACGAGCACGTCGGCCTGGATGTTGGCCGATGACCCGGCCGCACACACCCACCCCAACATCACTGCCGCCGGAGTACGAATTGGACACCGTCTGCCCAGTTCGGATCAGGGGATTCCGATAATGCGCGCATGGAAATAGGCGAACGAGACTGGGGCAATAGCCGACTCGCTCCGAGGGTGACACGTGAGCCGAGGGGCGCCGCGTCAAAAGGCGCGAACAGCGGCGGTGACGGGGTTGATGTGTTGTGGCGCAGCCAAGCGCAGCCCCCGCCAACGATGTCGATCAGCTGGCAGGGGCGCTACACGGACAATCTGCACGTAGTAACGAGCAGTGCACGAATTGATCTTCGTGAGCCGACGCAGGGAAGTCCAGGGAGTGTGATCCATGCCATTGCAGTATTTTTCGCACCTCCGGATTACCGACCAGTAAGTGTGATTTCGACGAGGCTTGCTGCGGTGCGTGCACGATCCGGATGGAGTTTCTGAGGGCGATCTGCGTGATTCAGCGACAAGGTGCGCTACCGGACCCGTCTTGTTCTGCTTCGCCGCAGCAGTGCCGGCGGGCTTCGATAGCGAGAGAGTAGGTGGCAGTTCCGCTTCATTTGCCGATTGTTCTGTGCTGCACCGTGTCCAGTCGCATGAGCAATTGTTCTGCGCAATCGAGTATCTGCAGCGAGCCGCTCACCTGCAGTTGTCGCCGACGACCAACGGCCAAGCCGGATCACTACCGGCGAGCTGGCAGGCAACCCCGCACGAGTTGTGCCGGCGGCGCGAAATGCTTGGGCGACATAGCTCAGGCACCAAGGCTGTGACGTAGAACACAGCTGAATTTGTGGGAGAAGCCTGGCGCTCGGGGATGTTCGGTTGCAACCCTGAGCTGAGACCCAAACCTCCAGACCCAAATACGGGTATGTGTGTAGGTAGTTCGGCCAATGTGCAGGTGTCGAAGTCGGTCCAAGGTAGCTGGTACGCCGCCATTCGACGTGGCTGCCGAAAATTATCTGCACGTGAGAGAAGAGTTGTCATGGCACGGATTACCGAGAACCTGGGCGCAAGTCTGCTGAATACGTTGCGGGTCGGTGTGGTTAGCACTGTTCTGTACGCCGGACTGATCATGGGCGTAGTTGTGGTGGCGGTGTGGAAGTTCCCGATGCCCGGCGTGTAGGCCCGCGGCGACCCATTGTCCTGCGCCGATGGCGTCGAGTGAAACACTCGGTGGCAGTTCGGCGATAGAGCTGACAGGGGCGTGGTTGTGCCCGTGGCTCTGCGTGGCCGGTGATCAACGCGCGATACCCGTGACGGGCCCTGTTTGCTGTGGAAGGGACGATGATGTTCGGGACGGGCGTAGGTCTCATGGTTGCTCTGCTGGTGGTGACGCTTCTGGTGGTCCCCGTCTCGTTGGGTGTGGCGGCACGAGCGGACGCAAAGGTCCACCGCCTTGCGGAGTCCCGAGCGTCCCATCCGAATCTGAAGGGCTCGGTCGGCATCGCCGATGTAGACGAGCGGTGTGATCGGTGGCGGCAGCTGGCGACACGGGCGTGGGCGATCTGCGGCGGCGCCTCGCTGGTCGCAGTAGCGGTCGTGGGTGTCCTGATCTGTGTCGGGTGAAGGCGACTGCATTGCCGGGAGTACGGGTGGTGGCTCGTGGCTGTCGGTGCCGGCGGGCTGAGCCCCCGACGTCGAACCCGCAGCTGAAGATCAACGAAGCTGAAACCATCTCGGCCGCTGTGATATACGCGCCACGGGACTCCCTAGATGCGGTCACGCCAGGTGGGCCGAAGCGGCCCGGTCGGAGTGTAGTCCGCTCCGGCCGGGCCTCGCCGGGACATACAACGGGTACCCGCCGCGTGAGCTCTGACCGCGCTGCTGATGCATTGCGCGTCGGGAAGGGAGGACCCGCTCCGGTCGAGAAGCACGGTTCGCGTTGGTGTACCGGGGTGGTGGGCGTCGCTGAGGTCTCCTCGGATGTGCTGCGTGTGGAATTATCGACCGGATCCACGGAACTCGGCGGAACGGTGTGTGCGCCAAGCCCTGCTAGCCAGTACAGGTTTGGCTTGCGTATTGGTTTGGCGACCTGCTCCTTGGTGTTCCGGTGCGAGGAAATGGTAGATCCGCCGCCCGCCCCGATCCCTGAAATGTGACCCAGGCCACATGCCTTTCTCGGTGGTCCAACTCCGGCCGGCGGCCATCGGTCCAAGCTCGCCCACGTCGGCACCGCGCATCCGAATGCGGTGTTGGCTGTGGCGGGACGGATTTCGGTGCTGACCGATCGTCTCGCCTGGTAACGATCCTCCCGAACTCCACTCGTCCGGGCGCAGAGAGACTGTCGACGTGTGGTGCACAGCGCCCGGTGGCGGGTGCGGGTGTTCGAGACGTCCCGGTCTGTTCCTCGTGTCAGGGTGGTGTGGTGCGGTTGAATGGGTAACATGGCGTCGTCATCGGGTGAGCAGCTGTGGCAGACGTTGTCCGATTCCGGGTTGGCATTGGTGTGTATCCGCGGGCCGCAGTGCCGACGGGCGGATCTGCTCCTGCCCGGGAATGAATCGGTGGGGGAGCTGACCTGGCTGGCCCGGGACACCGAGGAGATCGCCGAGCAATACCGCGACCACCGATAGCGACACAAGCCGAACCGCGACGGCGCTGGCGCGGACCGGCGGCGCCCACCGAAGAAGCGGCACATTGGTCTGTTTTCGTGTGAGCGGGTATCGGTGCACATGCAGGTGGACGCGGGATTTTCCGGAGATGAGGCGCACCGGTGCCGGTGGTAGCGTCGCGCAGGCTGCAGGGGTGCGATCGAAAGTCCCCGGGGCTGACCTCGCTCCCAATCTTGACCAAGGGCTGCAGCGGCGACGGGCACGGAAGGTGCGGTAGATGGTGCAACAGCAACGGGCGGCGGTGACCCGGGCCCAGATCGTCCGCGGCGCAGCGGAAATGTTCGACAAGTCCGGGTTCGAGGGTGCCAGTCTCGTCGAGATCCTCGAGGCGGCGGGCATGACGAAGGGGGCCTTGTACTTTCACTTCCGGTCCAAGGAGGATTTGGCCCGGCACATCATCGCCGAGCAGCACCGGATCTCCATCTCCGCCGTGCAGGCGATCGCCGCGCAGGAGGCGTCGGCGATCGAGCAGATCGTGATGCTCTGCCACGAGATGGCCCGGCAGATCGTGCAGGACCCGATCGTGCGGGCCGGGATCCGCATCACCCTCGAGCTCAGCGCCGACGACCGTGGCCCCGCGGGCCCATACCTGGATTGGATCGCCGCCTGTCAAGGGTTGGCCGCCCGAGCGGTCGCCGAGGGCGACCTTGTCGACACCATCGACCCGCCGACGTTCGCACGGTTCGTCATCGGCGCGTTCACCGGAGTCCAGACCGTGTCCCAGGTCCTGGCCCATCGCACCGATCTCGAGCAGCGGGTCGACGAGATGTGGAGATTCCTACTGCCGGGGATCATGCCGACCACCCGGCATCCCGGCATGGCGCGGATCCGGGCGGCCCGCACCGACGTTCCCGTCACCGGATCGCCCGACCGTCCGGATTAGTCCGCTCAGCCTGCCAACACGACCCGTACATGCTCCCCGCAGACCGATAAGTTCACCATCCGGACGTCGCCGACGACCGCAAGGTCACGACGGCTGATGCGTACGGCCGGTGACCGGATCTGCGTCAAACGCACCGGTGCGGGTGTGTGAGCCTCGGTGTCGTCGGGGTCAGAATGGCCGGTGCCGGGCAGCGTCCGGGTGTCGTTCCCGGCAGGAGGCTGCAGCGCCGCGGCGATGGGGTGGAGTCGGTCTCGATGAGCGCGCCGCCGAGGCCGGCGTAGATCGGCCGTGGTGTGTGGGGCCGCAGAACCGCGTGCTTGCGTACGTATCGCGGGATGTGCCATTGCTCCCAGGTGTGTGCCGGGAAGACTGCTGCGTCACCGACTCTGAGCGTGAGAGGAGGCTGATCTGCCGGGGTACGCCGTGGTATGGAACTCCACCATTTCGATCGTGAGTGCGGGTGCACCTCGTTCACCGGGTCAGCGGATCGGTGTAGTCGAGCTCTGGTCCGAAGTGACTACGAGCCGGGGTGCCGGGTTCGCCCCTGACTGCGCTCCTCCGGTGGGGGCTGGATGTCACTCGTTGCTGGTTGACCGCAATGTGTCGTTGCGGAATTGTTATCGGGCCGGTATAAATATTCACATCGTGTGCCGTGTGTCACGATTCTCTGAACAATCGAACTGGAGTTACAAATGGACCTCGCTTTCTTGGCCGACTTCTTCTCGAACGTCTCCACCCTTCTCGGCGCCCTCGACTTCTTCACGGGTTCTGCTGGGTCACTCAGCGGCTAGTAGTGCTGCCAGAGGCTTGAATTGGCTCTTTGGTGACGGAAATGGGGTTCGTAGGTCACCTGCGGACCTCTTTCCGCTGCACCGGATCGTCCGATCGTGACTCCGCCGCGTCGCTTCCTCGCCGGAAATTCCACGAATGTCATTCTTTCCCGTGGATGAGCCGACCATTCAAGATCATTTACGGTCTGGATGCTGACCTATCTCGATTCAGTAACTCGAAACTCTCAATCCGAATTATGTGTGTCGTCGAGTTGGAGAGACAAGGGCAGCCCTTCAGTGAGAGGTGCATGTCGACGAGCTCGCCGAACTCGACCGCGCCTCGCAGGCAACCAGCGCCTACGTCCGGGCGCCCACGCGATGCACATCGGCACCCGCACCCGGGAATGCTCGCGTCATCCGCGCGTGCCGTCGCCGGAGATTCGGCGGCACTGCTTCGGCGGGCCCGTGGCGATCATCTCGTCCGCCCGCCCGGCCGCTGCGCCCGTCCGGGTGAACACGTCGTCGCCCCGGCCGTGGCCAGCATGTACGACGCATATCGTTTCCTTGAGCCAGACACGCAGGGAATTCATCTGCCCGCAGGCCTCGTCCGCGATGAGCCACGCGAACCGCACCTCCGCGTCGAGCGCGCGTTCGATCATGTCTGCGCCAACACGGGTTTGGTCGCGAGCTCGGCATTGTCACCGATGCCGACGGCGCGGAACCGGTCCCGATCGGCGGTCCACGATTCGGGAGATCGAACTCCCGGTCGAGTCCTGAATGCGGTGCTGGTGTGTCTGGTCGTGGGCGCCGCGGTGTTTGTGCCGCGGTGTTTGTGATGTGGGCGTTCGCGTCGCGACCGGACTCGCCCGAGCCGCCGCGCCCGCTGCCCGATACCCGATACCCGATACCCGATACCCGATCATGGTCTACGGCCGACCGGTGACGTGTAGTGAACTCTGCGGGCAGCGCGGTGAATTCGGGTTTACAGTCCGCCTGCAACCGGTGCGGACAGGCCTCGCTCCGTTCGTCAATTCCGGGGTCCGGGGCCCGTACACCGAGAGGATCGGTCCGTGGTATCGGCACAATTCTGATCGCCGCCGCTCGCGGCAGGATGAGACCGTGAACGCGCGGACTGCAGCCGACCTCGAGCGTGAACTCGCCATGCTCGCCTTCGTTCGTGTTCGCCTCCGGGCGTCGGAGGGCGAGGATGTCCGTCTCCCGACCACCGCTGTCGATCAGGTTCTCGACAAGCTGAACAGCCTCGCACGATTGCCGCGGGTCCCGAACTGATCTTGCGCGGTATACGGGCCGAGGCGGCACGTCATCCCGCTGGTGCCGCGAACGCAACGGCGCTCGACCATCGCACCGGCACAATTACCGCCGGGTGATGTGGGCGGTCCGCCCGACGGGGGGATGGAGTCAGCGTAGAGGAAATCGGAGGAATCAGAGTCTGGGTGCTCGTGAGTGACGAGAGTCCAACTAGGAGAGAGCCGTTGACGACAAGGGCGGGCGCAGGGAGTGGAGTGGCGGTTGCACTGCGTCTGTTCCGCGAATGAGTGCGGGTTGCTGCGTCTGGATGGGGACCGCCGACGGCATCATGGCAGCCGACTACTTCGGCATTCCGTGCGCGGGTGGAGTTCGTGCAGGTCGGGTCGCGTGCTGGGCTGGTCGGTGTTTATGCTCGATCTCGGGAGTTTCGCCGAGCGAAGAGGTGCATCAGTATGGCCCGACACAGCGGCAACCGGCCGGTCGATGGCCCGGAGTTGAGGGTCGGTGTCCGGGTGCTGGTCCGCAGGAGCGCCGGGGCCGATCTCACCGGTGAGGTGGTCGAGGATTATGCGGCGGTGACCGATCCGGGCGGTGGTGGGCACGCGTGGGCGCCGGTGCATCGGTGGGCGGTTGCGCTCGACGATGGGCGGCTGGTCTTTGCCGGTACCGAAGACCTGACCATCGATCCGGGCTCCTACCGCTCCGCCCCGAACCCGAACCCGAACCCGAACTCGGCCCCGGGTTCGTCCGTGTAGACGCCCGGCCGGCACCGGGGAGAGTGATCGGCGGTAGCCGTTTCGTGGCCGGTTCTGCAGCGGCGAACGTCGGTCACACGAATTGCGCTAGCAGTCAGTCGATTACATGAATGACACGGATGAGGTGTTGAAGGGGTACGTCGATCGCACCGCATGATTTGTCGGGGATGCCTCAGTCGTGGCATTGCGGCACCGGAGGTGTTTGCGCTGTGGTGTTGTTCGGAACTGATGTTTCGGGCTTACCGTGTTCGGTATGAGAGGTGATGAGGCTCGCGTGGCCCGGGACTTCGCGGGGTGGTTGTCGTCTCAGGGGTGGGTGGTCCGTACCGAGGTGGATTTCGTGGACATCGTGGCCGAGAAGGATGGCCGCCGGCTCTATGTCGAGGTCAAGGGTGCGATGACCGAGCCGGGGTTGGATGTCGATACCGCGATCGGGCAGTTGGTGAGGCGGATGCCGAGCGAGCCGGATCAGGCGGTGTCGTTTGCGTTGGTGGTTCGTGACGAGCCGTGGTCGGTGGAGGCTGCGGTGCGAGCGCCTCAGCGGGTTCTCGATCTGTTGGGGATGGTGCTGTATGCGGTCGACGAGGACGGTGGCGTGCGGCAGCTCTTGGGCCGCGGATGAGACCGTTCATCCTGGACGCGATCCGTCAAGCCGACCTCGATCCCGCACTCCGCCTTGACGTGTACGACCGAATTGCAACGGTGACGTTCGGCTACATCGACTGGATCTCTTAACAAGTCGTCCAGATCTACGAGGCCGAGCGCGACCACTGGCTGGAGAACCGCAGTAGCGTCCGCGCGGTGCGCGTCCGCGAAGTTCTCGATGCCACCGATGTCGACGTCGATGCGGTGACCGCCGCGATCGGGTATCCGCTGCGGCGAACGCACCTAGCGCTGGTCCTCTGGTTCGACGACGCCGAGAACTCCGCCACCGAACTCGGAGGGCTGGAGCGGACCGTCCGGCACTTCGCCCAATCGATCGACACCCCCGGCGATGCGCTGTTCGTGGCGGCGGATCGAGTGACTGGCTGGGGATGGATCCCCCTGCGCCGCGACGATGCAGAGAGCGCGGTCGCCGCAATCCGACGGATCGTCCCGGAACTGCCCGACCCACCGTACATCGCGATCGGTGCACCCTTACCCGGTGTCGATGGCTTCCGTCGATCACATCGACAGCGCAGAACGCACACAAGGTCGCGCTGGCCTCCGGCGGCCTCACACGGCGTGTCACCACGGCAGACGAGCCGGGGCTCGCTGCCGCAGCCCTCCTCGGCGAAAACCTCCCAGAGGCACGAAGGTGGGTGCACGAGACACTCGGACCTCTCGCAGCGGACACCGAGAGCGATGCGCGGCTCCGCGAGACGCTGCGCACCTTCCTTGGACACGGTTCCAGCTACAAGTCCGCCGCCGAGGAACTCCACCTGCACTTCAACTCGGTGAAGTACCGGGTCCAGCGCGGGATCGAACGCCGCGGCCACCCCCTCACCGGGGACCGCCTGGATGTCGAGATCGCCTTGCTGACCTGCCACTGGTTCGGTGACGCTGTGCTTGCACCGCACGAGTAGCGGAAGGGTGCTCCAAGCACTAGAGCTGGCTCCGGCGAATCACTCACGGCGACTCGACCCGAGCGGGAGGCCCTCTGCTGCGTTAGGAGAGTTCCGGATTGAGGAATACGTACAGCGCAGCGATCTTGCTTTCGCGAACGATGACAACATCGAGTCCGGTGTACTCAGGCGGCTCGCCTGTCGGGCCCGAGCCCCATGCAAGGATTCCCCCGTTGTGTAGGGCTTGGGCCTGTCCATGGGGTGTGTAGGCAGATTGGGGATGGGTCGCGCGTAGGTCCCCGGCGAATTTTTCGAGTGCGTCGTGTCCGACGAAGACGCCGTCCGGGGCGTAGAGCACGCAATCGTCGGTGTAAAACTCTTCGATGGCGGCGCGTCGGCGGGTCGCGTCGCCCTCCCCGAAGACCTCCTGGAGGTTTCGATGAAGAAGTTCAATGGTCCGCTCGGTCATGTTGTGTCCTTGTCCTCGCGATGTTGTTTCGCGGTCTGCAACTGCAGCCTGCTTCTATAGCGGGAAAAGCGGTCCGGTAAGGGTCAGCCCGAGGTCGGCGTCGTGGGCGAAGAACGCGAACAGCATCAGTGCGGCGCCGGCCAACGCGATGTCCTTGTTGAACTGGATCATCTCCATCTGCCGGGTTTGTGGGTCGGATGCGGACCAGAAGTTGTGCATGAGCGCCGCTGTGGGGACGAGGAAGGCGACCAGCAGTAGGGATCCAAGGTCGGCCCAGACGCCGAGCAGTACGCTCAGCGCGCCGGCGACGAGGACCACCCCGGAGAGCAGGACCGAGACCTGGGGGAGGGGCAGGCCCTTGGCGGCGGCGTACTGCGCCATCGTCGTGGACTGGGTCAGGTGGCCCACGGCCGAGGACAGGAACAGTGCGGAGAAGAGAATTCGGCCGATCAGAACGACGATATCCATCGTCGACCTCCCGTGGGTGTTTGTGGAGTGTGGTGGCGACGCGTTGGGGTGATGACTCTATTGGTCGGTTTCTCCTCCCGACTCCTGGTGGTTGTGACTTGAATTATGTTGCGCGCGAATACTATCCGTGCGGGATCCCGGCCGGGAGTGGGCCTCATGCATACTTGGCGGACCCGTAGTGGTTTGGGGACTCGATTCAGGCAGCGGCTGCCGCGGCTCGAACCGGGGCAAGCGCGGTGCTCCACGTGATGACCTGATCGAGCATCGCGTTCGCCGCGGCGGCCTGGTGGTCGCTGGGGGCGAATTCCGTGTAGTGCTCGAAGTCGGCGGCCAGCGACAGGGTGACTTGCCGCCGCACGTCGGCCATCTGCAGTTCCCCGGCGATGGTGCGCAGGTGTTCAGCGGCGCGGGCTCCTCCGACGGCGCCCCAGGTCACGAATCCGACTGCCTTGTTGGTCCATTCGGTGTACAGGTAGTCGAGGGCGTTCTTGAGTACTCCCGGGATACCGTGGTTGTATTCGGGGGAAGCGATGACGAATCCGTCGAACGCGGCGATCGTGGCTGACCACTGCTTGGTGTGCTCGTTCTGGTATTGCCCGTAGGACGGCGGCATCGGTTCGTCCAGGTGCGGCAAGGTGTGATCGCGTAGGTCGATCAACTCGAACTCCGCGTCGCCACGCTGGGAGGCGATGTCGTGAACCCAACGGGCGACCTTCTCGCTGTTGCGGTTGGGACGGGTGCTGCCGACGATGATGCCGATTCTGGTCATGGCGAATCACTCCTGCAGGGATCGATGTGGTGTGGTTGGAGGGCCCACATCAATTTGTTGATGTATCCACAAAACTACTCTCCACTTTGATGACGTGTCAACAGAAAGCTATTGTTGGGGCATGGTGACAAAGTGGTTGGACGAACGGGAGAGCCGGGCATGGCGCGGTCTTCGCCGCATGCACGCCGACCTGAGTGCGCACCTGGCGCGGCAGCTGACCGAGGAATTCGGCCTCACCGAGGCAGACTATGTCGTCCTCGTCGAGGTGTCCGAAGCGCCCGGCCGTCGGATCCGTTCTCGCGATCTCGGCCGGGCGTTGGGATGGGAACGAAGTCGGCTCTCGCACCAGATCGCCCGCATGGAAGCCCGCGGCAGCGTTCGCCGCGCTCGGTGCGACACCGACGCCCGCGGATTTGACGTCCTGCTCACCGACGAGGGCGTGGCCGCCATCGAAGCGGCGGCGCCGCTCCACCTGGCCGGGGTTCGGCATTGCTTCGTCGATCTGCTCACCGCCGAGCAACTCGACGTCCTCGGCGACATCGCGGACACCGTCACCGACCACCTGGGCACGGAGCACCTCGGCTCCGCCGGTTGATCGGTGTCACAACACCCGTCCCTGAGCCGGCCAGCGCGGTATCCGTGTGGTCGGCGACCGACTCGACTCTGGTCCGGGCCGACCAGAGTCGTGGGGTTCCATCGGCCCCTAACAAGTAACTCGCTTGCCGCCACGCACGCAAACTGCTGCGCTGACGCTCGGCCTGATTCTCGTTGTCCTGTAAGGATTCCGGGGGTCTGTAATGACGTCCACTTCGCCCCGCCGATACTCGGACGGTCACGGAACGTCGCGTCTAGATGTTTCCGCCGACGTCTCGGTGTGGTTGCGGGTTTCGATGGCCTGCATGGTTTTGTCGAGCGCCTTCTGCAGGTGCCATTTAACGGGAAGGCCATTTCGTGGCACACCAGTCGATTGGCGCACGCCCAACCCCACTCCTCGGCCGACCCAACTACTCCGATCGAGCTCGCTGAGCTCGCACCCACGCTGAACCACCCGGCGCGGAGAATTTCAGAATCAATACCTAGAGGATCTCGCGACGAGGTCCGGCTGTAGTTGACGCTCGAAAGGTGTCCACATAATCGAAGCGGAAGGAGACACCGAGGCTGTCGAGAAGCTGATGACGGCTGGCCGATACCAGTTCCGTTGCATCGCGCAACAGCTGCTCGACGACCGCGCGGAGAAGGCCGAACGCGCCGCCGCCGCCCAGCCCTACCTCGACAGGGGATACACGATCCTCGCCGAAGTACCCCAGTACGGAACAGATGTCCTGCTGCCAGGGGGCTAAGTCGAATTACACGATTGCAGGCGAGCCCACCGATCACGCACTGGGACGTTCCCGGGGCAGATGGACTACGAAGATCCACGCCCTCGTCGACGGCACCTGCGCTCCGGTCGCGATGTTGCTGACCGCCGGGCAGGTCGGCGACAACCCCAGCTGGCGCCGCTGCTCGAGATCTATCCGAATCGACACGGTGGCACGATGCGGTTGCTCGCGGACAAGGCGTACTCCCATACCTCGACTCGGAAACTACTGCGGACGAAACGCATCGCACACACGATCCCGGAACGATCCGGTCAGATCGCACGGCGGAAGGAGAAAGGCTCCCGAGGTGGGCGACCACCGGTCTTCGATGCCGTGCTCTACCGACACCGCAACACCGTCGAGCGTGGCTTCAACCGACTCAAGCACTGGCGCGGTGTCGCAACTCGCTACGACATGTACGCCATCATCTACCTCGGTGGCGTACTCCTCGCCCCACAATCACAACCCACCGACTGCGCAATTAGCAGACAGAACCTAGTTCTCGGCGACGCCACCAATCAGCGGGAATCCCCGGCACACCCGTGTGCGGGGATTCCCGCGTGTCGGCGGGCCGGCACCGAACTCGGATCCGGCGGCGCGACGGTCCGCCCCGGGGAGGGCGCCTTAGGGTCGTCGTCCCGGTGGAGAACGTCCGCGCCGACGGCGGCGAGATCGACGGCGACGGTTGCCGCCGCTTCCAATTGAGTACGACATGAATGGTCAGGGGACCCTTTTCGTTTGCTTCAGTACCTCGGGTGGGATGCTCGGTGCGGCACCACGCGAGGAGTCATTCGTTCCGCGATGGCAGGAGGTGCGTTTCGCGGGTCCACGTCACCACTCGTGTGACGAGCGCATCCGCGAACACGCGACTCGATTCACCGTCCGTCGTGGCGACGGTCATCTGGACCGGATTGTCGACCCTGTGGGGGCGGCCGACGTCTTCGACGACACCGGCGGTACGGGCCACGGCATCGAAGGGAAGCCACTGATCGACTAGTCGTCATCGGGGACCGAATCGTTCTGTGCACGTGCGGAAGCGGTCACTTCGCCCACGCCGACCGACGGACTCATCAAGACTGAACTCGCAGCGCCCTTAGATTCGCCGATGTTGACCAGCGTCCAGTCAGGGAGGCCACTATGAGTTCACCAGAAAAGACCGTCGTTCTCGTTCATGGGGGTGTTGTGGACGGATCCGGCTGGAGGGCCGTATACGACGCCCTCAAGAGGGACGGATTCGGTGTGCGCGTCGTGCAGAATCCGACGAAATCGCTCATGGACGATGCGACCACGACACGTCAGGTCATCGAGGATGTCGCCGGTCCTGTCATCCTCGTGGGGCACTCCTAGGGGTCTCCTAGGGGGGAGCCGTCATCACCGAGGCGGGTACGCACCCCAACGTCGCCGCCCTCGTCTACATCACGGCTTTCGCGCCGGACACGGGTGAGTCTGTGAACACCCTCCTCGGCGGCTTCCCGCAGGACGGACCCCAGCCCGCGATTCTGCCGCCGCGAGACGGGTACCTTTTCCTGGACAGGGAGAAGTTTCACAGTTCCTTCGCCGCGGACGTGTCGGCCGAGGAAGCGGCGTTCCTGGCCGACTCTCAGGTTCCGTGGGGTCTCGACGCCCTCGGCGGCACCATCAGCGAGGCCGCCTGGCGCGTCAAGCCGAGTTGGTATCTGCATGTCACCGAAGATCGGATGATCCCGCCTGCTGCACAGGATTCGATGGCCGAACGGATGGGAGCGACCGTGGTCGAGACGCCCGGAAGCCACGCCGTGTATGTGTCGCGACCCAATGTCGTCGCAGACATCATCCGACGCGCAGCATCGGTAGTCGAGGAGTAGGCGTCGGCCTCACCCTGAGGGACCGCCGTTTCACTGCGGGGACGAAGCCGCGCGCGGGTTCTCGACATCCCCCGGCGACATTTCCTAGCTCAGTTGTCGGGTGCGGGGGAGAGGGTCGGCGAGTTGCTCAAAGAGGGTGGGCCATCCGCGGCGTAGCCAGGTCAGCCGGCCGCGGTCGAGGTGGCCACCGTTGATGAGGTGGGAGAGTCGTGTTGCTGGGCGGGGACACCCAGATCGCGGAGTTTGGCGTAGACGGGATTCACCGGGAGCCGGTGGCGGGCGATGTGCGCCCAGACGTCGGGGGTGGTCCAGTATCCAGATCGGCCTATACGCGGTGGTGCCGTCGCCGCGGGAGATAATGCGGCCACCGGCGGCCACCGGCGGATTCGTCGGCGCGCAGTCCAAGTCAGTCGCCAGGGTGGCCGCGCTCAACGAAGTTTCGGCCACTCTTGAGGTCTCGGCCCGATTCATTGTCCTTTCCGGATCTTGACCGTCCGTACGATGTGGTGGATGCGCGATCGGTTGAAGACTCGGGGCCCGCAGGTCCGCAGCAGGTGGTTATGGCTCGGATGTGGGGTAGTAGTGGTTGCTCTCCTCATCACGGGTATGTTTACCGTTTCCTGGGTGTTTCATGACGACCCTTGCGACTCCGCTCTCCCGTTCGCGTCCGAGTCGGGGCTACATCTTTCCGACGACGACGACGTCGTCTCCTGCGAATGGCAATCGAGCTTCCCGGACTCCTCCGGAACTGTCATGGTGCGTACGGCATCACCCGCCACGCGAGAGGCCTTGCTGGAACGGTCCGGTGTCACCGAGGAAGTCGACCGACCGAGAGTAAGTCTGAACGACGGCCCGTTTCACGAAGAGATGCGTAGACCGAACCTCGAACGCAGCGAGCAGGTGTACATAGCAACCGCACCTAATGGCGACCAGCTAAGAATCAGCCACGACGAAGGTGTGGAGTCCGGACTCCTGCTCACCGTGCGGGCTCTCCAGATGTGACTACTCGTCCTTCACGCCCCGGAGGCGGAACGCTCACCGGCACCCCGATAGCCGGCCCCTGACTGAAACTCGCTGACCAGCACTCGTGCCGTTAACCCCGTCCGGTGACATTCCCATCGCCGGGGCGCTCACCGGGTCACTCGCGAGTGGGGTATCTGGGCGAACGCGGATCGCCCCGAAGTCCTCGAAAACCTGTCGGTAATCGCCCAGGAATACTTCAGGTTTGGAATACCGCCATTACCGCCAGTCTTCGTGCCCGAATCGTAGAGACGCCGTCAGCTGAGGAGGAGGAGTAATGATGTCGCTGCAGGAGTTCGTGTGGTGGTTGCTGGGGGACTCGGTGTGGTACGTCCCCATTCCGGGCTTTCGGGAATGGATGGGCTTCAGGTAGCGCGTGGTGCGCGCGAAGGGAAGCCGCTGTCGCCTTCCCCGGTGACAGCGGCTTCGTTTCCTTCCCAGGAACGCTGCGCAATGCAGGTCTTACCCGGTCAGGAAGACGGTGCCGGTCATATCGCCTCTCGGCAAGGGGACTGCCCCCACCCTGGTTGACACACGGGGTGTGCAGTTTCAGGCCGCGTGTGCGGTCTGATGGAGCGTCTCATATTCGACGGGTGTCAGTCGACCGAGACCGCGTTGCCGGCGACGCCGGTGGTAGGTCTTCTCAATCCACTCGACGATCGCCAACCGTAGTTCCTCACGGCTGCTCCAGTGGCGCCGGTCGAGGACGTTGCGTTGCAGCAACGCGAAGAACGATTCCATCGCGGCATTGTCACCACATTGACCGGCTAATCGCGGCCCAGTTTGTGCCGATCGAGGTCAGAATGGTTCATCGTCGGGGCGGTGGATTGCGGCGAAGGCGGCGCAGTTGTTCTTCGTGTTTGGTGACGGTGGCGGCGAGCGCCTCGACCACGGTGCGAAGGTGCGCGACCTCGGTGGCGAGACCGGTCAGGGTGCGGGCGTCGGTTTGTCGGGTGCGGTGTTCATCGACGACGGCGCGCAGTTGCTTGTCCCGGTAGAGCGTCGCCCGGCCGATCTGGGCCTGTTCGGCGACGGCGGTGAAGGTGATCGGCTGTCCCGTGGTGGCGAGTTCGGCGCAGATCCGTTCAACCCTGACCAGGGCGTTCTCGCTCATGCGGTGTCCGATTGCGCGATGAGCGCGTCGAGTCGGGACACGAGGGTGTGATGCCGCTTCGCCTCGTCGATCCATCCGCGCTTTTCCGCATCTTCGGCGAGATCGTGAGCATCCACGCGTTGTGCAGCGAGTACTCCGAGGTGGGTGGAGTCGGTGTGGAAGCTCGGGCAGTGCTCGCAGATGTTTGCGTAAGGGCAAGAGCCTTGCGCGGGTGCCCGCAGGCAGTAGCCGCCGGCCAGGCGCGATTTGATCGCCGGTGCGTCCTTCCACCCGCCGTCGGTGATGTCGGTGATCGGGAGCTGGGTTCGGCCGGTGGGCATCGGCCCGATGTGGCTTTTCGCCAGGTTCAAGGCGCGTTCGTATTCGGTGCGCACGGTGCTGTCGAAGAGATGCGCGTAACGCAGACTCATTTGGCTCGAGACGTGTCCGAGAAGTGCCATCAGCGCTTGCAGTGATACCCCGGCGTTAATGAGCGCGGTGGCGTAGGTGTGCCGGAGTTGGTGCGGCGTGACGTGCCCAAGGCCTGCCGTCTCGGCTGCTCGGTCCAGTTCTGCTCGCACCGCGTTCTGCGAGAGCCGCTTTCCGTGGTGCGTGAACAGGAAATCCGCGGGCGCCCCGGTGCGGGGATGGCGCATGGGTCGGCCGGGTGAGCGGGTGGCGGTGATGCGATCGACGAGGGTGAGGACCTCCTCGTCGAGCGGAACCATCCGTTCGGAGTCGAGTTTGCCGAGGGGGACCTTCAGCCAGGATCCCTGGCCGGGTATTTCGTGGATGCAGTCGAGTTCGAGGTCGAGGAGTTCACCGATCCGCAGCCCGCATGCCCGCTGCACCAACAGTGCATCGGCTGCCAGTCTGTAGGGCGAGTCCGACAGTGCTGCAGCAAGTTTGCGGTCAGCATCAACGGGTAGGTATCGAGGGAGGAAACGTTGCGGACGGGGCAGATCGGTGCGGAAGATCAGCCGCCGCGCGGGTACGTCGTCCCAGCCCCATTCGGTGATCTCGGCGAGAAAATTGCCGACCGCATGCACGCGCCGGATCCGGTCCGCGACGGTGATCGGCTCACCGGTGACGGTGTTGACGGTGGTGGTCAGTGAGGTGATGAACGGTTCGATGTGTCGGCGCCGGTCCAGCGCGGACAGCGAGGCGATGTCGGGGTCGATGGCGGCGAGGTACCTGCCAAAGTGCGCCAAGCGGGTGGCGAGACTGCTGACCGTCTTGGCCACGCAGGTGGCGCGTTTGCGGTGCAGGTAGGCCACGAACGCCGGACGCAGCGCCGCGGGGACGTCGGCCATCCGCTCGTCGAGGGTGAGCGGCGTGACTGCCGGTCGGGCTTCACTGTCGAGGATCCCGAGGTGAAAGAGAATCTGCCGCGCGCTGTGGGTGGTGCTCCGGTAGTGCCTCGCACCTCGGCCGGTGCGCATCTGGCGAATATCGCACGCGTCCAGCAGGTCCTGCACATCGCTCTCGCGTAGATCGGCCAGGGGACGTTCGGTTTGAATCAGCAGCCTCGCGATGATTTGCGACCCGATGGCCGATGCGACGCGCTGGGTGAATCCCAATTCCAATGCTGCGGAGATGAACTGATTCAGGTCCGGTGCGAGGCAACTGTCGGTCAGTTCGTGCCAGAGGCTCGCGAGTTTGCGGGAGACGAGGTAGTCGTAGCCCGGTTGCAGCCTTCGGCTGACCATCAGGAAGGTGATGAACGGACGGGTCGAGCAGTTCGCAGCCAACCGTGTGTCGAGGGGCAGGTCGGCCCACCGCTGGACCTGCGGCCAGCGCCGCAGGAACGAGCGAGCGGCTTGGGTGTAGGCGGTGTTGCCGCGACGGCGCCGCTCGAGGTGGACCAGGTAGGCGGCGTAGATATCCGCCGGACTCTCAGGTGCGGGCGCGTAGTCGTGTGCGGGCTGCATCGTATTCCGCCTTGACATGTGTTGGTGCCAAATGGATGTAGCGGGCTGTGCTGTCGACGTGCGCGTGCCCGAGCAGTGCTTGCATCACTGCCAGATCCACACCGGCTTCGGCCATCGCGGTGCCGAAGGTATGACGGAGTGCGTGCGGGTGCCCGGCGGGCACTCCGGCTTTGAGCCGGTGATACCGGAAGATGGTGCGCAGCCCGGCCGCCGTCAACGGCTTACCTCTGTTCGGGCCTTTGGCGACGAGGAACAAGCGAGTGCTCGACGATTCGGGCCGCTCGGTGAGCAGATACGTTTGGATCAGCCCTGCGACCTCCACATCGAGTGGCACCCGGCGTTCCTTCGCGCCTTTGCCCACTACTCGTATCCAGCGGGCGCCGATGTCAACGTCGGTAACTTCGAGGGTCAACAGTTCTCCGGATCTCAACCCGGACAGCAACATCAGACCGGCGAGGGATCGGTCCCGCCACGTCCGCAGGCTGGAGAGCAGGTCGGCTGTTTCCCGGCGATCCAGGGACCGTGGTAGTCGCCGCGGCTCCCGCAGGCGTAGAACCGATCGGCGTTTCGGTCGCACCAGGTGTCCGAGTAGACCGCTGCGCTCCTCGGCGCTGACTCTGCGGGCTTCCCGTCCGCTGGGCATCGGGTTGCGCAGGTCGGGTTCGCGCAGCGTGCGGAAGGTGAACAGCCCGGTCAGGGCGGCGAGCCGGTGATTGATGGTGGTCGCCGAATAATGGTCGAGGCGCTTGCCGGTCATCGACAGCACGTTCGCGGGGCGTCCCACGATCGAGGTCTCGCGGCAATGCCGCATGAAGTCCA
Source organism: Rhodococcus sp. JS3073 (assembly GCF_026810085.1). Taxonomy (NCBI): domain Bacteria; kingdom Bacillati; phylum Actinomycetota; class Actinomycetes; order Mycobacteriales; family Nocardiaceae; genus Rhodococcus; species Rhodococcus sp. JS3073. Next base: position 125,061 of record NZ_CP113952.1, on the reverse strand, counting down.
ATACCGTGTTGGTGGTGACCGATTCGAGGTCGTAGTTCCGGGATTCGAGCCAGCGGCAGAATGCGAGCAGATCGTAGCCGTAGGCGCGCAGGGTACGTGGTGAATAGTTTCGGTCGGCGAGGTAGCCGAGGTATTGGTTGACCAGCGGGTAGTTGTCGGCATTGGGCCCGGACAACATCCAGGCGACGTCGGTGCCGGCCTCCAGACGCAGCGTGTGCTGATTCGTCATGAGACAGGTGTAACGCCACCGTCGATGGGGGTCAAGTATTTCCGTGGACGGCGTGTCGATTCATGGGTAACGATCCGGTGGATTAGCCGGTTAACAGGCATGCCCCAACCTTCCCCATTGATCCTTGTAAACCATTGCAGGTCAGCAATTCTACGAAGATTCCGGAACGGAACTGGCTGCCGCGATCGGAATGTACGACGGTGCCGTCCGGGTGGCGGAGCGCAATGGCATTTCGCAGCGCCGAACATGCCAGGTCCGCGGTCATCCGGTCGGCGATCGAATAGCCGACGATCCGGGTGGAGAAGCAGTCCTTGATCGCGCAGAGGTAGAGCTTGCCCTCGTCGGTCCAGTGCTCGGTGGGGGCACCTCCCTGCACGGAGTGCTTGGGGGAATGTCGGTCAACCACAACCGGTCGGGCTGCTGGGCGGTGAACTTCCGCCTGACGAGGTCGTCATGGACCGGGGGCCCGGATCGACGATGAAGTCCTCGCTTCTTGGCGAACACCGAGAAGATCCGCTGCTGCGAACACAGCCGGTGGACGCGGTTCTCGCCGGCGACGATGCCGTGGGTGGGTAGTTCGTCGGCGATGAACCGGTATCCGAACTCCGGGTCGCCGGCGTGGATATCGAGTGCGGCGTTGATCAGATGGGCATCGTCCCAATCCCGCTGTGAGACGGGATCGGTGTTCCACTTGTAGAACGCTTGCCGGGAGAATCCCAGCACCCGGCAGGTCACCGCGACGGCGATACCGTCGGCGGCAAGTTCACGGACCAGCGGGAACATCATTTTGGGTTGACATCGCGCGATAGGTAGGCCACCGCCCGGCGCATCACCTCCGCTTCCTGTTCGAGCAGCCGGATACGTTTGCGGGCCTCGCGGAGCTCGTCGGATTCGTCCCGTGTGGGGCCGGGTCGGGTGCCGTCCTCGATGTCGGCCTTGCGCAGCCAGTTCTTCAGGCAAGTCTCGGAGATCCCGAAGTCCTTCGCGATCTGTTCCAGCGGGGCTTCGCGTTTGCGGGCCACGGCGACGACGTCGCGGCGGAACTCCTCGGGATACGGCTTCGGCATGTCGATCATCCTTCCACTGTGAGGGCAGATCCCTCACAGGTCAGGTGTCAACCAGAGCCGGGGCAGTCCCAAGTGGTCGCTCGCAGCGACTTTTCTGGTGTGGTACCCGGGGTATGTCCCGCCACCGTCAGCCTCTTCAACGACCGGGTGCCGGGTGATATTCCGGCCCGTGTGGGCGCCGGGTCGGAACGGCGGCCACATCCCGGGGTTGGCGGGAGTAGGTCATGATCCGAACAATGCTGGGATGCCCCAATACCACCATCCGAATTCGCCTCCATACATCAACATCCACTCCGAGATCTTCATGACTAGCCTCCCGTCGGCTCAAGGCGAAGGTCCTTGAGTTCGATCATCGTTGCGTCGGCAGGAATGTAGAGGTACCCCGTCGCACCGGAAACAGGACACCCCAGAACGGCCACAGCCAGGGCATATGGAAGGGGGAGAAGCACCCCGGGTCGCAGACCATGGCACGTTCCTTCGGCAGGTTGGCCCCGACCCACCATCGAGGCTAATGCGTCCGTCGCCGCGCTCGCGTCGGTCATGGCGTGTTAGATCGGGGCAGAAGATGCGACCAGGGAGGGTGAACGTGTGCGGCCGCTACGCCAGTACCACCACGGACAAGGAACTGCGCTCGATCTTCCACGTCGACGAGGTCGTCGGTGACGAGCTGCGCCCGTCCTACAACATCGCCCCGACCCAGCAGATCCGGGCGGTCCTCGAACGGGCGCCCCGGGAGGAGCCGGACGCGGCCCCGGTGAAGCAAATCAGGACGCTGACCTGGAGCTTGGTGCCGTCGTGGTCGAAGGAAGCCAAGCTCGGCCGCCTGATCAACGCACGCTCGGAGTCCGTGACCGAGCGCCCCTCGTTTCGGGCCGCGGCCTCGAAACGGCGGTGCCTGTTGCCAGCCGACGGCTACTTCGAATGGGAGAAACGCGACGGCAAGAAGATCCCGCACTTCCTGCACGGCGACGGGGTGCTCGCGATGGCCGGACTCTACGAGCTGTGGCGCGATCGTGAGCTGCCGGAGGACGACCCGAATGCCTGGTTGTGGACGGCGACGATCCTGACTCGGCCGGCCACCGATGCGCTCGGACGCATCCATGACCGCTGTCCGGTGGTGTTGCCGGAGACGTTCCAGGAGCATTGGCTCGACCCGACCCTCACCGACAAGGATGACGTCCAAGCCCTGTTGGCGTCGGTGCCCGATCCGGTCCTGCAGACCTACGAGGTCAGTACCGCGGTGAATTCCCCGCGCAACAATGGCCCCCACCTGCTCGAGCCTGTGGCGTGACACCGCAACTGGAGCCGTTGCCCCGAGTTGCAACCTAACAATGTGACATTGTAATGTTTGGAACATGATGGAGGACGCGCAGAGCAGCATCGACAACCACGCCGAGCCCACAGACACCGTGGTGCCGCAGCACACCGAGAACGGCTTCGGCACCTACGAATGGGACCTCGAGCACGGTGTCGTGTTCCGCATGGACCTCGACCAGTTCGGCACCATCGGCGACGTCCCAGTCAGCCAGTACACACCGCCGCCCCCGACCCCGTACACACCGCTCAACCTCTCCTGAAGCATTCACACTCCCGCGACCCAGCACCCACCCCTTGGGTTCTATCGGTCGTCGCAACACCCGACATTTCAGGGTGGCGATGGAATTCGAAATACGGAAGCAACGGGGCTCGCCGTGGCGCAGTGACCGATTGTGGTGGCGGTGGGTGCCGTGGGGTGCGAATCGAGGTCCCCGGACGTACCGGAACGATGGCCGGTGATGAGCGAGACGAACATGGGCCGCGTACCGGTGGGTGATCCGATCCCGCTGCGGTTCGATCCGACCACCAAACAACGCCTCGAGGAGTTGGCCGCCGGCATCGGCCCGCGCCGCTTCGGGGCACTGGTGCGGGTCGCCGCACGCCGACTGCTGTCCGACCCCGACCGGGTGCCCGAAGCACTGGACCAGGCCCGCCGGGCCTCCGCCGACGCCCGCCGCATCCCCTGGGCCGAACGACCTCTCGACCTCGACCCCGCCACCAGCACTCGCCTCAACCAACTCGCCCACCAGTTCCACACCGACCGCAGCGCGATCGTCCGCGTCGCACTGCACCGCTTCCTCACCGCGGCAGGACGGTTCCGCCACCCGGTGCTCCGCGAAGACGCCCGCACCGATCTGACCTGCCGCACCCGCGTGTACCTCACCCGCTCCACGCTGGTCCGGCTCGACCGACTCATCGGCCGCAACGGCGACGCCGTCACCGCCGCGGCCATTCGAGTCGCGGTACGCCGACTCCTCGACGACCCGGGAGACCTCGCCGCCGACCTGGCCACGATCGGCGCCGCCCGCGACCTGACCCCGGAAACCCTCGGCCCGCGCACGACCAGTTCCCGGGTCTCCGCGCATAACTGACAATCGGGTCTCCGAGTCCGGGCATGACCGGTAGCCGACTGAATCGCCTTGTCGAGTGATCAAGAACGATCACGCATCGGAACCTCACCGGCATGCCACGACGGGCGATAGTGCACAGGACTTCTGATCCCCGGTTTCGGAAGACCCTTGCACTCACCGGGAGTACCACAGGAATCCGTGCAGCCGATTTCTGAAACTGACAGGTTCGTCGTGGAGCGCCGTTCTCGCGTGTGCCGGTATGTCCTTTGGCCAAAACGGACCCTGGTGGCCGCAGAACGGCGCTCAGCCCATTTCGCCTCCTCGGTCGGCGTCGGTAACAGCTGACGACGCGAATGACGGTGTCCTTCAGCTACTATGCGGCCTGGGTTCGAGTGCGTCGAGTATTCGGCGCGGCGACGTCCTACCGACGGAATAGATGAGATCACGGTGCAGCTCGAAGAATCCACCTCCATCCGGACTCTTCTCGCGCAACAGCCGCCGGATCGTGAACTGGCCTGCGCCTGGGCGGCGGAGTGGGTGACCGAACTCGAAGGGCGGGATCGCCCTCGGGCATCGCTCACGACTGCTCGCTGCCTGCCAGTTCGCCGCCGGCGGCGTCGGCGAGGCCAAGGCGACACTCCTGCCGGTGGCCGTGCGATGCGCCGAATTCGGAATGATCCGGTATCTGGTCGATGGCGGACAACACGTCCGGTCCGTTCTTGCTGCGCTGCGGGACGATCAGATCAACGGTCGATGGCCGTCGGATCGGCAGCCCATTTCGGCCGAATTCTTGAAGGCCGCAGTCACCGGTGGATGAGATCGTTCAACCGGCACGCCGGAACCAGAGGCGTTCTCGGTCAGCATGCACCGACCCGTGGATCGGTCCCTTTAGCCCGCCGAGCCGCTGACCGGTGCCGCTCCGGCGGAGGGAGATGATCTCCGCGAGGATCGAAATCGCGGTCTCCTCGGGAGTTGCCGCACCCAGATCGAGACCGATAGGTGAGGACAGACCGGCTCGCAGTCGGGTGATGCATTGGTCATGACCGGCGTAGGACTGGTGCTAACACGTCGAGCACGGAGGCGTCTTCGATGGTCGACGGGGCGGTGTAGTCGATTCCATCCGCGATCTGCCGCATAGTCTTTCGCAGGATTTTTCCAGATCGTGTCTTGGGCAGTGCAGGGACGACGGTGACGTCGCGGAAGGACGCTACTGCGCCGATCTGGTCGCGGACCATCGCGACCAAGTCGTCGCGTAGCATGTCGTCCTCGATGTCGGCGCCCGCCTTGAGCACGATGTATCCGCTGGGACGTTGGCCTTTGAGTTCGTCGTGAATGCCGATGACTGCGCACTCGGCGACGGCGGGGTGCGAGGCGATCACGGCCTCGATGCCTCCCGTCGACAGGCGGTGCCCGGCTACGTTGATGACGTCGTCGGTGCGTCCGAGGACGGACAGGTAGCCGTCCTCGTCGACGTATCCGGAGTCGCCGGTGAGGTAGTAGCCGGGGAATGTGGACAGATATGACTTCGCGAATCGTTCTTCGTCGCGCCACAACCCTGCGAGGGTTCCGGGCGGCAGGGGAAGCTTGATGACGATGTTGCCCTCGGTGCCGGTGGAAACTCGGTTGCCACCCGCATCGACGATGTCGACCTGGAAGCCGGGGACCGGCACGGACGGTGAGCCCGCTTTGATCGGCATTGGTTCGAGGCCGCGCAGATTCGCGCAGACGGCCCATCCGGTTTCGGTCTGCCACCAGTGATCTACTACCGGGCGTGCGAGCGTCGTGGTCGCCCATTCGTAGGTGTCGGGGTCGAGGCGCTCGCCGGCGACGAACAGGGTCTTCAGTGATGCGATGTCGTATTCGGCGAGCGTTGCGGCGTCGGGATCGACCTTGCGGATGGCGCGCAGGGCTGTTGGTGCGGTGAACAGGGCGTCGACCTTGTATTGGTCGATGATCCGCCAGAATGCTCCTGCATCGGGTGTGCCGACCGGTTTGCCCTCGTAGAGGACCGTGGTGGCCCCGACGATGAGCGGTGCGTAGACGATGTAGGAGCTTCCGACAACCCATCCGACGTCCGAGGCGGCCCACATTACTTGGCCTGGCCCGATGTCGTAGATGTTTTTCATCGACCATGCCAGTGCGACGGCGTGGCCGCCGTTGTCGCGGACGACACCCTTCGGTTTGCCCGTGGTTCCGGAGGTGTACAGGATGTACAGCGGGTCGGTCGCCGACATCGGCACTGGGGCGAGGGCCTGGGCTTTCGCGACCAACTGATCCCAGTCGAGCCAGCCGTCGTGATCGGCGGCACTGCCCGCCACTTGCTCGCGGTTTTTCACAATCACCGTCGATGGTGACGACGAGGACAGCTCGAGGGCCCTGTGGACGATGGGCAGGTACTCGATCGTTCGCCCAGGTTCGAGGCCGCCGGATGCGGTCAGCACGGCAACCGGTTCGGCATCGTTGATACGTGCGGCGAGTTCCTTGGCCGCAAACCCTCCGAAGACAACCGAGTGCACGGCGCCGACTCGCGCGCAGGCGAGCATCGCGATCACGGCCTCGGGGATCATGGGCATGTAGATGATCACGCGGTCGCCTGCAGTAACACCACGCCCGGCCAGCACTCCGGCGAACCGCGAGACGAGGTCCAACAGTTCGCTGTAGCTGAAGCTCTGCTGGGTGCCGGTCATTGCGGAGTCGTAGATCAGCGCCGTGCGCTCACCGGCACCTGCTGCGACGTGACGGTCGAGAGCGTTGTACGACGTATTGAGCCGGCCGTCGGGAAACCACCGATAGTGCGGGGACGCGGAGCCGTCCAGTGCGCGGGTGGGCTGGGTCGTCCAGTCGATCGCGGACGCGGCGTCGAGCCAGAACCCGTCGGGGTTTGTAGCGCTGGCGTCGAAGGCTTCGCGATAGCTGCCGGCGGCGTTCATGCGAGCTCCTTCATGACCGCGGTGAACTCGGTCATGAACCAGTCCACGTCATTCAACGAGAACGCTAGGGGCGGGCGCTCGGCCTGCTTCGCCCAGAATGCGAGACGGTCCTCGTCGGCGGCAGCCTGGAGATCGGGGCCGGCGTTGGCCGTTGCGGTGAACTCGGGGCTCGGCGCGAACGCCGCTAGTTCGGAGGTATCTGCTGCGCTCGTCATGGTGGCTATCTCTTTCTCGACTGACGTCGGCCGTCATGGGTGTGGCTGGCATCCAGCCTGTTTCACGGGTCTAGAGTCTTCTGTCGCAACGGTGTACCGGTGATCTTCGTTCGACACGGCATTTGGTGCGGTGGAGTGGTGCTCTCGCGGGGAACGCGGTGTACCCTGCCGCGACACGGTGGTGTCGCGGCGGGCGGTTCTCCCACGGCGTTGTGGCGCCGATGCGAGAGGGAAGCTCCGAGTAGCTTCCCCTCCCACGGTCCAGCCGGTGTCCAACGGCTGGAGTAGGTTGCCGGCACCTGATCGGGGCGGGCGCGGGTGCCGGCAAGTGGACAGGGTCGTCAGTCGGTCTTGACGGCCAGCCGCCGGAGCAGCTTTGTCAGGGTGATGTAGGCCGATCCGCTGAACGGCCACTGGGAGACGATCTTGCCGCTCCCGGACTGGAAGTAGTTGCGGGTTGTCGCCCACACGGTCTTACCCAACGCGTTCTGCACCCAATCGTTGTAGATCAGGAACGCCGAGCGCCGCACCGAGATTCTGGTGCGGCCCTTCTTGGCGGCACGGGAGATCAGCCCGGCGGCGAAGCTTGCCTGAGCCTCGTAGAAGGAGACGAGCGGACTGGCGTTGGTGTTCGGTCCGTACATCATGAAGAAGTTCGGGAACCCGGGCACCATCATCCCGAGGAAGGCCTCGGGCTCGCCTTCCCACTGACTGTGCAGGTCGGCACCGTTCTCGCCGCGGACCCGGTAGTTGCCGAGGTAGTTCGAGGCGTCGAAGCCTGTTGCGAGGATGATGACATCGAGATTGTGCTCGTCGCCGTTGGCGTCGACGGCGCCGGTGCGCGTCAGACCCTTGACGCCGTGGGGGACCAGCGTGACCTTTGGGCTCTTGAGCGCCCCGTAGTAGGTGTCACTGACCACGGTGCGCCGGGCCTCGTAGGCGAATTTCGGGGTGACCAGCTCCATCAGGTCGGGGCGGTCGCCGAGCTCGCGCTGCATGAACGCCAGCGACTGTCCCCGCTTGATCTTGTTGGTCCGTCCGTCGGCGCGGGCGTGGCTGGCCCGGTACTGCCGCTTGTCGTAGTCGGCGTACAGCTTGAACCGGCGCCAGGCGTAGACCGGTGCGAAGCGGTTGAGCTTGCGCTCCTGTTCGGTGAAGTCCCGGCTCTCCTTGGGCATCAGCCAGTTGGGCTCGAGCTGGAAGATCTTGACCTCGGAGCCGGCCTTTTCGGCCTCGGTGACCACCTGGACCGCCGACGAGCCGGTGCCGACCACGCCGATCGCCTTGTCGGTCAGATCGAGGCCGTCGATCCACCGCGAGGTATGGCAGAGAGCACCCTCGTAGTCGGTCGCTTCGCGAGCGAACGGCGGATAAAGGGGAATGTTGAGGAAGCCGACGGCGCTGACGACGGACATGAACCGGCCGTGGTCGGTACCGGATTCGGTGGATACGACGTAGTCGTGGTTCTCGTCCGACCAGGTCACGCTCTCGACCTTCTCGTTGAAGAGGATGTGTCGGTGCAGGTCCCACTTGCGGGCGACGTGCTCGAGGTAGCCCTGCAGTTCCTGCCAGCCGGCGTGGGTGCGGCTCCAGTCGTAGCGCTCGTAGGAGAACGAGTAGATGTGCGACTCGAGGTCGACCTCGGCGCCGGGGTACCGGTTGTGCCACCAGGTGCCACCAAGTCCCGGCGACTGCTCGAAGATGATGAAGTCCTCGATCCCCTTCTTCTTCAGCGCGATCGCGGCTGCGATGCCGCTGAATCCGGAACCGATGATGGCAACTCGTGCTGTGGTCCGCCCGCGTGCGCTGGGTGCCATGGCGTTCTCCTGTCTGAAAGCTTGGTACTGGGGCCGGAGGCTGGGGCCTTGTGGACCAACCCCAAACCTCTATTGGTTCAGTATTTAGGCCTTTAGGGTGAATGTCAATCCCCGGAGGGAAATTCGCTGATGCAGGTGGGGTCTTTCTGGGGCGGCCGGGATGGACCGGCTCTCCCCGGGGTGGTGCGCGTGTGAGCGTGGCCGGGATCGGATCTCCGAGTCCCGACCACGCAGCGCCGCTACTTGACCTGCGCGGTCCAACCGCCGTCGACCACCAGGTCGACTGCCGTGATGAAGGACGCCTCGTCGGAGAGCAGGAAGGCGACAGCGGCCGCGATGTCCTCGGGGAGGCCCAGCCGGCGCAACGGTGTCCGGTTCTCCATGTCGGTGCGGCGCTCGGGCGCCCGCTCGTAGAGGTAGTCGATCATCGGGGTGAGGATCGCTCCGGGGCACACGGTGTTGGCCCGAATTCCCTCGGGGCCCAGCTGCAACGCCAGGGCATGGGTCAAGGAGACCACGGCGGCCTTGCTCACCTGGTAGGCGTCGAGGGGAGAATCCATCCCGCGTACCCCGGCAACGCTTGCCACGTTGACGATGCTGCGGCCCCGACCACGTCGCAAATGGGGGATCGCGGCCCGGGTGACCTTCCGCAGCCCGTGCAGGTTGATGCCGAGGGTGGTGTCCCAGATGGATTCGTCGATGTCGAACGTCGATCCGTCGCGATCGAAGAACGCGACTCCGGCCGCATTGACCAGGTAGTCCAGGCCGTCGTCGGAGAAGGACGTGAACAGGTCGTCGAAGCCCTCGGTGCCCAAGAGATCGAAAGCCACGTATTCGACGCCGCTGGGCAGATTGTCGACGCGGTCTTTGACGTCGGTGGCCACGACCCGGACACCGTCCTTGGCCAGACGATGTACCGTGGCCAGCCCGATCCCGCCGGCCGCACCGGTGACGAGCGCGGTGCGGGTCATCGCACGAGCTCCTGATCGAAGGCGCGAGCCAGCCGGGAACCGGCGAACTCCATGGCGGCGGTGGCCGCGGGGAACACCTCGTCGAGGCCGAAGAAGCCGTGCACCATGCCGGGTGTCTGATGCACCTCGACCGCGACGCCCGCGGCCTGTGCTGCTTCGACGTAAAGCTCGCCCTGCGGGCGGATCGGATCGCATTCGGCGAGGATCACTGTGGTGTCGGGCAGCCCGCTCAGATCGGCAGACAACACGTCCACCCGTGGGTCCTGTGCGAAGTCGGAGGAGGGCAGGTAGTTGTCCTGGTGCCACTGCATCTCGTCGCGCTCGAGCATGATTCCCTGGTACTCGTCGTCGAATCCGCGGTCGAGATCGCAGGTGGTGACGGGGTAGACGAGCAGCTGGTGGCGTAGGCGCGCCTTTCCGGTGTCGCGCACATGCAGCGTCACGGCGGCGGCGAGGTTGCCGCCGGCGCTGTCGCCGGCGATGGCGACGCGGGATGTGTCGACCGGCAGTTGGGCGTCAGCGCTTATCGCCAATTCGAGGGCGTCGATCGCATCGTAGACGGCGGTGGGGAAGCGGTAGTCGGGACCGCGGCGGTAGTCGACCGACAGCACGGCGCTGCCGGAGGTGGTCGCCAGTAACCGGGTGGTGACGTCGTGGGAGTCGATGCTTCCGAGCAGCCAGCCGCCGCCGTGGAAGTACACGGTGAGCGGCAGGTCGGTCGCCTCGCTGGGCAGGTAGAGCCGGCCGCGGATCCTCTCGCCGTCGCGGGTCGGGATCTCGACGTCGACGGTGCGATGGATCGCGGGCTTGGTCAGGGCCCCGAAGGTGTCTTCGAAGTTCTGCCGTGCGGTCTCCACTGGCAGCAGGTGGGCGTTCGGTCGCCCGGAAGCACGGGAGTCGTCGACCATCTTCTGGGCGATGGGATCCAATGGCATGGCGGTCCTTTCGTGGAAAAGGTGTTAGACACGTTCGTAGTAGCGGCGAGTTTCCCAGTCGGTCACCGTGTGGGAATCGAAGGAGGTCAGCTCCGCCTGGGCGGAGGCGAGGAGATGCTCGTAGACCTCGTCGCCGAAGGCGGCACGCGCCATCTTGTTCTTGGCGAACAGATCGATCGCGCGGTGCATCGACGTCGGTACGAGTGCGACCTCGCCTCCTTCCCAGGCGTTTCCGCTGAAGATTCCGGGAGTCGGCAGTTGGCGCTCGATGCCGTCGAGTCCGGCGGCGATGGTGCCCGAGTAGGCGTAGTACGGATTGACATCGGCCCCGGGGATCCGGTTCTCGACCCGGTAGGAGGGTCCGTGCCCGACCAGACGGAAGGCGCAAGAACGGTTGTCCTCGCCGAGTGCGATGGCCGATCCGGCGAACTGGTCCGGCTGAAACCGCTTGTATGAGTTGATTGTCGGAGCGAACAGGAGACTGATGTCGACGGCGTTGTGAAGTTGGCCGGCCACGAACGAGCCGAACTGCGCCGACATTCCACCGTCGGCGGTCTCCGACCAGCACAGGGGCTTTCCTGATTCGGTCGACCACATGCTCACGTGCAGATGGCAGGAGGATCCGACGTCGTCGATCTTCGGCTTGGCCATGAACGTCACCGTCAAATCAGCTTGGTGCGCGAGCTGCTTGATCCCGTACTTGAACAGGACGTGGCGGTCGGCCATCTCGAGGGTGTCGCAATAGTCGAGGGTGATCTCCTGCTGGCCGAGACCCCACTCTGGCTTGGATGATTCGACCGAGATCCCGAACTGCGGCATCTGGTTTCGGATCTGGCGGATGAACCAGTCGTCCCGCCCGGACTGGATCATCTGATAGTCGGATCGGTAGTTCGAGAGCATCTTCAGGTCCTGATAGCCGGCCCGCCAGGCGTCGTTGGGTGCGACGGCGGCGAGGAAGAACTCGAGTTCCGAGGCGAACTTGAACTCCAGTCCTTCTCGGTGGGCACGCTCGATCTGCCTCTTCAGGATGGTGCGGGGCGCCACACTGAGCATCGTGTCCGAGCTGCACTCGTAGGCGTCGCAGATCACCAGCGCGGTGTTCGGTTCCCAGGGCACCCGCCGCAGGGTGGTCAGGTCTGGAACCAGTCGGATGTCGGCCCACCCGTTGGCGGAGTTCGACACCGGGAGGTTGAGCGGAGTCATCTCGAGGTCGACGGCGAAGATGAAACTGCTGGCGTTGATTCCGTCACCGTTCAATCCCAACGAGCGGAAGGCCTGGATGGTCAGTCGTTTACCGACGAGTCGCCCGTACGGGTCTGGGGTCGCGCAGACGACTGTGTCGATCTCCCCGGTGGAGGCGAGTGCCTCGAACTGATCGAGGTCGAGGGTTTGAATGTGTGTGTTCACTGGTGCTCCAGGTGTCGGGACAGTTCCCAGTCGGTGATCGAGTTGTGCATCCACTGTTCGAATCGTTCGAGTTCGGCTCGTCGGGTCGCCGCGTACGACTGGGTGAAGGTCTTGCCGAGCAGGTCGGCGGCCAGTGTCGACGGCTCGAACAGTGATATGGCCTGCGCGAGATTGCTCGGCAGGTCGACCGCGCCCGCATCATCAGAGCCCGAGCGGGGAAGTTCGAGGGATCGCTGGAGTCCGTCGAGACCGCCGGCGAGCAGTGCGTCGGCGACGACGTAGGGGTTCGCATCCGCGCCGGGACGGCGGTGTTCGACACGCGCTGACGTGATGCCGTCGAGAAGCACGCGGCAGGCGACGCTGCGGTCGTCGTATCCCCAGGCTGCCTTTTCCGCGACGAACATTCCGGGCGTGATGCGTTTGTAGGAGTTGACGAACGGATTGAACATCAGCGCCAGGTCGGGCATCGAGCTGACCAGCCCGGCGAGATAGTGGCCGCCTTCCGGGGAGAGCTTGCCGGGTTCGGAGGCGAAGACGTTCCGGCCGCCGCGGCCGAGGCTCGAATGGACGTGGCCGCCGGCGCCGGACTTGTCGGCGAACGGTTTGGCCATGAAGCTCGCGCGAAGGCCATGCTCGGCGCACAGATCACGCAGGTACTGGCGTGCGCGCGCGGCGTTGTCCGCCGCCCGCAGCGCGGGCTGCGGGGTGAGAGTGAATTCGAAGAAGCCGGGGCCGAGTTCGGAATGGAATGCCTCGATCTCGATGTCGACCTCGTTCATCCTGTCGATGAACTGCTGTGCAAAGCGGTCGATCTCGGCCGCACGGGTGAGGCTGTAGGCGTTCTCGGTCGCTCCGAAGGGCTGGAACCGGGTCAGATCGCCCCGCTCGCAGTCCGTGTTCTCCCGGAAGATCCACACCTCGTACTCGTAGCCGAGCATGGGCTCGAGGTCGAGTGCGCGGTACCGTTCGATCAGCGACTTGAGTACCGCCCGAGGCGACGCTTCGAAGGGACGCCCGTCGGCGGTGACATGGTCTCCGATCACCGCTTGCGTTCCCAGGCGCCACGGCAGATCGATCCGGGTGCTCTCGTCGGGGACGAGTGTCATGTCGGGGTAGCCGTTTTCGGCGTTGCTGAACGGTGTGTCGGTCACCTCGTCGGTCAACGAGAGACCGTAGATGATGGTGCAGAAGGAGAGGCTCGCAGGACTGGTCGTCTTGTCCGACTTGACGAGTTTGCCGCGCAGACCGAGGTCGTAGTCGGGGACCTCGAGCTGTGTCATCGAAACGTGATTAGCCATGGTTGTGGTCCTTCGGGCGGAGTTCGGGATCGCGTCCGACGCGGCGGTAGACGTCATCGGGGACGAGTGAGGGGTGTTTGTAGACCCACCAGGTGCAGGTGGCGTCGGCACGGCTGTCCGGCCAGGTCGGTGGGTCGATCACTCTGGTCGGGTAGCCCAGGCGGTCGATGGGGATGACCTCGTTGAGCAGACAGCAGTGCACGCAGTAGGAGCAGATTCCGCGCTTGTTCCACGCCCAGTCATGAGGTTCGGTGGTGACGGCAAAGCCGAACGGGGCATCGGCACGGGGCTGGTCGGCGGTGATGGTGGGATCGAGCGAACGACCACCGGACCCGCATGGAGCGAATCGGAAACCGATGCGATCGGGCTCGTCGATCAACTCGATGTCACCCTGTCGGGAGACCCCGGTCAGGTGGGCATGGAATCCATCGACGATGGCGACCATCAGTTGGTGCGCCGATTCGCCCCAACTCTGGTTCGTCAGCGAGTAGCGGCGGGCGTGGATGTCGTACCAGTCGCTCATGAGGAAATTCCACAGGTCGCCGAGTGACGACTCACCGATCAGGCGGACCGCGATGTCGATCGTCCCGGAGATACGGTCGACCGCCCGGTCGTGGATACCCAACCAGACCAGTCGGGCATTCTCGATGCTTTCCGGCGCTGCGGGGTCGTTGCGGCGGCACTGTTCGCTCGCCACGTCGACGGCCTGGACGAACTGTCCCCACTCCGCATCGATGCCGGCCATCGCCGTCTCACCGATCAGATCGGTGAGACGGCGAACCGCCGCGTCGAGGTCGTCCGCCGAAGCGCCGTGCGCGGTGATCCACTCGATCGCCCGGTTCGGCCATTGTTCGTAGATTTCTCGTAGTTCCTCGGCCTCGAGGACGGTGACCTCGACCAGAGCGGCCGCATCGTCGCGCAGCCCTCGGCGGAACCGATCGACGGCGGTGCGGAAGGTCCCTTGGGCCAGTTCTTCCCAAGTGCCGAAGCGTGCGTTTCTCCCGAGTGACGCCTCGTACGCCACCACGGGTGAGACTGGCTTCAGGGTGCTCATGTGAGGGTGAACCCTCCATCGATGCGGAGATCGGACCCGGTGATGAACCGAGCCTGATCGCTGAGCAGGAAGACGACGGCATCGGCGATCTCCTCCGGCCTGGCGAAACGACCGAGCGGAACGCGCGGAGCCAGTGACGGCGGGAGAGCGTCGATGTCCTCGTGCGCGGCCGCCAGCGCCATCGGCGTGGCAACGAAGCCCGGCGAGACGCTGTTGACGCGGACCCCGTCGGCGGCGAAGGCCCGGGCCGCGGACTGGGTCAGCATGGCCAGCCCGGCCTTGGACGCGGCGTACTGCGGGGTCGGATCCGGGTTACTCAACGCCACCACCCGGGCGCCTTCGATCGAGGTCACATTGACCACCCCACCGGCCTCGGACTTGCGCAGCAGGTCCCCGGCGGCATCGACGACGTTGTAAGCGCCTACGAGGTTCACCTCGAGGCACCGCAGCCACGACTGGCGGGAGATGTTCGAGAATCCGGTGTCGTCGAGAACCCCCGCGCAGTTGACGACGTAGCTCAACCCGTCCGGGCCGGTGTTCTCGGTGATCACCGCCCGCAACGCGGTGACGTCGGTGACGTCGGCCGCGCAGCGGACCTGCAGGGCGGTGGAAACCCCGGGAAAGGGCTCGGGCTCACGCAGGTCCAGGCAGATCGTGCGGATTCCGGCGGCCATGAGCGCGGCGGCGGTGGCGCGGCCGATACCCGAGGCAGCTCCGGTCACCAACGCCACCCGGCCGGTGAACGTCAGCGGTAACGACCGCCGATCCTGCGCATTCGCGGTCATGATTGACCATACCTTCTGCTGTGCTCGTCCAGCGCTGCCACGAAGCACTCGCGGGGTGCGCGGATCACACCGGCACCGATCTGACCCCCGTCCCGACCGGCCAGACCGACATCCATGACCGGAAGGACGGAGGTGTCGAGGACCTTGCGGGCATCGACGCCGGTGGGGGTGCCGCGGAAACCGAACAGTGCAATGCGGTAGGTGCTGTTCTCGCCGTGGGTGATCTCGTACATCTCCTGGTTGCGTTCGATCATCACCTCGGGGGAGCCGCCCTGATAATCCTGCAAGGACAGTGCGCAGGCCTGCGCGAAGCCGCCGAGTCCGACGGTCTCGGTGATCGGGCTCTCGCCGCCCATCCAGGTGATCTCGTCCTCGGTGTGCCCGGCGAAGAGCTTGCCCTGGTGGATCGGGGGCGGTCCTTCGAACCAGGTGTCGCCGAGGCCGGCGAGTTTGATCGCGAAGCCGCGGCAGCTGAACGCCATGGCGGAGACGAGGGTGGAGCCGGGGACGACCATCGCGTCGGCGGAGGCCTTCGCCGCGGCCATCGACAACCGGAGGAAGAAGTAGTCGTTCTCGGCGAGGTGGAGCATGGTCTCGCGGACCCCCGGCACGGAATCCTCGATCATGTCCAGCACCGACGGCAGGATTTCCCGGTTGAACAGGATCGAGGCGGCGGCGTTGCGGCTGTGCACCTCGTCGCCCATCCGCAGCGCCCGGGCGATCATCGGCTTGAGCGCGATGCCGCCGCGGCGGCGGATCGCCTCACCGACGACGGGCGCGAGAACCGTGTTGACGTGCTCGAGCCGTTCGTGGACGCCCTCGTCGTAGCAGCCGTAGTTCAGCCGCCGCGGTTCCTTGCCCTCGTAGAAGTTGCAGAACCCGACGTTGCCGTGGGTCCGGTTCTCGACGACGAACACCGGCATCGACGCGGTGTAGATCCCGGCGAGCGAGCCGACCGCGTTGTAGTCGTGACAGGCGCCGATCTCGATGCTGCCGTCGGCGAACTTCGCGATCGCCTCGTCGCGGTCGGCGGCGAGACCCTCGAACAGGGCGCCACCGATCAGCGCTTCGCGCTGCCCACCGGTGTAGGCCTCCCACGGCATCGGAGCGCCGGAGGTGAGCACCAGGTTGTCGCGGTAGGCGGGGAGCACCTCGCGCGCGGGCCGGACGTCGACCACCCACGGGTCAGCGTCGTCGAGGCGGCGGAACGCCTCGTCGTTGGCGGCCTCGACCGAGCCGCCCCAGATCTCGGCGGGAGCGGTCGCGAGATCGTTCGCGGTCACCATGCGGTGACACCGCCGTCGACGAGCAGGGTCTGCGCGGTGATGAAGGAGGCGCGCGGGGACAGGAGGAACTCCACAACCTCGGCGACTTCCTCCGGCTCACCGATCCGCTTGAGCATCGCGTAGCCGGCGCTGACCTCTTCACCGCCGGAGACCCGCGCCATCGACGGGCTCATCGGGGCCCGGATGACGCCGGGGGCGACGTTGTTGACCCGGATGCCGCGCGGGGCGAGTTCCTCGGCCAGGTAGCGGGTGTACGCGGCGATACCGGCCTTGGTGGCGCCGTACACCGAGGCGCCGCGGAACCGGCCGAAGTGCCCGGTGAGGCTGCCGACGTTGACGATGGCCGAGCCCTCGGTCAGCAAGGGTGCCGCGACGTCGATGACCCGGGCCATGCCGGCGATGTTCACCTGGAACATCAACTCCAGCTTGGCCTCGTCGAGCTCGCCGAGGAACGAGTCCCGCAGGATGCCAGCGCAGTTGATCACACCCGCGAGCGTCTCGTCTCCGGAGGTCACCGAATCGACGGCGCTCTCAACACTTTCGCGACTGGTGACGTCCATCGCCACGGCGATGGTGCCCTGCAGTCCTTCCTGGCCCGGATCGAAGGCGTCGATCGCCTGCTTCACATCCGCTGCGACCGGGGTGTAGTTGCTCTGCAACAGCCGACGACAGATCGCCTGACCGATGACCCCCGCGCCGCCTGTGACGATTACCTTGTTGCCCACTTCAGGTTCCTTTCCAAACACGTGACCGTGGTCACCACGATGAGCCCAGTCTCACCAACAAAGGACGATTGGTCAAGTTTTTAGGTCTTTTATTTTTGCGACTGTCACAGGCTTCCGGTTGTGAACTTGGTCTAAAGGCTGGAGCAAAGAACAGCAGGGTGAGTTGTGCGATAGATTGGGGGGAGGGGAAGGAGCCTCGCATGACAACAGCCACGGCATCGCCGTCCGGATTCGGTCCGATCCGGCAGATTCCCGCGCATGAATTGGTCGTCGATCAGATGCGCCGGGCGCTCGAGTTGGGTCAGTTCCGGCCCGGCGACCGGCTTCCCACCGAGCGGGAGCTGTCGGAAATGCTCGACGTCTCGCGCACCGTGGTGCGGGCCGCGGTGGCAGTGCTCGAGCGGGAAGGCCTGATCGCCGTTCGCCGCGGGCGCGGCGGCGGATTCACCGTGCAGGCTCCCACCTACGACCCGGCCGAGACCCGCCGACTGATGCGCCAGAACAAGACGGCGGTCCGCGATGCGTTCGACTACCGGATCGTGGTGGAGACAGGGGCGACCCGTCTGGCAGCGCTGCGCCGTCGAGCCGCCGACCTCACGAAGCTGCGAACGTTGCTCGAAAGCATGGATAGCGCCCTCGACGCCGCGATGCAGGACCAGTCCGTGCACCGGGTCACCGAGTTCCAGACTCTCGACTCCGCGTTCCACATGGGGATCGCCCAGGCCTGCCGCAACGACTATCTGCTCGAGTCGGTGGCCGACGCACGACGCAAAATGTGGCTTCCGACGGGGGCGATCTTCGGCCGCCTCGAGCCCAACGCGAACGACTATCACGAGGCGATTCTGGAGGCCATCGAGAGCCGCGACCCGGAGGTCGCGGCCAAGCAGATGGAAGAGCACATCCTCGGCACCCGGCACACGCTCGAGTCTTGGCTCAAGCGCTGACTGCGGCGTCGGGCACCTCCGGAAGGGTCTGGCCCCCGTCGACGGTCAGTGTCTGACCGGTTACGAAGCCTGCGCCCTCACTGGCGAAATACAATGCGGCGTGCCCGATGTCGGTAGTGGCACCAAGTCGACGTTGCGGGATGCACGCTTCCATTCGGGCGATGGTGTCGGCGCCGAGACTGTCGAGTCCTTCGGTGCGGATGCTGCCGGGAAGGACTGCATTGACGGTGATCTTGCGGGAGGCGAGTTCCAGTGCCGCCGAGCGGACGAAGCCCAGCTGGGCGGCCTTGCTCGCCCCGTAGTGGCTCAATCCGGGAAATCCGGTGATCGGTCCGGTGATCGACGAGGTCACCACGATCCGTCCGCGGCCGGATCGGGTCAGCGCATCCAGGCACGCCTGGACGCTGAAGATCATGCCGTGCACGTTGGTCGCGAACACGTCATCGAGGTCTTCCGGGGTGATCTGCTCGAGCGTCTGCTCCGGATAGATTCCGGCGTTGGCGCACAACACGTCGAGGCCACCGAGCAACTCGTCCGCTTCGGCGGCCATTCGCGCACACGATCGGCGGTCGGCGACGTCGGCGACGATCGTCGCGACCGTCGCGCCCAGTTCGGACAGCCGTGCGCGTGCCTTCTCCAGCTTCGCGGGATTGCGGCCCGCGATCGCGACCTGGGCACCGGCGGCGGCGAACACCTCCGCGATGCCCAGCCCGATGCCCTGGCTGCCGCCGGTCACGAGCACTTTCATCGAGTTCGAAGTCTGCTTCATCATTTCCTCTTCGGGTCGCTGGGTACGGGTCATGACCGAGTGTGGCCCCCTCGCCGACGAGGAGGCCACATACGGGGTAGATCAGGCGGGCTCGGGTGCCGGCTCGGTCAGAACGGAGTGGTCGGGTTCGTCGTCGAAGACGGTGCTGCCGATGCGGGCGTAGAGGTGTGGTTTCGATGATCGCCAGTACAGGGCCACGCCCATCGAACCGAAGAGCAATCCGACGACGATCCATGGAATCGCCTTGAAGAACAGCGATCCGGATGCGGTACCGGCTGCTGCTTCCATGTTGGTGGTCATCAGGTAGATCACGAAGACCATTCCGAGGCCGCCGATGATCGGGCTGACCAGGGTGCGCCACCAGTTCGCCGTTTCCGGGTGTTGCTTCCAGACGTGGAAGTAGGTGATGACCGAGATCGAGCACATGACCTGGACGATCAGCAGGCACAGCGTCGCCAGGATCGCAACGAGTACGAACAGGGTGGAGTAGGGATCCGACTGCGTCAGCGAGCAGATCAGCAGGATGATCGCGGCGAAGATGCTCTGGGTGAGCGAGGCGATCCACGGTGACGAGTGCTGCGGGTGAGCCTCGCCGAGCCGGCGCCACAGGAGGCCGTCGCGCCCGAAGGCGAACAGGTATCGGGCGGCGGAATTGTGGATGGCCAGCGCGCAGGCGAACGAGCCGCCGAGGACGAGCCATTCGAAGGCCGGTACCCCCCAGGCTCCGACGTATTCACGGGTCGGTGCGTACAGCAGCTCGAAGGGGTTGGAGCTCGAGGCCAGCTCCACGGACTCCTTCGCTCCGTTGCCGGTGATGATGGCCCAGGAGATGAAGGCGTAGAAGACACCGATACCGATCACTGCGATGAGGGTCGCTCGCGGGACGATCTTCTTGGGGTCCTCGGATTCCTCACCGTAGATGGCCGTGGATTCGAAGCCGACCCAGGACCAGAATGCCATCAGAAGACCGAGCCCGACCACGCCGCCGGCGACACCGTTCGTGCTCAGGGCGTTGACAGGGTTGAGGGAACTCCACATGATGCCGTCCGGTCCGCCGCCGGCAGCCAGGGAGCGCACCGCGGTGAGGGTGAGCATTCCGATCTCGCAGACCAGGACCACGCCGAGGACCTTGGCGGCGACCGAGATGTCCTTGTGGGAGAGGATGGCGATCACGACGACACAGAGGAAGGCGTACACCTCCCAGGGTAGGCCGATCCCGAACTGCGATCCGATCGCCTGCTTCGCGAACGCCGAGAAGATCCCGATCAAACCGGCTTCCATGATCATGTACGTCACCATCGACATCACGCCGGCGGGCAACCCGGGAATCTTGGACCAGCCGCGGGAGACGAACGTGTAGAAGGCGCCGGCGGCGGTGATGTGCTTGGCAAGGGCGACGAAGCCAATGCTGAAGATGGTGAGCACGACGGTGGCGATGATGAAGCCTGCCGGAGCGCCGGTCCCGTTGCCGAAGCCGACGGCAACAGGCAGATTTCCGGTCATCGCGGTGATCGGCGCCGAGAACGCCACCACCATGAATACGACACCGACAAGACCGATCGCGCCGCGTTTGAGTCGGGCCGGAGGGTGGTCCTGACCGGGGGGAGTGGTGCCGTCCGAGGGGTGTGAATTGACGGTCATACGGGCCTACCTTTCGCAATGTATGCCGTGGAAGCCTAGAGCCGTTAAAGGACTAAAGACAAGACCAGTAGACCACAAAAAGTGGCGCGTGACACAGAATTTTCCGGGCCGAAACGTGTCCGACGCCTCCCTGGCGGCGTTCGTCGCGACGCGGCCTCTCTCCGACTTAAAGGTCTATTGACTAGTTCTAATTCCCTGATTAGGGTCGACCGTGTCGGCCCAACGCGTCCGCGACTTCCGCCGGATGTCAGCAGGCACGCTTACTGCACGCACGGTCCCATCGCCCGCGGAAGCGGGGAGGGTATCGAGCACGGTGCGCCAGATACTTGGCCGGCCTATGGTTCCGCCCAGTTGAAAATGAGGTGCGACATTTCGGCACAACTCGCGCGTCTCGAGACGCGCACCGACCAGCTCCAGGAGTACCTCGGCCTCGCCGCCGAGCACGGTCGCGCCGCCGCGGTGGCCGGGCACGTCTCGACCCAGGTACCGGCGCTCAGCTCGGTGCCGCCGACGAAGTTCGGCATGGCCGTGGCGACCGTGGACGGCTGCGTGCTCACCGCCGGGGACGGAACCGAACCGTTCTCGATCCAGAGCCTCTCCAAGCTCTTCGCCCTGTGCGCCCTGCTGCAACGCAACCCCGCGGTGTGGGACCACATCGGATGGGGGCCGACCGACTCCGGGTATGGCTCGGTGGCCGAGCTCGAACGCAACCTCGGCCGGCCCCGCAACCCCTTCGTCAATCCCGGGGCACTCGTCGTCACGGACCGCTTGATGGATCTCACCGGGGACGCGGTGGGTGCGACCATCGATCTCCTGGCTTCGACCTCCGGTACCGCCGCGATCAATTCCGACGCACGGGTGGCGCTGTCGGAGACTGTCGCCGACCATCGCAACGCGGCCATCGCGCACGTCCTCGCCGAACACGGCAAGCTCGTCAACGGCATCGACCGAGTACTCACGCAGTACTTCGCCCAGTGCGCCATCGCAGCGTCCGTGGAAACGGTCGCGAAGTCGGCCCTCTTCCTCGCCGACCGCTCCGCCGACACGGAGGTACTCGACAATGCGTC
The DNA here is from genome assembly GCF_026810085.1 of Rhodococcus sp. JS3073. Classification (NCBI taxonomy): domain Bacteria; kingdom Bacillati; phylum Actinomycetota; class Actinomycetes; order Mycobacteriales; family Nocardiaceae; genus Rhodococcus; species Rhodococcus sp. JS3073. Next base: position 103,534 of record NZ_CP113952.1, on the reverse strand, counting down.
GGCACGCCGTGTCAACGCCGTTCTGCTGATGTCCGGCATGTACGGCGCGGCCGGTGACGTCGCATACCGGATCGGCCTGCCCGCCAAGAGCGGCATCGGCGGTGGCGTGCTCGCCATCATGCCGGGCCTGGGCACCGTCTGCGTGTGGAGCCCTCCGCTCGACACCGACGGTAACTCCGCCGGTGGAGTGGCGGCGATCGAGGAGTTCGCTCGGCTGGCCGGCTGGTCGGTCTTCTGAGCTGCACATCGGTTGTCGCGGGTGAATCGATCTTGCACCGGCAGTGCAGGAAGGAGGAATGTCGATGAGCGCAGAGATCCCGGTCATCGCGGTCACGCTCGACTTCGACGAACTGCCCGGGTTCGTCCACTGGAAGGAGATGTTCCGCGGCATCGTCGTTGCCGGCGCAGCACCGGTCGCCATCGACTGCGGGAAACCGCGAACCGACCTCCCCGCGATTCTCGAGTCTGTCGACGGTCTGCTCATCAGCGGGGGAGTGGACGTCGACCCTTCCCTGTACGGCGGCTCACCCGACGACCCGCGGATCCAGAAAATCAATCCCCACCGAGACACGAACGAACTCACCGCACTCGAGATCGCGCGTGCGCGTGGAATTCCCATCCTCGCCATCTGCCGCGGAGCACAGTTGACCAATGTCGCGCTCGGCGGCACGCTCTACGCCGATCTGGCCCGGGACTGGGTCGGGCGCACCGGGCACTGGCACAGCGAGGAAGCTCTGATCGACAGCCTGCACTTGGTGCAGGTGGAAGCGGACACCCTCCTCGCCGACTGGATGGGGATCTACGGGATCGTCCCCGTCAACAGTCAGCACCATCAGGGCATCAAGACCCTGGCTCCGTCGGCGCGAGCGGTCGCCTACACCGACGACGGTCTCGTAGAGGCCTTCGAGATCGCGTCTGACCGCCTCGTCGCGGTGCAGTGGCATCCAGAAGTGCTATGGCGGAACGAGCCGCATGCACTCGAACTTCTCCGCAGCTTCGTCACCGGAAAGAGGGGGGCGAGGAAGCCCGGACCCACGGCGCTGATCGGAGACGGGTCAGCGCACACGGGGCCCTGAGACTTCTGAGGGAGCGGGTCGGAACCGCTGAGATGCAGGAGAGTGAGCCGAAAGAGATCGGCAGACGTCGTGAGGACGCAAGATCGCCGGCGGCGGCCGTGAGCCCGGAACAAGGGCGGCGACGTGCGGCCGAACTGTCCGGCGAGCCAATCAGGAAGCCGATGAGATGGTCCACTGCCGGAGTTCCCACATGTGTTCTCCTGGTCGACTCGACCGTCGATTACGGTGTCGTCGACCAACTCCGCGCCAGCGGGTCGTGTCCCGGGGTGGTGATCACCCGAGTGCAATCACACCTCGCCGAGTGGATGGGAGTCGACGGAATCGTCCGGGTAAACGGTCAGCACCATCAGGGCATCAAGACCCTCTCACCATGCACGACCGGTCGCCTTCACCGACGACGGACTGGTCGAAGCGTTCGCGCTCGAAGTAGAACGGATCATCGCCGTACAGTGGCACCCGGAAGTGCTATGGCGATGTGAAGAACACGCGCTCACATTGCTGCGCAACTTTGTCGCAGCGGTCTCGAGATAACGAGCCGTACCGGCCGACGCTCTCATGGACTCACACAAAGACGAAACGATCAGTTCCGTCAAGACCTGATCGGCGACTACTGCGCGGAAACTGTCAGCGCCCGTGCTCATCGGACGGAGCCTTCTATGGATGGGGACTGCACCTGACGTTGTTTCGTCGTCGTCAGGCCAACGAAGGCCTTCGATTCGCTTTCCAATCCATCGAATCCTGCCCAGAACTGGAAGCTACGCAAGGGTGCGCAGGTACCGGACAACACGCGAAAGAAGGCCGTAAAAGCATGTAGCAGAATAAATACCACGACACTCACTGTCTCCGTTAAGGTCGAAACTGCGATTCCGCAGATCCGGTGAACTGTCACCTCAGGCGCTGTTGCGTTCTGCCGCAGGGAAGTCGCCTGCTCGCGCCGACGCGACTATGTAACCACCCTTTCGGATCATTGACTAGACCCTGTGCAGGCCTGATGGCTTCACGTGCTAGTCCTTGCGGGACCCATCAGACAGACGACAGCGCGGACCATACGCTGATCAAGATCGACATGCGCGTGATGCGTGTTTGCGTTGAATCCTTCCCAAGACCGGAAAACCAACAGAGTGATCCGACCCGTTGCCGCGATGTCTGTCATAGGTGGGCTGCTGTCACGAAACCCCAATTCGGCATTGCATCGGTAAAACTACCGATCCTCAACAGCGACACCTCCGCAATGATTGACGAACTGCCCAACACGACGAATTGGGCTGCCTTACATCCAGTACGGGGCACACAAAGGAACTGCAACGCTACAACCATTGGGAGTATGCAAACGGCGATGTTCCAGGGCGAACGTCCGGAGGGCTCATCATGTAAACGCCAATCAGCTTCGACGGACTGCGGCGCACACCACGTCGACTGGACCCGCTGGGCACCTTCAACCACAAGAGAATGGACACCTCATGAATGCACTACCAGTGCGGGCATACACCGACAAGTTGTCGTACGAGGCCGGTGACGGACTCACTCTTCATGTCGACACATGCTCCGAGTCGGTCGACGTGCGGCTCGTCCGCATGCTCGACTCGGGGAGCAGTAATTCTGATTTGGACTACAACGTGCCGTGGAGCGCGGCTGGTACCTACCACGCATCGTCGCAGCTCAGTTGTGTCGGCTCCTTCATGAGCGGTGATGTCTCACAGACCAGCACTACGGACGAAGTCCAGTTCACACTCGGTGCGTACGTGTGGTCCAGTAACTTTGACAGCCCTCACAGACAGACGATCATCGCGGCAAACGATTCGGCGGCAGTTTCGATCGTCCTGGCAATCGAGGACCGAGCTCTAACGCTCACCGCCATCGATGATGAGGTCGAGTTGTGGTCGGTCACAGCCACCGAGCGCATCATTGATCATTCGTGGTACTTCGTTGCAGGGGCATTCGATGGCTTGTTTGCTCACGTCTGGCTTGAACCAGTGGACAGTCTGTACGGCCGCAGTGGTCATGATCAGAGGCGAGCCAGCGTTGATCGCCTCTCGATCGAAAACGCCACAGTCGGGGCACGGCGGCCTGAGTCGATCGAACGCACCGGTCAGCTCTGTCGGGGCCGGGCTTGTGACAACCTAAATGCAAAGGTCGAGGCCCCTTTTATTGCAAGGCGGGCTCTGCCGTCCTCGGATGTTCGGCGGATGGCGGCGAGCGAGCTGACGCCGGCCGACGTATTTGGTGACACACTCATTGCAGAGTGGGACTTTGCGCCACGCGATGCCCGGGAAGACCGGGAAATCGCTCGCGCACTCGTTGGCGGACAACCGGACGGCTTGTTTGTCAATCTTCCTGCTCGTGGCGTTACAGGACGCCACTTCACCGGGGACGTGATCACCTATACTCAGCGCCCCTCCGAGTTCGCCGCGGCACACTTTCACGAAACAGATCTCATCGATGTCGGTTGGAATCCGACACTTCATGAACAGCTACCTGAGGATCTCGAAAGTGGCGTCTACGGCGTCGTTGTCTCGGCACGAGACGGCTCCGGATCGGACACCACTCCGATTGTGGTAGTGCCGAAAAGTTCTGATCAGAGAAATCGAATCGCGTTGCTGCTGCCCACATTCTCCTACCTGGCATATGCCAACGAGAATCTATTCAACGGCCTTGATACCTCGGCGATGACGGACCAAGAGGTGCTCGTTGCTGCGGAGGACGAGGCTCACGTGGGTGACAGTTCCTTCGGGCTGTCCATGTATGACACCCATCCCGACGGAAGCGGAGTCATCTACTCATCCGCACGACGACAGATCGTGAACCTTCGACGAGGGTACCGGATGTGGCTCAACAACGCCGGACGCGGATTCTCCGCCGACATGTACCTCGTCGAATGGCTAGCACGACAGGGCTTTACGGTCGACGTGATAACGGATCATGAAGTTCACGTACGAGGCGCCGCGTACCTGGATCCGTACGCGACAATCATCTCAGGCTCACACCCTGAATACACCAGCAGGTCCATGCTGACGACGTTGCAGCAGTACCGTGACGACGGCGGAAGCTTGATGTACCTCGGTGGAAACGGTTGGTACTGGGTCACAGGCGTCTACAGTGGGGATCCGTTGATAGCCGAAATCCGTCGAGGCTACGCAGGAATTCGTTGCTGGGAATCCTACCCGGGCGAAGTGACTTTGATGTCGACAGGAGAGCCGGGCGGCTTGTGGCGTCATCGAGGCTGTGCACCACAAAAGTTGGTCGGAGTCGGTATGGCCGCCCAAGGATGGGGGAGTTCGGAGCCGTACTACCGCACCAATGCTCAGCGCCCTGACCTGAAATGGATCCTGGATGGAGTCGAGGAGAACCCCATCGGTTCGTATGGGGCTTCGATGGGCGGTGCGGCAGGAGATGAGCTCGATCGGGCCGACCATGCCTTGGGGACACCTCCAGGTGCCGTCGTCTTGGCGTCCTCGCGCGATCATTCGAACTTCTATCAACGCGCACTCGAAGAAATCGCCATGAACCTGCCAGGACATGGCGGAGGGCAACAAGATCCGGATGTTCGGGCGGATATCGTGTATTTCCAAACGCCCGCCGGTGGGGAAGTGTTCTCGGTTGGTTCTATCGCGTGGTCGGGAGCGTTGCTCCACAACAACGCCGACAACGGAGTGTCACGCATTACCGCCAACGTTATTCGTCGCTTCGTGAACACACGAAGCTGACTCAAGGATCCGCGCATAACCTACGCGCAGCTGGTTCTTGCGGACTCGTCACACGCTGAGGCGAGTCCGCAAAGATCGAGAATAGAGGGAAGTATGGGTACGAGATTAGATCTGAACGGAAAGAGTGCAGTTGTGACGGGAGGTTCCCGCGGGATCGGGCGAGCGGTTGCGATCACGCTCGCAGATGCGGGTGCGCGGGTGACCATCGCCGATCGAAGCGATGCGCTGCGAAACGACGGGCTGTCAACATCGGATGTGATCAGGAGTAGGGGCGGGCACGCAGAATCGGTGCTACTCGACATATCGTCGTCTCCCGAGGTTGACGCGACGATGAACGACATCGCCGGACGACACGGCATCGATATCCTTGTCAACAATGCTGGGACGATCGTATCGGGGACTGTTGCCGAGACGTCGGACGAGTCCTGGCGGGCGATATTTTCCGTCAATGTGGACGGAACCTTCTACTGCACCCGGGCTGCAATCCGGCACATGCTCAATCGCGGTGCCGGTGGAAAGATCGTCAATATTGCATCCGTGAGTGGCCTCCGCGCCAATCAAGGCTTCGCTGCCTACTGTGCAGCGAAAGGTGCTCTCATCAACTTCTCACGGCAGGTAGGGATCGATTACGGGGCGCAAGGGATCAATGTGAATGCAGTTGCACCAGGCTTCGTTGAAACCGAGATGACCGCGATGTACGACGCATCGATACGGCACGCCCTCGAAGCTCAGACCCCGAACGGCAAGTGGGCAACGCCCCAGCAGATTGCCGATACCGTTCTATTCCTTTCATCTGGGCTGTCGGATCACCTCTGCGGAGAAGTCATCGCGGTCGATGGAGGTTGGCTGGTCGGCACACCTGTCCAGGTCGGCTGATCGAATGATCTCGAGCGTCCATCCCGGGACGCTCGAGATCACCTTAAAGCCGGACGCTGAAATGTGGCTGGCGACCTCGTCGCTGTAGGTGACCGAGCCAGCCGTGAAAAGCACTGCGCCCTGCGCGACTCCAGCACGGACTGCGTCGGCAATCAGGCCGGCGATATTCCTTGCCGGCCACCTTGCCCAGATGGCACTGGTCCTGTCGGTTGTACCGTCGAGTGCCCGCCACGCCTGACTGGCGACAGATGCGGGCGCCTCCTCGTCGTGGATCCGCAGCAACGGATGGGGTCGGCGCTGGTGATCGTCTGGTTCAAGGTGCTTAGACTGGTTCGAGGCGGTGCGCAGATTGTCGGCCGAGAGTACATGCGGATAGGTTTCCGCGCGTCCTTCATGCACTGGGGCAAAACGAATTCGAGTACTCGGCGGAACGACAATCAGTGTGAGCGGACCGTAGCGAGCGTCAGTCATGCCGGACCCCGGCGAACTTACTCTTGTGAAATATCAAGGGCATTGAATCGGCGTTGGTCGCGAGCCGTTGAACTTGTACAAGGACGAGCGAATGATCGCCGGCTGGTATCTCCGAGACTGATACGCCTTCGAACCAGGCCGCTGCATCGTTGATGAAGATCGCGTCGTTGTCCGAGACAGTAAACGCGACATCGCTGAGCCTCTGGTGTGCGAGCCCTTTGGACAACTTGGTGCCTACTGACGTGTGCTTTTCTGCCAGGATGCTACCGCCGATGGATCGAGCCTGCCGGAGTACCGGCCAGGTCTCCGATTCGTTCCGAATCGAGATGGTGACCAGCGGTGGGTCGATGGAGACATTCGTGAAGGAGCTGACCGCCATCCCAACCGGTTGAGAGTCGACCACCGCGGCGACCGCCAAAACGCCGCTGGGAATGTGACCGAAGAACGAACGCAAGGTTGGTTGATCGACAGACATTGACCATTCCATAGTAACTCCCAGGTAGTGCGGCGGTGCTTGAGGCGACATGAACATCTAAGAGCCTCGCCCAGCCGACGTAATCGGGGATCGGTCCTATTACCGACACCGGTACTGATCATCGGGCGTCTCCCGATATTGTGACCATCGACACATGCGCGATGAGGCGGCATGATCGGTGGTGTCTGCGCTGGTCCCAAACGGAAGAGGCTGAAGTTTCATGAGCATCAAGAAGCAGCCGCGCAACAGTAACCTCCCGGCGGATGTGACAAGCTTCGTCGGGCGCACCGACGAAATGCGTCGGATCCGTTCGGTGTTGTCCCACGCGCGATTGCTGTCGCTGACCGGAGCAGGTGGCGTGGGCAAAACACGGTTGGCCCGAGCCGTGGGAGCTGACATGCACAGAGCTTTCCGGGACGGTGTCTGGCTCATCGACCTCACAACGGTGCCGGATGGCGGATTTGCAGAGCAGGCGATTCGTGACGCCGCACCCGGCCCGAGGAACGCAGCCTCAGTGGAGGAACAACTTGCAGATCGAGAGTCACTACTCGTCCTGGACAATCTCGACTATGTCGGTGCAGACATCGGTCAGAGGATTGCGGATATACTCGCCCATTGTCCCGATATCAGAATACTGACAACGACGCGATCTGCATTGGGAATTAGTGGTGAGTATGTTCTTCAGGTCCGCCCTTTCGCGGTCGCTGGAAACAATAACAAGGGAGACTCGAAGTCTTCTGACGCCGTCACCCTATTTCGTCATCGAGCACAGGCAGTGACGGGTCTCGGCCCGGTCGATTGGAACGACTCAGAGTTGCTGGAGCTATGTAGTCGCCTCGAAGGCCTGCCCTTGGCAATCGAGCTAGCAGCGCTCCGGACCCGGTCGATGTCCATTCGTGAGATCATCGACGGCCTCAAGGACCGCTTCCGCTTGTTGAAAGGCGGACCCCGAGATTTACCGCGACGTCATCGCAGCCTGACCGCTCTCCTTCAATGGAGCTGGGATCAGTGTAATCTTGGCGAACAGCGCCTTTGGGCGTACTTCTCGGTGTTTGCGGGGTCCGCCACCCTTGATGCGATCATTGACATCTGCGGTAGTACAACAGCAACTGCGCACCCCGCCGAACTGGTGGAGTCGCTCGTCCAGCGATCGATCCTTGTTTGCGAGTACGACGAAGGTGTGAGCAGATTCCGTATGCTCGACTCGATGCGGGAATTCGGCTTGTTGATGCTGTCCGGCGAAGACCGTAACCCAAACAGCTGGCAAACAAATCGAGTTCGGTCTCGGCATATGGAGTACTACCTTGGATACGCGGCGGATGCAGAGAAAATCTGGTTCGGACCGAATCAGCGGAAGTCCAGTACGGGCGTCGGAAAAGAGATCGCGAATATCCGTGTTGCATTCGAACACGCTCTCGACGATTCGCGGACATGCGGTTTGGCGGCATCAGTTGTCGCCGACCTATGGTTCTACTGGATCGGGTGTGGCCATCTACATGAGGGCAAGATATGGGCTGAGCGGGCATGGACTCGGGTAAACGAGCGCGGCGTTCAAAGCGAAGCGCGGACGCTATGGACTCTGGGCTGGATCCTGCTGATCACCGGTGAGGTCGATCGGGCGGAGTGGTGCCTCCGAACCTGCTTGGCGAGCGCGGGACGCGAAAATGACTCGCGATCCGCGGCCTTCGCCACCGCATTGTTAGGCGCAGTGCACGGGTTTCGTGGGGACGCGGTCGCAGCTCTTGCCAGCTACCAAAGCGCAGTTGACGATGCGCGCTCCCGCGGCGACCAGATGGCGACAGCGATCTTCCTCTATCAACAGGCGGAGATATATTGCGTGTTTGGCTATTTCGATCAAGCTGAAGAGTCCTGTAACCAGTGTGCAGAAATTTGCCTCAACAGCGGTGACCGATGGTGTCTGGCGTACATGATGTGGGTTCGCTCACTCATTCACTTCATGAAAGGCGAGACCGAAAGTTCCGGAACGTTGGCTGACGAGGCATTGAGCATCATGGCAACGGTTGAAGACCACCTTGGTGTCACGCTCGTAGGTGAGTTGCTCGCATGGATCGCTACGGCGGACGGCGAATTCCCCAAGGCGGCTGCGCTGCTGGCAGCGACCGGCGCGTACTGGGGTACCGCGGGGTCCCCATTGATGGGGTTCGACCGGCTCCACAGACATCGCGAAACAAGCATGTCCCGACTGACCAGAGAACTGTCCAATGCCGACGTTGCTCGAGCAACCGCCGAAGGATTGCGTGCCGGGGTCGAGGGAATACCCGGACTCGCAAGACCGTCGCACGACGAACTGAATACTCCGTCCACTCTTGCTCGGAATGAACAGACACACCCCTCTCAATCCGATGTTCACGACGCATATCCGGGGCTTGCAGGTCTGACGAATCGTGAGCGGCAGATCGCAGGTCTGATAGCCCAGGGCATGACGAACAAGCAGATTGCCAGTTCCTTGATCATCTCGCGGCGCACGGTAGACACACACGTTGCCCATATCCTGGCAAAATGTGGTGCGCAGCGGCGATCCGAGATCGCCTCCCTGATCACCTCTGAGTCAGTTGCTCGTTAGGCAGCGAACTGGTTTGTGATCAGGGAGGCACCTGGCTTACTGCAGCTGGTCGATCAACTCACTCGATGTGGGCCCGAACGCGGCGACCACCGTCGACCCATCCATGCTGATCTGCGAAGTCGATCATCTTCGTGAGCTTCTCCCTCCACTCCACGTTTTTCGGTCCACGATCGCGGAGTCCATCGATCTCGATCCATAGGTGGTCACCGTCGAGGTGTCCCGCCCCCAACTCCGAGACCGCAGCTTCGAGCGAGTTCGCCACTGCCGCCGTTGGACGCACAGCGAGGCTTCCGAAGTTGTTCACCTCATCGACTGACATGCTATAGCCCTGGCTGCCGACGTCGATTACGACAATCATGTATCCCTCCCAATATTCTGGATGTGGAGTTTCGGCCGCCGATCAGACCACGGCCGTGCTTGCTCGAGTGCTGAGGCGGTCCGGATGAGGAGGTCTTCTCTGAACACCGCCGCTCCAAGCTGCACTCCGATGGGCAACCCAGCAGTGCTGACACCGATAGGTACATTGACCGCTGGCGCTCCGACGACGTTATAGAGAGCGCATGTTGGGTAGTACTCCGCGCACTTGCGCACCCATTCCGCGGCGTTGTAGGAATCGTTGTCTGCATCGAAGTAACCGAGTGTAGGAGCCACTCCAATTGCGGTCGGTGTTAACCATAGGTCCCATTCCTCGAAGAACGAGCCCATAACCCGACTTGCCCTGTTGTAGATGTCAAAGGCACGCCCAAGGTCGAGTGGGGTCAGATGTCGACCCGCATCGGCAGAAGCAAGCGTTGTTGCTTCGAAGTGCTCTCTCCTCACATTTCCGGCCGATGCCTCGAAAAGAGGAACTACCGCTGAAGCCGTGCCGGCACACCAGGTGACGGTGAGTGCGGAAAGGAAATCCTCCCAGTCGATTGGAGGACGCACATACTCCACGTGGTGACCCATTTCCTGAAGCGCCGACATCGTCGATTCGATCACCGTGACCACCTCGGGGTCAACGGATCTGGAACTCCATGAGTCGGCGCAGACTGCGATGCGCAGAGGAAACTCCTCCTGCGGTCTCAGCTCATCCACGTAGGGCCGGCCGGGCCCTGGCGCGGCATACTTCTCACCCGGAGCATTGCCATGTACGGCGTCGAGAAGGAGTGCCGTGTCGCGGACTGTTCGAGTGACAGCAAACTCTGTGGCGTTTCCGTACATCACCTCCTGAAGGTCTGGGCCGATAGGGATACGGCCCCTGCTTGGCTTCAGACCCACGAGTCCGGTATGACAGGCGGGTATCCGGATGGACCCGGCCCCGTCATTCGCGTGTCCGATCGGAACCGCACCTGCTGCAACGAGTGCGGCGGAACCGCCACTGGATCCGCCTGCGCTTCGGTTGGGATCCCACGGGTTGTGGGTGGGGCCACCCCAACGTGGCTCGGTTCCCACACTCAGCGCAAACTCGGGTGTTTTAGTCGTTGCAATTGTCGCGAGTCCGGCGTCTCGAAACCGGGACATGAGTAGTGAGTCGTGACCGAAAACGGCGCCCTCCGCGAGAGAAGCGCTGCCAGAGTGGACCGGCACCCCAGCAGCATGACAAAGGATGTCCTTCAGGACGAACGGCACTCCCGCAAAGACCCCTGATCGCGACGATTCGAGAGGCTCGTCCCATGGTCCTTCGACCACTGCCTTCAGCCTCTTGTCGGTTGCGGTGACTGCTTCAAGGGCCGCGGCGTGCACTTCTTCCGGTGTCACATGTCCAGATACGATGAGCTCCGCCAGTCCGGTTGCATCCTCAGACGAGTACTCTTCGACGCTCAGCATCAGTACGACACCCCGGGCGTCTCCATATCGGGGATTGTCGTCCAGATATCTCGATGCATCAACCACGTGCCATCTGGTTGTCGCTTGTGGACGATAAGATAGTGACTCTTGGATTCGGTGCGACCATCCGGGGTTTCGAACTCTCCGATTGCTTGTCCTTCTTCGATGGAGAAGTTCTCGTCAGTGCTGAGGGTGACAAGCTCGACGGTTTGACGAACGAAACCCTGCGCCAACCAGGAAGCGAACTCCTCCTGTATTGCGGAACGCCCTGTTACCACTCTTCCGGTCGGCAAAAGCAACGCACCATCGTCGGTGTACAATTCTGCGAACGTCACAGGATCTCGATTGGCGATCGCGGCCACCACCCGATCGTGGACGGCCGCAAGCTCAGGTCTCCTGAATGGCGCCATGGCTAGGCATTCCCTGACACAGCGGTCTTCTCATAGCTGGCGACCTGGCGAGGGTCACCGGGCAGCAATCCGACAGGCCCGCTGCGGAGAACACCACCCGGGTTGCTGAAGTACGGAATGACGTAGCGACCGAAATGCTCGATCGACTGCATAATCTCGTCGTGAGTTCCGCCATCGATGCGAAGGATGATTTCATCGGCGCCCATCTCCGCTGTGCGCTGCACCTGCTGCACGCAGTGTTCGGGGTCGCCGACCAGAACGGTTGGTCCGCACTCACGGAGCCAAGCCGCATCGTCAGCATGCTCTCTGAGTTCGGCGAAACGGGTGAAACCGCCATACTGCTCGGGGGAGCGCTCCGCGAGTTGGACGTACACATCGTTGATGATCATCTGAGCGAACATGAGTAGATCATCTTCTGCATGAGCCAGAGCCTCGTCGTTGGTCTTCGCGCAGCGGGCGGTCATTACACTGCTTGCAGCCGATTTCACGACATACTTTCCCACGGGGTTAATATCGTCTGCCGGAACGTTGTTGTACGCGTCCAGGTAGGTTCCGAGCGTGTCCCAGCCGAGATACAGGTCTGAGGTGATCATGCCCAGCCCCCGCCGCCGAGCATCGGCCGCAGATTCTGCGCCCTGTGCAATCTTGTACAAGGGGGGATGGGGCTCTTGAAGGCTCTTGGGCGACAATCGTCGTTCCGGAATTGTGCCCCAGTACTTACCCTCGTGACTGAAGGTGTCATTGCTCAGTGCTCGTACGATGAGCTCGAGGGCCTCTTCGGAGCGGCCCTTTGTCTCCTCCAGTGACACACCGAAAGCGTCCAACTGAAGCAAAGTGTTGCCGCGCGCCGTTCCGAGCTCGATACGGCCGTTGGAAAGGATGTCCGTCACCGCTGTTTGTTCCGCAATGAGGATGGGATGAATAGCGGAAACCAGCCTGCTCATGTACCGAAGGCGGATGCGGTTAGTTTTCAGTGCAACAGCCGTGTACAGGCACTCTGGAGACGGTGTGACGGCGATGTCATTGAAGAAATGATGCTCGGACGTTCCCCAGCCGTAAAAGCCCATCTCCTCGGCGAATACGGCTTCCTCAATCATGTCGAAGTATCGACGATGATGTGTCGTGCCGCGACGCGTACCACACTCAGACATCAAGATGAATCGCATGTGACGCTTACCTCCACTTGTTTGGTCTACCGACGCCAGCCAGCCGGCTCACCTCCAGAATGCAGGTTCGGCTACGGATGGGAATCCGCATTTGTACCTAGCCGCTACTGATTCCGCCGTTTCAAGTCGCTTAGTATGATCTGTACTCAAACTCCGGTGGCGCCGGAGTGATTCCGTTTTGCGTTCCGCAGGAGCGGGTTCATGCACGGGAAGCTGGCGGCGCCACGATGTGGGGTCGCCAGCTTCCCGCCGTGGAGCGGCACCATCGAAGCGTGACGGAGAACTGCGTCGGCGGCAGGGAAGGTGTCTGCGCGGAATAAGGACGTCGGGTGTCGCTGCCAGGGTCGGTTGAGGATGCCAGCTTGACTCGCGCTCTCAGCCTGCTGGAGCGGCAGCGAATCATGATGCACCTGCGCACGGTACGGATACCCGCGACGGTGTTGAGGTAGACGGGGAAGATCACGCCGAGCATGACGAGGACGATCTTCGGCAGTTCCCCGATGCCGAACGCGGCGATCAGCAGCGGCACCAGCGCGAGGTGTGGCAGCGCCCGCAGCATCTGCAGGGTGCGGTCGACGAGCCCCTCCGCGATCTTCGAGAGCCCGACGAGGAAGCCGAGCAGCAGGCCGAGGGAGGCGCCGAGGGTGAACCCGATCAGGATCCGGCGCACACTCACCAGAAGATGCCACTGCAGTTCGCCCGACGTCCACAGCTGATCCGCGGTGGCGAGCACCGTGCTGGGCGGGGGAAGGATCGACGGGGATATCGCGCCGGTCGACGACGCCCACTGCCAGCCGAGGATCAGCAGAACCGGAACCACCCACGGCAACAGCACCGCGGGCCGGCGGCGGCGCGGCGCCGACGGGCGGTCGCCGGGAGGTGAGGTGGCGCCGCGGCGCGGTGCGACCTGGGTGTCAGACATATCGGACCAGGCCGTCGAAACCCCCGACCCCGCCACCAGCCTGGCCCTTCACAACGAATGGCACGGTGCGCTGCGCAGCGCTGCACACAACCAGACGATCGCCGAATTGATGGATCGACTCGACGCCCAGCTTCGGGTGTACGACGCGGAAGAAGCGCAGGCCGAATCGAATCTGCAGCAGATCGAAACCGAGCACCGCGATATCCTGGCCGCCGTCCACGAGGGCCACGCCGAGCACGCACGGCTTCTCATGATCGCGCACCAATCCCGCACCCGCGCCCTGCGGATCGCCGCGATGGCCAGATGCTGACAGCGCGTGGCCCGCTGGGCGGCGGGTCGCAAACCGGGCGGACGTCGAGAACGTCGACGGTGACCGGTCCGCACGCAATCGCACAGGACGCGAGCCACGCCTGCATCGCGGACACCTCGGGTCCCGAGCGGCGTCGTGGCGCGGCGGATGATCGAGTGGTCGGAAACGAACACGTCGAGTATCTCGGAAACCCTGTCAAAACTGCGGTGGGTATCTGCACGGTGGACCGGGACGCGGTCGTGCACCTGGGGCCCAGATTCTTCGACCCGGCTGCATTTCGAGCGGTGCGGTTCGATCGACGCGGATGCGGGCGGAGACCGCCGGAGGATGCTCCCGGGGCCGACTTGTCGGTCAGCACGACCGCGCATCCGGCGGCCGACATCGGAAGGCTACCTGAGCATCTCGGGATCGAGTGGTCGGTGCGCTAGTGCCGGACGGGGCACCGACGCGATGACCCGGAGACCTGTATCCGTACTTCGCCCACGTCCTCGACGACACGGACCTCGGCGAGCGGAGGGACCGTATCGGCCGCTGCTCAGGACCCGCCCAGCGTTTAGTGCGACATGAGGGTGGTGGCGTATGTGTCGGGTTCAGGTGCGGGCGTGGTTGTCGATGTCTTCGGTGAATTCGCTCATCATGTTCGGGGTGAGGGTGGGGCGGACGGTGCTGATGACGTCGAGGTAGTCCTGGGTGCTGGCGTGGCAGCGGCCGCCGGAGTCGACACTGCACTCGAAGGTCGCTTGCGCGGCGGTCCGTGCCGCGTGGGCGACGTCGGCGGGCGTGTAGCCGTCGGTGGCGGCGACGAGTGCGGATACGTCGACGTCCTCGTTGCCGAGGTAGCGCTCCCACAGGGCGTGCCGGGCGTCTGCGTCGGGTGCGCCGATGGGTAATACGTAGTCGAACCGGCCGTGTCGCAGGAACGCCTCGTCGAGTGCTCGAACGGAGTTGGTGGCGCATACCAGGAGCCGGCCGCCGCGCTCTCGGAAGGTGACGATCGATTTGAGCAGTTCGTTGACCACGCCGACGGATGGTGAGCCGGGGTGTCGCCGGGAGGCGACTTCCTCGACCTCATCGATGAAGACGACGACGTGCTGGAGTTCGTCGAGCGAGGCGAATGCGTCACCGATGCCGACGGCGAGTCCGTTTCCGTTCGTCGCGAGCCGGGAGGGGAACAGTTCGACGAAGGGCCAGCCGAGGCGGCTGGCGATGGCTCGGGCGAAGGTCGTCTTGCCCGTCCCCGGCGGACCGAAGAGCACCACGGCTCGCGGCGCTGTCACGCCGTGGTCGGCGGCGAGCGCGGGTCGCGACAGTGGCAGAACGATGCGGCGTTCGATGAGGGATTTCTCGTCGGTCATGCCCGCTACCTGTTTTTACAGTCCGGCCGGTGGGACTCCGCCGCCGAGGCGGGTGAGGACGGCCGCCGTCTGTGGTGACACGGTTTCGGTCTTTTCGTAGTAGGTGACGCCGCTGCGCGCTCGGAAGCTGGAGTTGGTCAGGGCGGCCGCGCCGGTCTCGCCGTCCGGGAGGAGAGCGGACAGGCGCCGTACTCCTTTGGCGAGGAGTCGGTGCTCGAGTTGCGAGAGCAGGGCGCTGCCGAGGCCGCGGTGGCGCCAGTCGGGGTGGAGGGAGATGCGCACGATCCATGCACGGTCCTCGTCGACGCGGCTGATCGCGGTCCCGACCACCTTCCCGTCAATTACTGCGACCACGGCCGGGTGGTGGTTCGACAGGCTCGACACCACATCCGACAGTCCGAACAGTGGCGGTTGGTCCGTCGTAGTGGAGTCGGTGTCCATGCGGACCACTGCGTCGAGGTCTTCGGGTGCGAAGTCTCGGATACTCCAGGCGTCCATGCAGCGACCTCCCGGACGTGGTGGCGGAAAATTATCAGGATACCCCCGGCGGTGAACCTCTCGACGGGTGTCTCTACATGGTTTCTGTCAAGCAGCTGCAACGATGGTGCTCGGTAGTAACCACCGAACAACGGTAGACCCGACCGCGCTCTTCGGGGTGGCCAAGGAACGGGGTACCCCTGCGCCCGGCTGGGCCGGTTGGGGGGTTGGTGGGCCGCGCAAGACATCTCACCTGGAGGCGGTGTCAGCGGTGGGTACGTGTTGGTTCTGAACCGCAGCGGTGGTAATCGGTTCGACGCCGACCTGGGGTCCACCGAACGGTCAGGTGAGCAGCTGTTCCCCGAAAACGGCACCGTCGGCGAGCGTCACCGAGGACCGTCACGCCGGCCTCGTCGTCCTGCTTGCCTCCGTAGCCTCGGACGCATGAAGTGCTGACCCACATCGGATGCCGGGGCACGCGTTGGCTGCAGATCTCCCGGCTCACGTTGCGGCAACCGAGTCTAACGCCGCACGCGTGGGAGGTGAGCAACCGTCCGCATGAGGACGACCATCAAGCGTGAAGGAAGTGGTGGTGATGGTCAAGGTTCCCGCTCGTCGCGTCCCCGTCCCGGCGCGGGGAGTCCCCGGAGGGTGGTCCGATCGCTCGACAGCGAAATTCCAAAGCGTCTGTCGCGCAGCCGCGTATGTGCTAGCGGCCGTACTTAGTTGCGTCAATGCGCATCTATGGCGGTTTTAAGATGGTCCTTGTCCTGTTCTTGTTCGACTACCCAAGGATCAGCTGTTGAGGATCGTGCCGGTCGACGACCAGCACGAGGTGTGGGCTGCGGCGCTGGCGTCTGTCGCAGACCGCTCTCAACATGGCCGTGGAGTCGCTTTGGGGCGAGTCACCCCCGGACGATCCTTCGCTCGTTCAAAGGTGAAGGACCTGTTCGGTCCGGCCGCTGATATCCACAGCGGTCGGACCGAACATACGGTCTGTCGCCGCCATTAACCGCTGTCGGAACTGCCCTACAGGACCGTCCGCAGCGCGGTGATGGTCGGTTCAATCACAGGGATATCAGCCCGCTGGGCACTCGTCTCGGCCGCTGACTTCAGTCCACTCGAGGTGATGACCAGGACGATCTGGTCCTTGCCGCTGAGTGCCCCAGAATCGCGCAGCTGTACAGCCACAGCAAGGCTCATCGCCGACGTGGTCTCGGCATAGATTCCAGTTGTACGGGCGATGAGTGCCTGTGCATCAAGTATTTCGCGGTCGGAAACCGGTCCGGCCGCGGCCCCTTCGGTCCGACGGATCGTCGCGAGCGTCTGGTATGTCCCGACCGGCGTTCCCGCGGAGAACGCGAGCGTCGGTCGCCGCTCGATCTCTGGGACAACGTCCCCGCAGTCGTTGCGGATCCCCCGTGCGTGCGGGCCGAGGGCTTCCGCGGCGATCATGCGTGGCAGGGCGTCGATGTGGCCGACGGCACGGAGTTCTTCGAAGCCACGTGCGATACCTGTCAGCCCATCACCGTACGCGGTGGGCACGATGACCTTCGACGGCGAACCGCCGAGCTGCTCGAACAGTTCGAACGCGATCGATTTGTACCCCTCGATGCCGTATGGTGGCGAGCCGATCGGCGGCCCGGAATAGCCGGAGACCGGAAACCAGCCGAACTCCTCGATCCCCGCACGCATCACGGTCCATCGATCCGGAATGGTCGGCAGCGCAATGACCCGCGCTCCATAGACGCGCATCTGCTCCACCATGAGTACGGAGGCGCTGCGCGCGGCGAGTACCACGCACTCAAGGCCCGCCGCGGCAGCGTACGCCGCTGCAGCGGCTCCGTGGTTTCCGGTGGAGGCAACTACTACTGTTCGTGCCCCCATCTCGACTGCTTTGGTGATGGCGACGGCGGCCAGGCGATCCTTGTATGACGACGTGGGGTTTTGACTCTCATCCTTGAGAATGACCGAGCGCACGCCGAGATGTTTCGCTAGCGCCTCAGATCGGAAAGCGGGCGTGTTCCCCTCACCCAGGCTGACGGGACGAGAAGTGGGTGCGATCGGATAGCCTGCGCGCCAACGGAAGATCCCCGGCTCGTTGGGATCGGCCGACGCTACTGGGTCGTAGTCCAAGAAATTGGTGTGCAGGTTAACGGGGACTCCGTCTGCCGCACACGACCGGCAGCCCCCGACCCCGAACTCCTCTGCGACTAGCCTCGCGCAGCGTGGACAGGCCATTTTTCCGGTGTAGGGGCTGGTCACGAGACGACCCGCAGGTCTCGGGTGCTGATTGTGAGGCTCTCGCAGCCGTCCTCCGTAATCACCAGGGTGTCTTCGACCATCATGCCGCCCCAGCCGAGCACATAGTAGGGCGTCTCCACGCAGAGTACGTTCCCAACCTCGAGTACGTGGGTTTCGTCGGACGCCACCCGGAAGCCCTCGTAGATCTGCTGGCCGATCCCGTGCCCGGCGTGCTGGCGCCGATACGGCTTGATCACGCCGGCCGCCTCGACGGTTTCGATGGCCTCGTTGAACAGCTGTGCCGCAGGCACTCCCGGTGCGGCGATCTCGATCTCGCGCAACTCGCCGGCGAGGATGGCGGCATAGCGATCACTTTGCAGGGCCGTCGGCTCACCGATGACTGCGGTGCGACCGATATCGGAGCGGTAACCGTCGTAGTCGCAGCCGATATCGAAGCGAAGCAAATCTCCCTCTCGAACTACCGCATCGGTCGAGAACTCATCCGCCAGTGCCGACCGGACGCCGGTGGTGAGGGTGATGAACTTTGGGATGGCACCCCCCTCGGACATGGTGCGTGCGACGATCGCGGCCAGTTCGTTCTCAGTAACCCCAGGCCTCGCCGCCTCGATCGCCGCGGTGACCCCATTCTCGGCAAGTCGCGCAGCATGGCGGAGTCGATCGACCTCGCCGGGGAGTTTGATGCTCCGAACGGACTGCAGCCAGCCGCTGGCGTTGCGGAAGGATGCCCCGGGAAGTGCATTCACAAGGGCATCTCTGACCTCGATCGAGCAATCCTCATTGTCGACTCCCACGACACCTGCCGAGGAGATCAGCCGAGCGGCGTAGGCCACTGCGGAGCCGAGTGAGGCCTGCTGGGGCGCCGTCTGCAATGCGGGGTGATCGTCGACGATCGAGTCGAAAAAGAACGTGCCATACGGGATGTAGCGGTCCGGAGCGAAGCCGCCAGCGATTGCGGGCGCCGATTCGGCGGTGCCCCCCACAAGCAGGACCGTGTTCGTCGTGACGATTGCCGCCATCCGCTGGGCCCGGCGGTTGACACCGGGCGCGCTGCGGTAGCCCGTGGCGTACTGAATGTTCTCGAAGCCGCAGCACACGAGCGCATCGAAATCGGACTCGGCGAGTTGAGCCTGCAGCCGCTGCAGGCGTGCGACCGTGATGTCGTCGAACTGGGGGAGGGTCGGGATGGATGCTGTTGCGGTGGTCATACCAATCTCTTTTCTTAGCAATCGTTTCGGGCAATCAGTGGACGGCAGCAACCGGTGCTGGCGAGCCCTCTGCCGGCTTTCGCTTAGGCTGGTTGTAGCCGCGAACTGTCGCGACGCAGAAGATGCTGATGCCAACTGCGATCAGGCCGTAAATCGTGATTGCTGTGGACGAGCCGGTCGTGTCGAGCAACATGGCCGCAACGAACGGGGCAATGCCGCCGCCGACGATGCCGGCCAGCTGAAAGCTGAAGGCCATGCCGCTGAACCTGGTCTCCGGCGGGAACAGCGAGGCGAGAAGGCTGGCGTATGGGGCCCAGACCGCCTTGGCGGCAATGCCATTGGTGAACACCGCAGCGGCGATCGCAAGGCCGGGCCGGCCGGTGTTCAGCAGGGGGAAGTACGCTCCGACGCCGATTGCGAGTCCGACCAGGCCGAACAGGGCCAGCTTTCGCACACCGATGCGGTCAGCGAGCATGCCCATGAGCGGTGTGGTGACGACCGCGAGGCCGGCGGCGCACATGGTGGACATCAGAATCACCGAGTCGGACATCAGATTCTGTTCCTTGACATAGATGATGGCGAAGACAGTGACGATGTAGAACGCCACGTCGTTGCCGATCCGGCAGCCCATGGAGAGCAGGAACGTCACGGGCTGCTGGCGCAGCACCGTCAGCAGTGGGGTGGGTACCGCCTCGGTCGTCTCCATTCGCTGCTCGAACTCAGGGGTTTCCGTGATTCGCAGTCGCAGCCACATGCCGATGGCGATGATCACGAGGCCACCGAGGAACGGTACGCGCCAGCCCCACGATATGAACTGTTCGTCGTCGGTGAACGCCTTGGCGAGCCAGAACGCGCCGTTGGCGAGCAACAGGCCAAGTGGATCGCCCGCCTGCGGGATGCTTCCGAAGAAACCCTTGCGCTTACTACCCCCCTCCTGCTCGACTGCGAGCAGTACCGATCCGCTCCACTCACCGCCGAGCGACAGGCCCTGGATGATGCGACAAACCACGAGCAGCGTGGGCGCCCAGATGCCGACCTGATCGAAAGTCGGCAGCAGGCCTATACCTCCGGTAGCCGCGCCCATGGCGAGCAGGGTCACGAGAAGCACCTTGCGGCGGCCGATGCGGTCGCCGAAGTGACCGGCGATGGCGGCGCCGATCGGGCGTGCCACAAAGCCGACCGCGAAGGTCGCGAAGGCACTCAGCGTGCCCGCAACGGGGGAGCTGTGTGGGAAGAAAATCTGGGGGAATACGAGCGCAGCCGCGAGGCCGAAGATGATGTAATCGTAGAATTCGAGCGTGCTGCCCACCAGGCTCGCTTGCAGCGCGCGGCGCTGGCTTTGGTGCGATTGCGTAGCCACTTTTCCTCTTTCGTCCATAATCTCGACGCGAGACGTTCGCGTCGTGTGATCGATGTCACGAGTATGGGGACTAACTAATCATTCACACAAGGTGAATATTGTGAAGTAATTGCGTCACTCCTTCTTCCGATTTTGGCGGTTATTATTCTTGACCTGCGGAGACTGCGCCTCCTGCACGAACTGGAGCGGCTCGGGGCCATCGCGGCAGGAGCCGCCGCACTACGCTTGGCCCCCGTCCGGCGTCTCGCAGCAACTGAGCCAGGTTGGAGACCACCGGCGTGAAACTGCTCGAGAGAGTGGGCCGCAAGTCCGGCTTACCGCCGAGGGGCAGGTGCTAGTCGGGCACGCCAGGCAGCTGGAACGGCAGGCGCCGACCTCGCGGCAGCCGTGCACGAGCCTGTAGGCCCGATCCGGGTCGGCGCATTCCAGACCGTGGCCGAATCCATCGTTCCCGGCGCTGGCCATACTGAGGCACAAACGCCTGCGTGTTGAGGTTATCGAGGCGAAGCCCAGCAACGCACTGCCTGCGCTGCTGTCTCGCGACTCAGACCTGTTGATCACCGAGCAGTTCCTGGCTACCCGTACCCCGTGCCACCCGAGGTGACCCGACTGCCGATCGGGCACGACCCCCTGAATCTCGCTCGGCCGGGGGACAACACCTCGCTCGACCTTGCCACGCACGCTACGACGCATGGGTCATGGAACCTGAAGGCAGCGTGGGCGGACAGTAGGCCATCGCCCGGTGCCGGGAAGCGGCTTCGAAACCGACATTCGCGTCGAGGCGGCCAACCTCTCCATCCATGTTCAGCTGGTGCCGGCGGGGCATGCCAACGCGTTTCTCCCCGGCCTGCTGTGGCGGACACACCGGATGCCGAGCAGCCTCACGATCTTCGCCGACGAGCCCAGCTCGACGTCGATCGCGCTCCGCGTCGGCAGCGACACGCACCCCGCGATCAAGGCCGTCTCGACGGCCATCCAAGGATCCGCAGCCGCCCTGGCGACCGCGGGCCCATCGCCCCGGAATCCGCCAGGGGCACAGAGTCCTCCATATCGACGGACATCCCTGGTACTCGGTGATCGCTGCTTGAGCCCGGTTGAGATTGACAATTGTGCTGACCATGATCTCGTGAGTCGTTTGCCGACGATGCTTCTTCCGTTCAAGCTCAGACACCTTTGAAAGTTGCGCTCGTGCTGCCGTTGTTGGCGCAGTGCGACATACGCTTGCTGGCGACCTCGAGTGGTTTACGGCAAGGTCGAGAAAGATGCAGGAGTAGGTTCCCGACCTCGGCCTTGGGCGGGTCAGGCTGTTCGAAGGTTGTTCCCGTACACCGACCATGCGAACTTGGCGATTCGTCGCCTCTCGCCAGGGTTCATTCGTGTGTCGGTGGTGACGACGGTGCAACTCACAGATCAGGGATTCGACCTTCGGGCGCGATCCGTTTCGTGCTCTCGAATGGGGCCTGCGCAGGTCCCCGGACAATCCCCCCAGATTAGTCTTCCTCGTCGAAGAGGGGGCGGATTCCTTTGGCGGCCATGATGTGGTCGTTGCTGGTGCCGGCGGCGACCATGGGCCAGACCAGAGCGTCGTCGCTGACGATGAAGTCGATGACGACCGGTCTGTCGTTGATGGTTCTGGCCTGGGCGATGACGCGGTCGACGTCTTCTTCGCGTTCGCAGCGCAGGGCGGCGCATCCGAGGGCTTCGGCGAGTGCGACGAAGTCGGGGATCCGGCGGGAATGGGTGGCCAGATCGATACTGGAGTACCGCTCTTCGTAGAAGAGGGCTTGGAGTTGTTTGACCATCCCGAGGCTGCCGTTGTTGATCAGCGCCACCTTGATCGGAATGCCCTCGATGGCTGCGGTGGCGAGTTCCTGGTTGGTCATCTGGAAGCATCCGTCGCCGTCGATGGCCCACACTTCGCGGTCGGGGGCTCCGAGTTTCGCGCCGATCGCGGCGGGGACGGCGTATCCCATGGTGCCCAGCCCGCCGGAGTTGAGCCAGGTGCGGGGTTGTTCGAACCCGACGAAGTGCGCGGCCCACATCTGGTGTTGACCGACCCCCGACGCGTAGATGGCGCCGGGTCCTGCTGCTTTTCCGACGGCTTCGATGACGAACTGCGGTGAGAGCATTCCGTTCGCCGGTGTGGTGTAGCTGAGGGGATATTGGCCGCGGATCCGGTCCAAGACCTCACGCCAGCCGGTCAGGTCCGGTGGGGGTGAGGTCTCGAACCTATGGCGCAGGGTGGTGAGCAGTTCAGTGAGAATGCGGCGGCAGTCACCGACGATCGGGACGTCGGCGTGTCGGTTCTTGCCGATCTCGGCGGGGTCGATGTCGGCGTGGATGACTTTCGCGTGTGGGGCGAACGAGTCGAGGTGGCCGGTAACCCGGTCGTCGAATCGGGCGCCCAGTGCGATCAGCAGGTCACTTCTCTGCATTGCGGCGACAGCGGCGACGGTGCCGTGCATTCCGGGCATGCCGTAATGCAGCGGGTGGCTGTCGGGGAAGGCGCCGCGGGCCATGAGGGTGGTCACTACCGGGATTCCGATGAGTTCGGCGAGGTCGAGGAGTTCGACGGCGGCGTCGGCTTTGACCACCCCTCCGCCGACATACAGCACGGGCGCGGTCGACGACGTGATGAGTGCGGCGGCGGCTCGGATCTGTTTGGCGTGCGGTTTGGTCACCGGCCGGTATCCGGGCAGATGCAACTCGGGTGGCCACGAAAAGCTGGTCGGTGCCTGTAAGACGTCCTTCGGGATGTCGACGAGGACCGCACCCGGCCGACCGGTGGAGGCGATGTGGAACGCTTCGGCGAGGGTGCGGGCAATGTCGGCGGCGTTGGTGACCAGGTAGTTGTGTTTGGTGATCGGCATCGTGATGCCGCAGATGTCGGCTTCCTGGAACGCGTCGGTACCGACCAGGCTGGAGTGGACCTGTCCGGTGATGGCGACCACGGGAACGGAGTCCATCTGGGCATCGGCAAGGGGGGTGACGAGGTTGGTGGCACCGGGTCCGGAGGTGGCCATGCAGACGCCGACTCGGCCGGTGGCTTGTGCGTAGCCGGTGGCGGCGTGGCCCCCGGCCTGTTCGTGCCGCACCAGTATGTGTCGTATGCGCGTGGATTCGAGCATCGGGTCGTAGACGGGGAGGATCGCTCCGCCGGGGATGCCGAAGACGTAGTCGACGCCGAGTTCCTCGAGCGTCCGGATCACCGCTTGGGCCCCGGTCACCCGCTCGTGCGATGGGCGGGCAGGACGGTCTTCGGACGGTCGGTCGGCTCGAATCGAGACGACGTCAGCGATCGGTGTACTCACTGTGCAGTTCCCTCTGTGATCTTGTACGGCACCATGGTGCCGCGCGAGATAGATAGTTCGACGGCCAAAGGTTCGTCAACAACGAATCCCAGGAAGATCTGGTCACGTTGTGCGGCGCGCTTCAGCGGGATCTCGACCAAGGTCTGTCATGGCGGACAACCCGTAGATGTGCTCTGCAGATGTGACGCCGTACTGAAGTCGTGTCAACTGGGTCCTCGCCGCCTTGCGGAGTCGATGGGTGTACTCGCTGATGTCGATGGCGAAGGCGGCCGTCACGGTTTCCGGTGCGGGCCCTCCGAGAGGTTCCCAGAGAAGCGCGAAGTCGAGAATGTCAGTGTCGTTTTCGCGGTTCCACATCTCTTCCTACCAAATTTTCCTGCTCTGATGCCTTCCCCGACTTCGATGAGGCCAGCGCACACCCTCGTTCACCCGCGTTGTTCACGTGACAGATCGCCGAGGGCATATCGAAAGGGTGGGAAACCGAGCGGTCGCCGGTGGCGCGGGTAGGCGCTCGTTAAACTGCGCACCTCGTCGTGGCTGCAGTGGGACTCGGGGATGAGCTGCCACAATCGCTCGGTGAACCGGTGCGTGGTCATGCCGAAGTGGACGAGGATCTCCCCCTCAGGGGCGCCTCCGTAGGGGGCCCACATTCTGGCGAACTCGATGAGGCGCGCCCCCTCGTAGTCGGGATGCGTGCGCGGGCGGTGGGCATCGGTCCACCTGGCACGCAGCCGCTGGCGATACTGGTGGTACTGACGAGAGTTCATGGAATTTCACTCGGATATTCGGGCCGGAGGAGACTTTCGGAATCGGGACGCGAGAGAGATACGGGAGGCGAGCCGGTGGCTTAGCGGTGACCGTCATTGCTTCTCGCACTGCACAAGGCAGTCGGCGCCGCCGCCGATCCCATACTGCGCGTCGAGCTTTCGTATGCAGAAATCAAGCAGCCGCTTCTGCTCGTCGGGGGAGAGCTGGTGGTCGCGGACGGGGCGCAGGGCATCGAGAACCCGCCGATAGAATAGCGCCGGACCGATTCCGAAGTGCGGAAGGATGAATTCGTCGCCACCGCCGTAGGGTTCCCATCGGACCGAGAAGGCGAGCAGTTCCCGTTCGTACCCACTCAACGGTTCGCTCTGCAGTTTCGAGTAGGGGGCGGTCACTGTAGGTCCTCGACTGGGAAGCCATTCTCGAGTCGCCGTTTGACCGCTGTCAGGTAGCGTGCGGCGTCGGCGCCGTCGACGATGCGGTGGTCGTACGATAGCGACAGGTAGGCCACCGACCGAACATCGATCCGCAGTTCGCCGCTCTCGCCGCGGGTGGGAACGAGGCGTTCGACCACGGTTCCGATCCCGAGAATCGCTGATTGCGGTTGGTTGACGATAGGGGTGTCGAACAGCGCCCCACGGCTGCCGGTATTGGTGATGGTGAACGTGCCACCGGACAGGTCGTCGGGGCGGATGGCGCCGGTGCGCACACTGTCAGCGGCACCGGCGATCGCCCGGGCGAGTGCGGGGATCCGCAACCCGTTGGCATCGCGGATGACAGGGACCATCAGGCCTTTGTCGCTGTCGACGGCCATGCCAAGGTGCACAGCACCGTGGTAGGTCACCTCGGTGCAGTCGGCGTCGAGCGAGGAGTTGATCACCGGGTGCGCGGTCAGCGCCTCCATGGCCGCCGCCACAAAGAACGGCAGGAACGACAGCTTCATCCCGGTCCGTGTGTGGAAGGCCTCCTTCTCGCGGGTACGCAGGCGGGCGATCGCGGTGATATCGACCTCGACGACCGTGGTCAGTTGCGCCGAAGTCTGCAGCGACTCGATCATCCTCCGCGCGATCGTGCGGCGAATACGCGGCAGCTTCTCTACCCGATCACCGCTGTCTGCCTGCGGCACGGCCGCCGGGGACTCCGGTGCCGGCGGCGGAGTGGGTACCGGCGCGGACGGGGTAGCCGGAGCCAGGGCCGCCGGAGCCGGGACCTGGACGGCCGCGGCTGGGGCTGCCGGGGACTCGGGGGCAGGCGCAGGGCTGGGTGCACTGCTCTGGGCGTGCGCACCCGCGGCGTCGGGCGGCCGTGCACCGAGAACCGCCACCGCCGCGCCGACATCGACTAATGCGTCTTCCGGTGTGAGCACTTCGAGCAGGGTGCCAGCGATCGGGGAGGGGATCTCGGTGTCGACCTTGTCGGTAGCGACTTCGAGCAAGGGTTCGTCGAACTCGACGTACTCGCCGGGGGCTTTGAGCCAGCGGGTGATGGTGGCTTCGGTGATGTTCTCACCGAGCGAGGGCAGCGTCACCGTGGTGCCGGTCTGTGTCGTAGTCATTCGTGTTGTCTCTCTTAGTCAGTCGACGAGATCGAAGGCGGCGCGGACGATGCTGTCGGTGTCGATTCCGTGGTAGCGGTAGACGTCGTCGAGGGAGCCGACCTGCCCGAACTTGCTGACACCGAGCGCGGCCCCGCGCACCTGGTTGATGCCGGTGAGGAACGCCAGGGTGTGCGGGTGCCCGTCGAGGACGGTCACCATCGGTGCCGCCCGCTCCGCCGGGAACACCTGATCGAGAATCCACGACGGGCCGTCGGCCAATCCCCGGCGGGCCTGGACCGCCTGGAACAGTAGTCCGGGGCTGGTGACGCACACCACGTCGGCGGCGATACCCTGCTCGGCCAACCGGTTTGCGGCGGCGAGGGTGTCGGGGATCATCGCGCCCATCCCCACCAACGTCACCACCGGATTGTCAGCATGCCGCAGGGTGTAGGCGCCTGCGACCACCTGCCGGCGGCGACGCTCCCGAGCCGCCGGATCCGACGGTACATTCGCCAGGGTCTGATCGACCGGGCGGGTCGACAGGCGCAGATACGATGACGACCCGTCCGGGCGCCCCAGCCGGGAGATGCTGTCGAGCAGGGCCCACTCGGTGTCGATCGCGAACGCCGGTTCGAAGCTGACGCAGCCGGGTTGCTCGAGTCCGATCGATGGGGTCTTGATCGACTGATGCGCCCCACCCTCCGCGGCCAGGGTCACCCCGGACGGGGTGCCGACCAGGATGGACTGCCCGCCGGCATAGATCCCGTACGACCACGGTTCGAGGGCGCGTTCGACGAACGGGTCGTACATCACCCCGATCGGGAACAGCGGCTGACCCCAGCGACTCCAGGTGGCACCGAGCTCCCCCATCAGTCCGACGAGGTTGGTTTCGGCGATGCCGAGTTCCATGTGTTGCCCGGTGGGCTTTTCCCGCCAGTGCATGATGGTTTCGGCGTCGTCGTCGAACCAGTTGCGGCGCTCGTTCGGTGACCACACCCCGACCTTGTTGAGCCACCCGGCCAGGTTGGTGGTCGAGGAGACGTCGGGGCTGATGGTGACCACCCGTTTGGCGGCCTCGGGTGCCTGCCGGGACAGGTCCAGCAACGCGCGACCCAGTGCCGCCTGGGTGGTGGACGTCCCGGACGGGGTGCGCCCGATGTCGGTGGGGACGGCGGGCGGGGTGGTCAGCTCGATGGGTTCACGCTGCAACCAATGGGCGGAGGCGGCGCAGACCCGGCCGGCGGTGCTGTCCGGGTCGAACCGGGCCCATGGGTTGTTCGGGTTCATCCCCAGCTCGGCGGCGAGTTGTTCGTACTGCTCCACCGTGAGCAGCGACGAGTGGTTCTGCGGATGCCCCTGAGTGGGCAGGCCGCGGCCCTTGATGGTGTAGGCGATGATCACCGTGGGGCGGGTGTCGTCGATCTGCCCGTAGGCCGCGCGCAGGGCGTCGAGGTCGTGCCCACCGAGGTTGCGGATCGCGGCCAGGAGGGTGGCGTCGTCCAGGTCGGCGATCAACGATGCGATCGCGCTCGAGTCGGGGCCGTCGCCGGGCAGCCGGTCGCGCAGCTGCTCGGCGGTACAGCGCAGCAGCCGCTGGTATTCGGGGTTGGGCATGTCCAGGATCCGGGTGCGCAGCGCCGGCCCGCCGGGGCGGGTGAACAGCGACTCGAGCAGGGTCCCGAATTTGACGGTGAGCACCTGCCAGCCGGCGGCGGAGAACATGGATTCGAGGCGGCCGGCGGCGATGTTGGGGACCACCCGGTCCAGGGACTGCCGGTTCAGGTCGACGATCCACACGATCTCGCCGAGTTCGGCGACGGAGTGATCGAGGATCGCCTCCCACACGGCGCCCTCGTCCAGTTCGGCGTCGCCGACGAGGGAGTACTGCCGACCGGTGCCGGCGCCGCCGATGTGGGTGTCGACGAAGCGGCGGGCGATGGCACCCCAGATCGGGGCGGTCGCACCGATGCCCACCGACCCGGTCGAGTAGTCCACCGGGTCCGGGTCCTTGATCCGGGACGGGTACGACTGCAGCCCACCGAATTCGCGCAGCGTGGTCAGGTGTTTTTCGTCCAGCTCGCCGAGCAGGTAGTTGATGCCGTGCAGCACCGGGGAGGCGTGCGGCTTGACCGACACCCGGTCACCCGGGCGCAACTGCTCGAACCACAGCGACGTCATGATGGTCGCGATCGAGGCGCACGACGCCTGGTGGCCACCGACCTTCAACCCCGACGGGTTGGGGCGGACCCGGTTTGCGTGGTGAATCATCGCCGTCGACAGCCACAGCACGCGCCGTTCGATCTCGCGAAGCGCCTCGGGTGTCGGTGACTGTTCGGACAGGGTGTTCAGGTCGAGCGTGCGGGTGCCGTTCATGGGGTTCGTCCTTGCCTGTGGGATCCTGGCGCCAACGTGGATCGGCATGCTCAGGTTGTGAGCGGGCGGATCGTGTGGCAAAAGGCAGCCGGACTGGGATGAGGCCGGAGCTGGGGTGGCAGCGTTCGGGCTGCCGGTACGACATGAGTTCTGTATGCAGAACGTGGAATAGTTGATCATCCGCTTACGCTTTCGGCAAGACCGGCCGCGGATTTTCAGCATTCTGCGCAGCATCATCGAGTTCATATCAGTGGGAGGTTGGCAATATGCCCACCCGGAGCACCATCGATTCCATCGACGCCAGCATCCTCGAGGCATTGAACGCGGACCCACGAGCCACCGTGATCGCGCTGGCCGACAAGACCAAGCTGTCCCGCAACACGGTGCAGGCCAGGCTCGGCAAGCTCGAAAAGCAGGGCGTCCTCAGACCATTCGAACGCCGTATCGACCCGGCTGCGCTCGGTTACCCGCTGACCGCGTTCATCCTCACTGCAGTCACGCAGCGCAAGCTGACGCCCATCGCCGCCGCGCTCGACGGCATCGCAGAGGTGGTGGAAGTGCACGGACTAAGCGGCGTCACAGACCTTCTCGTCCACGTCGTCGCCCGCGACGCCGACGATCTGTACCGGATCGCTGGCCGCATCCTCGACATCGACGGCGTCGAGAAGACCACCACAGCCCTCGTCATGCGCCAGCTCCTCGACTACCGTCTGACTCCACTGCTGAAACAACTCGCGGACAATACGTGACCGACATACCTGTGAACGCCCCAGCGGCAGCGCTATTCGACGAATTGCCGCCAGGATGCCTGGTGGCGGCGGCGAACCGGTCGACGATCGAATGGTGCCGACCGTGCTCGTGTTCGCGGGTGGCGGTGCGAGCGGGGAAGCGTGCCCGCGGCGGTCATCATTGCTCGGTTCGTCGTGTTGTCTAGCGAGGTGCCCCAGTGAGTTCCGGCTGGCGGTGTGACACAGAAAGTTCCGAGCTGTGGCGGACCGCTTCCCTGTAGAGGGGCGGTGGGATTGACGCGGGGTGGATCCGCATCCGAACTGGAAGATGCGGATGCGGATGCGGATCCACTCCGGAGGACGGCCGCAGGATTCGACTCACCGCCACCTCCGGAAGAAACTGACTCTGCTCAGGGGTACAGGCCCCGTGATTGGTGCGCTTCGGTCACCGTCTTGACCGCCAGTGAGGTGGCGGCGGTGCGCAGTGTCAGGTTCTTGTCTTTCGCGTGCTGCCGAACGCGTTGCCACCCCGCACGCATCCGCTCGGCGAGACGTTGTTCGACCTCGTGGGCTTTCCACCAATAGGCCTGATTGGCCTGTGCCCACTCGAAATAGGAGACGACGACACCGCCGGCGTTGGCGAGGATGTCGGGAACGACGAGGACATCGTTGTTCTGCAAGATCTCGTCGGCTTCCGGCGTGGTGGGCCCGTTCGCGCCTTCGACAATGATGCGAGCTCGGACGGCGCCGGCATTGTGTGCGTCGAGGACGCCTTCCACCGCGGCGGGCACCAGCAGCGTCACTTCGAGTAAGAGGAGAAGATCCTTGTCGGGCAGGGTCTGCGCCTCGGGGTATCCGACGACGGATCCGGTCCGGTCGACGAACTCGGTGAGGGCGGGGACATCCAATCCGGCATCGTTGTGCACGGCACCGTATTGATCGCTGACCGCGACGACCTTGACACCGGCCTCGTGCAGGAACAGGGCCGCGCCGCGCCCCACCTTGCCAAATCCCTGAACGGCGGACGAGGCCTGGTGCGGTGCAATGCCGAGCTCATCGAGCGCGGCGAGGGCGGTATGGACTACACCCCGCGAGGTGGCGGAGGCGCGACCGAGAGATCCACCCAGTGCGAGTGGTTTGCCGGTCACCACGCCGAGGACGGTGTGCCCGCGTCCGGTGGAGTAGGTGTCCATCACCCAGGACATGGTTTGTTCGTCTGTGCCGATGTCCGGAGCCGGGATGTCGGTCTCGGGACCGAGGATGGGCGAGATTTCGCTGGTGTACCGGCGGGTGACCCGTTCGAGTTCGGCGGGCGAGTACCGGCGCGGGTCGATGGTGATGCCGCCCTTGGCGCCGCCGTACGGGACGTCGAGGAGCGCGCACTTCCAGGTCATCCACATCGCGAGCGCGCGTACTTCGTCGAGCCGGACATCGGGGCTGTAGCGCAGTCCGCCCTTGGCGGGGCCACGAGAAAGGTTGTGTTGGACACGGTGACCGGTGAATACCTCGATCGTGCCGTCGTCTCGGCGGAGGGGCACGCTGACGGTCATCTCTCGTCGTGGCGTCGAGAGGATGGAGTAGACGCCGTCGTCGAGCCCGAGGACGTCGACGGCCTGGCGCAGTTGCTCGAGCGCGTCGGTGAGCGGTGAGGCGCCGGATTCCTTCGTTATCGGGGTGAGCTCGGAGATTGTCATGAGGTCCTCATCAGGGTGCGGGTTCGGTACAGAGCCGCTCACTGCCGCAGGCGCCTACCTGGGTGACTACCGGCGCCAGTGAGCACCTCTCATCGAGCTGGGAAGGGTGAGAGATTCAGTTCTCTCGCGGTATTAGCACGGTATCTACTGCCTCACAATTGTTTTGATGTCAAAGCGTCGGTCAGCTGCCGTAAGCTACCGGGCCTGTCGAGTGAGGCCACGGCCGATTCCAGTCGCGTGAACTGCTCCCGGGTGAGGACGCCGGAGCAGGCCGACCAGGCTTTGGCGGTAAGAGTCTGCCAGGTCAGCGGTCGCTCCGGTTCACCACGCGGTAGGTCGACCTGCGCCCGCGAGGTTCCGCCTGCCACTGTCCGCACCGTGAGCCGGGCGGGTCGTTGGTCGGGCAGTGCTGCGTCCAGCCCCGGGTCGTGGACGACGGTGACCCGGCGCGATAATGCTTGCACCCGATCGTCCAAATAGCGTTCGTAGGAACGGTGTTCGAGGGACAGGTCGCCGTGGACAAGGGCGGCGGCCACGGTCATCTGCAGACTGCTTTCGGCACCGGCCAGGCTGGCCGCGGTGGGTCGATTGCACTCGTCGACCGCGAGTCGGTACACCTCGATCTGGACCGACTCGATGTCGTTGGCGGGTGGTAGCTCGTTCCGCAAGTAGAGCGCAGCCTCGATGGCGCTGTGCGTATGTCGACAGGACGGGAACAGTTTCGTGTAGGTCTGCAGGATGTGCGGGCCGTCCTCCTTGATGTCGGTCAGTTCACTTTCGTGCAAGGTCCTGTTTGCCATGGTTGCAGCCATCCCGTACGTGCCCTCCAGCACGGTGAGCGGTCCCATCATTCCCGCGCGGGCGAGAAGGGCCGCGTCGATTCCGACGCGCGCGGCGTTCCCCCCGACGAAATAGGAGGACATGTCGCCATAGTGCGAGTACTCCATGAGGCCCCCACTGACAGCTCCGGCGAGGGCCATGGAATTCTGAATCTGGTTCAGATCGCCGGGCGCCAGCACCGAGCTCGCACCTGCCGCGGCTGCGAGTGCGCCCACCGTCCCCGAAGGGTGGAATCCGAGACTCAGGTGTGCGGGGTTGATGGCCGCGCCGACCCGGCCGAATGTTTCGTAGCCCGCGATCACTCCGCGAAGAAATGTCGGCCCGTCCGCGTCGGTCAGTTGCGCGGCAGCGAGTACGGCCGGGATGACCGCGATACCCGGGTGCCCGTGCGCCCTTCGCATGCCGTCGTCGCATTGCAGGGTATGACCGAGCAGACCGTTCACACCGGCGGCATCGCCTGGAGAAAGGCTGGTGGGTATTCCGGCGACCGAGCATCCCCGAACATCGGATCGATCGGGAAAAAACGGAGCCGATCTGCTGCGCAGCGCCATCTGACCGACCTCGGTCCGGGTACCGCCGAGGGCGAGCGTCAACAGGTCGAGCACACACTCCTTGGCGCGCGTCATGGCGGGGGAGTCGGCCGGGCTGCCCGCCGCCGCGCTCACGCAGTGCGATGCGAGCTGTTCCATCAGAGCAGATCCACCCAATGGACCGCGGACGCGCACCTCCGCCGCCCCGGTGGCGGCGGTGCGTGGATCGGTGTCGTCTTCCCCCGATTTCAGGGTCATCCCCGAGCCTTTCGAATAGTGGGACCGCTCTCGTGTCGTCGAGCGGATTACCGATCCATGGCAGCGCGTGCCTGGGAACTCATGCATCGGCCTTGGTTGCAAGAACGGCAACCAGGTCGCCCAATGTCGGTTTGACGACGGGGACAGCCGTGCGACGGGCTGCTACTTCTGCGCTGGATTTGAGCCCACTCGAGGTGATCAGGAGCACGAGCTCGTCTGTCTCATGAAAGGCTCCTTCGTCACTCAGGCGTTCTGCTGCCGCCAGACTCATCGCCGATGTGGTCTCGGCGAAGACACCGACCTCGCGGGCCAACAGCGCTTGAGCCCGCACAATCGCATCGTCGGAAATCGGACCGACGGCACAGCCGTGGCTGTTGCGCACTGTCGCCAACGTCTGATGGGTACCCACAGGGCTGCCCGCCGAGAATGCCAACGTCGGCTGTCGTTCGATCGCGGGCACGACATCGGTGTTACCCGCCGAGAGTGCCTGAGCATGAGTGCCGAGCGCTTCCGCGGCGATCATCCGGGGCACGCTCGGAATGTGCCCGGCGGCGCGCAACTCGTCGAATCCCCGGAAGATCCCGGTGAGACCGTCACCGTAGGCCGTGGGCACGATGATCGCGGTGGGGGTCGTGGTGAGCTGCGCGTGCAGTTCGAAGGCGATGGATTTATATCCCTCGATTCCGAACGGCGGGGAGCCCACCACCGGACTCTGAAAACCCGAGATGGGAAACCAGCCGAACTCCTCCACTGCAGCCTTCATGACGGTCCAGCGGTCCGGAATGGTCGGGAGCGCGACGACCCGGGCACCGTAGGCGCGCATCTGCTCGACCATCAACGCCGACACGGTACTTGCCGTCAGAACGACGCACTCCAGCCCTGCCCTCGCCGCATACGCTGCCGTGGCCGCGCCGTGGTTGCCGGTTGAGGCAACCACGACCGTCCGCGCCCCGAACTCAACCGCTTTGGTGACGGCTACGGCAGCGAGACGGTCCTTGTACGACGACGTCGGATTATGGGTTTCGTCCTTGACCACCACGGACGCGACACCAAGACGATCGGCGAGAGCATCGGAACGTATCGCCGGCGTATCGCCCTCACCCAGGCTGATCGCCGAGGTGTTCGGCTCGATCGGGAACCCGGCCCGCCACCGGAAAATGCCGGGCTGAGCCCGCTCGGCAGATGCAATCGGGTCATAGGCGTCGAACTGGGCGTGCAGGTTCACCGGGACACCCTGCGCACCGCAGGAGCGGCAGCCACCGATTCCGTGCCGGTCGGAGACCACCGCTCCGCACCGCTGACAACCCAGCTTCCCGGTGTAGCCCGTGATCACGACACCGTCCTGAGTTCCCGCGTGCTGACCGTGAGCGTTTCGGCGCCGGTCGGGGTGACGACGAGCGTGTCCTCGACCATCATCCCGCCCCATCCCAGCACGTAATACGGTGTCTCGACGCACAGGACATTGCCCGGTTCGAGCACGTGCTTGTCGCTGGGTGCGACGCGGAAGCCTTCGTAGATCTGCATTCCGATGCCGTGCCCGCAGTGATTGCGCCGATACGGTCGCAGTCCGGCCTCCTCGACGGCCTCGATGGCGGCGGCGAAGAGATCCGCTGTCCGCAGCCCCGGTCGGCAGATCTCGATCTCGCGCTCCTCACCGCGCCAGATCGCGTTGTACCGGTCGCTCTGCAACGCGGTGGGCTCGCCGATCACGGCGGTCCGGCCGATATCGGACCGGTAGCCCTCGTAATCGCAGCTGACGTCGAACCGCAGCAGGTCGCCCTCGCGGATAACGGTATTCGTGGGGAACTCGTCGGCCAGCGCCGAACGCTCGCCCGTGGTGAGGGTGATCGAGCGCGGCATCGCCCCACCGGCGGCCATCGTCCGACCGACGATGGCGGACAATTCGGTTTCGGTCACGCCCGGTGCGGCCGCGGCGATGGCCGCGGTGATCCCGTCTTCGGCCAATCCGGCCGCATGCCGCAATCGATCGATCTCGCCGGGCAATTTGATGCTGCGCACACCCTGCAGCCACCCGCTCGCGTTGGCGAACGTGGCGCCGGGCAATGCGCTCACCAGTGCGTTACGCACCTCATCGGCACAATCGTCCTCGTCGACGCCGACCACGGACAGGGGCACGGACTGGAGCAGGCGGGCGGCGTACTCGACGCCGGCGCCGAGCGAGGCCTGCTGCGGTGCACACTGCAGTGCGGGATGGTGTTCGGTGACGGAGTCGAAGTAGAACGCGCCGTAAGGGATGTATCGATCAGGGGCGAGGCCGCCCGCCACAGCCGGGGCGGCTTCGGCGGTACCGCCGACCAGCAGCACCACGGCCGGGGTGACGATCGCGGCCATCCGCTGGCTGCGGCGGTTCGCCCCGGGCGCGCTCCGGTAGCCGGTCGCGTACTGGATGTTCTCGAAGCCGCAGCACACGATCGCGTCGTAGCTCGATTCCGCGAGCTTGTCCCGCAGACGGTCCAGCCGTGCCTCGGTGATATCGCCAATTGCCGGTAACGTCAGCGTCATGTGATTACTTCTTCACTATTGGGTGAGCGGTTTGGTTAGGTGAGTCTTTTGGGTGAGTGGTCGAATCGGCCGAAGACTGCTGCGCATAGGGGCGGACGGCGGCGACGCAGGCGAGGCTGATCGCGACAGCGACCAGTCCGTACACGGTGATAGCCCACGAGGAACCAGTGAATTCGAGCAGCGTCACGGCCACGAAGGGTGCGATGCCGCCGCCCACGATGCCGGCGAGCTGGAAACTGAATGACATGCCGCTGAAGCGCATCTCCGGCGGGAACAGTGTGGACATGAATCCCGCGTAGGGTGCCCAAAATGCCTTAGCCGCAATACCGCTGGTGAAGACAGCGGCAGCGATAGCAAGCACTGGTTGCCCCGCATTGAGCAGTGGGAAGTAGGCGGCCACGCCGACACCGAGAGCCAGAAGCCCGCAGATCGCCAACTTGCGCAGGCCGATCCGATCGGCGACCACACCCATCAGTGGCGTGACGATCACCCCGACTCCCGCTGCAGCCATCGTCGCGATGAGCACCACCGAGCCATCCATCAAGTTTTCGTGCGTGACGTAGGTGATGGCGAAGACGGTCACGATGTAGAACGCGACATCGTTGCCGAGACGGCAGCCCATCGAGAGCACGAAGTTGCGCGGCTGTTCCCGCAACAACGTCACCAACGGCCGCTTCAGCGGCTCGCTGACCGTGGCCATGCGCTCTTCGAACTCGGGCGTTTCGGTGACCCTCAACCGCAGCCACATCCCGAC
Organism: Rhodococcus sp. JS3073; assembly: GCF_026810085.1. NCBI lineage: Bacteria > Bacillati > Actinomycetota > Actinomycetes > Mycobacteriales > Nocardiaceae > Rhodococcus > Rhodococcus sp. JS3073. The sequence continues at coordinate 67,756 of NZ_CP113952.1, read as the reverse complement.
GGCGACGATGACAAGCCCAAGCAGGAACGGCACACGCCACCCCCACGCCAGGAAGGCCTCATCACTCGTAGTGGCCTTGACGATCGCGAAGGCGCCGTTGGCGAGCAACAGTCCGAGTGGATCACCGACCTGGGGGATGCTGCCGAACAAACCCTTACGCCGGCTCCCCGACGTCTGCTCCACAGCCAGCAGCACCGAACCACTCCACTCGCCGCCCAAGGAGAGGCCCTGCACGATTCGACACACCACCAGCAGCGCCGGCGCCCACAGGCCAACCTGGTCATAAGTGGGAAGCAGCCCGATACCGCCAGTGGCGACACCCATCGCAAACAAGGTGATGAGAAGGACTCTGCGACGACCGATGCGGTCACCGAAATGACCGGCGATCACCGCACCGATCGGCCGGGCGACGAAACCTACCGCAAAGGTCGCAAATGCGCTGAGCAACCCCGCGGTCGGTGAACTGTGGGGGAAGAACACTTTGGGGAACACCAACGCGGCTGCCAGCCCGAAAATGATGTAGTCGTAGAACTCCAGCGTGCTGCCGAACAGGCTCGCTTGCAGCGCGCGTCGGAGCCTGGGGTCCGAATTCTTGGGCATGGGGAGTCTCTTCTTCATCGGCACCGTTGTGAGGGATGTCATAAGTATGGTGACGGTCAAAAATTCACACAAGGTATCGTTTTTGAGCGAAACCATTCGCTTTTGCTGACTTGTTGGAGGGCTCATGCTCGATGTCCGCCGCCTACGCCTGCTCTATGAACTCGACAGACACGGCACCATCGCTTCCGTCGCGCAGGCCCTACATTTCGCACCCTCGGGGGTCTCTCAGCAGCTCAGCCAGCTCGAGACCGAGGCCGGTGTTCGGCTCCTCGAACGAGTGGGGCGCAACGTGCGGCTGACCGCACAAGCGAAGGTGCTCGTCGAACACGCGAAGAAAGTCTTCGCGCAACTCGAGCAGGCCGAGTCCGACCTCGCCGCCGCAGCACACCAACCAGTCGGCACCATCCGCGTCGGGGCGTTCCAGACCGTCGCAGAATCGATCGTGCCCGGCGCCCTGGTCGCGCTACACCAGCACGAGCGACTCCGAGTCGAGGTCGTCGAGGCCAAACCCAGCACCGCACTGCCCGCTCTGCTCGCCCGGGACCTCGACCTGCTGATCACCGAACAATTCCCCGGCCACCCCTTCCCCGTGCCAGCCGAGATCATCCGCCTCCCCGTGGCCGATGACCCGCTCTATCTCGCCCGTCCCAACCACCCCACGTCGTGGGACCTAGCCGACGCACGCCACGACGCCTGGGTGATGGAACCCGAAGGCAGCGTCGGTCGCCGATGGGCCATCGCACGGTGCCGTGACGCCGGTTTCGAACCCGACATCCAGTTCGAAGCCGCCAACCTGTCGATCCACGTTCAGCTGGTACACGCGGGCCATGCCAGCGCATTTCTACCCGGCCTACTCTGGCGCACTCACCGACGCCCACCAGGACTCCATCGGCTTCCCGGGGAAAAGCGCTCCATCTCCATAGCGCTGCGCGCCGGCAGCGAAACGCACCCCTCGATCACGGCCGTGTGCGGAGCAATCCAGAGCGCCGCCGCTGCCATTCCCACCAACGTGTGACGGACGACTCGAGCACAGCACCAGGCAGAGGAGGGCGGCAGACCGTCGTCTCAGGCAAGTGGTGCCCAACGGCGTGGTCGAAACACGCAAATGGATCCTCATGATCCACCGCACGGCCGCACTGGCTCCCCGAGGCCGATCCACCCTCGTCTCGCGACGACGGGGATCGATCGCAATCGGGACGGCGGCCAGGACGAGACGCGAATTCAACCGTTGCGCACCAGTAAGCGCACGCGCCTGGCGGCCTCATCGAGGCCGGTGCGGCAGTGAGTGGCCGCACAGATCTTCTACCACTGCTCACTGGACTCGGCTCAGGCTGCTCTTTCGCTGACCTATCGCGCTGACCGGGTTCGACTCCTCACGGCCACGACGTCGGCAGAGGTGGGCGGCCGGTTAACAGCACGTCGCGCACCGGACTCGACCAATCACCCAACATCGCACGCAGTCGTGTGGCACCGTGTTCGCCCATTGACGAACCCACGAGTGATCGGAACTTCTCATCGATCTCAGTCTCGCCCATTGCTGGGCCAACTTCACCTACAGGACAGCGGATTTCGCGACCGTCCGCAGCGGAAAGAATAAGGAAGCCCATCTCTCCGGCTCTCAACTCCTGTACATCCTCGGCGGCGACGACGGTGACATGGACCATCGCCATGGCTTGCTCGAGTTCGTCCGTTATCGAGACCTCGATCAGATCGCGCGCCGCGATCGCGCCGCGCGCTAGATACATCGCCACCGCGAGTTGCAGACTGAGGTGACGCTCGAGTTCGCTGTCCGGCGAGGGATGATTCACATTACGTGCAACCTCGCGCGGAAGCTCGAACGCGATGCGGCGAAGCGGCGCGTGGTCGAGTCGCTGCCAACCCTCGACGAAACCATGTAACGGGCCGAGGGCGTTACCGCAGCAGCTGTGTGGCTTGTAGTAGATCTGAGAGGGCCGGTGTTCGGCGTATGCGGGTAGGCGCAAATCCGACGCCGATACTCCTCCGAGAACGCGCAGAAAGCCCAACTGACCATCGAACGCCTCGAGGCCACCGGCGAGGCCTGCCCCGGCCAGCACGGCTGCCTCGTAGCCGACGCGCGCGGCATTCGCAGGGTTGATCAAGCACGAGGCACTGCCGTCCACTGCGAATTGGCGCACCCCTGCTGCCTGCGCAACCGCAAAGTCCAGAGCATGCGCAGTGGCGGCCTCGTCCAGCCGGAGCAGTCGCGCCGCTGCAGCCGCGGCAGTGAGTGCACCAATGGTGCCGGTGGTACAGAAGCCTTGCTGATAGTGACCGGGATTGACCCGGCGCCCGAGGGACATTCCCAGGATCAGCGCGGTCGCGACTGCATCGGTCAGCTCGCCCACGGTGGCGTTGCTCCGCCATCCGGCGGACAGTCCCGCCGCGATGGTGGGTGCGCCGAGGTGGCCCCAGGTCTCCCAGTCGCCGTCGTCGAGTTCAAACGCGTGGGCTTGCAGGGCGTGCACATATGCGGCGGATGCAGGGTGCAGCCTCGTCGTCGAGTGGCCGAGCGCCGGAACTTCACCGGAGATGCCGCAGATATCGGTGACGACGCGCGCAGCAGGGTGGTCCGAGCCCGAGATCGAGCAGCCGACAAAGTCCACCAGCGACAGGTGCGCGCTGGCGAAGGTATCGGCGGCTTCGAGCCGGGGTGCGGCTTCACAGAGCCATGTGACGACGTCGGAAGTGGTGGTGGGCATCGAACTCTCCGCATCTTCGAGGGTCGATTGGCGGCCGGCGACGCGGTTCTCGTCAACGACCCCTACAGCGGCGCTCAACACACTCCCGATATCCTGCTGTTCAGTCCGGTCGTGGTCGACGACGACGTCGTCGGATACGTGGGCTCGGTGGCGCACCACATCGATGTCGGCGGACGCGTCGCCGGTAGCGTGGCCGGAGATAACCGGAACATTTTCCAGGAGGGCCTGCGTATCCCCCCGATCATCGCGTATCGGAATGGAGTAATCGACGAAACGTTCGCCAGCATCCTCGCAGCGAACGTGCGCCTGCCGGAAGTCACCATCGGTGACCTGCAGGCCCAGTTGTCGGCGAATATGCTCGGCGTGTCCCGAGTTCACGGAATCGCACAAGAACACGGCACCCGGAATGTGTTGACCGCCATGGATCGGTCGATCGAGGCCACGGAAACGGAATTCCGGAAGAGGATGGCTGATCTGCCCGACGCATGTGGCACCGGCGAGGACTTCGTCGAAGACGACGGCCTCGGCAACGGTCCCCTCACCGTCAAGGTCTCAGTCGAGATCACTGGCGATGGGCTGGTCGTGGACTTCACCGGCAGCTCTCCCCAAACCGACGGCCCGATCAACTCAGTCCTCAGCGCAACCACCGCATCCGTGTTGTATGTCATCCGATCGGTGTTCGGACCGGACCTCCCGGCCAACGACGGACTGAACAGTGCGGTGCGAATCGTCGCGCCGTCCGGAACCATCGTCAATCCGACCTCGCCGACCGCGTGCGGCGGCCGAATGCAGACGTGCTACCGCGTTGTCGATGCCCTACTACGAGCATGTGCTACCTTCACACCCGACCGCTACACGGCCGGCAGCTGCGGAAACATGACGATGAGCCTGCAGTTCGATCGCCGCGCCGGTCACGCCCCCATCTTCTTCGAGGTCATGCCCGGCGCACTGGGCGCGCGACCCGAGGACGACGGAATCGATGGCACCGACGTACACATCTCAAACTGCATGAATGCCCCGATCGAAGCACTCGAGGCCGAGTTCCCCATCGAATTCACCTGCTTCGAGTTCAGACCCGACTCCTGCGGCGCCGGTCGGTTCCGGGGCGGTCTGGGTCTACGACGAGGCTTCCGGCTCCGTGACCTCGGAGGAGAGCTGATGATCCGAGGCGACCAGGTGACCTCCGGACCCAGCGGAGTAGACGATGGCGCCGACGGCCAACCCTGCCGGTTCGTACTCAACCCCGGAACCGAACACGAACGAGTCCTCCCGTCGAAAACCCTCGTCTCACTCGAGGCAGGCGACGAATTCCTACGCGAGACAGCCGGCGGCGGGGGCATCGGAAACGGCTGCGACCGAGACTCAGCCCTTGTCACGAGGGATCTCGATGACGAACGAATCAGCAAGAAATACATCCACACTCACTATCCCCAGCTGACCTAGGCCAAACCGACGCACTCGCTGGTGCGGTAGGCGCTCGTGTGATCCAGGCACCGACCGCACGGCTTTCGCACAGTCGCGGGCCCCAGCAACTAGACACCACACGAATAGCAGGTGTACCCGCAGCAACTGAACTGGGTGCCCGTCAGCGGCGTCGTTCAAGGAGGTGGGCGGCTTAGTCCTTCCCGTCAACGCCTCACTGGCCCCAAAGCCAGCCCAGTTCGCAACTCCCCAACCCCAGCCTGTCTCCTCTAGGAGAGCCCCCATGGACATCGTCGACCCCCCGAGCAGCTCCCCGACCACGCATTCTGTATCGCCGTCCGCCCGGCTCGAGCGCCTCCCCCGAATCACCCGCTCTCACCGGGTATGGATAGCACTTCTCAGCTTTATCTATGCATGCGACTGGGCCGACATATTCAGCCTGTCCTACGCGATGCCCGCTATGCGTCAAACGTGGCAGCTGTCGACCACACAAATTGGCGCCGTGACCTCGTGCACCTTCGCGGGAATGGCGATCGGCGCTGTACTCGGAGGCAGACTGTCCGACAAATTCGGACGCCGGCCCACGCTGATTGCGGGGACGATCGTCTTCTCGGTCGCCTCCATCCTGTCCGCATTATCGCCCAACTACGAGGTGTTCATCATCCTTCGGACCCTGACAGGTGCGGGCCTGCAGGCCGTCGTCGGTGTCGTCCTGGTCTACGTCACCGAAATGTTCCCCCGCGTGTCCCGTGGCCGGTACATCTCCCTCGTCATCGGCCTGGGCTCCCTCGGTATGCCCCCCATGGCACTCGCCGCCCGCATCGTCGTCCCCGCCGGACCCGAGACCTGGCGCTGGGTGTTCGTTTTCGGAGGCATCGGACTGCTCGCCGTGATCTTTGTGCCAAAACTGTTGCCGGAATCCGTGCACTGGGACGAAACCAACGGCAAGACCGCCCGCACCGACCAGCTCGTGACAACTCTCGAGCAGCACGTGATCGCACGCACCGGTTCCCCGCTGCCCGCGCCCGCACCTGCCGCCCCCACCACTCCGCAACCGATGAGCAACTTGTTCACCGCCCGATACCGTCGCCGCACGGTAGTGCTCTGCGTCGCGATGACCTTCTTCCTCTTGGGCTACTACGGTTTCAACAACTGGGTACCGACCTTGCTGGTCGATCGCGGACTCACCATTTCTGCTGCGCTGACCGTGACTACCGTCCTGTCGGCCTCACCACTGGCAGCAACGCTTCTCGCGTTGCCGATCACCGATCGATGGGAGCGGAAGCGGACCTGCATGGTCCTGTGCATGCTCGCCGCCGCAGCAGTGACTGCCTTCGCATACACCCACAACTACGCCACCCTCGTTGTATCGGGCTTCTTGACCCAACTGTTCTTCGTGACGACCTTCCAGGTGCTGTACGCCTACCTGCCTGAAAACTTCCCGACTGCCCTGCGTGGATCCGGGGCCGGCCTCGCCAACGGCGTCGGCCGAGCCGCGGGCATCGCCAGTGGCTTCATCACGGCGGCAATCGTCACCGTGCTGGGCTTCGCCGGCGCTTTCGGAGCAGCTGCCCTGTTCTCGACACTTGCCGGGCTGATCATCGGCACCTTCGGAGCAAACACACACAACCGCAACCTCGACGATGTCGACGGGCACCAACAATCAGCTGTCGCAAAAAGCTCTGCTGCAAGCGAACCCCGAACACTTGAACGCGCAGCGGCACCAGCGACGCCACAACATTACAGCGAGCCACTCGATGCCAGGCGGGGACGGGCGAGCGATCTAGGCGGACCCCCGCGGGGCACGGACTGAATGACTCCGTCGGTCGCGCCCCGCACAGATCGGAAGGGGCGAACCTCGAAAAGCGCCGGATCGGACCACGGGACTTCCCGGGAGTGAAACCTTCCGGTCTGTTACGGCGCGGACAGAGCCCGACCACGGCCGCTGGCCCGACCATCAGGGGCCGAGTCGCAGTCGGAGGGCAGGCCCCGGCGAAATCCGGGGCAGGCCCGCCCTCCGCGAAACCGCTCAGGCCGCCCGCGGCGATGCTCGCGACAACTGGTGGCGGCGATATCCTGGACGCATCATCGAGAGGAGAGTACAGATCAATCTGCACTGGTCGTGCCGTCGGGACCAGCGCACGACAACTACGAGCCGGCGGAGTGAGTAGACCGTTCCGATGGGTGCAGGTGATCCGCTCGACACACAGCGGCATCCGGTCTCCCCGGCTGCCGACCTGGTGGGAGTCGGCTTCGATAACGCTGAGGAGATCGGCCGTGGCGGATTCGGTGTCGTCTACCGCTGCACCCAGGCCGAATTGGATCGCACAGTCGCCGTGAAGGTTCTGACCGTCGAACTCGACGAGCAGAGCCGGGCGCGATTCTTCCGCGAACAGCGAGCGATGGGACGGCTGACCGGGCATCCGAACATCGTCCACATTCTGCAGGTCGGTGCCACCGACAGGGGGCTTCCCTTCATCGTGATGCCCTACCACTCACAGGATTCGCTCGACGTGCGGATCCGCGGACAAGGTGCGTTGCCGTTAGACGAAGCGCTGCAGCTCGGGGTGAAGGTCGCCGGCGCGATCGAGACCACGCATCGACAGGGCATCCTCCACCGCGACGTCAAGCCCGCGAACATTCTGATCACCGACTACGGCGAGCCCCAATTGGCCGACTTCGGCATAGCGCACGTCGCCGGTGGCTTCGAGACCGCTACCGGTGCTATCACCGGGTCACCGGCGTATACCGCGCCAGAGGTGCTCGCGGGGAAACCGCCGAGCCCGGCTTCCGACATCTATTCGCTCGGCGCCACCCTGTTCAGCGCCCTCACCGGTCACGCCGCCTTCGAACGCCGTAGCGGTGAGCAGGTCGTCGCCCAGTTTCTGCGGATCACCACCCAACCGGTTCCCGACCTGACCGAGCACGGGATCCCTGATGACGTGTCCGCGGTGATCTCCCGCGCAATGTCCCGCACCCCCGATCAACGCCCCGCGACCGCGTCCGACTTCGGTGAGCAACTGAGACAACTTCAAAGGGACCACGACATCCTGGTCGACGAGATGGCGTTACACACCACACCCGACACGCAGGGAAGCGGCCGAAGAGGGGCGCCAGTTGGTGGTGGACGTCGTCCATCAGGCGCCTCACCTACAGGGAATCTTCCACTGGAATTGACCAGTTTCGTCGGCCGCCGGCATGAACTCACCGAGACGAGGAATCTGCTGGCGCAGTCCCGACTGGTGACCTTGACCGGAATCGGAGGTGTCGGCAAGACGCGCCTGGCGTTACGGGCCGCCGCGAGCGTAGGACGCGAGTACGCCAACGGGGTGTGGCTGGTGGAGCTCGGGGAGCTGCGCGACGAGTCGTTGCTGGTGGACGCGGTGGCCGGGGCCCTGAGGATTCAGCACCACTCGGCACGGCCGTTGCGTGAGGTTTTGGTGGAGTACATCGGGACCCGCGAACTCCTGCTCGTCCTCGACAACTGTGAGCACATCGTGGGCGCGGCCGCGGAACTGGCCGAGACCTTGTTGCAGGCCTGTCCGGGGGTGCGGGTGCTCGCCACCAGCCGCGAGCCCCTGGTCATCGGCGGGGAGGCGGTGCTGCGGGTGCCGCCTTTGGCCCTGCCGGATCCCGAGCGGCCGCCGTCGCTTCGGGGATTGCCCGCATATGATGCAGTGACGCTTTTCGCCGAACGGGCCGCTGTCGCCGTTCCCGGTTTTGCGCTCACCGACAACAACGCGCGTGCAGTGGCAGGGATCTGTCACCGGCTCGACGGTCTGCCCTTGCCGATCGAGTTGGCTGCGGCCCGGCTGCGGGCGATGTCGACCGAGCAGATCCTGCAGCGTCTGACCGACCGCTACACCCTGCTGACCCACGGCCTCAGAGGCGCGCCGACGCGGCAACAGACCCTGCGCTGGTGTATCGACTGGAGTTACGAGTTGTGCACCGCCCACGACCAACTGGTGTGGGGACGCCTGTCGGTGTTCGCCAGTAGCTTCGAACTGGAGGCGGCCGAACAGGTGTGCGGGACGGACCTGACATCGGAAGAGATCCTGGACGCAGTGACCTCGTTGGTGGACAAGTCGATCCTGATCCGAGAGGAATACGAGTCGGGTGTGCGGTTCCGCCTGCTCGAAACCCTGCGCGACTACGGGAACTCGAAACTCGAGCAGACCGGGGAGAAGACGACCCTACGTCGACGGCACCGGGACTGGTACGAGGCGTTAGCGCTCGAGGCGGAGGCGGAGTGGATCAGCTCACACCAGCTCGACTGGATCGCCCGCCTGAAGCGCGAACTACCGAACATCCGCACGGCGCTCGAGTTCTGCGTCGACGACGAGGACCCCGACGCCGGTCTGAGCATCGCCGTCGCACTCCGACCGTTCTGGACCTCCCAAGGCCTCTACGACGAAGGCCGACGCTGGTTTCGCCACTTACTCGCCGGCTACAGCGGTCCGCCGACACCACCACAAATCAAGGCGCTCTACAGCGCCAGCGTGATGGCGAGCATGCAGGGCGATCTGCATGCCGGGGCTGCACTCGTCGACGAGATACACACGCTCACCGCGGACACCAGCGACCCCATGAGGCTCGCGGTTGTGTCCTACGCCGACGGCATGCTCGCCCTTTACAGCGGGAAACCTGAGGATGCGTATCCCCATCTCGAAACCGCCCTCGCGCAAGTCCGCGAACACAACGAACGTACGCCCGAAACCAGTATCCCCTACCCGCTAGGTTTGTCCTACGCATTGGCGGGCTTGACAGACAAAGCTGTCGAATGCCTCGAGCGCGCGGTGGAGACCACAGAAGCGAGCGGCGAGAAGATGTACCGGTCGTATTCTCTGTGGGCCTTGGGAATTGCTGTGTGGCGGCAGGGTGACACCGAACGAGCGGTACGGCACTTCGACGAGGCGCTGAAGTTGGCCCGGACCGTGCACAGTCCTCGCCTTGCCACGACATGCCTGGAGGCACTGGCCTGGATCGCAGGCGAACAGCGCGACGCTCATCGAAGCGCAGTACTGCTGGGAGCGGCGGAAGAGCTGGCGCGATCGATAGGAAGCCCGGCGATCGTCCATCCGAACTTGCTGCGATACCAAGATGATTGCGTCAATTGGACGCGCCAAAGGCTCGGGAACGATACCTTCACCGAGGCTTATCGCAAGGGTGAGCACCTCAGCTTCGACCAGGCAATCGCCTACGCGCTTCACGAACAAACCTCAGGCAACGCTAGCCGTGCCGTCGAAACATCGACGCCATTGACCAAGCGGGAAAGACAGGTCGCCGATCTCGTCGCCGAAGGCCTGACGAATCAGTCAATCGCTGCTCGGCTGGTCATCTCACCGCGAACCGCACAAGGCCATGTCGAGCACATCCTGGCCAAACTAGGATTCACCTCGCGAGCTCAGGTCGCTGCCTGGGTCATCGAACGGCGTCACGATTATTAGTGCATTGTTGATCTGCAGGATCGGGATACCTGTTCAGGGACAAGCCGGTTGAGTTTCGCGCAAATTTCCACGTGTCCGTGCGAACACTGCAACGATGCATGGCAGCTGACGGTCAGAGTGTTCGTGGCCTGATCCGCAGCCCGCGGCTCCAAGCGTTGCATCGTGAACTGTGCGACCCACGGCTTTCTGAGCACAGCATCGGCGCTCTCGCCGTGAAGCGGTGCTTCACGGATGCGTCATATCTGAATCATCATTTCCACGCAACCTACGGCATGGTGGCTCTGGCAGTCTGAAGTGGTTCTGGCCCACTTTCCGTGATGGTCCATCGTGGCGGCGTGTCGTTCCGGTGAGACGTGGAATGCGCGGGAGATGATCTTGCTGGTGTTCTGGAAGCTGTTGTGACCTGCGTGTTTTTCTTCCCCACCTGGTGGGTGTGGCGATCGATTCGATCGACGTCGCTGGGGGCGGGGTGAGCATTCGCGCTTCCGCACTGTCGGTGTCGGCGTCCTGCCCGGCCTGCGGTGACACCTCCGATCGGGTGCACAGCCGATACGAACGCACGGTGGCCGACACCGCGATCGGGAATCGGCCGAGTCGCCTCGTCCTGCGGGTGCGGCGCTTCCTGTGTCTGACCGCCGACTGCGAGCGCCGCACCTTCGCCGAGCAGATCGACGGTGTGACCACGCGATATGCGCGACGCACCCCACTGCTGCGGGGAACCCTCGAAAGGATCGGGCTGGCGCTGGCCGGCCGCGCCGGAGCACGACTGGCGACAGCACTGGGCGTGCATGTCGGACGCAGCACCCTGCTACGACTTGTCCGTGCGCTTCCGGACCCGCCGGCGGCAACGGTGGAGGTCCTCGGTGTCGACGACTTCGCCCTGCGCCGGCGGCACCGGTATGGCACCGTCCTGATCGACATGGCCACCCACCGGCCCGTCGACGTCCTCGCCGACCGGAAGGCCGATACCTTCGCCGACTGGCTGACCGCACACCCGGGCACGACCGTAGTGTGCCGCGATCGCGCCGGCGCGTACGCCGAAGGGGCGCGCACCGGAGCCCCCGACGCGATCGAGGTCGCCGACCGCTGGCACCTATGGCACAACCTGGCCGAAGCCGTGGAGAAAACCGTTGCCGCCCATTATGGTTGCCTCCGCGCCAACGCCGCAGTCGACCCCGAACCCATCATCGAACGCACCGCCGCGGAAGACCTCCGGCGGGCCGCCGAACAGGCGCACACCGCACGCCGAGAACAATCCGTCCTCGTCGCCCGCACCAAGCGCCGCTACGAGGCCGTCGCCGCGCTCAAGGCCCAGGGCAAGGGGATCAAACCGATCCAGCGGGAGCTCGGACTCGCCAAGGAAACCGTGCGCCGGTACTACCGCGCCGGCAGCATCGACGAACTGCTGGCCACACCGCGGGCAGGCCGGCGCACCGTGTTGGACGAATTCACCGAGCACCTGCACGAGCGATGGAACGACGGATGCACGACCGCCCTCACCCTTTTCGACGAGATCCGGGCCTTGGGCTATCGCGGCAGCTACGCCACCGTCCGCGACTACCTCCGCCCGTTCCGCAACGTCGGTGCGGCCCCGCCTGCCACACCGAAAATCCCGAAGGTTCGGACCGTCACCTCGTGGATGCTGCACCATCCCGACAACCTCACCGACGACGAGCAACTCGGACTCAAACAAGTTCTCGCCAGCTGCCAACACCTCGAGACCACCGCCGCGCACGTCACCTCCTTCGCCGAGATGCTGACCGGCCGCCACGGCGACCGTCTGGGCTCCTGGATGGCGGCCGCCGCATCGGACGATCTGCCGCACCTGCACCGATTTGTCCGGGGAATCGAACGCGACCACGCCGCCGTCCTCAACGGGCTGACCCTGCCCTACAACTCCGGTGCTGTCGAAGGCAACGTAAATAGAATCAGAATGCTCAAACGACAGATGTACGGACGTGCCGGATTCGACCTCCTACGCAAACGAATACTCCTCAGCCACTGACACACTCAGAAACCATCACGGAAAGTGGGCCAGAACCAGATCGAGTTGACAGAGCCAGGCCTGCAACCGCTAGACTCAATGATGCGGCTGCGACGAGTGTGACGAACTCCGAGCCGCGTCGGCCCGGTCACCGATCAACAAACTTGACCATCAGAGGCAGCCGAAGTTGAGGCTGCGAAGGTGTGGTGGCACCGCGACGGACCCGATCGCCCACACCTCCCGGGGATACAACCAGGAGGTGAAATCTGATGCCACGCAGCCTTTGTTCAGCACTACCCGCACTCACTGGCACCGAATCGGTGACCGTGGAGGGGTGGATTCATCGTCGTCGACAACTCGCGACCGTCACGTTCGTCATTGTCCGTGACCGCTCCGGATTCGCGCAGGTCGTGATCACCGATCCCACGGTCCGCGACCATATCGCACGCCTGCCGGAGGAAACCGTTGTTCGCGTCACCGGGGCACTGACCGAAAACGGGAAGGCACCCGGCGGAGTCGAGATCGTCGACCCGACCCTCAGTGCCCTGAGTGCGCCGTCTCAGCCGCAACCGATCGAACTGTGGCGACCGACCCTCAACGCCACCCTGCCCACCGTCCTCGATCACGCGGCACTGACCTGGCGCCACCCCACACGCCGCGCCGTGTGGAAGATCGCCGCCGCCTCGATGACCGGGTTCCGCCGCCACCTCGACAGCATCGGGTTCACCGAGGTCACAACCCCGAAGATTGTCGACCAGTCCACCGAATCCGGGGCCAACGTGTTCACGCTGGACTACTTCGGGAAGACCGCCTACCTCGCGCAATCACCCCAGCTCTACAAACAGGTCCTCACCGGAGTCTTCGAGCGGGTCTACGAAATCGGCCCGGTCTTCCGCGCCGAACCCCACGACACCGCCCGACACCTCGCGGAATACGTCTCCCTGGACGCCGAATTCGGGTTCATCGACGACCACCGCGACGTTCTGACCCTGCTGCGCGACACCCTCGCCGCCATGATCGAGCAGATCCGTAACACCGCCAGCCGCGCCGTAGACACCGTGGGCGCCGAGCTGCCGATCGTGCCCGAACAAATCCCGGTCCTGCACTTCGCCGAAGCCCTCGACCTCGTCGGCGCCCCGCCCGACGAGCCCGACCTGACGCCCGAGCACGAGCGTCTGCTCGGCAAGTGGGCAAAGTCGCAGTTCGATTCGGACTTCCTTGCCGTCGAGGGGTATCCGGCCGTCAAACGGCCGTTCTACACCCACCCACAGCCCAGCGACCAGCGGTGGACGAACTCATTCGACCTGCTCTTTCGTGGTCTCGAACTCGTCACCGGTGGGCAACGCCTGCACAACCATGCCGACTACACCGCGGCACTGGCCGCCCGCGGTGAGGACCCGGCCGCGTACGCCCCATATCTCGAAGCGATGGGACATGGCATGCCCCCACACGGCGGCTTCGCCATCGGCCTCGAACGCTGGGTGTCGCGCCTACTCCAAGCCGACAACATCCGGTACGCCACCCTCTTCCCCCGGGATATCCACCGGCTCCGTCCCTGAGAAACCGGCGGCCTGCGGGGTCGAAAAACGACTCGCACGCCGCCGGCAACAAGGATGAACTCATCGACCAGTCCAAAAGTGTCAATTACCGAACCATGACCGGCACGTCCCGATAGCCGGCCCATGACTGGAACTCGCTGACCAGCGCCGTCCCGTTAACCCCGTCCGGTGACATTCCCATTGCCGGGGCGCTCACCGGGTCACTCGCGAGTGGGGTAACTGGGCGAACGCGGACCGCCCCGAAGTCCTCGAAACATGTCGGAATCGCCCAGGAATACTGCAGGTTTGGAATACCGACCTACCGACCGCCAGTCGTCACCGCGCTGGAGCTGCCCGCGGCCGCCGGGGGTGTCGATGCGGAACCATTCGAGCTGGTACTTCGCCGCCGGCCCCGCAGACGTACGGCGGCGGCTGGTGTGGGCCGCCCGCTCGTGTTCTTCCGCCTAGCCGGGTTGGTAGTCGGTGATGTGCCACAGGAACATCCGGGTTACCGGGGTGGGCAGGAATTCGGGTTCGGCACGGTTGCGGCCGCCGATCCCGGGCAGGGGACGGCGCGGCCGATCTGCCAGATGGCGGTGGCGTTGTCGAGAAACACGTGATCGACCTCGGTGATCTCCTCGATACCGTCGATGAACTTCCGCACGGCGGCGACAATGTCGGGGTCGTCGGTGATGATGACGGCCTCGTCGGCGATGGTGGAGCTGTGGGAGGCGTTGGCGGAACCGATGACCGCCCGCCGATCGGTGACAATCACATTGGCGTGCAGATTCGGTGACGACAGCACCCGCACCCCGGCGTCCACGTAGTGCGCGAGCGCGGCCGGGGAGGTGGCGTGTGCGCACCGCGGCCCTCGAGGCGTTGACGACGAGGACGTCCCCGGCACGCAGCGGCAGCAGAGTGGGCGCGTCCTGGCCGAGGTAGGCGATCGCGCCCTGCCGAGGTCCGCGCGTGCGGATGGCGCGGGTGATGTGCGGCCACGGACTCGGCCCGTGGAAGGTGATCCCCATACCCGAAAAGGGTAGCGGGGATGACCGCTTCGGCCGGTCGGCCCCGGATGACCCGGCGCACAAGCAAGGCCATCATCTCGCTCGTGAACTGCAGGTGACTGCTCACTCGTGAGTACGGGTGTCTGCTGTCGAAGGACGTTTCCCCGTGCCTCGGGTGTTTTTCTCAGGCAACACACCTTTTTCTTCTGCAGTGTGTCGGCGCGCGCCGCGAGAGCCGATGGCGTGTGAGTGTAGGAGTATCAGGCGGTGGGCTGGCGTCGAATGAAGTCGGCCATTCCCGGGACGGTGAACGCGATGCGACCGTGCTCGGGAGACCAGACGAGGCCCTTCTTGATGGCGGAATCACGGACATCGCTGACCGCGGTCGTCGCCACCCCCATGGCTGCGGCGACCTTCCCGGACCGAGGAGTGGGTTCCCCGGCTTCCGCGATGGCGCGCAGGTACCGGCGCTCCCGATCGGTGGCCCGGATCCACCGAGACGGAAAGAACCCGTCGTCCAACGCTCGACGGCCCTCCTCGACCGCGAGGTGGGCGTCCTCAGAATCGAAGGGGGAGGTGGGGGCGGTGTGCCAGATCGCCTTACCGAACTCTTGCAGAAAGTACGGGTAACCGCCGCTGGCTTCGACGACGATCTCGAGCGCGTCCGGGGTGAACGCACCCCCGTGCGCCTCGACCGGCACCCGGAGCGCGTCGGCGGCATCGGCCGGGGAGAGCGGGCCGATGGTCCGGTAGGAGAATTGCCGTTCGGCGTAGGAGCGACTGTCGGCGAGCACCGCCGGCAGGCTGGGCAGACCGGCACCGATGACGAAGAACGGCCATTCACGTTGGCTGGCACGGTGCTGCACCGCGAGCAGGGCACCGAGCAAATCAGGGTCGAGGTCCTGCATTTCGTCGATGAACAGTCCGAACGCGGCACCCTTCTTCCGCATGACGTCGCTGATCGCTTCGACCAACTCCTCGAGGTCGAGGTCGATGTCGCCGCTGGCGGCACGCCCACCGAGGGCGATTTCGATCTTGGCCGGGCCCAGGCCGACACCGAGGGTGAAACCCCTCGCGAGGGAGACGAGATCGTCGATGACCTTGTGCAGCTGATGTTTGCGGCTGAAGCGGCGCAGACCGACGGCGAGTTCGTAGCCGAGGCGGGCGCGGACCGCGGCGATCCCGGCCTCGTTCGGTCTGGCCTCGATGGTGATCGCCAACCAACCGTGGCGCTCGGCGTGCTCGGCCAGGTTGTTGAGCAGGGTGGTCTTGCCGACCCCGCGGAGCCCGGAGAGCACCATCCCGCGGTCATAGTTGCCTCGCTCGCTGCGGGCGACGAGCAGATCGAACTCCTGGCGCTCCCGGTCCCGGCCCTCCAGAGCCGGGGGTCGCAGGCCGGAACCGGGTTTGAACGGGTTCAGCGCGGGATCCATATCGGTAAGTATAGAGGTTTATGGGAAAGATTCCATAAACCTCTATAAGTTGCGATAGGTGCCGAGAGGTCCGGTTCCGCGTCTTCGCGGTGTCGGTGGATGTAGGGAATCAGAAATCGTGGCCAAATCTCATCAAAGTTGGCCACTCGGTGACCAGTTGGCCAAGGGGGTGAGACGGCATGTCTGCGGCTGCCGGACGGCGCCGCGGCCCGCATGCCATGCTCGGGGAATGGCGAGAACGTGGTTGTCGGTGACGGTGGAGCTGCTCGGCGGGCGGGGCGAAGAATTATGGCCGTGGCCCGGGCGCATCTTCGCGGTCGGACCGTCGCACACCTTCATGGACCTCGCGAATGCCGTCAACGACGCCTTCGCCCGGTGGGACCGGGCGCACCTGTCGATGTTCACCCTTGCCGATGGACGAGTGGTCACCGACGCGGAGACCGGGGCCGAGATGGTTTCGTCGATGGGTGGGCCGATCACGGAGACGGTAGACATCGAGTCGGCCAAGGTCGTTCGGACCCTGGTGCCGGGAGCGGAGTTTCAGTTCACCTTCGACCTGGGTGATGACTGGACCCACCGCTGTGTGGTCGGGAAGGAGAAGGTCGACCCCATGGAAGTGTTGGGTATCCGCCCTGAGGCTCCGATGCCGTACTGGGGCTGGGGCTGCATCCCGGACCAGTACGGGCGGCGGTGGGATGGCGACGACGGGGACAGCCGAGCACCGCGCCGACCGAGCAAGCCGCATCCGATGCTGTTGCACGCGTGGCCGGGGCTCGAGCAGGTGCCCCCGCTCGAGGTGTCGGAGCTGCGCGAAGCCATCGCGGCAGCCGATGCCGCGCGTTTCCTCGCCGCGGTGACAGGGCGTGACGTCGACGACGCGCTGCAGCAGGTGGGGGCCGGGCTACCGATGGCGCTGGAACAGCGACGGGAGCAGGCCGAGCCGGTGGCCGTGTCGGTCATCAACCGGCTGACCTGGCGCGGCGGCGCGGGTGACGAGGTGCTGGCCGAGGACCTGCTCGCATGTCTGCGTGGCGAGCCGCTGAGAGGGCGGGTGGTGCCGGTCGACCTCGAGATGCTCGGTAGCGAACTGGAGGGGGATCCGGGTATGTCGACCGGTGGCTACGTCGACCTGCGCACCGGAGATGTGTACGACGAGGGCAGCACCGACCCGATGATGGTCGGGGAGGATGCCGCCGTCGACGTGGAGGCCGAGCCCGACCGTTGGCTCCGGTTCGACCGCACCGGGTCGCGGGACGGTTGGCACGACATGGCGGCCTTCGCCGAGCGGTGCCATGATGCGGCGCTGCGGGAGCGGCTGGAGCGGGCGATCGAAGGTAAGGGCGCGTTCGGTCGGTTCCGCGACCTCGTCCACCAGGAGAGCCTCGCCGACCAGTGGTATGCCTTCTCCACCGACCGCCAACTGGGTCGTGCCCGCAAGTTTCTCGCCGACGAGGGCATCCGCGTGGGCTGACGGTCGGCCCACGCGGATGCCGCCTTTACCTGACGCATCGGCCTTCGGGCGAGATCGATGCCAGTGACTCACGGACGCTCAAACGACAGCGCCCCGGAGGTGGGCCGTAGCCCTCCCAGTACTCGGTTCCGCACTCCGGGGCCGACTTCCGCCTCCGGATTGCTGGAAAGGGAGGGGTCCCACCATGCCAGGGAGTTGGGGACAGCGGCCACAGGAATTGGGAACCAGAAGTAAAGATCCACGGAAACCACATCCTGCGCTGTGTATCGCCCGCCGGAGGCGGATCGGTACAGCTACGCAAATCGGGGCACCCCGTACGAACGGGTTCATGCCATCGCTCATCAACGAGGGGGACAAATTTCCCGCTGAAGAAATGCCACTAAGTTGAGACAGATCGCGGTGGCCATACCCTGAGACCCGAGATGAACCCGCAGGTCGTCGCATCTCGAAATGCCGTCGGCCTCAAGACCCTACATTCGCGGTGTCGGTGGCCTTCCTCACGGGTGAGGGTCGAGGGTCCCTCGTTCTTCGGCGGAGATGGGCGCGCGACCTCGAGGAGTGGGCATCGAGCCTGGCGGGACAGCGGTGTAGGTGATGGCTGTTCGATGCTGAGGTTCGAGCTCCTGCAGCAGGCCACCGGTCACAGTCCGCTCGCCCTGTGCCGAGCCGGGCCATACTCTCCAGCCACCGGCTCCCGTCCCGTATTCGTGTCCGAAGCGGGACACACATTTTCTCAGCTCGTCGATTCTGAGTGGGGAGTGGGGGAGTGGCAACATAGTTGCAGTTCAAGGCTGCCAAATGGGTTGCCGATGGGTGGGGAGCGGGGGCAAAAAGCGGCACCGAAGCGGATTCAAAGACACTCGATCAGGCGGGTAGCGCCGATGTCGGCGATGCCGGTCAGTGGTCATCGGCACCGCAACGCGGCGGTGCGGACACTCCCCTGACACATCGGTCGGAAAATTTCGCATCCGCGCTGGTCTCGACCGGCTGCCCGACGACCTGCTCTCGCCCGAACCGCGGTGTGGTGTCCGGTGCGTCATTTCCGTTTTCGGATCGAAGGGCGCCGGTGATGTCGATGCTTCGATCGATCGACGGCGTTCTCGTCCGGGCCGCCACGAGAGTGCCGTCCCCTGTTTCGGTCGGCGCGCCTCAAGGCGGCTACCCGCGGGATGCTGACCGGCAGCGGTTCAGTCGCCCCGGTGCCCGACTAATGTCGCCGCGGTCTACACAAGACCGCGTGGCGCCATCATTGCCGGGCGAAGAGTGCCTCGATGAGCGCGACCGCTGCTGCGGTCTTCGCCGCGGTTTTCGTGGTCGCATCGGCGGTGGCGGTGTGGCGGGCGAGGTGCACGGTGGCGGTGAAGCGGGGTGCGTGCGCGGGACCGTCGGTGCGGATCTCCCACTCGGGCGGGGGCTGATGGTTGTTCTGGGCGAGGCTCATCAGCCAGGCGATGGGGTTGGACAGGGCCTTGGACTTCTTCGCCCCGTCCACGTTCAGTACGGTCAGCGTGGTCGTATCGTGCGGTGGCGAGGGGATGGCCGGGCCGGGATCTGCGGACGCGGGCGTGGCCGGGGGCTGCGGGTTCTGCGGTGCTGCAGGCCATTCGGGTTCCGGGTCGGGGTGGTCGGTGCCGGTCAACTGCGCGCGTAATGCGGCCCAGAGGGCGGCCTGTTCGGCCGGCTTTTTCGCAGCCGCGATGGTCCAGGGTCCGCGGACGCCGAGGTGGGTGGCGCGGGCGGCGAACAGTGGGTGGTGGTCGGCGCCGTTGCGCCGGGTCTCGAGGTCGGTGGGGGGTTGGTCGGGGTGGGTTTGCCGCCACACCGACGCCACGCTGGGGCCCATCTCCGGATGGGTCTCGGCCAGGGTGTCCAGGACGCGGAGTTGGAGGGGCAGCCAGGTGGGGTCGGCGGCGTCGATCAGGACCGCGACGTCCGGGGCGGTCAGCAGGTCGGCGTCGACACGGCGGGCGAGTTCGGTGGCGATCTCGTCGCGAAGCGGCGCGGCGGCTGCAGATTTGAGGACCTTGTGGAAGGTGCGGGCATCGAGGGCGGTGAGATCGCGTGCCGCCTCCTGGGCGACGAGGCGGTGGTCGGCGTGCTTGAAGTGATTCTTCTTCGCCTCCCGGGCGGCGCGGGTGCGCCGGTTCAAATCGGCACCGAGCGCGGTGAGCTGCTCGCCGGTGTAGGGGGCGGGGGTGTGGTCGAGGTGGGCGAGAATGATCCGCTGGTTGATCAGGTCGGCCACCCGGCGCAGCGGTGAGGTGACATGGGTGTAGGCGCTGAGCCGTAATCCGTAGTGGCCGTGGACCGTCGGGTGGTAGGTCGCGGCCCGCAGCGTGGACAGGAGGCGTCCGCGGAGTTTCGCGAACAGGTCCGGGTCGCCGGCCGCGGCGGCGATCTCGTTCATCAGTTCGTCGGTGCTGCCGGCGACGGGGTTGGTCCGGTGGTTGCGGAACAGGATCGGTAACCCCTGCTCCACACACCACAACGCGACGGCCTCGTTGGTGGCGATCATCAGCTCTTGCACGATGACGTAGGCGACGGTCCGCAGTTCGGCGGCGATCGCGACGACGGCGCCGTCCTCGCTGCTCGCCCAGCCGCGGGTGAGGTCGTAGAACGCCAGGGCCCCGCCGTCGCGGCGGGCGCCGAGCAGAACTTGCGCGGCGGCATCCGCCGCGGCCAACCAGGCATGGAGCGGATGCTGCGGGTCGGTCACGATGCCGGGCGCCTGGGCGTGGTCGATGGCCGCGCATCTTCCGGAGGGGATGTGCCCGCGGGCGACGGTGACGTCCACCAACCGGCCGTCGGTGGTGAGGGTGCCGGTGACCCGCAGACTGGTCCGCGCGGCGTCGGCGGTCAGGGTGGCAGCCTGTTCGGCTGTCTCGCCGAGCATCGGGATGGTGCGGCCCGGCAGGTAGCGGGTCTCGGCTCGCAGGAACGCCTGCTCGTCGGCGACCGACCCCAGGCCGACGACGTCGGCGACACCGGCGATGTGAACCTCGACCGCCCACCCGCGGCCGTCGGCGAGCGGGGTGACGGCGAAGGCGTCGTCTCGGTCCCGCGCAGATGCGGAGTCGATCATCAGCAGCGTCGCCATGTCGGTCGTGGTCGGTGATGCCATGGTCGATACCCCCCTTGGTTCATTACAGGTCTTCGACGATAACCGGCTGCTGTCCCTGCGGGTCGCCGGCACACGCCGGGCCAACCCCCCCAGGCGTGGGTGGCATCCTCGTGTGAGGTCCCATGGAATGGTGTGCGGTCAGCACTGCGGGGTGTCACAACTCGGCCGACGATGTTGACGGTCCTCTCGCGGGGCGGAACTCGCGGGTCACGATGAGGACGCCGAGCCCCTTCATCTGGCCGGACGCGATGGTGCTCCGCAATTCAGGTGCCCCGGTCTCGTGGGATGTCCTACTCGACGTTGACGTCTCCGAGCTCCTGGACGTGGTCGTCTGAGGTTGCGTCTGCACACGTCACACCGCCAGCCCGCGCGGGCCTGTGATCTCGTGGAGTGGTCCACGCTCTGCGTCGGCCCGCAGCCGGGGCCGAAGGGGATGCGGTCCCCATCAGGGGGCGTTCGGGGGCGGTTGGCACTGCCTGGGTGGCGTCGAGGACGACTGTGGTGTACAACGTCAGCAACAGAAAATGTGCAGCGGATCACATAACTGTGATGGTGGTGCACACACGGGTGGGTGCCGTCCGCGGACACGACGAAGGGTAGGGCCCATGACCACAGCCTCGATGACTCCGGCGTCTTCGATCACCACACGCCCGATGCGGCGCCCTGGTGCCATGAGTACCGCGGAGATCAAGTCGAGGATCGAGGCCATGTTCGCCGACGACCGTATCCCCGCCCGCCCGGCGGCCACCGCTGACCGCCGACGGGGGATCGCCTCGTGAATGTGCTGCTCCTGCTGATGGTGCTGACAGTGGCGTTCGCTGCCGTCCTGGCGATGCCGACCGGGGACCAGGCCCGCTCGCGCCACTGACCGGCCGGTCATTGTGCGCTCTAGCCGATCCGCGCCGCACTCGCACGGAGTGCGCGCAGCCGCGCGCCGAGACCCGTTGCGGTCCAGGGCAGGTGCGATGTCCTGCCGCGCCAGGGTGATCCGGATGCCCTGACACCCACCTCAGGGGTGGGTGTGCGATCCCGTGAGGGGTCCCTATCGGACACGAACGTCCCACATCACACACCGGATCCACCACGTGACGAGTGTGTCCGATGGGGGTGCGGCGACTGCGGGGTGTGGTCGTCGAGCTCGAGGGCGACCGCGCGCGTGAGGGCGTCCTCGGCGGGGAGCGCGGCCTGCTCGGCGGGCGAGAGATCGTAGCGGGAGACGGCGATCGGCTGGGTGGTGCCGGCCAGTGCGTATCGGACGACGGACTCGTTCTTGTCCGCCACTAGCAGCATCCCGACCGTGGGCTGGTGCTGGGGCCTGCGCAGCCGGTCCTCGACGAGGGCGACATAGAAGCCAAGTTGGCCGGCGTCGCGCGGGTCGAATTTCGTGGTCTTGAGTTCGATGACCACGTACCGGAGTTGCTCGACGTGGAAGAACAGCAAGTCGATGAAATTCCGAGGTCGGAATTTCCTCGATTATTCCGATTCTCGGGTTATGCCGATCTGCGCGTAGGTCCTGCGCTGACGACGTGTTTTCGGAGCGGTTGTCGGAATAGTTCCCTCAAAACCGCTGACCGTCTCCGGCCGATAGCGCGCTGCGGGGTCATGCCGTTGTGTTGGTTGCGGACGTCCGATGGAGCGTCCGTGACCGTCACGATGGAAGGACGAGACCATGGAACCAGCTATGTCTGTGTTGGTGGACGGAGTTTTGACGGCAGCCCGGGGTGCCGGACTGACTGAGGCATCGCTGAAGTATCAGAGGAGCTGTTGCGCGACCGTGGCAAGGTACTGCACCGACCACGCGATCGACGAGTACAACGAGCAGGTCCGCGACAGGTTCCTGGCTGAGCAGGACACCCGTCTGCAGCGCGGGAATATCGGCCCGGTGTTCCGGTCGTCGCTGGAGAAGGCAGCGAACATGCTGCTCGAGTTCAAGCTGGCCGGGAAGGTGGCATGGCGCAGGCGGCGTCCGATGTCGACGCAGCTTCCATCACGCTTCGAGACGGCCCTGCGCTTGTTCGACGAGTCGCTCTCGGGAACCCTGGCAGTCGGTTCGGTCGAGTTGGCTGTGGGCGAGATCAGGCAGCTGCTTACTCATCTGCGTGACCGTGGCCATGACAGCTTCGGCAGTGTCGGGCTGGACGACGTGCGGGGATTCCTGATGGCCGTGGCCCCGAATCACCGGTCGGGCATGGGGAACACCGTGTGGGCGGTCAAGCGATTCTTCAGCTTCCTCAACGACTTCGAACTGTCCGACCTTCCAGTGCACGCGATGTTGTCACAGGTCTCACCGAGACGGATTCGGATCTTGCCGCGCTTAACCCAGGACGAGGTCGCCCGGCTGCTAGCAGTGATCGACACCGCGACGGCAGTCGGCAACAGGGATTACGCGATGGTACGACTGGCCGTGTCGACAGGGCTGCGCTGCGGCGACATCACCGATCTGAGGTTGGAGAGCATCGACTGGCGACGAGATGAGATCAGAATCGTGCAGCGTAAGACCTCGGCCACGCTGGCGCTGCCGCTCACCGCCGAGGCGGGCAACGCGGTCGCCGACTATGTCTTGAACGCCAGGCCTGCCTCCGATGCACCCGAGGTGTTCCTGCGCGCCTACGCTCCGCACGTCAAACTGACGGGACCGACGGGCGCGTTGATCATGAGACGCTATCTGGCCGCGGCGGGCATCCACCACAGGGCTGGCGACGGAAAGACGTTCCACGCGTTACGTCGCACGCTGGGCACCAGGCTGATCGAGACCGGTACGGAACTGCCGATGACCGCCCAGATTCTCGGTCATGCCCGAATCGACTCGTCGAAACGCTACATCGCCTTGGACACGGACTCGCTGCGCGAGTGCTACCTGCCCTTGACCGGCTTTGGATGCCGGGCGGAGGCGCTGCAATGACCAACTACTACAGTGCGTTCGCCTCCCATATCACCGCAATGCTGGAGCTGAGGGACTCGCTGGGCCTCTACACGGGCCCGCTGCCGTTCGTGATGCAAAACTTCGACCGGTTCTGCCTAGCAAAGCATCCCGACGCCACCGCCCTGACAAGGGAACTGGCCACACAGTGGTGCGACGAGGGCAAGTCGGCGGGCAGGTCAGGCTACAAGATGCATGCCATCCGGAACTTCGGCAAGTACCTTCAATCCGTCGGTGCCGATGCGTTCGTGATGCCGTCCGCCTGGATCGGCAAACCCGCCAGACGCTTACCGCACATGTTTACCGACGACGAGCTGGAACGGTTCTTCAACGCATGTGACCGGATCGGACCGTCGAAGCTGAGCCCGTACCGCGAGCACATCATCCCGGTCGTGTTCCGTCTCATGCTCGGCTGCGGGCTTCGACCGCAGGAGGCCCGGCGGCTACGCCGCGCCGACGTCGACCTCGACACCATGGTGCTGACCGTCGTCCAGGGGAAGCGCCGCAAAGACCGGCTCGTCCCAGTCGGCTACGACATGACCGAGCTGTTGGCGAGGTTCGACCGGCTCGCCGACGTGCGCCAGCCCGATCGCGAGTGGTTCTTCGAACAGGCCCCCGGCCGGCCCTACCCGCCCCGCTGGCTGACTGCGCAGTACCACCGCGTTCGGGCAGGAGCCGATGGGGTCGCCACCGGCTCGACGCCCTACACGCTGCGGCACAACTACGCCACCCGGACACTCGCGCGCTGGGTCGACGAAGGGCGCGACCTCGGTGTCTGGTTGCCTTACCTGTCGGCCTACATGGGCCACGCCACCTACACAGCCACCGCCTACTACGTCCACCTGCTGCCCCAGCGGATCGCCGCGACGGGCCTGACCAGCGCGGATGGGATCATCCCGGAGCCGCCGCTATGAGCACACCGGCCGACACCTTCCTCAAGCACCTGCGCGACTGGTTCACCGTGTTCTTGCCCAGGCAACGCGTCGCCAGCCCCCACACCATCGAATCTGCCCGCCGCGCCTGGAACATGCTCCTGCGTCACGTCTGCGACACCGGTGGAGTCCCCGTCGACAAGATCACCTTTCCGATGCTTGACCGCGCCTGCATCACGGGGTTCCTCGAACAGACACGCGCGGAACGCAGCTGGACGGCGGCAACCTACAACCAGCGCCTCGCCTGCATCCGGTCGTTCTTCAAGTACGCCGCCATCGCCGAGCCGACACTGGCCATCTATCTTGCCGATCTCGCAGGCATCCCGCTGATGAAAGCGCCCGCCACCAAACCCGTCTCTCACATGAGCCAGAACGCTATCAAGGCGCTTCTGGCACAACCTGATCCGTCCAGTCGAACCGGACTGCGAGACCAGTTCTTCTTGATCTTGATGTATGACACCGCTGCCCGCGACGCGGAGATGCTCTCTGCCGCCATCGGAGACCTCGACGCCCAACGTCTCACCATCGACCTGCTCGGCAAGGGATCCAAACCCCGCCGCATCCCCATCACGAAGGAGACCGCCGCCCACTACCGGCGCTATACCGCCGCGTTCCACCCCGACCTCCAACTCGGCGACCCGCTGTTCTACACCATCCACAGCCACCGCAAGACGCGCATGTCCGACGACAACGCCGCCCGGATCATTCGCCAGCACGCCCAAGCCGCCCACCGAACATGCGCTGAAGTGCCCGCCGGAGCGCACCCCCACATGCTGCGCCATTCCCGAGCCATGCACCTCTACCAGGCAGGCATGCCGCTCGCGCTACTCACCGAGTGGCTCGGGCACGCCGACCCTGAGACCACACTCATCTACGCCCACGCCGACACCGAAATGAAACGCCGTGCCATCCAGAAGGCCACCGCCAACGGCGCCCCGACACTCCAGCCAACCCAGGCTGTCTGGCACGACAACGAAGACATCCTCAACCGGCTACTCGGAATCAGATGACCGCAATATCCCGACACCCAACCAACCGAAACCAACATCACCCCAGGCTTCAAGCACAAAGCAGCCGCTCGACACCGGGCCTCGGAATAACCCGGGAATCAGAATAATCGATGAAATTCCGAGGTCGGAATTTCCTCGATCTGTTGTTCTTCCACCTGGCCTGCGCCGCTTCGTCGTCTTCGAGCTGAAGATCGGCCACGCGAGCCCGAACACATCGGCAAGCTCAACTTCTACGTCAACGCCGTCGATGACCTGCTCCGCAAACCCGACCACGGCGACGGCGCCACCATCGGAATTCTCCCGCCGACCGCGACGACATCGTCGTCGAATACGCGCTTCGCGGTCTGGACTCGCCGCTCGCCGTCAGCACCGACACCACACACCGGTTCTTGCCCGCCGATGTTCGACCCGCGCTGTCGACAGCGGCCGACCTCGCCGACGCCATCCGGGACGTCCGACACCAGCAGAACCCCCTCCCCGGACCGGCAACCGACAGCTGAACACCCGCGTCCCCGGGTGCCCGCGGAACGCTCTGCAACGCAGAGTCCGGACACCTTCGCGAGGCATCGCACGCCAGGTGTAGTTGGCGAAACCGAGTTGCTCGTACACCTTGGGGCCCTGTTCTGGCCAGCGGAGGGTTCCCTCGATCAGCACGTTTTCGCCGCGGTCCAGACACAGGCGTCGGATCGGGACTGTCGGAATAACGGTTGAACTGGATCTGGCCGACACGCCGAGCTAGCTTGGCGAGAAGGCAAGACAATGACCGAAACACTTGATCCCATGGATCAGTCGAAGATTGACCACCAACAGCTGGCCCACCAACTGTTGGCCCAAGCCAAAGCCGAGGGTATCGAACTGGTCGGCCCGAACGGACTGCTCAACCAGCTCACCGCTAACGTTCTCGAAACCGCACTCGAAGCCGAGATGGACGAGCATCTCGGCTACGAGAAACACCAGTTCGAGGGGCGAAACGGAGGTAATTCCCGCAACGGACGCCGCAGCAAGACGGTGCTCACGGAAATCGGACCGGTCGAGATCCAGGTCCCCCGCGACACCGACGCTTCGTTCGACCCGCAGATCGTCAAGAAGCGACAGCGCCGGTTGACCGGTGTCGACGAGATCGTTCTGTCCCTCTCGGCGAAGGGCCTGACCACCGGGGAAATCGCGGCGCACTTCGACGACGTCTACGGAGCATCGGTCTCGAGAGAGACGATCAGCAAGATCACCGACAAGGTGATCGCGGAGATGACCGACTGGTCCGTGCGACCTCTCGACCCGGTGTATCCGGTGGTGTTCATCGATGCCATTCACGTCAAGATCCGCGACGGTCAGGTCGCCAACCGACCCGTCTACGTCGCCATCGGTGTCACCACCGCCGGGGAGCGCGACATCCTCGGGTTGTGGGCCGGCGACGGCGGCGAAGGCGCCAAATTCTGGCTCGCCGTGCTCACCGAGATCCGCAATCGCGGCGTCGTAGACGTCTGCATCGCCGTCTGTGACGGGCTCAAGGGGTTGCCGGAGGCGATCACCACGGTGTGGCCACTCGCGGTGGTGCAGACGTGTCTGATTCATCTGCTGCGCAACACGTTCCGGTATGCGTCGCGGCAGTACTGGGACGAGATGTCGCGGGAGTTGCGTCCGATCTACACCGCCGTCAACGAGTCCGCGGCCCGGGAGTGTTTCACCGAGTTCGCGGCGAAGTGGGGTCCGAAGTATCCGGCGATCGTCCGGTTGTGGGAGAACGCCTGGAGTGAGTTCGTGCCGTTCCTCGACTACGACGCCGAGATCCGACGGGTCATCTGTTCGACGAATGCGATCGAGTCACTCAACGCTCGCTACCGGCGGGCAGTCCGGGCGCGTGGGCACTTCCCCAGCGACCAGGCCGCGCTCAAATGTCTCTACCTCGCCACGCGTGCTCTGGACCCAACCGGCAAGGGAAGAGCACGATGGGTGACGAGGTGGAAACCTGCCCTCAATGCGTTTGCTATCACATTCGAAGGCCGAATCACCGCAACTGAAAACTAAATTCACATGCCAGAGCTAGATCCACCGAAGTTCCGACAGTCCCGTCGGATCTGATCGATCAGGGCGGTGGATTCGTCGTGGACCAAAGCTGCCAGCTCCCGCGGCGCCAGCGGGGCTCCGTCCGCGAGTTCGGTGCCGAGTATTTCCGCATAGTCCCCGTCGCGGAGTGCCTGTTCGATCAGGTGATCCTTGGCCACGTCGGCGTCGAGGCTGCGGTACCCGTCCAGATCGGGGATGTGGTCGTGTGGCAGGGTGCTTTTCCCGGCTCCGGGTGCCGGTGTCACCAACGTTATGGCCTCATACGACTAGGACGCCGTTCGAGGCAGTGGGATTGGTGCGGGTCGCCACGTTGACGAACGGATGCGGTGCTCCGATTCCCTCCCACCAGGTTCGACCTCGCCATGGATGACGCCACGAGCAAGGGGATTCGGTGTATGCGGCGGGTCGGGCTTGCCGATGAGGGGGTGAGCGGTGAGCGGCTCACCGAGAATGGCCAGGCCGCCGCGGGGCAGGGTCAGTCCGGTGACCGATGCGACCAGAACAACGGTCTTGTCGAACACGATGAGGACGATCGTCGAGGCATGCAACAGGCACTTGCATGAGATCACGGCGAGTGTCCCGGAATCGACGTGCGGGGGATCGGCTACGTGCAGAAGGGTCGCTATCACCTGTCCTGTTGGATCGCTACTGTGCCAGGGGTGAGGGAACCGGTGCTGGATCGGCACGTCGACGTTGCACAGCTGTGGCGAC
The DNA here is from genome assembly GCF_026810085.1 of Rhodococcus sp. JS3073. NCBI lineage: Bacteria > Bacillati > Actinomycetota > Actinomycetes > Mycobacteriales > Nocardiaceae > Rhodococcus > Rhodococcus sp. JS3073. The sequence continues at coordinate 39,376 of NZ_CP113952.1, read as the reverse complement.
TGGCCAGTGAGGCGGCCCGGAAGGGCGAGAAGTGGGGGCAGCGCAAGAAGTCGGTGAGCGACGCCATGGTGATCTACTACGCCCAGTTGCGACGTGACAGACGCGGCGCGAAACGGTGGGTCGCCGAGGTCGTTGATCTCCTGGGATATTTCGATCTGTCAGCGGACTGGCGCGCAGTGGAGAAAGGCCTGCAAATACTCGACCAGCTGACGGTGACGTCATCGGTGCCGGTGCTGAGCTACAGCGGCTGGAGGTCGTGCCGGCTTCCTCGACGAAGAACACTCTCTTCAAGAGCTCCTAGTAGGGCGGAGTCAGGCGAATCGCTCACGTTCGCGAAGTGCTGCACCCGCCCAGTATCGGCCCAGCCGGCTCCGCCGTGCGGGCCAGTCGGTGCACCGGACCGACCGGGCCGCGGCGGCGAGCCGGGGGAGAGAAGTCATGTCGACCTCACCTTCGCGAAACACCCTGGTTGCAGCGCGCGCATACGGTGGGATTCGCGCCCAGCACCTTCGACCGGATGGGGCATCCCGCTCATGACGAATCAGATACCCGGCAACCCGCGGCCCGAGCGCATCCCGAACCCGTGGCCGGAGAAACAACTGTCCACGACCGACATCGCCGGCGTCGTCGAGGCCCTCACCGGCCAACGGCTCCTCCCACGTCCCGGCGCCGAGAACGATCCCCGCATCCAATGACGGGTCCGCCGCGGCACCGAACACCGCGGCGGCCCACCAACAAGCGCGGCCGGTCGGGTCTCGAGCACCGGTCGGTGCCCGGCCGCCGGCCCCGACGCTCGGGGCGACGGGACGCGATGAGTTCGCGCCCGGGGGACGAGAGTGTGCTCGTGGTCAGGGTCGTGACGGTGCTGGCGGGGGTGGTCTGCCTGGCGTTGGGTGCGGTGTCCGGTGTCGCGTTGGTGGTCGGGCTCGGTGCGCTGACCGCGCCGGCGATGGTCGTGGCCGCGGTGACCACGGCCGGATTCCTCGCGGCGGGTGGGGTGCTGGTTGCTCGCGCCCGCTCTCCTCGGCCGGAGAAATCCGTCGCGGGCATAGCCGGTCACCGCCGGCACCGCAACAGCAGCGATCACGGCTCACGGGCACGACAGTAGCGTCCGCGATCCCGTCGCCGATGGCAGTGTTGCCGGTGAACGTCACCTTGCCGACCACCACCCCGACGTTTCACGCCCCGGGCATCGCCATGCCCACAGAGGCTGAGTTCAGCAGCGTCGGCAGATTCGGTTGACCACGGGGGAATACCGACTTTGCGGTTCCTGGGAACAGCTGAACCGAACGGCGCCGCTTCGGCAGCTGAGGATGACGACGCCGGGTACGCCGAGGGCTACAAAGGAACGAGATGTTTGTTGGTGTTGCCGAGGGGTGCGCCAACGAGAAGCTATCCATCTACCTGCCGCGCGGCGTTTGTGTTTTGGAGAGAGCGGATCTCCCTCCGATGAGGGGCATTGCCACGCGCACCTTGAGGAGATCCGCATGAGTGTTCCGCGGGCACGGTCACTGGCGTACTGGGAGCAGTGCGTCTGGATCGAAACGCACGATCACCTATCCCCGGGCCGGTCCCTGGTGTCGGCCGAGAAACAGGCGTCTCTCGCCGATCACTGTGTCGGCATCGGCGACGAGGCCGCCACGAGCACCTGAGGACCGGGCCCCAGGCTGGCCGTGCAATGACTGACTTGCATATTGGATATGAGAACGTCACGCCATTCGAGCTGACCGAAACAGTGACTGGCGCCGGGCGCGACGATGAGCTCTACCGAGTGCGGAAGGTGACGTTCGGCAACGGCAAGGGTCGTTCGACCATCGTCTATACAACCGCATCACAACCACATCACCGTCTCCGGCATACGGAAACACCACGGTAGGGTTCCACGGCTCAGCGTCACTTCTCTGAATCTTTGACCTGCGGGTTCTCAACATCGTGTCAGTGCTGATTCTCACGAACTTGTCGGAATCCTCAATTCGGTCCCCATCCCGTTAGCGGGATCGTTGACCGTCGCCGATCCTTCAGAGTGCTTGGCGTCCTTGATGTGTGGGGCTCGGTTGACAGGGTCGGCTAGCTGGGCGAACGTGGACGTAGGTTGGGGTGGCCGCGAGCACTTGCCGTGCGATCGATGAGAGGATCCCCGATGTCCCCTTCCCCGATGTGGTACTGGCTCGGTGACCATTACTGGTACACGGTGTACCCGTTGGTAACGATCTTCGGCCCGATCTTCGGCTGATGGCGATGGCCGGATTCGGTGACCGTACACACCATGCCGTCCCAGATCGCAGACCTCAGATGGAGGAAGCCGCACCGTTAGCGGGTCCTCATCCGGCTATCGAATGAGGACCGCACCCGGCGGGTGCGGTCCCGCAGGTTAGTTAGACAGCCCGCACATTCGTGGCCTGCGGGCCCTTCTGTCCCTGGCCCACCTCGAACTCCACACGCTGGTTCTCATCGAGCGACGTGAAACCGCTGCCCGAGATTTCCGCGTAATGCACGAAGACGTCCGGAGTTCCGTCGTCGGCGCGATGAAACCGAAGCCCTTCTCACCGCTGAACCACTTCACAATGCCCTGCGCCATGCCCAGACTCCCTAAATATGGATCCGGCACTCACATCGAATTCCCGATTCTCGATACCAGTGATCCTGCCACCCCCGACGACGGACCGGGACGACCACACCTGATCTGAGGAAGCCGACATCTCGACACCCACAGTGACTGCCGACTTCGCCGCCCGTCATCGATCAACGAGAGCCGATCCGTCGAGCGACAGCCCGGCAACGTCGACAGAGCCGACTCGCCCCTGACGCGGATGAAATCCCTGGTCAACCGACTCCAGAATTTCTGTAGTGGCCAATGTAGACATTGAGGCGTCGTCGTTGTAGAGTTCCTCTCGTCGCAAGGAAAGAGTTCACTTAGTGCGGGAGAGGATGAACTGCCCGCAGAGAAGTACCGCAAGACCAGGATGTGCCGGGCAAGGGTTGATGTGAGTGTGTAAGGCCCCGGCATATCCGGCGGCTGCCGGGCGGCACGAAGGGCCCGACAGCCGGAAGAAGTGCAGTGAACAAGGTAGTGAAACCCGCTCCGGCCCCCGGTGCCTCACGGCGCCGGGGGCCCTGTCCGTTGAAAGGTGTCACCCCCATTCAGGAAGATTCGCCCGACCATGACCCGGCCGGGAAGTTCGACGACGAGGACTACCCGGCCTACAGCATGGGACATGCCGCCGAGATCCTCGGCGTGACACAGGCATTCCTGCGCAGCCTCGACGCCGCGAAGCTGCTCACGCCCGGGCGCTCGGAGGGCGGCCACCGCCGCTACTCCCGATACCAGCTGCGTCTCGCCGCCCGCGCCCGTGAACTGATCGACCAGGGCACCGCGCTCGATTCCGCGTGCCGGATCATCATCCTGGAAGACCAAGTCGCCGAGGCCCGACGCATCAACACCGAACTCCAGCCCACCCATCGCCGCAAGTCGGATCAGCCCGGCCCCGCAGCCGGCTGACACACCACCTGCCGCGCGGAAGTCATTCGACCCCGGCGGCCGTGCTGACCATGGGTGCGGTCGCGGTGACCGGTGTGGTGCTGTGGCCGATCGTTGGCCGCGGTCGGCGGGACGGCGCTGGTCCTCGATCAACTCAAACTCGGTCGGAACCGTGCCCGGTGGATTCGGTGCTCGGGATTCGGGGAAAGCGGGAGACAGGGGCGGGGCTCGACCGGTCGAGGACTCGGTCCAGGTTCTGCGGGTTGACTACCCAGCCCGCAGAACCGTCACCTACTCCGGTTGCCGGCTCGTTGGTGGGCGGTCAGCAGCAGATGATCGAACCGCACCCGTAGCCCGGTGTCGGGGTCGAACTCGCCGAACCGGGTGACGATCTCGTCGGCGATCGTGCGGAGCCGGGTGTTGGTTTCCTGGGAGCGCCAGGTCAGGACGTCGAACGCCCGGTCGGCGGTGATGCCGTAGACCAGCATCAGCGCACCCTTGGCCTGCTCGATCACCGCCCGAGACTGCGCGAGTTCGGCGACCGCCTCGTCGACGGAGTCCTTCACGTCGTTCTAGGTCGGGTGAGTCACACCCGTGGTCCCGGACCTCGGCAGGTCAGCGCGCTCGCGACGGAATAGAAACACGTTCAGTTAGACAGCTCCACCTCACGCCGTCGCGACCTTCGATCCGGTGTTGGTCGTAGCGGTGATACAATTTTGTATAACTGCAGTTGAAGGTGGTGTGTGATGGCGTTGGCGGATGTGGAGCGTGATCTGCGGGCGATCCCGGCGGAGAAGGAGTTGTTGCAGATCAAGTTGCTGCGTGCGGTGGCGTACGCGACGGACAATCAGGTGCCGCAGCGGGTGATCGCGAAGAACCTGGCCGTCACGCAGCCGGAGGTCAGCCGGATCGTGAAGAAGCTGCGGTTGAACCCGGCGGCCCGGGACCGCTCTCCGCGGGAGGTGCTGCTCGAGCATGCCGCGAAGCGGATCGACCACGAGCGGATGATGACCGAACTGGTGGCCTGGGACTACACCTTCGGGCACGTCCCGGGCGACGATCCGCTCGGGGAGAGCTACGTGCGGGGCACCTGGGATCAGATCGAACGCTCCCGCAACCTCCTGAGCGACGACGACTACCGGGTGCTGCTCGCGGCCACGGCCGACCGGCGTGCGCAGGCGAATGCACTCTGACCCCGCCGCTGTTGCCGCCGACCTCGAGGTTTGGTGCCGGCCCGGCGGGATCCTCGACAAGGACGGCCCCTCCGCCTCGATCCACCTGTTCGACCCGGTCGCTCGTCGCCGAACCCGGGACGGCATCGTCGATGTCTACCTGGCGGAGCAGACCGACGTCGCTGTCGGCCGTCAGTTCCTGGCTTTGGCGACTGCCGGCCCACCGGGGTGGGCAAGTCGTCGAGTATCGACCGCCGGCACCTCGCCGGGCAGGGGTGGCGGGTGCTCGATGCGGACACGATCAAGGACTACCTGCTGCGGGATGCGATCGAGCAGGGCGTCTACACCGACCTGCTGAGCATCGACCTCGCGGACGGGCACCGGCTGATGCCCCGCGAGCTCGCCACCCTGGTGCACACCGAGTCGACGAAACTCCTCGACATGATCACCGAGATCTGTCTGTCCCGGGGAGAGAACCTGGTCCTCGAGGGCACGTTCAGCTGGCCCGGGCTGGGACCACGGCTGCTGACGGACCTCGCGTACGCGGACTATGAGAAGTTCACGATCCTCGACTTCGAAGCACCCCAACACATCACCCGGGCCCGGGCACTGACCCGGTGGTGGCGGGGCCGGCAGGACGCGCTGCGCGGCGGTGACGGGTTCGGTGGCCGGTTCACCCCGGGTTTCGTCATCGACGCCCTCTACACCGGTAGCTCCGAGGAGACGGTGTGCGCGCGTAACGCCCGGGCCGCGTTCGATCACCCACTGTCCGCGGAGATCCCGACGGTCGAGCTGCTCGTCGAGCATGCCGACGGTGGCGACGAGACGTGGGTGAAGGAGAACGGTGTGGTGGTCTACCCGCAGGTTCCGGCCGACCGACCCGAGCCCTGACCTTTTTCGTCCGTGCCACGTGGCACCCGCCAGGATGTGAATCCGCAACGCCTCGGCCACGAGCCCACGCGCGAGGGGAGAGGTTACTCAGCGACGGCGATGACGACCGAATCCGGGAAGCCGGGATCCCGCAGTGGCCAGGCACTCCGATTGATCGACGTTCTCAGGCGCAGTCCCGGCAGAGCAGCTGGCCAGTATCGGCGAGGCGGCTGCGATGGTGGACCAGAAAGCAACTCGTGCAGGTAAATTCGTCCGACTGCTTGGGGATGACGCGGACGGTGAATTCTTCACCGGAGAGGTCGGCACCGGGCAGTTCGAAGGACTCGGCGGTGTCGGCGTCCTCGACGTCCACGACGGGGGACTGGATGTCTTTCCGGCTGGCGGTCAGCTGTTCGAGGGAGGTGTCCGTCTCGTCGGATTCGGTGACTCGTGGTGCGTCGTAGTCGGTGGCCATGACTGATCGTTCCTCATACTCCGGGTGTTCGGACCCGCCAGACTAGAGGGTGCGGTGGCTCGTCACGCTTTCGGGGGCATCGTGTGCTGCGACTTCAACCTCCTGGGGCGGAGTACGCGCGGATGATCGTCACCGACGAGCCCGGCAGTTACCAGGTCGCCCAACGCGGGCTGATCGCATCGGTCGGGCATCGCCGCTCGAACTACTCGAGCAATCGGGCCGAGAACTCGCACCACCCCAGAACGGGCGACGAAACGGTTCATCGACCTCGACGCCCGCGGCCACGGTCACCGACCTCACCGAGACGATCAGCACCCGAGCCCACGCGTACGGGGATCTCCGGATGCTGTGACGTGAGGTGCGCATCGTCACCGCCGTAATGGCCGGCCGTGGTTGGCGGCCGCGTGCGCTGGGGTGCGGAGGGACGTGTCGTCATGGCAGGTCAAGAGCAGTTTCGGTTGCGCCGCAGCGTCGGTGATCGTCAGGCCGTTGTGGGGATGGTGATCTGCTCTCTGCCGTCGATGGCGGAGAGCAGGTAGTGCGGGCAGGTGAGCACCTGTGGGGGCACGGGAATCGCCTGTCGGTCGGTGTCGAGGTAGAGGCGGTATGCGAGCTGCCCGTCTCGGTGGCTGCCGGTGTCCGGGTCGACGGCGCCGAGGAAGTATCCGTGCGAGGCGCCGGCGGTGGAGAAGATCGCCCGCGCCCACTCGGCGGGCTCGGCGGGCGGCAGATACCGCGGCCGACCAGTCTCGGCGTCGAGGGTGTGCACGATAACCGTGACCGCGAACCCGGCCACGGCGGGGAACCACTGTTCTGCCCCGACGTCGAACGGTGCGATGGAGGTGTGGATCCGCAGCTCGATGTCCGTTCCGGTTCGCGCCGCCACTGTGATGAGGTGCGGATCCGCTGCGATGTCGACGGTGGCCAGAGACGGCAGCGCCTGGTCGGCGCTGGGGTTTCCGGTGCTTGCGGACATGGGACAAAGGGTACGGGGCCACGGCGCCCCGGCCGACAGGGCGACGGGAGTTCGCACCGCCCACGACCGGACCGGCTGAATGGTCCGCTGAACAGCAGAAACGACATGTCCCCTGAAGGAAGTATTGGCACGCGTGCCACACCGCCAGCCTTCGTCTCGACGTCGCCGGGTGGCACAGTTCGGATCACAACCCACCCCAGGGCAGGATGAGACTGTGAGCGACCGAACCGCAGCAGACCTCGAGCGTGAACTCGCCATGCTCGCCTACGTACGTGACCGCCTCCGAGACTCGGAGGGCAACGATGTCCGTATCCCGACCACGGCCGTCGACCAGGTTCTCGATGAGCTCAACAGTCTTGAACGGTCGCCGTGGGATCGGAACTGATTTCCGTCCGTGCAGAGTCCTGGCATCGGTCACCGATGTTTTGGGTCGGACGTAACGGGGCCTGGCTGCTGCCGCCACGACGGAGTTATCGAGGGCGTGGCATGAATGCGCCCCGGTGACAGCCGGTTCTGCGTCACACCCCTTGACGAAGGAAAGGACTCGGCCCCGCCCTGGGGCCGGCACACACCATGACTTCATTGACTCGCGGAGCGAACAGCCCGACCGACACGCCGACGACGGTGGAGGTGACCGGCGCCCGGCAGGGAACGGTCGAGTTGTTCGTCTTCCAGTTCGGGGCCGATGTGACGGTGCGGACGGATGCGGATTTGGTGTTCTTCAACAACCCCGCCACTGCCATAACTGTAGTGTCCATAACCCGTAATGGGATCGTAGATCCGTTGGGAAAGCACGGTATTAGGTGTTGCTTCCGCTCAGGCTCCTCGCGGCCGTGATGGCGGGCTCGGACACTTTCCCACCGTTATTCTGTGCTGGGCTGCGTTTCGCGTCATGGCAGCCCCTAGACTGCTGTGCAAGCCCGAAGCTTCCGCCGCGCTGACTGCCAGTTAACGAATTCAAGGGCAGCGCAACCATATTCGAACTTGTTCTTCACGCGACGAATCAGGAAATGCCAGGCCTGGTTGGTCGCAATAGTCCTGAGTCCTCGGCACCGTCGACAGACGGTGCTCTGTGTTTGTCCTGCCGGGCGAAAGCGTGAGGGGCGCGGGGCCTCGGAAATCACTGCGGCCCGCGTGTGATTGGTCGCCGTTTCGATCCGCTGGCGGTGAAAGGACCGAAATGCCGCTACTGTGTGCGTTCGACGATTGCCCGGCGAGAAGGAGAACAATATGGCGGTATCACCGAGGGGTTCCGAAGAATCGGCGAAGAAGGCAACAAAGGAGATTCGTGAGTGGGCGATCGGGGAGGGCTTGGAGATGTCCTCCCGCGGCCGGATTTCGGCCGAGATCGAGCAAGCCTTCCATGACGCGCATGCGAAGAAGTCTCAGGTCAAACCGCCGGCGGCAAAGAAGACGGCTGTGAAAAAGAAAATCGCGGAGACGACGGCTGCGAAGAAGCGGCCCGCACAAAAGGTAGTCGAGGAAAAGGCCCCCGCAAAGAGAGCGGCGAACAAGGCCCCAGCGAGGAAAACGACCAAGCAGATTCGTGAGTGGGCGATCGGGGAGGGTTTGGAAGTGTCCTCCCGCGGGAGGATCTCGGCCGAGGTCGAGCAAGCCTTCGACGACGCTCAGACGCAGAAGGCTCGGGTCAAACGGGCGCCGGTAAAGAAGACGGTAGCGAAGAAGCCAGCCGCCAAGAGGACCGCCGCGGCAGCTCCGGTCAAGACGACAGCGGCGAGCAAAGCTCCGGCGGAGAAAAAGGTAGGCGCGACGGAGGCGGCTGCGACGAAGGCGGCTGCGGAGAAGGCGGCCGTGAAGAAGCGGGTCGTGGCGAAGGTGCCGGTGAAGAGGGATGTGGCGAGTAAGGCTCCGGCGAATACGACGAACAGGGAGATTCGCGATTGGGCGATCGCGGATGGTCGCGAGGTGTCCTCCCGAGGAAGGATTCCGGTCGAGGTCGAGCAAGCCTTCCATGACGCTCAGGCGAAGAAGGCTCAGACAATAACGGCGCCAGTAGTAAGGAAGACGGCCGCGAAGAAGACTGCTGCCAAGAAGACCGCCGCGGCGGCTTCGGTCAAGAGGGTAGCGGCGAGCAAGGCTCCGGCGGAGAAGAAGGTCGTCGCGACGAAGACGGCCGGGAAGAAAACAGTCGCGACGAAGGCAACTTCGGGGAAGTCGGCCGCGACGAAGTCGGTCGCGGCGAAGGCTCCGGCGAAGAGGGAAGTGGCGAGTAAGGCTCCGGCGAAGAAGTCGCCGAGGGAGATTCGTGAGTGGGCGATCGGGGCGGGTAACGAGGTGTCCGCCCGCGGCCGGATTTCGGTCGAGATCGAGCGAGCATTCCATGATGCTCAGGCCACGATGCCGGTCGCGTGAGCTGCGACATTGCCCTGATGTGCAGCGTGGCCATCGTGCCGCGAAGGCTATGAGCCTGTGGGGATCATGATCCTCGGCGGTCGGCGGTCGGCGGTCGGCGGTCGGCGGTCGGCGGTCGGCGGTCGGCGGTCGGCGGTCGGCGGTTGTCCGCCGCCGCAGCGGTGCCGGCGAGGGGTGCGAGGTATCCCGGCGCACCTGACGTGACGATTCCCGCGCGGCATTGTGGATGGGGAAGGTCGCATATGTGCGTTGGGGAACCGCCGGTGGCCGCGGTTGCCGGTATCTGAGCACATTTCGATGACACGATGGGCGGGTGGGGAGACAGAGCGGGATCTTCGGGGTTGCGGGTGTGGTCGTCGGGCTGGTGGCGGCGGTGGTGTTCGCCGCGTTTACGTCGCGGCCGTACACGGTGGCGACGTCGTTCCAGCCGGCGTGGACCGATCCATCGATCGTGTCGGTGATCGTGCTCGTCGGCGCCGCGGTGGCCGGGGCCGGTTGCGGGATGGTGCTGTGGCTGTGCAGGTGGCGGGTGGTGCGGGACGCGGCGAGTGCGGACGAACTCCGCGGTCGGCGCACGTTCCTGCTGGGCCGGACTGTCGCCGCGGCCCTGGGCGGTGTCACCGTGGGGTTGTCGCCGATGCTGGTGTTGTTATATGTCGTGTTCACGGCCACGGTGGGCATCGCGGTGGAGTGGGCTGTGGTGCTGGTGTTCTACGCCGGCAGTGCGGTGCTGGCGTATGGGTGCGCATTGCTGGGAGTGTGGTGGGTGTTGGCCGCGGCGGGTGATGATCGGCGCGCGGGAACCGTGCGGATGCTGGCGGTGTTGCTGCCGGTCGGTGCACTGATGGCCACGGCCGCGGGTGTGGGCGTCGCTGGGCTGTTCGGGTATTCCACCGTCCCTGCGACGTTCGTGTGCGTCGTCGCGGTCGTGGCCGCCGTGTTGACGGCCACGGTGGCGCTGGCTCGGGTGCTGACTCGGGCCCCGGCGGTGGGCGCCGACGCCCGGTGACCTCACCCGCGGTACACGACGCCCCCTCGACCGGCCGCGGAGTCGGTGCGCGCCCGGTCGAGGACCGTGAACACTCTCGGGGGTGAGGGCCGGTGCACCACGGTCATCTGCGGGCGGATGGTGGGCATCCCCGGGAAGCGAACGCGAACGCGCAGTGGGGTGCACCTCACAGGAGGCGCGCCCCACTGCCGGTGTTCGGTCGAGCCGGTACCGCGGCACCGCGTGACTGCGCTCGACCGTCACCACCCGGCGGCCGGGCGGATGGTTCTAGCTCGCTGCCTTCCACCGGTTGCGTCCGTCGGAGCCGGGTGCGCAGACCATCGGTGTTCCGGTGCTGGTGACGCCGGTGCCGCCGCTGCAGAAGGCACCGGGTTTGACGACGTTCCCCGAAGGTGCCTGGGCCGCTGGGGTGGGCGGTGTGGGTGCGGGGCGAGATTGCGGTGCCGGCACGGGACTCGGCGCCGGGGTTCCGCCGTCGCAGGTCCACAGTCCGCGGTCGGCGGCGCGGGCGGCGGCTTCGGCGTCGATCAACCGGTCCGATGTGCGCAGGTAGTGGACGGTGTAGGCGCGGGCGGCGCCTTCGCGGGCGGCCTTGATCGCGTAGTCGCCGTCCATGTCGTTGTCGAGTGCGACGTAGCGGTTGACCTGGCCCGCACTGTCGGTGTCGGGTTGCGTCGGTTCGGGGTTGAGTTGGATTGCCCGGCCGAGGAGGTGATCGTTCGCGAACTGGGTCGATTGTGCTGCCCAGCAGTCGTGGCCTTCGGGGGGCGTCGATGCCGAGGACGGACACGGTGAGCGTCTCGCCGCTGGTGGGGTGTCGGGTGACGATGGTGTCTCCATCGATGATCTCGACGACCTGGGTGACGCCTTCGATCGTGTAGGGGTTGGCCGGTCCGGCCAGCGCCGGGGATGCCGCTGCGGCGAGGGCGGCGAGGGTGGCGGTGCCGACGAGGACCGCTCGTGTGGTCCGGGGGTGCATCGTTGTCGATCTGCTGTGCACGTGAATTCTCCTGATGTGAATGGCTGACGGCCGGGCCGCGGCTTGATCGCGGCCATGTGGCGATGATGGTGCGTGCGTCTACTGGGGAGTGTGTGGGCCTACACGGCATCCACCCGTTGGTTGCGAACAGCACTGCGGTTCTGTGTGATTCGGAGTTTGCTGAAAGGACCGGCTGCTGTGGTGGCCTCGGTCCGGTCTCACCACCGACGCTGCGGCCGCCCCCGGAAGGGGCGGTGTTCCAGTCGGCCGGTGGGGTTGGGTCCGCGGCCGGGGGTTGCTGGCCGCTTGGGGATGGTGTGGTTGCCCATCGATATGTCCTTCGAATCCAAATGATGCGGGATGGCGGACATGGGCAGCTGATCGTTTGCCCGGAATCCCCGGGAAGATAAATACCAGACGAACCGGACGTAACAGATACCGTGGGTCGGTTCTCCGGGGGAAATGGGATGCCGCGGGGTTTCCCGCGAGCTATCCACGACGGTCCTTTCCGCGGGATGTCCGAGCCTGCCCGGCCCGCCCACGGAGGAGCTAACATCACGAGGTCGAGCTTCGTCCGTCCACCAGGTCAGGCGCCGGGAGGGTGTATGTGCTGGTCACGACATCCCGGCACGCCGCGGTACCTGCACGACGGTTGCTTCGGCGGCGCCAACGGGCGACGGCACGGTTTCGTGAATCATCGAAATATGTGATGGCACGCGGCATCACACGCATGCAGTGAGGTGTCATTCACGTGATCGACATCTACATCGCGAAGTTGAAGGCCGCATAAACTACGTCGGCGCGGTCTGCTTTGATACGCGCAATGGGCTTCAATTGGCGCCGGCAAGCAGACGCGGCATCGCGGACCCGTCGTACCACGCCTTGCTTTCACACGTGGGGCGTGCCCAAGTTAGGAGACGTATGAAGGCAGCAACGCAGGTGTGGTCGTGACCCAACTGATCGAGATCGCATGCGATGAGTCAGGTTCCGAAGGCGAGAACCTCATGGAGGCTGCTCACAGCGTCTTTTCGCACGCGAGCGTGAACCTGTCGGTGGACGAGGCCGAAGCGATCATGTCTGATCTCGCCGGTCGCACCAGGTCGAGCGCGCAGGAGCTGAAGTCGAAGGTTCTGCTGCGACCAGCGAACCGGCGACACCTCATCGAAGTACTCAGGCCGGATGGGCCGCTTACTGGACGCGTTAACATCTATCTCGCGGATAAGAGCTTCTTCGTTGTCGGAAAGATTGTCTCGCTCCTGATCGAAGAAGATGCACACGCACACGGCCTGAACATCAACGCATACGAGCGGGCGATCGCCAATCAGTTGTTCGATCTCGGCCCCCGTGCGCTTGGAGAAGCCGACTGGAAACGCCTACTCGTCGGATTCAACAGTCTTGTCCGCACCAAGAAGAGATCCAACTCGATCCACCCCAGTTTTTCCGACTTTGTCGCGCTGCTTGACGACGTCCGTCTCAGGAGCAAGCGCAGGCGCGTCACGGAGATCCTCGGCCTCGTGTGGGAGGCTCGTGAGCAAGCTCGCCAGTTCGAGGATCCATCGGAATCGCTACTCCGCGAGTTAGAGCCGATCGTTCCCACACTGAATTGGGTCGCGACCAGTTGGCGATTACGTCTTGGCGACGTGCCCATCGCATTCATTCACGACGAGCATTGGGCGCTCAACGAGGAAGCGACTGAGTTACTGGTCAAAGCTGCGAAGGCCCGAGTAAGTATTAGTGGGCTCTTGATGCCTTCGGTGGATCTTCGTTCAATCAGTCTGGTGGACTCAAAGTCGGATCCGCGCGTGCAGGTTGCCGACATCCTTGCGGCTGCCGGGCGGGTAGTCGGCGAGGATGCTTTGGAGGGAAACACCTCAGGCCAGCTGGCCGAAAGCATCAAGCCAATGCTCGATTTCAATGGCCTATGGTCCGAAAATTCTCCTCTTGGAACCCTTATCCCGCCCGACGCGACGGCACACCTCAGTCGCGAGAGCTTCGTTTGATCACGGCTGAGGATTGCCGCGAGGCTGAGCGCCACGAGGTGTAGTCCGATGAGTCTCGTCCGAGGTCAGGGTTGTGCTGTCCGTGACGGTCTATGCGGGGATGTGGAACTCGGTGCGGGTCGCGGCGAGGAGTGTGTCCACGTGTTCGGCGTAGGTGGCGCAGGCGTGCGACAACGCCTGGAAGGCTGCGACGATCGGTCGTGGGTCTGCCGCGCTGAACAGGGCGGGCATTGCGTAGTACGGGCGGTGAATCGGTCCGTGGTCGAACATTTTCGCGGTCGGTGACTTCTCGCCGCCGGGCGCCGTATTCGGGCGGTAGGTGCCGCCTCGTCCTTCGGGTGGAAGGTTCTCCGCCGCGAGACGGCTGGACGCGGATTGGGGATCGTCGAAGGGTGCCGGGAGTGGTTCACCACTAGACAGGGCCGTCAGTGCCGGTGTGATCCAGGGTCGGTCGGTGAGTCCGGCGAACTCGAAGGCACGGACTGCGGCCCATTGCGCCAGGCGCCGTTGGGTCTGCGGGTCCATCGCCACGATCGCGGCTGCAACGTCCGGAGCGCAGTCGTCGAAATCGCGTAACGCGAGCACCCCGCGCAGTTCGGGATGTGCGTCGAAGTCGATCGCCGTGGGCTTGTTGATCGCGGTGGGGGCGATGGTGCCGGTGGCCGAGGAGCCGCCACCAGTTGACTGCGTCTCGTTGGGTGCTGGGGCTGGCGTGTTGTCCGGTACGCCGAAGCCGGGCATGTCCCACATCTGGGCCGGGGCCTTCGTGATCCCGTCGTACGGCCACAGCCGGATCCGCCACACATCGCCCGGTGTCGTCGATCCCGGCCACCCGTAGTTGACGAATCCCCGTCCGGAGACCTCCACGGTGTACCGGCCGGAAGGAACGGCGACCTCCACCGGGTCGGTCGTCGGTGACGACACGACCAGCACCCCGCCGTCGACTTCCAGGCGCCCTTCGCTGACCTGTTGCCACTGATCCCGGTCCGCGGGCGGTCGTGTCGGCCACACCTGCACGGTCACCGCCATCTGGAAGTTGTTCTGGTGGGGGCACAGCACCAGCAGCATGGCCCCGTTGCCGGCGCTGGGTTGATCGGCCTGGGCCCGCTCGAGGAGGGCGAGCTCGACGTCCGGATCTCCGAGGCCGCCGTCGAGACAGAACTGGCCGTAGTCCATTGCCACGGTCACCTGTGTTTCGCTGACCGGCCGGGTGCGCTCATCCATACCGGTGATCCTGTCACGGTGCCCGGACGCAGCGCTCGCACTTCGCAGCGAGACCGGCTCACTGCCCCGCCCGGAACGCGTTGCCGGTCGATCTGGTGAATATCTCATCGTCGCAGCCGTGTACAGCGAATCGGGGGCGACGATCGGCCTTATCGATCTGACGCATCAGCGTCGGTGCGTGATCTCACGTACGGGCTAGTGCTGCTCTGGTCGATGGTCAGCTTCCCGGGAAGGTGGTTCCTTCGTCTTCTCGGATGGGCGACACCCTGGACACCAGGCGGGTCCCGTCCGCTCCGGGGGCGATGAGGGCTGGGGCGGTCGCGTGGAAGGGATCTTGTCGGGATTGTGCTGGCGCGGGGGCTCGTAGACGCTACGGAGGCTCATCCCTCGGAATGCGAAACGGACCGGCTGTGGTGGTGCTTCCATCGCTCCGTTCGCGATCGCTTGAGATTCCTGTGTCGAGTGGGCGTGCTGTCACGGTTCAGGGAAGCAGAGCTAGAAGGTGTAGCACTTGGGGTACTGGCGTCGGGCGAACTCGAGTTGTTCCTCGATGAGGCTGCCGTCGGGGTTGAAGTTGATGTTTCCGAGGGAGCAGCGGGTGTGGGTGGTGTCGTTCCCGGGGGCGTCCGGGGTGGCGGATCTGCAGGTGTCACCGCCGCCTCGTTGTGTGAGTACGCCGCCGATCTGCCCGCACGCTGCGGCTTCGTTTTCTGCTAGGGCAGCTTGGCGGGCGGCGCTGGTCGGCGCGGCGGCACTTTGTGATGCGGCGCGAGAGGTTTGTGCTTCCTGTTCGTCGAGGGTGTCGTCACAGCGTTCTATGGCTGCATCCGCGATGGCACGTGCTTGTGGGAGTGGAATGCCGACGTCGGCGGCGTAGTGCTGGTCATACCAGGGGTTGCCCTCGTTGTCGCCGGTCTTGAGGTAGCGAAGTAGCTCGGGTCCGAAGTCGCAGGAGTCGTGCCGGGCGGTGACGAGTCCCTCGGGCGACGTGTAGGGGGCAGTAGTGGGGGTGAATGACACAATCGGGTCACCGGGGCACGAGAAGATCGGTGTCCCCGGGCCGCAAGGCTTCGTCGGGGCAGCGATCGGCGTCGCATCGTCAGGGTGCGAGCAGGATATCGCGAGCGCGGCTGCGACGCCTATGGCCACGGTGAGAAGGGTGGTCTTCCAGTTCATCTCGTCATCCTTGCAGGCCTTCTCGGTTCACCCCGGCCAGGTCCCGGAGAGGGTGGGATCCGTGAGGACGCGAGGAATCCGATGGCCCTGGCACGGCAACCGCGAGCGGTCGAACTAACAGCGCACAGCCGTTGAACTGCTCGTTCAGCTGCTACCGCGTTCAGGCGGGCGGCCGCACCGCGGACGTTCTGCCGGAGGCTGCGCTGGTTGAGGCAGTCACCGCCGTGGCTCATGGCGTGCGATGACGGGTGTCATTCGCGTGAATGACACTGAGGTGCAGGCTGACTGACCGATCGCGGTGGTCCGCGGGTGTCTGAGCAGCGGTGTCGGACCGATTGGTGATACTGGCCCTTCTGGATGGGTGGGAAGGGGCGGTCATGTCCACGAGTGATGGTGATCCGATCGGGGTGCTGGAGTGGTCCGGAGTCGGTGGCGCTGGCGGCGATGCAGATGTCGTTGATGCAGTCGGACATCGACGCCACGAAACCCGACGAGCCCCTTGTCATCGGACACGCGGTACTCGGCGATGCCGTGGCGGGCATCCGCACGGTGGCGGCGGAGGAGCGCTCGGACCGTCCGTTCCGTGATTGACGGCAGGCTGACTGCGACCCGTTACCGTCTTCCCGAACTCGTCTCCCCGAGTATGCAGCTGGACCAGGATCGCTAGTGTTGCAACTCGACACGGCGGATACTGGACTGGACTGGTCAGGAGGGCATGGTCATGGCGACCAAGCCGAAGGGCGACGATTTCGCATCAGACTGGGCACCTCGATACTCGGACCCCATTTACAAGCCGCCCAGCCCCGGCACATTTGCCACTCAGCCTGAGGGGCAGGATCTCGATCTTCGGATGGGGTGGGATCGCTTTGAGAAGCTCGTGCTCGAGCTGGGCCGGGGTTTACTCGGAATCTCACACATCATGCTCCGTAGGTACGGTACGCAAGGGCAGGCGCAGCATGGCATAGACATTGCTGGCCGTGAGCCGGACGGCCGGTACAGCGTTGTCCAGTGCAAGGAGTACCAGAGTTTCACGAATGCCAAACTCCGGGAAGCAGTCGAAACGTTCGCCAACGGAAAGCGCCCATTCGGGGCGGACAAGTTCGTTGTCGCTGTCAGCTGCAACACACAGGGGACTCAACTGTTCGAAGAGCTGGAGACGCTCCGCCTGGAACATCCAGACCTCGAATTGGATCTTTGGGGGTCAGAGCAACTCAATCCGGAGTTGCGCAGACGCCCCGAAGTCGTGGCGCAGTTCTGGACCCGCGCAACAGCCGAAGTTTTTTGCACTGACGCTCCGTTGCCCGGGGCTCCTTTGCCGCCCACGAACCGGGTGCAGCAAGCACAGCAGGTGCTGGTCGGTCCGCTACAGACGGACGGGATAACACCGCGGTTGCGCGACGCAGAGGAGAAACAACAGACAGCTCCCATAGAAGCGGCAAGTATCTACGCTTCCGTTGCGGACGAGCTCAACGCCGATGGGTATCGGGGCTACGCATTTGTGGTGCATACCCGGCAACTCGATGCACTCAGCGAAGCGGGCGCCCTCGACGACGCTGCAGCGGTGGCTGGACACCTCGCGGCGGTCAACCTACATCATGGTGACGATGACGCAGCAGGCCGTCAGAGGAGATGGCTGGATATCCGGGCCGGCGTGGATCTCGGGGCGCAGCTGACAGGAACCGCGACTATGACTGCGTCGCCAGGAGCGAAGAGACATGCAGCTCTGATTCGGGCTGCGGTTAACAGCTACCAGGACGTCCTCGGAGATGTCGGCGAACTCCTTGCCGTCCTCAACGACACGTCAATCGAGATGCCCGCACCGCATTACCAACCATTACTTGTGCTGCAGCTCGCTGAGTCGATGCTGATCGACATACCGGAACAATTGAACAGTCTCGACGAACTGTTGAATGACGCCATAATGCAGGTTGGGGCCCACCCTATCGAGGATGTTCAGAACGACATTGCGCTTCGGCTACGCCTGGTCCGTGCTGAATACGATGAGTCCGAGCATCAGCTCCTGCTGCGGGAGGCGCATCGCCACAAACTCAAGCCGATGCATGCCGCGATCGTCCACGCTCGCGAGGGGCGTCGATGCGCTCTTGCTGCCCTACCCGAGGATGCACTCGATCACTGGCTCGATGCCGTCCAGGAGGGCATTCACGCAAGTCTGACAGAGGACGCGGCGAATTGGCTTTACTCCATTCGGCGGCTCAAGTCCACCTACGGTGTCGTCGGTCCTACGGATGAGCATTACCTCGCCCAGGCCTTGCGTGCGAGCGCAGGTGAGCGTCTGATCCCGCGCTATCGGGATGTGCGCGAGCTCGCTCTCACCGAATTCGCAGCTGGGCGCCAGATACCGGCCGTAGTCGCAACGCGGCGATGGCTCGTCGACAGCATCGTGGCTGGACACTGGAGCGCCGAAGGAGCGGCACTGGAGCTGCTCGGCGATCTGTACCGCGCCACCAAGAGGCCGACTCTCGCCGCCCGGTATTACCAACGAGCTGGCAGCACAACAAAGCTCTCGGAGCTGGTCAAGGAAGTGCGAGACTATGCGCTCCCCTTTCGGCCACTCGACGGCGCTCCGTGGTGGGAGCTGCTATCTCGCTTCCGTGTGCTGGCGGAGCAGGCCGACCACCTTGACGACCACACCGCGGCAATTCTGCTTGGCCAGCTGATCGATCTCGCACGCAATCGACGGACCGAAACACCGAGGCATCCCCTCACAATCCAGATCACCGACAGTGCGTGTGCGCTCGCCGCACGCGGTTCCGCTACACAGGCCCAGCAGATTCTTGACTTGCTTGTCGACGATGTGCCGCGGCCATCGAACGAGTTCCGACACAGCGACCGGGCACACGCAAAGGCTTGTTTTGCGATTGCGCAGACCCATCCTGAACTGGCCTCTTCCGCAATCACCCGGCTGCTGGAACTTGCGCGCGGGGACGCACACGAAGCGGTCGCAGTCCTTCTCGATGATGATTTACTCAGGATGCTCGGTGCAGAGCAGTTTCCCGGATTGGCGGATTCTTCAGAGCGATTTGCTCCAGTATTGACAGCGGTGGAACGCGAGGCCGTCACGCGGCACGTTGAGACTCTTGTCGTCGAGAATCGGTATCTGGCGGCCGAACTGCTCCAGAAGATCGACCCTGGAAACCCTTTACTCCGGGCTCGTGGTGTGGACGCCCGGGATCAAATCCTCAACCGTCCTGAGCCGGATCCGAATCACGCAAACTCCGGGACTCAACTGCCTGCATCCGCGTTGCGGGTCAGCGTGCTCGACCCGGCCGAACAAAAACTGTGTCTGGACAAATTGCTGTTCGTTGCTGGAGACCGACGAGAGACCGCAGAGAATCGTCAGGACGCACTCATCGGGGCGAGTTATCTCGTCAAGAGCCAGCCGGCCGACATCCAGGCGGCCGTATTCGCACGATGCGCTCGTTTCGTTCGAGGCGACGAGGACGGCAGCGCCTTCGATCCGATGATCACCGGACCATCGGATCCGCTCAGCCCCGTCCAAGTGAACCTCGGCACTTCCTCGTTACGGGGAGCTGGACTCCGCCTCGCGCTCGAATCGGCCACCTCCCCAGACCAGTACAAGTCGGTTCGTGACAACGCGTTTGCTCTGCTAAATAGTGGAGAGGAAAGCGACGTCAATAGGGCGGCGCATGTGCTCCACAATCTTCCTGCTGAAGTTACTAGCGGTATCGAGCCTGCTCTCCTTAGCCCACACAGAAGCACGGCAGTTCGCAAGCTGGCTGCGGTGCTCAGCGTTCGGCGACTCGAGGAGTGTGAAACAACGGCCACCCGGCTAGCACACGATCCCGTTGTGTGGGTGAGAGGAACTTTGGCACGCGAAGTGTCTCGTGCAGACGGGCGAACAGAAGTGATCGATCGCCTCAAACAAGCGCTCGAACGAGATGTCCGATACAGCGTCCGCAGACAACTGACGGATACCTAGGGAACAATCCCCTCCGTGCAAACGTTGGCGTTCGCGGCTTTGCGAGTGCCCTTGCGGGCGACTGGTGCCTCATTCAGTACTCGGACGGCTTCGCAAGGTGGGCGCCCTCGTCGAGGTCGGAGGACATGCGGGCGGCGACGGTTTCACTGTCGCCGCCGGGGGCGGTCCGCGAGCGCGTGAGTTCACCAGTGGACAATCCGCTGGGTGCGGCAGGGGTGATGGTCATGCTCGGCATCGCCGACGACGCCCGGGTCCGCGACCTGACCGCCGAGCAGCGCGGGCAGATCACCGACGCGATCGCCGCGACGGCTGGCCCGATCCCGGTGCCGCGCATGTCGGGGAGTGAAAGATGAACGCGGCCACACAGACCGCGATCCCGATGACTACCGCGGTCAGCGCCCCCGCGCGGCTCATCAGCTGCCTGGACGCAGCGGCCGGCGGGCGGCGAAGACCGCGACGGTACCGACGACGGTGATCTCGACCTCACAAAACACGGCGGTCAGAGCCGTATGCAATCCGTCGAGGTCGTCGCCGCGATTGCGGAACAGCTTGATTGGCCGGTTGAAGAGGCTGTTCAAGGCGCGGCTGAGAGGGTGTCGTCCGCACCGGTGTCAAGGATGGTCGAGCCGAAGAACACCCGGTCGTCGGCAATGACCTGGGCGATGTGCCTGAACGCGCGGCCCTTCTCTGCCCAGGTCCCGGGAACGCAGTGCAGGACGAAGTTCCACCTCGGTGGCCGGCACCTCGACATTGGCCCGGAACAGGCTGGTACCTCCGCCGCGCCACCTACCCGACCCCGAACCCGAATGTGGTGCTGCTCGACCTCAACCCGAACACCCTGCAGATGAGTTGTAGTTTGCGAGCCGGCGTTCGCTGGGGCAGCACCAGACGAGGGTGCTGCTCCACCGCACCACGACGGTGTCGTACACCGACAGCAGCGACCGACTGTATCGGGCGGCACCGGCTTTCTCCGCCTGGGTGACTTCGTCTGCGGACATGCGTGTTCCCCCTCGTCGCTTATGTGATGGCGTTCCCCCGCCCTCACCGATGGTAAACGGCGCCGACTCCGATGACTTGGTCGATTCGTCCGCCGCGATTTGCCGCCGTGGTGTGCTGGTCGGAGCGTCGATCGTCGGCGGCCGCGTCGTCGTTGCCCGCCATTCGAGCTGTCGCCGGCTCGGCAGTGGATCGTCGACGGGAGTGCACACCACCTGACCGAAAGAGGCTGTCGCTTGGTGTCGAACGATCGTCATAGGACGCCGATCATCTGTGCGTGATCCTTGGTAGTCGAGTCGCCGCGGCGCTGGTCACGCGGGATGGGACTCGCTTCATCAATAGGGCGGGTGGCCCGCCGAAACCAACGAGCGGTACTACGCATTGTTGGCGCAATGGGGGCGTAAGAGCGGGGGCGGATCTGTTCGAGCGGTGGTTGTTCGACAACGGGGGAGCCGGATAAGGCGAGACCAACCTGAACACCTGCACTACCTCCAGGTGTCGCCGCACGCGGGACATCAACAAGAAGGCCCGCGAGTGCGCACACGCTCCCGAACCCGGGAGTCAAGTCGTCAAGGTCCGAAAAAATTCCTCTGTCTGTTGCTCGATCACTTGAAAGGGGTCATCGCCTTCCTCGTAATATCGAGCCATGTCAATCAGGTCCTGATCGGAAAGGAAGACGATCATCTTTCGTTTCTCCATCCATTCCTTGCGCCTTTTTTCTTTAGCTGACTTGCTCGGATTTTGACGAGAAATGAGTAAGCCAAAATTGCGAAGCGCCTTCTCTAGGAGGTAGTCCGAGATGGACCGAACTTCTCCTTGACTGATCTCCTGCGTATAGTTCTTGAACTCCGCGACCACAAATCTCGTTTGGTGCTCTTGTCTGATAAAAGACCATGGGGGTTGGTAACTTCTAATGGGAAATATGGCATCCATAATGTCTAGTCCATCATCAGTTCTGTTCTGGATTTCGGGAGGGCCGAGGTGGGGGTTGAACAGCTTGGTCAAAATTTCTGTCGCCGTTTCTTCAAACTTCTTCCAGTCCTCCCGCCCTGGCAGGATAGACGCGAGCTGCCCTTCTACCTCGTCGATCAGACTTGTGCTTGATGTCTGGCGGTCTACGGGGCCTGTGAGAAGCTCATTCGTTTGTCTTGATGTCGCGTCTCGACGGTGTTGATCCTGCAGTGCGGCTGCAAGGGAGCGTGGACGGTCGGCGACCAGATTTTCGAGAATGGTGCGATCCCAGAGGTCGACATTGGCGGAGGAGAGTATCTCCTTGTTGGGGTCAGGAAGGTCTGAATTCGTAGCAAATATTGCCTTGATTTTTTCATCCTGTTGCCTGAATCGAGAAATATCTCCTGTGAATCTTCGAAAATATGTTGTTGGTACTCGGGACTGTCTCCGCATCGCCTTTACTTCAACGAAAGTGCGAATTCCTTCCGGGGATACTGCTTCGAAATCGGCAAACCTGTCGCCTCTTCCGCGGGCTCTGTCGTCCCACTCCAAGATTTTATAGCCGAGTTCATTCAACAGGATTCCGACAAGCACCTCGAGTCCTTGGGGATCGAGCTGTTGAAGGTTCCCGGTGGGGTTGCTGTCGTTCGGTGGCTGCACTCGCGCAGTGTAATGGTCGCGCGGAGTGTTCGAGGTGAATAGTCTAGACGGATCGGATTACACCGAGTGCAGCATGAGCGGTGGGGATCGCGTGGGGGTCGTGCTACATCTACACGGGCCGAGGACGTCGGGAGTTCGCTTCGGTGGGCGGGGCCGGTATCAGGTCGACTGGCGCTGTGTCTGTATGCCGTACGAATGACGGCGCGGCTGCGGACGCGACCTGGTGCTTTCGGTGTTCGCGGGGTAGGACATGATTAGCGGCAGGGTTTCAGCGGGATGCCGCTGCGCGAGAGCGTTTGTCAAGGAGGACGGGTGGGGGCGCAGAAAGCACGTACTGGCGTCGAGGCTGGGGAGCCGCCGATCAGCTTCGCTGTGCACCAAGTCAGGGCCGGGGGCGAGATGGGGGCCCGGGACGATTTCGAAACCATGATCGGCCAGCTCGTTACCGCTATTCGCCCCGGGTCGAGGATGATCTCGGCGAATCCTGGAGATTGGGGGATCGACGCCTTTGCCGGAGATCTGGGTGGGGAAGTTGTTGTGTGGCAGTCTAAGTACTTCTATCCGGTGGTTGCCAAGAAGCATCATCAAGAGATACGGGACTCGTTCAATTCGGTGTGTGCCAAGGCCGACGAGCAAGGCCATGTGCTGAAACAGTGGATTCTGTGTGTCCCGGCGGACATGGATGCTCCGACAACAAAATGGTGGGATGGGTGGAAGGCACGCACTCAAAAGGCCAAGGGGTTATCGATCGATCTGTGGGATGCCAATCGGCTGCGTTCGTATCTGATCACGCCTGATGCGACGAATGTGCGTCGGCACTTCTACGGTCCCGCCGCCGGGCAACCGGAGGCGGGTACTCGGGAGATTGTGCTGCCGGACCCGAAACGGGTCGAGGAGATGGAGTCGGCGCTATTCGTTCGTCAACTCAAAGCCGCCGGGCACGTCGAGGTCGGTTCGGCGAAAAGGCAGTTCTTTAATGCTGATTTGATGGCGCGTGAAATCGCGGACAAGTCGGTTCCGTCTGAAGTTGCCGCGCTGTCGGAGGCCGACGCCCATGTGCACATGCTGTGGGAGGATCGCTTTAACGATGCGTGCATCGAGGTGGAGGACGCCGATCTGGCGGGGCTTCACGGGGCGGTGATGAACGACATCCGCGACGCCCACGACACAATCACGAGTGGGATCAAGGCCAGCCGCGTCCACGCTCGTGGACTGATGCATCGCGTGGTCGACGACCGTCGCGCCGGCTGGATCAGGGATTGGCGCTCCCTCGCCAAGGACCATCCCGTCAGCTCACACACTGCGAGTGGTCCGGGCCCCGTCGACGCGTGCACGATGAAAGTGATCCCTCACCCCGACCCCGCAACTGACGCTACTGACACGGTGGTGACACTCTCATGACGGCGAGCGAGCATCCGAGTACCGCATCCCCGGTCCGTCCGCCGGTCGCCCTTCCTGAAGATGACGTCGTTTTCCGTCTGGCCCAGCTATTGCTGCTCCTCGGATCTTTGGCCGAGCAAGGGAGTCCGGACGTCACAATCGAGAGGCTGAGCTACTACGACTTCCTCGTTGCCAATCCTCTCCTTGTTGTGGCAGAAGATGATCCGGACAGGATGCCGCTGTTGATGGCGGGCTTCGACAGTCGAGCCCTACACTATGCCAGCCCGACCCACCGGTTCACCACGCGGCGTGAACGATTGCAACACGATCTGGCGCTTCTCGTCTCCTATGGACTCGCAGTCTCGACGGTAGACAAAGCGGTGCGATACTCGGTCACCCCCTCGGGGCGTGAACTCGCCAGTCGTTTCACGGCGATCTACGCTCGCGCGTATCGCACCTCCGCCGAGATCCTCATTCGCCGATTGGACAAGATGAGCGACAAGCGGCTGCGTGAGCAGGCACGAACATGGACCACCCTTGACGCAACATCTGTGTCGGAATCAGATGGTGCGCTCTTCGAGCTCGAGTTGCTCGGAATCGAATACCCCGACAGTGATATCGACGAATGGCCGACCCGATGACTTCTCCCGGCCAGCCCGCAGCGGCCGACGAAACTGACCAGATGGCCCAGGACCGCGGAATCCGGATCCGAAAACTTCGCCTGAATGGAGTCGAGCGGCCCTACGAAATCGACTTCACGGACACGAACGACTACTCGCGTACGTTGTCGGTGGTGGCGGGAGCATTCAGCACGGGGAAGACGTCGGTGCTCGAATTCATCGACTACTGCCTCGGTGCGAAGAATCATCCGCCACACCCCGAAATCAGGCGTAAGGTTCGCTCCGCATCCCTCGAAGTGACCCTATCGGGTGCACCGCACGTCATCGAACGATCTGTCGGAGAGCAACCGTCAGCTCACGCCTTCGTTCGTGCCGGTCGACTGGGTGATATCGACATCCCGCCGGCCGAGCGTCGTCTGCTGAAGCCTACGGGTGACCCGCGGAGCCTTTCGAGCTTGCTGTTGTCCCACTGTGGACTCGAGGGGGTCGAACTGCGTGAAGCACCCACCAAAGCGGACTCGGCTACCGACCCGCTGAGTTTCCGGGATTTGATGAGTCTGTGCTACTTGCCGAACGAGCGGCTCGACGACAAGAATCTCTTGTTCGAGAACACACATATGAAGCGGCTCAAACTGGGCCAGGTGGTCGACGTCGTCTTCGGCGTACACGATGACAAAGCCGTCGAACTCGGACGCCGCATCGGAGAGCTCGAGAGCCGACTCAGCCGTGCCCGCGCAGACTACACCGCAGCGGAAGACTTCCTGTTCGAGAACAACTTCGGCAACCGAATCGACATCGAAGGTCAGCTTGACCAGGCCCGCGTGAGGGCGCGCAGCATCGAAATCGAACTGAGCGATGTCGATGGCCAGATCCTCGGCGCCTCCACATTCGCTGAACGCCTGCGGGAGCGCCACCGCGCTGCGAGCGGGCGCGCACGCCGGACCGCGATGATATTGCGAGACAGGGAGACCCAGGTCCGCAGACTGATACCGCTCCGCGCTCAGTATGCCGACGACGTCTCGAAGTTGGTGATGCTCGCTGAGGCGCACGAACTGTTCGATCCCCTACGCGTGCAGGTGTGCCCCGCCTGCATGAACGCACTGAATGGCGCGGTGAGTATTGACGGCGGTCACTGTTCACTGTGCCGCCACGCTATACCGATAAACTCGGCCAACACCGACGCGGACCGCGTGCCGCCATCAGCGCACGATCGACCCCACCACGGCACCTCGACCGTGCACGCACATGGTCAAACTAACGGCCAGTTCGACGTCTCCACCGAGCTTCGTGCCACTAGAGCACGCTTGCGAGAGATCACTGCGTACATCGATGACCTCGAACTAGAGATCGGGGACCGACGAGCAGAATATGAGCAGGCGAGAGAAGAAGAACGGCAACTCGCGATTCAACTCGACGAGTCGACCCGTCATACCGTCACTCCGTTCCTTAGCCAACGCGATGATCTTATGCGGCGAAAACAAGAATCCGCAGCGGTGGTCGAGCGCACCAGGACCGGGATCCGCATGCTCGACGGATTGGATCGTCGTGGTACGGCAGTTACCAGACTGCAGACTCAGGTCGAGGTCCTCCGCCGCGAGCGTGACGAAGCGAATATCGAACCCGACCGCGACCTAGTGATACACCGGATTAGTGAGCGGTACCGCGAGATTCTCACCTCGTGGCGCTACCCGAAGATCGACCAGGCATTCATCGATAACAAATTGGTTCCCCACATGCGAGGGACTAGCTACCGCGATGCGTCCTCGGGCGGCAGGACGCTCATATCAATGGCGTGGGCACTCGCTGTATTCGAAATCGCATGGGAGACAGGAGCAGCTCACCCAGGTTTCATGATGATTGACAGCCCCCAGAAGAATCTCGGTCAAGGTAAGAATCGGGATGCCGAGTTCGCGGACAGCGTCGCTGTCGACGGGGTATACAGACACCTCAACACCTGGCTTGACGGATCCGGCGCCGGCGCGCAGATCCTCATCGTGGACAATGCACCACCTGCCATGGCAGACGACGATGTGGTCGTACGATTCAGTGGCCGCGCCGAGCACCCCCCATACGGTCTCATCAGCGACGAGGTCTCATGAACTGGCTCGTGAGACCTCATATGTCCACACCCGTTTCGGTGTCACTCCGTGGTCTAACTACAACCCGAAGTTCTCAGCAGGTTCGTTCGAACGAACCCAGCGCTCGAACATCGATATGTCGTTGACACGACTATCAACAGTGCGGCGAGTAGGGCCGAATGCGCCGATGATGGCGGTGGCTGCTGCTGCTGCACGACTTGTTGGCCGCTGAGATATCGACGTCCTCATCCGGTCCGTCGCGGTTCCATATTGCTCGAAGGGAACGAGTCGAGATACCGGGGCGGGCTGAAACCAGAGGGGGCTGTCGAGCAGATGCGCGTAGCCGGGCGCCGAGTCACTGGAACTGTACCCAGAGTGAATTAGCGGTGGCGGTGACGCTGCTCGTCGTGCGGCAAGATCGGTGCTCCCCGGTCGCCGGCGTTCGGCCCGGGCGGCCAAGGTCGGCGCAGGCGGTGGGGCGGGTGAGGGCCAACGCCAAGACGCTGACCGGCCCTGCGGCGGCCGCTGCGGTCAGCGCGGTGGCTGCTGCCCCTGACCGCGGCGCCGTCCGTTACAGCGCTTGGCCACTGCAGCACTGGCAGCGGGGACCTCTGGAAGCAGACACACCGGAACAGGTGACGCTGCAGATCAGCGGCATCACAAATCCGCAGTTGGTCGTGACGGACTTGTCTGTCACTACCCACCTCATCAACAGCAAAGACATGGGTGAGATCCTCGCGACCGCGCTCGGCGCCTGGTCCAAAGTACGGCTGATCAAGGCCGAGGTGAGAAGCGCGTCGGGATACCGTCGTGAAGTTGGCGCGCGGGGCTGCAACGTGAGGACGGACTGCCGTCTCCGCACTCACTGCGGTCGTGGACGCTGGGAAGCATTCCGGCCTGGCGTCTGTCCTCATCGTCGCGGTGGTTGTCGCAGTGGGTCGTCCCCGTGTCGCGAATGGGCGCCGGCTTGTCTCGGCTCTCGAACGGAGACGTCTGATCCTGTAGCAGCTGCAGAGGCAGTAGATGCAGTGCTGCACAGGCGATCAAAGCGCAGCCAAGGCGATCACCGTTGGATGAGTTACTCGGCGGCAGAATTGTAGGATGTGCGTGCTTTGGTTAGTTCGGACCAGTGTTCCTCGAGTCCAGCAAGTGTGGGGCTCACGCTAAGACTGGGCAGGGGCTGTGAGTGGCCGTCGATGTATCGACAGGCTTCCTCGAAGATGCTGTTGACGGTCTCTATTGCTGCGGGGAGCGCTCCTGGCTTGATCTTTGGCAGGTTGGTCATCCGCACATTTGGTTGGTAACGCTGGGTGACGCCTTGGAGAAGTTCCGTTTCGGTGAACACCTCGCACCAAGCCCGAATCCAGTCGTAACCGGTCCGAACGAGCGCCGCCCGGGCATCGCCCTGCTGCGATTTGGCTGCCTGGATGGTCTCGTTGATGTTCTTCTTGATGTTGTTCAAGCTGTCCCAGCGGGGGCCGGTGGCGCGGGTGATCTGACCCTTGCCGTCTTCGTCACTGATCTGGAAGTACGAGCATCGCTTGGACGCCTCCATTAGCGTGAGAAGGGTAGTGGCGAAAAAGATGTCGTGAGTGAACACGACGACCTGCGTCGTCTCAGCGAGGGAGGCAATGCGCTGTGCGACTTCGTTGATCCGTCGGTGGTCGAGACTGGAGACGGGGTCGTCGAAGATGACGGGTGCAGTGATGCCAGTGAGGCGCGCCTCCGCGAGGAAGTCCGCGATCGCCAGCACCTTCTGCTCGCCTTCGGATAGGACCTTGGATGGCCTGTGTTTACCGCTGAGGACCTTGCGGCGTTGTGCGCGCCCCTGGCGGCCGACAAACTCCACCTGCAGTTCAGGTGCACGGAGGGCCCCACATTCTTCGTTGAAGAGCGTGTCGAAGCTCTCGTTGATCATCTGGTCGCTTGCGGTCTTGGCCAGGACGGTGACGGAACGCAATTGGCTGGACATGGGCTTGGCGAGCAGTGTCAACCGGTCGGCCTGCTTGGCGTCGTGCACGTGCGACTCGATGACCGTCCACGATTTTGTCAGTTCGGCCGCAGCTTCGAGCTCGACGAGTTCCTTCTTTTTCTCCGCAAGAGTCTCTGCCCGTGTGGCGGCCTGCTTCCTCAAATCGCCCAATGCCTGTGTGACGGTTACGAGCGCGGCGGAGAGCGCCTCGGAGTCTGCCTTGGCGCACTCGGTCAGGGTGGGCTCGATGTTCGAAGCGGATCGAATGTCATCGATCAGCTCGACGATCAACGAGAGGATGCGGTCGAGCTCGACGTGGAAGGTCGGCTTGTCATCGGTGTCAGCGTACTCATTGACGAAGGTGGCGACGTCGCTGGTCTGGATCGAGGTGACCGGGTCGGTCAGCGCGCGCAACCGGGTTCTCGAAGCGGCGATCTCGGTGGTGATCTTGTCCTCGAGATACTCGGAGTACTTGCCGATGAGGGCTCGCGCAGCCTCGCCCAACGGCTGTCGGCAGTACAGACACCGATCCGCGTCGTGCGCTCCGAGGGCGCTGAGGTGAGCCTGGTACGCCTCGCCGGATTCGAGGAAGGCACTCCAGGTGTCGTCGGGATCGGCAGGAAGATCGGCCGCCGCGAATAAGGCAACACGGAAGGTGCGGTAGTCCTCGTCGAGCCCGGTAAGTGTGGCGAGTTCGCGGTTGTACGCGGCCACGTCAAAGGCGGCGATCTCGGCGGCGGCGGTAGACGCCTGGGTGAGGATGCGTTCTACCCGCTGCTGGAGCTTGATCTCAGCGCTGATGGTGTCCGCTTCAAGCGCCGCGACTGTGCGGCGCAGTGTGGCGATGCGGGCATCGACATTGGGATCGGGATCGGCCGCTGACTTCAGTTGCTCCAGGTCGGTGGCCGCTCCGAGGGTTTCGATGAGCGGATATACCGTGGCGGCGCGAGGAAACCGGGACACAATTCCTGTGGAGCCGGAACGCAGCTCTTGGACGGCTTGGTCGATCTTGTCTTGTACCGACTTAATCCCGGCAATTACGTGGTTGAACAACGCCAAGGCGGCCGGTACATAGACGTACTCAAGGTCGTCATCGACGTGAAAGCTGACGGAGGGACTGTCGAAAATCGACATCCTGGTGAACGGGGCGACCCCCTGTTGGCCTGTCCAGGCGTACGTCTTCGACTCCGAACCGAGCGTGTAGCCGACGAGTGCAGACTGGTCCCGAGGCGTGGCAGCGTCAATGTTGCCGAGGACCACATCAGCGGTTCGGCTAGCTGCGAGAGCCTTGAAGATCCGGGAGTACCCAGTCTTGCCGGTGCCATTCTCCCCGAACAGGATCGTCAACCCCTCATGCGGTTCGATCCCGCCGCCTTCCACGAGGGCGTTGACGCCGGTGACTGCGGAGAGTGAGGTGAGTGTCAGGGGCTCGATCGCCTCATCCTCCCGTTCTACGGTAGCGAGCAGCTCCTCGGTGGGAAGCTCGCGAATGTCGAAGGCCTTCTCCTGCCGAAATAGGTTGTACGCCTGTGCTTCTTCGTCGCTTCCCAGCGGGACGCCGCCGTTAAGAACCTGACGGACGATGTGGCGCACCCACTCGTCTGACGAGTTCGCCCATTCGCTTAGAAGGCCGCGCGGGTCCAGCCGCTGCTGTGGAGTCACTACGTCCGTCACTGTCCCGCCCCTCGCCGACGAGTGCGAGGTCGTGGCTGACCGTGCTACTCGCCGTCGACTCTAGCTGGTCCGTGAACACTGGGGCCGGGGAGCTGTCGAACATCTTGGGTGGTGCCCACCACGCGTAAAGGCCCCGCGCTGCGGGGAGGTTGGACAGGTTGTCGAGTGTGTGGCTGGTGGAGTCGAGGGCGGTGATGATGGCTGCCGAATCGAGAGGGGCCACTGGGGGCGTGGTCTGCTTGGCTGTCCGTGTGCCGGGATCGGGCGACACTCCCTGCGCGGGCGGTGAGGTGTCGCCGACTTCTGGGCGGTGCTCGGGACGGGCAGCTACATTTCGATGATCAGGCAGCCGCGACCGCGGGCGATCATCTCGGCGCTCAGTGAGGTGGCGATCCGTGCGCCGGTAGTTGAATCATTGCACCGGCGCGCGGTGGATTCGGCAAGTCACAACCGCGCGGCGTGCTCGGCCCGCTTTGAAGCAGATGCGGCGCAACGGCCTCGGCTACGAGTTCCAATCTGCTCCTGGCCGCTGCGCACACCCCTGCGCGGCGACGCGAACGTGCGCCACGGAGCCTTCACCTGCACTCGGGAACACGCCGAAAGGTGGATCTGCCGACCCGCTGATTATTGATGCGGACCAGGCAGTGGCGCCTGGGAATGACGGATCCTCAGTGCTGGTCAGGATCGTTTGTGGCGTACAGGGGTGCTGCAGAGGGCGAGGACGTCGGCATATGCGACGAGGTCTCCGAACGATCGCCCCGAGAAGGTCTCGGTCTCACCTGCCCCGCACACTCGCCGGCCGCGGTTGGGTAGCTGATCACTGAACACCGACACACCATCTGGTTGACGTGCGAATTCCTTCAGACGGATTTCGAGGTCGCCAAGTTCGGACCGTGGCGTGGCCTCCAGTCTGAGCGCGGAAACCGGAGTCGATTGCCAGTGACGGATGATTCTCCAGCCGTAGCGATCTCCGAAATCCGTGACGAGTTTGCCGCGACGGGTCGGCCAGGTCGTTGTCTGCCCGACCTTCACCCAGCCGGAGTCGAACTCGACTACGTAGAGGCAGCCGGTTTCGGCGCGTTGTCGTTTGGGTGGCCACGGCTGATCCCTGACTGTGATGTTGGTGAACAACTCGTCGTAGGTCATACCCATCTCCGCTCTGACCGACTGGAGCGGATGTCTGCTCCGGTACTTGAAGTGATTGTTGCGAACACCTCCGACACCTGAACGGAGACTTCGGCAGGTTTGGGCTTCTTTCCCCGCGAGCGAGGACTGTTCAGTCGTGCCATGTGGCGAGCGACCATGGTCCGTCTATCCAGAGTTTCAGTTCGGCGATCGGCGCACGGTCCGCTGTCCACAGATTCCAGTGCCCGAAACCGAGCCATCGATCGCCAGGTTGAACGTGGGTGAAGGTGTCGGGGTTCTTCGACCGAACGACGACTCGAATGCGCCGTTGTCTACCGGCGTGGTCAACGAGGCCGGTGTGGTGGTCGTTGCTGAGTTGGTAGGTGTCCCCGCTGCCGATGGTGTCGATGGTGCCGACGGTGCCGTGGAACGCGAGGGGGTGTTGGATATCGGCGAACTTCGGGAGCAGAGATGCGATGGCTGTCGTCTCGGTCATGTTGCGGCAGAACCGTGGCCATGTGATCTTCTTGCCTGCGTAGCGAGCGCGGAACCGGTTGGCTGCGTCAGGATCGTCGTCGAAGTCTCGAAGCAACCGGAGAATGCGTGCAGCGCTGCCCAAGGCCGGCGTGAGCGTGCGGGTCGAAGATGAGACCTGTAGCCGGGCACGGGGTCGGCCAGGCTTACTGGAGGGGAGTCGATCGGGCGGCTCGATCTTGTCCGGGCTCGGTACGATCAGTTCGTACATGTCGCCGACATGTACGACCGACCCTCGACTGTCCAAGATGATGCGCTCGGCCCGATTCTTGAAGTCATAGCGGCAACCGGGATCGTGTTCGCCGTTCTTGGTCACCGCGTAGTGCGCCATGACTTGGGTAGTACCACCACCCGGCGTGCGGCGCGGATGCGATCGGGTTCCCACGACTCCAATGGTGCAGCCACCGCACTTCAGTGGTTTGTACGCCGCGTACGGAGGCGGTGAAGCATCGATCGCAGCCCGCGAGTGGAGTCGGCCGCGGTTGTCTCGCGCGGTGGGAACCCCGACTCAGTCAGCCATTCGTGTCTCCCTCTTCGTGATGTGGGTTATCCGGACTACTTGCGGCGGGACACGGTTGATGTCCCCCAAGCAGTGTCGTGCACCGATGGGCGTCTATGCCCAGGAGGGCGCTCTCGGTCAACTCGCACCGGCGTTTGCATGTCGGTTGGCTGCGGTTCTGAATGCTGCGGCCGACGCAGCTTGAGACGATCGACAGGGTTGCGCGGTCGGGTGTGTGAAGCGTGATCCGGGCGCTTGCTGCTGCGGCGCCTGGCTGGACTTGCTCGAGAGCGGCGCGCCCTGACCAGCGATGACTCCGGGCCCGGCGCGTAGCGACCGCTCCCGGCTCGGTTCCCGGTCGCCGCCGCCTGGGGGTGAGAGGGTGCGGGGTATGACATTGCGGCTGCCGTCCATCCTTGCGACGGATTCGGATGCTGCGGCGGTCGCGGCGCTGACGAGGTATTAAGACCGCCCGTACCTGGGCGACGACGCCTACTTCGGCGCGCACTTCGACTCCTGGTCCAGCACCGGCAATCGGGCCGGGGAGGCGGACCGGTTCACCGCGGACGATCTGGGGCGCGGCGGGTGTTCCTGTCGGTGCAGGTCCCCCCGACGGCGGCGCGGGCGATCCTGCACACCGAGGCGAAGACGCTGAACGCGCTTCTGACGGCGATAGGCCCGGATCGGGACCTGGTGTCGACGAACCGGACCCGCTCGCCCCGGGATGGCCCGCCTGGGATCTGGAAACGGCCCTGTGGGCGTTGCCGGGGATCGGCCAGACGAAGACGAAGCTGATTGCCCGCAAATGTCCCCGGCTGTACCCGATCTTCGGATTCGGTGGTCAGTCAGGTCCTGGGCACCGAGCGAGCACATCTGAACCCGGTCCGGGAGGTCCTCCGCGCCGACGACGGGGCGCCGCACCGCCGGTTGCTGTCGATCCGGAAGGAGGCCGGCCTCCCCGAAGAGATCTCCGCGCTC
Organism: Rhodococcus sp. JS3073; assembly: GCF_026810085.1. Lineage (NCBI taxonomy): Bacteria > Bacillati > Actinomycetota > Actinomycetes > Mycobacteriales > Nocardiaceae > Rhodococcus > Rhodococcus sp. JS3073. The sequence goes on along the minus strand of NZ_CP113952.1, from coordinate 6,216 downwards.
CGCGTCTTCGATGTGATCGCCTGGATGGACGGCAAGAACCGCGGCCTCGGCGAGCGTTCTGACCTGGGTGGATGACACGTCCCGGGGTGAATCGGCACCGGCACGTCCGATGATGGACGGTGTGGACGAGGCGACCCCGCAGGGGTGGGAAGAGGGCTGCGGATTTCGTTGGGCATCATCGCGGGTCTGCTGGCGGGGTTCTTTTGTTATGTGCCGGAGGTGATCTTGTGGCAGCACTTTTTCGATGTTCCGCGACCGAGGGTGTATCCGCACGGCTCGTTCACCTCGTTGGGGCCCGGATCCGCCGCCAGCCTCGTATTGGGTGAGCTGGGCGGCACCACAACAGCAGGGCGGTGCCGCAGTCACCAATACGAGGTGGCGGCGGATCGGGCCCCAACGAGGTGAACGAGCCGTGCGGATACACTCGGTCGCGGAACATCGAAAAGTGCTGCACAAGATCACTCCGGCACATAACAAAAGAACCCGCAGCAGACCGCGATGATGCCAACGAAATCCGAGCCTCTTCCACTGCGGGGTCGCCTCGTCCACACGTCATCATCGGACGTGCGGTGCGATTCACCCGGGACGTGTCATCACCAGGTCAGAACGTCGCGAGGCGCGGTTCTTGCCGTCATCAGGCGATCACATCGAAGAGCGGAGCGCGGAGATCTCTTCGGGGAGGCGGCCTCTTCGGATCGACAGCAACGGCGGTGCGGGCCCGTCGTCGGCGCGGAGGACTCGGACCGGGTTTAGATGTGTCGCTCGGTGCAGGACTGATGACACCGAATCCGAAGATGGGTACAGCGGGGAATTTGCGGGCAATCAGCTTGTCTTCGTCTGGCGATCCCGGCAACGCCAGGGCGTTTCAGATCCAGGGGGCGCATCCGGGGCGAGCGGGTCGGTTCGTCGACACCAGGTCCGATCGGGCTATCGCCGTCAGAAGCGCGTTCAGGTCTTCGCTCGGTGTGCAGGATCGCCGCGCGCGTCGGGGGGACTGCACGACAGGAACACCGCCGCGCCCAGATCGTCGCGGTGAACGGTCGCTCCCGGCCCGATTGCCGGTGCTGGACAGGAGTCGAAAGTGCGCGCGAGTAGGGGTCGTCGCCAGGTAGGGCGGTCTTAATACTGTCAGCGCCCGCGACCGCCGCAGCATCCGAATCGTCGCAAGGATGGACGGCAGCCGCAATGTCATACCCGCACCTTCACCAGCGGCGGCGACGGGAACGAGCGGGAGGGTCGTACGCGCGGGCGGAGTCATCGCTGGTCAGGGGCGCGCGCTTCGAGCAAGTCAGCCAGGCGCCGCAGCAGCAAGCGCGGATACGCTTCACACCGACGCGCAACCTGTCGATCGTCTCAAGCTGCGTCGGCGCAGCATTCAGAACCGCAGCCACGACATGCAAACGCCGGTGCGAGTTGACGAGAGCGCTCTGGGCATAGAGCATCGGTGCACGACATGCTTGGGGGACATCAACGTGTCCGCCGCAAGTAGTCGGATAACCACATCACGAAGAGGGAGACACGAATGGCTGATGAGTCGGGGTTCCACCGCGCGAGACAAACGCGGCCGACTCCACTGCGGGCTGCGATCGATGCTTCACCGCCTCGTACGCGGCGTACAAACCACTGAAGTGCGGTGGTGCACATTGGAGTCGTGGGAACCGATCGCATCCGCGCCGCACGCGGGTGGTGGTATACAAGTATGGCGCACTACGCGGTGACCAAGAACGGCGACACGATCCGGTTGCGCTATGACTCAAGAATCGGGCGAGCGCATCATCTTGGACAGTCGAGGGTCGGTCGTACATGTCGGCGACATGTACGAACTGATGTACGAGCCGACAAGATCGAGCGCCGATCGACTCCCAGTAAGTGGCGGACCCGTGCCGGTAAGGTCTCATCTTGACGCACGCTACGCGGCTTGGGCAGCGCTGCACGCATCTCCGGTTGCTTCGAGATTCGACGACGATCCTGACGCAGCCAACGGTTCGCGTCGCTAGAGGCAGAAGATACATGGCACGGTTATGCGCAACATGACGAGACGGACAGCCATCGCATCTTGCTCGAAGTTCGCCGATATCCAACACCCTCGCGTTCCACGGCACCGTCGGCACATCTCGCCACATCGGCAGCGGGGACACCTACCAACTCAGCAACGACACACACCGGCTCGTTGACACGCGGTAGACAACGGCGCATTCGAGTCGTCGTTCGGTCGAAGAACCCGACACCTTCACCACGTTCAACTGGCGATCGATGGCTCGGTTTCGGGCATGGAATTGTGGGACAGCGGGACGTGCGCGATCGCCGACTGAAATCTGGATAGACGGACATGGTCGCTGCCATGGCACGATGAACAGTCTCGCTCGGGGGAAAGAAGCCAAACTGCCGAAGTCTCGTTCAGGTGTCGGAGGTGTTCGCAACAATCACTTCAAGTACGGAGCAGACATCGCTCCAGTCGGTCAGAGCGGAGATGGGTATGACTACGACGAGTTGTTCACCAACATCACAGTCAGGGATCAGCGTGGCACCAAACGACAACGCGCCGAAACCGGTGCCTTACGTAGTCGAGTTCGACTCGGGTGGGTGAAGGTCGGGCAGACAACGACTGGCCGACCGTCGCGGCAAAACTGTCACGGATTTCGGAGATCGCTACGGCTGGAGAATCATCCGTCATGGCAATCGATCGGTTTCGCGCTCGATGGAGGCACGCACCGGTCCGAATTGGCGACTCGAAATCGTTGAAGGAATCGCACGTCAACAGATGGTGTGTCGGTGTTCAGTGATCAGCTACCAAACCGCGGCCGGCGAGTGTGCGGGGCAGGGTGAGACGAGACCTTCTCGGGGGCGATCGTTCGGAGACTGTCGCATATGCGAGGTCCTCGCCTCTGCAGCACCCTGTACGCACAAACGATCTGACCAGCACTGAGGATCGTCATTCAGGCGCCACTGCTGGTCGCATCAATAATCAGCGGGTCGGCAGATCCACTTTCGGCGTGTTCCGAGTGCGGTTGAAGGCTCCGTGGGCGCACGTTCGCGTCGCGCGGAGGGGTGTGCGCAGCGGCAGGAGCAGATTGGAATCGTAGCGAGGCGTTGCGCGATCTGCTTCAAAGCGGGCGAGCTCGCCGCGCGGTTGTGACTTGCGAATCCACCGCGCGCGGTGCAATGATTCAATACGGCGCACGGATCGCCACTCACTGAGCGCCGAGATGATCGCGCGGTCGCGGGCTGCTGATCATCGAAATGTAGTGCGTCGAGCACGCCAGAAGTCGGCGACACCTCACGCGCGCAGGGAGTGTCGCCGATCGGAACGGACAGCAAGCAGCAAGCCCCAGTGGCCTCTCGATTCGGCAGCCATCATCCGCCTCGATCCACAGCACACATCGACAACTGTCCAACTCCCGCAGCGCGGGCCTTTACGCGTGGTGGGCACACCAAGATGTTCGCAGCTCCGGCCCAGGTGTTAGGACGCTAGAGTCGACGGCGAGTAGCACGGTCAGCACGACCTCGCATCGTCGGCGAGGGGCGGGACAGTGACGGAGTAGTGACTCACAGCAGCGGCTGGACCGCGCGGCCTTCTAAGCGTAATGGGCGAATCGTCAGACGAGTGGGTGCGCCACATCGTCGTCAGGTTCTTAACGGGGGTCCGTGGGAAGCGACGAAGAAGACAGGCGTACAACTATTTTCGGCAGGAGAAGGCCTTCGACATTCGCGAGCTTCCACGAGGAGCTGCTCGCTACGGTAGAAGGGAGGATGAGGCGATCGAGCCTGACATCACTCATCTCTCGCAGTCCCGGCGTCAACGCCTCGTGGAAGGCGGCGGGATCGAACGCATGAGGGGTTGACGATCTGTTCGGGGAGAATGGCACCGGCAAGATGGGTACTCGGATCTTCAAGGCTCTCGCAGCTTAGCCGAACCGTGATGTGGTCCTCGGCAACATTGACGCTGCACGCCTCGGGACCAGTTGCACTCGTCGGTACACGCTCGGTTCGAGTCGAAGACGTAGCTGGACAGGGACAGGGGGTCGCCCGTTCACCCAGGATGTCGATTTTCGACAGTCTCCGTCAGCTTTCACGTCGTGACGACTTGAGTACGTCTATGTACGGCGCCCTTGGCGTTGTTCAACCACGTAATTGCGGGATTAAGTCGGTACAAGACAAGATCGACCAAGCGTCAAGAGCTGCGTTCGGCTCCAAGGAATTGTGTCCGGTTTCTCGCGCCGCACGGTATATCCGTATCGAAACCCTCGGAGCGGCACCGACTGGAGCAAACTGAAGTCGCGGCGATCCGATCCAATGTCGATGCCCGCATCGCCACACTGCGCGCACAGTCGCGGCGTTGAAGCGGACACATCAGGTGAGATCAAGTCCAGAGGGGTAGAACGCATCTCACAGGCGTCTACCGCGCCGCGAGATCGCGCTTTGACGTGGCGCGTACAACCGCGAACTGCCAATTACGGGTCGACGAGGACTACGCAACTTCGTGTTGCATTATTCGCGGCGGCCGATTTCTGCGATCGACGACACCTGGAGTGCTTCTCGATCGGCGAGGCGTACAGGCTCACTCAGGCCTCGGAGCGCACGAGGGATCGGTGTCTGTATGCGAAGCGTTGGGCGAGGCTGCGCGAGCTCATCGGCAAGTACTCGAGTATCTGAGGACAAGATCACACGAGATCGCCGCTTCGAGAACGGTTGCGCGCGTGACGACGGTCACTCGCTCAGACAGCGGAGTCGCCTTCGTCAATGAGTACGTGACACCGATGACAAGCGACTTCACGTCGAGTCGACGATCTCTCGATGATCGTCGAGCTGATCGATGACATTCGATCGTTCGAAATCGAGCACTGACGAGTGGCCAAGGACAGATCTCCGAGGCGCTCTCAGCGCGCTCGTAACGTACACAGGATTGGGCGATTGAGAAGCAGGCGCACACGGGCAGAGACTCTTGCGGAGAAAAGAAGGAACTCGTCGAGCTCGAAGAGCGGCGAATGACAAAAATCGTGGACGGTCATCGAGTCGCACGTGCACGCAGCGAAGCAGGCCGACGGTTGACATGCTCGCCAAGCATGTCAGCCATTGCGTCGTCAGTCCTGGCAAGACGCAGCGACCAGTATGATCAACGAGAGCTTCGACGTCTACAACGAAGAATGTGGGGCCTCGTGCACTGAACTGCAGGTGGAGTTTGTCTGGCGCAGGGGCGCGCAACGGCAGGTTCAGCGGTAAACACAGGCATCCAAGGTTATCGAAGGAGAGCAGGAGGTGTGGCGATGCGGATTCTCGGGAGGCGCGCTCATGGATCACTGCACCGTCATCTTCGACGACGTTCAGTTCGACCCGGGGATCAACGAAGTCGCACAGCGCATTGTCCTCGCTGAGACGACGCAGGTCGTCGTGTCACTACGACATCTTTTCGCCACTACCTTCTCAGCTAATGGAGGGTCCAAGCGATGTCGTACTTCCAGATCAGTGTACGAAGACGGCAAGGGTCAGATCACCGCGCACGGCCCGTGGGACAGTTGAAATACATAGAAGACATCAACGAGACATCAGGCAGCCAAATGCAGACGGGCGATGCGCGGGCGGCGCTCGTTCGGACGGTTACGACTGGATTCGGGCTTGGTGCGATGTGTTCACCCTGAAACGGAACTTCTCAAGGGTCACCAGCGTTACCAAACAAATGTGGGATGACAACTGCCAAATATCAGGCAGGAGCGCTGCGCAATAGAGAGTCAAACAGTTTTTGATGAAGTGTGTACATGACGGACATCTCAGGCGGCTGCCAGTTTAGGTGGGCACTACTTGCTGGACTGAGGAACCTGGTGACCAACAGTCATGACATCTAATTTGCGCGAGTAACATATCCAACGGTGAATCGTTTGGCTGCGTTTGATGCTGTGCTGATGCATCTATGCCTTGCGTGCTTACAGGATCAGACGTCTCGGTTTGAGAGCGAGAAAGCGTGCCATTTGCGGAACGGGGGAGAGCATGAGGGGCGTAAACACGCGGCGATGAGGACGAGCCAGTCGGATGTTTCCGAGTACGAGCAGTGAGTGGGGGACGGCAGTCGTCCTCCTAGTTGCAGCCCGCCGGAACTTCACCCGGTATTCCGGGAGGTTTTCCACTGGCTTGATCAGCGTACTTTGGCCAGGCGGCGAGCGCGGAGGTCGCGAGGGGATTCACCACTTTTAATGGTGTTGCAGTGTGCAGTGGGTTAGCGAG
>NZ_CP113951.1:7475000-8328787 GCF_026810085.1 Rhodococcus sp. JS3073 | reverse complement strand
CTTTGCCGGGTCGGCATCCAGAGTGGCCGCGAATTCGGGCGAATTCGTATAGTTGTACAGCCCACTGCGCATCGTCAACAACTCTGCGACGGTGATGTTCTCGCCGTTGGGCACATCCGAAACGTAGGCGGACACCGGGTCGCCGAACTCGAGTTTGCCGTCCTGGGCGAGGAGCACGATGAGCGCCGCGGTCATGGTCTTGGTGTTCGAGGCGATCCGGAAATGAGTGTGTCCATCGGGCGGCGTCTGCGCGCCCAGTTCGGTCGTGCCGACCACAGCGTCGAAGTTCCCCTGCGGAGTGCGGAGTTGCACCACCGCGCCGGGGACGAGCAGTTCCTCGGCCGCAGCATCCACGGCGGCCTGGAAGGAAGCCGGATCGATGGGTTTCAGCGCCGCCCCCGCTGGTGCGGCACCGGTCGCGGTCGTCGCGGCGGGCTGTGCACCGTTCGACGTCTGCGACGTCGTCTGCTCGGACGTGGTGGAGCAGCCCGCGATCACCAGGGCAATGCCCACCGCGAGCACAGTGAAAAGGGTGGTACGCGGTGCGCGGCGACGCCCTACGGCCGTCCGGCTCGGCGCGTTCTGCACGGGGGAATCCGTCATCGTCGGCATAAACGCCTCCGCGGCAGGGTTCGATACCGCGCCGATGAGCGGTACCAGCTGGGCAGATCTCCCTGTGCATCGTAACCCCGATGCCCGCCCGTTCCTTTGACTTCACCGGAACAATCCTGCGTGGAACGACATACTTCTCCCTGTACGCGCGAACTGCTTCCCACCACCGACACGGAAGGCAATTCCATGAGCACGCGACGCAGCAGCCATCGCACCTCGCTGACCGACGGCGAGATCGTCGAGCAATCCGATCTCGGCTCGATCACCCGGATTACAGCGGACACGTTCCCGATACTGAAAGGAATGTCGATCAAGCGCGTGCTGATCAATCCCGGAGCGATGCGCACGCCCCATTGGCACGCGAACGCCAACGAACTCACCTACTGCGTGTCCGGAACATCGCTGGTCTCCGTTCTCGATACCGGCAGCACGTTCTCCACCTTCACGATCGGCGCCGGGGAAATGTTCCACATCGATTCGGGCTCGCTGCACCACATCGAGAACGTCGGCGACGATGTCGCGGAGTTCATCATCGCCTTCCGTAGCGAGCGGCCCGAAGACTTCGGTCTGGGCGCAGCGTTCGGCGCGATGACCGATGCAGTCCTCGGCAACACCTACGATCTGGACGCTTCGGATTTCACCAAGATCCGGCGTGACACCACCGACCGCTCCCTGGCGGCACGAATCGGCGATCCCGTGGTGTCACCGGCGGCCCACTTCTCCGATGGTCACAAGTTCGCCGTCGAAGACCAGAATCCGACCATCAGCCTCGCCGTCGGATCCGCCCACCTGGCGCGCGTCCAGTTCTGGCCGGCGCTGAAAGATCTGTCGATGTACTCGCTGCGGATCCGCGAGGACGGGATGCGGGAACCGCACTGGCACCCGATCACTGCCGAGATGGGATACGTGCGCCGCGGATCAGCGCGGATGACGGTCATGGACCCAGACGGATCCCTCGACACCTGGTATCTCGAGGAGGGTGACGTGTATTTCATTCCCCGCGCGTACCCGCACCACATCGAGGTCGTGGGATCCGAGGACATCCATTTCCTGATCTTCTTCGACCAGCCCACCCCCGGCGACATCGGATATCGCGCATCGGTCAGCGCGTACTCCCGCGAAGTGCTCGCCGCCACGTTCGACACCCACATCGACGATTTGCCGAACTTCCCGTTCACCTCCGCCGACCCGCTCATCGTCACCCGTAACAACCCGCTCGACGAACGCGGCGTCGGGGAATAATCACCGACAGCATGTGTCGCACACCGAGACCGTTCCCGTTTCAAGAACTGCGCCGAGGGTAATTGCGGTGTATGGGCGCACGAGCGAGGTCGAGCGGCCGGGAAACACCGGCCAGGCCTGACGGTGGAGGCGACAACCTGACGGCAACCGCCGAGTCCAGGACGACGGCTCGGTCGTCCGCGAGTGGGAAAAGCTCGACGCGGCCCTCCGAAGCACTCCCCGGACGGCTGCCACGAAGGCGACCGCTGCCACCCAGGCGACCGGCCGCGAAACCGACGTCCGCCGCCTCACCTCACAGCCTTCCTCGGAGGACGAAGCCAGCGCCCCGATCGACGCGAACAAACGCCACCGCCGACACTGCGACGCCGACGACCCGGAAGCGTTCTCGAGACACTGGGTCCCGCGCAACGCCGGCGCACACCCGCCGGCCCGACCCGGTTGCGCAGAGTTCCGAAAACGGCCCGCTGTCGCATTCGGTGGAGGTCGTCAGTGAGTGGCTGAAAAACCATGTCCACCGTCTCGTGGACGCGGTGCGCGACCGCGGTGCGACGATGGCGCAGAATATTCGGCAGAAATTCCAGGATTGGATGGACACGCTCGTCGACGCGATCGCACACAACGACGCGGGAATGGGAGCCGGAATCGCAGCCGTTCGGGCCGGCCTGACGGGTAAGAATCCCGTGTGGGCCGCGATCAAAGCACTGGTGTCCGGGTTGAGTGGCAAGGCTAAGGTCGCCCTCGTTCTCCTGCTCGTGCTCGGGCTGGTCCTTGCACCGGTACTGGTCGTGGTCCTGCTGCTGGTGCTCGTCGTCGCAGCTCTCGTCGCGGCGGTGCGCGCCGCCTCCGCGTAACGCCCAGCACGTATCCGGTAAAACACACTGCCGCTCAATCACTTTCGAAATTCGGTACTCAACTCGCAACCTCGCGATACTACACATGGATGCGCTGACTCACGGGTGCGTCACGGTCACTGCGGCAGAAACGCAGGATCGTCCGCTCCCCCACCTCTCGGCAGGCAGCGAAGGGCCGCAGTCGCCGCGCGAAGTTACCTGAATCGAGTTTTCTGCTGTTGGTTGAGTGGCCCGCGGCTGGGGTAGTCGACAAGCGGCGCCCCTTACCGCGCACGGTTGTGCGAGACATTTCCGCGGACGGTTCTGCGACACATTGCCGAAGTGGGCGAGCGGTGCGCCGGTGACTACTCGGTAAAGGGGTTCGACGATGAAGACCAAAGGTCAGGTGGCAATGGCCGTCGGCGCGGGATACATGCTGGGCCGAACACACAGAATGAAGATGGCACTGATGCTCGCGGCTGCGGGTGCGACCGGACGCTTTCCCGGCGGGCCCCGCGACCTACTGGAACGCGGCACGAAAATGCTCGCGAGCTCCCCCGAGTTCGCCCAGATCAGCGACTCGGTGCGAGAAGAGCTGGTCAGTGCAGCGAAGGCCGCTGCGGTCACCGCCGCAAGCCAACGTATCAATTCGCTCAACAACCGGCTTCTGTCAGGCGGCGGAGAAGTCATCGACGACGTGGGCGACACCGTCAGCGGTGCGGGCGGCTCGGTCGGCAAGCTCAGCAGGGTCGGAAAACTCGGCCGTAAACGACGCGGCCGGTCGCAGGACGACGAGTACGACGAGTCCGAAGTCGACGAAGAGCAGGACGAACAGCCCGACGAACAGTACGCCGAAGAGGACGACGAATACGAGGAGCCCGAGGAGGAAGAAGCCGCCGAGGAGGAACCCGCCCCTCGCAAGCGCCCCGCCGCGCGTCGACGGACTTCCAGCAACGGCAGCTCCCGGCCGGCAGGCAGGTCGCGGACCGCGGAATCCGACGAAGACGACGATAACGAAGAGGCTCCTGCCCGCAAACGCAGGACGCGGGCCAAGGCCACGACGGACTCTGCGCCCGTCCGACGGGCACGGAGGTGATGGCGATGACGAGCGCCGCGAAGAAACTACAAGAGGCCGTACCGGGTGACGGCAACGGATCGTCCAGCGTGCTGCAGGAGGCAATGCAGAGACTGGTTGGCACGGTCGCCGAGAAGGCACTGTCCTCGGTCTCGGACAAGGTGACGAACACCTCCGGGCGGCTCACCGACTACGCCGAGAACGGCGGCGAAGGAGGGCTGCTTGCCGCCCTCACCGGTTCCGAGAAATCGGATGACGATGAGTCACCGGACAAGTCCACCGGTGGCGGCTGGTGGGAGGGCGCCAAGCAGACGGTCAAGGACAAGGCCTCCGACCTCAAGGACGCGGTCACCGGCGGTGGTGGCGGCGGTAGCGGAAAAGGCAAGAAGCTGAAATTGACCAACATCGTCGAAACGATCGATGTCGGGGTCCCGGTTCAGCTGGCCTATAACCAATGGACCCAATTCGCCGACTTTCCGTCGTTCATGAAGAAGGTCGAACGGGTCGAACAGGAATCGGACGAAAAGCTCGAGTGGAAGGCGCAGATCTTCCTGTCGCACCGAACCTGGGAAGCGTCGATCCTCGAGCAGGTTCCCGACGAGCGGATCGTGTGGCGCTCGAAGGGCGCCAAAGGTTTCATCGACGGTGCGGTGACGTTCCATGAGGTGACCCCGGATCTCACTCGCATCGTTCTGATTCTCGAGTATCACCCGAAGGGGTTGTTCGAGAAGACGGGAAACCTGTGGCGTGCGCAGGGACGCCGAGCACGGCTGGAATTGAAACACTTTGCACGCCAAGTCATGACGCAGTCCGTTCTCCATCCCGACGACGTCGAGGGCTGGCGCGGAGAGATCCGGGACGGCGAGGTAGTCGAGCCCGAAGAGGACGAGGCCCAGCCGGAGGAGTCGGAAGAGCTCGAGGAAAGCGACGAGGCCGAGGGCGAGGAGCCCGAGGACGAAGAAGCTGAGGAGACCAACGAGGACGAAAACGAGGAAACGGACGAGGACGCCGGCGAGGAGGAAGAGGAAGAGGAAGCAGAAGCACCACCGCCGCCGAAACGCCGAGGTCGCCCGCGCAAGACCGCGGCTGCCGCTGAGGACCAGGCCCCGAAACGGCGAGGTCGCCCGCGTAAGACTCCGGCCGCGAAAACCGCCCGCTCGCGACAGGGAGCACGGCAATGACGTCGATTCAACCGGCGGGGGGAGGCGGCGGTGGCGGCGTCAGCGGTGGTCCCAGCTCGAGTAGCCTCGCCGACGTCATCGACACCATCCTCGACAAGGGCCTGGTCATCGACGCCTACGTGCGTGTCTCGCTGGTCGGCATCGAATTGCTGACCATAGACGCACGCGTCGTGGTCGCCAGTGTCGATACCTACCTGCGGTTCGCGGAGGCCGTGAATCGGCTCGAGATCGGCAGTGGCGAGCCGAAGGGCCTTACAGATCTGGTTGGGGACGTCACCGAGGGAGGCGCCAAATCGAAGACCAAAGGCGCACTCGAGTCCGCCGGTGAGAAACTCGGCGACATCCTCGGCGGCGGGCAGGAAGAACCTGAGCGCGAACGTGTTTCGCACAAGTCCACACGAGGTGACAAGTGATGTCTACGTCGAAACAGAGCAGCGACTCGGCCGAGGAGCCGCGCACCAGAGGTGTCTACGTGTACGGCATCGTGCCCGCGGACGTGCAAGCCGAAGAGGACGCGGTCGGCGTGTGTGACGGTCCGGTCAGCATCGTCAAGCACGGCGACATCGCAGCGCTCGTGAGCGAGATCTCGGTGGACAGGCCGCTCGGCAAGCCCGAGGACCTCCGAACCCATGCGCACGTGCTGGACGGCACGTCGCGTGTGGCGCCGGTACTCCCTCTTCGTTTCGGGGCGGTCATGACCGATGAAGAGGCCGTCGAGGAGGAATTGCTCGCAACACACGCCGACGAGTTCGCCGCGGCGTTGGAGGCACTCGAGGGACGCGCACAGTACGTCGTGAAGGGGCGCTACGTCGAGAATGCGATCCTTCGTGAAATCATCGAAGAGAACGAACAAGCGAGCAAGCTGCTCGGCGCGATCCGCGATCAGCCCGAGGAGACCACCCGCGACGCCCGGATGGCGCTCGGCGAGATCGTGAGTAACGCCATCGAGGCCAAGCGGGACGAAGACACCCGCACGGTGGTCGAGGCGCTCGACTCGCTGTCCGTTTCGGTCAACGTCCGGGAGCCGACTCACGAGGAGGAGGCCGCACAAGTGGCCGTCCTCGTCGAGGTTGCCCGCCAGGAAGAGCTCGAGAAGGCGGTGGGAGAACTCGCCGAGCAGTGGGACGGCCGAGTCGACATGCGCCTGCTCGGACCGCTTGCCGCCTACGACTTCGTGGTGACGCAGAAGCCGGAGGGCTGACCGATGGGTCTGCTGTCGTTCATCGCCACGCTGCCACTCGCCCCCGTTCGTGGGGTGATCTCGCTGGCCGAGTTGATACAGCGGCAGGTCGAGGAGGAACTCCACAACCCCGCGAGTGCGCGGCGCGCGCTCGAGGAGCTGGAGGACGCCCGCGCGGCGGGTGAGATCTCCGCCGAGGAGGAAGAGCAGGCCCAGCAGGCCATCCTCGACCGAATGACCGGTACGGCACGGCCGTCCTCCGGTACGGAGAAGGAGTGACGGGCGATGGCAGAAGAGCAGCCACCTCCGTTGCCGGCACCTGAGATCGCCGAGATCGCCACGCGTGACATTGCGCAGTTGACCGGCAGGAAACCGCTGGGTGCGACATCGGTCATGCCGACCGACGACGGCTGGACGGTGGAGGTGGAGGTAGTCGAGGATCGGCGAATCCCGTCGTCGACCGACATGCTCGCGTTGTACGAGGTGGTGCTGGATCTCGACGGAGAACTGTTGTCCTACCGCAGAACCCGCCGCTACGTGCGCGGCGTCGGCGACGGCGGGAGCGCGCAGTCATGACCATTGCCGGTGGCGGTACGAGCAACCTTCCGCAGAGCTCGGGCGGCGGAATGGGTGGCGGGCATCAGTCGACGAATCTCGGCGAGATCCTGGAGCGGGTGCTCGACAAGGGCCTGGTGATCGCCGGGGACATCCAGGTCAATCTGCTCGACATCGAACTGCTGACCATCAAGGTGCGACTGGTGATCGCGTCGCTGGAGACCGCGAAGGAGGTAGGTATCGATTGGTGGGAGCACGACCCCTGGCTGACCGGCAGGAACAGCGACGTCGAGCTCGAGAATCGGAAGCTGCGGGAGCGGATCGCCGAACTCGAGTCGGACAGGTCGGTTCGCCCTGCCGTCGAGGCAGCCGAAACGGTCGAGGTGGAGGCGGAACGTCAGGAGCCCGGCGATGACCGCGGATGACGGTGTCTGGCTCTACGTCATCACCACCGACAGCGTCGGCGCGGCACAACTCGCCGGAGTGACCGGCGTGGCCGACGAGCCGGTCCGCGCGGTGGCGTCGGCGGGGCTCGTCGCGGTGGTGGGGACGGTGAGCCTGAGCGAATTCGGGCAGGAACCTCTGCAGCGCAACCTCGAGGACCTCGACTGGCTGGCCGCCACCGCGAGAGCACACGATGCCGTGGTGGCTGCCGTGGTGCGCTGCGGTCCCACCGTTCCCTTGCGGTTGGCAACCCTCTACCTGGACGACGATCGCGTTCGCCTCCTCCTCGACGAACGACAGGAGGAGTTCGCTGCGACGCTGCGCCGGGTGACAGGACGAAGCGAGTGGGGTGTCAAAGCGTACGGAGACGCGAAGGCCCTGGCGCAGAACGCGAAAGAGGAGCCGTCCACGACGGGCACGGCGGGAAAGGGGACCGCGTATTTACTGCGTCGCCGTGCGGAGTTGAGCGCTCAGCAGGACGTGGAACGTAGCGCGGCCGGCCACGCGGAGGAAATTCACGCCGCGCTTCTGGGCCATGCCGTCGACGGGCTTCGACGGCAAGTCACCGATCCGATATTGACCGGTAAACGGGCCTGGATGATCTTCAACGGCACCTACCTCGTGGACAATGAGCGGGTCGACGACTTCGCTGCGCTGGTTACGGCACTCGACACCGAACGCCCGGGCGTCACACTGGATCTGACCGGACCGTGGCCGCCGTACTCATTCGCCGGGATCGACGGGTGAGCCCATGAGCGAGATGGTCCCCGCGGACGACACTCGCCGCATCGCGCTCGTCGACCTCCTCGACCGGGTGCTCGGCGGTGGCGTCGTCATCACCGGTGAGATCACCCTGTCGCTCGCCGACGTCGACATGGTCCGAATCTCGCTGCGCACACTCATTGCATCGGTCAGCGCGCTCGTCCCCGACCCGGTCGGGCAGGAAACCGCCGATGACTGAGTCCGAGCCCGTCGATTCGGACGCACCGACCGACTTCGGTCGCCGTGTTCTGCCGCAGCGAATCGACGCCGATCCCGAATCCGTCGAGAAGGGCCTGGTCACCCTGGTCCTGACGATCGTCGAACTACTACGCCAATTGATGGAACGGCAGGCGATCCGCCGAGTCGAGCACGGCGACCTCAGCGATGAGCAGATCGAACGCATCGGCACGACGCTCATGCTGCTCGAGGAACGAATGGCAGAGTTGCGTGAGCATTTCGATCTCCTGCCGGAGGACCTGAACATCGACCTCGGACCGCTGGGACCGCTGCTGTCGAACGAGTAGTCCGGCTCACCCGGTTTCGATCAATGTTTGAGGACGTTCTTGATCTTCTTGCCCGCGTCCTTGACCTTGTCTCCCATCTGCTTGGCGTTGCCCTTGGCCTGCTCCTTGCTCCCCTCCGCCTCGAGGTGGGCGTTCCCGGTGGCCCTGCCGACCGCCTTCTTGGCGGCGCCTTCGGCGGTTTCGACCTTGTGCCGGATCTTCTTTCCCATGTTCATGACGACGTCCTGTCCTCCGTGACCCCGTCTGATTGCCGAGGTCACCAGTTTCAGTCAACTCGCCCGCAGAGCCTCTGTCGAGAACCTCGATCGCGCCGTCACCGTCGCAGCAAGAGCGCGCTGTCTCCGAACTCGTGCCACAGGTAACCGCGTGCAAGCGCCTCGTCGTAGGCGTGGCGGACGGCCGCCTCCCCCACCACCGATTCGAGCAGCATCAGGTGCGACGCCCCCGGTGCGTGCCAACCCGTGATCAGGCCGTCCACCACCTGGGTCGGCCTCCCCGCACTCAGCACCAGGTCCGTCCAGCCGGCGCCCGCCACCGCCATACCGTCCGAAGTCGCCTGCGTCTCGAGGGCCCTGGTCACGGTGGTGCCGACCGCGATGACGCGGCCACCGGCGGCACGCCGGTCGTTGACCAGCTGTGCCGTCTGCTCCGGCACCTCGTACCGCTCCGGGATCGGCGGCTCCCCACGCTCCGGCGAGGAGACACCCGTGTGCAGCAGGATCGGCGCCATCACCACCCCCGAGGTCGCCAGATCGGTGACCATCGGGTGGGTGAACGGCCTCGCAGCGCTGGCCATCTCGGCGCTTCCACCGGTGCGGCCGAAGATCGTCTGGTACGACGGCAGCGGCCAGCGGTCGTGGACATACGCGTAGGTGATCGGACGGCCCGATGTGGCGAGCAGTTCCGCGGCTACGTCCTTGACGCCGTCGATCGAGGCCCGCCACAGCCTCGTCGAGCCGACGGGCCACGGTTCCATGAGCGTCGCGACAACGCCGCGCGGCAGAATGATCCGCGTTTCCGCCGCGACCGTGTCGAGGGCACCGGAGACCGGCCCCGGCGCTCGCACCTCGACCGCCCAGTCACCGTCGCCGATGTCGGTGGAGAAATGCACGACCACGGGTCCTACGGCGTCGACGGTCCCGTCGACCGCCGCGGCCAACGTCGACGACGCGTTCACCACCACCACGTCGCCCGGCCTGAGAAAGCGCGGTAGGTCGTGAAATCTGGTGTGCTCCACTCGTCCCCGATCGGACACCAGAAGCCGCACCGCGTCGCGCAGCAGCCCCCGGCTCTCCGGTGGACCGCTCGCCTCCAATCGCCGAGGCAGCACGAACCGGAACTCGGCCGCGGATGCGACGCGTGCGCCGGTCACGACGACACCACCGTGTTCGCTGCGACCGCGAAATCCGACGCACGGTACCGGCCGCTGGGCGGGCTCGTGTCGAACAAATTCAGCAGCGCCGGTACCACGGTCTCCGGGTCGGGCCGATCCGAGATGTCCTCGCCGGGGAACGCCGCCTGGTGCATCTCGGTGCGCATGTCGCCGGGATCGAATGCGTAGACCGCGAGGCCGGGCTCCTCGACCGCCAGCACCGCGGTCGCGTGGTCGAGCGCCGCCTTCGCAGCCCCGTACCCGCCCCAGCCCGCGTAGGCCTCGACCGCGGCATCCGAGGAAATGTTGATCACGGTCCCGCCCGCGTTCCGCACATACTCGATCAGCGCGGCGATCAATGCGAGCGGGGCCAGCACATCGGTCGCGAAGACCTGCGCCAACGCGTCCTCCGGATACCGGGCGAGGGTGGGCATCGGGCTGGGTCCGAGCGCGCTGGCGTTGTTGAGCAACAGGTCCAGTCGCCCCCGCGCCGCGATCTCCTCGGCGATGCGCTCGCGCTGCCGCGGATCGGTCACGTCACCGGGGAGCGCGGTGATGGTGTGTGCCCGAGCGGCGACCCGATCGAGCGGTTCGACCCGCCTGCCGGTGACGATCACCTCCCAGCCGCGTTCCGCGAGCGCGAGTGCGCTCGCCCGTCCCAGCCCTGCCGATCCCCCTGTGATCAGCGCCGTCCTGGTGTCGTTCATCGCAGACTCCTTGCCTCCAGTGACATCTGCGACCATGGTGAAACCTAAAGTCCACTTCATGTCAAGGCCGCAGGTCCAGCCGGCCGCATGGCCGGTTCCCGGCGCGCACGCACAGGGGTGGGATTTCAGGATGGAGCGGACGATAATTGGGGTCCCTACCGTGAGACGAATCGAGAGTGACTTCGCATGGACACATTCGCAGTGCGATCGGCGGTCGCGGCGACCGCCGCACTCGCCATCTTTTCAATACCCGGTGTCGCGGCCGCGGCACCGAACCTGCACGGGGATCCGAAGACGCCGGGCACACAGGTTCAGGTCGAAAGCGAACCGGGCGACTCGAACAGCTACACGTGCGGGGCAGTCGGCGTCGCGGGGGCCGGAGTCGGGTCGAATTCCTCCGGTGGCGCCGGTCAGGTCAACGGCGCGTACTTCGGTCCCGGCCCCGTCCAGGGCGGCTGCGTGGGTAGCGACGGATCGGTCTACTTCCCGACGGGTAACGCCGAATGACGGCACGCCCGAACGCTAGATCCTCTCGATGGTGGCGAACCAGGCCGGTGCGCCGCCGTCGTGGAATCTCGTCTCGATCCGGTCCGGTTCGATGGCGACGACCTTCCATCCATCGCTGGGGTCGAACGCCGCTCTCAGCTCCTCCCGGCTGACGGGGTGCGGGCCGGCATCGGGACCATTATCGCTGAAGCACAACACATATACGGTTCCGCCGTGCTCGGTCACCGACGCCACACTCGCCACGTAACGGGGTCGCTCGTCGGCGTCGAACGTGTGGAACAGTCCGCAGTCCAGCACGGTCTCGAACCGGCGGCCGGTGTGTTCCAACCGGAACGCGTCGGCCAGCGCGAACTCGACCTCGATCCGACGGTCGTCGGCCTTCTCCCGGGCGATCGCCAGTGCCGTCTCAGCCACGTCGACGCCCAGCACCTGCAATCCCAGTGAGGCGACGTGAAGGGCGTTCTCGCCGGTCCCGCAGCCCGCATCGAGCACCGCTCCGGCGAATCCGCCCTCGGACGCCACCCGCACGATCGCCGGCTGCGGCCTGCCGACATCCCACGGCGCAGGCCCCTCCTGGTAGGACGCATCCCACGACCGTCCCGTCATCCGTTCGTGACTGGTCGGGCGCCGACCATTGAACGGATCGTCGGCCAGGGGTCCTGATCGCTCCGACAACTTCGTCGCCTCCCTGCAGCTGATCGTGCCACCTCATCTTGGCACGGCACTGCGCTGTTCTCGACCCTCGACACCACGACTGCCCGCACTACAATTGCTGAATAGATTGTTCGGATGTCTTAACATACAATCTGGACATGAGCGTAAGAATCGGAATCGTCGGGTACGGGCTGGGCGGCCGGTACTTCCATGCACCGTTCGTCGACGCGGCCACGGGAATCACGCTGGGCGGCATCGTGACCCGCTCCGCCTCCCGTGTCGCCCAGGCTGAAGCGGACTTCCCTGGCGTGCCGGTGTTCGCGAGCCTCGGCGAGGTCATCGACTCCGGCGTCGATGCCGTCACGATCACCACCCCGCCGCAGACGCGGCGCGAGCTCGTACTCGAGGCGATCGGGCGGGGCGTGCACGTGATCGCGGACAAGCCCTTCGCGCCGGATGTCGAGACGGCCCGCGAGTTGGTAGCAGCCGCAGACCACGCCGGCGTGCTGCTCAGCGTCTATCACAACCGTCGATACGACGCCGACATCCGCACGCTGATGTCGGTGTTGCCGCGACTCGGCGACATCTGGCGTATCGAATCCCATTTCGACCTGGACGGCGCCGACACGCTCGAATCCGGCCCGACCGGCGGGTTGCTGCGAGACATCGGCGCACACGTCGTCGACCAAATGCTGTGGTTGTTCGGTCCGGCAGAGAGGGTCGACGCCCACCTCGATCATGTCGACCGCCCGGAGGGGCGCACCGACGCCGCTTTCGTCGTCAACATCGCACACCGCAGTGGGGTCTATTCGAGCGTCTCGTCGAGCAAGGTCAACCATCTCGAAGGGCGGCGGCTGCGCGCATTCGGCAGCTTGGGCAGCTACGTGGCGGACGGTACGGACGTACAGGCACAGGCCCTGTTCGCGGGGACACGGCCCGTCGACGATCCCACCGGATGGGGATACGAGCGACGCGAACGGTGGGGCGTCCTCCACACCGCGGATGGCGCGGAAACGGTCCCGTCGCAACGGGGTGCGTATCAGGACTACTACGCGGAATTCGCGGCCGCAGTTGCCGGCACCGGCGAGCAACCGGTGCCGGCCCGTACCGCGCTCGGCACCATCGCGGTGTTGGCAGCGGCTCGGGAGGCCGCCGAGAGTGGCAGCACAGTCATCGTGCCGTCCGTCGACTGACGGCGATTGCGGCGGCACTCGCGTCGCGTCCGGGCTCAGGATGCGGAGTCGAGAAATCCGGCGACAGCCTTGTTCACGGAATGTGGTCGCTCCATGTTCGTCGCGTGGCCTGCGCGCGGGACGACGATCGACGCTCCGTTCGGTGCGAGTGCTGCAGCCGCTGCGGCGTGTGCCGACGGCCAGAACTCGCTGTCGGAACCGGCAACGAAGAGCACGGGAAGATCGCACGAACGGATCGTCGAACGCCAGTCGCATTTCGCATGATCGTTCAACAGGGCGAGTTCCGGTGACGACAGTTCCCGGTCGACGCGGCCCATCGCGGTGAGCAAGCGGACCAACCGCATGCCGCGTTTCCAGATCGGGGTGCCGTGGCCGGTCGAGGGAATCCCGTCCGCAAAGAACGTGTCGACGGCGTCCTGGTCGTAGCCGTAGAACCCATACGCCCACTCCGGTGCATTGAGCATCCGCGGAGTCTGATCGACCACAACCGCCGCACGAAGCCGCCCCGTGCCGTACGTGTCGATGTACGACCAGATCGTGTTCCCACCCATCGAGCCTCCGATTATCGCCGCACCTTGCAGATCGAGTTTCTCGATGAGTACGTGGACAAGTTCTGCGCGTGTCTGCATCGTTGTTCCGTGCGGCATGGCGGGAGCCGTCCCGTGGCCTGGCAGATCCACAGCTATGACGCAGTGACCGGCCTGGATCAGCGACGGGATCTGATAACGCCACGACGTGGCCGGGGCCGTGAAACCCGCCAGCAGGATCACGCACGACGACGAGCCGCCGTCACCGTGCACGGTGTAGTCGATTCGATCCCCGTCAAATTCGATGGATGGCACTGCTTCTCCTGTCGCACTCGCGAGTCCCGGCTGACACGCCATGGTGCGCGTCTGCGGTTACTGCGACGGTAGTACGGCCTGGGGGATCCCTCCATGGAGGACTTCTCCACAACGAAAGGGTTTCCCTGTGGATCGACCCCCGAAGGTCCGTCGGTGCCGCCGTCCACGAAATTCCCGGACCGTCGGGAGTAACGTTCCGGGCTCTCGCAGACACCATTCGAGTAGCTGTGGACGTTGGGCCCACGCATTCGAACAGGACACTACGAAATGCACACCTCACTTCCCCACTCGGAGATTTCATACGCGACGAATCCTTCAGCCGCCGTGAGCCATCTCCCTCGAATCCCCCTGCGAAACCGATTCGCCACGGCCGCCGTCGCCGCCGCGCTCGCCGTCATCCCTCTCGGAGGCGCCACCGCCATCGCGACAGCGGCCGAACACCCCGTCACGACAGTCGCCGCACCCACCATCCCCGGCGACCGCGGTGACAACGGTGACGGCCCCCGCCACGACCGGCAACGCGACCAACGGCAAGAACGCAGGGACCAGAGCATGACGCTCGACGAACTCCTCGTCGGATGGAACAGCAGTCGGATTCACCAGATGTGACGACGCGCGGCGGAACCGAGGACGAAGCCGGTATTCGTCGTCCTCGGTCCCACATGCCTTTCTTGAGTCAGCGTGGAGTGGATTCCGATCGTCGCTCATAGCGCGAGCGAGCCATCGTATGCGCCCGGCACAGCAACTCTCGCGTGACTTCGCCGGTGCGTGCGCCGGGGTCGATAACCGCCAGCCAGGCCAGGGAGCCATAGACGGGATGCGCGATGACGGTGTCGGGCGCACCGGCGTCGAGGTCGGCGACGCCCTGCTCTCGCGGTGCGCGGCCGGTTGCCTCGATGAACGCCTCCTTCCCGGCATGGATGTTCACCCGGAACGCACCCGCGCGGTCCAGACCCGAGCTTTCGTCGCCGGGGTAGTTCTTGGTGACGATCGTGGCAAAGGGCTGGGTCCTGTCGGGAACGATTCGATCCGGCGAGTAATAGAAGAAAGTGTCACCCCAGCTGATCTCCGGCGAACCGTCGCCGGGTGCAGGCCTGAGCGTCAGAACGTCGCCGAGGCCTTCGACGAAGTCGATGATGTCGTCCATGGTCATAGCTTCCAGCGTTTCATTAAAGTGCTTATGGAGAGGCCGAGGAGCACATACAGGAGAAATACAGTGAAAAGTCTCCAATCACGTCAACTCCGGACCGTCGATGTAGCCCGGCGTGCCGGGTGCTCCGTGCAGCAGGTGCGCAACCTCGAACGCGACGGGGTGCTGCCTCCCGCGACCCGCACAGCCACCGGATACCGGATCTACACCGACGCGCATGTGCAATCCGCGATCGCCTATCGAAACCTCGCCGTCGGCGCCGGCCCGGTCGAAGCCAAACGGATCGTGCGCAGCGCGCACACATGCCCGGCCGCGACAACGCTCGCCCTCCTCGACGCCGTGCACGCCCGACTCCACGCAGAACGAACCGAACTCGCGCTGGCGAAGCAGGCCGCCGATGTGATCTCGACCGAGCCGATCGACGGCGTACAGGCCTCGGACTGGATGAGCGTGAGCGAACTCGCCGTCGCCCTGGGCATCCGCCCCTCCACGTTGCGGCACTGGGACACAGAGGGACTCGTCGTACCAGACCGGGACACACCCACAGGAGCGCGCCGATACTCCCCGTCCCAGGTCCGCGACGCTCGCGTCGTGCATCAGCTCCGCAAGGCCGGTTACCGCATCGCACCTCTCCGTGCGGTCATGACACAACTCGCGCACACACCCGGATCAGGTGACATCGGCGCGGCGCTCGCTACCCGCGACCAGGCCACCACAGCCCGCTCCCGAGCCTTGCTCGACGCAACCGCCGCGCTCACCGTGCTCCTCACACTTCACGACGGGGCCGTCAGTGCGCGCGCGAAAACACCGCCACCAGAAAGTCGGAATCCTCCGTGAACGGGCGCAGATCCCATGTCGAGAACAGCAGGTCCGCCGTCAGGCCGCTGGCCTGAGCGTCCGTGAGAAATTGCGAGAACTCGTAGCCTCGGTCCGCGCCGAACCCCACAACCACTCGGCCGGTCGGGGCGAGATGAGCGGCAAAACCCGCCAGCACCGACTCCCGGGTCGACGGCGCCAGGAAAGTCATCACGTTGCCCGCACAGACGATCACCTCGAAATCGGCCTTCACCCCGCGGGCCGGCAGATCCAATTCCGCAAGATCACCAACCAGCCACGTCGGACCCGGGTGATCCTCCTCGGCCACGTGGATGAGCACGGGATCTACATCGACACCCACCACCACATGACCGGCATCGTGCAAATAGCCACCGAGGCGGCCGAGTCCGCACCCCGCGTCGAGTATCCGACCGCCGCGGCCGAGCATCGCATCGACCAGACGCGCCTCCCCCACGATGTCCTTGCCCTGCGCCTCCATCGCCCGGAACCGCTCGACGTACCACATCGAATGCCCTGGGTCGGCTGCGGTCATCTCCTCCCACTGGCTGGGGATGCGCTCCTCGGGGGTACGTGCACTCATTACCGATTCCTCCTCGATCCGGCCCGCCCGGCGAGCCACTGCCACCGTATGCGACCGAACCTCGGCACCCACCCGCAGGCCCAGCGGTGATCCGTCACCGCGACGGTCTCGATCAGCGGGATGCCGCGGCCGAGTCAGCCGGTCGTCCGAGGAAGATCGAGCCATGCCGGAGTCCCTGCCCGCCCGCGTCCAGATCGCCGACCGCCTGCACGTCGTGGCTGTCCTGCTCGACACGAAAGACTGGCCGGGGTTCGCGGCGACGCTCACCGAAGATGTCGTGGCCTACGGGCGGACCGGGCCGGCGGACGTGGTCGCCCGCGTCCGCTCCCACCTCGACGTCTGCGGCGCCACCCAGCACCTGCTCGGCAACATCCGCATCGAGGTCGACGGTGACGAGGCGCGCACTCGGTCCTACTTCCGGGCGGTTCACGTCGGCCTCGGCGACCGCGCCGGCACGACGTACGAATGCCTCGGCGAGTACCGGGACGCGTGGCGACGCGGATCGTCGGGCTGGTTGCTGGCCGGGCGGGTGATCGATGTCCGCGCCGAAATCGGCGACCGGGGTGTCATCGCGCCCCTGAGCTGAACGTGCCGAGTTCCGCCCTCGTCTCGGACACGTTCCCCTCGCCGACGGCTCAGCTGTGGTCCCCGCACACCGCGGATGCCGGATCCGGTGCGCAGATCTGCTGCCACGTGTAGAAGCCGGAGTCGACCACGACGGAGAGGTTGTCCTTCGTAATGTTCTGCACGGGCAGGAACACCGTCGGCACGGCCATGTACTGGTTGTCGATCGTGCCGTTGATCATGTCCTCCGGAATGCCTTCGCCGTGCAGGATCGACGTCGTCAGCTGCGCGGCGACCTTCGCCTGGTCGGACAGATTCTTGAAGATCGTGTTGTCGAGAGTCCCCTGTGCAATCAGTTGCAGCGCAGCGAGATTGGCATCTTGTCCCCCGGTGACCGGTATCCGCCCGGCGAGACCGCGCCCGGCCAGAGCCGCGACGATTCCGCCTCCCAGGTCGTCGTTCATGGTGACGAACAGTGCGATGTCGTTGTTCTCACGGGTCAGGCATTCCTCGGCGAATGCCTGACCTTCGGCCGGGTCCCAGTCGTCGATCGCGGTCTCGCAGACCACGCGGATCTTGCCGCTGTCGGCGAGCGGCTGCAGATGCTCGTCCTGACCGAGCAGAAATTGACGGGTGCCGTATTCACCGAGGTTTCCCTCCACCCGGGCGATCTTCACACCGTCGCCGGGCATCGCGGCGATCAGGTCCGCGGCGCGGCTCCCCTGCCGTCGGCCGACCTCGAGGGGGTCGAAGATCACCTGGACGTCCGCCGGTCCACCGACCGCGTCGTGGTCGTAGAGCACCACCGGAACGTTCGCCTCGGCGGCGGCGGTCAAGGCTCCACCCGAGTATCTCGCGTCCGTGGAGATCAGCACGAGCACGGACGCGCCATCCGCGATCGCCGACTCGACCTGGCTCTGCTGGCGAGCGGGATCGCCTTCGGCGTTGAGGACGGTGACCGTCGCCTCCGGCGCGAACAGCTCCAGGAAGTCGGTGAACAAGGGTTCGTCTCGCTCCACGAATCGGGTGGTCGTCGTGTTCGGCAAGAGAAAGAAGACCTTCTCCGCGGCATCGTCGCTCCGCGGCGCTGGGGCCGCGCAGGCCCCGAGAACCACCGCTGCGACCGCGGCCGCGACGCCGAACGCGCGCACCCCTGTCTTCATGAGCCCGCCTTCATGAGCCGAGGACCTCCGGGCTGATCGTGCCCAGTCTCGATGTACCCGCGGGCGTCGCAGGCTACTCCTGCGCCGTCGATGCTTTCGGTGTTTTCCGACCGTGATCGGCGCACACTGAGTGCAGGGATGAGGAGGAGTGGGTGTTCGACCAGGACCGCGGTGCGGTATCCAGCGGAGATCGTGACACTTCGCTGGCCGACGAGCATCTCCTGAACGAATCCCTGCTCATCGAACCCGAGGTCCGCCGGCGCCCCTGGCGCGAATTCCTCGCGTCGACGCCCGGACGCCTGTCCCTCCTCGCCGTCGTCCTCGTCGTGGTGGCGCTGACGGCTGGTCTCGTGACGTCCGCCGTCGTCGCCGCGAGGCAGCAGCGGATGGAAACCCTTCGCGCCCACACCGAACCGCTGGCGGACGCCGCGCAGAATCTGTTCAGCTCGTTGTCCATCGCCGACGCGGCAGCGACGTCGTCGTTCATCGCGGGTGCCATCGAGCCGCTCGCGGTGCGCGACCGGTACAACCAGGCGATCGGCGACGCGTCGAACGCACTCGTCACCGCGTCGTACGGCGTCACCTCCGGCGACGTGGAATCGCTGCGGCTGCTCACCGAGATGTCGCGGCACGTTGCCGTGTACACGGACCTGGTGGCGACCGCACGGTCCAACGATTCCGCGGGAAATCCGGTCGGGGTGGCGTATCTCGGGACTGCATCCGCTCTGATGCAGGACACCATCCTGCCCTTGGCCGAACGCCTCTACAACGACCAGGCTCGCGCCGTCGCCGACACGCAGTCCCATACCGCCAGGTTGCCCGCCACCGCCATAGCGGTCGCGTCGGCCGGGGTCGTCGTCCTCGCCGTCGCGCACGCGTACGTCGGGCATCGAAGCCGCCGCCGGGTCAATCCCGGACTGGCGTGTGCGACGGTGCTGCTGGCTGCTCTCGTCGTATGGATCGTGATCGCCGGGCTGTTGTCGACATCGGCGAGCGAACGCGCACGGATCGACGGCGCCGAACCCCTCGCTGCGGTCACGAAGGCGAGGATCCTCGCCCAGCAGGCCCGCGCCGACGAGACGCTCGGGCTGCTTCGTCCGGGTTTCGATCCGGCCGGAAGCGATTACGTCCGGCACACGGACGCACTCGCGGCGATCCTGAACTCGGACGCGTCGCGGCACACCGTCGTCGCACCGACGATCGACGATGCGTCCGCCGCGTTCGACGGATGGCGGAGCGCGCACGGGGATCTACAGCAGAAGCTCGCAGACGGCGACTACCAGGGCGCGGCGGACGTCGCGGTCGGTCCGGGATCGACGGCATCGACGGCCCAGTTCCGGGCCCTCGACGAATCGCTCGAAGACGCCATCACCGCTCTACGCACCGAGGAACTCGACGCGATGCGGGAGTCGTACCGCACGATGGCGGCGCTCGCCGTGGGTGGCATCGTGCTCGCCGTTTCCGCAGCGCTCGCCGTCGTTGCGGGGATCGAGCCCAGAGTGAGCGAGTACCACTGATGGTGCGACCACACCCGGCACGGCGACCGCGCTCCGCCCGGCTGCTCGCCGGCCTCGCGGTCGGAGCCGTCCTGCTTGCCGGCTGCGGCGCCCCCGATGCACCCACCCCGAGGTTCTCCGGGAACTTCACGGAGTTTCCCCTGTCGGCCGGGGCCCAGCTCATCGCGCCGCCCGAAGAGCCACCACCCGCCACGGAGACGTCGGCATGTGCAGCACACGCCAGTCTCCGTCCGGGGACTCCGAGCCTCGGCGGCACGCTCGGCGATATCCGTGCCCGCGGGACGGTGGTCGTCGCGGTCGACCAGAACACCAACCTGTTCAGTTTCCGCGACCCGACTACCGGCGCGCTCACCGGATTCGGCGTCGACCTGGCGCGGGAGGTCGCACGTGATCTGCTCGGCGACCCCACCAAGGTCGAGTTCCGCCCGCTCGGAACCGATGACGGCGCCGAGATGCTCGCTCACCGCGACGCGGACATGGTCGTGCGTCCGGTGGCGCTGCCCTGCGAAGCTCCCCAGGACTTGGCGTTCTCCACGGTGTATCTCGAGGCATCCCGCCGGCTCGTGGTGCGGCACGGGTCGGGCATCTCCGAGCCGGCCGACCTTGCCCGCCGTCGAGTCTGCACGCACCACGACCCGGCGTCGGTGTCGGCACTGTCGCGTATCGCCCCCAAAGCCACGATCCTCGCAGTACCCGACTGGGACGACTGCCTCATGGCCCTCCAGCAGCGGCAGGTCGACGCGATAGCAGGTGCCGCAGTCCTCGCCGGCCTCGTCGCCCAGGATCCGAATCTCGAAATCGTCGGTCCCGAAACCGATTCTGCCGAATACGCCATCGGCGTCGCTCCCGGAAACGACGACCTCGTCCGGTTCGTCAACGGCACACTGGAGCGCCTGCGCACTGACGGAACCTGGACTGTTCTCTACGATCGGTGGCTGTCGTCGCTCGGCCCGGCACCCGGACCGCCGGTGCCGCAGTACCAGGACTGACGATCCTCCGGACTGACCGCGTCCCGGTTCAGCTCGGATCGTCGTCAGCAACGGTCTTGGGTAGGCCGGTCCCCATCGGGTCGAGCAGGGCTGTGGTGCGGGAACCCCATCGCTCGTGCGCGGATTGACGGGTCATCCCGGCAGCCTTGCCGATGGTTGCCCACGTCGCTCCCTGAAAGCGCAGGCCGAGAACGGTTTCGATGCCGTCGAGCCCGGCGGCGAGCTGTATGCGGAGACTCAGCAGATGCCAGGCCAGGGTGCGCTGATCGGGAATGTCCGTGCCCTGCTCGGCGTCCCATTCCGCCGTGCCGGGCAGCGGCCCGGTGCCGATGATTTCGTCCGCGTGACGGCTTGCTTCGGCGGCCGCAGCCGTTATGACCGCGCGAGCAGCGGCATCGATATTCGCACTGACGGCACGTTCGACAAGTTCCATGACAACCTCATTTCTGTCAGGTACAGCCTGACAGAGGTCCGACTCGGCGTCAAGGATTACCTGACATGAGGGACACGCGACCGGACCTGACGTGGATATGGTTGCCACCCATCGTTCGGGCTCGGCCGAATCACCCTGTCGATCCCGCCCGGAGCAGCGCTGCGAGGTGAGTGATGTCGGTCGCGGAAATGTCCCAGCTGCCTGTTGGCGCGAGATCACTGCTCTGGTGAGGTCCGTGTTCGACGGGCCGGAGAATGAACGCTGTGGCCAGACCCACAGCGTGAGCGGCCTCGAGGTCGTCGTTGTGTGCGGCGGCGAGCATGACTTCGCTCGGGTGAAGACCCAGAAACTGCGCTGTGCGCAGGTAGGCCTGGGGATCAGGTTTGTATTTTCGGTTGATGTCGGAGCCGATGATCACGTCCCACGGGATTCCGGCGTTCTTGGCCATGTCGAGCAGAAGAGAAGTATTGCCGTTCGAGAGCGGGCCGATGATGTAGTCGGTCTTGAGTGCCGTGAGACCCGGCACGCTGTCGGGCCAGGGGGTGAGCACATGCCAGGCGCGCGCGAGCTCGTCGAGCTCTCCGGCATCGTGATTCGTGGGGTCGATGCCCGATTCGCGGAGCGCGAAGTCGAGGTTCTCGCGGTGCAAGACATCGAGAATCACGAACTCGCGGGTGCCGGAAAGGATGGCTCCCATGGACGGCCGGTAACGGGCGCGCCACCGGTCGGCGAAGACAAATGCGTCCACCTCGAGCTCATGGCGCGCCGCGTAGTCCGCGACAGCGGCGGCGATACCGGTGCGCCAGTCGACAACGGTGCCAAAGGTATCGAACAACACGGCGCGAATATTGCGTCCCGTCGACGGGGACCGGAACGGCACACCAGCCATGGGCGTCCTTTCGACTCGAACGTACGACGTGGCATCACAATAGTGCCGTCATGCAAGGCCGTCGGCGAATCGAACGGAGCGCTCGCGGGTCAGCGCCGGCTTCAGTAGCGGGAGTAGTGCTGTCCACTCACCTGCTCACCGGCGCAGATGCACTTACGGTCGAGGCTTCGCGCCGAGGTCACGGCACAGAAGCGAATCCCGAGCGCATCGTGGGAATCAGCGGTGTGTGGGCATGCCGTGCACGACTCCGCCGATTCCAGCGCCGGCGCGGGACTCGGTGACTCGGTGACGAGGAAATCTGACACTTCAGTCGGGTTCGACGCCATGGCGGCGCTCCAGTTCTCGGCCCTTCGACTGCAGGCCGGTGTGGGCGCCGAGGACGACATGGCATGACCGCGCATATTCGAATAACCCTCGACATCCCCCACGGTACTCCCCCACCGCCCAACCCCCTCCGATCCCCGGGTGATTGCCAGCCGTCAGGGATCGTCCGGCGCTGCGGGGAGCGTGACGACCTGAGCGGCATACGTGAGACCCGCACCGAATCCGATGAGCAGTGCGGTGTCTCCCGCGTGTGCTCGACCGGTCCGCAGGAGCGTCTCCACGGCCAGCGGGACGGAGGCCGCGGACGTGTTTCCAGCATCGACGATGTCGCGGGCGACCACCGTGCTCGGTAGTAGTTTCAGGCGCTTGGAGATCGCTTCGGTGATGCGCCGATTGGCCTGATGCGCGATGAACGCATCCAACTGTTCCACCGTGACGCCGGCTCGGTCCAGGGCGGCTCGTGCAATCTTCTCCATTTCGACGGTGGCCCAGCGAAACACAGCCGGACCGTTGAACTTCACCCACGGGTGTGGCCCCGTGGGATTGTCACGAAACTCCGTCCAGGACAGTTCCTGCGCTAGGACGTGGGCGAGCGAGCCGTCCGAGCCCCATTCCACCGGTCCGATTCCTGCCTGTGGTGAAGCACCGACCACGACAGCACCCGCGCCGTCGGCGAAGATGAATGCAGTCGACTTGTCCGTGAGGTCGACGAATTCGCTGGCACGCTCGCAGCCGATCTGGTCGGCGGACACCTGCGAAGCCCGCAGAGCGTCCCGTCCCGCGGCCGTGGCCATGTCGATCACCGTTTCGTCCGGCCCGGCGAATCGCCGGTTCCGGATGCCGGATCGGACTCGGATCCGTTCGTCGGTGGAATCGATCTGCCGGCAGATCTCGTCATTGGTCACCACCCGCTCCGGCCGGTAGACACCCAACCCCAGAATGGAACTGTGTTGTAGCTCTTCTGCATTGGCTATCGAAGCAGTCATGGGCTTCTCCGCTGTTGCACCCGCGACATTCATCGGTGGCATCCGCCGGGTGGGATTGCCATCCAGTGTCGGCGTGAGCCGCGGCGCGAGACAGCCACCCTAGGGTGGTATGACGGCACCCCTCCCTGTGTCGGCGACCGATCGCCGGCCAACCGGCGAGGTAGCCGAGTAGAAATCGCACACTTCCGCCCCGAGCCCGTGGGTCCGACAATAGGGAGCGTGAGTTCTCGACCTTCCGCCGCAGAGTGGGCGCTGAGTCAGGTCCATGCCGTGCGTGACGATCCTGCAGCCCGTCACGAGCTCATCGCCCGTACCTATCACGGTCCGATCGGCAGCGCACCCCGGCACCTGCCGTTCCGTCGGGCGGCTTTGTCGTTCATGCGCTGGCAGATTCGCCGCGGCGTGCTGGCGCCGCTCGGTGCAATGCCGCCCGGAAGTCCGTGGTGGCGAGCGGTCAACGAGCGGCTGATCCGCGACGGCTGCGAGGCTGTTGCCCGGAGCGGCGGAATGGGAGGGACGCCGTCCTCGCACACGGTCGATCTGTGGATGCGGTTCGTCGCCGATCCGACCGCACGCACGTGGTACCGCGCCCACAATGCGAGCATCGCCTCCGCCTACCTGGACCATCGCGACCTTGCCTGCACCGAGAGCCGTCCGGAGCGCTTCTTTCTCAACGTCGTACTGCTCCGTGTTCTCTATGCCCATGCCTTGGTCGCGGCGCCGCGACTGGCGCTCGGGCCGCTCGCGCCTGCCGGTCCTCTTCTGGGAGATCCCCGTCTCTCGATGACCGGGATCTTCCTGTCCCTTTCTCGGGTCCTCCCCGACCGATATCCCCTCGGGGACGACGTCGCGGCATATGTCGCCGCTGAGCACAACGTCGGCGAGATGCTGGATTACGGCCTGATCGGGCCGCGACTGCAGCGATTGTACGAATGGTCAGCCGAAAAACTCGACGAGCCGGGGCTACTCGACTGCATTTGTGACGGTAGTCCGACGTACGCCTGGTCCTACGCTGATTGCGAGGTATGGCATCCGGCGACCCCCGCCGCCACGATTCGCGCGGTTCGGCGGATATTGCCGGCAAAATAGGGGTCGGCCTCGCTGCCGGCCGGATTCGGACCGGACGCGGCGGAGTCGCTCGAGAAGTACAGTGCTCCGATGACGGTGCGCGAAGGCCGAGTAGTGCTGCTCGACGAGGCAGGCGCCCAGGTCGGCACTGCGGCCGAAGCGACGGTACATACCTCGGCGACACCGCTGCACCTTGCGTTTTCCGCACACTTCGGAACTGCCACCAGCGGCACGCACAGCGTGAACCGCTCAACGCAAGCGGCGGGAATCTCTGTCTCGGTCAGGAGCTCGGGCGTTCGAACACATCGGTAGCTGGACACCGATCGCTCCGGCACACGGCTCGACCTTGTGATGATCCGGTCCTCGGCGTTGTACCTCTATCGGCGGGTCATCCGCGTGCCTCGACCAAGTTAAGTATCTTGAGCTACGTCATTATATTTACACGAAGGGACAGGCCCACATGACCCGCACCATCGCAGTGGTCAACCATAAAGGCGGCTCCACCAAAACCACGAGCGCGGTCAACCTCGCCCAAGCCCTCGTCGAAGCCGGCTACACCGTCCGCGTCGTCGACCTCGACCCACAATGCAACGCCACCACCTGGCTCGGCGCCACACCCGAAGCCGTCGACAACGATGTCCTGTCGGTACTCATGCTGGTGGCGAGCATCGAAGAAGCCACCACCATCACCGCGTCCGGGATCCACCTCGTTCCTGCCACCAAGGAACTCGATTCCGTCGGTCCCTACTTCCTCAAGAAGCCCGGTGCACACGGCATCCTGCGCAAAACCCTCGCCAGCGCCCCCGAAGTCGACTTCAATCTCCTCGACTGCCCCGGCGACTTCGACCACCTGACGATCAGCGCACTCGTCGCCTGCACCGAAGTGCTCGCCGCTGTCATGACGGGAGCCATGGAACTCGAAGCGCTCATGCGGATCGAGAATTACATCACTCAGCAGGTCGAACTGCTCAACCCCACTGCACGGCTCAATCACATCCTGTGCGGCCGCGTCGAACTCGGCCAGGTCATCGACCAGCAGGTCCTCGCCGCGCTCCGCGAGACCTACCCCGACCAGACGATGCGCACCATCATCCCGAAGTCCGTCCGTGTCAGCGAAAGCTACAGCGCCGAAGAACCCGTCGTCAGGTGGGCACCGTCCTCCTCCGCGGCCCGCGCCTACCGCGACGCCGCCCAAGAACTCGTCGAAAGGACCTCTGATGAGCGCGACACGTAAACCCGGACTCGCCAACAACCCCCTCGAACGCCGCCACCAGGCCCGCACAGGCGCCCACCAGGACGGGACGTACTCGAGAACCCGTCGCAAGGACCTCCTCACGAGCGTGACACGTAAACCCGGACTCGCCAGCAACCCCCTCGAACGCCGCAAGCCACGACTGCCGAACCTCGTCGAACAGTGCGTGGACGTCGCTCGAGAAGCAGCCACCGTCGCCGAACCCCAACCGGGGCCGGTGGGCCTCGGCGAGGAAAAGAAGACCACCAAACGGGTCCCCGCAGACAAGAAGCAGGAATCCGTCTGCATCAACCGCGCCAAGGTCGAAAACGGCAAGAATGCCGTCGCGGCCATCGGCCACATCGCCGGTGCCCCCAACAGTTGGTCCAACCTCGTCGACGAAGCCCTGGCCCACTACCTCGCCGTTCTCGAACGCAAATACAACAATGGCGAGCCTTTCCCGCCGCGCAACGCCGAACTCGTCCGGGGGCCACACGTCAACTAGCCCGCCCAGGAGCAGCCACAATGACATGGAGACCGACCGGCTCATACGTCGCCTCAGATCAGTGAAACCCCTCGTCGCGTAGCCCGATCGGTAGAGCCGTCACCAGGTACAGCGGCGCGCCCTTCGAGTCCTCGGACACCAGAGCACGACGATTCCGGGGAGGGCCGACACCACAAGGGCGAGGATCCACGAAGGAGGAACACTCACGACCTGTGGACCGGCGGGCCACCCTCTTCTCCCTGCCTGCCGTGTTGCCGACCCCGCTTTGCTGTGTTCGAGTTCTGGGCCGCATCCGGGGCGGCCGGACGCCAGGAGTCGAACGGCGATGAGTTTCGCCGAGCTTTCCTGTCTGTATCCACAGACCCGATCAACCGCACCCGAGGAGAGCATCATGACCGCCACTTACACCTTCGACGTCTTTTCCAGCCTCGACGGCTACGGCGGCATCAGCGGCGGCGACTG
The DNA here is from genome assembly GCF_026810085.1 of Rhodococcus sp. JS3073. Taxonomy (NCBI): domain Bacteria; kingdom Bacillati; phylum Actinomycetota; class Actinomycetes; order Mycobacteriales; family Nocardiaceae; genus Rhodococcus; species Rhodococcus sp. JS3073. The sequence continues at coordinate 8,302,409 of NZ_CP113951.1, read as the reverse complement.
GGGTGGCTACTGGGGCAAGCAAGGCCCCGAGTTGCTCGACCACCGCCTTGCCTTGTACGAGACGGAGCAGCGGATGGTCTTCGGGGCCAACACCTATCGGACGTTCACGCAGCTGCTAGCCTCGAGCACCGAGGAGTCGGTGCGCGACCCATGGGTCACCCGGATGAGGAGCCTGCCGGCAACGGTCGTGTCGACCACCCTGCAGGGACCTCTCGACTGGCCGGACGCGACCGTCGTGAGCGGTGACGCCGTCGACGTCGTCGCCCGGCTCAAGCAGGAGTCCGAGGTGCCGTTGCGCTCGCACGGCAGCCTGTCGATGAACCGGGCGCTGATGGCCGCCGGCCTGGTCGACCGCCTGCAGGTGACGCTCTTCCCTGTGATCACCGGTCAGACCGGTGATGACCCGATCTTCCAGGGTGCGGCCGACTTCGACCTCGAGCTGATCGAGAGCCGGACACTCGACGGCAACATCCAAGAGCTCGTCTACCAGCCCACCCTGCATGTCTGAGTCCGTCCATGCACCCCACCCCGTCAAGCAGCCGACCTGACCTGGAAAGTTCCCTCTGACCGGCATGCCGCGATTGGGTGTTGTGGTGGATGCAAGTGATAGAACTTCTAGCCATGATCCTCCCGAAGGTCCGAGACCCTCGCTTCGTCACCCTCCGCCGCGGTGGGACCCTCACCGACTCGGATCACCAGCTTCTGGCCCTGTGGGCAGCATCGTGCGCGGAGCACGTCCTACACCTGTTCGAGTCGACTCGGCCTGACGACCCACGACCGCGTCAGGCGATCGAGCACGCCCGCGCTTGGGTGCGCGGGGAGGTCAAGATGATGCAGGCCCGCGCGGCGGGCGGCCATGCGATGGGCGCGGCCAGGGACCTGAGTGGTGCAGCACGGCACGCTGCATACGCTGCGGGGCAGGCCGGAGCCGTCGCGCACGTTGCAGCGCATGAACTCGGTGCTGCCGCCTATGCGATCAAAGCCGCGCGTGCTGCCGCGCCGGAGGGTGAGGGCGAGGCGGCAGGACGACGTGAATGCCGGTGGCAGCGTGACCAGCTCCCTGAAGCGATTCGCGAGCTCGTACTCGACGACCAGCGATTGCGGAACGACATCTGCTGGTCAGTGTTCGACTGCTGAGGGCGCCAGCGCCGTCCGCAATCCTGCCCTCCGGGGGTATGGCTCGAGGCGCCGGTGACCGGGCAGGCCCAGCTACGGGTGATCTTCCAGGTACCGTCCTCAGCGACGCGCGCCACCGGACTCACATCACTTCCCTGTCGATACTCACGGGTTCGGTGGTGACCGACCCCGCCAGGTTTCCTCGAGACGAGTGTGCCTGTGAGCGTTCGTACATCCTCCAGCCCGCGTCAGTCGACGACAGCGCCCCCGGTGAGGTTGATCTCGGTCGCGGTCATCGTCGAGGCCCAGTCGGAGGCGGCGAAGACGGCAGCGTTCGCGACATCGGCGTAGCTCGGGCGACGCGGCAGCAGCAGACGGGTGGCGTCCGGGTCGGGCTCGCCCGGTTTCGGGGAGCCCGGCGACAGCAGCCAGGCGACACGGACACCCCGCGGACCGAGCTCGGCGGCGAGCTGCCGGCACAGGCCGGCAAGTGCGGCCCACGCGACGTGGGAGCCACCGAGGTTCGGAATCGCCTCCCGTCCGCCGGCCATGACGAGGATGACGCCGGTGCCGCGTCCCACCATGTGGCGCGCAGCGGCCGTCGCCACGGTGAAGCTCGACGTGACCGCCTTGGCGACCGGCTGCATGACGTCACCGACCTGCATGTCGACGAGCGGCGTGCCTTGGATGTCGTCGTTGAAGGTGGCGTTGAAGCAGACGTCGATGCCGCCGCTCCGGTCCGCCACCGCCGCGGCATGTCGTTCAACCGCGGTCCGGTCCACCGCGTCGAGAACAGCGACGTGCGCAGTCCCGCCCTCGTCCCTGATGCGGTGGGCGACGTCCTCGAGTGTGGCTCGCGTGCGTCCGGTGAGGTGCACCTCAGCGCCTTCCCGCGCATACGCCCGCGCGACCGCGGAGCCGACGGCGCCACTTCCACCGTGGACGATCGTGGTGCGGTTCTGCAGCAGCATTACTCATCCGCCTTCCGTCGCTCGCGTACCAGCGTAGGACCGCGCAAGGTAGGACCGCGCGAGATTCCGGACTTCATCGGTGCTGCAGGTAGGTGCTGAGCGTCGGCCCATCAGTAGCGGACGTCGCTCTGAAGCAGTGGTGGATACACGGTGGACGATTCCCCGTCCACGGTGGTGCCCGCGAACTGGAGCATCGCCCGCTGCTCGCCGTGCATCGGCGCCGGGTAGTTCAACGTCGGCGCCGAGACGTCGTCGAGCGCGCGGAGGTGTTCGGGGCTGAGCGTCACCTCCAGCCCGGCTATGTTGTCCGTGAGGTGTTCGACTCGCCTGGCGCCGAGGATGGGAACGACTGTCCCGGATCGCGCGCGCAGCCAGGCCAGTGCGACGGCAGCCGAGGTGGTCGCGAGGTCGTCGGCGATTGCGGCGACGGCGTCGATGACGACGAACTCGGCGTCGGTGGGACCGCCGACGAAGGCGGTGCGCGCGGAGTCGGTGACCTCGGTGCCGCGGCGATACTTGCCGGACAGAAATCCGTTCTTCAGTGGGCTCCAGGGGACCAGAGCCATGCCCTGATCGAGTGCGAGGGGCGCGAGTTCGCCCTCGACGGTGCGGGCCAGCAATGAGTACTCGACCTGTAGCGCAATGAGCGGGGTCCATCCTCGCAACAGCGCTGTGGTCTGGGCCTGCGCGGTCACCCACGCCGGGTTGTTGGAGATCCCGATGTAGCGGATCTTGCCGGCGCGAACCAGGTCGTCGAGGGTGCGCAGGGTTTCCTCGATCGGGGTGTGGCGGTCCCAGTTGTGCAGCCAGTACACGTCGACGTAGTCGGTGCGCAGGCGCCGGAGCGTCTCGTTGAGTTGGGCGATGATGGCCGCGCGGCCCGCACCGCCGCCGTTCGGGTCGCCGGGAAAGAGGTTCGCGAAGAACTTCGATGCCAGCACCACGCGCTCGCGCAGACCGCGATGGGCGGCGAAGAAGTCGCCGAGGATCTTCTCCGAGTGGCCGTTCGTGTAGAAGTTGGCGGTGTCGATGAAGTTTCCGCCGAGGTCGAGGTAGGTGGCGAGCATCTTCTCGGATTCCTCGACGCTGCACCCCGCGCCGCCGGCATCCTCGCCGAAGGTCATCGCACCGAGGGCGAACGGGCTGACCCGCAGTCCCGAGCGGCCGAGTGTGACGTACTGGTCGAGTCGCATGATCTGCTCCCTTGCTTGTCGGAATGTGCACGTCCATCGAAACGCGAACTGCGGTACCGGTGGTAGATCGATCGGCGCTGGGCATTGCACGATCCTGCCGATGTCGCGACGATCGGGTTGCCGGACAGCGACGCGGATGCTTTCGTGAGTTGTGCGTAACTCTCCCGACCTGCTGGACGAGCTCCGCGGCAGCATCACGGTGCATGCCCGGCCGGATCTGCAGACGCCGATCGATGGGCTGTTGTTGTCGAAAGTGACGGCCGAGTCGGCGGTGCCGGAGTATTCGCTGACCGAGCCACTGCTGGTGATCATGACCCAAGGCGGTAAGCGACTCCTGCTCGGCGACCGGGTGTTCGAGTACCGGGCAGGGCAATGCCTTGTCGTCACCGCCAACTTGCCTGTCACCGGCCAGTACCTCGACATCGGCGACGGCGCGCCGTCGTTGGCCATGGGACTGGTGCTGCGCCCGGCCGCCATCGCCGCACTGGTGTTGCAGGCCCCCACCGAACGGTGGTCCCGTGGCACCGCCGGCCCGCAGGCGATCGAGACCGGCGACGCAGATGACGATCTACTCGACGCCGCGGCCCGGATGCTGCGACTGCTCGATCATCCGGCGGACGCGCCCGTGCTCGCCCCGCTGATCGAGCAGGAGATCCTCTGGCGGCTGCTCACCGGCCCACACGGGAGCGCGACGCGCCAGATCGGGATGGCCGACAGCGACCTGTCGCATGTCAGCCGGGCGATCCACTGGATCCGCGACAACTACGCCGAGCCGATGCGGATCGACGACCTCGCACGATTGTCCAGCATGAGTGCGTCGGCGTTTCACCGGCACTTTCGAGCCGTCACGGCCATGAGCCCCTTGCAGTTTCAGAAACGCATTCGATTGCAACAAGCCCGCTCGATGCTGGTCGCCCATCCCGGTGACGTCGCGGGCGTAGGGCATCTCGTCGGCTACGACAGCCCCTCACAGTTCAATCGCGAATACCGCCGCCTGTTCGGCGCCTCCCCGGGCAAGGACACCCAAGACCTACGCACAAACACCACACTGTCGCACACCGGTCCCCTGCCCTGACGGTTTCCGTGTGCTCTCGAGGGGGTAAGCGTAACGGAGGCGCATCACTGATTCGACGAATTCATCAGTCCTGCTTGCCGATTCGACCGAAGACGAAGAAGGGCACGAGAATGGCCGACCAGTACACCCGGCAGGATCCCACTACGCAGTACCCCGCTCCCGATCGCGAACATCAACCGGAGCTACTGCACCCGGGACTGACCTCCGACATGGTGACCGCCCCGGACCACGGCGAGAGGTCCTATCGGGGTAGCGGTCGCCTCGAGGGCCGCCGTGCCCTGATCACCGGCGCGGATTCGGGCATCGGACGAGCGGTGGCGGTCGCGTTTGCCCGCGAGGGCGCCGATGTCGTCGTCAGTTGCCTGAACGCCGAGGAGTCGGATGCGCGGGAGACGGTGCGACTGGTGCAAGAAGCCGGCCGGCGAGGCGTCGTCGCGACCGGCGACATCACGTCGGAGGACCACTGTCAGACCCTGGTCGACCTGACGGTCCGTGAACTCGGCGGTCTCGACATCCTCGTGAACAACGCCGCCTTTCAGATGGTGCAGACCGGTGGTATCGCCGACATCACCACCGAGCAGTTCGACCGTGTCCTGCGGACGAACCTCTACGCGCTGTTCTGGTTGTGCAAGAAGTCCGTCGCCGTCATGGAACCTGGATCGACGATCGTGAACACCTCGTCGATCCAGGGCATGAATCCGTCTCCCGGGCTCCTCGACTACGCCACCACGAAGGCGGGCATAATCGACTTCACCAAAGGACTGGCGGCTGATGTGGCGAAACGAGGAATCCGGGTCAATGCCGTTGCACCGGGGCCGATCTGGACGCCGCTGATCCCCGCGACCATGCCCGCCGACGGTTATCGGCAATTCGGGGACGACGTGCCTCTGGGCAGGCCCGGCCGGCCGGCCGAACTGGCACCCGCGTACGTATTCCTCGCATCGAACGAATCCAGCTACGTCACCGGAGAAGTGCTCGGCGTGACCGGCGGGACGCCGTTCACCTGAGCACTGCACGGGTGACGGAGATCCTGAGAGGTCATTCCTTTTCGCGGGCGGCGACAATGGCGGCGAGGTTTGCGGCGATGTTCTCCTCGGCGGCAACTTTGTCCACACCCAGTCCGGTGAGCACACCGACCCCGTCCTCGACCTCGAGCAGGGCGAGCAGGATGTGCTCGGTGCCGATGTAGTTGTGCCCCAGACGAAGCGCCTCACGGAATGTCAGTTCGAGCGCCTTGCGTGACTGAGTGTCGAAGGGGATGAGTGCGGGCACCTCCTCGACCGCGGGGGGCAGCGTCGCGGTTGCGGCGTGCCGGACCGAATCCAGTTCCACCCCCTGCGCGGCGATCGCCCGGGCGCCGAGCCCTTCGGGATCGGTCAGGAGTCCGAGGACGAGATGCTGGGGCAGGATCTCGGCGTTGCGAGCGGCCCTGGCCTCGTTCTGAGCGATCACCACGACCTGTCGTGCGCGCGGAGTGAACCGACTGAATCCCTGATTCGGATCGAGGTCGGAGGCTTGCCCGGGGTCCTTGGGGACGAACCGCTTCTGCGCGGCCTGCTTCGTGACACCCATGCTCTTGCCGATTTCGGTCCACGATGCCCCCGAGCGGCGAGCCTGGTCGACGAAGTGACCGATGAGATGGTCGGCCAGTTCACCGAGGTGTTCCGCAGCGAGAACCGCGTCGGTGAGTTGCTCGAGCGGGGCTTCTGCGTGCACCTTCTTGATCGCATCGATGAGCTCGTCGAGCCGGATGGGTGGGGTCGTGCGGTCCGAATTCTCCATGCGTCAACTCTAGGTTGACGATCCGACAGCGTCAACCCCAGGTTGTCGCTTGCGGCTTCCGCCGGCAGCCCACCGACCCGCGACCGGATCTGTTACTTTGATGACTAGCAGATCTAGGGATAGGGGTTCTATGCATATTGAGAAAGATCTGGTGGCGGCCTCGGCCACTCCCCTCGTGCTCGGAATTCTCGCGGAAGGCGAGTCCTACGGGTATGCAATCTTGAAGCGAGTCAACGACCTGTCCGGCGGACGGATTCAGTGGACCGACGGAATGTTGTACCCCCTTCTGCATCGTCTGGAAAGGTTGGAATACGTGTCGGCGTCGTGGGGAGCCTCCGACAGCGGGCGCAGACGCAAGCACTACACGATCACCGCTGCCGGCCGGGAGATGCTCGCGGAACGGCGCGCCCAATGGGACGTCGTCGCGGAGGCTCTGAGCCAGGTGTGGCGCTCCGTCCAGCTGCCCCCCGCCTCCGCCGAAGGATGGACGTGATGGATACCGACAAGGAGCTGGAATCGCAGATCGGTCAGTGGCGGGGCTACGTCGAACGCCGTCACGCGATATCCGCCGCCGACACCGACGAGATGGAAGACCATCTACGCGATCAAATTTCGGACCTGTCCGCCGCCGGGCTGAAGGCCGACGAGGCATTCCTCGTCGCGGTCAAACGCATGGGCAACGTCGACGACATCTCCCGCGAGTTCGCACGCGAGCACTCCGATCGGCTGTGGAAGCAACTCGTCCTGATGCCCGCCGCGTCGGATGGCGATGGCACTCGCCCCACGCGTGAGCTGTTCGTCGTTCTCGGGCTCGCCGTCGGCGCGGCACTGTCGGTCAAGGCCGGCGTCGCGACGCTCGACGAGCAGGACCTCGCGCGCAACCTCAGCCTCTTCGTTCTCCCGTTCCTCGCCGCGTACTTCGCCTGGAAGCGTCAGGTGACGCCCCGCCTCGCCGCGGTACTACTGGTGCCGTTCGTTCTGGCGGCGGTACTTCTGAACGTCTTCCCGTTCGCGTCGAACGGTTCCACCGAGGTGATCGCGGCGATCCACGCACCGATCGCGCTGTGGTTCGCCGTCGGCCTCGCGTACGTCGGGGGTCAGTGGCGATCGGATCGGCGGCGAATGGACTTCATCCGTTTCACCGGCGAATGGGTCGTCTACCTGACCCTCCTCGCCCTCGGCGGCGGCGTCCTCATCGGCCTGACGATCGGTGCGTTCGACGCACTCGGCCTGAGTGTCGAGTGGTTCATCGAGGACTGGGTGCTGCCGTTCGGGGCGGCAGGCGCGGTCATCGTCGCCGCATGGCTCGTGGAGGCGAAGCAGAATGTGGTCGAGAACATCGCCCCAGTCCTCACCCGCGTGTTCACCCCCCTGACGACTCTCATGCTGCTGGTGCTGCTGACGGCATTCGCGACGACCGGCAGCGTCGTCGACGTCGACCGAAATCTGTTGATCCTGATGGATCTCATCCTCGTCGTCGTCCTCGGATTGCTGTTGTACGCGATCTCAGCCCGTGACCCCTACCTGCCGCCCGACCTGTTCGACCGCCTCCAACTCGTCCTCGTCGTCAGTGCCCTCGCGGTCGATCTGCTGATGCTGTTCGCCATGCTCACGCGAATCGCGGAATTCGGCTTCACCCCGAACAAGGTGGCGGCGCTCGGAATGAATCTGGTCCTCCTCGTCAACCTCGCGTGGTCGGCTCACCTCATCGTCGGGTTCCTTCGCGGCCGCCGCGGATTCAGCTCCACCGAACGCTGGCAGACCCGCTACCTCCCGGTCTTCGGCGTGTGGGCGGCGTTGATGGTCGGCGTTCTCCCACCGGTTTTCGACTTCGTGTGACGACAGTGCGGAGCTGAACGAGAGTGTTCTCCTCGCAAGGGGAATTCACGGCGTACGGACCGTCCTATTGGGCCATGATCGTGCTGTTCGTCGTGGGGGCCGCGATTCTGGTCTGGCTCGGACGAAGGCAGACCGAATCGCAGGCCCGACGCCTGGGCCGCGTCCTCGCGGTGCTGACGGCCGCGATATACGGCGCGACACTGGTTCATTTCTCGATTCCGCCCACGATCGCCGACTCGGTGCCGCTGCGCCTCACCGATCTCGCGACCGTGGCGGCGGCCTGTGCGCTGTGGACCCGGGCGCAGTGGGCCTACGCACTCACGTACTACTGGGGACTCGTGCTGAGCACCCAGGCGTTGATCTCGCCTGTTCTGACCGGCCCGGACTTTCCCCATTACCAGTTCCTCGCGTTCTGGGCGATTCATCTGCTCGTGGTCTGGGCGGCCATCTATCTGACGTGGGGACGAAGGATGCGGCCCCGGTGGCGCAGCTACCGGTTCACGGTCCTGGTCACGGTCGTGTGGGCGGCAGCTACCTTCACGTTCAACAGCATCGCCGGAACCAACTACGGCTTCCTCAACAGAAAGCCCGCCACCGCGACCCTCCTGGACGTGCTGGGTCCCTGGCCGGTGTACCTAGTGACCGCGACAATGCTGATTCTCGTCGTGTGGGCGCTGATGACCTGGCCGTGGGAGCGGGCACGACGACGCACCGACGAAGGCCCTCTGCCGTCCTGACGTTGTCCGGCGTCTTTGGTGTCGCGCGTTATCTTCCGAATGACGCTGCTGCTGCGTAACATCAGATCCATCTCGCTGGAATCCCTCTGGAGGCCGACGTGGGTGGACTTGGTATCGATCTCGGAACTGCCAACACTGTCGTCGGAACTCCCGACGACGGCATCGTACTGAACGAGCCGTCCTTCATGCTCGTTCGAACGAAGGATCCGCATCGTGCTCTCGCGATCGGCACGGAGGCGCGAAGTCTCGTCGGCCGCACTCCTATCGGAATCACGCCGGTTCGACCGTTGCGTGACGGGGTGATCGTGGACCTGGAGTCGGCGCGGGCATTCGTCACGGCCGTCGTCAAACGGGTCTCCTCGGCCAGGCGATACGGTCTGCGTCCCAAGGCCGTCATCTCGGTCCCTGCGGGCGCAACCCCGCTCGAGCGTCGGGCACTGCTCGAGGTCGGACACGAGGCGGGCCTGCGGAAAGTGGGGTTGGTGCCGGAGCCGGTCGCGGGTGCCCTCGGCTGCGGGATCAACCCGCTCGAACCACGGGCCCACCTCGTCGTCGACATCGGTGGCGGCACTTCGGAAATCACCGCCATCTGTTTCGGTGGCATTCTCTCCCACCGCAGTTGCCGACTCGCGGGAGACGAACTGACCAACGCGCTGTACCAGTACTTGCGGTCGGAGCACAAGATCGTGGTCGGCGAACTCACCGCCGAGCGGGCGAAGCTCGGCGCACCGGACACCGACGAAGGGCAGTCACTCGTCGTGGAGGGCCGCGACGCAGTCACCGGCCGGGCGCGATTCGTCACACTCGAGACCGAGGAGATCGTGGATGCGTTGCGTCCGACCACAACCGGAATCGTCCAGACACTGACCGAGTGTCTCGAGGACCTTCCTCCCCAGGCGATCGGCGACGTGATGTCGGAAGGGCTCCTCGTCATCGGCGGCGGGGCGATGCTGCGTGGTCTGTCCCAGCTGCTCGAGGAGTCCTTCGGGTTCCCGGTGAAAACGGCCGAGCGCCCACTCACCTGCGTCGCCGAGGGCGCTACGGCGTGTCTGGTGCACCCTGAGGTGGTTGCCGCCTACAGCGCCTGATCACCGATTCGGCGGCGGCGCGGACGGTCGCGGGAAGTAGTGTTCGAGGAGTTTCTTGACCACGGGGCCCGCTGTCGCCGACCCGAAGCCACCGCCGCGGATCAACACCGACACCTGGATCTGGGGGGCGTCGAACGGCGCGACCGCAGAGAACCAGGCGTTGAGTCCTTCCCCGGGCGCCGACGGGTCCTCCGCCGTGCCGGTCTTCGCGCCGGCCGGTACGGGGAGGTCCGCGAGTTGCCCGGCGGTCCCGGCCGACGCGGACGCCCGCATGCCTGCCCGGACGGGACCGAGCAGGTCCGCGAACGGTAGGCGCTGCGGCTCCGCTGTCGGGATGGGGGTCAGTTCCGACCCGTATGCGGCCGCGAGCTGAGGCGTCACCATCGCACCCGTGGCGATGCCCGACGTCCAGCGCGCAACCTGGATCGGGGTCGCGCTGACGGTGCCCTGCCCGATACCCATCAACAGGGTCGACCCGGGATACCAGGTGGCCCCGATACTTCCGACATTCTCCGGGGTGCCGAGGAATCCCTCGGCCTCGCCGGGCAGATCGATCCCGGAGCGACGGCCGACGCCGAGTTGCCCCGCGACGTCCGCCATCTTCTCCGGGCCCAGGAGTTCACCGAGTTTGTAGAAGTAGACGTTGTCGGACCACTGGATCGCCTGGAGCAGATTGTGCGGGCCCATCGGTTGCCAGTTCCGGAAGGTGTGGCCACCGTAGGTGTAGGCCGCGCCCGTGTCGATCACCGTGTCAGGCGACAGAACCGGGTATCGGGTATTCGCCGCCGCGACGACGATCTTGAAGGTGGAACCGGGCGGGACCGCGGTCTGGGTGGCGTTGTTGACCAACGCGCTCGGCCCCGGGGTCTGGCTCTGCGCCGCGAGGGCGACGAGGTCGGCCGGAGGTCCGTAGACGTTGTTGTCGGCCCCCGGGACGCTGGCGAGGGCCAGCACGGCTCCGGTCCGCGCGTCCATCACGACGGCGGCACCGAGGTCGCCCTTGCTGGTTCGCATCGCCTCCACGAGCGCGTCGGTGGCCAGGTTCTGGACACCGATGTCGAGGTGCAAGCGCAGATCGTGGCCCCGCACCGGGTCCACGCGTTCGCCGGTGGCCACCGGACGCCCGGATGGATCGACGTAGATGCACTGTTTGCCGTCGCTGCCGCGGAGCAGAGCGTCGTACTGCTTCTCGAGTCCCGCCTTGCCGACCCGTGACCCGAGCGCCAGATGCGGCCAGCGTTCCATGTCGTCGGCGTCGGCGACCCCGACGTGGCCGAGGACGGAAGCGAGCACGGCACCATAGGGATACTGCCTGCGACCGGACGGCACCACGAGCACACCGGGAAGTCGCGCATCCACGATGCGCCGAGCCTGGTCGGGTGCGACTCTGCCCACGGCCACCTGAGACTCCCCCTCGCCACCGGCGTCGATCAGGTCCGCCAACCCGCCGGGGGACGTGCCGAGCAGCGCGGCGAGCCGGTTGCGGGCGTCGTCGTCGTTCTCCTCGAACATCCGAGCGACCACCGCCACCGCATACTCGGCGACATTGACCGCAAGAGGAACACCGTTGCGGTCGAGGATCAGCCCGCGCTCTGCGGGCAGGCGGATGCACCGCATCATCTGCTGGTCGCTCATCGCCCGAAATTCAGCACCCCGGTCGTGCTGCAACTGCCAGGCGAACATCGACATCGCGACGAGTGCCGCGGTCATCGTCAGCGTGCCCGCCGACATTCCGCGCGGTCGGCGCCGCCGTCGGGGATCCGGGGCCCACAGGGGTCGCGCGACGCCGTCTCTGCGCACCGCGAGTATCAGTCCGATGGCGGCGAATCCGACGATGGCGGCCGTACCCCCGTAGCTGAAGAGGGGAATCGGCATCCCGGTGTGGGGCAGCAGCGACAGACTCTGACCGATCGACACCAGCGCGTGGATCCCGAACAGTCCACCGATCCCGGCCGCGACGAGCGCAGCCTCCCGGGTCCGCGCCGTTCGCGCGGCGAGGGCTGCCCGCCACACGATGACCGAGGTCGCCACCACGACGGCCAGTCCGGCGATCAGACCCCACCCGTACACGAGGCTGGCGAACGCGAGATCGTGCTCCGATTCGGGTAGATACTCGGCCCGCACGTCGTACAGCGGGTCACGCGCCAGACCCCACAGCCCACCACTACCGATCGCGATGTTCGCCTGCAACTCGGCCCATCCCGCGCCGGCGGGGTCGGCGTTGCTCGACAGGAACACGTGCACCCGTTCGAGCTGGTAGGGACGGAGGAAGAGCACGGCCAGCGGAAGCGACGCGATACCCAGGACGAACAGCGGAACCAGAGGCAGCAGCGGGACCCGGGCGAGGATGAGCATGAATCCTGCCGTCGCAACGAGGACGACGGCAGTCGACAGGTCGGGTTGGAGTGCGACGAGTGCGATGGGCACGCCCGCGATCACGAGGGTCGCGACGAATCGTGCCAGGGTGAACCCCACGGCGAGCATGCTCGCGGGCACGAGAACCAGAGCGAGCTTGGCCAGTTCGGACGGCTGGACGGTGAATACGCCGAAGTCCAGCCAACGTTGAGCACCCTTGGTCGCGACCCCCGCGAGCGGCACGACCGCCAGTAACACGGTCGCCACGGTGAACACCGCCCAGCCGAAGGCGCGGAGATCGCTCATCCGCAGGCGGGACACCACATACATGATGCCGAGACCGGCAACGGCGAAGAGCGTGTGGCGAACAGCATCTGCCGTCTTCCCTGTCGACAGCAAATTCAGAAGGCCGAGCACGACGAGAACGATCGCCGCACCGACGATCCACGGGTCGGATTCGTGCTTGTCGTCGTGCTTGCCGTCGTGCATCCCACCCCTCCCCCCGGCGCTCAGCAGCGAGCGTTTTCGGCGGGCACCAGCAGCGGCTCGGACGCGGCCGTCGCCGGGGCGCTGGTGACGGCCGCGACGGCGAGCGCGGCGTCCGGCGGCAGATCCGTCCGGACGATGCCGTACACCTGTTGTGATCCGGGCTGAACGGGCAGTGTCACGTCACTGGTGGCCCGCACCTCGCCGGAACAGCGGTCGTACACGTTGACCTTCCAGGTCACGGCGCCGACAGCCGCTGCCGGATCGAGGCGAATGTCGACGCGGATCGCGCATGCTTGCCCGGGCCGGCACTCCCCGTTGGCGCGTGTGACCGTGACGAGGGTGATCGGCCCCGCGCTTGCGGGGGCACCGACGTCGACGGGCGGCGGCGGCCGGCCGGCATCGATCGTCGGCGGCGCCGGCTGATCAGCCGGGGGTTCCGGTGGAGGCGGCGGCGACACGGCCCGAATCTGATTCTGCTCCGTGGGATTCACGGGATTCAGGACGGCGTCCCATCCCCGGCGCAGCTCCGACCACACCCGTGGAGCCATCCACGCTGCAGCGACGAGCAGCAGGATCGCGATCAGGCCGACTGCTCCTTGCCGCCTCGACGGCCGTCTCCTCTTGCGATGCCACGGATTCCGGACCGGCGGGTACCATCCTGACGGCGCGAGGGTGGGTCCGGCCGCCACAAAGGGCCAGTCCTCGACGTCCGCTCGCTCCCCCACCACCCGGCTGTCAGGACGCGGCCGTCCCATGGTGGCCGCGACGAGCCCGGCGAGTTGGCAGCGCTTCCTTCTCTCCTCGGCCGGGTCGACGTCCGGTGCGATCGCTCGACGAACCCTTTGCACCAACGCATCCAGATCCGTTGTTTCGGCGAGCGATTCGTGCAACCGGTCGGCCAGTGCCGAATCGCGGCCGTTCGTCGCGATACTTCGGAGAAGGTCGGCCACCTCCTCGTTCGTGTCGTGCCGGGACGCACTGTCCGCGCACTCGATCGTGAGCTGGCCACTGTCGGACACCGTCACTTCCCGGAGGCGGAGCGGGTAGGGCCACTCGCCACGCGCCAATTCGAGCTGATGGAGCGCATCCGCAACGAGCAGCGCGGCCTGCGCTGGTGTCAACGTCGCCACCGCAAGGAGTCTTCGGAGTGCGACGCCGCCGACACGTTCGTCGTGATCCATGTGTTCGGGTGAGTCGGATCGCACATCGGCGGGTTCGGTTCTCCTCGCAAGGAGCCCTGTCACTGCTTCGATCATCGCGCACCCCGACGCTATGCCTCCCGCACGGTTGAGACGCGACCGGAGCGGGCGGCGGCGGACCTTGAGTTGGGCTTACTCGCTGCCGAAATCCATTACGCCTGCGTCATTCATTTAACTCCGCGGCGCACTCCGGCGTCCGAGAAATCGCCTCGTCCGCTTCGACACAATTCGGTGTCGTCGATCCGGACCGCCGGGGCGCACCTGTGTCCGTCAGCTCCCGCTCGGCGGTACGCCGAACGCGCGCATCACGATCGCACCCCAGTCCCGCGACATCGGGCACGGTGGAGGATCCCGGTGGTCCAGGAACCGGATCACCTCGTCGTCGAAGGCTGCCGATGTGGGCAGCGACGAGTGTGCGGCGCGGACCGGGCAGCCATTGCGTTCGACGTCCAGCCTCCAGCCGTGCGGCATCAGCGGAAGATCGGCAGCCGAGGTGATACTCAGAACACGCACCTCCCCGGGCAGCGGCTCGCCGAGAATGGCTTGTGCGCTGCCGGCGGTGCCGAGCAGTTGCCGTGCCGCGGGCGTGTCCGGGTCGAAGTGGAAGAAGACGACGTCGGTCACGGGCGCCGCCCACCGCAACAGGTCGCCGAACACCCTGCCCGGTCGGTCGACATCCGGAGGCGGAAAGCCGAGCGGGGTCTCCGGAAAGACACCCACCAGCACCAGCACATCGACCCGCGCCCGACCCGTGGCGACCGCTTCCCACGCAATCCAGGCGGCGTGGGAATGTGCGGCAACGGTCAACGGCCGCTGCAGGTTCGCGATCTGTTCGGCAAACAGCGAGACCTGTTCCTCGACGGGCCGCTGGGTGTCGGCAGGTTCGTACGGGGCCCCCGATCTGATCGGACACGTCGAGTCGCGCTGAGGCTGTCCGTCACCGGGGCCGGCGTAGGAGAAGTAGTAGACCTGATCGCATTCGTAACCCAGCCGGCGCACGTCCGCCCGGTGCATGCTCCCCTGCCCCGAACGCGAATTGATTCCGGACATGATGAACAGCGAACCGGCCTGTGGTGACCCGGGTTCCGGATCGTCATAGCGTCGTGTCTGAACAAAGACCACCGACGCCGCAGTCAACGCGACGAGGACGGCAGCGAGCGCCGTGACGGGCCGGGTGAGCGGCGCACGGTCCATCGCCCACACCGTCAGTCCCGTCGCCGCAGCCGAGATCGGCACGAGCAGCACAGTGACGGCCGGGGCCCGGTCGGCCAGAGCGCCGAGCCCGAGGACCGCCGCGCAGTACGGCGCCATCACCTCGATCCGCAGGCCGCGGCGCCACGCCCGCGCCATCGCCCCGCGCAGGGTGACCTCGCCCTGCCACGGGACCGGCCCGAGTATCACGACCAGCAGTCCGATCAGCGCCACCGCCGGCCAGAACGCCCGCGAATACAGCGCCGCGTAGGCGGTCGCGTCACCGAGCGTCGCCAGGAGTACGGGGCCGAACGCCGTCGCGTAGAACATCGCGGCGAAGCGGACGCGTCGGGCATCGAGTCCACCGAGAAGCCAGGCCATCAGCATGACCCGCACGACCGATACCACCGCCAGCAGCACCAGGAACTGGGGCCACGAGGCGGTAAGCACCAGCAGAAGTCGCAGGTCCGCGAACTGATCCAGCGGCGGCAGCGCGACCAGGTGCAGCAGTCCCGGCCAGACGGGAATCATCCCGCTCGCCGCGAGCACGACGACGAGCACCGCGACGGCGGCCAACGGCAACCACCGCGTCCACTTCGTCGACGTCATATCTTTCGCTGTACTCGCTGTTCGTGGTCCTGCACAACCCATGAGCAGACCACACAGGCCCGGTTCTCACGTCCGGAGCGTGGACAGGACGGCCCTCACACCGGACGCAGGACGTCGTGCCGGACAACGGCATACCCTGTGCGCGCGGTTCGCCGGATGTGTGACCGCATCGCGGAGGATGATCACCTCATGGAACGTGCGGAGGTCGGAAGCCACGGGGCGCTCATGACGTTCGACCAGTTCGCGGACATCTTCCGGGACGTCGCCAGCCTCGGCGTCGTCAGGGACGACTTTCACCGATTCGACGACGTCGTCACCGCGAAACTCTACGACCTGCTCCTCGTCGCGCAGGAGAGCGCGGCGGCCCAGCACCGGCACATCGTCGAACCCACCGACCTGCCGATCACCAGAGGGTTGCAGGAGAACATCGGGTTGTTCCGCGAGCTCGGCCCCAGCCTTCGGGTTGACCCGATCGTCGAGCGGCTGGCCGACTACCCGCCTCTCGACGGCATCCTCGCCACCGAAACCCGCTCGGGGCTGCCCGACATCACCGGCGGACTCAGCGTGGCCCTCGCGCGCACCTTCCGCACCGTCTACCCCGAGTTGAGAACCGTGCGGGCACGAACCACGCACTGGTCCGTGATCAGTACCCTCGTCGACCTCTATCTCTGACGTCCCGGCCGCAATAGGCCACTGCCCTTTCACGCATTCGGAACTCCCCCTGGGGTGCAAACATCCACCCCTGGATGGATGGCCGATCACCCCTTTAGGGGGCGTTGCCGGGCCCGCGTTCCGGCGAAGACTGGTGTTCGTCCACAAGGGGACACGGAAATCCACACACCACACTCAGGAGCAACGCAATGAACTCGACGAAGACACGCATCGCCGCAGCAGCCGCAACGGGCGCCGCCCTCGGACTGGGAATGTTCATGGCCCAGAGCGCCACTGCCGCCGCCGCACCCGCCCAGTCGACGTTCCCGCAAGTCGTCTCCCCCGAATCCGGACTCTCCCCGTACAAGGTCGAGGTCAGGGACCGTATCGGCTGCGCAAACGCATGGCCCATGGTCGCCTGCGACGCCCCCGACGAGGACGTGCCCGACCAGGTAACCCTCGTCGAGCCCGGCACCACCCTGGTCGAGCCCGGCGGCACATCCCTCTTCGGCCCCGCCGCCGCTTCCGTGCACTCCCAGCAGGGCGCCACCATCCACCAGGTCAACTACCCCCTCGAGCCCGACGACGGCGTGATCTCCCACTCGCTCGATCCCGACATGCCCTGGATGTGACATTGGTGCGACGCCGACTCACTCAGGATCACTAGTACAGTCTCGCGGCCGCCGGGGCCAATGGCCTCGGCGGCCGAGACGTGTGCGATGACGCGTGCCGTGCGCGTCTCGGAGTATTTAGACAGACGAACCATCGATGACATCCACACCCTCGAGGAGGACGATAAAACAGACCGGTCTCGCTCTGATCGCGGAACGAGCCTCGTTGTGACGGGTCTCTTCGAACGATTCCACTTCTCCGCAGTTCCCGATTGAACGTGAGGCGGCCGAGATGACGGCAGAAAACGTGATGGGCGCACAGAACGCCGATCAAGAATGTCAAGACTGCGGCTACAAACCGGAGCTGAAGCGAACCCTGGGCTCCTTTCAGGTGTTCGCCGTCTCGTTCGCATTCATCTCGGTGGCGGTCGGGATCTTCGGCACCTACGACGACGTACTCCGAGACGCCGGGCCGGTGGGAATCTGGCTCTGGGTCATCGTGGCACTGGGGCAGACCCTGGTGGCGCTGGTGATCGCCCAATTCGCGGCCCGCATCCCACTCAGCGGCTCCTCCTACCAATGGGCCTCGCGGCTGGCGAACCCGAAAGTCGGCTGGCTGTTCGGTTGGCTGACCTTCTGCTACCTGGCACTCGGCGTGGTGACGGTCGACAACGCGATGGCAAGCTCCGCGCTCATGCCGCTGTTCGGCATGCAGCCCGACGAGGACACGGCACGCGTGATCACGCTCGTCGTAGTGCTTGTTCAGGCGGTGCTCGTCGTGTTCTCGACGCGCCTCGTCGGCTTGATCACGTCGGGCGCGGTGGGGCTCGAACTGGTGATCGTCGTGGTGCTGGCAATCGGACTCTTCGTCGCTGTGGCGATCACGGGCGAGGGCTCGGTCGACAACCTCACCTCGCGCGGTATCACCGAGGGCGCCCCCAACTATTTCGCTGTCGGCGGCGGGTTGATGGCTGCGATGATCATGGGGCTCGCCACGCTCGTCGGCTTCGACTCCGCGGCGAATATGGCTGAAGAGGCCAAGGATCCGTTTCGCAGCGTCCCGCGCGCGATCGTGGGATCGGTCGTGGCGGCGGCTGTGCTGGGACTGGTGTTCTTGATCGCGCTCACGATCGCGATCAAAGATATCCCCCGGGTGAGCGCCAGTGACACGCCGGTGGCGGCGATCCTGCGCGATCAGCTGGGTCCGGTGATGGAGAGGACGCTGCTGGTCGCGATCGCGTTTGCATTCTTCGGCGCCGGGATGGTGACCCTGGCCACCTGCTCGCGGATGGTGTTCGCGATGTCGCGCGACGCACGTTTCCCTGCTTACCGACTGATGCGCCGGGTCAACCCGCGTACGCAGACACCCATTCCGGCGACAATCCTGATCGTCGTCGTGGGAGTCGTCCTGATGGCCGTGCTGCCTGGTGGCGCACTGCTGGAGTTGCTCACGGTCGGGACGGTCATCTCGGCGGTCCTCTACGGCGCGATCATCGTCCTCTATCTTGCGGTGCGGAGACGACTGGATCGTAAGGAGGGCGCGTTCGATCTCGGTCGCTTCGAAATGCCGGTCGCGATCGGTGCGCTGGTCTGGTCGGCTGTCGTGCTGTTCGTCATCGTGTCGCCCTCGAGTGCCGTGACCTCGATCCTGATAGCGGTCGGGTTGCTCCTCGCGGGCGGGGTGTACTTCGCCTACCTGTTGATCTTCAAACGCGAGGTACTGGACACCGAGCCCGGAGACGCCGATGTCTTCTCACACTGATCGTGAGGTGAAGCCCCTGACTGCCACTGTCGCGAAGCTGACGGGTGAGGTCGTGCGTGCGGGCGATTCCGGCTACGAGGCGGCGCGGGTCGGCTGGAACCGCCTGTATTCCCGGTACCCCGAGGCCATCGTGTTCTGCTGTGACACACAGGACGTGATCAATGCGGTCCGCTGGGCTCGCGAGGAAGGCATCGCCCTGCGTGCCCGCAGCGGCCGCCACAGCCTCGAAGGCTGGTCGTCGATCGACGGCGGGCTGGTCGTCGACGTCAGTCGGATGAAGAGCATCGTGATCGACGAAACGGCACGCACGGCGACGGTCGGGACGGGTCTGACGCAGAAGGAGACGGTCGCGGCCCTCGGGCAACGCGGCTTCGTCGTACCGACCGGCTCGGAGGGCGGCGTCGGTCTCGGTGGTGTGATTCTCGGGGGTGGCTTCGGGCTGCTGACCCGCTGCATGGGCATGGCGTGCGACAACCTGCTCGCCGCGGAGGTCGTGGTGGCCGACGGCTCGCGCTCGGCGAAGATCGTGGAGGCCACCGAGCACAGCAACTCCGACCTGCTGTGGGCGTGCCGTGGTGGAGGCGGCGGTAACTTCGGGATTGCGACGTCCTACACGTTGAGGCTTCACGAGCTCTCGAACGTCACATTCCTCGTCGCGCGGTGGACCGGTCACGGCGACCTGGCCGCCCTGCTTCGCACGTGGCAACGCGACGCGCCGGTCGCCGACGAGCGGCTGACCAGCGCGCTCGAGGTGGATTCGAGCGCGGTCGAACTGTCTGCGCTGATGTACGGCGGTTCGCGGCGAGAACTCGAGGACCAGCTGCGCTCGCTGCTGACGATCGGGAATCCCGACGTGAGCGTGACGGAGGACGCCTGGCCGACCGTGTACGGCGAGGTCGACAGGGGGCCGAACGACGTCGCACTCTGGAAGTTCTACTCGCAGTTCGTCACCCGCCCCTTCCCTGACGAGGCGATCGATCTGATCGTCCGCTGCATGGGTAACACGCCCAGTCCGCCGAGCAACTTCTTCTGCTCGAGCTTCGGTGGGGCTGTGCGGCAGGCGCCGCCCGGCGGATCCGCGTTCCCGCACCGTGACGCGCTGTTCTACTGCGAGCCGGGCGCCGCCTGGAACGACCCGGCCCTGAACTCGACGGCGCTGGGCTGGGCGACCGACTTCTGGCGCGCACTGCGCCCCTACGGCGACGGCGCCTACGTCAACGTGCCCAACGCCGCCGAGTCGGAGTGGGAACGTGAGTACTACGGCTCGAACCGCGAGCGGTTGCGCGAGGTCAAGGCCATCTACGACCCGGAGAACGTGTTCAGCTTCGAGCAGAGCGTGCCCCCTGTCACCGGCTGACCCGTCCCGAGTCCTACGCTGGGGCGATGGCGGTCAACCGGAGTCGCAGGGCCAGGGGCGCCCGTAAACGCAAGCGTCGGATGGAGAGTGTCGAGCACGACCTCACCGCCGAGCAGTGGAGTGCGCTGACCGAGGCGTGGGGTGGCTGCGCGTACTGCGGCGCGACCGACAAGCCGCTGCAACGCGACTGCGTGCAGGCACTGTCCCGCGGCGGGCGTTACACCCTGGACAACATCGCCCCGGCCTGCGGCTCGTGCAACGCCAGTAAATGCAATGACGAGGTCACCGGCTGGCTGCGGCGCAAGCGACTCGACGAGCGCGCCTTCCTGCTGCGTCACGTCGAGATCAAGACAGCACTCGCGCTGCGATTCCCCACCCACCCGGACACTGAACTCGAAGCGCCGGAAACCACTGCCCTGTGACGACAGCGCCTGCTACTTGGTGCCGAAGAGGCGGTCGCCGGCGTCCCCGATGCCGGGCAGAATGTAGCCGTGTTCGTCCAGTTGGCGGTCGACGGCGGCGGTGTAGATCGGGACGTCGGGATGCGCCTTGTGCAGGGCGGCAACGCCTTCGGGGCAGGTCAGCAGGCACACGAACTTGATGGATTTGGGGCCGCATTCCTTCAGCCGCTCCACCGCCGCCACGGCAGAGTTGCCGGTGGCCAGCATCGGGTCGATCACCACCACGTCGCGCTCCTGCAGATCGCCGGGCATTTTGAAGTAGTACTCCACGGCTCCGAGAGTTTTGGGGTCGCGGTAGAGACCGATATGGCCGACGCGCGCGCCCGGCACAATTGTCAGCATGCCGTCCAGGATGCCGGTGCCCGCGCGCAGGATGGAGACGAACACCAGCTTCTTGCCGTCGATGACCTTGCCGGTCGTGAATTCCAACGGTGTCTCGACGTCGATCTCCTGCATCGGGATGTCGCGAAGGACCTCGTACGTCATCAGCGCGGAGATCTCGTTCGCCAGTCGACGAAAGCTGTTGGTGGAGGCATCCTTACGGCGCATCATGGTGAGCTTGTGCTGCACCAGTGGGTGGTCGATCACGTGTACCGTGCCCATGTATTCGTCCTCGTTTCGTTCTAGAAGACCGTGCCGTCGCTGACGACGACCAGCGGCGGCAGCCCGCCACGCGAGCGCTGTGCCAGCGCACGGCCCGCCGCCCAGGTGCCGCCTTCCAGGACGCAGGCCAGCGGCATCGCCCGGGAATCCACGCCCAGGCGCGCGCGCACCAGCGGGGCCAGTTCGTCCAGGAGTGCTACCGTCAACGCCCGCCACTCGACTACCAATTCGTCGCCGGCCGTCCAGCTTTGCGCAGCCCAGGCTCGATCGTGCAGGCGGAGCACGCCGGTGTCGAGAAGCAGGCCGCCGTTCCGGTACTCGGGCAGGCCGGTCAGCGCATCCACCCCGACCACCCGAACGCCGGCCCACTGGAAGGGCTCCAGCAACGAATAGCACAGCCACTGCGACAGTTTGTGAAACGGCATCCAGCCCTGGGTCAAGCCGGGACCGGCCACCGCGTCATGGCGCCAGCAGTCGCCCAACGGCTCGGCACCGATGGCGTTGCCCGCAGGCCAGATGCCCGACAGCGACGTCAAGAGCTGCGACAGGATGTCGTGGGCAGCGACCGTCGCCGTGGCCGCACCCTGCGGGGCGACCAGCAGGTCGAACAGGCCACCCGGCCTGCCCTGCGAGCCGAACACGTCGGGCCGTGCGCCGAGCACCTCACCCAGCCGTCGCAGGAGCAGCACGCGACCTTCGAGTCCCACCAGCGGATTGGACGGGCCGGCCTGGAACACCTCGGCCAGCCGGTTCGCATCCAGGCCGCGCAGTCCGGCCGCATCTACCTGAAGCGGGTGTGCCGCGTCGCTCGAGAACAGGCCGCCGAGAAACGCGTGCCAGCTCGCGACACCCAGGCCCTCGGAACGGGCGAAGCTCTGCCCGCTGGCTACCTCGTCGTAATGCCAGTCGGGACCGGCGCCTGCATCGAGCAGCACGCTGACCACGGCCAGGTCGATCATGGCGCGAGCGCGGACCGGCGCGTCCAGCGCAGCCAGCCGTGTGTCAAGCTCGGCCTTGCGGTCCACGCCGCCGGCTTCGAAATGGCGCCAGCGGCTGTGGTACGGGATCTTCAGGTCCGGATAGCGGACACGCGTGACGTCGGCAACCTCGGCCGCGGCCGAGTGCAACGCGTCGTCGTCGACGGCGAACCAGAGTGAATCGCCCTCGCGCGCACGGGACAGCAGCTGTCGTGCGCGCTCCCGCACAGCCGACGTGGTACGCAGAGCCGCGGCCGCACCCTCCGCCCGCCCGGTGTCCAGGTCGGGACGGACGCCGATCACGCTCATCCGTCCAACTCCCGGCCCTTGACCTTCGCCAGTTCGTCCGCGTCCGGCACTGCGCCCGGCGTGAAGTAGCCGGCCGCCATCTTGGCGTCGATCTCCACGCGCGCGTCGGCCGGGATCAGATCCGCGGGGAGGTCCACCCTCTCCACGACCTCGATACCCGAGCCGGTGATGGCGTCGTACTTCATATTGCTCATCGAGACCAGGCGATGGATCTTTCTGACGCCCAGCCAATGCAGAACGTCGGGCATCATTTCCTGGAAGCGCATGTCCTGCACGCCGGCCACGCATTCGGTGCGGGCGAAGTACTGATTGGCCGTGTCGCCGCCCACCTGGCGCTTCCGCGCGTTGTAGACCAGGAACTTGGTCACTTCGCCGAGCGCACGGCCCTCCTTGCGGGAGTACGCCACCAAGCCGACACCACCACGCTGTGCACCCTGGATGCACTCCTCGATCGCATGCGTGAGGTACGGGCGGCAGGTACAGATGTCGGAGCCGAACACGTCCGACCCGTTGCATTCGTCGTGTACGCGTGCGGTCAGCTCCACGCCAGGATCGGCCAGGTCACGCGCGTCGCCGAAGATGTACACGGTCTGACCCCCGATCGGGGGCAGGAACACCTCGAGGTCCGAGCGCGTCACGAGCTCGGGGTACATGCCGCCGGTCTCCTCGAACAGCACGCGGCGCAGATCCGTCTCGCTGCAGTGAAAGCGCTCCGCCACACCCGGCAGGTGCCAGACGGGTTCGATCGCCGCCTTGGTGACCAGCGCAGCACCACTGGGCAGCAGGAAGCGGCCGTCCGGATGCAGACGACCTTTCTGGATAGCCTCCATGACCTCCGGCAGGATCACGTGCGCCTTGGTCACCGCGATGCTCGGGCGGATGTCGTGACCGGCCGCCAGTTCGGCGGCGAAGACCTCGGCCACCGTGGCGCCCCACGGGTCCAGGCTCACGATCTTGCCGGGCTCGCTCCACTGCGGATACGGGCCGATGATGTTGGTGGGCGCGGTATTGGTGAGGTCGGCCTTGTGGTGGCGCGACAGCGCGCCCGACGCCACCGCCAGTGCCCGGTAGATGCTGTACGAGCCGCTGTGCGTTCCGATCACGTTGCGGTGGGCGCGGTTGGTGGTGGTGCCGACCACCGGCCCGCGCTCGGACGCCGTGGGTGCTCCCCAGTGGATCGGCAGGGCTCCGACACCGCCGCTGTGTGAGGTCAATCGGATGTGGCCGCCGGCGGACTCGGGGGTGGCGGCGACGGATTCAGCGGACATGGCGTTCCTCCGTTAAGGAAGGCCCGGCGGCACGGCATGCCGCCGGAACGTGTCTCCAGCGCCGGATGCTGCCGACCACCGGAAACCGAAGCATAACCACTCGGCCGCCACAATGTCGTGTGGCGGAGACGGCGACCCGTCCTGGCGATACGGCAGCACGATGGATCCGACTCGCGAGGCCCATTCTTCGCAGGTAGCGACGGCAGACGCGCGCGATGGGATGGCGCCGACGAGCGGATAGCCGCGAGGACCTGGGATAGTGTCGCCGTGGTGACGAAGAATCGAGCGCGAGCCGTCGACCTGCGAACCCAGATCGAGGCGGACGACGTCTTCGCGCGTGGCGACGCGTTGCGGGCCACCGTGCCGTCGAGTGCGCACGAGAGCGCCGCGGCCGGCGCAGGACGGCCGGATGTGCTCGAATTCGTCGAGACCAGCAATCAGGGACGGCTGGCAAATCTGATCCCGCTGCGAATCGGCCGGATGATCGCCTCCCCGTTCGCCTTCTTCCGCGGCGCCGCAGGCCTGATGGCGGCCGACCTCGCCACCTCTCCGGTTACCGGATTGACAGCGCAGCTGTGCGGTGACGCCCATGCTGCCAACTTCGGCCTGTATGGGACGCCGGACGGTCAGATCGTCATGGACATCAATGATTTCGACGAGACAGTCCCCGGCCCGTGGGAATGGGATCTCAAGCGCCTCGCAGCAAGCCTGGTCCTCGCCGGACGCGAGGGCGGTGTGTCCGAAAACGGCTGCATCGAGGCCGCCGAAGACGCCGTCAAATCGTATCGACGCACCATCCGCGATCTCGCCGAACTGCCATTCCTTCAGTCCTGGAATGCGTTGCCGGACAAATCGGTGCTCGAGCGGGCAAAGGCCGACGCGCTGCTCGACGACTTCGACAAGGCTGCGCAGAAAGCGCGACGCAATACGAGCGAGAAGGTGGCGGAGAAATGGACCGCCCACCTCGAAGATCACGATACCGGGATCCGCCGACGACGGTTCATCGACGACCCGCCGATCCTCACCCACGTCGATCGCGCCACCGCCGATGCCGTGACCGATGGTCTGGAACGGTATGTCGAGTCACTGCGCGAGTCTCGCAGGAACCTGATCACCCGATTCGCCGTGTCCGACGTCGCGTTCCGGATCGTCGGAACCGGCAGCGTGGGTCTGCGCAGCTATATAGCCCTGCTGCACGGTAATCGGGACGAAGTGCTCGTACTTCAACTGAAGCAGGCCCGGCCGTCCGCACTATCGGCGTATCTACCTGTCGACGAGCCGAAACACGAGGGCAAGCGGATCGTGCACGGCGCCCGGCTGGTGCAGGCGGAATCAGACATTCTGCTGGGCTGGACGACCATCGACGGCCTCCCTTACATCGTGCGGCAGTTCCGAAACCTCAAAGGGGACATCGATCCAACCGGTCTGGAACAAGACCATCTCGACGACTACGGCCGGCTCGCCGGCGCCCTGCTCGCGCGTGCACACACCCGCTCGCTCGATCCGCGGGCGCTCGCCGGATACTTCGCCAGCGACACGGACCTCGACGAGGTGATCGGACGGTACGCCGTCAGCTACGCCGATCAAACCGAAGCCGACCACGCAACGCTGGTCGCCGCGGTGAAATCGGGGCGGATCGCAGCAGAGCCGGCCTGATCCGGCACGGCGGAATTGCTCAGTGCGGAACGTGTAGCCAAGGGGTGGCGAGCCGAGAAAGGTCGCCACTCCCCCGAGATACGAGGCGCGGTTGCACCTCGTATCCACCCGAGCCGGAATGCCTCGGATGCGTGAGTGTGAGTGGCGACCTCTTTCGTCGCAACCAGAACATACCTCGCTCCCCCGACACGAATTGTCACCCCTTAGGCCATGGAGCCGGCGGTGCGAGTGAGAGCCTCCGCGCGCGCCGCTACAGGCGTTCACCGGGCTCGGCAGCTGCCGACCGCCCGCGCCGCCAGCTCATCCACCGGACGGACACGGCAAGCACACGCGGTACGACGAGATACACCGCGGTGGGAACGACGACACCGGTGAGCGACAGGGCCCGCAGCCACGTCGGCCAGGCGGCCGTGATCGGGCCCGACAAGGCCATAACGGTCATGCCCAACGTGACGAGCGGGAATATCGACACCCAGGTGGCGACCGCCCGCACGTGGATGGACGGAGGCGGCGCCGGCACGAGATCCCGAGCAAGCCGGTTCACCCGTACAGGCCGGTACCTCGTAGTCGTCGGAGCGAGATGTTCCACCACCGCGGATGCGAGAACGAGAGATTCCATCCTGAGGCAACCCTTCCCAAAACTCCAACTATTCAGTTGCACTTTGACCGTAGAGCCTGAGGAGGCAGATTGCAACCAAACAGTTGGAGTCTGTCGTAGGATGCAGCCGTGGCGTGGGATACCGAACGAACCAAGAAGCTCCTCATCCAGGCCGGAGTTACCGAATTCAGTTCGTTCGGTCTGGCCGGCGCCCGTGTCGATCGGATCGCCGACACAGCAGGAGTGAACAAAGAGCGCATCTACCAGTACTTCGGCAAGAAGGAGGCGTTCTTCAGCGCGGTCCTCGAACACGAACTGGCAACCACGCTGGCCGCTGTCGAACTCTCCGGTCACGGGGTCCCCGCCATCGCAGACTATGCCGGTCGCCGATTCGACTACCAACGCGAGCACCCCACTTTCACGCGGCTGCTGTTCTGGGAAGGACTCGAGCTCGAGGCACCTGTCGCGGAAGCATCACGACAGAAGCACGCTCGAGCGTTAGTCGCCAGCGCACGGGAAGCGGTCCCCGAACTGTCCGAGAGCGATGCACAGGAACTGCTCATCACTGTCATCACGCTCGTCGACGGATGGGTAGCTCTCCAGACCGCAGACCGGCTGTTCTCGACACCCCTTCCGCGTGGTCGCGACCGGGACTCGCGACGACGCGACTTCATCGTCCTGACAGTCGAGGCCGCGACCCAGGCCGCACTCACCCGAGCCCAGTCGGCCCGGACATAGCCGTCGCGTCATCTCTGCGAGGATCAGGTATCGGCGCGGCGAAGGCCTGTAAAAGCGGCCATCGGCGCTTCATGCTCGACGGTCTCGATCACCACCCTCGGTGAGTGCACGGGTAATGCTCAGGGCGGTCGTATGCACAGCGGGACCGACTCGTCGGATGTCGACCTTGCCGATCCACCCGGACGCGGAGACGGCCGCCACCGGCGGACCGTCGTCGACGCGAACGGCGCTGGCAACGCATGCGACGCCCGGCGCCGACTCCTCGTGCTCGTAGGCGATGCCGCTCGAAGCGATCCGCCGCAACTGCCGCACCAGCGGCCCGGGCGCGGTGATGGTGCGTGGACCGACCCGGACCAAGCCGGCTGCCAGCACGTCGCCGATCACCTGAGGCGGTGCTCCCGCGAGCAGGGCCTTGCCCACCCCGGTGGCGTGCGCGGGGAGACGACCACCCACGCCGGACGGCAGCCACGGTGCGTCCCGCCCCGGCAGGATCTCGACGTAGACCACCTCGGTGCCGTCGAGGATCGCCAGATGCACCGTCTGCCGTGTCGCCTCCCGCAGGTCGGCGAGGAACGGCAACGCCACCTCGCGGACCGACCGGCGACGAGAGGCCCGCTCGCCTAGCTCGAACAGCCGAAGGCCCAGCCCCACCTTGACACCCCGGCGTTCGAGAAACCCGACGCCTTCCATCTCCTTCACCAGCCGCGACACCGTCGCCTTCGGTATCCCGGTCCGCCGGGTCAACTCGTTGACGCCCAGCGCCGTGTCGGTGGGACCGAACGCGGCGAGCAGATCCGACATTCGCCGGACCACCGATGTCGGCTCGTCACCCCGTTCCACAGTGTTCCGTTCTACGGGACTCATTCGTTGAGTATCACCATCCGGCCCGGCACAGTACAAGCAACAACGCACCCAACATCCATCTCGAATCAGCACACCGTGAGGTCATCGATGCCAACCACCACGTCCGAAGCCCTGTCGAATTCGTCGATCGTGGCCGCAGCCGACCGACTTGCGTCCGCAACCGCGGGTCCGTGCGCACCCGTGCAAGATCTACTGGGAGTCACCGATATCGACGCCGCCTACGCCGTCCAGCAGCGGTTGACCGACCTCCGCGTCGCCGCCGGCGGCACCATCACCGGACGGAAGATCGGCCTGACCTCCCCCGCCGTGCAACAGCAACTCGGAGTGGACCAACCGGATTTCGGTGTGCTGTTCGCCGACATGGACGTCACCGGCCTACCCGAGGTCCCGAGCGGCCGGTTGCTGCAACCGAAGGCCGAGGCCGAAATCGCCTTCGAACTCGGTGCCGACCTCGTCGACGGCGACCTCGGCCTCGCCCAGGTGCGCGCCGCCGTCGCCCGCGCCGCAGCAGCCCTCGAAATCGTCGACTCCCGCATCGCCGACTGGGACATCACCATCACCGACACCGTCGCCGACAACGGCTCCTCCGGACTCTACGTCCTCGGCGAAAGCTGGCTCACCCTCGACGAATTCGAACCCCGCGAGGTATCCATGCGCCTGTTCTCCAACGAGGAATTGGTGTCCGAGGGCACCGGCGCCGCCTGCCTCGGCGACCCCCTCCAAGCCCTCGCCTGGCTCGCCCGCACCGCCCGCGACTACGGCCACCCCCTGCGCGCCGGGCAGGTCATCCTCTCCGGTGCCCTCGGCCCGATGGTCCCCACTCCACCCGGAACGGTCATCCGCGCCGAACTGTCCACCCTCGGCACCGTGACCGCCACCTTCTCGAAGGACAACGCATGACACACACCCACAAGATCAAAGTCGCGATCATCGGATCCGGCAACATCGGCACCGACCTGATGATCAAGGTCCTGCGCAACTCCGACAGCCTCGAGATGGGCGCGATGGTCGGCATCGACCCGACCTCAGACGGCCTCGCCCGCGCCGCCCGCCTGAACGTGCCCACCACCGCCGACGGCGTGCACGGCCTCATCGCCCTCGACGGCTTCGACGACATCGACATCGTCTTCGACGCCACCTCCGCCAAGGCCCATCAGGCCAACGCCGCAGCGCTGGCCCCCTACGGCAAGAAGCTCGTCGACCTCACCCCCGCCGCGATCGGCCCGTTCGTCGTGCCCCCGGTCAACCTCGACGAGCACCTCGACTCCGGCGTCGACAACGTCAACATGGTCACCTGCGGCGGCCAGGCCACCATCCCCATGGTCGCCGCCATCTCCCGGATCACCCCCGTCGCCTACGCCGAGATCGTCGCGTCCATCGCCTCCAAATCCGCCGGACCCGGCACCCGCGCGAACATCGACGAGTTCACCGAAACCACCTCGCACGCCGTCGAACAGGTCGGCGGAGCCGCCCGCGGCAAGGCCGTCATCATCCTCAACCCCGCCGAACCACCCCTGCTGATGCGCGACACCGTCCTCGCGCTGATCGGCAACGCCGACCACGACGCGATCCGCGGCTCCGTCGCGGAGATGGCCGCCCGGGTCGCCGAGTACGTCCCCGGCTACCGGCTCAAGCAGGACGTCCAGTTCACCCCGATCCCCGACGGCGAACCCGTCCACACCCTGGTCCCCGCCGGCGCCGGCCCGGTCACCACCAAGGTGTCGATCTTCCTCGAAGTCGAGGGCGCCGCCCACTACCTGCCCGCCTATGCCGGCAACCTCGACATCATGACCTCCGCCGCCCTGCGCACCGCCGAGTCCATCGCCCGACGCATCCAGAACACGATCCCCGCGGAGGTCGCACCATGACCAAGCTCTACATCCAGGACGTCACCCTCCGCGACGGCATGCACGCCGTCCGGCACCGCATCACCCCCACCGACGTCGGCCGCATCGTCGCCGCCCTCGACGCCGCCGGGGTCGACGCCATCGAAGTCGCACACGGCGACGGCCTCGCCGGCGGCTCCCTCAACTACGGCCCCGGCAGCCACACCGACTGGGAATGGATCGAGGCCGCCGCCGACAACCTCACCCACGCCACCCTCACCACGCTGCTGCTGCCAGGCATCGGCACCATCGCCGAACTCGAACACGCCTACCAGCTCGGTGTCCGCTCCATCCGCATCGCGACGCACTGCACCGAGGCGGACGTGTCCGCCCAGCACATCACCAAGGCCCGCGAGCTCGGCATGGACGTCTCCGGATTCTTGATGATGAGTCACATGAGCACCGCCGACGACCTGGCCAAGCAGGCGAAGTTGATGGAATCGTATGGGGCGCACTGCGTCTACGTCACCGACTCCGGCGGCCGCCTGACCATGGACGGGGTCCGCGACCGGGTCCGCGCCTACCGGAACCTCCTCGACCCCGCCACCCAGATCGGCATCCACGCCCACGAGAACCTGTCACTCTCGGTGGCCAACAGCGTCGTCGCCGTCGAGGAGGGCGTCACCCGCGTCGACGCATCCCTCGCCGGGCACGGCGCCGGCGCCGGCAACTGCCCACTCGAGGCATTCGTCGCCGTCGCCAACCTCCAGGACTGGAAACACAACTGCGACCTGTTCGCCCTCCAAGACGCCGCCGACGACCTCGTCCGCCCCCTCCAGGACCGGCCCGTGCGCGTGGACCGGGAAACCCTCACCCTGGGCTACGCCGGCGTCTACTCCAGCTTCCTCCGCCACGCCGAAACCGCCGCCAAGCAGTACGGCATCGACGTCCGCACCATTCTCCTCGAAGTCGGCAAACGCCGACTCGTCGGCGGACAGGAAGACATGATCACCGACATCGCGCTCGATCTCAGGTCCGAGGACTGAACAGCTCGAAGCGCAAGTGAACGGGCGACCGCTGGGTAGTTGATCAAGGTAAATGCCATGAACAATTCAACCAAGCTCGAGCGTTCGTAACTCTACTGTGTCACAGCGCTATCCACCTGTCCGCGGGTGCGATGCCTGGGTTGAACTGCGGCGCGGCTGTCCAACTCCGCCCAGGTCGGCTCGAAAATCATTGTGGCTGAGGCATTTTCCCTGGGTGTTCGACATCAACACCACACCATCTGCGTTGAGTTCGTCGAAGACCCGTCCGATCTCGACCCAGACCCGTCGATGTCCGGCAGGGAGCGCTCAGGGAGAGGATCCCGGTTCCGATTTCCGAGCGGTGCATGAGGTCGATCGCCGATGCCGGTGACCAGTCCGGGGTGGGCCAACCCCCGCGGTGAGGCCGCGGTCGTCGAGCATCCGACGATAGGCGGGGCATCAAATGCCGGTGGGTGTCGATGCGAGCGGTCACGAATGCTCCTGGGTCGATTTCCGGTTGCCGGCCCGAAGCCCGGTGAGTGCGTCGAAGACGAGCGAGGCGTGCAGTTCGAACAGAGCGAGGAGGTCCACGGTGTCCCCGCCGATCTCCTTGGCGATGAACAGACCGTCTGCCGACGCCACGGCATACGTCGTCAACAGGTGAACGGAGGCGCCGTCCAATTCGGGTGCGAACTCCCGGACCGTGTCCGCTATTCGCCGGGTGGCTTCGTCGCGGACTTCGAGGAACATCGTTCGGGCGCGTGGTTCGGTCGGACGACGCTCGAGTGCCAGCATCAGCCCGAGCCGTAGGAAATCGGGAGAATCGAGCAGCGCCTTGGCGATGTGGATCGACATCGCCGTGATGCGCTCACGAGGCGTCCCGTCGGCCGGCAGGGTGACCGCTTCGAGCCAACTGGCGAAGGAACGCTCGATCACCGCCGCGATCAGATCGTCCTTGTCCTTGAAGTGCCAGTAGATCGAACTGGCGGGCAAACCGCACGAGGCACTGACGAGTGCGATCGAGGTTCCGTCGTATCCACGTTCGCTGGCGACCTCGACAGCCGCGTCCAGAATGCGGCGCCGCGATTCTTCGCCGTTCGAACGTGTACGTCGCGGTTTCCGGTCCTCGGGCATTCGTAACCTCCGCAGGTTGTGTCTTGACTCTCAACGTATCCCATCTTACTGTAGCGATCAATACATATTGTAGTGACCACTACAGTAAGAGTGGCAGCGGTGGAGATACTCCACCCGGCGAGAGGTCCTCGAAGTGCCCGACACGACATACGACGTAGCCGTCATCGGCTACGGACCTACTGGTGTGACCGCCGCGAACCTATTGGGAATGAACGGATTACGCGTTCTGGTCATCGAGCGTGACCCGAACATCTACGGGCGCGCCAGAGCAATTTCCACAGACGAAGAAGTGCTGCGGATTTGGCAACAGGTAGGCCTGGCCGACCGCCTGAACGTTGAGATGTTGCCAGGTAAGCCGGTCAACTTCGTCGATTCCCACGGTAAGCCGTTCGTCCGCACAGCCCCGGTATCGCGCGGCGCGGGGCACCCGCCCCAGCAGTTCATCTATCAGCCGGCCGTGGAGAAGACACTTCGCAGCGGTGTCGAGCGGTTCCCCAATGTCGAGCTACTCCTCGAACACGAGTGCCTGCGGGTGGTCCAGGACGGCACCGGCGTGCAGCTCATGCTCGCCGACCTGACGACGGACGTGTTCACGCGCGTTCGGGCGTCGTATGTGATCGCGGCGGACGGGGGGTCGAGCCCGACTCGCGGGCAGCTGGGCATCGGATTCGAAGGACAAACCTACGAGGACCGATGGGTGGTCATCGACACCAAGGTGCTCCAGGAGTGGCCGGGCCACGACTCGTTACGTTTCCACTGCGACCCGGCCCAGCCCACTGTCGACTGCCCCACGCCCCTCGGTCATCACCGCTGGGAATACCCGGTTCCCACCGGCGCCGACGAGGAGGAACTGGTCGCCCACGATGCCATCTGGGCGGTCCTCGAAAAGCAGGGCATCACGAACACCCAGGTCGAGATCCTGCGCGCGGTCGTCTACAGCCACCACGTGCGGTTCGCCGACCGGTGGCGCGTCGGGCGGATATTTCTCGCAGGAGACGCCGCACACGTGATGCCACCCTGGATCGGGCAGGGAATGTCGGCGGGGGTGCGCGACGCGGCGAACCTGTGTTGGAAGCTGGCAGCCGTCGTCACCGGGTCGTTGCCCGAGGCGGTCCTCGATTCCTACCACATCGAACGCATGCCGCACGTCCGCGAAGTGACCCGCAGAGCCGTGAAGACCGGCAACATTATCACCGAACGCCGCCCTGCGATCTCTGCCCTGCGCAATCACGGTCTGCGACTGGCAACCAAGGTGCCGGCAGTGAACAACTGGCTCCGTGACAGTCGCTGGATCCCGGCAGCGTTCTACCCCGAGGGGTTTCTCGCAACGTCGCCGACAACCAGGCTGCCCGGTCGCGGCGGCACTCGCGCCATCGGCCATCAAATTCCGCAACCGTGGGTCCTGGACGAGAAAGGCGAGCGGGAACGGCTCGACGACGTCCTCGCTGGACAATGGGCAATCCTTCGGGCTGGAAGCTCGGAGGGCACCGCCTCCTGGACGGCGGCCGGTGTCCCCGTGCTCGACATCCTGCCGGCCGGGGCGTACGCGCGAGAAGGGGCGATCGTCGACGCCGACGATGTCCTCATCGACTGGATCCGCGGCAAGAGCGCCACCGTGCTCGCGATTCGACCCGACGGATTCGTCTACGCGGCAGGCGGACCCGACACCGGTCTCGCTCGCGCGCCACAGGGCCTCGATCTGCACGTATCCCCCGTGACCGTCCCGACGATCGACTCATTCGACCACCTACCTCGGAGGACCAAGTGACCACCTCGACCATGACCGAGAAGACAGTGCACGTCGGCGGTAAGGACATCTTCTACGCCGAGACCGGAGAGGGTCCGGTCGTGGTGCTCCTCCACGGCGGCGGACCGGGCGCGTCCGGCGTGTCGAACTACTCGCGCAACATCGACGCACTCGCCTCGTCGTTCCGCGTCATCGTTCCCGATCTGCCGGGATACGGGCGGTCGACGAAAGGCGTCGATCAGAGCGATCCGTTCGGCTACCTCGCCGATGCGATCCGCGACCTGCTCGACGACATCGGTGTCGACAAGGCCCATCTGCTCGGCAACTCCTACGGCGGTGCGTGCGCGTTGCGGCTCGCGCTGGACACCCCGGGCCGCGTCGGCCGCATGGTGCTCATGGGACCCGGCGGTATCGGTACCACCCGCGGCTTGCCGACGCCCGGCCTCAGATCGCTGCTGGCCTATTACGGCGGGGACGGACCGTCGCGGGGCAAGCTCGAGACGTTCATCCGCGACTACCTGGTATTCGACGGCGCCGCCGTTCCCAACGCGGTGATAGATCAGCGTTTCCAGTCCAGCATCGACCCTGCTGTGGTCGCCGACCCACCTTTGCGACGCCCGTCCGGCCGCAATGCGCTCGAGACCCTGTGGCGCATGGACTTCACCCGCGACAAGCGACTGTCGTCGCTGCAGACCCCGACCCTCGTGGTGTGGGGCGCCGCAGACAAGGTGAACAGACCGTCCGGCGGCCGCATGCTCGCCGACACCATGCCGAACTGCGACCTGCTGCAGGTCTCGAGCGCCGGCCACTGGGTCCAGTGGGAACGTGCCGAGTTCTTCAACGACGTCACCCGCACCTTCCTGTCGGCCTGAGGACACCAGATGAGCACACACACGCTGAACAGTGAAGACACGGCCGCCGACGATGGGGTCGTCGGCCCGTCCGTCTTCGGCAACGTCCAACTCGGGTACATCGTCATCGAGACCCGCAAGTTCGCCGACTGGAGACGCTTCGGGGCCGAAGCGATCGGCATGCACGTCGACGACTTGGACACCGGACGCATCCGATTCCGCATGGACGACCACGAGTGCCGCTTCCTGCTGCAGTACGGCCCCGCCGAGGACGTCACCGCCATCGGCTGGCAGATCGACGACCACGAGACGTTCGATCGCATCGTGGCGAGGGTCGTCGCGAACGGAGTCCCCATCGATGAGGGCACTGCCGACGAAGCCGCGCTTCGCGGAGTGGAACGGCTGCTGCGTTTTCCGGGCCCCAAAGGGATCATCCAGGAGATCTTCACCCGAGCACTGATCAGTGCGACGCCTCTCGTGATGAAGAATCACGCCTTCGTCACCGGTGCCGGTGGCATGGGACACGTGGCGATCACATCGAAGGAGCCGTTCAAGCTGCGCGGCTACTACGACACCGTCTTCGATGCTCGCCTGACGGACTACATCGACGAGACCATCAGCGGTCTGACGCTCGAGATTCGATTCCTGCGGGTCAACGAACGACACCATTCGATCGCGATCGCGAACGTCCGGGGCATGAAGATCAACCCGATCCGCACGCGAATCCAGCATCTCAACATTCAGGTGGCCGAGCTCGACGACATGATCCAGTCATTCGAGCGGGTGAAGAAACTGGGCTTCGGGATGGCCCTCGGTGTCGGTCAGCACACGAACGACCGTGAACTCTCGTATTACGCCCAGACCCCGTCGGGGTTCGAATGGGAGGTCGGCTGGAATCCCCTCGTCATCGATGAGAACACGTGGGAGCCCGCAACGCATCAGGGCATCAGCATCTGGGGCCACTCACGCTCGGGGCAGACCGTGATCGACAAGCTGGCACAGTTCAAGGCCGCCGTTCACTGGGCCGGCGTGGCAGAAGAGACCGTCCCCGCCCTCAGCGGGAACGGAATACCCGACTACCAGTAGTCCTCCGGATCCTTTCGAGGGAATCCGTCAACGGTGTGGCGACACGACACAAGGAGCTCAGTGAACAACAACAACGGTGCGACGATGACGCGGCGAGGGCTTCTCGGTGCGACCGCCGCTGTGGGAGCGGTGCTGGCAGTGGGGCGAACAGCCTCCGCGGCGCCAGCGGTGGATGCCCAACTGCCCGCTGGTAACTACCGCATCGATCTGCATGCGCATTTTCTGCCACCCGAGTATCGGTCCGCGCTGTTGTCGCACGGGTACGTCACCATCGGCGGATACCCGACACCCACCTGGTCACCAGAAGCGGCACTCGACTTCATGGACCGATACGGCATCGGCGCCCAAGCACTGTCCGTCTCCGATCCGGGGGTTTCTTTCCTACGCGGCAGGGAAGCCAACGACCTGGCCCGCTACTGCAACACCTATGCCGCGAATCTGTTCCACCAGCACCCCACACGATTCGGTGCGTTCGCGGTGCTGCCCATGCCCGACGTCGCCGCGTCGATCGCCGAAGCCGAATATGCTTTGGACACATTGCACCTCGACGGTGTCGTGTTGCTGTCCGCGTACGACGGAATCTATCTCGGCGATCCGCGCTTCGATCCGTTGATGGCAGTCCTGAACGCCCGCGGCGCCTACGTGTTCGTCCACCCCGCATCCATTCCCGGGGATGCGAAACCGGAGTCGCCGATACCGGATTTCGTCGAGGAGTTCACCTTCGACACCACTCGTGCGGCGACGTTGATGATCGCGACCGAAACGCTGACACGTTTCCCGAACATTCGCTTCCAGCTCGCGCATGCCGGCGGCACATTGCCGTTCCTGTCGCACCGCATCGGTCTCGCCGCGCAGACTCCGATCGCAGACCTCTGGCCCGCGGGCGTGCAACGGCTGTCGGTTCTGGACGTGAAGAACCGCGTCAATCGATTCTTCTACGACACCGCACTGAGTCCCGCTCCACCGTCGATGACCAGTGTCCTGGCAGTGACATCGAAGGACCACGTCGTCTTCGGCTCGGACTGGCCGTTCAGCCAGGTCACGCTCCTCGAGTCCGGTGACCCTCAGCCAGAGTTGAGCGAGACATTCTCGGCAGCGGATCGCGTGGAGATCGAACGAACGAATCCGCTTCACGAACTGCCCAGACTGTCCGCGGTGCTGGGCGGCTGAAACTCGGCATTGCCGTGCACGTCAGCGGACCGAACTGGCAAGGTCTAATCATGGCGTTCGGGTGGCGGTCGGTCACTGCGGAGTGGCCGCTGCTGATACCACCGGTCTCCGTTGCGGTGTTGGGCGTGACCTGGGGCCGAGACATCGGCACGGTTCTGGCGCTCGTCGTTGCGGTGGTGCTGGTCGGTGCAGTGCTGGCTGCTGTTCATCACGCCGAAGTGGTTGCACACAGGGTCGGCGAGCCGTTCGGATCGTTGATTCTCGCTGTCGCCGTCACCGTCATCGAGGTCGGATTGATCGTGACGTTGATGATCTCGGGTGGCCCGGCGACGGCGTCGCTTGCCCGCGACACGGTGTTCGCGGCGGTGATGCTCACAGTCAACGGCATCATGGGGTTGTCGCTGTTCGTCGGCTCGCGAAGATACGGGGTCGCGCTGTTCAACGCGGAGGGTACCGGCGCCGC
This sequence comes from Rhodococcus sp. JS3073, assembly GCF_026810085.1. NCBI lineage: Bacteria > Bacillati > Actinomycetota > Actinomycetes > Mycobacteriales > Nocardiaceae > Rhodococcus > Rhodococcus sp. JS3073. Next base: position 8,265,608 of record NZ_CP113951.1, on the reverse strand, counting down.
ACTGGCGACGGTGGCGTCACTGGCCACCTTGAGCCTGGTGCTGCCGACCTTCACCACGAGTCGGCCCGGTCCCGAATTTTCTTCGGCACAATTGATATTCGCCGCAGTGGCCTCGCTGGTTCTGTACGGGATGTTCGTCCTCACCCAGACCGGACCACATCGACACTTCTTCCTGCCCGTCATCGCCGATGAACCGGTGGACGCCGATGGCCGGAACGCCGCACCCCCGACAGGCAGGATGGCGGGAACGAGCCTCGCCCTGCTGGTACTGGCGTTGTGCGCCGTCGTGGGATTGGCGAAGGTCGAGTCCCCTGCGATCGAGGACGCGGTCGAGGACGCCGGATTGCCACAATCCATCGTCGGCGTAGTCATCGCGCTGCTAGTGCTTCTGCCGGAAACCCTCGCCGCGGTGCGGGCGGCGCAGAGAAACCGGATCCAGATCAGCTTGAATCTGGCCCTGGGATCGGCGATGGCCAGCATCGGTTTGACCATCCCGGCCATTGCCGTCGCCTCGATCTGGCTGGACGGCCCACTTCTGCTCGGACTCGGTCCCACTCAGGTCGTGCTACTCGCCATCACCGTGGTGGTGGGCATGCTGACGGTGGTCCCCGGGCGTGCCACCCGCCTCCAAGGCGGCGTCCACTTGGTGCTGCTGGCTGCTTACGTGTTCCTCTCCGTCAACCCCTGACCATCGCCCGGCGCCTCACCGCTCATGGAGACGTCACCAGCGAGCCTCCCCGAAATGCGTTCGGGTAAGTTTCCGCGCATGAGAACCGCATCGTGGGTCAGCGCGGCGGCTGCGGTGCTGTTCGCTGCCACCACTGCCGCAGCGTGGCGGAAGGCAACCCTCGCCGAACAGGCCAGACACGAGGCCGAAGCCGCGCTGGACGCGGCGCTCGACCAAGTCGCCGCGTTGACCCGGATCGCCGAAGCCGCGCAGCGAGCATTCCCACAGCCGCAGCACGTCGAGTTCGACGTCCAGCGTATCCGTGGACCCGTCGACCGATTCCGGCTCCGCAACGTCGGAACCGGTACCGCCACCGACGTGCGGTTCATCGTCGATCCCGCCGAGGAGCAGAACCGCCGGATTCCCACGCCGCAATGGCTGCAGGAAGAACCCGTGACGTTGCTGCCGAAGGAATGGGCCGAATTCGCCGCGAGCGCGTTGTCTCCTGTCGGCGGCTCGTGGCGAATAGTGTTTCCGGCGTTCGTCACCGTGATCTGCAACGAAGCCGGTGCGCCGCAACTGGTGGACCTGCCGACGACTGTCGGTGCCGAAGACGGTGTGATCGGCTGACAGTCCTCAGAGACCTGTCTGCCCCTGACCCAGACGATTCCCGACACGATCGAACCATTCGAGTACCGCACGTTCGTACACGATCCCGAAGTCGAGTGTGGCCAGCGCGAATCGGTTGGAACCGTGCGCTGCGGCGTCACGCTCGTATTCGGCGAGCTGACGCTCGTGCGCTGCGCGGTGTGAGTCCAGCATCGCGGCCAACCGCTCGGGCGGAAGGTGCGCGCCGAACGCGACGGTGAGCAGCATCGGATAGCGAATGTTCTCCGGGCCGGGGTCGCGCTCGATCCACTCCGCGAACGCTTGGCGACCATCCTCGGTGAGCGTGTAGGGCTTGCGCTCTCGGGCGCCCCGTTCCCCCGCCTCGATCAACCCGGCACGCTCCATCGCGGCGAGTTCCCGATACACCTGGCTGGTCGTGATCGACCAGAACTTGCCGATGCGTTCCTGCGCGGTCACCACCAGATCCCATCCCGTTTTGGATCCCTCGTGCAGGAACCCGAGGAGCGATGCCGCAGTGGCATTGAGGGGGCGTTCGGCCATGGCACGGTCCTTCGCGCAGTCGGGGGTTGACATTCCACTGTGGCATATCGATCATGGTAGTAGCGACATTCCATAGTGGAATGTCATCGCCGAGGAGGGTCCGATGCAGTACGCGGACAACATCCGAATATCCGATTCCGAACGCGAACAGGTCGTCGGTGAACTCGGGCGGCACCTCGCCGCCGGGCGACTGACCATCGGGGAGTTCGACCAGCGGGTGGCACAGGTGTATCGGTCGACCACCCAGCAGCAGGCGCATGAGGTGTTACGTGATCTTCCGTCGGCACCCTCCGCGGTCGCCACCGCGCGGCCCGCGGCACCGACGATCCGCCCCGCGCGTCGTCTCATCCCGGGTCACCAGCGGATCGAGTGGCTCGCCTGGCTCGCCGCCGGAGGAATCAACATCGTGGTCTGGGGCATCGTCTCGCTCGCGACCGGCGTCATGATCTACCCGTGGCCGGTCTGGGTGATAGGCCCGTGGGGCTTGGTGCTGCTGGGCAGGACCCTGCTCGGCCGCGAGGGCGGCTGCAGCAGGATCACCGGTGCTCTGCACGACGACCGGACGAGAGTCGCCGTGAGTCGCTGAGTCCCGCGGAAGAACGGCGGTGCGCCCGGGTCCGTCGGTCACCCGGTGAAACGCGCGATCCAGAGCCGGATCGTCTCGTCGGTGGCACCGTGCGCCCGCAGCCACGCGTGCATGCCGCCCGGGTGGGTGTCCCAGCGGGCGAGGACTCCCTCAATGGCCTCGGGGACCGCACCCCGCAGATCGCGGTCGTTGGGATGCGCCCGGCCGAGTTCGGGAGCGAAGCGGGTAATGCGGGCCACGACGGCGCCCATGTGCTGGTTGGTCGATTCGTAGTCGGCGACGATGTCGTCGGGCTCGACTCCGGCCGTGCGCAGCAGCAACGCCACCGCGACCCCGGTGCGGTCCTTACCTGCCGCGCAGTGCAGCAACACCGGGCCGGGGGCGGTGGCCGCCACCTGCAGGACGTCCACGAGACGCTCCCCCGCATTGGTCAGAATCCCGAGATAGACGTCGGCGAGCCGGTCACCCTGGTTCGGCGCGGCGACCTCGGCATCGGACAGCAGCGAGATCCGGTGCACGGCGGTCTTCTCAGACCGCAGCGGATGCTCCCGGGTCGCGAATTCCTGGGGACTGCGCAGGTCGACGACGGTGCGGGCCGGCCACTCCTCGACCGTGGTCGGTCGGGCATCGCCGGGCGCCGGCAGAGCGCTGCGGTAGAGCACCCCGGCCCGGGTCCGTCGCCCCTCGGTGAGCGGAAGCCCGCCGAGGTCGCGCAGGTTGGGGAGGACATCGAGGTCCGTGACGGTCATAGGAGCTTCCTTCCGAGGCGAGAGGCCGTGACCAGGCAGAACGGCCCGTGTCCCCGCCGGACGAGGGCCGCGGGGACCAGAAGATAGGTATACCCCCCGGTGATTCGGCCGATGCGCCATCTCCCCACAGTCGGCGATGATGTGACCTGTCTCATACTCACGAACCGGGGTCGCCCGTTGGTCCGACGCCGCCACTGACGGAGGGTGCTCGCACCGATGAATGCAGAACCGATTACCTGCGGTGACTACGTCACGGCAACCTTCGCGCGCGACTTCGTCGCCGAGGGTTTCGACCACGACGCCGTCGAACGCATCCACAGCGGTCTGTTCGACGAGTGGAGTCATGCCCTTGCTCAATCGGGTCTGTTCACCAACAGAACCGTCGCGGCGGCGCTGCACTCCTGGCAGGACGATCCGCACTCCCTCCTCGACGCCCTGCTCGCGAACGCGGACGAGATGACCCTCAAGCGCTACGACCTCGTCTGGGAGGCCCTGGAGCGCGCCCACGTCGGTTCGGCCGAGCCTGTCGCCGAATACGCATGACGCTGCCGCCGACAGCAGTGGCGCCGCGAAGTCCGCCCCGGCCGTTCAACCCCACTTTCACAGACACCGCCGACCACACCGACGAACGAGAGCAATGAGCACCAACACGTATCCCACCATCGAAACCATCCGCATCGGGCAGTCCGGTCACGAATGCCGCTACTGCGGGCACACCGTCGCCAAGGACGGTCCGGGCTACCGGCACACCACCACCGGTCAGTACCGCTGCGATCCCGCCAGCCGAGCATTGAACGAATCCCGGCTGTCCAACAGCATGGTTCGGAGCTGAGCACGATGAACGTGCAGACGATGCCGGTGAGCGAGGCCCCCGAGGGGCTCGGCCGGTTCCGCGACGCGGTCGATGCGCTGCACGCGTTCGACAGTCCCTGCCACCGGACCGACCCTCACACGGCACTGCTGTTCGACAGTCTCGTCGATGATCTGATCGAAGCAGCCCAGACGGCCGCGGGCGACACGGTTCCACAGCGCGACATCTTCGCCGTGATCGACACCGCGATCTCTCGCACACGCCCGTCACTCTGAATCTGCGCCACTCGCGACCTCGACTAGGGGTGGGCAATGACGGTCAAATCGATTCCACTCCCCCGCCCGATGGTGTTGTAGATCGGGCAGGACGCCGCGAACTTCGCCGCCAGTGAGTCGGCCGTCGGCTGGTCCACCCCGTGAATCTCGATGCGCACTTCAGTGAAGTCGTAGCGAGTCGGGTCGGTCGTACCCCGTCGATGGGACGCGTGTACCTCGATGTTGTCGACGCGGATGTCGTCGGCCTCGGCGTTGGACTGAATGTTCGCCATTGCGCACGAAACGATCGCTGCCAGGAGCAGTTCGCCGGCCTGAATGGCCTCGGCCGGGCCGAACCGTGAATCCGAGACGAGGTGGTTCTCGCGGGCATCGAGGATGAATCGTCCCGGCGCCCCCGATACCGTGTGCCCGGACACTTCCGCGACGCCGGAGCTCACCGTGCGGCCTCGGCGGCTCGACGCACCCGGTTGGCCCACTCCCCGCTCTGCACTCGGGGTAGCCCGAGGTTCTCGCGCAGGGTGCGCCCCTCGTAGTCCTTGCGGAACAGTCCTCGCTTCTGCAACTCGGGAACCACGTGGCGGGTGAAGTCCTCGAATCCCCCCGGCTGGTACGGAGCCTGCACCATGAATCCGTCGCAGGCCCCCCGCCCGAACCATTCCTCGAGCCCGTCGGCGACTTCTGTTGCAGTGCCGATGAATCCACCTTCCACGCGACCGCCGTAGCGCTTCCCGAGCTCACGCAGGGTCAGCCCCTCCCGCTCGGTCATCTCCCTGACCTCCTGGTAGTGGCCTTCGACGCCGGGAACCTCGACGTCGGGGAGTCGCTCGTCCAGTGGGAACGTCGACAGGTCCACGTCCAAGTGGTAGGCAAGTGTGGACAATCCCCCGAGGGGCGGTACGAGGTCGAAGAGTTCTTCGAATGTCTGCTGCGCGATCGCCGTCGTGGCCCCGACGACGGGCGCGATGGACGGGAGGATCTTCACAGCCTCGGGGTCGCGGCCGTGAGCGGCAGCCCGTTCCTTGATCTCCTTGTAGAAGTCCTGCGCGGACTCGAGTGACGCGTGGCTGCAGAAGATCACGTCGGACCACCGTGCTGCGAAGTCCTTGCCCTTGGCGGACGCACCGGCCTGGATCACCACGGGGTAGCCCTGCGGAGGCCTGGGGACGTTCAGCGGCCCCTGCACGGTGAACCAGTCGCCCTTGTGACGGATCGGGTGCACTCGATCCGGGTCGGCGAACAGGGGCTGTTCGGTATCGAGGACGAGAGCGTCGTCCTCCCAGCTGTCCCAGAGCTTTCCCGCGACCTCGAGGAACTCGTCTGCCCGCTCGTATCGCTGTTCACGGGGAAACTGTTCGTCCCGGTTGAAGTTTCGCGCTTCCGACTCCTGGAAGGAGGTCACCACATTCCAGGCCGCACGTCCCTCGGTCAGGTGGTCCAGGGTGGCGAAGGATCGCGCGACGGTGAACGGTTGCGCGTACGTGGTGGAGACCGTGGCGGCGAGGCCGAGATGCGAAGTGACCGCACCCATCGACGACAGCACGTGGAGCGGGTCGAGGCGCATCGAACCGAGTGCCCCGTTGCGTAGCTGGGTGTCGGGGCTGCCGCCGAAGCGGTCGGGCACGGAGAGTATGTCCGCGAAGAACGCGAGATCGAAACGAGCGTCTTCGAGCGTGCGGGCGATGTTCTGGTAGTAGCCGGCGCTGAGCCAGCCGGGTACCGACCCCGGGTACCGCCAGCCGCCTGGCCGACCCGGGCCCGCGGTAACGAAGGCGGCCAGATGCATACGGGAGGAAGACATGTGTGATGATACCTACTTCGCGAGAGCCTGAGTAATGACTGACTTGATCGAGTCGAAACGCGAATCCTGCAACCAGGTGGTGACGTCGACCCGGTCCGGGTACACACCGAGGTCGTGGAAGTTGTCCGCGAGGTCCTGGGTTCCGTTGATCGCGGCCGCATCCAGCGCAGTGAATTCACCTGCGCCGGAATAGGACAGGCGTCTCGCCTTCACAAGGTCGAGATACACCTGCTCCTCGAGATCACTGTTCCCGAATCCACCCAGTTCGGCGAACGCGGAGACCGCGACCTCGGGGTTGCCGTCGATCCAGCGTTGCGCATCGCGCACGTTCCGAACCAGTGTGGCCGCGGCATCCGGATGGTTGAATGCGAAGTCCTCACTCGCGACGAAGAAGGCGTAGTCGTACGTCTTCACGTCGGGAAGTGCGACCGCGTTGTGTTTGCGCTTGGCCAACTCGATGGTGGGCTGCCAGCTGATCCACGCGTCGACCTTGCCCTCCGCGAAGGCGGCCTCCGCATCTGCGGCGGGAAGATTGACGTACTCGATGTCGTCGAGTGTGAGGCCGACCGACTCCAGATACTTCACCAAGCTGTACGTGCCGGTGGTGCCGCGATGATCCGCGACTTTGCGTCCTCGCAGATCTGCACCCGACTTGATGTCCGATCCCTGCGGAACCAGGATGTCGACCTCGTTGGCGGGAAGTGGATATGCAACCAGCGGAACGATCGGCACACCACCGCCGATGGCGTAGATCACCGCAGTGGCAGTGGCGAAGGAGAAGTCGACACTTCCCGATTTGACGGCCTCCATCACCGGGAGTGAAGCCGGGAAACCGGACGGCCACTGGACGGGGACCCCTAGATCCGTGGCGAGGTCGAATCCGCCCAGGTTGTTGCGCAGGATCGTGCCGGGCTCAGCCTTCCCGTCGCCGATCAATGCGTAACGCACCTCGGTCAGCGGGCCACCCGCCGCGCCGGATGCCGACGCACCGCAGCCGGTCAGCGAGAGGGCGGAAAGACCCAGGACTCCGGCGCCGGCGGCCCTGAGGAATCCTCGCCGATCGAGGGCGCGGAGTTGTGAAGTGACGCGGGGTGACATGAGGTGAGGGCCTTTCGATGGGACCAGGAGGTGGGACTAGGGATAAGAGAGCGCGTTGTCTGCTTGGAGGAGTCCGTCGAGCAACTCCTCCTTCCAGGCCGCGAGTTGGGCGTCTCCGCGGTGTCGTGGTCGGGCGTGCGGGATCCTGAGATCACGGGTGATGCCCTGTTCGGTGAGGAGCAGCACGCGGTCGGAGAGCACGAGTGCCTCTTCCACGTCGTGGGTCACGAGCAGAACCGTCCTCGGCTGCTCGGCCAGGACGCGTTCGAGAAGTTGCTGCATCGCCACGCGGGTGATGGCGTCCAGGGCGCCGAACGGTTCGTCGAGCAAGAGGACATGAGGCCGATGCAGCAACGCCCGGGCGAGCGCAACCCGTTGACGCTGCCCTCCGGAAAGCTCTGACGGCCAGCCTCTCTCACGCCCCGACAGACCTACATCGCGCAGCAGCTCGAGGGCGCGTTCGCGTTGACTCCGAGTTCCGAGCTGCACGTTGTCCAGGACGTTCCGCCACGGAAGCAGACGGTCCTCCTGGAACATCATCCGCGACATCGTGCCACCGGAGGTGCTGCCGCTGGATTCGACGGCGCCGTGCGTCGGTTGTTCGAGCCCGGCGATGATCCGCAGAAGCGTGGACTTGCCGACCCCGCTGGGGCCGAGGAACGAGACGAACTCACCGGGCGCGACGGTCAGGTCGAGATCGTGGAGAACTGTCTTGTCACGGTATCGGTGCCCGATGCCGATCAGATCGAGGCCGACGAGGTTGGTGGCAGGCATCAGCGATTCCCTCCCTGATAGTGGGGATTCCAGCGCAGGACCCGGGCCTCGATCAGCCTGGTGATCTGGTCGGCGAGCAGTCCGGCGACGGCGTACAGCAGGATTGCGAGAACGATGCGGTCGTTGCGCAGCATGTCCCGGCCGTTCTGAGCGAGGAATCCGATGCCCTCGCTGGTGGCGATCGTCTCGGCGATCACCAGCGTCAACCAGGCGACGCCGAGTGCATAGCGGATGCCCGTGAGAATCATCGGCATGGCTCCGGGAACGATGATGTCGCGGATTCGGGCGCCTCGACCCAGCCCATAGGACTCGCCGAGCTGAACGAGTTTCGGATCGACCGTACGAATTCCCGCGACCGTGTTGAGGTACACCGGAAAGATCACACCCAGCGTGACGAGCACGACTTTCGGGAGCTCACCGATACCGAACGCCGCGATCAGAAGCGGGACCAGGGCGAGGTGTGGAAGCGCACGCAACATCTGCAGGGTGCGGTCCACCAGTCCCTCGGCGATTCGCGAGAGTCCGACGACGAAGCCGAGCACGAGTCCGATCGATGCTCCGAGGGAGAACCCGATCAGGATTCGGCGCAGGCTGACCGTCAGGTGCTTCTGCAGTTCTCCGGCGGTCCACAGCTGGTCTGCCGTGGCGAGGACCTTGCTGGGCGGAGGCAGGATGGAGGGTGAGATCGCCCCGGTCGAGGACGCCCACTGCCAGCCGAGGATGACGAGGACGGGCACCACCCATGGCAGCAACAGTGACGGTTGAAGTCGGTGGTGCGCGCCGGCACCGCGTGGCCGACGACGATCCTCCCTCGCCGGCTCCGGCCGCGTGATGTGTGGTGCGGCAAGTTGCGTCTCAGACATCTCCGACGACGCCCGATCCGACAGTTCCTGTTTTCCGGCTGAGAGCTCGGCGTGCTGAGTCGAAATTCATGGCTACTCCTTGTGCTGACGCGGAGGAGCCTACGAACATCTGCACAACTATGTCTGCATCTGTATACACATGGATTCAAACTCTTTACTCGGGCTGTTCACCTCTGGTAAGGCTTGCTCCGTGGCATGGCGTTCGTGCCCGGACAGGGGAACTCGATGGAGAGAGAATCATCGGCGTACAAACAGCTGCGTGAGCGGATCACCGGCGGTGCCGACCGGCCCGGGACGATGTTGATACCGGCGACGATCGGCGCGGAGTTGGGACTGTCTCGTACACCGGTGCGGGAAGCGTTGCAGCGACTCGAATACGAGGGCCTGGTGGTGCAGGCGCCGCGTGGGTACCGGGTGCGCGAGCGCACCCCCGAGGAGGTGCTCGAGATCTGCGAGGCACGGATCGCACTCGAGTCCGCGATCGCGTACTCGGCCGCGACCCGCCACACCGAGTTGGACCTGGCGCGGTTGAGCCGGTTGTTCGAGCAGGCAATCGAATCACCCGATCCCTCGACAAGCCTGGCGCTACACAATGAATGGCACAGCGCGCTTCGCAGCGCGGCTCACAATCAGACGATCACCCAGCTGATGGACCGGCTCGACGCTCAGTTGCGGGTTTATGACGCGGAGGAGGCCCAGGCTTCCTCCAATCTGGAGCAAATCGAAACGGAGCACCGCGAGATCCTGACCGCCGTTCAGAGCGGCGACGCCGAAAAGGCGCGGATCCTGATGATCGCGCACCAGACTCGTACCCGTGATCTGCGAATCGCAGCAATGGCCCGGCGGTAGTCGCCGGCGCCGCACCGGCGAGCAACCGGGCGTTATCCCACCGTCTACTACCATGCTTCGTGGATGGGGATGCGCGGTCAGGGCGCCCGGTGAGACGAAGGATGGGCAATGACGATCGACCGCGGACAGGACCCGAAATCTCGACCCTCCCCAGGAAGACGGCGGCGCCTGCCCTGGCTGCTGCTCGCCGCCGTGGTGGTCGTCGTAGGAGTGGTCGCCGTCGTTGCCTACACCCTGGCCTCCGGAGCCGACGACGGCCGCGAAGCCCATGACTTCGCGCCGAGCGCGGACAATCCTGACCCGTCGCTGGGGATCGAAGGGATCGTCACCGTCGACTATCCGCCCGCCGCCCATGTCCAGGCGCCGCAGCGGGTGGCCTACGACCAGAGTCCCCCGTTCGGTGGCGCACACGACCAGTACTGGGCCACGTGCACCGGCATTGTCTATCCCGCAGCGATTCGCAGCGAGAACGCCGTGCATTCCCTCGAACACGGGGCCGTGTGGGTGACCTACGACCCGGACCGACTGAGCGCCGACGACGTCGCAACATTGGCAGCGAACGTCGACGGCGAACCGTACACCCTGATGTCGCCGTACCCCGGGCTCGATTCGGCGGTGTCCCTGCAGTCGTGGGGTCACCAACTGAAGCTCGACGACGCCCACGATCGGCGCATTTCCGACTTCCTCACGGCCTTGCGCCAGAACCCGAACACCTACCCGGAACCGGGGGCAACCTGCTCGACGGTGCGCGGTGGATTCGATCCGGCCGACCCGCCACCATTCGATCCATCCGCGCCGGATGCCGATGCGTTTCCGGTCGACGGCAAGTAGCCGCGTCACCGGACATTTCCACCCCTCTTCGGACGAGATCGGGTTCCTGCGGTCGAAGCCGAAATTCATCTACCGAAAATGTGCCCGGTTTGTCGATATCGCGATCGCCGATTCGACGAATAAGTAGGAGCACATGAGGAGGTGAGAGCGATGTTGGCGGCACATCTGTTGTCCGGTCTGACCAGTGAAGAAGTCGATCTGATCGTGGCGGAGGAACTGCATCTGCTCGACGCCCTCACATGAGGGCCGTCGACGCCGTGTCGAATACCGACAGTTGACACACGGGCACCGCTAGCGCGCGCCCGATCGGGGAATATCTGCGTCGAGCGTGGCGGCGATCCGCGCTCCGATCGAACCGTAATCGAGGTCGGTCACGAATCGGTGTGCCGGCCCCCGTACTGGAGTGACGCCCCACACGGCGGCCCGGCCGTCCTCGTGGCGCACCCTGGGTTGGGCATCGTCGGCGGCCAGCACGACCGCGGGGTCGAGCATCACGGCGGCTGCGACGGAATCGTGTGCGGTGTAGATCGGATTCTCGGCGCGGTATGTGCTGGTGCAGTAGCGGTGATAGTCCTCGGTGATGTCGCGGACGAAGGTCGCGGTCTTTCCTACCGCGGAACGAGCGACGAGATCGGCCCAGGCCAATCGGAGTCGGCCGGTGACATTCATTCCCACCCACGTAATCTGCCCAGGCGCCGCGGCGACCACCGTGGCCGCGCCTGGATCGTGGTTGGTGTTGGTGTCACCCTTCCCGAGGAACTGTGGTTGTACTGCTGCCTCGACGCCTCTACGGGAGGCGGTTCCCATGCCACCCATGACGGTGACCGAACGGTACCGGGTCAGCAGCCGTGGGTCGCGTGTGACGGCGGCGGCGATGTTGGCCAGCGGACCCAGGCACAGCAGGTCCACCGCACCGGGCCGGTCCTCGGCGACGCGGAGCAGTTGATCGACGGCGGACTCGGGCGCCGGATACACGCCCGGTGGCGGCCGATATCCGCGGTCGCCGAGTCCGTCGAGTCCGTGCGGGGAGCTGGTGGCAGGTGGCGGCCCGGGACGTGGTTGTCCGATGCACACCGGCACGTCGTGTAGGCCGGCGACGGACAGCACGGTGAGGGCGTTCCGCGCGGCCTGCCGTTCGGTGCAGTTCCCGAACGCGGTTCCGACACCGACGATCTCGGTTCCGGGGTGGTGTGCAACGGTGAGCAGGGCGAGGGCGTCATCGACTCCGGTGTCGGTGTCGACGAGTACGCAGCGGTCCGTCACTTCCGGTCCTGTCCCCCGTGATTCCAGATCGGAATCGACTCGATTACACTCGCGCGCAGTGTAACTGGACCCGGCTCCCGCTGGTTTCGCCGGTCAGTAACTGAACGTGACCGCCCCTTCGTCGCCTATCCACTTCCACATCGGTACCGTCCCGGCGAGTTCGGCATTGGATACCAGCGCGTCCTTGTCGAGGTGCTTGGCCTCGAAGCAGATCGGGCACACCATGTAGATGCCGCCCGCGGTCTCGAATCGTGCTGCCAGATCGGGAAGCGGCGGACAACCTTCGCATGCCACGCCCTGAATAGTGCCGTCGAGCGCGAGCCGTACCGCTTCCTTCGTGAGAAACATCAGCGTCTCGCGCTGTTGTTCTGCCGCGCCGACCGCGACCAGAAACGCAACCGTCACCTTCTCGGCGTCCTCGAGACCGGTGGTGAGACTGACCACTGCTTTATTACTCATGGATTCGAGTCTTCGCCGCGCGAGGACTGCCGACAAGGGGGCTCGTCGCGTCACAGGATTCGCGCGTCGAGATCGGTGGCGATTGTGTGTTTCGACCGCACCCGCAACGGATTCGCGCCTAACCTGAAGAGGTGTTCGAACAGCATCCGTTCCAGCCGGTTTCGATGCCGTTGTGCCTCGCAGTACGTCACGATCGTTCCACCGGCGCGTCCACCGGCGAACGTATCGGGATTCACCCGCGGATGTTGACTCGGATGGGAGCGGAGCCGCGTCAGCAGGCTCGTGTCAGCCACGGGGGAACGACCGCACTGTTCACGCTGATCCCGGATACCGATATGGAAGAAGTCGACACCATCCGGATAACGGAGAGTGGCTGTCGTCGGCTCGGCGCGGCGCCGGGACAGACGGTGATCCTCGACTTTCGGTGCATCGACCCCGCCATGACCGAGAAAGAGGCCGAAATAGAGGGTGAGTTCATCGAGCGACTCGAAGACGACGGGCGACATCACCGTCTCGTGGTCCTGGCACCGCACGGTGGGGCCATCGAAACCCGAACGGATCAGCAGGCTGAGCAGGTCGTCGCTTCACTGGGATCACACGACTCGACGCTGTGGGCGTGCAAAGGGTGGGGACCGATAGGCCACGCCTATCGGGCATGGCACATTTCCTCGACTGATCTCAGCGTCCACAGCTTTCCGCTCCTGCGTTCGCTGTCGGCGAGACGATTCCAGTGGGCGCTGTCGTTTCACGGCTACAGAGGAAACGACGTCCTCATTGGCGGACTCGCTCCCGCGCGGCTCAAGTCGGACCTCCGCAACGCGATCGCGAAGGCAGTCGACGGAAGCGGAATCCGCGTTCGCGTGGCCGACCCCGGAGAACGGTATTGCGGTGAATCCGCATCCAACCTCGTCAACCGCCTGACTGCCGATGCGGCCGGCGGAATCCAGATCGAACAATCCCGACCCGCACGAATGCTGCACGGCCGAGCGATCGCTGCGGCTGTCAGCGAGGTCTACGACTCCTGGATCGCCGCCGACAATCGTCGGTGAGACATCACGGGCCCGCAGGAGCCCAGCACGGGCCGTCCGGGGGCGGGGTGTGCTCGTATCCCGGATAGCACGGCAGCACCTGCGGGGCAGGCGCGGGCGCGGGTGCAGGGGCCGGCACGGGTGCCGGTGCATTCGCCGGTGGCGAGCCGGGCGGGAGACACGGACCGTCCGGGGGCGGGGTGTGCTCGTAACCCGGATAGCACGGCAGCACCTGCGGAGCGGACGCTGCCGGAGGCGGTGCGGGTAGCGGCGCTATCGGTGGTGATTGCGGTGCCGGCGTCGGTGAAGGTGGGACCTCCTCTCGAACGGGAGCCTCCGCGACCGGCGCCTGAGTCGGTGGTGGTTCTTGCACCGGCGGCACCTGCTCGGCAGCGGTCGGGTTCGTCATGGCGGTCGGTGACGACGACGGCGAAGCCGGTCCGGCCGCGCTCGAGGACGGCATGGGCACGGCGACGTCGGGCGATGCCGCTCCCGACCCGATGATCACACCACCGACGATTGCGGCAGCGATGATCGCGGCGAGCGCAAGTCCGGCGACCACGAGACGGCGATTCCGGACGATCGGTGGGGTCGCGGGAGTGGTATCGGCGGCAGGCTGCGGTGGTGGCGCCGCGAGACGAGCGGCAGCGGCCAGCTCGCCCGCAGTCCGATAGCGCCGCGCGGGGTCGACCGCCGTTCCGCGTGCGATCACGGCGGCCATGCCGACGGGCGGCGTCGGGATCGCCGATGTCGGGAACACCTCGCCGGTGAGGCACTCGTACAACACGCAGGTCAGGCCGTAGACGCCCGACGCGGCGCCGAGGATCATCGGGAGCCCGACATCGGTGAGCTGGATCAGTCCCCCGTCCTGCACGACGACGTTCGCCGACGACACTTCCTGCTCGACCAGCCCGGCCGCGCGCACTGCCTCCAGCGCCGACGCCAGCTGCTCGACAACGCCGACCGCGCGTGATATCTCCATCGGCCCAGTGGTCGCGAGGATCGTCCGCAGGTTCGTGCCCTGGGTCGTCGGCGTTGCGAGAAAGAGTCGGTTGCCAATCTGCCCGAAGTCGTGGATCGGTACCACGTGCGGGTTCCGGATGTGCGCCGCGATGCCGGCTTCCCGTTCGAACCGATCGCAGAATTCGTCGTCCTCGGAAGCGTCCGGCGGCAGTGCCCGCACCACGACGTGACGGAACGTGACCGTGTCGAACGCCGCCCACACCTCGCCGCTCACATCGACCGTCAGCGGACGGTCCAGCCGGTACTTGCCGAACAGCGTTCCCACTTGCATTGCCACTCTCCGCGCTCGAATCGGCCGCGTCTGCGGAACTGTGCACCCGAAATTCTATGCCGTGGCGGCCATAGGGTCTCGTTGGAGCCCAGTAGTGTCCTCGTATGCGCAGAACGCACCTAGGCTTGCCCCGGTCCGGGGCCGCCCCGACTCAGGAGAAACCTGATGCGTACTGCATTCTGCAATGCCCTCTTTTCCGTGTTCGATCACCGGATCTGTTGTAGGCGGATTCCCGAATGGACCGCGCACGTCGGTCAGCCGTGGGACACCTACGACGTTGCACCGTGGAATCTGTACAACGCGATCTGGCGGATCCAGCACTGGATTCGCAGCGGCGTCGACGCTGATCGGTGACCTTGTCCCGCTCTTCGGCGGCGTCAGATTTCTACTCGGGCGCCGCCCGGGGCGGGGTGCCACACGTTCTGACGCAGGACTCGCAGGAGGGTCCCTGGGCTCATCAGCCGCTCGGGACGATCGACCAGGGCGGCGACGCGGATGAAGGCGGTAGCGAGCACGGGATCGTGCTCGGCAGCTTCGTGTAGGCGCAGGATGTAGGCATTGCCGATCCGCATCTTCGGGCTGCGGTTTCCCATCACTTCGGGAAAGCCAAGTCCCCGCCGACGGACATCTCCCACACCTTCGCGACATCGCGAAAGAAACCGCGTGCGTGTGGCTCGGTGCCTCGCTGCAGGTGACGGTGCAGTGTGAGCGCCTCGAGCGCCGCCACGGTCATCCCCTGCGCATAGATCGGGTTGAAGCTGCACAGGCCGTCCCCCGTCACGGGAAGCCGGCTGGGAGGATCGACAGTCGTTCGTACCGTCTGCGGACGCTCGCCGGAAACCGGAAGGTCCGGGCTTGCTCGAGCGGTTCTGCGTCCCGGATCACC
This sequence comes from Rhodococcus sp. JS3073, assembly GCF_026810085.1. Lineage (NCBI taxonomy): Bacteria > Bacillati > Actinomycetota > Actinomycetes > Mycobacteriales > Nocardiaceae > Rhodococcus > Rhodococcus sp. JS3073. Next base: position 8,250,207 of record NZ_CP113951.1, on the reverse strand, counting down.
TCGAAGAGGTCGGGGATCCCCAGGGACCGGGCAAAGTCGAGGTAGCCGTCTGGATCGGCCGGCGGATAATCGCCGAGCATCCCCATCAGCGTCACCAGGACGCGGTTTCCCTCGAGCAGCTGTAGCGCGCCCCCTCGCGGAGAATCGGGTGTCGGACCGATCACGATCCCTCGGTCGTCGCCCAACCCCGGCGCCGGGGCACGGTAGATGCGGGTAGCGTAGCCGAGGCCGACGTGCACCCTGTCCTCGTCCGGGCGTCCGAAGCCGAGATCCGCCAACCACATTGGGGCACGCGAGCCCCGTCCGGTCGCGTCCACCACCAGGTCGGCGTCGAGGATCTCCTCGGTACTGCCGTCGGCCCGCCGGAGAACGCGGGCTCCGGTGACGCGAAGGCGGTCGGGCGTCGTGGTGATGCCCGCGGCATCGCAGCGATCCACGATGGTGACCCCTTCCAGTTCGCCCACCCGGGCACGCACGTAGCCCTCCAAGAATGGTCGGCTGGCGCTCACGACGGTCATTCCGCTCACCGGCTGCGGAAAATCGGTGCCCACTCAGGCATCGCGCCCGTCGAGCCGGGCGACCGACGCGCCCGTTTCCGCCGCGACCTCCGCGAACTCGCCCAGCAACGTGGTCTTCCCGATCCCTCCGGGGCCGTGCAGGAACAGCACGGACAACTGCGGATCGGCCGACTCCAGTCCGGCCCGAACCAATTCGCGCTCGACCCGGCGCCCGACGAAGGTCCGCCTGCGCCTCGAATTCAGGACGTCTCCGAGCCGTATCGAGGACTGTGCTGTGCCCTCCATACGTCCAATCCAGAAGCAGTGCCCTTCCGACAAAACCTTGGTGGGATCCGCTCACGGTGTGCGCTGCGCACCCCGCTGCGGCACACACCCGCCACTTACCAGTTCGCGTGCCTCGCGCGGGCGACGAGGACGTCGTCGCCTGCATCGATGCGGGTGCCGAAGCCGCGGCTGATCCCGTCGAGAACCCGCCGTAGCCATTCGGTGTCACGTGTCGACGCGCGTTGCAGTCGCATCTGCCGGGATCTCATCGGCACCATTCGCAGCTCGCACAGTTCGCGGGTGCGCGCGTCGAGGGTCACCAGGTAGAGCAGCCGCAGATCGTCGCGGTAGCCCTCGTGTCCCCCGATGCCCTCGTAGTCGTTGATCAGGTCACCGCAGCCGTACAAGATCGGATGGCCACGGTAGATCTCGACCGGCCGCGGGTGATGCGACGAGTGCCCGAAGACCACGTCGACGCCACCGTCGACGAGCCGATGCGCGAATTCGACATGCGCATCCGGCACGTCGTAGCCCCAGTTCGAACCCCAGTGCAGAGAGACCACCACCACGTCCGTGTTCCGTCGTATCAGCCGCGTCCGGTCGAGCACACGGTCCGCCTCGGCGCCGGTGGGCTCCGAAAGGAACGCGACACCAGGCCGGCCCCGGCGGGCCGCCCCGCGCGGCGAGACTCCGCTCGACGTCATCCCTGCCGCCCAGATCAGCAGCCGACGACCCGCCCCGGCCTCCACGACCACGGGACACCACGCCTGCGCCACGGTGCGCCCCGCTCCGACGGTCCGCACGCCGTTGCGGGCCAGCGCGTCGAGGGTCTCCACGAGCCCATCGGCACCGAAGTCGAGTAGGTGATTGTTCGCCAGCACGCAGACGTCGATCCGCGCAGCGGTGAGCACCCCGAGGTTCGACGGATGCATTCTGTAGTTGATTCCCTTGGAGGCGAAGCGGGCACACGTGGTGACGGTCGTTTCGAGATTGATCACGCGCGCGTCGGGCTCGGCCGCGTCGAGGACGGGCAACGCCTCACCCCACGGCCACCCGAACCCGACGGGGCCGCGGATCGAGCCATTTCGCTTCTCCGCCAACGCCACGTACTCGCGGGCGTCGTGGACGCAGCGCTCCCTCAACTCCGGGTCGCCGGGGAAGGGGAGGATCTGGTCGACTCCCCGACCGGTCATCACGTCGCCGGCGAGGAACATCGTGATGGTGTCGGACATCGAAATCCTTTGCGACAGCACAAGTGCCGGGAACATACTCGGCGACCGACATCACGGCTCGGAGAATGCACCCGCCGCTCGCACCGTCATCAGGCTCGCGCGCCGGCTCTATCGAGCTGGGAGACCCGTTGCGGGCTCAACTCGAGGATGACGCCGATATCACGCACCGAGAGACCCGATCGGCGCAGATGCGCGACCGCGGCCCGTGAGGCACGCGCTGCACATTCCTGCGCGTGGGCGGCGGACTCGACCTGCAAGTGGGCCGCTCGAGCCTCCATGAGCGCCGCCGAATCCCCGATCTCGTAGTCGAGGATCACCTCTACGTCCTCGGCCGGCACATCCTCGACCAGATGCACGGCATCCGCCACCATGGCAGAAACCTGATCGAGCCGCCGCGCCTGAGTGACAGCCGCCTCGACTCCTGGAACCTCCACCACCCACCAGCCGCCACGACGGGTGGCCTTCGCCGTCACCTTCATCACGAACCACTTCCTGCCCGGGTCGCATCTCATCCGAAACCCGCCCCCTCCAACGACAAGTCTAGTCCCCCTCTACTGAGCACAACTACACGGACAGAAGACATTCGGAAAATCGACCCATCGACACCCGGCACCCGGCACTCTCACCAGAAATCCAGTGCCTGGGCGGTCGCGGTGGACTCCGCGTGGGTGGGCCGTAGGGCGCCGCCGATGGCGTAGACGGTGTGACCGACCGTCGCAACGGACATGCCGTGAGCCCCCGTGGGCATGGGCGGCAATGGTGACCAGGTCCCCGAGGCCACGTCGTAGGCCTCGACCGTCGACAGCACCTTGGTCGGTTGTTCACCACCGACCGCGACGATGCGGCCGTCGATGAACGCCGCACCGAGCCCACCGCGAGGGGTCGGCATGGCCGGCAACGTCGTCCACGTTCCCGCGGCGGGGTCGTAGCGTTCGACCGCGGCGGTGTTCTGATCCGATGCCAGATCCCGCCCGCCGATCGCATAGAAGTAGGTCCCGTCCGACACCCCGGCCAGATGCTCCCGTGACGTGGGGATGTCCGAGACGGTCGTCCACTTCGTGCCGTCGAACACTTCGGTCGTCGGCACCAGTGCGCCGTTCGCCTGCCCTCCGGCCACCACGATCCTGTCGCCCACCACCGCTGCGGCACCAGCGGACCGGGGCTCGTTCAGTGGGGGCAGATCCACCCACTTGCCGTTCCGCAGCGCGAGCACCCGGTCGGACGTCGTCCCGCTGAGATTCGGGCCTTTCGGCACCCAGCCGCCGAGGACCACCAACTCGCCCCCGTACTCGACGGCCATCGCATGATTGAGGGGAACCGGAAGGTCGGGGCCCGCCTTCCAGGTGTCGATGGCGGGGTCGTTCCCCTCGACCTTCGGGGTCGACCCCGCATTGTCGAGTCCGCCGAGCACCCAGATCGTGCCGTCCGCGACGGCGGTCGCCGTCTGCTGACGAGCGATCGGCGCGTCCTTCAGCGGACGCCACGCCGGCGCCCATTGGGTCTTGCGGGGCGCGATCTGCAGGGCCTCGGAAACAGCGGTCGATTCGGCGTGTGTCGGTTTGATGCCGCCGCCGACGGCATACACCGTGTTGCCGACCGCGCCGACCGCCATCCCGTGCCGCGGCGTGCGCAGGGCCGGCAATTCCGACCACGTCCCGGCCACCACGTCGTAGGCCTCGACCGTCGACAGCACGCGAGTCGGTTCTTCACCACCGACCGCGACGATGCGGCCGTCGATGAACACCGCACCGAGCCCACCGCGAGGAGTGGGCATGGCCGGCAACGTCGTCCACGTTCCCGCGGCGGGATCGAACCGTTCGACCGCGGCGGTGTTCTGGTCCGACGCCAGATCCCGCCCACCGATCGCATAGAAATACGTCCCGTCCGACACCCCGGCCAGATGCTCCCGTGGCGTGGGGACAGGCGCGACGGTCGTCCACTTCGTGCCGTCGAACACCTCGGTCGTCGCCACCAGTTGACCGTTCGCCTGTCCCCCGGTTACCACGATCTTGTCGCCGACCACGGCCGCGGCCCCAGCCGCCCGCGGTGCGTTCAGCGGCGGCAGGTCCACCCACCCGCCGTCGCGCATGGCCATCACCCGATCGGAGTCGACCGCGGTCAGGTTCTGACCTTCCGCTTTCCAACCGCCGATCAGTATGGGTTCGTCGTTGTAGGTGACAGCCATCGCATGATTGAGCGGGACCGGAAGGTCGGGGCCGGCCTTCCAGGTGTCGATCGCCGGGTCATAGCCCTCCTGCTGGGCGGAGACGCCGTTGTCGTCCAACCCTCCGAAGACCCAGATCGTCCCGTCCGAGACTGTCGTTGCCGTCTGCTGGCGGGCAACACGGGCATCCTTGACCGGTCGCCACGCCGCAGTCGGGTCGACGGCAGGAGACGCGCCGGCGTCCTGGACGGTAGGTCGTGCGGTGCCTGGGCCGGGGGTTTCCCGAAGCACGAGGTAGCCGCCGCCGGCCAGCACCAGCGCGACGACCAGTGCCAGGATGGTCAGGACCGCGCGCCGGCCTGTGCGGGACTCTCCGATGCTGCCCGATTCTCCGGTCGGCGGCCAGGGCGGCGGGCCATTCGGCGGCCAGAACGGCGGTCCCGACGGATGAGAATCCGGCTGGAGCTGCTGGGTCGGTTCGCCCCACGGACGCTGACCGCTGTCCGAACCTTCGTATTGGATGCGACGGTATCCATCGGCACCGGAATCCGACGGGTGCTCCTCGGTCGCCTGCGCGGCCTCCAGGGGTGCCAGCGCCATCGCGTCCGAACGCAAACCGATGTGTTGCTGAGCAGCTTGGAGTTCGTGTCCGAACTCCTCGGCAGACGCCGGCCGGGCAGCGGGATTCGTCGCCATCGCCCTCTCGATCACAGCGCACACGCCGTCCGGGATGCCCTGTGCGCGCATGTCCGGCACCGGCTGGCTGCTGATCCTCACGAACTGCGCAACGAGCTCCTCACCGGTCTTCCGTTCGAACGCCGCCCTCCCCGCGATCAGCGAGAAGATCGTCGCGCCCAATCCGTAGACGTCGGATCTCGCCGTCGGCGATTCCCCGTTGAGCACTTCCGGCGCGGTGAACGCCAGTGACCCGGTAAACCCGCCGGTGGCCGTTTCGTATCCGCCGGCGATGTGCGCGATACCGAAATCGGTGAGCTGCGGCTCGCCGTAGTCGGTGAGAAGGATGTTCGCGGGTTTGATGTCGCGATGCAGCGTGCCGGTCCGGTGCGCCGTCTCCAAAGCTCCCGCCAACTTCACCCCGATGCTGATCGCCTCCGGCCAGGGCAACGGACCTTCTCGGCGTATCTGGACCGCCAGTGAATCGCGCGGGTGATAGTGCATGACGATGTACGGGCGACCGGCGTCGGTCACGCCTACCTGCAGTATGTTGACGATGTTCGGGTGGCCGGAGAGCCCACCCATCGCGTAGCCCTCCCGCAGGAAACGCTCACGATTCTCCGGGTCCAGGTCCGACGTCAGGACCTTGATCGCCACGATTCGACCCAGCGAACGCTGCAGACAGCGGTACACCACACCGAACCCGCCCCGGCCCACCTCCTCGGCACCTGCGAACCCGGCGGCGTCCAACTCGGCCACGATTCCGTGGCCGACTGCACGGACCGACGCCGCCTGTGTCGCATATGGGTCGAAATCGGCCATCGGGCGCCTCAGTCCTGTCCGACATCCACGACGACGTCGCGGCGATGCCCGCCGAGTGGGGCAGGCTTCGTACCAACGTGCGCACACGCGTTCATCGCATTCACCTCTGATGCAGGTCGACCAGACACGCCGATGCGTTCACCAGCAGTCGACGACGCGAAATTCTTTCTGTCACAAGGGCGAAGCGCGGAGTCTTTTCGTCGGATGTCGACGGGATCCGCCCTGTCCAGCAAGTATTCGACGGGTCGAGATCCGCGTCAAGATGACAATTTCCCCTCCCTAGGGTGCCTATCGGCGGCCGCGACTTCCTGCCACGTCGGCCACTGTGCACCGATCGGGCTCTGGTGCCGTCCTAGAAGGTGCCGTCGTAGAGCGCGTAACCGCCCGGCCCCGTAGCTTTCGCCCGATACATCGCCGAGTCGGCCCGGCGGACGAGTTCTTCGCGGGTGCACTCCGGATCGGACAGTGCGACACCGATACTGGCACTGATCGGCCAGTCGAGAGATTCTGCCCGGTTCAGGTCGGCGAGGCTTCCGGTGATCCGGGCGGCAATTGCCACCGCCTCCGTTGCACCTGCGACGTGCTCACACACCACCACGAATTCGTCACCGCCGAGGCGGGCAACAGTATCGCCCGGGCGCACCGCCGACCGGAGATGCCTGGCGAGAACGATCAGTGCGTCGTCGCCGCCGGCATGGCCGAGGCTGTCGTTGACGATTTTGAAGTCGTCGAGATCGACCAACAACAGCGCCACGCGGGTGCCGCCGCGCGGCGCGGCGTCCAGGGCCTCGTCGAGCCGACGGCGGGCCAACGCACGGTTCGGTAACCCGGTCAGCGGATCGTGCAAGCTCTGGTGCACCAACGCGGCTTCGGCCTCGATGCGGCGGATAGCCGCGGACAGCACCGCCGTCACCGAGCGCAGAAAGGTCAGATCACGGTCGGTGTATTCGCGGCGACGACGACTGTGCGCGGTCAACACACCCCAGACAACTTCGGAGCCGATCGGAACGCACACCCCGCTGTGCAGCCCGCGCCCCGTCATCCCGACAGTGGAGAACCGGGTCTCGTGGACCCGATCGGCGCATACGATCACCGACCCGCTGGCCGCGGCAAATCCGGGTTGCGATCCCCTTCCCGGGGCGAACACCGTCGGCGAGGGCTCGGGTCCCCGATAGGCCAGCACGGCGAGTGCGCCGTCGTCGGACATCTGCGCGATCGACGAGCACTGCACACCCATCAGTGCGGCGGCCGCACCGGCCGCCGCACCGAGGAGTTCGTCGAGGTCTCCGCCGACGGCGAGTTGGCTCAAGTCGGCGATCGCCTGCTGCTCGCGGGCCCGGTACGCGGACTCCCCCAGAGCGCGGTGCAGGCGTTGTTCGTCCACTTCTGCACCGCGGCGATCCTGCGCAATCGATGCGATCAGCGACGGCCCGGTCCGCGTGTACTGCAGCACGAATGTCGAGATCAGCATCGGGATCGGCTCACCCGTCACGAAATGGCGGAATTCCGTCAGCCCGTTCCACTCCCCCCGCTCGACCAGAGCAGACTCCACCTCACGGGCCTGCACGAGGCCGACATCCGTGAAAAGCTCCGCCGTCGTCCTCGCGTACGCGTGCACGGCATCTCCCAATCCGAGCAGACCGACACCCGCGGGATTGACATACACGATCCGCCCCGACACGAATTCGGACACGAACACCAACGCCGGAGTGTGTTCGAGGACCGCGAGCAACATCCCCGAATCCGGCAGAGCCTCCATGGATACTCCCTCCCCTGCGAACCTTCCGTCCCACACCCGCCTGTGACCCCCTCCACGATAAGCGGCCTCCACAACACCGCGGCGGTGCGGGCGTGGCACGTTGATTCTGCCTCGATGTAGGTGCACCATCGGGGCATGCGCAGAGTGCGTTGGCCGGCATTCGCGCCGCCGGCAGCCAGTGGGACCGCAGTGCACGGTCCCACCATCCTGGCGTCCAAGACTCACATCACCCTCGACTTGCTCGGAATCGTCGCCTTCTCGTCCGGAATCCACGTCCGTCTCGCGTTGACCGCGACCGGGCGCGCCGCCGAACGTGCGCGTCACGAGACACGATCGCTGTCCGATCCGACCGATCCCGACACCCAGTGGTCGTATCTGTCGGTGCTGCTGCAGCTGGGGTCTGTGGAGGGCGAAGCCGACCCCTACCTGCCACGATCCGGCTCGCCGCTGAAGTGGGGCGGGGTACCCGCTTACCGTACGGAGCCGAATTATTGGCTCGGAACGTGTACGTGCCCGCACGACATCATGATCGCTGCGGGGTGGCCGGAGATAGGCCTGGGCCCGACCTGCGTCACTGCCCTCCTCGAACCGAGCTCGTCCACTGTCACATCGGACTGATCCGAACACGTTCACTCCACTCCCATTCCGAGGTGGTTGCGGCTAGCGTCGGACAGACATGGCCCGAGATGGAGGTTCACGATGCGTTTGTCCACCCGGAACCAGCTCAGCGGAACGATCACCGAGGTGACCCTCGGCAGTGTGATGGCCACGGTCAAGGTGAAGCTCGACGGCGGCGAGCAGATCGTCACCGCATCCATCACGAAGGAGGCGGTCGAGGAACTCGGCCTGAAGTCGGGTGTGGCTGCGACGGTGCTCGTGAAATCCACCGAGGTGATGCTCGGCGTCGAGTAGCCCCCGAACCTCAGCAGTTCAGAGACCCGCGCACTGCTAGTACGCCGAGGTGGTGAGGGAATCGGGTGCTGTCACGATCTCGAACGGCATGTCGATGTGCGCAACCGTCCCGGATCGGGATCCGGGGTGGACGGAGAAGCTGCCCCCGGCCGCGACGACACGGAGTTCGTGCGATGTCAGTCCGATGTGGCCTCTGCTGAGGCTTCGATCGATCGCCTCACGGGAGATGCCGCACCCGTCGTCGGTGACATCGAGCACCGCATGCTCACCCCACCGCGCCAGCTCGACTCGGACGGTACGGGCCTGCGCGTGTTTGACCACGTTGCTGAGCAATTCGCGTGCCGCACTGAACAGCACATCATCAGCCGATGTGCGCAAGTCGTCGACCCACTCCGAAGTCAGGAGCTCCACGTCGAAACCGCCACGCGCCTGGGCAGAGCGAGTGAGATCGCCGAGAGCGCGAGCGAGACCGACACGATCGAGCACAGTGGGGTGCAGCTCCGAGACGGTCGCCCTGAGCAGGGTCGCGGATTCGGTGAGTGCGTGGGTGATGCGATCGACCGCCTCCGGGTCGGCACTGCCGGTGAGGTCGTCGAGGTCCATCTTTGCGGCCAGGACGAATTGGAGCGCCCCGTCGTGGAGTTGCTCGGACAACGCACGTCGTTCGCGTTGTTCGAGACCCATCAATTCGGCGAGCAGGGCGGTGCGGTCGCGAACCAGGTGACCGATGGTCAGCACTCTGGACCGCTGGATTCTGCTGAGCATGACGGCGCCCGCACCGAGGACGGCGAGGGCCATCGTGCTGAGCAGGATGGAGGCCCAGGGTTCTTCGTTCGAGGCCATCGTGGCCCAGCTGGCTGCCAGGAACACCAAGACCGTAGGCACGACCACGGACGCACACACGCCCGGGCGCAGCTGCGTGGAGGCCAGCAGCGGGATCACGAACAAACCGTTGCTCAGGATGTCCGCGGTCCAACTCTGTTGTGCTGCAATACCAGTCAACAGGGTGAGGCAACCGAGTACCGCAAGGTCGACGAACAGCGCGAGCCACATCGCGTTCACCGGCCCCGGACCGCCCCGACGAGTCCACAGCGCGAGCCCGCCGGACCAGAGTGCGTAGCAGATCAGGATCGCGACGCAGACGCCCGCATCGTTCATCGGCGGGACGAAGGCGAGCGTCAATGCGATGAAGAGCACCAGCACGCCACGAAGTGCGAGTTGCAGATACGCGCCGCGATAGGCGTGTTCGAGGATGATGCGTTCGAGATCTGGGCTGCCGCCGAGATCCGCGGGTAGTACCGATGACTCAGCCATGGGACGGCCTCCTCGGCCGGGCGACTCCGACAGGAAGATGCCAGGACATCAACTGCTGGACCTGCGACAATGCCCAAGATTCTAGCACCGGCGAGTGGCGGAACCACTGGACTCGACGGTCTGCTCGCGGGCCCTGCGGATCTCCGCGAACTGCGCCTCGAGTTCGCCGTGCAGTCGCTGATTGTCCAGCGCCAGAGTGGTGGCGGCCCGCACGGCCGCCAGAAGCCGCGGCTGGTCGGCGACCGCCCGGTCGTACACCAACGCCCCCACCAGGACACCGTCGCGGATGAGGGCCGTGGCCTCGCGGGGATCGTTCCTGGGTGGCAGAACCTGGGGACGTCCCTGCGCGTCCACATATCCGTCGTGCGCGCGGGAGAACGACCACAACGACAGGTTCGGGTCGCGCAATGCCGCCCGCAGTGCGTCGATGAAACCGTCACCGAGCGGGGTGGTGCCGATCTCGATCATCAGGTTGCGTACCGCAGCTCGGGCGACTCGGTAGCGCCACATCCCGACCAGCACCGCAAGCGGGATGAGCGCAGTCGACGGATATCGCAGAAGCAGCGTCCACGCATGCTGCGGGCTGTGCACCCACACGGAGACCAGCGGTGTCCAGGCGGTTGCGGCGGTCCCGAGCAGAGCGGCGATCCACAGTGGCGCCACAGCCGCCCGGTAGGCCGGAGAACCTGACCTCCACCGAGTGACCACGACACCGATCAGGACCACACCGAGGGCGATCCCCACCGCACCGAACATCACCTGCAACGCCGCGAAGACCCACGGGTCGTCACGCACCAGGAGCAGATTCAACGACGGCGGATGAGCCGGGCTGATGCGGTGAGTGTCGAGGAAGGCAAGCTCGGACACGACGGCGACCGCGTAGTACGCGTAACTTCCGCCGACGAACCATCGCTCCCACCGGCGGCGCAACCGCCCCCAGGGAAAACTGAGCACAAGTTGGATCAGCACCGGAATGTACATGTTGGTCAGCGCCGCACCTGCCGTGAACAGCGCCGGAACAGTCGAGAGCCGAAAGCCCTTCACCAGCCACAGCAGCCCTGCGGCAACCAGCAGCCACCCCAGGTTGTCCTGCGGCCGGTGGCTCTTGGCGACCAGGCCGGCCGCCACGAACACCACTCCGACCAACACGAACAATGCCAGTTCCGTCGCACTGAACACGCCCCGGCACACCTGCCAGTCGACCGATGCCGCCACCGCGACCGCCAGTACGGCGGTCACCAGGGCGGTCGCACTGTGCGCGCGAAGGCTCACCGTTTGCCGCCCGCGAGTCCGGACAATTCGAGGAACACGAGATCGATCCTCGTGGGAATCCGGATCCGGCACCATCACCACAGGGTGGCGTAATGCGACACCTGGGTGGACCTTCTCGACACCTCCGGTCACGTGTCGCCGGCAGTGTTCGGGACGGATCGATCGATGCCACGCGGCACACCGGTATTCGTGGGAACATCTCATCCGATCGGTCCAGCAGACTGACGAGAGAGGGATGTGGTGCATGACCAGGATTCAGCCCGCGGTGGCACTGGCATCGATTGCCGGTGCCTCATCGCTGCTTCTTGCGGCCTGCACCCAGGACGCATCGTCGACCGGTGGCACCGAATCGGCTGCGCCGAGCACCTCCGGCGAGGCACCGGCAGCGGAGGCACCTGTCAACGGTGTCGATGCGAAGGAGTACGCCGCCGGCGATCCGGAAACCGATTCCTACGGCTTCGTCACACCGTCAGGGAAATGGCTGTGCGCGATCATTCCCACGAAGAAGTTGGCCGGATGTGCCTCTCATCCCACCGCGGGGCCATTGGGTGTTCCGGGAACTCCGCAGATCGCGTCGCCCGACGGCGGCCCGCCGGCGGAGGCGAACGTCATCGCGGTCGAGGCGGGGAAGGAGCCGAGCTTCCAGAACTGGAACCAGGCACCCTTTCCCGGCAACGCCCACGTCCTCCCCTACGACACCACGCTGGCGATCGACGGATTCAGTTGCAATGTGCAGTTCTCCGGCGTCTCGTGCAGGGAGGATGCAACGGACAAGGGGTTCACCATCTCCACCAGCGGCTACAAGTTCGAGTACACCCCGATACCTGTGAGCCTCCCCAGTGCGATCCCGCCGCCGATCGCGCCCACTCCAGCGCCGCTCCCCAAGCAGGCACGCGGATCGAATCAGTGTGGCCCCATTGTCTATCCGGAGACCGGCAAGCCTGCGACCGTGGTCATCGTGAAGGGAACACTCCGTTGCGACGAGGCGCACACCATGCTCACGAAGTATTTCGCCGCGCCTGACAAGAGTGAACCGGTGTACAGCTTCGACGGCTGGGAATGCCGCCTCGCGGGAGACCCGGGATCCGCGGAGATCGGCTACACGATCAACTGCACCGACGGCAACGGGAACACCGTAGTCGCACAGCCGTAGACCGATCACCCGCGATTTCACGGCAGTACCCGCGAGACTCGACGCTCGATGTCTACGCTGGCGTTATGCAACCACCGAATGACCGGGCCGGCACTTGGGAAGGTTCCTGGCTCGCGGCAATGACGGTGATCAAGAGCGCTCAGCGGGTTTTCACGCCGGAGAATCGACCTCCCTCCGAGCTCATTCCCCTCGTCGAACCCCTGAGCCGGTTGGGTGATGCGCTGCGGGCTACACCGCCCGACCCCGAAGAGTCCCGCCGTCGCGCAGCCGACCTGGTGGCCGATCGAGACCTGATCGAGTGGGCATGTCGGCCGGACCAGCCCAGCGAGATCCGGGAGTTCGGGGCGACCTTGGCCTTCTTGTCGATGAAACTGACCACCTGAGTTCCAGGTTGCCGACGCCGCACGAGGGGACCGGACCGCTCAGAAGTCGTAGTCCACGACGACCGGAGCATGATCGCTCATCCGCCGGTCGGCTGCCGGATCCCGATCGGTGCCGGCCGTGACCGCGGCCCGCGCCAGTTGCGGCGTCGCGAGGTGGTAGTCGATGCGCCAGCCGATGTCGTTCACGAATGACTGCCCCAGCCACGACCACCACGAGTACGGACCGTCGGCGTCCGGATGGTGTCGCCGGACGACGTCGACGAGGGTGCGCGGCGACAGGATGGAGTCGAACCACTCGCGTTCCTCAGGCAGAAAACCCTCGGCCTGATTGCTACGCCGCCAGTTCCGTACGTCGGAACGGGTGTGCGCAATGTTGAGGTCACCCATCAGCAGAAGCTCCCTGCCCCGTGCGCGCGCCGTGCGCCGCGAGCGGGTCAACTGTCGCGCGAACGCGGAGAGGAAGCGCATCTTGCGGTCGTACCGGGCTCCGCCGTCGGGCGCCTCCCGCATCCGCCCGGGCTTCTGGAGGTGGGCCGGAAGACCGCCTTTCGGCAGGTACATCGACGCCACGGTGATCGGCGCCTCGGCGAGGTCGACCTCGACGTACCGACCCTGGTTCGCGAACTCTCCCAGACCCCGAGCCAGTGGCTCCGGGCCCAGTTCGTCGCTCTCGGTGTGCATTTCACCCGGTGCACGCATCAGTGCCGTGCCACTCCACGTCCGGACTGCGACGGGCGCACGCCGAGTCAGGACCGCGACACCGTTGCGGCCCGCGACATCCCCCTCGTCGTACGTGAGGTGATAGTCGCCGAACACCCCCGGCGGGATGGCCGCGGCACGCGCCCGCACCTCCTGAAGCGCGACCACATCGGGGCCGCGGTCGCCAAGCCAGTCCTCGAAGCCGCGCCGCTGCGCCGCGCGGATCCCGTTGACGTTGAAGGTCGCGATTCGCACGAGTCACAGTGTAGGGATCCGTCCGACGCGTCGTATCTCGCCACCGTCCACGCGACGTCTGCCGGTTCTGCGGAGTTGACCGATTTGTGTGTGAACTCGAGTACGGGTTGCTAGCCTTCCGGTGATTGAGGCCACATTGCCGGGGGGAGTTCTCGATGCTGATCGCGCGGACAGGCCCAGGAAGTGCCCGGCGAGGTGTAGCGACCGCGGCCCTGGCGGTATCGGTCGTCCTCGGCGTCGCGACGAGCCCCGCGCCTGCCATCGCGTCAGCCGAGACGTTCTTCTTCGACGACGTCGGTTCGACGGCCGTTCCGCGGGCGAACTGCGGTCCCGGTTCGCTGCCGGAAACGGGTTTGCAGGGCGACGTTCCGGCCGAGGACCGAAACAACGGCCGAAGCACTCAGGGGTATCGATGCAACATGTCGCTGGTCGGAGGCCTACAGGATCGCGGTGGCGGCCTGCTGTCGGTGACCTACGACCACTGCTCCTACACCAGCACGTTCTTCCCCGGGAACCTGCTCAACCCCACCACGCCGGGCGTACAGGTGCTCGACGTGTCGAACCCCGCGCAGCCGGTGTTGTCCACGACGCTGAACGAGCCCGCGATGCTGGGCGGAACCTGGGAAAGCCTGAAGGTCAACAAGGCACGCAAGTTGCTCGCGGCCACGGCGGTGCCGATCGCTGCCGGCACCGGTTACTTCTCCGTCTACGACATTTCCGACTGCGCCCACCCCCGGTTGCTCAACCGTGGTGCCGGTACCGACGTCACGATGCCGCTGCCGTTCGTCTCCCATGAGGGCGGCTTCTCCCCGGACGGCAACACCTACTGGGTGTCCGGCCCCGCACCGGGATTCCTCACCGCCATCGACATCACAAACCCGGCCTCGCCGCGGATCATCTGGCAGGGATTACACGGACTCGGCGGGCACGGATTCGGCATCACCCCCGACGGGAACCGGATGTACCTGTCGAATCTCGGTGGGATCACCGTCCTCGACATCAGTGCGGTGCAACGCGGCGACCCGTATCCCACGGTGCCGCAGGTCGCCACCTACCTGTGGACCGACGGCTTCTTCAACCAGCACAGCATCCCGGTCACATATGGGGACAAGCCCTACATCTTCACAGTCGACGAAACCGGCGGTGGTGGAATCAAAGTGTTCGACGTCGCCGACCCGGCGCACGCCGAGATCGTGCAGAAGATCAAGCTCGAGATCCAGCTTCCGGCCAATACCGCCGCCAACCTTCGGTCGTCGCAAGGCGGCTCGGTGTTCTCCTACGATCCGCACTACTGCGTGGTCGATCGCCCAGCCGACCCGACCGCGCTCGCGTGCTCCTGGGAATCGTCCGGGATCCGCGTGTTCGATGTTCGCGATCTGAGCCGCATCAGCGAGATCGCCTACTACAACCCGCCGGCACAGACCGGCAAGAACGTTCAGCTCACCAACTCACCGCACGCACTGTCCTCGCTGATCGGTGTCTCACTCTTCAATTTCGTTCCGCTCGCCCGCGCCGTCTTCGAGGGCAAGACGGACCCACGGGTCGCGTTCGGACCGCGCGCCGGAATGGTCGCGTTCGGCGACCTGTCCGCGGACTGGTGCTTCTCGCCTCCGGAGTTCCACGGCAACCAGATCTGGACCTCGTGCAGCGACAACGGCTTCATGGCGTTGCAGCTCGACGACGCCGTTTATCAACCACCGGCGAATCAGGCTTCGACCTATGGGCAGTGACACCATGCCCTCGTCGTTCCGCCGTCCCCTCGTCCTACTGCTGTGCGCCATCGTGCTCGGTGCCGCCGGGGTCGCCGCCGGAATGTTGCTGCAGTCGGAGCGCGACACGAACCCCGGCGGGGTCCAGTTGTCATCAGCGGACATCGGCTTCGCACAGGACATGTCGGTGCACCATGAGCAGGCCGTGCTGATCGCCCAGACGCTGCCGCAGGACGTCGATCCGCAGGTCCGGGTCATCGCCGACCAGATCGTCGTCACACAGACCTCCGAGATCGCGACGATGCGCGGCTGGCTCAACCTCTTCGACGAGCCGTTCACCACCCCGCACCCGATGCAGTGGATGCACGGATCGGATCACGCCATGAGCGACCCGGGCGGCGCACCCATGCCGGGAGCAGCGAGTACCAACGAGATCACCCAGCTCGCCGGCCTGCGCGGAGCAGATGCCGAGACACTGTTTCTACAGCTCATGATTCGGCACCACCAAGGGGGCGTCGACATGGCCGAGGCTGCCACCCACGCGGTTGCATCCGAACCGATCCGCCGCATCGCACGCGGGATGATCCGTGACCAGAGCAATGAAATCGCGGTGATGACAGCCATACTCGACACTCGAAACGCGAGACCGCTCCCCCACCCGTGAGGAGTTGAGGATCTCGACCGGCACACCTCGAAAGACCACCCACGATCGTGTGCCGACGGTAGTCGCCCCTCGGGTGCGTCCGCCCTTGCCCGGCCGCGGCGACTGTAGAAGCATTTCCGTAGGTGGACGCCGTCCGGCGACTACATGTCACGCCACTGCCGGGATCGAAACGGTGCAACCCGCGACGGCGTCCCCTGGGTCGCGATTGGTCCTGCCGACGGCTGCGGCGGGCCCGAGGAGGAAGCGTGGGAGCTCTGCTCGCAAGCATCCCGGCCATCGGCAGCCGACGCTACCGATCGGAGAAACTATGACCACCGAAACCACTCCAGTCTCCATCCAGCGCGAACCGGAACTGGCCGGACAAACCGTGGTCGTGATCGGCGGCAGCGCAGGCATCGGCCTCGAAACAGCTCGCCGCGCCCGCGCCGAGGGCGCCGAGGTCGTCCTCACCGGCCGCAACCCCGACCGGCTCGAGCAAGCAGCGACAGAAGTCGGCGCGCAACGCACCGCGGCCTTCGATGCCAACGACACGGCGTCCTTGGCGAGGTTCTTCCAGGAGCTGCCGACACCGATCGACCACGTGCTGGTCACGGCCGGGGGCCCGCGCTACGCGCCGCTGCTCGAGATGGACTCCGACGAGGTGCGCGAGCAACTCAGCGGACATGTGGTGCTGGGGCTCGAGGTCGCGCGCAACGCGGCGAGCAAGATGAGGCCCGGAGGCACGCTGCTACTCATGGGCGGAACCGGTGGCCGGCGCATCGGTCACGGACTGGGGATCGCCTCCGCCGCCACTGCGGCACTTCCCCCGTTCACGGCGGCCCTCGCGCTCGAGCTCGCGCCGGTGCGCGTCAACCTCATCGCCGCCGGCTTCGTCGACACCCCGCTGTCGGCTTCGCTGCTCGGAGATCGACTGGACGAGCGCCGGGACGAATTGCGGGCAACGCTTCCGATCGGCCGGGTCGTCGGCCCCACCGACGTCGCCGCACTGGCCGTCCACATCATGAGCAACACCGCGCTCACCGGTGCGACGTACGACATCGACGGTGGTCAGCAGTTCGTCTCCTGATGTCCAGACATCGAAACGTGGGTGGGTCGAAG
This sequence comes from Rhodococcus sp. JS3073, assembly GCF_026810085.1. Lineage (NCBI taxonomy): Bacteria > Bacillati > Actinomycetota > Actinomycetes > Mycobacteriales > Nocardiaceae > Rhodococcus > Rhodococcus sp. JS3073. Next base: position 8,233,314 of record NZ_CP113951.1, on the reverse strand, counting down.
GACCACCCCGATCAATCCCCAACTCGACCAGAGAGGCAACCAAATGAGCACGAATGAAGTTCACACCAACGAAGCGACCGACACGAATGTCGTGTCAGTCGACATGAAGCTGGAGGTCGTCGTCATCCCTGTCACGGATGTCGACCGCGCTACCGAGTTCTACTCCCGGCTCGGTTGGAGACAAGACGTCACACCGCCGGGATCCGGCGTCGTCCAGTTCACCCCGCCCGGCGCCGACGCCTCGATCCATTTCGGCGCCGACCTCACAACGGCCGCAACCGGTTCCGCCAAGGGATACCTCATCGTCTCCGACATCGAGGCTGCCCGTGACCAGCTGGTTGCCGCCGGCGTCGAGGTGACCCTGTTCCACCTCGGTACGGACGGCCCAGGCGACGGGCTGGACCCGGACCGTCGCAGCTACTTCTCGCTGGCGTCGTTCAGCGACCCCGACGGCAACGCCTGGGTGCTGCAGGAGATCACCACCCGGCTTCCCGGGCGCATCGACACCGCCGTCACCTCGTTCGGCTCTGCACGCGACCTCGCAACCGCGCTCCGGCGCGCGGCGGCCGCCCACGGCGGGCACGAAGAGCGCACCGGTGAGGAAGACCCGAACTGGCCCGACTGGTACGCCGAGTACATGGCCGCCAAACAGTCCGGGGCCGACCTGCCCACGTGAGGAGTTGTGAACGCCACGGCCATCTGCCGTGTCCACCGCGAGGCAGGCCATCTCCGACTCGCCCGAGCGGATCGAGCCATCCGCACGCAACCGTCACGCACTCCGTTGCTGCACAGTACTTTCGAGAACCCTCGCGCCGGGGATCCGCCGGATGTCGGGACGGTTCGGTGAGGACCTCGTCGGCGGCGCGACGACCGGAGCAGATCGCGCCGTCCATTCGAGGTGAGTCACAACTCGTCGACGCACGGCGATATCCAGACCATGAGAGGCGACACGCGCACACTGATTCCGTTCGTGGCAATGGTGACATGCATCGCCCTGGCTGCGGGCTGCCAGTCGACCAGCGAACACACCGGATCCGTCGACGGGACGACGATCCCGTGGAACACGGTCCCCGCCGCACAGTCCGGTGGAGGTGCCGCGCCCCACCCACCGGATCCTCCCCCACCGACGGACCCGAACGTGGGTCCCGGTTCCCCCGGCCCTCCCACACCGACAACACCGGGCCCGACGATATCCGGCATCCCATTCTTCCCGCACACAGCGCTGGTGACTCCACCCGTCCCCGGAGTTACGGCCAGTGGCGTGCACGTCGAGCGGCACGACGGGTTCGATCGCATCGTCTACGACTTCGGCGGCACATACGCGCCTGGCTGGCGCGCCGAATACGTCGCCGAGGCAACGCAACGCGGTCGAGAGACCGCGACACGAATCAACGGTCGATCGATACTGCAGATCTACTTCTTCGACACGGACTCCTCGGCCGAGAGTGGGATCGCCGCGTACAACGGACCGAACCCCTTGTCGGACCCCGCGGCGTACAGCGTCGTCGAGGTACACCTCACACCGAATTACGAGAGAGGCACCCAGTCGTTCGTCGGCCTCCGTACCGACTACCCGCAGTTCCAGGTCACGACTCTCACAGAACCGACGAGAATCGCCGTCGACATCCACGACTAGCACCGCATTCGGGCACTCGTCGCCCCGGCAGAGATTGCATTCCCGGGGCGACACGAGCCGACTTTCGTGACAGATCGTCAAACTCGTTGACATACTTGAAGTGATGACTATCCGGATAACGCTCGACGGCTTTCACAAGGATGCGATCTCGATGCGAGATAACAGGCCCGCAACCTCCGCACTGCAGCTCTACCGCGCCTTTCAGCACCAGCACCCCCGAACTCCGGTCCCGGCCGACTACGTCACCGAATGCGGTTTCCGACTGGGACGTTGGCAGGACCGCCAGCGGATTGCCCGCATGCTCGGCACACTGCCGCCCCAGCGCATCGAGCAACTCGACGCGATCGGATTTCTGTGGAGTGATGACGACGACCCACTTCCGGCCGTGTCACGTACCGACGCCAAGCGGCGACGGATGCTCACCGCCATCGCCGCCTACCGCGAAGAACACGGCAACGCACTTGTTCCCGCGAACTATGTCACCGCAGACGGTGAACAGGTGGGCCAATGGCTCTACCGGGCGGTGAAGAAGTGGAGGGCCGACGCCTTGCCGGACAAGGAGCGTCGCACACTATCCGTGCTCGGCGTCTCCCCCGGTCCACGACCACGAGGCCCCCGAACATCAGCACACCTTGTCGGACACGTGAGGTAAGGCGGACAGCACGCAGGCCGAATAGTGTTGCTGTACAGATGTTCGAGTATCAGGTCATTCCCCGGACAGGTCGGCCGAAAGATCCCGAACCTCGACACCTGCAGGAATCTCGACCTCGGCGACCAACTCGGGCCGGTCGTCGAATTCGAGACGAAGAGCGCGGCACATGGTCGCGTGCATGTCGTAGAGGCTGGTGATGTAGGTCAGTTCCAGAATCTCGGGATCCGTCAGGTGGGTCTTCAGGACCGCGAATACCTCGTCCGGTACCCGGCCGCCGTCGTACACGAGGCCGTCGGTGTAGGCAAGCACGGCCCGCTCGAGTGCGGAGAAGCAGTCGCTGATCTGCCAGTGCGGAACGGCCGCGATCTTCCCCTCGGGCATCCCGAGGGAACGCATCTGCTTGCAGTGCTGAGAGAAGACGAATTGGCTTCCGCGCGCGTACCCGGCCCGGCCCTGCCCCAGTTCGCGCAGCAGCGGGTCCAGGGAGGCATTGCGGTAGAGCGAGAACCCGCGTACGGCGTGCCGGAACACATCCGGCGACTGGGCGAATACGGTCCACCAGTCGCCGGGAGTGCCGTGGACGGTGCCGTGATCGACGGCGGGATCTTTGTCAGGCCCGAACAGTCGATCGTAGAAGAAGAGGATCTTCTCGTCGGCGACTTCGGCGCGGGGCACTTCACGTAAGCGGGGCACTGCGGCTCCTTTCGGACGGCGGGCAGGGTCAGGATGCGGTGGGTACGCGCCGGTCGGCGGCGGTCCTCGGTTCGTGCGAGACATCGGCTTCGGTGAAGGTGCGGGTCCAGCAGGCGAATTCGAGCAGGACGCCATCCGGGTCCTGGAAATAGAACGAGCGCACGAAGGTGCCCGGGTGCACGTGCCGGGACACGCCGGAGGGACTGTCGTCGTGGTTGAGTATCCGGCTGACCTTGATTCCTTCGGCCTGCATCCGGCTGTAGTACTCGTCGAACTGTTCCGGGGGCACCGCGAACGCGACGTGATTCATCGATCCCACCGCACTGGCGAGTTCGCCCTCGTCGGGCAGTCCTTTGGGGGCGGCGAGACCGGGCGCGGCCTCGGGGGAATCGGCTAGCCAGAAGAAGGCAATGGTGTTGCCGTTGCCGCAGTCGAAGAAGAAGTGCTGACCCAGGTCCCCCGGCAGCTCGATGGTCTTGATCAGGGGCATGCCCAACACGCCCGAGTAGAAATCGATGGTGCGTTGCATGTCCGAGCACACCAGCGCGAGGTGGTTGATACCACGAAGTTCGTACTTGGAGTTCGAAGTGCTCATAGCGGTCCTTCCGATGTGGTGAAGTCGTCGCGAGAAGGGTTAAAAAATGACTTGACAGTCATGTCATCTATTGGGAGAGTTTGTCTGTGAGCAAGTCATCTGTCAATACCCCGTCCACGCCGGCGACGGCCGACACCCTGACCGCGCGTGGTCGCAAGACGCGTGACGCACTCCTCGACGCCGCACAGAAGGTGTTCGAGACGGTCGGATTCCTCGACACCAGGGTCGAACACATCGCCCAGGAGGCGAAGGTCTCCTACGGCACCTTCTACCGCTATTTCGAGTCGAAAGACGACGTGTTCCGGGAGCTGAGCACGCGACTGTTCGAGGACATGCACCGCCGGGAGCCGACCGATACGGATTTGTCTCCGGCGGAGAAGCTGATCGCCTCCAACCGCTCGTACTATCAGGCCTATCGCCGAAACGCCCGACTGATGGCGATCGTCGAACAGGTCGCGACGTTCAACGCCGAGTTCCGCGAACTCCGACACGAGCACCGTCGTCAGTTGATCGACCGGACCTCCCGCGCCATCGCACGCTGGCAGCAGGACGGCCTGGTGACGGCCACCCTCGACCCGGTACTGGCCGCCCGCGCCATGGCCGCCATGGTCGACCACACCCTGTACCTGTGGTTGATCCAGGGCGACGAGGCCGACGAGGCGGCTCTGCTCGACACCCTCGACCAGATGTGCCTCGGCGCACTCGGGCTGAACCGGGATTGAGCACCGAATTTTTCATCCCTTCTCATCCCCCAAAGGCAAGCACCATGACAACGCATGCGCCGCCCTCGACCGCCACTGATGAGATCCCCCCGGGCGCACTCGACGGCCTGCGGGTACTCGAACTGGGCACCTTGATCGCCGGCCCCTACTGCGGACGACTGCTCGGAGACATGGGGGCCGACATCATCAAGATCGAGGCCCCGGATCGTCCTGACCCACTGCGGGATTGGGGGCAGGCAGAGGGTGGACACCAGTACTTCTGGTCCGTGCACGCCCGCAACAAGCGATGCGTCAATCTCGACCTGCGAACCGAAGCAGGACGGCAGATCTTCCTCGACCTCGTCGCCACCGCCGACGTCGTCGTCGAGAGCTTCCGGCCCGGAACCCTCGAACGCTGGGGCGTCGGCTACGACGTCCTGCGGGAGATCAACCGGAGGCTGGTCTTGGCACGGGTCTCCGGATACGGCCAGACCGGGCCGTACGCCGGCCGTCCCGGATACGCCTCGGTCGCCGAAGGCATCAGCGGATTGCGCCACCTCAACGGGTTTCCCGGACAGGCGCCGCCGCGGCTCGCCCTCTCCCTCGGAGACAGCCTCGCCGGGATGTTCGCCTTCCAGGGTGTCCTCGCGGCACTGATCGCGCGCGAGCGCACCGGACGGGGACAGATCGTCGACGCCGCGCTCACCGAGGCAGCCCTGGCAATCCAGGAATCCACCGTTCCGGACTACCACAAGACCGGGCACGTCCGGCAGCCCTCCGGCACCCGACTCGATCGCGTCGCACCGTCCAATCTGTACCGGACGCAGGACGGACTGTGGGTGATCATCGCGGCCAACCAGGACACCCTGTTCGCGCGCCTCGCTGCCGCGATGGGTCGTCCGGAGCTGGCCACCGACATCCGCTACGCCACCCACACGGCGCGCGGTGATCACCAGGACGAACTCGACGCGCTCATCGCGGAGTGGGCGGCCGGCTTCCCGGCCACTGACCTGATCGAACTGTTGACCAAGTTCGAGGTGGTCACCGGACCGGTCAACACCGTTGCCGAGGTACTGGCCGACCCGCAGTTCAACGCACGCGAGATTTTCGTCGACCATGTCGACCCGTCCGTCGGGCCCGGAGACGAAGGATTCGACCCGGAACCGGTGAAGGGAGTCGGGGTCATCCCGAAACTCAGCGAGACCGCGGGCGGGGTCCGCTGGGGCGGGCCAAGCAGACCGGGAACCCACACCGACGAGGTCCTCACCGAGCTCCTCGGTTACGACGCCGAACGGCTCGCCGCGCTGCGCGATCAGGGCACGATCTCATGACCGAGACCCCACCGAGGGTCGACATCCGCGAGGTCGGACCCCGCGATGGACTGCAGATCGAGAACCCCATTCCCACCGAGGCCAAGCTGAAGCTGATCGACGCACTCGCGGCCACCGGCGTCGGGCGCATCGAGGTCACGTCCTTCGTCTCCCCCCGAGCCGTCCCGGCATTGGCCGACGCCGAGGCCGTCGCCGCCCACCTCCGCCGCTGGCCGCAGGTGACGTTCTCGGCGCTGGTGGCCGGTCTCGGCGGGGTGAAGCGGGCACTCACGGCCGGCGTGTCCCGCCTCGAGTACGTCGTGTCCGCCTCCGACGGGCACAACCGAGCCAACGTCGGCCGCAGCAGCGAGGAGTCGATCGCGCTGATCGCCCCCGTCGCCGAACTGGTCCACCAGGCCGGCGGCCATCTCGAAGTGATCATCGCCATCGCCTTCGATTGTCCGTTCGACGGCCCGACCCCACCGGATCGGGTGGCCGAAATCGCTCGCCGTGCAATTCTTTCGGGCGCGGACGCCCTGTCGGTCGCCGACACCATCGGTACCGCGACACCGGTGCGCACCACCGACGTGCTCACCCGGGTACGCGCCGCCGCCCCCGACATCGATCTCGGCCTGCACCTGCACAACACCCGCGGTCAGGGCCTCGCCAATGCATGGGCGGCGTACACCGTGGGCATCCGCCAATTCGACGCCTCCGTCGGTGGCCTCGGTGGTTGCCCTTTCGCGCCCGGCGCCAGCGGCAACATCGCCACCGAGGAACTGGTCTACATGTTCGAAGATGGTGGCATCACCACCGGCATCGACATCGACAAGGAACTCGTCGCCGCTCGACTGGCTGAGCGCCTGCTCCACAAATCCCTCGCCAGCGGACTGCTCCAGGCCGGAGGCCTACCGGTACCGGCCGGCACCGCCTGCAATTGACCACCTCGCTGCCGCCACCAGGACGGACGACCCGCTTCGCCGCCCACAGCGGTAGCACCGCACGGAAGTGACGAATGATCATGAACGACTTGGCCGATCGCTTCTTCGCCGCCGTCAGTGACGGCGACGAGACGACGCTGACCGAACTTTATGCACCTGACGCACGGATCTGGCACAACGACGACGGGCGCGAGCAGACGGTCACCGAGAACCTGCGCGTGCTGCGCTGGCTCTCACGCACCCTCGACGACCTGCGCTATGAGGACATCCGCCGGCACGAGTTGCCGGACGGCTTCGCTCAGCAGCACGTACTGCGCGCCACGTTGCCCGGGCACGGGCTGCTGGAGGTGCCGGCGAGCCTGTTCGTCCGCGTCGTCGGCGGCCGGATCACCCGCATCGACGAATACGTCGACTCCGCCGCCACCCAGCCTCTGCGCACGCTGGCCGCCCACCCACGGGAGCACTGACATGACCGACACCCGTTCCGACGTTCCCCTCGCCGAACTGTGCGCGCGGATGCGCTCGTTCATCGACGAGGCCGTCATCCCCGCCGAACCCGTCCTGGTGAACGAGGACGGGGCCGCGCACGAGGCACTCGCCGAATTGCGCGAGCGAGCCAAGGGACTCGGCCTGTGGGCGCTCGGCCACCCCGCCGAACTCGGGGGCGGTGGCGTCCCCTTCCTCGACTTCGTCTACCTCAACGAGATCATCGGACGGTCGGAATTCGGCCAGATGGCCGTCGGCTCGGTCTCCATGCAGGACACGCTGATGCTGCACAAACACGGCACCCCCGAGCAGAAGCAGAGATGGATACCCCCGATGGTCGCCGGCGACCTGCTCCCCTCGGTCGGTCTGACCGAGCCGGAAGTGGCCGGCTCGGATCCCACTCTGGTCGCCACGCGTGCCGAGCTCGACGACGACACCTGGGTGATCAACGGGCACAAGTGGTTCACCACCGGAGTCCAGGACGCGGGCTACTGTTCGGTCTTCGCCCGGACCGAACCCGACACCACCCCGCGGCACGAGCGCATCAGTGCGATCATCGTGCCGACCGACACCCCCGGGTTCGAGATCGTCCGCTCGATCCCCACGATGGGGCACAATCCGAGTGATCACTACGAGGTCCTGCTCACCGACGTCCGTGTTCCGGCCTCCGCCCTCCTCGGCGAGCGCGGCAAGGGTTTCGCGGTGGCCCAGGACCGGCTCGGCCCTGGGCGGATCTTCCATTGCATGCGGTGGCTCGGGCAGGCGCAGCGGGCATACGAGCTGATGTGTGACCGCGCGAACACCCGCTTCACCCACGGTTCCCTGCTCGCCGAAAAGGGCGAAGTGCACCGCTACATCGCTGAATCCGCCGCCCAGATCCACGCCGCCCGGCTCATGACGCTCGATGCCGCCCGAGCGATGGACGCCGGAGAGGATGCCCGGGTACGCATCGGGTTGGTGAAGTTCTGGGGTGCCCGCATGCTGCACGACGTCGTCGACCGTGCCATCCAGATCCACGGAGCCCTCGGTCTGACCGCCGATACCCCGCTCGAACGGATGTACCGGCAGGCGCGGTACGCACGAATCTACGACGGACCCGACGAAGTTCACCGCATGTCCACCGCCCGTCGGTTGCTGCGCGATCCGGAGGCCGCCCCGTGGCGATGACTCACGCCCCCGTCACCCTCGAAGACGGCGTCCGCGCCGTTCTGACTGCCGCCTACGGAACAGGGACGACCGTCGGGGAACCCCGGCAACTCACCGGCGGTGCCAGCCGGCAGGTGTGGGCCGTCGACGCCGAGAGCCCGGACGGGCGTCCTCTTCCGGTGGTGCTGCGCCGCGACCCTCCCGGGCACGGCGACGTCGCCCGGATGCGTACGGAGGTGGCGTGCCTGCGGGCCACCGCCTCCGCCGGGGTCCCGGTGCCCGCGGTCCTCGCTTCCGGCGACACCGCGCCCGGCATCGACGCTCCGTACCTGCTCATGGACAAGGTCGAGGGAGAAGCACTCCCCCGGCGGCTGCAGCGGGATCCGGCGTTCGAGGCGGTGCGCCGCCACCTCGCCGTGGACATGGGTTACGTGCTCGGCCGGATCCACCTTACTCCCCTGGACACTCTCGACATGCTCGACGCCACCGACCCGGTGGACGCGATCGAGGCCGTCTACCGCGACCTGAACGATCCCCGTCCGGCGGTCGAGGCGGGCCTGCGGTGGTTGCGCGACCACCGCCCGACCGATCGCCCGCATGCATTGGTACACGGCGACTTCCGGATCGGAAACCTTCTCGTCGACGGAACCGGCATCCGCGGGGTGCTCGACTGGGAACTCGCCCACCTCGGTAATCCCGTCGAGGACCTCGGCTGGCTGTGTGTGCGGGCCTGGCGGTTCGGTGCGCCCGCGCCGGTCGCCGGCATCGGCACCCGCGAACAGCTCCTCGACGGCTACGAGAAGGCCACCGGGACACGCCCCTCGGTGTCCGAACTGCACTGGTGGGAAGCCTTCGGAACGCTGAGATGGTTGGTACTGAGCAGGTTTCAGGCCGAACGTCACTTCGGTGGGGCGGAGCCGTCCCTGGAGTTGGCGGCAATCGGACGGCGGGTCTGCGAATCCGAGTACGACTTGCTCGATGTGCTGGGTTTGCTCGACGACTCCGTGCCTACTCCACCGCCCACCCCGCCCGGACCCACCGTGCACGGGCGGCCCAGCGTCACCGAGATCGTCGATCTGGTCACCGACACGCTGGCGACCGACATCGGCCCCACCCTCGAGGGCACGCACGAACGGCAGCGGTATCTCCTGCGGATCTGCGTCAACCTGCTGCGCACCGCGGGACGCGAACTCGACGCCGGGAACGGCATCGATTCCGTTCTCGGTGACGCCCTCGGTGCACTCGGGTGCGCCTCCGAGGCCGAGCTCGCCGCCCGGCTGCGCGAGGGAGCGGTGGACTGTTCGAACGACGAAGTGCGCCGGGCGATCTCGATTGCGGTGCTGGCCCGTCTGCGTGTGGCCGCTCCCCGGCACCTGAACCGATAGAACGCGAACAACAGGCAGTGCCCGGCGGATCCGTCCGCCGGGCACTGCCTGTTTTCGACGAAGCCGATGTCGGTCGTCAGTGGGAGACTGCCAGTTCCCGTGGATCCTCGTCGGCCGTCGTCGCCGGCCGGGTGTGTCGACGGGTTCCGGGAATCCTGCTCACCAGCGGCCCCAGCGCCCATCGGACCAGGCTGATCACCCCGTACGGGAGGACGAAGATGAAGACGATCAGCGCCGCCCCATAGGTCATACCCGCCGCCGATTGATTGATCTCCGCTGTCCACTGCGGCACGTACTGCACGAAGAACGCACCGAACACGACGCCAGGAACGGTGCCGAGGCCGCCGATGACGATCATGGTGATGAAGGCGATCGCCAACGGCAGCCCGAATGCCTCGGGGCCGACATACTGGACCACGAAGCTGTACAGCACGCCGCCCACACCGGCGAGGGCCGCGCTGAGCGCGAACACCGTCGTCTTCGTGCGGGTGGCCGGGACACCGAGGGTGGTGGCCACGGCTTCGTATTCTCGGATTCCGATCAGTGATCGCCCGATCCGGCCCGTGGAGAGCCGTCGCACGACGAGGTAGGCGATCAGCGCCACCGCCAGGCACAGGTAGTACACCCACTGGTCGCGTTCGAGCCCGCTGAATCCGGGCGGTTCGGCGCCGGCGATGTTGATTCCCGCCTGCCCGTCGGTGACGTGTTCGAACCGCTTGATCACCGCGGGGGTCACCAGCGCCAGACCCAGCGTGGCAAGCGCCAACTGGAGTCCGTACAGGCGAAGGGCGGGCAGACCGAACAGGTACCCGATGACGTAGCAGACCGCGAACGCGATCGGAAGGAGCAGCAGGTACGGGACGCCGTGGTTCTCGACCAGCACCGCGCTGAGGTAGGCGCCGACGGCGAAGAAGAAGCCGTGGCCGAGCGAGATCTGACCGGTGTTGCCGGTCAGCAGGTTCAGCCCCAACCCGACCACCACGTACACCAGCACCATGGAGCGGTCGAAGTTGACGTACGGCGCCGACACCAGCGGTGCCACCGCCGCTACGAGGACCACCAGTGCGACTGTGGCCCTTGCCAGCCACCGCGGTGGTTCGAGTTCGGCGCGGGGCCGGCGAAGCAGTTCGATAATTCTCATACCCGGGCCACCTTCCGCGCACCGAACAGGCCCTCGGGTTTGAGGAGCAGCACCCCGAGGATGAGGGCCAACGCCACGGCCTGTTTGAAATCGTGTCCGATCCAGGAAACGTAGGTTCCGGCAAGATTTTCCGCGACACCTACGCACAACCCGCCGACAAGAGCGCCGACCGGGCTGTCGAGGCCGCCGAGGACGGCGGCGGCGAATGCGTAGATCAGCGAGGCGACGAGCATGTTCGGTTGCAGGAACAGTTGCGGCGCCGCGAGGGTGGCGGCGAGGGCCCCGACGGCCGCGGCGAGGCCCCAGCCGATCATCAGCATGCGGCCGACGGGGACCCCGATCAGTTGCGCGGAGTCGGGGTTGGCGGCCGCCGCCCGCATCGCCAATCCGACCTTGGTGCGTTGGAACAGGACGAACAGCAGCGCCGCGACCACGCTGACGGCGCCGACGATCACCAGTGACTGCTGGGAGACCGCGACCGGACCGAGGGTGAGCACCCGTCCGGCGGCGATCGCCGGGAACTCCTTGCTCTGCACACCCCAGATCCACCCTGCGGCACTGTTGAGTACCAGCATCAGGCCGAGTGTGATGATGACCAACGGCATGTGGTTCGGTGAGGACGCCAGCGGCCGGATCAGTACTCGTTCGGCGGCGGCGCCACCGATGAAGGCCACCACCATCGAGCCGAGGACAGCGAGGAGCAGTGGCGCACCCCACTGGTGGAACTGCCACGCGAAGAAAGCCGAGAACATCGCCATCTCGCCCTGCGCGAAGTTGACGATCCCGGAGGCTCGGTAGACCAGGACGATGCTCAACGCGAACGCGCCGTACAGTGCGCCCCACGTGAGCCCGTCCACCAACTGTTGAAGAAATACATCCATGACCACTCTCCTGTGCTCAGTAGCCGAGGTAGGCGCGTCGCACCGACTCGTCGTGGGCCAATCCGGCGGCGGCGCGTTGGGTGACGACACGACCTGCGTCGACGAGCACCGCGGACGTCCCGATGTCGAGGGCCAGATGCGCGTTCTGTTCGACGACGAGGATCGTCGTGTCGGTTTCCTCGCTGATCCGGCCGAGCACGCGAAATACCTCCTGGGTGATGCGTGGTGCCAGGCCGAGGGACGGCTCGTCGAGGAGCAGCAACCGCGGGCCTGCCACGAGGGCCCGGGCGATCGCGAGCATCTGTTGTTCACCGCCGCTGAGCCCGCCCGCCTGTTGCCGACGTCGTTCCCGTAGCCGCGGGAAGAAGTCGTACCAGTGCTCGATCGCCCGGTCGGTGGCGGCGACCGAAGTGGTGTATCCACCGACGCGGAGGTTTTCCTCCACCGTCAGATCTCCGAACGTGCCTCGTCCCTGGGGGACGTGGGCCACGCCGAGTCGGGCGATCCGGTCGGTGCGCATGCCGGTGACGTCGCGGCCGTCGAGGGTGATGCGCCCTGTGGTACGCACCAACTGGCAGATCGATCGCAGAATGGTGGTCTTCCCGGCGCCGTTCGCGCCGAGTACCACGGTCACCTGCCCTGCCGGCACCTGGAAGTCGATGCCGTGCAGCACTTCCGCGCGCCCGTACCGGGCATGCAGGTTTTCGACGGTGAGCATGTTCATGCGGCACCGCCCAGGTATGCCTCGATGACCTCGGGATGGGCAGCGACCTCGGCCGGTTCGCCCTCGGTGACCTTCTGCCCGAAGTTCAGCACCACCACGCGGTCGGAGATCGACATCACCATGGCCATGTGGTGCTCGACGAGCAGCACCGAGAATCCCCGTTCGTCGCGCAGGCGTCGGACCGTGTCGGCGAGTTCGAGGACCTCCTCGTGGATCAGGCCGTTCGCCGGTTCGTCGAGCATCAGAAGTCGGGGTCGTTGCATCAGTGCGCGTGCGAGCTCGACCCGTTTGAGCGTGCCGTAGGGCAGGTTGCCTGCCAGTTCGCGGCCGACGTGCTCGAGATTCATCGATTCGAGCAGCGCCCAGGCCTCCTGCTGTTCGTCGGCCTCCTCCCGGCGGGTGCGCGGCAGTCCCAACGCGGTGGCGAGGAAACCTGCCCGGGTGCGTGAGTACGCCCCGGTAAGGATGTTGTCGAGCACCGAGAGCGTCGGGAACAAGCCGATGTTCTGGAACGTGCGCGCGATTCCGGCGTCGGCGACAGCGTCCGCCGACAGCGCGAGCAGATCGGTGGACCCGAAGGTGATCTGTCCCGAATCCGGTTGGTACAGCCTGCTGATGCAGTTGAACAAGGTGGTCTTCCCGGCGCCGTTCGGGCCGATCAGCCCGACGATCTGTCCGGGCTCGATCGTGAACGACGGTCCATCGAGGGCGACGACTCCGCCGAACCGCAGGCGAACGTCGCTCACCTGCAGCGCGGGCACATCCGGGGGCCCGGCGCTCATCGGTCGGTGCTGCGGGTGACCACAGCGTCGTAGTGCCAGCTGCCATCGCGGAAGGTCATCGGAGCCATCGAGGTGATCGCGTACGGGTAGTCCGCGCTGGTATCGAAGGTGACGCCGTCGATGGACAGGTCCGTGGTGACTCCGTGCAGGTTCTGGACGGAGTCGAGCAGATCGGCGCGGGTGCACCCCTTCATCTGTTCGAGGGCGGCGACCAGCAGCTGAGCTGTGTTGTACCCGGTCGCCGCGATGGTGTCGGTGGACTTGATCGCATCGGCGTGCCGCTCGGCGAATGCCCGCCAGTTGCGCATGCCCGGTCGCTGGTCGTGGTCGGTGCTGCTGGCGTCGTAGATCCAGGAGAAGGAGTGCACATCTTCGGCGGCGTCGAGACCGGCCGGGGCCAGGACGAAGTTGGTGTCGGTGGCACCGGAGTAGATGTAGGTCTCCGGCTTCCAGCTCAGCTCGTGAGTTTTCTTCAGGGACTGTGTCACGAAGCTGGCGGTGGCGAAGTTGACGAACACGTCGGCCCCGGAGTTCGCGAGGTTGACGACCTGGGAATCCACGGACGGTGTGGTCTGTTCAAACGACTGCTGCGCGACGATTCGCGCACCGCTGCCGTCGAGGGCGGATGTCAAGGCCGCGAGGCTGCCGTTGCCCATGCTGTCGTTCGGATACAGCACCCCGACTTTCGCTTGCGGGTGATCTCGCAGGATCTGCTCGGCGCGCTCGGCGACCTCCCAGCCGGTCTGCGGGTTGACCGCACCGGCGACCACGGGCCGTGTGTCGAGGGTGGCGAGCAGTTCGTCGGTGCCGGTCATGGGGAACACCAGCGGGACGTTCTTCTGCGCGAGATAGTCGACGACGGCGAGGGTCGACGCGGTGCCGATCAGGTTCTGGATCGCGAACACCTGCTGCTGTTCGACCAGCGACCGGACGTTGCCGACCGTGCGCGCCGGGTCGTACCCGTCGTCGAGTGCGGTGTAGACGATCTTGCGGGACTTGCCATCACCCATGGCGACGCCGCCCGTAGCGTTCAACTCGTCGAACAGGGCCGATGCCGCGGTCGCCTGAGGCCCGGCGATCGATTGCACCAAGCTGGTGCCGAAATGGATCTCGGTGTCGGTGATGCCCGGGTCGCAGTCACCTGCGGCGGTCGCAGTGTCGCGGCCCGAGCATGCGCTCAGGGACGCGGTGGCGCACAGGGCTGTCAGGCCCACGGCGAGGATGCGTTTCATGGTCGCTCCATGGTGGAAGGCGTGGAAGCCCGAAGTAAGTCGGGCTCAGGTATTTTCGGCAGGGCGCAGCGACGGCGACCGGGAGTCGTCGCCGCCGTGCGCTGTGTGGGGCCTAGACAGTTACGTGAGAGAAGCGTTCACGCAGGTCTCGTTTGAGGACTTTTCCGGTGACGTTCCTGGGCAGGGTGTCGATGAAGACGACCCGCCGGGGTACTTGGAATCCGCCGAGTTGCTCTCGGCAGGTGGTGATGATGTCGTCGGCGGTGGCGGTGGCGCCTTCACGGAGAACGACGACCGCACAGACTAGCTCTCCCCAGGTCTCGTCCTCGACGCCGATCGCCGCGGCCTCGGCGACGGCGGGGTGACGGTAGAGAGCCTGCTCGACGGTCAGAGACGCGACATTCTCCCCGCCGCTGATGATCAGATCCTTCTTTCTGTCGATGATGTAGACGAAGCCCTCGTCGTCTCGGCGGACCAGGTCGCCGGTGTGGAACCATCCGTCGGTGAATGCGGAGGCGGTCGCGTCCTCGTCGTGCCAGTAGCCGGTCATCACCTGGTCGCCGCGGATCACCATCTCCCCCACCTGACCGGTGGGCACGTCGCGCATCGTGTCGTCGACGATGCGGATGTCGACCAGGCGCATGGGTTTGCCTGCGGCGGAGAGTAGTTCGCTCTCACCACTTGCGGCACGCCGGTGCGCGTCGTAGTCGAGGTGCAGCACGTTGCCGGCGAGCTCCGTCATGCCCATGCCCTGGTAGAAGTCGCAGCGGAGGCGTTCGAGCCCCTGACGCAGTACCGGGGCTGGGATTGCCGACGAGCCGTAGCCGATTGCCTGTAGGGAGCTGAGGTCGTGGTCGTCGAGCGCGGGATCCTGGAGCAGAAAGTTGATCATGGTCGGTGCCAGGCCCGTCTGCGTGACCTGCCACCGTTCCACGAGACTCAGGAACGTCGCATTGTCGTACGTGCGGAGAATGCCGACGGTGCAGCCCATCAGGTGGTTGAGCAACGTCACGTACCCGCCGACGTGGCACAGCGGGAAGCAGAACAGGAAGACCGTGTCCTCCGGCAGTGCCCACTGCAGCGCCGACGACGTGATCCCGCTGACCAGGTTGCGATGACTGATCATCACACCTTTCGGCGTGCCGGTGGTGCCCGACGTGTACACCAGCCACGCAATGTCGTCCGGTGCCGGCCGCACCGCCGGCGCCGGCGCCGGCCCGTCGCCCACGAACTCGTCCCAGCCGAGGGTTCCCGGGGCGGTTCCGATGGAGACCACGGTGTGCACGGACGGGATTCGATCGCGAATCTGTGCGATAGTGCCGGCGAACTCCGCGGCCATGATCAGCACGGTCGCACCGGAGTGCTCGATCAGCACGGCGATCTGGTCGGGATGCAAGCGGAAGTTGAGGATGGTCAAGGCCATCCCGGCCATCGGCACACCGTAGTAGCAGTCGAAGTATTCGGTGCAGTTCGTGGACAAGATTGCGACCCGGTCCCCCGGAGCCGCGACGCCGAGCAACGCGCCTGCAAGCCTTCTGCTGCGGTCACACAGCTCGGAGTAGGTCACTGCCTCGTCCTCGAATCGCACCGCGATCCGGCCGGGATGTTTGCGCGCGCCGTACTCGACGATGTCGCTGACCAGCATTCAGTTTCTCCTAGGTACTGGTGAGGTGGCGGTGGAATCGGTGCTCACCGGATCGCGAGGGGGTTGATCGGCGATCCCACACCGCGAGTGAACTGTAGGGGCGGTCCGGCGTAGAAGAAGTCGTAGATGCCGTCGGCAGCGCAGGAGGCGGACAGCTCCTCGAAGTCGAGCAACTCGGCAAGGGTCATGCCCATGTCCCGGATGAGCACCATGTGAAGCTCGAACAACGCCCCGGGGTTCTCACCGGGCATCACCTCGACCGCCCAGTTGTCCGAGCCCACCACCGCGACGTCGCGCTCGCGCAACCAGGACGCGCACGACAGACTCAGACCCGGTTCACCGGCCATGAAACCCGCCGGGTCGTGATCGGCGAGAAACTTTGCGCGCCAACCTGTGCGGATCATCACGATGTCGCCCGAACCGATCTCGACGTTCTGAGCGGCGGCGACGGCGTCGAGTTCGTCCGGAGTGATAGCGGTCCCGGCCTCGAGCCAGTCCACACCGCGCGCCCGGGCCACGTCGAGCAGTACGCCGCGCCCGGCGATCCCCTTCGCCTGAGTATGAATTCCGCACTTGTCGGCACCCTTGACGGTGACGCCGGATCCCGGATGCCCGTTGTAGAGCTGATCGTCGTAGTGCACATGGGACAGCGAGTCGTACTGCGAGCCCGCCTGCAGCGGCATGAAGACATAGTCGTCGGCCCATTTGAAGCCGCCGGGAAGCACCTGCTCCTGCCCGTTCTCGGCCATCAGCCGGATCGGATTGATCCGATTGCCTCCCGGCTGCGGCCCGTCACCGTCGAGTGGGATGCCCAGTTCGAAGATCGTGCCGGTCCGAATCAACGCTGCGGCGGCCGCGACACACTCGGGCGTGATGAGGTTCGTGGTCCCCCGCTCGTCGTCGACGCCCCAGCGACCCCAGTTGCTCACCTGTCGGCCCAGCTCTCGCATATCGGATACGGACGTGGTCATCCTGCCTCCTCGGCAATCGAACAAAGTATGACGTGACAGTCATGTCAACTATGCGAATTGTGACCTCCAGCACCCCCGGTGTCAACACCGGAACTACGGAAGGGTCCGAGCCTGCCGGCCATGGAAACACGATGCGAGGAAGATGAGCTCATGGATGTGCCCCACCGTGTCGGCGTGCTCGTGTTCGACGGCGTGAAGATGCTCGACGTCGCCGGTCCATCCGAGGTCTTCACGGAGGCCAATCGACTCGGCGCCACGTACGAGTTGGTGCTGTGCTCTGTCGGGGCGGTCGACGTGACCGCGTCCACCGGGATGCGGATTTCCGTCGATGCCGATGCCGCGGACACAGGTCATCTGTCAACCGCGCTGGTGATGGGCGGCGATATTTTTCCGTCGACGCCGGTGAGCCCGGAACTCGCCGGTGCGGCCACCACACTGGCCGGCGATGCCGACCGGATGGCCTCGATCTGCACTGGTGCGTTCATCCTGGCAGCGGCAGGGCTCCTCGACGGCCGGCGCGCGACCACCCACTGGCAGCACGCCGCTACCCTTGCGCGCGGGTATCCCCGGATCACCGTGGAACCCGACGCCATCTTCGTCGAGGACGGCACCATCTTCTCCTCGGCAGGGGTCACAGCCGGCATCGACTTGGCCCTGGCTCTCGTCGAACGCGATCACGGCACCGAACTGGCACGAGCGGTAGCCCAGTCGCTCGTGGTGTTCCTGCAGCGACCCGGCGGTCAGTCTCAGTTCTCCCCCAGCTTGCGCGGGCCGCGGCCCCGCACCGGACAGCTCCGCAAGGTGGTCGATGCCGTGGCCGCAGACCCCACCGGTGACCACTCCATCACCCGACTCGCCGCGCGCGCCAACGTCAGCCCCCGGCATCTCACCAGGCTGTTCCAGGACGAGCTGGGCACCACCCCGGCCAAGTACGTGGAGCTGATCCGATTCGACACCGCCAAAGCCATGCTGGATGCAGGACACACGGTGACTTCCGCGGCTCAGCGCAGCGGGTTCGGCAGCCCGGAGACCTTACGACGCAGTTTCATCCAGCATCTCGGTGTGTCGCCCCGGGCGTATCGGCAGCGATTCCACTCCACCCAGCGCTGAAAGCAGCCGCCAGGGCATGTCCCGATCTGTGCGGAAGTGGGCCGGAATGCCGGTTTCCGCCGCGGTTGACGATGCCACTGTGAAGTAGAGCAGCCGCACCCCGCGGACCACTACTCCGGAAGCGAGAAACGCATGACCGACACTGTCGCAGGCATCGACATTCCCGACACCGCCCTGGTCACCGAGGCAACCGAACTGGTGCGGGAGGCCGCGAACCCGTTGATCTACCACCATTCCCGCCGCGTGTTCCTGTTCGGTTCCCTCCGAGCCCGTCACCAGAAGGTCACGTTCGATCCCGAGCTGCTTTACGTCGGAGCGATGTTCCACGACCTCGGCCTCACGACGAAATACCGCCGCACGGATCAGCGATTCGAGATCGACGGCGCCGACGAGGCCCGCAATTTCCTCCGCTCCCACGGAATCGGCGAAGACGAGGCAGACACCGTGTGGACGAGCATCGCACTTCACACCACGCCCGAGATTCCACTGCATATGGCACCGGAGATCGCGCTGCTCACCCGGGGAGTCGAACTCGACGTACTCGGTATCGGCTACGACGCGATCACCGACGAGGAACGCGCCGCCGTCGTTGCCTCCCACCCGCGGCCGAACTTCAAGAACGAGATCCTCGCTGCCTTCACGGGCGGTCTCGAAGACCGCCCGGACACCACGTTCGGCAACGTGAAGGCCGATGTGCTGGCACACTTCGTACCCGGCTTCGTTCGGGGTGACTTCGTCGATGTGATTCTGAATTCTGCTTGGACTGAATGATTTCCGTCCCGGTTCCTCAGTTGACACCGCCCGGCAGAAGACGTTGCAGCATTGCTGCTGCCGAAATCCAGTCCAGCTCCGCTATCTCGGCTGCGCGTTCGTCACCGACACACCCTCGAACTTTGGCTTCGAAATCTGTGACGGATGCCGGCCGGCCCGGATGGCCCGTGGGCAGTTCAACCACGGCCTCGAGATGTGATCCGTCACGGAGTTCGACGATTACCGTGCAGTCTCCATCGAGCACACCCTCCCCCACGGGCTCGGCAACCACGCTGACGCTGTCGAGGATGTTCCGAACTTCCGGCCGCTGCACGGCAGCGTCGGTGAAGCTCCCGATATCGGGGAACCCGTCCAGCAGGGCGGCCGCTATACCGTAGTTCAGCGAGAACTTGCCTTCCAGACCCGAACTCGGATAGTTGTGGATCAACGGCAGTACCGCGCTGCGCGGAGTGTGCAGCCGTATGCGGGCGATGTCGTCGATCGACAACCTACCCAGCGACCGGATCGCAGCGATCGGACGCTGGAGCGCGTAGCAACACGGGTGAAGCTTCAGCCCGAGACCATCCGGAATGATGGGACCTTCGACCTGCGGTGATCTCCGCCCTCCGACGAGCCGGAACCATTCACCGACTGCACGAGGGTCGGCGGTCGCGCCGGCTGCGGCGAGTCTGGCCGCTCGCACACCGGCCTGGGCAGCGAATCCGACCTGCATCGACTTGCCTGCGGTACCGAAGGCCTGGCGGACGCCACCTGCGCCGGGGACAGCGTGCGCCATCGCGATAGCGATACCGTCAGAATCGAGCCCCAGCGACAGCCCCGCCGCAACAGCAGCCGCGATGGCACCGACCGTCGCGGTGGTGTGCCATCCCTGCGTGTAGTGGTTCCAACCGAGCGCAGTACCCAGACGCGCCATCACGCCCGCCGCCGCCAGATACTCCCGCGCACCGCCGCCCGCCGCCAACGTGGCAGGAACGCAGACCACACTGATGTGCGTCGTGGATGGTATGTGCAGATCATCGAAATCGAGCACGTGTCCGACCGCTGCCCAACGCAACGCAGCAGGCAGACCGTCCGTCCACGCTGCTACCGGATCATCCATTGCAGCAAGGGTCACTGCAACGGTATCGACAAGCGCACGTCGAGCGAGTTCGAGTTCCGCGGGCCCCGGCTCGATGCCGGCGGCCCACCTTGCGAGATCGTGCGCGCTGACACTGGTTGATTCGTGCGGCGCAATCGCCATAGCCCACTCCTTTTCCGCACCGGAGCGCCCGGTGCGCTAGCTGAGCATTCAATGGCACACCATACCGTTGAACGGCACACGGGACAAGCAATCGTTCCTCGGTTCGGCATGAAGCCGCCCTTGCGTATCCGCGCCCGCCATCCCGTCTACCTGGCTTGTAGGCCAACACACTTCACCGCAGATGATCCTCGTGAACCAACCTTGACAGAGTGTGATCCGAGGCACGATACTCATTTTTCGAAACACTGTGCCGTTATGTAGCACACCAGGGTCGTTGCAGAGATCGAATCAATCGCGGAGCTTCCCCGATTCGGGGTTCGACGCCTCGGGCCCTGGACGGTCAGTGCCTCAAAACTTCGCCCACGACGTGAACCTCATCGAGCCACAGGCAGCCAGAAGCCCTGCGGAACCACGCGCAACGCCTTCAGAGAAAGACACTTCGCAATGAGAATAGAGACATCCGATAAACCGGCCATCTTGAACCCGAGGCGACAGCTGATTGCCGGCACCATCGGGCACTCGGTCGAGTTTTTCGATTTCCTCGCGTACTCGTACCTCGCGGTCTACTTCGCAACTTCCTTCTTTCCCTCTTCCGAATCCTCGGGATTGGTCCCGCTCCTGAGCGCCTTCGGCGTTTTTGCCGTCGGGTTCCTCGCCCGTCCGCTGGCAGGGCTCTTCATCGGACTCTTTGCAGATCGGTACGGCCGCCGGCGAGCCTTGAGTCTCACCATCAGCCTCATGGCCGGCGGCAGCCTGCTCGTCGCGGTCTGCCCCACGTACAGCCAGATCGGTGTCGCCGCGCCCATAATTCTCACTGTTGCCCGCATTCTGCAGGGGTTGTCCGCTGGCGGCGAGTACACGACTGCGGGTGCCTTCATCGTCGAATCCGCCCCCGACGGTCGACGCGGTTTCTATTCGAGCTTCATGTTCGTCGCGTCGGGCATGGGGAAATTGGCATGTCTGGCCTTCATCACCGCGTTCGTCGCGCTCATCGGTGAAGATGCGATGCGCGACTACGGTTGGCGAATCCCCTTCGCCGTTGGCGCCTTGGCCGCGGTCGTGGCCTGGTACATCCGCCGCGGAACTCAGGAGACGCTCGGAACTACCGTCTCCGACGACGGCGCGGCACCGGTGAGCCGCAACCCGCTCAATGCTCTGCAGCGTTACCCCAAACAGTCCCTCATCGTGTTTGCCATCGCAACCGGAATGGGTGTTGGACAATATTTTTGGGCTACGTACCTGACTACGTACTTCCAGATCCAGAACGGCGCCTCCGCCACCACCGCAATGACGGTCGGCATTATCACGCTGATTCTCTACACGATCGCACAGCCGGTGGCCGGGCTCATCTCCGACAGGTACGGGCGTAAACCATGCATGTACGCATTCGGCATCGGCACCATCATTGTGACGCCTTTCCTGCTGTCGATCACGAGTTCGAACTTTGCGGTACTCATATGCATTCAGCTCGTCGGGCTTCTGTTGCTCAGCTTCTGCACGTCGATCACGTCAGCTGTGATGGTCGAAAACTTCCCACCGCACGTGCGAGTGAGCGGCCTAGGCTTTCCCTACTCGCTCTCGGTGGCAATCTTTGGTGGAACGGTCCCGCTTGTGGCCACCGCACTGGCCAATTCCGGTTATTCCCAGTACTTTCCGTGGTACATCGTGGCCACTGCGGTTGTTACGCTCGTGGGCGCCATATCGGTACCGGAAACGTTTCGCAGCGACATTTCGGGCGAAGAATCCTGATCGGCATTCTCCCCTGCCCGCATAGCTGACGTTCGCGCAGACATGCGGTCGAAGTCCTCGGGAGATATTACGGATTCGCTCCTCCTCGGGCCCGCCGCACGGCCCGAGAAGGAGCCGTCGTAGTCCAGGCGTACATGGACGGCGGGGCGAGTCGTCTTCACTCCCAGCCACCCGTCCTCAACTTCTGCCGATGGTGTTTCGGTAGGTGTAGTGCTCGGGCAAGTAGTAGCTGACCGCCAGCTCGACTGCCCGACTGTCCGAATCGAAGTAGACGCGATCGGCGCGCAACAGGGGATGCTCGGCGGGGCAGTCGAGGTGATGGGCGATCTCCTCGGCTGCCGGCGCCACGGTGATCGACTGCACGAGTTCGACAACGGGAGACGCCAGGTGAGGTTCCAAGAGACCGATGATCGTGTGCACTCCGATCGCGCCCGGCTCCGTCCCCGCGCCGCCGCACAGGTGCTGCGCGTGAAGATCCGGCAGATGGACGGTCGTCATCGCGAACAGGATTCCCGCGTGGCGGCGTACATACGCGATCGTGGAGACGAGGTCACTGTCGAGGCGTAGACGGCTTGCGGCTTCGATGTCGGCCCTCCGTCGCAGAGGCGCAACGATTTCTGTTGTGGTACCAGCGGGAAGATTGGTCAGTTCTTCAATCGGTCCGAGCCGCCGGAGGCGTCTACTCCCCAGTTCGGAGACATAAGTGCCCCTCCCCGGAACGCGATACACCAGGCCATCCGCCACGAGATCGTAGAATGCTCGCCGCACGGTCTGCCGACTCAATCCATACTTTCCGGCAAGTTCGAGCTCTGTGGGAAGCTGTCGACCACCGTGGAACTGGCCCGCAGCGATTTGCTCGCGCAGCGCGTGGGACAACCGCCGATGCGCCGGCGCCTCTTCGTTGTCGCGGCCCATGAGCCCACACCGATCCGTTCCTGTCGCCCTTCGGCATCATTCATTGCCGCGACGCGCTGTCTTCCATGCCGATCCAGGGGGATCGTCCGCGAACCATCGTAGTGGAAGTTGGCACGTTATGCCATATATCGGCACACTCCGTCGAGTCCCGGCACGCCCATCCTCCCCACTCACGCCAGGGTCCCGGCCGACATCGGAGTACGCAGACCGGGCCGACGTCGATGCACCGACACCTCGCACCAGTACGGACGACAATTCCGCGGACGCTCACCGGACCGAGGGTTGACCAACACGGCTTCAGTACGGCATCCTGATTCATATCGGAACACTGTGCCGCATAGAGGCACGGATGAAGGGTTGAAGCCTCATGACTGCTGTAGTTGACGACCTCGGGTCGTCAGGAGCCGGATATCTCACCGACGAGCGGCTCGCGATCCAGGCGATGGCGCGGGAGTTCGCCGCCAAGGAAGTGCTGCCCGTGGCGAACGAACTCGATCCGGTCAAGGGCGAGATTCCGATGGAACTGCGCCGGAAGATGGCCGACCTCGGCTTCTTCGGTGTTCTGATTCCCGAGGAATACGGCGGGCTGGGCCTCGGGGTCTTCGAATACGCCCTGATCGTCGAGGAACTTGCCCGCGCGTGGATGAGCGTGTCGAGCCTTATCGCTCGCGGACAACAATTCACCGCGGGCTTCACCGAGGAACAGCGCCGACAGTACCTCCCGCGGATGGCCACGGGCGACTTCCTCAGCGCCTTTGCCTTGTCCGAGCCCGATGCAGGATCCGATGTGGCGGCGCTGTCGACTCGGGCCCGCAGGGAAGCTGACGGGTGGCGGATCAGCGGCCAGAAGATGTGGTGCACGTTTGCCGACGGAGCCGACTACCTCCAGGTATTCGCCCGTACGTCACCCATTGACCGCGACCACCGATCGCGCGGTATCAGCTGTTTCATCATGCCGAAGCCTCGCGGTGAGCTGCCCGCGGGAGTGACGGGCACACCGGTACGCAAGATCGGATATCACGGATGGCAGACCTGGGAGTTGTCGTTCGACAACGCCTACGCAGCGGGTGACTCCATGGTCGGCCCCGAAGGCGAGGGCTTCAAGGTCGCCATGGGCGATCTCGAGACCGCCCGGATTCATACCGCCGCCCGCGCCATCGGCGTGGCACGCGGAGCGCTCGAGGACTCCGTTGCGTATGCGCGGCAACGCGTCCAGTTCGGCCGTCCGATCGGTGACAACCAGGCGATTCGGTTCAAGATCGCGCACATGGCCACCGAACTGGAGGCGGCCCGATCGCTGATGTACCGGGTGTGCACCGAAGTCGATGCCGGCCGGCGCAACACCGTGGAAGCGTCGATGGTCAAGTACCTCGCTACCGAGATGGCCGAACGAGTGACCAGTGAGGCTCTGCAAATTCACGGCGGTGCCGGATACACCACCGATTTCGCTGTCGAACGGTACTGGCGGGATGCCAAGCTCACCAAGATCTTCGAGGGCACGTCCGAAATTCAGCTGAAGATCATTTCGGATTCGATCCTCGGAAGGCAGGCAAGATGAAAGAGCCGCCCGCCGGGCCACTGAGCGATGTCGTGGTGATCGACCTGACCACCATGCTGGCGGGGCCCTTCGCCACCATGGTCCTCGGCGATCTGGGTGCCGACGTGATCAAGATCGAACCCCCTCATGGAGATTTCATCCGAGAGCAGGGACCGTTCGCACCGGATGACGAACTACGCGCATTCGGTGGGTATTTCCAGAGCGTCAATCGCAACAAACGCAGCGTCGTTCTCGACCTCACCACCGAAGAGGGACGCACCTCGCTGCTCGAACTGGTCGCGCACGCCGATGTCGTCGTAGAGAACTTCCGCCACGGCGTCATGGACCGGCTCGGGCTGTCCTACGAGCGACTCCAGGAGAAGAATCCCCACCTGGTGTACGCGGCGATCCGCGGATTCGGCGACGAACGCACCGGTAGCAGCCCGATGCGGGACTGGCCTGCGTACGACATCACCGTCCAGGCCCTCAGCGGCTTGATGGAGATCACCGGCGAGCCCGACCGCCCCCCGATCAAGACCGGTCCCGGTCTCGGTGACACCGTGCCTGCGCTCTTCGCGGTGATAGGCCTGCTGTCGGCCGTGCACCGTGCTCGCCGCGACGGCGTCGGTGGCTTCGTCGATGTGTCGATGTACGACGCCATGCTGGCAATGTGCGAACGCACCGTGTACCAGCACTCCTACAACGGCGATGTGCCGACCCGGCAAGGAAACAGCCATCCCCTGCTCTGCCCGTTCGATGTCGTGCCCGCGGCGGACGGGTGGGTCAGTATCGCCGCGCCGGGCAACAATCACTGGCAGCAACTCTGCGCGGTAATCGGACGCCCCGAGTTGGCGACGGACGAACGCACGAGGGACAACGTCAGCCGACTGGCCAATCGTGACTTCACCATGTCTGCGGTGACCGCGTGGACGACCACGCGGACCAAGGACCAGATCGTGGAAATACTCGGCGGCAAGGTCCCGGTGGCACCGGTCAATACCATCGAGGACATCTATGCGGATCCCCACGTGCGTGCCCGCAACATGCTGGTCGAGGTCGATCATCCCGGCGTATCCCACCCGCTGACGATCGCCAACACTCCGATCAAATTCGCGGATGCGCCCCCGACCCACCTCCGGCGAGCACCGCTACTCGGCGAACATACCGATGAAGTGCTGGCCCAGTTCGAAACCACCACAGCTGCCTTCCAGCTCGAAGAAACAAGATAGGGAGATCATGTCCAGAACACAACGACCGCGGCGTTCCTGCCTCGCGGTGCCCGGTTCGAGTCCGAAGATGATCGAGAAGGCGAAGGGCCTCGATTCCGACCAGGTCTTCCTGGACCTCGAGGACGCGTGTGCTCCACTCGCGAAACCTGGTGCGCGCAAGACCATCGTGTCGGCACTCAACGAAGGCGGGTGGGGATCGAAGATTCGCGTGGTGCGGGTCAACGATCTCACCACCCATTGGACCTATCGTGACGTGGTCGAGGTCGTCGAAGGTGCCGGTGAGAATCTCGACTGCATCATGCTTCCGAAGGTGCAGTCGGCTGCCCAGATCGCCTGGCTCGACTTCACTCTGACCCAGATCGAGAAGACCATGGGTTTCGAGGTAGGCCGAATCGGAATCGAGGCCCAGATCGAGGACGCCGCCGGATTGATCAACGTTGACGAGATCGCAGCCGCGTCGCCGCGTACCGAGACGATCATCTTCGGCCCCGGCGATTTCATGGCGAGCATCAACATGAAGTCGCTCGTGATCGGTGAGCAGCCACCGGGATATGGGGTCGGTGACGCATTCCACTACCCGCTGATGCGGATCCTGATGGCCGCCCGGGCGAACGGGTTGCAGGCAATCGACGGACCGTATGTGCAGGTCCGGAACGTCGAGGGCTTCCGCCGAGTTGCCGGACAGGCCGCCGCACTCGGCTACGACGGGAAATGGGTGCTGCATCCGGCCCAGATCGACGCCGCCAACGACACCTTCAGTCCAGCTCAGGCCGACTACGACCACGCCGAGAACATCCTCGCCGCGTACGAGTGGTTCACCTCCGACCGGGGCGGCCGCAAGGGCGCCGTGATGCTCGGCGACGAAATGATCGACGAGGCGTCCCGCAAGATGGCGTTGGTCATCGCCGGCCAGGGCCGCGCCGCCGCCATGGAACGCCTCGACGTGTGGAAGCCGGAAATCGAAACCGTAGAGAGCGGTGTGTGAACAGTGACGACCACGGAAAAAGAGCAGAACATGCAGTTCGGCCGGTACTTCGAGGATTTCGAAGTCGGAGCAATCTACAAGCATTGGCCAGGCAAGACCGTCACCGAGTATGACGACCACCTGTTCTGCCTGCTGACGATGAACCACCACCCGTTGCACCTCAACTCCCACTTTGCCGAGGAAACAACAGAATTCGGCCGCAATGTGGTCGTCGGCAACTACGTCTACTCGCTACTGCTCGGAATGTCCGTACAGGATGTGTCCGGCAAGGCGATCGCCAACCTCGAAATCGAGTCGTTGCGGCACGTCAAGCCGACGTTCCACGGTGACACGATCTATGGCGAAACCGAGGTCCTGGAAGTCACGCCCTCGAAGTCCAAGGACGACCGGGGCGTCGTGTACGTCGAGACCCGCGGCTACAAGCAGGACGGGCAGATCGTCTGCATCTTCCGACGGAAAGTTCTCGTTCCCAAGCGAAGCTACGGCGACGTGCGCGGCGGCGAACAACCCGCTCGACCGCTGCCACACGCGTAGTCGACTCCGGTGGGAGCGCTCCCACCCGCAAGACAAGCGGCCGCCCTCACCGAGAGACCGGATGAGAGCTGCTGGGCGGCTGCGTGATACGCGGATCGAGGTTTTCGTCCCGCCGAGCTCCCATGCGGGCTGGATGTTCACCCGATGCAGGGAGGACCCTCAGCCCGCACGCCGGAGTTTCGACACCCCACCTCCGGGATGTCGCGATCCGGCGGCCCTTGACAGCGATCGCGGGAACGAACCAAGCTATCAACAGAAACACTGTGCCGTATATCGGCACAACCGCGGTGCGGCCGGACACCCGGGTGCACCACTCGGAATAGGAAGCACTATGCGAGAGCGTTACGAAACGTTCGTCGGCGGACAGGACGAGCGCAGTAAGAGTGGGCAGTACTTCTCCACTCGTGATCCCGCCACAGGCGACGTCATCGCCGAAGTCGCGCTCGGCGGGGCGGAGGATATCGAGGCAGCAGTTGCCGTAGCGCAGAGCGCCTTCCGCTCGTGGCGTGACACCCCGGCCGCCGCTCGCGGTCGCATTCTCCTCGAGGTAGCCCGCACACTGCGTGAACACGCGGACGAACTGGCCCGAATCGAAACACTGGACACGGGTCAGACGCTGTCGCAGTCGAAGGTGGATATCGAGACCGCCGCACGATACTTCGAGTACTACGGCGGGGCGGCAGACAAGGTCCACGGCGAAACGATTCCGTTGGGACCCGACTACCTCTCGTACACCCGCAACGAACCGTTCGGCGTGATCGGTGTCGTCACACCCTGGAATGCGCCGATCAACCAGGCCGCACGGGCCATCGCACCCGCATTGGCGATGGGCAACGTGGTGGTCCTCAAACCCGCCGAGGACACACCGCTCTCGGCACTCGAGATGAGCCGTCTCGCCGTCGAAGCGGGACTGCCCGCGGGGATTCTCAACGTCGTCCCCGGATTCGGCGCCGACGCGGGCGCTGCCCTGACCGGCCACGACAAGGTCCGCAAGATCGTCTTCACCGGCTCGGTGGAGACCGGCCGGGCGATCATGCGGGCGGCCGCCCAACGACTGATTCCGCTGACTCTCGAGTTGGGCGGAAAGTCCCCCAACATCGTCTTCGACGACGCCGACCTCGACGCCGCCGCCGCGGGCGCCTGGACCGCCTTCACCACCAAAGCGGGTCAGGTGTGTTCGGCCGGCAGCCGGTTGCTGGTGCATTCGTCGGTGCACGACGACCTGGTCGACCGGCTCGTTCAGCACGCCAGGACAACGGTCATCGCCCCGGGGATCGAGGACCCGGACATCGGATCCTTGGCCACGCGAGGGCAGTTCGACAAGGTCCGCTCGTATCTCGAACTCGGACCCAGCGAAGGTGCACGTGTCGCTACCGGTGGACACGTCGCCGACACCGGGCGGCTGAGCCGCGGGCTGTTCATCGAGCCGACCATCTTCGTCGACGTCGACAACACCATGCGCGTGGCACGCGAGGAGATCTTCGGCCCCGTGCTGACGGTGCTCCGATTCGATTCCGATGAGGAGGCGGTCGAGATCGCCAACGACAGCGACTACGGACTCGTCGCGGGGGTCTGGACCCGGGACCACGGCCGGGCTCATCGCGTGGCCGGCGCCATCGAGGCGGGGCAGGTCTTCATCAACCAGTACTTCGCCGGTGGTGTCGAAACCCCGTTCGGTGGCTACAAGTTGAGCGGTTTCGGCAGGGAGAAGGGCTTCGAGGCGCTCAAGCACTACTGCCAGCTCAAGACGGTCACCGCCCGCCTGTGACGGCGCTGCAACTGTGCCCGAGAGGAACGGACGTTCCTCTCGGGCACAGTTGCCGACACAGGGAACCGCAAATCCAGCCGACGAATCGCCGGACCTGCGAGGGGCACCACAGTCGACGCCCCCGTGCCGCTTGTGAGGCACGGGGGCGTTTCCGGGAAACACGGCAAACGAAGTTCGTCTCCACGGGTTAGATAAGGGCGTCCCGACCGGCTCCAGACGGGATCAGAGCAATGAACTCACATTCGCTGCAGTGTCGGAGACCTGCTTTCCCCACCAGGGCACACGATGCTCGTCGAAACGGGTCTCCGGCATCGAGATCCCGATGCCACCGACGGGGCATCCCCCCTCCCCCAGCACAGCCGCCCCGACGGCACACACTCCCATCCGGTTCTGATTGACGTTCACCGCATATCCGACGCTGCGGATCTCCTCGATCTTCTTTCGGATCGATTCGGGGTCGGTGTCTGTCTGCGGCGTCAGTTGCTGGATGGGACTGGAAAGAATTCGGTCGACCTCGTCGTCCGGCAGCCGCGCCATGATCGCCATTCCCCCCGACGTGTGCGGTAGCTGCCAGGTGCTGCCGACCTTGATGAAGGTGCGAACCGCCTGATGGGAATCCATGCGTTCGATCTGAACCACCCGCTCCGCACCATCGCGGACCTGGAGTGTGATGGTTTCGTTCGTCAGATCCCGCAGCTCACGCATCGGCTCGAGCGCCACCGTTCGCAAGTCGCCCTTGTCCCAGCCACGCCGGCCAACGGCCAGTGCGCGCGACGTGAGCTTCCATCTTGTGTACTCGCTCCCATCGCTGCGGATCCAGCCGGCGGATGCGAGCGCCTGAAGAGTCCGTTGCACGGTCGATTTCGGCAACTGAAGGGTGCGTGACAGTTCGCCTACCCCGACCGGCTGGCTCTCCGCCACAGCTTCGAGTACGCGCAAACCTCGTTCGATGCCCTGCACCTACTGTTCCTCTCCCTCGACCGCCGCTCCGCCGCGGTGCAACATTCCGTACTGTGCCGATTATCGGCACAGTATGTCGAAATGTCCAGCCTTGGTGTCCGCTACGGATTCACCGAAGCCGACTCTCGGCGGCCCCGCCGACGCCGACAGGCGGCGAACTGTCCGCGAGGATCTTGAAGACGCCCGTCGCCGTGGCCACCACCGAGTCGTTCACCCGCAGGTCGGAGTCCGCGAAGACGATCGATGCCGTGCGCCGCACGATACGGGGTGAGCTCGTCAAGAGGTCGCCGACCCGGACGATACCGAGGAAACTGACATTCAGCTGCACGGTCGCCATGTTCTGCGTGCCGGTTTCGGCGAGGGCAGTCGATCCGAGAGCGCGGTCGGCGAAGGCCATGATCAGTCCCCCTTGCACGACTCCTCGAAGGTTTCGATGCTTGACCTCGCACCGCAGTCCGTACTCCCGTGCACCGCCTTCACCGTGACGCAGCAGCAGTGGACCGATCAGCCCGATGAACCCGCCGTCGTAGACCTCGTCCCATACGACTTCGTTCACGCCGAACCTCTACTTCCATCCTGGCTTCGATCTCTCGTGCCCATCGACGCGAGTCGAGAGCTGATGGGCGGTGCGGAGCCGCCGACGGCGAGGTTGGAGGAACTCGCTCGCCGGCGGCCCCGCGAGGGTTGCGCCGGCCGCGCGCCCGTGACCACCACGAGCAAACGCAGGCCGCGCAACCGGTCAGTGGGTTACTGGGTAGCCGACAGCACCTTCGACGGCACAGCCGAGTCACGGATTTCCCACAGCACCGGCTTGATGCAGCGGAAGAACTGGGCGGCGTCCTCGCTCATCGGGAAGTGCCCGAGGCCCGCCATCGGGACGACCTTCGCACCCTCGATCTGCGCACCGAGTTCCTCGGCTTCCTCCGGTCCCGTCGCGAAATCGTATTCGCCGTTGAGGATGTACACCGCGGTCTTCGAGGTATCGATGTTCTGTGCCGTTTCCCGAAGATCATGCTCGACGCTGTAGTAGTGGAGATCACCCTTGAACACCGGCGGGGACCCCTGACTGTAGACCCAGGTCGTTTCCCTGCGGCCGACTTCTGGAGCCGTCGGCGAGGTGAGCGCGTACATCGCCGCCGGCTTGGAGTCGTTGCTGATCTCGGGGTGGAACCAGTAGTCGAGGTAGTAGCCGGGCGAATGCAGCGCCGCTTCGAGCCCGATCACGGCACGGAACACGCCGGGGTAGTGCAGGGCCAGATCGGGAGCGAGATTGCCGCCCATCGAGCTACCCATGTAGACCGCGTCCTCGCAGTCGAGCGCCTCGGCGAGGGCCACGACGAACTTCATGAAGAAGTCCTGGGTCAGGTTGTACTCCTGCTCCCACCATCGCACCGAGAGCGGCGGCAGCGACCGCCCGTGATACGGCAGATCCCAGGTGATCACGCGGAAGTGTGACGTGATCTCCTCGTCTTCGAGCAGATGACGATACTGGCGCCCGTCACAGCCGGCGGTGTGCTGGAGAAGTAGCGGGATTCCAGAGCCGCTCTCCTCGTAGTAGACCCGGTACTCGATGTCGTCGATCGTGAGATGGACATACCGCCCGACCGCCTTGTCGAACTTCGTCGTGGTCATTTCGCCTCCTCGGCGACGTTGGTGTAGGAACGCATGAGATCGAACAGTCGCCTGAGCGCGGCGTAGTAGGCGAAGAACATCTTCATGTCTCCGCCGTAACGGAAGTTGTGTCGGGTGACCGCCGAAAAGAGGTCCTGGTAGAACGGGCGAGGCACCCGCTGGAAGAACTTGCCCCATTCTTCGATCGGCGCCGAGATCTCGATGTCGTAGTTCCGCGCAACGGTCATGAGGTTGTTGCCCTCGGGCGGCGCGATGGAATCGAGTCGACCGTCACGGATCACCAGCACGTAGGTTTCATCGCCGATCTCCAACCGGACAATGGCATTCCAGAAGCGCGCCGCAATCTTGAATTCGGGATCCAAGTTGAGCGCCTCCGTGAACCTCTCCGTGTCCACAAATGGCATGGCCTTTCCCTTTCTAGGAAGTCGCTATTCGACCTGCGATCACACGCGGGCGGCGTGGGGTTCGCGAGACATGGCGCCCACAGACTCTCGTCGATCTGTGCCGTTGAGCGGTACGCCGTGTCACTTTCGAGTATGTGCACTGCCTCACAATTTGTCAATAAGGCTGGACGGCACCCCGGTGCCCGAACCGCCCGCTCCATAGCGGACCGAGCGAGCTTTCCGCACAGCGCAATCCGGGGCGGTCGGTTTGCGATGTCGCGGACTGGATGTAAGCCTTCTGCGACTGCCCGTTCACCCGAGGCGGAAGGTCCGGAGGGTTCGACATCAGAACGTCCATCTCATTATGCGGAACGACTGTTCCAGCATGTGGATCAGAGCGGTAGCGTCAGGACCGACGCCCACGTCCGCCCGCCGCACGCCTGCACCCGGGCTGGACGACTCATCCCACGCGGAATCCATCCCGCGTTCGAAGTTCGGAGATCTGATGAAAATCGCAGTCATTCCCGGGGACGGGATCGGACCCGAAGTCATCGACCAGGCAGTCAGGACCTTGCACGAGGTTGCCCCTGCCATCGAAACCAGCTACTTCGACCTGGGCGCCCGAAACTACCGGGCAACAGGTCGCCTGCTCGACCGGGAAACACTCCACGAGATCCGGCATCACGATGCGATCCTGCTCGGCGCGATCGGCGACCCGACCGTTCCCGCCGGCACGCTCGAACGTGGCATCTTGCTCGAAATGCGCTTCGCGCTAGATCATCACATCAACCTACGTCCGACGAAGACGATGCCCGGCGCGCCTCGAGTGCTTGCAGGAAATGCGAATCTCGACCTGCTGGTGGTTCGGGAAGGAACCGAAGGCCCGTACACCGGCAACGGGGGCGCACTCCGCGTCGGAACTCCCCACGAAGTCGCTACGGAAGTCAGCGTCAACACACGTTTCGGCGTCGATCGACTTCTCCGCGAGGCGTTCGAACGCGCCGCGGTCCGGCGGCAGCGGGTGACGATCGTGCACAAACCGAACGTTCTCGCGTTCGCCGGCTCCTTGTGGACGCGCGCTGCCGACGAACTGGCGACGCTGTATCCAGAAGTCGAGGTCGATCACATGCTCGTCGATGCTGCCATGCTGCATCTCGTCACAAACCCTGCCCGATTCGACGTCATCGCCACCGACAACCTGTTCGGCGACCTCATCACCGACCTCACTTCCGCCCTGGGCGGGGGTGTCGGGCTGGCGGCAAGCGCGAACATCGACGGCTCACGAAGGAATCCCGCCATGTTCGAACCAGTACACGGGAGTGCCCCGGATATCGCGGGTCGAGGTGTCGCCGATCCCACGGCCGCGATCCTCTCGACAGCGTTGATGCTGCATCACCTCGGGCTGTCGCATGAGGCGAACACCATCGACCAGGCAGTTCGGGACCACGTCGCATCCCGCGGACAACAATCCTGCTCCACCGAGGAAATCGGTGAGCAGATCAGGAGCCGAGTAGGTTCCGAATCACTCACACCGCCTCAGCGTCGGCCGGCTGCCAGTTCGCAATAAGTGCCACGAGACCGGGAAAGCGGTCGTCGAGGTCTTCCGTGCGGACTCGGCTGCGCCGCTCGAGCCCGTGCTGCCGCTGTCGGATGACGCCGGCTTCCCTGAGCGCTTTGAAGTGATGGGTGAGGCTCGACTTCGGCCGGTCGAATCCGAACCAACCGCAGGTGTGGTCGTATTCCTCCGAGCCGGTCAAGAGCCGATTGACGATTGTCAGTCGCAGCGGGTCGGCGAGAACGCCCATGACCCGCTCCAGACGTATCTCCGATGCCGCCGGTTCAGGCAGCGGCATCGGCAGGGAAAGCTCTTCGCTGTCGCTCATGCGATAGGTCGGCGCAAGATCAGTCATAGATCCAGCATAGCGCCAGTACGAATTTTGTCGTACCATCATGTACGACATTTCTCGTACTAGTACGACCGGTATCGAACCGGGTGCGGAAGAGGAGACAGCGATGGCACAGAGTTCGGCCGGCCCGAAGGAACTGAGGTGGTCCCTGGCCGCCGCAAGCACGGTGACAGCCGTATTCGTGCTGTCCAACGCACCCACACCGCTGTACACGCGCTGGCAAGCGGAATGGGGATTCAGTTCGGGAACCTTGACGATCGTGTTCGGGGCGTACATGGTCGGGTTGATCGGGACCCTTCTCGTCGCAGGGAAGCTCGCCGATCGATACGGGCGGAAGATTGTGCTCGTCCCAGGCCTGATCGCCGCGGTCACCGCAGCGGGGCTCTTCCTGTCGGCGACGAACGTACTGTGGTTGCTGGCGGCCAGGCTGCTCGCGGGGGCCGCAGTCGGCGCGGCCGTCACCGCGGGCATGTCGGCGACGATCGATCTCGCCCCCGATCACCGGCGCCGGACCGGATCCATGATCGCCTCCGCTGCAATGGTATTCGGTGCCGGACTCGGCCCCCTTCTGTCCGGGACGTTCTCCCAGCTCATCGACACACCCCAGTCCTGGATATTTGGAACCGTGCTGACAGTGACGGCGCTGACACTGGTCGTCGCGATACGGCTGCCACTCCACCGCGGATTCGCACCGGACGGTCCTGTCGAGCGTCTCTGGTCGTGGCCTTCCGTTCCGCGCCCGAATCGCCGTGAACTCGTCTGGGGAGCAGCTGCATTCGCCCCGGGTATTACCTCGACCTCCTTCTTCCTCTCCCTCGGCCCCTCGGTCCTCGCGACCGGCATCAACGCCCCCAGCCCGCTACTCGCGGGTGCGGCGGCATGCGGGATGTTTCTGGTAGCAACCGGAATCCAGTTCGCCCTTGCGCACCTGCGTACCAGAACCCATCTCGCGCTGAGTTCCTCCGCAGCGTTCGTCTCGATGGTGACGCTGACGGCGAGCGTCACCATCGCCGCGACACCGGCGTTGTTCGTCATCGCCGCACTTCTTGCCGGTGCCGCACAGGGCCTCGGCCAGCTTGCGGCACTGACGCTGATCGGCACCCGAATCCCCTCGAACCATCGCGCCGAAGCAAACGCGGCATTGAACATTGCCGGCTACATTCCTGCGGCTCTGCTACCTGTGGGAACGGGCTATCTGATCCAATTCATACCCTTCAGCGCAGCCGTCATCACGTTCGCGGCAGCCGTCATGGCATTCTCCCTCGCCGCCCTGATCACCGTACGAATCAGCACAGCCGGACACCTGCGTCCCGCCGCCTCGGACGAGCACGTGATGCGCGGGGAGACGAATGCCACCGCCGAGGAAGCACTACTCGGAGGGGCGCGGCCATGACACGGACGGTCGCGTCGCCGAGCGCCTCGTGTCTTCCGGTCGATGGGTCGGACCCGTCAACCCTTGTCAGGAGCTCGGCTGAGGGGCTTGACTGAAACCTGGGTCTCGATCGCCCCAGGTCGAACAGACAGGGAGGATGCACATGCCAACCCATCAGGCAGTTCACGTCCAGGCCCCCGGTGAGCCGCTGACACTCGTCGACGTCGAAACCGGGTCGCCCCCGCGCGACCACGTACGCATCGCGGTGTCGGCGTGCGGAGTGTGCGGCACCGACCACGCCTTCGTCAACGGCGCGTTCCCGGACATGTCTTGGCCCCTGACACCTGGACACGAGATCGCCGGAACCATCGCCGAACTCGGCGACGGCGTCGACAACTACGCCGTCGGCGACCGCGTCGCTGTGGGTTGGTTCGGTGGACACTGTAACCAGTGCATCCCCTGCCGTCAGGGCTCCTTCATTCATTGCGAGAAGTTGCAGGTGCCGAGCTGGCAGTACCCGGGCGGTTACGCCGAGTCGGTGACAGTTCCGGCCAACGCACTGGCCCGGATTCCGAATGAGCTGTCCTTCGCGGAAGCCGCACCCATGAGCTGTGCCGGGGTCACCACGTTCGACGCACTGCGCAAAACCAGGGCCGTCCCAGGCGACCGCGTCGCCATCCTCGGCATCGGCGGACTCGGCCACCTCGGTGTGCAGTTCGCCCGGGCGATGGGCTTCGAGACGATTGCCATCGCGCGCGGCGCCGACAAAGGCGACGACGCCCGTCAGCTCGGCGCCCACCACTACATCGATTCCACCGCCGGCGACGTCAGCGAAGCGTTGCGGGCACTTGGTGGTGTGTCAGTGGTTCTGGGGACCGCGGCGAACTCGAAAGCGATGGGTGATGTGGTCGGTGGACTGCTTCCGCTCGGTGAACTCACCGTCGTCGGTGTTACGCCCGACCCATTGCCGATCAGTCCCCTGCAGCTGATCACTCCCGGCCTCGATGTCACCGGGCACCCCTCCGGCACCGCCCGCGACGTCGAGGAGACGATGCACTTCGCGGTCCTGTCAGGTGTGCGGGCCCGAATCGAGGAACGGCCCCTGACTCGGGCGGCGGAGGCCTACGCGGCGATGGAGGAAGGACGTGCACGCTATCGGATGGTCCTCACCATGTGATCCTTCTCGGCAGGGTTGATCGCCTGCCTTCAGCGGAGTTCGTTGCCGCTCCGCCGTTCGATGCCCCAGGTGCCGGAAGGGCCGTGGAGCTTCTCGTATGCTGCCTTCTCGGCGTCATGACGTGACGCCTTCCTCGGGTTCTCCAGATCGGGCGGCAGCCCGTGCCTCTCGAGGCGTCGAGATCGGTTCTGCGCCATATACGACACTGCGTAGAACACGGCGAGGAGCACTCCGAGCAGAACCATGGAGGCTCGCAGTCCGAGCGGTCCCGGAAACAGGAAGAACGCGGCGAAGACCGGAACGAACGGGACCATGCTGCGAACGAGGTGCCGGGGAACCGCCCAGTCACCGACCAGGTCGTTGCGGACCCAGTCCTGCATGGAGTCGGGAAGTTTGCGGCCTACCGCGTAGCCCAGCCACTGTATGGGGCCGGGCCGGGTTCGTTGCGTGGTTCGCGACATGACGACTACCTGTTCACGTTGTGCTGAAGTCGAATTCGACATGATTGTCCTCATTGATCGAGCGCGCCCGCTCTGAGCGCAGCCTGATTGACGCGGGTGAGAACGTCGTGAAGTTCTTCGAGTTCGGCCAGGCTGACACCGAGCTTCTCGATCACGGCGGGCGGAATCTTCTCGGCTTCCGCACGTAGTGCAGCACCGGCTGCGGTCAGTTCGACATCCAATTGCCTCTCGTCGGCCCGGCTGCGGGTGCGCGTGATCAGCCCGGACGCCTCGAGACGCTTGAGGAGCGGCGAGAGGGTGGGTGAATCGAGTTGCAGCGCGGTCCCGATCTCCTTGACCGCCATCGGGGCCTTGCCCCAGAGCGCGAGCATGACGAGGTACTGCGGATGCGTCAGCCCCATCGGTTCGAGCAATGGGCGGTAGACGGCGAGCACCGCCCGGTTCGCGATCGCGAGCGCGAAACACACCTGCCGGTCGAGAGCGAGCAGATCGTCGCCGGCCTTCCCTTGCTGGATGTCTGCGGTCATGTCACCAGACTACCAGAATGATTCGTGCAATAACTAATATCGCACGAATCATTCTGGAGGTAGTCGACGATCGTCACGGTAGACGCGCAACGAGGGCATCCAGGTCGGTTCGCGGACCGGAGAAGAACGGCGTCTCCAGCCGAACGTGCCGGCGCGCGTCGGTCGCGCGAAGGTCGCGCATCATGTCGACGATCCGGGTCGGGTCCGGAGCCTCGAAGGCGAGGATCCACTCGTAGTCGCTCAACCCGAAGGAACTGACAGTGTTGGCCCGCACGTCCGGGTAGGCGCGAGCCGCTCGGCCGTGCTCGGCGAGCTGCCGTCGCCGTTCGGCGTCCGGCAGCAGATACCACTCGAGCGACCGGTTGAACGGGTACACGCACACGAATTGCCCCGGCTCCTCATCGGCCACGTACGCCGCGATGTGGCTACGGTTGAATTCGGCCGGCCGGTGGAGCGCGGCCGCACTCCACACCGTCGTACACGCTCGACCGAGTCGGCAGCGCCGGAAACCGGAGTAGGCGGCCTGCAATCCTTCGACGGTGTCGGCATGCGTCCAGATCATGAAGTCGGCATCTCCGCGTAGCCCTGCGACGTCGTAGATTCCGCGGATCGCGACACCGGACTCGGCGACCTCCTCGAAATAGGTCTGCATATCCTCCACGACCTCGTCACGCGCGTCCGGCAACGCGCCGGGGACCACCTGGAACACGGTGAACATCATGAACCGCACGCGTTGATTGAGTTCGGTGAAGCGATAACCGGTCAAGGCGGGCTACCTCTCGACCGGGACGCCGACCAACGAGCCGTACTCCACCCAGGAGCCGTCGTAGTTCCGAACCTCGGGGTAACCGAGCAGTTCGTGCAGAACGAACCAACTGTGCGCCGATCTTTCGCCGATCCGGCAATAGACGATGATGTCCTTCGTCTCGTCGAGGCCGGCGTCGGCGTACAGCGCGCGGAGTTCGTCCTCGCTGCGGAAGGTGCCGTCGTCAGCGGCAGCCTTGGACCACGGCACGTTGACAGCAGTCGGGACGTGCCCCGGAACCTGGGGTTGTTCCTGCGGGAACTGCGCCGGGGCGAGGATCCTCCCGGAGAATTCGTCGGGAGACCGGACGTCGACGATATTCTTCTTCCCGATCTGCTCGATCACCTCGTCGCGGTGCGCCCGGATTCCCGACACGGGCTCGGACGCCACGTAATCGGTAGCCGGTCGGGTGACCTTCTCGCTCGACAAAGGCCGACCGTCGAGCTCCCACTTCTTACGTCCGCCGTCGAGCAGCCGGACGTCCCGGTGGCCGTAGAGCTTGAAGTACCAGTACGCGTACGCCGCGAACCAGTTGTTGTTTCCGCCGTACAGGATCACCGTGTCGCCGTTGGCAATTCCTCTCCCGGACAGCAGCTTCTCGAACGATCGCCGGTCGATGAAGTCACGGCGCACCGGGTCTTGAAGATCGCGCTTCCAGTCGATGCGGACGGCACCGTCGATGTGGTTCTTCTCGTACTGCGCGGTGTCCTCGTCCACCTCGACAAGGACGACGTCGGGGTCCTTGCCGTGTTCGACAACCCAATCGGCGTCGACCAGAAAATTGCTTCTACTCATCGTTCATCCTTCGCATGGTTGGCAACTGTAGCGTGCACGTATCATTAATGCACGATCTATTCGTCTACGCTACAGTTTCGGGCACACAGTTTCGGAGGAGCACCGATGACAACAGCGAAGACCCGCCCCGCCCAGGCGAAGGCCCCGCGCGCGGAGGGGCAATGGGCCCAGGGCGACCGTGAGCCGCTCAACGTGAACGAGCAGGTCAAACAGGATGATGACGGTCTCAACGTGCGCAAGCGGATCGAAGACGTGTACTGCCACACCGGTGTCGCCGGCATCGACCCGACCGATCGGCGAAGCCGGTTCCGCTGGTGGGGGCTCTACACCCAGCGCGCACCTGGCATCGAGGGCGGCCGAACCGCCACGCTGCCGCCGGAAGAACTCGAGGACGAGCACTTCATGCTCCGCATCCGCATCGACGGAGGGGCTCTGACCACCGAACAGCTGCGCGTCGTCGGTGAGGTCTCCCGACTGTTCGCCCGCGACACCGCGGATCTCACCGACCGCCAGAACATTCAGCTGCACTGGATCAGGGTCGAGGACCTACCCGAAATCTGGCGGAGGCTCGAAGGGGTAGGCCTCACGACCGCCGAATCCGCAGGCGACACCCCGCGCGTCGTCCTCGGCTCGCCGATGGCCGGCATCGCCGTCGACGAGGTCCTCGACGCCACACCCGCTCTGCACGAGATCACCCGCCGATTGATCGCAAACCCCGACTACTCCAACCTGCCGCGCAAATTCAAAACCGCCATCTCCGGTCTCCAGGACGTGGTCCACGAGATCAACGATGTGGCATTCATCGGCGTCGAGCACCCGGAACACGGCCCCGGACTGGATGTCTGGGTCGGCGGCGGTCTCTCGACGAATCCGCGGATCGGCGAGCGCCTGGGCGCGTGGGTACCGCTGGAAGACGTGCCCGACGTATGGATCGGTATCGTCTCCCTCTTCCGCGACTACGGGTACCGGAGACTGCGGGCGAAGGCACGCCTGAAGTTCCTCGTCGCGGACTGGGGTGTCGAGAAGTTCCGCGACGTGCTCGAAACGGAGTACCTCGGACGCGCGATGCTCGATGGACCAGCACCCGAACCGCTCGACGAACCACGTGATCACGTCGGTATCCAGCGCCAGAAGAACGGTCTCAACGCCGTGGGAATCGCACCCGTCGTCGGCAGGGTCGGCGGCACCGTGCTGACCGATTTGGCGCGAGTAGCGGAAGCATCCGGATCCCGACGGGTCCGGATCACCCCGATGCAGAAGCTCGTCATCCTCGACGTGCCCGACGAACAGGTCGACTCGCTTCGATCGAGTCTCGAAACTCTCGGGTTCCCGTCGCGCCCGTCACCGTGGCGACGGAGCACCATGGCATGCACTGGCATCGAATTCTGCAAGTTCGGGATCGTCGAGACCAAGGCGCGAGCCGCCGCACTCATCGCAGAGGTCGAGGAACGACTGGCCGACGTGCAGGATCAGCTCGAGCACCCGATCACATTGCACCTCAATGGGTGCCCCAACTCGTGCGCACGTATTCAGGTCGCCGACATCGGCCTCAAGGGCATGATCGTGACCGACGTCGATTCCAACCAGGTCGAGGGATTCCAGGTTCATCTCGGCGGCAGCCTCGGGCTGGACACGAGCTTCGGGCGCAAATTGCGCGGCCACAAGCTTCCCGCCACCGAGGTGCCCGACTACGTCGAGCGGATCGTTCGACGGTACGTGGCCGGCCGCGAGGGCTCCGAGAAATTCGCGGCCTGGGTCCAACGCGCCGCCGAAGCCGATCTCGCGTGATCGGCTCGCACTGCCGGGCACCACGCAGTCGAAGCTGAGGGAAGTCCCGGAGCACCCGACCGTCGCGGTCTGCTACTTGCCGGCGTCGGTGAGGGGCTCGCGCTCGGGGACTGCGGCCGCATGGTCGTTGACCACGTGCTTCCACCACGAGTCGAGCGGGCTCGGTTCCGGCCACACGATCGCGTCGGCCGGGAGCGGCCCTGTACTTTCACGCGGGTGGCTCGATTCCTGTCGCATCAACTCGCCTGAGCGTGTCGGCGGGGCGGAAGCTGGTTGACCAGTTGCTCCCACTCTTCGAATCGGGTGGCTTCGGGCGAGCGACGACGGGGCGAGGGTCCGGCAGCGAGGTCGACCAGGCTCCGGGCAGCGCCGAGGACGGTGAGGTGATGACGCCGGGCGACGTCGAGGAGTTCGTCGAACGCCTGGGCGTCGCTGCAGCCGCGACCGGCTATCAGGATTCCCTTCGCCGTGCCGAGCAGTTCGCGTCCGTCGGGACGCCTACGAGGGATCAGGCGTGTCGGGCCGGGAGTCGGAGTGAGTGGTTCGGTGCTGTCCTCGATCATTCCGCGATGCTCCTTCGCTCTCGTGCATCGGCTGCCGGCCCGCCGGTGTGCCGACGATCCCGTCCGGACGCAAAATGTGAGTCACGTCACTGTCGATGCCTCAACAGTTGTAGCCGACGGCGCCGCGCCTGTCATCTAGACAAATGTCCAGCTGTGCCGTCACATGACAAAGCGCTCAGGTAGTGGCCACCAACAGATCTTCTCCACTCGACGGGCGCAGGCCGTCGGATCGACCGGCGAAGTAGCGCTCGGCGAGTGAAGTTCCCGCCACATGCTGCGCGCCGTCGAAGCCGGCCTAGCGGGCCAGGGTCAGCATTTCCTGCGGGGTGTAGAAACTGATGAACGGTGTTCCGGCCGCTCGTGCACCGCGCTCGGACGCCTGGAGTCCGGGGCGATCGGCGACGTCGAGAAGTTCGGTCGGCAGAAGGAACGTCATCGCCAGCGTCGAGCCGGCAGTGAGACCGGCGAGCTGGCGCAGGGTGGCCGCGGTGGCGTCTTTCGTGAGGTACATCGTGACGCCGGTCGAGACGACGACCGCAGGCAGGCGAGGATCGAAGCCCGCCGCAGCCAGCTGCTCCGACCAGGACTCGCTCGCCTCGAAGTCGACCGGCACCAGCCGCAGCCAGTCGGGAACACCCAAGCCGAGCTCGATCAGCCGTTTCCGCTTCCAGGTTTGGGGGCCGGGCTGGTCGACCTCGAACACCCGCATCCGGGAGGCGATCTCCGGCCTACGCTGGGCAAACGTGTCCAGGCCCGCCCCCAGGATGACGTATTGGACGACACCGCGGCCGGCCTGCTCGACAACCATCTCCTCGATGAAACGAGCACGCGCGACGATCGCCGCCCGAAACCCGCTGGTGCCGGCCGGGTCCATGTCCGGGCGAGCCCGCCAGCCCTCGTCCGGCGCCGCGAGCTGCAGGCCGATCTCGTCGACGAGAACGTGCGGTGGAGCGTCGACCTGTAGGTGCATCGCCCGCCACAGGGCAACTCGCACGGCCGTACTGTCCGGTCCGTCCGTCTGCTCGCCTGCCGTCGCCATGACGTTCTCGCTCCTCACGGTCAGTTCTCCGCCGGCCGACGCCGCGCCCAGCTAACGCCCGCCCCACTCTCAGCGTATATACCTCGTATGAAGCCTTCAGTGAAGCGAGCCATCGGCCTGTTCACGGCCACAGCAGCTGCGTTCCTCGCGTTCGCGACACCCGCGCAGGCGACCTCCCCCACCCCGGTCTACTTCCGCGTGGGAAACTTCAACTGCTCGATCGCACCCGACGACGTCGTGGGATGCGATCTGCCACAACCATTGCCGATGGACTTTCCGATCCTCGGCGAGTTCGGTTTGCCGTGGCTGGGACCCGTCCAGCATGTCGTCATCGATCGTCCCTGGCTTCCAGCTCACCCCATCTACCCGCCCGGCACCCCGTTCACCCTCCCCGGCGGCAACCCCGACATCTCCGAGGTTGCGACCAGCCAGAGCATGTACCAGAAGACGATCACCCACGGCGGAACCACCTGTCTCGCAGGCTTCATGGGCGACCTCACCTGCACCGCCAAGGGGCACAGCTTCGTCGTCACCGTCTACGGAATCCACGCGCATTGAACCGGTTCCACACCGAGCGGATGTCGACTACGTCCTACGCAACGTCACACGGCGAGGTGCCGGGCGAGGTAGGCGGCGGTGGCGGAGCCGGCCGTCTCGGCCACGACCGTCGGTGGCCCCGAGGCGATGATCCGGCCGCCGTTTTCTCCGCCGCCCGGCCCGAGGTCGATCATCCAGTCCGCCGAGGCAATGACCGGCATGTCGTGTTCGACGAGTACCACGGTATTTCCCGCCGCGACGAGACGTCGCAACACCGTCATGAGGCGGTCCACGTCGGCGGGGTGCAATCCAGTGGTCGGTTCGTCGAGTACGTAGAGGGTGTGCCCGGATCGGATGCGCTGCAGTTCGCTGGCGAGCTTCACACGT
This sequence comes from Rhodococcus sp. JS3073, assembly GCF_026810085.1. Lineage (NCBI taxonomy): Bacteria > Bacillati > Actinomycetota > Actinomycetes > Mycobacteriales > Nocardiaceae > Rhodococcus > Rhodococcus sp. JS3073. The sequence goes on along the minus strand of NZ_CP113951.1, from coordinate 8,190,222 downwards.
TGGGCCTCCCCACCGGACAGGGTGGTTGCCGATTGGCCGAGTCGCAGGTATCCGAGACCGACTTCGACCAACATGTCAAGGCTTTTCGCCGCTGCCGGAACGTGACTCAGGAACGCGCGGGCGTCGTCGACTGTCATGGCGAGAACGTCGGCGATCGTCCGGTCGTCGACGAGAATCTCGAGGGTCTCTGCGTTGTATCGTGCGCCCGCGCAGGCCGGGCAGGGAGCGGAGGCCTCGGGCAGGAACAGCATGCCGATGGTGATCGAACCGGCGCCCTCGCATTCTTCGCAACGGCCGCCCCTGACATTGAATGAGAATCGGCCCGGGTTGTATCCCCGTTCGCGGGCAACGGGGTTCGCAGCGAAGAGTCGCCGGATCACATCGAAGAGGCCGGTGTAGGTCGCGAGATTCGAGCGTGGAGTCCGCCCGATGGGAGCCTGGTCCACGCGCACCAGCCGGGTGACGTGCCCGAGCCCATGAGCGGCCACGACCGTCGGCCCGGTGTCGTTCTCGCGCTCGTCGGCCAGTACGACCGTGGAGTCGTCGGCTTCGTCTGCCCCGGCGTCGGTGCCGGCTTCGCTGTCGACACCGAGGTGTTGGGCGACGACGTCGGTGAGCACACGGCTCACGAGTGTGGATTTTCCGGATCCGGACACGCCCGTGACCGCGGTGAGCACCCCGAGCGGAATCCGCACGGTCAGATCACGCAGGTTGTGCATCGTGATACCGGCGAGTTCGATCCACCTGCCCGGACGTCCGGGCTCGGGGCAACTCTCGGGGGTTCCGAAAAGGAATCGGCGAGTCACGGATTCGGGGACGTGAGCGAGACCGTCCACCGTGCCGCTGTAGAGCACTCGGCCACCATGCTCCCCGGCACCGGGACCGACGTCGACGATCCAATCTGCCGCCCGGACGACATCGAGGTTGTGTTCGATGACGAAGACGGAGTTACCCGCCGCGCGTAGTCGCCGCACGGCGGCGACCAGCGCCTCGGTGTCGGCGGGATGCAGGCCTGCGGACGGTTCGTCGAGGACGTACAGCACTCCGAACAGACCCGATTGGAGCTGGGTGGCCAGCCGCAGGCGCTGAAGTTCGCCCGGCGAGAGGGTGGTGGTCGATCGGCTGAGACTCAGGTATCCCAGCCCGAGCTCGGTCAAACCCTCGAGGCGGCCGAGAAGATTGTCCACCAATGCCGCTGATGCTCGATCTGTTGCGTCACTTGCGGCGGATTCGCGGGATGCGACGACGGCGTCGAGGACGGCTGCCAGATCGGCCAGTGACAGATCCGTGGCGTCGGCTATGTCGAGGCCGGCGAACCGTACGGCCAACGCCTCCGGGCGTAGCCGTTTGCCATTGCATGCACTGCAGGGGCGGGACACCAGGTATCGGGCGACCTTTGCCCGCTGGGTTGCGCTCTTCGTCGTCGCGAAGGTGTGCAGAACGTAGGTGCGGGCACTCGAGAACGTTCCCTGGTAATCGCGCACCATCTTGCCCGGATCGCGCACGGGTGACACCGTGACCGTGGGTTGCTCATCGGTGGTGAGGATCCACTCGCGCTGGTCCTCCGGCAGCTCGGACCAGGGGCGGTCCACGTCGATGCCGAGTGTGTCCAGGATGTCACGGTAGTTCTTCCCCAGCCAGGCGCCGGGCCATGCGGCGACGGCGCCGCCGCGGATACTTCGGCTCGGGTCCGGCACCAGGGCATCGATGTCGACATCGTGGGTGCGGCCGAGCCCGTGACAGGCCGGGCATCCACCTTCGGGTGTGTTGGACGAGAAGGCGTTCGAGTCGAGGACGGGAGCGCCCGGCGGGTAGGTTCCGACTCGGGAGAACAGCATCCGCAGCACGTTTGAGATGTGGGTGAGGGTGCCGACCGACGATCTGGCGGAGGTGTGACCGCGGGCCTGCTGCAATGCAACCGCCGGTGGAAGCCCGGTGATGTCCCCTACCCTGGGTGCTCCGATCTGATCCATCAGCCGTCGCGCGTACGGGGTCACGGACTCGAGGAAGCGTCGTTGCGCTTCGGCGTAGATGGTGCCGAAGGCCAACGAAGACTTACCCGATCCCGAGACTCCCGTGAACGCGACGATGCAGTCCCGGGGAATGAACACATCGACGTGGGCAAGGTTGTGTTCGCTGGCGTCGAACACTTCGATTCCGCCGAATGCCTGGGCACGTAACGGTTCAGCCTGCGGTACGGGATCGAAGGTGGGCACAACTGCTCCAGGTGTCGGTTCGTGCTCGGACAGGTTACGTGCCAGTCTTCCTCGAGGGGTGGAACCATGTGTACCGGCGGCGCTCCCGCGGGGAGAGTCCGCCCAAATTCCATCGGCTTGCGCTGCGTGCGAACCCAATCGGCGGGATGCCTCGTGTCCTCGGGCCACTCGGCAGGTGATTGTCTGGCGGTGTAGTGGGTGGAGGTCAGACGATGTTCGTCTCACCTGCGCCGATACCGGCCTGCGCGAAGCGTCCCAGGGCGAAGGAGCTGATGTCGTATCCGGGCTCCTTGCCGTGGTAGAGGTCGCACACGATTTCACCGGTCGCCGGTCCCATCAGGAAGCCGTGGCCGGAGTAGCCGGTGGCGATGAGCAGGCCCTCGACCTCGGTGGAGCGGTCGATGATCTGGTTGCGGTCGGGGGTGACCTCGTAGAGGCCGGCCCACCCGGTGCTGATGCCGTAATCCAGTACGGCCGGCACCCGGGTCTCGGCGATCGCGCCCAGTCCCATCAGCCAGTCCTCGAGTTCGAACTTGAGGTTGAATCCCTCGCGCTCGTTCGGGTCGGACCAGCCGAGAAGCAGACCCTTGCCTTCCGGGTGGAAGTAGAAGTTCGACGGGAAGTCGATGGTCAGCGACGGCGAGGACTCGGGCAGCTCGGAGAGCGGCTCGGTGAAGGCGATCTGTCGACGGACGGGAACGACGGGGATGTTCACCCCGAGCATGTCGCCGATGCCGGCCGACCAGGCTCCGGCGGCGCAGACCACGGTGTCGGTCTTGATGCGTCCGTGTTCGGTCACCACAGCGGTGATCGTGCCACCTGTGCTCTCGATGTCGGTGACCGCGCAATGACGGATGATGCGGGCGCCGTGTCGTCGGGCAGCGGCGGCGTATCCCATCACGACCGATTCGGGGGTGGCCTTGCCGTCCTGGGGCGACCAGGACGCGGCGAGGAGTCCGTCTGTACTGATGAGCGGCGAAATCTCCTGCGCTTCTTCGGGGGTGACCATGCGGCTCGGAACGCCGTGTCGGTTCTGCAACGCGACGCTCTCGGTGAAGATGTCGATGTTCGTCTGGTCCGAGAGGAGGTAGAGGTAGCCGTCGCGGCTGAAGTCGATCTCCTGGTGGTACTCCTGCGCGAACCGCGAATACACGTCGAGGCCGCGCAGACCGATCGCGATGTTGGCCTCGTTGCTGAAGGAGGCGCGAACACCGCCGGCGGCCTTGCAGGTCGAGCCGCACGCCAACTCGTCCTTCTCCAGGAGGACGACGTCGGAGACCCCGGATTCGGCGAGGTGGAACGCAATGCTGGCGCCGATGACGCCGCCGCCGATCACGACGACGGATGCCTGCTCGGGGAGTTCCTTGCTCATGTCGTCCTCTTCTTTCCTTCGAGAATAGAGATGTAATGCCCGGGTCGGTCAGAATGCGGCGTTCTGCGGGGCACGCCCGCGGAGCAGCATGGCTTCGCGAACGCGCTCCTGGGCGGTGGCGCGGGCCACCTCGTGGGTGGTCCGACCCTGAGCCTTCGACGCATCGAGGGTGTCGATGGTGCTGGCGCGCAGCTTGTTCGAGATGTTGTCGAACACAGCTGCCGGTTCGGGACGGATTCCGGAGAAGCGGGCATCCATCGCCACGGCTGCGGCCACCACACCGCCGGCGTTGGCGATGAAGTCCGGAACCACGGTCACGCCGCGGTCGAACAGCACCGACTGCGCCTCGGGGCTGCTCGGCAGGTTCGCGCCTTCGACGACGATCTTGGCCGGCAACGTGCGAGCGAGATCGGCGTCGATGACGTCCTGCAACGCTGCCGGGATCAGGATGTCCGCCGTCACCGAGAGTTCTTCCCCGGCAGCGAGAGGCTTGGCGTCGGAGTACTGGTCGACGAGTCCGTCACCGTACTGATCGCGCAGGTCGAGCAAGGTGGCGACGTCGAGCCCGTCCGGGTTGTGGATGCCGCCCTGCGAGGTGGACACAGCGACGACGGTCGCCCCGAGTTCCGCGAGGCGCTTCGCGGACGCAGCTCCGACCGCTCCGAAGCCCTGAATGGACACGCTCAGCGAACCGGTGGACAGGCCGAGGGCTTGCGCAGCGGCGTCGGCCGACTCCGCGACACCGTGGCCGGTGACCCCGAGCTGGTCGTACGGGAGCCCGCCGAGCGCGTGGGGGGTGCCCACCGCGCCGCCGCGACCGCCGACCTCGTCGAGCATGATCGCGGCGTCCTTCTCGGTCAATCCCACGTCGAGTCCGAAAACGTACTCCTCGGGGACCTCGTTGCGCAGTGCCCGGACGAAGGCACGCAGGACCGCTTCCTTGGAGGAGGCGGTCGGGTCGGCCCAGATGCCGGCCTTGGCGCCGCCGTAGAACAGGTCGACCCCCGCCCACTTCCAGGTCATGTTGCGGGCCAGCCTGGCGACCTCGCCGACACTGACCGTGGTGGACATGCGGGTGCCGCCCTTGCCCATTCCGCGGGCGGTGTTGTCGATGACCAGAACGCCGCGCATGCCGGTGCGTGCATCGGAGACACACACGACCTTCTCCGGGCCCCATTCGTCGATCAATTCGAACATCGTCGTTGCTCCTCGTGCGATTCGAAAGGGGGGATGTCAGCCGAAGTTGACGCCCTGAGCCAGGGGCAGCTCGCGGGAGTAGTTGATGGTGTTGGTCGCGCGGCGCATGTAGGCGCGCCAGGCGTCCGAGCCGGATTCGCGGCCGCCGCCGGTGGTCTTCTCGCCGCCGAACGCGCCGCCGATCTCGGCGCCGGACGTGCCGATGTTGACGTTGACGATGCCGCAGTCCGAACCGTCGGCGGCGATGAACCGCTCCGCCTCACGCTGGTCGGTGGTGAAGATCGACGACGACAAACCCTGCGGGACGTCGTTGTGCAGGGCGATCGCTTCCTCGAACGTGTCGTAGGTCAGCACGTAGAGGATCGGGGCGAAGGTTTCGTCCTTGACGATCTCACTCTGGGTCGGCATCCGCACGATCGCCGGCTCGACGTAGTACGAGTTTTCGCTGCTCGGGCGGCGCTTGCCGCCGACGAGGATCTCGCCGCCCTGTTCGACAGCCTTGTCGAGAGCTGCGGTCATGTTGGCGTGGGACTTGCCGTCGATCAGCGGGCCCACCAGGGTGCTGTCGACGAACGGGTCGCCGATCGGGAGGCGGCCGTAGACCTGGGAGATCCGGTCGATCAGCTCGTCGGCGATGTCCTGGTGGACGATGATGCGGCGCATCGAGGTGCAGCGTTGGCCGGCGGTGCCGGCGGCGGCGAAGACGATTCCGCGGGTGGCGATGTCGAGGTCCGCGGACGGGGTGACGATCGCAGCGTTGTTTCCGCCGAGCTCGAGGATGGCGCGGCCGAAGCGGGCGGCGACGCGGGGAGCGATCTGCTCACCCATCCGCTCGGAACCGGTGGCACTGATCAACGGCACCTTCGGGCTGTCGATCAGGGCCTGGGTGTCGGCGGCGCTCGCCGAGACGAGGACGTTCAGGTTGGCCGGGGCGCCGGATTCTCTTGCGGCACGGTCGAACAGCGCCGAGCAGGCGGCGGCGGTGAGGGTGGTCAGCTGCGCGGGCTTCCAGATCACCGAGTCACCGCAGACGATGGCAAGAGCCAGGTTCCAGGACCATACAGCGGCCGGGAAGTTGAACGCCGAGACGACACCGACGACACCGAGCGGGTGCCAGGTCTCCATCAGTCGGTGTCCGGGACGCTCCGAGGGCATGGTGCGGCCGTCGAGCTGCCGGGACAGACCGACCGCGAAGTCGCAGATGTCGATCATTTCCTGAACCTCGCCGAGGGCCTCCGAGCGGATCTTGCCGACCTCGATGCTGATCAGGCTGGCGACGTCTTCCTTGTGCTCGGTGAGCAGTTCGCCGAGGCGTTTGATCAGGAATCCGCGGACCGGGCCGGGAACGGTGCGCCACTGCAGGAAGGCCTCGTGGGCGGCATCGATCGCGGCCTCGACGTCGGCGGCGTCTGCGGCGGGATAGTCGAAGAGGCTCTCCCCCGTGACCGGGGAGCGGGTGGTGATGGTGTTGTCGACCCCTGCGGTATCGAGTACGGCCGGGTCGACCCCACATCGCTGCAGGCTGGTGCGTGCGAGCGTGCGCAGTTCGTCGGTGGTGGGCAGGGCGATGGTCTCGGCGACAGCGGTGCTCATTTACTTGACTCCTTGGGTAGCGATGGGTGCCGGTTCTTCGATGGGTCCGCGGATTCCCAATTGGTTGGCAACGTGATCGAGGGATGCGCGGCGGATCCCGTCGTAGAGCGTGTACTGGTCGTGCAGTGTGCGGCCCAGAACTCCTTCCATCCAGGCGGCGTCGATATCGGTCGTCGACTGCGTGGTGTCCTTGTGTCCGTCCGAGGTCAGATTGGACTGGAAGATCCCGGCCGCGGATTTCGGCAGAAAATCCTCGTAGACGATCGGCTCCGGGCGGACCCAGCCCTGATCGATCAGATCCTGTAGTGATCGTCCGGGCACCGTGCCGTTGCGTTGCTTGTCGGTGTCGACCCGGTAGGTGAAGTACGCCAGATCGTGGAGCGCGAGCCCCTGTTCGGTGGCGGGCACCTGCTGGTTCCACAGCGCCGCAGCGATCTCGTTGCGTACCTCGGCCGACACCGGCGCGGTCGCGGCCGCCTCCCTGACGGCCTGCTCGATCTCGCAGGTCAAGCGGTCGTATACCTCGCGGCCGCGGACGGTGGCGGCGATGCCGCGGGCCTCGACCTCACCGAAACGCACTCGCAGTGAACCCTTCTGGACACTGCCGTCGGCCTCGCGGAACACCCGTGGTTCCGCGAGAGCCCGGAACGAGGTCTGCCGCAACAGCAGATCCGGACCGGCCCATCGCGGCGGACCCTGGATCGTGTCGATCATGTCGATCCGGCGACGCTCCATGCGGGCGTAGAGACCGTCGATGTCGAGCACACGCGGGGTCAGGTGGTTGATGTGTGTGCTGGCGACACCACCGATATCGGCGGCCACCGAGGAAACCTGCTCGAGTTCGCGGTACCAGGCGCGGTCGACGGCCTCGGTGGACAGCGTGAATGCCGCAGTGGCCAACGTCAGGAACATCTCGGCGTCACCGGAATTCAGCCCCCGGTACTCGGTGGCCCGGTCGGCGAGTACCAGCAGTTCGGCGGTGAACAGCCTGCGCTTGGCGAGGAAGCTTTCGAGGCGTTGCTGCAGATCGGCGCTGAAGAAGCGGCGATCCGAGGGCACCAGCATGGAGGTGAACACCCGGAAGGGGTTGCGCGCCAGTTCGTCCGGGCTCGTCGGACGGAAAGCCGTCGAGACGACCGGAACCGAACTGGCAGCGGCCTCGCGCAGGTCGTAGAACCCCACCGGGTACATGCCCATTGCCGCGAACACGCGGGCGACCTGGGCCATCTCCTGGGGGGTGCCCACTCGGATGGCTCCGTGACGTTCGGCGGTGATCCGGGCGATGGAACCCAGACGTTGTGCGCCCGCACCGAGATTCGACAGCACGGTGTCGTTGACCGCCTGCGATACCTCGAGCAACGTGGTGTATGCGGGAACTTCCTTCCCGTACATGTGCGAGAGACGGCGAGCGAACTCGGCGCGCAGTTCCCACTGCTGGGTGATCGGCATGGCGTGCAACTCCAGGGTCGACGAGGATCGGGTGAGATCGAGATCGTGGTCGCCGGCCGGCTCCGAAGAGCCCCGACGTGTCCGACGTTTCGTTCCGCACGTTCATCGTGGTCCGCGGAAATCAATAGCACCAGCGAAGAAAGTTAGCCACAACCGTTTAGAATCTCTATATGAATATGAGCTTGGCGCACCTCGTCGCACTTCGAGAGCTGGCCCGGCGCGGAACGATGGTCGCGGTCGCCGAGGAACTCGGGTACACCGCGGGCGCCGTATCGCAGCAGATCGCAGCCTTGGAGAAAGCCGTCGGCTCCCGGCTCGTCACCAGGGTGGGTCGCAATGTCGTGCTCACCGATTCCGGCACCGTCCTGGCCGAGCATGCAGTGAAGATCTTGAGCGCGGAACAGAGTGCCCTCGACGCGCTGCGCGCGGTGCACGACGACGTCGCTGCGCCCCTTCTTCTCGGCACCTTCGGTAGTACCGCTGCAGCGTTGTTGCCACCGGTGGTCGCCGCAGCGCAGCGCAAATACCCGCATCTCGCCCTGAGCAGCCGTGAACTCGACGTCGACGAGGCCGCCACCGCGGTCCAACGCGGTCAGGTCGACGTCGCCTTCGGGTTGGACTACCCCAATTCACCGATGCCCCGCACACCGGATATCGAGATGATCACCCTGCGCAGCGAGCGATTCGGGCTCGCCGTCTCCTCCGGCGCCTACGGCATCCGCACCGAAGAAACCATCGATCTGCGCGAGGCCGCGGAGTGGAACTGGATTCTGCCGCCTGCGGAGACTCAGTTCGGTCGCGCTGTCCGCATCGCCTGCCGCCAGGAGGGTTTCGAGCCGATCGTGCGGCACGAGATCGTCGATACCGCGGTATCTCTGGCACTGGCCGGGAAGGGGCTGGGGGCCGCTCCGGTCACCGACATGATGATCAGGCTCAACAGTTCGGTGCCGATCATCCGCGTCGACCTCGAGCAGGAGATCGGTCGGCGGATCGTCCTCATACGCCTCGCCGGCTCGGAGACCAGGCCTACGGTGCGGGCCATCACCGACATCGTTCGCGCCGCGGTCGACCCGGCGTCGACGGCGGCCGAGAAGATCTGATCGCCTGATCGGACATAGCAGTCAGCTCTGCTCGCCGTTGCGGCCCTCCTCGGTGCCGAGGTGCTCGAAGATGAAGCGCCCGAGGGTGAGGCCGACATGCAACTCGAGGCGCTGTGCACCCACCGAGAGATCGAGGCCCGTGATTTCCTCGATCTTCGCGAGGCGGTAGTACAGCGTCTGACGGTGAATGCCGAGGACACCGGCCGTTGCGCCGGTGTCACCGGCCTGGTCCAGGTAAGTCTGCGCGGTGACGAGCAGGTCGACGTTGCGGTGGTCGAGCAGGGCCCGCACGGACGGCGTGAGGACTGCATCGGCGACGACGCCGGTGGGCCCGCACGAGGACAGCCGGTAGACGCCGAGTTCCTCCCAGTACGCGATCGGTCCCATCGATCCGTCGTGCCGGGCGACCCGGACGCCGAGTTTGGCTTGCTGCCAGCTTCGGCGGGCAGATCGCAACCCCTGGTACGAACCCCCCACCCCGACCAGGGCTCCGGCACCCGCACCGCTTTCGGCAACCGACCGAACGGGGTCGACGGCGCCGTCGACGGCGGGAACCATGACCGCGGTCAGGGATCCGATCGGTGCCAGCAGAGTGCGTGTGCCGGGGGCGGGCAGGAGACCGTCGACGGCCAGCACGGTCAAAGCGCCACCGTCCGGAAAGAGCCCGGAGTCTTCGATGCGAGTAATCGCACGGGCGAAGGCCTTTCGGTCGCCTTCGAGGAGGTCTGCGACGGCGACCGCCATATCGTCACGGCCCCGGGCGGTGTGTGCGAGTTGAGCCCCGGCCTGGCCGGCCAGGGACATTGCGGCGGTGAGATCGCCGTCGGACACGGCGCTGTTCTCATCCGGCAGAACGAACAGATATCCGTACGCCGCGCCTGCGTAGCGAGCCGGAAGACAGATCCGCGGCGACGCTTCGATATCCGGATTCTCTGGCGTGATCACCGGGCGCGTGGTATCAGCAATCCCGAAGCTTTCGTACCACGCGCGCGCCTCCGGCGGGCAACTGCGGGTGAGGATCGACTGCACCCGATCCTTGTCGACGTCCGGCGACTGGGTGCTGTAGGCGATCAGCGAAAAGGCCCGGTCGACCAGGACGACCGATGCCGACAGGCGTTCGGCCACCTCGGTGACCACTTCATCGAGATTCACTTCACCATCTCCGTGAACAGCGTATTTCGTGAGCGATAACTATGGCGATCATTCGGAGTCGGCCATACATGTGTCTGACTGACGGGGCGAAAAGTTCTGGCACATGTCCCTAGCATGCTACGTGGTGGGCCGTTACGTTGATCACACACGAACGGAAGTTCGCCATCTCGCCGGGCCCTGGACGGCATTTCCGTCCTCGGCCCGTCACGGTATCGCGGCGTCCGATCACGCCTGCGACCACCGGGGCACAGTTCGCGCTTTCGATCTCGTGTCCGACTCGACCTTTGGAGCGTTTGATGTCCACTCTCGAACAACCGCCCGAGACGTTGCAGAAGTCTCTGAAACAACGACACCTCACCATGATCGCGATCGGGGGTGTCATCGGCGCCGGCCTCTTCGTGGGCTCGAGCGCCCTGCTACACACCTCCGGCCCCGCCGCATTCGTGTCCTACGCCATCACCGGTGTCGTCATCGTCCTCGTGATGCGCATGCTCGGCGAAATGGCCACCACCAACCCGTCGACCGGGTCGTTCGCCGGCTATGCGCGCAAGGCCTTCGGGGGGTGGGCCGGCTTCACGACCGGCTGGCTGTACTGGTTCTTCTGGGTCGTCGCGGTCGGCGCCGAAGCCGTCATCGGCGGCAAACTGCTGCAGCGCTGGATCGACCTGCCCTCCTGGGTGATGGCGGTCGTCCTGCTGTTGGCCATGGTCGCCACGAACCTCCGCTCGGTCCGCAACTTCGGCGAGTTCGAATACTGGTTCGCAGGAATCAAGGTCGCCGCGATCCTGCTGTTCCTCGCCCTCGGTGCCGCCTACGTCTTCGGGCTGTGGCCCAGCCATTCCGCCGATTTCTCCAACCTCACCGATCACGGCGGCTTCACCCCCAACGGCTGGACCGTCATTCTCTCCGGCGTCGTCGTCGCCGTCTTCTCCATGGTCGGCCCCGAAATCGCCACCATCGCCGCCGCCGAATCCGCCGAGCCGGAAAAGGCCGTCGCCAAGGCCACCAACTCCGTGATCGCCCGCATCGGCTTCTTCTACATCGGCTCCGTGCTGCTGCTCGCCATCATCGTCCCCTGGACCGACGTCGAGGTCGGCCAGTCGCCGTTCGTCGACGCCCTCACCCACATGGGCATCCCCGGCGGACCCGACATCATGAACGCCGTGGTGCTCGTCGCCGTACTCTCCTGCCTGAACTCCGGCCTCTACACCTCCTCGCGGATGCTCTTCACCCTCGCGCACAAAGGCGATGCGCCACAGAGCATCGCAAAGCTGGACAAGCACGGCGTCCCCCGCAACTCGCTGCTCCTTGCCACCCTCGTCGGCTTCGCCTGCATCGGTCTCGACTACCTCTCCCCCGACACCGTCTTCGCCTTCCTGCTCAACGCATCCGGCGCCACCATCCTGATGGTCTACCTCATGATCGCGATGTCGCAGATCAAACTGCGCGGCCTGATGACCCGCGAAGAGGTCGCGCAACTCCGCCTGAAGATGTGGCTGTTCCCCTACCTGTCGATCCTCGCCGCCGGCGGCATCCTCGCCGTGCTGGTGTCGATGTTCTACGTCGAATCGTCCCGCTCGCAGATCTCCCTGAGCGTCGGAGCCCTCATCGCGACGTTGATCGCCTACCGGCTTCGCCGGCGCATCAACCCGCAGAGCCCGCTCGCGAACAACATCTCCGCTCCCGCTCCCGGGCCGATCACCAGGCCCGCCTCGAAGTAAGACCCGAGAGGGGTGCTCCCGCACATGCTGTGCGGGAGCACCCCTCTCGAAGTTCGTCGTCGGAGGGACCACCGAGCGTCAGTCCTGTCTTCGCGCAGCATCGGCGTCGAGCTGCGCGGCGAGCAATTGCGCCAAGTGGTCACCGCGGCGATCGGTCAGATCCGACAACTGGGTCCGGCAGGAGTAACCGTCGGCCAGGATCGTGGTGTCCGCATCCGCCCCGGCCACGGCGGGCAGGAGCTGCTGCTCGGCGACCGCCACCGACACCTCGTAATGCCCCTTCTCCACCCCGAAGTTGCCGGCCAACCCGCAGCATCCGCCCAGCCGCTGAACCTGTGCACCGGCCCTCTCCAGAAGCTGCGCGTCCGGACTCCACCCCATCACCGAATGATGGTGGCAGTGCGGCTGTGCGACAACGGACTTGCCTTCGAGAGACGGCGGTTCCCACCCTCGGTCCGTCAACAGTTCCGCGAGGGTGCGGGTTGCGTCGGCGACCGGTTCGGCCGCCGACCTACCGAGCAGTTCCGCGGCGTCCGAGCGCAGCACACCCGTGCAGGACGGCTCCATTCCGACGATCGGAATTCCGGCCGCGGCGCTACCGGCCAGTGCGTCCACGGTGCGGCCGAGGATCTTCTTCGCCGCGGTGAGCTGCCCGGTGGAGATCCAGGTGAGCCCGCAGCACTGCTGCTTGTCGGTCAATTGCGGCCGGTAGCCGGCGGCCTCGAGAACCCGCACCGTGGCGTGTCCGACCTCGGGGGTGAAGTAGTTGGTGAACGAGTCCACGAACAGCAGCACCGGGTCGCCGGTGGTGGCGCGGTCGTGCTCCGTGGTCTTGAACCAGGACCGGAACGTCTGCTTCGCGAACGGTGGGATGGTGCGGCGCTTGTCCACCCCAGCCGACGACAACGCCAGCGGTCCGATGCCGGGAACCCGCATCGCGGCGTTGACCAGACCGGGTGCGTGGCCGGCGATCTTCGCCCAGCGCGGAAGCCATCCCAGCGAGTAGTGCGAGGCGGGGCGGATGCGGCCCTTGTAGCTCTGGTGCAGCACTTCGGATTTGAACGCGGCCATGTCGACACCGGTCGGGCAGTCCGAGGAGCAGCCCTTGCAGGACAGACACAGGTCGAGGGCGTCGTGCACCTCGGGCGAGCGCCAGCCACCGTCGATGTCGGTGCCGTTGATCATCTCCTGGAGCACGCGCGCACGGCCGCGGGTGGAGTCCTTCTCCTCGCGGGTCGCCTGATACGACGGGCACATCACTCCCCCGGTGGCGGTGTTGTCGGCCCGGCATTTTCCGACGCCGGTGCAGCGGTGCACCGCCTGGGTGAAATCTCCGTCGTCGTGGTGGTAGGCCAGGGCCAGGTTGCGGCGCAGGAGTGGGGCTGCGGGAATGCGCAGGTCCGCGTCGACCGGGCGCGGGTCGACCACAACACCGGGGTTGAGGATGTTGTCCGGGTCGAAGACGTGCTTGACGGCAGCAAAGAGGTTCATCGCGTCCGGTGAGTACATCAGCGGCAGGAGTTCGCTGCGGGCGCGGCCGTCCCCGTGCTCACCGGACAGGGATCCGCCGTAGCCGGCAACGAGTGTGCTGGCCGCGATCAGGAAGTCCCGGAAGATGCCGTCGCCGCCGGGCTTGTCGAGCTGCCAATCTATGCGCACGTGCATACAGCCGTCACCGAAGTGCCCGTACGGCAGTCCGGTGACATCGAATTCGTCCATCAGGGCGTCGAAGTCGCGTAGGTAGTTGCCCAGCATGGCCGGTGGCACGGCCGCGTCCTCCCATCCCGCGTGTGCGGGAAGGCCGGCAGGACTGCGGCCGGCGAGTCCGGCACCATCGGCGCGGATCCGCCACAGCTGGGCGGTGCGGCCCTCGTCGGTGACCACGAGGCTGTCCACGGCTCCGCAGTCGCGTCCGACCTGCCGGGCCCTGGCGATGGTCTCGTCGAGGTCGTCGCCGACGACCTCGACGAACAACCAGGCCGCCCCCGCGGGCAACGGCGGAACCGCATCCGGGCCGCGGCGCTCACGCACCACCTCGACGATCCGGGAATCGATACCCTCGCAGGCGGTCGGATCGAACTTCAGCACCAGCGGGGTCGCGTCACCCGCCGACGCGATGTCGGCGTACCCCAGCACGACCAGGACGCGGTGGGCGGGCTCGGACACCAAGCGGACTGTCGCGCGGGTTGCCACCGCGAGGGTGCCCTCCGTGCCGACCAGCATGCGAGTCACATCGAACCGATTCTCCGGCAGCAGGTGTTCGAGGGCGTATCCGGACACCTGACGGCCGAATTGTCCGAGCTCGGTGCGGATGGTCGCCAAACCGGCGCGGGTGACCTGCTGTAGTGCACTCAGCGCCGGGGAGGCTGTCACCTCACCGGCCGAACCCAGTTGCAACGACTCCCCCGTTCCGGTCAGAACGTGCAAGCCCTTCACATTGTCCGAGGTCCGGCCGTATCCGAGCGTGCGTGAGCCGCAGGCATTGTTTCCGATCATGCCGCCGATGGTGCACCGGGTGAACGTCGATGGGTCGGGCCCGAATCGGAGGCCGTACGGTGCGACAGCCTGCTGCAGCACCGTCTGAATCGTGCCCGGCTCGACGGTGGCGGTCTGTGCGTCGCTGTCGATCGAGAGCACCCGGTTCATGTGCCGGCTGAAGTCGATAATCAGTCCCGTCCCGACGGCGTTACCTGCAACGGACGTGCCGCCACCGCGAGAGGTCAGCGGCACGCCCTCTCGGCGGCACACCGCGAGGGCGGCAGCGACCTCGTCGGCATGGCGCGGCCGCGCAACGACCAGCGGTCGCACCCGGTACAGGGACGCATCGGACGAATAGGCAGCGCGGGTGGTGCCGTCGGAGAGAACGTCGCTCACTCCCGAACTGCGCAGCTCAGCGGCCAGTGTTTCAGCGGAGATCATTCGTAGCATGCTACAACTTCTAGCATGCTACGAACAGCCCCGTGTTGTTACAGTGGTCGGGTGGCAGACGAAGCGCTCGAACTCGAACCGCTCACCCCGTTCGCGGGACGACGGATGGAGCAGGCGATCGCGGCGGTGCGGGCGGCCATCGACGACGGCCGCATGAAACCGGGAGTGAAGTACTCGGTGTACCAACTCGCCGAGGGTCTGGGCATCTCCCGAACCCCGGTGCGGGACGCTTTACTGCGCCTGGAAGAAGTGGGAGTCATCAAGTTCGAAGCACGCCAGGGCTTCCGCATTCTCCTCCCCCAGCCGAAGGAGATCGCGGAGATCTTCGCAGTCCGGTTGGCCCTGGAACTACCCGCGGTCCGCAAGGCCGCAGCCGTCGCCGACCCCGCGCTCTCGGATGCACTGCAGCGGCAACGACGCCTGATGCAGGACGCCGCCGCCGGCGGCGACGAACACGAGTTCGCCCATCATGATCTCGGGCTTCACGACCTGATTCTCGACGCCGCCGACAACGCCCGAGCCCGCGCGATCGTCAAGACCCTTCGCGAGACCACCCGGCTACTCGGGGCCAACACCGCCGACAAGACCAGAACACTCACCGACATCGACGACGAGCATGCGCCCATCATCGATGCCATCATCACCGGGGACCCCGACGGAGCCGAAGCCGCCATGCGCGTTCATCTGGTCAACACCGGGAAACTCCTTGTCGCCCAAGCTGTTCTCAGCGACGACTCCGGCCTCTCCGTCGACGAGATCTGGTCCGCCGTCATCTCCTGACCAACGCATCAACCCTGCGGCGGCTTCTCCGGTGTCGCGCGCCGGTGCACGGCAAGTTGCAGTTCGAACAGCAGCCGGTCGGCGGCGTCCTGCAGACCGATCCCGATGATCTCTTCCACTCGGCGGATCCGGTACCGCAGCGTGTTGGGATGCACGCTCAGTACGGTGGCGGCATTACGAACGTCCCCGTGCTCGGCGAGGTAGGTCTCGGCGCTCTCGCACAGGTTGGAACCATGCTTGCGGTCGTACTCGTACAGCGCATCGACGCGCGGATCGTGCAGTTCCGGGTGTTCGCCGACGAGGTCGAGGATCTCCCCGAGCAGCACCGCGGTGCGGGATTCGGCGAGGGTGGTCACCCTCCCCTCCGGGAACGTCGCGGCAGTGCCGTCGAGGACCCTGTCGACCTCGATGCGCGCGGCGGCCACCTGCGCGAGATCGGGAACCGGAACGGCGATGGCGGCCCGCAGCACGATCGACCGCTTGGCCTCGAACTGGTCGACGAGCTGCCGCGTCCACGCGGTGACCCCTGCCGCGGACTTGTAGCGGGGAAGGAGCACGTAGGCGCGATCATCGATCACGGTGGCGACCGAATGGCGGCTGAACGAGCTCGCGTGCAGGCGGAGCATGCTGCCCATTCCGGCGAACTCGCCGGTGGCCGTCGACTTCTCCGAGCTGGTCGGCACGAAGCCCACGACAGCGGCCGCGCCGCTCATCGGCAAGTTCAGGGCGCTGGCCACGGAGGGAACGTCGACGCCCCCACCACGCGCACCGAACAACCGCTGGACCAGCAGCCCCTCGGTGGAGGGGGCGTTGAGACTTCGGGAGATGATCCGGGCTGCGATTGCCGAAGCGCCGCGCAACACGTCCACCGCATCGGGGTTGAACGGTGCGTCGCCCTGTTGCACCCAGATCGAACCGAGAAGCCGGGGTGCGGTCGAGGTGTCCTCGGTGGACTGGCGGATGCTGACCACCAGGCGTCGCTTGGTGGCGAGTTCCTCGTGCGCGGGCACGTCGATGACCTCGTCGCTTTCACGGAGCCGGTCGAATACTCCCCACTTCTGCAGTGTCCGCAGGTAGTCGCGCGGGCCCTCGCGGCCGAGGATCGACAAGGCTCGCAGTTCGTCTGCCGCTTCGTCGGACGCAGAGTATGCGAGCACCTTCGACTGGGCGTCCTCGATCGAGACCATCCCTCCGGCATTCTGGGCGACGATCTGCGCGAGGCCGAACAGGTCGGTGTCCGTGGCGAGCAGATCCGAGTCTGCCGGCGCGCCACGCCCGCGGCGAGAGCGGTCGAGCATGCGCTGGACCAGCGGGAACACGTGATCCCATCGGGCCTTCGGATGCACCGCCACGAGGGCGACGCCGGCGCGGCGCGCCGCCGCTTGCACTGCGCGCGACTCGTGCGCCGTCTTCGACATCACCGCTTGCGGCCGGTGCTCGCGCGCACGACCGGAGACGTCGTCGAACCAGCGCACGGCGTCGGCGTCGGCAACCCCCACATGGAGATACAAATCCTGCATCGGAGATTGCGATTCGGTTTCGACCGTCAGGTCGGAGCTGTCGACGAGCGCCACCGATGCGATGAGGACGTCATCGCCCGCGGGAGCGTCGATCAGTTCGACGACTGCGGTGTCGAGAGCACGGAGAAGCTCACGCAGCGTGATGGTTTCGGCAGAGGTAACGGGCGCCGCGGCTGCCGCGGCTGGGTTTCGATTTCCGGGAGTCACCGACATCGCTCCGTCCGAAAGGGGAGAACAGGTTTAGCCAACAGTACAACCATCAGAACTATTTCTTGTTCTCCTGGCTCATTATCTGAGCCCTGGCCCGGTGTTGACTACGTCTAGTTCGAGCGGCGGTCCCCTCGCCGCCACACCCCCGTAGGAGGTTCCATGGACGCCGTCACCACCACGCCCCAGCCGATCAACGAGCCGGTGGGCTCCTTCGCACCGGGCAGCGCCGAGCGTGCCCGCCTGCAGGCGAAGCTGGCCGAGCTGGGTTCGAACCCCACCGAGATCCACAACGTCATCGGCGGTGCGCACCGGCGCGGCAACGGCCCCGCGATCGACGTAGTGCAACCGCACCGGCACGCCGCGGTCCTGGGCACCTTCACCAATGCCGGCGCCCAGGACATCCAGGACGCCGTCACCGCCGCCACCGCCGCCGCCCCGGGCTGGCGGGCACTGTCGTTCGAGGACCGCGCCGCGGTGTTCCTGCGCGCGGCCGACCTGCTGTCCGGACCGTGGCGTGAAACCCTCGCCGCCGCAACGATGCTCGGCCAGTCCAAGACCGCGTACCAGGCCGAGATCGACACCCCGTGCGAACTGATCGACTTCTGGCGCTTCAACGTCCAGTTCGCCCGGCAGATCCTCGCCGACCAGCCGATCTCCTCCCCCGGCGTGTGGAACAAGCTCGAATACCGCTCCCTCGAGGGCTTCGTCTACGCCATCACCCCGTTCAACTTCACCGCCATCGCCGGCAACCTGCCCACCGCACCCGCCCTGATGGGCAACACCGTGGTGTGGAAGCCGTCGCAGACCCAGGCCGTCGCCGCGTACTGGACGATGAAGCTGCTCGAGGCCGCCGGCCTGCCACCCGGCGTGATCAACCTCGTCAACGGCGCCGGCGCCGCCGTCTCCGACATCGTTCTCACCGACCCGCGCCTGGCCGGAATCCACTTCACCGGGTCCACCGCCACCTTCCAGCACCTGTGGCGCCAGGTCGGCAACAACATCTCGAACTACAACAGCTACCCGCGACTGGTCGGCGAAACCGGCGGAAAGGACTTCGTCCTCGCCCACAGCTCCGCCAACCCCGACACCCTCACCACCGCCCTGCTCCGCGGCGCGTTCGACTACCAGGGCCAGAAGTGCTCCGCGGCCTCCCGCGCGTTCGTCCCGAAGTCCGTGTGGGCGAAGATGGGCAACGACTTCATCGAGAAGGCGTCGACGCTGAAATACGGCGATGTCACCGACTTCTCGAACTTCGGTGGCGCCGTCATCGACCAGCGAGCCTTCGACCGCAACGCCGACGCCATCGCCCGCGCCAAGGCCACCCCCAGCCTCACCATCGCCGCCGGCGGCCACGTCGACGACAGCATCGGCTACTTCGTCGACCCCACCGTCCTGCTCGGTGACGACCCCACCGACGAGGCCTTCCGCACCGAATACTTCGGACCGATCCTGTCCGTCCACGTCTACGACGACTCCGCGACCGGATCGTTCGAGAAGGTCCTCGACCTGGTCGACACGGGGTCCGCCTACGCGCTGACCGGGTCGATCATCGCCGACGACCGCACCGCAATCGCCCAGGCCACCGACGACCTGCGATTCGCGGCCGGCAACTTCTACATCAACGACAAGCCCACCGGCGCCGTCGTCGGACAGCAACCCTTCGGAGGAGCCCGTGCGTCGGGCACCAACGACAAGGCCGGCTCCCCGCAGAACCTCCTGCGCTGGGCCTCCGCCCGCACCATCAAGGAAACATTCGTCCCGGCCACCGACCACCACTACCCCCACCAGGACATCTGATGGCACCCTCCGATCTGCTCCGGCCCGCCCTGCTCGCCGCCGCCCGCTCCCCTCGCATGGAACGCACGGTCAGTCGCATTCCGATGACCAAGAGCCTCGTCGACCGGTTCGTCGCCGGCGAAACCGAGAATCAAGCGGTGGCCGCCACCACCGACATCCTCGACTCCGGCCGCTACATCAGCATCGACTATCTCGGCGAGGACACCACCGATCTCGGGCAGGCTTCCGGAACCGTGTCGCATTACCTGACGCTGCTGTCCTCGCTGGCGCAACTGGCCCCGGCCACCGACAACGGCAATGGGCCGCGCAACATCGAGATATCCCTGAAGTTGTCCGCCCTCGGACAGTTCCTGCCCCGCGACGGTCACGACGTGGCACTCGAGAACGCCCACAAGATCTGCACCGCCGCCGAGGAAGCCGGCGTCTGGGTCACGGTCGACGCCGAGGACCACACCACCACCGACTCGACCCTGTCGATCGTAGGCGAGCTCCGCGAGGACTTTCCCACTCTCGGCACCGTGCTGCAGGCCTACCTCAAGCGCACCGAAGCGGACTGCCGGGACCTCTCCGGACCCGGATCGCGAATCAGGTTGTGCAAGGGTGCATACAAGGAACCGGCATCTGTTGCCTACCAAGGCAAGCCCGCGGTCGACGACGCGTACCTGCGGTGCCTGCGGATCCTGATGAACGGCCAGGGCTACCCGATGGTCGCCTCCCACGATCCGGCCATGGTCGACGCCGCACTGGCGCAGGCGAAGGCCACGGGTCGCACCACCGACGAGTTCGAGATCCAGATGCTCCACGGCATCCGGGACACCGAGCAGTTGCGTCTGGTCACGCAGCAGCAACACGTGCGGGTCTATCTGCCCTACGGTGAGCAGTGGTACGGCTATTTCATGCGTCGTCTCGCCGAGCGCCCCGCCAATCTGGCATTCTTTCTCAGGTCATTGACCTCGAAGAATTAATCAGGCACGGGACGCCGTCGCGGTGCGGCCCTGATTGACCCTCGCGCTCGAACCCTGGTTCGCCCACAGCACCGACACAATCATCTACGACGATGACGGTCCTCCCAAAAACCAACCCGGCCGTATCAGCCTTCCTCGGCCGGTCGAAATTGCTCCGCCGTCGTTTGGGTTCCCTCTGACACGGGTAGGCGAAGCAAGTGTGCACTCTGCTGAGGAATACACAAGCTCGCCGACGACGCCCTGTCACCGATGATGCAGCACCGTCGATCGTGCTGGATGGGAGGACACGAGATGGCACGCAAAGATTCGCAACCCCAACTCAAAGACCAGGAAATGTACGAAGAACTCCGCGAGAAGGGCGATTCCAAAGAGAAGGCTGCACGAATCTCCAACGCCGCGGCCAGTCGTGGTCGCGAGAACGTCGGAAAGTCGGGCGGGAAGTCACCGTCGTATGAGGACTGGACGGTTGACGAGCTCCAGAAACGTGCCAAAGGACTGGGTTTGCAGGGCTATTCGACACTGAACAAGAAGGAACTCATCGACGAGCTCCGCAATCATTAGCCGTGCAGCTGCCCATTTGCGAGCCCACACGGTCCTGCGCGGCCTCACCAATTGCACACAGGAGGACAGGAGAACATCGTGCTGCTCGATGGGGTCAACCACATTGCCTGGATCTCGAAGGATGCCGCCCGGTTGGGCCGGTTCTACGCCGATGTGTTCGACGCCGACGTCGGACCCACACGCACCCACGGCGACGACGGCAAAGAAACGATGACCATCATCCGCATCGGCCCGCACACCGAGTTGAACATCTTCGTGATCGAAGGCAACACCGAGCCTGAGCGCCAAACACCCATGTGGGGACGGGGACGCATCGACCATGTCGGCCTGCAGGCCGCCTCACGCGAAGCATTCGCCACGATTCGGCAACGACTGATCGACAAGGCTGCCAGCGACGGAACCGTCAACGACTTCGGCGCCGTCCAGAGCATCTTCTTCCGCGACCCCGACGGACTCGAAGGGGAAGTACTGATCGCCAAGTCCTCCCAGTAGTACGCCGTGGACGGTGGCCGAAGGTCGACCCCCACGCCGATGACCCAGATTCCGACCTCGATCGCTGCAGCCCGTCGTAACGTGGGATCTCCACCGATCTGCCTGACCGACGCGAGGAGTGCTGAAGATGTTCGATCTCCAACCCGCCACCGACGTGATGGCCGCTCTCGTCGAGTCCGTGCGCGACGAGCAACTCACCGCACCGACACCGTGCCCGGAGCTCACCGTCGGTGATCTCCTCGACCACATCGACGGGCTGTCACTCGCGTTCACCGCCGCTGCGACGAAGACCCCGCCGGCCGGGGGCAGCCAGCCGCCCTCCGCCGACGTCGCTCGCCTCGGCACCGACTGGCGCACCCGGCTCCCGCAGCGACTCACCGCTCTCGCCGGAGCCTGGCGTGAGGAGACGGCATGGCACGGGATGACCCAGGCGGGTGGACTCGACCTACCGGCCGACATCGCAGGCGCGGTCGCGGTGGACGAGATCGTCGTGCACGGCTGGGACCTCGCCGTCGCCACCGGCCAGAACTTCCACTGCACACCGGAACTACTCGGCGCCGCATACGGGTTCGCGAAGTCGTCGGCCGACCAGAACCCCCACGGCACACCTGGACTGTTCGGGCCGCCGGTGACCGTTCCAGACTCCGCGCCACTGCTCGAACAACTGCTCGGCCTCACCGGACGCGACCCACAATGGGTTCCCGCCGCCACATAGCCGAGGGTATCGACCCCGAACGCGGCCGCTGCTCGAACTCGGCGATGGCGCCGAGGATCTGAAAGGACACCCGGCACACGTGGCCCGAGCCTGTTCCTCGGTGCTCACTGACGGTTTCCACGTCGTCTCGATCGACATGCTTGGACACGGCGACCGGCCGCGAAACGCACAGGACCAACGCTGGGTCGCCGATTCCGCCTGACCGGGGCGGAAGGCAGTCCGTCGTTCGACCGGATCCTCGCCGGCACAGCGCATCAGTGGCCGAACGCGCCGTCCCGGAATGCCAGGCGACCGTCGACGCCTTGCTGGCCCTGCCCGGAAATCGGCGAGCGCAAGCGCAGAGCTCGACGTGAAAGATGAGCTGAGGAATGTGTCATCCCACCTGACTCCAGATCTGTGCCAACGACTGCGCGACGTGTTCGTTCCGGATCTCGCCGTTCCCGTCTACCGCGTCCCGTCCGACCGGTACGGCGATGCATGCCGACCGGAGCAGTCGCGCTCCGACGTAACCCAATACGGTTTCCAGAGTGCTCGCCGCACCGTGGCCGCGCCCCGGCGCGGCGACGTTGATCCACGCCACCGGTTTGTCAGTCATCTCGGTTCCACCGACTATCCAGTCCAACAGGTTCTTGAAGCTGCCCGGCAGTGTGCCTGCGTACTCGGGTGTACAGAACAGCACGATGCCGGCATCCCGTATGAGCTGCCTCAGGGCGAACACTTCGTCGGGAAGCGGATCGTGGTCGTCGTCGGGGTTGAGCGCAGGAAGTGTCGACAATCCGCGGTAGATGGTCGTTGTCGCCGTCGGCGGAGCCGATTCGGCGATTGACGCGAGAGCGGCAGCATTGGTCGAGGTCGCTCTGGTGCTCCCTGAGACAAGCAGAATGTTCACGAGGTCGATGTTCGCACGATCAGGAAGATGGATGAACGACTCCACGGCGGGGTTTCGATGACTCTCGCAAATGCGTTGCAGCGCAAGCCGTCGAGTCAGCGAACCACATCTCGTATTCCTGTTGTATCCGCCCCCGACGGCATCCACCTCGACGTTTTTCACGCTCTTCGTTGCAGTGCGCAATGCAACAGTGTTGTGCGAGCCGCTGGTTCCGAGCCGACCACGTCCGACGGCCCCGTCGGGTGGCGTTTCCTGCACATGATCAGACACCGCCCACCCCGGACGGCCATGACCCACTCGATACAGGCAAGCCTCCGCTTCGAATGATAGATTCCTGGCATGCGGAGTGATCGCTCCGCTTTGTTGGGAGTATTTATGAGACCCGCTTCGCTGCGGACGCACTATCAGCTGACGTTTGCCGTTCTCACTCTGGGTGTAGGCGCCTTTGCGCTTCTGCAGTCACTGGTGATGCCGGTGCTGCCCACCCTCGAGTCGGAGCTGGGCACGACACAAGCCGATGTCACGTGGGTGCTGACTGCCTACCTGCTGTCGGCGTCGATCTTCACCCCGGTCGTGGGACGCCTCGGTGACATGCACGGCAAGAAGCGCCTGTTCGTGGTTGCACTCGTCGCGCTGGCGGTCGGGTCTCTGCTCGCAGCCCTCGCGACGTCGCTGTCGGTGATGATCGCCGCCCGGGTGATCCAGGGAATCGGTGGCGGTGTGCTGCCCTTGGCGTTCGGCATCATCCGCGACGAGTTCCCCGAGGAGAAGGTGGTGGGAGCAGTCGGCATCATCGCCGCTCTCACCGCTGTCGGCGCCGGTCTCGGCATCGTCCTTGCTGGTCCTATCGTGACCGTGCTGAGTTACCACTGGCTCTTTTGGATTCCGCTGATCATGGTCGTCCTGGCCGGGCTGGCCGCGCAGATTCTGGTCCCCGAGTCTCGCGTTCGCACCGCCGGGAGGATCAACTGGCTCACCGCCCTGCTGCTGTCCGGATGGCTCGTTACGTTGTTGCTCGGCGTGAGCAGGGCGCCCGCATGGGGTTGGGATTCTCCGATCGTCATTGGGCTACTAGTGGCTGCCGCGGTCATCGTGGTCACCTGGGTGGCCGCAGAATCGCGATCCGCCAACCCGCTGATCGACATGAAGATGATGCGAATCCGAAGTGTGTGGGCCGCCAACCTGTTGGCTCTGCTGATGGGGGTCGGAATGTACGCCGCATTCGGCTTCCTTCCGCAGTTTCTGCAGACTCCGGTGTCAGCCGGATACGGCTTCGGTGCTTCGGTCACCGAGTCGGGCCTGATGCTGCTGCCCGTGAGCGTGGGAATGTTCCTGCTCGGGCTCGCCTCCGGCCGCCTGGCGGCTCGATTGGGTTCGAAAAACCTGTTGATCGCGGGGTCGATCGTCAGTGCGATCGGCTACTTCGCGGTGGCGCTTCTGCATGAGACCGAAATAGACATCTACGTCGCCATGTCATTGGTCGGGATCGGTTTCGGCCTGGCCTTCTCAGCGATGTCGAACGTTGTCGTCGCAGCGGTGCCACCGGAACAGACCGGTGTCGCGAGCGGCATGAACGCCAACATCCGCACAATCGGCGGCTCGCTGGGCGCTGCATTCATGGCCAGCATCGTCACCGCCGGGGCGTCCTCCTCGGGGGTCCCGCAGGAATCCGGCTACACGAACGGATTCATCATGCTGGGTGTGGCAGTCGGCCTCGGCGCCGTTGCTGCCCTGTTCATCCCGGCAATGAAGCGGGACAAGATCACGCAACTCGAAGAGTCGACCGAGTTGCGACACCCGGAGCTCGCGATGGTCGCGGGAGGCACGCTGGTAGGCGACGAATCCGAGTGAGGTCCAACGTGAGCAGTCAGGCAGACGGCAAGGCACTGCGTCGCGACGCCGCGGAGAATCGGCAGCGGTTACTCGACGCGGCAGCGACCGTGTTCAGTGCGCGTGGCCTGGATGTGGGTGTCGACGAGATCGCCCGGGTCGCCGGCGTCGGCATCGGCACCCTCTACCGCCGGTTCCCCACCAAGGATGCGCTGATCAGTGAGCTCGTTCGACAGGTGCTCGAAGAGTTCGTGGCCCTGGCCAATGAGGCGCTTTCCGCGCCGGATGGTGAGGGCCTGGAGCAGATGCTCTACGGCAGCGGGACTCTCCTGGCCTCGAACCGCGGGTGTTTGTCTCGCATGTGGAGCGACGACGAGACCACGATCCTGAGGGACGAGTATCGACGGATCCTGTTCGAGCTCTTGGCGCGAGCCAAGCAGCACGGCCGCATCCGCGAGGATGCCACCGACGCCGACCTGGATCTCATCTTCTGGTCCGTACGCGGCGTCATCGCGACAACACGCGGGGTTACCGACACAGGTTGGCGTCGGATCATGGCAGTGATGATCGCGGGATTGCGACCCGGCGCGGACAATCTCGACGCGATCCCGATGAGCGCCCAGCACGTCGCGCAAATCATGGACCACTTGTGGGCTCGATAGGTGAGTGGGCACCGTTGCGTTCCCGCCACCACTGCGGCGCATCGAAGAAGTGGTCCGGCCATCCTGCTCAGTGCGGACGGATACACCCCATTCGGTGGAGTTGTCGGTCATCGCATTCTCGTCATGTCGTTTCCGTCAGACGGACAGCAGGACAACGGCCACGATCAGTGCTGGTGCCGTAGCCCCGTGGATCGCGAACGCCCCCTTCCGGTCGCCACCGTTCGACAGCACGATCCACATCTCGCCCCGCGGGGTCACGGCAAGTAGAGTTGGTCGCGGGCCGCGAAGGTGAAGACGATCGTCGATTGCGCCCGCGACATCGCCGAAACGACGGTCGGGCCGCCGAAACGACTCGTCGTCTCGCCAACGAGATCGAATACAGCCCACCGGTGCTCTACAGCCACTTCCCGGACTGCAGAGACGGCATCGTCAGCGCGGTCGCGCTTCCGAGACTTCACGTACGTCATGCTTCGCCGCGGTGAGTTTTCCCGCCGCCTCTGGTCTGTACAGGTATGAGTCGACACGAAGCGTGCGGAGCGGCCACCGTGTCCGCCGTGCGCCGACGGGCAGGTGCCACAGGCCAGCGGTGTACAGCTTCATGAACAGCAAGGAGAAAGTCTCATGACATCGACACCACCCTCCACGGGAGCCTCCAACGCGACACCGGCGCCGACGGACGGAACCACGAAGAAGACCCGAGTCGCCGGACTTGTCGTCAGCGTCCTCGTGGTGCTGTTCCTCCTGTTCGACTCGCTCATCCACATCGCGAACACCCAAATGGTGCGCGAGGCGATGGCCGATCTGGGTTTTGCCGAGAATCTCAACCGTGTCATCGGGGTGGTTCTGTTGGTGTGCCTGATCCTCTACCTCGTGCCCGCTACGTCGATCCTCGGTGCCGTACTGCTGACCGGATACCTCGGTGGAGCGGTCGCCACCAACATGCTCACCGAGCAGCCGATCATCAGCACCACCCTGTTCCCGATCTACGTCGGCATCTTCGTGTGGGGCGGGCTGTACCTGCGTGACGCGCGGGTGCGATCGATCATGCCCGTCCGGCGCACCTGACGACCTACCTGCATCCGGAGGCGTCTCGCAATTCGGCGTATGAATCTTCCATCGCCTCCGCCAGCCGGGCAACGTCGGGCAGCGCCTCAGGGTCGGTGCAGAGCCCGATACCGACGATCCCGGCGCAGGAGATCGCCGAGATCCGCAGTGCGTGGTGAGCGGCGGGTTCCGACGAGGAGAAGAGTCGCTCGACCCGGCGTCCGGAAACGCTGACCGGCACGCGCGGACCGGGGACGTTCGAGATCGACAGGCTGAACTCGCGCGCGCTGCCGGCGAGTCGCTGTGCGGCTTCCTCGACGCGCTTCACGCGGCCGAGTGCATGGAAAAGGTCGAAGAGCTCTCCGGCATCGTCGAGCAGTTTGCGCTTGCTGGTCTCGGCGTTGATCCGGTCGAGTCGGGTGAGCGGATCCGCCTCGCCCAGAGGGAGATCGACGTTCATGAAGGAATCACGGTTTCCGAGCTCACCCGCTCCCTCATCCCGGTGGTGAAGGCTGACCGGAACTTGAGCTCGAAGATGCGGGAGCGCCGCCTCGCCGGCGCCGAGCCAGCTGCGCAGGCCGCCGGCGACGATCGCGAGGAGCACGTCGTTGACGGTTGCGCGGGTGGGACGCGAGGCGCCGATTGCCTTCAGCTCCGGGAGCGGGGCGACGGTGAAGGCAAGCTCGCGGGCGGCACTGATCGGGCGGTCGAAGGGCGAGCGTGAGCCGCGATGGCCGAGCTCACGATGCACAGCCGCGGGCATCCGCAGCGCCTCGTCGACCCGCGAATGCTGCGGCGAAGCGGCGCGAAGGCCGGGTCGCTTTCCTCGCGGGGGCGGCTCGAGGTGTGGATCCCAGAGCACGTCGTCCAGGAAGCGAACCGCGCTGATCCCGTCGGCCATCGCGTGATGGATCCGGGCCGCGATCGCTTCGCGTCCGTCGCCGAGTGGGCCGATCAGATCGAACGTCCACAGTGGACGCTCGTGATCGAGGTGCTCGGACATCAGCTTGCTGACGACCTGCCACAGATCGCCGCGCGAGGCGCACCCGGGCCCTTCCCGGCGCCGGACGTGGTCGCTGATCTCGAACGCGGTCGCCTCGACCCAGCGCGGCTCCGGTCCCGAGGTGTCGATCCGCTGCATCGCCCGCGGCTGGCTCGAAAGCCGCTCCGCCACCGCGGTTCGCAGGGTCTCGAGGTCGAGCGGACCCGAGCCCGGCTCGAGAACGACGAGCTTGAGCGTGTGGCCGGTTATCACCGCCGATTCGAGCCCCAGGATGGTCGCATCGTCGGCGGAGAGCCGATCAGGATCCTCGCGGGTCACCTGGGCAAGTCTATTCGGGTGTGCACCTATCGGAACCCGGAATGCCGGTCTCGTAGCCCGGCATGGCCGCCGCCACCTGGCCGGCGGTGCGCTTGTCGCCGGTCGCGGCGGGGAACCAGACGGGTGTCACAACGGTGCGGTGATCGGTGCTTCGGGGGCGTGCGTGACGGTGGTGTGTCCATCCTCGAGGTACTCGGTGACGGCCTGGTCGATGACGGTGTTTCCACCCTGGATCCCCGCACCGTGATCGCCGCCGTCGACGGTGACGAGGTGCGCCCCCATGTCGCGGGCCAGTTGGACTCCGCCCTGATAGGGGGTCTGGGGGTCGCGCATCCCCTGCAGGACGAGCGGCGCCGTCGCCAGTCCCCGATTGCTCAAAGCGGGCAGCGCGGCGACGGGCGGCGCACCGGCACACGCGGGTCCGGCGCTGTAGCTGTACCCGATGAGGTCGAAGAGATCTCCGGTGACGAATGTGGAGAAGAGCCATCCCGGGATGCGGTCCGGCCGGGCCGCCACACTGTTCTCGTTGCACAGGACGAGTGTCTGCATCATCTGGGACTGGGCGATCCGCTCGTACTCCTGCTCCGTCAGGTCGTCCATCGCGGTACCGTCGGGAATCGCGTCCGGGCCGTCGCGGATCACCCGGGCCATGAGCGGCCAACTGTTCCGGGCGGGAAGCACCTGGCGCGTCATCACGTAGATGCCGGACGACATCTGGGTGCGCGACGGGTCGGCGAGGCTACGAACGAAGGCCTCGAACTGAACGCGTGCCGGTCCGGTGAGATCGACCCCGCCGCGGTAGGCATCCGCAAGGGCTTCCAGGCCGGGCGGTACGTCACCGACCTGGGCGGGTGGCGGCGCGAGCGTCGGGTTCCCGCCGGCCTCCTCGACGATCCGGTCCGACCACCGCTGATACACCTTCAGTGGCGTGTCACCGAGCCCGTAGGTGTCGTCGTGGGCGGAGATCCAGTTCATGAGGTCGTAGAAGCGATCCTTGTAGCCGCCGTTCTGCTGCCACAGCACGTCGTTCCACAGCCAGTTCTGGTCGACCGCGGAATCGAGGACCATGCGACCGGTGTGCTGCGGGAAGAGCGTCGCGTAGGTGGATCCGAGGATCGTGCCGTAAGAGAGGCCGTAGATGTCGATGACGTCCTCGCCGAGTGCGAGCCTGACCTGCTCCCAATCCTTCGCGGTGTTCTCGGTCGTCAGGTGCGCCGTGCTGCCCGGTGCAGCAGACTCGCAGGCGGTACGGATCGCTGCACCACCGAACCCGAGGCTCATCGCCGTCGTGTGTTCGGGGGCCAGCACACACTCGACGGCGCCGGCATAGGGAAGCCCGCGCGGTTGGACACCGATCACATCCCACTGTGCGCGGACCGCGTCGGGCAGGATCTCGACGAACATGCTGTTCGAGCCGATCGCATCGCCGCCGGGCCCACCGGGATTGGTGAACAGCACGCCACGGCGCGAGCCGGGATCCTCGGCGCGGTGGCGGGTGACGAGCACGTCGATCGTGCCGGCGGCGGGGTCCGCGTAGTTACGGGGAACGGTGACCGAGGCGCACTGATCGGATGCCGGATCAAGCTCGTATTCGGCCGGGCAGGACTCCCAGCGAAGGCCGGCACTCGGTGCCGGTTGCGCGGTGGCGAGCGGTACCGCCCCCACGGCGACTGTGGCGGTGAGGCCGCCGACGAGGGCGACAAATCGTGTACGCCGTGAGTACCTCGCGCCCGCGCGCTGCCTCGAGTCCAAGTGCCCGTCGATCCCCGACATACTTTCGCGGTCCCCCTCGTAGTCCCGTGTCGTGACGACAGTGGCGCCTGGGCCGCTCCGCAGCCAGTGCGCTCGCTATCGCTCAGCACCCAGTGTCTCAGACGCACCATCGCGTCGACCTGTTTGTCCTGTACACCGATCCCACCCGGGTCCGCGTGGTGTGGGCGCTCACCGCCGGCGAGCGACAAGTGAACGAGATCGCCGAGACTGTCGGGGCACCGTATCGACCGTCTCGCGGCACCTGGCCAAGCTCCGCGCCGCACACCTGGTGACCGCCCGCCAAGCCGGAACCCGAAAGCTCTACCGACTCGTCAACGACTATGCCGGAAGGTTATCGCCGACACCCTGGCCACCAGCGCGCAGCCACACGAGAATCCCCGTGAGACCCCGGCGGACATATTCGCGCGAAGCGTCCGAACCTGTGTGATTCCGCAGGCGCCCTACCCGCCCCTCCTGTTCCGATCTGCTCGAGAGAGAAGACCCGATGCCGCTCCCACCCGCCACGCGGGAAGAACATGACCTCCTCGGGACCCGCACTGTTCCCGGGACCGCCTATTACGGGGTGCACACCCTGTGGGCGGTCGAGAACTTTGCGATCACCGGAACCCCATCAGCGCCTACCCCGAATTGATCACCGCACTCGCCAGCGCCAAAGAGGCCGCAGCGCCGGCGAATCATCACCTAGGACTGCTCGACACCCGACGGATGACAGCAATCGTGCAGGCCTGCACAGACATCCGCAATGGGGCAGCTGCACGAGCAGTTCGTCGTCGATGTCATCCAAGGCGGCGCGGGCACGTCGACGAATATGAACGCCAATGTCCAGGGTGAAGCACCGTGTGACAAGCAGGTACCCAGGGCCGAACCCGTTCCAGTACGGGGGCAGACGCGTCTTCGGGGGTTGTGCTTGGCGTATCTCATGACTTTCTTTCCGCGGTCGGACAACCCCCCGACCGGTTCCGGAACGAGGGCGCACACGTGTGGTGGCAGGTGCGTGGCCGATCGCGACGAAAGGAGGCGCCGGCGAGGCAGTTATTCGGCGGCCGCGACGGTGAAGCCGGCGCGCGCGTTCCGAGCCCGGTGGCGTCCATCGTTGGCGGGGACGGGTCGATGCCCTCGGCCGGGCCGCCCGGTTGCCGCTGCGGCGAGTTGGGTCTCGAAATAGCCGGTGCCGCAGCCTACATCGAGGATGTGGGCGGCCGAGAATCCGCCCGATTGATTATATGCGCATATGACAATACGATCCGTGCTGACGCTGCAAAGAAAGGACACGCTGTCATGGGCCAGGGACACGGACACGGGATCTCGCCCGCGGACGCGACGAGCGCGTCCGGTAAACATCTGCGCAAGCTCTGGATCGCCGTCGCCCTCGGACTGGTCACCTTCGTCACCCAGGTCGTGGTGGGACTGTCGACGTCCTCGCTGGCGCTGCTGTCGGATTCGGCGCACGTGTTCACCGACGTGCTCGGCAGGACGTAAACTCGGCATCGTGAAGGCACCCATTGCCGACCTCGCGGACTTCACCGCACTGGAACCATTCTTTCGGATCATCGAACAGGGTCTGGACGGACTGATCGAGCCCGGACACTTCTTCGACCTCCTCGCAGAGGACATCGCCGTCGACTACGTGATCACCGTTCCCGGGTATCCGCGGCACATCGAGGGCCGTTCCGCGGTCGCCGAGCTATACCGTCCCTACGGCACCACCATCGTTCTCGACCGCTGCTTCGATCTGACCGTCCACCACGACGCCACCACCGGAGTCGTGGTGCTCGAGTACGCCTCCGAAGGTCACGTGGTCGGCACCGGGCATCGATATGCCAACCGATACATCTCCGTACTCACACTCCGCGACGGCGAAATCGCGCACTGGCGGGACTACCTCGACCCCATCGCCGTCTTCGACGCCCTCGGCTGGCCACCACACTGACCAGCCGCCCGGGCATCCTCAGACACTCGCCCCACCCCGCACCACGTCGCCGGCACGCACCACACCCAACGAGACTTACCCCGGAGAAACAATCTGGGGCCATGTCATCACACCAGGTCACAGCACTATTGCGCCCCAGAACCCATCGCCTCGATCCCCCATTCCATAACCACCTACGCATCGGCACAGGACCCCAGAATGAACAGCAGGGAACTCAGCAGCGGTTCGCGTCGTTTGGCGACGCCCGGGCAGGAGCGTGTCATCGTGTTCGAGAGATCCTCCGATCAAACCCGCCACGTGGTCACCCCTCGCCGCCAACGCCGTCCACACACACCATCACCACAACCTGCGTCGGCACCGAACACCTGCGCGCCCCAGATCCTCGACGCCGGCGGCCCCGGAGCGGCCGCACCGACCTCATGGGATGTCACCGCCGACCCTCCACAACAAACTCGACGACGAGACCGCGAAATCAGCCTGCCCCAGACATCCCTGCTCGGACACGGGGAGGGCGGCACCCACCACCTATTCCTGGCCCTCCTCACAGACCCCACCTCCGCCGGCGTACAGATCCTCTCCGACATCGCACACCTCAGCATCAGCGAGATTCGCGAGCACCTCCAGCGCGAAGCTGCCCACGCGCCAACCCAGTCGAGACCCCGCCCACCGCATCCCCATCCGGCTCAGCGACGACGAATACACCGGCGACCACAACGCCGCCGGCACAGCCGGCCAACCCCTCGAAACCTCCGATCCACGACCGCATCATCGACACCCTCAACCAATCCGAATAGCAGTATGTCAAGAGAAGGGGACCCCACATGTCACTCAATTCCGCGAGCCGTGTCGTTGTCCTCGGCGGCACCAGCGGCATCGGACTCGCAATCGCCCAAGCGGCTTCGGAAGCCGGGGCGGCCGTCGTCGTCGCTTCGCGCAACCCCGACTCGGTCACAGCCGCACTGAAGGAGCTGCCCGACAACGCGGTCGGGCACGCTGTGGATGCGTCGTCCACCAAATCCTTGCGCGCCTTCTTCCACGAGATCGGCCAGTTCGACCACCTCGCCTACACCGCAGCAGACACCCTCATCAGCACACCGCTCGAGGACTACACACCACAGAGTGCTCTCACCTTCTTCAACCTGAGGGTCGTCTACGCGTTCGAGGCCGTCCGGCTGGCCGTGCCACACCTGCGCCCCGGCGGATCGATCACCCTGACGAGCGGCACCGCCGCCTTCAAAGGCGGACCAGGCTGGTTGCTCGGATGCGCTGCCGCCGGCGCTATCGCGTCCAGTGCGCGGTCCTTAGCCGTCGAGCTGGCGCCGCTGCGAGTCAACGCCGTAGCCCCCGGCGTGATCCGAAGCCCATTGTGGTCCGGCATGACCGAAACTGAACAGCAGCAGATGTACGCCGACACCGGCGCCGCCCTCCCCCTCGGACGAGTCGGGGAGGTACAGGACGCCGCCAAAGCGTATATCCAACTCATGGATCAGGACTACGCCACCGGCGTCGTCAGCGTCATCGACGGTGGCACGTTGCTCGCGTGACTACGGCACCACCATCGTTCTCGACCGTTACTTCGATCTGGCCGCCCACCACGGCGCGACCACCGGGTTGTCTTGCGCGAATATGCCTCCGAGAGCACTTGGTGGGCAACGGAAGTCGATACTACAACCGATACATCTCCGGGCTCGCACTCCAGACTGCGAAATCTCGCACTCGCGAGACTACCTCGACCCGACCGCTGTCTTCGACGCCGTCGGTTGGCCACCACACTGACCTCCCGCCCGGGCACCCCACGCCTGGCCGCGGCAAAGCGCAGGATGCCCGCCCAGACAATCTCGCAACAACCGTCGCCAGATTGCGCCGGTAGGTATCGCCGGTGAAACGCTGCTCGTGTCGCGCCAGCCATCAGCGGCGAACGTCGTGTCCGTGGTGAGAGTTCCGGTCAGCATGCCGTGTGCCAACGGCCCGTACACCAGCACCTGGATGTCGCGGGCACGACAGTGGGGCAGCAACCCCTCCTCATTATCTCGCCGGAGCAGGTGGTACGGCGGCTGACCCTCTCCACCGGCAGGGCCTCACTGAACTCCTCCATCTGCGCGGTGTCATAGTTGAACACCCCGGCGTGCCCGATCTTGCCGTCGGCGACTAGTTCGGCCAACGCACCCGCCGTCTCGGCGGCCGGCACAGCCTGGTCGGGCCGATGCACCCCAAGCGCCGCCAGGCTGGCATCCACACCTCGGCGGAGCGAATCGGGCTCGCGTCGCGAACCAGCCCGGAGTCGGTCCTGCGCAAGCCGCCATTCGTGGCGATCACGAACTCGTCGCGCTCGGTGTTCAGTTCGTGGCGAAGTGCCTTGCCGAGGATCCGCTCGGACGCGCCGAAGCCATAGGCCTGCGCGGTGTCGAAGAAGTTGACCCCGGCGCGCGGGCACGGTGGATCGCCGCATCCTCGTCGAACCGGCCCCATTCACCGCCGAGCTGCCAGGTACCGAAGGCAATGCGCGAGACGTGCAGCCCGCTTCGTCCCAATGTCGTGGTCTTCATGTCGCTCTCCAAGTTTCGGTGAACACCGTCCCTGCCACGATTGCGCGCCGGCGAGCACTTGTCGCCACGGCCGGCACCCAAGCAGCCCTTCCTGCTAGCGGGAATACGTACCACTTCGTCAGCTCCCGAAACCCGGTCCCGGCGGGGTCTCTGGCGGCAGCGGATCCGATCGGGTGTGGCAGGATGCGTCGGTGCTGCGCTTTGGCGGCACAGAATTCCCGGTAGCGGGGATGCGTACCGGTAGCGTCCTAGGGCACACTGACGTCATGGTGCCGCGAATTACGCTGTTGCGCTGCTTCATCGTCGACGACAGCCCGACTTTCCGTGACGCCGCCCGGAATCTCCTCGAACTGGAGGGGATCACCGTAGTCGGCGTGGCGTCGACGAGCGCCGAGGCGCTCCGGCGCGTCGAGGAACTACGACCGGACGTCACGTTGGTCGACGTCAACCTCGGCGGGGAGAGCGGCTTCACCCTCGCCGAGCAGCTTCACCAAGACGCGCGATTTGCACCGTCACCGGTGATACTGATCTCCACCCACGACGAGCAGGACCTCGCCGACCTGATCGACGCCAGCCCGGCGGTGGGATTCGTATCCAAGTCCGCACTGTCGGCCGGCGCCATCTATGACCTGCTCGCTAGCCGAGACGGCGACGACGACGATCCCGCCGTGTCGGTCAGCGAGCCTCCAGGAAGGTGACCACCGCCAGGACCCGGCGGTGATCGTCACCGGTCCCCGGGAGACTCAACTTGGTGAGAATGCTGCGCACATGCTTCTCGACGGTCCCCTCCGCTACCCACAAACGGCGGGCGATGCCCGCGTTGGAACGTCCCTCAGCCATCAACGCCAGCACCTCCCGCTCCCGCACGCTGAGCACTGCTAGCGGATCGTCGCGCCGTTGGGCGGAGACCAATTCCTGAACCAGTGCCGGGTCGACTACCGATGCCCCCTTGGCGATCCGCTGCAGGGTGTCGACAAAATCCTCCACGTCAGTGACCCGACTCTTGAGGAGGTAGCCGATCCCGCGGCCACTGGCCAGCAGTTCCATCGCATGCTCGAGGTAGGCGTGCGCCGACAGGACCAGGATGCCGATCTCGGGGAACTCCTCACGGACCACCCGAGCCGCGTCCAGCCCCTCGGTGGTATGGGTCGGCGGCATCCGAATGTCGACCACCACCAGGTCCGCCGCCGTGGCGCGGACCAGATCGAGGAGTTGAACGGCGTCGCCGGCCTGCCCTACGACCTCGAACCCCGAGCGTGTGAGCAGACTTGCCACGCCCTCGCGGAGCAGGACGTCATCGTCGGCCAGAATTACCCGCAGCTGAGTCGTCACTGGACCCTCACCACCTTCCAACTGGGCGGTCCGGTGCCCGCCATCGGCATGATCACCACCGATGTGTGCGGGAACGGCCATGTCATCGACGGTCAGGCCCTGGCGGCGTTGCGCTTGTCTGAGCTCGCCCGAGTTCTGCGGCGGCCCCGGGCCGCCCCACAGGACTGCCTCCATCGCATGCTCGATGGCGGATCGAACGTCGTCGGGAATGCGTCTTCGCTCCAGGTCCAGATGGGGTGCGTCGGTGGTGCGCAGGAACTGGGTATCCACTTGCTCACCGACGCGGCGCTCGAAGGCCGCGTCCCCTGTGACGGCGCAAAACAGCGTGGCGCCGAGACTGTAGACATCCGGCGCCGGCGACGGGGCCTGGCCCTCGAGTACCTCAGGTGTCGTGAACCCGTGATGACACCAGTTGTGGTCTCGAAGCCCCCGGCGATTCGGGCATTCCGAAGACGGTGAGCTGCGGATCGCCGTAGTCGGTGAGCAGGATATTCCCGGGCTTGATGTCGCGACGGAGCGTGGCGAGGCGGGGCGCCGTCTCGAGAGCGCCGGCCATCCTGACCCCCAGGCGCAGCGTATCCTGCCAACCCAGTGGACCCTCTTTGCGGATCAGTGCGCCCAGGGAGTCGTGCGAGTGATACCGCATCACGATGTAGGGCAACCCCGATGTGGTGACGCCGACCTGAAAAACGTTGACGATATTCGGATGTCCGAACAATTTGCCCACGGCGCGACGCTCGCGGAAGAATCGTTCGAGGTTGTCCGGATCGGGCGCAGCTGAGGACCTCGATGGCCACGGCGCGGTCGAGTGAGCGCTGCCGGCACCGGCAGACGGTCCCGAAGTCCCGCCCGACCTCGTGGGCATCATCGAACCCGACCGCGGCCAGTTCCGCCGCGACCGATGGCGCGAGATCACCCCGAGTGTCCGGTGGGTCCAACTCGGCCATCGGCGACCTCAGGCCCGGTACTCGATGTCCGCAATCGCACACCCATGCACTCACCTCTCGAAGCGACGAAGGGCGGCCCTCCCCGCCTCGTGGTTCCAAGCCAAAGCTGGGGGCCTCGACGGTCCCGTCACGACGGCAGAGCCCTATGAACAAGTATGACGCAAAACTGGCCGCCACGATCATGAAGTCAGTCCTGTTCAGCTCGGATCGCGGCCGGGTTGTCCCAGAACAACCGCGCGGCGAGCCGAGCCTAGCGACGACGCCTGTATGGTCGCCCCGCCACGATCACCAGGACAGTGATCACGAGCGGCAGTAGAGGGGCGTAGCCGCGCGCGTACACGAAGAGCAGCCCTCCCCCGATAGCACCTGCGAGCAACCCCACGAGCACGCCGACCAGGCGCGGAATCTCGGACCTCGGCCGCGATCCTGCGAGAGTTTCTGCGAACGCGACCAACGTGAAGGTCCCGGCTGTCGTGAACACCCCCTGGACGCCGAGAGAACGGACCGCCGCGGTCTGGATCCCCATAGCCAGTGAGAACAGGACGATGAGAACATCGGTGATGACAGTCGACGGTTGCCCGGCCGTGGCAACCCACACGGCGAGGAATCCGGCCTCGGCGATCGCCACCACCGCTAACAACACCGACATACGTCGGGGCCACTCCCCAGCTTCCGGGAGCGCCAAGCCGTGATCCGCCAGCCCAGATAGGCCCCCGTAGCGTACGAAAACGACAGGCACGCAGGGCCCCTCGAGGTTCGCTATTCCGAACCCCAGAAACACCATGTTCCCGGTCATGAACGCCGAGAATATCTTTCCCAAGCCGAAATAGCTGATGGCGTCGACCGCTCCCGACGCGACGGTCAATGCTACGAGCAGCACGTCGCGACGGTGGAGACCGTTCTCGGTCGTTTCGGCTTCGACGCCCTGTGCGATAGTCGCTGACCGAGCACAAATCGTTTGCGACGCAGCATAGGTGGGCACACCGGCACATCGCACTGACTTGGTCATACTCGTCTGTCCGCTCTGTCGATGGGTCGCGGGAGTCCTCGTCATTCCGGTCGTCGCGAGTGCCCCGACAGCAGAATCTCGTTTCGGCGCCCCCATGTCGTCACCGCTGGCGCCCATTCGCGCCTCCGGCCAGCCGGAATGTGTCCATACCTGCTCGCATCCAGGCCAAGTTGTGGTGGGCGGCGAGGCCGCAGCCATCGATAGAAGCCGGTTATCGAACGTTCGCCAGCACGTATTGGACGTGCCCACCGACGCTCCGGCAGGCTCACAGGTAGCGACTGCATCGAAAGCATGCAAGGAGGTGGTTGTCATGGCCGATCCAGCCAGCGGAACCGTTCGCGAGTCGAATCGGTATCGGCGCCCGGCAATTTCGGGACTGTTCGATGTTCTCGATCAGCACGTGCGTGATCGTCCGGACGCGCGGGCTCTGGTGGTCACCGGAGATCGGATACCCGTGTCCTGTAGTGCCCTCGCCGCCTTGGTCGACGACGTGGCCGCACGCCTGGGCAGCACAGGGCTGCGCCGAGGAGATGCGGTTGGCCTTGTCTGTGCCAACACTGCCGAGTTCGTCGTCGCACTCCTGGGGGCGGGACGCGCGGGGCTGGTGGTCGCTCCGATCGACCCCACAATTCCTCGCCCACAGATGTCCACCCGGCTCGAGGGGCTGGGGGAACGGGCAATCCTCACCGGCCCACCCGCGGTCGACGCCGCTCCGGTCGCACAGTTCGACATCCCCACATGGGAACTCCGTGTGGACATCCCCGTCGCCGGGAACGCGATGGCCACCCTCGAACCGGCGCGGGTGTCGTGCGACACCCTCCGGGGACGGCATCCGGACTCTCGGACCACGACGCCCTCGTCCTGTTCACCTCGGGCAGCGCCAACCGGGCCAAAATGGTCCCGCTGACGCACACCAACGTGGCGTTCTCGGTGCGAGGCATCTGCGCGAACTACGAGCTGGGACCCGAAGACGCGACGGTCGCAGTCATGCCGTTGTTCCATGGTCACGGTTTGCTCGCGGTGCTGCTGGCCTCCCTGGCCAGCGGCGGATGCGTGCTGCTGCCGGCGCAGGGACGGTTCTCGGCCCGCACGCCCTGGGACGACTTGCGGGCCGTAGCCGCCACGTGGTTCACAGCGGTTCCCACCATCCATGAGATCCTTGTACAGCTGTCGGCGCGCGAGTACCCGGGCCCACTGGTCGTGCCGTTGAGGTTCGTGCGCAGCTGCAGCGCCCCGCTCAACTCGGCCACGGCGAAGATGATGGGGCGCACGTTCGGAGCACCGGTGCTGGCGGCCTACGGGATGACCGAAACCTCACATCAGGCGACCAGCGAGCCGCTGCCCCGGCGCGGGCTCGTCAAGCTCGGATCGGTTGGCCGGGCAACCGGGGTGGATCTTCGCGTCGTCGACCACGACGGGCACACGTGCCCAGCGGGCACCATGGGCGAGGTGTGGGTGCGCGGTCCGACAGTCGCCCGCGGTCATCTCGCCGACCCGGTCGAGACCGCACGCAGTTTCGTCGACGGGTGGTTTCGCACTGGTGATCTCGGCGCACTGGACGAGGACGGGTACCTGTTTCTGACCGGGCGCATCAAGAATCTCGTCAACCACGGGGGCGAGAAGATCTCGCCCGAGCATGTCGAGGCAATTCTCGCCGGGTGTAGCGGTGTCACCGAGGCTGCCGTGTTCGCCATCCCCGACGCCATCTACGGGGAACGCGTCGGCGCCGCCGTGGTCGTATCCCGGGCAGCGGGCGTCGGGGCGGAAGAGATACTGCGGTACTGCCGAAATCTGCTCTCCCCCTTCGAAATACCCGACCGCGTCGAGGTCGTTACTGCGCTGCCTCATACCGCAAAGGGCGCGCTCGACCGGCGGGCCGTACGGGACCAATTCGCGCTCTGACGCAAGGGGTGTCACCTGACGGGGGATTCGGTCGTCAGCGGTTGGTCGAAGAACTCGTCCAGCGACAGGCCCTGTGCCGCGGTCACGAACGCCCGGGCCGTCACCGAACCGGGCGTGGCCGCGTGGGTCGCCACCGAGATCTGCGCCCGGGCATCCGGGGCGACCAGGCGGACAGCTGTGGTCCTGCCGATCACCGGCATGGCCCGCAACCATGTGTGCGGCACGATGCTCGCCCAACCGCCGAGGCCCACCTGCGCATAGAGGGATGCGACCGAGTCCGTCTCCACCTGCGGGGTCACCCCGACGCCGGCTTCCGCGAACGCGCCGTCGATAACCTGACGAATCCGCATGTCAGGCGTCAGCAACGCCAGCGGGAGCTGCGCCGCCTCCGCCCAGGTCATGTGGGGGCCCTGGGGCATCGGCTGGTCGGCGGAGGCCAGCACGACGTACCTCTCTTCGTACAGCGGAATCACGTGCAAGCCCGCCCGGTCCTCGGGAGCGAAATGGGCGATCGCAGCGTCGAGGTCGAAGTCGAGCAACCGGCGACGCAGCTCTGTCGTCGACACCCGGGAGTCGACCAGCACTGTGGCCAGCGGGTGCGCCGAGCAGAACGCGGCCACGGGAAGCGACAGGGTCGTCGAGGCCGTGGGTTCCGCACCGAGCCGCAGCCGCCCGCCAATACCCGACTGCACAGCGGCCACCTCGGCCTTGAACGCCTCCTGCTCGGCGAGGATCCGCTTGGCCCACACCACGAGTCGTTCACCTTCCGGGGTCAGGCCCTGATAGTCGTGTCCCCGGCTGATCAGGGTGACGTTCAGCTCCCGCTCCAGCTTGGCGACCGACGCCGAGAGCGCGGGTTACGACACATAACAGGCGTCCGCCGCGCGCGCGAAGTGCCTCTCGCGCGCCACCGCCACGAAGTACTCCAGCTGACGGAACAGCATGTGCCACTATCCTTTTCCTGATCGTCTCGCCGGGGCCGAATCGCTGGTTCAGTGTCCCTGGGGTGCGGTGGTGCGTAGCGGGGTGCGGTAGAGGTCGGTGACGGCGGCGATGTCGGCGCCCTCCAGTCCGGACGATGCTGCTGTGTCGTATAGGTGCCGCACCACTGTGGCCGTCGGAAGCTCGAGGTCGGCGTCGCGGGCGATGTCGAGTGCCAATCCGGCGTCCTTGGCGCCGAGCATCGTTGTCCACCACCCGTCCGGTGAGCCGGTCAGCACCCCCTCGAACCGATTCTTCAGCCCGGGTGCCATCAGGGGGCTGGTGCCGAGCAGCTCCCGCAGCTGGTCGTCCTGCAGGCCGCCCGAACGCCCCACAGCGATCGACTCGGCCAGTGCGACCACCTCCGAGAGCAGCAAGAGGTTGGTCGCCAGCTTGGCGGTGACGGCCAGCGGCGCCGTGTCGTATCGCCGGACGTTGTCGGTCAGCGACGAGATCACTGCGCTCAGGCGGTCCGCGATGCCGGTGTCGCCGCCGACGAGGAACGTCGCCTGCCCCGCGCTCACTGCGGCGGGGCTGCCGACGACGGGCATGGCGAGGAACCGGGGGGAGAACACCTCGGCGAGTTCCTCGCTGAGCCTTCGTGACACCGTCGAGCAGTCGACGTAGATGGTCTGCGCACCGATCGACGACAGTAGCTCGCCGAACGCCACGGCCCTGATCGCGGCGTCGTCGGCCAGCATGGTGACCACGACATCGGCACCGTCGACCGCGTCGGCGACGCTCTGCGCTTCACTGGCGCCGGCGGACACGATCTCCCGGGCCTTGCCTGTCAAGCGGTTCCACACCGTCACGCGGTGTCCGCCTTCGAGCAGCCTCCCGGCGAGCGCACGCCCCATCCGTCCCATGCCCAACACTGCGATGTTCATCGGGGCTCCTGTGTCGCTGTCGTATCGAGTTCCCGAGCGCGCCGGTTCTGTGCCGGCGCACCGCCACAGCCTCTCCCACACCGCACGGCCACGTAATCGCTACTACCTGGAAGATCGGGATTCCTGCTAGCTGCACCCGAGGTGTCCTGCTGGCGGTGCAGACGTCGCGCCCGGTGTGGCGAACGATCGACTCGAATGATTGATCGGCCTTAGCCGACCTCGCTCGGTGACAAACCATCAGAACGAAAGGTGAGAACGATGAAGAGGATCACTGCCCGCGCGGCGGTTGCCGCTGCCGCAGTCGCAGCCTTGACTGCCCTCGGCGCCGGGACCGCCGCCGCCGCATCAACCGTCGATCGCGGGGCGGTGCCGGCGACCCGAGTCGTCCCCGGCTCTACCGGGCCTGTCACGGATGTTGCGGACACCGGCTTCCCGTGGGCCTGGCCCTGGCCGTCCGGACCTTTTGAGCCCGGCCGTCCGTATGCCAATCATTGGCACGGTGATTTCGGCGGCCACCGTGGGTGGTGACCGGCAGGCCCGTTGGGGCCGGCGACTATTCGCTGACAGTCGATTTTGACAGTCCCGCAGAGTAATTCGAGGAGCTTCGATATGGC
Source organism: Rhodococcus sp. JS3073 (assembly GCF_026810085.1). Lineage (NCBI taxonomy): Bacteria > Bacillati > Actinomycetota > Actinomycetes > Mycobacteriales > Nocardiaceae > Rhodococcus > Rhodococcus sp. JS3073. The sequence continues at coordinate 8,148,787 of NZ_CP113951.1, read as the reverse complement.
CACCTCCCAAGAAGCCACCGCAGTCCCCACTCGTGCCGCATCGGAGGACGGCAGAGCGACCACCGCCCCACGGCCGGGTACGAAGTATGCGGTCGAGGCGATCGGAACATTCTTTCTGGTGTTCACGGTGGGGACGGCAGCCGGCAGCGGCAGCCCGTTCGCCCCGCTGGCAATCGGTGCGGCCCTGATGGTGATGATCTACGCCGGGGGACACGTCTCCGGTGGGCACTACAACCCGGCCGTGACATTGGCGGTGCTGGTGCGCCACCGGATCGGGCTGCGCGATGCCGCCGGATACTGGGTCGCGCAACTCGCCGCCGGCGTATTCGCCGCAGTGGTGGTACGCGAGGTCGTCGATCCCGCGCAGCCCACCCTCTCGGCGACGCTGCACCTGTCCGGTCACACAGTGGTGGCCGCGTTCGCGGTGGAGCTGTTGTTCACCTTCGCCCTCTGCTTCGTGATGCTCAACGTCGCCACCAGCAAGAGCCACCCGGACAACTCGTTCTATGGGTTGGCGATCGGATTCACTGTCGTGGCAGGGGCATTCGCGGTCGGCGCGATCTCCGGCGGGGCGTTCAACCCATCGGTCGCATTCGGCGCGGCGGTGATGGGAATGTTCGCCTGGCCGACCCTGTGGGTGTACCTGGTGGCCCAACTCGTCGCGGGCGCCGCCGCCGGCGCCGCCTTCCTCGCCATCAACCCCGACGACACATGATCTCCCCGCGACCGGGGCCCTCCCCGCTTCCCCGTTCCACAACCAGCCGAAAGACAGAACAATGACCAACACAGAATTCACACCGACGACGACCGATCCCGGTGGAGAGCGACGAGCACTCGCTTACCGTCGGCCCGGACGGACCGATCCTGCTGCACGATCACTACCTGATCGAGCAGATCGCGCAGTTCAACCGCGAACGCGTCCCCGAGCGCCAACCACATGCCAAGGGCAGCGGCGCCTTCGGCCGCTTCGAGGTCACCCACGACGTCAGCGCCTACACCAAGGCCGCATTGTTCCAGCCGGGCGTCGCCACCGACCTGGTGATCAGGTTCTCCACGGTGGCCGGCGAGCGCGGCAGCCCCGACACCTGGCGTGACCCGCGCGGCTTCGCGCTGAAGTTCTACACCAGCGAGGGCAACTACGACATGGTCGGCAACAACACCCCGGTTTTCTTCCTCCGCGACCCGTTGAAATTCCAGCACTTCATCCGCTCGCAGAAGCGCCGCGCCGACAACAACCTGCGCGACCACGACATGCAGTGGGACTTCTGGACCCTCTCGCCCGAGTCGGCGCACCAGGTGACCTGGCTGATGGGTGACCGCGGGATTCCCCGCACCTGGCGGCACATGAACGGGTACAGCTCTCACACGTACATGTGGGTCAACGCGGCGGGTGAGAGGTTCTGGGTGAAGTACCACTTCATCAGCGATCAGGGCGTCGAGTGCCTCACGCAGGCCGAGGCCGACACACTGGCCTCCACAGACGGGGACTATCACACCCGCGACCTGTTCGAAGCGATCGAGCGGGGTGATCACCCCCGCTGGACACTGAAGGTGCAGGTCATGCCGTTCGAGGACGCCAAGACCTACCGGTTCAACCCGTTCGACCTGACCAAGGTGTGGCCGCACGCCGACTACCCGCTCATCGACGTCGGCCGGATGACCCTGGACCGAAACCCAACCGACTACCACTCCCAGATCGAGCAGTTGGCCGTCGAACCCAGCAACCTCGTACCCGGCATCGGGGCGAGCCCCGACAAGATGCTGCTGGGCCGGATGTTCGCCTACCCCGACGCGCACCGGGCCCGGATCGGCGCGAACTACAACCAACTGCCGGTGAACGCACCCACCACGCCCGTACACAGTTACAGCAAGGACGGCGCGATGCGATACCACACCGTCTCGGACCCGGTATACGCGCCGAACTCCAAGGGGGGACCGAAAGCCGACACCCGGCGTTACGGCGAACCCGCGGGCTGGCACACCGACGGCGACATGGTGCGCAGCGCCTACACCCTCCGCGCCGAGGACGACGACTGGGGACAGGCCGGCACCCTCGTCCGCGACGTCTTCGACGACGCCGACCGAGAGCGACTGGTGAACAACATCGTCGGACACCTCCAGGACGGCGTCACCGAGCCGGTCCTGCAACGCGCCTACGAGTACTGGCGCAACGTCGACCAGGACCTGGGCGACCGGGTCGAGAAGGGCGTCCGCGGAGGATAGCCCAGATCGGACCGACAACGGATCGGCGTCGTCACCACAGCTCACCCGCCGCCGGATTGCGATCCACCAAGCGAATCCCCACCCCCACCACAACCCCTGGCGCGGAACGCGCTCGTACCGATCCGCGGCAGAACACAAGCGCCCACGAATCACTCGCCAGCGCGCATTTCAACCAAAAACATGGTGCAACGCCGCATCAGACGGTTGCACCCGAAGAAAGGAAACGTCATGACCACGTCACTCCGCCGGCCCGACACCGAGATGCGAGAGTTCAGTGCCCCGCCCAGCCTGCCGCAGAACCTGCAGAAGATCCTCGTTGACCTCATCGAACTGCACCTGCAGGGCAAACAGGCCCACTGGAATCTCGTCGGCGCCAACTTCCGCGATCTGCACCTCCAACTCGACGAAATCGTCGACACCGCACGCGAAGCAAGCGACACCATCGCCGAACGCATGCGCGCCCTCAACGCGCTCCCCGACGGACGATCCGACACCGTCACAGCGTCCACGACACTGCCCGCCCTACCGCCGGCCGACCTCAGCACCACCGACACGGTCGACCTCGTCACCTCCCGGATCTACGCCGCGGTCGACACCATCCGCTCGGTCCACGACGAGGTCGACGCCGCCGACCCCTCCAGCGCCGACCTGCTACACAGCATCGTCAACGACCTGGAAAAGTCCGCGTGGATGCTCAAATCCGAGAACCGGAAAATCTGAAGGTCACCCATGGCCAACCAAGGGAGGCGTGCGAACCCATCGGTAGGCGGTTCGCGGACTACGATTCCTAAAGTGCGTACAGTTCAGGAAGATTGACCACAATTGCTTCTTGAGTGCTACGTGCGATCACGATCACCGCGGGAGTCTCGGAATCCGGATTCTCTTCGCGATGCGGAACATACGGCGGGACGAAGATGTAGTCGCCGGGACTCGTGGCGATCCGCACTTCCCCGACGCCGTCGTGGAACACGAACTGCGGATGCCCGCTCCGCACGAAGATCGCCGTTTCGGACTCCCCATGATGGTGGTTGTCCGACACCGTCTCCGGCGACACCACGGTCTCCCCCATCCAGATCTTCTCCGACCCGACCGAGCGGCCACTGATCGCTGCGAATCTCTGCATTCCCGCGGTCTGGGCCGTCCCGGAACTCAGCTCAGAAGCCTTGATGTGATGCACCCGTGTACGCAGCGACGAATCGACGTACTCGTCGCTCGTCGACTGCAAGTCCGGATGGAACTCGTCACCGCTGCTCATAATCCTCGACCCCACGCGTCTACGAAGATGAAGCCGTTCCGAGTTTACCCGCCGCGGCACCCCGGACAAACCCCACCTCGGGCGCACCGCAGCGTTCTCGATACGCCGGCCGCTGAGTCACGAGGATCGTGCCAGATCCGCGTCCCGTCGGCGATCACCGCACCTGAGAACAGTAGTGCGTGGCCCAGATCTGTAGACCGTGTGGCCGGAAACCGGCAGCGCCAGCCGGGGCCACACCAGAAGAACTGATACCAACAAAACCCAGGAGGTCGTCATGACCGAAGTAATCGCCGAAATCGCAATTCCCGATTCGCCCCTGGCGAACGAAGCTACCGAACTGGTGCGGGAAACGGCCCCGACGCTGCTCTTTCACCATTCGCGTCGCGTCTTCCTGTTCGGATCGCTCCAGGGCCGACGGCTCGGGCGTACAGCCGATCCCGAATTACTGTACGTGGGTGCGATGTTCCACGATCTCGGCCTGACAGAGAAGTTCCGCGGCCACACCCAGCGATTCGAACTCGACGGTGCCGACGAAGCGGAGCGGTTCCTTACAGCACACGGCATCGCCGCAGTCGACGTCCGCACGGTGTGGGAGGCGATCGCATTGCACACGACCCCGGAAGTGCCGTACCGGCTCGCGCCGGAGGTTGCACTGGTCACCGCGGGGGTGGAGACCGACGTCCTCGGAATCGGACGAGACGACCTACCCGAAGAACTGATCGCGGAGGTCACTCGGGCGCACCCGCGGCCCAACTTCAAGCGGGAGATCCTTCAGGCCTTCACCGACGGCTTCAAACATCGCCCGAACAGCACCTTCGGCACCGTCAATGCCGATGTTCTCGAGCACTTCGTTCCGGGCTACCGCCACATCGATTTCGTCGAGGTAATCCAAGACTCGAACTGGACCGAATAGGTCGATCCCGGCGAGAAGAACCGGTGCCACGGGTGCGACTCGTTCCGGCCGCTCGGGGCACGGCAGCCCAGCGGCTCGCCCACCATGCCGGTACCGGTCGCGTGGACCGGGGCATTGCAGCTAGCAGGTACGGGAGGGGTGGTGCTGACCGGCAGCGCAGATGGGTATCAGCGGTGACGACATCGGCCCGCCAGGCGGCGATTCTGAAGGTCCCCGAAAGCAATTGCAGGAGTGCGGACATGATTCCATCCGGGCAGTCCACCGAGATCACCGGCGAGGAGGCCACCGCGGCCCCCGCCCCACGGCCGAGTAGGGGGTATGCGGTCGCATCGATCGGCACGTTCTTCCTGGTGTTCGCCGTCTTCGCCACCGAAGGCAGCGGCAGCCCACTTCCCTCACTGGCCCTCGGCGCGGTCCTGATGGTGATGATCTACACCTGGGGGCACCGTTCCGCCCGCCACTACAACCCCGCTGCGACGATGGTGGCACTCGCGCGGCACCGAATCGGCCTGCGCGATGCCGCCGGTTACTGGCTCGCACAGCTCGGTGCCGGCCTGCTCGCGGTGGTGGCGATGACCCACGACCGGTCACACCCCGGCGCCCGCGTCGGTGGTGGAACTGGTGTTCACCTTCGTCCTCTGCTGCCTCGTGATCGAAGTAACCCCCCCCGCACCCGACCGGACCACTCGTTCTTCGATCTGGCGATCGGGTTCACCGTGGTCGCGGGTGCGTTCACCGCCGGCGCGCTCGCTGGTGGCGCGTTCGACCCCGCGGTCACCCTCGCTGCCGGCGCAGGAACCGCCCCGCGGGATTCGCGCTCCCCACCCTCAACCCGTCGACACATGATTCTCCGTCGGTCCATCACAGGAATGGGTCTCGGCCTCGGCACCGCAGCCCCGGCCAACAACCCGTACCGGCAAGCCGTCACCAACCGGTGAACACCGACGCAGACCCCGACGTTTCGTGCGCCAGTAGCCGCAAGAAACGACAGAGCCGAGCAAGGTCCACCCGTGCCGGCACACCGAACCCGCCCGGGTTCGACTCACCACAGGAGTCAGGGCAATGACCACCACGCAACCCGATCCCACAACCACTGAGGCCAACATTCCGGTGCGGTGCGAGGACCGCCCGCCCGACCGTGCCCGACTTGTCACCGCCGCCGGCGTTACCGCAGCGACCGCGGAGCTGACCGCGGTAATCGGTAGCCACACACCTCGGGGACCGGTTACCGCCGTCCCACCGGGAATAGAGCGACGGACCTCGCCGCTGGATCCGAAGGCCGCGCGGTTGCTGGTCGGGCTCGCGCACCTTCCGACCATCGTCGCGGTCGGCCCATTCGACGACCCCGAGCACACCGAGCAGTTGGCCGCCGCGTTCACCGTGGTGCGGCGGCAATGCGAGGCGCAGCTCGTCCTCGTCGGGACCGGCGTGCACCGCGGCGCCGCCGTGCAGCGGGCCATCACCCACGACGCAAGGAATGGGATGCACCTGGTCGAGGTCTCCTCGGGGCATCGCTGGACGGAACTACTCGCCGCCGCCGATCTCGTGGTGCCCAGCACCACTTCGGGCGCGACGAGACTGCTGGAGGTACTCGCGTCAGGCCGGGCGGTGGTCACACCCGAACATCCGGACACCGTAGGGCTGGTGGTACCCACCAGCGCGGGACTGATCTACCGCCGCGGGGACGTGCACGGGATGACCCACGCGATACTGCGGCTCCTCACCACACCCGCGCTCCGTGACGGCATGGCCGCTCGTGCCCGTGAGGTCGCCCACCGGCACCACTTCAGCATATGAGGCAGCGACACTTCGACTACGAGATCAACTGCGCGGGGCCGCAGGACGTGGACGAATGAAGCGGCCGGACCCATCCACCGCTGAGCGGGGTACTGATGAACCGCATTGAACGAGCCCGCCTCTGCTACACCGACGGGGAAGGTCGTGAGCGTCAGCTGACATTGTCTGCAGACACTCGGCGGGTGACGGTAGGGCGCTCTCACCGATCGGGCCTCGCGTTGACCTGGGATCGTACGGTCTCCCGGCTGCACGCGGCTATCGAGTGGATAGGCACAGGCTGGTCGGTCATCGACGACGGACTGTCCCGCAACGGCACCTTCGTCAACGGGGAACGACTGGCCGGACGGAGACGGCTCCGATCGGGTGACATCATTCAAATCGGTGTCACCGCGGTCACCTTCGCCGGCCAGCACCACCCCGGTCCCGGCACTCCGCAGGTGCGGGCCTTCATCGCAGCACTAGCGAAACACCGCCTCATCTTCGACGAGGACGTGGCCCTCGCGTATCTGTCCGCCCTGGACGGTGCCGCGTCCGAGAACAATCAATTTCGGTATACCGACGAACGGCTCGAGCAGGAGGCGCACGACCTGGCCGATCGCGTTCGCCAGTCAATGCCTGACAGCGCCGCAGAACGCGACCACTACGCGTTCACACTGACCTCGACGGGAGACCTACTCGAGAAACTGTCCCGGTCGATGATGATCATGCTGGAGGCCCAAGCGGCCGGCGCTCTGCCCGCCGCACTCCCCTTCGCCGACCTCGCGAACATATACATCACCACGGTGCAGGAGCTGAGCAAGGCAATCACAGTGGACCCGCTCCCGGCCTGGACACCCGGAGGCGCCCGGTACCCGCTTATCGGCAGCGTCGTGATAGAGGGCATGGCAACACTATTCGAGGCTCTTGGATCCCTGCTACTCGACCACGGCTATCTGCCGACGCACGCACTCTGCGGTGAGGACCCCCTGGCACTTGCGACGAAGGCAATCGCACGTGCCTCCGCACTGCGGGAGCCTCGACGCTAGGGCTACCTGCTCTCGATCGACGGCCCGCCGACCGCACATCAGCCCACGATGCGGTCGCCTGCGGTCCACTGCCGCTACCGGCCACGCTCACCTCGCCGACACCAGCGACACCCTCGACGACATCGAAACCCCAGGCGACCGGTGTGCGAAAAGCGCCGGACGCGGTGACGGGGGCCTTACAGGTGGTGATGCCGATCGCCCTACTTTGTCGGCACCGCCACAAATCTGGAAACGGAAACCAAAGACCGATCCCCAATTTGGGACGAGTGCGTGCCGAAGGGCATTTTCAGCCTGATGCTACGAAGATCTCATCCTTCCACTCACTGCCCGCTCGTTGCCGTCCCATTGAACGGCGCGGGCCACGGCCCGCCGCTCGGGCACTGGAAGCGAGGACCCAGACCTTCCTATCGCTGCCCACACCTCAATTGCATTGCATAGTCCGGTATTTAGAACTTCGTGACGACCCCGCGAACGCCCGATCGAACGACGATACTCTGCTATTGCGACATAACAGCGCCAGCAGCATGAACCCCGACGCGGTCAGCAGGGCATCAGAGACCGCTGTCGCGTTGTCGTGACTGCCGAGGATGAGGTCGCGCGAACGGCGCCACGGCGACCCGAGCTCAGCGGCGAGTACCCCAGCCCTTCTTGGAAGTACAGCGCCTACGCCAGCCAGATGCCGATGAACCCGACGAAGTAAACGAGGGCGTCTAGGACGCGCACTTCGAAGACGAAGAGACTCCGCTCGAGGAAACGCTGCACGCCTTTGACTCGTTCGTCCTAGAGGACATGGTGCGCCACCTCGGCGCCTCCCACTACACGCGGGAGCGGCTCAACTCCGCCTTCGGCCTCCAGCGCACACACGGGCTCGCCTAGTTCACCCTCCTGTAACCGCACTACAACCTCGCCGAACGGGACTTCGAGCGCACGCTACTGCCCGTCGCCGATTCCTGGGACCTCGCCGTGCTGCCCTACTACGCACTGGCGAAGGGATTCTTGACCGGCAAGTACCGGCCGGGCAGGGAGTCGGCGAGTCCCCGCGCGCCGAGAAAACTTGCAACGAACGGGATGTTCACCGCCACGGGGCGGCACCATCGTCAAGGTTGCGACCACCTCCTTGATCGTCTGCACTGCCCTGGTTCCGGCGGACACACAGCCGTAGCTGACGAATCCAACAGGCTTGTAGGCCCTCTCGGTGTTCAGGTAATCCAACGCGTTTTTCAGCACCGCGTTGAATCCGTGGTTGTACTCGGGAGTGACGTACACGAACACATCGGCACGGTCGACGGTCGCACTCCAGTCCTTCGCGTGCTGATGGACGTACCGGCGATGTCGTGGATGATTCGTTTCGTCCATCATCGAGAGGTTCCCGTCACCCAAGTCGACCAGCTCCACCCTGAACCCGCGAGCTCGACCGCACACGAGGTCAACCGCTGTGTGTCGGGCCGCCGATCCATCCGGGACGGGTGCTGGCGATCACCACTTGACACGTCGGATTCGTTGCGTCTGACTCGACCATTACTGTCCATCCGGTCGAATCGAGGTCGTGCGGCTCGGATGAGACCCCTTGCCTATACCTAATCGGCGGAGGCCACTCCTCGGATCACGACAAATCGACAGGACTGTAACCACTCGGGCCAACAGGGACGCGACGACGAACACCAGAAAGAACACCGCCGACTCGACGGCGTTCTTCACCGTACTTGGCAGGTTTACTCGGCCAATCTGCGGGGATATGGACATGTTGCTTCTCCTGAATCCTCTCGGACACTTAGCAGATGGTTGTTGTGCAAAACGGGCGCCGAAAGTTCGCGGCGCGCCAGCGAAGTGGAGGACGGTGGCCCGCCGTGCAGCGAGGACGCGCGGCGCGGCGGACCAGCGAAAGGGACCACGGTAATTGACGTATGGCGCACCAGGCGCTGGTGCGTAGTTACCAGCTCCCGGTGCCCCAGCCTCCACCCCAGGCCGGGCCCCAGCCCCAGGCCGGCCCCCGGTCCCAACCCCCGTGATCGCCCCACCCGCCGTGATGCCCCCAGCCGCCGAAACGGGCCTGGCCGAAATGACCGGCCACGGCCGTCGGTGCAGTGGCAACCGCTGCCGGCTGAGCCGGCAGCGGATCCGCCGCGGCCGTCGGGGCGGCGGCGATGGCTACCGCGGCAGCGCCCGCCACCACTACCGGTGTGATGTAAGTCAGTTTGATTCGCATGGTGGCTCTCCTTCGATAGCTCCGCCTGAACGCTTTCCAGCATTGCGCCAAAGCGAACCCCTGTCGTCACCGCTGACACCCATCACTGCTCCCCACCAGCTGTAATTGCTGTTTACCTGCCAGCATGCAATGGCGCCACAGCGCGAAATGGTCTGTCCAGTCGAGTCCGTGTACTACGTAACCCGGTACCCGAACAGTGGAGCCACTACACCCGAGTCAACGCTGACTTTTTCGAAGAGCTCGGCTCGTCGGGCCGCGCATCCAAAGTCGGTATGCCGGTCAATGATCCGACGGCCGCCAAAGAATTGCCACCCATGGATGCCATCAATCGTGGCCGCACCCGTCGTCTGAACCGGTGATAATTCGCGTGAGCAGTGATGCAGTGAGGGACACACCATTCGGCATGTGCGGTCCTGACATGCCGAATGCCGCCGTCTGTGACGCCAGATGGTCGGACGGCTCCGGTTGCTGGCCACCAACTGGACACCGATCACATGGAGGTGTCGGCGTTCGATTCGGTCGTCGGCTCTCGCCTCGTCGTTCACGAGGCCAGTGTGTTCGGTCACGGTGGACTTTCGGATGGTGGGAGCTTCTACACCGTCAACGCCGACCAGTCGCCGATACCGCGCTCGCGCAACTCGACCGCCGCAGCCTCCAACGCGTCCCGGTTCGGCCAGGACCGCGGTAGATCGAGCACCAGGCGAGAAAGTCCCATGCGCCCCCGCCCTAGAGGGGCCACCGACCCCCGCCGCCGCCCGAACCACACGACGGTGTCTACGCGCCGCGGGCGCCCTCGACCACGGACTGCCGCAGCACGAGGCCATCGGCAGCCTCCGCACCGACACCAGCGGCGGCAGGTCCATGGCGTCGGCGAAGCGGTCGAAATCGGCTGTGATGCGCACCCTCAGCGACCGCAGCGGCCACGGGTAGGCCCCCAAGGACCCGCCAGGGCCGTGAGGTGGCCTGATCGCGCCTGCACGTGCACCCGGGGTAGGGCAATCTATCAAGAAGAGCCTGCGCGGACGATCCTGGGGGCTGACCGCCTGCTCGATGCCGGTGGATCGCCCTGACCGAGGTCCGCGATCAATTCGACAAGCCGATCGGCGCACCTAGTGGGCTCCGGCAGACGCCCCAATCCGAAACCGTCGATGATCACCACGTTGCCCTGTGTGAGTCCGGGGACTCCGAGAAACCACCCGAAGTGGCGATTCCAGGCCAGAACAGCCTTCCGTCCCAGGTAGTGGGGGATCTCGCAGGACAGCGTCAGGACGGCGTCGAAGGCGGGGATCTCGCACCAACAGACCGATTCGGCGTCCACCGTCGCAGCCACAGAACTTATGTATGCACAGACATCTGCTGAACCGGTGACCCGGACCTGACTGTTCACAATTCGACCCACTCTCGACAATCGCAGAACTCGGAGGCGGACGCGGTGCGCGGTAGCCGCGCTCTTACCCGCTGTTCGATGGCCCTATCTGAACTCGTTCCAGCATTGCGCTCGAGCGAACCCATGTCGTCACCGCTGACACCCATCACTTCTCCCCACCAGCCGGAATCCGTCCGTACCTGCCAGCATGCAGCGGCACTGAGCTCGACCGGCAACTATGCAGTCGGCGACCAGATGGCATCCGCATGCCGAGACGGCGCCATGCCTCGTCGGCGCCCGCGACGATCCGGGCACGGGATGCGGTGAGTTTGGCGCGGGTCTCGGCGTTCGCGATCGCGGCCGCGACGAGGTCCGCGAAGCCGGCGATGCGCGCCTCGGTGTCGGGTGGCAGGGGCTCGCGTCGCGTGGATCCGGCCGTGGCCGCGCCCACAGGTGGCCGTCGACGACGATCGGCGCTCCGACCCGACCGGTGCGGAATATTATCGCGGCGCGTTCTCCGTCATCCGGTTCAGTGTCGAATGATCAGCACCCAGGAATCGGGTCAACTCGCCTGCCGCTCCCGCAAACACCCCACCCGGATCGGATCCCAGGGCGACCAATGGCGCCACCCGCCGAAACGCGGACTGTAGCTCCGCGAGCACGCCCATCTCGTCGCGGTTGGCCTCAACCTCCCGACGGCGTTGATCTGCCTCGGTCGCGCGCGTTCGGACCAACCCCGCCACGGTGTTCGCGACAAGCGCGACGATCAGGACGACCGCGATGGCCACCCAGTTCTGCGCCCCGCTCGCACCAAGGTCCACGGGCCAGAGACCGAAGTAGTCGAAGGCGATGGCGCTCAAGCCCCCACACCGTCGAGACCACCAAGGCACCCAGAGGGAGACCACACCGGGCGTGCAATCGGCACCAAGCTTTTCGGAGGTGACGGGGCTGGAATCCTGCTGGCTAGAAGTGTTGATATCCGATGCCCCCAGCGAGGCATTCCACGCGCAGCCGATCCAGAAGGGCAGGCAACCAAGACTGAACCACCCTTGGCGATTCGCTGAAGAGTGACGACGAAATCCTCCACGTCGGTGACCCGACTCTCGAGGATACCCGCTCCCCGGCCACTGGCCAGCAACTCAATCGCGTGCTCGACGTCCGCCTGCCGTGGCCGGGTTGCAGCTAGCAGGTACACGAGCAGTGGGGCTGGCAGGGCGCCCTGATGGAGGCCAGCGCTGACGACACCGGCGTGCGGTCAGGAGATTCTGGAACTGCGCCAGATGACAAGCCGAGGAGGCTCGACATGGCCACATTCCCAGATGCCACTGCGGTCCCCGCGCTACGGCCGAAGATTAGATACGCGGTCGAATCGATCGGCGCGTTCTCCCTGGTGTTCACGGTCGGCGCCGCCGAAAGCGGCGGCAGCCCGATCCCCCCTCTGGCCCTCGGCGCGGTCCTGATGGTGATGATCTACGCCGAGGCGTACCGGTCCGGCGGCCATTACAGCCCGGCCACGACGATGCTGGCCCTGGTGCGAGGCCGGATCGGGCTGCGTGATGCCGCCGGGTACTGGATCGCGCAGCTCAGTGCCGGCCTGCTCGCCGTGGTGGCGGTGACCATGACCGGTCACACCCCGGCGGCCGCGTCGATGGTGGAACTGGTGTTCACCTTCGTCCTCTGCTACGTCGCGCTCGACGCCGCCACCCGCAGCCAGCCGGACAACTCGTTCTGCGGTCTGGCGATCGGGTTCATCGTGGTGGCGGGCACGTTCGCTGGCAACGCGATCTCCGGTGGCGCGTTCCACCCTGCGGTCACCGTCGCTGCCGGCGCAGGCACCGCCGCCGGATTCGCCCTCCTCACACTCAATCCCCCAACACATGATCCGGCCCCGCCGGACAGTGAGAAGAACCTGGCTATCCAACTTCGCCACCGCAGCCCCGGCCAACCCACACTCCGAACCGTCACCGACCGGTGACACCGACACAGACCCCGTGTTGAGCGTCGCTAGGAATGCCGAGGAGCGGGTCCGTCTCCGTCAGTGATGCTGCCGATCTGGGTGTCGGCGTCAGTGTGGGGTTGATCTTGGTGGTCTGCACCGTCAGTGTGACGAGGAACTGACGGGTGCACGGCGCCCCCGCTGAATTCTTGGCGGAGCTCACGGGGGCACCGTGCGTAGTGCGGAAGGCACTGATGGTCACGGTAGAGGTCGATCCTGTCCGCGTCGAGTCCCGCCTGTCGAGCGGAGAGATGTCCTGCCCGTCGTGCTCGGACGGGGTGTTGGCGGGGTGGGGTTTCGCCCGATCCCGCCCGGTGGCGGGCCTGGTCACCCCGGTGCGCCCACGGCGGGCCCGCTGTCGGGGGTGCGCGGTGACGCACGTGCTGCTGCCGGTGACGTTGCTGCTGCGCAGGGCATATCTCGCGGAGGTGATCTGGGCGGCGTTGGCGGCGAGGGCCCGCGGGAGCGGGCATCGCCCGATCGCACAGCGGTTCGGCATCCCGGACTCGACGGTTCGCGGCTGGTTGCGGGCGGCCGCGGCCCGCGCGGGTGCGGTGCGCAGCTGGTTCCTCGCGGTCGCGGTCACGGCGGGTGTCGATGTCACGGTGCCGAGGGCATCGGAGTCGGTGTGGGGCGACGTTCTCGCGGCGGTGGACGCGGCGCGAGCCGCGATCACCGCCCGGTTCGGGAGTGCCGCGGTCCTCGGCGCCGTGACGGCCGCGCAGGTCGCGGTCGCGGCCAGTGCTGGTCGGCTCCTCTCGCCCGGATGGCCGCTGGCCCCGGCATCGGATCCTGCAACACCAGTTGACCCTGCTGCGGAAGGAACCGATGCGTCATCGTCGCGGGTGTGACTGCCCGGCAACAGGTCCGGGCGGAACGAGCACCGGACGAAGGGAAGAAACTCCTTGCCTACCGACGATGAGAAGCGACGTGAGCGAAGCCAAGCGGTCGGGTTGTTCCGCTACCAATTGATCTGCCCGGCGCTCGATACCGGGTTGTCGACGAAGGCCCGGGGCCGGCTGGTGCGGGAGATCGCGAGCCGCGAACACACCGACCCGTTCGGGGCACGGGTGCGGTATTCGCGGGACACGCTCGACCGCTGGATCCGCCGCTACCGGGCCGGCGGCTTCGAAGAACTGATTCCCTCCCCGCGGGCGCGGTCGCCGCGGACCGACACCGCGACACTCGCGTTGGCGGCCTCGCTGAAACGGGAGAACCCGGCCCGCACCGCCGCCCAGGTGGGTCGGATCCTGCGGGCCTCGGCCGGCTGGGCGCCGTCGGAATCGACACTGCTGCGCCACTTTCACCGGCTGGAGTTGATCGGCCCCGCCGCCGGGAACGCCCCGACGGTATTCGGGCGGTTCGAAGCGGAAAACCCCAACGATCGGTGGACCGGGGACGCCCTGCACGGGCCGAGGATCGGCGGCCGCAAAACGTATCTGTTCGCCTTCCTCGACGATCATTCCCGGTTGATCACCGGCTACCGGTTCGGCTTCTCCGAGGACACGGTCCGTCTCGGGGTCGCGTTGGAACCGGCGCTGGCGGCGCGTGGCGTCCCGGGATCGGTCTACGTGGACAACGGATCGGCGTTCGTGGATGCGTGGTTGCTGCGAGCCTGCGCGAAACTGGGTATCCGGTTGGTGCATTCGACCCCGCACCGCCCCCAGGGGCGCGGGAAGATCGAACGGTTCTTCCGCACCGTGCGGGAGCAATTCCTCGTCGAGGTCGCCGACACCACCGCCGAGGACCTCACCGCCGCGGGTATCGATCACCGAACCGCATTGTTGGAGCTCAATCGGTTGCTGACCGGGTGGATCGAAACCGAATACCACCGGCGGGCGCACTCGGAGACCGGGCAGAGTCCGCTCGTGCGCTGGGAGTCCGGCTGGTCACGGCTGGGGCGGACACCGGCGATGCCGACGGCCGCCGATCTGACCGAGGCGTTCCTGTGGTCGGAGTACCGGACGGTGACCAAGACAGCGACGGTGTCGTTGCACGGCAACACCTACCAGGTCGATCAGGCCCTGGTCGGGAGGAAGGTGGAGTTGGTGTTCTCTCCGTTCGACCTGGAGACCGTCGAGGTCCGCTACCGCGACGCCTCGCACGGGCGGGCGGTGCCGCACACCATCACCCGGCACGTGCACCCGAAAGCCCGACCCGAAACACCGGAACCGCCGACACCGGTTGCGACCGGCATCGACTATCTCGCGCTGACCGCGAACCTGCACCACGAGCAGGTACGCAGCGATCGGCGGATCGGATATCACGCCCTCTACGGGCCCACCCACGACGACGGTGCCGGTGCCGGTGCCGATGAGAGCGGGTGGCCGGCATGAGTATCCAACGCCTGCAGTCGTACTACGGGTTCACGACGATGCCGTTCGGCCGCGGTCTGGCACCGGCGATGTTGCACCGGCACCCCGGCCACGCCGAAGCCGTCGCCCGGATCTCCTGGTGCGTTGACCAACACGCGCTCGGGGTGATCACCGGGGAGGTCGGCGCCGGGAAAACCGTCGCCATCCGCGCAGCGACCTCCGCGCTGGACCCGGCCCGGCACGTGGTCATCTACCTGCCGAACCCGTCGGTGGGAGTGCGGGGAATGTTGCATCACATCGTCACTGCACTGGGCCGGGTGCCGAGTTTCTACACCGCGACGCTGGCGCCGCAAGCCGCCGAGGCGTTAGCCGCCGAATACGCTGAGCGGGGTCGGGTGCCCGTAGTCGTGATCGACGAGGCGCATCTACTCGACAACGCGCAGATGGAAGCGATCCGGATGCTGACCAACCACGACATGGATTCGGGATCCCCATTCGCGGCGCTGCTGGTCGGGCAGCCGACCTTGCGGCACCGACTGCGACTCGGAGTGCTCGCCGCACTGGATCAGCGGATCGCGGTGCGTTACGCGCTGGCCGGGATGAGCCCGCCGGATTCGGCGGACTACATCACCCATCACTGCAAGATCGCCGGCCGGACGGATCCGTTGTTCTCCGACGACGCAGTCACGTTGATTCACAATGCGGCACGGGGATATCCGCGGGCGGTGAACAACCTGGCGGTGCAGGCGTTGACGGCAGCGTTCGCCGCGAAAGCATCCATCGTCGATGAGAAGTCCGCACGGGTGGCCGTCACCGAAAGTGGCCACGACTGAGTCACTGATTGTGCGACGTCACCACGCCGACGATGCCGTCACCATTCCGACGAAGGCCCTCCCCGCAACCGCGGGAAGGGCCCTTCTCATATCGGCATCATCGGCATCGACAGTGACGCCTTCCTCGGCACGTTCAGCGACGGACAACACCCCGACGTTCCGCGCGCCGAGGTGCCGCGAAAAGCGACAGAGACGAGCAGTGTCCACCCACGCCCAGCGCACTCAACTGATATGGACGCAGATTTGTCAAGAGGGCAGCAGGAGGCGGACGTCCAGGACCGTCGTCGTGGACGTCCGCCTCGGTGGCCCCGGATGAATCTGGTGGTTGGTGGCGAGCGTGTCGGTTATCGACGCGTTGTCGAAGTCTGATATGCGCGGGTTGGCTACCGCAAAGACAGTTGTTCGGCTGGAGTGGATCGCTGGTCTAACCTCGAGCGTGATCCCAACGTGCAGTTGAGGATTGCTCATAGTTGTCTCGCGGGTCACTCCCAGGCGCTGTTGTCACCAACCGTGTGATCATCCGGGACGTTCGTGGGGTCCTGCCGGCCCCCCGGTCAGTGCCTCATCGGTCGTCGCCGAGGAGCGGGGGCGAGGTTGGAGTCCCCGCAGCGCAAGCGAGGAGTACCGACCTTGCCGCCCGACGAGCAACGACCAGAATGGCCGCGGCGGGGGAAGGCGCCCCGTGGGTCAGTCGTCGAGCACGGCCAACGACCAGCACCACCCGGCGAGCTCGCGCGCGATGGCGGTGTTGGCCAGCACGGGACGCTTGCGGCGGGCGTCGAACCCGGCCCAGCGCTCGTGCAGGCGCCGGTTGCCCCGTTGCCCGCGGGCTCGGGCCGCCGGTGAGGCCTTGTCCCAGCGGCGCCGCAGATCCACCCCGGCACGATAGGGCTGTCGGTGATGCCAGGCGGCCTCGATCAGCAACCGGCGCGCGTGCCCGTTGCCGGTCTTGGTGATCGCCCCCTGCGAGCGGGAGGCGCCCGAGGACGACTCGGTGGGCACCAGTCCCAGGTAGGCGCCGATCGAGCGGCCGGTCAGCCGGTGCCAGTCCCCGATCTCGACCGCCAGCCCGAAGGCGGTCAAGGTGGACACCCCGCGCAGGCACCCGAGCCGGGTCACCACCGGGGTGTAGGCGCTGTCGGCGGCCATCCGGGTGATCGCGGCATCCAAACGGTCGCGCCGGCCGAGGGCGGCGAGCATGGTGTCGTACGCGGTCTCGTAGGCCAGTTGCAGCCCGGGCTCATCGAAACGCTGGCTGCGCAGCCAGGTGTCGTGCACCTGCGTCCACGCGTGCCCGCCGTAGTAGACGATTCCCTGCCGCAGAAGAAGTTTCGACAGCCGGTGCCGAGCCGCCATCAGATCCCGGCGCACGTCCTCACGGGCCCGCACCAGATCCCGGGCCGCCTCCTGCGCCACGCTCGGCACTGTGACCGGGGTGATCTGATCGAGGTGCAGCAATCTCGCCAGATGTCGCGCATCTCGCACGTCGGTCTTGACCCGATCTCCGGACGGGCGCTGCAGCTTCGAGGGCGCGGCCACCAGACACTCGATGCCGACAGTGTCCAGGAAACGGGCCAGCCCGAACCCGGTGGGCCCGGCCTCGTACGTCGCCTTCACCGGATCCGGCAAGGACCGGATCCACTCGAGTATGTCGCGATGATCGGGCGTCAATCGGCGCTCGAACAGCTCACCGGTCCGCCCGTCGAGGCCGCACGCGACGACCGATCGTGCGTGCACATCCAATCCGACGCTCGTACGCTGATTCATTGCTGGGGCCTCCCACATCTTGTGGCTCTACCGGCCAGGACCCGTTTCCTGTCGGCAACCCACGTTCACATGTGGAGTGGGCCCCAGCCCATACCCTCATACTGTCTAACCCGCCCGGGTTCGACCCCACCAACGCAGGCAGGGCAAATGACCAATACACAACCCGATCCCACAACCCCTGAGGCCGGTACTCCCGTGCGGTGCGAAGACCACCCGCCCGACCTAGCCCGTTTTGGCGCCGCCACCGGCGTCACCGCAGCGACCGCGAGGCTGACCGCGGTAATCGGTGACCACATCTTGTGCTGCGAGCTCCCCGCGGGCCGCGACACCGTGCCGTCGGCGTCCCCGTGATCCGCAATGGACGGGGCCGTTCGACACTGGCGCAGGCACTCGGGCTCCTGTCCGCGGCGCGCGAGCTCGCGGCGATTCCCTCGGATGAACACCACACCGCGATCCCGCTAAGCAACGAGTTTGGTCGCGCCGTCTCCCTGCACAGATGCCTGCAGAGCCGAGTGGTGCCGCCCCTGGGGCGGAATCCTACCGGCATCGGCCGTCCATCGGCCGCTCCAACTGGAACAGCCGTTTCAGCATGAAACCGGTTCTCAGATCGATACATGTATCTCATGTCATTGGGTGTCTCATATCTCTAGGAGCTGGTCGCCACCAGCTCGGCCAGTCCGTTCACCACACCCGAATGCTGGCAAAACACCCACCCCCACCCACCCACAACCGGCCCACTCGAGTCACAGCACAACGTGACCGAACGAAGTCGAACGGATACCCACCACCGGCATACCCACGCCAGGAGATACACGTTGAGCCAACAAAGTTCGAACAAAGCTCACGAGAAGATCACCGAACTGTCCTGGGAACCTACATTCGCCGACAGACACATCAACAACGGCGTCTGGGGTCCACGGGATGACGAAGCCGCGTTGCGTCGGGTTGCGACGCTGGTCGCGCGGGGGTTCACACCAACCGAGGTGTTCTCAGCGGTGGCGGAGGAGCTGGCCCGGGTGCCGGGTGTGGACAACACCGGCCTGTTCCGCTACGAGCCCGACAGCTCGGCCATCCTCGTCGCGAACCGCACCGAGTCCGGCGTGACGAAGGTGCCGGTCGGCACCCGCCTTTCGCTCGAGGACGAGCACGTCGCGGCGATGGTGTTACGTACCGGCCGCGCCGCCCGGATAAACACTGACGAGAACGCCGCCGGTTCCATCGCCGCGCACATGAGCAACTTGGGCATCCGCTCGGCGGTCGGCGCGCCGATCGCCGTCGACGGCTGCCTGTGGGGCGCGGCAGTCGTCGGGTCCACCCGAACCGAGCCCCTGCCACCCGACACCGAGGCGCGTATCGCAGACTTCACGGACCTCGTCGCGACCGCGATCGCAAACGCCCAGACCCGCGCGGAGCTCACCGCGTCCAGCGCCCGGATCGCCGCCGCCGACGCCCGAGCCGAGCAGGAACTGCGCGAACTCGCGGAAATTCAGGCCGCACTGCGGCGCCTGGCCATGCTGGTCGCGCGAGGGGAACCGCCCGAGGCGGTGTTCGCGGCCGCGACCAGGGAGGCTCTCCGGCATTTCGGTGGCGGCACCGCCAGGATGATCCGCTACGAGCTCGACGGAACGGCGACGCTCCTCGCCAACGAAGGCACGACGGGCCCCCACGTGCGGGTGGGGGAACGCTGGGAGGACTATCCGCCGACCGGGCTGACAGCAACCGTGCTGAGTACCGGCCGGGCCGCCCGTGTCGATGACTACGGCGACATTCCGGGCGGGGAGCCCTATCTCCGCGAGGGGCTACGGTCCGCGGTCGCCATGCCGATACACGTCAACGGCCGGCTGTGGGGGGCGATCGCCGTCGGGTCCGGGCAGGGGCCACTGCCGCCCGACACCGAGCACCGAATGACGGAGTTCACCGACCTGGTCGCCACCGCAGTCGCGAACGCACAAACCTTGGGCGCGCTGGAGGCGAGCCGTGACGAGCTGGCCCGCCTCCTGGACGAGCAGGCCGCGCTGCGCCGGGTTGCCACACTCGTCGCCCGCGGAATCCACCCGGTAGAGATCTTCTTGGCGGTCGCCGAGGAAGTGCGTCGGCTGCTTGGCGCGGACAGCGCGGGCATAGCCCGCTTCGAGCCGGACGGGGCCTCTGTCGTGGTCGTCGGCGGTGTCGGGGAGGTCCCGGTCACGTTGCCGACCGGGACGCGCGTGAAACTCCGCGACTACGTCGCCCCGGCGGTGGTCTGGCGGACCGGCCGTTCCGCCCTGGTCAACGAGAACCTGTGGAGCAATGCATCGGGCCGGATCGCCGAGGGCCTGCGCGGGTTGGGAATCCGGTCGATGGTGGCCAGTCCGATCATCGTAGAAGGCCGCATGTGGGGCGTGGTGAACGCGGTATCGACACGAGGACCTTTTCCTTCCGACACCGCCGACCGCATGGCGGACTTCACTGAGCTAGCGGGAACGGCGGTCGGAAACGCCGAGGGCCGAGCAGAGGTTGCCGCCTCGCGGACACGGATCGTCGCAGCCGCGGACGAGGCCCGGCGACGGATCGAGCGGGACCTGCACGACGGCGCACAGCAACACCTCCTCGCGCTGGCACTCCGGCTGCGTTCGGCGGCGACAGCACCCCACGAGAGCAACGAGATCCGTACCGAGATCACGAACGTCGCCGCGGGGCTCACGGACGTGATCGAGGAGCTGCGGGAAATCTCCCGTGGCATACATCCGGCCATCCTGTCCAGCGCCGGGCTGCGGCCGGCGCTGCGCGCGCTCGGGCGGCGCTCCACCATCCCGGTGCATATGGACGTGCGGATCGATGGCCGGCTTCCCGAACAAGTTGAGGTGGGCGCCTACTACGTCGTCTCGGAGATGCTCACCAACGCGACAAAACATGCGCGCGCCTCGGTTGTCGAGGTCGACGCGGAAGCGTCCGGAGGCACACTCCGGGTGCGCGTGCGTGACGACGGTGTCGGCGGTGCCGACCCCCAACGGGGCTCGGGGCTGGTCGGGCTGAAGGACCGTATCGAGGCGCTGGGCGGCACTTTCTCCCTGCACAGCCCGCCAGGCGGCGGCACGACGGTGTCCTGCGACCTACCCGGTCATGGCCGGCGGCGGTCAGCCGGATGCGGACCCTGACCCGTAACCGACAATCGTCGACCGCTGCCGCCGACCGGATGCACAGCGTGTGCAGGAGCGGATTCCCAGATTGCTGGATGTCCGGGCACACCTCCCGGGCGATGAGGATCAGCCGCTGATCTCCCTTATGGCATATCCCCCGTATATGCTCATCGGTGGCGCGGCGAAACCAACGGCACACCGTCGTCTCCGGGAGGTCCGTCGGCTCGGCGATACGGCGGAATCCCAATCCTTTCGCCTTGTAGGACAACGAGTTCCCGATGACTTCGGTGGCATTTGCGCAACGGGCCTGTAAGGCGTGGGCTGCAGGATGCGGGTGGTGCCCCGTCGCGGCCCCGGACACGCTGGGGGCGCACCGTCACCGTGGAGGCGCCCAGGGCGCGGACGGTGCCCACCCACCTGTGCTCCCATCGGCCACCGTGCCCAGGCAGGACGGGCACCACATGGCGCCCGCGTCGAGGTGCACGCCGGCATCCTCGGGCCGGCGAACGACGATCACAGCCGATGACTCCGCTCATCGTGGGATCAGCGTTTGGCTACCACACAGGATCGCTTAGGGCCAGTTCGTGTTGGGGTCAGCGCTTCTCGCGGAGCGCCGTCACAGCCGACGTCGAGGACGATGACGCCATCACGGCGCGATCCCGCCCGCCCGCCCGCTCCGACCGGTCTTGTCAAGGTGCTCCCGTTCGTCGACGCCATGATGGTGCAGACGACCAAGCGGAAGCCGGATACTCGTCTGCATCTGCGATGACGTTTCGCCCCCTGTGGTTGGCATACACAGAGACGTCAAACAGCAGGCCGACGAAACCCTATCCCGGGCCCAGGGCAAGCCGGCTGGGCCCGGTTCGGTGCCCCGATCCTGACCGAGATCGCCGACCACGCCATAATTCTGGCGGAAACACTGTGCAACAACAGCATACAGAAGCGTGAGCAAATTCCGACCACGGGAGGACCCTTCTCGTGGCCACCGGACCACCGGCCACGCTACCGTTGCCGGCCGACCTGCCTCCCTGCCTACCGGCTGCGGCTGCCGCACATCCGCCGCGCCGCCGCAGCGTTTCCCCGGCAAGCCTTCGACGCGTGGAAACCTGACGCCGTCTATGACAAACGCGCCCTTGCGATTTCATCGAATTCGCCACCCACAGGATTCGACGAACTGATGCCCCTTGGCCACAGCCACAGCCGATCAGCTCGTGCACCACGACGCCCACCTCTGCCAGACCAGCGGTGAGCCGATCCGGATGAGCCAAGCGCTCGCCGGCACAAGACCACCACTCATCTGAACAACACGGTGGGCAGCTTCGTGTCCGCTCATGGGCACATTCATACCGCCCGCGGACAGGTTCCATTTCCGCCCATGGGCAGGAAGAAGTCCCTTGACGCGGAGAAATACGTGTGATCTTCTGAGAGGGAGCGACGCTGTAGGCGCGAGACGCCGCGTGCTCGGCCTCTTCGTGCGTCAAGGTACCGGACTTCCGATGCGTCGGAGGTTGCGGGCTAAGGGGATCGCTCCTCCGGCAGTTCGGTAAGCGTTTGGGCGGTGGCACCCGATGTCGACGGCGACGAGGACAGGCTTCCCTCGAGGCGGGTCAAGATGCGGGCTGGATTGACTACGCAACTGCTGCTTGCTACTGGCGTTGTCGTGCTCGTCGTCACGGCGGCATACGTGGCGCTGGGCGTCGCACTTGCGGACTTGAGCCGGGCGAGGGCAGATGCCACCCATTCAGTGCAGGAGGTCAACGTGACCCGTGACGTGCGACGTCTGCTAATCGACATGGAGACAGGCCAGCGCGGGTTCATCATCACGGGCGAGCCCAGCTTCCTCGAACCGTGGGAAATCGGACGGCTGACGCTTCCGGAAAGGGTCGCAACACTGCGGGACATCGTGGACGATCCAGAGCAGGCGAAGCGAGCCGAACAATTGGAGACGGACTCCCTTGCCTACATCAGGGATTACTCGGTACCGCTGGTGGATGCTGCACGCCGCGGAGAGGGTTGGGTGCGAGGAATCCCGGCCAGCGAGGATGGCAAACGTCGAATCGACTCGCTGCGGCGCCAGCTTGAAGCATATGTCACAACTGAGTTCGCGCTGAGCGCGGCGGAACAGGCCGACGCCGACAACGATTACCGGCGAGCGACCGTCATCGTGGCAAGCGGACTCGCGGCCTCGGTGCTCGTGACTTTACTGATGTCGATCTACCTCTCCCGAAGGGTGGTTCGTCCGGTTCGCCGGACGGCCCTGACGGCTGAGCGGATCGCCGCCGGGAAGTTGGACGCACGCGTGCCAGAGACAAGCATGGCCGAGGTCGGTGTGCTGGAACGTGCGTTCAATTCGATGGCCGAGTCGCTGCAGCACCACGTGAGCGAGCTAGCCGCGCTTCGGCGCGTAGCAATGCTCGTCGCGCGCGGGGGGCCGTCGGATGAGGTGTTCGCCGCGGTCGCGCAAGAAGTCGGGCGGGTTCTGGGTGCCGAGATCACAAGGATCCTGCGCTTCGAAGCCGACGGCACCGCCACTGTCATGGCCACGTGGCTGCTCGCGGGCGAGCGCGTGCCAACCGGAAGGCGCATCCCGATCACCAACACCGTTGCTGCGCCGGTGCGGGAGACTGGCAAGGCGGCAAGGATCACTGAGGAGTCGCCCCCGGAATTACCTGGTTTTGTGTATTCAGCGGTGGGTGCCCCCATCATGGTCGGTGGGTCGGTTTGGGGGGCGATGACCGCCTTGTCCCGAGCCGACCGCCCCTTGCCCGACGTGGCCGCGGCCCGCATCGCGGAATTCACCGATCTGGTCGGCACCGCCGTGGCCAACGCGCAAGCTCGAGCCGATCTCGTGGCGTCGCGCGCCAGGATAGTCGCCGCGTCCGACGAGGCGCGAAGGCGCATCGAGCGCAATCTTCACGACGGCGCCCAGCAACGGCTGGTCGCGCTGGGGCTGCAAATACGGCTGGCAGAGGCGTCGGTGCCGCCTGAACAATCGTCGCTCAGGGAGCAGCTTAGTGACATCGTGTCCGGATTGAACGGCGTCTCAGCAGATCTGCAAGCGATATCCCGCGGAATTCATCCCGCGATCCTGTCCAAGGGGGGACTCGGTCCTGCGCTCAAGATACTGGCCCGCCGCTCGGCCGTCCCGGTCGAGCTCGACCTTGATGTTGACCGACGGTTGTCCGACTCAGTCGAAGTCGGCTCCTATTACGTCGTCTCCGAAGCACTGACCAACGCGGGCAAACACGCCCGAGCCTCCGTGGTGGAGATAGGCGTGGAAACCAAGGGCGCTAACCTCCACCTCTCGATTCGCGACGACGGCATCGGGGGAGCCGACGCCGCTAAGGGGTCCGGCCTGATCGGCCTAACCGACCGGGTGGAGACACTCGGCGGCACACTGGAGATCTCGAGTCCCCCGGGAGGTGGGACCTCACTGCTCGTCACGATCCCACTCGAAATCCAGTGATCGACGGCCGTTTAAGGGACGCGATGGCCTAAATGTGGTCTTCACACAAAGCTTGATGAGACCCCCCGATGCCGCACCGGGGGTCATCCGCCACCGCTGCTGCGGCGACGGCCCCCTGATCACCGACACCAAACCCGGCACCGACGATCTGCCAGCCTCGGCGCTGGCCTGGCCCGAGCGACACGGGTGGGCAGTGACCCCAGACCCGCTGTGCCCCAACCACTCCTGATTTCTGGGTTCGCGAGCGTCCCGTTCGGCCGTCCCAGCACGGTATCGGCACGGCCCGCATGGTGACGTCGGTTGAGGAGATGCCAGGGAATTGAGACAGATTGCGGTGGCATTTCCCAGACGGATGGGAAATCCGCAGGTCACAACTTTCTCGAGATGTCATCGGCAGCGAGACCTTGATATGGAGCCTAGTTCGTCACGCGGACAGGAAGACAGGAAGAGGGAGCGCCCATGACCTTCGTCATGGACGCCGCCTCTCATTGACCGGGGGTCGACCTGCGCTGGCGGTGGCGAGCGTGTAGATGTCGACGCGTTGTCACTCGGATGGTGGGTGGGCAGGCCGAAGGGGCCTAGTGGAGCCAGATCATGTCGTTGTGCTACTGGCCGCACCGTCGATGCCGAAGCAGAAGAAGAGGTCGCGGCACTTCGCCGGCGACTTCCCGTTCGAGCCGTCGCGGAGGCCGCGATCGGATCGGATGAAGGAACACCCACTCGTGGGGCAATCGTCGAGACTCTGAACCGCCTGAGCACCGACCAACGCGGCCTACGCGTCGTTGGGGGTTCGGCGTCATGACTTCCTGCAGAGCAACTGGCCACTGCATCACCGCGAGCTTGACCGACGCGGCGCTGTTCGTACGCGAAGCGGTCCGCCAGTGGAACACGGTCGGTGCTGTCGCTCCGAGCAGTGCCGCATTGGCCCGTGCACTGATCAACCCTGTCGGCCTACGACAGTGATCGGGCACTGTCTGTGCTGGAAGTCGGCGCCGGGACCGGTGCCGTCACCAGTGTGCTGATCCCACGCCCTGCCGGACCGTATTGCCTGAACATCGTGGAATCCAACCCACACTTCACCGATCGTCTCCGTGACCTGGTCAACAACTTGGCCGCACCTGACCTGCGGGCCATAGTGCACCCGACGTTCCTCGAGGATTTCGAGACCGCTGAATGCTCCGATGTGGTCGTCTCAGGGCTACCGTTGACCAACTTCAGTCCTACGCAGGTCGACCAGATCATGACCCGCTCGCTGGAGCGGGCGGATTCCCCACGTAGCATCGCAGGCGTGGCCGCAGCACTCAGATCGGTGACGGCGGGCGAGGAGCGCAGCCGACGCAAGACGATCATCGTACCTTCCGACATCGACTGGGCTGCAATCACACTCGCTCAGCGACCCACTGACGGATACCGAACGACGTCACCGCCACTGAAATCCCACCGCATAAGATGCCCGCGAGACACGGAACTCGCGACGGCGGCGAGACTCGCGCGCCTGGTCTAGTACCAACCCAGAATGCGCCGCGATACCCCGGCCACCGAAACCACTGGCAAAGGAATCAGAGATGAAGACGTACGACCTCCCCAACACCACCCTGCAAGCCTCGAGCATCATCCTTGGGTTCATGCGGATCGAGGCGCTCGACGACGAGCAGATTCGCACCCTCGTCGCGACCGCGCGCGATGCAGGCGTGACGGTATTCGATCACGCCGACATATACGGCAGCGAGTTGCACGCCTGCGAGCGGCGGTTCAGTGAGACGGTGTCGTTCTCGTCGTCCGAACGCGAGCAAGTGATCATTCAGAGCAAGGTCGGAATCCGTGCCGGCTTCTTCGACTTCTCTGCGGAGCACATCCTGCATGAGGTTGATAAGTCGCTCGCCGCCCTACACACGGACTACCTCGATCTGCTCCTGCTGCACCGACCAGACACGCTGGTGGAACCGGCGGAGGTTGCCGCAGCCTTCGACGCACTGCATTCGGCAGGCAAAGTACGGAACTTCGGCGTCTCCAACCACACACCGGGCCAGATCGAACTCCTGAAAACCGCAGTCACCCGGCCACTTGTCGTTAACCAGGTGCAGCTGAGCGTCACCCACGCGCCACTCATCGCCACAGGGCTCGCCGCGAACATCGGCGGACTCGACCAGTCCGTTGTCCGAGACAACGGACTGCTTGACTACGCCCGCATCAACGGCATCACCTTGCAGGCATGGTCCCCTTTCCAGAAAGGATTCTCCGATGGCGTCTTCCTCGGAGACCGCGAGAACTACGCAGAATTGAACAACGTGCTCGACGAACTCGCAACACAGTTTGGAGTCACACCGACCGGCATCGCCACAGCCTGGATTACCCGGCACCCGGCGAACATTCAGGTGGTACTCGGAACGACCAACCCGTCCCGCGTGGCCGAAGCCGCCGCCGGG
Organism: Rhodococcus sp. JS3073; assembly: GCF_026810085.1. Classification (NCBI taxonomy): domain Bacteria; kingdom Bacillati; phylum Actinomycetota; class Actinomycetes; order Mycobacteriales; family Nocardiaceae; genus Rhodococcus; species Rhodococcus sp. JS3073. The sequence continues at coordinate 8,122,080 of NZ_CP113951.1, read as the reverse complement.
TCGAACATCAAACTCAACCGCGAACTCAGTGGTACTCACGGATCTACACGTCGCGCCGGCCCATACACGTCCACCCTGCCCAAGCCCTGACCGGTCACCGGCAGCCGGCAGGAAGCACTGCTCTCACTCGCGCATGCCAGCATGCCCGCACCTGCGCTCATCACGACCCTCCGGTGCGCGGTCCCAGACGCACGCGCGGCTTCTACTGTCATACCACTCCTGCCCTTACCCGCCGCAGCGTGCTCACAACGCCTCCTCTCGTCACCTCTCGGCGTGCTGCTGCGGCCCAGCGCTGGCAAGGGCACCCGCACGTCACACTATACCAAACCGGACGCGCACCGCACAGCGTAGCACAGAGGACGAACGCGCCTTCATTGACACGCGCTGCCGGTCTGACAAAGCAGGCCACTCTGCTGGCATGATCACCAACGACACTCTCCCGCCCCACGCGTAGCCCAGTCATTCGATAGCGACTTCCGCATTCCGAAGTCTACGCGTCAATGAGCAACTCGACGCCGCCGCCCGGCACACCAGATCCCGTCGGCACCGCCGTCCCCGTCGACGTGTGCGCCCCGCCACACATAGAGCACCCAGACCCACCGGCCACGATCTCGATGACTTTGCGCGGCTCGACGCCCTCGACCATGGGCACGATCGACATACCTCGCCCCGCGGTCACACGCTGGTCCTTACCCCGGATCGTCGATCTCCATGGACAGACACCGTTCCCCACACCGGCGCATTCGCTCGCGCGAGAACCTCACTACGGACGGCCGCGCTCTCGCGCCCACATCGTCACCCGGGCCGCCCTATACACGCGCACACCGCGCCGACTGTCAGAGAGACCACTGCCGCCGCGCTGCAGCACAGCTAGGCACGTTCCACGACGCACGTGCACACAGCCTCGCGCGTCGTGCGTGGTCATGGACGACACCGTGCCTGAATACTCCGCTTGCCACCCGCACGTCCCAAAGCCACGACTCATGCGCAGCCTCGCCCGAAGCTGCCGCATCGCGCTCCGCGTCGCGCAGGTCGCATGCCATGGCCACGCTCGCGCACCGCCCGCACTTCACACACACGCCTGCTTCTGCGCCGCTTGACACGCACCAGCACGGGCCGCTGCACCTCTGCACGTCGCGCTGACTGGCCCCGCCGACTCAGTGGTCCGCTACCGATCCGTCGCCTGGCACCCGACACACAGCTGGCCGCGCTCCGCCGTCGGTCAGTAGCGGGGCGCGCGCTTGCGACTCCCACTGCACTCGTCCAGCGGCCCGGCCGCACAATCGCATCACGCGCGGGCGCCGTCCACCGGTTCCGCGCTCCACGCGCGAACCTCCACTAGCTCACGCACTCCCTTTGCGCGTGGCGCTCTGCACACAGCGTTCGTTGCTCGTCAGTGGACAGCGCGCCAACCGCGGCAAGCCGACATCGGGGCTCACGCAACCACCCTGCATCCTCCAGCGTGCGGCCTCGCCTAGCTGGCGGCACCGGCGATCTCAGCGCGTCTCACGCTCGCCACCGCAGCCTCCGACACGCATGGCGTCGCAAACCTGGTCATCGCGGACGCGCGCCTAACCAGCGCGCTGGAGGTGTGATCCCGCGAACGTCCCGGCCCTCACGCACACACACATCGCAGCAGCCACACTGCGGCGCGCAAAGCTGACGCCCACTCACCTCACGGCGCGACTGGCCGCTTCGAGCCGCGTCTGAGCTCACAATCACAACCCACAGTGCCAGTCGGCCAGCGACTGCGGCCGCCCCACCCAGCCGGCAGCCTCACTCGCTCACACTTTGGTCGCTCGAGACGCCCCAGCCGTCCCCGCGGCGTCAGCACACCGGGCCCGCGCGCCGGGCGCATAAACTGCCGGAGCCCACGCGTCACTTGCCCGACAAGACCCCGCTCCTCAGCGGCTCCACGCAGCACGGCCATGCCCATCGGCTGTGCCCTCGGAATGACCTCTCTTCCGCAGGTCACCCGACCTTCGCTAGGACGCCGCGAGTGTAATCCCTCGACGTCGCGCAGCTGCCACGACCTTCGATCCGCCGCTAGCCCATCCACGCGATCTAGCGCACGCTGCACGAGCCTCGCGGCTGGCCGCAGCACACACGCCTCTCACTCGCACTCGTACGCCCCTCACACGCCGGGACGTCGGACCGGAGCAGCCGACATAACGGCATCGTCGCTCCCGGCTCATCGCGTCGCTGACACATGCGCGCACTCTCACCCTGGCGCCACGGAGGGTCGCACTCGCTCCAGTGCTGACGGCTCGGTCGCAAGCTTGTGCAGCACAGCTAGACTCGCTCGAGCGCTAGTCTCGGTCCGCACTTCGTCGCAGTGACGAGTCGCACTCAGCTCGCGCTGCAATGCATCTGCACGTTTACGGCCTCCGGCCCGTACAGCACCTCCCGTGGGGTCGTTCCATCGCTAGTAAGATGCTCGCACACACCGATCCTAGAACTTGGCATGCCGATCTCACGTACCACCACCACCGCGGTCACTCTCGCTGCGCACCGCGCGCTGCCCGCGACAGACTCATGGCATCGATGATCGCCTCATCGCCCCACGTGGGCCGTTGCGCGAGTACGATGCTTGGCCGAGTCGAGCGACGTCTAGACCCACGCCGCGCTAGCGCTACCAGGCGTAGCCACAGCGCCTCGCACGACTATGCCGCCTTGGTACTCCTCTGGGCTGCTACACCAGTACGTGCATATGACCCACTATCGCACGCCCAGCCGTCAGTCACGCGAGCTCCAGCCCGTGCCATAAAGCAACGGATCTGCATTCACGACACCCCATCGCGTCCACCGACCACGGCCCGAGTGTGAACATCACGCAGATCATCGACCCCGCGACATGATTGAACCCTCAGTTCTTCGATCTTCGAGACGCTGCGGAGGCCGTCCCCACTGCTCCTCCAAGTAAAGCCCGACGCGTCGCAATCTCCTAGACAGATACGGCCGGATCGTTGCATGATCCGATCAATATTGCTCGGATCATGCCTAGAAATCCGCATCCATGGTTCACTCAGGAAATGCATCGCCTAGAAGAATTGCGATACCGGATCGCGCGACTCGCTGCGAGCAGCCCCGGCCCGTTGTGGATCGAGGGATTCACGGTGTTCTCCACCGAGTGTGTGACGGAACCACTGGGCACCGTCACCGAGCCGGTGTTCGCTCTGATCGCCCAAGGAGCGAAACGCTCGGCTCTCGGTGACCGCATCTTCGACTATCACGCCGGCCAGTACCTCGTCGTGACTGTCGACCTTCCCCTGACCTCACAAATTACCCATGCGACACCCACCGAGCCGTTCCTAGCGTTCGGGCTTCCGCTCGAACCCGCTCTCATTGCGCAACTGCTGATGGAAGCCGGCCCCGTCGGCGCCCGGCCGCACGACGGACCCGCCATCGCGACCAGCGACGCCGACGACAAGCTGCTCGACGCCGTCGTTCGACTGCTCTGCCTTCTCGACGACCCACGCGACATCCCGGTGCTGGCCCGCGATGTGCGGCGTGAAATCCACTGGCGACTACTCAACGGACCCCAGGCCGCACTCGTCAGACAGATCGGCCTGGCCGATAGCCGCCTGACCCTCGTCGCCCACGCGATCGAGTGGATCAAGACCCACTACGACCAGGTGATTCGCATCGACGATCTCGCCAGCGGTGTCGGCGTGAGCGTCTCCTCCCTCAACCGGCATTTCAGGGCGGCGACCGCCATGAGTCCGCTGCAGTACCAAAAACAGCTTCGACTCCAAAAGGCCCGCATCCAACTCATTGCGGCACCAGGCGACGTCGCCGCGATCGGCCACACCGTCGGCTACGACAGTCCCTCGCAGTTCAGCCGCGAGTACCGACGCATGTTCGGAGCCCCGCCCGGCCAGGACGCAGCACGCCTGCAAACCGTGGCATCCATTCAAGAGTAGATCCACTAAATCGTGCCAGCCCAGACGACGCCCGAGGACACCACAACCGAAGTGCAGGGGCGGCATTCGGGTCGACGACGTCGTGGTCGTCGATGATGTCGATGGCGCTGCTCACGCAGTGGTCTCCCTTGGTGATCCGATGGTTGCCGCGCACAGTAACCAGCCCGTTCTCCAGCAACGGCGATGATTGTCTTCTCACAGCCACCCACCACCACTAGGGTGTGTCTCCCAATGATTTGTGGTGTTGTGCTGCAGACTCTTCGGTGTGGCAGACGTTGTTGATCGGTTTGAGGTGTTGACGGACAAGCAGTGGGAGTTGCTCGCGCTGCTGTTGCCCAGTTCCGATGGGCTCCGGGGGCGGAAGTTCCGGAACAATCGTGTGGTGGTCGAGGGGATGCTGTATCGACTGCGGACCGGGTTGCCCTGGCGAGATCTCCCGTCGCATTTCGGGCCGTGGAAGACGGTGTGGAAGCGACATCGCCGATACGCCGGAGACGGAACCTGGGATCGGGTGCTGACGGCTCTGGTCGCGATGGCCGACGCCGGCGGGAACCTGGACTGGGCGGTATCGGTCGATTCCACAGTGGTCCGTGTCCATCAGCACGGTGCGAACGCCGCCCGCCACACAGGGGGATCTACCGAATTACACGAACCTGCGTGACGAGCCTGCCGATCACGGCATCGGCCGGTCGAGGGGCGGGTTGACCAGCAAGGCGCACCTGGCGTGCGACGGTCACGGGCGCCCGCTGTCGGTGCTGGTCGGCCCAGGCCAAGCCGGTGACAGTCCGATGTTCGCCCACGTGCTGGAGGGCATCTGCGTGCCGCGGCTCGCGGGCGGAGCGCACCGCACGCGCCCCGTCGAGGTCCGGGCCGACAAGGCGTACTCATCACGGGCAAACCGGGAACTGCTGCGAAGCAGAGGCATCAAGGCGGTGATCCCCGAGAAGACCGATCAGGCAGCGAACCGGGTGAACAAGGGCCGCGCGGGCGGGCGGCCACCGAACTTCGACCCGGAGTCCTACAAGGGGCGCAACGTGGTCGAACGGGCCTTCAACAAGGCGAAACAGTGGCGTGCGGTGGCCACTCGCTACGACAAACTCGCCCTCACCTACCGCGCCGGATTCCTGCTCGCCGGCATCGTCGAGTGGCTCAAGTTATTGGGAGACATGCCCTAGTACTCGACGCCGCCGGGAAGGTTCCGGTCAGTTGGGGAGGGTGAGTCTCGATACGATGCGTCGCTGCCGCCGCGCGCACGCCCGTGGGTCGAGGATCGACGACATCGCCACCGAGCCACCAGCCGCCGCCGTCGGCCGTTGCCGTCACCTTCGAGGATCGGGGTCCGTCATTTCTCGTCTGTTTCGATCCCGGAGGGTTCACTGTCCGCCGCGGACAAACGCTGGGGCGAACTCGAGCCCCGCGGAATATGTCGGACCACACTTCCCGCGCTCAGTGTCATGGATCACACGGCGAAGTGAAGGGGATCGAAACAGTGTCCGACATCGGCTATTTCACCTGGGACCTCGCGACGGCACACGGTGACGCACCGTGCCTGCGCGACGACCACATCGACCTCACGTACCGGCAGTTCGCCGATCGTGTGGATGCGTTCGCGACACAACTGAGCGAACACGGGGTCGGCGAGGGTGACGTCGTCGCGGTGATGCTGCCGAACCGGGTGGAGCTGCTCGTCGTCCTGATGGCGGCCTGGCGGCTCGGTGCGGCCGCGACACCCGTCGACCCCTCCTTCACCGCCGTCGAAGCGGAGTACCAGATCACCGACGCCGACGCCGCCCTCGTCGTGAACGAGGGATCGGACGCCGCGACCGCCGGTCGTCCCTCGATCGCGGTCGACGAGATGATCGCGTCCCAGCCTTCGGGCCCGACCCCGGGCTTTCGCCCGGCGGGGAGCGACGTCGCATTACTGATCTACACGTCGGGGTCGACGGGGCGACCCAAGGGCGTCATGCTCACCCACGAAAACCTGCATTTCATGAGTTCTTCTTTGGCCGAGCATCTTTCACTGACCACCGACGACCACTGCCTACTCATCCTGCCGCTGTTCCACGTCAACGCAATCTGCGTCAGCTTTCTCGCGCCGATGCTGGCGGGAGGGCAACTGAGCGTCACCGGACGGTTCTCCCCGGCCCGATTCTTCGACGATGTCGCCCGGTTGCGGCCGACCTACTTCTCCGCGGTCCCGACGATCTATGCGCTGCTCGCCTCGCAACCCGACGAGATTGTCTCCGACACGTCCTCGTTGCGGTTCGCCGTATGCGGCGCCGCGCCGATCTCCAAGGAACTGCTCGACCGCGCCGAACATCGCTTCGGCCTGGTGATTGTCGAAGGGTACGGGCTCACCGAGGGCACCTGCGCATCGGCGTGCAATCCGCCTGCCGGCGTCCGCATACCGGGCTCCGTGGGACCCGCACTGCCGGGACAGACTCTCGCGATCATGGACGATTTCGGCGCCCTGCTCCCACCGGGAGCGATCGGCGAGGTCGTCGTCCGCGGCGCCAACGTGATGCACGGCTATCTGGGGCGTCCCGAGGAGACCGACCGGACCATTGTCGATGGCTGGCTCCACACGGGCGACGTCGGCCGACTCGACGAGGACGGCTACCTCACCCTCGTCGACCGCATCAAGGACATGATCATCCGCGGCGGAGAGAACATCTACCCCAAGGAGATCGAAAACGCACTCGCCACCCACGACGGAGTCCTCGAGGCGGCCGTGGTCGGAGCGCCCCACGAGGTGTACGGCGAGGTTCCCGTCGCGTATGTCGTCGCCTATCCCGAAAGCCCAGTTACCGAGGGCGAGCTCATCGAACACCTCCGCGGCCGGCTCACGAAGGTGAAACTGCCCGCAGCCGTCCACGTCGTCGGCGCCTTGCCCCGCAACCCCGTCGGCAAGATCGACAAGCCGGGGCTCCGTAGCCGTCACCGACAGCAACCCCTCGCCACAGGCGGATGAGCAACCGGCTCTAGCCGCCACCACAACGAACATCGCAACTCGGGACGCCCCCGAGGCGATGACCCCTACCCTCCGCCCGCCCTATCCAGGAGCATCCGATGGGATTCAAAACCGGGAACTTTCCCGAAGTAGACCCCGCAACATTCCTCGATCGCCCCTTCTTCGACCGGATCCGAGCCATGTCGACCCACTGGGTCGACTACGGCTTCGGCACCCCGAAGATGGTGCACACCATCTACATTCTGAAACTGCTCGTCCTCTACCTCGCCGCCGGACTGTCGATTGCGACGTTCACGTCCGGATACAACGTGCTCGACGTCGGCGCGTGGTGGAAGGCACCGATCGTGTACCAGAAGCTCATCCTGTGGACACTGCTGGTCGAGACCGTCGGTCTGGGCGGTTCGTGGGGTCCGCTCGCCGGCCACTTCAAGCCGATGATGGGCGGCGCCCTGTTCTGGCTCCGGCCCGGCACCATCCGCCTGCCACCCTGGCCGGGGAAGGTGCCGCTGACATCCGGTGACACTCGCACCATCTTCGATGTTCTCGTCTACGCCGCAATCTTGGTCGACATCGTCCTCGCGCTCGGATTCGCCGGCGTGCACACACCGTCTGTCGACGCGGCACTGCCCGGCAACCACGGCCTGGTGAACCCCACCCTTCTGTTGCCGCTGATCGCACTGCTGGTCGTGATCGGCCTGCGCGACAAGGTCATCTTCATCGCTGCCCGAGGCGAGCAGTACTTCCCGGCCGTCGTCTTCTTCGGTGTCCTTCCGTTCGTGGACATGATCGTCGCGCTCAAGCTGCTCATCGTGTCGGTGTGGGTCGGCGCCGGCATCTCGAAACTCGGCCACCACTTCTCGATGGTCGTGCCGCCGATGCTGTCCAACACCCCCTGGTTGCCGTCGAAGACGATCAAGCGCGCCCACTACCGCAGCTTCCCGAACGACTTGCGGCCGTCCATCGTCGCCGGCGGCGTCGCCCACGTTCTGGGCACCGTCGTCGAGGTGGTCACGCCACTGGTGTTGCTGTTCACCACGAATGGCACCATCACCCTGCTCGCGGTTGCGTTGATGGTGGCATTCCACCTGTTCATCCTGTCCACCTTCCCGCTCGCAGTACCCCTCGAATGGAACCTGCTGTTCGCGTACGCGGCAGTCTTCCTGTTCCTCGGGTTCCCGAACGCCGCCGGCTTCGGGCTGGGGGATTTTTCCTCACCGCTCCTGCTCGCTGCGATCGTCGCCGCGCTGGTGTTCTTCCCGATCCTCGGCAATCTGCGCCCCGATCTCGTGTCGTTCCTGCCCTCGATGCGTCAGTACGCCGGCAACTGGGCGTCCGCCACCTGGGCGTTCGCCCCGGGTGCGGAGGACAAGCTCGACGAGTTCATCACGCGGCCCAGTCAGAACACCCGCACCCAGTTGCTGGCGACCTACCCGCCCGCGGTGGCCGACGTGGTGATGCACCAACTGCTCGGCTGGCGGTCGATGCACAGCCAGGGCCGCGCCCTGTTGTCGCTGATGAGCCGCCATCTCGGGGACGACATCGACACCTACTCGCTGCGTGAGGCCGAGTTCAGCTGCAACTCGCTGGTGGCCTTCAACTTCGGTGACGGCCACCTGCACAACGAGTTCCTGATCGCCGCACTCCAGCGGCGCTGCAACTTCGCGCCCGGCGAGTTCGTCGTCGCCTGGATCGAATCGCAGCCCATCCACAAGGGCATCCAGGAGTACAAGGTGATCGACGCGGCCCTCGGTGTCATCGAGCGGGGAACGTACAAGGTGTCCGATGCCATCGCCGAACAGCCGTGGCTGCCGAACGGTCCCATTCCGTTCGATGTGCAGTGGACGTTGGACATCGACGCCGATCGGGCGATCACCGATCCCGGCTCACTGTCGGAACCGAGGATGCGCAGCAAGCACGCCACCGATTCGTCACTCCATGGTGACGAGGGCAGCGGAGTGCGGCGGTGACCACGGCAGTTGTCGTCGGCAGCGGGCCCAACGGGCTCGCCGCCGCGGTCCACCTCGCCCGGCACGGCGTCGACGTCCAGGTCCTCGAGGCCGCCGACACCATCGGCGGCGGCACCCGCTCCGGCGAACTCACCGTCCCCGGCCTGCTGCACGACGAGTGCTCGGCGTTCCACCCGATGGGCGCCGGATCGCCGTACCTGCAGACCCTCGACCTCGGCCGATACGGCTTGACCTGGAAGTGGGCCGACATCGACTGCGCGCATCCCCTCGACAGCGGGAAAGCCGGTCTCCTGCATCGTTCCGTCGACGCGACCGCCGCCGGACTCGGCGAGGACGGCGGACGCTGGCAGCGCATGTTCGGCGGGCTCGCCGACGGCTTCGACGACCTCGCCGCCGACCTGATGCGTCCGATCGCGAACGTGCCCCGGCACCCGCTGAAGCTCGCGAGCTTCGGGCCCCGAGCCCTCCTGCCTGCCGCCGTGACGGCCCGCTGGTGGCGCACCGACAAGGCCCGCGCACTGTTCGGCGGTGCCGCCGCGCACGCCTATTACCGCTTGGACCGCCCCGCGACATCGGCGGTCGGCATGATGATCATCGCCGCCGGTCACCGATACGGCTGGCCGGTCGCCGAGGGCGGATCGCAGTCGATCACCGGTGCACTGGCGGCCATGCTCACCGACTGGGGCGGGAAGATCTCCACTGGCGTCCGGGTGGACGCTATCGCTGATATCCCTCCGGCGGACGTCGTCCTGCTCGACCTGGCACCGTCCGCTGCACTGCGCATCCTCGGTGAACATGTCCCCGAAAGGGTCGCACGGGCGTATCGCCGGTTCCGGCACGGGCCGGCGGCGTTCAAGGTCGACTTCGCGATCGAGGGCGGGGTGCCGTGGGCCGATCCCGACTGCGGACGCGCCGGGACCGTCCACCTGGGTGGCACTTTCGCCGAGATCGCGGCCGCCGAACGCGATGTCGCATCCGGGCGGATGCCGCAGCGGCCGTTCGTCCTCGTCGGCCAGCAGTATGTCGCCGACCCCGGACGATCGAACGGAGATCTGCATCCGCTGTACGCGTACGCCCATGTCCCGCACGGCTACACGGGAGACGCGACGGAGGCGATCACCGCGCAGATCGAACGGTTCGCGCCCGGGTTCCGGGACCGCATCGTCGCCACGGTCAGCAGCGGACCGGCGCGACTGGCCGCGTCGAATCCCAATTACATCGGCGGCGACATCATCGGCGGCGCCAACACCGAGACCCAGGTGGTGCTGCGGCCGCGCATCGCCCTCGACCCGTACAGCACCGGCGTTCCGGGAACCTACCTGTGCTCGGCCTCCACGCCGCCGGGCGCCGGCGCCCATGGGATGAGCGGATTCAATGCCGCCCAATCCGCAATGCGTTACCTGCGCAGACACGGTGGTGATGTGCTGTGACGGTGGAAGAGTCCGAGAAAAGGGATCGCCGTGGTGCGGCTTTTCTCGAGCGGCACGGTCCGCTCGCAGTGATCACTCTCAATCGTCCCGAGGTCCGCAACGTCGTCGACTCGGCCGTCTCCGCCGCGGTCGGCGCGGCTATGGAGACGTTGGCCGCCTCGCCCGACCTTCGGGTCGGCATCATCACAGGAGCAGGAGACACCTTCTGTGCTGGTGCGGATCTGGCCGCATTGACTGCCGGGCACCGCATCGACGCGCCCGGACACCCGGGATGGGGGTTCGCCGGCTTCGTCGGGCATGACGTAGGCAAACCGCTCATTGCAGCCGTGAACGGTTCGGCCTCGGGTGGAGGACTCGATCTCATCTTGGCGTGTGACGCAGTCATCGTCAGTTCTCACGCCTCTCTCGGGTCCCGGGAAATGGGACGATATGCGGACGGGCATCCCGACTCTGTAGGACTCGGCCGCCGAGTCCAGGCCGGGGCGGTGTTCCCTCGCGACCCGCTCGAGCCGGAGACGGCACTGCGATGCGGAATGATCGACAGGGTCGTCCATCCACATGAAGTACTGCCGGAGGCCATGCGGCTGGCGCGTGCGCTCGCAACGACACCTCCACCCCTGGATGGGATCGGCGCAGCGGTCATGCGTCGTCGCGCCGGCAGGAACACCTCCCGGCACCGCAGCGATCCTGTGGTGCCGGGCCCGCCGCCCACCCCACGACGAAGACGAACCGAGGAATCATGCTGGAACGACTGTACGCAGCCCTACTGGCCGCAGCCGGACTGTCATTCGGCGACTACATCGCCCTCGAGGACGCGGTGAGCGATCCAGACGAACTGCCGCGGACCGCCATCATCGCCCACCCCCACCTTTGACCGTCGGCTCACCCTTTGCCTGATCCGGTGTCAGGACCACCGGTCCCAGCCATTGGCACACGAGCAGGGCGAGTTCGACGGCCAGGCGATCCCCGGTGAAGTCTTCCCCTCGTTCCTCCGCGGCCCGCTTCACCCGATACTTGACCGAATTGTAGTGCAGATCCAGCTTTTTCGAAGCAGCGACGTTACTGAGGTTGCTTGCGAGGTAGACCTGCACGGTCTCACGTAGGCGGGCCGCGTTCTCATTGTCCACCGCCAGGCCGCGCAAGACGCTGCGCACCCACGTCCGGGTGGCCGCGAGGTCCTCTATCAGCAGTGCGACCGTCGACACTCCTGGGTCGTCGTACGCGGTCACGACGGGGGCATTCTTTCCTGCAGCGATAGCGAGCGCTCGTGCGCGTTGAGCACGCGTGTACGACTGCCGAAATCCTTCCGGGCCGTTGGTGACCCCGCCGACCGCCATGACAAGCCCCGGATGGCGGGCCTCGAGGAACTCGCGCAGTTCGCCGTAACCTCGCCGGGGAGCCGAGCGCGTACCGAGTGGGACCCATACCCATCCGGTGACGCGGTCGGCCGCCACGAACAACGGATCGGTCGCTGCGCCCATGAACCCTGAGAAGTCGTGTGCCGCCGACTCGATTCTGGCCAGCATGTCTCCCGGACCGGTATCGGGAACCCAGATGATGGCCGCCAGGTGATTCTGATGCAGCACATAGTTGAGGGCGGCGCTGGCCCCAGCGTCCGGGTGTTCGTTGCCCGCCAGGATTTCCTGGACTCGGACGGCACGAACGCTGCTCTGGTGGGCCAGCCACCGTTCGCGTTCACGCTCGTAGACTTCGACCACCTGCTGCGACACCCTGTCGATGTACACCGACATCACCGTGATGATGCGCTCGAGCACCGGAACACCCAGCTCCGGCTCGACCGCTTCCCCACCCAGCTCGTCGAACACCAACTCGAGAAGGTTGGTCTGTCCGAGTCGGTATGCGCGCACGAGCGCGTTCACGGGAACCCCTTGCTGAGCAAGACGTCTCGCGTATTCCATCGCGGCAGCCGGCGCTTCCAGATTTTCCGGTGCGATGTTGTGCTGCAGCGTGTGGAAGATGGTGTCGAGGTTTCCTTCGACACTCGCACCGAGCAGGTCGAACAGCTGCCGATCGGCACGCAGATCGGGAATCTCGCTGTACAGAACATCTGTGATATCGGCCGTCAACGTCACCAACCGCTGGTTGAGCGAGCCCGCGATCCGTGCGACCAACAGCGCGGCGCGCTCGTCGTGTGAAGCCATGCGAAGACAATAGAGCAGTCGACACCCCAGCATGACGATTTATCCAGAACGTCATGCTCAGCGTCTCTACCTGCACACTTCCGCCCATCCGACTGTCCACCTCCTCACCGACACGACATGAGCATGTCCCCATAGGACAAACGGCCCACGTTTCTTGATGCTTCGCGGACGTGGTCACCATCACAGGACTCTCCTATCGTGGAGAGCGCTCGGCCAACGCCTGCGAACTGCTCGGTGAGCGACGCACGGCACCCCGAGACTCCGTCGTACGGGATTGGTTCGAGCGTTACCGTCCAAGTTCGACAGGCGCGGAACGGCTTCTCACCCACAGCGTCAACTACGAAGGGATTACAGTGAACAACACGAGCTTCCGCGGGAGAACCGCCGTCATGTCCGGAGGAAGTCGTGGCATCGGACTTGCCATCGCCCGCGCGATCGCGAGCCGCGGTGGGAACGTCGTCCTGCTTGCCAAGACCGATACCCCCGACCCTCGACTGCCCGGGACGATTCACACCGCCGTCGCAGAACTGAACGAACTGGGCGGACACGCCGTACCCGTTGTCGGTGACGTCCGAAGCGATGGCGATATCGCCCGGGTCGTCGACGCCGCTCTCGACAACTTCGGCGGCATCGACATCGTGGTCAACAACGCCAGCGTGCTGGATATCTCGAAGACCGAGGACCTGCCGCTCAAGCGGTTCGATCTGATGCAACAGGTCAACGTGCGCGGCACTTTCGCGCTGACCCGGGCGTGCCTTCCGTACCTGCAGAGATCTTCCGCCCCGCACGTACTGACGCTCTCACCGCCACTGAACATGTCGCAGCATTGGCTGGGCACCCATCCGGGCTACATGCTGGCAAAATACGGGATGACGCTGGCCGCGTTGGGCATCGCCGCCGAGTACGCGAATCAACCCGTCTCCAGCAACTGCCTGTGGCCGCAGACGATGATCGCGACGGCAGCGGTCGGGAACCTACTCGGCGGCCACGACAGCCTGGAACACTCCCGCTCCCCCGAGATCATGGCCGACGCCGCGATCGAACTGCTCGGCCGTCCCGCCGGCACCGACAACGGTCGCACGGTCCTCGACGTCGAAGTACTCACCGAAGCCGGTGTCACCGATTTCACGTCCTACGGTGGAACCGCCCCGTTGACGATCGACATCTTCGTCGACGCTGCAGCGGAATGACGTCGCATTCTTCCACGTCAGGCGTCGTAACCGCCGCGGGTGTCGGCGTATCCCTGGCGCTCGCGTGCGACCTCACCGTCGCTACGGAGTCCAGCTACTCCTTCTTGCGTTCGGCAAGGTCGGTCTCATACCGGACGGCGTAGGCACCGCCCTCGTCGCCGCGTCGATCGGCCGCGCCCGTGCCATGAAGATGACTCTCCTCGCAGAACGACTCCCATCATGGACACGAACAGCAGACCGTACCAATCCATTTCAACCCGGGACTGGAAGGTGTGGTCGCGTTCACCAGCGACATCGCCGAACCCGACAAGGACGGCGGCGCCCTGCGCTACCGCGGCGTCGACATCGAAGAACTCGTCGAGGGGCACGTCACCTTCGGCAACGTGTGGGCCCTGCTCGTCGACGGCCGCTTCGGCCCCGGACTGCCCCCGGCCGAACCGTTCCCCTGCCCGTGCACACCGGCGACGTCCGCGTCGACGTCCAGGCGGGCCTGGCCATGCTCGCCCCCATCTGGGGATACCAGCCCCTCCTCGACATCGACGACGACACCGCCCACGTCCTGCCGATGATCGAGGACACCGAAAAGACCGGCGACGCCCGCACCCTGGTCAAGGGCATCCTCGACCGCAAGGAAAAGCTGATGGGCTTCGGGCACCGCGTCTACCGCGCCGAAGACCCCCGCACCCGGGTGCTGCGCGCCACCGCCCAACGCCTGAACGCCCCCCGCTACGAGGCGGCCGCCGCCCTCGAACAGAAACGCCTCGGCAAACTCGTCCGCCCCGCCGCCATCTACACCGGACCCGCACCCCGCACCCCCGAGTCCGTCGAGGGCTGGGACCAGATCGCCTCGACGTAGGGGTCGACAGCACTGACTGAGGCGCCTACTGGCGGCGGATGGGCCTTCGGGCCTCGATCATCGGTGCTGTTCCCGGTAGCGGCTCGGACTGATGCCGTAGGTCGCCGTGAATGCTCTGCTGAAGACGGACAGATCGATGAACCCGAACTGGGCAGCGATGTCGGTCAGGGATCGGGGGATGTTGCGTGGGGCCACCATCGCTTGGCGGCAGGCCTCGAGTCGGTGTTCGCGAATCGTGGCAGCAGCGGTTGCGTCGAAGCGCGCGAACACTCTGTGGACGGTTCTGGTGGAGACGAAGAAGGCCTGAGCGATGCCGGACGGGGACAGGTCCGGGTCGTCGAGGTGCTGTCCGATGTACTGCACCATGTTCGCGTACAACTCCCGCATGGCGGCATCTGGATCGTCGGGCTGACACTCCTCCTGCGCCGCGGTGATGGCCAGGTCGGCCAAACCGCCGGCGAGCCCGATCGCGCCTCCGGAGGAGACCTCCCCGTCGGCGACGAGAAGGCTGGACAACATTGGTGACAGTAACTGTCCTACCGGGGAAGTGGAGCTGACGGTCCGCGCTGTCAACTGCTGTGACTGGCTCTCGGTGAGCGACACCGAGGCGCGCGGCCAGGTGAACACGCGCAGGTGCCAGTCCGGATGCAGGTTCCAGGTAAAGGGCCGTGACGTCTCGTAGAGGGCGAAATCACCCGGACCGAGAATGCAGGTACGCCCGTCCTGGATGAGCTGTCCCTCACCTGCGACCACCATGCCGATCTGCATCAACTCGAGTGGGTGGCGGTTGGCAAGCCTCGCCGTTCGGCGGAAGGATTGCGATGTCGCGGTGACGTCGGCAGCCATCAGGTGCGCGAAATGCCGGGTGTGGACCGCGCCGGTGAACTGCGTGGGCTCGGCGGGATCGATGTCCAGCGCGACGAAGGTGTCGCGGATCGTGTCGATCCAGGTGCCGAGCGTACTGGTCCGAACCACCTCGCGGCGCTGCTGAGGTGTCGACCCGGCGCGCGACAGTGGCGGTTGCGGCACTGGTGTGTTCACGGGCCGGGAATCCGAGCAGTCCCCATCCACGAGGTCGCCATCAGGCGGTGGCAACGACGTCATGGACAGCTCCTTCTCCTCGCGTGAACCTCACGCTATGAGCGGCGAAACCGCATGTCAACGCGCGCTCGCCCATTTACGCGGAAGAAACACGATTTCCAACCCGTGACAAAGCCGAATACCTGTCGGGGTGTGACTCACGAACCTTGTCAGTTCCGGCGCCAGTGGCTCCGCCCCCGCGATGACGATGTCGCGGAGCGCAAAGCGGGCAGTCGCTGAGCGTCAAACATCACGCCTCGGAAACTCCTACCGTTCGAGTACGCCGGAAATCCCGGACGGGACCGATTGCCGGTTCCTCGTCCTGACCGCCGGCGGGTCGCCGGTGTAGACAGGAGGACAACATGAAGGCATCGCCGTTCGTCACTCGGTGGACCTCGACCGAGCAATCACGGTGGCCGTGATCTTCCAATCGCCGCCGCCGACGTCGTCGTATCAGTGTTGGTGGCCATCAGTTTCATCGCATCCGCAGCGATTCTCCAACGCCATCGGCACCGTCGGGCCTGTGCGGCCGGGCCCGAACGAAGAGACACAGCATGCCGCTACTACTGCTCGACGCTGCCATTGCACTTCTCCGAATGCTGATCCGCCCTTACCGTTGGCCGGCCGACCTGAAGGAGGGTGTCACCAGACTTGCGACGGCGCGCGCTGATCGACGGTCGATGGCCCTGCACGCATACTTCGCGGGTGCACACGACGAGCGCATGTGCGCCGATGATTTCGGCGGCACAGCTACGTCCCGCGGGGAATCCAGACTGAACACTCCGCCCGGTAGCACGTTCTGCGCCGAGTGTCGCTGATCGTCGAACTACCTGTCGCTCGTCGTCAAATTCACACCGGCACACGAAGGTAACGTCAATTTCGATCCGAGTTGCCGAGCGTTCTCGGCAAGCCCCAACTCGATGACTCAGGAGTCCTCATGGAATCTGCAATCAGCGACCACCTCACATGTCCGCGGAGTTTGACCCGGCGTGTGCCCGACGACTACCAACCCCCCTTCCCCATGTGGGTGGGACGTGCCGACGAGCGCTTGCAGCAGGTGGTGATGGCGTATCTCGGCGTGCAGTTCCGCGGCGACGAGCAACGCCCGGCCGCGCTTGCTGCCATGCGCGACATCGTCGCCAGTTTCGATCTGGGCGACGGCCCGCTGCACCACGACCTGACCCATCATGCGGACAATCAGGGTTACGAGAATCTGATGATCGTGGGCTACTGGAAAGACGTTTCTTCCCACACACGTTGGCTCCACAACCCTGCGGTGGCCGACTGGTGGGCATCGGATCAACGACTGGCCGAGGGACTTGGCTACTTCCGCGAGATCGTGGCCCCACGGGCCGAGCAATTCGAAACGCTCTACGCCTTTCAGGACCACCTCCCTGGTGTCGGCGCTGTGATGGACGGGATCAGCGGCGAGATCAACGAACACGGGTACTGGGGTTCGATGCGCGAACGCTTCCCGATCTCCCAGAATGACTGGATGCAGCCCTCGGGCGACCTGCGGGTGCTCAGCGGCGATCCCGCTGCCGGTGGCCGTGTCGTGGTACAGGGCCACGACAATATCGCGCTGATTCGGTCCGGCCAGGATTGGAAGGATGCCGAATCCGAAGAACGCGCCCTGTATCTCGAGGAAATCCTCCCGACCTTGCAGCAGGGCATGGATTTTCTTCGCGACAACGGCGAGTCGGTGGGCTGCTACAGCAACAGGTTCGTGCGCAACATCGATGTGGAAGGGAACTACCTCGATCTGAGCTACAACATCGGCCACTGGGGTTCGCTCGACAAACTCGAGCGCTGGGCAGAATCCCATCCGACCCACCTGCGAATCTTCACCACCTTCTTCCGCGTCGCCGCCGGCCTGTCAAAACTTCGGCTCTATCACGAGGTCTCGGTGTTCGACGGGTGCGACCAGCTGTACGAGTACATCAACTGCCACCCCCAGACCGGCATGATGCGCGACGCCCAACCGGTCAAGCACGTGAGGAGCACCACCTGATGACAGTCATCCGACCGAACGCCGATGCAATCGGCTCTGCCGCAGATCATTACGGCCTCCATTTCGACGCCGCGACTCGTCAGGAGTTCGCAAGCTTGGTCGATGGCGCGCTCGGCTCGTACGACGTGGTCGACGCCCTGTATGCGGACGAGAGCGTCTCGGCACCGTCCCGCAATCATGCGACACCTGATGCAAGCGACAATCCCTTGGGCGCATGGTATGTCACCACGAGCATCTCGACGACGACAGAAGGTCCGCTGACCGGCCGGCGTGTGGCGATCAAAGACAATGTGACCGTGGCCGGCGTGCCCATGATGAATGGATCGCGGTCGCTGGAGGGGTTCGTTCCCACCCGCGATGCAACCGTGGTCACCCGACTGCTCGATGCCGGCGCCACGTTGGCGGGCAAGGCGGTATGTGAGGATCTGTGCTTTTCCGGTTCGAGCTTCACCCCGGCCACCGGTCCGGTACGCAACCCGTGGGACCCTGACCGCGAGGCCGGTGGATCCTCCGGTGGCAGCGCCGCCCTCGTCGCAGCCGGTGATGTCGATTTCGCGATCGGCGGCGACCAGGGCGGGTCGATCCGCATTCCGGCCGCATTCTGCGGCGTGGTCGGCCACAAACCCACGTTCGGGCTGGTTCCCTACACCGGCGCCTTCCCCATCGAGCGCACGGTCGATCATCTCGGGCCCATCACCCGCACGGTCGAAGACGCCGCCCTGCTTCTGTCGGTGATCGCGGGCCGAGACGGCCACGATCCCCGCCAACCAGACGACCTCGTGGTGGATGACTATGCGTCGACCCTCGACTCCGGCATCGAGGGCCTGCGGGTCGGGGTCGTGAGTGAGGGCTTCGGGCACGCGGTCTCGCAGCCGGAGGTCGATGATGCGGTCCGCGCGGCCGCACACCGGTTCACCGACGCCGGCGGTGTGGTCGACGAGGTGAGCATTCCGTGGCACCTGCACGCGTTCCATGTGTGGAACGTGATCGCCACCGACGGCGGCGCCTATCAGATGCTCGACGGCAACGGTTACGGCCTCAACGCAGACGGCCTCTACGACCCCGAACTGATGGCGTACTTTGCACAGCGCCGAATCCAGCACGCTGATGCCCTGTCCGAAACCGTCAAACTCGTCGCCTTGTGCGGCCATCACGGTGTCACCGCATTGGGCGGATCGAGCTACGGCAAGGCCCGCAACCTGGTACCGCGCGCTCGCGCCGCCTACGATGCGGCGCTGGAAAGCTTCGACGTCCTGGTCATGCCGACCCTGCCCTACGTTGCCTCCGAACTACCGGCGCAGGATGTGGACCGAGTCACGTACGTCACCAAAGCCCTCGGAATGATCGCGAACACCGCCCCATTCGATGTCACCGGCCACCCCGCCCTGTCAGTGCCGGCAGGTCTGGTGAACGACCTTCCCGTCGGAATGATGATCATCGGGAAACGATTCGACGACGCCACGGTATTACGCGCCGGCCACGCATTCGAACAGATCCGCGGCGCCTTTCCCACGGCGACCGGCCAACCGGCTACCAGTGCACGTCTGAGTCTCGCCTGAGACGAGGCGCGTCCTACCCGCCCACTCACACCACCACTTCACAAGTATCAGCCCCTACAGAAAGTGGAAACAATGTCGGCAACGATCGAACACACACCAGACAACGCGGCACCACCGCAAGCGCCGGCGTCGGATCGCGCGTGGGCCCTGTTCCGTGCGCTCGACGGAAAGGGCCTGGTCCCAGAGGGTTACACCGAAGGGTGGAAGAAGACCTTCGAGGAGGACTTCAGCCCGAAACGCGGCGCCGAACTCGTCGCGCGAGCCTGGACCGACCCGGAATTCCGCAACCTGCTCCTCACCGACGGCACCGCCGCCGTCGACCAGTACGGCTATCTCGGACCGCAGGGCGAATACATCGTGGCGCTCGAAGACACCCCCACCCTCAAGAACGTGATCGTATGCTCCCTGTGCTCGTGCACCGCGTGGCCCATCCTCGGGTTGCCGCCGACCTGGTACAAGAGCTTCGAGTACCGTGCCCGCGTCGTCCGTGAACCTCGAAAAGTTCTGTCGGAGATGGGCACCGACATCCCGAAGAATGTCGAGATCCGCGTGTACGACACCACCGCCGAGACCCGCTACATCGTGCTCCCCCAACGGCCGGCCGGCACCGAAGGCTGGAGCCGAGAGCAACTGCAGCAGATCGTGACCAAGGACTGCCTGATCGGGGTCGCAGTCCCACAGGTCCCGGCCAACTGAACCACCGAACCAAAGGAGAGAGACCATGGATGGAGTACACGATCTCGCCGGTGTTCAAGGATTCGGCAAGGTGCCCCACACCGTCGACGCCGATATCGGCCCTACCTTCCACGCCGACTGGGAACACCTGCCCTACAGCCTGCTGTTCCTCGGAGCGGCGGACCTGGGGGCATTCAGTGTCGACGAGGTTCGCCACGTCGTCGAACGGATGGAACCCCGCCACTACATGATGACGCCCTATTACGAGAGGTACGTCATCGGCGTTGCCACCCTCATGGTCGAGAAGGGCATTCTCACCCACGACGAACTCGAAGTCCTCGCCGGTGGCCCGTTCCCGCTGTCCCGTCCCGCCGACTCGGCGGGACGTCCAGCCCGCACCGACACCATCACCTTCGAAGTCGGTCAACGCGTCCGGGTGCGCGACGAATACGTTCCCGGGCATATTCGCATGCCCGCCTACTGCCGCGGCAGGGTCGGGACCGTCACCCACCGCACCAACGACCAATGGCCGTTCCCGGACGCCATCGGCCACGGCCGCACCGACGCAGGCGAGGAACCGACCTACCACGTCGAGTTCGCGGCCGAGGACCTCTTCGGAGAAGACACCGACGCCGGCAGCGTCGTAGTCGACCTGTTCGAGGGGTACCTCGAACCGGCGGCCTGACCCTCTGCCCACACTGTCCCCAGCGGGCGTCGGCGGGCACGCACCTCGACTGCGCGTACCCGCCGACGCCCACGTAGCCGGGATCTCCCCGACCCCGCGGAAGGATTCAAAAGCCATGGCCGACACTCGACTTCCCGTGACCGTGCTGTCAGGGTTCCTGGGTGCAGGAAAAACGACCCTCCTCAACCAGATCCTGCGCAACCGTGAGGGCCGACGGGTGGCCGTCATCGTCAACGACATGAGCGAGATCAATATCGACAGCGCCGAAGTCGAACGGGAGATCTCGCTGAGCCGCTCACAAGAGAAGCTCGTCGAGATGACCAACGGCTGTATCTGCTGCACCCTGCGCGAAGACCTTCTCGCAGAAATCAGTGCATTGGCCGCCGATGGACGATTCGACTACCTCCTGATCGAATCGTCCGGCATCTCCGAGCCGTTGCCGGTCGCTGAAACGTTCACCTTCATCGACACCGACGGACATGCTCTGGCAGACATCGCCCGCCTGGACACCATGGTGACCGTCGTCGACGCCCACAGCTTCCTTCACGACTACCAGACCGGCGGCCGCGTCGAGGCCGACGCACCCGACGACGAACGCGACATCTCCGACCTTTTGGTCGATCAGATCGAGTTCGCCGATGTCATCTTGGTCAGCAAAGCCGACCTCGTCACCGTAGAGCACCTGACCGAACTGACCGCGGTCCTGCGCTCACTCAACCCCACTGCCCGCATACAGTCGATGTCTCACGGCGACATCCCGCTCGAGAGCATTTTGGACACCGGCCTGTTCTCCCTGGAGAAGGCCGCCCAGGCACCCGGATGGCTCCACGAACTCCAAGGCGAACACACTCCCGAGACGGAGGAATACGGAATCAGTTCCGTGGTCTACCGTGAACGCGCCCCCTTCCACCCCGGCCGGCTGCACCATTTCCTCACCAGCGAATGGTCGAATGGGCGTCTCCTGCGCGCCAAAGGCTACTTCTGGAACGCGCACCGATTCACCGAGATCGGCAGCATTTCCCAGGCCGGCCACGTGATCCGACACGGCTATATCGGACGGTGGTGGAAATTCCTGCCCGAGGCCTACTGGCCTGAGGACGAGTACCGCAGGGCGGGGATTCTCGACAAATGGGAAGAACCAGTTGGTGACTGCCGGCAGGAACTGGTCTTCATCGGCCAAGGAATCGACCCCGACGCACTGCGCCACCAACTCGACGCGTGTCTGCTGACCACCGCCGAGATCGAACTCGGCCCCGACACCTGGACGACATGGCCCGACCCCCTCGGTGACGGCCACAGCGACCAGGTCACCAGCACCGTTGCCCAGACACGCACCGCCTGACCCCAACCGGCAACATCTCGGGCGCGGCTCGGAGCGTCGATCCTGTGCCGAGGGAACGTCACGTCGTTCCTTCCGATCGCGCGGAGTTACCGGACAGCGCGAGCCGGCGCTCGGCGAGCGTCACGTGGTGCGCGAGGACGGGGCCGATGTCGGCGAGCCCTTCCGGGCTCGTCATCTGCTGGTGCGACACGGGAATGGCGTGTTCGTGGATCTCGCCGCTGATGTGCGGCCTCCACCCGGCGACGCCGGTGGGGGCATCCACAGAATCTGCCGCACCGAAATACAGCAGATCGAGACCGATCGGTGTCGACGGGCGATGCGCGAGGGCGAGGTCGACCGTGTGGGTGAACACCCGGTGGACGGCCTCGAGATCGTCCGCGGTCACAGCGGCGAACAGTCCGCCGGTGCGGCGCAGCGCTTCCACGGCACGATCCGTGGTCGGCGCCGCATCCTCGCCACCCGCGACCACCGCGCCGAACTCCGCCAGAAGTGCTGCCACGGTGGGCTTCTCCATCGGGCGACCGTATCCTCCGGTCAGGTGCGTGTCGAGCATCGCGAGGGTGGCCACTTCGTCGCCGTCACCCGCGAGTTGCACCGCCATCTCATGGGCGATCTGACCACCGACCGAATAGCCGACCAGGTGGTACGGGCCGTGCGGCTGCACCGAGCGGATCCGTTGGACGTACCCCGCGGCGAGATCCTTCAAGGAATCGACACGCAGGTCCGGGTCGGTGAGCGCCGGGGATTGCAGCCCGAAGACCGGACGATCGCCGAGATACTGCACCAGTCCGGTGAAGCACCAGGCCAACCCGATCGCGGGATGGATGCAGAATACCGGGCTGCCGGTTCCGGAGGTCCGCAGCGGCAGCAGCACGTCGAGCGACCGGTCCGCTGCGTCCTCCGCCCCGGGGTCCTCCGGCGCCGTGGCGATCATGTGCGCCAGGGCTTCCGGCGTCGGATGGGTGAAGATCCACTGCACCGGCACGGCGCGCGCAGACGATTCGGCAATCCGGGCGATCACGCTGGTCGCGGTGAGCGACGTGCCACCGAGCGTGAAGTAGTTGTCGTCGAGGCCGACCCGGTCCAGGCCGAGCCCCTCGGCGAACGCGGCGGCCACCACTCCCTCGGTCACGTTGCGCGGCGCCCGGTACGCGGCGCGCGCCGCAGTGAAGTCGGGCTCCGGCAGGGCGGCGCGGTCGAGTTTCCCGTTCGCGGTGACCGGCACGGCGTCGAGCACCGTGACGGTCGTGGGGACCATGTGCGGGGCCAACCGTGCGCGGGCGTGAGCCAGGACCGCGGCCGTGTCCAGTAGTGAACCCGCTGCGGGGACGACGTAGCCGGCCAGCCGGTCGCCGCTGGTGTTCACGACGGCGCGATCGATACCGGGGTATCCGAGGAGTGCCGATTCGATTTCGCCGAGTTCGACCCGGAAACCACGAATCTTGACCTGAAAATCCGAGCGACCCACATACTCGAGCACCGGCCCACCCACCGAACGCCGCCACCGCACCACATCCCCCGTCCGATACATCCGCTCCCCCGGCCCACCGAACGGATCCGCAACAAACCGCCCCGCCGTCAACCCGGACCGATTCCGATACCCCCGAGCAAGCGCCGGACCCGACAAATACAACTCCCCCGCCGCCCCGAACGGCACCGGCCGCAACCGCCCATCCAACACCAACTCACCGAACCCACGAACCGGACCACCGACCGTGACCGACTCCCCCACCACCAAACCGCCGCTCGCATTCGACATGATCGTCGCCTCCGTCGGCCCATACGCATTGAACATCCGCCGACCCGGAGCCCACCTCGCAACCAACTCCGGCGGGCACGCCTCACCCGCCACCACCAGAGCACCCAACGCCTCCAGCCCGACCGGATCGACCGACGACAACGCCGTCGGCGTCAACACCGCATGCGTCACACACTCCCGAACCAAGATCTGCGCCAACTCCTCCCCACCGTAAACCGTCGGCGGAACCACCACCAACCGCGCACCCATCCCCAACGCCCACACCAACTCGAACACCGAAGCATCGAAACTCGGTGACGCACAATGCAACACCCCAGCACCCACACCAACCCCGAAACCCGAACGCTGCGCAGCCACCACATTCGCCAACCCCCGATGCGTCACCACCACCCCCTTCGGCACACCCGTCGACCCCGACGTATAAATCACATACGCAGCCTGACCCACCCGCACCGGCGCACCCCGATCCACATCGGTCACCGCCCCCGCCGACACCGACACAACCCGCGACACGACCTCCGCATCATCGAGCACCACCCACCGCACCGAACCCGGCAACCGATCCCGCACATCCGAGACCGTCACCCCCACAACCACACCCGAATCCACCAACATATGCTCGATCCGCCCCACCGGATACAACGGATCCACCGGCAAAAACGCCGCCCCCGTCTTCGCCACCGCCCACACCGACAACACCGACTCGACCGACCGCGCCACCGCCACAGCCACCACCGACTCGGCACCCACCCCCGCCTCCAGCAACACCCGCGCCAACCGATTCGACGCCTCATCCAACTCCCGATACGTCACACGCCGATCCCCACACACCACCGCCACCGCATCCGGATCCACCCCCACCGCCGCAGCCAACAACTCCGGCAACGACACCTCCGACACCGACACCTCACCCACCACCGGAGTCAAGCACTCCAACTCCGCCACCCCGATCACGGCGATGTCGCCGATCGGGCGGTCGGGTGACGCCGTGACCGCGTCGAGGATGCGGACGAACTGGTCCGCGAACCCGCGCACGGTGCTCGCGTCCAGGATGTCGGTGGCGAAACCGAACGACGCGGACATTCCGGCGGGTTCGCCGGTTCCGTCGACGTTCTCACTCAGGGTCAGGTACAGGTCGCATTTGGCGACCTCGACACCGGCGTCGACGACCTCGACGGTGAGCCCGGGAAGTTCGAGGCGGCTCTCTTCGGTGTTCTGGAATTCGAGCAGCACCTGGAACAGCGGGGTGTGCGCGGTCGACCGCACCGGGTCGACCGCCTGCACCACCCGGTCGAACGGCACCTCCGCGTGCCCGAATGCCCCGAGGTCGGTCTCGCGGACGTGCGCCATCAGGTCGGTGAAGGAGCGCTCGGGTGCGACGCGGGTCCGCAGCACCACGGTGTTGACGAACATGCCGACCATCTCGTCCAGTGCCGCGTCGCCGCGACCGGCGACGGGTGTGCCCACCGCGATGTCCGCCTCGCCGCTCAACCGGCCGAGAAGGACGGCGAGTGCGGCGTGCGCGACCATGAACAGCGTCGAATCGTGGTCCCGGGCGAGGTCGGACAGCTTCCTGTGGAGGTCCGCGCTGATCGCGAACGGCACGGCGGCGCCGTGTGAGGACCGCTGCAGTGGGCGCCTGCGGTCGGTCGGCAGCTCGAGCAGCTCCGGCATCCCGTCGAGGGTCCGGCGCCAGTAGTCCAGCTGCTCCGAGATCGGCGAGTCCGGGTCGGTGTCGCTGCCCAGGGTGCGGCGTTGCCACAGCGCGAAGTCCGCGTACTGCACCGGCATCGGTGCCCACCCGGGCGGACGTCCGTGCGTGCGTGCGGTGTACGCGACCATCACGTCGCGGGCGAGCGGCGCCATCGACGATCCGTCCGCCGCGATATGGTGCAGCACCAGGACCACCACGTGCTCGTCCGGTCCGGTCTGCAACACCGCGATGCGCATCGGGACGTCGCGGCTCACGTTGAATTCGGCCGACGCCAGAGGCACCAGCTCGGTGTGCAGCGCCGCCTCGTCGGACACGATGACCGGGGTGAGGTCGAGGGCCACCCGATCCGCGGACAGCACCACCTGGTGCGGGCCGTCTGCGGACCCGGGATAGACGGTGCGGAGCGGCTCGTGTCGTTCGACGACGTCGCCGAACGCGGCGCGCAGAGCTTCGATGTCGAGTTCACCGGTCAGGCGCAGCGCGATCGGAACGTTGTACGCGGGCGAGGTGGTGTCGACCTGGTTGACGATCCACATCCGCTGCTGCGCGAGGGACAGCGGCACCCGGTCGGGGCGCGGGGC
The DNA here is from genome assembly GCF_026810085.1 of Rhodococcus sp. JS3073. NCBI lineage: Bacteria > Bacillati > Actinomycetota > Actinomycetes > Mycobacteriales > Nocardiaceae > Rhodococcus > Rhodococcus sp. JS3073. The sequence continues at coordinate 8,096,175 of NZ_CP113951.1, read as the reverse complement.
CGCAGTGAGGGCGGGACGCGCCGCGGTGCGGCGATCCGCGGAAGCGGCGCGGGCGGCGAGCCCCGCCACCGTGGGCGCCTCGAACAGTTCCCGGACCCCCAAGCCGACACCGAGCGCGGAGTTGATGCGGGCGACGACGCGTGTCGCGCTCAGCGAATTACCGCCCAGGTCGAAGAAGTTGTCGTCGAGCCCGGCCCGGTCGAGTCCCAGCACTTCGGCAAAGACACCTGCCACGGTGTGCTCGGTCTCGCTGGTCGTCGCGCGGAAAACGGTGCGGACGATCGCGAAATCCGGTGCGGGCAAACCCTGCCGGTCCAGCTTGCCCACCGGGGTGAGCGGCAGCTCGTCGAGGATCACGATCGTCACGGGAACCATGTGGGCGGGCACGAAGCCGCGTACATGGTCGGTCAGTTCGGCGACGTCGGGTTCACCGTCGCCGGACGGGAGCACGTAGGACACCAGGACGGTGTCCCCGGACGGGGCGGTCCGGCCGAGGGTCACCGCGAACGCGACGCGGGGATGCCGTGTGAGCGCTGCGTCGATTTCGCCGAGTTCGACGCGGAAACCACGAATCTTGACCTGAAAATCCGAGCGACCCACATACTCGAGCACCGGCCCACCCACCGAACGCCGCCACCGCACCACATCCCCCGTCCGATACATCCGCTCCCCCGGCCCACCGAACGGATCCGCAACAAACCGCCCCGCCGTCAACCCGGACCGATTCCGATACCCCCGAGCAAGCGCCGGACCCGACAAATACAACTCCCCCGCCGCCCCGAACGGCACCGGCCGCAACCGCCCATCCAACACCAACTCACCGAACCCACGAACCGGACCACCGACCGTGACCGACTCCCCCACCACCAAACCGCCGCTCGCATTCGACATGATCGTCGCCTCCGTCGGCCCATACGCATTGAACATCCGCCGACCCGGAGCCCACCTCGCAACCAACTCCGGCGGGCACGCCTCACCCGCCACCACCAGAGCACCCAACGCCTCCAGCCCGACCGGATCGACCGACGACAACGCCGTCGGCGTCAACACCGCATGCGTCACACACTCCCGAACCAAGATCTGCGCCAACTCCTCCCCACCGTAAACCGTCGGCGGAACCACCACCAACCGCGCACCCATCCCCAACGCCCACACCAACTCGAACACCGAAGCATCGAAACTCGGTGACGCACAATGCAACACCCCAGCACCCACACCAACCCCGAAACCCGAACGCTGCGCAGCCACCACATTCGCCAACCCCCGATGCGTCACCACCACCCCCTTCGGCACACCCGTCGACCCCGACGTATAAATCACATACGCAGCCTGACCCACCCGCACCGGCGCACCCCGATCCACATCGGTCACCGCCCCCGCCGACACCGACACAACCCGCGACACGACCTCCGCATCATCGAGCACCACCCACCGCACCGAACCCGGCAACCGATCCCGCACATCCGAGACCGTCACCCCCACAACCACACCCGAATCCACCAACATATGCTCGATCCGCCCCACCGGATACAACGGATCCACCGGCAAAAACGCCGCCCCCGTCTTCGCCACCGCCCACACCGACAACACCGACTCGACCGACCGCGCCACCGCCACAGCCACCACCGACTCGGCACCCACCCCCGCCTCCAGCAACACCCGCGCCAACCGATTCGACGCCTCATCCAACTCCCGATACGTCACACGCCGATCCCCACACACCACCGCCACCGCATCCGGATCCACCCCCACCGCCGCAGCCAACAACTCCGGCAACGACACCTCCGACACCGACACCTCACCCACCACCGGAGTCAAGCACTCCAACTCCGCCACCCCGATCACGGCGAGCGGAGTACCGGGGTCGGCGGCGAGCAGTTCGTCGATCAATCCGACGACGCCGGCGTGATGCGACCGTAGGTCGTCGTCGCGGTAGCGGTACGGGTTGGCCTCGAACTCGACGATCGTCGACGCCGGAGTGCCGCTCCGGTACACGTTCACGGACAGGTCCGGGACAGGACCGGTGGTGAGGATCCGGAAGTCACCGGTCAGCGACCCGAAGGTGAGATCCTGGTCGAAGAGCATCACGTTGATCATCGGTCCCGAGATCCTGCGGGCCTCGGCGGACACACCCAGCTCACGCAGAATGTCCTCGACGTTGCCGCGCTGGTGCCGCATTGCCCCCATCAGTTCGTGCTGCACCCGGGTCACGAGGTCGCCGACGGTGTCGTCGGATCGGACCTGCACCCGCAGGGGCGCGACGTTGGCGAGCATTCCGCCGGATCGTCGCAGTACAGCGGTGGTGCGCGCGGACAGGGGAATGTCCACGAGCACGTCCTGCCGTCCCGTCCGCCGCGAGAGGTAGCAGGCGAAGGCGGCGATCAATGCGGCTGCTGCCGTCGCGCCCGGCCGGCCGTCGGTGTCCTCGAGTCGTGCGACGGTATCGGCGGACAGCGCCGTGCGCACGGTCAGGCTGTGTGCGGCAGGCGGAGCCTCGATGTCGGTCAGGGAGGCGCCGTTCGTGCGTGTGTGGAGACGTTCGGCCCAATAGTCACGGTCGGACGAGAACCGGTGGGACGCCCGGTAGTCGCTTTCGAGGCGGTGCAGGGTGTGCAGGTCGGCTGCACGGTTCGGTTCGAGCTCGAGGCCTTGGACTGCCGCGGTGTACAGGGCGGCGACACGGTTGACCATCGTCATCGCCCCGTATCCGTCGAGGGCGACGTGGTGGATCCTGCTGTACCACAGGTGCCGCTCGTCACCGACCCGCAACAGCGACGATTCGCACAGATAGTCGTGCTCGAAATCGACTCGTGCCGTGTAATTCTCCCGCATCCACGCCTCCGCGGCGGCCATCGGGTCGGATGCACTGCGGAAGTCGACGATTCCCATGGCCGCGTCGGCAGGCGGATCGACCACCTGCTGCGGCTCACCGTCGACGACGACCAGACGCAGGAACACCGACTCGTATTCGTGGCCGGCAACGAGCGCTACCTCACGAAACAGATCGACGTCCAGCTGCCCGCGGATGTCGACGTACTGCGCGATGCAGATCGGGACGTCCGGGGCGAGTTGCTGCGCAAACCACAGCCCGTGCTGCGCCGCGGACAGCGGGAACGGATCGGATCGATGCTCTCGGTAGTTCGCTCGCGCAGCGTGTTCCATCAAATCACCAACCAGGGTGCTTGCGCCGCTGGATCGACGGCGGGACGCTCGGTCCTTGTGGGCAGGGGCAGCCGGATATACCGACGCCACTACGGTCCCGCGGATCGCCATGCGCGGAAACACACCCTAGGTGTGTGGTGTGGACACCCTGCACCGCCCGCACAACCCCACGACGAGGATGCCGGAGAACTATGCTTGGCCGTGAGCTTGTTCGAGGCGCGACGACCTGGAACGCCGCCGAGGAGGTCTGCGATAAGGCGATCATCCACACTCGGTTCGGCGGACCCGAAGTACTCGAACTCGCGCAGGTCCCGAAGCCGACACCCAAGGACGGCGAAGTCCTGGTGAAGGTCCACGCGACAACGGTGACAACAGCCGAATGCAAGATGCGCCGCGGCGAGCCGCTGTGGGGCCGGTTGATCCTCGGGCTGCGAAGGCCACGAAGGAAACTGCGGACTCTGGGCCTGGAGCTTGCCGGAGAGATCGAGGCCGTCGGCAAGGACGTCCGCCGGTTCCAGCCGGGCGATCAGGTATTCGGGTTCACCGGGTTCGACATCGGCGCCTATGCCGAGTACAAGTGCCTACCGGAAACCGCCTCGCTCGCACTCAAGCCGGTCAACAAGACCTACGAGGAGGCCGTCGCCGCCGTCGACGGTGCCACCACCGCACTGTTCTTCCTTCGGGACAAGGCGAAGGTGCGAACCGGCCAGAAGGTCCTCGTCAACGGCGCCTCCGGCAGCGTCGGCACCTACGCGGTGCAACTCGCCAAGTCGTTCGGCGCGGAGGTCACCGGAGTGTGCGGTCCGCACCACACGGATTTGGTGAAATCCCTGGGCGCCGACGACGTCATCGACTACACCACGGAGGATTTCACCGCCAACACCGCCGCATACGACGTCGTCTTCGACACGATCGGCAGGAACTCGTTCGCGCGGTGCAAGGGCTCGCTCACCGAGCACGGGTGCTACGTTCCCACGTCCGGGCTGAACAACAACGTGCTGCAACTCTGGACGTCGATCCGAGGCGGACGGAAAGTCGTCACCGGTATGTCCGTCCGCAAGAACGACGCTTTGGCGTACATCAAGCAGCTCCTCGAAGCGGACACATTGCGGATCGTCATCGACCGTAGCTATCCCCTGGAACGCATCGTCGAGGCGCATCGGTATGTCGACACCGGGCACAAGAGTGGCAACGTCGTCATAACCGTGGCCCAGACGGGCCTCCCCGGAGGTCGCGATCCCACCCTCACGCGTCCGACCACATGAACCAGCACTCGGGTACGCACGTTTACGAGATCGCGACCTGGGGGAATCTCGTAGACAAAGGACGGTGCCAGATGTTGAAATCCGAGAACCCCAACCCCGTGCGGCCCACCCGAAGCTTCCTCGACCGGCGCCGCGGGCCCTCCGACCGTGAACTCTTGACCACTGCCAAGGCGCTGCTGATCACCAGCCGCGGCTACAGTGATGCGCAGGCGTTCGACGAACTGCTCGACGTGGCACGACGGCACCACCTCTCCGTGCAGGGCGCCGCTCGGTGCCTGATCGACCTCACCAGCAACACCCGGCACCTCACCAGTCGCCGTCCGGGCACGTTCCCCGAGTGGGAAGGACTCCGCGGACAACCTTCGGGGCACCACCGGCCTTCGCAGCGCATGGCCAGCCTGCACGGGCGACACCATCCCCACCTCGCTACACAGATACGACCGTGACCAGCGCGGCTGTCGGCGCGCCGGGGTCGCCGGCAGCCCACCATGTTCCCGCGGCAGATCGCCGCCCGGCCTCTAGGCCGGCCTGTGTGGGACGGCGACCGTTGATCCCACCCACCGTCGGAGATACGCACGCAGTTCGTCCTGGCTACGCGGCGGGTTTCCGGGCGAGATGAAGAACGACTGCATCGTCCGCAGCTGATATTCGACGAGCTCACGCAGGTCGGCCTCGTCGTAGCCGTGCCGCTCCCAGTCGACGTCGAAGCGTCTGATCATCGTCATCCCGAAGGAGAGGGCTTCGTCGGACGTGATCCCCTCGGTGTGGGAATGAGAACCGGACAGCATGATGCCGAGCTGCGGAATGCGGGGCGCTTCGTTGAGCGTGTAGATCACGGCCTCGACCACAGCGTCAGCGGGGTCCTCGATACCCACGAGATGTTCTGTGAGGCGGTCGAGGAATCCGGCGACGGCGGCGATGGCTGCGGCTCGCAGGAGGGCGTCGGTGCTGGGAAAGTACCGGTACACCGTCTGCCGGATGACGCCGAGGGATTCCGCAACGTCGGCGATGCTGATCGCCGTATCTTTCCGGCTGATGAGCTCGACTGCGGCGGCGACGATTCGCCGGGACGCTTCCTCGTCACTTCCAGGCGGACTGCCACCCCACCCACGCCTGCCAGCCACTTCTTTCCCTACCTCTCACAACGCGCCGTTGGGCCCGAACGTCGTGCAAGGGCTGTCGGCGCACCGTCCGACCCGGACTCAGAGGTTACCGCGCACACATTCCCCTCCGCTCCGAAGCCCTGCTTCGCGGACGCTCTCGAGGGATTCGCCGAAACGTAATCATACAAGTTCATCGATGTGTGTATGTTGTTAAACGCTCGGGTCTCTACCTACCCAGAGGCTGCAGCCCACTCATGCCGCACGAGACGAGGTATCCCACATGACCGACCTGCACCCCCGAAAGATGGATTTCGCGTTCGACGAGCAGGACGTCCCGTTCCTGTGGAACCCCGACAACCCGGCCTGGTCGAGCATGTCGAACGCGATCTCGTTCCTGGCCGTCGGCTTCGAGAAGATGATCGTCAAGGCGATCATGCAGGCCAAACCACGGATGACCGATCCCGAGGTCGCAGAAGAGGCCATGGCGTTCATGCGTCAGGAGGGCCACCACTCGACCGCGCATCGCCAGCACGTCAAAGCGCTGATCAAGCGATACCCGGGGCTCCAGAACACCCTCGACGCCGTGATCGGCGAATACGACCTGCTCACCGAGGCGACCACTCTGAACTACCGACTCGCCTACACCGCGGATCTGGAAGCGACCTTCACGCCGGTGTTCAAACTGATGCTCGACAACGACGCGACCCTCTTCCGCCCGGGAGACGACCGGGTTGCGTCCCTGTTCATCTGGCACTTCGTCGAGGAGGTCGAACACCGGAGTTCAGCAATGATCATCTTCAATTCACTTGTCGGGGAAGAGCTGTACCGGATGCGGATGGCACCGTCGATCTTCACACATGTGATGAAGGTGATGCGGATCGCCTGCGCCGGCTTCAACCAGCATGTGCCGATCAAGGAGCGGAAGGTCGATTCGATGTCGATGTTCGCCACGCACCGCACGAAGCAGAAAGTGCTCACCTCGTTCGCGCCCTACCTGAGCAAAGGCGTCATGCCTCGTGCGTTCGACGACCTCCCGCGCGGTGAACAGCTGACCGCCCTCGCCGGCATCGTCCGTAGTCAGATGCCGAACCACGACCCCACCCACGCAAAGCTGCCCACGCTTGCCGACAAGTGGTTCACCCGTTACGACGCAGGCTACGACTGCACCCGCTGGTACACCGCAGAATCGCGCGAACGCCGCACCGATCCCGTCCCGGCGGTGGTCAACTGATGGCCGATCTCTGCTCCCCCACCTTCGATCAACTCTCGACAGCGCTCGGCTTCTCCTGCGCCGAGGCCGGCGGGCTCGTCGAGGTCCGTAACCCGTTGGCACTGGAGAACTGGACCCTGCCGGTTCTCGAGCTCACCATCGTGGTCGGGTCGGTGCTCGCGCTCGTTTTCGCGATCCTGCGCTGGCGCCGCAACGGCGACCCGACCACGATGGTGCTCTGGTTCGGGGCCACGGCGTACCTGTTCGTCATCGAGCCGCCGCTGTACTTTCCGGCGGCCTTCGGAATCGAAGAGCACGTAGACACGATGTTCGCGCACAACGTGTTCACCGTGGACTTCCTGTGGGGCCGACTGCCGCTGTACATCATCGCGATCTATCCGCTGATGGCGACGCTGGCCTTCGAGCTCGTCCGGATGCTCGGCGTCTTCCGGAAGCACGGCGTACTCGCCGGCGCGGTCTGCGTCGGCTTCGTGCACCACGCGTTCTACGAGATCTTCGACCAGCTCGGACCGCAGCTGAGGTGGTGGGAATGGTCGACGACCAACCCGGTCAACCAGCCCATGTTCGACTCGGTCCCACTGCCCAGCGTGGTGGTATTCGCGGCCCTGTGGCCGATGTCGCTGGCCCTGTGCGTTCAGTTCTTCGTGGGTCGCTACGCCGACCGGGGTCGGGACTTCGCCGGACTCGAACTGGTGTGGCGCACGATCGTGATCGGTCTCCTGGCGTCGGCGGGCACGTTCATCCTCCCGATCCCGGCGACGGTCCTCGGAATGGAGAGCACCACGGTCCGGGGAATTCTGTACGCGACCGAACTGGTCGTCGTCGTGCTCGTCGCGATCCCGATCCTGGTCCGGCAGTGGTCGCGGCTGCGCCGGGGGACGTCCGACATTCCCACTTACTCCAACGACTTCGTCCGTGTCTACAGCGTGGTCTACCTCGGCGTGATGGGCGTTCTGTGGGTGACCGCGTTGCCCAGCTACTTCGGCGCTGTCGACGGCGTCACGAGCAATGGCGATCCCATCGGAAATCTCTGGTATACCCTCGCCTGCTTCGCGATTGCGATTCTGTGCGTGACAGCCACCTTCACGGTGCCGCGGGGACCCGCTGACGGACGCGGCCCGGTCTCCGGTGAGGGTGCGGTGCCGAACGCGGTCCGATAGCCGCGACGACGGGGGTCGACTGGTTGGTCGGTGCGGGCCCCACCCGTGATCTGGCGGCGATTCGCGCAGACCGCGGGCCGGGATGCCGCGACTTACAAGGTGCCGAGGGCTTCACAGGCCTTTCGCACGCCTTCGCCGTAGGCGGGGTCTGCTTGGGTGCAGTTGGCGATGTGGCGCTCGATGACGGCGGCCGACGCTCCGGTGATGGCACGGGCGGTGTTCTCGAACAGCACGGTCTGCTGCTCGGCGCTCATGCTGCGGAAGAGGTTCCCGGGCTGTTCGAAGTAGTTGTCGTCGTCTGCTCGGTAGTCGAACCGGTCGGCGACCACGCCGACTTCGAGTGGCGGTTCGGCGTAGCTGCGCTGGTCCGCGAATCGGCCGTGGGAGTTGGGTTCGATGCTCGGGACGCTGCCCTGGTTCCCGTCGACGCGCATGGCACCGTCGCGGTGGAAGGAATTGACGTGGGTTGCGCCCCTGGGGCTGTTGACCGGGATCTGGTGGTGGTTGACACCGAGCCGGTAGCGGGCGGCGTCGCCGTAGGAGAACAGCCGGCCCTGCAGCATGCGGTCCGGTGAGAATCCGATGCCGGGGACGACGTTCGCCGGGGAGAAGGTGGCCTGCTCGACGTCGGCGTGGTAGTTCTCCGGGTTCCGGTCGAGTTCGAGTTCCCCGACCTCGATGAGGGGGTAGTCCTTCTTGGACCACACCTTGGTGAGGTCGAACGGATGGTAGCGGTAGGTCTGGGCGTCGGCTTCCGGCATGATCTGCACGAAAAGGGTCCACTTCGGGTAGTTGCCGTCCTCGATCGCGTCGAAGAGGTCGCGTTGCGCCGACTCGCGGTCGCCGGCGACGACGGCGGCGGCTTCTTCGTCGGTGAGGTTCTTGATGCCCTGCTGGGTGCGGAAGTGGAATTTCACCCAGGAGCGGTCTCCGGCGTCGTTGACGAACGAGAAGGTGTGTGACCCGAATCCGTGCATGTGCCGGTAGCCGTCGGGGATGCCGCGGTCGGACATCACGATGGTGATCTGGTGCAGCGCTTCCGGGAGATTGGTCCAGAAGTCCCAGTTGTTTTCCGCAGAGCGGAGGTTGGTCTTCGGATCGCGCTTGACCGCGTGGTTGAGGTCGGGGAATTTGAGGGGGTCACGGAAGAAGAAGACGGGGGTGTTGTTGCCGACGACGTCCCAGTTGCCGTGCTCGGTGTAGAAGCGGAGGCGAATCCGCGGATGTCGCGTTCGGCGTCGGCTGCGCCGCGCTCGCCGGCCACGGTGGAGAAACGCAGGAAGATTTCGGTCCGCTTACCGATCTCCGAGAATACGGCGGCGTTGGTGTGTGCGGTGATGTCGTGGGTGACGCGGAAGGTGCCGAACGCGGCCGAGCCTTTGGCGTGCATGCGGCGTTCGGGGATGACTTCGCGGTCGAAATGCGCGAGCTTCTCGAGAAGCCAGACATCTTGCAGGAGCATCGGACCGCGTGCGCCGGCGGTGAGGCTGTTCTGGTTGTCGGGTACCGGTGCACCGGCGACTGTGGTGAGTCCGTTCGGGTTGGTCATCGATTTCTCCTGTCTGACACCCGAGGCTGGGCGGGTGAATGTGGTTCGGCGAGAGCATCCCTCAGGGCAGAGCGCAGCGGTGTCTCAATTTGACATTCCCGGGGTCCGGGTCGTTCAGGGCACGATTCCGAATTCGCGGATCTTGCGGTAGATCGTCGCTCGGGACATGCCGATGGCGGTGGCGGCGGCCGTCTTGTCGCCGGCATGAAGCGCGAGCGCGTCCACGATCGCGTCCCGCTCGAGCGCCTGCATCCTGGTCAACGTTCGGCGTGTATGGAACGGCATGCGGGAGGCAGGGTGTCGAGTTCGACGATGCCGGACCGTCGCCGCCGGTAGGTGTCCTCGAGAACCTTCTTCAGCTGGGTGACGTTTCCGCGCCACGCCAGACGCGCGAGCTGATTCGAGGCGGCCGGAGCCAGGGTGAGGCCGGTGGCCCCCAGGGTGTCGAGCAGGCTGCGCACAAGATCGGGAATATCGTCCAGGTGGTGCCGCAGGGGTGGCACCGTGACCGATTTGGGGAACATGCGCAGCAGTGAACTGGTGTCGGTCGAGTCCTGGGGATACCGGGTAAGCGCCACCCACGGTCTGAGAGGTGGCTCCTGCGCGTGGGGGCCCTGCAGTAGGTCCGCGAGTGCGGCGAGATGAGCCTCGCTCATGGCGTGTGCGTGCAGTATTGCCAGATCGGATCCGCTGCCGAGTTCGACGGAGACCTGGGTGAGGAGGTCGTCGCCGCCGAGCTCGCCGGCATCGAGTACGGCAAGTCTTCGGTTCGGGACGAGTTGGTGCGCCGCTCGGATCAGGGCTGTCTTGCCCACTCCTGGTTCTCCGTCGACGACGAGCCAGTCCTGTCGCCGGCAGGCCTCGACAACCGAATGGACCGTATGCCGCCAGAGCGGGCTGGTGCCGGCGATCGAGGGCGGGGTGGACGCGTTCACCTTCGGGATGGAAAAACTGGGCGAAGCAACCTGTTTCGTGATCCGGACGATTCCTCCGGCCAGCCGGTCACCGGTGAATGTCGGCTCGTAACTCAGGCGTACGACCGTTCCGCTGGGCAGGTCGGTGAGGATCGTGATCGGTTTCGTTTCGCCGCCGATGTCTCGGGTGCGTTCGAGAATCGCCATCTGGTCTGGTGAGTCGAATTGTTGCCGCGTCAGCGAGTTCATCATCACCACCTCGTCACCGACGGCGACGACGGGTCGGCTGGAACGTCGGCATGCGGACCGGTAGGCACTGAAGATCGCCCGGTCCGGTTCGGTTGCGTCGTCCAGCATGCGCTCACGGAGGCGGGCCGCGGCGAGTGTGGCGAAGGACAGCAACAGGGTGTTGGAATTCTGCGCGGCGGTGGTCAGGTCCACGACCCCGAGGATCGCTCCGGTGATGGGGTGCGTCACCGGAGCCCCCGCGCAGGAGAAGGACCGGAGCGGGCCGCTGAAGTGCTGGTCTCCGTCCACCAGGAGGGGTCGGCCGACCTCGAGCGCGGTGCCGATTCCGTTGGTGCCGACCTGGGTTTCCGCGTAGCGAAAGCCCGGGGCGAGGTCGACTCGGTCGAGTGCGGTGAGCAAGGTGCTGTCGCCGGCGGTGCGGGAGAGCACGATGCCGTTCGATTCGGTGAGAATCAGTGATACCGGCTCGTTTTCGATGTCGGCCGCCAATGCGGGCAGCACGGATCGGGCGGCTCGCTCGAGCACCGTATCGGTGGTCGAGCGCTCGACGTATGCAGCGTTGGGCCGGTCGTCGTCGCCCAACGCCTGCCGAGATCGCGACCAGGACACCCGAAGCCAAGTGCTCAGACGAAGGTGGTCCGATCCCGTAGGCGAACTCGAGGCCGGAGCCAACTCGGAGTCCGAGTTCGAATTCCGCGTCGTGCGGTGGTGCGACGTGCTGGAGGGCTGTGGGGTCACTCGCTCTGGTCTCCTGTGTCGGCTGATCGAGGGTGTGAGGGTCTGCCGCGGCGCGGGGCAAGTGTAGGCAGCCACCGCCCACTCGGAAGTGACCTGCGTCTCACACTGAGACGAATGAGAGCTGGATCACGGGGTTCAATCAATTTCCACAACGTCCCCCCACAGTCGGCACCCGGCCGGCTCACGATCCAGGAGGCGCACATTGAGTAGGCAAAGCCTGACAAAGGCCCACGCGAAGATCACCGAACTGTCATGGGATCCGACATTCGCCACCCCGGCCACCCGGTTCGGCACCGACTACACCTTCGAGAAGGCTCCGAAGAAGGACCCTCTCAAGCAGATCATGCGGTCCTACTTCCCGATGGAGGAAGAGAAGGACAACCGCGTGTACGGCGCCATGGACGGTGCCATCCGCGGCAACATGTTCCGCCAGGTGCAGCAGCGGTGGCTCGAATGGCAGAAGCTGTTCCTGTCGATCATTCCGTTCCCGGAGATCTCGGCGGCCCGAGCGATGCCGATGGCCATCGACGCCGTCCCCAACCCGGAAATCCACAACGGGCTGGCGGTGCAGATGATCGACGAGGTACGTCACTCGACGATCCAGATGAACCTCAAGAAGCTGTACATGAACAACTACATCGATCCCGCCGGGTTCGACATCACCGAGAAGGCGTTCTCGAACAACTACGCGGGCACCATCGGCCGGCAGTTCGGCGAAGGGTTCATCACCGGTGACGCAATCACCGCCGCGAACATCTACCTGACCGTGGTCGCCGAGACCGCGTTTACCAACACCCTGTTCGTCGCGATGCCCGACGAGGCCGCCGCCAACGGTGACTACCTGCTGCCGACGGTGTTCCACTCGGTGCAATCCGACGAGTCCCGGCACATCTCCAACGGCTATTCGATCCTGCTGATGGCGCTCGCCGACGAGCGCAACCGGCCGCTGCTCGAACGGGATCTGCGGTACGCATGGTGGAACAACCACTGTGTCGTCGACGCAGCGATCGGCACCTTCATCGAGTACGGCACGAAGGACCGCCGCAAGGACCGCGAAAGTTACGCCGAGATGTGGCGGCGGTGGATCTACGACGACTACTACCGCAGCTACCTCATCCCGCTCGAGAAGTACGGCCTGACGATCCCGCACGACCTGGTCGAGGAGTCGTGGAAGCGGATCACCGAGAAGGGCTACGTCCACGAGGTGGCCCGGTTCTTCGCCACCGGCTGGCCGGTGAACTACTGGCGGATCGACACGATGACCGACAAGGACTTCGAATGGTTCGAGCACAAGTACCCCGGCTGGTACTCGAAGTACGGCAAATGGTGGGAGGAGTACAACCGCCTCGCCTACCCCGGCCGTAACAAGCCGATCGCGTTCGAGGAGGTCGGGTACCAGTACCCGCACCGGTGCTGGACCTGCATGGTGCCGGCCCTGATCCGCGAGGACATGGTCGTGGAGAAGGTCGACGACCAGTGGCGGACCTACTGCTCGGAGACTTGCTACTGGACCGACGCGGTCGCGTTCCGCAGCGAGTACGAGGGCCGGGAAACCCCGAACATGGGGCGTCTCACCGGATTCCGGGAGTGGGAGACCCTCCATCACGGAAAGGATCTCGCTGACATCGTGCAGGACCTCGGTTACGTGCGCGACGACGGTAAGACCCTCATCGGTCAGCCGCACCTCCATCTGGACGACCCGAAGAAGATGTGGACTCTGGACGACGTACGAGGCAACACCTTCCAGAGTCCGAACGTGCTGCTGAACCAGATGTCCGACGCCGAACGCAACGCGCACATCGCCGCGTACCGCGCCGGCGGCACAGTTCCGGCCTGATTCAAGGCCCGGTGGGTGGCGCCGCGGCCACTCCGGCGCCACCCACCGCTTCACCATTCACTTCACGAGTCCAGGAGAGACCCCGTGGCCGACAAGCACCGTATCAACTTCGAGCCCGTCGACATCGAGATGGAAGTCGGCGAAGACGAGTACATCCTCGATGCCGCGTTCCGGCAAGGCATCCACCTGATGCACGGCTGCCGCGAGGGACGCTGCTCGGCCTGCAAATCCTTTGTCCTCGACGGCGATATCCAGATGGAGGACTACTCGACATTTGCGTGCAACGACGCCGAGGTCGACGAGGGGCACGTGCTGCTGTGCCGCTCAACCGCATACAGCGACTGCACGATCGAACTGCTCAATTTCGACGAGGACGAACTCCTGGGCGGTGTCCCCATCCAGGATGTGCGCACCCAGGTGACCGGGATCGAGTCGATGACCAAGGACATCGTGTCGCTGCGACTGGCGCCCGTCGAACCCGCGGGGTACGAATTCAAACCCGGTCAATACTCCGACCTGCACATCCCGGGCACCGACGAGCATCGGTCCTTCTCCATGGCGACAACCCAATCGACGCCGGGGCACGTCGAATTCCTCATCAAGAAGTACCCCGGCGGCAAATTCGCCGGCCTGCTCGAGGACGGGATCTCGGTGGGTGACGAGATCGCCCTGACCGGTCCGTACGGGTCGTTCACCATCAAGGAAGGCCACGTTCTGCCGATGGTCTTCATCGGCGGCGGCGCGGGGATGGCTCCGCTGCTGTCGTTGCTGCGGCACATGAGCGAGACGGGCAACACCCGGCAGGTGCACTTCTACTACGGTGCCCGCACCCCGCAGGACCTGTTCTACCTCGACGAGATCCTCGAACTCGGACAGAGACTGAAGGATTTCAGTTTCGTGGCCTGCCTGTCCGAATCGATGGACCCGCCGCCGGTGGGTGCGATCACCGTCGAGGACGGCAACGTCACCGACGTCGTCAGCTGCAGCGAACCCGAGCTCGGGCGGGCCGAGGTGTACCTGTGCGGGCCGCCGCCGATGGTCGACGCCGCCCTGGCACTGCTCGAGGCGAAGGGCACCCCGCACGACCAGATCTTCTACGACAAGTTCACCAGCCCCGCCTTCGAATAAACGTCCTGGGAAACCACTTTCCTGCTTCACCGACAGAACTGAGAAACGAGATGACCGCAACCTCCGAGTCCAAGCAACGCAGCTTTCCGAAGATCGAGTTCACCGACTCCGAAGCCGGTGCGCTGGAGTTCCCCAGCTCCCGCAGCCGCTCGTTCAGCTACTACACGCCGGCCAAGAAGCGGTCGACGATGTACGAGGACGTGACCGTCGACGTGCAGCCCGACCCCGACCGTCACCTCTCGCAGGGCTGGATCTACGGCTTCGGTGACGGACCCGGCGGTTACCCACAGGAGTGGACAGCCGCGAAGTCGTCGAATTGGCACGCCTTCCTCGACCCGAACGAGGAGTGGGACCAGACCATCTTCCGCAACAACTCCAAGGTGGTCCATCAGGTCGAGTTGTGCCTGTCCAACGCCAAGCGTGCCCGAGTTTACGACGCCTGGAACACCCCGTGGCTGACGTTCATCTCCCGCAACCTGGGGGCCTGGATGCACGCCGAGAACGGGTTGGCGCTGCACGTGTTCACCTCGATCCAGCGGTCCTGCCCGACGAACATGATCAACACCGCCGTCGCGGTGAACGCCGCCCACAAGATGCGCTTCGCCCAGGACCTGGCCCTGTTCAACCTGGACCTGTCCGAGGCCACCGAGGACTTCGACGGCACCGCCCACAAGGAGGTCTGGCAGTCCGCACCCGAGTGGCAGCCCACCCGCGAGGTCGTCGAGCGGCTCACCGCGGTTCCGGACTGGTGTGAGCTGCTGTTCGCCTCGAACATCGTCTTCGAGCAGCTGGTCGGCACCCTGTTCCGCAGCGAATTGGTCATGCAGATCGCCGCCGGTAACGGTGACTACATCACCCCCACCATCGTCGGCACCGGCGAACACGACTACGACCGCGACCTCGCCTACACCCGCAACCTGTTCCGGTTGCTCACCCGAGACCCCGAGCACGGGGAGACGAACAAGGAGCTGTTCGGCGCCTGGCTCTCGATCTGGGTGCCACGGTGCCTCGACGCCGCCCGGGCGCTGCAGCCGATCTGGTCGCAGCCGGCCGACAAGGCGATCACCTTCGCCACCAGTTTCGACGCCGCCACAGACAAGTTCCGTTCCCTGCTCGAGGACCTCGGGCTCGACATCCCCAAGGAGTTGGACAAGTGAGCATGCAATTCGGATCGTCCACCGAGTTCTCCAACATGTGTGGCGTCACCTTGATGAACACCCCCATCGGCCGTGTCGTCGCGGAAGTGATGGGCGCCAAGGACGGTGTCGAGCTGACCGAGTACCCGTCGATGATCCGCGTCGACGGCCAGAAGCTGCTCGACTTCGACTACGAGGAACTCACCGACGCCCTCGGCCAGGAGTTCGACGGCTCCATCTTCGAGGAGATCAGCTCCACCCACTACGGGCGCATGGTCCACCTCGACGAGAAGACCCTGCTGTTCGCCAGCCCCGAGGACGCCGCCGAGTACATCGGATTCGACCTCACAGCACAGTAGATACGAACCGACATTGCACCGTGCCGGCGCCGCCCGACCGGACTTGGTGGGCGGCGCCGGTGGACTGAGAGGCATCCCAGGTTTCGGCGGGTGCGTCGTCAACCCTTCAGAGAATGAGATCGATGTGAAAGCACTTGTGTTCCAGGGCCCCGGCTCGATGTCGTGGACCGATGTACCCGACGCACACCTGGTCGACCCCACCGATGTAGTAGTGCGCGTCGATACGACGACGATCTGCGGGACCGATCTGCACATCCTCAAAGGTGATGTGCCCGCTGTTACCGCCGGCCGCGTGCTCGGGCACGAGGCAGTCGGCGTCATCACCGAAGTCGGGTCGGCCGTTACGTCACTCGCAGTGGGAGATCGGGTGCTTGTGCCGGCGATAACCTCCTGCGGCAAGTGCGGGCCCTGCAAATGCGCCATGCCCTCCCATTGCGCCTCCGTCGGTGGCATCGGGTGGATCTTCGGACACCTGATCGACGGTACGCAGGCAGAGTACGTGCGCGTGCCCTTCGCCGAGACGAGCGTGCACGTGTTGCCCGAGGCCGTCACGAACGAGCAGGCAATCTTCCTTGCCGACATTCTGCCCACCGGTTTCGAGATCGGGGTGCAGTACGCTCGAGTGCAACCTGGCGACACCGTCGTGGTAGTGGGTGCGGGCCCGGTCGGGCTGGCGTCGATGCGCACGGCAGGGCTCTACGGCGCCGCGACCGTCATTGCTGTCGATCTTTCCGAAGCTCGGCTCCAGCGTTCACTCGGCTTCGGTGCGGACGAGACCATCAACAGTGGCACGGTGGACGTCCGGGCCCGCGTCCTCGAACTCACTCACGGTCTAGGCGCGAACGTGGTGATCGAGGCAGTCGGGATCCCGGAAACCTTCGAATTGTGCACTGCCCTGGTACGTCCCGGAGGGAGCATCGCCAACGTCGGTGTGCACGGCAAACCTGTCGATCTACACCTCGAAGATCTGTGGATCAACAACATCACGATCACCACCGGACTTGTCAACGGCACCACCATTCCTACCCTCCTGGATCTGGTGGCCCACGAGAAGATCGACGTCGGGACGTTCAGCACTCACTCGTTCGGGCTCGAGCAAATGATGGACGCGTACGACGTCTTTGCACATGCAGACACCCACGACGCACTCAAAGTCACCATCAGCCGGTGAATTACGCAGCTGCGGCGAGCCGTGGCCCGATTCTTACCCATCGATTGAAACCGGAGCATCCAACATGTATGAGAAGAACGGCGAGAAGTATTTCATCGTGGACGGCCACGTACACGTCTGGGACGCCCGCGAGTCGAACCAGAAGAACGTGCACGGCAAGCAGTTCATCGATTGCTTCTACGACTATCACAAGAATCTCAGCCCCGAAGAGGTCGTGTGGGACTACGACACCTACACGTACTACGGCAGCGAACGCTTCGAGCGTGACATCTTCGTGGAGGGATACGTCGATCACGCGATCTTCCAAGCAACCTTGCTCAGCGACTTCTACCACAACGGATTCGGGCGAACCGACGAAGCACTCGCCCTGGTCGCCAAGCACCCCGGCAAACTGACCTACAACCACGCCTACGATCCCCGCCACGAGGAGGCCGGGCTCGAACAGCTCCGCAAGGATGCCGACCGGATGAACCTGCAGGGCGTCAAGCTCTACACCGCCGAATGGCACGGCGACTCCCGCGGTTACAAACTCGACGACAAGTGGTCGCGGCGCTACCTCGAGGAGTGCATCACGCTGGGGATCAAGAACATTCACGTCCACAAGGGTCCGACGATCCGCCCCCTCGACCGCGACGCCTTCGACGTCTCCGACGTCGACAAGGTCGCCACCGACTACCTGGACCTGCGATTCGTCGTCGAGCACGTGGGGTTGCCGCGGCTCGAGGACTTCTGCTGGATCGCCACCCAGGAGTCGAACGTGTACGGCGGCCTGGCGGTGGCCCTGCCGTTCATCCACACCCGGCCCCGCTACTTCGCCCATATCATCGGCGAGCTGCTCTACTGGATCGGAGAGGACAAGATCCTGTTCGGCAGCGACTACGCGCTGTGGACCCCGAAGTGGCTGATCGAGAAGTTCGTCGACTTCCAGATCCCCGAGGACATGCAGACCGAGTACGCCCCCATCACCGCCCCGCAGAAGCAGAAGATCCTCGGCCTCAACGCGGCGGCGCTGTACGACATCGACGTTCCCGCGGACCTCCGACTGGCCGAGCCGGCCGGGCAGGAAGGTGTGGAGGTCGCTGCCGGGGCGCGGGAAACCGTGTCGTCATGACCGCCGCCGTTGTCTGCACCGACCAGGACGTCCTGATGGCCCTGTCGACGGTCACCGACCCGGAACTGGACGAGCCGATCACCGATCTCGGCTTCGTCCGGTCGGTCACCCTCGACGACGGCGGGGTGACCGTGCACCTGCGGCTGCCCACCGCGTTCTGCTCGCCGAACTTCGCCTACCTCATGGCCTCCGACGCCCTCGACGCCCTGCGCCTGGTCGAGGACATCGGCGAGGTGCGGGTGCTGCTCGACGACCATCACGACAGCGACAAGATCAACGCCGGCCTCGCGGCCGACGCCGGATACGTCGGGACGTTCGGCGCCGAGGCGGAGGACAGTCTGCACGAATTGCGCCGAACGTTCCGGTCCAAGGCGCACGCCGCGGCGATGGAGCGGTGCGTCGAGGCGCATCTGAAGACCACCGATGTGGGTGTGAACGAGATCTACCGACTCACCCTCAGCGACCTCGCTCCCGGACAGGCCAAGGCCGCGCTGCTGCGTCGCCGGATCGGCATCGGGTTGAGCATCTGCCCGGCCAGCCGGGTGTTCGTCGACGACGACGGCAAGCGCATCCCCCCGGAGTCGGTGCCGATGCGGCTGCGCTTCGCCAAGTCGGTGCGAATCTCGATGGAAGGCAACGCCCACTTCTGCCGGGGCCTGCTCGCCACCCGTTACGCCGACAGCGAATCCGTCGGCGCCACACCGCGAATCACCAACCTCAGAACCAGGAGTCCGCGATGAAGGCCGTGCAAGTGGTGGGATACCACACCAAACTGCAGCTCACCGACATTCCCGAACCCACCATCGAGGGCCCCCTCGATGTCATCGTGCGCATCGGCGGCGCGGGCGTGTGCCGCACCGACCTGCACATCCTCGAAGGACAGTGGGAGGCGAAGTCCGGAGTCGCGCTGCCGTACACGATCGGCCACGAAAACGCCGGCTGGGTCCACGCCGTGGGCGACGCCGTCACCAACGTGACGGTCGGCGACAAGGTGATCCTGCACCCGCTCATCACGTGCGGACTGTGCCGGGCGTGCCGTTTCGGTGACGACGTCCACTGCCAGAACAGCACGTTCCCCGGCATCGACGTCAACGGCGGGTACGCCGAATATCTGCGCACCACCGCCCGCAGCGTGGTCCGGATCGACGACTCGCTCGAACCGGCCGACGTCGCCGCCCTCGCCGACGCAGGTCTGACCGCCTACCACGCCGTTGCCAAGGCCGCGAGAACGACTCGGCCCGGAGACGTGTGCGTGGTGATCGGGGCCGGCGGACTCGGCCACATCGGCATCCAGGTCCTCAAGGCGATCTCCGGCGTCACCGTGGTCGTGCTCGACCGCAACCCCGCGGCCGTCGAACTCGCCGTGAAGATCGGCGCCGACCACGGCATCGTCGCCGACGGCACCCACATCCAGCAGGTGCTCGACCTGACCGGCGGTCGCGGCGCCGAAGCCGTCGTCGACTTCGTCGGCGAGGGCGGCGCGACCCGGGAAGGGATCGCGATGCTGCGCCGCGCCGGGAATTACTACGTCGTCGGGTACGGCGAGAACATCGACGTCCCGACGATCGATGTGATCTCCACCGAGATCAACTTCATCGGAAATCTCGTCGGCTCCTACAACGACCTCCAGGAGCTCATGACCCTTGCCGCCCAGGGCAAGGTCACCCTGCACACCACCCGGTACCGGCTCGAGGACTTCCAGCAAGCACTCGACGATCTCGATGCCGGCCGGGTGCGCGGCCGGGCGATTCTCGTCCCGTAGCACTCCGCATCCTCCGCTCGAAGCACGAAAGGAACATCAGCCATGGCAAAAGAGCTGCGGTACAACACGGACGCCCGAGCGCGGCTCGAACACGGCGTCAACGCCCTCGCCGATGCGGTCAAGGTGACCCTCGGCCCCAAGGGGCGCAACGCGGTGCTCGAAAAGCTCACCGGACCACCGACGATCACCAACGACGGCGTGACCATCGCCCGCGAGATCCAGCTCCGCGAACCCTTCGCCAACATGGGTGCCCAGCTGGTCAAGGAAGTGGCGATGAAAACCAATGGTGTGGTCGGCGACGGCACCACCACGGCAACCGTGCTCGCCCAGGCGATGGTCCGCGAGGGTCTGCGGGCCGTCGACGCCGGCGCCAACCCCATGCGGGTGCGGCGCGGCATCGAGCGGGCCGTGTCCGCGGTCGTCGACTCCCTCCGCGAGCAGGCCTCCCAGATCGGGGGGCAGAGCGATCTGCAGCGGATCGCGACCCTCGCCGCCAGCGACGACGAAGTGATCGGGCACGCCATCTCGAGGGCCGTCGACTACGTCGGCAAGTCCGGGGTCGTCACCACCGAGGAGAGCGACACCCTCGGGCTGTCGGTCGACATCGTCGATGGCATCGAGTTCGATCACGGGTACATCTCCGGCTACATGGTCACCGACCCGGAGCGGATGGAAGCGGTGCACACAAATCCGCTGATTCTGCTGACCAACAAGAAGATCACCCAGGTCCAGGACATCATGCCGAGCATCGAGGTGGCCAAGCGCGCCGACCGCCCCCTGGTGGTACTGGCCGAGGAAGTCGACGGGCCGGCCCTGCAACTGCTCGTCGGCGGCAACATGCACAAGACGATGCAGTCGGTGGTCGTCCGGGCCCCCGGATTCGGGCACCGCCGCGTCGCCGAGCTCGAAGACCTCGCAGTGGCACTGGGTGGGCACGTGATCGCCAAGGACACCGGCATCGAACTGTCCGAAATCGGTGTCGAGCATCTCGGTTCGTGTGACCGCATCACCGTGACCGAAAACGAGACCACGATCGTCGGCGGGCACGGAGACCAGCGCCTGCTCGACGCCCGCATCGCCCAGCTCGAGTCCCAGCACGAGCGCGCCAAGATCGAAGCGGACCAGGAAAGCCTCGAACTGCGCATCGCCCGGCTCACCGGTCGGGTTGCCGTCATCCGCGTCGGCGGCGCGACCAGCGTCGAGCTCAAGGAGCGGATGTTGCGAGTCGAGGACGCCCTGGCCGCCACCCGCGCCGCGGTAGAAGCGGGCATCGTCTCCGGCGGTGGCACCGCGCTGGCGCAATCACACCGGGCTCTGGCCGACCTCGCCCTGGCCGGCGACGAGGCCATCGGATGCGACGTCGTGCGCCGCGCCCTCCCCGAACCGCTGCGCTGGATCGCGATCAACGCAGGATTCGACGGCGACGACGTCGTCGAGGTGGTCGCCGGTCTGCCGCTCGGGCACGGTTTCAACGCCCTCACCGGTGAATACGGGGACATGTTCGACGACGGAGTGATCGATCCGTTCAAGGTCACCCGCGCCGCCCTCGAAAGCGCGGCCTCGATCGCGGCACTTCTGATCACCACGGAAACCGCTGTCGTGGAAGAGGTGCTGGGCAATCCCGGTGCCATCATGGCACCCGGCTTCGGCGATCTCGCCGAAGGCATGGTTCGCCCGTCGAATATCTACTAGAGCAAGCCAGTGGGTCACCGCCTCGACGGTCTTACGAGGCGGTGACCCACTCCCCCGTTCCGGCGGTGAGGAATCCGTCCGAAAGAAAGTGAGTCATTGTGATTTTCATCGTGGTGAAGTTCAAGGTTCTCGACAAGTACCGGAACGACTGGTTGCTCGTCACCCAGGAGTTCACCGACGCGACCCGATCCGAACCGGGCAACCTCTGGTTCGAATGGCACCGCAGCGCAGACGATCCCGCCGAATTCGTGCTGATCGAGGCGTTCCGGGACGGGCAGGCCGGCTCGGACCACGTCGCCGCCGACCACTTCCGGAAGGGTTTGGACGCGATGCGCCCGGCGCTGAGTGAGACACCGCGAATCATCCATACCGACCTACCCGGCACCGACTGGTCCCGCATGGGCGAACTGGAGATCAGCCGGTAACCCGGTCCGGTGCACAACCTGACGAAATACATCACTGTGGAAGGACAAGCCATGACCGTGGTCAGGACCAGCCCCGCGGCACCGTTCGACCCCACCGAACTTCTCGATTCGGGGCGCGCGATATGACGCCCACGAAACCACATGTCCGGTCGAAGCGGGACGACGACATCGTCGTGGAGTTCGGAAACCGGTGGGCGTTGTTCGGCGGCGGCAGCGCCGAAGACATCTTCGTCACGTTCGGGTGGACCGAGGCACAGTACTTCGAACGCCTGCAGGTCTTGGCAGGGCGCCGTTTCCCGCCCCTCGACGACACCCTCCGGCAGCGTCTTCTCGCCGTGTGCGCCGCGCGGCTGCAGCGAGTTGATCATCCCCCTTCCCGAGCGGCGAAAGGCCACGTCGATAACCGCGAATCCCGGCCGACGACGCGGCCGTCCCCGCACTGACGTCGACCACCCCGTCTCATATTGAGACCCGTCTCACAACGAGACGACGTAGTCTCAACTACGTGAGCGGTGGAGAATCGGGGCGTAAACACAGCATGACCAGCAAGGATCTACAGAGGGCGCGAGAGCTGTTCCTCGCCGACGACGACCTCGACAGTTCCGTTCGCCAGCCCATCTCGTACTCGTGGCAGCGATCGAAGTCGCTCAAGGTGCGCCCGGATCAGCTCGACCTCCCGTTCGTGCGAGAGCCGAACCTGGACTGCCCTCTCGTTGCGGCCGCCGAACCCGTCTTGCGGCAGCTCGCGGACGGACTGGTCGACGAACCGGTGAGCGTCATCCTGACCTCGGCCGACGGAGTGATCTTGACCAGGATCACCGCCAGCCGAAGACTCAATCACACACTCGACGACGTCCAACTGATACCCGGTTACAGCTACTCGGAAGAATTCGCCGGCACCAATGGCATCGGCACCACACTCGAAACCCGTCAGCCCACCCTGGTGACCGGCGCCGAGCATTACGCCGACTGTCTCGGGCAACTGGCTTGCGCCGGTGTCCCGATCACCCACCCGATGTCCGGCGCCCTCGTCGGTGCACTCGACCTCACCGGCTGGGTCGAGGACGGGGGCCCCCTACTGGCCACCCTCGCCAAATCCGCCACGGCTCAGATCGAAGGCCGCCTTCTGGCACAGGCCAGTGCAGACCAGACCGCGTTACTCAACGCCTATCTGAAGGCCTGTCGGCGGTCACCCCGAACAGGAGTGTTGGCGCTCGGAGACGATGTCGTGCTCGTCAACCGAAAACTACGCGTGGCGCTGGATGCCCAGGATCAGGGCGCTTTGCTGGAACACGCCGTCGATCTGAGCGGCGCGCCCGCCACCCAACGACACATCGTCGCCCTGCCCAGTGGGCAGACGGCCCGGCTGTCATCGGTAGAGGACTTCGGGCCCGGCGCTCGGAGGCAGATGGCCTTGTTCTACGTACATCTGCTCGAGATCCCCACCTCGGGATCCCCTGCTCTCGAGAGCATCCGCGTCTTGCCCGGAATCACCGGCAGCAGCGCGTCCTGGCGCCGTAGTTGCCAGCAAATCGCCCGCTGCGCGCGCGAGCAACAGTGGGTCACCGTCTCCGGCGAAGCCGGAAGCGGCCGCGGATCAGCCCTCAAAGCTGCTGCCATCGAACATATTCCCATCCGCACACGGATCTTCACAGTGGCCGAACTCGCAGGCGACAGCGCCGGTCTGCCGGCACTCGAACAGGAACTCGGACAAGACCGATTCAGCGTCATCCTGCGCGACATCGACCTCCTCGGCGAGTCACAGCTGCGGACAGTCGCCGACCTCGTTCAAGGACGCGAACACGCAGGATGGATCGGCGCGACCATCGGCGGAACCGGTCACAACACCGACCTCGACAACCTGGTCCTTCCCCACTTCAGTCATACCGTCACCATGCCCGCGCTGCGTCATCGCATCGACGATCTTCACAGTTTGGTACCGCATCTGCTGAGGCAGCTCGGTCGCGGCGCGGACTTGTCGCTCTCGCCTGCGGCGATGCGTCAACTCTGCAAGTACAGCTGGCCCGGAAACGTCACCGAGCTCCGGCAGGTTCTGCACGAGGTGGTCCAGCGTCAGCGCTCCGGTGTCGTCGAGGTCGAGCAGCTACCCCCGATGTGCCGCGCTCTGAGCCGACACACACTCACACAGATCGAAGCCCTCGAACGCGACGCCATCGTGCGCAGCCTCGAAGAGAACCACGGCAACAAGCGGGCCGCAGCAACAGCTCTCGGCATCTCCCGGGCCACCATCTACCGCAAGATCAAGGAATTCGGCATCGACATTTGAAGTCGTCCGCCCCCCAGTGTCAGGAAATGAGACGGCCGCCACACCCAGTCCGGCGGATCATGAGGTCAGACAGAAGTTCCCACGCGGATCAGCAACTCGTTGACGGGCAACCATTTTCGAGTACAGGTACGCGACCGGGACCGACGTGAGGACGACCCATGAATACGAACCCATCTGCCGCGGCTACCCACTCGGCATTCCCCGGCAGCACCACCTCCCGGGTGTGGTTGGTCGCCGCGCTGGCGCACACTTGCGAACCTGCCGACCGCCCCGCGGTACGTGACGATCTGATGCGGACCTGGGTTCCGGAGCCGGGCAGCGGGTACCGCACCCACGACGGCCGTCGCCGGGCCACCTGGGCGCAATTGCACTCCCGGTTCGATCTCGTCGAGGTGACCCCATGACCACGTCCTGCGCGATCCGGCCCGCGCCGGGCCGCCACCGCTCATCAGGGCTGGTACCGGCCCAGTCGACCACCTTGGGTGATCGACTGGCCTGGGAAGACGCTGCCGAGGATGCGCGGCGGTTGTCCCCCGACGACCGGACCACGTGCCCGCTGCACCGACGGTGGATCCACCACTGCGTCGCGTCGCCGACGCACGTCAACGCCGTCACGCGACACAGGTGGTGCCGCCAGTGCGCCGTCCCGCTCACCGTCACTGTCGACGAAATCGCACAGACCGTCACAATGGTCTGCCCGTCCTGCGGTGACGGCGGCAGTCCCGCCACCACAAGGCTGGTGTCCGCGTGTTGCGCCAGCCTCGGCGAGGCGTCGAATCATCACACTTCGCGGACAGGCTCGTAGTGCTCCACGAGTGGGAAGGGCTCGTAGAAGTGGTGCAGCAACTCCTTCCATTGCTGGTACTCGCTCGACCGACGAAAGCCTTCGGTGTGGTCTTCAAGTTCTTCCCACTCGACCAGCAGGAGGTAGACATTCGGTCGCTCGAGGCCGCGTGACAACCGTAGTCGCAGGAATCCGGGCATCGACGAAATGATCGACTCGGCCTGCCGGAACGCAAATTCGAACTCCTCGACCCTCGCGGGTGCCACGGACAGCAGTGCGTGTTCCACGATCATCAGGACAGTATGCGACGTGATCGCATCCAACGCGTGGCGCAGGTCGAGCGATGCGCGGTGACGTCGCACGACGGGAATGCACCGCGGCGGATTCCGTCGCACAATCGAAAGGAGACGAACCACAACGGCCGGTCAGACCACCACCATCAGCGTCGGCGCCGACGGCAACCTCACCGGCCCCATCCGAAGCAACCGGGAAGACACGGTGGTGGCCGTGACCGCCGCGGGCGGGTTATGGGCGCTCGGATCGGGCGGCATCGTCCTCGTCCCGGCACTCGTACACGCGGTGTCGACCCGGACCCGGATGCGGCAATGGGTGTACGAATGGACTCGGCTCGACGCACCACCGCGATAACCCTGGCCCGTACTACCCGGAGGCAGCCGACTTCGAGAACAGCTCGCGGTGTGCGGCGACGTACTGCTCGACCGACTGCGCGGGCTCGCCGGTCACGTCCTCGACGTCGGTGGTCAGCCGGTTGTAGCGATCGTCGCGGTGCAGTGCGGCGACCGTGAGGAGGTGTTGCACGGTGTGCGAGGAGATGCCGGGCACCGCGCCCATGATGTCCACGAACGTTCCGTAGGGCAGATCGGATCCCGTTACCGGCCGACCCAAGCCACGGGTGTACTGCTCGGCGAGTCCGTCTATGTCCAGGACGGCGGGACCGGTCAGCTCGTAGACCTGCCCGACACGGCCTGCTGGATCCTGAAGAATGGCGGCGATGACACGGGCGACGTCGGTGGCGGCGACGGGCGACGTCCTGCCGGTACCGAACGGCAAAGCCAAAACACCGTGTTCGGCGACCGAACGGCTCGCCACGACGGTGAACAGCGGGTTGTCCAGGAAGACCGTGGGTCTGACATGGACGACGGGCAGACCGGACCAGTTCATGATGCGCTCGGCGAGCCAGTGCAGTCGTTGGTGCCGCGACTCCGCGGTGCTGGTCGACGTCATCTGCGACACCGTCATCTGCGACATGTTCACCAACGCCTCGAGGTCGCCCCGCTCGTCGGCAATCGCGCAGACGACAGCGGCGGCCTCCAAATAGTCCGCGGAGACGCTCATGTTGAAGAACACCCGCGTCACGCCCGCCAGCGCCGCAGCGACGTCTCCAGGTCGGGTCAGATCGCCAACGACGATGTCCGCTCCCAGCTCCCGTAAGGCATCGGCGCGGCCGTCGTCGCGATGAACCATCGCCCGCACGGGCTCGCCACTGCGCAGCAGCAGCTCCGCGACCAGCCGGCTGATGCTGCTGTAACCGCCGCCCACACCGGTCATCAGGAACGGCGCCCGGTCACTCATGACCGAATCTCGCTGTTCGCGTCAGTCGGGAGCCACGACTGCCCCGCTGATATGGAATGCGCGCTGCGGCCATCAGGGACCTCCTGGAATTTCGCTCTACTGCGACGTTACGACAGGAGAGCACGCACTAGCCACCCACCGAATAGGACACGTGGCTCCCGGATCGCTCGCGAACACACCCCGACACCGGAGCCGTGGGTGCGGTTCGGTGATCCGGCGGGCTCAGTGAAGAACAGATCCACCGGGATGACGGTGTGGCGCGGTAACCCGGCCCCGGGCAGGGTGGGTTGCCACAAGTTCCAGCCGCACCGTCGATGCGATACCCGTTGCCGTGCAGGGTTTTCAGGATCGGTAATGATCGTCGGACTGGGCGGTGTGCAGCGCGGTAAGGATGTGATCGACCGCGGCCGTTGTGCGTTGCGCGTCGCCGGTGGCCAGCAGGTCCAACAACGCACCCCGCAGTGCGGCGAGCACACTGGTCCGTTGATCGCGCGCACGAGCGGTGCCGCGCGTGTGTTCCGGTTGCGCCGAGGCGAGGACGTCCAGCCAGTCGGTCACGGTCGCCTCGGCGAATTCGTTCCATGGTCCGGTGGGGTCGGTCAAGGATCGGCCGTAGGCCTCGACCCATAGGGCGAGCATCGGCCGGTGTGCGTCGGCCACGAGCCACGACCACACCGTTCGGGCGACCTGGAAGATCGCCCCTGGATCGTCTTCGGCGTCGCGACGTATCTCGTCGAGGAAGCCCAGTTCGTCACGGCGGGCGCGCGCCAGTATCGCGCGTATCAATCCCTCCCTGCTGCCGAAGAGATACAACAGCACCCGCGGACTCGACCCGATTGCTGCTGCCAGGGGCCGCAAGGTGAGCTCTGCCAGCCCATTGGCCATGACGTAGGCGTGCGCGGCATCGAGCAGCTCGATATGACGGGCCGACGCCGAGCCGGCGGGCCGTTCATGCGCCACACGATCTCCGCGTTGTTCTCGGTTCACTAGAGTTCTCGTGACCAGCACTGTTCGACGAGGTCCTGTCCGAAGAGCCGGCTGCTCGTTTCGGAGTCCAGCTCGAAGCCGGCCGCCTGATAGATGCGCCGCGCCGACGACAGAGTGTCGACGGTCCACAGGCCGATACGGCGGTATCCGGCCTGCCGAGCGAAGTCGACGCACGTATGGACGAGTCGACGCCCGAGCGCGTGTCCTCGCGCCTTCGGGTCGACCACCAGCACACGCAGTTTCGCCGAGACGTCGTCGTCGCCGTGGGTACAGAACACGCAACCCACGCGGGCGCCGTCGAGTTCGGCAATCCATGCCGCTTCACGCTCGTCGTGATTGCGTGCGTACTCGGCCACCAGTTGCGCCACCAGCACCTCGATACCACTGTCCCAACCGAACTCGTTGGCGTACACCTCACCGTTGGCCTGGATCACCCACCCCAGATCGCCCGGCGCTCCCAGCGGTCGAATGGTGACCTCAGTGGCGGCCTCGCCCTCACCGGCCACGTGGGTCTGATGCATCACGTCCTCCTCGCTCCGATCGCACAACCAAGCACTGAAACGATCGTTTCAGCACTTTAGCATTGCAGCCCGGATCGCGGAACCAACGATCCACCACCGCCGGCCCCGCTCACGTCGATACAGCCCCCGCACCACCTGCCGCCGCACTCGTCCCGACCTCGGCGAACTCGACAGCCACGTCGGCAGCTGAGCCGACCTGCCCAATTCGGACACAGCGGCTCCCACCGAACCTGTGCGAAGCCGCCGCCGCGCGCCACCTCACCGACAGGTACGGCACCGATCCCGTCCGCTGGTAGCCGGTGCGTCACCTGATGCCCTCCTCACGGGCGAAACAACCGCCGCCGAAAGCGGTAGCCCGACCCACCAGCCCACCGCGAAGATCGCAGGGTTCCTTGCGGTGTCGAGGCAATGTGCCACGCTGTCGTGCGCTGCCCCGACGACGCACCGGTGCAGCGCACGCCAATTCCCGGTGGCATCCCGGCCGATCAGCAGGCAGCGCCGGTCGATCCCGGGCCCCGAAGATAGTCGATCAGCGTGTCGAGGACGGCTTCGAGATCCTCGACACTGCCCGTCGACCGCAGGACCTGCACCCCACCCTGAATTCCCGCGATGAATGCGGACGCGGTGCGCGGCGCACCCACGCCGGCCCGGATCTCACCTGCCGCCCGCATCGCCTCGATCCCTGCCGCGACTTGAAACACTGCCTGTACGCAGGCTTCTCATGCACGGTATTGGCTCGAGCGTTGATCATGCGTGAGCCGATCTTCGGATAACGTTCCCCGGCTCGTCGTCGAGGCGTGACGACCGCACATACCGATAGCGTGCCACGGAGCCCCTGCCGGGCGAAGGATAAACCCAGGGAACGGGCCCACACAGAGTCCGCCTCCGGCCACGGTTCGAAATGATCAGCTCGTGGGCCTGGTACCCGTGGCTCTACCCATCGGGGGTGAGGTGGTTAGTGGGCGACGCGGAAGGCGTGCTCGATGTTCGTGGGTATGCGACCGCGCGAGGAGATCTCATAGCCTTCTTGCACCGCCCATTGGCGGATCTCTCTGGCCGTGCTTGCACTCCGGGCATGTTTACGGGGACGGCGTCTCGGCGCTTCCTCCTGCTCGGGTGGGTAGGGCGCGGTGCTGTCGTCGGTCTCGCCTCTCCTCTCGACCTGCTTCTCTTCTTCGACCTCCGACAGCCTTCCGCCCTCACCTACCTGCTCGCCCGCCGCGGACTTGCTATCCGCCGCGCGCTCTTCTTCGCTCTCCGGCGGCTCGTCGACGTGGGAGTCGCGGATCTCGCCCGACCCGCGCGGGATTCCGGCAACCGCGTCCTCGTTCCCCGCCGGTTTCTCGCCGCTCGCTAGGAGTCGGCTGTTCAGCGATTCGATACGCGAGCTGGCCGCGGTGACTGCCGCGGCTTTCGCGGAGTTCATCAGGTCAGCCCGAATTGTCTCGCCGAGTTTGACGATCTCAGGGGAATCGGTCAGCTTTGCGGTCCAGCCCCTCAACAGGTATCCCGCCCCGGCGGCCGCCGACACCAGCCAAATGGTTTTCATCGTCTTCACCCACTGTGTTGGCACCTGGGCACCTCGGCGTCGCGGGCAGCTGGTGCCGGACGGGGGTGCGTAAGCCGTGCTTACCCCAGGCTGAGGCGCTTAATCATCAGCACGGAACGCCGACAGGCGGTCGGCGGCACCGATGCGGCAGATGGGGAGCCAGCGGTGTTCGAATACAACCGCGACACCCCGTTCACCTGGTGGAGGTGCTGTCCACGGGCATGGCGCCACCTAGGTCGAACCCGCCGAGGGCGAAGGCCGCTGCCGCGAACCGCCCTGGTGACCGCCGTCGCACAGCGACTGCACACGCCCGGACCCTTCCGCACGGGAGAATCACTGTCATGCACGCCCGTCGCCGCCCCGGTCACCTCACCGTCGTCCTCGCAGTCCTGCTGCTCGCTCTCGCCGCCGCCTGCGCACCCTCCACCGACCAACCCGCGGGACCGGCCACACCGCCGCCGGGACCGGAGATCACCGTGTCCCCGGCCGACGGCGCTGCCGCGGTCAACCCCACGGACCCGGTAGCGGTGAGCACCACCGGTGGCACCCTCGAGACGGTCACCATGACCAACGACGAGGGACGGGTGGTCGAGGGCATCTTCACCCCCGATCGCATGTCCTGGAAACCGGGAGTGCCCCTCGGCTACGGCCGCACCTACACCCTCGCGGTCACCGCGGTCGGCGACCAAGGTGTCCGGAGCGAGAAGACCAGCACGTTCTCCACGGTCACCCCCGGCAACCAAACCAAACCCACCTTCGTCACCAGCGGCGGGAACCTGCTCGCCGACGGCGGCACCTTCGGTATCGGCATCGTGATCGTCACGCACTTCGACGAACCGATCACCGACCGCGCCGCCGCTGAAAGAGCCCTGCACGTGGAGTCCACACCCCCGGTGACCGGATCCTGGTACTGGGCGGACGATCAGAACGTGCACTGGCGACCCCAGAACTACTGGGCGCCCGGCACCCAGGTCACCGTCCGCGCCAACGTCTACGGCATCGCGCTCGGCGAAGGCCTCTTCGGGCAGGAGGATGCGCAGACCTCGTTCACCATCGGTGATGCCCATATCTCCGTCGCCGACGACACCACCAAACAGGTCACCGTCACCGACAACGGGCAGGTGGTTCGCACGATGCCGACGTCGATGGGCCGGGGCGGCACCGAAGTCGTGGGCGGGCAGACCCTCTCGTTCTGGACCCAACCGGGCATCTACACCGTCATCGACAAAGCCAACCCGGTCATCATGGACTCCTCCACCTACGGACTGCCGGTGAACTCCCGCCTCGGATACAAGGAATCGATCAACTACGCCACCCGCATCAGCAACGACGGCATCTACCTCCACGAACTCGCCGACACCATCTGGGCGCAGGGCAACACCAATGTCTCGCACGGCTGCTTGAACCTGAGCCCCGACAACGCCCGCTGGTTCTACGACTTCTCCGTCCCCGGCGACATCGTCGAGGTCCGCAACACCGGCGGTGCTCCCCTCGAGCTGTGGCAGAACGGCGACTGGTCCGTCCCGTGGGAGCAATGGCAGGCCGGCAGCGCTCTGACCTGACCACACAGGGACGCGGCTTTACTCGGCGCGGGTTTCGAGCAGAGCCTCGAGGTTTCGCAGGTTGGCGGCGAAGTCCCGCCGCAGGCTCGCGGCCACCACCGGGTCAGCGAGGGCGAACAGCCCCTTCTGCTCCATCCGCATGCGGCAGCTCAGCCGGATTCCCTTGGCGGTCTCCTCGGTCAGGTAGGACACCTCGAAGCGGCCCGGGCCGAACGCACCGGTGAACGTGATCTCCACGTTCGGTTCGAAGTGAAGTCGAAGACCTCCCCGACGGGGCGGTCGATGACGATGCTGCCCTCGACGTCGATCATCACCGACCACCATTTCCACGCTGCTGCGTCACTGCAGGACCTCTGGTGCCGGGTGTTCCCTCCGGCGGCGGAGAACAGAAAGGCTTGATCAGTCGAGACCGACGATGGAGGCACCGCCCTTCGCCAGCCACTTGACCGGATCCACGATTTCCCCGTCCGAGTCTTCAATTTCGAAGTGCAGGTGCGGGCCGGTCGACTGGCCACGATTGCCGACGGTGGCGATCTGCTGTCCGGCCTTGACCCGCTGCCCCACCTCGACCAGGTTGTCGTTGTTGTGCCCGTAGGTGGTGATGGTGCCGTCGTCATGCCGGATCCGCACCCACAACCCGAACCCTTGGGCCGGGCCGGCGTCGATGACTTCACCGTCCGCGACGGCGACGATCGGGGCACCCAGTGTGTTCGCGATGTCGATGCCTTCGTGGCCGCGTCCGTTCCCGATGGTGGAGGTGACGGTGCCCGCGCTGGGTGCCACGAATTCCTTGGTCCCGGGGCGATTCCAGGTGCGCGGCCGCTGCGGGGCCGGCGTCGCGGCGGCCTCGGCCTCTCGCTCGCCGGTCGCGGCGGCGGTGCCCGTGTTCGCTTCCGGTGAAGGCCCCTCGGGTGAGGGCGCCTCGACACCGGCGGGGGTGTGGTCGAACGAGCCGGGGCCTGCGGATTCGGAGACGTCACCGAGTTGGAGTGCGGCAACCAGTCGGGGGCGATGCCGCCGTCGACGGCGCCGAGTTCGTCGGCGCAGGAGCCGAGCACATCGGATGCGGCGGATCCGGTCGCGGCGAATTCACTCAGACATCCGGCGAGCAGGTTCCGGGTGTCGCCGGACGAGCCGCTGGCATCGGCATTGTTCAGACCTGTGGCCGCGATGTTCGCGACGGTCTGCCAGCGGCTGGGATCGACCACCACGTCCGGTTGCGCGGCGTCGGTGGCCATGGTGACCGCGTCAGCCAGCGTCGCGGCGAGCACGGCGAGTCCGCGTCGCCGGGAGTATCGGCGGAGGCGGGCGGCGCTGCGATGACCACCGCGACCGCAGCCGTCGAGGCCCCCAGCGCCAGCGCGGGCAGCCTTCTCATGCCCACCGCAACTCCACGGAAGGGCCCGGCGGCCCCGAACGAGACTGAAGCGGCAACGGATGTTCCACCACCTACCTACCTGTTCACCTCGGCGGAACGACGCCCTGATGATCCTCATCGGCACCTCCCGCACGGCGGCGCGATGTCGCTGCAACCGGGTGAGTGCTCATGTCAGCGGTGCCACTGCACCGGGCTCACCCACAACCCCGTTGCGGGTGGGCCCTGCGGCGGCGGGGTACCGCGCACGACGACCCGGATGCGGATCGGGGTGGCCGGCCGGGTCGGAGCCTCCGGCCGTCGCCGAGGCTGGACATCGGATTCGGCCTCTGCCCTCTCGGTCACCGCCCGGTCATGGGCGGCGCGGTGCTCGGGATCGCGCAGCAGGGCGTAGGCGGACAGAATGCGCTGGAGGTGTTCGTCCGCCGCCGGATTGGAGGACCGGGAGCGTGTGCGGGTGTCGGGATGGTGTTCACGCAGCAGCCGCCTGTAAGCACTGGTGATTTCGGACTGGGACGCCGACGAGGACAGTCCCAGCACCTGATACGGATCCCGATTGGCGGCCGTCACGTCGTTTCGTTCCTGCGATGCGCCGGAGAAGAGGTGGTCCCGGGCATCGAGGTGCCGGAACCACCAGAACGGGCGAGCCCGACCCGCACGAAAGGCCCACCCGCTTTTCCTGATTCTCGTGAATGTGACAGGTGGGCACTGCCCCGCCCGGAACAGCCGACGAAGACCGTCTGCCACTAATGGCCGTGCGCCCCGGTCGATCCGACACAACCACCACGGATTGTTGTCGGGTGCGCGGTCGGCGCCGTCGTGTGGTCCTTTTCGTTGATCGGCGGCACCGGGCGGTGTGCCCCGGGTTCGCCGCGCCGCGCGCGAAGCAATGACAGGTGAAGGAGGCGGCAGCGGTCGAACCCCGTGAGCTGGTGCACTCGTCTGATTCATCACCCCGTTCCGAACGACATCACAGACGAAACATACTCTTGCGGATGGACTTTCCGGGTGCCGGTGGCGAACGCTGCGTGGCCCGGATCTCCGGGACCGGAGGAGCCGACACCGTCCACCCCATCGAAGCGGGAGGGAAGGGCTGCGGCGGACCGGCCGGCGCAGTCGCCAGCCGAGCGAGCAGGACCACGGCCTGCGGCGTGAGCGCGTCGGCGAGGATGCGATCCGAATCGGCCTCGAGCACTGCGTAGTCGAGCTCGTGCCACGGCCACACCACTTCGCGTGCGCCGCGCTCCGGAATTACGGTGGCGTTCACGTCGGTGACCATGTTCGCCAGTGTCATCGACAATTCACCCCTCCCGAGCCGTGTCATCTCAGTCGAGCGTTGACGGTCTCCCTGTCGACCGCGCTCAGGCGGTGACCGCCTTCTTCTCCGAATGCCCACTACTGATTTCGATCTTGCGGGGCTTGGCCTTCTCCGCGACGGGGATCGTCAACCGCAGCACCCCGGCGTCGTAATTCGCCTCGATCTTGTCCGCATCGAGGTTCTCCCCCAGGAACAGCTGCCGGCTGAACACCCCGCGCGGACGCTCGGCTGCAACCATCTCTCGGTTCTCGTCGAGCGCGGACCGTTCGGCACGCACCGTCAGAGTGTTCTTGTCGACGTCCAGATCCAGCGAGTCGGCATTCACGCCGGGTAGATCGAACTCCACCACGAACCGGTCCTGTTCACGCCAGGCGTCCATCGGCATCACCGCCGGACGGGCCGCGGTGCCGAGGATCTGCTGTGTCAGACGGTCGAGGTCGCGGAACGGATCCGTACGCATCAACATCGTGTCCACCTCCTGAAACACTCTCTTCATTCCACCAGGTAAACTCCAGCAGATGCTGTAGGTTTGGTATAGCATCTGTCATAGACCATGACAAGAGGTTGCGCGAGAAAATTCCCGATCGGAGCAGAAGTGCCCGAAAAATTCGAGCGGTACGACTCCGAATCACCGTCGCTGCGCGGCGTTTACGGCATTTCGGTAGCCGCCGAGCTGTCCGGATTCGGGGTCGCCGCGCTGCGCCTGTACGAGGACTACGGGCTGATCACCCCAGGCCGCACCGACGGCGGCACCCGCCGCTACAGCGACTACGACCTGGCCCGGCTTCGGCGCATCGCCGAACTCATCGAGGCCGGAGTCAACCTCGTCGGTATCGGCCGGGTTCTCGACCTCGAGCACCGCACGGACGAACTCGAACGCCACAACCGCCGCCTGCAAGCCGACAACGCGCAACTACGCGCCGAGCAGGATCCCGAGACCAGTACAGACCACACGAGCACCGCCGGTAACCCCGGCATCGGCAAACGCGAACACCACTGAAAGCGCCGGCGGCGCCGCTTCGGGCGCAGGACGGGCCGGGAATGGCATCAGCGACGGAATGATCGGTCACAATCGGTCGATAACACACCGAGAACAGCCGCACCGGAACGGTGAGATTCGATGCACGACAAGCGATTTCGGTCCATCCAGGTGGTGTGGGCTGGTTCCCCTCACCGAGGCGAGGGCGCCGCCGGACCCTCACCATTCGTTGGGGGTCGAGCGGCGGCCGGGCGCGCCCCCTGGCTACGGGCACCCCGACACATCGCCGAAGGCACAGAACTAACCGGCGGTCCTACGTACTGGGAACTTGGCCCGACCTATGCGGTGGTGACGTCGGTGGGTCGGGAAGATCGACATCGAGAACGAAGTCCAGCCAGGTGAGTGCGTCTGCCCGGGCTTCCGCCGGCGTAGTGATGTCAGGAGCCACCCTCCGCAGCACCCAACGCTCCGATGCCGGGTGCGGTTCAACGCGCACTCGGGACACCTCGCACGAAAGCCGGTACGTGCAGGGTGAGCACAGCCTCTGGGAACCCTGAACGACCACAGACCTTTTCGTCAGCCCTCCGGCTTCGGTGTGACCACGAAGTCGTAGGGGGCCATGGGGCCGAGGATGCGCATGGTGACCCGGTTGTCCCAGCGTTCGGCCAGGTCGCCGACCGTCCGTTCGAGTTCGCCTTGCCGGTCCACCTCGAAGAGGACCGCGAGCTGGACGGCGTCCTCATCGTGGGTGGGTTCGCGGACGGTGACGGTGTCGGTCAGCGGTGACAGCGCGTCGAGGGTGGTGCGGGTGTCCGCGTCCCGTTTGGCCTCGAGGGCTTGGCCGATGATCTCCCCTAGGGCCATTCTGGCGTCCCGGGTGAGCTCCTCGGGCTGGTCGCGGATCGTTTCGAGCAGGTCGGTGGCCTTCGGGCTCTCGTCGACGATCTCGCGGATGATGGTCTCCTCAACATAGCGGCCCTTCACCATGTACTGGGCGAAGCCCTCGAGCTCATTGAGAGCGGCAGCGAACTCGTCCTCGTGTTCGGTGAGGAGCTCGTTGATGACCGCGTCACGGTCGGACACGACGGCACCGAACCGCAGCGGCAGCACCGGGGCGACGTGCGAGGTGCCGTCGAGGATGTGGGCGTGGGCCTGCAGGTCCGCGGGGGTGCCCAGTCGTTGGTCCGGGTCGATCTCGCTGACCAACGCCGCGATGTCGCCGTGTTCGACGATCTCGATCGGGGCGTCGTGGACGCCGGAGGCGTCGTCCTCGGGTTGCACGTCCGCGGGCACGATGCCATACACATAGATCACCGCCGCCGAAGCACCCTCGTCGTTGTCGTTGTCGTCGGTGTCGTCGGCGGAGGTCATTTCCGCCTCCGCCGGGGTGCCGGTTCGCGTTCGCTTCCGGATCCGCTGAGCAGCTCACCGAGCGTCTCCCCCACGCCCTCGAGGACACCCTTGGTCTTGGACTTCGTGCTGCCACTGTCCTTGACATCGGACACGAGGTCGGACAGGCCCTTCGGTTCACTGCCGATCGCGAGCCGGTTCGCCGCCTCGGCGAAGCGCAGGTAGGTGTCGACGCTGGCGACCACGATGCGGGCGTCGATGGTGAGCAGTTCGATACCGACCAGTGACACCCGCACGTAGGCGTCGATGACCAGGCCCTTGTCCAAGATGGTGTCGATGACGTCCGCCAGGCTGCTCGAGCTCGGACCACCCGCTGTGGTCATTGCTGTGCTCCTCACTTCCGGCCCCCAGGTGTTTTCGCCTGGGCGCGCCGATCCCGACCGATCGCGAGTACCCCACCGACCGTCCTCTTGAACAGCGCCCCGACCACGGGCGTTCGCGGGTCGGCGGCGTTGGCCGATGCCGCCGACCGAGTGCGTACCGAGAACCCATGCGTGAAGGACGTGTCGTTCGAGACCTGCGCGACGCACCCTCCGGGCCCCCGGACACTGACCAGCGACCGGACACGATCGCGGCCTCACCCGAAGGTCGGCGCGTTTCCACCGTCCCACAACAGCTCGGTCACGTCCTGGAAGCAGACGAGCAATACCGGGTCGTCCGCACGTGTCAGCACGGACTTGCTGATCGCCGCCCGCACGGCAGAACCGTCTCGGTGCGTGAGCGTCACGATCGTCCCCGCCGACTGTTGCAGATCCTCTGCAACCGGCCGCGGAGGGGACGCCGTCGGGAGCAGATCTCGCATCGATCGCCCCGAGAGCACATCGTGCGGATACCCCATCATGGCCTCGAACGCGCGATTGACGTGCACGACGTGACCGTCGCGGTCGACAGCGAGCACCGGCACCGGGAGCCGTTCCAGCAGCACCAGCGCGGGAAGTCCTTCGAGGTAGCCCAGAGCGGTATCCGGATCCGCACGTCGTCTCTCCATAATGGTGTATCGAGGGTGCGGCCCCGCTGTTACCCCCGACGCTGAAACACCGGCAGCGGCGACGATCCTCGATCGGGCCACGTCGACACCCGGCCGCCGCCCCGTCCGCCCTCGCGGCCGAGGGTGTGAAGAGCAAACTCGGGCACACGACCGCGGCAGGCCTGTCCGGGACCGCGGAATCGGGATGACCACGCACCGCATCCGTCCCATCGCTACCGCACCGCGGATCCAGCGCGGCCCTGCCGGTGATTTCCCTAGGGTGATCCCGTCAACCGGTCGATGAGCGCCTGTTGCGCCTGCTCCTCCTCTTCGGCCGTGATCTCACCCCGGGCACGGGCCTCCTCGAGTTCCTCGAGCCCGCGGCGGATTGCCGCCGGATTGTGCATCTCCTCCTCGACCTGCCGCTGGATCAACTCCGCCAGCGAGATCACACCCTTCACCGGCTGGAGCGGCAGCGTGACGATGAAAGACAGCAATCCCGTGGTTCAGCCCTGCGCCGCCGGATTCTGGGTGACCACGAAGTCGTAGGCGGCCATCGGCCCGAGCAGCTTCAGCTCGACCCGGCCGTCCCACTCCTCGGCCAGTTTTCCCACAGCCTGTTCGAGTTCGTCCTGCCTGTCCACGTCGACGAGGACCGCGACCTGCACGGCCTCCTCCTCGTGCGTGGGTTCGCGGCGGTTGACGAAGTCGGTGAGGTCGCCCAGGGCATCGACCGTCTTGCGGGTGTCTTCCTCACGCTTGCCGGCGATCGCGTTGTTCACCACTTCCCCGAGCGCCATCCGCGCCTGGCGGCCCGCGTCCTCCGACTTGTCCCGGATCTCCTCACGCAACTGCGCCGCCTGCTCGTTCTCGTCGAGGATCTCCCGCAGGATCGCCTGCTCCGCATACCGGCCCTTGACCACGTACTGGGCGTTGCCCTCCAGTTGTTCGAGGGCCGCCGCGAACTCGTCCGCATGTGCCGAGAGCAGTTCCTCCTTCACGGCGTCGGCGTCGGTGAGCACCGCACCGAACCGCAGCGGCAGCACCGGCGCCACCCGGGACGTCCCGTCCAGCACGTTCGCATGGGCACGGAGGTCTTCGGGTTTGCCGATCGGACGGTCCACCGACACTTCGCTCACCAGGGCGGCGATGTCACCGCTCGCGACGACCTCCACCTTCCCATCCGCGATCCCGGTCGCGTCGTCCCCAGGTTCGACGTCGGCCGGGACGATGCCGTAGACGTACACCCCCGCCGTCTGCTTCTTGTCCGACTTTTCCGACTTCTCTGTGTTCTCGCTCTTCTGCTTCTTCGTCTGCTCCGATGTAGCCATCACCTGTCACCTCGAGTCGACTTGCGCGACACCCGTTCCCGTTCCGGTTCCTCTTGCCCGCCCAGCAGGCCGCCGAGCTTCTCTTCGATGGCGCTCTTCGTCTTCGACTTCGCGATCTTTTCCGTCCCGCCCGACACCAGATCGGACAGCCCCTTCGGCTCGCTGCCGATCGCGAGCCGGTTCGCCGCCTCCGCGAATCGCAGGTAGGTGTCGACGCCGGCGACCACGATGCGGGCGTCGATGGTGAGCAGTTCGATACCGACCAGCGAGACCCGCACATACGCGTCGATCACCAGGCCCTTGTCCAAGATGGTGTCGATGACATCGGCCAGGCTGCTCGAACTCGGCCCACCCGCTGTGGTCATCCTCCTCGCTCCTCCCTGCCCCGCTATCGCCCTCCGCAACGCCGTGTGCGGGCGGCTCGACCCGTGGCGGTATCGATCGTTCCTCGGCACGCTCTGCGCTCTCACCGCCGCCGCGGCGTCCAGCTCGCCAGTGGCATACCCGAAGTGGAGATGTAAGTGCGGACTACCGGACTACCCGGAACTCCGGAAGTTCAATCGATCAAAGACCGCCAGAGACTGAGTAATTCGACGACTACACCACTGCTCGAAACGGTCCGACCGGTCGGCCCTCGGGTGCCCGTTGGCCTGTTCCGACGTCGACATCACTTGTCCTCGCGAGTGGACTTGCGTGAAACCCGTTCGCGCTGAGGTTCTTCCTGTCCGCCGCCGAGGAGGTCGCCGAGTTTCTCGCCGGCGGCCCCGAGTGCGCCCTGAGTTTTCGATTCAGCGCCTCCCTCGCCGCCCCCAGCCAGGTCCGTCAGCCCCTTGGGCTCGCTGCCGATCTCGAGCCGGTTCACCGCTTCCGCGAACCGCAGGTAGGTGTCGACGCTGGCGACGACAACGCGGGCGTCGATCGTCAGCAGTTCAATACCGACCAGCGAGACCCGCACGTACGCATCGATCACCAGGCCCTTGTCGAGGATGGTGTCGATGACGTCGGCGAGACTGCTCGAGCTAGGTCCACCGGCCGTGGTCATGCGCGTGCTCCTGTCCTACGCCGCGGCGTTGCCTTCTTTGCTGTGGTCTTCTTTGCTGCGGTCTTCTTTGCAGGGGTCTTTTTTGCCGGGGCCTTCTTCGCGGGGGTCTTCTTCGCGGGGGCCTTCTTCGCGGCGGCCTTCTTTGCGGGGGCCTTCTTTGCTGCGGCCTTCCGGGGACGACGCCGCCGCGGCTCGGGACGCCGGCGCGGCTCGGGCTCCTCCTCGGGTTCTTCCTCCTCGTACTCGCCGGTCTCGTCCTCCGGCTCCTCCTCCGCCTCGGCGGTCTCGTCCTCCGGCTCCTCCTCCTCGTACTCCTCGTACTCCCCGGTCTCGTCCTCCGGCTCTTCCTCCGGTTCCTCCTCCTCCGCCTCGGCGGCCTCGTCCTCCGGCTCCTCCTCCTCGTACTCCCCGGTCTCGTCCTCCGGCTCTTCCTCCGGTTCCTCCTCCTCCGCCTCGGCGGCCTCGTCCTCCGGCTCCTCCTCCTCGTACTCGCCAGTCTCGTCCTCCGGCTCCTCCTCCTCCTCGTACTCGCCGGTCTCGTCCTCCGGCTCCTCCTCTTCCTCGTACTCGCCGGACTCGTCCTCCTGGTCCTGCGGCTCTTCGTCTTCGGCAGTCTCGTCGTCGTCCGGTTCCTCGTTGATGTCCTCGGACTCCTCGGGTTCGACGACCTTGCCGTCCCGGATTTCTCCGCGCCACCCCTCGATCTCGTCGGGATGGAGAACGGACTGGGTCATGACATGGCGTCCGAAGTGCTTCAACTCCAAACGCGCTCGCCGTCCCTGTGCACGCCACAGGTTTCCCGTCTTCTCGAACAATCCCTTCGGGTGGTACTCGAGGATCAGAACGATGCGGGTGAGATCCGGGGTCACCTCGTGGAACGTCACCGCACCGTCGATGAAACCCTTGGCGCCCTTCGAGCGCCACACGATCCGCTCATCCGGGACCTGCTCGATGATCGACGCTTCCCAGGTGCGGTGCGATAAGAAGATCTGAGCCTTCCACTCGAGCTTCTCGTCCGCCTCCTGCTCCACTCGCTCGACCTTCTTCATGAAGGAGGGGAAGTCCGCGAATTGGGTCCATTGGTTATACGCCAGTTGGACCGGGACACCGACATCGATCGTTTCGACGATATTGGTCAACTTGAGCTTCTTGCCCTTACCGCCACCGCCACCACCGGTGACCGCGTCCTTCACATCCGACGCCGTGTCCTTCACCTTGTCGGTCAGCCCGGAGAACAGTGACTTGCCGTCGCCCTTCTCGTCCCCGTCACCGTCACCGTCACCGTTGCCGTTGCCGGTGACCGCGGACAGCAGGCTTCCACCGCCGCCCTCGGCGTAGTCGGTCAGCCGGCCGGCCGCACCCTGCACCTTGTCGGACACGGTGGACATCGCTTTGTCGGTCACGGTGCCAAGCAGGCCCTGCGCCGCCTTCTTCAGCGGTGACACCGATGCGGCCTCACCGGACACGTTTTGGCGCAGCTTCTTCGCTGCACTGTCGAGATTCGAGGTCATCGCTGATCACTTCCGGGTGCGTCGTCGTACGGGTACGGAATCGGTCGTCGCCTTCGCGCGCGTCCTGCGGGCCCTGGCTCGGGCCAGATCGTCGTCTTCGTCGTCGTTGTTCGTCGACGACCGGGACCGTGACCGGGCGGGCCGGGAACTACCGCTGCTCGAGGTGCGGCGGCGTGGGGCCGGACGCTTGCGGGCGCGGGGCGCCTCCTCCTCGGCTTCGTCCTCCTCGGCGGTCTCGTCCTCCGTGTACTCGTCGTCGTAGTCGTCCTCGGGCTCCTCTTGACTCTTGCGCTTGGACCTCTTCCCGCCCGCGGCCTCGTCGCCACCCGATTGCAACCGGGAGTTGAGCGAGTCGATGCGGTGACTGGCCGCGGTGACCGCGGCCGTCTTCGCCGCGTTCATCAACTCCTTGCGGACCGTCTCGCCGAGCTTGGCGACCTCGGGCGAATCCGCGAGTAGCTTGCCGGCCTGACCGAGCACACCCAGTGAGCCAGAAGGAAACCGACTGGATGCTCCGGCGCCCGCGAGCATCAGCGCCAACTTCATCTTGTGCGTGCGGCCCAGCATGTACCCGGCACCCACGGCCAACGCCATCTGACCTTTGCCTGTCATCGCCCAACCCCTTTGTCGAGTAGATGTGGTGCACCTCGGCGCCGGCGTCGGCGAAAAGGGTGGGGGCCGTGGTCGGTGGGTGGTGCCTTCGTTCCCGCCGACTACCCCGCGTCGGCGACGCTCAATCTGAGCGAAGCCCTCGAGTTCCCGGAGGGTGGAGGCGAACTCGTCGTCGTGTTCGGCGAGCAGTTCGTTCGTCACGGCGTCCCGATCGGACAGGACCGCACCGAATGACCGCGGGGTCTGCCGGCCTTCCTGGTTACCCGCGTAGCGCAGTTGTCTGCGGGTACCCGCTGAGTACGCTGCCCGCGCCGCGAAGGCGGACCGGGCAGCCAGCCCCGCTCCGGCCGCCGAACCCCTTCGGCCGGGCGGGGCGCCCCGCCGCGGCGGGGCGAGGTCGAGTGCGCGGCCCCCACCTCCGTAACCTCGTGGATCACGCAAATACACACGAGAAACAAAGGCGCCGAGTAATTCTAAGTCACCCCGCTGCGCAATCGATTGCCCAGAACATTATGGGCGGTTGTTAATTTCCAGAACGTTATGGGCGGTTGTTAATTTCATTATGTGAGAAATTCGGGTTTTTTGCGAAACATTCCTCGACCCCAAGCGCGATAGGCACCGTAAGCGGGGGATCGACGATCCCGTGGATTCATCACCACGAGAGGAGTGAATTCTGATGGGCATCGGCCTGAGCTGACCGACGGAGCAAATCCAGGACAGCGGTGGCCCGGCTCACCTGGGGGCAGCCGGTCCACCGCGCTGATCAGCACGATCACCGGCTAGTTCGCCGCCAACCCCTACCGCCATCCTCGGCCGTGAAGTGAGCTCGGCCTACCGGTTCCCGGTCGGCAGGCGGCCGCGCAGTCGAGTCGATATCGTCACCCCGAAATTGGGGAGGCTAACCCGGAATAACTTTCGTGAAGCGCGGTTCGAGAATGTGGATCTCCGCGAGATAAGCGCGGCTCGAGGATGAGGGGCGCTTCGCAGTATGTGCGAATGATTTTGCCGACACGGATATCCGAGAGTCCCGTGTCTGCATTTCATCACCGCGCACGGGAGTGACGGGTTTCGGAAATTCCCGGCGCAGCATGTGCAACGGGCACACCCCACGGAGGCGGCGCGGACGAACACCGGATGCGGCGTCTTCATCAGCATCATCGGCCAGTGCGGCTTGCCCAAAACCACGCCCCGCACGCCAGTGAATCGGCAGGTGCCCCGGCGTGGGGCATCGGGACCGTGGAGATCTCCGCCTGGGCGTGTCACCGCCGCCGATGCCGCGACCCGGGAACCTTCTCGTGAAACGAATGCGGTAGCCGGTGCGACATAGCTATTCACTGAAAGGTGTTGTCCGAGAATGAAACCGACCAGTCGTGACTGAATTATTCGAACCGTATCGGGTGCCGGAGGGCGCCGCACAATCCGAGTTCCCCGAAGGGGTGACCCGATCCGAGACGGGATCGTTCCCGGGCGCGGCGACGTCGGCGCAGCTGGCCGCCGCACTGGAATGCGCGCCCGCCCCGATGGCGCTGTGGGAGTTCGGTTCGGGCCGAATCCGCTATCTGAACCCGGCCGCGGCCGCCCTGGTGGGGTTCCCGAAGGCCGGCGAGGTGTCCGCGCGCAGGGCCGCCGACCTCTGCACCGCCAGCGCGGTAACGCAGGCACCGGAGGTCTCGGCCGCCCTGACCGGACGGGGTCGGTGGTGCGGGCGAACGGAGTTGCGGAATTTGCGCACCGGGGCACCGATCCCGGCGGCCGTGTCGGTCTTCGTCACCGAACGCGACGAGAACGGGCACCCGCTGCTGATCGGGGTAATCGGCCGGGAGCCGTCCACCTCCGGCGAGCAGGAGCAATCGCTGCTCGCCGCCCTGGCGGCGGCCGACCAGCGGTGCCGGGAACAACAGGTACTCGCCGAGCTGAGCCGGCTGGCGGTCACCGCCGACCTCGACACTCTCCTGACCGCCGCGACCGCTGAGGTCACCGCACTGCTGGGGACGCGGTGCGCGGCGGTGGCCCGGGTGCCGGACACCGGCGGGGCGGCCCTGACGGTGCTTGGTTACCACGGACCCGGGCCGCGCCCGCGCACCGTCGCCGCCGGCCGCGGTTCGCTGACCGGGTACATGGCCACCGAGACGGCGGTAGTGTGCTGCCCGGACCGCGCCCGCGAGCGACGGTTCGC
Organism: Rhodococcus sp. JS3073; assembly: GCF_026810085.1. Taxonomy (NCBI): domain Bacteria; kingdom Bacillati; phylum Actinomycetota; class Actinomycetes; order Mycobacteriales; family Nocardiaceae; genus Rhodococcus; species Rhodococcus sp. JS3073. Next base: position 8,052,179 of record NZ_CP113951.1, on the reverse strand, counting down.
GACCGCGGACATGGCCGCGCACGGGCTGGGCGGCGGCATCGGCGTGCCGATCGGGCACGACCCGATCTGGGGGGTGCTGACCGCATACGGCATACGTCCGCGCCCCACCCGGGAATGCGAGGTGGCCCTCCTGTGCGCGGTGGCCGCGGTGCTGTCCACCGCGATCGACCGCATCGAGGCGGAGGAGCGATTGCGGCACCGGAGCCTGCACGACCCGCTCACCGGGTTACCCAACCGCACCCTGGCCCTGGAGCGTCTCAATTCCGCCCTCGACCAGGCGGCCCGCACCGGCGGCCGGGTGGCGGTGTTGGTGATCGACCTGGACAACTTCCGACACCTCAACGCCCGATTGGGGCACGCCGGCGGCGACGCCGCCCTGATCCGACTCGCCGACCGCCTACGGTCCGTGGTCCGGCCCACCGACACCGTGGCGCGCCTGGGCGGCGACGAATTCCTGATCCTGTGCCCGGCCGTCACCGGCCCCGCGGACGTGATCAGGATCGCCGACCGAATCGCCACCGTGGACCCGCACCCGGGTGACGGACCGATCACCGCGAGTATCGGTATCGCCGTCACCGGTGCCAACGTCTCCCCGCACGAGCTGATTCATCACGCCGACCGGGCGATGTACCGGGCCAAGGCCACCGGGCCCGGCCGCTACGCACTGCACCATCCCGATACCCACGGAACGGGCCGCTGAACCGCGCACACAACGCGAGAACTCGGGGACAAGCGTGGTCGGGCTACCGCACTACACCCGGGCTCACGGGTCGCGTAGAGCTGGGTGGCTGGGCCATATGCCAATTCTTCCCTGGTTGGCCGCGAGCCACGCCAAATCGCGCATGCCGCTCAGCTACTGCCGTGGGATGTCCCTATTCGAACGCGCGTCGACAGCGGTCGATCATGTCCTCGGCACGGCGTTGGAAATCGGTCACCTCCACCCCGTCGAGTAGTTCGCCGAGGACGTCGAGCTCGGTGAGCCACCAGCCCATCTCTTCGATTCCGTCTTGACGGCGGGGGCACTGGTGGCTGAACCGCAGAACCGACCGGGAGTGCCCGTCGCCGGTGATGTCCCACCGCAGCACGCTCTCCCCGCAGGCGTACTCGAGCAGGCTGGGCGGCCGGGCACGGCACGCCATGCCCGTGTCTCCACACTCGGGATGCAGCAGGCGGAGCACCCGCCACACCTCGTCACAGTCGTGGTGCAAACGGCGCTCCAGATGCAGCCGGTAGCGCCCGTTCTCGTCGACAGTGACGATATCGGTCATCGGCGGACATCCTCCGGCGCCCCGACCTTCGGATCAACGTGGTCTTTCGCGACGCGTACCCCGGTACGCGGGCGCGCAACCGACACATCCCCACCGCCCACGATGCGCTCGGAGTGTCGCTACATGGCACGAGCCGGTCACGGCGTGAGCGAATTCCCGCTGGTCAGGCCCGATGGTGTACCGAGGTGGGCGCTGAGTGCGACTGCCAACACCCCCCGAACGTATGCACTCCGCTCACGTCAGGGATGAAACCCGCCGCCGAGACCGCGGGGCACGAGTTCGAACCACGCGCTCGCTCCGCCGCGCACATGCGGATCCGGGTAGCACAGGGCGAGGCCCTGCGCATCGAACGCAGTAAACCACTCCTGCCAGGAAATGTGCTCGAGCGCGCCAGTGCGGACCCCGGCAAAGTCGATATGCAGAGCGCCTACGGCGTCGGTGGTCGCCGCCGTTCGTGCCGGTGCGCCGTGGTGCGCCTGAATCCAACCGCGGATCTCGTCGTGATCGGTGGTGATGTGCCGGTGTGAGGTCATCGGATTGGTCCTGGTCGGGAGCAGCTGTACGCGGGTGTTGCCTCGGATCGGTTTCGGGTTACCCGCGACAGCACGAGCTGAATCCAACCCCGGGATCGGCTGCGAGCCGCAAGCCGGCCCCTGACTTCCGCATCAATAATCCCCAGGCTGTGTCGGGGGCCGGTGCTGCGCAGGGTGAGCACGACCTTGGCAAGGCCGCGCTGCACGAGTTGTTGGATGACGACGACGGACAGGTCGTCGAGCAGGTGAACGTCGTCGACGGCCACGACTACGGGCTTGTCGCCAGCAGTGAGCGCTTTGATGACGGTATAGATGACCATCATCGGGTCGGCCTGCGAGATCGGTGCCCATTGAGCAAACGCTCCCAACGGAAGAGTTCGAGCCGAGGCCGTAGCGGTGACCCACCGGACGGCGTGCCGTTTGGCAAGTACGGCGACGGCGGCACTCGCCAACCGACTCTTGCCAACACCGGCACCGCCCGCCACAAGAACCCCAGAGCCATCACCAGAGCCTTCGATAGCCGCCCAGATGCGCCGCAGTTCCTCATCCCTGCCCGTAAGCGGCCAGACACCGTCCACGACGCAATCTTAACTACTGTGTGAGTAGGCGCGGGAAATCATCGATCCGTGACGCTTTGCGTTTTCCAGCGGTAGTTGGCGCGACGGACCCTCCTGAGCGAGCCGGTAGCTGTCAACGGTCGACACGAACTGCGAAATGCGTTGCTGCACAATAGTACCTGTTACTGACATCGGGTGACATCGGGTGACGGCGGCGGTCAGGCCGCGGACACCGGCCTCACCTTCCAAGGCAAAAGGACGGTGACACCGCCGCCGACGCCGGCGACTCGGTGACCGTCGAGGGAGGCACCGCTACCGCCCATCGTGTCACCGAAAGACGCTCAGAGAAGCCACGTGGGCCCCCTGGCTTGTCAGAGATCGAGAATGAGGTCGGTTTCGGGTTGCGAGCAGCACAAGAGGGTCGTGCCCGGGATCGGGGGTTCCAGAGGGTCCGGTCGGTATCGGACGGTCCCGGAGAGGACCGGGGTCTGGCAGGTGTGGCACACGCCGGTGCGACACGACCAGCGGGTCGGAACGTCGCATGCTTCGGCGAAATCGAGGACGGTGCTGTACTCGTCGCTCCATGGCACGGTGAGTCCGCTGCGGGTGAACGTGATGCGCGGCCCGGTGCCGACGGGTCCCGGGGGCTGGTGCGGCGGGGTGTGGGTGGAGTCGGTGAGTCCAGGGTTGATGGCCGGGAGTGCGCCGAACAACTCGGTGTGGATGCGGTCGGACTCCACACCGATGTGCATGAGTACCTCGCGGAGCGCGGCCATGAACGCGGTAGGACCGCACAGGTAGGTGACCACGTTGGGGGGCAGGCCCAGTGCGGCCAAGGCTTCGCGGTTGATGCGGCCGGGGACGGCCGGCGGAACCAGGTTCGCCGTCGGCCCCTGGGCGGTGTAGTAGACGTGTTCGTGACCTCGGTCGACGCTGGTCAGCAACCGGTGCGCTTCGGCTGCGAAAGCGTGTTCGGCGGCTGAATGGGCGGTGTGCAGCCACCAGATGTCGCGCTTGCTGTGGGCTGCGGCGAGTGCATGCAGCATCGCCAGAACGGGGGTCACCCCGACGCCGGCCGAGAGCAGGAGCACGGGCGTGGTGTCATCGTGGTCTTCGGTGAGAACGAAATCGCCACGCGGAGAAGCGACGTCGACGGTATCGCCGACACGTAACTGCGTGTGGAGATAGGTGCTGACGAGGCCCTGGGTCTCGCGTTTGACGCTGATGCGGTACTCGCTGTCCGACGGAGCGGCGGACAGCGAATAGTTGCGCACCGGTGGTGGGTCGGCGGCGCCGGCGACGCGGAGGGTGAGGTACTGGCCGGGTTTCGGCCGGGTCAGCGGGGCGTCGTCGTGTGGTGCCAGGTGGATCGACGCCACAGTTGTGCTCTCGGGAACAATCCGTGACACCCGCAGCGGTCGGAAGCCGGCCCAGCCGTCCGGTTGGGCGCCGGCGGGCGGCTCTTCGGCGCGCGTCGGGTGCTCTGCGGTGTCGAGCAGATCGCGAAACGATCGCTGCCAGCCGGGGCTGAGCGCGGGGATGTCCACTGCGTTCCGGAGTTGGCCGATGTCCCGGTCGGGTAGGTAGAGCAGTGCGTCGATCGCGGCGACGCTCATGCGGTGTCGGCCGATCCGGGTGCGGATGATCTCGTCGCCTGCATGCACGCGACCTTCGGTGATGACCCGGAAGTAGAACCCGGGCCGGTGGTGGGCAACCAGCAGCGCAGGCATCTCGGGTTCACCCAGGCGCATTCCGACCCGATAACAAGTGACGCGTGGCTGAGTGACCTCGAACTCGGCGTCACCGATCCGATAGCGGTCACCGATGTGCACCTCGTCGTCGGGTAGGCCGTCGACGGTGAAGTTCTCACCGAACTGGCCGTATTCGAGATCGTCGCGACCGAGATGACGCCGCCAGAAGTCGTAGGACTGACATTGGTAGACGAGCACGGCACGAATTTCTCCGCCGTGACCGCCGAGATCGCCTTGACCGTCGCCGTCGATGTTGAGCGTGCGGACCATGCGGGGGCCGTCGACGGGGTACTTGAAGATGCCGGTGTGGACGGTCCGGCCTTGCCAGGGCACGTCTTTCGGCATACCGACGTTGAGTGACTGCAGGCGTGCCACTGTGGTTGCCCCTTACTGTTTCGCGCGGAACAGGTAGCCGGAGGTGTCCATCGTTCGTGCCCCGGCCATCGCGATGAGCAGCTTCGTCATGTCGCAGAACATCCTATATCCGACCGTGATCTGCGCCACTCCCGGCCGACGGTCATGAAACAGCGTTCCGATCGATATCCGCGGCCGCGGAAGGACGTCGGGTCTGAGCGAATCGGTGGATCGGTGTGCGCTGAGGAACGAGCACGGTCAGGATGGCACCGACGACGGCCGGTGCGGCGAAAGCCGCCAGTTGCCAGTTGGTTCCGGTCCCGATCGCGACGAGGACGCCACCGTAGGTGGGGCCGACGATCGCCCCGATCCGACCCACACCCAAGGCCATACCCAGTCCTGTGGCACGGTTCGATGCGGGGTAGTGACTGCCGATGAACGTATTGAGAAGGATCTGGGTGCCGGTCGTGCCGACTCCGGCGAGCAACACCAACAAGTAGACGACGACCAACGGCGGAGTGGTGGTAACGAGCAGTAGTGCGATCGCGCCGCACAGAAAGAATGCTGCAGTGACGGGTTTGATCCCGTACCGGTCCGCGAGCACGGCGCCGCCGAGGCCACCCAGGGCGCCTCCGATGTTCAGGGTCAGGAGAAAAGACAGGGACGCGCCCAGAGGGTATCCGGCCGATTTCATCAGCGCGGGTAGCCAGGTCGCCACGCCGAACAACACCAGCAAACAGAGCAGAGTCATGCACCAGAACAACAGGGTCGCGAGAGTGCGGTGCATACCGAAGAGTGCGTGTAGGCCACGGTCCCGGCTGGGCGGGGTGGAAGTAGGGGCGGCGGTGCGTTCGACGCCATACCGGTCGGCAATCGCAGCCGCGGCGGCATGTTCTCCACGGAAAGCGAGGTAGGCGGGTGATTCCGGGAGGAACGCGAGCATCAGGGGCAAGAACATCAGCGCCGGCACCATGCCGGCGAGAAACATCGACCGGAAGCCGTGGGTGGGCACCAGCCACAGGGAAAGCACTCCGGCGAGTATGCCGCCGATGCAGGTGCCGACGAACCCCATGGCCACCGAACGGGCCCGGGCGCGGGGTTCGGCGAATTCGATCAGTGTGGCGGCGGCTGTGGGCATGAGGACACCGGCGCCGAGTCCGACGGCGAAGCGCCCCGCCCCGAACACCTCGGGGGTGGGTGCGATCGCGCACGCACCCATGGCTGTGGAGAACGTGACGACGGCGGCGAGGAGGGTGCGGCGGCGTCCCCACCGATCGGCAACCGCCGCGGCGAGGAGGGCTCCGACCAGCATGCCGATGCCGGTGAGCGAGCCCAGCATCCCGACGTCTGTGGCGTCGAGGTCCCAGGGGGCGTAGGTGAGCAGTGACGGAACCACTGTTCCGTACATGAGGAGGTCATAGCCCTCGAGGACGAGGGCCATCAGGCAGAGCCCGACAACGGGGGCTGCGGGTGAGATACGGGCACGCATCGGTTTCTCCGCTCGGAGGGTAAGCCCAGACCGACGACCGCGGTGACCTGCGGAAGAAGTCAGGTCACTGCGGCGCGAGGTCCGGCGTATCGAGTTGTGGTCGTCTATTTACGGGAGTCTGACTGCCAGCCACGCGCCGATGTCTCCGGCGGCGAGGCTGGCACCGGTGGGTGCGCCGTCGCGGATCGGTCCGCCGAAGTGGGTGCCGGCGACGCGGACGTGGGTTTTGTCCGTCGATCCGAGTGCATCGCACATCGTCTTGGCATCGTCGGGGAAGCAGGCTTGGTCTCCGGTGAGTTCGACGAACAGTGTCGGTGCAGTCACCGTCGGGGCGCAGCGCAGGAAGTCGGCGTTGCTGCTGAGCCCGGACCAGGTCGACAACCAGGCGTCCGGCCTATTACCACTCCTTCCTCCCTCCTCTCTACTACTAATACCTGTCATTTACCTTCTTTCCGACCGCTCCTATCCTTTCCTAATAATTTAACCCTCTCCTCACTCCTCCCCCTCTTATTATTATCTTACTCCCTTATATTTTACTCTTTTATCTCTATCCTTTCTCACCTCATTCCACCTTCTTTTATATACCCTCCTTCTCTCTAACCTTCTGTCAATTCTAAACCTTATTTTCCTCATTATATCTTCTTTTCATCTTACTATATTCCAATCTTAATCTTTATCATCAACCCTCTATCTACTCTTCCATAATTTATTAACTTAACATCCATAATTTTTCCCCCCCCCCCCCCCTCCCCCCTCTCATAAATTACAACCTGACCTGTGTGTGATCTCGACAGCGACGTAACATTCAAAATTACCTATACATTGTCCCCTCTGTTATCCCCCCATCTTACGCACTCCCCCCCTATTTCACCCTATCCACTATTTTAATTTAACTCCCCCTTGATCCTGCCAATACTTTTATATTTTGTTCTCCCCCCCCATCCCCCCTCCCCCCCCCCCCCTCCCCCCTACAAATTCCACCCTCATTTACCCCCCCCCTCCCACTATATATATAGATATTTTACATAGACCTCTACTTCCCCCCCTCCTCACACACACACGCTAATCCAACCTTCCTACCCCCCTCCAGCATGTGTTCTCTCCCTCGTCGCCTATTATTGTATCACATGTGTCCATACCCCCCCCCTTCTTTATCCACCCTATTCCCCCCCCCCCACCAACCCCCCCCCCACCCCTCCCCAATGAACCACCCTTCGTCCGCCGCCGCCCGATCATCTCTAAGCCAAGCCTGTCTCGTGACGCCGTTGGGTCTGTGTAGATTGGAGTGTACCCCCCCCCATGTCACCCCCCCCCCCCAGGGTGCTTCCGTCCATGTGATTGTCCCTACCCCCTACTATCACCCCCCCCCCCCCCCCCCGCCCCCCCCCCCTCCTCGCATTGCTCCCGCTACACGCCCCCCCCCCCCCCCCCCCCCCCCCCACCCCCACCCCCCCCCCCCCCCCCCCCTGCTCCCCCCCTGTACCGCCCCCCCAACAGATGACGGTCCGATCGAATTATGGCTTAGGCGGGTGCGTCAGCGCGACGACGGTGCGCGCGCCGGGCACCGTCCGCAGGACACCGGAGACCTTCGCGCCATCCGCGGTGGCGAGTTCGTGTACCGACGTGACGGTGGCGTCGGGGGCCTGCGCGGCGTCGATGTACCGTCCGGCGCCGAGCCGTTGGGTGCTCTCACTCATTGCGGCTCGACTCGCATGGCGTCCTTGTCCCACTGTGTAATGCGGGACTGCGCCAATCCTGCGACGCTGCTGTACCAGACGGCGTGGCGGCAGCCGGTGGCGCGGCGGTCGATGACGATGGCCGAGTCGGAGACGATTCGGAAATAGGGTCCGACGTGGTCGACGGTGACCTCCGGGTTGCGACCGGCCACCTCGGCGACTGCCGTGTTCTCCGGGACGTCGAGGATGAACAGGGTCGTCATCGTGTAACCATCTCCTTCGATTCCTGCTCCTGCTGCCAGGCCGCTGCCCGTTCGGTGATCAGTTCGGCTTTGCGGGTGAGCAGCGCGGCCATGCTGGGGTCCGGGCCGGTCACGATGTCGACGAGGGCGTCGATGGTCAGGTTGGCGTCGAGGTCTTCCTGCGGGGTGACCGGGCGCAGCGCCCGGGTAATTTCGATCATGTAGCCGTTGGGGTCGTGGGTGTAGATCGACTCGATCGTCTCGTGCTGGATCTGCATCTCCACCGGCCACGAGCTGTGATCCAAGCGCCGCCGGTATTCCATCAGGTCGTCTTCGCTGTCCACGTGGATTGCCAGATGGCGGGAGCGGATGAAGAAGATCGGGACGTCCTCCGCGAACCGGGAGTAGGAGTCGCCCTGCGGGCCGCCGTCGAACGGTTCGAGGCCGAAGTAGTAGAAGAAGGCCAATCGGTCGTCGTTGCCGATATCGAAGAAGAAATGGATGAAGTCGGGGTGTTTTTCCGGGCCCCAGCCGGCCGCGCAGATCGAGTGCACCACCGGGAACCCGAGAACGTCGCGGTAGAACGTGACGGTCGCGGCGGGGTCGAATGTCGGGTAGGCGACGTGGTCGACGCCTTTGACTGTGTGTTGCAGGTCGGACATGGTGAACTCCAATGGATTCGATGCTACTGAACAGCGGTGGCCGGAGCATCGGCACGCAGCAGACCGCCGGCTCCGGGAATGTCGACCGCAAGGTCGAGCGCCCGCAGCAGGCTGTAGGCGCCGGCGGTGGCCGCCGAGAGGACGGGCAGCCCGAACTCGTCTTCGGCCGATTGGACGAGGTCGAGTGAGGGCATCTGCACACACGCGGAGATCACCAACGCGTCGGCTCCGGCACGGTCGAGCGATCGGGCGGCGTCCATGACCCGGTGGCCTGGGATGCAGCCGACCTCCGCGTTGTCGGCGACTTCGAGGGCTCGCCAGTCCGTCACCTGAATTCCTTCGGCCTCGATGTACGCGACGACCTGTTCGGCGAGGGGACGCACGTAGGGGGTGACCAGGACGATCCGTTCGGCGTGGATGGCATGGAGCGCTTCGACGAGTGCGCCCGCGCTCGAGCGGATCGCCGCTTCCGAACCGCCGGTGGCCAGTTGCTCGGCAATCAGCCCCTCCACCCGCTGATGCTCTCCGGGCCCCACCGACATCAGGGCGACCAGGCACGCGTAGAGGATGGCGTCTACCCCGGCATCACCGAGTTCGAGGATGCACCGCTCGCGTTGGGCGTTCATCGCCCGTAGCTGTTCCGGGGACACGGACTGCATCCGCATCCGGCTCGAATGAAACGAGAACCGCGCGTGCGCATGCCGGTTGAGCAGTGCCGGCATTTCCGTCTCGACCGTCACATTCGAACTCGGTACGACGAGTCCGATGCGATGAATGCCCATGTTGTGGCCCTTCTGATGTGGAGTCGGACGTAGATTTACGCCTACGACGAGTATTCGACGCTGATGATGATTCGTCAAGCCCCGAGTGGCGCGGGTGTGGGTTCGTCATAACTTCCTCGCATCCGTGACGGCACTCACAGTTGGCTCTTGACATGTCATCATTCACGTCGAATACTCGACACATACGTAAGGAGTGTTCGAGGATGACCTCACACCGCCCCCTGAATTTCCCCCCAGCACGAAGGAGCGCAGCTGCAATGGCATATGTGATCGGAGTGGACGTCGGTGGCACGTTCACCGACGCGGTATTGGACGACGATGCCGGCACTATTCTCGCTGCGAAGGCCCCCTCGACACCGCCGGACTACTCCCGCGGCGTGATCGATGTCCTCGAGGTCCTCGCCGGGCAATTGGGCTGCCCGATCGAGGAAATGCTGGCGAACACCCACCACATCGCACACGGCACCACGTCGTCGCTCAACGCGCTCGTCATGGGCAACGTGCCCCCGGTCGGCTTTCTCACCACCAAGGGTCACCGCGACTCCATCTACATCATGAATGTCGAGGGCCGATACCTGGGTGGCTCACCGGAGCAGTTGCAAAATGTCATGGGGCAGAGCAAATCTCATGGCCTGATACCAAAGAAGCATGCCCTGGAAGTAACCGAACGACTCGACCGCGACGGCAACGTCGTCGTCGCACTCGACGAAGAATCCGCCCGTCGAGCCATCCGCACGCTTCTCGCCGACGGCATCACCGCGATCGCGGTCTCACTGCTGTGGTCGTTCCGCAACCCGACGCATGAACAGCGCATCCGTGAGCTCGTCCACGAGATCGACCCGACGGTGTTCGTGTCCCTGTCGAGTGAGGTGAGCCCGCGCATCCGCGAATTTGCCCGCAACGCGACAACCATCATGAGCACCCAGATCGGGCCCGGGCTGCGTGACTACCTCGGTTCACTGGAGTCGAAGCTGCGGGAACGCACACTCGCCGGACCCCTGCTGGTGATGCAGAGCAACGGCGGTGCGGTCGCAGCCGCCGAGGCACCGAAGAACGCGATCAGCACCGTCGGTTCGGTGCTGACCGGTGGCGTGGTCGGTGCGGTGTCCCTCGGCAAGCAACTCGGCCACCGCAACATCATTGCCACCGACGTGGGCGGCACCACCTTCCTCGTCGGCCTCGTCGTCGACGGCGAACCCGTCCGGGCGTCCAGCACCATCATCAACCACCACCCGATCAACGTCCCCACCCTCGAGGTGCACGCCATCGGATCCGGCGGCGGCGCCATCGCCTGGGTCGATCCCGGCGGCAATCTGCAGATCGGCCCGCACAGCGCCCAGGCCGTCCCCGGCCCGGCCTGCTACGGCCAGGGCGGCACCGAACCGACCAACGCCGACGCGAATCTGGTGCTCGGAATCCTGCCCGAACGCGGACTCCTCGGCGGCCGTAAGCCGCTGGACAAGGACCTCGCACGGGACGCGATCCGCACCAGGATCGCCGAGCCCCTCGGGCTGTCGGTCGAAGACGCGGCCGCGGCCATCTACGCCGTGCAGAACGCCCAGACCGGTGACCTGCTGCGCAAGACGGTGGTCGAGGCGGGACACGACCCCCGCGACTTCGTGCTCTACGCCTTCGGCGGTGCCGGCCCAGCCCACTGCGCCGCCTACGCCCGAGAGGTCGGCGTCAAGGAAGTCATCGTCCCGCTCGGCCAGGTGGCCTCGGCGTTCTCCGCCTACGGATTGGCCTCGTCCAACATCGTCCTCGCCGCTGAACTGTCCGACCCGGCCGCCATGCCGCTCGATCCTGCCCGTGCCGAGCGCAACTTCGCCCAACTCGAGTCCCAGGTTCTCGAGCAACTCAACCGGCAGGGGCTGACGTTCACCGGGGTGGAGATCGAACGCGAAATCGACATGCGCTACACCATGCAACTCGCGGAGGTAGCGACAGCGGTGCCTTCCGGCAGCCTCGACGCTGCCGGTATCCACGCTGCGTCGGATCTCTTCGAGCAGCGGTACGCCGAACTCTACGGAAAAGACAGCGGCTTCCGTGAGGCCGGAATCCAGGCCATCACCTACCGTGTGCGGGCCACCGGCCTCCTGCCGTTCTCCCCCACGCTGCCGGAGGTCAAGTCCGCGGACTCCGCCGATCCCACACCAGCACATATCGGAACCCGAAAAGTGTGCCTGGACGGCAGGATCGGCTACGTCGACACCGACGTCTACGACTACAGCAAGCTGCTCGCCGGACACGTCCTGCACGGGCCGGCCATCATCGAAGTCCCCACGACCACCGTCGTCGTTCCCCACGACACCACCGGCACCGTCGACCGCCTCGGCAACCTCACCATCGTCGCCCAGTAGGAGCACCGAAGATGACCATGCAAATCCCCGGCTCCGAAATCTTCTCGAGCCGACCCATCGATCCCGACGCACTCGCGCGATCGCTGCCCCCGACGCTGGCAGTCCACACCGTCAGCCAGGAGCACATCGACAACCTCGACCCACTGACCTACGAAGTCATCCGGCACCGGCTGTGGTCGGTCACCGACGAAATGGGCGAAGCACTCAAACGCATGTCCGGCTCCCCCATCGTCACCGACGCCAACGACTTCGACTTCGCGATCAGCGACGAAATCGGGCAGGAAGTGCAGGTCGGGCTGTACAACACCATGCTCGTCGGCGCCGTCGACCTCGCCATCTACTGGACCCTCCAGCACCGCGCGACCAACCCGGGCATCACCGAGGGCGACATGTTCCTGTGCAACGACCCGTGGGTCGGCGGCGGCCTGCACCAGAGCGACGTGATCGTCTACCAACCAATCTTCCACGAGGGCAAGCTCTTCGCCTGGACCAGCGCCATCTGTCACGAACCCGACCTCGGCGGATCCGGGCTCGGCTCGTTCGACCCCTCCGCAAAGGACGTGTTCTCCGAGTCGCTGCCGACACCCCCCATCAAGGTGGTCCGCGACTACGAGCTGCAACGCGACGTCTCCGACGCCTGGGTGCGGCGCTCGCGGGTGCCGATGCTCGTCGGACTCGATCTCCGCGCGAAGATCGGCGCCAACACGGTGGGCCGCAACCGACTGCTCGCGGTGATCGAGCAGTATGGCGCCGACACCGTCAAGGCCGTGATGAAGAGGATGATGGCCGACGCCGAGGGACGTCTGCGCGGCAAGCTCACCTCGCTGCCCGACGGAACCTGGAAGGCCACCGGCTACCAGGATCAGTCACACACCGGCGACCGCGGAATCCACAAGATCACCGTGGCCATGACCAAGGCCGCCGACCACCTCACCTTCGACTTCACCGGCACCGATCCGCAGACCGGCGTCATCAACTGCACTTACGCGGGCATGCGCGGCGGAGTCATGCTCGCCCTGCTTCCGATCCTCGCCGGCGACATCCCCTGGTCCGCGGGCGGGCTGATGCGCTGCTTCGACCTGGTATCCGAAGAAGGCACGATCAACAACGCCACCTTCCCCGCCGCGGTCAGTCGCGGACCGATCGGCCCCGCCTGGCTCACCGGCACCCTGATCGCCGAATGCCTGTCGCAGATGCTCGACCGGTCGGTCGATCTCGGCACAAGCGTCCAGGCCGCGTGCTGCGGCACCTGGGACACCGCCGTGATCGCCGGTCTCGACGAACGCCCCGAACAGTCGGTGCCGTTCCTCAACATCATGATGGAGCCGATGGCCGGCGGCTACGGGGCCCGCCCCACCGCCGACGGCATGGACACCGGTGGCCTCTTCTGCATCCCGATGGGCCGCATCCCGGACACCGAAATGACCGAATTCCTCTACCCGCTGCTCACCCTGTGGCGCCGCGAGGAACCCGACTCCGGCGGACCCGGACGCCAGCGCGGTGGCGTCAGTGCCTCCATCGCCATCACCCCCTACGGCACCAGCCTGCCGATGGGCCTGGTGCTCGCGTCAGCGGGCAAGGCCGTCGCCCAGAACAACGGTCTCGCAGGCGGATACCCCGGCAATACCGGCGTCGAGGTCCTCGCGCGCGGCACCGACATCGTCGAACAGTTCGCGGCCGGGCGCATCCCCGACGCCCTCGACGATCTCGGCGGCGGCCGTGAACTCGGAGCCTGCTACGCCGAGAGCTACGTGGCACCCGGTGAGGTGCTGTACATGCACTGGCAGGGCGGCGGCGGCTACGGTGATCCGTTGCTGCGCGACCCGGCCGCCGTGGCAGCCGACTTCCGCGAAGGCAAGGTCACCGAAAACGGTGCCGAGACCGTCTATGGAGTCATCCTCTCCGGCGGAGGCGCCGATGAGATCCGGACCTCGGATCGGCGGGACGAGATGCGCACGGAGCGCCGAGACCGCTCCGGCACTACTCGGTCCGATGCCCCCGTGCTCGACCTGGCCGGGGCTCGCAGACTCGACGACAACCTGGCGGAGGTCACGATCGGGGACACCCGCGCAATCGCCTGCGCCCAGTGCGGACGCCTCCTCGGAGACGACAAGACCAATGCTGCGCTGGACCTCGCCCGGTTCGAAGGTCCCTCCTCGACCGCCGGACCACAGGTGACCTCCGATCCGCGCGAGTACGTCGACGCCCCCGTCGTCTTCCGCCAGCTGTGCTGCCCCGGTTGCTGGACCGCCATCTACTCCGGCATCGTCCCCGCCGATCACCCCGATCACGCCCTGGACATCGCCCGCCTCCTCCCCGCGGTAGCGGAGCGATAATGTCGGCGAAACCTTCGATGACACTGGAACCAGGAGGGCGGCGGTGACCTTCTCGGATTGGGGCGGACGCCTCGTCACGTTCCCCGCCGACCGGGCCAGGCATTACCGCGAAAGCGGGATGTGGAGCGCCGATCCCACCGGCCGGCGACTGCACCAGATCGCCACCCGGTTCCCGGATCGAACGGCGGTGATCAGCGCGGAGGGCTCGATGAGCTTCGCCGAACTGGACCGGCGGACCGACCAGATCGCGGCCGGACTGGTCCGGCTCGGGCTCGAGCGACTCGATCCGGTCATATTCCAGCTGACCAATCGCCTGGAGACCGTCCTTGCCTGGTACGGCTGCCTCAAGGCCGGCCTGGTTCCCGTCGCGACTCTGGCCGCGCACCGCATGCACGAGATCGGGCACGTCAGCCGGAAGGTCGGCGCTGTGGGGCACATCGTCGAGGCCCGCACCGCGGGATTCGATCTCGTGGAGTTCGCACGCGAACACGCCGCCGGGCATCCCAGCATCCGGCACATCATCAGCGTCGGCGACGAGGCGGGTAAGACTCAGCCGGGCGTGACCCGACTGGAAGACATCGGCCCCGAGACCGATCCCGCCGCGGCCCGCGCCGTGGTCGAACAGATCGAAGCGCAGATCGACCCACTCGATGTCGTCGCGTTCCAGCTGTCCGGCGGTACCACCGGTGTACCCAAGGTCATTCCGCGCGTACATGCCGAATACTGGAACAACGCCCTGCTCTACGCGCGGCGGCTCGGCTGGGACGAACACAGTCGCGTGGCACACCTGATACCGATCATTCACAACGCCGGAATCTCGTGTGGGCTGCACGCAGCGCATTCCGTCGGCGCCTGCCTGGTCCTGGCCACCGCTGACGCTCCCACGGCATTCGAGTTGATGGCACGGACGGAGGCGACCGAAGTCCTCATCGGGCACGGCCACTACCAGGCAGTTCTGACCCCCGACTTCGACAAGGCCCGCGCATCTCTCCGACGGGTCGTACTGTCGGGTGCCAAAGTCCCACCCGAACTGTTCGAACGAGTCGACGACGGTGCGGGGCATTGGGCAGGCCAGCTGTTCGGCATGTCCGAAGGGCTGTTCACGGTGACCCCGCTCGACTCCTCCACGCACGCTCGCCTGACGACCGTGGGAACCCCGATCGCACCCGACGACGAAATTCGCATCCTCGAGCCGGGTACCGAGAACGAACTCCCTGACGGCGACGTCGGAGAACTGTGCTGCCGCGGCCCGTACACGATCCCCGGCTACTTCGACGCCCCGGTCCACAACCAGGATGCCTTCACCTCCGACGGCTTCTACCGCACCGGCGATCTCGCCGCGATCACCGTCATCGACGGCACGCGGTACCTGTCGATCGAGGGCCGAATCAAGGACCTCATCAACAGGGGCGGAGAGAAGATCAACGCCGAGGAACTCGAACTACTCTTGCTCGAGCACCCCCGCATCGCCGACGCGGCGGTAGTCGCCATGCCCGATCCCCGACTCGGGGAGAAAACCTGCGCATATCTGGTGGCCACCGACGGAGAACCATTGTCGATGAACGCCATTCAAGACCATCTGGCGCAGCTCGGTGTCGCGAAGTTCAAGTGGCCCGAACGGCTCGAATGGGTGCCGGCCTTGCCGCACACCAATGTGAACAAGATCGACAAGAAGCGGTTGCGTACCGAGATAGCCGCGACACTGCTCGCCGAAGCCGACGCACGCGGCGCGGTCGTGTAGATAACCCCGTCGACCGGTTCTGTTGAAGATCAACACCTTCGGGGCATGTCCACACGGGCATGCCCCGAAGTCGATCACTCGTCACACGACCTCGGCTGCACGCATCACATTGACTGTTCGACAGCAACGTAGAATACTCGACTTAAACGTCACAAAGACTGAAGGGTTTTGCCATGAATCTCGAGCGAGTCGCAGTTCTCGGAGGTGGACCCGGCGGCCTCTATGCCGCGAGACTGCTCAAACTCAGCCATCCGGACGCCGAGGTGACCGTGTACGAACAGAGCGCCCCGGACAAGACATTCGGATTCGGCGTCGGCCTCGCATCCCGCACACAGCGCAATCTTCGCGAGGCCGATTCGGCATCGCTCGAGGCCATCGTTGCCGCCGCACACCCGCACGACATGTCGATGCAGGTCGGCGAGCACATCGCCCACCTACCGAACGGAGACCTCCTCGCGATCGCGCGCACCTCCCTGCTCGAAGTACTGCAGCAACAAGCCCGACAGGCCGGCGTCCGACTGCACTTCGGCGAACGCCGGGACATCGCCGGCCTCGACGCGGACCTGATCATCGCGGCCGACGGCATCAACAGCGGGACACGCGCACAGTTCGCAGACCGCTTCGATCCACATATCGAGACCGGCTCCGGCCTGTACCTCTGGTGCGGAACCGATTTCGCTCTTCCGAGCGCACTATTCACACCGGTGACCACCGAGCACGGCACGTTCGTCG
Source organism: Rhodococcus sp. JS3073 (assembly GCF_026810085.1). Lineage (NCBI taxonomy): Bacteria > Bacillati > Actinomycetota > Actinomycetes > Mycobacteriales > Nocardiaceae > Rhodococcus > Rhodococcus sp. JS3073. Next base: position 8,035,696 of record NZ_CP113951.1, on the reverse strand, counting down.
CGCACGCCTACCCGTACGCACCACACCGCAGCACCTTCCTCATCGAAACCGACGAGGACACGTGGCGACGGGCAGGATTCGATGTTTCCACCGAGCAGACAGCGCCGCTCGACAGCGACGAAACGTCACTGCACTACCTGCAGGAGGCGTTCGCCGACACCCTTCAGCACCACCCGCTGATCGGTAACCGCACCCGCTGGATGCGCTTCCGAACCATCTCGTGTGGGCACTGGCACAGCGGCAATGTCGTACTACTCGGCGACGCCGCCCACACCGCGCACTACTCCATCGGCTCGGGCACCAAGCTCGCCATGGAGGACGCCATCGCACTCGACCACGCACTCACCGCCTCCCCGAGCCTCGAGGAAGCGCTCGCGCACTACGAGCGAACTCGCCGCCCCGCCGTCGAATACCTTCAACACATCGCGCACCGCAGCGAACTCTGGTGGGAGTCCTTCCCGCAGCGGATGAACCTACCGGTCGAACAGCTTCTGATCGCCTACATGACCCGCGCCGGAAAGGTCAGTCTCAGCCGATTCCACGACACCGCGCCCATGCTCGTGAGGAAAGGCCTGTCGAGCTACGCGGACCTGCCGGCCGACGCGATCCCCGGCACAGACATCACGGACTGGATACTCGGGCAACCACTCGACCACGGTGACCGCCGATTCGAGCACCGGATCGCACCGGCGGACCTGCGGGGCGCCACCACCACGACAGTGCTCGACATCGACTTCGACTCCGCCTGGGGCCCGGAGGCCACCGCACTCATCGAGACCGCGCCAACCGCACGAACTCTCTGGCTCACCGGCCCATCTACCCGCTCATCGCTGCTCAGCAGGCTCGATTTCGCCGAACGTCTCGGTCACGACACAGATGCAGTCGTCGTCGTCGAGGCCCCCACATCCTGCCGCGCAGATGTCGCGGCAGGTTTGGCCAGCGTACGGATGCATCTCGCGTTCTTCACTGATCCGGCGACGCCGGACGCTGATCCGGCGTCGTCCGCGTCGCGGGTCTTGACATGAGTGCGCGACCAGTGGTCGGCGCCCGTTATCCTTCGGACATGACAAGCGAGGAGGCCGCGAAAGAGCGCCGACCCCGAGGCCGGGGCAAATCCCGTTCTACCGATCAGGCTGCGACCGAGAGCGCGGGCATCCGCAGCAACCCTCGCCGTGAGCTCGTGGAAAAGCAGATCATCGAGCAAGCCACTCGGCTGTTTGCCGAAAGAGGATTCGCGAGCACCACGCTGCAGGACATCGCCGACGCAACCGGCCTGACGCGGCCGGCCCTCTATCACTACGTGGCCAACAAGGACGAACTCCTCTCCCGCCTGGTCAGCGAGAGCACAGAGACACCGGCCGCGTTGCTGCATACCATCAACGAGCGCACCGATCTGGGTCCGACGGAAAAGCTCCGCGAGATGGCCACCGCCATCGCATTGCATCAGGCGCAGGCTCCAGATCGATTCCGGTTGATCATCCGATCGGAAGCCGAATTACCCGAAGACATCTCACGCAACTACGAGCAGAGCCGCCGACACGTGCTGAAGGAATTCATCCGCGTCGTCGAAGACGGCATCCGCACCGGCGAGATGCGACCGGTCGATCCGCGGACCGCGGCTTTGGCCGTCATCGGCATGCTCAACTGGATCGCCTGGTGGCATCAGCCGGGAAACGCGGACGACGACCGAGTCATCGCCACTCAACTCGCAGACATGGCAGTACGCTCGTTGGTCCACCAGGACCCGCAGTCGGCACCCCCGGAAGGTCCCGCACGAGCGATCGCCATGATCCGCCAGGACCTGAACTACCTCGAACGGCTGCTCGACGAATCACACCCCGACTGACTGCGCTCGGCAGCAATGGCCCTGATTCTGGCGGATCTCACCCGCGGCGCAGTGCCAGCACAGGGATCGTCCGGATGCCCGCCGTCTTTTCCGCGTATTCGGCAAAGCCGGGATACCGGCTCCCCTGCTCGGCGTAGATCCGATCCCGATCGTCACCGGTCACCTCGACGACACTCACCGGGTACTGCTCGGTGCCGCGTTCGATCTCTGCCTCGCCCGCGGTGACGAGGTTGTAGTACCAGTCGGGGTTGGTCGGGGCACCGGCCTTGGAAGCAAAGACGTAGATCGTGTCCGGATCTTCCTCTTCCAGTAGATACATCATCGGGCTTACCCGGTCCTGCCCGGTCTTACGGCCCCGGTGGTGAACCAGCACCACCGGGGCGCCCTCGAATGGGCCACCCACTCGGCCCTGGTTTGCCCTGGTTTGCCCTGAATTCTGCGATGATGTCCGCGTTCCAGTCGTTGGCGGTGCTCATCCTCCGAATTCTCCCAGCCGGGCGCAGGAACGGTCGGCATTTCAGGCCGACGTCGCCGTCTCGTGTCGCACTCGTTCCCGTGCTGACCGCTGTGGCGACCAGTGCGGTACCACCAATCCGACGCCACGCACATGCGCGCGTCAGTCGCCACCAGGCCCTCGAGGAAAATCAGTCCTGCTTGGGAACCCAGTGGTCGGTTGCGAGCTCGTAACTCTGTTTGAGCTCCCCGTACGCCGCTCGTTGGGCCTCCTCGCCCTCGCCGTACCGCCGGACGGCCATCTCGTGGGCCGCCGCGAAGGCTGCCTGCACCTCCTTCGACGATCGCCGCAGTGTCTGTGGGAGCTCGGTTCGGTTCACCGCTCCACTCCTTCTCGGTCGTGGCCGTGATGTACTCCTCGATTGTCCGCCCGGTTCCACCGTGGCGGTACCGGGTTGACCGGGTTTTCCGCATCTGCCTGCCAACGGTGTAGACCAGGGAAACACCTGGCACCGGGCACCGGTATGGGTAACAATGACCTCGAGAAACACGCAGCAACGCCAAATTCATTCTCGCCGAATGGAAGTCCGTACCGGAGGAGACTCGATGCCCGTTTCGCCACACACATCCTTACAGCACGTCCAGGATCGCACCACCGACCTACGCCGATGGTTGGATACCGGCGACAACACCGCCGCCCTGACGGCGTATCTCCGCGACGAACCCGTCGACCACCGGTGGCTCACCACCTACAAACGACTCACGCACGACCTGTTGAGGGCGGTCGACCACGCCTGTCCGCCCAGGGCGCCGCACCAAACGCCGACCTCGGACGTCGGCCGTCATCCGGACCGTCGATGAACGACGACCAACGCCGGGCACTCGAGCACGTACGCGACACCTGCGCCATGCTGCACAGCTTCCTGACCACCTACCCGAGCAACCGACCCCCCGAACGGGTCCGATCCGCCACCTTCGCGCAGCTCACCGACGACCTCCTCGACGCCGTTACCGCAGCACAGAACGCCGGCGTCCCCGAACAACGCATCTTCGACAGCATGTGACGACCATCCGCTGACCCCGGCCATATCCGAGGCCCATACCGGGTCGAAGTTCGGCGCTCTAGCTGGTGCCGAGCGCGGCATACGCATCGCCGGATGCGATTCCGGCTCGCATTCCGATTGCGCCGGCCTCCCCCCGATTGGCGACGTCGAGCTTCTTGAGCACGGCCGCGACGTGAAACTTGATCGTGCTCTGGCTGATCCCGAGTTCCTCGGCGATGGCGCGATTGCGTTTGCCCACCGCGAGGTGCGCAAGGACTTCGAGCTCGCGGGGGTTCAGGGTGGACAGAAGATGCTCGTCGGGACGGGCGGTGGGCGGGTCCAACGGAATGGTCAGCGTCACCCGACTCCCCCAACCGGCGATGGACTCGATGTCGATCCGGCCGCGCAACGTGCGCAGGCGTCCGGACAGTTGCCGAGTCAGCGCGTTGCGGTCGATGGCGCCCGGCCCCTGGTCGCGGACCTCGATCAGGACATTGTCACCGTCGCAGTCCCACGCGATCCGCAGCCGGGTCAGCACCGGTTGCGCGCCGAAGGCCAGCACGATGGCGCGGACCATCGCGCGTGCCGCATGCGCCACCTCACCAGGAAGCGGACGGCCGTCGGCCGGCGGGTCGACGTAGTCGACTTCGACCTCCCGATGCCGCAACAGAGGTCGCAATTCGCCCTGCAGCCTGGCGAATGCCGTGGTCACCGCTTCCTCGGACAGGGCGCGATCAGCGGCACCCGCCGACCGCAGCGCGATCAGAGCGGCCGACGCCGTTTCGCTCGCGGTGATGCGGGACCGCCGGTCGTCGAGGTCGTTCGACCGCAGGGTTCCCAGGATCGACGACAGGGTCGCCTCGTGCACCTCCGTCAGTTCCGCGATGGTGCGGGCGCGTTCACTCGACGCGGCCCGGGACTCGGCGAGATAGTCGGGGCTGGCCTGCGCCACCTGTTGCTGGATGGAGGTCGCGACGATCCCGAACATTGCCGCGATCTCATCGGGGTCGGGTGCGCCCGTCCGAGATGGCCGCGGGACCAGGACGAGCAGGGTGTCGCCGGTGTCGCGGATCGCCCAGACTCGGCGGCGTCCACCTCCCAGCGAACGGATTCCGGCGAAGACACCACCGGGTTCGATGGATTGTTTGATCTCGTCGAGTTCGTCGATGGTCACCCGGTCGACTATCTCCCGGTTTCCGGCGACCTTTCGGGGGCGTCCGGTGCATTCACGGGTGAAGATCACCAGAGCATCGTGCGACCACAACGGGCCCAGGAACCGGGAGAAGCGGGCCGCGATGTCCGGGAGCGGTCCCGTGATCACCTTCCGCATCTCCACCCAGGCGTCAACCTGCAACCGAACAGTGTGCTCCGCGCTTACCACGCATTCACCGTATTGCCAGGCACGGCGCAACGGCACTGGCCAAGCGGCCAGCCCGAACCGGCCGACCGACCGGGTGCCGCACCGCACCGCAGTCGGCAGCCTTGTTCTCACACCCAGAACGGCTATCACCGAGGAGGACCATGACCGTCACCGTCGAGCAGACACGCACACGGTTCAGTGACGGGCGCCGCATCGTGCTCGACGAGAACGAGCGACTGCTCAATTCCGTCGCCGCAGAGCAGTGGGACCGCGCCGGCTCGCTCATCACCACCGCGCGGGCAGTGTTCGTGATCGGCAACGGGCGCAGCGGCCTGGCCGTCCAGATGGCCGCGATGCGACTGATGCACCTCGGCCTGCGCGTCCACGTGGCCGGCGAGGTCACCGCCCCCGCCATCGGCGCCGGGGATGTACTGATTGCCGTGTCGGGGTCGGGCACCACCGCCTCGGTCGTCGGTGCGGCCGATACCGCGAACAAGGTGGGTGCCTCGGTTCTGGCAGTCACGACTTCCGCGGACTCGCCGCTCGCCCGGCGCGCCGACGAGGTCCTGGTCCTGCCGGCGGCCGACAAGCAGGACCACAGCGCCGCCATCACCCGCCAGTACGCGGGCAGTCTGTTCGAACAGTCCGTGCTCCTCGCCTTCGACGCACTGTTCCAGGCGCTGTGGCGCAACGAAGACCAGACCGCCGAGCGGCTGTGGGAACGCCACGCCAACATCGGCTGACCACGAATCCCACCAGAAGATGACCAGGAGATACACATGACGAAGCTGCAGGTTGCAGTCGATCTGCTCACCACCGCCGACGCGCTGGCCCTGACCAACAAGGTGGCCCCGTACGTCGACATCATCGAACTCGGCACCCCCCTGATCAAGAGCGCCGGCCTCAACGCCATCACCGCGATCAAGGCCGCCCACCCGGACAAGGAGGTCTTCGCCGACCTCAAGACCGCCGACGCCGGCTTCCTCGAGGCAGATCTGGCCTTCTCCGCCGGAGCAGACCTGGTCACCGTCCTCGGCGCCGCCGGCGATGCCACCATCAAGGGCGCCGTCGAGGCAGGCAAGAAGCACGGCAAGAAGGTCGTCGCCGACCTCATCGGCGTCGAGAACCGTGTCGAGCGCGCCCGCGAGATCTCCAAGCTCGGTGTCGCGTTCGTCGAGATCCACGCCGGACTCGACGAGCAGGCCCAGCCCGGGTACTCCATCCAGACCCTCCTCGACGACGGCAAGATCGCCGGTGTCCCGTTCTCCGTCGCCGGTGGCGTGAAGGTCGACACCATCGCCGCCGTCCGTGACGCAGGCGCGGAGGTCGCGGTCGCCGGTGGCGCCATCTACAGCGCCGAGGACCCCGCTGCGGCCGCGAAGGCGCTCGAGGAGGCACTGGCCAAGTAGCACGCGATCGCTGGGTGAAGGCCCTGAACACCACCATTCAGGGCCTTCACCCATTCGCATGACCCCATTTCGCCCGCATTCTTCTATCGTCGTTCGCTCATGGTCCGGTCCCGGTGCAGATAACGGAAAGGGGTTCTCCGCCGGCAATAAATGGCGGAGAACCCCGTGAGCGGTTGTGGCCGAGCGGTTACGTGGAGGTCGGTTCGAAGTGAAGGATCTGTACTCCCCCGGTGGCGAAGTGGGGTACATCGGCCTGAGCGGCCGCACCCTCGGGGGACGCGAGAGCCGCAAACATTTCCTCTGCGGAATCGAAATCCGCCTCGAAGATCGCGGCGAACGGTGTAGGTCCCTCCGCTGCCGCAATGTCTACCGTGTGGCGGATCGCGCGGACGCCCGGGAGCTTGCGGGCAATCGGCAGGTGGGTGTCCCGGTAGTACGCGCGGAAGGCGTCGTGGTCGTCAGGTCGGCCGTAGAGGACCATCAGGGTGTGCATTGTGTTCCTCTTCTCAGAACAGTGGTCAGGGCTGGACGGAATCAAGGGCGAGGTCGTAGTGCGTTCCGAGGGACATATCGTCGGTCACGGTCGATCGTCGGGCACCGGGTTCTGAGCGGGATCCCACTGGACCAGGAGGCGCTCAGGTCCCCGGAAGGAGGTGTTCGGCGAGTACGTCCACTCCTGACGCTCCACCAGATTCAGGTGCGGAAGCCGCTTGGTGGTCTCCTCGAGCATCACTCGCATCTCCATCCGGGCCAGAGCCTGCCCCAGGCAGAGGTGGATGCCCCATCCGAACGCCACATGCTCGTCGGCGTTCTGGCGGGTGATGTCGAAGCGGTCGCCGTCGTCGAACACGGCGTCGTCGTGGTTGGCCGATCCGGTGAGCACGAGGATGCGTTCACCGGCGGCGATGTCGAAGCCACCGATCGTCACCGGTCGGGTGGTCACTCGCCGCCAGGCCGGCACCGAGGACGCGTAGCGCAGGATCTCCTCGACGGCGTTCGGGATGAGTGAGGGATCGTTGCAGAGCAACTTCCACTGATCACGGTTCTCGAGCAACACCTTGAAACCGTTCGCGGTTGCGTTCGTCGTGGTTTCGTGGGATGCGTAGAGGTGACTCTGCATGATCGAGGCAAGGTACGTCTTGTCCCAGACGTCGTCGTTACCGGCCTTCTGCCATGCCTTGATCGCATTGCTCATGTAGTCGTCGCCGGGATTCGCAATCAACCGCTCGACGTGTTCGCGGGCGTACTGGAGGTAGGCGGCGAACTCGCCCGCCAACTCCACCTGCTGCTCATCGGTCGGGCGCCCCCAGATCCACAGCGCGAAGCGGGACGCGTAGCCGCGGGCGCGTTCGACCTCGGCCTCCGGTACTCCCATCAGCACGAACGCCGTCAGGGCCGGCACCCGGAACGTCATGTCCGCGACCATGTCTGCATTGCCGGTCTTGACCATCGCGTCGAGGCAGTTGCCGACGAAGCGGCGGGTTATCGGCTCGATCTCGGCAACCCTGTCGTCAGTGACGCCCTTGCGAAGCACACGACGCCGCTTGGTGTGCAGCGGTGCGTCCTCGTCGACGAGCATCGTCGAGGGCACGAAATCGACGGCTGCGAGTTTCTCCATCGCGGCCGGGCAGGGCGGTTTGATCAGCTCACCGGCTGCGGTGGCACTGTACGACTCGGTGTCCCTGAAGATGGCGACGACATCCTCGTATCGGCTCACCACCCAGTACCCGATCTCGGGACTGTAGAAGACCGGTTCCTCGTTGCGGGCGCGGGTGAACACGGCGTACGGGTCCTGCAGGTATTCCTCGTCGAACGGATTGAACTCCGCCGCGAACTGGCTCACCGGGCACTTGCCCGGCGACGCTGCCGAAACATGCGGCGCGGAGGTGGTTTCAGTCATGTCGATTCTCCTATGAGTGGGCGGGTGCGGTGGCACGCCGACTGCGACGAACCAGGGAATGTGTGGGATCGTGTGTGTCCGTCAGAGATCGAGGACGAGCCGTCCGGAACGGGCACGTGAGCAACAGATCATCATGACGTCGTTTTCTGCCTGCTCGTCCTCGTCGAGGATCTGATCGCGATGGTCGACTTCGCCCTCGAGGACCGCTGTCTCGCAGGAACCGCAGACGCCTTCGGCGCAACTGTTCGATGCCTTGATGCCACACGCGAGGACGGCGTCGAGGATGGTCTGGTCGGGCGCGACGGTCAGCGTCTTGCCCGACCTCGTGAGTTCGACTTCGAAGGCCATCTCGGCGTCGGGGTCGAGCTTCACGGCGGTTCCGGAGAAGTGTTCGACGTGCAGCTGTTTCGACATACCGAGCTCGGCGCAGCGGGCAGTGACCGCGTCGAGGAGGCGTTGCGGTCCGCAGCTGTAGATGTGCACCCCAGGAGCGAGGTGCGCTCCGAGGAGATCGTCGACATTCATGCGGGCGCCTTCACTGGACACGCACAACTGAACATTGTCCTGATCGCCGAGTTGATCGGCGAATGCCATATTCCTGCGGGACCGGCCGCCGTAGATCAGCCGATGTGGGCGTTGCCGTGACGTGGCGGCCCCCATCATCGGAAGTATCGGCGTGATCCCGATACCGCCGGCGATGAACAGGTACTCTTCGGCGGACTCGAGTGGAAAATTGTTCCGCGGATGCGATGTGGTGAGCGTTGCGCCCTTCTTGATCTCGTCGTGGATGTACTGCGATCCACCCCGGCTGTTCGGATCGCGCAGAATCGCGACCTCGTAACGAGATCGATCACCGGGATCGCTGTGCAGCGAATACTGCCTGACCATGTCGCCGGCTAGGTGAATGTCGATGTGCGCGCCTGCTTCCCATTCGGGAAGGTCCTCTCCAGCGCTATCGATCAAACTCAGCGTGAGCACGTCGTCACATTCGCGGCGGACCTCATCCACGATCAGATGCAGAACTGGCGTCGTATCGGATGCGACGGTGGACATACGAGCCTCCATGGCTTGGGAAGCGGGAAAGTCTGCTAACAGAGCGACTTTCAGTTCAGGGACCGAGGCTGTCACTGCAGATGGCAGTTGTGTTCGGCCTCACTGACGACGTTACGAAGTTGCCTGCGCCATATCTATCCCCACAGCGGCGCGGACTGTCCACTCAGCGACAGCGATATGCGCACCGGAGCAGATAATGCCGGTGGCATGCTCGACCCATGCGATAACCACCCCAGCAGAGCGCCGCGGGCCGACACCCCGATGTCCGCTGCTCCTCGGAGGCGTCGTGCGGACCGCTCCGCTGACTACTGCACGCAATGCCGTGCCATTGCGGTGAGGCGTGGAGGTGATCGGTCGGTCAGCGCCGTTCGGCGGGTGCTGGTCGGGCTGGTTTCCCACTACCCTTACCGACGAATCTACGCACCCGACCAGTCCTATCTATCCCGAAAGCGCACGACACCAACCATCCAGCGCCCATTCTCGACGCGGACCACATCATCATTGTGGTGGCGCCGGACGAGAAGCCGGGTGCGGCTCGTCAGCCGTACCGCAAGGTCCGCGAAGGACTGACCCCGTACATTTGCCGGTAATCCCGCGAGAATCGCCCATAGTGATAGAACCCCCACCGTGCCGCGACGCCGGCGACCGTCTCGGCGTCATGGCGCCCACAGACCAGATCCTCGTGCGCCCTTTTCATTCGGACGCCGCGGAGATACTCCATCGGAGTCGCATCCATGAACTCGCGGAATCCGCGCTGCAGTGCGCGCACGCTCAACCCGACCTCCCGGGCAATATCCGCCGGTGTCAGCGGCAACGCCGCGTGTGCATCGATGAACTCGACGGCATGCCGAATCGTGGCCGGTGCGGTCAACGCCGCAGGAGTCGCCAGATCATCCGCATACTGATGCTCGGTCAAAGACAGCAGCCCCACGACGATCGAGTATGCCAACGGCTCGGCCAGCATCGGGTTCACCATCATCGACCCGATGATCTGGCTCTGGTATGTGTTCAGAACAAGTGTGCGCCAAGCACTTCCATCGACACCAGTCAGATCGAGTCCACCGTGGATCCGGACCGGCCCGCAGACCTGCCGACCCAGCAGATCCTGCAGCGCAGTGTGTACGGCCACACGATCCAGCTTCATCGCAAACATGTTCAGCCGACTGTTCGGCGGAGTCAGGATCCGAGCATCGGAACCGGTCTGATAGACCACCGCACTGTTCTCTTCGACAACGGTGTGCTCACCATTCGACTCCGACAGGAGTCGACCCGACAACGGGATGTTCACGTGATAGCCCTCGATCGAGGGGCAGAAGAGGTCGCTGTTGCTGTTGTAGCGGATTTGGCCCGCAACCAACGGACCGGTCGCTACCGCTTTCAGATCCGCTTCGAACCGGGACACCGGCGCAACCCGCGTGAGTTCGTGAGGATGAAACACCTGGCCCACGCCTGCGGTCGCCTCCTCGACGTCTCCGCTGTGCAAGAGGATCGGCACGGATGGCCGGCCACTGCCCCGAGAGCTGTACGACGCGGTCATTTCTTCCGATCGCCTTTCCGTGGTCAGCAAGGTCGCCCGACGATCACGAGCCAAAGGCACTCCTCCCACTCCCACCGTTCGACATGCGCACACCTGACCGAACAGCGCCCCGGGAGTATGGTCTGTGTCACTATTTTATGTCAATGATCTCCGTGTTCCCTGCTCCGCAGACCGAAGCGCCGAGCAGGAGAGGCGACCGGGCCGGTGGACGGGTCTCACCGGCCCGGACGGGTCAGAGCGACCGCCACTCCCGGCCGGTCCGGCTGAGGATCCGTTCCGCCGACTCGGGGCCGGCAGAGCCGGACGGATAGTTGTCCGGGCGACCGAAGCCTGCCCAGTGCTCGAGGAGAGGATCGATGACACGCCAGGAGCATTCGACCTCCTCACGGCGAGGGAAGAGTGTGGCGTCGCCGCGCAACACGTCACAGATCAGCCGCTCGTAGGCCTCCGGCGCCGGGTCGAACACCGACCGGAAGTCCATCCCCAGGCTGACCGGCTGGATTTGCATACCGCCACCGGGGCGTTTGGCACCGATGTGCAGTTCGATTCCGTCGTCCGGCTGGACCCGGAACACGAGCACGTTCGAGACCGCCGCCGCCCGGGCAGCCGGTGAACCGTGGGCCGGGGGTATGAGCGTCACCGCGATCTCGGCGGTCCGCCGTGCCAGGCGTTTGCCGGTGCGGATGAAGAACGGCACGCCGGCCCACCGGCGGGTCGCGATGCCGACCGTCAGGGCCGCGAAGGTCTCCGTCGCCGAGTCGGCGGGGAATCCTGCCTCGTCAGCCAAACCCGGTACGGGAACGCCGTTCTCCACGCCCGCACCATATTGGCCGCGGGCCGATGTCTCGGCGAGCGGTCCGAGGAGCTCGGTGGCGGAGAGGGCCTTGATCTTCTCGGCGGCGATGCTGTCGGCGTCGAATGCGACCGGTTCTTCCATCGCGATCAACGCCAACAGTTGCAGCAGGTGATTCTGGATGACATCACGAGCGGCACCCACGCCGTCGTAGTACCCGGCACGGCCCGACACTCCGACACTCTCGGCCATCGTGATCTGCACGTGGTCGATGTGCCGGTTGTTCCACAACGGCTCGAACATCCCGTTCGCGAACCGCAGCGCGAGGATGTTCTGCACCGTCTCCTTCCCCAGATAGTGGTCGATGCGGTAGATCGACGACGGCGGAAACACTCTTTCCAGCGCGACACCGAGGCTCTGCGAGCTGGCGAGATCGTGCCCGAACGGCTTCTCCACCACCACCCGGCGCCACCCGTGCGCACTCCGATTCAGCCCGCAGATCGCGAGCTGGTCACACACCGACGCAAAAGAGGACGGCGGAACTGACAGGTAGAACACGTAATTGCCGGGCTTACCGCGACGGACGTCGAGCTCGCCCAGCCGGGCGGCGAGTCCGGCGAACGCCGCGGTGTCGTCGAACGATCCCTGCACGAAGTGGATACGCTCGGTGAGCGCCGCCCACACCGCAGGGTCGAATGGTGTGCGCGCGTGCGCAATCACCGCCTCGCGCAGCCGGGTTTCGACGTCTGTGCTGTCGCGGGCGAATCCGACGAGATCGAAGTCCGGTGGCAGCTGACCACCGTGTGCGAGGTCGTAGATTGCCGGGACCAACTTCTTGCGGGCGAGATCACCGGTGATCCCGAAGATCACCATCGACGCCGGTTCGGCGACGAGCCCGGTGTTGCCGATCGACGCCTCACCGACTCGGCCGCCCGAGCCGGCTGTCAGCGGGTCCCTCTCCTGCACTTCAGACACGGTCACTTCTGTTGCACTCCGTCTTTCGCTCCACCACACGCGCACTCGGACAATGCGTCGGATACCAGTGTCGACGGCGCGGCGATGCAATGCACTCGGCCGAGCGGCCAGTGACAGCTCCCCTTCCGGTCAGGTGAGACGGCCCCGAAACCCCCGTAGACATAGAACTCGGCACGATATTGGAAATCGAAGGTGGAACGGTGACGATGAAGCTGGGATTGGTCGGTCTGGGCCGCATGGGCCTGAACATGCGCGAGCGGCTGCGCGAACGCGGACTCGAGGCGATCGGATACGACCCGCACACCGCTGCCCGCGACGTGGACAGCCTCGAATCGTTGGTCGAGTCGCTTCCGGCGCCGCGGTCGGTGTGGGTGATGGTGCCTGCGGGTGCGCCGACCCGTGAGGTCATCGGGCAGCTCTCCCGCCTGCTCGCACCCGGCGACCTCGTCGTCGACGGCGGCAACTCCCGGTTCACCGACGACACGATCAACGCGGACGTCCTCGCCGGACTGGGCATCCGCTACGTCGACTGCGGCGTCTCCGGTGGGATATGGGGACGACAGAATGGTTACGCGCTGATGGCCGGCGGCGACGCCGCCGACATCGACCGGTTGATGCCGGTCTTCGACGCGCTGCGACCGGACGGTGACCGTGAGGACTCGTTCGTCCACGCCGGCCCGGTCGGCGCCGGCCACTACGCGAAGATGGTGCACAACGGCATCGAGTACGGGCTGATGCAGGCCTACGCCGAGGGGTACGAACTGCTCGCCGCCGAGGACTCGATCGCGGACGTGCCCGCCGTCCTGCGTGCCTGGTCGAAGGGCACAGTCGTGCGGTCCTGGTTGCTCGATCTTCTGGTGCAGGCCTTGTCCGAGGATCCCGGCTTGTCGTCCCTGTCCGGCTTCACAGAGGATTCCGGTGAAGGCCGCTGGACCGTAGAAGAAGCCATCGCACACGCGGTCCCCGCGCCGGTGATCTCCGCCGCACTGTTCGCGCGGTTCGCCTCCCGACAACACGATTCGCCCGCCATGAAAGCCGTATCGGCGCTGCGCAACCAGTTCGGTGGGCACGCCGTCCGACGTGCCGAACCCGCCGGAATCGCCTGAACAGTGGCGAACTCGGACCCACCTGCCCGGCAATTCACCGATTCGTGTCCTCGCGGCGGCCGACCGCGGACGGCGGCATTCCGAACTCACGGCTGAAGGCGAAGGAGAACGCTGCGGGAGATGCGTAACCGAGGGTCGAGGCGACCCGAGTCACTGGCTGCGAGCGCAGCAGCGGGATGGCCGCCAGCAACCGGGCCCGCAGGCGCCAGGCCGCCGGACTGATCCCGACCTCGCGTAGGAATCGCCGGGTGAAGGCACGTTCGCTCATCGCCACTCGGCCTGCCCACTCGGCATTCGTCACGCCGACCTCCGGCTTGCCGAGATAGGCACGACACAACGCGACCAGGTCCGCCGACGCGGGCAGAGTCAGGTGCAGGGGCAGCGACCTGAGAGTTGCCAGCTCGAACAGCAGCAGTGCCGCGATGGCACCCTCGCGACCGTCGCGGTCGTACTCGGCGGGTAGGTCGGCGGCGACGAGCAGCATTTCGCGGAGCAGCGATGACACCTCGACCACGACGCACTCCGTGGGCCACCACGGCACCGCACCCGGTTCGATGTAGAGACTGCTCGTACTCACACCGATCATCCGCACCCGATGCCGTGTGGCCGGCGGAATCATGACGCCCTGCGCGGTAGGAACCGTCCAGGTGCCGCTGCCGGTCTCGACAACCATTGTTCCGGTAGCGCCGTACAGGAACTGCGCACGACGGTGTTCGTGCCAGTCCAGCACGAAGCCGGCCGGATAGTCGGTCGCGATCGGCAGCACGTCCCGATCGACACCGTCGACCTCGCTGAGCGGGACATTCCTCACGACTCCAACCTACCGGCTGACTATCGAACGAAATCGTCCGACATTCGATTGTCGCCACCTCACCGATACGGTGAACTGGTCCGAGTGAATATGTTCGTGCTCGTTCTCATCGGCCTCCTCACCGGGTTGACCACGGTCCTGTTCGGTTTCGGGGGTGGATTCGTGACCGTACCGGTCGTCCTCTGGGCAGAAGCAGGGCTCGGTGACTCTGCCGCTCAGGTCGCGGTCGCAACCTCGGCGGCGGTGATGGTGGTCAATGCTGCGGTCGCCACCTCCGCGACATCCCGGACCATTCTGCGCCACCTGCGTGACTCGCGTTGCCTCCTGGCGCTTCTCGGACTCGGAGGTATCGCGGGCGCGTTGCTCGCTCGGCTCGTCCCCGGTGCAATCATCCAGTGGGGGTTCGTCACCTATCTTGTCGGGACGATCATTGATGTCATTCTGCGCCCGGGATTCTTCCGTCCGACGGCGCGCCGCACAATCGACTCTCGGCAAGAGTTCGCCATACCGACCTCGCTCGGGCTACCGATCGGCGCGAGCGCAGCTTTCCTCGGCGTCGGCGGCAGTGTCATGACAGTGCCTCTCCTGCGCCGCGCCGGACTGGGGATGGGTGTCGCTACCGCCCTCGCCAACCCGATGACCCTCGCCATCAGCGCGCCGGCGGCCCTGACCTTTCTCGCCGACAGCGGTCCCGGATCCCCGGCCGGGGCCGCCCTGGTCGGCTCCGTCGACGTGGGCGCGGCCCTGGCACTGCTCCTCGGCGCACTCCCCGTGATCGTCACGCTGAGGCGGCGTCCACCCCGCCTTCCCGACCGTGTCCACGCAGTCAGTTACGTGCTGCTCCTCATCGCGGTCACCATGACCACTGTGCTTGCAGCGCTTCGGTAACCGCACGGCGGACACGCGCGCGGAGCGGATCGGTGTCTGCGTCGTTCCTGGCAGGCAACCGGCGCGCCCCGCTGACGCAACAGAATCCGGCATGCCACCGATGTCACGTGACTTTCTCTCCCCAGTCGCGCAAGGATAGGTTATATATTATGTTCTATTCTACGCCTATGACAGCGCCAGCCGATATCCCCACCGTCGAGACGGACGAGGCCGCTGTCCTGGAGCATCTCCTGGCAACCCGGTGGAGTTGCCGCGCCTACCAGGACCGTCCGGTTCCCGAGGAGACGATCGATCGACTACTCACCATCGCGCAGCGGTCGGCATCGTGGTGCAATACGCAGCCGTGGCAGGCCATCGTGACCAGCGGGGAGGGCACCGAACGGTTCCGCGAGGCGATGACGAGCGGGGCGCGAAACAACCAGCCCAAGTTCGACTTCGACGCCCCAGCCGAGTACCCCGGCGCGTACCGTGAGCGGCGCCCGGTATCTCGTTCGGCTACGCCGACACCGACCACCCGGCCAACAACTACCGCACAGAGCGGGCACCCTTGAACGAAGTAGTGACACGGGTCGACGAGTAAACCATTGTGGCAGAGACTCTCTCACGCCTAACACGACATTTCGGATGTATCCGGGAGCCCGAGTCCGGCTTCAGTACACGAGGATCCACAGGCCGCTGAGACTCAGCAGTACGACGCTCACAGCCAGGAGGGCGCCGGCGCCGATTGCCGGCGTTGCGGACTCTGCCGCAAATCGCGTCATTCGGAGGGTGCGTGAGCGGTGCTCGTGAACCGTGACTCCTGCAACGAGAGTGCCCACGATCGCCGGGCCGACCAGCGCTGTGGCGTTGCCGGGCGGAAGCCAACGCAGACAGGCCACTACCAACCCGAGTATCGACACACTGGTACGCACGAAGGACAGCGACGTTCGTTCGGGTTGGAGCCCGGTGTCGGTCGGCTCGGGCGCACCCATTCAGGAGTTCACCACTCCGACGACCAACACGGTTGCGCAGATGACGAGCACCACACCGACAACCGGGGCCATCACCGGCACCGGCAGGGTACGGCCCGCACGCAATGCTCGCTCAGCGCTGATCCAGTGCACGAACGCGGCGATGGCAATCACGCCACCGGCAACAAGGAGCAATGCAGCCATCGCCACACGGATCGCCGGAGCAAGCAGATCGCCACCGAATGCCTCCAATCCGAGACCGGATGCAACGAGCGCCGTGGCTGTTCGCACCCAGGCCAGATACGTGCGTTCGTTCGCGAGCGTGAAGCGCGGATCGGGGTCCTCCCCGGAGCGGAACGGTGTCCAATTCGGCATCAGTCGACAGGCCCTTTCGACGTGTTGTGTCTTCTCGAATCGAGTTCGTCGTCCGCCGTCAAGGCCGCGTCGAGCAGGGTCGCTCCTGCTCCTTGAAGTTCGGCGATCCGCGCGTTGCGCCGCGCCAGGTCCGCGTGACACTGAACCACAAAGCTGCGTGCCGCCGGGTTCAGGGAACCGGGGCGATGCACGATTCCGAACGGGGTACGGATCTCAGGGCTCGTTTCGACCACGACGGCACCGAGTCGGTGCGCGGCAGTCGCCATCCGCAGCGGGAGAAAGGCACTGGCGGCGCCATTGAGGACGAGAGTCATCTGCGCGTGCCGGTTCGGCACCTGAGCTCTGACCACGGGGATCACCGATTCCCGTCGCAGTATCGACGTGACAATGTCATTCTCCCGGCGGGCCGAATTGCTCACCGCCAGCGGAACGTCATGAAGCCGAGCCAACTCGAAGGGCCCGCCCGTCTCCGACGAGGTGCCCGGTGGCCTCACCAGCAACAACCGCTGGACCCCCAGTTCCACCCGTTCGAGATTGTCCGTCGGAATCGGGAACGTGGTGAATCCGAGCTCACAATGCCCGGCCAGCACCTCGTCACACAGCTCTCGGGCGGCGGGAAACTCCGACAGGTCGATTCGGATGTCGGGGTACAGACGTGTGAACGACGCACTCCACGCGGCGACCGCCTCACTGGACATCTCCGGCATCGTTCCGATCGTGATGGACCCGACCTGCAGTTCACGGGCTCCCCGCATGATGTCTTCCGCAGCGACTACGTCACCGAGCACTCTGCGTGCGGGCTCGACCAGCAGTTGACCCGCCGGATTGAGGACGAGATTACGTCCGGTCCGGTGGAACAAGGTCAACTTCAGTTCGCGTTCGAGCTGGCGTATTCCCTGTGACAGGGTCGCCTGTGCGACGTGGAGGTGCTGGGCCGCGCGGTTGACTCCCCCGTGCTCGACGATGGCAAGGAAGTACTCGAGCTGTCGGAGATCCATCATTCCATCATCCCTTCAACGGAACAGTGGGCGGCATCGCTCACACTCGATACGAGTTGGGTAGCGCGCCGTCCGTCGCGACCTGTCGGATCATCGCCTTGGCCAGGTTTCGTTCATGGACCGGGGAGGATCCCTCGTAGATGCGCAGCGCACGAACATCACGCCACATCCGCGGCACAGGGTGCGCCCCGACGATGCCCTCACCGCCCAGTAGCTGAACGCAACGGTCGGCGACCCGGCTCGCCATCTCGGAGCTGTACAGCTTGGCGGCGGCGATGCGGTGGCGTGGGATGTCGCCCGCGTCGAACGCTCGCGCACTCTCCACTGTCAGTGCACGCCCGGCCTCGAGTTCGGCGAAGCCGGCTCCGAGTGTCGCCTGAACCGCGCCGAGATCCGCCAGCGGAGCACCGAACTGTCGGCGGCCGTTGACATGCGACGTCGTCTCTTCCAACATTCGAGTGGCCTGGCCGACACAGGTCGCGGCGACGTGCAAGCGGGCATGGTTGATGCCGCGCAGTGCCATTGTCAGCCCCGAGCCCTCGAGACCCCCGAGAAGATTCGCCGCGGGCACCTCGACACTGTCGAAGTAGACCTCACCGACCGGCGCCTCGGCGTGCCCGTTCATGATCGTGGGCAGGACCGTCCGCACGCCGGGCGAGGAGGCGTCCACGATGAGGGCTGAGACCCCGCCGGCGCCCTCGTCGGATTCGTCGGTCCGTGCGAAGACGACGAACGCGTCCGCCCAGGCGGCGTTCGTGATGTACCGCTTGCTTCCGTCGAGCACGTACACGTCGCCTCGACGCACGGCGGTGGTGCGCAGGTGGGCTGCATCCGAGCCCGCCGCTTCCTCGGTGAGAGCGAATGCCGTGACCAACTCGCCTGCGGCCATGGCCGGAAGCATCCGCCGGCGCTGTTCCTCGGTGCCGTGGTCGAGGATCGCCTGCGAACACAGTCCGATCACGGTCGAGAAGCGTGACCGGTAGACGCACGACGCACGGGTGAATTCGAAGGTGAGCTGGACCTGCTGCTCCATCGACCATTCGAGGCCACCGTACGCACGGGGGATGGAGATGCCGAACAGGCCGAGTGCCGCCATCCGCTCCAGGATTCGGGCGGGAACCTCACCCGCCTCGACCATCTCGTTCTCGGCGGGGATGAGTTCGTTTCGGGTGAAGTCGGCAATTGCCTTCCGGTAGGTGGGAAAGTCGTAGTCCAGGACCTCTGGGTCGATCATGTGCGGAACCTTTCGAAGTAGGTGTCAGTTGAGTGCGGAAATGCCAACGACGCAGCTGTCGAGCAGTCCGGCCACGTCTTCGTCCGTGTAGCCGAGTTCGTGCAGGACGGCCGCCGTGTGCTGCCCGGTGGTCGGCGCGGCGACCGATGCGGTGCGGCGACGGCCGTCGAGTGTGAAAGCCAGCCCGGGACTGGTGAACGACGCGCCGTCAGCGCCGGCGACGTCGACGAGGACGCCGGAAGCCACGACATCCTTGTCCTCGGCCAGGTCGTCGAAGGATCGGATTGCGCCGCATACGATCTGGGCGGACAGCAACCGCTCCACGGCCTGATCGCGCGTCATCGTGCCGAACGCCTCGGAGAGAGTCGTCAAGAGTTCGTGCCGGTGCGCGACGCGCGCCGGGTTGTCGGCGAACCGCGGATCGTCGATCATGTCCGCGCGGTCGATGAGATGACAGAGCGCAGACCACTTTTCGTCCGTGTAGGCCGAGAGCACGATCTTTCCGTCCGTCAGGGTGACGACATCCGCAGCCGGTGCGGCGTGCGCCTGACCATTTCCTTTGCGCCGCGGCGCCTGCCCCGTGATCGTGTACTCCCCCCAGTTCGCCGCCTGCATCGCGAGTGCCGCCTCCATCAGCGAGGTCTGAACGTGCGCGCCTCGACCGGTAGACGTTCGTTGGTACAGCGCGGCGAGGATGCCGGTGGCGAGTGCATTGGCCGCGGTGACGTCTGCGGCGGGCAGCCCCAGCCGTTGCGGCTCCCCGTCCGCTTCCCCAGTGACGTGCATCAGCCCGAACTCCGCCTGCGCTGCGATGTCGAGTCCCGGACGGGCGCTCGAGGGCCCGTTGACCCCGAATCCGGTCACGCTCCCGTGCACGAGTCGGGGGTAACGGCGGCTCAACTCGTCCGCTCCGATTCCCAGACGTTCGGCGGAGCCGTTGCGGAAATTCTGAACCAGCACATCGGCTTCGGCCAGCAACCGGTGGAGAATCACCCGGGCTTCTTCTCGGCTCAGATCGAGGGCGATGCTGCGTTTGTCCCTGTTGTAGGCCTGCACCATCGCTTCGCCGAACGTGCCGATGACCCGCGCCTGATCGCCGCGCAAGCTCTCGACTTTCAGGACGTCCGCGCCGAGATCCGCGAGGGTCTGGCAGGCGCTGGGTCCGGCGATGTACTGGCCGAGGTCGAGTACCCGGATGCCGGTCAGAGGTCCACTCATGGCGCTCACCGTGTCTCTCGCGCCGCGTGTTCGGCCGTCAGATCCTCGAGCCTGGCCTTGGCCCGCTCCGGGTTGAGCATCACGCCACCGACGACGCCGAGCACGCACACCGTGATGCCGACGAACATGAAACCGGTCGAGTAGCCCTGTGCCGCGCTGGGCGCATGCTCGACGATCAGTCCGAGGGCGTATGGGGCGACGATGCCCGCGACGCTGTAGGCGGCGATGATGCAGCCGAAGAACGCCACCCGCTGCCGCGCCGGCAGGAAGTCGGACGCACCCGCGAAGGCGACGGAGAACGCGACGCTGTTGACCGCAAACGCGGCAATCACGAACACCAACTGCAACGGTCCCGGCGCGAGCTGAGTGAAGATCACCATCGAGATGCCTCCGACCAGCAGGTACGCGCCGGTGAGGTAGCCGCGTGCGACCCGTGCGCTGTAACCCTTGCGGAGCAGCCGCCCGGACAGCAGGCCCGCCGAGAGCAGGACCGCAACCGCGACGACGTACGGCAATGTCACCAGCGTGCCGACGGTGCTCGCCGAGTATCCGAGCCCTTCGTTCATGTAGGCAGGCAGCCACGCCACCTTGAGCGAGGAGATGAGATAGCCGGCGAACGAGAGGAGGACGAGACCCCAGAAACTCTGCAACGTCAGCAGGCGCCGGAAGGGAACCACGATCTTGCCGTTGGGGTCTTCGATCTTCGCGACGCCCTCGACCGCAGCCTCCGTCCGCTTGAACGGCAACTTCTCCGTGTACCAGAACCACCCGATCACCCACAGCACACCCAGGGCAACGAGGACCGCGAATGCGGCGTGCCAGGACCAGGTCAGGATCACCCATGTCAGGACAGGGCCGGCCACCAGTGGGCCCACCGAGGAGCCGGCGTTGACGAGGGCGCCGGCCGTCGCCCTCCTGTCAGGCGCAAAACGGTCGGCGACGATCGACTGACATAGCGCGTGCGCGGGACCTTCGAAGAAGCCCAACGCAATTCGGCACACGAGGAGCACACCGAACGACGTCGGAGCGGTCAGGGGCAGCATGCTGACAATCCAGGTCACCATCAGCAGTCCGGCACCCCAGGTGTACGAGATCTTGCGGAGTACCGCGGTGAGGGTGACCGCACCGATGGCGAACAGCCAGAAGAAGGCACTGCTGAGCAGCCCATACTGACCTGCGGTGATTCCGAGGTCGTCACGGATCTGGTGGCTCGCCAGTCCGATCGCGGCCTTGTCGGCAAAGTTCAGCGTGAAGAACAGGAACAGCAGGACGACAATGCCCCACGCACGCCGGCTCGCACGACGCGGCGGCCGGTGCCCGGTGTCGCCCGGACTGGTTTCGATCGTCACCATGAATATCCTCCGGAAGTGTGAGCGCTCAGGCAGTGGATGGCCCCGATGGCATATGCAATGGAGACCCTGAAGCGGTACCCACAGCACAGCCGAGTCGCGGCGCAGCATCAACTGGCAATTCGCGGTCGGACCATACGGTTTTGCCTATAGGTTCTGGTCAGGTGCGTCCGGCGGGCCGGGACCGAGGGCACAACGCCGGCAGACTGGGGCACTGCCGCCACGGGCCCTGTGGGTTACGTTTCCAGCATGGACGTGCGGCAGATGGAGTATTTTCTTGCAGTCGTGGACAACGGCGGCATCAACAGAGCGGCCGAGGCCTTGCACGTCGCCCAGCCGTCGTTGTCCCAGTCCGTCCGCAAGCTCGAACAGGAGCTGAAGACCGAGCTGTTTCACCGCGTCGGCCGGGGCCTGGTTTTGGCTCCAGCCGGTGAGGCGCTGGTCGGGCCGGCACGGCAAGTGTTGCGAGAAATGGATGTCGCACGCGCGGCGGTCCGCGAGGTCCGCGAGGTCAAGCGCGGACGGATCGACATAGCCGCGCTCTCGGACATGTCGACGGATCCTCTGTCGGTGTGGGTCGCCCGCTTCAGGGTCAACCATCCCGACGTTCGGCTGCGCGTCGAAGAGCGCGATGACGTTGCGGGAGTCGCGGAACTCGTCAAGACCGGTGCGTGCGAGCTCGGCATGACGATGCTTCCGCTGCCCCGGGACGAGCTCGCGAGTCATCCCCTGGTCAGCCAGCATTTTGCACTGGTGTGCCCACCCGGAACGGAGGACGACCTGCCCGACCCCGCCCCGCTCGAGATGCTGAATGGCATCCCACTCGTCATCGGTGACCGTCATACCGCCAGTCGCGACTACATCGAGGAGATGCTGCGCAGAAGTGGAGTCGAGGCCAACATCGTCGTCGAGGTACCGCAGCGGGGAGCCGTGCTCCCGATGGTGCTGGCGGGAGCTGGAGCGGCGATCATGCCGCATCGGATCGCCGTCGAGGCACAGCAACGGGGAGCCGTCGTGAAGGAACTCGACCCTCCCCTGCGCCGGGACGTCGGAATCGTCCATCGGCGCGGCCGGCTCACCGAAGCAGCCTCGGCCTTCCTGGAGGAGTCCACGGAACTGGTGGATTCGTGGGCGAGGGCCATCGATCGCCGTATGCACGCAGGGCATTCGCGGATCGAGGCCGCCGCCCTCACTGTTGCGGCGATGGAGCGTCGCACCCTGGCCGAGTTTCGCAAGGCGTCGCCACTGCAGAGCCGAAGAGCTTCTTCGTCCTGAACCAACAGATAGGCAATTGCAGTCGATATGGGCAGATCTGCATCTTTGACGCTGCCGATTAGCGAACGTTAGATGTGATGCACGTCATCTCGAGGACGATCCCGCGATGACCGGCACTCCAGGAGGCGTTCGATGTCAGCTCATGTCAATTGTTCGATCAGTGACGGTGTCGCGACCGTGACGCTCACCAATCCTGCACGGCGAAACGCACTTTCATATCAGATGTTCGAGGAACTGGGAGACACATTTCGATCCCTCGAAGGGGCGGCGGAGGTCCGTGTCATCGTGCTCACCGGCGCCGGTTCGGCTTTCTGTGTCGGCGCCGACCTCGCAGCCGACCCACAGAAGCGATCTCTGCGCGGTGACTCGATCGAAAGCGACACCGCCCGGCTTCGGCTGGCAAGCCAGGTGGCGCAGCAGCTGTATCTGATGCCGCAACCGACCATCGCCGCCATCAACGGCGCCTGCGCCGGTGCCGGTCTGTCGCTGGCAGCGGCCGCAGACTTCCGGATCGCAGCGGACAGTGCCGTATTCAACACCGCATTCCTGACTGCCGGCTTGTCCGGCGACCTCGCCGGGATCTGGTTCCTCACCCGCGCCCTCGGCGGTGCGCGAGCGCGAGAGCTGTTCCTGGCACCGGACAAGTTCGGCGCGGACCGGGCCGCGGAACTCGGTCTCGTGAGTGAGATCGTGCCGGCCGACGGGCTCGACAAAGCTGCGCACGCACTTGCCGATCGGCTGACGCGCTGCGCGCCGATTGCCGTGCGGGCGATGAAGCAGAACCTGATCAATGCGCAGACAGCGCCGCTCGCCGACTACCTCGTCACCGAAGTCGATCGCATGGTCCGGTGTTTCCACACCGACGACGCCAAGGAGGCCGCAGCGGCCTTCCTGCAGAAGCGCCGACCCGCCTTCACGGGACAGTGACGCACCTCCCGCATGCCATGAACGGAGTTCACCCCTTGACGCTCAATACTTCTCGTCGACGACGATCAGTTGCTACAACGCCCTCCACGCCGGCTGCTTGGACGATAACGCTTCTGCTACTGGTCTTCATGCTGCTGAATTTCGCCGACAAGGCGGTTCTCGGTTTCGCGGGCGTCCACATCATGAAGGATCTGGGACTCACGCCCCAACAGTTCGGGATGGTGCAGAGCGCATTCTTCTGGCTCTTCGCCGTCGGCGCCATCGTGATCGGTGCACTGACTTCGAAGATCAACGTGCGCTGGCTACTGTCTGCGGTCATGCTCGTCTGGATCGTTACGATGTTGCCGTTGCTCGGTCCTGTCAGCCTCATTGTCCTGCTCGCCTGCCGCATCATGCTCGGATTCGCGGAAGGTCCCGCCTTCGCGCTGGCAACCCATGTCGTGCACTCGTGGTTCCCGCCGGAGAGGCGCGCCCTGCCCGCCGGCGTCGTGGCCGCCGGGGCATCCATCGGACCGCTCATCGCAGCACCCACCCTGACCTGGGTGATCGTCACGTGGTCCTGGCACGCCGCCTTCGGAGTGCTCATCGCGGCGGGCCTCGTGTGGTCGATCGCTTGGCTCCTCCTCGGCAAGGACGCCCCGGAATCGGTCACTACCCGGAATCCGGAGACCACTGCAGCGGCCGACCTTCCGGCGGAGGCGCCGTACCGAGTCCTGCTCACCACCGGAACAATCGTCGGCATCGCACTGCTGACCTTCTTCTCGTACTGGTCCACCACCCTGAAGATTTCCTGGCTGCCGCTGTTCCTGTCCGATGGTCTGGGCTACGACACGATCACCGCCGGACGGTTGATCACGCTTCCGTACGCGGTCGCGGCCGTAGCCTCGATCAGCGCGGGCCTTTTGTCGAACGCGTTGACCGCGCGCGGCGTCTCACGGCGGATCACCAGGGGATATCTGACCGGTGGTCTGGTCGTCGCCGCTGGAGTCTCGATGTTCCTGTTCACCACGATCGGTACCGGGCCGTTGCAGATGGTCCTCATTACGCTTGCATTCTCGTTGAACACCGCCGCGTACGCGGTGGCCTTCGTCGCCGTCGGCGACCTGGTGCACCCCAAGCAGCGTGGCACCATCCTCGGCTGCCTCGTCGCGTTCTACAGCATGGCCGGTGTCATCGCGCCACTCCTGCTCGGCCACTTCGTCGGCGACGCGGCGGACAAGGCGAGCGGTTACGGTCAGGGGTTCGCGATCACCGGACTGCTCATGGTCTTCGGCGGCCTGGCCGCCACGTTCTTGGTGCGGCCAGATCGAGATGCGGTCAAAATCTCTGCACGAGTGGAGGTGTCGAATTGAACCAGCCACTCGACGGTGTGCGGGTAGTCGACTTCGGGCAGTTCATCGCGGCTCCGGCTGCGACGCAGATCCGGGTCGACCTGGGCGCAGATGTCATCAAGGTCGAGCCGGTGACCGGTGAGGCGGCCCGGACGATCGGCCTCTACGGCGAGGCCATTCTGCGGACCTACAATCGCGGAAAGCGCGCCGTCGCCGTCGACCTCGCGACTCCGTGCGGACAGCAGCTCGCACACCGGCTCGTCGCCGATGCCGACATCGTCGTGCAGAATTTACGACCGGGCGTGATGGAGCGTTTCGGGCTCGGTGCTGCCGCCGTCCGCGCGGCGCACCCTCAGGTGATCTATGCGACGGTGAGCGGATTCGGGCTACACGGGCCATCGAAGCAACGAGCCGGCCTCGACATCGCCGCCCAGGCCGAGAGCGGAATCATGTGGGTCACCGGTGAAGCCGACGGCGAACCGCAGCGAGTCGGCTTCCCGGTCGTCGACGCTGCCGCAGCCCAAGTGTTTGCGCAGGCGATCCTCGGCGCCTACGTCCGCAGGCTTCGCTTCGGAACCGGGGACGAGGTGGAGGTCTCCCTGCTCGAGGTGGCAGTGCACCTGCAGGGACCCAACTGGGGTGAATACCTGCTGACCGGCAAACCACCGGTGCGCAGTGGTAACGGGCAACCGACCGTGGCCCCAGCAGCCGACATCATGCCCACACTGGACGGCGCGATCGTGCTGTCCGCCTATTCGGCATCGCACTTCGCGAAGCTGTGCGAACTGATCGCACGCCCCGACCTGGCACGGGACGAGCGGTTCGAATCCAACGCGGCGCGGGTCCGGAACCGATCAGCACTACTCATCGAGCTGCGTGCCGCCTTCGCGGATCAGAGCACCGACCAGGCGATGGACCTGCTCACCCCGAACGGGATTGTCGCCGGGCGCATCAGCAGCTACGACGAGGTGCGCAAGAACCCCGACGTGGAGGCCACCGGTCTCTTCATCGAGGTCGACGGTGCCGACGGCACACAGCACACCACACTGGGGGCACCGTGGAACCTGAGTAGCGTCCCCAGTTCGAGCCGTGCGGGTGCGCCGACCCTCGGTCAGCACACGGCGGAAATCCTCGGCCGGCTCGGCTACTCGCCGGAGGATATCGCGGATCTGCAGGCGCAGCGCGTGATTCACCTCCCCTAACACTTGCCATCTCGACAACGAGGACCGGCAATATGTCGACTCCTCCCCTACCCGTACCTGATTCAGGAGAGACCATGATCAGAGACATCTACACCGAGGACCACGAAGCGTTCCGGCAGACCGTGCGGCAGTTCGTCGGCAAGGAGATCGTGCCGCACATCCCCGAGTGGGAGGCGGCCGGGCTCGTGCCACGGGAACTGTTCAGAAAATCCGCTGAGATCGGCATCAACGGCCTGCAGATCCCCGAGGAGTTCGGCGGCGGCGGCGTCGACAGCTTCCGGTTCAATGCGATCGTGCTCGAGGAAAACGGCTACGCCGCAGCGACGTTGGGCGGCCTCCAGGTGCACCTGTGCACGGTGCTGCCGTACTTCCTGGAATTCGCGGACGAGAATCAGAAGGCACGGTGGCTCCCCGGGTTCGCCGACGGATCACTGGTCAGCTCGATCGCGATGACCGAACCCGGCACCGGTTCCGACCTGGCGGGCATCACTACCACCGCGGTGCGCGACGGCGACTCCTACATCCTCAACGGCGCGAAGACCTTTATCACCGGCGGTATCAACGCCGACCTCGTCGTGGTGGTGGCCCGCACCTCCGACGGCCGAGGTAACCGTCGTCAGGGGCTGTCACTGCTCGTCGTCGAATCCGGAATGCCCGGATTCAGTCGCGGACGCAACCTCGACAAGATGGGTCTCAAGGCACAGGACACCGCCGAGCTGCTGTTCGACGACGTCCGCGTGCCCGCGGCAAACCTGCTCGGAACCGAGGGAGAGGCCTTCACCATGCTGACCGCGAACCTGCCCCAGGAAAGACTGACGATCGCGGTGACCGCGCAGGCGACGGCCATGGCCGCCCTGCAGATGGCGATGGACTACGTCAAGGAGCGCAAGGTGTTCGGACAACGAGTCGCGGACTTCCAGAACACCAAATTCGTGCTCGCCGACTGCGCCACCGAACTCGAAGCCGGCCAGGCGCTCGTAGACCGCGCCATCACCGCTCTCGACGCGGGCACCCTCACCGCGGCCGATGCGGCGAAAGCGAAACTATTCTGCACGGAGATGCAGTCCCGGGTGATCGACCGGTGCCTGCAATTGCACGGTGGTTACGGCTACATGCGCGAGTATCCGATATCCCGGCTGTACACCGATGCACGCGTGTCCCGAATTTTCGGTGGCACGAGTGAGGTCATGAAGAGTGTCGTCTCGAAATCACTGGATCTCTGAGACGTCGACGAGGCCGCAGTTCGGCGACTGTCTCGCCCCGATGATCATTGTGCCGGGCCCGGGCTCACAGAAGGGGTGATCTCGTGCCGTAGCCGGCACCGCTCGTGAACGAACTCTGCACTGGCGGCGACGAAGTCGGCCTCACCGGTGAGCGGCGCAGCACTGCCGATCCGGAAGCTCACACGTCAGGGACGTCGGGTGCGACCTGGTCGGTATGGTGCAGCGTTCGCTCATTCGTCACTGAAGAGTGGCCGGTGGATCTCGGCGGATGTCGGAATGGGTGAATCACCGGTGCGCGGCGCCTCGTGGACGGGCTCTGGGGTGCTGTGGGTCAGCGTTCGCTGCGCGGAGAAAAGTGGAAGTTCGGACTTGTCGTGATCGATGGTCATTCGGTTCCTTTGTTTCAGGTGTGATGGGTGCAGCCGGCAGACGTGATGTCGGCCGGGGAAATCAGTGTTCGAAATGTTCCGCGGTCCGCGTGATGCCGTGGGCGCGGTCGGCGTGAACCTGGACCGGGCCGACGAACACAGACACACGTTCGGCTCGTCATCGGGCGTGGTGTCGGCGACGGATCAGAAAAGGCGACGTGCCCACCCTGGGCGATGGCCGTGCGGTGCACATCTGCGTACCGATGCACACAGCCTATACCACGACACTCTCCGGCCGTCGAAAAGACGTCCTGGGTCACCGACCGTCAACGATCTGTCTCCGTCCGCGGTCCTGCGTGTTCACGATCGCTGCCGCAGTCGACGCGATCGTCCGGTCGCCGTCGTGGGTCAGCCTGTCCAGTGCCCTCTGTGCTGCCGTGCCGGGAATCTCGGCAAGCGCCTGCGTGATCCGCAACCGCGTGGGCGAATCATCGGCGTTGTCGAGCTTGTCCTGCATGACCTCGACGATGTCGTCGGCCGAGGGTGACACCGTCGTCAACAGGCCCAGCACTTCGGCAGCCTCGACGTCGCGGCGCCCCTCGACGACCATCTCGATCAGGGCGGGGATGGAGTCGACGCTTCCGCGAGAACCGAGCGCGAGTGCTGCGTAACCGCGGACCGTGGCGTCCGAATCGTCGAGAGTTCGTCTCAGCTGAACCGTTGCCTCCGGGGTCTGGATTTCCGCTATCGCGGCAGTGGCGCGACGCCGGACGTCGACCTCCTCGGCGTCCAGACCGTTGGCCAGATCCGCGAGTCCCCGGCCGGCGACCCGCGCCAGCGACCACTGCAGCGCTCCGGCCACATTGGGGTCGTCCTCCGACAGGATGGCCTCGACCAATGCTTCGACGGGCAGCGACGAATTCTCGCTCTGAGACAGGATCGCTTGTTGACGACGTGCCGCGGACTCCGATTCGAGCGCGCGCAACAGACCGACGATGCGCAGGACCTCCTCCCACTCCGCCGGCGAGGCGGCGTCGACGCGTTCGAGCTTGCCGAGCAGTTCCTCCTCGGCGGCGATCCGCTGGCGCGTATGTCGGATGAGGTCTCCCACCAGATCTGCCGGTGCGAAATCAGGCTCGTCCAGTGCCCGCTTGGCCTCGTTCAACGACAGTCCCAATGTTCTCAAGCTCTCGACCTGGAAGAGCCGTCGGATGTCGTCGGCGGAGTACTCTCGGTAGCCGCCGGACGTGCGGCCCGTGGGCTTCACCAGTCCCAACCTGTCGTAGTGGCGCAACATCCGTGCACTGACACCACAACGCCGAGAGACCTCACCGATCAACATCCCATCTCCTCCTTCTACGTGTCCGGACCGACGACCGCGACACGCTTCGCCGTCTCGACCGCGAGGGTGAACCCGCTGTCGGGGTCATTACAGAGCTGCGTCGTCGCCTCCGCATGCGCACGAACCCGCGGATCTGAACTCGTCCCGGCTGCGTCGAGGACCGGTACGACAACGTCCCCGAGTGCCACCAGCGCACGGCTCAGACTGAGCTGCATGTGCTGGTCGCCCCGTCCGAGTTCCGTCGCCAGATCGGCCGCGAGCGCAGCCTCGTCGCCGGGCGGCACGAGTGCCACGGCCGCCCGCCACGCGCTGCGCGCGACGTCGTCGTGCTCGTCGTGCAGCAGTGCCGACACGGCGGGCCAGGCGAGCCGATCCCCGATCTTGGACAGGGTGTGCAGCGACTGACTGCGGGCCTGCGCGGTGTCGGAACCGAGCTCTCGGACGAGTCTCGGCACCGTGATCCCGGTCGGCAGGCGGCACAATGCCCAGGTCAGCATGTCGCGGACGAAGAAGTCCGGTTCCACGGCGCACCGATCGACGAGAGTGTCCGTGAGACGCGGATCAGGGCGCGTACCTGCAGAGAGCGCCGCCCGCAGCCGAACCGACGGGTCGGCTGCGGCCAGAGCGTCGACGAGGTGAGCATTCGACCCACCGTGGCTGGTTGTGTTCACGACAACCACCTCCTTCGTCGACCATTCGAGTCCTTGTCACTGTGTCAGGGTCAAGCCTCGTTTGTCAGAGGCGTCGATCAGATGGAGGGTGCGGTTGTGGCACAGGTGGTCCACCGAATAACAGAAACCCGACCGTGCCCTGCTGCGCAGTGCACCCTGCGTCGACAGTCCTGAAGGATGCGAATCGTCCCGACGACCGACTCGAACCGTCTTGGCGACAGGGGTTCTCGACTGTTTTCACCACCGCGAGGCGGCTCGTCGGGTCGGTCCGGCCGACCAAGCAGGTACCGGGTCGGTCAGGGCACCTTCGGCGGGTTGTCGGGGAGGAGAACGGCACCGATCTCGTTGCCGATCGGCACAGCATTGTTGTTGTTTGCGTTGGCCGTCGGTCCGAGCGTGACGTATACGACGATCGTGGTCTTTGTCTCCTTTTCGTAGAGAGCGACGCCGTTGTAGCCCCCGAAGGCCGGGTTCATGAGCAGCCAACTGCTCAAGTGAACGGTTCCGAATGCGAAGTACTTGTCCGCCGTCAGCGGGCCCAGCCCGGCGGTCTTGTCCGCCATCATCTCCGTGAACGCCGCGTCGGACAGCAGCTCACCGGTGCCGAGCGCACGAACCCAACGAGCGACTTCGGCCACGGTGGAGTTCATGTTGCCGCTGTTGAGGAACGCCGTGGGACTCCAGAACGTGGAGTCCTCGAAGACGCCCCGTTCGTTCGTATAGCCGTGCAGGGTCGGTTCAGCCATCTGGGGTGTCAGCATCACATTGCTCTCATCCATCCCGAGCGGCGTGAAAATCCGCTCCTTCAGCAGGTCGCCCAGAGGCTTTCCCGTCGCCTTCTCGAGTACCACCCCGAGCAGACACAGATCGCTGTGCGCGTAGGCAAAGCTGGTCCCCGGCTCGAACAGCGGCGGGCGGGAATTGGCCAAGTCGAAGATTTCCTGAGACGTAAAGCCCTTGATCGGATTTGCGTAGAAGATTTTCAGGAATTCCGGGTTGGTCACGTAGTCCGAAATGCCAGTAGTGCTGTTGGCGAGCATCCGCGGGGTGATCTTGTCGGCGCGCGGAAAGTCGGGCACCCACTTGTCGATCGGCTCGTCCAGGCTCAGCGTTCCTGCTTCGTTGAGCTGCAACAGTACTGTCGACAGCATCGGCTCCATCGGCTGGCCGACTCGCACTTGCATGTCACGCGTCGCGGGTACGCCGAGAGGAGACTCACCCACAGCTCCGGCGACGATCTCCTCGTCACCGCGCCATACGCCGAATACGGCGCCGCTGAGATCGAGCTCCGCCAGCTTGCCGCGAACAATATCGACGATCTTGCCGGTATCGGGATCGTCCGTGTGCACGACGTCAGGACCGTGCTCCGTCGATTGCTGTTCGCTGCTGCGATCCTCCGATCCGCACGAGATGGTGGCGAAGACGAGAACGATGCTGAGCGCGGTGGCCGTTCGACGCAGCCGGATACGAGTCGACATGCTCATGGGGTCGATCCCTTCGTGCGGAGGGTCGAGCGGGAGTCGCTGCTCAATGGGATTCTAGGCGGAGACTGTCGCAACCCAGGGAGGTTCCGACCGTTATTCGCAGGCCACCGTTCAGTCGAGTTGTGGAGTCGATCGGATATGCGGGACGTCCTGACCTGGCCTTCCGGAACCGAGGGCGACGTAAGCCGTTGAACGTGGGCTGCAGCTGGGTCTTCTCGTCCAGCTGTACCCCGAACATGAACCCCTGCACGCGCTCCCGATGCTCGGGAACACAGCGACAGGGTCGCCGCGACCGCAGGCGTCAGCGCGTCCGCCACAGTCGGCGCCTGTCAGCTCCCCATCAACCCGCGGTTGGGGATCTGACGAGATCACCCACCGCCCGCGGAATGACTCGGTGCACCGAGGCCGCGAAGCCGCATAATTGAGGTGCGAGGTGAGACCGTTGCGACAGACACCCTGGTTGACGACGACGATATTGCTCGGGTTCGTTGTTCTCCTGCTTGCAGTCCACACCGGCGGCGGTGCGTCGAGCGAACCCGGCAGGGACGCGGCGCGCATGCTCGATCCCGCCGGGCCGGTCCTCACCCTCACTCCGCCGCGCGGTCAGCCGGGCGACCGCATCCGGTACTACGCGACGAATCTCTCGACCTGCGGCGGACCGTGGGCGGTGGAGTTCGGCGATCGTGTCCTGGGCGAGACCCGTCAGGTCGGCAGCGTCGCCGACTTCCGCGCCGCGGTGCCGAACCGCGGCAGTCGCGGTTTCCAGGTGGCCGGGCTGCGGTGCCTGCCGATCCCGTCGATGGTGGTGCAAACGACGTTCGAGGTGCTCCCGGTGACACCCTCGTCGGAGCCGACCACCACCTGGACGCTGCCGCCACCACCAGAGCTGCCGACGCGGACGACGAGACCCACACCGACCCCCACCACCACGCTCACAGCTCCTGATGACGCGGAGCCGTAGTAGCGGCCGCACGCAACACTTCCCCCCTCGATGGCCACGCGTCGACCAAATGGGCCCACCCCACACACCACTGACCGGAACCGAAATCCGTTCCTCGTAGATATTGTCGGCGTCCCGTACCGTTCGCTGCACCTGCGGGTGACGTGACCACGCCGCTCCTGATCGGGGTGGTCCTCGGCGCCGACTACGTGGTGAGCAAGTCCCTTGTCACCGCACACGCCCCTCGCAGTTTCCGCGGCCGGCTGATGAGCCTGCTCGCGGTGGCCTGGGCACCGGCTACGTTGCCGCCTACCTCGTCGGCTACCTACTCACCCAGCTCGGCGGCGAGTCCTGGCGATACATGCTCGCCGCCAGCGCTGTTCCCGCTCTGCTGATCTTCTCGTTCCGCCTCGGCGTTCCGGAGTCCCCGCTGTGGCTGACCGCAGCCAGGATCGACGCAACGCTGATGCCTCACCTGCAGATCGAGCCGAGAATTTCGCGTCGGATCGCGCAAGAAGCGGGCACCTACTGGATGAATCGCTTTTCCCAGCCGGACTGGTATTCGGTGAGTGATTCGGGCGTCAGATCGGACGGGTTGGGCAGCGCGATGTCCTGGGCTCGCGCGACGCTTCCTTCGATGCCGGGAAGGGCGCTCGCGTAGCCGAGTGACAGCGCCTTCTGACCGGCGGGGGTCGCCATGAAGTTCGCCAGCACCTGCGCCGCATTCGGGTGCGGCGCCGCGGAGAGGACGTGAGTGAACCATGGAGTTCCCCACCGAGGATCGGGCAATGCCCAGTCCACCGGTGCGCCCGATTCCTTTTCCCGCACCAGGGGTTGCACCATAGGGGTTGCGACGATCTCGCCTGACGTCAGGGCCTGAGCGACCCCCAGTGCACTCGGGTAGATGCGTGGCTTCAGCTCTGCGAGTCGCTGGAGGAAATCTTCGCCGAAGTTCTTCTCGTAGAATCGGTAGAGATCGACGTACGAGGCGATACCGGACGGGTTGACGATTCCGATCTTGCCCTTCAACGCGGGATCGAGCATATCCGTCGGCTTCTGCAGACCACTCGGAAGTGCTGTCGTGTTCCATCCGAGAGAAAACACCGCCGCACTCGTCAAGAAGAACTTGTCGGAAATGATGCTCTTCTGCGGTTCGTACTCCGGCGCATCGAATGCCGGGCCGACGAGATCGGTCGAGTAGGTGCCCGACTCGGCGGCCGTCTCGATCCACGCGGCGTCCGTCAGCATGTGCACGTCAGCGGTTCCACGCTTCGTCTGATTCTCGACCTCGACCTTCGGGTTGATATCGGCGTCGGTTCCCCGGACGTATTCGAGGGAGATCTCGGGATACTCCTGCTCGAAGGCCACTTTGAGAGCGTCGAGATTGGCGGGCTTCTGGCTCGAGTACAGCAGCACACTGCCTTCGCCCTTGGCGGCTGCGACGACGTCGTCCCACGTGCCGGACACTGGTTGGTTGGCGCCGGAACCGCCGGATCCGCAAGCGGCGGAGGCGAAAGCAGCGATCACAGCGACCGCCATCAGCTTTATCTGCACACTTCTCATGACATGCAAGCCCTTTCGTATCGGTTCGACGAATGCGAACCTGCGTATTCGAGACGGAGCCAGG
The DNA here is from genome assembly GCF_026810085.1 of Rhodococcus sp. JS3073. Taxonomy (NCBI): domain Bacteria; kingdom Bacillati; phylum Actinomycetota; class Actinomycetes; order Mycobacteriales; family Nocardiaceae; genus Rhodococcus; species Rhodococcus sp. JS3073. The sequence goes on along the minus strand of NZ_CP113951.1, from coordinate 8,002,008 downwards.
AGTCTCACACAGAAGGAACGCGTACGCCGCGAACGATCTGACCAGTGCAGCAACATGATCGGGACGTGCATGCATACGTGTGACCATGGATGCACGTTGTCCGCCGCCGGGGTTGCAAGAGCGGGCCGGTTCCCTCGTGTGAACGAACGGCAGTACGCTTGACTTGAATTGAAATCAGTTTGAATCTAGATAGGTCTAGGCGTGATGTCAATCGTCTGTCCGGACGGCGGTGACAGGCGCCTCGTCGCACCGGTGGACGAGTTCACCGGGACGAAGCGCCTGTCACCCTGCCGCCCGCCTCACCGACTTCCGCTTGGTCACGAGCATTGCCGCTGGGCGCCCAGACGATCGATGCGTCGAGGGCTTCGACGGTCGAGCCCTGCACGCGGAACGGGTTGATCTCGATGGATTCGAGTGAGTCCCCGAGCCGCTCGGCCAGGCTGGCGACGTTGAGGATCGCAGCCACCAACGCATCGAGGTCGACGGGCTCGGAGCCGCGGAACCCGTCGAGCAGAGCCTTGCCGCGCAGCTCCGACAGCATCTGTCGCACGTCGGTTTCGCTCACGGGAAGGGTCCGCAGCGCACTATCGTCGATGACGTGCACGAGGACACCACCAAGGCCGACTGCGAGAGTGAGCCCCCACTGCTGGTCGCGCACGACCCCGACGATCATCTCCACGCCTCCAGATCGCATCGATGAGATCAGAGCACCTTCGGACTGCGCGCCCGGTACTGCGAGCACCGCAGCCTGCACCTGGCGATACGCCTGTCGGACGGCCTCGGGCGAATCCAGGCCGAGGAGGACTCCACCGATGTCGCTTTTGTGGACGATATCGGGCGACACGAGCTTGACCACCAGGGGCGAACCGAGCCGACCCGCCGCTTCGACGGCCACCTCCTCGCCCCTGACATGGGCATACGGAACCGCAGGGACACCGTGCTCGACCAGGAGCGCCAGCGACTCAGCCTCGCTCCACACCCCACCGGCCCCCGCGAGGTCGGACAGGTCCGGTGCGCTCGCTGTAGGCAGGTGGTCCTGGCGAAGCCACTGCGACCACCAGATCGCATGGCCAGCCGCCTCGACCACGTGGTCAAGACCGGTCATGGCGAGCGGGATGCCAAGCTCCTCGAGATTGCGCACCGTCCCGGGGTCCATCGTCGCGATCGTCTGGTCCAGCAGGATCACCGGCGTGGCGGAACCGGCGAATGCCGGTGCGTCGATCCGCAGTCGCGCCTTGATCGCCTCGCCACGTTCCTCGGTGGGATGAACGTGGATCGCAGCGACGATCGCCACCGAAGGATCATCGGCGATCGCGAAGATCGAGTCGCGAAAGAGCTCTGGCTTCGCCGACGCTGCACCCGTCGAGTCGAGCGGGTTGCGCAGGGTGCAGAACTCCGGCAGCAACTCGGCGAGCCGCGCCCTCGTCGCGTCCGCGAGGACAGGAAGCCTGACACCCGATGCATCGGCCCGGTCGGCCACAAGGTCGCAGGCGCCGCCGGACATCGAGACGACACCCAGGTCACCTTTGGCCAGCGGGCCGGTACGTGACAGCAGCCCGGCCGTCATCACCAGCTGCTCCAAAGACCTGACCCGGATGACCCCGAACTGCCGAAGCGCCGCATCGACCAGACGGTCGTCACCGACGAGTGCACCGGTGTGACTCTGAGCGATCTCGGCGGCGAGCTCGCTCGAGCCGATCTTGAGCGCCACGATCGGCTTGCCGAGCTCGGCCGCCCGCCGCGCCAGACTTCGGAAGGTTCGGGCATCGCGGATCGACTCGATGAACATCGCCACGGAGCGGACCCGCTCGTCCTCGATGAGGATGGTGGCCATCGTGGTCGTATCGACCATCGACTCGTTGCCGGTTGAGATGACGTGGCTGACGCCGATGTTCTGCTGCGCTGCGAAGGCCGCGATCGTGTGTGCGGTCGCGCCGCTCTGCGACACGACCGCCATTCCGCCTGTGGTGAGCTCGGCCATCCGGCCGGACCACGCGGGCACCTTGTCGACGAGATTGATGAACCCCAGGCAGTTCGGTCCCACGCAGGTTATCCCGAGTTCCATAGCGAGCTCGGTGATCTGGTGCTGCAGGGCACGACCGTTGGCGCCGATCTCGTCGAAGCCGGCAGCTAGCACCACGGCGAAGCGGATCCCGGCAGCGGCGATGTCGCGCAGCGCGTTCGGGACGGCTTCGGCGGCCACCAGCAGCAGGGCGAGGTCGACCCGCTCGCCGATCTCGGAGCACGACTTGTGCGCCGACTGTCCGTGGACGGTGCCGCCCTTCCTGTTGACGAGATGCACCTGACCCCCGAACCCCAGCCGAGCGAAGTTGGAGAACGACCCTGCGGACCAGGCGGAGCGCTCCGACGCACCGACGATGACGACATTGCGGGGCGCGAGAAGCGCGCCATGGGAGTGGGTCCCGGTCATGTCAATCAGCGTCCTGTCCATTCGGGTTGTCTCTTCTCGGCGAAGGCGCGTGGCCCCTCGACGAAGTCGTGCGAGGCCAGCAACCGGTCGCGGCGGCCGTTGTCCTTGCGGAAGGCTTCGTCGATGTTCAGGAACTGGGCGTCGAAAACCGCCTCCTTGGTGAGCTGCACAGACAACGGCGAACATCTGATGATCCGGTCGGCCCACGCCTGTGCCGTCGCTATCAACTCCTCGTGGGGAACGACCTCGTTGATCAGCCCGATCCGATGGGCCTCGGGAGCATCGATCAGGTCGCCGGTCAAGAGCATCCCCATGGCCACCTTGAAGGGGATCTGACGTGCGAGCCGGTGAGCGCCCCCGGCACCGGCGAAGAGGCCGACCTTCGGCTCGGGAAGTCCCATGCGGGCATGCTCCGACGCCACGACGATGTCACAGGCCAGGATGAGCTCGAGACCGCCGCCGGCGGCGACACCGTTGACCGCCGCGATGATGGGCTTGGGGCAGTCGAAGTCGCGGGTAATGCGCCCGAACGGGGGGCGGGCCTCGCCCTGGACGTCGCCACCCCGCGCCGTACGCTCGGCCGTGACCTTGAGGTCGTTCCCCGCGCAGAAGGCGCGATCACCAGCACCGGTCAGGATCGCAACCCACACGTCTGGATCGTCGCGGAAATCTTCCCACGCCTCCTGGAGTTCGAGGTGCGCCTCGAGATGGAGGGCGTTCATCGACTCCGGCCGGTTGAGGGTCACGACCGCGACGCGGTCACGCTTCTCGTAGGTAATGAATTGATAGCTCATGAGACTCTCCGGAATCTGGGAACGGTGAACGGCTTCTCGGTGTGGTCGAAGACGGCAACGAGCTCCGACCCGATCGGCGTGCTCGCGGCGTTCTCGCCGACGAGCGAGGCGTTGAACCGGACGCCCTCCCGCGTTGCGACCGTTGCCAGGACGTACGGACCGGGAAATCTCGGGTGGGCCTGGTGCACGACGGACAAGCTGTACAACGTTGCCCTGCCGCTCGCGGCGCGCCACACAACGGTCGGCGCGAAGCAATGCAGACAGCGGTACTTCACCGGCCACATGTATCCCTCGCACGACTCGCAGAACTGCAGCATGAGCTCGCCACGGGCCGCGCCCTCGAAAAACGGGGCGCTGGCATCGTCGTAAGTGAGCTCCGGGGCGTCAGTCGGCATGTTTGCTCCAGATCGTTGTCGAGTGGAAGTTGAGGACGCCACCGTTGCCGCTGGCCAGGACAATGTCGTTCTTCGCCACCTGACGTTCGCCGGCCTGTCCCCGTGCCTGCATGATGGCCTCCGAAAGGGGGGTGAAGCCCCACATGTAGTAGCCCGACAGCTGCCCGCCGCCGGTGTTGGTGGGCAGCGAGCCACCGGGACCGAGCTTGCCGTCCGCGACGAACGCACCGCCCTCGCCTTTTTCGCAGAAGCCGTAGTCCTCCAGTGTCACCAGGACCGTGTACGTGTAGCAGTCGTAGAGCTCGAGAATGTCGACGTCGTCGCGCGTTATCCCCGCAAGCGCGAAGGCCTGCTCGCCGGCCTGCTGCGCGCCCGTGACGATCCCCGGGTCGCGTCCGGATATCTGGTTGTCCCCCGGCGCGGCTTGCGTCGCAGCCTTCAAGTGGATCGGCGGCTGCCGCAGGTCCTTCGCGCGTTCGGCCGTCGTCATCACGACGGCAACGGCACCGTTGGAGACCAGACAGCAGTCGAAGAGGTGGAACGGGTCGGCCACCATGCGCGAGGCTTGGTGGTCCTCGAGCGTCATCGGCTTCTGCATCTGCGCGTACGGGTTCATCTGTGCCCACTCGCGCTGGGCCACTGCGATTCCGCCGAGCTGCTCGCTCGTGGTGCCGTAGAGCTCCATATGCCGACGCGCGGCCAAGGCGTAGGGGACATTTCCACCGAACTCGCCATACACTGCCTTGAGGACATTCATCCCGTCCCAGACCCCGCGTGCCGCGTACGCGGCACCCGCACCGACAGCGGGCTTCAGTGGGGTGTCGCCGTATACCAGGACCACGTAATTGACCAAGCCCGCTTCCAGCGCAAGGCTGGCGTACTGGACCATCGAGCCGACTGTCGAGCCGAATGCCCTCATCGAGTTCATGATCGACAGATTCTCGAACCCCAGCGAAAACTGCAGGCGCGGGTCCATGTCCAGGTTTCCGTTGCCGTTGAGCAGCAGCCCGTCGATGTCGCTCTTCTGCAGTCCTGCGTCGTCGAGGGCTAGGCCGATCGCCTCAGCGGCGAAGTCCGCGCAGGTTCGCCCGTAAATCTTTCCCATGGCCGTTACGCCTAAGCCCACTACCGCGGTGTTCGCCGACCATCTCCGATGCGCAGTCACGCGACTGAAAGTAACTTTGCTGATCGGATCTGTCAAACTGAATTCGGTTTGGTAAGCACACCTGTAGGGTGCAGCAGCACGCTCTGCCGGTACTGCCCGATGAATCACGTTCCATACGAAGGAAGCTGCTCGATCAGCGGTTGCTCGGACGCGACCCTCGCCCGGAAACAACCATGTTCTTCGTGTCATCGAAGAACCCTCCGAGATCCGCGATAGCGTCCTCGTCGAGCTCACCGACGACACCGGGCCGGTGAAGTCGTGCTGTCGTAGTCCTCACGCCGAGGCCACCCCCGACGACGACCTCCCGCATCGATCGGTATCGCGGTGCGATACAGAACTGTCACCACGGCGTGCGCCGATACGATCGTGGCAAGACATCATTCGTCACTCGGATCGGCACTTGCGAATCGGCGCCGCACACCGACAATTTCCCAACCATGCTGCCGGCGCACGAATCCAACCTGGCTCACGAGATGCTTCAGGATCAGTACAACGTCGACTTCCTCGGCCGCGGCGCCGGGGTACAGCGAGCGCGAACTTGAAGATGCCCTCATCAGTCGGCTCACCCATTCCTCAACGAACTCGGTGGTGGCTTTTCCTTCGTCGGACGCCAGCACCAGCTCATAGTCGGGAACTACGAAGCATGAACTCGTTCCTGCCATCGGTCCGCTCGTCGGACCGAGAGTGTTCCGCGGTCTCCCCCACAGAAGAATTTGCGGCCCAACGTGAATGGCGATCGATCATCGAACGTCCTCTTCGGCGAACCCACTCCCGAGTCGGCGTTTGATCGCCGTCAGGTACCGCGCGGCGTCGGCCCCGTCGACGATGCGGTGGTCGTAGGACAGCGACAGGCACGCCATCGACCGGACATCGATCCGGAGTGCTCCGGCGGCGTCGCGGGTGGGGACGACACGGTCGACGACGGACCCGATCCCGAGGATGGCGGATTGTGGCTGGTTGAGGATCGGGGTATCGAACAGTGCACCGCGGCTGCCGGTGTTGGTGATGGTGAACGTGCCCCCGGACATGTCGTCGGGACGGATCGTTCCCGACCGCACGCTATCTGCGGAATCCGCGATCTGCCGGGCGAGCTCCGGGATCCGCAGCGCACCTGCATCTCTGATAACGGGCACCATCAGGCCCCTGTCGCTGTCGACAGCCATCCCTAGGTGCACCGCCGAGTGGTAGGTCACCTCGGTGCAGTCGGCATTCAGCGAGGAGTTGATCACCGGGTGCTCGTCGAGCGCCTCGACTGCGGCGGCGGCGAAGAACGGCAGGAACGACAGTTTCACCCCGGTCCGGCGGTGGAAAACCTCCTTCTCCCGGCTCCGCAGCCGCGCGACGGCGGTGACGTCGACCTCGACGACGGTCGTCAATTGGGCTGATGTCTGCAGGGATTCGAGCATCCGCCGTGCGATGATCCGGCGGATCCGGGGCAGTGTCCCGACGCGATCGGCAGTACCGGACACCGCGACCGGGTGGAGTTCGGGCGCGTGCTCCGGCATTGCCTTTTCGGCCCCGCCGTCGCTGATCACCGCGATGGCGCCGCCGGCCGCGACCAGTGCGTGCTCGGGAACCAGGATGTCCAGAACGATTCCGGCGGCCGGAGACGGGATCTCGGTGTCGACCTTGTCGGTGGCCACCTCGAGCAGTGGTTCACCCGCCTCGACCCGGTCCCCTCGGGCCTTGAGCCAGCGGGTGATGGTCGCCTCGGTGACGTTCTCGCCGAGCGACGGCAGCACCACCGTGGTGCCTGTCTGTGTCGTGGTCATTCGTGGTGTCTCTCTTGATCAGTCGACGAGGTCGAGCGCGGTGCGGACGACGCTGTCGGTGTCGATGCCGTGATAGCGGTAGACGTCGTCGAGGGAACCGACCTGCCCGAACCGGCTGACACCGAGCGCAGCCCCGGGAACGTGGTTGATCCCGGTCAGGAATGCGAGGGTGTGCGGGTGCCCGTCGAGGACGGTCACCATCGGTGCCGCCCGGTCGGCGGGGAACACCTGATCCAGGATCCAGGACGGGCCGTCGGCGAGGCCGCGGCGGGCCTGCACCGCCTCGAACAACAACCCGGGACTGGTCACACACACCACGTCCGCGGCGATGCCCTGCTCGGCCAACCGGTCCGCGGCGGTGAGGGTTTCGGTGATCACCGCACCCATCCCCACCAACGTCACCACCGGATCGTCGGTGCGGCGCAGCGTGTACGCGCCGGCGACGACCTGCCGGCGGCGGCGTTCCCGGGCGGCGGGGTCCGAGGGGACCGCGGCGAGGGTCTGATCGACCGGGCGGGTCGAGAGCCGCAGATACGACGAGGAGCCGTCCGGGCGGCCCAGCCGGCCGATGCTGTCGAGCAGCGTCCACTCGACGTCGATCGCGAACGCCGGCTCGTAGCTGACGCACCCGGGCTGCTCGAGGCCGATCGACGGGGTCTTGATCGACTGATGCGCCCCACCCTCCGCGGCCAGGGTCACCCCGGACGGGGTGCCGACCAGGATCGACTGCCCACCCGCGTAGATGCCGTAGGACCAGGGTTCGAGGGCGCGTTCGACGAACGGGTCGTACATCACCCCGATCGGGAACAGCGGCTGCCCCCACCGACTCCAGGTGGCACCGAGCTCACCCATCAACCCGACCAGGTTGGTTTCGGCGATGCCGAGTTCCATGTGCTGCCCGGTGGGCTTTTCCCGCCAGTGCATGATCGTCTCGGCGTCGTCGTCGAACCAGTTGCGCCGCTCGTTCGGCGACCACACCCCCACCTTGTTCAGCCACCCCGCCAGGTTGGTGGTCGAGGAGACGTCGGGGCTGACGGTGACGACGCGTTTCGCCGCCTCGGGTGCCTGCCGGGACAGGTCCAGCAGTGCCCGACCCAGTGCCGCCTGGGTGGTGGACGTCCCCGACGGGGTGCGGCCGATGTCGGCCGGCACCGCGGGCGGGGTGCCGAATTCGACCTTCTCCCGCCGCAACCTGTCCGCGGTCGCCGCACACACCCGGCCCGCCGCACTGTCGGCCTCGAACCGGGCCCACGGGTGCGCCGGGTCCATGCCCAACTCCGCGGCCAGCTGCTCGTACTGCTCCACCGTCAGCAGCGACGAATGATTCTGCGGATGCCCCTGCGTCGGCAGGCCGCGGCCCTTGATGGTGTAGGCGATGATCACCGTCGGGCGGGTGTCGTCGATCCGCCCGTAGGCGGCGCGCAGGGCGTCGAGGTCGTGGCCGCCGAGGTTGCGGATCGCTTTGAGGAGGGTGTCGTCGTCCAGCTCGGCGATCAGCGACGCGATCGCCGCGGCGTGGGGGCCGTCCCCGGGCAACCGGTCCCGGACCTGCGCGGCGTCACAGCGCAGCAGCCGCTGGTATTCGGGGTTGGGCATGTCCAGGATCCGGGTCCGCAGCGCCGGCCCACCGGTCCGGGTGAACAGCGACTCGAGCAGGGTCCCGAACTTCACGGTGAGCACCTGCCACCCGGCGGCCGAGAACATCGCCTCGAGCCGGCCGGCGGCGATGTTCGGCACCACCCGGTCCAGGGACTGCCGGTTCAGGTCCACGATCCACACGATCTCACCGAGTTCGGCAACGGAGGTGTCGAGGATCGCCTCCCACACCGCACCCTCGTCCAGCTCGGCGTCACCGACCAGCGAATACTGCCGACCCGTGCCCGCCGAACCGATCTGGGTATTCACGTAGCGGCGGGCGATGGCACCCCAGATCGGGGCCGTCGCACCGATCCCCACCGACCCGGTCGAATAGTCCACCGGATCGGGATCTTTCGACCTGCTGGGGTACGACTGCAGGCCACCGAACTCCCGCAACGTCGTCAGATACTTCTCGTCCAGCTCCCCGAGCAAGTAGTTGATGCCGTGCAGCACCGGAGAGGCGTGCGGTTTGACCGACACCCGGTCGCCCGGGCGGAGCTGCTCGAACCACAGCGACGTCATGATCGACACCATCGACGCGCACGACGCCTGATGACCACCGACCTTCAACCCCGACGGGTTCGGGCGAACCCGGTTGGCGTGGTGGATCATCGACGTCGCCAACCACAACACACGCTGCTCGATCTCCACGAGTGTGTCCGGCTTCATCGATGTGGAGGTGAGTTGGTCTGATGGGCCAATTGTGATCGTGGAGTTCATGAATTCGTCCTTGCCTCTGAGTTCCCGGCACCGGCCCGAGCTGCCGGCAGTCCGCCCCGACTGTGTGCTGGCCGAGTCGCAACTACAGTCCCCTGATGCGTGCCTTGTCCCGCTCCGGGTTCGCGAATATGACAACAATAATTGCGGCGACGGCGCCGATGACGCCGATGAGCTGGAAGGCCTGCGCATAGCCCTCCGCCTTCGTGGTGGCATTGTCAACCATGACGCCTGTCATGTAGGGCGCAATCAACCCTCCGATCGCCATGATCGCGAGGAACATTCCCATCGTGCCTGCCGTCTGCTGTGGAGGGCACAACTCGGATATCGCAGAGTTGAGTAGGGGTACCGTCGCTGCGACACAGGCATACCCGACCGACACGGTCGCAACTGCGAGTGCGGGGGTACCGATCTGGGGAAGGAAGACGAGTACCACTCCACCGACCAGGACACCGGTCGCAGGTAAAACGATACGCAAGGCTCGCGAGGTGGCCCCTCGCTGCAGCAGCCTGTCGGTGATTGTTCCAGCGGAGAGCATGAGGACCAGGCCCAAGACCGACGGGAGCGCGAACATCGATCCGGCCTGCAACGCGCTGTAGCCAAGTCCGACCTCGAAGTAGGACGGCAACCATGTCAGCACGACGGTGGACAGAGCGTAGATCGCCATGATGAGGATGGAGCATGAAACAAATGTGCGCGACAGCAGGATTCGAGACCACGGGACGCTCGGTTCAGTGGCCTCAGGCTGGATGTCGCCGGAGACGGAGGCCACCTTCTTTGTGTAAGGGCCCTCCGTCCAGGTGAGCATCCACACGACCATCCACACAGCGCCGAGCACCGTAAGCGAGACGATCGCCGCCCGCCAACCCATCTCGATGGTGATATACGCAAGGGCGGGTGCGAGGGCGATCTTTGCTACGGATGCGGCCCCGCCGACGAACGCACTCGGCAGCCCCCGCTTGACTGGCGGATGCCATGAGTAGGCAGCGGTGTGAACAAGCGCGGTACTCGGGCCTTCCGTCAGCCCAAGCAGCATGCGTGAGATGAGAAGAACCGTCATACTCGCCGCAAGCACGAGGGGCAACATGACGACCGACCATGCGGCGGCGAGGATCAGCAACGCCCAACGCAAACTGGTGTACCGGTTGATCACGCCGGCAAAGAAGCCACCGATCGTGAAGGCCAGGAAGAACATGCTGCCGACGAGTCCGACCTGGGCGGAGGTCAATCCCAACTCCCGCGCCAGCGGCTGAGCGATGATGCCGAGGACGGCTTTGTCTGCGTAGTTGACGACGTACAGGGCTGCGAGCAGAACTGTCATCTGCCAGGCGCGTGTGCGGCTGACGCCACTCGGGCGGGGCGGTGAATCGACAGGTGCCTGCCGTTCCGAAATGGATTCGTTGAGATTCACGAGAGCTCACTTTCGATGCGAAGCGAAGAGGTACTGGGGCGGAGAGCGTTTCCAGGTTTTGACGGGGACGGCGGATTCTCGGTGGCGGCTGATCCCGGAAGCGCGGATCGTTGCCGGCCACCGCGAGGCTGGTTGGGCGTTCGGCCGGGGAAGTTGACCGTACCCATGTCAGTTTGATGCACCTTCGGCTGCGCTTGCCGGCTAGCGCCCGAGTAGTGCGTCGGAGATGATCTTGAGTTGAATTTCGGATGTGCCCTCGAAGATCTTGGTGAGCCGCGCGTCGCGCCAATAGCGTTCGACAGCAAAGTCGGTGGTGTATCCGGCACCACCGTGGATTTGTATTCCTTCACTGGTGACCCGCTCGGACATCTCGGTCGCGAACTGTTTCACCATCGACGCCTTCACACTGGTGCGTTGGCCCGCGTCGACCTCGGCGCATGTTTGGTACATCAGCGCGCGGGCAGCTTCGATCTGCGTGGCCATGTCGGCGATTTTGAAGCGGATCACCTGCTTGTCGGCGATCGGTTTACCGAACTGCACCCGCTGGCGGGCATAGTCGATCGAGTCCTCGAGCGCGCCCCGTGCCAGGCCGATGGCTCTGGCTGCAGTGTGGATTCGAGCGATGTCCAGGTCACTCATGGCTATCGCGAATCCCTTGCCTTCCTCACCCAGCATCATGCCGGGTGCGACGTAGGCGTTGTCGAAGGACAGTTCCCAGGTCTTCCAACCGTGGTAGCCGATCTTTCGCACCGGGTTTCCGGTTACTCCTTCGGGCAATGCACCGCGTGGCTTCGGCATCAGGAAGCAGCTGATGCCGTCGGAGCGACGCTTGGGGTCGGTGCCGAGCGGGCCGGTCCGGGCGAACACCTGGAGGTAGTCCGATCCGTCTGCGAACGTGCACCACATCTTCTGGCCGGAGATCCGCCAGCCGTCGGCGTCGCGCTCTGCTCGGCAACGCATGTTGGCGACATCCGATCCGGCATCTGCCTCGGACAGTGCAAATGCGCTGAGGAAGTCCCCCGTGGCCATGAGCGGGAGGTACTTCGCACGCTGCTCGTCATCGAAACCCTGGGTGAACTGCTGGCCACGAGCGATGATGCTGGCCACGCTCATCCACCCGCGGGCGAGTTCCTCCACAACGATCGCGTACTCGAATACACCCATTCCGAGGCCGCCGTATTCCTCTGGGATCAGAATCCCGAAGAATCCCAAGTCGGCCATCTTGCGACGCAACGCTGCCGGAATTTCCCCGGCGACAGGGTCTAGTTCGTTGGCGACTGGGAGGACCTCCTTCGCGACGAACTCTCTGGCCAGTGCCTGAATGGCCAGTCGGTCCTCGGTCAGGTATGTGGCCCGTCGTCCCGCCGTGTCCGTGTCGGTACTCACCGCTACTACTCCTCTGTCTACCTAGCTTTGTCTGCCTGGATGATGTGTCGCGATCCGCACACGGGTGTCGAGTGGCGTGTCGGTTCGTGTCGGATAGGGATGCCATGTACATGCTCGGCGCAACCCCCTGAACCCTCAGCTCCGAACGATTCTTCACTTTTCCCGCTCACAGTGTCGCGTGTCAAGCGTCACACCGCGAAATACTCACATCACCCGAAGAATCGCGGAAATGCAGTCGACCGGAGACCTTGCCTGCACCGACCCGTGCCGCGTGGGGTAACACGTCCGCTCTCCCACGACGCTCGTCGGCACCCCCACGAGCGAAAGATGCAACACTGTAGTTCCAATTGATTCTTTACTTATTGTCGAACGCGGGTCAGTATGAACCCATGAATCTGAGTATCTGGCAGATATTCCGCGCACTCGCGGACGCCCACCCCCAGCTCGAAGCCGTGATCGATCACCAGCGAAGATTTACGTATCGCGACCTCGGGGAGCGAGCCACGCGACTGGCCAACGTACTGACCGAACACGGTCTCGGAACCCGTGTTCCTCGGTCCGAGCTGAACCCGTGGGAACTCGGCCAAGACACCGTGGCCCTGTTGATGCACAACGGCGTCGAGTACGCCGAGAGCCTGTTGGCCGCGTCCGCCTCCCGAGTGGCTTCGATGAACGTCAACTACGCGTACACGCCGGCCGAAATGGAGTACGTGCTCAACGACGGCGGCGCGGCCGCCGTCGTCTACCACGCCCGCCTTGCTCCGGTGCTTGCGGAAGTGCTTCCGCGACTACGGAGAGAACCTCTGCTGATTCAGGTGGCCGACGACTCGCACACGCCCCTCCTTCCGGGGGCACTGGATTACGAAGAAACACTGTCGGACTCGTCGACTAGACTGCGCGCAACCGAACACTCCGGCGACGACATCCAGATGATCTACACCGGCGGGACCACCGGAATGCCCAAAGCCGTGTTGTGGCGCCAGGACGATGTGTGGTCGGCCTGCCTCGCCCGGGGCGATCACCGATACGGGACCACGATCGACGAACTGGTGGCCTACGTCGGCTCGCGCGAGCGGGGCAAGATCGTGGTGTGCGTTCCAATGATGCATGGATCCGGCGCATTCCAGACCTTCAGTGGCCTGGTCTACGGCGACACCCTCGTCTACACCGGCGAACAGGGACACTTCCGGGCCGACGATGTTCTGGACACGATCGCACGCGAACGCGTAACGAGCCTGCTGATGATCGGCGAAGCCTACGCCAAACCGCTCGTCGCCGAACTCGCCACAGGACGCCACGACATCTCCAGCCTGCGCCTGGTGCTCTCAGGTGGCGCACCAATCACCCAACGAAGCAAGCAGGCGCTTACCGCCGCACTGAAGCCCGCCGCATTCATCGAATTGATGGCGGCCTCCGAAACGGGGAGCGCACTCGAACGGCACGATGCAACCGGAGCAGACCTCCCCAACGGCGTCTTCCGGCCTCGCCGGGGCGCCGGGGTATCCGTCCTCGATGTGACCCGCACCCACAAGCTCGAGGCGGGGCACAGCGAACCCGGATACCTCGCCAAGGCAGGCTCGCTGCCGCTGGGTTACCTGGGCGACCAAGCCAAGACCGAGGCAACGTTCACGACCCTCGACGGGCAGCGCTATTCCGTTCCCGGCGATCTGGCACGGCTACGCGCCGACGGACTTGTCGAGTTGTTGGGTCGAGATTCGGCAACCATCAACACCGGCGGCGAGAAGGTTTTCGCCGAAGAAGTCGAGGAGGCCCTGACTATGCATCCCTCCGTGGCGGACGCCGCGGTCGCGGGCAGGCCGAGTGAGCGCTGGGGCCAGGAGGTGACCGCGATAGTCGAGATCGCCGCCGGAATCGAGATCACCGACGAGGAAATCAAAGCCGCCGCTGCCGAATCCATCGCCCGATACAAGCTGCCGAAGAAGATCATTCGCGTCGACAGGGTGCAACGCACAGCGAATGGCAAGATCGATCGGCCGTGGGCAAAGAAGGTTGCCGCCGACGGCATGCTCTGACACAGACAGCCACGACTGGCCGGGAACCTCGTTCCCGGCCAGTCATTTTCGTGGAACGGTCAGCCCGCAACGCAGCGGATCACGTGCTGTTCGGTCAGTTCGTCGACTTCGGTCTCGGACAGCCCGAGCTCGGACAGCACCTCGCGGGTATGGGCGCCCAGTCGTACTGCCCCGGCAGGCTCGGCGGCCGGTGTGCCCAGAAACCTCGGCACGGGGGCCGGCTGCAGCATCCCGTCGGAAGCCCTGACGAAGGTTCCACGCTCCATGTTGTGCGGATGAGCGGCCGCTTCGGCGATGCTGAGGACCGGGCTGATGCAGGTCTCGGCGCCGTCGAAGACCGTCATCCACTCGTCACGGCAACGCGCTGCAAAGACCTCGGCGATTCGCGCCGTCATCGCCGGCCATGCCGCGTGGTTCATCTGGTCGGCCAGCAACGGTTCATTCGCCAGCCCCAGCCCGGCCAACAACGCCGAGTAGAATTGCGGTTCCTGACATCCGACCGCGACATAGCCGTCGTCGGCGCATCGATAGACCCCATACCAAGGTGCGTTGCCGGCAACGAAATTCGCTGTGTCACGGCCGTCCACCCAGCGGCCGAAGCTCAGCTCCCCGAATATTCCGGCCAGCTGTGACACCGCGCCGTCGACCATCGCCGCATCCACCACCTGCCCGACACCGGTCGCGCGCGCCGACAGCAAGGCCGCGGTCAGACCGTAGGCCAGCATCATCCCTCCCCCGCCCATGTCTCCTACCAGGTTCAACGGGATGATGGGCGGCCCTCCCGCCGTACCGGTGTTGTGGAGGACTCCACTCAACGCCAAGTAATTCACATCGTGCCCCGGTACCTGAGCGAACGGGCCGTCCTGTCCCCAGCCCGTCATCCTGCCGTACACCAGCGCGGAATTGGCCGCGCACAAAGCGGTGGGCCCGACGCCGAGCCGTTCGGCGACGCCCGGGCGGAAACCTTCGATCACTGCGTCCGCATCGACGGCCATCCTTCGGACGAGATCCACGCCCGCAGCAGTCTTCATATCGACGGTCACCGATCGCTTGTTCCGATGCAGTACGGGGAACGGTGTGCGCCGACCGGTGAGCTGAGGAGGATCGAGCCGGATGACATCCGCGCCTTGATCCGCGAGGAGCATTCCACAGTACGGAGCCGGGCCGATTCCTCCGAGTTCCACTATCCGCAGACCGGCCAGAGGTCCGGTTGGTCTCTTCGGTATCACAGCAAGCACCTCAACTTCTCCGACGGGGTACACGCGTGGGCCAGGGTGGGCAACCACGCGGGGGCGTAATAGGAAGCGGACTGCTTCACGTAAGTCGTCGCCCATGGCGGTCGTTGCTCGGACTAAACCGCCAGACCGTGACACTACACCCGATTGCTTTTATACATCCATCGCCGAATTTCGTCTTTCAAGAGCATCGACTCGACGCTCACTCGGATCGTTTGGCAAAACGACTCTTTACAAGAGTTGGTCAGATACCTAGGATTGCGCAGTAAGGAACCCGACACTGGCGCGAGTGGGACGCACACCCCTGTAACGCAACGAGCACACGTTGCGTTTGTCCCGTCCCGAAGCGACGGCCGATGCCGTTGGCGAACGTCGATGACGCTACGCAAGCCCTTCACTGCGCGGGTCTCATCGACAACCCGCGCTCTCGCCACGAGGGCAGAGGAAAGGTAGCTTTTCGATGACAGAGGTCACGACGATGAACTTGCCTCGTTCACTGACTTACCCGCATGTAGGCGTCGACGCGGCCGTCGACGCCGCCGGCCGCGCCTACGGCGATCGCATCGCCTTGCGCGACGGAGCCGAGACACTGACCTTCGCCGAACTCGCCGATCGGGTCCGGCGCGTTGCCGGCGGACTGCGCGAGCGCGGGATCGGCACCGGCGACATTGTCATGATCCACCTGCCCAACTCGATCTGGCACGAGGTCGCCTACTTCGGCATCCTCGCCGCCGGGGCCGCCGCAGCGCCGGTCAACCCGGCGCAGCCCCCCATCGCCCTCCGGCAACAGATGGCGGACCTGCGGGTAACCGCGGCAGTCACCGAGTCCAGCTGCGGAACACGACTGGCCGACGCCGGGACCGAGGACCTGCGACTGATCGTCCACATCGGTCCCGCCAGCCCCGGCCTCACTCCATCCCATCTCGTCGACTTCACCGAACTTCTTGCCGCACAGCCGATCATCGAGAAATTGACGACGCCGGACACACTCGCTCACCTGCAGCTCACGGGTGGCACGACCGGACGCTCCAAAGGGGTCCGGGTCCTGCATCGCAACATTCTTGCGCACGCCGTTCAGCAGGCGGCATGGCGAGCCGGCCATCAGGTCCGGATAGACAACTCCGAAGATCTCACACTCGAACCGCTGGCGTCCGTCGACGACTTCCCCCTCCATCCCGGCAGGGACGTGCAGGTATCCACCGCACCGATGTTCCACGGGCTGGCAATGGTGAGCCTGGTTCTGAACATCCTCTGCGGCACGACAACGGTCCTTTTCGGGCGGTTCCAGGACTCGGCATACCTCGCCGCCGTTGAGGAGCATCGAGCCACGTACATGACCGGCGCACCCGCGTTCTACCACGCTCTTCTGGCCGCCCCCGACCTCGAATCATACGACCTGAGTTCGGTCCGGCTGGCGTACGGCGGTGGCGCCCCGATGGACAGCAACACCCTGACCCGGCTTCGCCGGGCACTGCCCTGCGCCGTCGTCGCCGAGGGCTACGGGTTGAGCGAAGCAACCGGCAGCCTCGCCTCGATGCGGTTGACGCGTCCCTCCGAGAACCCCAAGGGCACGGTGGGCACGCCAACCCCCGACACTGTCCTGCAGATCCGCTCGGAGGACGGCCGAACACTGCTCGAACCCGGCGAGATCGGTGAAATCTGGGCGCGGGGACCGCAAATCACAGACGGCTACCATGGCGACCCTCAACTGACTGCGAAGCAGTTCGACGGCGGCTGGCTGCGCACCGGAGACCTCGGCCACCTCGATGACAAGGGCTTTCTGTTCCTTGCCGGCAGGGCCAAGGACATGATCATCTACAAGGGCTACAACGTCTACCCACAACACTTGGAAGAAGTTCTGGCCGACCATCCGGACGTCGCCGAAGTATCGGTGGTCGGCACCGCCGTCGAAGGGGTCGGTGAGACCCCCGTGGCTTTCGTCGTCGTCCGCGCCGGGGCCGAACACCGCAAGACGCTGCTCACCGAGTTGCTGGCACATGTTTCCGAACGGGTTGCGCCCTACCAACGAATCCACGCGGTGCACGTGGTCGATGCGATGCCGCTCTCGGCTACCGGAAAAGTGCTCAAGGCTGCATTGAGGGAACTTCTGCCACAACAAATCAACGAGATCAGGAGCTGAAGACACATGCGGGATGCAGTCATTGTGGACGCGGTTCGGACCGCAGTCGGTAAGCGGGGTGGGTCGCTGGCCCGGACACACTCGGCCTCGCTGGCCGCTCATGTCCTGGTCGCGCTGGCCGACCGCACAGGTCTGGAACCGGCTCTTGTCGACGATGTGGTCTGGGGCTGCGGCAGCGCCGTGGGAATGCAGGCCGGCTGTATCGCCCGCGGTGCGGTCCTTGCGGCGGGCTGGCCCGAATCCGTCCCGGGTGTGACGGTGGACCGCCAATGCGGTTCGTCACAGCAGGCCGTGCACCAGGCCGCCGCGGGCGTCGTGTCCGGGCAGTACGACATCGCGGTCGCCGGCGGAGTGGAAGTCATGAGTGCCGTCCCGCTCGGAGCCAACCGGCTGGACGGGAGCTGCGGTGAACCATACGGTCCGGATGTGTGGAACCGCTATGACGGCGTTCGGTTCCATCAGGGCGTGGGAGCCCAAATGATCGCCGATGAGTACGGCATCACGCGCACCGAGATGGACCAGCATGGATTCGACTCGCATGCCCGTGCCGCCGCAGCCCAGGACGAGGGGCGCTTCGTTGGACAGATTGCTCCGATCAAGGTGACCGGCGAGGACGAGCGCGTGTACGTTTTCGACGCCGACGAGGGTGTACGTCGCAGCACCACGATGGAGGCCTTGGCCCGGCTCGGACCCGCCTTCGGTGAGGGTGGCACCATCACGGCTGGAAATGCCTCGCAGATCTCCGACGGCGCCGCAGCTCTACTCATCACGACCAGTGAGCTGGCCCGGGCGTACGGCTGGACCCCAATGGCCCGGATCCACACAGCTGTGGTCGCCGGCACCGACCCTGTCACGATGCTCAAGGGTCCGATCCCTGCCACCGCCAAGGCACTCCGCCGCTCCGGTCTGAGCCTTCGAGATATCGGCGTCTACGAGATCAACGAGGCTTTCGCGTCGGTGTCCCTCGCGTGGACCCGGGCAACGGGGGCAGACTACGCACGTATGAACCCCCTGGGCGGAGCGATGGCCATCGGACATCCGATCGGAGGCTCGGGTGCGCGCATCATGACCACCATGGTCCATCACATGCACGACAACGGAATCCGTTACGGATTGCAGTCGATGTGCGAGGGCGGCGGGATGGCGAACGCCACGATTCTCGAACTTCTCTGACCCGCCGGAGCAGGACAGACACCAACACAAGGGGCGCTGGCCCACAAGGGAGAACCAATGACCGTCGTCTGGCCGAAGGGCATGCCCCACCATCTCGACTATCCGCGAGTGGGGATGGACGCGATTCTCGCGGGCGCGGCCCGCTCCTTCCCCGATCGGGTCGCCTTGCGCGACGGAGACGACACGCTCACCTATGCCGAACTGCACGACGCGGCGCTCCGCGTGGCCGGCGGACTGCGAGCCCGTGGAATCGCACCCGGTGATGCCGTCGCCCTGCACCTACCGAACTCGATGTGGTTCATCGTCGCGTACTACGGGGTTCTGTGTTCGGGTGCCGCAGTGGCACCTCTCAACACTGCTCAGCCCGCGACGATACTGAAGCAGCAGTTGACGGACAGCGACGTCAAGGCTGTCTTCATCCATCCCAGCACCTGGTCGGTGTTCGGTGGGAACACCGCTCCGGAGTCGGTGCAGTTCTTCGTCGGGGTTCCCGGCACTGCCGTTGCCCCTGCTCCCGCTGAGCAGGCGTCCCCCGAACCGGCGCTGCCAGGCAGCCTGGTCGCCCTCGAGGACTTGCTCGGCACCGATCCGTTGCTCGGCTACCATGCCGATCCCGAACTGGTGGCACACCTGCAATTGACCGGTGGCACGACGGGGCTGCCGAAAGCCGTCCGTGTATTGCACCGGAACCTGGTCGCCAACACACTGCAGATCGGGTGCTGGAAGTCGGCCGCGCTCCCGGATTTGGACGAGGCGGGCAGGATCCGACTGCGCAGTGTGCCCAACGCCCAGACCAGGTACACACTCGAACCGGGACAGAGCGCAACGCTCGCAATCGCCCCGTTCTTTCACAGCCTCGGTTTGGTGGGCTACAACGTCCATGTTCTGCTCGGCACCACTGTGGTCCTTTCCGGACGCTTCGACCCGGACTGGGTGCTCGATGCCTTCGGTCGCTTCGGGATCAATTCCATCGGAGGCTCGCCGACGATGTTCTATGCGCTGCTGCACAGCCCGGTGATGGCGAAGGCGGACCTGTCCTCCGTGCGGTTGCTCTCGTCCGGGGCCGGGCCGATCGATACCGAATCCCAGAACCGTCTGCGTACAGCTTTTCCGAACGCGCTCATCGCGGACGCCTACGGATTGAGCGAGGCGACCGCACTCGTGACGACCACCCCGCTCGGCGAAAACGCATCGCTCGTGCCAAAGGGCAGTATCGGTGTTCCAGTGTTCGATACCGAAGTCGAGATCCGGGCCGAGGACCGGCGCACCGTTCTCGCCCAGGGCGAGACGGGCGAGCTGTGGGTACGCGGACCGCAAATCACAGACGGATATGATCGCCGGCCCGACCTTACCGCCGAACAGTTCGTAGACGGCTGGCTACGCACCGGTGACCTGGGGAGCGTCGACGAGAGCGGTTGCATTTCGCTCGCCGGACGCGCGAAGGACATGCTGGTCTACAAGGGCTACAACGTCTACCCGCAACCGCTCGAGGAAATCCTCTGCTCGCACCCCGCAATCGCCCAGGCCGCGGTGGTCGGCAAGAAGGATCCCGCAGCCGGCCAGGTGCCCGTGGGATTCGTGGTGCTGCAACCGCCCTACGATGACGCAATCCATTGTAGCCAAACCTTTCTCGACGATCTGATGGCCTTTGTCGCAGCCAGGGTTGCGCCATACCAGAAAGTCCGTGAGATCTACGTGGTCGATTCCCTTCCCTCGACTCCGACCGGGAAGATCCTCAAGACCAAGCTCCGTGACCGTCTCGAGTGCAACAGCGGCAGCTGACCGCTTGCCCCTCACACACCCATCCCGTACGCACAACAAGGAAATGCCCGATGCAGCGAACGCTCTTCACCGAAGATCACCATGCCTTCCGCGAATCAATTCGCGGTTTCCTCGCCAAGGAGGTCGTTCCGTACTACGCCCAGTGGGAGCGGGACGGAATGGTACCCAGAGATCTGTATCGCAAGCTCGGTGACATCGGATACTTCGGCATCGCAGTCCCCGAGCAGTACGGCGGTGCTGGAATCAGCTCGTACAAGTACCAGGCCGTCGTCGCCGAGGAAGTATCCCGGGTGGGAGTCAGCCTCGGCGCGGCCGGCGCTCATCTTCTACTCGGCCTCCCCTACCTCCTCGAGTTCGGCACCGACGAACAACGTCGACGGTGGATGCCCGGATTCATGTCCGGCGACATCATGACGGCCCTTGCAATGACCGAACCCGGGGCAGGTTCCGATCTCGCCGGAATCCGCACCAACGCAACCCTGTCCGCTGACGGTTCCCACTACGTCGTCAACGGCGCGAAAACCTTCATCAGCGGCGGCGCCCAGGCTGACCTGATCATTGTCGTCTGCCGCACATCCCCGGCGGCTGCCGACGATCGGCGTGCGGGACTGTCTCTGCTGTGCGTCGACACCAAGAGTGAGGGTTTCGAGGTCGGTCGCACCCTCGACAAGATCGGTATGCGCACATCCGACACCGCCGAACTGTCGTTCACGGACGTCACCGTCCCCGCGGAGAACCTCCTCGGGGAGGAGGGCATGGCGTTCAGCTACCTCACTCACAACCTCGTCCAGGAGCGGCTGGGTTGCGGATACACAAGCTTCGCCCAAGCCGCGGCGGCAATCGCCTTCACCACCCACTATGTTCAGGAGCGCAAGGTGTTCGGCAAGCTACTGTCAAGTTTCCAGAACACCAAGTTCGTCCTCGCCGAATGTGCCGCCGAAGTCGAAGCCGCCCAAGCGATGGTGGACAAGGCAGTGGAGCTCTTCGACGCACACGCGCTCGGCGCGGCAGACGCCGCGAAGGTGAAACTGTTCTGCACCGAGGTCGCCGGACGGGTGATCGACAAGTGCCTGCAACTGCACGGCGGCTACGGCTACATCCTCGAGTACCCCATCGCCCGCCTCTACACCGACACCCGCGTCAGCCGAATCTTCGCCGGCTCGAACGAAGTCATGAAGACGATCATCGCCAAGGACATGTACCTCTAGACCGAGTGAGGACCCAAGTCCGTCACATACAGGTGTCGCCCCCGACCGGCGGTCGGGGGCGACACCTGTATGTGACGCGCCGCGTCAGGCCTTGCCGCCGTTGACGTTCAGGCACTGCCCGGAGACATAGTCTGCGTCCTTCGTGCACAGCATGTAGACGGCGGCGGCGGCTTCCTGCGGAGTCCCGGGCCGCCCAACCGGGATCGTGGCGGCGGCACTGGCAGCGAACTGTTCGCTGACGCCGACCTTGATCTTGCGGCCGTCGATGTCCACGAACGCATCCCCCTGCCCCACGACCGCCTCCGTCATTCGAGTGAGGATCCAACCGAATGCGACAGCATTGACATTCACCTTGTAGCGGCCCCATTCCTTGGCGAGCGTCTTCGTGAGCCCGATGAGCCCGGCCTTTGCCGACGCATAGTTGGCCTGCCCGGCACTGCCGAAGACACCCGACGCCGAGGAGATATTGACCACCTTGCGGTGGTACTCGGTGGGGTTCGAGCGGATGTACGGTTGCGCGGCACGCAGGATCTGGAACGGCGCCCTCAAATGCACATCGAGGATGGCGTCCCACTGCTCGTCGGTCATCTTCTGAATCACGGTGTCCCAGGTGTAGCCCGCATTGTTGACAATGATGTCCAACCCGCCGAAGGCCTCGATCGCGCTGTCGGTGAATCGCGTCGCAAAGCCCTCCTCGGTCACCGACCCGACACAGGCGACGGCGTCGCCGCCGGCCGCCTGGATGTCTGCGACGGTGTCCTTCGCCGGAATCTCGTCGAGGTCGTTGACAACGACCCTCGCTCCCTCGGAGGCGAGTTTCAGGGCGATTTCTCGGCCGATTCCGCGCCCGGATCCGGAGACGATGGCGACTCTGTTGTCGAGGGTTCCCATGGGTGTCTACTTTCCTTGCTCAAACGAGGGATGTGCGATGGTCCGTCCCGGACAGGGGACGCACCCAACCCTATAAGTAAATTGTCGTTAGTTACAATACCCTGGAGGTGCAGCGAGCATTTTTGGCGAAAAATAGTGGTATCGCACCCTTGGCGCACGACACTTGGGTCATGCTGGCGTAAAAGTACGTCTCAAGTAATGTATCGTTAGACTATATCTGCACAGGTGCCACAACCATGAGATTGCACGGGGAACACGCACGACACTCGAACCCACGACAGAACGTTGCTTTACAAACAAAGTCGAAACTCCTAGCCGGACAGCAAGTCACAGATACAACGACCATGGAGCGGCTCGTCTGTATTCGACTGTGTCGCATAAAGAACGGCCCGGCTGGACCAGCCGAGCAGTCACCGACCAGCGCACCCGCATGGTGGTCGAAGTCCGGGACGCTGCTGCCCAACCGAATGACACTTCGAATACTCTGAGACGCGAGGCTGCGTCGAGTCGGCGCAGGGGCCTATATTCAGGTCCGCAGAGCTACAGGAGCGGGAGCAGCATGACGCAGAACAACGGCGACACCTCGACCTCGGGGCCGTCCGGGGCCGGCGCAACGAATCGCGCCCGTCGCCCCAAGGACCGTCGCGCCACGATCGGGCGGGTTGCCGCGGACCTGTTCGCGGAGCACGGCTATGCCGGTACCGGTCTCGCCGACATCGCCGAACATGTCGGCATCACACCGGGTGCCTTGTATCGGCACTTCACCGGCGGCAAAGAGGACATCCTGCGAAGCATCGTGTCCACGTGTATGGACGCCTTCATCGCCGCGATAGGCGAACTCCCCGACCCGCCCGCCGAACACACGCGGACGGAAACGCGATTGAGCAAACCCATCCGAAACGCGGTTTCCCTCGCGCAGTCCCAGTCAGCCCAGGTGGCCATCACCCTACGCGAGTGGCACTCGTTGTCCGACACAGCTCAGCAGGAGCTACGCCAAAAAGAGCGGCACTTGGCGCAACTCTGGGAGGACGCCCTCCGTAACGCCGGTCCCGGTCCCGGCACCTCGCCGACCGAGGCAGCAGTTCGTCGGCGCGCACTCAACGGTGCACTCGCGAATCTCGCCCGGAGCAAGACCTCTCTGGCTCCGACACGGGTGGAGGATCTGTTCACGAATTCGCTGTTAGCCCTTGTCCTCACACCGATCGACCAACCTCCAGCGTTCGTCGAACCGACTCGACCCTCGGACTGGTTGCCACCCCGGTCACGACGCCAGGAGATCCGCGACACCAGCGCTTCCCTGTTCCGCATGTATGGCTACCACGGGGTGGGCATCGACGACATCGGCAAGGCAGCAGGGATCTCCGGCCCAACCGTGTACGGCACCTACTCGAGCAAAGCCGACATTCTGGTCGACGCATGCGACTACGCCTCCGGAAAGATCGCCTGCGCATTGGATGCGGCATTCGCCTCGGCCCGCTCCGCGGATGAGGCCCTCGTTCACATCGTGCGGGCTTACGCGGAGACCGTCTTCGACAACGCCGACATCATCTCTGTTCTGAATCGGGAGAGCGACGCCCTCCCCGACTCTGACCGAGCGCGGATCAGCAGACACCGTTCGGACTACCGGCAGGTCTGCGTCGCAGTCATCACCCAGGTTCGGCCCGACCTGAACGACGAAGAAGCGAGCATGCTGCTCGGCGCCGTGATCAATGCGATTCAGGAGATCGGACTGATGCGCCGCGGGCGCCCCACCGCCCACACGACCGGCGACCTGGCGTTGAAGTTCCTGCTCGCCGATCGTGCTTCTGACGCACACCCGCTCGCCGCCTTGCCCGGGGCCAACTGAGGACATTCCTGCGCGGACAGGGTCGAACGCACGCACCCGGGCGGACGCCGATCACCAGGTGCAGCCTCCGGCCGCTGTGTACCACCGGACCGGCCGCGACGGCAGACCGATCACCTCCCCGCGAGCGCGCAGCATGATCAAGTGAGCGAGCGTCTCACCGAGGGCGAAACGCTGGGACAGGGGACTGAAGGTCTCCCAGAGCCGGGACCAGGTCAGCACGGAACACAGTTCCCAAGCGGTAGAACCGGGATGAGCACTCACGGCTGCACCGAGCTCGATCAATCGCTCAGTGTGGTGCGAAGCCAGGAACTGAAGCCTGGAGGCCAGTCCGCGGAAGCGGTACTCGTGCGCGGGCAGGACCTCCTCGATGTCCGCCAGCCTCACCCTTTCGAGTGAACCCAGGTAGTCCGTCAGTGGATCCTCGGCCGCATCAGAATCCATCGCCGCGACCTGCGGCGTGATCCGGGGCAGCACGTGGTCACCGGAGAACAACACCCGCCGGTCCGGCGCATGGAAACAGGAATGCCCGGGGCTGTGCCCCGGGGTCCACACCACCCGCAGCTCCACACCGCCGACCTCGAGGGTTTGGCCGTTCTGGAGAAGCCGATCCGGCACGCCTCGACCGACGAACCGCCCCAGCTGCATCTCACCCGCAGCCGCACGCGCCTGCCCCTCCGGGCAACCGTGGGTCGTCAGCTGTTCCGCCACCCTCCGCTCCCAGGTGCCCCGATCAGTCGGAAGGTTCGCAAGGACCTCGGCGTCCCGGACGTGCATCGCAACCCAGGCGCCGGACACCCCCCGGATGCGTTCCGCGAGTCCGTAGTGATCGGCGTGGTAGTGGGTGACCAGCACCCCCTCGACATCCGCGGACCGATAGCCGGTGACCGCGATGCCCGCGACCAACGCCTTCCAGGTTTCCTCACTGTCCCAGCCAGCATCCACCAGTACCAACCCGTTGGCAGTCTCATGCGCGTAAACCAGGGTGTAGCGCAACGGGTTGTCGGGAATTGGGACGGGGATGGACCAGAGTCCGTCCTGGACCTGTTCAACCATGGGAAGCAGGTTCGACTGCCACGACTGCCACTGCTGCCGGCCGGTGATCTCGACCGTCACGGCGAATCCGTCCCACGGCTGTGGGCGGGAGCACGACCCGCGACCAGAGCGATCTGACGGGTCTGCGCGACCAGCGTCCCGTCCACGTCGTACACGTCCGCCACTTCGTCGAACCAGCGGCCGGAAAGCAGCCGGCCCGAGACGGACACGGCGAGAGGACCCGGAGCGGGCACGGCCCGCAGATAGGTCGACATCTGCACGGTCGGAGCCCAGCCGGGCAGGCCGAGGTTGTGGACGGAGGGAGGCAGCACGTCCGCCATGAGCAGCGCCGCCAGCACATCCGGTGCGCTGCCGTCCGAGAACTCCACCCACCCACGAAGATGGGCGTCGCCCATGCCGGTCCGGCGGGGAACCGGGTTGCCGCGGGTGGGCGCTGCAGCAGGGTCGTACCGGATGTCAACTCGCTCGACCAGGCCGGTACGACCCGGCTGACGCGCCAACGGCACGCACATCGCGTAGGGCGCGGGCACGGGATCGGGAATCTCGCGCCAGGCCGGAGTGCTGTCAGGGGTGTCCCCGACCACGATCAGCGTGTCGAGCACCACCGCGCCACGCTGCCACAGGCTGGCACGCACCTGTGCGACCTGGCGTCCGGCTTTGAGCACCTCGACGCGGATCTCCACCGGTCCCTCGTCCGGTGCCCGGACGAAGGACCCACTGACCGCATACGGATGGGGGCGACCGGTCACCGCCATCACAGCCCGCGCGGCAATCGACAGCAGAAGGCCTCCGTTGGGTTTACCGCGCGCACTCCACGCCGGATCGACCTGCGCCGCAAATCGTCCCGGACCAATGGACTCGACCGCAGTGGCCTCCAGGAAGGAACGTGCGGGGGCCGCGTCGACGGTATTCGTCTGTGTCCTCGTGAACGAACCGGGCATCTCGGACATCTCCTCGGTCCCGAATCAGGCTGCCGGAATGGGCTTGTCGAGGCCGATGCGCTGCGCCAGCAACTCCCGATGGTAGGCCGGGGTGCCGAGCAGAACCTGCGACGTCTTGGCCCGCTTGAAATACAGGTGCAGGTCGTGCTCCCAGGTGAAACCGATGCCACCGTGGACTTCGATGGATTCGACCGCGGTGTCCCAAAATGCCTGGGAGGCGTAAGCCTGCGCGATGCACGCAGACGACGGCAACTCGTCGGTGTCTTCGACGGCCTGCCACGCAGCATAGTGGGCCGCCGACTTGGCCAACTCGATCTGCGTGAACATGTCTGCGAGTATGTGCTTCACGGCCTGGAACGAACCGATGGCTCGTCCGAACTGGACGCGTTCCTTTGCGTACGCGACGCTCAATTCGAGGCACCGTTCCGCAGCGGCGATCTGCTCAGCGGCCAGCGCGACGGCAGCGGTGTCCAACGTCTCGACCAGACCGCCCTGCGCGCCACCATCCACACCGATGAGCCTGGCTGGGGTGCCGTCGAAGTCCAGTCGGGCCTGCTTGCGAGTGCCATCGAGCGTCGACAGCGCAGTGCGCTCGAGTCCCGCCGCGTCCGCGTCAACAGTGAACAGGCTCAGTCCCCGCTCGGTCCGCGCTACCACCACGATCAGGTCGGCGATACTCCCGTCGAGCACGAACGTCTTTCGACCGTCGAGCCGATAGCCGCCCTCCCGATCGCGACGTGCACTCATGGTGAGCGCGTCCAGGTCCCAGCTGCCACCCTCCTCCGTCAATGCGAGTGTGGCAATCGTCTGGCCGGATGCGATCCCCGGCAGCAGGTCCTTCTTCGCCGCATCGTCGCCGGAGTTCAGCAGCGCGTATGCCGCCAGCACAACGCTTGCAAAGTACGGGGACGGAATCAGCCCTCTCCCCATCTCCTGAAGGACGATGGTCAACTCGACGAGGCTGAAGCCGGCGCCGCCGTACTCCTCCGGAATGGCCATCGACTGCAGCCCCAGTTGCTCCGCCATCTGTTGCCATACCTCGGGCGCGTAGCCCCCGTCGGTCTCCGCCAGGCGCCGGACCTCGTTCATCGGGGCCTTCTCCTGGAGAAAGCGCCTCACGGTGCTGCGAAGCTCTTCCTGCTCCGCGCTGTAGACCCATTCCATGAATGTCTTCCTCTCACGATTCGTCGTTCGGGCGGGAGTCGGCCCGGGGGTCACGTCCCTGGTACCCGCCAGGGACGTCCACGCTCGTCCGGCACCGTCGGCGGCTACCGAGGGGCGTGCCACAGGGCTACACCAGGACGAACTCAGCGTCCCCTTCGAGTGCGGTCGAACCCGTCTGACGCATGCACCGCAGTTCGACGGTGACCCGGGTCCCGCCGTCCGCGTTGACGACGTCGGTCACGGTCGCCGAACACGTCAGCTCGTCACCGGGCCAAACCTGGTCGGCGAAGCGCACCTTGAAGCGCCGCAACTGCTCGACCCCCATCCAGTCGGTGAGGTACGTCGCCAGCAGTCCGGCCTGCAACATTCCAACCGAGAACACCGAGGGGAAACCAGTTGCCTTCGCGAATAATTCGTCGTGGTGCAGAGGATGGAAGTCACCCGAGGCACCCTGATACCTGACGAAGTCGGTCCGCGTCAGCGGGGCATATGTCTTCGGTTCGGCCTTGTCGCCGACCTTCAGTTCGATCTTTCCGGAATCGGTGGTAATGGTCATTTCAGCCCTCGACCTTCTTCGGTGCCTTCTCGGTTTCGACCAGGGTGCTGCGTGCCTCGGCGACCAATGCGCCTTGCTCGTCGCGGAACTCGGTGACGACAACACCGAACCGCATGCTGCCACCGCGCTTCCCCGGCTTCTCGTAGGTCTCGGTGACCTTCGCCTCGCAGGTGAGAACCTGCCCCGCCCGCGGAAGCGGACCGTGGAAGATGTACTCCTCCTCACCGTGAAGGATCCGTCGCATGTCGAAACCCAACTTGGCAATGCCGGACTCGGCAACCGGCTCCCACAATGTGCGCGAACTGACGAGGAAGGTCGGGGGGACGACGGGGCTTTCACCCTTGTGCGCTGGGTTCTTGGTCTTCACGGCACGGGAGAACTCGCGGATCTTCCCGAGCTCGATCGGCATGGTATAGCTCATGAGTACTGCTCCTTGGGTTTAGAGGGCGACCTTTTGGCGGTTCACCTTGACTCGGGTCGGCCAGACGGCGAGCTCGGTGGCGAGCTCACCCACCGTCCATCGCGACTCACGGTCGAGTTCGTGGGCGATGTGCCAGCCCTGGTAGAGGCCGACATGCCCACCGTGCACCGAGAACACCTGTCCGGTGAACGGGCAGTCCGCCGTTGCCAGGTAGCCGACCAGCGGTGCGACGTTTGTGGGATCGAAGCGGTCGAATCCGTTGGCCGCGGCCGCGTTGGCTATGGCCTCACCGAGCCCCGGGGTGGCGAGGACCGGTGCAGTACCGGCAACGGGCGCAATTGCGTTGGCGCGCACCCCGAACCGCTTGAGTTCGATAGCGGCAGAGATCACCATCATGGCGGTCCCGGCCTTGGCAGCCGAGTAGTTGAACTGGCCGGCGTTACCGTGCAGACCGGCGCCGGAAGTGGTGTTGACGATCGACCGGTCAGCCTCCTGACCTGCCTTCGTCTGCCCCCGCCAATACGTGGCGGCAGCCTTGGTGAGCGCGAAAGCACCCTTCAGATGCACGTCGATGACCGAATCGAACTCCTGCTCGGTCATGTTGACCAACAACGCATCCCGAATGAACCCGGCATTGTTGACGATTATGTGCAGGTCGCCGAACGAATCCACTGCGGCATCGACCATCGCCTTCCCGACCGCGAGGTCGGACACGCTGCCCTCGACTGCGACGGCCTTGCCGCCGGCGGCGATAATTTCGTCGACTACACCCTGCGCGCCGGCAATGTCGTTGACGACCACTCCGGCACCCTCGGCGGCCAGTAGCAGCGCCTCCTCGCGGCCGAGGCCGCCCCCGGCGCCGGTGACGACAGCGACACGTCCATCAAGTGTTTTCATGCTTCAGCCCACTTTCTTGTACACGGCGGCGACACCCGCGCCACCCAGTCCGAGGTTGTGTTGCAAAGCTGCGGTAGCCCCGGTGACCTGCCGTTTGTCGGCTTCACCGCGTAGCTGCCAGGTGAGCTCGGCGCATTGGGCCAGGCCCGTCGCTCCGAGCGGGTGGCCTTTGGAGAGCAGGCCGCCGGACGGGTTCACAACCCACTGGCCGCCGTAGGTGGTGCCGCCGGAGAGGAGAAGGTCGCCGCCCTTGCCCTCCGGGCACAGACCCAGGGCCTCGTACAGCAGGACCTCGGCCGGCGCGAAGCAGTCGTGCAACTCGACTACTTGGACGTTTTCCGGGCCGAGGCCGGACTCCTCGTACACCGCCTCCGCGATTTTCCGGTTCATGTGCCACCCGACGATTGCCTTGTCGGTCCCGTCGAAGGTGTCCGGGGTATCAGTGACCATGTGCATTCCGGCGATTTCGACAGCCTTGTCCCACAGGCCGTGCTGCTCGACGAAGCGCTCACTGGCCACGATCGCGGCCGCTCCGCCATCCGAGGTCGGGCAGCACATCATCCGGGTGAGCGGATCGCTGATCATCGGCGCGGCCAGAATCTCATCGAGCGAACGGGCCGTCCGGAACTGCGACCGCGGGTTGTTCACCGCGTGCGAATAGTTTTTGACCGAAACCTTCGCCCATGTCTCTGCGGGGGTGCCATAGGTCTCGGAATGCTCCTTCGCCGCGTTGGCGAACATTTGGGCGGCGATCGGTGTGGACTGGCGGCCCCGTCGCGTCCACATCGCCTTGATCTGCTTGCGCAACGGGGACGGGCGGTTGGCGAAGGCCATTTGAATTTCGCCGCTGTTCATTTTCTCGAACCCCACCGCCATCACGCAATCGGCTTGCCCGAACTTGACTGCTTCGCGGGCCATGTACAGCCCGGAAACGCCTGAGGCGCAATTGTTGTTCACATTGACGATCGGAATCCCCGTCATCCCGAGCTCGTAGAGTGCTCGGTTGCCGTAGCACGAATCGCCGTGCACGTAGCTGCCGAACGCTCGCTGCACGAGATCGTACGAGATCCCCGCATCATCCAAAGCGGCCTGACCGGCTTCTTTTCCCATCTCCGGGTAGTCCCAGTTCCGGGCCCCGGGCTTCTCGAACTTGGTCATACCGACACCGATGACGAAGGTGCGCTGAGCCATCTTCACTCTCCTACAGATTGTCGAAAGTACTGGAGCTCTCGAGAGCTCACGTGGTTGGTGGTTACGAACGGCCCGTTGCCGACGCCGGTGCCGGCTGTCGCGGTTCACGCGGCAATCCGAGTGCACGCTCGGCAATCGTGTTCTTCTGGATCTCGTCGGTGCCGCCGCCCAGACGGACACCCGGGAACGAGCACACGAACTCGGACCAGGCAAAAGTGCCCCACTCGCCGGTGTCGGCCACCAGAGACGGTCCCAGCATCGTCGTGGCCAGCTCGCTGACCGACTGCATCCATCGGGTCATCGTCAGTTTGGAAATCGACCCCTCCGGCCCAGGAACTCCGGCCTTCGCGTTGGCTGCCGCGCGATGCGACGTCCAAGAACGCATTCTGTTGACGGCGTAGACGTCTGCCAGGGACTGCCGGACCAGTGGGTCCGAATCGAGCCCCTGATGCTGCGCGGTCATCATCATCCGGCCGATCACGTCGGGCCCGGCGCCGCCGCCGCCCTCGGCCGCCGAGGCTCGCTCGAAGCCGAGTGTGGTCATCATGGCTTTCCATCCGCCACCGACCTCACCGATACGGGCCGTATCCGACACTCGCACACCATCGAAGAAGACCTCGTTGAAGCAGGCACCGCCGGTCATCTGCCGCAGGGGCCGGACGGTCACTCCGGGGGTGTCCATCGGCACCACGAACGCCGTGAACGCTGTCTTGTTGTCCACGTCCTTGGAGGTGCGGCAGATGACATAGCCAAGGTCGGCGAACTGCGCGCCGGAGGTCCACACCTTCTGTCCGTCGAGGATCCAATCGTCTCCGGCACGGTTCGCACGCAGCGCGATCGAACCAAGATCAGAGCCCGCACCAGGCTCGGAGAACAGTTGGCAACAAAGTAGGTCACCCCGACGGAGCTTCGGCAGCCATTGTCTCTTCTGTTCCTCTGTACCGAGCGTCAAGATCGTGGGCGCCTCGATCTCGAGACTGATCGACGCCACGTCTGCGACAGCCGGGATGGCGAAGCTGCGCTCGAGTCGCCGGAAGGCAGACTCGTACGCCCGAGGCAGTCCCGCTCCGCCGTACTCCGGCGGGTAGCTGATCGCGCCGTAGCCTGCGTCGAACTTCGCGCGCTGCCACGCCAGAACGGCATCGATCTGGGCGCGTTCCTCTTCCGGACAACTGTCGCGGAAGAGCGAGACCTTGTCGAGCCCACTTCCCCACACCAGCGCACCACGCGGTGGCCGCGGGTTGACGTTGCTACTCAGCCACTGCCGAGCCCCGTCGAGAAACTCCTCGATCTGGGGCACCTTAAGTTCTCCCATGCCAAACGACTTTTCACTTTTTCCGACGGATTGTCAAGGGTCGAACACCGGACCCTCGCAGACAGCGTGCCGCTGGACCATCGATCGGATGCGAGTTTCCTCTCGGAAATGGGTTCTACACTGGCATTGAGCCGACACGCGGTGATTGAACTCGGCAATTGAACAGCCGCGGACCCGCACGGCGAGCGTGCCGCAAGCACTCTGGAACGGGTATTCACATATTGTGGTGTTTGCTTGCGTGCATCGACGCGTACACGAGGACATCCGTATGCGACGCCCGGAGGATTGGCGATCCTTTGATCGGCTTCGTGACAGCTTTTCGACAGATATCGTCGAAACCACTCCCCCACCCAGGAAACGGCAAAAGCGGCCCCGCACCCATGCCGCCAGATGCCTCGCCGACTCGCTACACCGCGATGCCGGCCAAAACAGTAGGTCAGCTCCCGCGCGAGAGCCGGGTCGATGTCGGCGTGGCACAGCCGCGAGGACACACTGCCCTTCCCAGGGGCCGAGCGGGAAAGGTCTGGTCCGTCGTCGTTGCGCGTGACTCACCCCTGACGGGAGCGCGCGAGTTTGTCCGGTTCCGTCGACGCCGGCGGACCCGCCGCGCCGGCCGCCGACCGGGCGTTCACGACATGCAACGCTACTCACGAGGCCAACCATGGGAGCATGCCGTGCGAGATGGCCTGGCTCATGAACGCCATGCCGGGCAGTGTGCGGGCGGCTGTCGTCAGTGCCGCCTGTTCGCCAGTACCGGAAGTGTCGAGCGAACCTGTGTGACGAGATCCGTATCGATGTCGACGGTGAGGATTCCCGGGACGGAATCGAGTTGTCCCAGAACATCTCCCGTGGGCGAGGCAACGATGCCGTGGCCGACGCCCAGTGGCGCCGTGCCGTGGATCTTCTCGCCCGAGGCGGTCGGGTGAACATTCCGGCGACGACTGTGATCCCTGCTCGGGCGGCGCACTCGCGGACGGCGTCGGCCCGGACCGTCCAGAGGCTGCACGACGTGGGCGAGCGGACCACCGAAGCGTTGCATCGCGGCCTCGGGGAACACCACCAGCCGGGAACCTGCATCGGTGGCCGCCGTCACCTGCTTCTCCACCGTCGCCAAGTTGGCCGCGGGGTCAGTCGAGCTGGGGATCTGGGCGAGACTGATACGGAGCGTCACTGGGATGCTCCTCATTGAACACGCTCTGGTGTATACATATTGTATGCAGGAAATAGGTGGGATCGAGGGTTCGGCGACCGAGTTGTCGGGTCGCGAAAAGGCCTATCTGTACGTCAGGGATCAGGTGCTGACGGCGCCGGCGGCCACGGGTTCGTTCCTCAGCGAGCAGGATCTCGCGACGCGGATCGGGGTGTCCCGCACTCCCGTCCGGGAGGCGTTGCTGATGCTCCAGGCGGAGGGCCTCGTCGAGATGGTGCCCAAGCGCGGAGCGCACGTCCCGGCCATGTCGGGGCGGCAGATCGCGGAGTTGATGGAGTTGCGCGGCGTGCTCGAACGGCACGCCGCGAGCCGGGCGCTGGGGGCGGGACGGGTGCCGATCGACGCGATGCGTTCCGCGCTGGCCGAGCAGGAACAGTTCGCGAGCGATCCGAGTGCGGAAGCGGCCCGTGCGTTCATCGACTGGGACGGGCGTTTCCATCAGTTCCTCATCGATTCGGCCGGCAGTGAGCTGCTCTCGCGTACCTACGCCGGACTGCGCGCGCGCCAGCTCCGCGTCGGCATGACGGCCCTCTTCAGCGCGTCCGACCGGCAGCACAAGGTGTGCGCCGAGCACCAGGCCATCATCGACGCGTTCGAAGTCGGCGACGAGGGCCTGGTGCACGAGCAGATCAACAATCACCTCGAGGTTACGCTTCAGATTCTCTTGCGTGCCTAGCGTTCTCGATCGCCAGCATCGCATAGTGCTCGTCCTCGGTGGGATCGGGGTTACGTCCCAATGCGAGGCCGACCAGGGTCACCGCGCCGACGATCAGCACGTAGACGGCGATCGGCACCCAGCTGTCCGTCTCACTCAGCAGGTAGGTGAAGATCAGCGGTGCCATGGCGCCACCGAAGACGCCGGCGATCGTGTAGGCGAGTGAACTGCCCGTCGAACGCAACGCGACCGTGAACTGTTCGGTCACGAACGCGGCCTGCGGACCGTACATGAACGAGTGGAACCCCAACCCGACAACCACCCCGACGATGAGCAGCGGAAACGAGCCGCCACCGATGACGACGAAGAAGATGGCGCTCCAGGCGACACCGCCGACGGCGGCGGCGGCGTAGACCAGACGCCGGTTGATGCGATCCGAGATGGCCCCCGCAAGAGGAATCAGGCCGAGCTGGAATGCGGAGCCGATCAGGATCGCGGTCAGTACCTCGCCGCGATCGAAGCCGAGCTTCCGGGTTCCATACGTGATCGCGAAGACCGTGAACAGGGCGTAGATCACGTCGGGCGCGATGCGCGACAAGATGGCAGCAACAAGCGGACGGGTCTGCGTCGTGAACACCTCGCGGATGGGGGCCTCGGCGCGGTCGCCAGATTCTTGCAGTGCCTTGAAGACGGGGGTGTCCTCGAGCTTCAGGCGAATCCACAGACCGAAGCCGACCAACAGGGCGGACAGGAGGAAGGCAAGTCGCCATCCCCAGGACTCGAACTGGGCCTCGGTCATGGAGACGGTGAGTATGGCGAGTACGCCGTTGGCCATCAGGTTTCCGGCGGGAGGACCGATTTGAGCTGCCGACGACCAGAAGCCGCGTTGGCGTGGGTTTCCGTACTCACTCGATAGCAGGACGGCGCCGCCCCATTCGCCACCGACCGCCACACCCTGGGCGAATCGCAACATCACGAGAATGATCGGAGCCGCGACACCGATCCGGTCGTAACCGGGGAGCAGACCGATCGCGAAGGTCGTCACACCGATCAGGAGCAAGGTGATGACGAGCAGTTGCTTGCGTCCGATCACGTCCCCGAGGCGTCCGAAGACGAACCCGCCGATCGGTCTCGCCACGTAGCCGACGGCGTACGTGGAGAACGCCAGCAAGGTCCCCGTCAGGGGATCACTGTCCGGGAAGAAGATCTGGGGGAAGATCAACGCGGCCGCCGCCGAGTAGACCGCGAAGTCGTACCACTCCAGCGCCGTACCCGTGAGACTGGCGGCGAACGCCTTCGCCAGACCCTTCTTGTCGACGGGTGCGGGTCTGTCTGCACCGACGGAGGTGGACTCTCCGATCATGGCAACTCCTTGTGGGTTGGATTCTTGTCCCGTACGACTCGGCCCGTGCTGTGGTTCAGCTCACCGACGCCGTTGTACTAGTCACATACTTGCTGTATACAAGACGTATGCGCAACCCCTTCGGCGCAGAAAAAACAAGAAAGTAACAATCGGCCCTGGTCCCGACCGGAACCAGAGGCCCGGAGTCAGGAGCCTCTACCCATGTCGCAACTCACGTTCACCCTGCCGGACGGCACAGTCGAAACCGTCGAGGTCACGACACTCCTCAACGCCGGTTACGCCGGCCGGAACCAGGAAGAGGTGGCGTCACACATCGCTGAACTCGCAGAGTTGGGTGTAGCGGCACCCACGACCATCCCCGCGATGTACCCCATCTCCCCCTACCTCGCGCAGCAGACGACCGAGGTCTTCGTGCAGCACGGCCAGACCTCGGGTGAAGCCGAGTGGGCACTCGTGATCACCGACGACGATGTTCTGCTGACCGTGGCCTGCGACCACACCGACCGTGACCTCGAAGTGCACAGCGTGGCGTGGAGCAAGAACGCCGCACCCGATGTACTCGGTACCCGCGCATGGCGGCTGTCCGAGATTTCCGATCGCCTCGATGACATCACCCTGACGGCATGGGTCGGTCAAGGTGACGGCGAACCGTCCACCCTGATCCAGACCGGGACGCTGGCCGATCTCCTCGCTCCGAAATACTGGCTCGACGTCCTTCGGGAGCAAGGGTTGCACAAGCCGGGAACCGTGCTGGTATCGGGCACGATCTCCATGCGTCACGGGGTGAATCAGTTCGCCGATTCATGGAAGGTCACGATGCAGGATCCGGCCACAGCCGACGAATTGACCTGCAGCTACCGAACTGTGCGGATGCCTCAACCCATCGGCTGATCGTCGGGATCATGTTCGGTTGCGCTGTGTGGTCGAGGAAGTCGTCGTCGAAGAGTTCGTCGAACACCTCGAAGCCTCCTCCGCCCTGAACCTCTCCGGTATTTCGGTGGACGACAGCCTTCGCGGGTTCGCTCAGGTCGGCGGATTGCATCGGATTTTCCGATCCTGCGTTGTCGGCCGGGTGCAGATCCCAGGCGTGCGTGGGGATTAGGGATTCGGGCCGACCATCCCTCAGGCGGCTGCCACCGCGGCATCGCGGCGCACGGCGTCTACGCCGAGATGGGTTCCGGGGCGGGCCGCTACGCGAAGACCGGATTGACGTCCATGAAAATCCGGTAGTCGGCCACCCTGCCGGCGACGATCCGGAATGTATTCGCGCACGGCAGGCTGAGTTTGCGACCGTCGGCCCGTTCGTAGTGCACGGTCATGATCACCACGATACGGTCGGCCTCCACCTGCCAGAAATGTTCGATCTCGTGCCGGATGCCGTTGATGCGGCCGAGAAACGTGGCACACGTGACGGCGACGTCCGATTTGCCCGCCAGGCAGTCGGCGCTGCCGAACCGGAACGTGATGTCGTCGGCGAACAAGTCCGCCAGCGCATCGGCGTCACGCCGGTCCACAGCAATGAACAGGGTTCGGACCAGCTCTTCGAGCGAGTTGTCCACGGTGGTCATCGCGACTTGCTCCTTCGAACCTTGTGGTGGGCGGGCCGCGAACCACGCGAGAGCCTGTGGGCGATCGACGGCGTCGGGATTGATCGCCTGCTCGACGGGAACTCCCTGAAGTAGCCGTTTGACAGGGATCTCCAGACGTTTCCCGGTGAGCGTGCGGGGAAGGGCGGGGACCTCGATCACCTCGTCGGGGACGTGGCGCGGCGATACCCTGGTGCGAATGGCCGATCGAATACGTTCCACCAGTGCGTCGGTCAGCTCCGCTCCGTCGGCAAGGTCGACGAACAGTGGCATCCAGTAACCGCCGTCGGGCTGTTCGACACCGACTACGAGGGCGTCGCGGATGTCGGGAATCTGCTCGACGACCTCGTATATGTCGGCGCCGCCGATCCGCACCCCGAGGCGGTTCATGGTCGCATCCGAGCGGCCGTGAATGATCACCCCGCCCATACGCGTGAGGGTGACCGAATCCCCGTGACGCCAGATCCCTGGGTAGGTGTCGAAATACGCTGCCCGGCAACGCTCGTGGTTGCGGTCGCCCCAGAAGTACAGTTGCATGGACGGCATCGGTTGGGTGACGACCAGTTCTCCCGGCGTGGCCACCACCGGAGTCCCGTGTTCGTCCCACACCTCCATGGCGACGCCGAGCGCCCGGGCTTGGATTTCGCCGGCTCGCACCGGCAACGTGGGAACTCCGGCGGCGAAACCCGAGGCGATATGGTACCACCGCTCTGACTGGACAGCCACAGATGCGAACCAATCGCGTCGTAGACCCATGCGTAGGCGCTCGGCGGCAGAGGGGATCCGGTACCGCCGAGGTATCGCAGTTCGGAGAGGTCGAACTGCTCGCCGGGGC
Source organism: Rhodococcus sp. JS3073 (assembly GCF_026810085.1). Taxonomy (NCBI): domain Bacteria; kingdom Bacillati; phylum Actinomycetota; class Actinomycetes; order Mycobacteriales; family Nocardiaceae; genus Rhodococcus; species Rhodococcus sp. JS3073. The sequence goes on along the minus strand of NZ_CP113951.1, from coordinate 7,964,804 downwards.
GCACGCCGGCACGTTGGCACGCAAGGAGATAGGCGGCGCTGGTGCCCATCACGGTGATATGGTGGTCGCAGGCAATGCGCCAGGAGGCGTCGGTGGCGGGCCAACTCGGATTGCCGTCGTAGGCAAGGATGGTCGCCCCGAGGAGTAGACCAGCTACCTGGACGTTCCACATCACCCAGCTGGTGCTGGCATACCACCAGAACCTGTCGCCGGGACGCAGATTCGCGTGCAGCCCCAGATATTTGAGTTGTTCGAGCAGCACGCCGCCGTGGCCGTGCACGATGCCTTTCGGCCTGCCGGTGGTGCCGGAGGAGTACAGCACCCACAGGGAGTGGTCGAAGGCGACCGGGGTGAAGATCGGTTCGGCCGGGTGCGCGATCACCTCAGCCCAGAGGGGGTCGCCCCCGCGGGCGGCGGGCGCCCCGCGGTGACTGATCCACAGCACCTCGCGCAGACTGGGGATCTGGTCACGGAGCGCGTTGACGGCGTCGCCGTGGTGGTGGATCGATCCGGAGTACCGGGAGCTGTCGGCGGCAATCAGGACGACGGGATCGAGCTGTGCGAGCCGGTCGGCGGCCCCGGAGGGGCTGTATTCCGGACCGCATGCACACCAGACGGCTCCGAGGCTGGCGCAGGCGAGGAACGCGACGACCGCTTCGGGGATGTTCGGGAGGTATCCGACGACCCGGTCTCCCGGTGTGACCCCGCAGGCGGCAAGCCAGTCGGTGACCGCGCCAACCTGTCCGCGGAGCTCGTTCCACGACAATGTGGTCTGCCGGCCGCTCTCATCGAGCCCGACTACGGCCGCACTGTCGCCGTCGATGTCGTCATGTTGGAGAGCATGAGCCGCGAAATTCAGTCTCGCGCCGGGAAACCACTGGGCGCCGGGCATTTCGGAGTACTCGAGGGCTTGCCGAGAGGGCCTGGTGGCGTGGATACCGACATCGAAAAAGTCCCAGATGGAGGTCCAGAAGTCCTCGAGCCGTTCGGTGGACCAGTTCCACAGTGCCGAATAGTCCTCGAAGGTCAGTCCCCGCGTTCGCCCAACCAACGCTGATATCGGGTCAGCACGCTGCCTTCGAGCAGGTCCTCGGGGGGCACCCAGAGCAGTTCCCCGGCGTCCGGAGTCGGGTTTGGTGCGTCATCGCGCACTGTGAGCCCCCCTCATCAGCGCCGCGAGATCCTCCGGAGCGAGGAAGGACGGTGGCGGAGGCGGGCCCCAGCTGTACAGCCCCTTCATGCCCTCGACAACGCCCGGCTTCCACAGTTGGTCGTCGACGACGCAGTCGATGTCGCTGTAGTACTCGGAGAAATTGCCTGCCGGATCCTTGAGATACCAGAAGAAGTTGGAACCGATGTGGTGGCGGCCGAGTCCCCACACGTGCCGCTCCGGGTTTCCCTCGAGCATGGCCGTGGCTCCGCGACCGACCTCGTCGACATCGTCGACCTCCCAGGCGGTGTGATGGAGGAAGTTCAGTGGCGCCTGTTGTACCAGGATGTTGTGGTGGTCCTCGGAGCACCGCAGGAAGCTGGCCAGCCCGGGGACACGGTCACTGACCTTCAGCCCGATGCCCTCGGTGAAGAAGCGCTGGGTGGCGTCCTGGTCGAGGGACCCGATGACCACGTGGCCGAGTTTGCGGGGTTGCACCGGGTTTGTGCGCTCGACTCCTGGCGCCCGGACGTTGGGGCGGTCGATGCGTCCCGGACCGTTGTACGGGGCCGGCTCGGTGCGCGGCTGCGCCAGACGTGGGCTGACCGTCACCCGGGTCCGCAGCGCGGCGACGGGTTCGTCGGCGACGAGTGTGTCGGCGGTGCGGGTAAAGGGCAGGGCGAGCGCGGTCAGTTGGACGCCGATTCTGTCGAGGTCGTCGGGATCGTCTACGCCGATGCCGATCTCGAGTAGCCGGCGTTGCCGCGACGGGACGAACCGGAGTTGTTTCCCGCCGTCGACGGTCGATAGGGCGCCGGCTTCGTCGGCGGTCAGACCGAAGTCGCGGTAGTAGCTGATCGCCGCAGCGACGTCGGGTACCCCGATCTGAAGCGAGGTCAATCGGTGCAGGCTCATCGGGTGCCCCCCAGTTCCATGGCGGAGAGGCCGGTGAAGGTGTGGCGCATCTCGCCGATTCCCTCGACCCAACTGACCAGCTCATCGCCGGGCCGCAGATACCGCTGCGGGGTCCGGGCGTGCCCCACGCCCGCGGGGGTACCAGTGAAGATGACGTCGCCGGGGAGCAACGGCAGCACCGACGACAGCCGCGCCACCAGTTCGGGCACCGAAAAGATCAGGTCGGTGGTCCGGCCTTTCTGGACGAGTTCGCCGTTGATCTGGCAGCCCAACTCGAGGTCGTCAGGGTTGAGGAACTCGTCCACGGTGACCAGTGCAGGTCCGATCGGTGAGAACCCCGGGTAGGACTTGCCGAGGCTGAACTGGGGCACCGGACCGGACAGCTGCAGTGTGCGCTCGGAGAGGTCTTGTCCGACGGTCAAGCCGGCGACGTGGTCCCAGGCCGCCGACTCGGGCACCTGGTATGCCTCACGGCCGATCACGGCTACGACCTCGACTTCCCAGTCCACCGTGGCGGCCGGGAGGTCGATCATGCCGCTGGGGCCGGTCAGTGAACCGGCGAACTTGGTGAATACGGCGGGGTGTTCGGGTGCGGTGAATCCGCTTTCGGCTGCGTGTTCGGAGTAGTTCAGGCCGATGGCGAAGATCTGGCGCGGCGCGGTGACGAGTTGTCGAACCGCGGTGGCCGCGAAAGGCTCCACGGTCTCTGTGTTCACGCCGTCGGCCCACCTGCGGAACTGCTCCCATTCCGTGTAGATCTGCTGTGGGTCGGCGGCGAAGCGACCATCGCTGGCGCGCTCGACGTCAATGGCCCCGCCGCCGGACAGTAGGGCCAGTCGCCCGTCGAGATTGGTGATGCGCATCAGGCTGCTCCCTCGGTGAGGTCGGTGGACAGAATTTGGTTCAGCGTGCCGGTCAGCACGGCCTTCGGGTCGTCGACTGCTTCCATGGAGCGGAAGGCGATGTAGCGGTCGGGCCGCACCAGTACCGCACCGGTGGAGGTGATTTCGCGGTTCTTCAGCCACGCACAGCGCACGTCGACGTAGTCGCTGTCCAACACACCCACTCGTACGGCGCGCAATGGCAGATTGTGTTCGGCGGCGAGCTTCTCGGCGGCCTCGACCCAGGCATTGCCGTCTTCGCCGGCGATGAGCAGGAAGTAATCGCCGTGGACCAGCGTGCCCAGCGGTAGGCGCTCCCCTTCGCGTTCGACCCAGGCGTGCGGCAACGGGTGTCCCGGTTTGGTGCTCGGCTCGTAGAGACGAACAGGGTCCAATGGGATGTAGGGGTCGCTGCCGTCGTCCACAACGGCCGCCGAGGAATAGGTGTACCCGAACTCGACGTTGTGGTGACGGAACTCGATGGTTTGTGATCCGATCGCACAGTTGAGTGCGTGACGCTTGTCCCGCGAGGCGGGCAGGTCATCCCACAGCGGGCGCAGTTCCGCCCAGTTCTCGTCGGCGGATTTGTCCGGCGAGAGCCCGAGTGCCTCGTCGATCTTGTAGTGATTCATCGCGTTGGCGATGGCGTTGTCGATATTGTGCTGATCGACGGGTTTGCGCTCTGCCTCGTAGGTATCGAGCAGGCCGTCGCCGGCCTGACCGCGGAGCACGGCCACGAGTTTCCATACCAGGTTGTAGGCATCGTGGACTGCGCTGTTGAGTCCCAGACCGCCGGTCGGTGGGTGACGATGTGCCGCATCGCCGAGTAGAAACACCCGTCCGTCTCGGAACCGGTCCGCGATCACCCCTTCCATCACCCATGCACTGATGCGGAAGATCTTCGGTGAGAAGTCCGCGATCCCCAGGGTGGCTCGCATCCGCTCGAGTACTTTCTCCTCCTGCATGGCGTCGGGGTCGTCGGTGGCGTACTGCATGTGGAAGACCCATTCCTCGGACTTGGGACCCCAGTGGTCCGGTCCCATCGGCACCAGGATTCCGCTCGCCCACGAGCCACCGAAGTTCGGATTGACCAGCCAGCGGATCAACACCTCGTCGTCGCCCAGCCACTGCGACAGGTCCGCGCCCATGTGCACGGAGACGAGCTTCATGATGTCGCGTGGCCCCGACATTTCGATGCCGACCGCCGCGCCGACGACGTGTCCCCCGTCGGCGCCGAGCAGGTAATCCGCGCGCACCGAGTATTCCTCCTCGCTGGCGCGGTCGAGGATCCTCGCCGTCACACCCTCGCCGTCCTGTTCCAGCGAGAGCAGCTCGTGATTGAATCTGATCTCGCTGCGGCCCAGTAACTCTGCGTGTTCTTTCAGGACTGGCTCGAGCCGGATCTGGGGAAGATTCGTGGTGCGGCAGGCGCTTGCAGCGATGTAGTCGGGGTCGGTATAGCCGCCACCCCACACCTCGAGCCGCCCGAGTTCGCGGCCGTAGTTCGCGTGGTCGCCCGACAGCCCGGCGTACCAAGCGGTCGCCTTCATGTTCTCCGGCGGTGTACCCCGCTCGTAGATCGCATCGGCCACCCCGACCTCGGTGAAGATCTCCATTGTCCGCTGGTTGAGCACGTGCGCCTTCGGCAGCCTCGATGTGTGCGGTGACCTGGAGATGAGCAGCGAATCCACCCCGTACGTGGACAACAGCATCGAGGCCGTCAACCCAGCGCCGCCGCCGCCGACGATCAGAACCGGAATATGCATTTCCGTCATGTGCGCTCGCTCCTTCAGCGATCAACAGCAGCCCCGAAGCCACTGAATGTGGTGTCCATCACAGAATGCCACCCAATGAACGATTACGCAATCAAAAATCGATTATTTACCCTTTAGTCGACTATCACCAGGACGATCGCGTACTATGCGGAAGTGACCGAATCGGCTGGCAAACAGACCCTGAGCGAGGGGGTCTACCTCTCCCTCCATCGCGAGATGCTCAACGGCCATCTCATGCCAGGGCAACGGCTCAAGGTCTCCGAGATCGCCGGCCGCTTCGGAGTCAGCCTGTCGGTTGTGCGCGAGGCGCTGACGCGACTGGCGGAGCACGGGCTGGTCGTTGCCAGCCCACAGCGCGGGTTTGCAGTAGCCGCACTGTCGGTCGACGATCTCCGGGACCTCACCCGTGCCCGAGTATTGGTGGAAGCGCTCGTGCTGCGCGAATCGATCGCCAACGGAAACGTCGCATGGGAAGCATCCGTCGTCGCAAGCCTGCACACCCTCGAGCGAACACCCTTGCTCGACGACCAGGGCGACATCAGCGACGAATGGACAGCAGCCCACCGCGCTTACCACCGGTCGCTGCTCGCCGGTTCGGGGAGCACCCGGCTCGAGTCCGTCGCCACCGCACTACGGGATTGCGCCGAGCTCTACCGTCAATGGTCGCGATCGTTGGCCCACGACGAGGACCGCGACATCGCGGCCGAACACCGCCACATCATGGAAGCCACACTCGCACGGGACGCCGACGCCGCGACCGCTGCACTGACCGAGCACATCGAACGAACGGCCACCGTCTTACTGCAGTATGCCGAGGGTCGGGCCGCCAGCGGGTCGGGAACCGCGCAATCGACGGGCGATGGCCATCAGATCGCCGGACCGCGGTTCTCGTCGGTGTGACTCGATCGCCGAGCGGAGCTCGTCAGCGCGTTCACAGCCGATCCGCGCCGCATCATCGGTATTGCGCTGTCCTCGAACAGGTCTCGGACCCTCCGCCGGCAAACCGGTGGATGCCGTAGCGGCTGAGCGTTCACGACGGTGTGTCCGGGGGAATCGCCATGAGCGTCACCGCTGGTCCGGGGTCGAGCATCGGCCGGAGTAGTCCGAGTGGAACGCACTGTCGGCGAACGGCACCAGTGCCGTTTCGAGAGCGCCGGCGAGTTTGACACCGGCCGCGAACGCCTCAGCCGCCGTCACGGCACCGTGTCTGGTAATCCAGGAACAAGGAAGTAGCGGCGATGGAAGGCTCACTGGTCCGCTCGAGGGCATCGTCAACCTAACTCGTACCGGCCTGACTGGTTGCGCGGCACCTAGGCGAGTTGCGTCCTGTCTACCCGCCGCATGTCTCGCAAGAATTAGAACACCAAGTTGCGAGTGAGGATCGTGATGGATCAATCCAAAACCAGCACCGACCGGGTAGACGTCGTCGGAATGTGGGTGACAGCAGACGGCTTCATCCGCCAGGAGTTGCGTGCCGATGGGCGCTACGACGAGGCGCGTGGCGCACGCCGTAGCGCATACATCGGAAGTTACACGGTGGCAGGGAACCATCTCGACTACATCGACGACCTTGGATTTACAGCAACCGGAGATATTCGTGACGGGGTCCTCTACCACGAGCATCTCGTCCTATACCGAGAGGACAAACAACCATGAGCGAGCGCAAGGTAGTCCTGATCACAGGAGCAAGCAGCGGGATAGGGGAGGCGACAGCGCGGAAGTTAGCGGCCGACGGCCACCAGGTTTTTCTCGGGGCTCGGCGCACAGAACGACTCGAGCACTTGGTTCGGGAGATTGGCGTTGGCGGCGGTGCAGCATTCCGCAAGTTGGACGTCACTGACGTAGCCGATGTCCAGTCCTTCGTGGAGGCTGCCCGTGATCATTTCGGCCGCGTCGATGTAGTGGTCAACAACGCCGGAGTCATGCCCCTGTCGCCGCTGGCCGCGCTGAAGATCGACGAGTGGAACCGGATGCTCGACGTGAATGTTCGCGGCGTTCTCAATGGCATCGCCGCAGCACTACCGGTCATGCGGTCACAGGGTAGCGGACATTTCGTCAACATGGCATCTGTCGGGGCATATGAGGTGGTGCCGACAGCGGCGGTCTACTGCGCGACGAAGTTTGCGGTGCGCGCGATCTCGGAAGGGTTGCGCCAAGAATCGTCAGGCGATGTCCGCGTTACCGTCGTCTCCCCGGGGGTGACGGAATCTGAATTGGCTGACAGCATTTCGGATGACACGGCGCGCGAAGACATGAAGGCATACCGCGCCGTCGCACTTCCGGCCGTGGCGATCGCCAATGCGATCGCGTTCGCCATCGATCAGCCGGCGGATGTGGACGTGAACGAGATCATCGTTCGTCCCGCCGCGAGCGCACAGTAGTTCGGTCGGACCGAGATGGTCGTCTCCTGACGAGACGGCCACCTCGATCCACTCACCAGTTCCGGATGTCTTCATGCCAGCGGTCCCAGCACCCGCAGAAGGCGGGAACTGGGGCACAGTAGCTGACGAAACCCAAATTGATTGCTCTCCAGCCCGATAACGTACTCGCGACCGTCAGCAGGTCCGTTCACTACGACCGACCGCGCCGCTGACGCTCCTACTCCCCGCTGTGAGCACAGCGGGGAGTAGACACGTGCGGCAGACGGCCGGACTGGTCCGATGCGGTCGCCTGCTGGCCGTGATGATTATTGCGAACAGTTCATGAAGAACGATGTCCTCCCTGTTCGCGGATGGCCTCCGAACGTAAGCTGACCGCTGCAGCCAACCCGCCTTCGTAAAAGCCGGTGATGAGCTGATGAGCCTGCTCGGCGGGGATTCCGTCGGCATCGAAGGCGGCGTCCCAGGAAACAACGGTCTCCCCCGACTCGCCGTCTTGGGTGACCGCGACAGTTGCCTGGTAATTACGTACGGGAATGGACCCTCCGACCATCGTGTAACTGTACGACTGCTCGGTCTGGTTGATCAGTTCTTCGATCGCCTCACCGCCACCTCGCAGGGCGACGTGCCGGACGCTGTTCCGGCTCTCGTCGCGTTCAGTGTGTTCGGCATCGGGATGCCATGCGTGGATGGCGAAGAAGTCTCCGATCCTCCCCCACACCAGCTTCTGGTCCAGCGGGGTGCGAACTTCTGCATGAACAGTCAACATGCTTCTCAGATCCCTTCGTGGGGTCGCTATCGGTCGTGTGGTGCCGGATTGCGCGCCAGCGACGCTGGATGCGTTGGTTGTGTTTCTACCCTTGCCGAAGACCCGCCCGTCTGTCGTGGGTGCATTGCACCCACCCACTACCAGGCGGTTCAGAACTAACATTGGGGAATGCCTTCCAGCGAACTTGGACATTTCCTTCGGTCACGTCGTGCTCAGATCTCACCGAAGGAGGCGGGAATTCACGGCTATGGCACTCGAAGAGTCTCTGGTCTTCGACGTGAGGAAGTAGCGATCCTCGCGGGACTCAGCTCCGATTACTACACCCGCTTAGAGCAAGGGCGAGAACGCAATCCATCCGCTCAGGTGCTCGATGCACTCTCGCGCGCGTTGCGGCTCGACGCCGACCAGGAGATGCATCTGTACCGGTTGGCCCGCCTGGTGCCGAGCGCCCGCAGGTCCAACGCACGGGAGTCGGTCAGTCCGAAACTTCTCCAGTTGATGGATACCTACAACTCGACTCCGGCATTCGTATTGAATCGGACACTCGACATTCTGGCGTGCAACGGGCTCGCCGAAGCGCTCTTCTCGCCGTTCACCGTTGCCGACAATCTGCTGCGGATGGTGTTCACCGATCCCGCGGGAGCGTCCTTCTATGCCGAGTGGAATCGCGCGGCACAGGCCACCGTCGCAACATTGCGTTTGGCCGTCGGCCACGATCCGGACGATGCTCGTCTCACCCAGTTGGTCAATGACCTGTCGGCGGCCAGCCCCGCGTTTCGCCAGTACTGGGAAGAGGGACATGTGCGGGGCAAGACACTGGATGCGAAGGAACTCGTCCATCCTGATGTGGGCACATTGAGTTTGACCTTTCAAGCCTTCGATGTGCGTGACAAGCCGGGCCAACAGTTGGTGATTTATCAGGCAGAGCCAGGGTCCCCCAGTGATCAGGCGCTGAAGTTGCTCGGTTCGCTCAGCGCGACCAGGGTCCGTGAGCGGCGGGACGCGGAACCAAGTTCTACCGACTGACGGACGCGCGACTACCGACCCCCAGCCCCTACTCCTTTTCGCCCAGCTCGAAGCCGGGCTGTGCACGGTGCCGAGACATTGACTAGTCGATCAGTGATGGCCACTTCGTCATCCGCTCACGGAGGTCGATCGCCTGACCATTCTCGGAGAACGTTCCGTCTCCGCGGTGATGGATCTCGCCCGTTCCCCGCTTCGATTCGTTCACCCAGACATGCTGGGCCTGGACAATCCAGAGTCCGTAGTCATCGACGAGGCGATCATCGACGACGCGGCATTCGATATTCGCGAAGCACTCTGCGACGAGGGGCGCCGCAACGGATTCCGAGGCCAGCGGGGTGAGGCCAAAGTGCTCCCACTTGTCGATGTCCGCACCGGATACGTTGCCGACATCGACGACCTGCGCAGCGAGTTCGACGGCTGGGATAGCAATGACGCACTCGCGGGTGTTGCGCAGCGTGTCGAAGCTGTAGTCCCACGGTCCGAGCACGAAACCGATGAGCCCACCATGTTGGACTGGCATATTGAAACCATTTGTCATCAGATTGTCATGTCGTCCGTCGGACGTCGAAATCATGATCACAGGGCCCGGTTCAATCAGTCTGTGCACCTTCGAAATCGGGAAATCGGAGAATGTATCCGGACCAATCATGTGGTTCTTCCTTTCGATCAGGGTTGGTTACCTACAGTTTTCAAGGTTCTGCCGGTGTGCGCATGGCCCTTTCACACCCCCCTTGGAACTTGACCGGTTGCCTTAGAATCAAGCCATGGCGAGCACAGAGTTGGGAGAGTTTCTGCGGGCCCGACGCGCGGCCGCATCACCGGATTCTGTTCCGTTTGCCTCCGCTGGACCTCGGCGAGTACCGGGGTTACGCCGCGACGAAGTGGCTATGCTGGCCGATGTCAGCCATGACTACTACCGTCGGCTGGAGCAAGGCCGTGAGCGCCACCCGTCCCAACCGGTCCTCGAGGGGCTCAGCAAGGCTTTGAATCTTACTTCCGAGGAACGTCGGCACCTCTACTCGCTGGCAGGTGTGGCGTGGCGGCTCGACGGTGCCGAGCTTCGCCGGGAGGTCGATCCCGCGTTACTGCGATTGATGGAGTCCTGGGAGCGTTCCGGCGCGTTCGTGCTCGATCCGATCTTGGATATCTCGGCGATGAATTCCCTGGCGGTGGCGTTGTTCGAACCGTTCGGTGATACGACGAACCTCGTCGAGATGGTCTTTTGTGACCCGACTGCCCGCGAGTTTTTCGTCGATTGGGAGGAGTCGGCGAAATCAACGGTCGCCAGTCTACGAGCGACCGCCAAGTTCTCCTCGACTCCTCACCGGTTCACCGATCTCATCGCCCGGCTCGAAGCCGCGAGCCCTCGTTTCTGCGAGCTGTGGGCTCGACACGAGGTTCAACCGAAGACTCATGAAGTCAAACAGCTGCGCCATTCCACCGCCGGTGAGCTCACGATCGAATTTCACGCATTCGGCGTCCCAAGCGCGCCCGGCCATCAACTTCTGGTGTACCAGGTTGAGCCCGGCTCGCTCGGCGAGACCCGGCTACTCGACCTGGTGGCACACCGCATCGATGCCGTTGAGCATGGCCCTCACCCCGCTGGAGATGAGGACCAACCGGCGACGTCAGTGGACTAGGCGCGCGATATCGGCCGAGTCGGCCCGACCGCACCCGACGGCGGCATCGGGGGTCATGCGATTAAGCGCGTAGGTCATGAGAGCGAGACCCGCCAGTCGAGGGCGGAAGTAACTTTAGTGGCTCGTCCTCGCCGGTCCCGGGTGCGATCAGCGCTGACCTCCGTCGAGTAGCTACCTCGCTCACCACACGCCCCATCGACACCATTCATCCGGTTATTTTTGCGCTCCAGCATGCCTGATTGACGTTGGGCGAAAACACGCACGATGAGTCAAAACATCTACCAATCCATATGTTCATCGACTTCACGGCGACCGCACCGATAATCCTAATGATGATACATACGGACAAATATGCATCAGTGTGCGCTTGCCTGGGTGTGGTGCACCTAGGCAGATCGCGGCCTGTTCGCCCACCCCGATCACGCCGACGATGGAACCCGTACCCCGAGGAACCACCCTCGAAAACACCACCACCACGGAGACACACCCCCATGAACCAGGTACTGACCGGAACCCCCCTCACCGGCCGCATCGCCGTCATCACCGGCGCCTCCAGCGGCATCGGCGAAGCCACCGCCGAACGACTCGCCCAACTCGGCGCCAAAGTCGCCCTCCTCGCCCGCCGCACCGACCGCATCACCACCACCGCCGACCGCATCACCGCCGCCGGCGGCACCGCCATCGCCATCACCACCGACGTCACCGACCGCACCGCCCTCAAGGCCGCCGCCGACCACATCACCACCGAACTCGGCCCCGTCGACCTCGTCTTCGCCAACGCCGGCGTCCAGCTGATCTCCGAAATCGTCGACCTCGAGGTCGACGACTGGGACACCCAGATCGACCTCAACATCAAAGGCGTAATGAACACCATCCAGGCCTTCATCGCACCCCTCGTCCAGGCCGCCGCCGACGGCAAACCCGCCGACCTGATCACCACCTCCTCGATCGCCGCCACCCGAGTCCTCGAAAAATTCCAGGTCTACTCCGGCACCAAGGCCTACATCAGCCAACTCACCCGCCTACTGCGCACCGAACTCGGCCGCAAGAACGTCCGCGTCGCCACCATCGAACCCGGCATGGTCGACACCGAACTCCCCGACCACGTCACCGACCCCGACGCCAGCCAACTCATGGCCGACCTCATCGACCAGATCGACGTCCTCCAATCCGAAGACATCGCCGAAACCGTCGCCTTCCTCACCGCCGTCCCCAAACACGTCAACCTCACCGAAATCACCATCCTCCCCACCGCCCAAGCCATCTAACCCACCCCACACCACCGTTCCCACCCCCTGACTACCTTGGGGGCGGGAACGGTCTGCACTTGATTGAGAGGGGACGAGGCGATGCGGGTATCCGACCCCGGTCGTCCAGTCTCTTTCCGGGGAGGCCTTACGTCAGGCGAACACTCGCGTGCGATTACGGCACGCTCGGGCGCCGAGCAAACGTCGTGTGCCCGGGATTACGGTTACCGCAGTAATTGAGGAAGTCGTAGCCGATGCCCCTTCATGGGACGGCGTAGGTCTCACGGTCGAGGACGTACCCCCGTACCGTTCGTCAGCGACAAGGCTCCTAAGTCTCCGATGACTTGATGATGCTGATCCGCAGCTGGACGGCCACGGCGAAGTACTGACAATGCCGGAAGCTCCTCGAACTGTTCGCGGAAGGGCAGTTTCGCGGTGTCGTCGGCGAGCGATCCGACTGGACGAGCGCCGGGCGACTCTGTCTCAGGCTCCTCGCCGCCGCAATTCCATGCGGTACGAGTACCGGCGCGGATTGAAGTGAGAGGATGTGAATTCGACGAACTTTCCGTCTGCGTCGTAGTAGAGACGCTCGATCAGCAGTATGGCTTCTCCTGTCTGGCATCCGATCAGTTCGGCTTCGTGCTCCGGGGCGTTCATGGCGGTGATCTCCTGCCGTGCGCCCATAATCGGCTTGGTGAGGAATTTTTCTGCGGCCCCGATCACGGTTCCCTCGCCGACCGACGGGACCCCGTCTGCCGCCAGTTTCGCACCGAGGTCGGGTTCGACATAGTGGCGTGTCAGGACAAAGGGGATCCCCTCGAAGGAACGGCGAACGGTAGCCTTGCTGACCTCGATGTACGGCAATTCCAATCGGGACGCGATGGAGGGCTCGACGACGACCGTGAATGGTTCGATCACCTCGGTGTTCGTGTCGGGCCAGACAATGATTTCGTCGAGGGATCCGATCGAACGGACGTAGCGGCCGCGGGTGTCCTGTTGGCGGCCGCTCACATAGGTTCCGCTGCCTTGCACACGGTAGATCAGCCCGTCGGAGAGCAGTATCTGCAGGGCTTCGCGCACCGTGTGGCGGCTGACGTTGTGGACCGACTGCAGCACGCTTTCGGTGGGCATCTTCCGTCCGACCGAGTAGACACCGGCCTCGATGTCGGTCCGCAACTTCTCGGCCAGCACTTTGTACGCCGGCACACCACGCTCCGCGGGAGTTACGTTGTTCGTCACCATGGGCCCCTCCTTCTCCCTGATGCGGCCGGCAGGGTTCCATCCACCACACTAGCGCTCGTCCGGATGAATCTTCAACAAGGGACACTCGGCGTTGGTGATTCACTGCGACACCAGAGTATTCGTGGCGACAGACTCCATCTCGACATTTGTAGCGCGAAAATTGATACTGATCAATCGAGTATGGAGGTGTGACCGCTTGCGATCACACCTCCATACTCAGTCCGTCCGGCGCCGGAGTCAGGCCGCCGACGGATGGCCGTCGCCAGAACACGACCGCGATACGGATGTCGGCCTTATCGCGGCGGTGCTGGTGCCCCGGCGCCGCCCGCATGTCGGCGGGGTGCGTCAGGCGGTGGTCGGTTCCACCTCCGTAAGCAGTTCGTCGTTGTGCTCGCCGAGCTGGGGCGCGGAGTCCGTGCGCGGTTCGTCGTAGGTGTCGGTCAGGAACGGTGTCCGGATCATCCGACGGCGACCGGCATGCAGATCGTCGATCTCGAGGAACATGCGCCGCGCGTCGAGGTGTGGGCACTGGTAGAGCTCGTCGATGGTCTGGGTTTCTCCGGCGGGAAGCCCGTGCGCGGCGAAGTGTTCGACGATCTCGCGGCGGGTGCGGGACCGTGTCCATCGTTCGACTTCGGGGCGGATCACGGATGCGAAGTTCTCGGCCCGGTGCATGACGGAGTCCAGCAGCGGATGCTCGAGCAGGTCGGGTCGCTCGATTGCCACACACAGCCGCCGCCACATCTCGTGGGTTGGCAGAATCAGTGCAACGTACCCGTCCTCGGCTTCGAGTGCGCCGAGTGGAGAATAACGATCCACCCCGCGCACTCGATGCTCGCCCGTGAAATCCCACAGCATGAGTTCGCGTTCGAGCAGGGACGCCACCGAGTCGTACATGCTCTGATCGACGAATGCCCCCGCTCCGGTCTGCTGGCGCCCCTGCAGAGCGGCGAGCACGCTGACGGTGGCCTGCACGGCAGTGAAGACGTCCGCGAAGCCGGTTACCGTCGGCAGCGGCGGGCCCCCCGGTTCTCCGGTCACCGCCATCAGCCCTCCGATCGCCTGGATTGCGGTGTCGAAGGCCGGTCGTTCGGCGAATTCTCCCCGATGTGTCGACAACCTCCCGTATCCGCTGATGGCGCAATAGATCAGGCGTGGATTGATCTCCTTGAGCGAGTCGTATCCCACTCCCATGCGGTCGACTGCCCCGGGGCGGAGGTTCTCCACCACGACGTCGGCGGTGGCCGCCAGGGCCCGGTATCGTGCTCGGTCACTCTCCGCGCTCAAGTCCAGGGTGACGGACTTCTTGTTGCGGTTGTAGCTCAGGAACCCGCCGCTCATGGACCCGGTCTCCGTCTGCTCGAGCGGATCGTAGATTCTGCGCGGATCGCCGCCGTCGGGCCGCTCGATCTTGATGACCTCCGCGCCCAGGTCGGCCAGCATCATCGCGCAGTAGGGGGCGGCGATGTACTGGCCCATCTCGAGCACCCGAATGCCGTCGAGGGGCCTCACGTCAGATTCCTTCGGTTCCGTGCGGGACGAGCATCGGCTTGATGTCCTCCTGCGCCCGCATCCGCGTCAGCGCCTCGGTGGCCTGGTCGAGCCGGTACCGGTTCGGGACCAGTGCACCGAAGTCGTACTTGCCGTGCGTGTTCTTCATGAATTCGAGAGCCTTGCGGTACTCGGCGATGTGTCCGGACCAGGTCCCCATGATGGTCAGCTGCTGTCGGGTGATGAAGCCGGGCCGGACCGGAACCTCCTTGCCGGGGCCGTCGATCTGGCCGGTCACCATGTAGCGGCCGCCTTCTTTGATCATTCCCAAACCTTCCGGGAATGCGGTGCGTGCACCGGAGAATTCGAAGACGACTTCGGCGCCGTGGCCGCCGAGCAGGTCGCGGACCGCGGCGATCCGGTCTTCGGGTTCGGGGTGTTCGGCGACGGAGACGAGGTCGGTGGCGCCGTATTGCTTGGCGATGGCCAGGCGGTTGTCGGGAGCGCCGATGGTGATGATTCGCCCGGCGCCGAGGTGATCGGCGAGGGCGGTCGCGAACAGACCGAGCGGGCCGGCGCCCTGGATGACGACGGTTTCCCAAGGGTTCATCTTGCCGATGCGCTCGAAGGAGTGCACGACCGTTCGCAGCGCGCAGCTGGCCGCTGATGCCCAGGAGGTTTCCACCTCGTCCGGCACCCGCACGCGTCCCGAGTTGGGGAAGACGTAGGCGTATTCGGCGAAGCCGCCGACCAGATACGGGGGACGTTCGCAGTTGGTGAACATGTAGTACTGGCGGTTGGTGCACAGGGTGGGCTGATTGTCGAACCGGCAGTGGTCACACTGGTTGCACGAGGCGTGGGTGAAGCAGATGCGATCACCGATCTCGAGCGGTGTACCGAAGGTGTCCCGCTCGGCGCCGTCACCGAATGCGATCACCTTGCCGACCATTTCGTGGCCGGGGATGACGGGCAGATCCAGCGCCTGGCTGCCGCCGAGGGAGCCATCCCACAGGTGCAGGTCCGATCCGCACACCGTCGCAGCTTCGATTCGGACCAGGAGTGCGCCCGGTTCGAGGGTCTGAGGCACGGGAATTTCGCGGATCTCGAGCGGCTCGCTGTGCTTGGTGAGCACCGCCGCCCGGCTGGTCTTGGGGATGTCGAAGGTGGTAGTCATCAGTTTGTTCTCCTCGTGGGCTCAGCCGAGTTTGAATGGGTCGCGGCTTTCGCCGGTGAGTTCGACCCAGATGGATTTGGTCTGCAGGTACGCGTCGAGGCCTTCTATGCCGTTTTCGCGGCCGATGCCGCTCTGCCCGAAGCCGCCGTAGGGGACGTTGTTGGCGAGCACACGGTAGGAGTTGACCCAGATCGTGCCGGCCTCGAGGCGGTGCGCCACGCGGTGTGCGCGTTGGATGTCTTTGGTCCACACCGCCGCGGCGAGTCCGTAGGTCGTGTCGTTGCCGATCTGGACTGCCTCCTCTTCCGAGGTGAAGGTGATGACCGACAGCACCGGCCCGAAGATTTCTTCCCGTGCCACGCGCATCGAATTGTCGACGCCGCTGAGGATGGTGGGCTCGAAGAAGTACCCGTCGGCCAGGTCGGTGTCCTGCGGGCGCTCTCCGCCGCACACCACCGTGGCGCCTTCGCTGACCCCGAGGTCGACGTAAGAGCGAACCTTCTCGAGTTGCTCGGCGAAGGCGATGGGGCCCATTTCGGTTTCGATGTCGAGCGGATCACCCATCTTGATCTGAGGTGCGCGTTGAGCGAGCCGTTCGACGACGGCGTCGCGGATCGATTCGTGGACCAGCAACCGACTTCCTGCGATGCAGGTCTGACCGGTCGCGGCGAAGATTCCCGCCATCACCCCATTGACGGCCGCATCGATGTCGGCATCGGGGAAGATGATGTTCGGGGACTTGCCGCCGAGTTCGAGGGTGACCTCCGCGATGTGGTCGGCGGCGCTCTTCATGACCGCGATTCCGGTGGCAGTCGATCCGGTGAAGGTGACTTTGTCCACCCCGGGTTCGGCGGTCAGCGCGGCTCCAGTGGCTCCGGCGCCGGTGACGACGTTGAACACTCCAGGCGGGAAACCGGCTTCATCAACGAGTTTCGCGAACTCGAGGGTGGACGACGGCGTCTGCTCGGCCGGCTTGGCGACAAATGTGCAACCCGCGGCCAGGGCGGGCGCGAGCTTGCTCGCCAGCAGGAACAGCGGGCTGTTCCAGGGCAAGATTGCGGCGACCACGCCGATCGGCTCGCGGCGCGTGTAGGTGAAGAAGTTCGTCTGGGGCGCGGAGATGGTGTCACCGAAAATCTTGTCGGCAGCGCCGGCGAAGAATTCGTAGGTCGCCGGTAGCCCGGCCATCTGGCCGCGTGTCTCGCGGATGACCTTGCCGTTGTCGGTGGTCTCGATGCGCGCGAGCTCCTCTGCGTGGGGCTCGATCAGCGCCGCCAACCTGCGGATAAGGACACCTCGCTGCGCCGCGGACATCGATCCCCACGGCCCGGACAGCGCCCGGCGTGCGGCCTCGACGGCCTTCTTCACGTCGGCCGGTCCGGCGAGTGGTGCAGTGGCCCAGGCCTGCCCGTTGTATGGGTTGACGGTCTCGAAAACCTCACCGGAAATCGCATCGACCCATTCGCCGTCGATGTACATCTTTCGGTGTTGGAGTTCGCTGTTTCGCCTCTCGGCGGTGGCAACGACGTTCTCGGTCATAGTGCTCTTTCTCGTTTCACGGCCGGACCGAGTGCCCGGCACTGTCAATTGGGGCCGCGGTATCGGCTTCGAGGTACCGCGCACATCAAGGAGGATGCGGGGAGGCCGTCCTCACGTTCCGACGGAGATTCCCGCCAATGCCGACCGGATCAACGGGTCGACGGAGGACGCCTGCGGCAACGTGGCCACGCTGTCGACAAAGGTCTCCAATTCCTTTGCCGCCAACGGAATTTCGGACACGAGGCGTTCGGCATTGCGCACGACGCCGTCCATGTGCCACGACAGCATCGCATCGGAGTCCTCGATGGCGTCGTGGACCGTGGTGCCGTCGATCTGGACCACGGTGGCGTGTGCGGTTTTCGCCGGGCGTCCCGGCTCGGCGACGAGGTCGATCTTGCCGATGAGGTCGAGCACCTGGGGATCGGTGAACTGTTGCAGCAGGTCGTAGGTGATATCGCCGTGGACCAGGCCAGTCGCGAAGGCGAATCTGGCGCTCATGAGTGTCTGTGAGGTGCTGGCGAAGGGCCCCCGCGAGGGCATGCCCGGATAGGTGGCTTCGCGTTCGTTCATCCGCAGCCGGATCGAGGCGACCTCGTCGGCGCGGAGGCCGGACTCGTGCAGCCGCACCGCGAGCATGGCCGGTGCCTGATTGAACGCACACACCGGGTACGGCTTGAAGGTGACGTCGAGGATGTTCCAGGACCGGCCGAGGTCGTGGGCGAGTGTTTCCGCCGTATCCCGCGATCGCGAGAAGCAGTCGAGGAATCCTGCTTCGGCTTCGAACGCCGTCCGGGACCCCGCGACACCGGTTTCGGCGAGTTGCGCTGCCATCAGCCCGCTCGTCGCCGCGATACCCGACTGGAAATGCCACTCGTCGGTTCCCGCACCGAACGATTCGGACGTGCCACCCGAGATCGATGCGGCGATCGCCAGTGCGGAAGTCATGCGTTCGCCGCTCAGGCCGCGGATCCGTCCGACGGCAGCGGCGGCAGCCACGGGCCCGAAGACCGCCGTCGCACGAAAGGGCGGGGTGGTCAGGTCCGTGAGCGGCCCCGACAGTGCAATACCCACCTCGTAACCCGCGACAACCGCCGCCAGCAGGGTCCGGCCGTCGACAGCGCTGGACTCTGCGGCCGCCAGGGCTGCGGGGATGACACTCACTCCCGGATGAAAAGTACCGTGCGTGTCTTCCTGCGCCCGGGCATGGAGATGCACTCCGTTGATGAAGGCCGCCGTCGAGGCCGGATGCCATTGCCCGGTCACCAGCGAGCGGGCGTATCCCTCCAGGTTCGGAGGCGAGCTCACTCCAGGGCTGGCTTGCTCGGCCTGTCGCCCGAAGCCGGCCGCAGACCCGGCCATCCCCACCGCCAACGCGTGAATGAGGCACCCTGTCGTCCGCTCGACGACCGGCCGTGGAAGCGCATCGACCTCCAGACCTGCGGCGAAGACACCGAGTCGTTCGGCGATCGTGCTGCCAGACATGCGCACTTCCCTTCCGTGATTCGTAGACAAGTCAATTGCGGTTCGTGTGGGAGCCGCCCGCGGACGCGGATCCGATCCCCGCCGGCGCCACAATTTGTCCGTATGACTTGAGACACTATTGCGAAGTCTTGCATCTGTCAATCACGACGCGAATGGAAACCGACCCGTTCCCGTTCCGCCCATGGACTAGACACCTGTCGGCATTAAATAGCCAGTTCACAGCATTTTCCTCGGCCAGTTCCCGCCCAGCGGCCGGACCGCAACTTGCGAGGGGTTGACGCAAGCACCGACCCTGACTAGCTTCAAGTCATCCGTACAACTGTGGCTCACTTCACTGCGAGCCGCCAGGCGGAGGATCATGGGCGCGCCAAAAGACCGATCAGATTCCCGCAGGACCAAATTCACGTCGTGGCGAAAGAAGTCCACGACGCTTCCCGAGGAGACCTCGATGACGAACCCACCCCCTGTATCGCCGTTACCCCCCACGATTCCGGGAGATGCACCGACGACTGATGCGCTGACCTCATCGGGGACGCTGGCACCCCACGTGTCTCGACGCGTGGCCGTCGCCGCGGGCATCGGCCACTTCCTCGAGTGGTTCGACTTCGCGGTGTACGGGTTTCTGGCCGCGACCATCGGGGCGCTCTTCTTTCCGTCCGGCAACGCCACTACGTCGCTGTTGGCCTCCCTCGCCGTTTTCGGCGTCGCGTTTCTCTTTCGTCCGCTCGGGGGGGTGCTGATCGGGGCCTTCGGCGATCGCGCCGGTCGCCGCGCGGCGCTCTCACTCGCAATCGTCGTCATGGGTATCTGCACCATCGGCATCGGCATCCTGCCGACCTACGCCACGATCGGCCTTGCCGCTCCCGCTCTTCTGGTGCTCCTTCGGTGCGCCCAAGGATTCTCCGCGGGTGGCGAGTACGCCGGCGCAGCTGCCTTCCTCGTCGAATATGCACCGGCCCGCCGACGCGGGCTGTGGAGCAGTGTGGTCTCCGCCGGCGCCGGCATCGGGGTCATGGCCGGAGGTGCGGTGACCTTGCTGCTGACCACCCTGCTGTCCGACGATCAAATGACGACCTGGGGTTGGCGCGTCCCCTTCCTCGTCGCCGGCCCGCTGGCCGTCCTCGGCCTCTACGTCCGGCTCCGGCTCGAGGACACTCCCGTATTCCAGGAGCTCCAGCGCGCTCACGAGGTCGAGCACGCCCCCCTGCGCAACGCCGGCAAGCACAGCCGATCCGGAATCCTCCTGGTGTTCGTCTGCACCGCGGTGACCGGCCTCGGCTTCTACTACCTCGCAACCTTCGTGGTCACCTTCCTCACTGTCGAGGTCCACATGACCAAGTCCGCCGCCCTCGAACTCGCGGTGCTCGGGTTGCTCATCTATTCGAGCATGTGCCCCGTGGCAGGGATGATCGGCGACCGTATCGGTCGCCGACGCACGATGCTGCTCGGCGCCGGTGGCATTGCGCTGACCGCGGTCCCCTGCTTCGTTCTGCTCTCGACCGGCACCTGGTACCTCGCCCTGATCGGCCTGGTGATTTTCGCGGCCTTCGAGGCCCTGGCCAATGTCATGCTCGGCGTTCTCATGGTCGAGCTCTTCCCGGCCCGACTGCGGGTGACGGGTAGCTCGATCGGCTTCAACGTCGCGCAGGCCCTCATCGGCGGGCCCGGCCCGTTCATCGCCACCGCCATCGCAGCTGCGGCAGCGCTCGTCGTCGCCCCCGCTCTCTACCTGGTCGCGATTGCAGCGCTGTCGTTCGTGCTTCTGCTGCGGTATCTGCCCGAGACCCGCGGGGTGTCGCTGTTCAGCGAGGAAGCACCCTCCGCGAGGAAATGACAGACAGGCGTGATTGTGGAGACGCATTCGTATCTCAGGCGTCCCGCGTACCGGCTCGTCGCCGAACAACTTCGGCGGCGAGCCGAACGCGGTGAGTACGCCGTGGGAGACAAGCTGCCCACCGAAGACCAACTTCGGCAGAGTTTCGGCGTCAGCAGACACACGATCCGACAAGCGATCGGTCACCTGGTCGAGGAGGGCATGGTGCACCGCATCCAGGGCAGTGGCACGTACTTGATTGGGCACGAGACGAACTCAGGTCGCTACCAGCGCGCAATCGGATCGCTCGACGAAATCATGAGCTGGCCCGGCACCACCACCCGGTTGCTCGAGCCTTTCCGACGGGGAGTGAGCGAGCCCGCGATCGCCCGCGACCTCGGCGCGGATATCTCAGACGTCCGCTGCGCACTCGTCCAACGCTGCTACAACCATGCGCCTTTCGCCTTGACCCGGCACTACATGGTTTCCTCATTGGCGGACAGCGTGATCGAGCGGGGAGTGTGGGAGACCGACAGCACGATCATTCAATCGGCAGAGCGATTACTACCCGAGAGCATTGTCTCCGCAACTCAGAATATCCACGCCACTCAAGCCGAAGAGGCGGAGAGCGAACTGATCGGATGCTCGGCGGGGGACGCGGTCTTGCTCATCGAGCGGCTGTACCACGATGCCGGGGGGCGGCCGGTCGAGTTCACCACCTCGCGACTCAATCCCCGCCGCTACAGCTACCGGATGGACCTGCGCCGGAGCCGCTGATGGGGCCCACGATCCGTGCCCGGTGTGCTACTGGGCCACCACGAAGCGATAGGCGCGACCATCACACCTGTTCACCTATCAGGAACGCACGAAGGAGGCAGTGTGGGCCTACAGCCGAACACCGACATCGGTCCGATCAACGTAGTCCGGGATCGATATGCCCCATCCGGACGAGTAATCGTCATTCTCACCGTTACGGCCATCACCGCTGTGGGACAGATGTACTCGGTACTGGCGCTACTACCGCAGATGGCCGCTACCTTCCGTGTCGACCCTGCGCACGTGACGGCAACCTCCACTGTGTTCGGCGTCGCCTATGCTCTCGGCTTCCTCGCCGCGGGGCCGCTGGCGTCGCGGTTCGGGCCGCATACCGTGATGACTGTCGGCCTGTTCGCCGCCGCGGTCACCACACTTCTGGCAGCGCTGCCGTCCACGCTCCTTCTGGAGTTGATCGCTCGCGCGGGGCAGGGCTGCGCAGCCGCCGCCTTCGCCCCGGCCGCGTTCACGTATATCGCCGAGAGCATCGATCCGCGCCACCGCCTACTCGCTTTGAGCTGCTTGACCAGCGGTTTTCTCGCCGCTGCGGCGGTCGTTCCCGTCGCTGCGCAGATGATCGCCGCTGCTGCTGGCTGGCGCGCGGTCTTTGTGGTCGGCGCAGGCGCGCTCGTGGTGACTACCGTGGCAGTTGCTACGTTGGTTCCGAGGGCGCGGCCGAGGGGCCACCCCTGTGGTACGCGGCTTTTCGGAGTCCTGGTGACGATTCTGGGCAGGTGGCGGCTGGTCGCGCTGTTCGGTGCTGCAGCCACTTTCCTCGGGGCGTATGTCAGCGTCTTCACCACCATCTCGCTGGTGGGGCCGCCTTCAATTGCCGGAAATCCCGAGGCCCTGCAGGTGCTGCGATTGGCCACCGTGCCGGCGCTGCTCGTCATTCCATTTCTGGGTCAGGTGCTGAGGCGGTGCCGACCGGCCCGCCGGGGCGCGGCGGCGATGGGTGTGGCGGCGATGTCTGCGGGCGGATCGGTTCTGTCAGATTCCCTGGTTACCTTGTCGATCACGGTGCTGGTGCTTGTAGCGGCCATCTCCATTGCGGCTTCGGCTATCGTCGAATCACTTCTGGCGCAAGTACATCCGGAAGAAACGGGCGGCGCAACGGCACTGTACGGATCCTTTACCTTCCTCGGTGCCAGCGCCGGTCCGGCACTCGCTTCGGGGATCAGCCCGTGGGGATTTGGCATCGGCATGCTTACGGCAGCCCTCTGGCTCGCCATCGGGGCGGGCCTGATCCTCTTCTCTGCCGCGGGAACCGTGGCCCGGCGGTCACTTCAGCACAACACCGACGATGCGGTGTCACCCCTGCGGTAGGGGGTCTCACGTCAGGCCGGCATCAGCCGCGAGCGCCGCAAACAAGAAATCGCGGGGCACGTCCGACGATCGCGGCGGATGAGTTGGTGGATGGTCGGTGTCGACGATGTGTTGGAGGGTGTCCATGACGTGTTCGCCCCCGTCGGCGAGGAACCGCACCAACCCGGCCTGCGAGCAGCGGGCTATCACCTCGGTGAGCACCTTTCCGGCCTCTTCGCTGCGGCCGGATGCGGCGAGGCAGCCGGCCAGCAGTCGGCGGGCCCGCAGCGCGGCCCGGTGGCGTTCGCTGTCCGCCAGGCGCTCTACCCACTCTCTGGCCCACCGGCATGCGAGGTCGGTATTCGCCGGGGATCCGGTTCGCACCAATCCCCGGATTGCCGCCTCCTCCCGGTACTGCGCGATCGCCTCGTCGAGACCGGACACTTGCTCGGCGCGTTCGGCATAGGTGAGGTCCGCAGGTTGTGCATCTGAGGACGGCAGGACGAGATCCAGGCGCGCCGCTTCGTTGACGACGGCGCTGTGGAGCCTCGGCAGCTGCATCTGCATGGAGAATCGTGCGCCCTCGTCCAGCCGTTGAACCGCCGCCGAACGGTCACCGCGAATCGCCTTGATTCGGGCTCCGACGACGTACCGGGTGATCTTCAAGTCGACGGCCCCCGCATGTGGTCCGAGGTCGAATCCGTCGTCGAGCAGTCGCTCGGCCTCGACGATCTGACCCTTCTCGTACAGAACTTCACCGAGCAGGCCCCCGGCCAGCCGAGCTGTGTACGACCGACGTCCATCCACTTGCTGAGCGATCTTCATCGCGGTTCGGAAACTCGATTCCGCCAAGCTCACGTCGAGTTGTTCGAAGGCGGCTATACCCACCCAACAGTGTCCGTGCACCGAGTTGTACGGTCCGTTGTTCCGCTGGTGATACGTTGCGGCCCATTGCTGAAGGGCATAGGCGGCGCGATAGTCCGCTCGGCAGATTGCGGCGAACGTCGCGACGTTCGCCGCGACGGATACGACCCACGGCCTGAGGTCATCGGGTCGATCGAGACACGGACGCACCAAGTCGTCGATGCGAGAGGCGCGGTCGGCGCGCAATTCCACGACTGCTCTGACCACCGACGCTTCGGCGGCCAGCGCGGGGGTGTCCGGGTCGCTGCGGTGGGTGAGCGCGGTATCGACGCGGTCGAGTGCCTGCAGAGCCGGGTCGGGGTTGTAGAGCAGGATGTTCGACCAGGCGGCGGCGAGCTGCAGCCGCGGATTCGATACCGCGCTGTCGATCGGCAGCTTGTCGACGAGTCCACGCAACGTCGACATCTGCGAGTGCTCGAGCAGATACGTCCCGTCGCGTTCGATCAGTTCCACCGCACCGGTCGTATCGCCAACACGCAGTGCGTGATCGACCGCTTCGCTGAGGAAGTGGTGCTCGGCGAACCAGGTGGAGGCGGAGCGATGCAACTGCGCCGATCGTCCGGGAAAGTCGGTGTCGAGGCGGCCGCGCAGGAATTCGGCGAACATGTGGTGGTAGCGGAACCAATGTCCTTCGTCGTCGACTCGGCGCAGGAACAGGTCGCGTTCTTCGATCAGCTCGAGCATCGCCTGTCCGCGTCGCACGTCGGTCAACGTCGAGGCGAGGTCGGCGCAGATGCGGTCGGGAATGGCGGTGGCCAGCAGAAATGCGCGTGTGTCCGTGTCGATGGAGTCGAGGACGTTCTCGGCGAGGAAATCTCCGATCGCTTGGTGGCGGCCCGAGAGGTGTTCGATGAAGCCGGCGGGGTCCGCGGACGAGCGCAGAGATAGCGACGCCAGCTGGATGGCGGCGGCCCACCCGTCGGTCGACCTCGCCAGGTTGGCGATGTCACTTGTCGCCAGGTCCACTCCCGATGTTTCGGTGAGGAAGGTGCGTGTTTCTTCTTCGTCGAATCGCAGTACTGCCGAATCGATCTCGACCAGTTCGTCGAGAACGCGCATTCGGCTCATCGGCAGTCCTGTTTTGCTGCGACTGGTCACGATGACCTGGATGTGGTGGCACCCGTTGTCCAGTAGGTACGTCAGCGTCGCCACACTCGAGGGTTCCGATACCCGATGCCAGTCGTCGACGACGAGGGCCAGATGCTGGTCCTGATCGTGCAGTGTATTGATCAGCGTTGTCAGCACGTGCGGGCATGCGTGGTCACCGTGTGCTTCGAAGGTGTCCCGCAAGTCGGTCGCCACGGCCGGCAATGCGGTGGTGACGGCTTCGATGAGATGTGCGAGGAACCACAGCGGATTGTTGTCGTCTCGGTCGACGGTCAACCATGCGGTGGCGATGCCCTCGTCGGCGAGCTGACGGAGCCACTGTGCCGCCGTGGTGCTTTTTCCGTAGCCGGTGGGTGCGTGAATCACGGCCAGGCGCTGCCGTCGATCGGTGTGGAGAGCCTGCATCAGGCGGGCACGGGAGACCAGGGTGCGGCTCGGTGGTGGTGGTCGGAATCTGGTGGCGGGCGTGGGAGGTGCCGAGTACCGACCGGAGGGTGTCGGCGTCCGCGAGTGCGGTGACGGGGATTGGAAACCGGATGCTGATGAATTGTGTTCCGGGTCGGCGCTCAATTCTGGCGCGATCCCCTCGGGTGCGCTGCTCTCGGAGTTGTGGTGGACGCGGCGTAACTGGTCCGCAAACTCGGCTGCCGCGCTGGGACGGTTGCCGCGATCGCGGTCCATGGCATGCTCGATCGCAGTGCAGAGTTCCTCGGGGATGTCTCCCCGCAAGTCACGTAGTAAGGGACCGGTCGGATTTGTGATGCGCCGGAACTGAGCGATCAGAGGCTCACCGCTGCGCCGTTCGAAGGCCGCGTGTCCGGTGAGCGCGCTGAACAGGGTCGCTCCGAGGCTATAGATGTCGCCGGTTGGGCTGGGGGGATGCCCGAGCAGAACGTCGGGGTCGGTGTAGGCGGGTGATCCGGTGACCACGCCCGCC
The DNA here is from genome assembly GCF_026810085.1 of Rhodococcus sp. JS3073. Classification (NCBI taxonomy): domain Bacteria; kingdom Bacillati; phylum Actinomycetota; class Actinomycetes; order Mycobacteriales; family Nocardiaceae; genus Rhodococcus; species Rhodococcus sp. JS3073. The sequence goes on along the minus strand of NZ_CP113951.1, from coordinate 7,939,196 downwards.
GTGGTCTCGAATCCGCCGGTGATGCGGGCGATGCCGAAATCTGTCAGCTGCGGCTCTCCGAAGGTGTCGATCAAGATGTTCGCGGGTTTGATGTCTCGGTGCAAGATGGATTGCTGGTGGGCGGCATCGAGCGCGTCGGCCACCTTGATCCCGAGGTGCAGGACACGGGTCCAGGAAATCGGACCCGACTCGATCAGTGCCTGGAGGGAGCCCGGCTCGTGGTAGTGCATGACGAGGTACGGTTGGCCGGCGCCCGTCGTTCCGACGCGATAAATCGTGACTATGTTGGGGTGCCCGGACAGGCGTCCCATTGCTTTTTGCTCACGGAGAAAGCGGGCCACGCCTTCCGAGTCGTGATAGGTGGTGAGCACCTTGACCGCGACGACGCGATCGAGAGTCCGCTCTTCGCAGCGGTACACCACCCCGAAGCCGCCCCGTCCGATCTCGGTGGCGAACTCGCACCCCTCCGCCGCCAGCTCCGTGGCGATGTCTGGAGTCTGGTCGCGCTGTGTTGCCCCCGGATCGGTCTCGGCCATCTGTCACCTCGGACCGGCATCTGGTGCCTTGAATCGGCTCATCACCCACCTCGCCTACTGAATCGAGGATAATCTGGCCGTCGACCGAACTGGGCTGAACGCGGTCAAGTTGCAGGCCCGACGACCGAGGTGTGGCCGAGTAAGGTGTCAGGCAGAATTCGCAGCCTCGCCCGAGGCACTATCCGTCCTCCCCCACCACCCCTGTTGGGGTGGGCACTTGCCATTGAATCGAGGGCCAGAACCGTGTCAGCTTTCCAATCGGAGACCGATGTCGCTCCCGGCGCCGCATCTCTGGAGGGCCGTCGACCGGTGATCGAGGCCTGTGTGAACCTGGACGCCACCTCCCGGAACACGAAGGCCCTGGCCGCTCGGGCCGGGACGGCGTCGTTGATGGCGGTAGTCGAGGCTGACGCGTACGGCCACGGTGCGGTGCCGGTCGCGGTCACCGCCTTGGCGGCTGGGGCGCGGGAACTGGGGGTTCGGACGATCGATGAAGGGTGCGCACTTCGCCGGGCCGGTATCGGCGCCCCGATCCTGGCGTTCGCGCCGGTACGTGGGAACGGAGAGGACTGCCTCGACGCAGGAATCCGAACCGGCATCGCCGTAACGGTTGAATCCGCCGATCAGGTGGCGGCCGTGATGGCGGCGGCACGGCGCGGGACAACTGCGACGGTCCAGGTGGCCGTCGACTGCCGACGTCCCCCACAGCTGGTCCCGCACTGGGCAGAACTGATCCGGTCGCTACGCGCAGCTCAATCGGAGGGGACGGTGCACGTTCGCGGCATCTACTCGTCGACCGGCGACGACACTGATGCCGACGCTGTGGTGGATCGAGACCGCGCCCATTTTCTCGAGTACTTACGGTTCGCACGCGCAGCCGGGGTGACCTTCGATTCCGCCCATCTCGCCGGCGCGCAGGCGCTGCAGCGCAGTGACTTACGCTTCGACCTGGTCCGCGCCGATCTCGGTCTGTACGGCGTCGCGCCAACCGGTTCTGCCCTCGAAGCGGAACTGCTTCCGGCCATGACGTTGTCGGCGGAGGTGGCGCTGGTGAAGAAGATCGCTGCGGGCGACGGGGTCTCGTACGGGTTCCGGTGGGTGGCAGAGAGGGACTGTTCGATCGCACTGCTGCCGGTGGGGTACGCGGACGGGATTCCGCGTGCGCTGGGTGGCCGTATGTCGGTGCTGCTGGGCGGTAGGTGGCGCCCTCAGGTCGGGCGGGTGTGCATGGATCAGATACTGGTCTACCTCGGGACGGACACCGATGTGGTGGAAGGAGATCGCGCCGTGTTGTTCGGGGGAACCGCTGGCAGCACCGCGGGTGCGCAGCGGTGGGCTCACGCGCTCGGGACGACGCCCGCCGAGATTCTCGGCGGACTGCGTGGTCGGATCGAGTGGCGTTATGTCGGTGGCGCGCCGGGCTCCCCCGGCGCATAGCTCCGCGGATGCGGTGTCCGCGGAGCTACGGGCGTCCACGGAACTACTCGTGGGTGCCAGTCAGTTGTCGTGACGCACCGAGTCGGGGTTCCCGGTCGGTATCTGCCGGTCGCTGTTCGGCACCGTCGATCGCGCATGGTCGCCTGCTGAGCGCGATCGTCGAGAGGGCCCCAGCCACGCTCCAGAGTGCGAGCCAGGTACAGATCAGCCAGGTGGAGTGTGTCCAGCTGTAGAACAACGTCGCCATGAACGGGGCGGTGCCACCGATGACACTGACTGACAGCGCCTGACTCAACGCGACGCCGCTGAACCGGACGTCGACACTGAATCGCTCCGCTAGGAAGGCCGGCTGCGGGGCTTGCAGTGCCGAGTGCACCACCGCCAGCATGAAGGTGATACTCAAGAACGCGGCCCAGCCCGACCCGGTGTTCATCAGCGCGAACAGCACGAAACCTCCGAACAGAGCGGTGAAGCACCCGACGAGAAGGACGATGCGGCGGGAGAACCGGTCACTCAGATGACCGGATACCGGCAGGCAGATCAAGTAGACGATCGATGCGGCGAGCAGCGCATTGAGCATCGTTGTGCGGCTGATGTCCAAGATCGTGGTGCCGTACGAGACGGCGTAGGTGGACACCAGATAGAACAGGATGCCTCCAGGGGCGATGACGCCTGCGGCCAGCCCGACCTCCCGCCATTGATTGCGCAGGAGTGAGCGCACGGGGGTGCTTTGCTGGGCGGAGGCGGTCTGCAGTTCGGTGAAGTCCGGAGTTTCCTCGACGCCGAGGCGAATGAACATCGAGATGGCGAAGAGGACGGCGCTGAGCAGGAATGGGATCCGCCATCCCCAGGTGCCGAAAGCGTCGCCGGAGATGTGGTCACTGACGGTGATGGCGATGGTCGACAGCAGGAGTCCGCCGGGTACCCCCATCTGAACGGTGCTTCCGTACAGCCCGCGCCGGTGCGGGGGTGAATGCTCGACGAGCATCAGAGCAGCTCCACCCCACTCTCCGCCCATCGCGATGCCTTGCACGAATCGGAGGGCGACCAGCAGGAGCGGAGCGAACCAGCCGACTTGCTCGAATGTCGGAAGTACGCCGATCAGAACCGTCGCGGTGCCCATCATCAACAGCGAAAACACGAGCGTCTTGCGCCGACCGACCTTGTCCCCCATTCCGCCGAAGAGAACACTGCCCAACGGCCTGGCCAGGAATCCGACCGCGAAAGTCGCGAAGGAGGCGAGGGTCCCCGCTAGCGGGCTGTATGACGGGAAGAACAAGGGCCCGAACACGAGGGCTGCGGCGGTGCCGTACAGGAAGAAGTCGTAGTACTCGAGGGCAGTGCCGGCGAATCCTGCTGCGGTAACCCGCAGCATCTTTGTGGTGGAGCGTTTTTCAGTCACGCGCATGATGGGTTCCTCCAGGAAAATGGCTCGAGGGAGTAGTCGTGGTGACGTGTTGGCACGGGGGCTGGGAGTGGGCGACGTTCATGCGGAGAGTCCGCCGTCGATCACGAGTTCGGCGCCGGTGACGAAGCCGCTCGACGGGGAGACAAGGTAGGCCACGGATGCTGCGATTTCGTCGGTCTGGCCGAGGCGCCCGAGTGGTGTCGCGCTGACCACGGCCTCTCGTTGTGAGTCGGGAACAACGTCCAGCATGCTGGTATCGATGAATCCGGGATGAACCGAGTTGACCCGGACGCCGAACTGTCCGAGATCCACTGCGGCAGCTTTGGTCATACCTCGAACCGCCCATTTGGTTGTGGTGTAGGAGATTTGGTTGGGGTAGGCGCGGTGGGAGGCGATGGAGGAGATGTTGACGATACTGCCGTGGCGGGCTGCCTTCATCAGCCCCGCGACGGCGTTCATGCCGAGAAAGACTCCGAGTTGGTTGACCCGGTAATGGGAGTTGAAGTTCTCGGGACTGGTGTTCTCGATGTCGCCTTCCGGTTTGTAGATGCCCGCATTGTTGACCAGTGCCGTCACCTTGCCGTGCCGGTCGACGGTGCGGTCGATGACGTCCTGCCAGGATTGTTCGTCGGTGACGTCATGTGGGATGTAGTGACATCGTGGACCCAGTTCGTCGGCAAGTCGACGGCCGCTCTCGGCGCACCCGCCGGCGATGGTGACCGCACTGCCGTACTCGCTCAGTGTCCGGACGATGGCGGCGCCGATGCCGCGGCTGCCGCCGGAGATGATCGTGACGTCGTTATCGAGGGTGGTGGGTTTCATTCGGTGTCCATGTTCAGGGTCGTCGGTGGTGTGGGGTGGGCGAGGCTGTGCGGTCGGGCCTACCAACGCGGAAGGGCGTCAAGGAAGCTGGCCAGCGCCGTTGATACGGCGTCGGGGTTTTCCTCAGTCACCAGGTGGCCCGCGCCGGGGATTCGGGCGAAAGCTGATCCCGGTATCCGGGCATGCATCCGTTCGGCAGCTGCAATGTCGATGCCGTTGTCCTCCTCACCGTGCACGATGAGGGTCGGGATCTCTATCTCGGACAGGCGGGAGAGGCGTTCGCTCTTGCTGATCCACGAGTTGTATTCGCCCCACACCGACCGCGATGGTCTCGCTCGCCACTTGCGCACCCACGAATCGATCAAGTCAGGACGGTTCGCGACGGCCTGCGGGCCGAAAATGATAGGAATGAAAGTTTCTGCGAAGGTCGCGGGGATGGGGTCTTCGCTCTTCATGGGCAGGAACACTTCGGCGAACTGAGCCTTCTCCTCGCTGGTGTAGGCGTCTGCCATCGTGTCCATCAGGACCAGCCCGGCCAGCCGTTCTGGGTACTTCAGGGCCAACTCGATCGCCATGAACCCGCCCACCGACATTCCCACCAGCGCGAATCGGTCGACTCCTGCTCGCGCGGCCACCTCCAGGCAATCGGAGACCAGCGAGTCGAGGTCGTACGCGGTGGCGTATTCCGATGTTCCGGCCCTGCTGGTATAGGCGATGGTTCGGTAGCGATCGGCCAGAGCAGCGGTTTGCGCGGCGTACATGGTCCGATCCAGGAGCGTGCCGTGGCTGAAAAGCACTGCTGGGCCGTGTCCGTGATCTTCGACGTCGAAAACGTTCATCGGTTCTTTCCTTCGGGCCAGGGCATCGTGTCGCTCGGCCAGTGGCCGGTGGGGTAGCACAAGGGGATTTTGTTCGATGGCGGGGTCGCAATGCTCCGGTTGGTCCCGGTTGTGCAGCAACGCATGTCAGTGCACCAGGTCTTCGAGGTTGGAGTTGAGCGCCTTCGGCTGCGGGACCAGCCACAGGCCGACCAACGCGATCAGCGGCAGCACGGCACCGAAGACGATGACCAGCACATTCCAGCTGTAGAGGGTCAGCAGCGGGGCGACGACGAGTGCGAGAGTTCCGTAGCTGGCCCACAGCATGCCCGAACCCCATGCTCCGCCCGTGCCACGGACACGCGTGGGGAAGGCTTCCTGGAGAAAATTCGAGGATCCGCCCCAGAGACCGATGGTGATCAAGACGTACACGATGAACCAGGGCACGATCGTCGACGGTGTCGCCAGGTACACCATGAAGATGGCGCATACAGATCCGAGCACTCCGACGGCGGTGAGGGTGTAGTGGGCACCTTTGCCCCGTGTGAGGAAACTGGCGGCGAGGATGGTGACGATACCGAGCCAGTTCGCCCAGCTGATCGCACGGTTGGCCTCGAGGAACGAAATGTCCTTCGCTTGCATGAAGCTCAGTCCGAAGTAGGACATGATGGCGTATTGGGGCACGATGAAGAGGAAGAACACGGTGACGCCGATGGTGCGGCGACGCATATCGGCTGCCCACAGCTGAGCGAGCACACTCTTCTCCGTCTTAGCGACGTCGATGTGGAACCTGCTCGCCCCAGTTCGACGGGCATGCTGGAGATCCTGGAAGTGCGGTGTTTCCTTGATGACGAAGGAGACGGCGATACCGAAGACCAAGGGGAGTGTGCCGACGATCCAGAACACCGCCCGCCATCCCATGCCGGCGGCGATGTGTTCGGAGAAGAACGCCGACGATCCGAATCCGATGGCCCACCCCACTGGCACGGTCCCGGTCATCCATCCGCGATGCTTCGCGGGTACCGATTCCGCAATGAGTACGGTGGCCAGCCCCCAGGAGACATAACCGATGGTTGCGATCGACCGCATGACACCGAATGATGCTGTGTTCCAGGCGAAGCCAGTCAGAATCGTGAACGCCGAGCAAATCGCGATAGCCGCTATGAAGAGAGGCTTACGGCCGAACCGGTCGGTCATGGGGCCGATGAAGAACATAGCGATGACACCGCAGGTGAAGAATCCGGCTGCATAGATGTATCCGACAGCGCTGTCGGAGAATCCCAGGCTTTGCTGGACGAGGGGGTAACTGGTGGGGAAGATTGCGGCGTCGGCCGCGATGGTCGCGTAACCGAGCACGCCGAGCACCATGACGGCCCAGTGATAGGGCCTCAGCGGCCCCTCCGAGGCAGGAGTGGCTGGCGGTCTCTCGCGCAAACCATCGTCAACGGCTATTTCTGTCATCGGATCTCCTGGTGACGTCGAGGGGCGATCGAGGAGGAGGGGAACACGCTGTGGCGCGCGCCACAAAGTGTGCGTCTTTTTGTATCACTTATCAAGTCTTACGGCCAACGACTCGTCCCCTCTCCCCTGAAAGGACGGTTGAACTGGCGATGTTCGACAAGCCTGCCGGACGTTCACCCCACACCCGCTGAGAAGCGCACGGATAGTTGATACAATCCGAGCTTCGTGACGCGGCAGTGCTTAAGAAGGGGGTATAGGTGTCGACATCCTGTCCCGACTGCTATGCGCGCAACGAGACAGTTCCCGGTGCCGTGAGGTGTTCCGCTGTCCACCGCGCAGTGACGGCACTGCGATCGGACGAGCTGGACGACCAGGCCGCCCGTTGTGTGGCTCTCGACATCCTCAGTCAGCTCGTCGCGGTTCCAAAAGACATCCATGGCACCGGCGGTTCAGCATCCTGGCCATCATTGAGCGGCCGAGAGCGCGACGTGCTCGGGTGCCTGGTCGCGGGCTCGTCCAACCGCGATATCGGATAGCAGCTCTACATCGCCGAGAGCACCGTGCGCTTTCACGTCAGCAGTATCCTGCGCAAGCTGGGCGTGCGCACACGGGCAGAAGTCATTGCACTGGTGTTGCGCCAGCCGCGAATCGCATGCCCCACTCGCTGACACTCGCCCCGCCGTACCCGGCCACCTGCCGGCCAGGCCGTGAACGACGTAGAACTGACAAGTTTGTGCCTGCCACTAGGCGTCGTCGGCGAGGATCCCATCGCGCTTGAGCTTGGCGATCACGTACTCCCCCTCGAACTGGACATGTTCGCGAGATGCGGCATCCGCCGCTGTCGCGTCTCCACTCCTCAAGGCGTCCAATATCTTCTGGTGCCCCCGATTGGCTTCCGGGCTCGCCCCCGGGGGTGCCTCGTACACGGCCCGTGGCAGGTTCTTGGCCAGCTGCCGCAGCACCGACAACAGGCGCCGACTGCCACCGGTCTGGTTGATGAGAGCGTGGAACTCCCAGTTCAGGTTGTGCAATAGATCAGGATCATCGCTCGCCTGCATGCCCTCGTGCAGCTCCTGCAACCGGGCAAGCGTTGGTTGCGTGATCCGCGACGCTGCGCGCCGCGATGCGAGCCCCTGCACCATTCCGTAGATCCGGTAGTGATCGTCGATGTCCTCGCGCAAGATGGGAACGACGAAAGAACCACGATGAGGTTCGGAGTCGATCAATCCCTCGGCCTCGAGAGTGATGAGCGCTTCCCGAACCGGCAGGCGACTGACCCCGAGGTCCTTGGCGATTTGGTCCTGCGGCACTCGCTGCCCCCGGATCAGCGACCCGTCGAAGATCATGTTCTTGATGTAGTCGACGACCTGACCACTCATGTTCCGCCGCGAGACATGAGGACGAGCATCCTCACTCCTGCCACCGTTCCGTGCACGACGGTTCGACAGTTCGACCTCAGCGTCGGACGTGGCCATATCGACTCCTAATTTGATCAATCATCAACAATCGCTAGTGTAACGCGGTCGACGGAGGTAGCGGGCACATCGCCCTCGGCAACACGCCACACCCGCGCATTTCCCCCGTCGACGCACTACACCAGCGACCTGAACAGCAGGTTTTCAAAACTATCCCGTCGTCGGCCCGCCGAGTTCTGCATATCGCGTTTCCACACCGTCCAGGCCGTACTCGACTTCGTGGGCGTCTTGACGTAACGTGAGTCACACCTGATGTATCAAATATCCATTTGAGAGGCACGATGACAACCATCGCAACGACTGATCACCTGCTCTCCTCGGCTGTCGTCAAGCGTTTGGACGCGGCGCCGCACGTCTTCATCGACGGCGAACGGCGCGCAGCGCTCGGCGGCGAGGAGCTTCCCGTCTTCGACCCGGCAACCGGGCGCCAGATTGCGGTTGCGGCCTCGGGAGGGGTGGACGACGTCGCCGACGCGGTCGAGGCCGCCCGGCGCGCGTTCGCCGAGTCCGCTCCCTGGCGACAGATGAGCCCACTCGACCGCGGACGTATCCTCCACCGAATCGGCGATCTGATCTACCAGCACGCCGACGACTTCGCTCAACTCGAGGTCCTTGATGCAGGAAAGGTTCTCGGCGCAGCACGAAATATCGATGTCGAATTCGCCGCCCGAGCATTTCACTACTACGCCGGCTGGCCCACCAAGATTGTCGGTGCGACCGTCCCGGTATCTCATCCCAACATTCACATACGCACCGAACGTGAACCGGTCGGGGTGGTGGGCGCGATCACCGCGTGGAACTTCCCGCTTCTGCTGTGCGGATGGAAGATCGGTCCCGCTCTCGCGTCCGGGTGCACGATTGTCCTCAAGCCTTCCGAGGAAACGCCCCTGTCGGCGCTGTGGCTGGCGGAGCTGGCCACCGACGCCGGACTTCCCCCCGGCGTGCTCAACGTCGTCCCCGGCACTGGCGGAACCGCTGGGCAAGCACTGGTCACCCATCCCGGGGTGGACAAGCTCACGTTCACCGGCTCGACGAAGGTCGGCAAGCGCATCGCCCGCCAAGCCGCGGACGACGTCAAACGGGTGACGCTCGAACTGGGCGGCAAGTCCGCCAACATCATCCTTCCCGACGCCGATGTGCAGGAGGCGGTGAGCGGTTCTGCGGGTGGCATCTTCTGGCACTCCGGCCAAACCTGCAGCGCCCCATCGCGATTATTTGTACACAACGACATTCACGACGAGGTCATCGAGCGACTCACCACGATCGCCGGCCAGTTGAGGATCGGACCCGGCATCGAGGAGGGCGTCGACTTCGGGCCCCTGGCCAACAAAGCGCAACTCGAGCGTGTCCGGGGATACGTCGAGCGCGCAAAGGAAGAGGGCGCCACGATCTATCAGGGCGCGCAGATACTCGACGATCTGACCGGACACTTCCACCCCCCGACGATCATCGCCAACGCGACCGACGACATGGAATGCGCCCGTGAGGAGATCTTCGGTCCGGTCGTCGTCGTTCTCACCTTCGACCACATCGACGAGGTGATCGAGCGCGCGAATGCCAGCGACTACGGCTTGGCCGCGGGCATCTGGACGAAGAATGTGAACACCGTCCAGACGATGACCCGCCGACTGCAGGCCGGGACCGTCTATGTCAACGGGTGGGGGTTGACCGATCCGGCGGCTCCCTTCGGCGGGTTCCGCCAGTCCGGCTACGGCCGCGACCTGGGCCCGGACAGCCTCGACGGATACCTGGAAACCAAGTCCGTCTGGACCATGCACAGCTGAATTTCCCTCGAACGATCGGAAAGAACAATGAAGACACGCGCTGCCGTACTGACCGCGCCCCACGCCCCCTTCGAGATCATGGAACTCGACATCGACGATCCCGGCCCCGGGGAGGTCCTGCTGCGGATGTCCGCGGCCGGGCTGTGCCATTCGGATCTGCACATGATGGACGGAGATCTGTCGGTGCGCTATCCGATGGTGGGCGGCCACGAAGCGGCGGGCATCGTCGAGAAGGTCGGCCCCGGAGTGAAGAAGGTCGCGGTCGGTGACCACGTGGTCTGCAGCTTCACCCCGAGTTGCGGCATCTGCCGGTACTGCTCGACCGGACGCCAGAATCTCTGCGACGCAGGGTCCACGATCCTCGAAGGCAGCATGCCGGACGGCACTTTCCGTCTCCACAAGGACGGCACCGACTACAGCGCTTTCTGCATGCTCGGGGCCTTCTCCGAATTCGCGACCGTGTCCGAATACTCGGTCGTGAAGGTCGACGACTGGCTTCCCCTCGACTCCGCGGTACTCGTCGGGTGCGGTGTCCCGACCGGATGGGGAACCGCGGTCAACGCCGGCAACGTTCGCCCCGGGGACACGACCGTCATCTATGGGATCGGCGGATTGGGTGTCAACGCGGTTCAGGGTGCGGTGCACGCCGGTGCGAAGTACATCGTGTGCGTCGATCCCGTCGAGTTCAAGCGAGAGACGGCACTCAAATTCGGTGCGACCCATGTCTTCTCCAATGCCGAGGAAGCGCACGCGAAGGTCACCGAACTGACCTGGGGCCAGGGTGCCGACCAGGCCCTCGTGCTCATCGGAACCATGGACGAGGAAACCATCACCGCGGCATTCAACGTGATCGGGAAGGGCTCGACGGTCGTGGTCACGGGTGTGTCCAACGCCGCCAACCTCACCGTCCACGTGTCGGGCCAGGAAATGGTGTTCATGGAGAAGACCATCAAGGGCACCCTGTTCGGATCGTCGAATCCGCAGTACGACATCGTCCGGTTGCTGCGACTCTACGATGCAGGTCGGCTCAAACTCGACGAGCTCATCACCACCCGCTACACGCTCGACGAGATCAACCAGGGATATCAGGACTTGCGAGACGGTAAGAACATCCGCGGAGTCATCGACTTCTCACTCTGACGTCCCCCGGGGTGCTTCGACCCTTCCGGTCTCCTCGCATCAGAGACCGGAAGGGTGCCTTGGCGTGCCCGCGCGGCCGGTGGCTCCCGTTCTTCCTCGCATCGAATCCGCGGCGGCACACCGTTATCCGACGTTGCTACCCGGTTCTCGTCCGCCCTTGCGGAAACGTCGCCGGGCATGGCACAGTAAATTGTCCGTACGTATCAGTTATCACATTTTGGAGTTGTAGTGCAGCCACACCGGCCCACAGATAAGGCCGTACTTCGCGCGGCCACCGCGGTGGTCGGGGTCGGCACGACCAAATTCGGCAATCTCACGGGTTCCTCCGCCGACGATTTGGGCTTGACCGCCCTTCAGGCGGCACTCACCGATGCCGGACTGACTCCCGGCGACCTCGACGGCCTGATCGTGAACCGGGTCAGTAGTTACGAAGCAGTGGCCTCACGGATGGGAATCGAACCACGCTGGTCGGCGCAGCTCCCGGCGGAAGGACGCATGACCGGCATCGCCATCCAGATGGCGGTACTGGCCATCGCTACCGGGATGGCCTCCACCATCGCGCTGGTGTACGGCAACAACGGGCGCTCCGGTGGGCACACCTATGGAGGCGGCGGCGCGAGCGCCAGCGCGGCCGCCGAGGGATACGGCACCACCCCGGCGCTGACCCTGCCATACGGAATGACCTCTCCCGGAGCCTTTTACGCGATGATGTTCCAGCGGCACTGTGCGCAGTACGGCACCACCGCCGAACAGCTGGCGCAAGTCGCGGTCACCCTGCGAGACCACGCCTCGCTCAACCCGCGGGCCGTGTTCACAGACCCCATCTCACGCGAGATCTACCTCGAGTCCCGATTCATCGTCGAACCGCTGAAGATCTACGACTACTGCCTGATCAACGACGGCGGGGTGGCCATGATCCTCACCTCCGCGGACCGGGCCCGCGACTGCGCTCAACCGCCCGTCCATATCCTCGGGGTCGGACAACAAGGGCAGCTACGCAACTCTGACTTCCCCCCGGACGACTTCTGGCGTGAGGCGATCGCCAGCGCAGGGCAGCAGGCCTACGCAATGGCCGACTGCACCCGCGCCGACATCGACGTCCTGATGGCCTACGACAACTTCAGCCCCAACGTGCTCTTCACCCTGGAGGGCCTCGGATTCTGCGCACCCGGCGAGTCCGGAGCATGGATCCAGGACGGCCGAATCGGGCTGCGAGGTGAGCTGCCGATCAACACCTCCGGCGGACATCTGTCGGAAAGCTACATGCAAGGGTGGGGGTTGAACGTCGAGGCGATCCGCCAGCTGAGGAAGACCTGCGGCGATCGCCAGGTGCACGACGCGACGATCGCTCAATACCTGTGCGCCGCTCCCGTGGTGACCTCGGTCGTATACGGAGCACAGGCATGAGCCCCCGCTATTCGTTGACCGCCCATCACGAGGGGCTGGCCCGCCACGAGCTGTTGATCAGTGCCTGCGCGGCCTGCGGAACCCAGCAGTTCCCTCCGAAAGCGGTCTGCACTCGATGCGGTAACACAGAGACTCCACAGTGGAACGCGGTGACCGGAGAGGGCCACCTATGGTCCTACGCAACCTTCCACAAGACCTACCTGACCGACTTCCACCTGCCGAGTCCATACGTCGTCGCGGTCATCGAACTCGACGAAGGCACCAGGATCTACGGCAACCTCGTCGGCGTGCCAATGCCCTCCATCCGGATCGGGCAGCGAGTCCGCGCCGAATTCACCACCGACGACGGAGAGTCGCACCTGATCTTCGTCGCAGCCGACAAGGAAGGCACATGACCGACACAGCCCCCTCCCCCGGCCCGCTCCGTGGACTGCGCGTCGTCGAGATCGCCGCGCTCGGGTCGGCACCGTTCGCCGCGATGATGCTCGCCGACGCCGGCGCGGAAGTCCTGCGGATCAACCGGCCCGGCCAGACCACCGACGACGCCGGCATCCTCGGCCGGGGACGGACCACACTGAGCCTTGATCTCAAGGACCCCTGCGAACGCGACCGTGCCCTGGACGCCATCGATCGCGCCGACGTGCTCATCGAAGGATTCCGGCCGGGCGTGATGGAACGACTCGGGCTCGGACCCGACACCTGCCTAGGCCGCAACCCTGCCTTGATCTACGCCCGAATGACCGGCTGGGGGCAGGACGGACCGCTCGCCGATACCGCCGGCCACGACCTCAACTATCTCGCCCTGACCGGTGCCCTTCGGTCCATCGCCCGCCAGGGCGAGGCACCCGTTCCACCACTCAATCTCGTCGGCGACTACGGCGGCGGCGGGATGCTGCTGGTCACAGGAATACTCGCCGCACTCTACGAGCGGGTGTCGAGCAATACCGGTCAGGTCGTCGACGCCGCAATGATCGACGGAACCAGCCTACTGATGAGCGGAATCTGGAACCGCAAGGCCACCGGGAACTGGTCGAGCGAACCCGGCACGAACAGTATCGACAGTGGTTCACACTTCTACAACGTCTACCGGACCTCGGACGACGCCTTCATGGCCGTCGGCAGTATCGAGCCACAGTTCTACCAGCGACTGCTCCTCGGGCTCGGGCTCGCCGACGCCGACCTGCCGGCACAGCAGGACCGAGCACAGTGGCCGGCCATGAAGGACCGGTTTGCGCGTATCTTCCAGGCGAAAACGCGCGAAGAATGGACAGTGGTCTTCGCCGAACTCGACGCATGTGTGTCCCCTGTTCTCACTCTCGACGAAGCTGTGACCGACCCACACATTCAGTTCCGAAACACCCTCATCCGGGGAGAACGCGTCGAACCGGCCCCCGCTCCCCGATACAGCAGAACACCGGGCAATGCTGGCGGCCACGGCGAAAACCCGGAGCCTGCAACAACGTTGATGACGCGTTGGGCGTCGACCGATTGCACGACACCGGCGACGATCAGAACAGGACAACACTGATGGCTGCACCATCGATCACCACCAGAACAGTCGAGGACGGCCTGACACTCGCAGAGAACATCGGCTTCACCGAGGGCCCCGTGTGGACCACCGACGGCCGACTATTCGTCACGAGCGTCAGCCGCGGCGCGCTGTACGAGGTCTTCCTCGACGGCCGACCGGCCGTTGCCGTCGCCGAAACCGGTGGCGGACCGAACGGCATGACGCTCGGCTGCGACGGGCGACTGTGGATCACTCAGAATGGTGGCGAGGCGATGCCCACCAGGTCACGGCTGCACACCATCCCGTCCATCCAGGTCTGGGATCACCACGCTCCCGCCGCGCCGCGCACCATCCTCAGCGAGAACGTCCATGCTCCCTCGGACTGTGCGTTCGGGCCGGACGGCGCGCTCTGGTTCACCGACCCGAACGGTCACGGCTTCGGCGACGCAGCCCTGCCGGGCCGCGTCTGGCGATACGATCCCGCGGCCGATCACGCAACCGTCATTCTCGACGACGCCTTCTTCCCCAACGGCATCGCGTTCGGGCCCCACCCGGAACACCTGTACGTCGCCGAGACCGCGCGCGACCGGGTGCGCCGCTATGTGGTCACAGCTTCGACCGCGACCGTCGATCATGACTTCCCGGAGATCACCGTCCCAACCCCCGATGGCATCACCGTCGACGCACGCGGCGGGTTGTGGGTGGCGGGGAGCAAATCGGACACGGTTACCTACTTCGACCCGGCCGGGCAGCTGCGCGAGCAGTTGGCGATCGGTAAAGGAACGATGCCCACCAGTGTCTGCTTCGCCGGCGCCGCGCTCGACCGTCTCATCGTGACGGTCGCCAAGGGCGGGCGCGTACTCGCGTTTGCCGTCGACACACCCGGCTTACCCACCCCGCCTGCAGCTGTCCCCATCGTTTCGTCGCCTGCACAACCCGAGGAACTCCAATGACCGCATCAGCTCCTGCCGCTCACACCTGGGGCGCATTGCTGCACGAAATGGCCGACCGCTTCCCCAGACGCGCCGCAATCTCTTTCGAAGGGACCGACATCACCTTCGCCGACCTCGATCGCGAGGTCAGCAGATGGTCGAAGGCACTGCTAGCCATAGGAATCGGTCGCGGTGACTCGATCGCCATCTTGGCAGGCAATCGGCCCGAGTGGCTATATACCGCGATGGCCGGGGCCCGGATAGGCGCCGCCGTCGTGCCCATCAACACCTGGTACAAGACCGATGAACTCTCGTACGCGCTCGAACACGGCGACGTGAAAGCCCTGCTGTTCTTCGACCGACTGCGCGGTACAGACTATGTCCCCATCATCGCGGGCGCCGTCGCGGCGGTCACCGACTCACCCGGCCCCGACGGCGTACTCCACGACACCGCATTGCCGGCGTTGCGTCAGGTCGTCGAGCTCGGAGACCACCGTCTCCCGGCTGCGGTACCGCTGCACCAGTTCCTCGGGCGCGGAGAACAGATCAGCGACGCCGCACTGGCCGATGCCGAAGCCGCTGTCGAACCGGACGACCTCGCGTACCTCATCTACACCAGTGGCAGCACGGCCCGACCGAAGTGTGTCGCTCTCGAACACCACCACGCCATCGTCAATACCTTCAACATCGGCGAACGGCAGGCGCTCGACGAGCACGACCGGTCATTTCTCGCGACACCGCTGTTCTACGGTCTCGGTGTAATCCAGGCCCTCGGCGCGACCTGGACCCACGGCGCGTGCGTGGTCCTCATGGAGGTGTACGAACCCGGCCGAGCCCTCGAACTGCTCGAACGTGAACGCTGCACCGCCTACTACGGACTGGGCAACATGACCCGAAGCCTCGTCGACCATCCCGACCGCGCTCGCCGCCAACTCAGCCTCCGCAAGGGCGTCCTCGGCCTGAGCAAAGCCGACCGCCAACTCGCCCGCACCGAACTCGGACTGACCCTCGGCACCAGCATCTACGGATTGACCGAGTCCTATGGGTTGTGCGCGCTGACCGATGCCCACGACCCCGTCGAGCGGGCCGAGGGCACCATCGGCCGCGCCCTGCCCGACTGGGACATCCGCGTCGCCGACCCGGAAACCGACGACCCGCTACCGGCCGGTGAAATCGGACAGATCCTGATCCGCGGACACGTCATGCGCGGGTACTACAAAGATCCCGACCGCAATCGCGAGGTCATGACCACCGACGGCTTCTTCCGCACCGGCGACCTCGGATACCTGGATGAGCACGGGTACCTGCACTTCCATTCCCGGCTCTCGGAGATGATGAAGCCCGGCGGCATCAACGTCAGCCCCCTCGAAGTAGAACTACTGGTCGGGGAGATTGCCGGCGTCCGGGAAGTGCATGCTGTGGGCATCCCCGACATCGTGCGCGGTGAGGCGATCGTCGTCTTCGTCGACGCCGACCGCGACGACGTCACCCTCTCCCGGATCCAGGACCACGTCCGCGGCAAGGCCGCCAAGTACAAAGCCCCGCACCATGTGATCTACGGAACCAGCGCCGGCTTCCCGCGGGTCGCCAGCGGCAAGGTACCCAAGGCTCGCCTACGCGAACGTGCGCTCACCGAACTCGGGCTCGACGCCACCGGGATGCCCACCCCGGCGCCGCCCACTCCGCTCGTCGAGCACCGACACCGACGGAATCTCACATGAACTTCGAAATCGCCGAGGGAGACCTGCATGACATCGAGCGATATCTCCGCGGCTCACCCCTGCTGATCGTTGGTGAGGGCACCAACACGGTCCGGAAGAACACCATTTCAGCGCAGCTAGTTCAGAGAGGCGGAATGTAGCCCATGATTTCCACAGGTTCACCACTGAGAAGCGATGTCGTCAATTTGGAGCCGCAGGGCCTCAAGGGTATCGCCTGCCGGGTGTGCAGCCGACGCTCGTTCCCGGAGCGGCCGCTGTGCCCTCATTGCGGGGCTGACGCCGTCGACAACGTCCTGCTGGCCGGCCGAGGTCGAGTCGTCAGTTGGACCGTCGTCCACCAAGCCCCGCCCCCGTTGCAGACGCCGTACACCCTGGTGACCGTCGATCTCGACGACGGTGTCCGATTGTTGGGCGCGGCGACAGGTGCCGTCGAGATCGACGACGAAGTTGCTGTCGAGTTGTTCACATTGAAGACCGATTCCTCCGGAGAACCACTGTGGTGGTACCGCTTCCGGGGCACCGAGGAGAACCGATGAGCGAGACCTACATCGCCGGCGCCGGCATGGTGCGATTCGGCAAGTACCCCGTCGACATCACGTTCGAGAAACTTGCCGTCGGCGCCGCACGCGAAGCGATGTCCGACGCGGGCGTGAGCACCAAGGACATCGAATCCGTCTACGTCGGGCATGTCTTCGGCGGTCCGGTCGCCGGCCAACGCGTCGCGGCGCAAATGGGCCTCGGCGGACTCCCCGTATCCAACCACGAAAACTACTGCGCCAGCGGCGCCACCGCGATCCGCGAAGCCTGGATCGCAATCAAGGCCGGCCTGTACGACATCGTGCTGGTCATCGGCGCGGAGAAGATGACCGACCGCGTCTCCGGTGGGGTCATGCCCGATCCCACGGACCTCGATGCCATCAACGGCTTGGTCATGGCCGCCAATCACGGGATGAGTGCTCGGCGGTACATGTCCGACCACGGTGCCACCCGCGAACAGATTGCCGCAGTGGCCGTGAAGAATCACGCACACTCGGTGCACAACCCGTTCGCTCAATACCAGCGGCCGATCAGTTTGCAGGAAGTTCTCGACGCCCGCACCATTGCCGATCCACTGGGACTGCTCGATTGCAGTCCCATCAGCGACGGCGCCGCCGCAGTGGTGCTGTGCAGTGCAGCCGGTCTCGCCAAACTCGGGCGATCATCAGCTCCGCGCATCGCCGGCTGCGCCCTGGTCAGCGGCAAGATCGTCACTACCGACACCAACCTCAACGACGAGGACGTGTCACGCCGCGCGGGCGAACAGGCGTGGGACATCACCGGATACGGGCCCGAAGACATCGACCTGGTAGAAATGCACGACTGCTTCACGATCGCCGAGATCGTCCGCCTGGAAGGCCTCGGCGTCGTCCCCGTCGGCGAGGGCGGTAGGTGGGCCGAGAACGGTAACACCTCGATCGGCGGCAAACTCCCCGTCAACGCCAGCGGTGGCCTCCTCAGTCGTGGACACCCGGTGGGTGCCACCGGAGTCGCACAAATCTGCGAGCTCACCTGGCAACTCACCGACCGTGCCGGGCAACGCCAGGTCGACAAAGCGAACATCGGGCTTGCCTACTGCAAGGGAGGCACCGTCAGCGGCACCGACGGTGGCTCTGTCACAGTCCTGCTGGTGACGCGATGACCACCTCGGCGTTCACCACGATCGATCTCGCCGACACCACCGCTCCCGCCGACGCACCCGCCTCCTCGGTCGTGGTGCTCGTCTACCGCGGCACAGAGAGCGAGCCCACGCTCGATACCGCGGATCTCGAGCAGGCGGTGGCAGATCCGCTGATGGCTGCATTTTCCGCCGTTCAGCATCACTGGACGGCCATAACCGAAGCACGCAATCGCGGCCGGGTGGTCGTCCTCGCCCCGGCGTCGGCGGCATTGGGAGACCCGCTCAGGCCGTTGGACTGCGCGGTTACCGGCGCGCTGATCAGCTTCGTCCGGTCTGTTGCCATCGAGCTGCAGCGGCACGGCGGGGCCGCGAACGCAGTCTTCTACGACACCGATCCCAACGAACCGGCCGTAACCGAGCTGATCGCGGCACTCACCGCCGAGCACGCGGCTGCGGTGACCGGTCAGGAAATCTACGCCGCCAACGGCACCGACCTCGGAAGGCTGCACCCATGAACTCAGACGGCCAAAGACTCGCACCACGACCTCGGGTCGCCTTCATCACCGGCGCTGCAGGCGGTATCGGACGAGGCATCGCCGAACACTTGGCCGAACTCGGATACAGTCTCGGCCTTTCCGACATCTCCGAAACCGGACTGCGGGCAGTCGCGAGCGACATCACCGAGACCACCGGTGTCACTGTTTCTGCCCGCGCCGCGGACCTCGCCGACCGGGAATCCGTGCAGGCCGCGGTCGATGCCACCGTCTCCCGACTCGGTGGGCTCGACGTTCTGGTGAACTGCGCGGGAATCCTCAAGGACGCCCGAATCGAGAAGATGGATCCCGCAGTCTTCCGGCAGGTTCTCGAGGTCAATCTGTTGGGGATGCTGACCACCACTGCCGCCGCATTGCCGGCGCTGCGCCGCTCGGGAACCGGCCGCATTATTTCGCTGACCTCGCGCGCCTGGCTGGGCAACTTCGGCTCCACAAACTACGCCGCCTCCAAGGGCGGGATCGCCGGCGTGAGTAGAAGCCTGTCACTGGCTCTTGCAACCGACGGCATCACCGTCAACTGCATCGCGCCCGGGTTCATCGAAACACCGATGTCGAATTCAATGCCCGACGAGATCATCGAGCGAGTGCGCCAATCCATCCCGGTCGGCCGAGTAGGACAGCCCGTCGATGTGGCACGTGCCGTCGCGTTCCTCGCCGACACCGGATCCGGTTACCTGACTGGACAGAGCATTCCGGTATGCGGAGGACGAAGCATCAGCGGCTCCATGAGGAAGGCCCCCGCCTCGGCATAGCCGTTTGCCTGGGTGTGGTGCACCTAGGCAGATCGCGGCCTGTTCGCCCACCCCGATCACGCCGACGATGGATCCCGTACCCCGAGGAACCACCCTCGAAAACACCACCACCACGGAGACACACCCCCATGAACCAGGTACTGACCGGAACCCCCCTCACCGGCCGCATCGCCGTCATCACCGGCGCCTCCAGCGGCATCGGCGAAGCCACCGCCGAACGACTCGCCCAACTCGGCGCCAAAGTCGCCCTCCTCGCCCGCCGCACCGACCGCATCACCACCACCGCCGACCGCATCACCGCCGCCGGCGGCACCGCCATCGCCATCACCACCGACGTCACCGACCGCACCGCCCTCAAGGCCGCCGCCGACCACATCACCACCGAACTCGGCCCCGTCGACCTCGTCTTCGCCAACGCCGGCGTCCAGCTGATCTCCGAAATCGTCGACCTCGAGGTCGACGACTGGGACACCCAGATCGACCTCAACATCAAAGGCGTAATGAACACCATCCAGGCCTTCATCGCACCCCTCGTCCAGGCCGCCGCCGACGGCAAACCCGCCGACCTGATCACCACCTCCTCGATCGCCGCCACCCGAGTCCTCGAAAAATTCCAGGTCTACTCCGGCACCAAGGCCTACATCAGCCAACTCACCCGCCTACTGCGCACCGAACTCGGCCGCAAGAACGTCCGCGTCGCCACCATCGAACCCGGCATGGTCGACACCGAACTCCCCGACCACGTCACCGACCCCGACGCCAGCCAACTCATGGCCGACCTCATCGACCAGATCGACGTCCTCCAATCCGAAGACATCGCCGAAACCGTCGCCTTCCTCACCGCCGTCCCCAAACACGTCAACCTCACCGAAATCACCATCCTCCCCACCGCCCAAGCCATCTAACCCACCAACTGGAGCGAAGAGTCAGCACATGAGCGGGCGCAGCGCACGTGCCCGCCAGTCCTGCACTGGCGGGTACGCGCGAAGGAGTAAGTCCGTTGTCAGGACTGCGTGGTCAAGGTCTTGCTACCCGGTCCGGAATTTCGTCGACACCGCCCGGGCAGTCGCCACGCTCCGCACCGTCCCCCAGACGTGGGCGCCCACCGGGTGACAGCTCGGGCACAGTGAGAGCGGCATCCTATCGGCAGCGCGTGGGCTCCGAGGAACGGGGACGCTGCGGGATCCACCGTGCTGTTATCGCAGGCAATCGTTTCCGCATGGCGGTGTCATAGTCTGCGCACCATGCGATGGTGTGCACCGGCTCGCCACCCGCCTCATCGGGCGGGTAGCGAGCCGCGTGCGGTGTAGTGCTGTGCTGTGCCGAGTCGTTACAGTCCGGGCGCTGGTCCGAGGTCGGCCCGCAGCGCGGACAGGCGTCCGTACGCATTGTCCCGGTATGCGAGGAGTGCGTCCTTGCCCGATTCGGCGATGTCGAGCAGACCGCGACCCGACTTGACGCCGAGCCGGCCCTGCTCGACCAGGGTCGTGAGGACTTCAGGGACGGCGAACCTCTCCCCGAAGGCCTGCTCGAGAGTTTCGTAGGCACCTTTGTAGACGTCGAGTCCAGCCATGTCGCCGATCGCGAAGGGCCCGAAGAGGGCGAGGCGGAAGCCGAAGGTGTTGCTGACGACCGCGTCGACCTGCTCCGGTGTCGCAGTTCCCTCCTCGACGATCGCCAATGCCTCTTTGTAGAGCGCGAACTGCAGACGGTTGGCGACGAAGCCGGGAGCATCGGCAACCCGGGCGGTAATCTTCCCGAGGGATCGAACGAACAGTTCGGCGACATCGACTGTTTCGGTATCGGTGTAGGTACTGGCGATCAGCTCGACACCGGGGATGAACGTGGCCGGATTCATCCAGTGCACGCCGAGGAAGCGGGACGGTTCGTGGACTTCCTTGGCGAGTTCGTCGATGGGTATCGCGGACGTGTTGGTGCCGATGATCGCCTCCGGTCGAGCTGATCCCGATATCCGGCGCAGAGTTTCCAGCTTGACGTCGACGATCTCGGGCACCGCTTCGGTGATGTAGTCGGCGTCGGAGACTGCGTGCTCGATCGACGGTGCCGCACTCAGTTTGTCCGCAATCGCGGCGGCAGCGTCGGCCGGGAACAGGCCGAGAGATTCGTATTGCGCCGCCTGGGTGATCAGGCGATCTCGTGATTTCTCGGCGGTCGCCGCGTCGACATCGGCAAGGGCGACGGGATATCCCGCCAAGGCGAGAACGTGTGCTATTCCTCCGCCCATGTACCCGGACCCCACGACACTGGTGCGTGAGATCGTGTCTAGATTGGCCATCACTTCTACTTTCGAGTTCGGACTCCGGGAGGAGCGGCGGGGTTCGCCTGGAGAGTGCGACGTAGGTTGCCGGCGGGGCGCGGTTATCGGATGGTGTAGCCGCCGTCGATCGCGATGGTGTGGCCGGTGACGAGTGAGGCAGCGTCGCTGAGAAGGAAGATGACCGCGCCGACGATGTCTTCGGGCTCCCCGAAGCGCCCCATGGGGATCCGTGACCGGAGCTCTGCGGCCCAGTCCGGGCGACTGAGGGTCGACTCGGTCAGTTCGGTGCGAACGAAGGTCGGTGCCACCGCATTGACCCGGATTCCGCTCGACGCCCATTCCAGCGCAAGCACTTTCGTCAAGTGGATGAGAGCGGCCTTGCTGGTGCCGTAGGCGGCTCGTTCCTCGATGGCGACCAGCCCGGCCTGGGAGGCGATGTTGACCACCGCCGCGGGGGTCGAGGACGCGAGCCATGATGTGGCGAATTCGGTGGTGAGGAAGAAGCTGCCGCGCAGGTTCGTGTCCAGGACCGAGTCCCAGTCCTCGTCGGTGATCTCGATGGCGGGTTTGGGGATGTTGATGCCGGCGTTGTTGACGAGCAGATCGATGCCGCCGCTGGCATCGAGGAGTTCCGCGACACCACGCCGAATCGAGGCTGTGTCGGTCATCTCGAGTGTCACCGCAGGGGTGCCGTAGCGGGCGGAGACCGATTCGGCGGTCTCACGGCTGCGGGTGGTGCCGTAGACCACCGCGCCGGCCTCGGCAAGACCATCAGCGATGGCCTTGCCGAGGCCCCGACCAGCCCCGGTGACGAGGGCAGTTTTGCCCTTCAAATCGAAGGTGGTCATGACGACTCCCCTATTTGGTGAAGCGGTGGTCGGACCAGGAGAGCGCCTCTCCGCGATACTTGGCGGCGCGGACGTCGCCGGATCGGGCGTGGCCCTCGAAGTACTCCACGCGGGCCGCGCGACCGCACAGTTCACCGAAGAATGCGCTCGACTCGGGGTTGGTCACCTCCTGGTAGGTCACCGTGCGCAGGTACTTACCGACCCAGAGACCACCGGTGTAGCGGGCCGCCCCACGCGTAGGGAGCACGTGGTTGGTGCCGATGACCTTGTCTCCATAGGAAACACAGGTTCCTTCGCCGAGGAAGAGGGCACCGTAGTCGTGCATCTTCTCGAGCGCCTCGCGCGGGTTCCGGGTGAGAATCTGCACGTGCTCGGAGGCGTACTCGTCAGCCAGCGCGTACGCCTGATCCAGATCCTCGACGACCCGGACCTCGCCCCAGTCCCGCCATGCTGCCTCGGCGAAGTCGCGCGTGGGCATGTCGACCAGAATGGTATCGATGTGCTCGATCACGGCGCGGCCGAGTTCCTCGCTGGTGGTGATCAGGACCGCGGGTGAGTCGGGGCCGTGTTCGGCCTGCGAGAGCAGGTCCACGGCGACGATGAACGGGTCGGCGTGCTCGTCGGCGACGATGAGCACCTCGGTCGGGCCGGCGAAAAGGTCGATGCCGACCTCGCCGAACAGCTGACGCTTGGCCTCGGCAACGAAGGCGTTACCGGGACCGGCGAGCATGTTGACCGGGCGGATGGTCTCGGTGCCGACGGCCAGAGCGGCCACCGCCTGAATACCGCCGAGCAGGTAGATCTCATCGGCGCCGGCCAGCCGCATCGCAGCGATCGTCGCGTCCGGGACTTCACCACGAATGAGCGGGGTGCACGCCGCCACCCGCTCGACCCCGGCCACCTTGGCGGTGATGATCGTCATGTGCGCGCTTGCCAGCAGCGGGTACTTGCCACCGGGAATGTAGGCGCCGGCCGCTTGAATGGGAACGTTCTTCTGCCCGAGGAAAACACCTGGGAGCGTTTCGATCTCGAAATCTGTCAGGGACTCGAGCTGCTTCTGCGCCATCACCCGAACCTGCTCCTGCACGAAGGTGATGTCCTCGATCACCTGACGCGGCACCCGGGTGACGATCTCGTCGAGCTGCTCGGAACTGAGCAGGTAGCTGTCCGCCGAGTAGTTGTCGAACTTCTCCGAGTACTCGCGCACCGCGGCGTCGCCGCGCTGGCGGATATCCGCGATGACGTCCTCCACGGTCGAACGCACCGACGAGGTGCTCCCCCGCTCGACGCTCTCCCGTTGGGGCACCTTGAGGTCCACGGTGCGGATTCCAGACCTGTGATCTGCGGCAATCGTCATGGGAAGACTCCTCCATAGCGTGAATGGCGAACAGATTGCCCGCCGTGTCCAATCCAGTTGACGCAGGACATGTGGTCCCGGTCACGTGCCAGCACTGTATACGTATTCATTCAACCGTGCAACGCCCCAGGCAGCGCGTACAGGATTGCCGCCCCGAGGTTCACCTGCACCGCCTCGTAACCTGGGAACAATCTCGACTTCCTCGCAGGTAAGAGAGTTTGGGTATGTATTCAGAAAGTTTTGGAAACCCCTCGGAAAATTCGATGACTACGTATACACTCGTCCGTCGTAGCGCGGTCATATGTAACCTGCGCCACCCTCTAACCCTCGAGAATTGGAGCGCACATGAGTGTCGACGCGTCGACAGACCCACCGCAGAGCCAAACGACTTCAGCCCCGGCCGTCGATCCCGCCATGCGCCGACGGGCGATGGTGTCGTCGGTGCTGGGCTCGTGCATCGAGTGGTACGACTTCTACGTGTACGGGGTGGCCGCGGCGATCGTCCTCAACGGCCAGTTCTTCCCGAACGTCGATCCCTTCATGGGAATCCTGTTGTCCTTCAGCACCTATGCGATCGGCTTCGCCGCCCGGCCCATCGGCGGGGTCATCTTCGCGCACTTCGGTGATCGAATCGGGCGCAAGAAGATGCTCATGATGACTCTCGGTCTCATGGGCTTCGGAACATTCATGATCGGCTGCCTGCCGAACTTCGCGGCGATCGGTATCGCGGCACCAATCATTCTGGTGTTGCTGCGGATCGTGCAGGGACTCGGAGTCGGCGGCGAATGGGGCGGTGCCGCACTGATGGCGACCGAGTACGCGCCCGCGAAACGTCGCGGATTCTTCGGCTCCTGGCCGCAGATCGGTGTACCGGCCGGAACCCTGCTCGCCAACGGCGCCTTCTTCCTCGTCGTCGGGCTGCTGCCGGACGAAGCGTTCGAGGCCTGGGGCTGGCGGATCCCCTTCCTGTCGTCGCTCGCGCTGATCGCGTTGTCGTTCTACATCCGCAGCAAGGTCGCCGAATCGCCCGTGTTCGAGGAGATCAAGGCCAAGGGGGAGATCGAGAAGCTGCCCGTAGTCAAGGTCATCAAGACCCGCCCGCTGACGATCGCGCGGGTGATCATGATGCGGTTCGCCGAGAACGCGAACTACTACATCTACACCACGTTCCTGCTCGCCTACGGTCCCGCCATCCTGGTCGGCAAGAACGACATCCTGCTCGCGACGATGATCATGGCGGGCCTCGGCTTGTTCACCATCCCGTTCTGGGGTTGGATCTCCGACCGGTGGGGCCGCCGATACACAGTGCTGGCCGGGGCAGTGACGATGGCGCTGATGGCCTTCCCGTTCTTCTGGGGCGTGCAAACCGGTGACTTCCTGATAGTGCTGCTGGTGCTGATCCTGACCTGCAACGTCGGCCGGGACCTGTGCTACTCGGTCGAACCGGCGTACTTCACGGAACTGTTCGAGCCGAAGCTGCGCTACTCCGGCGCTTCGGTCGGCCCGCAGGTCGCTGCCGTCCTGGCCGGCGGATTTGCACCGCTCATCGCCACCGCACTCATCGGTCCCAACTTTGACCGCTATTGGCTTGTAGCCGTATACATGGTGTTGACCTCGATCATTACAATCGTTGGTGCGCTCTGGTCCCCGGAGACGGCGCCGCTGGTGCGGCTACGCCGAGGATTGAGCGAGGAGCACGACCCCACGACGGGGAGGTAGGCCGGGCTGTACAGGGGTGGAGGAGGACGACATGGTCACGAGTCGGGACGTAGCTCGCGTTGCGGGGGTATCCCAGGCCACCGTGTCCCGGGTCATGTCGTCCTACCCAGGGCTCGCCCCCGCCACGAGGGCAAAGGTCCTCGAGGCGATGGAGACCCTCGGATATGTGCCACACGCCGGGGCGCAGGCGATGAAAACGCGCCGAAGCAACGTCATCGGAGTCGTGGTCGCCGACCTGACCAATCCGTTCTACTCCGAGATCCTCGACGAACTCACCAAGGAATTGGACACCGCGGGAATGCGCGTCGTGGTGTGGAACGCCGGCGGTGGCAGTCACCACGACGCCCTGAAAGCGATCCGGGAACGCGCAGTTGACGGGGTCGTATTCACCACTGCGACCGAGGAATCCGTCGAACTCGAAGCGGCCGTCCAACAACGAAGCCCCATCGTGTTGATCAACCGAGTCGTCGATGGCCTCGACTGCGACAAGGTCACCAGCAGCAACCACTCCGGCGGCGCCGCTGTCGCCGAATACCTCGTCGCCCACGGCCGTACCCGGGTCGCATTCATCGGAGCTGACGACCGGGCGAGCACGTCCCGCGACCGCGCGAAAGGATTTCTCGCGCGAATGCGTGAACTCGGGCACCCTGTTCACTCCCGCAACCAGTTCCACGGGGACTTCTCCCATGAGTTCAGCGCAACGACGATGGGCACCCTGCTCGCCCGGAAGAACAAGCCCGACGCAGTCTTCTGCGCGAACGACTATCTGGCGTTCGGTGCACTCGACACGCTGAAGACGGCGAACCGGACATCGTCGGAGTGCTGGGTCATCGGCTACGACGACATCGAAATGGCATCGTGGTCCCTGTTCGACCTGACCACGGTCCGCCAGCCCAGCCGCGAAATGGCCCGTGTCGGTGCACAACTCCTGCTGCAACGCATCTCCACGCCAGATGCCCCGTTCAGGACGGTGGAGTTCCCCTGCGAACTGGTCATCCGCGGCAGCACACGAGACTGAGTACCCCGGACAGAACTACACGCTTTCCGGTAGCCCCTGCCCCCGACTCGGTCAACAGGTGCGCGATATCCGAGTTGGGCGCGCCGTGGTGGACACGGCCCCGTTCGGTGTCGACACGATTCCGTCCCGATCGCCTTTATACCGCGCTTGCAACTATCGGCTCAGGCAACTATCGTCGAACATGCAAGGTGCGGGCTTCAGCGAGCCGCCAGTCAGATCAGAAAGCACATCATGAGCATCTCTCCACTTCTTTCCTCACCCCTGGGCTTCGGAACCGCCCCCCTGGGAAACATGTTCCGCGACATTCCCGACGCGGAGGCCTCAGCGACCGTCCAAGCGGCATGGGACCAGGGCATCCGGTATTTCGACTCCGCGCCGTTCTACGGCGCCGGCCTCGCGGAGATCCGACTGGGAGAGGTCCTCGCGGACCATCCCCGTGAAGACTTCGTCCTGAGCACGAAGGTGGGAAGGGTCATCTTCGATGAAATCGAGGACCCCCACGACCGACAACTCGGCGAGAAAGGTGGGCTGTTCCAGCACGGCCGACCCAACAGAATGGTCAATGACTACACCGCAGACGCGACAATGCGCTCGATCGAAGACAGCCTCGGACGCTTGAAGACCGATCGTCTCGACATCGTCTGGGTCCACGACATCGCCCAAGATTTCTACGGCGACGAGTGGCTGCAACAGTACGAGAGCGCGCGCACTGGCGCCTTCCGTGTCCTGACCCAACTCCGCGAGGAGGGTGTCATCAAAGCATGGGGGCTGGGAGTCAACCGAGTCGAACCGCTGGGGATCACCCTCGACCTGGATGAACCACAGCCAGATGCGTTTCTGCTTGCCGGTCGGTACACACTCCTCGATCACGAGCGTGCATTGCAACGACTGATGCCCACCGCGCAGAAGCGGGGCGTGGACATCGTCATCGGTGGCCCGTACAGCTCGGGAATCCTCGCCGGCGGAAGCCACTTCGAGTACCAGCAAGCCCCCACGGAGATTGTCGAGAAGGTCCGAAGAATGACGACGCTCGCCGAGCAATACGGAATTAGCATCAAAGCGGCCGCCCTCCAGTTCGCCCTGGCGCACCCCGCCACCGCGGCCGTCATTCCCGGCGCCACCCGCCCCAGCCGAATCACTGAAGACATCGCCGCGATATCGGAGACTGTCCCGCAACGTTTCTGGGAAGACCTTCGCGAACAAGAACTCATCGCCCCGAACGCACCCCTCCCCCGCTGACAACACCCTCGAAGGAGAACCACCATGGCCCGCACGTCGACATCCATCGAGCTGCCAGTTCCCGACTTCAAGGTCTGGGAGCTGATTGGCGGCTTCGACGCTCTACCCGACTGGCTGCCATTCATCCCCTTCAGCAAGCTCAGCGAAGGTGGACGAGTGCGCACACTCACCACGCAGGACGGTGAGACCGTTATCGAACGCCTCGAAGCATTCGACAATAGCCGGCATTTCTACACATACTCGATTCTCCAGGCACCGTTCCCCGTCACGAACTACACGTCCACCCTCGCCGTTCACCAGAACGACGAGAACAGTTCGCGTATCGAATGGTCCGGTGAGTTCACTCCTGTGGGCATCAGCGACGATGAGGCCATCACCCTCTTCCGCGGAATCTATGCGGACGGGCTCACAACTCTCGCCGAAAAACTCGGTGACAGTGAGCACACCACCCAAGTCTGATCGGATCCATCGCAGCTCTCGTCGTCATGCTCGCGACATTCACATCCCGGCGAGTAGTCAGATTCCAGCAATCGTCTCCTCGTGCCTCACGTGTGGCTACGGCTTCGGCACAGTATCCGGCCAGCGGACCAGGATTGCGGTAGTCAAGCGCTGTCGTAGCAGCTACCTCACCCGCTCCCGAGGCGCAATCCGTGCACACCAGCCCCGATCTCCTCAACCATCCACAACACCGGGAAGACATACCATCATGGCAAATCAGCACATCCCCACGGTCACCTTGAACAACGGAATCACGATGCCCCAAATTGGCTTCGGAGTATTTCAGGTACCCGACGACCAGGCGACCGCAGCAGTGACAACAGCCCTCGAGGTCGGATACCGGAGCATCGATACAGCTGCCATCTACGACAACGAGCAGGGCGTCGGACGGGCAATCGCTGAGTCCGGTCTTCCTCGCAACGAACTGTTCAT
The DNA here is from genome assembly GCF_026810085.1 of Rhodococcus sp. JS3073. Lineage (NCBI taxonomy): Bacteria > Bacillati > Actinomycetota > Actinomycetes > Mycobacteriales > Nocardiaceae > Rhodococcus > Rhodococcus sp. JS3073. The sequence continues at coordinate 7,910,393 of NZ_CP113951.1, read as the reverse complement.
CACGACTAAGCTGTGGAACGCCGACCAGGGATACGACAGTACACTCGAGGCATTCGACCAGAGCCTCCACAAGCTCGGCCTCGAGTATCTCGATCTCTACCTCGTGCACTGGCCGACACCACGACGCGATCTCTATCTCGAAACCTGGCGGGCCTTCGAGAAGCTGCACTCCGACGGACGGGTTCGTGCGATCGGCATCTCCAACTTCGAGCCCGCACACATCGACCGACTCGTCGCCTCCGGCAATATTCCGCCGGCCGTGAATCAGGTGGAACTTCACCCCGCACTGCAGAACCGCGCGACCGTGGCGGCAAATAGACGCCACGAGGTCGTCACCGAGGCATGGAGCCCACTTGCTCACGGGGAAATTCTCGAAGATCCCCTGCTCGCCGACCTCGCCGCAAAGCACGATCGCTCACCCGCCCAGGTCGTGCTGCGGTGGCACCTCCAGCAAGGACGTGTAATCATCCCAAAATCTGTGACCCCGTCACGGATCGCCGAGAACTTCGACATCTTCGGCTTTCAACTCTCTGACGTCGAACTCGCCGCGATCGATACGCTGGAGCGGGACGGCCGTACCGGACCGCACCCCACAGAATTGAACTGATGGCAGAAATGACGGCACTCGAGAGGCTGGGCGACCGCGGGTCGATGCTCGGAAAGTAGCTCCGCTCGACAATGATTCGCGACAGTCGATCCCGCTCGTGTCCGTCATCCGGGAGCGAATGAGACGATGCGCTGCTGTTGCATCGGAGGATCCAGACGCTGGATCGGCGTGATCGAGGAATGGAACGAACCCAGACCAGGCGTTCTCTCCCACCGCCGGACGATCGCCGGATACTTTCGGACCCCAACTGCCGCTGACTCGGAAAAGCACTCCTTGGCCGCGGGCTCGGTGACATGCCGTGGGAGTCGGCGGCAGCAGGTCCCGCGACGTCTCGTCCCAATGAGCGAGGCGGCGCTGGGTGAGATCGACATTCAGAACTTCCAGGCCATCGACGGCGACTACGGGGGTCGCCTGAGGTGTTAACGCCGGTGGCGACGTAGTCGGGTCGGTTGGCACCAGTCCGTCCCCGATCTTGATGGAGTCCCCCGCTTGCGGGGAAGATGGCGTCGATGAACCTTCCCCAAGCCCTGTGGTCAGGATTTTTTCCGAGAGTGACAGGATGATTTCGTCGACGCCGTCAACCTCCGCTGTCGTTTCTTGACGATCTACGAATCGGATGAAGTATCAGTGTCAAGCGGGACCTGGATCTCGACCGGGCCGATCTCCGTGAGTACCGTTTTCGTTCGGCAGGCGTTACGGGAAGCCCAATGTTACGGTCCGCTATCTCGTGTTTCCTAGCCCCGACGCTCGTCAATGTTCGCCTCCAGCGCGCATTCGAGCAGATCCTCTCCTCCACAGCATGATTCGCTTTTCGCCGTCACATGGCGCAACCCGGCACCAAACGCGTACGTACCGACCCCGACTGCTGCGCAACACTATTCAACCGCACCGACATCAGAAAGGGGCTGCGGCGACCTGCTTGCACAAGCCTGATCGGAATGAACACTGGCGGGCCACACGCACATGCTCGACCGTGATGGCGCCCAGTCGCCAAGGTGAGGGTCCGTTCGCAGTTGCCCCCTTACGCTTCAGCATCGAGCATCGCCGCACTTCTATCAGAGTCTTATAGTTCAACCATGAACATTTGCGTCTTCCTCTCCTCCGCCGACCTCGACGAGCGCTATACCCGGCCGGCCCGCGAGTTCGCAGAACTCATCGGAAAGGGCGGCCATACCCTGGTATGGGGCGGATCCGACACCGGGCTGATGAAGGTGGTCGCCGACGGAGTACGCGAGTCAGGAGGCCGGCTCGTCGGGGTCTCGGTCGACTTTCTCCGGGACTTTGCAAGGAAGGACGCCGACGAAATGGTGATCGCCAAGGATCTCGCCGAACGCAAGGCGCTGCTGCTCGCCCGATCGGATGCGGTGGTGGTGATGGCCGGTGGCCTGGGCACGCTGGACGAGGCGACAGAAATCCTGGAGTTGAGGAAACACGGACTGCTCGACAAGCCGGTGACGCTGCTGAACACGGTGGGCTTCTACGACGGGTTGATACTCCAGCTCCGGCGGATGGAGGAGGAAGGTTTCTTGCCGGTACCCCTAGCGGAGCTGGTCTTCCTCGCAAGCGAGGGCGCTGGCGCACTCGCGCACCTGGAGGCGTCCGTCGGGATGCGGTGAGGTGACCGTTCCGAACCGAACACGATCGCACGACGCTTCGACCAACATGTCGAGGCCGTCACCGAACAACGAAGACTTCGATCGAACTGCGCCGGCCCTACTCGGCGCTGGATCGGAACATTGGTGCCTGGGGCGCGAACAGACTGCGCGAGCCGCATCAAGCCTACGGCAGCCCTGGCCTAGGGCATCACTCTGCACAGTGCGTCCAGCGCGCCTCCCCACGCACTGTCCGAGGGTGCCGCGTAGTTGACCACCAACCCGTCGCGCTCGGGCAACTGCCACTCGGTGTCCGCCATTTCGTAGCGGAACTGCGCGATCCCGCTGACCGCCAGGCCTTGCCGGGCCGCCGCCTCCACGACAGTGCGCTCGGTCCCGCGAGGGAGTTCGAGGACCGCTTGCAGCCCCGCGGCCATGCCCGTCACGCGGATGCCGGGGGCCCTCTGTGCCAGGGCCGCGACCAGTTGGTCACGGCGGCGCCGGTAACGCAGCCGCATCGAACGCACATGACGGTCATACGCGCCCGATGCGATGAACTCCGCAAGCGTCAGCTGCTCGAGCGCACTCGACATATAGTCACCGTTTGCCTTGGCCGTCACGATCTCCGGGATGAGTTCCTCTGGCAGCACCATCCAGCCGAGCCGCAGCCCCGGCGCCAGCGACTTGCTCACAGAGCCGAAATACACCACCCGGTCGCGGTCGAGGCCCTGCAGAGCACCCACCGGCTGACGGTCGTATCGGAACTCCCCGTCGTAGTCGTCCTCCAAGATCAGCCCGCCGGTGGTACGCGCCCAGTCGATGGCCGCCGTGCGCCGGTCCGGGCTCAGCGCGACCCCCGTCGGATACTGATGCGCCGGAGTCATCAAAACCGCGCCGATCCCTCGCAATCGCACCAAATCGTCGGTGCGCACACCATGTTCGTCGACATAGAGGGGCGGGGTACGAAGTCCTGCACCGGTCAGCAGGTCCCGATAGAGGTCGAGGCCGTACGACTCGACGGCCACCGCCTGCACCCGCCGCGCCCTGAGTGCCTGCGCCATGAGCGTCAGACCATGGTGGAAACCGGAACAGATGACGACCCGCTCCGGCTCGGCGTACACCCCACGGGCCCGCGCCAGATAGTCCGCCAGGGCGGTGCGCAGCTCGATCCGGCCGAGGGCATCGCCATAGCCGAACGCTTCGTGCGGCGCCGCGGTCAGAGCGCGGCGGGCCGCGGAGAGCCACTGCATGCGCGGAAAGTCCGTGAGGTCCGGCGAACCCGGCAGAAGTCCATACATGGGACGGCGCCGAGTCGGCCTCACACGGGCAGCTGCGGGCGCGGCCGCGCGCGGCTCGGCCCGCCTGGCCACCCATGTCCCGGAACCCTGCTGCGCACTGAGCCAGCCCTCGGCGACCAGTTCCGCGTAGGACTCGGTCACGGTATTGCGTGAGATACCAAGATCGGCGGCGAGCGAGCGGGACGCCGGCAGCCGGGTGCCAGGCGCCAGACGCCCCGTGCGCACGGCCTCTCGCAGCGCGTCCGTGAGGCCGGCGCGCAGCTTGGGTCCGTTCAGTTCCACATGCAGGTCGGCACCGCCCCCGGAAGGTGACGAACCCGCAGAATTGGTATGAAGATCTGGCATAGGAATGGACCCTACTCCAGTGCCACTCGGGACGTAGCGTTGCTGGCATGACGATGAACGAAGTACACGAAAGCACGGAATTTCTCCCCGAGCACGCACCCCGCCTGGACTGGGCAAAGCTCGCACCCGAGGCATACAAAGCGATGATCCGTCTCGACACGGCCGCGAGGCAGGGCGTCGAACCGACGTTGCTCAACCTGGTCAAGATCCGCGCGTCCCAGATCAACCACTGCGCCTTCTGCCTGGACATGCACAGCAAGGACGCGCTGGCCGCCGGCGAATCGGCGGAGCGCATCATCCAGCTCAACGCATGGACGGAGTCGCGGCACTTCTACACGGCGAAGGAGATCGCGGCGATCGAAATGACCGAGGCGATCACCGTACTCACGGACGGATTCGTCCCGGACGAGGTGTACGCGAAGGCCGCGAGCGAGTTCGACGAGACCGAACTGGCCCGACTCATCGTTGCGATCGCGACGATCAACACGTGGAACCGTTTCGGCGTATCCACCCGATTGGTCCCCGGTCACTACACGCCGGACTCCTAATTCACCGAGCGAGCGAACGCGACAGGGCGACCGGCGACCTCGCGGAGGGGCCTCGCGTCCGAATCCCGGTATCCGGGCGGGACCGTGTCCGAAAACGGCCAGGACCTGCCGCCCGGATACGTCCGGAATCCCCTTTCGGCACACCGACACTAGGAGAACATGGTGAGTACCGCTTCGACTCATCCACGCCGGCAGCCACTGGCGCGTGCCGCCGACGAGTTCGCGCTCACCGCAGTCCTGCTGTTCCTCGCAGTGACTGTCGTCCGGTGGTTGCGTGATCCGGGCTCCGCCCTCTACATCGCCGACCTGGACGTCGCACTTGCCATCATCGGGGTTGTCAGCGGGATCATCCTCACCAGTCTGATGTTCAGCCCACCCGGCAGACGCGCTGGCGGGCACCTGAATCCCGCCGTGACCATTGCCTTGTGGCTCATGAACGCCTTCCCTGGTCAAAGTGTTCCGCCCTACATACTCACCCAACTTGCGGGTTCAGCGGTGGGGACGGGGCTCGCGCGCCTGGTGTGGGGGCGTGCGGTCTCGTTCCCTCCTGTCGACTACGCCGCAATCAGGGCCGCGTCCACCTGGCAGCCCGCGTCCGTCTTTCTCGCCGAGATGGGCTCGATGATGTTATCGGACTGTCAGTCGGGCTGGTCATCGCATTCCTCGGTCCCCGCAGCGGGGGATCGATCAACCCCGCCCGCCAGTTCGGTCCTGCTGCACTCTCTGGGCGCACGACCGATCTATGGATTTATCTGGTCGCACCGGTCCTGGGAGCGGTTCTCGGGGCGTCGGTCGACCACGCACTCAACCGGCGGTTCCGCACACGCCGTGCGCTCGTGACGATCCCCACTGCTTTCGTCCCCGACCTGCGCAATCGCCGAGTGATTCAGCTGCAGCTGTTCAGGGACCGTTCCCGACGCGGAGATCCGTCTGCTCGCCACAAGCCATTTCGCATTGGAGACGCATCGTCAAGCGATCGCCGACCTCGTGCGGGACGTCCTTCATCCATCGCATCCACTGACCTCACAAGCTGGGACGTACCGATCCGCGTTCGCCCCGTTCCATTCTCGGCATCAGATGCCGGGAACAACTCAGAAAAGGGTTTGACATGAAGAATCTTGCTCGTGGTGCACTGATCGCGGTTGCGGCCGTCACTGTCATCGGAGGGTTCGGCGCCGGCGCCGCGTCGGCACATCCGGCAGACGCTCTGGACAATCCGGCATTGGTCCACCAGTCGTCGATCGACAACTCGTTCCCTCACCATCCTCACAACCCCATCGGCCCTCCCCGCGTCGGCCCCAACCCATTCGGTCACGAGCGGGGAGGTCCAACAGAACGTCCCAGGTTCAACCCGTTCCAGTGGAGTATCTGTCCCGGCATTTCTCCCCAGAGCCATTGCGTCCCTTAAAGGCCGCAGTGGTCGGCTGTCTATCGTGTTCCGGCCTGCACAGAGGCCCGCGCTTCCGAAAGGGCAGGTACCCGTATGACATCGTGCCGCGGTTGGCGGCGGCGGTTCAGTTCTAACTACAGTTTCGTATAGTCAGGAGTAATCATGAAGATATTTCTTGCCGGCGCATCCGGCGTGATTGGGCAACGGCTGATTCCCCGGTTGATTCAGGCGGGGCACGTAGTCGGCGGCATGACGCGCTCGCCCAGCAAAACGGAGCTATTGAGCCACCTCGGTGCCGAACCGGTTCTTTGTGATGTCTTCGACCGGGAGGCTGTCATCCAGGCGGTTCGTGACTTCAGGCCGGACGTCATGCTGAACGAGCTGACCGATCTGCCGGATGATGCGGCCCAGATCAGTGAACACGCAGATCTGAACGCTCGCATCCGAACCGAGGGAACCCAGAATCTGATCGAGGCCGCGCGGCGGAGCGGGTCGCCGAAGATCCTGGCCCAAAGCGTCGCCTGGCAACTGCCTGATGGGCCCGACGCTCAGGCGGTCGCAGAATTGGAGCGTTCCGTTCTCGCCGAGGGTGGCGTTGTATTGCGCTATGGACAGTTCTACGGGCCCGGCACCTACAACGAGCAGCAACAACCTGAGGCACCGCGGGTTCACATCGACCGAGCTGCCGAACGAACCGTAGAGGCGCTGCGCGAGCCAACGGGCGTCGTCGACATCATCGACTGAGCGCGCGACCGGGGTCCGGCTGACCATCGCGTTGTGGTGAATTCGGGGTAGTGAGTGGAAGTCGCGGCGATCATGTTCGGGTCGGCCGCGGATCGGTTGAACTGCGAACCCATGACGACACGAGTTCGAGCCCCCTGGCCGGCAACTCGAGGCCTCGGGTGATCGCGCCGCGGCCCCCGCTGTCATCCTTACCAACTGCACGCAGTCCACGACGATCAGACGCAGCTCCCACTGATCGTCGTCGAGGCAAAGCGCGAACCGGGCCGGGCGCCGGCAGGTACCAGTCGACGAACCCTTCGGGGTCGAGGTCGGCAAAGGGTTGTTCGTCGTGGACGAGCCGGCGCATCCTCTGACTCCCGCGGGTCACTTTCGCCAGAACAGGTGGTGGGTTACGCGGCTCGGGCTGGGTACGACCTCGAGGTGGAATCGGTCGAGTAGTTCGTCGGGTGACTCCCAGAGTTGCAGTCCGGATCCGAGTTTCACCGGTGAGACCGCCACGTGCATGGTGTCGACGAGGTCGGCGTCGAGGAACTGTCGGATGGTTCTGACCCCGCCGCCGAGTCGGACGTCCTTGCCCTGAGCGGCCTCACGCGCCTGCTCGAAGACGGCACCCGGGTCACCGCCGACGAAGTGGAACGTGGTGTCGGAGAGGGTGAAGGAGGGACGCTTGTGGTGGGTCATGACGAACACCGGAGTGTCGAGGCCGAACGGACTCTCGAGGCTCTGTTGGTCACCGGCACCGATACCGTCACTCGAGACGTTGAAGTTCTGGACTCTCAGTAGCTGTTTCACTCGTTCTCCCGCACTCTTGACGACAGATGCAAAGGTTGAGAATTCCCGCGTCCGAGAAACTCATCGTGCGGCGCTCCAACGAACGCACCTCGCGGCGGACTGTCACCGAGGTGGCAACGAGCGCGAACGGACGGTGCTCGAAGGTAAGCTCGTCAACTTCGGCAGTCCGTGATCACAGGACGCGCGGATGACCACGGGGGATCGCGAGGGAGGACGTATTCGAATGCGACGCGTCGTACGGGCCTTCTGGGGGCCGAGGCCGGAGCCGGTCGACACGCTGGCGGGACGGTGGCGGCAGACGTTGGAGCAAGTCACGGAGCTGCTGCCGAGGGCTGCGTCGCCGGTGCGAGGCGAGTGGCGGCAGGTTCACGCGTCGGGACCGGATACCGCCTGTACGCCGGACGAGCTGACGGCGATTCTTCTGGTCGCTCAGGGGGCGGAAGCGTGGTCGGATCTGACGGGGACCGGGTTGCGGTTGGTATGTTCCGGGGAGGTCGGATGGGCGGTCGAACTCTCCGGCGTGGCCGGTGGCGCCCCGCAGTTTCTGCTGCAGTCACTGGTTTTGGCGGTCGACGCACCCGAGGGTGCGGTCGTACCCGAATCTGAACTGCTCGCGATGCTTGCGTCGGTGTGGGAACCGGACTTCGGCGACGTCAGCGACGACGCCATTCTCGATGCCCTCGAAGACGACGCCGGATTCACCGTCGGCGATCCTGTCGTCGGCCGGTTCGGCTTTCTGTGCGCGGCCCGCGCAGTCCTGGTACCTGACGGCCTGGAGGCGGTTCTCCAGGATATGCCGGGCAGCGGCGTGCTGCTGCACATCGCAGCGCCGGGCGACATCCACACGGTGGTTCACGTATACGGCCGGCTACGGGACACCGGGGCACTCGAGCCGTTGCCACGGCCGCTGGACCGGCCAACAATGTGAGGTCGCGCGACACCGGCGGAGCCGACGTAGCCGGGATTCCGTCGGCGCCGTTGCGGAGGGTGGAGGTCGACGCGGTCAGGCGGCGCTCCGTTCAGCGACGGGTCGACGACGCAGACTCGGGGTCTGGATGGCGGGGGGCACGTACGCCTGGTCGAGCGTGCCGACGTCTGTGCCGGGCGGGACGATCTCGTCGATCCGGTCGAGGATGTCATCGGTGAGCGCGACATCGATGCCGGCGAGAAGGTCGTCGAGGTGACTCATCGTGCGCGGCCCGATGATCGCGCTGGTGACCCCCGGGTGAGCGATCGTGAACGCCATCGCGAGGTGTGTCATCGGCATTCCCGCGTCTTGTGCGAGCGGGATGAGCTGCTCGACGACGTCGAGGCGATGGGCGTCGCCGAGGTGTGTGAAGATTTTCGCACGGCGCAGGTCGTTGTGCTGCCCCCTGCGGACGCGGCCGGTGAGCAGCCCCTGCGCGAAAGGACCCCAGACCAGTGTGCCCATTCCGTAGCGCTGTGTGACAGGTAGCACCTCGCGTTCGATTGCCCGGTTGAGCAGCGAGTAGGGCGGTTGCTCGGTGCGGAACCGTTCCAGGCCACGCCGCTCAGCGGCCCACTGCGCCTCGACGATGTCGGACGCGGGCATCGTGGACGTTCCGATCGCACGGACCTTGCCGCTGCGGATCAGGTCGGTGAGCGCCGACAGGGTTTCCTCGATTTCGGTGGTCGGGTCCGGTCGCTGGATCTGGTACAAGTCGATGCGGTCGGTCTGCAGGCGGCGCAGCGAGTTCTCGACCGCGGTCACGATCCAGCGCCGCGAGGCGCCCTGCTGGTTGTGGTCGTCCCCCATGGGGCGGCTCACCTTGGTCGTGAGGACGACGTTGTCACGACGCCCCTCGAGTGCCCGGCCCACGACCTCTTCCGAGTCTCCGTACGCATCGGCGGTATCGATGAAATTGATCCCCGCGTCCAGGGCCTTATGGATGATGCGGGCCGAGTCGTCGGGGTCGGGGTTGCCGATGGACGTGGCGAACATCAAGGTGCCGAGCGCGTAGGGGCTGACCTCGATCCCTGTTCGGCCGAGCGTGCGGTACTGCATGTGTCCACACCTTCCTGGTGGGGTGATTCGGTTCCTGGGCGGCGCTCTGGGTGATCACCCTGGCGGGTCTGCGCCAGCACTCGCCGGGTTCGAGGTTCTGGCTTCCAGAGTGCGGCTATGTGGATGACGGCGGAAGGACGTCTCTATCCGGGGACCCGCCGTCCCTGGCTGCGCCCGCTGCCCGGGGCCATGATGGTGGCGTGGACAGAACCGAGCTGGCCGATTTCCTTCGCCACTGCCGGACCCGACTCACGCCCGCCGTCGTGGGACTGCCTCAGGGCACTCGGCGCCATACCCCGGGTTTGCGCCGCGAAGAGGTGGCGCAGCTTGCAGGGATGTCCGCCGACCACAACACCCGGCTGGAGCAGGCCAGGGGCTCACACCCGTCTCGCCAGATGCTCGCTGCCGTCGCCCGTGCGCTGAGGCTGACCACCGATGAACGCGACCACCTCTTCCATCTGGCCGGTGAAGAGCCCTCGCGAGACCGGCCTGCCACGGAGCACGTTCGCCCCGGCCTCCTCCTCGTCCTCGACCGTCTGGTCGACATCCCTGCTCAGGTGGTCAGCGATCGCGGCGACATCTTTGCGCAGAACGCCATGGCCAAAGCGCTCACCGGTGACGCATCGGCCCGCCCCCCAGCGGAGCGCAACGTCGTGTGGCGCTTTTTCACGGACCCGTCCGCGCGCGAGCTCTTCCCCGTCGAAGAACACGACAACGCCGCCCGGACGGCAGTAGCGGACTTGCGCGCCACGCTCGCCCGGCGCCCGGACGACGCGCGGCTGGCGAAACTCGTCAGCGAACTCCGCGCCAGGAGTGAAGAATTCTCCGCCCTGTGGGACACCCACCACGTCGCCGTACGCCGCGCCGACACCAAGCGCTTCTTGCATCCAGCCGTCGGCCCACTGGAGCTGGACTGCGAGGTACTCCTCAGCCCCGAGCACGATCAGCGCCTGGTCGTCTACACCGCACGCCCGGGTAGTGAATCCCACGAGCGGCTCGAACTGCTACGCGTGGTGGGCTTGCAGGACCTGACCCGTGGCTGAGACGCCACCCGAGACAACGCCACATCTGCCGACGATGCCGCTGTTCGTCCGCTACGACGGCGAGGTACCCAGACCAAATACGCCGGAACCGGCGCGTGAGGTGTTCTCATATCTATCGGGCCTCTCGGAGGCAGAAAGGTGGTGGCTCGCTACGCGAGTCCAGGTGCGCTATGACGGACAAGCCCGACTTCAAGAAAACCCTCGATGCCTACCAGGCTCCCCGAGGCGAGTTCCGGGTCGTCGACGTGCCCGACATGCAATACCTGATGATCGACGGTCACGGCGACCCCAACACCTCACCGGCGTTCAGCGACGCCGTCGAAGCGCTCTACCCCCTCGCGTACAAGTTGAAGTTCGCAAGCAAGCGTGACCTCGGCCGCGACTACGTCGTCCCTCCGCTGGAGGGCTTGTGGTGGGCCGAGGACATGGACTCCTTCACCGCGGTGCGGGACAAGTCGCGATGGGACTGGACAATGATGATCATGACCCCGAACTGGGTCGACGAGGCCATGTTCACCACCGCTGTCGAAAAGGCCGGTGCCAAGACCCGCCCGGCACGTCTCGACGACGTCCGACTCGAGGCGCTGAGCGAAGGGCGGTGTGTGCAGACACTGCACACCGGTTCCTTCGACGACGAAGCAGTCGTGCTTGCACAAATGCATGACGAGTTCATCCCCGGCAACGGACTGCGGTTGTCCGGCAAGCATCACGAGATCTACCTCAACGACTTCCGCAAGATCGCGCCCGAGAAGCAACGCACACTCCTCAGACAGCCGATCACCACCAATCGCGGGACCAGCTAACGATCGACACCGAGACGTGATGCACTCCGCGGGTCCGTCGCCAAGGACGGCGGCGCCTTCGCGTAGTCGCGCACTCGTTCGGCACCCGTCGACCAGGTCGGTGGTGGAAACGTCGGTGTCGCGGCTCTGAGGGATGCTCAGTCCTGTCAGTGCAGCAACCCCGAAGCGAACAGCCCCGTCCGTAGTGCCTCGTACTCGCCGTCGTCGAGGGCAAGTAGTGGGGACCTCACGGTTCTGTTCTGCAGCACACCGAGCAGTTGCAGCGCCCCCTTTACGGTCGTCGCGCCATAATTGGGGACACCCATGACCGCACGCAAGGCCGGCTGAAGACGGGCATTGATTTCCCGTGCGGTGTGGACGTCTCCCGCGAAGAATGCGTCAATCATCGTGCGGATCTCGTCACCTGCCACGTGACCGAGAACAGAGACAACTCCGCACGCCCCATACGCCAAGAAACCCAGAGTGAGGCTGTCGTCTCCCGAGTAGACCGCAAAGCCCAATTCGCGCAGCATGATCGCCTGAGTGGGGTCTCCAGCGGCATCCTTCACTGCGACCACGGACGGCCAATCCGCCATCGCCTCGAATGTCGACGGTGCCAGCTTGGTACCGGCCCGGCCGGGAATGTCGTAGACCATGACAGGAGCATCGACTGCATCCACTACGTACCGGAAGTGCTGCAGTACACCGCCCTGGCTCGGCTTGTTGTAGTACGGCGTCACCAGCAGCAGCCCGTCGGCACCGTGCGTGACAGCCTGCCTCGCCAATTCCAGCGTGTGCCGTGTGTCGTTCGTTCCCACCCCGGCAACGATCTTCGCGCGGTCGCCCACCGCATCCTTGACCACTCGCAGAATCCGACCATCCTCGGCGGTGGTGGTCGTCGCCGCCTCACCGGTCGTCCCCGAGACGACAAGTCCGTCGTGTCCATGATCGACTAGATGTATGGCGATCCGGGCAGTCGCCTCCTCGTCGATCTCGCCATCCACGGTGAACGCCGTAGCCATCGCGGTAAGAACGCGCCCGAACGGAGCCACCGGCGCTGACGAAACGGTCATCGCCCCAGTGTATGCGCGACGAACCGGCGACAACCCTGACGGGACTGATGTTTCACTCGTCACCATCCATGGCGGCACGGGCGACAGCCCGGCCCAGGCGTTCTACGAGGTCGGCATGCAGCTGATCAGTCATAACTTGATCAGTCTCCAGGAAAACCCGAACCGAGTGGCCCATTCGTGCCTCCGCGACCCGTCCCGATTTCAGAGCCGCGAGGACGTCTCCGAATTGCGCAGAGCCAATGAGATATTGACGCCGCTGGACCGTTCGTCGCGGCAACGGACCCCGACCACCACAACACAACACACCCGAACACTCCGATCAACCGCCCGTGGCCGCACCCCGCGGAACCAGATCACCCATCGGACGGTTGAGGTCCGCAATGCCGGGTACCCACCGGTCATGACCACCGAACACGTGCTGCGCCATCGTTCCCCGCGGGCGGAGGATTACCCCACCGTCCGGATAGTCGCGGACCGCGAAGCCCAGGTGATGCGGACGCTGGGGCGGGCGGTGAACATCCTCTCGGCCGGCGACGTGCCGTTCGCGGTCGGCGGGGACTGCGCCGTGTACGCCCGCGGCGGACCGCCACCCGAGCACCAGGTGACCATCATCGCCTCGGGCCAACACCTGACCGGCGCAAGGGCCGCGTTGGCTGCGGGTGGGATCCGGTCCATCGTTCCCTCCCGGCTCGGGTCACGCCAGCTCGTCGGCGGTGATCTCCGGGTCGCACTGCTGTATCCGGCCTGTACCACCGGCCCCGGGGAGGGACTCCTCGAGCGGGCCGAGACGATGCGGATCGGGCAGCTCTGGGCACCGGTCCTCAGCGGAACCGATCTGATGATCGACAAACTCCGTCATCTCGGTTCTCATCGGTGTGATTTCGTGCCGATGCTGCCGGTCGCCCGCGCATTGTGCGGGCAGGTCGACTGGCCCACCGTGGCGAGGGCCACTGCCGACCTCCCCTGTGCCCGGGCCTTTTTGGGGCTGCTCGACGACCTGGCGGTCACAGGGTCGCTGGAGGGGCGGACCTGACCCACAAGGGCCAGCTCCCTCCCCCGCACCAGTGTTCGACCCGGGCACAGTTCACGAACCGGAGGTTCAGTGGTTCGGGCTCACTGTTGCGCGGCCGCCAGCGTGGTGTTCAAAGTCTTGCTCGGCCTCATCACGGCGTCGGCCTTCTCGCTGTCCGGCTGGTAGTAGCCGCCGATGTCAACCGGCGAGCCCTGCACCTCGATGAGCTCCCGCACGATGGTCTCCTCGTTCTCGGTCAACGCCTCGGCAAGCGTGGCGAAACGTTCCGCAAGTTCCTTGTCCTCGGTCTGCGCGGCGAGTTCCTGTGCCCAGTACAACGCGAGGTAGAACTGGCTGCCCCGGTTGTCGAGCTCGCCGGTCTTGCGCGACGGGTTCTTGTTCTCGTCGAGCAGCTTGCCGGTCGCCGCGTCGAGCGTCGTGGCCAGGATCTTGGCGTGCTCGTTTCCGGTCTTGATGCCGAGATCTTCCAGGCTGACGGCCAATGCCAGGAACTCACCAAGCGAATCCCATCGCAGGTGATTCTCCTCCACCAGCTGCTTGACGTGCTTGGGCGCCGACCCACCGGCGCCCGTCTCGTACATGCCACCGCCAGCCATCAGCGGCACGATCGACAGCATCTTGGCGCTGGTGCCGAGTTCCAGGATCGGGAACAGGTCGGTGAGGTAGTCGCGCAGGATGTTGCCGGTCGCGGCGATGGTGTCCATGCCGCGGATCAGCCGCTCCAGCGTGTAGCGCATCGAGCGCACCTGCGACATGATCTGGATGTCGAGGCCCTCGGTGTCATGATCCTGCAGGTACAGCTCGACCTTCTTGATCAGCTCGTTCTCGTGCGGGCGGTACGGGTCGAGCCAGAACAGCACCGGCATGCCGGAGTTGCGTGCCCGGGTGACCGCGAGCTTGACCCAGTCGCGGATCGGCGCGTCCTTGACGGTGCACATACGCCAGATGTCACCAGCCTCGACGTGCTGGGTGAGCAGCACCTCACCGGTCTCGACATCCACGAAGTTGGCGTCGCCGTCCTCCGGAATCTCGAAGGTCTTGTCGTGCGAGCCGTACTCCTCAGCCTTCTGCGCCATGAGCCCGACGTTGGGGACAGTGCCCATGGTAGTCGGGTCGAACGCGCCGTTGGTTTTACAGAAGTTGATGATCTCCTGGTAGATGCGCGCGAAGGTGGATTCCGGCATCACCGCCTTGGCGTCCTTGAGTCGCCCGTCGGCGCCGTACATCATGCCGCCCGAGCGGATCATCGCGGGCATCGAGGCGTCCACTATGACATCGCTGGGCGAATGGAAGTTCGAGATGCCGCGGGCGGAGTCGACCATGGCCAACTCGGGACGGTGCTCATGGCAGTCGTGCAGGTCCTGAATGATCTCCTCGCGCTGCGTGCTCGGCAGTGTCTCGATCTTGTCGTAGAGGTCGACGAGTCCGTTGTTGACGTTGACGCCGAGTTCGTCGAACAGCTTCTGGTGCTTGGCGAAGGCGTCCTTGTAGAAGGTCTTGACCGCGTGGCCGAAGACGATGGGGTGCGACACCTTCATCATCGTCGCCTTGACGTGGAGGGAGAACATCACGCCCGTCTTGCGCGCATCCTCCATCTGCTCCTCGTAGAAGTCGAGCAAGGCCTTCTTGCTCATGAACATGCTGTCCATGATGTCGCCCTCGCCGAGGGTCAGCCCCTCCTTGAGGACGATCGTCTCGCCGCCGTCGGTCACCAACTCCATCCGGACTGTGCGCTGCCGGTCCAGTGTCATCGACTTCTCGCCGTGGTAGAAGTCGCCGTGCCGCATGTGCGCGACGTGGCTGCGCGAGGCCATCGACCACTCACCCATGCTGTGCGGGTGCTTGCGGACGTACTCCTTCACCGCCCGGGGTGCGCGGCGGTCGGAGTTGCCCTCACGCAGGACCGGGTTGACAGCACTGCCGAGGATCCTGCCGTAGCGCTGCCGGATATCGCGTTCCTCGTCGGTCTTGGGTGATTCCGGAAAGTCCGGAATCTGGTAGCCCTTGCCCTGCAGTTCCTTGATGGCGGCCAGGAGCTGCGGCACAGACGCGCTGATGTTCGGCAGCTTGATGATGTTGGTCTCGGGCAGTTGCGTCAACCGACCCAGCTCGGCCAAGTTGTCCGGGACGCGCTGCTCTTCGGTGAGGCGGTCGGGGAACTCGGCCAGGATCCGCGCCGGTACCGAGATGTCGCTGGACTCGACCTCGATGCCCGCGGCACCGGCGAAGGTGCGGACGATCGGCAGGAAGGCGTAGGTCGCGAGTAACGGCGCCTCGTCGGTCAGCGTGTAGATGATGGTTGGATGCTTATCGGCGCTCATGGTTGTTCTCCCGCGTCAGTTCGTTCCGAGGTCGATAGGCTCCTCGTGAGGCTATCGGTCTCGCGTCGAATCCAGGTTAGGTGCGACATCATCAGAGCATATTCAAGCGCCCGATTTTGATTCACTTCGACCATTCGGTTCACCATGCGAACACTCCGCGGTCAAGTGCGCATCGGTCGCGTTCACCGGGACCAGGCTGCGCGCCTCAACGTCCAGAGTCCGTCCTCCACCGGCCTCGCCGAAGCGTCGCCACCATTCACTCCACCGAGACCTGGCGGGCTACCGCGGACGACCGGATCCGGCGATCCGGGCGTCGGGGGGATCACCAATCCGCGATCACCGGAACGACGCGCTCGCCCAAGACCTCGAGGGGCGTGATCGACGCGACTTGCGGTACCCATCCGTGAACGTGGGTGATCTCCAGCTTCGCCAAGTCCTCGAGCTGCCCCAGAAGGTGGTCCACGTTCTGTCCGCCCGCACCCGGGTCGAGTGGGAACATCACGGTCTTTTCGATGGCGTCGTAGTCGGTTCCGAGAGCGTCGCAGTGGCTCTTCAACACCTCCAGCTTGTGCGCGACCTCGGGTCCACCGAACAGGTTGCAGGCCTGCGCGTACTGCGCGACCAGCCGAAGCGTCTTCTTCTCACCCCCACCGCCGATCAGGATAGGCGGGTGTGGGCGCCGCAGCGGCTGCGGCACGTTCAACGTGCGGCCGAGTTGGTAGTGCGTTCCCTCGAACGGTCCGTCGTTGTCGCTCCACATCTGCAGGCAGATCTGCAGTGTTTCCTCCAGTCGTTCGAAGCGTTCGGCCGTGGGCGGGAAGTGGAGCCCGAGTCCCACACTTTCGTCCTCGTTCCAGGCTGCGCCGATTCCCAGGTACGCACGTCCCTTGGACAGGACGTCGAGTGTGGTCACCGCCTTGGCGAGAAGGCCCGGCTCGCGGTAAACAGTGGCGGTGACCCAGGCCAGCAAGTCCACCTTCTTCGTGACGGCAGCGAGGTAACCGAGAGTGGTGTAGGCCTCGAGCATCTCGGTGTCGATCGGTCCCACCGGTTCGATCTGCCAGAGATGATCCATGACGCTGATCTTGCGGAAACCCACGTCCTCGGCGGTGACGGCAATGCGAGACAAGTCGTGCGCGAGGGTCGACGGGCCGTCCGGAAAGGTGAAGTCGGCGATGTGCAGTCCAAGTTCCATAGCACCACGTTATGCGTGTCGCCGACAACTACCCAGGGATCGTCAGTACCACCATGGCCGCCCGACAGCCTGGTAGATGATCTCGGTGTCGAGTCCGAGTGGGGTTACGAAGCTATGCCTGCGGACAGTTCGAGGTGTGCAACGTAGTCAATTTTGCACTCGCGCAGCGAGTTGCGCGGATGTCGGCGATCTGGATCTCCTATCCAGTGGCCGGCCCGCGAATCAGATCGCGGCCAACGGGTCCTGCGTGCCGCGCGACAGCTCATCATTCGCTCGCGCAACAGCGTCGCGCACCCAGTCGGTACCGGAACCGGGTCTTCGCCATTCCGAAGTTCACAAGGATCTCCTCCTCTGCAGCACCCCCGAATGGCGTCCACCTGCAGGCGAATTCATGGCGCTGCCGATCATGGATGAACCGGTGGCCACTCGTGCCCGCACCGGCCGAGCTCGCGTCGATCACGAACTCGAAATCGCTGTGCGTCATCGACCAACACTCGCCCGGGCTGCGCCTGGTGATCACTTCCACCAATCCCGCCTGCGATGCGGGACAACAATGTCATCGAAAGCCGCAGTGTCGTGGGCATCCCACCGGCGACGCCCCTCCTCGAGGCGACGAGCGGTACGGCGACGCTCACGACGGAGGTCACGAGAACGACCCTCGCCGTCGTAGCAGAGCGAGCACGAGCAGATCCCCGTGCCCGTGTACGCGAACGTCCAGAAGCAGTTCGTCGCGGGCAACCAGGCCCGATCACCCTGAAACCGGTCAGGGAGGTCGCAGACCTCGTGGCAGTCGGCGTGCCGCGGTTCAACGGAGAGTTCGCCACGGCGAAGACGAACCCAAACAGGTGAATGTGCATCGGTACGGGACAAGGCGGTGCCTTTCAGCGCTCATGCGCCCCGGCCCGCTACCCCCGAATGAGGACGGACCGGGGCGGCGGTTGCTGCACCGCGTCCCTCGCCCGCCGAAGCGGGCGTCGCCTTCCAAACCAACTCATACCGCCTATCCTTGCATCCACATACGACACACCGGACCCGAGAGCACTCGGACATCACAGACCGACTACGCGAGCAACCCCCGAACAGCGACAAGCCGCGCTCGCACATGCGCATCGCGCAGTACCGCCCGTCAGTTCTGGAACCACAGGGATGCGTGACCAGGGTCCACCAGTCACTGGGTGAAGCATCGCTGCAAGCACCCTTCCCCCGCCGGACGCGCTACCTGCCTCCAAGCCGGTTCCCAGGGACGGGCAGTCGTTCGCCCAGATGGGTCGATGTTTCTCGCTGCGTGCCGACTGGGGCTCCCGCACCTCGCCGCCGCTCATTCCATCGGACGAGACCTCGCCGGGCCCCGGCATCCAATCACTGAAAGTAGGGCGCATAGTCGCTGAATGGAACCTGGCCGGTGGCGCTCGACCGTATTGCGTCGGCGACCGCCGACGGAATGGGGGCCCAGTGGGCAGGCATCGCGGCCGCCAGCGAGGGGTTCAAAATGTAGAGCAGGGCGAAGTTCACAATCCAGAGCGGCGGCGCCATCGACATGCCGACCTCCGAACTGACCCCCTCCCTGGTGTTGGTCACCAGTTGTGCTGCGCCCGAAATCTGTTGCGCTGCGAAGCCATACACCGCTTGCACCGTGTACGCCGACCGGTAGAGCGCTATCAGGGTGTGTGTCGCACCGTTGTTCCTCAACCATGTGCCGACAAAACCGCCGGGAGCGATCAAGGAGTTCACCTGCCTCGTCGGCGCATCCGCGTTGGCCGGACTCTCCAGGAGTCCGCTGGTGTTCACGTAGAGCCCGTAGCTGGCCAGAACCGACGGTGTGGGGTGGCCGTCGACGTGGGAATAGAGGGGACGGCCGTTCGTATTGGTGAGGATACGGGCGCATGCATCGATCACCTCGGCAGCTTCTCGGCTGCCGCCGACCCCGCCGCCGGCGACGAGGTCGCGATACTGCTCCTCGGATAACGCGTCTGCCCTGTTGAGCCCCACCTGGCCGGCAATCTCGTCCGCCGCTTGCTGACCGAGGGGCTGGTTGAGCTGATCCGGGCCGGTCACCTGGGTCGGTGCCAGGCGCTCGTAGCCGGGTGCCCCGGCGAAGGGGATCGCGAACCCGGTGTCGACGGTGTCTGCGGCCGGTTCGCCGCTGGCTGTCTGGGTGGCCGACAGGGCGAGAAGGCACACTCCAACCAGCGTCAGTATCGAGATGGTCCTGCGGTGGGGGGTTGCTCCGCGTCGATGCCCCGGACCCGCTAACCCTGTGCCGCGCATACGTCAACCTCCCAGAACACCGTCGGGCGATCGAACACGAGCTTGAATTACAGTCAAACGTCGGCAGTGACGCCGTGTCAAGCCTCGCGCGAGATGCGCGTGCAGTCCTCTTCGTTGCCTCATACGAGAATGCGCACCTATGGCGGTCCTACCCGGCTGCGTGTCGCCGGCAGCAGCATCCATACCGAACATCATGGTTCCCTGCAGTGGACCGGTTCATCGATGGTCGCCCACGGACGTCGACTGGGCAGTTTCCGTGCACGACACCAGTCTTCCCGTCGGCAGCCTGGGGACGCCACGAACACGACTACACCCAGGTGTGCCCGTCCTCGAACGATCTGACGGGCACTAGCCGATGCTTCGGTGCGCGGAGTCTCAGTCGCCGATGTAGCCGGTCTCGGGGTTGATCTGACGGAGGAAGTCGCGGATCGACTCGCGATGCTCGTCAACCGTGTTCGGCTGGTGCGCGGCGGATGGGGCATTCGCTCAGTCTTGAATGCTGGAATAGGCAATGTGTTGAAAGCTGGAAAATCCGTACCCCGCGTTCGGGCCGGACTCCCAGTCATAGTCGCAGGCGCCTGGTTCCTCTGGACGTAGCCTCACGCGGAAAACCTCGCCATCGACCGTCACGGTGAACGGCCCATCGTCAGCCGTCGGTCGACTGTCACCTGCGGGCTCGTCGTGATCCTCGGTACGCACGAACGCATCTTCACATGCACCGAGCGTGTCGGATGGTGACTTGCGCCGGACACCGAGCTGTCGAGTGGTCTTCCGGTTCTCCCGATGGGCGTTCGGAGAACGATCGGTGGCTCACGTGGCGGTCAGGGCGATAAGCCACGTCATGTAATGCTCGACCACGCTGCCTCCGAGTTCACGAACAGCGGCAGCCGCACGTTCGGCCTCCTCGACGCTCCAGTCGCTGAACGTCGAGAACAGCTGGAACACTTGCCGGTCGTTCAGCTCGATACTCCACCGAAAGGTGCGGACAACATCAACGGAGAACAAGGCCGCCCGAGTCAACTCAGCGGACAGTTCTGCAACATCCTCCGCATCGATTCCGGGGCGCGGAGGTGCACCGCGATCCTGCACAATCCGCGCAACACGCTCCCTGAACGGCGTCCTGACATCGGGGACGCCGAAGACATTCCGCCACACCAGGAATATCCCTCGACGGGTTAACGCACGGTGAACCTTCGGAAGAACCACATCCAGATCCATCCAGTGAATCGACGTGGCCGCGACTGCGACATCAAAGCCGTTCTCAGGGAGCTCGACGTCTTCGGCCCGCTCGACAATGACCGCCGCCTCCGGGTTCGCGCTCCGAAGGCGTGCGGCGAGCTGACATCCAGGCTCCACTGCGGTGACGGTCAGGCCCGCGGCGAGCAGCGGTCCGGTCGCTTGCCCGGTTCCCGCTCCGAGGTCCAGGGCGCGGCGGCCAGGTTGCAGAACCCCGAGACCGCCAAGGGCGTTCCACAGGGCGGGCGGATATGGCGGCCGCGCCTCACTGTAGATGTCAGCTAAAGCCTCGAAGTGCATCGGGTCCACCACATCGACATTCTAGGTTTCCTGAGCCTGTCACCAGCCCGTGCGTCGGTCCACCTCGTAAGAGCATTAGCTGCGAGCGGCGCGGACGATCTGCGATGCTGGTCAGAAGTGACCGCGCGGGACACGAGAAGGCTCAAGATGACAGAAGCCCCGAGCAACGGCTCCACATCAGGTGACAAAGCGGTGTCCGTCCGTGCCGCCGCCATCCGAGCGGCGGCCACCACCCAAGCGCCGAAGCACAGGCAACTGCTGCAATCGGCCAAGGGTGGACGCATCCTCAGCACGATGATGCTCCGGGTCTTCGCTGTCTCGACACCCCCCGGCCACGGAGTACTCACTACCACTGGACGCAAGAGCGGCAAGCAGCGCCGCAACTACGTTCGCGCGATCCGGCGCCAAGACAAGGTGTACGTGGTGATGCTCCGCCCACCCGACCTGGCTATCGAGCGACCTCTGACCGTTTCATCCTGGGTGTGGAACATCCGCGGCAACCCGAATGTTCGCCTGCGACTGCGACGCCGAACATTCGTTGGCGTCGCGCGAGAAATCAGCGACCCGACCGAGCTGCAGCAGGCAAGAGACGCGATCTGCGAGACGGTTCACCTCGTGGACTTCGGCGAGTGCCGGCTTCATCTACGCGGGCGACCCTCCCGGGCCAAGATCAAGGATCTGCATCGCTATTGGTTCGACACCGGCATTCCACTCGTCATCGAACTCGCGGACCATTGAGGGCAGTAGGCATTCGCCCGCACCGAAGATAATGCACCTGCACACCGCTCCCCCGCAGTTGTTCGGGGCGGTCGCCGACACTGCAGGAGCTCCATGAGACGAACCTTCACCGCGACGAGTGCGCCCAGCGAATGCCGACAGTAGTCGGCGCTCGTCGCCTACATGGATCGCCCAGCGGGACAGCCGGACGCTCGACGTTCGGACGATCTGTCCCCGCCATCGTTCGACGGTCCTACATTCGTCGAGCGCCAAATTTGGGCGACGGGTTCCTGTGCTCGGCGTCCGTGGAACGTCCGGTTGTCGGGGTGGTGCGCGGGAGGTTCTCGGCGCCGATGTCGATGGGGGCGGTGTCCTCACAGAGGTGCGGATCGCCATCGAACACCATGGCTTTTCTGGTGTCACCGTAGCTGGGCCAGTCCGGAGTGCCGTGGGTTGCGAAGTCGATCCAGGTTCTGTGCATCGCGTAGGTGAGGGTGCCTGGCGCCGCGTCGCCGATGAGGCCGCGGCAGGCGTCGGCGGTGTCGAAGACGAAGGGGACGTCGAGGCCGTGCGCGGCGCCGTGGTGGGGTGCTCGCCACGCGAATTCATAGACGTAGCTGCGGCCAGGGTGGCGCAGCGCGGTGCGCCGGCTCGGGGATCGGAACAGCAGGTCCGTGTAGGCGGAGGTGAGGGCGTGCGCGGCGGTGACCGCCGGGTCGTGGAGGCCGTGACGGTCGAGGAGCGCCTCGGCGTCGGGATAGGTGGCGGCGAGCTCGGTGATGGCACGGTGGGCGTCGAAGCCCGCGAACTCGTCGGCACCGAGACCGAGGTTGGCTTCCTCGCGTGTGGTGCCGATGAGCAGAGCGACGTCGTGGGAGTGCGCGCTCGCGACTCCGATCGGGTCGGGCAGGACGTCGTCGCCGGTGGTGGGGAGGAACAGCGCGCGGCGGTGCCCCGGGTCGACACCGTTGGCGTCGCGCAGGTCTGGGCGCTGCTCGTTTCTGAGCAGAGCTGCCTGGGCACGGAACACCTCGGATTCCGGCATCGCTCGGAACGCGTCTGCCGTGGGGGGAATCGCGAGCCGCCGGGCGAGTGCATGCGTCAGCTTCTCGGTGAGTGCGAGGGGGCGGGCCATCTCGTCGTGTCCACTCTGGACGATCGCTCGTCGGAACAAGCCGGAGGCTTTCGGGGAGTGCAGGAGGAATGCGACCGAGGTGCCACCGGCGGATTCTCCGAAGACGGTGACGTTGTCGGGGTTCCCGCCGAATCCCGCGATGTTGTCGCGGACCCAGTGAAGTGCTGCGATCTGGTCGCGCAGCCCGATGTTCGTGCATCCACCGGACAGGGCAAGGAAGCCCTCCGTGCCGAGTCTGTAGTTGATGGTGACCAGGACGACGCCGTCGCGCGCGAACGCGGCTCCATCGAAGGCAGGGGCACTGCCCGAACCGATCATGAACCCACCGCCGTGGATGTAGACCATCACCGGCAGCCCACTGGTGCCCGGGTCGGGTGTCCAGACGTTGAGGTTGAGGTAGTGGCCGTCGCCGATGACCCATCCGGGCCCGGTCAGTGGCGCCAGATGCGTGTGGGCGGGGTGTAATCCCGGTTGCGGTGCGGTGGCACCATACTCGGTGGCGTCCCGGGTGCCGTCCCATCGCTCTGTGGGGTGCGGGGGTGCAAAGCGGCGGTCGCCCTGAGGAGCCGCGGCGTACGGGACCCCGAGGAAGCGGGCGTCCCCGTCGGTGCGGGCACCGGAGATTTTCCCTGCACCGGTGCTGACGGTGAGAACGGTCATAAGGGGCCTTTCGCGGCGGGGCGTTCCAACGGAGTCACGTCTGCTCTCAGCCTGCCATGGGCATCGACGTCCGGTCTGGAGTCGCGGCAGTCAAGTCGTGCCTGAGGTCGTGGTATACCTCGCGGGGGATGAACCGTTTCAGGCAACCGAGGACGTCCTTCCTGGACAGGCCTTCGGCTCGTCGGCGTTCCACATTACGCGGTCGTGCGAGGCCTCGGATCGCCCCAGAGTGGGGACCTCGTCGCGGCACGTTGTCGACGTGCGACTCTGCTTCGAGTTGGCGAACCGCCTCCCGGAGGGGCACCCTGCTGACCCCCAATTCGTCCGCGAGGGAGTAGACGGACAGCTTCTCCCCGGGTTGAAGCACGCCGAGCACGATCCGGTCCCGGATCCGCTTCGTCGGCTGGACACCACTCCGCACACAGCCCGGAAGATCTGTGCGGGAGGCACAGAAGCAGCTGCAGTCGACGGCTGTTCCGCGAATTGTGGGGATTCCGGGATGTGATGTACCGGTGTACAAAACCGACCAATTGCTCTGTGGACCACTGCCGACTGGGCGACCTTGTTTCCACGGACTTTGGTGACTTAAGGTGGAGTGCGCGCAATCGCGCGGCGTGTCGGGGTCTGGGCTGGTTGCGTTGATAGACAGGCTAAATAGCCCTCCTAAGGATTGATCATGTCCACCAGGCCCACAGTATCGACGATAGAAGGACCCAGCTGTCCCCCGGCTGGCTCGTCACCAAGAATGCACGAGCGGGCATCGCCGGCACTCAGCAGCTAGTTTTCCTCAGGTCGGCGGAGCCTCGCGGCGGGGCCGACGCATCGAGAGGTCTTGGTGGCAATCATCCCGCACCATCGCGGGCACGGGCGGACTTCACGGTATGGCGCCTCATCTCAAAAAGTCGGCCGATTCGCCTCCAGTCGGTGTATCACACGAGCTCCCCGTGATGGAGGAGGGCGCCACGGGGGTACACGCTCAGACGAAAGCTCCTGCAATAAGTTCGAGGGACCTCATCAAGTCGTTGCACCGCCGAGAGACAACGCAGTGTCGTATCCCTCACGCGCCGAGAGCCGGGCAAACGATGTTTACCAAGACGTTGTTGATCGACAATTACGATTCCTTCACATACAACCTCTACAGCTTTCTCAGCGACGTCAACGGGTGCCCGCCGACGGTGGTGCGCAACGACGTGGACTGGCGTGCGATCGATCTGGCCGAGTTCGACAACATCGTGATCTCTCCGGGGCCCGGTCGTCCAGCAATCGAACGCGACTTCGGCATCAGCTCGCTGGCCATTCTGCAGGGTGGGCTTCCGACACTAGGAGTGTGCCTCGGCCATCAGGGTTTATGCCAACTGTTCGGTGCGCGTGTCGTCCTGGCTCCAGAGCCGAGGCACGGTCGAAACTCAAAGATATTTCACGACCGAAGGGAATTGTTCGCGGGTCTCCCCTCGCCTCTGTCGGTCGTTCGGTACCACTCTCTCGCCGTCGAAGATCTCCCCGATGAACTGGAGGCGACTGCATGGACATCCGACGGGGTCCTTATGGGGGTAAGGCACCGTCTGCGCCCGCTGTGGGGGTTGCAATTTCATCCGGAGTCGGTCTGCACCGATCATGGGCATGAACTCCTCGCCAACTTCCGTGACCTCACCCCGACCCGCCGGAGAGGATCCGTCTCGAAGCCACGACGACGTCGGCCGCGGACCTTGTCGCCATACGTGGTCGAAACACGACGGATAGATCGTCGAGTCGACCCACAGACGGTGTATGAGCACCTGTTCGCAGACGGCCCCAACAGTTTTTGGCTCGATGGCAGCGCCACAATGGAACCGGACGCCCGCTTCACCATCATGGGCGACGCATCTGGCCCACGCGCCGAGTACGTCACGTACGACGTTGCGGACGGCACCGTCCTGGTGCACCGTTCCGGCGTTCCGGCCCACAAACGACGCGTGCGATTCTTCGACTATCTCGACGAACAGTTGCGGATCCGCGCGGTCCCGCCATCGCCTGACCTGCCGTTCTCGTTCAATCTGGGCTACGTGGGCTACCTGGGCTACGAGTTGAAGGCCGAAGCCGACGGCAGTGCGCAACACTCCGCGGACACACCGGACGCGGCCCTGGTCTTCGCCGACCGCGCAGTCGTGATCGACCACGTCGACGGCACGTGCTACCTACTGGCGCTCAGCGAGCACGCACACGAACCCGGAACCCGCGACTGGATGCGCCGTACGGCGCGGGTAATCAACCGGATGCCCGTCACGACCGACGATGCGCGTCCCGCGGAGCCACTCATCAGGTCGGCAGCAGACCCGCGCATGACGCTGCGCCACAACCGTGAAACCTACCTCGACAAGATCCGTACCTGTTTGGAAAACATTCGGGTCGGCGAGACGTACGAAGTGTGCTTGACGAACCACGCCCAGATCGATGTCGAGATTGACCCCGTCGAAACGTTCGCCTACCTCCGATCCATTACTCCAGTGCCCTACGCAGCACTCCTGAGGTTCGAGGCAGCGGACATACTCAGCGCCTCTCCCGAGAGGTTTCTGCGCGTGGGCGCCGATCGGGTCGTGGAATCCAAACCGATCAAGGGCACCCGGCCGCGGGGTGCAACCGCTGCGACGGACGACGCGCTCCGCCGGGACCTTCTGACGAGCGAAAAGGACCGGGCCGAGAACCTCATGATCGTCGACCTCGTGCGCAACGATCTCTCACGGGTCTGCACTCCCGGTTCGGTGCACGTACCGAGATTGTTCGACGTCGAAACCTACGCACCGGTCCATCAGCTCGTGTCGACGGTTCGGGGGACGCTGCGCGGTGACGCGACTGCGGTCGGGTGTGTGCGTGCCTGCTTCCCGGGTGGCTCGATGACCGGAGCACCGAAGATCCGCACCATGGAAATCATCGATCGGCTGGAGGAGGGGCCGCGAGGGGTGTACTCGGGCGCCCTCGGCTGGCTGTCGATCAACGGCACCGCCGACCTCAGCATCGTCATCCGAACAATGGTGTCCCGGAACGGGACAGTGAGCTTCGGGATCGGGGGCGCCATCGTCGCATTGTCCGACCCCGACGAAGAGTTTATCGAGACCCTGGTCAAGGCGGCCGCCATGCGCAGGGCCCTCACGATCAGCGCCGGCAGATCACACGCCCTCGCCCACCACGTTGGTCCGCGGACCTCGAGTGACACCATCGATCGAGCCGGGCGACGACTCTCGCGGGCCGAAGTGGGCGGTGTAGGGGTGTGGGTCTGCCCTGGTGTCCCGGCGCCCAGGGCCAATGCCGAACTTGTACTTGCCGAGGCCCTCGCCGATATTTCACATGTCACCACTCCGGTGGTCGTGGACCTGTGCACCGGTTCGGGAGCAATCGCCTTGGCGATCGCGCATGCCCGAGCCGATGCCGGTGTACACGCCGTGGATGTGGATCCGACGGCCCTGAACGTGGCGCGACGCAACATCGAACGTCAGATCCGCCTCGGCGAGAGCCCGATCGTGCTTCACGAAACCGCCGTCACCGCGCCCAATCTACTGTCCGACCTCGACGGAACGGCGGATCTGGTCCTCGCTCGTCCACCGTGCATTCCCGGGGACGAAGACCTTCCCTCACAATGCGGCGAGTACCACCGGCAGGCCCCAGTCGGTGGTACAGATGGGCTGAGGCTCGCCCGGCAAACCATTGTTGCGGCGGCACGGCTCCTGCACGCGGGCGGCAACCTCGTCGTCGAGCACCGACCCGGCCACTACACGACAGTGCTCGCACTACTCGACGAGAACAAGTTCTTCTCTAACGTGGCAACACATTTCGACCACGCGGGAGAAGCGATCTACACCACATGCGCGCGGACCTCCATGCAGCCCCAGCACACCGAGGTCGGGCCCGAGCCCAACCCTTGGACGCCTCCTGGCGCAAAGAGCAGATCGGAGAAGAGTCGTGGACGCCGTCCCGCCACTGGTTCCAGGAGTTGAAAAGCGCTCGGGGACCTGCCTTCCGTCGGAGGCATGCCGGTTATCTGCCGCGCAGAAGGGAATCTGGTTCGCCCAGCAACTGGCCGGCGAGCTCCCGATCACGATCGCGCAGTACGTCGAGGTCTTCGGCGAGTTGGATATCGATTTGCTCGAGACGACCAGCCGCGTGGCTGCCAGGGAGTTCGGTTCGGGGTTCCTACGCCTGGTCGATCACGACGGTGAGCTGTATCAACTGATCGACGATACTTCCGACAGCGGGATCCGGCGATTCGACCTTCGCGCGGAGGACGACCCGATCGTCGCCGCGCAGCAGTGGATGCGCCGCGAATTCAGCACCCCGATAGACCTCCTCCACGATGCGCTCGCCGTCTCGGCGATACTCCGAGTCGGCGATCGGCACTACCACTGGTACTCACGCATTCACCACATCGCGCTCGACGGCTACGGCGCCATGAATCTGGTGCAGCGTATTGCCGAGTTGTATACGGCCGCAGTAGCCGGTGTCGAAGCCCCGCCGCTCCGCGTGCTGGACCTCGCGCAGATCGTTGAAATCGATGCTGCCTATCGGAACTCGGATCGCTTCGAAGCGGATCGGCGGTACTGGGTGGAACGGACCAAGGGACTGCCGGAGCCTGCCAGCCTGGCCGGGCGGTCGGCGCCCGTCGAGGCGCATCCACGAGTGACCAGCGCGGCCTTGTCACACGACGTAGCCACAATGCTCGACTCGGTTGTCGCGAAGCACAACTCGAGTGCGGCGCCGGTCTTGGTCGCTGCTCTTGCTGGCTTCCTGTGCGGGATGACAGGGAGACCGGACATCGTACTCAGTCTGCCGGTTTCGGCCCGAACGACCGCACCGCTGCGACGCTCAGGTGGGATGGTGGCCAATGTCGTACCGCTCCAACTCGAGGTGGGCGCGGACGTGACGATCGGGACACTGATCAAGTCCGCCCAGCTCGAGTTGACCGGGGCGCTGCGGCGGCAGCGGTACCGGCGTGAGGACATCTGCCGCGATCTCGGCAGGGACATCAGCCGCAATCGCTCGTTTGGACCGACTCTCAACATCATGCCGGTCGACCGAGAGATCCGGCTGGGACCCCACCTCGGCCGACTGCACGTGTTGACCTCCGGGCTCGTCGACGATCTTTTCGTCAACATCTACCCGAGCGTGGGCGGCACTACGACACACATCGACTTCCAGGCCAACCCGAGCCTGTACGACGACGACGTTCTCAAACGTCATCACCACCGCTTGTTGTCCTTTCTCGAACGATTCCTTTCTGCCGATGCGGGGAGTCGGGTCGGTGACCTCGACCTCCTCGACGCCACCGAACGACGGAACCTGCTCGACCGCACCGGCGGCCCCGCACACCCGGCAACGACACTGCCACAACTGCTCGCCACCGCCGCAGCACACGACCGCACCGCACCAGCGGTGACATACGGAGACCACCACCTGTCCTACGAACAACTCGACACCGCCTCCTCCCAGCTGGCACGAATCCTGATCGCCGAAGGCATCGGCACCGAAGACACCGTCGCCATCGCACTCCCCCGCTCCCCCGACGCGATCCTCGCAGTCTGGGCAACCACCAAAACCGGTGCCGCGTTCCTCCCCATCGACCCGAACTACCCGAAAGACCGCATCACCCACATGCTCTCGGACTCCCGAGCCGCACTCGGATTGACCACCACCCAACACACCACCACCCTGCCCGGACCACTGCCGTGGCTTCTCATCGACACCCCCGACTTCGAAACCCACTGCAACACCATGGATTCAGGTCCGATCACCGACACCGACCGACTCCGACCCCTGCACACCACCAACACCGCCTACCTGCTCTACACCTCCGGCTCCACCGGCACCCCCAAAGGCGTCGCCGTCACCCACCAAGGGCTCGCCAACCTCGCCGCCGAACAACGCGAACGATTCACCATCACCCCCGACTCCCGCACCCTGGCCGTGGCCTCACCGAGCTTCGACGCCTCGGTCTTCGAACTGCTCCTCGCCGCCGGATCCGGCGCCACCATGGTCATCGCCCCACCCACCGTCTTCGGCGGCGACGAACTCACCCACCTCCTCCACACCACCCACGTCACCCACGCCGTGATCACACCGGCCGCACTCGCCACGATGGACCCCACCCACCTCCACACCCTGCACACCGTCCTCTCCGCCGGCGAGGCCTGCACCCCCGACCTGCTCACCCGCTGGGCCACACCCACCGACACCTCCCACACCCCCCGCCGATTCTTCAACGGCTACGGCCCCACCGAAACCACCGTGATGAGCAACTGCAGCGGACCACTGCCACCCGGCGGCCCGATCACCATCGGCGGCCCGATCCGCGGCACCCACGCCTACGTCCTCGACGACCGACTCCGCCCCGTCCCCACCGGCGTCACCGCAGAACTGCACCTGGCCGGAATCCAACTCGCCCGCGGATACCACAGCCGACCCGCACTGACCGCCGAACGGTTCGTCGCCAACCCCTACGGCCCACCCGGCCAACGCATGTACCGCACCGGCGACCTCGTCCGCTGGCACCCCGACGGCACCCTCGAATACCTCGGCCGCCGCGACCTCCAAGTCAAAATCCGCGGCCACCGCATCGAACTCGGCGAAATCGAAGCCACCCTCACCACCCACCCCGACGTAACCCAGGCTGTCGCCGCGGTGCACCACGATCCTCACACCGGGGACCGGCTGGTCGGCTACGTCGTCTCACGTGACGGCGCCCACCTCGACCCGGATCGTGTCCGCGCGATGGTCGCGGACCGCCTCCCCGACTACATGGTGCCCTCGCCGATAACCGTGCTGGATCGGTTGCCGTTGACGGCCAGTGGGAAGGTGGATCGGCGGGCGTTGCCGGCACCGGTATTGCCGGTGTCACAGTACCGGGCGCCGATGACGGTGGTGGAGGGGGTCGTTGCCGGGGTGTTCGCCGACGTCCTCGGCGTCGATCGCGTCGGGGTCGACGAGTCGTTCTTCGCTCTCGGTGGCGACAGCATCGTCGCGATTCAGTTGGTCTCGCGCGCGAAAGCCCGGGGCGTGGTGTTCTCCTCACGCGATGTATTCGAGCGCAGGACTGTTGGCGGCTTGGCCGAAGTCGCGCAGCGTCCCGAGGACTCCGGCCCGCCGGTGGTGCTCGAGGAGTTGCCGGGCGGCGGTATCGGGTGGATGCCGCTGACCCCGGTCGCGCGGGCGCTGATCGAGCGCGGTGGCGGCTTCGGTCGATTCTCGCAACACATGGTGGTGGAGTTGCCGCCCGGAATTGACCGCGGTGGGTTGGTGGCGACGGCCGCGGCCGTGCTCGCTCACCACGACATGTTCCGCTCGCGACTGGTCGGCGACGAGCGCGGCTGGGGCCTGGAAGTCGGTGGATCGGATGCCATCGATGTGGACGGCCTTGTTCGTCGGGTGGAGGTCACCGCCGATCTCGACGAGGAAGCCGCGGCGGCGTTGGCGTCGGCGCAACTGGATGCGGCGTTGGGGCGGTTGGCGCCGACGACGGGCGTGATGGTGCAGTTCGTGTGGCTCGATTTCCGGTCGGGAGGCAGCACCGCCCAACGGCCGGGCTGGTTGCTGATCGCCGCGCACCACCTGGTGATCGACGGGGTGTCGTGGCGAATCATCCTGCCGGACCTGGCCTCCGCATGGGCGCAGGTGACCGCTGGGCACACCCCGGTGTTGGATCCCGTCGGAACGTCGATGCGTCGGTGGGCGCACGCGTTGGTCGAGGAGGCGTCGACCCCGGCGCGGCTGGCGGAGTTGCCGATGTGGCAGACGCTGTTGCAGGCGCCCGACCCGGTATTGGGCCTCCGCCCGTTCAACGCGGCGATCGATGTGGGATCCACCCTCGACCGGGTCGAGTTGCGCATACCGGCGCCGGTGACGGCGTCATTGCTGACGACCGTGCCGACACTGTTCCACGGCGGCGTCGAGGACGGACTGCTGGCGGCATTGGCGTTGGCCGTCTGCCGGTGGTGGCGCGCGCGGCAGGTCTTCGAATCCTCGACACTGATCCAACTCGAGGGACACGGCCGCCAGGAGCAGATTGCCGCGGGAGCGGATCTGTCTCGGACGGTGGGATGGTTCACCACCGTGTTTCCGGTGCGTCTGGATATCGGGGCCGCCGACCTCGACGAGGCCTTCGCCGGGGGCGCCGCGGCCGGCCTGGCGGTCAAGTCGATCAAGGAGCAGCTCAGATCTTTACCGGACAGGGGTATCGGCTTCGGACTGCTGCGCTACCTGAATCGGGACACAGCCGAGCAGTTACGGTCGCTGCCGGTCGGCCAGATCAGCTTCAACTACCTCGGCCGGATGTCCGGCGGTGGTGTGCCGAACGAGATGCGGGGGGCGCAGTGGTCACCGTGTCGCCGTCTCGGCGACATCGCCGCTCCGGGAGATGCCGACCTGCCGGCGAACGGCGTCGTCGACATCAATGCGATCGTCACCGACGACGGCGAGGGTCCGGTGCTGGGCGCCACGTTCACATTCCCGACGGGTGCAATCGCGCGGACCGATGTGCAGGACTTGACGGAACAATGGTGTGCGGCGCTCGCCGCGCTCGCCACCCATGCGCAGACCCCCGACGCCGGCGGGCTGACACCGTCGGATCTACCGTTGATCACCGCACGTCAATCGGACATCGACCGCTGGGAAGCGGCGTATCCGGCCGTCACGGACGTGTGGCCCCTGACGCCGCTGCAGTCGGGTCTGCTGTTCCACGCGCTGTTGGCCGCGTCATCGGTCGACGTGTACTCGATGCAGGTCGTATTCACCCTCACCGGCCGGGTGGACGCCACCCGGTTGCATGCGGCGGCACAGGCGGTACTGGATCGCCACCCGAACCTGCGGGTGGCGTTCGTCGAGGCAGCCGACGGCATACCCGTCCAGCTGGTACTCGACAAGCTGCCGGTGCCATGGTCCGAGGTCGATCTACGCCAAGTCGACGACACCACTCGCCCGGACGCGTTGACGCGACTGCTGGCCGACGATCAGGCCACCCACTTCGACCTGACCGCACCGCCGTTGATCCGATTCACACTGGTCACGGTAGCCGAGGACCGATACGAGCTGGTCGTCGCCAACCACCACATCCTGCTCGACGGCTGGTCCATGCCACTACTGATGACGGACATGCTCGCACTCTATGCCGCCGGCGACGAGCCGTCGGCGTTGCCTCCCACCCGCCCGTATCGCAATTATCTGGAATGGCGCACCGAACAAGACGAGGCAGCGTCGCGGCAGGCCTGGGCGGCGGCGCTCGAGGGTGTCGAGGGCCCGACCCTGCTCGCCCCCGCCGACCCGGGCCGAGAGATCTCCTCCCGGGCCGGTGACGTAACCGCCGATCTCGGCGAGCACAAAACACGTGCCCTGTCCGAGTTGGCCGCCCGACTCGATGTCACCGTCAACACGGTGATGCAGGCGGCCTGGGGAATTCTGCTGATGCGGATGACCGGCCGCGACGACACCGTCTTCGGCAGCACCGTGTCAGGACGGCCACCCCAGCTCGCAGGCGTGGAATCGATGATCGGACTGTTCATCAACACCGTGCCGGTCAGGGTGCGAGCGGACCCCGACGAGTCGATCACCCAACTACTGACGCGGATGCACCGTGAACAAACCGACCTGCTCGACCACCACTACCTCGGGCTCACCGACATCCAGCAATCCGCCGGCACAACCGACGCCCTGTTCGACACCCTGACGGTGTTCGAGTCGTATCCCGTCGAACACGCCGCACTCACCGAACAGGCCGCCGCACTCGACGGCATCACCCTCACCGGTATCACCGCCAACGACAACACCCACTACCCCCTCGCCCTGAAAATCACCGCCGACACCCAAATCCGACTAACCCTGACCTACCTCCACGACCTGTTCGACGAACCATACGTCCAAGCCCTGCTCAACCGATACCTACGCGCCCTCGAAGCCATCATCGCCGATCCCGACAGCCCAGTCGGCGACCTCGACCTCCTCGACCCCGACGAAAAACGGAACCTGCTCGACCGCACCGGCGGCCCCGAACACCCCGCAACGACACTGCCACAACTGCTCGCCACCGCCGCAGCACACGACCGCACCGCACCAGCGGTGACATACGGAGACCACCACCTGTCCTACGAACAACTCGACACCGCCTCCTCCCAGCTGGCACGAATCCTGATCGCCGAAGGCATCGGCACCGAAGACACCGTCGCCATCGCACTCCCCCGCTCCCCCGACGCGATCCTCGCAGTCTGGGCAACCACCAAAACCGGCGCCGCGTTCCTCCCCATCGACCCGAACTACCCGAAAGACCGCATCACCCACATGCTCTCGGACTCCCGAGCCGCACTCGGATTGACCACCACCCAACACACCACCACCCTGCCCGGACCACTGCCGTGGCTCGTCATCGACACCCCCGACTTCGAAACCCACTGCAACACCATGGATTCAGGACCGATCACCGACACCGACCGACTCCGACCCCTGCACACCACCAACACCGCCTACCTGCTCTACACCTCCGGCTCCACCGGCACCCCCAAAGGCGTCGCCGTCACCCACCAAGGGCTCGCCAACCTCGCCGCCGAACAACGCGAACGATTCACCATCACCCCCGACTCCCGCACCCTGGCCGTGGCCTCACCGAGCTTCGACGCCTCGGTCTTCGAACTGCTCCTCGCCGCCGGATCCAGCGCCACCATGGTCATCGCCCCACCCACCGTCTTCGGCGGCGACGAACTCACCCACCTCCTCCACACCAACCACATCACCCACGCCGTGATCACACCGGCCGCACTCGCCACCATCGACCCCACCCACCTCCACACCCTGCACACCGTCCTCTCCGCCGGCGAGGCCTGCACCCCCGACCTGCTCACCCGCTGGGCCACACCCACCGACACCTCCCACACCCCCCGCCGATTCTTCAACGGCTACGGCCCCACCGAAACCACCGTGATGAGCAACTGCAGCGGACCACTGCCACCCGGCGGCCCGATCACCATCGGCGGCCCGATCCGCGGCACCCACGCCTACGTCCTCGACGACCGACTCCGCCCCGTCCCCACCGGCGTCACCGCAGAACTGCACCTGGCCGGAATCCAACTCGCCCGCGGATACCACAGCCGACCCGCACTGACCGCCGAACGGTTCATCGCCAACCCCTACGGCCCACCCGGCCAACGCATGTACCGCACCGGCGACCTCGTCCGCTGGCACCCCGACGGCACCCTCGAATACCTCGGCCGCCGCGACCTCCAAGTCAAAATCCGCGGCCACCGCATCGAACTCGGCGAAATCGAAGCCACCCTCACCACCCACCCCGACATCACCCACGCCGCAGTGACGGTGCACAAGGGCCCCGTCACCGAGCAATTGGTCGCCTATGTGGTGCCGGCCCCGGGCGCCCACGTCGACCCCGAGAGGCTCGCCGCGACGGTCGGTGCGCGCCTGCCTGATTTCATGGTGCCGTCGGTGTTCGTGACTCTCGACCGGATGCCAGTGAGCGTGAACGGCAAGATCGACCGCCGCGCACTACCCGCACCCGTACTACCGACACCCCGGTTCCGGCCACCGGCCACCACCGTGGAGGGGGTCGTTGCCGGGGTGTTCGCCGACGTCCTCGGCCGCGAGATGGTCGGGCTCGACGACGACTTCTTCACCCTGGGCGGCAACTCGCTGCTTGCGACGCAGGTGGTGTCGCGGCTGGGTGTGGCGATGGATGCGCGGGTACCGATGCGGGTGCTGTTCGAGGCGTCGTCGGTGCAGGCACTGTCGACGTGGCTCGCCTCCCGGGCGACGGCGGACGCACACACACCGCTGCTGCCCCGGCCCCGACCCGAACACATCCCGCTATCGTATGCGCAGCAACGCATCTGGTTCCTCAACCGGTTCGACCCACACTCACCGGTCTACACCATCCCATTCGCCGTGCGCCTCGCGGGAACAATCGACACCGCCGCACTGCTGGCAGCGATCGCCGACCTCGTCAACCGGCACGAGACCCTCCGGACGATCTACCCCGAATCCGAAACCGGCCCGCACCAAATGATCGTCCCGGCAGCCGAGGTCAGTAGCGGATTCGCCACCGCCGCGGTGACCGAGAACGAGCTCGCCGCACGACTGCTGTCGATGGCCTCCGCCGAGTTCGACGTCACAGAATCGGTGCCGGTACGGGCCGCCCTGTTCGAGACAGCCGACAACGAACACGTGCTCGCCGTGGTGCTGCACCACATCTGCGCCGACGGCTCCTCGATCGCCCCGCTGGCCCGGGATCTCATGGCCGCCTACACGGCCCGAACCGGCGGACACACGCCATCGTGGCCACCACTGGCGGTGCAGTACGCCGACTACACCCTATGGCAGCGCGAACTACTCGGCTCCGACGACGACCCCAACTCGGTGCTCGCGCAACAGCTGACCTACTGGCGTTCCACACTCGACGGTCTACCGGAACAGCTCGAATTGCCCGGGAACCGGACCCGGTCGGTGGTGTCGCACCGTGGCCGGACACACACGTTCACCATCGACGCACCCACCCACCGCGCGGCAGCCGAACTCGCACGACAACACACCGCGACCGTGTTCATGGTGGTGCACACCGCGTTCGCGATATTCCTGGCCCGGATGTCGGGCACCACTGACATCATCATCGGCACCCCGGTCGCCGGCCGCGGCGACCCGGCACTCGACGATCTGGTCGGCATGTTCGTCAACACCCTCGCACTGCGAACCCCGGTCGACGCCGCCAGCAGCTTCACCCAACTGCTCACGACGGTGCGAGAAACCGACCTGGCCGCATTCGAGCACGCCGACGTGCCGTTCGAACGGGTGGTCCAGGCCCTCAACCCGGCACGATCGACCACCCGACACCCACTGTTCCAGGTGATGCTCGTCTTCCAGAACCAAGAGCCCCCGAAGCTCGAACTGGCGGGACTGACCGCCCACATCGAGGACATCGACCACACCGCCACCCAGTTCGACCTCACGCTGACGGTGAGTGAACGCGTCGATCGCGACGGTGCCGCTCGAGGATTGACCGCCGCGCTGA
The DNA here is from genome assembly GCF_026810085.1 of Rhodococcus sp. JS3073. Taxonomy (NCBI): domain Bacteria; kingdom Bacillati; phylum Actinomycetota; class Actinomycetes; order Mycobacteriales; family Nocardiaceae; genus Rhodococcus; species Rhodococcus sp. JS3073. The sequence continues at coordinate 7,874,270 of NZ_CP113951.1, read as the reverse complement.
CTTACGCGCAGGACCTGTTCGACGAGGACACCGTCCGCGGATTCGCAGACCGGTTCACCCGGCTCCTCGAGGCAGCGGTCGCCGATCCGGACAGCCCGGTCGGCGACCTCGACCTCCTCGACCCCGACGAAAAACGGAACCTGCTCGACCGCACCGGCGGCCCCGAACACCCCGCAACGACACTGCCACAACTGCTCGCCACCGCCGCAGCACACGACCGCACCGCACCAGCGGTGACATACGGAGACCACCACCTGTCCTACGAACAACTCGACACCGCCTCCTCCCAGCTGGCACGAATCCTGATCGCCGAAGGCATCGGCACCGAAGACACCGTCGCCATCGCACTCCCCCGCTCCCCCGACGCGATCCTCGCAGTCTGGGCAACCACCAAAACCGGTGCCGCGTTCCTCCCCATCGACCCGAACTACCCGAAAGACCGCATCACCCACATGCTCTCGGACTCCCGAGCCGCACTCGGATTGACCACCACCCAACACACCACCACCCTGCCCGGACCACTGCCGTGGCTTCTCATCGACACCCCCGACTTCGAAACCCACTGCAACACCATGGATTCAGGACCGATCACCGACACCGACCGACTCCGACCCCTGCACACCACCAACACCGCCTACCTGCTCTACACCTCCGGCTCCACCGGCACCCCCAAAGGCGTCGCCGTCACCCACCAAGGGCTCGCCAACCTCGCCGCCGAACAACGCGAACGATTCACCATCACCCCCGACTCCCGCACCCTGGCCGTGGCCTCACCGAGCTTCGACGCCTCGGTCTTCGAACTGCTCCTCGCCGCCGGATCCGGCGCCACCATGGTCATCGCCCCACCCACCGTCTTCGGCGGCGACGAACTCACCCACCTCCTCCACACCACCCACATCACCCACGCCGTGATCACACCGGCCGCACTCGCCACCATCGACCCCACCCACCTCCACACCCTGCACACCGTCCTCTCCGCCGGCGAGGCCTGCACCCCCGACCTGCTCACCCGCTGGGCCACACCCACCGACACCTCCCACACCCCCCGCCGATTCTTCAACGGCTACGGCCCCACCGAAACCACCGTGATGAGCAACTGCAGCGGACCACTGCCACCCGGCGGCCCGATCACCATCGGCGGCCCGATCCGCGGCACCCACGCCTACGTCCTCGACGACCGACTCCGCCCCGTCCCCACCGGCGTCACCGCAGAACTGCACCTGGCCGGAATCCAACTCGCCCGCGGATACCACAGCCGACCCGCACTGACCGCCGAACGGTTCGTCGCCAACCCCTACGGCCCACCCGGCCAACGCATGTACCGCACCGGCGACCTCGTCCGCTGGCACCCCGACGGCACCCTCGAATACCTCGGCCGCCGCGACCTCCAAGTCAAAATCCGCGGCCACCGCATCGAACTCGGCGAAATCGAAGCCACCCTCACCACCCACCCCGACATCACCCACGCCGCAGTGACGGTGCACAAGGGCCCCGTCACCGAGCAATTGGTCGCCTATGTGGTGCCGGCCCCGGGCGCCCACGTCGACCCCGAGAGGCTCGCCGCGACGGTCGGTGCGCGCCTGCCTGATTTCATGGTGCCGTCGGTGTTCGTGACTCTCGACCGGATGCCAGTGAGCGTGAACGGCAAGATCGACCGCCGCGCACTACCCGCACCCGTACTACCGACACCCCGGTTCCGGGCGCCGGCCACTCCCCTCGAACAGACCATCGCCGACGTCTTCGCCGACGTCCTCGGCGTCGATCGCGTCGGGGTCGACGAGTCGTTCTTCGCTCTCGGTGGCGACAGCATCGTCGCGATTCAGTTGGTCTCGCGCGCGAAAGCCCGGGGCGTGGTGTTCTCCTCACGCGATGTATTCGAGCGCAGGACTGTTGGCGGCTTGGCCGAAGTCGCGCAGCGTCCCGAGGACTCCGGCCCGCCGGTGGTGCTCGAGGAGTTGCCGGGCGGCGGTATCGGGTGGATGCCGCTGACCCCGGTCGCGCGGGCGCTGATCGAGCGCGGTGGCGGCTTCGGTCGATTCTCGCAACACATGGTGGTGGAGTTGCCGCCCGGAATTGACCGCGGTGGGTTGGTGGCGACGGCCGCGGCCGTGCTCGCTCACCACGACATGTTCCGCTCGCGACTGGTCGGCGACGAGCGCGGCTGGGGCCTGGAAGTCGGTGGATCGGATGCCATCGATGTGGACGGCCTTGTTCGTCGGGTGGAGGTCACCGCCGATCTCGACGAGGAAGCCGCGGCGGCGTTGGCGTCGGCGCAACTGGATGCGGCGTTGGGGCGGTTGGCGCCGACGACGGGCGTGATGGTGCAGTTCGTGTGGCTCGATTTCCGGTCGGGAGGCAGCACCGCCCAACGGCCGGGCTGGTTGCTGATCGCCGCGCACCACCTGGTGATCGACGGGGTGTCGTGGCGAATCATCCTGCCGGACCTGGCCTCCGCATGGGCGCAGGTGACCGCTGGGCACACCCCGGTGTTGGATCCCGTCGGAACGTCGATGCGTCGGTGGGCGCACGCGTTGGTCGAGGAGGCGTCGACCCCGGCGCGGCTGGCGGAGTTGCCGATGTGGCAGACGCTGTTGCAGGCGCCCGACCCGGTATTGGGCCTCCGCCCGTTCAACGCGGCGATCGATGTGGGATCCACCCTCGACCGGGTCGAGTTGCGCATACCGGCGCCGGTGACGGCGTCATTGCTGACGACCGTGCCGACACTGTTCCACGGCGGCGTCGAGGACGGACTGCTGGCGGCATTGGCGTTGGCCGTCTGCCGGTGGTGGCGCGCGCGGCAGGTCTTCGAATCCTCGACACTGATCCAACTCGAGGGACACGGCCGCCAGGAGCAGATTGCCGCGGGAGCGGATCTGTCTCGGACGGTGGGATGGTTCACCACCGTGTTTCCGGTGCGTCTGGATATCGGGGCCGCCGACCTCGACGAGGCCTTCGCCGGGGGCGCCGCGGCCGGCCTGGCGGTCAAGTCGATCAAGGAGCAGCTCAGATCTTTACCGGACAGGGGTATCGGCTTCGGACTGCTGCGCTACCTGAATCGGGACACAGCCGAGCAGTTACGGTCGCTGCCGGTCGGCCAGATCAGCTTCAACTACCTCGGCCGGATGTCCGGCGGTGGTGTGCCGAACGAGATGCGGGGGGCGCAGTGGTCACCGTGTCGCCGTCTCGGCGACATCGCCGCTCCGGGAGATGCCGACCTGCCGGCGAACGGCGTCGTCGACATCAATGCGATCGTCACCGACGACGGCGAGGGTCCGGTGCTGGGCGCCACGTTCACATTCCCGACGGGTGCAATCGCGCGGACCGATGTGCAGGACTTGACGGAACAATGGTGTGCGGCGCTCGCCGCGCTCGCCACCCATGCGCAGACCCCCGACGCCGGCGGGCTGACACCGTCGGATCTACCGTTGATCACCGCACGTCAATCGGACATCGACCGCTGGGAAGCGGCGTATCCGGCCGTCACGGACGTGTGGCCCCTGACGCCGCTGCAGTCGGGTCTGCTGTTCCACGCGCTGTTGGCCGCGTCATCGGTCGACGTGTACTCGATGCAGGTCGTATTCACCCTCACCGGCCGGGTGGACGCCACCCGGTTGCATGCGGCGGCACAGGCGGTACTGGATCGCCACCCGAACCTGCGGGTGGCGTTCGTCGAGGCAGCCGACGGCATACCCGTCCAGCTGGTACTCGACAAGCTGCCGGTGCCATGGTCCGAGGTCGATCTACGCCAAGTCGACGACACCACTCGCCCGGACGCGTTGACGCGACTGCTGGCCGACGATCAGGCCACCCACTTCGACCTGACCGCACCGCCGTTGATCCGATTCACACTGGTCACGGTAGCCGAGGACCGATACGAGCTGGTCGTCGCCAACCACCACATCCTGCTCGACGGCTGGTCCATGCCACTACTGATGACGGACATGCTCGCACTCTATGCCGCCGGCGACGAGCCGTCGGCGTTGCCTCCCACCCGCCCGTATCGCAATTATCTGGAATGGCGCACCGAACAAGACGAGGCAGCGTCGCGGCAGGCCTGGGCGGCGGCGCTCGAGGGTGTCGAGGGCCCGACCCTGCTCGCCCCCGCCGACCCGGGCCGAGAGATCTCCTCCCGGGCCGGTGACGTAACCGCCGATCTCGGCGAGCACAAAACACGTGCCCTGTCCGAGTTGGCCGCCCGACTCGATGTCACCGTCAACACGGTGATGCAGGCGGCCTGGGGAATTCTGCTGATGCGGATGACCGGCCGCGACGACACCGTCTTCGGCAGCACCGTGTCAGGACGGCCACCCCAGCTCGCAGGCGTGGAATCGATGATCGGACTGTTCATCAACACCGTGCCGGTCAGGGTGCGAGCGGACCCCGACGAGTCGATCACCCAACTACTGACGCGGATGCACCGTGAACAAACCGACCTGCTCGACCACCACTACCTCGGGCTCACCGACATCCAGCAATCCGCCGGCACAACCGACGCCCTGTTCGACACCCTGACGGTGTTCGAGTCGTATCCCGTCGAACACGCCGCACTCACCGAACAGGCCGCCGCACTCGACGGCATCACCCTCACCGGTATCACCGCCAACGACAACACCCACTACCCCCTCGCCCTGAAAATCACCGCCGACACCCAAATCCGACTAACCCTGACCTACCTCCACGACCTGTTCGACGAACCATACGTCCAAGCCCTGCTCAACCGATACCTACGCGCCCTCGAAGCCATCATCGCCGATCCCGACAGCCCAGTCGGCGACATCGACCTCCTCGACCCCGACGAAAAACAGCTGATCCTCGAGGACTGGAACCACACCGATCATGCGACAACCACCGACACACTGGTGTCGATGTTCGGTGCGCAGGTCGCGCGCACACCCGACGCGCCCGCGGTGGTGGACGGAAACCGAACACTGTCCTACGCCGAGTTCGATGCACGCGTCAACCGTCTCGCCCGACACCTGATCACCCAGAGTGTGGGCCCGGAAACCATCGTGGCACTACGGATGCGCCGCTCCCTCGACTTCATCGTCGGCGTCTACGCCACCCTCACCGCCGGTGCAGCGTATCTGCCCATCGACCCCGACCACCCAGCCGAGCGCACACACTTCATTCTCGCAGTGGCACAACCCACCTGCATGCTGACCACCACCCACGACGACCAAGACGACCTGCCCGACCCGGTACCGGTCCTCCACCTCGACACCATCGATCTGTCACCGCTGTCCGCGGCGCCGGTGACCGACGCGGACCGCCGCGCACCACTACGCCCGCAGAACATGGCGTACGTGATGTTCACCTCGGGATCGACCGGCCGGCCGAAGGGGGTGACCGTGGCGCACACCGCGATCGTCAACGAGGTGCAGTGGGTTGCGTTAGATTACGGCTTCGGTGACCGTCTCCTGCAGAGCAACGCGGTGACCTTCGACGCATCGACCCCCGACCTCTTCGCACCGCTGCAGGTCGGGGGCTGCGTGGTCTTGGCAGGGCCCGAAGGCCAACGCGACCCCGACTACCTCGCCGAACTCATCCGCACCCAAGCGATTACCCACATGTCCTCGGTGCCGACGGTACTGACCGCCCTGATGGCCAGCCGATCACCCGACGTCCTCCGCGGCGTGCGGGTGATCTACCTCGGCGGTGAAACACTGTCCGGGCACACGGTGGCACGGTTGGCGGAGTTCGGTCCGGCGACGGTATGGAACCAGTACGGGCCCACCGAAACCACCGTCAGCGTCATCTGCCACCGCTGCACCCAGCACGAACAGAGAGTGGTACCCATCGGCACACCCCAGACCAACTGCCACGCCTACGTGCTGGACCACCGCTTGCATCCGGCACCGGTGGCAGTGGTGGGCGAGTTGTATGTGTCCGGGGTCCAGCTGGCCCGCGGATACCACAGCCGACCCGCACTGACCGCCGAACGGTTCGTCGCCAACCCCTATGGCCCACCCGGCCAACGCATGTACCGCACCGGCGACCTCGTCCGCTGGCACCCCGACGGCACCCTCGAATACCTCGGCCGCCGCGACCTCCAAGTCAAAATCCGCGGCCACCGCATCGAACTCGGCGAAATCGAAGCAACCCTGACGGCGGATCCCGACGTAACCCAGGCTGTCGCCGCGGTGCACCACGATCCCCGCACCGGGGACCGGCTCGTCGGCTACGTCGTCTCACGTGACGGCGCCCACCTCGACCCGGATCGTGTCCGCGCGATGGTCGCGGACCGCCTCCCCGACTACATGGTGCCCTCGCCGATAACCGTGCTGGATCGGTTGCCGTTGACGGCCAGTGGGAAGGTGGATCGGCGGGCGTTGCCGGCACCGGTATTGCCGGTGCCACAGTACCGGGCGCCGATGACGGCGGAGGAGGGGGTCGTTGCCGGGGTGTTCGCCGACGTCCTCGGCCGCGAGCGGGTCGGACTCGACGACGACTTCTTCACCCTCGGCGGCAACTCGCTGCTTGCGACGCAGGTGGTGTCGCGGCTGGGTGTGGCGATGGATGCGCGGGTACCGATGCGGGTGCTGTTCGAGGCGTCGTCGGTGCAGGCACTGTCGACGTGGCTCGCCTCCCGGGCGACGGCGGACGCACACACACCGCTGCTGCCCCGGCCCCGACCCGAACACATCCCGCTATCGTATGCACAGCAACGCATCTGGTTCCTCAACCGGTTCGACCCACACTCACCGGTCTACACCATCCCATTCGCCGTGCGCCTCGCGGGAACAATCGACACCGCCGCACTGCTGGCAGCGATCGCCGACCTCGTCAACCGGCACGAGACCCTCCGGACGATCTACCCCGAATCCGAGGCCGGCCCGCACCAAGCGATCGTCCCGGCAGCCGAGGTCAGTAGCGGATTCGCCACCGCCGCGGTGACCGAGAACGAGCTCGCCGCACGACTGCTGTCGATGGCCTCCGCCGAGTTCGACGTCACCACATCGGTGCCGGTACGGGCCGCCCTGTTCGAGACAGCCGACAACGAACACGTGCTCGCCGTGGTGCTGCACCACATCTGCGCCGACGGCTCCTCGATCGCCCCGCTGGCCCGGGATCTCATGGCCGCCTACACGGCCCGAACCGGCGGACACACGCCATCGTGGCCACCACTGGCGGTGCAGTACGCCGACTACACCCTATGGCAGCGCGAACTACTCGGCTCCGACGACGACCCCAACTCGGTGCTCGCGCAACAGCTGACCTACTGGCGTTCCACACTCGACGGGCTGCCCGAACAGCTCGAATTGCCGGGGAACCGGACCCGGTCGGTGGTGTCGCACCGTGGCCGGACACACACGTTCACCATCGACGCACACACCCACCGCGCGGCAGCCGAACTCGCACGACAACACACCGCGACCGTGTTCATGGTGGTGCACACCGCGTTCGCGATGTTCCTGGCCCGGATGTCGGGCACCACTGACATCATCATCGGCACCCCGGTCGCCGGCCGCGGCGACCCGGCACTCGACGATCTGGTCGGCATGTTCGTCAACACCCTCGCACTGCGAACCCCGGTCGACGCCGCCAGCAGCTTCACCCAACTGCTCACGACGGTGCGAGAAACCGACCTGGCCGCATTCGAGCACGCCGACGTGCCGTTCGAACGGGTGGTCCAGGCCCTCAACCCGGCACGATCGACCACCCGACACCCACTGTTCCAGGTGATGCTCGTCTTCCAGAACCAAGAGCCCCCGAAGCTCGAACTGGCGGGACTGACCGCCCACATCGAGGACATCGACCACACCGCCACCCAGTTCGACCTCACGCTGACGGTGAGTGAACGCGTCGATCGCGACGGTGCCGCTCGAGGATTGACCGCCGCGCTGACTTACGCACAGGACCTGTTCGACGAGGACACCGTCCGCGGATTCGCAGACCGGTTCACCCGGCTCCTCGAGGCAGCGGTCGCCGGGCCCGACAGCCCGGTCGGCGACATCGACCTCCTCGACCCCACCGAAAAACAGCTGATCCTCGAGGACTGGAACCACACCGATCATGCGACAACCACCGACACACTGGTGTCGATGTTCGGTGCGCAGGTCGCGCGCACACCCGACGCGCCCGCGGTGGTGGACGGAAACCGAACACTGTCCTACGCCGAGTTCGATGCACGCGTCAACCGTCTCGCCCGACACCTGATCACCCAGAGTGTGGGCCCGGAAACCATCGTGGCACTGCGAATGCGCCGCTCCCTCGACTTCATCGTCGGCGTCTACGCCACCCTCACCGCCGGTGCAGCGTATCTGCCCATCGACCCCGACCACCCAGCCGAGCGCACACACTTCATTCTCGCAGTGGCACAACCCACCTGCATGCTGACCACCACCCACGACGACCAAGACGACCTGCCCGACCCGGTACCGGTCCTCCACCTCGACACCATCGATCTGTCACCGCTGTCCGCGGCGCCGGTGACCGACGCGGACCGCCGCGCACCACTACGCCCGCAGAACATGGCGTACGTGATGTTCACCTCGGGATCGACCGGCCGGCCGAAGGGGGTGACCGTGGCGCACAGCGCGATCGTCAACGAGGCTCAGTGGGTGGTCGAGGCGTTCGATCACCGTGCCGGTGATCGTCTTCTGCAGAGCAACGCGGTGACCTTCGACGCGTCGACCCCCGACCTCTTCGCACCGCTGCAGGTCGGGGGCTGCGTGGTCTTGGCAGGGCCCGACGGCCAACGCGACCCCGACTACCTCGCCGAACTCATCCGGGCACAGAAGGTCACTCACGTGGCGTCGGTGCCGACGGTACTGACCGCCCTGATGGCCAGCCGATCACCCGACGTCCTCCGCGGCGTGCGGGTGGTCTACCTCGGCGGTGAAACGCTGTCCGGGCAGACGGTCGCACGGTTGGCGGAGTTCGGTCCGGCGACGGTATGGAACCAGTACGGGCCCACCGAAACCACCGTCAGCGTCATCTGCCACCGCTGCACCCAGCACGAAGAGTCGGTGGTACCCATCGGCACACCCCAGACCAACTGCCACGCCTACGTGCTGGATCATCGCTTGCATCCGGTACCGGTGGCGGTGGTAGGCGAGTTGTATGTGTCCGGGGTACAGCTGGCACGCGGATACCACAGCCGACCCGCACTGACCGCCGAACGGTTCATCGCCAACCCCTATGGCCCACCCGGCCAACGCATGTACCGCACCGGCGACCTCGTCCGCTGGCACCCCGACGGCACCCTCGAATACCTCGGCCGCCGCGACCTCCAAGTCAAAATCCGCGGCCACCGCATCGAACTCGGCGAAATCGAAGCCACCCTCACCACCCACCCCGACATCACCCACGCCGCAGTGACAGTCCACCACGACCACCACACCGGCGACCGACTCGTCGGATACGTCGTCCCCCGCGACCACACCCCCCTCGACCCCACCACAATCCACACCTTCGCCGCCGACCACCTCCCCGACTACATGGTGCCCACCCCCATCACCATCCTCGACGCACTACCCCTGACCACCAACGGCAAGATCGACCGCCGCGCACTCCCCGCACCAGCGCCGTTGAACCGGCAGTTCCGACCACCGGTCACCCCCACCGAACAGACCATCGCCGACGTCTTCACCGACGTCCTCAGCGTCGACCGCGTCGGACTCGACGACGACTTCTTCACCCTGGGCGGCAACTCGCTGCTCGCCATCCAGGTCAGTGCGCGGCTGCGCGAGGCTCTCGACGTCGAGATGCAAGTGACATGGCTCTTCACTGGAGCCACGGTGGAAGCGATCGCCAGTAGAGTCGAGGCGGTCTCCGACGGGTCTACACCTATTGTGCCGACCGGACCTTCGGCATTCGACGTCCTGTTCCCGATCACATCAGTTGGGGATTCCGACCCGATCTTTTGCATACACCCGGCTAGCGGATTGGCCTGGTGCTACGCAGGTTTGGGTCGATACACCGAACCGAGACGGCGAATCTACGGGCTGCAATCCCCCGAACTCGTCGAAGACGACCCGCATCCCCGTTCGATCGAACAGTTGGCGGAGCACTACGTCCGGGAGATCCAGGCCGTGCAACCAGATGGGCCATATCACCTGCTCGGCTGGTCCTTGGGCGGAGTTATTGCCCACGCCGTAGCCACACGATTTCGCCTTCTCGGGAAACAGGTCTCGATGCTGGCGATGCTGGACAGCTTTTTCCGCGAAGCGGATTCGACTGCAAACCAGGAATTCACTGTTGAAGACATCCTGGTCGAGCTAGCCGATCTGTTTGGATTCGGTGCCGAAGACTTCGATGCCGCGGGGGAAACCATGTCGGCTGAACAAGCGACCGAATTGATTCATCTGCGAACCGGGTCATTCGAGTTTCTCCAGCCATCACACGTGAAGCGGATCGTCGAATCCTTCAATGACGCGCCCCGGTTGGTCGCCGACTACCACCCCGCCGTGTTCGACGGAGACATGGTTTTCTTCGCCGCCGCAGCTGACGATATGACTCGGGAGGTTGCCGAAAGTTGCTGGCAACCATACATAACTGGTTCAATCGACTACTATCCCATCGATGCCACCCATATTCGTATGACCACGCCACGAGCTTTGGCGGACATTGCACGAGTTCTCAACACCTACCTCGTCGACGCTGCCGGTTAGTTGCGGTTCGACATCGGTGAGCGCCGCTCTGCCGGGTTGGTTAGCACGCCCATCAGGAGCGGGAGATGATCGGGCGCCAGGATCAGGAAATCCACCACTATCTCGTACAAGAGCGACTGCGTAGATCTCAGCGAGCATTTGAAAACCGTCAGGTTCGGGCGCGCCGCCTGATCATGGTCGCGATCATCGCGATGTCAACCATCGCTTTGCCAACGAAGCCACCGTAGGTGGAGTTGGCGGTGGCACCGTTGTTGCCATTCACCAGTGCGACTCGATGGCACTGTCCTGCGGCGATGGCTGTGATGGCTTGCTGTATTGCGGGGCCGGTCATTCTGCCCTCCGCAGGGAGGCTTGCCACCTAACGTGGGCGCAGGCTCATCATGGCCGCCACCGCCTCATAGCCCACTCGACATGCGATGAGACCGTCGACGTCGGAGGCCGGGAGGCCAGCCTCTGCTAACGCGTTGTCCAGTGCACAGGCTCCGAGCTGTTCAGCCGATTTTCCTGACAGTCTTCCGAATGTCGTTGCGCCGAGCCCAACGACAGCAGCAGCTCGATTGAGTGAATGCATAACCCTTCCTGTTCCGTTTCGTAACCCCGGTCTCGAGGTCGCTTCGAGGTTCCTTGCCATAGATGTCCATGTTGTCGGGTTGGTGCCGTCGGGCTTGTTGGTCGCCTGGAAGCGCCTGGCGAACGGGCGAGAGCGCTCCGATGAGGTTCATGGACCGGTGTCCTCGTCATGCGTGCTCCTTCAGTTCGAAAGCGACGGTGAGATGGTCGACGTCGTCAACCCCGCATCCGGGATGGAACGATATGTACTTCGTCGCCGATCTGCGGTTCCCCACCGGTGGCGAGTTGCAGCCGGGACAGGAGAACCACGGGACCGGGAAGCCTCACGAAGGCCAGGTGATAGGGAACTGTCACCCCGAGCGGGGCTTGGTGAACCGTGGTGAACGTCCCGGAAGGGGGCAGTTCGATCGGTTGGACGTCGGTGGAATAGCAGACCGGGCAGAAATCTCTGGTCGGGAAGGAGGAATGCCCGGACTCACATTGTGTGCCGACCAATGTGAATGGCTCCGTGGTGAACAAGTCCGGCATCAGCGCTGCGCCATTGCTCGACGACATCGTTTAGAGCGAGTGGCCGGATGGATGAGTCGCTGAGTTTCAGCTCCGTGCGACTCAGTCGCGGCGCAGCCGCGGAAACTTGATTCCGTTCTGGTCCAGCATTATTTCGCGTGCACGCACGTGCGGATCGGATGTAACTTCTTCGACAGCGTTGACGGGTGTCACACAAGCTTCGGCGCCGGCGAAGAGTGTTGTCCATTCAGCGCGAGTTTGGTGGCAAAGACGTCTGCGATGCGGCGTTTGGCCTCCGGCCATCGGGCCCGGTCATTTTGCAGGTCGTGCAGGTCGTGTTGGAGCCCGAGCACCCGCAGGAGGTTCGTGTAGAACCTCGGCTCGACGCTGCCCACGGTCATGTAGTGGCCGTCGCTGCTTCGGTAGCTGTTGTAGAACGGGGCACCGGAATCCATGTCGTTGGTCCCCGGAACCGGGGACCAACGACCCTCTGCTTTGCGCTGCCAGTAGGACGATGCGCCAAAGGAGAATCGTGTGATTCCAGGCTCGTCAGGGTCCGTCCGGGCAGTGATGAACGTACTGGACGGCGGGTTGGTGAACCCAGTTGGTTCCGTAAATCAGTCCCGCGAATGGGATCGGAACCACGAGGGCCAGCAACAGGCAGCGAGCTTTCCGCAGCGGTCACCGCCCCGACGACCGTCGCCACGAAGGTGAGCGCGGCGAGCACCCACAGTGCGCGGGCCACCACTACCGCATGTCTGATCTGGACGACCGAGCCACCAACGACCAGCAAGGCACCAAGCCAGAGGGGGCGGGTCCAAATGGTCATGGCGGCGCGGGTCCTCCCAACGTTCGACGGGCGTGAAGTCACATGGGCGCACAATCGGCCCATGCGGCTGATCGCGCCGATGTTGACCGCCCCAGGGTGAACCACCGGAGGCAACGGACGGCGCCTGGGCAGCGGAAATGAAGTGCGTCGGTTGGCGCATCCCGCGACAACCTGCCAGGGCAATGGGCCGGAGGCGGTGACCGCGGGCATGTTCGATATCCGGTGACGACGGTCCTGGGTCGGAATCCATCACGCGTGGGCGTCGTCCCCCGCGCTCCTGGTCCTGGTGACAACTCGGCGGGCCCACTTCTGCCGCGAATTGCCGCCATCACCGGCCCGACCGGAGGACAATGGAGTTCGCCGGAAACTTCACGCGTTGCCCGGGAAGGGAAACGGTCATGTCCGAGGAATCTGTGGTCAAACGCGGTGTGGCGCAAGGGTCCGCGATGGGTGGCGCGGTTCTGCTGGTTACCGTCGGTGTCCTCGAGCTACTCCAGGGCCTGTCCGCGATCTCCAAGGACGAGGTAATAGTCACCGGAGTCGACTACACCTACCAATTCGACCTCACCGCATGGGGGTGGACCCACCTGGTTCTCGGCGCGATCGTTACCGCCGCCGGAATCGCCCTGTTCACCGGTGCCGCCTGGGCGCGAGGGGGCGCCATGGTGATCTGCGCAATCTCGATCCTCGTCAACTTCCTCTGGTTGCCCTACTACCCAATGTGGGCGATCACGATCATCGCCCTCAACGCCGTGGTGATTTGGGCCGTCTCGACCTGGCACCCCGACAGAGACCGGAGCCGCACGGCCATATCGACCGGCGAGATAAACGGCTAGCGACAACGAACAGTGCGACAGGCATTTCCGCAACGGATGAGGACGACGATGGGACAGGAGATTCATCATGCGGATCGAGGGTTGCGGTCTCACGACACGACCTCGCGCCACGCCGACATCGACCGAGAATGACGCGTGGCCGCCATGACGTGGGCGCTGCCCGCGATCGCCGTGGTCCTGCTCGGCTTCGCGGCGATCTCCCGGCGCGTTGCGGGCACGCCGATCACCGCCCCGATCGTCTTCACCGTCACCGGGCTGCTGCTCGGCGTGGAGGCGGCCGGAGTGGTCGACGTGCACGCCACCGCCGAGATCGTCAAACTGCTCGCCGAGGTGACCCTGGCGTTGGTGCTGTTCTCCGACGCTGCGCACGTCGACCTGGCCGAACTCCGCACCGAGATTTCCTTACCGGCGCGACTTCTCGGTATCGGCCTGCCGCTGACCATCGCGGCCGGATTCGGTGCCGCCGCGATCGTGCTCGGCGATCTCGCCTGGCCCGAGGCGTTGCTGCTCGCAGTGATCCTCGCCCCCACCGACGCCGCGCTCGGTCAGGCCGTGGTCACCCTCCCCGTGCTGCCGATGCGGATACGCCAGGGCTTGAACGTCGAAAGCGGCCTCAATGACGGTATCTGTGTGCCGTTGTTCCTGATCGTGCTCGCGATCGCGCAAGCCGAAGCGGGTGCGATCGGCGACGGTGCGGCCGCCCGTCTGGTCACCGAGCAAATTGGTTACGGGGTCGTCGCCGGGGTCGGGGCAGGCGTACTCGCCGCCGCCGTCCTGGCGACGGCCAGTCGGCGCCACGCCCTCGATCCACTGTGGGCGCACACCGTGCCGGTGACCGCAGCACTGCTCGCCTACACCGCCGCCGTGCCGCTGGGCGGTTCCGGATTCATCGCCGCGTTCGTCGGCGGACTGACCTTCGGCGCACTCCGGCGCCGCGCCGACGTCGACGACGACGCCGGGCACATGATCGACGAAACCGGTGACCTGTTCAGCGCCGTGACCTTCATCGTCTTCGGCGCCGTGCTGCTCGGTCCCGCACTCGGTCGTCTCTCCTGGGCCGTGCTCGGATACGCCGTCGTGAGCCTGACCGTCGTCCGGATGATTCCCGTCGCACTGTCCCTTGTCGGCACCCATCCACGCGCCCCGACCGTGGCCTTTCTCGGCTGGTTCGGGCCCCGCGGCCTCGCCACCATCGTCTTCGCCATCCTCATCATCGAAGAACCGGGCGAACTACCCCACGAAGAACTGCTCCTGACCACCGCGGTGATCACGATCGCTCTCTCCGTACTGGCGCACGGACTCACCGCCGCTCCCCTCGCCGCCCGCTATGCCGCCTGGGCCCGGGCCCACCCCCGCCCGGAGAACCGACCTGCCCCAGATCCTCGAAGGTGATCCCCGCACCCTCAGCCGCGCGATGGATTCTCGGTGGGTGTGGAGTACCCCTACCGGTTCGACCTCATCGCCTGGGGCTGGATTCACATCGCCTCCGGGGTAGGAGGCGTACCGCGCTCCCAACTTCGCGACGGCATAGCCCTGCAGGTGGCCACCACCCCGGCCAGCAGGAACGACAGCCACACCGCGGAACCGGCCACGGCCCCGGCCTCTCCGAGGAGAGCGAAGATGCCGGCTCCGACCATCGAACCGACGCCGAGAAACGCGGCGCCGCGCACAGTCATGGCCCGGGCGCCTGCGGGGGCGGCCTCGCCTGCGTCACGTCCATCGAGCGGTTCACGGGCCAATGGCGGCAATGCCCTTCATGGCGTTACCGCCACCGTCTACGAGGGGCCGAGACCTGTCCGATCAGTCCGATATTGAACCGAGATAAAGAATTGAACTGCGCTGTCGTGCCCTCGTTTCCGAATCGAAAAACGTATTTGTTGGGCTGGGCGGGAGCACAATTCGATAGAGCGTGCGATTACGCAACGCGTGGGAGGTGAACCGTGTCGGCGCGGTGCCGATCGAGCGGAGGGCCCTGAGCAGCCGTCCTCGCAGGACGTGCGACGTGGCTGGTTCGCCGGAACGACTTCGGTTCCGTTGCGGAGATATTCGGAGGGCAGTCGACCATCCCGAGGTCACCGGAGGGCCTGATGACATCGATCGCGCATCCGATGCCGGCACCGTTCACCGCCGACGACTACGCCGCCCGTATGACGCGGGTTGTTCACGATTCCCTCGCCGTCGGCCTGGACGGTGTTCTCGTCACGCCCGGACCTGACCTGGTCTGGTTGGCGGGGTATCGGCCGACCGCGATCACCGAACGCCTCACGATTTTGGTGTTGTGCCCGGATCGTCAACCGACCATGGTGGTTCCCGCGCTCGAGCGGCCTGATGCCGAATCCGCGGAGGGTACGGCTGCGGTGTCGCTCGTCGAATGGGCCGATGGCACCGATCCGTATCCGGTGGCCGGTGCACTACTGGACCCTGCAGGCAGATACGGCATCTCCGACATGAGCACATCGTGCAGGCGTCTTTCGCCGGTAGGCGTGAACGCGAGGTCGCAGCCGAGCTGGCGGGGTTGCTGCGCCGATTCGGGCACGAGCAGGTTGATTTCACCGTCGTCGGATCCGGACCCAACGGCGCCAATCCGCACCACGAGGCCGGTGACCGGGTGATCGAACGCGGTGACACCGTGGTCCTGGACTTCGGTGGAAGCCGGTGTCGGATTCCGCTGCGTCGGTCATGGCAGGCCTTGAACTTGAACACTGCTGTCGCCTACGCCCTCAACGAACCTCATGCGGCGAATGCAGTGGTGCCCTCTTCCGTTTCGCCGCCGCCACTGACCAAACGCGAGCTACAGGTCGCCGAGCTGGTCGCTGAGGGCTTGACCAACAAAGCAATCGCCACCCGCCTGGTGATCTCGCCACGCACAGCGCAAGGACACGTCGAGCACGTGCTGGCCAAGCTCGGTTTCACCTCCCGCGCGCAGGTCGCCGCCTGGTTTGTAGACCGCGGCCCCGGCGAAGGCGGATGAGTGAGTTCTGGATCGCTTCGCGGCCTGGCAGGACGCGACCGGGACCGCCGCTGCCGCCTGAACCGCGAACAGCAGCACGAAAATCACCCAATTCATGCCCAAAACAACTACGCTGGCTCACCTTCCAGACAAGTTGACAGTGCCCCGAGCGCCGTCTTCCTATTCGGGAATCGCCGCTCGACACCGAGCGCTACTCCACCACAGCACGCCACTCGTCAGTGCGCTCAGGCGTTGCCTGCGCGAGTGCCTTCAACGTAGCTTCCCGATCAAAATTTCTGCCGTAGACCGGGGTTCCCGGCTGCTGACGCCAGGAATCTTCGACGGTGCCGGCGTCGACAGGGTCAAAGCCGAGCTGATTGATCAGGTCGAATACCACCTGCTTCTTCAGTGCGTCGTCGCCGGCGACGGGGAGCGCGATCCGGCCGCTCGACCCCTCCGGTAGGCCCTTCTCGAGAAGGTGCTTCCACCAGATTCCGTTGAATGCCTTGAACACCGGAACGCCGAGGTGTTCTTGCACCCATTCACTTTCTACCTGACCGTCTTCGATGGCGGCGATCAATCCGTCTCGCTGCTGCGGGTAGTAATTGTTGGTCTCGATCACCGGAGCACCATCGGCAGCGCCTGCGAGGATGCCGGTAGGAAGGTCCACGACGTTCTTCTGCGGGATGCTCACGATCACCAGGTCTGCACCCTCGGCGGCTTCGGTGTTCAGTACCGCCTTTGCACCGGTCTCCGCCTCGAGGTCTGCGAGGGTGTCGGGTGTCCGAGAGTTCGACACGCGCACATCGTGACCGAGCGCAGTCAGCCTGCGTGTCAGCGTGCCACCGATCTGACCAGCTCCGATGATTCCGATGCGCATATTCGTGTTGCCCCTTCGTCGAGTGCCGCGATCCTTCGCGACTGCTGCATGCGTCAACAACGGACACCGGCGGATAGTTCCGCATGGGCACATTCAGCTCGACCTGATTCAAATAATTGACAGTTCGGCTCAGACGGCCGACCCCGGTGCCGGACGCCATGCGCCGCCGGACTAACCGGTTCGCCCACCCGGTCGCAGAGTCAGGTGATGGTGTAGCCGAGCTGATAGGCAGCGACAACGCCGGCAGCGCAGGGAACGCGTCGGTGGCGCGTTCGGTGATCGCGATGCAGACACTGCCGGCGGACCGGCCGCGGTAGACGATCCCGCGGTGCCGGGCCCATGTGCCAGGCGTCGTGCCCTGCCCCGACAACACAGCGTCGGGGCCGGCAATTACGGCACGTATGGGGAGGAAACGGTTCAAAGGGGTGGACACAGCAGTAGCGCAATGGGCGGGACGCCGCGGATGACGTCTGACCGTCGCAGAAAACAGCAGATACGTCCAAACACACCTCGATCTGAGCGTGGACATGCAGTCGTCATCACCGGGGAGTGCCCCGAGCTCCGACGACTCTCCGGTGGCAGCTGGCAGATGCTTGCCTCCCATGCGGGGGCGGCAGGTGGAGGTCGTGGTGCGCACCACGACCGGGCGACGATTCGGGATGCTCTCCGACGGGTGCTCTACATCTTCTCGCCGGGCAGGTTGCTTGCCTGCTCGATCCAGGAACGGAGCTGGCCCTCGTCGAGATCGTCGTCTTCGCGGATGTCGACGTAGCGCACCTCGTCGTGCTTGGACGCCTTGGGCGGAACAGGGTCCAGCGAGGTCCCTCGGAAGAACTGAAGCTGGACGTACTTCGTGTAGCAGCGGAAGCTGAGGAACCAGCCCTCGCCGTCGTGCCCGTAAAACGGCTGGTTCCACTTCACGGCCTTGTGCACTTCGGGGACGGTCCGCACGATCAGGCGATCGAGCCGCTCGCCCAGCGAGCGCTTCCACTCGGGCATCGCGGCGATATAGGCCTGCACCGGTCCGTCACCCGCCCCCTTCGGGATCTGCGGGTTTCCACCGGAGAGCAGCTTCGGTTCGGAGCCAGCGTTCTTGTCCGCGTTGTTCCTACTGGTCGGCATCGATCCTCCATCGTCTGTGCTCGTCAAACGGCCGAGGTGGCGGTCTACGCGTCGAGCTGTGAGCGCCGCCCCCGGCGCCCGGCACCACGAAGGAGCCGCCCACTCGAAGCCGGCGGGCGTATGAGACACATTTCGTCGCCGTCCACCACTCGCGGAGACCGCAGCAGCGCCCACAAAACCCGCCGCGGCCCCGCAACTACAACTTACCTACGGTGAACTCGCGGAGCCGGTGCACCGCGCTCGCGTTGTTCACCAATAGCGCCGAGAGGGGCGGATGGCACCCCGCACCACTCGCACTGAAGGGCACGTCATCCGCCGCCGGGTCGGAGCGATTTGTCGACACGTAAACCGGCGGGAACCCGTGGGGAGGTCAACCAACCTGGGGACTGTATCGGCGGTCTCGAGGTGGAGCACATCTGTTCAGCGATCCAACGTCGGATCGCGTCGTGGGAGGTCATCCATTCACCATCTAGGGGGTACCCGCCGGGGTCGGCGCCCACTCATCCGCTTGCCGGGATTGCGTCCGAACGATGGGTCTTCCGAGGAAGCAGTTTCCACCCGTACTGGAGTCGCAGAACAGTACCTCCGGACGATCACGGGCCGTGGTCGCCTCCCCACCGACACCAAGCACATCCGAGTTGTATTGCGCTGTCCCGCTTGCCGTTGATGAATCAGGCTCGGCGACGCGGACTTCGGGCGTGATTGCGTCACTGCGATGGGTGGTTGCGATGGCAGCGGCGTAGACGGTGAGACGTCACGGCCTCCAGCCCACCACCGCTGATGACGCGCCGCGACCCACCGCTCGGTGGTGGAGTATGCCGGCGCCCGATTCACCGTCTACCCGGGAACGAAGCAGACATCCGGCTCATCGGCACAAACGATGCCGCGCGAGATCACGCTCCCACACACGTCCGTTCGGTCGCGGGGAATGCTGCCCAGATATCGAGCAAGCCGGCTCCCGGAGCCGGCTCTGTCGATCAGCAGGCAGCGCCGGTCGATCCCGGGCCCCGAAGATAGTCGATCAGCGTGTCGAGGACGGCTTCGAGATCCTCGACACTGCCCGTCGACCGCAGGACCTGCACCCCACCCTGAATTCCCGCGATGAACGCGGACGCGGTGCGCGGCGCATCCACGCCGGCCCGGATCTCGCCTGCCGCCTGCATCGCCTCGATCCCTGCCGCGACGTGGGTCCGCCACTGCGCCAGCAGTGTTCGGACCACCTCATATGCCCCCGGCGTTCCGCCCGCCTGGGCCAGCAGCGACCCGAGCGGACAATGCGCCCCCTGAGCGCGGTAGCGGGTGACCAACGCATCCCGCCACCTCAGCCACGCCGCCCACGAGGTCAGCGCGCCGAGGTGCGGTTGCTGATCGTCGAGGACCCGGCCCGCCTCGTAGACGGCGACGGCGAGCAGCAACTCGTCCTTGCCGCCCGGAAAGTAGTGGAACAGCTGCCCCTTGCTGGTTCCGGTGATCGCACGGATGTCGTCGAGCGTGACCTGACCGGGCTCACCACCCCGAAGATGAGTCGCGGCACCCTCGACGATGCGCGCTCTGGTAGCGAGCCCCCTCGCAGTGATCGGCATGTCCCGAGGGTAACGCAATTCTGGACCGGCCAACCCTCCATAACTCCACTACCAGCGAACACACCCAACTTTCTGGACTTGCTGGTCCAAAAAATACTTTCTACGGTCGGGACATGACCAATCACCTCAGCAACCGACTGCAGGGCCGCACCGCCCTCGTCACCGGATCGACCTCCCACATCGGGCGCGCAATCGCCGCCGCCTTCGCCGCCGAAGGCGCCCACGTCATCGTCTCCGGCCGCGACACGACACGTGGGAACGAGACCATCGCCGCGATCCACGCGAAAGGAGGCCGCGCGGACTTCCTCGCCGCCGACCTCGACGGCACCTCCGCCACCAGCCACGCCCTCGCCGAGCATGCACTGCGCCTGACCGGCGGACACCTCGACATCCTGGTCAACAACGCCGGCATCTTCCCGGCCTCCGGCACGATGACCGTCGACGACGACATCGTGGACCGCATCTACGCCGTCAACGTCAAGGCACCCCTCTTCCTGGTGCAGGCCCTGGCCCCACACATGACCGACAACGGTGGCGGCGTCGTCATCAACCTCGGCTCATGGGTGGCCCGCCTCGGCATCCCACACGGCCCCGTCTACGCCTCGTCCAAGGCCGCGATGGAAAGCCTGACCCGATCCTGGGCCGCCGAATTCGGGCCACGGGGACTGCGCGTCAACGCCGTCTCCCCCGGCGTCATCCGCCCCACCGGACCCGACACCGACTCCCCCGCCGACACCTTGATGCACTCCACACCCGCCGGCCGACCAGGCACCGCCGAAGACATCGCCGGCGCAGTGCTCTACCTCGCCTCCGACGACGCCCGCTTCGTACACGGCACAATCCTCGACGTCGACGGCGGACGCATCGGAGTCAACACCGTGTAAGTGCCCGCGACACGACGTCCTCGGGAAGGCCGGCTGCGGCCAGGAAATTCAACGCCTCGATCGCCGCAACATCCGAGTCCGTCACAAGGGTGGTCGGCAGCCGGATGTGCGCGCACACTCGGAGGCCTCGCACCGATCAGCCGGCTGCAACCAACCTGATAGCCGAGCACAACGGTGATCTGGAGTTGGGGCGGTCCCGACGCGTGGGAGATGGCTTGCTACTCGGCGGCCGAGGCGGCGAGAGGGTCATAGTCGGGCGCGCTGAGCAGGGTGTGGAGCTGACGCCGGCGCACACCCATGTTCCCGCCGTCGAAGATGGGCAGCACCACCGCATCCTGCAGCAGGCGTGCGAGCGGTAGATCGTGGTTGTAGCTGTCGATGCCGACGATCCGCATCAGGTCGGTGATGACCTTCACCGCGGTTTCGGAGCCGTAGATCTTCGCCTGCACGGCCAGTTCGAGGGCGCTGGGCAACTGGAGGTCGAGGGCCTGGCAGGCCTTCCAGCTCAGGTAGCGGGCCGCTTCGATGGCGATCTTGGCGTCGGCGAGGGCGTAGCCGACCGCCTGGTGCTCGATGATCGGGACCAATCCGGCGCGGCGCTCGGTCTTGGCGAAGTGCAACGTGAAGTCGAAGGCTGCGCGCATCAGCCCGACCCCGAAAACCCCGACCAGGGCGGCTGTTCCGGCGAAGCTGGCCTCCACTAGTTTGTTGCCCGACCCGACCTCGCCGAGGATGTTCTCGCGCGGGACTCGGACGTTGTCGAAGTGGAAGCGAGGGGTGAGGTGGCCGCGGTGCCCGAGGGTGTCGAAATCCTCGTCGGTGACAAGACCGTGCCCGGGTTTCGGAACCAGCAGTACCGAGGTGGCCCGCCCGGTCGGCCCATTCCCGTCGACGTCGGTCCGGCAGACGACGGTGAGGAAGTCCACCCCGCCACCGTCCCATCCGGTGGCGTTGCTGATCCACTGCTTGGAGCCGTTGATCACCCATTCGTCACCGTCGAGCACCGCGGTGGTGCGGGTCCCTTCGGCGGGGGCGGGATCGGCGAAGTTGGCGATCCCGCCGGGTTCGCTGTGGCAGAACGCCGCCAATGGGGCACCGGTTCCGGAGAGGAAGGGGGCGAGGGTCCGCTGGATCTGTTCCGGGCTGCCGCCGTTGAGCACGGGCAGTAGTCCGAGCAGGGAGGCGAACGTGGTGAGTGAAACGTTCGCGTCGACCGCGTAGAACTCTTCGGCGATCAACGCCATGTCGACCAGGCCGTTGCCTTCACCGCCGGCGGGTGCCGGGATGATCTTGCGGAGCCAGCCCTGGGTGACGACCTCCTCATATGCGGGCCGCGTCGCGGCGAACCGTTCCCGAGCCGTGGGCAGGTGTCGGATCTTCTCGGCGATGTCGCCGAACGTGTTCTCCGCGAATGCCCGGGCGGACAACTGCAGTTCGCGCTGCTCGGCGGTCAAGGTGAAATCGATGGCCATGCTGATCGTCTCCTGCTGGTGGTGGGTGCCGGCATCGAGCCGCACCGTCGATGTCCCCCGGGACCGGGAGGTGCTGGCCGCACGGGACACCGGAATGTGAACGACGTCACCATCCTGCGCTCTCCGTCGGGCACTGTCTTGGTGCCTGGCGCAGAGAAACTGGGACGGGGGCGAACTGCCGACTGCGTTACCGGAGCGGGTGGGCCGACTCGCCTGCGGTCATCGTTGCCCGGTACTCGCGGGGCGACTGCCCGAACGTCGACCGGAACAGCTTCGAGAAATACGAGGAATCGATCAGGCCCCAGCGGCCGGCGAGCGTCCCGATCGGGACCGAGCTCATTCTCGGGTCCCGAAGGTCCCGGCTCACCCGTTCGAGGCGTCGCCGTCGAATGCAGGACGTGACCGTGATCCCCTCCCCCTCGAACAGCATCTGCAGGTAGCGAATCGAAATGTTATGGGCGCCGGCGATGGTCGGGCTGCTCAGTTCGGGGTCATCGAGTCGTGCATCGATGAATGCCTTGATCTTCAGCAGCAGTGCGTGTTGGTGGGTCTCCGGCGGCACGTTCGATTCCGAGCCCAGTTGTTCGGCGAATGCCGCGGCGAGCAGGTTCAGCACGGCGTCGCCGAGATCAAAACTGGAGGCGAGCTGCCCGGTCTCCATCTGCTCGGCGACCGTCATCAAGAACGGCGACACCAGAGCGCCGATGCCCCGGCGCCCGGAGATACGGCGGGCCGTTACCACCTCGGAATCGCCGGACCGCAGCCGCAACAGCTCACGCGGGAACATCAGCACGAGCTGTCGAAAATCGTCCTCGAACGCCAGGCCGTATGGTCGGCGGGTGTCGTAAACGGCGAAGTCGCCGGGAGTCAGCGCCGCTTCCCGGCCATCCTGCGTGACCAGGCAGTACCCCCGCAGCTGCATGCCCAGCTTCAAGTAGCCCGGATCTGAACGACGAATCGTCGCCGCAGTCCGCTCGACCTCGACCGGGCCGCCGCTGACATCACTCACCTGCACGGTTCCTACCGACTGCCCCCGGAGGCCTCCGCGGAACCCGCCGTCCCGGCGCACCCGCGCCTCGAGGGGAACGAAGGTGCTCGCCACCGCGTCACACCAGGCGTCGAAACGATCGGCAGGCGACAACACGTCTGTGTGCACGATCTCTGTCATGGTCGTACCACCCACTTCGCCTCACCCGGCGACCTTCGGGACGAAATGCCCCGACGGGCCGAACCGGAGCACTAGGCAACGCATAATACCGAATGATCGTTCGGTGCGCTAGGCCGTCCGACCATACCCTGGCATGCGGGATACCGAGTGCGTCCACGTCACACAGGCTCTGCGCTGCGTTACAAGACACTGCGTTCGCCCCGGCGCACGATGGGGTTGGAGGCCTTGAGGGCGGCCAGGCGCGGTTCGCCAGTCGGCCTACAAGACTGCAAAACCACCCCGCCGCAAGGAGACCCAGCGTGACAATGTCAGCCGACCATTCGGTCGATACTCAGTTCGCAACCGAGCTTTTCATCGGAGGCCGGTGGCGTCCGAGCAGCGCCGGCACCTTCGTCAACCTCAATCCGGCCACCGAAGAACCCCTGGCGGATATCGCCGACGGCACCGCCGCGGACGTGGACGACGCGGTGCGTGCTGCCCGCGGCCAACTCGACGGTGAATGGGGTTCGTGGAGCGGGATCGACCGCGGCAAGGTCCTGAACCGGATCGCCGACCTGATCGAGCGTGACGGCGATCTCCTCGCCCGGCTCGAGGCACTCGACATCGGCAAGCCGGTCGGACAGCCGACAACTCTCGATATCCCGAACGCGGCCAACACCTTTCGCCACTTTGCCGGCTGGGCCGACAAGATCACCGGTCAGGCAATTCCCACCGCCGGTTACTTCGGCAAACCCACCCACTCGTACACCGTCCGCGAGCCGGTCGGCGTCATCGGGGCGATCATCCCCTGGAACACCCCGCTGATGATCACCGGCTGGAAGCTCGCCCCCGCCCTGGCCGCGGGGAACACTGTGGTGATCAAGCCGCCCGAGGCGGCGCCGCTGTCGATCCTTCACCTCGGTCGGCTGCTCGCGGAGGCCGGCCTCCCGCCTGGAACGGTGAACATTGTGCCCGGGGACGGGGCGGTGGCCGGGAACGCGCTCGTCGAACACCCCGACGTCGACAAGATCAGCTTCACCGGCAGCCCCGCCGTCGGTCGCCTCATCCAGGAGCGCGCGGCGAAGACCGTCAAGCGCGTCACACTGGAGCTGGGCGGCAAGTCCCCGCAGATCATCCTCGACGACGCCGATCTCGAAGCGGCGATCAATGGCACTGCAATGGGCTTGTTCTTCAACCAGGGCGAGACGTGCGCTGCCGGCACCCGCGTCCTGGTGCACCGATCGCTGTACGGTGCGGTCGTCGACGGTCTTGCGGCGGCGGCCGACGCGCAGGTGCTCGGCGACCCGTTCGACCCGGCCACGACGATGGGGGCCCTGGTGGACGCCAAGCAGCGGGACACCGTCCTGCGCTACGTCACCATCGGTACTGACGAGGGTGCCCGGCTGGCCGCCGGCGGCACCCGCCATCAGGGCCCGGGTTACTTCGTGCGGCCCACGATCTTCGCCGACGCGACCAACGACATGACCATCGCCCGCGAGGAAATCTTCGGCCCCGTCGGCACCGTGATCCCCTTCGACGATCCGGCCGAAGCGATCCGCCTGGCGAACCAGACCCAGTACGGGCTCGCCGCGAGCATCTGGACCCGAGACGTCTCCCGCGCCCATATCCTCGCCCGCCGGGTCCGCGCCGGGGCGGTGTGGGTGAACGGGTGGGCAGCATTGGATCCCGCCCTCCCTTGGGGCGGCATGAAAACCAGCGGCGTCGGACGCGAGCTGGGCTGGAGCGGCATCCTCGCCAACACGGAAGAAAAGGCCGTCACGATCGTGTTGTAGCGATCGCGAAGATGGGACCGACGCGTGTCCGGCCCATTCACAACGTGAGCCCGGGCGACCACCGCCGCGGACGTAGCCGCCCACAGTGGTCGCCCGGGTGTCGGCCATCCTGTGACGGCAGCAGGATGGGCGGTGGTGGCCCTTGACGGCTGCATGACGTCGGCCGCGGGCCTGCCCGATATGGTGTTGCACCAACTTCGCTGTGCCGGCGGGCTGCGGCCACGATTTGCGCTGAGGCGACTTTGTCACCGACGTGTGCGATGCCCACAATCGTCCAGCACCTTCCTGGCAGTCAGCTACGAGCAAACAAACTGCAGCAGAGAATGATTCGACCATCGAACCGGGACCACACAGGTGCGCGGCAGGAGGATGAACAGGGTGGAACGAGGATCTCCTGGTAGGACGCGGCGCGGCAGGCGCGACAGACTACGTCTCGGTGGCGCCGACTCAGGGCAGATCGATACCGAGTCTTCAGCATTGGTTGAATTCGCGCTGCGCTGGCTCCCGTTCGGCGGCCCGCGGGCCGATGACATTCTTGTGACCTTCGGCATCAGCACGCTGACCTTCGCTCGGCGGCTCCAGGAGGTCCTGGCCTCGGATCACCCGCCCCGCCTGTCGCTGGCGGAGCGAAACGGTCTGCGTGAGATGGCCGCCGCCCTCGGCCGTCCTTCGGAGCGGCCATGACCCTTGGGATCGGTATCTATCGAGGCCGTCGCGAGCTCAACTGAGCCTCGCGACTCCTCCTAGCGCTCCTCCAAGGTGGTCACGACCACGTCCGGGCAATCCCATAATGACGCCGGATCCATCTCCCCCCAGCAGATGACGCGTTTCGCGACGTAGCCGATACCTCCACTCGGGACCTCGCCGAAAACCTGGAAGGTTCGATAAATGCCCGCACTCATCTTTCATGCTGCGATCGCAATCGCCAGACTGCTGACACCCCGCGGGGTCATAGAGACAGTCCAACGCATGCTTACACATATCGCTGTCACGCGAGCCACTACGAGATGGCTAACCATGGCAGCCGAACAGCAAGAGGACTTTGGTTATCGTCCGTTGAGAGATGGACCGGCCGAGTCGAACGCCGCGTCCCAGTAAGCCGACCACTACGCGACTGGGGCAAGACCTGGAACGACCCGAAGCCATTCGTCTGGCCCAAGACCGCCGAGGAGGCACTCGATCCCCTCGCGAAACATATCTCACGAATTTCTTGACGCGGGATACCTGCGAGTAGAGCGCGACGCGCCAACCTTCTGCGCGTAGGCCGCCCCACGCGCGCCCCGCTTCGCCCCGGCCCAACTTTTGTTCGTCTGGGAACAAGACGTGGCGTCACAACCCAGAAACAATCGGTGATGCCACGCACGCAATCGCGGGACCCGGTTCCGGTCTGAGCCCAAATGCGAAGAAGCAATCCATCACTACACACAGAGATCGGTTGAAATCGATGTTGAACACAAACCTGTCCGGCAGCACCGTTGTCATCACAGGGGGGGCCGCAGGAATCGGCCTGGCCACTGCTGAGCTCGCAGCGCAACGCGGCGCCACGGTCGTGCTGACCGACCGTTCCGAGGCCACCCTCGAGGCAGCAGTGGAGAAGATCGGCCCCAACGCGGACTATCGGGTCCTCGATGTCACCGATACCACCGCAGTCGAGGACGTCATGGCATCGGTGGGCACCATCGACCACCTCTTCACCTGCGCGTCAGGGATCACAGTCGCCCCGTTTACCGAAATCACCGAGGAACAGATGCGGGACTTCTTCGAGGTCAAGTGGTGGGGGCAGTACCGGAGCGTCAAAGCCGCGCTGCCACACATCCCAAAGGAGACCGGTTCGATCACGCTGGTTTCCGGATACCTCTACCGCAAGGTCGACCCAGGCTATTCCGCGTTCGCAGCCGTCAATGGTGCGGTCGAGGCCACGGTCAAGTCTCTAGCGATCGAGCTTGCGCCGCTACGTGTCAACGCCCTTGCACCGGGGCCCGTTGACACCCACAAGCGCCGAATGAGCGATGCCGAGCACAGGTCCTATCGCGAGCAGGTCGCGGCATCACTTCCGATCGGCCGTCCTGGTGAGGTAGAGGAGCTTGCGGGTGCCGCACTGTTCCTAATGGAGAACACTTTCACCACCGGCATCACGCTCGATGTCGACGGCGGCAAGCGGTGAGCGACGCCGACACAATCTTCGCTGAGGTGCTGGCCGCCTGGGGGCGACGTTTCAATGCGGGCGACGCCCGCGGGGTCTCCGACATGTTCACCGCCAACGCGATCTTTCAGGGGCTATGCCCCGAGCCGAAGTTCGGCAAGGGCGAGATCCTGACGTACTACGAGAACGTCCCAGCCAGCACAACAGTTCTCGCCCAGCCCATCTCGGTGTATCGAATCGGTGAGGACTTCATCGGCGGAATCGCCGAAATCGTCTTCACCGAGCCCGACGGACGCCAAAGGCCGGTCAACCTGTCGATGCTTCTCTGCGCGGACCGCGGGGCATGGCTGATCTGTCACTATCACGTTTCGGATGGTCAGCCAGAAGATTGATCCCGTGCCGTATTCGCGAGGACGAGTTGATTCAGGCGTCCGAGCTCGTCACGGTCGCCCGGCGCGCGCACCACCCAGATACGGATGTGGCGAGCGCGAGGCTGGCGGAACTGCGGTGAAGGCGCGGTCGGTGCAGGCGATCAACTCCGCCTACCGCCCACCGCCCTGCGGCCCGTTCGAGAGATACTCCGATCAAGCCCGCCAGGTGGTCGTCCTCGCCGCCGGCGCCGCCCGCACCCACCACCAGAACTCCGTCGGCACCGAACACCTGCTCGTCGGGATCCTCGACGCCGGCGGCCCCGGAGCCATGACACGGGCATCACCCCAACACCGTTACCGCCGAGCATTTGACACTCGACCCACCAGGTCACGAGCGGACCCGAAGGATGGCGGGGCAGCACCGCGTGCCGCGGTATCGAACCGTCGATGTTCGTCTCCCCCGACAAGGAACGCGGTACCGCCCGAAGTCACCGCGAATCACGAGCCCGGCCGATCTGCCAGCACTGCCCCGTACTCACCCAGTGCCGCGAGCACGCCCTGACGACGGGCGAACCGTACGGAATCTGGGGCGGCATGACCGAAAACGACCGCAAACGACACACCAACCGAGCTCGCCGCGGCGAGCAACGACCCCTCGCGCCCCGGCACGCGACACCGGCCACCGCCGACGCCCTTCACCTGAGCTGCGCCCGGTAACCACCGCGTCCAGCGCGGCATCCCGACGACCCCACCACCCGACGGAGAACCCCGGATCGGCACCCGAATGCGTACCAGATCAACAGTTTTGGACAACCCACGTCCGGTGGAGCATCGCCGATCGAGACGCCCGAACGCGTCAACGACGCGATGCTTACGGCCTCGAAAGCGAGGACGGTCCCGTCGAAGCGACGGAAGCACCGATTGTCACCGGTCGGGATGACGGCTTGACCGCCCGGGTCGGCGAAGATCACCGACCGCACCGCCGGAAAATGTGCCCCCAACTGGCCAGTGAACCGGCCGCTCGGCTCGCGGTGGCCAAATCACACATCACCGGGCAGCGGCCGATCAGTCACTTGTGGAGACGCCTCCGGTGCGGGTATCGCCCACTCGACCGCTGTCCCCGGCCCCAGGTCGCGAAAGACCGCGTGACCGCCGAGCCGCTCGGCGCGGCGCCGAATGTTCGTCAGTCCGTCTCCATGCGCGGCTCCCGCCGCGATTCCGGTGCCGTTGTCGCTCACGGTCAACACGAGGCCGTCGGCGGCGGCGGTGACCCGGACACTGCACACGCTCGCCTGTGCGTGGCGGGCGACGTTGCTCAGGGCCTCGCGCAGGGCAGCCTGCAGTTCCGGCCCGGCCTCGCTGCCCGAATACCGGTCGACCGGCCCCTCCACACAGACATCCGGAGTGAAACCGAGCGCGGCGGCACTGTTGTCGACGATCTCGCTCACCGCGGCACTCAGGCTGCCCGCCTCCCCGGACCGCGCGGCCCCGGTGGACCCGGTGAGATCGAATATGACGGCCCGCAATCCACGCACGATGCTGTCGGTCTCGTCGATCAGCGGGTCCAGATCCGCCGACAAGCGTGGATGCCGGACGCCCAGCGAGGTCAGCGCCAGACCCAGACCGAACACACGCTGGAGGGTCATATCGTGGAGATCCGCCGCCATCCGGCCCTGTTCGTCATCACGTGCGCGGGCCCGCTCCGCCGCCATGAGTTGTTCGTTCTTCGCCAGCAGGCTGGTCCGCATCGTGTCGACCGCCCCGGCGATGATCGCCACCTCCCGGGGCCCGTCGGTGTCGATCTCCCGCCCGTAGTCGCCGCCGGCCACCGCGCCGATGTCGGCGAGAAGACGATCGATCGGCCGTGTCAGCAGCCGCCGCGTCAGATACACCGCGGTCACGGCCGTGACCACGGCGAGAACGAAGGCGACGACGGTCGCGATGTTCGCCAGCGCCTGCGCCGAGTGGACTCGCTCGACCTGCTCGGTGACCAGGACGTCGGTACGGGCACTCAATTCCGCGAGCCGTGCGCGCAGGTCGTCGAACAACTCCTTACCCGTCGCGGTCGTCGACTGGATCCGATCCGGTTCGCTCGCGTTGTCGCGGCGCGCAGAGATCTGCGGCTCCGCTGCCCGCGTCCGCCACATCTCGGCCGCCTCGGCGGTCCTCTGCAGCGCTGCCTGCGCGGCCGCATCCTCGGCGAGCAGCGTGTCCAGGCGAGTGTGCAGTGCGGCCGCGTCACGCCGGCCCGCGTCATAGGGTTCGAGGAATTGCGGATCGCCGGTGAGGGTGTACCCGCGTTGTCCCGTTTCCTGGTTCACATACGACGTGGTCAGCTCGGCCACCGCCCGCTGCGCGGGCCGCAGCTGCTCGGACAGGTCGTCGACAGATGCTCGTACCGCCAATCTCCCGTACACCGAAAAGGCTGTGGACACCGCGAACAGCGTCACCAGAATGCCTATAGCCAGCCACAGCAGCGTCCGCAACGAGACCCGCGCGGTATTCGCGCTCGAATCCGTCATCGCAAACCTCTCGGACTCGCAGAACCAGCCGAACGGCACCGGTATGCGCCGACACACATAAACTCCACAACCGAGTCCACCCTAGGCCCACACCCCGCCGGCAAGATCAGAATGGGCAACCAGCTGGTCCCGAGCGAGTCGGTCAAGTCCCGCGAGGTGGTGTACGTCGTCGTGCGATTCCTCGCCTGATGGTTATGCGGTCAGAGCCGCCTGTGTCACCGCCTGAAGTAGGTTCGGTATCGATGTCGTCGCGGTGAGCTCCGCGGGAGCGGGCCAGTACGTCGAGGCAGCGGCGAGCGTCGATCCATTCGTCGTGTTGGTCGGCGAGGACGGTCCGTACGAGCCGAATGAGGGCGGTGCGCGGGAAGATCCCGACGACATCGGTCCACCGCCGGATTTCGTTGGTGAGTCTCTCCCTTAACCGGCCTTCGCGGGGGGTCAATCGCAGATTGGTGATCTGGAGTCAGCGGTTGAGTCGGTGGAGGTGGTCGGTCAGGGCGTCTGCCACGCGGGGGTGGCGAGCAGCTTCGTCGGACCAGCCGCGGTCGCAGGCTTCGGCTTCGGCTTCGGCTTCGGCTTCGGCTTCGGCTTCGGCTTCGGCTTCGGCTTCGGCTTCGGCTTCGGCTTCGGCTTCGGCTTCGGCTTCGGCTTCGGCTTCGGCTTCGAGTGCCTGGATATCGGAGCGGTGCGCCTCGAGCGCGTCACGGAAGTCGGGTTCGGTGACGAAGTTGTCGCAGGTCTCGCAGATGTTGGCGTAGCGGCAGGCTCCTGCCGCTTCGTGTCGGGAGCAGTAGCCATGGGCGACGCGCGTTTTGAGCATCTCGCTGCCGAGCCAGCTGACGGTGTCCGGAACGACCGGCTAGCCGACCGGGGTGAGGGTGAACCGGCGGCGCACCTTGTCCATCGCCTGGTCGTAGGCTTCGCGCAACGTCGGCGATGCGAGGGTGGCGTTGCGGAGGGTCATCTGTGGAGTGACGTGCCCGCGCAACGCCATTCAACGCCTGCAGGCTCATACCGGCACGTCGTAACCGACACCGCCATCAGGAGCCGCAGTCAACGCCCAAGATCATGGCATCTCTCGCCGTTGGACTTCGCCTGCCCAGCTACGCCCGCATCGTTACACACCTCACAACTCACAACAACGGCACGTAACCCATTGGCGCAGCGCAGTTTCAGATTCTGTGGAAGCCAGCTGAGCATCAGCGACGAGCTCCATCAGACGGGCGATGATTCTCGTCAGACCGACAACCATCCCGGTGCCTCGCACACCTGCACGCACACCCGGGACCGACGACCAACCACCTCGGCGGGCGGCACCCCGACGCTCGTCTCCCGGCGTCACCGGCGGCAGGTCAGCGAGCAGACCGTCTGTCGGGTCGACGGTCGTCGGCGTACATGGCTTCGATTCTCGCCTTGATCTCGGCGGTGCTCATCACATCGCGCCGCCTCCGGGTGCTGGGAGTGGACACGAAAGTCGTCGGGATCGAGGGTGTCGCCATGGGAATTCTGCCTTCATGTGGGTGTGGGGCGGCCGCGGCCGCGTCAGTCTTGTCATCACGCACATATGTGATCTGATTCACAGGCGGAAGCGTTACATTACGTCGTTCCTTGCTTCATCGGCGCCCGCCATCCCATCGGCCCTACGGTCGAGCCGGTACCCATGCGGGTATGGATTCCGGCATCGGCGGCCGCGCGGTTCCGGAGGCTCGCCTGGCCGGGCATCTGCTGGCCCTGGTCACCGACCACGACGTCGACGCGTTGTCGATGGATCTGTGTCTGCTGATGCAACCACCGGACATGGACCCTCTCCGGGCCCCCTCTACAGCGGTGTGGGATCTGGGTAGTCCCCGCCCTGACCGACATGGTCATCGCCAAGTCGTCCGCGAGCTAAGACCACCGCCAGTCGCGCCCTCGGCCTCATGGACGTCCAGGGGCGCGAGTTCGCTCCGAACCTGAACATCACGTCGGACATTAACTATGAGATTGTGAATCCTGGGAAGTCCGCGTCGGGTTCCGTTATGTGCGCGGATGCTCGACTGTCCATCGAACGAGGCCGGTAGCCACCCGAGCGGTGATCTGGTGGAGAACGGCGTCCACGGGCCCGGTGGGCGTGGCCGAGCTACGTGAGAGCGCCGGAAACCTCGACGCGTTGGCGCACCGAAAGGTTCCCACCGTTCGCGCATTCGTCAACAGTCTGTCCTCGAGTGCCACGACGACCCGGTCACGCTCGTCTGCTCCACGACGTCACCGAACTGCCGTGGGATGGTGCTCCCACAACGGATTTCGGTTGACGCGTCGCGACGTCCCGTTCCGTAGGACTTCCGCGCGGGGACGCACCTGTCGGGTTCGGGAACCCTCCAGTGAGCTGCAGAAGCCCAACAGTGTGTCAGCGAGGGAGGCACCCCGCTGCGAGAGCCCGTCGCACCGGGCACCGCTGGTAGCCAGGTGGTCGAATAGAGACGGCGAGGCCGCTGCGCAATTCCGGCGTTGAATCCGGTTTCCGAGGTCGACCCGGGGGTACTTGCGAACTATGGGTGCACGAGCGAGAACGGACGGCCGGACACCGGTCACATCGCACAGTGGCGGCGCAGTCGGCAACGGCAGGACCACTGACGCCGGAGGCCTGGCCACGACCGCCACAACCAAGCCGAAGGCCCGGGCATCGACCGCGGCGAACAGGTTCGCGGCGACCGCCACCACCGAAGCGGGGCGGCTGCCGCGCAGGCGGCCGGCGCCCGCGACATCGACTGGGGGCACCTCGCGGCACAGCGGCTCGCGGGCGTCTGAACCGAAACCGCGACGAACGCGAACAGGCGCCACCAGCGAAGCAGCCTCGGGCACACCCCGTCGGCGGCGCGCCGACAGCGAGGCACCCTCCGGGCGTGCGCCGGCACGGGCCACCACCGCGAAGCCGACGGCTCGCACACATCCCCGAGGTGAGGGGTCCCGCACATCCGCGCACCCGCGGTCCACCGCACCGAACCGCACACGCCGACCGGAGTCGTCAGCGAAGGACACCGAACGCGGCGGGCCCGCCGACACGACCTGGAGCCGGGTGTTGCGGTCGGTCGAGGCCGCCATCGAATGGCTCAAAGCCCACATTCGCCGGCTTCAGGAGACGGTGCGAGACCGCGGCGCCATGCTGACGGAAAAGATCAAGCAGAAGATCCAGGAGTGGATGAACCCC
Source organism: Rhodococcus sp. JS3073 (assembly GCF_026810085.1). Taxonomy (NCBI): domain Bacteria; kingdom Bacillati; phylum Actinomycetota; class Actinomycetes; order Mycobacteriales; family Nocardiaceae; genus Rhodococcus; species Rhodococcus sp. JS3073. The sequence continues at coordinate 7,840,861 of NZ_CP113951.1, read as the reverse complement.
CTCGTCGACGAGGTCGCGCACGGCGGGGTGGGCATGCAAGCCGGACTCGAGGGTGTTCGGGCCGCCCTGACAGGTAAGAATCCTGTGTGGGCCGCGATCAAAGGGCTGGTCTCCGGATTGAGCACCAAGGCCAAGGTCGCCCTGATTCTCCTACTGGTCCTCGGACTCCTGCTCGGGCCGGTACTGCTCGTAGTCCTATTGCTGGCCCTGCTTGTCATGGCGATCGTCGCGGCGGTGCGGGCCGCTGCACGCTGACCTGATCAACGGGCGGGCAGGGCCGATTCGTGAGCAGGCGGCGCACGACACAACAAGAAAAGAATTCATCGTGGCACTGCCCAACCAATGAACACCAGCGATCTTCCGTCGCTCACCGAACCCTCGCGTATCCGCCGCGCAAGGGATTTCCCTTGCACAGCAACATCTCCGAAGGAATCCTTCCGCACGAGTCGGCTCGGTTCATCCCGGCTGCTCCGGAGAGGCCGGAATCACCGAATTTCTGCACAACGGAAAATGGGTTTCCGTGAAGTCGGCCGGAATCGTGGTGTGCTGGTGATTGAGCGTTGCCGGGTTGGGGTAGTCGACAATGCGCACCCCTACCATGCACACGGTCTTGCGGCACATCTCCGAAACCGGTCCTGCGGCACATCTCCGAGGTTGGCGAGGTGCTAAGTGACTACTCGGCAAAAGGGGTTCAATGATGAACAACAAGACTCAGATGGCGGCCGCGATCGGTGCGGGCTATTTGCTAGGCCGCACCCGCCGGATGAAGCTGGCACTGATGCTCGCCGGGGCCGGTACGACCGGGCGCTTTCGCGGCGGGCCGCGGGAGCTGCTCACACTCGGCACCAAGATGCTCGCGAATTCCCCGGAGGTCGCCAAACTCGGCGACACGGTCCGGGGTGAGCTGCTCGGGGCAGCGAAGGCCGCAGCGGTCACCGCTGCCAGCCAGCGCATCGACTCGCTGAGCAACCGGCTCCAATCGGGCGGCCAGGAGATCACGGGCACCGTCAGCGATGCCGCGGACAACGTCACTGATGTCACCAAGGTGAGCAAATTCGGCCGCAAGAAGCACACTCGTTCGCGGGACGACGACGAGCAGCCCAGTACCGACGAACCGCCGGAGGACAACTCCGCCGGAGAGGAAGACGCGACCGACGACTACGAGGAGCAGGACGAAGACGAGGCCGACGAGGAACCGGCCCCACGTAAGCGGCCCACGCCGCGCCGCCGGGCCGGAGCGACCGGGAGCACCCGGCCCGCGAGCAGGTCGCGGACCGCGAAGTCAGACGAAGACGACGATAACGAAGAGTCTCCTGCCCGCAAACGCAGGACACGGGCCAAGGCCACGACGGACTCTGCGCCCGTCCGACGGGCAAGAAGGTGATGGCGATGACGAGCGCCGCAAAGAAACTACAAGAGGCCGTACCGGGTGACGGCAACGGATCGTCCAGCGTGCTGCAGGAGGCAATGCAGAGACTGGTCGGCACGGTCGCCGAGAAGGCACTGTCCTCGGTCTCGGACAAGGTGACGAACACCTCCGGGCGGCTCACCGACTACGCCGAGAACGGCGGCGAAGGAGGGCTGCTTGCCGCCCTCACCGGTTCCGAGCAATCGGATGACGATGAGTCACCGGACAAGTCCGACACCGGTGGCGGCTGGTGGGAGGGCGCCAAGCAGACGGTCAAGGACAAGGCGTCCGACCTCAAGGACGCGGTCACCGGCGGTGGCGGTGGCGGTAGCGGAAAAGGCAAGAAGCTGAAATTGACCAACATCGTCGAAACGATCGATGTCGGGGTCCCGGTTCAGCTGGCCTATAACCAATGGACCCAATTCGCCGACTTTCCGTCGTTCATGAAGAAGGTCGAACGGGTCGAACAGGAATCGGACGAAAAGCTCGAGTGGAAGGCGCAGATCTTCCTGTCGCACCGAACCTGGGAAGCGTCGATCCTCGAGCAGGTTCCCGACGAGCGGATCGTGTGGCGCTCGAAGGGCGCCAAAGGTTTCATCGACGGTGCGGTGACGTTCCACGAGGTGACCCCGGATCTCACCCGCATCGTTCTGATCCTCGAGTATCACCCGAAGGGATTGTTCGAGAAGACGGGAAACCTGTGGCGCGCACAGGGACGACGAGCACGGCTGGAATTGAAACACTTTGCACGCCACGTCATGACGCAGACCATCCTCCATCCTGATGAATTGGAGGGCTGGCGCGGAGAAATCCGGGACGGTCAGGTAGTCGAGCCCGAGCAGGACGAAGCGGAACAGGAAGACGAGCAGGACGAAACGCAGCTGGGCGAGGGTGAAGAGGACGAGGCCGAGGAGCCTGAGGAAGCCGAGGACGAGGCCGAGGACGAGGCCGAGGACGAGGAACCCGCCGAAACAGACGAGGACGAGTACGAGGAGCCGGAGGAAACAGACGAGGCCGAGGACGAGGAACCCGAGACAGAGGAAGACGAGGCTGAAGAGGACGAGGGCGAAGGTGAGGAAGCGGTCGACGAGGAGGCCGAGGAGGACGAGGCGCCGCCGCCGAAACGCCGTGGTCGCCCACGCAAGACCGCGGCCGCGAGTGAACCGCCGGCACCGCCGAAACGCCGTGGCCGACCGCGCAAGACCGCGGCCGCGAGTGAGGACACGGCACCGGCACGCCGTGGCCGCCCCCGCAAGACCGCGGCCACCAAGTCCGTCGGCGCGAAGCGAGGAGCCCGCCGATGACCACCGGCGGGCCCAGCTCGAGCAGCCTCGCCGACGTCATCGACACCATCCTCGACAAGGGCCTGGTCATCGACGCGTACGTGCGGGTCTCGCTGGTCGGGATCGAACTGCTGACCATCGACGCCCGCATCGTCGTCGCCAGTGTCGACACGTATCTGCGGTTCGCGGAGGCGGTGAACCGGCTCGAGATCGGCAGCGAACCCAAGGGCCTGACCGATCTGGTGGGGTCCGTGACCGAAGGTGGTGCCAAGTCGAAGACCAAGGGCGCGCTCGAGGCTGCCGGCGACAAACTCGGTGACCTCCTCGGCGGCGGACAAGAGGAGCCCGAGCGGGTGCCGCGTAAATCCAGCAGAGGGGACAGATGATGTCCACCACGAACCAGGCCACCGATGCCCCCGAGCAGCCGCGCACCACCGGCATCTACGTCTACGGCATCGTGCCCGCGGACGTGCGGACCGAAGACGACGCCGTCGGCGTCGACGACTCCCAGGTGAGCACCATCAGACACGGTGACATCGCGGCACTGGTCAGCGAAATATCGGTGGACCGACCCCTCGGAAAACCCGCGGACCTTCAGGCCCACGCACACCTGCTGGACGGTGCCGCGCGAGTGGCACCGGTACTCCCCCTGCGCTTCGGGGCCGTCCTCACCGACACCGATGCGCTGAAGGACGAATTGCTCACCGCGCACGCCGACGAGTTCGCCGCCGCCATGGAGCAACTCGAGGGCAAGGCCCAATACGTGGTGAAGGCCCGCTACGTCGAACACGCCGTCCTGTGGGACGTGATCGGCGAGAACGAGCAGGCCAGCGCACTGCGCGACACGATCCGCGACCAGCCGGAGGCCGCCACCCGCGACGCCCGGATGGCCCTCGGCGAGATCGTGGCCAACGCCATCGTCGCGAAGCGAGAGGAAGATACGGCCACGGTGGTCGAGGCACTCGACTCGCTGGCCGACCTGGTCAACGTCCGCGAACCCACCCATGAGGAGGATGCCGCGCAAGTGGCGGTCCTTGTCGAGGTCGCCCGCGGAGACGAGCTCGAGCAGGCGGTGGGCGCGTTGGCGGAGCGGTGGGAGGGCCGGGTGGAGATGCGGCTGCTCGGACCGCTCGCCGCCTACCACTTCGTGATGGCCCAGACGCCGGAGGGCTGAGGCGATGGGACCGTTGTCGTTCATCGTCACGCTGCCGCTCGCGCCGGTGCGTGGGGTGATCTCGCTGGCCGAGTTGATTCAGCGTCAGGTCGAGGAGGAACTGCACGATCCCGCCAGTGCCCGCCGCGCGCTCGAGGAGCTGGACGACGCCCGCGAGCGGGGTGAGATCTCCGCCGAGGAGGAAGAGCAGGCGCAGCAGGCAATCCTCGACCGGATGACCGGAACGGCACAGCCCGCCACTCCGGAGAAGGAGTGAAGAGGTCATGGCGCATCAGCTGCCACCGCCCCTGCCGGCGCAGGACATCGCCGAGCTCGCGGTGCGGGACATCACGCAGCTGACGGGCAAGAAACCGCTCGGTGCGACATCGGTGATGCCGACCGACGACGGGTGGACCGTGGAAGTGGAAGTTGTCGAGGATCGGCGTATCCCGTCTTCGACGGACATGCTCGCCCTGTACGAGGTGGTGCTGGATCTGGACGGAGAGTTGTTGTCCTACCGCAGAACCCGCCGCTACAGCCGTGGCGCCGGTGGGTCATGACCCTGGCCGGCGGCACCTCCGGACGCCTCCCGCAGAGCCCCTCTGGGGGGAATGGGGGCGGACATCAGTCGACCAACCTCGGGGAAATCCTCGAACGGGTACTCGAACTCGACAACCGAAACTCGAGGAGACGATCGCCGCACTCGAGTCCGACCGGTCGATGCGCCTCGGGGCGGAGTCGGGTACGCCGATCCAGGTGGAAGGCAGGCGCCGAGGCGACAACGCCTGAACATCCCGGACCGCTGGTCCCACTGCTGTCCATACCCCACAGTCGCGTCGAGACTTGGCCCCGCACAGGCCACTTCCCTCAACTCGACGAACCCGAACTCATCTCCCGCGCGCTCGACCACTTCCTCGGACCGACTCAGAATCCCCCGGTGACCCAGTGACCCGGTGACTCGGTGGCACCGGTGCGGGCACGGCCGGCGCCTGTGGCGGTCATCAGTGGCCCAGCGGCGTTGTAGCTCAACACCGCGGTGACGACACAGCACCCAACTTCGGTGGCATGGCCCTCCGACCCTCGGCAGCGGTTCCGGCGGTACCGTGACCCCGCCGGGGGGTTCGATCCGGCGGGGTACCAGGCCACCGCGCGGTGTGGGCGCGGCAACACCCTCAACGGTAACCGAGTCGTGGGCCGTTCCGGGTCCGCGCGGGAGCAGGCACCGTCGCCGGCGAGAGGTTTTACCCGCCCTGGTCGGCGGCAGCAAAGTGCCAGCGCGACAACTTCGGCCGCGTCTGGCGCATCACTGCGTTGAGGCAGACATTTTGGCGGAACTCGTCGGGCCGGCCCACCACAAGCTCGGGCTGACCTCCAAGGCGATGCAGGACGGCACAGGCATCACCGAACCCGACTACGGTGTCATCTTCGACGACATGGTGCTCGAAAGCGGCTGCACCGTCGCACGGCATTGCGGGCTCTTACAACCCGGCGCTGATCGATGCGCACCGGGGCAGCCAGCGGGTGAGGAGACTAGTGCGCCTTAGCCGTTCCCTTCCTGCGTGCGGCTGTGTCCGCTCGTGCTTCCGGTGCGGATTCGTCCCGGGACTCCGCCGCCGAGTCGCTGGGCGTCGTGATCCGTGGTTTGCGCCGTCTGCGCGGCTTCGGCTGTCGTTCTTCTTGGACCGCCTGAGACGAACGTCCGTCCTCGTCTTTTCCTTGGTCCGGTGCCTCGTCGACGGTGGAATCCTCGGGGTCCCGCGGGTGGGTGTGCCCGCGACGGCCAATCCTCTTCACCCCGGCGACCAAATGCCCGCCGCCGGCCACGACGTGCGCGCCGCCCGACCGGAGGCGGTCGCGGAACGAATCGACGTGCTCGCCGCTGGCCTCAGCCGTCGCGGCCGCCGTGTCGAGTAGCTCGTCCCGAACCGAATCGCCGAGATCCGCGATCTCCGGAGACGAGGCAAGGAACTCGGATCCCTGTGCGAGCAGATCCTCAGGCCCCTTGGGGGACCGCCCGCCCGCACCAGCGATCTTCACGGCCATCCTCAACTGGTGTGTGCGCCCCAGTAGGTACCCGGCGCCGACCGCTGAGGCAACCTCAACTTTGGTTTTGGCTTTCATTATTTTCATGATCAAACCCACTTGCTGTGTGTCGTCGCCACGCACTGCGTCGGGCGTCGGGAGTATGTAGAACTATGGCGCGTCGGTGCGCGCGAGGCGTATACCGCGACTACCCCGTGTGCCGGGTCCCCAATCGCACACTCCATCGGAAGCCCCTGCGCGGAGGTGGCCACCATCCCCGCGCACACGGCACCCGCCCCGGGCCAGGCGGGGTATCGAGCGCGTGACGCCGACCCTCAGTGGTCTGCGCGATGACCGGCGACCGCCTTGACCACGAAGTAGATCACCGCCCAGAGTAGGCAGGTCAGGAAGCTGAAGATCAGCCCTCCTCCTTCAACATCGACTCCGAGCAGGCTCAGCCGGAACCCACGTACGGCGACGCCGACGACGATGTTTGAGGAGGATCAGCGGGGCGCCGCCTCAACCGCGACATACGAGTATCGGAATCCGACAGCAACGTCTGGATTTCGCGCATTACTCGCAGAATTCGTGAGTTCTGAGCAGCTACGTGCGGCAGTTCTCAAAAGCTGCGTGAGAGCAACGAACCCGATGACGGCCCGCTTCTGCCGTGTTCCGGCCGCCCCCATTACCCGCCCGATTCGGGCGAGTACTACCTCGACCCCTCTCTCACACTTCGCGCGTACTGGCGCCGAGCCGATCAACGGGATCAGCAGTCCCGAAGTCCTCCCTCGTTCTGCGACCCCGATCGCTATTCGGTGTTGCTAACTACCGGTACTCAGTGATACTTTCTACCGGTAGTCAGCAACACAGACTAGATCGAAGGTGAGTGATGGGCAATCAGATGACGGAGATGCTCAAGGGCACGCTCGAGGGCATCGTCCTCGCGATTCTTGCCAAGCAGCCGGCATACGGCTACGAGATCACAGCACTGCTGCGGGAGCGGGGCTTCTCGGATCTCGTCGAAGGCACCGTCTACGCCCTACTCGTCCGCGTCGAGCAGAGGGGCTTCGTGGATGTGGAGAAGGTGCCCTCGGAGAAGGGGCCGCCACGGAAGGTGTTTTCGATCAACGGGCAAGGGCGCGAACAGCTCGACGAGTTCTGGAGGACATGGAGCTTCCTCGCAGAACGTATCGAACAGCTCCACGAAGGAGAGAAGTGATCATGGCCAACTGGATCGAGACCATCACCGGATCGTTCGAGCAGAAGAAACAGTACAAACAGCACAAAGCCCGCATCGATGCCCTTCCCGAGCCGTACGGCACCACCGCGAAAGCGCTGCAGCGGTACTTCATGTACTACGGCGGCCACACGGACGGCGCGACCCTCGTCACGATGATGGGCGACCTCGTCGAACTCTGGGAGCGGGCCGCCGTAGACGGCACGCCGGTACGCGAGATCGTCGGCGAGAACCCGGTCGAGTTCGCCGAGACGTTCGCCCAGGCCTACAGCGGCACGCAGTGGATCGACAAGGAACGCGCCCGCCTGACCAAAGCCATCGAAGACGCGGAACGAGGACAGCAATGACCACGGATGCAACGATCCGGGTCCACGGCCTGGAAAAGTCGTACAACGATCTGCGGGTGCTGCGCGGCGTCGACTTCGACGTGGCGCCGGGCAGCATCTTCGCCCTGCTCGGCTCGAACGGAGCGGGCAAGACCACGGTCGTGAAGATCCTCGCGACCCTGCTCGGGCAGGACGCCGGCACAGCCACGATCAACGGCTTCGACGTCGCCACGCAGCCGCAGAACGTGCGGGAATCGATCAGCCTCACCGGACAGTTCGCAGCCGTCGACGAGATCCTCAGCGGGCGGGAGAATCTCGTGCTGGTCGCCCAGCTGCGGCACCTGAAGAACCCCGGCAAGATCGCCGACGACCTGCTCGCTCGCTTCTCACTGACCGAGGCCGGCGGCCGGAAGGCGTCGACCTATTCGGGGGGCATGCGCCGCCGTCTCGACATCGCGATGAGCCTCATCGGGAACCCGCCGGTCATCTTCCTCGACGAACCGACCACCGGACTCGACCCCCAGGCGCGCATCGAGGTGTGGCAGACGGTGAAGGAACTCGCCGACAACGGCACGACGGTGCTGCTGACCACACAGCACCTGGACGAGGCCGAGCAGCTCGCCGACCGGATCGCAATCCTCCACCAGGGCCGGATCATCGTGAACGGCACCCTCGCCGAGCTCAAGGCCCTGCTGCCGCCCGCGACAGTGGAGTACGTCGAGAAGCAGCCCACCCTCGAGGAGGTCTTCCTCGCGATCATCGGCGACGACAGCGACAGCGTCGGTGCACACACCGTCCGCGACACCACTACGAACAGCGAGGAGCGATGATGACCACCACGAACTTCTACGGCGACACCACAGTCCTGACGGGGCGTTCGCTGCGCCACATCCTGCGCAGCCCCGACACCATCATCACGACAGCGGTCACCCCGGTCGCACTCATGCTGCTGTTCGTCTACGTGTTCGGCGGCGCGATCGACACCGGGTCGGAGTCGTATCTGAACTTCATGCTGCCCGGCATCCTGCTCATCACGATCGCATCGGGCATCGCCTACACCTCCTACCGACTCTTCATGGACATGCAGGGCGGGATCTTCGAGCGATTCCAGTCCATGCCGATCGCCCGATCCAGCGCGCTGTGGGCACACGTGCTGACCTCGCTGGTCGCCAACCTGATCTCCCTCCTGATCGTCATCGGCATCGCCCTCCTCATGGGCTTCCGCACGGGTGCGAGTGTGCTGGCGTGGCTCGCGGTCGCAGGCATCCTGATTCTGTTCACCCTGGCGTTGACGTGGGTCGCTGTGATCGCCGGTCTCTCCGCGAAAACCGTCGACGGTGCCGGCGCGTTCGCCTACCCACTCATCTTCCTACCGTTCATCAGCTCCGCGTTCGTGCCCACCGACACCATGCCCGGCCCGGTGGAGTGGTTCGCTGAAAACCAGCCGGTGACCTCCATCGTCGACACGATCCGCGCCCTGTTCGCACAGCAGCCCGTGGGCAACGACATCTGGATCGCCCTCGCCTGGTGCGTCGGCATCCTCATCGTCGCCTACGCCGCCTCGACGGCCATCTACCGACGCAAGATCAGCTAAGCAGGGGGCGCGCCGGTGATACTGGCCGAAATCGGGCGGCGGTGCCATAACCTCGACAGCGCTCGGCGACACCGGGGAGACAGTGATGGGCAAGTGCCCATGATCGCCCGCCCCACGGTAGGCGAACCTGCACCGACGTCATCCTCCGATCAGGCCCGACCACTGTTACACCGCGTGAAGGTCCACACCCCACACGCCACGGCAGCACCGCCGACTACCAACGTTCCAGGACCAGCCGCGCCACATTCGTGAGCGCCGCCAACCGGACTTGAACGTCGTGGCCGCCTTGGTGTCCCACACCGCGGTGAACCCCTTGGTCGCCGACTTCGGCGCACCAGCAGCCCACCCCAGGCCCCGCCCACCGCATCCCCATCCGCCTCAGCGACGACGAATACACCCGCGCCCACGCTGCCGCCCGCACCGCCGGCCAGAACCTCGAAACCTCCGCTCCACGAACGCATCACCGACGCCCTCAAACAACCCGAATAGCAGGTTCAAGCGCCGACAGCGAACCATCCGCGACGTGTCGCAAAGATCAGTTCAGATGGTCTTACGATGCGGATCCTGCAGTCCATCGTCCAGGTGGGCGGTATCCGCGAGAGCGACCACCGCCCTCCGCGGAGCCGCCACCCAGGGGTGATTTTCCGCCCCCTTGCGGGTCGCGGATCACCCCCTTCGGGGTGTTATCGAACGCCGGCTTCCGGCGAAAACTAGTGGTCGTCCGAGAACACCAAACCCCCGAACTTCAGGAGCCCACAGAATGTCCTCGATCACCACACGCACCGCAGCCGCAGCAGCCGTCGGCGTCGCCCTCGGATTCGGAGCCGTGCTGGCCCAGAGTGCCACCGCCGCAGCAGCACCCACCGATGGTGCCGCACCGCAGGCCCCATACACCGTCCAGGTTCGCGACCGCATCGGATGCGCCAACGCGTGGCCCATGGTCGCCTGCGATGCCCCCGACGAGGACGTACCCGAGCAGGTCGAACTCTACGAGCCGGGCACCACACTCACCGAGCCGGGCGGCGTCGAGCTCTTCGGCTCCTCCAGCGCTCCGTACCACGCCGCGAACTACCCCCTCGAACCCGACGACGGCGTGATCTCCCACCCCCTCGACCCTGACATGCCCTGGATGTGATCACCCGGGGTGCTCCGGCGCCGAGTCCCGCGCCGGAGCACCCCGGTGACGCGACGCCGAGAGGTTCCGTCGGTACATCGACCCTGCCGTAGCGCCCACAACGATGCGACCGGGGTCGACGTCTTCAGGGGCAGCCGCTCGTTACCGGGAATTCTTCTCGGCGACCGCGGTCGCCGGGTGCACCGCGATCAGGCCGAGGCCTTGGCGTCGCTTGCACAGCCGCGCCAGCTCGCGATACACGGCCTCACCAAGCAACTCGGTGAGCTCCGGCGCATACGACTGCCACACCGCCTCGGCGCCGACGTGCGCGTCCGGCGAGCCGGAGCAGTACCAGTTCAGGTCCGAGCCGCCCTCACCCCAGCCGCGGCGGTCGTACTCGGTGATCGTCGTCTTCAGGATCTGCTCGCCGTCGGGTCGCTCCACCCATTCCTGGGTGCGCCGGATCGGCAGCTGCCAGCACACGTCGGGCTTCACCTCGAGCGGCTCGATGCCGCGTTTGAGCGCCATCGAGTGCAGCGCGCACCCGATGCCACCCTCGAATCCGGGACGGTTGAGGAAGATGCACGCGCCCTTGAAGCGGCGGGTTCGCAGCGCCGGCTCGTCGTCGAGCTCGTCCTCCTCGATGTACCCCCTCTTCCCGAGACCCTGCTTCATGAACTGCCAGTCCTCGGGTCTGAGCAGCTTCACGGACTTGTGCAACTTCGCGACGTCCTCCTCGTCGGTGAAGAAGGCGCCGTGCGAGCAGCAGCCGTCGTCGGGTCGGCCCGCGATGATGCCCTGGCAGGCCGGGGTGCCGAACACGCAGGTCCAGTGCGAGAGAAGCCACGTCATGTCCGCGGCGATGAGATGCTCGGAGTCGTCGGGATCGAGGAACTCCACCCATTCCCGAGCGAAGTCGAGCGCAACCTCGGGGCTGGGCGTCATCTTGTACGACGGACCCGGAATACATGCTGCCACAAACCCCCACGGTAGCCCACCCACATAACAGTTGTGTGGTCCCTTCCGGGGACGCCCGCGCATGCGGGAAAATCGGGTGCGGTCGCTCGCCGAGGTCGATCTTTTCTTGGCGCCGGTGAGCCCGAATAACAGTTTGATCCGGGGAGCCGATCGTGGGGCTGCGCATTGTTGCCACGAGCACGAGGGTCCGACTCTTACCTTTCCCTGTTCGGCTCCTGCGGGCGACCGTGTTCATGCAATCGGTTCGGTGGGAAGGAGTTTCGTCATGGACGAGGTCGACGATGTCGAACTGCTCGTGGAGCGGGTCGCGGCGCTGGATCTCGGCAAAGCCGTTCTTGAGGCGTGTGTGCGGGTGCCGCACCCGCAGCGGCTCGGTAGGCGAATGCAGGAGCTGCGCGGTTACGGCACGACCACCGCACAGCTGCTGGCGATGGTGGCCTGGTTGCGGCACTGGCACGTGCAGCGGGTGGTGATGGAATCCACCAGCACCTACTGGAAGGGCGTGTACTACGTTCTCGAAGCCGAGGGCTTCGATTGCTGGCTGGTCAACGCCCGCGAGGTGAAGAACGTGCCGGGCAGGGCGAAGACCGACCGGGCCGACGCGGTATGGCTGGCGAAGGTGGCCGAACGTGGCATGTGCCGGCCATCGCTGGTGCAGCCGCCCGAGATCCGCCGGCTACGTGACCTCACCCGCTACCGCCGTGCCCTGGTGCAGGACCGCACCCGCGAGCAGCAACGGGTCGAGAAGCTGCTCGAGGACGCCCAGATCAAGATCTCGTCGGTGCTCTCGGACCTGCACGGCGCATCCGGACGGTCGATGATGCACGCCCTCATCGCCGGAGAGCGCGATCCGCGGACACTGGCCCGACTGGCCAAGAGCGGTGCGCGGAAGAAGACCGACCAGCTCGAAGAGGCGCTGCGCGGATTCTTCACCGACCACCACGCGACGATTCTGACGATGATGCTCGACAACAGTGACCGGATCGGCGACCAGATCGCCGCACTCGACGCGCTGATCGAGGACGCGATCAGCCCTTTCTCCCGACAGGCAACCCGCCTCGCTGACATCGTCGGCGTGAACACCGTTGCCGCCGCCGAGTTGATCGCCGAGACCGGGGTCGACATGACCCGATTCCCGTCCGCCGCACATCTGGTGTCGTGGGCGAAGTTCTGCCCGCAGACCCACCAGTCGGCCGGCAAGTCCACGAGCAAGGGCCGCGGCAAGGGCAACCCCTGGCTGGCCGGCACCCTTGGGCGCATCGCGTTCGCCAACTCCCGCGCCGACACCTTCCTGGGCACCCGCTATCGGCGCCTCGCGCGCCGCCGCGGCAAGCAGAAGGCGATCGTCGCCACCGGCAACTCGATACTCACCGTCATCTACCACCTGGGACGTGCGGGCCAGCACGAAGAGCCCGCGGCCCTGCTCCGCAGCCAGCGACAGCGCCGGGTCGAGCGCACCTCTCGGACCCAGACGCCAAATTCTGCGACCTCGGGCCCGGATACTACGAATCCCGGATCAACAAACACCGCCGCGCCCGCGACCTCGCCACCCAACTCCAGACACTCACCGGCCAGCACATCGCCATCCGCGACGGCAAAGCCGTCATCACCGACACCGTCGCCTGACCCCAAACTTCTTGCGGCAGAACACCATAACCCGGCTCCGCCCGGTGCCTTCGGCCTGCCCACTCACCATCCTATTTTCGGGTCAGACAAGGACTGATCAGGTCCCCGTCCGGCAGCAACGACGCCCGACCCGAATCGCGCCGATACACCTGTGACATCACCGCGTCGATCCGCCGACGATCCACCCCAGCCCCGGTGCTGCACAGCGGAAGCGCTGTCGAGCGGCACGGCCCAGGGCCCGGTGCTCGATGACCGGTGATCGCCTGCGTGTAACGCCGCGGCCTCCACCGCGAATAACCAGCGAACGTTTCTCGCATCTATTTCGGGGCACGGGAGGAGGCAACGACCTCCTGATGTCGACACCCTCGTGTGGGGCGTGTCGTCCGGTGTTTCGACGGTGCGAAGCGAAGAATCGACGTAGAACGCGACAGTCGAGGAGGGTGCGATGAACCCCAGTCGCATGCGCAGGCTCAGGCCGGTGCCCGACGCCGAGCCGCAGATGATGTTCCGCACCATCCACGGGTACCGACGCGCCTTTCGCCTGGCCGGTGACGGCCCCGCACTGCTGCTGTTGCACGGCATCGGCGACAACTCGTCGACTTGGACCGAGATCATCCCGCACCTCGCCGAGAATTACACCGTGATCGCACCCGATCTACTCGGCCACGGACGCTCCGACAAACCCCGTGCCGACTATTCCGTCGCCGCCTACGCCAACGGTATGCGCGATCTACTCTCGACCCTGGGAATCGACCAGGCCACCGTGATCGGACATTCGCTCGGCGGTGGCATCGCGATGCAGTTCGCCTACCAGTTCCCCCAGATGGTGGATCGGCTCATCCTGGTTTCCGCCGGCGGTATCACCGCGGACGTTCATCCGCTCCTGCGGCTCGCGGCGACGCCGATCGTCAATGAGGCACTGAAATTGCTGCGCCTGCCGGGAGCGGTGCCCGCGGTGCGCTGGGTGGGAACCCTGTTGACTCGACTGCACGGCACTCCCCTGCGCCCCGGTGCGGCGCTGCACGACACACCGGATCTGGTGCGTATCTTGACCGAACTTCCCGACCCCGCCGCGTACGAGGCCTACCTACGCACCCTGCGTGCGGTGGTCGACTGGCGCGGACAGACGGTGACCATGCTCGACCGCTGCTATCTGACGGCAAGTCTCCCTGTTCAACTCATCTGGGGAGATCGGGATACGGTCATCCCCGTCAGCCACGCCCACACCGCGCACGCGGCAATGCCGGGCTCACGCCTGGAGATCTTCCCAGGCGCCGGTCACTTCCCCTTCCGGGACGACCCCATGCGCTTCCTCCACACCGTCGAGAAATTCCTGACCGCCACGCGCCCATCGCCATTCGACGAGGCCAGGTGGCGGCAACGGCTCAACATCGGAACCGTCGAGACAGCTCTCACCCCCGACGTCTCGACGCATGCCGAGATCGACGCCGTCGAGACGATCTGCTCGCCCGCGTGGGGCGGAACGATCGCGGAGCTGAGCGGCGCGCTCCCGCCGTCACCGAGTGGGTGCGCCGCAAGCGGCGTCCCACAGTCCTGATCGGGATTCGCCGCGCACTGTTCCTTGCCGCGTCCGGCCATCGGGTGCCTACTCAGCGATCAGGGCGCGGTATCTGCGATCGAAGATCAGATCGATGTGTCCGGTCCGCGTGGCCTGGTGCCGGGTGCCTGTCGCCCCGAGGAGGCGCTTCCATATGCTTGGTGGTGCGCACGCCGTTCTCCGCAACATGGGTGTATGACGTGCGTCTCATCCCGACCGGCGTCCGACCCACGAGCACGCCAATGAGCCAGAAAGCCAGAGGAACGCAGTGAGCACAGCGGAACTGACGCAGTGGAACTCCGAGGAAGCTCTCGCGGAAGCGATGATCCCGATTATCGGCGGTCTGCACCGCAGGCATTCGGTGACGATTCTGCTGCACAGTCGCTCGCTGGTGAACAAATCGGTCATCAAGATCCTGCGGACCCATCGCTTCGCCCGACAGATCCGTGGCGACGAGCTCTCCGTCGAGGAGACGTTCCCCTTTCTCGAGGCACTGACCGGCCTCGATCTGCGGCCGTCGAAGATCGACCTCGGCCTGTTGGTGACCGCCTACCACGCCCACGGTGGCGGAGCGCCGATCCCCGAGTTCGTCGCGGAGAGCCTCGCCGACCTGGTCGGTGGTGCCCAGACGAGCCCCGCGCAGCCCCAGGATGTCGTCCTCTACGGATTCGGGCGTATCGGTCGACTCGTCGCGCGGCTGCTCATCGAGAAGGCCGGTTCGGGTAACGGCCTGAACCTGCGTGCCGTGGTCGTCCGGAAGGGCGGCAAGGACGACCTGGTCAAGCGTGCGTCACTGCTGCGCCGCGACTCCGTCCACGGTCAGTTCAACGGCACGATCAAGGTCGACGACGAGAACAACGCGCTCATCGCCAACGGCAACGTCATCAAGTTCATTCACAGCAACGATCCGACGAGTATCGATTACACCGAGTACGGCATCGACAATGCGATCCTGATCGACAACACCGGCATCTGGCGTGACCGCCACGGGCTGTCGCAGCACCTCCGCCCTGGTGTGGCGAAGGTGGTGTTGACCGCGCCCGGCAAGGGTGACGTCCCCAACATCGTGCACGGTGTCAATCACCGCGACGTCGATCCGAACGAACGCATCGTCTCGTGCGCGTCCTGCACCACGAACGCCATCGTCCCGCCGCTGAAGACCATGGACGACGAGTTCGGCGTCGTGCGGGGCCACGTCGAGACTGTGCACTCGTTCACCAACGACCAGAACCTGCTGGACAACTACCACAAGGCCGACCGGCGTGGCCGATCGGCGCCGTTCAACCTCGTCCTCACCGAGACGGGTGCGGCCTCCGCGATTGCGAAGGCTCTTCCCGACCTGAAGGCCAAGATCACCGGCAATTCGATCCGCGTGCCAACGCCGGACGTGTCCGTCGCGATCCTCAACCTTCAGCTCAGGCGCGAGTCCACCAAAGATGAAGTGTTGGAGCACCTTCGCCAGGAATCACTCACCGGAGCGTTGAGCCGGAACCTCGACTACACCGCGGCAACCGACGCCGTGTCGAGCGACTTCATCGGCTCGCGTGCGGCGTGCATCGTCGACGCGAACGCCGCGATCGTCGACGGCGACACCGCCATACTGTACGTCTGGTACGACAACGAGTTCGGCTACTCCTGCCAGGTGGTTCGCACCGTCCAGTACCTCTCGGGCGTGGAGTACCCCATCTACCCGGCGGTCGACGCGGCCGCGGCCGCTGAAGCGATCGTCTAGTGGCGTGAGCGCGCTCGGCCACTCAGACGCAGAGGCGCTCGCCCAGTCGGCTGCGGTTCGGTCACTCCCGGCCTCATCCTGCCTCGTGCGGTGGTGATCAGTTGCGCTAACCGGGTGGTGTCGAGACGAGCGCCGCGGTGCTCGCGGTGACAAGTGTGGGGTCAGTCGGTCCCTTCGACGTACGACGCCAGGTTCGCCAGCGAGGAGGCGATCCCGGCCTCGTGTACGTCTTGGTCGATGCCGGGTGGCACGTCGGTGGCGGTGACGGTCACCTCGGTCCCGTCACCGGCGGCAACGAGGTGCCAGGTCATCGTCATGGTGCCCGCGTACGACGGGTCGTCAGCGTCGAACACCGCCCGCTGCACCACCCGCTCCGATGGCACCAGGTCGGCGAATCCCACATCGACGACATCCGTCGCATCCGACGTCTTTCCGGGGCTGTCGACGGGGTTCAGGTAGGTCAGGACCATCCGGAACCCGCCACCAGGGCGGGGATCCCACCGCTCGACCCGCCCGCGCATGCCGTCCGGTGGTAACCAGGCCTCGAGGGAGTCCCGGTCGAGGAGGGCGCCGTACACAGTCTCCGGTGGTGCCGCGATCACCCGGCTGGCGCGGTCAGTCCTGTCCATCGCCCAATTCTAGGACCGAGGAAATTCCGTAGGGGCACCCACAATCTCCACGATGTCACCTATCCAGGGAGCGGGTCGTGCCCCAGCCCCTCCCCGAGAGTGCTCGCCGTCCCTCGACCGGCCTCGCACCGACTCTGATTGTGGCACCCCTCCCCGGATCGGATGAATCGCCTCGGGGACGGTACACCCTGAGGTCACGTCAGGTGGGCGACCCCGTATCCGGTACCGACCTGTCGACTCACCCAGCCGATTGCCACTACCGAGCAGAATGCCGCCCCGAGACATCCGACGAGGGGACCTGCATCCGGCGCCATATCTCAGCCGCCGCGGTCTGCACCGACAGCCGTATCCGCTGGTCCACGCCGATCTTGGCCACCGAACCGAAAACCGAGACGGCGGCGCCCTCCCCTCGGCCCATCGGCCCGATCGGCACGGCCACGCAACTGAATCCCTTCATACACTTCTCGTGCTCACATGCGACACGCAATTCACGCACCCGGTCGATGTCCGGCGAGCTGATTCGTGAGCACCCCGCACCAGCGAGCAATGCCTTGCCGATCGTTGAAGAGTCCGCGCGAAGACGGCTACCGACACGCGACCGGACACCTGGGGCGAGATCCCCGCCGATCTTCTCGAGGTAGATCACGTCCGTCCCTTCGAGGACGCCCAGGTGCACGATGCATCCGGTTACGCGGTGCAGCCAATGCAGACTGGGCAGCGCGGCCCGGCGAAGCGAATTCTGTTGCGCCGCCATCGACCCTAGTTCGATCATGCGCATACCCAGTTGGTAGTCCATGCGGTGACGGTGCACCCAGCGGAGGGCGACCATCTGCTCCAACGCGCGATGAACAGAGGATAGCGGCAGTCCCGTGGCGGCGACGATCTGCGACAAGTTCAGGCGTTCGACGCCGTCGAACGCGTCGAGGATCAGTGCCGCCCGCTGCAGAACTCCGGTCGGGCCATCGCCGGAACCGGAACTGTGCGCTCGCATCCGGTCTCCTTCCTCACTCTCCAGCACCCTGACGTAATTGCTTCTCCTCACGAGAGTTTCACGCGAGACCACCTCGTGCAAATGGTTGACACCAGCGCTCGCGGAGACGGAGATTCTTCCATCCACCGGGAAATCGGCTATCGGCCGGTGCATGGAATGCTCTGTAATCCGTCAATGCCCAATCTCATCTCCTTCACTCCCGGTGCGATGCTGGCCGGCCGACGTGCCGTGGTCACCGGCGGTGCCGCAGGCATCGGAGCGGCGGTTGCGCGGGCCTTCGCCGCGCACGGCGCCGACGTCCTTGTCGCAGACATCGAACCGATCGGTTCGCTCGAGTTCGACATCGCCGCAGGCGGCTCGATCACCTCGGTCGAATGGGATGTGCGCGCGACGTCGTGCCCCTCCGCACTCGTCGGGCACCGACCGGATGTGCTGGTCAACAATGTCGGCCACTATCTGCAGCCGCCACACACGTTCGCCACCAACACGCCGTCGCTGTGGGACGAGCTGCACGAGATCAACTTCGCTCACGTCCTGCGTCTGGCGCAGGCGTTGCTGCCGGGCATGACCGAGCGGCGTGACGGCTCGATCATCAACCTCACCACCGTCGAGGCCCACCGAGCGATTCCCGGCCACGCCGTGTACTCCGGGTACAAGGCCGCCCTGACGCAGTTCACCCGGTCGCTGGCCGTGGAGGTCGGCCCATCCGGCATCCGGGTCAACGCGATCGCTCCGGACCTCATCGAGTCCGTCCAGGTGCCCTACGCGACGCTCGTTCCCGAGGAAGACCGGGAGCTGTGGCCGACCTGGTCGCCGCTCGGCGGCCCCGGGCAGCCAGAAGACGTCGCCGGCGCCGCACTCTTTCTTGCTTCCGACCTGTCCCGCTTCGTCACCGGCGGCACCATTCACGTCGACGGCGGCACCCACGCTGCCGGTGGCTGGGTTCCCCGCCGCTCCGGTGGCTGGACCAATCGTCCCCGCAACCCCTGACCGGCGAAACACCGAAAGGCACCTCAGTATGAAGATTCTGATCATCGGCGGCACCGGCATGATCGGCGCCCACGCCGCCCTCCACCTGCGTGACCACGGCAATGACGTCACCGTAGCGGCACGGGGCCCGGTACCAGACGATTCGCCGGTCGCCGACTTTCCACGACTGGCGGGTGATTACACCATCCCCTCCTTCACCCGTGAGCAATTATCGCGGTTCGACGGCATCGTCTTCGCCGCCGGGCAGGACGTGCGACACAAGTCGCCCGGGGACGCCGAACAGCCTTTCTGGGAGAACACCCAGAGCGTCGGGGTACCGCGCCTGGCCAAGCGCGCCAAGCAGGCCGGTGTGGGCCACTTCGTGCAGGTAGGGAGCTATTACCACCAGCTGCGGCCAGCCCTCGCGTCCGTCAACCCCTATGTCTCGGCCCGGAAGGCGGCCGACGAAGGCGCCCGTGCGCTCGCGGACGAGTCGTTCACCGTATGCACACTCAATCCGCCGTCGATCATCGGTGCCGTGCCGGGCGCATCGGCCCGCCGCTATCGGCGGATGATCTCGTGGGCGGCCGGACACGAGCCGGCCATCCCCGACTTCGCCCCACCCGGCGGCACCAACTACATGTCCTCCGCTTCGCTGGCGCAGGCGATCTGGGGCGCTCTGCAGAACGCGGCACCCGGCACGGCGTATCTCGTCGGAGACCAGAACCTTACCTTCCGGCAGTTCTTCCAGATGGTCGTCGACGCCGCAGGCGGCAAGCGTGTCATCGCAGAACGCGACGAGGAACACCCCCTGCTACCGGACCCCGCCATCGTCCAAGGCCGCGGCAACACCCTGGCATACGAACCGGACCCGGAGCAGGTGCTCCGTCTGGGTTACGCCCGCAACGACTGCGCTCGTGCGGTCGAAGCACTCATCGATGTGGTCGTGGCAGCCACACACTGACAGCATCCGACGCTCGCCAAACCCGTCCACGATCGGGGTAAGCGGTACGACGCAGCTGATCGTCGCGGGCGTTGGCGGCCAACCTCATTCGGTCCAACGAGCTGGATTTCCGCCCTCGCCGGCGTCTTCGAGTCCGTAAGCCAGGCCCTGCACGGAATGCAGGGCGAGCGGCGTCGAAGTTCGGCGACGCGGGCGGACCGATCAGCCTGGACGGAATCCTTTTTGTGATGCGTGGCGGTGTGCGATCAGGACTGCCGGCCCTGTCTCTGCTCGATGATCCAGGCCGCGATCTGTGTACGGGAGGTGAATCCCAGTTTGGCGAGGATGTGCTCCACATGCCCCTGCGCGGTGCGTTGCGAAATGACGAGCCTGTCGGCGATCGCCTTGTTGGTCAAGCCCTCGGCGACAAGTTCGGCGACCTGCAACTCCCGCCGCGTCAGACTCGAAGGGTCCGATCCTGCGGAGACGCCGACCCTGTCCTTCTCATCGAGTGCGTATGCTGCCGCGTCTTCGAACCGCATCCCAACCCCGCGACGGAACTCCACCTCGAACGCGCGGTCACCGATCGCCCGGCGAGCCGTTTGCTCGACCCGTTCATGGACGGCGGTGAGATTCGGGTACATGGTGCTCGGAACCCCTACTGTCTCGGCGAGGGCCTCGGCGGCACCCATCAACGTGGCGGCACGCCTGGGCGCTCCCTCTTCCACAGCGATCCACGAGAGGACCTCGAGGCACCCGCCGAAGCTGATGTGGTCGTCCCCAGACCGAGCGAGCTGCAGCACCTGCGCAATCAACTTTTTCGCCGGGGAGTGCTCACCGCGCTCCCAGGACGCCACCCCTAGACCCCACAACGCCCATCCCCGATAGACGGACTCCCCTCGCGACTCCGTGAGCGCAACAACCTCCCGCCGGCACTCCTCGCTGCGCGTCCGGTTTCCGGCCGCGTCACTGGCCGTCGCGAGCCCGAGCAGCGACCAGATCAGATACAGCAGATTCCCGTCCTGACGGAAGACCGCGATCGAGGACTCGAAGCACTCGCACGCCGTGGCGTAGTCCCCGGTGATCAGGGCGTGATGACCGGTGGCATCGTCCATCAGCGCCGCGGCGGTGCGATCACCGAGCCGCTCCGCCACGGCGCCTCCGCGTTCGGCATAGAGCGCCGAAGCCTCCGGGTCGCCATGCAGTCCGGACAGCACACTGAGCACGTACAACGCCCTGATCCGCTCCACACTGGGTGCGCCGTCCTGGACCGCGAGAAGTTGCGCAAGCCATCGCATCCCCTCACGCAGCCGGCCCCGCACCCGCCAGTACGGGTACAACGCCGCTGCCATCCGAACTCCCGCATCCGCCTCGCTCGGCCCGATGAGACAGAACTGCAGTGCTGCAAGGATGTTGGGTTGCTCCGCGTCCAGGCGCACGATCCAGGCCACCTGCCGTGAACTGACCCAATCGGACTCCGCCCGCAGCACCACCTGTTCGTACCAGTCCCGGTGCCGCCGTAACAGCGAGCCGAACTCACCGGTCTCCTGCAGCCGTTCCGTACCGTAGTCGCGCAGCGTCTCGAGCATCCGGTACCGCACCGCCCCCGTGGCATCCACGTCGCGAATCAGGATCGACTTGTCGATCAGTGAGCCCACCAGATCCACAACCTGTTCTGCCGCCACGGGGTCGGTGCAGATGCCCTCGACGGCGTCGAGTTCGAAGCTGCCGGAAAATACCGCCAGCCGTCCCCACAACTCCCGCTCGGCCGGAGTGCACAACTCGTGGCTCCAGTCGATGCACCACTGCAGAGTCTGTTGCCGTGCCGGCGCCCCGCGACTGCCCGAAGTCAGCAGCCCGAATCGGTTCGTCAGCCGCTGCAGGAGCTGCTCCACGGACATCGCCCGCAGCCGCACCGCCGCCAGTTCGATCGCCAGCGGCAGACCGTCCAGGCGACGGCAGATCGCCGCGACCACATCCTGATTGTCCTCGGTGACAGCGAAGCCCGGGACCAACGACGCCGCACGTTCGGCGAATAGGTTCACCGCCTCGTAGTGCCCGAGCCCCCCACCGGCCGTCGACCGCTGGTCCGGTTCCGGCATCGTCAACGGCGGCACCCGGAGGACGGCTTCTCCCCCGATGCCGAGAGGTTCCCGGCTGGTCGCGAGAATCCGAAGTTCCGGGCAGGCACGGAGAAGGGCGATGGCGAGGTTGGCGACTTGGTCGACGAGGTGCTCGCAGTTGTCGAGGACCAACAGCACCTTCCGTGCCGTCAGGTACTCGACGAGCAGTGCCTGGGGCGGGCCGCCCCGACCCTCGCGCACGTTCAACGCCGAGAGCACCGCGTCGACGACCGCGTCCGGGTCGGGCAGTTCGCCCAACCCGACCAACCACACACCGTCGTCGAACACGCGAGAAGAATCGGCGGCCACCCGGAGTGCGAGCCTCGTCTTACCCACACCCCCGACACCGGTCAACGTCACCAGCCGCGATACAGAGAGCAATCGACGCACCTCGGCGATCTCCCGGCGACGACCGACGAAACTCGTCAACTCATAGGGAAGGTTTCCCGCGCTCGCCCTGCCACCGAGAGGCATGAATCCGCCACCTTCTCCCGTACCTGCGACCACGGTACCGCCGCCGCGGCGCGCGATTGGGGGTTCGTGACCGCACGGTCCTGGCTGTTCGACCACCCAACACCATCGGGCGCCCTGCCCGTCACCATCGCCCCTACTGCGGACATGACGTCGCCTACCTGCCCGGCGTGTCGGTGCACCGCATCACCGACACGCCCGCACCATGCCGCACACCCTGCGCCGGGTCGACACCGGGGACGAGGCGCTGACGGAACTGGAGGTCCTCGTCGGCGTCGATGACGACCTCGCCGGTGAGGCCACCCCCGTCAGCAACCGCATCCGCGGACTCCTGACCTCCATCCACCCTGCCCCTCGAACGGGTCCTCGAACCCCGCGTCACCCATCCGCCGTTCTCGAGATCCTCTCCAGACCCGCTGGAAAGCACCAGGCCGGGAAACGCAAGCCGCGCTGGACGCGCAGACGGTGCCCGGCAGCAAGGCCTCCGAGATCCTGCCGGAGCTCGCCGGCTCGTTGAAAGCGGTTTTGCTGCAACGTAAAAGCATCGGATGTGATCGTGGGGCTAGTGGCGTCTCACCATGCCGACAACACGCGTTCCGGCGTTGAAGACGGCCTTCATCGCACGATCCGCAACAGATCCGTCAGGCGGTAGCAGCTTGATCTGACGGGCGAACTCCATTTGGTCGTAGCGCACCGTGTTGGTGACGACCTTCCCGTCCTCGATGACGAAGTGATCGAATCCCTCGAAGTCGATTCGCCGCCCGGTCGCCGCGATGCCGACGAAGGTGCCGACGTGCCGTCCGGTCAGGTGCCAGTGAACCAAGACGTCTTTGCCGGACTCGGCAATCGAGACGAGCTCGAAGGCGAAGTCGGTGACAGCGGCGAAGACCTGGTCGAAGTAGGCGGCGATCTCGGCGGCCCCGCGACAGGTCCCGGTCGGGAAGTTCACGGTGGTATCGGTGGTCCAGAAATTGCGCAGGCTGTCGACGTCCTGGGCATTGATCCGGTCGAAAGCCCACTCGACGAGTTGTGCGTTGGAGACGTCGTTCGGTGGAGCGATAGGGGTCGTGGTAGGGCTGCGATCGGGCATCTCTACTCCCTGCACGTTGAAGCGCGGCACATGGACGGGCACTGCACGGGACTTCTTCCGTCAAGGCTAACGTCGCGCATGCGAGCAGTCGACTACTCGAAAACGTTGTCGGGGATGGTGCAGCCTCCGCCTCCGCGGCGATCTCGGACGCGCCCGACGTGAGAAATGACCCGGCAACCCGCCCCCAGGCCGCGGCCACTCCGCACTCGGACTTTGCCGAACTCACCGACGGCGCCGCCGTGATGACACCCATACCGGCGGCAGTTTCGTGTCTGCGTGCAGCACTCTCACCATCGCACTACTCGCAGCGATACCTCGTTCGATCAAGCCCAGCTCAACATGTAGTGTACCCTATCTATTAGTGCACTATTAATATGCGCGCACCTAAAGCGCCAGCCGCACGGCCGGCCATCGAAACAGGTCAAACGTGCACAGACCCGGACAAGACCCCTACCACAAGCGAGGACAAGGCCAATGAGGCAGTCCGACAGCATCTTCTACGAGATACGGGGTGCAAGCACATTCGACTCGCCTTGATGAGGAGTCGCACGAACCGCCTGGGCGTACCTGTTTCCTGAGCTCTGGACACCCCCGGCTCCGCACAGTCGCACAAGCTTCGTCCTCGGCCATGCCGTACGCGGCGCCTGGTCGAGCTGCATGACGAAAGGCGATTGCCTCGATGTCCTCGACATCCTCGATGCCGAACATCGTTCCGCGTTGAGCACATACTGTGGGCGCGAGGCAGATTCGATAATCAATTCACTTCTTTCGGCCGCCTGGTAGACGTGCCTACTCCAACGGAGGGCCGACACGGCCGCTCTGGGGGCGGTCGAGGAATATTCTCAGACGGTTACGGAGTTTGCACTACGGTGTTCAAAGCATTGGATAACGAGCCTCGGCAGATGGGGGCGTTGGATCGTGCGTTGGCCTCGCTGGACTGGCCAGTTCAGGCCGCACAGCGTGAGTTGCTGGCGCCGGGTGAACGAGTCGCGCGGGTGCATGACTCCGCCGGGTTCTCCTACATTTCTGCAGGAACTGCAGCTCTCCATGTTGGCAAAGAACGAACTGAGCTTTCCACCGGTGACCTAATCATCTACCCGCGAGCACACCGAGCTGAGATCCGCGCCAAGCGCGAATCCAACGTTATCAACGCATGGTTTCTGCCGTCCGGCGGCTCAGCTCAGACTCTCGGCACTTTCCCCAACACTCTGGTGGTGAGGGAGTTCTCTGTACGTGAACCGAATATGGCGATGCTCATCGAGGGCATGCTCAGCGGACAAGCTAACGCTTCCGATTTCAGTCGGGCAGGAGATGCAGTGGTGTGCAGCCTCATTTCCACCACCATCGTCTCGGCCGCAATCCGGCTTTGGGCGGAGCTTGGCTGCGCTCCCGAGCGGTGGCTGCATCAGGTGTCGGACCCGTTCATCGCACGCGCACTCGATGCGATCCATGAGAGCCCCGGGGATGCCTGGACTCTGCAGACCCTGGCTCGGGTGGCAACCATGTCTCGATCCGCCTTCGCGGAGCGCTTCACCACTCTGGTAGGTCGAACCCCGGCGTCGTATCTGACCGAAGTTCGAATGGAGACCGGTAAAACGCTTCTGATCCGTGACGGGCTGAGCATCGTAGAAACCGCTCACCGCCTCGGGTACGAATCTGAGGCCGGTTTCAGGCGCGCCTTTCGACGGCACACCGGGTCCGCGCCAGCTGTCTGGCGCGGACAACAACGGTCCCTCTTACTTCCTGCCCTATAGGTCCGGTTATGCCTCCGCGCTTGCTGCTGTCGTCGTCCTGGCCATTCGGAACAAGGTTCCACCCACGAGAGAAGCAAGTGCGGCGGCAATCAACGTCGCCTGGACTCCAGCGTTATCGGCAACCACGCCACCGAGTCCAGCTCCAAGAGTGATCGCAATCTGAAATCCGGTCACGATCAGCCCGCCTACGGATTCCATCCGATCCTGAGCGAGCCGCCCGATCCACGTACTGACCACTAGCAACCAAGCCCCAAATCCAATACCCCATGCTGTCGCACCCACCCCCACTGCCCAGAAATGTCCAGGGAAGAGCGCAACCGTAGCGATGCCAAAGCCGATGAGTGCGGGCACAACCAAACGCATCAGGTTCAGGTTCTTATCCACGAGCAGCCCGACGACGACGTTTCCGGCAAGGCCTCCGATACCAAACGCGGCCAACAATCCCGCGATTCCGCCCGCGCCGATGCCGGGAACTTGCTCGAATGCCAACCGAATATAGGTGAACGCGGCAAAGTGGCCAAGGACGGTGAGTACGTGCCCCACCAGACCCAACGACAGGCCGGGTACTTTGAGGGTGTCTGCCAATTCGCGAAACCCCGTGGTGGTGGCAGGGGCAATTGCCGGCAACACGGCGCGCAACGAGATAGCGACCAGCACCGACACGACGGCCACACCGACAAACACCACGCGCCAATCAAACACAGAGCCAAGGTAGACACCCAAGGGCACGCCGCCCACCGTGGCGACGGTGGTGCCACCGTTCACGAGCATAAGGCCACGCCCTAGGCGTTCCGGTGCCACCAGCTGGGAGACGATCGCCAGCGACATTGCCCAGAATCCGCTTATTGCGGCCCCAAGGATCAACCGGGCGACGAGCAACAGCACGAGATTGGGTGCGACGGCGACCAGAATGTTGGAAACCGCAGCGGTCAGAGCAACCCCAGTCAGAAGCGTTCGCCGGTCCAGCCGGGGAAACATCATGCCAACGACGGGGGCCACCAAGAACCCCATGAACGCGGTCGCGGTGACCGTCTGCCCCGCCTGACCCTCAGTGATGTCGAGTGAGGCTGCCATCTGCGTCAGCAGGCTGGGCGGAAGAAATTCAGCGAGCACCAGCGTAAAGCTGGTGGCCATGAGGATGAGCACCCCCGCCCACCCAGCGCGCTCAGAGCGGCGTGAGGGGAGGATTCTCGGCGCGGTGTTTGTTGTCATCCGTTGATTGTTCCGAGAATGCGCTACCCAATACGGGACCAATCGTCCACACAACA
Organism: Rhodococcus sp. JS3073; assembly: GCF_026810085.1. NCBI lineage: Bacteria > Bacillati > Actinomycetota > Actinomycetes > Mycobacteriales > Nocardiaceae > Rhodococcus > Rhodococcus sp. JS3073. The sequence goes on along the minus strand of NZ_CP113951.1, from coordinate 7,814,592 downwards.
GAGCCAATGGTCCACGCAATTGTCGCCGGAGACCTGGTTCACGCCGCCCCGCACAGGACAATCCGAGCGTCGGCGGATCTGGTTCTGGCGCATGGGTTTAACTTTCTTCCGGGATGGTGCGTCCCTGGAATGCGGTCGCGAAAGCGTGCAACGCTCCTTTCCACCGAGTCCCGGGCCTGTGGCCAGACACAGGCACGCGAGTGCAGCTTGTTCGTTCGGGCGGTGCCCAGGCGCCCGCACCGCCCGACGGTAGCGAGCATTGAGATTCTCGGCCGCGTTTCGCCGAACAGACGACAAGTCTGATCTCGGCGTCGTACCTTGTCGGCAATTTTTCTGAGCGTTTCTTTCGAGACCGTTGCGCCTGGGGTACCTCCCGCATGCGGGGGCCAACGTCGTCGAAGTGGGAGACGAGTTCCCCGGTGGTCAGTCCTTGCCGACAGGGACAGGATGATATCGATGACGCCGGCCGAGCCTCGCTGTCGTGTCTTGGCGATCTGCCGATCGAAAGTGACAGTCCCCTACCCGGCGGCCCGGTGTTCTGTCGCTGATCGCCCGCCGTTCACTGGATCATGAGCGGCACTGCCAGAGGATCGGCCGGGGCCGACGCGCTGCGGTTGGCCGCGACGAGGTCCCACGCGGTCTGCCGTGGCGCCACGCCGTCCAAATTCCATTGCCCGAGCAGCAACGCCACCTTGGCCAGCATCTCAGTACGCAACCGCCGGAACGAGTCCTCGGGGTCGGTGCCGACCTGACCGAGTAGTACCCACCAGGCCCAGGCGACTGCTCCGGCATTGGCAACGAAGTCTGGGACCACCGGAATGCCCCGCCCGGTGAGCACCGCCTCGGCCCGCGGGGTTGTCGCGGCATTCGCTGCCTCGATCACGACTTTCGCGGCGACGTGGTCGACGTTATCCGTCGTGATCGCGTATGAGATCGCGGCCGGGACGAGGATGTCTGCCGCAGTGGCGATCACAGCCGCGCTCGGTAACCGCTGAACATGCGAGGGGACGCGAGAACGGTCAATCTCGCCGAAGCCGTCCCGCAGGTCGAGCAGCGCGGGAACGTCCAGGCCGTCGGGACAGTACAGCGTGCCGAGGGCGTCGGCGACAGCAATCACGCGCATACCGGCCTCGTACAGATACCAGGCCGCGCCGCCCCCCATGGTGCCGATGCCCTGGATCGCCACCGTCGTGTCGGCCGGAACCCAGCCACATGCTTTCACCGTACCGATGCAGGCCTGCGCGACTCCGTAACCGCCGATCACATCGCCCAGCAGAAACCCGCTGGGCACCGGGGCGTTCAACGCCGCCCGTACCCGGCGCAGAGTCCTCTGCGGATTTTCCGCACGGCTGATCGCCGCATGGTAGGACTGCTGAAGGCCGAGCCGCGCGAAGACGTCGTCGAGCAGATGCTGCGGCACTCCCAGATCCTCCGCGGTCACCCAGTGCGCGGCCAGCCACGGGCGCATCGCCTGACAGAACCGCTCCAGAACACCGACGGCACGGGGGTCCTTCCGGTCGAAGTCGATGCCACCCTTCGCGCCGCCGACAGGCAGGTCGAAAACCGCGGTCTTGGCCGCCATGCCTCTGGCCAGATCCTCCACTTCCGACATCGTGCAGCCTGCCCGCATTCGAGTGCCCCCGGTTGCCAGGTCGGACACCAATGTGTGCACGACGAGGTAACCACGAGCTCCCGTGATCGGATCAGACCACGTCACACGTAACAGGGGCTCACCGCTGCGCACGGTCGCCACATCGACCCGACGCTGCGTCGCAGTGTTCTCGCGGTAGTCATACGCTCGGTGCTCGGGGTTGCGCCCGAACCCGCATTCCGTCGTCGTGGTCACCTCGAGTTACCCCAATCGTCGTCAAAACGCATCTTCCACGACCACTCAGCCGATGACGCCAGCGTGCGCGCGCTGGTGACCAGGCGTCCAGTTAAGGATCGTGAATGATTGCGTTCACGCTTTCTACACAGGGCAACGCGTGGCAGGTTGGACGGTTCGGAATGGATGCATAGGCTGGAGGCATGGAGCTGTCTTTGCGCCGGTTGCGGATGCTTCGGGAGTTGCACCGCCGTGGCACCGTGACAGCCGCGGCGCAGGCCTTGCACTACACCACATCCGCGGTATCCCAACAGCTCACCCAGCTCGAACGCGACGTCGGCGCAAAACTATTCGAGCGGCGCGGTCGGCGGGTACAGCTCACCGAGATCGGTCTGCTCCTCGCCGAGCACGCAGAGGAGATCATGCGATCGGTGGACCGGGCGACGACTGCCCTGGAACAAACGCAGGACGGGGTCACCGCCCGATTGACCGGTGGTGTGTGGGCGTCCGTCGCGTCGAGCCTGCTGCCGAGTGCGCTGACGTTGCTGGCCGCCGAGCATCCCGGCATCGAGGTGCGAACGAAGGAACTCGCGCCGGAGGACACCGCAGTCGCGGTACGGGACGGCTCACTGGACTTCTCGTTCGTGATCAACTATTCCGACTACCCGATGCAATGGGACCCGGAGCTGACCAGAGTGGTGATCGCGGTGGAGCGGCTGCACGCAGCGCTGCCTCCGGGCACGGTATCCGCGAGAACCATGGCGCTGGCGGACCTCGCTGAGCATCCCTGGATCCTTGCGGGACCCAATTCGCATTTCGGCCGCGCGGTGCGCTTGGCCTGTCAGCGTTGCGGATTCGAACCCAGGATCAATCATGAGGTCGGCGAGCAGGCAACTGCACTCGCAATGGTTTCCGCGGGCCTGGGCGTCACCCTTGTCTCCGATCTCGGACTGACTCTGCGCCCGCCGGGAATGGACGTCGTCGCGCTCACCGAACCGCTCATGCGGACGATCTCCATCGCCCATCGCGGGACAGCAGCGCACCGACCGCCACTGCAACTGGTGATCGACGCCGTGCGTGCCGCGGCAGCCGCACAGGGACTCGCCGCGCGGGCGCCATACCCGTAGCCACAGACGACACACGCCGTACCGCACATGAACGGTTGAACCGGTCGAGGCACTTCCGCAGGATCCCACTGGGCAGGAGACGTCCAAGTCCCCTGCACGGCGCCGAATACAACCGTCGGATGAATGATCCCTACCCGCACCGCCGCCGGATTGCGACGCAGTGCACGTCAACTTCCCGCGTACTCGGTCTCGGTCTCGGTCTCGGCGCCACGGATCGTCCACCGGTCCCTCTACGGGCGTCCTCAGGCCAAACCGGAAGGATCACATCGCAAGCGTGGGACCGGTCGGACCGTTAGCTGCTTGGCCCGCCCGTGCGGCGGTGGTGGGGGTACACAGTCGCTAAAATACAAATATCGTCTTGGGCACAGTCCGATTCGGGAATGACCTGCCACAACCGCTCGATGAAACGGCGCGCGGTCATTCCGAAGCGCACAAGGATTTCCTCCTCGGTAGCACCACCGAATGGTGCCCACATCAGGGCGAATTCGATCAGGTGCTCCGCTTCAGGGTCGGGATGGTTGCGGGGTGCGGTTCGCTTGGATCCAAGCGGCGCGACGTCTCTGACGCCACCGGCGATACTCGCGAGAGTTCATGGATACTCACACTTTTAGTCGGGACTGAGAAATCCTCGAAAATCGGGGCCTCGCCACAGAGAGGGAAAGAATGAAAGCCATGCATACGCCGATGATTACACCCGGGCTAGCCCATTCGTTCGCACAGAATTGTGCCTCGGTGAAGTCGACAAGTACGCGGCGCACAGTCCAGAATTCGATGAACCAGCGCCAGGCGGCGTTGACCTAGATCGAACCGGAGTGACCTAGCTGGGACAGTGCCGAGTCCCAGGAGCCGGCTCACGCACGCTCCTCTACGAAGAGCAGCGATCACGCGGTCCCGGTCCACGCCGTCCTCACCCGACACAGATCAGTACACCCACGACCGCTACTGCGACCAGCGAGGCACCACCGCAGATCAGCCACGCCCGCGTTGCGAGCCGTCGCCACTGATCACACCGACCAGCCACCTCCGCGACCGCGACCGACCGCCCCAGGTCCGCATCGGAGTCCCGCCACTCCGAGAGGCGGCGGGCCTTCACATCCGCCCGTGCCGCCACACCGAACGAGACAGGGACCACCAGCAGCACAATCACCAGTAGGCCAACCAACGCGCCCATACCCGTCTCGAGCATCCGCTTTCCTTCCACGCCACACGACGCCCGGCGCAGGTGCCGCGCGTCGATCACGGCCACCCGGACCCACGGGCGCAGCCGATCCCCCGTCCGCTCCAGAGCCGAATTAGTGATGCACAATCTACGACGCGCGCGATCAACCACCGGCACCGGCGAAGGACCACACGTCATTGCGCCTACAGGCCGGGCATCGGGAACTTCCACACGGCCACCACAACCACGCCCATGACCAACCCGGCGTAGAGAACAGTTCCAACCACACTGACGCGCAACGTATTCAGCAGATTGGCGCCCAGGCTATCGGTGATCCGTGCCATCACAACTCTTCTTTCAGGTGCAGGAGTTCCGGATTGCCACGTCGATGACGTTGCACCGCATACACTCGACCGATTTCGGCACCTGCACATCGGCCGAAATACCGACACCCATACCCTTATTTGAGTTGGGAGGTTTGGTCTCGACTCAGGGTTGCAACCAACCATCCCCAAGCGCCAGGTTTCTCCCGCAGAATTCGCTGTGTTCTACATCACACGGCCGGTGTCCGATTTGAGTTTCCCCAGTATTTCGCTGCCCCGTCCAGATCGGGGAGGTTGTCGGGCACAGCTATTGCGGGGCCCGACTGGCAGGCGGCCATCAGCAACAATGATGGGCGAGCGGCTCCGAACCCATTCCGGACCACATTGTGGCGCTGCGAAATCGCACTTACTGGTCGGTAATTCGGGGTTGTCGGAAATTGTGCAATGGCATGGATCACACTCCCTGGACTTCCACGCTCCAGCTCACGAACATCATAGATGCGCCGCGCGTCACTACGCGCAGGTTGACCGTGTAGCGCCCCTGCCAGCTGATACCCATCGTTGGCGGGGGCTGCGCCTGGTTGTCCCCCGACACGATCCGCACCGCCATTGCTCCCGGACACTCCTTCGGCGCCGCGGCTCCTGGCCACTGTTGCCAGCCGCGACGAAAGTCACCGTCGCCCGATCGTGTCCCGCCGATTCCTGTGCGTGACCGGCATGCCGTCGCTGCTCGGGGCCTGTGTGCAGACCCTTGGTGCACCCGATACCGGAATCCCGATACGGTCACGATCACAGGACGACAGCACCCATACCCACACACAATCCACCGTCGAGGTTTTGGTATGCGTTGGCGAGGAGGCGGCGAGCACCTCCTGCCGCTGGAGGTCTTCACGACTCGCGGCAAGCCGTTCCACCGGACGCCGCCGGCGCCCGCGCGATCCCGCTGTCACCGAAATAGTCTCTTGTCCCACGTATTTCGTGTGACGGTGTCTGAAGCGTCCATTCGGACGAGGTCCGCACACGCCAGCGTGGTGGCCGGGTCGACGCCGGCCCGAGAATCCCCTGCCGAGCCGCAGCGGGCATCCGGCCCGTAACAAAACAGGTACCCCACCCCGCCGGATGGCCGGTTCCGGATATGCCCGAGACCACGACTATGGAAACACCCGATCAGTTCTTCCCACGCTAGAGGCCTCCATGCTCGAAAACCCCGCTCCACCGCCGAAGACGTCACCGGCAAGACCCACCCCACCCGCTGCGAAAACCAACAACCCCTGTCGAGCTCATCCCAAGCGAATCACCATCCGTGCAGCCCACAGGCGGCGGGCCGCGACTGGCGTTCCCGCAGGCTCGCCCGAGCTCGACTGGTTACGGCAGTCCCTGCGAGCCTGCGATCTACTCGCCAGCGTGCAATCCATCAGCCCCTCGGATCGGGCGCTCGTCGCCTTCGGCATCGAGTGGGCTCCCTACGGCGGCGCCGACTCCGAGGAACTGTTCATCAAATTCGGCGTACAACGGAGCAGGTTCCTAGTTCTACTCCAAGCCGCGATGGCTCCGAGGCCATCAGACCTCGAGCGTCTACGGATCCACAAGACAACCCTGTGCAACGACCTCCTCCGCGCCTGGAACGAATCGCCACCGAGGCCGCCATCGCTTACCAGTAGTCGGTAGGTCACTTCGGCAGATGGGCGCCCAGGCACCGGACGGGGCGACCGCATTTGTGGCGGGTGAGTGACACCGGTGTCGTCGTGCGGCCACAGCACCCCATGACCCCCGGCGTAGGTCACTGCGCCGGACCCTCTACCCTGGCGGATCCGAACACGCAGAGCATGAGGAAAGAACAGCCATGGCCACCGACTACGACGCACCGAGAGTCACCGAATCCGACGAGTCGACGGACACGTCCCTCGAACAGCTGACGGCCGGCAGGAAAGAATCCCAGTCACCCGCCGTGGACGTCGAAGACATCGACACCGCAGAGTCCTTCGAGCTACCCGGCGCCGACTTGTCCGGCGAAGAATTCACCGTCCGCGTCATCCCCAAGCAGGCGGACGAATTCACCTGCACCAGTTGCTTCCTGGTCCATCACCGAAGCCGCCTCGCCGACACGCAGCAGCTGATCTGCCGAGACTGCGCCTGAGAACAGCGACACCCGAGGGCCACGGATGTGTCGCCACTCGTCACAACACGGTGCACGCCGTAGCCCGGAGCCCCCACAACCGTCACGAGAGCGCACTGCTCTCGTGACGGTCCTGCCGTGTGCTCCGGCGCCTCCATCAGACAACCTCAGCGATCATTCCGGCACGCCGTACTTCTCGATGAGCGGGGCAAGTAGCTCCGCGGCGCGTGGCGCGGTGATGATGTCCTCGTCGCGTACTTTCGTGACCACCTTGGAGTTGGCGTCCTCATATACATGTTCGCCGATCATTTTCCCCTTCTCGTTGTACGGGCAACGAAGGCGAGGATGCGGCGGACGAGGTAGTAGGAGTCGGCGTCGCACGAGATCGGGATGACGAACAGCTGACAAGACTCGTCGACCGCCGGTTCACCGCACAGGCACGGAACAAGACCTGGCTCACTGGACACCGGTCGGACAGAAACGGAACTCGAACGTCGCTTCACCACTTCCCCGCCGTGACCCCCACACAGTCCGACAAACCAGATCGGCTATCCCGGACCTCGAGGACCGGGTTTGCGCCGAGAGATTCATTGATCAGGAATCGAGAAGCACCTACCCGCGGGCGGCACTAACGTCACTCGCATGAACATCGAATCCCTCACCCTCGAAACCCCCGACCCCACCACCCTGAAAGCCTTCCACGCCGCCCTCGGCGTGGATGAACACTCAGCGCCCGCGACACGGACGCACCGACCACCGGCTTCCGCGGTTACACCCTCTCCCTCGTCGTGTCCCAGCCGAACATCGTCGACGCCTACGTCGGGGCTGCCCTCGAAAATGGCGGCACCACAATCAAACCAGCCAAGAAGAGCTTGTGGGGGTACGGCGGCGTCGTACAGGGCCCCGACGGAGCACTATGGAAAGTCGCGACATCGTCGAAGAAGAACACTGGGCCGGCCACCCGGCACATCGAGGACCTCGTCCTGCTGCTCGGCGTCGAAGACGTCAAAATCAGCAAGCAGTTCTACCTCGACCACGGGCTGGAAGTGACAAGAAGCTTCGGACGCAAATACGTCGAGTTCGCCACCGGCCCGAACGTCAAGCTCGCGCTGTACGGTCGCCGCGCCCTCGCGAAGGACGCCGGCGTCTCCCCCGACGGCACGGGCGCCCACCGGATCGCCATCAGCAGCGATGCCGGACCCTTCACCGACCCCGACGGCTTCACATGGCAGACAGTGTGAACCGGAGAAGTCTTCGGGTCAGGGCGCGACCGAAACGACCTTGCCAACCCCGAGGCCGAATTCCGGGTGCTGTCCCGAGCCGACACTGAAAAACTTATGTGGCGTGGATCACATCACCACGATGCGACCCGCTGGCGGATCTACCATTTCCTCGCACCAGCACACACCAAATACAGGTCGCCGATGCAGTCTCCGCCTGCCGAATCCTCACTGGCTAGCGAGGATTGGCTCGCTACACCGCGATCCTCCGATCCGGTGGAGAAATTTCAGAATACTGTCAACGCCCGAGGAGACACTGGCCAGGCACACCACCTCAGGTACACCAGCGCGGACCCGGACCGCCCACTCGAGAGCGCTGTTTCCCGGATATCGCATCGCGTAACGAGCGCGATCAGGGATCGCGCGGCGGTGTCCTGTTGCACGTCCCGGCGAGGCCCGGCCGGAGCGGAGAACACTCCGACCGGGCCGCTTCGGCTCACCGGGGGCTTCACCGCACTCCCGGACGAGCCCAGGACGCGGACGTCACTGCAGCCGAGAGGTGTCGGATTCCGGCGACACGCGGAGGCCCGGGCTCGACGTCGTCAGCTCGGCCGACAGCTGCGAACCAGGAATCGCGCGGTCCCGGTCCACGCCGTCCTCACCCGACACAGATCAGTACACCCACGACCACTACTGCGACCAGCGAGGCACCACCGCAGATCAGCCACGCCCGCGTTGCGAGCCGCCGCCACTGATCACACCGACCAGCCACCTCCGCGACCGCGACCGACCGCCCCAGGTCCGCATCGGAGTCCCGCCACTCCGAGAGGCGGCGGGCCTTCACATCCGCCCGTGCCGCCACACCGAACGAGACAGGGACCACCAGCAGCACAATCACCAGTAGGCCAACCAACGCGCCCATACCCGTCCCGAGCATTCCCGTTCCTTCCACACCACACGCCGCCCGTCACAGGCGCCGTTCATCGATCACCCGGACCCACGGGCACAACCCCGTCAGCTCTATCGCGGAACTACTGCCTGGCGTTGCACTCCGACGACCGGCACCGGCGAAGGACGACAAGCCGAGCGCGCCTACATGCCGGGTACGGGGAACTTCCCTATGTCCGGGACGATTACGCCGATGCCCAGTCCGGCGCACTCAACGGTGCCAAAGACTGTGGCACGCAACGCATCCAGCAGTTCGGGCCACACCTCATTCCCGAGGTCCACGATTCTTCGCAGAAATTGTTGTGTTCTACGTCACAGCATGACGCCTGTTCTTTCGATCCCAAGCATGGCTGCGAGCAACTCGCCGCCGACTCCCGCCGATCGCAAACTCGGCAGCGCCACCTGATTCACATGCACCGTAGACAGCTCCGAAATTGCACTTACCGGTCGGTAATGAAGAGGTGCAGGAATTTGTGCAATGGCATGGATCACACTCTCTGGACTTCCATGCTCGGGCTCACGAAGATCACTGATGCGCCGCTCGTCACTACGTGCGGTTTGTCCGTGTAGCGCCCCTGCCAGCTGATGCCGATCGTTGGCGGGGGCTGCGCTTGGCTGCGCCACACGATTTCCGGCGTCGACACGGACCCTTCGCCGCTCGGGTCAGCAGACCGATAGGCACGATCACGACGAACTCCTCTGTCCGCACGGCAAGAAAGGGTCGCCCGCGTTCGCGATGGCACCGACCTCGTCGGCGACGCCACCGTTTCGGTCCGCGAGGCCGCCGCTGACTCGTTGGGTGCGGCCGGGTGGCTGACCCCTTCCATCCGCCTGCCCGACGGGCAGACCCCCCGCCGATCCCCAGCCCACGTTTGCCCGGTACGCCGCCGGGGGATGCTGCGGGGAAGGGCGACCCCGTCGTCGGATCACGCGAGAGAGGCATGTCGATGAACGCTGTCACGACCGGCATCGTCGCCGGTGCCGCGGGCACCACGATGCTCGACGCCGTCACCTACCTGGACATGGCGATCCGGGGCCGCCCCGCAAGCACCGTCCCGGAGAAGACGGTCGAGTCCGTTGCATCCGCTCTGGGCGTCGCGATACCGGGACGCGGTGACGCGTTCGCGGCGCGGCGGTCGGCGTTCGGGGCGCTCGGTGGGATCGCCGTCGGCACGGGACTCGGTGTCGCCGCGGCCCTTACCCGCCGGGCCGGCGCCCACCTGACCCCGACTGCCGGAACGATCGGGATCGGTCTCGCCGCGATGGCAGCCACCGACATCCCGATCGCCCTGCGCGGCATCAGCGACCCGCGGCAGTGGACCGCCCAGGACTGGCTCAGCGACATCGTGCCGCATCTCGTCTACGGCGCCACCGTCACCACCGTGCTGCGACAGCGGGAAGAGACCACGGGGCACCGGACCGACCCGGCGGCGGAACGGTCGAGCACCGTCCGGTCGGCCGTGATCGGCGTGGCGAGCGGTCTCCGCAGTTCCACCGGCATCGCGGCGGCGCTGCTGTCGGGTGCCCCGGGCTCAGTGCACCGGGTCCGCCTCGTTGGCGCGACTGCGCTCGTCGGCGGCGAGCTGGTCGCCGACAAGAACCCGAACGTACCGTCACGTCTCTCGCCGCCTGCGCTCACCGGACGACTCATCGCAGGCGGCGGGGGCGCCGCGGCGCTTTCCCGCCGCGACCGGGTCGACACGGCGTCGGCCCTGATCATCGGGACTGTCGGTGCCCTCGCGGGCTCGTTCGGCGGCGCGTGGTGGCGGCAGTGGGCCGGTAGGCGGATGCCGGACTGGCAGGCCGCGCTCGCGGAGGATGCTGTGGCGCTCACGATGGCGGCGGCTGCACTTCGTCGTCCCGCGCTGTCGTCGTCGGTCAGCGCATCGAGGTAACCCCGCGCCCGGGGCTGGATAGACCGCACAATTCTCCGTCATCGCTCGACCCGAGGTTGCGTTGTCCCCCGGATGGGGGACAACGCATTCATCCCTCGGTGTGCCCGGCTGGCGGACAGACGTCCGAGCTGCGGTGAGTCATCGTTATCAGGCGCCGGAAACATTCCGACGCAAACCAACCAGGGCTCCGGGACGCGAGAGCGGTGCAAACACGGGACACCGTCGCACTCACCCGAAGGCCACACGCCACATGCGGTACCCAACCTTTCTCACCTTCTACAGCCGACCAAAGGAGCACCATGGAGAACACCCGGAAGTTGTACATCGACGGCGAGTGGGTCGACCCGATCGGCACGGACACGCTCGACGTCGTCAACCCTGCGACGGAGCACACCGTCGCCACTATCGCACTGGGCGACGAGAAGGACGTCGACCGCGCCGTCACGGCCGCCCGCAGAGCCTTCGACAGTTATGGCTCGACGACACGTACCGATCGGATTGCGTTACTGGATCGGGTAATCGAGGTCTATGGGCGGCGAATGGGCGACCTTGCGTCGACGATCACCCAGGAAATGGGCGCACCGACTTCACTGGCCACGACCGCTCAGGCACCGTCCGGCTTGGTGCACCTCACCGCGGCCGTCGATGCGCTCCGTGAGTTCGAATTCGAGGAGAAGGTCGGCACGACAACGGTCGTGCACGAGCCGATCGGTGTCTGTGCGTTCATCACACCCTGGAACTGGCCTGTCAATCAGATCGCCGCGAAGGTTGCGCCGGCGCTGGCCGCGGGCTGCACGATGGTGTTGAAGCCGTCCGAGATCGCGCCACTCAATGCGATCATCTTCGCGGAGATACTTCATGAGGCAGGTGTCCCTGCCGGTGTATTCAACCTCGTCCAGGGTGACGGACCTACCGTCGGAGCCGCACTGTCGATGCACCCCGACATCGACATGGTGTCGTTCACCGGATCTACCCGTGCCGGCATCGAGGTCGCTCGCAACGCTGCGACAACGGTCAAACGCGTCGCCCAGGAGCTCGGCGGCAAGTCGGCGAACATTGTGCTGGACGACGCGGACTTCGACGAAGTCATCACCCGAGACGTGCTGGGTGTGGTGGTCAATTCGGGCCAGTCCTGTAACGCAGGTTCGCGCATTCTGGTTCCGTCGGACCGCATGGACGAAGCGATCGCGATCGCGAAAGCCGCTACCGCGTCGATCGTGGTCGGACAACCCGAGTCCGAGGGGACGACCGTGGGTCCGCTGGTGTCACAGGCACAGTTCGACAAGGTGCAGCGCCTGATCCAGACCGGCATCGATGAGGGCGGCACGCTCGTCGCTGGTGGGGTCGGTCGCCCAGCGGGACTGTCCACCGGCTACTTCGTCCGGCCTACCGTCTTTGCGGACGTGACGAACGATATGACCATCGCGCGAGAGGAGATCTTCGGCCCGGTCATGATGTTGATCGGCTACGAGGACGAGGCCGACGCAATCCGCATCGCGAACGACACCGCCTATGGGCTGTCCGGGATGGTCTCGTCGAGTGATCCGGAGCGCGCGCGGAAGGTCGCCAGGAAGCTGCGGACGGGAATGGTTCATCTCAATGGTGCCCCGCTGGTGTTCGATGCGCCGTTCGGCGGGTACAAGCAGTCCGGCAACGGCCGAGAGTTCGGCAAGTTCGGCCTGATGGAGTACCTCGAGGCCAAGGCGATCTTCGGCGACACCGAAGAATGATTGCCCCGGCGGGGTTCTCGCGGCGAAAGGTTGATGCTCGGCGTCGCCGGTCCTGCCCGACGCCCGCCGGCGTTGCGTATGGACGCGGCGGTGTCGGGCTGGTCGGTTGTCGTACAACTAGATTCGTCCGTGAAGGCGGGCCGTCGGCACGAAATCAAGAAGAGACGGGAGACCGATCGTGAATGCGGTCATGTGGATGGGCGTGGCCGGAATAGTCGGCACTGCGGTCTCACCGTGGATCACCGAACGCCTGCGCAGCAGGAATGCGCGCCGAGACCAACTCGTGAAGCTGCGGCTCGCGATCTACGCCGACCTGCTGAGAATGACAGCTCGCCTCGCGGCCACCGCAACGACATCGGCTGCATCGCACCCGAATGATGCGGGGCAGATCGGCGGCGACGGTTTCGATTCCCTGCTCGGCCAGGCGCAGGTCGTGGCCAGCGATGACGTCTACCGACGACTCAACGAACTGTCGCAGCTCACGGAAACGTTCAACCGGCACCTCGTGACGGCCGAGCAACGCCCGGTCTTTCCCCATCGGCAACACCTGCACGATGGCGCACTGAACGACCCGTTGCGCCTGCAGCATCGGAGAACACTGACCGATATCGCCGGCGGTATCGCGGTGGCTCACGGGAGAGTCCAGGACGCGATCCGCCACGAGATGAACCGGTGACGGTGCTCGATCGCATCCCGTCGCGGCAGACGTCGGTCACATCGCCGCCCCGCTCGAATCCATTCCGCTGCGCATCGAGAGGGCGTCCAGTTCGGAGTGCGAGAGTAGAGCTCTTCGAGAGCGATCCACCTGCCGCTACGCCCCGGGTAGGTTCAGGTTCGCCAGGGTGAGTGCCGATCCGAGCAGCATCAGGGCCCGCGAGGATCGCGGGTCGGTGCCGGTGAGATCGGCTATCTTGGCGAGCCGGTTGTCGATGGTGTTGGGATGGACCTGCAGCACCCGCGCGGTGCGCCTGCGATTGAAGTCGTTGTCGAAGTACAGCTGCAGTGTCTCGACGAGTTCGGGGAACGGTGTCAGTGGCTCGATGACCCGAAGTAGCGAGGTTCGCGCATCGGTGGGCTGTGCCAGTTGGTATTCGACCAGGAGGTTGTCCAGCACGCCGAGCGCACCGGGATCATTGCGTGCGCGGACCAGGTTGAGCAAGTTCCGCGCCAGCGCGGCCGCGCGCGGAAGATCGGCGGTCGCTGCGGCCGCGGATACCCCGCCTCGTACAGTCGCGCCGGCGACGGCCTCGAGCCTGGGCATCATCGCCTGGATCGTGGTGAGCCAGGCGGTGCTCGGGCCGGGGTCGGCCGGTATGAGGACCATGCCCTCGTCGCGTTCGAGCGCGGCAAGGACGTCACCGCCGAGGGTGCGCCGGATCTCCTGCTGGACTCGTCGCGCCTTGCGTCGACCGGCGATACGCCGCCCGACTTCGTCTGCTGCCGGCTCGGCGGGGTGCTCACCCAGGTGGAGCGCGAGGACGACGTAGGCCGGAGCGACCCGGGTGCCGAGTCGTTGCGCCAATTCGGCGCCCGGCCGCCCGGAGATCAATTCCCGGACGAGGTCGCGGGCGGCTTCGCGGGTCTCGGTTCCTACCGCCTCGAACTCCTGTTGGTGCGCATCGGACACCGTGTAGACGGCCCGGCGTGCCTGCGCGAACATGCCCTCCAGGAGGGCGCCCACTCCGGCGGAGTCAGCTGCCGACACTTCACTGAGGACGGCCTGGCAGATCATGTCGACGATCATCAGATAGGAGTCGACGAGATCCGTAACGGGTAGTCCGTCCTCGGCACGATCCTGTGCGGCTGCCGCAAGGGTATCGAGCTGTGTTTGTGCGTCCTCGTTAGCGCCCGCGGCTCCGCGCAGGAGGAACTGGCCGAAGATCCGGCAGTTACGCGCCATCACCGGATAGACGTGTTCGGTGGTGAATCCTTCGCCGTAGTGCGGCGAGCTCTGCGCGTACCGCTCCACCGCTTGCGCCGAGATTTCGGGGAGACGGCGTTCCGCTCGCCCGAGCGCTGCAAGCAGCTGCGGCGGGAGTGGTTGTGACATGTCACACCACCATAGTCGCGTCGGTGTGGAAAGCGGTGATTGTTCCGGGGATCGGCCGGTCGGAGACTGGGTACATTCCCCAGTTCGATGAGAGCTGGATCACAAGGGAGGCTGAACGTGTCGATTGGTGAAATCGAGTCCCGGCGTCCGGCGAAGGCAGCGCCCACCGCGCCGTCGACGCGACGGGCGTGGCTGGTGACAGGTCTGCTGTTCGTCTTCATGTTGATCAATTTCGCAGACAAGGCGGTCATGGGGCTCGCAGCGAAGCCGATGAGTGAGACGTTTGGACTCGATTCTGCCGAATACGGGCACGTCGCGAGCAGCTTTTTTCTGCTCTTCAGCATCTCCGCCGTGGTGATCGGCGTCCTCGCGAATCGCGTGCCCACTCGATGGCTGCTGGTGGGTCTCGCGGTGGTGTGGTCGCTCTCGCAGGCGCCGATGATCTGGACGACGTCGATCGGGGTGTTGTTCGCGTCGCGAATCGTGCTCGGCGCGGCGGAGGGCCCGGCATTCGGTCTCGCCAACCACTCGCTACACAAGTGGTTCGTCGACAGCCGGCGACAGTTGCCGAGCAGCGTCCTCGCGCTGGGAAGCAGTGTAGGCACTTTGCTGGCAGCCCCGGCACTGACGTGGGTGATAGTCCACCTCGGCTGGAGGGAAGCCTTCGCCGCCGTCGCGATCCTGGGACTGGTGTGGTGCGCCGCGTGGGCCCTCCTCGTGCGGAGCGAGGGACCCTACGGAGCCGAAGCGGCACCCGCACCGGCCGAGCCCGAGCCAGACGCCGCAATCGAGGATCACACCAGTTACTGGCGGATCTTCCTCTCCGGCACCAGCATCGGCAGCCTCGCGCTCGGCTTCGCGGCCTATTTCGGGTTGGCCATCTCGGTGGCCTGGCTGCCGCGCTTCCTCCAGGAATCCCGCGGATTCTCGATGACCGGGGCCGGAAACGCCACGGCCGTGTTCTGGGCCGTCGCAGGCCTGTTCATCCTCGGGACCGGGATACTCTCGCAGCGCCTCACCGTGGCCGGAATCACGACGACATGGTCACGGGGAATGCTCAGTGCAGCACTGGTATTCGGCGGCGGCGTGTGCACTCTTGCCGGCGTGATGGTGCACTCACCGATCGGCAGCCTGATCCTGCTCATGATCGGGCTCGGAGCGCCGACGTCGGTATTCGCGATCACGCAGACCCTCGCCGGCGAGATCGCACCGGTTCGTCAGCGCGGCGCGGTGCTCGGTGTCGGCGTCGGAATTTCGACGCTCGCGGGAGTCATCGCACCCACCGTGATGGGTAACCTGCTCGAGTCCGCCTCCGACACCGCGGCCGGCTACAACAACGGGTTCGCGGTGGTGGCCATGGTCTGCGTCGCCGCCGCACTGGTCGGCGCGACTCTCATCCGCCCCGGACGCGACGCGGCGCGCCTGCGGACGACCTCCTCCTCGTAAAGCCCATTCTTGCGCACTGCATCCACCGTCCCCACCATTCGAAAGGGCCACTGCTGTGCCCCCTTCCTTTCCTTCGCACCGTCTCCATACGCTGTTCGAACCCAAGTCCATCGCCGTGGTCGGCGTCTCTGCGACGCAGCCGCTGTCCTGGGGCAGACTGACACTCGACCGACTCCTCGCGTGCGGATTCAGCGGTGAACTCGTCGCGGTCGGACCGCAGGCGGTCGAGTCGCCGAGCGTGGTGTCGGTCAGATCCCTTTCCGAACTGAATGCGCCACCGGATCTCGTGGTAGTCGCGACCCCCGCCGACGCGGCGCCGGGCGTGCTCGCCGAGGCCAGTGCGATCGGCGTCGTCGCGGCTGTGGTGTTTTCCGCAGGATTCTCCGAGGCGGGCGACACATTGCGCGAGCAGCGTTTACGCGAGGCGGCGGGTGACATGGCCGTTCTCGGGCCGAACTGTCTGGGCATCGTCAACCATGCGGCGGGCATCCAGCTGTCCACCAGCGGATTCCTCGGCCGATCCCGGCGCACCGAGGGACCGGTGGCCATCATCACGCAGAGCGGGGCTCTCGGCTTCGTCCTCGCCGACCTACTCGAGAAGGCGGAGATCGGCTACACCTACTACGCGAGCGTCGGAAACGAAATGTGTTTGACCACAGCCGTCCTCGGACAGTATCTCGTAGAACGACCCGAGGTCGAGACGATCGTGCTCTACCTCGAGGGTGTGCGCGACGCAGCCGGACTCCGCGAACTCGGTGAGCGTGCCCGCACGCTGGGCAAGACCGTGGTGGCGTTGGCCGTGGGTAGCAGCGAGGGCGGTCGGCGGTCCGCACTGTCACACACCGCAGCGGTCGCCGGCGACTACACGCTCCTGTCCGCGCTCTGCACGCAGGCAGGGATTCTGCTGGTCCGGACCGACGACGAACTCGTCGACGCCGTGCTGTGCGGCCGGAAGGGCTGCCGACTTCCGGAATCGCCCGCCTTCGCGGTGCTCACCATGTCCGGCGGTGCCGGCGGCGTCCTCGCCGATTCACTCACCACGATGGGCGCCCGCATCCCACCCCTGTCAGAGCCGACGCGGCGGCGAATCGCAGAAATCGGGACAGTCGAGGCGGGCGATCTCAATCCGATCGATCTGGGTGGCAATTTCTTCCGTTCCCTCGACAGCTTCCATGCCCTCATCGGGGTGCTCGACGAGGCCGACGAAATCGACGCGGTCGTCGTCTATCTGACTTTCGGTGACTACTTCGTCGACAACTTCCGGGACATCGCGGAGACGTGCGCCGCCACGGCGACCCCGACATGGTTCATCTGGGCCGGGGCCCCGGAAGGAGAGATCACGCGTTCTCGACGCCCGGAGACCGTGATTCCGAGCATCGGTGCCTTCGTGCGCCGCACCTCGATGGCAGTTCGTCCCGCGTCGACGAAACCCGTCGAACAAGACCGGGGCGACCGGCGCTCCCCCGCACTTCGGAGGGTGCTCACCGAACTGCATGCGGCTCCGGTGTTGAGCGAGGCCGGGATCCGCCATGTTCCGATGGTTGCGGCGACCACCCCGGAAGGCGTCGTCGCCGCTATCGAGGCCGCCGACTGGGCGGGCACACGCATGGTGGTCAAGGGCGACTCGAGCCAGGCACCTCACCGTGCCCACCTAGGGTTGCTGCGCATCGATATCGCACGAGCGGATCTGCTGTCGGCGGCGGCCGAGATACACGCCCGCCTGAACAGATCCTGCGTCGACGACGAGGCGCGCCTCGTCGCCCAACCACTCGTCGAGCATCGTGCCGAGATCGCACTCGGCGCAGTGCGGGATCCGATCTACGGCACCGCCGTCGTCCTGGGCGCAGGGGGCGCCCGGGCCGAGGATCACTCGGCGCCGCGACACACCATCCTGCTACCGGCAACGCCCCAGGACATCGACGGACTCGCCACCTGGGCAAGCTCGGAGTTCGACTGCGACGCAGCGAGTATCGCCGCCGCCATCCGGTCCCTGATCGCAGTACTGCACGAACACCCCGAATACCACGAGATCGACATCAACCCACTGTGTGTCGTCGACGGCGGACTCGTCGCGGTCGACGCCCTGATCACCCTCACCGACACACCGTGAACACACCACACCATCGGAACGGAGCAACAATGACGACATCTCTCACCCGGCCTTCCTCTCCCGGCAGCATCGAGCGCATCGGACAGAAGGTGGGTACCGCGGCCTCCGTGGCCGTCGAGGCCTACCTGTGGGGTTACCCACTGGTCCTGATGAACCGCACGAAACGACTGCTCACCTGCCGCGATCATCGCGGTGCCGCACCGATCAACACACTTCGCCACCGCACCGCGCTCGCCACCGCCCGTGATCGAGAAATCGTCAAACCCAACAACGACACGATCTACTCGATCGGCTGGCTCGACCTCGCAGCCGGACCACTCGTCCTCGACGTCCCCGAGGTGCACGGGCGTTACTACAGCTTCCAATTCCTCGACGCCTACACGAACACGTGGGAATACGTCGGACGACGCACGACCGGAACACATCCTGGACGATTCGTCCTCGTGGGACCGACCTGGCGCGGCGACCTCCCCGACGGCAAGGTCCTGACGTCGCCGACGAACACGGTCTGGTTGATCGGCCGAACGATCGTCGACAGCCCGGAAGATCTCGCCGAGGTCGCCCAGCTCGTCGAGGGGTACCGGCTCTCCCCCGCCGTCGACGGGGACAGGGAACCGCGCTGGACCACCGGACCCATCGAATCGCCACATACGATCGGCGAGGCAGGCATCGAATTCTTCGACGAACTCTGTGCCGCCATGGAAACCGATCCGGCTCCGACCGGTGAGGAAGACACCCTCGCGCGGTTCGCGACCCTCGGCATCGCACCCGGACTACGCCCGTCGACCGACATCACCGACCCCGTCGCCCGAACCGCCCTCGAGCACGCCGTCACCATCGGGGATCGACTCCTCGCGGCGCGGCGCACGAAGAGCGAGCGCGCGTGGGACTACAACCTCGAGCTCGGTACGTACGGGACAAACCATCTGCTGCGCGCCGCCGTCGCCCGACACGGACTCGGAGCCCTCACCGCATCCGAAGCGATCTACGCCACCACGGAGATCGACGCGACCGGTCGACAGCTGACCGGCGCGCACGACTACCGACTGCACTTCGACAGCGCACACCTTCCCCCGGTCGACGCATTCTGGTCACTGACGATGTACGACGACGAGTCCTTCCTCGTACACAACCCCGCAGATCGCTATGCGATCGGAGATCGGACGACGGGTCTGACCTACGGCCCGGACGGTTCGCTCGAGATCATCATCCAGCACCGCCAACCAACGGATGCGACGGAGCGGGCGAACTGGCTGCCCGCACCGGGGGGCAACTTTCAGCTCACCATGCGCTTCTACGAGCCGCGCGAGGAAATGCTCACGAACCGCTACGTCATCCCCGCGGTCACACGCCGATGAACCGCCGGCTCGACACAGCGGTCTGTCACCAATTCGGCTCGCAGCTACCAATTCTCGCGTTCAGTCACTCTCTTCCGGTAACCGCGGCCGCGACCAACTGCGGGGCCATCGGGATCTGGGGCGCCACCCGGAACACACCCGAGGAGATCGACGAAGGACTCGCCTGGCTCGCCGCACGCTGCGGCGGACGCCCGTACGGCGTCGACCTCGTACTGCCGGCGAACATGCCCGAACGCGACAATCGGGAATTGCTGGAAACTCGTTTACCGCAATGTCATCGGGACTTCGTTGCGGCCCTTCGCACCAAATACGCGGTGCCGGACGACGGGCTACCCGGTACCCGATCCCGGTTCGTGCGCTCACAGGAAATGGCGCACGCACAACTGGGCGTCGTGCTCGCATCGGAAGCGCCGATCACCGCGATGGGCGTCGGCAGCCCACCCGAGGCCGTCTCGTCACTGCATGACGCAGGCAAGTCGGTGATCTCCCTCGTCGGCACCACCGAGCACGCCCGCCGCGCGCTCGACGCCGGCACCGACATGCTGGTCGCTCAGGGCTACGACGCCGGCGCGCACACCGGGGACATCGGGACCTTCTCACTGGTCCCGCAGATCGTGGACCTCGCCGGTGACATCCCCGTGGTAGCGGCCGGCGGAGTCGCCACCGGCCGACATCTCGCCGCGGCACTCGCGATGGGTGCATGTGGGGTGTGGATGGGAACCGCCTGGCTGTTCGCGAAGGAGCACGACCTCGATCCCCTCGTGCTCGCGAAGCTGGCCGCGGCGGACTCCGGCGACACGATCCGGTCCCGGGCCGACAGCGGCAAGACCCTGCGTCAGATCACAACGGCGTGGACCGACGAATGGTCCGAGCCGGGCGCACCCGAACCTTTGGCGATGCCGCTGCAGGACATCCTCGTCGGTGACCTGCTGGGCGCGGTGTCCCGGCACCGCATCGAGCCGTTGATGAAATCGGAAGCGGGACAGTCGGTCGGCTACTTTCGCGAGCGCACGGACGTGGCGAGCATTCTCGACGGCCTGATCACCGAAGCGGTGCACGTGCTCGATCGGCTCGGTTCCGATATCTGATCCGGACGTGCGGTGGCGGCGCAGGTGGGCGCGGACCCGGATCCGGGATTCACCCTCTCCAACGAGCGCACCTTCCTGGCGTGGGTCCGGACAGCGGTCGTCAGGCGGCGAGCTCACGGGGACGAGCGAAGACATCCACCAGCGCACCGTTGCGCCACACCGTGATCTCGATCTGCCGGTCGATCGCATCCTCGACCATCAACCGCTGAACGGCAGTCGTCGTCACGATCGGCTTGCCGTCGAGTTCGACCATGATGTCTCCCCGCGCAGCCCCGCCTCGGCGGCCGGGCTGCGCGGGGAGACACCGGCCACCTGTAACCCCGTCTTGGACCTGATCCGCCCCTGCAGCTTCGGAGGGAGCGGAACCTGCATGCCTGCGATCCCCAACCAGGCCCGACGGACCCGCCCGGCCGATACCGACGCGGCGATGATCTGCCTCGTCGTCGACCGACTCCACCAGACCCGAGTCTAAACAAGACCAACTTCGCGATCACCGGCTGTGCTGTTACCGCTGCCCGTCCGTTCGAACGCCACCCGGGCGCCGTCACAGCGTCCCCATCGGCACACAACCGGCAACCGTGGACCAGTCACCCAGCAACCGCCCGGGGTCTCCGGCGAGTCAATCCTCGCCGAGGAGGTCGTGGCCATGCCATTCTCGGACCACGCCACGAGTACTCATGGTTCCCAATGGTCACACACATCGCCACCGAAAAGGAGCCTTCGACCGTCGCGCGAAAGCAGGGTGAGCGCGCCCGGTCGCTCGTATCTCGATGGACGCTCGGCCGACCGATATTGCACACCTCGTCAGGGCCCCCGAGTTGGGTCGCACGCTTCGCGGGCCGCGATCATCCCGCCTCGTTCGACCGCCTCCGCGTCTCCTCGATGCGCTGCCGCTGCCGGACCCCGTACGCCGCCTCCTTGACGGCGGCGTCGTCCTCGAGACCCGACCCGAGCGCCCCACCTATGGTGGCGATGGACGCCAGCAGCCAGGTGAGCGTGAGGTAGTCGGAGAAGTTCACCCCGTGCCCGAGAATGGGGGACAGCAGTTCCGGGGGAAGAGCGAGGCACGTGGTGAACAGGAGCAGGCAGAACAGGGCCACGTGGAGGATGGCGACGCCGATGACCAGGGTGGCCACGGTCGCGGTGTTGTACAGCACCGATCGATCGCGCTCCTCCGGCGACTTCGGCCGCTCCCAGAGTTCGTGATCGAGGATCAGCCAGAGAATCATCGCCACGATCGACAGGACCGTCGCCGCACCCATACGCCATGGACCCATCGTGTCGGCGAACAACCAGATCGTGTCGGTGGCCAGCGCGATCGCGCCCGTGGCGAAGGCGCCGACGAGTACCTTCGACAATCCGGTGACCAGTCGCCACGGCCGGTTGGCCCGCACCATCCCCGACAGCAGTCGCAGCCGCCGCAGCCCCGAGGGCGCGAAGTACCGGATACCGTCCTCAATCTGCACACACGGGAACCGTCGCGCCGCGCCGGGGGGCATGAGTTCCGGTTCCCCGAGGACGCGGGCGATCACGAGTTCGGTGACAGTGCGGACGCGGTGCCCGATGTGGACGCCGCCCACCCCGGCGACGGAGATGAGCGCGAAGAGGTGGTCGGCGCTGACGTCGGCCACCACTGGCAGGGTGTCCTCGCGACGCGGTAGATCGGTGAGGTACACGACGATGTCCTCCCCTTCGGAGGACGGATCAACCGCGTGGATCACATCTGCGAAATCCGCTTGCTCGTCTGAGAGGTACGGCTTGCCGCGTACGCACGTCGTCCACCGACGCTCGAGGCGATCACGGCTTCGCAGGCGTTGCGGCAGGTACTCCGCGATGCGTTCCGCGAGAGCCGCAGGCGTGCCCGGATCCGCGATCAACAGCACCGAGACCTGCTCGCCCTCCGCACCAGATTGCCCTCCCCCCAGGTGCTCATTCGCATCCACCGCCTCCGCGTACCCGCCGGGCCTGCCCCCAAACTCCAGGCAGTGGGTGCGCGTGCATCACAGCGCCGCCGCGGATCGCCGCTGCCTCTGTCCGGTAGACACCACGAGCGTCCGAGGATGCACCGTCGACACGACTACGATCGGCTAGCCAACGCAACGTGCCGGGCCGCGACACAGATCCCGTCCACGCCCGTATTGGTCGTTCTTGGAATCGTCGTTCAGCTGGCGGGGCGGTCTGTCACGGTAACCGAAATCTGCTGGGTCTCGCCGCCGCGGAGCACGGTCAGTTCGACTCGATCGCCGGGGTCGACGGCACGGATCGCCGCGATGAAGTCCTCCGCCGACTCGGTGTCGTGACCGTTGACCGCGGTGATGACATCGCCCGGCCGGATACCCGCGGTCGCAGCCGGACCGAGCGGGACGACCTCGAGGACGACGACACCGCTGGTGCGGTCTATTGCCAGTTGTTCGGCGATCTGCGGGGTCAGCGTGCCGGGCTGAATGCCGACGTACGCATGCTGGGCGGTTCCCGAGGCCAGCAGCTGGTCCGCGACATCGACGACATTCGCCGCGGGGATGGCGAAGCCCAGAGCCACCGCACCCGCCGACGGGGGAATGTAGGCCTGGCTCATCCCCACGACCCGCCCTTGTCCGTCGATCAGCGCACCCCCGGAGTTACCCGGCGAGATCGCGGCGTCGGTCTGAATCAGGTCGACCAGCGGCGCCCCGGTGGAGGCCGACCCGGGGATCTGACGGTGCAATCCTGAGATGATCCCCGAGGTGACCGTGGCCTCGAACCCCAGCGGACTGCCCACGACTACGGCGAGCGCGCCGACCTCTGGCAGCGCTGTCTCGAACGTCGCCGCAGTCAGATCCGTGCGGTCCGCTTGAAGGACCGCGACGTCGGTCACGCGATCGACGGCCCGCACGTTCGCGGACACCTGTTGCCCGTCCGCGAACGCCACACTCACCTGCCTGGCACCCTCGACCACGTGGGCGTTGGTGACGATGGTGCCGTCAGTCTTGTAGACGATGCCGCTGCCCACGCCGGACCCGGTGAGCACGGTGACGACCGAGGCCTCCACCTGCCGGACCAGTGCCGGCAGGTCTACGGCAGGCCCCGCTGAGGGCGTCGAGGTGGTGGGAGCCGAGGCGCCGCATCCCGCGAGGAGGAGGACCACGATCGCGGCCAGCGGCGCCCAGATCGAGGAACGTACGGTCGACGGCACGCGCATCAGCGACCGCCTCCGTGAGGAATCGGTCTCGTACATGCACCTGCCGCGAGCGGGCCCACCCGATCAACATACCCCTGCTGCTCCCGTGGTCGGTGACTCCCGACCCGCGTCACATACCGATGGAAAATCTGCATCGACGATTACGGTGCGCGTGTCTCACTGCTACAGCGACGAGTCGTATACTGTTGTACTACTTTCACTTTCAGACCAGCTCCCCGGTTTACACCCGATTCGGTTGCGGTACACCGAAATTAAAGTTTCGTGGACTCCACCCGATGGGCTAATCCAACACCTGAAAAGTGGATTTCGTCACTGGTTCGATTCTGCGCCAAGGAATTAGGCCCACCGCCGAGAGCCTGATCCTCTACGTGAGGATGAAGAAGCTGTTATTCCCAGCGCTCCGCGACTGTACTGTCAGGGTGGAATCGGCTTCCTGCTTTCGACTTGCTGGGCCCTAGTCACTCACCTCCTTCGGCTGCGAAAATTTGCTATCGGGAGTTCTACTCATGGGATTCCCGGAGTAGTGGCTGATGCCCGGAGTGCGCGTACCGGCCGCCTCGGCGGGTCCGGCGGACATTTATGCCCTGGGTGGGGTGTGGACGCCACTGTCCCCCGTTGTGTGGACGCCCATTAGGCGAATCTTGATGACGCCCAGAGGCGGATGAGGAACTCTCAGGCGGTTGAGCCTCCATAAGCTCAAACGGTTGACTGACCGACCGAACGCCGAACTGGTACGCGCGGGCTCGGCGGATCCCAAGTTATTGACGCCTAGGGGGCGTGATGTCAGAGTCCAGTGGCGGGACCTCCGCGGTACGTCCGAGCCGACCTGCCCGCCAGGTGGTAGCAACGTTCGACAACTACGCCGACGCTGAAAGCGCCGTCGACTATCTCTCCGACCAGCATTTCACGGTAGACAAACTGGCCATCGTCGGTCGCGATATCGAGCTGGTCGAGCAGATCGTCGGCCGATTGAACTACGGCTGGGCCGCTCTGCGCGGCGCCGCCGCGGGCGCGCTGACGGGTGCGCTGTTCGGCTGGATCTTCGGGTTACTCGATTGGGTCCAGCCGCTGCTCACGGGCCTCGCGCTCGCCTTCTACGGGTTGGTGTTCGGTGCCGTTGTCGGTGCCCTGCTCGGCCTGCTCATGTATGCGCTGCAGGGCGGCCGGCGCGACTTCACCTCGATCCAGTCTTTACAACCACGTCACTACGAAGTTCTCGCCGATGTCGAGGTCGCGGACGAAGCCGTCCGCTTGCTCACCGGCCGGACCGATCGAAAGGAATGAGTCATGGCGACCGCTGTGGGTATAGACCTAGGCACCACCAACTCGGTCATCGCAAGCTGGCAAGGCGGCGAGCCGGTGGTGATCTCCAATGTCGAGGGAGCGCGGACGACGCCGTCGGTGGTCGCGTTCACCGAGAGCGGCGAGCGCCTGGTCGGCCAGCTTGCCCGACGGCAGGCGATCTTGAATCCGAAGGGCACGATCTACTCGGCGAAACGCTTCATCGGACGCCATTACGACGAGATCTCCGAGGAGGCCAAAGCGGTCAGCTTCGACGTCGTACCAGGTGACAACGGTGAGGCCCGATTCGACGTGCGGGGAAAGAAGTACGCGCCGGAGGAGATCAGTGCCCTCGTGCTGCGCAAGCTCGTCGACGACGCGAGCAAGTTCCTCGGTGAGAAGGTCAAGGAAGCGGTCATCACCGTTCCGGCCTACTTCAACGACGCGCAGCGCAACGCCACCAAAGACGCCGGCCGGATCGCAGGCCTCGAGGTTTTACGGATCATCAACGAGCCGACCGCTGCGGCACTGGCGTACGGCATGGACAAGCAGACCCACGAAACCGTACTGGTCTTCGACCTCGGCGGCGGCACCTTCGATGTGAGCCTGCTCGATGTCGGCGAGGGAGTGGTCGAGGTTCGTTCCACGGCCGGCGACTCCCACCTCGGCGGCGACGACTTCGACCGACGCCTGGTGGACTACCTCGCCGACGAATTCCAGCGTGCGGAGAACATCGATCTGCGCAAGGATGCGCAGGCATTGCAGCGCCTCTTCGAGGCCGCGGAGAAAGCCAAGGTCGAGTTGTCCTCGGTGACACAGGCCCAGGTCAACTTACCCTTCGTCACCGCTGACGCGAACGGTCCCAAGCACCTCACCACCACGATCATGCGATCGAAGTTCGAGGATCTGACGGCGGATCTGGTGGAACGCTGCCTCGACCCCGTGAAGCAGGCGATGAGTGACGCCAAGGTCACCGCCAACGACATCGACGAGGTGATCCTGGTCGGTGGTTCGACACGTATTCCGGCGGTGCAGGCGCTGGTTCGCCGGCTCACCGGCGGTAAGGACCCCCACATGGGCGTCAACCCGGACGAGGTCGTGGCGCTCGGTGCCGCAGTCCAGGCGGGCGTGCTCAAGGGCGAGGTCTCCGATGTGCTGTTGCTCGATGTCACCCCGCTGTCCCTCGGCGTCGAGACGCAGGGCGGGGTGATGACCAAGATCATCGAGCGCAACACCACGATCCCGGCCCGGCGCAGCGAAGTGTTCTCCACGGCGGAAGACAATCAGTCCGCCGTGGACGTCGTAGTGCTGCAGGGCGAACGCGAACGGGCCGCCGACAACCGGGTGCTCGGCCGGTTCCGGCTGGAAGACATCCGCCCCGCGCCACGTGGCGAGGCCCAAGTCGAAGTCACTTTCGATATCGACGCCAACGGCATCCTCAACGTCACCGCCCGCGACAAGGACACCGGCAAGGAGCAGAGCATCACGATCAGTGAGCAGGGCAACCTGGACCAGAGTGACGTCGAGCGCATGCTGGCAGAGGCCGAACGGAACCGGGGTGAGGACGAGGCGCTGCGCAAGGCGGTCGACGCACGCAACGCGCTCGACTCGGTTGCCTATCAAGTGGAACGGCGACTCGCCGAACTCGGTGACAGTGCGCCACCGCACGACAAGGCGCGGGCCGAGATGCTGATCGCCGACGCCAGGAAAGCCGTCAAAGACGGTGCTTCACCCGCGGAGGTAGAGCCCCTGACCTCGGAGCTGCAGCAGCTGCTCTACGGGCTCGCGCCGGTCCAGGACGGCGGCGACGGACACCAGGCCGGCGGCGCAGAGGCTGCGTCGTCGGATGACGACGACGTGATCGACGCCGAATTCGATCGAAGCTGAGGCACACGATGGAAAGGTCTGCAGATCATTCGACGACCGAGCCGGCTACCGACGGTACCGACGGGGATCAGACCGAGACGGCGCCGGATCGCACCGACACGGGGGCCGAGTTGGCTCAACTCGAGGACCGCTGGCGCAGGGCCCTCGCAGATCTGGACAACCTGCGCAAGCGGTATGCCAAGGATCTGGATCGTGAACGCGCCGCGGAGGTGGCGAAGGTTTCCGCGGCGTGGCTGCCGGTACTGGACAATTTGGAGCTTGCGCTGGCCCATGCGGGCAGCGATCCTCAGACCGTCGTCGAGGGTGTGAAGGCGATCCGGGATCAGGCGGTGCAGGTGCTCTCACGGTTCGGCTTCGAGCGCCACGACGAGGTCGGTGTGCCGTTCTCCCCGGAGCTCCATGAAGTGGTCAGTGTGGTGGCCCAACCCGACCTTCCCTCCGGGACCGTGGTCGAGGTCTTGCGCCCGGGCTATGGAGAGGACGGGCGGCAGCTGCGTCCCGCCGCGGTGGTCGTCAGCCGCCCCGAGGGGTGAGCACCGATGGCGCGTGACTACTACGAAGTGCTCGGGGTCCCGCGGGGCGCCGGCACCGACGAAATCCAGCAGGCCTACCGCAAGCTGGCCCGCAAGTACCACCCCGACGTGAACAAGGACCCCACTGCGGAGGACAAGTTCAAGGAGGCCAACGAGGCCTACCAGGTGTTGTCCGACCCGGACACCCGGAAACGCTACGACCGATTCGGTGACGACTTCCGGCGTGTGCCCGAGGACTACGACGAACGGGTCCGGGCAAGCGCCGGTGGGTACGGCGGCGGGTTCGGCGGCGGCGGGTACGGCGGTGGGGGCGGGGGCAGAAGGGTGCACTTCGGTCACGGTGTCGGTGGCGAGGGCGGCGTCGACTTCGAGGACCTCTTCGGGCAGATGTTCGGCGGCGGTGGCGGGTACGGGCCGATCCCCGGCGCCGATCAGGAAGCGGAACTGGAACTGCCCCTGGAAGAGGCGTATCGGGGCGGCAAACGCACTCTCAGACTGGACGGACGGCAGTACGACGTCGACATTCCGGCCGGTGTCCTGGACGGCCAGCGAATCCGGCTGGCCGGGCAAGGCGGCCGGGGCAACGGTGACGCGCCGCCCGGGGATCTGTACCTCGTGGTGCGGATCAAGCCGCATCCCCGGTTCCGCGTACAGGGCCGGGACATCTACGTCGACCTGCCCGTATCGCCATGGGAGGCGGTCCTCGGGTCGACCGTCGTCGTTCCCACCCCGGGTGGCGAGGCGAAAGTCAAAGTAGTGCCGGGCTCGTCGACGGGAAGGAAGCTGCGCCTGCGCGGAGAAGGAATGCCCAATCCGCGGGGCGCCAACGGCAACCTCTACGCCCAAATCAAGGTGATGGTGCCGTCGAAACCGACCGCACGCGAACGCGAGCTGTTCGAGCAGTTGGCCGCCGAATCGAACTTCGATCCGAGGAAAGAGACATGAGCACCCCGACCCCGGTCACCCAGTACGTATTGGTTCGCCGCACCGGATTGTCGCCAGATGCCTTCGCCCAACGTACCGGGCTGCACCCGGACCTGGCACGAAAGCTTGTGGCTCTCGGCCTGCTCGACGCCCACCGCGACACCGGCGGCGAGATGTCGTTCGAACCATCCGAAGTGGCCCACGCCGCCCGCATCCAACGGCTGCGGACCGGTCTGGGCCTGAACTACTCGGCAATCGGGCTCGTGCTCGATCTGCTGGATCGAATCGAGAAACTCGAAGCAGCTTCCCGCAGAAGGAGGACACCCCCATGGACACCGGCAGCCTGACTGAAAAGTCACGAGAAGCCCTGCAGGAAGCCCAGAACGTCGCGACCAGAATGGGTCACACCGAGGTCGACGGAGAGCACCTGCTGCTCGCGTTGGTCGATCAGCAGGAAGGGTTGGTACCCCGACTGCTCGAGCAGGCCGGCGCGAACGTCGATGCCCTGCGATCCGATCTGGAACGTGAACTGTCGCGTAGGCCGAAGGTCAGCGGCCCCGGCGCGACACCCGGTCAGGTGACGATCACCCAGCGCCTGGCCAAGCTGCTCGACGCCGCGGAACGGGAGGCGAAGCGACTCAAGGATTCCTACGTGTCGGTGGAGCATCTCGTGATGGCCCTCTCCGAGGAGGGATCGGCCAGTGCGGCCGGGCGGGTCCTCGCCAGTCATGGGGTCACACGAGACGCCTTCCTCACGGCGCTGACGAAAGTGCGCGGCAATCAGCGCGTCACCTCGGCCACCCCGGAAGGGGCGTACGAGGCGCTGGAGAAGTACGGGCGCGACCTCGTCTCCGAGGGGCGGGCAGGCAAACTCGATCCGGTTATCGGCCGAGATGCCGAGATCCGCAGGGTAACGCAGATCCTGAGCCGGAAGACGAAGAACAATCCGGTGCTGATCGGCGACCCCGGCGTCGGTAAAACCGCGATCGTCGAGGGCCTCGCCCAGCGGATCGTCCGCGGCGACGTGCCCGAGGGCCTGCGCGACAAGACGATCTTTTCGCTCGACATGGGTTCCCTGGTGGCCGGTGCGAAATACCGCGGCGAGTTCGAGGAGCGACTGCAGGCGGTGCTGTCCGAGGTGAAGGCGGCCGAGGGGCGCATCCTGTTGTTCGTCGACGAGCTACATACAGTTGTCGGTGCGGGATCAGTCGGCGGCGAAGGGTCTCTCGACGCCGGCAACATGCTCAAGCCGATGCTCGCCCGCGGCGAACTGCACATGATCGGTGCCACCACTCTCGACGAGTATCGCAAGCACATCGAATCCGATGCAGCACTGGAGCGACGCTTCCAGACCGTTCTCGTCGACGAGCCCAGCGCCGAGGATGCGATCTCGATTCTGCGCGGACTTCGAGAACGCCTCGAGGTGTTTCACGGCGTGAAGATTCAGGACGGCGCACTGGTGGCCGCCGTGACCCTCTCGCACCGGTACATCACCGACCGATTCCTTCCGGACAAGGCGATCGATCTGGTGGACGAGGCGTGCGCCCGGCTACGCACCGAAATCGATTCGATGCCCGCCGAACTCGACGAGCTCACCCGGAAGGTGACCCGGCTGGAGATCGAAGAGGCCGCGCTGTCCAAGGAAACGGACGCGGCCAGCAAGGCGCGCCTCGAAGAGCTACGTAAGGAGCTGGCCGATCTACGGGCCGAGGCCGACGCCCGGCACGCTCAGTGGGAGGCGGAGCGGCAGGCGATCCGGCGGGTGCAGGAGCTGCGGGGAGAGCTGGAACGATTGCGCCACGAGGCCGAGGAGGCGGAGCGCAACTACGACCTCAATCGGGCCGCCGAGTTGCGATACGGCGAGATCACCGCGCTGGAACGCAGGCTCGAGGCGGCGGAGGCGCAACTGGCTACCAGGCAGGGCCGGAATCCGTTGCTGCGTGAAGTGGTCACCGAAGACGAGATCGCAGAGATCGTGGCCGCATGGACGGGTATCCCGGTCGCCCGGCTGCAGGAAGGTGAGCGGGAGAAGCTGTTGAAGCTCGACGAGATTCTGCACGAGAGGGTCGTCGGTCAGGACGAGGCGGTGCAACTGGTCGCAGACGCGGTGATCCGGGCGAGGTCCGGTATCCGTGATCCGCGCCGGCCGATCGGTTCGTTCATCTTCCTGGGCCCGACGGGCGTGGGAAAGACCGAGCTCGCAAAGACGCTGGCCAGTGCCCTCTTCGACAGCGAAGACAACATGGTGCGCCTGGACATGAGCGAGTACCAGGAGCGGCACACGGTGAGCAGGCTCATCGGTGCGCCCCCCGGGTACGTCGGGTACGACGAGGGTGGCCAGCTCACCGAGGCGGTGCGCCGCAAGCCGTACTCCGTGGTGCTCTTCGACGAGATCGAGAAGGCCCACGCCGACGTCTTCAATACCCTGCTGCAGGTGCTCGATGACGGCCGGATCACCGATTCTCAAGGCAGGCAAGTCGATTTCCGGAACACGGTGATCATCATGACCTCCAACATCGGATCCCAGCATCTCCTCGAGGGAGTCACAGCCGACGGCGAGATCAAGCCGGACGCCCGGGAGCGGGTGCTGGCGGAACTGCGCGGGCATTTCCGTCCCGAGTTCCTCAACCGGGTCGACGACATCGTGTTGTTCACCCCGCTCACGCTGCCCCAGATCGAGCACATAGTCGAGCTGCAGCTCACTGATCTTCGGAACAGGTTGTCGGAGCGCCGGATACACCTGGATATCACGCCGGAAGCACGCCGGCTCATCGCCGAACACGGTTTCGACCCGGTCTACGGTGCGCGGCCGCTGCGACGGTACATCGCCCACGAGGTCGAGACCAAGATCGGTCGTGCGCTGTTGCGGGGCGAAATCGAACCGGGTGGCACCATCCGTGTCACGGTGGACGGCGGCGAGCTCGCCGTCGCGTATGCGGAACCCGCCGTCGCGGCGGCCTGAGAAGAGGTGTCGTCATGGAATCCGAGAAGGTGAAGTGCCCGCACTGCGGCAAGATCAACAAGGTGCCGGCGTCCGGGGACGGAAGACCCCGCTGCGGGAACTGCCACGAGCCGCTGCCCTGGATCGCCTCGGCAGGGGACGGCGACTTCGCGGAGGTCGCCGAGAAGTCCTCGGTGCCTGTGCTCGTCGATCTCTGGGCGACGTGGTGCGGCCCGTGCCGCATGGTCAGCCCGGCGCTCGAGCAGCTCGCCAGAGAACGCGCAGGTCAGATAAAGCTGGTCAAGGTCGACGTGGATGCTGCGCCCCAGACGGCCGAACGGTTCACCGTCCGCGCCGTGCCGACTCTGCTGGTGATGGACCGGGGTGAAGTCCTCGCTCGTCAGGCGGGCGCAGCTCCGGTACCCCAGCTGCGCACGTGGCTCGATCAGGCGCTCTCGGAAAATGCAGGCAAGGAGGCGAAGTCATGACTTATGTCCATGCCGACCCACACGTGACCGCGATCCGGGCCGTGGTGCCCCGGACCCCGCAGGGTTGCGAGGAATGTCTTCGCCTCGGCACCCCGTGGGTGCATCTGAGGCTGTGCCTGACGTGCGGACACGTCGGTTGCTGCGACTCTTCGCCGGGCAAGCACGCGAGCGCGCACGCTCACGCCATCGGCCATCCGATCGTCCAGTCGATGGAGCCAGGTGAAGATTGGCGGTGGTGTTATGTCGACCAGAACTTCGTCTGAGGAGGCCGCACCCGTCGGCGACAGTCCGCCGGTCGACGACGAGACTCCGGATGCGGTCGGAGCATTCCCGCGGCTGACGGACGACCAGGTCGCGAGCCTCGAGACCGGTGGCACGCGTCGATCGGTTCGCGCCGGTGAGGTGCTGATCCGAGAGGGCGCGCCCAGCAACGATTTCTTCGTCATCCTTTCCGGCAAGGTTGCGGTCCTCGACGAGGGCGACGGGGACGGCGAACGCCGGATACTGCGCGTGCACGGTCCAGGCCGCTTCCTGGGCGAGCTCGGACTGCTGGAAGGCCAGGTGGCGTTCTTCACCGCCGAAGCGATCGAGGACGGCGAGGTCCTCGTCGTCCCGGCCGAGCGGGTGCGCGAGCTGGTGGCCCACGATCCCGTGCTCAGCGATCTGATCCTGCGCGCCTACCTGGTGCGCCGGCACCTGCTGATCGGGCTCGGCTCGGGGTTCCGGATCATCGGCTCCTGCTATTCCCCGGACACGTTGCGGCTTCGCGAGTTCGCCATCCGAAACCGATTGCCCCACAGGTGGATTGATCTGGAGCGGGACCAACGGGCGGAGCAGCTGCTGCGCAGCCTGGACGTCGCCCCCGAGGACACTCCCGTCGTGATCTGGCACGGCGAGAAGGTGCTGCGCAATCCGACGAATGCGGAACTCGCACGCATCGTCGGGCTTCCGGTCCCGGACTCGGTCCCGGACGCAGCCCAGGACGTGTGCAACCTCGTCGTCGTGGGCGCCGGACCGGCCGGTCTAGCCGCGTCCGTGTACGGCGCCTCGGACGGGTTGAACACGGTGACACTGGAGTCGATCGCCGCCGGCGGCCAAGCCAGTACCTCCTCCCGGATCGAGAACTATCTGGGCTTCCCAGCAGGGGTCTCCGGCTCCGAATTGGCCGAGAGGGCCGTAATCCAGGCCGGGAAGTTCGGCGCCCGCATCCTGGTGTCGGCGGAGGTGACCGGTTTGGGATCCGAGGCCGGGAACCATGTGCTCAGGCTGGCGGACGGCGGCGCGGTTCGCGGCCGGGCCGTCGTGCTCGCCACCGGGGCACGATATCGCAAGTTGGCCGTTCCAGGGATCGAGGCACTGGAGGGGACGAGCGTGTACTACGCCGCGACCCATCAGGAAGCGCGGATGTGCGGCACCGACCCGGTGGCTATCGTCGGCGGCGGAAACTCCGCCGGCCAGGCCACCGTCTTCCTCGCCGACCATGTCTCCCATGTTCACCTGCTCATCCGCGGCGACGACCTCGGAAAGAGCATGTCCCGATACCTGGTCGACCAGATCGAGCACCACCCGCGCGTCACCGTGCACCGGAACACCGAGATTCGTGCGGTCCACGGTCAGAAGTACCTCGACGAAATCGTGGTCGAGGACAATCGCACGGGCGACCAGGACACGATCCGGGTACATGCCCTGTTCGTCTTCATCGGGGCGACGCCGCACACCGGGTGGCTGGCCGACGCGATCGCACTCGACGACCACGGCTTCGTCCTCACGGGCATGGACGCGGTCCACGCCCGAGGAGACGGCAACCGGCCGATCAGCGCCGGGCTGTCCAGGACGCTCGAAACCAGCCGGCCCGGCCTGTTCGCGGCGGGCGACGTCCGCCGTGGCTCGGTGAAACGAGTCGCATCCGCAGTCGGTGAAGGAGCGATGGCGGTACGCCAAATCCATGAATACTTCGAAAGGAGCTGACGACATGCCAGTGATGGGCACCGTGAAATTCCAGCGGTTCTTCCGGGCAGCGGCTGGACTACAGGTCGACCGGAACGACCTCAAGCGCTATACGGATTTCATCGACGACAAGATCTACGATTTGATCCTCATCGGCAAAGCCTCGGCAAAGGCAAACCTGCGTGACGTGATCGAACCGTGGGACCTGCCGATCACCAAGGGGCTGCAGGAGAGCATCCACCGGTTCGAAAAACTGGACGAGGAGATCGAACTACAGCCTCTGCTCGATCAACTGACGGCCCGGCCGCCCTTGGACGTGGCTCTCTCCGAGGAGACCGAGCAGCGACTGCCGCTGATCGCCGGAGGCTTGAGCGTGGCGCTGGCGCATACCTTCGTCACGGTCGAGCCGGACCGCAAGAACCCCGGCACCGCCGAATGGAACGTCGCCTTCGACATCTTCCACCTACTGCTCTGACCCCGGGACCCTACGTCCCGGCAAACCAGAGGGTTGCCGGGACGCGAGGCATTCGTCCGGAGTCACGTACTACCGGTTGTCGCCCACCACATCGTGTGATCGTACGGTTGAGATTTCCATGGACGATCGGGCAGCTGTGGCCGCCGGCGCTGTCTGTCCCTGCTTTGCGACAGTCGCAACCCGAGGCGGCCGCGCTTGGACGCCTTCATCGCATCCCCGGTCGGCGCCTGGTTCTCCGCCGACAAAACGCGGCGCTCGAGCTCGGCATACACAAGCTCTGGCAGCAGTTGCGCCGCTTTGGGGCATTGTCGACGAGCGGCTGCCGGACGGTCGTCAGGCCGGCGGCTCGCGCGCGTCGAGGACGAACAGGTCGGATAGCGCGACGACCGCCATCATCGGAACTCATTGGCAAGATGTGAGGGCCGCCGGACCCTGCGCCTGACGATTTCCGCGAGATCCGCTGTTGGTCGACCTGTCCGCCGTTCGCCCGCGTGATCAGGACAGTGTGAATGCCTTGTACCCGGCCGCGACGTTTTCCTCCCAGTGGTCGAAGTAGGAAGGAAGGCCGCCAGAGTAGTTGAGCATCTGGCTCGGTTTACCGGGAATGTTTGCCCCGTGATACCAAGACTTGGCCCGCGGAAAGAGCGACATGTGGAAGACTTCCTCCACGTGCGCCGTCCATGATTGCTCTGCGTCCTCGCTGGTCTCGAACCGCTGGTATCCGCCGTCGCGAACGTGGGTCAGGAAGTCGACAACGATCTCTCCCTGTACCTCCGCGCAAGTGGGCCCGTTGCAGAATCCGGCTGGGCTCTGCGGGCCGTACACGAACATCAGGTTGGGGAATCCCGCAGTGGTGAGTCCCATGAAGGTATCGAGCCGCTCGGACCACTTGCGGCTCAACAGTTGATCATTGGTTCCTCGGATATCGATCGACGTGATGCCACCGCGGTTCGCGTCGAAACCTGTCGCGAACACCAGGATGTCGAACTCGCGCAGACCGGACTTGGTCTTGACACCCGCCGGGGTGATCCGCTCGATCGGATCCTCGTTGACGTCGACGATGTCGACGTTCTCCTGGTTCACCACATCATAGAAGTTCTGCTCCAGCGAGGGTCGCTTCGTCCCGAACGGATGGGGCGGATCCTTCGGGGCAAGCTTCTCGGCCTTGACCGGATCGGTGACGCGCTGATGGACCTTGTTGCGCCAGAAGTCGTACATGGTGCGGTTCGCGCGTTCATCGAGCAAGATGTCTTGATAGTTGGCGAGCCATAGCTCGAAACCGCCGGTAGCCCACATCTGTTCGTAGGTGTCAGCTCGCTCTTCGTCCGAGACTTCGAACACGCTCTTCTGGATGAAGTCCATATCGAATCCGGCAAACGACCTCCGGCGCTGGGCAAATCGCTCGGGAAGGTGCTCCTTCAGCTTCTCCTTGAGCTGGCCTGTCAACTGTTGCTGCCGCATCGGCAGCGCAAGGTTGGGCGTCCGCTGGAAGATGGTGATCTGTTCGGCATCTGCGGCGGCCTCTTGGGTGACCTGAACGCCGCTCGACCCGGTGCCGATGATCCCCACGCGTTTGCCGGCCATGTCCAGACCTTCTTGGGGCCACAGAGCGGTGTGGTGAGATTCGCCGGCAAAGCTGTTGAGCCCTTTGATGTTGGGAATGTAGGGCTTGGCGCCGAATCCAGTGCAGATCACTACAGACCTGGCACGCAGCGTCCGGCCGGTATCGGTGCGCACTGTCCATTGGTTCCGCTCGCCGTCGAAGTCCGCAGACGTCACCCGGGTACTGAAGATGATGTCTCGAGACAGATCGAGCTTGCCGTCGACGTAGGCGAAATAATCGCGCACACCGGACCACGACGGGTAGAGCTCATCGTAACTCCAGTCCTTCCACAGGTCCTCGCGTGAGTACTGATAGATCTGCCCAGTGCTGTCGGTTCGAGCACCCGGGTAGCAATTCCAGTACCAGATGCCCCCAAGCGAGTCACCGGCTTCGACGACCTTCACCGAAAATCCGCGTGAACGAAGTTGATCGAGTTGATACAGACCCGCGAAGCCGCCTCCGACGACGAGAACGTCCAAGACGCCGTTCGTCTCGTCGAGCTCCCTCGGATCGATCGATATCGTGGCCATGCTGCCTCCTTGAGTGAAATGCCTGGGACCCGCGCCGAGGAGCAGATCGATGTGTGCCAGACCGGCCCGTTCGTATGACCGACATCACATACGCTAGGGCCGTTCGAGAACCCGGGACTGTCCGATATCGATCCACCGGACACGCGGAACGCACCGGGCACACGTGCACACACGCCTCGCGTGGCGAACGGCCAATTCATCAGAGGGCATCCACCCTGCGACTACAGCAACCGGTCTTCGACCGGAACAGTGCCTGTAGCGAATCCCCACACTCCTGCCCAACTCTGCACGTAGAGCATGGAACTCAGCTCCTGTGCCGGCATCCACGCCGACCTCGTGGCACCGTACCTTGTCCACCTCACCAGTGAGGAGCAGAAACAGCGCTGGCTCCCGAGGTTATGCAGTGGCGAGATGTTCGCTGCGACCGGCATGACCGAGACTCGGGTGGATCATCAGGCTTCGTTGAAGACGACCACGGCCAAGGACGGGAAGGCTGGATCCTTCACGGAGCCAAGGCATTCATCACCAACGGCTACTCCGCCGACCTGGTGGTAGTTGCCGCACGCACCGCCCACAAAAGAAGTCCCCCGGCATCACACTGTTCGCAATCGAAGCCGATATGAAAGGCTCAGCGACCTCGCCCACGCAGCGCAAATCCTCGACGAAATCGTTGAGTACTGCAAGAACCGCAGAGATTTTGGCAGTCGATCGGTCGGTTTCAGCACAATAAGTTCCTCCTCGCCGACCTCGTTACTCGGATCGAAGTCCCTCGAGCATTCATCGATCAGCACGCGTTTGCCCACGTGGGCGCTGAGTTGACGCCGATTGACGCTGCCAATGCCAATGGTGACGACGTGATCGCCCACTGCGTCCAAGTCCAATTCGGCAGGGCTACATGAACGAGTACCGGTTGACCCGCGCTTGGCGTGATGCTCGCGTCACCAAAGATCTGGGACCCGCAACACGGGGAGGGCCGTGGCCAGCGGTCTCACGGCCCGGTCATCGCGAAATTCCTCTGTTCGAGCAGCTCGTGGCTGAGGTCCCCCACCCCAGAACTGAGAGGTGCGTCGCATCGCACAAAGAAGGCGGTGACGGTGCACTTCTCTTCCACCTGCGCGGCCGTCGTTCAGTTGGCCGGCCGCGACGGGGTGGCGATGATCTCCTTGGCGGGCGCCCCCGAACCAGCCGTCGACCGTAAGAGAGAAGCGCCGGGTTCGCGAGGCCAGCGGCGCGGTGGAACTGCCCCGATCACAGCTGATCGGCCACTAGTGGGCTCGTCGACACTGCTCGGATTTCGTTGGCCGGTAGCAGTGACGATGAAAGGTGCTCCCGTATTCCGCGAGCGGCATCACAGCCTATGTCTCAGCGGCGCTACCGCTCTATCCAGTCGGTGTAGAAGTCAGGAAGGTCGGTGGATACGCGTCCGTTGAACTGGGGCTTCCTCTTCTCTCGGAATGCTTGGACACCTTCTTTTCCATCTCCGATACTGGTGTAGAACATGGCGAGTGAATCGATGCGGTGTGCCTCGGCGGGGTGATCGAGAAGCGCGTTGCGGTACATCATCTGCCGGGTCAGGGCGGTCGCGACACGCGACCGATCGCGAGTGAAGCGATGTGCCAGTGCAAGCGCGGCATCGAGAAGTTCGTCCGGCGAGTGGACCGAGCGAACCAGGCCGATCTCGGCCGCGTCGGCCGCGTCGAGGATGTCAGCGGAGTACACGAGGTCGAGTGCGGTATCGAGTCCGACGATCCTCGTCAGGAACCAGGTCGAGGCTGCTTCGGGTGTGATCCCGAGGCGGCCGAAGACAAACCCGAATCGTGCTGCTGTGGAGGCGAGTCGGGCGTCCATGGACAAGGTCAGGGTGGCTCCGATGCCCACGGCGGGGCCGTTTACGGCGGCGATCACGGGTTTGAGGCAGTCGAACACCGCAAGTGTGACCCGACCGCCGGTGTCGCGGACGCCGCGGGCAATGACCGGGTCCTGCAAGTCACCCATATCGTGGAGGGTCGGCTCCAATGTCTCGTCGAGGCCGAACACGTTGCCGTCGGTCGTGAGATCCATACCGGCACAAAACGCACGGCCCGAGCCGGTCACTACCACGGCGTTGACGTCGTCGTCGTCATTGACGGCCCGGAAGAGGTGCTCGAGCTCATCAGCCATGGTGATGGTGAAGGCGTTGAGCGACTCCGGTCGATTCAGCGTCACAATGAGCACGCCGTCGCGCAGCTCGAGGGCGATCGTCTCGTACTCGACATCCACGGTGCGGATCATCGGACGGCACCCGCAAGTTGGGGAAGTCTGTTCACGATCAGATCATGGGCTTGGTTGACCGTGCTGGTCACGATCTCCTCGCAGGTGAGGATCTCGTCGATCAGTCCCTGTGATTGCCCGGCCCACCACAAGCCGGCATCCACGTCACCGCCGGCCAGAACCTTCTGGCGACCGCGCACCCCGGAGGCCAGATCGGCGACGTCGTCGAATGTTGCGTTCGGAAGCGCGGAGATCTCGGAAATCCTCTCCGAGACGGAGTTGCGGGCGACGCGGGCGGTGTTGTTGAACTCTCGAAACACCAGTTGCGTGGATCGTTCGTCGTTGACGGTGATCTGGCGTTTGACGTTCTCGTGGACCGTCGCCTCTGTGCTTGCGACGAATCTGGTTCCCATGTTGATAGCGCTGGCCCCCAATGCCAGAGCCGCCGCCAGGCCGGCACCATCGGCGAATCCGCCGCTGGCGATGACGGGGATCGACAGTTTGCGCGTGGCGGCAGGGATCAGGACGAGACCGGGAACGTCGTCGTTTCCGGGATGGCCGGCACATTCGAACCCGTCGACGCTGACCGCGTCGACTCCAAGCTTCTCCGCCTTCAGCGCGTGGCGCACGGAGACGGCCTTGTGGATTACCTTGATGCCGGCGGCGGCGAAGGCGTGCAGATGGGGAGCGGGGTTGCTACCTGCCGTTTCGACGACGCCCACGCCGGAGTCGATGATGGCAGCGCGGTAGTCTTCGTAGGGAACAGGTTTGAGGGTTGGCAGGATCGTCAGGTTGACACCGAAGGGTCGGTCGGTCATGGACCGACACCTTGCGATCTCCTCGGCCAAGGCTTCGGGTGTCGGCTGGGAGAGAGCGGAGAGGAATCCGAGAGCACCCGCGTTTGCGACGGCGGCGATGAGGTCGGCAGTGCCGACCGCAGTCATGCCGCCACAGACGACGGGATGCTCCACGTCGAAGATCCGTGTGAAGGAGGTAGTGAACACCCCGGGGCTCCTTGGTCAGTTGAAATGTGAGATCAACGCCGGACCCGCTGCGGGAGAGGGTTCCACAGCGGGATCCGGAGGGTCAGGGGCGGCCGGCGTGTGGTACGTCCACTTCGGTGGCGAGCATGCGCCCCAGACGGGTTGCGGTGCGTTCGGTCTCGTCGAAATTCGGTGCGACGCACAAGAACAGGGTGCGTCCGTCGTCGCCGCCGAGCGCGACGGCGAACACCCCGTCGGGTGCGGTGCTGACCTCGTCGAGGATTTCGCCGCCCTTGGCGATCCGCACCGCTCGGTTGTTCGCGGCATCGGCAATCCACACGGCGCCTTCGGCGTCGAGGGTCAGACCGTCGGGCACGATCGTGGCGGCCTCGAGTCGTGTGCCGACGTCGGGCTCGGCACCGAGGTCTCCGTAGCCGGCCCATTCGATTCGCTCGCCGAGCGTGCCGTCCGGGTGGATGTCGAATGCCGAGATCCGATTGCCGAACAATTCGTTGACCAGCAGGGTTGAACCATCGGGAGTGATGACCATGCCGTTGGGGAATGACAGTCCGTCGGCGACGATCGAGGCGCTTCCGTCGGTGTCGACGAGGACGACAGTTGTGTGCTCGTGTGGCGCCCCACCCATGAGGTCGAATCCGAAGTTGCCCACGTAGGCCCTACCCTGGGCGTCCACGACCATGTCGTTGGCGTGGCCACCGCATAGGTCGTGGATGTCGGCATGCTCGACGAGTGTGCCGTCCGACTCTTGACGCAGCACCTTGCGGTCCTTCATCGACACGATCAGCAGCCGCCCGTCCGGTAGCCAGCCGAGCCCAGAGGGTTGGTGCGGGACCGTCGCGACAAGTTCGATGCTGCCGTCGGCGTTCACGGCATTCACGGTGTGGGTGTAGAAGTCCGCAAACCAGAGACGTCCGTCATGCCAGCGGGGGCCCTCGAGGTACGAGTAGCCGTCGACAACGGTTCGCAGCGTGTATTCGGTCATGGTTGTGCCCCTTTAGATTCGGAGTCGTTTCGGGCTCGGCATTTCAAACCCGCGGTTTCCACCACTGTTGTCGGCTGAGTGATCAAACGAATGTCCGAAAATGCAACACCACGGTGGGGCAAGGGATGACTCGTTATAGGACACCGTGTGCCCGACGGGGGGTACAGGATCGGCCTATTACGTGGTCGCAGAGTTGGCATCCACCGAGGACCCGACTTGGAGCGATCCGATGAAAGGCGGTAGGACCGGTGGATGGGCTCATGATGAGTAGTCAATTGTCGGTGGCGAGGCTGCTGTGGCGCGCCGAGAACGTGAATGGCGCTCGGATCAACACGGCCTGGACTTCGGACGGAGTTCGCAATTTCACGTACCGGGACCTGGTCTCCGATGTGAGGGATCTGGCCGGTGCGCTCGCATCGATCGGCGTGAAACGCGGGTCCCGAGTCGCAACCATGGCGTGGAATACCCGTCAGCACCTGGCGGCATACTTTGCGGTCCCAGCGCTCGGGGCCGTCCTGCACACGGTAAATCACCGCATGCCAGTCGAACACATGGCCTATACGATCAACCATGTTTCAGATGAGATCCTGATCGTCGACGAGGATCTCCTCCCGTCGGTAGAGGCGATGCGTGGCCGGATTCCCACGGTTCGCCACCTCATCGTTGTGGGCGAACCCGGTGCGATCGATGACTTCGACCAGGTCATTCCCTATGATCAGTTCGTTTCACGCGCATCCACCCACGGGTCCTTCCAGGAGATCTACGAAAACACTGCGGCGTCGATCTGCTTCACCTCGGGCACGACCGGGTCGCCCAAGGGCGTGGTCTACAGCCACCGGAGCATCGTGCTCCACGCCATGGCGATCAGCACCAAGGGCGGAGTCGAGATCGACGCGGAGCGGGCCTACCTGCTCGCCACCCAAATGTCGCACGTCAACGGCTGGGGTGTCCCCTACGCGGCGGCGCTCCAGGGCGCACGCCTGGTGCTTCCCGGACCGCACCCCACACCCGAGCGGTTCCTGGACTTGATCGATGGCGAACGGCCCGACACCTTCGTCGGCTCGCCAACGGTCGCCGCCCTCATGCGCGACGAGCACCTACGCCGAAACTGTGGCTACGACCTCTCGGAGCTGAAGACGATGTGGCTCGGAGGGCAGGTGCCGCCGGTCGCGCTGGCGCGGTGGTGGGCTGAGCAAGGCGCCCGCGTCGTGAATGGATGGGGAATGACCGAGACATCTCCGATGGGCACCTTCTCCCCCGGCGGCTCGATGCAGGGCAGGCCACTGCCGTTGTTCGAGCTCCGAGTCGTGGACGAATCCGGCTCACCGCAACACTGGGATGGTCAGACCGTCGGCGAACTGGAAGTACGTTCGCCGTGGGTCGCCCGGGAATACCTGGACGATCCACGAACGCCGGACAGCTTTCGAGACGGCTGGCTGCGCACCGGCGATGTGGCGACCGTTCACCCAGATGCCGGCCTGCAGATCAAGGACCGCGAAAAGGACCTCGTCAAGAGCGGTGGGGAGTGGATCTCCTCGATAGACCTCGAGAATGCGCTCATGCTTCATCCGTCTGTCTCGGAGGCCGCCGTCATCGCCATACCGGACGACACATGGCAGGAACGCCCCCTCGCGTGGATCCGGCTGGACGCCGACGTGACCGACGAGGAGCTCCGGACGTTCCTGGCGACAACACTTCCCCGATTCTGGCTGCCCGATCGTTTCGTGAGAGTCGATGAGATCCCCAAGACTGCAATGGGCAAGATCGACAAAGCCGACATCAGACGACAGCATCGGGAAAACACAGGTCAGCCCACATCGACAGACCAGGCGAGCACAGTCTCCGATGGTCGCGACCACAACGTTGCAGTCATCCCCACCAGGTCCGGTACAACGAGCGGACTGTAGCAAAACGGGACACACCCACAGATGTGAGCCAGGTTACATTGCAAGGAGGGTCAGCTCGGAAAACCCCCTGACCAGTGATGTAAGGTGGCTATGAGTATCGACAAGGCGGGCCGCGAGCCATTGAACGAACGTGAACGATTCTGGACATCAGCGCCATCACGAGAGAGCCAGGAGTTGAGCACCCTCCGACCCGAGATCGAGGCGTCATGGCGGCGGTGTGAAGTTATCGGCGTCTCGTCCGGCGATGGCGACCTTCCCTACACGCCGGACGTCGATCGTGACAGCCGGTTGAGGAGAGCCGCCGATCCCGTGATCGACAACCTCGTCCTACACCTGCAGGACGCCCCCGCAACCATCCTGCTGGCCGATTCCGCCGCTCAGATCGTCGACCGCAGGGCGGGTGACGCAGGGTTGCGAGCGCGTTTGGACCGCGCCTATGTGGCACCCGGTTTCCGCTATGCCGAGGAGGACACCGGCACCAACGGGATCGGCACCGCGTTGGAGGAGCGACGACCGTTCCAAGTCAGCGGTGGTGAGCACTTCCGTGAGGCGCTGCAGAGCCTGGCGTGCGTCGGTGTTCCTATCGTCCATCCGATCACCCGCACCGTGGAGGGGATACTCGACATCACCTCCAACCTGTCGGACTCCAACGCGTTGATGGGCGCCCTGGCGCAATCAGCAGTTCGCGAAATTCAGTCGCGCCTCTACGCCGAGTCCTCCGATCGCGAGCAACTGCTTCTCCAGTCCTTCCTGCAGGCCTCTCGACGCGGCTCCTCTGCAGTGGTGTCCTTGAATCAAGATGTCATCATGACCACTCCGATGGCCGCACAGATCATCGACACGTCCGACCAGGCGCTCCTGTGGGATTGGGCATGCCGAATGCTGGCCGGCCGAGACGAGTTCATCGGGGAAGTCAGGCTCGCCGACAACGTCACGGTTTCCGCAACTGCACGTAGAGTCGGAGACGCCCGAACGCCGGCGGGTATCGTCATCGAGATGCGGCCGCATCCCCGCGATACGAAGAAGTCGTCCGCCCGTCAATTGGCGTCGGCCTCCCCCGTCGAAAGACGCACGGAGACTGTCAAGATTCCCGGCCGCAGTTTGTCGACGAAACGACTGCAGACCGAACTCGAGCGACTCGCCGCGATCGACGCACCTGTGCTCGTCACCGGAGAACCCGGCGCCGGCAAGTTCTTCGCCGCGAGCGCCCTCCACCGGATGCAGGATGCCGACGGTCATTTCACCGTGTTCGACGCTGGTACCGCCTCCGTCGACCCCGACGCGTGGATTGCCGGACTGGTCAATTGGAACAAGGTCGACGGAGCCCTCATCATCCGGCATCTCGATCTCCTGCCGGAACAACTGGTCTCCAACGTCTGCGCGATCCTCAGCGAGGCCGTCGACAATCGCGCTCACATCATTGCCACCGCCGGCGAAGGGGTCCGTCAAGGCCCCGCCGGACGACTGTGCGATCACTTCATGCGCCGCATAGAGATCGATCCACTGCGACTTCGGTCCGAAGACATCGCCGACATCAGTGTCGCCTTACTACGTAAACATTCCCCGGACCGCAACGGCCTGCGACTGCAACCCACTGCTTTGCAACTGCTGGTCGCGCGGGACTGGCCGGGAAACGTCAGAGAGCTCGAATCGGTTCTGGCGTCATCGCTCCTGCGGTCGATGGGCTCCGACATCGGAGTGCAGCATCTGCCCGACGGATACCGCGACGGTGATCTACGCCGCCGAAATGCCTCGACGTCACTCGAATTGGCGGAGCGTGACGCGTTGCTCAGGGCACTCGTCGAGACCGACGGCAACAAACTACTGGCTGCGCAACGCCTGGGGGTAGCTCGCTCCACCCTCTACCGCAAAATGCGCGCCCTGGGAATCGACGGAAGCCGGTTCCTTCCGCAGTAGTGCCAGGCGATGACGGGACCGTGCCGA
Source organism: Rhodococcus sp. JS3073 (assembly GCF_026810085.1). Taxonomy (NCBI): domain Bacteria; kingdom Bacillati; phylum Actinomycetota; class Actinomycetes; order Mycobacteriales; family Nocardiaceae; genus Rhodococcus; species Rhodococcus sp. JS3073. The sequence continues at coordinate 7,770,323 of NZ_CP113951.1, read as the reverse complement.
TCGAGACAGAGCGTCAATCACCGGCTCGTGCCCAGGCCTCGAGCATGCGCCTCGCAATCGAGACTGCGCCGGGCAACAACACGCGCGCATCCGCCGAGCTCGTCCAATCCCCGGCAGCGAGAGCCTCCTGCACCTCCGCGCGGGTGCACCAGAGAGCCTCGCCGATCTCGCCATCCATGAAGACGAGCTCGTCTCGAGGGTCGGCCGTGGCATGGAATCCGAGCATGAGGGAGCGTGGGAAGGGCCAGGGCTGACTTCCGACGTAGACCACATCGGAGACGACGAGACCGACCTCCTCCGCAACTTCCCGTGCCACACAGCTTTCCAGGGACTCACCCGCCTCGACGAAGCCCGCCAGCGTCGAGAAGTTCCGTGCCGGCCAGTTCGCCTGCCGCGCCAGCAGTACTCGGTCTGCCCCATCGTGCACCAGACAAATGATCGCCGGATCGGTACGCGGATATTCCTCCCGGCCGCACGCCGTGCACACGCGTATCCACCCACCCGAGGTGATCGTTGACGGCGCCCCATCCCGCGCGCAGAAATGGGCGTCGCCCTGCCACGTCAGCAATGCCAACGCTGTGACATACCGGTCGGCGTCAGCAGCATCGAGGAGTGCTCCGTGTGAGCGCAGGTCACCGACCTCGACCTCGGTTCCCGCAGAAAAATCGTCAGCGAGGAACTCGTCCCGCACCGCCCACTCGTGGACCGTGCCACAGACGCCGAGCAACACGGCGCGCGCGGGAGGCTCGGAGTAGAGATCGGCGGCCGGTTCCAGCATCAGTTGTCTGTCGACAAGCCGGACTTGACCGCGACCGTTCACGCGAAGTATTCGGGCATCCGGCCACGCCTCCACCCACGCAGCCGCGTCGTCACGCACCGAGACGGGACGACTCAGGGCACCACGTGACGGGGCCTGCCCGGTATGTTCGACATACACCACTGGATCACAACTTTCGGAAACGAGCGACACTGTCGACCGGACCGTCGTTCGAGAAACGACGGTCCCGTCGCGTCTATCGCGAGGCGAATTCGATCTGAACGGACGAATACGATTCGGCCATCACCGAAATGAATTCCTGGACGAGGCGCACATGATCGGGATGTGCCAGGTATGTGCGAAAGTCGGGGACGTCTTCGAAGGTCGCGGAGATTGCGTAGTCGCCGCTGCCGGGCTTGAGGGCAAGATCCCTTCCGTAACGGTATTCCACGACCTCCGGAATATTCTCCGAGACTGCGCTCAGAGCTTCGTGGAATGACTGAATGTGCTCATCACTGATGTCCTGCTTCCATTTGAACGTCACAACGTGATTCAACATGGTGAGAATCCTCCCTGGATTCGTAATTCGAACGTGGCATGCTCGGAACCCGGATTGCGTCCCGGTCAGATCAGTACAGAGATTGCTCCGCCAATGCCACCGTCTCCGGAGCGTTCTCCACCATGGGGTAGTGCCCGGCTTTGCCCTTGACGGTCTTCAGGTACCCGTTCTTCAAGGCCGCCAACGTGTCCCCGAGATATTCGGCGGTGACGAACGGGTCGCTCTCACCCACGATCAGGGTGGCAGGCCCTTCGTAGGTGCCAATCCGATCGAGGAAGTCGGGACTGGTCCAGTTCTTCAGGTAGGACTCCCAGGTTGCCTGGTCCATCGTCGAGCGGTTGCGGTCGACGAGGTTCTTCAGATCTGTCTCGTCGATGTATGGTGCCAGCGCGCCACGGATGGCTGCACCCGGGTCTGCCCAGGCCCCGGCAAAGGAACCGTAGGTCGCTTCGTCGAGACGGGTACCTGCCGGGGAGACGGGCGTCAGTGCGACGACCGAGGTCACGCGTTCAGGTGCGAGGGTCGCCACCCGAAGCGCTGTGGTGCCCCCCATCGAATGTCCGAGAACGGAAAAGGTCGACCATCCGAGCTGATCGGCGGCGTCGAGTGCGACCGCGGCCATCCCGTCGATTCCGTCGGCCGGTGCTTCGGGACGGTTGACCCCGTATCCCGGAAAGTCGAGGTACGCGTAGGTGAAGCGGGACTGATCCGTCCGGGCGCGGGCGGTGAGCCATACGCTGCTGTCCAGCGCCCAGCCGTGCAACACCAGGATCCGATGGTCACCGCTTCCTTCGATCGCTGCAATCGCGTTCACTGCCGTTCCTCTCTGTCGGCGACGCTGAAATTCCAGCCGTCTGTTGATCACTCCGAATCAAACTAGAACCGCAGGGCGTCGGCGTGTCCGATTGTGAAACACACGCCCGTGACGCCGGGGGCGCGGATGCGTGTGTGATTTTCGGACACTCCCCGCGCCGAACGCACCCATAGGGTGGCTCCACCTGTCGGCTGAACAGACTTGCTCATGACATGAAGGAGAACACCATGGCACTCGATCCTGCGGTCAAGAATTTGATAGACACTTTGAACGAGCAGGGACTGAAGTCGTTCGAGCAGATGAGCGTTGCTGAAGTCCGTGGGGTCGTCGAGTCCTTCAGCGACCTCCAGGCACCGAACGCGGTCGTCGCTCGTGTCGTCGACACGGTCTACCCCGGCCCCGGTGGCGACCAGCCAGTGCGTCTCTACATCCCGGAGTCCGAAACACCTCTGCCGATCGTGGTGTACATCCACGGCGGTGGCTGGGTCGCCGGCAGCCTCGACGTCACCGAGCAGCCGTGTCGCGCGCTCGCCGCCGATGCGAAAGTCATCGTGGCTGCACTGAGTTACCGGCTGGCTCCCGAGCACAAGTTTCCTGCCGCACCCGAAGATGCGTTCGCGGCACTGAACTGGGTGGTCGAGCACGCAGCCGACTTCGGTGGCGACGGCACGCGCGTAGCCGTGATGGGTGACAGCGCCGGAGGCAACCTGGCCGCGGTCACAGCCCTCCGGGCACGCGACACCGGCGCCCCGGCACTGCGCGCTCAGGTATTGATCTATCCGGTGATCGACGGCACGGCACGATTCCCGTCGCGCGAGGAGAACGCCGAGGGGTACTTGGTCACCACGGCAGCCATCGACTGGTTCTGGGAGCAGTACCTGGCCACCCCGGAAGACGCCGAGAATCCCTACGCCTCCCCGGCCAAGGCCGCGGATCTGGCGGGGCTTCCCTCCACCCTGCTGTTGCTCAACGAATACGAGGTCACTCGGGACGAGGGCGTGGACTACGGCCGGAGGATGGCCGACCAGGGCGTCCCCGTGCAGGTCGAACTGTATGAAGGCCTTGTCCATGCCGTGTACTGGATGACCGGCGCCATTCCGCGTAGCGCTGAACTGCACGGTGCCGTCGTCGAATTCCTCGGCAAGCAGTTCGCCGGCTGACCACGGTGTCCCGGGTCGGCTGCATTACGGTCGTACGCTGCGATCGGACCAACTCCGGGCACCTTGCTCCAAGAGGGCGACCAGCCTGTCGCGCTCCTTCGTGATCACGGTGTGTGGTGCGATGACTCCGACGGCGGCGACGGTCTTGCCGTTCTCACGAACCGCGACCGAGACACCGTCGCCGTCGGTCGACTCGTTGGGGGAGGCGCAGATTCCGGTCTGTTCGATCTCCGGTAGGGCAGCGAAGAACCGCTCGACAGTGTCGCGATCCTCGTCGGGCAGAGTTTGGATGTACGCCCAGAGGTCCCGCTTCTCCATCCCGGCAAGCAGTATCCAGCCGCCGGAGGTACGGATGAGCGATCGCCTCACGTAATTCTCGGCGAGGTACGCGAACTTTGGGTCGGAAGAGCAGTAGTCGACGTAGAAGATGTTCGGACCGACGGCGATCGACAGCACGGTCGTCAAGCCGGAACTCGCGTGGACGTCTTCGAGGTCGGCGTGCGTGACCGTCGAGACTGGCTGCCGTCCGGCGAGGCGGTTGAGTAGATACGGGGCACTGCCGAGCGAGTACCGTCGCTCGTGCTCCTCGAGATAACCCGTCGCAACGAGGCCGTTGACGAGACCTTGCGTCGAACTAATCGGCGCGTCGAGCTCTTTGGCCATCCCACTCAAGGTGAGTCCGGTGCGGGATCGGGCTACGAGCTCGAGTATCGCAGCAATGCGGTCCACGGTTCGATGGCGACTGCGGCCTCGAACATTGAGGGTGTCATCTGATTGCATCACGGCACATTCTCCCTACAGGCACTGCTCCATCCGAGCGGTCACCACCACTCTATCTTACTTATATCTGTAATTCGCTCCCTTATTGCGGAAAACTGCTCAGGCTGACATAGTCCTTGAAGTGCTTCCTGTCGCAGCGAAAGAGGTTTCAGTGGAACTCACCCCCGGCGCTCTTCATGGTCTGCGCGTCATCGATCTGACGACCGTGATCATGGGCCCCTTCGCCACCGCAACCCTCGCCGACATGGGCGCAGACGTCATCAAGGTCGAGAGCCTCGACGGTGACATGAGCCGAGATATAGGTGCCCGCCGCCATGAAGGTATGAGCGCTCTGACACTCAACCTTCAGCGCAACAAGCGCAGCATCGCGATCGACCTCGCCTCCGTCGAGGGCCGCGAGATCCTCGACGATCTGGTGCGCAACGCGGATGTGTTGGTGACGAATCTACGGCCGCGCTCCCGGCAGAAGTTGGGCATCACCTACGAGCGACTCTCGGAGAACAATCCGGGACTGATCCTCTGCACCGCACAGGCGTACGGCTCCGAGACCGCCTTCCGGGACTACCCCGCCTACGACGACATCGTGCAGGCCGCGTCCGGCGCCGCGAAACTAGCGGAACTCATCGACGGAGAACCTCGTTATGCCCCATACGTCATCGCCGACAAGGTCGTCGGGCTCTACATCGTCATCGCCGTCCTCGCCGCCGCGATGGAGAAGAAGCGCACCGGCCTCGGCCAGGAGGTCGACGTGCCGATGGTCGACGCGATGATCGGCTTCAATCTCGTCGAGCACTTCGGTGGCCACACCTTCGTCCCCGTGGAAGAGAACTTCGGATGGGCGCGCGTGCTGACACCGGAACGAGTCCCGCACCAGACGGCCGACGGCTGGATCTGCATCATGCCGTACTCGGCGAAGAACTGGAACGACTTCTTCATCATCGCCGGCCGCGCCGATCTGGTGAACAACCCCCGCTACGCCTCGGTGAACGACCGCCACACCCACATGGGCGAACTTCTCTCGGCGATCCGTGAGGCCGTCCCGAGCCGGACCACGCGGGAATGGTTGGACTTGTGTCAGACACAGGGAATTCCCGCGTCCGACCTACTCGATCTCGCCCACGCACACGAGAACGCCTACGTCCTGGACCAGGGATTGATCACCAAGCGTGAACATCCCACCGAAGGCGAGTATTACGCCACCCGCACTCCGTTCGCGATGTCGCGCACACCGATTTCGTTCAGCCGACACGCTCCCCTGCTCGGTGAGGACACCTTCACGATCCTCGAAGATCTCGGTTACTCCGCCGACCGCGTCCATGCGCTGGCCGATGCATCCGTCGTCACGGCGACGTCGCCTCAGGCCACCTCCTCCTGAACGGAAGAAACATCATGACCAAGCTCAGACTGGTGCCCCCGGTCTCCAGTGATCCACACGCCATGGACGACTTACGGACCGAAGTCCGTGGGTTTCTTGCCGAGCAGCTCAGTGAAGGCAAGATCCGCCGACAGGTCGACTCCTGGTTGACTGGCTGGGACGAAGACTTCACACGTGCATTAGCCGCCCGCGGATGGCTCGGCATGACCGTGCCGGCCGAGTACGGCGGCCACGGTCGCCGCCACCTCGAACGGTTCGTCGTCACCGAAGAGTTGCTCGCCGCCGGCGCCCCCGTCGCCGCCCACTGGATCGCCGACCGGCAGATCGTCCCGTCGCTGCTGAAGTACGGCACCGAGGTCCAGAAGCACAAGTTCTTGCCGGCGATCACGCGCGGAGAATGCTACTTCGGTATCGGTATGAGCGAACCGGATTCCGGGTCCGACTTGGCCAGTGTGCGCACAAAGGCCACCCGGGTTGACGGAGGGTGGTCTATCACCGGAGCCAAGGTCTGGACCTCCGGTGCTCATCGCGCTGACGCGTTCATCTGCCTTGCCCGCACCGCCCAACTCGATCCCGCACATCGACACGATGGCCTCAGCCAGTTCATCGTCGATCTGCACGCCCCCGGAGTCGACATCCGGCCGATCATGTCGATGAACGGGCAGCACCACTTCAACGAGGTCCTCCTCGACGAGGTCCTCGTCGAGGACGAGATGGTCTTCGGCACCATCGACAACGGGTGGCAGCAGGTCACCTCGGAACTCAGCTTCGAACGCAGCGGCCCGGAGCGATTCCTGTCGACGTTCGTCCTACTCGCGAAGACCGCCGAACAGATGAAGCAGGGAACCTTACCGCGGCATTCGAATCTGGGCCGGTATCTCGCACGGATCGCCGGTCTGCACCAGATGTCGACCGCAGTGGCGGGCGCACTCGAGCGCCACGAACCCGCCGACACCGCCGCAGCCGTGGTCAAGGTCCTCGGGACGTCCACCGAAGGCGACATAGCCGACTTCGCCGACCTCCTCACCGATGAATCTTCGCCTCCTCGGTACACCTCGATGCTCGAGGACGCCATCGTCCAACGCCCGGGATTTACTCTCCGTGGCGGCACCAACGAAGTTCTGCGCGGCGTGATCGCGCGGGGATTGGGGATGCGCTGATGCACGCACCAACCACGGTCGACGCGGACCTCACCGACATGATGTCCGCGGTCTTTTCCGATCACCGGGAACGGACCGGGCCCGAGGACGGTATCGCCACGTGCGATCCCTCTCTGTGGGCACAACTCGACGAACTGGGTCTTGTCCGGCTGACCGGCCGCGAAGAGACCGGCGGCAGCGGCGCAGGCTGGTACGAGGCCGCGGAACTCTTGCGCGCCGCGGCATCACACGGGGTCCGAATTCCTCTCGCCGAACACGACCTGCTCGCCGGTTGGCTCCTCGAAGAAGCCGGCCTACCGATGGACAATGCGCGCCTCACCGCATGCGTACTAGACGAGAAAGGCGTCGCCCGCGGCGTGCCGTGGGCATCCCAGGCAGACAAGATCGTCACGGTCTGGCGGAAGAACGACACGTACGTCGTCGCCGACCTCGAGACAACACTTTTCGACATCACCTCCGGGTCCAACCTCGCCGACGAACCCCGCGACATCGTTTCCGCCGACACGATCGCATTGTCGGGCACCCCAGTGTCGGACTCGGCGATCCGACAACTCTTTCTGCGGGGCGCCCTCATCCGAGCGCTGCAGGTGTGTGCCGCCCTCGACCGCATCCTCGATCTCTCCATCGCCCACACCACCGAGCGAGTGCAATTCGGACGCCCACTGGCCAGATTTCAAGCCGTTCAAAACCTGGTGGCTGACATGGCAGCAGAAGCTTCCCTCGCCCGAACAGCGACCGAAGCAGCACTGACGGAAGCGGTCCGCACGCAGTGGTCGAATGAGAACCTCGAACTCCTCATTGCCGTCGCCCGGTCATGTGCTGGACACGCGGCATCGGTCGTCGTCCGTAACGCCCACCAGGTGCACGGTGCGATCGGCACCACCCGCGAGCACAGGCTGCACGAATTCACCAATCCCGCCCTGGCGTGGCGCTCAGAATTCGGATCCGTCCACTACTGGGACGACACCTTGGCTACCGCCGCTCTCGAAGCAGGTTGCGAGAATATCTGGGGCCTCATCACCCGCTGAAGTGCCCAGGCGCCACCAGAAGGGGCACCAGTTTCGCGAGCAGACCTGAAAGAAGAACTCCGTGGAAGCATCCAATTCGCATCCACGGAGTTCTTCGGTTTCTCGGGCACGTCACTCGCCGGTGAAGGCGGCAGTTCTCTTCTCCATGAAGGCATTGACTGCCTCCGTGTGATCGGTCGTCTGCTGAACCAGCGCCTGCATGGCAGCGGATAATTCGAGGAGACTGTCGAGGCTTTGGTGCTGTCCCTCGCGGAGGAGCCTCTTGGCCATCCGTACCGAGTGTGGCGGATTGGCGGCCACCCGGCCGGCGAGCGCGCGAGCTTCGTCGAGCAACTTCTCCGGCGCAACGACACTGGAGACCAATCCCCACTCGAGTGCCTTGATCGCGTCGACACGGTCACCCGTCAAGATCATCTCTGCCGCCCGCGCCATCCCGACAGCCTTGGGCAGCAGCCACGCGCCACCGTCACCCGGGATGATTCCGAGCTTGACGAAGCTCTCTGCAAAGAATGCCTTTCCGCTGGCAATGCGGAGGTCGCACATGAGGGCGAGGTCGCATCCGGCACCGATTGCAGGGCCGTTCACTGCTGCGATGAGCGGCACGTCGCAGTTGTACATGATCCGCGGAATCCGTTGTATCCCAGCTCTGTAGCCATCCCGTTGTTCGTGAGGCTTCCCCCCGAACAATCCGCGACGATTCGCCATGTCCTTGACGTTTCCGCCGGCGGAAAACGTCGATCCGGCACCGGTGACGATGACAGCTCGCACACCGTAGTCGGCGTTGACGGCCTCGACGCAGGCGACCAATTCGTCGACTACCTCCATCCCGGAAATAGGATTGCTCTGCGCGGGTAGATTAATCGTCCATGTCTCGATGAACCCGTCGCGTTGGACGAGGACTGGACTATCCATGGGTGTATCTCCTCTATCTTTCACTGCGGATCGATCGTTCGACTGGTGCCCGACCGGCACGCGAACGAACTCGTCGGCGGCGAGCCAGACAGACCGCCGCCGACGAGCACGTTCATCTCTTGCCGCCGAGAGCCTTCGCGTTCATACGCACGCGGCGCGGGCAGACTTCAGGCGAGGCCCAACTTGGGTCGCAGCCACTGGGCAATCCGGCTCACCGCTTGATCCGCCTCGGGTGCCCGTCCCGCGTTGAAGTGAAATACATGCTGTTGCTCATCGACCACGTCGAGCACGACCTCGCCGCTCACCTTCTCGATCAATTCGGCCAACCGACGTGAGTCGTCCAGCAGCGTCTCGAAGCCTCCGACCGATACGTACACCGGAGGGAAGCCGGTGTAGTCGTTGAGCAGTGGGTTCGCGCGCGGGTCCGCTGCATCTGCGGGTTCGGAGAGGAACATCTCCCGCATCATTTCCAGAACCGCCCTCTTGGCCAGTACGTCGACCGCGTCGTTCGATTCGACCGTCAACCCCTTGATCTCCATATCGAGCCAAGGCGAAAGCGTGACGACGGCAGCAGGGGTGGGTAGTTCCAAGCTCGCGAGTTCGAACGCTGTCGAGATCGCGAGATTGGCACCCGCCGAGTCGCCGACAGTCGCCGTGTACTCCGCCTTGTAACCTTGCGTGCGAAGCCACTTGTGGACGGCCATACAGTCTTCGAGTTGGGCCGGGTGCTTATGCTCCGGCGCGAGCCGATAGTCCACGATCAGGGCGTGAACACCCGCCAGTTTAGCGAGGTGTGCTGCGAGCTTGCGGTGTGAGAACCGTGAACCTGTCACGAACCCACCACCGTGGGTGAAGACAATCACGCGGTCCTCGGCGGCCCCCAAAGGCTTGGCCCACGTTGCCGGCACACCATTGGCTGTCACTTCCTCATAGGTGACGTCGATGGGTTCGATGGTCGGAAGATGCCACTCTTCGAACATATCTCGCTGACTGGCGAGGTCCATTCCTTCGGACCGGGCAAGCCACGAAGCGTACAGGTCGTTGAGGAACAGGGATTCTTTGCTCACGGACATGTGTTGCTCACTTTCATCACTACTCGAGGGAGGCAAATTGACTGCTCAGGAAAGCGTGAAGCCCTTGTATCCCGCACATACGGTCTCGTCCCACTTGGCCAGGTAGAGGGGAAGACCACCGGGGTAGTTCAGCAACTGCCGCGGCTTACCCGGGACGTTGGCACCCATGTACCAGGAGTCGGCTTTGTCATAGAGCGCCTCGGCCGTCAGCTCGGCGACGTGATCGGACCAGGCAGCATCCGCGTCCGCCTCGGACTCGATGCGGTTCAATCCGTTGTCCCGCATGTAGTCGATGGTGTTGACGACGAGGTCACCTTGGATCTCGGCGCAGCTGGGCCCGTTGCAGAAGCCCGACGGGCTCAGTGGTCCGTAGAGGAAAAGCAGGTTGGGAAATCCTGCCGTTGCGACTCCGAGGTTTGCCCGCACACCATTCGACCACTTGTCCCGGAGCAATGTACCGTCGGTGCCGCGAATGTCGATAGCGGTCAGGCCACCGGTGACGGCGTCGAAGCCCGTTGCATAGACGATGATGTCGAACTCGTGCTCCTCCGATGTGGTCTTCAGCCCGGTGGGCGTGATCGTCTCGATCGGGTCCTCGTGCAGATCGACGAGACGCACGTTGTCCTGGTTGAAGATGTCGTAGTACGTCTGCTCCAGCGAGGGACGCTTCACGCCGAAGGGGTACGCCTTCTTCATCGGCGCCAGCTTCTCGGCAATGACCGGGTCCTTGATCCGGGCACGCGTCCGGTCACGCCAGAACTCGTAGGCCGTGTCGTTTGCGTCATCCTCGACGAAGACGTCTTGGTACGTTCCGAGCCAGAACTCGAAACCGCACTCCCACAGTCGCTCATAAGTGGTGATTCGCTCCTCCTCGCTCACCTGGAGGGCTGACTTGGGTATGAAGTCGAAGTCGAAGCCGGAGAATGACGCCGAACGACGACTGAATCTGTCCGCCAGATCGAACTTGATCTTCGCGTTGTCCTCGTCGGTGAGCTGGCGCTGTCGCATCGGGAGCGCCTGAACGGGGGTGCGCTGGAAGATGGTCAGCTGTGCGGCCTTCTTCGACGCCTCCTGAGCGACCTGCACACCGCTTGCGCCGGTACCGATGATGGCGATTCGCTTTCCCGCGAATTCGATTCCGCCTTCGGGCCACAGACCGGTGTGGTGGTTGATCCCTGCGAAGCTGTCCATTCCCGGGAGCTTCGGGAAGATCGGCTTTGCCGCGAATCCGGTGCACAGAACGAAGTACTTGCAGACGAAAGTGCTTCCGTTCTCCGCGGTCACGGTCCAGGTGTTCGCCGTATCGTCGAACTCGGCGGAAATGACCCGGGTGTTGTAGTAGATGTCCTTGCTCAGATCGAGCTTCGCGTCGACGTACTTGAAGTAGCGGCGCAGTTCGTCACCTCCGGGATAGAGCTCGGAGAACGCGAATTCATCCCATAGGTCGGGGCGCGTGAACTGGTAGATGGGACCTTCGCTGTCCACTCGGGCACCCGGGTAGCGGTTCCAGTGCCAGATTCCGCCCAGACCCTCACCCGCCTCGACTACTTTCACCGAATAGCCTCGACTCCGCAGATTTTCGAGCTGGTACAGCCCGGCGAATCCGGCTCCTACAACGAGAACGTCGAGTACTTCGGTCACGGTCGGTGCGGCAGTGCTCATGTTGGTCTCCTCTTGATGCCAAGGGCTACTTGGGGGTTTGGCGATTGCGCTCTGTGTCGCAGAAAGTGAAGAGCTGAATGCGGGGAAGCTCGTCCGGTCCAGCTTCTAGGTCCAACGGACATACGCAGTCTTGGTGGTTGTGAAGAAAGTACGTGCAGCCTTGCCCTGTTCTCTGCTCATGCTGCTCGAGCCTTTGAGGCCACCGAACGGCACATGCGGCTCGACACTGCTCGTCTCGCGATTGACATGCACCAACCCCGATTGTGTGCGCCGGATGAAGGTCATCGCCGTCGCGATGTCTCTAGTGAACACTCCAGAGGACAGGCCGTAGTCCGTGTCGTTCGCGGCCTTCAGCGCACCGTCGAATCCATCGACCTCCTGCACGGTCACGACTGGCCCGAAGACCTCCTCCCTGACGAGCCTGCTTGCCTCCGACACCCCGGCCAGGACTGTTGGTGCGATATAACAAGTGTCGGAGTCGAACTCCCTTCCCGTAAGAAACTCGGCGTTCTCGTCGTGGGCGAGTCGCAGGTATCCGGCCACCGTGTCACGTTGCTCCACCGAGGCAAGGGGCCCGATGTCGGTGGCTTCGTCGTACGGATCACCGACTACGAGCGCGTCAGCGTGCTTCACCAGCAGTTCTCGTAGTCTGGGAGCGACGGCGCGGTCCACGTAGACCCGGCTCGTCGCTGTGCAGCGTTGTCCCGTGTGGAGCATCGCGCTCTTCACGATCTGTAGCGCTGCATCCTCGACATCGGCGTCGGCGAGAACAATGGACGGATTCTTGCCACCCAGCTCGAGCTGGACCTTGACGTTGCGATCGGCGACGGCCTGACGTAGTCGCGACCCGACGGCACCCGAACCGGTGAATGTCAAGGCTGCGAGTCGCGCGTTCCCGGTGAGTGCCGCCGAAAGCTTTCTACCGCTGCCCGTCACCAGATTGAGGACCCCCGCGGGCAACCCGGCTTCTGCGAGGATCTGCGTCAGAAACACTGCGGATCCGCAGGCCGGTTCTGCAGGCTTCCACACAACTGCGTTCCCGAAACCTATTGCCGCCGCGATCTTCCATGCCGGAAGCGCGAAGGGAAAGTTCCACGGTGTGATTGCACAGACGACGCCGAGCGGCTCCTCTACCGTCATCAGCATCGTGTGTGGATCAGCACTGGGGTACGTCTCTCCACTAGGCTGTAGGATCTCACCGGCGTAGTAGCGGAGAATGGCGACACTTCGCAGGACCTCGGCGCGTGCGTCGCGGATCGCCTTCCCCATGTCTGCGGTGATTGTCAGGGCAGCGTCGTGAACGCGGCTTTCCAAGAGATCAGCGGCAGAACGAAGAAAGTCCGACCGCTGAATTGCTGTCGTCTCGGACCACTCTGGTTGAGCACCGGCGGCGGCCGCATACCCAGCCTCGACATCGCCGGGAGTCGCCGAAGCGTAGATTCCCGTCACACGGCGGAGATCGGAGGGATCTACACGCTCGAAAGTGTCGGTGGCGGTACTCCATCGACCTGCGATATACAACGTTCTCCCGTCAGCGATCGACGACGACAGTGCTGGGTGGTCCAAGCTCATGGACATCTTGTTTCCCCGATCTGTGTAGGCGCAGAAATGGTTGGAAGTTCACCACCCGGCGCGGACTTGAATTGCCTGATCACCCGTCCACGCAACGCGGCAGGCGTGCCAGTACGAGAATCTTCTCGACTGTTCTGTAGTCCGCACTTTCACCGCGGTCGGGTCGATGTCGGACTTTCCGTGCTCAGTGCAGTAGAGCGACGGTAGTTCAAAGTAACTGGGACAATCACTCACTTGTCCCCAAAAGACTTGCACTCAGCACTCTTTGAAGACTCACAGGCATCACAACACGCTGCTGCCTGGCTCTTTTAGCCGGCACCCGGAGTGGCGTGGTCCGCCCAGCGACTCGACCTTCTCGACATCCGCTCCCGTTCGCGAATCTACGGCGGCGTAAGGAGGCGCCGAATCGTGTGAGGACGATAGCTAGTGGACCGTCCAGCGCCCCGGCCACCTTACAAACCGATTCAGCAATGACTATCCCAAGTGACCTGGAACACCTTGCAGGGCAAGCATGACATCCAAACCCCGGAAACACAATAGGAGATTAATTTACGTATATAAGCATTTTGCCGAGCACGGTGGATCCGCGACGAAACCTGGCGGGATCGAGGAGGTGGGCAGCATAGATGATCGATTTCGCCGCCCGATCCTGGAGTCGACGGCTTTGACTGGCACCGAATAGCTTTGTCCAACACTACAAATAAACTGAGCACTCGCTGAGTTCCACATTGATTCCGGGGATTGGTCGAATCGGGTTCCACGGCGTAGACGAGCGATTTCGCCGGCACACCCGCGCTCCACTCACGACCTGCGCAACATACTCTTGGAACAGCCGCGTCCAATCTGTTTTGTGCGCAAAGACTTCGAAACCCGGCCTTCGTAAGCAGGCATGACCGTCGCCCCGGTCCCGACGTCATTTGTCGAGCGAGAAGGCTACGGGGTTGGCAGCTGTGACTGTGGCTGGAACTACAGCACAAGTCGAAGCGTAAGTAGAGTGCCATCTTTCGCGCCGCACAGGCGAGCGGCGAACAAGGCTGCGGCAGTGAAACACCGTTCGTAGGGAAAGAGGGAACTTCACTGCCGTGGCTTGAACTCACTGTTCAAGTTCTTACGGATCCGGATTTGGTCGCCAAGGTGATCGACACCGTCGGCCTGTACTTGAATCCACAGACAACACCCTCGTGCTGTGCGTGGACTAAGAAGTAGCGGATTCGGGCCATGGGCCGGACCGCACCGATGCTGTCGATGCGGATCGGCTCGCTCGGGCAGCGCAAACCGCGACATCGCCTTCAGGAGTTCCTACTCTTCTTCAAACACCTCGCCCGCGCCTACTCGGAGCGGCAGCTGTATCCGGTGAAGGACAACGACGCCACCAGGCCGAAGTCCGGGCGTGGCTGGCGAAAATCCTCGTATTCATGTGTATTCACGCCCACCTCGCATCATGGATGAACCTTGCGGAGGTGTGGTTCAGACTATTCGAACAGCAGGCCATCCACCGCGGACCTTCAGCTCCGTGAACGAGCTGACCACCAAGATCCGCACCTTCATCAACGGATGTAACACCCGCTGTGCGCCGTTCGTCTGGACCAACACCGCCGACCAAGTACTTACCGAAAGCAAACCGCAAAGATACTTCGACAACGAGCCACCAGGGACTGAGCGTGCCGCATTGTCGCTAGATGCCGACGAGAGGGCCTATGACTGGATTCCATTGGTAAATGCGCTGCTCTACGACGACGCCCCGCTTGACGTAAGGATCCTCCGCAAGCAGGGAATGCAAGGCGTCTTCGCTGACCGCTTGGAATACCAGTAGGGCTCCGGCGCCGTCGGCCCAGGCGCCGGCCTCCTGCAGCACGCCTCGGGCAGCGGCATCCTTGACGAAAGTCAGGTGTTCGGCATGCGCAGCCTCTTTGACCGAGGCATCGGTGGTGTACGACCAGATCACAGCGAACAAGGCCATGGTTACTCCTCAAGTGGGGGGATGGGACATGAAACGGCTCCGAATATGCACATGGAGTGCGCACCTGAGAAGGTTAGAAGTACGGATGAGGTGGCTCGTGTCCTATTTCGCAACACTGGGTCTTCTTGAATAATGGATCGGACCCGCTCTGCGCTCGGCTGCGGTGATCTCATGATCTGCCCGCCCGGACACGACGCCTGGATTCTCGGTGATGAGCCCTGCGTGTTCATCGACTGGACCGGCGTCGCCCACTACGCCGAACGGTAGACGACAGCGCCGTGGCCACCCGCTCATCACGCGCGCGGTGAAACGGACCGAAGCGTTCCAGGTCTTGATGGAGCGGGGCTCCATCGAGATGCTCGGGGCGGAATCAGGTGTGACTAGAGGCCCCTCTACGCGTGATTACCGGCCGGTCAGTTCGTGGAGCTGCCAAGGTGCGCATCACCGCTCGCCATAGGTGAACACCCCCCAGATGACCTTCCTTCCTCCCCTCCCTCCACCCATGGCACGCTATTAGTGAGCCAACCTCTAAAGATGGTGGCATAGTGCCTGCGCCGATCGACACCCTGGACGCTACGAGACTGCAGATCCCAATCGCATCCACAGGTGATTCAACAAGTCAGAGCTTGTCGTGTTCACCCATTGGGCCCGCGGTCCGACTTGGGCGCTGCTATCGCGAGGTGCCCGAGGCAACGGGGCTGGGGTCCATGAAGATCAGGTACTCGGTCACCTTGTTGTGCTCGACGCGGGTGCGCGTGACGGCGGGAAGTGTGAAGGATTCACCGTTCTGCAAGGTGTAGGTGACCTCGACCCGGAGCGCGGTGACGTTTCCCTCTGACCATTCTTCGATGATCTCGTGGCGCATCGACACCACCGAGTTCAGGTACTGCGCTACCCAGGTTTGGATGGCGCTCTTTCCGATGACGGGGGCGTTGTTGCCCATCCGGAAGACGCAGTCGTCGGAGAAGTAGTCGAAGAACGCGGCGATGTCGGTGTCGGCGGCTTCGAGAAGTTTACGGGTGGTCTCGACCTCGGTCGTGACTGTGGTCATCGCGAACTCTCTTTCTCTGGTGATGTGACGGGATGCCCACGCACTGTGGGGATCGATCTGGACTCGATATGGGAACGATCGGAGAGCGGTCTAGAGCCCTCAGGCCCAGCGCACGGTCTCTGAGGGGTCGAGTCTGGGGAGACGCTCGAAAAACGGGTTCTCGCCGGGATGTCCGATGTTGACGACCAGGATGGACCTCCAGGAGGTTCCGGACAAGAATTCCGCGTCTATTCCTGCCGGGTCGAAGCCTGCCATCGGCCCGGCCGCCAGGCCGGCGGCACGGATGGCGAGGATGAAGTACCCCGTCTGCAGGGCAGCGTTGAAGTTGCCGGTGCGCTCGCGCAGCGCGTCGTTGTCCGCGAAGACATCACGGAGCTGTGGCCGGATGGGCAGCAGGCGGGGAAGGTGCTCGTGAAATTCGCTGTCGACCGCGACAATTGCGGTGACGGGCGCTGACGCCGTCTTCTCACGGTTACCCTCGTCGAGGTGTGCGAGCAGTCGGCGGCGGGCGTCGGCGGTGCGCACGAATTGCGCGCGCATCGGCTGGGAGTTCGCTGCCGTGGGCGCCCAGCGGGTCATTTCCCAGATCTGGGTGAGTTCGTCATCGTTGACCGGGGTCGGGGCGAAGTTGTTGACCGTTCGTGCGCCGCCGAACAGCAGGTCTCTGGCTGCGTCGTCGAGGCATTCGATTGTCGCGTTACTGCTCACCAATGCTTCTCTCCTGATCCTGAGCTGACGATGTCGATTCACCGACGTGCCGCTACGGACTGCTCGGTGGTCGCATCATTTGTGGTCATAGGGTCCTGAGTTCCGACGGTGGTGCCGCGGGAACGGGACCTGGGTACCTGCGCGGCTACTCGGTTGCCGTCCGAGCCTCGGCCGCGGGCGATCCGCGGCCGAGGCTCGGGAGGTGAGGACGTAGCCGCAGCCGGTCAGAGGAGCGGATCGGATACCGGAAGGTCGAGGGTGAACCGGCCGATGGTTTCCGAGGCCGTGTCGATGTCGAGGAAGGCGTGCACCGACAGCACGGACAGGTCACGGAAGAACCGCTGGATCGGTGCCGAGCTCCGGTACCCGTCGCCGCCTATTCCGCGCACCATGTCGTTGAGGGCGTTGCGGGCCAGGTCCGCCAGATATGCTGCCTTGAGCTTCATTTCGGCACGATCGCAGGGGTCGGACTGCTCGGGTCGCTGGGCGGTGAGGCGTTCGAAGAAGGCGTCGAGGAGTGTTTCGGCGGCGTCCGCCGCGGCGAGCGCCCGGCCGAGCCGCATCTGGGCGGCCTGCTTGCCGGAGGCCTTCTCCTGGCTGATGGTTCCCTGCCGGTCCCGGGTGCGCTGGACGAACGCGTCCGCCGCACCGCGCAGGGCACCGACGACGACCGGGGTGACCTCGGCCATCGCGAACGGCAGGAACGGCAGGTGGTACATGGGGTTGGGATGGATCAGCTGCCCGGGAGCGGTACCGGCGAGGGCGAGGGCGAACGGCCCGGTGCGGTAGTCCGGGACAAAGACGTCGTCGACGCTGATGTCGTTGCTGCCGGTCCCGGACATGCCGGCGATGTACCAGGTGTCGAGGATCTTGACGTCCTCACGGGGCACGAGGAACCACAACGGGGTGGGGGCGCTGCCCTCCTCGAACACGACACCGGCGAAGGTGAACCATTCCGCGTGCACCGAACCGGAGTTCCAGGCCGTCTGCCCGGTGATGCGGTAGCCGCCGTCGACCTTCTGCACCTGACCGAGCGGGGCCGCGGTACCAGCGGTGAGGGTGTAGGGCTTGTCGGCGAACACTTCTCGTTGCGCCTGTTCGGTGAAGATGTTCACTCGCCAGGCCGCTCCGATGTAGAAGGAGGTGACCCAGCCGGTCGACGGGCAGGCGGCACTGATGGTGCGGACGATCTCGGCGGCGACGTCGAGTCCGAGTTCGAGTCCGCCGTACTCCTTGGGGGTCAACGTGGCCAGGATTCCCGAGTCGATGAGGTCGGTGATCGTCTCGTCGAGGGGAGCACGGTTCTCCTCGGTCTTCTGTGCGCGTTCGGCGAAGGCCGGTACCAGGGCGTGCACCCGGTCCATGAGTTCGGTGCGGGTGATGTCCATTGTTTCCTCCGGTGTGGGTGGCTGTTTCTTGGAGCTGTGGGGTGTGATCGGCGCAGCTCAGGGCATGCGGGGACCGCGCCTGGGGTGTGCGGATTCTGGTTGGTTCGGGTGTGCGTGTCGCGTGCGGCACCGCGGGGGTATCAGCGAACGTTGCCCTTCAGGTTCGGGCCCGCGACGAGTGTCAGTCCGTACCGGCCGGCGAGGATTTCGGCGTCGTGTCGATCGCCGACGCTGGTCGGGTCGGCGGTGCCGTCGAGGTCGGCGAACACCGCGCCCGAGTACGGGGGTTCAGCCGTGTCGGTGAGTGTGAGGGCAAGGGACGCGGTGGTCGCGCGGATCCGGAACTCCGTGGGTGTCACGCGCACCGGGACCAGGTGCCCGGGCCGGGTGAGATCGTCTGGCTCCGTGACCGGGTCGGCAAGGATGCGGGCCGTGCGCGCCCGGTCGGCGCCGGAGATTCCGGTGGTAATACCGGCAGCGGCGTCGACGGTGACACATTGGCCGTGGCCGAGTGTGGAGATGGCCCGAACCCTGGGGGTCGCTTCCGGCAGGACGAGACGGTCACAGACACGTTCATGCAGTGCCACCTGCACAAATCCGGTGGTGTGGCGGATCAGGAAGGCCATCTGCTCGGTGGTCACGGCGCCCGCGCACCCCACGAGCACCACGCGGCGGTGATGGCTCAGGACGATCAGCTCGCCGTCGGCGAGTGCGCCACTACCGGCTGCGAGTGTCGACCATGACCGATGGTGCGAGGCGCGGGGCGCTAACAAGGTCGTCATGGCGTGCCTTCCTTTGCAGAATAATTCGGTGCTGCTGTCGAGTTGCTCTAGCCGCGGCGTAATCGAGGCCTGGCAGTGCTATGCGGGTTCGAGCGCCGAGTGCGTGCCGAATACGCGGCGGTGATAGGTGAGCGGCTCGCTGTAATTGTTCTCTGCCGCAACGACGTTGCCGAGCACGACCACATGGTCGCCGCCCTCGACAAACTGCTCGACGTGACAGGCGATCCAGCCGGCGGCGCCGGCGATTCGGGGAAGTTCGTGGTCGACGTCCCACCGCACGCCATGGAACTTGCCTATTCCGCCCTTCTTCGCGAACTTCAGCGCGGTGCCTTGCTGGTCGCTACCCAACACGTTCAATCCGAACTTCTTCGATGCCGTTATCAGTTCGAGTGTCTCCGATCCGCGGTCCAGGGAGACCAGGACCATCGGCGGTGTCATCGACAAAGAGGTGAAGGCGCTGACCGTGGTGCCGAAGGGCAGGCCGCCATCCATGGAGGTCACGACGGCGACAGGAGTGGCCACGTGTGCCATCACGTCCTTGAACGTTTCCTGGACAGGACTCGAGGGGGTGTGCATCGAAAGACTTCCTTCTGTCGACTGCGGTTCTCACCGCGATTCCCCGCGGTTGGACGGAGTTCGTGTTCGGCCTGTCGGCCTCTCGATCACCAGGAGCTGATGTGTCCTACACCACAAGTAGACCGCATCAGTGACCCAGTTCGCACTACTGCAGAGCCCAGCGTTGTCGCCAACTTTTGGTTCCTGGACCAGCCGTGGGTTCGGGCTATCGGCCTACGGTCGCTACCACTGAGCGATGGGGGCGTCTTTAAGCCACTCATAAATGCGGAGCGCGGCACGCAGGTCCGTAGTCGACCCATCCGAAGGCGTGCACAGGCTCAAGGCCTTCTGCACTCGATAGGTCACCGTGTTCTTGGAGATGTGCTCTGCCGACGCGACTTTGGACAGGCTGTGGTCCATGTCGAGATAGAGGCTCAGGGTCGACCGCAGGTCGGCCATCCGGGGGTCGTCGCCGGCGAGCGGGCCGAGCAGACGGGAGGCGAACTGCACTGCGGCTTCCGGGTCGGCGAGCAGGAGCACTTCCAGGCCGATGTGCTCGTGACCGGTGGTGGTGGGTGGATGACCTACCCGCAGGCGAACCAGCCGCTCGACGGCCCGCGCTTCGAGGTGGCTTCTGCGGAATCCTTTCATCCCGGAACCGAGTTGGCCGGCGACGACGAAGGTGTCAACGAAGTCGGGTAGGGAGGAGGTCAGGGCGCGGGTCGGGTCCGGGGTGATCGCCCCCCACGCCCAGATCGCCTGGAGACCGACGGGGATCACCAGTGATGCTGTCGGTGTTCCCCAATGCCGCAGCACCGGGTCGACGACGGTCCGGAGGTCGTGGTTCGAGTGCGGGCCGCTCCAGGCGATGAGGGCCACGTGATGGCCGCCGAGGGGATAGCCGAGGACCTGTTCGGCGTGGGCGGGCTCGATGGGGTCCGCGGCGATGATCTTGGTGACGAGGTCGAGCCGGGCCGCCGAGACCCCCGCCGCCCATGCGCTCTGCTCCTCGAGGAAGGCCGCGGCGGCCACCCCGGTGAAGTCGTCGAGCACCTCGAAAAGCAGCACGGAGATGCGGCGCAGCTCGCCGCTGCTCTCACTCGGCGGCAGCAGCCGGGTCGCCGCGTCGAGAAGTGCGGCCGCCAGCACCGCATACCCGACGCGGATGGTCCGGAGCAGATCGTCGAGCTCCATGCCTCGGCGGGCGAAATCGCGGGCGATGTCCTCCACCTCGGCACTGGCCAGAGTAGATTCCGATTCGCCGATACCCGCGACCAGCGTCAGTGCCCGGAACACGGTCGCCGTGGTGGCTCGCCGAATCGCGTCCAGGGGCGGCGCTCCGTCGTCCACTGCGGGAACTTTCCGCGAGATCGTGGCGGCAATGTCCTGGCCCACTTCAACCGCCCAGGTCACCGCGCCGTCGCCGAGGGCGGCGCGAACGCGTTCGGCGTCCGGGCTGAGCCACTCGAGCTCCGGTTGCCGGGCCCGTGCTCCCGATAGTTCACCAGTCCAGTGCGGCACCCGACATCCTTTCCGACCACGTCAACGCTACAGCCCACACATCACCCAAATTGGGCTGTAAACCAATTTCCCTCGAAGTTCCTGTTCCCCAGCCACTAGCCATCCGCGATGGAATCTCGTGAAATGGGGAGACAACAACGTGACGGGGACCACAGCAATGGTCTCTGCAGGGTGCTCGCAGCAACGCGAGCTGTTATCAAATATAGCTCCGGGTAGGAATCCACCCTAGCTGTGGAACGACATTTCGAACCCGGGTCTCACACATCCCTTCCGGTCACCCGACCGTGATCGGTATCGAAGGAGTCAACGATGACCGCCACCCCTAAGTTCGCGCACGTCGTGCTGCAGACGAGCCGGTTCGAGGAGATGCGCGATTGGTATTGCACCGTGCTGGATGCGCACGTGGTCTACGAAGGGCACGGATTGTGCTTCATCACCTTCGACGAGGAACACCACCGGGTCGCGCTGCTCGGTGCCCCGGTGCAGCTCGAACCGCGCAATCCGGGTGCGGCGGGCATGCACCACACCGCCTACACCTTCGACACCCTCGACGATCTGCTCGATCGGTACGACTCGCTCAAGGAGAAGGGGATTGAGCCGAAGGTGCCGATCCAGCACGGGGTGACGACGTCGCTGTACTACCAGGATCCGGACGGCAACTTCGTCGAGCTGCAGATCGACAACTTCACCACCCCGGACGAGGCGACGGCTTACATGAACGGCCCGGAGTACGCCAACAACCCGGTCGGGGTGTCGTTCGTCCCGGAACTGATGCGGCAAGCACTGGTCCAGGGCATCCCGGTTTCGGAGATCACCACCCACTCCTGGGCCCTGCAGACGAGCCCGGACCTGCCTGACCCGATGGCGGCGCTGACCAGCTGAGCTGATCGCGCTCGGCCCGACCAGCGGCACTCCACTCTTATCTAAGGACTTTTTCTCATGCGTTTGGCAAACCAAGCCGGTCGGCTCCAGGTAGTGGCGGACGGCGTCGCCGTCGACGTCGAGACAGCCAGCGGGGGCCGCTTTTCCGCCGAACCCCAGCAGATCTTCGACCGGTGGGACGAGTTCACCGCATGGGCGGCCACGGTGGACTTCACCGACGGGGCACCGGTGGTGGAGTCGGAGCTGGGCGCCCCGGTTCCCCGGCCCGGCCAGATCTTCGCCGTCGGCGTGAACTATGCCGACCACGTCGAGGAATCCGGGCTGACCCTGCCCGACGCGCCGTTCGTGTTCACCAAGTTCCCGGCCTCGATCACCGGGCCCTACGCCACCATCGAACACCCCGGCGGGTCGGTGGATTTCGAGGTCGAACTCGTGGCGGTCATCGGTAAGGAAGCCCGGCACGTTCCCGTTTCCGAGGGCTGGGAGTATGTGGCCGGGCTGACCCTCGGTCAGGATTTGTCCGAGCGGGAGCTTCAGTTGTCCGGTCCCCCACCGCAGCAGTTCGCGCTCGGCAAGTCGTTCGCCGGTTTCGCCCCGATCGGGCCGGTTCTGGTTACCCCGGATGAATTCGAGAACCCGGACGACATCGAGGTCAGCACGGTCCTGTCGGGCGAGGTGATGCAGAACTCGCGCACCCGGCACCTGATTTTCCCGATCCCGGTCCTCGTGTCCTATCTGTCGTCGATCGTGCCGCTGCGCCCCGGCGACCTCATTTTTACCGGCACCCCGTCGGGTATCGGCTTCACCCGCGATCCGAAACGGCTCATCGGTATCGACGACGAACTCGTCAGCCGCGCCGACACCATCGGCGAGATGCGGCACCGTTTCGCCGCCACCAACCGCCCACACCCACTCACCACTGTTTCCAGGAGCACCAGCCATGTCTGACATCACCGTCCCCGTCCTCATCGTCGGCGGAGGCGGGTGTGGATTGACCACCTCGATCCTCCTCTCCGAGCACGGCATCGACCACCACCTCATCGAGCGGCACACCAGCACCTCCCACCTGCCCAAGGCCCACTACCTCAACCAGCGCACCATGGAGGTGCTGCGCCAGGTCGGGGTCGCGGACTCGATCTACGCGGTGGGCACCCCGCCGAAGAACATGGGTAAGACCCGGTGGGTCACCTCCCTCGGCGGCGACGGCGAACTGGACGGGCGCACCCTGTACACCCTCGAATCCTTCGGCGGTGGACGCCTCGAAAGCGCATACGCGGTCGACAGCCCCTGCCCGTCCACTAACTACCCGCAGATCCGGCTCGAGCCCCTCCTGCGTGAGCACGCCGAGAAGCGGGCACCGGACTCGATCCACTTCGGCCGCGAACTCGTCTCCTTCGAACAGGACGAGAACGGAATCCACGCCGTCGTCCTGAACCGCGACACCCAGGAGACCTACACCGTCCACGCCCAGTACATGGTCGCCGCCGACGGCGGCAAGACCGTCGGACCCGAACTCGGTGTGAAAATGGAGGGCCCCACCGGGATCCTCGACATGGTCAGCACCCACTTCACCGCCGACCTGTCGCAGTGGTGGGAGGACGACGTCCTGATCACCTGGCTGCTCAACCCCGAGGGCGCCGGATCCTGGAACAGCGGCGCCATGGCCGCCATGGGCCCCACGTGGGGCAAGCACTCGGAAGAATTCGTCCTGCACTTCACCTTCCGCCCGGACGATCCGGCCCGGTTCGACGAAGAGGCCATCGTTCCGCGGCTGCGCGAGCTGCTCAAGCTGCCCGACCTCGAATTGAAGATCCACAAGGTCAGCCATTGGATCCTCGAAGGGGTGCTCGCCGACAAGTACCAGGTCGGCCGGATCTTCCTCGCCGGCGACGCCGCGCACCGGCACCCGCCGACCACGGGTCTGGGCCTGAACACCGCCATCCAGGACGCCCACAACCTGGCCTGGAAGCTGGCCGCGGTGATCAAGGGTGACGCCGCCCCCGCTCTGCTCGACACCTACGAGCCCGAACGCCGCCTCGTCGGGATGCGCAACGTCGACTGGGCCATGTTCACCTTCCTCAACCACATGGTCGTCGACGCCGGCCTCGGCCTGATCCCCGGCCAGCCCCTCGAAGCCCAGGTCCAGGTGTTCCGGGACTACTTCTCCGACACCCCGATGGGCGAAACCCGCCGCGCCCGCGCCGCCGAGGTGATCAGTACCCAGCGCACCGAATTCCAGGCCCACGACCTCGAAATCGGCTTCGCCTACCGCGACGGGGCGCTCGTCCCGGACGGCACCGAGGCACCGCCGCGCGACCCGATGGGGCACAACTACCACCCCACCACCCGCCCCGGGCACCGCCTGCCCCACGCCTGGCTCGAGCACGACGGCCGACAGATCTCCACCCACGACCTCACCGGCAACAACGCGCACTTCGTGCTCATCACCGCAGCAGACGGAGCCGCCTGGTCCGACGCCGCCCGGCTGGCCAACGACAAGTTCGGTATTCAGATCAAGGTCGCCCAGATCGGTACCGGCGCCGACTACACCGACCCCACCGGCCGCTGGAGTGAACTCCGCCAGATCGACGACACCGGGGCGATCCTGGTCCGCCCGGACAACCACGTCGCCTGGCGCGCCGCCGGCGCCGCCGCCGACCCCGCAGACGAGCTCACCCGGGCCCTCGGCACCGTGCTCTCCCGCTGACACCACCGCACGAAACCCTCCCGCCACGGGCAGACCACGACACCACCTCTGCCCGTGGCCGGGGGGGAGCCGGAAAGGACGCACCAACAATGACCGCGCCAGGACGTGAAGTGTTGTGGACCCCACCACCCGAGCGGGTATTCACCTCGAACATGAGCCGGTACCAACGCTGGCTCGCGACCGAGAAGAACGTCTCCACCACCGACTTCGACTCTCTGTGGTGCTGGTCGATCAGCGACCTCGAGAGGTTCTGGCTCTCGATCTGGGAGTACTTCGACGTCATCGCCTCGGCGCCACCGCACACGGTGCTCGCCGACCCCCAGATGCCCGGCACACGGTGGTTCCCCGGCACCCGGCTGAATTGGGCCGAAAACCTGCTCCGCCATACCGACCAGGCCGGGCCCGCGATCATTTCGGTCGACGAAACCGGCACCACCGGGGAACTCTCGCGGGCCGAGCTGGTTGCGCAGGTCGCCAACCTTGCCGCGCACTTCCGGAACATCGGCGTGCGGCCCGGAGACCGGATCGCGGCGATGCTGCCGAACATCGCGCCCACCGTCGTCGCGGTGCTGGCCGCCGCCAGCGTCGGTGCGGTGTGGTCTTGTTGCGCACCAGATTTCGGTGTCAAAGGTATGGTCGACCGGTTCGCGCAGATCGAGCCGACCGTGCTGATCGGGGTGGACGGCTACCAGTTCAACGGTAAACGCGTCGACCGCCGGGACGTCTTCTCCGCCCTGCTGGACCAGCTGCCGACCGTGCGGCACGCCATCATGGTCGACAATATCGGTCTACCCTTCACTGGGGAGCACCGGCCGAGTATCGCCGACTACGCCGATGTGGTCGTCGGGGACGCCCAACCACAGTACGAGCGGGTGCCGTTCGATCACCCGCTGTGGATCCTCTACAGTTCCGGCACCACCGGCCTTCCCAAGGGGATCGTGCACTCACACGGCGGAATCCTGCTCGAAGCCCTCAAGGCCAACGCCCTGCACTACGACCTCGGCCCCACCGATCGGGTGTTCATCGCCGCCAGCACCGCCTGGGTGGTGTGGAACATGCTCGTCAACTGCATGGCCCCCGGTGCCACCGTGATCACCTACGACGGCAGCCCCACTTTCGGGCGGCCCGACCACCAATTCGAGATCTGCGCCCGGTACGGGGCCACCCGGTTCGGCACCGGTGCCGCCTATCTGACGTTGTGCGAGAAGGCCGGCACCCAGCCCGGCACCGATTTCGATCTGTCGGGGTTGCGGTCGATCATGTCGACCGGTTCGCCGCTGCCGGACAGCACCTGGCGATGGATCTACGACACGGTCAGCCCGGATGTGCACCTGGGGTCGGACAGCGGCGGCACCGACGTGGCCACCGGATTCATCGGCGCCAACCCGCTGAGCCCGGTGCGGACCGGCGAACTTCAGGGCCCCTACCTGGGGGTCGACGTTCAGGCGTGGGACGAGGACGGCCGGTCGGTGATCGGTGAGGTGGGGGAAATGGTGATCGCCGCACCGATGCCGTCGATGCCGATCTACTTCTGGAACGACCCGGACGGAAACCGGTACCGGGACGCCTATTTCGAGGTCTACCCCGGGGTGTGGCGGCACGGAGACTGGATCACCATGGAAGCCGACGGCGGCTGCGTGGTCCACGGGCGGTCGGATTCGACGATCAACCGCGGCGGGGTCCGGATGGGATCGGCGGATATATACCAGGCCGTCGAAGCGCTGCCGGAGATCGCCGAGGCACTGGTGATCGGCGCCGAACTGCCCAACGGGGGCTATCACATGCCGCTGTTCGTGGTCCTGCGCGCCGGATACGACCTCGACGACGCCCTGGTGGAGAAGATCCGCAGCACTATCCGCCGAGAGGCCTCGCCCCGGCACGTGCCGGACGAGATCATCGACGTCCCGGCTATTCCCATCACCCGCACCGGTAAGCGGCTCGAGATTCCCGTCAAGAAGCTGATCCAGGGAGTGTCTGCGGAGACCGCGATCAACCGCGCCACCGTCGCCGACACCGCCGCCCTCGACTGGTACATCGACTATGCGCAGCGGTTCCAAGACCACCGCGCCGGCACCTCCACGCTCACCTGAGGGCAGGCCGCCGGGGCCGGTGCCTCGGCGGCCGCAGAGCCGACGTGAACATGCGCCGAGGCGGCGGTGTTCAGGGCGCGATCGGGTCGAGCGCCCGAAGCGCGATCTGTTCGTTGTCGTCGAGGTGCTGCCGGGTCGCCGCGGCGACCTTCCTCATATTGCGGGTACGCACGACGGTGAGGATGTCCGCATGCACGTGTCCCCGCCGCTCGTGTTCGTCCGGTTCGGCCTCGCGACCCGAGAACGCCAGGCGGATATACCGTTCGGCGGCGTGCCACAGGCCGTCGAGCACGCGCAGGTCCCAGGCGGTGGCGGCGGGCCGGAGCAGTTCGTAGTGGAAGGCGTGGTGCGCCTGGTAAATGTCGTCGAGGTCGAGGCTCTCGTCGCCGAACATGGCCACGTAGTTCTCGAGGCGACGCAGGTCCGCGTCGTCGAGCAGTTTGCAGGCGCGGCCGGCGATTTCCGGTTCGAGTTGGCGGCGTAGCCGATAGATTCCGTGCAGGTCCTCGTGCGAAAGCGGGGCGACCATAGCGCTTTTCCCGGGGCGGGTCACCACCAGACCCTGCGCTTCGAGCTCTTTGAGTGCTTCCCGGACCGGGATGAAGCTCACCCCGAGCTGGCCGGAGATCTCCCGCAGCGAGAAGGTTTGGCCCGGACGGAGTTCGCCGGAGAGGATCGAGCGCCGGATTTCCTTGGCGACCTGTTCGGGAACGGAGGTCGGAGTCAGGGCCCGCACCAGCGGTTGCGGGTTTCTCGTGCTCGTTGTCACGACCATCTCCGTCTCGTTGTCATCGCTGTCACCACGTGCAAGGCATGTTATAACACCGGGTCGATGCAGGTCTGGGCGCGGATCGACCGGTGTCAGTCGGTGAGCTTTTCGACCAGCGGCGTGATCCGGTAGTCCACCATCTCCCGCATGACCAGCGCGGTGGTGGTGCGTTTGACCCCCTTGATCCCGAGGATGTCCCCGGCCACTCGATACAGGTCGTCGGCGTCCCGGACAGCGACGTGGATGAGCAGATCCGCGACACCGCTGAGGCCGAGGACCTCGAGCACCTCGGGAATGCCGTCGAGAGCGGCCCCGACACGGGCCAGCTTGCGCTGGGTGACGTTGGTCAAGATGTATGCCTGCAGCGGATAACCGAGGATCGCCGGGTCGATGCGGCGCTCGAAGGAGCGCAGCGCGTGCGAGTCGTCGAGCTTGCCCATCCGGGCCTGAACGGTGTTGCGCGAGAGTCCTATCCGGTCTGCCAGGGCAATGGTCGTGGCCCGCGGCGACTCCGCGAGCGCGAGCAGTAGCCGGGCGTCGATCTGATCCGCTCTGTGCGTGCTTGGCATTGTGCCAATCCCACCTTCCCTCGAGTGCCCTATCGGCGTGCATTCTGCTCAATCTCAACACCGACTATTGCGCAGGCGGCAAAATCCTGATCCACTGTTATAACAGGTGGGCGGCGGTCAGACCAGATCCGGGCACCGCCGCATTCCGATACCGCATCCGACCGCACCCACCCTGTTACCGGTCGAGCGGATTGCTCCCCGGCTACCCCGTCGGAGCCGTTCTTGTAGTTGCGCTCGTCCGCAGCGATCCGCACATGTGAGGAAAGAGAATCCGATGCCCAACACCCTGCCCGCCAGCCCCGGAACCGTGACCCCCGTCGCAGAAGCCGGACATTCGGTGGATCTGGAAACACTCGAAACGATCCAGCAGCGAGTGTTGTGGCTGTCCACCTCGATGATCCATCACGCCAACCGGATCAGGCCGAACCCCACGGGCCTGAAGGTCGGCGGGCATCAGGCGTCCTGTGCATCGATGGTCTCGATCATGACCTCGCTGTGGTTCGAACAGCTCCAGCCCGGTGACCGGGTCTCGGTCAAACCGCACGCCTCCCCCGTGCTGCACGGCATCAACTACCTGCTCGGTGAACTCGATGAGAAATACCTGACCACCCTGCGCGAGTTCGGGGGGCTACAGTCCTACCCCAGCCGCTCCAAGGACCCCGACACCGTCGACTACTCCACCGGATCCGTCGGCATCGGCGCCACCGCCCCGATCTGGGGCGCCATGGCCCGCCGCTACGTCGAAACCACCACCGGCGGAGCCGGCACCGGCCGCCAGTACTCGCTGGTCGGCGACGCCGAACTCGACGAGGGCGCGGTGTGGGAGGCCATCCTCGACCCGGGCATCGCCGACCTCGGCGAGGTCGTGTGGATCGTCGATTTGAACCGGCAGTCCCTGGACCGGGTGATTCCGAACATTGCCGCGAACCGGTTGGAGAAGATGTTCGACGCCGCCGGGTGGCAGGTGATCACCGTCAAGTTCGGCAAACTGCTCGAAGAGTTGTTCACCCGGCCCGG
Organism: Rhodococcus sp. JS3073; assembly: GCF_026810085.1. NCBI lineage: Bacteria > Bacillati > Actinomycetota > Actinomycetes > Mycobacteriales > Nocardiaceae > Rhodococcus > Rhodococcus sp. JS3073. The sequence continues at coordinate 7,741,472 of NZ_CP113951.1, read as the reverse complement.
CGGGCAGGCCCTGCGCACCTGCATCCTGGACATGCCCAACCCGGAGTACCAGCGGCTGCTGCGCTGCAGCGCCGACGAGGTCCGCACCCGCCTGCCCGGGAACGGCCCCGGCAGCGCGGAAATCACGGCCCTGATCGCCGGCCTCGACGACGACACCCTGACCGCCGCGATCCGCAACCTCGGCGGCCACGACCTGTCCGCCCTGACCGCCGCGTACCGGCAGATCGACGACACCCGGCCCACGGTGATCATCGCCTACACCATCAAGGGCTACGGGCTGCCCACCCAGGGACACCCGCAGAACCACTCCTCGCTGCTGTCGGTGGACGAATACGCCTCACTCGCCGCCGATCTGGGCATGGACCCGGCGTCCCCGTGGGGCCGGTTCGATGCCGACTCCGCGGCCGGGCGGCGGTGCGCGGACAATGCGGAGCGGCTGCGCCGCGACCCGATCCCGGCGTCGCCCGCGCTGACGATCCCCACCGACATCGGCCGCACCCCCAAGGGCACCGCCACCACCCAGGCCGCCCTCGGGCGGGTGCTGCTGGACCTGACCCGCGAGGCCCCCGAGGCCGCGAAGCGGGTGGTCACCGTCAGCCCGGACGTGAGCTCGACGACCAACCTGGCGGGGTGGGTCAACAAGGTCGGGGTGTGGTCGGCGGCCGAGCGCCGCAACTGGTTCGACGACGACCGCGAGACCATCATGCACTGGAATGAGCGGCCTACCGGGCAGCACATGGAACTGGGCATCGCCGAAACCAACCTGGTCGGCCTGATGGGTGAGCTCGGCGCCACCTGGAGCCGGTGGGGACAGCCGCTGTTCCCGATCGGGGTGATGTACGACCCGTTCGTCGAACGTGCCCTCGAACCCTGGTCCTACGGTATCTACGCGGGCGGCCAGTCGATCCTGGTCGGCACCCCCTCCGGTGTCACCCTCGCCGCCGAAGGCGGTGCGCACCAGTCGATCAAGACCCCCTCGATCGGGCTCGAGCAGCCCGGCTGCATCAGCTACGAACCCGCCTTCGCGATCGACACCGAGTGGACACTACTGGCCAGCATCGGCCGGCTCGGCCGCCCGGACGGCACCTCCGCCTACCTGCGGCTGTCCACCCGCCCCGTCGACCAGATCCTGGCCGCGGTGCCCACCGACCCGGCGGCCCGCGAACGCCGCCGACGTCAGGTGGTGGCCGGCGGGTATCCGCTGGTGCGCCGGGACGACGCGCAGGTCACCATCGTCGCCATCGGCGCGATGATGACCGAAGCCCTCGCCGCGGCCGACCGTCTCGCCGAACAAGGCATCCCCGCCGACGTCGTCTGCGTCACCAGCCCCGGGCTGCTGTTCGAAGCGATCCAGGCGCGCCGAGGCCACGGGTCCGGCGACAGCTGGATCCTCGATCAGCTCTTTCCCGCCGACCGCGCCACCCCGATCGTGACCGTCCTCGACGGCCACCCGCACACGCTGGCGTTCCTCGCCGGCATCAACCAGGTGCGCAGCACCGCACTCGGGGTCAGCAGATTCGGGCAGGTCGGCTCCCTCGACGAGGTGTACCGCTACCACGGCATCGACACCGACAGCATCGTGCGGGCCGCGCTCGACATTCTCCCCTGATCACCGAGACCCGCACGCACACAGGCCAGGAGCAGACAACACCATGACAACCGAACAACTCGCAGGCACCACGGTGCGGATGCCGGCCTTGGGGGAGAGCATCGACGAGGGCACCATCACCCGGTGGCTCAAACAACCCGGCGACCATGTCACCGCGGAGGAACCACTCCTCGAGGTCGCCACCGACAAGGTCGACACCGAAATCCCGTCACCGGTCACCGGGATTCTCCAACGCCACCTCGCCGAGGAGAACGACGTCGTCGCCATCGACGCCGAACTGGCCATCATCACCGAATCCGACCGCACGGCTGCGGCTCCCACTGCCCCACCCATACCGGCACCGGCGGCGGATCCGGCACAGACCGCACCGTCGGTGCCCCCGGCTCCGGCGGCGGTTCCCTCGCCGCCTCCGGAGCCGGACACGGCCACAACCACGGCCGCCGCCGGCACCGCTGCGCCGCTGCCGGCGACCGGCTCGACCACCGCGAAGCTGCCGCGCATCCGCCGCACGATTGCCCAGCGGATGGTCGAGTCGCTGCAGACCGCCGCCCAGCTCACCACAGTGCTCGAGGTCGACGTCACCGCGATCGCCCGGCTGCGGGCCACCCACAAGGACGACTTCCTCGCTCGGACCGGACTCAAGCTCTCCTTCCTGCCGTTCTTCGCCAAAGCCGCCGTCGACGCACTCGCCGAGCACCGGGTCCTCAACGCCTCGCTGAATACCGAGGTCACCGAAGTGACCTACTACGACCACTGCCACCTCGGCATGGCCGTCGACAGCGAAAAGGGTTTGATGGTGCCGGTCATCCGAGACGCCCAGACCCTCGGGGTCGAAGACCTGGCCCGGGCGATCGCGGACAAAGCCGACAAGGTCCGCACCGGCAAGATCACAGCCGACGACTTGTCCGGCGGCACCTTCACCCTCACCAACACCGGCAGCCGCGGCGCTCTGTTCGACACCCCGATCATCAACCAACCCCAAACGGGCATCCTCGGTGTCGGTGCCGTGGTCGAACGACTGATGCCGACCCGCCACGACGGGGAGCTCCGCATCGACGTGCGCTCGATGGCCTACCTGTCCATCTCCTACGATCACCGCATCGTCGACGGCGCCGACGCCGCCCGCTTTCTCACCGCCGTCAAAGCGCGACTCGAAAACGGCTTCACCGCAGACGATCTCTGACAGATATCAGCATCACAGCCGGGGGACGAGGAGGAACAATGACCCGAGACGATCAGGCCATGCTGGCGTTCGCCACCAAATGGTCCCGATTCGGCGGAGGAGACGAATACATCCTGCCCGAGTTCGGCATCACCCCGCAGGTGTTCTACCAACGCCTTCTGGCGATGGTGACGTCCACACTGATCAACGACATCGACTTCTCAACCCGGACATACTTGATGGACTTCTGCTCGAGCAAGCTCGCCCGGCCGACCTCGCGAAGTGTCGCGGCCGCACAGGCTGCCGTGTGATCGATCCGTACCGGTCGCCGCCCCGTCTACAGCTCCCAGGGGCAGCCACCGGTACGGGTGCACCGAAACCGCTTGCGAAAGATTTTTTGCACCAACGGATTCGGTGTTCTACCCGTTCCCGGTCGGCCGGGCGACGAGCGTGATGGCCAGGTTCGCACGACGTGACACTCCGGCCCACGGGCCCAGCATCGGATAGGCGGTGCGATCCACCGTCGTCTCGGCGGTGATGCCGAGTGTGTCGGCCGCCTTGATCGATCGGAGCTGCAACTGGGCGGGTGCCGTGGCCCCCCCGGACCGTCACCTCGCACGGAACGGAACCGCTCGACAGGTCGGCACCGTCGATCACCACTTCGATGGTGGGGTGCTTGTCCGTGTGGAGGTAGTGCGCGGACCGCAGGTGCCAATCACGGGGCCCCAATGCGGTATCGATGCGGTCGGCGGCGAGCAGGCCGGTCCCGGTGATGCGGCCGCCGCTGACCGTGATCGAGCCCTCCCGCACCGGGATACGGCCTCGCACCCACATCAACCCGAACGCCTTGGCGCGGAACGTCACCGTCGATCGGTATCGATGGCATACGTACCACCGGGAATGGTTGCGGAGGCCGGGTCCGAGGACGCGGATTGGATGTCGGGCATGGGTAGCGCTCCTTGGGTCGTGTGTCGCCGATCGGGCAGTTGCAATATTTGATAACAGTTAGTGTTGAAGTGCAAGGGTTCGACTGTCAGCTCCTGCGCCCTGGTCCCGACGGCCGATCACGGTCAGTGCGCGGCGATTTCGTCCACAGCGTCGACGCTGGGCAGGATGACCACCGGGATCGCGACCAGCAACAGTGTCGGCGTGCAGATTGCTCACCCTCATGAGTACTGGTTGCCGGATCTGCCGGCCACTGCTTGACTGAGATCACGCCAGGCACGAGAACGCCACGCCGTTCCTCGATCGCCCGCCGGGAGAGCTCACGAGGCCGGAGACCCGGACAACGACACCGCCGCACGATTATCGACGCACCGTATGACGGCGGTGTCGGACCCGTAACCACAAACCATGCGCACCAGGTGCCGCACGGCATCGGTCAGCTACGCGTCCTGCGCCGACGCAAACGCAGCCGGCGTCGCGCCGATCTACCAAGGCGAGCCCGGCTACTCGACGAAACTCGACCGGGACAAGGATGGTATCGCCTGTGACATGTGATGCGGTGTCACCATCGTCGACGTCACGCCGTGCTCGTCTGTGCGGGTCACAGGGGACAGAGGGTTTGCCGGGTCCGGTTCCAGAACGGAAACAGCTCGGGGCTGCCGGCGTCCGGGTGTTGCCGTTGCGCCTGTTCGACGAATTCGAGGACCGTCTTTCCGGTGGTGTGCGACAGTGCGCAGGCGTCCAGACTCAGCTTCGTCGACGCCACGAACCCGATCCGCTCGGCGTAGGGGCCCAGGACCCCGGAGTCGACGAACGCAGCGAGGCCCGTCCCCCACCGGTTGAAGGCGGCCTGCAACCCGAAATCACAGGGCTGCCCGAAGAGTTCACTGCACGTTGTCGGTACGCCGTGGACCATGACTGCGGTATCGGGCAGCGGGCGCGGCGGCTCGGGCGCATCCGGTCGCGACGCAACCGCCCACACCACCAGCACCGCGGCGCCGACGACAACGCACACCAGCACCGCCTTCAGGACCTGCTTCATCGCTCACTCACCTCGTCACACAACTTCATTGCACCACTCCTGCCCTCCGTCTGCTTAAACACGGCTGGACCGCAACGAGAAAGCCGGAACGGGAGCGCCATCTAAGTACTGGGACGACAGTTTGTGACTGACGGGACTGTTGTAGTAATTGATCTTGCATGCAGTCAGAGGTGCTGGAGTGGCCAACGGGCTTCACCGGGTTCTGTGCGCGGTTCGCCCACCGGTTTTCGCGGGTGGATCGCGGCGGCGGATGGGCGCGAGAACGCAAGAACAGATGGACGCTGGCCGAGGCGGCCGGTGATGCGGGGCCGGACGGCATGCAGCGGCTGCTGAACTTCTAATCCTGGGACTGCGTGGCGCTCTGCGACGACGTGCGTGAGGTCGTGGTCGAGACGATCGGTGACGCCGACGAGGGCGTGTTGATCGTCGACGAGACAGGATTGTTGAAGAAGGGGCACGCGCTCGGCCGGGGTGGCCCAGCAGTATTCCGGCTCGGCCGGGCGGATCGAGAACAGCCAGATCGGGGTGTTTCTCGCTTACGCTTCCGACCGGGGTCGGGCGCTTATCGATCGGGAGTTGTACCGACTGAAGGCCTGGACCGAGGACCACGAGCGGTGCCGGGAGGCCGGGATCGGCGACGAGGTGGCTTTCGCGACGAAACCCGAACTGTCGCAGACGATGATCGAGCGGGCTCTTGATGCCGGGGGTGCCGTTCGGGTGGTTCACCGGCGACGAGGCGTACGGGCAGGTCGGCCGACTCCGGCTGTGGCTCGAATCCCTTGGTGTGGCCCACATTCTCGCCGTTCCGAAGTCGCAGATGGTGATCTCGATGGAGTTGCGGCAGCGCCGAGCCCACACCGTGATCGCCGACCTGCCGGCGACCGCGTGGCAGCGGATCTACTGCGGCGACGGCGCACACGGACCCAGACTCTACGACTGGGCGGTGGTCGATATCCGGCCACGACGGAGAACACCCGACCCGTGTCTGCTGATGCGCGGGCGCAGCCGGTGCCACCCGAACCGCCGACCGACAGCCGAGGTGTGATCGGTCCACGGTGCCGGCGATCGACGGCCCGCCGCGCACGGAATGGAGGACCGACATGACCGAAGTCGACTCCATTGACGTGGTCGGAGCGCAGTCCGCGCTCGAGGTGGTCGCCGTGGTGCTCGGGGCCCGGATCGAGATGGGTGGCGAACCCGGAGGCGTCGTGGTCACCGGAGCGCCCGACCCGATCTCCGGGATGTCATCGGGCTGGCGATCGACGACGGCGGGCTACCCGACAGTTGGCCCAGGCGAATTACGATCACCCACGAACGCAGTGGCGACGAACGCCGCCGCTGGACCCAGCACCGACCCCGCCCTCACCGAACGCCGTGCCTGGACACTCACCGTCATCTCCGACGGCCCAGCGAACCCGCACCTCCCACCCTCTTCGAAACACCCGCGGAACATGACCCGCCGCGGAAGACACACGCCAGAAACCCGGACGCGGCCACCACGTGCGCACGGGACCGGTCGGGGCATCGGGCGTCGCGGCGTGAGGCATGTCGAGGTCGTTCATCAACCGATGCGGCGGACCCCCGTCAATGTGGGACGTCTGTCACCGAGGGTCCTCACGGGGTCGGAGCCCATCTAGTCGAGGAATCGTTCACGGACGGCGAGGTCAATTCGCCGGTCGCCCGGCTCGTGCGTATTGCCTCGGCGTCCGTGGGTGCGGTGGTCGTCTTCGCCGCACAGCGTCCACGCTGCACTGGCTGGCGCGAGTTTGGGCGTTGGTGACCGTGGTCGCCGCTGTCCGTGTGCGTGGCTGCGTTCTATCGGCACGACCGAAGCTGACCGCGGATGCGGGGCGGCGCATTTGTAACCATGAGTTCTTCTCGATGGGTTCGTCGAAATTTTCACCGACTTGCCGCTCGATGACCGGCTGGTGCAGCTGCTTGTTGTCGAAGGCCATGACCAAGCTGCCACTGCCTCGACTCAGCAGATTTGATCGTATTCCCGGAGGTAACGGGCGCGAGCAAAGCAGCGATATAAAAGAGCTGACCCCGAGTTAAGTAAGGATGTAGTCGACCGCGGACGATATGGCAATCCGCGCCGCAATATCGGAACCTCGAACCCCGGGCCGCCACGACCCTGCCCCGCATGAGGCGTCGTCGCCCCACGACCCCCGGTCGCATGTGAAGGGATCCTCTCAGGTGGATTCTGCAATGCCACTCAACCACCCTGCCCGCGACATGGACGCCTTCCCACTGTCGTCGGCGCAACGCGGGATGTGGCTCGCGCAACGGTTAGCACCCGACGTCGCCCTCTGCATCGCCCAGTACGTCGAATTGCACGGGCCCCTCGACCTCGATCTTCTGAACGAGGCGTCGTTGACGGCGGGGCGGGAGTTCCAGTCCACCTTCCTGAGGATCTTCGAAGTGGACGGTGAGCCGTTCCAGGTGATCGACCCCACCATCCAGTTGTCCACGGATTTCGTCGACTTCCGCACCGCGACCGACCCGGTCGGGACGGCTCACGCGTGGATGGAACGTGACTACACGAGCCCGATCGATCTCACGCGGGATATGTTGGCCGAGTCGGCGGTGCTGCAGGTCGGCGAGCAGGATTACTTGTGGTACAGCCGAATTCACCACGTCGCGCTCGACGGATACGGGGCGATGACACTCGTGAACCGGATCGCCACGCTGTATACGGCCGCGACGGAGGGCCGTTCGCCCGAACCCAACCGCGCGGCAGATCTGCGAACCCTGTACGCCATCGATCAGGAGTATCGGGCGTCGCGCCGATTCGAGTCCGATCACGCCTACTGGGCGGGGCGGGTCGCCGAGATGAGCGAGGGCGCGAGTTTGTCGCCGGTCGTCGTACCTGCCGTGGCGAAGAGCACCCCCGCGACCTCGGCCCTATCCGACGAGGCGGCCAGGAGGCTCGCCCGTTCCGACGACGTTTTCGGTGCCCCCGCCGCCCCGGTGGTCGTCTCGGCATTCGGTTCCTACCTCGCGCGCATGACCGGCAGCGACGAGGTACTCGTCAACCTCCCCGTCTCAGCCCGGACGACAGTGATCCTGCGCCGCTCCGGAGGAATGCTGGTCACCGTCGCGCCGCTGCAGGTCAGCACACGATCCGGCGACACGCTCGCCAACTTGATACAGCGGGTCCAGTGGGAGGTGACGGGCGCACTCCGCCATCAGCGGTACACCCTCGAGGACATCCGCCGGGAGGCCGCGAGCCGGAAGGCCGCCCGCGTTCTCGCGGCACCGATGGTCAACGTCATGCTCTTCCATCCGAAGATCACCCTCGGCACACTCGCCGGCGACTTCCACGTGGTCACGTCCGGGCCGGTCGACGACCTGCTGGTCAACGTGTATACGACCGGAACACCCGAGAAGACGATGGTCGAGTTCCGAGGCAACCCCGGTCGTTACAGCAACGAAGAACTGCATACGCATCAGCGGGCCTTCGTCGGACTGCTCGAGGAGTTCCTCACCGCGAACCCGGCGACTGCAACGGCGGATCTCCACCCCGAGACCGCGGCGGAGGGGGCGCGACGCCGGCGACGAGCGGTACAGCTGGAATTCTGGAGGAGTGCGCTCGACGGGCTGTCCACCGAGCCCATCCTCCGAGCCGATCACATCCGCCCCGGCCACCAGGATGATCTCGACGGCCGCGTGGTCAGGCGCGTCCCCGCCGACGTGCACGGCAAGATCCGGGGCCTCAGTGGGGTCTGTGCCTTTGCAAGCTACTCAGTCGTACACGCCGCCCTAGCCGCGCTGCTGGCTCGGCTGGGTGGTCGAGGCGACGTGGCGGTCGGCACTCCGGCAGGCCCGCGCGGGTGTCCGCTGATCCTGCGGTCCCGGGTCGACACCGCATCGACCTTCGACGAACTGCTCGCTTCGGTGCACACCACTGAGGTGGCTGCTTTCCGCCACGCCGAGATCCCGTTCGACGAGCTCGCGACAACACTGGGCCTGCCGCAGCCGCCGGGCGGTTCGTACCCATTTCAGGTCGCCCTCGCGTTCGCCCGCACGGGGCGGACGGACGAGGCCGCCCGTCTGCCGGCCGGTGGTGGAAACGACCTGCACGTGACGTGCACCGAGCACGGTCCCGAATCGGGCATCGACATTGAGGTCGCCTTCTCGACCGCGTCGTTCGACCCGGCAACGATCCAGACCTTCACCGACCAACTGGTCCGCATGCTCGAAGCCGCGACCGCCGAGCCCGACGTCGCGGTCGGGGATCTCGTGTTCGCTGCGCCCGCCGCGCTGGCCGGACTCACGCCCGCACTCGGTGAACCCGCCCGCCCCGTGCAACTGTTCCCCGAGCTCCTGTCCGCCGCAATGCCGACCGAGCCGAATACCGTCGCCGTGGCGGACGGCACCAAGGAGCTCACCTACTGTGAGCTCGATCGACACTCGAACAGGCTCGCCCGTCTGCTCGCCGAACGTGGAGCCGGTCCGGAAACCGTTGTCGCCCTCGCACTCCCCCGCTCGATGGAATTCGTGATTGCGGTGTGGGCGACCGCGAAGTCGGGCGCAGCCTTCCTGCCGGTGGATCCGACCTATCCGGCGGCCCGCATCGACCACATGCTGACCGACTCCGGCGCACAGATCGGGATCACCACATCCTCGTACCGCGCGGCGTTGTCCCAGGCCTCCTCGGCGTCCTGGATCGAACTCGACGACGCGGCCACCGCCGCCGACATCGAACGATGCCGCGCGGACGCCCTCCTGGCAGCGGACCGACGTCGACCGCTGCGACCGGATCATCCGGCATATGTCATCTACACCTCCGGGTCGACGGGAATCCCGAAGGGCGTGGTAGTGACCCATCGCGGCCTCGCGAACCTGGTGGCCGCGGAACGCGAAGGGCTCATGGTAAATCACGCATCCCGGGTCTCGCAGTTCGCCTCGCCGAGTTTCGACGCCTCCCTCTTCGAATCGCTGTTGGCGTTCGGGTCCGGTGCGCGGCTGGAGATCGTCCCGCGTGGTGTGTTCGGCGGCGCCGAACTGTCCCGGATCCTCACCGAAAGGCAGATCACGCACGCGGTGCTGACTCCGACCACGCTGGCAACACTCGACCCTGAGGACCTGCCCACCCTGACGCATCTCGTCGTGGCCGGGGAGGCGTGTCCGCCGGACGCGGTGTCACGGTGGTCGCCGGGCCGCCGCGTGTTCAACGCGTACGGGCCGACCGAGGTCACGATCATGTCCACCCTGACCGGGCCGATGGCGTCCACCGATCCTGTGACGATCGGCGGGCCGGTGCGCGGCATGTCCGTGGTGGTTCTCGACGAGCGACTCCATCCCGTCCCGCCGGGGGTCTCGGGCGAACTGTATCTCGCCGGTCCGGCCCTCGCCCGCGGGTATCACCGCCGCGACGGCGCGACAGCGGGTCGCTTTGTCGCCGACCCGTTCGGGCGCCCCGGCGATCGGATGTATCGCACCGGGGACGTGGTTCGCTGGACGAGGCGAGCCCGCATCCTCGAATACGTCGGACGCAGCGACTCGCAGGTCAAGGTGCGGGGATTCCGGATCGAACTCGGTGAAATCGATGCCGTGCTGACCGGCCACCCGGCTGTCGGTTTCGCGGTGACTGTCGACTACGACACCGGGACCGGGGAGACTGCGCTGGTCTCGTACGTCCGCGCGGCGAGCGGTGACGAGGTGGATCTCGCCGACGTCGAACGTCACGTTCGGCAGATCCTTCCCCAGTACATGGTGCCCCTGCTCGTACCCATCGACAGGATTCCGCTCACTCCGGGCGGCAAGCTGGATCGGAAAGCGCTCCCCCCACCGTCCATCCGCACGGCTGACGGCCGAAGGACACCGACCACGCCGACGGAAGAGACGATCGCGAGGGTCTTCGAGTCGGTGCTGGGTGTCGACGGGATCGGAGTGGACGACGACTACTTCGACCTCGGCGGTAACTCCTTGACCGCTACGCGAGTCGTCGCTCGGGCGAATGCCGCCCTGGGCGCCCGGATCGAGGTCACAGAACTGTTCGACGCACCGACCGTCGCCGCGCTCGCCGCCCGGATCGAGAGTGCCGGCCCCCGGGGCGTCGACCGGCCGGCGCTCCGCTCGATTCCGCGACCCGAGCGGATTCCGTTGTCTCCCGCGCAACAGCGGATGTGGTTCATCAACCAGTACGACACCACCTCGCCGGCCTACAACATCCCCCTGGTCGTGCACCTCGTCGGCCGGCTCGACGTCCCGGCGCTGGTGGCAGCAGTTGCGGACGTGATCGCACGGCACGAATCCCTCCGCACCGTCTTCCCGGCCTCGGTCGACGGTCCCCATCAGGTCGTCGTACCCGCGGCGGAGGCCGTCCCGGAGATCCATCCCGTGTCGGTGCGCGACGAGACCGACCTGGACCGACGCCTCGCCGAGATCTGCTCGTCGCGATTCGATGTCCGCTCAGCGGCTCCGCTGCGCGCCGCCCTGTTCGAGCTGTGCGACACCGAACACGTGCTTGCGCTCGTCGTCCATCACATCGCCGCCGACGGAGCGTCCACGGCCCCGTTGGCACGGGACGTGACGACCGCATACACGGCGCGCATGGCCGGGGGGCCACCACAGTGGGAGCCTCTCGAGGTGCAGTACGTCGATTACACCCTGTGGCAGTACGAGTTGCTGGGGAGCGACAGCGAGCCCGGCAGCACAATGTCGCGCCAGCTCGACTACTGGTCCGAAAACCTGAGTGGGTTACCGGAACTCCTGGAGTTGCCGACCGATCGCCCCCGTCCGGCCGAGCAATCGCTGCGCGGTGGACGCGCGGAGTTCGGCATCGGTGCGGAGCTGCACAGCAGCATCCGGGCGCTCGCCCGTCGCCACACTTCCACGGTGTTCATGACCGTGCACGCAGCCCTTGCGGTGTTGCTGGCCCGGTTGAGCGGGTCCGACGACATCGCCATCGGCACTCCCGTTGCCGGCCGGGGTGAGGCGGCGCTCGACGACGTGGTCGGCATGTTCGTGAACACCTTGGTCCTGCGCACGCGGATCGATCACGCCGCGAGTTTCACGGAGACCGTCCGGCAGGCCCGCGGGGTTGACCTCGCCGCCTTCGGGCACGCCGACATCCCGTTCGAGCAGTTGGTGGAAGCGCTGGACCCCCCACGTTCGGCCGCGCACCCACCTCTGTTCCAGGTGCTCCTCGAATTCCAGAACATTCTTCCCTCGGGCCAGGGACTGTACGGCCTCGAACTTCCCGGCCTGCACATCGATCCGGTGGAGTACGACGCCGGCATCTCCAAGTTCGACCTCCAGCTGTGGCTCACCGAGAACCTTGCGGACGACGGAACACCGCTCGGCATGCGGGCGGGACTGATCTACGCCGCCGACCTGTTCGACCCCGACACCATCACCACGTTCGCGGACCGATTCATTCGGATCCTCGAGGCCGTCACGACCGATCCGGACCTCCCGGTGGGAGACATCGGCCTTCTCGACGCCGAGGAACGAGAAGCTGCCCTGACCGCGTGGCGCGAGCCCCCCGCAGAAACCGCGGCCGGCACTGTCGTGGACGCCTTCGCACAGGGGGCGGTGCAGCGCCCGGATGCCGAGGCGCTGACCTTCGCGGGCGAGACCCTCGGCTACGCCGACCTCGTGACCCGCGTCAACCAATGGGCCCGGTATCTGCTCCGCCGCGAAGTGGTAGCCGAAACCGTGGTGGCCGTGGCACTTCCGCCCTCGATCGACTCGGTGGTGGCAACGATAGCCGTGCTCGCCGCGGGTGGCGTCTGCCTTCCGATCCAGATGACCTGGCCCGCAGCGCGCATCGCGCATTCCCTCACGCAGGCCTGGCCGTCCCTCGTCCTGACCCGACGCGCCCACGCCGCGGAGCTACACGCTGTCGGCGCGACATCGGTTCTCGTCGATGCACCCGACGTCGTCGCGGAGGTCGCCGCCACCTCGACCGCACCGATCACGGACGCGGAACGGACCTACGCTGTCCGGCCCGACTCGGCCGCGTACCTGGTGTTCACCGCCGGGTCCACGGCACGACCGAAACCGGTGACGGTGACGCATCGCGGGCTGGTCTCCGCATTCGAAAGAACACCTGGCACGTGGGGATTCGACCGAACCGATGTCTGGGCGATGGTCCCTTCGCACGCCGTCGACCTCACGCTCTGGGAGTTGTGGGGTGCGATGCTGCACGGCGCCCGCCTGGTGATCGTCGACACCGAGACCGCACGCTCACCGCAGGACCTGTGCACCCTGCTTCGACACGAGCGGGTGACCGTACTGACCCAGACTCCCACCGCGTTCGAGCAGACGGCACACGCATGGACGTCGACGGTCCATGACACCACTTCGACCCTCCGGTTGGTGGTCTTGGCCGGTGAGCCGCCCACCAAGGATCTGCTTTCGTTGCTGTCCTCCTGGGTGGAGACCACGTCGGCCGTCGTCGACCTGTACACGGCCACCGAGACCGTCACCTGCCTCGCGTCCGCGACGGCAACCACAGCGCACGGGATTTCCGACCTCGCTCTTCGGCCCTCGAGTGATCGCCGCACCATCGTGCTCGACCGCAGACTGCGTCTCGTGCCGGACGGGGTGATCGGCGAGTTGTACGTCGGCGCCGAACTGGCACGCGGGTACCACGGCAGGCCTGCGCTCACCGCCATCCACTTCGTGGCATGCCCGTTCGGAGAGCCGGGGCAACGAATGTACCGCACGGGTGATCTCGCGCGAGCAACCCGCGACGGCAGACTGGAGTTGCTGGGTCGCTGCGATTATCAGCGCCAGCTGCGCGGCTTCCGAGTCGCGGCCGACGAGGTGGACACGGTCTTGCGCCAGCACTCGGCTGTCAACGGATCGGTCACCGTCGACCACACTCGCACCTCCGGCGAGTCGATCCTCGTGTCCTACATAGTGGCGACGACCGACGCCACCGTGGACCCGGCCGCTGTCCGAACGTACGCCGCGACAACCCTGCCCGCCCATCTGGTGCCGACCACGATCGTCGTCGTCGACGCGTTCCCCCTCGATGCCACCGGGGCCGTCGATCACGCAGCGCTGCCGGTGCCCTATTTCCTCGAAGACTTCGCGGAGTTCCGCGCGCCCAGGACGGTGCACGAGGAAGCGGTCGCCGGTGTCTTCGCCCGGGTGCTGGGCATCGAAGGTGTGGGGGTCGACGACAACTTCTTCGAACTCGGCGGCACGTCCCTCATCGCAGCGAAGGTGGTGGCCCGGCTGAACTCCGCTCTCGGCACCGGGATCGGGGTGCGCACGCTGTTCGAGGCGCCGACGGTGGAGGCTCTGGCGGCGGTTCTCGCGAAGTCGGAACGGCCCGCCGGCCGTCCGGCGCTCGGCCCGCGGCAGCACCGTGAGCCCGCCCCGGTCTCCTTCGCGCAGCAGCGGATGTGGTTCGTCAACCAGTTCGACACCACAGCGGCGACCTACAACATCCCCATGGTCGTGCGTATCGAGGGACTGCTGGATGTCGACGCCCTCCGCGCGGCGCTGAGGGATGTTGCCGGCAGACACGATGCTCTGCGCACCGTCTATCCCCTCACCGAGACCGGTCCCGTCCAGGTCGTCTCACCTGTCGAGGACATGTCTCTCGAGGTGGCACCGATCCCGGTAGCGGACGAATCCGACCTCGACGAGCACATTCGCCGCGCGGTGGCCTCCGGATTCGACGTCGCGACGGAGCTCCCGCTGCGCGCCTTCCTGTGGCAAGTCGACCCACAGCTCCACGTGCTGGCCGTGGTCGTCCACCACATCTCGGCGGACGGTTCGTCGCTGGCCCCGCTCGCACGCGACCTGACGGTCGCCTACACGGCCCGCAGCCAGGGCGGCGCACCGGAGTGGCCGCCGCTTCCGCTGCAATACTCCGACTACGCGGTGTGGCAACGCGAGCTGCTCGGATCCACCGACGATCCCAATTCGCCCGTATCGGCACAACTCGACTACTGGCGGTCGACGCTGGCCGACCTCCCCGAGCGGCTCGACCTTCCGCTCGATCACCCCAGGCCCGCGACCGCCTCCACTCGCGCCGCCACGGTCCGGTTCGAGATCCCACCCGCCGTCCACCAACGGATCGTCAGGTTCGCACTCGAACACGGCGTGACACCTTTCGTCACCGTGCACGCCGCTCTCGCTGTCCTCTTCGCGCGCCTCGCCGATTCCGATGACATCACCATCGGATCGCCGATCGGCGGTCGCGGCGAGGAAGCTCTCGACGACCTCGTCGGAATGTTCGTCGGCACACTCGTCCTGCGAACTCGCATCGAATCGGCAGCATCGTTCGACGAGGTGCTCGCACGCGTCCGCGACACCGACGTCGACGCATTCGCCCACGCCGACATACCGTTCGAGCGACTGGTGGAGGAAGTCAACCCGGCACGCTCGGCCGCCGCCCACCCCCTGTTCCAGGTCATGCTCTCGTTCCAGAACATGGAGCAGCCGAAACCGGAACTGCCCGGACTCGCCGTGGCGGTCGTCGATCTGGATGCACACCTGTCGCAGTTCGACCTGAACGTGGTGCTTCGCGAGCACGTCGACGGCGCCGGTTCCGCGGGCGGAATCAGCGCACAGATCATCTATGCCACCGATCTGTTCGACGAGCAGACCGTTCAGCGGTTCGCCGACCGATTCCTCCGCGTGATCGACGCAACCCTCGCCGACCCCACCGTTGTCGTCGGTGATCTCACGCTCCTCGACGCCGCCGAGCGCGACCTCGTGCTGGAGCGATGGAACGCGACGGTGCACGAGAGTCCGGAGGAGACGATCGTCGACCTGTTCGACGCGCAGGTCGCCCGCACTCCCGACGCGCCCGCCGTGGCGTTCGAGGATCGGTCGATGACGTACCGGGATTTCGACAGGTGGGTCAATCAGCTGGCTCGCGAACTGATCTCGCGAGATGTCGGCCCGGAGAGCATTGTCGCACTGGCGGCACCGCGGTCGTTCGAACTGTTGGCCGGACTCTATGCCGTCACCAAGACCGGGGCCACGTTCCTGATGCTCGATCTCTCCAACCCCCCGGAGCGCATCGCCTACCTTCTCAGGACCTCCGCTCCCGCGCTCGTCCTGATCGGCGGCGATACCGACCTCCCCCTGCCCGACGGACTTCTCGGTCTCCGGATCGAGAGCCTCGACGTCTCGGGCCGCGACTGCGCCCCGATCACCGATGACGATCGAGTCGCGCCCCTGCGGGCCACCAACAGCGCCTACATCGTGTTCACGTCCGGATCGACCGGTAACCCGAAGGGGGTGGCGGTCTCACACGCCGCGATCGCCAGCCAGTTGACGTGGTCCCGTGCCCAGCTGCCGCTCGGCCCCGGCGATCGTACGGTCCAGAAGGCGCCGATCGCCTTCGACGTGGCGGTCTGGGAATGCCTGGCGCCCCTGTGTGCCGGTGGGGCCCTGGTCCTTCTGCGGCCCGACGGTCACCTCGATTTCGACTACCTGTCGGCCACGATGGCCACCGAGGAGGTCACCGTTGTCGAGTTCGTACCGTCGATGCTCGGAGTGTTCGTCGACGACAGACCGTGCGCTCTACCCGCTTCGCTGCGGCGCGTCCTCTCCGGTGGCGAGACGATCTCCCGTCGGACGGCGGCCAAGGTGCTGGAGCTCGGGATGGGACTGGGCAACATGTACGGTCCCGCCGAGGCAGCAGTGACGGTCACCTACTGCGACGTCGACGTGAACGACGACGACCCGACCGTGCCGATCGGCGCGCCGGTGTGGAATACCCGCGTGTACGTCCTCGACCGTCGTCTGCACCCGGTGCCTGCCGGAGCTGTCGGCGACCTGTACATCGCCGGCAAGCAATTGGCCCGCGGCTATCTCGGCCGCATGCCGCTGACCGCAGCGCGTTTCGTGGCGGATCCGCACGGCACACCGGGGACGCGGATGTATCGCACCGGCGACCGCGCCCGCTGGACCGACCGGGGTCAGCTCGAGTACCGGGGGCGGAGCGATTTCCAGGTGCAACTGCACGGCTACCGGATCGAACCCGGGGAGGTCGAGAGCACCCTGCTCCGGCATGCCGGTGTCGCGCAGGCCGTCGTGGCCCTCCAACAGGACGCCCACGGCACCGCGCACCTGATCGGTTACGTCGTCGCCACGACGGGAACCGAACTCGATGGTGCCGACCTGATTGCCCACCTCGCGGCCGCCCTTCCGGCCCACATGGTCCCCACCGCGGTGATTCCGCTTCCCGCGCTCCCACTGACGGCGCACGGCAAGGTCGATCGTGGCGCGTTGCCACAGTTCGACTTCGCTGCACGATCATCGAGCCGCGCGCCGGCAACCGACGTCGAACGAGTACTCGTGTCGGTGTTCGCCGACGTCCTGGGGCTCGACGAGGTGGGCGTCGACGATTCGTTCTTCGCTCTGGGCGGCGACAGCATCATGGCCATCCAGTTGGTGGCGCGCGCCAGGGCAGCCGGGGTCGTCCTGAAGCCGCGAGATGTGTTCGAGCACAGAACCATCACTCGCCTCGCGAGGGCCATCGAATCCGCTGGCACGGAATCGCCGGTTCTCGAGGAAGTGCCCGGAGGCGGGGTGGGCGAGATGCCTTTGACCCCGATCGCGCACTGGCTGCTCGCCCGGGGCACGGACATCGGCAGGTTCTCACAGGCCGCTCTCTTCACCGCGCCCACCGGACTGGACCGGGATTCTCTCGCCGGCACGGTGCGGACCGTCCTCGACCACCATGACCTGCTCCGGGCGCGGCTCCGCCGGACGGGGTCGCCCCGGGACGCGGCCGTGGAGGTTCTGCCGGTCGGCTCCGTGACCGCTGCCGAACTGCTGCACCGAGTTCCGGTCGACGAGACCGAGGGTGCACGGTTCCAGTCGATCGCCGACACCGCGTTGCGTTCGGCCACAGCGCGTCTGGATCCCGACAGCGGCGTCATGGTGCAGGTCGTCTGGTTCGAATCCACCGCGGACCGCCCCGACCGGGGACGGCTGCTGTTCGTCATCCACCACCTCGCGGTCGACGGAGTGTCCTGGCGCATCCTCGTCCCCGACCTCGCTGCCGCCTGGGCCGCCGTCAGCACTGGCACACCACCCACACTCCCACCGGTCGGCACCTCCATGCGCCGCTGGGCCCACGCCCTCACCGACACCGCCCCCGACCGGGCGAACGAACTCCCCCTCTGGCTCGGCATCCTCGACGGCCCCGACCCCCGGCTGGGATCCCGACCGCTCGACCCGACGCTCGACACCGATGCGACGGCCCGCGACATCACGATCGGTCTCCCTGCCGAGACGACGCGCGCCTTGCTGACAACGGTGCCGGACGCTTTCCACGGCGCCGTCGACGACGCACTGCTCACGGCCCTCGCCCTCGCCGTCAGCACCTGGCGACGCCGACGCGGCCACCCCGCCGACAACACACTGATCGGCCTGGAAGGTCACGGACGGGACAACACCCTGATCCCCGGCGCCGACCTCTCCCGCACCGTCGGCTGGTTCACCACCATCCACCCCGTCCGCCTCGACCTCACCGGCATCGACCTCGGCGACGCCCTCACCGGCGGACCCGCCGCCGGCACCGCCCTCAAAACCGTCAAGGAACAACTACGCACCATCCCCGACCACGGCGCCGGATACGGCCAACTGCGCTACCTCGACCCCCACACCGCCGACCGACTCCGCGACCTCCCCCAACCCCAGATCAGCTTCAACTACCTCGGCCGCTTCACCACCGGAGAAACCGTAGAAGCCACGGCGGACATGAATTCAGGAGAGGCGAACTCGGGCTGGATTCCGCTCGACAGTGAACAACTGGCGCCGAACGCCGGGTCACCCCTGCCGTCCGCCTCGGTCGTGAGTATCAACGCCGCGGCGGTCGGACCTGCCGGTGATCAGCAGTTGAAGTCCACCTGGACCTTTGCGGCCGGTGTGCTGACCGCCGGTGAGGTCACCGAACTCGCCGAACTCTGGACCCAAGCCCTCACCGCACTGACCACCCACACCCACACCCCCCACGCCGGCGGACTCACCCCCACCGACCTCGACCTCATCACCCTCGACCAACACACCATCGACACCCTCGAAACCCACTACCCCACCCTCACCGACATCTGGCCCCTCACCCCACTCCAAGCCGGACTCCTCTACCACTCCGAACTCACCCACACCCTCGACACCTACACCGTCCAACTCGTCCTCACCCTCCACGGCCCCCTCGACCCCCACCGACTCCACACCGCCGCAAACACACTCCTACACCGCCACCCCAACCTCCGCGCCGCCTTCACCCACACCCCCGACGGCACCCCCACCCAAATCATCACCGACCACACCGAACTGCCCTTCACCCACCACGACCTCACCACCGAAAACCCCCACCACCGCACCACCACCACCGACCAACTCCTCACCACCGACCGCACCACCCGCTTCGACCTCACCAACCCCCCACTGATCCGCCTCACCCTCATCACCCTCACCCCCAACGACCACCGCCTCGCCATCACCAACCACCACATCCTCCTCGACGGCTGGTCCACCCCCCTCCTCCTGCACGAACTGCTCCACCTCTACACCACCGGCAACGACCACCACCTCCCCCACACCACCCCCTACCGCAACTACCTCACCTGGCTCACCCACCACGACAACACCCAATCCCTCACCGCCTGGAAGAACGCCCTCGACGGCATCGACAAACCAACACTGCTCGTCCCGTCCGAGGTGGCCCGTGAGCGGACCGGTCCCTCGGCCGAGCGTGCGCTGACGCTGACGGAGGAGCTGACCGAGGCACTGCGGTCCCTGGCCCACGACCTGAACCTCACCCTCAACACCATCCTCCACACCGCCTGGGGCATCGTCCTGTCCACCCACACCCACCGCAACGACGTCGTCTTCGGCACCACCGTCTCCGGACGCCCACCCCACCTCCCCGGCATCGAAACGATGATCGGACTGTTCATCAACACCATCCCCGTCCGCATCACCCTCCACCCCACCGACACCCTCACCGACCTCCTCCACCGCACCCACACCACCCACACCCGACTCCTCGACCACCACCACCTCGGCCTCACCGACATCCACACCGCCACCGGCCCCGCCACCACCTTCGACACCCTCACCGTCCTCGAGTCCTACCCCCTCGACACCACCACCCTCACCACCCCCGACACCACCGGCCTCCACGTCACCGCCGCCGACACCTTCGACGCCACCCACTACCCGCTCGCCCTCGCCGTCACTCCAAAGTCCCGGTTGCATCTGCGCATCACCTTCCAGAGCGCGCTCTTCGACCCCCCTGCCGTCGATGCTCTGCTCGGTCAAGTCGCCAAGGTTCTCACGTCGATGGCGGCAGATCCCGCCATGCCCTTGTCCCGGCTGAACCTACTGGCGGAGAGCGACTTCGATCTGATCGTGCCCACCCGCGGCGACCACCGGGCCGCACCTCGCACATTCGCAGACCTCCTCACCGCCGCCCGATTCCCCGACACTGTCGCGGTGGTGGACGGCACGCGAGAGTTCACCTACGCCGAGGTCGAGGCACGGTCCGATCGCCTCGCCGCGGAGCTGATCGAACTCGGTGCCGGTCCCGAAGACGTCGTCGCCGTCGCGATACCGCGTTCGGCGGAGTCGGTACTCGCCGTCTGGGCGGCGGTCAAGACGGGCGCCGCTTTCCTCCCCGTCGACCCCACCTACCCCGCGGCCCGGATCGAGCACATGCTCTCCGACTCGGGTGCCGTACTCGGTCTCACCCTCACCGGCCATCACGACCAGCTACCGGGCACCGTCCTGTGGGTCGACCTCGACGAGGTCCGGCCGGACCGCCCGGCGCACCCGCTCGATGTGTCCCGCATTCCGCCGGCGAGTGTCGACGGCATCGCCTACACCATCTATACCTCGGGCTCCACCGGTGTGCCGAAAGGTGTACTGGTGCCGCACCGCGGATTGCACGCACTGGCGGAGGAATTGCGCGACCGGGCGAGGGTGACCTCCCAATCCCGGGTGTTGCACTTCTCGTCGCCGAGCTTCGACGCCTCTGTTCTGGAATATCTGCTGGCGTTCGGGGTGGGGGCGACGATGGTGATCGTGCCGCCGACGGTGTTCGGCGGGCACGAACTCAGCCGGATCATGGCGGAGAAGAGGGTCACCCACGCATTTCTCACTCCCACCGCCCTCGCGTCGATCGACCCCTGGGACGTCCCGGATGTCGGTTGTCTCCTGACCGGCGGCGAGGAGTGTCCGCCCGAGTTGGTGAAACGGTGGGCGCCCGGGCACCGATTGCTCAACGCCTACGGTCCGACCGAGGCCACCGTGGCGGCCGACATGACGTCGGACCTCACCGCGGCGGAACCGGTCACGATCGGCGGTCCCCTCCGTGGCGTCGCCGAACTCGTCCTCGACGCGCGCCTGCAACCGGTCCCGATCGGTGTCGCCGGAGAGCTCTACATCGCCGGCGACGGTCTAGCTAATGACGCGCCACCTGTTGGCTGAGACAGGACCGCGAAAGTCATACGGATGTTCGGCGGAGTAGCCCCGATGTAGGACGTCACCAAGATGCTTGACATGTACAAGGCCGGCCAACTCAAACTTGACGAAATCATCACTCGCACCTACTCCCTCGACGAACTCGACCAGGGATACGCCGACATGCACGCTTGCCTCAACATCCGCGGCGTCATCATCTACTGACTCACGAGGCCAAGATCGGCGCCACGAGGGCTCGCGCGGCTTCCGCGCCCGGCGGGTTCAGTCACGTTAGGTACAGGTGGATACGTCAACCAAAGGATGCCCGACATCCCCCGGGGCACCTTCCGCTATGTGTCGACAACTGGATTGTTACTTCGGAACTGGTCTGAGGTCGCTGACGGGGACGGCCGACTCCTGAATGCGCCCAGACGTCTTTCCGAGGACGGCGCACTCAAACTTCTCGAAAGGAATCACCCACGCCCTCGGCAGTGATCGTCGACGTCGTCCGTCTCGCGTCCGGCAAGGGCAAGCCGGGCGGCGCGCTGTCCGGTACGCACCCGGTCGAATTGCTCGCGCACGTGCTGCGCAGCATCGTCGAACGCAACGGCATCGACCCCGCCCAGGTCGACGACGTCATCGGCGGCTGTGTCGGTCAGGCCGGCGAGCAAGCCCTCAACATCTCCCGGACGGCGGTGCTGTCGGCCGGATTCCCGGATTCGGTTCCCGCGACCACCGTCGACCGCCAGTGCGGCTCGAGCCAGCAGGCGGCGCACTTCGCAGCCCAGGGCGTCATCGCCGGTGCCTACGACATCGTGATCGCCTGCGGTGTGGAGTCGATGTTCCGCGTACCGATGGGCACGACCACCATCGGGCAGGACGCGGGCGGATCCGCGTGTCCAGGGCCGCGATGGCGTATCCGTGACGCCCCCGATCGGACTGCCCCCGACACGTTACCGTCTTCGTGGTCCCGTTTCGCGGGACTGCGGTCGCCAAGTTCGGTATGACTTCTTGCCCCTGTCTCTCGAATGATCCGGGGGGTGGTGTCGCCGAACCTGGTGGCGTCGATGGACCGCTGATAGGGACAGGGCCACCGGAAACTGCGGAAGGTCTCCTCGTAACGTGGGTGTCGGGTATCGATGCTGGATCGGCGACCGGACTGGCCGGACGAAGGACTGCTGAATGGACACGAGTTACGCCGTGTTTTGCGGCATCGACGTAGGAAAAGGCGAACACCACGCCGTCGGACTGACCGCCGCCGGAAAGAAGATCTACGACAAGGCGTTGCCGAACGACGAGACGAAGCTGCGTGCGGTGTTCGACGGCTTGGCCGCGCACGGACCCGTCCTGGTGATCGTCGATCAACCCAACACGATCGGCGCCCTGCCGGTCACCATCGCCCGCGCCTGCGGACACGACGTTGCCTACCTGCCGGGGCTGTCGATGCGCCGCATCGCCGACCTGTACCCCGGACAGGCGAAAACCGACGCCCGGGACGCATTCATCATCGCCTTTCGCCGCAAGGACCATGCCCCACACCCTCCGCCGCGTCGACACCGGAGACGAGGCGCTGGCCGAACTCGAGGTCCTCGTCGGCTTCGACGACGACCTCGCCGGCGAAGCCACCCGTATCAGCAACCGGATCCGCGGACTGCTCACTTCCGTCCACCCAGCCCTCGAACGGGTGCTCGGTCCCCGCGTTACCCACCCCGCCGTCCTCGAGATCCTCTCGCGCTGTGGCGGACCCGCCGGAATCCGACAGGCCGGCAAACGCAAACTCACCACGCTCGCGGTCAAGCACGCACCCCGGATGGGTGCCCGCCTCGCCACCGAGATCCTCACCGCACTGGAAACTCAATCGGTGAGGGTGCCCGGCAGCAAGGCCGCCGAGATCGTCCTGCCGAAGCTCGCAGACTCCCTGAAAGAAGTCCTTCTGCAACGGAAAACGATCGGCGATGATGTCGAAAGGATGCTCGATGACCACCCTCTTTCCCGCGTCCTGACCTCGATGCCCGGCATCGGTGTCTTCGGCGGCAGCACGGATCCTGCTCGAGGTCGGCGACGGTTCCGCGTTCAAGTCCGCCGGACACCTCGCCGCGTACGCGGGCATTGCCCCGGTCACCCACCGATCCGGCTCCTCCATCCGCGGTGAACACCCCGCCCGGTCAGGCAACCGCAAGCTCAAACGTGCCCTGTTCCTGTCCGCGTTCGCAGCCCTGGGCGACCCGACCAGCCGCGGCTACTACGACCGCAAACGCGCCGAGGGAAAGAAGCACAACGCCGCCCTGATCTGCCTCGCCCGACGCCGATGCGACGTCCTCTACGCCATGCTCAAGAACAAGACCCACTACCAACCCCCAGTAACCGCAGCCGCTTGACGAAAACCATAGGGACACCCCCCCGATTACCGGATCAAAGATGACTTTGATTCGTAGGGGTGGCGACTTCACAAGTTCGGGGCGTTCGCGGTATCCAGCGCGCCGCGAGCCGAGTCCACCCCGTAGAGAAGCGTGGGGCGGCGATCAATGCGGCTGTCGACGAAGTGCGGTCGGAGTTTGTCCGAACCAACGTTTGCATGCACGCGTGAGAGCGGACTGTTCAGATAGTCCGACGGCATCGGCAATCTGCGACATCGGTAGCGAGGTTTCCGTAATGTATTGATAGGCAGCGTTTTTTGCCACTTCGTCGCGCAGGGCCTCGAAGCTGGCGCACTCCGCCGCGAGACGTCGCTGGAGGGTGCGGGGGTGCAACGCGAGCAGTTGCGCGATCTGCTCCAAGGTTGATTGCGGTGTGCCTATGACCCGTGACAGAGCCGAGCGGACCAGGGCGGAAGTCGAGTCACCGGGGGCGGAGTAGTGGGTCTCCAGGTAACTGGTCGCGATTTTCCGGATAGTGTCGTCGACGTCGCTCAGCGATGCATCCATCACCTTCTCGTGCATGATCAATGCACCGTGCGCCCGCTCGGGATAGACGTTGGTCTCGAAGAACTGCACATACCGCGACAGCGGGGCGAGTGGGGAATGGGGTAGCAGCACCGCGCGCGGTCGATATCTGCTCTTGACGAGGAGACTGAAGACCCGGTGCGCCGTAGCCAGTCCGAGATCCCATGTCTGGCGGGCCGGCGGGCGCGGGTCGAGGACGATATCGAACTGCATGGAAACATGGCCCGGAAATTCTCGACCTGCGGGATGCAGGCCCATTCTCAGCGCCGGACTGTGCACGAACAGGTACTGGGACGTCGTCTCGATCATCTCGCGTACGGTCGGCGTGTTCTGCAGTACCAGCGCCAAGGGACCGAGTGCGGTCGGGTCCTGCGCATTCGCCATACGCAATCCGAAGTCGGGGCAGTCAAGAGCTACGGCGGAGGCCTCGAGCAGGTGCATTCCTGCTCGCGCCGGAAGCAATCCGTCCTCGTCATCAAGCGCGTTCGCTGCCAGCCCCGCCCCCGAGAGCAATGCACCCGGTTCTCCACCGAGGTCGCGCACGAGGGTCGCCCACCCACGCAGGCCCGCCGCACGAACCATGACTCCCATGTCGTCCAAAGTAAAATCTTTGTCGCTTGGAGTCAATCTTCTTCGAGTCGGCACTGGTGAACTGGATTCATGGCGATGCAGGACACACTGATGGCCGATTGTTGACGACACCAGCTCTCTGGCCCTTGGGTCTGCCGACGGACTCCGCCGACCGAGCACGGAGTTCAGGGTCACACGCAGCGACGACGCGAGGCCGACGCCCTGCTGCTCGCGATCGGCGCGCAGCCCGGTCGTGCCGCGTCGGCAGATCGAGATCGACAACGAGGGCGCCAGTGCTATCGACGTCTGCGCTTGCAAGTTCGCGAACTGGAGGAAACAGAATGACCGCAAGGACCCCGAGCCCCCTCGTCGCACCACTACAGATCGGTCGTATGACAGTTGCCGGGCGTCTGTACAAGTCCGCGACAAGCGAGACCCGCGCGACGGACGAGGGATACGTCACCGACGAACTCCTGGAATTTTATGAGCCCATGGTGCGTGCACGCACCCCGTTGATCGTGACGGGAAATCTGTTCGTGTCACTGCAAGCTAAATCAGCGGGCGGGCAGGCCGGCATCGATATCGACGACAAGAAGCCCGGTCTGCGTGAGTGGGTGGAGCTCGCGCACAGCGGGGGCAGTCTCCTGATCGCGCAGCTCAACCATGGTGGACGCCAAATGGTTCGACCGTCCGACCCTGGCAAGGCCACCGTGCCGGCGTCATCGGTTCGGGAGCCTCTGTACGGGACCACACCGCGCCCCTTCGGACAGACGAAATACCGGCATTGGTGGACACCTTCGCGGCCGCCGCCCAGCGTGCACAAGAGGTCGGCTTCGACGGTGTGCAGATTCACGCCGCACACGGATACCTTCTCGGCCAGTTCCTCACTCCGCACACCAATCGACGCGACGATCATTACGGGGGCAGTCTCGACAACAGGGTGCGGCTGCTCCGAGAGGTGTTCCAGGCAATACGCCTGCGCGTCGGTGACGACTTTCCAATCCTGTTGAAAATGAATGGCACCGACATGCTGCCCCTCCGGAAAGGGGCAACGACGGCCGAGCTGGTGCGCGTGGCAAAGATCATGCAGGACGACGGTGTCGACGCAGTCGAAATCTCACGCGGCCACTATGAATCGTGGCCCGGAATGGTTCTGGGACACTACATGGGCTTCATCCGAGGACAGGTCGAAGAGGGTTCGGGCGCAATGATGTCGAGGCGGCGGCGGGTGGCCATGCTCGCTGCGGCACCGTTTATCGAGCGCGCCGCAGAACGCTTGGCGCCTGGCGGTGAAGGATTCAATCTCCCTTATGCCGAACAGTTCACGGCGGAGCTGGACATCCCGGTGATCTGCGTCGGCGGGTTTCACACCACCGAGGGGATGGAATCGGCGATCGTGTCCGGGCGGTGTGATGCAGTGTCCGCAGCGCGGGCGATGATCGCCGATCCGTATCTGTTCCAGAACGTGCAAGCACCGGCGCCAGGGCGCCCCGTGTGCGGGTACTGCAACGGTTGCATCGCTCGCTTCGGTGGCACACGGATCGACTGTTACAGCGACTCAATCCGCGCTCGCAGGGACCTGATGATCACTTCTCCCGAACCAGCCTGACCCCTCGCCTGGGACGTGCGTTCGCGTTCGATCCTGCCTCGACCTGAGATGTCGGATCGCCGCGCGGCTGCAGGTCACACGGTTAGAGTTTCATCAAGGCGCGCACGGGCCGATGCCCCACAGCAGCCATTTCAGCTAGGAGATCGATGAATACCCCCGTCCCCACCATCTCGGCCCTCTACCCCCTGCGCCTGCGGGAGGATCTGCCACGCGACGCCGCGTGCGCGTACTGGGCCGGTCCACACGCCGAGATCGTCAGGGGTCTGCCGCACCTGGTCGAATACAATCAGCACCACTTCTCCCCGACCGATCACGGATACTGGCCCGCCGCCCAGGGAGTCGGCACCGCGGTCCCGCCCTCCTGGCCGACCGACGGCCTCAGCGAGGTTCGGCTCTCCGGCATGGGCGCAGCCCTGCGCGTTCCGCTGCACATGCGTCAGGTCATCCTCGACGAGCAGAACATCTTCGAGCATTGCCTCGGCCATCTGACCGGACCCCGGGCCGGACGCTGGTGGACCGCTGGGCACGACGACTCGGTCGGTCATCGCACGGTTCTGCTACTGCGCCGACGCAGAGGCGTCTCCGGCCGGTCCTTCCGAGCGTTCGTCCACACCCGCCTCGGTCCGGCACTGCACGCCGGAAGGGCGCGCGACCTGCGGACCTACACCTTCCTACCCTGGACAACCGCGGCGCATGCAACCCTCGGCGTATCCCACGACAACCCACCGCACCGGCGATACCACGGCGCCATCATCTTCGGAACCGCCACCCGAACCGAGCTCGAGGACGTACTCGCCGCACCCGAGGTCGCAGCGGCCGTGAAAGCACAGGACCTGACCTGCACCGCCATCCACGCGTTCACCGTCGACCGCACCGTGCCGGTCATCCGCGTGAACTCCTGAGTACAGCAGGACCGGGGATATCACCTCCCCGGCCCGAGACATTGCCTCGCTCGCCCATTCGCCTACGCCTGGCTCAGCGGTGACGACCACCTCCGTCGACCACCAGCGTGTGGCCGGTTACGAAGCGTGAGGTATCGGAGAGCAGAAAGAGAATGGCATCGGAAACGTCTCCCGGGCTGCCGACCCGCCGCAGCGGAATAGCCTCCACCGCGGCCTGCAACGCGGCAGGCTCATCGGTGCCCCAGGAGATCATGTCGGTGCCGATCATGCCCGGGGCGACGGCGTTCACCCGCACACCCTGAGGCCCGAGCTCTACAGCCTGAAATTTCGTGAGATGTTCGACGGCGGCCGTGGACGCAGAATAGGCGCTCGACATGGTCCGCACGACATACGCCGCGATCGAGGCCACGTTGACCACCACCCACCCGATTCGCCCATCGCGGGCACGGCAGCCTGAATGCCGAACGAGGACCCGAGGACGTGCACCTGATGCATGCGGGTGATCTTCTCGGCGGAGGTCTCCAGCACACTCGTGTGCGCCCGAAAGGGGTCAGCTGGTGGTGAGAAGTGCCACCGCGGCCGCAGTTGGCGTCAGCGCACACCGAATCCTGACCCGCATCCGGTGTTCTCACCCGTGGGGAGGGACGTCGTGCCCGACAGTGACCTCGGCGGTCAGATCACCTCCCTTCCTTCGGGGATACTATCGATCACGTTCAGGACATGGTCGATGTCCTCCCGCCCTCCCCCGCGCGCCCCACAATGGAGTCATGATCGACGTCGGCGACGAGCGGTTCGAGGACATGGTTGTTCGGGCGCTCGACAGCTTGCCACCGGAGCTGGGTCGAGTGATGGCCAACGTAGCGGTCACCGTCCGACACGACGCCGGTCCGCCGGGTCTGCTCGGCCTGTACCAGGGAGTTCCGCTGACCAACCGCACGACGCAGTACGCAGGTGTGTTGCCCGATCGGATCACGATCTACCGCAAAGCGATCTGCGCCATATGCCGCAGCGACGCCGAGGTGGTCGATCAGGTGCGCCGAACCGTCATCCATGAGGTTGGTCACCACTTCGGCATCAGCGACGCACGACTACACGAACTCGGATGGTGAGCCGTGCCTGGGCTTGCGGCCACGGCCGTCGGGGCTGACGTGGCGCCGTGCGGCGTCGAGTTCGTCGGGGAGCACTCGAGACCTTCTGGCAATACGAGACCTCGCCTGGCAGAAGGCCCCATATTCAGGATCGTGCTGGACCCCAGTGAATGCTGGCCGGTCTCAACGTAATTTGCAGGTATCGCAGTGAATCTTGCACTCGACGGAAGCGACCGCCGAGTCTCAGCGCAGTTGCCAGCTCCAACCTTTCACCGCCGACCTAGGTGAACCACCCCTGTTGCGGGGCATGCTGACGGGCCGACCAAAGGAATACGCTGAAATGTCGACCCGCTCTTGGGCTCCGCCGATGCCGCGGTCCCCGCGCCGTCAGAGAAGGCTCCATTGCCGCGCGAATCAACTACTAGCTCCTCGCCACGGTGTGAGCGATGCCGGTAGCAGCACGACTCCACCCTATACATCGTGGCTTCCACCAAGGTGGGGCCCCGGGTACCATTCCAACTAAGTCATTCAGCTGTCGGCCGCCACCGATATTCGAGTTTGATGCAAAGGTTAAGCGCGTGACTGTGTGCCTCGTCCACGGCAACCCCGAGACCGCCGCCGTCTGGAACAGATTGGCTCCGCTCCTCGATCGCGGACCCGTCGTACGCCTGTCGCCACCGGGTTTCGGTGCCCCGGTGCCCCCGCGGTTTACGGCCACGGTGGAGGAATACCGCCGTTGGCTGGTCACCGAGTTAGAGCGCTTCGGGCAGCCAGTCCACCTGGTGGGTCACGACTGGGGCGGTGCCCACGTGGTGAACGTCGCGATGACACGGCCAGAACTGGTGCACAGTTGGGTGTGCGACGTCATCGGCCTCTTCGACCAGGATTTCCGGTGGCCCGATCGGGTGCACGTGTGGGCGACCCCGGGAGCCGGCGAGGAGGCGGTAGCGGCGATGATCGACCCGCCGGTCACCGAACGTGCTGCGGCACTGGCGAAGAAGGGAATGCACCAAGACGTTGCCTTACCTGTCGCGAAGGGGCAGAACGCCGCCATGGGCGAATGCATCCTTCGCCTGTACCGCGACGCCGCCCAGCCGACCATGGCCGAGCTAGGCCGCAATCTCGAGCGATCCGCCGCGCGGCCAGGCCTGTCGATCATCGCCACCGAGGACTCCTACGCCCCCGACGCGCAGCGTCGCCGCGCAAGCGCGCGCGCCGGTGCTGACATCGCAGAGCTCGACGGACTCGGCCACTGGTGGTTCACGCAAGACCCACAACGGGGCGCCGCGACCATCAATGGCTTCTGGGCAGGAGTGGGACGAGAGTGATACCCACAAGATGACGATCAGCACCAAGCTCTCTGCGCGCTATCAGCGTCGTCGCTGCGCCGGCGATCGCTGATCACGCCCCCAGGCGCCCACCGCATCGGCAAGGGCACTGTCACGTTGACGGAGAAGCTGATGTCCTCCCCGTCGTCACCGAATACGGTTCCGCCGATGTCGTCGACGAGCTCGAAGAATGGAAGCGGCCTGTGGCTTCCATGACCGTATCTATTCGCCGTCGGCCCAGCTGACGTGCTGGGTCAAACTCTCGATACGCCAGCCATCCGATGTACGGAGCATGTGGTTGGTGTACGAGCCGCGCAGCAGGAAGAACCCACCCTCGGAGCCCTCACGGTAGTGCTGCGCGTACATATACGAGGAGCAGAGCGCCCGGTCGGAATCGTTTTCGTCGAACTCGATGACATGGTTGGTGCTGAGGTGCTGAGTTGCCGTGTATTCGCCGAGCGCCCCGCGAACGATGCCGACCAAGTCCTCGCGGGCAAAATCGGCTGCCGGCATCCCGTTCTCGGAGTAGTCCGCGTGCACGAGATCGGTGAAGCAGTCGGCGAACATCTCCCAGTCGGCGCGGTCCACGGCCATCGCGTATTTGATGACCCGCTCGCTGATGAGGGCGCGGTCTTCGAGCTGGCGAATTCGTGATTCGAGATCGGTGGTCATGGGAGTCCCTCCAAAGGATCACGCCGTTTTCTTCCAGGGCCCCAACCGTACGACTCGAGGACGACGTCGTTACCCGCCCGGAAGCGGCCGCGCGAGGAAGCCATCGAACCTCGAACTCGTCATGTCAACGCCGAGGTACTGGAACTCCTCCCGCTGCCCGCTGCAGGCGACCTCTGATCCGCGTCTGCAGCGGCTACCGAAGAGGTCGTCCCAACGACCGTTTCAGTGACTGACCGTTGATAGACGAACGACTGGCGGCAAAGTCGGGAGTCGCAGTTATGCCGAACAGGATGTCCGCATCAGGTGCGGTCGTCCGAACCGCCGCCGGCTGGCAGGATCAGCGGCATCGAGATCGAGAATTCGATGCGAATGCCCGGATCGAGCTTGTAGGCAGTATCGGCATGGCACAGAACATTGTGAAGTGGTTCAACGGTGAGAACGGCTTCGGATTCATCGCACCCGACAACGGAACTCCGGACGTCTTCGTGCACTTCTCCGAGAGCACGGGCAGTGTCTTCAAGTCGCTCGACGAGAACCAGCGTGTGGAGTTCGAGGTGGCCAGGG
The DNA here is from genome assembly GCF_026810085.1 of Rhodococcus sp. JS3073. Lineage (NCBI taxonomy): Bacteria > Bacillati > Actinomycetota > Actinomycetes > Mycobacteriales > Nocardiaceae > Rhodococcus > Rhodococcus sp. JS3073. Next base: position 7,710,644 of record NZ_CP113951.1, on the reverse strand, counting down.
GCAGAAGAGCTCGCGGGCCACGAATACGCGGGGTGTCTAACGAGTCCGCGGGACCGCATCCGGTCGGTGCCGACCTCTGACCAGGCCGGCAGCGCCGGCAGCCACCCACGGAGCCACTACCGCGACGGCCTTGATCGCACCGGACCGTCCAATCAGGCGGGCGCTGCAGATCCCCACCAGGAGGTCACCGGTGTCACTGGCGAGCCCAGCCGCCGCCCAGCGGCGGAACTCGTCGCGCCGGCCCCGCGTCCAAACCGCACCCCCACCGAGAACGAGATCGCGAACCCCGACCGTCCGCATCAGCACGGCGTTCGTACCGTTGCCGGCGTCCTCGCGAGGCAACACCACGGTCGGCGCCGCGATGAGCAGCACGCCGACGCCGATCCGGGCGGACGCGAGAAGCAGCGAAACGTCGACGCGCGCAATCATGATGAGAACAGTATCGCCAACCGCGAGCACGTGGCGCCGTCGAGAAACCTCCGCAGTAGCCACCGACGACCGTCGCAGCGAGGCCAGATGCGGGCCGAGGCTTCCCGTCCAGTCATTAATGTTGTGCTTCGGCGCCGAATATTGATCGACGTTGGCGGATGACGTGATGTTCGGAGTCGAAGAGAACCCACCCAAATTTCAAAGCGTTGACGCGATCTTGAGGCCGGTTTATGAAGGCGCTGGTTGTGTGCGCCCTCCACCCCGCCAGTGGTGACGGGGTGGAGGGGCCTCGGCACCGCCCATAGTGGCGATTCAATCGGCGGTTTCCGAGCCTCCGGCACAGGCGTGGCGGAACAGCTCGAGTTCCACTACCGTCACCCTCTCGGTTGCGCGCAGCGGCGGCAAGTGCACGGACGTTCTGGGTGCACTTCGACATCGGGTCGTCGTAGCAGTCGTCGATCGCCGCGGGCGGGGTGAACCGTCCACCGAGAGAGGCAGGGTCGGCGCGCCAGGCGAGGCGACCATCCCACCAGCGGTACAGCGCCTGCTCGTGAGCGGTCTGACGGGGGACTTCGACTCCGATGACCCGCAGCGAGGTGTAGTTGGAACGGACCAGTTCCTCATACACGTTGGGGCCTTGTCCCGGCCACCTCAGCGTGCCCTCGATCAGCACGTTCTCGCCGCCGGTCCAGACACAGCCGGCGGATCTGATCGATCAGGGCGGTTAATTCGTCGTGGACCAGCGCGGCCAGCTCCCGCGGTGCCAGCGGGGCACCGTCCGCGAGTTCGGTGCCGAGCAGTTCCGCGCTCAGACCTGAATCCAGTATCAGATGGAAGGTCTTGGAGTCAGCCCTGGCGAGCTTGGCAGATAGCCGCCGCCAACCCAACGTAGTTGCAAACCCCCCAGGCTCGTCGTGTTGTGAATCACACAGACGCACGGAGGTCCCCCGCCTCCACGCCGCGGACGGAGACTGGCCGGTAAAGGTTCATTCCCGGCCATGACGGGGCTATGGGACGGTGGCCGAACTGGGCGAGCGTGTGGGCGACCTCGAGATCGGCGAGCGGGTCGGGAATGCCTGGCCGTGGTCGGCCCGTCTGGAATGCCGATACTAACGCACGGGTTGGGAAACCCTGTACGAGAAGCAGATTAATGGCGGATACTCGGCCAACGGATCCATGCCGAGTACATGCCGCCGGACTCGCGCTTCGCGGCGCGCATTCCGGGACGGTTCCGTCCCGGCGGACACGCTGGTCGATGCGGACGTCAAGTTAAGGGCGACCCCGGTGACGGAGCGCTGTCGGGCAGCCAGGAATCGAGACCTGTCGGTGTCGTGATCGCCCGGCCTCTACGGAAGCGCCCGGGCAGTGACCAGGATCACGATTCGACGCTCAGTCGGGCTCGACTCGGCGGGCGACCTCGCGGAGCCGACGAGCGGCAGGTCCGCCGCGACGAACGGTCGAGGACGGCGGGCAGCGGCGAACACCGGGGTGATCCGGTGAACATCACAACCTTTCGGGATGGTCGCGTCACGTCGCCCACTCCTACACTGGCCGCCGTGAGCCTCCAGATCAGTGATCCCGCATCCCCGGTGCAGTCGAGCCGGATTCGACACTCGGCGTTCCAGCAGAAGGTGACGTCGGCGGAGGAAGCGGTAAAGGCCATCGGTCCGGGTGACACCGTCGCTGTCAGCGGCTTCGCCAGTGCAGGGACCCCCAAGGCTGTCATCCCGGCCTTGGCTGACCGGATTCGCGCCGCCCGCGCGGCCGGCGCGAATTTCACCATCGACTTGCTCACCGGGGCATCCGTGTCGACGGAGACAGAGAGGATGCTCACTGAGATCGACGGAATCGCCCTGCGGATGCCCTACCAGGCGGAATCCACGGCCCGGCAGAAGATCAACCAGGGGCGGATGGATTACGTCGACATCCACCTCTCGCACGTCGCCCAACAGGTGTGGGAGGGCTACTACGGCTCGGTGAACGTCGCGGTCATCGAGGTTTCCGGCATCACCGAGACCGGCGAGCTGATCCCCTCCGCATCGGTCGGAAACAACAAGACGTGGCTCGACGTCGCGGAGAAAGTCATTCTCGAGGTCAACTCGTGGGTCCCGGACGCGATGGACGGTATCCACGACATCTACTACGGCACAGCTCTGCCCCCGCACCGCCGGCCGATCGAACTCACCGACGTCGAGGACCGCATCGGGCAACCTCATTACCGGGTGGACCCGGCCAAGGTTGTTGCGGTGGTGGAGACAAATGCCCCTGACAGTGCGAGCGCGCTGACCGCTCCGGATGCGGCCAGTGAGGCGATCGCGGCACACGTGCTGGACTTCTTCGACCACGAGGTGAGGCGTGGCCGGCTCCCGGAGAACACCCTGCTGCCACTGCAGGCGGGCATCGGAAACGTGGCCAATGCCGTACTCGGGGGACTCGATCGCGGCCCGTATCGTGGTTTGACCTGCTATTCCGAGGTCATCCAGGACGGGATGCTGCACTTGATCAAGCACGGCACCGTCCGGTTCGCGTCGGCTACCGCGCTGGCACTCTCGGAGGCGGGGATCGAGGAGTTGACCTCCAACATCGACTTCTACCGGCAGCACATCCGGCTCCGTCCGCAGGAAATCAGCAACCACCCCGAGGTAGTCCGCCGATTGGGAATCATCGCGATGAACGGGATGCTGGAGGCCGACGTCTACGGAAACGTCAATTCGACGCACGTGATGGGCACCAAGATCATGAACGGCATCGGCGGATCCGGGGACTTCGCGCGCAACGGGTATCTGTCCATGTTCCTCAGCCCGTCCACGGCGAAGAACGGGGCGATCTCGTCGATCGTCCCGATGACCCCGCACGTCGACCACACCGAGCACGACACCCAGGTACTGGTCACCGAGCAGGGCCTTGCCGACTTGCGTGGGTTGTCGCCGCGTCGTCGGGCACGGGTGATCATCGAGCGCTGCGCGCATCCGGAATTCCGGCCGCTGCTCACCGACTACATCGAGCGGGCGACGGCAGCTGCGGGAGCCGGCCAGACGCCGCACCTGCTCGGGGAGGCGTTCTCGTTCCACCAGCGGTACCTGGAGTCCGGCTCAATGCGACTCTAGGACGGTCACCTTCCCGCCTCCCGTCGGGCGGTGGACCCTCCGGGGACTCGTCCGCGAAGGCCAGCCGACGCGATCTGCGACCTGGTGGCCCGACGGCCGATAGTTCGAATAGCGCACCGGCGCACGGCATGTGGGCGCCCGTTGCCCCGGGTCGACGGGCGGCCCGTCCACCCTGCGCCCAGGCAGCAGTGAGATCTCAGGTGCCTCACGCTTGCCCGGGAGTCAACCCGTCTGCCGGACTCGAACGCTTCGACCGGGCGCTTCGGGGCGGCCAGGTTCGTCGCGGTCACCTTCGGCCATGTGTCCATCAGGGCAAGTCAATCCCCCACTCACTGCAACACCCTGAAGTTTGGCTAGACGGTGCTTACGTCAGCGGAGTCGTTCTCACCGTACGGCTCCCGCTATCCCGGTGCTTATCTGCGGGCGCCGCCACAGCTCCCATGCGAGTCGCAGGAATCCGATCGCGGTAAGATCGGTCAGCGACAAGACGGCGGGGACGGAAATCGCCACCGGAAAAACTAGGAGGGCCGCGGCGGCGGTGAGGAGCCGATCGACGGTGAGCTGATGGTGGTCACGCCATCGGTAGGCCACCTCGGCGGCGTAGAACAGTGCCACCCCACCGGTGAGGGCGAGGGCGGCCAGCGGTGCCAGCGGCTCGTCGATGTGTTCCACCGAAACCCGTGCCCCGAGGGCGAAGAAGACAATCCCCGCGACGAGCGGCAGGTGCAGGTAGCTGTAGGCGTCGCGCGCCAACCGGACCCGATCGACACCGAGTGTTCGCTGCATACGTTCTTCGGCGCCGGCGGTGAGGCCGAAGTAGGTCCACCACAGGGTGGCCGAGATCAGCACCCCGAGAACCACAGCGCCGAGGACACCGGGGCGGCGCAGGTTTTCGGTTTGCCCCGCCCCCAGCGAGATGGTCGTCTCGCCCAGCGCGATGATGATGACCGAACCGTGGCGCTCGATGAAATACGAAGGTACGACCCGAAGTCCGCTGATTCCCGCTACCAGGGGACTGCCGAAGTCGACCGCCCCGGCCGCGACCCACAGCAACTCACGGTAGGGGGAGGCCACAAAAGCAGCGGCAACGATCAAGGCCGGCCCGACGAGCAGGCCCGGCGCCAGTCGGCGGATCGCCGACGCCAATCCATCCTCGTCTCGGGATGACGAGGCGAATAACATTCCGACGTTGATGACGCGGACGGCGAGCAATGCGAGCCCGAAAACGAGGGCCCCGGTGGTGAATGCGGTCGGCAGTGCGATCGCCGCGATGAGCGGCGCCGCCATCGCGACGATGATCAAAGTCGTCTGCATCACCCGCGCCGTTTCGAACATGTTGGTCAGCCAGGCGTAGCACACCCACGCCCACCACAGGGCGAGCAGAGCGAGCACACCCCGGCCGAAACCATGCCAGGAGATGTCGCCGCCGTCGATCTTGATCAGTTCGAGGGGGCGGAGGGACGGGCCGGAGTGCACGCGTGCGCGGTCGGCGGGTGGTTCTGGCCGGTCTACAGCCCGAATCCGCAATTTTCCATACGGGACAACGTCATTGCGCGGATCGCGCGGAGGGATGGGTCAGTGCGGGGTGCCGCCCGCGGCCAGGTAGGTGTCGATGGCCTGTTGCAGACGGTCCAGGGCCGCGCCGTAGGCGGTGAAGTCGCCGGTGCGTTGCGCCTCGCGCAGGTTGGCCAGGGCGTCGTTGAGTTCGAGGACCGCGGCGGTCAGCTGGTCCGATGTCGCCGGCGGCGGGGCGGGCGGGGCGCCCGGTGGGGGCGGCGCCGGCGGTTGCCCGCCGGTAGGTGGTGGTTTGGTGGCGTCGCCGCCGGGTGCGGTGGCGACGGCTCCGGTGCCGGTGCCGAAGACCTGGTCGAGGGCCTCGGCGAGGGTGGGGGCGTACCCGATCCGCACCCCGCCGGTGCCGGGTTCGCGGTAGCTGACCAGGACCCGGGCCAGCTGCGGGAACGTGGAACTGTTGGGCGTGTTGGTCAAACGTTCGGTGAACACCGGTTCGACATAGAGGATGCCGCCGTCGGCGATCGGCAGGGTCAGCAGGTTGGCGTAGTAGATCCGGTTGGACCGCTCGAGCAGGGTGCGCTCGGAGGCGACGCGGGTGTCAGAGATCATCGAGTTCTGGGTCTGCCGCGGGCCCTGGGTCTGGGTGTCCGTCGGCAACCGCAGAATGTCGATCCTGCCGTAGTTTTCGGGGTCGGAGTGCACCGAGAGGTAGGCGGAGAGGAATTCGCGGTTGAAGCCGACCATGGCGCTGGTGAGCCGGAAGGACGGGGCCGCGGTACCGGCGTCGCCAACCAGAACGTAGTACGGCGGCTGCTCCCCACCGGTGTCGGCGGTCGGATCGCTGGGCACCGACCAGAACGCGTTGGTGGTGAAAAACTCCCGCGGATCATCGACGTGGTACTTCGCCAGCAGGTCCCGCTGCAGGCGGAACAGATCCTCGGGGTAGCGGAAGTGCGCGCGCAGCTCGGTCGGGATCGCCGTCGGCGGCTGCACGGTGCCAGGGAACACCTTCATCCACGTCCCCAGGACCGGGTCGTTCTCGTCGACCTGGTAGAGGGTGACGGTGCCGTCGTAGGCGTCGACGGTAGCCTTCACCGAATTCCGCACATAGGAGACCTCCTCGCGGGCCAGGGTTCGGCCGGTGTCGTTCACGACCGGCTCAGCGAGTGAACCGACCTGCGAGTACGGGTAGTGCGCGGCGGTGGTGTAGCCGTCGACTATCCACACGATCCGGCCGCCGACCACCGCCGGATACGGGTTGGAGTCGGTGGTCAGCCACGGGGCGACGTGTTCAACCCGGGCGGCCGGGTCCCGGTTGAAGATGATCTTCGACTCGGACCCGATGGCGCCGGAGAACAAGATGTTTCGCTCGCCGTACCGCGCGGCGAACGCCAACCTGTTGACCCAACTGCCCACCGGCACCCCACCGGTGCCCGTATAGGTGTACTGGGCGGTGTCGGTGTCGTACTCGCGCGGCGGCGCACCCTCCGGGCCGCCGACGATGGCGTAGTCCGGGTCCGCCTGCGCGATCACCTCACCGAAGTAGATGCGCGGTTGCTCGACCGGGATCACCTGGTCGCCGCCCACCTGGGAGGCGATATCGCTGACCGCATAGACCGGATACCCGCTGTCACTGCTCGCGCTCTGCCCGGCGACATCGCGGACGGCGGCGTTGACCCTATTGGCGGGAGCGGCGATGAACCCGTTGCCGTGGGTGTAAACGGTGTGCCGGTTGATCCACTGGGTCTGGTTGCCGCTCAGGCTGTTCGGGGAGAGCTCGCGGGCCGCGACGATGTAGTCGGTGAGTTGTCCGTCGATGGTGTAGCGGTCGATGTTGAGGTGCTCGGGAAAGCCGTAGAAGTTCTTCAGCTGTTGCTGCTGGGTGAAGGTGCGCGAGAGCACGGTCGGGTCCAGCAGGCGGGCGTTGGCGATCGTGGTGACGTCGGCGGGAATGTCGCGAGGCGGCCGGGTGCCCACCCCTGGGTAGTCGAGGTAGTCGACCCGGTCCGGGCCGATTCCGTACGCCTGCCGGGTCGCGGCGATGTTGCGTTCGATGTAGGGACTCTCCCGGTCGGCGGCATTCGGGCGGACCGAGAACTGCTCGATCAGCGCCGGATAGATTCCGCCGACCAGGATCGCCGAGAGCACCAGCAGTGCCGTGGCCATCGCCGGGATCCGCAGGTCCCGCACCGCGATCGCGGCGAAGAACGCCACCGCGCACAGCACCGCGATCGCGACCATGATCAACCGGGCCGGCAGCACCGCGTTGATGTCGGTGTACCCGGCGCCGGTGAAAGTCGGTTCCTTCCGGCCGCTCCACAACAAGGAGTACCGGTCGAGCCAGTAGGACGCCGCCTTCAGCGCGATGAACGTGCCCGCGAACACCGCAAGCTGGATGCGCGCCGGACGGGACACCTCGATGACGTGGTCCTTGCTCGGTGCCAGCCGGATGCCGCCGAACAGGTAGTGGGTTCCCAGCCCAATCAACAACGCCAGGAACACCGCGATGAACAGCCACGCCAGGATCAGCCGGTAGAACGGCAGGTCGAAGACGTAGAAGCCGACGTCGTACCCGAACTCCGCGTCCACGGTGCCGAACGCGCCGCCGTGCAAGAACAGTTGCACCGTCTCCCAACTCGCCTGCGCGTGCAGCCCGAACGGCAGCGCCAGCAGCAATGCGATCCCCACCGTGAACGACCGCGGACGGCGCGACACCACCTCCCGGTACCGCTCGACCGGATCCTTCGCCGTGTTCGCGCCCGAGGCCGCGAACAGTGGGCGGGACCGGTACGCCCACACCACGGCCGCGAAGATCACCGCACCCACCAGCAGCGTCACCGCCGTGAACAGGATTACGCGGGTGACCAGGACCGTCCCCCAGACGCGACGGTAACCAACCTCACCGAACCACAGCCAATCGGTATACCCCACGACCAGACGCGGCCCGATCACCAGCAACGCAATGAGCGCCACCGTCACCATGATCATGACCCGGGCCCGCCGCGGCAGCGCCCGCATCCGGTCGGACGGTTGCATGGCCACCTCCCACGGGTCGGCTCACGAGCAGCCCCGCCGCGGACCACCTCGCCCGATCCAGCGAAGGCGTCCGTATCACCCCATTCTAGGCGGCGCCGGGCTCATCCTGGCCGGCGCGCACTCGGCATCGGATTTGGCGAAGTGGACCCGCGAGTGGAGCGCCGCCGGGTTCGATGGCGCGGCTCGTCGCCGGTGCCTCCTCGACCGGTGACACATTGCTCCCCGGGTCATCGCGGTGACCGTGATCGGCAGAACCGTGGAAACGACCGTCAAGGGCACCCTGCCACTCGCCGGCCGAAACACGCCGTCCATGTGCATCAGCGGGCTGCAACGAGAGCGTCGGTGCGGGGGCTGAGGTGATGGCCCGTGCCGCGGAGCGTCATGCCCAGGGACTAGAACGATTCCGCAGTCGTTGTCGACAAGCCCAGCCGCCGTGGTGAGCGCGATCAGTGTCCGTAGTGGTAACGGCAGGCAGCAATGCGGATCTGATCATCGACAATTTTATAAACCAGCCGGTGCTCGTCGGTGATACGCCGGGACCAGTAGGCCTGAAAACCGTGCTTGAGGGGCTCGGGCTTGCCGATTCCGTCGTTCCCGTTGCGTTCGACATCCTCGAGTAGTGTGTTGATCCGCTTGACGATCTTCCGATCCTGCGCCTGCCACCAGACGTAGTCCTCCCACGCAGACTCGTCCCAGACAAGTTTCACTCAGCCAGATCCCGGATAGTTCCCCCGCCGGACTCCAACCGATCGATCGACGCCAACAGCCGACGGGCGTTCTCCGGACTCCTGAGCAAGTATGCCGTTTCCTTCAACGACTCATAGTCGTCGAGCGAAACCATCACCACCGGCTCGTGACCCGCCCGCGTGATGACGATTTCTTCCCGGTCATCGACGACGGCGTTGAGGACCTCGGCGTACCGCGCGCGAGACTCCGAGTAGGTCATGGTTCGCATGAGCACACCTCCAATTGTTACGTACAAGAAATTGTACGCAACCCGGCATGCTCCCGCAATCCAAGGCGACAACCACCGTGGCGCGAGCTCGAGAACGAAGTTCACCACGTGGCCCGCATCCCCTCACCGACCGCCGATCCCCCGCCGCTCCGGCGAGCGACTCGTCCAGACCCGGGACCGACCGCGTCCACCAACCGGTGCGGGGCTGCGCAGCGATCCCTGGCCGACGCCCATCCGGATCGAAAATCCGAGAGTGAGGACCGCAGCGGGACAAACGGGCGGAGCAGCTGCTGCGCAGCCTGGACGTCGCCCCCGAGGACACTCCCGTCGTGATCTGGAACGGCGAGAAGGTGCTGCGCAATCCGACGAATGCGGAACTCGCCCGCATCGTCGGTCTTCCGGTCCCGGACTCGGTCCCGGACGCAGCCAAGGACGTGTGCAACCTCGTCGTCGTGGGTGCCGGACCGGCCGGTCTGGCCGCGTCCATGTAGGGCGCCTCGGACGGGTTGAACACGGTGACACTGGAGTCGATCGCCGCCGGCGGCCAAGCCAGTACCTCCTCCCGGATCGGGAATGTTCGGTCGACCAACCCCAGTCCCATTGCCGCACATCGGAAGCGACGCTCAGCGGCACGGCCCAAGACATCCGGAACCCGACGATCGTACCGACCCCGGCCGCGATTTCCCCATGCGGGAGCGCAGCTCCGCCGGTGTGGCCCGGTTGGAGTCTTCGCCGGCCCGTGGACGCCGGTCCGTGTTATTCCACGTAGCCCACACTGCGCGGCCCCGCGCCTGCAAGCGCACCGAGATCACCCAGAGCAGGCGGCGCGGAGATGGACACGGCGTCCGCCGCAACCGAGCGCCGAACCACCCTCCCCGGGACGACTCATCCTTGCAGGCTCAGCGCCCCCGCACGGGGATACTGGAAGGGCGACGGCTCCACCCATCCGCAGGGCTCGCCGAAGGAGTGATCAATGGTGTTCGACAAATTCAGCGATCAAGCACGCCACGTCATCGTGCTCGCCTCCGACGCGGCCCGCACCCACCACCACAACCACCTCGGCACCGAACACCTCCTCACCGGTATCCACGCCGCCGGCGGCCCCACCGGTGCCACCCTCACCTCCTGGGGGATCACCAGCCCCCACATCGACAGCGCCCTCGACGAGATCCCCGCCTACCCCAACACCGACAGCGAATGTGCCGGACCCCCCTTCACCCCGACACTGAAAACGGCCCTCGTACAAAGCCTGCGGGAAGCCTCGCTGCTCGGACACAACATCATCGGCACCGAACACCTCCTACTTGCCCTCCTCGCCGACACCACCTGCACCGGCACCCAAATCCTCACCCACCTCACCGCCATCAGCCCACACGAGATGCGCGACCGCCTCCGACACCAACTCACCGAACACCCCCAAACCCACGAGTAGACCCGCACACCCCCAGCGAAATCCGTCCACCCTCCCGACTCCACGGGCCACTCCACGGCCACCGCACCTCGTCGGTGCGCCGAAGGACACCAGGGCTCAGCCTCGAGCATCTGCTTCATAATTTCCATCTCCGGTCCGTGCCGCGGCGCGAACAGCGGCTTGACCCGCACCCGTTCGAGGGTGAATTCCCGAGGCCGGGGCTCCACCCGCTCACGCAACTCCCCGAAGTTGCCCGCGCGCATTCGCTCGAACTCCACCAGAAACTGCGACGCGGCCTGTCGCCCGTGCACGATCAGCACATAATTGAGGTTGTTCCCTACCACAGCGCCCCGCCCGCCTGCGGCGACGCTATTGCTGCCCGTGTCGGCGAGGGTGAAGCTCGTCGACCCCGTCATCACCGCAGCAGTGGACTCACCGAATTTCTGATGGAAGATCGCGGGATTCAAATCGATTATGACGTCGATGCCGGCGCGCAAGACGCGACCGACATTCTCGACGCCGCAGCGCATCGTGGCGCGACCGTGAGCGCCAGCCCGTAGTGGCGACCGAGGACGGAGTGCGCTTGTACTCGGTCAGGTCGCCATTCGACGGGGTCATGTCCGCTTGGTGATGCTGTTCTCGGCGGAGTCCGAAGCCTTGGCTGGGTGGCGGCCGAGGAACAGTGCCAGCAGCGCTCCCGCCGCGCACACCACCGACGTGATCAGAAATATCCCGGTGTACTCGGTAAGCAGGGCACGGTCGACTGCCCCGGTGTACTCGGCCAGCTCCCTCGCCGCCTGCTCGGGAGGTTTGCCGACGGGGAACGGCACCTGCAGGTTCGCAGTCAGGCTGTGGAAGCGGTGCAGCCCCCACGCGGATAACGCGGCAACCCCGACGAGCATCCCGGTCATCCGCGCGACCACCACACCGGCAGAGGCGATCCCGTGCTGGATGGGCGGCACGGCGCGGAGCACCGCAACGGAGAGCGGCGCGATCACCAGGCCGAGACCTAGCCCAGCGATGGCCAGGTCGGTGTCCAACCGGGGCACCGCAATCGGCCCGACCTGGTACGGCACGGACAGCACGTCCATCGGCCACCGGGCCATCCGGAAGTAACCCGCCGCGGCCAGCAGCGTGCCGGCGGCCGCGACCACCCTGTCGCCCAGCCGTGCCGCCAGCAGCCCACCGAGCAACGCGCCGACCGGGAGCGCGGCCAGGAACCGCAGCAGCAGCATGACCGCTCCCCGGTCGTCCCGATCGAGCAGCGACTGGGCGAACAGGTCGACGTCCACCAGGGTCACCATCAGCGCGACACCTGCCGCACCGGATACCCCGAGCGCGGCGAGGAACGCGCCCATCTGCACATCGACCGGGTCGATCAGCCGGGTCTTGGCGCGCAGCTCCCAGCCGACGAAGGCGACGGTCGCGACACCGACCCCGACCAGCATCGGCCCGCCCCACGGTGGCAGCACGGCGGTGCGCGGGTCCGGGTTGTACAGGCCGACGACGGCCAGCCCAAGAGCGACCGCGAGCAGCAGCCCCCCGACCACGTCCACCCGGACGGGTTCGTGCGCCGGATCGCGGCGCGACACCGAAACCTGCACCGCGATCATGGCGAGCACGCCGAGCGGTACGTTCATCCAGAACACGCCGCGCCAGCCGGCGATGCCGAACGTGCTTGACCACACGGCAAGGCCTGCGATCGCCACTCCGTATAGCGGGCCCAGCACGCTGCCCAGCTCCTGCACGGCACCCACCGCGCCGAGCACGTTCGACCGCTTGTGGGTTGCCCACAGGTCGGCGGCAAGCGCCATGGTCACTGGCAGCAACGCTCCACTTGCGACACCCTGGACGACCCGCCCGGCAACGAGCATGGGCAGGTCGTCGGCGAGCGCGGTGACCACCGAGCCGACCAGGAACCCGGCGAGGCAGCTCTGCAGCACTAGCTTGCGGCCGAACCGGTCCGATGCCTGGCCGAGCAGGGGCATCGCGGCGATGTAGCCGAGCAGGTACCCGGTGACGATCGGGGTCACCCGCTCCAGTCGGTTCACCGGGATCAGCAGGTCGTCCATGATCTGCCGGATCATGCTCACCACGACGTAGGTGTCCAGCGCGCCGAGCAGCACGGCGAGCGCCGCGGCGCCGATGGCGACGGTCCTGCTCCGCCCCGGGATCAGCTCGACACTCACAGCGGGGGTGTCACCGTCACGGGCTTGTCCAGCTCGGACACCACCACGTCGACGGTCGGGGCGTCTGCGCCGTCCGGCTTCGGGAACGTGACCAGCGCTCTCATCGGGAGGTGCATGCCGTCCTCGTCAAGCCACACCGTGATGTCCACCTCGGACTCGACCCCGGGAACGATGTTGCCCACCGCGTCCTTGTCCGCCCGCCCGGTGATCTTGTACGCCGGTGTCCCGTCAACCTTTTCCCTCGTCTCGGTCTTCGCATCCGTGATGCTGGTCAGCACCTTCGCGAAGCCCCGGTCCGGGTCGAGAATGGCGGTCGGGTCGTAGTACTCGGAGGTGAGCGAGGACGGATACTGCTGAAAGGTGCCGGTCGGGCCCCTCAGGTACAGCGAGTCGTCGACCAGCACGAACTCACCTTCGATCAGCTGACCGGCCAGGGTCAGCTTCACCTTGCCCTTCGCGCCACCGGCCGGACCGCCCTCCCTGGTCAGATCGCCCTCGGCGGTCTGCACGCTGATGCCCGGAATCGAGCCGTTGACGGTCATCGTGAAGTGTGCGCTCTTGATATCGCGGAGGGCGGACGCCGACTCGGCGAGCAGCCCGGCCGCGTCCGGCAGGTTCGCGCTCCCTCCCGGATTGGTGTCGGTGGTGCAGCCGGTGACTACCGCCACGCTGAACGCGAGGGTCCCGAGGAAGATACGGCGGGTGAGCATGCCCGCATCGTAGGACGCCGGGGCCACAGAGTCACCGGGCACGATGCGCTCATGGCCGAGCAGCGACGTCTCGTGCAGGCTCTGTTCGAGGATCCGTTTGGCGTGCCGGGTGAACGGGATGTGCCCGGATCGGGCTTGCTCGCTGTGACCGGTGGCGAGTCGGCTGTCGATGACGGCCGCCGACACGCCGAACGATTCCAGCGATCGCGCCGCTGCGCCTTCACGTTCGCGGATGAGGTCCAGCAGGATGTGCTCGGTTCCGAGATAGTCGTGGTTGTGGGCCCGGGCCGCTTCGGAGGCCAGGACGACGGTGTGCCGCGCTCGGTCGGTAAACCTCTCGAACACCGTTGCTCCCATCGGATTTGCCGCTGCCCGCGGTACCCAACCTAGTTGCCCGTTGTGTGCACCAGGGGCAACCGTCGGTCGCCGCAGACGGTGCCAGCTGCACGGGGTGGATGCATTGAACAATGATGTCCGATTTGCCGGTTCTCTACCGCAGTAAACATCGAACAATCGGCCACCTCCCGCTTCGTGTCACCTGGCCGCGGCGGTCACCCTATGCTGTCGGGCGGTGGCCTCCGCCCGGCCGCCCTCGGCGGGAGGGCGGACATGGTGGTGCGGGTGCGTCACGCGGACGCGGTCGCGGTCGCGGTCGCGGTCGCCAAGCGTGCGTGGTCCGCCGACCGAGCCGTCCGCGGCGAGCAGTGGGTCGTCGACGATCGGTATTCGCCGTGCCACCGAGCGACTGCAGAGTTTGCCGGCAGTGCAGAGTCGGCGCAAGCGAGTCGTCATACAAAGGCGCTTCGTCCGGTCAACGAGCGTCCGACGATCAGGGTGTTCATTTCCCTGGTTCCCTCGTACGAGTAGATCGCTTCCGCATCGGCGACGAATCGTCCTACATTGTGTTCCAGAAGTATTCCGTTGCCGCCCATCAACTCCCTCGCCCACCCGACGGTTTCACGCGTGCGGACCGTACAGAACGCCTTCGCGAGCGATGAGTGCCGGTCTTCGGCTTCCCCCTGGTCCTGCAACTGGGACAGCCGTGCACATAGGGCCAAGGAGGAGGTGATGTTTCCGAGCATTCGCACCAGCAGGTCCTGCACGAGCTGAAAGCCGCCGATCGGCCGGCCGAACTGTTCACGGGCGCAGGCATATTTCAGTGCGTTTTCGTACGCGCCGCGCGCGCATCCGACCGCCATCCAGGCCACGCCCGCGCGTGTCACTCGGAGCACCTCGGCGGTGTCCTTGAACGTGTTCGCGCCTTGCAGGCGGTTGTGTTCCGGAACCCGCACGTTGTCGAGAGTGATGAGCGCGTTCTGCACGATCCGCAGGGCGATCTTGTGCTCCTGCTTGTCCGCCGTGAATCCGGGCGAGGAATTCTCGACGACAAATCCCTTCACCTGGCCGTCGGCGAAATCCTTGGCCCAGATGACCGTGAGATCGCCGAACGTCGCGTTGCCGATCCATTTCTTCTGCCCGTTCAGCGTCCAGGTGTCCCCGTCCCGTTCGGCAGTCCTGGTGAGCCCGCCCGACGCGCCGGAGCCGACGTCGGGTTCGGTCAGCCCGAAGGATCCGATCTTCTCGTACTGCGCCATTGAGGGGAGGAAGCGTGCGCGTTGTTCGTCCGAACCGCAAAGGTAGATCGATCCCATGGCGAGGCCGCCGTGCACGCCGTTGAAGGTGGCAATCGAGGAATCCGTGCGGGCCAGCTCCATCGCAATCATCCCGTCGAGCAGGTAGCTCCGTCCGGCACAGCCATCGCCCTGGTAGGGCACACCGGCGATGCCGAGTTTCCGGAGTCCGGGCACGATCTCGAACGGGAAGGTCCCGGCATTCCAATGTGTGTTGACGATCGGGTCGACCTCGGTGGCCATGAAGTTGCGCACGGAGTGCAGCATTGCGCGCTCGGAGTCGGAGAGCATCTGTTCGAATACATAGAAATCCGATGTGTCGGCGAGCGGATTCGGGCTCATGGGCTTACTCCTGGGTCGTGAAGGAAGGTGGTGATCACCGGCGCGAGTTCGGTGGCATTGGTGACCAGGTCGATGTGTCCACCGGAGTGCAGATGGACAGTTGCGTGCGGCAACAGCTGGTTCATGATGCGGGCGTTGACCACGGGCACGATCGGGTCGTCGGTACCCGCGACGAGGAGGGTCTGCTGCCTGATCGCGGGCAGCAGAGGCACACTCGTCCACACCGCTCCGGCAAGCAGTTGATGCACGTAGCCGATCTTCGATCCGGCGTGCAACTGCTGGAGGAACAGCCCGGCGACCTCGCCGCCCTGCTGGCGCGCGGTGCCGCCATACAGGTCACCGGCGATCGAGGCCGCGTAGGCCGGGTCGCGAAACCTGCGCGGTGTCAGCATTTTGGCCAGCACCCACGGCTTCCCCGGAACCATCAGTGCGCCGGTACCGGTCGCGGCCAGGACCAGTCGCCGGCACCGACGCGGATTCTGGACGGCGAACTGCTGTGCCAGCGCCCCACCCCAAGACAACCCGAGCACGTCGACGACGCCGAAACCGAGTTTGGTCAGCACCCGCCCCAGGACCCACGCCAGGTATGCAAACCCGTAGGGAACCACGGACGCGGGGGATCCGCCGGTGCCGGGAACGTCGAACCGGACCACGGTGATCTCCGGATCCAGCTGAGCCACCAACGGATCGAGCACCTCGTAGCTGGCGCCGATGCCATTGCACAAGACCAGCGGCACACCTCGGGCGCCGGCGGATCCGGGCCGGATGCTGACCCGGATCCGCTGACCGGCGGCCGCGACGTATCTCTCGGCCTCGATGGCCGCGTTCATCGGTACAGCACGACGACGTCGGCAATGCAGGCCGGGCGTTCGGTGCCGTCGACCTCGTAGGTCAGTCCGTACACGACCTCGACACCGGCGGGCTTGTGCTGGGCCGAAGTGACGGTCACCGTTGCCCGGAGTTTGGCACCGACCGGCACCGGCGAGGGGAACCGCACCTTGTTCAGCCCGTAGTTCAGTGCGGCCTGAACGTTGTCGATGGTCAGGACGTCGGCGAGCACGCGCGGCGCCAACGCGAGCGTCAGGTAGCCGTGCGCGATCGTCCCCTTGAACGGTCCCCGGGCAGCGCGCTCGGGGTCGGTGTGGATCCATTGGTGGTCGCCGGTTGCGTCGGCGAAAAGGTTCACTTGGTCTTGGAGGACGTCGTACCACGCGGTGGTTCCGAGGGTCTGTCCGGTCAGGTCGAGCAGGTCCGCTGCGTTGGCGATATGTGTGGTCATCGTCTTCTCTCCGGTGGTGTCAGTTCTGGTGCACGTAGGTGCCTGGCGCTGGGGCGACGGGTGCATAGCCCGGGCCGCCCAGGGTTTGTGGCGCGTCGATCTCGGGTCCGCTGCGGTCGGCCAGCCAGCTGATGTAGTCCGGCCACCACGAGTCGGTGGCTTCCTCGGCCGTCTGCACCCAGTCTTCGGCCGTGTCCTGATCGACTTGGCCGATCCGGTACGCGGCCCTGGGGTTGCCCGGCGGGTTGACCAGTGCCGCGATGTGGCCGCTCGACGAGAGGACGAACCGGTTGTCCTTGCTGCCGAGCAGCCGGGCACTGCGGTAGCAGGCCTGCCAGGGTGAGATGTGATCGGCGACACCGCCGATGACATACGAGTCCGCTGTGACCTTCGACAGGTCGACCGGGGTTCCCAACATGCTCACCGCCCCCGGGGTGGTCAGCGCGTTGTGTAGCCCCATCAACACCAGGTCCCGATGCAGCGCCGCCGCCATCCGGGTGGTGTCGGCGTTCCAGAACAGCACGTCGAAGGCTGCGGGCGAGCGGCCCTGCACGTAGTTGTTCACCCAGTACCGCCACACCAGGTCGGTCGGTCGCAGCCATGCGAACACCTCGGCCATCGCCCGTCCGTCGAGGTATCCCTTGGACCTCGACGCTCGGATGGCGGCTTGCGCTGCTCGCTCGCTCATTGCGGCCGAGGCGAAGCCTGCCCTGCTCTGGTCGAGCACCGTGACGGCGAGCGTGAGTCCGGCGATCCGATCCCCCTGGCCGATCTCAGTGAGGTGGGCCGCAGTCATGGCGGCGAGGATGCCGCCCGAGCAGGTCGCCAGCAGGTGCGCACTGTCGGTCCCGGCGATCTTCTGCACCGCATCGAGTGCCTCAATGATCGCCGCACCGTATGTATTGACGTCCCAATCACGATGCCGGGCTTTGGGATTGCGCCACGAGATCGCGAAAACCTGCTGGCCCTGCTGCAGGAAGTACTCGATCATGCTGCGACCGGGAGCGATATCCATGATGTAGTACTTGTTGATCACAGGTGGGATCATCAGCAGCGGGGTCGAGCGCACCTTCGGTGTCTGCGGCGCGTAGTGGATCAGCTCGAACGCCCGGGTCTGCAGCACCACCGCCCCCTTGGTGGTGGCGACGGTCTCGCCGACGGCGAACGCGTCGGGATCCACCATCGCCGGAATCCTTGGCTGGGACAGCATGTCGCGGGCGAAGGCTTTCAGTCCGCGTACGGCGCTCAGTCCGCCGGTGTCGATCATTGCTTTCCAGCCGACCGGGCTGATCAACGGGTTGTTGGTCGGCGCCAACCCCTCGATGATGTTGTCGAGGACGAACCGCATCTTCTCCGCGTCTCGCCAATCCAACTGGGCATCGTCGAACAGCTTGTCGGCCGTCTCCGCCGCCGCCAGGTACGCCTGCATGGTTCGCTCGAGCAGGGGATTGCCCTGCCATGCCGGATCGGCGAAGCGTTTGTCACCCTTTGCGGGGACACGTTCGCAGGTCCCGACGGCGATCGTGCCCAGTTCGCGGGCCAGGGCGGTGCCGCGCCGAGCGAGTGCGCCCTGCCGTTTGGTGAGATTGACCGCGAAGCGGGCCCAGGCGCCATTCGGGAGCATTCGGCCGACAAATCCTCGAGTGGAGTTGGTCAGCAGCAGGTCTAACGGCGCGGCGAGCTCGTCGGGGTTCTTGATCGGGTTTGTCATGGCTACTTGGTGCTTTCGGTTGTCGGAACGGACACCTCGCGGCGGAGAATCTTCCCTGTCGCTCCCTTCGGGAGACTGTCGACGATCCATACGTGGCGGGGGTACTTGTAGGCAGCAACTCGCTGCTTCACGAACTCGCGCAGTTCGGTGGGATCGACCGGTGCGCCGTCCCCGAGGACGACCGCAGCGCCGATCTCCTCGCCGAGTGAGTCGTGCGGAAGACCGATGACCGCAGCTTCGACCACCACCGGATGCTCGTAGAGCACCTCCTCGATCTCCCGGGGGTAGACATTGAAGCCACCGCGGATGATCAGGTCCTTCTTGCGGTCGACGATGTAGAAGTAGCCGTCTTCGTCGACCTTGCCGACGTCACCGGTCGAGAACCAGCCATCGGCCGAGAGGGCCGACGCCGTCGCCTCCGGCAGGTTCCAGTACCCCTTCATCACGTTGTGTCCCCGGATCTGGATCTCGCCGAGCTCGCCCTGCGGGACCTCGTGGCCCGCCAGGTCGACGATCCGCATCTGGACACCCTCGACCGGGGTACCGATCGAACCGGGCTTGCACTCGCGGTGCGGGTGGTTGAAGGAGGCTACCGGGGAGGTCTCGGACAAACCATAGCCCTCGAGAATCGTGGCACCGAACAACTTCTCGAAATCGGTGAGAACCTGAACCGGCAGGGAGGCGCCGCCGGATACGCAGACTCGGAGGGTCTCGGTCGCCGACGAAGGAAATCTTTTCGCCTCACCGAGCAGTGCCGAGTACATCGTCGGCACGCCCTCGAACACCGTGACGGCGTCGCGTTCGATCACTTCGATGGCCTTGTGCGGGTCGAATCTGGGGATCAGGGTGAGTGTCGCGCCCGCTGACACCGACGTGTTGAGCCCGCAGGTCAGCCCGAAGACGTGAAAGAGTGGCAGGCACCCCATCACCACGTCGTCGGGCCCCAGTTCGATCAGGGTGCGCGCGGCGACGTCCTGGTTGCGGTTGAGGCCGCCGTGGGTGAGCTCGGCCCCCTTCGGCTTGCCGGTCGTCCCCGAGGTGTGCAGGACGACGGCGGTGTCGGTGTCGGCGCGGTCGACCGGACTCGCTTGTTCGGGCAGATCCGCCGTCAGCCTCGCCAGATCGGCATCGCCTACCAGCCAGCATTTCGCCCCGGCGCCCGCCGCGCCGGCGGTGGCCTCCGCGGCGAAGGCGGGTGTCGCGAAGAGCGCCGTCGCACCTGTGTTGGAGAGATAGAACTCGATCTCGCGGGACTTGAGCAACGGGTTGATCGGCACGGCGATGGCACCGCTGCGCAGGATGCCGTAGAAGGCCAGCGCGAACGCCGGCGTATTGGACAGCATCAGCCCGACCCTATCGCCGGGCGCGATGTCTTCGCGGTCGAGGAAGGTGGCGACTCGCGCGGCCCCCGCGTCGAACTCGGTGAAGGTTAACTCCAGATCGTCGCAGCGAAGCGCCACCGAGTCGGGGTAGTTTCGCGCTGAGGCAACAAGATTCAGACTCAAATTGGACAAGAGGACCTCCGGTGACTGTTGGCGTTTTGCCGGTGATTCAAGGGTGACTCCCGGCGCCGGCTGAGTCGATGGCGGCGGGAACAACGTCGATGGGCCGTCGGTGTGAGCGCCCACAACCGGCGTTGATCGGGCCTATCGTGTCGGTATGGAACGACCGCCCGATCCACTCATCGTCGAACTCGCCGTCTCGATGCTGGCCCGTGCCGACCAGCTGGGTGCCGCGCTGGCTGCGGTCATCCGCCGTGACATCGACTACTACCGGTCGAACACCCTCGTGACCACCGACGAGATCCAGCACAGCTGCACCGCGAACATGACCTTCGTCTTTCATTCACTGGCCGGTGACACCGAGATGGACGTCTCCGCTGCCGAAGCAACGGGGACAGCCCGAGCACTGGCCGGGGTCCCGCTACCGGCGGTGATGGCGGCATACCGCATCGGCTTCCGATTCATGTGGGAGAAGACGGTCACCGAGGCAAGGAGCAGCGGGGTGCCGCTCGACACGATCCTGAACGCCACCTCGCAGATCCTCATCGCCCAGGACATGTTCACGCAGGCGATGACCGACGCGTACCGGCACCAACAAACGATTCGAGTCCTCCGCCGTGAGGAGGAGCGTTCGGCGCTGGTGGAAGCGTTGTTGTTCCGCCGGATCACCGACACACAGAGCCTCTGGGAGACAGCCGACCTCTTGCGATTACCGACGGCTGGCCCGTATGTCGTTGTAGCAGCGGAGGTTCCAGCCCTCGGGAAAGTCGGCCTACCGGACATCGCAAGCAAGCTCGACGTCCGCGACATCCGCTCAGCATGGCGACTGCTGCCCGACCAACAGGTCGGCATCGTCTTCCTCCGTCGACCCGACATCCTCCGCGAGCTTATCGATGCCCTCGACACAGTTGCCTCCTCGCGCGTCGGCATCAGCCCGCAGTTCGACGACCTCAGCGAGACCAGCGAAGCACTCCGACTCGCCCGGATAGCCATCGGCGAGAGACCGTCCGGCGACTCGTTGATCACAGTCTTCGACGGGTCTCCGCTAGCGCTCGCCGCCGTCAGCGCACCCGAGGCCATGAAAAGGATCGGGAAGTCCGTACTCGGACCGATCGACCACCTCCCACCCGAGGAACGCCGGATTCTGGTGGATACCTTCGCCGCATGGCTCGATGCCGGCGGCTCAGCGAACGAGACCGCCGCGAAAATCTACTGCCACCCAAACACCGTTCGGCATCGACTCCGCCGCATCGAGGAGTGGACCGGAAAGTCGCTGTCACGGCCAAGAGATATCGCCGAGCTCTGCCTGGCATTCGAGATCGACCGCCTGCTGCCCTGAGCGACCCAGCGCTACGCTGCCCTAACTCCACCAGACTTGAGGTCCAGGATCGGAGTAGGCCTGGCTTCGCCTCAGTCGGCGTCGAGGAGTCGGGTGCTGCCGTCCGAGTTACGGACAACTGGACGTCGCCCGCGCATCAACCAGGCAAACCGGCGCGGTCGGATGTGAATCCCCGTACGCCAGGTCATCACCGGTGCCCATCTGGTAGCTGATCTGACTCAATGGGCGGCCTGGCGCAACACGTCGCCGAAAGCGTGCGCCGCCGCCACCCCGACCACATCACCTCAGGACACGCCGAACAACTGCTCGCACAAATGGGCCGAGTGGCCACCGAGTTCGCCACCGTCCGGTGACGAGCGGGCACGCGAGATGACGATTCACTCCCCTACACGTCGATTCGAGAACCCATGATCACGGTCCGCTCCCCCGGAAGGCCGAAGTACTCGGCAGCGTCTGCCGTGATGTACGAGGTAGCGATGAACAGACGCTTGCGCCATGATGCCATCGTCGGTGCCGTCCCCATCGTCAACTCGATCTTCGACAGGAAGTAGGAGGCGCTGTCGACCGCGATCGGCCCCTCGGTCTCCGCGGGGTCGAGCAGACGCAGTACATCCGGAATGTTCGGCGCATCCATGTACCCGAAAAATGCTGTCACGTGAACGATCCCGTCTTCGGCGTAGCCGAGCTTATCGATCTCCGTCCGCTCGGTGTCCGGTACGCGCGGCACCGGCAGCGTGTTGATCGACAGGATCACCACGTGTTGCTGAAGCACGCGATTGTGCTCGACATTGGCACGCATCGCCAACGGCGCCGTCTGCTTGCCGCGGTTGAGAAACACCGCGGTGCCGGGGACCCGCACCAGCGACGGCCGATAGTCGTGCAGCTGGCCGACGAAGTCCGCCAACGATCCCTCCGCTCGCTCCCGTGCGCCGGTGACGATGGCGCGCCCACGCTGCCAGGTGGTCATCACCGTGAACGCCGTGAGCGCGATCAGCAGTGGCAGCCAGGCCCCGTGCACCAGTTTGGTCAGATTCGCCGCCAAGAACAGCAGGTCGACCGCCAGCAAGCAGCCGGCGCCGCACACCACCAGCCACAATGGCGTACCCCACCGGGTACGGGCGATGTAGAAGAAGAGCAGCGTCGTGATGGTGATCGTCCCGGTGACCGCCATTCCGAACGCGTACGCCAACGCCGCCGAGCTGCGGAACGCGAAGACCAGCGTGAGCACCGACACCATCAGCACCCAATTGATCCACGGGACGTAGATCTGTCCGATCGTCGACTCGGAGGTGTGTGCCACCCGCAGTCTCGGCAGGTAACCGAGCTGGGCCGCCTGTGATGCCACCGAGTAGGCGCCGGTGATCACCGCCTGGGAGGCGATCACCGTCGCCGCGGTGGCCAGCAGCACCAACGGCCACCGTGCCCAGCCGGGGGCCAGCAGGAAGAACGGGCTGCTCACGGCACTCTCGTCGCCGAGAAGCAGCGCACCCTGGCCGAGGTAGCTCAGCACACACGCCGGCAGGACGAGCCCCAGCCAGCCTCGGGTGATCGCCCGCCTGCCGAAATGGCCCATATCCGCATATAGTGCCTCGGCACCGGTGACCGCCAGCACGACCGCGGCCAGCGCGAAGAAGGCAATCCCGAAATTCCCGAACATGAAGCTCAGTGCATAGGTCGGCGACAACGCCTTGAGGATTTCCGGATGCCGGGCGATGCCGCCCACCCCGCAGGCCCCGATCGAGGCGAACCAGACGATCATCACCGGCCCGAACAGCCGGCCGACCGCCGCCGTGCCGCGGCGCTGCACGGAGAACAACGCCACGATGATGACCGCCGTGATCGGCACGATCCATTCTTCCAACCCCGGTTCGACGACCTTCAGGCCTTCCACCGAGGACAGTACCGAGATCGCGGGCGTGATCATGCTGTCGCCGAAGAACAGGGCGGCACCGAAGATGCCCAGCCCGGCCAGCACCGCAGTAACACGACCGCCCCGCACCGCACCCAAACGTCGGAGCAGCGTGATCAGCGCCATGACGCCGCCCTCGCCGTCGTTATCGGCGCGCATCACCAGCAAGACATAAGTAGCGGTGACGATGAGCATCACCGACCAGAAGATGAGCGACACAACGCCGTACACGTTGCTCGTGCTGATCGGCACCGGGTGCGGATCTTCCGGATTGAACACCGTCTGGATGGTGTAAATCGGGCTGGTCCCGATGTCGCCGAACACCACACCCAGCGCCCCGACCATGACGGCGACTCGAACCGTTTCTCGACCGCCCGCCATGCGACTCGACCGACCGACTCCGGGCTCTGTGTCCACAGTGCGCTCCTCGTCTGCAGGACCGGATCCCATTGTCGGCCTTCCTGGACGCGGTGACCGCAGAAGTCGCGTTTCTCGTCCTGCGGGTCGAAGACCTCCAGGCCAGAAGCACGCACCGGTGCAGGCGGCCGCTCGCCGCAGCATGGGAAGCGCGGTGCTCCTACCTGGTCGATGGTGTCGAAGGCAAATAGGAATACAGCGCGCCTTCGCCATTCCGGACGCCCCGGTCACCGAGGGTCGTGCCCTCGAATCCCGACCTATCGAACATCTCTGCGGCGCCACGCACGAGCTGCCTCAGAGGCCACCGACAGTGCTGACGAGCAGTCCGATCGCGTTGACGGCGATAGACATCCCGCAGTTCTGCGCGATCACGGCAACGGAATGCGGCCGAGGTCGCGGACATCGAGGATCCCGTCCAGATCGTCGCTGCCGAGCGCGACGCGGTGCCGGTTGGCGCAGCAGGTCCTCCACCGCGGAGTCGATCTCACAGATCGATCTCCGGTGCGCCCATCACCTGCCGGACCTCGATCGGCTGCACGATCGGCTTGCCACCCGGGCCCGGGGCAGCCGAAGACTTCGCCGCGACCTCGAGGGCGCGCGCCTGCGACTCGACATCGATCATCCGATAGCCGGCGAGCAGTGCCTTCGACTCCGGGAACGGGCCATCGGTTACCACCGGGACGCCCGAGCCGTCGAACGTCACCCGCTTCGCGGCCTCCGGGCCGGCCAGACCCTGGGCATCGACCAGTTCACCCGCCGCGGCGAGCTCTGCGTTGAGGTCCTGCTGGAACCTCACGTGCGCGGCGATCTCTGCTGGGGTCCACTCTGGCATCGGCACCGTGCAACCCGCTCCACCCTCGTAGTTCTGCAGCAACATGAACTTCGGCATCGTCTCGCTCCTCGTCGTGTGGTGCGCCCATTCTGGCGCTTTCACAGGAAGGACGGAGTCCGGTTGCAGTTCTCGACATCCCCACCAAAAATTCTCAGTTCTGCCCTATCTGGTCCGCCCGGGATCCGGATGGTGTCGTCGGCGCTGTCCGTGATGCTCATCGTTTCCCTACTACGGCGGCGAACCTGGTGGGCGCGGTCCGATGTTCCATTCTCGCCCAGGCTGCCTCGGCGGTAAACGGCCCGAATGTGCAACACGTCCCGTCGTGGCGGTCTACTTCGACCACCCAGTACTCGGTCACATGAAGGGCTGCTACGGCGTCGACGACGGTGTCAGTCATCGGTGCTCCTTTGCAAGAGTGAAGCCTCTCGATTGTGTCAAGATCCATTGTCTGCCGACCCGAGCTTGCAGGACTAGGGACCAGTACCAACACTGCCGACAAAGACCATGGTGTGCACATCGCCGGGGCCCCTCCTCTTTGCCGCTCATCGCTCAGGGACCGGAACGGGCCGCCCGACGACTCCGACTGATTGTCGAACACAAAGGCTCGACGGAATCGGCCTTCCCGCAGCATAAAAGGACCCCCACAGCCTGGAGGCAGTCACCGCCCGAGGAATCCTCGCCCAACTCCCCGCGCGGAGCGAGCTGAGTGCGATCGTCTCGGTGCTGCCGCCGCCGGTCCTGATGGTGGACGGGCGCCATCCGGGGTAAATCGGCCCCCAAGCCGGAGAAGGAACGGCTGTTCGCCCACGGCGGAAGAGTGCAGTACCGATTGCGGGAGACTGCAGCGGCCTGATCAGTGCAGCTCGTGTGAAGGACGAGTCGTTCGAGCCCGTCGGCCGCTCCCACAGCACTTATCCAATCGAGCAGCACAAACCATCCCACCCGCATCGGCCGAGTGGGCAGAGCGGGTCGAGAGCGTTACTCCACGTGCCCGGACGGTTTGATCTCGGCGGACAGTTCCTCGAGGCGGCGTGTGGCTCTCGCCAACCGGCCCTCGAGTTCGAGGATTTCCACTACCAACTCGTCCCGCTCCGCCAGCCGGTAGGCAAGCTCGCGCTGAGGTGATTTGGTCTTCATCAATTCACGATACGCCCAGGTCGCCGGTCGATGGCCGCCCCAAGCACACGGGCGCATCGCACAGTTCGGTGCCCGGCTCGGCACCCCATCCAGCCCTGCATTTGGATCAGCTCCGCCAGCGAGAACAGGCGTTCGGCCTCGACGCCGTCGCGTCCGTCATCGTCGTCCTCAAGGTATTTCTCAAACCCTGACCGCCGGTTCGAGGGGCTCGGCCCGCGATTCCGGGTGCGCCGACCGACAGCACGCGCGGACAGCAACAGATCGTTCGGGATGTCACTTACGAGAGCCACACCCGCCTCCCCGCGCGCCCGGTAGTTCGGTCCAGCGACATCAGGAACTGTCCTGACGCCGGCATGGTCGGCACCGGCCCGAGCCCGCCCGCGGGGATGTCGCAGATCATCGGGCGCTCCCTTCGGAGTCGACCAGCAGTAATTCGATCCGGGTGACGTGGGGCGTCGTCGTGCCGCGCACCGGCGTCCCGTCAGATCGGCGAAGTGGTGCGACGGCGGGCCTCGGCCAAGTTCCGCGCGGAGTTCCTCGATCCGCTCCCAGACGGCCTCCGTTTGAGAGCACGAGGCGGCGAGATCGGCACGGGCGGTGGCGAGATCGTCGCGGATCTCATCTGTGCGGGTCCCTCGGCCTGAATGGCGGACCGGGCGTCGTCGAGGTCCGGTTCGGGCCGGCCGACCGTGGCCGCGGCGGCAGCGGAAGCGCGGTCCCCTTCCCTGCACAGGCCTGGGTGATCTCGTCCCGTGCTCGGCGGCGCGGGTGCGCAGGGATTCAACGAGGTGATGCTGCTCGGCCACCTCCTAGGGGCCCGCCGCCAGGGCGCGCACCTGCTCGGCATGCTCACGCCGGGCGTCGGCGAAGGGCAGCGGCCCGGTCGTCGATCACCGTGTCGAGCCGGTCGCGGAGGTGTTCGAGCTCGGCGACGGCATCGGCCCGCACCTTGTCCGCGGTCACCAGGGCGCGGCGCAGGTGCACCTCGACGGCGGCCTGGTCCCCAAGCAGGTCCACGGCACTGGTGATCCCGTCGGCGACCGCGGACAGCCGCGCTACCACCCCTTCGGCCGCTGCCGCAGCAGCGGCAGCGGCAGCGTGGCCGCGGCCTCGGCCGGATCCGCCGGTGTCTCCGCGATCGAGGTGGTTATGGGCGAGCTGGGAGTCGACCGGCGCGGTCGTTCCCGTCGTATGGAGTGGGCGAATCCCCGCGGGCCGCACGAGAGCTCAACAGATACGATGGGAAGAGACTCGCTGTCGGGCTGCCTTGGAGCGCCACGCGAAGCGGGCATCCGGGGCAACCGAGGCGGTCACGCAACAGCAGCGCGACACGGCACGATGCTGGCTCACGATCCACGCGCGAACAGCATCACTCGCAGGGTGCCGTATCCGACGGCTTCAATTTCATGCCGAAGGAGCACCGACAATGAACACAACCACGAAGGCACGCAGGAAGATCCTTCTGGTCAGGCTGGTAGTGGCCGGATCGATCGTCACGTTACCGGCAGGACTCGCCGCCGGACCCGCGGTGGCCTCCATCGCCGCACCCGCGGTGGTGTCCGCCGCCGCATCGACCGGCCCGTTACCGTCTTCGTGGTCCCGTTTCGCGGGACTGCGGTCGCCAAGTTCGGTATGACTTCTTGCCCCTGTCTCTCGAATGATCCGGGGGGTGGTGTCGCCGAACCTGGTGGCGTCGATGGACCGCTGATAGGGACAGGGCCACCGGAAACTGCGGAAGGTCTCCTCGTAACGTGGGTGTCGGGTATCGATGCTGGATCGGCGACCGGACTGGCCGGACGAAGGACTGCTGAATGGACACGAGTTACGCCGTGTTTTGCGGCATCGACGTAGGAAAAGGCGAACACCACGCCGTCGGACTGACCGCCGCCGGAAAGAAGATCTACGACAAGGCGTTGCCGAACGACGAGACGAAGCTGCGTGCGGTGTTCGACGGCTTGGCCGCGCACGGACCCGTCCTGGTGATCGTCGATCAACCCAACACGATCGGCGCCCTGCCGGTCACCATCGCCCGCGCCTGCGGACACGACGTTGCCTACCTGCCGGGGCTGTCGATGCGCCGCATCGCCGACCTGTACCCCGGACAGGCGAAAACCGACGCCCGGGACGCATTCATCATCGCCGACACCGCAAGGACCATGCCCCACACCCTCCGCCGCGTCGACACCGGAGACGAGGCGCTGGCCGAACTCGAGGTTCTCGTCGGCTTCGACGACGACCTCGCCGGCGAAGCCACCCGTATCAGCAACCGGATCCGCGGACTGCTCACTTCCGTCCACCCAGCCCTCGAACGGGTGCTCGGTCCCCGCGTTACCCACCCCGCCGTCCTCGAGATCCTCTCGCGCTGTGGCGGACCCGCCGGAATCCGACAGGCCGGCAAACGCAAACTCACCACGCTCGCGGTCAAGCACGCACCCCGGATGGGTGCCCGCCTCGCCACCGAGATCCTCACCGCACTGGAAACTCAATCGGTGAGGGTGCCCGGCAGCAAGGCCGCCGAGATCGTCCTGCCGAAGCTCGCAGACTCCCTGAAAGAAGTCCTTCTGCAACGGAAAACGATCGGCGATGATGTCGAAAGGATGCTCGATGACCACCCTCTTTCCCGCGTCCTGACCTCGATGCCCGGCATCGGTGTCTTCGGCGGCAGCACGGATCCTGCTCGAGGTCGGCGACGGTTCCGCGTTCAAGTCCGCCGGACACCTCGCCGCGTACGCGGGCATTGCCCCGGTCACCCACCGATCCGGCTCCTCCATCCGCGGTGAACACCCCGCCCGGTCAGGCATCCGCAAGCTCAAACGTGCCCTGTTCCTGTCCGCGTTCGCAGCCCTGGGCGACCCGACCAGCCGCGGCTACTACGACCGCAAACGCGCCGAGGGAAAGAAGCACAACGCCGCCCTGATCTGCCTCGCCCGACGCCGATGCGACGTCCTCTACGCCATGCTCAAGAACAAGACCCACTACCAACCCCAGTAACCGCAGCCGCTTGACGAAAACCATAGGGACACCCCCCCGGGGCAAGACCCGTGCGATCCCAACAACAACTGGCTGCTACCGCCGGACCAAATTCAGCAGCAGATGAACATGTGCGACAACAACGGCGGCCAAATGCAACGGGATCGAAACCGCGAGCAAAATAACCCGCCCGCGCCATTCAAGATGTCTCCGCCGCCGGGCTTCGGCTCCTCCTGACGCGGACACCCTCCGCGTGGTTCCGACGCGACACGGCCCACGAACGCAGATGGCTCGCTTGCAGCGGACTCGCGCGCGCGAAACTCGGGGTCTCGCCGTCGCCCGCCGCATCCACGAGTCGTTACGAAGGCCGTGAGTTCGAACAGCCCTTCCTCAATGGTCGCGAACTCGTTTCCGAGTACCCAATCCGACAGGTCCGCCGGACATCGGCGCGCGCGGTCGCGGTTCTCGGTCAGGTAATTCACTGAGAAGGGCTCCGATGGCGACCACACAGGCCCGTATCCCCGAGGCCGCGCGAGATGCCGAACGCAGGTGCCCCGGACCAGTAACTACCGTCGCCGACCGAACTGCCCGGCGTCGCTGGTGAACCCGTCGTCGAATTGCAACAGCTGTCGGCCCGGTACTTCGACACGAAGGACTACCGCCTGTTGCGAAGCGGGGTTACCCTCGGCCAACGCCGCGATGGCGACGATGCCTGATGGCACCTGCCGATTCCCTCCGACGAGGACGCCCGCACCGAATTGCGGTTCCCCGCTCCGAAGGCGATACTCCACCCGCCGAGCTCGAGACCCTCGTCTGTGGGGTCCTTCACCGCCGCGGCTGACAGATTTCAGGAGTACGGCGCCGATAACGACGGCGTGCGCTGTCGGTGCGAGGAGCCCTTCCTCGAAGAACGGTGCGGGCGCGAAGAGTATCTCGAGGTCGGGCAGCGGCGGGTCGGGGCGACTGCGGGCAAATCCATACGCTTCCTCGACATTCGACCACCCAACAGGTCATCATCAGCACCACCCCATCGGGGAGTCCACCGTCCCGGTGACGCTGGAGCAGATCGAATACCTGGCCACCGCACCTGAACTCGACCTGTACTGAAACCCGCGGGCCGCGGGTTCGCACGGCCTATGGGCAATCAATGGCACTGCGGGCGGTAACCAGAGGGTCGCATCCCGCCGGCCACCGCGGTAGTTGCGTGCGCCTTCGTACTTGCGGGTACGGATCCGATTACGTCGGAATCCAACGAGCTCAGAACCTGCTTGAGGACGCCGAACTGGACTTCGGACCAGCCAAGACGATGTCAGCCCTGGTCGTTTCAGTCCGGCAGATCCGCAGCGTGGTCGGCGCATCGGCGCGAAACCCTCCGCACGTTTCCTCCACGAGCGCTAACATCCCCGATCGTGACAACACTGCGCGGCGTGCCGATGACACTTTTGCGAATCAATTACCAATTGCTGCGTATGCCTTTGCAATTCGTGGAGCACATCGCGATCAGGCAACTCGACGAACAGGCACCAGCGCGCCTCGCCTACGAACAGTTGCTCATTCGATGCGACCGAGCGGCCGGTTACCTCCTCGAGGACGAGAACGCACACGGCCGTGCAGCAGCACTGCACCGACACACGACTGCCGTCCGGGTCGGAATCGCCCGTCGACACCGGCGAGTAGACGCCGAGAGCGCGACACTCCTCGATCTCCAGCGCGCACGGTTTCACCGGCGCCGCCAACCCCGGAGAAACACCGACCCGGCGTGAACGTGCCCGCGTACGGACCTGGGCCTACGAGGCCGACCGGTCACCGGCAGAGGGTGCGTTCGGCGGTTGCGATCAGGGTCCGGGAGACGTCGTCGACGGGGAGATTCCGCCCGGTGTAGAGCTGGTCGAAGCTGTCGAAGCTCGCCAACAGCCAGAGCAGGTCTGCGGCTTCGTCGACGGTGATCTCCGGCCGCAGGACATCCTGCTCGGCCAGTCGGTGGGCGAGGTGGGCCATCCCGCCGGCCCGGTTCTCCTCGATCCGCGCGATGGCCCCGCCGACGGCATCCGCGTCGAGTTGGGCCATCGAGAACAGTGCCCGGAAGACGTCGCGGTGGGCCGCGAACACCCGGACACCGGAGTCGATTCCGCCGCGCAGGTGCTCCCGCGCGTCCGGGTGCTCCACCGCGTCCACCACCGCCTGAAACCCTGCCCGGTGCCACCACAGGTCGGTGGTAACTGCGTCGAACAGCCCCGCTCGTGAACCGAAGACGAGGTAGACGGTGGACCGGGAGACCCCCGCCGTGCGGGCAACCTGCTCGACACTCACCGGTGTGGACGGTGCTCGGCGCAGCCGGTCATAGACCGCGTCGAGGATGTTGCGGCGCGTTTCCTCGGCCGCCTCCGCGCGCAGGCGCTGCTCATACTTCCTGGTGGCCACGGCCGTCACTCTAACATTTTCACTTGACACATCGTCTTGTGAAGTTCACGCTATTAATCAAAAGACATATTGTCCGGCGAAATCGAGAAGAGCCCGCTGCCCTCCCCGGACACCGAGACAACCCAGCCTTCCGACGAAGGAGCTGACGTCGTGAACAGCCCGACCGCATACACCCGTCCGCCAACACCCCCGGCGTCCACGCCTGTACTCGTGGTCGGAACGGGTCCGGCGGGATTGACCACGGCAATCACGCTGGCCCGGCACGGGATCGAGGTCATGGTCGTGGAGCGACGAGCCACCCAGTCGGGGCTGCCGAGGGCCGCCTCGGTCAGCACCCGCACGATGGAGCTGTTGCGTTCCTGGGGGCTGGAGCAGGAGATCCGGGCGGGCGGGGTCGAGGTCGAATGGAAGCAATGGGTCGGTCCTACACTCACCGCGGCCGGCGACACTCACCTGACCAGCTTCCCGACCCGGGAGCAGAGCGCGGTCCTCAGCCCGACTGCCCCTGCCTCGGTTCCACAAGATCACCTCGAACCCGTGTTGCTGGACCACCTGCGCTCGTTCGGCACCGCGCGGGTGGAGATGGGCACCGAAGTGGTCGGCCTGGACGGCCGAACCGATGACGTCCAGGTGACGTTGCGCGACGTCGAAACCCACGAAACCCGCATCGTCCACGCCCGCTACCTCGTCGCGGCGGACGGCGCGCGCAGCACGGTGCGCGACACCCTCGGGATCGTGATGCGTGGGCCGGGGCGTCTGTCCCAGGCAGTCGGGACCGAGTTCCGCGCCCCGCTGTGGGAACTGCTCGGCGACCGCCGCTACTGCATCTACGCCGTCACCCACCCGGAAGCCGCCGGAGTCTTCGTCCCCGCCGGTCGCGGTGACCGATGGGTCTATGGCGTGGAACACGAACTCGCGCAGGAGCCCTCGCCAAGTCTGACGAAGGAGCAGTCCGCCCGCCTCATCCGGCTCGGCAGCGGACGTGCCGACCTGGCTCCGCGGATCGAACGCATCGGGACGTTCACCTTCGCCGCGCAGCTCGCCGACCGCTGGCGGGAGGGTGCCGCGTTTCTCGTCGGCGACGCCGCACACCAGATCACCCCACGCGGGGGCACCGGCATGAACACCGCGATCCAGAGCGCCTACGACCTCGGGTGGAAACTCGCCTGGGTGCTCCGCGGCTGGACCGGACCGCAACTGCTGGACACCTACGAGGCCGAGCGTCGACCGGTTGCCGCGCACAACGTGGCCCGATCGGCCGATCCGCACGGCGGGGCCCGACTCGCCGCACAAGAACTGCCCGCGGACCTCGGCGGCCGAATCCCGCACGTCTGGGTGCGCTCCCGGGCCGACGCTGCGTCCACCCTCGACCTACTCGGACCCGGGCTGACAATGTTCACGAACGGCCCGAGCGCAGCCTGGCAACGCGCTGCGAGTTCCATTCCCGGGCCTCCGCTCGTCGTCCACGACCTCGACGCCATCACCGCTCGCGGAATGGGCATCCCCCGCGGCGGGGCACTCCTGGCGCGCCCGGACGGGGCGCCTGCCGGATGGTGGCCGTCAGGCACCGAACCGGCCGCGGTACTGCGCGACGCGATCCGGGCCTTGCCGACGCCATCCGAGACAGCGGATCGACTCGCGGAAGGCGCCTACGCCCGTTGAGTGGAAGATTCGAGCTCATGCACGTCGTTGGGTGCGAGAGCGACGTTCGAGCATCAGGACGCTGATACTGGCGACAACCAGAACCACCGCCATGGCGAAGAAGACGTCGCGTGGAAGAAAGCCGGCGCCGAGTGCAGACCCGACGATCAACGGGCCGGCGATTCCACCGAGCCGTCCGATCCCGAGGGCCCAGCCGACTCCGGTGGACCGCATTCCGGGTGGATACAGCACAGTTGCGAGGGCGATGACGCTCATCTGCCCGCCGGTCACACACGTTCCCGTCAGGAATGCAGTTCCGAGAAGTGCCCAAGTGCTGCCGCCGCCGATGACCAACCCCAGCGCGGCGACGAAGGCCGCACCACCGAGATAGACAATGCCCAGAGTGCGGAACGGGTTGGTCTTGTCCATCGCGGGACCGATGACGATTGCTGCCAGAATCCCGCCGATCGTGGTCAAGACGGTCGAGGCGATCACGACGCGTGAAGACGCTCCCAGCGAGCCGACGATCGTCGGAAGCCAACTTTGAATTGCGTAGAAGGCCGCCAGATTTGCCGCGAATGCAGTCCACAGCAGGAGGGTGCTCAGGAACCACCTGCCGCGTACCAGATCGACGACGACCTGAACCCTCCCACGTTCGGGTTCCTCGACACTCGAGTAGTCGGCCCGAATGACCGCATCGGCAGGCAAGCCGGGTTCGATGCGGCGGAGGGTGGCGTGTGCACGGGCGGAGGCGCCGCGCATCAGAAGGTAGCGGGGCGAATCGGGGAAGTAACGCAGCAGAAGAACGAGTAGCACCAATGGCACGATGCCTCCGATGACGAACATCGCGCGCCAGCCCCATTGTGGGATGACGATGCCGGAGACGATTCCCGCGGCTACGAAGCCGAGTGCGAACCAACAGTAGATGAACATCACGAAGGACGACCGTCGCCGGGCGGGGGCGAATTCGCTGGTCAGAGCGACAAGGCTGGGGATGGCTGCGCCCAGCCCGGCACCGGTCAGGAAACGCAGGGTGATCAGCTGAATCGGGCCGGTCGTGAGAGCGCAGAGCAGGGTGAGGATGCCGAACAGTGCGGTGCACGCGATGACGGTGCGTCGGTGTCCATACCGATTCGCCAGCGGTGACAAGACCAGGTATCCGACCATCAATCCCACGATCGCCGCGGAGAAGATCGGGCCGAGCGATGCGACGGGTAGACCCCATTCCCGGGCTATCGCCGGCGCGACGAAGCTGATCGCCTGGGTGTCGAAGCCGTCAAGGAACATGACGGCTCCGGCAAGGGCAAGCAGGAGGTAGTGGAAGCGGCCGACGGGCCGTCTGTCGATGACATCACTGACGAGAATCCCGTGGGTAGGGCGCACTGGGGAGCGGGAGAGTTCCGAGTCCATTACGACTTCTTTCGCGTTGGGGCGAGTCCGGTTCGGGGTAGGCATCGCGTCCCCGTGGTGTCCGAGAACGGGACCGCCTCGTTGCCCGATGACGAAGACCATAGAAGTGGATTGCGTTACAGTCAATAGCTGTAACCTATCCTCTGCGCCTACGCTCTACCCACTGCGACGGCCCATCCAGGCCGTTCCAGCACTTCTCCACCACGGAGTGGAGGGCAATCACCGAACCCCCGGTCAGGTCCCACTGGCTGGTCAACCCCAAGGAGAGCACGTGAATGTGCAAGCGGCACTTATCGGATCGCCGTCGATGAGTTCATTCGATTTCGCGCTATCGGTGCTACGAGTCAGCCTCGGTGGCACCATGGCCGCTCACGGTTACCACAAGATCTTCCTCGGCGGCCGTCTGTCAGGAAACGCCACATGGTTCGAGAGACTGGGGATGCGGCCCGGCGCCTTCCACGTTCGCGTGGCGGCAGGGACCGAGATCCTGGCCGGGGCCGCCCTCGCCCTCGGCCTGTTCACTTCGGTCGCCGCCGCAGCTTTCGTGGCACTCATGCTCGTCGCCGCCTGGACAGTGCACCGCCCCAACGGTTTCTACATCATGGGCTCGGGCTGGGAATACACATTCATCCTCGCGGTGACTGCCGTGTGCATCGCCGTTCTGGGCGCCGGAGAGTTCAGCGTCGAACATTTGATGTTCGGCAGTAATCCGCTCGATGGATGGACCGGACTCGTCGTTGCAGTAGGCGTCGGCGCCGTCGGTGGGATCGGCCAGCTGGTTCTGTTCTATCGGCCGGCGAACGCCGAAGCCGCATAGTTCGGCACCGACCCGGACCCGCACGCGAAAGCGTTGCGGGTCCTGCCATTCCCGAGTCCACTCCCCCGGCGCCGCCGGAACCGTGGGGAGAAGTATCCCGGATACGCGAAACTACCCGCTCGCCCGAGATGGGCGAGCGGGTAGAGAACTGCCGGACTATGGCGCGCCGACGTCGCCGTAGAACCTGGCGAAGGACGTCACCGGCTCCCGGCTGGTGCTGTGACCGTTCAATTTGTGTTGGCGGTCCGCGTAGCCCAGAGCCAGGCCGCAGACGATGATGTGGTCCTCCGGGATGTCGAGCTGCTGCCGCAGCACCGGATAGAAGTCGATGAAGGACGCCTGTGGGCAGGTGTCCAGTCCGATGCCGCGAGCGGCGAGAATCAACGCCTGCAGAAAGAGACCGGCATCGACGAGAGCGCCGGCCAATGGGTGACGACTCACGGTCACGATGAGACCTACCGGCGCGCCGAAGAAGTCGTAGTTGCGACGGTGGTGCGCCAACCGCGCCTCCGCATCCGTCGGCGCGATGCCGAGCGCGCCCCCATAGAGGCCCTCACCGAACTGTCTGCGCCGCGTGTGGAAGGGCTCCGGCCACTCGTCGGGCTTCGGCTGGTAGTCGTACTCCCGGGTTCGCACCCGACCATCCGTGTCATGGGCGGCCAGCAGGGCCGCCGTGAGGCGGGCCTTGACCGCGCCCGTGACTACGTGAACCTGCCATGGCTGGCAGTTCGAATTGCTCGCTGAGCGCGCTGCCAATTCCAGGAGCCGTTCGACGACCGAGCGCGGAACCGGCGTCGCCGAGAAGGCTCGAACGCTCCGCCTGCTCAGCAGAGCCTGCTCGACCGTCAGTTGCCTCGCTGCGTTGTTCGACTCCGGGAGCACCTCTGATGCGGGGGTGGTCGTTTCGTTCATGAAACACTGGACCTCTTCCAACATCAGCCGACCGCGGCCGGGGTGATGTCGTACGAGATCCGTCCTGCAGGGAGATAGAACAGCGCGATCAACGCTCCTCCCCTGACCTCCGGATAGTGATGACTGCCAGGACCCGGCGCAGTCCAACCCGCGCCCTGCCAGCCGCGCGGTCCGGCAAGCTCGGCGCCCGGATCGAGCGGTACGACGAGATTCAGTTCACCGTAGGGATGCTGGTGGTACTGGCCGCGGTAGCGGGGCACGCTGTCCATATAGACCGCGGTAACGCTGAAGTAGTTGAGGACGTCGCTCGGTTCGGCGATGCGACTCCGCCGATAGCGCGGCCCGTCGACTTCGACGTTCGCGGCCCACCCTTCTTCGACACCGTCCGTGATCATCTGCGCAAGGTCGTCGTACAGAGCGGTTCCGGGGCCGTACGTGCTGTTGAGCCAGTCTTCCAGCTCGCCGCCGGCAGTGCGGTTCTTCACCTCTTCGAGGAACGGAATACTGCGCTCGATCAGGGCTTGGCTGGGATTCATCTTGACTCCTACGAATGAGACTCACACCACTCTTGCGGCTACTCGCACAGTAGGACGTAATTACGTTACAGTCAACATCTGTAACGTAACTGCATCGGAAGACATCGCATGCCTCACTCGCCCTCGTGGAGAATCCCTCCTCGAGAAGTCCGCCCACGGTCTCACGCCGTGGCCTTCACCGTGGTCGCTGCGATCACTGCCACACTGGTCGGCGCCTCCGCAGTTCCAACCCCGCTCTACGCGATCTACCAGGAGAGATGGGCGCTCTCCACGTCGCAATCCACACTCGCGTTCGGCGTGTACGCCGTCAGCCTGCTGTTGGCCCTGCTGACCGTCGGTTCGCTTTCCGATCAGATCGGCCGGCGCCCCGTCATCGTCGCCGCGCTCATGCTCGAAGCAGCATCCATGGCGATCTTTGCCGGCGCAACCGGCCTGGAGTTACTTCTCGTTGCGCGGATTGTGCAGGGCTTCGCGACCGGCGCCGCAATCAGCGCACTGGGTTCTGCGCTTGTCGACCTCGAAGCCTCCCCAGGCCATGGCGCCCGGATCAACAGCAGTGCCCACCCGATCGGACTCGCAGTGGGAGCACTCTTCTCGAGTACTGTGAGCGAGCACTTCCCCCGGCCCACCAGTACCGTCTATCTCGTTCTCCTCGTCGTGTTCGTGGTGGAAATCGCAGCGGCACTGACAATCCCGGAAACCGCGCCGCGCCGACGCAACCGCCCCGTGTCGATTCGACCGCGGGTGACAGTTCCGGGGCCCGCACTCGGGGCGTTCCTTCTCACCGTTCCGTACGTTGTCGCGGTGTGGGCTCTCGCCGGCTTCTACCTCTCCCTCGGCCCGTCGCTCGCCCACAACGCGTTGCACGTACATACGTCGATGGTCGGCGCCGCGATGGTGGCGACGCTGACCGGAACCGGGGCTGCGTCCATCTTCGTGCTACGCGCTGTCGGGCCACGGACGATCCTGCTCGTGGGCGCCGGGACCCTCGTCGCCGGAGTCGCCACAACTCTCTACGGCTCCGAAAAATCCTCCGCAATTGCGATTCTGACCGGAACGGCCATCGCAGGCGTGGGCTTCGGAGCAGGATTTCAGAGCGCGATCCGCACCGTCATGCCCCTTGTGCAACCTCACGAGAGAGCCGCACTCCTGTCGAGTGTCTATACGGTCGCCTACCTCGCCAATTGCATTCCCTCCCTGGTTGCGGGATCTCTCATCGACCGCCTCGGCTTCATCGCAACCACGAGGATCTATGCGGGCCTGGTGGCATCGCTCGCTACCACCGCCTTCATCGGACTCGCCTTCCGCCGCAATCGAGCGGACGCGCCCTCGAGTGCGTGACTCGCCCGTGGGCGCTGCCGACGCACCGCTACGTGCAGCCGGCACCGGAAAAAGTTACAATCACCGCCCGTAACCAAACTCGACAAGGGGTGAACGATGGCTGAGAAGTCGGCTGGGACGGCTCCATCGGACACCACGGATGCAACGAGCTCGCGGGGTGGCAGACCTCGTGATCCGGCCCTGGACGACGCGATCATCGAAGCGACACGACGACGCCTGGTATTGGACGGGTACTCGCAAATGTCCATGGGAGACATCGCTTCCGACGCAGGAGTCACCCGGCCCACCATCTACCGTCGATGGCCCGGCAAATTCGAGCTCGTCGTGGACGCCCTGGACTACGGATTCCGCGCTCAGCGAGCGTCGTACCCGGGTCTCGAACTCGAAAAGTTGCCACCATTCGACGCCTTCGTCGAAGCTGTCCGCAGGGTCGACCCGTGCTATTTCAATCCGGATGCGATGGTCCTGATGGGCAATTTCATGGGCGAGAAGCTACGGACACCAGCACTGCTCGAGATAGTGCGCGAGCACGCGGTCGAACCGCGAGTGAATCTGGTCGAGCGTGTCCTGGAGAATCTGCGCGACCGCAAGGCGGTTCGCGCCGACGTCGATACCCACACCGTTGCAACGTTGTGCTTCGGCGCCTACTACGCAGCCTTCCTCCGCGGGGACACCGACACCGCAGATCTCGCCCACAGAGTCGCTTCGACCATCTGGTCCGGCATCGCCGCATCCTAGGGCGCGGAAGGCTTGGCGCCGCCCGGCAGCCGTTTCCGAAGTCCGCTGTTGACGAAGCACCAGGTCCGGGTGATGATTTGGGTATCCCACCCGAGGTGGGGAGAGGGCCCGCCCCTCTGTTGGAGATCACTCATCGGGCAGCACCAGAACGGTTGCTGTCGTCGTGTGTCCGCAACAGAAAGGGGTCCACACGGTCCAGCCTGAAGTCCTGATCGCCCTGGACTGGAGTCCCCGGCATCGGTCCGGGGACTCCCCCGGATCTGTAGCCATCATTCTTCCGGCGATTCCGCACAGACCGGATGGCGTGAGAAGAAGTCCTTCAGGCCCCGCGCCAATGCCGTGGGATTCTGCACCATCAGAAGGTGCCCGGCCTCCGGCACGGAGAGTCGCTCGGCCCGCGGGAACCAGGACTGCACGAGGTCGCTTCCTTCGACGAACCGCGGGGCGCTCTCGGCGCCGAGCACATTGAGCACCGGCCGCGTGATGCGCCCGGCCTCCCCTGCTCCAAAACTCCACTGCTGCACGGCCGGCATCTCAGCATGGAAGAACAAGTCAGCTTCGTCGAGCGCCTCGTCGAAGGCGTGTGGAATCACCCGATCCAGCACGACACGATAGCCGTCGCCGCACACATGGCGCAGGAACCCGTCCACCGCGGCGGCCTTGTCACCTGCTCTGTACGCAGCGATGACCGGCTGCAGCGCAGCAGTGACCTGCTCCGAGCTGGGGATCCCCCGGACTGCGGGTTCGAGCAGTGCCACCGAGGCGACGCGCTCGGGATTCTCCATCGCCAACTGGAGCGCGACAAGCGCACCGTAGGAGTGACCCACGACGTGGGCCGCGTCCCAGCCGACATGATCCATCAGCCTGACGCATGTCCCGGCATCTTCGGCGACCGTGAGCGGCCGGTATCCCCCACTGCCGGATTCGGGGAGACGCCGCCGATACCGCAAGGTCGAATACCCCGTCAGCTGCTCGACCAGTGGGTCGTACCACGAGACGAAGGCACTGGCATGCACGAGCACGACACGCTCACCGCGTTCGCGCAGCTGATAGGTCAGTTCGACGTCACCGAGCCACAAACTGTCCACGACGTCCCTTGCCGGATCCGCTCCCTGGTCCCAGTTGTAGTGGAATTGCCCGCGAAGTCAAGGGCCCCACGGCGCGACTCCCGGTGGGTGGCCGCAGAGCCACCCACCGGGTTCTGCCTTCCGGAAGCCACCGGGTACCGGTGGCTGCGACACGCGCCGCTAGCGAAGTGGGAACCCGAGACGGATGAGCGATTCCTTCAGGCGATCCCGCCCGTTCAGCCGCGCCGCGGAGGCGAGTCGGTCCAGAACCCTTTCGATCCAGGAATGTTCGAGCTGCTGCGCCGAGTAGAAGGCGGCGATCCGCCCCTCGTAGGCGTCGACGTGGTCTCGCTGAGCGGGCAGATCGTACTTCTCGTGGTGCAGCACCGCCGCTTGGGGCAGGCGCGGTTTGATCTGGGCGTCGGCGTCCGGATGCGGATGTCCGACGACGAGCCCGAACACCGCGAACACGTGGGGCGGCAGACCGAGTTCCGCCGCGACCTCCTCGGGCTTGTTCCGCAACGCCCCGATGAACACCGTTCCCAGACCGAGCGACTCCGCCGCGGTCACGGCGTTCTGCGCCGCCAGGGCGGCATCGATGAACCCGATATAGCTGCTCTCGAGGTAGTCGGCTCCCTCGATCGGCGCGCCGCGGTCGTCGGCGAGCTGACGGACGCGGGCGAAGTCGGCGAGCCAGACCAGCAGGACGGGGGCCTCGACGATGTGGGCCTGGCCTCCCGCGAGTGCGGCCAGGCGAGCCTTGCTGTCGGGGTCGCGGACCGCGACGACACTCCACGCCTGGAGGTTCGACGATGTGGCGGCCGACTGCGCAGCCGAGACGAGGACGTCGAGCGTCTCGTCGGCCAGCGGATCGGGTAGGTAGCGGCGGACCGACCGGTGCGAGTGCAGGGCTTCCAGGACCGGATTCCACTGCGCGGGTTCGGTGAGGGCGGGGTCCCAGTAGCGCTGCTGCAGCGCCGTGCGGGGTGCGATGTCTGCGATGGTCACCCGGACAGGAAAGCCGACCACCGTCTCCCGCTCCAGTGTTAGGCGCACCGTGATTCCTGGGATCCCCCGCGGTCGCGTCGACAACCGAGAACGGAACGCGCGAACAGCCGCACCGACGGCCGCCGGTCGGCGACAATTCGAAGGGTTGCCGACACCTGGTCGGGAACCACCTGATGCACGCGAACAAGGAGTGGATGTGACGGAACGGGTCATCGTGGTGACGGGTGCCGGCTCGGGAATTGGCCCGCCCATGGCGACCGGGCTGCTCGATGCCGGACATCACGTGGTGCTGACAGGACGGGTGCGGGAGACGTTGGACGAGACCGCGCACGGTCACGAACACGCAGTCGTGGTACCGGCCGACGTCTCGTCACCACAGTCGGTGCACAGTCTCTTCGCCGCCGTGGCCGAACGATTCGGCCGCCTCGATGTACTCGTCAACAATGCGGGCACGTTCGGCCCCACCGGCGCGGTGGACGAAATCGAACCCGAAGACTGGGACCGCACAGTCGCCACAAATCTGACAGGAGTCTTCCTCTGCTCGCGCGAGGCGGTGCGAATGATGAAGACGCAGACACCGCGCGGCGGACGCATCATCAACAACGGTTCACTGTCCGCCCACACACCACGACCCGCGAGCGTCGCTTACACGGCAACCAAACACGGTGTGTCGGGGTTGACCAAGTCGATCGCGCTCGACGGGCGCGACCACGAAATCTGCTGCACCCAGATCGACATCGGGAACGCTGCAACCGCAATGACGGCCGGCATCGGCCAATCCGCCCGTCAACCGGACGGATCGTTGCGAGCGGAACCCACGTTCGATCCGCGGTACGTCGCGGACGCGGTGACCCGATTGGTAGAACTCCCGTTGGACGTCACCGTCCCGACGGTGACGATCATGGCCAGCGGGATGCCGTACATCGGTCGCGGCTGACCGAACGGGCCGGGGCTTCAAGAACCCCGTCGACGACCGGCTCGCCCAGCTCGGTGTCGACGAGCAGCAGCGCCGCCTCTCCCACCTCGTCGACGCCGGCCTCCGGCGTCCCGGGCCACGCAGCCGCGAAATACTGTAATCGTTCACACGACCGGCCGAAGCCGAAACACCGTTGTCATCTTCTGCGCACCTTGCACATCGAATAGGCTCTCGCATAGTCACTTTGAGGTTGACGACACATCGAAGGAAGACCAGGATCATACGACAACCGGGCTGCGGCGCCCCGTGTCGTGACCGACGAGGTCGTTACTCGGGCGTCCTCACCCGCACATTTCCGAGGTACTCGCCGCAAGTAGTTCGATACAAGGAGTCGCACGTGGGCGCTGCGCAGATCGTGTTCTTAGTCGGCCTTGCTTCTCTGATCGTGGCCATGGCGCTACGCAAGAACGTCATGATCCCCGCGGTACTCGCGACATTCGCCACGGCACTTGCATACAGCGGCAGCGTCCCGAATGCCATCATGTCGGTATTCCGGGCCACCATCACTTCCGGCACCGCGCTGTTCGAGATCTTCATCGTCATCGCCGCGGTCACCTCGATGCTCGCGGCGATGCGGGCGATCGGTTCCGATGAGGTGATGGTGCGCCCCATCAGCCGGTGGATGGTCAATGGCCGCGTCGCATACATCGTGCTGTTCGTCTTCACCTATCTTCTCTCGCTGTTCTTCTGGCCGACCCCGGCACTGGCCCTGATCGGTGCGGTCCTACTTCCTGCCGCGATCAAGGTGGGTCTGCCACCGCTCGGAGCCGCGGTGGTTCTCGCGATCTCCGGCCAGGGGATGTCGATCGCCTCCGACTACGTGATCGGTCTGGCACCCTCGATTTCCGCGAGCGGCGCAGGCGTCCCCGCCGACGACATCGCCGACCGTGCCCTGGTGATCTCATTGATCGTCGGTATCACCGCGGCGGTGCTCGCCTACTTCTTGACCGTCCGCCGCAGGATGCGTACGGAGGCAGTTCCGGGGACCGAGCCGATCGGTGGAACCGCGCATCCCCCCGGTGGTGTCGGTGGCACCCCCGGTGCCAGGTCTGCCGGCTTCGCACCGGGCCCGGACGTCGAGGTCTCACCCACCGTGACGGACGTGCTCGACGAAGAACTGCCCGGCTTGGGGGTCGGGGAGCAGTCGCGTCAGATCCGGCGCTAACGATTTACCGCAGACAATAGCTCTTTATCTGCGGTAGAGTTGAAGATCGCCAGGCTCGAAGGGGTTACCGTCTGGGTCGACTCGCGAAATTATCTGCGGTAGCGGGGAGGGGGTTCTCGGTGGGAACGGTCCGGACGCTTCCGACTCCAGTGAGCGGTGTGCGGTTGGCCGACGCGGTGGCGGTGTTCCTCGGCACGATCTCTGTGGCGAACACCCGCCGCGGCTATGCCGCCGCGCTGGATCGGTTGATGCGCGACTTCGGTCCCGACACGAACGTGGCGCTGCTGGACCCGGACCGGGTGTCGGGCTGGTTCACCTTCGTGTGGGGTGGTCGGTCGGCTACGACGTTCAACGTCCGGTTGGCGGCGTTGCGCACGGCGTGCGGCTACTGGCGTGAGCAGGACTGGCTGACCGGCGACCCGCTGGTCCGGCTGCGGGCCCGGCCCATGCCACCGGACAACAGCAAGGCGCTCACCCAGCGGCAGATCGCCGAGGTCCTGGGTCTGGACGTGCCGCTGCGGGAGCGGGTGCTGTGGCAGCTGCTGTACGAATCCGCGGCGCGGGCCGAGGAGGTGCTGATGCTCGACGTGCCCGACCTGGACACGGCGAACCGGTGCGCGACGGTCACCCGCAAGGGCGGCGCCCGCGACGTGATCGTGTGGCAGACCGGGACAGCGCGACTGCTGCCTCGGCTGCTTGCCGGGCGACGCACCGGCGCGGTGTTCCTGACCGACCGCAGGGCGAAACCCTCGGTGGCGCTCGCCGACGTCGACCCGTCCACGGGTCGAGCGAGGTTGTCCTACCGGCGGGCCGCGGAGTTGTTCGAGATCCACACCGCCGACCTGGCGGGCGGGCCGTTCACGCTGCACCGGTTGCGGCACTCGAAGCTCACGCACGCCGCCGAGGCGGGAGCATCCACGCCGATGCTGATGAAGCTCAGCGGCCACACGTCGGTGCGGTCGCTGGCCAAGTACGCAAAGGTTTCCGTCGAAGGACTCGCGCGGTGGCAGGCCGAGAACGATCCGGCAGCTCGGCGCCGCCATAAACCTAGCTCACCGTAGGTGAGGATGGCGGGAAATGAGCTCGCGTGCCTGCCGCGGGTGAGTGCGCCTCGGCGTCGTGGTCGCCGCGGGGAGAGATGGGCGCCGGTTTCCTGGTGTACCTATGCACCCGGCTGCCGCTTCCCTGCGGACCTGTTGCTGCGGAGCCGTTCGCGGTAGCGGGCGGCAGCGTAGCGTTCGGTCGTGGCGTACGAGTCCCGCGGACCGTAGGCGCTGCCCGGGAGCGGGGTGTTCCGACGGG
Organism: Rhodococcus sp. JS3073; assembly: GCF_026810085.1. NCBI lineage: Bacteria > Bacillati > Actinomycetota > Actinomycetes > Mycobacteriales > Nocardiaceae > Rhodococcus > Rhodococcus sp. JS3073. The sequence goes on along the minus strand of NZ_CP113951.1, from coordinate 7,666,889 downwards.
CATGCTCCCGCAGGCGCTCGAGGAACGCGGCGTACTCGGAATCATCACCCCCGGTACCGGGTGCGTTCTCGACGATGATCGGCCCGATCACACCCAGTCGACGGCACTCCTCCTCCACAGCGGTGGCATAGGCGGCGGTATAGGCGGCGACGTCCCGCAGGAAGCGGTCCTCGACCCACAGGCAGTCAGCCTCGAGTTCCTCCCGCCGACGGGACAGGCGGGAGAGCTGCTCATTCGTTCCGGCGGCGGCACCGTACAGTTCGCGCAGCGCGAGGAACTGCTCGTCGACCGCGTCGAGTTCCAAGGCGACCAGGGCCTTCTCCTGCTCGACCACGGCATCGAAGCCGAGTTCGGCGAAGAATCGCTCGAAATCGACGGGCACCCGCAGGAGGGGGGCACACGCGCAGTTTCGCTCGTCTGCTGGGGCGGTACGGCAGGGTCGTTCTGCCGTACCGGGAACCACTGCGGTGCGGCTGTCGTTGCCAACACGCATGTCCTCTGTCCCCGCGGGAATACGTCCGGGCTGGGTCCCACCGCCGACACGATGGCCGGAGTCTGTGCCGCGCGCCAAGATTCGTCCGGAAGCACCGGGGGGCCATCCCAGGGACTGATCGATCCGCACCAGGGTGGTGTGCGTGAGCTGGCCCTCACCGCGTTCGATCTTGCCCATCGTCATATCCGACGGTCCACCGAGCGTCCGCATCTGTGCCCGGGTCAGTCCCAGTTCGCGCCGCCGACGTTCGACCAGGGCCCCGAACCAGCGCTGATTCTCCATCGCGCCAGACTAATTCGTCCCACCGGCACAATGGATCCCGCAATTCGCGAAACAGGTCGGGCCGCAACCTCATAGCTGTCGAGTCGAATCGCTATCGGCCAAACTCTCGACACGAGTGGCGGGTTGCGTCGGCCGACGACGAGAGACTCACAGGCATGCGACCCCCGAATGCGGGGCACCGTCCTCCCAGGGGACCAGTCCGTATTCACGCCCTCGCTTCGGGCGTTCCGACACGACCAAGGAACCGAGCGGGTGCGTTCGGTAACCCCTTGCGCGGCCGGACGACCACGGTGACCGATCGAGTGCTGCCAGCGTCGTCGCCCACTGGCCTTCTGCCGATGAGGACAAATGGGACGACCTGGGAGAATGTCCGGTTTGTTACATATGTCACCTTCCTGCTGTGAGGTTCCTGAGAATTATTGGTTTATGTTGCTAACGAGTGACGGGCCCCGTCGCCTACCCAATCCCCTTTGCAGACAGGCGCCAGATGGCCAGAACAGCGAAGTACCTGAATTTGTCATGACCCAAACGTGCCTCTCCGAGAAAAGCCTTGGTGATGGCCTCGTTGGTGTCGGTGTTGATCGCGACGGGCGGAGGGATCGCCGCGGCACAGCCGACCACCACCCCTACACCGTCCCCGTCGGGTGCACCGGAACTCGCGCCGGCGCAATCACCGTCCGATGCCACCACTGACCCGTGTGCGACGACCACGACAACCGCAGCACCCACGACAACTGCGACACCGACCACGACAGCGACACCTGTGCCGTGTGAGACGGTGCCGACTGCACCTGAATCGACGACAACCATTCCGGTTGCGGCCTCGGAATCCGTCCAGTCGACGACGCCCCTTCCGATTCCGACGTCGGAATCCGTCCAGTCGACGACAACGCTCCCGGCGGCGACCTCAGAATCTGTTCCGAGTGTCGCGCCGGAGCCGCCGTCAACCGGGAAGAAGATCCCCTACACGGGCAAACCGACTGAGAACCCCAACGAGACCCTGGTCCCGGGCAAGATGCGCTCGGACCGCGAAGAGCTGCCGGAGGGTTGGACCAAGGAGCAGGCCGACACTGCGGAAATGAAGGAAGCTCGGCTGCAGAAGGAGGCTCGGACCGGGCTGCAGGCGCGAGTGGCACCGGGATGCCAGCTGTACTGGCCGTCGGAGTTCGAGGTTTGCGGAGCCATCCGCGACAAGTACAACTCCCTCGGCGCACAGTTCAGCTTCCTGCTGCTGCCCACCAGCCCCGAACTGGTAAATCCCGACGGATTCGGACGCAGATCCGTCTTTCAGAACGGCCCGATCTATTGGTCCGCGGCCGGCGGTGCACACCCGGTGGTGAACCACTTCTTCGCCGCCTGGGCGCGAAAGGGTTACGAGGGTGGCTACATCGGCTACCCGACCACCGACGAGATCGTCAACCCCGACGGGATCGGTCGGCGTCAGCACTTCACCGGTGCCGTCATCTACTGGAAGCTCAACGAGGCGTACTCCATCGGTGGTGCCATCCGCGACAAGTGGGACACCGTCGGCTCCGAACGGAATGACAGCCTTCTCGGCTACCCCATCAGCGATGAGATCGTCGTTTCCGGTGGCGGGCGGATGAACCGCTTCGAACGCGGCGTCCTCTATTGGTCCGCGGCTACCGGTGCGCATCCCGTAACGGGACCGATCCTCGACAAGTGGACTGCAGCTGGCTACGAGACCGGCACCTATGGTTTCCCCACCGGTGACCAGACCAGCACGGATGGCAATGTCACTGTCGAACAGCAGTTTCAACGAGGCAAGATCACGGCGCCGGGGCCGTATGCGACTGAAATGGCCTTCCTTAATCCCGGCACCACGCCCGAAGAGATGCTTGCCCATGCCCAACGTGTCGCAGCGGAGAGGTCTGCGTCAGTGATCGATGTCCTGCAAGACGCATTGGCCGGGAACCACGAAGAAGTCTCCGTTTCCGATCCCGTGACAGGCTCACCTACCGAGCTCCCGAGTGCGCGCGGACCGGGCGACATCTTCTTCTCCGAAGTAGACACTGCGAATATCAATCACGGCCACAACGGAATTTTCGTTTCCGAGGATGAGACTGTCGAAGCTTCGAACCCGGAAAAAGGGGTTCAGCTGATTGATAACACTGCGGTGCCTGGTGGCCACCGAACGGTATATGGGCCTCGAATGCAGTGGGTTAACACCTCGGACGTCAATCGTGGGCGGGCTGTCGATTTCGCTCGAAGTCAAGTCGGCGATGACTACAACAGCAACTTCCTCTACAACAAGCAGAAGATCTGGGACGATCGCTACAATTGCTCGCAGCTGGTGTGGGCTGCGTACTACAGCGCATCAGCAATGGACCCCATCGATCTGGACGTCTCTGCAGGGGAAGAGGCGACCCCAGACGGGATCTTCCCGAGAGAAATCGCTCGGTCTATCTGGGTAACGGACTACCCGTGAGTTAATCCGCCTCAGCTCGCGCGAGCCTCGACTGGGGCTCGCGCGAGCCCGCTCATGCAGTAGCTGCCACAAGGATGGTCTGATCGAATATGCCACGTTCGTGCGAAGTATTACGGGCCGCTGCCCTCACGACCATGTTGGCTGTCACGGTGTCGTGCAGCACAACGAAGGAGCCAGGCGATGAGTTGGAAGCACTGCCTGCGGATGCCATAGGGGCGGTGTCCGTAGGACCGGAACTCCTCGAAGCGGTCGATGACCAGGATCGGACGACGGTGTATGCGTTCGACGAAAGTGGGAGTGTCATCGGACAGGTAGAGGGAAATGCAATCTACGGAAACAGCATTCTGACCGCAGCGCACAAACTTGTCTCAGCGTCCTCCCGTGCCGTGATTACGCTCACCGACACGGCACGGATCGAAACCCCCATCGACTACGAGAATATCGTCCAAGCCGCCGTAAACCAGCAAGAAGACGGTGCCGCAACAATCTGGTTCAACAGTGGAGCGGCGGAGGGACATTACTCCAACAGCTTCGTTTCGATCGATGCAGACAACCAAGCACACTCAGGCTCAGTACCCGGCATCGTGCGGACATCGGCCTACTGCGGCGGACGCAACTTCACCGTTGTCAACGAGTCCTTCATCGGTACCACGGGCGACCCCACCAGAAACCAGTTGTACGAACTGCTCCCCGGCGGAGAGCCCGTCGTGCGGGCGGAATGGGAACATCCATCCGATTTTCGTCCCGCGGACGTTGGCTCGGCCTGCTCCTCGGACGGACAAACAATACTCGCCCTCTATTCATCGAGAGAGACGAGAAGGAATGAGAGAGGCGATCACGGACTGACGTTGGTTCGCATCAACGTGACCGATGGCTCACGGTCCGAAACCGCACTCGATATGCCCGGTTACATTTGGAATGTCCGCCGAGGGACACCGACCGCAATCGGCGATAGGCTCTACTGGATTAGCGGAGACGGGGATGTGCTATCCGTTGACGTCACCGGCTCGCCAACAGTCACGCGGGAATGGACGATCCCAGAAGGAGACGACAAGACTGCTGTGTCAGTCGATGGTACAACGGTTACGACGGTCAATTACCGTGGAACGCCGGTATTTTCGGAGTTCGACCTGCTCACTGGAGAGCGAAAGAGAAGCCAGATCGAGTTACCTTGGCTGGAGTCCATCGTAGGTTCTGAAACCGAAAGCGGGAAGAACATTTATACGATCTCCGACGTCGCCAGCCTGCCTCGGTAGTTGGCGCGCTGTCGCGGCGAAAACACCTAGATGGGGGCGGACCGGAATACGGGAAAAACTTGCCGCGACGACGGGACTTGTGCGATTTCCGCTGGTTAGTGGCGGTGGGGCTGGGGTGTGTGGACAAGTCAGGGCGGGTTCGAGCTGCCAGTGGCGGTCGCGTAGCCATGCCCGGGCCTCGTCGAGCAGTGCGCCGGCCTCGGTGGGATGGTCGGAAGCGGCGAGCAGTGGTCCTGCCCAGCTCGTTGTTGGCTGGCGGAGCCGGGACGACGTTGGGAGATCGACAGCGCTAGGGTGTGTCTCCCAATGATTTGTGGTGTTGTGCTGCAGACTCTTCGGTGTGGCAGACGTTGTTGATCGGTTTGAGGTGTTGACGGACAAGCAGTGGGAGTTGCTCGCGCTGCTGTTGCCCAGTTCCGATGGGCTCCGGGGGCGGAAGTTCCGGAACAATCGTGTGGTGGTCGAGGGGATGCTGTATCGACTGCGGACCGGGTTGCCCTGGCGAGATCTCCCGTCGCATTTCGGGCCGTGGAAGACGGTGTGGAAGCGACATCGCCGATACGCCGGAGACGGAACCTGGGATCGGGTGCTGACGGCTCTGGTCGCGATGGCCGACGCCGGCGGGAACCTGGACTGGGCGGTATCGGTCGATTCCACAGTGGTCCGTGTCCATCAGCACGGTGCGAACGCCGCCCGCCACACAGGGGGATCTACCGAATTACACGAACCTGCGTGACGAGCCTGCCGATCACGGCATCGGCCGGTCGAGGGGCGGGTTGACCAGCAAGGCGCACCTGGCGTGCGACGGTCACGGGCGCCCGCTGTCGGTGCTGGTCGGCCCAGGCCAAGCCGGTGACAGTCCGATGTTCGCCCACGTGCTGGAGGGCATCTGCGTGCCGCGGCTCGCGGGCGGAGCGCACCGCACGCGCCCCGTCGAGGTCCGGGCCGACAAGGCGTACTCATCACGGGCAAACCGGGAACTGCTGCGAAGCAGAGGCATCAAGGCGGTGATCCCCGAGAAGACCGATCAGGCAGCGAACCGGGTGAACAAGGGCCGCGCGGGCGGGCGGCCACCGAACTTCGACCCGGAGTCCTACAAGGGGCGCAACGTGGTCGAACGGGCCTTCAACAAGGCGAAACAGTGGCGTGCGGTGGCCACTCGCTACGACAAACTCGCCCTCACCTACCGCGCCGGATTCCTGCTCGCCGGCATCGTCGAGTGGCTCAAGTTATTGGGAGACATGCCCTAGCAGGGTCGCTCGCAAGGTGCGCTGATTTGTTCCACCGTGGAGCTCTCTCATAGGAGTGCGGAACCTGTAGGAGCGATCGCCCGGCACCGGGTGCACGCTGCGTACCGGATTCGGACAAAGCGAGAGCGGGCCGGGCAAATGCCTGACCCGCTCCCGTCCACTCAGCCCAGGGCCTGGGACCAACTCACTGAGGCGAACAGATCCAACATGGTCTTCTCAAGGTCTTTCCGACTCGAAGGATCGGAGCACCATTCCGAATACAAATTGGGTGCGGATAGACGGGTTTTCAGCTCCCGCGAGTTGTACCCTTCCTCTCTAGACAATGACCCAACTCGCATCTGGCCGGCGCACAATGCCGGGTGCAGCAGTCCATCCGCTCCGCGGGAAGCTAGAGTCCGGACCCAAACATTCAGCCCGGCCTCTTTTCGGTCCATCGCCGGCGCTCCGAGTGGTTCGAGAATCGCCCATCGCCGTTCCACACGGTTCTCGCGGGTAAGCCCAGACGTCGCCTCAAGGATGATTCGACCGACTTGCGTGTCCAGACCTTTCGCGAACTCGGCGGGCTCGCGAGCAATGGCCTTACCGAAGTACTCGAGCTGGTCCAGGCCAGAGCGAGGACCGCCTTCCCCGAGGGGGTAACCCGAAAGAACCATTAGGAGGTTGTCGATCGCGTCCCTGAGAAACGGATCTGGTGAAGACGGCGTCCGGAGCCGACGTGCTTCGGCGAGCGTGACCACCTGCTGGAGAAGTAGATCCTCCACCATTCGCTGATCCTCGCGCATTAACCAGCTCATGCTGCTCCTTACGGTTCAGGTAGATCTTGGACGAGCCCGCTCGCACACCCTCCCCAATTATTGCCGTGCTCGTCTTCGTCGTCGTCCGGCCCGGCGTACGCAGTGACAATCTCTGAGGTCGGGAGGCTGTACACAATAGTTCCCGGGACGTTGGTGGAGAGGTTGGTCCACCGAATTCCGGTGTATCCGTCACCGACTTGGCTGTACGGACCGCCGTTGCCATAGGTGACCATGAGGCAGGTGAGGAAATTTTCCGGATCTGTATGGGCGAGGTGACGATCGGAGATGTGGTCATAGACTTCGCAGGTCATGCGAAGATCGGGCTGATTCCCTGTCGGGTCGAACAGGCCGATGATATAGGTGTCGTACGGCATGTCGCCGTACCTGCAGTCGGCCATTTGATCGAGCACAAACGCGAAATCACCTGAGGGATAACAATCGCCTGATTCGTACTTTATCCTGGTGCAGTAATCGTCATCTGGGGCGGCATTGGTCTTCCAACTCTCCACCCAGGGGACAGCTTGAACTCCACCTGAAGGTGTCGAATAGATTCTCCCGCCGATGAAATCGTGGTAGCGGGTGGTCCCGAGGGTGAACTCATCTGACGTGAGGTATCCCAGCCAGCCGGTCTCGGCGCCGAGACTGTTCCATTTGTCCCGAATCGGGCCATTGCGGATGGCGGAACCGATCGCGTTAACGAACGCCACGTAGAGGCGCCGTTGGAGAATTCCTGGTGGCGGCCGACGCCGTCGGTGTGCACGATTTCGTCGGTGGTGGGGTAGCCCATCCAGCCGGCTTCGTAGCCATGGATGCCCCAGCGGTTGAGGAAGCTGTTGACGACGGGGTGTGCGCCGGTGGCGTTGGACCAGTAGATGGGTCCGTTGAGGAAGGTGACGCGTTCGCCGGTGTTGCCGGGGTTGATGATGTTTCCGCTGGACGGGTAGGACAGGAAGCTGCCGGGGCCGCCGAGGCTGTTGTATTTGTCCCGAATGGCTCCGCATACGTCAAACCATGACGGCCAGTACCGCTGACAGGTCACGGCTGCGCGCGAGGTACTTCGCTTGGCGAGGTCCTGTGCCTCGAGGATCTCGGCCTTGTCCGCGTCTTCCTTGGTGAACGGAGCGGGAACCTCTTCCCGGTCGGAGCGCATCTGGCCGGGGATGATCGTGGACTTCGGATTCTGGGTAGGAGCCCAGTCCGGGTCCGGTTCGGCGGTCTTCGACGACAGCTCCGGATCTTCCGGTGCTATCGGCTCATTCGGTCCCGGCCGAGCCGGTAGCGGCACATCGACGGGAGCAGGTGCCGCGCTCTCCGGCTGCGGTGGGGTGGCGGGCGCCACTTCCGTCGTGGGAGTGGGCGGCGGGGCTGCCGACGAACGCGCATCAGAGGATGCCGGCGTTTCGACCGGAATCGTGGTGCTCGGCGCGACCCGTTGAGCGGGGGACGAGGCCGGTCCGGTTGTCGTGGTTGACGGCGCCACTTCCGTTGTGGTGCTGGTACTTGGTGTCGGCGTCGGCGTGGTGGTCGGCTGAGCCGCGGCAATTCCGACGCCCGCCGCGATCATCGTGGCGATCAGCGCGGCAGTGAGGAGGCTCTTCGTCGGTGAATCTCGTTTCGGGCGTGGGTGATCCCGATGCATGATGGTTCTGGCCATCTGACATCCCGTTCCTGTGAGAGGGACTTCGGTCAGCGGCGGGCCCGACGCTTCTCAGCAACTTAGCGCTAGATCACAGGAGCATCACCTGTCACAGGTGTCGCTTCTATAACAAACAGGCCGGATGGTACGGAGACTCTGGTGCGAACGGTGGACCAGGGAAATGGATAGGGTGCTTCTGAAACGAAGAACCCCATGGTCTAGCTAGGTTGGACGCTCGTTTGACTTGAGCTGGCCCGGGTCGGCGGCGGACGGGGGAACTGATTAGGGTGCACTTCGTCATGTTGGTCGGGTGCCGGGGTGCTGGTGGCGTCGATTGATCGGACCGCGTATCCGCAGTTCAACAGTGGTCTCGGCTCGGGAGCTGAGACTGCCGACAAGGCCGGGTGGGCGCGGGGGCGTACGCAGACCGAGCGGAATCTGCTCGCGTTGATTGTGCTGCTCAAGTGTTACCAGCGTCTGGGGTAATTTCCCGAAAACGGTGCGACGATGCGGTCGCGACCACGCCCGTGAATCAGGCGATCAATGCACGTCGCCAGCGTGTAGCGGACCTGGTAGCAGGCGTGCCCGCGAGCACAAGAGCCGCACTGGCAAACAGATGGGTTGTTCGGGTCCTATTCTGTATCGGGGGCGTCGGGGTCGCGCAGCGGCCGGTGGGCGCCGGCGAGGTCGGGTAGGTGGAAGCTGTAGTGCCCGTCGATGCCGATGTGGGTGCGCACGAACGCCGAGAGCCGTTCCACGTCGGCATCGAGCACCGGGTAGTCCTGGGTACGCAACTCGTCCAGGGCACGGTCCATGTAGAAGGTGTTCCACAGCACGACGCAGTTGAGCACCAACCCGAGCGCGGACAGCTGGTCTTCCATGCCCTCGTAGTAAGTGCGGGTCATCTCACCCTTCTTGCCGTGGTAGACCCTTCGGCCGAGATCGTGACGACCCTCGGTCAGATTGGACTGCGTCTTGCCCTCGCGCCGATACGGCTCGTCGTCGGCCAGGCGCAGGATGTGCATTGTCTTGAAGATCCGCCCGTAGTGCGCGATGGCCTGCCCGAGCGAGGTCGGGTTGCCGTCGCGGGAGATCATCCGCGTCACCTCGTGCGCGGACACTTCGCCGGAGTGGATCGACACCGCGACCCGGCACATGTCCTCCCAGTGTCGCGCGATCCGGTCGGTGTCGATCTTGCCGCGGGCGGCGCGGTCGAGCGGGCCGTAATCGGCACTGCCGTCGATGCGCCACAATCGCTGATCGGGCAGGTTGGCCAGCTGGGGCCGGTATTGGCGACCGAGCAGGTGCAGCAGCCCGAACACGATATCGGAGTACGAGCCGGTGTCGGTGATGATCGCCTCGGGCACCCTTCCGCCGTGCTGGGCCAGCACCACGTCCACGGTATGCAGCGAGTCGCGCGGGGTTCCCGACAACACCTTGGCGGCCAGCCCGGCAGCCTGGTCGTTGATCATGTTCAACCAGGTGATACCCCGTTTGCGGCCGAAGTATTTCGGGTTCGGCCGTGCGTGGTGGGTGCGGACCGGGACGACGAACCGCATCCCGTCCACCGACGCGACCATTCCGCCGCCCCAGGCCCCCGCCAGCGGAATCTCCGCCTGCGCCTCGACCAGCACGGCGTTCGCCGCGGTCAGGGTCTCGGACCGCACGTAGCACTGGTCGACGTGCAGCAGCCGGTCACGGGTCAACGCTTCCACGCCCCGGCCGGTCACCGGACCGAAGCCGACGTTCATCGCGTGCGCACACAACACCGCCGCGACCGACAGCCCGAGGTCGGCCACGCGGGCGTCGTTCCCGGAGGTGTGGGTGAACGCCTCGGTGAAGCCGGGATGCCAGGACATGACCTCGAGCACCAGTTCGGGCAGATCGATACGCGGCAGCATTGCCTCGACGCGGCGCCGCAGATCGACCAGGCTCGGCGGGTCGGGCACGGCGACCAGTGCGGCGACGTGCAGCTTGCCGTCGTCGTCGATGGTGGCCGGGGTGTCGGCGTCCAGGCGGGACGCCACCTCGCGGTAGGCGGTGTCCAGGGCGGCAGCGTGCTCGTCGAGCATCCCCGCCGGGACGGCGGGCAGGCCGAGCGCGTTCATGCCCGCCTCGCGGGCCTGCTCCCACGCCTGCCCCGACAACAGGTGCGCTCGTGGGTCGCGCCACCGCGACGAAGATGCGGCGAAGATGTTGCGGTGCTTGATATGTCGATGGAACTGCTCGAGCACGCAGAACGTGTAGGCGGCGCGGTCCACGGTGGCTTCCGGGCGGCCCGGCGCATAGACCAGGCGCTGCCAGCCGCCGGTGATCAGATCGTGGTCGACCCGACGCGCATCCAGGTAGGACGCGGGCAGCTTCGACTTCGCGGTCAGCAACTCCGCGAGCGTAGTCATCGCCGAAAGCACCGGTGCGCCGTCCGGGGTCGCGCCGAACTCGACGGTCTTCATCAGCACCGGCAGAAACGGGCGGACCGTCGCCAGGCGGCCGGCCAGCTCCTGCAGGCGTTGCCCGTCGAGTTCGGCGTCGCTGGCCGGCACCAGTTCGTCGATCACCGCGACCGCGGAGCGCAGTTCCTTCTTGGTGACGGTGTTCTCGATCAGATCCCACACCACGCCCACCCCGAGGTCCGGGTTCACCTCGGCCATCTCCAACAGCACCTTCACCGCCGTGGCCAGCTTGCCGGCGTTCCGCGAGACCCTCGGGTATCGGCGCAGCTTCTCGTCCTTGGACTCACGCTCGGCCTTCGACAACAGATCAGTGGTCATCAGCAGGTCGAACAGCTCCAGTACGTCGTCGGCCGCCCGCGCCGACAACGCCACCACAGTGGCGACCAGCACCGCCAGGCGGTGCTCACGCGGCAGGCGGCGCAGCGCGTTCGCCTTACCCGACAGGCCGTACGTAGCCAATCCGGCCAACCGTCGTGGCGGCACCGCCGACACGTCCAACGTCCCGATACCGAGGGAATGCAGGTCGGCCAACCGGTGCAGCGCGGCGAGCATCCCCTTCGACGAGGGCCGGAACACACCCTTGCGCAACCGGTCCAGCTCGCTGACCCGCTGCTTGCCACCCTCGGGCACGTCGAGCAACCGCAGCAGCGCCGACGCCGTGACCGGCGTGAGCTGGCCGTCCAACTCATTCCACAGCCGCTGATCGGCTGCCGCCCTGCCGGCCGCGACCAGCTTCTGCAACGTCGTGACACCAAATGGCAGCAGCGCCTGGCGCTCCCGTAACCAAGTGACCGCACCCTCGAAGATCGCCTTCGGACCGTCACCGGTCATCCACGCCTGGTCGGCGATCCATGCCTTCAGCTCCGGTTCGACATCGGTAAACGGCGCCAGCCCGTATTCGCGTTGGATCTCCCAGGCATGTTCGAGCTTGGTCTTCTCCCGGTCCGGGTAGCGCTTCACGCACGACGGGTCGTCGATGCCCAGCTGCTCGGCAAGATAGTCGACCAGCTCCGGGGGAACGTCCAGCGGACCGGGCAGGAACATGCCCAGGTGACGCACGGTCACCAGCTGCACGGCGAACCCGAGCCGGTTGTAGTCCCGCCGCCGAGCAGAGATCAACCTCCGATCTTCATCATCGAGGTAGCAGAACCGCTCCAGCTCCTGCCGCGACAGCGCACCGAACCGACCGTAGCCACCATCATCGATCACGACGACATGAAATCACCCCAAGATCAGGGCCGCTCGATAATCGCTCTAAGCGCCGGATCTGACGCGACTGCTCCCCGACCCCCGGCTTCGAGGACGACGGAACGAGAATCACGGATCGCCCGACACTGACCCGTGCGTGGGCGATCGGCGTGCCCGCCGCATTCCTCGCCGTCCTGGCCTACATGTTGGTCGGTCGCTTCACCGACGTCGTCCCCTGGGAGGACGGTGGCGGCGCGTCCCTGGTGGGAGGCACGGCGATCATCCTGATGACGCTCGTGACCGTCACCTCACGACGCTCCGAGGCTCTGGAATTCTGCGCCACCCACTTCATCGATGGTCTGTCGTACGCCTTCAAGGCAATGGGAATCATCCTTCCCGTCGCAGGTTTCGTGTACATCGGCATTCCCGATTATTCGGGCGCCATTCTCGGCCTCGACGACGACACCACCGGTCCGGCCTTCCTCTTCGACACCGTGGAACGGGTGCAGCCGTACATCCCCGACAACGGCGTTTTCGTCGCACTCAGCATGCTGTTCATCGGTATGGCGGTCGGTCTCGACGGTTCCGGGTGGGCCGGCCTACCCCTCACCGGCGGACTGGCTGCCGCACTGGCCCCGCAATCCGGGATGGACACCGCGACCTTGGCGGCCATCGCCCAGAACGGCGCCACGTGGACAGGCGGGGGGACTCTCGTGATCTGGTCGTCGCTGGTGGTGGTCGCCGGATTCTGCCGGATACCGGTTGCCGAACTGGTCCGCCACCTCGTCGTCCCGGTGATGGCCGGACTGCTGCTGGCCACCGGAGCTGCCGTCATCATCTGGTAGCGGATGATCGCCGAACACGGTTTCCGTACAACCCCTGACATGGAAGGACACTACGAATGAGCTCGGTCCCGTTCCGCTACGACCCCGCCCGGTGCGCACTGATCGTCATCGACATGCAGAACGATTTCTGCTCCCCCGACGGGTCGCTGGCACGGAAGGGCTTCGACGTGACCGCCCCGGTGGCGATGGCTCCGCGACTGGACCACCTCGTCTCGTCCGCGCGCACGGCCGGGGTCCGGGTGATCTTCGTCCGTACCCTGCACGACGAAACCACCGATACACCCCAGTGGCTCGGCCGCGTCGGCGAGGGACCGGACGCGGCACGCACCGGAATTACCTGCCGCACGGGAACATCCGGGGCAGACTATTACGCCGTCGCTCCGCAGGACGGCGACGTGGTGATCACGAAGAACCGGTTCAGCGCATTCGTCGGCACCAACCTCGATCTCACCCTGCGTTCCCTCGGCATCGACTCCCTGCTCTTCACCGGCGTCGCCACCGAGGTGTGTGTCGAGTCGAGTCTGCGTAGCGCACTGTTTCACGAATACTGGGTCTCGCTCGTCGAAGACTGCGCTGCCACCTACAGCCGAACAGCCCACGACGCTTCGGTGTCCGTCGTCGCACAGAACTTCGGCACCGTGATCACCGCCGAGAAACTCGAGACGTTCTGGACCACACTCCCAGGATTGTGAACAGCCGAAGCAGCGCCGGCCGGAAAATCCAGCCCTGACCGATCTGCGGGGCGAGCCTGGAACTACGTCGTTCCCGGTCCCGCGGAACGTCAGGGGTGTGGGCGCATGGTGTCGAGCATGTAGTCGAGTTCGGCGACGGTGCGGTGGGGCGGGAGGGTGAGGATCGGCATCTCGGCGCCCGAGGTGTACCAGTGCTGGAGGTGGTCGTGAGCCGTGTCGGGTGTGCCCCAGACGGTGAGCTCGTCGAGCAGAACATGGGCTGCGGCCGGCACGTCGGTGGTGTCGTGGGTCGGGTTGCCGGCGAGCACGGCCTCGACCGGGTGGTGGTATCCCCGTTCGCTCAGCGAGCGGCGGTAGAGCGAGCCCATGCTGGTGAGGTAGAACGCGATCCACCAGGACGCGATCTCGCGGGCCGTTGCCTGATCGGCCGCGACGGCGGTGGGAACTGCCGGACACACCAAGGGGCGTGTGGTGCGTCCGGATCGGGCGCCCGCCTGCTGGAGCAGGTCGATTCCGCGGGGCAGCCACGACCGCGGGACCAAGAAGGGCGTCCAGCCGTCCGCCAGTTCGCCGGCGAGCTGGATGGATTTGTTGCCGAGTCCGGCGAGGTAGATCGGCAGGCCGGTGCGCGCGGCGACACCCAGCCGCAGGGGCCGGTGGTCGTGGGTCGCCGTCGGGAGGACCCGCTCGCCATCGAGCAGTCGACGGACCTGTGCGGTAACCGCGCGCAGCTTCGCCACCGGCGCGGTGAACGATTGGTCGTGCAGTCCTTCGACGAGCTGTGGACTGCTTGCCCCCAAGCCGAGGACGAAACGGCCGCGTGAGACCTGGTCGAGGCTGGCGGCGAGCATCGCGAGGGTTCCGGCTGTGCGGCCCCAGACGCTGAGCACACCGGTACCGATGGTGATCCGCTCCGTCCTGGTGGCGATTTCGGTGAGCAGGACGGCGGCATCCTGGCTCCACCCTTCGGCGAGGAAGAACCCGTCATAGCCGAGATCTTCGGCGCGGCGGGCGACGTGCAGTATCACGTCACGGCGCGTTTCCAGTGGGGTCACGCAGATGCCGAGGCCGCGCCGGGTAGCGCTGACGCCGGCGGCGACGTCGTCGGTTGTGTGGGTGCTCATGCGCGGGTTGCCGTCCGTTCTGGTGTCGATTCTCCACTCGCCAGGCGTGCACGCACCGCGAGGCGGGCGCGGTCGAGATAACGCGTGTCGGCGAAGAGATGGAAATACGAGTTGGCCGCCAGCAGTGTGCCTTCCAGCTCGAACGCGAGCTGGTCCGGATCGGTGTCGGTGCACAACTCACCGGATTGCTGTGCCTCGCGTGCCGCCTGCGCGAGGGTCCCCATCCACTGGCGCTGGCACTCGGCAACGGCGTCACGCACCGGGCCGGGCGTCTTGCCGTCGAACTCGGCCATCGCGGCGGCGAAGAAGCATCCCCCCGGGAAGACTCCCCGTTCGACATACGACAGGAACGACTCACAGAGTGCGGTGAGGCGTTGCATGCCCGGACCCGACCCGAGCGCCGGTGTGACCACCTCGCGCACGTAACGCTGGCGCGCGACCTCGATGGTGGCCAGTTGGAGGTCTTGCTTCGACCCGAAGTGGGCGAACAGCCCACTCTTGCTCATCCCGGTCAGGCTCGCGAGATGCCCGATGGTGAGTCCGTCCAGACCATCGATCGATGCGACGTCGGCGGCGGCGTGCAGCACGGTCTCCCGCGTCTTGGCCCCTGGGGTCGTGTTCCGCTTCTGTGCCATGAACTCATCCTAGTACAGTACGAACGATCGTGCTATCTTTGTTTCAGGCGGCCATTCAGACCGGCCCGAAGGAGAAGGCCCGATGTACGACGTGATCGTGGTGGGTGCCCGGTGCGCAGGCGCGTCGTTGGCGATGCTTCTGGCACGCGGCGGGCACCGTGTCGCGTTGGTCGATCGAGCGTCGTTTCCCAGCGACACCATGTCCACCCATTTCCTGTGGCAACGTGCTGCGTTCCGACTGCGGGATTGGGGGTTGCTCGATCGGTTGCACGCCCGCGGCTGCGCACCGATCGAGCAGATCACCTTCGACGTCGGCCCCGTGCAAATGTCGGGTATCGGACCTGGTGTCGAGGGGCAGACGGCCGTGT
The DNA here is from genome assembly GCF_026810085.1 of Rhodococcus sp. JS3073. NCBI lineage: Bacteria > Bacillati > Actinomycetota > Actinomycetes > Mycobacteriales > Nocardiaceae > Rhodococcus > Rhodococcus sp. JS3073. Next base: position 7,651,427 of record NZ_CP113951.1, on the reverse strand, counting down.
ACTGCCCGCGGCGGACCGTCCTCGACACGGTGCTGGTCGAGGCGGCCGTCGAGGCGGGCGCCGAACTCATCGACGGCGTCGTCGTCGACGACGTGGTGTGGGCGGATGGTCGGGCATCGGGCGTGCGCGGCCGTCGCCGAGGAGCCGGCGGCTCGTTGTCGCTGCGGGCACCGCTGGTCGTCGGGGCCGATGGTCTGCACTCGACCGTCGCGCGACGAGTCGCTGCTCGTGTCTACAACCACCATCCGCCGCTGACGTGCGTGTACTACTCCTATTGGAGTGGCCTCGGCGATGTACGCGCGTCGTTCCACGCCCGAACCGGCCAGCTGATCCTGGTCTGGCCCACCAACGACGGACTCACCTGCATCTACGTCGGTTGGCCCCGCCGGGAATTTGCACGCGTTCGCACAGACCTCGACCGAAGCTTTCATGCCGCCCTCGATCTGGTGCCAGGTCTGCGTGACACGGTCGCCTCCGGCCACCGCGAACAACGTTTCGTCGGTACCGCCGACCTACCCAACCAGTACCGAACATCGGTCGGACCGGGATGGGCGCTGCTCGGCGATGCCGGCCACCACAAAGACCCCTCCACGGGGATGGGCATCGCCGATGCATTCCTCAGCGCCGACCTGCTCGCGGAGGCCATCCACAGCGCGCGCGCCGGCCGTCCCGTCGACGACGCACTCGGCGACTACCCACGTCAGCGCGACCAGCTCACCGCCAACGGCTTCGAACTTGCGCTCAACACGGCCCGCCTCGCGCCGCTCTCGAACGGACTCACGGCGTTCTACAGAGCGGCTGCGACCCAACCGGAGGTAGTCGAACGGATCTTCGGCGTCCTCGGCGGGTCGGTGCCCATTCGAGACGTCTACTCTGCGCCGCGCATCGCGTCGGTACTCGCACAAGCCAACGCGTAGCGCGCATTCCTTCTCACGTGGTCGACGGCCGGCACGTCAAACCCGGACATGAAGATACGCAACCACATCCGGCAACTCGAAGCCCTCCGCCAGGAGATCCTCGCCACCGAGATCGTGAACCCGACAACTGCTGAGCCTCGCCGAATACCGGCCACCGGTGGAATAATCCAACCAGGAGGATCGTCCACCCGAAGACGACCCTTGCAAAACGTCGACCCCGGCCCAGGGCCTCAGGACCGCCCGAGTGCGCCGGGGTCGGCCCAAAGAGGACGGGTGGTCGTGCGGCAACCGACGGTGTGCGGACGACACCGAGGAACCCACAACCGACATGGAGGGCCCCGATTTCTTGTCGCTCGTCTCTGACATGCGGTAACAAGTCGGAGCCCGTCACCGACGTACTAGATGTCATAGTCAACGATGACGGACCCGAACTGCGGGCGCTGGACTCGGAAGCGAGCATGCAAATGAACGGACTGCTGAGCACGCCGCCGGAGAAGCACCGGGAGATGGGGTAGTGCCACGGGAGTTGTCCGCGTGGCTCGACACGAGCCATCGCGAGTGACGAGGGCAGGTGAGAAGTTTGGCTAGGGGCATCAAGCGCAACGGCAATCCCGATGCCGATCTCCCAGGAGACGACGCACCGGTGGACGTCGCGGCAGTGCGCCGCGACGACGCTTTGATCGACGCGATCGCCGCCGGCGGTCCCGTCGCAACGGATTCGCCGGAACAGGACCAGCTCGCGCTTCTGCTGACCAATTGGCGCGCCGACATCGTGGCGACGCCGATGCCGACCGGGCCGCTGCTCGACGACGTGATCGCGGCGATCGACGCCTCGGACGCCCGTTCCTCACGCAGCGCCGCCCGCGGCAAGCTCCGCTTGTTGCGACCGATCGCAGGCGCTGCCGCCGCGATCGCAGTCGTCATGGGTGGCGCCACCATCTTCTCGTACAACGCCGCACCCGGCGATCCGCTGTGGAGCGTCAAGTCCGTCGTGTTCAGCCAGCAGGCCGATTCGACCGTCGCGCAGATCGACACCACGTCGCAGCTGCAGGAGGCCGAGCGGCTGATCGCCGCGGGCGACGCGGAGGCGGCGAAGAACCTGCTCGAGAGCGCCGCCGACCGTGCCGGCGGGGTACGTGACTCCGACATGCGCACCGAACTCGACGCGTGGCGTGCGAAGCTCGCCGCGGAGGTCGAGAAGATCGCTCCCACCACGCCGCCTGCGACGACCACGCCCGGTACCACCACCACCGACACGCCGACCCGGACCACCGAGTTGCCGGCCACACCCGGCTCCACGACGGCGCCGGGAGTCGAGCAGTTGCCGGGAACCCTGCCGACGGATCTGCAGATTCCGGGACTGCCGCCCACTTCACTGCCGCCGCTACCCACGACGACGCTCACGCTTCCGCCCGAGACGTTGCCGTCCACCAGCCCTGAACCCCCCATCACGATGGTCCCGCCTCCGCAGCCGCCCCTGCCTGTCCCGTCCGACAACCCGACCACACAACCACCCCCGCCTACGCCGCCGGACAACCCGACCCCGCAACCACCCCCGGCTACGCCGCCGGACAACCCGACCCCGCAACCACCGACCCAGCAGCCGCCGCCGGAGCCTTCTTCGGCACCGCTGCCGCCGCCAGTCCCGACCAGCTGAGAACTCGGCGGCCGTATCGGCGAAGGCCCCGGGACGTGTCATCGTCCCCGGGCAGAGCTGTCACCCCGACCGCGTTCCTTACCGAAGTGCTATCGAGCGGGCCGCCCTGCACAACACGGCTGAGTCATTCACAACAGATGGAGTGATCGCATGACCGACCTCGACCAACCGATAGCCGGCGTACAGCAGCAGGTCCGCCGTCTGGCCGACGTGCGGCCGCACCTCACCACCGCCGCCGTGGCGCCCTGGGATGTGATCGTGTGAGCACGCCCGCTGACCTCGACGAGCAGGTAACCAAGGTCCGGGATGCGCTGCACGTCCTACGTCGAACCCTCCTTGACCTCGAGCGCACCTTCGCAGACCTCGATGCGAACGCGCTCGACGTGGACGCACTCGGCGACCCGACCACGGCACCGGAGGCGTTGGAGAGCGCCGTCGACGCTCTCCGCGCCGCTCAGGACACGCTCGGAATCGCTGACGCCGACCTCGATGTAGCGAAGCGACACACCTCACGGTTGAAAACGCGCGAATGACCGCGGCCTGCGGCCGTGTCCCCGGGCAGTACCGGACCCGTCCCAGGCCAGCTCGTGGCTGCTGGTGGTGCGGTGCACCCGCCGTACACGGCCGTCGGCGCACGAGCCGTGCCGCACCAGTCGTGGCTGCTGCTGCAATCGGCGACGGTAGCTCCTCGCACGCGACTATTTCGGTAGCGCGCACTTCTGCGAGTGACATGCGTCAGGTACCGAGACTGGTCACGAGTTCGGCTGTCGCAGTATAGGATTGTCGATCTGTTCGCGAAGGATGTCGCCGTGACCTGCATGCCTGGCGAACTCCTGGATCATCAGAAGCAGTGTCCATCGCATGCTGACGTTTCCCTCGCGGGGACTGTCCTTGTGATCATCGAGATCGAAGCGGGACGCGATCTCACGTGATCGTTGGCTTGCTCGCTCGAACTCAGCGATGACATCTGCCAGCGACTCGTCGTCGGCGACGGCGAACGTACCCTCGTCGCGGCGCGAATAACCATCGCATTCGGATTCGTCGAGCCCCGCCCAGAACCGTTGGAACCAGATCCGTTCAGCGGCGGCGGCATGCTTGATCAACGAGATCGGTGTCGTCAGCGATGCGACGAGTCGTCGGCGAGCGTCGATATCAGAGAGGCCTCGTACCGTCTCGATCAGTGCCTCACGGTTCCGGTCGAGTGTGTCCTCGATGATCGACCGCTCCGCGCCGGAAGCAATTATGTTGGTGTACATGCGATTTCACACCATCCTGTCATGTGGTTGGTCAAGGATTGCACGCAATGTATCGGTCGGGCTGGGTTACGCAAGACGGCAATCCATTTCGGGAGAGAAGCGAAGCGCCCGGCGCCGAGAAAGGGTAAGAGCATGTGATGCGCTTGCCGTCAGGGACTGTGCGCTCGGGAGTGCCGCAAGAAGGGCCCACGTCGACACCGCACCCAGGCCGTCAGAGGACCTGCTGCTCAACACAGCTTATCGCACGCTGGGCGGTAGCCGGACAACATCAGTCCGCTGGACACGAGAGATCCCGCGACGGCCCGTGTGCGGACGAGGCCCATTCGAGCGAGCACACACCGACCCTCCGAAACGCTCGCCATGAGACGGCCGCAATGAGCGGGTCCGTGCCGGTGGAAGCAGAAGGGACACCGGTCACCGGGTGAAAAACCCCCGAATCAGCATTCACCGCCGCGATCGGCCGGCGCCGCACCGCCACCGACCAAGCCCGCACCACACGAACTTGCCAATCCGCACCTCCACCGGAAACCACCACCCGATAGACCCATCCAGTTGAGAAATCTTGATGGGCAATACAATTCGACCCATCGATGGCTCTCAGATTGACAATGACACACCCTGATCGGTACGCAGACCGCCGTGATCCCACAGCAACCCCCGCCGGAATGAATGGCACTTTCTTGTCGATGACTATCTCGACATCGAGCAGGCACCAACCCGCATGACATTGTCCACGTCAGGATCGCAGTAGAACGCAATCCAGAAGCGCAAATCGGCCCATCGCCCTGCTCCGAGCAGCGGCATGCTTGCCGATACGGCAAGAACTCTCGCCGAAACCGTCGGTGTTACTGCACTGTGTTGATATGGAAGAAGCGGGCGAAGACAGCGAAGTCACGACGACATCAAACGAGGCGGACGAGTGGGATGCGCGCTACAGCGAGCGGGATCGCGTGTGGAGCGGAGAAGCCAACGGCGCACTTGTCGAGGAGATGACCGGCGCACGGCCGGGACGCGCCCTGGACGTCGGTTGCGGCGAAGGCGCCGACGCGCTCTGGCTCGCCCGCCAGGGATGGGCCGTGACCGCGCTGGACGTTTCTCGAATCGCCCTCGACCGGGCCGGGGCCCACGCCGACGGGGAAGACGTGGACATCACCTGGGTGCTGAGCGGACTGCTCGATGCCGATTTGCCCGCGGGCGGTTTCGACCTGGTCTCAGCTCAATACCCCGCCCTGCGCAGTAGCGCCGACCGTGCCGCCGAACGCACGCTGGTCTCCGTCGTCGCACCGGGCGGCATCTTGCTCGTTGTGCACCACGACATCCGCAATGCGGATACGGCGCGCGAGCACGGCTTCGATCCCGACGACTGGGTCTCCCCCGGTGATGTGGCGGCGCTACTCGGTGACAGCTGGCACATCGACGTGAACGAGGTGCGGGAGCGTTCGATCAGTGGCGGCGCGGGTGCACACCACACCCACGACGTGGTTCTGCGGGCGCACAGGCTGCCTCACCGTAGCCCTGCCATCGGAAACGGGACAGCCGGTGGTTCTCTCTGCGCCCACTCACACGATCGCACCCGCTACTGGGACCACCGAGAGGCGCGGTAGGTCAAGCATCATGTCAACCGACCCGGAGACCAGAGGCCGTCATCACCGGACTGGGCGAGACGCCCACCCCTGGCGAACGATGATGTCGGCAGCTAGGTAAGTACCTGACCCCACTACCACCGGCACGGCACCTCGATCGTTTCCGACCTCGCGCCACTCAGCGTCAGCGAGATGCGCAGGACCTTCAACACGAACTCGCCCACAAGCCACCCCAGGCCCCGCCCACCTCATCACCGACCCCCTCGACACCGAACAACCCGGATAACAGTTGTGTGGTCCCTTCCGGGGACGCCCGCGCATGCGGGAAAATCGGGTGCGGTCGCTCGCCGAGGTCGATCTTTTCTTGGCGCCGGTGAGCCCGAATAACAGTTTGATCCGGGGAGCCGATCGTGGGGCTGCGCATTGTTGCCACGAGCACGAGGGTCCGACTCTTACCTTTCCCTGTTCGGCTCCCGCGGGCGACCGTGTTCATGCAATCGGTTCGGTGGGAAGGAGTTTCGTCATGGATGAGGTCGACGATGTCGAATTGCTCGTGGAGCGGGTCGCGGCGCTGGATCTCGGCAAAGCCGTTCTTGAGGCGTGTGTGCGGGTGCCGCACCCGCAGCGGCTCGGTAGGCGAATGCAGGAGCTGCGCGGTTACGGCACGACCACCGCACAGCTGCTGGCGATGGTGGCCTGGTTGCGGCACTGGCACGTGCAGCGGGTGGTGATGGAATCCACCAGCACCTACTGGAAGGGCGTGTACTACCTTCTCGAAGCCGAGGGCTTCGATTGCTGGCTGGTCAACGCCCGCGAGGTGAAGAACGTGCCGGGCAGGGCGAAGACCGACCGGGCCGACGCGGTATGGCTGGCGAAGGTGGCCGAACGTGGCATGTGCCGGCCATCGCTGGTGCAGCCGCCCGAGATCCGCCGGCTACGTGACCTCACCCGCTACCGCCGTGCCCTGGTGCAGGACCGCACCCGCGAGCAGCAACGGGTCGAGAAGCTGCTCGAGGATGCCCAGATCAAGATCTCGTCGGTGCTCTCGGACCTGCACGGCGCATCCGGACGGTCGATGATGCACGCCCTCATCGCCGGAGAGCGCGATCCGCGGACACTGGCCCGACTGGCCAAGAGCGGTGCGCGGAAGAAGACCGACCAGCTCGAAGAGGCGCTGCGCGGATTCTTCACCGACCACCACGCGACGATTCTGACGATGATGCTCGACAACAGTGACCGGATCGGCGACCAGATCGCCGCACTCGACGCGCTGATCGAGGACGCGATCAGCCCTTTCTCCCGACAGGCAACCCGCCTCGCTGACATCGTCGGCGTGAACACCGTTGCCGCCGCCGAGTTGATCGCCGAGACCGGGGTCGACATGACCCGATTCCCGTCCGCCGCACATCTGGTGTCGTGGGCGAAGTTCTGCCCGCAGACCCACCAGTCGGCCGGCAAGTCCACGAGCAAGGGCCGCGGCAAGGGCAACCCCTGGCTGGCCGGAACCCTTGGGCGCATCGCGTTCGCCAACTCCCGCGCCGACACCTTCCTCGGCACCCGCTATCGGCGCCTCGCGGGCCGCCGCGGCAAGCAGAAGGCGATCGTCGCCACCGGCAACTCGATACTCACCGTCATCTACCACCTGCTCTCCGACCCAGACGCCAAATTCTGCGACCTCGGGCCCGGATACTACGAATCCCGGATCAACAAACACCGCCGCGCCCGCGACCTCGCCACCCAACTCCAGACACTCACCGGCCAGCACATCGCCATCCGCGACGGCAAAGCCGTCATCACCGACACCGTCGCCTGACCCCAAACTTCTTGCGGCAGAACACCATAACCCGGCTCCGCCCGGTGCCTTCGGCCTGCCCACTCACCATCCTATTTTCGGGTCAGAAGAACCCCAGCAGCAGACCCGCGCACACCCCTAGCGAAATCCGCCAACCCCTCGCCGACCCCGCATTTGTCACCTCGTCCACCCGATCCATCATCCGCAGCACCCCGCGCACGGCCTCGATCGGGGTCACGATAGGGGAAAGTGTCCGCAGCAGGGCCTCACCCACCGTCCGTCACTCCGTCACGGTCGCACATTCACCCAGGAACGGGCGCAACTGCGAGCCACTCGTGGATCGGCGTGGCACCCGCACCCGGAGCTGCGGACAACTCGCCGGCCAGCTCGAGTGCCCGCTCGTAGGTGTCGCCGTCGATCACCATCCAACCGGCGATCACGTCCTTGGTCTCCGCGAACGGGCCATCGGTCACCGGCGGCCGCCCCTCGCCGTCGTACCGGACGAACATGCCCTCCGCGGAAAGTGCCTGACTGTCGACGAACTCGCCGGTGCCATCGAGCCGAGCGGCGAAGTCATTCATGTACTGCATATGGGCCGAGATCTCCTCCGGCGCCCTCTGCGCCATCGGCAGGTCGTTGACCGATGCCGGCGCGCCACGGTAATGCCGGTGTTGACCCCGATCACCCTCGCGACGTGTCTCGGATACACCCGGATGTTGGCGGGCGATCCGCTACCTCGCCATCATCCCGCCCCTATCGCCGTCAGAAGGGCATTCAGCGTCTCCGTCTCGGTGTCCAGGATCGCCGGCGCCGCCCACGGCGGAACGACCGATAGACGATCGCCCAACGGAACACTATTTTCAATGTTCCGCGATGAGTTCGGCCGTCTCCGCCGGTCTGTTTAGGTATATCTGGATCATTCGATCATTGAAGGAGTCGCCCATGCCCCGCACCCGGATCCACAACATGAACATCTCCCTCGACGGCTACGCCGCCGGCGAGTTCGTGACGTTCGACGCCCCGATCGGCGGTGCCGAACGGCTATTCGATCGGTTCGACGGACGCGTCATCCACGGGGTCGACCGGGTAGACGCCCCCGTCACCCTGGACCGCGCCCTGACCAGCCTGTGGAGCCAAGGCATCGGCGCAGAGATCATGGGCCGTCGCAAGTTCGGCCCCCAGACCGGCGATTGGCCCGACGACGGGTGGCGAGGCTGGTGGGGCGACGAACCGCCATTTCAGACACCAGTGTTCGTCATGAGCCACCACCCACACCCCAGCATCGACTTTCCCAACGGAACCAGCTTCCACTTCGTGGACGCGCCACCCCGTGAGGTGCTGCGCATGGCCGAGGAAGCTGCGAACGGTCACGACATCCGGATCGGCGGAGGTCCCTCGACTGTGCGGCAGTTTCTGCAAGCCGACTTGATCGACTTGATGCACCTGGTGATCGTGCCCATCACCCTCGGGCGCGGCATATCCCTGTGGGAGGGCTTGGACGGCATCGAAGACCGCTTCACAGTCGAGACCGTCGCTTCCCCCAGCGGGCTTATCCATCAGCTCTGGAACAAAAACCGGCACGACTGAATCCGGTTCTTTGGCCAGTCGGGATCGGTGAGGTTGATGACGGGAATTCACTCGAGTACGGCATTATGTCACCGATCCCGTGTGGTCAGTGCCCTTCTGCGCTGACGAAAAGGTGGGCGCGGGTGCCGTCGCTGGTCAGAAGCAGTGTGACTTTGTCGGTGGGGAACTCGCTGTTCACGGGGTTCTCACTAGCGAGTAGTTGCATCTCCTTGGTACAAGAGAATCCTAGGATTTCCCACTCGAGCCCGGCGACTGCCGGATCGGTGCACTGGATTGGTTGCAGGGGTGGAAACGTCGAGTTGGCGGCGGACAGTTGGGCCGAATTCACGAAGACGGTCTGGGGCCCGTCGTAGCGACCCAGGTATGAGTTCGCACCCGAAAAGACCTGCGATTCGTACATCTGACCGAATCTGAACGTGGACGGGATCTCCACTCCACGGCTCTTCAATGCATCACGGGCAGCATCCTCGTCAATCGGATGAGTGCCCAGCCCGTCGCCGCACGCGGTCATCGCAAGGGCCGCCACTACCACGAGACTCGCCGACCCCGATCCCCATCCTGGCTTGCCGCACCTCACCAATGAATCCTTCGTCATCGTCATCGTCGTTGGCAATCGGGCTCGCAACTCTTTACGAGCTTATCCGGGGAAACGAATCCACTCGTCGAACGAAGACCGACACGAGTCGTCGGAACCTTGAACCGTCCGAGCGGTTCCCGGAAGCGGATCCGTGAGCGCTACCGCAGTTGGTCGCGGCGGCGGGTCAGGTAGGCGGTCTCGGCGGTGTTGCCCGCCGGCCCGATGGCTTTGTCGTACGCCGCGCGCGACTGCTGACTAAAACGTGCCGCGCACGCACTCACCAGCGAGAGCTGGCCGGCAGCTCCTATCGTCTGCTGCCGGCCTGACGGGCCGGCATCACTTCAGGTGCCGGGCGAAGAACCGGTTCCCGGCGTCCCCCTCGAACTGCGGAACGCCGGTGTGCCCGCCCATATTGGCATGCAGCGTCTTCTCCTTGGAGCCGAAGGCGTCGAACAGGTCCAGGGCCAGTTGCCGGTCGTTTCCTTCATCGTCCCACTGCAGCAGGACCTGCAGCGGAATGGTGACCTGCCGGGCCTCCTCGAACATGGTGCGGGGCACGAAACTCCCGGCGAACAGCAGGGCGGCCGAGACGCGCGGCTCGACCGCCGCCAGCCGGATGCCGACAGCGATCACCCCTCCCGAGTACCCGACCGGGCCGCCGATCTCGGGCAGCGAAAGGAGGGCGTCCAAGACGGCCCGCCATTCCGGGACCGCCGTTTCGACCAGCGGGAGGACGAGCCGGTCGATGATCCCGTCGTCGACCGACTCGCCGGCCTCCAGCGCCCGGTGCAGGTCGGCGCGGGCCTGTTCGGCGGCGGCGGAACGGGGCCGGTCGCCGCTCCCGGGGAGCTCGATGGTGGCCGCGGCGAAGCCCTCCGCCGCGGCGCCCCGGGCCCGGGCCACCAGTCGGGGGTACATCTTGTGCAGTCCGCCGGGGTGGCCGACCAGGATCAGCGGCGCCGGTGCGGGTGGTGCAGATGCGGATCCAGGCGTCCACAGGATGCCGGGGATCTCGCCGAGAGTGAATTCGCGCTCGAGGACACCGTCGTCGAGGCGTTGTTCGGAAGTGAATTGCATTGTCGTGCCTTTCGGGAGTGCTTCGTCAACGGCGCTCCCGGGCGACCCATCGCCCGACCGTGACCCCGAAGGGGAGCACCCATGTCGATACTGCGTTCACGGGTACCACCTCCTCGTTCTCTCGCACGGCCTCCAGAAAAGTAGCAGTGGTCGCCGTGGTCCGCCAACAGGTTTTTGCGGACGCTTCGGGCCCGCCGACCACCCCCGCTATCGGGAGTAGATGGACTCGATGTCCGTCGTGTGTTGCTCGAGGACGACCTCGCGCTTGATCGATGGCTTTTCTGCGTCCACTCGGCGTCGAGGATTCGGTATTCTTTGATTTGCTCTGCCCTGGAGACCTTCTCGTTGGTTTCGGCGACCGCGGTATCGATTTGGGCGATCAGGTCGCGATTGCGGAGTAACTCCGGCAGTGGCGTGGCGGGCGGGACGCCGTGTCGGTCCTTCCAGCCGGGTAGGGATCGGGATCGAGGGTGATCAGGGGGCCGATGTATGGGCGTGCATCGCCGACCACCATGCACTGGCTGACGAGGGGTGGGCGCGCAGGAAGTCCTCGAGATCGGCCGGTGAGACACTCTTCCCGCGGGCATCGATCCATCTGCACCACAACGTAACTAGCTAGCCTGTCGGTGACCGGCACCCTCGGCACCCGACCCTGCTGACGCATCAGCGTGCCGAAGAAACCTTTCGCCGCCGTCGCTGGGAGAACTGCGCTCTCCCATTCGGCACGACCCGACGTCGGCCATGTCATTCGGAGCATGGGCATCAGTCAACCCTCGTAGGCGGCGGCCACCTTCTTCGGCACGCACATGCGCCACGCGTCGACGAGTAGCTCTCGCAGCTCCTCGACGTCGAGGGCATCGAGCCGTACGCAGACCCACCGGAACCGCATGTCGGAGGCGCGGGGCATCAGGAATTTATCGGGCTCCGAGGCCACCAGCGCCTCCCGCTCTTCCCTGGGGAAGCCGAAGCCCATGATCGTGTCGTCCTGGTAGAACGCCGCGTAGACCATGCGTCCCACCCGGAACCTCACCTCGTCGCGTACGAGCGCCTCGTAGGAACGAGGCAACGTGCCGACGATCGCCCGGGCATCGTCGATCGTCACCCCCATCGTCGATCCTCACCCCATCGGCGGCGCAGCACCTCGGCGGTGCCGTGGTCAGCGGGCAGGAACGCCTCGAGGTGCAGCTCGGCGAGCGTCACGTCGGCGGCGGTCGCGAACGACGTGAGCGTCGTGATCAGCCGGAGGTCGCCATCGGCCGAGCCCAGCTCCAGCGGCACCGCGAAGCCGAGCACGTCGGCCTCCTCGGGCAGCGGCGGAAGGTAGGACTCGAGTTCGGTGAGCAGCGCCTCCAACGCCGGGTCGGGGCTCTGCGCCAGCTGAGCCCGCAGGTGCTCGGTGATGTGCCTGCCCCACTCCGGCAGGTTGCGCACCCGGGGCGCGTTCCCCTCGGGGTGCAGGGCCAGGCGGAACACGTTGACCGGTGGTGCGAGCAACGCGGGGTCGACGCCTTCGTAAAACACCTCGAACGCCCGGTTGGCGGTGACGAGGATGCCGTGCGGCCGCATGACCATCGCCGGGTACGGGAGATGACCGTCGAGAATCGTTTCCAGCGCCTGACGAACCGGGCGCAGCGCCTCGTCGTCGAGCGGTGACTCCGGGAATGCCGGGGCGAAGCCGGCAGCGAGGAGCAACTCGTTGCGCTCCCGTAGCGTGAGCTCCATCGACTCCGCCAGGCGCAACACCATGCCCCGCCCCGGGCGGGAGCGGCCCTGTTCGATGAAGCTCACGTGCCGCTGGGTGGTGCCCGCCCGAAGCGCGAGATCGAGCTGGCTCATCCGGCGGGCCGTGCGCCAGCGCCGGAACTCACTGGGGAACCGCGTCATCACCAATCAATCCTCGCTCACCCCGGGGGATCGATGCCATTCCTTCCAGGGAGTTGCTCACTGTCGGGCTTCGGCTGTAGCCAGCACGCCAACACCCGTCCTGAAGCGTGAGAGAACGACCAAAGTCTCTTGGCTCGGCAACGCCACGTCCCCGGCTGGCATGAAGTGAATTGGAACGCGCGGCGACGTGAGGAGGGACGCGGTCGAGTACAGAACTCGTTGGACGCCACCGTGCCGATGATGACGTTCATGGCCACCGGGATTCCGTACATCGGTCGCGGCTGACCGAGCGGGCCGTCAGACACGCTGCCGAGAAAGCGGTTGCCCCTTACACACCCGGGATGTCGGAGATTCTGACGTCGTCGGTGTTCAGGTCGCGCAGCACCTCGCTGCGCACCGAATCGAGGTAGCCGATGTGAGTCGCGAACGCCTCACGGGCCTTTACCGGGTCGCCGGTGGCGATCGCCTGATACATGCCCTCGTGCTGTTCCATCACCAGGCGTCGATCCAATCGATCGACGAAGACACGGTTGGTCACCGGGCGGATCAGGTGCACCGAGGTCATCGCCAACTCCAGGATCGGGTTGTGCGCCGCCCGGGTGATCGCGGTGTGAAATTCCAGGTCCAGGCCGAGCCACTCTTCGATGTCCATCTCGAAATCTCGCGACGCCAGCACCGGCCTCCAAATGGCCTCGAGGTCTCCTTCGGTGTGGCGCTGCGCCGCCATCGCGACACTGAATTCCTCCAGCACCCGGCGCGCTTCGTCCACGTCGTGCACGGTGACGTCGCCGGCGCGGAACCAGAGGCGGATGGCATCGCCGAGCAACTCGGCGATGTCGTCCGAGTCCGGGACGGCCACATAGGTGCCGCCTCCGACGCCGCCGCGGACCGAGGTGAGCAGTCCGGTCGCGGTCAGCAGTTTGAGGGCCTCGCGGGCGGTGTTGCGCGACACGTCGAACGTGTCCGCGAGATCGAGTTCGGTGGGCAGCCGCTCCCCCGGGACCCAGACGCCGTCGGCGATCGCCGATCTGAGCTGCCTCGCGATCTGCCCCGAGGCGTCCTTACGGGTCAGCGCCTTCGGCCTGAACGCTCGATCCATTGCGGGACACCTCTCCGTTGCCTGATGTTGTGCTCTGCATTACAGTAACGCCCAACGTTCAATGTCCAACATTGAACGTTGGGCGAAATCCCGCCCACACACCTCGACAAACAACCCAACCGCCGCCCCGGCCCGCGCGCCGGGCACCACGGAAGTGACCACAGATGAGCCTCGACTGGGATATCCAAGAAGCCACCATCGACAGCGTTCAGCAGGCCTATCGCAACGGCACCGCAACGACGCGCGACGTCGTCCAGGCATACCTCGACCGCATCGCGGCTCTCGACCAGGACGGGCCTCGACTGAACTCGGTCATCACCGTGTCCGACACCGCCCTCGACGACGCCGACGTGCTCGACCGCTCCTTCGCTCTGACCGGGGAGCTGGCAGGGCCCCTCCACGGAGTGCCCGTCCTGGTGAAGGATCAGGCCGCGACCGCAGGGATGCGCACTACCTTCGGCAACAAGAACGCCGCGAACTACGTGCCAACCGAGGACGCAACCGCGATCAAGAAGCTCAAGGCCGCCGGCGCGATCATCCTCGGCAAGACGACGATGCCCGACTTCGCCACTTCATGGTTCTCGACCTCCTCCGTCTCCGGGGTCACCAAGAACCCCTACGACCTGACCCGGGATCCGGGCGGATCCAGCAGCGGTTCCGGAGCAGCCATCGCGGCAAATCTCGCCCTCGTCGGTATCGGAGAGGACACCGGCGGCTCGATCCGTCTCCCCGCCTCGTTCTGCAACCTCGTCGGCTTCCGCGTCACACCCGGCATGATCAGCCGCAACGGCATGTCGCCCCTGGTGGTACCGCAAGACACTGCCGGCCCGATGACCCGAACCGTGACCGACGCCGCCAAACTCCTCGACGTCCTGGTCGGCTACGACCCCACCGACGATTTCACCACGGTGGCTCGCCATCACCGCCACTCCGGTTCCTTCGCCGAGAACATCAAGGGCGCGACTGTGGCAGGCAAGCGGATCGGCGTCCTGCGCAGCGCATTCGGCGACTCGAACGATTCGGCCGGATCAGCCGTCAACGAGGTCATCGACAACGCACTCGCGGAGTTGGACGCCGCCGGTGCTGAACTGGTCGACGTCGAGATCCCGAAGCTCGACCACTACGTCTCGTTCACCTCGCTCTACTTCACCCGCTCCCGCAACGACATGAACCGTTTCTTCGCCGAAAACCCCGATATCGGAATCGCCGGTGTCGACGAGGTTCGCCGAAACGGCACGTACGACCCGCATCTCGACCTGTTCGAAGGCATCACCGACGGCCCCGCGGACCCCAAATCCGATCCCGACTATCTCGACCGCGTCCTCGCACGCGAAGAGTTCGCGCGAATCGCCACAGCGCTGTTCGTCGAACGCGCCCTCGACGCCATCGTCTTTCCCGACGTGAAACTCCCGGCGCCCACGCACGACGACGTGCTCGGCGGCCGCTGGACCTGCCTGACCTATCCGACGAACACCGTCATCGCTTCCCAACTGCACTTTCCCGCAGTCTCCGTCCCTGCCGGATTCACGGCAGACGGACTCCCGGTCGGTCTGGAGATCATGTCCACCCGCTTCGAAGAAACGACACTGCTCCAGGTCGCCCGCGGCGTCGAACTCGCCGTCGGTGCGCGCAGGGCACCCTCCCTGGATGTTCCCACGGGAACGGACGCCTGATGTCCATCACCCTCAACTCGGACATGGGCGAAGCCTTCGGCATTCACACCTTCGGCAACGACACCGCCCTGCTCGACTACGTCGACACCATCAACGTCGCCTGCGGCATGCACTCCGGAGACCCGAGCACCATGGCGCACACGGTCACCGCCGCCCTCGACGCGAATGTCACTGTCGGCGCTCACCCGGGGCTACCCGACCCGGTGGGTTTCGGGCGTCGAGAAATGATGCTGACCGCGGACGAGATCCGGGATCTGATCCGCTACCAAGTGGGCGCCCTGACTGCATTTCTCGACGCCGTAGGCGCACCGTTACATCACATCAAACCGCACGGCGCCCTCTACGGGATGCTCTCGCGCAGCGAAGAGTTGATGGAATCCGCCTGTGATGTCGCCGAACAGTACGGTGTCCCGATCCTCGGCCTCCCCCACACCGCCCATCAGCGCGTGGCCGACCGCCGCGGTGTGGAATTCGTCGCCGAGTTCTACGTCGATCTCGACTACAACGACGACGGCACCATCATCGTCAACCGGACCGCCGCCCCCCATGATCTCGTCCACATCGAAGCCAAAGCACGCCGGGCACTCGTCGACGGCAAGACGATATCGATCCACGGCACCGAGATCGACGTCACCGTCGAATCACTCTGTATCCACTCCGACCTGCACAACGCACCGGACGTCGCGGCGCGACTCCGCACGATGGTCGACCAGCACGCAGGCAATACCTGAGCGCTCCCCTCGGAACGCACCGTGCGGGCGGCACGGTTTCATGCGAGCCTCACCCCGCCCAGTCGACCCGGTCGGCCAGTGTGTGCAGCGACCGTTTCCTGCTCACGTTGGATTCCCCGACCCAGGCGATACGTCCGTAGACGTATTCACGGAAATGTGATCTGCCGTCACGATTCTGCGAATCGGGTCCGTAGCGAGCGCAATTGAAGAGCAGCGCTCGCAGGTCGTCGTAGTCGGCTCGCGCCGCCTGCGGACGGGTATTGACCACCAGCCCCGCCAGGTGCTGGCATCGGTGTGCCCGCATGATCCGGGTCTTGCCGGGGTGTACCGAGAAGCCTTCGTCCGCAACGATGCGGCCGACGGCGTGGATCAGCCGGTCCGCCGCCAGTTCCGTGCCGGAGAACGCGAGGTCGTCGGCATACCTCGTGTAACCAGCGCGATGTGTTCTCGCGAGTCCGGTCAGTCTCCGGTCGAGCCGGTGTGCGACGAGATTGGCGAGCGCCGGCGAGGTCGGTGCCCCCTGCGGAAGGTGCGCACCCCGGAGCCGACTCGCCGCATCGAAGGGAAGCTGCGCGAGAATACCGGGCGGGGTGGACGTGGTGCAGAGCCCAGCCAGCACTCGTGACACCCGGGTCGGGTAGCCGAGGGCATCGAAGACCGCCCTCACCCGAGTCCGGGAAACCGAAGGAAAGAAGGCGCGGAGGTCCATGCGCACCACGACCTCGTGTCCTGCATGGGGAGCGGCGAAGGTGTGGACGCTGCGGCCTCGGACGAATCCGTGCGCCGCGACGTGGGGAGGGACGCGGTCGAGCACAGAGCGCAGAATCCGGCGCTGCACCTCTCGAAGGCGTTCCTTGGGCGCCTCGAGCAGGCGGTTGTCCGAACGGATCCGATAACGGTAGTGCTGCAGCGGAGTGGCTTTCGTGCGCAGCCATCCGCCGGGATCTGCGAACCAGTCGAGTTCGGCGGGGGTGAGACCGACCGCCTCGGCGACCGCCGCCGTGCGCGACCACCGCGGGACGTCGAACTTCCAGTCACTGCCGGACACCTCGACGACCGTCTCCGGTTGCTCGATCTGCGGGAGCTCGGACAGCAATCGATAGACGCTGTCGACGCCGTCGATCGGCGGGGTGGGCATCAGGTCGTGGAGCCGTGTCGCGATCCGGCCGGCATCCGGCACACCGGTTTCCTCGAAGCGGAGCACGAGGCCGGCTCTGGTCCAGGCCCCGGCGGTCGCCGCCGAAGCGAGGCGACGAGCGATTTCAGGCTGCAAGGCCCGGCCGGCTGTCATGTGTGCGACGGTGCGAGGTGACCGATATCTGTCGTCTGCGGCGCGCCCCGGCACGCGGAGCATACGGTCGCGCGTCGGACGGTGTCTCCGATGAACACTGTCGAGCCAGGGGTTGCCCCTGACGTGGTCGCGGCCGGAACACCGGCCGCACCACTCTCACCTCCGCACCGTCGCACCTCGTGAGAATGCCACATGATCTTAGCCGTGCGGGGCCCTATCGGGACTGGGTTTTCTCTGGGCACAGAGCGACGACGTCGATTTCGACCAGGAAGTCGCCGAGATGCGATCCTACGGTGGTGCGCGCCGGGTACGGGTGCGAGACGAACTTCTGATAGGTCTCGTTGAAACCGGTGAAGTCTCGCGCTGGATTCTGCAGGTGGACGGTGGCTTTGACCACATGTGAGAAGTCCGAGCCGCACGATTCGAGTACGGCCGCGAGGTTGCGCATCGCCTGTTCCGTTTGTTCTTCGATGGTGGTGCCGACGAGTTCCCAGGTGTTCGGGTGGTGGGGAGTCTGGCCTGCCGTGTAGAGGACCCCACCGGCAATGATCGCCTGGGAGTAGTGCCCTGCAGGGCGGGGTGCGTGCTCGGTGCTGACGTGTTGCCTGTTCATGTGTTTCCTCAGTCCTGAGTGTTCGTTGTTCTCGATTGTCGGGCGGGCGGGTGAGCTGTTCAGAGGACCTTCGAGAGGAACGCGCGGGTTCTCTCCTGCCGCGGATTCCCGAGAACCTCGGACGGCGGGCCTGCCTCGACGACGACCCCCTGGTCCATGAAGACGATCTGGTCGCTGACCTCGCGGGCAAACCCCAGCTCGTGGGTCACCACGACCATGGTCATCCCCGCTTCCGCAAGGGACTTCATCACGTCCAGTACCTCACCGACGAGTTCCGGGTCGAGCGCTGAGGTCGGTTCGTCGAAGAGCAGCAACTTGGGCTTCATCGCCAGTGCCCGGGCAATCGCAATCCGCTGTTGCTGTCCCCCGGAGAGCTCCCGCGGGTATGCCTGACCTCGGTTCCCCAGTCCGACACGATCGAGGAGCACGTGCGCCTCGGCTGTCACCTCGGCGCGGGACCTGCCGAGAACGTGAATCGGGGCTTCGACGATGTTCTCGAGAACCGTCATATGTGGAAACAGGTTGAAGCGCTGAAACACCATGCCGGCATTCAGCCGAGACCGTGCCGTCTGCCGTGGTTTCATTTCGTGAAGCCGGCCATTGCGTTCCGTGTAGCCGATCAATTGCTGGTCCACGTACAGGCGTCCCGCATCCACCTTCTCGAGGTGATTGATGCAGCGCAGGAAGGTTGTCTTCCCGGACCCGGACGGTCCGATGAGGCATGTCACCGATCCGCGCTCGACACTGAGGTCGATGCCCTTGAGGATCTCGGTGGTACCGAAGCGCTTCCGGACGCCCTGTGCTTTCACCATGACGGTGTTCATTTCGCCCTTCCCAATGCAAATCGACGGCGTGTGGGGGCTACCGACGCGGTGAACCCGCGCGCGTAGTGTTTCTCGAGCTTGTCCTGGAAGAAGCTCAGGATGGTGGTCATCAGGAGATACCAGAGGCTCGCGACGATGAGCAGCGGGATCGTCTGGTAGTTCATCGAATAGATGATCTGCGCGGAGTACAGCAGATCGGAGATCGCCAGAACGCTGACGAGGGTTGTCCCTTTCAGCATCGAGATCACCTGGTTCCCCGTCGGGGGAAGCACCACACGCATCGCTTGGGGAAGAATGATGCGGCGCATCAGCTGAGTCCTGTTCATTCCCAGCGCCTGAGCCGCGTCGTACTGGCCGTTGTCCACCGATCCGATGCCACCACGGATGATCTCTGCCATGTATGCCGCTTCGTTCAGAGACAGCCCGAGGAGAGCAGCCCCGAGTGGCGTGATCAGCGTGTTGACGGAACCGACCATGAACTCGGGTCCCCCGAACGGGATTCCGATCGAGATGGTGGGATAAAGGGCTGCGATGTTGTACCAAAAGATCAGCTGAACGAGGAGCGGGGTTCCCCGGAAGAACCATATGTAGCCCCGCGCGATCGAATTGACGATCGGGTTGTCCGACAGTCGCATGACGGCAAGGAGCGTTCCGAGCGAAATGCCGGCGGTCATCGAGACGATTGTCAAGATGATCGTCAGAACGACGCCTCGAAGTATCTCCGGGGCAAAGAGATAGGACGACACGACATTCCAATGAAATCGGTCATTCGTCGCGACGTTCCACGTCACTGCCACGGCGACGATGAGCAGTCCCAGTCCGAACGTCTGTCGGACAGGATGTTTGAGCGGCACAACCGGGATGGACGTGTCCGGGGACGCCGATACCGCGGACGGAGGAGGGAAGGCGTCTCGCGAGGCCAATTGTTGCATGGTAGGTCTCCTTATTGAGCCGCGTTGACGCGAGCTCGAGTGATCATCGCGGACTCCGAACCGTATTTTCCGAGCACTTCCCTGTACGCATCGCTGGCGATGACGGAGTCCAGTGCCGCGGACACGGCGTCGACGAGTGCGGGTTCCTTGGTCACGCCCACGGCGACGGGGGCGTAATCGAAGGTGTCCGACAACTCGAGGTCGGGATTGTTCGCCGTGGCGTACGAGAGAATCGGGGAATCTGCCAGGACGGCGTCTTGCCGGCCGCTGGTCAGCGCAGAAATCGCCTGCCGCGTGTCCTGGAACTGGCCGGTCTGGATCGGCGGCTTACCGGCGGCCACGCACTCTTGCTCATACGCCGGAATGGTGACGGTGAGCTGATACGAGCCCGTCAGGACGCCGACCTTCCTGCCGCAGAGTGTGTCCTTCGTGACGGGCTCCCCTCCCTTCGCGACGACGATGGCGTTTCCCATCTGCATGTAGTCGACGAAATCCATTGCCGCCATCCGCTTGGTCGTGGGCGTCATCGAGGACACCGTCATGTCGTAGCGTCCGGCTGCGATCCCGGGAATGATGGAGTCGAAATTGACGACCATGATGTCGACGTCGAGGTTCAGGGCCTTCCCGATGAGTCTCGCGATATCGGGGTTCGTCCCCGTCATGTACCGGGTGCCCTCCGAATAGAACTGGGTGGGCGGTTCATTCGTCGGGATCGCCACCCGCAGTGTGCGGCGTGCTGCCACCGTGTCGGGCAGCAATGCGACGGCCGAGTCGTTCACCGCGAGCGCGGGCGTACTGTCGCCCTCGACGGGAGCCGAGGCCGGTGGGTTCGCAAATTCCTCGAGCCGACCGCAACCGGCCGTGGAGAGGAGAAGGGCGGCGAGTGCGCCGGCACACAGGAATCGGTGAGAGTAGCCTCCGGCACGACTTGTCATGACGAGGACTTCTGCTTCCGCGCGGTCTGCGTTCCGGTGTACGGGTTCGTCGAGGCGGCGAAGGCGGCGTGGCGGTTGCGCACGAGCGACGGTCCGTTGTCCTGCAGTTCCTTGATGCTCGAGACCCCCAGCAGCATCATCGTCCGGGTCATCTCCTCCGCGAAGATCCGCAGCACGTGCGCGACACCCTCCTCACCCGCCGCCGCGAGGCCGTAGAGGTACGGGCGTCCGATCGCACACGCATTCGCCCCCAGCGCCAGAGCCTTGATCACGTCCGAGCCGCGGCGAATGCCACCGTCGACGATGATCTCGACCCGACCGTTCACGCGGTCGACGATCTCCGGCAGAACGTCCATCGGGGAGGCCATGTGATCGAGTTGCCTGCCGCCGTGGTTGCTGACCTGGATGGCGTCGATCCCGATGTCAGCGGCGATCGCCGCGTCGTCGGCGCTGACGCACCCCTTGAGGACGATCGGACCGCTCCATCGGGAGCGTAGGTCGCAGAGGGTGTCCCAGTCGGTGGGCTCGTAGGAACCCGACAGCAGGGTTCGCCACATATCCGGTGTGCTCGCCAGCGGCCCTTCCGCGATGGTCCCGTCGAGATTGGGGAAGGCGATCGCGTCGTTGCGCAGAAACCCCCACGCCCACGTGGGATGTAGTGCCCCTTCGATGACCGTCCGCGGCTTCAGGGACGGAGGTGCCGTGAAGCCGTTGCGGTAGTCGCGTTCGCGATGACCGATCGCTCGGCAATCGACATTGACCAGCAAGGCCTCGTACCCCGCGTCCGCCGTCCGGTCGAGCATCGCCTGGAGCATGCCCTTGTCCGCCATCGGTTCGATGTTGAACCAGCGACGAAGGCCCGGGGTCTGCGCGCTGACCAGTTCCATCGGCGTCGTACTCAGGTGTGCCAGACCATATGGGACATTCGCGGCGAGAGCAGCACGCGCCGCACCGAGTTCGCCCTCCGGGTGAAAGAGCCGAGTTCCCCCGGTGGGAGAGAGCATCAACGGCATGGATACCGGCTCGCCCAGGAGTGTCGACGCCAAGTCGAGGTTCTCCACCGCACCCCACCGTGGCACGAAGGACCAGTCGTCGAACGAGGCACGATTGCGGCGGACCGACGCTTCGTCTTCCCCGCCGCCCTCGATGTAGTCGAGGATGCTCAGCGGGAGACGTGCGGCGGCCATCTTGCGTACGTCTTCGATGCTGTGGCATCGCCGTGCGAGCCGTTGTGACACGGACCGAGCGGGGCCCTCGACATTCACTAACGACCTGATATCTCTGAGTTTCATGGGGACTCCTCGAAATGGTGCTGACACCCGGTGCGTGGGGTGAACCAATAGTGATCCAGACCTCACCTAGTTGATATGGAGGAGTTTCCAAGCTCGGATTCTTTGCTTGTAAGATATTCCAATGGACCTCTCGGAGGAGTTGTCGAGGCACGGCGACGCGACACCTGTGCCGATCGCGCTGTCGGCCTGGACCGACCTCGTGCAAGAAGATCTACTGCACGCGAATCCGACGGCAGAGAACCTCCGCCGCCCCGTCGCCGACGTGCAGCTCTACGACGCACTCGACGATCAGGCGAACGTCAGGAACGCAGTCGTCCTTGCGATGGGGGTGTCGTGCGGATCGGTGGGATTCGAGCGAGTACTCGTCCACGCCGCCGACGGCGAGGCCGCCGCCGTGATCGTCAAAGCACGAGGAACGCCCATCGAGGAGCTGCGGGCCGCGTCCAGCCGTCACGACGTTCCGGTGCTCGTCGTCGGAGACGACGCGGATTGGACACGGCTGATTGCGATGGCACGAACAGCGGTCGCGGGCGCTGCGGTCGATTCGGTATCGGGCGTGCGTTTGGGCGATCTGTTCGCCTTCGCCAACGCCGTTGCCTCGATAGCCAATGGGGCCGCCAGCATCGTCGACCCTTCGGGCCGCATCCTTGGATACTCCACAGTGCCGGGCCAGCCGATCGACGACCTTCGGCGAGAGACGACTCTGACCCTGCAGGAGCGGACGCCCCCGGCCCTCGACGCCGATTTCAAGGTCGTCTACGCCTCCACCGACGCACTGTTCGTGCAGTCGCCGAGCGGGATACGGGACCGGCTGGCACTGGCGGTCCGGGCGGGCGGGGAACTGCTCGGATCGATCTGGATCATCGATCCCGGAGGTGAACGCCGCCAACCGGCTCTCGATGCGCTCGACAGGCTGGCGCCACTGGCCGGTCTCCACATGCTTCACGCCCGGTCCGCTTCCGACTTCACCGAGCGCCGCAACGCCGACCTGATGCGGACGTTGATGGACGATCCGGCACAGGCCCCGTTCGCTGCCGCCCAACTCGGACTCGAGTTCACCGATGGATTCGCCATTGCGGCCTTCGCTCTCACCCACCCGAACACCGGCAGCCTCGACGCCATGCGTGAGCAGCATCGGCTACTTCAACTCGTGACCGTCACGTGCAACGTCCAGTTCCGCAGTGCGTACAGTGCCCTGATCGACTCGGTCGTGTATGCGTTGCTGCCCTGTGCAGGTGAGTCTCCCCGTGCAGCCCACCGTCGGGTGATTCGTGACATCGGCTCCTATGCGACGACGATCAGCGCGCATCCCGTTGTCGCCGCAGTGGGCGGTATCGCCGAGCAGATCGGCGAGCTACCCCGATCCCGGACCGAGGCGGTGCGGACATTGCAGTACCTGATGCACCAACAGTCGGTCACGAGAGAGAATCCGACTCTGCACCCCCCGGCAGCGGCAGTGTTCGAAGACTATTGGACCGAGCTCAACCTGCTGGAGATCGGCACGTACATAGCCGAGAAGCATCTCGGCAGGTTCGACGTCATCGATGCGATCCGGGCATATGACGCCGCCCATCACACCGACTTCCTGATCACTTTGCGTGCCTACTTCGATTCGAACGCGAGCGTGTCCACAGCGGCCGACCGAATGCATGTCCACGGCAATACCATTCGGTACCGGATCACCCGCGTCGCCGAGGAGTTCGGTATCGACTTCGACAATCCGACCACGCGTCTATGGCTGTGGCTCCGACTCGTTTCTGCAGATCTCAGGTGAGGGGGCGCATCCGGGGTGGGTCCGCTCCCCCGCGCTGTACCCGCTCTGGGACGTGACCGTTTCGGCCTGCACCCCGGGCGCCGGGAACGCGAGAATCGTCAGCGCCATGGCGCCGATGACGAGGCCGGCGAGACAGGCCGCGCCACCTACACTCGCGCGAATCGCGTGAAGTGGTTGAAATCTTCGGCCTCTGCGTTGACTCACCATGACGATCTCCGTGTGCTCTTCACCGTGCCGCGCGCCGGCGACGTGGAAGCCAGCATGGCCGCTACTCGTCGTGACCACATCGGCCGAAGTACGCGTGCGCATACCTGCTTTCCGATCACCCTGCTCATCCGACAATGGCTCGCTGACGAAACCGGACGGTCAGTACCGCGGCCGCGACTGCAGCCGCCGGAACGACGCGGCCCGTTCTGCGACAGCGCGGCCTCCCAATAGGCGGCTGACAGGCCCCTGCCGCGACCCGCATGTTGCGTGCCACATCAAACGACGATGAGGCCGGTCGAGCAAAGGTGATTCTGGGGCGTCGGCCACGCCAGATCGTCCGGTCATGCTGGTTCACCGAAAAGTTGACTGTCCATCGTTGAGAAACTCACTGCCATCGAGAAATCTACTGTTATCAATCGGATTGAGCGGTCATCGGTAAAATCGAAAGACAGGTTCTGCCACGCACACGGGCTTGTCCACCGCGGTGCAATGCACTATTGCTCGGACAACGATCTGGATGCCGCCGGCGATGTCTTCGACGGTAATCAGCTCCGCGCTCAGTCGGACCTTGGATCCGACAGGAACTGGTGCCGGAAACCTGACCTTGTTCAGACCGTAGTTCACTGCCATCGACGCCTGCCCAACGGTGAGGACCTGCAGGAACATGGCACTGAGTAACGACAGCGTGAGGTAACCGTGGGCGATGGGCCCGCCGTAGGGGCTTTCGGTATTCGCGCGCTCGACGTCCACGTGGATCCATTGATGGTCGTCGGTGGCGTCGGCGAAGGTATTCACCCGGTCCTGGGTGATGTCGAACCACTCACTGCATTGGAGTTGGTGTCCGAGAAGGCCGTGGAGGCCGTCGACGTCCTCGACTGTGGTGGGCATGATTACCTGCTCTCGGAGAGTGAAGAGATCGGCGGATGGCAACGGGGTCGACGGAACGATCAGGTGATGGTGACGCCGCCGTCGACCGCGAGAGTCTGTCCGGTGACGTAACCCGCGGCATCCGAAGCCAGCCAGACGAGGGTCGCGGCAAGTTCCGCCGGCTCACCCGTCCGCCCGAGAACCATCCGGGACGCCAGACCGTCGAGGTAGCCGTCGTGATACTGGTCGGTCATCTCGGAGGCGAAGAAGCCCGGGGCGATCGCGTTGACGCGAATTCCCTTGCGTGCACCCCATTGTTGGGCGAGGTCCCGGGTCAGACCGACGATGCCGGCCTTGCTGGCACTGTATGCGGCCTGGGGCAGGCCGGCGGTGGTGAGTCCGAGGATGCTGGCAATGTTGACGATGGAGCTGCCCGGTTGCATCACCCTGCCACACGCCTGGGCGGCCCAGTACGAGCCGGCCAGGTTGATGTCGATGACCGACCGGAACTGATCGGGGGTCTCGCGGGTGGCCGGGAAGGCGGTCGCGATTCCGGCGTTGTTGACGAGAACATCGACGCGGCCGAACTCCGCCATCGCCGCGTCGACCATCGCCGTGCATTGATCCGGGTCGGCGATGTCCGTTGCCACAGCGAGAGCGCGGCGTCCGCTGGCCCGAACCATCGCGGCCGTGTCATGCAGCTTGTCGACGCGCCTGGCCGCGAGCACGACGTCCGCGCCGGCCTCGGCGAAGGCCTTGGCGAACGCGACGCCGAGGCCGGACGACGCGCCGGTGACGATGGCGACGCGGCCGTCGAGACGGAATTTGTCGAGCACACTCATGCGCAATGTCTCCTGGGGTTCAGAACCAGCTGGGGTTCATGTCGAGGGTGGTCCGGTCCAGGCTTGCCAGCAGGTCGAGTTGCGGTGTGACCTTGGGCAGCTCATGGCGGTAGAAGTAGCGGGCGGCGTGGCGCTTGCCGTCGTAGAAGTCGCCTTCTTTGCCGTCGGCTGCGGTGAGCTGCTCGAGCCACATCCACGCGATCACCGTGTGCCCGACCGCCTCCAGGTACACCGACGAGTTCGCCAACGACGTCGTCGCGTCGCCCGCAGACCACAGTGTCGCGGTGACCTCGACGGTCCGATTCCACACGGCATCGAGTTCGGCCGCGTAGCGGGCGGTGTCGCCGCCGATCACACGGCCGCGTTCGATGGTCGCGGTGACCTTCGATCCGAGCAGTGAGAGTCCGGCACCGTCTTGCATGGTGACCTTGCGACCCAACAGGTCCAGTCCTTGAACGCCGTGCGTGCCTTCGTGGATCGGATTCAACCGGTTGTCGCGGTAGTACTGTTCGACGTCGTAGTCGCGGGTGTAGCCGTACCCGCCGTGGACCTGGATGGCGAGGCTGTTGGCTTCGAGGCACCATTGCGACGGCCAGCTCTTCGCGATCGGGGTGAGGACGTCGAGGAGCAATGTTGCTTCCTCGGCCGTCGCCGTGTCCTCGGCGGTGTCCTGCTCGTCGACCAGGCGTGAGCAGTAGAGGCCGAGCGCGAGAGCGCCTTCGACGTAGGACTTCTGCGCCAGCAGCATGCGGCGGACATCGGCGTGTTCGATGATCGGAACCGGCTGCGAGGACGGGTCCTTGGCGCCGAGGGGGCGGCCCTGGGTTCGCACCTTCGCGTACTCGAGCGACTTCTGGTAGCCGACGTAGCCGAGGGAGATCGCGAGGAAACCGACACCGATCCGGGCCTCGTTCATCATGTGGAACATATACGACAGGCCCCGGTGTTCCCGCCCCACGAGGAACCCGATAGCGCCGGATTGCCCTGCTGGGGAATGTGTTCCGTCACCGAATGCGAGCAGGGTGTTGGTGGTGCCCCGGTTGCCCATCTTGTGGTTGAGGCCCATCAGCGTGACGTCGTTGCGCTCGCCGACCGCGCCGTCGGCGCCGGGAAGGAACTTCGGGACGATGAACAACGAAATGCCCTTGACCCCGGGACCGCCGCCCGGGATTTTCGCCAGCACCAGGTGCACGATGTTCTCGGTGAGCTCGTGGTCGCCTCCCGAGATCCACATCTTGGTTCCGGTGATCCGGTAGCTGCCGTCGTCCTGCGGCACCGCCCGGGTGGTGATGTCCGCCAGCGACGACCCTGCCTGGGGTTCCGACAGGCACATCGTGCCGAACCAGCGGCCCTCGAGCATCGGACGGACGTAGTCGTCGATCTGCTGTTCGGTGCCGTAGGTCGCGATCAGGTTGGCGTTGGCGGCGGTCAGGAACGGGTAGGCGGCGGTGCCGGCGTTGGCGGCCTGGAACCAGGCCATCGCCGCCCGCGCCACCGTGGTGGGCAGTTGCATGCCCCCGACGCTCTCGTCGAAAGATCCGGCGATCAGGCCCGAGGCCGCGTAGGCGTCGAGCGCCGTCTTGACCTCGTCGATCATGTCGACGGTGCCGTCCGGTCGCATGGTCGGCTCGTTCGCGTCGGTCTTCTTGTTGTGCGTGGCGAAGTGCTTGTGCGCGATGTCCGCACTGAGGTCGAGGACGGCGTCGAAGGTGTCCTTCGAGTGTTCGGCGAAGCGTTTGCGGGAGGTCAGCGAGACGACGTCGAGCCATTCGTAGAGCAGGAAGTCGATGTCGCGCCGGGAGAGTACGTCGGTCATGGATTCATCCGTTCAGGAAGTGGCGTCAGATGGAGACACCGCCGTCGACCGGAAGGACGACGCCAGTGATGTAGCCGGCTTCCTCGGAAGCGAGGAAGCAGATGGCGTCGGCCATCTCGGACGGGTCGGCGAACCGCGAAATGGGGCCGGTGAGCTCGGCGATCTTCTCCTCAGGAATCGAGGCCGTCATCCGCGTGGCGGCATTCGGGGAGATCGCGTTGACGGTGACACCGAACGCGGCCAGTTCTTTCGCCGCGGTCTTGGTGAATCCGATGATCCCGGCCTTGGCGGTGGCGTAGTTGGCCTGGCCCCGGTTGCCGTGCAGTCCGGTGTAGGAGGTGATGTTGACGACCCGGCCGAATTCCTGCTTCCGGAAGTGCGGCACGCAGGCCCGGGTGAAGCGGAACGTCCCGCCGGCGTGGACATTCAGGACCTGGTCCCAGTCGTCGTCGGTCAGCTTCCACAGCACCTTGTCCCGCAGGATGCCGGCGTTGTTGACCAGGACATCGATCCGCCCGGTTTCGGCGATCACGGTGGAGATGACCTTCTCGACGTCGTTGGTGCTGCTGACGTCGGCGGGGATGCCGACCGCGCCGACCTCACGGGCGGACTTGTCGAGTTCGTCCTTGTCGAAGTCCACCATGAACACGGTCGCGTTGGCGTCGGCGAAGTGGCGTGCGAGTGCCTGGCCGATGCCGCGGGCGGCGCCGGTGACGATGACCGATTTGCCGGTGAAATCGTAGGTGATGTTGCCCATCGAGGTTTCCTGTCTTTGTTGTCAGTTGAGGCGTTCGAGGACCATGGCCATGCCCTGTCCGCCTCCGACGCACATGGTTTCGAGGCCGAACTGCTTGTCGTGGGTGGTCAGGTTGTTGAGCAGGGTGGCGGTGATGCGGGCACCGGTCATGCCGAATGGGTGGCCGAGGGCGATGGCACCGCCGGAGACGTTGAGCTTGTCCTCGTCGATGCCCAACTCCCGCGCCGACCCGATCACCTGCACCGCGAACGCCTCGTTGATCTCGACGAGGTCGATGTCGGAGATGCCCAGTCCCGCGATCGCCAGGGCACGCTTGGACGCCTCGATCGGGCCCAGCCCCATGATCTCCGGCGACAAACCGGACACCCCGGTGGACACGATCCGGGCCAGCGGGGTCAGCCCCAGCTCCGTGGCCTTGGTGTCGGACATGATCACCAGGGCGGCGGCGCCGTCGTTGAGCGGGCACGCGTTGCCGGCGGTGACGGTCCCGTCCGGACGGAACACCGGCCTCAGCTGGCTGACGGCCTCGTAGGTGGTGCCGGCGCGGGGGCCGTCGTCCTTCGCCACGACGGTGCCGTCGGGCAGGGTCACCGGGGTGATCTCCCGCTCGAAGAAACCGTTGTCGATGGCCTCCTCGGCGCGGTTCTGCGAGCGCACCGCCCACCGGTCCTGCTCCTCGCGGGTGATGCCGGTGATCTGCGCGACGTTCTCCGCGGTCTGGCCCATCGCGATGTAGGTGTCGGGGACCAGCCCCTCCTGCCGCGGGTCGACCCACCCCCGGCCGCCCTGGGCGAGCTTCTCGGTGCGGGTCTGCGCATCGGCGTACAGCGGATTCTGGGTGTCGGGCAGCGAGTCGGAGTTGCCCGCGGTGAACCGGGAGACGGTCTCGACGCCGGCGGAGATGAAGACGTCGCCCTCACCGGCCTTGATCGCGTGCAGAGCCATGCGGGTGGTCTGCAGCGACGACGAACAGTACCGGGTGATGGTGGTGCCGGGGATGAAGTCGTAGCCGAGCTGGACCGCGACGTTGCGGCCCATGTTGAAGCCCTGCTCGCCGCCGGGCAGGCCGCAGCCCAGGATGAGGTCGTTGATGTCGGTGGGGTCGAGCGCGGGCACCTTGTCGAGTGCCGCCTGGACCATCTGCGCGGCGAGGTCGTCGGGGCGCATGCCCTTGAGCGATCCCTTCATGGCGCGACCGATCGGGGAACGGGCGATGGAGACGATGACGGCCTCGGGCATGAGTAACTCCTACCGATTGACGTGGTGGACGGCAGTCGGTGCGGACCTGCAGCCCCTCAGTTCTAAGCATGTGCTTATTTTCTATGCGCTCGCATATACTGGCGGCGTCGATAGATACCTGTCAACCCCTACCGATTGAGAGGCAGTGCGGTGAGTGCATCAGCGCCTGATGTCGCCAGCGAGGTGGGTACATCCAAGGCCGCCGCGCGTATACGAGCAGCGGCCATCGAGGTCTTCGCCGCCAAGGGATACGGGGCGACCACCACTCGGGAAATCGCCGCGAGTCTGGACCTCAGTCCCGGAGCCGTGTACCCGCACTACAAGACCAAAGAATCGCTGCTCTTCGCGATCAGCCTGGAAGGGCACGATTCGGCGCTTTCAGCGATCACAAAAGCCGATCAACCCACCGCACTGCCGGTCGACAGGCTCACTTCCACCGTCGCCGCCTATGTGGAGTGGCACGCACGCAACCATTCCCTTGCGCGGGTAGTGCAACACGAGCTGCGATCGCTCTCACCCGAACACTTCCAAGCAATCGCGGCGATCCGACGATCGACGTCGAAAGTCTTCACGCGCATCATCGAATCAGGCGATGCGTGTGGCGATTTCCGAACGATCGACACCGAAGCCGCCACCCTCGCCATCACCTCACTCGGCGTCGACGTAAGCCGATGGTTCCCCTCGAACACGCACTCCGACCCAGCGATTCTCGCTCAGCGGTATGTGGAGCTGTCCTTGCGGATGGTGGGTGCGCAAGGCGTGTGATGCACGGGGAATTACGGAGGCCACCCAATCCTCCCCCGCCCAATCCAGACCCAAGGTCCGTCGGGAGCCCCAGAACTGAGACACTCCACCTGCCCGCAGGAGATCTAACGTCGAGCCAACGATTTGGATCAGTCACCTGAGGAGCAGAAGTGGACAGCGAGTTGAAATTCCCAGCGACGGCGAGACATTCACCCCCGGTAGCCATGAGTCGCAGTTGACCCAGCCAGATGCCCTCGCAGCCGCATTGGTCGAGGCTGCAACCGGGTAGTCACAAACTAGGCGGCCTGCGAATCGCCCTTTCTCGGGCGTGTGCAGATCCGCCGGTGCGGACACTTGCGGTGAGGCAGTCCACTCCCCCGTCAGCGCGGCCTCACCGGCGGCTCATGAGAGTCGAGTCGGAACTCTGCGAAATGAGCGCCGGTTGGGCACCCGCGCCAACGATGCGTAGGTGTGATTGGTGGCCCGCAGGCCGCTCTAGCGGGCCACGGATTTCAGGGACGCCGGGCGGCTGGACTCGTGGGTGTGGAACAGGAAGCGCGACATGGCGGGGGTCATGGTGGCGTCCTTGCGTCGGATGAACAGGGTTTCCGCGCGCGCGTCGGCCGGCGCGAGGTGATGTACCTTCAAGGCCGCCGCCAACGGCGACGTGGTCACCACACCCAGTGGCAGCAGGGTCACGCCCATCCCCGCGGCCGCACATCCGAGGATGCCCTCGAGAGTTCCGAACTCGAGGACCGCCGGGCTCGGCACTCCGTGCTGTTCGAAGAGCCGCTCCAGGCGGGCCCGGTAGGCGCAGCCGGCCCGGAGGACGAGAACTTTGTGCCGCCCGCCGTCGGCCGGTATCGAGTCCAGGTCCGCCATGCGAACGCCGCTCACCAGCACGAGCTGCTCGACGAAGACCTGCTCGGAGACCAGGTCCGGATGCCGCACCGGGCCGCAGACGAAAGCACCGTCGAGTCGATGCTCGATCACCTGGGTGGTCAGCGCGTCGGTGGTGTCGGTCGCCAAGGTGAAGTCGACTCGGGGGCACTCCTCGCTGAAGGAGGCCAGCACACCGGGGAGCCGCAATCCCGCGGTGGTCTCCATGGAGCCGATCGCCAGTCGTCCAGCCGGATCGCGGTCGTCGCTGACGACCTGCGTCACTTCCCGCACGAGCTGAGTGATTTGTTCGGCGTACGGCAGCAGACGTTCGCCGGAGTTCGTCAGGGTCACCCCACGGGCATGACGGCGGAACAGTGCCACTCCGAGTTCGTCTTCGAGCGCGCGGATCCGTGAGCTGATGTTCGACTGAACCGTCAGAAGTTCCTTCGATGCCCGAGAAATTCCGCCGGCTCGGGCCACGGCCAGGAAGAAGTTCAGATCGCCGATGTCCATGGGAATTACCGTGTTTCACTCCACAGGTCCCGAACGATCTCCCCTGCGGGGGCCGAACGAGCACTGCGATAGCCGGTGCCGGCCCACAGGGCGAGGCCGTGCGGGTCGCCGCTGGCGGCGGCTGCGGCTCGCAGCCCACTGGTCAGCAGGTGTACCTGCGGATATGCCGCCACCGCATACGCATCGAAGTCGGTGATGAAGTCATTGACCAGGCCACGCGCGGGACGACCGGAGAACGCGCGAGTGACGACGGTGTCGGTGAATCGGGCGTCGTGCAACGCGGCCCGGTGTGCGGGTTTGGTCCCGGCCTCGTCGGCGTCGAGCAGAGCGGTACCGATCTGGACGGCGGTGGCACCGGCCGCGAGTGTCGTCGCAACATCTGTTCCGGTCGCTATCCCGCCCGCCGCGATGAGGGGAAGGTCGACTGCCGAGCGAGCCGCCTCGACCAATTCCCTCGTCGAACGTGGGTCCGGCTCGGCGTCGGGGTCGAGCGTCGCTCGGTGCCCGCCCGCGTCGACTCCTTGTAGGCATATCGCGTCGACGCCCAACCGAGCGGCCGAGACCGCCTCGTCGACATCGGACACCGTGGCCACCACGGCGCTGCCGGCGTCGTGTAACCGATCGACGACCTCCCGCGGCGGAAGGCCGAAGGTGAACGACACCACGGGAACGGCACGCTCGACCGCGAGGTCGACCTTGGCGTCGAATGCGTCGTCGTCGAAGTCGACGATCTCGGGCAGCACCACCTGCCGGCGTTCGGCGAGCGGCTGCAGCCGCTCCCGGTAGGCCTCCACCGCTGCGCGATCGGCCAGGGGGCGGCCGGGGACGAAAAGATTGAGTCCGAACGGTGCGCTCGTCAGCGCGCGGACCGCGTCGACCTCCCGTCGAACCGCGTCGACTGTCTTGTACCCGGCCGCAAGGAAGCCGAGGCCACCGGCGGACGAGACCGCGGCGACGAGCTCGGGCGTGCTCGGCCCTCCTGCCATGGGCGCCCCGATGATGGGCGTTCGGAGGCCGTCGTCGAGATCGAACACCGGGATCCTTTCGGTCGATGTGTGCGTGGTCTTTCCGTTCCTCATCGTGCACCGCCGCTTTGCGGAGCGGAAATGCCTATTCGGCTGGATCTATGCTTGGGAGTTATGTCCATCGAACTGCGGCATCTGCGGGCGGCCGTTGCCGTCGCCGAGGCAGGCTCGTTCACCGCTGCGGCGAACGAGCTCCACATCACCCAGCCGGCGCTGACTCGAACGGTGCAGCAGCTCGAGACCTCGCTCGGCGTTCGATTGTTCGACCGGACCTCGCGGGCACTCGCCCTCACCGAGGACGGTGCCGGATTCGTCGAGAAGGTGCGCGTCATTCTCGGCGATCTCGATTCCGCGGTTGCGCTGTACACCAACCGATCCCTCGTCCTCGGCTTCAGTTGGCTCCTCCCCGATCCGTGGGCGCAGCAGGTGATCGACGACGTCGAGAAGAACTCCCGCGCCACCGTCGTTCCGCGTCGCTACGACGACCCCGTCGCCGCGCTGAACAACGCCACCGTGGACGCCGCCGTCGTCCGCCGGGATGTTCCCGGCGACGAGTTCGTGCAGCACCCGTTGTTCGAGGAGCAGCGGATTGCGGCGGTCTCGACCGCGTCGCCTCTCGCGACCCGCGATTCGATCGACTGGGCCGAGTTCGGAACGCTTCCTCTGGTCATCAATACCCTCAGCGGCACCACATCCGAAGATCTGTGGCCGAACCACGACGGTCCGGTGGTGACGTGCTCGAACTTCGACGAGTGGCTCGAGTTGATCGCCGCCGATCGCGGTGTCGGCACGGTTCCCGAAGTTGCCCGGAGGCGGGTAACCCATCGGAATGTCCAGTTCATCCCGTTGGTCGGTGCGCCGCCCGCGATCGTGAGGTTCGTGTACCGCCGCAACCGGGTGACACCGCTGCTGCGGGTGCTGCGGGACGCCGCGATCCGGCACTCTCCGCCACCCGGCGGTGCCACCGCCGGTCACCACGGCTGACCGTCGTCGTCGTTGTGCAGGCGGAGCCGGGTGATCTCCCGCTCCAGTTCTGCATTGCGGGATCGCAGCAGTTCGATCTCTTCCTGTAGACCCTTGCGGGCCAACGTGAGCGATTCCTGCATCCGCGCCTCGCCGTACTTCGGGGGGATGTTCTTCGTGCAGTTCCGGTCGAGGGCCTCGACGTGGACGACGAACGCACGATCGCATCCGGCCGTACCGACCCCGTCCGGTGTCGTGAGAAGCCGTGCGATGAGATCCGGATCGTCGGCACGCTCGACGACCTCGGCTCGTCCGTAGACCTTGACTCTGGTGCGGGTGGGGTAGTCGATGAAGAAGAGGGCCACTCGGTCGTTCTCGTCGAGGTTGCCGACCGTGACGAACTGCTGATTCCCCGAATAGTCCGCCAGCGCAATCGTCGTCGGGTTCGGGACGTGCACGAAGCCGGGCGGGCCGCCGCGGTGCTGGATATAGGGCCACCCGGAGGGCGTCACAGTCGCGATGAAGAACGAATCGGTGGCTCGGATCAGTGCAGTGACGCGGGTGTCCAGTTCGTCGGGCAGGCCCGGGTCGCCTTCCTGCGCCCGCATGCGCCCGTACCAGTTGATGCTCCCCGTCGCCTTCTGCCGCTCGGCCACCGGAGCAGTGAACGCGATCGCGCCGTACCGGGTCGGGTGTCTCATGACGAGCACTCGGAATCGATGTGCTTCCACGCCCGCCGGACTATCGGGCTGTCCACTCCACGCCGCAACGTCAGCACGAACACCACTGCCGTGACCGTGGTTACCGCGATGGGGTAGATCAGCCCGGCGAGGACGTTCCCGGTCGCGGAGTTGAGCGAGAGCGCCACCAGAGGAGTGAAGCCACCGAACACGCCGGTCCCGATGTGGTACGCCAGCGACAGTCCCGTGTAGCGGATCTGTGGCGGGAACAGTTCGGACAGGAATGCCGCAGTGGGCCCGTAGACCATGGTGACGAAGATGACCTGAATCGTCAGAGGCACGACCATCTGGATGTGGTGGCCGTGGACCGCGGCATCCCGGATCCACAGGAACAGCGGGAGGTAGCCGACCGCCGAAAGCACCAAGCCGCACAGAATGATCCGAGTCCGTCCATACCTGTCGGACATCTTGCCGAAGATGACGAAGAACGGTGTCGCGATGACCAGGGCGATTCCGACGGAGACGTTCGCGGTGAGGAAGTCGATCTTCAAGATCGTCTGCAGGAAGTAGAGCGTGTAGAACTGGCTGGTGTACCAGGCAACTCCCAGCCCGGCC
The DNA here is from genome assembly GCF_026810085.1 of Rhodococcus sp. JS3073. Taxonomy (NCBI): domain Bacteria; kingdom Bacillati; phylum Actinomycetota; class Actinomycetes; order Mycobacteriales; family Nocardiaceae; genus Rhodococcus; species Rhodococcus sp. JS3073. Next base: position 7,616,783 of record NZ_CP113951.1, on the reverse strand, counting down.
GTGACTCCGAAGAGCACGACGAGCAGCAATGCGAGGGCCGGCCCGTGCGCGACCGCATCCTTGATCGGTGAGCGCGAGAGTTTTCCGCTCCGCCGCATCTCCTCGAACACCGGTGATTCGTGCATCTTCATGCGGATCTTCAGTGAGAACAGCACCAGGACCGCGGACAGAAGGAACGGAATCCGCCAGCCCCACGAATTGAATGCCTGCTCGCCCAACCCGACCCGGCAGAGCACGATGACGCCGATCGACAGGAGCAGACCACCGGTCGCGGTGGTCTGGAGAACACTGGTGAGGGCTCCGCGTTTCTTCGCCGGCGAATTCTCCGCGATGTAGACGACTGCGCCCCCGTACTCTCCGCCGATCGCGAGACCCTGCAGCAGCCGCAACGTCACCAGCAGTATCGGCGCCAGAATCCCGATGTGGTCATAGGTGGGCATCAGTCCGAGCATCGTGGTGGCGCCGCCCATGATGAGCAACGTCGTCATGAACGTCTTCTTACGTCCGACGCGATCTCCCATTCTGCCGAACACCATGGCACCGATGGGGCGTACGACGAAGCCCGTGCCGAAGGCGGCAATCGTGACGAGAAGTGCTGCGGTTCCGTTTCCTTCGGGAAAGAACATCCCGGAGAACACGACCGCGAGGCTCCCGTAGATGTAGAAGTCGTACCATTCGATCAACGTTCCGACGCTCGACGCGGTGATGATCTTGCGAAGACTGCTCTTCGCGACACCGCTCGCGAGAGCAGGTGGTGACACGGACTGGCTGGTCATGAGGAATCCTTCTGGGACGCGCGGGGTGAGGGTTTGCGAGGTCGCACCGATACGGCGCTAGGAGCCGATCGCCGCCAGGTGGTGCGAAGTGCGGCCCAGGATGGCGGCGGCGGAGCCGACCATGTCATCGATGATCGACGCGACGGTGTCGACACGATCGATCTGCCCGACGACCTCACCGACGATCAGATTCGCGACGTCGTAGTCCTCGGCCTTCACCGCTGCCCGGAATTGCTCCTGCTTCTCCTGAAGCACGCCCCGGAGGCCGGACTCGTCGCCGTGCCATCGGCGAATGAAGTCGTTGTGCAGGACTCGGCCCGTGTACCTACTCGGCCAGGGCTTCTCACGCACGATGTCGAAGGCGCTTTGCCTGATCGTGTCGTCCCCACTCGCCCGTAGCGCACGGTGCTGGGCGGCACGGGAAATCGCCGCCTCCTCGGCCGCCCAGAACCTGGTCCCGACGAGGGCACCGTCCGCTCCCAGCGCAAGGGCGGCCGCCAGGCCTCGGCCGTCACCGATTCCACCGGCCGCCAACAGCATCACATCCGGCGCCTCCCGCTGGAGAAGGTCGGCGATCTCCGGTACCAGGGTGAACGTCGATCGGGTTCCTGTTCCGTGGCCGCCTGCTTCTCCTCCTTGTGCAGCGATGACGCTCGCACCTACCGCCACCGCGCGGCGCGCTTGCTCGAGATCGTGCACCTGGCAGATCAGCGGGATTCCCGCCGCACGAATCGCAGGCGCATGCGGTGCCGGGTCGCTGAACGAGAGGAAGAGGGCCGCCGGCCGGTAGCCGATCGCCTTCTCGAGGAGCTGCGGTTGCTGCGCCACGGACCAGGTGATGAAGCCACAGCCGACCGCGTCGGTCGTCACGCGGTCGAACTGATCGCGCAACCAGGACTCGTCGCCGTACCCGCCGCCGATCAATCCCAGCCCACCTGCCTCGGCCACCGCAGAAGCCAATCGCCCATCGGAGACGTAATCCATCGGGGCAAGGACGATGGGATGCTCGATTCCGAATTTCTCGGTGAAACGGTTCTGCAAGCTCACGCTGGACTCCTCCACGAAATCTCCGACGTGTCGCAGTGGTTCCCACGTGCTGCACGTCACACCGGATGGCTATGCGACAACGCTAGAACCGGGCGGAACAGTGGTCCAACAGTTTGTACCGATACCTGCGTTCTCCGGAACAGAACGCTCGCGCGCGCCGCGCAGGACACGTGAAATTGACTGTCCCGCAAAGAACCTGCGCGATCTTGTTCGTTAGCCGTGCAACGGCGAACACGACCATCGATTCTCATGGTCGTTCCCCTCCTTTCCCCGATCCTGCCGTCGCCCATATCGTGTCGGCGAGAAACGCGGACTCGTCGTGAATCCTCTTCCCAAGCCGCCGCTCACCGACGGGGTGTGTCACTGCTCGATCCGGTCGCCGAGTCCGGCGGCGAGATGGTCGACGAGTGCGCGGATACGACGGGGCACGTGCGACGTGGCGGAGTACAGCGCATTGATGTCGGCGGCGGGGGTGGGGAAGTCCGACAACACCTGGACGAGCGCCCCTTCACGAAGAAGCGGAGCGACATGCCACATCGAGCGCATGATCACACCGTGCCCTTCCACGCACCAGCGGGTTGTGACGTCCCCGTCGTTGCACAACAGGTTCCCGGCCACCCGGATGGCGATCTCGTCGTTGGCCTCCCCGAACCGCCACAATGCGTAGTCGCCTTCGTTCTCTCGCAGCACGATGCAGTTGTGGTGTTCGAGGTCCTTGGGCTGTGTGGGAGTTCCGTGCCGTTCGAGATACTCCGGGGAGGCACACACCACTCGGCGGTTCCGGCTCAGGCGTTTGGCGGTCAACCTCGAATCCTGCAACGAGCCGACTCGGATGCCGATGTCGAAGGTGGTCCCAGCAATGTTGAGCGGGAGCGGCGAGAGATCGAGTTCGATCTGCACCCGCGGATGTTCGTCGAGAAACTGACCGACCAGCGGGGCTATGTGCGCCCGGCCCAACCCCAAGGTGGCATGCACCCGCACCCGGCCGACGAGTTCGGCATGCTGCTCGGAGATCGATTCCTCGAGCTCCGTCAACTCCGCCGCGATGCCCGCGGCCCCCGCCGCATAACGCTCCCCCTCAGGGGTGAGGGTGAGGCGGCGCGTCGTGCGCTGGATCAACCGCACGTTCAGCCGTTTCTCGATCCGACTCAGTCGTTTGCTCACCGACGAGACCGACACGCCGAACTCGCGGGCCGCTTCGGTCAAGCTCGACGACCGCGCAACCACGTCGAAGAACAGGACGTCTTCCGCTGATGCATCACTGGACATGGTCCCATTCTTTCCTATTTGGAAAAACTGTCTTGCTCATTTGCGGCTTTCCAGGCCGATTGTTGCCTTATAGGCTGTGATCAGTCCCACAGTCGATGGCATCGCGTAGTCCGGTCACTCCGTCTTCCGCGAATTACGCCGCAAGCCAGACATTCTCACCCCAGCAAGGAGCACACGCATCATGGGCGCAACGCATCGGATTGCAGTCATTCCCGGCGACGGAATCGGCACGGAGGTCGTCCCCGAGGGGCTGCGGATCCTCGAGGCCGCGGCGTCGGCATTCGACTTCCAACTCGACTACGAGCAGTTCGACTACGCCAGCGCCGACTACTACACCAAGACGGGCACGATGTTGCCCGACGGCTGGTTCGACCAGCTCAATCGTTTCGATTCGATCTTCTTCGGCGCGGTCGGCTGGCCGGACGTGGTCCCCGACCACATCAGCCTGTGGGGAAGCCTGCTGCAGTTCCGCCGCCACTTCGACCAGTACGTGAGCCTGCGCCCGGTCAAACTTCTCCCCGGCATCACCAGCCCGCTCGCCGGCCGCGAACCCGGTGACGTCGACTTCTACGTCGTGCGGGAGAACACCGAGGGCGAATACTCGAGCATCGGCGGCAAGATCTTCGAGGGCACCGACCGCGAAACCGTCATCCAGGAAACGGTGATGACGCGAACCGGTGTCGACCGAATCCTGAAGTACGCCTTCGATCTCGCCCAGTCCCGGCCGAAGAAGCATCTGACCTCGGCGACGAAGAGCAACGGCATCTCGATCTCGATGCCGTACTGGGATCAGCGCGTCGAAGCGATGGCCCAGAACTTCGCCGATGTCGCGGTGGACAAGTACCACATCGACATCCTCACCGCGAACTTCGTTCTGCACCCGGACTGGTTCGACGTCGTCGTCGCCAGCAACCTGTTCGGTGACATCCTGTCCGATCTCGGCCCGGCCTGCACCGGCACCATCGGCGTGGCCCCGAGCGGAAACATCAACCCGGAGCGCAAGTTCCCGAGTCTGTTCGAGCCGGTCCACGGGTCGGCCCCCGACATCGCGGGCAAGGGCATCGCCAACCCGATCGGGCAGATCTGGAGCGCGAGCATGATGCTCGAACACCTCGGCGAGACCGAGGCCGCCGCCGCCGTCATGACCGCAGTCGAGGACGTCCTCGCAGTCGGCGGCGACACGCTCACCCCTGACATGGGCGGCACGGCCACCACCAAGACTCTCGGCGAGGCAGTGCGCCGCCAGTTCGAAACCAACACCAGCATGGCGTTGGTGCGATCCTAGAGAAATCAGCACCTCCTGCCGGGTGTCGACCCGGCCGATCGGTCACCGGTCGGCACCCGGCCCACCGAATTCTTCGTCGTGGAGGACCTCACCTCCTCCCGGCTCGTCGCCGATATCCGGCGGTTCGCGCATTGATGCGCAGCTTCATCGAGCGTGACGCCTCCGCTCCTTCCACTTGCGGCTAGCGAGGCCGCCACACCCCCCCCGAACGGGAATCCCATGAGCATCGAGACTCGACCACGCCTTGCTTCATCCTTCCGCCGTCCCCGTCTCGACGGCGTGCCACTGATCATTCCCATCGCCCTGACCGCCATCGTGATGGTCGCAGGCCTTTTCAACTCCATTCCCAAGAACATGATCGGCGGCCTCGCGGTCATCGTCGGATTGGGAATGCTGCTCGGACCGTTGGGAAATCGGCTCCCGATCATCTCCAAGATCGGCGGTGGCGCCCTCGTCTGCCTGATGACCCCGTCCATCCTGGTCTACTTCGGGGTCTTCAACGACAACACCCTCGACGCCGTGCACTCGCTGATGAAGGAAGCGAACTTCCTCTACTTCGTCATCTGCACCCTGGTGGTCGGCAGCATCCTGGGCATGAGCCGCAAGGTCATGATCGGCGGCCTGGTCAAGATCTTCCCGCCGCTGTTCATCGGCACCGTCGTCGCCGTCTCCGTCGGCATCGGCGTTGCCATGCTCTTCGGCTACGACTTCCACCGCGCATTGTTCTTCATCGTCGTCCCCATCCTCGGCGGCGGAATCGGCGAGGGAGTCATCCCGCTCTCGGCGGCATACGCCTCGGCGATGGGCGGCGAATCGTCCACCTACATCTCGCAGCTCATCCCCGCCGCGATCATCGGCAACATCGTCGCCATTATCAGCGCCGGCGTCCTGCGCCGGATCGGCGACCGCAAACCCCACCTCGACGGCGGCGGGCAGCTGGTCAAGACCGGCGACACCGACGACCTGCTCGCCCCGTCCGACGACTCCGCCGATCGGGAGACGAGCACCTCACCCAACTACGCCATGGGTGTGCTGACGATCTGCAGCCTGTTCGTCCTGGGCACCATGCTCGAACATTTCGTCCACCTGCCGGCACCGGTGCTCGTCATCCTCATCTCGGTGATCTGCAAGCTGTTCAACGTCTTCCCGCAGAGCGTCGAGGACAGCGCCCGCGGCGTCTACAAGATCATCTCCGGATACTTCATCTATCCCGTCATGATCGGTCTCGGCATGCTCTACGTGCCGCTGGCCAATGTCATCGATGTCGTCTCCATCGGATACGTGATCACCTGCACCGCCGTGGTGCTCTCGATGGTGCTGGTCGGGTTCTATGTCGGCAAGGCGATCGGCATGTACCCGGTCGACGCGTCTTTGGTGACCGTCTGCCACAGCGGCCTCGGCGGCACCGGCGACGTCGCGATCCTGTCGGCGTCCAACCGCATGAACCTCATGCCCTTCGCGCAGATTTCCACCCGACTCGGCGGTGTCACCACCGTCATCTCCGCCGCCTCTCTCATCCGGATCCTCGGCTGACTCCCGAGGTCCTCGGTCCACTACCAGCAGGAAAGAAGACAGCCGTGAGGGTTCTGGTTGCTCCCGACAAGTTCAAGGGAAGCCTGTCCGCGTCGCAGGTCGCCGACCGTCTCGCCGAGGGACTGGCGGAGGCGGGCGTCGACAGCGACCGACTTCCGCTCGCCGACGGCGGCGACGGCAGCATCGACGCCGCCTTGGCCGCCGGCTTCACGCCGCACCCGGTGACCGTGGCCGGGGCAACAGGAACCCCGCACTACGGCCGGATCGCCGTCCACGACGGCACAGTCGTGGTCGAGGTCGCCGACACCTGCGGCCTGGCCACTCTCCCGGGCGGCCGCCGCGCTCCGCTCGACGCATCCAGCCTCGGGATGGGGCAAGCCATCGGTCAGGCACTGCGCCACCACCCCACCCGGCTGGTGCTGGCCCTGGGCGGGTCCGCCAGCACCGACGGTGGGATGGGCATGCTCGCCGCGCTGGGATTCACCTTCGCCGACGCCGACGGCCGTCAGCTGCGGGCCTGCGGGCGGACCCTGCACCAGGTCCACACGGTCGACGCCTCCCGAACGGTGAACCTGTCCGGCATCGAGATCGTGATCGCCGGAGACGTTACCAACCCGCTGACCGGACCGCACGGTGCCGCCGCCGTCTACGGTCTGCAGAAGGGCGCCACCGAAGCCGACCTGCAGTTCCTCGACGCCGGCCTGCGCACCCTCGTGGAGGCGTTCACCCGCAGCGGCTACCCGCACGCACGGTGTCTGGCGGATGCGGCCGGGGCCGGTGCCGCCGGTGGCCTCGGCTTCGCCGCCCTGCTGCTCGGGGCCCGGATGGTCTCCGGCGCCGAGTTCTTCCTCGAACTGCTCGACTTCGACGGACACCTCCCCAGCACCGACCTGGTGATCACCGGCGAGGGCAGCATCGACGAGCAGACCGAACACGGCAAACTTCTCACCGCCCTGGCCCGCCGCGCCCACCCGGTCCCGGTGATCGCCGTCACCGGCCGCAACACGCTCTCCCGGAACCGTTGGGCACCGGCTGGTTTCGAGTACATCCATGCCCTCGGCGACTACACCGACCGCAACACCGCCGCGGACCCGGAGCTGACCGGCAAAATCCTCACCCGCATCGGCAGGCGAATCGGCCGCTCCACCACTGCCGTCGCCGCACCTACCGCCGGATGAGCGACGCCGTGGACGCCCCGCGGTATCAGCCTGCCCTCATCCCGTCCGCTGTCGCCGTTCCACCGGTCGGGTCGACCCACTGACGCCATCGAAGTGGCCCACCGCCGCTCGTACCCCCACTGTGCACAACGAAGGATCCTTGTGACTCTCACCGACATCCACTCGTCACTCGCTGCCGAGGTCGACTCGGCTTCACTGCTGTCTCCGCGCAGAGCGAAGATCGTCTGCACGCTCGGCCCTGCCACCGCCACCGACGAACGCACCCACGCCCTCGTCGAAACCGGGATGGACATCGCCCGCCTGAATTTCAGCCACGGCGACCACACCGACCACGAGGCCAACTACCGACGCGTCCGCGCCGCGGCCGGCAGCACCGGCCGGGCCGTGGGAATCCTCGCGGACCTGCAGGGACCGAAGATCCGCCTCGGCCGCTTCGCCGACGGCGCGGCGGTGTGGGCGGCCGGGGAACAGGTCCGGATCACCGTCGAGGAGTGCGAGGGCACCCACGACCGGGTCTCGACCACCTACCGCCAGCTCGCCGAGGACGCGCGGCCCGGTGACCGCCTCCTGGTCGACGACGGCAAGATCGCGCTGACCGTCATCGACGTCGACGGCAACGACGTGGTGTGCCGGGTGACCGACGGCGGCCCGATCAGCAACAACAAGGGCGTGTGTCTGCCCGGGATGAACGTCTCCGTTCCCGCCCTGTCCGACAAGGACATCGACGACCTCGAATTCGCCCTGCGCCTCGGGGTGGACCTGATCGCCCTGTCGTTCGTGCGCGCCCCCACCGACATCGACCGCGTCCACGAGGTGATGGACCGGATCGGCCGGCGGGTGCCGGTGATCGCGAAGATCGAAAAACCCGAGGCCGTCGACGACATCGAGGCGATCGTGCGCGCCTTCGACGCGGTCATGGTCGCGCGCGGCGACCTCGGGGTCGAGGTCCCCCTCGAGCGGGTGCCGTTGATGCAGAAGCGGATCGTGCAGATCGCACGGGAGAACGCCCGACCGGTGATCGTGGCGACGCAGATGCTCGAGTCGATGATCGACAATTCCCGGCCCACCCGGGCGGAGGCGTCGGACGTGGCCAACGCGGTCCTCGACGGCGCGGACGCGGTGATGCTCTCCGGGGAAACCTCCGTCGGCGCCCACCCGATCGAGACGGTCGCGACAATGGCGCGGATCCTCTCCGCCGTCGAACACGAATCCACCACCGTTCCCGCCCTGACACACATCCCGCGAACCCACGGCGGCGTGATCTCGTTCGCCGCCCGCGACATCGGCGAACGGCTGAACGCCACCGCGCTCGTGGCGTTCACCCAGTCCGGGGACACCGTGCGACGTCTCGCCCGGCTCCACACCCCGCTACCACTGCTGGCGTTCACCCCGGTACCCCAGGTGCAACACGAACTCGCCCTCACCTGGGGCACCGAAACCTTCCTCGTCGACCCGGTCGAATCGACCGACGAAATGATCCGCCAGGTCGACACCGCCCTCCTCCGACTGGGCCGCTACCGGCGCGGCGACCTCGTCGTCATCGTCGCCGGCTCACCCCCGCACACCATCGGATCCACCAACCTCATCCACGTCCACCGGATCGGCGAAGACGACCTCATGAACTGACACGACCGTGCTATCCGTCACATTCCGTTCCCAGGCCCGCACACCCGACGCGGTGACGCCTCACGCCACATGCGCGTCGCGCAGATTCGCTGCCTCCTCCAGGAGGTCGGGGTCAGCGGTCCGTTCGTGGACCACGCCGAGTTCGGCGAGGATCGCGGCCCGGACCTGTTCGAGGGTGACGTCCGGGTTCAGGTCCGTCAGGGACGCCGCCGTGCCGGGGTCGAACTCCAGCTCGAGGGCGGCATTGACATCGGTGAGCACCGCCCGCACGGGGTCGGGATCGGACACCACCAGTTCGAAACCGAAAAGCCACGCCCCGGCGACTATTCGCTGCGCGGTTCCTGCCAGCTTGACGCGGCCTGCGCCGTTCACCGTCCAATCACCGGGGCAATACTCACCAGGCACCGGTCCGATGCGAGCATCGACACCGAGCTTCCTCAGCACCGCGACGAGCCTCGGGGTGATGCGCTGGAAGCGCGGGCGGGCCCCGACCATGCCCTCGGCGTCCCGGGAGATCATCTCCACGACGAGGCTCTGCTCGTGGTAGGCCGCCGCCCGACCTCCGGCGCCGCGGACGACGGGGGTGAATCCGTGTTGCCGCGCCACCGCGGTGGCGGCCGGAAACTGCGCTCGAACAGCGTCCAGCCGCCCGAACGACAGCGTTCGCGCGGGACTGTAGATGCGCACCAGCGCAGGGGCATTCGGCTCTCGCGCGGTGCGACGCAGAAGTGCCGTGGCGAGCGCCGCGTCCATCACGGGATCGTCCGGAAAGTGCGTGGTCAGCAACTGCCTGATCGTCATACCGTTCCCGTCACTCCGTTCCGCAACACACTGCCACGACGTCATTGCCGCAACCGGCACGTCACTACAGTGTCGCCGAGCGGGACGACACGAGCACCCGCTTCGCCGCGCAGCTGCGCGCGACCCCCGGCGCGGGCGGAATGGCCGGGCCGGGAGTCGCGTCGCCCCGCCCGGCAGAACGGACCGCGGGAAATGGTGCTGCCGTGTGCGGATTTACGCCCCTACGGCGGTTCGCGCAACCTCCTCGATACCTGCGGCGTCGAGCTTGTAGTGCCGGTACAGGTGGGTCGGCGGTCCGATCAGCGCGTATTCGTCCTTCACACCGTGTCGGACGACACGTGTGCCGTACCCGTGCTCGGCGACGACCTCCGCGACCGCACCCCCGAGACCACCGATGACATTGTGTTCCTCCACGGTCAGGACGATGCGGGACCGCTGTGCGGCGCGGGCGACGGCTTCGGTGTCGAGGGGCTTGATGGTGTGCATGTCGACGACACCCGTGGAGATGCCACCGGCGTTCAGTGCTCGCGCCGCCGCGAGCGCGGGATGCACCATCGACCCCGTGGCGATGATTGTCAGGTCGGTGCCGGCGCCGTGTTCGATGGCGGTGCCGATGGTGAAGGGCTGAGTGCCGTCGGCGTAGACGTCCGGGTCCTGACCACGGCCGATCCGGAAATAGATCGGTGCGGGATGATCGACGGCGGCACGGAGCGCGGACCCGAGCTGAGCGGTGTCGGCGGGGGCGATGACCGTGAGCCCGGGGATGCTGCGGGTGATGGCGAGGTCCTCGGTGGCGTGGTGCGAGGTGCCGTAGAAGCCGAGCGTGATGCCGGCGTGATGGCCGATGAGCCGGACCGGCTGCTTGGTGTACGCGATGTCGGTGCGGATCTGCTCGCAGGCCAGGTAGGCCATGAACGACGCGAAGGTGGCGACGTACGGCTGGAGCCCCGTGGTGGCGAGTCCCGCTGCGGTGGAGACCATGTGCTGTTCGGAGATGCCGAACTGAACGTATCGGTCGGGGTGACGCTCCTGGAATGCGACCAGACCGTTCGAATACTTGAGATCGGCGGTTCCGGCGACGATGGGATGCCCCTCGTCGACCAGATCGGCCAATGTGTCGGCGAGTATGTGGAAGCCGGGGGCCCGCTCGATCAGGGTAAGCAGGTGCCAGGACTCGGCCTGCAGGCCGGGTGCGACGCTCATCGGTTGTTCCTCAGTTCTTCGATCGCGTTGATTTCGTCTTGTTCTGCCAGCCAGCCGAGATGCCAGCCGAATTCGGATTCCATGTAGGAGATGCCCTTGCCCTTGACGGTGTTCGCGATGATCACGGCCGGGCGTGTTCGTTCGGGGTCCTCGACGATCGCGCGGAAGGTCGCGAGCAGTGCGCGGACGTCGTGTCCGTCGACCTCGTGCGCGTCCCATCCGAAGGCGCGCCATTTGTCGCCGAGCGGCTCGATGTTGGTCACGGTGTCGATGCGGCCGTCGAGGGAGTGGTCGTTGCGGTCGACGATCGCGATCAGGTTCGAGACGTCGTGGTGGGCCGCACTGAGCGCGGCTTCCCAGATCTGACCTTCGTGCAGTTCGCCGTCGCCGAGGAGGACGAAGACGTTGGAGGGGCGGCCCTGCAGGCGGGTGCCGAGAGCGATTCCGGTGCCGGTCGACAGGGCGTGCCCGAGCGATCCGCTGCTGAAATCGATGCCGGGGATCCGGGTCATGTCGGGGTGGTCGCCGAAGGCGTTGCCGAGGCGGGTGTACTCGTCGAGCTCGGCCGGGTCGAAGAACCCCCAATCCGCCAGGAGCGGATAGAGCGTCGCCGCGGCGTGGCCCTTGCCGAACAGGAAGCGGTCTCGGTCGGGCCAATCCGGCTCACCCTTCCGAAGCCGCATGACGCCGTAGTACAGGGTCGCGAGGATCTCGGCACAGGAGAAGCCGGAGGCGTAATGGCCGGTCTTGGCGATGGAGATGAGGCGGACCGTTTCGAGGCGTGCGAACAGCGCGCGTTCGGAGATCAGGTCGACGAGGTCGTCGTCGTGGTCGGTGACCGGTGGGGTTGGTGTCAGCATGGACGAAAAGTACCAACTGTCGGACGCCTTGTCCATAGAGCAGTAAAACTATTTGATGGACTGTTTGTCCGCTGAGCGATAATCTGAACGCATGGCAAATGACGGAAGTTTGATGTTGGTACGCAAGGTCTCGGAGTTGCTCGACTTCCTGGCCAAGGGGGAGGCAACTGCCACCGAAATCGCGGAAGCGATCAACGAGCCGCGCAGCTCGATGTATCGCCTGCTGGCGAGCCTGCAGGAGGAAGACCTCGTGGAGGCGGGATCGCGGCGCGGCAAGTTCCGCCTCGGATTCAAGCTGGTGTCGCTCGGCTCGGCGGTGGTCGAACGGTTCGACGAACGCCAATTCGCACAGCCGGTCATGGAACGCCTGCACGCACTCACCGGCGAGACGGTGTTCCTCTGCGTCCCCCGCGGTGACCAGGCAGTGTGCATCGAACGCCTCGACGGCAAACGCGTGCAGTCGCTGGCCCTGCGCCTGGGCGGGTCCCTGCCCATGCATACCGGCGCCGCCTCCCGCGCCATCCTGGCCTTCCGGGACGAAAGCGAGTGGGAGGCCTACATCGCCCGCAACACCCCACTGACACGGCTGACCCCCTCCACCCCCGCCGAGCCGTCCGAACTGCGTGCACTGCTGCGGCGCACCCGCGAAGAGGGGATCGCGATCAGCGACCAGGACGTGACGGTCGGCGTGGCGGCGATCGGCGTCCCGATCATCGACTACCAGGGCCGGGTCCGGGCGGCACTGTCGATCAGCGGCGTCCGTGAATCCATCCTCGGAGCCGACGGCGACCGCTGGAAGGCGGAGGTGATCAGCGGTGGACAGGAGATTTCTCGTGCCCTCGGCGTGGATCTCGCCGGCCGGAAGGTCGCGAACTTCGGGTAACGCCGCGCCCTACTCGCGCCTCCCCGCTTAGTTTGTCTCGCCTACTAGACATGTCGTCCGTGAAGTGAGACAGTGGTGAGCACCACAGTCCGTGGTACGACTCACCAGCAGGAAGGCAAGGACATGAGCGGCGAGCTCCACGACCGCGTGGTCGTGATCACCGGTGCAGGGGGCGGCATCGGCGGGGCCTGTGTTCGACACGTGCTCGCGGCGGGGGCCAAGGTGGTCGGCGCCGATCTCGACGTCACCACCTCGGACCTGCCCCACGATTCCGAGCACCTACGCCTGACGCAGGTCGACCTCCTCGATCCGTCCGGCGCGCAGACGATGATCGACTTCGCGCTCCACGAGTTCGGACGCGTCGACGTCCTGGTCAACAACGCCGGCGTCGCGCCGGTACGCGACAGCTTCCTGACGACATCCGACGAAGACTGGGCCCTCACGCTGGACCTCAACCTGATGGGCTACGTCCGGGCGTCCCGTGCCGCGATCACAGCGATGCGCCGGCACGGCGACGGCGCCCTCGTCCACATCGCATCGGAAGCGGCCCGGATGCCCAATCCCCGGTTGCCCGACTACAGCGTCTCCAAAGCTGCAATTCTGATGCTCTCGAAAGTCCTCGCCGCGGAGTTCACCCCCGACGGCATCCGGTCGAACGTCGTGTCGCCGGCGTTCATCCGATCTCCGATCTACGACCGGCCCGGCGGTATCGCCGATTCACTGGCGGCCGAGTTCGGCGTCGACAAAGAGACTGCGCTCGCCAAATACGTTGAATTGAACAAGATCCCGGTGGGCCGGCTGGGAACCGTGGACGAGGTGGCGGGAATCGTCGTCTATCTCGCGTCCACCCGCGCAAGTTTCGTGTCGGGGGCGAATTTCTGCATCGACGGCGGCGTCACGCCCGTCGTCTGACCGATCCAGACCAGCAAGAAGGAACAGCCTGATGTCAGTTCACGATAGAACCTGCCCGCGTGCGAAAACGCCGTCGAAGATAGTCGCTGCAGTGGGCACCGCGCTGATCGCGGCCGGCACCATGACAGCGTGCACGTCCGGCGCGGGTGCCGGAGACGACGGCAAGACCACGATCGGCGTCACCCTCAACGCGGCGTCGAACCCCTTCTTCCTCGCGGAAGGCCAGGCGATCGAAGCGGCCGCCACCGAGAAGAGCGTGGAAGTGTCCGTTCAGTACGCCAATGCCGACGTCGCCGTGCAAAGCGACCAGATCGATACGTTCATCCGGCAGAAGGTCGACTCGATCATCGTCGACGCCGTCGATTCCGACGGCATCGGTCCCGCCTTGCTCCGGGCGACGCAGGCGAACATCCCCGTCGTCGCCGTCGATGTCACTGCGGTCGGTGCCGACGCGACCGTGACCAGCGACAACGTCCAGGCCGGCCGCGAAGCGTGCACGTATCTCGTCGAGCAACTCGGCGGCTCCGGCAAGGTGGCCATCGTCGACGGGGCCGCGGTATCGGCGATCGCGGACCGCATGCAGGGATGCCGGGAAGCGTTCGACGCCCACCCGGGCATCGAGGTCGTCGCCACTCAGCGCGCAGATCTCACCCGTGACAAGGCCATGAACGTCGCGAGCACCATCCTCACCGCGAACCCCGACGTGGACGGCTTCTTCGGCGTCAACGATCCCACCGCGATCGGAATCTCCCTCGCTGCACAGCAGAAGGGCACCGACGTGAAGGTCGTCGGAGTGGACGGCGCGAAACAACTGACCGACCTCCTCGGCAAGAGTTCCATCATCGCCACCTCGGGGCAGGACCCCGCCCAGCTCGGCCGCTCGGGACTCGACACCGCTGTTCGTCTCGCCGCCGGCGAGAAGGTCGACAGCGCACCGACATTGATTCCCACCGTCCTCGTCACCGCGGACACCATCACCGCCTACAAGACCTGGGGATGAACCATGGGTACGCTCACGAAGGTCCCCGCCGCGCGACTCGAAGGCATCACGAAGTCCTTCAACGGCAACTCTGTCCTGCGCGGGGTGTCATTGTCCTTGCAGTCCGGATCGGTGTCCGTCCTCGCCGGTGAGAACGGTGCAGGCAAATCGACCCTGATCAAGGTGCTGACCGGAATTCACCAACCGGACTCGGGAACGATCCACGTCGCCGGCAACCCAGCGCACTTCACCGGCCCCGGCGACGCACGCGCACACGGACTCACGGTCATCCATCAAGAGCTGAGCGTGGTTCCCGAACTCACCGTCGCCGAGAACATGGTGCTCGGCCGGGAGCCACGGCGGCGCCTGGGTCGATTGGACCGCGGTGCCGCCCGCCGACTCGCGGTCGCCGCCCTGGCCCGGGTGGGGTCGACCATCCGTCCCGAAACCTATGTGGCCGAACTCAGTACGGGGCAGCAACAGTTGGTCGAGATCGCCCGCGCCCTGTCCGAAGAGCCACGGATCCTCGTTCTCGACGAGCCGACTGCCGCACTCTCTCAAGACGAGGCCGACAACCTGCTCCGCCTGGTCGCCGAACTCAAGGCGCACGGTCTGGCCATGTTGTACATCAGTCACCGGATGGCGGAAATCGACCGCATCGCCGATCACGTCACCGTCCTCCGCGACGGTGTCGTCGCCGACACGATGGCCCGAGCGGAGATGACCCCCGACCGGATCGTCACCTCGATGGTGGGCAGGCCGGTCGAGACGATGTATCAGCACCGGCGAGCCACGGCACGCACCGACGTCCGACTCCAGGTCAGCGACCTCTCCTCCGACCGAGTGCAACCCTGCTCCCTCGAGGTCCGCGCGGGCGAGGTCGTCGGATTGGCCGGCATCGTCGGCGCCGGAAGAAGCGAACTGTGCCGCCTGGTAGCAGGCGTCGACAAAGCCGCTGCCGGCCGCGTCGAGGTCGACGACCAACACGTCGACCTCGGCAACCCCCGCTCGACCGCGGCAGCCGGGATCGTGATGCTCCCGGAGAGCCGTAAGGAACAGGGCCTGTTCCTCGACATGTCGATCGCCGACAACGTCTGCCTCGGTACGGCGTTCGGCCGCCACCGCTTCGGCCGGACCTCGCCGGCAGCATTGGAACACGCGGCCACTCGGTACACCGAGCAGATGCGCGTCAAAACCACCGGCGTCGACCAGCGCGTCGGGGACCTCTCCGGCGGCAATCAACAGAAGGTCCTGCTCGCACGCTGTCTGGCCAAGCAACCGTCGGTACTCATCCTCGACGAACCCACCCGCGGCGTCGACATCGGAGCCAAGGCCGACATCTACGCGCTCATCAACGAGGTCGCATCGAAAGGCGTTGCAATACTGTTGATCTCCTCTGAACTTCCGGAGGTCATCGGACTCTCCGACCGCATCCTCGTCATGCGCGAAGGCGGGATCGTCGCCGAGGTCTCCGGCGACTCCATGACCGAGGAAGACATCATCCGGCACGCCACCGGAAGCGCGACTGCCCCTCCATCGCTCACCGAGGTAATCTCATGACCACCCGACTTCCCTCCCCCACCCTGCCGGCGGCGCCGCACCGATCCCCGCGGTCGAACGGCATCCGACACCACGTCACCGCACTCGCCGATCGACTCGGCGTGGCGCTCGCACTCATCGTGCTGATCGCCGTGTTCTCCGCGGTCGCACCGTATTTCCTGTCGGTCGACAACCTTTTCGACGTCGCCCGGCAGATCTCCGTGACCGCCATACTCGGTGCGGGACTGACCTTCGTCATCATGACCGGAGGCATCGACCTGTCCGTCGGTTCGGCGGTGGGCGTGACCGCGTTCGTCGCCGTCGCCCTCTCCATCAACGGCGCCCCCGCCCCGGTCGCCCTGCTCGGTGCGCTGGCCGCCGGCCTGGTCATCGGCTTGATCAACGGTGTGTTGGTGGCCGGACTCGGGCTGGCGTCGTTCATCGTCACCCTTGCCGCGCTGACGTACCTGCGCGGAGTGACGTACGTCGGTACCGACGGCAAGACCCTGTTCTCGACGGACCTCGGCTACGCCGTCCTCGGCCACGGCTCGATTCTCGGTATGCCGATTCCGGTGCTCGTCATGGCCGCGGTCTTCGCGGGCGGGTGGTATCTGCTCAATCGCACCGTCTTCGGACGCTGGGTTCGCGCAGTCGGCGGCAACGCCGAAGCCGCACGGCTGGCCGGGATCCCGGTCCGGCGGGTGCTCACCACCGTGTACGTGATCTCCGGCATCTGCGCCGCCGTGGGCGGAATCATCGCGTCGGCCCGTCTGCAGAGCGCGGTGCCGGACCTCGGCGCCGGATACGAATTGTCGGCGATCGCCGCCGTGGTCCTCGGCGGAACGTCACTGATGGGTGGGCGAGGCTCACTGATCGGCACCTTGGTGGGTGCGGCGATCATCGGCGTCCTCGTCAACGGTATGACGCTGCTCGACGTCTCGACGTTCTACCAGCAGATCATCCAGGGCGCGGTCATCGTGCTCGCGGTGGCGCTGGACCGGCTGCGCATCAAGTCCTCGGGGACGCAGCATGCTTGACACACGATCAAAGGAAACCATGACGTACGAAACCATGAAACCCGATGCCGCACTGGCAAAGGTGCCCACCGATCTGTTCATCGGAGGCAGGTGGGTATCACCCGGAACGGGAAAAACCATTGCGGTGGAGAACCCCGCCACCGGCGATGTGATCGCCGAGATCGCCGACGGCGGGCTCGCCGAGATGGCCGCCGCTCTCGACGCCGCAACGGCTGCCCAACGGGACTGGGCGCGCACCGCTCCCCGGGTGCGCTCGGACATCCTGCGCCGCGCCTACACGCTCATGCTCGAGCGGTCCGACCATCTCGCCACCCTGACCACGCTCGAGATGGGCAAGCCGTACGCTCAGGCCCGGGCCGAGGTGACGTACGCAGCCGAATACCTGCGCTGGTACTCCGAGGAAGCTGTGCGCATCGGCGGCCGCTACACCGTCACCGAGTCGGGGGTCGGCCGGATCGTCACGATGGCCCAGCCCGTCGGTCCGTGCCTGTTCGTCACACCGTGGAACTTCCCACTCGCGATGGGCACCCGCAAGATCGGCCCCGCGCTGGCGGCGGGCTGCACCTGCATCGTCAAACCCGCGAAGCAGACTCCGCTGAGCATGCTCGCGACGGCGTCGATCCTCGAGGAAGCCGGTGTTCCCGCCGGAGTGGTCAACATCGTGCCCAGCAGTGATTCCACCCGAATCGTGGCCGCGGCAATGAATGATCCACGGCTGCGGAAGATTTCGTTCACCGGCTCGACCGAGGTAGGACAGTCACTGGTCCGGCAGTCGGCCGACCAATTGCTGCGCGTGTCGCTCGAACTCGGCGGCAACGCCCCGTTCATCGTCTTCGACGACGCCGACGTCGGCTCGGCAGTGGACGCCGCGATACAGGCGAAACTGCGCAACAACGGGGAAGCCTGCACCAGCGCCAACCGCCTGTACGTCCATTCCTCGATCGCCGCCGAGTTCGCTGCCGAACTCGCCGCGCGCTTCTCCGCGCTGACGATCGGCCCCGGCATGGACCCCGGCACCGACATCGGCCCGCTCATCGACGACAAGCAGCGACGCCAGGTGCAGAGGCTGGTCGACGACGCCGTCGCCAAGGGCGCACGCGTCGCGACGGGCGGGCACGCCCTCGACCGTCCGGGCTGCTTCTTCGCGCCCACCGTCCTCACCGATGTGCCCGATGACGCGCTCCTGATCCAGGACGAGATCTTCGGGCCCGTCGCGCCGATCATCTCCTTCGACGACGAAACCGCGGTCCTCGAATCCGCCAACTCGAGCAGGTACGGGCTGGCCGCCTACGTGTTCACGCGCGATCTGGACCGCGCGATCCGAGTCGCCGAACAACTCGACAGCGGAATGGTCGCGATCAACCAGGGAACGGTGTCGAACCCGGCAGCACCCTTCGGCGGTGTCAAACATTCCGGCTACGGGCGGGAAGGCGGCCCGGAAGGCCTCGACGAATACCTCGAGACGAAGTACGTCGCACTGGGCGCGGGCACCGCACCCACGAGCATCGGAGGCAGGGCATGAGCGCCGGAAAGACTCTGGTCGTCGGCGCCCACGGGGTGATCGGCAGCGCAGTGGTGCGGACGCTGACCGACGAGGGCAGGGACGTGGTCACGGTGGCACGCCGCGGCCCGGTCGAGCTGCCGGGCGGGACGACAGTCGCCGACCACATCCAGGTCGATCTCCTCGACGGCGCGGCCACCTCGGCTGCGTTCGCCGGCCGTGCCGACATCGACACGATCGTCTACACGGCATACACCGAACGTGAGTCGATGGCGGCGACCGTCGCACCGAACCTCGCGATGCTTCGGCACGTGCTCGCGGCGGTCGGCGGGTCACCCTCCACCCTCCGGCACGTCGTCCTGATCGGCGGTGGAAAGTCGTACGGCGAGCACCTCGGCTACTACAAGACCCCGGCCAAGGAGACCGACCCCCGCCACCTCGGTCCCATCTTCTACAACGACCAGGAGGACCTGCTCTTCGCCGACGCCCAGCAGCACGGGTACACCTGGACCGTCCTCCGCCCGGATGCAGTGCTGGGTGTGAGCATCGGATCACCGATGAACATGCTGACCGGTGTCGGCGTCTACGCAACCCTGTGCCGGCATCAAGGTCTGCCGCTGCGCTTCCCCGGCACCCCGAAGGCCTGGACGGCGCTACACCAGGCGACGGACAGTGCCGTCGTGGGCGCCGCGGTGCACTGGGCGCTCGAGGCCGAGACGGCACGCGGAGAGACGTTCAACGTCACCAACGGCGACAACTTCCGCTGGCAGCATCTGTGGCCGGACATCGCCGGCTTCTTCGGCATGGACGTCGCGCCGATACAGCCGATGACGCTCGCCGAGCAGATGGCGGACAAATCTGCACTCTGGGACGACGTCGTCGCCCGGCACCAGCTACGCCCGCTCCCGCTGTCTGCGGTGGCAGCCTGGCCGTTC
Source organism: Rhodococcus sp. JS3073 (assembly GCF_026810085.1). Lineage (NCBI taxonomy): Bacteria > Bacillati > Actinomycetota > Actinomycetes > Mycobacteriales > Nocardiaceae > Rhodococcus > Rhodococcus sp. JS3073. The sequence goes on along the minus strand of NZ_CP113951.1, from coordinate 7,597,419 downwards.
GTCGACGGATGGTTCGCCATGGAGTCCGACATGGTGCAGAGCACCATCAAGATCCGCCGGGCCGGCTTCACCGCGTGCATCGACACCCACGAGAGCTTCGTCGCCAACCTCGAGCAACTCCAGCGGCTTCGCCTGATTCCGTAATCCCTTTACACTTTCGACAGGACTACATCATGACCACCACATTCAGTGACACCGACCTTCGAACCGACGCACAGGCGTGGCTCGACGGATTCTCCCGGTTCCTCACCGCCGAACTCGCGCCCACGGCTGTCTTCGCCCCGCAGTCCTACTGGCGCGACGTGCTCGCGTTCACCGGGGATCTGCGCACGTTCAACGACGAGATTCCCGCGGAGTTGCTCCGCCGCCAGGAACTCGCGAAGGCGACGAACATCCGGATCGCCGAAGACCGGACTCCTCCCCGTCTGGTGGAGCGGGCGGGTATCCCCTGCCTGGAGGTCATCTTCGAGTTCGACACCCTCGCCGGGTCCGGGGTCGGGGTTGCGCGGCTGGTCGACGTGCCGGACCGCGGTCTGCTCGTGCGCTCCCTCTTCACCACACTCGACCAGCTTGCCGACCACCCCGAACGCACCGGCGAGCACCGCCCCGTCGGGCAGGCGGACTCGTCCAAGTTCGGTGGCCCCAACTGGCTGGACCGCCGCGTCGCCGCGCAAGCCTACGAGAACCGCGACCCCGACGTGCTGATCGTCGGCGGTGGGCAGTCGGGACTGACCCTCGCAGCCCGGCTCGGGCAGCTCGACGTCGACGCCCTGGTCGTGGACACCCATGTGCGGCCCGGCGACAACTGGCGCACCCGATACCACGCCCTGACCCTGCACAACGCGGTGTGGCTCAACGACCTTCCGTACATGCCCTTCCCCGCAACCTGGCCGCAGTTCGTTCCCAAGGACAAGCTTGCCGGATGGTTCGAGGCGTACGTCGAGGCCATGGAGATCAACTTCTGGGGTGCCACCGCCTTCGTCGGCGGAGACTACGACGAACAGTCCCGATCCTGGGTTGCGCGAGTTCGTCGCGGCGACGGCACCATTCGCACCCTGCGCCCCAAGCACGTCGTGATCGCGACCGGTGTCAGCGGCATCCCGTACGTCCCGGAGCTACCCGGACTTTCCCAGTTCGCGGGTCGCACGCTGCACTCGAGCGACTACGACGACGCCGGCGAATTCGAGGGTCAACGAGTCGTCATCATCGGAACCGGGAACAGTGCCCACGACGTCGCCCAGGACCTGCATGCTCACGGTGTCGACGTGACGATGGTGCAGCGCAATTCGACCACCATCGTGAGCGTCGACCCCTCGGCCGCGGCGGCGGACGCGTCGTACCTGACTGCACCGACCCTCGACGACTGCGACCTCCTCTCGATGGCAACGGTCTATCCCGACCTCTACACGGGCAGCCAGATGATCACCGCAACGATGAAGGAACTCGACAAGGATCTCGTCGCCGCCCTCAATCGCATCGGTTTCCGAACCGACTACGGCGAAAAGGACACCGGCCAGCAGATGAAGTTCATGCGCCGTGGTGGCGGCTACTACCTCAACGTCGGCTGTTCGGATCTGCTGATCTCCGGGCAGGTCGGGCTGGTCCAGTACGCCGACACGGCCGGGTTCGTCGCCGACGGTCTGAGTCTGACCAACGGCGACGTCGTCGAGGCCGACGCCGTCATCCTGGCGACCGGATACCAGACCCAGCAAGAGGGTGTACGCGCGCTGCTGGGCGACGAGATCGCCGACGCGGTCGGCCCCATCTGGGGATACGACGACGAGGGCGAGGTCCGCAACACGTGGAAGCGGACCGCACAACCCGGACTGTGGTTCTCCTCCGGCAACTTCCAGCTCTGCCGGATCTACTCCAAGGTCCTGGCCATGCAGATCCGCACCGACCTCGACAACGGCTGAATCCGACCGGCCCGGGCGCCGGTTTCGCGGATATCCCCGCGGCCGCTCCCTCCGGAGCCCTACCCTGGACACGCCGAAATGCACTCCCCTGGATGCCTGCGCGCCGTGTGCGGGGCCAGCGCGCCGAGAGGTCGTCACGATGCTCCTCAGATCGAGTGTGGTCGTCTTGTCCTGTGCCGTAGCCGCGGTACTGGCCGCTTCCCCCGCCCAGGCGACGCCGTCTTCGGGTGTGACCGCGCAGATCCTGTTCGAGACCACGGTTCCGGCGGTCGCGGGCAGCTCGGCGGGCACGGATCTCACGTTGCGGCGCATCGAGATCGCCCCCGGCGGCACGACGGGATGGCACTACCACGACGGTCCGGTGTATGCGTTCGTCGAATCCGGTGTGCTGTCCCGCACCCTGCAGGACTGCACGAAAGCGGTGACGACGGCCGGTCAGGCGATCACCGAGGACCACGGAAGCGATCACGTCCACGAGGGCTCGAATCTGGGGACCGAACCGCTGGTGCTGCTCGCGTTCTACACCGAACCGGAGGGCAAGCCCCTGTCCGAGGACGCGCCGGCGCCCGCCTGCTGACAGGTCACCGTGCCCGTCTCCTCATCGGATGACCGAGTCGATCCACTCGAGCGCTCCCTCGACGTCGTCCACCGGTGCCGTCCCCGACGGCAACGGTGGACGACGGATCATCAGGACCGGAACGCCCAGATCACGGGCGGCGTCGAGCTTCGCGTCGGTCTGACCGCCGCCGCTGTTCTTGGTGACCAGGACGTCGATGCGGTGCTCACGCATCAGCGCTATCTCGTCGGGCACCGCGAACGGCCCGCGGGCGAGGAGCAGCGTCGACTGCGGCGGCATCGCCACGTCCGGTGGATCGATCGCGCGGATGAGGAACCACAGTGCCCGCAGGCCGGCGAACGCGCCGACACCCTGCCTGCCGATGGTGAGGAAGACTCTCGTTCCCAGGTCGGGAAGCAGGGCGGCCGCGTCGGCGAGGTCGGTGGCGCGGTGCCAGCGTTCGCCGGGGCGCGGACACCATTCGGGGCGCCGCAGCACGACGAGCGGTATCCCGCGACGGTGCGCGGCGTCGGCGGCGTTGCTCGTGATCTGCGCCGCGAACGGGTGCGTCGCGTCCACGATCGCGTCGACGGGATGTGCGCGCAGCCACTCGTCGAGTCCGTCTGCTCCCCCGAATCCGCCGATCCGCACGTCACCGACGGGCATGCGAGGATCGCGGACCCGGCCGGCGAGAGAGGACACCGCGTCGACGCCCGGAACGTCCGCGAGTGCGGCGGCGAGCGCCCGGGCCTCCCCGGTGCCGCCGAGGATCAGGATCCGTGCCACGCTCAGTGGGTGGTGCGCTCGCGGGTGGCGGAATACAGGTAACTGTCCGGAAACCCCTCGGCAGCAAGCACTTTACCGACGATCACCACGGCGGTCTTCGTGACGCCCGCCGCCTTCACCTGCTCGGCGATCGTGGCCAGGGTGCCGCGGAGCACGATCTCGTCGGGACGCGACGCGAACGCGACAACCGCGGCGGGACAGTCGCGACCGTAGTTCTCGGCGAGTTCCAGGGCGATCTGATCGATCCGGTGCGCGCCCAGGTGCACCACCATCGTGGCACCGCTGCGGCCGAGGGAACGCAGGTCCTCTCCCTCTGGCATCGCGGTGGACAGCGTGGACACCCGGGTCAGCACGATCGACTGCGAGACACCGGGAACGGTCAACTCCCGCCCCAGCGACGCCGCCGCGGCGGTGAACGCCGGCACCCCGGGCACCACGCTGTACGCGACGCCTGCGGCCTCGAGCCGGCGCACCTGTTCGGCGACGGCACTGAAGATCGACGGGTCACCCGAATGCAGGCGGGCGACGTCCTGACCGGCCGCGTCCGCCTCGATCAGGAGGGCGACGATCTCGTCGAGACTCAGTCGCGCCGTGTCGATCACCCGCGCACCCTCGGGGCATTCCGCCAGGAGTTCCTGCGGGACCAGGCTGCCCGCATACAGGCAGACGGGGCTCGCCGCGATGATCCGCTGCGCGCGGACCGTGACCAGGTCGGCCGCGCCGGGACCTGCCCCGATGAAGTACACCGTCATGCCGCATCACCTTTCGACTGCTTCGTCACCGACCACTGCGCCACCGGCAGTTGCGGCCGCCACGCGGTGAACCCGCCGAGCGGCTCACCGCGGTACACCTGAAACTTGCGGAGCTGCCCACCGCATTTCGAGAACCACTGCAGCAGAAGTGCTTCCGATTCCGCCGTCACCGCGTTGGTCACCATGCGGCCGCCGACCCGGAGCCGCGACCAGCACTCCTCGAGCAGACCGTCCTGCGTGACGCCACCGCCGACGAAGATCGCGTCCGGCGTGGACAGGTCGGGTGGCACGTCCTCGAACGCTGCGGGTGCGTCACCGAACACTTCGAGAGACGGCACCCCGAGCCCGGCCGCGTTCGACTCGATCTGGCCGACGCGTGCCGCGCTGCGCTCGAAAGTCACTGCCCGGCAGAGGGGGTGGGTACGCATCCATTCGATCGCGACGGTGCCGGACCCGCCTCCCACGTCCCACAGCAACTCCCCCACCGCAGGTGCGAGGGCACACAGCGTCAGGGCGCGGATCTCGTGTTTGGTCATCTGCCCGTCGCCCGTGAACGCGACGTCGGGCAGTCCTGGCATCCGGGTCAGCCGGAGGGTGCCGGAGTCGGCGCGGCAGTCGATCGCGATCACGTTCAGCCGTGCCCCCGGCTCGTGTGACCATGCCGACGCCGTGCCGTCGAGCCTCGACTCGTCGGGTCCGCCCAGTTCGCCGAGCACGCTGAGCCGCGACGGTCCGAACCCGTGTTTCGTCAGGAGTTCGGCCACGGCGGCGGGGGTGTGCTCGTCGCGGCTCAGCACGAGCAGTCGCGCGTGCTCTCCGAGTGCGGGCAGGAGGGTGTCCACGGGCCGGTTCACGAGACTGACCACTTGTGTCTCGTGCGCCGCCCAGCCCAGCCGGGCGCACGCCAGGGTGGCCGAGGACGGGTGCGAGATCACCCGCACCCGCTCCGCGCCGAGCAGGTCGACGAGAGTGACGCCGATGCCGTGGAACATCGGGTCTCCGCTGGCCAGGACGCACACCCGCCGGCCGTGGTGCTGTTCGAACAGGCCCGGCAGCGCGGGGACGAGCGGCGACGGCCAGGCCACCCGCAGTGCCGGCGACTCGGGGATCAGGGCCAGCTGACGCCCGGACCCCATCACGACGTCGGCGGCCTGGATCTCGCGACGCGCGGACGGCGACAGACCGTCCCACCCGTCCGCACCGATCCCGACGACGATCGGGTCGATCATCGCGGCATCCGGCGCCAGACCGCCTGCGGCAGCAACCTCATGACGAAGAACACCGGGCGCAACCGTCCCGGCACCCACACTCGGCTCGCACCGCGGTGCAGGCCCCGCACGACCGCGTCCGCGACCTGTGCCGGTGTGCTCGACATCGGCGCCGGCGACATCCCCTCGGTCATCCGGCCGATCACGAAACCGGACCGGACGAGCAGGAGGGAGACACCGCTGCCGTGGAGGGCGTCACCGAGACCGGAGGCGAACCCGTCCAGGCCCGCTTTCGCCGACCCGTACACGTAGTTGGCGCGGCGCACGCGCACGCCCGCGACGGACGAGAACACCACGATCCGTCCCGACCCCTGTTCCCGGAGCAGGGTGGCGAGATGCGTGAGCACACCGACCTGCGCGACGTAGTCGGTGTGGACCACCGCAACGGCGTGCCGTGCGTCCCGCTCAGCGCGCGCCTGATCGCCGAGAATGCCGAACGCCAGCACCGCCACCGACAGCGGGCCGTGCGTTTCCACCACGGACCGCAGCAGCTTCTCGTGGCTGTCGAGGTCGTCGGCGTCGAATTCCACGCAGTCCACCACGGACGCGCCCGCGCCGAGCAGGGCCTGCCGTTCGGCGGTGAGTTCGGTGCTGCGGCGGGCCGCGAGGACGACCGTGCGGCCGGGCGCGAGCCGGGAGGCGATCTCGAGGCCGATCTCGCTGCGACCACCGAGGAGGAGTACCACCCCGTCGTCGCCGGGCTTGCCGCTGTTCTTCTTCGATCCCAGGCTCACCCGTCCAGTGTCCTGGATTACCGTCGGGGCATGGACCGCACCCCCACCACTCCGATCCGCCTGACCGACGCGGCGCTCGCCTTCCTCGGCGAATACCACCTCGGAACGCTCACCACGCTCCGCAAGAACGGCACCCCGCACGTCGTCGCCGTCGGCTTCACGTGGGATCAGGAGCACGGGCTGGCGCGGGTCATCACCAACGGCTCCTCGCAGAAGGCCCTCAACGCCGAACGCGGAGGATACGGCGCGGTGAGCCAGGTGGACGGACCGCGCTGGATGACCCTGGAGGGCCCCGCCCGGGTACTGACCGACCCCGAATCCGTCGCCGACGCCGTCGCGCGCTACGCGGCCAGGTATCGCCAGCCCCGGGTGAACCCGACCCGTGTGGTCGTGGAGATCGCCGTCAGCCGCGTACTCGGCTCGGCTGCGCTGCGTCACCACTGAACCGCAGCTTCCACGGGACCAGCGCGGACTCGATCTGCACGGCGAGACTCATCTTGGACACGCCGTCGGTGCGCTCCTCGAACCGGATCGGGACCTCGGCGATGGTCATGCCTCGCTGCACGGTGCGGTAGTTCATCTCCACCTGGAACGCGTACCCGTTGCTCTGCACGCCGTCGACGTCGATGGCCCGCAGGGTGTCCGCGTGCCACGCCTTGAACCCGGCGGTGGCGTCCTTGACGCGCAACCGCAGGATCGCGTTGACATAGAAGTTCGCCCACGCCGACAGCGCCTTGCGATGCCAGGGCCAGTCGCTGGCGACCGCGCCGCCGGCGACGTAGCGGGAGCCGAGCACGACGGCCGCGTCCGTCGTCGCCAGGGTCTCCACCATCCGCGGAATGGCCTCGGTGGGATGCGACAGGTCGGCGTCCATCTGGATCACGATGTCCGCACCCTCGGCCAGCGCCCGGGTCATCCCGGCGACGTAGGCCCGTCCGAGGCCGTCCTTCACGGTCCGGTGCAGGACCCCGACCGGGATCGGACCGCTCTGCGCGAGCGTGTCGGCGACCTCACCGGTGCCGTCCGGCGAGTTGTCGTCGACGACCAGCACATGCAGGTTCGGAACATCCAACGCCGCGAGAAGCTCGACGATCTTGGGCAGGTTGTCGCGTTCGTTGTAGGTCGGTACGACGACGGTTACCTTCGGGGCGACGCTTTCCATGACACCTTCGCGTGATCTGTGATCCCGACTCCCCGCAGACGTGCAGCGGCGAGTGCGGTCGTGAACAAATGGGAGATGTTACTACCCGCGCCGCACCGCCCCCGCACGCTCCCGGTCCTCAGCCGGGAAGAACCGTCAGCCCGTGCGGCCGGGTGTTGACCGGCTCACAGCCGTCGGCGGTCACGATGACGATGTCCTCGATCCGCGCACCCCACTCCCCGCGGAAGTAGATGCCCGGCTCCACGCTGAACGCCATGCCCTCGGCCAGTTCGATCGCGTTACCCGACACGATGTACGGCTCCTCGTGCACCGACAACCCGATTCCGTGCCCGGTCCGGTGCACGAACACCTCGGCCAGGCCCTGCGCGGCCAACAGGTCGCGGGCGGCCGCGTCGACCGCCTCGGCGGTGACGCCGGGACGCACCAGGTCGACGGCCGCCGCCTGCGCCTCCTCGAGTACCGCGAACTTGGCGGCCACACCCGGATCGGGCTCACCCATGCTGTATGTGCGGGTGGAGTCGGAGTTGTAGCCGGGTTCGACGGGTCCGCCGATGTCGATGACCACGACGTCACCCGATTCGACGACCCGTTCGGACACCTCATGGTGCGGGTCTGCGCCGTGTGGTCCCGAGCCGACGATGACGAACGCCGCCTCGGTGTGCCCCTCCGCGAGGATCGCGGCGGTGATATCCGCCGCCACCTCGGCCTCGGTGCGGCCGACCTTCAGGAACTCCCCCATGCGGGCATGGACCCGGTCGATGGCCTGACCGGCCCGGCGCAACGCGTCGATCTCCGCGTCGTCCTTGACCATCCGCAGCTCCCGCAGCACCCCGGTGGCCAGGACCGGTAGCGCACCGAGCGCCTCCGAGAGCGGAATCAGGTGCAGCGCAGGCATCGCATCGGTGACGGCGGTCCGGGCAGGCGACGGCAGCAGTCCCGACACCAACGCGTACGGGTCCACCCCGTCGACCCAGTCGCGGATCGTCAGACCGAGTTCGGACGCGGCCGACTCGGTGAGCGACGCCAGTTCGAGCCGCGGCACGACCACGGACGCGGTGTCACCGTTCGCGGGAATCACCAGGCAGGTGAGCCGTTCGAACGACTCCGCGCGCGAACCCAGCAGATACCGCAGATCGGGTCCGGGCGTGATGAGGAGGCCGTCGAGTCCGGCGTCGCGGGCCAGTGCGCCTGCGCGGGCGATCCGGTCGGCATAGATGGTGGTCGGGAAGCGTGAAGTCGATGCGCCGAGGGAACTCATGGCTTCAGGCTAAACCGGTTTGGCAGGATGAGGGTCATGACAGGGCCTCTGCTTCTCCTCGACGGTGCCAGCCTGTGGTTTCGCGCGTACTACGCGCTACCCGACTCGATCACCTCACCCGACGGTCGATCCGTCAACGCGGTGCGCGGGTTCACCGACATGGTGGCCGCACTGATCACTAAGCACCAGCCGTCGCGGCTCGCGGTGTGCCTCGACCTCGACTGGCGGCCCGCGTTCCGCGTCGAGGCGGTGCCCACCTACAAGGCGCACCGGGTCGCCGAGGACACGGGCGGGGCGGAGGAAGAGGTACCCGACACCCTGTCGCCGCAGGTCCCGATGATCCTGGATGTCCTGGCCGCCACCGGAATCGCGACCGCCGGTGCCGAAGGCCTCGAAGCCGACGACGTGCTCGGCACCCTGGCCGCCACCGAGACCCGCGACACGACCATCGTCGTCACCGGGGACCGCGACCTCCTGCAGGTCGTCACGGACGACCCGGTGCCGGTGCGGGTGCTGTACGTGGTGCGCGGCCTCGCGAAGGCCGAACTGCTCGGGCCGGAAGAGGTGGCAGCCAAGTACGGGGTGCCCGCCGACCGGGCAGGCGAGGCCTACGCCGAACTCGCCCTGCTGCGCGGCGACTCGTCCGACGGGCTGCCGGGAGCGAAGGGAATCGGCGAGAAGACCGCGTCGAGCCTGATCATGCAGTACGGATCGCTCGCCGCCCTGCGGGCCGCCGCAGTCGATCCCGAATCCGACATGGCGAAGGGTGCGCGCGCTAAATTCGCCGCCGCAGCGGACTATCTCGACGCGGCACTGCCGGTGGTGCGGGTGGTACGGGACGCGGATGTCGAACTGTCCCGCGAAGACACGCTGCCTGCCGAACCGGTCGATACGGACCGGCTCGGCAGGCTGGCGGAGGAACTCGGAATCGAGAATTCCGTCGGCCGCCTCACGGCGGCGCTGAAAAAGGTGGCCGCCGCACGGGTTCCGTGACGGCCGGGTGAGCCGCCTAGCTCGGGCGGCTCACCTCGTACGTGCCCTTGTCGTCGGTGAAGGTGAGAGTGACCTGCTTCTTCTCGCCGTCCACGGTGAGACTGCACGTGAAGCTGTTGCCCTTCTTCACTTCCTGATCCGCGGGGCAGGTGACACCGGACACGTTCTCGGCGCCGTACGAATCGGTGACGATGCGCTCGACACCGTCCTCGGCCGCCTTCTGGTCGAGGGTGTCCGTGCCGAACACCGTGAACGCGAGCACCAGGGCGATACCCACGATCACCAGCAGTGCCACCACACCGCCGATGATCAACGGCAGCTTCGACTTCCCCGACGACGGCGGCTGCCCCCACTGCTGCTGGCCCTGGGTCGGGCCCCACTGCTGCGGCTGGCCCGGTTGCTGACCCCACTGCGGCTGCCCGGGCTGCTGCCCCCACTGTCCCGGACCCGGCTGTCCGAGCTGACCGGGTTGCGGCTGCTGACCCCACTGCGGCTGCCCGGGCTGCTGGGGGTGCTGACCCCACTGCGGCTGCCCGGGCTGCTGAGGCTGACCCGGTCCCGGCTGTCCCCACGGCTGGGCGGGCGGCTGCTGACCGTACTGCGGCGCCCCGTACTGGCCGCCGGTCTGGTCAGGGTTTCCCTGGCCCGGTTGCTGTCCCTGGGCCCATTGCCCGTTCGGGTCGTTCGGTCCGTAAGGGCCGCTCATCGTCGCCTCCCGCTCACGTGTCAAGTTTTGTACCTACCGTAACGCCCCACCATCGGATTCGGGCCTTCGGACAGCGTGCGAATCCAACCACACGGCGTCGGATCACGCAGCATCCACGGCGACGACACCGCGGCGGATCGCCGCGACCGCACGACCTGCGGCCTTGCCGACCTCCGGATCGGGGGACGTCGACCGGACCTGTTCGAGCAGGTCGATCACCTGCCTGCACCACCGCACGAAGTCGCCTGCAGACAGCGCACGCCCCTGATCTCCTGCCGCGATCAGCGCCTCGACGAGCGAATTGTCGCTCGCCCAGTGGAAGATCGCGGCAGCGAAGCCGAGGTCCGGCTCACGGGTGGGGGGCAGTTTGTGCCGGATCTCGTCCGCCCGCAGCTCCCGCCACACCCGCACGGTCTCGTCGAGGGCGTGCCGCAGCGCTCCCGGACCGCCGCTTTCGACGGTGTCCCCTTCACGGCGCGATTCGAAGATCACGGCGGACACGACGGCGGCGAGCTCCGCGGGCCCGAGACCCTTCCACACACCCTGCCGGAGGCACTCGGCCACCAAGAGGTCGCTCTCGCAATAGATTCGACTCAGCCGGGTGCCGTGTTCGGTGGCGTCGGGGTGTTCGCCCGGCGAGATGTAGTCGCGCTCGGCGAGCAGCGACAGGATGCGATCGAACGTGCGCGCCAACGAGTTCGTCGTGGCAGCCGCCTTCTGCCGCATCGTCTCGGTCTCGCGGGCCAGCCGGTTGTAGCGCTCACCGATCCGGCTGAGCTGCTCGCGGTCCGGCCAACTGTGGCACGGGTGCTGCCGGATGGCGCGCCGCAGCCGCGCGATCTCGGCGTCGTCGGTGGCTGCACCCGACTTCTTACGCTTCCGGCGACCCGGCGCGACGATTCCGGTGCTGCGCAACGCCGATGCCAGATCGCGTCGTACCCGGGCGGTGTGGTGGTCGAAGCGCCGCGGCAACCGCATCGATCCCAAAGACCGTGCGGGCTCAGGGAAGTCGCCGGCCGACACCCGGCCCGCCCACTTCGCCTCGGTGAGGATCAACGGCTTCGGATCCGTGGGGTCCCGGTCCGGTTCCAGCACCACGGCCAGACCGGAGTGCCGTCCCACGGGGATGGCGATCACGTCGCCACGCCGCAACGCGACGAGCGAGGCGACCGCGGCGTCCCGGCGTTCGGTCCGGCCTGCCCGTTCGAGTGACCGCTCCCGGCTGCTCAGCTCCTCCCGCAGGCGCGCATACTCGAAGTACTCGCCGTCCTCGCCGCCCAGCCGTTCGCGGAGCGTGGTGAGCGCGGCCTCGTTGCGTTCGATCCCCCGCGTCAGGCCGACCACGGACCGGTCCGCCTGGAACTGGGCGAACGACCGCTCGAGCAGGGCCCGTGATTCCGCCGCGCCCATGCGATCGACCAGGTTGATGGTCATGTTGTAGCCGGGACGGAACGAGCTGCGGAGCGGGAACGTGCGGGTGGAGGCCAGCCCGGCGACGTCCACGGGTTCCACCCCGGGCTGCCACAGGACCACCGCGTGCCCCTCGATGTCGATGCCGCGACGTCCGGCCCGTCCGGTGAGCTGCGTGTACTCCCCGGGGGTGAGTTCGGCGTGCGCCTCGCCGTTGTACTTGACGAGGCGTTCGAGGACGACCGTCCGGGCGGGCATGTTGATGCCGAGCGCCAGCGTCTCGGTGGCGAACACGGCCCGGACCAATCCCTTGACGAACAGTTCCTCGACCGTCTGCCGGAACGCGGGCAGCATCCCCGCGTGGTGCGCGGCGAGGCCCCGTTCGAGCGCCTTGCGCCATTCCCAGTACCCGAGGACCTCCAGATCTGCCTTCGGCAGTTCCGCGGTGTGGGCGTCGATGATGGTCCGGATCTCGGCGACCTGCTCGGGCGTCGTCAGATCGAGGCGGGACCGCAGGCACTGTGCCAGCGCGGCGTCGCACCCGGCGCGGCTGAAGATGAACGTGATCGCCGGGAGAAGCCCCTCGTCGTCGAGACGGGAGATCACTTCCGGTCGGGGCAGCGGCCGGAAGTCGCTGGAGAACCCGCGGCCGCCGCCTCGGCGTCCCCTACCCCGCGACTCCCACGAGTCGGCCCGCTCGAGGGCCTGCCGCTGTTTGACGTGACGGACCAGATCCTGGTCGACCACCAGATCCTTGCGGGCGTCCCCGCTGCGCGCCCTCGTGTCGAACAGGTCGAACAGCCGCTTCCCGACCATGATGTGCTGCCACAGCGGGATCGGGCGGTTCTCGTCGACCACGACAGTGGTGTCGCCGCGCACCGTTTCCATCCACGCACCGAACTCCTCGGCGTTGCTGACGGTCGCCGACAGGCTGACGAGGCGGACGTCCTCGGACAGGTGCAGGATCACCTCTTCCCACACGGCCCCACGGAACCGGTCCGCCAGGAAGTGCACCTCGTCCATGACGACGTGGGACAACCCGCGCAGCGCCGGGGAGTCGGCGTACAGCATGTTCCGCAGCACCTCGGTGGTCATGACGACCACCGGGGCGTCCGAGTTGATGCTCGAATCTCCGGTCAGCAGCCCGACGGTGTCCTTGCCGTACCGCCGCACCAGCTCCGCGTACTTCTGATTGCTCAGCGCCTTGATGGGTGTGGTGTAGAAGCACTTGCGCCCGGACGTGAGCGCCAGGTGCACGGCGAATTCGCCGACCACGGTCTTTCCCGCACCGGTCGGGGCGCAGACGAGTACGCCGTGGCCGCCCTCGAGCGCGCGGCAGGCGTTGATCTGGAAGGGGTCGAGCACGAAGCCGAGCTGCGCCGAGAACACATCGAGTTCGGTGCCGCCGGTCGTGTCACCTGTTGTCACTGCCACCCCGTCAGATTGTCACAGGGTGTCGGAGAAGTCCTGACCCGGTGTGTTGCTGCCGGTCGTGCTCGCGTCGTCGGTCTTGTCCGCGCGGCCGGACTTCCCGGACTTGCGTGACCTCCGGAATCGGCCCGCCGGCTCGGGGACCGGTGTGGCGGCAACGTCGAACGCCTCGTTCAGGTCCGAGGGCGCGGCGATCGTCGACGCCTCGTCGTCGTCGAGAGCACCCCACTCCTGCTCCGTGCGACGGGCCTTGCGGCGGTCGTTGATGCGGGCGATCTGCACGGCGACCTCGAACAGCAGGGTCAACGCGAACGCGAGGGCGAGCATCGAGAACGGGTCCTGCCCGGGGGTGGCGATCGCGGCGAACACGAACAGGGCGAAGATCAGGCCGCGGCGCCACGCCTTGAGCTTCGCGTAGGGCAGGATGCCGACGAAGTTCAGGGCGACGATGAGCAGCGGGATCTCGAAGCTGACTCCGAAGATGATCAGCAGGTTGATGATGAACCCGAAGTATTCCGCGCCGCCGAGTGCGGTGATCTGGACGTTGTCGCCGATCGTCAGCAGGAAGTGCAGGGCCTTCGCGACGACCACGTAGGCGAGGACGGCGCCCGCGATGAACAGCACCGCGCCGGACACCACGAAGCCGATCGCGTAGCGGCGCTCCTTCGCGTAGAGGCCGGGGGTGATGAACGCCCACAGCTGATACAGCCAGATGGGGCAGGCGAGGACGATGCCCGCCGTGAGCGCGACCTTGAAGCGGAGCATAAACTGCTCGAACGGTCCGGTCGCGAGGAGGCGGCACGACCCGTCGCTGGTCAGGTCGGCGCGGCTCGACGCCGGCAGCGAGCAGTACGGCCCCTGCAGGAGCTCACCGAGGCTCTCGATCCCGAGAATCTGGTGGGAGTACCAGTAGAAGCCCACCGCGGTGGTGACCAGGATGGCCAGCACCGACAGGAGCAGTCGCGTCCGCAGCTCGTAGAGGTGATCGACCAACGACATGGTGCCGTCGGGATTGGTCCTCCGCTTGCTGGTGCGCGGATCGAACGGAATTCGCACTGTTGTTCGCCCTAGTCTTGGTCAGCAGGCAACCGGGGTGAAGAGTCACCCCGGTTGTCAGGCGGCTCGGGCTACGCCGACTTGGGCTCGGTGTGTTGCGGCTGCACCGGCGCCGGAGGGGTGACCGGTGCGGCGGTGGTGTCCGCCACGGGCAGCTCGGCGGGCGCGCTCTGCTGCGCGGTGGGCGCCGGCGTGCTGTTGTCGTTCTGCATCTCCTTGACCTCGCTCTTGAAGATGCGGAGCGAACGGCCGAGTCCACGAGCCGCGTCGGGCAGCTTCTTGGAACCGAACAGGATGATGACGACCAACGCGACGATGGCCCAGTGCCAGGGGCTCATGGCTCCCATGATGAAACCTCCAAAAGATCAGGTGACCCTGATGCTACCGGACATACACGGCACCGGTCCGGCCGAAACCGGCTAGTTGCGCTGCCGTTTACCTGTCGCTTTCCTGAGTGCTCACTGTGAGCGCAGATCGGCGAGCAAGGTGTCCCCGGACCAGTGCCGGTTCCCGCCCGCCTCGGCCTCGCGGACCAGTTCGACCAGCCTCGCGTTCACCGGCGCGGCCCTGCCCGACGCCGCGGCCAGCCGCACGATCTCCCCGCTGATCCAGTCCACTTCGGTCCGCCGGCCCGCTTCGAGGTCGTCCCACATCGAGGATCGTGCGTGCGGGTCGATGGCCAGCATCCGGCTGCCCGCCACCCGGAACACCGCGTCCGGGACGGTCAGCAGCCGGGGAATCCACTGCGGCGGCAGCGGTGTGAGCTTGGCGACAGCGATACCGCGGGCGGTCAGGAGAGCGAGCGCTTCCCGCTGCGCCAGGGCGACCGCGCGCCGGAACGACCGCTGCGACAACTCCTCGCGGAGCGGCAGGCCGGACAGGGCGTTGACCGCGTTGTTCAGGTTGAGCAGCAGCTTCGCCCACTGCACCGAGCGGAAGTCCGCACGTGCGTGTAGGGGCAACCCGGCGTCGTCGAATACCCGCTCGAATGCGCGCACCGCCGGATGCTGCTCGATCTCCAGGTCGCCCTCGGAACCCTGGTGGAAGTGCCCGCCGCCGCGGTGCACCACGTTGAACGGGACCATTGCCGCGAGGACGACGTGCTCCGGCAGTGCCGCACGCAGGGTGTCTGCATTGCCCAGCCCGTTCTGCGCACTGACCACAACCGTGTCGGAACCGATCGCGGATGCCAGCGCGGCACCCGCGTCCGGTGTCCCCGCCGATTTCACCGAGACGACGACGAGGTCGGCCGTGGCCGCCGACGCGGGGCCGGTGGCGAAGCCGATCCCGGAGGCACCGACTCGGATCTCCGCTCCGTGCAGGTCCGTCAGCCGCAACCCGTGTTCGCGGATCTCCGCGCCGACGCGCTCCCGGCCGATCAGGGTCACCTCGGCGCCGGCCGCGGCGAGCCGGCCCCCGAGATAGCATCCGATGCTGCCCGCGCCGAAGACGCTGATCCGCAGCGGACGTCCGTCGCCGCTCATGCCTGGACGGCGTCGTAAGCCGACAGCGCCTCCACGGCCCGGCGGCGCACCTCGTCGACCAGTTCGGCCGGTTCGAGGACCGTGATCCCGGCGCCGAAACCGAGCACGAGCCGGGCCATCCACTCGAGCGCCCCGTAGCTCATGCTCGCCTCGACCGAGCCGTCCGCGGCAACCGCCCGGACATCCATCGGGTAGTAGTCGAGCACCCACACGCAGTCGGCGCCGATGTGCAACCGGGCCTGGGGAAGGGACGCGTCGCCGCTGAACAATTCCAGGTTGGAATCCCGCACGAGGGCCTGCGCCGGCGGTGTGGACGGCTCGTCCAGCTCGGTGGCGGCGTCGATCCGGTCGAGCCGGAACAGCCGGACCCCCTCGGCCTGCCGGCACCACGCCTGTAGATAACTGTGGTTGTCGACCAGCACGATCCGCACCGGATCCACGGTGCGCTCGGTGACCCGGTCCCGGGACGCCGAGTAGTACGTCAGGTGGAGTGCGCGCCGATGATGGAGCGCGGACCGCACCGCGGCGGCGATGGGATCTTCCGCGACGTCCTCCACCGCATCCCGCTCCGACGCCGGCGTCACCGCCGCGCGGGCCGCCGCGGTGCCCGCGGCGTCCTCGATCTTGGCGATGGCGCTGTGCGCCGCGGACGGATCGACCATGCCCGGCATCTCCACCAGCGAACGCAGGGCAATCAGCAGGGCGGTCGCTTCGGTGGACGTCAACCGCAGCGGGCGGTCGATGCCCGCCGAGAACGTCACCTCGATGCTCTCCTCGGAGAACGAGAGGTCGATGAGGTCGCCGGGACCGTAGCCGGGCAGGCCGCACACCCACAACTGGTTGAGGTCGGACATCAGCTGGGTGGTGGTGACGCCCAGTTCGGCGGCGGCCTCGGCCGCGCTCATCCCGGGGTTCGCGATGAAGTATGGCACCAGGTTGAGGAGCCGGGACAGTCTCGACGACAGCCTGTTGCTCACGACGTGCCCCCTTCCCCTGCGGCGTCCTTCAGCTTGGTCAGCACGTCGTGGCGTAGTTCGGGCGGATCGAGGACCAGGGCGTCCGCACCGTGGCCCGCGACCAGCCGCGCGATCCAGTCCCGCGAACGGACCGGGATCCCGAGCACGGTGCCGCTGCGCTCGTTCACCCGCTTCTCCTCCGCCGTGGTCGCCAGTCGGCGCAGTTCCTGGGCTCGGCCCTCGGCCACCCACACGGTGGCGGTCCCGGTGACCTCCCCCGAGCCGGTGACCCGGTCGACGATCTCCCGGAGGTCGACGCCCGCCGGTTTGTGGACGACCCCGGACGGTCCGAACTCCGTCACGTCGTCGCCGATCCGCGACAGCCGGAACGTTCGCACGGCCTTCCTGTCGACGTCGTGACCGACGAGGTACCACCGGCCGTGCGCGGTGACGACACCCCAGGGTTCGACGGTGCGCTCGGTGTACGGCTCGTTGAGGGCGCCGCGGTGCGGGAAATGCACGGCGCGGCCGGCATCGACCGCCGCCAGCAGCTTGCCGAGCGCCGGTTCGGAGCCTCGGGTGCGGGCGGGGACCGCCGTGATCGGGGTTGCCGCCGAATCCGGATCCACCTGCACGCCCGCTGCACGCAGCTTGAGCAGTGCCCCCTGGGCCGCGGACGTCAACTCCGGGGACTCCCACAACTGGACGGCCACCGCGACCGCCGCCGACTCCTCCTGGCTGAGGTCGATGTCGGGAAGCTCGTACGCGTTGCGGTTGATGCGATAGCCCTCGACCGTCGAGAACCGCGATGCCTGCCCGGTCTCGAGCGGAACACCGAGATCCCGGAGCTCGTTCTTGTCGCGTTCGAACATGCGGCTGAACGCCTCGTCGCTCGCGGAGTCGGCGTACCCGGCAACGCTCTCGCGAATCTTCTCGGCGGTGAGGAACTGTCTGGTGGACAACAAACAGATCACCAGGTTCATCAACCGCTCGATCTTGGAAGTCGGCACGCCCGGAAGCCTAGTGGGTGAGCCCGTTACGGACTCCCACAGCGCCGCTACATCGAGGCAATCAGGCGCTCCACCCGCTCGTCGACCGACCGGAACGGGTCCTTGCACAGCACGGTCCGCTGGGCCTGGTCGTTGAGCTTGAGATGCACCCAGTCGACCGTGAAGTCCCGTCCGGCCTCCTGCGCGGCGGTGATGAACTCGCCGCGCAGCTTCGCCCGGGTGGTCTGCGGCGGAGTGTCCACGGCCGCCTCGATCGTCTCGTCCTCGGTGATCCGCTTGACCAGACCCTTCCGCTGCAGCACGTCGAACACGCCGCGCCCTCGTTTGATGTCGTGGTACGCCAGATCCAGCTGCGCGATCTTCGGATCGGCCAGCTCGAAGCCGTGCCGGTCCTGGTAGCGCTGGAACAGCTTGCGCTTGATCACCCAGTCGATCTCCGTGTCGACCTTCGCGAAGTCCTGCGTCTCGACCGCGTCGAGCATGCGACCCCACAGGTCGACCACCTGCGTGACCTGCGGATCAGGATCCCGGTTCTGCAGGTGTTCCACCGCGCGCGCGTGGTACTCCCGCTGAATGTCGAGGGCACTGGCCTGCCGGCCGCCGGCGAGCCGCACCGGACGGCGTCCGGTGACGTCGTGACTGACCTCGCGGATGGCGCGGATCGGGTTGTCGAGCGCGAAGTCGCGGAACGACACCCCGGCCTCGATCATCTCGAGGACGAGCGCGGCGGTGCCCACCTTGAGCATGGTGGTGGACTCGGACATGTTCGAGTCGCCGACGATCACGTGCAGGCGGCGGTACTTCTCCGCGTCGGCGTGCGGCTCGTCACGGGTGTTGATGATGGGCCGCGACCGCGTGGTCGCCGAGGACACACCCTCCCAGATGTGCTCCGCGCGCTGCGACAGGCAGAACGTCGCTGCCTTCGGCGTCTGCAGGACCTTGCCGGCGCCACAGATCAGCTGCCGCGTCACCAGGAACGGGAGCAGCACGTCCGAGATCCGGGAGAATTCGCCGGCCCGGGCCACGAGGAAGTTCTCGTGACAGCCGTACGAATTGCCCGCCGAGTCCGTGTTGTTCTTGAACAGGTAGATGTCGCCGCCGATGCCTTCCTCGGCGAGCCGCTGTTCGGCGTCGATCAACAACTCCTCGAGTACGCGCTCCCCCGCCCGGTCGTGGTTGACCAACTGGATGAGGTTGTCGCACTCGGCTGTCGCGTATTCGGGGTGCGAGCCGACGTCCAGATACAGGCGGGCACCGTTCCGGAGAAACACGTTGGAGCTCCGGCCCCACGACACCACCCGCCGGAACAGGTAGCGCGCAACCTCGTCCGGGCTCAGTCGCCTGTGACCATGGAAGGTGCAGGTCACACCGAACTCTGTCTCAATTCCCATGATTCGTCGCTGCACACCTCGACAGTACAACGCGGATCACCCGGCGGAGCGTTAAAACCGTCCGGCGACACCCCGCGCATACCCTGAGATGGTGAACCGACACCTACACCGAATCCACCGGGCCGACGAGATCATCTTCGACCGCAGCGCCGATCTGAGCCCGTCCGGGCTCGACCGGGCCATGCGCTTCCTCAGCCGCGCGGCCGACAAGGGGCTGCTGTGGTGGTTCGTGGCGGCGGTGCTGGGACTGGTCGGCGGGCGCGCCCGGCGCGGTGGTGTGCGGGGCCTGCTCTCCCTCACGATGGCGAGCGGTCTGGCCAACGGCATCCTCAAGCCGCTGTTCCCGCGGCGCCGCCCGCCGGCCCGCGTATGGACGAACGTGCTGCGTGGGGTGGCGATCCCCCGGTCCTCGTCGTTCCCGTCCGGACATGCGGCGTCGGCGGCGGCATTCACCACGGGTGTCGCCCTGGAATCGCCCGCGACCGCTGCCGTCGTGGCCCCCCTTGCCGCCGCGGTCGCCTACTCCCGTGTGCACAACGGCGTGCACTGGCCGACTGATGTCGCCGCCGGGCTGATACTCGGCGGGGCCGTCGCATCGGGCACCCGCCGCTGGTGGGCGGTGCGCACAGAGGAACCGGCGGAGCTGGGCCCCACCGTCGACGCACCGGCACTTCGGGGCGGTGAGGACCTGCTCGTGGTGGTCAACCCGGATTCCGGGCCCGACAGTGTCGATCCCAGCGAGGAGATCACGACCGCTCTCCCCAAGGCCGACGTGCGCGCACTCGACACCGACCGCGATTTCGCCGAACAACTCGACACCTGGGTGACCGACCGGAAGCCCCGCGCCCTCGGAGTGTGCGGTGGCGACGGGACCGTGGTCGCCGTCGCGTCCGCGGCAGCGCGTCACGCATTGCCGCTGGCGGTGTTCCCGGGCGGAACGCTCAATCACTTCGCGCGGGACGCCGGCGTCGCCGACATCTCGGACACGGCGAACGCCGTCGAGACCGGACATGCGGTTCTCGTCGATCAGGCCGTCGTCCACACCGACGTCGCGGAGCCGGCGCCGTTCCTCAACACCGCCAGTCTCGGTGGCTATCCCGACGCGGTGCGACTGCGGGAGAAGTGGCAGCCGCGGTACGGCAAGTGGCCCGCGGCGTGTGTGGCGATGATCCGGATTCTCTCCGCGGCAACACCGCTCGCCGTCACCATCGACGGCAGGCCCGTGAAGGTCTGGATGTTGTTCGTGGGGAACGGTCGGTATTCCCCGGCCGATCAGGTCCCGATGTCGCGTCCCGCCATCACCGGCGGACTGCTCGACGTCCGGTACGTGCGGGCCGACCGGACAGCGTCCCGGCCGCGGCTGCTGTTCGCCGCCGCCACCGGGACGCTCGGAAGCAGCCGGGTGTACGTGCGATCCCTCGTGCCCCGGCTCACCGTCCGCGTGGACGGCTCGCCGGTCGCGCTGGCCACCGACGGTGAAGTGGTCGCCGACGCCCTGAGGTTCGACTTCCGGACGGTGCCCGAAGGTATCGCGGTGTACCGGCCTCAGACCTGAGGGTCGGCCGGCTTCGTCTCGGTGTCCGGCTTCGACTCCGGAGGGGGCTCCGAGGCGGCCGCAGGCGCTGCGGGGATCAGCCGTTCGAGCGCGGGTCCGGCGATCCGCCGGAACGCGCGGCGAGGACGGGACTGGTCGAGCACGGCCACCTCGAGGCTGGCCACATCGACGTTCCGCTTCTCGCCTTCCCCGGCACCGCCCTGACGCAGCGCGTTCACCGCGATACCGACCGCCGCCTCGAGATCGAGGTCGGCACGGTACGACTCGCGCATGGCGGTCGCGATCGGCTCGGTCGTGCCACCCATCACGACGAAATGCTGTTCGTCGACGATGGATCCGTCGTAGGTGATGCGGTACAGCTGGGGAGCCTTCGGGCTGCCCACGCGCCCGACCTCCGCGACGCAGATCTCCACCTCGTACGGCTTGGGCTGTTCGGTGAAGATCGTGCCCAGGGTCTGGGCGTACGCGTTGGCCAGCGATCGGCCCGTCACGTCACGGCGGTCGTAGGAGTAGCCGCGCATGTCGGCGTGGACGATCCCGGCGCGCCGCAGGTTCTCGAACTCGTTGTACTTGCCGACGGCCGCGAAGCCGAGCCGGTCGTACAGCTCGCTGACCTTGTGCAGCGCGGTGGAGGGATTCTCGGCGACGAACAGCACGCCGTCGCGGAACGTGAGCACCACGACGCTGCGTCCCCGGGCAATTCCCTTGCGCGCCAGTTCCGAGCGGTCCCGCATGATCTGCTCGGCGGAGGCGTAATACGGCATGGTCATCGCGCAGACCCCCATTCTTCGGTGCGCTCGGCGACGATGCGCCGAGCCAACTCGGACGTCGTCTCCTCGGACACGTGTACGGCACCGGCCTGGGTGATCGTGACCGCGGTCGGGTAGATGCCGCGGGTCAGGTCGGGCCCACCGGTGGCCGAGTCGTCGTCGGCCGCGTCGTACAGCGATTCGATGGCCGCCCGCAGGGCGGTCTCCTCGTCGCTGTCCGGCGAGTAGATCTTCTTCAGTGCCGACTTCGCGAACAACGATCCCGAACCGACCGCGTGGTATCCGGCACGTTCCTCGTACCGGCCGCCGACGACGTCGTACGAGACGATCCGGCCCGCGTGGGCCTCGTCGTCCGCGTCGAGGTCGTAGCCGACGAGCAGCGGGACGACCGCGAGACCCTGCATGGCCGCCCCGAGGTTGCCCCGCACCATCGACGCCAGGCGGTTGGCCTTGCCGTCGAAGGTCAGCTGAACGCCCTCGATCTTCTCGTAGTGCTCGAGTTCGACGGCGAACAGGCGGACCAGTTCGATGGCGATACCCGCGGTGCCGGCGATGCCGGCCGCCGAATATTCGTCGGTGACGTACACCTTCTCGACGTCCCGGCTGGCGATCAGGTTGCCCTGGGTCGCGCGCCGGTCGCCTGCGAGCAGGACGCCACCCTTGTAGGTGAGCGCCACGATCGTCGTTCCGTGCGGTGCGAGATCACCGCTCTCCATCCCGTCACCACCCCGTGTCGAGTGCGAACGATGGCCGATCCGATTCTCCGGCAGCAATTCTGGTGCGTGACCACGCAGATACTCGGTGAACGAGCTCAGATTCGAACCGAAACTGAGCCTCGTCTCACCGTCGCCTGTCCGCAATGCCGGTCGATCCGCCGTCACTGGCCGCCCTTCTGGACATAGGCCCGGACGAAGTCCTCGGCGTTCTCCTCGAGCACGTCGTCGATCTCGTCGAGCAGGTCGTCGGTGTCCTCGGCCAGCTTTTCGCGACGTTCCTGACCCGCGGCACCGTCAGCACCCGGGGTGTCGTCCTCGTCGCCGCCACCAGTTCGTTTGGTCTGCTCTTGCGCCATCGCAGCCGACCTCCTTGTGTGAAGGGAGCTCTTCTTCCGAGCGTCCTGTCCTGCCAAGCAGTCTGACTACATCATCCGCTCGGACCTTCACCCTACCGAGCGTCGCCGCCCCACGTGTGCCGACGCGACGGCGAGTTCCGGCGCAGATCCGTCCGGGACCGGTCGACGGGTCAGTTCGTGAGTTCGTCGACGAGCTCTTTCGCGGTCTCCACCGACTCCAGCAACTCCCCCACGTGCGCCTTGCTGCCCCGCAGCGGCTCGAGCGTGGGGATACGGACCAGGGAGTCGCCACCGAGGTCGAAGATCACCGAATCCCAGCTCGCGGCCGCGATGTCGGCCCCGAACTTGCGCAGGCACTCACCCCGGAAGTAGGCGCGGGTGTCGGTGGGCGGGGTGTCGACGGCGTCGAGCACCGCCTGCTCCGAGACGAGCCGTTCCATCGACCCGCGCGCGACCAGCCGGTTGTAGAGCCCCTTGTCCAGGCGGACATCCGAGTACTGCAGGTCGACCAGATGCAGTCGCGGCGCGGACCAGTTGAGGCCCTCGCGGTTCCGGAAACCCTCGAGCAGGCGCAGCTTGGCCGGCCAGTCCAGCAGGTGAGCGCACTCCATCGGGTCCCGCTCGAGGAGGTCGAGCACCATCGCCCACTTCTCCAGCAGATCGGCGACGCGGGGGTCGTCGTTGCCCTCGGCGGACATGAACTTGTCGACTCGGTCCAGGTAGATCCGCTGCAACGCAAGCCCGGTCAGTTCCCGGCCGTCGGCCAGCGCGACCGTCGCGCGCAGCGTCGGGTCGTGGCTGATGTGGTGCACGGCGGTCACCGGGCGGGCCAGCTGCAGGTCGGTGAGGTCGACACCGGCCTCGATGAGATCGAGGACCAGCGCCGTCGTCCCGACCTTCAGGTACGTCGACATCTCGGCGAGGTTCGCGTCGCCGATGATGACGTGCAGACGCCGGTACTTGTCCGCGTCCGCGTGCGGTTCGTCGCGAGTGTTGATGATGCCGCGTTTGAGTGTCGTCTCGAGCCCGACCTCCACCTCGATGTAGTCGGCCCGCTGGGACAGCTGGAAGCCGGCCTCGTCACCGGACTGGCCGATGCCCACCCGGCCCGACCCGCAGATCACCTGACGGGACGCGAAGAACGGGGTCAGCCCGTTGATCACCGCGGAGAACGGCGTGGCCCGGGACATCAGGTAATTCTCGTGGGTGCCGTACGACGCGCCCTTGCCGTCCACGTTGTTCTTGTACAGCTGCAGTCGCGGGGCGCCGGGGACGCTCGAGGCGTGCCGGGCGGCCGCCTCCATCACCCGTTCGCCGGCCTTGTCCCAGATCACGGCGTCCAGGGGGTCGGTGACCTCCGGGGCCGAGTACTCGGGGTGCGCGTGATCGACGTAGAGCCGGGCGCCGTTGGTGAGGATCATGTTGGCCGCGCCGACCTCGTCGGCGTCGATCACCGGCGCCGGGCCGCTCAGCCGGCCCAGGTCGAATCCGCGGGCATCGCGTAGCGGGGATTCCACCTCGTAATCCCATCGGGTGCGCTTGGCGCGCGGCACTCCCGCTGCCGCCGCGTAGGCCAGCACCGCCTGGGTGGACGTCAAGATCGGATTGGCCGAAGGCTCGCTGGGTGAGGAGATTCCGTACTCGACTTCGACACCGATGATCCGCTGCATGCTGCCGAGCCTATGCGATCACCCACATCACCCGGCGGCACACTCCTGCCGCGCGAGCCGTTCGCGTCCGGCGACTAGTCCGGCGAGCACTCCAGGTACTGGTCCGCCGAGATCGCCCGGAGCACCGTCCGGACCCCGGCGGGAACCCAGGAGTGGGTGCTGTCGGTGACGACTCTCGGGTCCGTCAGGTGCACCGTCCGGCGGCGCGTCACGATGGTGCATCCGCCCGCCGCCACCACGTTTCGCACCCAGTCGCTGTGCGCACCGTACGTCAGCGCGAACCGGTAGCGGCCGTCCACGACGAACACGTTGACGGGTGTGCGATACGCCTTGCCCGACCTGCGGCCCCGGTGCTCGACCATCGCGAACCCGGGCAGGAGCGTCGCGACGTGACGGCTCACCTGATTGGTGGCGACCCGGTTGAATCGGGCGACCGAACGCGGCAACGCCATGCACTCTCACCCCTTCGGCACCGGAACGAGCAACCGACCTCGACAGTACCGACGTCCGCCGGGGTGCTGGCAGGATCGACACATGGATTCCGCACCGAACACCCCACCCGGCACGGACGAAGTGGTGGCGGTGTTCGACAGTGCGGGACGACCGGTGGGGTCCGCCGAGCGTTCCCGCGTCTACGCCGAGGGGTTGTGGCATGCGAGTGCGGGCGTCCTCGTCCGATCCGGCGACGGGAAGCGCCTCTACGTGCACCGACGCGCGGACACGAAGACGGTGTTCGCCGGACATCACGACTGCCTGGCGGGCGGGGTGGTCGATCCCGGGGAAACCCCGGAGGAGGCCGCGAGCCGGGAGCTTGCGGAGGAACTGGGCATCACCGGAGTGGGCCTCACCCCCATCGCGACGGTGGCGTGGGACGGGCACTGGCAGGGTCTGCGGCTGCGCTGCCACCTGTACGCCTACGAGACGCACTGGGACGGGCCGATCGTCCACCAGGCCAGCGAGATCGCGTCGGGCTGGTGGTGGACGCCCCACGAACTGGTGACGCACCTGCACGACCCGCAGTGGCCGTTCGTACCGGACACCCGGGCGCTCCTCGAGGACTACCTCGTCACACGGGACCGCTGACACACAGCACACCTGCGCGGCGGGAACCGGGTTCGGGTTCCCGCCGCGCAGGTGGTGCCGGACGGCTTACAGGTACTGGCCCGTGTTGGATTCGGTGTCGATGGCGCGGCTCGCGCTCGCGTTCTTGCCGGTGACCAGTGTGCGGATGTACACGATCCGCTCACCCTTCTTGCCCGAGATCCGGGCCCAGTCGTCGGGATTGGTGGTGTTGGGCAGGTCCTCGTTCTCCGAGAACTCGTCGACGATGGAGTCGAACAGGTGCTGGACCCGCAGGCCCGGGGCACCGGTGTCGAGCACCGACTTGATCGCGTACTTCTTGGCGCGGTCGACGATGTTCTGGATCATCGCGCCCGAGTTGAAGTCCTTGAAGTACAGGACCTCCTTGTCGCCGTTGGCGTACGTGACCTCGAGGAAACGGTTCTCCTCGCTCTCGGCGTACATGCGGTCGACGACCCGTTCGATCATCACCCGGATGCAGGCAGTGCGGTCGCCGCCGAACTCCGCGATGTCGTCGCTGTGCACCGGCAGCGTCTCGACGAGGTACTTCGAGAAGATGTCCTGTGCCGACTCCGCGTCGGGGCGTTCGATCTTGATCTTCACGTCGAGGCGGCCGGGACGCAGGATCGCGGGGTCGATCATGTCCTCGCGGTTGGACGCGCCGATCACGATGACGTTCTCGAGTCCCTCGACACCGTCGATCTCACTGAGCAGCTGCGGCACGACGGTCGTCTCGACGTCGGAGGAGACGCCCGATCCGCGGGTACGGAAGATCGAATCCATCTCGTCGAAGAACACGATCACCGGGGTGCCCTCGGACGCCTTCTCCCGGGCCCGCTGGAAGATCAGCCGGATGTGCCGCTCGGTCTCGCCGACGAACTTGTTCAGCAGCTCGGGGCCCTTGATGTTGAGGAAGTAGGACTTGGCTTCCTTGCTGTCCTGCCCCCGGGCCTCCGCGATCTTCTTCGCGAGCGAGTTGGCGACCGCCTTGGCGATGAGCGTCTTCCCGCACCCGGGCGGACCGTAGAGGAGCACACCCTTCGGTGGCCGCAGCTCGTATTCGTGGAACAGGTCCTTGTGGAGGAACGGCAACTCGACGGCGTCGCGGATCTGCTCGATCTGCCGTCCGAGGCCGCCGATGTCGTCGTAGTGCACGTCGGGAACCTCTTCGAGGACCAGATCCTCGACCTCGGCCTTGGGGATCCGCTCGAACGCGTACCCGGCCTTGGTGTCGACGAGGAGGGAGTCGCCTGGCCGAAGCTTGCGGGTGGGCGATTCCGCGTCGTACGCGATCGACTCCCTCTCGCTGTCCGCGTACACGGTGGCGAGGGGTTCGGCCAGCCAGACGATCCGTTCCTCGTCGGCGTGCCCGACCACGAGGGCGCGCTGACCGTCGTCGAGGACCTCGCGCAGCGTGCTGATCTCACCCACACGCTCGAAGTTGCCGGCCTCCACGATCGTGAGTGCCTCGTTGAGGCGCACGGTCTGGCCGAGCTTGAGGATCTCGGCGTCGACGTTCGGGGAGCAGGTCAACCGCATCTTGCGACCGGAGGTGAACACGTCCACGGTCTGATCGTCGTGCACTCCGAGCAGCACGCCGTACCCGCTCGGCGGCTGGCCGAGGCGATCGACTTCTTCTCGAAGGGCGATGAGCTGCTGACGGGCCTCCTTGAGGGTGTCCATCAACTTGGTGTTCCGGATGGACAGCGAGTCCACTCGCGATTCCATCTCACGAAGCTGTTCCGGCGACTCCGCGAGCTGCCTGCGCAGTGCCGACGCCTCTGCGCGCAACGCCTCGAGCTCTCGTGCGGCCGCAACCGAATCGGGGTTCTCTGTCGAGCTCATGTGCGTCTCCTCCCAATGAGATCTATCAACGCTACCGGCACTGCCCGAATTCTGCGCCGTGACACGGATTCTGCCGATTGCGAATCGGCATACACGACACCCTGGGCCACCGAACCTCTCATGTTAGCCTTACCTACTTGTCAAGCACTTGCCTCTCTGTTCTGTGTAACGAAAGGGTTCGTCGTGATAATCCGCAAGCCCGTGAACGGCACATCCTTCATCGGTAGGTCCGCGGTTGCCGTCGGCGCGGTGGTTCTCGCGCTGGGGATGTCGGCCTGCTCGTCCGACGACGCTTCCGACGCCGCGGCGCCGACGTCCGCGGCAGCCGAGGCGGTTGCGGCCCCCACGTCGGAGGAACTGCTCGGCACACTCCAGCTGCTCGTGGATCCTGCCCGACCGGTCGACGAGAAGACCGCCGTGGTCGTCGACGGCGACGAACGCCGCCCGAATCTGGAGGCCATGACGGCGGCGATGGCCAACTACCCGGTGTCCTTCACGGTCACGGATGTGCAGGTAGAGGGCGATACCGCGACGGCGAACGTCGCGATCGTCAGCCCGCACGGCACAGCCGCTCCGACCGCGTGGACGTGGGAGAACGTCGACGGCACCTGGAAGGTGTCGGACGAGAGCACGTGCACCCTGCTGGGCATGGCACGCGCCGGCTGCAGCTAGTTTTCCGCCTTCGGCGGCGCCCTCTCCGGGCGCCGCCGAAGGCGTGTCTCAGCCCTTGCCCGAGCGGCGCTGCGGCTTGGGGGTGACGGTTCCCTCGGCGAGACGCCGGGCGCTCACCAGGAACGCGGTGTGGCCCTGCATCCGGTGTTCCGGGCGCACGGCGAGCCCGACGACGTGCCACCCGCGAACGATCGATTCCCAGGACCGCGGCTCGGTCCAGCACTCCTGCTCGCGCATCGCCTCGACCACCTTCGAGAGCTGCGTCACAGTGGCGACATAGACGATGAGCACACCGCCGGGAACCAGCGCCTTGGACACCGCGGGCAGCGCGTCCCAGGGGGCCAGCATGTCGAGGACCACCCGGTCGACCTGACCGCCCGCCGCGTCGGCGTCGAACTCGGCGACGTCGGCGATGGTCAGATCCCAGTTCTCGGGGCGTTCCCCGAAGAACGTCTCGACGTTCCGGACCGCGTGTTCGGCGTGGTCGTCGCGCACCTCGTACGAGATGACCCGGCCTTCCGGACCGACCGCCCGCAGCAGTGAGCACGTCAGCGCGCCCGACCCGGCACCGGCCTCGAGCACGCGGGCGCCCGGGAAGACGTCGCCCTCGTGGACGATCTGCGCGGCATCCTTCGGGTAGATGACCTGCGCCCCGCGGGGCATCGACAGGATGTAGTCGACGAGCAGCGGTCGCAGCGCGAGGTACGGGGTGCCGTTGGTCGACTTGACCACGCTGCCCTCGTCGGTGCCGATCAGGTCGTCGTGCAGGATGCCGCCGCGGTGGGTGTGGAACTCCTTGCCGGCCTCCAGGTTGACCGTGTAGTGCCGGCCTTTCGCGTCCGTCAACTGGACGCGATCGCCCACCCGAAACGGTCCGCTCGGTCGCGTTTCGCGTCCCACCATCGTCACCGACTCCTCAGCCTGTTCGTCCGGCGCCGTCCGACGCCCACACCGCGCCCCGACTCGACTGTCGGACCGGGGGCCTACCCTGCCAGGTGTGAGCATCTCAGAGTCGCCAGCCCCCGTCACAAAGGGTTCCCCGTCACAGCCCGGCGACACTTCGACCACCCGCAGGCGCCCCGCCCTGTCACCGTCCCGCGCCGGCGACTTCAAACAGTGCCCGCTCCTCTACCGTTTCCGCGCCGTCGACCGGCTTCCCGAGGCGCCGTCACGCGCGCAGGTGAAGGGCACGGTCGTGCACGCCGCACTGGAGACCCTGTTCGGGCTGCCCGCGGCCGAACGCGTCCCGCAGAAGGCGGCCGATCTGATTCTCCCGTCCTGGGAGCGCATTCTCGCCGAGGCCCCCGACCTGATCGACCTGGTCCCCGAGGAGGAGCGCGACACCTTCCTCGACGAGGCGCGTTCCCTCGTCACCGCCTATTACGAGCTGGAGGATCCCACCCGGTTCGAGGCCGAATCGTGCGAACAGCGCGTCGAGACCGAACTCGCCGACGGGGTGCTGCTGCGCGGATTCGTCGACCGCATCGACGTCGCCCCCACCGGTGAGGTGCGGGTGGTCGACTACAAGACCGGCCGAGCGCCCCGCGAGATGTCCGAGTCCAAGGCGCTGTTCCAGATGAAGTTCTACGCGCTGGTCCTGCTCCGCACCCGCGGCATCGTCCCCGCGCAGCTGCGGCTGCTATACCTCGCGTCGGGCACGGTCCTCACCTACGCACCCGACGAGGACGAACTGCTGCGGTTCGAGCGCACGCTGTCGGCGATCTGGAAGGCCATCCTGGCGGCTGGGGTCACCGGCGATTTCCGACCCAAGCCGAGCCGGCTCTGCGACTGGTGTGATCATAAGTCCCTGTGCCCCTCGTTCGGCGGAACGCCGCCTCCCTACCCGGGATGGCCGGAGGGGCCCGCCGAAGACGCACCGGGTTTCGAGGAGATTGTCGAATGAGTTCCGAGTCCTATTACGTACCACTCGGTTCGGAAGCACTGAGTGCGCCGGACGTGGACTCGGACCAGAAGATCACCGTCGAGCGGTTCGACAGCACGGATCTGACGATCAGCGTGTGGGCCGAGACGATGCAGCACGGCGCTCCCCCGTCCGCACTGCTCGTGCGAGCACTCGAGCGCTGCGCCCCACGCGACGACGTGCGTCTCACGCGGGTCGTGGTCGAGATCCTCGGTCCCATCCCCATCGCCGAGCTCGAGGTCCGGTCCTGGGTGCAGCGACCGGGACGCCGAGTGGAGCTCGTGGTCGCCGAATTGTGGACCGTCGGCGACCGGCCCCGTGCCGTGGCGCGGGGCTCGGCCTGGCGGATGGAGACCGTCGACACCAGCGACGCCGTCCACGTCGTCGACCCGCCACTCGAACCGCGGTCCACCGGCCGGGACGGCAAGTTCAGCGAAGCCTGGAATTCGGGCTACCTGACGACCCTCGACTGGCGGTGGATCGCCGAGATGGGATGCGAGGGCCCGGGCAAGCTGTGGGCGAAGCCGCGGCCCACACTGGTTCTCGGCGAGACCATGACGCCGCTCGAGCGACTGTTCTCCATCGCGGACATCGCCAACGGTGTGGGATCGAAACTCGACCCGGCGGACTGGACGTTCCTCAACACCGACCTCACCGTGCACATCTTCCGGGTCCCCGAGGGCGACTGGGTGGGGGTCAGCTCCGAAACCTCCATCGGACCCGACGGAGTGGGAATGTGTGCGGGTGTGCTCTACGACGAGACCGGCGCCGTCGGCCGGATCGCCCAGACCGTACAGGTCCGCGCCCGCCCCTGATCGGAGCGAGCGCGGACCGTGTTGCGGTGGAACGGGATCAGAGTGCGCGGCAGGACCGGATGTTGGACGCGAGGATGGCCTTGGCACCGAGGTCCGCGAGTTCGTCCATGACTCCGTTGTGGCCCTTGATCGGCACCATTGCCCGGACCGCGACCCAGTTCTCGTCGGCGAGCGGCGACAGCGTCGGCGACTCCAGGCCCGGGGTGATCTTCAACGCGTCGTCGAGGATCGTCTTGGGGCAGTCGTAGTCGAGCATCAGGTTCTGCTGCGCGAACACGATGCCGCGCACCCGCTCGACCAGCTGGTTGCGCGCGGAATCGTCGGCGGGCGAACCGGCGCGCTCGATGAGGACACCCTCGGAGTCGCACAGGGTGTCGCCGAACGCGATCAGGTTGTGCTGGCGCAGCGTGCGGCCGGAGCCGACGACGTCGGCGATGGCGTCGGCGACGCCGAGCTGGATCGAGATCTCCACGGCGCCGTCGAGGCGGATGACCGAGGCCTCGATCCCACGTGCGGACAGGTCGTCGCGCACCAGGTTGGGGTAGGACGTGGCGATCCGGAGCCCGGCGAGGTCCTCGACCGACCAGTCCTTGCCCGCGGGGGCGGCGTACCGGAATGTGGAGCGGCCGAAGCCGAGCGACAGCCGCTCGGAGACCGGAGCACCCGAGTCCCGGGCGAGGTCGCGGCCGGTGATGCCGAGATCGAGTTCACCGGATCCGACGTAGATCGCGATGTCCTTGGGGCGAAGGAAGAAGAATTCGACCTGGTTGGACGGGTCGAGGACGGTCAGGTCGCGGGAGTCGGTGCGACGGCGGTAGCCGGCCTCGCTGAGGATTTCGGCGGCGGACTCGGACAGCGAGCCCTTGTTGGGGACTGCGACGCGCAGCATGGCTGAGGGTTCCTTTCGGGAGCGGGTGGAGGAGTCTCGATCACCGATCACAGATGTCGGTAGACGTCCTCGAGCTTCAGGCCCTTACCCACCATCAGCACCTGCGTCCAGTACAGCAGCTGAGAGATCTCCTCGGCGAGCGCCTCGTCGCTCTCGTGCTCGGCGGCGATCCACACCTCACCCGCCTCTTCGAGGATCTTCTTTCCCTGCGAATGGACGCCGGCGTCCAAGGCGGCAACGGTGCCGGACCCCTCGGGGCGGGTAGCGGCACGCTCGGTCAGCTCGGCGAACAGGGATTCGAAGGTCTTCACGAGGACCCATTGTTTCACGCCGCCGCGGACCTCTCCGAACCGGTCACCACCCGAGTGTGCGGCGACTCTCGAACCGGCGGACCTCGCCCGAACGGGGATCGGTGAACTCGATGGCCCGCGCCAGCAACCGCAGCGGGGTCGAGAAGTCGCCGGGCTCGGATCGGCGGAAGTCCGGGTAATAGTTGTCGCCCTCGATCGGCAGCCCCAGCGACGACATGTGCAACCGCAGTTGATGTGTCCGGCCGGTCTTCGGTAGCAGCCGGTACCGCGCGCGGCCCTCCCGGGTCTCGATCAGGTCGACGACGGTCTCGCTGTTCGGTTCCCCCGGTTCCTCCGTCGCCGTCATGATTCCGTGTTCCTTGACGATGCGGCTGCGGATGGTCCGCGGAAAGGCAAGCGCGGGGTCGTGGTCGGCGACGGCCTCGTATTCCTTGGTGACCTGCTGGGAGACGAACAGTTCCTGATACGCCCGGCGGTCTTCCCGCCTGATCAGGAACACCAGGACACCGGCCGTCATCCGGTCGAGCCGATGTGCCGGCGTGAGGTCGGGCAGGTCGAGCGCCCTCCGCAGCCGCACCACCGCCGTCTCGGTGATGTGCGCGCCCCGCGGAATGGTCGCGAGGAAATGGGGCTTGTCGATCACCACGAGGTGGTCGTCGCGGTGGAGGATGTCGATCTCGAACGGAACCGGGATCTCGGGTGCGGGGTCGCGATAGAAGTACACGAAACGGGTCGGGGCATAACGGGTTCCGCGGTCCACCACCCGGCCGTGTTCGTCGACGACTTCCCCGCCGTCGATCAGCGACAGCCAGTGCGCCCGCTCGTCCGGGTACGTCTCGACCAGGAACTCGGCGACCGTCTTCGCGCCGTGGCCTGCCGGCATCCGGATGCGATCGGGACCGAGACCGTCGCGGACCGGCAGCGGCGCCCCGGCCATGTCAGCCCACCCGATTCTCGGTGCACTCGGCGCACACGAGCGCGAGTTCGCGGCCCCGGTCGTCCGGCAGATTCTCGTACCGGGACGTCGGGCCGCCACACCGGGTGCAACGTCCCAGCGTCTTGGCCTGATCGCTGAACTCGATGTTCATCCGCTTGTCGAAGACGTACAGCGACCCCTCCCACAGGCCCGTGTCGCCGAACTCCTCGCCGTAGCGGACGATGCCGCCGTCCAGTTGGTAGACCTCGCCGAAACCACGCGAGCGCATCAGCGACGACAGGACCTCGCACCGCACTCCCCCGGTGCAGTAGGTGACGACGGCCTTGTCCTTCAGATGGTCGTACTTGCCGCTGTCGAGTTCGTGCACGAACTCGCGCGTGGTCGCCACGTCGGGCACGACGGCGTCCCGGAATCGGCCGATCTCCGCCTCGAAACCGTTGCGCCCGTCGAAGAAGACGACATCGTCACCGCGACCCTCGACCAGTCGGTGCAGCTCTTCGGGCGCGAGGTGGGTGCCGCCGCCGACGACGCCGTCCGCGTCCACCTTCAGCTCGCCCGGCGCACCGAACGTCACGATCTCCGACCGCACCTTGACGCTCAGCCGCGGGAAGTCGTCACCGAGCCCGTCGGACCACTTGATGTCGGCGTCCTTGAACGGGGCGTAGCTGCGCGTCCCCTTCACGTACCGCTTGACGTCGTGGATGTCACCGCCGACCGTCGCGTTGATGCCGTGCTCGGAGACGAGGATCCGTCCGGTCAGGTTGTTCGCCTCGGCGAGTGTGTACTGCCACAGCCGTATCGCCTCCGGGTCGGCGAGCGGAGTGAACACGTAGAACAGCACGATTTTCGGGACAGCCACGGGAAACCAGACTACCTAGAGACGGACGCCACTCCGCTGCGCCCACACCTCGACCAGGTCGGAACCGGTGAGACCCTCGAGACTGTCCCGGAACACCCGCCCCGGGCCGTCGGCCACCGCGATCTCGCACGGGACGATCAGGACGACGCACCCCGCGGCCTGCGCGGACGCCGCACCGGTGGGCGAGTCCTCGATGGCGAGGCACTGCGACGGATCCAGTCCCAGCAGTTCCGCGCCCCGCAGGTACGGGTCCGGATGCGGTTTGCCCGCCGGCACCTCGTCGCCGCACACCGAGTGGTCGAAGTGGTGCCTGCCGAGCGTCTCGAGCGCCCGCTCGGTGAGCCGGCGCTCGGTGTTGGTCACCAGCGCGGACCTCAGGCCGTGCGCCCGGACGGTCCGCAGTGCGTCGTGGGCGCCCGGTCGCCACGGGATCCCGTCGCCGAACAATTCCTCGACGCGGGTGAACATCCATTCCTTGGCCTCGGCGAGCGCCGCCGGATCCCGGTCGAGCCCGAGGGCGTCGAAGATGACGCCGAGGGCGTTGGCGCTGGACGCGCCGATCGTCTTCAGCCGCGTCTCCTCGGTCATCGGCCCGCCGAGGTGCAGCGACAGCTCGCGGACCGCGACGTCCCACATCTTCTCGGAATCGAGCAGCGTTCCGTCCATGTCCCACAGAACACCTGCGAGACCGTCGACTGCCTCAGACATTGAAGTACTTCGCTTCGGGGTGGTGCAGCACGAACGCATCCGTGGACTGCTCGGGATGCAACTGCAGTTCCTCCGACAATTTCACACCGATCCGTTCGGGTTCGAGCAGGGCGACCATCTTCGCGCGGTCCTCCAGGTTGGGGCAGGCGCCGTACCCGAAGGAGTACCGGGCACCTCGGTAGGCGAGGTCGAAGAACCCGGACACCTCGGACGGGTCCTGCTCGGCCACGTTGTGACCGCCGGGCAGCACGAGTTCCTCGCGGACCCGTTGATGCCAGTACTCGGCCAGCGATTCCGTCAGCTGCACGCCGATACCGTGCACCTCGAGGTAGTCGCGGTACGCGTTGGCGGCGAACAACTCGTTCGCGAAGTCCGCGATGGGCTGCCCCATCGTGACGAGCTGCATCGGGAACACGTCGACCTGACCGGTCTCCTTCGCCTCGGTGCGGGACCGGACGAAGTCGGCGACACACAGGAAACGGTCGCGGTGCTGGCGCGGGAACGTGAACCGGAAGCGCTCCTCCGCGTCGGGTGTCGGGTCGGTGAGCACGACCACGTCGTCGCCCTCCGACACCGCGGGGAAGTAGCCGTACACGACGGCGGCGTGCGCGAGGATTCCCTCGGTGCTCAGCCGGTCGAGCCAGTACCGCAGGCGGGGGCGACCCTCCGTCTCCACCAGTTCCTCGTACGTGGGACCGTCGCCGGAACGCTGCCCGCGCAGACCCCACTGCCCGAGGAACAGGGCACGCTCGTCCAGCAGTCCCGAGTAGTCCGACAGCGAGACACCCTTGACGATCCGGTTGCCCCAGAACGGCGGGCTCGGCACCACGATGTCGGTGGCCACGTCGGATCGCTCCGGCACCTCGATCGGGGTCTCGGCGGCCTTGCGCTTCTCCGCGATCCGCTTGGACCGCTCGTGCCGTGCCTTCCGTTCGGCCGCCTTCTCGCGGGCCGCGATCGCTTCCGGGCTGTCCGGGTCGGGTCCGCCGCCACGCTTGACGGCCATGATCTCGTCCATCCGGTGCAGGCCCTCGAACGCGTCGCGCGCGTAGCTGACGTCGCCCTCGTACACCTCGGCCAGATCGTTCTCCACATACGACCGGGTCAGTGCGGCACCGCCGAGGAGGACGGGGAACTTCTCCGCGACACCCTTGGCGTTGAGTTCCTGCAGGTTGTCCTTCATCACCACGGTCGACTTCACGAGCAGCCCGGACATGCCGATGACGTCGGCCTTCTGCTCGATCGCCGCGTCGAGGATCGTCGCGATCGGCTGCTTGATGCCCAGGTTCACCACGTCGTACCCGTTGTTGCTCAGGATGATGTCGACGAGGTTCTTGCCGATGTCGTGGACGTCGCCCTTCACGGTGGCGATGACGATGCGGCCCTTGCCGTCCTCGTCGGTGGCCTCCATGTGCGGTTCGAGGTATGCCACGGCCGCCTTCATCACCTCGGCGGACTGCAGCACGAACGGCAACTGCATCTGCCCGGACCCGAAGAGTTCGCCGACGGTCTTCATGCCGGACAGCAGCGTCTCGTTGATGATCGCGAGCGGCGGCTTCTCCTCCATCGCCGAGGTGAGGTCGTCGTCGAGGCCGTTGCGTTCACCGTCGACGATGCGGCGTTCCAGCCGCTCGAACAGCGGAAGCGCCGCCAGTTCCTGGGCGCGGGATTCGCGCGCCGACGCCGCGGAGACGCCCTCGAACAGTTCCATCAGCTTCTGCAGCGGGTCGTAACCCTCGCGGCGGCGGTCGTAGACCAGGTCGAGGGCCGTTTCCCTCTGTTCGTCGGGGATCCGCGCCATCGGCAAGATCTTCGACGCGTGCACGATGGCCGTATCCAGGCCGGCCTCGGTGCACTCGTGCAGGAACACCGAGTTCAGGACCTGCCGGGCCGCCGGGTTGAGACCGAACGAGATGTTGGACACGCCGAGGGTGAAGTGCACCCGCGGATGCAGCTTCTTCAGCTCGCGGATCGCCTCGATCGTCTCGATGCCGTCGCGGCGGACCTCTTCCTGACCGGTGGAGATCGGGAACGTCAGCGCGTCGATGATGATGTCGGACTCGTCGAGACCCCAGTTCACGGTGATGTCTTCGAGCAGACGCTCGGCGATGCGGACCTTGTGCTCCGCCGTACGCGCCTGGCCCTCCTCGTCGATGGTCAGCGCGACGACGGCGGCGCCGTGCTCCGTGACGAGCCGCATGATCTTCTGGAACCGGGAGTCCGGTCCGTCGCCGTCCTCGTAGTTGACGGAGTTCACGGCGCACCGGCCGCCGAGGTGCTCGAGGCCGGCCTGCAGGACCGCGGGCTCGGTGGAGTCGAGCATGATCGGCAGCGTCGACGACGTCGCGAACCGGCTTGCGAGGGCGGCCATGTCGACGGCACCGTCGCGTCCGACGTAGTCGACGTTGAGGTCGAGCATGTGGGCGCCGTCGCGGGTCTGGTCCTTCGCGATGTCGAGGCACTTCTGGTAGTCCTCGGCGATCATCGCCTCACGAAATGCCTTGGAGCCGTTGGTGTTCGTGCGTTCACCGATCATCAGGATGCTGGCGTCCTGCTGGAACGGCACCGCGGTGTACAGCGAGGACGTCCCCGACTCGTGCACCGGGTTCCGCTCGGCCTTCTCGACCAGGCGAACCGCTTCGGCCACCTGCCGGATGTGCTCCGGCGTGGTGCCGCAGCAGCCGCCGACCAGACCGAGACCGAACTCGGTGACGAAACCGCTGAGCGCCTCGGCGAGCTCCTCCGCGGTGAGCGGGTACTCGGCGCCGTTCGGGCCGAGCTGCGGCAATCCGGCGTTGGGCATCACCGACACCGGAAGGGAGCTGTACTTGGACAGGTGGCGGAGATGTTCGCTCATCTCGGCGGGACCGGTCGCGCAGTTGAGTCCGATCATGTCGATACCGAGCGGCTCGAGCGCGGTCAGCGCGGCGCCGATCTCGCTGCCGAGGAGCATCGTGCCGGTGGTCTCGACCGTCACGTGAGTGATGATCGGCAGCCGCGACCCCAGCGTCTCCATCGCCCGCTGACTGCCGAGGATGGCCGCCTTCACCTGCAGCAGGTCCTGGCAGGTCTCGACGAGGATCGCGTCCGCTCCCCCGTCGATCATGCCCATCGCCGCCTCCGCGTAGGCGTCGCGGAGGACCGCGAACGGCGCGTGGCCCAGCGTCGGCAACTTGGTTCCGGGCCCCATCGAGCCGAGGACGAAGCGGCCCATGCCGTCGCGTCCGGGCCCCATCTCGTCGGCCACGTCACGCGCCAGCCGGGTGCCCTTCTCGGCCAGTTCCCGGATGCGGTCCGAAATGTCGTAATCGGCGAGGTTGGGTAGGTTGCACCCGAACGTGTTGGTCTCGACGGCGTCCGCCCCGGCCTCGAAGTACGCGCGGTGGATGTCTTTCAGCACGTCAGGGCGGGTGTCGTTGAGGATTTCGTTGCAGCCTTCGAGCCCGAGGAAGTCGTCGAGCGTGAGGTCCGCGGCCTGCAACATGGTGCCCATGGCTCCGTCGCCGATGACAACGCGCTGGTTCAACGCATCGAGCAGGGCAGAGTGAAATGGCGCAGACATGCCGTCCAGACTAGTGGGCGCGCGAACCAATGCTGGCCGTAGGCTGGGTGGGTGAGTTCCAGTGAGTTCCCCGTCACGCCTGCGGGCCGCGCCGACGACACCCCCGACACCGCGGATGCCGGTGCGACGGACAGTGGCGTGCCCGTACTTCGTGACCCTGTCCTCGTCGCCGCCTTCGAGGGCTGGAACGACGCCGGCGACGCCGCGAGCGGAGCCGTCGAGCACCTCGAGTTGACCTGGGACGCCCAGCCGCTCGCCGAGCTGGACTCCGAGGAATACTACGACTACCAGGTCAATCGACCCACGGTCCGGCAGGTCGACGGTGTCACCCGGGAGATCGTGTGGCCCGCCACCCGCCTGTCGGTGTGCTCGCCTCCCGGCAGCGACCGCGACGTGGTTCTGCTGCGCGGGATCGAACCGAACATGCGCTGGCGGAGCTTCTGCGAGGACCTCCTCGAACTGGTCGATCAGCTGCAGATCAACACCGTGGTGATCCTCGGCGCGCTGCTCGCGGACACCCCGCACACGCGGCCGGTCCCGGTGACGGGCAGCGCATACAGCAGCGAGGCCGCCGAGCGGTTCAAGCTCGAACAGACCCGCTACGAGGGGCCGACCGGAATCACCGGGGTGCTGCAGGACGCGTGTGTCCGGGCCGGTGTTCCCGCCGTGTCGTTCTGGGCGGCCGTGCCCCACTACGTGTCCCAGCCGCCGAATCCCAAGGCCACGGTGGCGCTGCTGCAACGCGTCGAGGATGTCCTGGACATCGAGGTGCCCCTCGGGGAACTCCCGTCCCAGGCCGACGATTGGCAGGAAGCCGTCACCGAGATGACCGCGGACGACGAGGAGATCGGCGAGTACGTCCGCTCACTCGAGGAGCGCGGCGACGCCGAGACCGACATTTCCGACGCCATCTCGAAGATCGACGGTGACGCGCTCGCGGCCGAGTTCGAGCGGTACCTCCGCAGGCGTGGGCCCGGCAGCTTCGGGCTGTGACGAAGAACTCATCCGAGTCGCTTCGTTCCTCGCTCCAGCGCACGGCGCTCTACGCCGGCGGTTTCCTCGGTCCGTTCGGCGGCGGGGTCGTCGCCTCGATCCTTCCCGAGATCGGTGACGACCTCGGCGTGAGTGCGTCTGCCGCGGCCGGTTCGCTGACGGCGTATCTGCTGCCGTTCGCGTTGCTGATGCTGGTGTCGGGCACGCTGGGCGCCCGGTGGGGGCAGATGCGGACCGTGCGGATCGCGTACGGCGTCTACCTGCTGTCGTCGCTCGCCTGTTTCGCGGCGCCGACGCTGCCGCTCTTCCTCGGCGCCCGCGTGCTCCAGGGGTGTTCGAACTCGTTCACGACGCCGCTGCTGCTGGCGGCGCTCGCCGCCTCGACGCCGAAGAAGCATCTCGGCCGGGCCCTGGGGATCTTCGGTGCCTTCCAGGCCGCGGGACAGTCGAGCGCGCCGCTCGTCGGCGGTCTCGCGGCGGAGGTCGACTGGAGGCTCGCGTTCCTCGTCATCGCCCTCGTGGCCGCGGTGCTGGGGCTGGTCGGCGTTCCCGACAGCCCTCCCGCCGAACCGGGGGCGCCGCGCCCGCGACTGCGCGACGCCCTCACCCCGTCGGTGCTGAGGATCGGGGTGGTCGCACTCCTCGGCTGGGGCGCGCTCGGTGGGCTGAGCTTCCTGGTCGCGTTCCGCGCCGAGGACGTCTTCGGGCTCAGCCCGACCCAGCGCGGGCTGCTGCTCACCGGGTTCGGCGTGGCCGGCATCCTCACCGCACGCCTCGTCGGCGGTGTCATCGACAAGATCGGGGCGCGGTCTGCGGTCCTGATCGGTGCGCTCGGCGGGGCGATTCTCGTTGCAGCCGCCGGGACCGTGTCCCTCCTCGCGGTCGTGGCCGTGGCGTGGTTCGCGGCCGGAATCGCCGGTCAGTTCATCCTGGTCGGTGTCAACGCCGCCGTGCTCGGTTCGCCGGGCCCGAACCGGGGTGGCGCGGTGTCCGTCGTGCAGGCGCTGCGATTCATGGGCAACGCGCTCGCCCCGATCACCCTCACCCCGGTGTATTCGGTGTCGCCCGCGGCCGGTTTCCTGCTGCCCGCACTGCTCCTCGCCGTGCTGGCCCCGCTGCTCATGCCCCGCGACCGCGCACCTGCCTGACATGACTTCCGGGAGGGCTGTGAGGTGTTCCTGATTCCCACGTAACGTGCGCGCAGCCGTTACGACACTCCCGGGGCGGAGCCTCGACGCATGGCCAACACTCCGAGTTCGAGCAAGCTGCTGGTCGTCGGCAACGGTATGGCCGGCGCACGCACCGTCGAGGAGATCCTGAACCGTGGCGGCGGCGAGCGTTTCGAGATCACCATGATCGGCGACGAGCCCTACGGCAACTACAACCGGATCATGCTCTCGCACGTGCTGTCCGGGGAGGCGGCCGTCGACGACGAGGACCTGATCCTCAACCCCATGGGCTGGTACACCGCGAACGGCGTCAAACTCCACGCCGGCGATCGCACGGTCGCACTCGACCGGTTCGCGAAGACGGTCACGTGTGAGAGCGGCCGCGTCGTCGACTACGACGTGCTCATCATCGCCACGGGAAGCAACACGTTCTTCCCCAACATGGACGGGTTGCGGGAGCACGACGGGCGCCTGGCCCGCGGGGTGTTCGGATTCCGGAACATCGCCGACACCAACGGCATGCTGCAGATGGCGCAGGCCCGCGACGACGTGTCCGCGGTGGTGATCGGCGGCGGCCTGCTCGGCTTGGAGGCCGCGTACGGGCTGCGCACACAGGGTCTCACCGTCAACGTCGTGCACTCCCCCGGGCACCTGATGAACCAGCAGCTCGACGAACGCGGCGGCAGCGTCCTGCGCGCCGAGATCGAGAAGCTCGGCGTCGGCGTCCACACCTCGATGCGGACCACCGCCGTGCTGCGCGACGAGGCGGGCCTCGTGACCGGGGTGTCGTTCGTCGACGGCTCGACCCTGGACGCCGACATGGTCGTCGTCACCGCCGGAATCCGGCCCAACACCGAACTCGCGCGTGCCGCCGGGCTGGTGGTCGAACGCGGCGTCGTGGTGGACGACCAGATGCGCTGCGAGGACGAGGGTTCCGTATACGCCGTCGGCGAGTGCGCACAGCACCGCGGGGAGACCTACGGCCTCGTCGCCCCGGTGTGGGAACAGTCGGTCATCCTCGCCGACGTCCTTACCGGCTCGAATCCCGAAGCGGCGTACGTCGGTTCACGCACCACCACCCAACTGAAGGTCGCCGGTGTCGACGTGGCCGCGATGGGCGTCAAGGGACCCGAGACGGCGGACGACGAATTCGTCCAGTACTACGAACCGCGCAGCGGCACGTACAAGAGCCTCGTCGTCCGCGACGGAAAGCTGATCGGCGCCACCCTGATGGGCGACATCAGCAAGGCGGGTTTCCTCACTCAGGCGTTCGACGGCAAGGTGCCGCTGCCCGAGGAGCGGATCAGCATGCTCTTCGACGTCGGAGCCCCGAGCGCCGCAACGAGTGTCGCCGACCTCCCCGACGACTTGCAGGTGTGCAACTGCAACGGCGTGAGCAAGGGCGATCTGGTCGCGTGCGTCCATTCCGGCGCCAAGACACTCACCGACGTCTGCGCCCAGACCCGGGCAGGCAAGGGCTGCGGGTCGTGCAAGGGACTCGTCGCCGACATCGTGGCCTGCGCCGCAGGTGGCGAACTCGAGGCCGACCCCTCCGCCGACTGGTATGTGCCCTGCATCCCGATGGCGAAGCCCGAACTCATCGCGACCATCCGGGAACGCGACCTCCGGGCCGTGTCCCAGGTGTTCGCCGAACTCGCGACGGACGCGAAGGAGGACGCGTCCGCGAAGATGCCCCTGGCCTCGCTGCTTCGCACGATCTGGGGTCCAGACTGGGTGGACGAGCGCGGCGCGCTGTTCATCAACGACCGCGTACACGCCAACATCCAGCGCGACGGCACGTTCTCGGTGGTTCCGCAGATGAAGGGCGGCGTCACGACGCCGGAGCAACTCCGCAAGATCGCCGACGTGGCGGACAAGTACGGCGTGCCGCTCGTGAAGGTCACCGGCGGGCAGCGCATCGACCTGCTCGGCATCAAGAAGGAGGACCTCCCCAAGGTGTGGGGGGACCTCGACATGCCGTCCGGGTTCGCCTACGGCAAGAGCATGCGCACGGTGAAGACGTGCGTCGGAACCGATTTCTGCCGCTATGGTCTCGGCGATTCGACGAGCCTCGGCATCGCGCTCGAGGAACGGTTCCAGGGCCTGGAGACGCCCGCGAAGCTGAAACTCGCGGTCGCCGGGTGCCCACGCAACTGCTCGGAGGCCCTGTGCAAGGACTTCGGTGTGGTCGCGGTCAGCGACGGCCGATGGGAAATCTACGTCGGCGGCGCCGCCGGAGCGCACATCCGGAAGGGTGATCTGCTGGCAACGGTCGAATCACCGGACGCCGTGGTGGAACTCGGCGGACGGTTCATCCAGTACTACCGCGAGAACGCGAAATGGCTCGAACGCACGTACGACTTCGTCCCGCGGGTGGGACTCGAACATCTTCGGGCGCTGCTGGTCCGAGACGAGGAGGACATCGTGACGGGGTTGGACGAGCGGATCCAGACGGCGGTGGACGGTTACCGGGATCCGTGGAAGGAGCGCAGCGCACCGAAATCGCCTGCACAGTTCGCTCCGTCGCTCCCGCTGCTGCCGCTCCCTCAGGTGCCGGTCCGATGACCGCCCTGATCGAGGGCCCCTCCGAGGTCGCTGTGGGTCCGGTCAGCGACCTGACACCGGGCGAGGGCCGGACATATGTCGTGCAGAACCGTCAGGTGGCCGTATTCCTGTTGTCGGACGGCACCGTTCGGGCGATGGACGCGGTGTGCCCGCACAAGGGCGGTCCGCTCGCCGACGGTCAGATCGACGCCACCGGCGTGATGTGCCCGCTCCACCAGTACTCGTTCGCCTTCGACACGGGCGCCTGCGCATCCGAGGGTGTGAGCTCGGTCCGCACCTACACCGCATCGGTTCGCGAAGGGTCGGTCGTCGTGCGCGTCTGAGTGGCCACTCACCAGCGCTCTGACCCGATACGGCGTGCCTTTCGGGAAAGTCTAGGCACCGCTGTCATCATGAGCTCAATGCTGCAGCTGAAGGGGCGCGTCGCATGGACAGATCGCTGGTCGAGTGAATACCGTCGCGAGCCCGGAACGACGGCGCCGATCCGGTAGCCGTCCACAGATCGGCGGCCGGTCGGCCGACACCGTGTTCCGCGCCGACATCGAGGGTTTACGGGCCGTCGCGGTGCTGGCCGTGGTCCTCTTCCACGCGGGCGTCCCCGGAATCGGCGGTGGGTTCGCCGGCGTCGACATCTTCTTCGTCGTCTCGGGGTTTCTCATCACCGGGCTGCTGTGGCGGAGCGTCGCGACCACCGGCCGTGTCCGGCTGGCCGAGTTCTACGGCGCGCGGGCCCGCCGGCTGCTGCCCGCCGGGTGCATCGTGCTGGTGGCCACTGCCATCGGCGCGGCCCTGCTCCTGCCCCCTCTGCAGGCCCGCGCGGTCCTCGGTGACGGGATCGCCAGTGCGCTCTACGTCGGCAACTACCGGTTCGCCCTGCACGGCACCGACTATCTGGCCGCCGACACGCCCCCGTCACCGTTCCAGCACTACTGGTCGCTCGGTGTGGAAGAGCAGTTCTACCTGCTGTGGCCTGCGCTGATCATCGGGGTCGCGTGGCTCGTCCGGCGCAGGGCACGGCGCCTCGACGCGGACAACCCACCGTCGACGACGCCGTACCTGATCGTTCTCGCCGTGGTCGCGGCAGTGTCGTTCGCGGTCTCGCTCGACTGGACCCGGACGCTGCCGCCGTGGGCGTTCTTCTCGTTGCCCACCCGCGCCTGGGAACTGGCCGCGGGTGGGTTGGTCGCCCTGTCCGTTCGGCATTGGCAGCGGCTGCCGTCGGTGGTCGCCGCCGCGGCGGGATGGGCGGGTTTCGGACTGATCGTCGTCGCTTGCTTTCGACTCGGTGAGACGACGCCCTACCCCGGCACCGCCGCGCTGGTTCCGGTCGTCGGCACGGTGCTGGTGATCGGAGCGGGATGTGCCGCACCCCGGCTGGGGGTCGGGCGGAGCCTGTCGCTGCCGCCGATGCGGGCGGTCGGGCGGGTGTCCTATTCCTGGTACCTGTGGCACTGGCCGGTGCTGCTGCTCGCGCCGATCGTGCTCGGCCGCTCGCTGGACCTGACCGATCGTCTGGCGATGGTCATGGTGTCCGCGGGTCTGGCCGGACTGACACTGGTCCTGGTCGAGAATCCCGTCCGCTTCGCTGCTCCGTTGCGCCGCTCGGCCTCGCGCAGCCTCGTGCTCGGCGGCGCCGTCACCGCCATCGCAGTGTGTGCGGCACTGGTGCTGCTGATCGCGCGGCCGGTTCCGGTCGGACACGGAGCCGCGGCCACAGCCCTCACCGTCTCTGCACCGGCCGAATCGGCGCCTCCCACAGTCGATCCGCGTGACGCGGCGGTGCACGACATGACCGCGCAGGTACAGGCGGCTGTCGGGGAATCGGCAGGGCTGCAGGCGGTCCCGTCGAATCTGTCTCCACCGCTCGCCGACGCGCCTGCCGACAAGCCGGAGGTGTTCGTCAACGGCTGCGTGCGGTCGTGGCTCGAGGTGGGGCAGGACGAGTGCGCGTCGGGGGACGTCGCGTCTCCGACGACGGTGGCGCTGGTCGGCGATTCGCATGCCGCGATGTGGGCCCCGGCTTTCGAA
This sequence comes from Rhodococcus sp. JS3073, assembly GCF_026810085.1. Lineage (NCBI taxonomy): Bacteria > Bacillati > Actinomycetota > Actinomycetes > Mycobacteriales > Nocardiaceae > Rhodococcus > Rhodococcus sp. JS3073. The sequence goes on along the minus strand of NZ_CP113951.1, from coordinate 7,553,129 downwards.
TCGGCCGCCGAGCAGAATCATTGGCGGCTCGAGACGATGGGCAAGGTCACCTGTCCGCTTCTCGACCTCCCCCTCACCAGCCCCTACCTCGGCCGGGAATACACCGAATGCGAGGAATGGCGCGGCGAGGTCGTCGACAGACTGCGGGCCGAGCGGCCCCGGTTGGTCGTGCTGAGCATGTCCCGGCGGTACGGCGCCGATTTCGGTTTCACCGTGTACGGCCAGGCCTGGCTCGACAGCCTGACCAGGCTGGTCACGGAACTCCGGGCCACGGGCTCGGCCGTCCTCGTCCTCGGGCCGATCCCGGATCCGCAGTCGACCGTGCCCACCTGCCTCTCCGCCCACCTGGACGACGCGACTGCCTGCTCGCCGCCGCGACCGGTCGCGGTGAACGACGCCGGCGTCGCGGCCGAGGCGGCGGCCACCGCGGCAGGCGGCGGGCGGTACGCCGACCTCACCTCCCTGTTCTGCACCACCGAGCGCTGCCCCGTCATCGTCGGCAACGACCTCGTGTACCGCGACGACAACCACCTGACCCTCGAACACGCCCAGGCACTCTCACCTGTCGTCGCCGCGCTGGCCGACCACGCACTCGCACCGGGCTGAGCGGCTAAATTCGGTGCGGGTGTCACATTCCGCTCGTGGCCGGTGTCTCATGCCGAGAGCACACCACCGGAGGAGGAATCATGGCCGGCAATACCCGGATCCCGAAGGCCGAGCTGACCGGCATCTACGGCGCGATCGTCAAGCGGATGTCCCGCAAGATGCTCGGCGACGTGGCCGAGCCCGTCGAGGTCGCGTGGCACAACCGAAAGGTGCTGAACTTCAGCTTCAGCGTCGGCCGCCGGGCTCAGAAGTGGGATCAGTGTGACCAGAACCTGAAGTCGTTCGCGCACATGGCGGTCGCGAGCCTGGTCGGCTGTAGTTTCTGCCTGGACTTCGGCTATTTCCAGGCCCACAACGAGGGACTCGATCTGACCAAGGCACGCGAGGTACCCCGCTGGCGCCAGTCGGACGTGTTCACACCGTTGGAGCGGGACGTGCTCGAGTACGCCGAAGCGATGACCCAGACCCCGCCGACGGTCACCGACGAACTGTCGGCCCGGCTGCTCGAGCCGCTCGGCCCGGCCGCGCTGGTGGAACTGACCGCGTTCATCGCGCTGGCAAATCTCGTGACCCGCACCAACACCGCGTTCGGCATCGAATCACAGGGCTTCGCGACGGCGTGTGGCCTGAAGCCGCTCGCCGCACCCTCGACGACATGAGCGACGTGGAACTGTCAGCCGACGTCGTACGACAGGACGAATTCGTAACCGCTGTCGCCGGGTCCCGCGATGGACAGGTCCGCGCCGCCACGTAGGTCGATCAAACCGCCGGTGCCCATACCCGGTACCACCTCGATCCGGGCTGACACCGAACCCTGGTCCTGGCTGCCGATGTGCTGGAATACGCACGTCCCGTCGTGCCCGCCGATCGAGCCCTCGAAACGCTCGAAACCGAGCACCGGCGCGGCATCGGCCTTGTATGCGATCAGGTAGACCACGGTGCTCGTTCCCTCGATGTCCCCGGAGTACGAGTACGCGACGGTCGCTCGGTTGGCACCGCGAGTGGGGTAGTAGGCGTCGCCGGTGGTCGTACCCTCGCCGTCGATGTCGACGATCACCGATTCCGACCACGAGGCGATGGAGAACTTGCCTCGTGCAATGTGTGAGTAGCTCATGACACGTGACTCTAGGTACGAGGCAGCGTGGCGTTCTTGAACATTCGCGACACTAGGATGAGCGAATGTCGACTGTGCCAGGACATCCCGAGGCGATCGTCCGCCCGACGGCCGCCGCACCGGGGTTCGAGGTCGAACGGGTCGCTCCCCGAGAGGCTTTGGCCGAGTTCGTCGACTACCACTGGCTGGTGAGGTGGTCGGTGCCGAAGCCCCATCGACAGCAGGTGGTGCCCCAGCCCCGCGTTCATGTCGCTGCCGAGGACGGACAGTTGCTCGTGCACGGGATCTCCCGGTCGCCGTTCTACCGAACGCTGACCGGGAACGGCCACGTGCTGGGAGCCGCCTTCCACGCCGGAGGGTTCCGGCCTCTGCTGAAGGGCAGCGTCGGCGCGATCTCGGGAACCATCCAGCCCGGACGGCACCTGCTCGCCGGTGACGATCGCCCGGTCGCGGAGCGGATCCTCGCAGGCACGGACAGCGCGGAAATGATCGACGCCTTCGAGCGATACCTTCTCCGCACCGATCCCGTTCCGGATCCCACGGGACGGGAGATCACAGACCTGGTGGGCGACGCCCAGAGCAACCGCGACATCGTCCGGGCAGACCAGCTCGCCGCACATGCCGGCTGCAGTCTGCGCACCCTGCAACGGCTGTTCACCGAGTACGTCGGTATCGGCCCGAAGTGGGTGATCCAGCGATTTCGTATCCTCGACGCCGCCGGCGCCGCGCACTCGGGCGAGAGGATCGACTGGTCGGCGCTCGCCTACGAACTGGGGTTCAGCGACCAGGCTCACCTGACCCGTGTCTTCACTCACGTGGTCGGGACACCACCGGCCACCTATCAGCGCACGCACGGCCTGTTGTAGCGCGGCCGGGTTCGGTTCACTTGGCGAAACCGAGCCCCCGCTCCGCGAGTTCCTCTTCGAGGATTCGGATCGCCTTCGGTCCGACGCCGTGGATCTTCAACAGTTCCTTGGCGGTGACCGTCGTCAGATGATCGAAGCGCGTATAGCCGTGGGATGCGAGCTCACGCCGGGAGACCTTCCCCATGCTCGCCGGAAACTCCGTCGGGTCTGCGGTGTCGGAAGAGGACATGTCCGCCCTTTCTACTCGTTGTGGTCGGCGTGCAGGTGGGCACGCTCCCCGTCGTGATCGAAGATCGTGAGGATCTCCACGGGACCGTCGTGGGCGCCGATGGAGTGCGGGACCATGGTCGAGAACTCCGCTGCGGCACCGGCTTCGATCAGGATGGTTCGCTCACCGAGCTGCAGGCGGGCCGTCCCCGAGAGCACCGTGAACCACTCGTGGCCGGGGTGCACACTCACGTGCTCCGGGCCCGCGGGCCGATCGGGGGTGATGCGCATCTTCGCCACGGTCGCGCCGTGGAGTGCGCGTTCGCGAGACAGGAGCCAGATCGTCAGGCCTCGCGTGTGCTCGGGCTGCGGCCGGATCACCACATCCTCGTCCTCGACGGACTCGACGAGTTGATCGATCGTGGTGCCGAGGGCGCGTGCAATCGGGACCAGTTGGTCGAGGGCAATCCGGCGGTGACCCGTTTCGATGCGGCTCAGGGTGGACGGACTGAGGAAGCAGCGCGCAGCGAGCACGTCCAGGGACCAGCCGCGGGCCAGCCGAAGGCCGCGGATCCGTTGACGGATCACACTGTCCAACCCGACTTCTTGCTTCATACGCAAGAGTGTATGCGCATAGCGCAGGTCATGGCTAGCCTGGAGCCATGACACAGCATTCCCATCACCACGCCCATCACCACGGCGGGCACACCCGGGACCACGAGGCAGCGCTGGCGGATCTACTGGACCTGGACGCAGAGGTCTTCGGCGCCTACCTGGACCCGGTGGCCGAGTGGGCCGGGCAGCGGACCCGCACGACCCCGCGCCGGGTCGTCGACGTCGGCGCGGGCACGGGAGTCGGAAGCCTGGCCCTGACTCGACGGTTTCCCTCGGCCGAGGTGATCGCGATCGACAGGTCGGAAATGATGCTCGAACGCATCCGTACGGCCGCACACGTGCAAGGCGTCGCCGACCGGTTGAGCGTCCTGCACGCCGATCTGGATGCCGGCTGGCCCGCAGTCGAGGCGGCGGACGTCGTGTGGGCAGCCTCCTCGTTGCACGAGGTCGCCGACCCGGACCGAGTACTCCGCGACATGTACGGCGCGCTGAACACCGACGGCGTGCTGGTGGTCGTCGAAATGGACGCGCTGCCGCGTCTCCTGCCGGACGACCTCGGTCTGGGCCGCCCGGGCCTGGAGTCGCGCTGCCACGAGGCCTTGGCGCGGTTGGACTGGAACTCCCACCCGAACTGGCGGACGCACGTGGAACGGGCCGGTTTCGTGGACGTCGAGGAGCGCAGTGTCTCCAGCGAGGCAACCCCGGCCCCGCCGAGCACCGGACGCTACGCACAGACTTTCCTGCGCCGCATTCGCTCCGCGCTCGACGGGCAACTGGCCACCGACGACCGCGACACGCTCGATCGCCTTCTCGCGGTGGACAACCCCGACAGCGTCCTGCACCGCGGGGACCTGACGGTGCGGGGCAGCCGGACCGTCTGGACGGCCCGGCGTCCCTGAACCTGCCGTGACGGAGTGGAACTTCCCCACGCCGTCACGGCGTTCGGGGACCGGTTCACGTGGCGGTGGTGAGTGGCGATGGGATCGGGCTACTCGATGGCGCTGGGAGCCGACCACGATTATTCGGTCTATTTTACGGTTCCGTCTCGGACCGACTGAGTACACTGGCGACGTGCCGAATCAGGAGAACGCCGAATTCGCAGGTAGCGAGCCGAAGGTGCCGTTTCCGAAGCCGGAACGCGACATCGATCTCTACCGCCGGGCGATCGCCACCCTCCAGGCCGCACTCCCCCACGGCTGGACCTTGACGTCCGGAAAGTCCCGCTCCCTCGCCGACGCGCCGGAACGACTACTGGTCGGCGCGCCCAACGGCGAGGTGGCGTCCTTCTCCGTCATCCCCGCCCGAGGGGTTCTCGCCGGCGACGCCGCCCGCTTCGCCGACGGACTGTCCGGGTCCGATCGAGGATTCGTCTGCGCCCGTTACCTTTCCGAACCCGTTCGCCGTCAACTCGACGCCAGGGGTCTCTCCTACGCCGACGCGACCGGCAACACCTCACTTGCCGCGGACCGGCCCGCGATCTGGGTGCGCGACCGCGGCGCGGACGCCGACCCGTGGCGTGGCCCCGGTCGTCCGGCCGCCCAACTGACCGGCGATCCGGCCGCCCGGGTCGTGCGTGCCCTCGCCGATCACTCGGGTCAGCTGACGGTCCCCGAACTCGTCCGGCTGTCCGGAGCGTCCACCGGCGCGACCTATCGGGTGGTCGAAACCCTGGAGGAACGCGATCTGCTCGAGCGACTCCCTCGCGGGCCCATCACCAGCGTCCGGTGGCAGCAGATGCTGCGCGCCTGGAGCAGCGACTCCAGTTTCAAGGACTGCCCCACCGTCGGCTACTTCGCACCCGAGGGAGTGCAGTCGTTCGTCGCGAAACTCGCGAAGGTCTCCGGCCACCTCTATGCGGTGACCGGGTCACTCGCAGCAGCGGCGTTCGTCGAGTACGCGCCGGCGCATCAGGTCCAGATCTATGCCGACCACGGCGAGGCGCTGGCAGGCGCACTCGCGCTACGCCCCGTCGATCAGGGCGCCAACGTCCTCGTCGCCACTCCCCGATCGGCTGCGGTCTTCGAGCGCACCCTCTTCCGCGACAACGTCCGCCTGGTCGCCCCCGCGCAGGCCTTCGCGGATCTACTCGCCGGCACCGGTCGTCATCCGCAGGAGGCGGAGCACCTCCTCGACTGGATGACCGAGAACGCGCCCGAGTGGAGAACAGCCCTCGGCGCACCGACGGTTACCTGACGATCACTCGCCGGGGGCGAAAATGCCCGAGTGTGCGCAATACGACCACGCCACGCCGCGCGTGATGGCGCGCACAAGCGCGCTCGGGTAGCAGGATGTACATCTTGTGGCCTCACCGAGTGAGTCGGAACGGGCCTGACGGAAGTCGCAATCCGTTCGCAAAACGAATAGGGGTACGTGCATGTCCATGGGAGTCGGGCTCAGGATCGGCAGTGTCGTGTCCACCGCGGTGGTGGCGTCGAACGATCCAGGATCCCCGGATCCGGTCGTCATCGTCCGGGACACCGTCCTGCACATGTGCCCGGACGGCACCGCAATTCTCGGCGGATCGGCGCCGCACACGATCGGCGACACCCACACCGTGTCGGGGTTCCTTCCCCGCGTCGGCGACCCGGCCGGTGTCGCGGTAGGCGACGGATCCCGGTATCGCGCCGAGGACCTGGTCGCGGGCGCGATGCGGTGCCTGCTCCGGGAGTGCGAACCTCTCCCCGACCACGGCGGCCGGACGGGCGGCGCCCCCGACATCATGGCCACCTACCCCACCCGCTGGGACTCGGCCGCCGTCGCGGCGCTGCGCGACGCCCTGGACTACGCCGACATGTCCTACCTGTCCCTCGTCTCGGACGCCGAAGCCGCCGCGGCCTGGTTCGAATCCGAGATCGCGGAGCGTCCCGGGCAGCTGGTCGGCATCTATCACGTCGACGACACCGGCGCGACCGTCGCGCTGATCCGCTCGGGCGTCGAGGCAGGCAAGGCGTTCCGCTTCTCCTCGGGGGGTTCCCCCACGGCCCAGATCGCCACCGCGCTCGGTGCATTCGGCTGGCTCCCCGGCAACCTCGATGCCGTGGTCGTGACGGGCGACGGCCTGATCGCGAGGGACTCCGCGGCCATTCACGGGTTCGCTACCACGGTCGGTGAGAAGTTCGGTGTGCGGTGTGTCGTCGGCCCGGGCCCCGAGCAGACCGCAGCGCTCGGTGCCGCCATCCGCGCCGCCGGGTTCAACCCCACCACGCACAGGGTCACCCCGATCGGCCTGCCGCCGTCGTACGACGTCACCGAGGTGATCGATGCCGTCGTCGGCGAGCCGGTGCCCTCGACCTCCACGGCCGCGAGCCGGCCGGCGACGCGCACGCACAACCCCGCGTCGGCCGCGGCGGTGGGCGCGTCCCCCGCTCGCGTGTCGGGCGGAACGGCGGTCGCGACACCGCCGGAACCTCGCGCAGTCGCGCAGTCCGAGGACGAATCCACCGCCGACTCGACGTCCCGGGCGTCCTGGCTCGTCGCCGCAGCGGTCGGGCTGGCTCTCGTGCTGGTGGCGATCGTCTTCGTGCTGTTCATCCTCTGAATGCCCGCCTCCCTTCATCGGTGCAGCGGTGTGGGGAAGGGGCGAATGGTGACGATGGAACCCCGGCGGCGCTGGGTGGTTCGAACCGAGCCAGCCACGTAAATTCGGTTAATTATCGCATTCCGTCATGGTCCGATTCAGATATCGGCGTTGATGACGCAGGTCGGCACGGCGTTCGCTCCACGGCTACGCGACCGCATAACCTGTCACGGTGAGTGAATCAGGCAGCGATCCAGGTCGGTCCCCCTCGGGGCTGCGTGCAGCGCGCCCGGCGGTTCCACCCCCACTCCGGGACGACCGGTTGAAACTGTTCGCGTTCACCACTGCCGAGAAGCGCGCGGAGTACCTGTGGGTGCTGCGGGCCTTCGACCACGCCCGCGCCAACTACGTCGTCCTGCTCCACGCCGGCGACGTCGCCCGCATTCTGAACGGCCTCGCCGGCGACGATCCGGCCGGACAACTCGGCGCCGGAGACATCACTCCCCTGCTCGAGCAACTCCACGTCTGGGAGGTGCTCGAACGCAGCTACGACGGAACACGCGCCGCGACGCTGGCCGAATACCGGAACCGGCACTTCGTCTATCAGTTCAGTCAGGCCGGCTACCAGGTGTTCCGAGCAGTCGAGGACGCACTGGCGGCCCGGCTCGACGACGCGTCACTGTCCCGGCTGGCGCTGCCCGACCTCCTCGCCGACATGAACGACCTGGCCGCCGCCAACCGCGCGGCCGACAACGACCTCGTGTACCGGAAACTCAACCGTCTCGATGCGACGCTGTCGGACATGGCCGGACGCGCCGCCCAGTTCTACCTGACCCTGGGCGATCTCGTCCGCACCACGGAGATCACCCCCGAGACGTTCATGTCCCACAAGGACGCTCTCCTCACGCACATGCGCGAATTCAGCTCCGACCTCTCGCGCTATGCACCGAAACTCGCGGCGGCGATCGCGCTCGTGGAAGACACCGGCGTCGAGACGATGGTGACGCGGGCCGCCGCCAGCGACGAGCGAGTGTTCCTCGGCATCGAAGAGCGCGAAGCCGATTGGCGCGCGCGGTGGGCGGGGCTGACGCATTGGTTCGTCGGGAGCGAGGCGGGTCTCAGCGAGTCGGAGCGCCTGCGCGAGGGCACGATGAGTGCCATCGCCGCCGTCCTGTCGCTGCTGCGCCGCGTCACCGAGACCCGCAAAGGTGGTGTCAGCAGAGAGAGCCAATTGCGCCACCTCGCAGGCTGGTTCGCCGCAGCTCCGACCGAGGACGCCGCGCATGCGCTGTTCCAGGCCGTGTTCGATCTCGGCCGTCCGCGCCACCTCTCGATGGTGCACCCGGACGCCGACATCATTCCCGACACACGGTCGTGGTGGGAGGCCCAGCCCGTGGAGATCTCCCGCACGCTGGCCGAGACCGGACGTCCCCCGTCGCCCGGCCTGCCCGCGCGGGTACAGCGCAACGAGGGCAGCGTGCGCCGCCTGCGGGAGGAACAGCTGACCGCACAACGACTTCGCGCCGCCGCCGCCCAGTCGCTGGCCCGGGGCGGGGTCTACGAGCGGGAGCTCGACGAGGCCGAAACCGACGTGCTGCTGAGTCTGCTCAACGCCGCGCTGACGGCGCGGGTTCCGGTCAGCGGCCGCGTGAACAGCAGCACAGGATCGGAGAACGGCGTGAAGCTCACCCTCAGCCCACACAGCGAATCGACGGTGGTGCGCACCGCCCGCGGACGTCTGCACCTCGACGGACTGCAGGTGAGCGTTCGGTGAAGGCACGGGAGATCTCGCCGCTCGCCCTCGATTCGTATCAGCGCGCCGCCCGCGTCATCCTGTCGAATCACCTGGTGACACAGACCTATCCGGATCGCATCGCACTCCCCCTGCTCCGCCGGTGGGCCACCGAACTACGCGACGATCTGATGACGCTCTTCGGGTACCGACTCGAAGTCACCGAGACGACCGCCCGGCTGTTCACGGTGAGCGACCGGCTCGACGCCGGGACGCCGGCCAAGACGGCCACCGACCGCACGTTCGACCGGTACCGCTACGCCTATCTCGCGTTGGCGCTGGCCGCACTCGGCCGCGCCGGAAACCAGATCACCCTGTCCGAACTCGCCGATCACGTGGCCGCCGACGCCGCACAGGTCGACGGTGTGGATCTGTCCACGGAACGCGCGTCCGACCGGGACGCGTTCGTCGACGCCGTCGGCTGGCTCGCCGCCCGCGGCGCGATCGCCCTCGCCGACGGTGACGCGGGCGGCTGGGCCGCCAATCCCGATGCGGGAGAAGCGCTGTACGACATCGACAGGTCCGTCGTCATCGCCCTGTTCCGGCCGCCGCGCGCACTGCAGCACCTCCGGTCCATCCGCGGACTGCTCGCCGGCGCGGACGCGGTGACCGAGGACGACACCTCGGATTTCGGGACGACCCGGCCGGTCGACGTGAAGGAGACCGCGCGGCGGGTCCGGCGTGCTCTCGTCGAACGGCCAGTGGTCTACGCCGCCGACCTGGACGATCACGAGCTGGTCCAACTCGCGCTCCCCCGCACCGCGGCCGACGTCGAGTTGCTCACCGGACTGGTCGCGGAGCGGCGTGAGGAAGGTGTCGCGATGATCGACTCCTCCGGACGTCTGTCCGACGTCCGGTTCCCCGGGACGGGAACGGTCGCGCAGGTCGCGCTCCTGCTCGCCGGAGAGATCGCCGATCGCGTACTGGACCCGGACGCCCCGGAGACGGCCCGGATGCCGCTGCCGCAGGGCCGGATCGACGACCTGATCGAACAGGTCGACAGCGCCATTCCGCAGTCCGGGATCTTCGACAGCCTCGCCGGCAACGACGGGTTCGAACCCGCAGACCCCGCCCCCGCGGACCGGCTGTTCCCGGTCGTCGAGGACGAGTGGATCACCGGCACCGTCCGGACACTGACCGAACGGTTCGGGCGCACGTTCGCCGCCGGGTGGCAGGCGGACCCGGACGGTCTGGGACGGGCGGCGCTGGCGCTGCTCGAGCGGCTACGCCTCACCGCGGCCGTGCCGGGTGGTGTGCTCGCACTCCCGGCACTCGCCCGCTACCGGGGTGTGGTGGTCACGATCCGCGACCGCACACCCGAGATCGACCTGTTCCAGAGCTCAGCGAACGACAGCGAGGAAGTCACAGCATGACGAGTGCGCGTTTCCGGCCCACCCGCGCCGGAATCATCAACCTCTGGGACTACCGCGATCAGGAGTTCTCCTTCGCCGACGGTCGCCTCGTTCTCCGCGGTCCCAACGGCTCCGGCAAGACGAAGGCCCTCGAAGTGCTGTTCCCGTTCGTCTTCGACGGCCGGATCGAACCCCGGCGGCTCAATCCGTTCGCCGGCGAGGAACGCACCATGAAATCGAACCTCCTGTACCGCGGGCAGGAGAGCGCGTACTCGTACGTCTGGATGGAGTTCTGCCGCGGCGCGAAGGACGACCCCGAGGCCGTCACCGTGGGCATCGGCATGCGCGCCACCCGCACCAACGACAAGGTCACACGCTGGTACTTCGTCGCCGACGGTCGCGTCGGCGTCGACTTCTCCCTACTCGGCACCGACGACCGTCCGCTCACGAAGAAGCAACTGGGCGAACAGATCGGCACCGACTCCATCACCGACCGGCCGCTCGACTACCGCACCGCCATCGACGCCCGGATGTTCGGGCTCGGCGTCCAACGGTACGACCAGCTGATCAACCTCATCCTCACGCTCCGGCGGCCCCAGCTCGCGAAGAACCTCGACCCCAAGGGACTGTCGCAGGCACTCACCGACGGTCTCCGGCCGCTCGACGAGCAACTGGTCCTCGAGGCCGCCCGCTCGTTCAGCGACATGGAGGAGGTCGGCCGGGCGCTCGAGGGGCTGGCCGCGGCGGACCAGGCGGCGCAGAGCTTCGTCGGCGTGTACGCGAAATACCTTCGCCAGCAGGCGCGTACGGACGTCGACCATCTCGCGACCCGTCTCGAGGCCGTGCGGTCCGGCATCGCCGCCCTCCACGGGGCGGCCGCCGACCGGGCCCGCAGCCAGGAGAGCCGGGCGGCCGCCGAGGACCGCTTCACCGCCGCCGAACGCGCACTCGACCAGGCCAATGCAACCCTGGACGCACTGAAGCGGTCGACGGCCTACGAGGGACGGACGCAGCTCGACGACCTCGCGCAGGCCGTCTCGACGCTCGAGAAATCGACCGAACTGCAGGCCGAGAAGGCACGCAAGGCCAAGGCGACCCTCGAACAGCGAGCCGAGGAGCACGACAACGCCGGCGACGCCGTCGCCCGCGCCGTCGAGGCGCTCACCCACGCCGAAGACGAACTTCACCTCGCCGCCGAGGACGCGGGAATCACCTGGACCGCACTGCCCGAGAATGCGCGGACCGACCAACTGACCGCGGCGCTGCGCGGACACACCGAGGAACGCGACGGCGACATCCGCGCGGTCCGGGCCGCGCTCGCCACCGTCGAGAGGGCGGCCACCGAACGGACCAGAGCCGACGAGGCGGCACGCCGCGGCCAGGAGCAACTCGACACCGCGACGGTGGCCGTTCTCGAAGCCGAGACCGCGGTCGAATCGGCCCGCAGCCGCTGCGCCACCGAACTCCGATCCTGGTGGACGGAACAGTCGTCCCTCTACGCCGAGATCGCCGCGCCCGCTTCACTGTTCGAGGCCCTGGACGCCGCCCTCGCCCGGATCGGCGACGACGACGCCGCGACCCTGACGGAGACGCTGACCGAACAGACCACGGACGCCGTCGACGCGCTCCGGCTGCGCCGGCAGCAGTACGACCGCGACGCCACCTCCGCCGAGGAGGCGATCGCCGAACACGAATCGGCACGCGCCGCCATCGAATCCGAGCACGACGACGCCCCACCACTCTCGGCCGCCCGGCACGACGCCCGCTCCCGGCTGACCGGTGCGCCGCTGTGGCGGCTGGTCCGATTCGCCGACAGTGTCGACGCCGCCGCGGCGGCGGGAATCGAGGCCGCACTGCAGGCGGCGAACCTCCTCGACGGCTGGGTGACCGTCGACGACGCGCTCCCCGACGTCGAATCCGAACAATTCCTCGTGGCCCTTCCGGCCGAGGATCGGCCCGGCGGCACGACCCTCGCGGACGTTCTCGAGGTCGAGCAGGACACGGGTGTTCCCGACAATCGCGTACGCGGGATCCTCGAATCCATCGCCCTCGAATCCCTCGACCTGTCCGAAGGACCGGTGGGTGTCGCCGAAGACGGCGCGTACCGGCAGGGAATCCAGCGGGGACGCCACACGAAATCGGACGCCGAGTACATCGGGACCACCGCACGGGCCCGCAGGCGCGCTGCCCGTATCGCCGAACTCGACAGCACCCTCGAGGAAACCCGGGCGACGCTCGACGAAGCCCGGGCGTCCGCGGATGCGGCGGCGTCGCTGCTGTCGCGGACCACCGCGGCGGCGCAGGCCCTGACCCGCACGGGATCGATCCTCACGGCGCTGAAGAAGGTCACCGAATCCGCAGGCGCACTCCGCAGCCGCTCCGACACGGCGACAACGGTCGGTCGCGAACTCGACCAGGCCATCGCCGACCTGTCCGCGAAGGAGAAGCAGCTCCGAGCCACTGCGTCCACGCACCGGACTCCCCACGTCGCCCGCGAGATCGACTCGCTCGCCGCGGCCGTCCGGCACTTCGAGAAGCAGGGCGAGATGGTGCAGCGGTGCAGGCGCGAACACGCCAAGGAGGTGGAGCACACCCGCGAGTCCGAGGACCGACTGCACGAGGCGCGCGGCAGCGCGGAGGAGTTCGCGGAAGAAGCTGCCATCGCCGAAGAGGTTCTCACGCAACAGATCCAACGCCTCGAGACGCTGCGCGACACGCTGGGAGCGGGGGCCGAGCAGTTGGACCGGCAGCTCGAGGAGGCGCACACGCGGATCGAGGCGTGCAAGAAGGAGCAGCGCGACGCCCGCAAGGCGGACAAGGACGCGGGTGAAGCCATCGGCAAAGCCGAGGGCGCGTACAACACGGCCGTCCAGACGCTCCGGCTGGCGCTCACGGAAACGCACGCCGACGCCGCCCGCCTCGCGCCGTATGCCCGGCGCGACCTACTCGAACTCCTCGGCGTCGACGGCGGCCACACCTGGCCGGCGAGCTCCGCGGCGTGGATGAGTGCCGAACAGCTGGTGTATCGCATCCAGAACACCGAAGACGACACCCCGATCCTGCCGCCCGAAGTGGACGCGCTGTTCCGCGCACTGGACGGCGCCACCGAATCGGTGCGGGTCAGCGACTCGGCGCGCAAGTCGACGCGCACCGCGCTCACCACCGCGCTGCAGGACTTCGACGCACAGTTGGCGGCCGCCGGCCAGGACTACCGGTTGCAGTGGGACGCCCCGGACGGCGTGACCGTGGTGCAGGTGCAGGACGACGAGGGGTACTCGTCGATCGGCGAGTTCGCCGCCCGCATCGCGTCCGCGCGCTCCGATCAGGAATTGCTGCTCACCGAATCCGAGCGTCGCATCCTGGAGGACGCGCTGCTCACGGGTCTCGCACAGCAGATCCACGAACGGACCGTCGACGCCCGCGAACTCATCGCCCGGATGGGCACCGAGATGCGGGAGCGCCGGATGTCGTCCGGCAACACCATCGGCGTCCACTGGGTGCTCGCCGACAACCTCGACGACAGCGCGAAGGCGATCTCCAAACTGCTCGAGCGCGACACCTCGGCGCTGGGGCCGGACGAGCTCGCCACGATGCGCGCCCACTTCGCTCACCAGATCAGGACTGCCCGCGCCGCCCATCCGGAGCGTTCGTACCCGGAGATCCTGGCGTCCGCCCTCGACTACCGGCGGTGGCGGGTGTTCTCGTTCACCCTCATCAGCGGCACCGGCAACGAAGACCGGCTGACCGTCGCCCGGCACAGCGCCCTCTCCGGCGGCGAGCAGTCCGTCTCGCTGCACCTGCCGTTGTTCGCCGCAGCGCACGTCATGCTCGATTCGGCCGACCCCCATGCACCGCGACTGCTGGCGCTGGACGAGGCGTTCGCCGGCGTCGACGACAACGGCCGGGCCGAACTGCTCGGCCTCAGCGTGCAATTCGACCTCGACCTGTTCATGACCGGGTTCGACCTGTGGATCACGTACGGCGGCGTGCCGGGGTGCGCGCACTACGATCTGGCGCACTCGACGGCCGAGCAGAGCGTCAGCGCCACGCTGCTCGTGTGGTCGGATGGCGAACTACTCGCCGAACACGACGGCACCGACCTGGCGCAGGCGCTCGGTTCGCCCCTCCGCAGGCGGGTCCCGAGGCCCGCGGAGGGTGCTCTCGAGTTCGCCTGACCCGTGAGTACTTGTTAACCGCGGGCGGTTAACAAGTACTCACGGGCGCCGAAGGCGAACACCGAGGAGGGCGTCCACGGCGGCAGCGAATTCGCTCGGCGCGTTCGTGTCCGAGCCGCCGTTGTCGAGGGCGCGACGGGCCCAGCCGTCGAGGGCGTCGAGCGCCTTCGGGGTGTCGAGATCGTCCGCGAGATGCTGGCGCAGCCGGGAGATCGTGTCGGTCGCCGACTGCGCGGATTCGAGTGCCGCGGCGTCCTTCCACAGTGTCAGCCGGGTGTGGGCGTCGGCGAGAACCTGCTCGGTCCACGGACGGTCCTGCCGGTAGTGCCCGGACAGCAGTCCGAGGCGGATGGCGGCCGGGTCGACACCCTCGCCGCGCAGCTTCGACACGAACACGAGGTTGCCGCGGCTCTTCGACATCTTCTCGCCGTCGAGACCGATCATGCCGGTGTGCACGTAGTGGCGGGCGAAGCGACGGTCGCCCGTGGCCGACTCGGCGTGCGCCGCGGAGTACTCGTGGTGCGGGAAGATCAGGTCGCTGCCGCCGCCCTGCACGTCGAAACCCGAACCGATGCGGTTGAGGGCGATGGCCGAACACTCGATGTGCCAGCCGGGACGCCCGGGGCCGAACGGCGACGGCCAGGACGGCTCGCCCGGGCGGACCGCACGCCACACCAGGGCGTCGAGGGGATCCTCCTTGCCGGGGCGGTCGGGGTCGCCGCCGCGTTCGGCGAAGAACTTGTCCATCGTCTCGCGGTCGTAGCCGGACTCGTACCCGAACTGCTCCGTCGCGTTGGCGCGGAAGTACACGTCGGGGAATTCGGGGTCGTCGACGACGTAGGCGGCGCCGGACGCGACGAACTTCTCGACCATCTCGATCACTTCGCCGATCGACTCCACCGCGCCGATGTAGTCGCGCGGGGGCAGCACCCGGAGGGCTTCCATGTCTTCGCGGAACAGCGCCGTCTCGCGCATGCCGAGGACCACCCAGTCCTCCCCGTCGCGGTTGGCGCGCTCGAACAGCGGGTCGTCGACGTCGGTGACGTTCTGGACGTAGTGCACGTCGTGGCCGGCGTCACGCCAGATCCGGTTCACCAGATCGAACGTCAGATACGTGGCCGCGTGACCGAGGTGGGTGGCGTCGTAGGGGGTGATACCGCACACGTACATCGTGGCCGTGCGCCCGGGAGTGACGGGACGTACCTGCCGGTCAGCGGTGTCGAACAACCGCAGCGGAGGCCCCTGGCCTGGAACGGACGGGACAGCGGTTTCGGACCAAGACTGCATGACAGCGAGCCTAGTGGACCCGCATTTCCGCCTCGGAGGGAGCCGCCGCCCCCAGGGCGCCGAACGGTTCCGTCAGAACGCGGGCCACGGAATCGGCCGGTGACCGTTCGGCCGGGGCATCACCGGCGCCGCGAGGAGGTCCACGGCACGCTCGTACAGCGCGGCGACCTCGCCGGACGTGATGTGCTCGCCCAGTCGCGCACCGAACTCGCCCTCGAGCGAGGAGATCAGTTCGGCGATGTCGACGACGAGGGCACCCGGCACCTCCGTCCCGGCCCACCCCCACAACACGGTCCGTAGTTTGTTCTCCGTGTGCAGGCAGATGCCGTGGTCGACGCCGTAGACGGAACCGTCGAGCCCCTCGAGCGCGTGGCCGCCTTTGCGGTCGGCGTTGTTGATCAGCACGTCGAGGACCGCCATCCGCTGCAGCCGCGGATCGTCGGCGTGGATGAGCGCGACCGGTTCGCCGTCCATGTCGGTGGCGCGCAGGATTTCGAACCACCCCTCGGGGACGGCGTCGGGAGCGCAGATGTCGACCAGGTCGAGACCACCGGTGTCGTCGGCGTGCCGGTCAGGGGTGTCGACCCACCGCTGCACCATCCCCGGGCCGAACGGGCCGTCCCGCAGGAGAGTGCGGGGAATCACACCCCACCCGAGCTGCTCGGACACTAGATACGACGCGTATTCACGTCCGGCGAGCGTGCCGTCCGGGAAGTCCCACAACGGACGCTCCCCGCGGACCGGCTTGTACACGCAGCGGACGGTGTTCTCACCCTCGACCGCGTCGCACACCAGGGTGGCGTTACTGGCGTGGGTGATCTGGCCGATGAGGGTCAGCTCGCCGGACTCCAGAGGATCGGACTCCTCGGCAGGCAACCGTCAGTCCTCCTCGTCCATCTCCGGGGTGAGGCCGAAGCTCTGGCCGCGGCGGTACCCGTTGGTTCGGATGCAGATGTGCCCCTCCGGGGCCAGTGGCTCACCGCACAGCGGGCACGGCGCGCGCCCGGCGGCGATGACCCGTTCGGACCGCAACGAGAAGTCCCGCGCCTGCAACGGGGTGAGGAAGACGCGCACGGCGTCCGGTCCGTCCTCGGAGTCGTCGAGAACGACGGACTCGTCGAACTCCGTCTCGCTGACGGCGAGCAGTTCCACCACGACGGCTCCGGCGTCCGCGTCCCAGCCCAGGCCCATCGTGCCCACCCGGAACTCGGCGTCGATCGGGGTGACGAGGGGGCTCGCGTCGTCGAGTTCGGCCCCCTCCGGCGGAACCTCCGTCCCGAACCGTCGGTGCACTTCCTCGAGGAGGAGCCCCATCCGGTCGGCCAGTACCTGCACCTGCTGTTTCTCCAGCAGGACGCTGATCACTCGCGCCTCGTGTACGGCCTGGAGATAGAACGACCTGTCGCCGGGCTCACCCACCGTCCCGGCAATGAATCGGTCAGGAGTGCGGAATACGTGAATTGCGCGTGACATTGCACCTCCTTCAGCTGGAGCCGGGCCCTACTGCGGCGCTGCCCACTCGTTGTTCCGTCTCGGACTGTTCCTCGCAGCATGTTGCGTTCATTATCCGTCAATCGTCACAGGCGGACCTCCCCGCCGGGCACCGATCCGGATACTTCGGCCCGCGCCCCGTCTCCGGAGACGGGTGGCGTGTTCACTCCGGACAGATCGGCCCCGGTGTCGTTCATCTTCAGCACGTACGGACGGGTGGAGGTGTACCGGACGACGCTGATCGAGGCCGGCTCGGCGACGATCCGCTGGAAACCGTCGAGGTGCGCGCCGAGGGCGTCCGCGAGGACCGACTTGATGACGTCACCGTGCGAGCACGCCACCCATACGACGTCCCGGCCGTGTAGTTCCGCGAGCCGCGCGTCGTGCTCGCGGACCGCGGCGACGGCCCTGGCCTGGACTTGCGCGAGCCCTTCTCCTCCCGGGAACACGGCGGCGGACGCGTGCTGCTGCACGATCTTCCACAGCGGTTCCTCGAGCAGGACCTTCAGCTCGCGACCCGTCCATTCGCCGTAGTCGACCTCGACGAGCCGATGCTCCACCACGGGGGTCAGGCCGCGTGCCCGGGCGAGCGGCTCCACGGTCTGCTCGCACCGCACGAGCGGCGAGTGCACGATCTCCTCGATCGCCACGTCCGCGAGCCGGGACACGATGGCCTGCGCCTGCTCGCGGCCGCGGTCGTCGAGTTCGACTCCCGGTGACCGGCCGGCAAGCGTGTGTGCAGTGTTCGAGGTCGACCGCCCGTGGCGCAGCAGCACAACTGTCATTGGCCCAGCCTAGTGTCGTGCACTCTCCGGCCGCCCGATCTCAGGTGGCCGACACGACGCCGGTCGCGAGAAGCGACAGGACGACGACGCCGAGGATGATGCGGTAGCCGACGAACCAGTACATCGAGTGGTCGACGACGAACCGCAGCAGCCACGCGATCGACGCGTAGCCGATGGCGAACGCGATCACGGTTGCGACGAGGAGCTGCGGGCCGCTCGCGTTGAGACCTTCCCCGGCCGGTTCGAACGCGTCCGGCAGGCTGAACAGCCCGGACGCGACGACCGCGGGGATGGCGAGGAGGAAGGAGTAGCGCGCCGCGGCTTCGCGGGTGAGTCCGAGGAAGAGACCGGCGCTGATCGTGCCGCCCGATCGCGAGACGCCCGGGATCAGGGCGAGCGCCTGCGCCGAACCCATGATGATGCCGTCCTTGGCGCGCAGGTCCTCGACGGGACGCACCTTCCGCCCGTAGTACTCGGCCGCCGCGATGACCAACGCGAACACGATCAGCATGGTGGCGATCAGCCACAGGTTGCGGGCACCGGTGCGGATCTGGTCCTTGAACAGGAAGCCGAGCACACCCACCGGGATCGTGCCGATGATCACATACCAGCCCATCCGGTAATCGAGGTCACCGCGATGCTCGGGGTGAAACAGTCCCCGGAACCACGCGGCGATGATTCGTCCGATGTCGCGGGCGAAGTAGATGAGCACGGCGGCTTCGGTGCCGAGCTGGGTGACGGCGGTGAAGGACGCACCGGCGTCGTCACCGAAGAAGATCTCCGACACGATCCGGAGATGGCCGGACGAGGAGATCGGCAGGAACTCGGTCAATCCCTGGACCGCACCGAGGACAATCGCCTGGAGCCAGGACATCGCCTCGCCCATCACTCACCGGTCCCGAGGTCGAATGTGCCGCTCTGACGCCAATTTCCCATGTCGCGTTCGTAATTCACCGGCGCCACGGTACCGGGGAGGGCGACCTCCGGCAGAATCCGGCGTGGCAGGACCCACTGCCACGCAATACCCCACTACTCTGCACCTGTGGTGGCCGGTCCCGGGGGGCACCAGCATCTTCGGGGGCGAAGCCCGGGTTGCAGCTACGGTACGAGACGCAGGCGGTTATGGAACAGAGATCGGTCGGAGCAAGCGGGTTACGAGTGTCACGTCTCGGCCTGGGCACGCTCACCTGGGGTCGGGACACCGACGGCGACGAGGCCGCGGCGCAGATCGCGGCGTTCGTCGATGCGGGCGGAACGCTCGTCGACACCTCGCCCGCGTACGGCGACGGTGTGGCGCAGCGGATCCTGGCGGAACTGCTCGACGACGTGGTGCCGCGAACGGAACTCGTCCTGAGCTCGAGTTCCGGGATCAATCCGTCGGGTCCGTCGCGGATCGACTGCTCGCGACGGGGTCTCGTCGCCCAGCTCGACGCCACCCTGCGCGAGCTCGGCACCGACTACCTGGACATGTGGCAGGTCGCCACCTGGGATCCGTTCACGCCCGTCGACGAGGTCGCCGCCACACTCGATTTCGCGGTGGCGAGCGGCCGGGTCCGGTACGTCGGGGCGCGGGGTTACCTCGGGTGGCAGCTGGCCACCGCGGCGGGCGCGTCCCGGGGCACCACGCTCGTCGCCACCCAGGTGGAGTACTCGCTACTCGCCCGGGGCGTCGAGGAAGAGCTCGTTCCGGCGGCGGGGCATCACGGCATCGGTGTGTTCGCTGCCGTCCCGCTCGCCCGCGGGGTCCTGACCGGCAAATACCGAAACGGCATTCCCGTCGATTCACGCGGCGCCGACGACGCGCACGCGCAGGACGTCCAGAGTTACCTCACCGACTCCTCCGTCCGGGTGGTCGACGCGGTCGTGACCGCGGCCGACGGGCTCGGCACGTCCCCGCTGGCCGTCGCGCTCGCGTGGGCGCGCGACCGTCCGGGTGTCGCGAGCGCGGTCGTCGGGGCCAGGGACATCGCACAGCTCACCGGTGTGCTCGTCGCCGAGGAACTGGAGTTGCCCGCCGCGATCGCAGCGGCGCTCGACGACGTCAGCGCCTAGCGTGTGCAGGAGCCGGCAGACGTGCACCTGCAGTTCACGTGCAGGGCAGGCTAACCTGGTGCCCACCGGCCGACGCCGTTAGATCTGCAGGAGAGTCCATGACCACGCTGAACGAGGCCGACGCGGCCGATCGCCGAGCCGTCGGCTTCGCCGAGCGCATCAAGACAGGCACGGACGCCGCTCACCGGGAGACCGAGCAGTCCCGCTTCGTCGGGGCCCTCCTCGCCGGTGAACTCACCTCGGACGGCTACGCCGAACTGCTCGCGCAGACGTACCTCGTCTACCGCGAACTCGAGGACGCGGGGCGCACCCACACCGGCAGCCCCGTCGCGTCGCCGTTTCTCCACGACGAACTGCTGCGGGTTCCGTCGTTGGAAGCGGATCTCGAGTTCCTGCGCGGGCCGTCGTGGCGCGAGACGGTGTCCGCGCTGCCCGCCACCACCCGCTACGTGGAGCGGCTCCGCGAGGTGGCGTACGAGTGGCCCGCCGGTTTCGTTGCGCACCACTACATCCGGTACATGGGAGACCTGTCCGGTGGGCAGATCATCCGGCGCATGCTCGAGCGTGCGTACGGATACACCACCGACGGCCTGCAGTTCTACATCTTCGACGAGATCCCGAAACCGAAGGTGTTCAAGGACACCTACCGCGCGAAACTCGACGCCGCGCCCCTGTCTCCGGAGGACCAGCAACGGGTGATCGACGAGGTCAACCTCGCCTACCGTCTCAACGGCGACCTGTTCGCCGCCCTCGAAGCGGACATCGACCGGTACCTCGCACGATGAGATCGGTGTTCCGGACCCGCACGGACAGGTCGCTGTTCGCCGTTCTCGTCCTGCTTCTCGTGTCTGCGGTGGGGGTGTCGGCATGCAGTGCCGGCACCGGTGACAGCACCGGCGGTGCGCGCACGGCGGTCCTCGACGATCTGAATCCCGAACCTCTCGCGTCCCCCGCCACACCCGCGCTGCCCGTCACGGTCCGCAGCTTCGACGGGGCGGACGTGACGATCACGGACGCGAGCCGGATCGTGACCGCGGACCGCTACGGGACGCTCACCGAGACGGTCTTCGCGCTCGGACTCGGCGACAACGTGGTCGGGCGGGACATCGCCTCCGAGTTCCCGGCCGCACAGGACGTGCCGGTGGTGACACCGGGCGGGCAGTCCCTCAACGCCGAGGCCATCCTCGACCTGGCGCCGACGGTGATCCTCACCGACACCAGCATCGGACCACAGGCCGTGCAGGATCAGCTGCGGGCCGCCAGTATTCCGGTCGTCTTCTTCGATCCGACGCGGACCCTCGAGGGCGTGCCCGATCAGATCACGGCGGTGGCGAATGCGCTCGGCGTGCCCGAGCAGGGCCGCGAACTCGCGGCCCGCACCGAGAGTGAGATCGCGGCCGCCCGGAGCCGCGCCCCCCAGGGCGACGATCCCCTGAAGATCGCATTCCTCTATCTGCGCGGCACCGCGATCACCATGATCGGCGGCCCGGGCTCGGGCGCCGACTCGCTGATCGACGCGCTCGGCGCCGTCGACGCCGGCACCGCATCGGGGATCACGCAGCAGTTCGCGCCGATCACCAGCGAGGCCCTGATCGCCGCCGCTCCCGACGTCCTCCTGATGATGACGGGCGGGCTGGAATCGATCGGCGGCATCGAGGGGCTCGAGAAGATCCCCGGGGTGGCGCAGACCCCGGCGGGCCGGAACCAGCGCGTCGTCGACATGCAGGACGGGGTGCTGCTCAGCTTCGGCCCCAACACGGGCCGTGTTCTCGGCGCGTTGGCCGACGCCGTCTACCCGACCGACAATCCATGACCGTCGAAGACCTCCACGCTCCGGGTAAGCCTTCCTCACGCACTCGAACCGGTGCCGTCCTCGTCGGTCTGCTGATCGCCCTTGCCGTCGCCGCCGTCTTCTCGGCCTGCATCGGACAGGTGCCGACCGGCCCCGGGGAGGTTCTCGGCAGCATCCTGCACCGCATCGGACTGGATCTCGGGCCGATGCCCGCGCACCCCAGCGGCGAGGTGACGCTGTGGGAGGTCCGGTTCCCTCGGGTGGTCCTCGCCATCCTGGTCGGGGCGGCGCTCGGATGCGCGGGTGCGCTGCTGCAGGGTGTGTTCGCGAACCCGCTCGCCGAACCCGGTGTCATCGGGGTGTCGGCCGGTGCCGCGGTCGGCGCCAGCGCCGCGATCGTGGTCGGCGGCGCGTTCGCGGCCGGGTGGACGGTGGCCGCGGCCGCATTCGTCGCCGGACTGATCACCACCGTCGCCGTCTACGTCCTCGCCCGGCACGAGGGCCGCACCGAGGTGGTCACCCTCGTCCTCACCGGTGTGGCGGTCAACGCATTCGCCGGCGGCCTCATCGCCTTCTTCACGTTCGTCGCGTCCCCCGCGGCGCGCGATCAGATCGTCTTCTGGCAACTGGGCAGCCTCAACGGGGCCACCTGGAACGCGGTCGCGGTGGTGGCACCGATGACCGTCGCCGGGATCGCCGCCACGATGATGATCGCCGGGAAACTCGACCTGCTGTCCCTCGGCGAGAGCGCGGCCCGGCACCTCGGCCTCGACGTCGAGCGGCTGCGTCAGATCGCGGTGCTGATCGTCGCCCTGCTCGTCTCGTCCAGCGTGGCGTTCACCGGCATCATCCTGTTCGTCGGACTGGTGGTCCCGCACCTGATGCGCATCGCCGTCGGGCCGGGTCACCGGGCCCTGATCCCGGCGAGCGCGCTGTGCGGCTCGCTCGTGCTGCTCCTCGCCGACCTGGGCGCCCGGTCGCTCGTGGCGAACGCGGACCTCCCGCTCGGCATGCTGACGGCCCTCGTCGGCGGGCCGTTCTTCTTCTGGTTGCTGCGTCGCACCCGGGCCAGTCAGGGTGGGTGGGCATGAGTCCGGCATTCCACCCGCTCCGCACCCGAGTCGGCGAGGCGATCGAGCAGAGCCTGTTCCGGCGGACCGACCCGGTGCCCCCGCCGCGCCCGTCGGGGTCCGTGACGCTGCGGGCGCACGGGATCGCGGTCACCCGGGGTGGCAGGCCCGTGCTCGACGACGTGTCCGTGGACGTGCGGATCGGCGAGGTCCTCGTTCTCGTCGGCCCCAACGGGGCGGGCAAGTCGACGCTCCTCGCGGCGCTGTCGGGCGATCAGGATGTGCACGCGGGCAGCGTGCACCTCGACGACCGGGACCTCGGCGAGTGGACGGCGCTCGAGATGGCCCAGCGCCGGGCGGTCCTCCCCCAGCAGAACACGGTCGGGTTCTCGTTCACCGCACGTCAGGTCATCACGATGGGCCGGTCCCCGTGGGCACGCACGCCGCGCTCCGACGACGACGCCGCCGCCATCGCCGAGGCCATGCGCATCTGCGATGTCGTGGCGTTCGCCGACCGGCCGTTCACCGCGTTGTCGGGCGGCGAACGTGCCCGGGTGGCTCTGGCGCGGGTGCTGGCGCAGCGCACCGAGACGATCCTGCTCGACGAACCCACTGCCGCCCTCGACCTCGGGCACCAGGAGACCGTGATGCGTCTCGCCCGCTCCCGCGCGGAGCAGGGAACCGCGGTGGTGGTCGTCCTCCACGACCTCGCGCTCGCCGCCGCGTACGCGGACCGGATCGTGGTCCTCGAGCAGGGCCGCGTCGCCGCCGACGGGCCTCCCGCAGACGTCCTGTCCGAGGACCTGCTGACTCGGGTGTACGGGCACCCCGTCGAGGTCATCGAGCACCCGGTGACCGGCGCGACCCTCGTCCTCCCCCGCCGCGATCGGCGTTAGACCGCCGCGGTCACAGTCCGTCGATGACCGCCCCGAGACGGCTGAGGACCGCCCGCACGGTGATCCCGTCCTCCGGCGGCCCTGCCCCCTGCGAATCGGGGTCGGACACGGCATCTCGCACGACGGCGACGATGCTGCGTTCATCGGTCAGGTCGATCTCCCGGACCGAGCGCCGCGCCGACGCCACGATGTCGTCCGGAGCAGGGACCTCGGTTTCCACGTCGGCGCGGTAGACCTCGACGTGCATGGTGCTCTTGCGCACCCGGAATGCGTAGGAGTTACCTTCTGCGGTCCGGCCGAAGCCGTGTGCGTGCGGTCCGACCGAGATGTCTTCGACGGTGAACGTCGGTGTTTCGGGTGTTTCCACGGTCTTCTCCTCGATGACCTGGGCCGGCGGTCGGAAGACCGCCGGGCGCGGGGTCGATGTTTCTCACGGTATCGCCTCGGCACCCGCTGGGCACCGACCGCATTCGTGGGCGTTTCGCGGATCAGGGATGCTTGTAGGCAGTTGTGCAGGTGTAGGTCGATGAGAGAACCCCGAGGAGCAGCACATGGGTAGACCGGGAGCGCGCGTCGTCGCCTCGTGTATCGGAGTGGCATTTCTACTGGTCACCGGCTGTTCGTCGAACTCCGACGAGGATCAGGCGATCACGATCGCCCCCGCGAGTGCCGCGCAGTCCCCGGCCCAGAACATCACGCCCGCCGGTGTCGTTCACCCTGTCGGCCTGCCGATCGAGTCCACCACATTCGACCCCGAGACCCGCACGACAGTCGTCCTGGGAGGCGGAGGCAACCAGATCCTGCTGTTCCCGGCCGGGGATTTCACGGCGGTTCCGCGGGTGGTTCCGCTGGACGACACCGTCGCCCAGGTCGCCCTCGCCCCCGGCGGTGTGGCGTTACTCGCGATGAACACGCAGGTAGGACGCCTGGACCTGCGCACGGGCGAGGTGACGTTCGTACCGGCCGGCGGTGACGTCCGGTCGGTCGCCCCACTGCCCGACGGGCGGCTGGCGATGGGCCTGGGCAATGGCGAGATTCACATCGTGAACACCGAGACGAACGAGTCACAGGTGATCGGCGGACTCACGTCCGTCGACGGGCTTGCCGTCGTCGGCGACTCGCTCACCGCTCTCGACCGTGGTCAGACGTCCGTGACCGCCATCGACGTCCCCGGTTCCGCGCTCGGTGTCGCACTGCGCGCCGGTGAAGGCGCCACACAACTCACGACCGACCACTACGGGCGGATCCTCGTCACCGACACCACCGGCGACGAACTGCTCGCCTACACCACCGACACACTGATGCTCCGCCAACGGTTCCCCGCCGGGCTCGCGCCGTACGCCGTCGCCTACGACGACACCGCCGACCGGGCGTGGGTCACGCTGACCGAGACCAACGAAGTGGTCGGATTCGACCTGTCGAGTGGAGTGGGCGTGGAAACGGCACGGTATCCCACCGTCCGGCAGCCGAACTCTGTCACTGTGGATACCGTGAACGGTGACCTCCTGATCGGTTCCGCGACGGGAGACGGCCTGCAGCAGATCCCGACGAGGAGTTCGTAGATGGCATCGCATTCACGTCGACTCCCCTCCGGGTGGGAGATCGAATCCGAGGACTTCGAGTACGTGCCGCTTCGGCTGCCCCCCGACGTCACCCGCATCAGCGCCTCGATGAGGTTGGCCATCCAGGCGGAGTTCGGTGGCTGGGAGCTGTCCCGAGTCCGCCTGTACTCCGACGGAAGCCGCCGTGTGCTGCTCAAACGAAGGAAAACCGCTCACCATGTCCCCGACCCCGCAATCTAGGGAGACCTCCTTGTACCACCTGCTGTTACAGGTGATGTTCCGCGTTCCTCCGGAGCGGATTCATCACCTGGCCTTCGCTGCGATGCGCCTGGTCACGCGGTTCTCGCCGCTGCGTCAGCTCGTCGGCAAGGTTCTCGTCGTGGACGATCCGGCTCTGCGGAACACCGTGTTCGGACTCGACTTCCCGGCGCCGCTCGGACTGGCCGCCGGGTTCGACAAGGATGCGACCGGCGTCGACGCGTGGGGTCCCCTCGGCTTCGGGTTCGCCGAGGTGGGCACCGTCACTGCCCAGGCGCAGCCCGGAAACCCGGCTCCCCGCCTGTTCCGGCTGCCCGCGGACCGCGCCCTGGTCAACCGGATGGGTTTCAACAATCACGGCGCAGGCAATGCCGCCAACCATCTCCGTCAGCGCCGGGCCGGTGTCCCGATCGGCGCGAACATCGGCAAGACGAAGATCGTCGACGCCGCGGACGCCCCGGCCGATTACACGGCGAGCGCGCAACTGCTCGGCCCGCTGGCCGATTTCATGGTGGTCAACGTCAGCTCACCGAACACCCCGGGACTGCGGGACCTGCAGGCCGTCGAGTCTCTCCGCCCTCTCCTGCGTGCGGTTCTCGACTGCGTGACCGTCCCGGTTCTGGTGAAGATCGCCCCCGACCTGTCCGACGACGACGTCGACGCGGTCGCGGATCTCGCGCTCGAACTCGGCCTGGCCGGCATCGTCGCGACCAACACCACCATCCGCCGGGACGGGCTGAACACCCCGGACGACGAAGTGGCGGCGATCGGTGCGGGCGGGTTGTCGGGTCCTCCGGTCGCCGAACGATCCCTCGAGGTCCTCCGCCGCCTGCACGCGCGGGTGGGTGATCGCCTGGTGCTGATCTCCGTCGGCGGCATCGAGACGGTCGACCAGGCGTGGGAACGGATCCTGGCCGGGGCGTCCCTCGTGCAGGGTTACACCGGCTTCATCTACGGCGGGCCGTTCTGGGCGCGCCGCATCCACAAGGGGCTGGCCCGGAAGGTGCGCGCGGCCGGCTATTCCTCCGTCGCCGATGCGGTCGGCGCAGGCGCCGTGCGCTGACACGGACCGCACACAGACCGGTGGCCGGCGAATCCCGCGGATTCGCCGGCCACTCGTGTCTTCCGGAGCTATCGAGCTACTGCTCGTACGTTCCCTGGATCTTCGCGCGAGCGATCGCATGCGAGAACAGGTTGAAACCCAGGAACGCCGGCGTCGAGTCGGCGGTGACCCCGTCGAGGGTCTCCACGTCGAGCGCGTGGACCACGAAGATGTAGCGGTGCGGCCCGTGTCCTTCCGGCGGGGCCGCGCCGAGGAAGCGACGCAGTCCGGCGTCGTTCTTCAGCGTGATCGCACCGCTCGGCAGCCCGGTTCCGTCGTCGTCGCCTGCCCCGCTCACCAGCGTGGTGGTGTCGGCCGGAATGTTGGCGACCGCCCAGTGCCAGAATCCGGACGCCGTCGGCGCGTCGGGGTCGTACACCGTCACCGCGAAGCTCTTGGTCTCGGCGGGGAACCCCGACCACGACAGCTGCGGTGAGTTGTCGTAGCCGCCGGCGCCGAAGATTCCGCTGACCTGTTCCTTGTTCAGCGGCTGCCCGTCGGTGACGTCGGTGGAGGTCAGCTCGAAACTCGGCAGGTCGGGAAGGGCCTCGTACGGGTCGTGTGACATGCGGTTCCTCTCTTGTCGCGTATCGGTTCTCGGATCAGCTGTGGAGCAGAAAATGTTCCAGCACGCGTGTACCGAACAGTAGTGCGTCGACCGGTACCCGTTCGTCGACACCGTGGAACAGCGCGCTGAAATCCAGGTCGGCGGGCAGCTGCAGCGGAGCGAACCCGAAGCACCGGATGCCGAGCTTCGCGAACGCCTTGGCGTCGGTTCCACCCGACAGCATGTAGGGCACCGTCCGGGCACCGGGATCGTGCGCGAGGATCGCGTCGTTCATGGCGTCCACGAGATGTCCGTCGAACGTCGTCTCGTAGGAGTCGAGTTTCGTGATCCATTCGCGCTGGACGTCCGGCCCGATCATCTCGTCGACCGTCGCCTCGAACTCGGCCTGCCTGCCGGGCAGGATCCGGCAGTCGACGACGGCCTCCGCGGTCTGCGGGATGACGTTGGCCTTGTAACCGGCCGAGAGCATGGTCGGGTTCGCGGTGTCCCGGAGGGTGGCGCCGATGATGTTGGCGATGGTGCCGAGTTTCGCGAGGGTGCCGTCGAGGTCGGGCGACTTCGGGTCGAAGTCGAGTCCGGTCTCCTCACCCGCCGCTTCGAGGAATTCGGCCACCGAATCGGGGATGACCAACGGGAACGTGTGCGCACCCAGCCGGGCGACCGCCTGCGCCAGGATGGTGACGGCGTTGTCGGTGTGCAGGAACGAACCGTGCCCGGCCCGGCCCTTGGCCGTCAGCCGCATCCATCCGAGACCCTTCTCCGCGGTCTCGACGAGATAGAGCCTGCGGTCGGTGCCGTCCGGTCGGGGAACGGTCAGGGAGAAGCCGCCGACCTCGCCGACAGCTTCCGTCACACCCTCGAACAGATCGGGACGATTCTCGACCAGCCACTGGCAGCCGTACTTGCCACCGGCCTCCTCGTCGGCGACGAAGGCGAACACGAGGTCGCGAGGAGGAACGATTCCCTCGGCCTTGAACTGGCGGGCGACCGCCAGGATCATCCCGACCATGTCCTTCATGTCGACGGCACCGCGTCCCCACACGTAACCGTCCTCGACAGCTCCGGAGAACGGGTGGACGCGCCAGTCGGCCGGCTCGGCGGGAACGACGTCGAGGTGGCCGTGCAGCATGAGGGCGCCGCGGTCGGGGTTCGAGCCCTTCAGCCGCGCGAACACGTTGCCGCGGCCAGGTGCACCCGACTCCACGTACTCGGTCTCGTAGCCCACTTCCTGCAGCTGGGCCGCCACCCACTCCGCACACTCGCGTTCGCCCTTCGTCGTGGCGAGCTCTCCGGTGTTGGACGTGTCGAAGCGGATCAGCGAACTGACGAGATCCACGACTTCGGCTTCGGCGCGACCCTGGCCTGGGGTTTCCTGTGTAGTTGGCACTCCACTTTCCTACCACCGCAGCAGCGGAAACGCTCAGGTGAGAGGGGCGATTTGGGCCGTGGCGGTTCATCGGTTAATCTTTTGCAGCACCCAGGAAATGGGGGCAAGCAAGTCCGAGTGGCGGAATGGCAGACGCGCTAGCTTGAGGTGCTAGTGTCCTATTAACGGACGTGGGGGTTCAAGTCCCCCCTCGGACACTCTGAGTTGAGACAGACGAAAAGGCCCCGGTTCATCGAACCGGGGCCTTCTTCGTGAGAGGGCGAAGTTCGATGGGTGAAACAACGACGACGATCGATCCGGCAGATCTCGAGATCTGCCTGAAGGTTCTCGATCAGGCGGCGGAACTCGACGATGCGGATCCCGATTCCGTCACGGTCCAGCGCGCTGTCGGTCACCTCTTCAAGAAGTTGAAGAAGCGCCGGCGGATCGCGGCCCGCGACGCCGTCTCCGAGGCCGACCGTCAGGTCGTCGCCGCGACCGCGACGGGTTCCCCCGATCGGATCGACGACGAGACCGCGGGCATCCCGCTCACGTCGAACGCCGACGGCGCGTCCGCGGGCACCCTGATCCGGCCCCGCCCGTGCTACATCTGCAAGCAGCGCTACACCCGGGTCGACGCGTTCTACCACCAGCTGTGCCCCGACTGCGCGGCAAAGAGCCGCGCCAAGCGGGACGCACGCGCCGACCTCACCGGCCGCCGGGCGCTGCTGACCGGTGGTCGCGCCAAGATCGGGATGTACATCGCCCTGCGGTTGCTCCGCGACGGAGCCCACACCACGATCACGACGCGTTTCCCCAACGACGCCATCCGCCGGTTCAAGGCCATGGAGGACAGCAGCGAGTGGATTCACCGGCTGCGCGTCGTCGGCATCGATCTGCGCGACCCGGCGCAGGTCGTCGCGCTGGCCGACTCCGTTGCCGCACAGGGCCCGCTGGACATCCTGATCAACAACGCCGCACAGACGGTGCGACGCTCCCCCGGCGCCTACAGCGCGCTCGCGGATGCCGAGTCCGGCGCCCTTCCCTCCGGCGACCTGCCCGACGTCCTGACGTTCGGCAAGACCAGCGACGCCCACCCGGCAGCACTCGCCGGTTCGCTGTCAGACGTGTCCGCGATGGCGGGCGCCGCACTGTCCCCCGACGCGGTGAGCTCACTCGCACTGGTCGCAAAGTCGGCTTCCCCCGATCGCATCGACCAGGGTCTGGCGATCGACGCCGGCGGACTCCTGCCCGACCTCGCGCACACGAACAGCTGGGTCCAGACGGTCGAGGAAGTCGACCCGATCGAGCTGCTCGAGGTGCAGTTGTGCAACTCGGTCGCCCCGTTCATCCTCGTGTCCCGGCTGCGGCCCGCGATGGCGGCGGCAGGCGCCCGCCGCAAATACGTGGTGAACGTCTCCGCGATGGAGGGCCAGTTCAGCCGCGCCTACAAGGGTCCGGGGCATCCGCACACCAACATGGCGAAGGCCGCACTGAACATGCTCACCCGCACCAGCGCCAAGGAGATGCTCGACGACGGCATCCTCATGACCGCGGTGGATACCGGGTGGATCACCGACGAGCGGCCGCATTACACCAAGATGCGCCTGGCCGACGAGGGTTTCCACGCCCCCCTCGACCTCGTCGACGGCGCCGCCCGCGTCTACGACCCCATCGTCCAGGGCGAGCAGGGCGTCGATCTGCACGGCTGCTTCCTGAAGGACTACGAGCCCTCACCCTGGTGATCGAGCACCGCTCGGATCCACCTACGAGAGCATCGACACAGCCGGAGCACTCTCCGGCGCGGGGATAATAGGGGTCGTACCGATACCTGAAAATGGAGGCGCTTCATGGCGATAGCCGTTGTCCACCGAGACAGCCCGGAAGGCCGGGCGGCCATCGTCCACGCCGCCCGCGAGGCTGTGCAACGACGGGAACAGCTGCTCGTCCTCCACGTCCTCGACGACGACCCCGGGCAGGACGCCGAGTCCGACCGCTCCGCCCTCCGCGCCGAGATCCAGGCGACGCTCGAGAGCGGCGGAGTCGGCGAGTCGTCGTGGGAACTGCGCACCAACGAACACGACGGCGATCAGGTGAGCGCGCTGCGCGCGCTGGTCGACAGCAGCGGTGCGGATCTGCTGGTCGTGGGGACCCGGCGCATGTCCCCGATCGGCAAGTTCCTCCTGGAACGATGGCTGCAGCGCCTCCTCCTCGAGGTCGACATTCCGATCCTGGTGGTCAAGGAAAACGTGCGCGGCACCGCCTGAGCCCGTTACCCGGCGGACCCGGCCGAGCGACGCCTACGATGGCGTATGGGGGAACTTCGGATGTCAGGGGTGCATCGATGGGGAGCGTCTTCTACGAGGTCGTCGCCGACGCCACTGCCGTCGCGCACTTGATCTTCATCCTCTACGTCGTCTGTGGCGGGTTCCTCGCCTGGCGCTGGCCTCGCACGATCGCACTCCACCTCGCTGCGGTGGCCTGGGGATTCACTGGCCTGCTGGTCGGCATCGACTGCCCGCTGACACACGTGGAGAGCTGGGCCCGCGTCCGCGCCGGGCAGGACCCGCTCCCCTCGTCCGGGTTCATCTCCCACTACCTCACCGGCGCCGTCTACCCGGAATCCGCCGCGGGAGCGATGCAAACTCTCGTCGCGCTCGGCATCGTCACCTCGTGGGTCGGCTACGTCGTCCTGCGGGTCCGCACCCGGGTACCCCTCGCTCCGACCCACCCCGGCGGTACCGGAGTCTGAGCCCGTCCTTCCCTACCGCCGAGTAGGGTCGTGCCATGACAGACAGCGCACGTGAATTGGATCTCGTCGTCTACGGGGCCACCGGCTTCGTCGGCAAACTTCTCGCCGACTATCTCGCACAGCACGCCCCGGACGGCGTGCGGATCGCGCTCGCGGGGCGCACAGCCGCCAAGCTCGAAGCGGTGCGGTCCGCACTCGGACCGCGGGCGGCGCAGTGGCCCCTCATCGTCGCGAACTCCGACGACGCCGCTTCGCTCGCAGCCCTCGCGGGACGCACCCGCGTGGTCGCGACGACGGTCGGCCCCTATGCCAAGTACGGACACGCCCTCGCAGCGGCCTGCGCCGAGGCGGGCACCGACTACGTCGACCTCACCGGTGAGGTGCTGTTCGCCCGCGAGAGCATCGACGCCAACCACGACCGGGCCCGCGAGACCGGCGCCCGGATCGTCCACTCCTGCGGGTTCGACTCCATTCCGTCCGACCTCGGGGTGCACGTCCTACACGAGAAGGTCCGGGAGGACGGCGCCGGCGAACTCACCGACACCACCCTGGTGGTCACGTCCGTGCGCGGCGGCGTCAGCGGCGGCACGATCGATTCGCTGCGCACGCAGGTGGACGTGTCGAAGAAGAATCCGGCGTCGCGGCATCTCGCGGCTTCGCCGTACTCGCTGAGCCCCGACCGCTCGAAGGAACCGGACCTCGGCAAGCAGTCCGACATGAGCGTGGTCAACGGCGAGGACATCGCACCCGGCCTGAAGGGGTGGAAGGCGCCCTTCTTCATGGGGCCCTACAACACCCGGGTCGTGCGGCGCAGCAACGCGCTCCGCGACTGGGCCTACGGTCGGGAATTCAAGTACCGCGAGGTCATGAACGTCGGAAGCTCCCCGATCACACCGGTGATCGCGGGTGCGGTGGCGGCCGGCCTCGGCGGAATGATCGTCGGAATGGCCCTCCCGCCCACCCGGTACATCCTCGACCGCGTTCTGCCCTCACCAGGCGACGGCCCCAGCGAAGAGGCGCAACGCAAGGGTCACTTCACCATCGACGTGTACACGACCACCACCACGGGCGCGCGCTACACGTCGCGAGTGAAGGCGAAGGGCGATCCCGGATACCGCGCCACCGCGGTGATGCTCGGCGAATCCGCGCTGAGCCTCGTCCTCGGCGGCGATGCGCTGCCGGATTCGGCCGGCGTCCTCACCCCCGCGACGGCACTCGGCGACGTCCTGGTGACACGTCTGCGCGACGCGGGCTTCGAGATCTCTGCGCGAAAACTGTGAGCGGTTGGGCGCGTGTGAAGATGACACGCGCCCACCCCTCCCGCTACTGTCGAACCTTGTGCGCGGACGGCCGCGCACGCGACGAGAGATGTGGGAGTTCGAGTGAACGGCACGAGCGCGCAGGCAGGCCCCGCGGCCTCGCTCGCCCTCATGCCCTTCTGGCCCTCCCGCCGAGGCCATGCCTTCGACCAGGGATGTTGCTGACCAGCCTGCTCGCTGGTCTTTGCTGCCCTGACGGTTCGCTCTCTCGGTCGGAGTCTCGATGTTCAAGCTCTTGATTTTCACGCTGGTCGGCGTGGGTGCCCAGTTGGTCGACGGCGCTCTCGGCATGGCCTTCGGCGTGACTGCGACCACCCTGCTCGTGTTCAGCGGCGTCGGACCGGCACACGCCAGCGCAGCAGTGCATTTCGCCGAGGTCGGTACGACGCTCGCCTCCGGTGCGTCGCATTGGCGGTTCCGCAACATCGACTGGGCCCTCGTCCTGCGCCTGGGCGTCCCCGGCGCCATCGGCGCGTTCCTCGGTGCGACGGTGCTGTCCCAGTTGTCGACGGCCGCCGCCGTCCCCGTGACGTCGACGATCCTGCTGGCGATCGGTGTCTACGTGCTGCTCCGCTTCTCGATCCGCCCTCCCGCCGTCAACGACGCCCGGACGTCGCCGCACACGGCGAAGTTCCTGTCACCGCTCGGACTGTTCGGTGGATTCATCGACGCGAGCGGCGGCGGCGGCTGGGGGCCGATCACCACCAGCACGCTGCTCTCGCGCGGCAAGACCGCACCGCGCACCGTCATCGGTTCGGTCAGCGCGTCGGAGTTCCTGGTGTCCGCCGCGGCCAGCATCGGGTTCATCTTCGGTCTCGGCAGCGACTTCTTCGACAACATCCCGATCATCGCGGGGCTGGCTCTCGGCGGCATCATCGCCGCACCGCTCGCCGCCTGGCTCGTCAGCCGGGTGCCCGCGACCCTTCTGGGAACCGGTGTCGGCGGCATCATCATCATCACCAACGCGCAGAAGCTGTTCAAGACGTTCGACGTGACCGGTGTCGCTGCGACCCTCGGGTACCTCGCTCTCGTCGCGGTGTGGGCCGGACTGCTCGTCGTCGCCTGGCGTCGGTCGCGTCTCAGCGCTGCCGAGGCCGCAGGCGATCTGCACCGGATCGACGCCGAGAACGACACACCGATCGAGTCGGAAGCCCCGTCGCTCGAGCCGTCCACCGGTGAGAAGGCCTGACCTCACCTCCCGCCCTCACCGTGGGAGCGAGCCCTCACGACATCCGCCACACCGCATCCTTACCAGCGGGTAACATTGGGTGCGGTTCATGGCACCCCTGCGGTGCTCCGAGAGCGGAACAGTGAGGCATTTCATGACTGAGCGTGTTGAGGTCGGCGGTCTGCAGGTCGCGAAGGTGCTCTACGACTTCGTGAACGAGGAGGCACTGCCCGGGACCGGGGTGTCGGTGGACGGGTTCTGGTCGGGTGCGGCCAAGGTGATCGGGGATCTGGCGCCGAAGAACCAGGCGCTGCTCGCCACCCGCGACGACCTGCAGGCCCGGATCGACGCCTGGCACCGGGAC
The DNA here is from genome assembly GCF_026810085.1 of Rhodococcus sp. JS3073. Taxonomy (NCBI): domain Bacteria; kingdom Bacillati; phylum Actinomycetota; class Actinomycetes; order Mycobacteriales; family Nocardiaceae; genus Rhodococcus; species Rhodococcus sp. JS3073. The sequence goes on along the minus strand of NZ_CP113951.1, from coordinate 7,519,053 downwards.
CGGGCCGGCACCGCGATCGACCCGGCCGAGTACACGGCGTTCCTCACCGAGATCGGGTACCTGGTGCCCGAACCGGCCCCGTTCGCGGTGTCCACGGCGAACGTGGACACCGAGATCACCGCCACCGCCGGCCCGCAGCTGGTGGTCCCGGTCCTCAACGCCCGCTTCGCGCTGAACGCCTCCAACGCCCGCTGGGGGTCGCTGTACGACGCCCTGTACGGCACCAACGCCATCCCCGACGACGGCGGCGCGGAGGCGGGCGACACCTACAACAAGGTCCGCGGCGACAGGGTCATCGCCTGGGCCCGGCAGTTCCTCGACACCGCCGCCCCCCTCACCACCGGCTCGCACGCCGACGCCGCCCGCTACACCGTCGACGGCACCACCCTGCGGGTGCAGCTCGCCGACGGCACCATCACCGGCCTCGCCGAGCCGGGCAAGTTCGTCGGCTACCTCGGCACCCCCGACGCCCCGACCGGTGTGCTGCTGCGCAATCACGGATTGCACGCGGAAATCCAGATCGACCCCACCTCCCCGATCGGCCGAACGGACGCGGCCGGGGTCAAGGATGTGGTGCTCGAGTCCGCGGTCACCACCATCATGGACTTCGAGGACTCCGTCGCCGCCGTCGACGCCGACGACAAGGTGATCGGCTACCGCAACTGGCTCGGGCTGAACCGCGGCGACCTGGCCGAGGAGATGACCAAGGGCGGGACGGCGTTCACCCGCCGCCTCAACGGCGACCGCACCTACACCGCCCCGGACGGGTCCGAACTGACCCTGCACGGGCGGTCGCTGCTGTTCGTCCGCAACGTCGGCCATCTGATGACCACCCCGGCGATCCTGCACCCGGACGGCACCGAAATCCCCGAGGGCATCCTCGACGCCCTGATCACGTCCCTGTGCGCCGTCCACGGGCTCGGCACCTCCGAGGCGACCGGCCCGCTGGTCAACTCCCGCACCGGGTCGATCTACATCGTCAAACCCAAGCAGCACGGCCCCGACGAGGTCGCGTTCACCACCGAACTGTTCGGCCGCGTCGAGCAGGTGTTGGGCCTGCCCGGCAACACCCTCAAGGTCGGCATCATGGACGAGGAACGCCGCACCACCGTCAACCTCGCCGCCTGCATCCGGGAGGCGTCGGAGCGGGTGGTGTTCATCAACACCGGGTTCCTCGACCGCACCGGCGACGAGATCCACACCTCGATGGAGGCCGGGCCGATGATCCGCAAGGCCGAGATGAAGAAGCAGACCTGGATCACCGCCTACGAGGACTGGAACGTCGACGTCGGCCTGGCGTGCGGGTTGCAGGGGCGGGCGCAGATCGGCAAGGGCATGTGGGCGATGACCGAGCTGATGGCCGAGATGCTCGAGCAGAAGATCGGCCACCCCAAGGCCGGCGCGAACACCGCGTGGGTGCCGTCCCCGACCGGGGCCACCCTGCACGCCACCCACTACCACCAGGTCGACGTGGTCGCCGTCCAGAACCGGCTGACCGGCACCCGGCGGGCCACCCTCGACGAGATCCTCACCATCCCCCTCGCCCCGAACACCGACTGGTCCGAGGCCGAGAAGCAGGAAGAACTCGACAACAACTGCCAGTCCATCCTCGGGTACGTGGTCCGGTGGATCGACGCCGGCGTCGGCTGCTCCAAGGTCCCCGACATCCACGACGTCGCCCTGATGGAGGACCGCGCCACCCTCCGCATCTCCTCCCAGCTGCTGGCGAACTGGATCCGGCACGGCGTCGTCACCGCCGACCAGGTGGTGCAGTCGCTGCAACGGATGGCCCCGGTCGTGGACCGGCAGAACCAGAACGACCCCACCTACCGGCCGCTGGCCCCGGACTTCGACACCAACATCGCCTTCCAAGCCGCCAAGGAACTCATCCTCGACGGCACCCACCAGCCGTCCGGCTACACCGAACCGATCCTGCACCGCCGCCGCCGCGAATACAAAGCCGCCAACGCCTGACCGAAAGCCCCCCACGTGAGTGGCGAAGCGTGCCCCGGCACACTTCGCCACTCACGTGTCAGGCGAGGTGATCCTGCGCATCACTACACTGCGAGGGTCAACGTCAACTCGTCGGACAGGGGCTGGAAAGCACGTGGGGCAGCATCGCGGCGAATCGCGCGCCAGGGGTATCAGCAGAGGGCCTTTGATCGTGCTCGGTCTCGTCGTCGTGATCGTGCTGGGTGTGTTCGGCTGGTTCCAGTTGCGTGACCGGATCAACGATCAGGGAGTGGCAGCCGCGGGCGCCTGCGTCGAAGGCGAATCCGTGCTCGCGGTCGCGGCGGATCCCGACATCGCACCCCAGCTCCAGACTCTCGCCGACCATTTCACGGAGACGGCGCCGGTGATCCGCGATCAGTGCGTGTCGGTGACGGTCACTGCCGTCGCGTCCGACACCGTGCGCGACGCCTTGTCCGCGGGGCCGGACGGCCCTTGGGACGCAGCGGCACTCGGTCCCCGCCCCGCCCTGTGGATTCCGTCCAGTTCGCACTCCGTCAAGCAGGTTTCGGCAACCGGCGTCATCAGCGGCGAAGCCCGGCCCCTGGCGACCAGCCCCGTGGTGCTCGCCGTCCGGACGGCGTTCGCGAACGCACCGGGCACGACGGCCATCGACTGGAAGGATCTGCCGTCGCTGCAGACCGGCCGCGACTCCCTCGCGACGCTCGGCCTGCCGGGCTGGGGCAGCCTGGGCGTGCCGCTCCCCGTCGGCCCCGGCGCCGAGAGCACGGAGATGGCAGTCGAGGCGGTCGCGGCCGCGGTCACGGGAAGCAGCACGGGGCCGGTGACGGAGGAGCAGGCACGTTCCGTACCCGTCACGTCGGCGCTCACCGCTCTGGCGCTCGGCTACGAGGCGTCGTCGGGGACGAAACCCGCGACGACGCGGGAGGCACTCACCGCGCTGGCCGAGCAGGGCGATCCCGCCACCTCCGGCATCCACGCGGTCGCGGCCACCGAACAGCAGGTCTACCAGGCCCTGCGCGACGCACCCGGAGCCGACATCACCACCTCGATGCCGAAGGGTCCGACACCCGTGGCAGATCACCCGGCGGCCGTCCTGGCCGGCCCGTCCGTCGACGAGACGCAGAGCCGCGCCGCCGCGCAGTTCGCGGAGTTCGTCCGTCGGCCCGAACAGGCACAGGTCCTGGCCGACGCCGGGTTCCGAGTCGAAGGACTCGCCCGGCCCGACGACACCCCGTTGGCCTTTCCCGGTTTCGAATCCACCCTGGTTCCCGCGGATGCAGCCGCTGCGGCCGAGCTGATGCAGGTGATCCGGAATCCGATCACGCCACGCACCTCCACCGTCCTGCTCGACCTGTCCAGCTCGATGGGCGAGCGTGAGGGGACGGCGACGCGCCTGGCGAACACGACGGCAGCGCTCGCAGCCCACGTGGACCGTTCTCCGGACTCGTCGAATCTCGGGCTGTGGGAGTACAGCACCGCGCTCGACGGGTCCCGGCCGTATACGACCGTGGTCGCGACCGGTCCCCTCTCGGCGGGCGGTTTCACCGAGGGCACCCGCAGGCAGGCGCTCGACGCCCGGCTCGCCAAGGCGACACCCGCCACGGGGTCCTCGACCTACACGTCCCTCGAAGCTGCCTACACGAGCGCGGTCGACGGATACACGCCCGGCCGCACCAACTCGGTGCTGCTCGTCACCGACGGCGCCAACGACGACTCCGTGGCGCGCGCTGATCTGCTGTCCGCCATCGCCGCGGCCTCGAGCACGTCGAAGCCGGTGCGCATCGACGTGGTGACGATCGGCGAGAACTCCGACCTCAACACGTTGCAGGCGCTGGCCGATCGCACCGGCGGGTCGCTGGAGAAGGTCGCGTCCTCGGACGGAGCGGCATTGCCGACCGCGATCAGCAAGCTGCTGTCGTGACAAGGCTCCTGGTCTTCGCGGTCTTCCTCGCAGTCGTCACCTGGTGGCTCCACCGGCGACTCGTCCGGGCCACCGGACTCGGTCGCCCCTGGTCGGTGGTCGTCGACGTGACTCTCGTGGTCCTGTGGGTGCTCGCCGTCATCGGAGTCGGCAGCGGCGAAGCCTTCGACCCGGGATGGGCGCGTCCCCCCGGGTGGGTGGGCTGGGTGTGGCTCGGCGCGATGTTCTATCTGGTGCTCGGGCTTCTCCTGGTTGCGTTGATGTCGCTGCTGACGCGGCTGTTCGGCCGCCTGCGCGGCACCGCGAACGGCGAACGGGTCGACCTGTCGCGGCGGCGAAGCCTGCGCATCGCCACCACCGTCGTCGTGGTGGGTGCCGTCGCCGCCGCCGGCTACGGGGTGTCGGAGGCCGCGCGGCCGCGGATCGTGCGGGTTCGGGTGCCGCTGACACGTCTCCCCGCCGAGTTCGACGGTGTGCGGGTGGCGCTCGTGTCCGACCTCCACGTCGGCCCGGCGCGAGGAGTCGATTTCACCCGTCGCGTCGTCGACCTGGTGAACGCGGAGCAGCCGGATCTCGTCGCGATCGCGGGCGATCTGGTCGACGGGACCGTCGCGAAGGTATCGCCCGATCTGCAACCGCTCGCCGACCTCGAGGCCCCACTCGGGGTGTTCGGTGTCAGCGGCAACCACGAGTTCTACGCCGACGACGGTGGCCGGTGGCTGGACGTGTGGGACCGACTGGGCATCCGGACGCTGCGCAACGAGCGCGCGACGATCACCCGCGGCGGCGCCACCATCGACATCGCGGGCATCCACGACTATTCCTCGCCGGCCCCCTACGAACCCGATCTTCCCGCCGCGCTCGCCGGACACGATCCGTCGACGTTCGTCGTGCTGCTCGCGCACGAACCGCGGCAGGCACTGGAAGCGTCCGACCTCGGTGTCGACCTGCAACTGTCGGGGCACACGCACGGCGGGCAGATGTGGCCGCTGGGTTATCTGGTGCCGCTGCAGCAGCCGTCGGTGACGGGACTGGACCGCATCGGGAACACCGTCCTGTACACGACCCGCGGTGTGGGCACGTGGGGTCCGCCCGTGCGTGTGGGCGCCCCGCCGGAGATCACGATCCTCGAGCTGGTGCGCGAGGACTGAGCGAGCGATGCCCGCCCCGCGTGAGCGGGACGGGCATCGTCTGTGTCAGGCGCCTTCGAACGCGGAGATCGGCGGGCAGGAGCACACGAGGTTGCGGTCGCCGTGCGCACCGTCGATGCGCCGGACGGCCGGCCACACCTTCGGCCGTGCCTTGCCGCGGGGGAACACCGCCGTCTCACGGGTGTACGGGTGGTTCCATTCCGCTGCCAGGCAACCGGCCGTGTGCGGGGCACCGCGCAGCGGGTTGTCGTCCACCGGCCACTCCCCCGCGCCCACCCGGTCGATCTCGGCGCGGATCGCGATCATCGCCTCGCAGAACGCGTCGATCTCTTCGAGGTTCTCGCTCTCGGTGGGCTCCACCATCAGCGTGCCCGCCACCGGGAAGCTCATCGTCGGTGCGTGGAATCCGTAGTCGGCGAGGCGCTTTGCGACGTCGTCCACGGTCACACCGGTGTCCTTGGTGATCGGCCGGAGGTCGAGGATGCACTCGTGGGCGACCATTCCACCCTCGCCGGTGTAGAGGACGGGGAAGTACTCGTCCAGGCGGCGGGCGATGTAGTTGGCCGACGCGATCGCGGTCAGGCTTGCCCGGCGCAGTCCGACGGCGCCCATCATCCGGATGTACGCCCACGTGATCGGGAGGATCGACGCGCTGCCGTAGGGGGCCGCGGAGATCGGTCCGCCGGTGCCGAGTTCCGGTGCGAGCGGATGTCCGGGCAGGAACGGCGTCAGATGGGACCGCACACCGATCGGACCGACACCGGGGCCACCACCACCGTGCGGGATACAGAACGTCTTGTGCAGGTTGAGGTGGCTCACGTCGCCGCCGAACCGGCCGGGACGGGCCAGGCCGACCAGGGCGTTGAGGTTGGCGCCGTCGACGTACACCTGGCCGCCGGCGTCGTGGACGGCGGCGCAGATGTCGGCGATCTCGTGCTCGTACACACCGTGCGTGGACGGGTAGGTGATCATGATCGCCGCGAGGCGCTCGGCATGGTCGGCGATCTTCGCCCGCAGGTCGTCCAGGTCCACGTCACCGTTCGGGCGGCAGGCGACGACCTCGACGCGCATCCCGGCCATCACCGCGGATGCGGCGTTGGTGCCATGGGCGCTCGACGGGATGAGGCAGGTGTCGCGGTGGTCGTCTCCGCGGCCTAGGTGGTAGTTGCGGATCGCGAGCAGTCCCGCGTACTCGCCCTGGCTACCGGCATTCGGCTGCAGGCTGACCGCGTCGTAGCCGGTGACCGCCACGAGCCAGTTCTCGAGGTCCTTGATGATGCGGAGAATTCCCGGTGTGTCCCCGGTCGGAGCGAACGGGTGCAGCCCGGCGAACGCGGGCCAGGTGATCGCTTCCATCTCGGCGGTGGCATTGAGCTTCATCGTGCAGGAACCGAGCGGGATCATGCTGCGGTCGAGTGCGATGTCCTTGTCGGACAACGCCCGCAGGTAGCGCAGCATCGCCGTCTCGGTGCGGTACCGGGTGAAGGCCTCGTGCTGCAGGTAGTCGGATCCGCGGAGCTGCGCGTCGGGGACGGACGTGCCCGCTTCGTCGGTCACCGGGCCTTCGCCGCCGAACGCCGCCAGCACGTGCGTGACGTCGTCGGTGGTGGTGGCCTCGTCGCACGCGATGGCGACGTGATCGGCGTCGACGAGCCGCAGGTTGATGCCGGCGTCCTTCGCCTTCGCCACCACGTCCGCCGCCCGGCCGTCGACACGCACGAGAATCGTGTCGAAGAAGTGCTCGTGGACGACGACTGCCCCGGTCTTGCGGAGCGCCGCAGCCAGGGAGCGCGCCGTGTTCGCCACGCGCAGGGCGATCGCCTTCAGTCCTTCGGCACCGTGGTAGCTGGCGTACATGGCCGCCAGAATCGCCAGCAGCACCTGAGCGGTGCAGATGTTCGACGTCGCCTTCTCGCGGCGGATGTGCTGCTCGCGGGTCTGCAGCGCCAGTCGGTAGGCCTTGTCACCGTCGGCGTCGACGGAGACGCCCACCAGACGGCCGGGGAGTTGGCGTGCGTGCTTGGTGTGCACGGCGAGGTAGCCGGCGTGCGGGCCACCGAAGCCCATCGGGACACCGAACCGCTGCGTGGTGCCGAAGCAGGCGTCGGCCCCGATCTCGCCGGGCGGGGTGAGGAGAGTGAGCGCCAGCAGATCCGCCCCGACCGCGACCAGTGCGCCGCGCTCGTGGGCGGCGGCGATCACGTCGGTGTAGTCGACGATGCGACCGGACCCGCCGGGCATCTGCGCGAGGACACCGAAGAAGTCACCGTCCGGGAGGCCGGCGGACAGGTCGGCCACCACGATCTCGATGCCGAGCGGCTCGGCCCGGGTCTCGACGACGGCCAGCGTCTGCGGGAACAGGTCGGAGTCGACGACGAACCGCGGGGACTTGCTCTTGCTCGCCCGGCGCAGCAGCGTCATCGCCTCGGCGGCGGCGGTGGCCTCGTCGAGCATCGACGAGTTGGCGACCTCCATGCCGGTCAGGTCGGCGACCATCGTCTGGAAGTTGAGGAGGGCTTCGAGGCGGCCCTGGCTGATCTCGGGCTGGTACGGCGTGTAGGCCGTGTACCAGGCCGGGTTCTCGATGATGTTCCGGATCAGGACCGGCGGGGTGAGGGTGTCGTAGTAGCCGAGACCGATCATGGACGTCGCCACGGTGTTCTGCGCGGCGAGTGCGGACAGTTCGGCGAGCGCCTCGTGCTCGGATACCGGTGCGGGCAGTGCGTCGAGGCCGTCGGCGATGCCGCCCGTGACCCCGTCCAGGATGACGGCGGGGACGGCCTTCGACGCGAGGTCGTCGAGCGAATCGGCTCCGACCAGTTCGAGAATGTGCGCGAGTTCCGCAGCGTTCGGGCCGACATGACGATCGGCGAATGTACGGCTTCCAGCGTCGATCACGACAACTCCCAAGCAGTTCGGAGGATCAGGACACGCCCCGCGTAGCGGAACGTCCCTCCCCCTCTGTCGCCTGCTCGAGTCGAGCGCCTGAGAGATTCGGTACCGTCGTTCGCGTGTGAAGACGGCCCTTTCCCCGTGGGCGGGTGGGTGCTCCCACCGCTTTCCAGAGACGTCGGAGCCCGCACGGTCCTGTCTGCCTGAGAGATTGACGGGGAGGTGTTGCTCCTTCGGCGCCCGAACTCCCGCACACACGATGTTTCTGTGCTTGCAGTGCCCGGAACTCTCCCGCACGGCGTCGACGCACCGCCCAGTCTATGTCACGGCTGCAGATGGCGGCGCAGGCAGCGCCGCCGCCGACGGATACGGGCTAGCCTGTCTTGCGGCTCGCTCGGTTCTTGCGCCGCGACGCCAGTTCGTCCTCGGGGCTCTGCTCGCTCTCGCCGCCGTCGGCGCGCTCTGCCGGGAAATCGGCGATGGTGCCGGTCAGTTCGCGCATCGCACCGCTCACCGCGATACCGAAGACACCCTGCCCGCCCTGGAGCAGATCGACGACCTCTTCCGGGGACGTGCACTCGTAGACCGTGGTCCCGTCCGAGAAAAGTGTGATCTTGGCCAAGTCCCGCACTCCGCGCTTACGGAGGTGGTCGACGGCCACTCGGATGTTCTGCAGGGATATTCCGGTGTCGAGCAGTCGCTTGACGATTTTGAGGACGAGGATGTCTTTGAACGAGTACAGCCGTTGGCTGCCCGAGCCTGCTGCGCCACGAATGGACGGCACGACGAGGGATGTGCGAGCCCAGTAATCGAGCTGGCGGTAGGTGATTCCCGCGATCTGGCAGGCGATGGGGACGCGGTATCCGACGAGGTCGTCGGGCACGGAATCGTCCGGGAAGAGGCCCGGTTGGATCTCCTCGGAGCTGAATTCGGACTCGGCAACGTTGTCGCCGGGCGCAAGATTCAGCGCATTCTCCTGCGGCCGATCTCCCACTGACTACTCCCTCTCGCATGTTGCACTGAACCCGACGATCAGTGCGCCTGTGACGCGCGTCGCCAGTGTCCGCGGCACAGCCGCAGCACATCGGGCGGCGCAAGCGCCACCAGTGACATCGAGCTAGTCCGTACCCTGAACCTACTCAGCGTACGCCCGATACAATCTGCAGGGCAGAAAATCACTGCACCGAACGCTATGACTCCGAAGAGACCGGGTCAACGCAACGCGCCGGGAGAACGTCAACCGTTACCGCGCCCGAGGCTTTTCTGCAGGTGCACATCAGCCGTCAGTGGCCTTGAAATCGTCCGGCGACACGGACTCGAGGAATTCCTTGAACTTCTCGACCTCGTCCTCGCGCTCGTCGGGCATGACCAGACCGGCCTCCGTGAGCACCGCTTCCTCGGCGAAGATCGGAACCCCGATCCGGAGTGCGATGGCGATCGAGTCGGACGGGCGAGCCGAGACGCGGGTGTTCTGGTCGAATACGAGGTCGGCGTAGAACGTGCCCTCGCGGAGGTCGACGATGCGGACTTCCTTCAGGGTGCGGCCGAAGGCTTCGATCAGGTTCTTGATCAGGTCGTGGGTCAGTGGACGCGCCGGCTCGACGCCCTGCTGTTCGAGTGCGATAGCGGTGGCCTCGGTCTGGCCGATCCAGATGGGCAGGTACCGCTCGCCGTCGGTTTCCCGCAACAGCAGAACAGGTTGATTTTGGGGCTGCTCGACACGAACTCCGATCACGTGCATTTCGCTCATCGCGTCTGCCTCCACCCTGCAATGGTCCGTCCGCGGCACACAATGCCGTACCAGGATTCTATTCGATTCGTGTCTGCTCTTCGACCGTACAGCCGTTCGAGCGCAGCGTCGTTGGGAACTTCCGAGGTGGGACGGTCGGCGAACGCACGTCACCGATCGAGCGCACCCCGGACTGCCGACTTCACCAGGCAGGTGTGCAACGTGAGGGACAACGCGGCCAGTTCGCGCACCATCTCCTCGGCGCGATCACGTGCGCCGGCGTCACGGCCCTTGGCGACGGGCCCGGCGATCTGCGCGACCAACCCTGCCTCGCGGTCGGCCGCCAGCTTGAACGCCCTCAGGTGCCGGACCTCGAGTCCGAACTCGGACATCGCCCTCGCTGTGCGCGCCAGTGTCACCGCGTCCTCGTCGAAGAACCCCGCCGGTCCGGGAACGACCAGGCCCCCACGGGTCAGTTCGCCGAGGAACTTCTCGTCGATTCCCGCCCGGGAGATCAGGTCGTCGCGGCTGATCCGCACCTCACGGTCGGTGAGGAACTCCTCGGGAGACACCTCACCCGGGGCCACGGTGAGCGCGCGCGGCCGGCGCGGCGAAGAATCGCCTGCGCCGACCGTGGCCACACCTCTGTCGATGGCCTCGAGCTGCTCCTTGATGACCTTCAGCGGCAGATACTGATCGCGCTGCGCAGTGAGGACATAGCGCAGTCGTTCACAGTCGGCGATCGAGAATCGCCGATACCCCGAGGGAGTGCGCTGGGGGCTGATGAGACCCTCGGCTTCGAGGAATCGGATCTTCGAGATCGTCACATCAGGAAAATCGGGGCGGAGTCGATCCAGCACGGAGCCGATCGACATCCCCGATTGCGCCTGCTGCTGCCGCACCGCGGTCATTGGCTACCCGCACCAGCTGACGTCTCACCGATCTGCGAGCCACCGGCCGTGGTCCGGGGTCCGGTCAGGAAGACCAGCCGGAACTTGCCGATCTGGACCTCGTCACCGTTGGCCAGGACAGCCGAGTCGACCGGCTCGCGGTTGACGTAGGTGCCGTTGAGGCTGCCGACGTCGACCACCTGGAACTCGTCGTCCTCCTGGCGGAACTCCGCATGACGACGGCTGACGGTCACGTCGTCCAGGAAGATGTCGCTGTCGGGATGCCGTCCCGCGGACGTCGTCGGCTGGTCGAGCAGGAAGCGCGACCCTGCGTTCGGTCCACGCTTGACGACGAGCAGAGCAGAGCCCGCGGGCAGTCCCTCCACACCCGACACCGGAGCTTCCGGGGCCTGGGTTGCAGAGGAGTTGTCGAGCTCATTGAGAAAGTCCGCGCGGAAGACCGACGTGGTTTCCGCCGGCGTCTCCCCATAGACCGCGTCGTTGCCGTTCTCGCTCACCGTTTCTCCTCCTAGTTCGATCATCCAGCAAGATTCGCTGGACTACGCAATGCCACTCGGTACTACATAATTCGGTTCCCGTGCACATTAACTTCTGTGCAAACTCCCACGATCACATTCAAACTACGGACCTGCGCCCCGACACGGCACATGCGTTCAACATCGACCGTACCCTGCGCACGCCGGTGCGTGTAGTGAGACAGGCCGCCAGCACATTACGAACCGGTATTCCGACAGCGGATTTCTCCGGCAACCCGGTTTTCCGGGCTGTCGGCACCTTCCGAAACTATCCGATTACCGCTTCGCGTGTTCTCGGGAAATTATCCTGCCGTGATGTCTGCATAGCCGGCGGCGTCCAGCATTTCGGCCAGTGCCGAATCGAGGGTCGCCTCGTCGTCGACACCGAGGTCCACCAGCCACCCCTGCCCGTACGGCGCGGAGTTCACGAGTTCCGGGTTGCCGTCCAGATCGGCATTGGCGGCAACGACTTTCGCCGTCAGCGGGGCGAAGATGTCGGAGACGCTCTTGGTGGATTCCACCTCGCCGAACGATTCGCCCGCCGTCACGTCCTCGTCGACCGCCGGAAGCTGGACGAACACGACGTCGCCGAGCTGGGACTGCGCGAAATCGGTGATGCCGACGCGTACCGTCGTGGGCCCCGTCCGCTCGACCCACTCGTGTTCGGCGGTGTACCGACGATCGGCGGGGATTTCGAGCTCACTCACAGTGGCTTCCTTTCGATGGCAATCCGCGGGCGGATGCGAAGATCAATTTCCGGGCTGAGCGTATTGGCGAGGTTTCGCCTCCCGCAAGGCGGAGATCGTGACCTGCTGCGATTGTTCGATCGTCAGCTGTCCGCCGCTGCGCGCGACCGTGTCGACCACCCCGCCGGGAATGTTCAGGGCCGCCGCCAGAGTCGGCGGATCACCGATGGCGACCACCCCGTAGGGGGCGTTCACCTTCCGGCCGTCCACCGACACGCCGCCGGCCGAACCGGACACCCAGGAGTCGACGCCGATCCGGATGGGCGGGCCCTCCGCACCCTGGATCTGGACGGCTTCGGCGCCGGCGGCACGCAATTCCTGCACGAGGTCGAGCAGAACCTCGGAGCCGACCCCCTTGTTGGGGTCGGTGATGCGCATCGTCACCCCCGGGCCGGTAGCCGGTGCGCTGCCGACCTGGATCGACAGTGCCGTCAACCGGGCCTGCGCCTCGTCGAGCGCCGCCCCGGAACTGCCACTCTGTTGCAACGTTGCCAAGGTCTGTTCCAGCGATGCGATCTCCTGCCGCAGAGCCGCCTCCCGCTGGTTCAGCGTGTCCAGGACGACCAGCAGATCCGCCGGGCTCGCCGAGTCGAGGGTGTCGCCGGACCCGGTGTTCTTCACCTGCGTCACGATCGCGATTCCCAGCCCGCCGAGCAGGAGCGCGGCCAGCAGCGCGAAGACGACGTGTGAGCGCTGCGACGTCGCCGGTTCGTTCCCGTGCAGTTCGTGTCTTCCCTCGTGTCCGCTCACGCCGCGATCACGCCCCGAACAGTCGTCGCCGGAGCGCGGCCGCGTTGCCGAAGATGCGGATGCCCAGCACGACGACGATCGCGGTGGACAACTGGGTCCCGACACCGAGTTGGTCACCGAGCCACACGATCAGGGCCGCCACCAGGACGTTGAACACGAACGAGACGACGAACACCTTCGAGTCGAAGATCTCGTCGAGGTACGCGCGCAAGCCGCCGAACACCGCGTCGAGCGCGGCGACGACGGCGATGGGCAGGTAGGGCTGCACGGCGTCGGGCACTTGCGGGCTGAACACCACGCCCAGCACGATGCCCACGATCAGGGCGAGCACCCCGTAGATCGCGGATCCGCCCTTCAGTGCTGCCTTCATTCGTGTGACGCCTCCATTCGACTCCGCCGTTGTCATCGTGTTCCCACTTCCCGGGCAGCCCGCACTTCCCGCGCCGGGGCGGCGGGCAAGTGGAGATCGTCGGCCTCCGCCACCGCGAAGCCGATGCCGTACAACTGCGCCACGCTGGACATCCGCAGGTAAGCGTCGCTCACCACGAATCCGGTCTGCATCGGCCCTTGCGGGCCGATCGCTGAGACCACGTACGGCGAGAACACCGGCTGATTGTCCACGAGCATCGCGCCACCCGCCTGCCGGATCGTCACCGACGGCCCGATCCGCACGTCCCCGACCGCGATGGCCTCGGCGCCGCTCGCCCACAGCGAATTGACCACCGACTGGAGGTCGCGGTCGAGCACCACGGCCTTCCCCCCGACACTGCGCTGGGACGAGTCGGACAGGTTGGGCTTGGCCGCGGGGTCCGTCAACGTCACGGTGAGCCCGGGACCGTGCACGGCCTCGACTCCGGCGTCTCCCTCGAGGCCACGAAGCTCGTCGAGCAGTGCCGCACCCCGGGCGTCGCCGGCCAGCGCGGTGGCGCGCGCGTCGTCGGTCTGTGTCGACAGCGTGTCCCGGGTGGCGGCGAGGGCGCCCGCCCGGTCCTCGGCGTCCTGCACCTTGCTCAGAAGCTCGGACCGCACCTGCTCGGTGCCGGGAAGCCGTTCGGTCGCCTGCCGGTAGGCGACCGACAGCACCAGACCCACGAGCAGCGCACCGATCGCGACCCACACCTGCTGACCGACCCGCGTCTGCCGTGAATGTCCCTGTTCACGATCCTCCGCCGCACCCTCGTAGCCGGGGTCCAGATGATCGTTCATCAGAGACCGCAGCAGGGACGGCACCGGATTCCTGCGGATGCCGGAATCTGTCCGTTTCATCAATGGACCTCGCGTTCCTCGCCGCCCGGTCCTCGCACGGGAACGGTGCGCGCGACGGTCAGCGCGTTCACGGTGTAGAGCAACCCGGTCCACACGTACAGCACCGTGCCCCAGATCAGGAGCGCCGCGCCGAGCGGCTCCGCCACGGTCGCGATGCTCCAGTCACCGTGCGCCGCGAGGGTCATGGGCAGCGCGAACATCAGCAGGAACGTGGCACCCTTGCCGAGGTACATCACGTCGGGGGGTGGCAGACCGCGGCGTCGGTAGATGAGCAGCGTGAGCGCGAGAACGGCGTCGCGGCCGATCAGGATGGCCGCCACCCACCACGGGATGAATCCGCGCAGGACGAACGTCACCAGCGTCGTGACGACGTAGAGCCGATCGACGAAGGGGTCGAGCAGCGCACCCAGCTTCGACGATTGGTCCAGGATCCGCGCCAGCTTGCCGTCGAGCCAGTCGGTGAAGCCGCTGATCATGAGGATCGCGAGCGCCCACCCGTCGGAATGGGTGACGAGCAGCAGGTACACGAACAGCGGCACCCCGAGGAGTCGAACCACGCTCAGGAGGTTCGGGACGGTCACGATCCGGTCCGACCGCGCAGTGTCCCGGTCCACCGAATTCACCAAAATCTCCCCAGCGTCGAGTGCGGACCTGTCTTCGGGCGCTCGTCGCACCGCTCTCGCCACTCTTCCACAACCGGGATGGTGTTCAGTCGATCGTCCCGTCCGTCCGGCCGTGTCATTCGCCCCGCGCGACGCCCGGTCGCGGTGGGGCCGGAACCCGCGCTACGGCGTCCGCGGTCAGACTTCCCAGGTACAGCCACCCGTCGTGTTCCCGCACACCGGTGACAGGTGAATAGCTGCCCTTGCCTCCGCGCAGGCTGTGGACGATCTCGCCGCGGTGATCGAGGGCGATCACCCAGCCGGCGTGCTCCGGATTCGGTTGCACGGCCTCCGGCAGGTTCGCTGCGACGATGCGCAGCGTGGGGTACGGCGCGAGCAGGTCCAGCAACCGCATCCGCGGGCTGTAGAGCGCCACCCAGAACAGCCCGTCACGTGTCTGGGACGTCATGTTGTCCGGTATGCCGGGCAGATTCGCGGCCCACACCGACGCCGCACCCTGCGACGGGCCGGTCAGGTCGACGCGGGAGATCTGGTACGAGCCGGTCTCGGCGACGAGGACGAACGATTCGTCCGAGGCCAGTCCCACGCCGTTGGCGAACTGCAGTCCTTCGGCGAGGAGGTCGGTCTCCCCTGTCCGCGGGTCCAGGCGCAGCAGGCGGCCGGTCCCCCGGTGCTCGAGAAGGTCGTAGCGGTGGTCGGCGATCGTGAAGTGCGCCGAGGAGTCGGTGAAGTACACGATGCCGTCCCGGCCGACCGCCGAGTTGTTGCACGCCACGAGCGGGCGCCCGGCCGCGGCGTCGGCCAGCACGTCGACGCGCCCCTTCTCGTCGACCCTCAGCACACCGCGCTCGGCGTCGCAGACCAGGAATCGGCCGTCGTCCAGGACCTCGACTCCGAGGGGGCGCCCGCGGGTGTTCGCGAGTTCGGTGGCACCGCCTCGGCTGTCGAACCGCCAGATCCGGCCGTCGTTGCCTCCGGTGACCACCCGGCCGTCGTGATCGACGGCAACGTCCTCCGGGCCTTCTCCGGTAGGGAGCGTCCAGCGGTGCGCGCCGTCGAGCACACCGTTGGGAGCGAGCACTCCCGTGAGGGGTGGCGGCGGCGGGGCGTGCCAGACGACGGGGTCGACACCGGTGCGGTCGAGCTTGCGGGCGAGAGACTCGAAGAGGGTCACGAACTGTGAGATTAGTCGTGCCCGCCGGTCGATGGGGTCTCGCTAACGCCAGGCGAAGACCGGCTGGTCGAAACCGTCGATCCGGGTGTGCCTGCCGTGCAGCGCGACCTCCCGGAACTGGTACACGACTGCGCCTGTCGGGGCGTGCACGAGGTGACGCCGGAACGGCCATTGGATCACCGGTTTCGACGATTCGGGGATCTCGACGAACCGCGGCTCCGCGTCGATTTCGGGAACGCCCACCGAGAACACTTCCGCCACTTCCTCGCGGTTGGGGACGAGCGACGTGATCGGCTGGTCCGACCACACGACGAACGGTGTGATGACGTACCCGGAGCGGGTGACATAGTCGTCGAGCCGGCCGAGCACCGCGGACGGCTCCACGTCGAGGCCGAGTTCCTCGTGCAGCTCGCGCCGGGCGGCGTCCTCGCCGGTCTCCCCCGGATCCACTCCGCCGCCGGGCAACGCGAACTGCCCCGGGTGCGCGCGCATCTTGCTGGGGCGCATGGTCAGCGGAACGGCCTGACCGTCGGCGCCGTCGTTCATCACGGCGATCACGACCGCCGCGGACCGCCGATTCGTCGGGTCCACGATCCGTGGTTCGAAGCGCGCCAGCGCGTCGGCGAGCCGGTCCCTGCTCAGTGCGTGCCCATTCACCATCACCCGACAGTATCGCCAGTCGCGGCGAAACCCACGCTTCGATCCTCCGCGTTTCGAACCCCGCGCCGGCCGTCAGCCGAGCAACTGCTGCCTGATCTCGTTCTTGAGGACCTTCCCCAGCTTGGAACGAGGCAGATCGGGCCAGACCAGGATTTCCTTCGGGGTCTTCACACTGCCGATGCGCGCTTTCACGAACGCCGTGAGTGCGTCGGCCTCGATCGGTGTTCCGGCTCGGGACTGGACGACGGCGACGACACGTTCACCCCATTTCTCGTCGGGGAGCCCGATCACCCCGCAGTCCTGGATTCCGGGGTACGCCATGAGCGCCTGTTCCACTTCGACGGAATAGACGTTGAACCCGCCGGTGATGATCATGTCCTTGGCCCGGTCGACGATGTACAGGAAGTTGTCGTCGTCGAGGTACCCGATGTCGCCCGTGTGATGCCAGCCGTGCGCCGACGCCTCCTGCGTCGCAACGGGATTCTTGTAGTACCCCGTCATGACGAGCGAGCTGCGCACGACCACTTCGCCTCGCTCACCGGCAGGCAGCAGCGTCCCCTGCCCGTCCATGATCGCGACGGTGACCAGCGGGGAGGGCCTGCCCGCGGAGCTCAGCCGGGCGGTCGCGACCGAGCCGTCCGCGTGGAAATGGTCTTTCGGCGCCATCGTCGCGATCATCATCGGCGCCTCGCTCTGCCCGAACAGCTGCGCCATCACCGGCCCGATCCGGGTCAGCGCCTCGTCGAGCCGGGTCGGCGAGATCGGCGCCGCGCCGTACCAGAAGCACTGCAGCGAGCTCAGGTCCGTCGTCTCCAGGTCGGCGTGGTCCAGCAGCATGTAGATCAGGGTCGGCGGGAGGAACGTGTGGGTGACGCGGTTCCGGTCGATGTGCGCGAGGAACTGCCCCAGGTCGGGCGCGGGCATGATGACCACCTGCCCGCCGAGGGCGAGGATCGGAAAGCACAGGACGCCGGCCGCGTGCGTCAACGGCGCGAGTGCGAGGTAGACCGGTCTGCCGTCGAACGGGTAGCTCATCAGGGTCAGCGCAGACATCGTCTCGATGTTCCGGCCGGTGAGCATCACACCCTTCGGCTTCCCCGTCGTCCCGCCGGTGCCGACGATCAGCGCGAGGTCGTCGACGGGCTCGGCGTCGAGACGTTCGGTACCCAGCCAGTCGTCGAACGGGTGGGCGTACTCCTCGTCGCCGTCGAGACACACGAGGGTCGTCAGCAGCGGCAATTGCTGCCGGATCCGATCGACCAAGGGCGCGAACGCCTTCTGGAAGATCAGGCAGCGACAGTCGAAGAGGTCGAGCAGGTCCCGATTCTCCGCGGCCTCGTTCCGCGGGTTGATCGGGCACCACACCGCCCCCGCCCGGCTGATCCCGAACACGCAGGAGAACGCGGTCGGGTCGTTGCCGGACAGGACGGCCACCTTATCGCCCGCGGCGATCCCCGACCGTGCCAGCGCGGCCGCGACGCGCCGGCTCAGGTCCTGGACATCGGCGTACGACAGTGTCCGGTCGCCCATCGTCAGGCACGGCTCCGACGGTCCGAGCGAGGCACCCTTGTCGAGGTAGTCGGTCAAGCGCATCGTGCGGTCCTCCTCGAAGTCGCGGCCGGGACGATCAGCTCTGCACGGTGAGAACCGGCTCCATCACGAGGCCGAAGCTGCGCAGGATTCCGAGAAGTTCGCGATGCCCGAACGCCTGGCACGCCGACGCGAGACCCGTCCGCTTCGGAGGCTGCTGCAACAGGGAGTACGCGGCGTACGCCTGCAGGAGCCCCGTCTGTTTGTAGTTGCAGTTTCCGTGGATGACGCAGTGCGCCCGACCCAGCGGGCCCGACGCGTACACGGAGTCCAGCGACGTGTTGACGCGCGGGTTCTCCCTCGGCGGCATTCCCGCCTGCACGGAGCCGGCGATCTCCGCGAGGGCCGCGTCCTGCTCGTCCGCGGGAAGGGTCTTGATCTGCTCCTCGACCATCTTCTGCGTCGCGACGACACCCTCCATCACGGAACGGTCGAACACGCCTCCTGCCGCCTTCACGTTCGCCACCCGCGGATCGTCCTTGAACCACACGGGATGGCAGGTGCCGCCCCACGGCAGCGCGAGGGCCATCTGGTGCTGTCCCGGCACCACGACGTCGAATGTGGTACCAGGGTCCCACTTCTCGTACCGGTTCTGTTCGAGGTAGTACCAGTCGGCCTTGAGGATCGTGAAGATCGTCTGCGTGGACGCGTAGGTGGGAAAGCCCTTCCACAACACCAGGATGTCGAGAGTGTCCAACCCCGGCGTCTCCAGCGCGATGTTCGCGGCGATTTCACCGGTGGTGTACATCTGCGCGACGCCCGGAGACAGCAGCAGCCCCTTCTCCGCGAACTTGTCGCCGAACTTCGCCTGCACGTCCAGAACCCAGTCCTGCTCACCGGTCGTGTCGGTGTAATGACAGCCCGCGGCGAGAGCCGCCTCGACGACGACGGCGCCGTGCTTGATGAACGGGCCGACCATGTTGCTGACAACCCGTGCGCCGCTGAACAGTTCGGTCAGCGCCGGCACAGTGTGCTCCACCTCGACCACCTCGTGGTCGACGGTGTCCAGCCCGGGGATGCGGTCCAGCACTTCCTGGATCCGCTTCTTGTCCCGGCCCGCGGCGACGAACGGAATGTTGAACTCGCGCAGGTATTCACACACGAGCCGCCCGGTGTAACCGGAGACTCCGTAGACGATGACGGGCTTCTTGTCGGTCATGACGTGCCTTTCAGAATGTGAGAAGAGTCCGGGGAGATCGGTTACATGCCCATGCCACCGTCGACCGGCAGGCCGATTCCGGTGACGAAGCGAGCGGCGTCGGAGGCCAGGAAGACGACGGTGTCGGCGATGTCCGCGACCTCGCCGAGTCGCCCGAGCGGCGTCAGGCCGATCACGTCGGCCACCGCGGCGTCGGCGCTGGGCCACAGTCCGAGCCTCTCCATGTCGGCGGCCAGCCCGAGTCCCATCTCCGTGGCGACCAGCCCGGGGTACACGCAGTTCACGCGGACGCCGTACCCGAGTTTGCCTGCCTCTTGGGCCGCGACCCGGGTCAGCCGGTCGACGGCCGACTTGGTGGCGGAGTACCCGGCGATACCCGGGAACGGGATCGTCGCGGCCACCGACGAGACGTTGACGATCGCCCCGCCCGCTCCCGCCGCGCCTCCGGGACGCATGGCGCGCAGACCGTGTTTCAGACCGAGCGCGACACCGAGAATATTGACGTCGCACATCCGGCGGATGTCGGCGGGATCGATGTCGACCACGAGTGACGAGATCTCGATGCCCGCGTTGTTGACGAGGAGGTCGAATCCGCCGAGTTGCTCCACGGTGGCGGCGACGGCGCGCTCCCAGTTGCCGTCGTCGGTGACGTCGAGTTTCACGAATCCGGTGTCGACGCCGGACTTCCCGACGGAATCGGCGGTCGCGTGCCCCTCCTCCTCGAGGACGTCGCCGATCACGACCGCCGCACCGGCGTCGGCGAGGGCGGCAGCCATACCGGCGCCCAACCCCTTCGCACCACCGGTGACCAGCGCTTTCCGTCCTGCAAGATCACTCACGCTCATTCCGACCTGCCTTCGTACGAGACGATTCGCGGAAACCACGTCACGAGACCGAGCCCTGCAATGTGGTGTGGATCACAGAGTATTCGACTTTGGACGACTGTCAAGAATTCTCTTGACGACTGTCAAGTTTTTGTTACACAGTCGTCAAGGAACGCGAGCTAGACTGATGCACACCGTGCTGGACCATGCGAGCCGAACAGGAATCATTGCCGTGACACCCGTCGCCGAGAAGAACGCCGATCGGGTCTCGCGCCGCCAGGTCGACAAATTCGCCGAGCGCCGGGATCAGCTCGCCGAGGCCGCGTTGCAGACCCTCTCGGAACTCGGCTACGCCCGCACCAGCCTCCGGGAGATCGCCCAGAACTCCGAGTTCTCCCACGGCGTCCTGCACTACTACTTCAGCGACAAGGTCGATCTGATCACGCACTGCGTCCGGCACTACAAGGCCCGGTGCGTCACGCGATACGACGGCGTGGTCGCCACAGCGCAGACTCCCGAGGAGTTGAAGGCGGGATTCGGCCGGGTGCTGGTGGATTCGCTCCGCGACGAGGCCACCATGCATCGCCTCTGGTACGACCTCCGCTCGCAGTCGCTGTTCGAGGAGTCGTTCCGCGCAGACGTCGCCGCGATCGACAAAAGTCTCGAAAACATGATCTGGCGCATCGTGTCCCGGTACGCGGAACTGGCGGGGCGCACGATCACCATCGCCCCGGCCACCATGTATGCGGTCTTCGACGGACTGTTCCAGCAGAGCCTCGCACGGTATCTGTCGGGCGACGACACCGCGGCGGACAGCCTCGCGGACAACGTCGATCAGGTACTGGAGCTCGTCATTCCGGCACGGTAAGGCCGGTCACTTCTCCGCGGCGGCCTTGATCCGCTGCGCGAAATCGGGTGCGTCCTTCCGGGCCGCCCGAAGGGCGAGAGGTGCGATCAGCTTTCCTATTCCGTGCCCCTCCAGCACGTTGAAGATCGTCACCTTGGTCCCTGCGCCCGAGGGTTCGAGGTCGTAACCACCCTCTTTCGCGGTGATGGAATTCTTCGAACGCTCCGCCCAGCGAATCTTCCGTGGCACCTCGAATTCGGTGATCTCGAACTCCCGCTTCGTGGTCATCCCGGCATCCTTGACGGTGCTGACGAAGATGGTCCCGACGCCCGGCGGACCGTCCGTCTTCTTCACGATCTCCTGCACCCGGGGACTGAAGTCCCGGTCGTTGACCCCGGCGGCGAGGTACGCGAACACTTCCTCGATGGGGCGATTGATCACAACAGTGCCTTCGAACCGTCCAGCCATGCCAGCCTCCCGTTTCCGTGACCTGCCGGGTTCCGACAGTACTCGCGACGCAGCCGCGGCGCGGTCACATCACCGCCGGGCCGTCGGTCATAGAAGTGACGGACGACCACTGCGGCGTCCTCTGCACGAACCCTGAGCACAGAAAGGCTTCGACATGGACATCTCGGTCGGCGATACCTCCCGGGCCGGACGATCGACCCCGGCACGCCCGTTTCTCTCCACCGCCCGCGGCACTCTCACGCTGGCGCTGTTGTGCGCCGTGGCATTTCTCGACTTCGTCGACGCATCCATCGTCAACATCGCCCTGCCCGACATGCGCAGCGACCTGGACATCTCGGTTCAGGAACTGCAATGGGTCCCGAGCGCCTACCTCCTCACCTACGGCGGATTCATGCTGCTCGGCGGCCGCCTGGCCGACCTGCTCGGTCGCCGTCGCGTGCTCGTCACCGGCACCGTCGTGATCGGGCTGTCATCGCTGATCGGCGGGTTCGCCGGAAACGCGGAGATCCTGATCGGCGCACGGCTCGCGCAGGGTGTCGGTGCGGCACTGATGCTTCCGGCCGCGCTGTCGATTCTGACGACGACGTTCGAGGAGGGCCCCGAGCGGCATACCGCACTGGGTGTCTGGGCCGGGGTGGGCGGTCTCGCATCCGCCGTCGGTGTGTTTCTCGGCGGCGTGCTCACCGAGGGGCCTGGCTGGCGATGGGTGCTGTTCGTCAACCCACTGGCGTGCGCGCTCGTGCTTCCGGCGGTCTTCGCGCTCATTCCCGGCGACCGGCGCCGCGCCCGGTTCGCGAATTTCGACGTCGCGGGCAGTGTGCTCGGCACCGGCGGGATGCTGGTGCTCGTCTACGCCCTGGTGAAGGCACCCGACCAGGGATGGGGCAGCGCCCGCACGATCGCCGAGTTCGCCGGCGCATTCGTTCTGATCGTGGCGTTCGTGATCAACGAGCAGCGCAATCCGCACCCTCTCCTGCCGCTGTCGATATTCCGCGTCAAAGGGCTTGCCGCCGCCAATGTCACAGGGCTGATTGCTTTTGCGGGTCTCATCGCGATGTTCTTCTTCCTGACTCTCTACATGCAGAACGTTCTCGGCTACTCCCCCATCCAGACCGGTGCCGCCTACCTGCCGCTCTGCCTGGGTGTCGGTGTCGCCGCCGGGATTTCCTCCCAGGTGCTCACCCGGACCGGACCCCGTCCCGTCATCGTCGCGGGCGCGCTGGTGGCCTCGGCCGGCCTGTACCTGCTGTCCCGGATTCCCGTCGACGGGTCCTATCTCGACGATCTGCTGCCCGGACTGATGATCGTGTCGTTCGGTCTCGGCGCCGTCTTCGTCGGTGTGACGACCGCGGCCAACGCCGGTGTGCCTGCCGGCGAGGCAGGGCTCGCGGCGGCGTTGTTGAACGCCTCCCAGCAGGTCGGCAGCGCACTCGGTCTCGCGATCTTCGCCGCGATCGCCACCTCGCATTCCCAGCATCTGCTCGCAGCGAATTCGCCTGTGCCCGAGGCACTCACCCTCGGCTTCCAGCGAGCGCTGCTGACCGGCAGCATCTTCCTCGTCGCCGCGGCCCTGATCGGCCTGCGCACCGGCAACGCACACGGAGACGGCGAGCACCGCACGAACTGACCACGCTGGGCTCGTCAGTCGAGGTTCTCGACGACGAGCCCGGCGAGGCGCTCGCGGTCGGCGAGGATGTCGATCTCGACGATCTTCCCCCGCCGGATCGTGACGCCCATGACCGACAGCAGCTGCCCGTCGGAGATCGCGACCACCCCGGCGGCACCGTTGACGAGCGCCGGATGCGCGAATCGAGCCAGCCGAGCGAACCCGAGGACCCGGCCCGCGACGGTCTCCGAACCGCGCACCGTCGTGGAGGCGCCCACAGGCAGTGCTCCGGTATCGGCGCGGAGCACGACATCCGGATCGAGCACCGCCACGAGCGCGTCGAAGTCGCCGCTCCGCGCGGCCGCCAGGAACGCGTCGACGACCGCCCGCTGGCGGACCGGATCGGTGTCGGGAACGGGGGCTCCCTGCAGACGCCGCCGTGCGCGGCTGGCCAGTTGCCGGGCGGCCGCCGGGGTTCGCTCCACGATCGGGGCGATGTCGTCGAACGGCACCGCGAACATGTCGTGCAGCACGAACGCCAACCGCTCGGCAGGAGCGAGCGTGCCGAGGACCACGAGCAGCGCGAGACCCACCGAATCGGCCAGCACCGCCTCGTGTTCGGGGTCGCTGCCGTCCGCCCGGGTCACGATCGGGTCGGGCATCACCGCGTCCAGGGGATCTTCACGCCGCGACCTGCGTGACTGCAGCATGTTCAGGCACACCCGCGCCACCACCGTCGTCAGCCAGCCGCCCAGGTTCTCGACGGTGTCGGCGTCGGTGCGGCTCAGTCGCAGCCAGGATTCCTGCACGGCGTCCTCGGCCTCGCCGATCGAGCCGAGCATCCGGTAGGCCACCGCGCGCAAGTGCGTGCGATGGGCCTCGAACTGCTGCGCCAGCACGTCGTTCTCGTTCACCGGTCACATCCTTCCGTCGCGGTCTGTCACCTATGTGACCGGCGAAACGCGGCCGATGTGACGACGTCGCGTCGCCCGTAGCTCTCTGATGCGCACAATGCATCCAGTTTCCCTGGTTCCGCTGTCGGATATCGCCGTGGTTAACTGAAATGACGCTCACAGTCGCTGAAGGGCTGGACGTCATGTCGAAAGCGCAGCAGGTCGGACGTCTGTTTCTCGTCTCGGTACTCGCGGCGCTGGCCGTGTGCGCAGTGAGCGCCACCGCGGCGGCGCAGGCCCCGGCCGTCACCGGGAAGATCATCACCCCGGCACTGTCCCCCGCAAGCGGTCAGGTCGTCGGCATCGCGCACCCCGTCGTCGTCCGGTTCGCGTCACCGGTGTCCGATCGCGCACTCGCCGAACAGGGTGTCCGGATCATGCCGTCGACACCGGTCCCCGGGCAGTTCTCCTGGATCGACGACCGCACCGTGCAGTGGACCCCGGAGCACTTCTGGCCGGCCCACACCCGGGTGACCGTCGAGGCGGCGGGCGCGAGATCGCAGTTCCAGGTGGGTGACGCACTCGTCGCCGTCGCCAACACGACGACGCACCAGTTCACCGTCAGCATCAACGACCAGGTCGTTCAGACCATGCCCGCGTCCATGGGCAAACCCGGATACGAGACACCGCTCGGGACGTTCCCCGTCATCGAGCAGTTCCGCGACATGATCATGGATTCGTCGACGTACGGCGTCCCGATCGACTCGGAGGAGGGCTACCGGCTCTACGTCGAGTACGCCACCCGAATCACGTGGGGCGGGATCTTCGTGCACGCCGCACCGTGGTCGGTGAACTCTCAGGGCTTCGAGAACGTCAGCCACGGCTGCATCAATCTCAGCACTGAGAACGCGCAGTGGTTCTACGACAACGCGAAGATCGGCGACCCGGTCATCGTGACGGATTGAGTGCCCGAGACACAGAAAAGGCGGTTTCCCGTTTCCGGGAAACCGCCTTCGCTGATCATCTGGTCGGGCTGACAGGATTTGAACCTGCGACCACTTGACCCCCAGTCAAGTGCGCTACCAAGCTGCGCCACAGCCCGTCCACACCCTCGTTCAGGTGCTCGATGAGATTACATCAGGGGCAGTCCGTAACGCTAATCGCCTGGTCAGAGCGCATTCTGTCGGATCAACGACTTCGCCGCTCACGCTTTTCCCGCACCCGCACCGAGATGCGGACGGGGCTGCCGTCGAAATTGAACTCCTCGCGCAGACGCCGCTCCAGGAACCGGCGGTAGCCCGCCTCGAGGAACCCGGTCGTGAACAGCACGAACGTCGGCGGACGCGTTCCGGCCTGCGTGGCGAACATCACGCGAGGCAGTCGGCCACCGCGCATCGGTGGCGGAGTCGCGGCGACGACTTCCTTGAGCCAGGTGTTGAGCCGGCCCGTGGGAATGCGCTTGTCCCAGGATTCCAGTGCGGTGTCCAGGGCGGGGACGAGCTTCTGCACCGCGCGCCCCGTCTGCGCCGAGATGTTGACTCGCTGTGCCCACGGCACCCGCACCAGGTCCCGATCGACTTCCCGGTCCAGCTGGAGTCGCCGGTCCTCGTCGACGAGATCCCACTTGTTGAACGCGATGACGAGGGCCCGCCCGGCGTCGGCCACCATGCTCAGCACGCGCAGGTCCTGCTCCGAGATCGGCTCGGATGCGTCGATCAGCAGAATCGCGACCTCGGCGGCCTCGATGGCGCTCTTCGTCCGCAGCGATGCGTAGAATTCGGCGCCGCTGGCGTGGCTGACCCGCTTGCGCAGACCGGCGGTGTCGACGAAACGCCACGGCCTGCCGCCGAGCTCCACGATCGAGTCGACCGGATCGACGGTGGTCCCCGCGACATTGTGGACCACCGAACGCTCGTCGCCCGACAGCTTGTTCAGCAGGCTCGACTTCCCGACGTTCGGCTTCCCGACCAGAGCCACGCGTCGCGGCCCGCCGCCGGGGATGCCTTCACGCGGGGTTTCCGGGAGGGCGGCAAGCACCTCGTCGAGGAGATCGCCGGTACCGCGGCCGTGCGTCGCACTCACCGAGTGCGGCTGTCCGAGACCGAGCGACCACAGTGCGGCCACCTCGGATTCGGTTCGGCCGTCGTCGACCTTGTTGGCCACCAGCAGAACCGGGGTCTTGGACCGGCGCAGGACCTTGGCCACAGCCTCGTCCGTTGCGGTGGCGCCGACGACGGCGTCGACGACGAGGAGAATCGCGTCCGCGGTCTGCATCGCCAGTTCCGCCTGCCGGGCCACCGACTGCTGCAGGCCCTTGGCGTCGGGTTCCCAGCCGCCGGTGTCCTGCACCATGAAGCGGCGGCCACTCCAGTTCGCCTCGTAGGAGACACGGTCGCGGGTGACACCGGGGATGTCCTCGACCACGGCTTCGCGTCGGCCGATGATCCGGTTGACGAGCGTCGACTTGCCGACGTTCGGGCGACCGACCACTGCGAGGGTGGGGACCGGGACGTGGGACTCTCCGTCGCCACCGTCTTCGAGGTCCAGGACCTCCCAGTCCGATTCCTCACTCCAGGTGCCGTCGCCTGCGAACTCGGTGGTGAATTGTTCGGTCACTGCCCTGCTCCCCTTCTTTCGCTAACCACCAGCAGCAACCTGCCGATCACGTCGTCGATTCCGAGTTCGCTGGTGTCGACCAGCACGGAATCGTCGGCCGGCCGCAGCGGCGACACGGCGCGCGTGGAGTCGAGGTGGTCACGACGCTGCACGTCGGCCAGCACGGCCGCGTAGTCGTCACCTCGTCCTTCTGCGAGATTCTGCGCATTTCTGCGCTGTGCCCGGGCTTCCGCCGAGGCGGTGAGATAGATCTTCACGTCGGCGTCCGGGATGACGACGGTGCCGATGTCCCGGCCTTCGACGACGATCCGTTCGGCCTCGCCCGCGAGACGACGCTGCGCCGCGACAAGCAGTTCACGCACCGCCGGCACGGCGGAGACAGCCGAGACGGCCTTGGTCACCGCGTCGCCGCGGATCTCCTCCCCCACGTCCTCCCCGTCGAGCAGAACCTGCTCGCCCGCCGGGTCCGTGCCGATCGACCACGGCAGCCCTGCGGTCGCGTCGGCGATCGCGGCGGGATCGGTGAGGTCCACGCCCTTACGCAGCGCATGCAGCGTCGCGATCCGGTACATGGCGCCGGTATCGAGGTACCGGGCGTCGAGCCGCTGCGCGAGCATCCGCGAGACGCTCGACTTCCCGGTTCCGGACGGGCCGTCCATCGCGACGACCAGCGGCGAGGTACTCACAGGCCCACCGCCCCGTAGAGACCGCCGACCTCGCCTCGACCGAGTACGCGGAGCGTGCCGGGACGCTGGTCGCCGAGAGCGACCGCGCCGATGTCCGTCCGGACGAGCCGGATGACGGGGTGTCCCACGGCGTCGAACAGGCGGCGCACGATGTGCTTGCGGCCTTCGTGCAGCGTGACACGGACGAGCGACTTGCCCTCGTTGATGTCGAGCAGGGTGAACGCGTCGACCTTCGCCGGTCCGTCGTCGAGCTCGACACCCTCCTTGAGCTTCTTTCCGACGCCGCGCTCGAGGGCACCCGACACAGTCGCCAGGTACGTCTTCGACACCTCGAAGGACGGATGCATCAGCCGATGCGCCAGATCACCATCGTTGGTGAGCAGCAGCAGTCCCTCGGTGTCGGCGTCCAGTCGACCGACGTGGAACAACCGCTGACCTGCGGCGACCCGCTCGGAGACGATGTCGCCGACGCACGGGCGACCCAGGTCGTCCGACATCGTCGACTGCCAGCCGCGGGGCTTGTTCAGCGCGAGGTGGACCAGGTCCTTCTGCACGACGACGCGGACACCGTCCACGCGCACCACCGCGTTCTCGGGGTCGATGCGCAGTCCCTGTTCGATGACGATGCGGCCGTCGACCTCGACTCGCCCCTGCGAGATCAGTTCCTCGGCCGCACGGCGCGACGCGACACCGGCCTGGGCGAGAACCTTCTGCAGTCGCATGCCGTCGCCCTGCGGCGGGCCGGCGGGCCGATCGGCGGCGTCGGCGTACTGGTGCCGGGCCGGCTTGGCGTTGCTGATCTTGGGCGCGTGGGCCTGGGCGCGCTGCGGCTTGGCCGACTTGGGTTTGCCGCGCTTGTTCTTCGCGGCCGCGGCGTCGGGCCTGCCCGGCTTCCCCTTGACGGCGTCCGACCTGGTCGGACGCCGATCGGTCTCGGAGCGGCTCGGTCGCCCTCCAGCTTCCGACCTGTCCGAGCGACCCCCGGTCTCCGACCTGGTGGGGCGCTGCTTCTTGTTGTTGTTGCGATCCGGTGTGCCATCTCGGCGAGCGGGTTTCTTCACTTTTGTACTATCCCTGTCAGTCTTCGGTGTCCAGCCCGGTGTCCAACTCTTCTGTGGAAGCCGTAGCTTTATTCATTCTCGCAAATCGTGGGTCAGATTCCAGACTGTCACTGATGTCATCTATCAGATCCACATCCGGCAACAGCGGAGCCAAGGCGGGAAGATCGGCGAGAGACGCCAAGCCGAGCCGTTCCAGGAAGAGCTCCGTCGTCGAATACTGCGTGGCGTTGGTATCGGGATCGACGCCGGCTTCGGCGATCAATCCGCGAGCGAGAAGTGTGCGCACCACACCGTCCACGTTGACGCCACGCACCGCACTGATCCGTGCGCGGGTCAACGGTTGACGGTATGCCACCACGGCCAGAGTTTCCAAAGCCGCCCTCGTCAGTTTGGATCGTGCGCCGTCGAGCAGGAGCCGTTCCACGTAGGGCGCGTACGCGGTGCGTGTGTAGAGACGCCAACCGTCACCGGCATATCGGAGGTCCATCCCGCTCCCGCGGGCGGTGAGCTCGGCGGACATGCGGTTCAGCACGTCCGTGATGCGATTCACAGAAGCGCCGGTCGCGGAGGCGAGCTGTTCGGCTCCGGCGGGAGAGTCGACGATCAGCAGGAGCGACTCGAGAACGGCTTCGAGTTCGGTGTCCGACAGCTCGGGATCTGCGTCGACGGCGCCCTGGTCGTCCGACTCGTCGAACGGGACCGAACTCATCCGTAATCCTCCTCGGTCACCGGGGCGTCTGTGCCCTCCCCGGTCCAGCTCACCAACAATTCCCCGAGCGGCTCGGGCTGTTCGAACAACACCGACTGCTCGCGATACAGCTCGAGCAGCGCGAGGAATCTTGCCACGATTTCGACCGTCACCTCGCACTCCGAGACCAGGTCGCCGAAGGTCGCCCATTCCCCGGCCCCTCGTTCGCGGAGCAGTTCCAGCATCCGCGCCGCCTGTTCGGGCACCGACACCGCGTGCATGTCGTGCAGATGGTCGAGTCCCACGGTCGGCTTCGGGCGCGGAGTGAACACGGTCGCGGCGATCTCCGCGAACCGTTGCGGGTCGACACCGAGCAACACTTCCGGAAGCAACTGGGTGAACTGGTCCTCCAGTGCCGCCGAACGCGGGTACCGGCGCAGCGCGGCCGCCTCGAGCTCACCGAACAGTTGCGCCACCTGCTTGTACGCGCGGTACTGCAGCAGCCGGGCGAACAGCAGGTCGCGCGCCTCGAGAAGCGCGAGGTCCTCGGCGTCTTCCACCTGTCCTGCCGGGAGCAGACGCGCCGCCTTCAGGTCGAGCAGCGTCGCCGCGACCACCAGGAATTCGGTGGTCTGATCGAGTCCCATCTCCGCGCCCAGGGTGCGGGTGTAGGCGATGAAGTCGTCCGTCACCTGGTGCAGCGCCACTTCCGTCACGTCCAGCTGTCGCTGGTTGATCAGGGTCAGGAGCAGGTCGAACGGTCCCTCGAAATTCCGCAGGGTCACCCGGAAGCCGGGCTTGACCGCGGTCTGTGTTTCCGCGGCGTGCGATACGGGGGTCTGCGGGTCCTCGGTCTGCGGTGGAGCCGGAATGTCTTGCGTATTCACCACTTACCGGCCGGACCGGTGAATGACCTCGCGTGCCAGAGCACGGTACGCTTCGGCGCCGGTCGATTTCGGCGCCCAGGTGGTGATCGGTTCCCCGGCGACCGAGGTCTCGGGGAAGCGCACGGTGCGGTTGATCACGGTGTCGTAGACGAGATCCCCGAACACCTCCACCACACGGGCCATCACCTCGCGCGCGTGCAGGGTCCGTGCGTCGAACATCGTGACGACGATGCCGGCGAGTTCGAGCCGCGGGTTGAGCCGGTCGTGGACCTTCTCGACCGTATCGTTGAGCAGCGCCAGGCCGCGCAGGCTGAAGTACTCGCACTCCATCGGGATGATCACCGAGTCCGCGCAGGCCAGCGCGTTGACCGTGAGCAGTCCGAGGGACGGCTGGCAGTCGATCAGGACGTAGTCGTACCGGTCGAGCACCGGGTGCAGCACCCGTCCGAGCGTCTGTTCCCGCCCGACCTCGGTGACGAGCTGGATCTCCGCCGCCGACAGGTCGATGTTGCTCGGCAGAAGGTCGAGGCCCTCGACGCGTGTCCGCATCAGGACGTCGTCGATCGCGACGCGGGGTTCGACGAGCAAATTGTGGACGGTCAGTTCGAGGTCGTGATGCGCGACGCCGAGGCCCGCGGACAGCGCCCCCTGGGGATCGAGGTCGACGAGCAGGACACGCCGACCGAATTCGGCCAGAGACGCTCCCAGGTTGATCGTCGACGTCGTCTTGCCGACGCCACCCTTCTGGTTGCACATCGCGATGATCTTGGCCGGGCCGTGCGAGGGCAACGGGGCGGGTTCCGGCACCTCACGCGTCGGCCGTCCCGTGGGGCCGAGCTCTTCCTCCACGACCACGGCAGCGTCCTCGAACAAGGCTGCGGGTTCGGTCTGCCGCACGTCGAACATGTCGCCCTCCTGTTGCGAGTGCTCTGACTCCGCCGCTGGCGGCTGCGGTGTCACCACGGTCCGATGATCCCCTGTTCTCTCGATGATCGCTGCCGATCCCACATCGTTATACGAACGCTACCGCCTCGTACCGTGAATTTTCCCCTCGACACGCTTTCCGTCACCTAGCCCGGGGATGCGCTCCGGCCCACACCTCGCGCAGCGCACCCACTGTCACCAGCGTATATATCTGGGTGGTCGTCACCGAGGCATGTCCCAGCAGCTCCTGGACGACGCGGACGTCGGCGCCCCCGTCGAGCAGGTGGGTCGCGAACGAGTGGCGGAGCGTGTGCGGTGACACCGCCGAAGAGATGCCCGCGGCGTCCGCGGCGGTCTGCAGCACCGTCCACGCGCTCTGGCGGGACAGCCGTCCGCCGCGGACATTGAGGAACAGCGCGGGTGTTCCGCGTGATGCCAGCGCCGGCCGGCCCCGGATCAGGTAGGCGTCGAGGGATTCGACGGCGGGCCGGCCCACCGGCACCACCCGCTGCTTGCCTCCCTTGCCCCGCAGCAGCACCGACCGGGTCTCGGTGTCGACATCGTCGACATCCAGGCCGACGGCTTCGGAGATGCGGGCGCCCGTCGAGTACAGCAACTCCAGCAGCGCGCGGTCGCGGACCGCCCGCGGTCCGTCGGCGGGTCCGCTGCCTCCGACTGCCTCCAGCAGTGCCAGCACCTCATTGACCGGAAGCGATTTGGGGAGCCGTTTCGCCGGCGACGGCGGCCGCACGTCCCGGGCGACGTCGACGGCGGTCATCCCCTCCGCCGCGGCGAACCGGTGGAATCCGCGCACCGCGATCAGGGCGCGGGCCGCCGAGCTCGCGGCCAGCGGCGGCAGTTCGCGTTTCGGATCGCCGGTTCGTAGGGCGATCACGAAGTCGCTGACGTCTTGTTCGCGGATCCGGCCGATGTCGGTGACCTCCCGCTCGGCGAGGAACTGCGTGTACCGCTCGAGGTCGCGGCGGTACGAACCGAGAGTGTTGCGGGCAGCTCCGCGCTCGACGGCCAGGTGGTCGAGGTACGAATCCACCTGCCGCGCAATCACCATGTCATGCCCGCGCGGCCTCGTCCCCGGCGGCGCGCGAGCGTTTCCTCTCACTGAACCTGGCGGGGCGATCGACCCAGGGCGCGGTCACGTCGCGGAGTTCGCCGAGACCGCCCGGCCGGGACCGGGCAGCGGCGAGGGCCATCACCCCGGCCACGGCCGTGGCGTTGACGATGGTCCCGTTCAGCACCATCGACACCACGTCGTCGAGCGGAATCCGCTCGATCTCGAGGTCGGCTTCCTCGTCCTCCGGGTCCGGCCGGTCCACCTCGTACAGGTCCTCGGCGAGGAACACGCGCACCGACTCGTCCGTGAACCCTGGCGAGAGAACGACGTCCACCAGAACGGACCAGCGACGGGCCCCGAGCCCCGTCTCCTCCGCCAGTTCGCGGCCGGCGGCGTCGACGGGGTCCTCCCCCGGCTCGTCCAGCAGGCCGGCCGGGATCTCCCACAACCGGCGCCCCACCGGGTGCCGGTACTGGTGGATCAGGACGATCCGGTCCTCGTCGTCGAGAACCACGACGGCGACGGCGCCGTGGTGCTCGACGACCTCACGTTCGGCGGTCCGGCCGTCCGGCATCGCGACGTGATCCACCCGCAGGGCGAGGATCGCGCCGCTGTACACGGCGCGCGAGTCGAGAGTCTCGAATTCGTGCCGGCCGGTGTCGGTCATGGTCGGTCTCGCCCTATCCCGCGCTGTCGACGGACGCGACCTCGTCGCGGTCGGCGGAGTCGGCGAGCTCGTCATCGGCGGCGACGGCGGCCCGCTCCTCACCGTGCACGTCGACGGGAAGCCGCTCTTCGAGCTTGTGCTTCAGCGCCGCGTCGACGAACGCCGCGAACAGCGGGTGCGGACGCGTCGGACGGCTCTTCAGCTCGGGGTGCGCCTGCGTCGCGACGAAGAACGGGTGCTGGTCGGCCGGGTATTCGACGAACTCGACGAGGTGACCGTCGGGCGAGGTTCCGCTGAATCGGAGTCCGCTCTTCGCGATCCGGTCGCGGTACGCGTTGTTGACCTCGTAGCGGTGACGGTGACGCTCCGACACCTCTTCGCTGCCGTACGCCCGGGCGACGACGGACCCCTTCGTCAGGACGGCGGGGTACGCACCGAGGCGCATCGTGCCGCCGAGGTCCGCCTCGCCGGCGATGACGTCTTCCTGATCCGCCATCGTGGAGATCACGGGGTGCGTGGTCTCGGGCTCGAACTCGGCGGAGTTGGCGTCGTCGAGACCCACGCTGCGCGCGGCTTCGATCACGACGCACTGCAGGCCGAGGCACAGGCCGAGCAGCGGGATCTTCCGGTGACGGGCGTAGCGGATCGCGCCGAGCTTGCCCTCGATACCGCGGATTCCGAAGCCACCGGGAATCAGCACGCCGTCGACGTCGCCGAGGGCGGCCTGCGCGCCCGCCTCCGTCTCACACGCGTCGGACGGCACCCAGGAGATTTCCACCTTCGAGCGGTTCGCGAACCCGCCTGCACGCAGTGCCTCGGTGACGGACAGGTAGGCGTCCGGCAGGTCGACGTATTTTCCGACCAGGGCGATCCGCACGGTCTCGCGCGGCTGGTGGACGCGCTCGAGCAGGTTGCCCCACACGGTCCAGTCCACGTCGCGGAACGGCAGACCCAGCTGACGCACGACGTACGCGTCGAGGCCCTCGCTGTGCAGCACCTTCGGGATGTCGTAGATCGAGGGTGCGTCGGGGGTCGAGATGCAGCCGTCGACGTCGACGTCGCACATGAGTGCGATCTTGTTCTTCAGCGCCGGGGGAACCTCGCGGTCGCAGCGCAGGATCAGCGCGTCGGGCTGGATACCGATGTTCCGCAGTGCCGCGACCGAGTGCTGGGTGGGCTTCGTCTTGAGCTCACCCGACGGCGCCAGGTACGGCACCAGGGAGACGTGGAGGAAGAAGACGTTGTCCCGCCCGACGTCGTGGCGCACCTGACGGGCGGCCTCGAGGAACGGCTGCGACTCGATGTCACCGACGGTGCCACCGATCTCCGTGATGACGACGTCGGGCTGATGGCCCTGGAGGTCCGGTCCGCTCATGGCCAGGATCCGGCTCTTGATCTCGTCCGTGATGTGCGGGATGACCTGGACGGTGTCGCCGAGGTATTCGCCGCGCCGCTCCTTGGCGATGACCGTCGAATACACCTGGCCGGTGGTCACATTCGCCTGACCGGACAGGTCGCGGTCGAGGAAGCGCTCGTAGTGGCCGACGTCGAGGTCGGTCTCGGCGCCGTCCTCGGTGACGAAGACCTCACCGTGCTGGAAGGGGTTCATCGTGCCCGGATCGACGTTGAGATACGGATCCAGTTTCTGCATGGTCACGCGCATCCCCCGCGCGGTCAGCAATTGCCCGAGGCTCGAGGCTGTGAGGCCCTTGCCGAGTGAGGAGGCGACGCCGCCGCTCACGAAGATGTGCTTGGTAGCGGTACGCGAATGAGTGCGTGACTGTGGCAAAGGGGCTCCCGTGACGACTGTGCAGGGCTTGGTCTGTTCGAGCAATGCTGGGGCCTGCCGACCCACGGGACTTCACGGTAACACCTTGTCGTACGTCCCGGAAACAACGCGCCGCGATTGCCCGCCCCGATGTGATGCGCGCTACGCCGGTGTGGCCCCCACGGTGACACCGGTGGTGCCGGGCCCCGTGCCGTACCGGCCGGCACCGCCGTTCAGTTGCTCCTGCAGCGCGAGCGGAACGGTGATCTTGCCCGCTTCCCGGTCGATGTTGTCGATAGTGGTGAGCGCCGCGGAGAGAGCCGCGTCGGCCCGCGCCACGGCGACCGCACCGTTGCCCTGCGCCGAGGCCGGACGCCCGGCGAGAACCGCCCCGGCCCCTCGCGAGTCCAGCGCGCCCGCGAACCGGGCCACCACCGCACCGCGGTTGCCGCTGACGCCGTCCTCCACGTCGCGGTCGCCGGTCAGCACCACCGCGACCTGTGCCGGTTGGACCGCGCCGTCGTCGTAGCTGACGAATCCCGCCCCGCGGAGGGTCTCGAGGGCGAGCGCCATCTCCTGCGCGGAACTCTGCGGCTGACCCGTCTCCTTGCCGAGCATGAGGACCGAGCCGAGCAGGTCGCCTGCGAGGCTGCCCTGGTCGACGGCCCCGGTCTTCAACGTGACACCAGCGGGGATCACGTTGTTGACGACCGTCCGCAACCGGTCACCGCCGGTGGCGTCCACGAACGAGTCGGTCAGCGACACCCGCCCGGTCACCGACCCGCCGGCCTGCGCGATCATGCGGTTGACCCCGTCCAGGTCGGCGGGGTCGGCATCCGGGGTCGTCACGACCATCACGGTGCGTTGCGCGAGAGAGTCGGCCACCACGCGGCCGCCGACCGCGGAATCGAAGCCGTCCGCCGAGTTCAACTGCTCGGTCAGCTGGTTGTTGCGTTCGGTCGCCTTCTCCATATCGGTCTGCAGGTCGGCCTTGTCGTCGCGCAGCCCCGAGACGAGACCGCTCGACAACAGGCCGGAACCCATCACCACGCCGATTGCCAGAGCCAGGAAGATCGCCGCTATGGAAATGGCATGTTGACGCAGAGAAATCACTTGAAGAACCCCTGAACCCACAACGCAAAGCTGTTCCACGTCGCGACGGCCCAGTCCAGTGCCTCACCACCGATGTTCGACACCACCAGGGCCACGATCACCGCGACCAGTGCGGCCAGCACGAGCAACGCGATCGCACCGCCCGACACCCGGCTCCGGTACAGGGTCGCCACGGCCTTCGCGTCCACCAGTTTCGGCCCGACCTTCAGGCGGGTCATGAATGCCGACGGGTTGCTGTCGCGGCGGCCGCGGTCGAAGAACTCGTCGAGGGAGACGGTGCTCCCGACCGTGACGATCAGCGACGCGCCGTGGTGATCGGCCAGCAGCAGCGCCAGGTCGGACGGGGACCCGGACGCCGGGAACGTCATCGCTCCGATGCCGAGGTCCTGGATCCGTGACAGACCGGGGGCGTGACCGTCCTGGTCGGCGGGGAGAACCACCTCGGCGCCCGACTTCAACGTGGCGCTCGTGATGTCCTCGGGGTCGCCGACGATGAGATCCGGGCGATAGCCCGCCGACTTGAGGACGTCGGCGCCTGCACCGACGCCGATGAGGATCGGCGAGTACTCCTTGATGAACGGCTTGAGGTTCTTCAGGTCGGATGCGTGGTCCGGGCCGTCGGACACGATCACGACGTGCCGTTCCTTCATGTCGACGTCGACGTCGGGGACTCCGACACCGTCGATCAACAGCGGACTCTCGGTGCGGATGAACTCGATGGTGTTGCCGGAGAACGCCTCGAGGTGGTCGACCAGACCGGTTTTCGCCTCGATCATCCGGTCGGAGATCTCCGCCTCGGTCTGTTCGTCGCCCTTGGCGATGCGCCGTTCCCCGGAGTAGACACCGCCCCCGTTCACCCGGACCTTGCTGCCGTCCTTGATGCTCTTGAAGATGTCGGCGCCGGCCGAATCCACCAGGAGGATCCCGTTGGCGACGATCACCTCCGGACCGAGGTTGGGATAGCGCCCCGAGATCGAGGGCGACGCGTTGATCACTGCGAGAACGCCGGCCTTCACCAGGGCGTCCGCGGTCCCGCGATCGAGGTCGAGCTCGTCGAGAACGACGATGTCACCGGGTCCGACGCGTCGCAGCAACTTGGCCGTGTTGCGATCCACCCTGGCGATGCCGCTGACCCCAGGCAAAGTTTCGGTGTTACGTGACAGCAGTGCCGGCATCTTCATGAGTTCGATGATGGACCGGAAGCAGGACCGACCTGTGGAGGCGCGCCGAACCGTTTACCACATCAGTCACACCATTACCACGGGTGCGGCCGACGGTCCGCCGGGCGGGGTTCAGGCGGAACGCTCGGCGTTGGCCGTGGCCAACAACTCCTCCGCGTGGGCGCGACCGGTCTCCGTGTCGTCGAGTCCGGCGAGCATGCGGGCCAGTTCCACCACCCGCTCGTCGTCGGTGAGTGTGTGCACACCACTGCTGACGACGCCATCCGCGTCGTCGACCTTGTCGACCACCAGGTGAGTGTCTGCGAACGCCGCGACCTGCGGCAGGTGCGTCACGACGATGACCTGGTGCGTCCGGGCGAGCCGGGCCAGTCGCCGGCCGATCTCGACCGCGGCCCGACCGCCGACACCGGCGTCGACCTCGTCGAACACCATCGTCGCGCCCGAATCGGACCCGGCGAGCACCACCTCGAGGGCCAGCATCACCCGCGAGAGTTCACCGCCGGACGCGCTCTTGCTGATGGGCAGCGACTGTGCGCCGCTGTGCGCCGACAGCCGGAATTCCACTTCGTCGACACCGGACGATCCCGCGTGCAGTTCCGTACCGTCGACGGTGAGCGGTGCCGTGTCCTGGGGTCCGGCGATCCGGGGGCGGACCGACACCTCGAGGGCGGCCCGGCCCATCGCCAGACCTGCGAGTTCCGAACTGACGGCCTTGGCGAGCTTGGCCGCCGCCTTGACGCGGGCCGCGGTCAGCTTCGACGCGGCCTCCGCGGTGGACGCCGCAGACTCCTCGACCTGCTTCGTCAATGCCGCCAACGCATCGGAGGACACATCGATCTTCTCGAGCCTCGCACGGGCGTTGTCTGCCCATTCCAGTACGCCGTCGACGTCGGCGGCGTACTTGCGGGTGAGGTTCTTCAGTTCCGCCTGCCGCGACAGCAAGGAGTCCAGTGCCCCCGGGTCCGCCGGAAGCCCGGCGAGATACGTGGTCAGGTCGGCGGAGACGTCGGTGACCACTGCGATCGCGTCGGCGAGACGCGGTCCGAGCCCGTCGAGTTCGGGGTCGGTGGCCGATTCGATCCGGGCCCGCGCCTCGGACAGCAGATCCAGCGCGGGTGCGCCCACGCCGTCGCCGTCCATGTCGTCGCCGCCGGCGAGCGCGGCGTGCGCTTCCTCGGCAGCCGAGCGCAGCGAGTCGAGTTCACTGAGTCTGCGCACCTCCGACACGATCGACTCGTCCTCGCCCGGGGTGGGGGCGATGCCGTCGATCTCGTTGAGGGCGAACGTCAGCTGGTCGGCTTCCTGCGCGAGTTCCCGGGTGCGCCCGGTGCGTTCGATCAGCTCGGATCGTGCGGTCACCCATTCGTCGCGGTGCTTGCGGTACCGCGCCAGCAGCGGGCCGACCGTCTTGTCCGCGAACCTGTCCAGCGCGGCGCACTGCTGGTCCGGGCGGAGCAGCCGCAGCTGATCGTTCTGCCCGTGCACGGTGAGCAGCGGATCGGTGAACTCGGACAGCACGCCCGCCGGAACGCTGCGCCCGCCCAGGTGGGCGCGGGACCGTCCGTCGCTGCCGACGGTCCGCACCGCGATGATGGTGCCGTCCTCGTCCCGCTCGGCGCCGGTCGACTCGAGCAGCCGGGACACGGCACGTTCGACGTGCTCCGAGCCCTCATCCGTCATGAACCGGCCCTCGACCACGGCACGGGGCGCGCCGAGACGCACCCGGCCCGCGTCCGCTCGTGCACCGCTGAGCAGGTGCAGGCTCGTCACCACCATCGTCTTGCCCGCGCCGGTTTCACCGGTGAGCACCGTCAAGCCTTCGTGGAATTGCGCCGACGCCTCGGAGATCACACCGAGGTTGTCGATCCTGATCTCTGCCAGCACGTCTAGGGCTTCCTTCCTCGCCACCCGGTGACGGGCAGCTCGAACTTTCGCACCATCCGGTCCGCGAACGGCGCCGAATCCAGTCGTATCCAACGAACGGGTTCCTTGCCACGCACCACTTCGACGCGGGCGCCCGCGGGCAGCTCGAGGGTCCGGCGACCGTCGCAGAACACCAGGCCGTCGTGGCTGCCTGCCACCGTCTCGACCGCGATCAGCGAATTCGGGCTCGTCACGAGGGGGCGCGCGAACAAGGCGTGCGCGTTGCTCGGGACCACCAGCAGGGCCTCGAGTTCGGGCCACACCACGGGGCCGCCGGCCGAGAACGCGTACGCGGTCGACCCGGTCGGGGTGGAGATGAGGACACCGTCGCAACCGAAGGCCGACACGGGGCGGCCGTCCACTTCGAGCACCACTTCGAGGACACCGAGCCGGGACCGGTTCTCGATGCTCGCCTCGTTCAGCGCCCAGCCGCGTTCGATGATTTCGTCGTCCACCCGGACCAGCACGTCCAGTGTCATGCGGTGTTCGATGCGGTACTCACGACGCACTACCTGGGCGAGCGCCTCGTCGAGGTGCTCGGCCTCGGTTTCCGCGAGGAACCCGATCCGGCCCAGGTTGATTCCCAGAACCGGGATGGACGCGGCCTGGGCGAGTTCCGCTGCCCGGAGGAACGTTCCGTCCCCGCCGAGGACGAGCACCATCTCGCAACCGAGGGCGGCGTCGGGACCTGCCTGAACAATGGTGACTTCCAGCCCGGGAACCAGGAATTCGTCGGCTGCCATGCCGTCCATCGGTTCGATGCGGGTGCTGTCGACCTCGTCGACGAGGACGCGCAGCCCGATCCCGGCACGCTCGAAGATCTTGCCGACGCGTCGCGCGGTCTCCGTGATCTCGGCGCGGCCCGGGTGCGCCACGAGCAGGATCTCCCGCTCGCCTTGCTGGGTGCCGCTGCTTCCCCCGCTCACTGTGGTCCCTCCTGCACCGCGGTGCGGATCAATTCTTCTACCGACTCGACCGGTACATCATCCGTCCCGGGTGTGACATCCGCGCGGAGCCACAGGAAGTATTCGACGTTCCCCGACGGTCCCGGCAGCGGACTGGCCACTGCACCGACGGTACGCAGTCCCAGCGATTCCGCCGTCTTCGCGACATCCAGTACCGCGGCGACACGCAGCTCAGGGTCACGCACCACTCCACCGGAACCCACGTGGTCCTTTCCGACCTCGAACTGCGGCTTCACCATCGGAATCAGATCCGCGCCGTCGGCCACGCAGGCCACGAACGCCGGGAGGACGAGCTTCAGCGAGATGAACGAGAGGTCCGCGACCACCAGATCGACCGGGCCGCCGATCTGCTCGGCGTCGATCGATCGCACGTTGGTCCGGTCGACGACGTGGACGCGGTCGTCGGACTGCAGCCGCCACACCAGCTGGCCGTAGCCGACGTCCACCGCCACGACCTCCCGCGCGCCGTGGTGAAGCAGCACGTCGGTGAAGCCGCCGGTGGACGCGCCGGCATCGAGGCAGCGCTTGGTCTCGACCTGGAGCCCACGGGGCCCGAAGGCCTCCAGCGCACCGAGGAGTTTGTGCGCACCACGCGATGCCCAGGACACTTCGTTGTCGACCTCGACCACCCGCAGCGGAGTTCCCGCTTCGATCGCGGTGGCCGGTTTGGTCGCTGCCGCACCCGAGATCAGTACGCGGCCGGAGGCGATGAGTTCTTGCGCGTGTTCGCGGGACCGGGCCAGTCCCCGCCGAACGAGTTCGGCATCCACCCGTGCTCGACGGGCCACGTCAGATCTTGTCCACGGTGGCCAGCGCCTCCACCAGCACGTCGTGCGCCTTCTCGAGAAGATGGGCTTTGCGTGGGATGACCCCGGCGCCGTGCTCGTCGTCAGGATCCGGTTCGACGGCTCCGAGCCGCGACAACAATCCGTCGACCTCCGTGTGGATCTTCTCGGGGTCGACACTCTGAGGAGGCCCAGGTAGATGGGCTCCCGGGCGCGGTATTGGCGTGCTCATCGGGCACAACGCTAGTCCATCGCGTTCCGATACGCATACAGCGAATCGCGTGACGAACAACGCGGGTCTGCCGGGTTTCAGGCACCCCAGCCTGAGACGACCGCGCTCACCGCGGGCGTCTTCGACGTGATCCGCGCGAAGTCGGGGAACTTCCAGGCGCCGACAGCCACGGCCCGTAGCAGCGCAGCCGAATCCACCGGCGCGGCGGAATCGGTGGTCGGTTCGATCACCAGATCGGTGCCGTCGAACTCGACGGACCACCGGCTGTCCTCACCGATGAGGGATTCCTCGGCGGGCCGGTTGAGGGCGTCCAGTTCGGACGCCAGATAGGTGGGCCGTAGCTCCGGCGCGGCGCGCAGCACGTCCACCGCGGTGCTCACGCCGGTGAGTACCAGCAGCGAGTCGAGACCGACATTATTGGCACCTTCGATGTCGGTGTCCAGCCTGTCGCCCACGACGAGCGGGCGCACACACTTGCTGCGGCGCATCGCATCCTCCATCAGCGGCGCGGCCGGTTTACCCGCCACGAGCGGTTCCCGGGACGTCGCCGTGCGTAGCGCTGCGACCATCGACCCGTTGCCGAGGACGAGTCCGCGTTCGGTGGGGAGGGTCGAGTCCAGGTTCGCCGCCACCCAGACCGCGCCGGCCCGGATCGCGAGGGTCGCCTCGGCGAGTATCGCCCAGTCCGTCGTCGGCGAATGACCCTGGACGACAGCCGCCGGCGCGTCCTCGAACGACCGCACCGACCGCAGTCCGACGTTCCGGACTTCGTCGGCGAGCGCTTCGGTGCCCACGATCAGGACCGGCGAATCGGGGGCAACGTTCTCCGCGAGAAGCCTGGCCGCGGACTGCGAACTCGTCACCACCGTCGACTCGTCGGCGTCGAATCCGAGTTCGGTCAGGTGTTCCGCGACCTCCCCCGGGCTGCGACTGGCGTTGTTGGTCACGTAGTAGCAGGACTGCTCCCCGGCCGCCAAAGCCTCTCGCGCACCGGGGATTTCCTGCGGCCCCTGGTACAGGGTGCCGTCGAGGTCGAGCAGCAGGGCGTCGTAACCGTCGCGCAGAACCGTCACTGATCGTCTCCGGTCAGCTCGGCCACACGCTCCTCCGCGTCGGTGTCACCCTCGAGATCCGCCGCAGCGGAATTGAGGAACCACTTGAGTCCGTCCTCGATGCGACCGGCCGCCACCAAGGCATCCGCGTACGCGTAGAACAGGCGAGCGGCACCCGGACCGGTCCGCGAGGCGTCGAGATCAGGGGTCTGCAGGGTGACCACGGCCTGGTCGAACTGACCGAGGTCCATGCGTGCTCCGGCGACCACCATGCGCAGCTCGGCGGCCTCGTCACCGGACAGCGCTGCAGCTTCCTCGCTCCGCCCGAGTTCGATCGCACGCTCCGGGCGGCCCAGTCCACGTTCGCAGTCCGCCATCACCGCGAGCAGTCCAGGACCGCCGGCCATGCGACGAGCAGCGCGCAACTCCGACAACGCCTCCGCCCATTCGCCGGCGTGATATGCGGTGATACCCGCGGCCTCACGCACGATGGCGATACGGCCCGCACGCTGGCGCGCGGCGCGGGCATGCGCGAGCGCAAGACGCGGATCGTCGTCGACGAGCTTGCCGGCCATCACCAGGTGACGCGCAACCGTGTTCGCGTTCGTCTTGTCCAGGCTCAGCAGGTCGCGGCGTACAGCGGGATCGAGCTCGCCGGCCTCGACGTTCTCGGGCAGATCCGGTTCGTCCGGACGGGCCTGCTGCCGCTGCGGACGGTCGCCTTCACGTCCGCGAGGCGCGAAGCCGCCCTCGCCGCCACGACGGGGTCCGCCACCGCGACGATCGCCACCGGCACCGCCACGATTGTCGCGCGAATCGCGACGGGGACCACCGGTCGAGCCACCACGACCCGAACCACCGGCGCCGCCACGGTCGCTGCTGGACGCACCGCCTCGATTGTTGTTGGAGGCACCGCCTCGATTGTTGTTGGAGGCACCGCCTCCGCGGAAGGACCGACGTCCGTCGTCACTCTCCGACACA
This sequence comes from Rhodococcus sp. JS3073, assembly GCF_026810085.1. NCBI lineage: Bacteria > Bacillati > Actinomycetota > Actinomycetes > Mycobacteriales > Nocardiaceae > Rhodococcus > Rhodococcus sp. JS3073. The sequence goes on along the minus strand of NZ_CP113951.1, from coordinate 7,476,753 downwards.
GTCATTCCTTTCACACAAACCACGAAAGGGGACCCAGTATATTGGGTCCCCTTTCGGTAACGGATGTTCGGCGGTGTCCTACTCTCCCACACCCTGTCGGGTGCAGTACCATCGGCGCTGGAGGGCTTAGCTTCCGGGTTCGGAATGGGACCGGGCGTTTCCCCTCCGCTATGGCCGCCGTAACTCTATGAAACTGTCACACACTCATTTCGTGTTGTTCCCTCAACTCGGGCACCCTGCTGGGTGACCGGTGGGGTTGAAATGAGTATCTGTGTGTTGTTTCAGATACTGCACAGTGGACGCGTAGCTTCTTTGTGGTAAGTCCTCGGCCTATTAGTACCAGTCACCTGCATCCGTTACCGGACTTCCAGTTCTGGCCTATCAACCCGGTGGTCTGCCGGGGGCCTTACCCCCTCGAGGGGGTGAGAAACCTCATCTTGGAACAGGCTTCCCGCTTAGATGCTTTCAGCGGTTATCCCTTCCGAACGTAGCTAACCAGCGGTGCTCCTGGTGGAACAACTGGCACACCAGAGGTTCGTCCGTCCCGGTCCTCTCGTACTAGGGACAGCCTTCCTCAAGTTTCTAACGCGCGCGGCGGATAGAGACCGAACTGTCTCACGACGTTCTAAACCCAGCTCGCGTGCCGCTTTAATGGGCGAACAGCCCAACCCTTGGGACCTACTCCAGCCCCAGGATGCGACGAGCCGACATCGAGGTGCCAAACCATCCCGTCGATATGGACTCTTGGGGAAGATCAGCCTGTTATCCCCGGGGTACCTTTTATCCGTTGAGCGACACCGCTTCCACTTGCCGGTGCCGGATCACTAGTCCCGACTTTCGTCCCTGCTCGACCTGTCAGTCTCACAGTCAAGCTCCCTTGTGCACTTGCACTCGACACCTGATTGCCAACCAGGCTGAGGGAACCTTTGGGCGCCTCCGTTACATTTTGGGAGGCAACCGCCCCAGTTAAACTACCCACCAGGCACTGTCCCTGAACCAGATCATGGTCCGAGGTTAGAGGTCCAATACGATCAGAGTGGTATTTCAACAACGACTCCACACTCACTGGCGTGAGCGCTTCACAGTCTCCCACCTATCCTACACAAACCGAACCGAACACCAATACCAAGCTGTAGTGAAGGTCCCGGGGTCTTTTCGTCCTGCCGCGCGTAACGAGCATCTTTACTCGTAATGCAATTTCGCCGAGTCTATGGTTGAGACAGCTGAGAAGTCGTTACGCCATTCGTGCAGGTCGGAACTTACCCGACAAGGAATTTCGCTACCTTAGGATGGTTATAGTTACCACCGCCGTTTACTGGGGCTTAAATTCTCAGCTTCGCCACCGAAGTGGCTAACCGGTCCTCTTAACCTTCCAGCACCGGGCAGGCGTCAGTCCGTATACATCGTCTTACGACTTCGCACGGACCTGTGTTTTTAGTAAACAGTCGCTTCTCACTGGTCTCTGCGGCCCCACCCAGCTCACACTGCAAGAGTGATCACCGGACGAGGCCCCCCTTCTCCCGAAGTTACGGGGGCATTTTGCCGAGTTCCTTAACCATAGTTATCTCGATCGCCTTAGTATTCTCTACCTGACCACCTGTGTCGGTTTGGGGTACGGGCCGTGTGAAAGCTCGCTAGAGGCTTTTCTCGGCAGCATAGGATCACTGAATTCGCCTCATTCGGCTATGCATCACCTCTCAGGCTGTGTGAATGGCGGATTTGCCTACCATTCGCCCTACAGGCTTACACCAGT
>NZ_CP113951.1:6890000-7470000 GCF_026810085.1 Rhodococcus sp. JS3073 | reverse complement strand
TTGCCCACGTCGCGCAGGAAGTCGATGGCCGACAGCTTGCCGGTCCAGTCCATGTTGTTCTCGATGATCGCGCCGCTCGGCGAGTCGTCGAAGTCGACGAAGCGTTCGAGCTGACCCCGGATCCGATCGGCCCAGTCGGCCACGGTGTCGGCGGAGTTCATCGTCCGCTCACCGACGTCGCGGGGGTCGCCGATCAGACCGGTCGCTCCGCCGGCCAGCACGATGGGGCGATTGCCCGCACGCTGGAATCGCTTCAGCGCGAGCAGGGGCACGAGATGGCCGGCGTGCAAACTCGGTCCGGTCGGATCGAAACCGGCATAGAGCGTGACCGGTCCGGCGTCGAGATCACGACGCAGCGCGTCCAGATCGGTTGATTGGGCAATGAGCCCGCGCCAGGTCAGTTCATCGATGATGTTCTCAGTCACGGGTTCGATCATCCCATCTGCTCGTCGGCGGACATCGCACGCGGGCTTCTCCGGTACGCGGACACGGCCGGCGACTCCGGAATCCAGAAGCGCCACGGCCGGTCGGCGGCCGTGCTGACACCGACGCGGGGGCCACTCACCCAGCCGTCCGACTCCGCGACCTCCAGTCGAACCGGCGAATCGGACTCGAACAGCGCCGCACCGTTCTCCGCGAGGGTCACGCCGGTCGCGGACCCCAGGTTGCCGGGACCGCGCGCCCACTCCGCGGGTCGCGCGACGTGGGGCCTGCGCGCCTGGACCGTCGCGCAACCGTCGAGCACTTCGCCCGCACGGAGAAGCACCCCGCCCGCGACTCCGACCGGCCCGTACGACACGTTCATGCAGAAGTGCATCCCGTAACTGCGGTAGACGTACAGGTGCCCGGCCGGTCCGAACATCACCTCGTTGCGCGGCGTCCTCCCCCGGTACGAGTGCGATGCCGGGTCGGGCCACGGGCCGTCCTTCTCCCCGCCGTACGCCTCCACTTCGACGATGCGGATGCGGACGTCTCCGACGACCAGCGTGGATCCGAGGACGATTCGCGCGGCGTCGACGGGTTCGGCCCGGTCAAGTCGATCGATGGTCACGTCCCGATTCTCCACAACCGTTGACGACGCCACCCCGGCGGTCGCATAATTCATCAAGCAATGAATTCACCCTGTGATGAATTGAGGCCCGCCATGACCGGCAGCCCGGCGATCGACATCCGAGATCTGCACGTGCGAAGAGGCAAGAACGAAGTGCTGCACGGCATCGACGTCGAGGTGCCGAGCGGTTCCATCACCGGCATCCTCGGACCCTCCGGTTGCGGAAAGACCACGCTGATGCGGTGCGTGGTCGGCACTCAGATCGTGGAATCGGGGACGGTCACGGTGCTGGGCTCCCCCGCAGGCTCGGTCTCGCTGCGGAGCCGCGTCGGATACGTCACCCAATCACCCAGCGTGTATGCCGACCTCACGGTCAAGAAGAACGTCGCCTACTTCGCCGCGCTCTACGGTCAGCCGTCGAACGCGGTCACCGAAGCCATCGACGCGGTGGGGCTGACCCGGTTCGCCACCCAGAAGGCGGCGGACCTGTCGGGAGGACAGCTCGGACGGGTCAGCCTCGCCTGCGCCCTGGTGGCGCGCCCCGAAATCCTCGTCCTCGACGAGCCGACCGTCGGCCTCGACCCACTCCTACGCGTCGAACTGTGGGAACGGTTCGACGCTCTCGCCGAGGCCGGTACCACCCTGCTGGTCTCGAGCCACGTCATGGACGAGGCCGAACATTGCGCTTCGCTGCTCCTCATGCGCGACGGTTACGTTCTCGCGCAGGTCTCCCCCGGCGAACTCCGGGAGCAGACCGGTGAGACGAGCCTCGAAGACGCCTTCCTGAACCTCATTCGCGCATCACATGTCGGGAGCGAGAACTGATGAACGTCACGATCTTCGCGGCCACTGCGGGCCGGATCCTCGCGCAACTGCGAACGGATCACCGCACTGTCGCCATGATTCTGGTGGTACCCAGCCTGCTGATGGTGCTGCTGTACTTCCTGTACCAGAACGTTCCGGCGCCCCCCGGTCAGCAGTCGCTGTTCGAGCGCGTCGCGATCACGATGCTCGGCATCCTTCCGTTCGTCGTGATGTTCCTCGTCACATCGATCGCGATGCAACGCGAACGCACGTCGGGAACGCTCGAACGCCTCCTCACGACCCCGCTGGGCAAACTCGACCTGCTCGGAGGGTACGCGGCGGCGTTCTCCACCGCCGCGGCTGCCCAGGCGGCGCTGGCCTGCGTCGTCTCGTTCGGATTCCTCGGCCTCACCACCGAGGGCAGCGTGACGTGGGTGCTGCTGATCGCCGTGCTGAACGCGATCCTCGGCGTCGCCCTCGGCCTACTGTGCAGCGCCTTCGCGCGGACCGAGTTCCAGGCGGTGCAGTTCATGCCGGTGGTCGTGGTTCCCCAGCTCTTCCTGTGCGGGCTCCTCGTTCCACGGGATCAGCTCCCCACGTGGCTCGAGTGGATCAGCAACGTCCTCCCGCTGAGCTATGCGGTAGACGCACTGCAGCAGGTCGCCACCCATCCCGGCGCGACGGGCGTCATGTGGCGAGACCTGGCCGTGGTCGCCGGCTTCGCGCTTCTCGCACTGTCGCTGGGCGCCGCGACCCTGAGGCGTCGCACACCATGACCGAGCCCGCGACACGCGCAGACGCCACCCCCGGGCTGCGCACGGGACGACGCCCGGGCAACCCGGACACACGGTCACGAATCCTGACGACTGCACGGAAGATGTTCGCACAGAACGGCTTCGACAAAACCAGCGTGCGCTCCGTGGCCACCGGGGCCGGCGTCGACTCCGCCCTGATCCACCACTACTTCGGAACCAAGCGTGAACTGTTCCTCGCCTCGGTCGACATTCCCGTGGATCCGACGCAGGTGATCGCGCCGGTGCTCGACATTCCGACGGGCGAGGTCGGCAGCCACCTCGCCCGGGCCGTCTTCTCCGTCTGGGAGTCGCCGCACAAGCCCGCCGTGGTCGCGGCGTTCCGGTCCGCGATGGCGGGGAACGAGCCCAATCTCATTCGCACGTTCCTCCTGGAGGTCGTGCTCCGAGACCTCGGACCACGCGTCGACGATCCGCCGGGAACCGGGATGCTGCGCATGCAGCTGGTGGCATCCCAGATGGCCGGGGTTCTGGTGACGCGGTACATCCTCGAATTCGAGCCGCTCGCGTCGCTGCCCGTCGACGACCTCGTCGCGATCGTCGGACCGACGTTGCAGCGCTACCTCACCGGCGCTCTGCCAGTGTGATCAGGCCTCGCCGGCAGCCCGCGCGAGCAGTGTCTCGTGCTCATCCGCGCCGACGTCCCGGGCCTCGTCGATGAGGAGGACGGGAATTCCGTTCTCGATGGGATACGCCCGCCGCAGGCGAGGGTTGTAGAGCAACTCGTCGCCGACCAACAGCAGAGGACCCTTGTCCTGCGGGCACGCGAGAATGCCGAGCAACGTCGGATCAATAACCACGGAAGTCCTCTCCAACCGTTCGGGTGAGCAGTGTCAGGTTACCGCGCACCGGCAGGCACCCCCGCCGAGCCGTTCTGAAACTCCGCGGCCACTGCCTTGGTCAGTCGCTTGTACTGCTGCGATTCCGGATCGACGTACCACACACGGGTTCCCGGCTTGGGCAGTCCGGCCGCGCTCAGCGCCTCGGCATTCGGACGGTACGAGGACCCCAGCGGGATGTCCTCCACTACCTGGATGATGTCGGGTCGCAGCGCGGGAGGAAGCGCCTCGAAGGCGTCGGAGATTTCCGCCAGCCTCGGCGCCCGCCCTTCGCGGAGGGTGAACGCGGCCACGGCCAGTGTCCGGCCTCCGACCTCCACCCCGTAGGCCACCGCGAGGTCGACGCGATCGACGGACACGAGCGCATCGACGATCGGCTGAGTGAACACGGCTCCCCTCGGAGTCGCGATGACGGTCTTCCTGTGGTCGACCAGCCAGTAATCCCCGTCGGCGTCGCGACGGAAGAGGTTCTCCGTCGGAATCCAGGCATCGCCCGCGGCGAAGATCCCCCGCATCGCGCCGCCGGACATCTCTGCGTGCACGCCCGCCCGGCCGAGGAGCAGACCGACCTCGTCGTCCTGACATTCCCGGATGAACCCCTGTTCGTCCTCGAGCAGCCGGCCGGCGATCGGGTCATAGGCCGCGAGCCGCACCTCGGCACTGCCCGGGAGGGGACGGCCCTTCGCCCCGACCTTCGCGCCTGCGACGTTCGCGAGTACGACGTCGCCCTCGGTGGACGCGTAGAACTCGAGGACCTTCGCCGGTGCGAACCGCTCCGTCGTGCGACGCCACAGCCCCTGCGGCATTCCGGATCCGATGAAGAGCCGGACGGGGTGACTGCCGTCGAGCGCGAGGTTCTCGGCGTCGAGAATCTCGCGCATCATCGTCCACGTGTAGCTCACCACGGTCACCCCGTAGCGGTGGACTTCCTCGGCGAACCGCTCGGGATCGACTCCGCGTGAGAGCGCGATCCGGGAGCCACCTGCCACGGCACCACCGATCGCGGCCAGCAGACTCGACGAATGATGCAGGGGTGCAAGGCAATACACGGTGTCGCCACGGTCCAGATCGGCGGCCGAGGCCGTTCCGAACGCCGACAGCGCCCACCGGTAGTTGGTAATCTGCTTCGTCTCCCAGTGGCCGTTGGACTCACTGCAAATGATGAATGCCAGTTCACGAGCGAGACCGGGATCAGGCCGGTACCAGCCCGGCAGTGTCACGGCGGCGGGGTCGATCTTCTCGAGGTCCACGACGTTCGCCGACGGATCCACGTCGAGTTCGCGCTGGTCGCCACCACCCAGAACCAGGACCTGCATCCCGGTCGCGATCGCCGCGTCGAGATTCTCCGGGTCGGTGACGATGCGTTCGACACCGTCGATGCGGATCGCGGTGTGGACCTCCCGGCCCGGGGGCAGCAAGACAGCCACCGCACCGAGACGGGACAACGCCGCGATGGCGGCGAGCGCACTCGGGCGCGTCTGCATCACGACGCCGACGTGGGCGGCGGGACGGACACCGGCCTGGATCAGGCCGCGCACCACGTTGTCGATCCGCTGATTGACCGCCGCGTAGGTGTGGACGCGATTGTCGAAGAGGAAGCACTCGCCGCCCGGCGCCTTTCGACCCTGTTCGGCCAGCAACCGGCTGAGCGAGATCTGGGTGTGGGGCTGGATCTGACCGAGCCGGGCCAGCCGCGGCAGCGCCCGCGTGGCCTCGCCGGACAGCTCCACCGTTCCCCGCAGCGCCCCCGAAGCGAAATCACTGATCCCTTTGCCGACCCCGACACCGACCTCGGCGACCGATGCCACGGTGTGAATGATGCGGTCGCTGATGGAGACTCCGGATTCGCTGCCGAAATGTTCGTCGTAGCGCATGAGCTCGATGTTGGTGGGCCGCGGCCCGAGACCCTCGTTCCACAGCACCCACTTCCCGGTCGTGGGCCATGTGTGGGTCGCCGCAGCTGAACCGACGACGAGACCGAAATGTCCTGCCCGCAAAGTTGATTCGTACACATTCGCCCGTGGGGCGGCCCGGCGGATGCCGCGGACGGCCAACGGCTGACCGATGTCGTCGACCTCCCCGACGAACGCGAGGATGGGGCAGGTCAACTCAGCGAGCGACACCACCTGGTCCTTGATCACGAACCCGCCGGTCATCATGCGGTTGTGCACGATGAACTGCTTGAGCAACTCCGCGACGGCCGGACCGGACCACGCCACCCAGCCCTCGGTCGCGAGGAATCGTCGCTGCTGTTCCCGCGGCAACAACGCTTCCCGGTCGTGCAGCTGACGCAGGAAGTCGAGCCTCGACTTCAGTGTCTTGACGGGATCGAGGAGCTGAAAACCGGTGCGCGCCATCCACCCCGACACCGCGAGCCGGTTGAAGACGTGGTCGGCGAGGAAGCCGGCGGCGTCGGTGGCGAATCCTGCCGGGATACCGAACGGCAGCCCGGCGAGCGTGTCGACCGGACTGCCGAACGTCACGAGGCCGGCGATGTTGCGACTGCGGCGGTACGCGGCAGCCTGGTAGGCGAACATACCGCCCTGCGAGTATCCGGACAGGTAGACGTCACGACCGGTGTGCGCCCGCACCTGGTCGATGATCTCGCTGATCGCGACGATGTGGTCGGCGAGATTCCGATCCCACCCGCCCTCTTCGGAATCCGGCGATCCGAAGTCGACAACCCACGGGTCGATTCCCATCGAGTGCAGGATGCCGACCGCACCCTGATCCCGGGTCACGTCGTACACGTCGGCCGACATCATCATCGGCGGGACCAGGACGATCGGGGGTCTTGCGTCGGCAGGGTCGGTGTCGGGGAAATACCGCCGGAGCCGGTACATCGGTGCGCGTTCGACCACCTCGAACGGCGATGTGGTGAGGTCCGTCTCGAGTCCGCCGAGACGAACTACCTCCAACCCGTTCTGCGCCGTCGCCACCACGCGACGGATCGGGCCCATCACCGTTTCGGTATTCAGTCCCACGAACACTCTCCCAGACTCTCGAACCGTGACGCACGTCTCGCTGCCGCCCGCCCTCACCCTACTGCGCTCGACGCGTCACACAGCCCCTAATCCGGGGCGTCCGACGCCGGCGTCATCGACACCACTCACGCAGCGACTCGGACAGCTGACGGACCCCGCCCAACTGTTCGGCCACACGGATACCGGCCGTACCGCCGCGGGCGTTACGCGAGGCGATCGAGCCCTCGACGGTGAGCACCTCCCGCACGTCCGGAGTGAGCGCCGCGTCGACCCCGGCGAGTTCGTCGTCGGTGAGATCCTCGAGTCCGACGCCCCGCGCCTCGGCAACGCGGACGCACGCCCCCGCCGCCTCGTGCGCGACCCGGAACGGGACACCCTGACGAACGAGCCACTCGGCGATGTCGGTGGCCAGCGTGAATCCCGCCGGCGCCAGTTCCGCCATTCGGTCCGTGTGGAATTCGAGAGTGGCCACCAGTCCGGTGATCGCGGGGAGCAGCAACTCGAGCTGCGCGACCGAATCGAAGACCGGCTCCTTGTCCTCCTGCAGATCACGGTTGTACGCGAGCGGCTGCGCCTTCAGGGTGGCCAGCAGGCCGGTCAGGTTGCCGATCAGCCGACCGGACTTGCCGCGGGTGAGCTCGGACACGTCCGGGTTCTTCTTCTGCGGCATGATCGACGAGCCGGTCGACCAGGCGTCGGCAAGCGTGATGTAGCCGAATTCCGGAGTGCTCCAGAGAATGACCTCCTCGGCCATCCGCGACAGGTCGACGCCGATCATCGCGAGCACGAACGCCGCCTCGGCCGCGAAATCCCGCGACGACGTGGCGTCGATGGAGTTCTCGGCGGACGAATCGAAGGCGAGTTCCGCGGCGATCGCCTCGGGATCGAGTCCGAGTGACGAGCCGGCCAGCGCTCCGGAACCGTACGGCGACACGGCCGCCCGCACGTCGAAGTCCCGCAGCCGCTGAACGTCACGAAGCAACGGGTGCGTATGTGCCAGCAGATGGTGCGCGAGCAGCACCGGCTGCGCGGCCTGCAGGTGGGTCTTGCCCGGCATCACCGCGGAGGGGTGCGCGGCGGCCTGCGTCGCGAGGGCGTCGACGATGTCGAGCACACCCGCGGCCACCCGGCGGACGGCGTCCCGCAGCCACATCCGGAACAGCGTCGCCACCTGATCGTTGCGCGAACGCCCGGCGCGCAGGCGCCCCCCGACCTCGGGACCGACCCGATCGATCAGACCGCGCTCGAGCGCCCCGTGCACGTCCTCGTCGGATTCGCTCGGGACGAACTCGCCGCTCGCGACGTCGGCCGCGAGCCTGCCGAGACCGTCGAGCATCGCCGCCAGGTCTTCGTCACCGAGCAGGCCCGCCTTGTGCAGCACCCGGGCGTGCGCCTGGGACGCGCGCACGTCGTACGGGGCGAGCACCCAGTCGAAGTGGGTGGACTTGCTCAGCGCCGCCATGGCGGCGGCCGGTCCGGACTCGAACCGGCCGCCCCAGAGGGCTCCTTCGTTGGTGCCGTGAGCACTCATACCTAGAGACCCAGATCGCGCTTCGCCGCGACCTTCGAGGACAGTCCGTGGATCTGCACGAACCCCTTGGCGTAGGACTGGTCGAACGTGTCGCCCTCGTCGTAGGTGGCCAGGTTGAAGTCGTACAGGGACTGGTTGCTGCGGCGGCCGTTGACGATGATCGCACCGCCGTGCAGCACCAGCCGGATGTCGCCGGAGACGCGTTCCTGCGTCTTCTCGATGAACGTGTCCAACGCGACCTTGAGCGGCGAGAACCAGAGGCCGTCGTACACCAGCTCACTCCAGCGCTGCTCGGTCTGCCGCTTGTAGCGGCCGAGTTCGCGTTCCTGCGTGACGTGCTCGAGTTCCTGGTGGGCGTTGATGAGCACCATGGCTCCGGGAGCCTCGTAGATCTCACGGCTCTTGATGCCGACGAGACGGTCCTCGACGACGTCGAGGCGGCCGACGCCCTGAGCGCCGGCGCGGCGGTTGAGCTCCTGGATCGCTTCGAGGACGCTGACCGGCTTGCCGTCGATCGCGACGGGGCGGCCGGCCTCGAAGCTGATGATCAGCTCGTCGGGGGCCTGCCAGTTGACGGTCGGATCCTGCGTGTAGTCGTAGACGTCCTTGGTCGGCGCGTTCCACAGGTCCTCGAGGAACCCGGTCTCGACGGCGCGGCCCCACACGTTCTGGTCGATCGAGAACGGCGACTTCTTGGAGACGTTGATCGGGATCTCGTTCTCCTCGGCGAACGCGATCGCCTTCTCACGGGTCCACGCGTAGTCGCGGACCGGTGCGATCACGTCGAGGTCGGGAGCGAGCGATCCGAAGCCGACCTCGAACCGGACCTGGTCGTTGCCCTTGCCGGTGCAGCCGTGCGCGACCGTGGTGCCGCCGTGGGCACGCGCGGCCTCGACGAGGTGCTTGACGATCAGCGGGCGGCTGATGGCCGACACGAGCGGGTAGCGGTCCATGTAGAGGGCGTTGGCCTGAATGGTCGGCAGGCAGTATTCGTCGGCGAACTCGTCGCGCGCATCCACCACGACCGACTCGACCGCACCGCAGTCGAGTGCACGCTGACGCACGACCTCCATGTCCTCGCCGCCCTGGCCGAGATCGATGGCGACAGCAACAACTTCCTTGCCCGTCTCCTTGCCGATCCAGCTGATGGCGACTGAGGTGTCCAGCCCGCCCGAGTAGGCGAGTACGACGCGATCGGCCATGGTCCTTGTGCTCCTTAGGTTGAAGATCTGTAGAGATGATTCAGTTGTCAGGCGAGGGATTCGATCTTGGCCGCGAGTTCCGCCCCGCTCAACGGCTCCCGTGCCACCACGAGAATGGTGTCATCCCCCGCGATGGTTCCCACGACGTCAGGTAATGATGCCCGATCGAGTGCACTCGCCAGATAGTGCGCTGCCCCCGGGGGAGTTCGCAGCACCGCCATGTTGCCACTGGCATCGGTCGACACCAGTAACTCCCCCAGCAACCGCGACAGCCGGTCGGTTCCGCCGGAGACGCCGCGGACGGGATTTCCGTCCTCGGGCACCACGTACACCCCGGCGCCGCCGTCTGCGGCGCGAAGCTTCACGGCACCCAGTTCCTCGAGGTCTCGCGACAGCGTCGCCTGGGTGGCGTCGATGCCCTCCGCCGCGAGCAGCGCCGCGAGTTCGGTCTGGCTGCGAACCGGGTTGTTCGACAGGATCGCGACGATGCGCGCCTGGCGTCCCGCCCGTGTCGGTGCCGTCGCCGCGTTGGCGGCGCGCTGCGGCGGTGCCGCACCCGCACCTGCACGCTGCGGAGGGGCCGCACTCACGGACGGTCCCCGGTTCGCTGCGCGAGCAGCCACACGAGCAGTGCCTTCTGCGCGTGCAGCCGATTCTCGGCCTCGTCCCAGACGACGCTCTGCGGTCCGTCGAGGACCTCGTCGGTGATCTCCTCCCCGCGGTGGGCGGGCAGGCAGTGCAGGACCACCGCGTCGGCGTCGGCCTTCGCGAGCAGCGCCTCGTTGATCTGGAAGGGGCGGAACGGACCGACCCGGTCGAGCCCGTCGTTCTCCTGGCCCATCGACGTCCAGGTGTCGGTGACGAGTGCGTCCGCGCCGACGACCGCTGCCTGCGGGTCACCGGAGAGGGTGATGGTCGCGCCGGTCTCGGCGGCCCGCGCCCGCGCCGCCTCGACCACCCACGGCAGGGGTGCGAACCCCTCGGGGCTGGCAATGGTCACGTCGACGCCTGCGGTCACACCGCCCAGCATCAGCGAGTGCGCCATGTTGTTGGCGCCGTCGCCGAGGTAGGTGAGCTTCAGTCCTTTCAGCGAACCCTTGCGCTCCGCGAGGGTCTGCAGGTCGGCGAGGACCTGGCACGGGTGGAACTCGTCGGACAGCGCGTTGACGATCGGGACGTCGGCACCCGACGCCATCGCCTCGAGCCGCTTCTGCCCGAACGTGCGCCACACCACGGCGTCGACGTACCGCGACAGGACGCGGCCCGTGTCCTGCAGCGTCTCCTCGCGGCCGAGCTGGGTGCTGCGCCCGTCGACGACGATCGCGTGACCGCCGAGTTGCGCGATGCCCATCTCGAACGAGAACCGGGTACGCGTCGAATTCTTCTCGAAGATCACGCCGACCCCGCGGGGACCTTCGAGCGGGCGCTCGGCGAACGGGGCCTTCTTCAGCCTGGCGGCGAGCTCGAGGACCTCGGCCTGCTGCGCAGGGGTGAGGTCGTCGTCCCGGAGAAAGTGTTTCACCACGGTCGTCACTGCTTTCCCGGCTGAGAAGCCGATTGCGCGTCGTCGAGAATCGCGGGCAGCGCCGCGACGAATCCTTCGGCCTGATCGTCCGTGAGGACCAGGGGCGGAGCCAGCCGGACGACACCCGGCTGCGCGGCGTTGATCAGGTATCCGGCCTCGCGCGCGGAGTTCTCCACGGCGGCGGCCACGTCCTGGGTCAGGACGATGCCGAGCAGCAGTCCGGCGCCGCGGACGTGGTCGATCAACGGATGTCCGAGACCTTCGATGCCGGCGGAGAGCGACTTGCCGAGCGTGTCGGCGCGGGAGATGAGGTCGTCCTCGGCGATCGTCCGCAGCACGGCGAGCGCCGCCGATGCGCAGACGGGGTTCCCCCCGAACGTCGTGCCGTGCTTGCCCGGCCCGAACAGGTCCGCGGCCGCGCCGGTCGCGATGCACGCGCCGATCGGCATCCCGCCACCGAGACCCTTCGCGAGGGTCATGACATCGGGCACGATCCCGACCGCCTGGTGTGCGTAGAACCATCCCGTGCGGCCGATCCCGGTCTGCACTTCGTCGAGCACGAGCAGGGCGCCGCGATCGGCGGTGATCTGCCGTGCGCCCGCGAGGTACCCCTCCGGCGGGACGACGACTCCGCCCTCGCCCATCATCGGCTCCAGGAACACGGCCGCGGTGTCGGCGTCGACGGCGCGATCGAGTGCGTCGAGATCGCCGTACGGCACGTGCACGACACCCGGAGGCATCGGCTCGAACGGCGCCCGCTTGGCGGCCTGCCCGGTGAGCGCGAGAGCACCCATCGTCCGGCCGTGGAAGGAGTTCTCGGCGGCGATGATCTTCGATCGTCCGGTGGCCCGCGCGAGCTTGAACGCCGCCTCGTTGGCCTCCGTCCCGGAATTACACAGGAAGACACGCCCGGGGGCGCCCAGGTGGGAGAGCAGCTTCTCGGCCAGTTCGATCGCCGGCTCGCTGGCGTACAGGTTCGACACGTGCCCGAGGGTCGACAGCTGCGTCGTGACGGCCTCGATGATCGCCGGGTGTGCGTGCCCGAGGATGTTGACGGCGATGCCGGCGAGGAAATCGACGTACTCCTTGCCGTCGGCGTCGGTCAGCACCGCTCCCTGACCGCGCGTGAGTGCCACCCGGGGGACGCCGTACGTGTTCATCAGAGCGCCGGACCAGCGCTGCTGGAGTTCCGGGGTTCCGGTCATGAGGCAACTCCCTCGGTAGGTGACGTCGGGCCGGGCGTGACCATCGTGCCGATGCCCTCGCCGGTGAACAGTTCGAGCAGAACGGAATGCGCGACGCGGCCGTCGATGACGTGCGCGGTGGGCACACCACCGCGGACCGCGCGCAGGCAGGCCTCCATCTTGGGCACCATGCCGGCGTCGAGGCTGGGCAGCAGTTGCGCGAGCGCGTCCACGTCGATCTCGGTGGCCAGCGAATCGCGGTCCGGCCAGTTCGTGTACAGCCCTTCGACATCCGTGAGGACCACGAGCTTCTCGGCGCCGATGGCCTCGGCGAGTGCGGCGGCAGCAGTGTCCGCGTTGATGTTGTGCACCACACCGTCCGCGTCGGGGGCGATGGTGGACACCACGGGAATCCGGCCCGCTCGGATGAGATCCAGGACGGCCTCCGGGTTCACCGTCGTGACGTCGCCGACGAGGCCGATGTCGGTCGGCCTGCCCTCGACCATCACGGTGCGCTTGGTGGCGGTGAACAGGTGCGCGTCCTCGCCGGAGATGCCGACGGCGTACGGGCCGTGCGCGTTGATCAGTCCGACCAGTTCGCGGCCGACCTGGCCGAACAACACCATCCGGACGACGTCCATCACCTCGGGGGTGGTGACGCGGAATCCTCCCTTGAATTCACCTGTCATGCCGAGCTTTCCGAGCATGGCATTGATCTGGGGGCCGCCGCCGTGCACGACGACCGGCTGGATTCCGACCGTCCGCAGGAACGCCATGTCGGCGGCGAATGCCGTCTTCAGCGCGTCGTCGACCATGGCGTTGCCGCCGTACTTCACGACGACGACCTTGTCGCGGAACTGCTGCAGCCACGGCAGCGCCTCCGCCAGGACGTGGGCCTTCTGGTGATCGGTGATGCCGCTGAGGGCTTCGCTGGTCGCTGTCATGACGAGTACGCCGAGTTCTCTTCGACGTACGCGTGTGAGAGGTCGGTGGTGCGGATGCTCACCGCGTGCTCGCCCAGACCGAGGTCGATGTCGAGGGCGATGTCGATGTCGCTCAGGTCCACGTCCCGCGCACCCGGTGCGCCGACGCCGTCGATGCAGACGGGGGCGCCGTTGAACGACACCGAGATCTTGTCGGGGTCCAGTTCGATCGGCGCGATGCCGATCGCCGCGAGCACCCGGCCCCAGTTGGGGTCGGAGCCGAACAGCGCCGTCTTGACCAGGCTGTCCCGCGCCACCGTCCGGGCGCCGATCAGGGCGTCGTCCTCACTGACCGCGCCGCGGACCGTGACCCGCACCCGCTTGGTGACGCCCTCCGCGTCGGCCATCATCTGATCTGCCAGATCGTCGCAGACGGCCGTCACCGCGGCGTTCAGCTCTTCCTGGGTCGGTGTCACGTTGCTCGCACCGGACGCCAGCAGCAGCACAGTGTCGTTGGTCGACGTGGCACCGTCGACGTCCAGCCGATCGAACGTCACCCGGGTGGCCGCCCGCAGCGCGGCGTCGAGTTGCGCGGCGGTCGCGACGGCGTCGGTCGTCACCACGCACAGCATCGTCGCCAGCGCGGGGGCCAGCATGCCTGCGCCCTTCGCCATCCCGCCCACGTTCCACTTGTCCGCATGATGCAGGGCGGCCTGCTTCGGCACCGTGTCGGTGGTCATGATGGCGTACGCGGCGTCGGTGCCACCCGAGATTCCCCCGGCGAGTTCGTGCACGGCCTCCGTGACCCCGGCCAGGACCTTGTCCATGGGCAGGCGGTCGCCGATCAGACCGGTGGAACACACCGCGACCTCGACGGCGCCGGTCTCGGTTCCCCAGTTGCTCAGCGCGGACGCCACTTCCTCGGCCGTCTTGTGCGCGTCCTGGAACCCGCCCGCACCCGTGCACGCGTTGGCCCCACCGGAATTGAGCACGACGGCGCGCAGCCTGCCCGTGGTGAGCACCTGCTGCGACCACAGCACCGGGGCGGCCTTGACCTTGTTCGCGGTGAAGACTCCCGCGGCTGCGAGTTCGGGTCCCTCGTTGACGACGAGAGCCAGGTCGGCGTTGCCGCTCGCCTTGATACCCGCCTTGATCCCGGATGCGCGGAAGCCCGCTGGGCCCGAGACTCCCTGGGTTCGGACCAGGGCGCCGCCGGCGACCTCCCGGGTCGGGTGCGGATCGATCGTGCTGTCACTGCTCACGGGGCAACTCCCACTGTCGAGAGACCGGCGGTCTCGGGTAGTCCAAGCGCAAGATTCATCGATTGCACGGCTCCCCCGGCGGTGCCCTTCGCAAGGTTGTCGATCACCGCGACCACGACGATCTGACCGGCGTCGGCGTCGACCGTCACCGCGATCTGGACGGCGTTCGATCCGACGACCGCACCGGTCTGCGGCAGCACGCCCTGGGGCAGCACGTGCACGAACGGTTCGTCCGCGTAAGCCTTTTCGTAGATCGCGCGCACCTCGTCCTCGGACGCCGTGGTGGCCGCGGTGCACGTGGCGAGGATGCCGCGCGGCATCGGCGCCAGCACGGGGGTAAACGACACGGTGACACGCTCACCGGCGAGTTCGGAGAGGTTCTGGATGATCTCCGGGGTGTGGCGGTGCACGCCGCCGACACCGTAGGCACGGACCGAACCCATTACCTCGGAGCCGAGCAGATCGGCCTTGGGTGCGCGTCCCGCGCCGGAGGCACCGGTGACGGCGACGATCGTGACCCGCGGTTCGACGACACCCGCGGCGACCGCCGGGGCCATCGCCAGGCTCGACACCGTCGGGAAGCACCCGGGGACGGCGATGCGTGTGGCGCCGGCCAGCTTCTCGCGGGCACCCGGGAGTTCCGGAAGTCCGTAGGGCCAGCTACCCGCGTGCGGGCTCTTGTAGTACCGCTCCCAGTCCTCGGCGTTCGTCAGCCGGAAGTCGGCGCCGCAGTCGATGATGACCGTGGACTCGGGCAGCGCCTTCGCGTACTGCGCCGAATTGCCGTGCGGCAGACCGAGAAACACCACGTCGTGTCCGGCGAGCGTCTCGACGGTGGTGTCCTCGAGCACTCTGTCTGCGAGGGGAAGCAGGTGCGGATGGTGCGAGCCCAGAGTCGATCCGGCGTTGCCGCCTGCTGTGAGCGCGCCGATGACGAGCGAACCGTCCGCATACGACGGGTGCCCCAGCAGCAGACGCAGCACTTCGCCACCGGCGTATCCGCTCGCGCCGGCGACGGCAATCCTGATCGGTTTTCCCGCGTGCTCAGTCATACGATTGATTATGCATCATCATGCAAGCTAATACACACCGCGGTCTCTCGGCGGGACGGAAACCGTGGTCACTGCTTGCCGAGCGACCGCCGAATCTCGTCGAGTTTGGCCTTTCCCGCCTTCTCCCGCTTCTCCCACGCCTCGTCGAGCGACTGCCCCGAGGGGCTGTCGTGCGCGAGTTCGGAGGAGCCAATCGCCGTCCCGAACCGTCCCTCGATCCGCTCACGTACGCGGTCGAACGTCGGGACACCCCCCGGCGTGTAGTCCGGCTCGGGCACCCCGGGCGCGATGTGGGACACAACCTCCGCGGTCACCGGATCCTCGGCCGGGATCGCCGCCCCCACGTCCACCGCCGCGAGCAACGCCCCGAGGCCCGGTCGACCCGCGGCCACCGCACGCACCACCTCGAGGAACTCGGCGTCGGTCAACTGACTCGCCGCCGCCACGACGTCGCGCACTTCGGTCATCGCACCGCTCCTCACCGTCCCGGGCCCTCCACCCAGGCTACGGCTCAGCTGCGCAGTTCGGCACCCACGGCAGCGGACGCCGCGGCCACGGCGGCGTCGCGGGCGGCGCTTGCCTCGTCCTCGGTCAGGGTGCGGTCGACGCCTCGGAATCGCAGCGCGAACGCCAGCGACTTCCGGCCCTCCCCGACCTGCTCACCTTCGAACACGTCGAACAGCCGGATGTCCTCGAGGAGCTCCCCTCCACCCGACCGCAGGGCGGCCTGGACCTCGGCGGCGGGTACCGCGGTGTCGACCACGACCGCCACGTCCTGGAGGACCGCGGGGAAGGGCGAGACCTTCGGCGCGGGCAGGTTCTCCACCAGCGGCAGGGCGTCCAGATCGATCTCGACGGCACTCGTCCGCGGGGGAAGCCCGGCGCGCTCGAGCACGGCGGGATGCAACTCGCCCGCATGTCCGACGACGACACCGTCGACGATCAGCTCCGCGCCGCGCCCCGGGTGCCACGGCAGGTACTGCGTCGCGCGGAATTCGACCTCGACCCCGGCCGCGGCAGCGACCGTCCGGGCGGCGGCGAACGCGTCGGTGGCGTCCGCTGCGCGGCCCGAACCCCACGGACCGCTCGGCTCACGCTGCCCCGTGAGGACCGCCGCCACGTGCACCGGCTGGTCCGGCAACGACTGGAGCAGTGCCGTGATCTGTTCGTCGGTCGGGCGCCGGTCCACCGGGAGCGCCTCGACCGGCTTGGTGTCGGCGCCGGGCAACACGACCTGCGCGATACCGAACAGCGACAGGTCGCGCTGACCGCGGGAGACGTTGCGGGCGAGGACCTCGAGAAGTCCGGGCAGCAACGTGGTGGCCAGTTCCGGCCGATCCGATTCGAGCGGGTTGAGCACCGTGCTGGTGTTCCTGCGCGGATCCTCGGGTCCGAGCCCCCACGTGTCGAAGATCGCGGTGGGCAGGAAGACGGGGGGAAGGATCTCGACGTATCCCGAGAACGCCAGTGCACGGCCGACGGCGCGTTTGCGGCGCTGCGCAGGAGTCAGCCCACGACCCGCGGGGGCTGCGGGCAGCACCGACGGAATCTTCTCGAGCCCCTCGAGGCGCAGCACCTCCTCCACCAGGTCGGCGGGCTGCACCAGGTCGGGCCGCCACGACGGCGGGCCGGCAACGAGCTGGCCGTGGCCGCTGTCGCTGACCCCGACCTCGACGTTGCAGCCGATCTGCGTCAGCCGGCGCGCAGCGGTGCCGTTGGGGTAGTCGACCCCCGCCACGCGGTCGGGGAGGTCGATGTCCATGTGGATGGGCTCGTGCGGGGTGACCTCACCGATGTCGGTGAGCGCCGGCTCGACCCGCCCGCCGGCGATGTCGACGAGCAGCGCGGCCGCCCGGTCCAGTGCCGCGACCGGGATCTCGGGGTCGACCACGCGCTCGAAACGCTTGCCGGCCTCGCTCGACAGCTTGTGCCTGCGCGCGGTCTTGAACACCGCAAGCGGATCCCATGTGGCCGCCTCGAGCAGGATGTCGGTGGTTTCCGACCCGACCTCGGTGGACGCGCCACCCATGATCCCGGCCAGCGACACGACGCCCGAATCGTCGGCGATCACGACGTCCTCGGGGTCGAGGACGCGCTCGGTCTCGTCGAGCGTCGTCAGCTTCTCCCCCGCCACCGCGCGGCGCACGACGAGTTCGCCGCTGATCTTCGCGGCATCGAACGCGTGCAGCGGCTGGCCCAGTTCGAGCAGAACGTAATTGGTGACGTCGACGGCCGGCGAGATCGGGCGGACCCCCGACAGCAGCAACCGGCGCTGCAGCCACCACGGGCTGACCGCTTTCGGATCGATACCCGTCACCCGGCGAGCGGCGAATCGCGTCGCCTTGGATTCCGGTTCGACGCGGATCGGCCACGCCTCCCCCTCCGCCGGGTACGGCGCCACCGACGCCGGGTCGGCGAAGTCGAGGTCGAACCCGCACGCCAGTTCACGGGTGAGCCCGCGGACGGAGAAGCAGTAGCCGCGGTCCGGGGTGATGTTGAGTTCGATGACGGTGTCGTGCAGGCCCATCAACTCGTTGGCGTCCGCGCCGGGGAGCGCGGTGCCCGGCTCGAGGACGAGGATGCCCGAGTGGTCCTTGCCGATGCCGAGTTCGGCCACCGAGCAGATCATCCCGTCGGAGACCTGCCCGTACGTCTTGCGGGACGCGATGGCGAAACCACCGGGAAGGACTGCGCCGGGGAGTGCGACCACCACGAGGTCGCCTTCGGCGAAGTTCCGGGCGCCGCACACGATGCCCTGCGGCTCCGCCGCCCCCACATCCACCTTGCAGAAGCGGATCGGCTTCTTGAACTCGGTGAGCTCGGTGATCTCGAGAACCTTGCCGACCACGAGGGGGCCGTCGACGGGCTCGAGCCGGTCGACTTCCTCGACCTCGAGCCCGACCCGGACGAAACCTGCGTCGAGTTCCTCGGCGGTGACGTCCCAGTCCGGGGTGGCACGCTGCAGGATCTCGGTCAGCCAGGATTGCGCTACTCGCACGTCTGCTCAGCTCTCTCGTTCGTGAAAATGTCGTGACTGTGGTGGACGGGATTCGGGTGACGCGGGGTCAGCCCTGGACACCGAAGGGCAGCGTGAAACGCACGTCGCCCTCGACGATGTCGCGCATGTCCGGGATCCCGTTCCGGAACTGGAGTGTGCGCTCGAGCCCCATGCCGAACGCGAACCCGGTGTACACGTCGGGGTCGATTCCGGAGGCGCGCAGCACATTCGGGTTGACCATTCCGCAGCCACCCCACTCGACCCAGCCCGCGCCGCCCTTCTTGTTCGGGAACCAGACGTCGACCTCCGCGGACGGTTCCGTGAACGGGAAGTAGTTCGGGCGCATCCGGGTGCGGGTCTCGGGACCGAACAGTGCGCGGGCGAACGCGTCGAGCGTGCCGCGCAGGTGGGCCATGGTGAGGCCCTTGTCGACGGCGAGTCCCTCCACCTGAGAGAACACCGGGGTGTGGGTCGCGTCGAGTTCGTCGGTACGGAACGTCCGCCCCGGGCACACCACGTAGATCGGCACCTCGCGGGAAAGCATCGTGCGCACCTGAACCGGCGACGTGTGCGTGCGGAGCACCTGGCGCGAGCCCTCCGGTGCGATGTGGAACGTGTCCTGCATGGTCCGCGCGGGGTGATCGGGCAGGAAGTTCAGGGCATCGAAGTTGAAGTGCTCGGTCTCCACCTCCGGCCCCTCGGCGACCTCCCAGCCCATCGCGACGAACACGTCCTCGACCTGCTCGGAGATGATGCTGATCGGGTGGCGGGCTCCCACCGGCTGACGCTGCGACGGCAGCGTCACGTCGATGGCCTCGGCCACGAGGACGGCCGCGTCGCGCTCGGCGAGCAGGACGGCGCGGCGCTCGTCGAACGCCGCACTGATCCGGGTGCGGGCGACGTTCACGCGCTTGCCTGCGTCGGCTTTCTCCTTGCCCGGCAGGGCTCCGAGTCCGCGGCGGGCGAGGGCGATCGGCGACCTGTCACCCATGTGCTCGACCTTGACCTTCGCCAGGTCGTCGAGATCCGCCGCCGATGCGAACGCCTTTTCCGCGCTCTCGGCTGCCGCAGTCAGAGCGTCTTCGGTGAGCGCACTCGCATCGACCGCGCCGCCTTCGACCCCCGTGGAGGCAGCGCCCTCTTTTTTAGCCACGACCGGTGCCACTCCTTAAGTTCTTTCAGTCAACACTCTCGACGAAACCGAAACAGCTCGCCGTCAAATCCTATGCGATCCGATTTTCGCCGTTTCAGCTGTCGGTTCGCTTGCGGTTCTGGACCCGCGCGCTCGAGTACAGGCAGATCGACGCCGCCGTCGCCAGGTTGAGGCTCTCGGCTCGGCCGTGGATCGGAATCCGCACCCGGTGATCGGCTCGCGCCGAGGTCGCTGCGTCGAGGCCGTGGGCCTCGTTGCCGAACAGCCACGCCGTGGGGCGGGCCAGCAGCTCGTCGGCATCGTCCAGATCGACTTCGCCGTCGGCCGCCGTGGCGAGCAACTGAATCCCCGCCGCGCTGATGCTGTCGAGGACCGCCGCGGTGTCCCGCTCACGCACCACCGGGAGGTGGAAGAGGCTTCCAGCGGACGCACGGACGCATTTGCCGTTGTGCGGGTCGACGCTGTCGCCCGCGAGAATCGCCGCGTCCGCGCCCACCGCGTCGGCTACCCGGATGACGGTGCCCGCGTTGCCGGGCTCCGCGACCGCGACCGGAACCGCGAGCAAACGAGTTCCGGGGCCTATCGCCTCCGCCAGCGGAACGTCGAGGAGGTCGCACACCGCGACGAGACCCGGCGGGGTCACCGTGTCGCTGAGCGCTCGAACCGCACGGTCCGTCACCAGCGACGTCCGGACGCCAACAGAATGCGCCCGGTCGATCAGTGTCGAGTACCGCTGCTCCGCATCCTCGGTGTAGAAGAGGTCGTGCACGGGGCGGGTGCCGAGTGCCTCGCCGACGGAGTTCTCGCCCTCCACCAGGAAGCGCCCGACCTTGCGGCGTTCCGCGGTGCGGAGCAGCTTGACAGCAGAAACGACCCGTGGGGTGCGCTCGGTGAGCGGGTCCACGGGTCGTTTCCGAGGCTCTGAAGGCCGGGGTGCTGCGAGACTCAGGCTGCTTCTCCGGCCGGAGCGTTCACGTCGGCCGGGAGCGCCGCCTTGGCGAGGGCCACGAGGCCGGCGAATGCCGCCGCGTCGGAAACGGCCAGCTCGGCGAGGTTCTTGCGGTCGACCTCGATCTCGGCCAGACGCAGACCCTGGATCAGGCGGTTGTACGTGATGTCGTTCGCCCGTGCAGCAGCGTTGATACGCGTGATCCACAGCTTGCGGAAGTCGCCCTTGCGCGCGCGGCGGTCACGGTAGGCGTAGGTCAGCGAGTGGAGCTGCTGTTCCTTCGCCTTGCGGTACAGGCGCGAGCGCTGTCCGCGGTAGCCGCTGGAGGCTTCGAGAATCGAACGACGCTTCTTCTGGGCGTTTACCGCCCTCTTTACGCGTGCCACTGAAAAATCCTGTCAATCTTGGGGCGGTGAGCTGCCCCGGGTGGTCAGTAAAAGGGTGTCGACTCAGATGTCGAGCAGGCGCTTGATGCGAGGAGTGTCAGCCTTGCTGACGACTGCCACGCCATCGAGGCGACGGGTCACCTTCGTGGCCTTGTGCTCGAGCAGGTGGCGGCGACCGGCCTTCTGGCGCAGGATCTTTCCGCTGCCGGACACCTTGAATCGCTTCGCGGTGCCGCTGTGGGTCTTCGACTTGGGCATGGAGTCCTCAGTTCTCTGTATCCGGACCGTGATCCGGGTCGTGCTGGTGTAGTCGGACTAGCTGGTCGGCGCTTCGCCGGGCGCACTGTCGCCCGCCTGCTCCGCAGGTGTCGCCGGAGCCTGTGCCGGTGCGGCCGGCGCGGGAGTTGCACGCTGCGCCGGCGGCGCGGCGGCGCTTTCCTGCGCCTTCACACGGGTCTTCGCGCCCTTGTGCGGAGCGAGCACCATCGTCATGTTTCGACCGTCCTGCTTGGCGGACGTCTCCACGAACCCGAGATCCGCGACGTCTGCACCGAGACGCTGCAGCAACCGGAATCCGAGCTCCGGACGCGACTGCTCACGTCCGCGGAACATGATCGTGACCTTGACCTTGGATCCGGCTTCGAGGAAGCGCACGACGTTGCGCTTCTTCGTCTCGTAGTCGTGATCGTCGATCTTGGGGCGGAGCTTCTGCTCCTTGATGACCGTGAGCTGCTGGTTCTTGCGCGACTCACGCGCCTTCTGCGCGGCCTCGTACTTGAACTTGCCGTAGTCCATGATCTTGCAGACCGGCGGGCGAGCGTCGGGGGCCACCTCGACCAGGTCGAGATCGGCCTCGAGGGCCAAGCGGAGTGCATCTTCAACACGCACGATGCCAACCTGTTCACCTCCGGGTCCGACGAGGCGGACCTCGGGAACTCGGATGCGATCGTTGATGCGGGTCTCAGTGCTGATGGGGCCTCCTAGGTTGAACGGTCTTGTCTCGAGACCGCCAGCAGCCCGTACGCCCGGATTCCCAACAAAAAAGCCCCGCTGCGGTGAATGACTCTCACCATGCGGGGCCCGATGTCGACCGATCAGACGAACTCACGGCTCACGCCGATCCCTCATCTCCTCACACTCGAGGAACTCGAACCGAGTAACCTCGGACCGAGCGACCGGACCACTGAACTGCAGTTTTACCTGCCGCGCAGAGGTGGGAGTCGGACTCCACTTGCTGCCCCCGACAAATCCGAAGGCGGTCGTTGGGTCAAGAGTAACATTTGCGCACGTCGTGAGCTAATCGATACCGGGACGTTGCGCCGGCGGACGCTGGTGGAATCCTCTAAGGCATGACGGACAACATCGATGACACCCCGAACGACGGCACCCTGACCGGCGGTGACCAGAATACCGACGTCCGGGAACTGGCCGACGTTCCCTCGGTCGAGGTCATCAGCCGCGCCGCGGTCATGCTCATGAGTTCGGCAGCCGAGAAACTCGGCCTCTCCGACGCCGACCCCGACTCCAGCCCCCACCGCGACCTCGACGAGGCCCGCCGGGTCATCACCGCCCTCGCCGGCCTGGTAACCGCGTCCATCGAGTACCTCGGACCGCACGCGGGACCGATCCGGGAAGGCCTCCAGGCGCTGCAGCGCGCCTTCCGCGAAGCGTCCTCGCACCCGGACGAACCGGGCAAGGGTCCGGGCGAGAAGTACACCGGCCCCGTGTACTGACATGGCGAGCCGCAACAAGACCGCGCAGACGCCCGCCGACGTCGACGAGTTCCTCGCCACGATCGCCGACCCGGTGAAGCGCGCCGACAGCACACACCTGGTGGAACTGCTCACCGCCGCGAGCGGGGAGCCCGCCGCGATGTGGGGCACCAGCATCGTCGGGTTCGGCTCGCGCCACTACAGGCATGCCAGCGGACACGAGGGCGATACCGCACTGATCGGCTTCTCGCCCCGGGCCGCGGCACTCACCCTGTACCTCTCGCTCGACTTTTCCGAGCACGAGGCCGAACTCGCCGCGCTCGGCAAGCACACACTCGGCAAGGGCTGCCTGTACGTCAGGAAGCTCGCCGACGTCGACGAGTCGGTTCTCGTCTCGTTGCTGAACCGATCCGTGGCCGCCGCCCGCGCGCTCTGATCGAATCTCAGCGCTCGAACACGCTGCGCGCGTCGGCCGGCGGTTCGCCGAAGAGACTCGGATCGCGCGGGACGAACGACCGGCCGGTGAGGGTGGCGTCGGACACCCGGTCCAGCCGGAACCACCGCACACCCGCGCGGCTCAGGCACCACGCGACGAGGAACCACGATCCCCTCGTGTGAGCGAGAAGGTGCGGTTCGACGACGCGGTCGGTGCGCTCACCGTCCCGGTCCACATATCGGAGCGACACCAGCAGTTCGCGCTGCACTGCGTCTTCGACGACGCGGCGGATGCGTGGTTCCGCGCTCGCCGTGTCGTCGTCTCGCCGGATCCACACCTTCGCGCCGAGTCGGTGCACCCGCTCCCTCGACTCGGCATCCATCACGTCGAGCAGCTTGGCCAGCGCGGCGCGGCCGTCGGTCGCGAACGGCGCATCGCGAAACGCCGTGAGGGCCAGGGCCACCGAGACCGCTTGCGCGGGCGTGAAATTCACGGGCGGCAACGTGCCGTTCCCGATGATCCCGTATCCCCCACCCGGCCCGGCAGTGGCCCAGATCGGGGCACCCGAGGACTGCAGCACGGCGATGTCCCGCTTGATCGTCCGGGTGGTCACCTCGAACTGCGCCGCCAACTGCTCCGCGGTCCGGCCCCGGTCACCCGCACGGCGCAGTTCTTCGGTCAGGGCGTGGAGGCGAGCGGCGCGGTCCATGAGGGCAGTCTGCCGAACGACCCCGGCAAAGTCCCGATTCTGACCGACCGATTCCGTTATGCGACTGTGACACATACGGTGACACGCAGATGTCACCGTTACGGGTTCACTCTTGTCTCATGACCCAGACAAGCGAAGCACACGACAGCACAGACACTCACATCATCCTGGCTCCCGGATTCTGGCTCGGCGCATGGGCTTGGGAGGCAGTGGCTTCCGACCTGGTCCGGCGAGGACACCACGTCACCGCGGTGACGTTGCCCGGACTCGGCTCCGCGGACAGCGACCGCGCCGGCATCCGACTGGACGATCACATCTCCGCAATCGGTGACGTCGTCGCGAACACACCGTCGTCGGAGCGGATTGTGCTCGTCGCGCACAGCGGTGCGGGACCGGTGGCCTACGCGGCGAGCGATCGGGTGCACGGCCGACTGGCCCGCATCGTCTACGTCGACTCGGGACCACTGCAGAACGGCACCGCACTCCGTGAGGATCTCGATCCTTCGGTCGCCGAGATCCCGCTTCCGTCGTGGTCCGAACTTGAGGCCGACGGCAGCAGTCTCGACGGACTCGACGACGTCATGCTCGAGACGTTCCGTAACCGCGCAGTGCCCGAACCGGCCGGTCCCGCGAGGGACAGGCTCGAACTCCGCGACAGCGGCCGGCTGGACGTGCCGACCACGGTGATCTGCACCAGCTTCCCGTCGGAGGTCATTCAGCAGATGGCAGGCGCGGGCCATCCGATGGCCGCCGAACTCGCGCAGATCGCGAAGGTCGAGTACGTCGATCTGCCGACCGGTCACTGGCCGATGTGGTCGCGGCCCGCAGACCTCGCGACCGCGATCGACGCGGCCGCGAGGGACTGACCGAACTCAGCTGACTGCCGCGGCCTTCTTCGGCGCCCGCTTACGCGGTGTCGCCGTGGCGGCCGCGGCAGTCTTCTTCGTCGAAGCGGACTTCCGTGTCGCCGACGACTTGGCCGCCTTCGATTTCGCCGCAGCGGGAGCCGCCGGCACCTCGAGGACGTTTTCCAGGAACCGACCCGTGTAACTCTCCGGAACCTGCGCCACCTCCTCCGGAGTGCCCTGCGCGACGACGGTTCCACCGCCGGACCCGCCCTCGGGCCCCATGTCGACCACCCAGTCGGAGGTCTTGATCACGTCGAGGTTGTGCTCGATCACGATCACCGTGTTGCCCTTGTCGACCAACCCGTTGACGACACCGAGCAGCTTACGGATGTCCTCGAAGTGCAGACCCGTCGTGGGCTCGTCGAGGATGTACACCGTGCGGCCGGTCGAACGTTTCTGCAGTTCGGCAGCAAGTTTCACGCGCTGCGCCTCACCACCGGACAACGTCGGCGCGGGCTGACCGAGCCGCACGTACCCGAGTCCGACCTCGACCAGGGTCTTGAGGTAGCGGTGGATCGAGGTGATGGGCTCGAAGAACTCCGCGGCCTCCTCGATCGGCATGTCCAGGACCTCGGCGATGGTCTTGCCCTTGTAGTGGACCTCGAGAGTCTCGCGGTTGTACCGGGCGCCGTGGCAGACCTCGCACGGCACGTACACGTCGGGCAGGAAGTTCATCTCGATCTTCAGCGTGCCGTCGCCCGAGCAGGCCTCGCACCGGCCGCCCTTGACGTTGAACGAGAACCGGCCCGGCTGGTAGCCGCGCACCTTCGACTCCGTGGTGGCGGCGAACAGGGTGCGGATCTTGTCGAACACCCCGGTGTAGGTGGCCGCATTGGACCGCGGGGTGCGGCCGATCGGCGACTGGTCGACCTGCACGAGCTTGTCCAGCTGGTCGAGCCCGTTGATGCGGGTGTGCCGGCCCGGCACCTGGCGGGCGCCGTTGAGTTTGTTCGCCATCACCGTCGCGAGGATGTCGTTGACGAGCGTCGACTTACCGGACCCGGACACGCCGGTGACCGACGTGAGCACACCCAGCGGGAAACTGACGTCGATACCCCCGAGGTTGTGTTCGCGCGCGCCGATCACCGTGACCTGCCGCTTGCGATCGACCGGTCGGCGGATGGCCGGAATCTCGATGTGACTGCGCCCCGACAGGTACGCGCCGGTGAGGGATTCCTCGCAGTCGAGCAGTTCCTCGTACGGCCCGCTGTGGACGACCTTGCCTCCGTGCTCGCCTGCGAGCGGTCCGATGTCGACCACCCAGTCGGACGTCCGGATGGTGTCTTCGTCGTGTTCGACCACGATGAGTGTGTTCCCGAGGTCGCGAAGACGCGTCAGGGTCTCGATGAGACGCCGGTTGTCGCGCTGATGCAGACCGATCGACGGCTCGTCGAGGACGTACAGGACGCCCACCAGGCCCGAGCCGATCTGGGTGGCGAGGCGAATACGCTGCGCCTCACCGCCGGACAGGGTGCCTGCGGCGCGGGCGAGCGACAGGTATTCGAGGCCGACGTCGAGCAGGAAGCCGAGACGTGCCTGGACCTCCTTGAGCACCTGACCGGCGATGGCCTCCTCGCGACTGCCCAGCGTGAGGCTGTTCAGGAAGTCGGCGCAATCGGAGATCGACAGTTCACAGACCTCGGCGATCGACTTCATGCCGAACTTCTCGTTCGCGATCGTGACCGACAGGATCTCGGGGCGCAGACGCGCACCGCCACACGCGGGACAGGGGGTGTCTCGCATGTAGCCGTCGTAGCGTTCCTTCATCTGGTCCGACTCGGTCTGCTCGAGCCGGCGGTGCAGGAACGGCATGACGCCCTCGAACTCGGCGTAGTAGGAACGGGTACGCCCGTACCGGTTCTTGTATCGGACGTGGACCTGTTCCTCGCTGCCCTCCAGGATCGCGCGGCGTGCCTTCGCGGGCAGCTTGTTCCACGGCGTCTTCATGTCGAAGCCGAGAATGTCGCCGAGCCCGGACAGCAGGCGGCCGAAGTATTCGGAACTCTGCCCCATCGACCACGGTGCGATCGCTCCGTCCTCGAGGGACAGCTCGGGATCGGGGACCACGAGGTCGGGGTCGACCTCCTTGCGGATGCCGAGGCCGGTGCACTCGGGGCACGCGCCGTACGGGGAGTTGAACGAGAACGACCGGGGTTCGAGGTCGTCGATGGAGAGCGCGTGTCCGTTCGGGCACGCGAGCTTCTCCGAGAACCGGCGTTCCCGGTCTGCGGCGTTCTCTTCGCGGTCGACGAAGTCGAGGACGACGATGCCCTCCGCCAACCGCAGCGCGGTCTCGACGGAATCGGTGAGCCGCTGCTTGGAGCTGGCCTTGACGGTGAGGCGGTCGACGACGACCTCGATGTCGTGCTTCTCCTGCTTCTTGAGCTTGGGCGGATCGGACAGCGGATGCACGACGCCGTCGACCCGCACACGTGAGTAGCCCTGCATGTTGAGCTGGTCGAACAGGTCGACGAATTCACCCTTGCGGGTCCGCACGACGGGAGCGAGCACCTGGAAGCGGGTGCCTTCCTCCATGTCGAGGACCTGGTCGACGATCTGCTGCGGCGTCTGCCGCGCGATCTGCTCACCACACACCGGGCAGTGGGCGGTGCCGGCGCGGGCGTACAGCAGACGGAGGTAGTCGTAGACCTCCGTGATGGTGCCGACCGTCGACCGCGGGTTGCGGTTGGTCGACTTCTGGTCGATGGACACCGCAGGCGACAGACCTTCGATGAAGTCGACGTCGGGCTTGTCCATCTGACCGAGGAACTGGCGCGCGTACGCCGACAGCGACTCGACGTAGCGTCGCTGACCCTCGGCGAAGATCGTGTCGAACGCCAGACTCGACTTGCCCGAGCCCGACAGCCCGGTGAACACGATCAGGCTGTCGCGGGGCAGATCGAGATCGACCCCTCGCAGATTGTGCTCACGGGCACCCCGCACGATAAGGCGATCCGCCACTCCAAGTCCCTTCATTGTTCGACAGCCGAGGACACGCATGAACGCTGGGCCCTCTGGCCGTGCCATGGTAAGCCGGGGCACCGACAGGTTCTGTGGGACGGATGGCCGCCCTGCCACTCACCTGCCTGTATTCGACGGTAGCCTCCCCATCATGACCGAGCAGCCCATGGTGATAGAAGACTCGTACACCGGCCACGTCTCCCCCGGGTCGGCGCCGCAGCGCCGCACGGTTCCGGGAGCCACGATCACGAAGATGTCCGTCGGCCCCATGGACAACAACGTGTACCTGGTCGTCTGTTCCACAACCGGAAAATCCGTCCTCATCGACGCCGCCAACGAGGCGGACCGCGTCAACCAACTGATCGGCGAACACGCTCCGTCCCTCGAGCTGATCGTCACCACACACCAGCACGGCGACCACTGGCTGGCGCTCGAGGACGTCGCGGCCGCCACCCGCGTGGACACCGCCGCCCATCCGCTCGACGCCGACGCACTGCCCGTCCGGCCCGACCGTCTCCTCGAGGACGGTGACACGGTCACCGTCGGCGACGTCACCCTCGACGTGATCCACCTCGCCGGCCACACCCCCGGCTCCGTCGCACTCGCGCTCACCGAGGCCGGCGGCGGACGCACCCATCTCTTCACCGGCGACTCCCTCTTCCCCGGCGGCGTCGGTAAGACCGCCGACGCCGGCAAGTTCGCATCGCTGCTCTCCGACGTCGAAACCAAGCTCTTCGACCGCTACGGCGACGACACGGTCGTCTACCCCGGCCACGGTGACGACACCACCCTCGGGGCCGAGCGCCCCCACCTCGGGGAGTGGCGCGAGCGCGGCTGGTGACCCCACCCGATCGCCGATTGCGCACCGAACGGTCCGCGATTGGCGATCGGCCTCCCTGGGTACTGGTGAATGGGCAGCACGTCGGTTCGGCAACTCAGTCGTACGCCGACGGCTGCCCAGAACTCTCGTTAGTGTGAGACGGGAGAACTCGAGATTGGGAGGCCAGGAATGCTTGTCCGTCGTATCGCTCGCCCACTGCTGTCCGCAGTCTTCATCAGCGGAGGGATCGATGCACTTCGAAATCCGGCGCAGAGAGCACAGGCCGCCGCACCACTGATCGACAAGTCCACCGAGGCGCTTCCCGGGTCCGTCACGCAGAAGATCCCGTCCGACCCGGAGACGTTGGTCAAGATCAACGCCGCCGTGCAGATCGGCGGCGGAATTCTTCTCGCCACCGGGAAGGCGCCGCGACTCGCGTCCCTCGCGCTTGCCGGCAGCCTCGTGCCCACTACCGTTGTGGGGCACGACTTCTGGAACGAGACCGACCCCGCCAAGAAGGCGGCGCAGCGCACTCAGTTCCTCAAGAACGTCAGCCTGCTCGGCGGACTGCTGATCGCCGCCGTCGACACCGAGGGCAAGCCGTCCCTCGGCTGGCGTGGCCGTCGCGCCGCCCGGCACGCACAGGAGACCGTGGCAGCGGCTCTGCCGCTCGGATCGGGTCACGACCATCACGGTCCCGAGATCGCGGAGGCGTTGGCTGCGGCGTCGGAGCGCGCACGCATCCTGTCCGGTGAGGCCGCCGAGCGCGGGTCCGGGCTCCTCGAGATCGCGAAAGACCGTGGCGCCGAATTCGCGAAGGTCGCGGCGGACCGCGGCCCCGAGTGGGCGGACGTCGCGAAGGAACACGGCTCCGAGTGGGCCGAAATCGCCAAGGAACACGGCTCCGAGTGGGCCGAGGTCGCCAAGGAGCGCGGCGCGGAACTCGTCGAACTGGCAAAGGAACGCGGAGCGGAACTCGTCGACGTCGCCAAAGAGCGCGGCCCGGAATTGGCCGAGGTCGCCCGCGAGAAGAGCGGCGAATGGGCAGGCACCGCCGCGGAACGCAGTGAGGTGCTGAGCAAGCGGGCCCGCAAGCAAGCGGAAACCGCGCTCGAGAAGGCCCGAGCGAAGCGGGACGAACTGTCCCACTGACCCGATCCGCGGCGCCGACCGGCGCCGGATATTCGATCTGATCGGCCCCGGAGATCGCCCCTGACCTGCACTGTCAGCGGGCCGCCTCCGGGGCCGACTAGACTGTCCAGGCACTTTTGCAGCCGATCCGGTTGCAGCCGAACCAGTCAAGGAGACCTCTTGCCCGACGAGGACACGTCACGCGACGAGCGCGAGCTCGAGCAGCAGTACGTGACGATGCTCTACACCCGACTGGACGGCCTTCGCCAGTACGCGGCGAACCGGCTGAGCCGTGTTCTGCTCGAAACCGGCGGGACCCCGCAAGCCCGCAGCGAGCGGGAGTCGTTCAACCAGCTCTACACCGAAGACCTCGCCAAATACGACGCCGCCGAGAACGGTCTGTGCTTCGGGCGAATCGATCTCGACGGCGAGCACCGCTACATCGGCCGACTCGGCATCCTCGACGAGGAGAACGACTACGAGACGATGCTCCTCGATTGGCGTGCGCCCCTTGCCCGCCCGTTCTACCTCGCCACCCCCGCCGCCCCCGACGGCGTCTCCCGTCGACGGCACATCCGGACGCGAAGCCGCCGGGTGACGGCCGTCAACGACGAGTATCTGGATCTGGCGGCGGCGGAGGCCGCGGGCACGGTCACCGGCTCGGACGGCGTCGCGGGTGAGAGTGCGCTGCTCGCGGCCCTCAACGCGGCCCGCACGGGTCAAATGAACGACATCGTCGAGACGATCCAGGGTGAACAGGACGCCATCATCCGGTCGGAACACAAGAGTGTGCTGGTGGTCCAGGGCGGACCCGGAACCGGCAAGACCGCGGTCGCTCTGCACCGCGCCGCCTACCTGCTGTACACCTACCGTCAGCAGCTCGCCAAGGCCGGTGTCCTCATCATCGGCCCCAACGCCACGTTCCTCGACTACATCGGTCAGGTGCTGCCGTCGCTCGGCGAGACCGGTGTGCTGCTCTCGACCATCGGCGACCTCTACCCCGGCGTCCGCGCCACCGTCGAGGACGGCCTCGACGCCGGCGAGATCAAGGGCTCGCTCGACATGCTCGACGTCCTCAAGAAGGCGGTCCGGGACCGGCAGGAGGTGCCGTCGCGTCCCGTCGAGCTGACGTTCGACACCTACCGGATCACCCTCGACCGCAAGGTCGTCACCCGCGCTCGTGGCCGGGCGAGGTCGTCGCGACGCCCGCACAACCTGGCCCGTCCCATCTTCGTCTCGTCGGTCATCGAGGCACTCGCCCAGCAACTCGCGGACACACTGGGCGCCAACGTCGTCGACGGCGGCAACCTGCTGAGCCGGGACGACATCGCCGATATGCGGGACGAGATGCGCGAAGACCCGGAGATCATGACGGCGATCAGTGCGCTGTGGCCGGAACTGTCACCGCAGCAGGTCCTCGCCGAACTGTATGCCTCGCCGAAGCGACTGGCCGACGCCGCGCCGAATCTGACCGAAGCGCAACGTGAGTCGCTGCGACGCCCCGTCATGCGCGGCTTCAGTGCCGCCGACGCACCCCTGCTCGACGAATTGGCGGAACTGCTCGGCGTCGACGACGCCGCCGAACGGGAGCGCGCCCGCCGCCAGTGGCGCGCCCAGATCGCGGATGCCCAGGGCGCTCTGGACATCCTGACCGGTTCGGCGCCACAGGATCTCGAGGACGAGCTGGACCCGGAAATTCTGATGGCCTACGACCTGATCGACGCCAGTCAGCTGGCCGAACGCCACGACGTGGGACAGCACCAGACGACCGCGGAGCGCGCAGCGGGCGACCGAACCTGGACCTACGGCCACGTGATCGTCGACGAGGCGCAGGAGCTCTCGGAGATGGCCTGGCGAATGCTGATGCGGCGCATACCGAATCGCTGGATGACGCTCGTCGGCGACACCGCGCAGACCGGCGACCCGGCGGGAACGTCGTCGTGGCAACGGATCCTCGAGCCGTACGTGGCCACACGGTGGAAGCTGACGGAACTGACCGTCAACTACCGCACTCCGGCGGAGATCATGACGACGGCACGGCGGGTTCTCGCCGAGATCGACGCCGAACAGACAGTGCCGCGGTCGGTGCGCGAATCCGGTTTCGCTCCGTGGGCACTGCAGGTGTCCGAAGGCGAACTCGCAGACACCGTGCGCACCTGCGTGTCCCGGGAAACCGGACCGGGCACCACTGTCGTGATCGGGGGCCACGACCTCGTCGCCGCACTCTCCGACCTGAGGTCGGACACCGTCAGCGTCCTGACGGTTCGGGACGTCAAGGGGTTGGAGTTCGACTCGGTGCTCATCGCCGAACCCCAGGACATTCTCGACGAGTCGCCGCGGGGAATGAACGACCTCTACGTCGCCCTGACCCGCGCGACGCAACGACTCGGTGTGGTGCACACCAAGACCTTGCCCTCGGTGCTGTCCGAACTCGGTCCGGCCGAGGTCGGGATTCTGTCGTGACACCGGGCGGCCGCGGTCGGCTGATGGGGTGTGGGCTCGTCCTCACCGCGATCGTGCTGACCGCGTGTTCGGAGGCCACCGCCTCCGATCCGCCGTCAACGGCCTCGGTTGTGTCCACGACAGCCGCGTCACACCTGGACGCCCGTGGCCTGCGCTACAAGGAGTCGCTGATCGGAGCCGGCATACCGGCGCTGCCCGACGACACGGTCATGGCACTCGCCAACGGGATTTGCGGTCAGCTGTCCGGGGGCACCGACGAGGCGACGATCCTCGCGCATCTGACCCCGATAGCGCAGTTCGCCTCGGCGACGTCGGATATCGGCCTCACCACCGAACAGGTGGCGCAGGTCTATCTCGATGCCGCCGAGGCGAATTACTGCTGATCGAGTCGTGCGTCAGCGCACCGTGTGGACGATGAGGACGTCGGACGTCGACTTGCGTGCGGCATCCGACGGAACCGAGCCGAGGAGACGCCCGGTAAGGGTGTTGAGTCCCCGGTTGCCGATCACCAGGAGACCGGCCTCGACCTCGTCGACCAGGTTCAGCAGCGATTCGACGGGGGCGCCGACGACGGCGCGTTCCACGACCTCCTTGGCGCCGGCGGCGTGGGCGCGCTCCTTCGCGGTGCGGAGGATCTCGTACGTCGGGGCAGAACCGGTGATCTGGTAGGCCTCGTCACCGAGCGCGTCGGCGGCCTGCCCGACGTCCTTCGGATCGGCCGGGTAGTACGCGCAGGCGATGATCAGCTTGGCGCCGGCGTCCCCCGCGATGGCGGCAGCCTTCTCGACGGCCAGAAACGACGACTCGGAGCCATCGGTTCCGACGACAACGGTCCGGTAGGCGCTCATTCATTCCTCCATGTCTGCGGTGGTCAATTGGCCGGGGTCCGGACATCCGTCATGCCTGGACCCAGCAGCCACTGCGCTGACCCTAGCTGTATCGGTGCCCGCATAGGTGCATTTGCAACACATGCCACAGGGGATATCCCCAGTGCATGACGGATCACATTCCGGACGCGCCCGGGCTGTGATCAGCGTCAACGTGACGTGCCGACCTTGGGACCGAACACGCCGGCCGGGAACACCCCCGCCGCGACGATCGCGTCACGCCACGGGGTCGCGAGTTCGACGAGCCGGGCCGCCCCGTCCTCCCCCAGCGCGGCCCACGGGGCCAGCGCGAGATCGTCGGTGAGATCCTCGACCAGTTCGCGCAGTTCCTTGCCGTCTGCGGTGAGTTCACCCCGCGCATCCAGGATCTCGCGGTCGCGCAGACTGTCGCTCGCCGAGTCCCACTGGTCCTGAGTCCAGGCGCGGCGGGTGATCGCGAACTTCTTCTGGAATCCGAATCCGGTCGCGGTGTGCGTGATCAGAGATTCGAGTCCGCTGAGCCCCGCCGTCTGCAGGGCGGCGACGTGACCGTCGCCGCGGTACTCCCGCAACAACGTGAGGGCATGCCAGAAGGCGAGGTGCGGTGCGTCCGGCCACTCCACCTCCGCATAACCCGCGTATAGGGGCCTACCCTCGACACCCTGGATCCCCCGGGCGGCGATCGACGCGAGTTCGGCGGCCTCGGCCATCTCCGGAGAATTCGTCACCGATTCGCCGAGAAGTCGCACATACGCCTCCCCGACTGCCCGGTATCGCGCCGCGACGATTGCCGCGGGCGTGGCCAGACCCCAGGCACGCGGAATGACCGACTCGATCACGGCCGGACTGAAGTTGAAGAAGGTCGCAGTGACGACGCCCGCACCGACCGCGCCCAACGCCGCGGAGCGGCCCGCGAAGTAGCCCATCCGACCCGGCTCGAGACCCGCCTCGACCAGACGATCCTCGACCTCGGGAACGAAATAGCTGAGGGAATGAAGCAACTCCAAGGACCGGGCGGTACTACCTGCGCTGTGTGCATCCATGCTTCAGACCGTACTGCCTCGACGCCGCCGCTATTTCAGGCCCGCGGCGTCCATGCCGCGCAGCTCCTTCTTCAGGTCGGCGATCTCGTCGCGCAGTCGCCCGGCGAGTTCGAACTGCAGATCGCGGGCGGCGTTCATCATCTGATCGGTCAATTCCTTGACCAGGTCCGCCAACTCCGCCCTGGGCATCGACTTCGTGTCGCGACCCTCGTAGACCCCGGCGCTGACCGAGCGTCCGGCCTCGCCCTGCGCGCGGCGCCCGCGGGTGGCGTTGCGTCCGGAACCGCCGACGTCGACCCCGCTGGCCGTGTCCTCGGCTTCCTCGTAGACCTGGTCGAGGATGTCCGCGATCTTCTTCCGCAGCGGCTGCGGATCGACGCCCATCTTCTCGTTGTAGGCGATCTGCTTCTCACGCCGCCGCTCGGTCTCCTCGATCGCGTGCTGCATCGAGTCGGTGATCTTGTCGGCGTACATGTGGACCTGGCCGGAGACGTTACGAGCTGCACGGCCGATGGTCTGGATGAGGCTGGTCGAGCTCCGGAGGAACCCCTCCTTGTCGGCGTCGAGGATGGCCACCAACGACACCTCGGGAAGGTCGAGGCCCTCACGCAGCAGGTTGATACCCACCAGAACGTCGTACTCCCCGAGCCGAAGCTGCCGGAGCAGCTCGACCCGTCGCAGGGTGTCGATGTCCGAGTGCAGGTACCGCACCCGGATCCCGAGTTCGAGGAGGTAGTCGGTGAGGTCTTCCGCCATCTTCTTCGTCAACGTGGTGACGAGGACGCGCTCGTCGCGGTCCGCGCGTTCGCGGATCTCGTGCACGAGGTCGTCGATCTGCCCCTTGGTCGGTTTGACGACCACCTGGGGGTCGACGAGACCGGTGGGGCGGATGACCTGCTCGACGAACTCCCCGCCTGCCTGTCCGAGCTCGTACTTGCCGGGTGTGGCCGACAGGTACACCGTCTGCCCGATGCGCTGGGTGAATTCCTCCCAGGTCAGCGGGCGGTTGTCGGTGGCGGACGGCAACCGGAACCCGAACTCGACGAGGTTCCGCTTACGCGACATGTCACCCTCGTACATCGCGCCGATCTGCGGGACCGTCACGTGGGACTCGTCGATGACGAGGAGGAAGTCCTCCGGGAAGTAGTCGATCAGTGTGGCGGGCGCGGTGCCCGGCCCACGACCGTCGATGTGACGCGAGTAGTTCTCGATGCCGGAGCAGAACCCGACCTGCTTGATCATCTCGAGGTCGTACTGTGTGCGCATCCGCAGCCGCTGCGCCTCGAGCAGCTTGCCCTTGTTCTCGAGGTCGGCGAGCCGTTCCTCGAGTTCGGCTTCGATGTCCTTGACGGCGCGTTCCATCCGCTCGGGACCCGCGACGTAATGCGTCGCCGGGAAGATGCGCACCGAGTCGACCTTCCGCACCACGTCCCCGGTGAGGGGGTGCAGGTAGTACAGCGCCTCGATCTCGTCGCCGAAGAACTCGATCCGCACCGCCAGCTCCTCGTAGGAGGGAATGATCTCGACGGTGTCGCCGCGCACCCGGAAGGATCCGCGGGTGAACGCCAGATCGTTGCGGGTGTACTGCACATCGACCAGCAGCCGCAGCAGCGCATCGCGCGGAACCTCCACACCGACCTCGAGCTGCACCGACCGGTCGAGGTACGACTGCGGGGTGCCGAGGCCGTAGATGCACGACACGGACGCCACCACGACCACGTCCCGCCGCGAGAGCAGGCTCGACGTCGCGGAGTGGCGCAGTCGCTCGACGTCGTCGTTGATCGACGAGTCCTTCTCGATGTAGGTGTCGGTCTGCGCGATGTACGCCTCGGGCTGGTAGTAGTCGTAGTACGAGACGAAGTACTCGACGGAGTTGTTGGGCAGCATGTCGCGAAGCTCGTTGGCCAACTGCGCGGCGAGCGTCTTGTTGGGCGCCATCACCAGGGTGGGCCGCTGCACCTTCTCGATCAACCACGCCGTGGTCGCGGACTTACCCGTACCGGTGGCGCCGAGCAGGACCACGTCCTTCTCGCCGGCGTTGATGCGGCGTTCCAGATCGGCGATCGCGGTGGGCTGGTCGCCGGCCGGCTTGTGGTCGCTGACGACCTCGAACCGCGCTTCCGACCGCTCGATATCCCCGATGGGACGGAACTCGGAATGTGCCACCACGGGGTGCTCGGATGCAAACGCCATGCAACCAGGGTAGGCGCAGGTACCGACAAACTCCCCGACGATCTCCGTGGGCTGAAAAACCCGGTAGGTTCCCCACCATGGCAGGCGCGAGTCACGACATCCACCCACCGAAGGTCGAGTACTTCGACCTACGAGATCACACCAACACCGACCCCAAGGGGTTCGTCCGCCACGTCGATCACTACCGCGTCGAGCCGTGGGGGCTGTACATGGCGCGCACCTCCGACCACCGGCAGTTCCACTACCTGGAGTCGTGGCTGCTCCCCGACCTCGGTCTGCGCGCGTCGATCTTCCACTACCACCCCTACCACCAGCGCGATCAGGACCACTACGTCGACATCGGCACCTTCACCCGAGGTGACGACGTGTGGAAGTCGGAGGACCACTACCTGGACCTGGTCGTCCGCACCGGCCGGGACACCGAACTCCTCGACGTCGACGAGTTGATGGAGGCGCACAGCACCGGACTGCTCGACACCGCGACGGTCGAGCAGGCGATCCTCACCGCCACCACGGCGATCGACGGAATTGCCGCGCACGGCCACGACCTCGGCCGGTGGCTGGCCTCGATCGGGATGCCGATCGACTGGCGGTGACCTACGCGCGCCAGCCGGTCCGCTCGGCCCATTCCCACGCCCGGTGATAGGCGCGGTCGAACCACGGGGACTTCGCGTCGACGTAGGCGGTGATCGCGTCGCGGTAGTCCGTGTGACCGGCAGCCTTCTCCGCCGCACCTTCCTTGACCGCGAGGTACTCGGTGCGGGCGTCGGTGTCGGCGCGCAGCCAGTCGCGGAACACGAGCGCGAACTGCTGCCCGGGCCACCCGTCGACACGAAGATGGATGTTGACGGGCCGTCCCGGGTCGGCACCGCCGTGGATTCGCTTGCCCCACAGCGCCGGGTCGGTCTCTCCGCCCTGGTACGAGGGCTTCGGGTCGTCGGCGGTGATGTGCTCGATGCGGGGGAACCCGGCGTCGGCGAGTGATTCGGCGAGGTCGTCCGCCGTTTCGAGGTTCGCGACCGTCACCTGCACGTCGAGGACGTCCTTGGCGGGCAATCCCTCGACGGCCGTCGACCCGATGTGGTCGACCCGGACAGCGCGGTCACCGCACACCAGTCGCAACCGAGCGATCAGCCGGTCCGCCTGCGCCGGCCACTGCGGGTTCGGCGGGGCGAGTTCGGGCAGGAAACGGACGACGGTCCGGGTGCGGATATTGGACTCGAACGGCACGAGACGCTCCGACCACAGCGCCCGGATCTCCGGCTCGAGTGCGCCCGGGGCGCCGCTGTTGTCGAGCCAGACGTCGGCCGCCGCCCGCCGCTGATCGTCGTCGGCCTGGGCTGCGATCCGCGCCCGCGCATCGGTCTCGGGCATCCCCCGCGATCCGACGAGCCGCTGCACCCGCTCCTCGGCATCGACGAACACAACGACGACCAGGTGGAAGGCAGCGCCCATTCCGCCCTCGACCAGCAGCGGAATGTCCTGGACGAGGATCGCGTCCTTGGGCGCCGATTCGATGGTCTCGGTGGTGCGCGCCCCGACGAGCGGGTGAACGATGGCATTCAGCGCGAGCCGCGATTCGTCGTCGGCAAAGGCGCGGGCGGCCAGGGCGGGCCGGTCGAGCGCGCCGTCCTCCGTCAGGATCTCTTCGCCGAACCGATCGACGAGGGCCGCGAGGCCGGGTGTTCCGGGTTCGACGACCTCCCGCGCAATCAGATCGGCATCGACGATCACGGCCCCGAGTTCGGCGAGGACCTTCGACACGGTGGACTTACCGGCTCCTATGCCTCCAGTGAGGCCGATTCTCAACACGCCCCCCAGTGTTGCACCCGCCGTGCACCGAGTACGCACGTCCCTCGCCGATCTCCACCCTCTTCCCTCCCTGCAGACTCACCTGCCCCAAATACCACAGATGTCCGACACGGTCGGTTATGTTCTAGCGAACGCACCCGACCTGCACCTTCTCGAAGAAGAGGAACGCCATGCGCGATCACCGCAACCAGTTCGGTCGGCACCGCCTCGGCATTGCGGGCGGGGTGCATTGCATCGAGATCCCCGAGGTGGCCTCCGCGCTCGCCGAACATCGCCGGACCTGGCTCACGGCACTCATCGGCCAGGGCAGGCACAGCTTCGCAACGATGCGCAAGCGCGCCGAGGTGCAGTCGTCGTCCGGTTACTGGATTCCCGCCACCGCGAACTGAGCGCCCGCCTCACCCGACACCACTGTGGCCCAACCTCCGAAGAGGTTGGGCCACAGTCATGTTCGGACGTCCTGCAACGACGAGACCCCGCCCCTGCAATGCAGGAGCGGGGTCTTCGGCTTTGCCTGACGAGTCAGGCGGACTTACTAGGCGTTGCCCGACAGCTTCTCGCGCAGTGCGGCGAGCTGTGCGTCGCTGGCGAGCGATCCGCCGGCAGACTCGGACGACGAGGCGCTGGAGGACGCTGCGGCGTCGGCGTCGCCGGCACCCGACTCGGAGGAGTAGCCGGCAGCAGCGGTGGCAGCCTCGGCGGCCTCGTCTGCAGCGGTCTTCTCCATCTGAGCGGTGTGCATCTTGTGACGACGCTCAGCCTCGGCGTAGCGGTTCTCCCACTCTTCACGCTGCTTGTCGAAGCCCTCGAGCCATTCGTTGGTCTCGGGATCGAAGCCCTCGGGGAAGATGTAGTTGCCCTGCTCGTCGTAGCTGTCCGCCATGCCGTACTTGGACGGATCGAACTCGGCGTTGTAGTCCTCGTTGGCCTGCTTCAGCGACAGCGAGATGCGACGACGCTCGAGGTCGATGTCGATGACCTTGACGAGTGCATCGTCGTTGACGCCGACAACCTGGTCCGGGACCTCCACGTGGCGCTCGGCCAGCTCGGAGATGTGGACGAGGCCTTCGATTCCCTCTTCGACGCGCACGAAGGCACCGAACGGAACCAGCTTCGTGACCTTGCCGGGCACGATCTGGCCGATGGCGTGCGTACGGGCGAACTGACGCCACGGGTCTTCCTGGGTGGCCTTGAGCGACAGGGAGACGCGCTCGCGGTCCAGGTCGACGTCGAGAACCTCGACGGTGACCTCGGTGCCGACCTCGACAACCTCGGACGGGTGGTCGATGTGCTTCCAGGACAGCTCGGAAACGTGCACCAGGCCGTCGACGCCGCCCAGGTCCACGAAGGCACCGAAGTTGACGATGGAGGACACGACGCCCTTGCGGACCTGGCCCTTCTGCAGCTGGTGCAGGAACTCGCTGCGAACCTCGGACTGCGTCTGCTCGAGCCATGCGCGGCGCGAGAGGACGACGTTGTTGCGGTTCTTGTCGAGCTCGATGATCTTGGCCTCGATCTCCTTGCCGACGTACGGCTGGAGATCGCGGACACGGCGCATCTCGACGAGCGAAGCGGGGAGGAAGCCACGCAGGCCGATGTCGAGGATCAGGCCGCCCTTGACGACCTCGATGACGGTGCCCTTGACGGCCTCGTCCTTCTCCTTGAGCTCCTCGATGGTGCCCCAGGCACGCTCGTACTGAGCGCGCTTCTTCGACAGGATCAGTCGGCCTTCCTTGTCCTCCTTGGTGAGGACGAGAGCTTCGACCTCATCGCCCACGGAGACGACCTCGTTGGGGTCGACGTCGTGCTTGATGGAGAGCTCACGGGAAGGGATGACGCCTTCGGTCTTGTAACCGATGTCGAGCAGGACCTCGTCACGATCGACCTTGACGATGGTGCCTTCGACGATGTCGCCATCGTTGAAGTACTTGATCGTTGCGTCGATGGCGGCGAGGAAGTCCTCGGCGGAGCCGATGTCGTTGACGGCTACCTGCGGCGAGGTCACGGTGGTGGAGGGCATGTGTTGAGTTGCTCCGGACGGGTTGTGGTCGGTTGATGGTGTTCTGTCGGACAAGCAACCTGAACCGACGGAACATTCCCGCCGAATCAGATCACCGCAAGCGCAGTGAACGACACCCGACTGGAACCGAACAAACTCGAACTGAACCGAATCCGATGCCGCACACATAGACACTCGCGTGCAATAGGCTACGCGCCCGTGGGCAAGCTGGGCAAACCCGGGCACGTTCCCACGCTCTACTCTGTTGCCCATGCCCGATCCTCGCCCCTCCGATTCCCCTCTCTCCCCCGAAGACGACCGTCACGGCACCGCCAACAGCGTGCTCGGAACGTCCGGGGTGAGCAGGGTCCGTGTCGATTCCGAGTCCAGCGAACGCGCGAGCCGCGCCTGGTGGGACGCCGATGCGGACGACTACCACCGCACCCACGGCGAGTTCCTCGGCGTGGACTCGTCCGAGGGCGAGTTCGTCTGGTGTCCGGAGGGACTCCACGAGGGCGATTACCACCTGCTCGGTGACGTGGCGGGCAAGGACGTCCTCGAGGTGGGCTGCGGTTCCGCGCCCTGTGCGCGATGGCTCGCCGGCCGGGGCGCCCGGGCGGTCGGGCTCGATCTGTCCATGTCGATGCTGACCCGCGGGGTCGAGGCCATGCGGGCGGGCGGCGCGACTGTGCCGCTCGTTCATGCGGGAGCCGAGCACCTCCCCTTCTCCGACGCGAGTTTCGACATCGCATGTTCGGCTTTTGGTGCAGTTCCGTTCGTGGCGGACTCACAGCGGGTGATGAGTGAGGTGGCCCGAGTTCTCCGCCCGGGCGGGCTGTGGGTGTTCGCCGTGAACCATCCGATCCGCTGGATCTTCCCGGACGATCCGGGCCCGCGCGGGCTCACCGCGTCGCTCCCCTACTTCGACCGCACGCCCTACGTGGAGGTCGACGGCGACGGCGTCCCCACCTACGTCGAGCACCACCGGACCATCGGCGACCGGGTTCGCGAGATCGTGGCGGCAGGCCTGGAGGTACGCGACATCATCGAGCCGGAGTGGCCCGAGTGGCTCGACCGCGAATGGGGGCAGTGGAGCCCACTGCGTGGACAGATCTTCCCCGGCACCGCCATCTTCAGCTGCCGCAAACCCGTGAGTACTTCTTAACCGCCCGCGGTTGAGAAGTACTCACGGGGCCGGAGGCCACTACAGCAGCTTCGACAGGAACAACTTGGTGCGGTCGTGCTGCGGATTGGCGAGCAGCTCGCGGGGGTTCCCCGATTCGACGACGACGCCGGCGTCCATGAACACGAGCTGGTCGGCCACCTCGCGTGCGAAGCCCATCTCGTGCGTGACGACGACCATCGTCATGCCGCCTGCCGCGAGATCCTTCATCACGGTCAGCACCTCCCCGACCAGCTCCGGGTCGAGCGCGGACGTCGGCTCGTCGAACAGCATCAGCTTGGGGTCCATCGCCAGCGCGCGGGCGATGGCGACGCGCTGCTGCTGCCCACCCGACAGTTGCGCCGGGTACGCGTCCGCCTTCTCGCTCAAGCCCACCTGCTCGAGGAGATCCCGTCCCCGCTCGAGCGCCTTCTTCTTGTTCAGCCTCTTCACCTGGATGGGCGCCTCGATGATGTTCTCGAGTGCCGTCCGGTGCGGGAAGAGGTTGAAGTGCTGGAAGACCATCCCGATGTCGCGGCGCTGCTTCGCGGCAGCCCTGGGATGGAGTTCGTAGAGCTTGCCGCCCCGCTCGGAGTACCCGACGATCTCGCCGTCGACGTACAGCCGCCCGGCATTGACCTGCTCGAGGTGGTTGATGCACCGCAGGAACGTCGACTTCCCCGAGCCCGAGGGCCCGACCAGGCACAGGACCTGGCCGGCGTCGATCTCCAGCGACACACCCTTGAGTACCTTCAGCGCCCCGAAGTTCTTGCAGACCCGGTCCGCCTTGACCATCGGCGTCATCGTCGTTCCCCTCCGGGTGTGTCGGGCAAGGTCTCCGGCCCGGGCTCGATCACGAGCGGCTTGCCCTGCGCGTCGGCGAGCGCCTGCAGT
The DNA here is from genome assembly GCF_026810085.1 of Rhodococcus sp. JS3073. Lineage (NCBI taxonomy): Bacteria > Bacillati > Actinomycetota > Actinomycetes > Mycobacteriales > Nocardiaceae > Rhodococcus > Rhodococcus sp. JS3073. Next base: position 7,428,236 of record NZ_CP113951.1, on the reverse strand, counting down.
TGCCGCGGGGTGAGCTTGCGGGACGCACCCTTCGAGTAGTACCGCTCCAGGTAGAACTGGCCGATCATGAGCAGGCTGGTGATGGCGAGGTACCAGGTGGCGGCCACCATCAGCAGCGGGATGGGCTGGAAGTTCGCGCCCGAGATGTCTCTGGCACGTCCGTACAACTCCAGGCTGTACGGCACCGCGGTGACCAGCGACGTCGTCTTCAGCATGCTGATCAGCTCGTTGCCCGTGGGCGGGATGATCACCCGCATGGCCTGCGGCAGGACCGTGCGGCGCATGGTCTGCGACCACGTCATGCCGAGTGCCACCGACGCCTCGGTCTGCCCCTCGGCGACCGAGTTCACGCCGGCCCGGACGATCTCGGCCATGTACGCGGCCTCGTTGAGTCCCAGCCCGATCACCGCGAACAGGAACGCCGCGTTGATTCCCTGCAGGTCGATGTGCACGAACTGGTGGACGAACGGGATTCCCAGATCCAGCTGCTTGTAGATCGACGGGAACAGCCCCCAGAACACCAACTGCACGTAGACCGGGGTCCCGCGGAAGATCCACAGGTACCCCCACGACGCCGCCTTCAGCACCGGGTTCGGCGACAACCGCATGACGGCGAGGACGACACCCAGGATGATGGCGATCGCCATCGACAGGATCGTCAGCTGGATGGTGTTCCACGCCGCGGCCGAGATCCGTGCGTCGAACAGATAGCGGGCGTAGATGTCCCACCGGTACGCCTCGTTGGTGCGCGCACCGTTGACGAACAGCGCCAGCAGCAGACCGACGACGATCGCGGCGATCCAGCGGCCGGGCCGCCGCAGCGGGATCGCCTTGATCGGTTCCGGTTCCTGCCCCGTCTCGGTGCCGGACCGGTCCGGAGCCTTCTCCACGTCAGACACTCGTCAACCGCTCAGCTCGTGGCGCCGTTGATCTGGGACGTGGTGATGACGCCCGCCTCGACACCCCAGTTCTCCGCGATCGTCCGGTAGGTGCCGTCGTCGATGAGGTGCTGCAGCGCCTGCTGGAGGGTCTGCGCGAGCGGCGAACCCTTCGCGACGGGCCAGCCGTACGGCGCGGCGTCGAAGACCTCGCCCGCGGCCTCGATCTTGCCGTCGCTCTGCTTGATCGCGTACGCGGTGACGGGCGAGTCGGCGGACATCGCGTCGACCTTGCCGAGGGCGACGGCGTTGGCCGCGTCGTCCTGGCTGTCGAACTTCACGATCTCGATGGGCGGCTTACCGGCCGCGACGCACGCCGCGCTCTTGGCGGGCACCTCCTCGAGATCCTCGATGGTGGTGGTCTGCACGCCGACCCGCAGGCCGCACGCGTTGGTGGGATCGACGGACTTCCCGGCGGGCTGCGCCCACTGCACTCCGGCGCTGAAGTAGGTGGTGAAGTCGACCGACTGCTCGCGTTCCTTGGTGTCGGTGAACGACGACATACCCATGTCGTAGCTGCCGGCCTGGATCGACGGGATGATCTTGTCGAAGTCCGCCTCGGTGTACTCCGGTGTCACGCCGAGCACCTTGCCCACGGCGTCCACGAGGTCGACGTCGAAGCCGACGATCTTGCCGCTCGGATCCTTGAACTCGTTGGGCGAGTAGGGAATATTGACACCGACGATGATCTTGCCGGACGAGGCGATCTTCTCGGGCAGTGTCGCCGCGATGGCATCCACCTTGTCGACTTCCACGGCGACGGTCTCTTCTCCGGAGGGCGTACCACCGCCCTCGGTGTTGCTGGCGCAGCCGGCGAGCAGCAGAGCACTGCCACCCGCCAGTGCACAGATGGTGCGGGCCACTCGGCCTCGCGCGAAGACGGATCGACCAGACACTGGCATGTCCTCCAAGGAAATCGTGGTACACCGAGCGAGCTACGGCGACGGAGAACTCGCGAACTCCGAATAGTCGAACGGTAGGTTACGGCACCCGCATCTGCGGGCGTCGTTACCGAACATTAACGGCCTGTCCCGGCCCGTGGCGGCGGTTTCAGCGACGGAGTGTCCGGGCGAGGACCGTCTCGGTGAATTCACTGGTCGATGCGAGTCCACCCAGGTCAGCCGTGGCGACTCCGGATGCGATCGTCGCACGGACCGCGTCGCGGATCCGGTGGGCCGCGCCGCCGAGATGCCGGTCCGCGCGGCGGTCCCCGAGCCACTCGAGCATCATCGCGGCCGACAGCATCAGCGCCGTGGGATTGGCCCGGTTGTGGCCCGCGATGTCGGGGGCGGCTCCGTGCGCCGCCTGCGCCATCACCTTGGTCTCGGAACTGTTGATCGACGGGGCCGTGCCGAGCGAGCCGGACAACTCACCCGTCAGGTCCGACAGGATGTCGCCGAACATGTTCTCCGTCACCACGACGTCGAAGTCGCGTCCCCTGCGGACGAGGTGCGCGGTCATGGCGTCGACGTGCTCGTCGTCGATCCGCACGTCCGGGTAGTCGCGCTCCCCCACCTCCCTGCAGACGTCGCGGAACAGTCCGGTCGTCATCGACAGCACGTTGGCCTTGTGCACGATCGTGACGTGGCGGCCGCGCGTGCGCGCCAGCGCGAATGCGGTGTGCGCGATGCGCTCACACGCCTTCCTCGTCACGACGCCGACCGCCAGTGCCACGTCGGGAGTCGGCATGAACTCGCCGCTGCCTGCGAACATGTTCCGATCCGCGTACAACCCTTCGGTGTTCTCCCGGACGATCACCAGGTCCATGTCCGGGACCGTCGAGGCGACGCCCTCGAGCGAGCGGGCGGGGCGGATGTTCGCGAAGAGGTCGAATCTCTTGCGCACCACCCCGCCGGGGGTCAACCGGCCGCGGAACGGTTCCGGGTAGGCGGCGCTGTCGTGCGGGCCCAGGATCCACGCGTCGAGTTCGTCCAGCGCGGAGAGCGTGGAGTCGGGGATCGGCGTTCCGTGCGACTCGATGGCGCCCAGGCCGAGGGGCAGATCCACCCAGTCGACGTCGCCTCCCGCCGCGGTCACCGCGGCCGAGACCACCCGCTGGGTGGCCGGGACGATCTCGTGACCGATGCCGTCGCCGAGGAGCACCCCGATCCGGGTATCGGAAATGTTTGCCGTAGCACCGCTCATGAGGCCATCATTGCCTACCATGGTCCAGTCGGTGGAACTGCTGTTCGACGAAGCGACCGACGTTGCCGTGCGCGCGGAGTGGCAACGCCTGTGGGATGCCGGGATGCCCAGCCGCACTCGCGTTCGCGCCGAATCGAATCGGCCCCACATCACCCTGTTCGTGGCACGCCACATCCCACCCGAGATCGACGAATTGCTGGGCCGCCGGATCGCGACGCCCTCGTTCCACATCCGGCTGGGCGGGCTCGTGATGTTCGGCGGCAGGCATGTCACGCTGTCCCGGTTGGTGGTGCCGTCGAAGGCGCTGCTGTCCCTGCACCGCAGCGTGTTCGATCTCGCGGCGCACGCCACGGAGTTCACGCCGCACATCCGCCCGGGCGAGTGGACGCCGCACGTGACCCTCGCGCGGCGACTCCCGGCCGATCAGATCGCGGAGGCCGCGCGACTGCTCGACGGCGGCGACATCATCGGCCGGGCGTCGGTGGTGCGCCGGTGGGACGGGGACGCCAAACGCGAGTGGGTGGTCACGGCACCGCCGTGATCACGGTGCGTCCGCGGCGACCGTCTCGGCGGCCTTGCGCGAAGACCGTTGGGTGACGACGATTCCCGCGATCACCGCGAGCGCCCCGACGGGCTGGTTCCAGGAGATGTGCTCGTCGAGTGCGACCGCGCCGAGCACGACGCCGACCACCGGTGTCAGGTAGGTGACGGTGGAGGCCGCGGTGGGCCCCCAGCCGCGGACCACGTTCGTGTTCCACACGAACGCCAGCCCGGTGCCGAACGCCCCGAGCCCGATCATGGACGCGACGATCGCGGGGGTCAGGTGCATCGACGTGCTCGCGACCCACGGGGCGGCGAGGAGCATGGCGGCTGCCGCGATCGACACCTGCATGAACGCGATGGTGGGCGTGCCGACGCCTCGCGGAAGGATGAACCGCCTCAGGTAGACGAGTGCCACGCCGTACGACGCGGTGGCGCCGAGGCACGCGAGCTGGGCGGGGACGCTGCCGATGATCCCCGCCTGCCACGGCGCCAGCACCACGACCACCCCCGTGAATCCGAGCAGGAGGCCGAACAGCTTTGCGTCCGTGAGCTTCTCCCCCGGCAGGAACGCCAGGGCCACCGACATCGTCATGAGTGGTGTGGTCGCGTTGTAGATGCTGGCCAGGCCCGAACTGATGCTCTGCTCGGCCCAGCTGAACAGCAACCACGGCACCACGCACTGGGCGACCGCCAGTACCGACAGGTGCGCCCACGTCGCCGCTTCGCGCGGCAACCGTGTTCGGGTGAGTCCGAGGACGGCACCGAGGGTCACCGCCCCGAACACGAGTCGCCACAGCACGACCTGCGTGAAGGACAGGCCCTCGAGACCGACCTTGATGAAGAGGAAACTCGCGCCCCAGGCGAGCGCCGTGCCCGCGTACTGGAGCGCCAGGTTCCCTCTCAAAACCGGAAGTCCCCGTGCTGGATGACTTCGTTGTGCGTGTCGGGCGTGCGGCCGGCGAGCGCCAGCGCGTCGAGCGCCAGGAACACGAGGAGTACCACGACCAGGATTGTCATGTCTTCAGCCTGGTTCCATCGGCCCCTCAGAAAAAGTGGCAGAAACGACATTGTTGACCGTATTTCTGCCATACTGGGGTGGTGCTGAAAAAGGTCGTCGTACCGCTCATGCCGCTCACCGAAGCGTTCGAGCTCGGAGTCGCCTGCGAGGTGTTCGGTTTCGACCGGTCCGACGACGGACTCCCCACCTACGACTTCTCGCTCGTCGCCGGCTCACCGGAACCGATCCGCACCCGCTTCGGTTACGGCATCGACGTCCCGTACGACCTCGACCGGCTCGACGACGCCGACCTCATCGTCGTTCCCGCGGGCGGAACCTACGCCGAGGCGGACGGCACCTTCGTCTGCGCGAAGCTGCCCGACCCGTGCATGGATCCCCTGCTCGACAAACTCCGGGCCGCGGTGGACCGGGGCGCCAAGGTCGCCAGCCTCTGCAGCGGCGCCTTCGTGCTCGGTGCGGCCGGACTGCTGGACGGACGCACATGCACCACCCACTGGCGGCACGCCCAGCGGCTCGCCGACCTCCATCCGGCGGCCACCGTCGACCCGAACGTCCTGTACGTCGACGACGATCCCGTCCTGACCAGCGCGGGCACCGCCGCGGGTATCGACCTGTGCCTGCACATCGTGCGGAAGGAACAGGGCAGCCGGGTGGCCAACGGGATCGCGCGGCGGATGGTGGTCCCGCCGCACCGGGACGGCGGCCAGGCGCAGTACGTGGCGATGCCGCTGCCGTCGACGACGATCGATACGCTCGGGCCGCTGCTCGACTGGATGACCGAGCACCTCGCCCTCGACCTGTCGGTGACCGCGGTGGCGGCCAAGGCGAACATGTCGCCCCGCACGTTCGCGCGGCGGTTCCAGGCCGAGACCGGGACCACACCGGCCCGATGGCTCAGCGACCAGCGGGTGCTGGCCGCGCAGCACCTGCTCGAGAACTCGGACCTCTCGGTGGACGTGATCGCCGAACGGGTCGGCTTCGGTGGCGGCGCCGTCCTTCGGCAGCATTTCCTGCGGCTGCGTCACACCACCCCGCAGGCGTACCGCCGCACGTTCCGGGACACGGAGCGCACCGGCTGAGCAAGCCGCAGGGAAGAATCGGCGGCGACGCGGCGTTGCACACGCACAGCAGTAACCGAACGAAAGGACCCTCGTGGCCACCAAGACTCTGACTCAGCAGAACTTCGACGAGACCGTGACCGGCAACGACGTCGTTCTGGTCGACTTCTGGGCATCGTGGTGCGGACCGTGCCGCTCCTTCGCCCCCACCTTCGAGGCCTCGTCGGAGCAGCACCCCGACGTCGTACACGCCAAGGTCGACACCGAAGCGGAACAGGGCATCGCCGCCGCCGCGAACATCCGGTCGATCCCGACCATCATGGCGTTCCGCGAGGGTGTGCTGGTGTTCAGCCAGCCGGGTGCGCTGCCGCCCGCGGCGCTCGAGGATCTGGTCACGCAGGTCAAGGCCCTCGACATGGACGAGGTGCGCAAACAGATCGCCGAGCAGGCGCCGGCCGAATAGGGCGGAGGACCGCCGCCGCCTAGTGTGCGGCGGCGTCCCAACTGCGGCCGGTGCCGACGGACACGTCCAGCGGCACCGACAGCTCGATGGCCGAGGACATCTTGTCGCGGACCAGCTGTTCGACCTGTTCCCGTTCCGAATCGACGACCTCGAGCACGAGTTCGTCGTGGACCTGGAGCAGCATCCGCGACTTCAGACCCGCCTCGCGCAGTGAGCGCTGCACGTTGATCATCGCGACCTTGATGATGTCGGCGGCCGTGCCCTGGATGGGGGCGTTGAGCGCGGCGCGCTCGGCGACCTCGCGACGCTGACGGTTGTCGCTGGTGAGGTCGGGAAGGTAGCGGCGGCGCCCGTACAGCGTCGACGTGTAGCCGTCCTTGCGGGCCTGTTCCACGACCTCGTGCAGGTAGTCGCGTACCCCGCCGAACCGGGCGAAGTACGCCTCCATCTGCGATTTGGCCTCCTCGGTCGAGATCTTGAGCTGCGCAGCCAGACCGAACGCGCTCAGCCCGTACGCCAGCCCGTAGGACATCGCCTTCACGCGGCGGCGCAGCTCCGGCGTGACCTCCTCGATCGGCACGCCGAACGCGCGCGCCCCGACGAAGCTGTGCAGGTCTTCTCCGGTGTTGAACGCCTCGATCAGCCCCTCGTCTCCGGACACGTGGGCCATGATCCGCATCTCGATCTGGCTGTAGTCGGCCGTGAGCAGGGAGTCGTAGCCCTCGCCGACGACGAAACCGTCCCGGATCTGCCGGCCCGCATCCGTGCGCACCGGGATGTTCTGCAGGTTGGGCTCGGTGGACGACAGCCGGCCGGTGGCCGCGACGGTCTGGTTGAACGTCGTGTGAATGCGGCCGTCCTCGGCGACCGTCTTCAGCAGGCCGTCGACCGTCACCTTCAGCCGCGTCGCGTCGCGGTGCGCGAGCAGGTGCTCGAGGAACGGGTGCGACGTCTTCTCGAACAGGTTCTGCAACGCCTCGGCGTCCGTGGTGTACCCGGTCTTCGTCTTCTTCGTCTTGGGCATCTCCAGCTCGTCGAACAGCACGACCTGCAACTGCTTGGGTGACCCGAGGTTGATCTGCTTGCCGATGACCCCGTAGGCCGCCTCCGCCGCCTCGGACACCTCGGCCGCGAACCGGCTCTGCAGGTCGTGCAGGTGGGTGCCGTCGACGGCGATACCGGACGCCTCGATGACGGCCAGCACCTCCAGCAGCGGCAGCTCCATCTCCGACAGCAGAGCCGTCGATTCGATGTTGTCGAGTTCGGTGTCGAGCGCGGCCGCGAGGTCGAGGACGGCGCGGGCGCTGAGAATTTCGGTCTCGGCGGCTTCCGCGTCGACCTGGTCGGCGTCGTCGAGCAGCGACAGCTGCTCCTGGCCGGTCTCCTCCACCCGCAGCTCCCTGCGCAGGTACCGCAACGACAGGTCGTCGAGGTTGAAGGTCCGCTGGCCGGGGCGCACCAGGTAGGCCGCCAGCGCGGTGTCGCTGGTGAGACCACCGAGCACCCAGCCGCGTCCGCGCAGCGCGTGCATCGCCCACTTGGCCTCGTGCAGGGCCTTCGGCTGATCCGCGTCCGCGAGCCAGTCGCCGAGCGCCTTCTCGTCCTCCGGGGTGGCGGAAGCGGTGGCGATATAGGCGCCCTCGCCGTCGGCGGTCGCGAGGGCGATCGCCGTCACGTCACCGCCGTACGGGGTGCGGGTGCCGACCACCGAAACACCGGAACGCTCGCCCGTCGACGCGTGCGCCGCCAGCCAGTCCGCGACCGCACCGGGATCGAGCGCGCCCCCGCGCACCTCGAAGCCCTCCTCTGCCTCCGCTTCGACCGGGGCCAATGTGGCGAACAGCCGGTCGCGCAGCACCTTGAACTCGAGGTCGTCGAACAGCGCGTGGATCTTCTCCCGATCCCACTGCGCGAGCATCAGCTGGTCCGGGGTGTACGGCAGCGGGACGTCGCGCACCATCTCGGTCAGTTCCCGGTTGAGCAGGACGTTCGGCAGGTTCTCCCGCAGCGCGTCACCGACCTTGCCGCGGACCTTGTCGACGTTGTCGACCAGGCCGACGAGATCGCCGTACTCCTTGATCCACTTGGTGGCGGTCTTCTCCCCCACCCCCGGGATGCCCGGCAGGTTGTCGCTCGGGTCGCCGCGCAGCGCCGCGAAGTCGGGGTACTGCGCAGGTGTGAGCCCGTACTTCTCCTCGACGGCCGCCGGCGTGAACCGGGTGAGGTCCGAGACGCCCTTCTTCGGGTAGAGCACCGTCACCCCGTCGGTGACCAGTTGGAGCGAGTCCCGGTCGCCGGTCACCACGAGGACGCGGTAGCCGAGCGCCTCGGCCTGGGTGGTGAGCGTGGCGATGATGTCGTCGGCCTCGAAGCCTTCCTCGGCCATCACCGGGATACCGAGCGCTCCGAGGACGTCCTTGGTGATCTCGACCTGACCCTTGAACTCGTCCGGAGCCTTGCTGCGATTGGCCTTGTACTCGGGGAACTTCTCCGCCCGGAACGTCTGCCTGGACACGTCGAACGCCGCCGCCACGTGGCTGGGCTGTTCGTCGCGCAGCAGGTTGATCAACATCGACGTGAACCCGTAGACGGCGTTGGTGACCTGACCGCTGTGTGTCTTGAAGTTCTCGGCGGGCAGGGCGTAGAACGCACGAAAGGCCAGCGAGTGGCCATCGAGCAGCATCAGGGTGGGGCGATCGTCGGACGACGCTGCTGCGCCGGACGTCGGGGACGTGGTGGACCGGGGGGTGGTTGCAGGGCTCACGGTTGCCCAGTCTAGGGAGCGGATCCGACACCGATCAGCCGGATGGTTCGATACCCAACCGAAACGTGCCGGAAATCCGAGAACCCCATTTCGCGCGACCGGAGCCGTTAGAGTCCGGAAATTGCGGCACGGGCGGTAGTCGGGTCCGTCGCCGCATGTTCCTGACCGATCTACACGTCCCCGGAGGACCTGCGTGGCCCCAACCGTGAGGAAGCGACTCCCAGCAGTGAGTACGCGACCGAAATCCGCGAGGAAACGCACGAGGCGAGGGTCGGTCACCCGGCAACTCGGCCGTGCGTTCGTCCTCGTCCTGCTCGGCCTCGTCGCGGCGATCGCTTTCGGCGGTCCCGCGGCGGCGCAGGAACCCACCCCGCCGCCCCCACCGCCCGCGACGAGCGCACAACCGGCGCCCCCGGAGAACGCGGTGCGGGTCAGCGGCAATCTGAACAACGCAGGCGAACGGCTCGCGGACGTCGAGGTACGCGCACTCGATTCGTCGGGCAACGAGGTGGCGAAGGCGACGTCGGAGGCGAACGGCCGCTGGGAACTCCAGGTCGCGCCCGGCACGTACACATTCGAGATCGTGGCGGACTCGCTTCCCGACGACGTCAGCGTGCAGGCCACGGTGCAGCGGGAAGTGGTGGCCGGTCGCACCAACACGGTGATCTTCTCGTTCGGCGAGGCCCGCACCGGTTCCGCGGTCCCGTTCTACGAGAAGCTGATTCGCCAGACCATCGACGGACTCCGGTTCGGTCTCGTCATCGCCATCGCCGGTGTCGGGCTGAGCCTGATCTACGGCACCACCGGCCTGACGAACTTCGCGCACGGCGAACTCGTCACCCTCGGCGCGGTCGCGGCGTGGGTGATCAACGTGACGTTCGGCGTGCAGCTCATCCCGGCCACGATCCTCGCGGTCTTCGTGGGAATCCTGATCGGACTGCTGAACAACGCCGGGATCTGGAAACCGCTGCGAAAACGCAAGACCGGCCTGATCGCGCAGCTGGTGGTGTCGATCGGGCTCGCGATCTCCCTGCGCTACCTGATCCTGATCTTCTTCTCCGATCGCGCGGAGCCGTTCGTCGACTACCAGGCCCAGGTGGAGAGGCACTGGGGTCCGATCGCGATCACCGACGCCAACCTCGTGAGCATCGCCATCAGTCTCGTCGTTCTCGTCGGAGTGGCCCTGCTACTGCAGAAGACGCGCATCGGCAAGGCCATGCGCGCGGTGTCCGACAACCGCGACCTGGCCGCGTCGTCCGGCATCGACGTCGAACGGGTGATCCGCTTCGTGTGGGGTCTCGGCGGCGGTCTCGCCGCGCTCGGCGGCGTCCTGTTCGGCATCTCCGAACTCGGCGGCCGTGTGCAGTGGGAGATGGGCTTCAAGCTCCTGCTGCTGATGTTCGCCGGCATCACGCTCGGCGGACTCGGCACCGCGTACGGCGCCCTGCTCGGCTGCGTGATCGTCGGTCTGCTCGTCCAGCTGTCGACGCTGGTGATCAACCCCGACCTCAAGTACATCGGAGGACTGCTCATCTTGATCGTCATCCTGGTCGTTCGGCCTCAGGGCATTCTCGGCAGCCGGCAAAGGATCGGGTGAGGCATGGACATCACAGGAGCACTCCAGGTCTCGCTCGCCCAGCTGATCGGCCCGTCCGCGATCTTCTACGCGCTACTGGCGATCGGCCTCAACCTGCACTTCGGCTATGCCGGACTGCTGAACTTCGGTCAGATCGGCTTCGCACTCCTCGGCGGCTACGGCGTCGGGATCATGACCGTCACCTACCAGCAGCCGCTGTGGGTCGGCATCCTCGTCGGTCTGGCCGCGGCCGGACTGCTGGCCGTCGTCCTCGGTATCCCGACGCTGCGGTTGCGGGCCGACTACCTCGCCATCGTCACGATCGCCGCGTCGGAGATCCTGCGGCTGATATTCCGCTCCACCGCTTCGGATTCCATCACCGGATCCACCAACGGCCTGTTCGGCTTCGCCGACCCGTTCACCACGCTCAGCCCGTTCGACTCGGGCAAGCAGTACAACATCCTCGGCGTGAAGTTCTACGGCGACGACCTCTGGTCGATGGTCGTCGGATGGACTCTCGTCCTGGTGCTGTGCGGGTTCGTGTACCTCCTGACGCACAGTCCGTGGGGCCGCGTCCTCAAGGCCGTCCGGGAGGACGAGGACGCAGCACGCGCACTCGGCAAGAACGTCTTCGTCTACAAGATGCAAGCGCTGGTCCTCGGCGGCATGATCGGCGGGCTCGGCGGCGTGTTCAACGCGTTGCAGACCAAGTCGATCAACCCCGACTTCTACTCCACCGCGCAGACATTCTTCGCGTTCGGCGCCCTCATCCTCGGCGGCGCGGCCACAGTCTTCGGACCGGTGGTCGGCGCGATGCTGTTCTGGTTCCTGCTGGCCATCCCCGACGCCTTGTTGCGGCAGGCCATCTCCGGGCCGGAGCCGCTGCTGCCGCTGACCGAACAGCAGGTCGGGGCCATGCGGTTCGTCCTGCTCGGCATCATGATCGCGGTGCTGATGGTCTTCCGGCCGCAGGGCATACTGGGCAACAAGCGGGAGGTGCAGCTCAATGCCTGACCACAGACTGCCGGATCATCTGCAGACCGACACCGTGCTCACCGCCGAGGAACGGGCCTCGATCTTCACGGGCGTCCCGCACTCCCCCGGCGCACCGAAACCCGACCCGATCATGGTGGTCGACAACGTGTCCCGGACGTTCGGCGGGCTCAAGGCCGTCGACGTGGCGCATCTGGAGATCCAGCGCGGCTGCATCACCGGACTGATCGGTCCGAACGGTGCAGGCAAGACCACCCTGTTCAACCTGCTCACCGGATTCGACCGGCCGGACAGCGGCACATGGTCGATGGATGGCCAGTCCCTCGGCCGGATGTATCCGCACCAGGTGGCCCGCCGCGGCGTCGTCCGCACGTTCCAGCTCACCAAGGCGCTGTCGAAGCTGACGGTGCTCGACAACGTGCGGCTCGGCGCCACCGGGCAACGCGGCGAGCGGATCTTCAACACGCTTCTGCCGTGGACGTGGAAGGCGCAGGAACGGGCCGTCACCGAACGAGCCAACGAACTGCTCGCGCGGTTCAAACTCGACACCAAGTCCGACGATCTCGCCGGCTCGCTGTCCGGCGGACAGCGCAAGCTGCTCGAGATGGCGCGGGCGCTGATGACCGAGCCGACCGTGGTGATGCTCGACGAGCCGATGGCCGGTGTGAACCCGGCGCTCACCCAGAGCCTGCTCGGGCACATCAAATCGCTGCGGGACGAGGGCATGACCGTCGTGTTCGTCGAACACGACATGGACGTCATCCGCGACATCAGTGACTGGGTGGTGGTGATGGCGCAGGGCAGTGTGATCGCCGAATCCACACCGGAACACCTCTCGTCCAACAACGCGGTGGTCGACGCCTATCTGGGCAGCCACCACGATCAGGCACTCGAGTTCGACGACGAGGGGAATCCGGTGGGCGCGACGGCCGTTCTGGCCGAGGCGCTCGAGAACGCCGAGGCCGAAACCCTCGAGACCGGCGGCGACCTCTCCGAACCCGACATCACCGAGCTGAGGCGTGAGAACCCATGACCGAACTGACCCCAGCGGAATTCGCGGCCACACCCGAGGAACATGCCCGGCTCGCCGAGGGTGCCCTCGTCCGCGCGGACGGCGTGGTGGCCGGCTACATCCCCGGCGTCAACATCCTCCGCGAATGCAATTTCTTCCTGCGCGAGGGTGAGATCGTCGGCATCATCGGCCCCAACGGCGCCGGGAAGTCCACGCTCCTGAAGTCGCTGTTCGGGCTGATACCGGTGCGTGAGGGATCGGTGACCCTGCGCGGTGAGGACATCACGTCCAAACCCGCCCACGTTCTCGTGCAGAAGGGTGTCGGCTACGTCCCGCAGACGCAGAACGTCTTTCCGTCGCTCACCATCGAGGAGAACCTCGAGATGGGGATGTATCTGCGGCCCAAGCTCTTCGCGGAGAGATTCGCGTTCGTCGGCGATCTCTTCCCGCTGCTCGTCGAGCGGAAGAAGGTGAAGGCGGGCGCCCTGTCCGGCGGTGAACGGCAGATGGTCGCCATGGGGCGGGCACTGATGATGGATCCGTCCGTGCTGCTGCTCGACGAGCCGTCCGCCGGACTGTCCCCGATGTTCCAGGACGAGGTGTTCATCCGCTGCAAGCGGATCAACGCGGCGGGCGTCTCGGTGATCATGGTCGAGCAGAACGCTCGCCGGTGCCTGCAGATCTGCGATCGCGGCTACGTCCTGGACCAGGGCCGCAACGCCTACACCGACTCCGGACCCAACCTGATGCACGACCCGAAGGTGATCGAGCTGTACCTCGGGACCCTCGCGGGAAGCCAGGAGAAGAAGTAGGCCCGGCGGTTCCGGACACGACTGTGGGCCAGGTTTCCCTGGCCCACAGTCCGTTTCAGGTGAGTGCGATCACCCGCCGACGACGATGTACCCGTCCGTCGTCAGCTTGTTGTCGGCACCGAACTTCAGCTTGCCGTACGAACCGATCGACGGCTCGCCCGCAGCGGCGAAGTCGAGCTTGCCGGTGATGCCGTTGTAGTCGACGTCCGTGCCGGCCTGCACGAGCGGCAGGCACTCCTGGTACGACGTGCACGGTGTTCCGCCCTCGGTGACGGCGTTGATGTTCGCGGCGATGTCGCGACCGGCCGTCGACTTCGCGGCTTCCGCGGCGAGCGCGGAAACGACTACGGCGTCGTAGGACTCACCGGCGTAGTTGAAGTCGATCAGCCCCGGGTTGATGCCCTTGAGACGATCCTGGAAGGCCGGACCGACGTCCGTGAGGGGCGTGGTGCCCTGCATGCCGTCGAGCAGCGGTGCGGCCACCGACTCGCCGAGCGCGTTACCCATGTTGCCGTCGACGCCGTATACCTTCATGCCGTCGGACGGGCCGATGCCGACCTCGTGCATACGGGTGATGATCTTCGCCGACTCCTCGAATCCGACCACCGCGACGGCGTCGGGGGCGAAGTCCTTGACCTGGTCCACCTCGGAGTTGAAGGACTGCGCGTTGGGGTCGTAGATGATCTTCTGGATCTGATCCTCGGGGATGCCCGCGTCGACGAGGTTCTTCTGGATGTTGTCGGCGAGCCCGGTTCCGTACGGGTCGTTGAGGGCCAGGATGGACACGCGCTGGCCGCCGTCGTCCGAGATGAGTTGCGACACAGCCTGAGCCTGCAACACGTCGGTGGGGGCGGTGCGGAAGTACTGGCCCTTGTCCGGGTAGCAGACGAACTGGTCGGACGTGTTGGCCGGGGAGAACATCACGACGCCGGCGCTGGACACCTTGTCGATGACCTTCAGCGACACCGAGGACGACGCCGCGCCGATGATCACCTGGGTGCCCGCGGCCAGTTCCCGGTCCACGGTGGTGTTCGCCGTGTCGGTGGTGGTGTCGCCCGAGTCGCCGGGGATCAGTTGAACGGGCTGGCCGAGAACTCCACCGGCCGCATTGACGTCGTTGACACCGAGCTGGGTGCCCGCCACCATCGGCGGTCCGAGGAAGGAGAGGCTTCCCGTGTCGGGGAGCAGGGTTCCGATCTTCAGCGGCGCAGTGGACGGGGCACCCGCTGCCGCCGCCTCTTCGGGCGTGCAGTCGGTGGAAACCGTGGTGGCCGAGGCAGAGCTGTCACTCCCACTCGCGGAGTCGTCGCCACTGTCCGAACTACAACCTGCCAGTGCGAGTGATGCCGCGCCGAGAACCGCGGCCGCCCGCACGAGGGTCCGTTTAGCCATCCAAACTCTCCTTAGATCACCTGAGTGCGGGCGCCACCCGAGTTGGCGTCCGCTGTCGGATCAGACGCTAGCCGCCCGGCGGCATTCGCGATCCGTCCAGAAAGGCTCGTGACCTTACTGTGATCTGAATACGACGAGTGTTTACGCGGTCGTAGCGTGGCGAGCCTCAGGTGCCGACGAGAAGGCGCACGGAGTCGACGACCACCTGCCGTCGGCGGGCCCGGTCCGCGGGGGCCGAGGCGCCGAGTTCCGGTGTCTGCGTATGCCACGACATCGCCACGGACCTGACGACCGCGAGCAGTTCCACGGGCTCGAATCGGGTTGGCAGCACGCCACTTCTCTGCGCTCGCTCGATGTCGGCGAGCTTGGACCGGTTGGACGCGACCACCACCTGGAGCGGGTCACCGTCGGGCCGCTCGAGCTGGTACCAGGTGGCGAGCCGGAGCGTCGCCGGGTTGTCCTCGTACAGGTCGAACGAGCGCCCCGCGTAGCCCGGGAGGTCGGTGGCGTCGAACCGCACCTGCTCGGTGAAGGCCACCACGTGGGCGGCGAATACCGCGTCGAACAACTGCCCCTTGTCGCCGAAGTACGCGTAGATCATCGACTTGTTCGCCTTCGCGGCCAGGGCGATGCGGTCGACCCGCGCGCCGGCGATGCCGAATTCGGCGAACTCGGCTGCCGCCGCGTCGAGTAGTCGTTTCTTCGTTGCCTCTGCATCGCGCACCATGCGACCAGGTTATCAACCAAATAGTTGGTTGACAGCACCTCCTCGCCGGTGTTTCATGGAATCCATTCAGCAACCAACCAGTCAGTTGCAAGAGTGTGGGATGGAGTACAGCATGTCGAAGACCTGGCTCGTCACCGGAACCTCACGTGGTTTCGGCAGGGAACTCGCGACCGCGATCCTGGGCAGCGGCGACAACCTCGTCGCCACCGCCCGCCGGCCCGAACAGCTGACCGACCTGGTCGACACGTACGGCGACCGCGTTCGGGCGGTCGCCCTGGACGTCACGGACGCCGAGGCCGCCCGTACCGCGGTCGCCACTGCCGTCGACGAGTTCGGGGGCCTCGACGTGGTGGTGAACAACGCCGGCTACGCCAACAGCGTCCCGATCGAGGAAATGGACGACGAGGACTTCCGGCAGCAGATCGAAGCCAACTTCTTCGGCGTCGTCAACGTCACCCGGGCGGCACTGCCGATTCTGCGCGAGCAGCGCAGCGGCTGCTTCGTGCAGTTCTCCTCCGTCGGGGGTCGCGTCGGTGGCACGCCGGGGCTGAGCGCCTATCAGGCAGCGAAGTTCGCCGTCGAGGGTTTCTCCGAAGTCCTGGCGGCCGAGGTGAAACCGTTCGGCGTGAAGGTGCTCATCGTCGAACCGGGCGCGTTCCGCACCGACTGGCAGGGTTCGTCGATGCGACGCAGCTCGGTCGGCCCCGACTACGAGGCGACGGTCGGCGCGATGAACCGCTACCGGCGAGACACCGACGGCACCCAGCCCGGAGACCCCGCCCGGGCCGCTCGGATCATCCTGGATGTGGTTGCCGCCGAGGACGCCCCGTTGCGTCTGCTACTCGGGGCCGGCGCCGTCGACATGACCGAGAAGTCTTCCCGCGAACGCGCCGCCGAGGCCCACCGGTGGGCCGACGTCAGCCGATCCGCGGACTTCCCCGCCGGCACCTGACGCTTCGAAAGCGCATCGGCTGTCGCCGATCTCGCGGGTCAGCTGGTGGGGGCTTCCCCACCGAGGGTCTCGAGCACCACCTGCGCGACCGCCTTCATCGTCGACCGGCGGTCCATCGCCGCCCGCTGGATCCACTTGAACGCTTCGGGCTCGGTCAGGGACTGCTTCTCCATCAGGACGCCCTTGGCCCGCTCGACGATCTTGCGGGTCTCCAGACGCTCGGACAGATCGGAGATCTCCCGCTCGAGCGCGGTCACCTCCTTGAACCGGCTGGCCGCCAACTCGACCGCAGGAACCAGGTCGGCTGTGGAGAACGGCTTGACGAGATACGCCATCGCCCCGGCGTCGCGGGCGCGCTCCACCAGCTCGCGCTGACTGAACGCTGTGAGAATGACCACGGGCGCAATACGTTTCGCCGCGATCTCGGAGGCCGCATCGATGCCGTCGCGACGGGGCATCTTCACATCCATGATCACGAGGTCGGGTTTGAGCTCCACCGCCAGGTCGACGGCGGCCTGCCCGTCGCCCGCCTCACCGACCACGTCGTAGCCTTCTTCCCGCAGCATCTCGACCAGATCGAGCCTGATCAGCGCCTCGTCCTCGGCCACCACGACCCGTCGCGGCTGCGACGGCACACCTTGCTGCTGGGGAGCGTTCATGGCCACCATTCTCCTCTGCTCGGACGACCCCGGCGCGGGGAGCGAACGTTAGAAGGGTACCGGTGGTTGACTCCCGACGGCGATCTTCTACAGTGGTACAGCGCAACACGCCCTCGTATCCCAATTGGCAGAGGAAACGGATTCAAAACCCGTCCAGTGTGAGTTCGAGTCTCACCGAGGGCACTGCCAGGATTTCTCCGCGAATCGCAGGTCAGATACTTTCTCTGACCTGCGATTCGCGTCTCGTTCCCCGTCAGGGTGTGTGCGTCACCACTGTCCGCCCGCGACCTGCCGGGTGGCGGCGTTGAGACGGTTCCACAGGTTCACGGTGGCGATCGACAGGACCAGCGACGCGAGGGCCTGCTCGTCGTAGTGCCGGGCGGCCTCGTTCCACACGTCGTCGGGGACCGGGTCCGAACGATCGCTCAACCGGGTCATCGACTCGGCCAGCGCCAGGGCCGCGCGTTCGGCGTCGCTGAAGTACGGAGCCTCCCGCCACGCCGCCACCGCGAAGATCCGCTCGTTGGTCTCCCCTTCCTTCTCCAACTCACGCGAATGCATGTCCACGCACACGCTGCAGCCGTTGATCTGGCTAGACCGCAGATGGACGAGTGCGTGGGTCACCGGCGGCACGTCCGCCTTCGTCGCTGCCTTTCCCAGAGCCAGCAGAGACTTCATGGCGTCGGGAACGATCATCGCGGGGTTGGTCATCCGGGCTTTCATGATTGCCTGCCTCCAAAGGTATTCGGGTGATCTGAAGTCACACCGGCTGATCTTCGTTCTCACTGACATGACGAACCACGACGGCAGAATGTGACAGATGAACGACAACGAAGTTCTGGCGCACCGCTTCGAGGAGAACCGGACGCATCTGTCGGCGGTCGCCTATCGGATGCTCGGCTCGATCAGCGAAGCGGAGGACGCCGTGCAGGAGGGCTGGCTCCGGCTCAGCCGTGCCGAGACGTCGGATGTGGAGAACCTGCCGGGTTGGCTGACGACGGTCGTCGCCCGGGTCTGCCTCGACATGCTCCGCTCACGGAAGACTCGCCGCGAGGAGCCCCTGGATGTCCATGTGCCGGATCCGATCGTGAGCGAATTGGACGGGGCCGACCCCGAGCACGAGGCGGTGCTGGGCGACTCCGTCGGACTCGCGCTGCTGGTCGTTCTCGACACGCTGACACCCGCCGAGCGGCTCGCATTCGTGTTGCACGACATGTTCGCCCTGTCCTTCGACGAGATCGCCGCGATCGCCGGACGCACCCCCGCCGCAGCCCGCCAGCTCGCGAGCCGCGCGCGCCGCCGCGTCCAGGGGTCGGGACCCGCCCCGGATACCGATCTGGCCCGGCAGCGGGAGATTGTCGAGGCCTTCATGGCCGCCTCGCGGGGTGGCCGGTTCGATGACCTCCTCGCTCTGCTCGACCCGGACATCGTCCTGCGGGCCGACCGCGGCGCGGAGGGATCCGACGTGGTGCGCGGAGCCCGCGCCGTCAGCGAGCAGGCCCTCACCTTCTCGCGCTTCGCTCCTTTCGCCCGGCTCGCCCTGGTGAACGGCGCAGCCGGGGTCGTGACCGCACCCGGGGGAAAGACCTTCTCGGTCATGGCCTTCACCGTCTCAGGTGGGAAGATCGCCCGGATCGACATCCTCGCCGACCCGCACCGCCTGCAGCGTCTGAGGCTCGCCCACGCCGGCGACTGACGACCCCGCAGGTAGCGGCGGTTTTTTGTGCCGGATCCTGGGGATCTGCGCCGTCCTGCCAGTACCATGGTGGGACAGGTACGCCCTCGAGCACGGAGGTCACCCATGGAGCTCGGCACCGTCACTTTCACCTACGACGGGCGGGTAGCCCTTCGATTCCAGCAGGCGCTCTCGCACTCGCCGGAGAAGGTGTGGCGTGTTCTCACCGACCCGCAGTACCTGAAGGCCTGGTTTCCCGCCGACGTCGAGTTCGACCTCACTCCGGGCGCCGAGCTCGTCTTCCGGGTGACGCCGGAGCAGGTGCGCCGATTCGGATTGCCCGCAGATCAGACCACCACTGGGACGGTCATCTCGGTGCATCCCGCCCACATCCTCGAGTACCTGTGGGACGCCGAGACGCTGCACTGGGAACTCGTCCCCGACGGCAGCGGAGGCTGCTGGCTGACGCTCACCCACACCGTGGAAGAAGAAGAATCCGCCTACGCCCACGCCGCCGGCTGGCACGCGGGACTCGAGGTGGTCGAAGCGCAACTGGACGGCCGCGAGGTCGACTGGTCCCCGTGGGATCGGGCCGACGAACTCGCCGCGTCCTATCGCAAGACGTCCTGACGACCGGATTCACCGACTGCCAGGAGTGCGTATCGCGGGCAGCAAGACCACACCGGCAGCGACCTTCGTGAAGGAGGTCACCGGAGGGGCGACGCGACGATGGGGTGTGCGCGGCACCGACCTCGGCTGTCCCACGCGCCTGGCCGACGGCAGGGTCGCGTTCTTCTTCGGCGACACGTTCAGCTCACGCGGCCGACACGGCAGGCGGTGGCGCAGCCCAGTCATGTTGCGCTCCACCACAACAGATCTGCGCGGCGGCGTCGAGTTCGAATCCGCGGCCGGCGGCCGGACGGCGAGGGAGATCCTGCCGAACGCGCACGACGTCCGCGAACTCCCCGACCGCGAGTCGGCGGGCACCGAGTTCACCGTCGTGCCCGCAGACGCCGTCACGATCGGTGATCGGACGTATCTGTCCGTCGTCAGTGTGCACTCGTGGAGGTCACGGGCGTGGCCGACGAACTTCACGTACCTCGCCTGGTCCGACGACGGCGGCGACAACTGGCACCGCTCACCCGCCCGTTGGGACAACCTCGGCGGGTCGCTCGATCAGCTGTGGACGATGGAACGGCACGACGGCTACGTCTACGTCGTCTCGAGCGCGTTCGACCGCACCCATCCGGGTGGGATGATCCTCCGGCGGGTCCCCGAATCGTGCATCCTCGAGCCCGCAGCCTACGAACACTGGGGCTGGGACCGCGGCACGGGATGGGCGTGGGGGCGGCCCGCGACCCCGATCCTGCCGGGCCCCGTCGGGGAGATGTGCCTGCGACGAATCGACGGCACCTGGGTCCTCGCGTACTTCGATCCCACCGCGTACGCGATCGTCACTCGCACGGCGGCGCGTATCGACGGACTGTGGTCGGAACCGACCGTGCAGATCGCCGGGGGCGACTGGGGAGCGACGGACGGCACGTGGGCGCAGATCTACGGCGGATTCATCCATCCGGCGTCCACGCTGGACGAGCTGCATCTGTTTGTGTCGCAATGGAACACGACGACCGGGGACCCCTACCGCGTCCTGCAGTTCGCGACCCGGCTGGACGCCGGGTAGCTCACCCGACGAGTTCCGACTCCGTCCACCGCCCCTCCCCTTCGAGTTCCACACCGCGGGAATGGAATTGGTTGAGGGTGCTGCGGTGGCCGACACTCACCACGATGCTGTCCGGGAGTTCGGTCCTGAGCAGGGTGTAGAGCGTGTATTCGAGCCCCTCGTCGATGGCCGACGTGGCCTCGTCGAGGAAGATCACCGCGGGGCGCGCGATCAGCACCCGCGCGAACGCGAGACGCTGCTGCTCACCCGGCGACAGGATCCGCGTCCAGTCGGCGGTCTCGTCGAGCCGATCCCCCAGATTGCCGAGCGACACCTTCGACAGCGCACCACGCACGACGTCGTCGGCCGCCGTCGGCTCCTTCGGGTATGCCAGTGCGGTCCGCAGCGAACCGAGCGGCAGGTACGGCCGCTGGGACAGGAAGATCGCCTCCCCCGCCGGCCGCGACACCGTGCCGTCTGCGTACGGCCACAGATCGGCGAGCGTGCGGAGCAGGGTGGTCTTGCCCGAGCCCGACGGGCCCTTGACCAGCAACGACTGTCCGGGGGTCACGGTCAGCTCGAGCCCCTCGATGAGGGTCTGCCCCGTCGGGATGCGCACGTCCAGCTTCTCGACCTGGAGGTCGTCGCCCGACTTGCCGGTCTTCAGGACCGGAAGTTCGGCGGCGTGCTGGTTGTCGTTGGCCAGACCGTTGAGTCGGATCAGGGTGGCGCGGAAACTCGCGAAGTCGGCGTACGACTCACGGAAGAAGGACAGGGAGTCGTGGACCTGACCGAACGCCTGCGACGTCTGCATCACGTCACCGAGCGACACCTGACCGGTGAACAGTCGCGGACCCTGCACGAGGAACGGGAAGATGACGGCCGTCTGGTTGACGGTGAGGTTCCATCCGCTGAATTTCAACGTCCGGAACACGATCTGCCACATGTTCCGGATGACGTCCGCGAACCGCCCGGCAAGGGTGCGGCGCTCGACGTTCTCGCCGCGGTAGAACGCGATGCTCTCGCCGTACTCCCGCACCCGGATCAGCGCGTAGCGGAAGTTGGCGCCCAGTTTCTCGTTGAGGAAGTTCAGCTTGATGAGGGGCTTGCCGATCCAGAACGCCACCACCGTGGTCACCAGCACGTAGATGTAGACGAGGAAGATCATCGCCCGCGAGATCTCGACGCCGAACACCGTCATCGGGCCGGACAGATCCCACAGGATTCCCGTGAAGGACACGATCGACAGCACGGCGGTCACCGCGCCCATCGACAGCGAGCGGGACGTGGTCACGAAGTTGGTGATGTCGGCCTGGACGCGCTGGTCCGGGTTGTCGATCGCGTCGTCCAGGAACCGGTCGCGGTAGTAGGCGCGGCTGTCGAGCCAGTCGTCGACGAGATGGTGGTTGAGCCACGTCCGCCAGTCGATGTCGAGGGTCTGCCCGATCAGGTACTCGATCAGGGCCCGCACCACGTGGACCGTCGCCAGAATGGCGAATACGCGGAGGAAGTGCCAGAAAGCCGACTCGTCCAGGTTCTGGATCGAATCGTAGAAGTCGTTGTACCAGTAGGAGAACAGCACCGTCATCCGCACCGCGAAGACCGTCGACAGCAGCAGCACCGCCAGGATGGTCAACGGCTTGAGGCTGCGCCGCGGATCGAAGTACGGCGCGGCGAAGCGCCAGAACTGCCTGCCCCATTTGGTGAACCGCGCGAGCAGTATCACTACGACGACGAACGCGACGACAGTCATGACGTAGGCCTTGAGCAGCCACATCGAGCTGTCCCAGACGACGTTGTTCCAGTCCACGACCCATATCCCCGATCACGAGGTGAAACTCACCAGAAAAGATGGAGAAGTGTAACCCCGGACCTCGGTCATCGGCGAGAGATACGCGCAGGACACGCATCGATGCTCACCCACACGTCGCCCGATGTCCCATTTGCGCGGTTTCGACCACACGGGCGGGGCATCCGGGCAGGGAGAACGGGCCCCGCCGACGGGGAGTCTACGAGTCCTTGTCGGGCTCAGGCTTTTTCAGGTTGCCTTCGTCGTCGACGTAGTCGTCGAACGCGGTACCCGACACGGTGCCGTCGGAGCCGGGTAGGACGACCGTCTCCCGGGCGCCCGGCTCGTAGCGGGCGTCGATCTCCTCCACCTTCTTCTTGGCTTCGGCGAGCGCCTCGTCGTCGGGAAGGGGAACTTCGCTCTCGGCCTGCCGGCCGGTGTTCTTCTGCTCGGGTGCGTCTGCGCTCATTGTGCACGTCCGTTCCGTTTCGGAGATTCCAGACCGACCATACGCCGCGGCCCCCAGTTGAACTACCGTTCAAAACCGTTCGGTGGCAAAGGAATGGCGGGGCGCTACTTCCGCGGCGGGAAGTGCCGGATGAGACCCTCCTGGACCACGGTGGCCAGCAGCTCGCCCTCCAGGGAGAAGAACCGCCCCGTCGCGAGGCCGCGGGACCCCGCCGCGACCGGCGATTCCGTGGCATAGAGCGTCCAGTCGTCGAACCGGAACGGCCGGTGGAACCAGATGGAATGGTTGACGGTGGCCGCGACGATCCGGTCCAGCCCCCACGACAATCCGTGGGTGGTGATGATGGAATCCAGGACGGTGGTGTCCGACGAGTAGCCCATGACGGCCACGTGGATCAGCGGGTCGTCCGGAAGGTCGCCGTCCGATTTCATCCAGACCCGGTTGTGGGTGAGCTTCTCCCCCGTGCCCTTCATGATCCACGACGGGTCGTTCGCGTACCGCATGTCGATCGGCTTGAGGGCGTCGACGAACATCTTCAGTCGATCCTCGTAACCCAGGAAGTGGTCGCCCAGTGGCGGCAGCGTGTCCGGGAACGGGACGTCGGGCACCTCGACCGCGTGCTCGAGACCCTTACCCCAGTCCTGGAACGCCGCCAGCATGACGAACAGTTCCTCACCATTCTGCAGCGCCGTGACCTGGCGGTTCGCGAAGGCCCGGCCGTCACGGTGCCGCTCGACGCGGTATTCGATGGGTTCCTTGACATTGCCGCCGCGGATGAAGTGGGCGTTGATCGCGTGCACGGCGCGTTCGCCGCTCACGGTGCGGCCGGCGGCGACCAGTGCCTGGGAAATCAACTGGCCGCCGAACGTCCGGCTCCCCACCTGCGCGGGATGCCGACCTCGGTACGTATCCTCCCCGGTCCTCTCGAGATCGAGAAGTTCGAGCAGGGTCTGGAGATCGGTCTTCGCCGCGACTTCGCTCACCTAGTGGTCCTCTTCGCCGATTCTGTGGACGTGGATCAGGTTGGTCGAGCCTACGGTGCCGGGCGGCGACCCGGCCACGATGACCACCAGTTCACCCTTCTGGTACCGGCCCAACCCGAGCAGCGCGTGGTCGACCTGCCGCACCATCGCGTCGGTGCTCTCGACCGGGTCGACGATGAACGTCTCGGTGCCCCACGTCAGCGACAACTGGCTGCGCACCTCCGGCAGCGGGGTGAACGCCAGCAACGGCAGCGGCGTGTGCAGACGCGCCAGGCGGCGCACCGTGTCCCCGGACTGGGTGAACGCGACCAGCGCCTTCGCGTCCAGCCGCTCCCCGATGTCGCGGGCGGCGTACGAGATGACACCGCGCTTGGTGCGCGGCACGTGGGTCAGCGGCGGCACCTGGGTGGACTCGTTCTCCACGGCCTCGACGATCCGCGCCATCGTGCGCACCGTCTCCATCACGTACTTACCGACCGACGTCTCACCGGACAGCATGACCGCGTCCGCACCGTCGAGCACGGCGTTGGCGACGTCGGACGCCTCGGCGCGGGTGGGCCGCGAGTTCTCGATCATCGACTCGAGCATCTGGGTGGCCACGATGACCGGCTTCGCGTTCTCCCGGGCGATCTGGATCGCCCGCTTCTGCACCAGCGGCACCTGCTCGAGCGGCAACTCCACACCCAGGTCACCGCGGGCGACCATCACCGCGTCGAACGCCAGCACGATCGCCTCGAGGTTGTCGATCGCCTCCGGCTTCTCCAGCTTCGCGATCACCGGGATCCGGCGACCGACCCGATCCATCACGGCGTGAACCAGTTCCACATCGGCAGGCGACCGCACGAACGACAGGGCGATGAAGTCGACGCCTAGGCCGAGCGCGAACTCGAGGTCCGCGATGTCCTTCTCCGACAGCGCCGGCACCGACACGTTCATCCCCGGCAGGGAGACACCCTTGTTGTTGCTGACCGGGCCGCCCTCGGTGACCCGGCAGATCACGTCGTTGCCGTCCACACCGGAGACGACGAGACCGACCTTGCCGTCGTCGACGAGCAGGCGGTCACCGGCCTTGGCGTCCTCGGCGAGCTGCTTGTAGGTGGTGGACACGCGGTCGTGGGTGCCCTCGACCTCGTCGACGGTGATCCGCACTTCCTCACCGTTGGCCCACGTGGTGCGCCCCTCGGCGAACCGGCCGAGCCGGATCTTCGGGCCCTGGAGGTCGGCGAGGACACCGACCGCCTTCCCTGTCGCGTCCGAGGCCGCCCGGACGCGTTTGTAGTTCTCCTCGTGGTCGGCGTGTTCGCCGTGGCTGAAATTCAGCCGCGCCACGTCCATACCGCTTTCGACGAGCTCGCGAATACGGTCACCGGTGGCGGTAGCAGGTCCAAGTGTGCATACGATCTTCGTGCGTCGGTTCACGGCCTCGAGCCTAGTCGTCCCGCGCGCCCTTCTCCATTTAGACGACTGCCAGCGGGAGCGCCGTCGGATGCACCGGCGACGGGAGGTCCGACGCCCCGGTCAGATACACGTCGACGGCGTGCGCCGCGGACCTGCCCTCCGCGATCGCCCACACCACGAGCGACGCGCCGCGGTGCGCGTCCCCGCAGACGAAGACCCCGGGCGCGGTGGTCTGCCAGTCCGGTCCGCAGGAGAGCGATCCGCGCCGGGTGGGCGACAGTCCGTAGTCGTCGAGCAGCGGGCCGAGATCGACACCCTCGAATCCGATCGCGAAAAGCGCTAGTTCGCAGGGCAATTCGATTTCCTCGCCGACCGGCGTGATGATGCGTTTGCCGTCCTCGCGGGTGACCCGGACCTCGGCGAGCACCATGGATCGGACGTTCCCGTTCTCGTCACCGAGGAAGCGCTGCACCGCGACCTGGTATCGGCGGACACCGCCCTCGGCGTGCGCGGGTGACGTGCGCAGCACCATCGGCCACGCGGGCCACGGCGTCGCGGCCTCGTCCCGTTCCGCCGGCAACTCCGGGTTGTAGTCCAGCTGGGTCACCGACAGCGCGCCCTGGCGGTGCGCCGTTCCCAGGCAGTCGGCCCCGGTGTCGCCGCCGCCGATGATGACGACGTGTTTGCCCTTGGCGGTGATGGTCGCGGGACCGTCACCCTCGCATTCCTTGTTCGAGGTGACGAGGTGTTCCATCGCGAGGTGGATCCCGTTCAGCTCCCGGCCCTCGACGGTGGTGTTGTCGCGGCCCCGGAGCGCGCCGATCGCGAGCACGACGGCGTCGAAGTTCTCGCGCATCTGCTCCACGGTGAGGTCGACGCCGACCTCGCAGTCGGTGACGAAGTGCGTTCCCTCGGCGCGCATCTGCATGAGGCGCTGATCGAGGATCGCCTTCTCCATCTTGAATTCCGGGATGCCGTACCGCAGCAGACCCCCGAGCCGGTCGTCGCGCTCGTAGACGGTGACGTCGTGCCCCGCCCGGGTCAGCTGCTGCGCCGCCGCGAGGCCGGCCGGACCGGAACCGACCACCGCGACCTTGCGTCCCGTGGCGATCATCGGCGGCTTGGGCACCACCGTGCCGGACTCCCACGCGACGTCGGCGATGGCCTGCTCGATCCGCTTGATGGTGACGCTGCCCGTCGTGTGTGTGTCGGCGAGCGAGAGCACACACGCCGACTCGCACGGCGCCGGGCACACCCGCCCCGTGAACTCCGGGAAGTTGTTGGTGGCGTGCAACCGCTCACTGGCCGCCGACCAGCGGCCGCGCCGCACCAGGTCGTTCCATTCCGGGATCAGGTTGCCCAGCGGGCAGCCCGCACTTCCCGAGTGGCAGAACGGGATTCCGCAGTCCATGCACCGGGCGGCCTGCTCGGACACCTCGGTGGCCCGGTCCGCCGGACTCTGCGGCGCGTACACCTCGTGCCAGTCGTGCACCCGCTCCGCGACCGGACGCTTGCGCGCCTCCTTCTTGACGATGTGCAGAAATCCCTGTGGATCAGCCACGTGCCGCCTCCATGATCGCAGTGTCGACGTCGAGTCCCTCGGCCTTGGCCATCCGGGTCGCGTCCAGCACCCGCTGGTAGTCCACCGGCATCACCTTGGTGAACAGTGCGGAGCGGCGGGGCCAGTCGGCGAGCACCGACGCCGCCACCGCGGAACCGGTCCACCGGTGGTGCCGGGTGACCGCGCCGCACAACCAGTCGAGGTCGTCCGGGTCGGGTTGCAGGAGCTTCACCATCGCCGGGTTCACGTCCTCGGGGTCCAGGTCGAGGACGTACGCGATGCCGCCGGACATTCCGGCCGCCATGTTCCGGCCGGTCGGTCCGAGGATCACGACCCGTCCGCCCGTCATGTACTCGCAGGCGTGGTCGCCGACGCCCTCCACGACGGCCGACGCGCCGGAGTTGCGCACCGAGAAGCGTTCGCCGACGCGGCCCCGGAGATACAGCTCCCCCGAGGTGGCACCGTAGAGCAGGGTGTTGCCCGCGATCACCTGGGTTTCCGGGACGAACAGGACGTCGTCGGCGGGACGGACCACGATCCGCCCGCCGGACAATCCCTTGCCGACGTAGTCGTTGGCGTCACCGGTCAGGTCGATGGTGATTCCCGGCGGCAGGAACGCGCCGAGCGACTGCCCGGCCGAACCCGTGAACGTGAGCCGGATCGTGTCGTCCGGCAGCCCGGCGGCGCCGTACCGGCGGGTGACCTCCGCGCCGAGCAGTGTGCCGACGGTCCGGTTGACGTTGCGCACCGGCATCTCGATCTCCACGGCGTGCGCGTCCTCGAGTGCGCCCTCGGCCAGCTGGATGAGCGTGCGATCCAGCGCCCGGTCCAGTCCGTGGTCCTGGTCGCGGTCCCGGCGCCGCTGTGGCAGCGGCGTCCCGTCCGGCCCAGTGGGCATTGCGAAGATCGGGGTGAGGTCGAGTCCGCGGTTCTTCCAGTGGGCGATCCCCTGCGCGGTCTCCAGGACGTCGGCGTGACCGACGGCCTCGTCGATGCTGCGGAACCCGAGGTTCGCCAGGTACTGGCGCACGTCCTCGGCGACGAAGCGGAAGAACTCCTCCACGAACTCCGGTTTGCCGGTGTACCGCTTGCGCAGCTCCGGGTTCTGGGTGGCGACACCGACCGGGCAGGTGTCGAGGTGGCAGACCCGCATCATGATGCAGCCCGCCACGATCAGCGGGGCCGTCGAGAACCCGAACTCCTCTGCACCCAGCAGCGCCGCGACCACGACGTCCCGCGCGGTACGCATCCCTCCGTCGCACTGCACGGTGATGCGGTCGCGGAGACCGTTGAGGACCAGCGTCTGCTGGGCGTCGGCCAGCCCGATCTCCCACGGCGCCCCGGCATGCTTCATCGACGTCAGCGGGGTGGCGCCGGTTCCGCCGTCGTTCCCGGAGATCAGGACCACGTCGGCGTGCGCCTTGCTGACGCCGGCGGCGACCGTTCCCACACCCACCGAGCTGACCAGCTTCACGTGGACCCGGGCCCGGTCGTTGGCGTTCTTCAGGTCGTGGATCAGCTGGGCGAGATCCTCGATCGAGTAGATGTCGTGGTGCGGCGGCGGCGAGATCAGCCCGACCCCCGGCGTCGAGTGCCGGGTCTCCGCGACCCACGGGTACACCTTGTACGCCGGCAGCTGGCCGCCCTCACCGGGCTTCGCCCCCTGCGCCATCTTGATCTGGATGTCGCTCGCGTTGATCAGGTAGTCGCTGGTGACGCCGAACCGCCCGCTCGCCACCTGCTTGACGGCGCTGCGGCGCGACGGATCGTAGAGACGGTCGACGTTCTCGCCGCCCTCGCCCGTATTGGAGCGTCCGCCGAGGTTGTTCATCGCGACGGCCATCGTCTCGTGGGCCTCCGCGGAGATCGAGCCGTAGCTCATCGCACCGGTGTTGAACCGGGTGACGATCCGCTCGACCGGTTCCACCTCGTCCAGCGGCACCGGCGGGCGCACGCCCTCGCGGAACGTGAACAGGCCGCGCAGTGCGCCACCGGCCTCGGCGAGCCGGTTCACCTCCTCGCTGTACTTCGCGAACACCTCGTGCTGACCGGTGCGGGTGGCGTGCTGCAGCAGGAACACCGTCTCCGGGGTGAACAGGTGCAGTTCGCCGTCGCGGCGGAACTGGTACTCGCCGCCGTCCTCGAGCCGCCGGTGGGCGAACTCGGCCGGGTTGTCCGGGTACGCCTGCCGGTGGCGGACGGTGACCTCCCGGGCGATCTCGTCGAGACCGGCGCCGCCCAGCTTGCTGACGGTGCCCTTGAAGTACTCGTGGACGAGGTCGCGGTCCAGGCCGATCGCCTCGAACACCTGCGCCGCGGTGTACGAGCCGACAGTGGAGATGCCCATCTTCGACATCACCTTGAGAACACCCTTGCCGAGAGCGGTGAGGTAGTTCCGCACAGCGATCGTGTGCTCGACGCCGGTGAGTTCGCCCTCGGACACTAGGTCCTCGATCGACTCCATCGCGAGGTACGGGTTGACGGCCGCGGCGCCGTACCCGATGAGCAACGCCAAGTGGTGGACCTCGCGGGCGTCGCCGGATTCGACGACCAGCGCCACCTTGGTGCGCTCCTTGGTCCGCACCAGGTGATGGTGCACCGCGGCCACCGCGAGCAGCGACGGGATCGGCGCGCGGGTGTGATCGGAGTCGCGGTCCGAGATCACCAGCGTCCGGTAGCCCTCCGCGATCGCGGCGCTCGCCTGGGCCCGCAATTCCTCGATCGCCTCGGCCATCCCCGCGCCGCCGCGCTCCACGTCGTACAGCGCGCGCAGCACCGTCGCGGCCAGCCCCGGATGGTTGCCGTCCGCGTTCACGTTGATGATCTTGTTCAGCTCTTCGTTGTCGAGCACCGGCCACGGCAGCACGATCTGCCTGCACGACGCCGCGGTCGGCTCGAGCAGGTTCTGCTCCGGGCCCATGACCCGCGACAGCGACGTCACGATCTCTTCGCGGATCGCGTCGAGCGGCGGGTTCGTGACCTGCGCGAACAGTTCGACGAAGTAGTCGTAGAGCAGCCGCGAACGCTGCGACATGACGGCGATCGGCGTGTCCGTCCCCATCGAGCCGAGGGGCTCGCCGCCGGACGCGGCCATCGGCGCGAGCAGGATGCGCAGATCCTCCTCGGTGTACCCGAACGCCACCTGCCGTCGCACCACCGACTCGTGGTTGTGCTGCGCGTGCGGACGATCCGGCAGCGTCTTCAGTTCGAGCAGGCCGGCATACAGCCACTCGGCGTACGGCCGCTCCGCCGCGAGCCGCATCTTGATCTCCTCGTCGGGCACGATCCGGCCCTCGGACGTGTCGACCAGGAACATCTGCCCCGGTTCCAGGCGGCCCTTGGCCACGACCTCCGCCTGCGGGACGTCGAGGACACCGCTCTCGCTCGCGAGGACCACCCGCCCGTCGACGGTCTGCCACCAGCGCCCCGGACGCAGGCCGTTGCGGTCCAGCACGGCGCCGACCGCGGTCCCGTCGGTGAACGTCACACACGCCGGTCCGTCCCACGCCTCCATCAGCGACGCGTGGAACTGGTAGAACGCCCGCCGGTCGGGGCACATCGACGTGTCGTTCTCCCACGCCTCCGGCACCATCATCATCACCGCGTGCGCCACACTGCGGCCTGCGAGGTGCAGCAATTCGAGTACCTCGTCGAACGACGCCGAATCCGACGCGTCGGGGGTGCAGATCGGATACAACCTGCGCAGATCGCCCGGGATCACCGAACTCGACAGCAATGCCTCGCGGGCGCGCATGCGGTTCCGGTTGCCGCGGACCGTGTTGATCTCGCCGTTGTGCGCGACGAACCGGAACGGATGCGCGAGCGGCCAGGACGGGAACGTGTTGGTCGAGAACCGGCTGTGCACGATGGCGATCGCACTCGCGATCCGCGGGTCGCGCAGGTCCGGGAAGTACCGCGACAGCTGGGACGTGGTCAGCATGCCCTTGTAGACGACGGTCCGGCTCGACAGGGACGGGAAGTACACGCCGCTGCCCTCGGACTCGACCTCGGGAGTGACCTGCTCGGCCCGCTTGCGCAGTGGGTAGACCAGGCGGTCGAGTGCCAGGCCGCCGGGCCGGATCCCGCCGACGGCGGGGGCGGTGACGAACAACTGGCTCATGTGCGGTTCGCAGGCCCGGGCGGTGGAGCCGACGTCCGCGCCATCGGGGTCGACGGGCACCCGGCGCCAGCCGAGGATCTCGAGCCCTTCCTCGGCCGCGAGGTCGGACACGCGCCGTTGCGCGGCCGCCCGCGCCTGCGGGTCCTGCGGGAGGAAGCAGATGCCCGCCGCGTACGTGCTGCTGCCGTCGTCGAGCGGTGCGGGGAGATCGAAGTCGACGACGCCCCCGAAGAATTCGGCGGGGAGCTGGAGAAGGATGCCGGCGCCGTCTCCGCTGTTCGGTTCCGATCCTGCCGCACCGCGGTGCTGGAGATTCTCGAGGGCGAGGAGTCCGTCGGAGACGATGGAGTGTGAGCGGCGGCCGTGCACGTCCGCAACCATGGCGACGCCACAGGAATCGACTTCCTGGTCCGGGTCGTACAAGCCCTGGGGACCGGGCAACTGAGAGAACAGCACCGATATACCTCCACATCGGCCAGGAAGACCACCAGTGTGTGCGCTCCGCACGTGCTGTCGGCGGCCTCCGCTAGCGGGGTCGCCACGACGGGCGCTAACTGCTTTTCGGGGGTCTACCGGGACAGCTTCGGCCCGTGAAGGTTGTTACCGGACATACACCCGGCGCGCTCAGCTTACCAGGACCGATACCCCGCGAGATATGCCGAATCCGGCCCCGGAAAGCACTGTGGCCCGTGTCGCATCAGCAACACGGGCCACAGTTCGGTCGGGGATCGTCACTGCTCCCGCAGGGGTCGTCCGTACTTGTCCTTCACGCTCCCGGTCAGCATCATGATGCCGTCGACCAGCGGCCAGATTCCCCCGATTCCACAGGTGAGCCACGTGACGGCGATCTGAGCCACGGCGATGCCGGGCTGGTTCAGGTAGAACCGCCCGACTCCGAAACCGCCGAGGAAGATCTGCAGCAGGCCTGCGGTCAGCTTGGACTTGTCCGAGTACGGCTCACCCGTCAGCGGATGCCTGCCGAACGGCGCCGACGGATCGGCGTACGCGTTGTAGCCGGCGGGGGCGTATCCGGGCGGCGGGAACCCCTGCTGGGGGTAACCCTGCTGCTGCCCGTACCCCGGCTGCTGATACCCGGGCTGCTGGTAGTCCTGCGGCGACTGCGGAGCCGCCCCGTACTGCGCGCCGTAGTTGGGGTCGGGTGCGCCGTAGGTGGGACCGTCCGGTTGCTGCTGGGGCTTCTCGTAGCCGGTGTAGGGCGCGGTCGGCTCGCCGACGTTCGGGAGCGGGGCCGTCGGCTCGGTTCCACTCGGCGACGGGTAGATGGGCGTCGACCCCCAGCCCGGGCCGTTACCGACACCGGAGTAGGTGTCCCAGCCCGGTCCGGTGCCGGACGAACCCGGTGACGGCGTCGCGTCCGACGTGGCCGGCGGCTGGGACAGCGAGGCCTCGGCGGTGGCGTCGTAATCGAAGGGTGAGCCGAACTCGGGCGGCGGGCTCGACTCGGTGCTGTTCTCGGTGCCGTCGCTGCTCTTCCCCAGATCGACCTTGTGTGCGTCCTCGGATGCACCCTTGCCGGAATCGTCGGATGCTTTCCCCGGTTCAGTCATTCGCGTCATCCTTCTTGCTGTCGATGGGCTTCGTGCCCGCCTCGCCGCCGGCACTCGCAGTACTCGCGGCCTTGTCGTCCGATACCGGCTCCGACGCGCCCTCGTCCTTGCCCTCGTTCCCGTCCTCGACGTTCTTCTCGGGCTCCTTCTCCGTGGTCTCGCTGTCGACCGGTTCGCCGTCTGCAGGCCGCAATTCGGCCGGGTCCTCACGGCCCTTCGTCGCGGCGAAGAAGTACACCAGGGCCGCGACGAACACCAGGGCGGACGTGAACGAGTTCACGCGGACACCGGCGATGAGGCTCGCGTGATCGCTGCGCATCAGTTCGATCCAGAAGCGGCCGGCGCAGTAACCGGCCACGTACAGGGCGAAGAGTCGGCCGTGACCGATGCGGAAGCGGCGATCGACCCACACGAGCAGGAGGACGATCAGCACGTTCCACAGCGCCTCGTACAGGAACGTCGGATGCACCACGAACGCGACCTCGCCGGTGGACACCCCGTCGATCAGCTGCGGTGACACCTGGCCCAGGTCGTTGCGCCGCTCGAAGATCTCGAGCCCCCACGGCACGTCGGTCTCGCGACCGTAGAGTTCCTGGTTGAAGTAGTTTCCGAGCCGGCCGATCGCCTGCGCCAGCAGGATCGCGGGCGCGACCGCGTCGCCGAGCGCAGGCAGCGGGATGCCGCGGCGACGACAACCGATCCAGGCTCCGACGCCGCCGAGCGCCACGGCGCCCCAGATGCCGAGGCCGCCCTGCCACACCTTCAGGGCGTCGACGGGGTCGCCGCCTTCCCCGAAGTACGTCGGCCAGTCGGTCATCACGTGGTAGAGACGGCCGCCGATCAGGCCGAACGGCACCGCCCAGATGGCGATGTCGAGGACCGTGCCCTTCTCGCCGCCGCG
Source organism: Rhodococcus sp. JS3073 (assembly GCF_026810085.1). Taxonomy (NCBI): domain Bacteria; kingdom Bacillati; phylum Actinomycetota; class Actinomycetes; order Mycobacteriales; family Nocardiaceae; genus Rhodococcus; species Rhodococcus sp. JS3073. Next base: position 7,395,060 of record NZ_CP113951.1, on the reverse strand, counting down.
GGCGACCCAGCGACGGTCACCCCACACGATCGCGACGACGATCCCGACGATGATGAACAGCGCGTACGCGCGCAGGGCCACCGGTCCGACATACCAGACACCTTGGGGTGGACTCGGAATGTAGGCCAGTACGTCCACAGTGGAAGTCACGACGCCACGGTAGCGGAGCGAACGCCCTCGGCGAGTTCCTTCGTGAGCGAGCGCACGGCGTCCAGACCGCTCTCCGCGGCCGTGACCAGCGCGGATCCGACGATGACCGCATCGGCGTACGCGGCGATCTCGGCGGCCTGCGCGCCGGAGCGGACACCCAGTCCGACACCCACCGGAATGTCCGAGTGGGCGCGGATGCGGGCCGTCAGCTCGGGTGCCATCGACGACACCGCGTCACGGGCGCCGGTGACACCCATCGTGGACGCGGCGTACACGAAGCCGCTGCTGGCGTCGAGTGTCATCGCGAGGCGTTCCTCGGTCGACGACGGCGCCACGAGGAAGATCCGGTCGAGGTCGTGTTCCTTCGACGCGGCGATCCACTCGCCGGCCTCCTCCGGGATGAGGTTGGGCGTGATCAGCCCGAGGCCGCCCGCGCTCGCCAGGTCGCGGGAGAACTTGTCGACCCCGTACTGCAGGACCGGATTCCAGTAGGTCATCACGACGGCCTTGCCGCCGACGGAGGCGATCGCCTCGACGACGGTGAACACGTCACGCACCCGGACACCGTTCCGCAGCGCCGTCTCGGCCGCCGCCTGGATGGTGGGTCCGTCCATCACCGGGTCGGAGTAGGCGATGCCGACCTCGACGATGTCGCAACCGGATTCGACCATCGCCTTGAACACGTCGATGGACTCCTGCACGGTCGGGAAACCGGCGGGGAGGTACCCGACGAGCGCGGCGCGCTTCTCCTCGCGGCACTGCGCGAACGTCGGGGCGAGGCGCGAGAGTCGTTCGCTCACTTGGCCGAACCTTCCTTGTCAGTCGTGGTGGTCTCGGTCGAGTCGTCGGGATCGAACAGTCCGAACCACTTGGCGGCGGTGTCCATGTCCTTGTCGCCGCGCCCGGACAGGCTGATGACGATGATCGCGCCCTCCCCCAGTTCGCGGCCCAGTCGCAGCGACCCGGCGACGGCGTGGGCGGACTCGATGGCCGGGATGATGCCCTCCCGCTCGGACAGCAGACGCAGCGCGTCCATGGCCTCCGTGTCGGTGACCGGCTCGTAGGTGGCGCGGCCGATGTCCTTGAGGAGTGCGTGCTCCGGTCCGACACCGGGGTAGTCGAGGCCCGCGGAGATCGAGTGCGACTCGATGGTCTGGCCGTCCTCGTCCTGCAGCAGGTACGAGTACGCGCCCTGGAACGCGCCCGGGGTGCCCGCCGCGAACGTGGCGGCGTGCCGCCCGGTCTCGACGCCGTCACCGGCGGCCTCGTAGCCGACCAGCCGCACGGCCGGGTCGTCGAGGAACGCGTGGAAGATGCCGATGGCGTTGGAACCGCCGCCGACGCACGCCGTCACCGCGTCGGGCAGCCGACCCGTCAGCGCCTGCACCTGGGCGCGCGCCTCCAGACCGACGACGCGCTGGAAGTCGCGGACGATGGTCGGGAACGGGTGCGGTCCGGCAGCGGTGCCGAAGCAGTAGTACGTGTTGTGGGCGTTGGTGACCCAGTCGCGCAGCGCCTCGTTGATGGCGTCCTTCAGGGTCCTCGACCCCGACTCGACCGACACCACCGAGGAACCCAGCAACCGCATGCGGGCGACGTTCAGCGCCTGCCGCTCGGTGTCGACGGCACCCATGTAGATGACGCATTCGAGGCCGAGGAGCGCACAGGCGGTCGCGGTCGCCACACCGTGCTGGCCGGCGCCGGTCTCCGCGATGATGCGGGTCTTGCCCATGCGCTTGGCGAGCAGCACCTGACCGAGCACATTGTTGATCTTGTGCGAGCCGGTGTGGTTGAGGTCTTCGCGCTTGAGGATGAGCCGCGCCCCACCGGCGAACTCGCTCATCCGTTTCGCCTCGAAGATCGGGGACGGACGGCCGGTGTAGTCGCGCTGGAGACGATCGAGTTCGTTCAGGAACGCGTCGTCGGCGCGGGCCTTCTCGTACTCGGCGGTGACCTCCTCGATCACTGCCATCAGGGCCTCGGGCACGTGCCGTCCGCCGTACACGCCGAAGTGTCCTCCGGCGTCGGGGTCGTGCGTCGTGCGCTCGGCGATTCCGGCGCTGGCAGTCGGCAGATTGCCACCCTTGAAGACGGTTTCCTGATTACGTGAAGTCACAGGACCAGTCTGCCCCAACGCCGGGTTCCGCCGCCGTCCGGGTCAGCTCCGCCGACGCAGCGTCAGCGTGACGGCTTGGGGCAGGACGGGTGAGCGCCGGCGTTGACCAGATCGGCGACCGCCTTGCGCGGATCCCCGCTGGTGACGAGGCCTTCGCCGACCAGCACCGCGTCGGCTCCCGCACCGGCGTAGGCCAGCAGGTCGGCCGTGCCGCGCACACCGGACTCGGCGATCTTGATGATCTCGGTGGGCAGCCCGGGAGCGATCTCGCCGAACGTGTTCTTGTCGACCTCGAGCGTCTTGAGGTTGCGGGCGTTGACACCGATCACCTTGGCGCCCGCCTCGAGCGCCCGGTTGGCCTCTTCCTCGGTGTGGACCTCGACGAGGGCCGTCATGCCCAGCGACTCCGTGCGGTCGATCAGCGACGCGAGCGCGTCCTGTTCGAGGGCGGCGACGATGAGCAGCACGACGTCGGCGCCGTGCGCGCGGGCCTCGTGGATCTGATACGGCCCGACGATGAAGTCCTTGCGGAGGATCGGGATGCTCACCGCGCGGCGGACGGCGTCGAGGTCCGCGAGGGACCCCTGGAACCGCCGCTCCTCGGTGAGCACGCTGATCACGCGGGCCCCACCGGCCTGGTACGCGGCGGCCAACTCGGCGGGGTCGGTGATGTCGGCGAGCGCGCCCTTCGAGGGACTCGCGCGCTTGACCTCGGCGATGACTCCGATGCCCGGCTCGAGCAGGGCGGCCGCGGCATCGAGGGCCGGCGGTGCGGCGGCGGCGGCAGCCTTGACTGCGGCGAAGTCAAGGACGGCTTCGCGGGCGGCGACGTCGGCGCGCACCCCGTCGAGAATCGAGTCGAGAACGGTCATCGTGGCCCGAGTCCTTTCTGGGCAGAAACCCGATGTGAGGAACATCATCAGGGGTGAAGTCAGCCTAGATGGCACTCTGATTCTGTTTACGTTCGGGTCCCCGGGTCTTTGTCCGGTCCGTCAACTTGGTCGACAGGTTCGGCTTTCTTGTCTTCCACCGTCGGGTCCTCCCCGGCGTCCAGGGCATCCCAGAGCATGCGCTGGGTGACGGGACCCTCAGCCGAATCGGCGCCGGTCTTCTTCGCCGCATCACGTCGCGCACCGGGGCTGTCGTACTTGGAGGAGAGCCCGGCCCGCACGCGCGGACGGCGGACGAGTTCCACCGCGGCAGCGAGCGCCGCCAACGCGCCCACCAGCGCGAGAACGGCGGGGCCGACGTGCACGGACACCGACTGGACCTCGGCGCGGCCCGGCAACTCGGCCAGCCGGCCCGCCTCGTCGTCGGAGGCGCCGGACACGATCAACCCCACGGCGGGGACCGCGGCCGCGACGGCCACGACCGCGACGAGCACACCGAGCACCCGCAGCGCCCAGCCCTTCACGGCGAACGACGCGGCGATCGCGGCGACCAGGGTCAGCGCCAGCGGCGTGAGCGCCGCGGCCCACGTGCCGCCGACGAGCGCGGACGTGCGCTCCTCGCCGAGCCCGTCGGAGGAGGTGACCTCCACCCACGTCATCCGGGAGGCACCCCACAGGCACAGCGCGGCGACGGCGAGCAGCAGCACCGAGATCATCGACCGGCGACGTCCCGCCCGCCCGGGTTCCCGGGCCGTCTCCGACGCGTCACTCACTGCGTGTCGCCTCCCAGGGTCTTCAGCGTGTGTGCCGCCGCGATCGCGCTGAGCACCGCCATCGCCTTGTTCCGCGCCTCGGTGTCCTCGTATTCGGGGTTCGAGTCGGCGACGACGCCCGCACCCGCCTGGACGTACCCGATGCCGTCCTTGATCAGCGCCGTCCGGATCGCGATGGCCGTGTCGGCGTCGCCGGCGAAGTCGAGGTACCCGATGATGCCGCCGTAGATGCCCCGGCGCGTGGGCTCGAGTTCCTCGATCAGCTGCATCGCCCGGACCTTCGGCGCGCCCGACAGGGTGCCCGCCGGGAAGCACGCGGTGACGGCGTCCAGGGCCTGCTTGCCGTCCGCGAGGTGACCGGTGACGGTGGAGACGAGATGCATCACGTGGCTGTACCGCTCGATGTGGCGGTAGTCGTGAACCTTCACGGTGCCCGGTTCGCACACGCGCCCGAGGTCGTTGCGGCCCAGATCCACGAGCATCAGGTGCTCCGCGTTCTCCTTCTCGTCGGCGAGCAGGTCCTTCTCGAGCAGGATGTCCTCCTCCTCGGTGTGCCCGCGCCACCGGGTTCCCGCGATCGGGTGCGTGGTGGCGACGCCTTCCGACACGGTCACCAGGGCCTCCGGGCTCGAACCGACGATCGAGAACGCGGTCTCGCCGTCGCCGTTCGGCACGTTGAGCAGGTACATGTACGGGCTGGGATTGGAGGCGCGCAGCATCCGGTAGACGTCGATCGGGTCCGCCGTGCAGTCGATCTCGAAGCGCTGCGACAGCACGACCTGAAACGCCTCGCCCGCCTCGATGTCTCCCACGAGCTTCTGCACGTCGGCGCCGAAACCTTCGGTGGTGCGCTGACGCCGGTAGTCGGGGGCGGGCTTCGCGAACGTGGACACGGTGGACGACGCCGGGGCCGACAGGGCGTGCGTCATCCGGTCCAGCCGCTCGACCGCGGAGTCGTAGGCTTCGTCGACGCGTTCGTCCGTGCCGTCCCAGTTCACGGCGTTGGCGATCAGCGTGATGGCGCCCTCGTGGTGGTCGACGGCAGCGAGGTCCGTCGCCAGCAACATGACCATCTCGGGGATCTGCAGATCGTCGGTGGCGTGCTCGCCGATCCGCTCGATCCGGCGCACCGCGTCGTATCCGAGGAAGCCGACCATGCCGCCGGTCAGCGGCGGCAGGTCGGGCAGCCGCTCGGTGCGGAGCAGTTCCAGCGTCTGGCCGAGGGCCGCGATCGGATCGCCGCCGGACGGGACACCCGCGGGGACGTTGCCGTACCACGCGGCCTCACCGTCGACGACGGTGAGCGCGGCGGGGCTGCCCGCGCCGATGAACGACCATCGCGACCACGATCGGCCGTTCTCCGCCGACTCGAGCAGGAAGGTCCCCGGCCGGTTCGCCGCCAGCTTGGTGTACGCCGACAGCGGAGTTTCCGCGTCAGCCAGCACCTTGCGCGTCACCGGGACCACCCGGTGTTCGGCGGCGAGAGCGTGGAACTGCTCGCGCGTGGTGGTCGAGTCGGACCCGCCGTCGGCCGGGGTGGCGGCGGACTCGGGTGCGGAAATCGTGGTGGGCTCGCCGTGCATGCCGACCATCATCCCAGGCGCACTCGTCGTGTCTGCGTGCGCGGGTAGCCTCGGCTCTCATGAAGCCAGGTCAGCTCGCACCGGAATTCACCCTGCCCGATCAGGACGGCATCGCGCGATCGCTGTCGAGCCTCCTCGAGGACGGCCCTCTGGTGCTGTTCTTCTACCCTGCGGCGTCGACGCCGGTCTGCACCGCCGAGGCCTGCCATTTCCGTGACCTCGGCATCGAGTTCTCCGCGGTGGGCGCGTCCCGCGCCGGGATCAGCACCGACGCGGTGGAGAAGCAGGCGTCATTCGCGCAGGCGCAGTCGTTCGACTACCCGCTGCTGTCGGACACCGACGGAGCCGTCGCGGAGAAGTTCGGGGTCCGCCGCGGACTGCTCGGCAAGCTCGCCCCCGTCAAGCGGTCGACGTTCGTCATCGACACCGACCGCACCGTGCTCGAGGTCATCTCGAGCGAGTTCCGCGCCAACACACACGGCGATCAGGCGCTCGCCTTCCTCCGGACGCGTCAGTCCACCTGAATCGACCGTTTGGCCAGCCCCATCCAGAAACCGTCGACCACCTGCCGGGGAATCTGCTCGGGATCGCTCGAGGCGCCCAGCGTGACGAACAGCGGCGCGAAGTGCTCGATCGTCGGGTGGGCGTACGGCATGCCCGGCGCGAGCGAGCGGAAGTCGACGAGCGAATCGACGTCGCCCGCGGCGAGCCGCTCGTCCGCCCAGGCGTCGAACTCCGACGACCAGCCGGGTGCCTTCGCGTCGGGTGACGGGTCGCGCAGGAACGGCAGCCCGTGGGTGGTGAATCCGGAACCGACGATCAGCACACCCTGCTCGCGCAGGGGACGCAGCCGCTCACCGAGGTGCAGCAGTCGCTGCGGGTCGAGCGTGGGCAGCGAGATCTGGAGGACCGGGATGTCGGCGTCGGGGTACATGACCGTCAACGGCACGTAGGCGCCGTGGTCGAGGCCGCGGTGCGGCTGATGCGACACGGTCTCGTCGTCCGGCATCAGGGCCGCGACCTGCGCCGCGAGTCCGGGGGCGCCGGGCGACTCGTACGTGGTCCGGTAGAAGCGTTCGGGGAAGCCCCCGAAGTCGTAGACCAGGGGCGTGCCGGTGGTGGTGGATCCGATCGTGAGCGGCGCGGATTCCCAGTGTGCCGACACCATCAGGATGGCCTTCGGCCGCGGCAGGTCGCCCGCCCACTTCGCCAGCTGCGCGACCCACAGTTCACTGTCGACCAGCGGAGGCGCACCATGGCTGAGGAACAGTGCGGGCATGGTGGCGGTCATCGCGACTCCTTCGGATCGAGATCCAGCATTGAACTCTCAATGTTGAACCTTCAAGTTACTATAGGAGTCAACCCGGGGGCGCGGCAACTATTCCCCGGACACGATCCGGTCCGCGACGTGCTAACTATGTTGGACACGCTGCACGCGTGGATCGACGTACGGATGGAGGACACCACTGATGAGTGGTAACGACGAAGGCAAGTCGGCCGAGCCCGGCACCCGATGGCTCGACGCAGAGCAGCAGGAGGCCTGGCTCACCCTCATCGCCCTGGTCACCCGGCTCCCCGCCGCACTCGACACCCAGCTCCAACGCGACTCAGCACTCACCCACTTCGAGTACTTCGTCCTCGCCTCACTGTCCGGCGAAGCGAACCGGCGCCTGCAACTGTCCCTGCTCGCCCAGCGCGCCAACGCGTCACTGTCCCGGCTGTCCCACGTCGTCACCAAGATGGAAAAAGCCGGCTGGGTACGCCGCGAGAGCATCCGCGGCAGCCGCGGCTCCGACGCCGTCCTCACGGACGAAGGCATGGCCAAGGTCGTCGAGGCCGCACCCCCGCACGTCGAATCCGTCCGGTCCCTGATCTTCGACGGACTGTCCGCCGAACAGGTCCGTCAGCTGTCCGAACTGTCCGGCGCCATGCTCACCCAACTCGACAAGAGCATCGCGTCGGGAACCGGCCGAGCCTGACAGCACTCACCCCAGCGGCGTCCCGGCAGCTCACCCCAGCGGCGTCCCGGCAGCTCACCCCAGCGGCGTCCCGGCAGCTCACCCCAGCGGCGTCCCGCCGACACCCCAGCTGTCGCGCGGGACCTCGGTGATCGTCACCCACACCTTCGCGGGATCCTTGCCCGTCGCATCGGCGTAAGCCTGCGTGACGGCCTCGATCGTGGCGCGCTTCTGCTCCGCGGTGAGCCCCGGTGTCTGACTGATCTGAATCAATGGCATGCGGGCATTCTGCCCGAGGGCATGCGGGCATTCCGCCCGAGGGCATGCGGGCATTCCGCCCGAGGGCATGCGGGCATTCCGCCCGAGGGCATGCGGGCATTCCGCCCGAGGGCATGCGGGCATTCCGCCCGTGCGTCGAGGTGCGTTACTCGGTGGCGAGGAGCACGTCGGAGTCGAAGCAGGTGTGCGTGCCCGTGTGGCACGCCGCCCCCTCCTGATCGACGACGAGCAGCACGGTGTCGCCGTCGCAGTCGAGCCGCACCTCGTGGACGTACTGCGTGTGGCCGGACGTCTCGCCCTTCACCCAGTACTGCTGACGGGACCGGGAGTAGTACGTGCCCTTGCGGGTGTCGATGGTGCGCGCGAGGGCCTCGTCGTCCATCCACGCCACCATCAGGACGTCGCCCGTCGACCGCTCCTGCGCGACGGCACTGAACAGTCCCGCCTCGTTGCGCTTGAGGCGGGACGCGATGGCGGGGTCGAGACTCATCGGACGGTGATCCCTTCTTCACGCATGGACTTCTTCACGTCGCCGATCGTCATGTCGCCGAAGTGGAAGACACTGGCTGCCAGGACGGCGTCCGCGCCGGCGCCGACCGCGGGCGCGAAGTGCTCGACTGCGCCCGCTCCCCCGCTGGCGATCACCGGCACGTGCACGGCGGCGCGCACCGCCCGGATCATCGGCAGGTCGAAACCGGCCTTCGTGCCGTCCGCGTCCATCGAGTTGAGCAGGATCTCCCCGACGCCCAGTTCGGCGCCGCGGACCGCCCACTCCACCGCGTCGATACCGGTGCCACGCTTGCCGCCGTGAGTCGTGACCTCCCACCCCGACGGGGTGTCCGGCTGCCCCTGCGACACGGTGCGCGCATCGACCGACAGCACGATGCACTGGGAGCCGAAGCGTTCGCTGAGTTCGCGGAGCAACTCGGGCCGGGCGATCGCCGCGGTGTTGACGCTCACCTTGTCGGCGCCGGCGCGCAGCAACCGGTCGACGTCCTCGACGGTGCGGACACCGCCGCCGACCGTGAGCGGGATGAAGACCTGTTCCGCTGTCCGGCTCACCACGTCGAGCATGGTGCCCCGGTCCGCGGTGGACGCGGTGACGTCGAGGAACGTGAGCTCGTCGGCTCCCTGGGCGTCGTATGCGGCAGCCAGCTCGACGGGGTCACCCGCGTCCCGCAGGTTCTCGAAGTTGACGCCCTTGACGACGCGTCCCGCATCGACGTCCAGACACGGGATCACTCGAACCGCCAGAGTCATTGCGTACGCCCTCCTGAAGGCTCGGAACGAGGATCACCCAGTGATCCGAGGATATCGAGAATTTCGCCGTGCACTCCGGGCGCTCCGGCGAGCACCGAGTCGGACGTGACGGTCCAGGGCTTGCCGCCCAGATCCGTCACCACACCGCCCGCGGCGCGTACCAGCGCGACACCGGCGGCGTTGTCCCACGCATTGTGGCCGAACACGACCGCGCCACCGAGTATTCCGGCCGCGGTGAACGCGAGGTCGACGCCGGTGGACCCGTGGATCCGGATCCGCGAGGACACCCGGCTGAGCTGCGCGAGGACCTGCAGCCGGTACGCGCCGGGGATGCGCCCGCGACTGTCGATGTTCAGTGCGCCCAGGCCCACGATCGACGACGCCAGCGACGTGCGACCGAGCGCAGGCAGCGGCGTGCCACCTTCGAGCAGCGGGCCGTCCGCGACGGCCGCATACCGCCGCCCGACGAGCGGCAGCCACGTGAGACCGAGAACGGGGACCCCGTCGTCGAGGAGCGCGAGCAGCGTGCCCGCCGTGGGCAGGCCGGCCGAGTAGTTGAACGTGCCGTCGATGGGGTCGAGCACCCAGACGGGTCCGCTGCCCAGATCGGGGCCGCCGAACTCCTCGCCGTGGACGTCGATGCCGGTGCGGTCGCGCAATTCGCCGGTCAGCCGCTTCTCGAGTTCGAGGTCGACGGCGGTCGCGAAGTCGTCGGGACCCTTGTGGACGGCGCTGGGGGCACCCACGCCCGAGACGAACCGGTCGTGCACTCCGTCGAGCAGATCACTGGCGACGGCGAGGAGCTCCCGGGGATCACGGGACAGGGTCATGGCGGGAACTCAGCCCGAGACCGCGGCGAGCGCCTCGGGGAGGGTGAACCGCCCCGCGTACAGCGCCTTGCCGACGATGGATCCCTCTACCCCCTGATCGACGAGTCCGGCGATCGCCCGGAGGTCGTCGATGGTGGACACGCCGCCCGAGGCCACAACGGGGGCGTCGGTGGCCGCGCAGACCTGCGCGAGGAGTTCGAGATTGGGGCCGGTCAGGGTGCCGTCCTTGCTCACGTCGGTGACGACGTACCGTGAGCAGCCGTCCTTGTCGAGCCGGGCGAGGGTCTCCCACAGGTTTCCGCCCTCGGTTACCCAGCCGCGCCCGCGGAGCTGGTATTCACCGTCGACGAGGCGCACGTCGAGACCGACGGCGATCTTCTCGCCGTACTTGGCGATGGCGCGGGCACACCACTCGGGATTCTCGATGGCTGCGGTACCGAGGTTGACGCGGCCGCAGCCCGTGGCCAGTGCGGCCTCGAGCGACGCGTCGTCGCGGATCCCACCGGACAGTTCCACCTGGACGTCGAGCTCGCCCACCACGTCGGCGAGGAGTTCACGGTTCGAGCCGCGACCGAATGCGGCGTCGAGGTCGACGATGTGGACCCACTCGGCGCCGTCGTTCTGCCATGCGAGGGCGGCATCACGAGGCGAGCCGTATCCGGTCTCGCTTCCCGCCTCCCCCTGGACGAGGCGAACAGCTTCACCGTTGACGACATCTACAGCAGGCAAAAGAACCAGGCTCACGTGCGACAACCCTAGTCGCTCAGCGGTCGGAACCCGGCTCCGGGTCCTCGGGATCGGGACCGTAGGCGTTGCGGGTCATGCGTTTCGACACGTAGCCCATGGCCGCGATCGCGCCTGCGACACCGAGCAGTCCGACGATCAGCCCGAGGACGGGGCCCGGTTTCACCACCAGAATGATCGCGGTGGCGAGTACCAGCACCGCCGTGGCGGCGCCCATCGCGTACACCGCGAGCCTGCCGATCGACAGGTCGCCGCGCCCGTCCCCGGGTTCGGTCACAGACTGTTTACCCAGTTCCGGAGCAGCTCCGCGCCCGCGTCGCCCGACTTCTCGGGGTGGAACTGGGTGGCGGACAGCGCGCCGTTCTCGACGGCGGCGAGGAACTTGCCGCCGTGGTCGGCCCACGTGAGCAGCGGAGGCGCGAGCCGCTCGGACGGCGGCATGTCCCAGCTCTGGGCCGCGTACGAGTGGACGAAGTAGAACCGGGTGCCGGGATCGATGCCCGCGAACAGCGTGCTGCCCGCCGGAGCCTCGACGGTGTTCCAGCCCATGTGCGGCAGCACCTCGGCCTGGAGCCGTTCGACGGTGCCGGGCCATTCGCCGCAGCCTTCCGCCTCGACGCCGAACTCGACTCCGCGGTCGAAGAGGATCTGCATGCCGACGCAGATCCCGAGGACCGGTCGTCCGCCGGCCAGACGCTGACCGATGATCCGCTCGCCCCGGACTGCGCGGAGTCCCTCCATGCACGCGGCGAAGGCTCCGACGCCGGGAACGACCAGACCGTCGGCCGCGAGTGCGACCTTGTGATCGGATGTGACCTCGACGCGCGCGCCGGTCCGGGCCAGAGCGCGGGTGGCCGAATGCAGGTTGCCGGAGCCGTAGTCGAGGACGGCAATCGTGGAGACGGTCATGCCACAACCTTATCCGGCGGCTGCACGACGCCCGAGGGCGCGGCCGACGACCATCCCGGCGGCCGGGACCACCGCGACCGCGGTCGCCGCGACCGCGAACACCCAGGAGTACCCGGCCGCCGACGCGACGGCTCCGAGCGCGAGGGAACCGAAACCGGTTCCGGCGTCGAACCCGATGTTCCATCCGGCGCTCGCCGAGCCGAATCGGGCCGGTCCCGCGGCGGTGAAGATCATGACGAGGGATTCGTTCTGCACCGCGCCGAAGCCGAATCCGAAGGCCAGGGCCGCACCCACCAGCAGCGGCACCGGCGCACTCGTCGCCGCGGCGACGGCGAACAACACCAGGCCGAGGCACACGAACGCCAGGGCGGGAACCAGGGCGCGACCCACGCCCAGCCGGTCGGAGACCGTTCCGGCGGCGTATCGCCCGATCAGCGTCGCACCGCTCGAGACGGCGAGGATCACCCCGGCGAGCGAGGCCCGTTCCGAGATCGCGATCGGCAGCAGGCTGGAGAGGCCGCCGAATGCGGCTGCGGAGATCGCGATCGCGAGCCACGGCGTGAGTAGGACGGCGAGCGGGATGCGGCCCTGCGACGTGCGGTCCGCGGGAGCGTGGATCGCGGGGAGCCGCGTGATCGCAAGCACCGCGAGGGCGGGAATGAGGGCACCGATCACGAAGACGGGGGTCGCGGACCAGTGCTGCATTATCGCGAGCCCCGCGGGCAGACCGACCATCTGCGCGGCGGCCACCGCGATTCCCTGCGCACCCGTCGCCCGGCCGAGCATCTCGCGGGGAACGAGTTCGGCGACCAGCGCACTACTGGCGACGGTGAGCATGCCGAAGCCCGATCCCCGGACGGCCGACACGGCCAGCACCGGGATCGCCTCGGTCGACAGGAGGAGGAGCAGCGACGGCGGACCGAGCAGCGTGCAGCCGGCGGCGAGCACCCAGCGATGCCCCCACCTGCGCAGGAGCCGGGGCACACCGAGTTGGGTGACGACGGTCGCGGCCATGAACACGGCCGTCACGCTGCCGGCGAGCGTGTCCGAGCCACCGGACAGCGAGACGATCAGCGGCACCACGGGCAGCAGCACCGCCCAGCCGCCGAACGCCGCCGCGCCCATCACCATCGCGGCGGGCATGCCGCGGGTGCGGAGCAGGCCGCGGCGCGGCTCCACAGCGACGGGCACTACATCAACCTGAGAACGCCCGCCACGGCTGCCAGCACCGCCAGTGCCAGCAGCACGCCCGAGGCCAGTTTGTTGAACTTCCACATGGAGTACGCCCCGCCCGCCGCGATCCCCGCGGCGATGAACAGGACGTAGACGAGGACGACACTCACGAATCCGCCCGGATCACAGGCTGCCCTTGGTGGACGGCACACCCGTGACGCGGGGATCCGGTTCGACGGCCTCGCGCAGTGCCCGGGCGACGGCCTTGAACTCGGCCTCGGTGATGTGGTGCTGATCGCGCCCGTAGAGGACGCGCACGTGCAGGGCGATGCGCGCGTTGAGCGCGATCGACTCGAACACGTGCCGGTTGATCACCGTCGCGTACGGCACGCCCGGGTAGCCGCCGATGACGGCGTGCAGCAGGTGTTCCGGTTCGCCGGTGTGAACGCAGTACGGGCGCCCGGACACGTCGACCGACGCGTGCGCGAGCGTCTCGTCCATGGGGATGAACGCGTCACCGAACCGGCGGATGCCCTTCTTGTCGCCGAGCGCCTGACCGAGCGCCTGACCGAGCACGATCGACGTGTCCTCCACCGTGTGGTGCGCCTCGATCTCGATGTCGCCCTTCGCGTGTACGGTGAGGTCGAAACTCGCGTGGGAGCCGAGCGCGGTCAGCATGTGATCGAAGAACGGGACCCCGGTGGAGACGTCGACGATGCCGGTGCCGTCGAGGTTCAGTTCGACGGTGATGCTGGATTCCTTGGTGGTGCGCTCCACGCGGGCGATGCGGTCGGTCATCCTCGGTCTCCTGAGCTGGTGAGTTCGGTGGCGGCGATGTCGTCGCTCGCCACGATGAAGGCGTCGTTCTCGGAGGCCAGCCCGACGGTGGCGCGCAGGTAGCCGGGGATCCCGACGTCCCGGATGAGCACTCCGCGGTCGAGGTAGGCCTGCCAAGCGCGGGCACTGTCGGTGAACTCACCGAACAGGATGAAGTTCGCGTCACTGGGGATGACGCGGAAACCCGTGTCAGCCAACGCCTTCGACACCCGCACCCGCTCGGCGGCGAGTGCGTGCACGCTGGCGAGCGTCTCGTTCGCGTGCCGCAGCGCCGCGCGGGCAGCGGCCTGCGTGACCACCGACAGGTGGTACGGCAGCCGGACCAGGAGCAGCGCCTCGATGAATGCCGGTGCGGCCGCGAGGTATCCGAGCCGGCCGCCGGCGAATGCGAACGCCTTGCTCATCGTCCGCGACACCACCAGCTTCGACGGGTATTCGTCGATCAACGTCAGAGCGCTCGGCGCGTCGGAGAATTCGGCGTACGCCTCGTCGACGATCACGATGCCCGGTGCGGCGTCGAGGACCCGCCGCAGTTCCGCGATGCCGACGCTGTGCCCGGTCGGGTTGTTGGGGCTGGTGACGAACACGACGTCGGGCCTGCGCTCGGCGATCGCCGCGGTCGCGGCGTCCACGTCGAGCGCGAAGTCGGCGCGCCGGAAGATCGGCAGCCACTCGGTTTCGGTGCCGTCCGCGATGATCGGGTGCATCGAATACGACGGCACGAAGCCCATCGCACTGCGACCGGGACCGCCGAACGCCTGCAGCAACTGCTGCAGGATCTCGTTGGAGCCGTTGGCCGCCCACACATTGTCGACCGTCACCGGCACCCCCGTCTGGCGGACGAGGTAGGCGGCGAGGTCGGTGCGCAGCGCCACCGCGTCACGGTCCGGGTAACGGTGCAGTTCCCGCGCGGCCTCCCGCACGGACTCCGCGACGTCGTCGACGAGCGCCTTCGTGGGCGGGTGCGGGTTCTCGTTGGTGTTCAGCTGAACCGGGACGGTCAGCTGCGGCGCCCCGTACGCCGATTTGCCGCGCAGATTCTCCCGGATCGGCAGGGCATCCACCCCGATCGACGAGCCCGGCACGTTCGCCGCGGTCACCGCAGCGCCTCGAACCGCAGCCGCACGGCCTCACCGTGGGCGGGCAGGTCCTCGGCGTTCGCGAGGGTGATGACGTGGCCGGAGACCTCCTTCAGCGCGGATTCGGAGTAGTCGACCACGTGGATGCCGCGCAGGAACGTCTGCACGCTCAGCCCCGAGGAGTGCCGGGCGCAACCCGCCGTGGGCAGGACGTGGTTGGACCCGGCGCAGTAGTCGCCGAGGCTGACCGGCGCCCACGGGCCGACGAACACCGCGCCCGCACTGGTCACCTTCGCGGCGACGGCGGTGGCGTTCTCGGTCTGGATCTCGAGGTGCTCGGCGGCATACGCGTTGACCACCCGCAGTCCGGCCTCGACGTCGGAGACGAGGACGGTGCCCGACTGCGTGCCGGACAGCGCGGCGGTGACGCGCTCCTTGTGCTTGGTGATCTCGAGCTGCGCGGCCAGCGCCGTGTCGACGGCGTCGGCGAGTTCGACGCTGGACGTGACGAGCACGCTCGCGGCCATCACGTCGTGCTCGGCCTGGCTGATCATGTCCGCCGCGACGTGCACCGGGTCGGCCGTGTGGTCGGCGAGGATCGCGATCTCGGTGGGGCCCGCCTCGGCGTCGATGCCGACGAGGCCGCGGCAGAGGCGCTTGGCGGCAGTGACGTAGATGTTGCCGGGGCCGGTGATGAGGTCGACGGGGGCGAGTTCGGCGCCATTCGTGTCGGTGCCGCCGTAGGTGAGGAGAGCGACGGCCTGACCGCCGCCGACGGCCCACACCTCCTCGACGCCCAGCAGGGCCGCTGCGGCGAGGATCGTCGGGTGCGGCAGACCACCGAACTCGGACTGCGGCGGCGACGCCACCACGAGCGACCGGACACCGGCGGCCTGCGCGGGCACCACGTTCATCACGACGCTGGACGGGTAGACGGCGTTGCCGCCGGGAACGTACAGCCCGACGCGGTCGACGGGCACCCACCGTTCGGTGACAGTGCCGCCCGGGACGACCTCGGTGGTGGTGTCGGTGCGACGCTGGTCGGCGTGGACCTTGCGGGTCCGTTCGATCGCAACCTCGAGGGCGGCGCGGACGGCCGGATCGAGTTCGCCGAGCGCGCGGTCCAACTCGGACTGCGGCACCCGCACCTGCGCGGGACGGACGCCGTCGAACTTCTCGCTGAATTCGAGCGCCGCGTCGGCGCCGCGCTCACGGACCGCCTCCACGACGGGGCGAACCTGATGCAGGACCGCGTCCACATCCACTCCACCTCGAGGAAGTGCGGCGCGAAGTTCGGCCGTGGAAGGGGTACGACCACGAAGGTCGGTGCGGGCGAGCATGAGAGGTCCTCTCTGCGACTGTCGGGACACGGTGTCTCGGACGAGCGGCCCGTTCTGTGGAGAACAGGGCTCGACACCGATTATCCAGGATAGGCGCACCCCGTTTTCACCGGTCGGCGGCCGACCGGGTTTCCGTCGACGCGAGTGCCGGCTCGTCCCACACCGGGGCGGGCTGGATCAGCGAGTGGATGAACCGCATCTTCTCCAGCACCGCGGCGGGAAGCACGAACGGATACAGGTCGTGGTGGCCCATCGACCTGTTCATCTGGTTCAGCGCCCACGACAGCGGCAGCCACCAGTCGATGATCTGGTCGAACCCCACGTCACCACTGAGTTCGCTGCTCGTCGTCGCTCCGGCGGGCGCCATCGCGAAGGCTGCCGCGGTGTCGAGGGCGTCGCGGATGTGGAGGTAGTGCGCGAAGGTCTCCGCCCAGTCCTCGGCGGGGTGCATCGTGGCGTAGGACGACACGTAGAGCCGGCCCCAGCCCTTTGGCGCGCCCTCGCTGTAGTGACGTCTCAGCGCGGCCTGGTAGTCGAGGGCCGGATCCCCGAACAGGTCCTCGAAGCGGGCGCGCTCGGCGTCGCCCCGGATCAGCATCAACTGGTAGTAGTGCCCGATCTCGTGCCGGAAATGGCCGACGAGCGTGCGATAGGGCTCGTCCATCTCGACGCGCAGCTGCTCCCGGTGCACGTCGTCGCCCTCGGCCAGGTCGAGGGTGATCACCCCGCCGGCGTGCCCGGTCACCACCGGGGTCCGCGCGCTCGACAGCAGGTCGAAGGCCAGCCCGGCGCCCGGGTCCTCGAACTCGGGGACGATCGGGAGACCGAGCTCGTCGAGTTCGAGAACGACCCGCCTCTTGTTGGTCTCGGCGGTCGCGAACGCGGCCATGCCCTGGTCGTCGCCGTCCGCGGGACGCGTCCGCGTCAACCGGCACGACGTGCACAGGTTCTGGACGTCGTCTTTCCGGACGAGCCAGTTGCACTTCGCCGCGGCGGCATTCGCGCACCGCACCCAGGTCTCGCCGTCCACCACCGCGCGGTCCGGGCCGTCGAGGACGACGATGGACCGGCTCGGCAGGTGGAATCCCAGAGCGCTGTCACATTTCAGGCAGAGACTGTTCTCGAACGACAGTCGTTGGCCGCATTTACGACACATGAAGCTGCGCACTGGTGTTCCCTCGGCTCGTCCCGCCCGCGTCCGAGAACGCAGGCGGGTGCCACGCTGGTGTGCGCGTCTCCTCGGAGGGTACCGCCGAGGAGACGCGGGGAACCGGACGGCCTAGAGGCGGGTGGAGTGCAGGAACCTCCTCGCCAGGTTCTCCTCGGTGGACGCGCCGGGGGTCCACTCGGTGATCCACGGACCGGTGCCTTCACTGGGGTCGACCACGCCACGCTCCAGCCACGCATACCGCCCCTCGAGGATCGAGTGCGCGACCTGCTTGTCCACGTCGTCGGTGTTGTGCCACAGACCGTCGAACAGCTTCTCGACGCGCAGGGCCGCCTGCCGGCAGAACACGTCGGCGAGTTCGTAGGCGGCCGCGCCCTCGGCCTCGTTCTCCTCGCGCTGCATCTCCGCCTTGACACACGTCGCGGACATCGCGAACAGTTCGGCGCCGATGTCCACGACCCGGCCGAGGAAGCCCTGCTGCTTCTCCAGCGCCGCCTGCCACCGGGCCATCCCGTAGAACGTGGAGCGGGCCAGCTTGCGGGAGTGCCGTTCGACGAACCGCAGGTGCTTGGCCAGGACGCCGAATTCGCTGTACGACGTCGGCACCTGCCCCTTGCCTGCCACGAGTTGCGGCAGCCACTTCGCGTAGAAACCGCTCGCCTTGGCGGCCGCGCGCGCCTTCGCACCGGTGTCGGCGTGCGGGTCCGCGAGATCGCCCGCCGCCGTGAGGTGCGCGTCCACGGCCTCGCGGGCGACGAGCAGGCGCATGATCTCGCTCGAACCCTCGAAAATCCGGTTGATGCGCAGGTCGCGGTCCAGCTGCTCCACCGGCACCGCGCGTTCACCGCGGGCGGCCAGCGACGCCGCCGTCTCGTATCCGCGACCGCCGCGGACCTGGATCAGCTCGTCCGAGATGACGCAGGCCATCTCGGACGACCACAGCTTGGCGAGCGCGGCCTCGATCCGGATGTCGTTGCGGCCCTCGTCGTTCATCTGCGCCGACAGGTCCACCACCGCTTCGAGGGCATAGGTGGTCGCGGCCATGAACGACAGCTTGTTGGCGACGGCCGTGTGCTCGGCGATGGGCTTGCCCCACTGGACGCGTACCCCGGACCATTCGCGGGCGATCTTCAGCGACCACTTCCCCGCCCCGGCGCACATCGCCGGGATCGCCAGCCTGCCGGCGTTGAGGGTGGTGAGCGCGATCTTGAGTCCGTCGCCCTCCCGGCCGATCAGGTTCTCGCGGGGAACGCGGACCTTGTACATGCGGGTGACGCCGTTCTCGATCCCCCGCAGCCCCATGAACGCGTTGCGCCGTTCGACGGTGATGCCCGGGGTGTCCGCCTCGACGACGAACGCGGAGATGCCGCCGCGGTGGCCTTCGCTCTTGGGTACCCGGGCCATGACGACGAGCAGTTCCGCGACGACGCCGTTGGTCGTCCACAGCTTCACGCCGTCCAGTTCGTAGGCGGCACCGCCCTCGATGGGGGTCGCGGAGGACGCCAGCCGCGCGGGGTCGGAACCGACGTCGGGTTCGGTGAGGAGAAACGCCGAGATGGCGCCGCGGGCACAGCGCGGCAGGAACTCCCGCTTCTGCTCGGGGGTGCCGGCCAGCTTGAGCGGTTCGGGGACGCCGATCGACTGGTGAGCCGACAGCAGCGCGCCCAGGCTCGGATGCACCGACGCGACGAGCATCAAGGCCCGGTTGTACGCGACCTGCGAGAGTCCCAGGCCGCCGTACTCCTCCGAGATCTTCAGGCCGAAGCAGCCGAGGTCGGCGAGGCCGCGGACGTATTCGTCGGGAATGCGCGACTGGGATTCGATGACGCTGCCGTCCATCTCCTCGCAGTAGGCGCGGAGGCGAATGAGGAATTCCTCGGCCTTGGCGGCGTCCTCCGTAGCCGGGCGGGGGAAGGGATGAACCAGATCCAGCCGGAACCGTCCCAGAAACAGTTCTTTCGCGAACGAGGGTTTGTCCCAGCCGGATTCCCTCGCCTCCTCCGCGACCGCTCGTGCTTCTTCCTCGGTGACCTTCGGAGCTGAGGTGTCGACCATGACGCGCCTCCTACTGGCGGGTAGTCCTACTCACCAGTATCACCCAATCGGCGCACTCGGGACAGCGTTTCCGCTACTCTTCGGCCGATGCGGACTCCCTCGCGACTCCTGGGCGCCGGCGCGGTCCTCCTCTGCTTGCTGGCGCCCGCCACCGGCGCGCAGGCCGCCCCACTCCCCGACGACTTCCTGTGGGGTGTGGCGACGTCCGGCTTCCAATCGGAGGGCTCCTCGCCCGACAGCAACTGGCGGCGGCATTCCGACTCCGGACGGACCCACGACGCGATCGGCAACTCCGTCGACTTCCGTCACCGGTACACCGAGGACATCACCCGCGCCGCGGACCTGGGTGTCGACGTCTTCCGGTTCGGCGTCGAATGGGCCCGCCTGCAGCCGACCCCGGGCGTGTGGGACGAGACCGAGCTGCGGTACTACGACGACGTCGTCCACGAGATCACCAGCCGCGGGATGACCCCGATGATCACGCTCGACCACTGGGTGTATCCGGGGTGGGTCGCCGATCAGGGTGGCTGGGCCAACCCGGACACCGTCGACGACTGGCTCGCAAACGCGCAGAAGGTGATCGAACGCTACTCGGGTCTCGGCGCGCTCTGGATCACGATCAACGAGCCGACCGTGTACGTGCAGAAGGAGCTGACGTTCGGCGGCATCGGCCCCGACCGGGCCCCGCAGATGCTCGACCGGCTCGTCGAGGTCCACCGCCGCGCCTACGATCTCATCCACGAGAACGATCCGGGCGCCCGGGTGAGCAGCAACCTCGCGTACGTCCCGGCCGCCATGGACGCGCTCGACGCCACCTTCGTCGACCGGGTCCGCGACAAGCTCGACTTCCTCGGCGTCGACTACTACTACGGCCTCTCCCCCGACAACCTCACCGCCGTACACGCGATCACCGACGACTTCTACGACATCAACCCCCAACCGGACGGCATCTACCACGCCCTGATGCGGTACACCCGCGAGTTTCCGGGACTGCCGCTGTACGTCGTGGAGAACGGCATGCCCACCGACGACGGGAAACCGCGAGCGGACGGCTACACCCGGTCCGATCACCTCCGCGACCACGTCTACTGGATGGAACGGGCGCGGGCGGACGGCGCCCCGGTGATCGGATACAACTACTGGTCGATCACCGACAACTACGAGTGGGGCACGTTCCGTCCCCGGTTCGGTTTGTTCACCGTCGACGCGCTGACCGATCCCGCCCTCACCCGGCGACCGACCGATGCGGTGACCACCTACCGGGACCTCGTCGCGAACGGGCTGCCGCCCGGCTACGAACCCGAACGCCGTGCCGGTGCCTGTTCCCTCGTGAATCCTCCGCTCAGCTGCACCGATCCCCCGTAGCAGGGTGTGCTGCCGCGGCGCGTCGTACCATCACCTGGTGTCGTGGCAGATGTGGTGTGCAGTGCTCGGGGCCTCGTGCGTGATCAGCCTGTCCCCGGGGGCCGGCGCGATCGCGTCGATGGCCACGGGGATGAGGTTCGGACTCCGGCGCGGCTACTGGAACATCGCGGGTCTCCAGCTGGGGTTGCTGCTGCAGATCGCGGTGGTCGCCGCCGGACTCGGGGCGCTGCTCGCGAACTCGACACTCGCGTTCACGGTGATCAAGTGGTTCGGCGTCGCGTACCTGGTGTATCTCGGCATCCGCCAGTGGCGGGCGAGCGCGACCGATGTGTCCGGCGTCGACGGCGAGGTCGCCGAGACCAGCGGTCCGGTGATGACGTTGCGCGGCTTCCTGGTCAATGCCAGCAACCCGAAGGCCGTCGTCTTCATGCTGGCCGTGCTGCCGCAGTTCATCACCCCGTCGGCGCCACTGCTCCCCCAATACCTGATCATCGCCGCCACCATGGTCGCGGTCGACGTCGCCGTCATGACCGGCTACACCGGCCTGGCGTCGAAGGTTCTGCGGCTGATGCGCTCGCCACGCCAGCAACGCGCCACCAACCGCACGTTCTCCGGATTGTTCTTCGTGGCGGCCACATTCCTGGCGACGGTGCGCCGCGCCGTCTGACCCGTGAGTACTTGTTAACCGCGGGCGGTTGTGTCTGAGTTCAGGACATGCAGGACAGTTGATGTCTCAGGACATCGAGGACACTGACGACCCGTGCCCGTGACAATCGGGCATGGGTGGAAAAGGGTTTTCGATGAATCCGGACATCGTGGCCACGGTCTCGGCGGTCGCAGGCGGGGCACGGGTGAACGTGTCCCGCCTGTGCCGAGAGCAGGGCATCTCCCGCAATACCTTCTACGTCCTGGTGGGCAGGTTCCGCACCGAGGGCGCCGCAGCGTTCACCACCCGCTCGACCCGGCCACACCACAGCCCGACCCGTACCGGACCCGAGGTGTGTGAGGCCATCGTCCGTGCCCGCAAGGAACTCGACGACGAGGGCTTCGACAACGGCCCGATCTCGATCGTGTGGCGCCTCGAGGCCCAGGGACTCGACCCGACCCCGTCGCGCTCAACGGTGTACCGGGTACTGAGGGAGTGCGGACAGATCGTTCCTCAGCCACGCAAGAAACCCCGTTCACGCCGCAGTTTCGAGTACTCCGCCCCCAACGGGTGCTGGCAGATCGACGGCCTCGAGCATTATCTCGCCGACGGCACCGTGGTGTGCATCCTGCAGATTCTCGACGACCACTCGCGTCTGGACGTGTGCTCGTATGCCGCCCGGGCCGAAACCTCCGCCGACGCGTGGGCGGCACTGCAACGGGCGATGGACGGGCACGGGGTGCCGGTACACCTACTCTCCGACAACGGGCTCGCCTTCTCCGGGAAACGCCGGGGCGGGATGTCCGAGGTCGAACGCAACCTCGCCGCCCTCGGGACCGTGACGATCGCGTCCTCGGTCCGGCACCCGCAGACCTGCGGCAAGAACGAACGCGCCCATCAGACCTTGCGGAAATGGTTGGCCAAGCAGCCACCGGCGGCGACCCTGACCGAGCTGCAATCCCAACTCGACACCTACCGGCAGCTCTACAACAACAGGCGCCACCAGGGCATCGACGGTATGACCCCGAACCAACGCTGGGACGCAACACATCCGGCCCAGCCGACGCCCGGGCCGGCGGCACGATCGGGATGCACCACCCGCCCCGTCTCGACTACCGGCGTGATCCAGTTCGACGGACTCTCGATCATCCTCGGCCGCCGACACAAGAACACCACCGCGACCGTCTACTGGCAGGGCGATCGTGTCGTCGTGATGATCGGCGACACGACCGTCCGCACACTTACACTCGACAGGACCACGCGTTACCAGAAACTGTCCTCAAAGTCCTGAGACAGATCTGTCCTCCAAGTCCTGAGACATGACATAACCGCGGGCGGTTGACAAGTACTCACGGGTGGTGTCACATGTCGAGGCCGAGATCCAGCACGGTGACGGAATGGGTGAGCGCACCGACCGCGAGGTAGTCGACCCCGGTGCCGGCGTACTCGGCCGCGACGTCCAGCGTGAGACCGCCCGACGACTCCAGCTTGGTGCCGGGGGCGTTCGCGTCACGGCGTTGCACGGCGATCTGCGTCTGCCACAGCGGGAAGTTGTCGAGCAGCACCAGTTCGACGTTCTCGGCCAGCACCTCGTCTAGCTGCTCGAGGCTGTCGACCTCCACCTCGCACTCGATGTCCGGTGCCGCCGCGCGCACGGCCCGCAGCGCCGCCACCACGGAACCGGCGGCCGCGACGTGGTTGTCCTTGATCAGTGCCGCGTCGCCGAGGCCCATCCGGTGATTGACGCCGCCGCCCACCCGGACGGCGTACTTCTGCAGGCCGCGAAGTCCCGGCAGTGTCTTGCGACTGTCGCGGATCTTCGCCCCGGTGCCGTCGACCGCGTCCACCCAGGCGGACGTCGCGGTGGCGATGCCGGACAGGTGGCACACCAGGTTGAGCATCGTCCGCTCCGCGGTGAGCAGCCCCTGCGTCGGCGCGGTCACCGTCAGGACGGCCTGGCCGGGCGCGACCCGGGTGCCGTCGGCGACCCGGTCGAGAACCTGGTAGCGGCCCGCGCCGATCACCTCGTCGAGCACCAGCAGTCCCACGTCGAGGCCGGCGACGGTCCCGTGCGCACGGGAGACCACGGACGCCTTGGCCACCGCGTCGGCCGGGACCGTGGACGACGACGTCACGTCCGGTCCGTACCGCAGGTCCTCGTCCAGGGCGAGACGCACGAGCGCACGCACCTCGTCCGCGTCCAGACCGGGGGGAAGGACATGGTCGGACATCACCGCACTCCTGTCAGTTGGGGTTCGAGAAGCTCGAGTTCACCGTCGCGCAGGCGAACGTGCGTGCTGCGACGCCACTCGTCGGACGTCTGCGGATAGTCGCTGCGGGTGTGGCATCCGCGACTTTCGGTCCGCGCAGCTGCCGCCAGTACCAGCGCGGACGCCGTCAGGGTCAGCGCGGCGTCTTCGAGCGCGGTCTCCCCCTCGGGCACCGTGCGCGGTGCGCCGGACAGGGCGGCGGCCGCCGCCTCGAGGCCGGCACCGTCCCGGACGACGGAGGCGTTGCCGGTCATCAACTGCTGCAGCAAGTCCCGCGGTGCGGACGGCAGCGCCCGCCGCTCGGGGTCGGTCGCCTCGACGCGGAGGCCGGCGCGTTCGGCGGCCGCGGCGCCGACCCGCTCGCCGACCACCAGGCCCTCGAGGAGACTGTTGGAGGCCAGCCGGTTCGCTCCGTGCAGCCCGGTGCGGGCCACCTCCCCCGCGGCGTAGAGGCCGGGGACGGCGGTGCGTCCGTCGACGTCGGTGGCCACTCCGCCGCACGAGTAGTGCGCGGCGGGTGCGACCGGGATCAGCTGTTCGCGCGGATCGATTCCGGCTTCCAGGCAGGATGCCGTCACGGTCGGGAACCGCTGCGCGAACCCGGACAGGTGACGCGCGTCGAGGTAGACGTGGTCGTGACCCAGTTCCCGAAGCCTCGACGCGATCGCCCGCGACACGACGTCACGGGGGGCGAGGTCACCGCGCGGATGCACGCCGGCGGTCACCGAATCGCCGTTCGCGTCGACGAGAATCGCGCCCTCGCCGCGGACGGCCTCGCTGATCAGCGGGCGCCGTCCGAGACCGCCGGGGGTGAACAGGACGGTCGGGTGGAACTGCACGAACTCGAGATCGGCGACGGCCGCGCCCGCGTCCAGCGCGAGAGCGATGCCGTCCGCGGTGGCTCCGGGCGGGTTGGTACTGCAGGCGTACAGCTGCCCGAGTCCGCCGGTTGCCAGGAGGACGGCCGGTGTGTGGACGACGCCGAGTCCGCGCGGCGAGTCCACGAGCACGCCGGTGACGCCGCGCGCATCGGTGAGCACGCGTACGGCGCAACTGTCGAACAGGACGGGAAGCCCGGCGGCACCCAGGGCGCGCTGCACCTCCGCACCCGTGGCGTCCCCGCCGGCATGGATGATCCGCCGGGTGCTGTGCCCGCCCTCACGGGTGCGCGAGACGGCGCCGTCGCGGCCGCGGTCGAACACCGCACCCAGATCGGTCAACGCGGCCACGGCATCACGGCCGCCCGCCACGATCGACCGGACGGCGTCCTCGTCGCACAGACCCACCCCGGCCTCGCAGGTGTCGGCGACGTGTGACTCCACCGAATCGGTGACGGCGTCACCCACCACCGCGATACCGCCCTGCGCGTACTGCGTCGCGGTGTCCGTCGCCCCACCCTTGCTGACGGTGAGCACGGTCAGTCCGCGCAGCGAGGCGGTGCGTGCGGCCGTCAGTCCGGCCACACCACCGCCCACGACCACGAGGTCGGCGTGCTCTTCCCAGGAAATCCCCCGGGCCGGGCTGCTCACTCGCCGCCGCCCGGGTTTCCGATCTCGATCATGCGCTGCACCGACTTGCGGGCACGCTCCGCGGTCGCGAGATCGACGTGAACCTCGTCCTTGCCCTCGAGCAGGCATCGGAGCAGGGCCGCGGGGGTGATCATCTTCATGTACGGGCACGACGCGCGGTCGTTGACGGCCTGGAAGTCGACCTCCGGCGCCGCCTTGCGCAGCTGGTGCAGCATTCCGACCTCGGTGGCCACGAGAACCTGCTTCGCCCCGGTCGCGCGGGCGGCGTCGAGCATGCCGCCGGTCGAGAGGATCTTCACCTTGTCCTCGGGCACGAACCCTTCGCCGGCCAGGTAGAGAGCCGAGGTGGCGCAGCCGCATTCGGGGTGCACGAACAGTTCGGCACCGGGGTGCGCCTTGGCCTGCGCGGTGAGCTCGTCGCCGTTGATGCCGGCGTGGACGTGGCACTCACCCGCCCAGATCTGCATGTTCTTGCGGCCGGTGACGCGCTTGACGTGGGCGCCGAGGAACTGGTCGGGCAGGAACAGGACCTCACGGTCGGGGTCGATCGACGCGACCACGTCGACGGCGTTGGACGACGTGCAGCAGATGTCCGTCAGCCCCTTCACCTCGGCGGTGGTGTTGACGTACGACACGACGACGGCGTCGGGGAACTCCGCCTTCCACTCACGAAGCTGATCGGCGTTGATCGAGTCGGCCAGCGAGCAGCCGGCGCGCTCGTCCGGGATCAGCACGGTCTTGGCGGGGCTGAGGATCTTCGCGGTCTCGGCCATGAAGTGCACGCCGCAGAACACGATGGTGTCCTCGGGGGCCTCGGCCGCGATGCGCGAGAGTGCCAGGGAGTCGCCGACGTGGTCGGCCACATCCTGGATGGCGGGCAACTGATAGTTGTGCGCAAGGAGGGTCGCTCCCCGCTCACGTGCCAGCCGTTTGATCTCGGCAGCCCACTCTTCGCTCGCCTCGACGCCCGCGTAACCGCCGGGACCGTCCTGAATCTGCGGGTTGGTACCCGCCCACAACGTCGTGGTCGTCATGGCTTGCTCCTTCACCGTGAACTCGGGCGGGCTGGCCCGAATTTCCGCAATCGAGGTTTTCGACTTAGGATCGAAAACATGCCCAATAGTAACACCACGCATGAAGTGCTTACCGCGGTGTTCCAGGTTCGCCACTTCCCCGACCACATCACCGCAGGTCAAAGCGGTGATGCGCGTCACGCCGGTGAGCTCGCCGTGCTGCTGTGGCAACGGGCCCTCGATCCCCAGGCGGGCGCCTGGTCACTGCCCGGCGGATTGCTCCACGAGGACGAGGACCTCACCACGTCCGCGCGACGCCAGCTGGCCGAGAAGGTGGACGTGCAGGAGGTCTCCCACCTCGAGCAGCTGTCGGTGTTCAGCGATCCGCATCGAGTGCCCGGTCCGCGCACCATCGCGTCGACCTTCCTCGGGCTCGTCCCGCTCCCCGCCGATCCGCAACTGCCGCCGGACACCGCGTGGCATCCGGTGTCCGCGCTGCCCGAGACGGCGTTCGATCACGGCACCGTCGTCCGGCACGCCCGGACCCGCCTCGCAGCCAAGCTCTCCTACACCAACATCGCGTTCGGCTTGGCCCCCGACGAGTTCTCCATGTCGACGCTGCGTGAAATCTACTGCGCCGCACTCGGGTACCAGGTGGATGCGACCAACCTCCAGCGCGTCCTCGGACGACGTGGGGTGCTGACTCCCACCGGGAACACGGCGCCGTCGGGCCGCACCGGCGGGCGTCCGGCGGCCCTCTACCGGTTCACCGACTCCACCCTGCGGGTGACGGACGAGTTCGCGGCACTTCGACCACCGAGCTGACTCCGCACGTCGGGCCGCCTCACCCCTGGGCGAGACCCCGCCAGAACGTGTCCGATGCGGCGGTGACGACCTCGTCCACGGGCGCGCCGTCGAGCATCCCGCCTGCGGCGAGGGTCGCGATCCCGTGGAACGTCGCGAACGCGACGAGGGCGATGCGCGAGGCGTCCCCGGGTCCGATGTCGCCCGCGGCCTGGGCTTCGGTGACGATCCGGACCGTCAGGTCCATCGAGGCGTGGCCGGCCTCCACCACCTGGGAGGCGGCTCCGGGCGCGTGTTTGTTGCCGTACATCAGGGCCAGCAACTCCCGATGTGCGAGTGCGAAGCTCACGTAGGCACCGGCGAGCGCGGCGAAGCGGGCCCGGGCGTGCGGTTCCGCCTCCTCGACCGCGCGTTCGAGGGCGGCGGTGAGGCGCAGGAAGCCGGACTCCGCGAGTGCGTCGAGCAGCGCCTGACGGTCCCGGAAGTGCTTGCTGGGTGCGGCGTGGCTGACCCCGGCCTCGCGGGCGAGCTGCCGCAGGGAGAGTCCGTCGACGCCGTCCTTCTCGAGCGTGCTCTCGGCGCGCGCGAGCAGCACCCGGCGGAGACTCCCGTGGTGGTAGGGCTGTTCGGCGACGGGCATGCCGCCAGCCTAGCAAGATGTTGTCATTGACTACATAGATGGCACTGACTACATTCGAGGACACCCCACCGCTAGGAGCAGACATGTCCTTCGACGTATCCGGAACCACCGTCCTCATCACCGGCGCCAGCGCGGGCCTCGGTGTCGAATTCGCCCGCCGGTTCGCCGGGCGGGGTGCAGATCTCGTCCTCGTCGCCCGCCGCGCCGACCGGCTCGAACAACTCGCCACCGAACTCCGCGCCGCGCACCACGTGTCGGTCACCGTGCTGCCGTTCGACCTCGCGCTCCCCGGCGCCGGGGAGCGGTTGCGCGGCGAACTCACCGCCCGCGACATCGGCGTCGACTCGCTGATCAACAATGCGGGGTTCGGGACACACGGAGATTTCGCGTCCGCCGACCTGGAGCGCCTCACCTCCGAGATCCAGCTCAACGTCACCACCCTCGTCGAGCTGTCGCACACGTTCCTGCCCGACCTGCTCCGGGGACGCGGCGCACTCGTGAACGTGGCGAGCACCGCCGCGTTCCAGCCGACTCCCGGCATGGCCGTCTACGGGGCGACCAAGGCGTTCGTCCTCAACTTCACGGAGGCGCTGTGGGCCGAGGCGCGGGGCACCGACCTCACCGTGCTCGCCGTCTGCCCGGGCCCCACCCGCACCGAGTTCTTCGACGTCGTCGGTTCCGAGGACGCCGCCGTCGGCCGCATGCAGACCGCGGATCAGGTGGTGTCGACAGCGCTGCGGGCCCTGGACCGGCGCAGCACCCCGCCGAGTGTCGTCTCCGGGCTGATGAACTGGGTGTCGTCGGTCAGTACCCGGTTCGCGACGCGCCGCATCGGCGCTCTCGCCAGCGGGCGCCTCCTCGGGGACGTGCGGATGCGGACGTCGGTCACGAGGTAAGGGTCGCGTCGCGCTCTTCCGGCTCGTCGAGTTCGACCGGGGGATCGCTGACGCCGAGATCGTCGTACGGGTTGAGCGCGGCGAGCACCAACGTCACCGCGCAGGCGACGAGGGGCTGGAAGATCAGCACCAGTGGGGTCCCGATTCCCGGCGCGACCGCCACGACGGTGCCTGCGGTCGAGGTGTCGGGGTCGGGGAACCGCAGCGCGGCCACGCCGATTCCACCGAGCGCCATCACCCCGGCCCCGACCACACTGCCTGCCAGGACCGCGCCCAGCGCGACCGGGCCGCGACTTGTCCGCGCCGTCCACGCCGCGACCGCGGTGAGGATGCCGACCACCAGGCCCGCACACGCGAACATCCCGATCGCGTCGAACCGGTGCACGCTCTCACCCGTCAGCGACACCCCGCGGGCGGGGGCGACCACCAGCAGGTGCTCGGGCGGCGCGAGGACCCCCCACAACACCCCGGCGAGCGCGCTCGCCACCACCGTCCCGCAGAAGATTCCGGCGGCAGATCGAAGCCTGAAGCGCGGGAGCGTGGTCACGCGTCCGACGCTACCGCCGTCCGCCGCAGATCGAGTCGAACACACCGTGGCGGGAACATTTCGCCCACCAGCCGTCCGGGCTGATCTGCACCACCATCCGGCGGCCGCACGCCTCACAGAAGCGGGGCGGTTCGAGTCCGAGCTGTGCGGCGGTGGGGACGGTGTCGTCCACCCCGGCCACCACGCGGCGGCCGGTGTACGGGTTGTAGCGCTCCCCGGGGCTGTCGCCCACCGTGGTCTCCGCCATGATCGTCACAGGGTGTCGTTGAGGGCTTTGATCGGCATCTGCAGATCGACGAGCAGGTCGAGATCCTGCTCGGCCGGGCGGCCGAGGGTCGTCAGGTAGTTGCCGACGATGACGGCGTTGATGCCGCCGAGGATTCCCTGTTTGGCCCCGAGGTCACCGAGCGTGATCTCGCGACCGCCCGCGAAGCGGAGGATGGTGCGGGGCAGCGCGAGGCGGAACGCGGCCACCGACTTGAGGGCCTCGCTCGCGGGCAGGACCTCGAGGTCGCCGAACGGGGTTCCGGGGCGCGGGTTAAGGAAGTTCAGCGGCACCTCGTCGGGTTCGAGTTCGGCCAGGTTGGCCGCGAACTCGGCGCGCTGCTCGAGGCTCTCACCCATGCCGAGGATGCCGCCGCAGCACACCTCCATGCCCGCTTCGCGGACCATGCGGAGGGTGTTCCAGCGCTCGTCCCACGTGTGCGTGGTGACGACGTTCGGGAAGTGGGACTTCGACGTCTCCAGGTTGTGGTTGTAGCGGTGCACACCCATCGCGGCGAGTTGGTCGACCTGCTCCTGGGTGAGCATGCCCAGCGAGCAGGCGATCTGGATGTCGACCTCGTTGCGGATCGCCTCGATGCCGGCAGCGACCTGGGCGAGCAGCCGCTCGTCGGGGCCGCGGACGGCGGCGACGATGCAGAATTCGCTGGCGCCGGACTTGGCGGTCTGCTTCGCGGCCTCGACGAGCGACGGGATGTCGAGCCACGCCGCGCGCACCGGCGACTGGAACAGGCCGGACTGCGAGCAGAAGTGGCAGTCCTCGGGGCAGCCACCGGTCTTGAGGCTGATGATGCCCTCGACCTCGACCTCGGGACCGCACCACTTCATGCGCACGTCGTGCGCGACGGCGAGCAGTTCCTCGAGCCGGTCGTCGGGGAGTTGCAGGACCTCGAGCACCTGGCTCTCGTTCAGCGCCTCACCGCGCTCGAGAACCTGCTCACGCGCGAGGGCGAGGATGTCTGTCTGTACCGGGGCCGATGTCACACGTATCTCCTGGAAAACGGGCCGATCACGTGTCGTGGATCGACGGAACCGAAAAATTGAACACCGTACAAGTTGAACGGTGTTCACGTTAGATCCGTGGTGGAATACTGTCAAAGCCGAAGCCGGCTTTCCGACGAGAT
Source organism: Rhodococcus sp. JS3073 (assembly GCF_026810085.1). Lineage (NCBI taxonomy): Bacteria > Bacillati > Actinomycetota > Actinomycetes > Mycobacteriales > Nocardiaceae > Rhodococcus > Rhodococcus sp. JS3073. Next base: position 7,364,800 of record NZ_CP113951.1, on the reverse strand, counting down.
TGGGAGATCACACAGTGCAATTGCGACGCGGCGACGTACTCGACGGCGCAATGGCCATCCTCGACGAGTTCGGCCTCGCCGACCTCACGATGCGCAGGCTCGCGACCGCTCTCGGCGTGCAGCCGGGCGCCCTGTACTGGCATTTCCCCAACAAGCAGACCCTGCTCGGCGCGCTCGCCGACAAGATCCTCGAAGACGTCGACGCCCCGGTCACGGCCCCCGGCTGGGACGCCGAATTCACCGAACTCGCCCACCGACTCCGCACCGCGCTACTCGCCCATCGCGACGGCGCCGAACTGGTCTCGGCCACGTACGCGTCCCGCATGACCAACTCCCGGGTCCGGGAGAGCTTCGCCGCCGTCGGTCTGCGGTCCGGACTGTCCCGCGAACACGCGGAACTGTCGTCCTACTCGCTGCTGTACTACGTCCTCGGCCACACGGTCGACGAGCAGTCGCGGGCGCAGATGGAGTCGGCAGGCGCCCTCACCCGGGCCGCCCTCTCCCCCGATGCGCCGCAGTCGCCGATCGCGGCGTACGACGAGGACCTCCTCGACGGCGATCCTGCTGTCCGGTTCGACTTCGGCCTGTCGCTGTTCGTCGACGGAATTCGCGCACGCCTGAAAGACTCCGCCCACCGCCCCTGAGCGCGCACAATTGAGTCGACGCCGCGTCGGCCACTCGAGGACCGCGCGGCGCCTCCGACGGCCCAGGGACGGACGCGATGACGTCTTCGCTCGGCCGCCGCACCGGAATGGTTCTCGCGGCGGCCCTCGCACTGTCGCTCCTCGGCGCGCCCACCCCGGCGGCAGCACAGACTGCGGGCGGCGATCCGGGTGCCGTCGTCGTCGCGACACCGGTGGCGCCGGACGCGCGACCACCGGGCGTCGCCGACGCCACGTACGTCACCTACTGGACGACGGGGCCGATGAACGAACCCGCGCTCAGCACCGGCGCGGTCCTGCTGCCCCCCGGTGCGGCGCCGCCCGGCGGGTGGCCCGTCGTGTCCTGGGCCCACGGAACGGTCGGCATCGCCGACGCGTGCGCGCCCACGGTCACGGGAAAACTCGTCGGACCGTACGTCCAGTACTGGCTCGACCAGGGCTACGCCGTCGTCGCAACGGATTACGTCGGCCTCGGCACACCCGGGGTGCACCCGTACCTGGACGGCCCGACGGAGGCGCACAGTGTGATCGACATGGTGCGCGCGGCGCGGACCGTCACGCCGTCCCTGTCGAACCGGTGGGTCGCCCTCGGTCAATCGCAGGGCGGCCATGCCGCTCTCGTCGCCGCGTCGATGGCCACCACGTACGCACCGGATCTCGACTTCCGCGGCACGGTCGCCACCGGCGCCCCGTCCAATCTCGAAAACCTGGCCCCCCTCGTCGGCCCGGGTTTCCCGGAGGTCCCCCTCACCGGGAGCACGGTGTTCGTGGCGTACGCACTCGCCGGACTGCGTGCGTCGCGGCCCGACCTCGACATCGACAGCTACCTCACACCACTCGGCGTCGACGTCCTGAATCGCGTCGAATCGCTCTGCTACGAGGAGGCGGCCCCGCAACTCGACGGCATCTCGATCGGACAGTTGATGTCCCGCCCCCTCGGCGACCCGGCGGTCCTGGCGGCGCTGCGCACCACCCTCGGAGTTCCCGTGCGGGGCTACGACCGGCCGCTGTTCATCGGACAGGGACTGTTCGACGACGTCGTCCCCATCCCCCTCACCTGGAAACTCACGTCCGACCTCGCCGCGAACGGGCAGCAGTTCGTATTCCGGACGTATCCCACGGGCCATCTCTACACCATGCCCGCGTCCCTGCCCGACACCAGCGCGTTCGTCCGGAGCCTATTCGGATAGTCGCGATCCACTGGTAAGACCACTTGACCTCTTACCTATCGCCGCCTTAGTGTCGTGTCATGATGTTCGAGCCGATCGCGCGGAAATCCGCGTCCACCGAAGTCTTCGACCAGATCACCGCGCGTGTGCTCGGCGGCGACCTCGCCGCCGGCGACGCCCTGCCGAGCGAACGACGACTGGCCGAAGCCTTCGGGGTGTCCCGGCCCGCGGTCCGGGAAGCGATCCAGAAGCTTGCCCAGGCCGGACTCGTCGAGGTCAGGCAAGGCGATGCCACCTCGGTCCGCGACTTCCGGCAGCACGGCGGGCCCGAACTGCTGTCCCAGCTGCTGGTCCGCGACGGCGTACCCGATTGGGCGGTGGTCCGAAGCGTTCTCGAGGCCCGGCGGATGATCGGCGTGCAGGTCGCCCGCCTCGCCGCGGGACGGGCGACCGGCGAGTCGTGTGCCGCCCTCCGCGACGCCGTGGATCACCTCGCCTCGGACAGCGACCCGGTCGCGCAGCAGGTCGGCGCCCTGGCCTTCTGGGAGCGCGTCGTCGACGCGGCCGATTCCCTCGCGTTCCGGCTCATCTTCAACAGCCTCCGCAACGCGTACGAACCGACCATGACGGCGATGGCCGCCGTCATGGTCGCAGAAGTCGGCCGCACCGACCTGTATTACCAGCTGGCAGAAGCGATCTCCGCTCACGACGAAGACACCGCGGGCCAGACCGCCACAACACTTCTCGACCTCGGAACGGCGGCCGTCACCGCCGTGATCGACACCCTGCACCACCACGATTCGGAGAAGGACACATGACCACGAACCCTCCCGCAGATCGCCGCCAACGCAGGTCGATCACCCTCCGCGACGCCGCGGACCAGTTCCGCCGCCATCCCTCCCCGTGGATGATCGGCGGCATGCTGGTCGCCGCGGTGGCCGCCCGCCTCGTCGTCGGTGACTGGAAGCTGACCGACGCCGTCCTTCCGCTGGTGATGCTGGCCGTGTTCCCGTTCGCCGAGTGGGTCATCCACGTGTGCATTCTGCACTGGAAGCCCCGAAAGGTTCTGGGCCTGACCGTCGATTCGCTGCTCGCCCGGAAGCATCGCGAGCACCACGTCGATCCCCGCGACGTGCCACTGGTCTTCATCCCGTGGCAGACGCTGACGTGGCTGATCCCGGTTCTCGTCGCCATCTCGCTGCTCGCGTTCCCGCGCACCGGACTCGGACTCACGTTCCTGGTGGTGCTGAGCGTCCTGGGTGTCCTCTACGAATGGACGCACTACCTCATCCACAGCGACTACAAGCCGAACTCCCGCCTGTACCGCGCGATCTGGCGCAACCATCGCCATCACCACTACAAGAACGAGCATTACTGGTTCACCGTCACCACCTCGGGAACCGCCGACCGGATCCTGGGCACCGACCCCGACCCCGAATCGGTCGAGAAGTCGCCCACCGCCCGCAACCTCCACTCGGTGCGCTGACGCGCCTGTGAGTACTTCTCAACCGCCCGCGGTTAACAAGTACTCACGGGCGGCGACGCCGCAGCTTGTTGCCCAACCAGACGATGGGGTCGTATCGGCGGTCGACCACCCTTTCCTTCATCGGGATGATGGCGTTGTCGGTGATCTTTATCCCTTCGGGGCACACCTCGGTGCAGCATTTGGTGATGTTGCAGAGCCCGAGACCGAATTCTTCCTGCGCCGCGTCACGTCGGTCGGCCGTGTCGAGTGGATGCATCTCCAGTTCGGCGACACGGATGAAGAAGCGGGGGCCGGAGAACGCCGGCTTGTTGTCGTCGTGATCGCGGATGACGTGGCAGGTGTTCTGGCAGAGGAAGCACTCGATGCACTTGCGGAATTCCTGCGACCGTTCGACGTCGACCTGCTGCATCCGGTACTCGCCCGGCCCGAGCCCTGGCGGCGGGGTGAACGACGGGATCTCCCGCGCCTTCGCGTAGTTGAACGACACGTCGGTGACGAGATCCCGGATGACCGGGAACGCTCGCAGCGGCGTGACCGTCACGACCTCGTCTTCGGTGAACGTCGACATCCGCGTCATGCACAGCAGCCGTGGCTGGCCGTTGATCTCGGCGGAACACGACCCGCACTTGCCCGCCTTGCAGTTCCATCGCACCGCCAGGTCCGGGGTCTGCGTCGCCTGCAACCGGTGGATGATGTCGAGCACCACCTCACCTTCGTTGACGGGGATGGAGTAGTCCTGGAGTGCTCCGCCGTCGGCGTCGCCGCGCCAGACCCGGAACTGCGCGTCGTAACCCATCTCAGGCCTTCCTTCCCGGGTGTTCCGCGAGTTCGGCGTCGGTGTAGTACTTGGCCAGTTCGTCGATGTCGAAGAGTTCCAACAGCTCTGCGCGCATCGGGAGCTGGGGCTCGCGGGTGACGGTGACGTCCGGCACCACCGAATCGGGATGCGCGGACATGTCGCCGACCACGCTGCACACCAGCAGGGTGTTGCGCCACTCCGCCTCCATGCTCGGGTGGTCGTCGCGGGTGTGCCCGCCGCGACTTTCCGTGCGCAGCAAGGCCGCCTGCGCGACGCATTCGCTGACCAGCACCATGTTCCGCAGGTCCACGGCGAGGTGCCATCCCGGGTTGAACTGGCGGTGCCCCTCCACCTCCACGCCCCCGATCCGGCCCTTGATCTCCGTGAGTTTCTCCAGAGCGCGGACGATCTCGTCTTCCTTCCGGATGATGCCGACGAGGTCGTTCATGGTCTGCTGCAGTTCGGTGTGGAGCGTGTACGGATTCTCGGTGGTGCCGCCCTCCCCGACCGGGGGATCGAACGGCGACAACAACATCCGTGCCGCAGCATCGACGGCGTCCGCGGAGACGACCGGCCGCTCCTGCAGCGACTTCACGTACTCCGCCGCCCCCAGTCCGGCGCGACGCCCGAACACGAGAAGGTCGGAGAGGGAGTTGCCGCCGAGCCGGTTGGAACCGTGCATCCCGCCCGAACACTCCCCCGCGGCGAACAGACCCGCGACGCTGGACGATCCGCTGTCGGGATCGACTTCGATGCCCCCCATCACGTAATGGCAGGTGGGCCCGACCTCCATCTGCTCCTTCGTGATGTCGACGTCGGCGAGTTCCTTGAACTGGTGGTACATCGAGGGCAGCCGCCGGACGATCTCGTCGGCGGGCATCCGTGAGGCGATGTCGAGGTACACGCCGCCGTGCGGGGTCTGCCGTCCGGCCTTGACCTCGGAGTTGATGGCCCGGGCCACCTCGTCGCGGGGCAGCAGATCCGGTGTGCGGCGGTTGTTGTCGGAATCCTTGTACCAGCCGTCTGCTTCTTCCTCGGTCTCCGCGTACTGGCCTTTGAAGACCGGCGGGATGTACGAGAACATGAACCGTTCGCCCTCGGAGTTCTTCAGGACCCCGCCGTCGCCTCGAACGCCTTCCGTCACGAGGATGCCCTTGACGCTCGGCGGCCACACCATGCCGGTGGGGTGGAACTGCACGAACTCCATGTTGATGAGGTTGGCGCCCGCGCGCAGGGCGAGGGCGTGACCGTCGCCGGTGTACTCCCACGAGTTCGACGTCACCTTGAACGACTTGCCGATCCCGCCGGTGGCCATCACGACCGCCGGCGCCTCGAACAGGACGAAACGTCCACTCTCGCGCCAGTATCCGAATGCACCAGAGATCCGGTCGCCGTCCTTGGTCAGCTCGGAGATGGTGCACTCGGCGAAGATCTTGATCCGGGCCTCGTAGTCGCCGGTGGCGGCGAAATCTTCCTGCTGCAGCGACACGATCTTCTGCTGCATGGTGCGGATCAGTTCGAGTCCGGTGCGATCACCGACGTGCGCGAGCCGCGGATACGTGTGACCGCCGAAGTTGCGCTGGCTGATCCGGCCGTCGGGGGTCCGGTCGAACAGGGCGCCGTACGTTTCGAGTTCCCATACCCGGTCGGGAGCCTCACGGGCGTGCAGTTCGGCCATTCGCCAGTTGTTGAGGAATTTGCCGCCGCGCATCGTGTCCTGGAAATGGGTCTGCCAGGTGTCCTTCTCGTTGGCGTTTCCCATTGCGGCGGCGCAGCCGCCCTCCGCCATGACCGTGTGTGCCTTGCCGAACAGTGACTTGCAGACGACGGCGACGGACAGACCCTGTTCGCGGGCCTCGATGACCGCTCGCAGTCCGGCGCCGCCGGCACCGATGACCACGACGTCGTACTGGTGCCGTTCGACTTCCGTCATTCCACTCCCTCTTCGATGAAGTCAGTTGATCAGGCGCAGGTCGGAGATGGTGCCGCTGGCCACGAGCATCACGTAGAAGTCGGTGATGATCAGTGTGGCGAGGGTGGTCCAGGCGAGCTGCATGTGCCGGGTGTTCAGTGTGCTGACCCAGGTCCAGAGCCGGTACCGGATCGGGTGCTTGGAGAAGTGGGTGAGTCTGCCACCCATGACGTGCCTGCAGGAATGGCAGGAGACGGTGTACGCCCAGAGCAGGATCACGTTGCAGACCATGATGAGTGTGCCGAGCCCGATTCCGAATCCGCCGTCGGCGCCGTGGAACGCGCGGATCGCGTCGTACGTGTTGATCAGCGAGACGACGAGTGCGACGTAGAAGAAGTAGCGGTGTGCGTTCTGGACGATCAGCGGCAGGCGCGTCTCACCCGTGTAGGTGCCATGGGGCTCCGCGACCGCGCACGCGGGCGGCGAGAACCACACCGACCGGTAATAGGCCTTGCGGTAGTAGTAACAGGTGAGCCGGAATCCGAGCAGGAACGGCAGCACCAGGAACCCGAGCGGGATGATCATCGGCAACTCGCCGATGGGTGTCCCGAAGTCGCTCGAACCGGGCACACAAGAATCGCTCAGGCACGGCGAGTAGAACGGCGTCAGGTAGTGATAGTCCTCGACGAAGTACGCGGTGCGGACCCACGAGCGGACCGATGCATACACCACGAAGACGGACAGGCCGAGCACCGTCAGCAGCGGGGCCAGCCACCACCGGTCGGTGCGGAGCGTGCGTTCCGCTATCCGGGCACGCGTCGGCGCCCCCACACCGGCACTTTCGGGCTTCTTCGGCGGCGCGCTCATCCGCGCTCGTAGTGGAGCCCGCCCAGCCCCTCGTCGTCGACGCCGAGCCACATCGACGCGTCGTACGGGGTGTCCGACACCTTGATTCGCTCCACCGGCTCGCGGTGGACGACGTTCGGCGGCGATGCGTCGAGGTCGCGCGCGTCGATCTCGAGCCGTTCCAGATCGTTGGTCAGTCGCCGCACGGATGCGGCGTCGCCGTACATCGAATGCAACGACCCGACAGCGCGCCGGAGACGGTCGATGGTGCGATTCAATTCGAGCATTTCGGAGGTCGACATGTGACCCCTCCCAACCCAGCCGGATGTAGCCGTGACACGAATCACACTACCGACATTCCGGGAACCCGGGGCAGCTTTCGGCCCCCGGCAACGCCGTGGCGATGAATTTCGCCGGGCAGCCGAGTCCATACCTGTAGGACAACCGAAACCGAACCCCACCGGGAGGAAATCATGGCCGACGCCACGATCGGAAGCATCCTGCTCGCCAGCACGCGCCCCGAGCGATTGCGGGACTGGTACACGGCCGCATTCTCGCCGAAGGTCGAACGCACCCCCGGCGAACCCGGCTACGACGTCCTCGATTTCGACGGCTTCTACATCATGCTCGACCGCCGCGACGACGTCGGCGACACGAATCCCGAACCCGGCCGCGTACTCCTCAACGTCGAGGTCACCGACGCCCGCGCCGCAGCAGGCCGGATCGACGAACTCGGTGCGACGTGGCTGTCCCCGCTCGAGGATCGTGACGGCAGCTGGTTCGGCACCGCCGTCGACCCCGACGGCAACTACGTCCAGATCATCCAGCTCAGCGCGCAGGCGCGGGCCGAGATGTCCTGACCGGCAGAGAAAGAGAACAGACATGTTGAACAATGCGAGAGCATTCAGCGGATTCGCCGTCGACGACATCGCCGCGGCCAAGTCCTTCTATACCGACGCCCTGGGCCTCGAGGTCACCGAGGAGGAGATGGGCCTGCTGGGCCTGCATCTCCCGAAGGGGCCCGTGGTGCTGATCTACCCCAAGCCCGACCACACGCCGGCGACGTTCACCATCCTCAACTTCGCCGTCGAGGACGTCGAGAAAGCCGTCGACGCGCTCACCGAACGCGGGATCCAGTTCCTGCGGTACGACGGTTTCGATCAGGACGACAAGGGAATCATGCGCGGCAACGGTCCCGACATCGCGTGGTTCACCGACCCGGCCGGCAACGTGCTGTCGGTGCTGGCGGAATCCTGACGGCCGCTCAGCGGGCTGTCAGCGTCGCCTTCAGCCAGGTGCCGTCGAACCACGTGGACGCGGCCGCACCGAACGACGCGGAGTCGAGGCGTCCGCTGCCCGCAGGCACCGAGCCGACGACGTCGACCCCCGTGACGGCGGGCAGGTCGTCGAGATTGCACCGCTCGGCCAGGCCGGGCTCGTCCGGCCACGACCCGATCACCGTTCCGGCGCACGCGAGACCGGCCGCCGACAGTGCCCGGATCGTGAGCTCGGTGTGGTTGAGCGTGCCGAGGCCTGCCGCGGCGACCACGACAGCCGGTGCGTCGAGGGCGCGCGCGAGATCGACGAGCGTGAAGCCCTCGGCGCCCAATCGCACCAGCAGGCCGCCCGCTCCCTCGACGAGCACCAGATCGTGCCGGTCGTCGAGAGCGCGGACCGTCTCGACGACGTCGGCGCACCGCAGCATCGGCAGGCCGCTGCGCCGGGCAGCGGTGTCGGGGGCGAGGGGTTCGGGGTAGCGGGCGAGTTCCACCACCGCCGTGACACCGGACAATCTGGTCACGTCGGCCAGATCGCCCGGTTCTCCCGGGGCGACGCCGGTCTGCGCGGGCTTGCACACCGCCACGGACAGGCCGGCCTCGCGTGCAGCCGCCGCGAGCGCCGCCGTGACCACCGTCTTGCCGACGTCCGTCGACGTGCCGGTGACCACCAGGATGCTCACGCCGACGCTCCCGTCAGGACGTCGGTCAGCACGGTTTCGATCCGCGCCAGCTCGTCCGCGTCGAGCGTCGCACGCGCGGTGAGCCGCAGACGCGACGTCCCCTCCGGCACCGACGGCGGCCGGAAGCAGCCGACGTGCAGTCCCTGTTCCCGGCAGGCGGCGGCGGCGTCGACGGCGCGTTGCGGGTCGCCGAGGATCACGGAGACCACGGCGGACTCCGGTGTCCCGGCGCCGGTGAACCGCGCGAGATCCCGTGCGCGATCGAGTACGGATTCGGCACGGTCCGGTTCACGCCGCAGGACGGCGAGCGCCGCCCGCGCCGCGCCGACGGCCGCCGGGGCCAGTCCGGTGTCGAAGATGAACGTGCGCGCGGCGTCGACGAGATGCGCGCGCACCTTCTCCGACGCCAGCACCGCACCGCCCTGACTGGCCAGCGACTTCGACAGTGTGGCCGTGACGACGATGTCGGGTTCGCCGGCGAGCCCCACCTCGTGCACGAGTCCGCGGCCCCCTGCGCCGCGGACTCCGACACCGTGCGCCTCGTCCACGACGAGGAACGCGCCGTGGTCGCGGCACACCCGATGGAGGTCGACGAGGGGTGCGAGATCACCGTCCGCGCTGAACACCGAGTCGGTGACGACCAGCGCCCGCTCCTCCGGCCGGGTGGCCAGTGCGCTGCGGACGAAGTCGAGATCGGAGTGCGGTGCGACGGCCACGCGGGCCCGGGACAGCCGGCATGCGTCGACCAGCGACGCGTGGCTGCCCGCGTCGGAGACGATCAGCGATCCGGCACCGGACAGTGCGGTGACGGCACCGAGATTCGCCGTGTACCCGGAGGAGAACACCAGCCCGGCCTCGGCGCCGACGAACTCGGCCAGTTCCGTTTCGAGGAGTTCGTGTTCGGTGGTCGATCCCGTGACCAGACGGGAACCGGTGGCCCCCGCACCCCAGCGGCGCAGCGCTGTCATCGCGCCGTGCAGCACCTCGGGGTGCCGTACGAGTCCGAGATAATCGTTGGACGCCAGGTCGATGAGCGCGTTGCCGGGCGTGCGTGGCCGCAACTCGCGGCGCAGTCCCGCGGCACGCCGCCGGTCCTCGACGTCGTCGAGCCAGGTGGTGAAGGTGCGGTCGATACTCACCCCCGGCACCATACGCGACTTGAACGGTGTTCAACCCGGGTGGGCCCGGTTTTCCTCGGGTGGCTAGGGTCGAGACCGTGACCACCCCGAGCCTGTCCGTCGACGACATCACGTCCCTCGATGCCTCCCTGCTCTGGCATCCGTACGGCGCCTTCCCCGCCTCGACCACCCCGCTCGTGGTGGCGGAGGCGAGCGGGACGCGCCTCACTCTCGCCGACGGACGCGAACTCGTCGACGGCATGAGTTCGTGGTGGGCCGCGGTCCACGGGTACCGGCATCCCGTCCTCGACGCGGCGGCGACGGCGCAGCTCGGGCGGATGAGCCACGTGATGTTCGGCGGGCTCACCCACGAACCGGCCGCGCGGCTCGCCCAGCTGCTCGTCGAGATCACCCCGAACGGACTCGACAAGGTCTTTCTCGCCGATTCCGGGTCGGTGTCCGTCGAGGTCGCCGTCAAGATGTGCCTGCAGTACTGGCGCAGCCGCGGCAGGCCGGAGCGACATCGGCTACTCACCTGGCGCGGCGGGTACCACGGCGACACGTTCGCCCCGATGAGCGTCTGCGACCCGGACGGTGGCATGCACTCCCTGTGGACGGACGTCCTGGCACGGCAGGTCTTCGCGGGACCGCCGCCCCGCGAGTTCGACCCGCAGTACGTCGCGGAGTTCGAGCGCCTGGTGGCGTCGCACACCGACGAACTGGCGGCCGTCATCGTGGAACCGGTGGTGCAGGGCGCCGGTGGCATGCGCTTCCACGACCCCCGGTACCTGTCGGAGCTGCGGCGGATCTGCGACGAGCACGGGCTGCTGCTGGTGTTCGACGAGATCGCGACCGGTTTCGGCCGCACCGGCGAGCTGTTCGCCGCGGACCACGCCGGTGTCCGGCCCGACATCATGTGCGTCGGCAAGGCCCTCACCGGCGGGTACCTGACGCTCGCGGCGACGCTCTGTTCCACCGACGTCGCCGAGACCATCAGCGCCGGGGACGCCGGCGGGCTGATGCACGGTCCCACGTTCATGGCCAATCCGCTCGCCTGCGCCGTCGCGGTGGCGTCGATCGAACTCCTGCTGTCGCGCGACTGGCGAGGCGAGGTCGAGGCCGTGCGCCGCGAGCTCGAATCGGGACTCGCGCCGGCGCGGGAACTGCCCGGCGTCCGCGAGGTCCGGGTGCTCGGCGCGATCGGTGTGATCGAACTCGCCGAACCCGTCGACATGCGGGCCGCCACCGACGCCGCGGTGGCCGCCGGGGTCTGGTTGCGGCCGTTCCGGAACCTGATCTACGCGATGCCGCCGTACGTGTGCACCACCGAGGACGTGCGGAAGATCACAGCCGGAATGCTTGCTGCCGCACGGAGCTCCACCCCGGGCCGCTAGCCCGCTCTCGTCGAGCTGAGAGCGACGCCGACGCGGGCTAGTGTTCTCGATATGGAAGCAAGCGAGTCGACCGGCACCACGCCCATTCCCGTGTGGCCCGGCAGCGCCTACCCCCTGGGTGCCACCTACGACGGGGCCGGGACGAACTTCTCCTTGTTCTCCGAGGTCGCCGAGGCGGTCGATCTCTGCCTCATCGCGAAGGACGGCACGGAGACGCGGGTGCGCCTCGACGAGGTCGACGGCTACGTGTGGCACGCGTACCTGCCGACCGTCGTTCCCGGTCAGCGCTACGGGTACCGGATCCACGGGCCCTGGGATCCCGCGGCCGGGCACCGCTGCGACCCCAGCAAGCTTCTCCTCGACCCCTACGGCAAGGCGTTCGACGGCGAGTTCGACGGAGACCGGTCGCTGTTCTCCTACGACATCGACGCGCCCGACGAGCCCGCCTCCGAGGACTCGGAGGACGTCATCGCGATCGTCGACACGGACGACGACATCGAGGCCGAGGACGACGCCGAACTCGCAGCCGAACCCGAGGACACCTCGGTGCCGGGACTGCCAGGACACGACTCGCTCGGCCACACGATGACGACGGTGGTGATCAACCCGTTCTTCGACTGGGCCGCCGACCGCGCGCCGAAACACCCCTACCACGACACCGTGATCTACGAGGCCCACGTCAAGGGCATGACGGCGACGCACCCCGGCGTGCCGGAGGAGCTTCGCGGCACGTATGCGGGCCTCGCGCATCCGGTGATCATCGACCACCTCGTCGACCTCGGGGTCACCGCGATCGAACTGATGCCGGTGCATCAGTTCATGCACGATCAGACGCTGCTCGACAAGGGGTTGCGGAACTACTGGGGCTACAACACGTTCGGGTTCCTCGCCCCGCACACCGGGTATTCGTCGGCGGAGAAGCCGGGCGCCGCGGTGTCGGAGTTCAAGGCGATGGTCCGCTCGTTCCACGAGGCGGGCATCGAGGTCATCCTCGACGTCGTCTACAACCACACCGCCGAGGGCAACCACCTCGGTCCGACCATCTCGTTCCGCGGCATCGACAACGCCGCCTACTACCGGCTCGTCGACGGCGACGCCGAGCATTACATGGACTACACGGGCACCGGGAACAGTCTCAACGCCCGGCACCCGCACACGCTGCAACTGATCATGGACTCGCTGCGGTACTGGGTCACCGAAATGCACGTCGACGGATTCCGGTTCGACCTCGCGTCCACGCTGGCCCGTGAACTGCACGACGTCGATCGGCTCTCCGCGTTCTTCGACCTCGTCCAGCAGGATCCGATCGTCAGCCAGGTCAAGCTCATCGCCGAGCCGTGGGACATCGGCGAGGGCGGCTACCAGGTGGGCAACTTCCCGGGCCTGTGGACGGAGTGGAACGGCAAGTACCGGGACACGGTGCGCGACTACTGGCGCGGCGAACCCGCGACGCTCGGCGAATTCGCGTCCCGGCTCACCGGCTCCTCCGACCTGTACGAGGCGACCGGGCGCCGTCCCGGCGCGAGCATCAACTTCGTCATCGCCCACGACGGGTTCACCCTGCACGACCTGGTGTCGTACAACGAGAAGCACAACGAGGCGAACGGCGAGGGCAACAACGACGGCGAGAGCCACAACCGGTCCTGGAACTGCGGTGTCGAGGGACCGACGGACGATCCGGAGATCCTCGACCTGCGCGGGCGGCAGAGCCGCAACATCCTGGCCACCCTGCTGCTCAGCCAGGGGACCCCGATGCTGGCGCACGGCGACGAGATGGGCCGCACCCAGCAGGGCAACAACAACGTGTACTGCCAGGACTCGGAACTGTCGTGGATGGACTGGTCGCTGGCGGACTCCAACGCCGACCTGGTCGAGTTCACCAAACGGGTGATCGCACTGCGGATGAAGAATCCGGTGTTCCGTCGTCGCCGGTTCTTCGAGGGCACCCCCATCCGCAGCGGTGATCAGACCCGCGACATCGCGTGGCTCACCCCGGCCGGTGAGGAGATGACCCCCGAGGACTGGGACAGCGGTTTCGGGAAGTCGCTCGCGGTCTTCCTCAACGGAGAGGGCATCCCCGAACCCAACCACCGAGGCGAGCGGGTGGTCGGCGACTCGTTCCTGCTGTGTTTCAACGCGCACGACGAGGAGATCGAGTTCTCCACGCCGAACTCCGATTACGCCGACGAATGGGCGGTCGTGCTCGACACCGCCGTCCCGACGGGGGCGAAGGAAGCGGTGATCAAGGCCGGGAATCCGCTGCTGGTCGAGGCCCGGTCGCTGGTCGTGCTGCGCCGGACCGCCTGAGCCGGGGACGACGATGTCGATCACGGCCACCTACCGGCTGCAACTGCGCGGTGACTGCTTCACCCTGGCGGACGCCGCCGCCGTCGCCGACTACCTGGACGACCTCGGGATCTCCCACGTCTATCTGTCGCCGATCCTGACGGCCACCACCGGGTCGACCCACGGCTACGACGTCACCGACGTGACCCGCGTGTCCCCCGCACTCGGCGGGCGGGAGGCGCTGGCCGCGCTGGCCCAGGAGTTGCAGGGCCGCGGCATGGGCCTGGTCGTCGATCTCGTCCCCAACCATGTGGGTGTCGCGAATCCGCGTGAGAACGCGTGGTGGTGGGACGTGCTCACGCACGGTCGCCGCTCCGAGTACGTCGGGTACTTCGACATCGACTGGAGCGACGACAACGGCGCAGGCGGGCGGCTCGCGCTGCCCGTCCTCGGATCGGACGCCGATCTCGAGTCGCTGACCGTCGACCGCTCGGGACCCGAGCCGTTGCTCGCGTTCTACGAGCACCGTTTCCCGATCACCCCCGGCACCGACGCCACCGAGCCGACGGCGGTGCACGACGCGCAGTCCTACCGTCTGGTCCCGTGGGACTCCGGGCTCATCGGGTACCGCCGGTTCTTCGCGGTCAGCGAACTGGCCGGCGTCCGTCAGGAAGACCCGCGGGTATTCGAGGCCTCGCACCGCGAACTGCGGAGCTGGGTGGCGGACGAGTTGATCGACGGAGTGCGCATCGACCACCCCGACGGGTTGTCCGATCCGGCCGAGTACCTCGACCGGCTGCGCGACGTGATCGGCGCTGACCGGTGGCTCGTGATCGAGAAGATCCTCGGCCACACCGAACCACTGGACGACCACCTGCCGATCGCGGGCACCACCGGCTACGACGCACTGGCCGAACTCGGCGGCGTCTTCGTCGACGCGTCGGGAGCGCCCGCGCTCACTGCCCTGTCGGCGGCCCGCACGGGCGACCGGGGTGACGCGACGTGGATCCACGATCACGAAACGGCGATCAAACGCGACGTCGCCGGAACCATCCTCGCCCCGGAGGTCCGGCGCCTCGTCCGCGCGATCCGCGCGGAGACCGGCACCGACAGCAGCGATGCGGACCTGCGCGACGCCGTCGTGGACGCCGTCGCGGCCATGCCCGTGTACCGGTCCGACTACAGTCCGCTGGCCGGGCTGGCGAAGCGCGTGATCGGTGACGTCCTGCGGCGGGAACCGCAACGGTCCGACGCGCTGTCCGCCCTCGCCGCCGCCCTGATCGCCGGCGGTGAGGCAGCCAGCCGCTTCCAGCAGGTGTGTGGCGCGGTGATGGCGAAATCCGTGGAGGACTGCCTGTTCTACCGCACCGCCCGGCTCGTGTCGCTGCAGGAAGTGGGTGGCAATCCGGCGAACGTCGGCGTCTCCCCCGCCGAATTCCACCTGGCCGCAGCCGAGCGAGCCACCCGGTGGCCGCAGGCGATGACGACGCTCTCGACGCACGACACGAAGCGCGGGGAGGACGTCCGGTCCCGGATCGGCATCCTGTCGCAGGTGCCGGATCTGTGGGCGGAATGCGTCGATCAGTGGGAACGCATCGCACCCAGCCCGGATCCCGTCACCGGACTGTTCCTGTGGCAGAACCTGTTCGGGGTGTGGCCGGTCGACGGCCGGGCCGCGGGCGACGTGCCCGACTTCCGGGACCGCGTCCACGCGTACGCGCAGAAAGCGGTCCGTGAGGCCGGGACCCGGACGTCGTGGCACGACGTGAACGAGGACTTCGAAACAGACCTCCACCGTTGGCTGGACACGGTGATCGACGGCACCGTCGGCAGGGCGCTCGGTTCGCTGTGCACCCAGCTGGCCCCGCACGCCTGGTCGGACTCGCTCGGTCAGAAGCTCCTGCAGCTGTGCGGGCCGGGGATCCCGGACGTGTACCAGGGAACCGAGCTGTGGGAGGACTCGCTCGTCGACCCGGACAATCGCCGTCCCGTCGACTACGGCGTGCGACGGACCGTGCTCGCGGGGCTCGGCACTCCCCCGGTCGATGCGACGGGCGCGGCCAAGATGCACGTCGTCCGCACGGCTCTGCGCCTGCGCCGGGAACGTCCGGACAGTTTCGTCGGCGGGACCTATGCGCCGGTCTTCGCGTCGGGGACCGCGGCGGAGCATCTGATCGGTTTCACTCGCGGACGACAAGGAGCGGCGCCGGACGTCGTGGCACTGGCCACCCGGCACACCGTCGGACTGGAGCAACGCGGCTGGGGCGACACGACCGTGACCCTCCCGGACGGCACCTGGACCGATCTGCTCACCTCCGAGGCGTACACCGGCGGCCGCGTCGACACGTCGACGCTGTTCGCCAGCTACCCCGTTGCCCTTCTGGCCCTGTGAGTACTTCTTAACCGCCCGCGGTTATGTCTGAGTTCAGGACATGCAGGACAGTTGATGTCTCAGGACATCGAGGACACTGACGACCCGTGCCCGGGACAATCGGGCATGGGTGGAAAAGGGTTTTCGATGAATCCGGACATCGTGGCCACGGTCTCGGCGGTCGCAGGCGGGGCACGGGTGAACGTGTCCCGCCTGTGCCGAGAGCAGGGCATCTCCCGCAATACCTTCTACGTCCTGGTGGGCAGGTTCCGCACCGAGGGCGCCGCAGCGTTCACCACCCGCTCGACCCGGCCACACCACAGCCCGACCCGTACCGGACCCGAGGTGTGTGAGGCCATCGTCCGTGCCCGCAAGGAACTCGACGACGAGGGCTTCGACAACGGCCCGATCTCGATCGTGTGGCGCCTCGAGGCCCAGGGACTCGACCCGACCCCGTCGCGCTCAACGGTGTACCGGGTACTGAGGGAGTGCGGACAGATCGTTCCTCAGCCACGCAAGAAACCCCGTTCACGCCGCAGTTTCGAGTACTCCGCCCCCAACGGGTGCTGGCAGATCGACGGCCTCGAGCATTATCTCGCCGACGGCACCGTGGTGTGCATCCTGCAGATTCTCGACGACCACTCGCGTCTGGACGTGTGCTCGTATGCCGCCCGGGCCGAAACCTCCGCCGACGCGTGGGCGGCACTGCAACGGGCGATGGACGGGCACGGGGTGCCGGTACACCTACTCTCCGACAACGGGCTCGCCTTCTCCGGGAAACGCCGGGGCGGGATGTCCGAGGTCGAACGCAACCTCGCCGCCCTCGGGACCGTGACGATCGCGTCCTCGGTCCGGCACCCGCAGACCTGCGGCAAGAACGAACGCGCCCATCAGACCTTGCGGAAATGGTTGGCCAAGCAGCCACCGGCGGCGACCCTGACCGAGCTGCAGTCCCAACTCGACACCTACCGGCAGCTCTACAACAACAGGCGCCACCAGGGCATCGACGGTATGACCCCGAACCAACGCTGGGACGCAACACATCCGGCCCAGCCGACGCCCGGGCCGGCGGCACGATCGGGATGCACCACCCGCCCCGTCTCGACTACCGGCGTGATCCAGTTCGACGGACTCTCGATCATCCTCGGCCGCCGACACAAGAACACCACCGCGACCGTCTACTGGCAGGGCGATCGTGTCGTCGTGATGATCGGCGACACGACCGTCCGCACACTTACACTCGACAGGACCACGCGTTACCAGAAACTGTCCTCAAAGTCCTGAGACAGATCTGTCCTCCAAGTCCTGAGACATGACATAACCGCCCGCGGTTAACAAGTACTCACAGGGGTACTGGCTCTGGTATGTCGCGACGTGTGGTTGCCCGGGCGTACGGAGGGCCGGAGGTCCTCGCGGTCGTCGACGCGGAGCCGGTGGGTCCCGCACCCGGCGAGGTGGTGATCGAGGTTCGCGCCATCGGGGTCAACCCGATCGACTACAAGCTCTACAGCGGCGCGTTCGGCGCCGACCCGGACGCCCTGCCCCTGCGGCTGGGCAGCGAGGCCGCGGGCATCGTCAGCGAGGTGGGTCACACCGCGGCGGGACCGGTGGGCCCGATCTCGGTGGGCGACGAGGTGATCGTGTATCCGGTGTCGGAGTCGTACGCGGATCGACTTGTCGTGTCCGGTGATTCGGTGATCCCGAAACCGGCGTCGTTGCCGTGGAACGAGGCTGCCGGACTTCTCGCGGTGGGTGCCACCGCGGTCGACACCCTCGACACGGCGAACGTCGGCGCCGGCGACCTCCTGCTCGTGCACGGAGCGTCAGGCGGCGTCGGGTCGTTCGTCGTGCAGTTGGGGCGGGCCCGCGGTGCCACGATCATCGGCACGGCGCGCCCCGAGCACCACGACTACGTCCGTTCGCTCGGCGCCACCCCGGTGTCCTACGGCACCGGCCTAATCGATCGGGTCCGTGTCCTGGCACCGGACGGGGTGGATGCCGTCATCGACACCGCGGGCAGCGACGAGGCGGTCGACGTGTCCGTGGACCTGGTGCGGGACCGGTCGCGGTTGGTGACGACCGTCCCCGGGCCCCGGCCGGCGGAAGCCGGTTTCCAGATCGTGGGTGCGCTGGGGCCGGAAGGCATGGAGCCGCGTAAGCGGGCCCGCGTCTACCTCGTCGACCTCGCGGGCAACGGGGACGTGCGGGTGCGCGTCGCGCGCACGTACGCGCTGTCCGAGGCGGCGCGGGCTCACGCCGATCTCCGGAAACCGCACGCGGCGGGCAAGTTCATCCTGCTGCCGTAGGCGGGACGCACCTCGCATCAGTGGAGCAGACTCGCCCGGATCGTCGCTTTCACCCAGTTCCGGTACTCGTCGACGTCCCACCCGCACTGCCGGCGCAGCATCGAATACACCTGCGGCGACACGACCGTGAACAGCACGTCGGCGGCTCGCTGGACGGAGATCTCGGGACGCAGCAGTTCGTGCGCGGCGAGTCCCTCGGCGAGCGTCATCGCATTCTCGGCCGAGGCCCGCGCTCCCTCGTCGGCGAACCGCCGCATGTCGTCGTCCGCTCCCGAGGATTCGATCGACGTCGTCATCAGGGTCCCGGCCCGCTCCAGGACGTCGGTGCTGAATCCGACCATCTGGTCGAGGATCCGTTCGACCGGGTCGCCGTCCCGGGGCACCTGTGTGGGGGCCGCGGCGCCATCACCCTCGATGGCCGCGTGAAGTACCTCGTGGAACAGTTCCGCCTTGCCACCGGGAAACGCGGTGAACACCGTGCGGGTCGAGACCCCGGCGGCCTCGGCCACGTTCCGCACCGTCGTGCTGACGTATCCACGGTCGATGAACAGCCGGGCCGCGGCGTCCCGGACGAGGAGACGGGTCCGGCGCGCCGATTCCGCACGCAGCGGCGAACTGTAGGGCCTCTTGGCGGATTCAGGCATGGGCTCACCATAGACGCATTCGATACATCAATCGTGCAACCAATATGGCACAGCGATTCGCCGCACATCGACCAGGCGAAACGCCCGATACCTACGACTTCGGGTGTTCCACCCAGGCATCGGATCCAGGAAACACGAGCGCCTCGTGGCCGTCGTCGTACCGGACGAGATAGGG
The DNA here is from genome assembly GCF_026810085.1 of Rhodococcus sp. JS3073. NCBI lineage: Bacteria > Bacillati > Actinomycetota > Actinomycetes > Mycobacteriales > Nocardiaceae > Rhodococcus > Rhodococcus sp. JS3073. Next base: position 7,345,672 of record NZ_CP113951.1, on the reverse strand, counting down.
CGGTTCGCCGTTCTCTCCGTGTACCTCCACGACCTCGGCGGTCGTCTCGTGCACTCCGACCACCCGCCCCTGAACGTGCAACCGGTCTCCCACTGCTACGTGCATGACTGCTCCTCGCGACGTTCGAGTCCGTACTCTCAGCTTGCTACTTCCGGAACCGGGGCGAAAGGGCCGACTCGCCGCCATCTCTGCCGGCGTGTGCCATCGTGGGGACATGGCTACGTATCGATACCTCGACAAGGACCGTAACGTGCTCGAGGAGCAGGACTTCGGCACCGTGCAGGACGCCGAGGAACACCGGTTGTCCGTTCTCGGCGCCGAGATCATCGAGGAGGTCGAGGACTCCGGCACGCCCGAGAGCTGACTGTTCTGCGCGGCCCGCCGCGTCGAGGCATGCTGATCGGGTGCACACATTCGAGGTATGGGCCCCGATTCCGGAATCCGTCTCTGTAGAGGTCGACGGCCGACGCCACGACATGACGCCGTCACCGGACGGATGGTGGCGAGCCGACGTCGACGCGTCGCCGGATTCCCGGTACGCGTTTCTCCTCGACGACAGCGACACCCCACTTCCCGATCCCCGGTCACCGCGCCAGCCCGACGGAGTCCACAGTCCGTCGCAGCTCCACACCCTCGACGAGAGCCTCTGGACCGACTCGCGGTGGACCGGGCGGCAACTCGCCGGCTCCGTCGTCTACGAATTGCACGTCGGCACGTTCACCCCGGAGGGCACGTTCGCAGCCGCCGTCGACAAGCTCGACCACCTCGTCGCCCTCGGCGTCGACTTCGTGGAACTGATGCCCGTCAACGGTTTCAACGGGACCCACAACTGGGGATACGACGGGGTTCTCTGGTACACGGTGCACGAGGGTTACGGCGGGCCGGACGGACTGCAGACCCTCGTCGACGCGTGCCACGCCCGCGGTCTCGGCGTGGTCCTCGACGCCGTGTACAACCACCTCGGACCGTCCGGCAACTACCTCGACCGGTACGGCCCGTACCTGGCGCAGGGCGCCAATACGTGGGGCCGGAGCATCAATCTGGACGGACCGGACAGCGGCGAAGTACGCCGATACATCATCGACAACGCGCTGCGGTGGTTCCGCGAGTTCCACATCGACGCGCTCCGCCTCGACGCGGTCCATGCGCTCGTCGACCACACCGCCACCCACCTTCTCGAGGACCTGGCCATCGAGACCCGCCGGCTGTCCGCGCATCTGAGGCGGCCGTTGACGCTGATCGCCGAGAGCGACCTCAACGACCCGCGCCTGATCACGTCGCGGTCGGCAGGCGGCTGCGGCCTCGACGCCCAGTGGGACGACGACGTGCATCACGCCATTCACGCCGCGGTCTCGGGCGAGAGGCAGGGCTACTACGGGGATTTCGGTTCGATGGCCTGCCTCGCCGACACTCTGCGCCAGGGGTGGTTCCATGCGGGCACGTTCTCGACGTTCCGCGGTCGCACCCACGGCAGGCCGCTGGATACCCGCCGGACCCCGGCCAGTTCTCTGGTCACGTACACGTGCACACACGATCAGATCGGCAACCGGGCGATCGGCGACCGCCCCGGCACGTATCTCGATTCCGGGCAGCTCGCCGTGAAGGCCGCGCTCGTGCTGTGCTCGCCGTTCACGCCGATGCTGTTCATGGGTGAGGAGTGGGGGGCGAGCACCCCGTTCCAGTTCTTCACCTCCCACCCCGAACCGGAACTCGCGAGGGCGACGGCGGAGGGGCGCAAGGCCGAGTTCGCCGAGCACGGCTGGAGCACGGACGACGTCCCCGACCCGCAGGACCCGGAGACGTTCGAGCGGTCCAAGCTCGACTGGGACGAACTGGTCCGCGAACCGCATGCCCGGCTGCTCGACTGCTATCGCTCGTTGCTGCACCTACGACGGGAGCGCGCCGAGTTGACGGATCCGTGGCTCGAGAACCTGTCCGTCGACTACGACGAGGCGGGGCAGTGGATCGTGGTGCACCGCGGGGCACTTCGGATCGCGTGCAACCTCGGTGCCGAACCGGTGACCGTCCCGGTCGGCGGCTCCCCCGTGCTGTGGTGGGAGCCGCCGACGCAGGACGAGACCGCGTCGGCGACGGTGCTACCGGGTCACTCGTTCGTGGTGCTCGACAGCTCGCCCTGACGGTCGCGCAGCATCCGCAGGACGAGGATGGCGGTCGCGAACAGGATCACGGCCGTCGCGCCCGCGGCGACGTGCATGCCGTCGACGAACGCCGATTGCGCGGACTCCAGGAACACCGCCCGGGCCGTCTCCGGGAGGTGCTGGGCCTCCGCGACGGCGGCACCGAGCGTGCCCTGCGCGGGCTCGACCTGTTCCGGTGGCAGCATCGACGTGTCGAGGCCGCTCCGGAAAATCGCCATGACGACGCTGCCGAGCACTGCGACACCGAGTGCGATACCGAGTTCGTATGCGGTCTCGGACACCGCGGAGGCGGCGCCGGCCCGTTCGGGCTCGACGGCGCTGACCACGAGGTCGGACGTCAGGGTCAGTGCGATTCCGACACCGGCGCCTGCGAGGCCGAAGCCGATGACGAACATCGTCGGGGCACCGTCCACACCGAGCGTGAGCATCAGCGCCGCACCCACCGCCGCGGTCGCGAGACCGCCGCCGAGCACGTGCGACGTGGCCCACCGGCGGACCATCCAGGCCGCCGCGAGTGCGGTGACCGCGCTCATCAGCATGCCGGGCAGCATCAGCACGCCCGATTCGAACGCGCTGTTACCCAGCACCAACTGCAGGTACTGAGAGCCGAAGAACAGCACGCCGGCCAGCGCGAAGATGGACAGCAGGTTGGTGAGGACGGCGGTCGAGAACGCCGGCTTGGCGAACAGGCCGATGTCGATCATCGGGTCCTTCATCGCCTTCTGCCTGCGCACGAACACCACACCGGACACGACGCCGACGAGTCCGACGGCGAGCAGCACCGGGTCGACACCGTGCACCACGGTCTCCTTGACCGCGTAGACCAGCGGCAGCATCGTCGTCATCGACAGCGCCGCGCTGAGCAGGTCGAAGCGTCCCGGGGCGGGGTCCTTGGACTCGGGAATGACGAGCGGTCCCACGGCGATCAGAACCAGCATCACGGGGATGTTGATCAGGAACACCGAACCCCACCAGAAGTGCTCGAGCAGCCAGCCGCCGATCAGCGGGCCCGCCGCGGTGCCGCCACCGGCCATCGCGCCCCACACGCCGATGGCGAGGGTCCGCTGGCGAGGGTCGACGAAGATCGTGCGGATCAGACCGAGTGTCGCGGGCATCAGCGTCGCACCCGAGATTCCCTGCAGTACGCGCGCCGCGATCAGCATCTCGGGTGTCGGCGACCACGCCGCGATCAGCGACGCGATGCCGAATCCGGCGGCACCGACGAGCAGCAGGCGACGCCGTCCGATCCGGTCGCCGAGCGTGCCCATCGTGATGAGCAGGCCGGCGAGGACGAACGAGTAGACGTCGATGATCCACAGCAGCTGTGTGCTGCTGGGTTCGAGGTCTGCGCTGATGAACGGCAATGCGAGGTCGAGCACTGTGCCGTCGACGGCGATCAGGAGGACGGCGAAGGCCAGGACGACCAATCCGAGCCAGTCTCGGCGTGATGCGGAGGTCTGATCCGGCGCGCCATGAGCGTCGTTGATCCCGCGATCCGTGGAGACAGACATTTATCTTCCTGCGACTTTCCGATTAGAGAGCTGGCGGCAATGAACCGTCCAGCCGGTACAGTTCCGTTACATTACCGTGAACCGTCCGGACGGTAAAGTTATTTCCCGGGTACAGTCCGTCACCATGGCTGCCGGTACGCGCGATCGAATACTCGACGCCCTCGAGAAGCTGCTGCTCGACGTGGGAATAGCCCAGGTGACCCTCGAAGCCGTCGCGGCGGAGGCGGGAGTCTCCAAAGGCGGACTCCTCTACCACTTCCCCAGCAAGGAAGCCCTCCTCGCCGCCATGGTGCGCCGGCTCGGTGAGCGTGCGGACGCCCAGCGCGCCGACGCCGTGTCCGGCGGCACGTCACTGTCCGAGTGGTATCTCCAGGTCCCCGACGCGAGCACCACCGAGGAACTCGCCCTCTACCGGTCGACCATCGCCGCGCTACGGAGCGTCGACGGTCAGCACGACGAGATCCAGAAGGCCGTTACCGAAGTGATGCGCGGCTGGGACGAAGGTCTCCAGAGCGAGATCGACGACCCCGTGCAGGCCGAGATCGTGCGCCTCGTCGGCGACGGCATCTACCTGGCCGCCCTGCTCGGGCTCCCCATGCCCGAGCCCGAGCTGTACAAGATGGTCGTCGCGCGGCTGCTGCAGAAGTAGCGGCTCAGGTGAGGTAGCGGTACGCGGGGCTCCCCGGCTCCAGGCGTTCCACCTGCATCCGGGACTGCTCCATCCGCTCGAGCAGTTCGCCGAGCCCCTCGGCCTTGCCGAGTTCGATACCCACCAGAGCGGCGCCGGTCTCGCGGTTGTTCCGTTTCACGTACTCGAACAGGGTGATGTCGTCCTCGGGGCCGAGCACCTCGTCCAGGAAGCGGCGCAGCGCGCCCGGCTCCTGCGGGAAGTCGACGAGGAAGTAGTGCTTCAGGCCGAGATTCACCAGCGAGCGTTCCAGGATCTCGCCGTACCGGGACACGTCGTTGTTGCCTCCGGAGATCAGGCACACCACCGTGGAACCCGGTTCGAACGTGATGTTCCCGAGGGCCGCCACCGACAGCGCGCCTGCCGGCTCCGCGATGATGCCCTCGTTCTGGTACAGCTCGAGCATCGTGGTGCACAGGGCGCCCTCGTCGAGGTTGGCCATCACGAAGCTCTCGGGATCGAGCCGGATCGTGGTGGACCGGTCGGACTGGCCCAGCGACGTGTGGGTCACCACCTCGGCGCCCAGGGCGGAGACCACCGCGTAGGGAAGGTCGCCGACCCGCTTCACCGACGCGCCGTCGACGAACGGGTCGATCTCCGTCAACGTCACGGGACCACCGGCCACCAGGGCCGCCGTCATCGACGCCGCCCCCGTCGGCTCCACCCCGACGATGGCCGTACGGGGTGCATGCGCACGCAGATACGTGGCGATACCGGCGATGCACCCGCCGCCACCGACCGGGACCAGTACGGAATCGGGGGCCGCACCGAGCTGCGCGAGGATCTCGGCGGCGATGGTGCCCTGCCCGGCCGCGGTACGGGCGTCGTCGAACGGCGCAACCATCGTCGCGCCCGTCCGCCGCACGTCGTCGGCGGCCGCAGCGGCAGCGGCGTCGTACGTCTCCCCCGTCAGGATCAGCTCGACGAACTCGCCGCCGTGCGCGCGGATGCGATCACGCTTCTGCTTGGGGGTGTTCGACGGAACATAGATGCGGCCGGTGATTTCCATTGTCCGGCAGGCGAACGCAACGCCCTGCGCATGGTTGCCCGCGCTGGCCGTCACCACTCCGGCCGCACGCTCGCCGGCATCGAGCTGGGCCATGAGGTTGTAGGCGCCGCGCAGCTTGTAGGAGCGGACGACCTGCAGGTCTTCGCGCTTGAGGTAGACGTTCGCGCCGGTCAGCGACGACAGGCGCTCGCTCCGCTGCAAAGGGGTCGCGTCGATCACGTGGGAAATTCGCTCGATGGCCGCGTCGATGTCGCCCACTGTCAGGGGCAAGGTGATGTTCTGGGCTGCGGTATCGGGCGATGTGGACACCCGGATATGTTCCCACTCTCGCGCCATGGGATACCAGTCGGGTTCAGCCGCGCGGATCGAACTGGGACGGTCGCGGCACGTTGCGGACGTTCGACTTCGCCATCTTCACGGCCTCGCCGACACCCCCGTTCATCACCATCTTCGACAACGCCAACGCGAAACCGGTGACCTGCCCGCCCGTGATGGTCGGTGGCAGCGACAACGCCAACGGGTCGGTGACCAGATCGACGAGAGCCGGTCCGTCGTGATCGAACGCCTGCCGCAGACCCGATTCGATGTCGGCCGGATCCTCGATCCGGCGGGCGAAGATGCCCAGTGCCGACGCCACCGCCGAGTAGTCGACGGGCGCGACGTCCACCCCGAAATCCGGCAGCCCGTCCACCAGCATCTCCAGCTTGACCATGCCCAGAGTGGAATTGTTGAACACCACGATCTTGACCGGGAGCCGGTACATCGCGACCGTCACCAGTTCCCCCAGCAGCATCGACAGCCCGCCGTCGCCCGACACGGACACCACCTGCCTGCCGGGTGCGCACACCTGGGCGCCGATCGCATGCGGCAGGGCGTTCGCCATCGATCCGTGCAGGGCCGAGGACAGGAACCGCCGCGACCCGTTCGGCGTCAGGTAGCGCGCCGTCCAGACGTTCGACATTCCCGTGTCGGTGGTGAAGATCGCGTCCTCGGCGGCGAGGTCGTCGAGGATCGACGCCGCATACTCCGGGTGGATCGGGATGCGCTGCTTCGCGGGTTTCGTATACGCACCGACCACCTTGTTCATCAGCGTCCGGTGCTTCTCGAGCATCTCGTCGAGGAATCGGCGATCGTCCTTCCGCCGGATCAACGGGGCAAGGGCACGCAACGTGCTCGCCACGTCGCCGTGCACGGCCAGGTCGACGTTCGTTCTCCGGCCGATTCGCTGTGCAGCCCAGTCGATCTGCGCGGTGCGGACGCCGTCGGGCAGGAACTGGTTGTACGGGAAGTCCGTTCCGACGAGCAGCAGAAGGTCGGCGCCGTGCATGCCGTCGTGCGCCGCGCCGTATCCCAGCAGCCCCGTCATTCCGACGTCGAAGGGGTTGTCGTACTGGATCCATTCCTTGCCGCGCAGCGTGTGGCCGATCGGCGCACCGATCGTGTCGGCCAGGGTCAGCAACTCCTCGCGAGCCTCCCGCACCCCTTCGCCGGCGAAGATCGCGACCTTTCCCGCCGCGTTCACGGCGTCGGCGAGCGCCTGCACGTCGGCCTGGGCGGGCACGATCGCCGGTGCGCCGGTGCGCGGCACCGACGGGGCCTTCCCCTCGGCGGGGCGGTCCGCGATGTCGCCCGGAAGGGTGATCACCGCAACGCCGGACAGCGCGGTCGCGTGCGCGATGGCGGACGCGGTCACGCGCGGCGCCTGAGCGGGACTTCCGATCAGCTCCGCGTACCGGGAGCACTCGACGAACAGGCGGTCCGGGTGGGTCTCCTGGAAGAAGCCGAGCCCGATCTGCTCGCTCGGGATCTGCGCCGCGATCGCGAGTACCGGCGCCCCCGAGCGGTCCGCGTCGTAGAGACCGTTGATCAGGTGCAGGTTCCCCGGGCCGCACGAGCCGGCGCACACCGCCAGCTTGCCGGTGACCTGCGCCTCCGCTGCCGCGGCGAACGCGGCGGCCTCCTCGTGACGCACGTGGATCCAGTCGATTCCGCCCTTCTCCGCGCCACCCGAACGCCGGACCGCGTCGACGACGGGATTGAGGCTGTCGCCCACGATTCCGTAGATCCGCTGGACGCCGGCGTCCTGGAGTTGACGCACCAGCTGATCGGCAACGGTTTTCGCTCTCATCGGGCCTCCGGTCGGGGGACGGTCGAACGGCGAAGGACAGCGGTGGTTCGGATGTCAGGCGGATTCGAGCACGAACACTGGGATCTCCCGGTCGGTCTTCTTCTGGTATTCGGCGTAGTCCGGGAACGCGGCGACGGCGCGATCCCACCACGTGACCTTCTCGTCGCCCGTGACCTCACGGGCCACCATGTCCTGTGTGGTCGAGCCGTCGCGGAGTTCGACATGCGGCTCGGCCTTCACGTTGTAGTACCAGACCGGATTCTTGGGGGCGCCGCCGAGTGAGGCGACGATCGCGTACGTCCCGTCGTGTTCGACACGCATCAACGGCGTCTTGCGAAGTTTGCCGGATTTCGCGCCGCGGGTGGTCAGCAGGACGACGGGCCTGCCGCCCAGCGTCGTGCCCTTGGCTCCGTCGGTGGATTCCATCAACTCGGCCTGATCTGCTGCCCACTTGGACGGACTGGGCTCGTATTCACCTGTGAGTGGCATGCGTCCAGTCAACACCTGATCCGCGAGAACGCGCCACCGAATCCGCCGAACGAGCGCACATGCGAAGAACCGCATCCGTTTGTTCGTTGCGCCGAACTCCGGGTTCCGAGTACCCTGATCCCACGCGGGGGACGTCCGCTCCCCCGACCCGCGCCAGTGAGGTGACCTGCGATGACGACACACGACGCATGGGTGCGCCGCGAGGTTCGCCGCAGCGACCCCGCCCGGATCGTCGACATCGCCGGCACCCCGTGGCCCCTCTACAAGCTGGAAGCGCTGGCCGTCGCGCTGCTGGTCTTCGTCACGATCCTCGTCGTCACCCAGACGCTGCAGGCGGCCGTCCTCACCGCCGCCGCGGTGGCCGTCGTGGTGTGGTGGGCGCGGCGCCTCTTCCCGCCGCGCCCCTAGCCGTCACACGGACAGGCAGCTCGGCCCGAGCAGCGCCTTCAGATCGCCCATCAACGCCGACGACGGTTCCACCCGGAGCACATCGTCGACCTTCCACAACGTGACCTCGGTGCCGCCGATCAACCGCACGTGCACGTCCGATGTGCCGGGATGGCGCGTGAGCACCTGACGCAGCGCACCGAGCTTGTCCTTGGTGCACTGACGCAGCGGCAGACTGACCGCCAGCGGCTTCGCGACCCCCACCGCGGAGAGGTCCGGTACCGCAAGGTCGTTGGCGATGAGCGAGATCCGGTCGTCCCGGATCGACACGCGCGCCTTGACGAGCACGACGGAGTCCTCCGTGACGTCCATCCCGTACACCGAGTAGGCCTGTGGGAAGAACAGCACCTCGATACCACCGGTCAGATCCTCGAGCTGCGCGGACGCCCAGGTGAGACCGTTCTTGTTGATTCGCCGGTTCACCGACGCGAGGATGCCGCCGACGGTGACCTGGGTGCCGTCCTTGATGTCGCCTTCGAGGATCGTCGGGATCGCGGTGTCGGACTGCGCCGACAGCACGTGTTCGACGCCGTTGAGCGGGTGCCCGGACACGTACAGTCCCAGCATTTCCCGCTCCAGCGCCAACCGGTGCTTCGAGTCCCACTCCTCCTCGGGGATCTTCACGTTGAACACCGAGGAGATCGACTCGTCGGCGTCGTCGCCGCCGAACAGGTCGAACTGTCCGATCGCCTCCGCCTTCTTGGTGCCCATCACCGCGTCGATGGCGTCGGCGTGGACGAGCATGAGTCCCTTGCGCGGATGGCCCAGCGAATCGAAGCCGCCTGCCTTGATCAGCGACTCGGTGACCTTCTTGGAGCAGGCCGCGGCGTCGATCTTGTTGAGGTAGTCGGAGAAGTCGACGAACTTGGACTTCTCCTTGCGCGCCTTGATGATCGAGCCCACGACGTTGGCGCCGACGTTGCGGACGGCGCCCATGCCGAACCGGATGTCCTCACCGACGGAGGCGAAGTTGACCTCCGATTCGTTGACGTCCGGCGGCAGAACGGTGATCCCCATCTTGCGGCAGTCCGCGAGGTAGATGGCGGCCTTGTCCTTGTCGTCACCGACCGAGGTGAGCAGACCGGCCATGTATTCGGCCGGATAGTTGGCCTTGAGATACCCGGTCCAGAACGACACCAGGCCGTACCCGGCCGCGTGCGACTTGTTGAACGCGTACCCGGCGAACGGGAGAATGGTGTCCCACAGCGCCTTGATGGCGGGCTCGGAGAATTCGTTGGCGAGCATGCCCTCGCGGAAACCGGCATACGCCTCCTCCAGCACCGAGAGCTTCTTCTTACCCATCGCCCGGCGGAGAATGTCGGCCTGTCCGAGCGAGTACCCGGCCACCTTCTGAGCGATCTGCATGATCTGCTCCTGGTAGACGATCAGGCCGTACGTGTCGGCCAGGATCTCCTTCAGGGGCTCCTCGAGCTCCGGGTGGATGGGTTTGACCTCTTGCCGCCCGTTCTTGCGGTCGGCGTAATCGTTGTGCGCGTTCATGCCCATCGGACCGGGCCGGTACAGGGCGAGCACCGCGACGATGTCCTCGAAGCCGGTGGGCTGCATGCGGCGCAGCAGGTCGCGCATCGCGCTGCCGTCGAGCTGGAACACGCCGAGAGTGTCTCCGCGCGAAAGCAGTTCGTACGTGGCCGCGTCGTCGAGCGCGAGGGTGTCGAGATCGAGATCGATTCCCCGGTTCGCCTTGATGTTGTCGATGGCGTCACCGATGACGGTGAGGTTCCGCAGTCCGAGGAAGTCCATCTTCAGCAGGCCGATGGCCTCGCACGACGGGTAGTCCCAGCCGGTGATGATGGCGCCGTCCTGGGCGCGCTTCCACACGGGAATCGCGTCCATCAGCGGTTCGGACGACATGATCACCGCGCAGGCGTGGACGCCGGCGTTACGGATCAGGCCTTCGAGCCCCTTGGCCGTCTGGTAGATCTTCGCGACGTCCGGGTTGGAGTCGATGAGGGCGCGAACCTCCACCGCTTCCTTGTAGCGCTCGTGGTTCGGGTCGGTGATGCCGGACACCGAGATGTCCTTGGCCATGATCGGCGGCGGCAGCGCCTTCGTGATCTGGTCGGCGATCGCGAAACCGGGCTGGCCGAACTGGACTCGGGCGGAGTCCTTGATGGCGGCCTTCGTCTTGATCGTGCCGAATGTGATGACCTGCGCGACGCGGTCGCTTCCCCACTTGTCCGTCGCGTAGCGCACCATCTCGCCGCGACGGCGATCGTCGAAGTCGATATCGATATCGGGCATGGAGACGCGCTCGGGGTTCAGGAACCGCTCGAACAGCAGGCCGTGCGGGATGGGGTCGATGTTGGTGATGCCCATCGCGTAGGCGACGAGCGAACCGGCCGCCGAGCCTCGGCCGGGGCCGACGCGGATGCCGACCTCCCGGGCGTGGTTGATGAGGTCGCCGACGACGAGGAAGTAGGCGGGGAACCCCATTTCGAGGATGACGCCGATCTCGTAATCGGCGCGGGCGAGGTACTCCTCCGGAGGTCCGTCGGGGAACCGGCGGTCCAGTCCGCGCATGACCTCTTTGCGCAGCCAGGTGCCCTGCGTCTCGCCCTCGGGGACCGGGAAGATCGGCATCCGGTCGTGGTGCGCCCAGACGTCGTCGTACGACTGGACCCGCTCGGCGATCAGCAGTGTGTTGTCGCACGCGCCGGGCACCTGGTCGTCCCACAGGGCCCGCATCTCCGCGGCGGATTTGAGGAAGTAGCCGTCGCCGTCGAATTTGAACCGGGTGGGGTCGGACAGCGTCTTCCCGGTCTGGATGCAGAGGAGGGCCTCGTGGTTCTCCGCGGCCTCCTTGGTGACGTAGTGGCAGTCGTTGGTGGCGAGCGGCGGAATCTCGAGCTTCTTGCTGATCTCGAGCAGGCCCTCACGCACCCGTCGCTCGATCGACAGTCCGTGGTCCATCAGCTCGAGGAAGAAGTTGTCCTTACCCCAGATCTCCTGCCACTTGGCGGCGGCCTCGAGTGCCTCGCGGTCGTGGCCGAGTCGCAGCCGGGTCTGGATCTCCCCGGACGGGCAGCCCGTGGTCGCGATGATGCCCTCGTGGTGGGTGGCGATGAGCTCTTCGTCCATACGCGCCCACTTGCCGAGCTGCCCCTCGATCGAGGCGAGCGAGGACAGCTTGAACAGGTTCCGCAGACCGGTCGCGTTCTCCGCCACCATCGTCATGTGGGTGTACGCACCGCTACCGGAGACGTCGTCGGACTTCTGGCTGCGGTCGCCCCACAGCACACGCTTGGTGTTGAAGCGGGACTCGGGCGCGATGTACGCCTCGATGCCGATGATCGGCTTGATGCCCTGCTTCTTCGCCACGTTGTAGAACTCGCTGGCGCCGTACATGTTGCCGTGGTCGGTCATGCCCACCGCCGACATCCCCAGTCGCTCGGCCTCTTCGAACAGGGGGCCGACCTTGGCCGCACCGTCGAGCATCGAGTACTCGGTGTGATTGTGCAGATGTACGAACGAGTCAGCCACGTGCGCCTCTCTGAAGGTCTGGGAGCCTCACGAGTGTAGGCCCTCGGACCGACAGCACCGGTCGCCGACGGCGGGTGTCGGCGAAGTCGTGACGCGAGTTACGGGACGGACGCCTGGGACGGTTCGATCTTTCGCCGCTCGCGCCGGACCCGAACCAGCGCATCGGTACTGAAGATCGCGAGTGCCACCCAGATCAGCGCGAAACCGATCCACCGCGACGCCGGCATGTCCTCGTGGAGGACGGCGACACCCCACGCCATCTGCAGCGCCGGCGTCAGGTATTGCAGCATGCCGAGTGTGCGCAACGGCACCCGTTGCGCCGCCGCGCCGAACAGCAACAGCGGCAGCGCGGTCACCGGTCCCGCGGCCATCAGCAGCAGGGTGTGACCGAGCCCGAACCCGAGGAACGTGCCTGCCCCGGTGAGGGCCAGGAACACGAGGTAGCCGACCGCGACGGGCGCGGCCACGATCCCCTCCGCGGTGAGGCTCGTCCGCGGGTCGAGCGGCACCACCTTCTTACACAGCCCGTACAGCGCGAACGAGGCGGCCAGGGTCAGCGCGATGTACGGCGGATGCCCGTAGTCGACGGTGATCACGATCACCGCGACGGCGGCGAGCGCGAGCGCGACGATCTGGGCGGGGACGAGCCGTTCCCGGAAGATCACGACCCCGAGCAGCACGCTCACCAACGGGTTGATGAAGTAGCCGAGCGCGGTCTCGACCACCCGGTCCGAGGTGACCCCGTAGATGTAGGTGCCCCAGTTCACGGCGATGGCCGTCGATGCGGCCGTGACCAGCAGCCAGGTGCGCACGCTCAGCCCGCGCAGCGACCGGAGCCGGCCCGAGACCGCGAGGACGACGAACATGAGCGCGAGAGTCCACACCACCCGGTGCGCGAGGATCTCGACCGACCCGGCCGGGCCGAGCAGTCCGAAGAATGCCGGGAATGCGCCCCACAGCACGTAGGCGCCGACTCCGCAGGCGGCGCCCACACTCTCCGCCTGCCTCGCCTTCACGAACCGCTCCCCGGGACGATGCCGTCGTCGGGGCCGGGCCCGACGATCTCGACCTGCTCCGGCAGCAGTGGGCGCACGGCGAATCGCCCGGCGACGGCGTCGGCGCCGAGTGCCTCGACCGCCCGGACGTCCGGGGCGGACCGCAGCGCGGTGAGGGCTTCGCGATCGCCGCGGACGACGACGCCGATCACGCAGGCGCAGTTCCGCGCGAGTTCCGCCGACGACACCGCCGCGATCTGCGCCTGCCGCTCCGTTTCGCCCGTCACCGCCTGGGCGCGTCCGGCGGCCAGGGCGCTCGCCCGTGCGAGCGCCGCGTCGCCTGCCGCGACGGGCACGGAGACGAGGGGTGTCTGCACCCGGTCCAGGGGCACGCGGAAGAGAACCTGCGACACCCGGATGCCGGACGCGACTTCCCGGACGGCCTCCGTCGTCACCGGGCGGGTGAACGAGACCAGCGCCCAGTGCTCTCGACGCCCGTCCGCCGGGTCGAGCGATCGGTCCGCCCGGGCCAGATAGTCCGCCACCACTTCCCCGTTGTCCGGTCCCAGGGTGTCCGTCGACACGGGCGCGCGCCGGACGGGATGAAGCACTCCGAGCACGACCGTCACCGCGATCAGGACGACGGCGGTGAGCACTGCCGGCACCGCGGTACCGCTCGAGTGCGGGCGTCTCACCTCAGCTCGCCCGCAGGACCTCGAGAGCGTCCTCGAGATCCTTCGGGTACTTGGACGTGATCTCGACCCACCGCCCGTCCGCGGGATGAGCGAAACCGAGCGACCGGGCGTGCAGCCACTGCCGCTCCAGCCCGAGTCGTTCCGCCAGCCGCGGATCGGCCCCGTACGTGAGGTCGCCGCAGCACGGGTGCCGCAGTGCGGCGAAGTGGACGCGGATCTGATGGGTCCGACCCGTTTCGAGGTGGATGTCCAGCAGGCTCGCCGCCTGGAACGCCTCGACCGTGTCGTAGTGGGTGATGCTGGGCTTGCCGTCCGCGGTGACGGCGAACTTCCAGTCGTTGCTGCGGTGCCTGCCGATCGGCGCGTCGATGGTTCCGCTGCTCGGGTCCGGGTGACCCTGCACCAGCGCGTGGTATCGCTTGTCGATGGTCCGCTGCTTGAATGCGCGCTTGAGGAGGGTGTAGGCGCGTTCCGACGTGGCCACCACCATCACTCCGGACGTGCCGACGTCCAGGCGGTGCACGATGCCCTGGCGTTCGTGCGCACCGGACGTCGAGATCCGGAAGCCCGCGGCGGCGAGACCGCCGATCACGGTCGGACCGGTCCAGCCCACGCTGGCGTGGGCGGCGACACCCACCGGTTTGTCGACGGCGACCACGTCGTCGTCGGCGTACAGGATCTCCATGCCCTCGACGGGTTCCGCCTCGATGGTCAGCGGACGCGGCGGTTCGGGCAGTTCCACCTCGAGCCAGGTGCCTGCGGACAGGCGATCGGACTTGCCGACGGGTGCGCCGTCGACGAGCACCGAACCTTCCTCGGTGAGCTGAGCCACCGCGGTGCGTGACAGGCCGAGCAGTCGAGCGAGGCCGGCGTCGACCCTCATCGCTTCGAGCCCGTCCGGGACCGGCATCGACCGTGTTTCCCTCACTTCTCTACCCCCTTACGTGTTCCGTCCGGTTCCAGCCCTATCAGGGTGAGCACGACGAGCAGGATCGCACCGCACACGATGCCGGAATCCGCCACGTTGAACACCGGCCACCAGCCGACGGAGACGAAATCGACGACGTGACCCTGCATCACTCCCGGGGCCCGGAAGAACCGGTCGACGAGATTGCCGAGCGCGCCCCCGAGTACCAGCCCCAGACCGAGCGCCCACCACGGCGACCGCAGCGTGCGGCCGATGCGGACGACACCGATCACCACCCCCACGGCGACGAGCGTGAGCAGCCACGTCATGCCGGTGGCCATGGAGAACGCCGCACCCGGGTTGCGCACGAGCCGCAGTGAGACGACGTCCCCGATCAGCCAGACCGGCCGGCCGGGCTCGATGTTGGCGACGGCGAGGATCTTCGTCAGCAGGTCCGTGGCCAGGACGGCACCTGCGATCACGAACAGCAGCAGCCTGCGCTGATGCTTCACCGGCTGGGGCGCTGCGGTGCCGGACGGGTCACCGTCGTTTCGGTCTTCTGCGTCGGTCTCGTTCTCTGCCGTGGGGTCTTGACTCACCCGTTCATCATCCACTACGGAGGCAAGCCTCCGTTCACGCGCTCCCGCGCGCACTAACCTGGGGGCGTGCCACTGTTCTCGAAAGCTCTGCGACCCGGATTCTGCCTACTCGCCACAACCCTCTCCCTGGTCGCTCTGACCGCCGGGTGCGGAGGTGACGGCGACTCCTCGGAGTCGAACCCCGCAGGGTCCACGTCCACTCCCGCCGAAGTGACCGTCCCGATCTCCGCGACCACCGTCGAACTGATCCAGCCCGGCGAGGAACCGCGCGAGGTGATCCAGCGCAGACCGCCGGTGGGGGTCACGCAGCAGGTGCAGCTGACCACCGACGCGCAGGTGTTCCAGCAGATCGACGACCAGCCCGCCCAGGACTTCTCCTCACCCGAGATCACACTCCCGCTCACCGCCGCCGTCGGGCAGGCCACCGACGACACGGACGGCGGCACCACCGTCGACCTGACGCTCGGTGACGTCACCAGCCCCGACGACCGCCTCGGCAGCGCACTCGAGGCCAGTGCCGGTTCCGGCGCCGGCTTCACGGTCGACCCGACCGGTGCGATCACCGCGCTGCGACTGCGCCCGGACGCCGAAGCCCAGGACATCGCCCGCTCCGCGATCGAGCAGGCTTTCTACCAGGCCGTGTATCGCACGGTCCCGTTTCCGGCGGAACCCGTCGGGGTGGGCGCCCAGTGGAAGATCCGCCAGCAGGTGATGAGCGGCATCGCCCTCGACCAGACCACCGTGGCCACCCTGACCGCCCGGGACGGCAACCGCCTCACCGTCGACTACACGATCGACCAGAAGCCGAAGTCCCCGGTCTGGGAGCTGCCCGGCGAGGCAGGCACGCTGAACGTCGACCAGTACGTGATGCAGGGCTCGGGCACCATGACCGTCGACCTCGGCCTGCCGCTGCCCGTCACCGGGGCCGTGACAGTGGGCGGCGACCAGGAGTACAGCGACCCGGACGGCGCCACCCGCCTGCACCAGACCACGTCGAACTCGGTCCGGTGGGGTTCCTGATGCGCCGCGGACCCGTCGCCGTCTCCTGCTGCCTGTTCGCCGTGCTCACACTGTCGTCGTGCTCGTCGAACGCGTCCGGCGACGCCGGCGACACCGCCTCACTCGCGCCGCTCGGACCGGTGGTGACCGCCGCACCGGACGCGGCGGGCACACCGTTCGCCGATCAGGCCGCACTGAAGGCGGCCCTGCTCGACATCGGCGACCTTCCCGTCGGATTCACCCCCGTGCCCGATCCCGAGGACGATCTGGGGCTGCCGCCGGCGTCGGAGTCGGCGGACTCCGACAAGTCGAGCACGGATCCCGCGGAATGCGGCGCCGTGCTGTCGCCCGTCGCGGATCAGCGACCGGGCGCGGTGGCGTCGGCGTCCGGCTGGTTCACCGGCCCCGACTTCGCGACCATCGACCAGGACGCGGCGAGCTACGGCACCGGCGCCGACGCGTCCCAGGCCTTCGCGGCGGTGCAGGACCGGCTGGTGGGATGCACCGAGTACACCGGCACGGACGCCGACGGCGTGCAGGTGCAGTACCGGGTCGGCGGCCGCGAGCAGCAGCCCGCCGGTGACGCGTCGGTGGCATTCCGGCTCGTCACCACCAGCGAGGGCGTCAGTCTCGTCTCGGACGTGGTGGTGGTCGTCGTCGGGAGCACCGTCACCCAACTGGTCGCGACGGGCCAGGACCCGATCGACGCCGGCGTCTTCGGCGACCTGACGAGCACCGCCGTGGTGAAGCTCGCGCCCGCACCCGCCGGCTGACCGACCCAGGCCATAAGCGACCGATGCCGGTGTCCCGAGGGGACACCGGCATCGGTGCGAGAACGCGGCGATCCGTCAGGACCGCGCGGTTCGGCCTGGAATCAGGCAGGGCATGCAGGCGAGGTCAGCTGCGCGAGCGACACGATCTGGCATGCGGTGATCTTCGACAGCTTCCACGTTCCGTTCTCGCCGGGAACGAAGATGGCCGGAACGCCACCCTGCTGGACCTGGCCGTTGACGGTCAGCTGCAGCTGGCCGCTGGCGGTGCCGTCACCGTTGTCGATGACCGGGTCGAGAACGGTGACCTCGGCGTTGTTGGCCTTGGCTGCGGCGGCGACCTGGTTGATGAGCTCCGGATCCTGCTCCGAGCCCTCGACCATCGCGGACTTGACCTCGAGCGGCGTGGCCGGATCGAGGCCCTGCACCAGAAGCGCGTTGAGATCGGCCGCGGTGGGCACCTCGATGGCTTCCGAGGTCTCGGCAGCTGCGGAAGTCGTCGTCGTGGTCTTGGTCGCCGTGTCGCTTTCGTCGGAGCCACACGCGGACATCGTGAGGGCTGCGGCGATTGCTACTCCGGCAACCGTGATCTTACGAAGCTTCAACTCAATAACCTCTTCATTCTCGGTGTTCGTTCTCGGACGATCTGAGCATCTATCGCTACCCGGGCCAACATTACCCAAGGGTAAGCATCAGCGCCCGAGGCTACCTTCTCGTGGAGCCGGTCTCCACTCCTTCGTCCGGGCGGTGGATCCGGTCACTCGAGCGAGCCTTCCACATCGGCCCGTTCGAGTTGTACGTCGTCCTCCTTGAAGGTCCGCGCCTTCCCCGGACCCGTTGTGCGCGTTTCGAATCGGACGGTCACGACACCGTGGCCGGCTCCCTGTACCCAACCGTGGCCGAAGTCCGGGTGCGTCACGTCGAGACCGGGATGCCACCGGGTGTCGATCGCCCGGGCGGGTGCGGGAACGGGCGCGGAGAGGCCGTCGTCGGCGCCCGCCATCGTGATCTTCGACTCCTGATAGCCGGGGACGTCCAGGTCCAGTTCGGGGAACAGCGAACCCTGGCGGACCGTCGACAGTCCGGCGAATCCCACCCCGACCAGACGCACCGGCCCGAGTTCGAGCGGATCGATCACCTGGCG
The DNA here is from genome assembly GCF_026810085.1 of Rhodococcus sp. JS3073. NCBI lineage: Bacteria > Bacillati > Actinomycetota > Actinomycetes > Mycobacteriales > Nocardiaceae > Rhodococcus > Rhodococcus sp. JS3073. The sequence goes on along the minus strand of NZ_CP113951.1, from coordinate 7,327,631 downwards.
CTGCGCCGCCGCAACGAGGATCTGACGGTCGAGGGTCGCGTAGGGCAGCGTGACCGAGCGCGTCACGATGCTCATGTCCGCCTTCTTCAGCTTGAGCACCACCGTCCGCGCCGCCCGGCCGTCCTTCTGCAGGCGCACGAACGCGGACGCCGCGCTCGACTCGACGGCACCCCGCAACTCCGCCATCGTGACGATGTCGGTGGCGAAAGTCGTCTCCGCACTGACCTGCTTGGACTCGGCGCGTTCGGCGACGGGCCGATTGTCGATGCCCTGCGCCAGCCGGTGCAGGCCCGGTCCGACCGTGGTGCCCAGAATGGACGCCACCTCCGATTCCGGGGTCCGCGCGAACCCGCCGATGGTCTCGATGCCAAGGCGCTTCAGCTTCTCCTCCGCGACGGGGCCGATGCCCCACAGCTTCCGCACCGGAAGCTCGTCCAGCACCGCATGCTGCTCGTCCGGCGAAATCACCGTGATCCCGTCAGGTTTGGCCAGACCGGACGCGATCTTGGCCACCTGCTTGCCCGACCCGGCGCCGATGGACGCGACCAGTCCCGTCTCCTCGAGCACCAGGGCACGCAGTCCCTCGCAATAGCGTTGCACCGTGGCCGCATCCGCCCCAGCCAATTCGGTGGGTTCGCCGAACGCCTCGTCCATCGACAGTTGCTCGAGCACCGGCATCGGGCCGCGGAGAGCGTCGAACACGGACTTGCTCAACATGCCGTAGAGGCGACCCCGCGGCGGCAGCACCACCGCACCCGGACCCACCAGCCTGCGGGCCTGATGCATCGGCATTGCCGAACGCGCTCCGAACACCCGCGCCTCGTAGCTGGCCCCGGCGACGACGCCGCGTCCACCGAGACCACCGACGAGAACCGGGCGGCCACGGAGCGTCGGCCGGGTGAGCTGCTCGACCGACGCGAAGAACGCGTCCATGTCGAGGTGCAGCACCCACCGACGACTCACCTGGTGCAAAATACCCGCCCGGTCCGACAGGTCACGCCTTGGCGATCGCCGCCCGCACACCCTCACCGAGCTCGACGGCGTCACCCGGCGCCTCGGCCAGTTCCAGCTCGACGGCGAGGATCTCGCCCGCGATCAGCTCGCGGTGCGCGAGCGCCCAGTCCCGCCGCTCCGCGGGCACGTCGAGGACGACGGTGATCCGATCGGACACCTCGAGCCCGGCGGCGCGCCGCGCGTCCTGCAACTCGCGGATCCGGTCCTTCGCCCAGCCCTCGGCTTCCAGTTCCTCGGTGACCGCCGAGTCCAGGACGACCAGACCGGCCCCGTCGGGCAGGGCTGCCGTCGACTCCGGTTCGGCGGCCACGAGCCGCTGCGTGTACTCCTCCGGCAGCAACTCGATCCCCGCCGCGACGACGACGCCGTCCGAATTCTCCGACCAGTCACCGGCCTTCACGGCCTTGATGACGGTCTGCACGTCCTTGCCCAGGCGCGGTCCCGCGGCGCGCGCGTTGACGACCAACTCGAACCGGCCGTGCACGTCCACGTCGGTGGTGAGGTCGACCTTCTTGACGTTGACCTCGTCGGCGATGAGACCCAGGTACGGACGCAGGCGCTCCGCGTCGTCGGACGCGACCGTCACCTCGGGCAGCGGCAGCCGCACCCGGAGATTCTGCGCCTTGCGCAGTCCCAGCACCGTCGAGCACACCGACCGCACCTCGTCCATCGCCGACACCAACTCCGCATCCGCCGGCAGCTCACCCTGGGCCGGCCAGTCCGCGAGATGCACGGACCGTCCGCCGGTCAGTCCCCGCCAGATCACCTCACTGACCAGCGGCAGCAACGGAGCGGCGAGCCGGGTGACCACCTCGAGCACCGTGTGGAGGGTGTCGACGGCGTCCTTGTCTTCGTCCCAGAAGCGCGAACGCGACCGCCGCACATACCAGTTCGTCAGCGCGTCGCAGAACGTGCGCAGTTCGTCGCACGCCCCGGCGATGTCGTTCGCCTCGAGCGCGCCGGTGATGACGTCCCGGGTTCCGGCCAGCTTCGCGAGGATGTACCGGTCCAGGACGTTCGCCGAATCCGTGCGCCACTCACCGGACGTGGGCGCGTACAGCTGCAGGAAGCTCCACGCGTTCCACAGCGGCAGCAGCGCCTGCCGGACACCCTCGCGGATGCCCTGTTCGGTGACGACGAGGTTTCCGCCGCGCAGGATCGGCGAGGACATGAGGAACCAGCGCATGGCGTCCGAGCCGTCGCGCTCGAACACCTCCTTCACGTCCGGGTAGTTGCCCTTGGACTTGCTCATCTTCAGTCCGTCTTCGCCCAGGACGATGCCGTGGGCCGCAACGGTCTTGAAGGCGGGACGATCGAACAGCGCCGTCGCCAGCACGTGCAGCGTGTAGAACCAGCCGCGGGTCTGCCCGTTGTACTCGACGATGAAATCGCCCGGGAAGTGACTGTCGAACCACTCGCGGTTCTCGAACGGGTAGTGCACCTGCGCGTAGGGCATGGACCCGGACTCGAACCAGCAGTCGAGGACCTCCGGCACACGCCGCATCATCGACTTCCCGGTCGGGTCGTCCGGGTTCGGGCGCACCAGATCGTCGATCATCGGCCGGTGCAGATCCGTCGGTCGCACACCGAAGTCGCGTTCGAGTTCGTCGAGCGAGCCGTACACATCGGTGCGCGGGTACGCCGGGTCGTCGGACACCCACACCGGAATCGGGCTGCCCCAGTACCGGTTGCGGCTGATGTTCCAGTCGCGGGCACCCTCGAGCCACTTGCCGAACTGGCCGTCGCGGATGTGCTCGGGCACCCACGTGATGTCCTGGTTCAGCTCCACCATGCGGTCGCGGAACTTGGTGACCGCGACGAACCACGACGGGACCGCCATGTAGATCAGCGGCTGCCCGCTGCGCCAGCTGTGCGGGTACGAGTGCTCGATCGTCTCGTGCCGCAGCAACTTTCCAGCAGCCTTGAGGTCCTTGATGATCACCGGGTTCGCGTCGAACACCTGGAGACCCTCGTAGGGCGGCACCATCGCCGTGAACTTGCCGCCCGGGTCGAGCGGCTGCACGATCTCGATCCCGTTCGCCGCGCAGTACTCCATGTCCTCTTCACCGAAAGCCGGTGCGAGGTGGACGATTCCGGTACCGGACTCGGTGGTGACGTAGTCGGCGGAGATGACGCGGTGCGCGTTCTCGTGACCGACGAAGAAGTCGAACGGCGGGTCGTAGCGGAGCCCGACGAGGTCCGAACCCTTGTGCTCGGACAGCACCTCGGGCGTCTCACCGAGTTCGCGGGCGTAGTGCCCCAGCCGATCCTTGGCGAGCACGTAGCGCTTACCGTCGGCGCCCGTCACCTGGACGTAGTCGATGTCCGGGTGCACCGCGACAGCGAGGTTGGACGGCAGCGTCCACGGCGTCGTGGTCCAGATGATCGCGTTGGCGCCGTCGAGCGGGCCCTCGCCGCGCAGCGGCATGTCGACCGTGACGGCGGGATCCTGGCGCATCTTGTACGCGTCGTCGAGCCGGGTCTCCTGGTTGGACAGCGGCGTCTGCTCGTACCAGCTGTACGGCAGCACACGGAAGCCCTGGTAGATCAGGCCCTTGTCGAACAATTCCTTGAACGCCCACATGACCGACTCCATGAAGTCGAGGTCGAGTGTCTTGTAGTCGTTGTCGAAATCGACCCACCGGGCCTGACGGGTGACGTAGTCACGCCACTCGTCCGTGTAGCGCAGCACGGAGGACTTGCAGTACTCGTTGAACTTCTCGAGACCCATGACGTCGATCTCGGACTTGTCCTTGATGCCGAGTTGCTTCTCGGCCTCGAGTTCGGCGGGCAGACCATGGCAGTCCCAGCCGAATCGGCGCTCGACCTTGTTGCCGCGCATGGTCTGGAACCGCGGGATCAGGTCCTTGACGTACCCCGTCAGGAGGTGGCCGTAGTGCGGGAGACCGTTCGCGAACGGCGGACCGTCGTAGAACACGAACTCGGGCGCGTCGTCGCGCTGGGCGACCGACGCCCGGAAGGTGTCGTCCTCGTCCCAGCCGGCCAGCACACGCTGCTCGATCTGAGGGAACCGGACACCCGCATCCTGCGAGACGCCGTAGTCGACCTTGGGGTAGGACTCGTTGCTGCTGGTCACGTTGCTGGTGTCGGTCACCGCGATCTCCTCGTGCCTGACGTACTCGGCACGGGGACGACGGAGACGCCTCCTGCGTCACCACCGCGGTACCACCCCGCTTGCACCCCGGAGGGCGCCTCTCGGTGCCGGGCTGTGACGGGCCCACCCGTTCGGTTCTACTGAGCCGGCGTGCCGGCCGTTCTTCCGAAGGCTCCCCGGTGATGGCCGGATCGTCGCCGCGAAACTCGGTTACTGAATTACTCGCTGAATGCAGTCTAGCCGCCACCGGCGTGCGGCAGCTCAGTCGCCCTCGTCGGATCCGGGCGTCGTGTCCGCGTCCCGTGCGGGACCACGTTCACCGGGGACACCGCTCGCGGGTTGCCCGGGCACGGCCGCCGCCTTCTTGCCCGCGAGGGCGCTGACGAGCAGCAGGACCGCTCCGGCGACGCACACTACGATGCATCCCCAGGCCCACACGACCGAACCGGTCATGAGAGCCACCACAAGGAGAGCGAACCCCACCGCTGCAAGAGCGAGTGTCACGACCAGCACGGCTCAACCTCTATCCGGGCCGCTGGCTGGGCAACTACCGCGCGCTCAGTCAGCTATTGCCCTTGGCGTAGGACTGGCTGTAATTGGACTGCGATCCACCCTGCGCGAACGAATCCTGACCGCCGTCCACCGGAACCGCGGATCCCCGCTGCTCCAGCTCTTCGAGCTGCGACTCCAGGTACGACTTCAGGCGCACCCGGTACTCGCGCTCGAACGTCTTGAGCTGCTCTATACGGCCCTCCAGCACGGAACGCTGCTGGTTGATCGTCGCCATGATCTCGGTGTGCTTCTTCTCCGCGTCCGCCTGCAGCGCGTCGGCCTTCTCCTTGGCCTGGCGCAGCTGGGTCTCGGAACGGGTCTGAGCGTCGGTGATCAGTGCTTCCGACTTCTGGCGGGCGTCCGCGATCATCGTCTCGGAACGGGTCCGCGCATCGCTGACCAGCTGCTCCGAGTTGGTGCGCGCGTTGCCGAGCAGCTGCTCGGACTCCGTCTTCGCGTCACTCGTGAGGCGGTCCGCCATCTCCTGGGCGAGACCCAGAACCTTGGCGGCCTGCATGTGAGCGTCGGCGCCCTGCGCGGGGGCTGCCGCAGCAGCAGCGGCGGGAGCCGGTGCCGGCGCGGGAGCCTTGGGCTGCTCGACGACGCGAGCCGGCTCCGCCTTGGGAGCGGGAGTCTGTGCCGCGGACGCAGGGCGTGGAGCCTTCTTCGCATCGGCGAGCTCCTTGTCGAGCTCCCCTACTCGCTGCCGAAGGTCGGCGTTCTCCTCGATCAGGCGCGACAACTCTTGCTCGACGAGGTCGAGAAACGCATCGACTTCGTCTTCGTTGTAGCCCCGCTTACCGATCGGTGGCTTGCTGAACGCGACATTGTGCACATCAGCGGGAGTCAGCGGCATGGAAGGATCCCTTCACGCGTCATTTGGCGGTCTAGCAAGCATTCAGTTACAGCGCAGTCTACGTAACGGTGAAACAAGACTGGATCAATGGGGTCCATTCTGTCACACCAGACCCGTAGCACGCGCTTGTCCCTGAACGATCGACATCAGGATGAAGACGATGAACAGCAAGACCATGATGGATAGATCCAACCGCACCCCACCGAGATTGATCGGGGGGATCAACCGCCGTAGCAGTTTGACCGGTGGATCGGTGACCGTAAAAATCGCCTCGAGAATGACGACCACGACGCCGGTTGGCCGCCAGTCTCGTGCGAAGGTCCGTACGAACTCGACAATGATTCTGCCGATGAGTAGCAGCCAAAAGACAAACAGTATCAAGTAGATCACCGAGAACAAGGCCACACCTTCACTCTGCCTGAGAATGTCCGGCCGATCAAAACGAGCCGCGTGGCCAGGGCTTTCTCCGCCACAGCCGCCGCGGCCCGCGTCGTTTCGGACGTTCGGATCCCGATGGTCGTTTCCCCCGCTCCCCGGTTTACTTCTGGCTGTAGAAGCCGGTTTCCGCGATGCGGCGACGCTCCTCGGCGGACACGTCGATGTCTGCGGGTGAGAGCAAGAACACCTTCGTGGCCACCTTGTCGAAGGACCCGCGCAGCGCGAATGCCAACCCGGCAGCGAAATCGACGAGGCGCTTGGCGTCGGCGTTGCTCATCTCGACGAGGTCCATGATGACGGGAGTGCCGTCACGGAACCGCTCGCCGATCGTGCGGGCCTCCCCGTAGTCGCGGGGGCGCAGCGTGGTGATCTTGGACAGCGGGCCGCCCTCGTCGAAGAGGGGTCCGCGACGACTCTCCACCCGCTCGGACCGCGTGTCGACGGCCAGCGCGCCGCGGGTGCTGCCGCGCACCGCACCGCTCGCGCTGGGACGGGCCGACCGGACGGCCACGGGTTCCACCCGGGACGAGTGCCGGGGGCCGTCGTACCGGTCGAAGTCGTCGTCGAGGTCGTCCCGGCGGCCGGGAGCGTAGGCAGCCTTACTGAAGGCCGGTTCGGCGAAGTCACGGTCGTCGCGGTCGAGGTAGGGATCACGTCCACTGTCGCGGGCCGGTCGAGCGGGCCTGCGGGCAGGTTCCGGCTCGTCCAGGTACTCGTCCTCGTAGTCGTCGAGGGGAACCATGCCGAAGTAAGCCTTGAACTTGTGCAGACTGCTCATTGATCGACCTTCCTTGGCGCGGCGGACAGGATCCAACTGCGACCGGTCGCAGCGGTGTGGACGGGTTGGCGATCACCTGGGCGATCTATTTCGAGGTTATAGGCCTCGAACCCAACAGCGCGGTTCCGACACGCACGCACGTCGACCCGTGTCGGACAGCGTGCTCGAGATCATTCGTCATGCCCGCCGAGAGTTCCGTCGCATCAGGATGGTCGCGCCTCAGCCGCGCGTGTATCTTCTCCAGTTCCTCGAACGCCGCATCCGGGTCGGCATCGATCGGCGGAACCGCCATCAGCCCACGGTATTCGAGTCCCGGCGACGACTGCACCTGCGCGGCAAGATGTTCGAGGTCGGCGATCGCGGCACCGCCGCGCTGCGGATCGCCGTCCAGACTGACCTGCAGCAGCACCCGCAGCGGCTCGGGCCGCTCCCCCGCCTCGAGTGCCGTGGTCGCCGAGCGACCGAGGGCGCCGACGAGGCGTTCGCTGTCCACCGAGTGGATGGCATACGCCCAGTGCGCGACGGCCTTCGCCTTGTTGCGCTGGAGGTGTCCGATCATGTGCCACCGCACCGACGGATCCGTCACCGCGGTCCGGAACTCCGCGATCTTGGCCGTGGCCTCCTGCTCCCGTGACTCCCCGAACTCGCGGCACCCGAGGTCGTACAGGATCCGCGCGTCGGATTCGGGGAAGAACTTGGTGACGGGCAGCAGCGACACTTCCGCGGGGTCGCGGCCGGCGTCCCGGCACGCCGCGTCGAGCCGTGCGCGCACGGCGCCGAGCGCAGTCTCGATCTCCCCGACCCTGCTCATCGTTTCCACTCCCACACCGAATCCCTCGCCGCCACCGGCGGCACTCGTCACACGCTGTCTTGCCCAGTATCCATCCAGATCACCGCCGCGAGCCGACCGGTCGGGGCCTGCCTGCGATGACTGAACAGTGTCTGGTCCTCGATGGTGCAGCGCGGATCCTCCACCACTCCCGCGACACCCGCGTCGAGCAGCTGCTTCCGCAGGCCGGCCCGCAGGTCCAGGCCGGGGGTGCCCTTGACGGTGCGGGTGGCGCTGCCGGGAAGGAACTTCTCGACGTCCGCCTGCATCGCCGCGGGGACCTCGTACTGTCGGCCGCTCGCCGCCGGACCCAGGAACGCGCCGATCCGGTCGAGCCGCGCCCCCTGCTCGACCATGACGTCGAGCACCCGCGGGACGATGCCGATGCGGGCACCGATCCGGCCGGCGTGGACGGCGGCGATCACCCCGGCCTCGTCGTCGGACAGCAGCACCGGGACGCAGTCGGCGCTGAGGGTCGCGAGCGCGAGCCCCGGCACCGTCGTCACCAGCGCGTCCGTGGCGGGCACCGGCGCGTCGGTGGGCCCGTCGACCACGGTCACGGTGCGACTGTGAATCTGCTCCATCCAGACCAGATGGTCGAAGGCCACGCCGATGTTGTCTGCCAGTCGACGCCGGTTGGCCTCCACCGCGGCCGGATCGTCGCCGACGTGATCACCGAGGTTGAACGTGTCGTACGGTGCGACGGAGTGCCCTCCGGCACGGGTGGTGACGACCCGGCGAACCCTGAAATCGGGGGCGGACGGTGAGCTCAACGACGCATGAAGGAGGGCACGTCGACTTCGTCTTCACCCTCCTCGTCGGACACCGGCACCGCGCGGGACTGACCGTTTCCCGGCAGTGGCGGGAGACTGCTCGGGCTCTGGTGGGAGCTGATCGTCTCTCGGGTCACCGACATCGGCTCGCTGTGCTGCTGCTCGGCCGACTGTCCTACCTCGCCTGCCCGCCCGGCTCCGATGGCGCTGCGACCGGCAGCGCCCGACTCGACCGGCCGGCGGGCGGGGGCGCCGCCGTCGAACCCGGCGGCGATGACGGTGACCCGCACCTCGTCGCCGAGCGAATCGTCGATGACGGTGCCGAAGATGATGTTGGCGTCGATGTGGGCGGCTTCCTGCACCAGCGACGCCGCCTCGTTGATCTCGAACAGGCCGAGGTCGCTGCCACCGGCGATCGAGAGCAGCACGCCGCGCGCACCCTCCATCGACGCCTCGAGCAGCGGAGAGTTGATCGCCGATTCCGCGGCCTTGATGGCCCGGCCCTCGCCGCGCGAGGATCCGATGCCCATCAGCGCGCTACCCGCGCCGGACATGACGCCCTTGACGTCGGCGAAGTCGACGTTGATCAATCCGGGGGTGGTGATGAGGTCGGTGATGCCCTGGACACCGTTGAGCAGGACCTCGTCGGCACTGCGGAACGCGTCCATGAGGCTTACGGCGGCGTCGCCGAGCTGCAGGAGGCGGTCGTTCGGGATCACGATGAGGGTGTCGCACGATTCGCGCAGCGACTGGATACCGGTGTCGGCCTGGCCGCCGCGGCGCTTGCCCTCGAAGGAGAAGGGGCGGGTGACGACACCGACGGTGAGGGCTCCGAGCTTGCGCGCGATACTCGCGACGACCGGTGCGCCACCCGTACCCGTGCCGCCGCCCTCGCCTGCGGTCACGAACACCATGTCGGCGCCCTTGAGGACTTCCTCGATCTCGTCCTTGTGGTCTTCTGCGGCCTTGCGGCCGACTTCGGGATCCGCGCCGGCGCCGAGCCCGCGGGTGAGTTCCCGGCCGACGTCGAGCTTGACGTCGGCGTCACTCATCAGCAGCGCTTGCGCGTCGGTGTTGACGGCAATGAACTCGACTCCCTTGAGTCCCTGCTCGATCATCCGGTTGACTGCGTTCACGCCGCCGCCGCCGATGCCGACGACCTTTATTACGGCGAGGTAGTTGTGCGGGGGCGTCATCGGCTCTCGCCTTCCATGAGTGTGTATCACGCTTTCGTACAGATCGGTCCAGCCTGAACCCTCAACCTCAACCATAGGGTTACGGTTATGTCAAGTGCTGCTCGACTAGAGCGAAACGCTATGCACCGGCACAGGGATACGCCATTAGGCGCGCCGAGACGCGCCGAGTTATTTGACGAACTCGCCCGCAACTCTTTCGCATCCGGGTCACCACCCGTCACCGCACCGTCGGCAGGTCGGGACTCGACACGTCGTAGGTCTGCCCGGGCTGGGTGAGCAGCGGCAGGGTGACCGCAGCCTTGCGCTCGGACTTCTCCGTACCGCCCCACACCACGATCCGCCCGTCGAGCAGTGTCACCGAGATATCCGAAATCGACTTCGCCGCAACCTGTCCCACCTGACCGCGCAGCTGCGGCGGCATCGACTCCAGCACCTCGATCGCCGCCTCCGTCGACGGGTCGCCCCACCCCGGCGACTCCGTCACCAGACGCGGCACACCGGGCGGCGGCGGTGCGATCTCGTAGTCCACGGCCTCCGCGTCGAGGAGATGGGTACCGCCGGGGCTGTCGACGAACACGACGGGCACCCGCTCGGTTACCGTCACCCGGATGGTGGACGGGTACACCCGCTGGACGCGCGCGGACGCCACCTTCGGGATCGCGGCGACCCGCTGAGCGGCACCCTCCGTGTCGACACGCAGCAACGGCTGCCCCTGCGGCACCGCCAGCACCTGGCGAATCTGCTCCCCGGAAATCGACGTCGCCCCCGCGACGTCCGTCTCCCGCACCGACAGCAGCGGCGTGAACCAGGCGACGAGACCGAGGGCCACGACCACGACGACGCCGACGACGCCCATCACCGACGGCCGCCGGTACCACGGCCGCCGCGGCGTCTCCACCGCGGCGGACTTCCGTGCCGCCGAAGCCGATTCGCGGGTGCGCCGGGTTCCGGGGTCGGTGACCGTCGAGGTGCGCCGGCGCGAGGACGTCCGATCGCTCGCCGCCGCGCGGGCACCGGCCGCACCCCCGGGCCGCGGACTGCGCTGGACGTCGCGGCGGACAGGGCGGTCCGGCCGCTCGGACCGGCCCCGACGCTCCCGCGTCATCGCGACGGGTGGTGGTGCGGAGCCGCACGCAGAGCGTCGAGGATCTGGTTGCCGAGCATCGTCACGTCACCGGCACCCATGGTGATCACCACGTCCCCGGGGGACGCGAGCGCCGCGACCTGCCGCGGCGCCTGCGACAGGTCCGGCTGGTAGTGCACCGGCTTCGACACCGACAGCGCGACCAGGGCGCCGCTGACGCCGGGGAGCGGTTCTTCCCGCGCGCCGTACACGTCGAGGACCACGACCTCGTCGGCGAGGTCGAGCGCGTGCCCGAACTCTTCCGCGAATGTTGCTGTCCGGGAATACAGGTGGGGCTGGAACACCACGATGACCTTGCCGCTGCGCACCGAATCCTCCGATTCGCGGCGGTCGGCCTCGTGGGGCTGGCGCACCAGATCGGCGGCGGCGCCGAGCACGGCACGCACCTCCGTCGGATGATGCGCGTAGTCGTCGAACACGCGGACCCCGTGCTCGCGGCCGGTGAACTGGAACCGGCGGTGCACTCCCCTGAATCCGGCGATGCCTTCGAGGATCTCGTCCACGTCGGCGCCCGCCTCCCGGGCCGCGAGGAGAGCGGCCAGCGCGTTGAGGGCCATGTGCCTGCCGGGCACACCCATCCGGACCGTCCTCGGCGACTGCTCGCCTGCCAGCTGGAACTGCAGGACTCCGCCGACGTCCCTGGCCTCGAAGCTCAGCAGTCGCGCGCCGACCTCGACGCCGTCGACGGGAGCGAAGGCCCCGTCGGCGTACTCGGCGCTGCCGTATCCCAGCACCCGCACACCGGGCAGTCCCCGCGCCGCCACCCGCTGCGCGAGCGCCGCGGACCCCGGATCGTCGAGACAGGCGACGAGCAGACCACCGGGCGACAGACGTGCCGCGAAATCGTCGAACACCTGGATGTACGCCTCGGTGCTGCCGAAGTAGTCGAGGTGGTCGGCTTCGACGTTGGTGACGACGACGACGTCCGGTTCGTACTGGAGCAGCGAACCGTCACTCTCGTCGGCCTCCGCGACGAACACGTCGCCGCTGCCGTGGTGGGCGTTGGTTCCGGCCTCGTTGAGTTCGCCGCCGACCGCGAACGACGGATCGAAACCGCAGTGCTGCAGCGCCACCACCAGCATCGACGTGGTCGACGTCTTGCCGTGGGTGCCCGACACCAGCAGGGTGCGGTGCCCCTGCATCAGCGAGGCCAGCACCGCGGGTCGCAGGATCACGGGAATCCCGCGCCGGGCCGCTTCCACGAGTTCCGGGTTGTCCTTGGGGATCGCGGCGTGGGTGGTGACCACGACGGTCGGGCCGCCGGGGAGGAGGTCGAGTGCGCCGGCGTCGTGGCCGATGCGGACGTGCGCGCCGCGGGCACGCAGCGCGAGGACGCCGCGGCTCTCCTTGGCGTCCGATCCGGACACCTGCCCTCCCCTGGCCAGCAGGATCCGCGCGATTCCGGACATTCCGGCGCCGCCGATCCCGACCATGTGGACACGTTCCAACTCCGCGGGCAGGTCGGTCATCGGGTTCCCCTTGTCAGCGCGGCCACGTCGAGCACGATGCGCGCAACCTCGGTGGCTGCGCTACGGTGACCCGCGCCGGCCGCACGTCGCCCCATCTCCTCGAGCTGTGCGGGGTCGCGCAGCAGCGTTATCACGGTCTCCGCGACGAATCCGGCGGACAGGTCTCCGTCGGCGACAATCATTCCACCTCCGGCGGCGACCACCGGTCGCGCGTTCAGTTCCTGCTCCCCGTTGCCGTGCGGCAGCGGCACGTACACCGCGGGAAGTCCCACCGCCGACACCTCCGCCACCGTCATCGCACCCGACCGGCAGATCACCGCGTCCGCGGCCGAGTAGGCGAGATCCATCCGCGACAGGTAGGGAACGGCCAGGTACGGCGGGCCGCCCGGTGTCGCGGGAACGTCGAGGCTGTTCTTCGGTCCGTGCGCGTGCAGAACGGCCACACCGGCCGCGGCGAGCGACTCCGCCGCGCCCGACACGGCCTCGTTGAGCGACCGCGCGCCCTGCGAACCGCCGAAGACGAGCAGCACGGGACCGTCGGCGGGAAGGCCGAAGTGTGCGCGTGCCTCCGCCCGCAGGGCGGCCCGGTCGAGACCGGTGATCGATGCCCGGACCGGGATCCCGAGGATCTCCGCGTCCGAGCGGCCGCGCGCGGAGACTCCGGAACCGGCGACCGCGGCCAGGACCCGGGCGGCGCGTCGGGCACCGATCTTGTTCGCGATCCCGGCGCTGGCGTTCGCCTCGTGCACCACGATCGGTATGCGGCGCCTGCGGCGGAGCAGTCCGCGGCCGGCCGCCAGATATGCGGGCAGCGCGACGTACCCGCCGAATCCGACGACGACGTCGGCGCCGGTCGCGTCGAGCACCTCGCGGGTGCGGCGCACCGACGCGCGCACCCGGCCCGGAAGCCGCAGCAGGTCGAGGGTGGGTTTACGGGGCAGCGGCACCGGCGGAATGAGCTCGAGCGGGTAGCCCCGCTCAGGAACCAGGGTGGTTTCGAGGCCGCGCGCCGTGCCGAGAGCGGTCACCACCGCGGTGTCGTCGATCGCCTTGATCGCATCGGCCACTGCCAGAGCCGGTTCGATGTGCCCGGCGGTACCACCACCGGCCACGATCACCGACAGGGTGGACTTGTCGCCGTTCACCTACGAAATCCTCGCTCTCCTGCTCGGCCACCCGAGCTTCGCTGTTGACGTGCACCCCGTTCGGGGGTGCGGCCCTTGCCGCGTTCGGGGCGGCCCTTCTCGTATGTGATGCTGCGGGTCCGCGGGGCCATCTCGCGGCCGGCCCGCCGGCGGGCTTCGGCTCGGCGCACCGCCTCGGCGCGCGCCGCGTCGGCCCGCACCGGCGAATACGCCTCCGGCTTGCGGAGCCGCAGGAGACGACCGAACGGGCCGTCCTGCCCGGAGTGCAGCGCCGCGACCGCCTCCGGTTCGTGCCGCGCCGCGTTGGCGACGAGGCCGAACATGAACAGTGTGGTGGCCGTCGACGTTCCACCGGCCGACACCAGCGGCAACTGCAGACCGGTGACGGGCAGCAACCCGATCACGTATCCGACGTTGATGAACGCCTGTCCGGTGATCCACACCGTCGCCGTTCCGGTGAGCAGGCGCAGGAACGGGTCGGCGGATCGGGCCGCGATGCGCAGGCCCGTGTACACGAACAGACCGAACAGGCCGAGGACGGCGGCGCCGCCGAGATATCCGAGCTCTTCGCCGATGATGGCGAAGATGAAGTCGTTGTGGGCGTTCGGCAGGTAGCTCCACTTCGCGCGGCTCTGCCCCAGCCCGCGTCCGAGGATCCCGCCGTCCGCGAGCGAATACATCGCCTGCCGCGACTGGTACCCGATGCCCTGCGGGTCGGAACCGGGATTGAGGAACTCGCGCACGCGAGCGGAACGGTAGCCGGCGGTGAGCGCGAGGATCACGATCCCGCCGAAACCGGTGCCGACGATGGCGATGAACAGCTTCAGCGGCAGGCCCGCGAACCACAGCAGCGCCATCAGGATGATCGCCAGCGACACCGTCGTACCGAGGTCGGGCTGCAGGATGATCAGGACGAACGCGACGAGCGCGGCCGGCACCAGCGGAACGAGCATGTCCCGGACACTGGAGATGTCGCTGCGCCGCGACGCCAGGATGTGCGCACCCCACACGGCCAGCGCGATCTTGGTGAGCTCGGCGGGCTGCAACGAGAATCCGGCGACGACGAACCAGCCGCGGGTGCCCTGGGACACCGTGCCGATCCCGGGTATGAGGACCAGGACCAACAGGATGATCGTGACCGCGAAGGCCGGGAACGACAGGGCGCGCATCACCCGGACCGGGATCTGCAGCGCCGCGTAGAACAGGCCGAGTCCGAGAGCCGCGAACAGCGCCTGCCGGGTGAAGAGGGTGTACGCCGAACCGTCGGAGGCGTAGGCCTCGACGCTCGAGGACGACAGCACCATCACCAGGCCGAGGACCGTCAGCAGAAATGCGATCGTGACCACGAGGTGGAACGACGCCAGAGGCCGCGACAGCCAGGCCCCGATCCGGGTGCGTGGGCCGCGCGGAGGTGCCGTGCGCGTGCGGGGACTCGACGGTGCACGCTTCGCCACCCCGGGGCCGGCCGCCGCGCGGGCCGGGGACCGCTGTCCCTCGGGGACGCGGCGGGTGCGGGCTCCGGCGGAGGTCATCGCAGCGTCCTGGAGATGTCCGACTCGTCGAGCCCGCCGACGGCGTCCGCGAAGCTGCGCCCCCGGTGACCGTAACTGTCGAACATGTCGAGCGAGGCCGCCGCGGGCGCCAGGACCACGGAATCCCCTGCCGTTGCCAGCGCAGCCGCTTCGCGCACGACGACACCCATCACGGCGTCGCTGTCGGTGTCCGCCGGCAGCACCACCCGGTGCGTCGCGGTCTGCGGGACTGCACTCACACCTGCATCGTCTCCCGTTTCGACAGTGACCACGGGAACCTCGGGGGCGTGTCGCGCAAGGGACTCTGCGATCTGCATCGCATCGCGGCCCAGCAGGACGGCGCCGGCGAGACGACCGGCCACCTCCCGAACGAGGTCGTCCACCCGCGCACCCTTCAGCAGACCACCGGCGATCCACACCACCCGCTCGTGGGCGAGGATCGACGGGCGAGCAGCATGCGGGTTGGTGGCCTTGGAGTCGTCGACGAACGTCACCCCCCCGACCTCGGCGACGTGTGCCGCACGGTGCGGGCCCACGACGTGGGCGGCCAGGCCCGCGGCGACGGCGTCCGGCGGAACTCCGATCGCCCGGGCCAAAGCTGCCGCGGCCAGGGCATCCATCAGTCCGGCAGGCCCGGGCGGGGTGATCCCCGCGGCCGGGGCCAGCCGCTCACGATCCGCGAACGCGCGGTCGACGAGATACCCGTCCTCGACACCCAGTTCGCCCGGCGCAGGCACACCCAGCCGGAAACCCAGGGTCCGGACGGCGAGGGACGAGGAGAAGAGAGAGGACGCGACCTCGTCGTCGAGGCCCAGTACCGCGACCTCACCGGTCAGGGCGCGGGCCTTCGCATCGATGTACGGCTGCATCCCGCCGTGCCAGTCCAGATGATCTTCGGCGATGTTGAGGATCGCGCCTGCAGTCGGCCGGACCGACGGCGCCCAGTGCAGCTGGAACGACGAGAGTTCGACAGCCAGCACCTCCGCCCGGGGTTCGGTCCGCCGCAGGGCGTCGAGTACCGGCAACCCGATGTTGCCGCAGGCCAGACTCGGCAACTCGGCCGCCTCGAGGACGGACTGCAGCATGGAGGTCGTCGTGGTCTTGCCGTTGGTGCCGGTGACCACCAGCCACCGCCGGGGCGGGCCGTAGAGCCCGGCCCGGTCCACGTGCCAGGAGAACTCGATGTCGCCCCAGATCGGCACCCCGTCCCCGGCGGCGAGCGAGAGCAGCGGCGCGTCCGGGCGGAACCCCGGGCTCGTCACGACCAGCGCGAACTCGGCGACCCGGTCCCGCTCGGCGAGCAGATCGTCGATCGGGACGGTCGCGGCGCCGAGCCGCGCGCACTCGGCGAGAGCGTCGACGTTCGCGTCGGTGACGGTGACGAGCGCACCGAGGTCACGAAGAGGTTCGATGGTGGCCCGGCCGGAGACACCCGCACCGGCGACGAGGACGCTGCGACCCCGCAACCAGTCGAGCCCGCCGTGTTCCTCTGCCACGTCGTCAGCCCCCGATCGCTGCCAGGTACTCGCTGTAGAACAGCGCGAGCCCGATCGCGGAGGCGATGGCGGCCAGCAACCAGAACCGGATGATCACCGTGGTTTCCGCCCACCCGGCGAGTTCGAAGTGGTGGTGGAACGGAGCCATCCGGAACACCCGTCTTCGGCTCGACCGGAACACCGCGACCTGAATCACCACCGATGCCGCCTCGGCGACGAACAGCGCGCCGATCACGACCATCAGCAGTTCGGTGCGCGTCGTGATCGACAGTCCGGCGAGCATGCCGCCGAGTGCCAGCGAACCGGTGTCGCCCATGAAGATCTTGGCGGGCGCCGCGTTCCACCACAGGAACCCGATGCACGCACCGGCACCGGCCGCGCAGATCAGGGCCAGGTCGAGCGGATCGCGGACGTCGTAGCAGCCCTTGCCGGGGCTCGTCTCGCACGCGTTGCGGTACTGCCAGAACGTGATGATCACGTACGCGCCCAGCACCAGGCTCATGGAACCGGCAGCGAGACCGTCGAGTCCGTCGGTGAGATTGACCGCGTTCGACCACGCGCTCACCAGCAGATAGCAGAACGCGACGAACACGACGGAGCCCATCGTGACCGTGGCGATGTCACGCACGTACGACAGGTGCTCACTGCCGGGGGTGAGGTCGTTCGCGCCCCGGAACTGCAGCGCGAGAATGCCGAACGCCACTGCCGCGATGAGCTGTCCGACGAGCTTCGCGGTCTTGTTCAGACCGAGGTTGCGCTGCTTGCGGATCTTGATGAAGTCGTCGAGGAACCCGACCCCGCCGAGCGCCGTCGTGAGACCGAGAACCAGCAGTCCCGAAGCCGACGGCCCGTCCGCGTTGTAGCCGATGCCGATCAGGTGCGAACCCCAGTAGCCGGCCCACAGTCCGGCGAGGATGGCGACGCCACCCATTGTCGGGGTGCCGCGCTTCGACTGGTGGCTCGCCGGACCTTCGACACGGATCTCCTGGCCGAACCCCTGACGGGAGAAGGCCTTGATGAGAACGGGGGTCAGCAGAATCGAGACGGCGAGCGCGATGCCCGCCGCGAAGAGGATCTGTCTCACCGCGTAGCCTCCGAACCCTTCTGTCCCGTGCTTCCCGCCAACACCGTGTCCGCAACCTCCCACAATCCGATGGACTGCGACGCCTTGACCAGCACCAGGTCACCCGGCGCCAGTTCCGCTTCGAGCAATGCGACCGCACCGGCGATGTCGGGGACGAGGATCGACTCCTCACCCCACGAACCTTCCATGACCGCACCCTGGTGCATGGCGCGGGCGGGCCTGCCGGTTCCGACGATGATCAGCCTGCTCACGTCCAGCCGGACCGCGAATCTGCCGATGGCGTCGTGTTCGACCACTGATTCTGGACCCAGCTCGGCCATTTCTCCGAGCACCGCCCAACTCCGGCGCGCCGCCCCCCGGCCCGTCCTGGCCATCGACACCAGCGCCTTCAGAGCCGCCCGCATCGAGTCGGGGTTCGCGTTGTACGAATCGTTGACGACGGTCACACCGTCCGGCCGGTCGCGGACGTCCATCCGGCGCGCCGAGACCGCGGCGGCACCGGAGAGAGCCTGCGCGATCTGCTCGAGGTCCGCCCCGCATTCGAGCGCCACCGCCGCCGCGGCGAGCGCGTTGCCGACCTGGTGCTCGCCGTGTACGGCGAGCTCGACGGCGACACTGCCCGCCGGCGCCGTGAGAGTGAAACGCGCCCTTGCCTTCTCGTCGAGCACGATGTCGGTGGCCCGCACGTGCGCGGACTCCGACCGACCGACGAGGACCACCCGGGCCGACGTGCGCGGGGCCATGGCCGCCACCAGCGGATCGTCTGCGTTGAGGATCGCGACGCCACCCTCGTCCGCCGGGGGCAGCGACTCCGCGAGCTCACCCTTGGCGACGGCGATCGCCTCACGCGAACCGAATTCGCCGAGGTGCGCCGTTCCCACGTTGAGGACGACCCCGATCTTCGGGGGCGCAATGTTCGCGAGGGAGGCGATGTGGCCGCGGTCGCGGGCCGACATCTCCAGAACCAGGAATCCCGTGTCCGCGTCCGCGCGGAGCGCGGTCCACGGGTGGCCCAGTTCGTTGTTGAACGATCCGGGCGGCGCGACGACGGGGCCGAGGGGGCGCAGGACGGCGGCGAGCAGATCCTTCGTCGACGTCTTCCCCGCCGATCCGGTGACGCCGACGACGGTGAGCCCCTTCGCGGTGAGGTCGTCGACGGAGGCGCGCGCGAGCTTCGCGAGGGCCGCGAGCACGGCGGCGCCCGATCCGTCGGTGTCGTGCTCGAGTGCCATCGCCTTGCTCGGGATGTCGCTCGGTGTCGGGGTGACGACGACGGCGGGGACGCCGACCGGGCGCGCCGCCAGGACCGCGACCGCGCCGGCCTCGACTGCCGAGGCCGCGTGATCGTGGCCGTCGACGCGGGCGCCGGGCAGTGCCAGGAACAGTCCCCCGGCGGTGACCTTCCGCGAGTCGAACTCGACCGTTCCCGTCACCTCGGCCGACGGGTCGGTGACGTCGTGCAGTTCGCCACCCACGATCTCGGCGATGCGAGCGAGTGTCATCGGAATCATCGCGCTCCTCCGACCTGTCGCTCGATCGCGTCGCCCAGTACGTCGCGGTCGTCAAATGGGTACTTCACCCCGTGTATCTCCTGACCGATCTCGTGTCCCTTGCCTGCGACCAGAACCACGTCGCCTGCCTGCGCCCAGCCGACGGCGTCGGCGATCGCCTTCGCTCGGTCCGCTACTTCCCACACCTGTCCCCGCTCGGATTCGGGCACCCCGAGAGCGCCCTCGCGGACCGCGGCCCTGATCTTCGCCGGATCCTCGGTGCGGGGGTTGTCGTCCGTGATGATCAGCAGGTCGGCTCCGCGGGCTGCCGCGGCGCCCATCAGTGGCCGCTTTCCTGCGTCGCGATCGCCGCCCGCACCCACGACGACGGCGACGCGACCGCGTACCTGCTCGCGCAGCGTCGCGATCACGGCCTCGACCGCTGCGGGCTTGTGCGCGTAGTCGACGACGGCGAGGAAATCCTGCCCCCGGTCGATCCGCTGCACCCGGCCCGGCACGTCGACCCCGGCGATGCCCCTGGCGGCGTCGCGCGGATCGACACCCAGCGCCGCGCACAGCGCGACGGCGAGGGACGCGTTGGCGACGTTGTACTGCCCCGGCAGACGGAGCTCCACGTCGAGCGTCGTGCCCTCGGCCGTGGTGAGCGCGAAGGTCTGCGAGCCCGAAGGCGACACCGTCGCCGGGCCTGCCGTCCACACCGCGCCCTCGCTCTCCGGCGTGGTGGCGACGGTCGTCACCATCGAGTGCGCGCCGCGGGCGACGTCGGCCATCCGCTGCCCCCACACGTCGTCGACGCAGATGACGGCGTGCTGGGCGTGGACGGACGAATCGGCCGCGAAGAGCCGTGCCTTGGCGGCGAAATAGTCCTCGAAGTCGCGGTGGAAGTCCAGGTGGTCCTGGGAGAGGTTCGTGAACGCGCCCACATCGAAGCGGACCCCGTCGACACGGCCGAGCGACAGCGCGTGGCTGGACACCTCCATGACGACGGTGTCGATCCCCTGCTCGAGCATCACGGCGAACAGGGCGTGGAGCTGCGGCGCCTCGGGGGTCGTCAGCGCGCTCGGCACCCGGCGGCCACTCATCCGGGTCTCGATGGTGCCCACGAGACCCGTCGTCCGCCCCGCGGCGGTGAGGGCGGCTTCGACGAGATACGAGGTCGTGGTCTTCCCCGACGTCCCGGTGATGCCGATGACCTGCATCTTCTCCGAGGGTCGACCATAGATGGTGGCCGACAGCTCACCGAGGACGCCGCGGGGGTCGTCGTGGACGAGCACCGGCATGTCGGAGCCCAGCGCGGATACCAGCGCGAATCCGGCCTCGTCGGTGAGGATCGCGGTCGCGCCGCGTGCGAGAGCGTCGGCGGCGAATGCCGCGCCGTGCGCGCGGGCCCCGGGGAGGGCCGCGAACAGATCGCCCTCGATGATCCCCTGGGCGCGGAGATCCACCCCGGTGACGATCACGTGCTCGGCGGTTCCGGTGGGTGCCTCGACCCTCGCTCCGGCGAGCGCTGCCAGAGCGCTCACCGTGGTACGGACCGGCTGGGCGGGGCGAAGGCTGTCTGTGACCTTCACCTCCACTGACGCCGACTGCGGGCGGGACGGAACAGGCACCGGGCTCCTCTCGGATGTCGACTCTCACTGACAACGGCATAGTGCACGGATCGATACAGCGTGCTACCTCGGCAGTTCCGTACGTCCACGGAAAAGTCCGTGTCCACTGAACGGCCGACGTGTCAGATTACCGCGACAGCTCTCGGAACCCGATTCGGCCGACCTTCGCTCAATCGGCCTGCAGCACCAGCCTGCGTCCGGGGTCCGGGGACATCGGCACGCTGTCGCGTTGCAGCATCCAGGACGCGATGTTGTGGAACAGCGGTGCCGCGGACTGGCCGCCTGTGCCGTCCGCGCTGCGTGTCGGCGCATTGAGCATGATTCCGACGACGTACCGCGGATTGTCGGCCGGGGCGATCCCGGCGAACGTGATCCAGTAGTTCGAGTTCGAGTAGCACTTGCAGGCGGGATCGACCTGCTGGGCGGTACCCGTCTTGCCGCTGATCTGATACCCGTCGACGGCGGCCTGCACCCCGGTGCCTCGCTGGTTGCCCGTGTCGTTCTGGGTGACGGACCGGAACATGTCGCGAACCGTGGACGCGGTCTGGGGGCTGACGACCGTCACCTCCTCGGGCGCCTCGGTCTCCGTCCGGTTCCCGGACGCGTCGACCGTCGCCTTGACGATGCGCGGCGGGATGCGGACACCGTCGTTGGCGATCGCCTGGTACATGCCGGTCATCTGCAGCAGCGTCATCGACAGGCCCTGACCGATCGGCAGGTTCGCGAACGTGCCCCCCGACCACTGGTCGCGGCTGGGGACGCTGCCGGCGCTCTCACCGGGTAGCCCGACGTCGGTGCGCTGGCCGAGGCCGAACCTGGACAGCATGTCCGCGTAGCGGTCCTCCCCCACGCGCTGGGCGAGCATCAGGGTGCCGACGTTCGAGGACTTACCGAACACACCCGTGGCGGTGTACGGGGCGACCCCGTGGTCCCACGCGTCTTTCACCGACACACCCGACATCTGAATGTTGCCGGGGACCTCGAGAACTTCGTCCGGTGTGGTCAGCCCGTACTCGATCGCGGCCGCCGCGGTGACGATCTTGTTGACGGAGCCCGGTTCGAACGGCGTGCTCACCGACAGGTTGCCCATCTCCACGGTCCGCGGATTGTTGCCCACCCCGATCGCCGGATTGAACGTGCTGTCGTTCGACATCGCGAGCACCTCGCCGGTGTGGGAGTCGAGTACGACCGCCGACGCGTCCTTCGCACCGGACTTGTCCTTGGCCATCTGCACCTGCTGCTGGACGTAGTACTGCAGGTCGGAGTCGATGGTGAGCTCGACGCTCGACCCGTCCACCGCCGGTTGCTTGTCACGCCAGCTGCCGGGAATCACCGCGCCGTCGGAGCCCCGGTCGTAGGTCTGGGAGCCGTCGGTGCCTGCGAGAGTGGAGTCGAGCGAGTCCTCGAGGCCGAGCAGTCCGTGACCGTCCCAGCCGGTGGCGCCGACGAGGTTGGCGGCGAGGGATCCGCCGGGGTACTCGCGGATGTCCTGGCGTTCGAGTCCGACCTCCGGGAACTTGTCGCTGATCTGCGCGGCGATGTTGGGGTCGACGCTGCGCGCGAGATAGACGAACGTGTCGTCGCCGTGCAGTTTCTCCTTCAGATCCTTCTCCGGTGCGGCGTCGCCGAGCCGGTCGTGGATCTCCTTCGCGATCGCGTCGAGACGGGAGTCTACGTCGGGGGCGGTGTCGCTCTTGGCCTTCGCCTCCTCGAGTTCCTTCCGGACCCGTGCGGGCTGGAACGTCAGGGCCTTCGCCTCCATCGTGAATGCGATGGGGTTGGCGTTGCGGTCGGTGATCGATCCGCGCAGCGCCGGATCCACCTCGGTGGTGGTGCGCTGGTTCGCCGCTTCCGCGGACAGTTGTGGTGCGTCGATGACCTGGATCCACAGAAGCTGCGCGGCCGCGAGGCCGAGCGCCAAGAACATCACCAGGCGTCCGTACCGTTGTCTGAACGGAAAGGACGCCGTACCGGCGCCCTTGGGGCGCCGGGGACGACTTCTCGGTGCGCTTCGACTCACCGGCGACCGCCGGACGGTGGAGCAGTCGTCGGAGCGGTGGCCGAGGGGATCACGGGAACCAATTGTTCACCCTGCGCTTGGATCTCCGTGCCATTGCCGGGCTGTGGCGTGGCGCGCGGCGACTGCGTCGTCGTCCCGCGGTTCGGGGCGGTCGCGACGGCGTTGCCGCGCTGGGTGGGCGGGGCGGCGACGTCCAGCGGCGGCACGGGGGCACCCGACGCCGGGGCCGGCTTTCCGACGACCTCGACGCTGCCGTCGGGGTGGACGACGAGTCGAGCGGGATCGTTGGCGGGCACCATGCCGAGCTTGGCGGCTTCCTCCGCCAGTTTCGGGGCCGAGTTGGCGGTCTCGACGTCACGCTGGAGCGCCGCCTTCTCCTCCGCCAGCGACTGGTTGTGGGCGCGGGCGGCGCTCAGCTGGTACGAGTCCTCGGCGGACCGGGTCGTCAGCAGCAGTGTCATGGCCAGGCCCATGGCGAGCAGAACGAGGATCGTCGCCACGAACGGGATGCGGGCGGTGAGCGTGCCGGTGCGGTTCTTGCCGGAGACGGCGATCGCGGACCCACTGTGCACGGCCGCGCGCTGGGTGCGCTTCTTGTACGCCCGCTCAGCCGCGCCCGTCCGGTTGGCCGCCCGCGCGGGCCGCATCTCGGTGGAACTCACCTGAACCGTCATGCCGCCGACCTCCTGGCAATTCTTTCTGCAGCGCGCAACCGCACCGGGGCTGATCGTGGGTTCTCTTCGACTTCCTGTTCGGACGCCCGCTCCGCCCCTCGTGTGAGGATCCGGAACTCCGGTCCCATCCCCGGTAGTTCGACAGGAAGCCCCTCGGGGCTCTTCGACTTCGACCTGGGAGTGATTTCCTGCTTGACGACCCGGTCTTCCAGGGATTGGTACGACATGAACACGACGCGTCCCCCGACGGTCAACGCGTCGAGTGCAGCCGGGACCGCGGCGCGCAGTGAATCGAGCTCGCCGTTGACCTCCACTCGAAGGGCCTGGAACGTCCGCTTGGCGGGATGTCCCCCGGTACGGCGGGTCGCCGCAGGAATGGTGCGGTACAGCAGTTCGACCAGCGCTGCGCTGGTGGTGAACGGCTCCTTCGCGCGCTGCCGGACGATCTCCGACGCGATCTTGCCCGCGAAGCGCTCCTCGCCGTACGTGCTGAGGATGCGGGCGAGATCGCCGTGGCTGTACGTGTTGAGGACCTCGGCCGCGGTGATGCCGGTGGTCGGGTCCATCCGCATGTCGAGGGGCGCGTCGATCGAATACGCGAACCCCCGATCCGATTCGTCGAGCTGCATCGAGGAGACACCGAGGTCGAAGAGGATCCCGTGCACCGATTCCTGCGCGGGGAGGCCCGCCTCGGTGAGCGCGTCCTCGATGCCGTCGTAACGGGTGTGCACGAACGTGATGCGATCGGCAAACGGCGCGAGCCGGCCACCGGCGATCTCGAGCGCATGCGGATCACGGTCGAGGGCGATGAGTCGCAGCTGGGGGTACGTCCGCAGGAAGTGCTCGGAATGTCCGCCGAGACCGAGGGTCGCGTCGATCATGACGGCTCCCCCGCCCTGCGGGTCGTTCACGGTGAGGGCAGGGCCCAGCAGTTCGTCTGCGCGGTGAAGCAAGACCGGAATGTGACCGAAACCATCGGCGGGCGAGGAATCTTCCCCCTCGTGATCCACCATGATCCCTCCGGCTCCTGCTCTGTGGTGCGGGTGAAGTGCCCGATGCCGGGGTTCACTGCTCGAACTTCTCTTGTCGGCCAGTTGCCGTGGCGAATGCTTCGAGGTCCCTGCCCGAAATGAAAACCTGGCGCTGGGGAAGTGCGTCAGGGTTCCGTCGGACAGAGGCCTCGCGGCATTCGCGGGGGCGCGGTCACGCTCAGACGATCTCGCCGAGCGCGACTCCTGTTGCCTGCGAGTAGTTCTCCTCGTTCGCCTCGACGTAGGTCTGCCAGGCTTGCGCATCCCAGATCTCGAGGAAATCGACCGAACCGATCACTACGCAGTCCTTGGAGAGACCCGCGTAACGACGGTGATCTGCCGAGAGGGTGATGCGCCCCTGGGCATCTGCGTGCTGCTCGTCGGTACCTGCCGCCAGTCCGCGAACGAAGGCTCGCGCCTCCGGATCGCTTCTCGACGCGGCCGCGGCCTTGCGTGCGAGAGCGGTGAACTCTTCCCGGGGATAGACCGCGAGGCTGTGATCCTGACCCTTGGTGACCATCAACCCTCCCGCCAGCGCATCCCGGAACTTTGCGGGCAACGTGAGCCGCCCTTTGTCGTCGAGCTTCGGCGTGTAGGTACCGAGAAACACTCGACACCTCCCACCGCGTTCATATCGAACGCCGTATGCCCGGGCGGTTCACCTTCGCTCCCCGCTGCGCACCACAGTACCCCACTTTCCCCCACCCACAAGGTGGATAACGGCGTGTTGTCCTGCAATTTGCCCAATACTTGCTGGTCAACGCTTATTGAAGGAGGTGGGGGAAAATTCCCGACGTGATCACCGACACGGGACCGTCCGATCAGGTTCTGCCGCACACCGTCGCAAGATGCACCAAAAGCCCAGGTGAGAGCGCAACGCGAGGGGGCGACGCCCCCTCCTCGCGGTTCATCGCGGAGCGGAGGGGGGAAAGTGGGGAAACGGGGTGGGTGCGGGTGGGGATTCGTGGGCGGAAGCGTTCACTGGCCCCACCGGATCGACCCTGGCCTACCGCACCCGGGCGTCCCCGCACCGGGCCCGGACACAGCAGTGGCGGCGTGACATCACATGCCACGCCGCCACTGGTGCTGCCGAGCGGGTCGTACTACTCCTGCTCGAATCTCTTCTTGAAGCGGTCTTCCATTCGCGACGAGAATCCGCCACTCTTGCGCCCGCTTCGGGGCTTACCGCGTTCGGCACGGCCGGTGTCACCTTGCGTGGTCGAGCCACCACGAGAGGACTGTCCGGACTTGCTCTTTCCTCCACCCCACAGGAGGAGGACTCCGGCACCGAACATGACGATGAAGCCGATCAGGCTGATGACGGGGAAACCGCCCGGCTTGATCGGAAGGGCGACGCCGGCGATGAGCAGGACCAGCCCCAGAACGAACAGGGCCACCGCCTGCAATCGACGACGACTCGATGCCGCACGCATGCGACCGCCTCGCACAGTGGAGGCGAACTTGGGATCCTCGGCGTAGAGAGCGCTCTCGATCTGGTCGAGCATGCGCTGCTCGTGCTCGGAGAGTGGCACGGTACCTCCCCCGGCACTGGAGTGTTGGCCACCGCCTCACGGTGCGAGACGGTGGGTAACCGACTTTGGCGGCTACCTAGATTTAATAATACGAGCAGTTCGATCCCCGTACCACCTACTCCACGTACGAGTTCCCTGCCAACCTTACGGACTCCCGCACCGAACCCCGTTCGGGGCACCGCAATGTCGCGGTCGCCTCACCGTTTTCCCGCCGTTTCCGGTCCGTCGCCGGCTACGACGCCCGCAGATCGAGACCTGCGCCACGTCCGATGTGATCTTCGACGGCCTGGAGAAAGCGCCCGACCTCGACGAAGAACTCGTCGGCCTCGAGATCGGTGAGGGTTCGCGACATTCCCGCCTCGATCGCGGCGCGGGTGGCCGAGTGACCGGCGAAGTAGTCGGCCCAGCTCCCGAATTCCGGCGCCGCGTCGGCCATGAGAACCCAGGCGTTACGCGTTCGTGTCCGTCTGCTCCCCGCCGCAGTCCCCTCGACGGCGGCCAGCACTGCGCCTGCGCCGCGGAGTGCGGCCAGATACGCACTGTGGAATCGATCCGCCGGCCCACCGGCCCCCACCGATTGCGCGAGGAGCGCGTCGGCGCGATCGAGCAGCACCGAACCCCGCCTGGACGCCGGGTTGCGTACGTCACCCGGTCGGCGCGAGTTCCCAGAGGTCGGTCCCGTGACCGGATTCGTCATCACTTCGAACACCTCCAAAACCCCGGTGCAACCACCCCGCCGGGCGTAGTCAGGTCGTGAGTTCGGGGGCCGGCGATGCTCGCTTCCCTCGAGCATCGCCGGATCCCCGCTATCGAACATGCGTTCGACCTATTCAATATAGCTGGACCCACCGACACGTCGTCAAGAGAAAGGTGAGACCGGTCGACACGAACGCTGACCAGACTCCGCTCGTGGTCGAACTCTCGGCCGCCGAGTTCCGCGACCGCCTGCACGAGGCGCTGTCGATCTACGTCGCCGCCATGGGCTATCCCCACGGCACCGAATACCACCGGGCGCCGATGTGGAACGAGCACCTGCAGCGATCGGGGTGGCGTGGCGTCGGCGCGCTCGTCCCGGCCGGTGACGGATCCGCCGACAACGCGGCCGCCCGCCTCGTCGCCGTCGCCTACGGCTACCGCGGGGCTCCCGAACAGTGGTGGCATCAGCAGGTCCGTTCCGGCCTGCGCCACACGGGATGGACCCGGGACCAGATCGACGTGATCCTCGGCAACTATTTCGAACTCACCGAACTCCACGTCCACCCGGACGCCCAGGGACACCGGCTCGGCGAGACCCTGCTGCTCCGCCTCCTAGAACGCAGGCCGGAACGCGGGGTGCTGCTCTCCACCCCGGAAGTGGCGGACGAGGACAACCGCGCGTGGCGGCTGTACCGGCGCCTCGGCTTCAGAGATGTCCTGCGCCACTTCCGGTTCGCCGGGGACAACCGGCCATTCGCCGTGCTGGGACGCGGGCTTCCCCTGTGATCGACGCCGTGGTGGTGGGGTCGGGGCACAACGCCCTCGTGTCGGCGTGTTACCTCGCGCGGTCCGGGTGGTCGGTCGAGGTGATCGAACGCGACACCGTGCTCGGCGGCGCGGTGTCCACGGTGGAACGCTTCCCCGGGTACAAGGTCGATCGCGGGTCGTCCGCGCACATCATGGTCCGCCACACGGGGATCGTCGAGGAACTCGACCTCGGCGCGCACGGCCTGCGGTACGTCGACTGCGATCCGTGGGCGTTCGCCCCCGCCCCCACGGGTACGGATCGGCCGGGGATCGTGTTCCGCCGCAGCCTCGAACAGACGTGCCGGTCCATCGAGGAGTCCTGCGGCGCCGCCGATGCCGACGCGTACCGCCGGTTCGTGTCGGTGTGGGGTCCGCGCAGCGCACGCGTCATGCGCGCGTTCTCGAAACCGCCGACCGGTCCCGCGCTGCTCTCGTCGTTCTGGGGGCTCGACACGGGCGGCGGCGGCAGCGACCTGTCCCGGCAGTTCCTCGGTTCGGGCGACGCACTGCTCGACGAGTACTTCGACGACGAGCGCCTGAAGGCCGCCCTCGCGTGGTTCGGCGCGCAGTCCGGCCCGCCGATGTCGGAGCCGGGGACGGCGCCGATGGTCGGATTCGCGGCCCTGATGCACACCGTTCCGCCCGGCCGCGCCGTCGGCGGCAGCGGAGCCCTGACCGCGGCTCTCGCCTCGCGGCTGCGGGCCGACTCGGGGACCGTCTCGCTCGGCGACTCGGTGGTATCCCTGAGCCGCGACGGCGACTCCTGGACGACGCGGACGTCGTCCGGCCGGGAGATCCGCTCACGGGCGGTGATCGCGGGGTGTCACGTGCTGACCACCCTCGGCCTGCTCGAGCGCGGTGGGTACGATGCGCAGACCCTCGACCGGTGGCGTCGCCGCATCCGCGTCGGCCCGGGTATCGGGATGGTGGTGCGGCTGGCCACCGACGCCCTCCCCGACTATCCGAGTGCGCCCGACGCCTCGGTCACCCATGGCCTCCAGCTGCTGGTCTCGGATCGCGCGCACCTGCGGCTCGCGCACGGCGCGGCGCTCGCCGGGGAACTCCCGCCGCGGCCCGCGGTGCTGGGAATGAGCTTCAGCGGCCTCGACCCCACCATCGCACCGGAGGGGAGGCACCAGGTGACCCTGTGGTCGCAGTGGCAGCCGTACCGGCTGACCGGTGGCCGACGCTGGAGCGACCTCGCCGGGTCGGAAGCCGATCGGATCGTCGCGGAGATCGACGCGCTGGCACCCGGTTTCGGTGAGTCCGTCCTCGACCGGCACGTGCAGTCACCGCAGGACCTCGAAGACGAGATGGGGTTGCTCGGCGGCAACGTCATGCACGTCGAGATGTCGCTCGACCAGATGATGATGTGGCGTCCCCTTCCCGAGCTCTCGGGGCACCGGGTTCCGGGCGCCGACCGCCTGTACCTCACCGGCGCCTCGACCCACCCGGGCGGCGGGGTGTCCGGCGCGAGCGGCCGGAGCGCCGCGCGCATCGCGCTCCACGACGACCGGCGGGGCCTGGGACGCCTGCGGCGACGGCGATGACCTCCCGCCTGCCCCTGTTTCTCGCGGGCGCGGCGATCGCGGCGCAGATCGTCTACCCGCTGGTGCACGGCGGGACCCGCGACGTCGTCACCGTGCTCGTGGTCGCGCTGCTCGCCGCGGCGTCCGTCACCCACGCGGCCGTGACCCGGGGTGCCCGCTGGACGGTGGGTCTGGTGCTCGTCACCGCGGGGCTCGGTCTGTGCTCGGAGGTCGCCGGCACGGCCACCGGCTTCCCCTACGGCTGCTACGACTACAGCGTCGACCGGCTCGGGCCCGCTCTCGCGGGGGTGCCTCTGGTGGTGCCGTTCGCCTGGACGGCCGGGTTCTATCCGGTGTGGTGCGTGGCGTCCGTGCTCGCGCGCGGCCCGCGTCGACGGCTGACGCGGATCGCGCTGACGACGATCGGTGTCGTCGGCTGGGACCTGTACCTCGACCCGCAGATGGTCGCGGACGGGCAGTGGCGCTGGTGTGTCGCCGACGCCGGCCTGCCCGGTATCGAGCACATTCCGCTGACGAACTACGCCGGGTGGTTCGTCGTCGCGGCCGTGATGGCCGTCGCCGTGGACCGGATCGACCGTCGATTCGACGCCGGGGCGCGGCACCGTGACGGTGTCCCGATCGGGTTGTTCCTGTGGACGTGGCTCGGTTCGGCGCTGGCCCACTCGGTGTTCCTCGGCGCACCCGAGTTGCGGTATTCCGCGATCTACGGGTGGTTGGCGATGGGAATCCTGGGAGTTCCGCTGCTCGTGTCGTTGCTTCGGCCGCGCGCCCGGCGACCCGGGACCCACGACACGCACCCTCACGCCTGACACCGATCCACTCCCCTGGCACGATACGACTGTGCAGCCGCCCTCAGTTCCGACCTCGACCCGCTCGCGGAGGGCTTTGTCCCTCGCGGCCCTCGGCCTCCTCCTCGTGCCCCTCCTCGCGGGATGCCTGCGGGTTCAGGTGTCGATGGGTGTGTCCGCCGACGACCGGGTGTCCGGCCAGATCGTGGCCGCCGCCGTGCCGGCGAACGATCAGGACAAGGGCCCGCAACTCACTCCGCCCGACTCGCTGTCGGGCAAGGTGCGCGTCCAGGAGTACAAGAAGGACGGGTACGTCGGCAGCCAGGCGTTCTTCAGCGACCTCACGTTCGGCGACGTGCAACAGCTCGGCACCATGTCGGAGCAGGCGAACGGAAGTTTCCAGATCTCGCTCCAGCGGACCGGCGATCTCGTGACCCTCGACGGGAAGGCCGATCTCAGTTCGGTGCCCGCCCAGGGCACGGACGTGCAGTTCACGATCGCCTTCCCGGCGCGGGTCGCCACCACCAACGGCACCCGCGAGGGCGACTCCATCGTGTCGTGGAAACTTCCCGCCGGCGACACCTCGACGATCCGCGCCGAGGTGCGCTACTCGGACCCGAGCACCCGCAGCTTCGCGGGCTGGGCGGGCATCATGGCCGGCGTGACGCTGGGTGTCGCGGTGATCGTCGGTGCGCTGGCCTGGATGGCCCGCAACAAGGATCCGGTGATCGGCAGCGGTCGCGGACGGGACCGCTCGGAGGTGTGACCTCTCCGCCGATCGAGCGGGTCGTCCGGATCGGCTCCCTGATCTCGGTTCTCGGTCTCGCCACCACCGTCGCCAACCTGTGCCGCGCCCCGCGGCTCCCCACGGCGGCCCGCCCGATCACCGAACCGGTCACGGTGTGCATTCCGGCCCGGGACGAGCGTGACCGGTTGCCGAACCTGATCGGCGACCTGCGAGAACAGTGGGGCGTCGACGATCTGCGGGTGTTCGTTTACGACGACGCCTCCGCGGACGGGACGGCCGACGTCGCCGAAGCCGCGTGTGGCGCGGACCCTCGCTTCTCCGTGGTGCGGGGAACCGCGGAACCGCCGCCGGGCTGGGTGGGCAAACCCGCGGCCTGCCATCGGGTGAGTGAGCACGCCTTCGCACAGGGCCGCGGTGACGGCGGGATACTCGTGTTCCTCGACGCCGATGTGCGGTTGCGTCCGGGCGCACTGAACGCCGCCTGCGCCGCGCTGCGCGAGTCCGAAGCGGCGCTGGTCTGCCCGTGGCCGTTCCAGCAGACGGGGTCGCTGACGGAGGTCCTGGTGCAGCCGCTGCTCGCGTGGTCGTGGGCGGCGACACTGCCCGTCGGCGTGGCCAACCGGTCGCGGCGCCCGTCGACGGCCGTGGCGTGCGGGCAGTTCATGGTCTTCGACTCCGCCGCGTACCTCGGCGTCGGGGGTCACCGGGCCGTCGCGGACAGCCTGACCGAGGACCTCGACATCGCGCGCCTGCTCCGTACGCGGGGTCACGCGACCACACTGGTCGTGGCGGGCCGGTCGGCGTCGTGCCGGATGTACGAGGACGCCGATGCGCTGCGCCGCGGTTACGACCGCTGGCTGTGGACGGCATTCGGCTCCCGCCTCGGTACCGTGGCGGTTCTCGGTGCGGCAAGTGTGGCGTTCGCCGTGCCGCCGGTCGCGTTCGCGGCCGGACGGGGACGCGTGCGCCGGTGGGGTGCGGTGGGGTATCTCGCGGCCACGACGTCCCGTCTGTGTGCTCGGGCACTCGAACGTGGTGACCGACTCACCGTCGCCGACGTGGCCGGTGCGGTCGCGCATCCGCTGTCCGTCGCCGCGGTGACGGCACTGACGGTGTCGTCACACCGCAATCGCCGCCGCGGGCGCACCCGGTGGAAGGGGCGGACGCTCAGCTGACGCGCGCCGAGGTGACCGGGGCGGGATCCGCCACACCCGAACCGACCTTGTCGCCGAGCCGGGCCAGGACCTCGCTGGTGGCGCGCGCGAAGTTGAGCGTGATGAAGTGCAGGCCGGGTGCACCCTCCGCGATGAGTCGTTCACTCATCTCGGTGGCGACGTCGATGCCGATCTCGCGCACGGCGGCGCGATTCTCCTCGGGACCGTCCCCGGCGGCCGTGGCCAGACGCTTCTCGAGGTGCGCCGGGAGACTCGACCCCGACAGTTCGAGCACGCGGCGGACCGACCGCAGCGACGTGATCGGCATGATCTCCGGAATGATCGGCTTGGCACCCTGTTCGGGGTCGTACGCCGACACGCGGTCGCGCAGCCGCAGGTAGTCGTCGACGTCGAAGAACATCTGGGTGATCGAGTACTCGGCGCCGGCCCGCAGCTTCGACACCAGGTACCGGGTGTCGTGCGCGAGATCGGGCGCGCGGTAGTGGCCCTCCGGGAACGACGCGACGCCGACATGGAAGTCGCCGAGGTCGCGGACGAGCCGGACGAGTTCCTCGGCGTACTCGACGCCGTCCGGATGCTTCTCCCATTCGCCCAGCGGGTCGCCGGGCGGGTCGCCGCGCAGGACCAGGATGTTGCTGATTCCGCGGTCGGCGTAGGCGCCGACCATCGACCGCAGTTCGTCGACGCTGTGCGACACGGCCGTGAGGTGCGCGACCGGCAGGAGGGTGGTCTCCTCGGCGAGCTGACCGGTGACGCGGACCGTGCGGTCGCGCGTCGACCCGCCCGCACCGTAGGTCATGGACACGAAGGCCGGACCCAGCCGCTCGAACTCCCGGACGGCACGCCACAGCCGAGCCTCGGCGGCCTCGTCACGCGGCGGCGAGAACTCGACGGAAAAGGGGACCCGGCCGTCGCTGGACGACCGGATCCGGTCGACGATGGACGGAGTGCGGGTCACCCAACCTTCGCTGGCCCGCCCCCTGACGGAATCGAATGTCACCCGTCCAGCATAGGTAGTGCCCGGGGCAATGCACCCACTGCGTCTGCACGGGTGGCGGGATCCGGGTATCCGGCCACCCGGGAGAGCGCCCACTATGGTGGTGTCGATGCCTGTCGCCGGTCTCGGCGCGCACGCGAGAATTCGATCCTGGAGGCAACACTGTCCGTTGGAACGCGCCCCGCCGCCCTCGCGGCCGAGGTCGAAAATGCGCTTCGCGACTTCTTCACCAGCAGGCAGGACCTCGTCGACTCCGTGGGCGGTGGTTACCGCGAGGCCGTGACCACCCTCGAAGACTTCGTCCTGCGCGGAGGCAAGCGGGTCCGGCCGGCCTTCGCCTGGACCGGCTGGATCGGGGCGGGCGGCGACGCTCGCGGCCCGGACGCCGGACCCGTGCTCCGCGCCTGCTCCGCGCTGGAACTGGTTCAGGCCTGTGCGCTCGTTCACGACGACATCATCGACGCCTCCACGACGCGCCGCGGGTTCCCCACCGTCCACGTGGAGTTCGCGGAACAGCACCGCGCCGGGGCGTGGAGCGGTGATTCCGCTCACTTCGGCGAGGGCGTCGCGATCCTCCTCGGCGATCTCGCGCTGGCCTGGGCCGACGACATGATCCGTGAGTCGGGCATCACCCCGGAGGCGTCGGCCCGCATCTCGCCCGTCTGGTCCGCGATGCGCACCGAGGTGCTCGGCGGACAGTTCCTCGACATCAGCAACGAGGCCCGGGCGGACGAATCGATCGACGCCGCCATGAAGGTGAATCGCTACAAGACGGCGGCGTACACCATCGAGCGGCCCCTGCACCTCGGTGCGGCGCTCGCAGGCGCCGACGAGACCCTGGTGTCGGCGTACCGCCGATTCGGCACCGACATCGGTATCGCCTTCCAGCTCCGCGACGACCTGCTGGGCGTGTTCGGGGATCCGGCCGTGACGGGCAAGCCCTCCGGCGACGACCTGCGGGCGGGCAAGCGCACCGTCCTGTTCGCGATGTCGCTGCAGCGCGCCGACGCCGACGACCCCGCGGCGGCCCGACTCCTCCGCGAGGGCATCGGTACCGATCTGTCCGATTCGGACGTCGACACCCTCCGGACCACGATCACCTCACTCGGCGCGGTCGCGGACGTGGAGAAGCAGATCGAGGACCTCGTCCAGAACGCGCTGTCGACGCTGGCGGCGAGCACCGCCACCAGCGAGGCGAAGCAGCAGCTCACCGAGATGGCCGTCGCCGCGACGCGCCGCGACTACTGAGGGTCCGGGATGGCCCGCGCGCTCCGGACGGTTCCCGGCCGCACCGATCACGTCGTCATCGTCGGTGCCGGCCTCGCCGGCCTCTCGGCCGCACTGCACCTCGCCGGATCAGGCAGGCGCGTCACCGTCCTCGAACGCGAGTCGTCACCGGGCGGCCGGGTGGGCACCTACCGTGGTCCCGGCTACGACATCGACAACGGTGCCACCGTCCTCACGATGCCCGAACTGGTGGGCGAGGCCCTCGCCGCCGTCGGCGCGGATTTCGCGTCCACCCGGCCGCCGCTCGTCCTGGAACGGCTGGCACCGGCGTATCACGCGCGGTTCGCCGACGGTTCCTCGCTGGACGTCCATTCCGACCCCGACGCGATGGTCGCCGAGGTCAGCCGGGTGTGCGGGCCGGAGGAGTCGGCCAGGTACCTGCGACTGCGGCGCTGGCTGGGCCGGATCTTCGACGCCGAATACCACCGCTTCATGGACGCGAACTTCGACTCCCCGCTGGATCTCGTCTCGTCCCCCGCGGCCGCGCGGGATCTGCTGACGCTCACCGCCCTGGGCGGGTTCGGCCGGCTCGGCGCCCGGGTCGACCGCACGATCACCGATCCGAGACTCCGCCGGATCTTCACGTTCCAGGCCCTGTACGCCGGGGTCGCTCCCGCCGAGGCCCTCGCGGTGTACGGCGCGATCGCCCACATGGACACCTCGCTCGGCGTCTACTTCCCCCAGGGCGGGATGCGCTCGATCGCGCTCGCCCTCGCCGACGCCCTCACCACCGCGGGCGGCGAGATCCGGTTCGACACCGAGGTCGCGGCACTCGAGCGAAACGGCGACCGCGTCGGCACCGTCGTCACGGCGGCGGGTGAGCGCATCGACTGCGACGCGCTGGTACTCACCCCGGACACGGCCGTCGTCGACGCACTGCTCCGCCCGGTGACACGCCGGACCCCCCGCCGGGTGCGAGTGTCGCCGTCCGCCGTGGTCCTGCACGGGACCGTCCCCTCCGCGGTCGCGTCGCAGTGGGCCGCCCAACGGCACCACACCATCGACTTCGGTCACGCGTGGAAGCGGACGTTCGCGGAGATCACCGCTCGCGCGGGGCGCGGACGGCTGATGACGGACCCGTCGCTGCTGATCACCCGGCCCGCCCTGTCGGATCCGGGCCTGGTCGTGGACCGCGCGGGCACTCCCTCGGAACCGCTGTCGGTGCTGGCGCCCTGCCCGAACCTGCACAGCGCACCGCTGGAGTGGTCCTCGCTGACCGGCCCGTACGTGAACGAACTGCTGCGCGAACTCGAGACGCGCGGGTACAGCGGCATCGCGGAACATTTCACGATCGACCACGTCGACACCCCCCTCACGTGGCTCGGCAAGGGCATGGCCGCGGGCAGTCCGTTCGCGGCGGCGCACGTGTTCCGGCAGACCGGACCGTTCCGGCGCCCCAACCTGGTCAGGGGCCTGGACAACGCGGTGCTCGCCGGTTCCGGCACCGTCCCCGGCGTCGGAGTTCCGACCGTCCTGCTGTCGGGGAAGCTCGCGGCCGCCCGCATCACCGGGCCCACCACGGCACGAAGTGCGGAAAGACCCACCGCGGCACGAAGTGCGGAAAGACACACGAAAGCATCAAGTGCGGGAGGATAGGGCGAGGCGTGGCGGGAACTGGTGCCGGGAGCAATTAAACTGGGTCCTCGACCATGCGATGCGCACGACGACGAGCGCACCGACCGCAACCGAACTCACCTCGGGGGAGGAATCTGCACTCATGACGTCCTCTGCCCCGCAGGCGACCGTCGCCGCTGCGACGACCACGCCGCAGCGGTCGTGGCCCCAGACCACGGCCGACTTCCTCCGCAGCCCGGAGGGGCACGCCGCCATCCTCGGTTTCGCGGGTGCCGTGATGATCACGTTCGGTGGTTTCGGTGCAGGCAGCGTCCGCCGCGAGGACCCGCTCCTCGAGGCGATGCACCTGTCGTGGCTCCGGTTCGGTCACGGTCAGATCCTGTCGACGGTCATCGTCTGGGTGGGTGTCGTCGCCATGATCACGGCCTGGGTGCGGCTGGGCCGCGCCACGCTCGGCGGCGACGTCACCCTCCGGCAGTTGCGGATGGTCGTGCCGGTGTGGACGGCGCCGCTGCTGCTGGCCGTGCCGATGTTCAGCCGGGACGCCTACTCCTACCTGGCGCAGGGTGCGCTCCTGCGTGACGGGTTCGACCCCTACGCCGTCGGGCCGGTGGTCAACCCGGGAGTCCTCCTCGACAACGTCAGCAACGTGTGGACCACCACCACCGCGCCGTACGGTCCGCTGTTCCTGCTCCTCAGTCAGGGGATCACGGGGCTGACCGGCGACAACGTGATCGCCGGGACGATGCTTCTGCGTGTGACGATGCTGCCCGGACTCGCGCTGATGGTGTGGGGCGTGCCGCACCTCGCGCGGCACCTCGGCGGCAATCCGGCGATCGCCCTGTGGCTCGCCGTGCTCAACCCGCTGGTCCTCGTCCACCTCATCGGCGGTGTCCACAACGAACTGCTGATGGTCGGCCTGATGATCGCCGGCATCGCGCTCGTCCTCGAACGCCGCCATCTCGCCGGGATCGCCCTCGTCGCGGTCGCGGTCGCGATCAAGGCGACCGCCGGCGCCGCGCTGCCCTTCATGGTGTGGATCTGGATGCTCCACGAGAAGGAGAAGGCCGAGGCGGAAGGGCGCACACCCGCGTCTCCGCTCGCGTCGTTCGCGAAGACCGCGGGCGCGGGATTCGCCGTGTTCGTGGCCATCTTCGCGGCCGCGTCCGCCGTCGCCGGTGTCGGGCTCGGCTGGATGACCGCGCTGTCCGGGTCGAACAAGATCATCAACTGGTTGTCGCTACCGACGATCCTCGCCCACATCGTGACGGTCGGAACGTCGTGGTTCGCGGAGCTGCGGCTGGGTGAGGTGCTGGCCGTCACCCGCCCGATCTGCGCGGTTGCCCTGGTCGCGATCGTGCTGGCGGCCTGGTGGCGCTACCGGAAGACCGAGCGTGACGCGATTCTCGGAATCCTCATCGTCCTGGTCGCGATCGTAATTCTGTCGCCCGCGGCGCTGCCCTGGTACTACTCGTGGCCGATCGCGATCGCGGCCGGCTTCGCGTTGTCGACGCGGACCCTGATGATCCTCGTCGGGCTGTCCACCTGGTTGATGCTGGTCTTCCAGCCCGACGGGTCGATCGGCCTCTACACGTTCCCGCACGTCGTGCTCGCGACGTTCGCCGCGGTCGTCGCGGCCGTATCGCTCCGCACGGTCGACCCGCTGCGGCTGCGGACACCCCGGCCCGTCGAGGAAGAGCGCACCTCCGACCTCGCAGGTGCTGCGACGTCGCCCCGCGTCGAATGACCGGTCGATGACCGAGCTGGCCGACAGTTACCGGTATTGCGGCGCGGTGACGGCGGAGCACGGTCGCACCTATCATCTCGCGACCCGGCTGCTTCCCGAGCGCCGCCGGGCCGCCGTGCATTCCCTCTACGGGTTCGCCCGGACGGTCGACGACATCGTGGACGTCGATCCCGGTCGGACGGCCGGCGACTGCGCTGCCGAACTCGATCGGATCGACGCGGCACTGCGTCTCGGCTTCACCTGCCGGACCGCGGTCGGGCCGGATGCGTGCGCACCGGAGATGCGCCGGGTTCTTCCCGCGTTTCTCGACACCGTGGCGTCCTTCGACATCCCGCACGACTACTTCTTCGCGTTCCTGCAGTCCATGCGGATGGATGTTCCGGGGACTGCGGAGCATCGGGCCGAGTACGACACCATGACCGAGCTCCGGAAGTACATGTACGGATCGGCCGTCGTGATCGGGTTGCAGATGCTGCCGGTCCTCGGAACCACGGGGCCCCTCGCCGATGCCGAACCGCACGCTGCGGCTCTCGGTGAGGCGTTCCAGCTGACCAATTTTCTTCGCGACGTCGGCGAGGACCTGGATCGGGGCCGGGTCTATCTCCCGGCCGACGAACTGGGCGCGTTCGGCGTCGACACCGAACTTCTCGCGCACAGTCGCCGCAGCGGCACGACGGACCGGCGGATCGTGCGGGCTCTCGCCCATCTGATCTCGGTCACCCGGTCGGTGTACCGGGAGGCGGAACCGGGCATCGCGATGCTGGACCGACGGGTGCAACCGGGTATCCGGACCGCGTTCGTGCTGTATTCCCGCATTCTCGACGAGATCGAGCGAGGCGGTTACCGGGTTCTGGACCGGCGCGCCACCGTGTCCCGGAGAAACCGGTGGGCGACGGCGCTGCCTCAGTTCGCCCGGCTCGCGGTGCCTGCCCGTGGCCGGGTGCGGTGAGCGACGATCAGAATCCCATCGCCTGAGCGCGGCGGATCACTTCGCGGGCGAGGTCGCCGTGCAGGGCCTGGACGGGTGTACCGGGCAGGCTGTCGTCCTCACGGAACAGCCACTGCAGGATTTCCTCGTCCTTGAATCCGCCGTCGTGCAGCACCGCGATGAGACCGGGCAGCCATTTGACGGTCTCGCCGGTCTCGTCGAAGAAGAGTTCGGGAACACCGAGGACGCCGTCGCGTCGGACGGCGATCAACTGCTGATCGCGCAGAAGCTGCTGCACACGGGTGACGGCCACACCGAGGTTCTTCGCGACGTCCACCAACTGGAGGAGCGAGACGGAAGGGTCCAGGACATCGTCACAGTAAGGGATGGCACTCACTCCCCTAACGTTATCTGGTCGCTTCCGGCGTGGCGCTACCGGTCGGTGTCGCTGGCTACGATTGAGGGGCGCGTCGCCGGGCTGCGCGCACTGACGGGGGAACGGACACTGTGCACGATGGAGGTCAACGTTTGATCGGCGAGCTGCTCGACCGGCGCTATCGGGTGGATGCCACGATCGCGCGTGGCGGCATGTCCACCGTCTACAGGGGGCTCGACACCCGCCTCGACCGTCCGGTGGCCATCAAGGTGATGGATCCGCAGTTCGCGGCCGACCCGGCGTTCGTCACCCGGTTCGAATTCGAGGCCCGATCGGTCGCGCGCCTCAAGCACCCGTCGCTGGTCGCGGTCTACGACCAGGGGCACGACCGCGAGCACGCGTTCCTGGTGATGGAACTCGTCGACGGCGGAACGCTCCGCGAACTGCTGCGGGAACGCGGGCCCATGCCTCCGCACGCGGTGGCCGCGGTCGCGGGCCCGGTTCTCGACGCGCTCGCCGTCGCTCACCGGGCCGGTCTCGTGCACCGCGACGTCAAACCCGAGAACATCCTGATCTCCGACGGCGGTGAGGTGAAGATCGCCGACTTCGGTCTGGTGCGGGCCGCCGCCGCGTCGACCACCACGTCGAACAGTGTGATTCTGGGCACGGCGGCGTACCTGTCGCCGGAGCAGGTGACGTCCGGGATCGCGGACACCCGCAGCGACGTCTACTCCACGGGTGTCCTGCTGTTCGAACTCCTCACCGGACGGACACCGTTCACCGGGGACACGTCGTTGTCCGTCGCGTATCAGCGGATCAACCAGGACGTGCCGAGGCCGGGTTCGTTCATCGCGGGCGTGCCGCCCGAGTTCGACGAACTCGTCGCGGAGGCCACCCACCGGGAACCGTCGCACCGCTTCGCCAACGCCGAGCAGATGGGCTCGGCCCTGCGTGGCATCGCGGCGGCGCTCGACCTGCCCGCGTATCGGGTGCCCGCCCCGCGACGCTCGGCGCAGCACCTCAGCGCCGCGGCCGCCGCGAGCGCGCCGCCCCTGGGCGCGCCGCCGGGGCCCGCCGCACCGCCCACGGTGCACCTTCCCCCCGCTGCTCCGCTGTCGCCGCCCAGCCCGCTGCCTGCGCAGCCCGGTGTCCAGCACACGCGGGTCGTCACCACCCAGACTCCACGCCCGCCGATCGACGAACCGTCGTTCGCGGCGGAGGACGAGCCCGACGACGGCTATCACTACCCCGACTTCGCCGCCGAACGGCAGCGGTCGCGCCGGACCACGATCGTGTGGCTGCTCGTGATCCTGATGCTCGCGCTGGCGGTCGGTTTCGGTGGCTGGTGGATGGGTTCGGGCCGGTTCACCGCGGTCCCGACCACCGACGGTCTCGATCGCGGTGCGGCGGTGACGGCGATCGAAGCGGCCGGTCTGTCGACGGAGATCCGGGGGAAGTACTCCGACACGGCGGCGCTCGACACGGTGCTGGGCACCGATCCCACCGGCGGCTCGCGGATCTCCCGCGACGGCACGGTGGCCCTCCTCGTCTCCCTCGGGAGACCGACCGTCCCGCCCCTACCCGCGGGCGGTGAGCGCGCCGGAATCGAACAGGAACTGCGGAACCGCACGTTCACCCCGGTCGACGGCGGTCAGGCGTTCAGCGCGAAGGTCCCGATCGGTGCGGTGGCCGCACTCGACCCGGCTCCGGGCACCGAGCTCGCGACCGGTTCCACGGTCAAACTGATCGTCAGCAAAGGTGCACCGCCGGTAGACGTTCCCGACGTGAAGGGCATGTCGGAGGCCGAGGCGCGCACCTCACTCGAGGCGGTGGGCATCGTCGTGCAGGACGTCACGACGGACTTCGACCGCACTGTCGCCGCCGGAGACGCGATCGCCACCAGCCCGAAGGCAGGCACCAGCGTCAATGCGGGCACGAGCGTGACGTTGAGTGTGTCGAATGCGGTCCGAGTTCCGTCGATGCTGGGCCGGACGGTCGGATCCGCGCGCGACGAATTGAGCCGCCTCGGACTCGACGTGAAGGTGCGTTCGGTGACCGACACGGACAGGTCGTTCGTCATCAGCCAGAACCCGGGCAGCGGCGACCTCGTGAAGCCCGGAAGCACGGTCACCCTGGTCTCACTGCCCTGACCCCGCGGGAGCAGGGCAGTGAGGGTCCGAATGATGCGGGCGATCAGCCGCGCAGCATCTCGGCGACGAGGAACGCCAGTTCCAGCGACTGCTGGGTGTTGAGACGGGGGTCGCACGCCGTCTCGTAGCGACCGGACAGGTCGAGGTCGGAGATGTCCTGCGCGCCGCCGAGGCATTCGGTGACGTTCTCACCGGTGAGCTCGACGTGAATGCCGCCCGGGTAGGTGCCGAGACCGTTGTGGACCTCGAAGAATCCCTGGACCTCGTCGACGATGCGGTCGAAGTGGCGGGTCTTGTATCCGGTGGACGCCTCGTGCGTGTTGCCGTGCATCGGGTCGCACTGCCAGATCACCTGGTGACCGGTGGCCTGGACCTTCTCGATGATGGGCGGCAGCAGGTCGCGGACCTTGTTGTTGCCCATGCGCGAGATCAGGGTGAGGCGACCCGGCTTGTTGGTGGGGTCGAGGCGCTCGACGTATTCGACCGCCATCTCCGGTGTCGTGCTGGGTCCGATCTTCAGGCCGATCGGGTTCGACACGAGTTCGGCGAACGCGATGTGCGCTCCGTCGAGCTGGCGGGTGCGGTCGCCGATCCACAGGAAGTGAGCGGACAGGTCGTACAGCTTGGCGTGGTCGTCGTCGTTGTCGAGGCGCAGCATCGCGCGTTCGTAGTCGAGGACGAGCGCCTCGTGGCTGGCGAAGATCTGCGCGTGGTGGAGGCTGGGATCGGTGACGCCGCAGGCGTTCATGAACTGCAGCCCGCGGTCGATCTCCGCGGCGAGTGCCTCGTACCGGGCCCCGGCCGGCGACGACGCCACGAATTCGCGGTTCCAGTCGTGCACCTTGTGCAGGTCGGCCATGCCCGCGCCGGTGAGCGCGCGGACCAGGTTCATCGCGGCGCTGGCGTTGGCGTATGCCCGCACGAGCCGCGACGGGTCGTGGGCGCGCACGGCCTCGTCCGCGACGAGGGAGTTGATCATGTCGCCGCGGTACGACTGCAGGCCCAGGGCGTCGACGTTCGACGACCGCGGCTTGGCGTACTGACCGGCGATGCGGGCGACCTTGACGACGGGCAGGCTCGCTCCGTACGTCAGGACGACGGCCATCTGCAACAGCGTGCGGATGTTGCCCTTGATGTGCGGCTCGGTGTTGTCGGCGAACGTCTCCGCGCAGTCACCGCCCTGGAGGAGGAACGCCTCGCCGCGCGCGACCTGGGCCAGCTTCTCCTGCAGGGCCACGACCTCGCTGGCCACCGTGATCGGCGGCACGCTCTCGAGGACGGTCCGCATCGCGGCGGCCTGACCCTCGGGCCATTGCGGCTGCTGGGCAGCGGGCTTGGCCAGCGCTGCGTCGAGACGCTCACGCATCTCGGTGGGGAGCGGCGGGAGTTCGGGCAAGCGGTCGATCGGCACGTCGACAGTCCAGTTCACCCATACAGGATATTCGCTCGACCGGAGCGATGGCGAGTCAGGTCACCGCAGTGACCGCGCCGCCTGAACTGCCTCGAACTTCGCCAGGTTGTGCCGGGCGTCGGCGAGGGCGTCGTGAGCGTCATCCGGTGCAGGTGGGAGGGTCGGGCTCCCGTGCTCCTCCCAGTACTGGCGGAGTTCCCGCGTGTACCGGGGCAGCGACTGCGGCAGCTCCGTCATGTCCCCCCACAACTGGCAGAGGGCGACGTGGTCGTAGGCGGCCACCCACGCCCACAGCTCGGGGACGATGCCGGGCCGGGGAATCAGGAACGTGTAGAGGTCGTCGCGAATGCGGGCGCGGCTCTTCCAGAGAGGCGACGACGGCTGCGGCAGCTTCGGCAGCACGTTCCTGCGCACCCACTTGCCCGCCCGGTGGGGATCGAACTCGGTGGACACCGCGTAGAATTCACGTCCGTCCTCTGCGACCACCCCGATCGACACCAGGTCGATCGTGCGACCATCCTCGATGAACTCGCAGTCGTAGAAGTAACGCACGCCCGCAAACTATGCCTCACCCGTTGGCGTCATCCGGATCCACCCCTACCTCGTGAAGGAGGCCTCGGTGCGCGCAACCTCCGACGGTCGACAGTCCGCCGCCCCTGTCGCGGACCCGCTCGACCCCCCGCGGGTGCCTCTGCATCTCCGCGTCGGAGGTCTCCTCGTCCGAGTCCTCGTCCTCGCCGGGCTCGCGGTCGGATTCGCGTACAACCTGCTCGGACTGCCCGGCCTGCGGGATTTCGGCAGCTACTACCGGCTGGATCTCGACGTCTACCGTCTGGGCGGATCGGTGTTCCTGCACGGACCGACCCTGTACGGGTCGATGCCGGCCACCCAGATGGGCAACTTCCTGCCGTTCACGTACCCGCCGCTCGCCGCCGTCGTCTTCAGTCCGCTGTCGACGGTGTCGCTGGCGACGGCCGGGACCGTCGTGACGGTGTTGTCGTTGATCGCGCTGTTCGGCGTCCTCGTCGTCACGCTCGACTCGCTGGGCATCGCACCCCGCACCACGCTGGTGTGGACGGCCCTCGGTGCGCTCGCGGTGTCGATGGCCCTCGAACCCGTCTCGTCGACCCTGGACTACGGGCAGATCAACATCCTGCTGATGCTGCTCGTCGCGGCGGACTGCCTGCCGAAGAAGACGCCGTGGCCCCGCGGCGTGCTGATCGGCCTCGCCGCGGCGGTGAAGCTGACGCCGGCCGTGTTCGTCGTGTACTTCCTGGTGCGCAAGGACTTTCGCTCCGCCGTCGTGACCGCGGCCAGCTTCCTCGCGTTCAGTGCCGTGGGCGCGATCGCGACGTGGAACGACTCCGTCACCTACTGGACGCACACCCTCTTCGATTCCGATCGGATCGGCACACCGGCATATCCGGCGAACCAGAGCATCACGGGTGTGCTGGCCCGGCTCGGCCTGAGCGACTCGGTGCGCACCCCGATCTGGCTGCTGCTGAGCGTCGTGGTTCTCGCACTCGTCGTTCTCGCGATGGTGCGGGCGCTCCGATCCGGTGAGACCGCGCTCGCGCTCGGACTCAACGCCGTCCTCGGGCTGCTCGTCTCCCCCGTGTCCTGGTCGCACCACTGGGTGTGGTCGGTGCCGGTGATCCTCGTGCTCGGGGTCCTCGCCTACCGTCGCCGGAGCGTCGCCCTGGCGGTCACGGCCGTGGCCGGCGTCGTCGTCGTGAGGCTCGCCGCGCACTGGAAACTCGGGGTGGGCCGCTGGAGCGGAACCCACTGGAACCTGGGGGATCAGTTCCTGGCGTCGTCGTACGTGTGGTGGGGACTCGCGGTGGTGCTGGTCGCGATCGTCGCGTTTCGCACCCGCCCCTCACAGTCCGACGAGGACGATCGGTCGGAGACCTCCGACGATCTCACCGTCCCCGTCGGCTGAGAGGCTACGGCGGTCAGCTCGCCCGCGTGTCCGGCAGACGGGTGACGGTCGTGGCGTCGCTCGCCGGCGCCACGTCGGCCACCGACGCGTCGGCGGTGGGCGCCTTCTTCTTCAGCGTGGCCGCGTAGATGTCGACGTATTCCTGCCCCGACAGCTTCATCAGCTTGTACATGACCTCGTCGGTGACGGCCCGCTCGACGAACCGGTTGCCGCCCATGCCCTCGAAACGCGAGAAGTCGATGGGCTCACCGACGCGGATGGTCACCTTCGAGGGACGCCACACCCGGGAGCCGATCGGGTTGACCTTCTCCGTTCCGATCATCGCGACCGGGATGACCTTCACACCGGACTCGAGCGCCATGCGGGCCAGACCCGTCTTGCCCTTGTAGAGGCGGCCGTCGGGCGACCGGGTGCCCTCCGGGTAGATGCCCAGCAGCTTGCCCTGCGAGAGGACCCGCAACCCGGCGTTCAATGCGTCCTGCGCGGCGTCGGCGCCCGTCCGGTCGATCGGCACCTGGCCGACCACCGAGAAGAACCAGCGCTGGAAAGCGCCCTTGAGTCCCGTCCCGGTGAAGTACTCGCTCTTGGCGAGAAAAGTGATCCTCCGCGGCACACGCAACGGCAGGAAGAACGAATCCAGCACGGCCTGATGGTTACTCGCCAAGATGGCCCCACCCTCCGCCGGAATGTTCTCCGTACCCTCCACGGTCGGCCTACCCAGCCCCCAGAGAACCGGCCCCAAAAACACGTACTTGAAGAGCCAGTACCACATGGCGTCCCTCCCGTTCACAACCCAAGCTTCGTTCGGGTCGACTCTACTTCGGGTGGGTGAGGGTCGCTACACACGG
Source organism: Rhodococcus sp. JS3073 (assembly GCF_026810085.1). Lineage (NCBI taxonomy): Bacteria > Bacillati > Actinomycetota > Actinomycetes > Mycobacteriales > Nocardiaceae > Rhodococcus > Rhodococcus sp. JS3073. The sequence continues at coordinate 7,282,807 of NZ_CP113951.1, read as the reverse complement.
CCGGGAGGCCCGCACAGCATCACACTCTGCGGGTTTACAGCGACGGGCCGGACGTCAACCCACCCGATCGGGCAGGACGGCCCGAGCGAGTTCCGCCGCTCCGATCATGCCCGCCGCCTCCCCCAGCTGGGTCGGCCGGATGCGGGCCAGCGGCCGGTGCCCGGCCCCCGTCGTCAGCGCCGCGTAGTGCTCGCGGGCCTCGTCGATGAACAGCGGTGAGGAACTCGCGACCCCGCCGGCGATCACGACGAGATCCGGGTCGTACACGTCACCGATGAGCGCCAGGCCGACACCGAGCCACCGGGCGAACTCCCGCATGGTCTCCAGCGCCAGCGGATCGCCGTCCTGTGCCGCGCCCGCGATCCGCCGGCCCGTGAGCACACCGGGATCGACCGCCACCTCCCGCGCCAGGACGGTCGACGTCGCCGGATCCGCGGCCAGAAGTTCGATCGCGGTGTCGACGAGGGCCGTCCCGCTGCAGTACCGCTCCCAGCAGCCGTGCTTGCCGCACGCGCACGGGCGTCCGTCGGGGACCACCTGGATGTGGCCGAGTTCGGGTGCGACGCCGTGGCTGCCCCGGTACAGCCGACCGTCCGCGAGGAGCGCCGCCCCGATACCCGTGCCGATGGCGAGCATCACCACGTTCCGGCCGCCCGCTGCCGCACCGAACCGGTGCTCGGCCCACGCCGCCGCGTTCACGTCGTGTTCGAGGATCACCGGCAGCCCGAGACGCTGCCCGAGGTCCCGGCCGACGGGCGCACCCACCCACGGAAGATGCGGCGCGAACCGCACCGTCGTGCGGTCGGGGGTGATGAACCCGGCCACCGCCAGCCCCACCGCGGCGACCTCGTGCCGCGCGGACAGCTCCCGGACCGCGCGGTCCAGGCCGTTTTCGAGTGCCTTCGCCGACGCCGGGGTCGGCGACTGGAGCGAATCGAGCACCTCGCCGGCCGAGTCGACCACCGACGCACGGATGCTCGTTCCACCCACGTCGATGCCGATGGTCAGCGCCGCACTGCCGCCACGTTCGCTGCCCGTGCCTGTGCTCATGGAGATGATTGTGCCCATGCCGGATCGCCGACGTGCAGGAGTCCGGCGATCCCGCGCGCGCGAGGCACGCTCAATGCTTGATGGTGACCGAGATCGGCTCGAACGCAGAGCCGCCTTCGGGTTCGGACGGTCCACCGCCGGGGCCGGGTTCCGGAGCGTCGGGGCCAGGGGTGTCGTGATCGGCGTGCTCGTCGAGGACCTGCCGCAGCACCGCGATCAACACGGACGCCTGGCCGGCGAGCAGGGTCACGAGATCGTGCTGCTCGCCACGGATCAGAGCCGCGAGTGCGCACACCGGGCACCACGTGCATCCCGACCACTGTCCGGTTCCGGGCGGCGTTCCCTCGGCGTCCGCCTGGGCGTGCGGCGCCGCCGCGCGCTGGAGAATCGGCTCGAGACGGTCCAGGGCGGTCTCGGCGAGCGCCCGCAGCTCCGCCACCAGCTGCGCGTGGTCGTCAGTCATACCGGCCACACCTGCGGGTCGGGCGTGAAGCGCACGACCAGATCACTTCCGTCGAGTTCTGCGCCCGCGACGACGCACCGGCGCAGGACCGAGGCGAGGCGTACCCGGCGGCGCACCCCTTCAGCTCCCACGACCAAGTCGTCCTCCACTCGACCCAACGTGAGGGTCGACGGGTTCACGAGCGGCAGATACATCCGCATCGTGTACACAGAATCCACACCGGCCCCCGATTCCAGCCCCACCCGCACCGCAGGTGGATTCTTCCCCAACACCGCAACCGCGTCCGTGTCGTCGGCATACAACTCCCGGGCGATACCGCCGAGATCGGCCCACCCTACCGGCTCCGTCACCGACCGGGTCACCGAGAGGATCACCGTGGTACCCGCGGAGGCCGTCAGCTCGGCGAGCACCCGCTGCTGCAGGGCTCGCCGTCTGATCAACCATGCCACACCGGGATCGTCGTGTCCTGCCGGCGAATCGAATTGCGGCAGAAGGTTGTTCACGAGGATTGCATCGACGCGCAGGCCGGACAGCGCGGCCACCGCCACGGTGCGCCGGGTCTCCGTCAGCACCACCCGCTCCGGTGTCGTCACCAGTCGCACAGTGGTTTTCGCCCGGTTCGCGAGCATCTCCCGGACCTCGCCGACCGCGGCGACGACCTGTTCGATCAGCGACACCAGCATGACGAGGCGGGGATCGGACCCCAGGAGCGCGACGATGCGGCGGTGCTGCGGCCACACCCGCTCGATGTACTCGAGAGCCATCGCAGGCGCGGCGAGCGTCCGCAGACAGTCCGCGGTGGGCGGGCAGTCGACCACGACGGCGTCGTAGTCGCCCTCGGTGGCGAACCGGACGATCTCCCGCAGCCCGAGCACGTCCTGCACACCGGGAAGCCCGGTCAGCTCCTCCGGTTCGAGCGCGGACAACTGGGCGCCGTGATCGTGTGTTCCGGCGGCCGCGAGAACCGCTGTCAGACCCCGGAATCTGTCCTCGAGCAACGTGAGGGTGTCGAGTTCGAGGACGTCGAGCCTGTCGGTCACGGACACGAGGTCCCGGGCGGCGGCGATCCCGATCACGTCGGCAAGGGAGTGCGCCTGGTCGAGCGAGACGAGGAGAGTCCGGCTGCCCGCCTCTGCGGCCGCCTGCGCCGTCGCAGCCGCGAGCGTCGTCTTGCCGACGCCCCCCTTCCCTACGAAGAACTGGACCCGCGCAGGTCCGGCACTGCCCTCGCTGCTCAGCCTTCCACCCGTTTCTTGAGTTCCTTGAGCGCGGTGTCGGTGATCGCCTTCTCCGCCTTGCGCTTGAACAGGCCGATCATCGGAATGGTCAGGTCGACGGTGAGCTCGTAGGTGACGGTGGTGCCGCCGCCCGGCTCGTCCTCGAGCACGTACGAACCGAACTGCGACTTCTGTATCTCACCGGACTCGAGCTCCCAGCTGACGGATTTGCCGTCGGGCGCCCAGTCGTAGCGGAGTACGTACGTGTCCTTGACCATGCCCGCGTCGAGCACGAACCGCACCCGGTCGGCCCGGCCGCCCTGTCCGGGTTCCATGACCTCGACGGACTTCGCGGCGGCCACCCACGCTGGGTACGCGTCGAAGTCGGCGATCACATCCATCACCCGGGCGGGCGGCGCCTCGATACTGATCGACCTCTTGGTCCTCTCGGGCATGGAGTGAACGCTTCCTTTCGCCTGGCCGACCCGCTCGTCGATCGCGGGGCCACGCCGTTACCGGTTTCGTATGTCTGTGTTGTGCCCGACTATCACACACGATCTCGGCGCCCTGACACAATGCCGACCCCGCCGCGGCGGGCGAATCTCCCTCAGGACGGCGGTTCTCCCGCAGCGCGACCCGCCTCGAGTTCCTTCTTCACCTCGAAGGACATCACCTTTCCCTCGACGCGCCTGCGACGGTTCAGCGCGGCCAGATCCGGGGCGGTCTCGCTGCGGGCCGGTTCGGCGTGGAGGAAGTAGTGGACGATCGCTCCGTCCAGCACCGGCTCGAGCCACACTTCCATCGTTCCGGTGAGGGGCCCGGCCACCGTCCACCGGATGCCCTTCTCGGCCCTGTCCTCGCGGACCGCGAGGGTGAGATCCGGCCACCACCGACGCCAGCGGGCGGGCGGGGCGATCGCCGCCGCGACCTGCTGCGGCGGGGCCGCGATGAACGTCTGGTCTGCGACCTGAATGCTGCTCACGGCGACTAGCTTCACACACCGCGGTCGGCGGTGGCCGCGGGGTTCCGCCGCACCTCGCGAACAGGGCTCTGACCACCCTTCTTCGGCCTGGAAGCAGACCGGGCCGGCGAAGGTCTAAAGTTGGGAAGACAATCCTACTCGTCAGTATCTTCAGTGTCGGAGGTTTTCGTGCCCGAGTTCAGCGCGCCACAGTCGTTCACGATCGCGGAGGACGCGTCCGCGGTCGACTCGGTGTTCGCCCACGCCGCGGCCGACCCGACGCTGGTCGTGTACAAGCGCAAGATCGGCGGACGCTGGACCGACGTCACGGCCGCCGAGTTCGCCGCTCAGGTCACCGCGGTCGCCAAGGGTCTCATCGCTCTCGGCGTCCAGCAGGGCGACCGGGTGGCACTGATGTCGGCCACCCGTTACGAGTGGCCCCTCGTCGACTTCGCGATCTGGGCGGCGGGCGGCGTCACCGTCCCGATCTACGAAACGTCCTCCGCCGAGCAGGTCCGCTGGATCCTCGAGGACTCCGCCGCAATCGATCTCGTCGTCGAGAACGCGACGCACGCGGCCACCGTGAAGGCCGTGGCCGCCGAGGCGACCGCGCTCCGCGGCGTCTACCAGATCGAGGCGTCCGACGGCGGCCGTGGCGTCGTCGAGGAACTGACCGAACTGGGTGCCGAGGTGCCCGACTCCGAAGTCCGGGCGCGCGTCGCCGCGCTGAAGTCGAGCGATCCGGCCACCCTCATCTACACCTCCGGCACCACCGGCAGGCCCAAGGGCTGCCAGCTCACCCATTCCAACCTCATCGCCGAGTCCAAGGGCATCCTCGATTCCAGCCTCGGCACCCTGTTGAAGACCCCCGGCGTCAGCACCCTCATGTTCCTGCCGATGGCGCACGTCCTGGCGCGCGCCGTCAGCATCGCGTCGTTCGACGCCGGCGCCGCACTCGGACACACCAGCGACATCCCGAACCTCGTCCCCACGTTCGGCGAGTTCCGCCCCGACTTCATCCTGTCCGTGCCGCGGGTGTTCGAGAAGGTGTACAACAGCGCCCGCGCCAAGGCCCACGGCGAGGGCAAGGGCAAGATCTTCGACGCCGCCGCCGAGACCGCCATCGCCTGGAGCGAGGCTCAGGACAAGGGCGGGCCGGGGCTCGTCCTCAAGGCCAAGCACGCGCTGTTCGACAAGCTGGTGTTCTCGAAGCTGCGCGCCGCGCTCGGCGGCAAGTGCCAGCTGGCGATCTCGGGCGGCGCCCCCCTCGGCGCCCGCCTCGGCCACTTCTTCCGCGGCATCGGCATCACCATCTACGAGGGCTACGGCCTCACCGAGACGTCCGCCGCGTTCGCGGTCAACACGATCGGCGAGCAGAAGGTCGGCTCGGTCGGCAAGCCGTTGGCGGGCAATTCCGTTCGCATCGCCGACGACGGCGAGATCCTGCTGTCGGGGCCGGTCGTCTTCGGCGGCTACTGGCGCAACGAGAACGCGACCGCCGACGCGATCGAGAACGGCTGGTTCCACACCGGCGACCTCGGATCGGTCGATCAGGACGGGTACATCACCATCACCGGCCGCAAGAAGGAGATCATCGTCACAGCGGGCGGCAAGAACGTCTCCCCCGCCCAGCTCGAGGATCACCTGCGTGCGCACCCGCTGATCAGCCAGGCCATCGTCGTCGGAGACCAGCAGCCGTTCATCGGCGCGCTCATCACCATCGACGCCGATGCACTGCCCGCATGGAACGAGCGCAACGGCAAGCCCGCAGGCACCACGGTCAAGGACCTGCTCACCGACGCCGACCTGACGGCCGAGATCGACGAGGCCGTCGCCGAGGCCAACAAGCTCGTGTCGCACGCGGAGGCCATCAAGAAGTTCCGGGTCCTGCCCGTCGACTTCACCGAGGAGACCGGCGAGCTCACGCCGACGATGAAGCTCAAGCGCAACGTGGTGCACGACAGCTTCGCCGACGACATCGCCGCCATCTACGCGAAGTAATGCCTTCGGCCCGTGAGTACTTCTCAACCGCCCGCGGTTGAGAAGTACTCACGGGTGGTCACGCAAGCAGTGCCTGGAGCTTGGCGGCGAGCACGTCCCACCGCCACTCCGCCTTGACCCATTCGCGGCCGGCCGCACCCATCGCGGCCGCGCGGTCACGATCCGACAGCACCGAAATCACCGAACGCGCCACTTCGGCCACCGACGTGCCGTCCACGACCATCCCGGTCTCGTTCTGCCGCACCGTTTCCGGAGCGCCACCGGACTGTCCGGCGACGACCGGCACACCGGTCGCCGACGCCTCGAGGAAGACGATGCCGAGACCCTCGACGTCCAGTCCCGCGCCCCTCGTCCGGCAGGGCATCGCGAACACGTCGGCGATCGTGTGGTGCGCCGCCAGCTCCGCGGACGGCACCGTGCCCGTGAACACGACGTGGTCCTCCACCCCCACCGAGCGCGCGAGCGAGCGCAGACGGTCCTCGTACGGACCGCCGCCGACGATCACGAGCACGGCCCCGTCGATGTGCTCTCGGATGCCCGGGAGCGCCTTGATGAGGATGTCCTGGCCCTTGCGCGGCACGAGACGTGACAGGCACAGGACCGTCGGCCGCTCCCCCAGCCCGTAGCGGGACCGCAGCTCGGCCCGCGCGCCGCTGTCCGGGGTGAACAGGTCGGTGTCGACTCCGGGCGGCAGGTGTTCGAGCGCGGCATTCGCGCCGAACGCGGACGCGAAGCGGCCCCTCGTGTACCGGCTGACATACGTGACGACGTCGGTCCGGTCGCCGATCCGTCCGAGGGCCTGGCGGGCGGCAGGGAGCATCGACCAGCCGACCTCGTGCCCGTGGGTACTCGCGACCACCCGTTCCGCCCCGGCGCGGCGCAGCGTCGCACTCAGCAGCGCGAGCGGGGCGGCTGCGCCGAACCAGACGCCCGTGCAGTCGTGTTCGGCGAGCAGCGTGGCGGCACGTCGGGCGACGAACGGTGTGGGCACCATCAAGGTGGTGGGGTGCCGGACGACCTGAAACGGTTGCCGCGCATCGAACTTGAGGTGCGAGTCGCCGCGCCAACGCGGGGCGTAGACGACCAGGTCGTCGGCGGGCAGGTGCTTGGCGAAGGTGTGCAGGTACGACTGAATTCCGCCGGGTCGCGGCGGAAAATCGTTCGTCACCAACAGGGTTCGGCGCATGTGATCACCGTAGGCGGTGGACCGCACGGCAACCGACCCAGGGTCACCCCAGGTGGGCGCCCACCCAGTCGGTCCAGCGGTCGCGGAACTGGTCGGCGTCGACGCCGAGGACGTCGGACAGCCGTCCGTCGACCGTCTCCGGGTCTGCCTCGCCCACGGCCAGCGTCCGGTACAGCGCTGTCAGCCTCGATTCGCCGTACTGCTCGGCGACGAAGGCGTTGATCGACCACGCCGTCTCGTAGGCGACCGAGCCGCGTTCGCCGTAGCCGGAGAAGTCGGTGTCCTCGGGGAACTCGGTCGGCGGACCCTCGGCCCCCACCTGCGCGGTCAGCGCAGGCGCGATCTGCCGTTCGGCCTCGCCGGTACCCCGGTAGGCGGCGTACTCCGCGTAACCCTCCAGCACCCACATCGGCGAACGGTCCACCGTCTCGGCGCGCGCCGCCACGTGGATCAGCTCGTGCCGCAGGATCGCCCGCCGGGTGACCTCGGTCAGCCGGTCCGCCGACGCCGGGCTGAACACGATCCGCTGGCCCGTGACCGTGGCGGCGTCCGGGTCGACGGCGTCCGAGATGGCGACGGCGGCGATGTCGCGTCCGTCGTGATTGGGGCCGACGAGCGCCGTGAACTCGTCCTGCGATCCCGCGACCCACACGAGCGCGCGGCCCGCCCAGTTCGAACCCCACAACTGGGTGGCGTTGACGACGGCGGCGGGGAGTTCGTCCGCCAGCCGGTCGACCATGGTGGCGTTCTCGGGATGTCCGAGCACCACCGACGTCCGCCCGTCGCCGGTATCGACGCGTCGCGACACGACGGGTCCGAAATCCCACGGTCCGCGCCAGGTCCGCCGCTCGCCGTCCACGGTGGCGCTGTCGCTGACCAGTGCCCAGCGGTCACCGCGCCGGGCGACGACGAGAGCCACCGGTTTGCGGGTGGGACTCTCGTCCGCGATCGCGTAGCGGAGTTGCACGGCGGGCGCCCACACCTCGTCGGCCCCGAGCGCGTCGACGAGACTCGACGGCACCGCCGTCTCGGCACCCTCGGCGATCTCGTAGCCCCAGTCCGAGAACTCCACCCCGGCAACGTTGCCCGCCCGCCGCGTCTCGGCGGCCAGGAATCCCGGGGCCGCAGCCTGATCCATCAGACCGGACAGCCGGGCCGCGTCGTTCGTCCGCACGGCCGACGCCCAGGTGTCGAGGAGCGTCTGGACGGCTGCCGCACGCGCCTCGGTGTCGGACTGCGCGGTGCCGACGGCTCCGTCGGCGCCCCGCTCGGTCCGTGAGAACCCGGTCAGTGCGAGTACGACGACCACGGCGAGGACGAGTCCGGCCAGTGCGGCCAGCTCCCACGGGCGCGCCTGACGGCGCGAGGTCGGATCCGTTGCGGGAGACGGGTCTGAAGCGGGCACGCCGGTGAGTGTATGAGCACGCCCCGGCGCCGCTGCCGGACGGTCGCCGTCAGTAGCGGCGGGCCCCGTAGAAGGGGAACTTCGCCATCGACTCGATCTTCACCGGAACACCGAACGTCGAGGCGTGGAGAATGTTGCCGTTTCCGGCGTAGAGGCCCACGTGGGACGCGTCGTTGTAGAAGAGGACGACGTCGCCGGGCTCCAGGGCGTCGCGGGACACCGGGGTGCCGCCGCTGGCCTGCGCCTGACTGGACCTCGGCAGCGTCTTGCCGATCTGCTTGTACGCCCACACGACGAGTCCCGAGCAGTCGAATTCGTCCGGACCGGTGGCGCCCCACACGTACGGGTCACCGATGCGGGTCATGCCTGCCTGCAGCGCGCTGGTGCCCGAACCGGGGGTGAGATGCGCGAGGATCGTGTTCGGGTCGAAGCCGGGCGGGAAGGGCGTCCCCGCGAGTTGGTCGCGTTCGGCGCCGGTGAGATCTCCGAAGGCCTTGATCACGTCGGCGATCTGCGCCTGCAGGTCACTCTGCTTGCGTTGCAGATCGTCGCTCACCGCTTTGGCCTGCTCGGTCGCGGACCGCGCGGCATCCGCGGACTCCTTCGACGCCTCGGCCGCCTTCGTGGCTTCCGACGTGGCCGACTGGAATTGCGCGACCTGGTTGCGGGTGTCGTTGGAGATGGCGTCCAGAGCGGACATCTGGTCCAGCAGTTGCTGCGGTGAATCGCTCACCATGACGGCGAAGAGACGATTGGTCCGTGCGCCCTGGTAGTTGGCGGTGGCGAGTTTGTTCACCACGGGCTGGAAGACGGCGACGCGCGCGTTGGCGGCGTCCAGCACACCCTGGTCGGCCGCGAGTGTGGCGTCGGCGTCGCGTTGCGCCGACTGTTTGGCCTCGAGGTCGATCTGCGCGTTGTGGAGTGCCTCGGACGTCTGCTCGGACTGCCGGGACAGGTCCCCGAGCTTCGTCAGGGCATCGGTCGGGTTGGTGGTGACCGGGTCTGCACCCGCCTGGATCGCGGGCAGCGACACGAGCGCCACCGACAGCACGCCCGCTGTCAGCACGCTGCCCAGGGAGCGCTTCATCTTGTGTGAGGCCACGGAAATGCAGTTCTCCGATCGTCGATCTCCACCAGCCGGGTCGGTTGTCCGATGCGCGGCTCAAGGATTTCCTCGGCCGAGGCGACCGTGGAGTGCCGAAGAGGTGGTGACCCGCGTTGCCGCCCGGTTGGCGCGACAAGACTTCGCAAGGTCTCGGATAGGTTACGGAATGGCATACGTTTGTGTCCACCCATGTCACGAACGGGGTGGCGGGGACCACCCGACGGGTGAACGACACGCTGTCTGCCTGGGGCGCAACGACATCGAGGGTGGGTTCGAATCGTGATTCGAACCCACCCTCGGTGGTCGTGCGAGATCCTACGAAGCTACCCCGTGCATCCCCGCCCTCGACTCGGCGGATGCCTCGCCTCGCGTGTGGATCAGTAGCGGCGTGCGCCGTCGAAAGGCATGGACGCGATGGGCGCCAACTTGACGGGCTGCCCCTCGGTGGAGGCGTGGATCACGTTGCCGTTGCCGGCGTAGATGCCCGAGTGCGATCCGCCGTAGAAGGAGACCACGTCGCCGGGGCGGAGATCGGACTGCGAGACGGGAGTGCCTGCCGCCGCCTGCGCGTAGCTGGTGCGCGGCAGGTTCAGTCCGGCCTGCTTGAACGCCCACTGCACCAGACCGGAGCAGTCGAACGAGTTGGGGCCTGCGGCGCCGTAGACGTACGGCGAGCCGAGCTTGGTCTGGGCGGCCTGAACGGCCTTGTCACCTGCGGTATTGGCCGGCGCCGGGGGCGCGGGCAGGTTCGGGACACCGGGGATCTGCGGGATGACGACACCCGGGATCTCGAAGGTTCCGACTCCGGGGATGGTGACGGGATCTGCGGCCGCGGGGGCCGCGGTAGCGGTGAGCGCTCCGACTGCGAGCGCGCCGGCGACGACTGCCCGTCGCACATTCCGCTTGGAAACTTGTGACGCCACGAAAGGGGTACTCCGTTTCTTCCATTCATCCGCCGACCGAGTTAGCTGACGGGTTCGGGCTGGGAAGATCAGCCCTACCCACCGGTGCGTGAGGACGTCCCGGCGGGATTCACCCCAGTAGAAACTTGGGTTCCCGGTACGACCGCTCTCGCGAGTGGCCGATTAGGCGGTGACTAGCGATGCTGCCCCGGTATTGGGGCTGCGAGACTCCGCTAGGTCTCAGGAAGGTTACGAAATGGAATACCCAGATGTCGACCGGAACACGCGGAAAGTGTCCGTTTGGGCCGATTCCGGCTTTGCGGGCGCGCGATACCCACATTCGGTAACGACTGGATAACAGGCGGTTTGTTTCCGATCGCTTTTCGACAGCGGGAGTGGGCATTTCGCGAAGCCTGCCCACTCCCCGGTTTCGTCCCGCGCCGCGTTCCCGCTGTTCAACGGGGGTGCCGCGGATCGAACCCGCGACACGCGCCGGACCCGCCGACACCGGCCCGCGCCCCATGCAGACCCCTCGATCGTGGTCGTGCGCCCGCCCCTCGCACCGCCCGCGACCGCCGCCCGAGACGGGCAGTGTGATCCTCGTCTCTCCGGGCTCTCCGGGCGGGTCTGTCGGTGCCCGTCCATACGCTCTGAGCCGTGAGTGTCCCCGGTGTACCCGAACAGCTGAGATTCGACGAGCTCGACACCCCACTGCGGGACACCACGTTCGTGGTGGTCGATCTCGAGACCACCGGCGCGCGACCGGGCGAGGACGCCATCACCGAGATCGGCGCCGTGAAGATCCGCGGCGGCGAGGTGATCGCCGAAATGGCCACCCTCGTCGACCCGGGACGATCCATCCCCCCGCACATCGTGGAGATCACCGGCATCACCACCGCCATGGTGATCGACGCCCCGCGGATCGAGCGAGTGCTGCCGGCGTTCCTGGAGTTCGCTCGCGGGGCGGTGCTCGTCGCCCACAACGCCCCGTTCGACACGGGCTTCCTCAAGGCCGCGGCGTCCGCCACCGACACCCCCTGGCCCAAGTTCACCGTGCTCTGCACCGTCAAACTGGCCCGGCGCGTCCTCAGCCGCGACGAGGCGCCGTCCGTCAAACTGTCGTCGCTGGCCCGGCTGTTCGACGTCGGGACCACTCCGACGCACCGGGCACTCGACGACGCCCGCGCCACCGTCGACGTCCTGCACGCCCTCATCGCGAGGGTCGGCAATCAGGGAGTGCACAGTCTCACCGAGCTGGTCGACTACCTGCCCGACGTCTCCTCGCACCAGCGGGCGAAACGCTCGCTCGCCGGCCACCTCCCGCATGCTCCCGGCGTCTACCTGTTCCGCGGACCGTCCGACGAGGTCCTCTACGTCGGCACGGCGACCGATCTGCGCCGTCGGGTGCGCAACTACTTCACCGGCTCCGAGACGCGTGGCCGGATGAAGGAGATGGTGGCCCTGACCACCCGGATCGATCACGTCGAGTGCGCGCACGCGCTCGAGGCCGGTGTGCGCGAGCTCCGGCTGCTCGCGGCGCACACGCCGCCGTACAACCGGAGATCCAAGTACCCGAAACGCGGTTGGTGGATCACGCTCACCGCGGAGGCCTTCCCCCGGCTGTCGGTGGTGCGGACCCCGACCGCCGACTCGCTCGGTCCGTTCCGGTCCCGCTCGACCGCAGTCGACGTCGCCGACGTCCTCGCCGAGTACTGCATTCTCCGCACCTGCACGAGCCGCATCCCGAAGGGAAGGGAGCACGGTCCGCACTGCCCGCCCCGCGAGCTCGGACGCTGCCCGGCGTCCGTCCACGGCCGCGTCACGGAGGACGCCTACCGTCCCGGGCCGGAACTCTTCCGGCAATTCCTGCGCGGCCTGGACGACTCTCCGCTGCACCGCATGCGCGCACGGGTGGAGGAGCTGGCCGCCGGCGAGCTGTTCGAGAATGCCGCACGCCTGCGTGATCGCACCGCGGAGGTCGTGCTCGCGTTGCGGAGGATGCAGCGCCTGGCTGCCCTCACCGCCCTCGATCAGCTCGTCGCTGCTCGCCCGGCCGCGACCGGCGGCTGGGAGTTCGCGGTGATCCGTTCCGGCCGCCTCGCGTCGGCCGGCTGCGCGCGGCGCGGGATCCACCCGATGCCGGTGGTCGATGCGCTCGTCCTCACCGCCGAAACCGTCGTTCCCGACGCAACTCCGCTTCGCGGTGCCTCCCCCGAGGAGGCCGGGTTGCTGGCGCGCTGGCTCGACCAGGAGGACACCCGCATCGTCAGCGCTTCCTCGGGCTGGTGCGAGCCCGCCCGGGGCGCCGGATCCTGGTCCGAGTGGTGCGCACTCGCGCGAGCGGGGAGCACGTCGACACGGGACGCCGAGACCCGACCACCCGCGCCGACTTCCGCCGACCACCGCTTAGGCTGGCGATCATGATCAACGCCATCGTCCTGATCCACGCCGAAGCCCACCGCATCCCGGAGACCGCTCAGGCCGTCGCCGACATCGAGGGCGTCGACAAGGTCTACTCCTGCGCAGGCGACGTCGACCTGATCGCGATCGTGCGGGTCCGGGACCACGCGAAGATCGCGGAGGTCGTCACCGAGGGAATCAACAAGGTGGACGGGGTCTCCCGGACGGCGACGCACATCGCGTTCCAGTCCTACTCCAGCGCCGACGTCGAAGCCGGCTTCTCGATCGGCGAATAGCCCCGCCTGCTATTTGCTGGTGGCCAGACCCGACGTGAGTTCGGCCCACCGCGCGAGCAGCGTCGCGGCCGCTCCACTGTCGATGGAATGTGCCGCCGTCGAGAGTCCGTCCGACAGTGCGTCTTCGAGCGTGCGGCCGCCGAGCCCCCGGAACGCCGCGATCGCCGCCGCGGCGTTGAGGAGGACCGCGTCGCGGACGGGTCCGGTCTCACCGGCGAGGAGTCGCCGCGCCACCGCCGCGTTCACGTCGGCATCGCCGCCGCGCAGTTCGTCGAGCGACACCCGCGCGATCCCGATGTCCCGGGGGTCGAGTTGACGGGTGGTCACCGCCCCGTCCGCCACGATGTGCACGGTCGACGTGGTCGACGTCGTCAACTCGTCGAGGCCGTCGTCACCCCGCACCACCAGCGCCGAGTTGCCGCGCTGCGCGAGCACGCCGGCCACCACCGAGATCAGGCCCGGGAACGCGCAGCCGATGAGGCCGGCCCGCGGACGCGCCGGGTTGGTGAGTGGTCCGAGCACGTTGAAGACGGTCGGGATGCCGATCTCCTTGCGCGGCGCGCCCGCGAACCGCAGGGCGGGATGGAACACCGGCGCGAAGCAGAAGCCGATGCCGACCTCCCGGACACAGCGCGCCACCTCGTCGGGACCGAGGTTGATCTTCACCCCGAGGGCCTCGAGAACGTCCGCCCCACCGCTCTTGGACGACGCCGCCCGGTTGCCGTGCTTGACGACGCGAATGCCGGACGCCGCGACCACGAGTGACGCCATCGTGGAGATGTTCACGGTGTTGGATCGGTCACCACCGGTTCCGACGATGTCGACGACGTCGTCGTCGACGGGGACCTTGCGCGCGTGCCCGAGCATCGAGTCCGCCAGTCCGCGCAACTCCTCCGGTGTCTCGCCCTTCATCTTCAGGGCGACACCGAACGCCGCGATCTGCGCGGACGTGGCGTTGTCGGACATGATCTCGTCCATCGCCCATTTCGCCTCGTCCACCGACAGGTCACGTCCGTCGGTGAGCGTGCCGAGGACCGACGGCCACGTGCGTGCCGGCCGCACACCGTCGTTCGTCCCCTGAGCAGTCGGGCTCTGCATCGTCGTGTCCCCTTGTACTAGTGGCGGATCCGGTCCTGGCAGCCTAGTCACCGGGCGGATCGGACTCGCGCGCCGGTTGCGTCGCGTCCCAGCCGTCGACCGAGCCGCCGAGCCGCTGCGCCAGCCCGGCCATTCTCGACCGTTCCTGCGAACAGTGCAGCGCATCCAGGATCTGGACCCGCTGCAGCACGAGTCCCACCGTCGCACCGTCCTCGGCCGGGGACGCCTGCCCGTCCGGTTCCTGTGGTCGGTAGCCGTCCTGGGCGGCGATCGACACGGCGTCGGCCACCGACGACGCGGGCAGCCGCAGATGGTGCCGCAGCACCGCTTCCGCGCCGGCATCCCACCGCGGATCCTCTGCGGCTGCGCGGTCGAGCGCGGTCGAGCACGCCTCCACGTCGTCGAAGCTCGAGGCGACGACCACGAGGTCGGGCCGATCCTGATCGAGAGGGGCCGGTTGCCGACTGCCGAACAGCCTCCGCAGCCACCCCGTACTGTTGTCACGAGAGCGCATGACTCCACCCTTTCACGGTCCGCCACCAGGCCGTCAGCAGGGAGAATCGGACAAGCGGGGCGCGTCGACGCGCCGAGGGTGGACCCGGGTAGTCGCCTCTTACGACGAAGCGTCATACTTCTGTCTGTGACGAGCGCAGTAGGGACTTCAGGATCAGCAATCACCCAACGCGTGCACTCGCTGAACCGACCTAACATGGTCAGCGTTGGCACCATCGTGTGGTTGTCAAGTGAGCTCATGTTCTTCGCAGGGCTCTTCGCCATGTACTTCGTGGCGCGAGCACAGGCGAATGGGAACTGGCCGCCGGAGCCGACCGAGCTGAATCTGTTCCTCGCCGTACCGGTGACCCTGGTGCTGATCGCCTCGTCGTTCACCTGCCAGATGGGTGTGTTCGCGGCCGAGCGCGGCGACGTCTTCGGCCTCCGCCGGTGGTACCTCCTGACACTGGCGATGGGCACGTTCTTCGTCCTCGGACAGGGATACGAGTACATCCACCTGGTCGAAGAAGGCACGACCATCTCGAGCAGCGTGTACGGCTCGGTCTTCTACATGACCACCGGCTTCCACGGCATGCACGTGATCGGCGGCCTCATCGCGTTCGTCTTCCTGATCGCGCGCACCAAGGTCAGCAAGTTCACGCCCGCCCAGGCCACCGCCGCCATCGTCGTCTCGTACTACTGGCACTTCGTCGACATCGTGTGGATCGGCCTGTTTGCCACGATCTATTTCATCCGTTGATCAGCTGAACGCCCCAGGCAGCCCCCTGACGTCCAGTCCGTCCCGACATACCAAAGGGATACAGATGAGTTCATCCCCCCCTCCCGCATCCGATACCACTGCGTCTGCCGCCAAGGCACGCCGCCAGCGGAAGCTCCGCAGGCGCGTCACGGGCGCCATGGTCCTGATGATGGGACTGGTCAGCGCCGGTTTCCTCGCGTCCGCGTTGACGCCGACCCCGCAGGTGGCCACCGCCACCGATGATCAGGCAGCACTGATCCGCGAGGGCAAGCAGTTGTACGACACCTCGTGCATCACGTGCCACGGCGCGAACCTGCAGGGTGTGCAGGACCGCGGCCCCAGCCTGATCGGTGTCGGCGAGGCAGCCGTGTACTTCCAGGTGTCGTCGGGACGCATGCCGGCCTCGCGCAACGAGGCCCAGGTCGAGCGCAAGCCCGTCAAGTTCGACGCCGAGCAGACGGACGCCATCGGCGCGTACGTCCAGGCCAACGGCGGCGGCCCCACGGTCATTCGTGACGAGAACGGCGAGATCGCCCAGTCGTCGCTGCGCGGCGGCGACATCGGACGCGGCAGCGAGCTGTTCCGCCTCAACTGCGCGTCCTGCCACAACTTCACCGGGCGCGGCGGTGCGCTCTCGTCCGGTAAGTACGCGCCGGTCCTCGACCCGGCCAGTGAGCAGCAGATCTACGCCGCGATGGTCACCGGCCCGCAGAACATGCCCAAGTTCTCGGACCGTCAGCTGACCCTCGAGGAGAAGAAGGACATCATCGCCTACATCAAGTCGTCGGGCGAGACGAAGCAGCCCGGCGGCTACGGACTCGGCGGCATCGGTCCCGCCTCCGAGGGCTTGGCCATGTGGGTCATCGGAATCATCGCTGTCGTCGGTGCAGCACTGTGGATCGGAGCAAGGTCATGAGCGACGCTGGCCAGCCGGGCGGCGCCACGCCAAAGAAGTACACGGATGCAGAACTCGAGAACCTGAGCCGCGACGAACTCGTCGAGCTCGGCACCAACCTCGACCACGTCGATGTCGCGTTCCGCCGCAACCGCTGGGCGGTTCCGGGAACGAAGGCCGAGAAGCGCGCCGAGCGGTCGGTCGCCTTCTGGTTCGCGCTCTCCGGCATCTCGGCGATCGCGTTCATCGCGATCTACCTCTTCTGGCCCTGGGAGTACGCAGGCGCCGGCGAGGAGCACTACTCGGCCTACAGCCTGTACACGCCGCTGATCGGCCTCACCATGGGTCTGGCCATCCTCGGCCTCGGTGTCGGAGCGGTGCAGTTCACCAAGAAGTTCATCCCCGAAGAGGTGTCCATCCAGGACCGCCACGACGGTGGATCGTCCGAGGTCGATCGCAAGACGATCGTCGCGGAACTCGGCGACTCGTTCGACACGTCGACGCTGGGACGCCGCAAGCTCCTCAAGCGCACCCTCATCTTCGGCGGCGGTGCCCTCGGCATCATGTCCGTCATGCCCCTCGGCGGTCTGATCAAGAACCCGTGGGCCAAGCGCGACGACTCCCCGCTGTGGGTCTCGGGATGGACCCCCCGCTACGAGGGCGAAACCATCTACCTGCGCCGCGACACCGGTCGCCCCGAGGACGTCGTCCTCGTTCGCCCGGAAGACCTGGACGCCGGCGCCATGGAAACGGTGTTCCCGTTCCGTGAGTCCGACCGCGGCGATCACGACGCGCTGCTCGAGGCGCTGCGCGGCATCCGCAACGCGACCATGCTCATCCGCCTCCGCACGGAGGACACGGCACGGGTCACCAAGCGCAAGGGCCAGGAGAGCTTCAACTACGGCGACTACTTCGCCTTCTCGAAGATCTGCACCCACCTCGGCTGCCCCACCTCCCTGTACGAACAGCAGACCAACCGAATCCTCTGCCCGTGCCACCAGTCGCAGTTCGATGCGCTGACCTACGGAAAGCCGATTTTCGGTCCGGCCGCTCGTGCACTTCCGCAGTTGCCTATTACAGTGAACGAAGAGGGTTTCCTAGTCACAACGGGTGACTACATCGAAGCTCTCGGCCCGGCATTTTGGGAGCGTCGACCGTGACCGACAACAAACCGTCCAAACTGAGCGCGATGGCCACCGGCCAGGCCGAAGCGATGGACTCGCGCTACCACCTCGCAGCGGGGATGCGGCGGCAGATCAACAAGGTCTTCCCCACCCACTGGTCGTTCCTGCTCGGCGAGATCGCGCTGTACAGCTTCATCATTCTGCTGATCTCCGGTGTCTACCTGACCCTGTTCTTCGACCCGTCGATGGCGCACGTCGTCTACAACGGTGCGTACGAGCCCCTGCGCGGCGTCACGATGTCCCGCGCGTACGAGACCACGCTGAACATCTCGTTCGAGGTCCGCGGCGGCCTGTTCGTCCGTCAGATCCACCACTGGGCTGCGCTGATGTTCGCGGCGTCGATCGTCGTGCACCTGATGCGCATCTTCTTCACCGGCGCGTTCCGGCGTCCGCGTGAGGCCAACTGGGTCATCGGCTGCCTGCTGCTGATCCTGGCGATGTTCGAGGGATTCTTCGGCTACACCATCCCGGACGACCTGCTGTCCGGCACGGGCCTGCGCGCCGCGTTCTCCGGCATCACGCTGAGCATCCCGATCGCAGGCACCTGGATGCACTGGCTGATCTTCGGTGGCGACTTCCCCGGCGACCTGATCATCCCCCGCCTATACGTCGCGCACGTCCTGCTGTTCCCGGGCATCATCCTCGCCCTGATCGCCGGTCACCTCGCGCTCGTCTGGTACCAGAAGCACACGCAGTTCCCCGGCCCCGGCCGCACCGAGAACAACGTCGTGGGTGTGCGCATCCTCCCGGTGTTCGCCGTCAAGTCGGGTGCGTTCTTCGCGATCACGTTCGGTGTTCTCGCCGTGATGGGTGGCGTGCTGCAGATCAACCCGGTCTGGACCATCGGCCCCTACAACCCGTCGCAGGTGTCGGCAGGTTCGCAGCCCGACATCTACATGATGTGGACGGACGGCCTGGCCCGTCTGTGGCCGGCATGGGACATCTACCTGTTCGACCGCTACACCATTCCGTCGGTGTTCGCTGTCGCGTTGATCATGGGTCTGGTGTTCACGGTGCTGATCGCCTACCCGTGGATCGAGAAGCGTCTGACCAAGGACGACGCTCACCACAACCTGCTGCAGCGTCCGCGTGACGTTCCGGTGCGTACCGCGATCGGTGCGATGGCGATCGCGTTCTACGCCGTCCTGACGATCTCCTGCATCAACGACATCATCGCGTACCACCTGAGCATCTCGCTGAACGCGATGACGTGGATCGGCCGCATCGGCATGGTGTTGCTGCCTCCGATCGCCTTCTTCGTGGCCTACCGGTTCTGCCTGGGTCTCCAGCGCAGCGACCGTGAGGTCCTCGAGCACGGCATCGAGACCGGCATCATCAAGCGGATGCCGAACGGTCAGTACATCGAGATCCACCAGCCGCTCGGCCCGGTCGACGACCACGGTCACCCGATCCCGCTCGAGTACCAGGGTGCGACCGTCCCGAAGAAGATGAACAAGCTCGGTTCCGCCGGCAAGCCCGGTTCCGGCAGCCTCGTCACGGCCGACCCGGTCGAGGAGAGCCTGGCTCTGGAGCACGCCCTGCACCACGGCGAGCACGAGCAGCTCACGATGCTGCGGGAGTACCAGGACCGCGCCCACGGCAACGGTTCGTCGGCTTCCGGCAACGGATCGTCCGGCAACGGCGAGGCCCACTAGCCTCACCTCCGCAACCGAGCAGAGCCCCGAACCACTTCCGGTTCGGGGCTCTGCTCGTCTGTGGGCACCGTGCCCGCTCCCCTCCCCCGCGGCTGTGCGCGGAACACGAGCACGACCGCCCCGAGTCCCAGGAGAAGACCGAGCGCGGTGAGGATCCCGAACGGCTCGCCGAACATCACGGCCCCCCAGATCGCCGTCACCGGTGCCATCAGGAACATCAGGGCATTGACCCGGGTCACCCCGCTCCGACGCAGCACGAGCCAGTACAGGCCGTAGCCGCCGAACGTGGACAGGGCGATCAGCCATGCCACAGACCACCAGAACGACGCCGTCG
Source organism: Rhodococcus sp. JS3073 (assembly GCF_026810085.1). Lineage (NCBI taxonomy): Bacteria > Bacillati > Actinomycetota > Actinomycetes > Mycobacteriales > Nocardiaceae > Rhodococcus > Rhodococcus sp. JS3073. The sequence goes on along the minus strand of NZ_CP113951.1, from coordinate 7,263,403 downwards.
GCGGCGGCGACATCTGCCCGGCGCACGCGGCGAGGGCGGTGAAGAGCACGGCGCTGGTCGCGCAGTGCACGGTCATGGACACGACGGGGTCGGTGTCGGTCGGGGAGCGACTCTCCACGAAGGTCGCGGCCACCAGCGACAGCATCCCGGCGAACGGCACGAGGTACGCCCACCACGGCACGCCGGACGCAGAGGTGGCGTCGCCTGCGGTGACGATCATGACCCCCACCAGTCCCAGCAGCAATCCCCACCAATGCCGGCGTGCGACGTACTGACCCAGCAGGGGGCCTGCCAGTACGGCGACGACCAGGGGCTGGGTGCCGTCGATCAGCGCGGTGGTACCGGTCGAGACGCCGAGTCCGATCGCCTGGTAGACGGTCAGCAGATATCCGGTCTGCGACAGCGCACCGATCGTCACCTGACGACCGAACGCACGGGACCCGAGCCCCCGCCACCGTGCGCGTCCGAACAGCGCGGTTCCCAGGGCGAGTGCGACGGCGAGTGGCAGGAACCGCCAGGTCAGTACCGTCAGAGGGTCCGCGTCCCCGGCGCCGAGTTTGGCCCCGATGAAGCCGGAGCTCCAGCACAGGACGAACATCACGGCGAGAAGCACATTCACGACTGACCACCACCCAAGTAAACAGATCGGTATACCTCCCCCAACCTATACCGATCTGTATACTTTTGTCATGGATTCTGTGCCGACACCGCGACGCGTCCCGCTGACCCCGGGAGCGAGGCGAGCACTGGACGCGGCCGGTCGCCTCTTCTACGAGCGGGGAATTCACGCGGTCGGCGTGGATCTCATCGCCGCCGAGGCCGGCGTCACGAAGAAGACGCTCTACGACCGTTTCGGCTCGAAGGAACAGATCGTGGTCGAGTACCTCGCCGACCGGGACGAGCGGTGGCGGGCGTTTCTCACAGGCCACCTCGAGTCCGCGGGCGACTCCGCCCGCCGGCGCCTGACGGCGATCTTCGACGCGTCCCGCGAGTGGACCGCGGAGAACAGTGCGAAGGGGTGCAGCATGGTCAACGCGCACGCGGAGATCAGCGACCCGTCACATCCGGCGTACGCCGTCATCATCGGCCAGAAGCGGTGGATGCTCGGTCTGTTCACCGGCGTGTGCCGGGACGCGTCGGTGCGCGACCCGGAGACACTCGCGCGCACGATCATGCTGCTCCACGAAGGGGCCCTGGTCTCGCACGGATTGCACGTGTTCCCCGAGGCGGTGCGACTCGCGTCCGCTCAGGCAGTGGCACTCCTCGCCGCGGCAGCGGGCCCGGTCGGCTAGGGCGGACGACAAAGCGGAGGCGCCGAATCCCGGTGGGATTCGGCGCCTCCGCTGCACGAACTGTGGGTGGAACTAGTGCTTCTCGGGCCCGACGTAGTACTCGAAGACGAGGCCTGCAGCGGCCGCGAGCACAGCAATCACGGCGACCACGATCATCCACGGCTGGAAGAACGCCATCGCGACTGCGACGAAGGCAGCAGAAGCGGCGAGCAGGATCGGCCAGTAGCTACCGGGGCTGAAGAAGCCCAGGTCGCCTGCGCCATCGGCGATCTCCGCGTCCTCGTAGTCCTCGGGACGGGTGTCGAGGCGACGGGCGACGAACCGGAAGTACGTTCCGATGATCAGCGTCAGTCCCGCCGACAGGCAGATGCCCGTCAGACCCGCCCACTCGATACCGGTTCGTGAAACGGCGGTGAAGACGCCGTAGACGATCGCGACGAGAATGAAGAATACCGTCAGGATCTCGAAGAGCTTGGCTTCGATCTTCATATCAGCACTTGTCCTTGGTCAGTGAGGTATCAGCAGCAGGTTCAGTTACCTTCGACACCGCTCGCCTGCTTGTAGCCGCGATCGGTGGTGAAGGGAGACGTCGACGTCGCAACCGGGGACTCGCCGATGGCCTGCAGAGCCTCCGCCGTGGTCAGATCCCGGCCGCCCTCGCTCGCCGGCTTACGCAGCTCGATGTACTGCGCGAACTTGTCGGGGCTCACGGCGCGAACCTCGAAGTTCATCATCGCGTGGAACGTGCCGCACATCTCGGCGCAGCGCCCGACGAAGGCACCTTCCTTCTCGATCTCACTGATCTGGAAGACGTTGTCGGAGTGGTTCTCCTTCGGGTTCGGGTTCACGTCGCGCTTGAACAGGAACTCCGGCACCCAAAAGGCGTGGATGACATCGGCGGAGGCCAGCTCGAACTGGATCCGCTTGCCGGTCGGCAGGACGAGGATCGGGATCTCGTTGCTCGAGCCGATCGTCTCGATCTTGTCGTAGTGCAGGTAGGACAGGTCCTGCGGGGTCTTGCCGTGGATCGGTCCGGGCTGGGCGTGCTCACCCTCGGCCTCCGCCTCGGATGCGGGTGCGGACTCGACCGCAGCCTGCGCTTCCTGATCGACGCCGTCGTACTTGCCGCCACCCTCGCCGAGGTCGATGGAGCGGTAGCCGAACTTCCAGTTCCACTGGTACGCAGTGACATCCACCACCACGTTGGGGTTGTCCTCCTTCTCGAGGACATGGTTCTGCACGATCACCGTGAAGTAGAACAGCACGGCGATGATGACGAACGGAACCGCGGTGTACGCCAGTTCGAGCGGCACGTTGTATGCCGTCTGCCGCGGGAACTCGGGTGAGTCCTTCTTCTTACGGTGGAAGATCACCGCCCAGAAGGTGAGTCCCCACACCAGCACACCCATGACGAGGGCGGCGATGACCGACCAGGTCCACAGTTCACGCATGCGGTGCGCCTGCGGGGTTACGCCCGAAGGCCACCCGAAACGAAGCACCTCGTTGTCGATTGAACAACCCGACAGCAGCAAGGCAGCAACGCCCAAAGATACTGCCAACCCTGCCCGCCGAAGGATCCGACCTTGCGCCACGTTCACGCCTTCCTGATCGCCGCAAATTCCACTAGGGCACACCCGATGGGAAGGCCCAATTACTACGCAGCGTAGACCAAAGGTGGCGGCTCTCCATCCTCGGGTCGGGCGACGACGTGTCGCTGCAGACGCCGCGGCGGTGCCGCTGTTCGCGCCGGGGCACCGTCACCGGCGGCCCGAACCGGACGCTCCGGGAATCTGCGGCATACTTTCCGGCAGAGATCCCTGACCACTCCACCTCGTGGAGCCTTCCAAGATTCTGAATTGAGGTACCGGACGCTGTGTGCGGACTGCTCGGGCTACTGACCTCTGGAGAAACCAGCGACAACGCCGTCTCACAGGTCGACCAGGCAATGCACTGCCTGCGGCACCGTGGGCCGGACGAGCACGGGACCTGGCACGACGACCACCTGGTCTTCGGGTTCAATCGGCTGTCGATCATCGACATCGAACATTCCCACCAGCCGCTGCGGTGGGGTCCGGCGGAGAATCCGGAACGCTACGCGCTCACCTTCAACGGCGAGATCTACAACTACCTCGAGGTTCGGGCCGAACTCGCCGAGCAGTTCGGTGCGCAGTTCGTCACAGAGGGCGACAGCGAGTCCATCGTCGCCGCGTTCCACTACTGGGGCGAGGACGCCGTCCGTCGTCTGCGCGGCATGTTCGCGTTCGCGATCTGGGACACGGAGACGCGGGAACTGTTCATCGCGCGCGATCCGTTCGGGATCAAGCCGCTCTTCCTGGCGACGGGCACCGGCGGCACCGCGTTCGGTAGCGAGAAGAAGAGCCTGCTGGAGCTGGCGAGCCTGATCGGCATCGGCACCGAGCTCGATCCGCGGGCCGTCGAGCACTACACCGTCCTTCAGTACGTGCCGGAGCCGGAAACCCTCCACAAGCAGATCCGCCGGCTCGAGTCCGGCTGCTTCGCGCGGGTGCGCCCGGGCGAAGCACCTGTGATCACCCGCTATTTCGCGCCCACGTTCCCGGTGCGTCCGTTCGCCGCGGGCACCGAGCAGGCCCGGTACCGCGAGATCGCCGAGGCGCTCGAGGATTCGGTCGCCAAACACATGCGCGCCGACGTCACGGTCGGCTCCTTCTTGTCGGGTGGCATCGACTCGACGGCCATCGCGGCGCTCGCGATGCGCCACAACCCGAACCTGATCACGTTCACCACCGGTTTCGAACGCGAGGGCTATTCCGAGGTCGACGTCGCGGCCGAATCCGCCGAAGCGATCGGCGCACGCCACGTGGTGAAGGTGGTGAGCCCGTCCGAGTTCGCCGCCGCCATCCCCGAGATCGTGTGGTACCTCGACGACCCGGTCGCCGATCCCGCGCTGGTCCCGCTGTGGTTCGTGGCGAAGGAGGCACGCAAGCACGTCAAGGTCGTGCTGTCCGGTGAGGGTGCCGACGAGCTGTTCGGCGGCTACACCATCTACCGCGAGCCGATTTCGCTCAAACCGTTCGAGTACCTGCCCAAGGGACTGCGGCGGGCCGCCGGGAAGTTGTCCGAGCGCATCCCCGAGGGCACCCGCGGAAAGAGCCTGCTCAACCGCGGTTCCCTGACCCTGGAAGAGCGGTACTACGGCAACGCGCGCAGCTTCAACGACGCACAGTTGCGCGCCGTCCTGCGCGACTTCCGGCCGGAGTGGACGCACCGCGACGTCACCGACCCCATCTACGCGCAGTCGCAGGGCTGGGATCCGGTGGCCCGGATGCAGCACCTGGACCTGTTCACGTGGTTGCGCGGCGACATCCTCGTCAAGGCCGACAAGATGACGATGGCCAATTCGCTGGAACTGCGGGTGCCGTTCCTCGACCCCGAGGTCTTCAAGGTGGCGTCGCAGGTGCCGCTGGATCAGAAGATCACCAAGAGCACCACCAAGTACGCGCTGCGTCAGGCGCTGGAGGGCATCGTGCCCGGGCACGTGCTCCATCGGGCGAAGCTGGGCTTCCCGGTGCCGCTGCGGCACTGGCTGCGCGGCACCGAACTGTTCGACTGGGCACACGAGCAGATCGCAGCGTCGGGCACCGATCACCTGCTCGACAAGGCCGCGATCGCGAAGATGCTGAACGACCACCGGGACGGCGTGTCCGACCACAGCCGTCGCCTCTGGACCGTGCTGACCTTCATGGTCTGGCACGGCATCTTCGTGGAGAACCGCATCGTTCCGGAGATCGCCGAGCCGGCGTACCCGGTCTCGCTGTAGGCGCTTCGCGCCCGTGAGTGGTTGACGAGTCCAGGGACTCGTCAACCACTCACGGGCGGCGGAGCCGCCTCTTACGGCAGAACGGCAGCGATCTCGTCCGCGGCGGTGGAGCCGTAGGCATCTGCGAGGCGCTTGACGGCCTCGTCGCGGTCGAACGTCCACTCCTGGGTTCCGACGGTCTCCAGCACGAGCACGGCGACCAGCGACCCCAGCTGCGCGGAGCGCTCGAAATTCAGGCCCGCGCTGTGGGCGAGGAGGAATCCGGCCCGGAATCCGTCACCGACACCGGTCGGGTCGACCTTCGCCTTCTCGGGGACGACGGCGACGCGGGTCCAGTTGCCCTCGGAGTCGACGATCTCGACGCCCTTGGAACCGAGCGTCGTGACACGGACGCCGACCTGAGCGCGGATCTCCTCTTCGGACAATCCCGTCTTCTGCTGCAGCAGTCCCCACTCGTACTCGTTCGTGAACAGGTACTTTGCGCCGCGGATCAGCGCCGCCGCCTCCTCGCCGTTCAGGCGGGCGAGCTGCTGCGACGGGTCGGCGGCGAACGGGATGCCCTGCCGGCGGCATTCCTCGGTGTGGCGGATCATCGCCTCGGGATCGTTGGCGCCGATGAGGACCAGTTCGAGTGGTTCGGCGTCCTGCGCGATACTCGACAGTTGGATTTCGCGGGCCTCACTCATCGCACCGGGGTAGAACGACGCGATCTGCGCCATGTCCTCGTCGGTGGTGCACACGAAACGCGCGGTGTGCGCGGTGGTCGAGATCCGGACGGCGGTGCAGTCGACACCGTTGCTCTCGAGCCACTGACGGTAGTCCGCGAAGTCGGCCCCGACAGCCCCGACCAGCAGCGGAGATCCGCCGAGGACGCCCATGGCGTAGGCGATGTTGCCGCCCACTCCCCCGCGCCGGACTACGAGGTCGTCGACCAGGAAGCTCAACGAGATGTGGCTGAGCTGATCGGCGAGCAGTTGCTCGGCGAACCGGCCCGGAAACCGCATCAGGTGGTCGGTGGCGATGGAACCGGTTACCGCAATTGTCACGGGCGGATGCCTTTCGATGAGTTCGGTCGGGATTTCTCACCGTACCCCGGAGTACCACCATGATCGGTCGGCAGCACGGGACCCGGTACGTCGAGATCGGGCACGAAAAAAGTCTGACGCGGCAGCCGGTCGGCGCCGCGTCAGACTTGTCGATTCAGTTGTACTTCGGCCCGGGACTCAGTTGAAGGAGTCGCCGCAGGCGCACGAACCGGTCGCGTTGGGGTTGTCGATGGTGAACCCCTGCTTCTCGATGGTGTCGACGAAGTCGATCGAGGCACCCTCGACGTACGGCGCGCTCATCCGGTCCACCGCGAGGGCGACGCCACCGAAGTCCACGATCAGGTCGCCGTCCAGGTTCCGGTCGTCGAAGAACAGCTGGTAACGCAGTCCTGCGCAGCCGCCGGGTTGCACGGCGATACGCAGTGCGAGGTCGTCACGACCTTCCTGATCGAGCAGCGCCTTCGCCTTGGCGGACGCGGCTTCGGTCATCTTGACGCCGTGGACGGCGGTCTCGTTCTGCACACTCATGGGCTCTCCCTGTAGTTCGTAACAAACCCGTGAACGCTTCAACGGTACTCCGCGCCCGACTTATTCCCGGGTTCCATTCCCTGCGGCAGCCTCCGCAGATCGATCCACGTCCATGGTATCCGACGTCGCGGATTCGGGTTACTACCCCGCGGCCGCACCTTCCCACCCGCGGGCTGCGGCCGCCGCAAGGTCTCTCAGCTGCGCGTATGCATCCGACATCGCGAGTTCGACCGATCCCGCGTGGTCCACCAGGGACAGTGCGTCGTCGATGCCCGCGCCGTCGAGGTCCGCGGTGTCGAGGAGGACCTGCCCGGCCAGGACGAGCGTGGCGATCGACCGCCTGCGTGCGGCAGCGGCGAGCGCGATCACGAGTTTCCCGCGCAGCGACTGCTGGTCGAGGCGGCCTTCCCCGGTGATCACGAGCTGGGCGGAGGCGAGTTGCCGGTCCTGCCGGGTGCGCTGCGCGACGACGTGAGCACCGGATTCGCGGGTCGCGCCCAGGGCGAGCAGCGCGGCCCCGATGCCACCGGCGGCGCCGGCTCCGGCCTCGGCGGCGACCTCCCGGGCCGTCACCCGCTGCAGTTGCCCCGCCCACGCGGCGTTCCGGTTCTCGAGGAATGCGACGGTGTCGGGGTCGGCACCTTTCTGCGGTCCGAACACGCGGGCGGCGCCGTGCTCGCCGAGCAACGGGTGCTCGACGTCGGATGCGGCCACCAGTTCCACCGAGCGCAGGCGGGCGACGGCGGCATCCGCGCTCCCGAAACCCTGCGCGAGGGCTTCGACGAGGCCGCGGCCGCCGTCGGTGCAGCTGCTGCCCCCGAGACCGACGACGATTCGGCGCGCTCCGGCGTCGAGCGCCGCCACCACGAGTTGGCCGACACCCCGGCTGTGCGCGTCGCGGGCGGTGCGGGGCGTCGGCGGTCCGCCCAGCAGTCCGAGTCCGCAGGCCTGGGCGGATTCGAGGTAGGCGTCGGTGCCGTCGAGGAGCCAGCGGGCCGTGACGTCGGCACCGAGGGGCCCTTCCACGACCGCGGTCCGGACGGTGCCGCCCGCGGCGGCGACCACGTCCACGAATCCGGGGCCGCCGTCGGACTGCGGCGCCTCGATCAGCTGGTCGTCCGGGCGCACGGCCGACCATCCCGCCGCGATCGCGGCGGTCGCCTCGACGGCGGTCAGCGTTTCACCGAAGGAGTCCGGTGCGATCATCACTCGCATCGGCGAAGTGTATGGCGACGGGCGCGACCCGGCATTTCGATGTGAGGGCGGTTTTCCTCCCGGTGACGTCTTCCCATACTCTGGAAGGGTGAAATTGCTACGCCGCGGTGATTCGGACAATTCAGACAAGCGGGACGTCGAGGTCGCCGAGTCGTCCACGGCCCCGGAGGCGGAGTCCGCCGAACAGGCGGGCAAGGGCCGCCCGACGCCCAAGCGACGCGACGCCGAGGCGAAGCGACGCGGACCGGTCGCGCCCGCGCCGCTGACGGCGAAAGAGGCACGCGCCCGCAAGAAGGCCACGCGCGGTAGCAAGGAAGAGCGCAAGGTCGCCGCCGCGGAGCGACGCGCCACCGCCGCCGAGCGACGCGCCCGCATGCTCGCCGGCGAGGACAAGTACCTGCTACCCCGCGACAAGGGTCCGGTCCGCGCGTACGTCCGGGACATCGTCGACGCGCGGCGCAACCTGGTCGGCCTGTTCATGCCGCTGGCCCTGGTTCTCATCATGGCGATGTTCGTCAGCCCGGCGCTGCAGGCCATCGTGACGCTCGCCATGCTCATCATGATGATGTTCATGGCCATCGAGGGCGTCTGGCTGGGCCGCAAGATCAACAATCAGGTGCGGGAGCGTTTCCCGGACACCCCCGACGGCGGTTTCAAGCTCGGGTGGTACGCCTTCGTGCGTGCGTCGCAGATCCGCAAGCTGCGGGCCCCCAAGCCGCGGGTACGCCCCGGCGACGCCATCTGACGGTCAGTTGTGGGGCGCGCGGTGCGTCTCGGCGAGCAGCCGCCCCAGTTCTGCGTCGCGGTCGTACGACAGGTCGGACATGGGATCGGCCGGTCGGAAGAAGTTGTCTCGGTAGCTTTTCCGCAGTCGCGGATGGAGTGGACCCAGGTGCCGACCGGCGTACATCACGGCCGCATGCAGCACGAGGAGAAGTGCAACGAGGACGAGGAATTCGGTCATGGCTGAAATTTTCCGCCCATTCACTTCCCGCCAACAGTGGCGGAATTGACGTTCTTCGTCAAAATACTGCCACTTCGGCGGGTTGGTAGCGTTTCCCTCCGTGCCCACCGCCGATTCCCCGGACCGTCCGAGTCGTCCGAACCCGACGTCTCGAATATTGGTGCTCGGCGGTGCACGCTCCGGAAAATCCGCTCACGCCGAGGAACTGACCCAGGCCCTGGCCGGAGCAGGCCGGGTGCGCTACATCGCCACCAGCCACCGCGACCCCGCCGACCACGACTGGGAACACCGCATCGCTCAGCACCGCGATCGGCGACCCGACAGCTGGCTCACCGTCGAAACCGCGCACCGGCTCGACCTCGCCGACCAACTGCGTTCCCCCACCGAGGCCGCGGCCACCCTCGTCGACGATCTCGGCACCTGGCTCACCGTCGAACTCGACGGCGCCGCGGCCTGGGACTCACCGCGGGGGACCGTCACCCCACGCACGGACGAACTCGTCGCGAGCGTCCGCGACTACCGCGGCGCACTCGTGCTGGTGACTCCCGAGGTGGGTCTCGGCGTCATCCCGGAGACCCGGTCCGGTCGCCTGTTCCGCGACGAGATCGGCGCCCTCAACGCGCGGCTCGCCCAGGTCTGCGATCGCGTGGTCCTCGTCGTCGCCGGGCTGACCATGACCCTGAAAGATGATCCCGCACGTGAGTCGTGCGGGGCAGAAGTGTCCACTCGAGCGAGAGGCCAAGCGTGACCAGCGAGTCCGTGAGCACCGACCCCGGTCGGTTCGAACCCGTCACCCCACCCGACGAAGGGGTGCGCGCCCAGGCCGAGGCCCGTCAGTTGCAGCTCACCAAACCGGCCGGCTCGCTCGGCCGTCTCGAGACGCTGGCGTGCTGGGCCGCGGCCTGCCAGGGCGTCTGCCCGCCCGCCCCCTTCGCGCGGGCGCGGGTGGTGGTATTCGCCGGTGACCACGGAGTGGCACGGACCGGCGTCTCGGCGTATCCGCCCGAGGTGACGGCCCAGATGGTCGCCAACTTCGTCGGCGGCGGGGCAGCCGTCAACGCTCTCGCGAACCGGGCCGGTGCCAGCGTGCGCGTCGTCGACCTGTCCGTGGACGGCGACACGGATCCGACGGTGTCCGCGTTCAAGATTCGCCGTTCGTCGGGGGCGATCGATCGCGAGGACGCGCTCACCCACGAGGAGACACTGCAGGCCATCGAGGCAGGCCGGTCCATCGCCGACTCCGAAATCGATTCCGGCGCAGACCTGTTGATCGCCGGCGACATGGGAATCGGCAACACCACGCCGGCCACCGTTCTCATCGCCGCGCTGACGGACACCGAACCGGTGGCGGCGGTCGGCCGGGGCACGGGTGTCGACGACACCGGCTGGATCCGGAAGACTGCCGCGATCCGCGACGCGATGCGCCGCGCCCGCCCGGTGGTCCGGGACACGGTGGCGCTCCTGCGGACCGTGTCGGGCGCCGACCTCGCCGCGATGGCCGGCTTCCTCGCCCAGGCCTCCGTCCGCAAGACCCCGGTGATTCTCGACGGCGTCGTCGTGACGGCGGCCGCAATGGTCGCGGAGGAACTCGCACACGGCGCCCGCGCGTGGTGGCTGGCCGGCCACCGTTCCACGGAGCCCGCCCACACGATCGCGCTGAAGCACCTGCAACTCGACCCCCTCCTCGAACTCGACATGCGGCTCGGCGAGGGGTCCGGCGCCGTCACCGCGCTGCCGATCCTGCAGGGCGCCGTCGCCACGCTCGCGGAGATGGCGACGTTCGCGGAGGCCGGAGTCAGCACCCGCGAGGCCGAGGACGGCGAGGGCGCCGAGACCGGCTCCGCCGCCGACACCGCGGGCTGACCGTGTCGGGCGTGGCGCTCGCATTCTCCTGGCTGACCGTCCTCCCCCTGCGCGGACCGGATTCCGTGGACCGCGCGGCGGGTCGCCGCGCGATCCGGGCGGCGCCGGTGACCGGTATCGCGCTCGGAGTGCTGGCCGCGGGGCTGCTGTGGGCGCTCGTGTCCGCCGGGCTCGACCCCGCCCTCGCCGGCCTGGTGACGGTGGGTGCTCACGCTCTCGCCACGCGCGGCATGCACATCGACGGTCTGTCCGACACGGTCGACGGGCTCGGCTGTTACGGACCGCCCGAGCGGGCGCGGGCCGTGATGCACAGCGGCGGTGCAGGCCCGTTCGGGGTGTGCGCCCTGGTGATCTTCCTGGGCGCACAGGGACTGGCGTTCGGATCTCTCGCCGCCGCAGGACAATTCGCGTGTGTGGCCGTCGCCGTGGCGGCCGGGCGGGTGGCGGTCGTGTTCGCCTGCCGGCGCGGAATTCCCGCGTCGTCGACGGAAGGATTCGGCGCACTGGTCGCCGAAACCCAGTCACCGTGGACCGGCATCGCCTGGACCGTTCCGCTCCTCGCGGCGGCCGCGTGGTGCACCTCGCCGTGGTGGCAGGGACCGGTCGTCGCGGCGGTCGCGCTGACGCTCACCGCGCTGCTGGTGGCCCACTGCGTCCGGCGATTCGCCGGACTGAACGGCGACGTGCTCGGCGCCGCGCTCGAGATCACCGTCACCGTCTCGGCGATCGGTCTCGCGTTCTGAGCGACCGCCGAAACCGACTTCAGCGCAGTTTGGTCATCCACCCGTGGGTGTCGGCGAACGTTCCCCGCTGAATACCGGTCAGCGTGTCGCGCAGGGCCATGGTGACCTCGCCGGGCTCGCCGTCGGCGATCGTGAATTCACCCTCGGCCGACTTGACCCGGCCGACGGGAGTGATGACCGCCGCGGTACCGCACGCGAACACCTCGGTGATCTCGCCCGACTTGGTCTTCGTGCGCCATTCGTCGGTGCTGATCCGACGCTCCTCCACCGCGAAACCGGCGTCGGTCGCGAGGGTCAGCAGCGAGTTGCGGGTGATACCCGGCAGCAGCGAACCGGACAGGGACGGCGTCACGAGACGGGCGTCGGGGCCGGAGCCGAACACGAAGAAGAGGTTCATGCCGCCCATCTCCTCCACGTACGACCGCTCGATCGCGTCGAGCCAGACCACCTGGTCGCACCCCTCGTCGGCGGCCTGCGCCTGCGCGAGAAGCGAAGCCGCGTAGTTGCCGGCGAACTTGGCGGCGCCGGTGCCACCGGGTGCGGCGCGCACGTATTCCGTCGACAGCCACACGCTGACCGGCTTCACTCCACGCGGGAAGTAGGCGCCGGCGGGCGAGGCGATCAGCAGGTAGCGGTACTCGTCGGCCGGACGCACACCGAGACCGGCCTCGGTGGAGAACATGAACGGGCGGAGGTACAGCGCGTCCTCGCCGCCGGCGGCGGGTACCCATTCGTGATCCAGCTCGAGCAGTTCGGTGATCGACTTGACGAACAACTCCGCCGGCAGCTCCGGCATCGCGAGACGGCGAGCCGAAGTCGCAAGCCGTTCGGCGTTCGCCTCGAGGCGGAACGTCGAGATTCCGCCGTCGGGCTGCCGGTACGCCTTCAGCCCCTCGAAGATGGCCTGCCCGTAGTGCAGCACCATCGCGGCGGGGTCCAGCTGGAGCGGCCCGTACGGTTCCACCTTGGCGTCGTGCCAGCCGAGCTCGGTGGAGTAGGTGATCGACACCATGTGGTCCGTGAAGTACCGGCCGAATCCGGGCGCCGCCAGTATCTCTCGCCGTACCTCGTCGGAGGTGGGGGCGGGATGCGGGACGCGAACGAACTCGGTGACACCTGTCATGCCCGTGATCTTATCGAACGCCGTCCGCCGCCCCACGGCCGACAGGTCGTCCGCGACATGCGCTTACTTGGTGTTGATCTCCACGAACGGCGGAGACACCACCTCGGCCCGCAGCGAGCGCCCCCGGACGTCCACGGAGATCTCGTCTCCGGCCGACACGCCGGCTCCGGAGTCGAGCAGCGCCAATGCGATCCCGACCTTGAGCGTGGGCGAGAACGTGCCCGACGTGGTCTCACCGATCGACTCGCCGTCGCGCAGCACGGTCTGACCGGCGCGGAGAACCCCGCGGTCCAGCGCCTTGATGCCCCACAACTTGCGCGCCGGGCCGGACTCCTTCTCGTCGGTGAGCGTCTCCTTGCCCCAGAACTTCGGCTTCTTCCACCCGATCGCCCAGCCGCATCGCGCCTCGAGCGGGGAGATCTCCAGCGACAGTTCGTGCCCGTGCAACGGGTATCCCATCTCGGTGCGCAGCGTGTCCCGGGCCCCGAGACCGGCGACCTGGCCGCCGTGGGCGCGGACCTGCTCGACCGCGGCCCGGAACAGCTTCTCGCTGTCCTCCCAGCACGGCAGCAGTTCGAACCCGACCTCGCCGGTGTACCCGCTGCGGCACACGCGGACGGGAACCCCGTCCCAGGTGGCGTCCGCGAAGGCCATGTACTCGATGTCGGTGGGCAGGCCGAGGGCGGTGAGCACGTCCGCCGACTTCGGGCCCTGCACGGCGATCACACCGAAGTCCCGGTGCTGGTTCTCCACCGTGACGCCCTCGGGCGCCGTGGCGGCCAGTGCCGCGACCACGTCCGCGGTGTTGGCCGCGTTGGGGACGAGGAACACCTCGTCGGGGCCGACGTAGTAGGCGATCAGATCGTCGATGACTCCGCCCGACGGCGTGCAGCAGAGCGTGTACTGCGCCTTGCCGGGACCGATCTTGTCGAGATCGTTGGTCAGCGCCGAGTTGACGAACGCGGCGGCGCCGCTGCCCCGCACGAGGGCCTTGCCGAGGTGGCTGACGTCGAACACCCCCACCGACTCGCGGACCGCGGTGTGTTCGGCGACGACACCGGCGTACGAGACGGGCATCTCCCAGCCGCCGAAGGGAGCGAACGTGGCCCCGAGTTCGACGTGAACGGCGTGGACGGGGCCTTGCGACAACTGCTCCTCGGTCATGGGCCTCAACTTATCCGACCCCCGGGCGCACCGGGTAGGCGACGGCGGACGAGCACTACCATCGGGACGGACGTCGACCATCCGACACCACCCGATCCCGAACCGCTGCAGGAGAGACACCGTGAGCACTCACACAGCCCGACCCCTCGGACCACAACTCGCCCTGGCCGGCACCGTCGGCAAGCGGGTGGACGTGCTGGTGATCGGGCTGACGTCGACCTCGGACGGCCCCGAAATCGCGCTCGGCGACGGCATCGTCGACGAATCGGTGCTGACCGATCTGCTCGACACGCTCGTCGCAGTGGGGGCCTCCGGCAAGGCCGAGGAGACGACCCGCATCCCCGCACCCGACACCCTTCCGGTGGACAGCGTGCTCGCCGTCGGACTCGGTTCGGCCGAGAAGCTCGACGCCGAGCAGATCCGCAAGTCCGCGGGCGCCGCGGCGCGTTCGCTCAGCGGCGTCGGCACCGTCGCGACCACCCTGTCCGTACTCGATCTCGGTGCGGCAGCCGAAGGTTTCGCCCTCGGCGCGTACCGCTTCACCGAGTTCAAGTCCGCGAAATCCGCTCCCGGCCCCGACGCGCAGCCCGTCTCCCGGGTGGAGCTGCTGGTGTCGTCCCCCCGCGCCAAGGAGTCGAAGGACACCCTCGCGCGCTCCACGGCGATCGCCGAAGCCGTCGCTACCGCGCGCGAATTCGTCAACACTCCCCCGAGCCACCTCTTTCCCGCCGAATTCGCCGACCGCGCAAAGACTCTCGGCACCGATGCCGGACTGAAGGTCGAAGTCCTCGACGAGAAGGCGCTCGAAAAGAACGGGTACGGCGGCATCCTCGGGGTGGGCAAGGGCTCGTCCCGGCTGCCGCGACTGGTCCGGTTGACCTATTCCGCCAAGAAGCGGAACGCCCCCAAGGTCGCGCTCGTCGGCAAGGGCATCACGTTCGACACCGGCGGCATCTCCATCAAGCCCGCCGCAGGCATGGAGAACATGACATCCGACATGGGCGGCGCCGCAGCCGTTGTCGCGACCGTGATCCTCGCCGCCAAACTCGGTCTGCCCGTCGACGTCACCGCCACCGTCCCGATGGCCGAGAACATGCCGTCGTCCACCGCGCAGCGTCCCGGCGACGTCCTCACCCAGTACGGCGGAACCACAGTGGAGGTCATCAACACCGACGCGGAGGGACGTCTCGTCCTCGCCGACGCCATCGTCCGCGCGTGCGAGGACGACCCCGACTACCTCATCGACACCGCAACACTCACCGGCGCGCAGATGGTGGCACTGGGCAACCGGACGCCCGGCGTCATGGGCACCGACGAGTTCCGCGACCGCGTCGCCGCCATCTCCCAGGAGATCGGCGAGAACGCGTGGGCCATGCCGATGCCCGCCGAACTGCGCTCGGACCTCGATTCGAAGGTCGCCGACCTCGCCAACGTCACCAACCACCGCTGGGGCGGCATGCTCGCGGCGGCCCTGTACCTGAAGGAGTTCGTCGCCGACGGCGTCCAGTGGGCGCACATCGACGTCGCCGGTCCGGCCTACAACTCGTCGGGACCGTGGGGATACACCGGCCGCGGCGGCACCGGCGTGCCCGTGCGCACCATGATCTCGGTGATCGAGGACATCGCCGCCAACGGGTAGGCGCTCCGCACCCGTGCGCCTTTCCGGTAGCTGGCACAACCAGAAAGGCGCACGGGCGGCGAAGCCGCCTACAGGTCGCGCTCGCGTTCGCGCTTCCGCTCGATGCGACGCCGCGCGTCGTGGTCCCGCATCCGCTGCGGGTAGCCGGTCTTGCGGACGTCGTACACGGGGATGCGGAGATCCTCGCCGAGTTTGCGGGCGCCGCGTTCACCGCCCACCCGGCGCCGGGTCCACTCCCCGTCCGCCGCAACGAGCACGACAGTGACTTCCGTCACTGTCGTCTGAGGTTCCACGTAAGCCTCCACACCGAGGTGCGTGCGAGTCCAGTTCGCGAGATACGCGGCATCCTCCGGGGAGGCCTGCGATCGGCCGGACCGAGGCCGCGAGAATCGGTCGAACAACCCCACGTCGAGCCTCCTCGAGTGCGTGCGCCGGACGATGCCGGCGACTGTCCTCCAAGTTTGCCAGCGAACGTCCGGTTTCCGCCGCACACGAAAACTACTGGCCGGTAGCGATTACGTCGCGACACACCGGAGTCCCCGACGGGTGCCCCTCGGCGGACACGCCCGTCGGATCAATGGAAAGATGTGGAGCGCCGACACAGCGAGTGGGTGACGACGAATCGGAATTACCTGCAAGTAGACGCAAGACACGTGCATCTCGAGCACAATGGTTCACGACCACAAGTCGACAAAATTCAACAACCCGAACACAACTGTCGAGGAGTCAAAAGACATGGCCTTCTCCGTCCAGATGCCAGCGCTTGGTGAGAGTGTCACCGAGGGAACTGTCACGCGGTGGCTCAAGCAGGAAGGAGACACGGTCGAAGTTGACGAACCCTTGCTCGAAGTCTCCACGGACAAGGTGGACACGGAAATCCCGTCTCCCGTGGCCGGCGTTCTCAGCAAGATCGTTGCTCAGGAAGACGACACCGTGGAAATCGGTGGCGAGCTTGCCGTGATCGGCGACGCCGGTGAGGCTCCCGCCTCCGACTCCGCTCCCGCACCCGCCGCCGAAGAGCCCGCCGCAGAGCCGGCTCCCGCCGCGGAGGCACCGGCCGCGGAGGCACCGGCCGCCGAGCCTGCGCCCGCAGCGTCCGGCAACGGTTCCGCCGAGGGCACCGCCGTGAAGATGCCCGAACTGGGCGAATCCGTCACCGAGGGCACCGTCACCCGCTGGCTCAAGGCCGTCGGCGACGAGGTCGCCGTGGACGAGCCGCTCGTCGAGGTATCCACCGACAAGGTCGACACGGAGATCCCGTCCCCCGTCGCCGGTACGCTCCTCGAGATCAGCGCCGAGGAAGACGACACCGTCTCCGTCGGCGGTCAGCTCGCCGTCATCGGTTCGGGTGCGCCCGCCGCCAAGCCGGCCGCGGAACCGAAGCCCGAGCCGACCCCCGAGCCCGCGAAGCCCGCTCCGGCCCCGGAGCCGGCGAAGCCCGAGCCCGCCAAGAGCGCCCCGGCCCCGGCCGCCGCACCGGCAGCGTCCGCGCCTGCTCCCGCAGCCGCCGCACCCGCTCCCGCGGCCACGTCCGGAGACAGCACCCCGTACGTCACCCCGCTGGTGCGCAAGCTCGCCGCGGACAACAAGGTCGATCTGTCCTCGGTGACGGGCACCGGAGTCGGTGGCCGCATCCGTAAGCAGGACGTCCTCGCTGCCGCCGAGGCCAAGAAGGCTCCGGCCGCCGCGGCCGCGCCTGCTGCCGCACCGGCCGCCGCAGCTGCTCCCGCAGCCGCATCCGCCGGGGTCCGCCCGGAACTGTTGCACCTGCGCGGAACCACGCAGAAGGCCAACCGGATTCGTCAGATCACCGCCACGAAGACGCGGGAGTCGCTGCAGACCACGGCGCAGCTCACCCAGACCTTCGAGGTCGACGTCACCAAGATCGCGGCCCTGCGTGCGCAGGCCAAGAACACCTTCCTCGAGCGCGAGGGCGTCAAGCTCACGTTCCTCCCGTTCTTCGCGAAGGCCGTCGTCGAGGCGCTGAAGTCGCACCCGAACATCAACGCCAGCTACGACGAGGCGAACAAGCAGATCACCTACTACGACGCCGAGCACCTGGGCATCGCGGTCGACACCGACCAGGGCCTGCTGTCCCCTGTGATCCACAACGCCGGCGACCTGTCGCTGGCCGGACTGGCCCGCGCCATCGCGGACATCGCCAAGCGCGCCCGCTCCGGTGGGCTCAAGCCGGACGAGCTGTCCGGTGGCACGTTCACGATCACGAACATCGGTAGCCAGGGCGCCCTGTTCGACACCCCGATCCTCGTGCCCCCGCAGGCCGCGATGCTCGGAACCGGCGCGATCGTCAAGCGTCCCGTGGTCGTGACCGACGAGTCCGGCAGTGAAAGCATCGGCGTCCGCTCGATGTGCTACCTGCCGCTCACCTACGACCACCGCCTCGTCGACGGTGCCGACGCCGGCCGCTTCTTGACCACGATCAAGCAGCGTCTGGAGCAGGGAGCGTTCGAGGCCGACCTCGGCCTCTGATCGTCACCGGACTTCGAGCCGAACGTAGTTTCGCAGGGGCACCATTTCCAGCAGGGATGGTGCCCCTGCGCTGTGAAGGAGGCTGTTGCACATGCGAGTGGTCATCGCCGGTTCCTCCGGGCTGATTGGCACCGCTCTCGTCTCGTCTCTCCGCGGCGACGGTCACGACGTCGTTCGCCTCGTCCGCCGGTCGTCCGCGGGCCCCGACGAGTCACGCTGGGATCCGCAGAAGGACCGGATCGACACGGGGATCCTCGCGGACGCCGATGCAGTCGTGAATCTCTGCGGCGTCGGGGTCGGCGACAAACGCTGGACCGGTGCGTACAAGCAACTGATCCGGGACAGCCGCATCGCCGCCACCGACGTCCTCGCCGAGGGTGTCGCCGAGGCCGGGGTGCCCGTGTTCGTGAATGCGAGCGCAGTCGGCTACTACGGCGACACCGGCGACCGGGTCGTCGACGAGACCTCGCCCTCCGGGACGGGTTTCCTCGCGGACACCTGCCGCGACTGGGAGGCCGCGACGGCCCCCGCCGACACCTCGAAGGTCCGGACGGTTCTCCTGCGGAGCGGCATCGTCCTCTCCCCCCACGGCGGCCTGCTCGGCAGGCTGAAGACGCTGTACTCGTTCGGGCTCGGCGGCAGGCTCGGCAACGGACGCCAGTACCTGTCGTGGATCTCGTTGGAGGACGAGGTCGATGCGATCAAGTTCGTCCTCACTCGCGACGACGTCGCCGGTCCCGTGAACGTCACCGGCCCGGCGCCCGTCACCAACGCCCAGTTCAACGGCGCGGTCGCGCGGACGCTGCACCGCCCCGCGCCGTGGATCGTTCCCGGGTTCGCGCTCAGCGCGCTGGTCGGAGAGTTCGCGCAGGAAGGCATTCTGGCCGGACAGCGCGCGATACCCACGGTGCTCGAGAATGCGGGATTCCGGTTCCGGCACAACACCATCGGGGAAGCGCTCGACGCCGCCCTCGTGCGGTGAACCCAGGTCGTGGCGGTGCGGCCGCCGCCCGGGCGTAACCTCTAGCGCATGAGCAGCGCGACACAATCCGCCCGTTTCAGCCCCTCCCCGATTTCTGTCGAACACCTCGGCACGATCGGGTACGTCGACGCCTGGGATCGACAGCGCGAGCTGGCGGCCGAACGCGCCGAGAACGTGGGTACCGACACGCTGCTCCTGCTCGAACACCCGGCCGTCTACACCGCGGGGCGCCGGACCGAACCCGAGGACCGTCCGACCGACGGCACTCCCGTCATCGACGTCGACCGCGGCGGGAAGATCACCTGGCACGGTCCGGGACAGCTGGTGGGCTACCCGATCGTCAAGCTGGCCGAACCGGTCGACGTCGTGCGGTACGTGCGCCGGCTCGAGCAGGCACTGATCACCGTGTGCAGCGACCTCGGCATCGACTGCGGCCGGGTCGACGGCCGCTCCGGTGTGTGGCTGCCTGCGTCCCTCGACAACGGGCAGTGGCTGCCCGAGCGCAAAGTGGCGGCCATCGGGGTGCGGGTCCAGCGGGGTGTCGCACTGCACGGCTTCTCGCTCAACTGCAATTCCGTTCTCACGGGGTTCGACGCGATCATCCCGTGCGGTATCCGCGACGCCGGGGTCACGTCGCTGTCGCGGGAGCTGGGCCGCGACGTCACGGTCGAGGAGGTCACGCCCGCCGTCACGGCCGCCGTCGTCGCCGCGCTCGACGGCGAACTTCCGGTAACCGAACACGACATCGAGCGGGTCACGTTCGACTCCGCCGCCGCCGAGACGACGTCCTCCGCGCCCACCTTCACTACTGTTCAGTACGGTTGACCCCCGCTCCCCGGCCCGCCGGGTGCGACGGGCCGGGCGTACCATCGTCTCCGTGACTGTGGCCCCAGAAGGACGCAAATTGCTCCGCCTCGAGATCCGAAATGCGGAGACTCCGATCGAACGCAAACCGAACTGGATCAAGACGAGAGCGAAGATGGGCCCGGAATACTCCGAGCTCAAAAGCCTCGTCAAACGCGAGGGTTTGCACACCGTCTGCGAAGAAGCCGGCTGCCCCAACATCTACGAATGCTGGGAAGACCGCGAGGCAACGTTCCTCATCGGCGGTGAACAATGCACCCGCCGCTGCGACTTCTGCCAGATCGACACCGGCAAACCCGACGACCTCGACCGCGACGAACCCCGCCGCGTCGCCGAATCCGTCCAGGCGATGGGACTGCGCTACTCCACCATCACCGGCGTCGCCCGCGACGACCTCCCCGACGGCGGCGCCTGGCTCTACGCCGAAACCGTCCGCCTGATCCACCAGCTCAACCCCGGCACCGGCGTCGAACTGCTCATCCCCGATTTCAACGCCAAACCCGACCAGCTCGCCGAGGTGTTCTCCACCCGCCCCGAGGTGCTCGCCCACAACGTCGAAACCGTCCCCCGCATCTTCAAGCGGATCCGGCCCGCGTTCCGCTACCAGCGCAGCCTCGACGTGATCACCGCCGCCCGCGAGGACGACCTCGTCACCAAGTCCAACCTCATCCTCGGCATGGGCGAAACCCCCGACGAGGTCACCCAGGCGTTGCACGACCTGCACGACGCCGGCTGCGACATCATCACCATCACCCAGTACCTGCGCCCCTCCCCCCGCCACCACCCCGTCGAACGGTGGGTCAAGCCCGAGGAGTTCGTCGCGCATTCCAAGACGGCCGAGGAGATCGGATTCGCCGGCGTCATGGCCGGACCCCTCGTCCGCTCCTCCTACCGCGCCGGCCGCCTCTACGCGCAGGCGATGGCCCACCACGGCCGCGAATTGCCTGCAGGACAGGCACATCTCACCGAAAGCGGAGATGCGTCGCAGGAAGCAAGTTCCCTCATGGCGCGGCTCGCGCGCTGACCTCCACGCGTGCGCGGTGGTCGACACCGGACGGGTCATCACCGCGCACGGCCAGGGACGTATCCTGAAAGTATGGCGAACGGCAGTAAATCCGGTAAAGCGGGCAAACCCAGTAAAGAAGCAAAGGCAGCCGCCAAGGCAGCCCGCAGGCAGGCGTCGAAGGAACGCAGAACTCAGCTCTGGCAGGCGTTCCAGATGCAGCGCAAGGAAGACAAGCTGCTGTTGCCGCTCATGCTCGGCACGCTCATCGGACTCGCGGTGGTGTTCTTCCTCGTCGGTCTGATCTGGGGCCTCCAGTGGTTCCTCCTTCCGATCGGCCTCCTCCTCGGCGTGCTCGGAGCGTTCATCATCTTCGGCCGGCGCGTCCAGAAGACGGTGTACGGCAAGGCCGAGGGCCAGGCAGGCGCGGCCGCCTGGGCGCTCGACAACATGCAGGGCTCCTGGCGCGTGACCAGCGCGGTCGCGGGCACCACGCAGCTCGACGCCGTTCACCGCGTGATCGGACGACCCGGTGTCATCCTCGTCGCCGAGGGATCGCCGCAACGCGTGAAGTCGCTCCTGGCCCAGGAGAAGAAGAAGACGGCGCGCCTCGTCGGCGACACCCCGATCTACGACATCGTCATCGGCAACGACGAGGGCCAGGTCCCGCTGTCGCAGCTGCAGAAGCATCTGAACAAGCTGCCGAAGAACATCGACACCAAGCGGATGGACGCCATCGAGTCTCGGCTCGCCGCGCTCAGCAGCCGCGGTGGCGGCGCCGCCCTGCCCAAGGGTCCGATGCCCGGCGGCGCGAAGATGCGTGGCGTGCAGCGCACCATCCGTCGTCGCTAGAAGCCTGTCGCCCCACTACTCCGCCCGATGTCGAACCGACATCGGGCGGAAGACGTTCTGCGGGTCAGCGCGTGCGGATCAGGGCGGTGCCGGTGGCCCGGTCCTGCATGCCGCGACCGTCGATGTCCGTGATGGTCCCGGGCACGACGAACACGAGCAGCGCCTGACGCACCAGAGCCCGGACGAAACCGACCCGGGCGGGCCCGTCCACCCGCGCCACCTGCATGCCCAGGAACAGCTGCCCCGGCGTGAAGGAGAACAGCGACACCGTGGCGACACCGACGACGAACCAGACGAGCAGAGTGAAGGTCGAGAACGGACCCTCGAAGAAGTTGTCGCCGATGATCAGTGCCGCGACACCCGCCGACGACACCCAGTCGATCATCAGAGCGGCGAGGCGGCGTCCTGTGCTCGCGAGTGAACCGGGACCTTCCGCCTGCAAGCCGAGGCGCTCGCCCCGGAAGGACTGCGTCGTCTCGTCCGCGCCGTTCGGCAGTGCAGCCGAGGGTCCGGAAAGCCAAGAACCGGTGATACGTGCCATGCTGTCCAGGATAGGCGTCGCCTCTCGGAGGACCTCACACCGGAGCTTTGGGCTGTGTGCGCAGTCACAGCCGGTGCAAAAGCCCAGGAAGATTCGACGCGTAACACGGGCGAAACAAAGGGTTGACCAGCGGGCAACACCAAGTCCTTACCGTCTGGCTCGACGAATTCGCCAATATCCACTTGGCTGAAGCGACTTAAGGAGCACAAGCGTGGCGTTCACCACGGCCGAAGAGGTCATCAAGTTCATCAAGGACGAGAACGTCGAATATGTCGACATCCGGTTCAGCGACCTGCCGGGCGTGCAGCAGCACTTCTCGATCCCGGCGTCCGCGTTCAACCAGGACGTCTTCGAGGACGGCCTCGCGTTCGACGGTTCGTCCGTCCGCGGCTTCCAGTCGATCCACGAGTCGGACATGATGCTCCTCCCCGACGTCGCCACCGCCCAGATCGACCCGTTCCGCGCGGCCAAGACCCTGAACATCAACTTCTTCGTGCACGACCCGTTCACGCGTGAGTCCTACAGCCGCGACCCGCGTAACGTCGCGCGCAAGGCCGAGGAATACCTGAAGTCGACCGGCATCGCCGACACCGCCTTCTTCGGCGCCGAGGCCGAGTTCTACATCTTCGACTCGGTCCGCTACGACTCCGGCATCAACGGCGCGTTCTACGAGCTCGACTCCATCTCGGGTTCCTGGAACACCGGCAACGACGTGAACGCCGACGGCAGCCCCAACCTGGGCTACAAGGTCCGCCCCAAGGGTGGATACTTCCCCGTCGCTCCGTACGACCACTACGTCGACCTGCGCGACGAGATCTCCACCAACCTGCAGAACGCGGGCTTCGAGCTCGAGCGCGGCCACCACGAGGTCGGCACCGGCGGCCAGCAGGAGATCAACTACAAGTTCAACACGCTGCTCGCGGC
This sequence comes from Rhodococcus sp. JS3073, assembly GCF_026810085.1. Taxonomy (NCBI): domain Bacteria; kingdom Bacillati; phylum Actinomycetota; class Actinomycetes; order Mycobacteriales; family Nocardiaceae; genus Rhodococcus; species Rhodococcus sp. JS3073. The sequence continues at coordinate 7,240,371 of NZ_CP113951.1, read as the reverse complement.
CGCAGACGACCTGCAGCTGTTCAAGTACATCGTGAAGAACACCGCCTGGCAGCACGGCAAGTCGGCCACCTTCATGCCGAAGCCGCTGTTCGGCGACAACGGCTCGGGCATGCACGTCCACCAGTCGCTGTGGAAGGACGGCAAGCCGCTGTTCCACGACGAGGCCGGCTACGCAGGCCTGTCCGACATGGCGCGTCACTACATCGGCGGCATCCTGCACCACGCACCGTCGCTGCTGGCGTTCACCAACCCGACGATCAACTCGTACCACCGTCTGGTACCGGGCTACGAAGCCCCCATCAACCTCGTGTACAGCCAGCGCAACCGCTCGGCGGCCGTGCGTATCCCGATCACCGGCAACAACCCGAAGGCCAAGCGCCTCGAGTTCCGCGCCCCCGACTCCTCGGGTAACCCCTACCTGAACTTCGCGGCGCAGATGATGGCCGGCCTGGACGGCATCAAGAACAAGATCGAGCCGCAGGCTCCCGTCGACAAGGACCTCTACGAGCTCCCGCCGGAGGAGGCCCGCAACATCCCGCAGGCACCCACCAGCCTGTCGGCCGTCATCGATCGCCTCGAGGCCGATCACGACTACCTCACCGAGGGTGGCGTGTTCACGTCCGACCTGATCGAGACGTGGATCTCGCTCAAGCGTGAGCAGGAAATCGCTCCGGTCAACCTGCGTCCGCACCCCTACGAGTTCCAGCTGTACTACGACGTGTAAGTCGTCCGCAGCCGCTGACCTGCGTCGGGGCGTTCGGTAGAGCGCCCCGGTCCGCAGTCGGCACGCAGTAGCGTCAGTCGAGCCCATCCACGTTGCGATCACCACACCGATCGCGACGCGGGTGGGCTCTTCCGCGTCCGGCCACCGAGGGCGGCCGAGGTCGTCGGACCGAACCCTCTATGTGTCGCCCTGCCGGCGCACCATCTCGGTGATCCACGCGGGCGCGAACGGAGACGTGCAGCCCGGGGACGTCGGGTAGTCCTTCAGCACCTCCAGGCGCTCACCGATATCGAGTGCGCGGGTGCGGTGCTCGGCGTGCTCGATGCCGATCTGGGCCAGGCAGTGGTTCATCGCCCACTGCAGGCGATCCGGGGCATCTTTCATTTCCGCCTCGATGACGTCGAGCAGTCCCGCGAGGTCGAGGCCCTGCGGCTTCTTCGCCACGCGGTCGGTGGTCAGCGCCCAGCCGGCACTCGCGACCACGGGATCCGGATCGGCGAACCAGGCCAGGCGCAGCTCCTCGGAGTGCGGGTTCTTCTTCACCACGTAGTTCACGAGCCAGTCGTGCACCTTGGGTGCGCGCGCCTCGCGCACCATGGCGTCCAACTCGTCACGCTCGAACGCCCTCGGGCGGCAGATCAGGATTGCCAGCAGTCGCGCCGCGGTGTCACCCGTCTCCCAGAGCCGGCGCGCGAGTTCCTGCTGCGTCTTCAGCCGCTTCGCGAGCGCGCGCAGCTTGCCGAGGTTCACACCGTGATCGTCACCGTGCTTCTCGTTCACCTCGCGTGCCCTCGGGTCCTCGAGCTCGGCCAGCTCGGCCATCACCTCGGCCACCGTCGTCTCGGTCAGCGCCGTCTCGGCCACCTGAGCCTCCTGTTCGTCACATGGGAGATTCAGCCTACGACGGAAGCCGGACGCCGTCGTTTCGTGTGTCCCTCCCCTGCCGCGCGGTCCGGAACCGGCCCGAGCGCCGCGGGTCGCGTCGTATGATCCAGGGAACCGACCGCACGGACCGTTGCGGAACGTGCGGTCGAAGCCTGTCGGGATACTTGCTCCGTTCTCCAGCCCCTCGGGTCGAGAAGCAGGTGGTGCGGGATGTCAGTGCCCACGACGCCGTCCGGCGTGCCGGTTCCGCGCCGTGTGGTGGTCATTCTGCTGCTGGTGATTCCGCTCAGCCAGATCCCGCTCGACATCTACACCCCGGCGTTGCCGCAGATGGTGCTCGACCTGGACGCGTCCGCGGCCGTGGTGCAGAACACGGTGACGGCCTACATGCTGGGGATGAGTCTGGCGTTCATTCCGGTCGGCCTGATCGCGGATGCGGTGGGGCGCAAACGAACTCTGCTGACCTGCCTGGCGATCCTCGTCGTCACCAGCGTGGGATGCGCACTCGTGCAGAACATCACACTCCTGCTCGGTCTGAGGTTCGTGCAGGGTATCGGCGGGTGCGCGTGCCTCGTCCTCGCCTACGCGATCGCCGCCGATTGCTATCGCGGTGCGCGGCTCACGTCCGTCTCCGGTCTCCTCGGGGCCGCGTGGGGGCTGGCGCCCGTTCTCGCACCCGCCGTCGGTGGGGTACTCGTGCAGTTCATCTCGTGGCGTCTGGTGTTCGGGCTGATCGCGCTTCTCGCGGCGCTCGCCGTTCCCCTCGTCGTCGCGGGACTGCCGGAGACGCTTCCGCCGGAACTGCGGGCACCGGTCGACGTGGGCGCCGCGGCGCGGGTGCTGGGTGCGGCTCTGCGTCACCGCATCTTCGTGGGGTTCGTGCTCGTGTTCGGGCTGATGGCGTCCGCTCAGATGGTGTTCGGTGTCGTCGCGCCCTTCCTCTACCAGCAGATTCTGGGGTTCTCCCCGGCCGCCTACGGTGCGGTGGCGCTGGTCGTGGGCGGCGCCAACCTCCTCGGCGAACTCGCCTGCAGCGCGCTGGCTGTTCGGGTCGGCACACGCCGGCTCGCGTTCGGCGCGTGGTGGGTGTTCGTTTCGGGCGCACTCGTGCTCACCGTCACGGCCGGGCTGTCCGTCGTCACCGCACCGGCCATCACGATCGGCGCCTGCCTCGCGCTCGCGGGATGCGGGGTGCTCTGCCCGCAGATGTACGGGCTGGCCCTCGGACTGTTCACCCGCAACCTCGGACTGATCGGCGGCGTCGTCACGGCGGCCTGCTATCTCGTCGTCAGTGCGGCGATGGCCGTCGCCGGAGTGTTGCCGGAGAACAGCCAGGCACCGTTGGGTTGGCTGTACCTGACCCTGGGCGCGGGAGCCGGGGTCCTGCTGCTGCTCACCACATCGACCCGGCGGTCCCAGGGTTCCTCCGCCACCGCGCCCGCATCACGACCAGAACGGAGGTGACCTCACGTGCCGCACTCACACCCGCGCAGCCCTGCCGCGTCCCCGGTGTCGGTGATCTTCCAACGCCGGATCGACGACGCGAGTTACGCCGACTACGCACGGTGGCAGAAGCACGCGGCGGAAGCCCTCGCGACGGTTCCGGGTTTCATCGATCAGGACATCGTGCCGCCGTCGCCGCCCGTGCAGGACGACTGGGTGGACGTGCTGCGGTTCGCCACCATCGAGGACGCCCGCGCATGGCTGGACAGCGACCTCCGGACGGAACTCGTGGCGGAGATCAAGCACGCCTTCATCGGCAACGAGGACGTCCACCTGCTCACCGGCGAGCAGACCCGGGAGCAGTCGGCGACGTCGGTGGTCATCTCCTGTCACGTCGATCCCGAGGACGAGTCGGCGTTCATGGACTGGCAGCGCAAGATCTCCGCCGCCGAGGCAGGGTTCCGGGGTTTCCGTGGGCACAAGGTCGAGAGGCCGGTGCAGGGGATCACCGAGGACTGGACGATCGTGCTGAGCTTCGACACGGAGGACAATCTCGCGTCGTGGATGGATTCACCCGAGCGGGCCGCCCTCCTGAGGGAAGGCGAGAAGTTCAACAAGAATCTCCGAATCCGCAAAGCGAGCTACGGTTTCGACTTCTGGTTCCGCGGCGCGGGCGGCGACGAGCCGCCCCCGGTGCCCGTCGCCCGAAGCAATCTCCTGGCGCTGCTGGTGCTGTATCCGCTGGTGGTGATCTGGGGCCATTTCGTCAGTGCACCGTTCATCGAGGCGCACGGGGTTCCGATCGCCGTGGCCCTGTTTCTCGCGAACCTGGTCACCACCCAGATCCTCGGCTGGTGGGCGGTTCCGGCGGCGTTCAAGGTGTTCGGGTGGTGGATGGACCCGGCGATCTCCCCCCGCCGGCGGAATCTCGGTTACGCCGTGATGATCGCGCTGTTCGGGATTTCGATCGCCGTGTGCACCCTGCTGTTCATGATCCCGACCACGTAACAGACTTTCCGATTCACCTGCGCGATGTTCGGGTACATAGCACTGTGAAGGACCGAGGTCTGTTTTCACATCTGGAGAAAGGTGTTCACGGTTGGACATGCAGCAACTGTGGGACTTCGTCTCCGCCCGCAAGCAGCAACTGGTCACCGACTCGTTCCTGCACGTCAGCGCCGTCGTGCAGTCGGTGGTGATCGCCACGATCGTCGCGGTGGCGATCGGGATCCTCGTGTACCGCAGTCCGGCGGGCTCCTCGATCGCCACCGCACTCGCGAGCACGATCCTCACCATCCCGTCGTTCGCTCTGCTCGGCCTGCTGATCCCGATCCTCGGCCTCGGTGTCGCCCCCACCGTCACCGCTCTCGTGCTGTACGCGCTGCTGCCGATCATCCGGAACACCATCCTCGGACTCGCCTCCGTCGACCCCGCGGTCACCGACGCCGCCCGGGGCGTCGGAATGAGCCGCACGACGGTGCTGAGCAGGATCGAACTCCCGCTGGCCTGGCCGTCGATCCTGACGGGCATGCGGGTGAGCACGCAGATGCTGATGGGCATCCTCGCGATCGCCGCCTACGCCAAGGGTCCCGGGCTCGGCAACCTCATCTTCTCGGGACTGTCCCGCGTCGGCAGCCCGACCGCGATACCGCAGGCCCTCACGGGGACCGTTCTCATCGTGATCCTCGCCCTCGTACTCGACGGCGTCCTCGCCGTCATCGGCCGACTCACCACCTCCAGGGGGATCCGTGACTGACCTCGATACACCGCACACCAACGGAGGCACCGTCTCGGGAGTGGACATCGTCCTCGAGGACGTCGTCAAGAGCTACCCGGGCCAGGAGAAGGCGGCCGTCGACAACGTGTCGATGCGCATCCCCGCCGGGGAGATCGTGGTTCTCGTCGGCCCGTCCGGCTGCGGCAAGACCACTACCATGCGCATGATCAACCGGCTCATCGAACCGACGTCGGGGCAGATCACGATCGGCGGCAAGGACGCCCTGTCCATCGACCCGGACAAGTTGCGGCGAGGCATCGGCTACTCGATTCAGCAGGCCGGACTGTTCCCGCATCTCACGATCGCCAAGAACGTCGGTACGGTCCCCGGTCTGATCGGCTGGGACAAGAAGAAGATCGCCGACCGCACCGACGAGATGCTCGACCTCGTCGGACTCGAACCCGACCTCTACCGCGAGCGCTACCCCCGGCAGTTGTCGGGCGGTCAGCAGCAGCGGGTCGGGGTGGCGCGGGCGCTGGCCGCCGATCCCCCGGTGCTGCTCATGGACGAGCCATTCGGCGCGGTCGACCCGATCACGCGCGGACTGCTGCAGGACGAGTTGATGCGACTGCAGTCCGATCTCGGCAAGACGATCGTCTTCGTGACGCACGATTTCAACGAGGCGGTCAAGCTGGGTGATCGGATCGCAGTCCTGGGCAACCAGTCTCACATCATGCAGTACGACACTCCGGATGCGATCCTCGCCCATCCTGCCAACGACATGGTGGCCGGGTTCATCGGCGCGGATGCGTCGCTGAAGCAGCTGACGCTCACCCGGGTGGCGGAGGTCGAACTCCTCGACTGCCCCACCGCGTACGAGGACGGCTCGGTGGACGATCTGCGGGCGGCGATCGCACCCCGCAAGATCAAGTGGGGCGTCCTCCTGGACGCGCGGGACCGACCGACCCACTGGGTGTCGTTGCGGCATCTGGCCAATGCCACCTCGCTGCGCGGCATCGGCGACCCGATCGAAGAGGTGGTGTCCACCCAGTCGACGCTGCAGGACGCCCTCGAAGCGCTCCTGGCGGAGAGCAGTGCGTCGACGATCGTCACCGGCCGGCGGGGCGAATACCGCGGCCTGATCACCATCGACACACTGGTAACGCACCTGTCCGCGATGCGTGAGGAACACGCGCACGACGACGAAGACAGCGAGCCGAAGCAGAACGGGGCGAGCGAGGGCGGGACACCGTCATGACGGCTGCCGTCGCCACGAAGCCCACCGCACCTGCCGCCCGGCGGTCGGAGCGGGCCCGGTTGCTGGTCCAGCCGGTCATCGTCGTGATCCTGGTGGTGGGTGTGCTCGCCTGGGCCTTCAACCGCGAACTCACCGCCACGCAGAAGGGCAGTCTCAACGCCGCCAACATCGCGACCCTGACGTGGCAGCACGTGCTGATCACGGTCGCGGTGGTCGCGATCGTCGTCGTCATCGCGGTTCCGCTGGGGATCCTGCTGACGCGGCCCGGGTTCACCAAACTGGCACCGATCTTCCTCGGCATCGCCAACATCGGACAGGCCGCGCCGGCGATCGGACTGCTGGTGCTGCTCTTCCTGGCGACGGGGACCACCGGATTCTGGATCGGCGTGCTCCCCATCGCGTTCTACTCGCTCCTGCCCGTTCTCCGGAACACGATCCTGGGTCTGCAGGAGGTCAATCCCGCCGTCATCGACGCCGGGCGCGGACAGGGCATGACCGCCGGTCTCGTCCTGCGCAAGGTCGAGTTCCCGCTCGCCGTCCCGTACATCCTCGCGGGACTGCGCACGTCGCTCGTGCTTGCCGTGGGCACCGCGACACTCAGTTTCCTCGTCAGCGCCGGCGGTCTGGGGATCCTCATCGACACCGGATACAAGTTGCGCGACAACGTGACCCTGGTGGTGGGGGCCGTGCTCGCGGTCGCGCTGGCGCTGCTCGTCGACTGGTGCGGTGCCCTGGCCGAGGAGTTCCTCGGCCCGAAGGGGCTGCGCTGATGAACCACCTCCGGAAGGCGATCGCCGCGACGGCCGTGACACTGTGCGGGATCCTCGCAGCGTCCTGCGGCCTCGAATCCGGTGGCGCCCTGCCGCTGTCGGTGGAACCGGGCAGCATCCAGCCGGTACCCGAACTCGAGGACGTCAAGATCACCGTCGGTTCCAAGGATTTCACCGAGCAGGTCACCCTCGGGTACATCATCGAGTTCGCGCTCAGTGCTGCCGGCGCCGACGTGCGTGACCTCACCAACATCCAGGGGTCCAACAGCACGCGGGACGCCCAGCTGGACGGGCAGATCGACGTCACCTACGAGTACACCGGGACCGGGTGGATCAACTACCTCGGCAACGAGATCCCGATCCCCGACCCGACCGCGCAGTTCGAGGCGGTCCGCGACGAGGACCTCGACAGCAACGGGATGGTGTGGGTGGATCCTGCCCCGATGAACAACACGTATGCACTCGCGATGAGCAGGCAGACCGCCGAGGAAACCGGGATCACCACCCTGTCGGAGTATGCGGATCTGGTCAACCGCGACCCCGCCGCGGCCACGACCTGCGTCGAAACCGAATTCAACGTCCGGCAGGACGGGTTCCCGGGTATGGCCGCGAAGTACGGCTTCGACCCCGCCCGCGCGAACCGCCAGATCCTGCAGACCGGCATCATCTATCAGGCCACCGCGGACGGGACGCAGTGCAAGTTCGGCGAGGTGTTCACGACGGACGGCCGCATCATCGCGCTCGATCTGGTGCTGCTGGACGACGATCGCCAGTTCTTCCCGAAGTACAACCCGGCGATCACGATGCGCAAGGATTTCGCCGAGGCGCACCCGCAGGTGGCGGAGGTGATGGCCCCGATCTCCGCGGCGCTGACCAACGAGGAGATCACCGAACTGAACCGGCGGGTCGACGTCGAGGGCGAGGAACCGGCGGACGTGGCCCGGGACTGGCTGGTGGAGAAGGGCTTCGTCACGCTGCCGTGACGGTCAGCTGCCGAGGGCGATCTTCGCGATCAGGCCTCGATGATCCGAACCCCTCAGGACCACCGATTCCACGGACTCCGCCTGCGCTCCGCTCGTGACGATGTGATCGATCGCGATCATCGGCGGGAACGGCTGCCGGTCGGCGGGGTACGTGTTCTGGATTCCGGCACCCACCTGGTCGGCGGCATCGCGGTAGCGTCCGGTCACGAGGTTGCGGTACTTCACGTGGTCACGGGTGGAGTTGAAGTCGCCGCTGACGATCACGGGTCCCGAATCGGCGGGGACGGCGTCGAGAATGGTTTTGATGCGGTCCATCTCGCGCGACCACAGCGACGGATCCGACGGCCACGGCGGAACCGGATGGAACGCGTACAGCGCCGTGCTCGCACCGTCCGGGAGTTCCACCCGGGCCGACAGCGCGGACAGGACGAATTCCGAGTGGTGGACCTTGTCGGTCAGCGGGTACCGGCTCCAGATCCCGGTTCCCTCGCCGCCACTGCCGGGCACGAGGAACGAGAACGGCAGCGTCGATTCGATTCCCGCGGCCACCAACCGGTCGACGGCCTCCGGTGTGAGTTCGTTGGTGGTGAGCACGTCCACATCGTTGTCCCGGATCTGCCGGATGAGGGAGTCCGCGTCGGCGTTCCCCAGCCAGATGTTGGCCTGCATCACCGTCAGTTCCGGCCCGGACGCCGTCACCGAACTGTTCGCCACGTACAGCGGGCCCTGCGACAGGGTGGCCACCGCGGCCACGGCCAGCGCGACCCCGAAACCGATCCAGTGCCGGGTGATTCCCAGCAACAGCACCCCGACCGCGGCGGCCGCCATCAGGTACGGCGCCGCGGACGCCAGCACGAGCAGGCGCTGGTTCTGGACGTCGAGGAACCTCAGCACGACGCCGAAGACACCGACGAGCACCGCGAGCCACCCGAGGGCCGTCAGTGCCCGCACCCCCCAGGCGGCGATCACTCCCCGAAGACTCTCTCCACCACAGCCTTGGCCCGCCGGGTCACCCGCAGGTAGTTGTCGAGGAACTCGCCGGCATCGCCGCCACCCCAACCGGCGATCTGCGCGACCGCGGACAGCACCCGGCCCGAACCGGGCAGCTGATCGGTGGCCTTGCCGCGGACGAGCACGAGGCAGTTGCGTGCCTTCGTCGCCGTGATCCACGCGTCACGCAGCAGTTCGACGTCGGACTCGCTGAGCAACTCGGCCGCGCCGATCGCGTCGAGTGTCTCGAGAGTCGACGTGTTGTGCAGCGACTCGATCTCGTGGGCGTGCCGGAGCTGGATCAGCTGCACGGTCCATTCGATGTCGGCGAGGCCGCCGCGCCCGAGCTTGGTGTGCGTCGCCGGGTCGGCGCCGCGCGGCAGCCGCTCCGAGTCGACGCGAGCCTTGATGCGCCGGATCTCGCGGACCGCCTGCTCCGACACCCCGCCCTCCGGATAGCGGGTCTTGTCGATCATGTGCAGGAAGCGCAGGCCCAGATCGGCGTCGCCCGCGACGTGATGCGCGCGCAGCAGTGCCTGGATCTCCCACGCCTGCGCCCACTGCGCGTAGTACGCCTCGTAGGACGCCAGTGTGCGCACCATCGGGCCGCTGCGACCCTCCGGCCGCAGGCCCGTGTCGACCTCGAGCGGCGGATCGGTGCTGGGCGCGCCGAGCAGGGCCCGCACCTTGTCGCCGATGCTGTTGGCCCACTTGACGGCGACCGTCTCGTCGATCCCCTCGCGCGGCTCGCACACGAAGAGCACATCCGCGTCGGAGCCGTAGCCGAGCTCACCGCCGCCGAGCCTGCCCATGCCGATCACCGTGAACGTCGCGGGGGCGGGTGTGCCGAGTTCCTTCTCGCTCGCCTTGGTCACGGCCGCCAGGGCGGCATTGAGCACGGCCGCCCATACGGACGACAGCGCCTTGCACACGCCCGGCACGTCGAGCATGCCGAGGATGTCCGCGGAGGCGATACGGGCCAGCTCGTACCGGCGCAGAGAGCGCGCCGCCGCGATCGCGCGGGCAGGGTCGTCGTGGCGTGCCGAGGCCGTCAGGATGCCGCGGGCGACGTCCTCCGGCTTCGACTCCAGCAGTCGCGGCCCGGCAGGCGAATCCGCGAACAGGCGCACCACGTCGGGCGCCTTGATCAGCAGGTCGGGGACGTAGGCCGAGGATCCCAGGACCGTCATCAGCCGCTCGGCGACCGAGGCCTCGTCACGCAGCAGCCGGAGGAACCAGGTCTGATCGGTCATCGCGTCCGACAGCCGCCGGTACGCGAGCAGGCCCGCATCGGGATCCGGTGTGTCGGCGAGCGATTCGAGGAGTGTCGGCAGCAGCAGCGCCTGAATGCGGCCCTTGCGGGACGCGCCGCTGGTGAGTGCGGTGAGGTGCCCGAGCGCGTTCTCCGGGGCGGTGTAGCCCAGCGCCGCCAACTGGCGGATGGCCGCGTCCGGGCTCAGCCGCAGCGCCTCCTTGTCGATGCGCGCCACCGATTCGAGCAGCGGCCGGTAGAACAGCTTGGCGTGCAGGCGCCGCACGCGGTGCGAGTTGCGTTTGATCTCCGCGTTGAGAACGCCGAGTGCGTCCTTGCTGCCGTCGGGCCGCATGTGCGCCGCGCGAGCCAGCCAGCGCAGCGCCTCCTCGTCGTCGGCGGGCGGGAGGGTGTGCGTGCGCCGCAGCTTCTGCAACTGCAGCCGGTGCTCGAGCAACCGCAGGAACTCGTAGGACGCAGCGAGATTCGCGGCGTCGTCGCGGCCCACGTAGCCGCGGGCGGCGAGAGCGGTCAGCGCGTCGATGGTGCTCTGGACGTGCAGCGCCTCGTCCGCACGCCCGTGCACGAGCTGCAGGAGCTGGACGGCGAACTCGACGTCGCGCAGACTGCCGCGGCCCAGTTTCAGTTCACGTTCGCGGAGTTCCGGCGGAACCATCTCCTCCACCCGGCGGCGCATCGCCTGCACCTCGGGAACGAAGTCCTCGCGCTCCGACGCGGTCCACACCATCGGGCTGAGGGCGTCGACGTACTGCTGTCCGAGCGCGGCGTCGCCGATCATCGGGCGGGCCTTGAGCAGCGCCTGGAACTCCCAGGTCTTGGCCCAGCGCTTGTAGTACGCGACGTGGGACTCGAGGGTGCGGACGAGTTCCCCGCGCTTACCCTCCGGCCGCAGCGCGGCGTCCACGTCGAAGAAGGCCGAGGACCCGATGCGCATCATCTCGCCGGCGATCCGGCTGGCGATCGCGTCGGCGGGTTCGGCGACGAAGACCACGTCCACGTCGCTGACGTAATTGAGTTCGCGGGCACCGCACTTGCCCATGGCGATGACGGCCAGCCGCACAGGGCACGGCGCGTCCGGGCACACGGCTGCGACGGCCACCGCTAGGGCGGCGTTGAGCGCGGCGTCCGCCAGGTCGGACAGCTGATGCCCGACGGTCTGGTACGGAAGTACCGGTTCGTTCTCGACAGTCGCCGCGAGATCGACGGCGGCGAGCAGCATCAGCTCGTCGCGGTACGCCTTGCGCAGCGCCGCAATGGCATCGGGTCCGGTGACCTTCGCCCGGTAGAGGTTGGCGTCCGGGTGGGCGCCCTCCTCGGGTTCGGCGCCGACCGCTGCCATCATCGTGGCGGTCGCCTCGTCCTTCGACGGGAGGCGGACGTCGCCGGCGAGGATCTTCCACGACGAGGGATCCGCGACCAGGTGGTCGCCGAACGCGCTGGACGCGCCGAACAGACCGAACAGCCGGCCGCGCAGACCCTTGTCGGTGCGGAGCGCCGCATCGAGTTCGGCCCAGCCCTCGCCGAGACCTTCCTTCAGGCGCACCAGGGTGCGGAGGGCGAGGTCGGCGTTCGCGGCCCGCGACAACGACCAGAGCAGTTCGATGCTGTCTTCACCGACCCAGCCCAGATCGCGGAGTTCGGACGGAGCGGTCGGCTCGACGAGACCCAGACGACCCGGACCGGGAACGGCAGAACGCGCTGCCGGAGGCTTCACCATGCTCTTGCTCACAACCCCAGATACGTCTTGAGTTCGAACGGCGTCACGTGGCTCCGGTACTCCTCCCACTCGCGACGCTTGTTGCGCAGGAAGAAGTCGAACACGTGCTCGCCGAGGGCTTCGGCCACCAACTCCGACTTCTCCATCTCGCGCAGCGCGCCGTCGAGGTTGCCGGGCAGTTCCCGGTAGCCCATGGCGCGGCGCTCGGCCGACGTCAACGCCCACACGTCGTCCTCCGCCTCCGGCGGAAGTTCGTAGCCCTTCTCGATTCCGCGCAGACCCGCGGCGAGGAGCACCGCGAAAGTCAGGTACGGGTTGCAGGCCGAATCGGGGCTGCGGATCTCGACGCGACGCGACGACGCCTTGTTCGGCGTGTACATCGGAACGCGGACCAGCGCCGACCGGTTGGACGGACCCCAGGACGCGGCGGTCGGGGCCTCGCCACCGTGGATCAGCCGCTTGTAGGAGTTCACCCACTGGTTGGTGACGGCGCTGATCTCGTTGGCGTGCTCGAGGATGCCGGCGATGAACGCCTTACCGGTCTCCGACAGCTGCATCGGATCGTCCGGGTTGTGGAAGGCGTTGGTGTCGCCCTCGAACAGGCTCATGTGGGTGTGCATCGCCGAGCCCGCCTGATCGCTGAACGGCTTCGGCATGAACGTGGCGCGCACACCCTCGGCGATCGCGACCTCCTTGACGACGTAGCGGAACGTCATCACGTTGTCGGCCATCGAGAGGGCGTCCGCGTACCGCAGGTCGATCTCCTGCTGGCCGGGAGCCGCCTCGTGGTGGCTGAACTCGACGGAGATGCCCATCGACTCGAGTGCGTCGATGGCGTGCCTGCGGAAGTTGGGCGCGGAATCGTGGACGGCCTGGTCGAAGTAGCCGCCGGAGTCGGCGGGCTTCGGCGGCGTGCCGTCGATCGGCCCGTTCTCCAGGAGGAAGAACTCGATCTCGGGGTGCACGTAGCAGCTGAAGCCCAGATCGCTCGCCTTGTTCAGCTGACGACGCAGCACGTGCCGCGAATCCGCCCAGGAGGGGGAACCGTCGGGCATGGCGATGTCGCAGAACATGCGGGCGGAGTGCTGATGCCCCTTGCTCGAACTCCACGGCAGCACCTGGAACGTGGAGGCGTCCGGCTTCGCGACCGTGTCCGCCTCGGACACCCGGGAGAAGCCCTCGATCGCGGATCCGTCGAAGCCGATGCCCTCCTCGAAGGCACCTTCCAGTTCCGCGGGGGCGATCGCCACCGATTTCAGGTATCCGAGAACATCCGTGAACCACAATCGGACGAACCGAATGTCGCGCTCTTCGAGGGTGCGAAGCACGAATTCCTTTTGGCGATCCATGTCCGCGAGAGTAAGCAAAGTTCGTTAAATCTGTGTTACTTCGTTGATTCGACCCTGCCGGATTCCGCATCGTGCCAGCGTGCGGGCACCTCGGCCGATCCCGTCACAGGCGTGCGTCAGCACGTCAGGTCCGCGGGCGGCGCGGCGAGGTCGACCAGATAGTCCGTGACGGCGTCGTCGACGCACGCCTCGCCGTCGAGAACGACGGTGTGCTGAGTGCCCCGGTACGTGACGAGCGAACCGTTCATCTGCTTCGCCAGATCCACACCCGCCTGGTACGGCGTCGCCGGGTCCTCGGTCGTCGACACGACGACGACCGGCGGGATCCCGGGCGCCGACACCGTGTGCGGCGAGCCCGTGTTCGGCGCGGGCCAGAACGCGCAGACGTCCAGCGGCGCACTGCCGGTGCCGCGTCCGTCGTCGAGGAACGGCGCCGCCTGGCGGTACCGCACGTCCGCCTCCCCGACGACCGCGCGGTCGGTGACGGGCGGGTCGTCCATGCAGCGGATGGAATTGAAGGCGTCGTTGAGATTGGAGTACGTGCCGTCGTCGGCGCGCCCCTCGTACAGATCGGCCAGCATCAGCAGCGAATCGCCCGTCCCCGTCTGCAGGCTCTCCAGGCCTCCGCGGAGCGGACCCCACAGATTCGGCGAGTACAGGGCCTGCTGGACACCGGTGATCGCATCGGTGTAGCTGAGTCCGCGCGGGTCGGTGGTCGCGGCCGGCTTGTCGATCAGCGGGTCGACGAGCGCCCGGAACCTCGCGTTCGCCTGCGCCGGGTCGGTGCCGAGCGGGCAGTCCGGCTGCTGCATGCATTCCGCGGCGAACGCATCGAACGCCGACTGGAATCCGGCCGCCTGCAGGATCACTTCCTCCGTCGGGTCCTGCTCGGGGTCGAGGGCACCGTCGAGGACCATCGCGCGCACGTTGCCCGGGAACGTCTCCGCGTACGTCGAGCCGAGCCGGGTGCCGTACGAGTAGCCGAGGTAGTTGAGCTTCTCGTCACCGAGCACCGCCCGGATGACGTCCATGTCGCGCACCACGTCGTACGTTCCGACGTGCGCGAGGACGTCGGAACCGGTCCGCTCCGCGCACTTGTCCGCGTACTCGCGGTTCTCGGCCTCCGTCTGCGCGATGCCGGCGGGACTCATGTCGACGTCGTCGTCCTTGCGCCGGGAGTCCACCTCCGGCGGGGTCAGACAGGTCACCTGCGGCGTGGACGCGCCGACGCCGCGCGGATCGAAACCGATGACGTCGAACCGCTCGGCGATCTCGGTGCCGTCGGCGACGGACGCCAGGCCGATACCCGACGCCCCCGGCCCACCGGGGTTCACGAGCAGCGATCCGACCTTGTCGCCGGTCGCCTTCGACCGTGAGACGGCGATCTGTGCGGTGGCGCCCCCGGGGTTCGCGTAGTCGTTCGGCACGGTCACCTTCGCGCACTCGAGAGTGTCGCCGAGCGGAGACCCGTCCGTGCTGTACCCCTCGCACGAACCCCACTGCACCTGCTGCGTGTAGAACTCCTCGAGCCCCGCGGGGATCGGTCCGGCCGGAGCCGCCTCGGCCGCCGACGGTTCGGCGACGGCCTCACCGGCGTCCCGTCCGCCTCCCGCACAGCCTGCGACGACAAGGACGACGGCGATGCACCCCGCGAACGCGGCAGGTACCCGAGCACTCTTCGACATAGGACGATCGTGCCAGGGGTTCCGCGCCGGCAGGCCTTCCCGCAGGTCAGAGGACAGACGGCCGGTGTGACCTATTGCACCCGCGCGAGCCCTTCGCTCCCCCGCGGGCCGGTGGCACACTGTAGGCGTCATCACCCGCACCCGGGGACCCGTCAAGGGCCTCGAGGCCAGAAAGGGACAACGATGTCCGATAGCAAGTCGTCCGCGAGCACGTCAGAAGATCGGCTCTACGGATCAGCACCATCGCACGACGTTCCCAAGCGCAAGACCCGAACCCACCACCTCCAGGCCATGAAGGCCGAGGGTGAACGCTGGGCGATGCTCACCGCCTACGACTACTCCAGCGCCCGCATCTTCGAGGAAGCCGGGATTCCCGTTCTCCTCGTCGGCGACTCGGCCGCCAACGTCGTCTACGGATACGAGACCACCGTCCCGGTCACGATCGACGAACTCCTCCCCCTCGTTCGCGGCGTCGTCCGCGGTGCGCCGCACGCTCTCGTGGTGGCGGATCTCCCGTTCGGCAGCTACGAAAGCTCCCCGGAGCAGGCCCTCGCGTCCGCGACCCGGTTCATGAAGGAGGGGCTGGCGCACGCGGTCAAGCTCGAAGGCGGCGAGCGCGTCGCACCGCAGATCGCGGCGATCACCGCGGCAGGCATCCCCGTGATGGCGCACGTCGGGTTCACCCCGCAGAGCGTGAACTCGCTCGGCGGTTTCCGCGTGCAGGGCCGCGGCGACGCCGCCGAGCAGTTGGTCGCCGACGCGATCGCCGTGCAGGAGGCAGGCGCGTTCTCCGTCGTCATGGAGATGGTGCCCGCCGAGATCGCAGGCCAGGTCACCCGCAAGCTCACCATCCCCACCGTGGGCATCGGGGCGGGCGTCGAATGCGATGCCCAGGTCCTCGTGTGGCAGGACATGGCCGGCTACACCAGCGGCAAGACGGCGAAGTTCGTCAAACGCTTCGGTAACGTCGGTGACGAGTTGCGTCACGCGGCCGCCGCATACGCAACCGAGGTACGCGCCGGAACGTTCCCGGCGGAAGAGCACAGCTTCTAGGTCGTCCTCGACTCACCGGGCCGGCACACATTCGAGGGGGATGTTCATGGGACAGCGACACGTGCGGGGCACCGGGCGTCGCCGCCTGGCCGCGATGGCGGCCGGGACGGTGGCGGCCGCGGCGGTCGTCACGGGATGTGCCGGACCGGGCCCCGCCCCCGCGCCCGGCACCACCGCGCCGCCGGCACCGGCGACCACCGCGGTTCCCGGCACCGCCCTGGTGCCGGGTGGCGTCACCGAGGCGCAGGCCGCCCAGCTGTGCACCGACCTCGAAGGTCAGTTGCAGAGTTGGCGCACCTACACCCCGACCATCGGCAAGACCGGGTTGAACGGCCTGGTCGGCACGTGGATCGCGAGAAACAACCTCAACGCGCTCGACTTCCTGCAGGACCGGGGCCGCATCGACGTCATCACGACGGCGGCCTGCCCCGGCATCCGGCAGGAAGCGGTGACCGCGCTGGTGATCCCCGATCTGGCGTCCGGCCTGATCGGGTTCTGAGGCCGACGTGACCCAGCTGCGCACCCTGTACCCGCCGCTCGAGCCGTACCAGTTCGGGCATCTCGACGTCGGCGACGGACAGCAGATGTACTGGGAGCAGAGCGGTAACCCCGACGGGAAGCCGGTCGTGTTCCTCCACGGCGGGCCCGGGGGCGGCACCGATCCCGCGCAACGACAGTTCTTCGACCCACAGGTGTACCGGATCGTGCTGCTCGACCAGCGCGGATGCGGACGTTCCACACCCCACGTCGCCGACGGGGCCGATCTTTCGGTCAACACCACCGACCGTCTCCTCGGCGACGTGGAGTTGCTGCGCACCCATCTCGGCATCGACCGGTGGCAGGTCTTCGGCGGGTCGTGGGGCTCCACACTGGCACTCGCGTACGCCCAGAAGCATCCCGGCCGGGTCACCGAGCTGGTGCTGCGCGGCATCTTCCTGCTGCGCCGCAGCGAGATCGACTGGTACTACAACGGCGGTGCCGGACACCTGTTCCCCGAGCTGTGGGAGGAGTTCCTGGCGCCGGTGCCGGAGCCGGAGCGCGGTGGCGACCTCGTCGAGGCCTACCACCGGCTCCTGCAGTCCGACGATCCCGACGTCGCGACGCGGGCCGCGGTCGCGTGGTCCACGTGGGAGGGCGCCACGAGTTCGCTGCTCCCCAAACCGGAACGGGTGGTGGAGACGTCCCAGCCGAGATTCGCGCTGGCCTTCGCGCGGATCGAGAACCATTACTTCCACAACCGCGGGTTCCTGGACGAGGGCCAGCTTCTCCGCGACGCCGCCGCCCTGGACGGCATTCCGGGCGTGATCGTGCAAGGTCGCTACGACGTGGTGTGCCCGGCGACCAGCGCGTGGGCGCTCCACCGGGCCTGGCCGGGTTCCCGGCTCGAGATCGTCGACGACGCGGGACACTCCGCGATGGAGCCGGGCATCGTCCATCACCTCGTCGAGGCAACGGACCGGTTCCGCGACTGACGCGCTATGCGGGGTAACCGAACTCGACGGTCCGCTTCGAGACGTCGGCGGAGACGAGCCTGACCTTCACCTGTTCGCCCTCGGCGGGGTCGCCCACGCATTTCGCCATCACGGACACCGACGGGACGAACACGTCCGCGGTGCGCTTGCCGTTTCGTGACCGCAGCACGGTCGCGTCGAACGTCTCCCCCACCCGGTCGGCGAGGACGGTTGCTTCGGTGAGGTCGATGCAGGCACGGTCGATCTTGCTCGCGAGGGAATCGGAGCCGACCATGATCTCGGGCATCGAGCCCAGGGCGTCCCGCACCCAGGACGGCACCGGCGTTCCGGCGGTGACGGCGAGGCACACCTCCGTGGAGTACCGGTCCGAGAGCCGGCGCAGCGGCGCGGTCACGTGGGCGTACGGGGCGCCGATGGCGGCATGCGCGGTCAGTTCGGGCAGGGCGCCGTCGAACGCCGCGTAGTCGGCTCCCCGCAGCAGCGACGGCGCCTCGGTCATCAGCACCAGCGTCGAC
Organism: Rhodococcus sp. JS3073; assembly: GCF_026810085.1. Lineage (NCBI taxonomy): Bacteria > Bacillati > Actinomycetota > Actinomycetes > Mycobacteriales > Nocardiaceae > Rhodococcus > Rhodococcus sp. JS3073. The sequence continues at coordinate 7,222,537 of NZ_CP113951.1, read as the reverse complement.
GCCGAGTTCGGGTCGAGCCGCGCCAGGAGTTCACCGACCCCGACGTTCTCCGGCCAGTCGATCCCCAACGCCGACGCCGTGCGTCGCAGCGCCTCGACCGCGTCCGGTCCGGCGGGCGGCAAGGTGCGGAGCAGCCCGACCTTCGCGTCGAGCATCATGGCCGCAGCGCACATTCCGGTGAGGAGCGAAACCTCGGCGTTCCAGTCGTCGGCCTCGGTGCGGGGCGCGAGGTCGACGCGCCAGCCGTCGCCGTCCGGCACCACTTCCTGCTCGGGGAGCCGGAGTTCGATCGCTCCGCGCGCCACCGCCGCCGCCGTGCGGAGCCGGCCGAACTCCGGCAGCGACGCGATGGACGGATGCAGTCGTCCCACCTCCGAATCGGCTTGCACACCGGCGTAGTCCAGCCGTGCCACGGAACGCACCGTCGCACGGGACACCGTGCAGGACATGGGTGTGGCCGACTCGTCGAGTTCGATCCGCCACACCACCGCCGGACGGTCCTCGTCGGGGAGGAGACTCGCGGATCCCTCCGAAAGCTCTTTCGGGTGCAGCGGCACCTTGCCGTCGGGGAGGTAGAACGTCTGCCCGCGTTTGCGGGTTTCCACGTCGAGCACTCCACCGGGCTCCACGACGGCGCCGACGTCCGCGATCGCGTAGTGCAGGACGAATCCGTCGTGTGTCCGCTCGAGGTGCAGCGCCTGATCGAGATCCAGGGAATCGGGCGGGTCGATGGTGACGAACGCCAGATCGGTGCGGTTCTCCCGCTCGGACGCGTACCGGTCGGATGCCGCCCGCGCCTGCGCGACCGCCGCGGGCGGATACCCCTCCGGCAGGTGGAATTCGGTGCGCACGGTGCCGAAATCGATTCCGCGCGCAACGAAACGACTCATCGGCACCTCACGCACACCCTCTCCGCAACGCTAGTTGTTCCACTCCTCGTCTGCCCGGTCCGCCGCCTTGTTCCGCTCCGCGGCGATCTGCAGCGCCTTCTCGGCGGACGCGCGGTCGGGGTACGGCCCCATCCGGGACATCGACGATGCCGCCTTCCCCTGCGTGACCGTGCCGTCATCGACGTTGTAGTACCAGAGATGATCTTCGTCAGTCATTCCCTCAGTGTGGCACCGGTGGGACGTGTGGGGTTGTGGATCACGCTCAGACTGTTACCCTCGGAGTCCTGTCCGGTGATACGGTCCCCGGCGCCGGTCAGTGCGGTGCCGATGGCTCGCCTTCCCGGCGCAGTGCCCGAACAGAGAATGGAGCGAGCATGTCAACGATCATTTTTGATCAGCTACTTCCCTACCTCGGTGCCGAAGGCGCCACCTACTGGGCCCAACTGCTGATGGTCGATCCCGTCTGACGGCTATCGATCAGTCGATACCTCGAAGCCCCCGCCGGACGTGTCCGGCGGGGGCTTCGCTGTGCAGGGGCAGGCACGCCCGCGACACATTCGTGACGTTTGTCCGAACGCTTCGCCCTGCCCCCGGGACTGGACGTCTCTAGGCTGACCTGATGGCAGTGAATCCAGCGATCGAGGGTCGTGTCTACCCACCGACCGAGCCCTACCTCGTCGGCCGCGAGAAGATCAGGGAATTCGCCCGTGCCGTCTTCGCCACCAACCCGACGTCGTTCGACGTCGACAGCGCCCGCGCGGCCGGTCACGCCGATCTCGTTGCCCCGCCCACGTTTCCCGTCATCGTGCAGGAACGTGCACTGGCGCAGCTCGTCGCGGATCCGACGTCGGGAATCGAGCCCGTCAACCTCGTGCACAGCACCGAACACGCCACGTCCGTCCGCCCGGTCGTCGCGGGCGACGAACTCTCCGCCGTGCTCACCGTCACGAACGTGATGCCACGCGGTCCGCACACGCTGCTCGTCGCCGACATCGAGATCCTCGACGCCACAGGCGATCACGTGAGCACGATGACGTCGACACTGTTCGTCAGGGGGGACGAGGAATGACCGCCCCGCAACGAATCCTGCTCGGCGACACCGTCGCAAAGGCTCGATACCACGTGACCCGCGAATCCCTGGTCCGCTATGCCGGGGCGTCCGGTGACTTCAACTCCATCCACTACCGGGACGACGTCGCGGATGCCGTGGGCCTGCCCGGCGTGCTCGCGCACGGCATGCTGACGCTGGGACTGGCGACACAGTGCGTCGTCGACTGGCTCGGCGACCCGGCACGGGTCACCGGATACCGTGCCCGCTTCACCAAGCCGGTGATCGTCGCCCCGGACGAGGGCGCGGTCGTCGAGGTCGTCGCGAAAGCCGCGCACGTCGACGAGGCCGAGGGCACCGCGAGGATCGACCTGACGGTGACGTTCGACGGGCACACGGTGCTCGGCAAGTCCCAGGTCTGGATTTCACTGCGCTGAGCGCACCCGACATACTGGGCCGATGATCGGTGTCGTGGTGACCGCGTTCGCGGTGCTCGGGCTCCTGACCGTCATTCCCGGCCCGGACATGGCGGTGGTGACCCGCGCCGGCCTGTGCGGTGGACGCGGCGCCGCGCTGCGGGCGACGTTCGGTGTGGTCGCCGGGTTGATGGTGTGGGGCGCGCTGACCGTCGTCGGGCTCGGCGCGGTGCTCGCCGCCTCGGCGGAGGCGTACACCGTCGTGAAGGTCGTCGGCGGGCTGTACCTGGTGTATCTGGGGCTCTCCACCCTGTGGCGCAGCCGGTCGCGGAAACGCGCCGCCGCGGCCGCACCTGCGCCCGTTCCATCGCCGGGATCGAGTTGGCGGGCCGGGTTCCTGACGAATCTCCTGAACCCCAAGATCGCGGTGTTCTACACCGGCCTGCTCCCCCAGCTCGTTCCGCCCGGGTGGCCGACCGCCCCGACCCTGGCGTTGCTCGTGCTCGTCCACGGGCTTCTCGGGATCGTCTGGCTCGGCGCGTACAGCCTCCTGCTGACCCGGGCGCGCACCACGCTGGAGAAACCGTCGGTGCGACGGGTCCTGGATCGGATCACCGGAACGGTCCTCTTCGGATTCGGCGCCGTCGTCGTCGCCGAGGCGCGGTAGGGCCGAGGTCAGTCCAGGGAGTCGCGGGAACCTGCCGAGCTGCCGCCGAGCAGAATCGTGCTGATCAGATTCGGGTCGTCGGTCATCGGGACGTGCCCGATGCCGGGCAGGACCAGTATCCGCGCCTGCGGGAAGAATCGGCGCACGCGTCGCGCCTGATACACCGGCAGAATCAGGTCCCGCCGCCCCCACGCCACCGTGACCGGAACCGTCGCGTCGACGACCGGCGGGAGGTCGAACGAGGCCGTCATCCCCTTGTCGACCAGGGCATTCGTGGTGAGCGAATGCGCGTCGATCACGGCGTCCTCGTACGGCACCCGGCTGGGCCGCGCAAAGAAGGCGGCAAGCGAGGGATAGCGGACGGCCTTGTATCGCAGCGCCTTCGGAGCGTTCGGCCCCAGCGCCCGGGCGATTCCACGCAGGACCCGGAACGTGTAGATGGTGCGGGCCTGATCGGCGTGGTTGACGAAGAAGCCGGCGGGCGACAGCGCCGTGGCCGAGGCGACCTCGCCCCGCGCCGCGAGAGCGAGGGACAGCCAGCCTCCGAGCGAGTTACCGGCGACGTGCGGCCGTTCGCCGGGCGGCGTCACCGAGCGGACGAACCCGCTCAGTTCCTCGAGGAGTTGATCCATCATGTCCGGGCCGTCTTCGAGTGCCGCCGATTCTCCGTGTCCCGGAAGGTCGACGGTGACCACCCGGCGATAGGGCGTCAACTGATCCAGCAGGGCGTTCCAGGCCTGCCGGCGATGCACCACCCCGTGCACGAGTATCAGAGTGGGGCCGGATCCGGCGATGTCGTGGGGCAAGTCCATGGACAGATGTTACCGCTATCACGAGTTACATTTACTGCTGCCGATAGAGGGGCCCCGTCGCCCACGGACGTGGGCGACGGGCCCCGGCATCGACCCCGATTCGGGTCAGTCGGGCCGTTGCGGGAAAGATGCTAACCGGTCTGTTTGTTACTCGCCAGTCAGGGTCGAGACCTCGCCGACCGGCGCGCAGGTGAGGCGGACGAGTTGGCGTGTAAGCCGGATCCTGTCCCCGAGCGCCGAAGCGCCGGGTGGCGACCATCCATCTGGGCACACCGTCGCCGGGTACCTCGAGCGGTTCACCCGCAGGCTCGGGCGAGCAGCCCTCGAACACCTGCGCAGCCGCACCGGAATCCCGGAGGATCCGGTGCGGCCTTCAACCTTGCTCCGGGCGGGGTTTACCTAGCCACCCCGGTCACCCGGGGTGCTGGTGCGCTCTTACCGCACCGTTTCACCCTGACCGACGCCTCACCCCGGAGGATGTGGCGCCGGCGGTCTGTTTTCTGTGGCACTGTCCCGCGAGTCACCTCGGGTTGCCGTTAACAACCGCCCTGCTCTGTGGAGTCCGGACTTTCCTCGACTCGGGGCCTGTGCACTGATGTGCTGGTTCCCTGTGCCGCGGTCGCCCGGCCAACTCGTCCGCCCGATCAGCCTACAGTTCGCGCGAACGTGTCATGCCGCCGCACTATGGTCTGATCATGACCCGATACGCCGCCCTCCTGCGCGGTATCAATGTGGGCGGCATCAACATCAAGATGGCCGACCTCCGTAACACCTTCGTCGACCTGGGATTCGAGAACGTGAAGACCGTTCTCGCGTCGGGCAACGTGCTCTTCGATTCCGACCGCGACGACGTCCCCGCACTGAAGAGTGAGATCGAAGCCGGGCTGCGTGCCGAATTCCACTACGAAGCCTGGGTTTTCGTCCTCGACCTCGACACGGTACGGAAGATCGTCGACGACTACCCGTTCGACCCCGAGCGAGAAGGCTGGCACCCGTACGTGCTGGTGACGCCCGAACCCGAGGTCCTGGACACACTTCTGAGCATCGGGGACGAGCTGGATCCGGACGTCGAACGGGTACAGGCCGGCGACGGCGTCCTGTACTGGGAAGTCGAACGGGGCATGACGCTGAAGAGCAGGTTCGGCAAGAGCACCGGCGCTCCCAAGCTCAAGGCGTTCACCACGACCCGGAATCTGCGCACGCTCCACAAGCTCCTGAAGTGACCCCTCGGTGACAGTTCTGGCGGTGGCGCTCGTCGCCGGAGTCCTCGTCTTCGCGGTCGTGCGTCCACGCAAGCTGCCCGAGATCGTCGCGGCCGCACCGGCCGCCGTCGTCGTCCTGGCCACCGGTCTGGTGACGCCGACGGCGGCCTGGGACGAAGTGTCCGAGATGGCCCCGACCGTCGGGTTCCTGGCGGCGATCCTCGTCCTTGCGCACCTCGCGGACGCCATGGGGGTGTTCACCTGGATCGCGGGCCGGTTGCGGCGCGGGGCGCGGGGGGATCCGAAGAGGCTGCTGACTCTCGTGTTCGGAGCTGCGGCGCTGACCACCGCGGTGCTGAGTCTCGATGCCACGGTGGTCCTGCTGACACCGGCGGTGATCGCCACGGCCCGCTCGCTGCGGATGGACCCGCGCCCCCATTCGTATGCCACCGCGCACCTGTCGAACACCGCGTCGACCCTGCTGCCCGTCTCCAATCTCACGAACCTCATCGCGTTCTCGGCGACCGGGTTGACCTTCCTGCATTTCACCGCCGTGATGGCGCTGCCGTGGGCAGTGGCGGTCGTCGTCGAACTGGTCCTGTTCCGCGTGTTCTTCCGGCGTCACCTCGACCGGCCCGAAGCCGAGCCGGAGCCGAAGCGCGATCCGCCGGCGCCGGTAGTCGCACTGTCGATCATCGCGGCCACACTCCTGGGGTTCGCGGTGTCCGGCTTCGTCGGTGTCGCCCCGGCGTGGGTGGCCGCGGCGGGGGCGATCGTGCTGGGCGTCGTCGCCCTGCGCGACGGCCGGACCAGCATGGGCCGGATCGTGTACTCGATCGACGTGTGGTTCTGCGGGTTCGTCCTGATCCTCGGCGTCGTCGTGGCCGGGGTCGCGAACGGTCCGATCGGCGAATGGATCGGGACGCGGCTGCCCACCGACACGTCGTTCACGGCACTGCTCACGATGGCCGTCGTCGCCGCGGTCGCCGCGAACCTGGTGAACAACCTCCCCGCCACGCTGCTCCTGCTGGCAGCGCTCGGACCGCACGCTCCGACCGGACTCGTGCTGGCGATGCTGCTCGGTGTGAACCTCGGCCCCAACCTCACGTACGTGGGGTCGCTGGCGATCATGTTGTGGCGGCGCGTGGCCGCGCGCGCCGGATCTCCCGCAGATCTCCGGACGTTCACGATTCTCGCGCTGGTGACCACGCCATTGACCCTGCTCGCCGCGGTCGGTGCCCTCTGGGCCTGTGAGTACTTGTCAACCGCCCGCGGTTAACAAGTACTCACAGGTGGGAGGTGTCGTTGACCAGGCGGACCGACGAGCCGCCGTCGGGATAGAACTCGGCGATGCTCAGCGACGCCAGATCCAGATGCAGCCGGTACAGCAGGGAGGGTCCCGCGTCGAGCGCCAACTGCAACAGGGTCTTGATGGGGGTCACGTGGGTGACCACCAGGATCGTGGAGCCGGCGTAGGAAGCGGTGAGGTCGTCGCGGACCTTCAGGATGCGCTCCCGCACCTCGTCGAAGCTCTCCCCCGCAGGCGGGCACACCGACGTGTCCGACAACCACTTGCGGTGCAGTTCGGGGTCGCGGTCGGCAGCCTCCCTGAACGTGAGGCCCTCCCACTCGCCGAAGTCGGTTTCGGTGAGGCCCTCGTGCACGGTGACCGGGAGTCCGAGGACCTTCGCCGCCGCCGCCGCGGTCTGCTGCGCGCGCCCCAACGGGGACGACACCACGGCCGCGATTCCGCTGTTGCCCGCGAAGCGGGCGGCCGCGCCGTTCGCCTGGGCCTGCCCGATGTCGGTGAGGGCGGGATTCCCTCGACCCGAGTACCGCCGGTCGACGGACAGCGCGGTCTGCCCGTGCCGGAGCAGCAGCATCCGGGTCGGGGCGCCCGTCGTGTCCATCCAGCCCGGCGCCGCGGGGGTGGTCTTCTCCGACTGGACGGCAGCCGGTTCCGGTTCGGCGTCGGAAATGCCGGCGGCGCCGTCCATGGCCTCGTTGGCGAGGCGGTCGGCGTGCGCGTTCTCCGCCCGCGGAATCCACGTGTAGGACACGCGATCGAACTGCCGGGCCAGTGTGGACGCCTGACGCTGCAGCGGAATCATGTCCGGGTGCTTCACCTTCCAGCGCCCGGACATCTGCTCGACCACCAGTTTGGAGTCCATCCGCACCTCCACCTCGGACGCGCCGAGTTCGGCGGCGGCGTCGAGACCGGCGATCAGGCCCCGGTACTCGGCGACGTTGTTCGTGGCGATCCCGAGGCTCTCCTTACGCTCCGCGAGTACGGTGCCGTGGTCGGCGTCGAACACCACGGCGCCGTAGCCGGCGGGTCCGGGATTGCCGCGCGAACCACCGTCGGCCTCGACGACGACCCGACCGGCACTCACAGACCCGACTCCTTGGTGCGCACCAGGATCGCGCCGCATTCGGAGCAGCGCGCGACGACGTCGGGTGCGCTCGCGGTGATGCGGGCGATCTCGCCGCGGTCGAGTTCGATGCGGCACGCTCCGCAGCGCCGCGCCTGCAGCAGTGCCGCACCGACACCGTTCTGGCTGCGCTGCTTCTCGTAGACGGCGATGAGATCGGCGGGGAACTGGTCGGCCAGCGCCGTGCGGTCGCGGATGCAGCGCTGCTCGGCGGCGTCCAGATCCGCGACGGCGTCGTCCCGGCGGCGGGCGGCGTCGATGAGGTCATCCTCGATCTGCGACAGCTGCGCGCCGGCGTGGTCGTGGTCGGATTGCGACGCTTCGCGCCGTTCCATCACCTCGAGCAATTCGTCCTCGAGCAGTCCCTGACGGCGGACGAGGCTGCCGAGTTCGTGTTCGAGTTCGGTGAGCTGCTTCGATCCGACCGTTCCGCTCTGGAGCAGGGTGCGGTCGCGGTCCTCGCGCTGACGGACGGCGTCGACCTCACCTTCGAGCTTGCGGATGTCGCGGTCGAGATCGTCGAGGACGATTTCGACGGCCACGGCCGCGTCCTTGCGGGTGACGCGCTCCGCCTCGAGCCGCTCGACTTCCTGACGCTCGGGAAGCGCGGTGCGTCGGTGGGCGATCCTCGACAGCTCCGCATCGACGCCGGCGAGGTCGAGAAGCTTGGACTGCACCTGTGGTTCGACGTTCACGCGTGGTAACTCCTGCTGTCTTCTGTGAAGGGTTCTTGTGTGCAGATTGCTGGGTGTCAACCGTACCCCGGCGGATCACGGGTTTCGGCCGGACGGCGCTACGGCGGCGACGCGCTGACCGACCACGGATCGGTCCGTACGGCCGACACCCGCACCTGCCATTCCGGCGTCCGGCCGAAAGCGGTGTCGAGGACGCCCTTGGCCTGGTCACACCACGGCTGCTCGCTCGCCCAGTGCGCGACGTCGATGAGGGCCGGGCCTCCGGCGCGCAGGTGCTCGTCCGCCGGGTGGTGTCGCAGATCGGCGGTGACGTAGGCGTCCACGCCGAGTCGTGCGACGGCGTCCAGGTAGGAGTCGCCCGAGCCGCCGCACACCGCGACGGTGCGGATCGTGGCTTCGGGGTCGCCCGCGGCGCGCACGCCCCACGTCGTGGCGGGGAGCGCGTCCGCCACCCGGCCGGTGAAGTCGCGCAGCGACAGCGGCTCGGAGAGCTCCCCGACCCGCCCGAGGCCGCGGGGTCCGGGGAAGGTCGCCATCTCGAAGACGTCGAACGCGACCTCCTCGTACGGGTGGGCGGCGCGCATCGCGGCGAGCACCTTCTGCCGGATGCCGCGCGGGGCGATCACCTCCACCCGGCTCTCCTCGACACGTTCGAGCGCACCGACCGCACCGAGGGTGGGGTTCGCGCCGTCGGTCGGGAGGAACTGGCCCTGCCCGGTGACGGACCAGCTGCAGTCGCGGTAGTTGCCGATGTGACCGGCGCCCGCGTCGAACAGGGCGCGACGCACCGTGTCTGCGTCGCCTGCCGGGACCAGGACGACCCACTTGTCGAGGTTCTCGGTGGGCTGCGGGTCGATCGGCCCGGTGACGGTGAGTCCGAGCGCCGCTGCCAGGGCGTCGGAGACGCCGGGGTCCGCGGAGTCGGCGTTGGTGTGTGCGGTGAACAGGGCGCATCCGGCCTTGATCAGCTTGTGGACGAGCGCACCCTTCGGTGTGTGAGCGCCGACGGTGTCGACGCCCCGCAGCAGCAGCGGGTGGTGGACGAGCAGAAGGTCGGCGCCGGCGTCGATCGCCTCGTCGACCACCGCGGCGGTCGGATCGACCGCGATCGTCACCGTCGCCACCGTGTCGTCGGGGTCGCCGCATACGAGGCCGACGGAGTCCCACGATTCGGCGAGGGCGGGCGGGTACGCCGCGTCCAGGGTCGCGATCACGTCGGCGAGACGCACCGGGTTCACATGATCTCCTTCATCGTCTCGATCAGGATGTCGGCCTGCTCTCGGGGGCGCACCGCGACCCGGAGGAAGTCGGGACCGAGTCCGGGGAACGTGTCGCACCGCCGCACGGCGATGCCGCGCTCGCGTAGTTGCTTCCGCACGAGTTCGCCGTCCGGCAGTCGGAGCAGCAGGAACGGTGCGGCGGCGGGCTGGTGCACCGCGACGCCGATCGCGTTCAGCCGCCGGATCATGTCGTCCCGCCACGCACCCAGCACGACGGCGTGCTCGCGGGCGGCGGCGACGGCGTCCGGTTCGCTGCATGCGGCGATCGCCTCCACCTGCAGGCTTCCCAGTGGCCAGTGCGCCCGCCCCACCTGCAGGCGTTCGAGAATCTCCGGGGAGCCGAGGGCGTACCCGCAGCGCAGTCCGGCCAGAGCCCACGTCTTGGTGAGGCTGCGCAGCACCAGCACGTCGGGCAGCGAACGACCGGCGAGCGACTCGGCCTCGCCCGGCACCGCGTCGGCGAACGCCTCGTCGACCACGACGATCCGCCCGGGCCGGCGCAGCCGCAGGATCTCCTCCGCCGAGTGCAGCACCGAGGTGGGATTGGTCGGGTTGCCGATCACCACCAGGTCGGCGGATTCGGGGACCGCCGCGGCGTCCAGAACGTACGGATCGTCGAGCAGCACCTGCGCGACGGGGACGTTCGCCTCCCGCAGCGCCCACTCCGGTTCCGTGAACGACGGATGGATCAGCGCCGCCTCCCGGACCCCGAGCCGCGGGAGCAGGGAGAAGCCCTCGGCCCCACCCGAGAGGAGCAGCACCTCGTCGGGCGAGCGGCCGTGCCGGGAGGCCACGGCGCTCCGGGCGGCGCGATCGGCAGCGACGGTGGGATAGGAGCCCAGGCGCGGCAACGCGTCCGCGAGCCGCAGTCGCAGCCATTCGGGGGGCCCGTCGCCCTGCACGTTCACTGCGAAATCGAGGAGACCGGGGCCCGCATCCACGTCTCCGTGGTGACGCAGGCTCTCCCGGCTACCGGCACGAATGTCCACAGCTGTCGAGCCTAAGGGACAATGGTCCGGTGACATCTCTCTCCACCTCCCCGTCCTCCGCCCCTTCTGCTCTGTCGGCTCCGATCGTGCTGTTCGATCTCGACGGCACCCTCACCGACTCCGCGCCCGGCATTCACGCCGGGTTCCGTCATGCGCTCGCGACGATCGGTCAGCCGGAACCGACCGACGAGATGATCGACGCCGTCATCGGCCCGCCGATGATCGACACGTTCCGGTCGATGGGGCTGGACGAAGACGTCGTGCAGCGAGCGATCGCCGCCTACTTCGAGCGCTATGACAACGTGGGGTGGGCGGAGAACGCCGTCTTCGACGGCATCGAGAAGGTGCTGATCGACGCCCGCGACAGCGGCAGGAGGCTCGCCGTCGCCACGTCGAAGTCCGAACGGTTCGCGATCCGCATCCTCGAGCACTTCGAACTGGCCCATTACTTCGAGTTCATCGGCGGCGCCAGCGACGACGGCAGTCGCCGCGCCAAGTCGGACGTGATCGCCCACTCCCTCCGGAACCTGGGAGTCACCGCCACCGAGGGCGCCACCCCCGACGTCCTGATGGTCGGCGACCGTGACCACGACGTCCTCGGTGCCGCGCACTGGGGCATCCCTGCGGTGTTCGTCGAGTGGGGTTACGGTTTCCCGGCCGAGGCCGAGCGCGCGCACACGACGGCGCAGACCGTCGCCCACCTCGGGAAGATGCTCGATGACGCGGCCTGACACCCCGTTGCACGTGACGTTCGTGTGGACCGGCAACATCTGCCGCTCCCCCATGGCCGAGAAGATCTTCGCCGAACACCTCCGCCGGGAAGCCCTCGACGACCGGGTGATGGTGAGCAGCGCCGGGACCCACGGCTGGCACGTCGGCCGCGAGGCCGACATCCGCACCAACGAGACCCTGAAGCTGAACGGGTACCCGACGGGCCACACGGCAGCGGAGGTCGGGCCGTTTCATCTCGGCGCCGATCTGGTGGTCGCTCTCGCGGCCAACCACGACCGTGAGCTTGCCCACATGGGCGTGCCCGACGAACGCCGCCGGCTGCTGCGCAGTTTCGACCCGGATGCGGACACGTCGTCCGTCCCCGACCCCTTCTACGGCGACCTCGAGGACTTCGAGCGGGTCCGCCTGCAGATCGAGGCCGCGGTGCCCGGGCTGCTCGACTGGGTGCGCAGCCGGTAACCCACGATCAGGGTCCCCACCTGCGAGCGGCTACCGTGGAGGCGTGCGAAGGCTGAGATTTCTGTTGCGACCCGGCTGGTTGGTGTTGGCCTTGGTGGTCGCCGGATTCGCATTCATGTGTTTCTACGTGCTCGCTCCGTGGCAGCTCGGCAAGAACACGTCGACGGAGCACCGGAACCAGCTGATCGCCGACTCGGTCGACGCCGATCCCGTCCCGCTGGAGACGCTGCTGTCCGGCGTGGCGCCGAATCCGGACGACGAGTGGCGCCGCGTCACCGCGACGGGCTCCTACGTCCAGAACAGTGATCTGCTGGTCCGGTTGCGGTCCATCGAATCGCAGCCCGCGTACGAGGTCCTGACGCCGCTGCAACTGACCGACGGTCGCACGATTCTGGTCAACCGCGGCTACGTCCGACCGGTCCAGGGAACCGAGCCGCCGCCGGTGGATCCGCCACCGGCCGGGCAGGTGACGCTCGACGGTCGCGTGCGCAAGTCCGAGGGCACCATCGCAGGCAAGGAGCCGATCGACGAGAACGGGCTCCGCCAGGTGTACTACATCGACGCGGGTCAGATCGGCGGTTTCATCGGCACCGATCTCGTCGACGCGTACGTGCAACTCGAACCCGATCAGCCCGGCGGGCTCGGGACCATCCCGCTCCCCCAGCTCGACGCGGGCCCGTACCTGTCGTACGGCTTGCAGTGGCTGGCGTTCGGCATCATGGCCCCGCTCGGCCTGGCCTACTTCATCCGCGCGGAGTGGCGGGAACGCCGCAAGGAGAAGTCCGCGAAGACCTCCGAAGACTCCGCTCCGGCTCCCGCTCCGGTGGCGCGGAAGAAGCCGTTCACCCGAAGCAAGCCGGTGGAATCAGCGCCGCGGACGGCGGCGGAAGCGAAGTTGGCCGACCGCTACGGCAAGGGCCGCTGACACCAGCGCCGCACCGACCTGTACCGCCGCGGACAGCCGCACCGCGCGGTCGAGGTCGACAGGCAGGGGCGACGGCCCGGAGCCGAGGACGGGTCGCATCTCGACGCCGTGCGCGTACTCGGTGCGCCCGCCCAGCGAGATCCCGAGTGCGCCCGCCGCGCTGGCCTCCGCGACGCCGGCGTTGGGGCTGGGGTGCCCGGACGCGTCGCGCCGCCACGCCTCCCACGCCTCGTTCGGCGACCCACCCACCGTCGGTGCGGCCGCGGCGGACAGCGCACCCGTCAGGCGGGCGGGCAGCAGGTTGAGGACGTCGTCCCACCGCGCCGCCGCCCAGCCGAAGTTGCGGTACTTCGGCGAGCGGTAGCCGACCATCGCGTCCAGGGTGTTGGACGCCCGGTAGACGAACAGTCCGGGGATTCCGGCCACCGCGCCCCACACGAATGCCCCGACCGCCGAGTCGGACGTGTTCTCGGCCACCGACTCCAGCGTCGCCCGGGTGAGTCCGTCGACGCCGAGCACGCTGGGGTCGCGACCGCACAGCGACGGCAGCAGGGCGCGGGCGGCGGCGAGATCGTCCGCCTCCAGGTGTGCGGCCATGGTCGATCCGGTCCGTCCCAGCGACGTTCCGCCGAGCACGGCCCACGTCGCGGTGGCCGTTCCGGCCGCCTCGCCTGCCCATCCCCCGCGCCGCGCCACCCGCGTCGCGGCGACTCCCAGCCCTGCCGCTCCGCCGACGAGGACGGCCACGTGGAGGATCCCGGCCGACCGGGAGTCGCGGTACGTCGCCTTCTCCAATGCCATTGCCGTGCGGCCGAATCCGGCCACGGGATGCCACCGGGCGGGATCGGCGAACACACGGTCGGCGGCGAAGCCGAGCAGCAGGCCGGCAGCACGCGCTGTCGCGGGACGGGAGGTTCGATGCACGCCGATATTTGTATCAACTAACGTTGCAGGCGATGTAAAGGAGCGTCCCATGAGTGCCGCGATCGACGAGTACCTGGCAGGCAAGGACCCGGACGCCACCGAGCGCCTACTGCAGTTCCGTGACCTCGTCCTCGCGTGCGGCGAGGTGGACGAGCGGGTCCACCGGACCGAGATCGCGTGGGCTCGTACCCGCGTCTTCGCTGCCGCGTTCATCTATTCGTCGCGGCTCGAGATCGCCCTCGACCTGCGCCGGCGCGTCCATCACCCGCAGCTACGCGAGGCGTTTCCCACCACGAAGACGGTGATCACGCACCGCTTGACGATCACCTCCGACGATCAACTCGACGACACCCTCGCCGCGCTCCTCGCCGAGGCCTACGACACCGTGGGTCCGGGCACTCGCGCACGCTAGCTGGGGGCGCAATTGCGCACCGATTCGCCGGAAACCCGCGCAAGAGCGGGGGTGCGTCTCACCACTCCGCCGGTAGCTGCGATCGACGCACCCGTCCCGGTCGGAATGTCGGATTCCTGAAACTCTGCTGAGTATCTCGCCAAGCGCCCTTTCCTGCGCCTACCATGGTAAATGCCGCCTCGTTCCCCCCATTCAGGGGCGGCGCACGGCCCCGCCCTGCTCACATCTTCGGTGCTGACTCAACACACCCACGTGGCCCGGCGGGGTTCTGCGCGTCCGGTGGACATTCGTGTGAGGCATTGGTTTCGCCGACTGCGCCTGGGACGATCGAGAGGTGTGCAGCGACCTGACGAAGCTCGGCGACGACGAACTGCTCGCCCGGCTGGACGAGCACCGAGCCCTGCTCGGCGAGTCGATCGCGAACGACTACGGCTGCGAAACGGTTCGCGGAGTCACCAGCCGGATCACAGAATTCGAGGCCGAACTCGATCGCCGCGGCTCCGCGACCACGCGAGACGCGACCTGACGGGCTACGTGCGGGACCTGCGGCTGGTGGCGGGAGCGGACCAGAGCCCGCTCACTTCCCCGCCTTCCTCGTAGCGGTCGATCTTCACGATGCCCGCCCCGGGTTCGGTGGGCCGGTGCGTCTCGTTGACGGCCTGGAAGTCTGATTCGAAGGTCTTGTCGCTCGACGTGCCGTTGCGCAGCGTCACCTTGTACCTGGGCATGTCAGGAATATGCCACTGCAGGCGAAGCTCCGGGCGCTGAACAGGTTAACTCCACGAAATCGGTCCCCGCACCGCAGCTGAACTGAAATGACACACATCTGTGTCATTTCAGTCAGAAGTGCTATCTTCGGTGTTGTGCCGTCCGACACACAGCTGATCTTTGCCGACCACGTCGGCCGCTTCTACGCACGCCGGTACGGATTCCCGCCGATGGCGGGTCGGCTGCTGGGGTACCTGTTCGTCTGCGATCCGCCGCAACAGACGATCGACGAACTGGGCGAGGCGTTGCTGGCGAGCCGGAGCGCCATCACCGGAGCGGTCAAGCTGCTCGAGGGCTATCGGATGGCGCGGCGGACCCGTGTCGCCGGTGAGCGGGTGGACCGGGTGAGCCTGGACCCGGCCAGTCAGCAACCGCAGAACTTCGATTCCGCCCTGCACCGGGAGCATGCGGCGCTGTTCCGGGAGGGACTGGCGTTGCTGGCCGACGCTCCACCCGAACGACGCGCCCCGCTCGAGGAGATGGTCGCGCTTGCCGACTTCCTCAGCGAACGACTTCCGGCCCTTCTGGACGAGTGGCACACGCATCGTGACGAACTCCGAGATCGGCACACGAGGAAACTCGATCGAGAAGAGGATGTACATCATGACTGAATCCGAACTGTCCGCCCTGCGCGAGCGTGCCGGCAACGGTGATTCGACGGCGCTCGACATTCTCATCGAGCTCGCCGGCGAGCGGGGTGACATGGACGAACTCCGGCGCCTCGCCGACAACGGCAGCTCCGACGCGGCCGACCAGCTCATCGAACTCGCCACCGAACTCGGCGACATGAACGAGCTCCGGCGCCTCGCCGACAACGGCAACATCACCGCCGCCGAGCAGCTCATGGAACTCACCGAGGAGTGAGGCGGGTGCGCGGCGGCCGAACGCGGGCAGCCGGTGAACACCGGCATCGAGAAAGCCCCGACCTGCATCGGAATGCAGATCGGGGCTTTGCCTGACGGTGGGCGCGGAGGGTTTCGAACCCCCGACCGCTGGTGTGTAAAACCAGAGCTCTACCACTGAGCTACACGCCCGAACATCCGGCGAGAACCTCGCCGGATGCGCATCAGGACTCTAGCGTGGCGAGCGCTTTCTCCCAAGCTCCCTGGTCACGGGCCTCTCCGGGCCCGTTCATCTCGGCGAACCGGATGACGCCTTCCTTGTCGATGACGAAGGTGCCGCGGTTCGCGAAGCCCAGCTTCTCGTTGAAGACGCCGTATTGCTGCGCGACCGCACCGTGCGGCCAGAAGTCGGCGAGCAGCGGGAAGGTGTATCCCTGCTCGGCAGACCAGATCTTGTGTGTCGGCGACGCACCGACGGAGAGCGCGAGAATCGCAGTCTCGTCGTTCTCGAACTTCGGCAGTTCGTCGCGAACCTTGCAGAGTTCACCCTGGCACGTTCCGGTGAACGCGAGGGGGTAGAACACGAGCAGGACGTTCTTCTTTCCGCGGTAATCGGAAAGCGTCACTTCCTGATTGTTCTGGTCCTTGAGGGTGAAATCGGGGGCGGTGGTGCCCACCTCGAGCGGCATGACGTGATCCTTCGGTGAGTGAACGAAAAGGTGAGGCTGTTCAGCGCTTGTTCGCGGGACGCGACTTCGGCTGAACCAGACGGCTTCCCGACCAGTCCCCGAGGTTTGCCGCCGACGTCTGGGTGAGACCCGCTGTAGGTGCGGACTCGGCGATCTCGCTGGGCTCCACGTGACCGGGCTGACCGGTCTTGGGGGTGAGGACCCACACGAATCCCTCGTCGGCCAGAGGGCCGATGGCATCCATGAGGGCGTCGACGAGGTCTCCGTCTTCGTCGCGCCACCACAGCAGCACGACGTCGATCACCTCGTCGGAATCCTCGTCCAGTAGTTCTCCACCGATGGTGTCCTCGACCGCGGCACGCAGGTCGTCGTCGGTGTCCTCGTCCCAGCCCAGTTCCTGTACCGCCATGTCGGCAGTGATCCCGAGTTTCTGAGCGTAGTTTTGGGCGTCCGCCGCGGCGACCACGGTGGGGTCCTCCTTTTGTTGACGGTGCTCGGATACCCGAACACCTGCCGGATGAAGATCAATTAGGTGAAAGCGAACATGCTCGAACGCTTTCGCGCAAGCCGACCGCGCGAATTTTTCTCAGAAAGTAGTGATGCGTGGTCATCGACCGAGCCTACGGTGCGGGAGTCACGATGTGGGGCAGGCTGCCCGAATCGAGTCGCTGAGCTCGTCTCCACGGCTGGCGAGCGTGTTCAGAATGTCTCCGCGCTGCCCGCCGTCGACGGCGGCCGCGAGTTCCCGATAGTTGTTTGCGTAATCGGTCAGCAGTCCGGTCAGTTCGGCGGGAAGAGTGGGGGTGGCGGCATTCGCCCCGTCGGCCGCCGCCCGGAGGGCCGCCGCCGCGGCGCTCGCCTTCGCGCCGGTATCCGCGGCATCGGCGTTGGCGGCGTCGATGAAGGCGTTGTAGGTGTCGATGGTGTCGCCGGCACGGTTCACGAACATCGTGCACTGCTCCACGAGCGCGTCCCGCTCGGCCGCGGCCTTCTGAGAGGACGACGCGGCGACCGATGAGGACGTCGCCTCCGCGGCGTACTCGGCGGCCTGAGAATCGTTCTGCTGCGCTGTCCCCTCGATCGCGCCGCCGCATCCGGCGATGACCGCCACACCGACGATCGCCGCGACGGCAGCACTCGCCGGCCCCCAGCGGCGCGTCGACGTGCGCATTCGTCTCCCCCATGTTTTCGACGACATCGATAAGTTCAACATTCGGCCCCGGATCTGCGCAAACGCTACCGGAGAGTAACCCGAACACAGTGTGCCGACTGCGCCGCGATGGTGAAAGATGAGGGTCGCGCCATATTCATAAAGGAGATGGGTCGGGCCTAACAAGGCCGCGATCGCATGGAGAGGACGCCACACCGCGCGTCCCACCACAATGAGGAGCAACGTTGTCAGACCTGATCCAGGGACCCGCGTCTCAACCGGATTCCGCCACACCCGGCGCCGGAGCGGCCCAACCTTCCAACCCCAGTGCGACCCCGGGTTCCGACGGCCGCGTTCGCGTCATCCGTGAGGGTGTTGCGTCTTATCTGCCGGATATCGACCCGGACGAGACCACGGAGTGGTTGGAATCGTTCGACGGACTGTTGGACCGGTCCGGACCGACCCGTGCCAGGTATCTGATGTTGCGGATGCTCGAGCGGGCCGGGGAGAAGCACGTCGCTTTGCCGGCGTTGACGTCGACCGATTATGTGAACACCATCCCGACGGAGAACGAGCCGTGGTTCCCCGGCGACGAGGAGACCGAGCGCCGGTACCGGGCGTTCATCCGGTGGAACGCGGCGGTGATGGTGACCCGCGCGCAACGGCCGGGGGTCGGGGTCGGTGGCCACATCTCGACGTATGCGTCGTCGGCCGCGCTGTACGAGGTGGGGTTCAATCACTTCTTCCGCGGCAAGGACCATCCCGGTGGTGGGGATCAGATCTTCATCCAGGGCCACGCGTCGCCGGGCATCTACGCCCGCGCCTTTTTGGAGGGGCGGATCCCGGCGGAGCGGATGGACGGGTTCCGGCAGGAGCACTCGCACGCCGATCAGGGCGGTGGGTTGCCGTCGTACCCGCACCCCCGGCTGCTGCCGGATTTCTGGGAGTTCCCGACCGTGTCGATGGGGTTGGGCCCGATGAACGCGATCTACCAGGCCCGGTTCAACCATTACCTGCACGACCGCGGCATCAAGGACACCGCCGATCAGCACGTGTGGGCGTTCCTCGGGGACGGGGAGATGGACGAACCCGAATCGCGGGGTCTGGCGCATGTGGCGGCCACCGAAGGTCTGGACAATTTGACGTTCGTGGTGAACTGCAACCTGCAGCGCCTCGACGGCCCGGTCCGCGGCAACGGCAAGATCATCCAGGAGTTGGAGTCGTTCTTCCGCGGCGCCGGCTGGAACGTGATCAAGGTGGTCTGGGGCCGCGAGTGGGACGCGTTGTTGCACGCGGACCGGGACGGTGCCCTGGTCAACCTGATGAACGTCACCCCGGACGGCGACTACCAAACCTATAAGGCCAACGACGGCGGGTACGTGCGGGAGCACTTCTTCGGGAGGGATCCGCGGACGAAGGAACTGGTCGCGAACCTGTCCGATCAGGACATCTGGAACCTCAAGCGCGGCGGGCACGACTACCGCAAGATCTACGCCGCGTACGCGGCGGCGATGGCGCACAAGGGGCAGCCGACGGTGATCCTGGCGCACACCATCAAGGGCTACACCCTGGGCAAGCACTTCGAGGGCCGCAACGCCACCCACCAGATGAAGAAGCTGACCCTGGATGATCTGAAGAATTTCCGGGACCTGCAGCGCATCCCGATCTCCGACGAAGAGTTGGAGAAGGACCCGAAGATGCCGCCGTACTACCACCCCGGCACGGACGCCCCGGAGATCCGGTACATGCTCGACCGGCGGAAGGCGTTGGGTGGGTTCCTGCCGCAGCGCCGCACCAGCCCGGCGCCGTTGCCGCAGCCGGCGGACTCGACCTACGATGTGGTCCGCAAGGGCTCCGGTAAGCAGCAGGTCGCGACCACCATGGCGTTGGTGCGGATCATGAAGGAGTTGTTGCGGGACAAGGAGATCGGCAAGCGGATCGTGCCGATCATCCCGGACGAGGCCCGCACCTTCGGGATGGACTCCTGGTTCCCGTCGCTGAAGATCTACAACCGCAACGGGCAGCTGTACACCGCGGTCGACGCCGATCTGATGCTGGCCTACAAGGAGTCGGAGATCGGGCAGATCCTGCACGAGGGCATCAACGAGGCCGGCTCGACCGCCTCGTTCACCGCGGTCGGCACCTCCTATGCCACCCACGGTGAGCCGATGATCCCGCTGTACATCTTCTACTCGATGTTCGGGTTCCAACGCACCGGCGACGGCCTGTGGGCGGCGGCGGATCAGATGGCCCGCGGCTTCGTCCTCGGCGCCACCGCCGGCCGCACCACCCTGACCGGCGAGGGACTCCAGCACGCCGACGGGCACTCGCTGCTGCTGGCGTCGACGAACCCGGCCGCCGTCGCCTACGACCCGGCGTTCTCCTACGAGATCGCGCACATCGTCAAGGACGGGCTGCGCCGGATGTACGGCGGCACCGAGGGGGTCGACGGGTTCGGCGGCGAGGACATCTTCTACTACATCACCCTCTACAACGAGCCCTACACCCAGCCCGCCGAGCCCGCCGACCTGAACGTCGAGGGCCTGCTCAAGGGCATGTACCTGTTCAAGAAGTCCGAGGCATCCGGCCCGAAGGCGCAGATCCTGGTCTCCGGTGTCACCATGCCCGAGGGCCTGCGCGCCCAGCAGCTGCTGGCCGACGACTGGGGCGTGGCCGCGGACGTGTGGTCGGTCACCTCCTGGGGTGAGCTGCGCCGCGAGGGCATCGAACGGGAGCAGCAGGCGCTGCGCGACCCCGGCACCGACGCCCCGCTGCCGTACGTCACGCAGGCGTTGTCCGATGCCGCCGGCCCGTTCGTGGCGGCCTCGGACTGGATGCGCGCCGTCGCCGACCAGATCCGTCAGTGGGTCCCCGGCTCGTACACCACCCTCGGCACCGACGGGTTCGGGTTCTCCGACACCCGCCCCGCCGCCCGCCGGTACTTCAACGTCGACGCCGAATCCATCGTCGTCGCCGTGCTGTCCGCCCTCGCCGGCGAAGGCACCCTCGACCGCTCCAAGGCCGTCGAAGCCGCCAACCGGTACCGCATCGACGACGTCCGCGCCGCGGCCGTCTCCTACACGGATACCGGCAGCGCGTAACGCCGACATCCTCACCCACCGCCGCCCGTGTGTCCGTCGGACAACACGGGCGGCGGTGGGCGTAGGTTCTTGACTATGGTCGAGCAGAGTCCGTTGGTCTCCCGCAGACGACAAACCCGGGATCCGTTGCCCGACGCACTGTTGCGTCGCGTCAAACAGTTCTCCGGTCGCCTCTCGACCGAGGCCGTCACGACGATGCAGGATCAACTGCCGTTCTTCGACGACCTCGACGCCGCTCAACGCTCCAACGTGCAGTTGCTGGTTCAGACGGCGGTCGTCAACTTCCTCGAGTGGCTCAAGAATCCGGACAGTGACATCCGGTTCAGCCTGGACGCGTTCCAGGTGATTCCGCAGGATCTCGCGCGCAGGCTCACCCTCAGCCAGACGGTGGACATGGTCCGCGTGGCGATGGAGTTCTTCGAGCAGTGGCTCCCGGCGCTCGCCCGCAACGACCAGCAGCTGATCGCCCTCACCGAGGCCGTCCTCCGCTACGGTCGCGAACTGGGTTTCGCGGCCGCCTCGGTGTATGCGAGTGCCGCGGAGTCCCGCGGTGCGTGGGACACCCGGCTCGAGGCACTGGTCGTCGACGCCGTGGTCCGTGGTGACACGGGCTCGGACATGTTGTCGCGGGCGGCGACTCTCAACTGGGACGCCACCGCCCCCGCCACCGTCATCGTCGGCACTCCCCCCGAGGACGAGCGGGTCTCCGTCGTCGGCACGGTGCACACCATCGCGCAGAAGCACGGCCGCGCCGCCCTCGCCGTCGTGCAGGGTTCGCGGCTCGTGATGGTCGTCAGCGGGGAGCTCCAGGAGGGGTCGGGGCACTCGAGTTTCATGACCGACCTGCTCGGCAAGTTCTCGGACGAGCCGGTGATCATCGGGCCGACCACGCCGACGCTGGGCGCGGCTCATTTCAGTGCCGTCGAGGCGCTCGCCGCGATGCAGGCGGTCGCAGGCTGGCGGGGCGCCCCTCGGCCCGTCCATGCCGCCGAGTTGCTACCCGAGCGCGCACTGCTCGGGGACAACGCCGCCGTCACCGCTCTGAACGACCATCTGGTCGCGCCGCTGGCGGCCGCCGGAGGTGTTCTCACCGACACTTTGGACGCATATCTCGACTGTGGAGGTGCGGTTGAGACTTGTGCCCGGCAGCTGTTTGTTCATCCAAATACTGTGCGGTATCGACTCAAGAGAATCGCGGAAGTCACCGGTCGCGATCCGACGAATCCGCGGGATGCGTATGTACTCAGAGTGGCTGCCACGGTGGGTCGATTGACACATTCCCATAACGAACCCATATCACGTTTAACACCAGTCACACCCTTCCCATTCGGAGAAGCAGGGCTGTAACGAACGTCTGTCCAGATTCGATGCGAGGACCCCACGTGCAATTTTGTGGGAACCCAACAAATCCGCCGACGAAGGTTCATCCGCAACGACATCTCGCAGCACGCCGTTGACGGTGTTCTCTTGAAGAGTGATTTCGTTGCTCGCCCCGGGTCAGGGCTCTCAGACTCCCGGCATGCTCATCCCTTGGTTGGAGCTGCCGGGTTCTCATGACCGTGTCGCACTGTGGTCGAAGGCTGCCGGCCTCGACCTCGTCCGCCTCGGTACCACCGCGACAGCGGAGGAGATCACCGACACGTCGGTGACTCAGCCCCTCGTCGTGGCCGCCGCACTCCTCGCCTTCGAGGAACTCGACGCGCGTGGCCTGGTTCCCGCAGACACCATCGCGGCCGGACACTCGGTCGGTGAACTCGCCGCAGCCGCGGTCGCCGGAGTCCTCTCCGCCGACGACGCCGTCGCACTCGCCGCCGTCCGCGGCGCGGAGATGGCGAAGGCCTGCGCACTCGAACCGACCGGCATGTCCGCGGTCCTCGGGGGCGACGAGACCGAGGTGCTCGCCCGCCTCGACGAACTGGGCCTCGAACCGGCCAACCGCAATGCGGCGGGCCAGATCGTCGCTGCAGGTCTGCTGTCGGCGCTCGAGGAACTCGCCGCCAACCCGCCGGAGAAGGCGCGGGTTCGCGCTCTTCCCGTCGCAGGCGCGTTCCACACCCGGTTCATGGCTCCCGCGCAGGAGGCCGTCACCGAGGCTGCGTCCAAGATCACACCGGGGGAACCCACCCGCACTCTGCTCTCCAACGCCGACGGTGCACCGGTCGCATCCGGAGCCGACGCACTGACTAAACTGGCCGCGCAGGTAACCCGACCTGTGCGTTGGGACCTGTGTACCGCAAGCCTGCGGACCGCTCAGGTCTCCGCGATCGCGGAACTTCCACCAGCCGGAACCCTCGTCGGTATCGCCAAGCGTGAAATGCGCGGCACTCCGACTCTGGCACTCAAGACCCCGGGGGATATCTCCGCACTAGCCGAACTGACAGAACTCGGCTAGTTTGCTGCGCGCACCTCGGTGCGTGCAGGGCCCGCAGGCGCGGCCGATGGGGACGTGCCTGCACAACTCCAGATACATCTACACCGAATCAGAAGGGAGCCACTCAGTGGCCGCCACCCAGGAAGACATCATCGCCGGACTCGCGGAGATCATCGAGGAGGTCACCGGTATTGAGCCGTCCGAGGTGACCATCGAAAAGTCTTTCGTCGACGACCTCGACATCGACTCCCTCTCCATGGTTGAGATCGCCGTCCAGACCGAGGACAAGTACGGCGTGAAGATCCCCGACGAGGATCTCGCCGGACTGCGCACCGTCGGTGACGCCGTGTCCTACATCCAGAAGCTCGAAGCAGAAGGTGGCGCCGACGCGGAGGCCGTGAAGGCGAAGCTCGAAGCTGCCAAGAACGACGAGGAGTGAGCTCAGCCGTGACTTCCGCCTCGACCAACGGGAAGCAGTTCCCCAACATCGTCGTCACCAGCCTCGCGGCCACGACGTCGATCGCTGGTGACGTGGATGCCACGTGGAAAGGCCTGTTGGCCGGCGAGAGCGGCATCGACACCATCCGGGAAGCCTTCGTCACGGAGAACGACCTTCCGGTGACGATCGGCGGCAAGCTCAAGGTGTCGCCCGACGAGTCGCTGTCCCGGGTCGAGATCCGCCGGATGAGCTTCGTCGAGCGGTTGGCGCTCGTCCTGGGCCGTCAGGTCTGGGAGAACGCCGGCAGCCCGGAGGTCGACAAGGATCGCCTCGGCGTCGTGATCGGCACCGGACTGGGCGGCGGCGAAGCTCTGATCGACGCCGTCGAGAAGATGAAGGCCGGCGGGTACCGCAAGGTGTCGCCGTTCGCCGTCCAGATGGTGATGCCCAACGGTCCGTCGGCCACCGTCGGACTCGAGCTCGGGGCCCGCGCCGGAGTGATCACTCCCGTGTCGGCCTGCTCCTCGGGTTCCGAGGCCATCGCCCATGCGTACCGCATGCTGGTGATGGGCGACGCGGACATCATCGTCGCCGGTGGTGTGGAGGGTTACCTCGACGCCGTGCCGATCGCGAGCTTCGCGATGATGCGCGCGCTGAGCACCCGCAACGACGATCCGAAGGCGGCTTCGCGGCCGTTCGACAAGGATCGTGACGGCTTCGTGTTCGGTGAGGCCGGAGCGATGATGGTCCTCGAAACCGAGGAGCACGCCAAGGCTCGCGGTGCCACCATCCACGCCCGTCTGCTGGGCGCGGGAATCACCTCCGACGGGTTCCACATCGTCGCTCCCGATCCTTCGGGTTCGGGCGCTGCGCGGGCCATGACGAGGGCGATCGAGACTGCTGGATTGACGAAGACGGACATCCAGCACATCAACGCGCACGCCACGGCCACTCCGATCGGTGACACGGCGGAGGCGAACGCCATCAAGGCTGCCGTCGGCAACCATGCCGCGGTGTACGCACCGAAGTCCGCGTTGGGGCACTCGATCGGCGCCGTCGGTGCGCTCGAGGCGGTGCTCACGGTCCTGAGTCTGCGGGACGGAGTCATTCCGCCCACGCTGAATCTCGAGAATCAGGATCCAGAGATCGACCTGGATGTCGTCAAGGGCGAAGCCCGTTACGGCGAGATCGATTTCGCGATCAACAACTCGTTTGGTTTCGGTGGGCACAACGTCGCGCTCGCCTTCGGCCGGGCCTGACAGCCGGTCCTGCTAGATCGCGGGTGGAGACCCCTTCTCTGAAGGGGTCTCCACCCATCGACAGCCCACCCGGGCCCGCCACAAGGAGGACGCGATGACAATCTTGGCACCCGCGACTAAGTCCGATGCGTCGATCGATCCGCGCGATCCCCTTGCGCGCCTGGAGAAGCTGTTCGACGCCGGGACCGTCGTCCCTCTGCATCCGCGTGACAAGTCCGGTGTGCTGGCCGCGTCCGGCAACATCGACGGTGTCCGCACCATCGCCTACTGCTCCGATGCCACCGTCATGGGCGGCGCCATGGGTGTCGAAGGCTGCAAGCACATCGTGACGGCGATCGACACCGCCCTCGAGGAGGACGCCCCGATCGTGGGTCTCTGGCACTCGGGTGGCGCGCGTCTCGCCGAGGGCGTCGAGGCCCTGCACGCCGTCGGACTGGTCTTCGAGGCCATGGTCCGCGCGTCCGGCCGCGTCCCACAGATTTCCGTCGTCCTCGGCTTCGCGGCCGGCGGTGCGGCGTACGGTCCCGCGCTGACCGACATCGTCATCATGGCGCCGGAGGCCCGCGTCTTCGTCACCGGCCCGGACGTGGTCCGCAGTGTCACCGGTGAGCAGGTCGACATGGTGTCACTCGGCGGTCCCGACACGCACACGAAGAAGTCGGGGGTCGCGCACATCGCCGCCCACGACGAGGGCGACGCCCTGCACCGGGCACGCCGCCTCGTGTCGATGTTCTGTGAGCAGGGCGATTTCGATCAGGCCGCGGCCGCGCACGGCGACACCGATCTCCGCGCACTCATGCCCGAGTCCGCGAAGCGCGCCTACGACGTCCGTCCGATCGTTCACGAACTTCTCGACAACGTCGAGGGCGAGTCGAGTTTCGAGGAACTGCAGGGCAATTACGCCCGCAGCATCGTCACCGGTCTCGGACGCCTCGGTGGCCGCACCGTCGGTGTCATCGCCAACAACCCGCTCCGCCTGGGTGGCTGCCTCAACTCGGAGAGCGCCGAGAAGTCGGCACGTTTCGTCCGGCTGTGCAACGCATTCGGCATCCCGCTCGTGGTGATCGTGGACGTTCCCGGCTACCTCCCCGGTGTGAGCATGGAATGGGAAGGCGTCGTGCGCCGCGGCGCCAAGCTGCTCCACGCGTTCGCCGAAGCCACCGTTCCCCGCGTGACGGTCGTGACCCGCAAGATCTACGGCGGGGCGTACATCGCCATGAACTCCCGCGCGCTCGGCGCCACCGCCGTCTACGCGTGGCCCGATGCGGAGGTCGCTGTCATGGGCGCCAAGGCCGCCGTCGGCATTCTGCACAAGCGCGCCTTGGCCGCAGCGCCGGAAGAAGAGCGTGAGGCCCTGCACGAGCGTCTGGCCGTCGAGCACGAAAGCATCGCCGGTGGCGTCGACCGTGCTGTCGCGATCGGTGTCGTGGACGAGGAGATCGACCCGGCCAAGACGCGCAGCGTCATCACCGCCGCCCTCGCTGCGGCTCCCTCCACCCGCGGCGACCACAAGAACATCCCGCTGTGATCTGAGCTCTGTTCGAGAGAAGGCCCCCGCCGTTGTGGCGGGGGCCTTTTCGCGTCCGTGAGGCGGGTGTCAGCCGACGTCCCGGCGCAGCCAGGTGACCTCGGCGCCTTCTCCGCCGCTGCGGAACGGCTCGAGCGCCTCGTCCCAGGCGGTTCCGAGTGCATAGTCCAGTTCGGCGGCGATGTCGCCCCCCGCTTGCATCAGTGCCCGCAGGCGCATCTCCCCGACGACGACATCGCCGTTCGCGCTGGTGGACCCGTGCCACAGGCCCATCCCGGGCACGTGGCTGTACCGTTCGCCGTCCACGCCCTCACTGGCGTCCTCGGTCACCTCGAAGCGCAGCATCGGCCAGGCGCGAAGCGCGTTGACCAGCCGCGAGGCGGTGCCGACAGGCCCCACCCAGCTGGTGGTCGCGCGCAGAACGCCGTTGGAGGCCGGCTGCGAGGTCCATTTCAGGTTGGCTCGGCAGTCGAGGGTCGCGGTCAACGCCCACTCGATATGGGGGCACAACGCGGCGGGCGACGAGTGGATGTAGACCACACCAGCCGTCGCGTCCGCGAACTGATTCAATGCGCGCACTCGAGCCTCCTGCTTCGACGAGGGACGTCTTCCCCAACGGCCTCAGTCGGTGTGTGCAGCACGCTCGGTTGACCAGTGTGCCTTGTGATGCCTGTGTTGCGCCAGTGATTCGAGCAATCGGTGTGTCATCGTCTACTGCGTTCCGAGAGGATACCGTCGCTCAGCTCGGTCCACAGGGGCTTGGCCCAGTCACCGAAATCCCGGTCCGTCAACGCCACGCAGGCCAGTCCGGCGGCCGGATCGACCCACAGGAAGGTACCGGCCTGCCCGAAGTGGCCGAACGTCTGCGGCGAGTTGCTCGTGCCCGTCCAGTGCGGGCTCTTGCCCGAACGGATCTCGAACCCCAGCCCCCAGTCGTTGGGCCGCTGTGAGCCGTATCCGGGCAGAATTCCGTCCAGCCCGGGAAACTGCACGGACGTGGCGTCCGTGAGCGTCTGGGGCGAAATGAGGGCCGGGCGGAACAGCTCTGCTGCGAACCGGCCGAGATCACCGGCCGACGCCTGCGCTCCGTGGCCGGCAGGCCCGACGAGCGCGGACGCGCCCATCGACAGTGGAGCGAAGACGGATTCCGCGACATAGTCGGCGAAGTCGATCGACGTCTCGGCGGTGAGGAAGTCGGCGAGCACCTCGTAGCCGGCGCTGGAGTAGATTCGCTTGCGCTCCGGCGCCGTCTGCACACGGTTCGCGTCGAATGCGAGACCCGACGCGTGCGCCAGCAGATGACGCACGGTCGAGCCCTCCGGGCCTGCGGGCTGGTCGAGTTCGACGGCCCCCTCCTCGGTGGCCACCAGTACCGCGTACGCGCAGAGCAGTTTGGTCACCGAGGCCAGGGGGAAGACGCGCCGCTGGTCGCCGTACTCGCCGATCACCCCTTCGTCGCGCGACAGGACCACCGCCGCAGCGTTGTCCACGGGCCATCGGGCAATCTGATCGAGACTCTGCACCCGGTCAGCCTACGAGAGCGGCCCGCGGTCAGCTGCGGCGAGCCGTCACCAGTCGGCTTCGGTGTACCGGATGACGCCGCGAATGTTCTTGCCGTCGAGCATGTCCTGATACCCGTCGTTGACGCCTTCGAGGGTGTAGGTGCGGGTGATCATGTCGTCGAGGTTCAGCTGCCCCGACTTGTACATGGCCAGCAGGTTCGGGATCTCGACCCGGGCGTTTCCGCCGCCGAAGATGGTGCCCTTCAGGTCCTTCTGCAGCATCGAGAAGAGGAACAGGTTCAGCTTGACGTCCATGTCGGTCATCGCGCCCATGGCCGTGACGACGCACGTGCCGAACTTGCTGGTGAGCAACAGGGCTTCCTCGACGTATTCGCCGTGCATCTCCCCGACCGTGATGATCGTCTTCTGCGCCATCAATCCGTTGGTGAGCGCGATGATCGGCTCGATTGCGGCCGCGGCACTCTCGAACGCGTGGGTGGCACCGAACTTCAGCGCCTGTTCCCGCTTCCACGGCACCGGGTCGATGGCGAAGATCTGACGCGCTCCGGACGCCACCGCGCCCTGCAGTGCACTCATGCCGACGCCGCCGACACCCATGATGACGACGGATTCGCCCGGCTTCACCTCCGCCATCCGCGTCGCCGAACCCCACCCGGTGGGTACGCCGCAGCCGACGAGGGCGGCGACGTCGAAGGGAATGTCCTTGTCGATCTTCACGACCGAAGTCTCGTGCACGACCATGTAGGGCGAGAACGTCCCGAGGAGACACATCGGGATGACGTTCTCCCCGCGCGCGTGGATGCGGAAGGTGCCGTCGCTGATCGCCAGTCCGCTCAGGAGTCCCATTCCGAGGTCACAGAGATTCTGGTGTCCCGCCGAGCACGCCGGACAGCGTCCGCACGCGGGCACGAACGAGAGCACCACGTGGTCGCCGACTTCGAGATCCTTCACCTCCGGCCCCAGCTTGGTGATGACGCCGGACCCTTCGTGACCGCCCATCACCGGGAAGGACGCCATCGGCATCGAACCGGTGACGATGTGGTGGTCGGAGTGGCACATTCCGGCGGCTTCCATGCGAATCTGCACCTCGCCCGCAACCGGATCGCCGATCTCGATCTCCTCGACCGACCACGGCTCGTTCAGGCCCCACAGGATCGCACCCTTGGTCTTCATGTGACTCCCAACCCTTCATTCATGTCTGCGCATCTGCTGATGTGACGATAGACACAAACGGGCCGAATTGGAACACGTTCTACCGAATCGGGTCCCGGAATCCGAAACTGTTACCCCGACACGTCGTGGAGGTGGTGGATCGGATCGTGGACGAAGTACCTGGCCAGCGACTCCACCGTGAACGATGCGCCGTCGCTCCGCCGCCCGGTCCGCACCCGCAGTTCCGGCGCGACGGCCTCGAAGTCGTCCGCCACCGACGCGCCCGCCGCACGCAGTTCGGCGTCCACGACGGCCGGATCCTGCTCGTTGTAGCGCTCGGCGACCGCGGTCTCGTCCTGATCCCAGTTCGGGAACAGTGGATCCGTCTCATCGAGGATGAGCCGGAGCCGGACGTCGAAGATCCGGAACACGTCGCGAACGTGTGCGGCGTACTCGAGCGCCGACCACGTCTGCTCGTCCGGCCGGACCGTCACGTCGGGGCGGGTGAGGACCGGCGACCATGCCTCCGCGTTCTCCCGGACCAGACCCGGGATGTCCTCGTACCGGGTTGCCGCCGAGTCGAACCCGCAGTCGGGGCATGCCCGGTCCAGGACCCAGGTCCAGTTCTTCGTGTCGGGAGTGATCGCCATGGCGGTCATCGTAGAACGGCCACAGATCCCGCCGTGCGGATGCCGCCCACCGGTACGGTCGCGAGCATGCACGCCACCTTCCTCGGTGTTTCCACGATCCTGTTGTCCGACGGCGAGACGTCGCTGATGACGGACGGTTTCTTCTCCAGACCGCCGCTCCTGCGATCGATGCTCCGGCCGCTGCGCCCCGACGGTGCCGCCGTCGACCGGGCCCTCACGCGAACTCGCACCGACCGCCTGGCCGCCGTCCTCGTCGCGCACTCGCACTACGACCACGCGATGGACTCCCCGACGGTGGCGGAACGCACCGGCGCGGAACTCGTCGGTTCACCGTCGACGCGTCACATCGCCGAGGGTTACGGGTTCGCGATGGACCGGTTCCGGACGATCCAGGTGTGAAGTCCCCTGAGATACGGTGCATTCGAGGTGACGGCGCTGCCCGCCGAGCACAGCCCCCGGGCGAAGTTCCCGGGCACGATCGACCACGCGGTGCACCCGCCGGCATCGATCGGCGAATACGCGCAGGGCGACTGCTTCTCGTTCCACTTCGCGCACCCCGACGGCCGCGTCCTCGTCCACGCCAGTGCGAACTTCGTGCCCGGCGCACTCGACGGATACGACGCCGACACCGTCTATCTCGGCATCGGCACCCTCGGCAAGCAGTCCGACCGATTCCGCCGCGACTACTGGGACGCACTCGTGACCCGGACCGGCGCACGCCGCGTGATCCCGATCCACTGGGACAATTTCTGGAAGCCCCTGGACCGGCCGCTGACGCCGCTTCCCCGCTTCGCCGACAACGTCCGGCGGTCCGTGCGGTTCCTCACCGAGAGGGGCCTGGCCGCGGGGGTCGACGTGCAACTCCCCGTCGCCTGGGAACGCGTCGATCCGCTGGCTTAGTCCGGGCTCCGCTCGCTCAGAGCTTGTAGCCGATCGTCCGGAGCAACGCCTTGCGGTCGTCGACGTCGGCATCGGTCTCGACACCGGCGGGTGAGCGCCCGTCGATCACGCCGGCAATGCCGCGGCCGAGTTCCGTCTCGGCGACGATGATCTCGACAGGGTTGGCGGTCGCGCAGAAGATGCCGCACACCTCCGGCACCTGCTTCAGCGTGTTCAGGACGTTCACCGGGTAGCCGTCCTCCACGAACACGAAGAACGAGTGTCCCGCGCCGACCGCGACGGCGTTGCGGGTGGCCAACTCGACGAGACGGTCGTCGTTTCCGGAACAGCGCACGAGGCGAGGCCCCGACGCTTCGCAGAACGCGACACCGAACCGGAGGTGGGGGCTCACTCCCACCAGGGCCTCATGCACGTCCTCGACGGTCTTGATGAAGTGGGACTGTCCGATGATCACGTTCATGTCGTCGGGCTTGTCGATCGCCACGATCTGCAGCTCCACGATGGCCTCCTCGGGTGCCTTTCAGTCTGCCCCGCTCCGGCACGGAGAACAACGACGCGGCCCCACGCGCCCTCGACCACCCTATCGACGTGGGCCTACGACCCACTTCCCCGAGACCGAGCGGGACACCTGCCGTGAAAGGGACCACTGCGCGAGAGACGCCCGACGCGGCGCACGTCACAGCAGCCCGGACCAGTACGGCCAGAAGCGGTAGACGATCAGCCCGAGCAGTGCGAGCACCCAGACCGTGACGGGCACCAGGTGGTCGACGGTCGCCGCGGCGGCGGCCCGCTGCACCGGTGACGTCGGGCGGGCGGTGCGAAGGTTGCGGACCGTGACGTACCAGAAGAGCGGCACCGTCACCGCCCACACCACCATGCAGTACGGGCACAGGGCGCCGATGACGTAGAGGCTCTGAGCGATGAGCCAGTGCACGAACACCACCGCGGCGGCAAGACCGGCCTGCAGGGCCAGCCAGAACCACCGTGCGACGCGGGCGCCGGCCAGCAGCGCGGCGCCGGCGGCCGCGACGACGGCGAAGCCGGCGATGCCGAGCAGCGAGTTCGGGAATCCGAACACCGCGGCCTGCTCGGTGGCCATCACCGAACCGCAGTTGAGCACCGGATTGATGCTGCAGGTCGGGACGTAGCTGGAATCGGCGGCGAGCGCGAACTTCTCGACGGTGAGCACGAACGAGGCGAACAGGCCGATCAGGCCGCCGACCAGCAACAGCCACGGCAGTACCCGCTCGAGACTGCGGACGCCGGGTGCGGCCGGCCCGGACGTCTCGACGGCGTCAGGCGAGCGCGGCGTCGAGGGCATCCGTCAGATCGTGGTAGCCGGCCGGCTCGAGCCGAACGCCGTCGACGAAGAACGTGGGCGTGCCCTGCACACCCAACGCGTGCCCGTCGGCGACATCGGCGTTGATCCGGTCGAGTGTGGCGGGAGCGGTGTAGGCGGCGTCGAACGCGGCCATGTCGAGGCCGAGGTCGACGGCGAAACCGCGAAACACCTCGTCCTTCGGGGCGCGCTGCTCACCCCACTCCGCCTGGGTCTCGTACATCCGCTGATACATCTGCTCGAACCTGCCCTGTTGCGCCGCGGCCTCGACCGCCCTCGCGGCCCGTTCGGCGTTGAAATGGGAAGGCAACGGGAAGTACCGGACGACGAAACCGACCCGGTCTCCGTACTCACGGCGCAACTGCTCGATCGCCGGATACACCGCCCGGCAGGCCTCGCACTCGAAGTCGAGGAATTCCACGAATGTCACCCGGCCATCGGGAGCGGAGGCCAGCCGATGGCTGTCCGGACGCGCCGCCACCGCCGCGGCCTCGGCTCCGCCGGCGGTCGGCCGACTGTCGGCGTCGGAGCGGTTGGCCGGCACCACCGCAGAAAGTCCGAGCACGAACACCACGATCAGGGCCAGTGAGAACGTGACGTTGCGGGTCATCGGGCACTCCACCCCGGGCACAGACCGGAAGCGGACGAAAGCGGCGAAGCGGACATGCGCGCCATACTAACGAGCGCTGAGATCGCCGGCCCGAGAGGGTTTCCGTCCATATCAACGATCGTTAGTATATTGATATGACTGAGGAACGCGTCGATACCTGCGACCTGCTGTGCCTGGACCTTCCGCACGCCGAGCAGATCCGTGCCACGTTGCCGCCGCTGCGGCAGGTCGAGCCGGCCGCCGCCGCCGCCCGGGCACTGAGCGATCCCACCCGGCTGACGATCGCCACCGCCCTGTACTCCGGCGGTGAACTCTGCGTCTGCGACATGGCGTGGGTGGTCGGGCAGGCGCAGAACCTGGTCTCGCACCATCTGCGGCAACTCAAGATCGCCGACCTCGTCTCGTCACGGCGGCACGGCCGGTTGGTGATGTACGCGCTGACCGACCGCGGTCACGGCTTGGTGCGCGCGGTAATCGGCGACGAACTCGCTTCGGCGACCACCGGACCCGAGAACAGTAACGACATTGCGGACGTCAGCCGTGGCTGACGCATGCTGCGGGCCTGCACCCGCGAGGCCGAACTCCGTCGGCGCGACGACATCCGATGACGGTCCGGAACGGCTGTGGCAGGTCCGCGAGCTGCAGTACGCGGCCGTCGCCGCGGTCCTGCTCGGCGCCGGATGGCTCATCGGCACAGCCGGATCCGAGCGTGTGGCGACACTGCTCGCACTGCTCGCCGCCGTGGTCGCCGCGGTCTCCTTCGTTCCCGGGGCGGTGCGCAATCTTCGGCACGGCCGGGTCGGGGTCGGCACCCTGATGACGATCGCCGCCATCGGCGCGATCGCACTCGGACAGATCCCCGAAGCCGCGATGCTCGGCGTCCTGTTCTCCATCGCCGAAGGTCTCGAGCACTACGCAGTGACCCGCACCCGCCGCGGACTGCGCGCCCTGCTGTCCCTCGTGCCGCCGACCGCGTCGGTCCTGCGCGAGGGCACCGAGATCATCCTCGCTCCGGACGAACTGTCCATCGGCGACATCATGGTGCTGCGGCCCGGCGAGCGGGCAGCCACCGACGGGGTGATCCGGTCCGGACGAACCAGCCTGGACCTGTCCGCGATCACCGGCGAATCCGTCCCCGTCGAGGCCGGCCCCGGTGACGAGGTGCATGCCGGGGCGATCAACGGCGGCGGTGCCGTCGAGGTACAGGTCACCGCACTCGCCGCCGACAGCTCGCTGGCACGGATCGTGCACATCGTCGAAGAGGCCCAGGAACGCAAGGGTGCCGGACAACGGCTCGCCGACCGGGTCGCCCGCCCTCTGGTCCCGGCGATCATGTTCCTCGCCGCTCTGGTCGCCGGCCTCGGGTCCCTGCTCGGCGATGCGATGCTGTGGATCGAGCGGGCCCTGGTCGTGCTCGTCGCCGCCTCCCCCTGTGCCCTGGCGATCGCCGTACCGCTGACCGTTGTCGCCGCGATCGGCGCCTCCAGCCGACACGGCGCCCTCGTCAAGGGCGGAGCCGCACTCGAGGAACTCGGGCGCATCCGAGTCGTGACGCTCGACAAGACCGGCACCCTGACGCGCAACACCCCGCAGGTCATCGCGGTGATCACCCGAAACGGGGTATCCGAGCACGACGCCCTCACCGCGGCCGCGGCGCTCGAAGCCCGCAGCGAACACCCCCTGGCGCGGGCCGTCCTCACCGCAGCAGGTGACGTCACCGCCGCCGAGGACGTTACCGCCGTGCCCGGTCACGGGCTGCACGGCACCGTCGACGGAATCCCGCTTCGGCTCGGCAAACCCGGATGGATCGACCCCGGTGATTTCGCCGACGACGTCGCCCACCTCCAGGGCGAAGGCGCCACAGTGGTGCTCGTCGAGCGAGACACCACCGTCGTCGCGGCCATCGCGGTCCGCGACGAACTGCGCCCCGAGGCACCCGAGGCCGTCCATCGACTCCGGGGGCTGGGCATCGACGTGGCCATGCTGACCGGCGACAACCGCCGCACCGCCGAGACACTCGCCGCCCAGGCCGGAATCTCCACCGTGCACGCCGAACTGCTCCCCGAAGACAAAGCAGCTCTGCTCCCCGCACTCGCCGGAGGCCGGAGAATCGCCATGGTCGGCGACGGCGTCAACGATGCCCCCGCACTCGCCACCGCCGACATCGGAATCGCGATGGGCGCCATGGGAACCGACGTCGCCATCGAAACCGCCGACGTCGCGCTCATGGGAGAGGACCTGCGCCATTTGCCCCAGGTCCTCGCGCACGCCCGCCGCGCCCGCCGCATCATGCTCCAGAACATCGGGCTGTCCCTG
The DNA here is from genome assembly GCF_026810085.1 of Rhodococcus sp. JS3073. NCBI lineage: Bacteria > Bacillati > Actinomycetota > Actinomycetes > Mycobacteriales > Nocardiaceae > Rhodococcus > Rhodococcus sp. JS3073. The sequence continues at coordinate 7,188,017 of NZ_CP113951.1, read as the reverse complement.
GCCATCATCGGTGTACTCGTCCCGTTGGCCGCGACCGGTGTCCTCGGCCTGGCGACCGTGGTGTTCATCCACGAATTCGCCGAGGTCTTGGTCATCGTCAACGCCATCCGCGCCGCCGAGCTACCCGGACTCACCGCAACCGGAGCGCGTCACGTGGACGAACGGATCTTTACACCCACGATCGGCGAAAGGGATCCGGAGTTGATCCGCCCGATTCCCTGACGGGTCTCGCGAACTGTCGACGAGCAGTGGCAGACACCGACTCGGCGGCGTCGGCACCGGCAGGCGATATCGGTGGGGCGGGCGGGGCTCGAACCCGCGACCAATGGATTATGAGTCCACGGCTCTAACCGACTGAGCTACCGCCCCATCGCCGCACTACTCGCGATCGCGGCGTGCCGATGTTACCGTGCGCCGGCCGTGGGCGCGTAGCCGGGACGAAGCCCGCCCTGACAGGACTTTTCGGGGTCGGCGGACCGGGGTTGTGGCATCCGCAGCCGATGCCGGTACGGACGGTGCCGATCCTCGCGTTCAACGTGGCCGGTCTACTCGTCCTCGCGGTCGCGGCGTTTGTCGGCGCTCGCGTGTGTGCGCGGTTCGACTGGCGCGACCGTCGCCGGCGCGTCGGCGACGAGTTCGTACCGTCGCCCGTACGTTTCGACGAGGGCCTCGATCGCGGCGACCACCGGCACGGACACCAGGGCGCCGACCGGGCCGAACAGCGAGGCGCCCACGATCACCGATCCGAACGCGACCGCGGGGTGGATCGAGACCGTCGCGGACGTGATGCGCGGGTGCAGCACGTAGTTCTCGATCTGCTGGTAGACGGTTCCGAACACGATCACCCACACACCGTCCATCGGCTGGGACGCGGCCGCGATGATCGCGGGGAGAGCGATCGCGAGGTAGGTGCCCAGGGTGGGGACGAACTGGGAGACGACACCGGTCCACAGTGCCAGCGGAAGCCAGTAGGGCACGCCGATCGCCACGAGGAAGATGCCGGTGGCGACCGAACTCACCGCAGCGAGGATCAGCCGCGACACCACGTATCCGCCGGCCTTCTCGACCGAGATCTCCCAGACCACCGAGATGACCCGCTGCTGCCGCGCCGGAAACCAGCTCGAGATCGTGCGGCGAAGGGCCGGCCCCTGCGCGGACATGTAGAACACGAACAGCAGCAGCGTCAGCATCTGGAACACGACGCCGAGCAGCGAGGACAACACACCCAGAACTCCCGGCGTGAATCGCTCGGCGAGGTCCCGGATGGTCTCGGGCGTGAGGTGGATCAGATCCTCACCGGTCGCGAAGTCGGTGTCGAACACACGATTGGACCAGTCGGTGACCGAGGACAACGCACCCGGCAGAGCCTTGAGGAGCTGAGCGAGTTGCTGGGCGAGCAGTGTCCCGAACAGCGCCAGGAATCCGATGGCGAAGACGAACAGTGCGAACAGCACCAGTCCGGTGGCGGCGCCGCGCCGCAAACCCCGGCGCTCGAGCCAGTCGACGACCGGTTCGATGGTGATACTGAACAACCACGCGAGGAACAGCAACCCCAGAAAGCTCCGCAGGTTGACGAACAGCCAACCCGACAGCTGGTAGGCGGCGACGGCCAGCAGAACGTAGAGGATCGAGGGCAACAGCCACCGCGGGGCGTCGCTGGTGCCGAAGCGCCCGATCGACCCTGTCCGCTCGGTTTCGCCGCCGTCCTCGCTCATCGCACACCCCGCGGTCGATTGCTGCCGATATAGCGGGAATGTACTCGCCCGGCAGGCGCACCGATCCGAATTGGCCGGGCGCAGCAGAAAACCCCGCCCGGACGAACCGGACGGGGTTTCGATGCTCCCCCGGCTGGACTCGAACCAGCAACCGTCCGATTAACAGTCGGAAGCTCTGCCAATTGAGCTACAGGGGATTATTCTGCTGTGCTTCGCCGTTCCCGGCGATGCGAGAGAAACTGTAGCGCATAGCCCCACCCCAGTACCAAATCGCCTGCCTGTCGACGCATCAGGCAGGATGGGTGCAGGTCGTTGTGCGTCGGGAGGAAGCGGGAATGATGCGGTTGTTGATCGGTATCGCTGCGGGGTACGTGCTGGGTACGCGAGCGGGACGTGCGCGTTACGAACAGATCAGCCGGGCCACCAAGGCCGTGGCCACCAGCCCGGCCACGAAGAAGGTGCTGCAGATGTCGCGTCAGAAGCTGTCCGACTCCCTGAACACTCAGCCGAAGCTCGAACCCATGAAGCCGCTCGACGAGGACACGACCATCCTGGTTCCCCAGGATCAGCTCAAGAAGAAGTAGCGGGCAGTAGCCGGTTCAGCCGGCCATCCCGTCCCGGTTGGTGTCGCCGATCGCCTGATCGAGCAGGCTGCGGCGGTACTGCTCCAGGGCGACGAGGTCGCCGAGCAGTGAATGGAACTCGTCCGACGCCGTCGCCGGTGAGATGCGCTGCAGCTTGGACTTCAGTTCCGCCACCTGCTCCCCCACCCACACCTCCTGCAGGCGTGCGATCACGCCGGAAATGTATCGCGGCACGGTGTCCTCTTCGGCGGGCAACGGCTCGACGGCGAGTTCCGACACGAGCGACGCCGCGGTGACGTCGTCGACACCGCGGCTGACCGCGTCGACCCACTCGCCGCCGCCGAATCCTGCGCTGGTGCCGCCGGACGCGATCATCGACTCACGGATCACGACATAGGTGGGATGCGTGAACGTTTCCACCGGCAGCGAGTCGAACACGGTGCCCGCGATCGACGGGTACTGCAACGCACCCTTCAGTGCCTCGCGCTGTGCCCACAACGTCGGATCGTTCGGCCGCGGCCGGGTGAGCCCGACCGGCAACTGCGGTGTGTCCTGGTCCTCGTCCCGGGCCGCCTTCTTCTTCAGCGGCGCGGGCAGCGACCCGCGGGTGGACGCCCGCTTGCGCGCCTCGTCCCGCACCCGTTGCCGGACCGCGGCGATGTCGTCCCAGCCCACCCAGCCGGACAATTGGACGGCGTAGCTGTCACGCAACGTCGCTTCCTTGATCTGGGCGACCACCGGCACGGTGCGCCGGAGCGCCTCGACCCGGCCCTCGGCGGTCTCGAGGTCGTGCTCGGTGAGGATCGACTTGACCACGAACTCGAACATCGGTGTGCGACGCGCCACCAGGTCGCGGACGGCGGCGTCACCGGACTTCTGCCGCAACTCGCACGGGTCCATGCCCTCGGGTGCCACGGCGACGAAGGTCTGCCCGGCCATCTTCTGGTCACCCTCGAACGCCTTCATCGCGGCGGCCTGGCCTGCGGCGTCCCCGTCGAACGTGTAGATGATCTCGCCGCGAAAGTAGCTGTCGTCCATCAGCAGTCGCCGCAGCATCGCGAGGTGGTCCTCACCGAAGGCGGTGCCGCAGGCGGCGACGGCGGTCTTGACCCCGGCCAGGTGCATTGCCATGACGTCGGTGTATCCCTCGACCACCACGGCCTGATGCCCCTTGGCGATGTCGCGCTTGGCGAGGTCGAGCCCGAACAGCACCTGAGACTTCTTGTACAGCATGGTTTCCGGCGTGTTGACGTACTTGCCGGGCATGGTGTCGTCGTCGAACAACTTGCGGGCACCGAACCCGATGACATCGCCGGACAGGTTCCGGATGGGCCAGAGCAGGCGCCGGTGGAAGCGGTCGATGTGACCGCGCCGCCCGGCTTTCGACAGGCCCGCGGCCTCGAGTTCCTTGACGTCGAAACCCTTGCCCAGCAGGTGCTTCGTGAGGATGTCCCAGCCGTCGGGTGCATACCCGCACCCGAACTGCTGCGCGGCCTGCGCGTCGAAGTTCCGTTCCGTCAGGTAGTCGCGGGCGGCCTGCGCGTCGGGTTCCTGCAGGCGCGCCGAGTAGAACTCCTGCGCGGCCGCGTTCGCCGCGACCAGCCTCGAGCGGGTGCCGCGGTCGCGTTGCACCGAGGTGCCGCCGCCCTCGTACGAGATGGTGTAGTTCAACCGGTCGGCGAGCTGCTCGACGGCCTCGACGAAACTGATGTGGTCGATCTTCTGGAGGAAGGAGTAGACGTCGCCGCCCTCGCCGCACCCGAAGCAGTGGTAGTGCCCGTGGTTGGGGCGGACGTGGAACGACGGCGACTTCTCGTCGTGGAAGGGGCACAGCCCCTTCATGGAGTCGCCGCCCGCACGCTTGAGGGAGACGTACTCCCCTACGATGTCCTCGATCCGTGTGCGCTCGCGAATGGCCGCAACGTCACGATCAGGGATTCTGCCAGCCACGAACGACAGTCTAGGCGCTCCGCCGGAGCCCGAACTCCCCCCTCCAGGTCAGCAGTTCGACGGGGCGGGAATCCCGGCGAATCGGTCGCCGAGATAGCCGAATGCGGGGCCGGCACCGAGCATGGTGGCGGTGCCGTGGTCGGCGCCCGGGATCACGTCGAACTGCACTCGCGCACCCTGTGAGCAGTACCGGGCGACGGTGTTCTGCACCGGCCCGATCGCGACGAGGGGGTCCGCGCTGCCGTGCCAGACGAACATCGGCGTCCTCGGGACTCCCGGATACAGTTCGACGCTGTTCTCGTCCATCACCGCGCGGCCGGACGGGTCGGCGAGAATACCGGGACCGTTGGTCAGGTCGGGCAGCGACTTCCCCGCACCGGCACCGAGGATCGAATCGGTGCACATGTTGCTCATCTGCGCCCGCAGGGCGAGTCCGTCGCCGTTGAGGCCGTCCCCGAGCGGTGAACGCGTCGGGTATTCACGCTCGAGCCCGATGGCGGCCGCGAACCCCAGCCCGAACGCCTGCGTGCGGGTGCCGCCCAGACGGTCGGCCAGTTCACCGATGTTGACCGGGGTGCCGCCCTGGGCGGCGCCCACGATGTTCAGTTCCGGGGCGTAGGTGGGTGCGAGTGCCGCAGCCCAGTTGGTCGCCATGGCGCCACCCGAGTAGCCCGCCAGCCCGATCGGACTGCCCCCGAGACCGGCCTCCGGGAGCCGCTGCGCGGCGCGGATGCCGTCGAGGACGAGCCTGCCGCCGAGTTTCGCGGCCCCGTACGCGCTGGTCGGTCCGAGGTGGTCGGGCACGGCGACGGCCCAGCCCCGCGCGAGCAGGGCGTTGAGGGCGGGCCCCTCCTGGATTCCGCCGTTGAACAGCTGATGCGACGGCGCGCACTCCAGCCCGAGCGCGTTGACGAACGGCTGATAGGACACGAGCGGCCGGTTCGCGGGAGCGCCGCGGGGTACCAGCACCGTGGTGACCGCGGCGATGGGCGCTCCGGCGGAGTTGGTCGACTTGTACTTCACCTGCCAGGCGTCGGCGGTGGGGAAACCCGTGGCGGCGACCGGTCGGCTCGCCAGCACGTCGCCGTCGGCGCGTGCCCCGACGTCGGCGGGCGCACCGTAGAACGGGTCGGGGTCCGCGAACGGGTACGCGGGCGCGGCCTGCGCCGCGGGTGGGGCAAGCAGGGCGGCACCGACCGCCACCGCCAGCGCTGCGGACGTCGAACCGATGATCTTGCGCACTGCAGACTTCATCCGGTCTCCCTGACCATTGGGGGGCGAGCTGTCTGTAGACCTATTCGTAGCACCGCGCCGGGCGGACGGGTCCGACTTCCGACTTTGTCAGCCCCAGCTCGCCTGGGCTCCCAGACTGGACTTGTCGACGCGTTCGAGCCTGCTCTCGGTGTAGGAGGCAATCTGGTCGACGACGACCCGGACCCGTGCGGGGTCGTCGGCCGCGGCGTTCCAGGCGGGAACCAGGATGGGGTCGAGACCCGCGGGTGCGGTCGCGAGCAGCCATTCGGCGACGCGGTGGACGCGGTCACGCTGGCGTGCCTGCCGCGCCCGGTGGCCGGCATCCGACATCACGTAGTTCAGGGCGAACGTCTTGAGCAGTGCCACCTCCGCCGCGACCACCGGCGGGACCACCAGGTCGGCGTCGTACCGGGCGACCGGCTTGTCGCCGTGGACGTCGCGGGTCCCGATGATCGCGGCGGTCGCGAACCGGCCGACGAGTTCACTGGTGAGGTTCTTCAGGGCGACCGAACTGGTGAGCGTGCCGTCATAGCTGCCCACCTCGACGACGACGGGCAGAAGACTCAACCGCGTCGCGGCCTCGACGAGTTCCTCGACGTCGAGTCCCGGGAACTCCGACGCACCGAACTCGGCGAGTGCCCGCTGATCCACCGGATCGGCCAGCGAACGCAGATCGATGCGTCCGTCGATCACGCCGTCCTCGACGTCGTGCACGGAGTAGGCGACGTCGTCGGCCCAATCCATGACCTGCGCCTCGAGGCACTGGTGGCCGTCGGGGGCGCCCTCCCGGATCCACGCGAGCACGTCGGCGTCGTCGTCGTACGCCCCGAACTTCGCGCCGGGGCGTGGCCGGGTCCACGGGTATTTGATCGCCGCGTCCAGCGACGCGCGGGTCAGGTTGAGCCCGGCGCTGCTTCCGTCGGGGTAGAGCACCTTCGGTTCGAGGCTCGTGAGGATGCGCAGATTCTGGGCGTTGCCCTCGAACCCGCCGCAGCTTTCCGCGACCTCGTCGAGGGCCTTCTCCCCGTTGTGGCCGTACGGCGGGTGACCGATGTCGTGCGCGAGGCCGGCGAGGTCGACCAGATCGGGATCGCAGCCGAGACCGTCGGCGATCCCGCGGCCGATCTGCGCCACCTCGATCGAGTGCGTCAACCGCGTCCGCGGAGTGTCACCGTCCCGGGGGCCCACCACCTGCGTCTTGTCCGCGAGTCTGCGGAGGGCAGCCGAGTGCTGGACGCGGGCGCGGTCGCGGGAGAAGACGGAGCGGTGTTGCGCGGCGGCGATCTGACTGCCCGGGATCCCCGCCCGTTTCGGTGCCTCGCGGACCCGGCGGGCGACGTCGTGCGCGGAGTACACGTCGCCGAGTGGTGTCGTGTGTGCTGTCATCGAATGTCTACTGTCCCGCCGTGTAGGGGAAGTCGGCCGAGAAGTGGGTGAGCTGGTACCAGATCAACGCCCCTGTCTCCCGGGCGATTCCGTGCAACTGGGATTCGCGGGTGAACACGGCGGGCCCCTGCCGGGTGGGCGCCGTCCAGGCGTCGAGTCCGGCGTCGCGTGCCATCGTCCGGGTCCGCAGCGAATGCCAGGGGTCGCTGACGAGAACCGCCGAATCGATGCCCTGCTCCCCCATCGCCTCACTCACCGCCTCGATGCTGAGCAGGGTGTCGGAGCCCTCCTCGACCGCGGTGATGCTGTCGGCGGGGACGCCCCGCGAGATCAGGTAGTTCTTGCCGGACGCGGCCTCGGTGTACTCGTCGCCCTCCTGCTTGCCGCCGACCGTGATGACCTCGGGGGCCACCCCACGCTCGTACAGCTTGTACGCCTGCTCGAGCCGGGCCTCGAACACCGACGACGGGGTTCCCGAGTACTGGGCGGCGCCGAGCACGACGATCGCGTCGGCGGCGGACGTGTCGTCGATCCGCGCGACCTGCCACACCCGGACCGCGGTGCCGAGCACCAGCGCGGCGGCGAGGAGGACCACGCCGGCGATGATCCGGCGGGTCCACCGGGCCAGCGTGCCGGCGAACCCCAGGTGCGCGGGACGGCGCGGGAGGTCGTGGCGTTCACGGCTCGGTGCAGAATTCACTCCCTGATTCTGCCAGCTGTCGCCGAACTGTCCCGATGACGACTCGCCACACCCGATAGATTTGCTGCCATGCCACTCGCACCGCGCCTCGAGCAGACGCCGTCGTCCCGCCCCCGACTTCCCCGCGCTCGGCGGTTCGCCGCCCTCGGCGCCGTCTCCGCGCTCCTGACTCTCGTGGCGATCCTGTTCTCTCCTGCGATCGCCTCGGCGGACGCACCGTTCCGCCTTCCCGGTCAGATCACGGACACCGTCGGCGTGCTCGACGCCGACCAGCAGAGCGACGTCCAGGCCGCGATCGACCAGCTGTACGACGAGCACAAGGTGCGGTTGTGGGTGGTGTACGTGCCCGACTTCAACGGGCTCGGCGCCGGTCCGTGGGCGGATCAGACGGCGCAGGCCTCCTCGCTCGGCGACCGCGACGCCCTGCTCGCGGTCGCGACGGTCGACCGCGAGTACGCCCTCATCGCGCCGGACGGGCTGTCGGAGATCACCAGCGACGAGGCCGAGTCGATCCGGGTGGATGCGGTGGAACCCGCTCTGCGCGAGGAGGACTGGGCCGGGGGCGCAATCGCCGCGGCGGGCGGGCTGGGCGACGCGATGACTCCGGGCGAGGGAATGTCGGTGCGCACTCTGCTGATCGGCGGCGGTGTGGTCGTCGCGGGTGCGGGCGGGATCGTGCTGTATTCGCGGAAGAAGAAGCACGACCGCACCCGGGCCGGGGTCGAGGCGGCGCGCAGCATCAGCCCCGAGGACACGGCCGCGCTGACGGCACTCCCGCTGCCGACCCTGGACGAGCGCGCCAAGGAGGTGCTCGTCGAGACCGACGACGCGCTGCGCACGAGCCAGGAGGAACTCGAACTGGCCCGCGGCGAATTCGGCGAGCAGGCCACGGCGTCGTTCACGGCGGCGTTCGACAATGCGAAGTCGACACTCGCGGCCGCGTTCACCGTCCGTCAGCGACTCGACGACGCGATTCCCGAGACCCCGCAACAGCAGCGGGAGATGCTCATCGACGTCATCACCTCGTGCGGGCGCGCCGACCGCGAACTCAACGAGAGGGTGCAGGAGTTCGACGGGCTCCGGGACCTGCTGATCAACGCCCCCGACCGACTCGACGCGCTCACCCGGGACATGGTCGCGCTGACCGTACGCATCCCCGATTCCACGCAGACTCTCGCCACCCTGCAGACCGAATTTCCCGCCGCCGCAATCGCTTCCGTCGCCCACAACGTGACGATGGCGGAGGAGCGGCTCGCGTTCGCGGAACGGGCCGTGGCCGACGGCCGGGACGCGATCACGCTGCCGCCCGGACAGCAGGGGCCGGCGGTGTCGGCGATCCGCGGAGCCGAGGGCGCCCTCGAACAGGCCCGGACGCTGCTCGACGCCGTCGACCACGCCGCGGAGGACATCCGGCACGCCATCGCCACGCTGCCGGCCGCGATCACCGACGTGGAGGCCGGGATCGCGGCCGCGGCCCAGTTCACCGAGCAGGGCGGGGACCGGCTCGCGTCGGCCCGCGCCGCGGCCGAGACAGCGCTGGCGGCGGCCCGGACCGCCGCGGACACCGACCCGCTCGGCAGCTTCACCCAGATCGTCAAGGCAGACGCGGAACTCGACGCCGTCCTCGCCGAGGCGCAGGAATCCCGGCAGCAGGCCGAGCGTGCACAGCAGCGTCTCGAGCAGGACCTCACAGCCGCCCAGTCGCAGGTCACGGCGGCGTCGGACTTCATCGGCACCCGGCGCGGCGCGGTGGGAGCGGACGCCCGGACCCGCCTCACCGAGGCGCAGCGGCACCTGGCGGGCGCACAGCAACTGCGCCCCACCGACCCCTCGCGCGCGCTTCAGCACGCTCAGGCCGCGGCCGGGCTGGCAGCCGACGCACTGCGCCTGGCGCAGAACGACGTGAGCCGCTGGGAGTCCCGCCAGCGCCCCGGGCCCGGAAGCGGTGGCGGTGGCGGGAATGCCACCGGAGCGATCCTCGGCGGCATTCTGATCGACAGCATCCTGCGCGGCGGGTTCAGCGGCGGCGGCAACTGGGGAAGCCGGGGCTCCGGCGGCGGCCGCAGCAGCGGTCCGCGGTCCTTCGGCGGGCCGAGCAGCTCCGGCCGGATCAGCGGGGGTGGCCGATTCTGACGGCTTCCCGAGTCTCGGTCGTACTCGCCTGCGTCGCGGCCACCGCCGGCGGCGTCCTGTCGAGCTGTGCAGGCGACGACCGGACCGCGGACGCACCGGCGAGCCCCCTGTCGGCGGAGGCCTACCGCAGCCGGGAGGACGACGCGGCGGGCGGCCGGATTCACGTGCGGATAGCGAACACCGGCGACGCACCCGTCGCCGTGACGTCCGTGGCGTTGGACAGTCCCGGCTTCGAGGCTGCGCCCGCGACCCGACGCGAGGTCGAACTCGGTCCCGGCAACCGGATCGACGTCGAGGCCGAGTACGGCACGGTCCGCTGCGACACGCCCCCGGAGCCGGCGTACGCCCTGATCGGTGTCGCCGATCCGAGCGTGTCACCCGTGCGGGTGCCACTCGCGGCCCCGTACGACGTCCTCGGCCGGATTCACGACGGCGACTGCGCCGCACAGGATCTGGCGCGGGCCGTACCGGTGACACTGATTCCGGCGGCGGCTCCGCCCGAGCCGACCGCGCCCCTCCCCGCACAGCTCGTCGTGAGCCGGGGAACGGCGTCGGGTGACGTCCGGGTGGACGAGATCGGCGGCAGCGTCCTGTACGCGCTGAACGGCGCGCTGCCCGCCACCATGCGGGCGGACGAGGACCGGCTGAGCGTCGACATCACGATCGATGCGGCGCGCTGCGATCCCCACGCCCTCGCGGAAGCGAAGAAGCCCTTCGTCTTTCCGCTGTGGATCGCCGTCGGCTCCTCGGCACCGGAATACTCGCGCATCCCGGTGTCCGAGGAGAACCGGCGAATCCTGACGAACTATCTGACCGTCACCTGCGGCGCGCGCAGGTGACGGTGAATCAGGAACCGATGAGGCGCTGCGCCAGGTAGCCCTCGACCTGGTCGAGCGCGACCCGCTCCTGAGCCATGGAGTCACGCTCACGGACGGTCACAGCGTGGTCCTCGAGCGTGTCGAAGTCCACGGTGATGCAGAACGGGGTGCCGATCTCGTCCTGACGGCGGTAGCGGCGGCCGATCGCGCCGGCGTCGTCGAACTCGACGTTCCAGTGCTGACGCAGCGTCGCCGCGAGATCCTTCGCCTTCGGCGTCAGGTCCGCGTTACGCGACAGCGGCAGGACCGCGGCCTTCACCGGGGCGAGACGACGGTCCAGACGCAGCACGGTCCGCTTGTCGACGCCGCCCTTCGCGTTCGGCGCCTCGTCCTCGGTGTACGCGTCGACGAGGAACGCCATCAGCGAACGCGTGAGACCGGCCGCCGGCTCGATGACGTACGGCGTGTACCGCTCACCGGTGGCCTGGTCGTAGTAGTTGAGGTCGGTGCCCGAGTGCTTCGAGTGGGTCGACAGGTCGAAGTCGGTGCGGTTGGCCACACCCTCGAGCTCGCCCCACTCGCTGCCCTGGAAGTGGAAGCGGTACTCGATGTCGACGGTGCGCTTGGAGTAGTGCGACAGCTTGTCCTGTGCGTGCTCGTACAGACGCAGGTTGTCCTTGTTGATGCCGAGCCCGGTGTACCAGTCCATGCGGTAGTCGATCCAGTACTGGTGCCACTCCTCGTCCTCGCCGGGCTTGACGAAGAATTCCATCTCCATCTGCTCGAACTCCCGGGTGCGGAAGATGAAGTTTCCGGGCGTGATCTCGTTGCGGAAGCTCTTGCCGATCTGGCCGATGCCGAACGGCGGCTTCTTGCGCGACGTGGTGAGGACATTCGCGAAGTTCACGAAGATGCCCTGCGCGGTCTCCGGGCGAAGGTAGTGCATGCCCTCTTCGCTCTCGACCGGGCCGAGGTACGTCTTGAGCATCATGTTGAAGTCGCGGGGCTCGGTCCACTGACCGACCGTGCCGCAGTCGGGGCAGCCGACGACGTCCATCGGGACGTCGTCCGGGTTGTCGAGGCCCTTCTTCTCCGCGTACGCCTCCTGCAGGTGGTCCTGCCGGTGGCGCTTGTGACAGTTGAGGCACTCGACCAGCGGGTCGTTGAACACGCCGACGTGACCGGACGCCACCCACACCTCGCGCGGCAGGATGACCGAGGAGTCGAGGCCGACGACGTCCTCGCGGCTGGTGACCATGTTGCGCCACCACTGCTTCTTGATGTTCTCCTTGAGCTCGACGCCCAAGGGGCCGTAGTCCCAGGCCGACTTCGTGCCTCCGTAGATCTCACCGCACGGGTAGACCAGGCCACGACGCTTGGCGAGATTGACGACGGTTTCGACTTTGGACTTCGGTGCCACTCGGGTGCTCTCCATCTGGGTAATAGATGCATGGTTCACGTGCGCTTTTCGGAGCCCAGCCTATCTGCCCGATCGCAGTCGGTTCACCCACCCGGTTGACATGCGTATTCGTGCATATCAAAATGGAATCGATTTGCAATAAGGTGAGGGTGATCCTCCCGGGGCCGACGGCCTCGCGGCCACGGTCCCGTCCATTGTCCGGCACACCGAAGGAGATCACTGGTGAGCGTCATCGATCCCGGGGATCTGCATCCGTTCGAGGCGGCGGCGCCCGCTCCCGTGCCGTCGAAGGAGACCCTTGCGGCGGCCGGCGACATCCTGCGTGCCCTCGCGGCCCCCGTCCGGATCGCGATCGTCCTCCAACTCCGCGAATCGGAACGGTGCGTGCACGAACTCGTCGGCGCACTCGGAGTGACGCAGCCACTGATCAGCCAGCATCTTCGCGTACTCAAGGCTGCGGGTGTCGTGCGCGGCGAACGCACCGGACGTGAGGTCCTCTACCGCCTGGTGGACGACCACCTCGCCCACATCGTCGTGGACGCCGTCGCGCACGCCGAGGAAGGATAGAAGCCTTGACCCAGAACACCGGCCAGCGCAAGCCCGTCGTCGTGGGAGTACGCGCGACCAAGCAGCGCAGCGCCATCTCCGCGCTCCTCGACGACATCGAGGAGTTCCGGTCGGCGCAGGAACTGCACGACGAACTCCGCAAGCGCGGCGAAGGCATCGGGCTGACCACCGTCTACCGCACCCTGCAGACGCTCGCCGACGCCGGAACGGTCGACGTCCTGCGCACCGACACCGGCGAATCCGTGTACCGGCGCTGCTCGTCCGGACATCACCATCACCTCGTCTGCCGTGCCTGCGGCTACACCGTCGAGGTCGAGGGGCCCACTGTCGAGCAGTGGTCGCAGTCGATCGCCGACGCCCACGCCTTCTCCGACGTCAGCCACACCATCGAGATCTTCGGCCTCTGCAAGGACTGCACCGCGACGCAGTGAGCGTCAGGGGATCAGGCCCTGCCGGGCGGTGTCCGCGCCGCTCAGCACGAGAAGCAGCATCGTGGTCAATGCCTCGTCCTCGAGCCCGGCGGCGGGGAACGTGTAGCGCAGGATGACGTCCGCGAGCCGGCCGTGACCGAACACCGCGATCGAACCGAACTGCAGTGCGCTGTTCCGTTCCGCGACCTTCTTGTGCAGCGACGCGCTGACCGGACGATCCCAGGCCAGCACGCACGTCATCGACAGCACATCGAGACCCTCGGTGAGAGTCATCGCACTGATCGAGCACAGCGCCCCGGCATACTCGAAGCTCAGCGAGCCGTCGTCCGCCCGGGCGACGGTGGCGAAGTGCTCGAGCGCGTCCGCCGCCCGCCCGAGCAGCGCGGGCGCCCCGTCGACGGTCATTTCACCCCACCGAACCGACGGTCACGCGACGCGTACTCGACACACGCCGCCCACAGGTCCCTGCGGTCGAAATCGGGAAACAGCTTCTCCTGGTACACCATCTCGGCGTAGGCCGACTGCCAGATCAGGAAGTTGGACGTGCGCTGCTCGCCGGACGGCCGGAGGAACAGGTCGACGTCCGGCATGTCCGGCTCGTCGAGGTACCGGGCCACGGTCGCCTCGGTGATCTTCTCCGGGTCGAGCTGTCCCGCCGCGACCCGCCTGCCGATCTCCTTCGCCGCGTCCGCGATCTCCGCGCGCCCGCCGTAGTTGACGCACATGGTCAGGTTCATGACCGTGTTGTGCTTCGTGAGCTCCTCGGCGATTTCGAGTTCCTTGATGACGCTGCGCCACAGCTTGGGCCGGCGTCCCGCCCACCGCACGCGCACCCCCATCTCGTGCATCTCGTCGCGGCGACGCCGGATCACGTCGCGGTTGAACCCCATCAGGAAGCGGACCTCCTCGGGGCTGCGCTTCCAGTTCTCGGTGGAGAACGCGTACGCCGACAACCATTCGACGCCCATCTCGATGCACCCGCAGACGGCGTCCATCAACACGGCTTCGCCGCGTTCGTGGCCCGCGGTCCGGGGCAGCCCCCGCTCCTGCGCCCAGCGGCCGTTGCCGTCCATCACCAGCGCGATGTGCCGGGGCACGAGTTCGGGTTGCAGGCCCGGCGGGCGGGCGCCCGAGGGGTGCGGGTCCGGCGGCCGGATCTGGCGCTCGGCCCCGGAACTATGCGGGGCTCGAGGTTCGCGTCGTCGAATCACGGTCCCCATCCTGCCTGACCGAATCCTCAACCCCTACCGCCGCATGCGGCCGTGCGCGTTCGATCAGCGGGAGGGTGCGGAGTTGCCGTTCGAGGTGCCACTGCAGATGCGCCGCGACGAGACCACTGGCCTGCCCCCGCAACGACTCGGGCACCTGCTCCGTGCTCGCCCAGTCGCCGCGGATCAGCGCATCCATCAGGTCGAGGACACCCGGCGACGGGGTGGCGGCGCCCGGCGGCCGGCAATGGACGCACACCGCTCCCCCGGCGGCCACGTGGAATGCCCGGTGCGGTCCGGGTGCGCTGCACCGCGCGCAGTCGTCGAGGGCGGGGGCCCACCCCGCAAAACCCATGGCCCGCAACAGGAAGGCGTCGAGGATCAGCTCACAGGGGCGGTGGTGCTCGGCGACGGCCCGCAGCGCTCCCACCGTCAGGCGATGCAGTTGCGGCGCCGGGGCCCGTTCCTCACCGGCGAGACGTTCGGCGGTCTCGAGGATCGCGCACGCCGTGGTGTACCGGGAGTAGTCGTCGACGATGTCGGTCGCGAACGCGTCGACCGTCTGGACCTGGGTGACGATGTCGAGGTTGCGGCCCGGGTAGAGCTGCACGTCGATGTGCGCGAACGGCTCGAGCCGGGCACCGAACTTGGACTTCGTGCGGCGCACCCCCTTGGCGACCGCGCGCACCAGACCGTGCTGCCGGGTGAGGAGTGTGACGATACGGTCGGCCTCGCCCAGCTTGTGCTGGCGCAGGACCACCGCATTGTCTCGATACAACCTCACCGGTCCAGTCTCCCACGTCGAGGTGACCGCATTCCGCAGGCCGAGCCGCGTGCGACGGTCAGGGCTCGGTGCGCCCGTCGCGCACGGCGTCGACGACGTCGCGGACTCCGTCGATGACGAGTTGCGGCTGCTCGATGTTGATGTTGTGGCCGCTGTTCGTGTTCGTGACATGCGTGGCACCCGGGACGAGTTGTGCCAGATCCGCCTGCGCCTTCGGCTGCACGGCGTCGAGGGCCGGGCCGTAGCCGGGATCGATGTCGGCGGGGAGGCTTCCGTTCGCAATGCCCTCCGCGATCTGTGGCGCCACCGACCGGTCGGCGGAGAGGACGACGAGCGGCTGGGGCCGGATCGGTTCGGC
This sequence comes from Rhodococcus sp. JS3073, assembly GCF_026810085.1. Lineage (NCBI taxonomy): Bacteria > Bacillati > Actinomycetota > Actinomycetes > Mycobacteriales > Nocardiaceae > Rhodococcus > Rhodococcus sp. JS3073. The sequence goes on along the minus strand of NZ_CP113951.1, from coordinate 7,172,709 downwards.
GGCGCGGATCTCGTCGAAGCTGCGGACGAAGTCGACACGCTCGAGGTCCGGGTACTCGTCGAGACTGTCCTGCTGCGGGGTGTTGAGCCGCAGGAACTCCTCGAACTGCTCCGGGGGCAGTAGGGTCTGCAACTCCTCCGACTGCGCGTCGATCAGCACCATGCCCGCCACCTCGTCGGGATGGGTGCCGGCGAAGAGTCTCGCGATCTGACCGCCGTAGGAGTGGGCGGCCAGCACGTAGGGGCCGGGGCCGGCCTCGCCCGTGGCGCCCAGCAGCGACTGGAGGTCGGCGACCGCGTCCGTGGTGGTGATCGGCTGCGGAACCGGGTCGCTGCGGCTCAATGCGTCCCCGCCCAACACGACTCCCGGCCGGTCGTACGAGCAGACTCGGGTGAACTCGGCGACTCCGTCGAAGGCCGAGGTGGCGGCCGGGTCGGCCGTCGTCGTCCACTGATCGGCACCGAACCGGAGACCGGACACGAACACGACGGTCGGTGTGCCTGTGCCCGCACACTCGAGATAGATGTTCCGGCCCCCGCCGATGTCGACGGTGCCGGCGAAATTCTCGCTCATGTTGCCGTCGTCGCTCGCTCCGCACGCGGCAACGAGCACCACGACCCCCAGAGTGGGGAGCCATCCCGACAACCGCGGCCACATCGGCACGACGCACCTCGAAACCCGTCCGGAAACGCAGATCGCTTCCGGGTGATCCGTACCCCGCTCTCCCCGGATCAAACCCCGGACGCCGCCCGGCGTCAGCTGAAACGCTGCTCGAGGTGCACCGTCACCTCCACTCCGGCACCGTCCTTACCGATCAGCGTGCACAATGCGATCTTCAGGGGAAGCCAGTGCGGACCTTCACCCGAGGGCATCAGGGTGGCATTGAACGGGTGGCCGTCGATCGTTCCGCCGACCTTCACCGGCCGCCTCGTTCCGAGAAGTTCGGCGGAGTCCGGCACGGTCACGTACGTCGCGAACGCCCCGTCCTTCTGGATCGGCGCCGTGAAGGTGTGCGCGAGTGGTTGCGGGGTCTTCGGTGCGGGCATGCGTGGCTCCTCCGGTCGAGTGTGAGGCTGCGGTCGAAGGTAGGACTCCCGGAGCAGGCCGGAATCATCGGTCGTGAGCCAGCGGGCCTCGCGACCGCCCGAACGCCGCGAAGGGTAGCCTAACTCGAACGGTCCTCGACGAACGGAACACTCCAGTGGCAGCGCACGCCCCCTCGCCGGAGCACACGATCACCGACCTCGACGAACTCGAGCAGGTCCTGGGCGTTCCCCACCCCTCCATCGTCACCAAGCACACCGATCACACGATGCCGCTCATCCGGCGCTTCATCTCCGAGGCGCGGTTCTTCGTCCTCGCCACCGCCGACGCGAACGGTCACTGCGACTGCTCGCCGCGCGGAGACATCACGCCGAAGACGATGTTCCTCGACGACCGGACGCTGGTGATCCCGGACCGGCCGGGCAATCGGCGCGCGGATTCGTACCGCAACATCCTCGAGAATCCGCACGTGGGCATCCTGTTCGTCGTACCCGGGATCGACGAGGTGGTGCGCGTCAACGGAACTGCCACCTTGACCGTCGATCCCGAACTGCTGCAGTCGATGTCGATCAACGGCAAACCCGCCAACCTCGGCGTGGTGGTCCGGATCGACGAGGTCTACACCCACTGCGCCCGGGCCATCCTCCGGTCACGCATGTGGAACCCGGAGTCCTGGCCGGATCCGGACGAGATCCCGTCGCTGCGGGAAATGCACGCCGAGCAGCACGAGTTGGACCACGACCCGGACGCGCCTCGCCGGCAGGAGTACTACCGCACCCTGCTCTACTGAGCGGGCGCCGGGTCAGCTCACCGCAGCCGTTCGGACACCAGAGGCACGACGGTGTCGAGTGCGTACCGCAACGACAGCACCGAGTTCGTGGAGTACGCCTTGGCGACACTCTGATCGTCGAACACGAGGGACCGTCTGTCGCGCACTGCCGGGATCGCCTGGAACAGCGGCCGGTTCGTGACGTCGGCGGCCGGCCTGCCGACCGGGAATACGACCACCATGTCGGCGTCCATCACGCCGAGATTCTCCTCCGACACCGGGACGGAGAACTTCACCGCGGGCTGCGCGTCCACCGCCGGATTGCTGACGAAGCCGAGTTTCTTCATGAACTGGAGGCGCTCGGTGTCGGCGGTGTAGGCGCCCCATCCCGCCCCCGAGAACGCGCCGACGGTGATCGTCTTCCCCGCGAACTCGGGATGGGCCGCGGCCGCTTCCGCGAATCGCCGGTCGATGTCGGCGAGCAGAGCTTCCCCCTGCTCCGGCACGCCGAGTGCGGTCGCGACCATCGACACCTGATCCTCGATCGGAGTCTTGTAGTTGTCGGCGCCCTCCGGCAGCGCAATCGTCGGAGCTATCTGCGACAGGTGGTCGTAGCGTTCCTTGTCGCCGGCGCTCTTCGTGTCGAGGATGACGTCCGGTTCGAGCGCCGCGATCTGCTCGTACGACGGTTCGAGGGTTCCGATGATCGCAGGCGCGGTGGTGTACATCCCGTCCGCCCACGGCCCGACGCCGTCGCCGCCGAACGCGACCCAGTCGCTGGCCCCGACGGGTTCGACACCGAGCGCCAGCGCGGTTTCGGCGTCGCCCCAGCCGAGGGCGACCACGCGCTCGGGCTTGGACTCGACGGTGACGTCACCGAATTTCGTGGCGACGACTGCCGGGAACGCGGCATCGCCTGAGCCTGCCGCCGCCTCGCGCTCGCCCTCGCCGCCGCTCCCGCAGCCGGCCAACACCAGGGCCAGCAGTGACACCGAGACGAGACTCCTCATTCGCATAAGGCAAGGCTAACCAATACCCGATGCGGTGCGGCTTCCGGCCCACTGCTCGCGACCTCACACCTGGAACCGGTACCCCATCCCGGCCTCGGTGATGAGGTGTCGCGGATGGGACGGGTCGTCCTCGAGCTTGCGCCGCAGCTGCGCCAGATACACCCGCAGGTAGTGGGTCTCGGTGGCGTAGGCCGGGCCCCACACCTCCCGCAGCAGTTCCTTCTGCCCCACCAGCTTGCCCTTGTTCCGCACGAGCATCTCGAGCATCCCCCATTCGGTCGGCGTCAGGTGCACCTCGGCCCCCGCCCGCCGCACCGTCTTCGCCGCCAGATCGACCGTGAACGAATCCGTCTCCACCACAGGTTCACTCGTGTCGACAGCCGTCGTCGCCCGGCGGGCGGCCGCACGCACCCGGGCAAGGAACTCGTCCATCCCGAACGGTTTGGTGACGTAGTCGTCGGCGCCGGCGTCGAGGGCTTCCACCTTGTCCGCGGAGTCCGTCCGCGCCGATAGCACGATCACCGGTGCGGGGCACCACCCGCGGAGGCCGGCGAGCACCTCGGTGCCGTCCATGTCGGGTAGCCCGAGGTCGAGCACGATCACGTCCGGCGGTCGCTCGGCGGCGGCGCGTAGAGCGGCCGCCCCGGACGCAGCCGTCACCACGTCGTATCCACGCACACTCAGATTGATCCGCAGGGCGCGGAGAATCTGCGGTTCGTCGTCGACCACGAGAACTCTCGTCATGGATGCTCCCCTCCCGCCCCGGCCAGTTCCACCACCATCGTCAGACCACCGCCGGGGGTGTCGGTGGCGCTGATGGTCCCGCCCATCGCGTCGACGAATCCGCGGACGACGGAGAGCCCGAGCCCGACTCCGGTGGTCGTGTCGCGGTCCCCCAGCCGCTGGAACGGTGCGAACATCTCGTCTGCTCGCCCACGCGGAATTCCCGGCCCCGTGTCGGCGACGGTGACGACGGCGCGGTCTCCCACCGCCGCGGCACCGACCCGGATCACGGAGTCCTCACCGTAACGGAGTGCGTTGTCGATCAGATTCGCGAGCACCCGCTCGAGCAGGCCCGAATCCGCCATCGCCGTGACAGTTCCGACGTCGACCTCCACCCTTTCCCGGGCCCGGGTCCCGGTCCGGCCGCCGATTCCCAGACCCACCAGCGCCCGGTGCACCACCTCGTCGAGGTACACCGGTCGCAGCGTCGGGGTCACCACTCCCGCCGCGAGCCGGGACGAATCGAGCAGGTTGCCGACGAGGGAGGTCAGGACGTCGGCCGATTCCTCGATGGTCGCGAGCAATTCGGCGGTGTCCTCCGGGGAGAAGTCGACGTCGTCGCTGCGCAGACTCGACGCGGCGGCCTTGACGGCGGCCAGCGGGGTCCGGAGGTCGTGGCTGACGGCGGACAGCAGCGACCGCCGCAACCGGTCGGCCTCGGCCAGTGCCTGCGCCTGCCCCGCCTCCTGCGCGAGCTCGGCCTGGCGGATCATGCCCACCGCCTGGTTGGCGACGGCGAGCAGCACCCGACGGTCCCGGGCGTGCAGTTCGCTGCCGCGCAGGGCGAGCGCGTATTCCCCTTCCCCCACCTCGCAGACGGTGTCGGCGTCGTCCACACTCACCGGCGGGTGCGGCCCGACGGACCCCACCGGGCCGCGGTCCCGGTGCAGCACACTGACCGAATCCTGGCCGTACGTCTCGCGCACCTTCTCGAGCAGGGTGTCGAGGTCGGCTCCGCGCAGCACCGATCCGGCGAACAGTGCCAGCAACTCGGCTTCCTGCGACGCCCGGCGGGCCTCCCGGGCACGCTTCGCGGCGGCGTCGACCAGGACCGCGACCGCGACGGCCACCACGAGCAGCACGACGGTGGTGATGAAGTTGTCCGGCTCGGCGATGGTGAAGCTCCGCACCGGCGGCGTGAAGAAGTAGTTGAGGAACAGACCCGAGATCAGCGCGGAGAACGCTGCGGGGGCGACACCCCCGAGCAGCGAGACGAGCAGCACCACGATGAAGAACAGGGCCCCCTCGCCGACCAATCCGAGCCAACGGTCGACGGCGCTCATCACCACGGTGGCGATCGACGGTACGAGGACCGCGGCGATCCAGGCGATCGCCGTGCGCGAACGGGACCCCACCGGCGACAACCGCCTCAGGCGGTGGGATTCGCCGTGCGTCACCATGTGCACGTCGATCGACCCGGACTGGTGCAGCACGCTCGCACCGATGCCCTCGTCGAAGATCCGCGCCCACCGTGAGCGTCTCGACGTGCCCAGCACCAGTTGCGTGGCGTTCGCGGTCCGGGCGAAGTCGAGCAGCGTCGTCGGGACGTCGTCGCCGACGACGCTGTGCAAGCTCGCCCCGATGCTCGCGGCGAGCGTGCGCACCTTGCCCATTTCCGGAGCCGAGACACCCGCGAGGCCGTCGCCGCGCACCACGTGAACGACGATCAGCTCGGCGCTGGATCTCGACGCGATCCGGCCGGCGCGACGGACCAGCGTCTCCGATTCCGGCCCGCCCGTCACCGCGACCACCACCCGTTCCCGGGCCTCCCAGGTGTCGGTGATCTTGTTTTCCGCACGATATTTCGCCAGGGCGGCATCCACCTGGTCGGCCACCCACAGCAGGGCGAGTTCGCGGAGTGCGGTGAGGTTCCCCTTCCGGAAATAGTTGCTCAGCGCCGCGTCGACTTTGTCCGCGGCGTAGATGTTGCCGTGGGACAGCCTGCGGCGCAGAGCCTCCGGCGTGATGTCGACCAGTTCGACCTGGGTGGCGGCGCGCACCACCTCGTCGGGAACCGTTTCCTGCTGCACCACGCCGGTGATCCGCTGGACCACGTCGTTGAGGCTTTCGAGGTGCTGGACGTTGAGCGTCGAGAGGACGTCGATCCCCGCGGCGAGGAGTATCTCCACGTCCTGCCAGCGTTTCTCGTGGACGCTGCCCGGCGTGTTCGTGTGCGCGAGTTCGTCGACGAGGACCAATGCAGGCCTGCGGGCGAGCACCGCATCGACGTCGAGTTCCCGGCCGAGCGTGCCCCGGTAGGCGATCAGCTTGGGTGGAATCAGTTCGAGGTCGCCGAGCTGCGCCGCGGTGCGGTCGCGGCCGTGGGTCTCCACCACGGCCGCGACCACGTCGCACCCCCGCTCCCGGCGGCGGTGCGCCTCACCGAGCATCGCGAACGTCTTGCCGACGCCCGGTGCGGCACCGAGGTAGATGCGCAATTCACCGCGTCGGTGTTCGACGTCCCGGCGCTCGACGTCCGGTTTGGGACCACTCACCTCGCCATCATCCACCAGCGGCCGGGGCGGTGCACTCAGGTGCGGTCAGGCCGAGGGCCAGGTTCAGTTCGAGGACGTTCACCCGGTCCTCACCGAGGAAACCGAGTTGCCTTCCCTCGGTGTTCTCGTCGACCAGTTGCCGGACCCGGGTCTCGCTGAGGCCGTTCTCCGCCGCCACCCTCGGCACCTGCAACGCCGCATACGCGGGGCTGATGTGCGGGTCGATGCCGGAGCCGGATCCGGTGACCGCGTCGGCCGGAACGTCCCCGGCGTCCACCCCTTCCCGGGTGGCGATCGCCGCCCGCCGGTCGGCAATGAACGTCGCCAGGATCTCGCTGCTCGGCCCCTGGTTGGTGGGCAGGGCGGTGGCGGGGTCGCCCGGCGCGAACGGATCCTGTTCGGCCACCGACCCGGTGACGCGGTTGTGGAAGAACGGATCCGGCTCCCCCGCCGGCACCTGCGGGTCGACACCCACCCACCGGCTCCCGACGACGCACCCGGTGGTGTCGCGCACCGGAGACCCCTCGGCCGCTCCGGCGCCGATCCTGCTCACCCCCCACACGGCGGCGGGATAGAGCACACCGAGGATTGCTGTGAGTGCGAGCAGGACGAGTAGTCCGGCCCGGGTCTGCCGCAACAGACCGATGAGAAATCGCATGCGGGATCACCCAATTCCGGGAACGAGACGAACGACGAGGTCGATGAGCCAGATACCGGCGAACGGCGTGATCACGCCGCCGAGGCCGTAGATCAGGAGGTTGCGGCCGAGCAGCGTGGACGCCGACGACGGACGGTAGCGAACACCTTTCAGCGACAACGGGATCAGCGCGACGATCACGACGGCGTTGAAGATCACCGCCGACAGGATGGCCGATTCCGGGGTGGCCAGCCGCATGATGTTCAGCGTGTCCAGCTGCGGGTAGATGCCGCTGAACAGGGCGGGGAGAATCGCGAAGTACTTGGCCAGGTCGTTGGCGAGCGAGAACGTGGTGAGCGCACCGCGCGTGATGAGCAGCTGCTTGCCGATCTCCACCACCTCGATGAGCTTGGTGGGGTCCGAATCGAGATCCACCATGTTCCCGGCTTCCTTCGCCGCCGACGTGCCGGTGTTCATCGCCACCCCGACATCCGCCTGGGCCAGCGCCGGGGCGTCGTTGGTGCCGTCCCCGGTCATCGCGACGAGCCGGCCGCCCTCCTGTTCCTGCCGGATCAGCGCGAGCTTGTCCTCGGGTGTCGCCTCGGCCATGAAGTCGTCGACTCCGGCCTCGGCCGCGATGGCCTTCGCCGTCAACGGGTTGTCACCGGTGATCATCACCGTGCGAATCCCCATGGCCCGCAGTTCCGCGAACCTCTCGGCGATGCCCGGCTTCACCACGTCCGACAGCGCGATCACGCCGAGCACCGTCGCTGCGTCTCCGTTGACGGCGGCGACCACCAACGGCGTTCCCCCGGCCTGCGCGATCTGGTTCACACTGTCGGTGACGGCGGACGCCGCGTGCCCGCCGAGCGCCTGCACCCAGGTCAGCACGGCGTCGCTCGCGCCCTTGCGGATCCGGGCGCCGTCGATGTCGAGTCCGCTCATCCGGGTCTGCGCCGTGAACGGCACGAACTCCGCCGCTCGCTCCGCCTCGGACGGTGCCGGGTCCAACCCGAAGTCCCGGGCGCACAGGTCCACGATGCTGCGCCCCTCGGGGGTGCCGTCGGCGAGACTGGACAACCGTGCGGCCGTGGCCAACTCGATCGCGGAAACCCCCGGTGCGGGATGCACGGCTGTGGCCTGCCGGTTGCCGAACGTGATGGTGCCGGTCTTGTCCATCAGCAGTGTGTCGATGTCGCCCGCGGCCTCCACCGCCCGCCCCGACATCGCCAGGACGTTCCGCTGCACCAGCCGATCCATCCCGGCGATGCCGATGGCCGACAGCAGGGCCCCGATCGTGGTGGGGATCAGGCACACCAGCAGCGCGATCAGCTTGATCGGATCCTGCTCCTGGCCCGCGTACAGACCCATCGGACCGATCGCGACGACAGCCAGCAGGAAGATGATCGTCAGCGACGCCAACAGGATGTTCAGCGCGATCTCGTTCGGCGTCTTCTGCCGCGCCGCCCCCTCCACGAGGGCGATCATCCGGTCCACGAACGACTGTCCGGGGGCCGCGGTGATACGCACGACGATCCGGTCGGACAGCACGGTCGTGCCACCGGTGACGGCGCACCGGTCGCCGCCGGATTCGCGGACGACGGGCGCCGACTCGCCGGTGATGGCCGACTCGTCCACGGTCGCAATGCCGTCGACGACGTCGCCGTCGCCGGGTATCACCTCCCCCGCCTCGACGACGACCCGGTCACCGACGGTCAGGTCGGTACCCGCCACCGACTCCACCCGGCCGCTCGCCGTGATCCGGTGGGCGACCGTGTCCTGCTTCACCTTCCGCAGGCTCGCCGCCTGGGCCTTGCCCCGCCCCTCCGCGACCGACTCGGCCAGATTCGCGAACAGCACGGTGAACCACAGCCAGGCGACGACAGCCCAGGAGAACACCGACGGGTCGGCGACGGCCATGACGGTGGTGACGACGGAGCCGACGAACACCACGAACATCACCGGGTTGCGGGCGAGGTGCCGGGGGTCGAGTTTGCGCACGGCGCCCGGTAGCGCCGTCACCAGCTGGGCGGGGCTGAAGATTCCCGCCTTCACGGGCGCCGGGTCGTGGCCGGCCTCGGGCGCCGTGGCCGCCTCGTTCTCCGGACGACTGGTCACGTTCACACTCACTGCAGAGCCTCCGCGATCGGTCCCAGCGCGAGGGCCGGGAAGAATGTCAACGCCGCGACGAGCACGACGGTGCCGGTGAGGAGCCCGGTGAACATCGGGCCCGCCGTCGGCAGGGTTCCGGCGCCTGCGGCCGTCTTCTTCTGCGACGCCAGGGATCCGGCGAGCGCGAGGACGAAGATGATCGGCAGGAACCGGCCGAACAGCATGCACAGGCCGAGAGCGGTCTGGAACCAGTCGCTCGTCACCGTCAGCCCGCCGAACGCACTGCCGTTGTTGTTCGAGGCCGACGCGAACGCGTACAGCACCTCCGAGAATCCGTGGATGGATCCGGGACTTCCGGGGTCGCCGCTGTTGCCCTGGTAACCGGTGGTCGAGGACAGGATCACGGTGATTCCGGTCCCGATCAGGACGAGCGCCGGCATCACCAGCACGGACAGGGCGGCGAGCGTGATCTCCCGCTGCCGCAGCTTCTTGCCGAGGTATTCGGGTGTGCGGCCGACGAGGAGTCCGCCGACGAAGACGGCGATCAGGGCGAGGACGAGAATTCCGTAGAGCCCGGTGCCGACACCGCCGGGCGCGATCTCCCCGAGCAGCATGTTGAGCAGGACGGCTCCGCCGCCGAGGGGCGAGAGGCTGTCGTGCGCCGAATTCACCGCGCCCGTGGACGTTCCGGTGGTGCTCACGGCGAACAGTGCCGTACCGGGGATTCCGAAACGAACCTCCTTGCCCTCCATCATCGCGCCCGCGGCGGTGGCGGCGACACCGCGCCGACCGGACTCCGCGGCGAGCGTGACCGCGAGGAGCGATCCCCACAGGATGCCCATCACGGCGAGCAGGGTCAGACCCTGGCGGTGCCCGGACACCTTGCTCGCTCGGTCGTGAGGGTCGCCGACCATGGTGCCGAACGTGCGGGTGAGGGCGACCGGGATCAGCAGGATCGCGAGGATCTCGACGATGTTGCTGACCGGTGTCGGGTTCTCGAACGGGTGCGCCGAATTGGCGGCGAGGATCCCGCCGCCGTTGGTGCCGAGTTCCTTGATCGCTTCCTGCGAGGCGACGGGCGCCAGTGCGTTGGTGACGGAGTTGCCGTCCAGACCGGTGGACGCGAAACCCGGATGGAAGGACTGGATCACGCCCTGGCTCAGCAGGATCAGTGCGATGACGAAGGAGAACGGCAGCAGAATCCGCAGGCTGCCCCGGGTGAGGTCCACCCAGAAGTTGCCGATCTCACCGCCGCGCGACACCCGGACGAACCCCCGGATCAGCGCCACTGCGACGGCCATGCCCACCGCGGCGGACACGAAGTTCTGCACGGCGAGCCCGACCGGCTGGGTCAGGTTGCTCATCGTGGTCTCGGGCGCGTACGACTGCCAGTTGGTGTTCGTCACGAACGACACGGCCGTGTTGAACGCCACCGCGGGACTGACCCCGGAGAGGTCCCCGGACAGCGGCAGCACTCCCTGGATGCGCTGCAGGGCATAGAGGAAGAGCACACTCGCCGCGGAGAATCCCAGCACGCTGCCCGCGTAGCCGTACCAGGTCTGCTCGGTGTGGGGGTTGATGCGGCACAGGCGGTACAGGACGGATTCGACCCGCAGGTGACGGCGTGATTCGTACACGCGCGCCATGTAGTCGCCCACCGGCACGTACGCGACCGCGAGTACCGCGAGGACGAAGACGACCTGCAGTCCGGCCGCCAGGGCAGGCGTCATCAGAACCGCTCCGGGTCGATGAGCGCGATCAGGAGGTACACGACGAGTGCGGCGGCGATCGCGATGAGCGCGACCGCGAGTATTCCGGCGCCCGTCATTTCACGCGTCCGGACTGCAGGGCGCGGAGAACGAGCGCGCAACAGGCGAATCCGCCGAGCACGAGCGCGACGTAGGCCACATCGGCCATGTGAGGATCCCTCTTCGTACTGATCCTGCGGTTCAGCGCAGGCATGACACCCCACGGTTGCGGGGCGTCATGCCAGCATCACGCCGGATCTCGGCGGAAGAGGCGGCGCTGACGAAGCGCTTACGGGACTCCCACGGCTCTTGACGCTTTCCTTACGCGGTCCGGGTCAGCCGGGACACGGACGCGGGCACCGGTGTGCCGCTCGCCACCCACGGCGCCGGGACGGGCGCACCGGCGACCGACCGCACCGGGACCACCCCGGCCCAGGCGCTGCTGGTTTCGGTGGGTTCGCCCGGCGGTGCGTCCCGCACCTTGACGGTCCACTGGCCCGGCGTGATCGGGAGGGCGAGGGCCAGTGTCGCGGCGAGTTCCTTGCGCCGGTGCCCCCGGACCTCCGTGCTGCGGCCGGGGATCAGCACGTCCGACAGCGCGTTCAGGGCGTCGGCGGATTCGTCTTCGCCGAGGGTGACGAGGTTGCCCCGCACCACTGCCGAACGGTAGTTGGCGGACGAGTCGAACAGGGTGTCCGCGACGACGATTCCGTCGAGCATCGCGACGCACAGCACCGCCGGCGCGCCGGCCGCCACCTGTCGCAGTGCACCGGCCCCGGTGGAGCCGTGCAGCAGGATCCTGTCGCCGTCGCGGGCGTAGAGCATCGGCACGGCCCACGGCAGGCCGTCGACGACGGTGGCGAGGGTGCCCATCGGCGCGGCGTCGAGGACGGCGTCGAGTTGCGCTCGTTCGGTGCGGGCACGGTCCGGGTATCTCATGATCTTGTCCACGACACCATCCTCACCCTCATGTGGATCAGCTTCCAGATCCACAATCACCGTTATCGGCAGACCAGTATTGTCGGGACATGCCCCGGATCAGCCCCGAACTACACCTGACGTTGCGGCTCCCCGAGACCGACGCGCCACTTCGGCACCGCATCGCGGAGTCGATCCTCGACGAGATCCGCGTGGGGCGCCTCCGGCCCGGCGACCCACTGCCCTCCACGCGGGCGCTGGCCGAACACCTGACGGTCGCGCGGGCGTCGGTGGTCGACGCCTACGACGAACTCTGCTCGTCCGGATACGCGAACGCCCGCGCCGGTTCCGGCACGCGGATCGCACCGGGCGCCGACGTGGCGGCCCGAGCACACGTCGCCTCGCACACGACCACCCGATCCTCGGAGCGGGCCTCCTCCGCCGCCCCCGAGAAGCCCGCGGCGGTGTGGGATCTCACTCCGGGTCATCCCGATCCCGCCCTGATCTCCCCCGTGGACTGGCGCCGGGCGTGGCGGTCGGCCGCCGCCGTTGCCGTGACGTCGGACGTCCCGGGCCCCGACGCGCACCCGGAGTTGCGACGGTCCCTCGCGGAGCATCTCCGCCGCACCCGGGGGATCGCGGCGCGCCCCGACGAACTGGTGATCGTCCCCGGAGTGGGCGCCGCGCTCCGCACCCTCGTCGCCGCAGCAGGACTCGGCGGCCGGGACGTGGTGTTCGAGGAACCCGGCTACAGCCGGGCCCGAACCGTCCTGGACGGTTCGGGGGTGCGCACCCGCTGCGTGTCCGTGGACGGCGACGGCCTCGACCCCGCGCTGCTGCGTGCGACCGACGCCGCGGCCTACTGCACGCCCGCCCATCAGTATCCGATGGGAGCCCGGATGCCGGTGGGCCGCAGGGCCGGGCTGGTGGCCGACGCCGCGGCCGCCGGGACGGTGATCATCGAGGACGACTACGACGGCGAGTTCCGCTACGACGTGTCGGCGCTGCCCGCCCTGCGCAGCATCGACCGCGGGCCGGAATGCGTGGCGTACGTGGGCACCGCGTCGAAGATCCTCACTCCCTCGATTCGGGTGGCGTGGGTGATCGCGCCTCCGGCGCTCCGGCCGGGGCTCGTCCGGGCCCTCGACGCGAGCGGTGAGGCGTGTTGCGCGATCACCGCCCTCGCGCTGGCGCATTTCATCGACTCGGGTGCGCTGTCCCGGCACCTCGCCCGCGCCTCCCGCACCTACTCGGCCCGCCGGGCGGCCTTCGTCGCCGCACTGCAGCAGCAACTGTCCGCGGTCGACACGGACGGTGTCGGGCTGGCCGGCATCGAGGCCGGTCTCCACGTGGTCCTGACGCTGCCCGGTTCCGTCGAGGACGTCGCCGTGTCCGCCGAGCTGCGGGACCACGGTGTGACGGTTCCGAGCCTCGCCGATTACCGCACCACGCCGGGCGGACCGAGGGGGCTGGTCTGCGGGTACGCGCGGCTCCCCGAGTCGCAGGCTCGCGGGGCGGCCGAGGCGATCGGGAGGGTGGTCCGGCGACATCTCGGCTGATACTGTTCGTTCGAACGAACAGTATCAGGGAGGGGCACCATGAGCGCGGGACAATTCGACGATCGACGGCAGCGCGACAACGACGGGGATCGGTCCCCGGGACTCGTCGAGCAGGCGCAGGCGCTGGCCTCCGGCGCCACCACCTCGGTCGCGGCCACCCGCGCCGCCCTCGACCGCATCGACGCGAGCCAGCCGACGCTCAACGCGTTCAAGGTGATCCGCCGGACAAAGGCACTGGCCGAAGCCGCCGAGGCCGACCGCCGGATCGCCGCCGGTGAGCGCCTGCCGCTGCTCGGGGTCCCGATCGCCGTGAAAGACGACGTCGACGTGGCCGGCGAGCCGACCGCGTTCGGGTGCCCGGGCGACTTCCCGCCCGCGGTGCGCGACTCCGAGCTGGTGCGCCGGCTGCGGGCCGCCGGCGCCGTCGTCGTGGGCAAGACCAACAGTCCCGAGCTGGGACAGTGGCCGCTCACCGGCGGACCCGCGTTCGGGTACACCCGCAATCCCTGGAACGGTGACCACACCCCCGGAGGGTCGTCCGGCGGCGCCGCGGCGGCCGTGTCCGCCGGTGTGGTGTCCGCGGCGATCGGTTCGGACGGCGCCGGGTCCATCCGCATCCCCGCCGCCTGGACCAACCTCGTCGGGATCAAGCCTCAACGCGGCCGAATCTCCACCTGGCCTGCAGCCGAGGCGTTCTACGGCCTCACCGTCAACGGCCCGCTGGCCCGCACGGTCGCCGACGCGGCCCTGCTCCTCGACGTCGCATCCGGACCGCACGAGGGCGACCTGCACACACCCGCACCGGTCACCGTCAGCGACGCCGTCGGCCGCGACCCCGGACCGCTGCGCATCGCACTGTCCCTGCGCATCCCGTTCACCGCGACCCCCACGACGCTGCATCCCGAGGTCCGCCGGGGCGTCGCACGGATCGCCGAGGCGCTGCGCAAGCTCGGGCATCGCGTCGTGGTGGACGACCCGGACTACGGAATCATGTTCGGGCTCGGCTTCCTCCCGCGGTCGATGGTCGGTATCGACGACTGGATGCGGAAGGTCCCGGACCCGTCACTCGTCGACCCCCGCACGAAGGGCAACGCCCGGACCGGCCGACTGTTGCGCGGGACACCGCTACGTGCAGCCCGCGCCGCCGAGCCGAGGATGCAGCGACGGGTCGGCGCGATCTTCGACAAGTACGACCTCGTCCTCGCCCCGACCACCGCGACTCCCCCACCGAGGGTCGACGGGATCGACGGCATCAGCTCATGGGCCACCGACAAGGTGATCACCGCGGTCTGCCCGTACGCGTGGCCGTGGAACGTGCTGGGCTGGCCCAGCGTGAACGTGCCGGCCGGGTTCACGTCCGGTAACCTGCCGACCGGAGCCCAGCTGATGGGACACGACGGTGCCGAGCCACTGCTGGTGTCGGTCGCGGCCCAGCTCGAGTCGGTGCTGCGGTGGGATCTGGAACGTCCCGAGAAATGGTGGTGACCGATGGCTTCGACGGACGTTCGTGACCGCATCCTCGCGGCGGCGCTGCACATCGTCGGCACGGAAGGCATTCCCGGCGTGACCAATCGGCGGATCGCCGCGCAGGCCGGCGTGTCGCTCGGCTCCATCACGTACCATTTCCCCACGCAGACCGACCTGTTGCGCGCCGCGCTGTCCGGGTTCGTGACGGAGGAGACGCAGCGCCTGTCGGAGCTGGCGGAGGGGTACCGGGACAAGGGGCTGAGCCTCGAGGACGCCGCGGCGCTCACCGGGAAGGTCGCGAAGGATCTGGCGTTCTCCGCCGAGCGGATCGCCCCGTTCGAGCTGTACATCCAGGCGGGACGCGACCACGAGCTGCGTCAGGCCGCCGCCGAATGTTTCGCCGCGTACGACGATTTGACGGTGACGATCCTCACCGCCCTCGGTGTCCCGGACGCGGCGGCCGTCGCCCCGACGATCGTCGCGACCATCGCCGGCCTGCAGCTCCGGAGGCTCGCGACCGGAAGCGACGGCGATCACGACTTCGCGACGTCGGTGCTCCTTCTCCTCAGGGCCGCCGGCCCCGTGCGTGGTTGACGAGTCTCAGGACTCGTCAACCACGCACGGGCGGCGCAGCCGCCTAGAACCCCAGGCGGCCCAGCTGCTTCGGGTCGCGCTGCCAGTCCTTGGCCACCTTGACGTGCAGTTCGAGGAAGATCTTGGTGCCGAGCAACTTCTCGATCTGCAGCCGGGCCTTGGTCCCCACCTCACGGAGGCGGGCGCCGCCCTTGCCGATCACGATGCCCTTCTGGGAGGGGCGTTCGACGTAGAGCAGGGCGTGGACGTCGAGCAGTTCACCCTGCTTCTCGGTGCGTCCCTCGCGGGGGATGATCTCCTCGATGACCACGGCCAGGGAGTGCGGCAGTTCGTCGCCGAGCCCCTCGAGTGCGGCCTCGCGAATGAGTTCCGCCATCAAGGTCTCTTCGGGTTCGTCGGTGAGCTCGCCGTCCGGGTAGAACGCCGGGCCCTCCTCCATCTTCGACGCGAGGACGTCGACGAGCACCTCCACCTGCTCACCGGAGGCGGCGGACACCGGCACGACATCCGTCTCCGGGCCGAGGAGCTTGGACACGGCCAGCAACTGCTGCCCGACCATGTCCTTGCTGACCTTGTCGATCTTCGTGACGATGCCGACGAGCGTGGTCTTCGGCGCGATCTGGCGGACCTGCTGCACGATCCACCGGTCGCCGGGGCCGATCTTCTCGTCCGCCGGGATGCACAGGCAGATCACGTCGACCTCGGAGTAGGTGTCGCGCACGAGGTCGTTGAGGCGCTGGCCGAGGAGCGTCCGGGGGCGGTGCAGACCCGGGGTGTCGACGAGGATCAGCTGCGCGTGGTCGCGGTGCACGATTCCGCGGATGGTGTGGCGGGTGGTCTGCGGACGCGAGGACGTGATCGCGATCTTGCTGCCCACCAGGGCATTGGTCAGCGTGGACTTGCCCGTGTTGGGCCGTCCGACGAAACA
Organism: Rhodococcus sp. JS3073; assembly: GCF_026810085.1. Taxonomy (NCBI): domain Bacteria; kingdom Bacillati; phylum Actinomycetota; class Actinomycetes; order Mycobacteriales; family Nocardiaceae; genus Rhodococcus; species Rhodococcus sp. JS3073. Next base: position 7,156,645 of record NZ_CP113951.1, on the reverse strand, counting down.
GACGAATCCGGAACGGAATTCGGTTTTACTCATGTTGCTCCTCGATCACGGATCCATCGGTTCGCGCGAAGACGACGGCCGCCTGCGCACTGACTTCGTGTAGGGCGGCGATGCCCGGGTCGTCCGGATTGCCGCCGATCACGACTGCGGCCTCGAAACCCTCGGCGCCACTCGACACCGCCGCCGCGACGGCCGCCTGCAGCGCGGTCAGCGACAGCGCCGTCAGCGCGACCGCGCCCGCCGAGTAGGTGCGGCCGTCGAGATCGCGGACGGCGGCGCCCTGGCCACTTCCGGTGCGGCCGAACGCTCCTCGCGCGAGCACGACCAGCTTGGCGTCTTCCTCGCCCACTTCAGTCATCGTGATCCTCCCGGTCGCCGTCGCCGCCCTCGTCCTCGTCGATCGGGGCGCGTTGCACGAAGACCGTGCTGATGCGCACCCGCCCGCGCACGTCGGGTGAGCCCTCGCCGCGGAGGACGAGACCGTGCGAGACGACCTCCGATCCCGGGAGCGGGACCCTGCCGAGTTCGTAACCGATGAGCCCGCCGACCGTTTCGACCTCGTCGTTCTCCACCTCGATGCCGAACAGTTCGCCGAGATCCTCGATGGGCAGTCGCGCGGAGACCCGGTACATGCCGTCGCCGAGATCCTCGACGGGCGGTGTCTCGTCCTGGTCGTATTCGTCGGCGATCTCTCCGACGATCTCCTCTATGACGTCCTCGATGGTGACGAGGCCGGCGATTCCGCCGTATTCGTCCACCAGGACGGCCATGTGGTTGCGGTCGCGCTGCATCTCGGCGAGCAGGCTGTCGAGAGGCTTGGAATCGGGCACGAACACGGCGGGCCGCATCACGTCGCCGACGCGGACGCTGCGTCCGCCGTCGCGCGAGTGGTAGGTCTCCTGCACGAGATCCTTGAGGTACACCACCCCGAGCACGTCGTCGACGTTCTCCCCGATCACGGGGATCCGCGAATGCCCGCTGCGGACAGCCAGCGACGTCGCCTGCCCGGCACTCTTGTCGTTCTCGATCCACACCATCTCGGTGCGCGGCACCATCACCTCGCGGGCGGACGTGTCACCGAGTTCGAACACCGACTGGATCATCCGGCGTTCCTCGTCGGCCACCACGCCGCGTTCCTGCGCCATGTCGACGAGTTCACGCAGTTCGATCTCGGAGGCGAAGGGGCCGTTGCGAAATCCCTTACCCGGGGTGATGGCGTTACCGATCAGGATCAGGAGGCGACTGATCGGGCCGAGCAGGGTTCCGATGACCTGCAGGGGAAACGACGTGATCAACGCGATCGAATAGGCGTGCTGGCGACCGAGCGTCCGGGGGCCGACCCCGATCACCACGTAGTCGACGAGCACCATGATGATCGCGGTGAACGTGAGCGCCCACACGGGCTCGAGGAGATCGGACAGGCCACCGACGAGCACCACCGTCGCCGTGATCTCGCACAGGATGCGCAGCAGCACCATGAGATTCACGTAGCGGGGACGATCCGACAGGATGCGGAGCACACGGGTGGCGCCGGGACGATCCTCCTTCGCCATCTCCTCGATGCGCGCGGACGAGATCGTGTTGAGTGCGGAATCGACGGCGGCGAAGACACCACCGAGCGGGACGAGGACGATCGCGAGGACGATCAGCGCGATGGCGCTACTCACAGAAGACCCTTCACGTGGCGGTTACTGATCCGGTGAGTCGAAGAAGCCGGCCTTGCCGAGCAGCTTCTGATCCCGGGCAGCGAGTGCGGCGTCGCGTTCGGCCCTGCGCAGATCCTCGTACCAATCCTCGAGCAACTGGTTCTGCAGTCCGAACATCTCCTTCTCCTCCTCCGGTTCGGCGTGGTCGTAGCCGAGGAGGTGGAGCACACCGTGCACGGTGAGCAGAGCGAGTTCGTGTGCGAGCGGATGACCGGCCTTCTCGGCCTGGTCCGCGGCGAAGGACGGGCACAGCACGATGTCACCGAGCATCGACGGTCCGGGCTCGGGCGAGTCCGGGCGACCGCCGGGCTCGAGCTCGTCCATCGGGAACGACATCACGTCGGTGGGACCGGGCAGGTCCATCCACCGCATGTGGAGGTCGGCCATGGTCGCCGAGTCCACGAGGACCATCGACAACTCGGCCGCGGGGTGCACGTCCATCCTCGCGATCACGAAACGGGCGACGCTGATCAGCTCCTCTTCGGAGACGTCCATGCCCGATTCGTTCGAGACTTCGATGCTCATGTGTGTCGCTTCCTCCTGGTTCCGGCGACACTCACCCTACCGTCGGGGAGAACGCGAGTGCGCCGCTCTACGCTGTGCGCGGTTCCCGAGCTCGACCTTGCCGTCCCGGTCCGCCTCGAAACGCTCGTACGCGTCGACGATGTCGGATACCAGCCGGTGCCGGACCACGTCGCTGCTGTTGAGTTCGGCGAAGTAGATGTCGTCGATGTCACCGAGGATCTCGGTGGCCGCGCGGAGTCCGGACCGGGCACCGCCCGGCAGGTCCACCTGCGTGACGTCGCCGGTGACGACGACCTTGGAGCCGAAGCCCAGCCGGGTGAGGAACATCTTCATCTGCTCGGCGGTGGTGTTCTGCGCCTCGTCGAGGATGATGAACGCGTCGTTGAGCGTGCGGCCACGCATGTACGCCAGTGGCGCCACCTCGATGACACCCGACTGCATCAACTTCGGGATGGCCTCGGGGTCCATCATGTCGTGGAGTGCGTCGTGCAGCGGGCGCAGGTACGGATCGATCTTCTCGTGCAGCGTGCCGGGCAGGAACCCGAGCCGCTCTCCCGCCTCGACCGCGGGACGGGTGAGGATGATCCGCGACACCTGCTTGGTCTGCAGGGCCTGCACCGCCTTCGCCATGGCGAGGTAGGTCTTGCCGGTACCGGCGGGCCCGATGCCGAACACGATGGTGTTGGCGTCGATCGCGTCGACGTACCGCTTCTGGTTCAGCGTCTTCGGCCGGATCGTCTTGCCGCGCCGCGACAGGATGTCGAGGGTCAGGACCTCGGCGGGCGATTCGCTCAGCCCCTGCGTGAGCATGCCGACCGTGCGACGCACCGCGTCGGGGGTCAGTGGTTGCCCGCGACCGACGATGGAGCCCAGTTCCGCGATGACCCGCTCGGCGAGGGCGACGTCGCCGGGCCGTCCCGTCAGCGTGACGGCGTTGCCGCGTACATGGATGTCTGCGTCCAGGACCCGTTCGAGAGCGCGCAGATTCTCATCGGAGGAACCGAGGAGAGGCGGGACCGTTTCGGGTGGGAGATCGATACTCGAACGCACGGTGCGTTCCGCCGGACGCGTGGCGCCGAACGTCTCGCCGTTCTGGTCTTGTTCGCTCACGTGAGGAATATGGCCTTCTTCCCGGTTCCTGGTCGGTCACGACGGTCGTCGTGATGAGGGAAGTCTATCGCTCGCAGGTCACAGCGCCCACCTGATTACGCGACGCCGTCACGACTTCGGGACATCCGGATGCTCGCGCAACCAGTGCCGCGCCTCGTCCACGACGCGGGCCCCGTCGGCCGGTGTCAGCCCGAGCACCGCGAGGTACGCGACCGCGAACGACTCCCCCGAATCCTGCACTTCGCCGGAATTCGCCTGGTCCAGCAGCGTCATCGTCATCGATTCCGCGAGCGCCACGAGCACCGTCGGCGACAGGTACGACGAGAACACCCCGGACCGCTGCCCGTGGTCGACGACCCGCACGTCCCGGTCGCGCACCACCCCGAGGAGGTCGTGGATGCGCTGTTCGCCGAGTTCGCGGCGGGCGAACGACAACAGCATGCGGAACCGGTCGCCGATCGGCCACGTCCGCAGCGCCATCACCGCGACCGCGAGGTCGGGGCGGTCCGGTTGCTGCGCCTCGTCTCCCATCGCGGCCACCAGGGCGGCGGAGGCCTCGTCCGCGATGCCCTCGACGAGCGCTTCCCGGCTGGGGAAATGCGCGTAGACGGTGCGGCGCACGACCCCGGCGCTGCGGGCGACGTCGTCCATGCTCGCGTCCGGGTCCGCGATGAAGGCGGTGACTGCCGCGTCGAGGATCCGCGCACGGTTGGCGCGTGCGTGACTTCGGCGGGTCTTCCCGGGATCTCCGGGCGACTTCGTCGGGACCGACACGGGCGGAACTCCCTCGCTGGTTGGTGTGACCTACGCCAATCTTACTTGCACACTCGTGTGCAAGTAGCTAACTTACACATCAGTGTGCAACTAACTGCCCAGGTCCGATCGAGCACTACCCGAGGAGCGTCGCCATGACCACCGTGATGAACACACCGGTCTCCCGGATGGACGGGCCGTACCCCCGGCGCTGGGCCGCGCTCGGCGTGCTGTGCCTGAGCCTGCTGATCGTCGTGATGGCGAACACCGCCCTGATCGTCGCGGCCCCCGACATGACCCGCGACCTCGCCCTGAGCAGCTCCGACCTGCAGTGGGTGATCGACGGATACACCGTCCCCTACGCCGCGCTGATGCTGCTGTTCGGCGTGATCGGCGACAAGTACAGCCGGCGCGGGGCGCTGCTCGCGGGACTGCTCGTGTTCGGCGGCGGCGCCGTCGTCGGCAGCCTCGCCGACACCACCACGGCCGTCGTCACCGCGCGCATGATCATGGGCGTCGGAGCGGCAATCATCATGCCCGCCACACTCTCTCTCCTCGTGGCGACGTTCCCGCGTGCGGAACGGGCCCGGGCCATCGCCGCATGGGCGGCGACGTCCGGTCTCGCCATCGCCCTCGGCCCGCTGCTCGCCGGCTGGCTGCTGGAGAGCCACTCGTGGAGTGCCACCTTCCTCATCAACGTGCCGATCGCCGCCGTCGCGGCGGTCGCGGCGCTGATGCTCGTCCCGCCGTCCAAGGCCGACGCAAGCGGTCCGATCGACTGGCTGGGCGGGCTGCTGTCGGTGGTGACCATCGGATCGCTCGTGTACGCGATCATCGACGGATTCCACTTCGGCTGGGGCGCAGGCGCTGTCGGCGCGGCCGTCACCGCGGCCGTGGGTCTCGGACTGTTCGTCGCGTGGGAGCTCCGTCATTCGCAGCCGCTGCTCGACGTCCGCAGGCTGGGCGGGCGCGAGGTGGGCGGCTCCACCCTGGCCGTGCTGCTGCTATTCCTCGCAGCGTTCGGGTCGATCTACTACGTGTCGCAGGAATTCCAGTTCGTCCTGGGGCTGAGCCCCCTCGCCACGGGCGTCCACCTGCTGCCGCTCGCCGCTGCGGTGTCGGTCGGGTCGGTGCTCAGCGGGCGCGTCCACCCGAGGCTCGGCACCCGGGTCACCGTCGTCGCCGGCATGGTGATCGCGGCCGCGGGTGTGCTGCTGATGACGACCGTCGACGGTGGTTCGGGGTACCTCGATTTCCTCGTCCCGCTGGTCCTGCTCGGTATCGGAATCGGTCTGAGCGTGTCCCCCGCCACGGACGCCATCATGGGCAACTTCCCCGAGAGCGACCTCGGCGCCGCAGGCGGTCTCAACGACACCGCGATCGAACTGGGCGGATCGCTCGGGATCGCGATTCTCGGCTCGGTCCTCGCGTCGGCTTACAAGGACGACATCGCCGGCTTCCTCGGCACGCTGCCCGTCGGTCAGCTGTCCGGCGAGCAGGCCGAGCAGGCCGCGCAGGCCGTGGCCGTCGCGGGAGACTCGGTCGGCGGGGCGTCGGTGGTGGCAGGGGAACTGAGCGCCGACCCGCTGTTCGCGTCACAGTCCCAGGCACTGCTGGACGCCGCGGGCACGGCGTTCGGGCATGCCATCGCCCAGGCCAGCCTGGCCGGAGGAGTCGCACTGGGACTCGGGGCCGTGATCGTGGCCCTCGTTCTTCCGGGCCGCCCGACGACATCCGAAACCGAGCGCCGCAGTTCAGAACTCGCCGGCGTCGGACAGTAGGGCGTCCCGCGAGATCTTCCAGCAGTCGGTCTCGGGATTCAGGAACGCGTAGTGGTCTTCGCCCTCGACGACATGCAGCGCGACCGGGTCCCCGGCCGCCCGCGCGGCCTCGCTGTACCGCACACTCACCTTCGCCGGAACCTGCGCGTCCTCCGTGCCGTGCACGCACACCACCGGCACCCCGGTGGGGATGCGGTGCAGTGGGGACGCGGCGCGGTACCGATCGGGGTCTTCGTCGAAGGGGACGCCGAGCAGATCCTCGATGTAGCCGATCCGCCGGCCACGCTCCCCCGCGGACGCGAGATCCAGGGCGCCCGCCTGGGACACGACCCGCTCCGGCCGGACCGTCGTCCGCTTCTCCCCGGCGAGCCACACTGCGAGCTGTCCACCGGCCGAGTGGCCGGCGACCCGGACCTTCGACAGGTCGAACGGGACGGGCGACTGCTCGGCGACCGGCCCGGCGATCGCGTCGAGCGCGGCGAGAACGTCGGCGGACATCTCGTCCCACCCGCCGCCCGCACCGAGCCTGCGGTATTCGATGTTCCAGACGGCGACCCCGTGGCGGGCCAGGTCGACCGCGAAGCTCGTGCCCAGGTTCAGGTGATACTTACCGCTCCAGAAGCCGCCGTGGACGACCATCACCACCGGGACCTCGGCGGCCACGGGCTCCTCGGGCGGGTAGAAGTGCCCGAACTGCTGCGGTTCGGGTCCGTAGGCGATGCGAATGCGGTCCACGGACAGTCAGGCTAGCGGGGCCGCGCCCCAGCGGTCAGTGAGGACTCCGATGGCGCCCAGAGCGACGGCGGCGGCGGTCGAGGTCCGCAGAACGTGCGGGCCGAGCAGCACCGGGACGGCGCCGGCGTCCGTCAGCGCGGCGATCTCCTCCTCGGAGATACCGCCCTCCGGACCGACGACGAGCACGATCTCGGCCGCCGAACGCAGCGGCAGCCCGGCGAGGCCATGGGTGGCCGCCTCGTGCAGCACGGCGACGACGCCGCCCCGGCCGACCACCTCACGGACGAGGGCGAGCATTCCCGCGGTGCGGTGCAGTTCCGACACGTCGGGGACGATCGCCCGCCGGGACTGCTTGGCGGCGGCGAGCGCCGCGCTACGCCAGCGAGCGACACCCTTCGCGACCTTGGGGCCCTCCCACCGCGCCACGCATCGCGACGACTGCCACGGCACGATCGCGTCGACGCCGGCCTCGGTGGCCAGCTCGACCGCCAGCTCGGACCGCTCCGCCTTCGGGAGCGCTTGCACCACAGTCACACTCGGGGACGGTGCCGACACCTGACGACGCTCGTGAACGGTGAGTTCGAGCCGGTCCTTCCCGGCCGCCGTCACCTCGGTGTCGGCGAGACCACCCCGGCCGTCGGCCAGCACGATCCGCTCCCCGACACCGATCCGGCGCACCGTCGCGGCATGCCTGCCCTCCGGACCGTCCAGGACCGCGGTACTCCCCACCTCGGGCAGCGGGTCGAGGAAGAAGACCGTCGCCGCCACGGTCAGCGACCGCTGAACGCTTCACGCAGGCGTGAGAACAATCCGCCGCTGTGCTGCGACTGGGTGGAGACGACCTCGGCGACGTCGCGGTCGCGGAGGTCCTTGAGTTCGCGGAGAAGCTTCGTCTCCTTGTGGTCGAGGCGCGACGGAACCACGACCTCGAGGTGCGCGTGCACGTCGCCGCGGATGCCGGAACGCAGCTTCGGCATGCCGTGCCCGCGCAGGACCGTCACCGATCCCGGCTGGGTTCCCGGCTCGATGGTGATCTCCTTGGGCCCGTCGATGATCGTGTCGATCGTCACGGTGGTGCCGAGGGCGGCGTCGATCATCGGAACCCGGATCGTGCAGTGCAGGTCTTCGCCGTCGCGCACGAACACCTCGTGTGCCTGCTCGACCACCTCGACGTACAGGTCGCCTGCCGGTCCGCCACCGGGGCCGACCTCGCCCTGCGCGGCGAGCCGGATCCGCATTCCGCCTGCGACGCCCGCGGGCACCTTGACCGTGATGTCGCGGCGGGCGCGCACCCGGCCGTCGCCGCCACACTTGTGGCAGGGGTCGGGGATCGTCTCGCCGGCGCCGCGGCAGGTGGGGCACGGCCGTGACGTCATGACCTGGCCGAGGAACGAACGCTGCACCGACTGGACCTCGCCCGCACCGCCACAGGTCTCACAGCGCACCGGCTTGGAATCGCCGTTGGTGCCCGCACCGGTGCAGCTGTCGCACAGGATCGCCGTCTCGACGGTGACCTGCTTGCTCACGCCGGTCGCGCATTCCGCCAACGTCAGCCTGGTGCGCAGGAGGGAATCGGCGCCCGGCTGGACGCGGCCGCGCGGCCCGCGGCCGGCACCGCCTCCGCCGCCGAAGAATGCTTCGAACACGTCGCCGAGGCCGCCACCGAAACCACCGCCGAAGCCGGCACCGCCTCCGCCGCCACCCGAGGAGAGGGGGTCGCCGCCGAGGTCGACGATGCGACGCTTCTCCGGATCCGACAGCACCTCGTAGGCCGTCGAGATGTCCCGGAACCGGGCCTGCGCCGCCTCGTCGGGGTTCACGTCGGGATGCAGTTCCCTCGCAAGCTTGCGGTACGCGCGCTTGAGCTCCTGATCGGTCGCCTTCTGATCGACGCCGAGCGTTGCGTAGTAATCCCGTGCCACGTTGAGTCTCTCGTCCTTCTCTACTTCGTTATCTCGCTACCGGTACGTGTGCTCGCCCACGGCGGCGCTGTCGCCGGGGCCGGCCGTCACCGCTCGGCGAGCACCTGGCCGATGTATCTCGCAACGGCTGCCACCGACGCGATTGTTCCCGGATAGTCCATTCGGGTGGGTCCGAGCACGCCCATTCCGCCGAGCACGGTGCCTGCCGCACCGTAGCCGGTCGAGATGACGGAGGTGCCGCGCATCTGCTCCACCTGGGTTTCCTCGCCGATCCGCACCGTCACGGTGCCCGCGTCCTGCGTGGCGGCGAGCAGCTTGAGCACCACCACCTGCTCCTCGAGCGCCTCGAGGACCGCACGCAGCGAACCGGGGAATCCGCTGATTCCCGAGAAGTCGGCGGCGTTGCGGGTCAGGTTCGCGGTGCCGCCGAGAACCAGCCGCTCCTCGGGATGCTCGACGAGCGTTTCCACCAGCACGGTGGCCGAACGGATCACGGCATCGCGCAGATCCTCCGGGGCCTCGTCGGCGAGTTCCGAGACGGCGATGGACGCCGCCGCCAGCCGCTTACCGTCGAGCGCGCCCCCGAGCAGTCCGCGCAGCCGCGCCAGGTCCTGGTCGTCGAGCACGTCGCCGAGTTCGACGATGCGCTGATCCACTCGGCCCGAATCGGTGATGAGCACGAGCAGCAGACGGGCCGGTGTCAGCGCGACCACCTCGAGGTGCCGGACCGACGACGCCGAGAGTGTGGGATATTGCACAACCGCGACCTGGCGTGTGAGTTGCGCGAGCAGGCGCACACCGCGCCGGAGAACGTCGTCGAGGTCGACCCCGGACTCGAGGAAATCGAGGATCGCGCGCCGCTCCGCCGTCGACAGCGGCTTCACGTCGGCGATGCGGTCGACGAATTGCCGGTAGCCCTTGTCCGTGGGAACGCGGCCGGAACTCGTGTGCGGCTGGGCGATGTAGCCCTCGCTCTCGAGGAACGCCATGTCGTTGCGGACCGTCGCACTGGAAACACCCAGGTTGTGCCGCTCGACCAGCGCCTTCGATCCCACCGGCTCCTGGGTCGAGACGTAGTCGGCGACGATGGCGCGGAGAACCTCGAACCGTCTGTCGTCCGTACTCGACATCGCCGTCCACCTCCAGTTCTCGATCATCACGAGCAGCGGCGTCACCGAACCTGCGTTCGGATCGGCCGCCACATCCCCTGAGCTACGTGCAGTTGCACGTGCATCTCGGCTCGGTCCAGTCTAATCGTCGCGCCGCCGATACCGGTTCAGGCCTTACTGTGGTGACCGGAGACGGGCAGAGGCAACGACCACGGGCGGATGACGAGGCGATGATTTTCAAAGGTGTCATGGACGGCAAGCCGTACCCGGACCACGGGTTGTCGCTGCGCGACTGGTCCAAGATCCCACCCCGGCAGGTGCGGCTCGACGAGATCGTCACCACGACCAAGGTTCTCGAGCTCGACCGGCTGCTGTCGGAGGACTCGACGTTCTACGGCGACCTGTTCCCGCACGCGGTCCAGTGGCACGGGGTGCTCTACCTCGAAGACGGCCTGCACCGGGCCGTGCGCTCGGCTCTGCGGAACCGCGTCGTGCTGCACGCCCGCGTCTTCGACTACGACGAGATGCCCGGCATCGTCACGGCCTGACCGCTAGCGCAGCACCGTCCGGACCACGGCGTCGGCGAGGAGCCGCCCACGGTCGGTCAGCACCAGGTGCTCGCCCTCGCGCACCAGCAGTCCGTCGGCCACCACCGTCTCGGCCGCGCGCTGCTCCGCGGCATCCAGTTCCGCCACCGGAAGTCCCGTCCGCAGCCGCGCGGTGAGCATCACCCGCTCGACGTGGACGTCCTCCGTGGTCAGCTGCTCGCTTCCACCGACAGGCAGGCTTCCCGCCGCCAGCTGGTCCGCGTAGCGCGCCGGATGCTTGACGTTCCACCAGCGCACTCCGCCGACGTGGCTGTGCGCGCCCGGCCCGGCGCCCCACCAGTCCCCGCCGTCCCAGTACCCCAGGTTGTGCCGGCAGCGTGATTCCCCCGTCGCGGCGTCAGCCGATGCCCAGTTGGAGACCTCGTACCAGGTCAGGCCCGCGTCGGCGAGCCGAGCGTCGATGCGCTCGTACCGCGACGCCAGGACGTCGTCGTCGGGCGCGGGCAGTTCGCCGCGGCGCACCTTCCTCGCCAGCGCGGTGCCGTCCTCGACGATCAGCGCGTAGGCGGACACGTGGTCCACCCCGGCGGACAGCACCGCGTCCAGCGAGAGGTCGAGGTCGGCGTCGCGCTCCCCCGGAGTTCCGTAGATGAGGTCGAGATTGACGTGCTCGAACCCGGCTGCCCTCGCCTCCTGCGCCGCCGCCACGGCACGTCCCGGTGTGTGGGTGCGGTCGAGCACCTTCAGGACGTGCTGCGCCGCCGACTGCATGCCCAGCGAGATTCTCGTGAATCCACCCGCACGCAACTGCTCGAAGAACTCCGGCGACGTGGACTCGGGGTTCGATTCGGTGGTCACTTCGGCGCCCTTCGCGAGCCCGAAACTCGAGCGGACCGCACCGAGGACGTCCGACAGTCCGTCGCCTCCGAGGAGTGACGGCGTGCCGCCGCCGACGAAGACGGTGTCGACGGCCGGGGCGCCCGTCATCTGCGCGGCGAGGTCGAGTTCGCGGCGCAACCCCTCCATCCACGACTGCGGCGACGCCGACGTCCCCAGCTCACCTGCCGTGTACGTGTTGAAATCGCAGTATCCGCAGCGTGTGGCGCAGAAAGGCACGTGCACGTAGATCCCGAACGGGCGGCTCCCCACACCTGCCAGCGCACTCCCGGGCAGCGCGAATGCCGCCGCCTCGTCGCGACCGACCGTGGTAGTGCTCGTTCCGTTCACCCTTCCAGTGTCCATGGTCGGCGGCCTGTGCTCCCCACCCGACCGTCGTGGGCCCCTCCTCGTGATATTTCCCGCAAAAATGGTGGAAATCGGTGCCCGGCTCTGCGTGAGCGATCTGACGTGGCACAATGGTCGGCATGACCGGACCCGGAGTGCGACTTGTGGCGCGTCGTCACGTCGATCTCAAGCGCGTCTGCAGCTGTTGTTGTCTGCCCTGTATCGCGCAGTAATTCAGCCTGTCAGCCCGTTCATCATTCTTCTCGACTTCCGGCCGGATTCGAATGCCCCGAGCGAGGACCAGCCCTCCTCCTCGGCCTCAGCCGGTGCATCTTGAGATTCAGGAGTGCTCCATGACGTCGACCACCGACGCCTCCCCCGCTGCCGTCGACGCAGCACCCGCGCGTACGCGCACGGCGAAGCCGGCCCGGCGACGTGCCGAAGGCCAGTGGGCCCTCGGTTACCGCGAGCCCCTCAATGCCAACGAGCAGGCCAAGAAGGACGACAACCCGCTCAACGTCCGGGCCCGCATCGAGAACATCTACTCGAAGCAGGGTTTCGACAGCATCGACAAGGGCGACCTGCGTGGCCGTATGCGCTGGTGGGGTCTCTACACCCAGCGCGAGCAGGGTTACGACGGCACGTTCACCGGTGACGAGAACATCGACCTGCTCGAGGCCAAGTACTTCATGATGCGGGTCCGCTGCGACGCCGGCGCCCTGAACGTCGAGCAGCTCCGCACCATCGCCGGGATCTCCACCGAGTTCGCGCGCGACACCGCCGACCTCTCCGACCGCGAGAACGTCCAGTACCACTGGATCGAGGTCGAGAACGTCCCGGAGATCTGGAAGCGCCTCGAAGGTGTCGGCCTCAAGACCACCGAGGCGTGCGGTGACTGCCCCCGCGTCGTCCTGGGTTCACCGCTGGCAGGCGAGTCGCTGACCGAGGTCCTCGACCCGACTCCCGCGATCGACGAGATCGTCCGCCGCTACATCGGCAAGCCCGAGTACTCGAACCTGCCGCGCAAGTTCAAGACCGCGATCTCCGGTCAGCAGGACGTGGTGCACGAGATCAACGATGTCGCGTTCATCGGGGTCAACCACCCCGAACACGGTCCCGGCCTCGACCTGTGGGTCGGCGGCGGACTGTCCACCAACCCGATGATGGCGCAGCGGGTCGGTGTCTGGGTGCCGCTCGACGAGGTTCCCGACGTGTGGGAGGCCGTCGTGTCGATCTTCCGCGACTACGGCTACCGCCGGCTGCGGAACAAGGCCCGCCTGAAGTTCCTGATCAAGGACTGGGGCATCGAGAGGTTCCGCGAGGTCCTCGAAACCGAGTACCTGAAGCGCAAGCTCATCGACGGCCCCGCGCCGGAGAAGCCCACCCGCCCGATCGACCACGTCGGTGTGCAGAAGACCCGCAACGGTCTCAATGCCGTCGGCGTCGCCCCCATCGCGGGCCGCGTGTCGGGCACGATCCTGGCCAAGGTCGCGGACGCCGCGGAGCGCGCCGGAAGCGACAAGATCCGCTTCACGCCGTACCAGAAGCTGATCATTCTCGACGTCGCCGACGACAAGCTCGAACAGCTGATCGCCGACCTGGACGAGGTGGGCCTGCCCGCGCGTCCGTCGCACTGGCGCAAGAACCTGATGGCGTGCTCGGGCATCGAGTTCTGCAAGCTGTCGTTCGCGGAGACGCGGAAGCGCTCGCAGGTTCTCGTCCCCGAACTCGAGCAGCGGCTCGCCGACATCAACGCGCAGCTCGACGTGCCGATCACGATCAACATCAACGGCTGCCCGAACTCCTGCGCCCGCTCGCAGATCGCCGACATCGGGTTCAAGGGGATGCTCGTCGACGACGGCGAGGGCAACCAGGTGGAGGGCTTCCAGGTCCACCTCGGTGGCAGCCTCGGATTCGATTCGGCCTTCGGCCGGAAGCTCCGCCAGCACAAGGTCACCAGCCTCGAACTCGGTGACTACATCGATCGCGTCGTCCGCCACTTCGTGAAGCACCGCAACGAGGGTGAACGCTTCGCGGAATGGGTCGTCCGCGCAGACGAAGGAGACTTGCGTTGAATCTCGCCACAGCCACCCAGGACGACCTTCGGCTCCTTGCCGCGCAGGGCGCGGCAAGCCTCGAGGGTGCCTCCGCGCACGAACTGCTGCGGTGGACGGAAGAGACATTCGGAAGCGACTACATCGTCGCCTCGAACATGCAGGACGGCGTTCTGGTGCACCTCGCCGCCCAAGTCCATCCCGGCGTGGACGTGCTGTTCCTCGACACCGGCTATCACTTCGCGGAAACCATCGGCACCCGCGACGCCGTCGAGCAGGTGTACGGCGTCAACGTGATCAACGCGCGGGCCGAGGCGAGCGTCGCCGAGCAGGATGCGGCGGAGGGCAAGGATCTGTTCGCCCGCGAACCCAACCGGTGCTGCGCACTGCGGAAGGTCGCCCCGCTGAAGAAGACCCTGTCCGGCTACAAGGCGTGGGTCACCGGTATCCGGCGAGTCGAGGCGCCCACCCGCGCCAACGCCCCCCTGATCTCGTTCGACGACGCGTTCGGTCTGGTGAAGATCAATCCGATCGCCGCGTGGTCCGACGAAGACATGCAGTCCTACATCGACGAGCACTCGATTCTGGTGAATCCGCTCGTCGACGAGGGCTATCCGTCCATCGGGTGCGCTCCGTGCACCAGCAAGCCAGCCCCCGGCAGCGATCCGCGCAGCGGCCGCTGGGCCGGTCAGGCCAAGACAGAATGCGGGTTGCACGCCTCATGACCATCGACATCTCCACTTCCCTCGCCGAATCCGCCCTCCGGCCGCAGTTGGACGGGGCGCAGTTCGACACGCTCGACGCGCTCGAGTCGGAAGCCATCCACATCTTCCGCGAGGTCGCGGGCGAGTTCGAACGCCCGGTGATCCTGTTCTCCGGCGGCAAGGACTCCACGGTGCTGCTGCACCTGGCGATCAAGGCGTTCTGGCCCGCACCGCTGCCGTTCGCGCTGCTGCACGTCGACACCGGACACAACCTGCAGGAAGTCCTCGACTTCCGCGATCACGTCGTGTCCAAGTACAACCTGCGTCTGCACGTGGCGAAGGTCGAGGACTACCTGGCCGACGGCCGGCTCACCGAGCGCCCCGACGGGATCCGCAACCCCCTCCAGACCGTTCCGCTGCTCGACGCCATCGCCGAGAACCGTTTCGACGCGGTCTTCGGTGGCGCTCGACGCGACGAGGAGCGGGCCCGGGCCAAGGAGCGCATCTTCTCGCTGCGCAACAGTTTCGGCCAGTGGGACCCGAAGAAGCAGCGCCCCGAACTGTGGAACCTGTACAACGGCAAGCACTCCCCCGGTGAGCAGGTCCGCGTCTTCCCGCTCAGCAACTTCACCGAACTCGACATCTGGCGGTACATCGCCCGTGACAACGTCGAACTGGCCAGCATCTACTACGCGCACCAGCGCGAGGTGTACCAGCGCGACGGCATGTGGATGACGCCCGGCGTGTGGGGCGGACCGTCCGAGGGTGAGGACCTGCAGACGCTGTCGGTGCGGTACCGCACCGTCGGCGACGGGTCCACCACGGGCGCAGTTCTTTCCGAGGCCGGCGACAACGAGGCGATCCTTGCCGAGGTCGCAGCGTCCCGGCTGACCGAGCGCGGCGCAACCCGCGGCGACGACCGAGTTTCCGAAGCGGCCATGGAAGACCGCAAGCGAGAGGGCTATTTCTGATCATGAGCGACCTCCACGTGCGTAGCCCGCGAAGCACGCAGTTGCTTCGGCTTGCCACCGCCGGCAGTGTGGACGACGGCAAGTCGACCCTCGTCGGCCGTCTGCTGTACGACACGAAATCGGTTCTCGCCGACCAGATCGACGCCGTCACCCGGGCATCGGTCGACAAGGGGCTGTCCACCCCCGACCTGTCGCTGCTGGTCGACGGCCTGCGCGCGGAACGTGAACAGGGCATCACGATCGACGTGGCGTACCGGTACTTCGCGACCCCCCGCCGCTCCTTCGTCCTCGCCGACACTCCCGGGCACGTGCAGTACACCCGGAACACGGTGTCGGGCGCGTCCACCGCGCAGATGGTGATCCTGCTGGTCGATGCCCGCAAGGGTGTCATTTCCCAGACGCGCAAGCACGCCGCCGTTCTCGCGCTGCTCGGCGTCCCCAAGCTGGTGCTGGCCGTCAACAAGATCGACCTCGTCGAGGATCCGGCCACCGTGTTCGCGAACATTTCGGCGGAGTTCAACTCGCTGACCAGTTCGCTCGGCTGGGCGTCCGAGGACGTCGTCGAGATCCCGGTGTCGGCCCTGCACGGCGACAACGTCGCGGTGCGTTCGGAGAACACCCCGTACTACGACGGCCCCACGCTCATCGAGCACCTCGAGTCGGTGCCCGTCGACGCCGAACCCCACCGGGTCGGTCTCCGCTTCCCCGTCCAGTACGTGATCCGTCCGCGAACGGCGGAGTTCCCGGACTACCGCGGGTACGCCGGACAGGTCGCCGCGGGTGAGGTGACCCCGGGCGACGAGGTCGTGATCCTGCCGTCGGGTGTCCGCACCACGGTCACCCGCATCGACACCGCGGACGGCGAACTCGACAGCGCCCACGCCGGCCGCAGCGTCACTCTCGTGCTGGCCGATGACGTCGACGTCTCCCGCGGCGACGTCATCGCCTCCCCCGCCGACGCCCCGGAGCCGCTCGGCGAATTCGACGCGACGGTCTGCTGGCTGGCCGAGAAGCCGCTGCGTCCCGGCGCGCGCCTGCTGCTCAAGCACGGCACCCGCACCACGCAGGCCATCGTCGGCACGCTCGTCGAGCGCTTCAACGAGCAGGAGCTCACCTCGGAGCCCAGCCCGGAGTCGTTGGAACTCAACGAGATCGGCAAGATCTCGGTGCGTGTCGCCGAGCCGATCGTCGCGGACGACTACACCGTGAACCGCCACACCGGCAGCTTCCTGCTGATCGATCCGGCCGGCGGCAACACGCTCGCGGCCGGCCTCGTCGGAGATGCCATCGCAGCGGTGGAGCTCGGCGAGCGCGTCTAGTGCGATGACCCCGCTGATCGCTGTCGCCCACGGCAGTCGCGACCCCCGCAGTGCGCGGGTGGTGGCGGCTGCCGTGTCGGCGCTCCGGGCGAAGCAACCGGACCTCGACGTCCGCCTGTGTTTCCTCGACCTCAACGCACCGTCCGTGGACCAGGTGATCGACGCGGTCGCCGCCGAGGGGCATTCCTCCGCCGTCGTGGTTCCGATGCTGCTGGGCAGCGCGTTCCACGCACGCGTCGACCTTCCGGCACTCCTCGACGCCGCCCGCCTCCGCCACCCCCACCTGCACGTCCGGCAGGCCGACGTACTCGGTCACGATGCGCGGCTGGTCGAGGCCGTCCGTGACCGTATCGGCGAGGCCGGCGGTTCCGCCGGCGAGTCCGGTCTCGGGGTCGTCCTCGCCGCGGTCGGCTCCTCCGACCCGGCCGCGAACGACCGCACCCGCGAGCTGGCCGGATCGGTCGTCGCGGGCACCCGTTGGTCGGGAGCGGTGACGTGTTTCGCGACGTCGGCGGAACCGACGGTGCAGCAGGCGATCTCGACGCTGCGGCAGGCTGGGGCCGAGCGCATCGTGATCGCACCGTGGTTCCTGGCTCCGGGACTGCTCACGGACCGGTTGAGCCGTGCGGCGGAATCGTGCGGACCCGGCCTCACCTACGCGGCCACCATCGGACCGCACCCCCGGCTGCTCGACGTCATGCTCGACCGGTACTCGCAGACCCACAGCGAGCTGCAGCGGTACCGGGCACTGTCGGCCTGAGCGCGTCGATCACCGCACGCCCGGCGTCCGGGTTCCCGACCGCTATCCGGGCGTCACCGTTGGGGTAGGTGCGCGCGTGGATGCCGGCGCGGGCCAATGCGTCACCGACCGCCTCTCCGGGGATGTACAGGAAGTTGGCGTGACTGCGCGGGACCGGAATTCCCGCCGCCCTCACCGAGCGCCACAGTTCGTCACGTTCGGCGACGATGGCGGCCACCCGGGCACGCAACTGGCCCTCGGCGGCGTACGACGCCGTGACCGCGGGAACGGCGGCGCCGCCCATCCCGAACGGCAGTTGCAGCGTTCGAATCGTCCGCGCCAGAGCCGCATTCGCGAAGCCGAATCCGATACGCAACCCGGCCAGACCGTACGCCTTGGAGAACGTTCGCAGGAACACGACGTTCGGATGTTCGGCGATGATGCGATGCACGTCCAGGGCCAGTCGGCGGTCGACGAACTCCACGTAGGCCTCGTCGAGGACGACGACCACCCGTTCCGGCACACGCCGGAGGAACTCCGCCAGCTCGGCGGTGCCGACGAGGGTTCCGGTGGGATTGTGCGGGCGGCAGACGACGACGAGCCGGGTGCGGTCGTCGATCGCGGCCGCCATCGCGGCCAGATCCTGCCCGCCGTCCGGGAGAATCGGGATCGGCACCGCGTCGAGTGCCGCGATGCGCGCCATGATCGGGTACCCGTCGAACGTCGGGGCGGTGAACACGATCCGCTGCCCCGGCCCGGCGACGGAGCGCATGATCTGCAGTGCGACGCCGGTCGCACCGGCGCCCACCACCACCTGATCGGCGTCGAGCCCTTCGTGATCCGCGATGACCTCGATCAGCCGGTCGGGCAGGAACTCCGGATACCGATGTGCCCGGCGCATCACACCGTCGAGCGCGTCGAGCACGGAGGGCAGCGGGGCGAACGGGTTCTCGCTCAGCGCGAGATCGAATCTCACACCGGGTCCCGCGAGGGTCGGGGTGGTCATCTCACACCCCCGCCGGGGCGGCGCCCCATCGGATCGCCCCGGCCCCGGCGAAGTCGCCGGCATGGGCGAACGCGGACATCATCACCAGCGAGCCGTTGGGGATGCGGCCTGCCCGGTTCTCGAGGTCGAGGGTGACGGGGATCGCGGCGCCGAACAGGTTCCCGCATTCGTCGAACGTGTCGGGGTGTCGTTCCGCCGGGAGCTCGAGTGCGTCCCGCCAGTTGCGGAGAAACAGCCGGTTGGGCTGGTTGGTGACCAGGGTGTCGATCTCGTCGGTGGTGATGCCGATCTGCTTGCACACCGCGAGTGCCACCTCGGGGACGAGCCGGTTCCCGCGGGCGAAGACCTTCGCGATCCTCGATTCGGTGAACCCGATGTGCAGTTGGCCGGTTCCCGCCTCCCAGTACTTGCGGGGCGGATCGACGGCGGCCGTCATGTCCCCGGCGAACTTGGGGTAGGTCCGGCATTCGAGCCCGAGCACCGGCGCGGCCGCCGACTTCACGAGCAGGCACGCGCCCGCGCCGTCACCGGGCACCGCCGACTGTGCCAGCGCGCGCACGTCCGATTGCGTGAAGATCTGGCCCGCACTGTTCTGCACCGACACGATCAGGGCGGTCGACGCGTCACCGGTCTGCATGATCTGACGTGCCAGTTTGATCATGTACACGAACGACGCGCAGCCGCCGTTGTGCAGGTCCACCACCCAGTCCGGGGTGATTCCCATCCGGCGCGCGAGTTCCCCGCCGGTGCCCAGGATGGGGACGTCGGGCAGCTGGGTGTGGGTGATGAGAATGTCCACGTTGGACACGAGTTCGGCGCCGTTCCGCTCGACCAGTGGGGCGATCGCACGTTCCGCCATGTCGACGGCGTTCTCGTCGCTCGCGATGTGGTGGCGGAATTTCGGCGCCCGGAACATGATGTTCTCGGCGAGCCGATCGGACGCGGCGAATTGGGCGAAATAGTCTGCTCCCACACGGTTCTCGGGCAGGTAGCCGGCAATGTCGATCAGGCTGACGGTGTCCATGTCTCACTCACTCATCCAGGTCGGGGTCACGGGCAGGTCGTTCGCCCACCGGTATTCGCAGATCGCCTTGAGATTGCTCATCTCGAGTTGGTGTCCGGCGGCGAACATGTCCCAGAAGTCGCCCACCCACGGAACCCGGTCCGCGGGAGCGGTCTCGGGGTAGGGATTGTCGTCGTAGAACGGATGGTGGCAATTGGTCCACAGCACGACCGATCCGTCGACGTCCAGGACCGTACGCGCGTCCACCACGCGCATCAGATACACCATCCACAGGTGTTTGCCCTGGTCCCAGGCACAGTGATAATCGACGGTCATCGCGGCCGGGTGTGCCACGGTGCGCGTGTAGATCTCGGTCGTGTCGCCCAGGCGGTCGTACGCGAGCCACAGCCCGGGTTCACCGGCCGGGGTGAATCCCCGGAGGCTGTACGTCCATTCCTCGAGGCTGCGCGTGTCGGAGAGGTACCGGAACACCTCGTCCGGCGGGCAGTCGATGTATTCGTTGACAGTGCAGTACTTTCCGAACACCTGGTCGTGCGGATACACGGACCTCAGCATGTCCATGATGATCGGTGTCGTCGCCTGACGGTCGGAGGTCTCGATGCGGACGAGGCCGGGCAGGTCGGCGGGAAGGTCGGGCAGCGGGGCGATCTCTCGAGCGGTCATCGGCGGGCTCCTTCTCGGGATTCGGATCTCTCGGTCGGGCGTCGTGCGGGCAGGAACGGCAGGAACGGCGGCAACTCGTCGGCGTCGCAGGCGACTTCGATGACAGCGGGCCCCGCCGAGTCGGCCGTGGCCCGGAGCGAGTCGGCCAGGCCGGCGTGCGTGTCGACCGTGTGGGACGGCAAGCCGGGAAACAGTGCGCCGACTCCCGCCGCGATGTGTGCGGGACGAAACCGGCTGTAGGTGTAGGTGCCCTCGAAGTACACCTGCTCGCGGGTCAGGCACATCGCGTGGGCGTTGTTGTTGAACACGACGAACGTGACCGGCACGTCGTACTCGACCGCCGTGTGGATCTCGAGCCCGTGCGCGTAGAACGCACCGTCGCCGGCGATCACGAACGTGCGGCGGCCGCGCGAGAAGGCGGAACCGATCGCGGCGCCGAACGTGTAGCCCATCCCGCCCATGCCGAGCGCCACCACGAACCGGCCTCCGGCGGTAACCGGAAGGTGATGCACCACAGCGGCACCCGTGTTTCCTGCGTCCGCGAACACATCGGCGCCCGCGGGCATCACCGCGGCGAGCGCCTTCACCGCGTCCGTGTAGCGCAGACCCGACGTGCCGGACGGCGGCACGTCGATCGGGGTCGGATCACACTGCGCGACGGGCGGACGCGTCGCCGCCGGTCCGATCTCGGCGACGAGCCCACACAGTGTCGCCCGCAGATCCCGCGTCGACACGTGATGGGTCTGCAGATACGGCGTCGCCGAACCGACGCTGTACACCAGCGTCTTCTCGAGCACCGCATCGAGACCTCCCCGTGCCATCACCGGCAGTCGCGTGCCGACGAGCAGGCAGACGTCGGAATCCTGCAGTGCGTCCACGACATCCGGATTCCCCATCGCGCCGGTGACCCCGAGTCGCCCGGGCGCCGCAGGATCGAGCACGTCCCTCGCGTCGGGCGTGACGGCCACCCGGGCACCGAGCACGTGGGCGAGTTCCGCGAGTTCCGTTCGCGCGCCGGCTCGCGCGACCTCGTCGCCGGCGATGACAGTGATGCGGCCGTAGTCGTCGCGCAGCGCTTCGGCGAGCCGCGTGAGGTCCGTCGTGGTGGTGCGGGGTGTGGTCGTGACCGATCGGCGCGGTTCCGGGAACTCGCCGATCGCCTGCTGAACGTCCTTCGGCAGCAGGAGAACCGCCGGTCCGCCGCGGCGCGCGGCGGCGAGCGCCTCGGCGAGCTGGCGTTCGAGGTCGAGCGGCGAGTCGACGCGCGCGCAGTACACGGATACCTCACCGAACAACCGGGACGCATCGATCGACCCCGCCAGTCCACTCGTGTCCTGGAATGCGCCCATCCCTTCCAGCGTCGTCGGCGGTTGCCCGACCAATGCCAGGATCGGCACACGGGACGCGAATGCCTCACCGAGACCGGCGATCACATTGAGCGCACCCCCGCCCGACGTCGCGGCGACCACACCGATCCGGTTCGACGTCCTGGCATACCCGTCGGCCATCGTCGTCGCCGAGAACTCGTGTTTGGCGACGACGCCCTCGACGTCGCGGGAGCGGTGCAGCGCGTCGTACAGATCCTCGATGTTCGCGCCTCCCACTCCGAAGACGTGCTCGATACCCTCTGCGGCCAGCACCGCGACGATGTAGTCGGCGACGCGCATGTTCCGACCGGTTTTCCGTGGCTCGTGATCCGTGAGATTCATCGGCAGACCCCCGTGTCGTGGATCGGACGGGGCGACCTGCGGTCACCCACTGGATATACACACGAACCACGGACCGGTCGGGTTCACCGGTGGCAGAACATTTTTCCGGAAACGTTCGTGACGAACGAAACACGGCGGTGAAGCGTGCAGCGGGTACGAAAACCGACCCGACTCCCTGGCGGCCCGCTCACAACGCCGTGGTCAGCAGTACCTGGTGGTCGTCGTCGGATCGGACGTCGATGCTCGCGATCGCGTCGACGGGCAGGCTGGTGGTGGCTGTGGGCCGCACCGTCCTGCCTGCCTCACCGGTCCAGGTGGCCAGTGTGGTCACGACTCCGGAACGATCGGTGACGGTCAGCGCGTACCCCTCGGTGTCGGCGCCGTAGCGACCGTCGCCGGGCCACGTGTCCTCGTAGGAGCACTCGACGAAGATGACCGTGCCCCAGGACGTCGACGCGATGGACGCGCTCGCCGTGATCGTCGTCGGGACCACGGGTGTGAACACCGCCTCGGTGGTGTTCGCGGGATTCGGGACGGGCATGGCCGTGACCGGGGCGGACGGGGTCCGGTCCTGCGTGACCAGCACCCCGACGGGGACGGCGACGGCGACCACGGCGGCCGCCGCGGCGAGGGCCGTTGCCGCTCGCCGGTAGCGTCTGCGCCGCTGCACCGTGCCGACCAACTGGGTCAGCACACGCGGTGCGGGCGTCTCCTCGTCCTCGGACGCATCGGTCCCGGACAGCGTGCCGAACGCCTCTTCCGGCGTGATCAGGGCCAGCAACCCGGGCATGCCCGCCAATTCGGACACGGCCTGCGAGCACCGCGCGCAATGGGCGAGGTGGGCCTCGTACTCGCGCCGATCGCTCGGGGACATCGCACCGAGCACGTAAGCGGCGTCCCAGCGGACGTAGGGATCCTCGTGCGACTCGAAGTCGTCGAACGTCATCGGGTCACCCCCATTTCCTGCAGAGCCAATCGAAGGGCCCGCAATCCGTAATGCATGCGGGATTTCACCGTTCCCTCCGGTATTCCGAGTTCGTCGGCGATCTGGTGGGTGGACATTCCCCGGTAGTAACCGAGAACGAGGACCGCACGATGGTCGGGGCTGAGCCGGGCCAGCGCATCACCCATCATCCAGGCGTCGAGTGCGCCGTCCGAGCTGTCCGGTGCGGCGCGCTCGGGTGTGGAGCTCATCCCGACCTCACGCTGGGAGCGTGCGCTGCGGTGCTCGTCGAACACGAGGTTCCGGGCGACCGTGAACAGCCACGCCCGCGCCGACGACTCCGACTGGTCGAGCACGTTCGGATGCTTCCAGGCTCGCAGCAGTACCTCCTGCACGATGTCCTCGGCGCGGGCGCGGTCGCCGGTCAGCCGCAGGGCATACCGCCACACTGCGGGGGCATGCTCTTCGTACAGGGCGTGCATCAGCTCGGTCTGGGCATCCGCCATCGGTCACCACCTCCCAGCAGTACACACGGTTCACCCGCGCCTCCGGTTCACCGTGCCACCGAAACACGGGAAAACCCCAGGTGAACCGGGTCGCGACGGCCGAAAACCCTTGGCCCGTACTTTAGGAGGTGTTCAGGGCCACGGCGGCGTGGACGAGCGCCTGGAACGCCTTCTCGTCGATCGTGTCGCCCTCGTGGAGATCGATGGCACGCCGGGTGTTGCCTTCGAGACCGGAGTTGAAGAGGCCGGACGGGTCGTCCAGCGACGCACCCTTGGCGAACGTCACCTTCACCGCATTCTTGTACGTCTCACCGGTGCAGATCATTCCGGCGTGCGACCATACCGGCACCCCTCTCCACTTCCACTCCTCGACGACGTCGGGGTCGGCCTTCGTGACGAGGGCGCGGATCCGGGCGAGCGTGTCGCCCCGCCAGTCACCCAGCTCCTCGATGCGCGCATCTATCAACTGCGAGGGAGAGTCGCCTCCGCCTCCCTCTTCCGAGCCGCTCGTCCGCTTCTTCATGGTGGCCTGCTCCTTCTGGCTGTCGTCGCTCGCGGGTCACTCGAGTATCCCGCGGGCCACGTCGATCGCATCGAGAACGCGGCGGGATCGGCTGCCGACCGATTTACCTCTGGCGCGTCGCTGCCGACCTGGACCAAACTGGAATGGAGGTGAGGAGCACCCCCATGAGCACAGCACGGATTCGACGCGGCATCGTGGCAGGCATCGACGGATCGGACGGCGCGCTGGAGGCGGCGGCGTGGGCTGCATCCGCCGCGAGGCGCTTCGAGGAGCCGCTGCGCCTCGTCCACGTGGTACCCAAGCATCCGAATTCCGCGGACGGTCATCCCGAGGGCGATGAGTTCCTCGACGCCGCCGAGCGCATCGTCCTGGACGGGCAGCAGGACCTGGAGGTGGAGCGCAGTACCCACCCCGGTCCGCCCGCCCACGCGTTGGTGGAACTGTCCAAGACAGCCCGGATGCTGGTTCTCGGGCCCGCGGCCACGAGCGAGATGAAATCGGTGGTTGCCGGTTCCGATGTCGTGCGCGTGTCGAATCGAGCCGAATGCCCGGTCGTCGTCTGGCGCGGCATCCAGGGCCACGAGGTCAGCGAAACCCGCCCCGTCGTGGTCGGTGTGGACGGCAGCGAACTGAGCGACATGGCGGTGGCCCACGCGTTCGAGTTCGCGGCGTTCTTCGGCGCTCCCCTCGTCGCGGTGCACACGTGGGCCGAGCACTCCACCCTCGGTGCGTGGTACTCGGAGGAACGACGCTTCACCGATTGGTCCGATCTGGTCCAGCACGAGGAGGCCTGGCTCGCCGAGAGCCTCGCCGGGTGGCACGAGAAGTACCCCGATGTCGAGGTCACGCGCTGCCTCGAGCGTGGTGGGCCGATGAAGGTGCTGCTCGAATACTCGTTCGGCGCGCAGCTGATCGCCGTCGGCAGCCACGGGCGAAATCCGTTCACCGCGTCGATCGTGGGCTCGACGAGCCAGAGCCTCATCCACCACGCCCGGTGCCCGGTGCTCATCTGCCGAAAAGGCTGAACACGGCAGCGTCCGTTTCACTCTTTCGATCAGCCTGATTCATATTCACCCGTCGCGGCGCCATTCCCCGGGCGAGGAGTGAACCGAGTTCGCTCGCCAGAAAACTGTCTCTACCTGCCGAATTACGAGCATCACGTCGCCGATATCGGCGACTCACACGCAGCAGAAAATGCCAAGTGTTTCAATCACGATAATTGGATTTCGTCCCGATTTCGGCATCGAATTTCGCGTTTATAGTTTCCGGCATGTCGGAGCCACGCTCATACCTCGTCTGTGCGTCACAGCGCAGCGGCAGCACCCTGCTCGTCGAATCCCTTCGCGCCACGACCGTGGCCGGCAACCCCGAGGAGTTCTTCCAGTACCTGCCGTCCACCAGTCGTTCGCCGCAGCCGCGGCAGTGGTTCGAGGGCGTCACCGACGAGGCGGTGCTCTCACTGCTCGCCCCGCTCGAACCGGGGACCGCCGACACCCGCAGCGCGGAGCAGTGGCGCGATCAACTGCTCAGCCTCGGTCGCACCCCCAACGGGGTGTGGGGCGGAAAACTGATGTGGAACCAGGTGCCGCTCGTCCTCGACCGCGCCGCCGGACTTGCGGACCGGTCCGGCAACGACCTGCGGTCCGCCCTCGACGACCTCCTGGGCCGCGACCTCGCCTTCATCCACGTCTACCGGCGTGACGTCGTCGCGCAGGCGGTGTCGATGTGGCGGGCGGTGCAAACTCAGGTGTGGCGCGACGACGCCACCCCGCCCGCCCCGCACGACGGCGCCGAGTACCACGCGGGCGGCATCGCACACCTCGTCCGCATTCTGCGCGATCAAGATGAGCAGTGGCGCAACTGGTTCGAGGTCGAGGGACTCGACCACATCGACATCGGTTTCGACGATCTCGTGGCGGCGCCGCAGGCGACGGCGGCGAAGGTGCTCGTCGAACTCGGCCTCGACGCCGATCTCGCTCCCCCGCCCCCGCTGAAGCGGCAGAGCGACGGCCGCTCCAAGGAGTGGGTCGAGCGGTATCGGTCCGAAGCCGCCGTGAACGGACTCCCGCTGTGACCGCCGTCGGCGCCGCGGCGCCGCGTGACATCACCGTCGGCGCCGCACGGGTGGACGAACTCCGCGCGCTGGAGGCGGAGGCCGTGCACATCATCCGCGAGGTGGTCGCGGAACTCGAGCGACCGGTGCTGTTGTTCTCGGCGGGCAAGGACTCCATCGTGTTGCTGCGACTGGCGGAGAAGGCGTTCCGGCCGTCCCCGTTGCCGTTTCCCGTCCTGCACGTCGACACCGGCCACAATTTCCCCGAGGTGATCGAGTTCCGTGATCGGCGGCTCGCCGAGGACGGTCACCGGCTGATCGTCGCGTCGGTGCAGGAGTCGATCGACAAGGGTCGCGTCGCCGAATCGGGCGGTCCGGGCACGTCCCGCAACCGGTTGCAGACCCGCACCCTGCTCGACGCCCTGGAGGAGCATCGCTTCGACGCCGCGTTCGGCGGTGCGCGCCGAGACGAGGAACGGGCCCGCGCGAAGGAGCGGGTGCTCAGCTTCCGCGACGAGTTCGGGCAGTGGGATCCGCGTGCGCAGCGGCCCGAGCCGTGGTCGCTGTACAACGGGCGGATCCGCCGTGGTGAGCAGGTTCGCGTGTTCCCGCTGAGTAATTGGACCGAACTCGACATCTGGCGCTACATCGAACTCGAGAATCTGGCGCTGCCGTCGATCTACTTCGCCCACGAGCGGCAGGTGTTCGAGCGCGACGGCATCCTGCTGGGGTTGTCCGAGTACACGCTGCCCACCGAAGACGAACTGGTGCAACGGCTCCGGGTGCGGTACCGCACGGTCGGGGACCTGACCATCACCGGTGCCGTGCGTTCCGACGCCGACGACGTCACCGGCGTGATCGAGGAGATCGCCGCGGCCACGGTCTCCGAGCGCGGCGAGACCCGGGCCGACGACCGAACTTCCGTTGCCGCGATGGAAGACCGCAAGCGCGAGGGGTACTTCTGATGACCACCACCAGCCGGCCCCGTCAGTTGCTGCGGCTCGCCACCGCGGGCAGCGTCGACGACGGCAAGAGCACCCTGATCGGACGGCTCCTCCACGACACCGGCAGCCTGCCCACCGACCATCTCGAGGCGGTGACGAACACCGACGGCGAGGCGGACCTCGCCGCCCTGTCCGACGGGCTGCGCGCCGAACGCGAACAGGGCATCACGATCGATGTGGCGTACCGGTTCTTCTCCACCGCCACCCGCAGTTTCGTGCTCGCGGACACGCCGGGGCACGAACGGTACACCCGCAACATGTTCACCGGTGCGTCGAACGCCCACGTGGCCGTGCTGCTCGTGGACGCCCGCGCCGGGGTGCTCCGGCAGACCCGCCGCCACGCGCGGATCGCCGACCTTCTCGGCGTGCCGCACCTGGTCGCCGTGGTCAACAAGATCGATCTCGTCGACTTCGACGAGACCCGGTTCAAGGAAGTCGAATCCGAACTCGGGCTGCTCGCGCAGCGCCTCGGCGGCCGCGACCTCACGGTGATCCCGGTGTCCGCCACCCGCGGCGACAACGTCGTCACGCGGTCGGATTCGACACCCTGGTACGACGGGCCCACGATCCTCGAGTATCTCGAGGAGGTGGAACTCGCCGCGCCGTCCGCCGTCGCGTCCGAACTGCGACTGCCGATCCAGTGGGTGGCGCGTCCCACGGACGACCGGCGACGCCGCTACACCGGCCGGCTGTCCGCCGGCACCCTGTCCGTCGGCGACGAGGTGGTGGTCCTGCCTGCGGGTTCCCGCAGCACGGTCACCACCCTCGACACCCTCGATCCGAACCGGTCCGTCGCAGTGGCCCCGCTGTCGGTGTCGTTCGAACTCGCGGACGACCTCGACGTCGCCCGCGGCGACCTCGTCGTGAGCGCCGCCGCCGCGACCGCACCCGCCCCGGCCCGCGAGATCGACGCGACCGTGTGCTGGCTGAGCGAGACACCGCTGCGGGCAGGCGACCGGGTGGCGCTCAAGCACACCAGCCGCACCGTGCGCGCGACGGTTCAGGAATTGCACACCCGGCTCGACCCGGAAACCCTCGAAGAACACGACTCCCCCAGCGAACTCGCCCTCAACGACATCGGCCGGATCACGCTCCGGACGAGCACGGTGGTGCTCCCCGACCCGTACGCCACCAATCGCGATGCCGGCGCGTTCATCCTCATCGACGAGCAGAGCAACGACACCGTCGGTGCCGGCACCGTCAGCGAAGCCCGGGAAGTCGTGCCCGGCGAGCAGACCCGGCACGACATCAAGTGGCACCCGTCGTCGCTGGAACGGGATCGGCGCTGGTCCGCGACCGGGCAGCGCGGCGCCACCATCTGGCTCACCGGGCTGCCGGCGTCCGGCAAGTCGACGGTGGCGGTCGCGCTCGAACGGACCCTCGTCGACGCCGGACGGACCGCCTACCTGCTGGACGGCGACAACGTGCGGCACGGTATCTCGGACGACCTCGGATTCTCCCCCGGCGACCGAGCCGAGAACATCCGCCGCGTCGGGCACCTCACCCGGTTGTTCGCGGACGCCGGGGTGGTCGCCATCGCGTCGATGGTGTCGCCGCTGCGCTCGGACCGCGCGATCGCGCGGGCGCTCAACGAGGCCGCGGGACTGCCGTTTCTCGAGATCCACGTGAGCACGCCGGTCGACGAGTGCGAACGGCGGGACCCCAAGGGGCTCTACGCCAGGGCGCGGGCAGGCGAACTCCGCGGCCTCACCGGGATCGACGCGCCGTACGAGGCCCCCGAGAACCCGGATCTCGCGTTCGACACCACCGGCGCCGATCTCGACGACCTCGTCGCGCGGATTCTCGCCGAACTCGCCCGGCACGAGACGCTACTGGCCTAACCTGCGACGAGCCGGCGGAGTGCGTCGTGGAGCGCGACCCGGTCGTCGAACACACGCCGGCGCGGTCCGTACGCCTGAACCCGGTCGTGCCCACGGCCCGCGACCACCACGACGTCGCCCGGTGTGGCGAGGGTGACGGCGGCGACGATCGCCTCGGCGCGGTCGGGAAGGACGAGCACTTCGGCGTCGCCACCACTGCGTGCTCCCCGCGCCACGTCCTCGCGCAGGCTGTGCGCGTCGTCGGAGTACGGACTCTCGTCGGTGACGATGACCGTGTCGGCGAAACGGGCTGCGGTCGCGCCGAGCGGGACCCGCTTACCGGGGTCGCGCTCACCGGTCGCCCCGACGACGGCGATGACCCGGCCTCGTGTCAGCGAGCGGAGGTACGGAAACAGGCGTCGCTGTCCGGCCGTGTTGTGCATGTAGTCGACGAATGCGAGGAACGGCTGGCCCGCGTGCACCGCCTCCAGGCGTCCGGGCACGGTGTCGAGGTTCTCGATCCCGGCGACCGCCGCGTCGAGGTCCACGCCGCGAGCCGCGAGGGCGGCGAGCGCCGCGAGTGCGTTGTCCACCTGATGCACTCCGAGTAGCCGGAGCCGCACCGGTGTCCGTGCCCCGGCGCCGTGGAGCGTGAACGACGTGCCGCCCTCGTCCGCGTGCACGGCGGACGCGTGGACGTCGGCCGCCGTGCACCTCGACGAGAACGTCACACGGGGCACGGTGACCGTGGCGGCGAGGCGGCGTCCGAACTCGTCGTCGATGCCGATGGCTGCCGCGGCGCAGTGCCCCGGTTCGAACAATCTGGCCTTCGCCGCGAAATACGCGTCCATGTCGGGGTGAAAGTCCAGATGGTCGCGGGCGAGGTTGGTGAACACCCCCACCCGGAAGGACGTTCCGTCGATGCGGTGCAGAGCGAGGCCGTGGCTCGACACCTCCATCGCGACGGCGCCGGTCCGGTGCTCGGCGAACGCGGCGAGTGTCTGCTGGAGTTCGCACGCCTCGGGAGTCGTCCGGGTCGCGGTGCGTGACCCGTTCGGTCCCCGGACGGTGATCCCCGTCATCATGCCGGTGGCGACACCTGCGGCACGCAGTCCCGCGTCCAGCAGATACGCGGTGCTGGTCTTCCCGTTCGTCCCGGTCACGCCGTAGACGTCGAGCGACTCGGACGGATTGCCGTAGACCCACGCCGCCAGCGGACCGAGGAGAAGCCGCGGATCGTCGACGACGATCGTCGGCAGGACGTCCGACTCGCGGTCGCTGAGCATCGCGACAGCGCCACGCGACGCGGCCTCGACCGCGAACTCGATCCCGTGTCGGTGCCGGCCCGGCAACGCCGCGTACACGTCGCCGGCCCGGACGAGACGAGAGTCCTGGCTGATCCCCGTCACCGCTGCCTCGCCGGACCCGGACAGAGTCGCCGAGCGGCCGAGGCGGTGCACCATCTCGCGCAGCAGCTTCGGCGGGGTGCACCGCGGGCAGTCGACGCTCACGCTTCCAGTGCACCACTGCCGCGCAGGTCGCGAGGACGGAACCGTCATCATCCGCCGGCAACCCGGCGGCTACGTCGCGACGCCGCCCCTCGGCTCGTCCAGGATTCCGCGTTCCGAACTGTAGGCCGAACGCACGTCCGGCACCCGGCCGAGAGTGGCCAGATATTCCTCCATGGCCTTCCGGGCGTACGCGGTTCCCTCCTCCTCGCTCGGGATCGAGTCGCCGGTCGCCCGTCGCCACGTCGCGAGTTGCAGCGCCAACTCGGCCTGTGTCCCGGCGAAGTCCTCGGTGTCGGCCAGGTTGTCTCGCTCGTCGGGATCGGCGGCCAGGTCGTAGAGCTCCCGACTCGGACGCGGCCGGAGATGCTCGGTGCCCAATGCAGCACCGGAGAGGCTGTTCTCGATGTCGAGGGGCAGATCGAGCTTGGGCCGAGGTGCGTAGTTCTCGATGTAGCTGAACTGCTTGGTGCGCACCGCGCGAATGGGATCGAAACTGTCGTGGAAGGTCTTCTCCGTGAACAGGACGTCGCGCGCCGTCGACTCGGACCGGCCCAGCAGTTGCCCGGCGTGGGAGACACCCTCCACGGCCGCGGGGACAGGGACGCCGAGTAGATCGAGAAGGGTGGGAACCAGATCCACCCCGCTG
This sequence comes from Rhodococcus sp. JS3073, assembly GCF_026810085.1. Taxonomy (NCBI): domain Bacteria; kingdom Bacillati; phylum Actinomycetota; class Actinomycetes; order Mycobacteriales; family Nocardiaceae; genus Rhodococcus; species Rhodococcus sp. JS3073. Next base: position 7,126,037 of record NZ_CP113951.1, on the reverse strand, counting down.
AACAGGTCGTCGTAGACGCGGGGCGCCGCCCGCAGCCTCCGCGGTGGGCGGACGATCGCCGCAATTCCCGTGCCCGGCGCATACAGTGTCGACTTCGCACCGGGGAACGCCTCGCCGTGATCGGTGAGGAACACGACCCACGTGCTGTCGTCGAGCCCCTCGTCGTCCAGCGTCTGCAGCAACCGGCCGACGGCCGCATCGGCCACCTCGATCGACCCGTGGAATCCGGCGAGATCCTCACGGACCTGCGGCCGGTCGGGCAGGTACGACGGAACGTCGAAACCCTCCGGGTCGGCGGGCGCATACCTGTCGACCGGGTACGGGCGGTGGGTCTCGAAGAACCCCGCGGTCAGCAGGAACGGCTGCGGAGGGAACCGCGCCAGCCACCGCGACGCACGGTCGGTGACGTATTCGCAGTACGAGTTCGTCACGTCGTACTCGTGGAAGCCGAGCCGCTTGGGATACGCGGTCTCGTGCTGCATCCCGAACAGAGCCGTGTACCAGCCGGCCTCCGCCAACAGGGACGGCAGCGTGCGGACGTCGTCGTGGTACTGCCAGCCGTGGTGTGCGAGGCCGATCAGTCCGTTGCTGTGCGGGTACCGGCCCGAGAACAGGGCGCCACGCGAGGGCGAGCACAGCGGCGCCGCCGCATGCGCGTCGGTCAGCAGCACACCCTCCGCGGCGAGCCGGTCCAGGTTCGGACTCCGCACCCCGGACGCGCCGTAACACCCGAGGTGACGGCCCAGATCGTGCCAGTGCACGATCAGAACGTTGTCACGGACGGGATTCACCGGGGTCGCCACAGTCGCCTCCTATATCGGCGGGGAGTTACAGGGAGACCGGAACTTCGGCCTCCGGGAGTTCGGGAGCCCGCGTGGCCCGCGCGTACACGGTCTCGCCTTCCTGCAGGCCGAGTGCGGCGCTGTCGCCGCGGGTCACCTGCGCGGAGAAGGGTTCACCGGTCGCCTCGTTCCGCAGATCCACCCGCACCTCGAACCCCAGGTGCACCACGCGCTCGACGGTGGCCCGCGTGACGCCGAGCGATTCGGCCGTGCCGGCCTCCTGGGCGAGGGCCAGGTCGGGGTCGCGGCCGAGACGGATGTCGTGCGGTCGGACCAGCTGACCGTTGAGCTTGGCCACCGACCCGAGGAACGACATCACGAAGTCGTTGTGGGGACGGTCGTAGAGGTCCTCCGGTTCGCCGATCTGCTCGATCCGGCCCTTGTTGAGGACGGCGATCCGGTCGGCGACGTCGAGGGCCTCCTCCTGGTCGTGGGTGACCAGCACGGTGGTCACGTGCACCTCGTCGTGCAACCGGCGCAGCCAGGTGCGCAGGTCCGTGCGGACCTTCGCGTCGAGCGCGCCGAACGGCTCGTCGAGGAGAAGCACCTTCGGGTCCACGGCCAGGGCCCGCGCGAGCGCCATCCGCTGACGCTGACCGCCGGACAGCTGCGCCGGATACCGGTGCTGGAAGCCGTCGAGGCCGACGATCTCGAGAAGCTCGTTGACCTTCTTGTCGATCTCCGGCTTGGGCCGCTTCCGGATCTTCAGACCGAACGCGACGTTGTCGCGCACCGTCATGTGCTTGAACGCCGCGTAGTGCTGGAACACGAAGCCGATGTCCCGCTTCTGCGGGGAGATGTCGGTGACGTCGTTCCCGCCGATCACGACGGTGCCGGAGTCGAGGGACTCCAGACCGGCGATGGATCGGAGCAGCGTCGACTTGCCCGAACCACTGGGCCCGAGGAGCGCGGTCAGCGAACCCGAGGGGATGTGGATGGAGACGTCGTCGAGAGCAGCAAAGGACCCGTAGTTCTTCCGGGCGCCGGTCACGGTAATCATGTGGTGCTCCTCTTGCGGTCGAGCAGAGTCATCAGAAGCAGGGTGATCAGCGCAATGCCCATCAGCAGGGTGGCTGCGGAGTACGCCCCGAACGTGTTGTGGTCGTCGATGTAGCGCGAGTGAACGAGCAGGGTCAGGGTCTGGGATACACCGGGGAAGCCCGACGACACCATGATCACCGCTCCGAACTCGCCCAGCGAGCGGGCGACGGTCAGGACCACACCGTAGGTGAGGCCCCAGCGGATGGCGGGCAGTGTGATCAGCCAGAACGTCTGCCAGCGGCTCGCACCGAGAGTCGCGGCGGCCTGTTCCTGCTCCTCGCCGATCTCGTGCAGGACGGGCTCGACCTCCCGCACGACGAACGGCAACGTCACGAAGAGTGTGGCGATGACCATGCCGGGAAGCCCGAAGATCACCTTGAACCCCAGCGATTCGAGCCCGCCGAACCAGCCGTTGGCACCCCACAGCAGGATCAGCGACACGCCGACCACGATGGGCGAGACGGCGAACGGAAGGTCGACCACCGCCTGCACCAGACCGCGGCCGGGGAAGCGGCCCCGGACGAGCGCGAGGGCCGTGACGATCCCGAATACCACGTTCACGGGGACGACGATCGCCACGATCAGCAGGGACAGGTTGAGCGCGGAGATCGCGGCCGGTGTGCTGATCGACTGGACGAAGGCGCCGATCCCGTTCTCGAACGTGCGGAACAGGATGATGACGATCGGCACCACCAGCAGGCCGAACAGATAGAGCAGCGCGACCGCGCGCAGGGTGATCCGGGTGGACCCAGAGAGCTTCATTCCGCCTGCTCCTCACGACGCTGCCCCCGGCTGGCGAAGACCCGGAGGGCGAACAACGTCACGAACGCGATGGCCAGGAGAGCCACCGACACGGCCGCCGCAGCCGCCGGCCTGTCGATTTCGATCTGCTGTTGAATGTACTGGGAAGCGACCTGGGTCTCTCGGGGAATGTTTCCGCCGATCAGGACGACGGATCCGTACTCACCGATCGCGCGGGCGAACGCGAGCCCCGCGCCGCTGATGATGGCCGGGGTCAGCGTCGGCAGCACGACTCTCCGGAAGATCGTCACGTTGTCCGCGCCGAGTGAGGCCGCAGCCTCCTCGACTTCCCTGTCCACCTCGATGAGCACCGGCTGCACCGAGCGGACGACGAACGGCAGCGTCACGAATGCCAGTGCCACGATCAGACCGGGCTGCGTCGCGTTGAGGTGGACGCCGATCGGACTCTCCGGGCCGTACAGCGACAGCAGCACGATGCTGGCCACGATGGTCGGCAACGCGAACGGCAGGTCGATCAGCGCGTTGACGGCCCGCTTGCCGGGAAATTCGTCACGCACCAGAACCCACGCGATGAGCGTGCCCATGATCACGTTGATCACGGCCACCACGACCGACACCACGACGGTGACGCGCAGGGACGCCACCGCCACGGGCGAGGTGATCGCGTCCACGAAGCCGCCGATTCCGTCGCCGAACGAGGCGACGGTGAGCGCGGCGAGTGGCAGGACCACGATGATGCTCAGCCAGAGCGTCGCGATGCCGATGCCGAGCGGTCCCACCGCACCGGTGACCCGGGCGATCTTCTTGCGCGTAGGCGGAACGGGCGGAGACGGCACCGTGGTGCCGCGTCCGCCCGTCGCCGTCGTCGTGTCGCTCATGTCGGTCTTACTTGGTTGCGTTGTCGTAGATCACCGCGATGGACCCGGTGTCCTTGGCGAACACCTCGGAGTCGACCTTGGACCAGCCGCCGAGATCGGCGATGGTCCACAGCTTGGCCGGCTCCGGGAACTTGTCCGCGAACTCCGTGGCCACCGCGGGATCGACCGGGCGGAATCCGGCCTCGCCCCACAGCTTCTGGCCCTCGGTGGTGTAGAGGAAGTCCTTGAACGCGTTGGCCTTCTCCAGGTTCTTGCTGTTCGACAGCACCGCGACCGGGTTCTCGATCTTGAACGTGGTCGGCGGGGTCACGTGCTCGACGGGGTCACCGTTGCCCTCGATGAACAGCGCCTCGTTCTCGTAGCTGAGCAGAACGTCGCCCGTGCCCTGCAGGAACGCCTCCGACGCCTCGCGTCCCGACTTCGGCTGAATCTTCACGTGGTCGTTCACCAGCGACGTGATGTAGGCGAGACCGGCGACCGGGTCCTGGCCGCCGTTGCTCTTCGCCGCGTACGGTGCGAGCAGGTTCCACTTCGCGGATCCGGAGCTGAACGGGTTCGGGGTCACGACCTCGACGTCGGGGCGCAACAGGTCGTCCCAGTCGCGGATGTTCTTCGGGTTGCCCTCGCGCACGACGATGGTGACGACCGAACCGAACGGAATCCCGTTGTAGGCGTCCTGGTTCCAGCTCTTGTCCACCAGACCGGCGTCGACGAGGCGGGTGATGTCGGGTTCGACGGAGAAGTTGACGAAGTCTGCCTCGGCGCCGTCCTTGACCTTGCGGGACTGGTCACCGGAGGCACCGTAGGACGGCTGGAAGGCCACGCCCTTGCCCTCGTCGGTGGCGTTGAACGCGGGGATCAGCTTGTCGAATCCCGGCTTCGGTACGGCGTACGCGTACAGGTTGATGGTGCCTGCGCTGCCGTCGGCACCGGCCGAGTCGGCGCCGGCGGTGTCGCTGGCGCCGCCGCTGCACGCGGTCAGCGCCACAGCTCCGAGCGTCACGAGGGCCGTGAGAAGACTACGAGAACGGCGTTTCATGGGAGAAACCTTCCTGGGGATCTGTCACAGAGGGGTGGTGCGAACAACGTGGGAGGTGGTGCGTGGGGAGGAACGCAGGGATCGCCCGAGCGGGAAATCAGGAATGCGAACGAAAATCAGCAGCGCGAGACCGGTCGAGCGGTGCGTGGTGTCACCCGCGCGCAGTTCTGTGTGCGAGGAGAAATCAACAACAGTCGATGTCGGCGACTGCGAGCATGCCGACAGCGATCAACGCCAATTCATGGCGGACCTGGTGTACAGCGGCTTCAGACACGCCGTGGACTGTAGCAGAGGCTGAACCAACCGCCCACATCGAACGGGATCTACCGGGTGACCAGCCAGGCGACGACGACGAGGACGAGCAGCGCGAGCAGCGCGAGCGTGACGCGTGAGCGCGGCATCAGGGTTCCTCCACCTTCGAGACGTCCCGCCTGAGCAGGACGAAGACTGCGGCCAGGCCACGATCGAGCAGCCACGCCAGTCCTCGGCACACCGGCACCATCACCAGCAGCACGAGGGCGACCTGCGGAACGAACGGGAGCCCGGCGATCCACAGCTCGAAGCCGTCCCACCAACTCGCCATCCGGTCCACCGTGCCACCCTATCGTTCGCCGGCACCTGGCCGGCGCACAGGTGGACGCCGCGGCGGCGACGGCCGATGATGATCAGATGGTGTCTCTCGATGCGCACTCGGACGACCAGCCCCGCTCCGCCGCGCATCGCCACCGTCGCGCGTTTCCGCCGATCGACGATTACGCATTCCTGTCGGACTGCGAGACCACCTGCCTGATCGCCCGGAACGGGGCGGTCGAGTGGATGTGCATCCCGCGGCCCGACTCCCCCAGCGTCTTCGGCGCCGTCCTCGACCGCAGCGCGGGCCACTTCCGGATCGCACCGTACGGGCAGAACGTGCCCGCCGCCCGCCGCTACCTCCCGGGAGGACTGATCGTCGAAACGACGTGGCAGACCGAGACGGGGTGGCTCATCGTCCGCGACGCACTCGTGCTCGGCCCGTGGCACAACGTGGAGCAGCGGTCCCGCTCCCATCGCCGCACCCCCACTGACTGGGATGCCGAACACGTCCTGCTGCGGACCGTCAAATGCGTGAACGGCACCGTGGATCTCGAGATGAGCTGCGAGCCCGCGTTCGACTACCACCGCGGCGACGCGGTGTGGGAGTACACGGGCAAGGTGTACGAGGAAGCCACCGCCACCTGCAAGTCGAGTGGTGCGGGCGACCACCCCACACTCCGGCTGACCAGCAACATGAAGCTCGGGCTGGAAGGGCGCGAGGCCCGGGCCCGGACCCGGATGGTCGAGGACGACAACGTGTTCGTCGCACTGTCCTGGACGCACATGCCTGCGCCGCAGACCTATGACGAGGCTGCCGAGAAGATGTGGCAGACGGCGAAGTTCTGGCGGGAATGGATCACGACCGGCCGCTTCCCCGACCACAAGTGGCGTGGCTACCTGCAGCGCAGCGCCCTGGCGCTGAAGGGGTTGGCGTACGCCCCCACCGGCGCGCTGCTCGCCGCGTCGACCACGTCGCTTCCGGAAACCCCCGGGGGTGAACGAAATTGGGACTACCGCTACGCATGGGTGCGCGATTCGACGTTCGCCCTGTGGGGGCTGTACAGCCTCGGACTCGACCGGGAGGCCGACGATTTCTTCGCGTTCCTCTACGACGTGTCCAGTGCCGACGACGGCAAGTACCGGCCGCTGCAGGTGATGTACGGCGTCGGCGGCGAGCGGACCCTCGTCGAGGAGGAGCTGCCGCACCTGTCCGGCCACGACGGCGCGCGTCCGGTGCGGATCGGAAACGGTGCGTACGACCAGGACCAGCACGACATCTGGGGAACGATCCTCGATTCGGTGTACCTGCACGTGCGATCGCGCGAGCGGGTGCCGGAGACGCTGTGGCCGATGCTCAAACGTCAGGTCGAGGAGGCGATCGAGCACTGGCAGCTCCCCGACCGCGGCATCTGGGAGGTGCGCGGCGAGCCGCAGCACTTCACGTCGTCGAAGATCATGTGCTGGGTCGCCCTCGACCGGGGCGCGAAACTCGCCGAGCAGCAGGGGGAGGCGAGTTACGCGGACAGGTGGGCCGACCTCGCCGACGAGATCAAGGCCGACATTCTCGAGCACGGCGTCGACGCACGCGGAGTCCTCACCCAGCGGTACGGCAGCGAAGAACTCGACGCCTCACTCCTGCTCGCTCCGCTTCTGCGGTTCCTGCCCGCCGATGATCCGCGCATCCGCGCGACCGTGCTCGCCATCGCGGACGAACTGACCGAGGGCGGGCTGGTGCTGCGCTACCGGGTGGAAACCACGGACGACGGGCTGACGGGCAAGGAGGGCACGTTCACGATCTGTTCGTTCTGGCTCGTGTCGGCGCTCGTGGAGATCGGTGAACTCGACCGCGCGAAGCGCCTGTGCGAGCGGCTCCTCGGGTTCGCGAGCCCCCTCGAGCTGTACGCGGAGGAGATCGATCCCGAGTCGGGGCGGCACCTGGGCAACTTCCCGCAGGCGTTCACGCATCTGGCGTTGATCAACGCGGTCGTTCACGTCATCCGCGCCGAGGAGGCCGCGGCGAGCGGCTTCCACCCTGCCCACTACATGGTGTGATCAGGCGCCGACCGCCTCCAGTTGCGGCGTGATCCGGCCCAGCGAGTACTGCAGGGACAGGCTCGACGGGGTGTTGAACCCGACCACCGTGGCGTAGTCCTCGACGGCGAGACCCCCCTGCTGCACGGACGGCAGCTGGGCGAATCCGGGCAACCGCATCAGATCGTCGCGGGTGCCGCCGTTGGGCAGCATCACCACGAGGTCGGCGTTCAGGGCGTCCACCCGCTCCGGGCTCAGGGTGAGGCGGCCGCCGGTGGCCCCCGCTTCTTCCACCAGCGTCGGCGGCATGTCAGCCCCAGCCTCCGGAACACCGCGCTCGCGCCGTCGTCGGGATCCGCGACGACGACGAGTTGTCCGGTGGCGAAGACGAACTGGGACAGCACCGCCGTCTTGCCGGACAGTGCGGGGAGCCGGTCGGCCAGGCCGTCGACGGTCCCGTTGGTGTTCGCGATGATCTCGGCCGCGCGGTCCTCCTCACCGAGGATCCGGCCGAGGACCTCGACCTGCGACTCCCACGGGTCGACCTGCACGTCGCCCAGCGCGGCGACCGTCGGCGCGATCTTGCTGATCCGGTCGAAGTCCTCCTGGTCGGCGACGGCGAACGAGCCGAGAATCAGATCGGGCGCGAAGCCGGCGATCTGCTCTTCCGGCAGCGACGCACCCACCTGCGTCATGCTCGCGCGGTCGAGTTCCACGGCCGAGTCGTCAACCTCCGACTCCCAGGGGTACAGGCCGCGCTCGTCGCCCATCGCGCCCGCAGACAGATACGCGACGGGTTGGACGCCGAACTCGAGGAGGGCGTCGACCCACTGGCTGCTGGTGGCGACGATCCAGCTGGGGGTGCCCTCGAGCGGCCACCAAGATCCCTCTGACGCGCACTGCGCCCCATTCTCAAGTAAGCGAAGGCTTACCTTCGCACACCCGAGGGTTCGGCGCTACGGGTTACTCCGCGAAACGGTGCAGCAACCGCTCCGCGTCGGCCGCGATCCGCCGCACCACGACACCCGCAGGCCGCTCCGACGTGACGAGACCCGCCGCCTCCCCGGCGTACACGACACCGAGGTCGGGGTTCGCGGGGTCGTAGGCGGTGGCGAGTTCGGCGTCGGGGGCTCCCGCGCCGTGCCAGCGCGACGTGAACTCGTTGCTCAGGGCCCGTCCACCCCAGCGGGCCGGCCACGGCTGGCGGCGCGCCTGGTCGAACACCGACGTGTACACGGTGTCGGCGCTGCCCGCCGCGATCAGCTTGTCACGGGCGTACTCCGGTCCGATGGTCTCGGGGCTGGCCAGCAGCGCGGTCCCGATCATCGCGCCCTCCGCGCCGGCGGCGAGCACGGCGGCGAGACCGCGACCGGTCGCGATGCCGCCCGCGGCGAGCACGGGCAGCGCGGTGGCCTCCAGAATCTCCTGCAGCAGCGGCAACGTCCCGATCCGCCCGGTGTGGCCGCCCGCCTCACCGCCCTGGGCGATGACGAAGTCGACTCCCGCCGCCTCCACGACCCGCAGATCGTCGATCGTGTTGACCTGCGACACCACCAGCGCCCCGGTGGCGTGGACCCGCTCCACGTACGGGGCGGGATCACCGAACGACAGCGACACGACCCGCGGGTTCTCCGCCAGCGCGGCGTCGAGCAGCGCGTCGTCGTCGTCGAGCGCCCAGGTCATCAACCCGATCCCGAATGCGTCGCCGCCGATGCTCCGCGCGACCGCCGTCTCCTTCGCCACCCACTCCGGGGTGGCGTAGCGCGCGGCGCCGAGCAGGCCGAGCCCGCCCGCCTTCGACACCTCCCCGACGAGGGTCCCGCCTGCCCGTCCGCCCATCGGGGCGCCGAAGATCGGCACCTCGATTCCCAGTGTCCGGGTGAGCCAGGTTTCGAGGGCCACGTGCCGCACCTACCTTCTTTCGATCAGACGTCGACGGAGGAGAACAACCGAGCGGTCGCGGTGCCTACTTCTTCGGCTTGTCCCCCACCGATTCGGACGACAACGCCGCCACGAAGGCCTCTTGCGGAACCTCGACCCGGCCGATGGTCTTCATCCGCTTCTTGCCTTCCTTCTGCTTCTCGAGCAGCTTGCGTTTACGGCTGATGTCACCGCCGTAGCACTTGGCGAGCACGTCCTTGCGGATCGCGCGGATGTTCTCACGCGAGATGATCTTCGAGCCGATCGCCGCCTGGATCGGCACCTCGAACTGCTGACGGGGGATCAGCTCACGCAGCTTCGATGTCATCCGGCCGCCGTACGCGCCTGCCGCGGAGCGGTGCACGATCGACGAGAACGCGTCGACCGCCTCACCCTGCAGCAGGATGTCCACCTTCACCAGGTCGGCCTGCTGCTCGCCGGACTCCTCGTAGTCGAGGCTGGCGTAGCCCTTGGTCCGCGACTTCAGGGCGTCGAAGAAGTCGAACATGATCTCGCCCATGGGCATCTCGTAGCGCAGTTCGACGCGGGTCTCGGACAGGTAGTCCATGCCGCCGAGTTCACCGCGCCGGTTCTGGCAGAGCTCCATGATCGCGCCGATGAACTCGCTCGGCGCGATGACGGTGCACTTCACCATCGGCTCGTAGACCTCGCGGATCTTGCCCTCCGGCCAGTACGACGGGTTCGTGACGACGTGCTCGGAACCGTCCTCCATCACCACCCGGTACACCACGTTCGGCGACGTCGAGATCAGTTCGAGTCCGAACTCGCGCTCGAGGCGGTCGCGGGTGATCTCCATGTGCAGGAGTCCGAGGAATCCGCAGCGGAACCCGAACCCGAGCGCCACCGACGTCTCCGGCTCGTAGGCCAGGGCGGCGTCGTTGAGACGCAACTTGTCGAGGGCGTCGCGCAGCACGGGGTAGTCCGAACCGTCGAGCGGGTAGAGGCCGGAGTAGACCATCGGCTTGGGGTCACGGTATCCGACGAGGGGTTCCGTCGCACCGCCGCGCGCGGCGGTGACCGTGTCGCCGACTCGCGACTGCCGGACGTCCTTCACACCGGTGATGAGGTACCCCACCTCGCCGACGCCGAGTCCGATGCTCGCCTTCGGCTCGGGCGAGATGATGCCGACCTCGATCAGGTCGTGGGTGGTGCCCGTCGACATCATGGTGATCTTCTCGCGCGGCGAGATCCGGCCGTCGACGACGCGCACGTAGGTGACGACTCCGCGGTAGGCGTCGTACACGGAGTCGAAGATCATCGCACGGGCCGGACCGTCCGGGTCGCCGACAGGAGCGGGGATCTGCCGCACGACCTCGTCGAGCAGTTCCTTCACCCCCATGCCCGTCTTGCCGGACACGCGCAGCACGTCACCCGGTTCGCATCCGGTGATGTGCGCAATCTCCTCGGCGTACCGGTCGGGGTCGGCGGCGGGCAGATCGATCTTGTTGAGCACCGGGATGATGGTGAGGTCCTTCTCCATCGCCAGGTACAGGTTGGCGAGAGTCTGGGCCTCGATGCCCTGGGCGGCATCCACCAGCAGGACCGCACCCTCGCAGGCCTCGAGTGCGCGGGAGACCTCGTACGTGAAGTCGACGTGCCCGGGGGTGTCGATGAGGTGGATGACGAACTCCTCGTCGCCGACCTTCCACGGGAGCCGGACGTTCTGCGCCTTGATCGTGATGCCGCGCTCGCGCTCGATGTCCATGCGGTCGAGGTACTGGGCACGCATCTGCCGCTCCTCGACCACACCGGTGAGCTGAAGCATGCGGTCGGCCAGCGTCGACTTGCCGTGATCGATGTGCGCGATGATGCAGAAATTCCGGATCCGGGCAGGATCCGTGAACGTCTTGTCGGCGAAGCTGCTGATGGGGGACCCCTTACCTGGACCGGCACCGGCCCGGTTCCGGGCCACTGTCACCTGTCAGGATATCCAAGTCACCGCGTTGCGGCTGCTGCGGCATACACGCACTAAGCTCGGCGGCCATGGCGAGCACGTGGAGCAGCATCGGGAAGACGTTGGGCCGACTTGCACGGGACAAGGGCCCGCAGCTTCTCCGGCAGCTGCAGAAGTCCGGCGCGCTGGACCGCGCGGCCGGTGTCCTGACCGGGTCGACGGCCGCCGCGCCGAAGCCGGCCCCGGGTCGTCCGGTCACCGCGAACTCCGCCCCGACAGCCCATCGGGCACGGAGGGTGGAGTACTCCCCCGACCTGGACGGTCGCGCGGATCCCGGTGAAATCGTCTGGACGTGGGTGGCGTACGAGGAGGATCCGAGCCAGGGCAAGGATCGGCCCGTGCTCGTCGTCGGACGCGACGGCGACACCCTGCTGGGTTTGATGCTGTCCTCGCAGAGCAAGCACGACGGCGACCGGGACTGGATCGCGGTCGGCTCGGGGGCGTGGGATGCGGAGGGCCGTCCCAGCTGGATCCGCCTGGACCGGGTGCTGGACGTGCCGGAGGCGGGGATCCGCCGCGAGGGCGCTGTCATGGCCCGGGACAAGTTCGAGATCGTGGCGCGGCGTCTGCGGGCGGACTTCAGCTGGCAGTGACGGGTCACCGGGCCAGATCTTCGGCGATGATCTCGGCGATCGCGGTCATCGCGAGTGCGTTGGGATGAGCCGGTTCGGCGGGTGACTGCGGCAGGAGGCCCTCGAACCACCGTTGCCCCGCCGGCGCGCAGGCGTCGTGTCCACCGTCCACGGCGGCCTGCGCGATGTCGACGTAGTGCACGCCGTACCTGGCCGCGGCCTCGACGTAGATCTGGTTGAACCGTGCGAAGTATCGCTCGAGCCAGACCGCGTCGGGGTCGGACACGGGCATGTTCGGCCAGCAGCCGTGTCGTCCGACGGAACCGCCGTGCCCGATCAGGTAGACCTCGGCATGCGGTGCCTTCGCGACGATCGCGGCGACCACGGCGTCGACCTGGGGCGCCATCGTCGCGATCCCCTCGACCGTGAGTTGCTCCGCCCGCGGGTTGTCGCGGCAACCGGCATCCGCGCCGGGAACGAGGGCGCCGCAGCGCACCGACACGGGCAGATGATTGGAACCGCCCCCGCCGATGCTGAGCGTCACGACGTCGGTGTCCGGGCGGAGCGCGTCGATCTGCGGCGGAGCGAAATGCGTCCCCACGAACTGCGGGGTGCTGATCACATGGGCGGGTGTCGCGGCGGAGCAGGTGACGTCGGTGACGGTAGCCGCGCCGATCAGGTGCGCCAGCTTCGCCGGGTAGTTCAGGTCCGGTGAGCGCAGGCACAGGTCGCGGTGCTCGGAGAATTCGATGAGCGGCCCGGCCGCGCGGGAGTCACCGAGAGCCACGTATGTCGGTCCCGGCCGCGGTGCGCCCTCGGCGGTCGCGGTGGCGGGAGCCGCTCCGGTGAGCGCGAGAACGACGCACGCGACAAATGCGGCTCGCAGGCCCCTGCTCGTCGGTGCTCAGCTCTGCAGTCGGTCGTACCGGCCGAACAGCGACCGGTAGACCAGCGCACCCACCGCGCCACCGATCAACGGGAACACGATGAACAACCACACCTGGGCGAGCGCGCCGTTCTGGTAGGGCGCGACGGCGAGGCTGCGGGCCGGGTTGACGGAGGTGTTGTCGATCGGGATCGCCACGAGGTGGATCACGGCGAGCGTGAAACCGATGGAGACACCGGCGAGCGGGACGTCGGAGATCTGGTCGGTGGATGCGAGGACCACGAACACGAGCAGCGCGGTGAGCAGGACTTCGATGATCATCGCCGCACCGATGCCGTAGCCGTTCTCGATGACCCCGCCGAGCGGTCCCTTGATGGCGGACGGACTGTGGGCGCCCCAGCCGTTGGCGCCGAGACCGTCGTCCGCCCGGTTGTACGAGGGCAGGCTCTGCGCGATCGCGTAGATCACCACTCCGGCGACGAGTCCGCCGATGACCTGGGCGACGACGTACAACCCCGCCTTCACGACGGACAACCGGCCGAGAGCGAGGTGTCCGACCGTGACGGCCGGGTTGACGTGGCAGCCCGAAATGGGGCCGATGGCGTAGACGAGGAAGAGCAGGGTCAGTCCGAATGCCAGTGCCACACCGAGGTTCCCGACCTTGGCTCCGGCGAAGACCGCCGTACCCACCGCCGCGAAGACCAGTACGAACGTACCGACCGCCTCTGCTACGTATTTCTTGAGATCCGAGATCGGTTCGACTTCTACGTATTCCTGTGCGGTTGGAGACATGAACCCACCTTCGTCGAAATGGATCGTTAGTCCTGCTTTCCACAGATAGATCTGGCTGGCACTTTACGCCAGGCGTGTGATCTCCACGACGACTTCGAGATCTGTCGCCCGGCCCCCGGAGAAGATGCCCTTGAGCGGCGGAACGTCCGCGTAGTCCCGTCCGATACCCACCGACACGTGCTGTTCGTTCACCGCGACGGCATTGGTGGGGTCGTATCCCCACCACGCGCCGGTCCACGCCTCGACCCACGCGTGACTCTCCCCCGCCACCGTGTCGTCCACCGCCGCATCGGGTTTCGGATGCAGATAGCCGGACACGTAGCGACTCGGAATTCCCATGCTGCGCAGAAGGACCAGCGTCAGGTGCGCGTAGTCCTGGCACACGCCCTGCCGTTCGGCCCAGGCGTCGACCGCGGACGTGTGGACGCCCGTCGTCCCCGGAACGTAATCCATCTCCCGATGCACCCAGTCCGCCGCCGCGACAACGGCTTCGTCGGGGGTGCGGCCCTTGCGGAGATCGCGGGCGATGGTGTCGAGCTTGCGGCTGCGCGGCACGAACGTGGTGTTGCTCAGCTGTTCGTTGAACCGGTCGGTGAGCGGAGGGCTGGCCAGCTCGTCCCAGTCCACCTTCTCCTCCGGCTCCCAGAACGGTTCGGTCTCGACCACGGACAGCCCGGTGACCTCGAGTTCCTTGTGCGGCGCATGGAGATCGAATGCGGTGACGGCGGTGCCCCAGTAGTCGGTGTAGCGGTACGACCGCGTCGCCGGCGTCGTCTCCACGCGGTTCAGGATCACCGTCTGCCTGCTGTCACCGCGCGGGGTCAGTCGCGCCTCGTTGTACGAGGACGTGACCGGTGCGTCGTAGGCATACCCGGTGGTGTGCACGACTCTCATACGCCAGCTCACAGCTCTCCCTCCACGACGGCTTCGCCGCCGACAGCCCGTGCATCGGTCCACGCCACCCACGGCGCGGCGTGAAAATACTGCAGCGCGATGGCTTCTCCGAGCTCGCGGCAGGTTTCCTGCAACCCCGCGAGCCGATCCTGGAGATCCTCGAGGAGCACGCCGGGCGGCAGGAACTCGAGTTCGCTCCGGGCCCTGCCGAGGAGACGCTGCGCCTCGGCCCTGTGTCCGACGCGGCTGTCGGGCTGGTGATCGAGCTCGGCGAGGCACAACTCCGCCTGCCGGATGGCGTGGAACACCGACCGCGGAAACAGCCGGTCCAGCAGGATGAACTCGACCACCCGGTTGGCGTCCAGCGCGCCGCGGTACGTGCGCAGGTAGGTGTCGTGGGCTCCCGCGGAACGCAGCACCGTCACCCACGCCGGCGAGGACGGGCGGTCACCCGCACGGGACAACAGCATCCGCGCGAGCATGTCGACGCGTTCGATCGAGCGGCCGAGCAGCAGGAAGCGGTATCCGTCGTCGCGGCTCATCGTCGAATCGGCCAGACCCGCGAACATCGCCGCGCGTTCCTCCACGTACCGGAAGAATTCGTGCGGCCCGAGACGCTTGGACGCCCGCTCGCGTTCGGCGAGACCGTTGTACGTGGTGTTGAGGCACTCCCACATCTCGCTGGACGTGACCTCCCTGGCACCCCGCGCGTTCTCGCGGGCGCTGGCGAGGGAGTCGATGATCGATCCCACCTGGTTGCGGCTGAACGCCACCAGTTCGGTCACCGACCGGACGTCGAGCTGCGTGTCGGGCGCTTCGATGCCGAGCACCCGCAGCAGCAACCGGGACGTCCGGTCGGGGTCCACCGAGGCGTCGTCGAGCAGCTGGTGCACGGCGACGTCGAGAATGCGGGCCATGTCGTCGGCCCGTTCGACGTACCGGCCGATCCAGTACAGCGATTCCGCGTTCCTCGCCAGCATCAGCGATCACCTCCCTGGCCCTGTTGTTGCTGCTGTTGCTGTTGTTGCTGCAGTTGAGTCGTGCTGAGTTCGGGTCCCTGCTCGGCCTCGGCGGACTGCGCCGGCTCGGCCACGAGCTCCTCACCCGCGAGTTCCCGCTCCTCGTCGGAGCTCCTGCTCGCGAGCACCCACGTGTCCTTGCTGCCGCCGCCCTGGCTGGAGTTCACGACGAGCGACCCCTCGGGCAGGGCCACCCGGGTGAGCCCACCCGGCAGCACCCACACGTCGTCACCGTCGTTGACCGCGAAGGGCCGCAGATCGACGTGCCGGGGAACCAGTTCGTCCCCGACCTTGGTCGGCACCGTGGACAGCTGGACGACGGGCTGCGCGATCCACCCGCGCGGGTCCGCCTTGATCTTCCGGGCGATCGTGTTCAGTTCCTTGGGTGATGCGTCGGGACCGAAGACGATGCCGTAGCCGCCGGAACCCTCCACCGGTTTGATCACCAGTTCGTCGACCCGGTCCAGGACCTCCTCGCACTCCTCGTCGAGCCAGCACCGGAACGTGTCGACGTTCGCGAGCAACGGCTTCTCGCCGAGGTAGTAGTCAATGATCTGCGGGACGTAGGTGTAGACGAGTTTGTCGTCGCCGACCCCGTTCCCGACAGCACTCGAGATGACGACGTTGCCCGCCCGTGCCGCGTTCAGGACGCCGGCCACCCCGAGCACGGAGTCCGGGCGGAAGTGCATGGGGTCGAGGTAGTCGTCGTCGATGCGGCGGTAGATGACGTCGACCTGCCGTTCACCCTCGGTCGTGCGCATGTAGACCATGTTGTCGCGGCAGAACAGGTCGCGGCCCTCGACCAGTTCGACACCCATCTGGCGCGCGAGCAGCGAATGCTCGAAGTACGCGGAATTGGCGACACCGGGTGTCAGCACCACGACGGTCGGGTCGGCCTCGTTGAGGGCCGCCGAAGCGCGCAACGCGCGAAGGAGATGGGAGGCGTAGTCGCCGACGGACCGCACGCGGTGCGACATGAACAGGTCGGGGAACACCCGCGCCATCGTGCGGCGGTTCTCCATGACGTAGGACACCCCCGACGGCGAACGCAGGTTGTCCTCGAGCACGCGGAACACCCCGTTCTCGTCGCGGACGAGGTCGATTCCTGCGACGTGGATCCGCACCCCGTTCGGCGGAACGATTCCCGAGGCCTCACGGTGGAAGTGCTCGCACGAGGTGACCAACCGCTTCGGCAGCACGTGATCACGCAGGATGCGCTGTTCCCCGTAGACGTCGTCGAGGAACATCTCGAGCGCCTGGACGCGCTGCTTGATGCCCTTCTCGAGTCGCGTCCACTCGGCAGCGGCGATGACCCGAGGAACGAGATCGAGCGGGAAGGGCCGTTCCTGACCGGACAGCGAGAACGTCACGCCCTGGTCGATGAACGCCCTGCCGAGGGCCTCGGATCGGGCGGCGAGGTCGGCTCGGTCCGCGGGCTCGAGCGCCTTGAAGACGCCCTTGTACGGCGGGCGGACGGTGCCGTCGCGGTCGAACATCTCGTCGAACGCCAGCCCGTAGCGCCCGATGTCGGTGTACCCGTCGAACACGTGGGCGGGTTCGACGGGCTTGCGCGGCCGGGCGGTCACCCGCGTCCGCGGCTGGGTTCCCGATGCCTTCGCACCCGCCTGCGTGCTTCCCCCCGATTTTCGGACGGGGGCTTTCGAGGTTGCCGACGATTTCGTTACTGTTGACGACTTCGATGCTGGGGGCGTCATCCCAGACATGCTGCTACATGCACACCCGTTCAGCAGCGCAGCCGCAGGATTTGTCGGCGCGTCCGGGTGCCGGTTTGAGATCGGACACCGATCACTGGTAATCTCGCCTGTCGGTGCATATGTGTGCGCCCAGAGCTTTCTCGACCGTAACCAGCTTAAGACGACAGGATTTTACGCGTGGCCAACATCAAGTCCCAGGTGAAGCGGATCCGTACCAACGAGGCGGCCCGACTCCGTAACCAGTCGGTGAAGTCCTCGCTGCGCACGGCGATCCGCTCGTTCCGCGAGGCTGCGGCGGCCGGTGACAAGGACAAGGCCAACGAGCTCCTCGTCGCCACCAGCCGCAAGCTCGACAAAGCAGCCAGCAAGGGCGTCATTCACGCCAACCAGGCTGCCAACAAGAAGTCTGCTCTCGCGCAGGCTATCAACAAGATCTGACGGTTCTTCCGTCGTAGGCTCTCCAACAGCCGCTCGATCCCCGGATCGAGCGGCTGTTGTCGTGTCCCCGTCAGATCTGGCGTAGCCGGGAGACGCGTCCCACGGCACTTTCGACGGCGTAGTCCGCGTCGGCCGCCGCACCTTTGACGTCGGCGTTCAGGGACGCCACGATGCGCAGCGCCTCCCCCACCGACGTGGGTGTCCAACCCTTCGCCAGGGCCTGCGCCTTCTTGATCTTCCACGGCGGCATGCCCAGTTCCGACGCCATCCGGAACGGGTCTCCCCGCCCGGCCGGCGCCACCCTGGCGATCGAGTGCACCGCGTCGGCCAGCGCGTCCGCCAGCAGCACGTGCGGAACGCCGCGCAGCATCGCCCAGCGCAGCGCCTCGATCGCACCGGCGGTGTCGCCGGCGACGGCCTTGTCCGCGACGTCGAATCCGCTCACCTCGGCCTTGCCCGAGTAGTAGCGCTGCACGGCGGCGACGTCGATCTTTCCGCCGGTGTCTGCGGTGAGCTGCGAGCACGCGGCGGCCAGTTCGCGCAGATTCGAACCGACTCCCTCGAACACGCTCTGCACCACTTCCGGCGACACCCGGACGCCGAGGGTGCGGAACTCGCCGCGGATGAACCCGATGAGGTCGCCGGACTTCAGTTTGGCGCACGGGTGCACCACGGCTCCGAGTTTCTCCAGCGCACCGGTCATCGCTTTCGCACGTCCGCCGCCCGAGTGCAGAACCACCAGGACGACGCCCGGAGGTGGGTCGCCGGCCGCGTCGAGGATCAGTGCCACCGAGTCCTTGCCCGCCTCGGCCGCGGCTTCCAGAACCACGACGCGGTCCTCGGCGAACAGGGAGGGGCTGAGCAGTTCGGCGAGTTCGGCCGCGCCGGCATCGCCCGCCCTCAACCGGTTGACCGGAAGCTCCGCGCCCGCGGCCACGTCCGCGCTCGCACGGACCTGGCTGATGACCTGCGACACCGCGCGTTCGACGAGGAACTCCTCGTCACCGAGGACGAGATGGAGCTGTTCGAGCTGAGTTGGTGTGCTCACGCGAAGATCGTGCCACGTGTGGCGGACACGTTCGCCGACACCCCGGAGCCGAGACCGCGCAGACCGAACAGGCGATAGCCGCGCAGCGGTCGCGTCGGCGGTGGACACTCGATCATATGACCGCGGAAACCGAGGTGGACGGCGTCACCCGCGAGGACTACGCGCACATGATCGACCTCGACGACGATCGCGCGGCAGGGCAACGGTACGAGCTGAGTTTCCGGTACACCTGCCGCGACGGGCTGCTCCTCCGATGGTCGGTGCACGTGGTGGCCCGCTGTTCGGCCTCCGGACACGCCGAGACGCTGTTCGCCGGTGGTCGATCCGTTCTCGAACCCGCATCGCCCTCGCGTCGCGACGTCGCGGCGGCCGGCTCCGACGACGACTTCGAGACCGCGTGCGACTTCTACGAACACCGCTGGCGGTCCCTGCTCGACCCGGCGGGCGGCAGCGTGCGAGGTGACACCGAGCAGCGTCACCTGTCGGACGCGCTCACCCTGTACGGGCGTACGTGGCGCAGTGCCGCCGGCCGCGCGATCGCCGACCGGCTCGCGTCGTTCGCGCATGTCACCGTGCTCGCCCTGGGAACCGACCCCGCCTTCCACGTCATGCGCCGCACCGCGGCCCACTACCCCGGCCCGGTCGTCCTCGCCGTCTACCAACCCGCCGGACAGCGCATCGATCTCAGCCTCGTCGACACCGCGACCGTGGAGGCGTTGATCGACGACCCAGGACCGCTGCGCACCGGACCGGACACCAGCGCCGGCGCTCTGCTCACGGGTGTCCGATCCGCCGGACTGCTGCATCCCGGCTACATCGGCTCCACCACCGCCGGCGTCACCGAGCTGACTCCGCCACCCCCGGTCAGCTGACCACTTCGCACGTCAGGAGGTCGACCACCGCCGCCAGCGTGCCGACGCGGGCGAACTCGGCCCGTTGCCGCTCGGCGCCCGTGCCCTCCCGCAACACGGTGTCGAGCCCCGACTCGAGGAACGCCCGATCACTCGCGCCGAGCCCCGGGGCCACGCACTCGTTCAGCAATTCCAGCTGCCGGCGGATCGGCAGCGACCGATCGGTGGCCGGGCTCGTGCATTCCCCGTCGAGTCCGTCACGGGCCGCACGCCACAACTGCGCTCGCAGCAGCTCGGCGCGCAGCCACGGCACGGTGAGGCCGTTCTCCAGCGACCGCAGCGCCCACCCGACGAGCCCCTTCACGACCACCGCGTAGAGCGCCGCGTGCGCCGCGGTCATGGCGACGTCCGCGATCCGGACCTCGATGGTCGGTTGCTTGTCGGAGAGCCGGACGTGCCAGTAGATCATTCCCCGGTCCATGGCGGCACCGGTCCCGATCATGGCGCCGACCGTCGCCTCGTACTCGTCCGCGGAGTCGAAGTGGGGCGGCGGTCCCGCCGACGGCCACCGCGACCACATGATGTGCCGCCAACTGTGATAAGCGGTGTCGTGCCCACTGTGGAACGGCGAGTTCGCGGCGAGCGCGAGCAGCACGGGCAGCCAACTGCGAACCAGGTTGCTCACCCGCACACCGACGTCGCGGCTCGGGATCCCAACGTGCACGTGACAGCCGCACGTGGTCACCGTGTCCACGATCGACCCGAAGTGGCGGGCCATCTCCTCGTAACGCGGGCTCGGGGTGATCGCCGGCGGCAATCCCTCGACGATCAAGGACGTCCCGCTGGGCAGCAGCAACAGGTCGCGGCCCGCGGCGGCCTTCGCCAGCCGGCGGCGCAGGCTGCGCAGCTCCTCGTGCAGTTCCTCCCCGGTGTGGCACACACCGGTCGCCGTCTCGATCTGGCATCGGGCGAGTTCACGCTGGAGCCCGTGAATGTCGTGGCCGGCCTCCGCCACCACGTCGGGTCCCGCGGCGGAAAGGTGACCGGACTCGTCGACGAGGAAGAACTCCTCCTCGACTCCCACACTGAGGTCGCGACCCGATTCCGTTGCTGCAGGGCTCATTCAGCAGGTATCCCCCGTTACGCGGATACGAAACCGGACCCCCGCCGCTCAGGTGAAGCCGATGACTTCCTCACCCCAGGCCCGGCGGAGTTCCCAGTCCGGATCGGCGACGATCGCGTCGGACTTGCCGATCAGCAGGGTCGTGCGATCCGCCTCGTCGTACCGCGGCCAGCCGACCTCGGCTCCCGTTCCGTCCGGGGTGCCCTCGGTGGCGAACGACAGCCACCGTCGCTGGATCCGCTCCGACACGTGCCCGGCGGTTCGGTGCCCACCGAGCTTGAACGTGGGGTCGTGCGGGACGACGCCGAAGTTCCCGAAGACGTATGGCACCTCGGTGCCGTGGGTGGCGCCGATCCGCGCGGCGCGCAGGAACGGTGTCGCGTAGTCGAAGCGGTACAACCAGGTCGGGGCGACGCGGCTGTGCGCCTCCGCGATCCACAGCGTCGGCATCCGGAACGCGGCGTCCCGCGAGATCTCCATGGCCGAGCGTTTCTTCGGGTAGTCGGGATACGCGGCCGCCACCTCCTGCTCCTCGTCTGCAGGCAGGTCGGGATGGTCGGCGGCGATCGCCACGAACATCTGATGCACGGCGTCCGGGGTGATCGGCATCAGGGGCGACTTCATCAGCCGGAACATGGACGCCTCGTCCTTGTTCGTCCCGATCAGCAGCGGGATTCGATGCGCGAGGCCTGTGCGGAACGCCGCGACGGGATAGTGCGGCACCACGTCGCCGTCGACCGTCGGGGCAACCGCCAGGGTGCCCGGGACCCGCGCGGGCACCTGCTGGACGAGTTCGACGCAGGCCTTCGTCAGCACGTCGACGGGCAGGTCGCGGAGTCGGCCCGCGTCGGCGGGCGCGATGTCGAGCAACTCGAGGAACGACTCGGCGATGCTCGCGGCGCGATCACGGCCGTATACGGACGTCGCGGGCGAACTCTCGGCGATCGCGCGATGGAACAGTCCCTCTGCCGGTGGGGACGTCATCAGCGTGGTGACCGCACCGCCACCGGCGGACTCCCCGAACAGGGTCACGTCTTTCGGGTCGCCGCCGAATGCGGCGATGTTGGCGCGGACCCAGGTCAGTGCCGCGATCTGATCGCGCAGGCCCAGGTTCGTGTCGAACGGATGCTCCTCGGTCGAGAACGAGGAGAAGTCCAGGAACCCCAGCGCACCGAGCCGGTAATTGAAGGTGACCACCACGACGTCGCCGCGTTCGACCAGATGCGTCGGATCGAACATGCGCTGTCCGGACGAACCGAGGTAATACGCCCCGCCGTGGATCCACACCATCACCGGCCGCGGTCGCCGGGCATCCGACGCGGGGGCGAAGACGTTCACGGTGAGGCAGTCCTCGTCGAGGGTCAGACCGGGATCGATGGGCAGCGGGCCGTGCTCGTTCTGCGGTGCGATCGGGCCGAACCGGGAACAGTCGCGCACCCCGCTGAACGGTTCGGGCGCGCGCGGGGAGCGGAGCCGCCACTCGCCGACCGGCGGTGCTGCATAGGGAATGCCCTTCCACGACCGGACGCCGTCGAGGCGGACGCCCCGCAGCGTTCCCTGGCCGATGGTCACCTGTGGGTCCTCGGTGCGCAAAACCATGACGTCATCTTCGCCCGGGGCCACCGTCCCCGGAGTCCGATCGGGAATTCCTGCGGCCCGGACCTGCGGCGACCTCCCTCTCTGGCAGACTGAATCGGTGAGCCGGGCACATGCCCGCACGCTGGAGGAACCGATGCGAGACACAATGCCCGATACGACGCGCTCGCAGGCTGTCGGCAGGTCGGCCGCGACGTTCGCGACCCTCGCCGATCTTCTCTACGCAGGCCAGGATTACGGGCACGTCCACCAGGCCATCTGCGACGCCGCGCCACTACTCGTCGAGGGCTGCGACCACGCGAGCCTGATGCTCCGGGAGGGATCCCGCTACGTGACGGTCGCGGCCAGCGACGACGTGGCCGCGCGCGTCGACGAGTTCGAGCGCGTCGAGAACGAGGGACCGTGCGTCGATGCCATCGTCAGCGACACGCCTCAGTTCGAGACGGACCTCTCCACGTCGTCGCAGTGGCCGCGGCTGTCGGCGCGGGTGCTGGCCCACACGCCGGTGCGCGGTGCGGCCGGATTCCGCCTCGTCATCCTCGGGCGCAAGGTCGGCGCCCTCAATTTGTTCTCCGACACGGCGGGAGCGCTGAACACCACGTCCGTCGATCAGGGCATCATGCTCGCATCGTTCGCGGCGGTGGCGTTGGCGGCCGTCCACGAGCACGCCGAGGCCGAGACACTGCGGGCAGGCCTGGCCAGCAATCGTGAAATCGGGAAGGCCGTGGGTCTGCTGATGGCGTTCCACAACATCCCCGAGACTCAGGCGATGGAGATTCTCCGCACCACCTCGCAGGACATGAATCTCAAGCTCGCGACGGTGGCGCAGGAGATCGTCGCTCACCATCACCGGAAGGTGACCTGACCGCCGTCAGTCCACCTCCGGTGCATCGGGGTTACCCGCAATGCCGAGCATGGACAGGAGCATGCGGCAGTCTTCGGCGTCCAATGACTGGGCAGCGACGACCCGCTGCGCTCTCCACACCTGCCCGGCGTCGAGTTCGTCGTCCACATCGAGATCTGTCCGCTCCGATTCCGACATTCGCCCTCCAATGCGGGTGCGTTCCAAGACCGTTCACCTCAGGCATCTGCCACCGGATGGTAGTCGGTGTTTCGGTGTCGCATACGCACATCGGGAATCGAAGTCGAAACGATACAGAACGCGTTCCGCACCCGCCGCCCCGAGCGTGCCGAGCGGTGCGCCGGGGAGTCGAAAGTTACAGCAGCACAGCCGATGTCAGGCCGTTGTCAGCGCCCGCAGCGGCTCACTCAACTCGGTGGCGAAGAACTCGAAGAACCCGTCCACGTCCGGCCCCGCGTTGATCAGCGCCAGATGATCGAACCCTGCGTCGACGAACGTGCGTGCCACCTCCAGGTGCCGCCGGACGTCCGGCCCGCAGGCCATGGCGTCGCGGACGTCCTCGGTGCGGATCGACGACGACGCCGCCTCGAAGTTGATCGGATTCGGCAGTTCGGCTTGAACCTTCCATCCGGTCAACCCGAACCGGAACAACCGGTGCGCCGACTCGGCCGCGGATTCCTCGTCACGCGCCCACGAGAGGGGCACCTCCCCGTACTTGGGTCCCGACCCACCGGCCCCGGTGTAGGCCTTCACGAGGTCCGGGTCCGCTTCGGTGGCGAAGAGTCCGTCGCCGAGTTCCGCGGCGATACGGACCGCTTCCGTGCCGCCCGCCGCGACGGCGATCGTGGGCGGCACGTCGGGGAGATCGAAGACGCGTGCGTCGTCCACGGTGAGGTGTTTGCCCTCGTACGAGTGGTAGCCGCCCGACCACAGCAGACGGATGATGTCGATTGCCTCACGGAGCATCTGGTGCCGGATGGTGACCGACGGCCAACCGCCACCGACGACATGTTCGTTCAGCCGTTCCCCCGAACCGAGCCCCAGGGTGAACCGGCCCTCGCTGAGGACGGCGGTCGTGGCCGCGGCCTGCGCGATGATCGCGGGGTGATATCGGACGAACGGGCAGGTGACGCCGGTCGCCAGGGCGATCCGGTCGGTCCGTGCGGCAGCGGCCGCGAGCATCGACCACACGAATCCCGAGTGACCGTGACTGTAGAGCCAGGGGTGATAGTGATCGCTCACCTCGACGAAGTCGAAGCCGGCCCGTTCGGCCTCCACCGCCTGCCGCACGATCTCCCGCGGATCGAACGTCTCGGCCATCAGCTTGAACCCCACCTGCATGTCGTCGTCCCTTTCCTCGAGTTCTGCGAAGGTTTCCCGGATTCGGGCGCGCTCACACAAGGCGTCCCAGCGACGACGGCCAGACCGGCGCCCACAGCACCAGCGCACCTATCGCGATTCCCGCCAGCACCAGCCGGGGTCCGCGTCTGCGCAGCGTCACACCGAGCGCCACCACGGCACCGAGGACGATCGCCGCACCGGCGGGCCCGGAGGGCACCGGTATCGAGGCTCCGGGAATCCGCGCACCTCGCTCGGCCACGGTGACGAGCCACCACAGCGGCCACTGGGTCACGTGCACCACCACTTCCGCGACGGGAACACTGACACCCGCGATCAGCGCGGTGATCGCTCCGGCCACGGTGATCACACCGACCACGGGGGCGACCAGGATGTTCGCGCAGATGGACACCAGGCTCACCGTCCCGGCCATCGCGGCCACGATCGGAGCGGTGACGGCGAAGGCGGCGACGGACACCGCCACCGTCTCGGCCACCGCCCGCGGCCAGCCGCGGCACACCAGCACGTCGACCCCCACCGGCGCGATCACGATCAGCCCGGCAGTGGCGGTCGCCGAGAGTACGAAGCCGAAGTCCACCGCCAATTCCGGTGACCACGCCAGCAGGGCGATGACCGCGGCCGCGAGCGCGGGCATCGCCTGTTTCCGCCGTCCGGTCACGAGCGCCAGCAGAGCGACCGAGCCCATCGCCGCGGCGCGCAGCACGCTGGGCGACGGTCGCGCGATCACCACGAATGCGATCAGCGCCGCGGCGGCCAGCGCCGCACCCGCGCGGGGACCGAGTCCCACCCCGCGGACCACGAGCAGGACGGCTCCCAGCAGGATGCTGACGTTCGCCCCGGATACCGCCGTGAGATGCGTCAGTCCGGTCGCGGTGAAGTCGTCCTTCACCTCCCGGGGCAGCGCCGAGGTGTCGCCGATCACCAGCCCCGGCAACAGTCCTGCCTCGTCGGCGGGCAGAACGGCGGCGGCCGCGACGAACCGCGCACGCAGGGCGCCGGCCCACCTCTGATGCGGGGGCGCGGGACCGACGGCCGCGGGCGGTCCGGACACCCGGATCGTGGCCAGGCTCAGGTCCCGGTGCCGCGGAGGGCCCGCCTGCCCGCGCAAGATCACGTCCTGCCCCGGCAGGAGTCCGAGCCACCCCGCCGCCGGGGCGAGGACGACCACCGCACCGCCCGAGTGGATCGTCTCGGTGGCCCGGCGGATCTCGACGACGTCCGCGTTCACGAGGACGTGCCGTCCGAAGCCGGCGATCTCCCGGGGATCGTCGGCAAGGGTGAGGACGAGCGTCACCCACGCCTCGTTCCGGCCGAGTTCGGTCATCGGGTGCCGTTCCACGGCCTGAACCCGCCAGGCCGTCCCCGCAGCGCAGCAGGACCCGAACAGTAGTACCGCCAGCACCCCGGCCGTCCACCGTCCCGGTCCCCGCAGGACGCACCCCGCGGCGAGGAGAACTGCCGCTCCCGTCAGGGTTGCCACGAGAACCCACGCCGCCCGGGAGCCGCCGTGGATACCGATCAGCGTTGCCGCCCAGCACATCCCGGCGAACGGAAGAAGCCGCAGGTCGAGGAGCCGCGGTTCGTCGTCGGGCATCACAGGGTGACCTGGCCGCGCAGCTTCTCCAGCCGCACCGGGCCGATCCCGTCCACCTCCCCCAGTTGCGAGATGTCGGTGAACGTTCCGTTGGTCGTGCGCCACGCGACGATCGCCGCCGCCGTGACGGGCCCGACACCGGGAAGTGCGTCGAGTTCCGTCTCGGTCGCCGTGTTGAGGTTCACGAGCCCTCCGCCCGGGGCGGCCGCTGCGCCTGCGGTCCCCGGCGATCCCGCGGAGGCTCCGCCCACAGCGCTCGGCGGCGCCTGGGTGGTCGCGGCACCCACGAGAACCTGATCGCCGTCCGAAAGTCGTTGAGCCAGATTCAATCCGAGGGTGTCACCGCCGTCGCGCACTCCCCCGGCAGCGGCGAGAGCGTCCGCGACCCGGGACCCCGGTGGCAGCCGGACGAGACCGGCCGACGCCACCAGTCCCACGACGCTGACGACGATCTCCTCCGCCGGGGCGGGTGCCGACGCCGCCGCGTCGGGACTCGTCGGTGCCGGTCCCGGTGCCGGAGTCAGAGAATGCACTCCGGCAGCGGGTAACGACGGAACCGCCTGTGCCTCCGGCCGATCGTTGCGCATTCCCAGCACGGTGGCGGTCGCGACGACGATTCCCACCACGATCAGCACCAACGCCCCGGAACGCCCGGGATCGAATCGTGCGTCCCGCCAGCGGTCCGGCAGCGAGAATCCACCCCGGCGGCGTTCGGCGGACCACGTCGTGTCGCCGTCGAGGACGGTCCCGCTCGGCTCGGCCAGCCACTCCGGCGCCGCCGGTGTGTCGGCCGGGACCGCATCGCGTTCCCCCGACGTCAGGAACGCGAGCCGGGTCCGGCCCCTGGAACGTTCTTCCCTGATCCCCATGAACGCGACGGTAGAGTGCGCCGCCCACCGAATTGCCGCGACGACCCGACTTCCGAACCGGCCTGTGGATCAGTGCGAAGTTGTGGATGAATCGTGGTCTTCGTGGTGCAGGGCGGGTTCCGGGCACAGCACGATGCCGATGGCGCCCGCCCCGACGTGGGCACCGATCACCGAGCTGAAATCGGTGACGACGAGATCGCTGACCTGCGGAATCCGGTCCTTCAGGTGCTGTGCCACCGCTTCGGCGCGCTGCCGGGCGTGCATGTGATGCACAGCGACGGCCGTCCTGTCCAGACCTGCCAGCTCCACCGCGGCGTCGACCATCCTGGCCATCGCCTTGGTCGAGGTGCGCGTCTTCTCCTTCAGAACCAGCCGGCCGTCCACGAGATGCAGCACCGGCTTCATCGCCAGTGCGGTGCCGAGCAGTGCGGCGGCGGTGCCGATACGGCCTCCGCGACGCAATTGATCGAGCCTGTCCACGACGATCAGGCACCGCCCGCGGCTCGCGACGTCGACCGCCCGCCGGTACGCCGTCTCGAGGTCCGCACCGTCCTTCGCGGCCCGCGCGGCCTCGAGGACCGGGTAGCCCAATCCCATTCCGGCGGACTGGGAGTCGACGATCCGCACCCGGCCGTCGAATTCCTGCGCCGCCTGGCGGCCCGCCTCCCACGTGCCGGACAGCTGCCGGGAGATGTGTACCGCGAGAACGCCTGCGCCCTCACTCAGCTCCAGCGCTGCCGCGTACGCCTCGGACAGCTCGCTCGGCGACGCGCCCGACGTGGTGACACCGGCAAGATCCTCGGGGAGCTCGTCGATTCCCTCCCGGAAATCCTGACCGCCGCTGAGGACATGGAGCGGGACCACCTGGATCCCGTACTGCTCGAGGAGTTCGGGCAGGATCGAGGCCGAAGAATCGGTGACGACGACGACGGGCATCGGACTACTCGGCTCCGCTCGACACCGGGTCGGCCGGAACCGCGCCCTCGGCGGAGTCCGGAACGACTCCCGCGGCGCGAAGCGCGGTCAGCATCGCCGCGGCCACCTCGGTGTGTCCGTCCCAGCCCCAGTGGATGCCGTCCGGATTGCCCTGATCGCTGAAGACGTTGGCGCGCACCGCCTCCGCGAGGTCGACGATGGGCACGTTCTTCTCCTCCGACCATGCGGTGATGGCGGCAACGGCACCGGGGCGACCCGCGTGCACCTTGCCGTAGGCCTCGCTTCGATGCACGGACGGCAGGGTTCCGATGACGGGCAACTCGGGGCGCATGTACTCGAGCGCCGCCCGGGAGCTCTCCAGGTACTCGACACTCAGCCGCGGGGGCAACGCCACGGGCCACCCCAGCGGGGACAGCCTGGGCTGAAGCCACTGGTAGCCGGCCCGCACGACGCGGCGCAGCGCGGGTGGGCGGACGTAGCGCAGTTGTTCCCGCAGCGCCGTCGGGAGCGGGGACGGAAGGGAGTCCATGCCGCCGACAGCGAACACGACGGCACCGGCGCGGGGAACCGCCGACCACACACGTGGGTCCTGGGTCAGCGCCCACCACACGTCGCGGCTGGTCCAGCCGATCCGCGCCACCAACTCGACATCCCAACCGAGTTGACGTGCAACGATATTGGGCCAGATGTCGGGATGGTCGGATGGGAGACCGCCCTTGGGTCCGTAGTACGACAGCGAATCGGCGAGCACGAGCAGGACGGGGCGCGCCCCGGAACCGGCATCCACGTCAGAGGACGTCACTGGCCACACTCGCAGAAGCGTTCCACACGTCGAGGCGCCAGTGGAGCGAATCGGGGTTTCCGTACGCACTCAGCTGCACCCAGCTGGTGTTCCCCAGCCCGCCCAGCACCGGCCAGCGGTCGACGGGCAGATCCAGCAGCGCGGCGGTCAGCGCGGCGATCAAACCGCCGTGCGCGACCAGGACCACCGGTTTCTCCGCCCAGTCCTCGTGCTTCTCGACGAGTTCGGCAACCACCGGCTTGCTGCGGCGGGCGACGTCGATACGGCTCTCCCCGCCGGGCGGCGCCCACGTCGCGTCGCCGCGCCACGTGGCGCGGGCGCCGGGCGCGCGCGCGTCGACGTCGAGGTGCGTCAGCCCCTGCCAGTCACCGAGATGCGTCTCGCGGAGGCGCTCGTCGATCTGCACCGGCAGACCGGCGTTGTCGCCGACCTCCACTGCGGTGTCGTAGGCCCGCCGCAGGTCGGAGGACACGATGGAGATCGGTCTGCGACCGACGAGCGCGGTGGCGGCGGCGCGGGCCTGCGACCGCCCCAGCTCCGACAGTTCGGTGTCGAGCTGACCCTGCATGCGGTTGTCGGCGTTGTACTCGGTCTGCCCGTGGCGGAGCAGGATCAGACGTCGCGGGGCACGGGGGGCATCCGTCACAGCTCGGACTCCTCCGCCTCGGCGGCAGTGCCCGCACCGTTCGCGTCGGCCGGGCCGTGCTGCCCGAGACCCTCGACGGGCACGGTCGGGCAGTCCTTCCACAGCCGGTCGAGTGCGTAGAAGTTGCGCTCCTCGTTGTGCTGGACGTGGATCACGACGTCCACGAAATCGAGCAGTGCCCAACGGCCTTCGCGGGTGCCCTCGCGTCGCACCGGCTTGTGACCTGCCTCACGCAGCCGATCCTCGATGTTCTCGACGATCGCGTTGACCTGTCGCTCGTTGGGGGCGGAGGCGATGACGAAGCAGTCGGTGATGACCAGCTGCTCGGAAACATCGAGCACCACCACATCGGAGGCCAGCTTCTCGTCGGCAGCCACTGCCGCGATGCGTGCCATCTCGATGGCTTCGGTCGTTGCGCTCACGCGATGTTCTCCCAGTTCGTTCGAAAAGTGCTGACTAGCTCTTGGTCTTGTCCGGGGCCGGTTCGGACATCGTCGTCGCGCCGTCGAGGCGCTCGGAGTCCGGTGGCCGGTACAGGTTCCGTTTGGAGATGTACTGGACCACACCGTCCGGCACGAGGTACCACACAGGACGGTGTCGACTGGCCCGCCGCCGACATTCCGTCGAGGAGATCGCCAGAGCCGGGATCTCGATCAGCGTGACCGCGTCCTCCGGCAATGCGTCCAGGTGACCGGCCAGATGTTCGGTGTTGAGATCGAATCCCGGGCGCGACACCCCGACGAACTTCGCCAGCGAGAACAGTTCCTCCCAGTCCTGCCAGGACAGGATACTCGCCAGGGCGTCCGCACCGGTAATGAAGTACAGCTCGGCGTCCGGGTGGTAGCTGCGCAGATCACGCAGAGTGTCGACGGTGTAGGTGACCTTCTCCCGGTCGACGTCCACCCGGCTGACGGAGAAA
The DNA here is from genome assembly GCF_026810085.1 of Rhodococcus sp. JS3073. Classification (NCBI taxonomy): domain Bacteria; kingdom Bacillati; phylum Actinomycetota; class Actinomycetes; order Mycobacteriales; family Nocardiaceae; genus Rhodococcus; species Rhodococcus sp. JS3073. Next base: position 7,096,055 of record NZ_CP113951.1, on the reverse strand, counting down.
CGCGGATTCGACGCGGTGGCGATGACCGTCATCAGGTACCTGTCCTCGGCCGGGCTGACGCCCTTCCCCTGCTTCTGCCAGGGCCTGCCGGTGGGCACGAAGACGACCTCGTCGAGGCTGAATCGATCCGCCACCTCGCTGGCCGCCACGAGGTGACCGTGATGAATGGGGTCGAAGGTGCCGCCCATGACTCCCAGGCGGCGCCGACGCGCGCCCGCTGCTCCCTGTTCCACGAGTGACGAGCTTACGTGCTCACACCGGCAGCAACCCGGCGACCACCGACGCCAGCTGCTGAGCGGATCGGCATTCGTGCATGCTGATGACCTCGTTGTACACCTTGGCCGCCGAATCGCCCGTTCCCCACTGCCCGCGGGGCTCCGGGTTCAGCCAGTGCGCGTGTTTCGCCACCGACACGAGCCGGGCCAGGGCCTCCAGATTCGGGTCGCGGTAGTTGTTGCGACCGTCGCCGAGCACCAGCAGCGACGTCCGCGACGTGATGCTCTGGGTGAACCGCTCGGCGAACACCCCGAACGCGTTGCCGTAGTCGGAGTGCCCGTCGTAACCGACGAGGTCGGCTTCCCGGATCATCCGCGACATGGCGCTGCCGAGGTCCGCTCCCGCGTCGAAGAAGCGGGTGACCTCGTCGGTGGTGTCGATGAACGCGAACACCCGCACCCGGGAGAACTGTTCGCGCAGCGCGTGGACGAGCAGCAGGGTGAAGTGGCTGAAACCGGCAACCGAACCCGACACGTCACACATCACGACGAGTTCGGGCCGCGCCCGCCGCGGTTTGCGCTGAACGAGGTCGATGGGCACTCCGCCGGTGGACATCGACTTGCGCAGGGTCCGGCGCAGGTCGATCGAGCCGGCCCGGTTGCGGCTGCGCCGCACGGCCAGGCGGCTGGCGAGCAGCCGGGCCAGCGGGGTCACGTTGCGTTTCAGCGCCGTCAGTTCGGCGTCGGACGCGCGCAGGAAGTCGACTTCCTCGGCCAGCCGGGGCACGCCGTACGACGCCACCCGTTCCTTGCCGAGGTTCTCCGCCGACCGCCGCCGCGTCTCCTTCTCGATCATCTTCCGGAAGTCGGCGATCCGCTGGGCGGCGGTGCGCTTGGCCACCTCGGATTCGTAGCTTTCCGTCGTCCGGGCGTCGGCGTCCTGCTGATTGCCCAGGAGTCCGTCGAGGATCTTCTTCAGCAGGGTTTCCGGCGCGACGTCCCGCAGCGCCTGGTACGCCGAGAACGACGGTCCGTTCGCCGACTGATACTGCCCGAGTTCCTCGACCATCTGCGCGGTCAGGAGCTCGGTGAGCTCGATCGCCTCCGGCGACCCGTCGGTGAGGAGTTCGACGATCAGCTCGCGCAGCGCCTCGTAGTCGATCTCGCCCTTCGCGTTCCGCGGCAGACTCGTGTCGATCGCCCCGTCCGCCCGGCTTCCGACCGCCGCCGGGAACCAGAGTTCGAACAACGCGTCGAAGGTTGGCCGGTGGGTGGGCCGCCGCAGCAGCGCGCACGCGAGCCCCTCGCGCAGCGATTCGCGGTCGAGCAGATCGAGGACCGACATCACCCGACCGGCGTCGACCGTCTCGGACGGTCCGACCGTGATGCCGCGCCGCCGCAACGCCTCGACGAAGTCGACGAGATGCCCCGGCAGCCCGTGCGGCGCCGCGGGACCGCCCGGCTTCGACCGGGACGCGAGTGGACCACCAGCAGCCATGGGGAAGTCCTTCAGTTCAGTCGCAGCTCGGCAGCGGCCCGTAGCTGGTCGGATTGGTGTTTGAGGACGACACCCATCGTGGCGCGCACGGCGTCGTCGTCGAGGGTGTCGAGCCCGAGCGCGAGGAGTGTGCGACCCCAGTCGATGGTTTCGGCGACCGACGGCAGCTTCTTCAGCTGCATGCCGCGCAGCACGCGGATGGTCCTGACCAGCTGCTCGGCCACTGCCTCGGGCAGCTCCGGCACCCGGCTCGCGAGGATCCGCCGCTCGAGCTCGGCGTCGGGGAAGTCGAGATGCAGGAACAGGCAGCGGCGCTTGAGTGCCTCGGACAGTTCGCGGGTGGCGTTCGAGGTGAGGACGACGAACGGCTTGCGCGTGGCCGTGATGGTGCCCAGTTCGGGGACGGTGACCGCGAAATCGCTGAGCACCTCGAGGAGCAGGCCTTCGATCTCGACGTCGGCCTTGTCGGTCTCGTCGATCAGCAGCACCGTCGGGTCCTCGCGCCGGATCGCGGTCAGCAGCGGCCGCGACAGCAGGAACTCCTCCGAGAAGACGTCCGCCTTGGTGGAGTCCCAGCTGTGGTCGCTGCCCGCCTGGATGCGCAGGATCTGCTTCGCGTGGTTCCACTCGTACAGCGCGCGTGCCTCGTCGACGCCCTCGTAGCACTGCAACCGCACCAGCTCGGCGCTGGTGGTCTCGGCGACGGCGCGGGCGAGTTCGGTCTTGCCGACGCCGGCGGGACCCTCGATGAGCAGGGGTTTTCCGAGTCTGTCGGCGAGGAACACCGCGGTCGCGGTGCCCTTGTCGGACAGGTAACCGGTTTCGGCGAGCCGAGCGATGACGTCGTCGACGCTCGCGAAGAACGGCGTCGTGGTGGGCAGTGCGCGATCCACGCTCGCTCCTTTCAGAAGTGACGGGCAGAGGGGGCCGGAGGGAAAGGGGTGGGCGAAACGTCTAGACCGGGCGGGTGTGCCCGTCACCCCAGACGATCCACTTGGTGGACGTCAGTTCGGGGAGCCCCATCGGGCCGCGCGCGTGCAGCTTCTGCGTGGAGATCCCGATCTCGGCGCCGAATCCGAACTGCTCACCGTCGGTGAAGGCGGTGGACGCGTTGACCATGACGGCGGCGGCGTCGACCCGGGCGGTGAACTCGCGGGCGGCCGCGAGGTCGGAGGTCACGATGGCCTCGGTGTGACCGGTTCCGTAGCGGTCGATGTGCTCGACCGCGGCGTTCAGATCGTCGACGACCTTGAGGGCCACATCCAGGGTGAGGTACTCCTCCGACCAGTCCGACTCGGTCGCGGGTAGCAGACCCGGCAGATCCCCGTGGACCGTCACGCTGTGCGTCTGCAGGGCCTGCAGCAGCTTCGGCACCGCCGTCTCGGCGATCGCGGCGTCGATCAGCACCGTCTCCGCGGTGTTGCAGACACTCGGTCGCCGCGTCTTGGAGTTGAGCAGGATCCGTTCGGCCATCTCCAGGTCGGCCGCCGAGTGGACGTAGACGTGGCAGTTGCCGACGCCCGTCTCGATGGTCGGGACGGTCGCGTCACGCACCACGGCGTCGATCAGGCCGGCGCCGCCGCGGGGAATGACGACGTCCACCAGCCCGCGGGCCTGGATGAGGTGCGTCACGCTGGAGCGGTCGTCGCTCGGCAGTAACTGCACCGCGTCCTCCGGCAGCTGCTGCGCCGCCAGCGACGCCCGCAACGCCGCGACCAGCGCCGCGTTCGACTTCGCCGCGGACGAGGAGCCGCGCAGCAGGGCCGCGTTGCCCGACTTGAGTGCCAGCCCGAACGCGTCGACGGTGACGTTGGGGCGGGCCTCGTACACCATGCCCACCACGCCGAGCGGTACCCGCAGCTGACGGAGTTCGAGACCGTTGGGGAGGGTCGAGCCGCGCACCACTTCACCGACCGGGTCGGGCAGACCGGCCACCTGACGCAGTCCGGACGCGATTCCCTCGATCCGCTCCGGGGTCAGCCGCAGTCGGTCGAGCAGGGAGTCCTCGGTGCCCGACGCCCTGGCCGTCTCGATGTCGGCCGCGTTGGCGGCGAGGATGTCGGCCGAGGCGGCGAGCACGGCATCGGCCGCCGCATGGAGTGCCGCGTCCTTCTGCGCAGTGGTGAGCAGCGCGAGGACCCGCGACGCGGTGCGGGCGCGACGGGCCGCTGCGTGGACGGCTTCACGGGTATCCACCGCGGCACCGGCCGACGAGGTGGAAGTCACTGCAGTCATGAAGACAGCCTATATACAGGGGCCTGTACACCGCGGAGCGGGAACGACCGGGAATGATTTGGCCCCCCGCGCAGGTTGCGACTGGTCGAGACCATCAGAGGCAGGAGTGCTGTAGTGAGCGTGTTGTTCGAACCGATCACCTTCCGTGGAGTCACCGTCCCCAATCGGGTGTGGATGGCGCCGATGTGCCAGTACTCGGCCGACGTGACGGGCAGTGGTGTGGGGGTGCCCAACGACTGGCACCGGACGCACCTCGTGACGCGTGCCATCGGCGGTGCCGGGCTGATCCTCACCGAGGCGACGGCCGTCAGCCCCGAGGGCCGCATCAGCGCCGCCGACCTCGGCATCTGGAACGACACCCAGACCGAAGCCTTCGCGGAGATCAACGCACAGCTCGAGTACTTCGGCGCGGTCCCGGGCATCCAACTCGGTCACGCCGGGCGCAAGGGATCCGCGCACGTCCCGTGGCGCGGGGGCGGGAGCCTCGACGACGACGATCGGCTGTCCTGGCAGACGGTGGCGCCGAGCGCGATCGGTTTCGGCGACCACAACCCGCCCGCCGCGGCGACGACCGCCGACATCCGGAAGGTGGTCGCCGATTTCGCCGCCGCCGCCGAGCGGGCGTCGCGGGCCGGTTTCAAGGTGGTGGAAATCCATGCGGCACACGGCTACCTGCTGCATCAGTTCCTCTCCCCGGTCAGCAACCACCGCGCAGACGAGTACGGCGGCAGCTTCGCGGGCCGCATTCGCCTCCTGCTCGAGGTCGTCGACGCGGTGCGCGGGGTCTGGCCGGCCGAGTTGCCCGTCTTCGTCCGCGTCTCGGCGACCGACTGGCTGTCCGAGGAGCCCGGCCTCGACACGGACAGCTGGACGCCGGATCAGACCGTGTCCCTCGTGCAGGCCCTCGCCGACCTCGGCGTCGATCTCGTCGACGTCTCCAGCGGCGGCGTCGCGTCCGCCCGGATCCCGGTGGGACCCGGCTACCAGGTCCCGTTCGCCCGTCGCATCCAGAACGAGACCACGGTCCCGGCCGCCGCCGTCGGGCTCATCACCGAGCCGGAGCAGGCCGAGCGGATCGTGGAGACGGGTGAAGCCGTCGCCGTGTTCCTCGGACGCGAACTGCTGCGCGACCCGTACTGGCCGCGAAAAGCCGCACTCGCATTGAATGCCCAGGTGACGCCGCAGATTCCGGCGCAGTACGCGCGGGCGTACTGAGGCTCGGGCCGACAACCCCCCGTATCCTTTGCTACGGTAATCGCTCTTACAGCTGGTAGTCCCGCACCCCGGACGGTGGGGCGGGACCGAGCCACGAGCCAGAGCCGATCGGCGGGGGCCGCATCGCGCCGAAGGGCCGTGGGTTGCCGAACCCGACCAGCAATCGCCGTGCGGGCGACGAAAAGATGCGTGCATCAGGTACGTGCCCCGCGCGGGTGATAACTGCGCTGGGGAGCGCACGACATGACTGCACCAGATCACTCGATCACGTCGGCCGAGGTGGCCGAATCACCTGATGTCACGGTCACCGACGAGGCCTCCGTCAAACGAGCCGTCAAGGCCACCATGCTCGGTAACGCCATGGAGTGGTTCGACTTCGGCGTGTACGCCTACCTCGCGACCACCATCGGCAAGGTGTTCTTTCCCGAGGCCAGCGGTACCGCACAGCTGCTGTCGACGTTCGCGATCTTCGCCGCGGCGTTCATCGTCCGTCCCCTCGGTGGACTGTTCTTCGGTCCGCTCGGTGACCGGATCGGCCGCAAGAAGGTGCTCGCCACCACGATCATCCTGATGGCGGGCAGCACATTCGCCATCGGCCTCATCCCGAGTTACGGATCCATCGGGCTCGCGGCACCGATTCTGCTGGTGCTGTTCCGGCTCGTGCAGGGATTCTCGACGGGCGGCGAGTACGGCGGCGCCAGCACGTTCGTCGCCGAGTACGCGCCGGACAAGCGCCGCGGCTTCTTCTCGAGCTTCCTCGAATTCGGAACCCTCGCCGGGTATGTCGCGGCCGCGGGCCTGGTCACCATCATCAGCACCGTGGTCAGCGCCGACGCTCTGGTGGACTGGGCGTGGCGAATTCCGTTCCTGCTCGCCGGCCCGCTGGGCCTGATCGGCCTCTACCTGCGGTTGCGGCTCGAGGAGACGCCCGCGTTCCAGCAGATGGAGCAGGCCGAAGAACGTTCGCTCGCAGAAGAATCCACGGGACGCAAGCTGCGCGAAACCCTGGTGGAGAACTGGCGGCCGCTGGTGCTGTGCGTCATCCTGGTCGCTACGTACAACATCGCGCACTACGGCCTGCTCAGCTACATGCCGACGTACCTGTCGAACACGCTCGGCTACGACGAGTCGCACGGACTCGTCCTCATGATCATCGTGATGCTCATCATGATGGTGTGCATCAGCTTCGTCGGAAAGCTCTCCGACCGGGTCGGGCGGAAACCGTTGCTGCTGGCCGGTTTCGTCGGATTCTTCGCGCTGTCGCTGCCCGCGTACCTGTTGATCGGTGTCGGCCACTACTTCACCGTCTTCCTCGGCCTCGCGATGCTCGGCGGCCTCCTGCTGCTGTTCGTCGGCGTCTTCCCGTCGGTCCTTCCCGCGCTGTTCCCCACCGGAATCCGCTACGGGGGGCTGGCGATCGGTTACAACCTCGCCGTGTCGATCTTCGGTGGCACCACCCCCCTCGTCCTCACGGCGTTGCAGGATGCGACGGGCAGTGACCTCGTCGCGCCGATGTACATGATGGTCGCGGCCGTCATCGGCGGTATCGCGGTTCTGCTCATCTCCGAGACCGCCCGGAAGCCGTTGGAGGGTTCGCCGCCCGCCGTGGCCACGGACGCCGAGGCCCGCCGCATCCTGAAGCGTCTCCGCCGCACCAAGGGCGAGGCATCCGCGACACCCGCACAGAAGACGGCGGCCGCCGACGCGGGTTAGTCTCGGAAGATGTCCGCTCCCAGGGTCGCCGTGGTCGGCAGCGTCAACATGGACCTACTGACGGCGGCCGAGCGGTTACCCGCGCCGGGGGAGACGATCCTGGGCAGCGCCTTTGCCGCCACCCCCGGCGGCAAGGGTGCCAACCAGGCGATCGCCGCGGCGCGGGCCGGTGGCGCCGTGACGTTCGTCGGCGCCGTCGGCTCCGACGTGTTCGCTCTCGACCTGCGACAGGCCCTCGTGGACGCCGAGGTCGACACGCGGTACCTGCGCGAAGTGGACGGGCCGAGCGGAATCGCGGCGATCACCGTCGACGCCGCCGGCGAGAACAGCATCGTCGTGGTTCCGGGCGCCAACAGCACCGTGGTGGACCTGACGCCCGCCGAACTCGCGGCCGTCGCGGACGCCGACGTCCTGCTCTGCCAACTCGAGATACCCCTGGGCACCGTGCTGGCCGCGGCGGCGCACGCCGCGGCACACGGCACCGTCGTGATGTTGAATCCGTCACCGGCGCAGACACTTCCGCCCGAACTCGTGGAGCTGGTCGACGTGCTCCTCGTCAACCAGACCGAGGCCGCGCAACTCGGCGCCGAGGTCACCGGCATCATCTCCCACGTCGTGACCACGCTGGGATCGTCGGGCGCGGACTACGCGGGCGGCGACGGCACCGCGCTCCACGCCGACTCCCCCGAGGTCGAGGTGGTCGACACGACCGGGGCGGGCGATGCGTTCGCCGGCGCCCTGGCCGTCTCGTGGCGGCGCGGGCCGGCGGCCGCTGTCCCGTTCGCGTGCACGGCGGGCGCGCTCGCCACCACCCGCCGCGGCGCCTCCACATCATCGCCCACCCTCGCCGAGATCGAGGCGGCGCTGCCCGGCTGAGCGAGCTCCTGCCGTCGCCCGAATCCTCCGTGTCACCCGTGTCGTGCACCATGGGGGCATGACGACCGCCACCGAACCCGCACTCCGTGACGAGGCCGAACGGCTGCTCCGCGAGCTGGCAGGCGAGCACGCCACCCTCCGCGACGACCAGTGGACGGCGATCGAGGCGCTCGTGGTGGGCCGCAGACGGGCGCTGGTCGTCCAGCGGACGGGCTGGGGCAAGTCGGCTGTCTACTTCATCGCGGCAAAGCTCCTGCGGGCGCACGGGCACGGCCCCACGGTCATCGTGTCGCCGCTCCTGGCACTCATGCGGAACCAGGTGGCCTCCGCCGAGCGGGCAGGCGTGCGCGCCGCCACCATCAATTCCGGCAACGTCACCGAGTGGGACGACATTCACGCCCGGGTCGCGGACAACGAACTCGACGTTCTGCTGGTCAGCCCCGAGCGTCTCAACAATCCCGACTTCCGCGACCAGGTCCTGCCCTCCCTCGCAGCCGACGCGGGTCTCGTCGTGGTCGACGAGGCGCACTGCGTGTCGGACTGGGGTCACGACTTCCGTCCCGACTACCGGCGGATCCGCACGTTGATCGCCGAACTGGGCGAGGGCATCCCCGTACTGGCCACCACCGCCACGGCGAACGACCGCGTCGTCTCCGACGTCTCGACGCAGCTCGGGGTGGGTGGCGCCGAAACCCTCGTCCTCCGCGGCGGCCTCGAACGCGAGTCGCTGCACCTGTCGGTCGTGCAGATTCCGGAGGCCACCGCCCGGGCCGCGTGGCTCGCCCAGAAGCTCGACAGCCTGCCCGGCTCGGGCATCATCTACGCGCTCACCGTGTCGGCGGCGCGGGATCTGGCGAGCCTGCTGTCCGAGCAGGGCCACACGGTCGCCGCCTACACGGGGCAAACCGACGCCGCCGAGCGCGAGACCCTCGAGCAGGACCTGCTCGGCAACCGCGTAAAGGCCCTCGTGGCGACGTCCGCGCTCGGCATGGGGTTCGACAAGCCCGACCTGGGGTTCGTCGTGCACCTCGGTGCGCCGTCGTCCCCCATCTCCTACTACCAGCAGGTCGGGCGTGCCGGACGGTCCACCGACCGCGCCGAGGTCATCCTGCTGCCCGGCTCCGAGGACAAGCAGATCTGGAGCTATTTCGCCTCAGTGGCGTTCCCCCGGGAGCACGTCGTGCGCCGGGTCATCGAGGTCCTCGACACCGACCGGCCGCAGTCCACGCAGGCGCTCGAGCCGCTGGTGGAGCTGGGCCGCACCCGGCTGGAGATGGTCCTGAAAGTCCTCGACGTGGACGGTGCGGTACGCCGGGTGCGCGGCGGCTGGGTGGGCACCGGGGAGCCCTGGACGTACGACGCGGACCGCTACGAGCGCCTGGAGCGGGCCCGCGAGTCCGAACAGCAGGCGATGATCGACTACCAGCGGATCACCACGTGCCGGATGGCGTTCCTGCGCGAGCAGCTCGACGATCCGGGTCTGGCGGCGGGAACCTCGGAGTGCGGCCGGTGCGACAACTGCACCGGAGTGCGCCACGACGCGACCGTGGACGCCGAGGCGGTACAACAGACCAGGACGCGCCTCGAGCGGCCAGGCGTGGATCTCGCGCCCCGTAAACAGTGGCCCACGGGCCTCGCGAAGCTCGGCGTGACGCTGTCCGGGAAGATCACGGACGGCCCCGAACCGGGGCGCGTCCTGGGCCGGCTGTCCGACCTGGGCTGGGGTCAGCGGCTGCGGTCCCTGCTCGACGAACCGGACGGACCTGCCCCCGACGCCGTCCTGAAGGCCTGCATCCAGGTGCTGGCCTCCTGGGACTGGGCCGAGCGTCCCACCGCCGTCATGGCGGTCGAATCCGCCACCCATCCCCTTCTGTCGGCGTCGATCGCGGGGCAGCTCGCCGCTGTCGGACGACTCTCCGACCTGGGAGTTCTGCGGCTGCGACCGGAGCATCCGCCGGTATCCGCGGCCAATTCCGCGTACCGGGTGGCCGGGCTCGTCGGCGCCTGGGAGGTTCCCGACCTTCGCGACGCATCCGGACCGGTGCTGCTCGTCGACACACTCACGGACACCGGCTGGACCCTCACGATGGCCGCCAGGACGCTCCGCGCGGCGGGTGCCGCGTCGGTCCTCCCCTTCGCGCTCGCGAGTCTCAAATAGGCGAAGTGTGTCGCTTGCGGTTCACCCAAAAGTTACATAATGTGATGAGCATCACTTTGCACGTCTCACCTGCAAAGCTCCGCCGCCTGAACTGTCCAATTTCGCGAGGCACGTGAAATCGAAGGGGATGGTTGTTAGGTTCGAATTTCCAATGACGCCTGTTCAGAAGAGTGCCATCCCGACCACCGCGCCGGACGCGGTGTTGTTCAGAAGTCCAGAGATCACTGACGGAGTCCGGCTCTGGGAGATCGCCAGGAACACGGAAGTGCTCGATCTCAATTCGAGCTACGCATACCTGTTGTGGTGTAGAGATTTCAGCCGCTCGTCGGTCGTCGCAGTCGTCGACGAGCGCGTCGTGGGATTCGTATCGGGCTTCATCCGCCCCGAATCCCCAGCGACGCTGTTCGTCTGGCAAGTTGCCGTAGACGCAGACCAGCGCGGCAAGGGAATTGCAGGTCGCATGCTGAGCGCGCTGCTCGATCGACTTGCACCCGAAGGGATTACCCATCTCGAGACGACGATCAGCCCCGACAACGAGGCCTCGATCGCGCTGTTCACAGCATTGGCGCGTCGCCGAGATACGGCGATCAACAAGCAAGAACTGTTCTCCCCTAATGATTTTCCCGATGGACACGAAGCCGAAGATCTGTACACGATCGGCTAAGAGCATGCCCCGGAGGAATGCAGCAACATGACTAACTTCGATACGAACATTTTCGACAACCTCGAATCCGAGGTTCGCAGCTACAGCCGTGGCTGGCCCGCCGTCTTCGAGTCGGCGTCCGGATCGTGGATCCGCGACGAGAACGGCCGCGACTACCTCGACTTCTTCGCCGGTGCCGGTTCGCTGAACTACGGCCACAACAACCCGGTCCTGAAGTCGGCGCTCGTCGACTACATCGTCAGCGACGGCATCACGCACGGTCTCGACATGTCGACCGTGGCCAAACGCGACCTGCTCCAGACCTTCCAGGACAAGATCCTGAAACCGCGAGGTCTCGACTACAAGGTCCAGTTCCCCGGCCCCACCGGAACCAACACGGTCGAGGCCGCACTGAAACTGGCGCGCAAGGTGACGGGTCGTTCGTCGATCATCAACTTCACCAACGCTTTCCACGGAATGACGCTCGGCGCCCTGTCGGTCACCGGTAACTCGATGAAGCGCGCCGGCGCCGGAATCCCACTGGTGCACGCCACCCCGATGCCGTTCGACAACTACTTCGACGGCGTCACCGAGGACTTCCACTGGTTCCGCCGCGTGCTCGACGACTCGGGCAGTGGCCTGAACCGTCCGGCCGCCGTGATCGTGGAGACCGTGCAGGGTGAGGGCGGCGTCAACGTCGCCCGTGCCGAGTGGCTGCGCGCCCTCGCGGACCTGTGCGCCGAGCGCGAGATCCTGCTGATCGTCGACGACGTCCAGATGGGCTGCGGGCGCACCGGGCCGTTCTTCTCCTTCGAGGTCGCCGGCATCACCCCGGACATCGTCTGCCTGTCGAAGTCGATCAGCGGCTACGGTCTCCCGATGGCGCTGACGCTGTTCAAGCGTGAGCTCGACGTGTGGGGCCCGGGCGAGCACAACGGCACGTTCCGTGGCAACAACCCGGCATTCGTGACGTCGAAGGTGGCCCTGGACCACTACTGGTCCGACGACACTCTCCACAAGTCGACGCTGACCAAGGGCGAGAAGATCCACCAGGCGTTCACCGATCTGGCGAACCAGTTCGAGGGCTCCGTTTCCACCCGCGGTCGCGGCCTCGTCCAGGGTCTCGTGTTCGACGAGCCGGAGAACGCGGGCAAGGTCTGCAAACTCGCCTTCGACGAGGGCCTGCTCGCGGAGACCTCCGGACCGTCCGACGAGGTGGTCAAGCTCCTTCCGGCGCTCACCATCACCGACGAGGAACTGGACCACGGACTCGCCATTCTCGCCGACGCCACCGGCAAGGTTTGCAGCTAGAGAGAGGACTGACACTCACATGATCGTTCGTACCACCGCAGAAATCACCGACACCGAGCGCGACATCACCAGCGAGGACGGAAACTGGCGCAGCAAGCGCATCATCCTCGGCGGCGACAAAGTGGGTTTCTCGTTCCACGAGACCACGATCAAAGCGGGCTCGGTCAACGAGTTCCACTACGCCAACCACGTCGAGGCCGTCTGGCTCGTCGAGGGAACCGGCAAATTGATCGACCTCGACAACGACAAGGTCTACGAACTCGGCCCCGGTTCGATGTACCTGCTCAACGGTCACGAGCGTCACCGTGTCGAGCCCGACACCGAAATGCGCATGCTGTGTGTGTTCAACCCGCCCGTCACCGGCCGTGAGGTCCACGACGAGAACGGTGTCTACCCCTTGGTCGAGGTTCCCGCGTAAGTTCGACCCCATGGCCGACGACGCTGCTGTTCCAGCTATAGCCATCGGACCCGCCCCGGACCCGCTCCTCGAGGATGCGGTGCGCCGGGGCGGTGCCCGTGTGGCCCCCCTCGAGTCCGCGGACGCTCTGGTCTGGACCACGGGTCCGATCGGGTTCCCGGACCCGCTTCCCGAGAACATCCGCTGGGTGCAGTTGAACTCCGCGGGTGTCGAGGAGTGGTTCGCCGCGAAGGTGATCAGACCCGACACCACCGTTCTGTGGACGTCGGCGGCGGGCGCGTTCGCCGCCACCGTCGCCGAGCACGCGCTGACTCTGCTGCTGGCCGGGGTGCGGGCACTCCCGGAGCACCTGGAGGCGAAGACGTGGCGCCAGCAGGAGTTCTTCTCGAAGATCGGCACCCTGCGGGGCACCACGGTCGCCATCGTGGGTGCCGGCGGCATCGGCCGGGCGCTGATCCCGATGCTCGCGGGCGTCGGGGCCGACGTCATCGCGGTGAACCGCTCCGGCAGCCCCGTTCCGGGCGCGATCGAAACGCTCCCCACCACCCGTCTGGGCGAGGTGTGGGCCCGCGCGGACCACTTCGTGCTCGGGGCTCCCGCGACCGACGCCACGCACCATCTGGTCGGGGCGGCGGAGTTCGCACAGATGAAGCCGACGGCGTGGGTGATCAACGTCGCGCGCGGTTCGCTCGTCCACACCAATGCTCTGGTGAAAGCGCTGCGGGACAACACGATCGGCGGAGCGGGACTCGACGTCACCGATCCCGAGCCGCTTCCCGACGGCCATCCGCTGTGGGATCTGCCCAACGTGATCATCACCCCCCACGATTCCAACCCGCCTGCGGTCCGCCCCCCGGCGTTCGCGGAGCACGTGGCGCTGAACGTCACCCGCTTCGTCGCCGGTGAGAATCTCACCGCTCTGATCGATCCTGTCGTCGGGTACTGAACCGGCGCTACCCTGGAGTGCGTGTTCGCCCGACTGATCGACGTACTCGGTGGCCGGCGTCTGTGTGTGATCACGGGCGCCGGCATCTCGACGGACTCCGGGATCCCCGATTACCGGGGTCCGGATTCGCCACCGCGCAATCCCATGACCTACCAGCAGTTCACCGGTGACCCCGATTTCCGCCGCCACTACTGGGCGCGGAACCACCTCGGCTGGCGGCACATGGACGCCGCCCGGCCCAACACCGGCCACCGCGCTCTGGCGGGGCTCGAACGCGCCGGTGCCGTGCGTGCCGTCATCACCCAGAACGTCGATCTACTGCACACCAAGGCGGGCAGTCGCCGGGTGATCGACCTGCACGGCACGTACGCCCAGGTCCGGTGCCTGACGTGCGACGCCCTGATCTCACGGGCCACGCTCGCCGACCGGCTCGAGCGTGCGAACCCGGGATTCGCCGAAACCGTCGCTGCCGCACAGGGAGTGGAGATCGCACCGGACGCCGACGCGGTGATTACCAGCACCGAGCATTTCCGGATGGTCGACTGCGAGACGTGCGGCGGCCTGCTCAAACCCGACATCGTGTACTTCGGAGAATCCGTCCCGAAGCCGAGGGTCGCCGCCGCCTACGACGTGGTCGACGAGGCCGAGGCGCTCCTCGTGGCCGGCTCGTCGCTCACCGTCATGTCGGGACTGCGGTTCGTCCGCCGCGCCGCCAAACGCGGAATCCCCATCGTCATCGTCAACAGGGGGACGACACGCGGCGACGAATTCGCCACCCTCACCCTCCACGCCGGCTGCTCCGACGCACTCACCGCACTGCTCGACGCGTCCTCCGCACTGCCTGCGTAACCCTCAGAGCGGCACCAGATCGTCCGCGTGGACGACGGGGCGCTGCATCTCCGCGGGCAGTTCCTGGGTCGACTTGCCCAGGATGTCGCTGATCTCGGCGGAGTCGTATGCCACCACTCCCCTGGCGACGGGACGCTCGTCGGGGCCGAGGAGCGACACGACGTCGCCGCCGTAGAACCGCCCCGATACCGCGCTGATCCCCGCGGGCAGCAACGACCGCCGCTTGGTGACGACGGCACGCACAGCGCCCTCGTCGATGTGCAGGATCCCCTGCTCGTCCGCGGCGTGGCGTACCCAGAACTTGCGCGCCGACAACCGGGACGGCCGGGCCGCGAACGCCGTCCCCACCCCGGCGTCCCGCAGCGCTGCCTCGGCATCCGAGGCGGCGGCGAGCAGCACGGGTACGCCGGCATCGGCCGCGAGGCGCGCTGCCGACAGCTTGGACGCCATCCCGCCGGTGCCGAGAGCGCCGCCCGAGCCCGCGACCACCCCGTCGAGATCCTCGGGGCTGTTCACCTCGGGAATCAGCGTGGCGTTGCCCTTGCGGGGGTCGCCGTCGTACAGCCCGTCGACATCGGACAGCAGGACCAGCGCGTCGGCGCCGACCAGGTGCGCGACGAGTGCCGCGAGCCGGTCGTTGTCACCGAATCGCAACTCCGCCGTGGCCACCGTGTCGTTCTCGTTGACGACCGCGACCGCGTGCAGCGCGCGCAGGCGGTCGAGGGTGCGTTGCGCGTTGCGATGCTGCGCGCGGCGCGCGATGTCGTCCGCGGTGAGCAGCACCTGCCCGACGGTGCGCCCGTACCGGGCGAACGACGTGCCCCAGGCGTGGGCCAGCGCGAGCTGGCCCACGCTCGCGGCGGCCTGCTTCGTCGCCAGGTCCCGTGGCCGCTTGGTCAGCCCCAGCGGGGCCAGACCCGCGCCCACGGCCCCGGACGACACGACGACCACGTCGGAACCGGCACGCATCCGTGCCTCGATCGCGTCGGCCAGCGCGTCGAGTCGACCGACGTCGAGCCCGCCGACCAGGCTGGTCAGCGCGGACGATCCGATCTTCACGACGATGCTGCCGGCCGACGCGATCGTGCGCCGGGTGGCGCTCACTGGTCTTCGGGGTCGAGGCCTTCGAGACCGCGACGGACCCTGGAAGCGTGCTTGCGTTCCGTGGCGCCGATCCGCTCCACCTGGTCCAGACGCGGGTCGGTGCCGCGCCCGGTGCGGGTGAGATCGACACCAGCGGGTGTCTGGGGCTCCCAGTCGAAGCTCACGTTGCCGATCGTGACGGACGCGCCCGGCTCCGCACCCTGCTTGACGAGTTCGGTTTCCACCCCGAGCCGCGCGAGGCGGTCGGCGAGGTAGCCCACGGCCTCGTCGTTGTCGAACTGCGTCTGCCGCACCCAGCGCTCCGGCCGCGTGCCGCGGACGATGAACCCACCGGGAATCTCGGGATCGGCGACGACGCTGAAGCTGTTCTCGTTCGCGATCACCGGGCGGATCACCTGACGCTTCGGCTCGGCCTTCGGGTGCGCCTCACGGTAGTCCGCAACCAGCTTCGCCAGTGCGAACGTCAACGGGCGCAATCCCTCTCGGCTCACGGCCGAAATCGTGAAGATCGGCCATCCGCGAGCCTCGAGGTCGGGGGTCACCATCTCGGCCAGCTCCGCGGCCTCCGGCACGTCCGCCTTGTTCAGGATCACGATGCGGGGACGGTCCGCGAGGTCACCGAGCCCCGTGTCCCCGGACAACGCGCCCTTGTACGCCGCGAGTTCGGCCTCGAGCGCGTCGATGTCGGAGATCGGATCGCGGCCCGGGTCGAGCGTCGCGCAGTCGACGACGTGGGCCAGCACGGCGCACCGCTCGAGGTGGCGCAGGAAGTCCAGACCCAGTCCGCGGCCGTCGCTCGCGCCGGGGATCAACCCGGGCACGTCGGCCACCGTGAACGTGGTGTCGCCGCTCGAGACCACACCGAGGTTCGGCACGAGCGTCGTGAACGGGTAGTCGGCGATCTTCGGCTTCGCCGCCGACAGCACCGACACGAGCGAGGACTTGCCCGCAGACGGAAATCCGACCAGCCCGACATCGGCCACGGACTTCAGTTCGAGGACCAGTTCCCGCTCGACGCCGTCCTCACCGAGGAGGGCGAAGCCCGGCGCCTTGCGCGCCTTCGACGACAGGGCCGCGTTGCCGAGTCCGCCGCGGCCACCCTGGGCGGCCTCGAAGCGGGTGCCGACACCGATGAGGTCGGCGAGGATACGGCCGTCCTTGTCGAGGACGACGGTGCCGTCGGGGACCTTCAGGATCAGGTCGTCGCCCTGGGCGCCGTCACGGTTGCTCCCCATCCCCTGCTTGCCGTTGGTGGCCTTCGCGTGGGGGTGGAAATGGAAGTCGAGGAGGGTGTGGACGTTGCCGTCCACCTCGAGCACGACGTCACCGCCACGCCCGCCGTTGCCGCCGTCCGGGCCACCGAGCGGTTTGAACTTCTCCCGGTGTACGGAGGCGCAGCCATTGCCGCCTTTTCCGGCGCTGACGTGCAGCACGACGCGGTCAATGAATCGGGACATGACTGCCGGATCCTTCCTCAGTCAATTGTGTTGATCTCACTCTTGAAAAAAACAATAGGGGCGGACCGGGTATCACGACCCAGGTCCGCCCCTATTGGGAGCGTGAAACGTCCCTCACGGGACGATGCATACTCGCGGCAGGACTAGGCCTCTGCCGCCGCCGGAACGATGTTCACGGTCTTGCGTCCACGCTTGGTGCCGAACTCGACGGCACCGGCAGAGAGCGCGAAGAGCGTGTCGTCGCCGCCACGACCGACGTTGACGCCGGGGTGGAAGTGGGTTCCGCGCTGACGCACCAGGATCTCGCCGGCGCTGACGGACTGGCCGCCGAAACGCTTCACGCCGAGTCGCTGAGCATTTGAATCGCGACCGTTACGGGAGCTGGATGCACCCTTCTTATGTGCCATGTTCTTGACCCTCCTCGGGTGAAATCAGCTCTGAAGCTCTAGCTACTTGATGCCGGTGACCTTGAGGACCGTCAGCTTCTGCCTGTGGCCCTGACGCTTGTGGTAGCCGGTCTTGTTCTTGAACTTGTGGATCCGGATCTTCGGGCCCTTGGTGTGCTCGACGACCTCACCCGTGACCGAGATCTTGGCCAGCTTGTCGGCGTCGGTCGTCAGATCGGATCCGTCGACGACGAGAACGGGAGCAAGCGAGACAGCAGTGCCGGGCTCACCCTCGATCTTCTCGACCTTGACGAGGTCACCAACAGCGACCTTGTACTGCTTTCCGCCGGTCTTGACGATCGCGTACGTTGCCATCGGAGGGCTACCCCTTGCTTCTTCGAACTTGCTCGCGCCACAGTGTGCGCGACTGGTCTGGTGTGACGGCTAGCTCGGTCGAGATCGCGCAGCCTTCACAAGTGAGGGCACAGCTGACCTTCATCGCCGAGTAGCGACTGGTCAAGGTTACAGGAAGGCAACCGTTCCGTACAAACCGGCGTCGATTGCCTTCCTGAGGTCCCTCGTCAGTTGTCGGCGTCCACCGGCGGGCCGGCGGGACGTGCCGCGGCCCGGCGACGACGCGGCCTGCGCGGCGCTGCCTGCGAATCCGCGCCGTCGGGCGAGGACGCCGGCGGTCCGCTCACGGCCGAAGCCGACATGGCCGGTTCGGGCTCCGGTGCGTGCTCCGCGCCGGACTCCGATGTCGGAATCACGAATACCGTCCCGGCGCTCGGGGTTTCGGACACCGGCGCTGCCGCTGCCCTCGACACCCGCCGGCTCCGGCGCCGCGGCGGGGCCACCGGCTCCGGTTCGGGCTCGCGCTCCACGACGGGTTCCGGGGTCTCGGCGACCGGAGCCGCTTCGGCCGGCGCAGCTTCGACGACCGGCGCTTCGGCGACGGCTTCTTCGGCGACGGCTTCTTCGACGACAGCCTCCTCGACGACAGCGTCCTCCGCCTCGGGAGCCACGACCGCTTCCGCAGCCACCGCTGCCGGGGCCTCCGCCACGGCTTCCTCGATCCCGGGCAGGTCCGCCGCCGGCGTCTCCGCCGTGTCGGCGATCGCCCGCTCCGGCTCGGGAACCGCCGCGGCGGGCTGCTCCGCCGCGTGCCCGCTGTGTGCGTGCGCGGCCTCCTCCTCGTGATGGTGGTGTGCCATCGCGAGGGCGACCGGGTGGGCCCGCTTGACGGTGGCATCCACCGTCGGGGTCTCCTCGTGCACAGGAGGCTGCGAGGTCTCCCCGCCGGACGACTTGTCGCGTCCCCGCTTCTTGCGGGAGCCACCGGAATCGCCGCCGCGGGACGACGCGCGCGCACCGTTGTCCTCGGAGGTCTTCACCTCGATCGGCTCGGCGTGAACGATGATGCCCCGGCCGTGGCAGTGCTCACACGTCGTCGAGAACGCCTCGACCAGCCCGGTGCCCAGCTTCTTCCGCGTCATCTGGACCAGGCCCAGCGACGTGACCTCGGACACCTGGTGGCGGGTGCGATCCCGGCCCAGTGCCTCGGTCAGGCGTCGCAGCACGAGATCGCGATTCGATTCGAGCACCATGTCGATGAAGTCGACGACGATCATCCCGCCGATGTCGCGCAGGCGCATCTGCCGGACGATCTCCTCGGCCGCCTCGAGGTTGTTCCGGGTGACGGTCTCCTCGAGGTTTCCGCCGGCACCGGTGAACTTGCCGGTGTTGACATCGACCACGGTCATGGCCTCGGTGCGGTCGATGACGAGCGTGCCGCCGGACGGCAACCAGACCTTGCGGTCGAGCGCCTTCGCCAGCTGCTCGTCGATGCGGTGCGCCTCGAAGACGTCGACACTGTTGTCCGACGTGTGCTGCTCGAGCCTCGGCATGAGGTCGGGAGCCACCGACTTGATGTACGACTCGACCGTCGACCAGGCCTTCTCTCCCTCGATCACGAGCTTGGAGAAGTCCTCGTTGAACAGGTCGCGGATGACCTTCACGAGAAGGTCGGGCTCCTCGTACAGTGCCTGCGGGTTACCGGACTTGCCGGATTCCGCCTTCGCGGCCTGAGCCTCGATCCCGGCCCACTGATCCTGCAGACGCTTCACGTCGCGGGCGAGTTCTTCTTCGCTCACGCCCTCCGACGCGGTCCGGATGATGACTCCGGCATCCGAGGGCACGATGTCGCGCAGGATGTCCTTGAGGCGCTTGCGCTCCGTGTCGGGCAGTTTGCGGCTGATACCGGTGGACGTGCCGCCCGGTACGTACACGAGGAAGCGGCCCGCGAGGCTGATCTGCGTGGTCAGCCGCGCACCCTTGTGCCCGACCGGGTCCTTGCTGACCTGGACCAGCACCTGGTCGCCCGGCTTGAGCGCCTGCTCGATCTTGCGGGAATTGCCACCGAGGCCGGCGGCCTCCCAGTTGACCTCACCGGCATACAGGACGCCGTTGCGGCCGCGGCCGATGTCGATGAACGCGGCTTCCATGCTGGGCAGAACGTTCTGGACGCGTCCGAGGTACACGTTGCCGACCATCGAGGCCGACGCCGACGTGGTCACGAAGTGTTCGACGAGGACGCCGTCCTCGAGCACGGCGACCTGCGTCGTCGCGTGCGGTTGCCCGGTGGCGATGCGGTCGCGCACCACCATCACGCGGTCGACGGCCTCGCGGCGGGCCAGGAACTCCGATTCCGTGAGGATCGGCGGACGGCGGCGGCCGGCGTCGCGGCCGTCGCGGCGACGCTGACGCTTCGCCTCGAGCCGCGTCGAACCCGTGATGCCCTGGACCTCGTCCTTCGAGCGGCTCTTGTTGCGAGGTTCCCGCTCGTGGACGACGGTGTTCGGCGGATCGTCCTCGGACGTGGCCTCGCCCGAGCCCTCGCCACCGGACTTGCGACGGCGACGACGACGGCGGCGACGGCTCGACCCGTCGGAGTCGCCCTCACCGGCCTCTTCGTCACCGGACTCCGCTTCGGCCTGCTCGGCCTCCGCGGGCTTGTCCTCGGAATCCTTCTTCGGCTTCTCTTCGGGCTCCCGAGTCGGCGCCTCGGCGACCTTGTCCTCGTGCGCGGACTCCTCGGCCTCGGCACCCTCGGTGTCGGTGTCGGTGTCCTGCTCATTCTGCTGTTCGCCCCGTCCGCGACCACGGCCGCGACGGCCGCGGCGGCGACGGCGCGGCTGATCCCCGTCGACGTCGGACTCGTCCGACTCGGTGTCGGCGGTTCCGGTGTCCGTGGCCTTCGCGGGCTCGGTCACGTCCTCGCGCGATTCGGCGACGGACTGGCGCGATTCAGCGGCGGCCTGGCGCGATTCGGCGACGGGCGGCTGCTCGGTGGTGGGTTCCGGTGTCCCGGCATCCCGGCGACTGCGCCGGCGACGCGGCGGGGTCTCGACCGCCGCGAGGTCGGGCTGCAGGAAGAGCGGGACCTGCGAGACGGCGGGCGGAGTCTCCGCGGCGGGCTCGGCGGCGGGCGCCTCGACCTGGTACGACGCGGTGGTGAACAGGTCGCGTCCGAGGTCGCGCTCGGAAACCGCGGCCTCCTCGGCGACGGGCTCCTGCGCGGGAGCTTCCTGGGCCGGGGCTTTCTCGGCAGGAGCTTCCTCGGTGGGAACCTCCGGAGCCGCGGTCTGCTCGGCCGCCGCTTCCTCGACGTCCGCGGCCGCGACCGGTTCCGGCGCGACCTCGACGACCGGTTCGGCGGCAGGGGTCTCCGCGACCGCTTCGGCCGCGGCGGGTGACTCGGTGGGAGCGTTCTGCGCAGCGGTGAAGGCCGCGTGCACGCGCTCGGCAATGTCGCGTTGCAGGCTGGACTGCGCGCTGCGCAATTCCGTTCCGAGGGCCGCAGCCTCGGCGATTACCTGCTTGCTCGTCACGCCCAGCATCTTCGCGAGGGCGTGTACGCGAATCTTCTCCGGAAGAGCGGGAACCGTGCTCCCGGCGGTGGCCGTGTCGTTCGGCTCTGAATTTGTGGGCGGCGCTTGATCGGCCACGTAGTCTCCTCAGCCCCCGGGCGCGTCCACTCCCGTGTCTGGGGGTGTCACGCGGCCACGCGAGGGCGCAGTATGTGTACTCGCGCCCCAGATGTGAGCGCGAGATTGTCTGGTCTCGCTCCACACAGCGCGTGCAGTGTCCGTTTTCACTGCACACCCATGTAGTGCCTTACGGATGGCCGTGATCCACGGCGCGAGCGCCTGATCATCCAGCGTGCCGAAACGCCCAGGTATTTCCTGTTGACGCAGGGGCAGCGATGAAGGGCATCGAACCGTGGTGTCATCCGGTCGAAGCCACGTGGTGCACAAATTGCGGTCCGACCACCCTCAGTATCCCACACGTGCGCCGCAGTCCGTGCCAGCGGCGCACGTATCGGTCTGGAACATGTTCCGCACGCGATGGCGCCGCCGGCCCGGAGGGCAGGTCGGTGGGTCGAAGGGTGGGTGAAGAGGTGGTGTCAGTTGGCGGCGAGGTGCGGGAACCAGAGGGCGATCTCGCGCTCGGCGGACTCGACCGAGTCGGAGCCGTGAACCAGGTTCTCCTGGGCTTCGAGCCCGAAATCGCCGCGAATCGTGCCCGGAACCGCCTTCTCCACCGGGTCGGTGCCACCGGCGAGCTGACGGAACGCGGCAATCGCTCGGGGACCTTCGAGCACTGCGGCAACGAGCGGGCCGCCCGTGATGAACTCCAGCAGGCCGGGGTAAAACGGGCGGCCTTCGTGCTCGGCATAGTGGGCGGCTGCGATATCGCCGGGAGCGGTGCGCAGGTCGAGCGCGGAGATCGTCAGACCTTTCCGCTCGATACGACCGAGGATTTCTCCTACATATCCGCGGGCAACGGCATCGGGCTTGATCAGTACAAGGGTGCGCTCAGTCACGGCGCACAGCCTAAATGGTCAGCCTCGCTGCCCCGGCAGCAGGCCCCGCTCCATTCGCTGACGGACGTTCCGGCGGAAGTAGAGGAGGTATCCCCACAGGATGGCGAAGACCACGCCGACCGAACCGATCGACACGTGGACGAAGAACCCGAGCAGGAGCCCCACCTGCAACAACAGGTTGTACTTCATCGCCCAGGGACGGCCCTGCAGGCCCGCCCCGAGGATCATGAGCACCGCGAGCCCCACGAGGTAGGTTCCGGACCACCAGGTGAGCCCCCCGCCGACCGTCGCGACGACCGGCAGGGCGAGAAGCACCACGATGGCTTCCAGGATCAGGGATCCCGCGACCACCCCGCGGAATCCCTTCCACGGGTCCTTGGTCGGCGGCCCGAACTCCGGTTCCGAAGCACTCGAGTCTGGCTCGCTCACGCTGGATCCTTTCCGAAGAGGGTGCGGGCCGCGCCGGCGGTCACCACGGATCCGGTGACCACGACGCCGGCCCCCGATACTGCTTCACCGGGCTCGGCGACCTCCTCGGCCAGTCCGATGGCCGTTTCCAGCGCGTCCGCGAGTGTGGGTGCCACGACGACGCGTTCGTCGCCGAACTTGGCGACCGCGAGATTGGCGAGATCGTCGACGTCCATGGCCCGCGCCGAACCGTTGTTCGTCACGACGAGCTCGTCGAACACCGGTTCCAGCGCCGACAGGATGCCGTCGACGTCCTTGTCCCCCATCACGCTGACGACGCCGACGAGCTTGCGGAAGTCGAACTCCGCGGTCAGCGCGGCCGCGAGCGCACGAGCCCCGTCCGGGTTGTGGGCGGCGTCGAGGAAGACGGTCGGGGCGCTGCGTACGCGTTCGAGGCGTCCCGGGTTGACGACCGAGGCGAATGCCTCCCGGATGGCCTCCTGGTCGAGCTGGCGTTCCGGGCCCGCACCGAAGAACGCCTCCACGGCTGCGAGCGCGAGCGACGCGTTGCGCGCCTGGTGCTCCCCGTGCAGGGGCAGGAAGATGTCGGTGTAGACCCCGCCGAGTCCCTGCAACTCGAGCTGCTGGCCGCCGACGGCAATCTGCCGGGCGAGCACCGTGAACTCGGAGCCCTCCCGCGCGACCGCGGCATCCACCTCGACGGCCCGGCGGAGCAGCACCTCCATCACTTCCGGTGTCTGTTCGGCGAGGATCGCGACGGCGTCGCGGGGCACGAGCGCGTCCTCGCGGCCCTTCTTGATGATGCCGGCCTTCTCCTCGGCGATCCCGGCGAGGTCGTCGCCGAGATACTCGGCGTGATCGAGACTGATCGGGGTGATCACCGCGATCTCGCCGTCGATGACATTGGTTGCGTCCCAACGCCCGCCGAGACCCACCTCGACGACGGCGACGTCGACGGGGGCTTCCGCGAACGCGGCGTAGGCCATCGCGGTGAGCACCTCGAACTTGCTCATCGCGGGGCCGCCGGCCGCCTGCGACTGCTGGTCGATCATCTGCACGTACGGTTCGATCTCCCGGTACGTGTCGACGTACCGGCGGGGCGACACCGGGCGCCCGTCGATGCTGATGCGCTCGGTGGCGAGCTGCAGGTGCGGGCTGGTGGTGCGGCCGGTGCGCCGGTGCAGCGCCGTGAGCAGCGCGTCGATCATTCGCGTCACCGACGTCTTGCCGTTGGTGCCGGTGACGTGGATGGCGGGATAGCCGTGCTGCGGCGAACCGAGCACGTCCATCAGGGCCGCGATCCGGGTGAGGGACGGCTCGATCTTCGTCTCGGGCCACCGCTTGTCGAGTTCCGCCTCGACCAGTGTGAGTTCCGCGAGGTCGACAGGACTGACTTCCTCCGGCGTGAAGTCGGGCGAGGTCACGCGCCTTCCAGCTCCTTCAATCGCTTGGTGATGCGTTCGATTTCTTCCGTCGCGATCTGCTGACGCGTACGGATCTTGTCCTTGACGGCGTCGGGGGCCTTGGCCAGGAACGCCTCGTTGGACAGCTTGGCAGTGGTTCCGGTGAGTTCCTTCTGCGCGGCCGCGAGGTCCTTCTCCAGCCGGGCCTTCTCGGCGCCGAGGTCGACGTTGCCGGACGTGTCGAGGTCGACGGTGACGGTGGCCTTGCTCAACCGCACCTCCACCGACGCGGACACCGCGAAACCGTCCTCCGGGTCGGTCAGACGCGCCAGCGACGTGACCGCGGCGAGCTGCGTGTCCAGATCGGCCTCGGCGATGCCGCTGATCCGTGCGGGCACTCGCTGCGAGGGCTTGAGCCCCTGATCGCTGCGGAATCGGCGCACCTCGGTCACCAGTCGCTGCATGTCCTCGACGCGCTGCGCCGCAACCACATCCGCGGCGGCCCCGCTCGACTGCGGCCAGTCCGCCACGACGACGGATTCACGCTCGGTGAGCGCCTTCCACAGCGTCTCGGTGACGAACGGGATCACCGGGTGGAGCAGGCGCAACAGGGCGTCGAGGACATTGCCGAGCACGGCCCTCGTGTTCGCCGCGACCGTGTCGTTCTCGGCGAACTGCACCTTGGCCAGCTCGAGGTACCAGTCGCAGACCTCGTCCCACGCGAAGTGGAACAGTGCCTCGCACGCCTTGCTGAACTCGTACCGGTCGAATGCGGCGTCGACCTCCCCGCGCACCTGCTCGAGGCGGTCGAGGATCCACCGGTCCGCGTCGGTCAGCTCGCCGCGTGCGGGCAGCGGTGCCGGCGCGGCTCCGTTCATGAGGGCGAACTTCGTCGCGTTGAACAGCTTGGTCGCGAAGTTCCGCGAGGACTGCGCGTGGTCCTCGCCGACGGACAGGTCGCTGCCGGGGTTGGCGCCGCGGGCCAGTGTGAAGCGGAGCGCATCGGCGCCGAAGCGGTCGACCCAGTCGAGCGGGTCGATGCCGTTGCCACGCGACTTCGACATCTTCTTGCCGAACTGGTCGCGGACGAGGCCGTGCAGGAACACGTCCTCGAACGGCATCTGCGGTCCGGACTTGCCGCCAGCGATGGCGTCGTCCTCCGACACATACGTGCCGAACATCATCATCCGCGCCACCCAGAAGAACAGGATGTCGTAACCGGTGACGAGAACACTTGTGGGATAGAACTTCTCGAGCTCGGGCGTCTTCTCGGGCCAGCCCATGGTCGAGAACGGCCACAACCCGGAGGAGAACCAGGTGTCGAGGACGTCGGGATCCTGCACCCAGCCCTCGGGCGCGGTCTCGTCCGGTCCGAAGCACGCGACCTCACCGTCGGGGCCGTACCAGATCGGGATCCGGTGACCCCACCACAGCTGACGCGAGATGCACCAGTCGTGCATGTCGTCGACCCAGGCGAACCATCGCGGCTCCTGGCTGGCCGGGTGGATGACCGTGTCACCGTTGCGCACCGCGTCACCGGCCGCCTTGGCGAGGGATTCGACCTTCACCCACCACTGCAGCGACAGGCGCGGCTCGATGGACTCACCGGTGCGCTCGGAATGTCCGACGCTGTGCAGGTAGGGCCGCTTCTCCGCGACCACACGACCCTGCTCGGCGAGCGCCTCGCGCACCTTGACGCGCGCCTCGAAGCGGTCGAGCCCGTCGAATTGCGTTCCCGTGTCGGCGATCTTGCCGGTCTTGTCCATGATGGTCGGCATCGGCAGGTTGTGCCGCAGGCCCATCTCGAAGTCGTTGGGGTCGTGCGCAGGCGTGATCTTGACGGCGCCGGTGCCGAACTCGGGATCGACGTACTCGTCCGCGACGATCGGGATGTCGCGCCCGGTGAAGGGGTGCTCGAGCGTCGTCCCGATCAGGTGCTTGTAGCGCTCGTCGTCGGGGTGGACGGCCACGGCGGTGTCGCCGAGCATCGTCTCGACACGGGTGGTGGCGACCACGACGTGCGGCTCGTCGTCGTTCAGGGAGCCGTACCGCAGCGAGACCAGCTCACCCTCGACGTCCTCGAACTTCACCTCGATGTCGGAGATCGCCGTCTGCAGCACGGGCGACCAGTTGACGAGACGCTCGGCCCGGTAGATCAGCCCGTCGTCGTACATGCGCTTGAAGATCGTCTGGACGGCGCGGGACAGCCCGTCGTCCATGGTGAACCGGTCGCGACTCCAGTCGACGCTGTCACCGATGCGGCGCATCTGGCCGCCGATGGTGCCACCGGACTCGCGCTTCCAGTCCCACACCTTGTCGATGAACAGCTCGCGGCCGAAGTCTTCCTTCGTCTTGCCGTCGACGGCGAGCTGCTTCTCGACCACGGTCTGCGTCGCGATGCCCGCGTGGTCCATGCCGGGCAGCCACAGCACCTCGTAGCCCTGCATCCGCTTGCGGCGGCTCAGCGCGTCCATCAACGTGTGGTCGAGAGCGTGACCCATGTGCAGGCTGCCGGTCACGTTGGGCGGCGGCAGGACGATGGAGTAGCCCGGCTTGTCGCTGTGCGGGTCCGCACGGAAGTAACCGGCGTCTACCCAGCCCTGATACAGATCGTCCTCGACGGAACTGGGGTCCCAGCTCTTCGGGAGGGCATCGGCACGGTTCTGGGGATTTTCTGGAGCTGCACTGGTCACCCGTCGAGTCTAATGAACGCACGGATGACCGACGACGGGGCTACCGGGCCGCCTCGCTACTGGTCGCTGAACAGCGCGCGGTGCACCTCGGTGGCGGTGCGATGCTCGGGGTCGACGGGACGCAGCGCCTCGCCGGCGTCCTCGCCGCCTGCCTGGGATCCTGCGGTGCTGTGCAGCTCGGAGAAGAGCTGCACGTGGTGGTCGTTCAAGGGATTCCTCCGGTTCGTCTGCCGCATCCAGTGCGGCAACCACTCGAGAGTGTCGAGTATGCATCGAAGTCGCCGCCGATCGGCGGCGACACGGCGACGGGCGCGCCGTGGTGTTCCCACACACGCCGGCAGAAGGCTCAGCCGGCCCGCTGTGCCACCACACAGGCGAGGTAGAGCGTCATGCCCAGGCCCGGTTCGTCCAGCGGGCGACCGAGGAGCCGGGCGATCTTGTCGAGTCGATTGGCGAGGGTATTGCGGTGGACGTGCAGCCGCTTCGCCGCCCGGCTGGAGTTGAACCCGCACTCCCCCCAGGCGATCAGCGTCGCCTGCAGGTGCGGCCAGTCGCTGTCGGTGGTCAACGCGCCGAGCACGGCCCGTGACAGTCTGTCACGGGTTTCCGCGGGTATCACCGAGACGGCCTGATGGAGGCGGAACCGGTCGATGTCGTGGACCTGCCCGCGTGGGTCGAGTACCGCGCCGAGCCGGAGCGCGTCGTACGCGTCCTGGGACGAGAGATTGAGCTGTTCGACCCCGTGCGCGATCGAGCCGATCCCCACGCGAGTGTCCCATCCCCGTTCGCGGACCTGGGACACATACTTCCGGCACCGGTCCGCCAAAGCAGCGTCCGCCGCGGGTGTCGGTGCGGTCACCACGGTGGTGACCGCGACGACCTGCCGGGCGAGCGGTGCGACCAGATCGGTCGCGGAGTCGAAGGCCTCCTGCACGGCGCGCAGCACCCTGTGGGACATGGGCTGCCCCGGGGCGGCGACGTCGTCGGTATGACTGTCGTAGCCGATCAGCACCATGACCCGGGGAAGGCGCAGGTCGTATCCCAGACCCCGTGCCCGCCGCACGATCTGGGCCTCGGTGAACGTGGAGCGATGCCAATCACAGATGTCGCGGAGCAGTTCTTCCGTCGCCCGCTCGTAGGTCAGCCGGGTACCGATCCGCGAGGCCTCCTGCATCAGGATTTCGGTCTGCCGCTTGACCACGAGCCCGAATTGCTCGACCTGCTCGGGTGAGCCGGACAACCCGATCGTGCCCACCACGTCACCGTCGATGACGAGCGGAATGGTGACGCCGGGCAGACTGCCGACGAGGTCGCGGACGTCCGCGGCGGAGTGCGCGATCATGCGCCGTGCACGGATCACCTCGATCGATGCCTCGTGAAATTGGCCGATGCGACGCTCGTCCCCGCTGCCGACCACAGTGCCGGACGCATCCGTGATGAGCACGTTGAACCCGATGACGTCGGTGATCTCGTTCGCGATCCGTTGCGCAAGAGCCTCACTCAGCATGGACGGCCTTCCGAATCTCCGCGTGGCGTTGTGCATGTCGCACAATCAATGATCGATTTCAGTGTAGATCAAGGTCAGCTTGCCTAGTGGCCACGGTCACAGACCGTTCCTACGATGGGTTCATCCCAACTAGGAGTTCACATGGCAATCCTCGACTGGATACTTCTCGGTGCCTACTTCCTGCTACTCGTCCTGATCGGCGTCCAGACCATGCGACGCGTCAAGTCGCCGGACGATTTCGCCGTGGCGGGCAACCGAATCATCTGGCCGGTCTTCTTCGGCAGCCTGGCCGCAGCCTTCCTCGGCGGCGGAGCATCGCTCGGCGTCGCCGGCGCCGCCATGCGCGACGGATACGTGTACATGTTCGCGTTCTGCGCGTTCGGCGTTCAGACGGTGCTCGTCGGCTACTTCGTCGCGCCCAGACTCAAGAACTACATCGGCGCCCACACCCTCGGCGACATCATGGAGGCCCACTACGGCCGGCCGGCGCGACTGGTGACCGGCATACTGTCCGTCGTCCTGTGCGCCGGCATCCTCGGCGCCCAGGCCCTGGCCATCGGTACCGTCGTCAACGCCACCCTCGACGTGCCCACCGTGCCCGCGGTGATCATCGGCATGGGAGTGGTCGTGCTCTACTCCTCGTTCGGCGGGGCCTGGGCGGTAATCCAGACGGACCTGTTGCAGTTCGTCTTCCTGGGAGTCCTCCTGCCGGTCGCGCTCCTCATCGGACTCGACGCCGTCGGCGGACCGTCGGCTCTCCTGGACAGTGTTCCCGCCGAGCACCTTTCGTTCATGGGCGACTACTCCCCCGCACAGTTCCTCACGCTCTTCGCGGCACTACTGCTCGGCGAGACGCTGGTCCCGCCGTACGCGCAGCGGACGTTCTCCACCCCCGACTCGCGGCACGCCCGTAAGGGCTACGCACTGGCCGGGTTCTTCTCGTTCTTCTTCTTCTTCACCTCGGCGTCTCTCGGGTTGATCGCACTCGTCCTGTACCCGGACATCGAAAGCGATCAGGCGCTTCCGACTGTGGTGATGAACCTGATGCCGGTCGGCGTTCTCGGACTGGTGGTGGCGGCACTGATGGCAGTCGTGATGTCGACGGCCAGTTCCTACCTCAATTCCACCGCCGTCGTCCTCACCAAGGACATCTATCAGCCACTCAGCCCCACCGAATTGCCACCGTCGAGGCGGCTGACCATCGAGCGGGCCACCAGTGTCGTCGTCGGCGCCGGGGCGACCATCTTCGCCCTCAGCGTTCCGTCCATCGTCGACGCCCTCCTCTACAGCTACACACTGTGGGCTCCGACGATCATCGTTCCACTGTTCGGCGCCGTGCTGTTCGGCGTGCGGTCCGCTCCGGCGGCGCTGTCGGCGATCACGGCGGGCGCGATCGTCACCGCGGTGTGGCAGTGGGGCCTCGACGCTCCGTTCGGACTGGACGGGCTCGTGCCCGGCGTCGTCGCCAACCTGCTCGTCTTCGTGACGGTCGCCATGGCCACCGCGGCCCGTTATCCGCGCCGGCAGCAGCCTGCCGTCCGCGTCACCGAAGGAGAATTCGCATGATTCCCGTCCTCCTCTATTTCGGGGTACCCGCCGCCGTCATCGCCGTCACCCTCTGGGTCGGCTTCCTCGGCTGGCGCTTCTACGTCAAGGAAGTGCTGCGCGGCGACAGCGACACCGCCGAGGCCGGCGAGCGCGACCATGGGTGACATCGTGGATGTGCCCGGCGTGACCACAGGCACCAGCCCGTACCCGTCGGCGCGCAGGGTCGGGGACCTCGTATTCGTCTCCGGCCAGGTCTCATTCGACGACACCGGCCACGTCGTCGGCACCGACGTGGTGGAGCAGACACGTCACTCCCTCACACGACTCGACCGGGTCCTCGCCGCGGCAGGCGCCACCTTGCACGACATCGCCTCGGCCACGGTGTATCTCGCGAACGCCGGCGACGCCCCACGCTTCAACGAGGAATGGATGCGCTGGTTCGCCGCAGAGCACCGCCCGGCCAGGGCGACCGTGGTCGCGGACCTGCTGGACCCGCAGCTGCTCGTGGAGATACAGGCCATTGCCGTCACGGGCCGGGGCTCGACCGAAGGAAAGGAAGCGGAATGAAGGTGGCAGTACTCGGAGCAGGGGTCGTCGGTGTGGCGACCGCCCATGCTCTCGCCGAACGTGGACACGAGGTGCATGTATACGACCGGCGCAGCGACGTCGCGTCCGACACCAGCGCGAGCACCGCCGGACTGATCGCGCCCGGCCACTCCTACGCGTGGGCGTCGCCGTCGGCTCCCACCATGCTGTTCCGTTCGTTGCTCGGCGCGTCGACCTCGATCCGCGTCCGCCCCCGGGCGGACGTCGAACTCGCCCGGTGGGGAGTGCGATTCCTCCGCGAGTGCACGGCCTCCCGGGCGCGGTCGAACACTCTCGCGAAGCTCCGACTTGCCCGGTACAGCCAGCAACTGATGGACGAACTCGCGGCCCGCGAGAACCTCGAGTACTGCCAGACGCGGAACGGCGTGCTGTACCTGTACCGGGACGAAGCGGAACTCGAACGAGCGCAGATCAACTCGCAGCTGCTCCGCGACCACGGACAGCGGCAGGACGTGCTGGGCCCCGAGGAGATCGCGGCCGCCGAGCCCGCCCTCCGGCACGGGACGGCCACGTTCGCCGGCGCGATCCACGACCGCACCGACGGCACCGGCGACCCGCACCGATTCTCGGTGGGGCTGGCCGAGGAATGCCGACGGCTGGGGGTCCGGTTCCACCTGGGCACGTCCGTCGTCCGCCTCGAGACCGACGGCGCGGCCATCACCTCAGCCGTCACCGATCAGGGTGAAGTCCGCGCGGATGCCTTCGTCCTCGCCGCCGGTGCCGCGAGCGCTCTCGTCGCGCGGAGTATCGGTCTGCGACTGCCCGTCTACCCGGCCAAGGGATACACGCTGACCGCGACCGTCAAGGATCCCGACCGCGCGCCGGTGGTGGGCGGCATCGACGAGAAGACGCTCGTCGCCTGGTCGCGGTTCGGTGACGAACTGAGAATGTCGGCCACCGCGGAGTTCGTCGGGTACGACCGCAGTCACTCCCCCGCCGACTACGCGGGAATCGTGGACGCGGGGAACGAACTGTTCCCCGGCGCCGTGGACTGGGACACCGCCAGATACCGGACGGGCCTTCGCCCGATGACGCCCGACGGCCCGCCGATGATCGGGCTGGGACGCCACGACAATCTGTACTTCAACACCGGTCACGGTCACGTCGGCTGGACCATGGCGGTCGGCTCGGCCCGCGTCCTCGCGGATCTCGTGGACGAACGACGACCGGACATCGACCCGACTCCGTACTCCCCGATTTCGTCCCGTCGGCATCCGAGCGCACGAGACGCGTAACGAAGCGCACCGGCCCGACGACTATCCAGGCGTGTCTCCGGAAACGGCGGCGCACCGACCTCGCTGACCGCAACCCCCGACTGCGGTCAGCGAGGTCGTCACACCAGTGCGACAGAGGCGTATGGCTAGCCGCTTTCGGCGTCGCGCTTGGCGAACGCGAGTTGCATTTCCCAGCCCTCGACATTGCCTTCGTAGGCGGCCGCGCGGCGCTCGGCATTCGGGTACAGGGCGGCGAATCCGGTCTCGACGACGCGGAGGAGTGTGCCGCCGTCCCGCTCCGACAGGAAGAACTCGACCAGGGTGGACGTGCCCTCCACGAGCGGCTGCGCGGGATCGTCTCCCCCGCGGAACGAGACGTAGTGCGGTGCGTCGGACGTGACGGGAAGTATCGGGAAGCGCCCGTACGGGGGAAAGTCCACGACGAAGACGTCGCCTTCACGTGTGGTGGTCGTCTTGCCGGGCTCGCCGTCGCCGATGAACCAGCCGGGTTCACTCACCAGCCGGAACACCCGCTCGATGGGGGCGTCGATCTGGATCTCGCGCTCGATCCTGTCCTGGGATGCGTCCGGAACGCTCATGATCATCCTCACCTCTCGACAATGTGCTACCCCACGGTTGCACATTGACCTCTCGTTGCGCAACCTTCAGGTTGCACTCACGGGGTGAAGGACGGGAAGACGCGTCCGGGCGCCCGCCCGCCGCCGGAAGCGGTGGGGCGGGCACCCGGGGAACGTGTCAGCTGAAGTGCGCCAGCAGGGCGTCGCGCTGACGGTCGCCGAGGCCACGGAGGCGGCGCGTCGGAGCGATCTCCAGGTTGGCCATGATCTCCTGGGCCTTCACCTTGCCGATCTTCGGCAGGGCTTCCAGAATGGCGCTGACCTTGGTCTTTCCGATGATGTCGTCGACATCGGCCTTGGAAAGGACCTGCTTGAGGGTGATGTCACCGGACTTGAGCTTGTCCTTGAGCTCTGCGCGTGCCTTACGAGCGGCGGCGGCCTTCTCGAGAGCTGCTGCCCGCTGTTCGTCAGTGAGCTGGGGAAGTGCCACGATGTCTCCTTCATTCGGGGTACGTATCGAACACCGTAGCGAGAGAACCGCTACTTCACCGCATCCATCGGACGTGTCGCGCATCCTGTCCGATTCGACGGGCCCCGGCTCACCGCTCCGACGGCGCGAAAAATGCCACGACGCGGGCGGTGTGCTGTGTCATGCTCGACGTGTTCCGATCGGTTCACACGTCGAGTTCAGGAAGGAAGTAGCGATGCGCGCACTGCCCACGTCCCACGCAGCCCGCTTGCAGCGGTCACGTACGGGTGACGCCTCCTCCTTCCCCGCCGGCCGGCAGGGCGAACGCGGGATCATGCCCGCCCCGAAGACCCACCGCTCCGCCCGACACGCCTGACTCGACTGACGTCGCCCGGCGTGCCCCCTCCGCCGCGAACCGACGACAGAACCGAGATCTCCCGTGAGGCACTTCTCCCGTAACCCACCCGGCAGCACCCTCGATGCCCGCAACTGGTCGCGCGCGGATGTGCTGGTCCTCAATGTGACGTACGAGGCCCTCTGCGAGATTCCCGCGGAGCGCGCCGTCGTGCTGATCAGCGTCGGCGCGGCCGAGACGGTCGCGGATCGGGAGCCTCCGTTCCCGATTCGCTCGCAACACGTCGAGATCAGGCTGCCGCAGACCATTCGTCTGCTGCGCTACGTCTACGTCCAGCACTCCGTGCTGGTGACCGACAGCAGCCGCGCGACGTTCGCGGGCGTGTTCCGGCGCGACCGCAATCGTTGCGGCTACTGCGCCGAGCCGGCCGCGACGACCATCGACCACGTGCTGCCGAGGAGCCGCGGCGGCCCGAACACGTGGGCCAACCTCGTGGCCTGCTGCGTCCCCTGCAACCAGAGGAAGGCCGACCGCACACCGGAGGAGGCGGGAATGCCGCTCCTCTGGGAGCCGAAGGCGCCCCGGCACATCGAAAAGGCGCAGCGGCAGATCTGGAGGGATCTCGCGGCGGTCTAGCCGCGAGACCTCCGCACCCGCCTTACCGACCGATCTTCTCCCGGGAAGGGGAGATTACCGATGACCGACGTCCTGGACACATCCCTGTCCACTCTGCTGCCCGCCTCCGACGATCCGGCGGGCTGGGTGAACGCCGCGTGCCGTGCAGACCCCGAGCCGGACCGGTGGTTCCCGTTTCCGACAGAGGATTTCGCGTACGCGCGCGACGTCTGTCATCACTGCGCACTGCGGACGCGCTGCGAGCTGTTCGCCAGGGCCACCGGTCAGACCGGTGTGTGGGGTGGCAAGGAATTCGATCGGGGGCGCGAGAAGCGGACGTGAATCCGCCCCGCGCGGCCCCGGCTACCGGCCCAGGATCTCGGGCAGCGCGACGTCCTCGCCCCGCACGTGCTCGGAGAGGAACGACAGCACCACCTGGTACCAGACCTTCGCGTTCTGCGGGGTGAGGATCCAGTGATTCTCGTCCGGGAAGTAGAGAAAGCGGTGTTCGGTGCGACCGTCGTCGTCCGCGGGCAACCCCGACTCGGACAGCAGCTCGAACCACAGGCGCAACCCGTCGCCGATCGGGACGCGAAAGTCCTTGTCTCCGTGAATGACCAGCATCGGAGTCACGATGTCCGCGACGTACAGGTGCGGTGAGTTCTCCACCGCCATCTCGGGCGTCATCTCCCGCTGCCAGTACCAGGCGGCGTCGGTGGTCGGACCGAACTGGTCCAGCGCCCACAGGCTCGCGTGGGTGACGATCGCCTTGAACCGGTCGGTGTGTCCGGCGATCCAGTTGGCCATGTAGCCGCCGAACGATCCACCCATCGCCGCGGTGCGGTTCTCGTCGATCTCCGGCAGCGCCACCGCGGCGTCGGTGACCGCCATGAGATCGGTGAACGGTGCCTTGCCCCACTTACCCCAGCCCCGCTCCACGAACTCCTGCCCGTAGCCGGTCGACAACGCCGGGTCCGGCAGCAGCACGGCGTACCCCCGCGCCACGAGCAGCCACGGGTTCCATCGCCACGACCAGGTGTTCCACGAACCGAGGGGGCCGCCGTGCACCCACAGCGCGAGAGGCACCGGCGCGTGGGCGGAGGCGCCGGTCGGCACCGCGAGCCACGCGCGCACCGCCGCGCCGTCGGCGGCGACGGTCTCGACCTCCGTCAGCGTGCCCGGCAGCTCGGGGAGGTCGGCGGGCGCCTTCAGCAGTGACACCGCGCCGGTGGTGATGTCGATGCGCACCGGGTGCGGCGGCGCCGCGTACGACGCCCGCAGCGCGAACACCGTCGACCCGTCGGGCGCCACCTGCAGGTCGGTGTACGCGCAGTCGTCGGTCGTCACCCGAGTGGGGTCCGCGCCGTCACGGAGGACGAAGATCGGCGCGCGCCCACGGTCGTCGGCGGTGACGAGGAGCCCCGAACCGTCGGACAGCCAGACCACGGACGTGGCCCACCGGTCCCACTCCGGCGCCACCTCCGTGACGGTGCCCGTGTCGAAGCTGTAGCGGTGCAGCGTGAATCGAGGCGCGGAGTCGGGTGTCGCATGTGATTCCCGGGTGAACACGACGTGCCGTCCGTCCGGGGAGATCACCGGGTCCGACAGATCGGCGTCGGCGTCGTCGACGAGGACCGTGCGCGCCCCCGTCTCGGTGTCGACGCGCACCAGGATGTTCCGTATCGACGCCAGCGGACCGGGAACCGTCCACGACGTCACGACGAAGGCGCCGTCGTCGCTCAGCGCGTAGTTCGCCTCCCGTAGCGCCGGACCCGGCATCGGGGTGAGGTCGGTCAGCTCCGGCTCCTGCCCGTTCTCCGCGAGCGCGTCCAGTGGGGCGGACAGGAGGTGGGGCACGTCGGGACCGAGATCGTGGTCCCAGTACCGAATCGGGTAGCCCGTGTGCAGGATCGCCGAGACCTTCTTCTCCTTGCGCTCGGCGCGCACCCGCTCGTCGTCGGCGGACTCGCCCGAACTCCCCAGAACCCCGGTGGTGACGACGAAACGCGACGCGCACCGTGCGGCGCGGACCCCGGTGATGCCGCCGCCGCGGCGCGCGACGACCACCGCCTCGCCGCCTCGCGCGGGCAGTCGCCACAGGTCGTCCGGAAGGTCGTCCTCGTCCTGCGTCGGACGGGAGGACGTGAAGAGGAGATCGCCGTCGCTGGTGAACGCCGGGTTGGACTCCCCGCTGCGGCCACGGGTGAGCCGGCGTGCCGCGAACTCACCGGTGGGATCGATCTCCCACAGCGCGGTGACGTACTTCGTCGCCTTCTCGTCGAGCGTCGACTGCGCGACGACGAGCCTTCTCCCGTCCGCGGACAGCGCGAGGCCGCCGATGCGGCCGAGCGCGAGGTAGTCGTCGAGGTCGTCGAAAGGAGTTCCGGCGTGGAGTTCAGGAATCGCGGTCACGAGTCGTTGGTATCACGAACCGGGCTCACACCGTCGGACATCCGCGTCTCAGGCGAGCAGGGGCGCCACCCGCGGCGGGATCTCGTTCAACGCGTACGGCAGGCTCAACACGGTGCTCCACGCCATCGCCTCGGCGGCGGCGTCCTCGAGTGTGATCGTGCGTCCGGCCTTCACCACGTCGAGTTCCTGATAGATCGGCGTCTTGTCGAGTTCCGCGCGCAGCTTGTCGCCGTAGCCACCGCCCGCGTACCAGACGAGGAGGTCGACGTTCGCGAGCGACAGCTGCTCCGTGCTGATCTCGGCGAAATTGCCGGTGATCTGCTCCGTGGCAGGCGGGTTGACGAAGCCGAGTTCGGTGAAGAAGCGGACCTTCGGGTCCTCCGGACCGTACACACCGAACTGCCCCGGGCCCTTGAGCGCGCCGACGAGGACGGTCTTTCCCGCGAACGCCGGGTTGGCGGCCCGGACGTCGTCGAACTGCGTCTCGACGGAGGACACCAGCTCGGCAGCCTTGTCCTTCTTGCCGAGCGCGTCGCCGAGAATCCTCGTCTGGTCCTGCCACGGAACGCCGTAGTCGGCGAAGTCCGCGGGCTGCGCCACGGTCGGCGCGATGGCGCTCAGCTTGTCGTACTGGGCCTGGGTGAGACCGGAGTAGGTGCCGACCACCAGGTCCGGGGCAATGGCCGCGACCTTCTCGAAGTCGATGTTGGTCGACGCCGTCCCCACGATCTCGGGCTGCGCGTCGCCGAGGAGGTCCTGCGCCCACGGCCACACGCCGTAGGGGTAGTCGCCGTACCAGTCGAACGTGCCTGCCAGTGGGCCGCCGAGCGCGAGGATCGTGTCCTGGTCGTTGTAGCCCACACTGACGATGCGCTGCGGGTCGGTCGGCACCTGGGTCTCGCCGTACTTGTGGGCGATGACGGGGCCCGACGGCTCACTGCCGTTGCCGGAGCCGTCGCCGTCCGAGCTGCTGCAGGCCGCGGCGAACGCGAGCAGCGCTCCCCCGGTGCCCACGAGGAACCCGCGTCGGCTCAGACCGATCCTCTGTTGACCCACATTCATGCGGCGACCCTCTCGTCTACCAGGTACTACGATCCACTTAGGTAAGGCTTGCCGAGCTTAGCCTAAGGGGTCGCGCGGACGGGTTCCCGCCACATCGCCCACAGCGTCGGCCCGCCGTCCGGGATCCGGATCTCGCCGGTGACGTCGAAGCCGAACCGCTCGTAGTAGGAAATGTTGTCTTCCTTGCTCGACTCCAGATACGCCGGGAG
The DNA here is from genome assembly GCF_026810085.1 of Rhodococcus sp. JS3073. Classification (NCBI taxonomy): domain Bacteria; kingdom Bacillati; phylum Actinomycetota; class Actinomycetes; order Mycobacteriales; family Nocardiaceae; genus Rhodococcus; species Rhodococcus sp. JS3073. The sequence continues at coordinate 7,059,046 of NZ_CP113951.1, read as the reverse complement.
CCCCTCGGCATCACACCGGTCCAGCCGCGACCGCAACAGCGCCTTCCCGTAACCGCCGCCCCGCCCCGCGCTCGACGTCCCGATCGTCGCCAGATACCAGTGCACGGGATCGACCGGGTGTGCGTCCTCGACGGTTCCGCTCACCGCGGCCCCGACGCCCAGCCTCGAGCCGAACGCGCGGACCAGTCCCGGCAGGCTGAGGAGCGACGACAGCGTCGACTGCTTCCAGCCGCCGGGCGGATCCCACATGGCGGCCCCACGGACCACGCCGTCGCCGTCCTCGGCCAGTTCGGCTCCGCCCCCGGCGAGATGGTGACGGCGGATCTCCACCGCGAACAGTCTCGGCAGGCCGCGCCGCCTGCGCTCGGGATCCGGCCACATCCACACCATCACGGGGTCGTCGAAGAACGCGTCGGCCAGGACGCGCGACAATTCGGGGATATCGGATCCGGTCGCCGCTCGCACGCTCACACCCATGTCCAGAGGGTACGGGCCCATCACGCGGGCGCGCCGGAACGACTGGCCGTCGCGCCCGGTTCGGGGCCACTATGGACTCATGCCCCGACCCTCGCACGCACGCACACCGAGTGAATCCGGCGGCAGGTGATGGGCCGCGTCACCGCGCGACGCCCGGTCGTCCGCATCACCGAGCACGGAACGACACGCAGACCCGATTCGCTGGCCGTCGAAGAGCCTCTCGAGATCCGGGTCGGCGGCCGTTCGCTGTCGGTGACGATGCGCACCCCGGGCGACGACATCGACCTGGTGCACGGATTCCTGCTGACCGAAGGCGTCATCGAGAACCGCGACGACGTGTCCGTCGTCCGCTACTGCGACGGCGTCGACGAGAGCGGGGCCAACACGTACAACGTGCTCGATGTGGTTCTGGCCGAGGGCGTCCCGGCACCGGGTGGACCGGAACGCCGATTCGTCACCTCGTCGGCATGCGGGGTGTGCGGCAAGGCGTCGCTGGACCAGGTCCGGACACGGTCACGATTCCCCTTGTCCGGCAACCACTTGTCGGTGACCGCAGCCACGCTGTCGTCGATGCCTGCCACCCTGCGGGCGGGTCAGCGCATCTTCGATTCGACGGGCGGACTGCACGCCGCGGGCCTGTTCACCCCCGACGGCGCACTCGTCGCCCTGCGGGAGGACGTCGGCAGACACAACGCCGTCGACAAGGTGCTGGGGTGGGCGCTGACGCAGGACCGGGTGCCGCTGTCGGGCAGCGTTCTGCTCGTCAGCGGGCGCGCATCCTTCGAACTGGTGCAGAAGTCCGTGATGGCGGGGGTACCGATGCTCGGCGCGGTGTCGGCGCCGTCCTCGCTGGCCGTCGACCTGGCACTGGAATCCGGCACGACGCTCGTCGGCTTCCTCCGTGGGGAGTCGATGAACGTCTATGCCGGAGCCCAGCGCGTGAAGACCGGGGCCTGAGCGGGCTTTCTAGACGGTGGCGTCGACGAGGAGCTTCGCGCCGGTGGCTGCCTGGACGTCCTCGACGCTGTGGCCGGGCGCGGTCTCGACGAGCCGCAGACCTTCGGGGGTGACGTCGATGACGGCGAGATCGGTGACGATCTTCTGCACGCAGCGCTTGCCGGTGTACGGCAGCGTGCACTCCTCGAGGATCTTGTGCTCACCCTTCTTGGTGACGTGATCCATCATCACGATGACCTTGCCTGCGCCGTGGACGAGGTCCATCGCGCCGCCCATGCCCTTGACCATGGCGCCCGGGACCATCCAGTTGGACAGGTCGCCGTGGCTGCTGACCTGCATGGCGCCGAGAACGGCCACGTCGACGCTGCCGCCGCGGATCATCGAGAAGGAGTCGGAGGAGGAGAAGAACGCGCCGCCGGGGACCACGGTGATGGTCTCCTTGCCCGCGTTGATCAGTTCGGGATCGACCTCGTCGTCGGTCGGGTACGGCCCGACGCCGAGGATGCCGTTCTCCGAGTGCAGGATGACGTCCTTGCCGGCCGGGATGTGACCGGGGATCAGGGTGGGCATGCCGATGCCGAGGTTCACATACTGCCCGTCCTCCAGCTCGGCCGCGACCCGGGCCGCCATCTCGTCACGCGTCCAGCTCATGCCCGCACCGTCCTGTTCTCGATTCCCGTTTCCTGCTTGCCGACCTCGACCACACGCTGGACGAAGATGCCGGGGGTGTGCACCTCGGCGGGGTCGATCTCGCCGGGCTCGACGAGGTATTCGACCTGCGCGATGGTGATGCGACCGGCGCCTGCGGCGTCCGGGTTGAAGTTGCGGGCCGTCTCCCGGTACACGAGGTTGCCGAGGCGGTCACCCTTCCATGCGTGAACCAGTGCGAAGTCGGTGCGGATCGCGCGCTCGAGGACGAAGGCCTCGCCGTCGAACTCGCGCGTCTCCTTGGGCTTGCTCGCCACCGCGATGCCGCCCTGACCGTCGTAGCGGATCGGCAGACCGCCGTCGGCGACCTGCGTCCCGACACCGGCGGGGGTGTAGAAGGCGGGGATGCCCGCTCCCCCGGCGCGCATCCGCTCGGCCAGCGTGCCCTGCGGAGTGAGCTCGACCTCGAGCTCCCCGCTGAGGTACTGCCGCGCGAATTCCTTGTTGGCGCCGACGTACGAGCTGATCGTGCGCCGGATCCGGTGCTGCTCGAGGAGCAGACCCAGACCGAAACCGTCGGTGCCGCAGTTGTTGCTGACCGTCTCGAGGTCGGTCGCACCCTGTGCGAGGAGGGCGTCGATGAGGACCGAGGGGATACCGACGAGGCCGAAGCCGCCCACCGCGAGGGACGCTCCGTCGGGGACATCGGCAACGGCCTCGGCCGCCGTTGCGAAGACTTTGTTGACCATGTGACCCAGGCTACCGCAAAATGTTCGAGTAGTGAACACCCATCCACATTGCGAACAAATTGCGCCCCGCCTGTTGGCCCCATCACAGAACGCGACTACTATGTGCGAATAGCGGCCGACTGTTCACATCGAGAACGTGAGGATCTTTTTCCATGCTGCATCTGCCAGCCCACCACCACGCCGGGCACGAAGCGAATGCCCCGCTGCTGTTCCCCGAGTACAAGACGACTCGGCTGCGCAGCCCCAAGAACGACCTGATCCTGGTCCCGCAGCGACTCGGCGAGATCACCGGTCCGGTCTTCGGCGACGCCGACATCGCCAAGGGTGAGAACGACATGACCCACGCCAACGGCGGCGAGGCCCAGGGACAGCGCATCATCGTCCACGGCCGCGTCCTCGACAGCGCGGGCAAGCCCATCCCCGACACCCTCATCGAGGTGTGGCAGGCCAACGCCGGAGGCCGCTACCGCCACAAGATGGACTCCTGGCCGGCCCCGCTCGACCCCCACTTCAACGGTGTCGCCCGCTGCCTCACCGACAAGCAGGGCCACTACGAGTTCACGACCATCAAGCCCGGCGCCTACCCGTGGGGCAACCACCACAACGCGTGGCGGCCCGCGCACATCCACTTCTCCCTGTTCGGTCAGGCGTTCACCCAGCGACTGGTCACGCAGATGTACTTCCCGGACGATCCGTTCTTCTTCCAGGACCCGATCTACAACTCCGTGCCCGAAGCGGCCCGCGAGCGGATGATCAGCACGTTCGACTACGACCACACCCGCGACAACTGGGCCGTCGGATTCAAGTTCGACATCGTTCTGCGCGGTCAGGACGCCACCCCGTTCGAGGACCCGGAGGGCCACTGATGATCGACACCCAGAACCCCGACGCCCCGCGCTACCCGGTTTTCGCCAAGAGCCAGGACGAGGTGCCGTTCGGCGTCACCCCGTCCCAGACCGTCGGCCCGTACGTCCACATCGGCTTGTTCCCCACGTGGGAGAACAGCGGCGACGCGGTCCCCGAGGATGCGCCGGGACGAATCGACGTGTCCTTCAACGTCATCGACGGAGCCGGTCAGCCCATCGGTGACGCGATGATCGAGACCTGGCAGGCAGATGCGGCGGGGCGGTTCAACAGCCCCACCGATCCCCGCGGCGCCGCCGAGGCGACCCCCGCCGGCTTCCGCAGCCTGGCCCGCGTGTTCGCCGACGAGAGCGGCACGATCGTGGTGCACACGGTCAAGCCGGGTGCCCTTCCCGCCGAGGACGGCGCCGTCGAGGCCCCGCACATCAACGTCGGACTGTTCGCCCGCGGCATGCTCGAGCGGCTGTACACGCGGCTCTACTTCCCCGAGGACACGGATGCGCACGCGTCGGACCCCGTGCTGTCCGCCGTCCCGGAGGCCGACCGCCCCAAGCTGATCGCGGAGAAGACGGATCGTGGATACCACCTGACGATCCACGTGCAGAACACGGACGGACGGGAAACCCCGTTCTTCGCCCTGTAATCGGTCCCAACGCAGAAAGGTGTCGCGCGTGAACTCTCCGGAGCCTTCCCGGGGTGCCCTGTTCGATCCGACGTTCGGTGCCGGCGAGTTGTCGGCGCTGCTCTCGGACCGGGCGTGGGTCACCGCGATGGTCGAGGTCGAGGGGGCCCTGGCCCGGGCGGAGGCGAAGTGTGACGTCATCCCCGCCGCGTCCGCCGACGCCATCTCGTCGGTGTTCGCGCGCGTCGTCGCCGAGGGCTCCGTGGATGTGGGCGCCCTCGGCGAGGCGGCCGCAGCGGGGGGTAATCCCGTGATCCCGCTGGTGAAACTGCTCCGCGGCGAGGTCGCGGCCGCCGATCTCGGGGTGCCCGGAAGCCACGTGCACAAGGGCGCCACGAGTCAGGACATCCTCGACACCGCCCTGATGCTGCTGTGCCGCCGGTCGGGTGCGCACATCCTGGCGTCCCTCGACGAGGCGGTGGTGTGCGCCGAGGCGCTCGCACGGGCCCAGCGCGGCACCCCGATCGCCGGTCGCACACTCGGCCAGCAGGCCCTCCCCACCACGTTCGGTGTGCTCGCCGCCGGGTGGATGACGGCGTTGCACAGGGCTTCCCGTGCACTGTTCGACGCCCTCGACGGACTTCCCGTGCAACTGGGAGGCGCGGCCGGCACGTCCGCTGCGCTCTTCCCGCACGGCCTCGACGTCGCCAACGTGCTCGCCGACGAACTCGCGCTGGCACGTCAGGACGTGCCCTGGCACACCGATCGCACCCGCATCGCTCTGCTCGCGTCGGCGCTCGGAACGGCCGCGGGCGCGGTGTCGAAGATCGCCACCGACCTCGTGTTCCTGTCGTCCACCGAGGTCGGCGAGGTCAGCGAAGGGTCACCCGGCGGTTCGTCGGCCATGCCGCACAAGCGCAATCCGGTGGCCGCGATCGCGGCCCGCGCCGCGGCCCGCCGCACCCCGGGACTCGTCGCGACGATCCTCGGCTCGATGGATCACGAGCAGCAGCGCGCCGCGGGTGCCTGGCACGCCGAGTGGGAAACGCTCACGGACCTGCTGCGCCTCACCGGCGGAGCCGTCGCGCGCATCGCCGACTCGCTCGGCGGGCTGAACGTCCACCCCGACGCGATGGCCCGCAACCTCGACATCACCGGTGGCCTGCTCCTCGCGGAACGCGTCACCGGCGCCCTGTCCGCCCGCACCGACAACGCGCGCGACCTCGTCACCGCCGCGTGCGAGACCGGACACCCCCTCGACAAGGATCCAGGGCTCCTCGAATACCTGCAGGCGGACGAGATCCGCGCCCTGCTCGACCCCGCCGGATACCTCGGCCACGCCCACGACATCGTCGACCGCGCACTGGAGACAGTGGCCCGCGGCCGGGAAGGAACGCGATGACAGTCGCACTCGCACACGAAATCTCCGGACCCCGGAACGGCGCAGCGGACGCCCCCGTCGTGGTCCTGCTCGGATCGCTCGGCTCCAACCGGTCCATGTGGGACCCGCAGATCGCGGCGCTGTCCGACGAATGCCGGGTCGTCGCCGTCGATCAGCGCGGCCACGGCGAATCGCCCGCACCGGACGGCCCGTACTCCGTCCGCGACCTGTCCGAGGACGTCCTCGCCCTGCTCGACTCGCTCGGAGTCGACGCCGCCCACTTCGTCGGACTGTCCATGGGCGGGGCGATCGCCCAGTGGCTCGGCGCGCACGCCCCGCGCCGGGTGCTGTCGCTGTCGCTGCTGTGCACCGCCGCGAAGTTCGGTGAACCGCAGGGATGGATCGAGCGGGCCGCCGCGTCGCGCACCGACGGTCCGGAGTCGCTCGCGGATGCCGTTGTCGCACGGTGGTTCAGCGAGGGGCTCGCCAAGCGTGATCCGGAATTCGTCCGGCACTACCGCGAGATGATCGCGTCGACGTCCCCCGAGGGATACGCCGCGTGCTGCGACGCCCTCGCCGACTGGGATTTCACCGCCGACCTGTCCCGCATCAGCGCACCGACGCTGGTGATCGCGGGTGAGGAGGACCCGTCCACCCCGCCGTCGGTCATGCAGGTCCTCGCGGACGGCATCACCGGTGCCCGGTTCGAGGTGCTCTCCCCTGCCGCCCACGTCGCGAACCTCGAGCAGGCAGGCGCCGTCTCGGCGCTGCTGCGCGAACACATCGCCGGCGGCGGGTACGCGCGCGGACGTCGCGCCGCGCACGCACAGGGAATGACGGTGCGCCGCGCGATACTCGGCGACGCGCACGTGGACCGGTCCGTGGCGGGCACCACCGATTTCACGGCACCGTTCCAGGACTTCATCACCCGCACCGCGTGGGGCGACATCTGGTCGCGCCCCGGACTGGACCACGAGTTGCGGCGGCTGCTCACGATCGCCGTCCTCACCGCGGTCGGCAACGAGCACGAACTCGACATGCACATCCGGGCCGCACTCCGCGCGGGTGTCGACGCCGACACCATCGGCGAGGTGCTCCTCCACACCTCCGTCTACGCCGGAGTGCCCAACAGCAATCTCGGGTTCGCACTCGGCAAACAGGCCCTCGCCGACCTGTCCTCCACCGAGACAGAGGCCACGGAGGAGAATTCGCAGACATGACCGCTACCGAACCGACGGAGAAGATCCTCCCGTCCCCCGACTACGTGCAGTCGCTGGCCCGGGGCCTCGCCGTGATCCGCTGCTTCGACGACCGGAATCAGCGGCGCACGCTCAGTGACGTCGCCCGTGCCACCGACCTGACCCGCGCCACCGCCCGCCGATTTCTGCTCACCCTCGTCGAACTCGGCTACGTGGCGACGGACGGTTCCGCGTTCTGGCTCACCCCGCGGGTTCTCGAACTCGGATACAGCTACCTGTCGAGCCTGTCGCTGCCGGAGGTCGCGCAGCCGCACCTCGAGAGGCTGAGCCACAAGGTCCACGAGTCGTCGTCGGTGTCGATCCTCGACGGTGCCGACATCGTCTACGTCGCCCGGGTGCCCGTCAGCCGGATCATGACGGTGGGCATCACCATCGGCACGCGGCTCCCCGCGTACGCCACGTCGATGGGCCGGGTCCTGCTCGCGGGACTTCCCGACGACGAACTCGACACGTACCTCGAAAAGCTCGACATCGAGCGGCTCACCGAACGCACGATCACGGCCCGCGACGAGCTGAAAGCTGCGATCCTCGCGGTCCGCGCGGACGGTATCTGTGTACTCGACCAGGAACTCGAAGCGGGCCTGCGGTCGATGGCCGCCCCGATCCGCAACGCCTCCGGGCTGACCGTCGCCGCGGTGAACATCTCCACTCCGGCCGCGCGATACAGCCTCGAGGATCTGCATTCCGATCTCATCCCGTCGCTGCGGGTCACCGCAACCGACATCGAACAGGACCTCGCCACCGTCAATCGCTGACGCTGTGACCGAGGAATCTTCATGAAAGGTCTTTCCATGCGTGACGTCGTCATCTGCGAGCCCCTGCGAACGCCGGTCGGGCGCTTCGGCGGAGTGTTCAAAGACATCACCCCGCAGAGCCTCGCGGCCACCGTCATCACGGCTCTCGTCGAACGCACCGGCATCGAGGGCAGCCAGATCGACGACGTCATCCTGGGCCAGGCGTCCCCGGGCGGGGAAGCCCCGGCCATCGGCCGGATCGCGGCCCTCGATGCCGGACTCGGCATCGACGTCCCCGGCATGCAGGTGGATCGCCGCTGCGGATCCGGTCTGCAAGCGGTCATCACCGCCGTGCTGCAGGTGGCGTCCGGCGGCAACGACCTCGTCCTCGCCGGTGGCGCCGAATCCATGAGCCAGGCCGAGTTCTACACCAACCCGAACATCCGCTGGGGCGTCAAGGGCGAAGGCGTGCAACTCGCCGACCGGCTCGCCCGCGCCCGCGTCACCGCCGGCGGGGCGAACTTCCCCGTGCCCGGCGGCATGATCGAGACCGCCGAGAACCTCCGCGCCGAATTCGACATCAGCCGTGAAGACCAGGACGCGCTCGCCGTGCAGTCGCACCAGCGTGCCGTCGCCGCGCAGGAATCGGGACGCTTCGCCGAGGAGATCGTCGGAGTGACGGTGCCGCAACGCAAGTCGGACCCGCTCGTCGTCGACAAGGACGAGCACCCGCGCGCCGACACCACGGTGGAGTCGCTGTCGAAGCTCCGCGCCATCCGCTCCAAGATCGACTCCGCCTCCACCGTCACCGCCGGCAACGCCAGCGGGCAGAACGACGGCGCCGCCGTGTGCATCGTGACGACCGCCGAGAAGGCGAAGGAACTCGGGCTGAAGCCCCTCGCCCGCATGGCGTCCTGGGCCGTGGCCGGCGTTCCGCCGCGCACCATGGGCATCGGCCCGGTGCCCGCCACGGAGAAGGCCCTCGGTCAGCTCGGACTGTCGCTGTCCGACATGGGTGTCATCGAACTGAACGAGGCCTTCGCCGCGCAGACCCTCGCCGTCCTCCGCAGCTGGGACCTCGACCCCACCGACGAACGCCTCAACCCCAACGGATCCGGCATCTCCCTCGGACACCCCGTAGGCGCCACCGGCGGCCGCATTCTCGCCACCCTCCTGCGGGAGATGGACCGTCGCGAATCCCGCTACGGGCTCGAGACCATGTGCATCGGCGGCGGCCAGGGACTGGCTGCGGTGTTCGAGCGGGTCTGACGCAGAAACGCGGGTCTGTCGTCAGGCCAGCGCACCCACGGCACCCTCAGCGGTCTCGAGCAACCTGCCCGAGGCCGCGAGGGCGACCGCGGCCTCGATCTCAGGCGCGAGGTGACGGTCGGTCCCCGGTCCGGGAACGTGCTCGCGGATCGTGTCCCGCACCGCACCCGTCGCCGGCGACGGAGCGAGGGGGGCCCGCAGATCGAGCGCCCGAGCGGCCGTCAACGCCTCGATCGCCAGCACCCGGGTCAGCCCGTCGACCGCACGGCGCAGCTTCCGGGCCGCCGACCACCCCATCGACACGTGATCCTCCTGCATCGCAGACGACGGAATCGAATCCACACTCGCCGGCGCCGCCAGCCGCTTCAGTTCCGAGACGATCGCCGCCTGGGTGTACTGCGCGATCATGTGGCCGCTGTCCACCCCGGGATCGTCGGCCAGGAACGGCGGCAGCCCGTGATTGCGGGCCACATCGAGGAAACGGTCGGTGCGGCGCTCGCTCATGCTCGCCACATCCGCGACGACGATCGCCAGAAAATCCAGCACGTACCCGACCGGCGCCCCGTGAAAATTGCCGTTCGACTCGACCCGACCGTCCACGGTGACCACCGGATTGTCGATTGCGCTGGCCAGTTCCCACGACGCCACCCGCTCGGCGTGCGCGAGAGTGTCCCGCGCCGCCCCGGCCACCTGCGGGGCGCACCGCAACGAGTAGGCGTCCTGCACCACCGTGCAACTCGGATTGGCGTGGCTCTGCACGATCTCCGAGCCGGCGAGCAAGCGGACCATGTTCGCGGCGGCGAGGGCCTGCCCGGGATGCGGCCGGAGCGCCTGCAGGTCCGGGGCGAACACCTTGTCGGTGCCGAGCAGCCCCTCCACGCTCATCGCCGCCGTGACGTCGGCCAGACGGAGAAGCCCGTGCAGGTCCTCGCATGCCAGCAGCAGCATGCCGAGCATGCCGTCGGTGCCGTTGATCAGGGCCAGCCCTTCCTTCTCCTCGAGGATCACCGGTGCGATACCGGCAGCGGCCAGCGCCTCCGCGGCCGGCCGCAGTTCGCCGTCCGCGTCCCGCACCGTGCCCTCACCGATCACCGCGAGCGCGACGTGCGCCAGCGGCGCCAGATCCCCCGAACACCCGAGGCTGCCGTACTCGTGGACCACGGGGGTGATCCCCGCCGACAGGAGCGACGCGTAGACCTGCGCGACCTCCGGCCGCACCCCCGTGCGCCCGGTGGCCAGCGTCGACAGCCGCAACAACATCAACGCCCGCACCACTTCCCGCTCGACCTCGGGACCCGACCCTGCCGCGTGGGAGCGGATCAGGCTGCGCTGCAATCGGGCGCGCAATCGAAGTGGGATGTGCCGGGTGGCGAGGGCCCCGAAACCGGTGGACACTCCGTAGACGGGCTTCGGATCCTCGGCGAGGTCCTTGATGCGCTTCCGTGACTCGCTCATCGCACGGAGCGCATCTTCGGACAGCGTCACGGCGACGCCTCGGCGCGCGACACCGAGCACCTGCTCCGGTGTGACAGCTCCGACGCCGACTTCGACGGTTTCCTCGGCTCCTGCACAGTCGTCTTCGTGACGTGCTGCGGTATCGACGCTCATACTTTTTCTTCCCTTCGGAGGTGTGAAATCTGGAGGCGGTCGAGCAGTCGTGTGCGCTGATCTCGATCGAGGGCGAGTTCCGCCCCGACCGCTGCCATCGCCCGTGCCCCGTCCAGGACCGCTTCGTCAGCGGACGGGGACGTGCCGTGCAGTGCGAACTCGGCCGTGTGGTGTGCGGCATCACCGACGTCGTACCCGATGGTCGGGTGGATGGCGGGTAGCACGTGGGAGACGTTTCCCATGTCCGTCGACGCGATGTGGTCGCCGGCCCGGGACAGCGCGGTCCGGCCGCGGGCGCCGATCGCCCGGGAGTATGCGCGGGTCATGAAATCGTCCTGCCGCAGTTCCGCGAAGTCCTCGCCACAGGGTGTGATGGTGACGTCCGTGCCCGTTGCGAGCGCACCGGCTTCGAGACACGCGCGCACTCTCGCCTGCACCTGCCGGAGCTTGCTCGTCGATGTCGCTCGAATCTCCACTGCCACCCGAGCATTCGACGGAATCACGTTGCAGGCCTGCCCGCCTTCGGTGACGATGATCGATACGACGAGGCCGGGCTCGAGTTGCTGACGCAGGAGTCCTACGGCGTTGTACGCCACGGCCACCGCGTCGAGCGCGTTGGCACCCAGCCACGGGGCGGTCGCGGCGTGTGAGGACCGACCCACGTACTCGGCCGACCACTGGCTCATCGCCAGGGAGGATCCGCCCACCTCGTCTCGCCCGCCCGCGTGCACCATCATGGCGGCGGCGACATCGTCGAAGACGCCGGCTCTCAGGAGGATGGCCTTCCCGCCGCCCGCTTCCTCGGCAGGGGTGCCCACGAGCTTGACCCGGACATCCAGGGAGTCCGCCACCTCCGCCAGCGCGATTGCCGCACCCACCGCGGCGGCGCCGTTGACGTTGTGCCCACACGCATGGCCGATCTCGGGAAGCGCGTCGTATTCGGCGCAGAAGCCGATGGTGAGGGCGCCGGTACCCTTGGTCGCGACGAAGGCCGTCGCCAGGCCCCCGACGCCGGTCGCCGTCTCGAACCCGGCACCTTCCGCGAGGTCGATGATCTTGGATACCGATCGATGTTCCTCGAATGCCAGTTCCGGCTCGTGATGGAGGCTGTGGCTCAGGGTGATCAGTGCGCCCGACCAGGTCTCCACACAGGACTCGATCTTCGCCGCAACATCGGCTGGGACGAGCGTCCTTCTGTCTGTCATGAGAGGTTCGCTCCCTTGCGGTAACACAGTCCGAGACCGGCCCCCACGAGGGCGACCGCTGCACACACGCACCACAACCACACGTAGGACTGCATCGTCACTCCCGCGGAAGTGCTGGTCGCCGACAGGATTGCGCCAACAGTGGCCGCTCCGATCGCTGCACCCATCGAGAGCGCGAGTTCGTTGATCCCCGCGGCCATGGCGGTCTCGCGGTCGGGTACCGATTCGACGCACAGTGCGCGCGTCGATGCCTGATAGCCGCCGAAACCGATGCCGAGCAGCGCTATGGCGGAGAGATACTGGAGTGCCGTCGAATGCCAGAGGAGCAGACTGCCGAACGAGGCTGCGATCAGGGCGCCCGACAGGGCAAGTGTCTGCCGTTCGCCGAGCCTGCGAAGCATCGTCGCTGTGGACAGTGAACTCGCCAGCGCGAACACGTTGAGAGCCAGTGCGACGAGCGCGATCGAACGCGGCCCGTAGGAAAGGCCGAATCCGCTGTCGTCGGGCGAGGACCCGAGAAAGACCGCATTCGCACCGAAGAAGCCGATCGTCGAGAAGGCCAAACAGAACGTGACCCCGGAGATGACGGCCACGGGCGGGTGGACGAGCATGCGGAGATCCACCATCGGGAACGTGGAGGCCGAGTCGACGCCGATCCATGCGGCGAGACCGACGACACCCACAGACATCGCTCCGATCGTTTCGCCCGATGTCCATCCCCAGTCCGCACCGAGAGACAGGGCTGCCACCACCCCGGCCAGACCGAGCGAGAGCAGGGCGAAGGACACGATCGGAATACGGCCGCCCGACCGTGGAGCACCATCGGGGATGAGGAAGCCGGCGATCACCGCCAGGACCGCGACCGGTACCGCGACCCACAGCCCGAGTGTCGCCGACCGCTCGCTGAGGGAACCCGAGACGACACCGCCGATGCCGACCGCCGCGGTGAGGACGCCGACCAGTAGTCCGACTCCCGTGCGGCGACTCGCCGGCGCCTGGTGTCGCAAGATCCCGATCAGGAGCGGCATGAAGCCCACGACCGCACCCTGGAGAACGACACCGACCGAGATCGTCAGCACGCTCGGTGCGATCGCCATGATCAGTGACCCGGCAGCGACGAGGGCAATGGAGAGACGGAGAAAACGGCGGTACCCGAACGAATCGCCCAGTTTGGCAAGTAACGGTGTCCAGATCGCGAATGCCAACTGGGACAGCAGATAGATCCTGGTCTGTCCGGATGCCGTGATCTGGAGGCTGTCGCCGAGCGAGGGCAGCAGTGGTGTGAGATAGCCCTGCGTGACGCCGCTCAGCAATTCGACGGTGGCCATCGAGCCCAGCAGGGCCCCGACCGGGAGCCGCCTACCTCTCAGGTCCTCACCCACAACCGATATTGTTCGCATCATCGACCTCGACTTCGCTGTGCCTGGTTGCTCCAGGTTGCGCACCCGCGCTGCGACAACTCTCGGTGGCCCACCTCACTAATCTGGCAAGATGACCGGTTTCTCACAGAAGAGGCCCCGCAATATGCCGGATATAACGTCAGAGGTGGCAACAGAGCTCGATCTCGCCATCACCGATGCCCTCCAGCTGAACCCGCGAGTCGACTGGGCAGAGCTGGCTCAGACGCTCGGGCACACACCAAAGACCCTCGCGAGAAGGTGGAAGCTGCTGACCGAACGCGGTTCCGCGTGGGTTGCCGTGGTTCCCGGCCCGGCATTCGTTCGCCAGGGATGTGCCTCGTTCCTGGCCGTCCACTGCAGACCTCAGGCGAAACGCGACGTAGCCCGGGCACTGGTCGCCGAAACGGCCGTGGCGACCGTGTCCAGCACGACTGGCGCTGCGGACTTCCTCCTCGACGTGTTCGTTCCCGGTATCGCCGATCTCGCTCGGCTTCTCGACGACCGGATCGAACCCATCGACGGAATCACCGCCGTGACATCGATGGTCGCGCTGACCACGTACCGGGAGGGTTCGCGGTGGCGGGTACAAGCGCTGGACCTGGAACAGTCCACTCGCCTGGTGCGGCCGACCCCCACCACCCGTACGACACCGCTTTCGTCACTCGACGACCTCGACCGGGCTCTGCTTCAGATCCTGGCGACGGACGGCCGGCAATCCTGGACCGATCTCGCCGCTCGGTGCGGAACGACCGGGCCGACCGCACGCCGCCGAGTCGAGCGAATGACGGACTCGGGCCGTGTCGCGCTGCGGTGCGAGGGAGCTCCCGAACTTCTCGGGCCCGTCGTGCCGACGACTTTCATGATGACCGTTCCGCCGGGTGAGCTGAACACAGCGGGAAACCTGTTGGGCCGCATGCCACGATGTCGGGTCGTCGAGGCCGTCACGGGAACGTCGACGATCGTCGCGACCATGTGGTTTCGAGCGACTGCCGAGATCGCCCCGTTCGAGGCGGCCCTGACCCGCGAACTCCCGTCACTCGTGATCACCGACAGGTTCATCATCCTGCACACCTACAAGAGGGGCGGGCACGTCCTCGACCCCCTCGGCCGTACCACTGGCGTGATCCCGCTGACGGCGTACTGAAGGGGGCCCGACCTACGGTCACGTCGGGCTCGTCACAACCGGTGCAATTCGACGTCGCCGAGTTCTCCGTCGTTGGCGGTGGCGGTCATGTACGTGCAGTGCGGCTGGCGTCGTCGATCCGTCGGCGATCCCGGGTTCAGCAGTCGCAGACCGGTTTCCGTGGTGGTGTCCCAGGGAATGTGGCTGTGCCCGAAGATCAGGACGTCGGTGTCCGGGTAGGCCGCCGACATCCGCGTCTCCCTGCCTGCGGAGGCCCCGGTCTCGTGAACGACGGTGATGCGCACACTGGCCAGCGTGACGTCCGCCCGCTCGGGCATCACGGCGCGCAGTTCATCGCCGTCGTTGTTGCCCCAGCACGCCACGAGTCGCGACGATCGCGCCTTCAGCGCCTCGAATGTGGGGAGATCGACCCAGTCGCCGGCGTGGATCACGACGTCGGCGCGGTCGACCTCGTCCCACACCCGCGCGGGCAGGTCTCTCGCCCGTTTCGGGACATGGGTGTCGGCCAGCAGCAATAACCTCACCGTGACAGTCTGCGCCAAATCCGCACCCCTTCTCTGCAGCCGCACCCGTTTTCGTGCCAAAAGTGGTGCAGGGGCAGAAAAGGGGTGCGGGTGCAGAAATGGGTGGGATTCAGTGCTTACGCGCCCGCGAGCGCGGCGGCGTCCTCGGCCTGCAACAGCAGACCCATGTGCTCACGCATCCGCTGCGCGTCCGGCTCGAGGCCTGTGAAGATCCGGAACGAGTCGACGGCCTGACCGATGGTCATGCCGATTCCGCTGAGGGTCCGGGCACCGATCTCGCGGGCGCGGCGGAGGAGTTCGGTTTCGGCGGGACGGTAGACGACGTCCGCGACCCACAGGTCGGGGCGCAGCAGTGCGGCGTCGAGGGCCATGCCGGGGTGAGCCGCCATGCCGATCGGCGTCGCGTGGATCAGACCCTGGGCCGCTCCGACCGCTGCGGGAACGGCGGAGAGGTCGCCGGCAGCGATTTCCCGGTCCGGGAACAGTGCGGCGAGCGAGTCGCGCAGATCCTTCGAGCGCGCGGCATCGGCGTCGATGATCGTGAAGTGTCCGACACCCCGGGTGAGCGCGGCGTAGGCGACGGCCGCGCCGGCGCCGCCGGCACCGAGCTGCACGACGCGGTTCATCGGCGCACCTTCGAGTCCCTCGTCCATGTTGCGCGCGAATCCGGACCAGTCGGTGTTGTGGCCGATCAGACGACCGCCGTCGATGTGGACCGTGTTGACCGCGCCGAGCTTGCGGGCGTCGTCGGACAGGTCGTCCAGCAGCGGAATGACGGCCTGCTTGCAGGGGTGCGTGATGTTGAGCCCGTTGAACCCGAGGAGCTTGGCGGCCGAAAGGAGCTGCGGCAGTCCCTCGACGCCCATGCCCAGCGTGTCGAGGTCGAGGATCCGGTACACGTAACCGACTCCCTGCGCGCGACCCTCGGCCTCGTGGAGCGGCGGGGTCAGCGATTTCGAGATCCCGGTGCCGATCAGACCGCACAGGTATGACGGGCCGGCGGTGGGGGAATCGAGGTCACGAGAGGTCATGGCGATCACTTCCGGGAGAGGGCGAGAACTAATTAACTATCTAGTGAGTTATGTCACGGTAGCATACCTCCATACCGCACGGAAGACAGCACAGGCAGGAGTTTCAGGGATGACACGAAGCGAGACGACGGGCGCGACCTCTGAGAAGGAGACGGTCAAACGGACCCGCAATCCCGAGAAGACCCGGGAGAACATCCTGCGGGTGGCGATGACGGAATTCGCCGACAAGGGATTGACCGGGGCCCGCATCGACGAAATCGCGGCGAAGACCGCTACCACGAAGCGGATGCTCTACTACTACTTCGGCGACAAGGAGGGGTTGTACCGGGCAGTCCTGCAGCGGGCCTACGAGGAGATCCGCTACGAGGAGTCCCAGCTCGACGTCGACCACCTCGAGCCGACCGAGGCGATCCGGGCGCTCGCCGAGCTGACGTTCGACCATCACGAGGCTCACCCTGACTTCATCCGTCTCGTCGCGATCGAGAACACGAATCGTGGCGCCAACCTCGTCCGGGCAGAGGGGCTCCCCGAGACGCAGGCCCCGGCGATTCGCACGCTCGAGCGGATCCTCCAGCGAGGACAGGAGGCGGGCCTCTTCCGCACCGACACGACGGCGCTCGACATCCACATGCTCATCAGCTCGTACTGCGTCTTCCGGGTGGCGAATCGGTACACGTTCAAGGCGCTGTTCGACTGGGATCTCACCGGCGCGGAGAACCGCCCTCACCTGCGCGCGATGATCGGCGACGTCGTCCTGGCCTACCTGCAGCAGCCCGGGAAAGTATGAACTAACCATTTCGACCATTATTGACTCGAGGCTGTGACCTGGGTTACCTTGCTTCTACGACCCACGAACACCTGCTCGTCCGAGCCGCCAGTGTTCACATTCCTCGCTCCCCAGGAGTATCGATGACCATCGACTACGGCACCGGCGCCTCCGGTCGAAACGGTGACGGCAAAGGCCGCTCCTCCGTCGACCCCAACGCTGATCCCACCAACGCGAAGAAGGCCGCGAAGGCCGCCTTCTTCGGCAGCCTGCTCGAGTACTACGACTTCTACATCTTCGCCTCGGCTGCTGCGCTGGTGTTCCCGCACGTGTTCTTCGAGGGATCGAAGAACCCGCTGCTGCTGTCGCTGGCGACGTTCGGCATCTCCTACATCGCGCGTCCGATCGGCGCCGTGTTCGTCGGACACTTCGGCGACCGGGCCGGACGCAAGAAGGTGATGATGTTCTGCCTGGTGCTCATGGGCGTCGTCACGTTCCTGATCGGCTGTCTGCCGTCGTCCGAGCAGGCCGGGATGGTCGGACCGGTGCTACTGGTGCTGCTGCGCATCTGCCAGGGCGTCTCCGCGGCCGGCGAGCAGTCAGGCGCGGGCTCACTCACCCTCGAGCACTCCCCCGCCCACCGTCGCGGCTTCTTCTGCAGTTGGACGCTCACCGGCACCCAGGCCGGCTTCATCGTCGCGAGCCTCGCGTTCATCCCCGTCGCGGCGCTGCCCGACGAGACCCTCTACAGCTGGGGCTGGCGCGTCCCGTTCTGGTGCAGCCTCCTCGTCCTCGTCGTCGCCTACATCGTGCGTCGCAAGCTCGAAGAGCCCGAGATCTTCATCGCCAACAAGGAAGCGCTGGACGAGGCGCCCGCACCGCTCCCCGTCGTCGACCTCTTCCGCACGCACTGGCGTGACGTTCTCCGCGTGGTCTTCTGCGCCTTCATCGCCGTCGTCAGCACCGTGTTCTCCGTGTTCGGCCTCGCCTACGCCACCACCCCCGAGATCGGGATGAGCCGCACCACCATGCTGTGGGTCGCGATCGCCGCCAACACGGTGGCCCTGGTCTCGCAGCCGCTGCTCGGCATGCTGTCCGACCGGATCGGCCGCAAGCCGGTGTTCATCGGTGGCGCGATCGGTTCGGCCGCCGGAATCTTCCTGTACTTCGCCGCGATCGGCACCGGCAACGTGGCGATGATCTTCCTCGCAGGCATCCTGCTGATGGGTGGCGTCTACGCCGGGACCAACGCCATCTGGCCGGCGTTCTACGCTGAGATGTTCTCGTCGCGGGTTCGCTACTCCGGCATGGCGATCGGCACGCAGCTCGGTTTCGCTCTCGCCGGATTCGCACCGACCATCGCCCAGGCACTGCGCGGCGCCGACCCCAAGAACTGGGTGCCGGTGGCGATCTTCACCGCCGTCTGCGCGCTCATCGCCGCGGCGTCTGCCTCCACGGCCAAGGAGAACTCCCGCACTCCGCTGCTCGACCTCGACAAGGAGGACGTCGCGCTCACGAAGGCGAAGGCGAACGCGAAGGTCTGATCCGCTCGGAAACGAACGATGCGCCCCGCACGTGTGCCGGGCGCATCGTCGTGTCGGTGCCTAACGCCGCAGTTCGTGGGTGAGTGCTTCGAGTTCGTCGCCGCCGGCCATTTGCTGGGTGAGTTCTTCGAGGCTGATCTCGTCGAAGGTGCAGTCCAGTTTCTGGCGTCCGCGGTTGAGGAGGACGAAGTGGTCGCCGACCATGTAGGCGTGGTGCGGGTTGTGGGTGATGAACACGACCCCGAAGCCCTGTTCCTTGGCGGCGGAGATGTAGCGCAGCACCATCCCGGACTGCTTGACACCCAGGGCGGCGGTGGGCTCGTCGAGGATCAGGACGCGGGCGCCGAAGAAGATTGCCCGGGCGATCGCCACGCACTGGCGTTGCCCACCGGACAGTGAGCCGATGGGGGCGTCGACGTCGGGCAGTTCGATGCCCATCTTCGACAACTCCGACATCGTGGTGGCGCGCATCCCGTTCGCGTCGAGGGACTTCAGCGGTCCCTTCCGCAGTTCCTGACCGAGGAAGAAGTTGCGCCACACCGGCATCAGCGACACCACCGCCAGGTCCTGGTAGACGGTGGCGATGCCCTTGGACAGGGCTTCCTTCGGGGAGCCGAAGGTGAGGGCCTCGCCGTCGACGAGCAACTCGCCCTCACTCTGCTGGTGCAGCCCGGCGATGATCTTGATCAGGGTGGACTTGCCGGCCCCGTTGTCGCCGAGGACACCGGTGACCTCCCCGGCCCGCACCCGCAGGTTGATGTCCTGCAGGGCGATGATGTTGCCGTACTGCTTGCCGACGTGTTTGAGCTCGATCAGCGGGATCTTGCCGCCGTCCCCGGGTTCGGTATCGACGGGCATCTGTTCGATGGTACTCATGCGGTCACCTCTTGGCGGCGTAGTTGCGGAAGGCATTGTTGGCGATGACCGCGAACAGCAGCATCGCGCCGAGGAAGAACTTGAACCAGTCCGGGTTCCAGCCGGCGTAGACGATGCCCTGGTTCGTCATGCCGAAGATGAACGCGCCGATCGCGGCGCCGATCGCGGTGCCGTAGCCGCCGGTGAGCAGGCAGCCGCCGATGACCGCGGCGATGATGTAGAGGAACTCGTTGCCGATGCCCTGCCCGGACTGGACGGTGTTGAACGAGAACAGCAGGTGCATGCCGACGAACCAGGCGGCGAACCCGACGGTCATGAACAACCCGATCTTGACCTTGGTGACCGGCACACCGATGGCGCGGGCGGAGTCCTGGTTGCCGCCGACCGCGAAGATCCAGTTCCCGATCCGGGTCTTGAACAGCACCCAGGTGGCGATCGCGGTGAACAGCAGCCACCACACCACGGTGATCCGCACCGACACCCCACCGACCTCGAAGGAGGACGCGAACACCTTCTTCGCCGAGTCGAACCCGGCCATGTCGGACACGCTGGGGGTGGCGACCTGCCCGGTGATCAGTTTGGTCACCGCCAGGTTGATGCCGGTGAGCATCAGGAACGAGCTCAGCGTGATCAGGAAGCTGGGGATCTTCGTCTTCATCACCAGGTACCCGTTGAAGAACCCGACCGCCAGCGACACCACCAGGGCGAGGGCGGCGCCGGCCCACAGGTTCAGGTGCAGGTTGTAGGCGATCATCGACGCCGCCAGGGAACTGGTGGTGACCGCGACACCGGCGGAGAGGTCGAATTCGCCGCCGATCATCAACAGCGCCACCGCGCACGCCATGATCCCGATCGTGGAGGAGGCGTAGAGCACCGTGGCCAACGCTTCGGGGCTGCGGAACGGGGGTGCGACGACCATGAAGAAGACGAAGATGGCGATCGCCCCGAACAGGGACCCGATCTCCGGGCGGACCAGCAGACGCTGCAGGCGTTTCTGCTCCTTCACCCTCTCGTCGTGGACGACCTTGTGACTGGCAAGGTCCAGATCTTGCTGTGTGGACATGATTTCCTCTCCGCGCCGGTGGATCTCAGCGTTGTGCGGTGCCGGCCGGTCCTGCGACCGGGTCGATGGTGACGGTGATGGTGTGTGCGTGAGATGGACCCACCGGGGTCCGGATCGTGTGCCCTGCCATGTGATCGACCGCCGATCAGCGGGTGCCGGCCTTGGCGTACTCGGCGACCTTGTCGATGTTGGTCTTGTCGATGAACGACGGCCCGGTCAGCGTCGGCCCGCCGCCGCCGATGACGTTGCCGTTGTTCAGGTACAGCCACAGCGAATCGATGGCGAGGTAGCCCTGCAGGTACGGCTGCTGGTCGATGGCCCACTGCACGCTGCCGTCGGAGATGGCGTCGACGAGTGCCGCGTTGGTGTCGAACGTGTAGACCTTGGCCGGGCTGCCCGCGTTACCGACCGATTGCACGGCGGTGAGGGCGATCGGGGCGCCGAGCGTGAGCACACCGTCGATGGACGGGTCCTGCTGGAGCTTGGCGGCGATCGTCGAGTTCACCGACGGCATGTCCTCACCGTTCACGTTGAGTGTCTCGAACGTGCCGCGGAAGGTCTGCTTGGCGCCGGCGCAACGGGATTCGAGCTGGATCTGGCCCTGTTGCTGGATGACGCAGATGACGTGCTTGGCGCCGTCGTCGTTGAGCCGGTTCCCCGCGGCCTGCCCGGCGATGGTCTCGTCCTGCCCGAAGTACTGGTTGACCCCCATGTCCTTCCAGGCGCCGTATCCGGCGTTGAACGCGGAGATCGGGATGCCCGCGTCCTGTGCGCTCTTGACGGCGGGGGCCATCGCCTCGGGGGTGGCGAGGGTGAGCGCGAGGCCGTCGACCTTGGAGTCGATTGCCGTCTGCACGAGGTTGGCCTGGTTGGGGGCCTGCGGATCGGAGGAGTACTTCAGTTCGACGTTGTCCTTGTCGGCGGCATCTTGCGCGCCCGTGCGGATCAGGTCCCAGAAGGTGTCGCCCGGTGCCGCGTGCGTGACCATCGCGATCGTGATGCGCGGGGTGTCGGCGGTGCCCGCGCCGATCCCGGACCCGCTGCTGTCCGGCTTGCCTCCGGTGCTCGAGCACGCCGCGAGGCTCATCACCAGGGCACTCGCGCAGGCCAGTACCGCCACACGACGCCGGTTGGGGAAGTTCATCTGCTTTTCCTCTCGGGGGGACGAACGGCCCGGTGACGTCTTGGCCGTGTGCCTTAGATGTAATACGCGTCACACCCGAAAGTCAATAGTTTGTCTGGACATTAGGACCGCATATCAAATGCGTGCACAGAGGTGTCCCCGGGGTCGGCCCGTAAGTCGATCGGATTCGTGGACGGATGAAGGCGCGCTCAGCGCGTGACCGCTGCCCCGGCGTCGCGCGGCAGACGCAGCGTGTCAATCACCGTGCACAGCATCAGCAGGCCCAAAAGGACGAAGGTCCAGGAATATTCGGACCCGAACCCGTGCTCGGACGACGTCGCCAACGGCGTGAACGCGGTGAGAGCGAGCGCTGCGACCGCGATCCCGAGACCGGCCGCCAGTTCCTGCACGGCGGCGTTGAGAGTGTTCGCGTGCGTGAGGTCGGCACGGTCGACGTCGGAGAACGCGAGACTGTTGTACGCGGTGAATCCGACCGAACGCAGGGCTCCGCTCACGAACAGGACCCCGGCGATGACCGGCATCGGGGTCGACGAACTCAGGGCGGCGAGCAGCCCGAAGCAGCCGACGGACAGCAGGGCGTTGACCAGCAGGATCGGCCTGATCCCGAAGCGTCGCATCAGCGGCGTCGTACAGGGTTTGACGGCGATGTTCCCGGCGAACAGCGCCGCGACGAGCAGACCCGCGAGGAACGGCGTCCAGCCGAAACCGAGTTGGAACTGCAGCGGCAGCAGGAACGGGACAGCCGTGACGATCAGGCGGTAGAGCGAACCGCCGGTGACGGTGTTTCGTAGCGTCCGGACGCGCAGCACGCGGAAGTCGACGAGCGGATGCGGAGTGCGGGCGAGATGGAGCACCGAGGCCGCCAGCAGGACGACCGCGACCACTCCCCCGATCGCGACCCGGCGCCAGTCCGTGCCCGTCACGCGGATGCTCTCCAGCGCGATCAGGGCTGCCGCGATTCCCGTTCCGACCCCGAGGAGGCCCCGCCAGTCCAGCCTGCTCGTCGACCGCGAACCTGCCCCGTGAACCAGCTTCAGGGACAGCAGAATTCCGACGACGCCGATGGGAATGTTGATGACGAAGATCCATCGCCACGAGCCGACGGTGGCGATCGCACCGCCGAGCAGGGGCGCGATCACGGGCGCCGCGAGCGCGGGCCAGGTGAGCAGAGCTATCGCGCGGACGAGGTCGCTCTTCGTGCTCGACCGCAGCACCGCGAGCCGCCCGACCGGAACCATCATGGCGCCGCCGACTCCCTGCAGCACCCGCATCGCGACGAGCATCGGCAACGACACGCTCACCGCGCACCCGATGGACGCCAGCGTGAACACGGCGATGGCGGCCACGAACACGCGGCGGGTCCCGAACCGGTCGGCCACCCACCCGCTCGCGGGGATGAGGACGGCGACCGTCACCAGGTAGGCGGAGATCGCGATGTTGACGTCGACCGCGTCGACACCGAAGGACTCGGCGATCAGCGGGACGGCCGGCGCGATGATGGTGGCGTCGAGAATCTCCATGAAGAGGGCGCCTGCCACCAGCAGGGCCATTCCACGGGGGAACGACGTCGCGCGCGCGGTTCTAGCGATCGACAACGGTCGTGTCGAAGTAGTACCGCGACGCGCGGTAGCAGTGGCTGCCGAACTCGACGGCGCTTCCCGAATCGTCGAACGCGGTCCGGTTCATCGTCAGCAGCGGCGCCCCGGTCTTCTCGTCGAGCAGCGACGCCTCCGCCTTGCTCGCCGCTTTCGCGCCGATGCGTTGCCGTGCGAGACGGATGTGCACGCCGCGGGCCCGGAGTGCGTGGTAGAGGCCGTGCGCCTCCAGTTCCTCGGGGTCCGGCGCGAGGTCCACCGGAATGTGGTTGGTCATCAGCGCCAGCGGTTCGCCGTTGGTGCTGCGGAGGCGCCGGATGGACGCGACCTCGGCGCCGGGCTGCAGGTTGAGTTCGGCGGCGACGTCTTCGGCCGGCACGGATACCTGGTAGTCGAGGAGCTTGGTGGTCGGGCTCTGTCCCGCCCGCGCGAGGTCGTCGAAGAGGCTCGTGAGTTCGACCGGCCGGTGCACGGCACTCTGCACCACCTGCGTTCCGACCCCGCGTTTGCGGACGAGCAGTCCCTTGTCGACGAGTTCCTGGATGGCACGGCGCGTGGTGGGACGGGACAGGTTCAGCCGCTTGGCGAGCGCCAGTTCGTTCTCGAAACGGTCACCGGGGGCGAGTTCCCCGCCGATGATCGCGTTCTCGATCGTCTGCGCGAGCTGGAAATACAGCGGAACCGGGCTCGATCTGTCGAGCTCGACTGCGAGTGGTGCACCCACGGACAACTCCGATCCTCGTACGCGGGGCGACGTCCGCCGTCGCCGGCCTTTCCGGCAGTGTATGCGAACACTAACACCAGATTGACTTCAAGTAATAATGTCAGGACAAAGTCTTGACAGGAGCCGGTGATGTGGAGCACAGTTTCAACCAGACCTCGGCGCCCTGCGCAGACCACCCACAACGACCTATTCGGGAGTCAGCCTTGACCACCATCCAGACGCACACCACCGGGAACGGATTGGACGTCCTCGCCATCGGGCGCTGCGGTGTGGACATCTACCCATTGCAGACCGGAGTCGGACTCGAGCACGTCGAGACGTTCGGCAAGTTCCTCGGCGGAAGCGCGGCCAACGTCACCGTCGCCGCCGCCCGCCTCGGCTGCCGCAGCGCCCTCATCTCGGGTGTCGGCAACGATCCCTTCGGGCGCTTCGTCCGCACGGCACTCACCGATCTCGGCGTCGACAACCGCTACGTCGGCATCGACACCGAGCACCCGACTCCCGTCACGTTCTGTGAGATCTTCCCGCCGGACGACTTTCCGCTGTACTTCTACCGCAAGCCCGTCGCCCCGGATCTGCAGGTGAAGCCCGCGGACCTCGATCTCGACGCCGTCCGCGACGCGAAGCTCTACTGGTCGACGGTCACCGGGCTGTCCGAAGAGCCGAGCCGCAGCGCGCATTTCGCGGCCTGGGAGGCCCGCGGACGCCGCACCCACACCGTCCTCGACCTCGACTACCGCCCGATGTTCTGGTCCTCTCCTGCCGAGGCCACCGCTCAGGTGCAGCGGGCCCTGCAGCACGTCACCGTCGCGGTCGGCAACCGGGAGGAGTGCGAGATCGCGGTCGGCGAGACCAACGCGCACAAGGCCGCGGACGCCCTGCTCGACCTCGGCGTCGAACTCGCGATCGTCAAGCAGGGTCCCAAGGGCGTGCTCGGCAAGACCCGCACCCAGTCCATCACGGTGCCGCCCAACGAGGTCGACGTCGTCAACGGGCTCGGTGCCGGCGACAGCTTCGGCGGGACGCTGTGCCACGGCCTGCTCGCCGGGTGGCCTCTCGAGAAGATCCTGCGCTACGCCAACGCCGCGGGGGCGATCGTCGCCTCCCGGCTCGAATGCTCCACCGCGATGCCGACGGCCGACGAGGTCCGTGAGCTCGCCGATTCCACCGCTTCGGAGGCTGTCAATGTCTGAAACTCTCGCTCACCGCGCAGTCTGCTCGTCCTACGCCGACGTCACCGAGGTCCGCGCGAACGACCCGGCCGCCATCGACCGCGCCTGGGCGACCCGGATCGCCCGGCCCACCGTGCGTGGTAACGGCCGGCTCATGATCGTCGCCGCCGACCACCCCGCCCGCGGCGCACTCTCGGTCGGCGACCGACCGACCGCGATGAACAGTCGCACCGACCTCCTCGACCGCCTCCGCACCGCCCTGCGCAACCCGGGTGTGGACGGTGTACTCGCCACCGCCGACATCCTCGACGATCTGGTGCTGCTCGGTGCGCTCGACGACAAGGTGGTCATCTCGTCGATGAACCGCGGCGGCCTGGCCGGCGCCAGTTTCGAACTCGACGACCGGATGACCGGCTACACCGCGGCCGGCACCGCGAAGGCCGGCATGAACGGCGGAAAGATGCTGTGCCGCATCGATCTCGACGATCCCGGCACGCTCTCCACCCTCACCGCGTGCGCCCAGGCGGTCGATGCACTGGCCGAGGCCGGACTGATGGCCATGGTGGAACCGTTCCTGTCACGGCGGGTCGACGGCAAGGTCAAGAACGATCTCAGCGCCGACGCCGTGATCAAGTCGATCCACATCAGCCAGGGCCTGGGCTCCACGTCCGCCTACACCTGGATGAAGCTTCCGGTGGTCGAGGAGATGGAACGCGTCATGGACGCGACGACGCTTCCGACGCTGCTGCTCGGCGGAGACCCGCAGACGGCCCCCGAGGAGACGTTCGCGAGCTGGGCCAAGGCCCTCGCGCTGCCGTCGGTCCGCGGCCTGATCGTCGGACGCACCCTGCTGTACCCGCGGGACGAGGACGTCGCCGCCGCGGTCGACACCGCCGTATCCCTCGTTCACTGACGCACGCCGGAGAGGCCCACGATGAACAGCAAGTACTACGTGCCGGTCGGTTCCGCGGCCACCGGACCGTTCGACCTCGAGGTCACCCCCGAATCGGCGGGCTGGACCGAATCGAGTCTTCGGGTGCTCACCCTGACCCCCGGCGGGTCGGCCGAACTCGCGTCCGGTGACGACGAGATCATCGTCGTGCCACTTGCCGGGTCCGCGGCGGTGTCGAGCGAGGGCACCGAGTTCGCGCTCACCGGACGGCGATCCGTATTCGACGGACCGAGCGACTTCGCCTACGTGGGCCGGGATTCGGCGTACACGGTGGCGAGCGCGACCGGTGGACGATTCGCCCTGTGCGGCGCCCGCGCCCGGCAGAAGTTCCCGTTCCGGTACGTCCCGGCTGCGGACATCTCCGTCGAACTGCGCGGCGCGGGCAACTGCAGCCGCCAGGTGCACAACTTCGGCACCGCCGACCGCTTCGAGGCCGATTCGATCATCGCGTGCGAGGTCGTCACTCCCGGCGGCAACTGGTCGTCGTACCCGAGCCACAAGCACGACGAGAACAGCGACGTCGAGTCGCAGCTCGAGGAGATCTACTACTTCGAGATCGCCGAAGCCAATGCCACCGCAGTGGATTTCGGCGGAACCGGATTCGGCTACCATCGCGTGTACGGCACTCCCGAGCGGCCCATCGAGGTGCTCGAGGAAGTGCGCTCCGGCGACGTGGTCCTCGTTCCGCACGGCTACCACGGACCGTCGATCGCGGCCCCCGGACATCACATGTACTACCTGAACGTCATGGCCGGGCCCGGCGACGACCGCGTCTGGAACATCTGCGACGACCCGGCCCACACCTGGCTGCGCGGCAGCTGGGACCACCAGACCGTCGATCCCCGCCTCCCCCTCCACGCACCGTCCGAAGGAGCATGACCGTGGTGTCCACCGCGCCGATGTCGGCGAGCAAGAACCCCGACGCCGAAGGCACCGTCCACCTCACGGTGGCTCAGGCAACCATCCGATTCCTCGCCAACCAGTACGTCGAGCGGGACGGCGAACGCACCAAGTTCTTCGCCGGCTGCTTCGGCATCTTCGGCCACGGCAACGTCGCCGGACTCGGTCAGGCACTCCTGCAGGCCGAGATCGACGCCGTCGACGCCGGCACCGAACCCGAACTGCCGTATGTCCTCGGCCGTAACGAGCAGGCGATGGTGCACAGTGCGGTCGCGTACGCCCGCCAGAAGGACCGCCTGCAGACGTGGGCGGTGTCGGCCAGCGTCGGCCCCGGCTCGACCAACATGCTGACCGGCGCGGCCCTCGCCACCATCAACCGGCTGCCCGTCCTGCTCCTGCCTGCCGACACGTTCGCCACCCGCGCGAGCGCACCGGTGCTGCAGGAACTCGAACTGCCGTCCAGCGGTGACGTCACCGTCAACGACGCATTCAAACCGCTGTCGCGTTACTTCGACCGCGTGTGGCGGCCGGAGCAGTTGCCGTCGGCGCTGCTCGGCGCGATGCGCGTGCTGACCGACCCCGTCGAGACGGGTGCGGCCACCGTCGCCATTCCGCAGGACGTGCAGGCGGAGGCCTTCGACTGGCCGGAGTCGCTGTTCGCCGAGCGCACGTGGCACGTGGCCCGGCCGCTCCCCGAGAGGTCGGTGATCGCTCGGGCCGCGGACGTGATCCGGTCGGCGAAGAAACCGCTGATCGTCGCCGGTGGTGGCCTGATCTACTCGGGCGCCACCGACACACTGGCCTCCTTCGCCGAGGCGACCGGGATTCCGGTCGGCCAGAGTCAGGCCGGCAAGGGCGCACTGCCCTACGACCACCCGCAGTCGGTCGGCGCGATCGGCTCGACCGGGACCACCGCGGCCAACGCACTCGCCACCGAGGCCGACGTGATCATCGGCATCGGCACCCGCTACAGCGACTTCACCACCGCGTCGCGCACCGCGTTCAACAACCCCGACGTGCGGTTCGTCAACGTCAACGTCGCGTCGATCGACTCGGTGAAGCAGGGCGGCGTCAGTGTCGTCGCGGACGCCCGCGAGGCACTCGAGGCGCTCACCGCGGCACTGGGCGACTACCAGGTTTCCGGCGAGTACCGCTCGCGCACAGCCGAACTCGCAGCACACTGGGAGTCCACGGTCGACTCGGTCTACAGGATCGACGACGATTCGCTCGGCTTGAACCAGAACCAGGTCATCGGTCTCGCCAACACACTGTCGGATCCGCGCGACGTCGTCGTGTGCGCGGCCGGCTCCATGCCCGGTGATCTGCACAAGCTGTGGCGCACCCGCGACCCCAAGGGCTACCACGTCGAATACGGTTTCTCCTGCATGGGCTACGAGGTCGCCGGCGGCATCGGCGCCAAGATGGCCTGCCCCGACCGCGACGTGTTCATCATGGTCGGCGACGGCTCGTACCTGATGATGGCCACCGAACTCGTCACGGCCGTGCAGGAGAACGTCAAGGTCATCGTGGTCCTCGTGCAGAATCACGGCTTCGCGTCCATCGGGTCGCTGTCGGAGTCGCTCGGCTCCCAGCGGTTCGGCACCGATTACCGCTACCGGGGCGACTCCGGCCGGCTCGACGGCGACATCCTGCCCGTCGACCTGGCGGCCAACGCCGCGAGCCTCGGCGCCGACGTGATCCGCGCGAACACGGCCGCCGAGTTCGCCGACGCCGTCAAGGTGGCGAAGGCCGGCGACAACACCACCGTCATCCACGTCGAGACGGACCCGCGGATCGCCGCGCCGGACAGCGAATCCTGGTGGGACGTCCCGGTCAGCGAGACCAGCACCCTCGACTCCACCCGGACCGCCTACGAGACGTACGCGCAGTGGAAGAAGATCCAGCGCCCGTTCCTGCGCCCGTCCGGCAACTAATTCTCCCCCGTAGAACTTTCGAAAGGATTTCCCGATGAGCGTCATTCGCGTCGGATCCGCCCCCGACTCCTGGGGCGTCTGGTTCCCGGAAGACCCGCAGCAGACCCCGTACGGACGGTTCCTCGACGAGGTATCGGCGTCCGGCTACGAGTGGATCGAGCTGGGGCCGTACGGCTACCTGCCGACCGATCCGCAGCAGCTCCGTGACGAACTCGCGGCCCACAATCTGAAACTGTCGGCAGGCACCGTGTTCGAGCACCTGCACCAGGACGACTCCTGGGATGCCGTGTGGACCCAGATCGAGGACGTCGCGAAGCTGACCGCCGCCGTCGGCGGCAAGCACGTGGTCGTCATCCCGGAAATGTGGCGTGACCCGAGCAGCGGCGAGGTGCTCGAGGACCGCACTCTCACTGCGGCGCAGTGGAAGAAGAAGACCGGCGGCATGAACGAGCTGGGCAAGAAGATGTTCGAGCAGTACGGCGTGAAGGCGCAGTACCACCCGCACGCCGACAGCCACGTCGACACCGAGGAGAACGTGTACCGCTTCCTCGACGGCACCGACAGCGAGTACGTGAACCTGTGCCTCGACACCGGTCACATCAGCTACTGCGGCGGCGACAACCTCGCGATCATCGAGCGTGCTCCCGAGCGGATCGGCTACCTGCACCTCAAGCAGGTCGATCCCGAGGTCCGTGCCAAGGTCGAGGCGGAGGACCTGCCGTTCGGCGAGGCCGTCAAGCTCGGCGCGATGATCGAGCCGCCGCTCGGCATCCCCGACCTGCCGCCCCTGCTCGCCGCGATCGAGAAGCTCGACATCGACGTGTTCGCGATCGTCGAGCAGGATCTCTACCCCTGCGCCGTGGACGTTCCGCTGCCGATCGCCCAGCGCACCCGTAAGTACCTGGGGTCCTGCGGGATCCCGTCCGTCAAGTTCGTCTAACCGACCACGTCAGGAGCTAGTCAGCTATGTCCGGAAGCAACGACCTGCGGATCGCCGTCCTGGGTGTCGGAATGATGGGCGCCGACCACGTCGCACGCATCACCGAGCGCATCAAGGGCGCGACCGTCGCCGTCGTCAACGACTATTTCACCGAGAAGGCCGAGCAGATCGCGGCCGGGATCCCCGGATGCCGGGTGATCGGCGACCCGCTCGACGCGATCGCCGATCCGGACGTCGACGCCGTCGTCCTGGCCACCCCCGGGCCGACGCACGAGAAGCAGCTTCTCGCCTGCCTCGAGCACGGCAAGCCGGTGATGTGTGAGAAGCCGCTGACCACCGACGTCGCCACGTCTCTCGAGATCGTCAAGCGGGAAGCCGAGCTCGGTAAGAAGTTGATCCAGGTCGGCTTCATGCGACGGTTCGACCACGAGTACGAGCAGCTGAAGTCGCTCATCGACGACGGCACTTTCGGGCAGGTTCTCCTCGCCCACTGCGTGCACCGGAACCCCGCTGTGCCCCCGAGCTTCGACAGCTCGATGATCGTCAAGGACTCGCTGGTCCACGAGGTGGACGTGACCCGATTCCTGTTCGACGAGGAGATCACGTCCGTGCAGATCCTCCGCCCCGCCGCGAATCCGGGTGCGCCCGAGGGTCTGCAGGATCCTCAGATCGCGTTCTTCACCACCGAGTCCGGTCGTCACGTGGACGTCGAGGTCTTCGTGACCACCGGTGTCGCGTACGAGGTGCGTACCGAGATCGTCGCCGAGAAGGGTTCGGCGTTCATCGGTCTCGATGTCGGGCTCGTCCGAAAGTTCGGCACCGGCGCGGGCAACGGCCGCTCGGGCGCAGGTATGTCGGGCGGGGAGATCACCCCCTCGTTCAAGGAGCGCTTCGGCCAGGCGTACGACGTCGAGATCCAGCGCTGGGTGAACGCCGCCCGCACGGGCGCGGAGACCGGCACCTACATCGACGGGCCCGGTGCGTGGGACGGCTACGCAGCCGCTGCCGTGTGCGCCGCCGGCGTGCAGTCGCTCGAGACCGGCGAGCGCGTGGCCGTCGACATGGTCGACCGTTCCTCCATTCCGGGAGCGTGAACACGATGAAGATTGCACTCGATCCCACGCCCTTCCACCACGACTACGCGCTTCTCGAATTGCCGGCGGTGGTCGCGGAACTCGGCTTCGAACACCTGCAGCTCACCCCGCATCGCGACATGATCCCGTTCTTCAACCACCCGAAGGCCGACGACGAGCTGGTCCGGCAGTTCCGCAAGGCCTGCAGCGACGCGGGCGTCGGAATCGCCTCCGTGTTGCCGGTTCTGCGGTGGTCCGGCCCGGACGAGGACGCCCGCGAGGCGGCGGTGCGGTACTGGAAGCGCGCCATTCAGATCACCGTCGACCTCGGTGTGAACGTGATGAACACCGAGTTCAGCGGCCGCCCGGAGAAGGCCGAGGAATCGGAGCGCGCCTTCTACCGGTCGATGGAGGAACTCGTCCCCATCATCGAGCGTGAAGGCATCGACGTTCGCATCGATCCGCACCCCGACGATTTCGTGGAGAACGGTCTGGACGCCATCCGGATGATCCGCGGCATCAACTCGAAGAACTTCGGACTGGTGTACGTCGCGTGCCACAGCTATCACATGGGCGCCGGCATGCTCGAGATCATGCGGGCCGCCGGCGACATGCTGCGGCTCGTCCACGTCGCGGACACGATGGATCACCACCGCTCGCACGGACTGCGGTACATCACCAACCCGCCCGGCAACCCGGTGCGTGTCCACCAGCACCTCAAGATCGGTGACGGCGACCTCGACTGGGACGAGTTCTTCGGCGGGCTCGGCGAACTCGGTTTCTACGACAAACCCGACACGGTGATGGTGTCCAGCGTTTTCGCCGAAGACGAGAACGCTCACGACGTCTCCCGCTACCAACTGAAGACCATGAAGGATTACATCGCGCGCACGCGGTGAAAGGACAACACATGAGCACCAACATCACTCGCGAGATCGCACACTGGTCCGACGGCAAGGGATTCGCCGGTACGAGCGGCAACACCGCCCCGGTCACCAACCCGGCCACCGGTGCCGTGACGGGTCAGGTCGCCCTGGCCAGCGTCGAGGACGCCCGCGCCGTGATCGACGCCGCCGCGGCCGCGTTCCCCGCCTGGCGCGACACCTCCCTCGCCAAGCGTTCCTCCATCGTGTTCAAGTTCCGGGAACTGCTCAACGCCCGCAAGGGCGAGTTGGCGGAGATCATCACCGCCGAGCACGGCAAGGTCGTTTCCGACGCGTTGGGTGAGGTCTCCCGCGGCCAGGAAGTCGTCGAATTCGCCTGCGGCATGCCCCACCTGCTCAAGGGCGGCATGACCGAAAACGCCTCCACCAACATCGACGTCTCCTCCATCCGCCAGCCCGTCGGGCCCGTCGGGATCATCTCCCCGTTCAACTTCCCCGCCATGGTCCCGATGTGGTTCTTCCCCATCGCCATCGCCGCCGGCAACACCGTCGTCCTCAAGCCCAGTGAGAAGGACCCGACCGCCGCGATCTGGATGGCCGAACTCTGGGCCGAAGCCGGACTCCCGGCCGGGGTGTTCAACGTCCTGCAGGGCGACAAGACCGCCGTCGACGAACTGCTCACCAACCCCGCCATCAAGGCCATCAGCTTCGTCGGCTCCACCCCCATCGCCCAGTACGTGTACGCCACCGGCACCGCCCACGGCAAACGCGTCCAGGCACTCGGCGGGGCGAAGAACCACGCCATCGTCCTCCCGGACGCCGACCTCGACCTCGCCGCCGACGCCATGGTCAACGCCGGCTTCGGGTCCGCCGGGGAACGCTGCATGGCCATCTCCGCGCTGGTCGCGGTCGGCGACATCGCCGACGAACTGGTCGCCAAGATCAAACAGCGCACCGACACCCTCGAGATCGGCGACGGCACCCAGGACTCCGACATGGGTCCGTTGGTGACGAAGGTGCACCGCGACAAGGTCGCCTCCTACATCGACGCCGGCGAACAGGACGGCGCCACCATCGTCGTGGACGGGCGCACCGTGCAGGCGAATGGCGGTGCGGACGGGTTCTGGCTCGGACCGACCCTGATCGACCACGTCACCACGGACATGAGTGTGTACACCGACGAAATCTTCGGACCCGTCCTCTCCGTGATCCGGGTCGAGTCCTACGACGAGGCCCTGGAACTGGTGAACGCCAGCCAGTTCGGCAACGGCACCGCCATCTTCACCAACGACGGCGGCGCCGCCCGGCGGTTCCAGAACGAGGTCGAGGTCGGCATGGTCGGCATCAACGTTCCCATCCCCGTCCCCATGGCCTACTACAGCTTCGGGGGCTGGAAGAACTCCCTGTTCGGCGACAGCCACGCCCACGGCACCGAAGGCGTCCACTTCTTCACCCGCGGCAAGGTCGTCACCACCCGCTGGCTCGACCCCAGCCACGGCGGCCTCAACCTCGGATTCCCCCGGAACGCATAGGTACTGGTTCTCCGCGCCGGACCGTCCGCGGTCCGGCGCGGAGTCCGTTCGATCGAAAGGAACTTCATGAGCGACACCTCTCTCGCCCGCCGTCATCGGGTCGTGGTCATCGGATCGGGATTCGGCGGCCTCTTCGCCACCAAGGCCCTGAAACGGACGGACGTCGATGTCACTCTGATCGATCGCACGACACACCACCTGTTCCAGCCGTTGCTGTATCAGGTGGCGACGGGAATCCTGTCCGAGGGTGAGATCGCGCCCGCGACGCGACTCGTCCTCGAAGACCAGCAGAACGCGTCCGTCCTGATCGGCGGAGTCGAAACGATCGACGTCGCCGACCGGACCGTCACCTCCACCCACCGCGGCCGCACGACGGTCACGGAGTACGACAGCCTCGTCGTCTCGGCGGGCGCCCGCCAATCCTATTTCGGCAACGACCATTTCGCCGAGCACGCACCCGGAATGAAAACGATCGACGACGCCCTCGAGTTGCGCGGCCGCATCCTGGGCGCCTTCGAAAGCGCCGAGGTGAGCACCGATCCCGCCGAGCGGGCGCGACTCCTGACGTTCGTCGTGGTCGGAGCCGGGCCCACCGGAGTCGAGATGGCAGGCGAGATCGCCCAGCTCGCGCACCGCACTCTCGCCGGCGCCTACCGCACCATCGATCCCCGTGACGCGC
Organism: Rhodococcus sp. JS3073; assembly: GCF_026810085.1. Classification (NCBI taxonomy): domain Bacteria; kingdom Bacillati; phylum Actinomycetota; class Actinomycetes; order Mycobacteriales; family Nocardiaceae; genus Rhodococcus; species Rhodococcus sp. JS3073. The sequence goes on along the minus strand of NZ_CP113951.1, from coordinate 7,025,396 downwards.
GGATCATCCTGCTCGACGCGGCGCCCACCGTGCTCCCGCCTTTCGACGAGAAACTGCGTCGAGCTGCCGCCGACACGCTGGAGAATCTCGGAGTCGAGATCCAGCTCGGCGCGATGGTGACCGACGTCAACGACGACGGACTCACCGTCCGCGACCAGGACGGAATCGAGCGGCGGATCGAGGCCGCCTGCAAGATCTGGTCTGCCGGTGTCGCTGCCAGTCCGCTGGGCAGGCAACTGGCCGAACAGACCGGCGCCGCCACCGATCGCGCGGGCCGTGTCCTCGTCGAACCCGACCTCACACTGCCCGGCCACAGCAACGTCTTCGTCGTCGGGGACATGATGAATCGCGACGGACTTCCCGGTGTCGCGCAGGTCGCGATCCAGGGCGGCCGCTACGCCGCGCAGCTGATCGCCGCGGAGGTGCGGGCCCACCGGCAGGGTCGCGACAAGCCCGAACGCGTCCCGTTCCGCTACACGGACAAGGGCAGCATGGCCATGATCTCCCGCTTCCACGCGGTCGCGAAGGTCGGTCGCCTCCAACTGACCGGGCTGCTCGCCTGGCTGCTCTGGCTCCTGATCCATCTGGTCTACATCGTCGGATTCAAGAGCCGGCTCGCGACCGCCATGTCCTGGACATGGTCGTTCCTCGGAAGAACCCGCGGACACCTGGCGGTCACGGAGCAACAGGTGGTCGCGAGGACGGCCATCAACCGGCTCGATGCCTGGGAGGATTCCCGGGCGGTACCCGAGGCGGCGACGGCCTCCGCACGGTGAGTACCGTCGCCTCCGTGCCTGCTTCCGCTCTCACCGTCGGCATCGACGTCGGTGGTACCAGTATCCGGGCCTGCGTCGTCGACGAAACCGGTGAGGTTCTCGACTCCGTCCAGGCACCCACCCCGCAGTCGGCGAAGGCCCTCGAGGACGCGCTCGACCGTGCCGTCCGCGAGCTCGCGTCCCGTCATCGGATCGCCGCCGTCGGTCTCGCCGTGGCCGGATTCATCACCTCCGACCTCACCACGGTGCGTTTCGCCCCGCACCTGCCGTGGAAGAACGTGCCGGTGGCGAACGACCTGAGCGACCGGCTCGGGCTGCCGGTGGTCCTCGAACACGACGCGAACGCGGCGGCGTGGGCGGAGCACCGGTTCGGTGCGGCCGCCGGTGGTCGCAATGTCGTGATGGTCGCGATCGGCACCGGCATCGGTGCGGCGCTGCTCATCGACGGCACGCTCTACCGCGGCAGTTTCGGCGTTGCTCCCGAACTGGGCCACCTCCAGGTGGTCCCGGGCGGCAGACCGTGCGCCTGCGGTAAACGGGGGTGCTGGGAACGGTATTGCAGCGGAACCGCGCTCGTCGACACGGCCATCGAACTCCTCGCCGCCGACCCGACGAGTTCGACGGTGCTCGCGCGCGAGGTGGCGAGCGACCCGGGATCGCTCACCGGCCGCCGTATCGCGAGCGCCGCGCGGGACGGCGACCCGCTCGCTGTCCGCACCATGGACGAGTTCGCGCGGTGGCTCGGCGTCGGACTCGCCATGGTCGGTGACGTCTACGACCCCGATCTCGTCGTCGTCTCCGGTGGTGTCAGCGGCTCGGCCCCGCTGTTCCTCGATCACGCGCGGGACGTCTACGCCTCTCTCGCAACCGGTTCCGGACACCGTCCCCTCGCCCGCATCCGCGAAACCCAACTCGGCGAATCGGCCCAGCGGATCGGAGCCGCGACGATGGCCAGGGACGCGTTGCTGAACGGAGCTCCGCTCCCCGTGCGTGGTTGACGAGTCTCTGGACTCGTCGAGCACTCACCGGCCAGTCTTGGATTCGGCCGCGACCGATCGGAAGCATCGAACTGCGTGCGTGCCTCGGTGAGGAAGAGTTACCGGTCCGCGCTGCCATCTGGAAAGGCGCGGTCCAGGCGACGCACCACTTCATCCCCGATGAGGACGTCACATAATACGAGCAGCGCATCGTGGTTGACTATCTCCCTGCTCTCGATCTCACAGTGGCAGTACGGGAAGGCTTCGCCGCCGGATTCTCCGGACTCGAAAACGGGAAGATGGAAGTGCTGTTCGTCGACGACGTGCACCGAGGCCGCGGTGTAGGTTCAGCGCTGTTGCGCGATGCCATCAACCGTTTTCCCGGTCTGCTACTGGACGTCAATGAGCGGAACCGGCAAGCGTTGGCATTCTACGAGGCACACGGATTCGTCATTACAGGACGATCCGATACCGATGCAGACGGCCACCCCTTCCCGCTACTCCACCTCGCGCACATCACACCTTCGCGCTAGCCGTCCGCAAGATTCTCCGATACTTGTCGGTGGTCCCCGGTAGGATCGAAGATACGTTCGATACCGGGGGTTGAACACTATGGGGGACAACAGTTCCAGCGCGGCCGCACTCGACGCGACACCGCCAGGGATAGTGGCGATCGAGGCGTTGCGCGTCGGCAAATCGGTGCTGGTGCAGGCTCAGTACCGCCAAGTTGTGGCGGTGACCGAGTTCTACGGACTCTGCTGCGACGAGGACGAGCGCCGCGGCATCAACCCGGCCCACTCCGGTTCCCATACGGCGGTGGAGGTGTCGGTCGCACTGGGAATGAACGAACCGGTGGTGACCGCCTGGATCGACCTCGGACTCGATCTGCGCCACCGATTGCACGGCACCCGAGTCGCATTCGCGGCCGGGCGGATCGACCTGGATCAGGCGCGGGTCATCGCCGCCATGCTCGCCGGCGTCAGCGACTCGAAGTTGGAGCAACTCGAAACCGCGATCCTCGACAGTCGCTCCCTGCCACCGTCCAAACTGCGAGCCCGCGCTCGTCGGCTGATCGCCCGTCACGACCCCGACAGCATCGCCCACCGCACCACACTCGCGGTCGCCGATCGCGACGTATGGATCCGCCCCGCGGAGAACGGTATGGCCTACCTCGACGGACACCTTCCCGCAGCCGACGCCCACACCCTCGCGATGCGGTTGCGGGAGATGTCGATCCACGACGTATGTGCCGACGACCCGCGTACTCTCCCCCAGCGGCGAGCCGACGCTCTCACTGCCCTCGCCGATAGCACCGGGCACCTCACGTGGCACTGCGGTCGGGAACAGTGCCCGGCCCGTGTCGCCACCGCGCGGACACGGCGGGCACCTCTCATTCAGGTCGTCGTCAACGCCTCGACTCTCCTCGGACTCGACGACCTTCCCGCCCACCTCGAGGGATACGGGCCGATCCGTGCGGACTCCGCCCGTACATTGGCCGCCGACGGTGTCTTCCAGCGCATCCACACGCTGGCCATCGAAGGCGACGCAGGTGGGCACGTCCTCGAGATCAGTCCCGTTCAGAAGACTCACGGCATACCCGTGACCTACATCCGGAACACAGCAACCAGACCCGAACTCACCTACGCACCAGGGACGGCTCTCGGCCGCCGGATCAGGGCCCGCGACGGCAACTGCCGCTTCCCCAACTGCCAGGTCTCGGCACGACTCTGCGACATCGACCATACGACGCCGTTCGACCACGAGGACCCTGCGACTGGTGGTCTCACGGTCGAGTCGAATCTCGCGTGCCTGTGCCGACGTCACCACCGGCTGAAAACCGACGGCTCCTGGACCGTCCGCCAGACCGGGGCAGGGAACGTCGAGTGGACCACGCCGCGGGGCGACATCATCCGAACCGAACCCGAAGGGGCAGCAATCGAACTCGCCCACAACCACATCCGAGGGGTGCAGCGCTCCCGTGCCCTCCGACTGCTCACCGAGCGCTCCCACGACCAGCAGGACGAGGTGTATCTGAACGAACTGCAGGGGAGACGAGGACGGAACTCGGCGCCGCGGCCGGATGTGCCATGTAGGCCGGGCAACCCAGAACTGGAGGAGCGCCTGCCTTTCTGACCCTCGTTCAGGCAGCCACACACCACCACGCACCGGCACCACCACCCGAAGGCGGCGGCGCCGGTGCCTGAGATCCAGCGATCAGTGGGTGGCGACGGCAGCGGTGCTTCCCGCAGCCGACGCGTCGGGCTTGCCTGCGCCGAGGCGGTCCTCCAACTCTTCGAGGCTGCGACCCTTGGTTTCCGGGACGAAGCGGTAGACGAAGTACACCGACATAAGGTTGACGAGGACGAACAGGCCGAAAGTTCCGGTGGATCCGAGGACGGAGTTCAGGATCGGGAAGACGAACGAGATCAAGGCGTTCGTCGTCCAGAGCACGAAGACCGCGATGCCCATGGCGAACCCGCGGATGGCCATCGGGAAGATCTCCGAGAGCAGCAACCACACGCAGGTTCCGATGAAGCACTGCACGAAGGCGACGAACACCATCATTGCGGCGAGGATGATGTAGCTGCGGCCGGTGGACGAGGGCAGCAGGAATACCAGTGACAGCGCGGCCTGCGAGGATGCCACACCGATGAATCCGGTCAGCAGCATCTTGCGACGATTCACGAAGCCCAGCAGGATGATTCCGACAATCGTCATGACCACCGACGTGACACCGACGGCGATGGTGGCAACCAGGGACGCACTGACACCCAACCCGCTCTGTTCCAGGATCGTCGGGGCGTAGTAGTTGACCGTGTTGATACCCGTTGCCTGCTGGACGATGGCCAGACCGCAGCCGATCCAGAGGATCCGGCGCATCCAGGGATAGTCGCGCAGATAGTGGACGGCGCCGCTGACCTTCGAGTTCCGGTCGCGTGCGGCGTGGAGGCTGATGCTGGCGTACTCGACTGCGGCCTCCGACTCGCTGCGGCTCAATTCGAGCGTGCTGCGGGTTTCGGCGAGCCGGCCCTTCGACGCGTACCACCGCGGCGAATCCGGGAGCGCGAGCATGCCGATCAGCAGGAGTACCGCGGGTACCGAGGCGATGGCCAGCATGTACCGCCACACCGTCGGATCCTCGATGAGGTGATCGAGTAGCGCGTTGATCGAGAAGGCGAGCATCTGACCGGTGACGATCATCAGTTCGTTGATGGTGACCATCCGACCGCGGCGCTCGACCGGCGCCATCTCGGCCAGGTAGAGCGGGCAGGTGACGGCGGCGGCGCCCACACCGAGCCCGAGGACGATCCTGGCCAGCACCATGATCTCCACGTTGGGGGCCATCGCACACCCGAGGGCGCCGACGAGAAACAGACCCGCACAGACGAGGAGCGTGCGTTTGCGGCCGAGAGCGTCCGACAACCGGCCTCCGAGTAGCGCACCGACGGCGGCACCCGGGAAGAGCAGCGAGCTCACGACGGTTGCTTCGCCGACGGCGCTGAGGTTCAGCTCGTCTTTCATGTAGAGCAGCGCACCGGAGATCACACCGGTGTCGTAGCCGAACAGCAGGCCCCCGAGCGTGGAGATGACGGTGAGCTTGGTCAGGAAGCGTTTGTGACTGCGCTCGTTACGCGCAGCGCCGCCGCTTCCGCGGGCACTGGCAGCCGAGTGGGTTGTCGACATCAGGTGTTGGCCTTTCTGGGGAATGCTCACGCATCGCGACACGGAAGATCGGTTCACGTGTGTCGATATCGCCCGAGTGCGCTCGGCTCGGTGCAGCCGACGGGGGCGTTCTCTCCTGGACTGAAGCGCTTCACTAACGCGCTTCAGTTACCTACTATGATGTGAATCACAGAGGGTGTCAAGGGCAGATGACGCGATGCGTGAAAATGTCCCTGACGACGCGACCGAGGGAGATCGAGATGCTCGACGACCGAGCCACCGCGCACGACGGTGCGGAACGGCTACCCGCCGGCCTGCACCGACGCCCCACGATGGCCGATGTCGCGGCTCGGGCCGGGGTGTCGCGCACCCTCGTGTCACTGATCTTCAGCAACAAACCCGGCGCCTCCGACGAGACGCGGGAACGCGTCCTCCAGGCCGCGGACGACCTCGGCTACCGGCTCGACCGGGCCGCCCGCATGCTCGCCCGTGGGCGCAGTCGCACCCTCGGTGTGCTCATCGACGTCCACCAGACCTTCCAGGCCGACCTGATCGGAACCATCTACGCGGAGGCCGAGGCCGCCGGATATGAGGTCCTGCTCTCCGCGAGCGCACCCACCCGGGACGAACACAAGGCGATCGAAGCGCTTCTCAGCCACCGGTGCGAAGGCCTGATCCTGCTCGGTCCGCTGTCCGAGGCCGACTATCTGCGGACGCTCGCGGACCGTGCCGTCGTCACCGTCGTCGGCCGCGCACTCCCCCACACCGCCGTCGACACCGTGCGGACCGCGGACGCCAAGGGCATCCGGCAGTCCGTCGACCACCTCGTCGAACTGGGACATCGTGAGATCGTGCACGTCGACGGCGGCGCGGACCCGGGGTCACCCGAGCGGCGTCGCGCGTACCTCGCGGCGATGCGCAAGCTCCACCTCTCCGACCACATTCGCGTCATTCCCGGTCAGCACAGCGAAGAGGCAGGTGTCGCCGCCGCGAACACTCTGCTGGCCGAGGACCGCCTGCCGACCGCCGTGCTCGCCGGCAACGACCGCTGCGCCATCGGTCTCATGGACGTGTTCACCCGCGCCCACGTCGACGTGCCCGGCGACATCTCGATCGTCGGGTACGACGACAGCCACCTTGCCCAGTTGTCGCAGATCGACCTCACCACCGTGCGGCAGGACACGGAGGGTCTGGCGCGGCACGCCGTGCGGTTCGCCATCGACCGCCTCGAGAACGAAGACCTCGACCCGCAGGATTTCGTGATCGACCCCCACCTGGTGGTGCGCGGCACGACCGGTCCGGCCCGGTCGTAGCCGAATCCCGCCGGCACCGGTTCAGCGCAGAGGCAACGGACTCACTGCGTGATGCTCCTCAGGTATTCGACGCTCCGGACGACGTCGCGCGCGGGGCCTTCGTCCTCCGGTTCCGACGCGAGAATGGTGTCCTGTTCGAGGACGTACCAGCCGTCGTAACCCTGATTCTGCAGCCGCGCGACCACCTCGGCGATATCGACGTCTCCGGTGCCCAGTGGCGTGTACATCCCCTGTGCGACGGCCTCGGTGTAGGTGAGTTCGCCCGCCCGGACCCGCCCGAGGAGCGCCGCATCGACGTCCTTCAGGTGCGCGTGGGCGATCCGCTCGGGTGCCGTGGTGACGAGGTCGAGTGGGTCGGTGCCGCCGATCAGCAGGTGTCCGGTGTCCAGGCACAGCGGGATCGACGAGCCGTCCAGGATGCGGTCCACCTCGGCGCGGTTCTCGATCATGGTCCCCACGTGGGGATGGATCACCGCCCGGATCCCTCGGTCGGCAGCGGCCGACGACAGGCGGTCGAGGTTGCGTAGCAACGTCTTCCATCCCGAGTCGTCGAGTTCCGGTCGCGAATCGTAACCGACGGATCCCGTCACCGCCGCCAGGACCATCACCTCCGACCCCGACGCGACGAGTGAGTCGACCGCCCCGCCGATCGCAGCGACCGCGTCGTGATCCGGATCGTGAAGCAGCACCGGGACGAATCCCCCGACCGCCGTCAGGTCGTACCGGGCGAGGGTGTCCGTCAGCTCGAGCGGATCCGAGGGGAGGAATCCGTCCGGACCGAGTTCGGTGGCAGCGAGGCCGGCGTCACGCATCTCGGTGAGCACCCGGTCGGAGGCGAGTTGGTGACCCCAGCCCTCCACCTCACACACTCCCCACGAAATGGGCGCGCCTGCAAGTCGAATCGTCATCGTCGTGTTTCATCCCATCGCACCGCACGGTGCTGTTGTAGTGGCAGTGTGGCCGCCTCGGCGATCCCGCTCACGGCTGCCGCCGGGTGGTCTGCGTGGACAGACGTTCCGCGAGTACCGCCGGATCGGCATTCTCCCGCAACGCTTCCCACACCGTGTCCACCTGAGTGGCCGGCGCGAGACTGTGTACCGGCTGATCGTGGTCGAGGTTGGTCGGGAACGGGTAGCACTCGGCCGTCGCGACGACGGCATTGCGGAGGGTGCGCTCGCTCGCCCCGGCCCTCTGCAGCGCCAGCAGGGCCGGATACACGGCGTTCGCCATGGCCTCCCGGTCCAGCACCTCCATCGCCCGGCCGAACGGCGACGAGATCTGCAGCAGATTGGCCATCCGCCGGATCGCGTCCGAACGGTTGTGGCCCGCGCCGTGGTGGAGGGCCGGGTTGAAGAACACCGCGTCGCCCTTCCGCAGCGGCAGCTGAACATGACTGTCGCGGAAGAACTCGACGAACTCCGGCCGGGAGAACGCCAAATAGCCCGCCTCGAACAGTTGCGAGTACGGCAGATACAGGGTGGGTCCGCTCTCGACGGGCATGTCGCAGTGCGCCACCGCACCCTGCAGTGTCAATGCGGCCGACATCCGGTGCAGGTGCGCGGGATACTCGGTCAGCTCGTGCCGGGGCACGATGCCGAGGTGGTAATCCCGATGCGGCACCTGCGCGGCACCACCGGGGTTGACCACGTTGACCTGCGACGTCACCTGATACAGCGGTCCAAGCCAACTCTGGCAGATCAGCGCGAGGATGTCGTTGGCGTAGTACTCGGCGAACACGTCCGGGGCGCCGAGAGCCAGCTTCTGCGCGGCGTTCCAGATGCGGTCGTTCGCGCCCGCCTTGCCGAAGTGGTCACCCACCACACCACCCGCCGCGTGCTGCTGCGCGATGAGGACGTCGAACTGTTCCGTGGCACGATCCAGGACCACGAGATCGCTGAAGGCGTTCTGGAACACCACGATTCCGGGACCGTCGGTGAGCGCGCGCCCGAGTTCGGTCTGCACGGCGCGGCGGGACTGCGCGTCGTCGAGGTGGGGAATCAGCGAGTCGCTGCGGTACAGCAGGACGTTCTGTTCCACCGAGTGAGCGAACGGGTAGTCGGCGAGGTTCGTCGAGCGGTCCACGGAGGCACGAAACGCGTCGAGGTCGCAGTCGGAGTCGCGGATCCACTCACGCCGGCCGGTCGGCGGAGGAGTCGTGATGGTCATGGAAATAGTCTCGCTGTGTTGTGAGCGGCAAACAACAGCAGATATCCATCATTTTCACCTCAGGAGGCGGCCTTAAGCACCGCTACAAGGTCCGTGAGGCCGCCCGGCGACATGCCGTCCGCAGTCCTGATCACTCTGAGCAGCAATGTCTTCCGCGGCGAGAACGAACGGAAGATGGGGTTCCGCGCCGCACTGCGAAGCTCGGCACCGACCGTGCGGCGATCGACATCGCGGAGGGCGACATCCTCGACGGAATCCGGGGTATGCGCCTAGCCCTGCCCCTGGGGGACGGGCACTCCGCGCGATTGGAACCAGCCCGCCGGATCCATCTTGGTTCCGTTGACCGCCCACACCTCGTAGTGCAGGTGCGGTCCCGTCGACTGACCCCGGTTGCCCATGGTGGCGATCTGGTCGCCGGCCCGGACCTGCTGCCCGACCGACACCAGTGACGTGTCGATGTGGCCGTACACGCCGGTGGTGCCGTCGTCCTGCTGGATGCGGACCCACAGCCCGAATCCCGAGGCCGGACCGGTCTCGATCACGGTGCCGTTGGTGACAGCCTTGATCGGGGTGCCGATGGAGTTGGCGATGTCGATGCCGTTGTGGTTGGTGCCCCAACGCGGACCGAAGCCCGAGGTGAACGTGCCGTCGGCCGGGACCAGGACGGCGGGTCGACGTGCCGCTTCCTCGGCCGCAGCCTTGCGTGCAGCCTGTTCGGCGGCCTCGCGAACCAGCCGTTCGACCTCGGCCTTCTCGAACGCCACCCGCTGAACCTCACGCTCGGCGGCGCGCTGGAGTTGCTCGGTGTAGTCGACGGGTACCGGGCGCGTGACCTGCAGGAACTGGGGCGGCGTCGAGAGTGACACGCCCGTCTCGGTCGACGCCTGCGCGACCTCACCGGTGGCCGCGGAGGCGATGCCGCCGGAGGCGAGAAGAGCAGCGGCCGCCAGCGAGGTCGCGACGACCCGCCTGCGGGAGATCTTCGTCGAACGGAGGCGCCGGGCGCGCCGGGCTTGCGGGACGGTGTTCGGGTGTAGAGCCAAAACCACATTCCTCTGTCGAGTTCGCGACCGATAACGAAACGGTCACGGTTTCGACACAGGTTAGTACGTATCTGGAACAAACCGGCGAGTCGCATTGACACATTAGGGTCAGACTGGCGGTAGTTCCGACATTTCTCGACCTCTCCAGTCACATGCACCCCATGAGCGCACATCGACGCCAGGGGTCACGCTCCAGAAGTGGCCGACGTCACGGCGCCCAGGGTCGTGACCGCGGGCGCCGTGACCTTTCAGCCGGCCGCCCGCAACTGGGCCGCCAGACGCATCGCAGAGTTCGCGTCGCCGTATCCCTCGTAACCGCCGACGCGTTGCACCACCTCGAAGAAGAGGTCGGCGCCCACCGTCTGGGTGAACAGGTGGAAGAACTCGCCATGGGCATCGCGGTCGTACATGATGCCCGACCCGCTCATCCGGTCCAGGAGTTCGCGGGAGAGCCCGAAGCGGGCCTCGAGGTCGTCGTAATAGTTCGGCGAGATCACGAGGGGCTCGAACCCATTGGACTGCATGGTCGCGGCGGCGGTGAAAATGTCCGTGCACGAGAACGCGACGTGGCTGATGCCGCCGCGCCGGGCCGCGGCGATGTGGGAGTTGCCCGACACCGCACCCGGAACCATGTTCAGGGAAATACGCAACGGACGGTCGATGCCGTCGGCACCCGTCTGGTCCATCGTCAGCGCCTGACTGCGCATCATTCCGACCGCGTCGGTGACGTCGAGGCCCTCGTGCGGCGCCATCGCGAACACCGAACGGAGCAGCAGCATGATGCCGTCCCAGTTGTCGGACGGCACGGCGAGCGCCACGTGATCGACCCCGGTGAACACGGGCACCTCGTCCTGCCAGCGCGACTCCGTCGGATACAGATCGAACGCCGACTGCCACGACGCGGCACTGCCCGGACCGCGCAGATCCAGCGACGTCGCATCGGTGATCTTCAGACGCACCACATCCGATTCGGGGGCCGTGTCGACACCGGGCAACAGGACCTCGTGCACCGGGACCTCGAGCGCCGCAGCCCGCTCACCCCAGGCGTCGGGATCGCTCGACCGGATACCGATCTGGGTGAGCACCGGCAGGTGCGCCGGAAGACCCGGAGCGGTCCACACGGTGCCCGCGGTAGCGTCGACCACGATGGTCATCCGGCCGTGCCGCCACAACTGGAGGTCGTGGCTGCGGTGCCGGCCCACCAGACGGAATCCGATGTGCTGCAGCGCCTGTCGAAGGTCGGAATCCTTGCCGGGACCGGCCGCGAGCCGCAGCGACACGATTCCTTCGAGGGGTGCGCGCGGCGGCGGCTCGAACAGGGCCAGACCGCGTCCGGTGTCCTCGCCGTGCTCGGCCTGCACGCGTGCGACCTCCTCCTGGAGGTAGAGCAGCGAGCGGTGAGCGTCGGCGGCCGTGCGGCCCGTGGACGACTGCCGGAACGTGTCGTTGAAGATCTCGAGCGACCACGGTCCGGTGTATCCGGCCGCCTGGACGTGCGCGCCGAACGTCGCGAGATCGAAGTTTCCCTGGCCCGGGAAGTTCCGGTGGTGCCTGCTCCACTGCAGGATGTCCATCGACATGCGGGGCGCGTCGGCGAGTTGGAGGAAGAAGATCTTCTCCCCCGGGATGTCGCGGATGCCGGACGGGTCGTCGCCGCGGGAGAGGATGTGGAAGCTGTCGAGGCAGGTGCCGAGGGCAGGATGGTCGGCGTCCTGCACGATCTTCCACGCGTGCCGGTACGTGTTGACGTGCGTCCCCCACGCCAGCGCCTCGTAGGCGATGCGGAGTCCCCGGCTGTGCGCCCGCTCGGCGAGAGTGTGGAGTTGCTCGGTCAGGCGGGCGTCGTCCCGCACCGCCTCGGGCAACGGCGAGGAGCACACCAGCAGGGTGTCGCAGCCGAGCTGCTCCATGATGTCGAACTTGCGCTCGGCTCGGATCAGGTTACGCGCGAATGTCGTGTCGTCCACGGAATCCAGATCGCGGAACGGCTGATACAGATCGAGAGTGAGTCCGAGATCCGCTGCGCGGGAAGCCAGCTCACGCGGCGACCACGGCGAGCTCACGAAATCGGGTTCGAACACCTCGAACCCGTCGAACCCGGCTGCCGCGATCGCGGTGACCTTCTCCTCCAGCGATCCGCTCAGGGACACGGTGGCAACGCTCGTACGAACCTGTCGTCCCATGACGGCGTCAGCCCTTGTTGCAGATGAAGTCGACGGCCAGCGCATAGCCGAGGATGCCGAGTCCGGCGATCACACCGGTCGCGACTCCGGACACGTACGAGTGGTGCCGGAATTCCTCGCGGGCGTGGACGTTGCTGATGTGCACCTCGACGAGGGGCACCTCGAGCGTCACCAGGGCGTCGCGCAGCGCCACCGACGTATGCGTGAAACCACCGGGGTTGATCACGACGCCCGACGCCGTGGTCCGGGCCTCGTGCACCCAGTCGATCAGATGGCCTTCGTGATTGGACTGCCGCGCGACGATCTCACGTCCGGCCTTCGCGGCGGCCGTGCGGCACAACTCCACGACGTCGTCGAGTGTCTCCCGCCCGTACACCTCGGGCTGCCGTTGACCCAGCAGGTTCAGGTTGGGGCCGTTGAGAACAAAGATCGGTCCGGGAGCGGTCATCGCGCGCATTACCTCCATTTGTACGAACTAGTGAGTTAGTTCGCACCCAGGATACAGCGCGCTCCCGCCTAGGCGGACTTGTCTCGGCGTTCTCCCCGCTCCGGCTTGCGCGGAACGATGGTGGGAAGCACGTTGTCGTTGACCGTCTCGGCGCTGACCACGACCTTCTCGACATCGTCACGGCTCGGGATGTCGTACATGACCGGGAGGAGGACTTCCTCCATGATGGCGCGCAGTCCACGAGCGCCGGTACCGCGGAGGATCGCCTGGTCGGCGATGGCCTCGAGCGCGTCCGTGGTGAACTCCAACTCCACGCCGTCCATGTCGAACAACCGGTTGTACTGCTTGACCAGTGCGTTCTTCGGCTCGGACAGGATCTGGACGAGCGATTCCTTGTCGAGGTTCGTCACCGACGCCACGACGGGAAGACGGCCGATGAACTCGGGGATGAGCCCGAACTTGATCAGGTCTTCCGGCATGACCTCGGCGAAATGGTCCTGCGTGTCGATCTCCGCCTTGGACCGCACCTCGGCACCGAAACCGATGCCTCGCTTGCCCACGCGATCGGACACGATCCGCTCGAGGCCGGCGAACGCGCCTGCCACGATGAACAGGACGTTCGTCGTGTCGATCTGGATGAACTCCTGATGCGGGTGCTTGCGACCACCCTGCGGCGGCACACTGGCCTGCGTGCCCTCGAGGATCTTCAGTAAAGCCTGCTGCACACCCTCGCCGGACACGTCCCGCGTGATCGACGGGTTCTCGCTCTTGCGGGCGATCTTGTCGACCTCGTCGATGTAGATGATGCCGGTCTCGGCGCGCTTGACGTCGTAATCGGCGGCCTGGATCAGCTTGAGGAGGATGTTCTCGACATCCTCACCGACGTAGCCGGCTTCGGTGAGCGCCGTCGCATCGGCGATCGCGAAGGGAACGTTGAGCATCTTTGCCAGCGTCTGAGCCAGATACGTCTTGCCGCAGCCCGTGGGGCCGAGCATGAGAATGTTCGACTTCGCCAGCTCGACCGTCTCGCCGCGCGCGTCACGACCCTTGTCGCCGGCCTGGATGCGCTTGTAGTGGTTGTAGACCGCAACGGCGAGAGTCCGCTTGGCGGCATCCTGGCCGATCACGTAGTTCTCGAGGAAATCCCGGATCTCGGCCGGCTTCGGCAGCTCGTCGAGCTTCACCTCGCTGGACTCGGCCAGCTCCTCTTCGATGATCTCGTTGCACAGGTCGATGCACTCGTCGCAGATGTACACCCCAGGCCCAGCAATGAGCTTCTTGACCTGCTTCTGGCTCTTACCGCAGAAAGAGCACTTGAGCAGATCCCCGCCGTCACCGATGCGTGCCATCTCGTCAGGTCCCTACTTCCTTCGTCTACGTGCAACCATCGAACCGATCCCACGCCGTGCGCGCACCGACCGAAAACGAAAGCCCGTTATGTGACCGTACCCGCAGATCGCGAGCGAGGTCGACTGGTTGTCGGTGATTCGCGCACCGATCTTCCGGGAAAGCCAGCCTTGCCGATCCCGCACCCGGCTCGCGGCAACCACGCCGTCACGGCGTGTCGCCCGAGCCGGGGCGGCAGGAAATCACTTCTGGGCGCTGAGTTTGCGGTACTCGAGCACGTCGTCGATGATTCCGTATTCCTTGGCCTCGGCGGCCGTGAGGATCTTGTCGCGATCGGTGTCCTTGCGGATCACGTCGGCGTCCTTGCCGGTGTGCTTCGCGAGGGTGGTCTCCATCAGGCGACGCATCCGCTCGATCTCGGCGGCCTGGATCTCGAGGTCGGAGACCTGACCCTGGATGCCGCCGGTGGCGGGCTGGTGGATGAGGACACGAGCGTTCGGCAGGGCGAGACGCTTGCCCGGGCTACCGGCCGCCAGCAGCACCGCCGCAGCCGAGGCCGCCTGGCCGAGGCACACCGTCGTGATGTCGGCGCGCACGTACTGCATGGTGTCGTAGATCGCCATCAGCGACGTGAACGAGCCACCCGGCGAGTTGATGTACATGGTGATGTCGCGATCGGGGTCCAGCGACTCGAGAACGAGCAGCTGGGCCATCACGTCGTTGGCCGACGCGTCGTCCACCTGCACGCCGAGGAAGATGATGCGCTCCTCGAACAGCTTGTTGTACGGGTTGGACTCCTTCACGCCGTAGCTCGAGTGCTCGATGAACGACGGCAGGATGTAACGCGACTGGGGGCCTGCGGGCGCCTGGCCTCCCAGGCTGCGGGGATCGAACAGGTTGGTCATCAGTTCTCCAAGGGATTTGTGGGAGCGGTCAGTGAGGAAGCCGGGCTGCTACTGCCCGGTCCCGCCCGCCTGCGCCGCGCGGGAGACGACGTGGTCGACGAAACCGTATTCGAGAGCCTGCTGTGCGGTGAACCAGCGGTCGCGATCCGAATCGGCGGTGATCTGCTCGACGGTCTGACCGGTGTGCTCGGCGATCAGCTCGGCCATTTCGCGCTTCGTGTGCGCGAACTGCTCGGCCATGATCGCGATGTCACTGGCGGTACCACCGATTCCGGCGGACGGCTGGTGCATCATGATCCGCGCGTGCGGGAGCGCGTAACGCTTGCCCTTGGCCCCGGCGGAGAGCAGGAACTGGCCCATCGATGCGGCCAGACCCATTCCGAACGTCGCGACGTCGCACTCGGCGAACTGCATCGTGTCGAAGATTGCCATGCCGGCGCTGACCGAGCCGCCGGGCGAGTTGATGTAGAGGGAGATGTCCCGGCCGGGATCCTCTGCCGACAGCAGCAGGATCTGAGCGCACAGCTTGTTCGCGATGTCGTCGTCGACCTGGGTACCGAGGAAGATGATGCGCTCGCGCAGCAGGCGTTCGTACACCGAGTCGCTGAGGTTCAACCCAGCGGTGGCTGAAGTCATGGCGGGACTCTGCAAAGTCTCCAGGTGATTGGAAGTCACGGTACCTGCCTTCTCCGTAAATCGTTGATTGCTGACACAGACACTAACGAAGGAGGGCGGCACCGGAGTCCCGGTGCCGCCCTACTTCGCTCAAAGCGGAAAACAACTCACAGCCGAACGCGAGAAAAACATCCCGCGACCAGCATTACTTCTGGTCTTCGCCCTCGGCGGAATCCGACGCAGCCTCGTCCGTGGACGCAGCCTCCTCGGTCTCGGCCTCACCGTTGCCGAACAGTTCGGCGGTGTCGACAGCGGCACCCGAGGTGTCGGTGACGGTGGCCTGCTCGACGACACCGGCGAGAGCCTTGCCGCGCCGCACGTCCGCGAAGACGGCGCCGAGCTGACCGGCCTGCTGGATCTGCTGGATGAACTGCTCGGGCGCCATGCCGTAGCGCTGTGCCTGGAACAGGATGCGCTCGGTGAGCTCGTCCTGGCCGACGGTGACGTCGGAAGCGTCGGCGATGGCGTCCAGCAGCAGCTGCGTCTTCACCGAGCGCTCGGCGCTCTCCTTGGCGTCCTTGTCGAACTCTTCGCGGCTGGTGCCCTGCTCCTCGAGGAGCTTGTTCAGCGCTTCCTCGTCGTGGTCGAGACCGTGGACGGCGTCGTGCAGTGCAGCGTCGACCTCGGCCTTGACGACGGCCTCGGGCAGCGGTACCTCGACGGTCTCGAGGAGGGTCTCGAGGACCTTGTCGCGGATCTGACCGGCCTGCTCGACCTTGCGAACGCGTCCGACGCGCTCACGCAGGTCGGCCTTCAGCTCGTCGAGGGTGTCGAACTCGCTTGCCAGCTGAGCGAACTCGTCGTCCTCGGCAGGCAGCTCGCGCTCCTTGACGGTGCCGACGGTGACGGTGACGACGGCTTCCTTGCCCGCGTGGTCACCGGCGACGAGCGTCGAGGTGAACTCCTTGGACTCGCCGGCCTTGACGCCGACGACGGCCTCGTCGAGGCCCTCGATGAGCTGACCCGAACCGACCTCGTGCGACAGACCGCTCGCGGTGGCCTCGGGAACGGCCTCACCGTCGACGGTGGCCGACAGGTCGATGGAGATGAAGTCTCCGTCCTCGACCGCACGCTCGACACCGGTGAGGGTGCCGAAGCGCTGACGCAGCGACAGCAGCTGCTCCTCGACGGCGTCGTCGGTGATCTCGATCGGATCGACGGTGACGCTCAGTTCGCTGTAGTCGGGCAGCGTGATCTCGGGGCGGACGTCGACCTCGGCGGTGAACTCGAGGAGCTCGCCGTCCTCGATCTTCGTGATCTCGATCTCGGGCTGACCGATCGCCTTCACCGAGGCGCTGGTGACAGCCTCGGAGTAGCGGGACGGGAGTGCGTCGTTGACGACCTGCTCCAGGACTGCGCCACGACCGACACGGGCTTCGAGCAACTTGGCCGGTGCCTTGCCCGGACGGAAGCCGGGGAGACGGATCTGTTGCGCGAGGGCCTTGTAGGCCTTGTCGAAATCAGGCTTGAGCTCCTCGAAGGGCACCTCAACGTTGATACGGACTCGCGTCGGGCTGAGCTGCTCGACGGTGCTCTTCACGGACTGGCTCCTTCGTGTGGTCGTGCTTTTTCTGTGCGGCAGTTGCCTGCCCTGTGGTTCTGGTCGGGGTGACAGGATTTGAACCTGCGACCCTCCGCTCCCAAAGCGGATGCGCTACCAAGCTGCGCTACACCCCGGTCGAAGCCGGCTCTCGCCAACCTCGCGAGGACCCGAGGAAGAATCCTACGGCCCCCCGATTATGAAATCCAAAGCGAGGTTGGGTACAGTCACTCATCGCAGACGACATGCATGGCGATCCCAGGTTGTCGTATGCACGGGGATGTAGCTCAATGGTAGAGCCTCAGTCTTCCAAACTGATTACGCGGGTTCGATTCCCGTCATCCCCTCCACACAGGAGCGTTCCCACCCCAGGGAACGCTCCTTTTTTCATGTCCGGGGGCGGCCACGGAGACCACCTCCGCTATGACATGCGTCACATGAGCGACGGACGCGGCCCCACTCGCCCTCCATCGGACCACTGCCCCGTTCGCCGAGCGCGTAACCACGATTTCGGTCAGTACTCTGGGAGATGTCCGATTTGTCCCCTACTCGTGGATGCTGGGCCCCCGCAGCCGGCGGTCCGCGAGAACTCCGGAGGCCCACCGTGGAACTGCTACTCATTCTCGTGATCGTGGCGGCGGTCGCCTTCCTGGTGGTGAGGAGCCGCAACAACCGCGCCGGGCAGACCGCGAACCAGCTCGAGGACGCCAAGGCGGACGCTCGACAGGCCATCGAACGGCTCGGCGGACAGGTGTACAGCCTCACCGGATCCGACACCGCCTCGCAGCAGGCACTCGCCGACGCGTCCGAGCGGTACACCGCTGCCGGCTCCCAGATCGATCAGGCCACGACGCCCGTCCAGGCACGCCTCGCCAAGCAGACGGCACTCGAGGGTCTGTACTACATCCGCGCCGCCCGGACGGCCATGGGCATGGACCCCGGCCCGGAGATTCCGTCGATCGACGGCCAGAAGTCCGCGGGAGCGGTCACCGAGGACCGCGAGGTCGAGTTCGAGGGGCGGCAGGTCGCGGCGTCGCCGAACCCGTCGTCGAAGACACCGAACTACTACCCCGGCGGCCGTGTCGCGGGACGCCCGGTTCCCGCCGGCTGGTACTCGGAGCCGTGGTGGAAGCCCGCCCTCGTGGCAGGCGCGTGGGGCCTCGGTTCGATGTTCCTGTTCTCGGCGATGTTCTCCGGGATGTCCGGAGTGGGGTACGACGCGCAGGGCTTCGAGAGCGGAGCGGGCGACGCGTCCCAGGACACCGGTGACGCGGGCGCGGACGGCGGTGGCGACGGCGGCGACGCAGGCGGCGACGGCGGCGGCGACATGGGCGGGGACGCCGGTGGCGACGGCGGCGGATTCGACTTCGGTGGCGGCGGCGACGGCGGCGGGTTCGACTTCGGTGGCGGGTTCGACTTCTAGCCGGCCGTCAGGAGGGCTGGCAGCTCGGGCACCAGAAGAGGTTGCGGCCCTTCATGACCGAGTGGGCCACCGGGGTCCCGCAGATCCGGCACGGTGACCCCGCCCGCCGGTAGACGTACGTCCGCGGGCGGTCCTTCGCATACGCCGGATCACCGTGATCGTCCTCGGGACGGACGACGTGCATCTTGCCGCGGCGGACCCCGACCTTCATCAGGGCGACGAGGTCGGCCCACAGCGAGTCCCATTCGTCACGGGACAGCGAACGGCCCGGCCGGTCGGGGTTGATGGCGTGCCGGAACAGGACCTCCGCCCGGTACACGTTGCCGATGCCGGCGATCACGGCCTGATCCATCAGCAGCGCCCCGATCGGCGTCTTGGACGCCGAGATGCGTTTCCACGCCTTGTCGGGGTCGGCGTCCTTGCGGAGCGGGTCCGGACCCAGCCGCGCCTCGATGGCGGCGACCTGCGGTGGATGGAGAACCTCACAAGCCGTCGGACCGCGGAGGTCGGTGCCGAATTCGGAGCCAACCATCCGCATCCTGACCTGCCCGACCGGCGGTTCCATGGGAACGGCCGATTCCGTGAACGCTCCGTACAGCCCCAGGTGGACGTGCACGACCAGTCCGGACTCGTAGTGATGCCACAGGTGTTTGCCCCAGGCCTCGGACTTGACGAGAACGCGGCCGTCGACGAGCACCGAGTCCTCGGCGAATCTGCCCTGCGGGCTCAGCACCCGCACCGGCGCACCGGCGAACCGACGTTGGTGTAGCCGGGCCAGCCGGTGCAGAGTGTGACCTTCGGGCAAGGACGATCAGGCCTCGGGCAGGGCCGGGGCCACGCCGGACTTCTCGAACTCGGACAGGATGTCGATGCGGCGCTGGTGGCGCTCCTCGTTCGACCACTCGGCGGCGAGGAACGCGTCCACGATCGCGAGGGACTCCTCGAGCGAGTGCATGCGCCCGCCGAGGCCGATCAGCTGAGCGTTGTTGTGCTGGCGGGCCAGCTGCGCGGTCTCGACGCTCCACGCCAGGGCGCATCGCGCACCCTTCACCTTGTTCGCGGCGATCTGCTCGCCGTTGCCGCTGCCGCCCAGCACGATCCCGAGGCTGCCCTCGTCGGCGACGACGCGACGGGCCGTCTCGATGCAGAAGGCGGGGTAGTCGTCGAGGGCGTCGTAGACGTGAGCGCCGCAGTCGACGGTCTCGTGGCCCGCGGCCTTCAGGTGTTCGATGATCTCGTTCTTACGTTCGAATCCGGCATGGTCGGCACCCAGGTATACGCGCATGACTGGTGATTCTGTCAGGCGTCCTCGCGAATCGTGTCAGGGGCCCGGGACGCTTATCGTGATCAGCATGTATCCCGACAACGGACAGAACTGGGGACAGCCCTATCCGGGACATCGGCCGGCCCCCGCGCAGCACCGGTGGGGCGGCGAGACGGGATGGAATCCGCCGGTCCCCGTGCCGGGCCTCATGCCGAACGACAGGCCCGCCCGGCACTCGTGGGAGATCCCACTGCTCGTGGTGGCCGTCGTTCTCACCGTCGTCGCCTACGTGGTGGCGATCGCGGCGCTCTTCCTGGGCGTGGTGTCCACGTGGGTGCTCATCGTGCTGGTCGCGCCGATCCTCATCGCCGTCGGCCGCGGCCAGCTCTACGGTTCGCAGCAGG
Source organism: Rhodococcus sp. JS3073 (assembly GCF_026810085.1). Classification (NCBI taxonomy): domain Bacteria; kingdom Bacillati; phylum Actinomycetota; class Actinomycetes; order Mycobacteriales; family Nocardiaceae; genus Rhodococcus; species Rhodococcus sp. JS3073. Next base: position 7,005,269 of record NZ_CP113951.1, on the reverse strand, counting down.
TGAACGGGATCAAGATGACGCCCACCCAGTTCCCCGACGGGTACCGGATGGTGGCCGAAGCGGCCGCACGGTTCGGGATGACCGAACCGCCCGACGCCTACGTCGTGCTCGGGAACGGCCGGATCAACGCGTTCGCGTCCGGCCACGGCTTCCGCCGCTTCGTCGTCGTGTACAGCGATCTGTTCGAGATCGGCGGCGAGGCCCGCGAGCCCGACGCCCTCGCCTTCATCATCGGCCACGAGGTCGGTCACATCGCGGCCGGTCACGCCTCCTACTGGCGGCAACTGGGACAGTTCGCCGCCAACTACATTCCTGTCGTCGGGTCGGCCCTGTTCCGATCGATGGAATACACCGCAGACAACCACGGCTACTGCGTCCGGCCGCAGGGCGCCCGCGGCGCGATGGGCGTTCTCGGTGCCGGCAAGTATCTCGTGAGCATCGTCGGATTCGACGAACTCGCCGACCGGGCCACCACCGAACGCGGATTCTTCCCGTGGTTCGTGAATCTGCTGTCGGGACATCCGGTGCTCACCTGGCGCGCCGCCGCCCTGCGGAACAGGACCCGGCACGGTCACCTGTTCGTGAAACCCGGCCAGATCTACCGCGACCCGCAGCAACTGCAGTACGCGGCCGACCCGGCCGGGCCCGTCACTCGGTGACCGCACCCGGGACCGGGCTCAGTCGAACTGAGGATCCTCGGTGCGGGTGCGCTTGAGCTCGAAGAAATGCGGGTAGCCGGCCAGCGCGACCGCACCGTCCCACACCTTGCCCGCGTCCTCGCCGCGGGGGATGCGCGACAGGACCGGGCCGAAGAAGGCGACACCGTTGACGTGGATGGTCGGGGTTCCGACATCGGGTCCCACGGCGTCCATGCCTGCGGCGTGACTCTCACGCAGTGCGGCGTCGTACTCCTCCGATTCGGCGGCCTCGGCCAGTTCGGCCGGCAGCCCGACCTCGGCGAGCGACTTGACGATCACGTCGCCGAAGTCCTTGTTGCCCTCGTTGTGGATGAGCGTCCCCATCGCGGTGTACAGCGGCAGCAGGATCTCGTCGCCGTGCTTCTGCGCGGCCGCGATCAGCACCCGCACCGGACCCCACGCCTTGGTCATGAGCTCGCGGTATTCCTCCGGCAGATCCCGGCCCTCGTTGAGGACGGCCAGGCTCATCACGTGGAAGTTCGCATCCAGGTCCCGCACCTGCGCGGCCTCGAGGATCCATCGCGAGGTGATCCAGCACCACGGGCACAGTGGGTCGAACCAGAAATCAGCGACGTCCTTTGCGGTCCCGGCGTTCGTCCCAGCACTCACGTGTTGCTCCTTCTCGGTGATGTACACATTCCCGTCCAGTCAACACCTCCCTGCCGGGAATCCTTCCCGGAGACCCTGCTCGCGGCAGTAGGGTCGAAAGTGGTCGACCGGAAGGGAGCATCCTCACATGTCCTCCACTCGCACGTTCGTCGTCGTCGGCGGCGGCCTCGCCGGAGCGAAGACGGCAGAAGCATTGCGTGACAAGGATTTCGACGGATCGATCGTCCTGCTGTCGGAAGAGGAACATCTACCCTACGAGCGGCCTCCGCTGTCGAAGGAACACTTCGCCGGGAAGAAGGCGCTCGGCGACTTCACCGTCCACCACGGTGACTGGTATCGCGACCATCACGTGGACCTGCGACTCGGCACCACCGCCACCGCCCTCGATATCACCGCCCACACCGTGACGCTGCCGGACGGGTCCACGCTGGGATACGACAAGCTCGCACTCGCCACCGGTTCACGCTCACGCCGCCCACCGATCTCCGGTTCCGACGCCGAGGGCGTCCACTACCTCCGCACCATCGACGAATCGGACAAGCTCATCGTCGCGGTCGCCGGTGGCCGACGACTGGTGGTGATCGGCGCCGGCTGGATCGGCCTCGAGGTGGGAGCCTCCGCACGGGAGAAGGGCGCCGACGTGACGGTGGTGGAAGCCGCCGAAGTTCCCCTCCTCGGCTCCCTCGGCCCCGAGATCGGCTCGGTCTTCGCCGAACTCCACCGCGAGCACGGCGTACAACTGCATCTCGGCGCCACGGTCGAGGAGATCGTCGTCGAGGACGGCAAGGCCACCGGGGTTCGGCTGGGCGACGGCACCGTCCTGCCCGCCGACGCCGTCCTCGTCGCCGTCGGCGCGGCACCCAACATCGAGATCGCAGAACGGGCCGGACTCGACGTCGACGGCGGGATCCTCGTCGACGCCGGGTTGCAGACCAGCGACCCCGACGTCGTCGCGGTGGGCGACATCGCGGCGCAGTGGCATCCGCAACTCGGCACCCGAATCCGGGTCGAGCACTGGGCGAACGCGCTCAACCAGCCGGCCGTGGCCGCCGCCACCATGCTCGGGCACGCGGCCGAATACGGGAATCTGCCCTACTTCTTCACCGACCAGTTCGATCTGGGCATGGAGTACGTGGGGTACGCCCCGCACGATTCGTATGACCGGGTGGTCGTACGTGGCGATTTCGCCGCACGCGAGTTCGTGGCCTTCTGGCTCGACGCCGACAACCACGTCCTCGCGGGCATGAACGTCAACATCTGGGATGTCACCGATCAGATCAAGCAACTGGTGTCCTCGTCCGCCTCGATCGATCCCGACCGCCTGGCCGACCCCGCGGTGCCGTTGACCGACCTGTCCGGTTAACACCCCGGTCCCACTCGTGATGGGATGGCAGCATCGAGTACGAGCACCGCCGCCGATCACGAGGAGACCTCTGTGGCCCCACCGAACCTGACCCGCGAACAGGCAGCCGAACGAGCCGGACTGCTGACCGTCGACAATTATCTGATCGAACTCGACCTCACCGACGGGACAGGTCAGCCCGGAGTCGAGACCTTCTCCTCCCGCACCACCGTCACGTTCGGGGCCACCCCTGGCGCATCCACGTTCGTCGACATCGTTGCGGCCCGTGTGCATTCGGCCACGCTGAACGGCTCCCCCGTCGACGTGTCGGATTACGACGAGTCCACCGGCATCACACTCACCGAACTCGCGGACCGCAACGAACTGGTGGTCGAGGCCGACTGCGCGTACTCGCACACCGGTGAAGGGCTACACCGGTTCGTGGACCCGACCGACGGTGCGGTGTATCTGTACTCGCAGTTCGAGACCGCCGACGCCAAGCGCATGTTCGCCTGCTTCGATCAGCCCGACCTGAAGGCGACGTTCGACGTGCACGTCACGTCCCCCGCCGACTGGAAGGTGATCTCCAACTCGGCGACCGTCGAGACGGTGGCGCCGGAACCCGGCCGCCACATCTTCCGCACCACACCGAAGATGAGCACCTACCTCGTCGCGCTCATCGCGGGCCCGTACGCGGAGTGGACCGACAACTACTCCGACGAGCACGGCGACATCCCGCTCGCGATCTACTGCCGCGCCTCCCTCGGGAAGCACATGGACTCCGAGCGCCTGTTCACGGAAACCAAGCAGGGCTTCGAGTTCTACCACCGCAATTTCGGCACCCCCTACGCGTTCGGGAAGTACGACCAGCTGTTCGTCCCCGAATTCAACGCGGGCGCAATGGAGAACGCCGGTGCCGTGACGTTCCTCGAGGACTACGTCTTCCGGTCCAAGGTCACGCGGGCGTCGTACGAGCGGCGCGCGGAGACCGTGCTGCACGAGATGGCGCACATGTGGTTCGGCGACCTCGTCACCATGCGCTGGTGGGACGACCTGTGGCTCAACGAGTCCTTCGCGACGTTCGCCTCCGTGCTCTGCCAGAGCGAGGCCACCGAATACACCAACGCCTGGACCACGTTCGCCAACGTCGAGAAGTCGTGGGCGTACCGGCAGGATCAGCTGCCGTCCACCCACCCCATCGCCGCCGACATCCCGGACCTCGCCGCGGTCGAGGTGAATTTCGACGGCATCACGTACGCGAAGGGCGCCTCCGTCCTCAAGCAGCTCGTCGCGTACGTCGGGCTCGACCCCTTCCTGTCCGGCCTGCGGGACTACTTCCGCGACCACGCCTTCGACAACGCCACGTTCGACGACCTCCTCGGCGCACTCGAGAAGTCCTCGGGCCGCGATCTGTCCGACTGGGGAGCCCAGTGGCTCAAGACCACCGGGCTCAACATCCTGCGCCCCGACTTCGATGTCGACGCGGACGGCAAGTTCACCCGGTTCGCCGTCCTGCAGGCCGGCGCCGCCCCGGGTGCCGGGGAGCGACGGGTGCACCGCATCGCCGTCGGCGTGTACGACGACCGGGACGGCAAACTCGTGCGCACGAAGCGGGTGGAACTCGACCTCGACGCCACCGAACGCACCGACGTCACCGAACTCGTCGACGTCGAGCGCGGACAGCTGATCCTCGTCAACGACGACGACCTCACGTACTGCTCGCTGCGACTCGATCCCGATTCGCTCGCCACCGCCATCGACCGCATCGGCGACATCGACGAGCCGCTCCCCCGCACCCTGGTGTGGTCGGCGGCGTGGGAGATGACGCGTCAGGCCGAACTCAAGGCGCGGGACTTCGTCGCCCTCGTGCAGCGCGGCGTCGGCGCCGAAACGGAGGTCGGCGTCGTCCAGCGGCTGCTGATGCAGGCCCAGACGGCGCTGCACAGCTACGCCGAACCCGCGTGGGCCAAGGAACACGGCTGGCCGGACTTCGCGAACCGGCTCCTCGAACTGGCGCGGGAAGCCGAGCCGGGTTCGGATCATCAGCTGGCGTTCGTCAACGCGCTGGCGGGGGCGCAACTGTCGGCGTGGCACACCGAGGTGCTGCAGGAACTGCTCGACGCCGCACCCGAGACGGTCGGGCTTCCGGGGCTCGTCGTCGACACGGACCTGCGCTGGCGTCTCGTCACCGCACTCGCAGGGGCCGGTGAGATCGACGCCGAGGGCATCGAGACGCCGTTCATCGACGCCGAAGCCGAACGCGACCCCACCGCGGCAGGTGCCCGCAACGCCGCCGCCGCGGCCACCGTCCGCCCGCAGGCCGCGGTGAAGGAACAGGCCTGGAACCGGGTGGTCGGCGACGATTCCGTGCCGAACATCACCGCCCGCTCCATCATCGGCGCCTTCGCCGGTCACGGCCAGTCCGACATCCTCGCACCGTACGTAGCCCGCTACTTCGCGGACATTCCCGCGGTGTGGGAGCGACGGTCGAGCGAGGTCGCGCAGACCGTCGTGGTGGGTCTGTACCCGTCGTGGTCGATCAGCGAGGAATCCGTGGCGGCAGCCGACGCATTCCTGGCCGGCGACCACCCGCCGGCCCTGCGCCGCCTGGTGGTCGAGGGCCGCGCCGGGATCGTCCGGTCGCTGGCCGCCCGGAAGTTCGACGCGAGCTGATCGGTGCCGATCCTGCCGGCCTAGTCCGGCAGGATCGGCACGGTCACACCCTGATCCCGGCCCAGCAGCACCGCGCGGGTGACCGCCGAGGAACCGAAGCGGTCGCGGAGGCTGTCGAGCGTGCTGTCGAGGGTGCTGCTCGTGTACGGGTCGAACGGCAGCGCCAGCTGTTGCGGGCAGTCGTCCTCGAGGTTGGCCACCGCGATTCCCACCAGGGTGATGCCCTTGCGTTCGATCATCGGCATCGCGTTGCTCAGCAGGCCGCGGGCCGTGGTCAGGATCGTCTGCGTCTGCGCCGACGGCTGCGCGAGAGTGTGTGACCGCGTGACCCGGGTGAAGTCGTCGAACCGGAGCCGGAGCACCACCGTGCGCCCCACCCGCTTGCCGCGGCGCAGCCGGCCCGCCACCCGGTCGACCAACGTCACCAGGGCGGCGTCCACGTCCTCCCTCGATGTGGGTCTGCGCCCCAGGGCGTGCTGCGCGCCGACGGATCTCCGCCTGCGCCCCACCTGCACGGGACGCGGGTCGCGTGCCCAGGCGAGCGCGTGGAGGTGGTGGCCCGCCGCGGGTCCGACGATGGTCACGAGCAGCTCTTCGGGATAGTGGGCGAGCTGGCCGACGGTCGCGATTCCGGCGTCACGGAGCTTGCCCGACGTCACCGCCCCGACTCCCCACAGCCTTTCGACCGGCAGCGGATGGAGGAACTCGATCTCGCGGTCCGGCGGCACGTGCAACAGTCCGTCGGGCTTGCCCACCGCGCTGGCGACCTTGGCGAGGAACTTCGTTCTCGCGACGCCGACCGTGATCGGCAACCCCACCTGCTCGCGGACGTCGCGGCGCAGACGCGCCGCGATGTCGACCGGCGCGCCCGCGATCTTGCGGAGACCGGCGACGTCGAGGAAGGCCTCGTCGATCGACAGCCCCTCGACCAGCGGCGTCGTCCGGCCGAAGACCTCGAACACCGCCTTGCTCGCGGCCGCATACGCCGACATTCGGGGGCGCACCACGACGGCGTGCGGGCACAGGCGCAGCGCCTGCGCACCGCTACTGGCCGTGCGCACCCCGTAGGCCTTCGCCTCGTAGCTCGCCGCCAGCACGACGCCGCCGCCGACGATCACCGGACGACCTCGCAGTGAGGGGTCGTCCCGCTGCTCCACCGAAGCGTAGAACGCGTCGAGGTCGGCGTGCAGGATGGTCGCCTCGGCGCCACTCGAGATGCGGGGGCGCGGCGAATCGGACACGAACATATGTTCGCATCGACCACCGACAGAAGTCGAGGGTCGTCAGACCGACAACAGCGTTCGCAGTGCGGTGGGTGTCTCGCCGAGGTGAGCCCGGATGGTCCTGGTCATGTGCGCCTGATCCGAGAATCCCAGGTCGGCGGCGAGACCGGCGAGGTCCCGGTCGCCGTTCTCGATCCGCTCGAGCGCCCGTCCGACCCGAACCCTGTTGCGGTACCTGGTGAGCGAGACGCCCATGACGGCACTGAACGCACGACTGAGCGCGAACGGTGATATGCCGAACCGTTCGGCGAGCGGTATCAGTCCGTCCGCACCGGGCTCGTCGTCGAGGACCGCCGCGCGGGCGGCGGCGGCCACCGCGTCGTCCGGCAGGCCGCCGCGCCGGTGTGCACACGACCGTCCCCGCGATGCGGCGAGCGCGGCGACCGCAACGAGCCGGACCACCTGCTCGGCGAGGGCGAAGTGGACGTCGCCGGTCCGGCCGGCACGGAGCAGGCGTCGATGAAGAAGATCGACGCGAGCATCGACGTACACGTCCGAACGGCCGAGCGTCCAGCGCTCACCGGCGACCGCACGCCAGAGCTCGGGCCGGACACTGATCGACGTGCACCGGTCGCCCCCGGCGGGGTGCGCGAATTGTTCCACCTCGCCCGGTGTTCCGACGTACGCGACGGTCGGGTCGGCCATCGACTCGTGTCTGCCGATCCGGCGCAGGAATCGGCCGCCGCGGACGAGCACGATCCGATGATCGTCCCGCACCTCCACGCCCGACCAGCCCGGGTGCACGGCGCAGCAGTCCACCGCCCAGACGTTCACGCCCGGCAGACGTGCGACCTCGCTCACCGCCACAACCGGGACGCTACCCGCGGGGCCCGACATCTTCCCGCACATGCGGTGGCCTGCAAGAATCTTCAATCCTCACGGCATTCCCCGCGGCAGGCTGCAGTCATGTCATACATCTACGAGTCCACCCACATCGATGTCACACCCGTTGCCGCGTGGGACGCTCTGCGCGACTGGGGTGCGCTGCACACGCGGCTCGCCGCAGGTTTCGTCACCGCTTCGGTGATCGACCGGGGTGACCGGGTCATCACGTTCTTCGACGGTTCCGTCGTCCGAGAGCGCCTCGTCTCGTGCGACGAGGATGCGCGCCGCCTGGCCTGGTCGATCGTCGACGGCCCCTACCTGCATCACCATGCGTCCGCCCAGGTGAGCGACGACGGCACGGGCGCGACCGTGTTCGTCTGGATCGCGGACATCCTGCCCGCGACTCTCGCGGGCCGGACCGCGCAGATGATGGAACTCGGCATCGACGCCGTCCGGCGGACCCTCGAAAGCGCCGACCGCGTCGTCGACACCCGGTGAGACACCGACGGCCCGATCCGGTTCAGGAGGACTGAGCCGGATCGGGCCGCGCGGACGCTGATCGTCTGTGGAGGTTCTACGGCGAGGCGATTGCCGCGCTCATCACGCGGATGGCACTCACGAGACCGTCGATGAGGTCTCCGTCGCCGAACGACGACACCGCGGCGGTGGCGCCGAGCTGGGCGACCCGGTCGGTGACTCGGTTCGCCACGGCCCGGCCGCTGCGGATCTCGACCGTCCGCTGGTTGGGCGAGACCGCGATGAGCACGGACCGTTCCGCCTCGGGCGTCGTCGGGAACAGCGCGTCGGCGCCGGCCGCGGTGTCGTCGCCGAGGTCGCCGATGTACGCGTTGAAGCGCACCTTCGTCTTGCGGGTGCCTTCCGTGAGGGCATCGTCGAGGCGGACGAGTTCGTCCGTCGTGAACGGCAGGTCGTCGGTGAACGGCTCACCGACGCGGTGCACGCCCGAGATGCGACCACTGGAGGTCACGACGCTGCCGACAGGCAGATTGTCCGCGGATACCGCGGACGCGGGAATCAGGTCACCACTTGCCACTTGCCGAGCCTCCAATCAGGTCTGCCGAACCGGCGTGCGCGCCGTGATGACCGCCGTGATGACCGTGCGTGGTCACCTCGTCGACGGCGCTCCACAGCACCGGCGCGTGCGTCCATTCCTCACCGAGGTGGAACGCGGGCGGCACGGGGCCCGGCGTCTTCTTGCCGACGAACGACATCCCCGCGAAGAAGGCGGTGATCAACGCCGGAATTCCTACGAATATCAGCACTGTCTCGAGAATGCTCACAACGCAAACGGTAGCCCAGAACCGTGCGAGGGGAAGCGTCAGGGCCGAACTTCGCGAAGGGGACGCGCGGAACGCTCAGGCGGCGCCTTCACCGAGGTAGGGCATCCACGACGGGTGCAGGTCCTTGGTGGAAGCCAGCAGTCGCCAGTGCGGACCCGACGGAGGCACCAGGGCGGCCCTGAGCGTCCAGCCGAGTTCGCTCAGCAACTTGTCTGCCTTGCGGTGGTTGCAGGGCGCGCAGCAGGCCACGCAGTTCTCCCAGGAATGCCCGCCGCCGCGACTGCGGGGAACCACGTGATCGACGGTCTCGGCCTTGGCGCCGCAGTAGGCGCACCGGAACCGGTCTCGGTGCATGAGGGCCGCGCGGGTCATCGGAACGCGAGCGCGGTACGGCACGCGGACGTAGTTCCGGAGGCGGATCACGGACGGAACCTGCACGGACCACTGCTCGGAGTGGACGACCGGGGCCTGGGGATCCTCGTGGACGGTATCGGCCTTACCGCAGGTCATCAACACCACGGCACGGCGGGCAGGAAGGGCGGTGAGCGGCTCGTAGGTGACATTCAGGAGAAGCACCCGGCGCTTGATCCAGAGCGGAACCGCATTCTCGCCCGGGAAAGAAGGCTCTGCGCTGTGCGCGGAGCCTTCGGTGATCACTTGTAAAGCAAACGCCCCTGAAACCCCGGCACTCCGGGCATCAGTGGGCACGAGTTGTCGGTGCGCGCGGGCGCTGTGTCGATTCTTCATGCGACCTCCGGGAGATTGCCACCAAGTGCACCATGAATTGCCTGCTCGTGCACGTCCATTTCCGACAAAAATGCAGGACATTCGGTGAACAGACGGTGACGAAGACCGTTCGCGCCCGCACGTGCACAATGGAAGGCGCCATGACTGACGTGCAGCAGACCTTCTATGAGGCGGTGGGCGGAGCGGAGACGTTCCGCAAACTCACCGCGCGCTTCTACGAGGAAGTCGCCAAGGACGACATCGTCCGGCCCCTCTACCCCGAGGAAGACCTGGGCCCGGCCGAGCGCCGGATGCGGATGTTCCTCGAGCAGTACTGGGGCGGACCGCACACCTATTCGGACGAGCGCGGCCACCCACGACTGCGGATGCGTCACCAGCCGTTCAAGATCGGCCCGATCGAGCGGGACGCCTGGCTCCGGTGCATGCACACGGCCATCGCGTCGATCGACACCGGCACCCTCGACGACGCCCACCGCAAGGCCCTCTCCGAGTACATGGACATGGCCGCGGCGTCGATGGTGAACTCCGCCTTCTGAAACCGCCCCGCCCCGATTACGCCGGTCGAGTCGTGGTGCGGGCGATCGTTTGGCACGATGGGCGTTTGTGAGCACTCCCGCCGAAACGTCCGCCGACGACACACAGCCGGCACCCTGGTGGTCCGACGCCGTCTTCTACCAGATCTATCCCCGCTCGTTCGCCGACGCGAACGGTGACGGTGTCGGCGACCTCCACGGAGTGCGGGACAAGCTGGGATACCTCGAACTGCTCGGTGTCGACGCCCTCTGGCTGAGCCCGGTCATGCGCTCCCCGATGGCCGATCACGGTTACGACGTGTCCGATTCCCGCGACATCGACCCACTGTTCGGTGACCTCGCGACGATGGACGCACTGATCGAGGCCGCGCACGCGCGCCAGATCAAGGTGACGATGGACCTGGTGCCCAATCACACCAGCGTCGAGCACGAATGGTTCCGCGCCGCCTTGGCGTCGCCGCCGGGCAGTCCCGAACGGAACCGGTACATCTTCCGCGACGGTCGCGGTGAGGACGGCGCGGAGCCGCCCAACAACTGGCCGAGCATCTTCGGTGGTCCGGCGTGGACGCGGATCACCGAGACCGACGGCAAGCCCGGCCAGTGGTACCTGCACATCTTCGCGACGGAGCAGCCCGACCTGAACTGGGACAACCCGGAGGTCGTCGAGGATCTCACGAAGACGCTCCGGTTCTGGCTGGACCGCGGCGTCGACGGATTCCGCATCGATGTCGCGCACGGCATGGCGAAGCCGGAAGGTCTGCCGGACCACGACTGGTCCGCCAACGAACTGCTGCAGAACTCGGACGACGATCCGCGGTTCGACAACCCCGCGGTCCACGACATCCACCGCGGCATCCGCAAGGTCCTCGACGAGTACCCGGGCACGATGGCCGTCGGGGAGATCTGGGTTCGCGACAACGAACGCTTCGGGGAGTACATCCGGCCCGACGAACTGCACCTCGGGTTCAACTTCCGGCTGGCCGAGGCCGAGTTCTCGGCGGAGACGGTGCGGGAGGCGATCGAGAACTCCCTGACCGCAGTCGACCAGGTGGGCGGGACACCCACCTGGACCCTGTCGAACCACGACGTCGAACGGGAAGTCACCCGGTACGGCGGCGGCGAGATCGGCACGGCTCGCGCCCGGGCGATGATCCTCGTCGAATTGGCGCTGCCGGGTGCGGCGTTCCTGTACAACGGCGCCGAACTCGGCCTGCCCAACGTCGACCTCCCCGATTCGGTGTTGCAGGACCCTGTGTGGGAACGGTCCGGTCACACCGAACGCGGCCGCGACGGCTGCCGTGTGCCCGTGCCGTGGGAGGGCACCGAACCACCGTTCGGGTTCAGCACCGGCGAGCCCTGGCTGCCGATGCCCCCCGCGTGGGCGGACCTCACCGTCGAGGCGCAACTCGAGGACGTCACGTCGACGCTCTCGCTGTACCGGGCCGCACTCGAACTGCGCTCGTTCCGCCCGGAGTTCTCCGGTCCGGGAGTCGACTGGTACGGAAGCCCCGCGGGCTGCTTCGCGTTCCGCAGGCGCGGCGGGCTGATCTGCGCTCTCAACGCCACCGACGCGCCGATCTCACTGCCACCCGGTGAGGTGCTGCTCAGCAGCGCGCCGCTCGTCGAGGGGCAGCTCCCACCGAACGCGGCTGCGTGGCTCATCTGACCCGCACTCCCGCAGTCGCGGCGGTCGTCGCAGCATCGATCCTGTTCGCCACGACGGGAACCGCGCAGGCTCTTGCATCCCGCGCCCTCGGATACGACCTCGACCCGCTGACTGTCGGCTCGGCCCGGGTCGTGGCCGCGGGTGCGCTCCTCGCGGCGTTCGCGGCGCTGCGTGGCGGGCTCGGCTTCGGTGGCGGTGCCGGGATTCGCCGGTACGTGCCCGCCGTGTGGGGCGGGATCGGGGTCGCGGCCTACCAACTCGGATTCTTCAGCGGTGTGCAGAGCGCCGGGGTGGCGGCAGGAACCATGATCGCGCTGGGTTCGGGCCCCGCATTCACCGGCGCACTGCAGTGGGCGGTGCACCGGCACCGTCCCGGCCCGGTGTGGGCCGTGTCCACCGTCATCGCCGTCGCCGGAATGGCGTTGATCGTGGCGGGCACGACCGGCGGCTCCGACTCGTCCGGGATCCTGGCGGGCGCACTGCCTGCACTGATCGCCGGTTTCGGGTACGCCACCTACACGGTTGCCGGGTCGTCGCTGCTCGCGGCGGGTGCGAGCCCCGAGGCGGCGATGGGACAGATGTTCGGTCTCGGTGGACTGTTCCTGATCCCCGTGCTCGTCGCGACCTGGCCCGGCGGCCTCGATACCGGGGCGGGCGCTGCGGCCGCGGTGTATCTGGCGATCGTCCCGACCGTGCTGGCGTATCTGCTGTTCGCCGCCGGACTGCGGCGGCTCCCACCGGCAACGGTTGCGACGCTCACACTCACCGAACCGGTGGTCGCGGCACTGCTCGGGACCGCGGTGCTCGGCGAGCAGTTGACCCTGGTCGCGGCGCTGGGCATGGCGGCCGTCGTCGCGTCGCTCGCCGTTCTGGCAACCAGCACGCTGCGGTCCGGCTGACGGCGCGCTACCGCGCCACCGACAACGGAATCCCTCCCCCGCGGTGCCGGTAGATCGACCCGAACCGGGCGTCCACCCGCAGCCACGACGCGGTGGCACGCACCCGGACCAGCTCGGAAGCGTCGATGCGCTCGAGGTCGATGTCGGCGGTCAGCCGATCCGAGCCCGCGTGCGGAACGAACCCCATCGCGGTGAGGGCGAAGACCACCCGCATCGGGATGCCGACCGCCTGCTCCGCGCCCTCCACCTGCAGCACTTCCTGGTCGAGGAGCGATGCGGGCGGCCCCTGGCTGCTGCCGTGCTCCTGCGCCAGGGCCGCACCGCGCTGCGCGAGGTCGACCAGGACACGCGCCGGGACGTCGTCGACGTGAACGAAGCCCTCCGTCGGAGGCAGAGCGCCCCGCCACGCCGAATCCATCGAGAATCCCGGATCGATGTCGGCTGCAGTCGTCGCTTCGAGCGCGGCGAGCAGTTGGTCGCCGGCGGCCGACGTGTCGTCCGGGGTGATGGTCCCCGCGACCGTGCGCACCGCCAGCGCGTCGAAACCGGTTGCCGCCCAGATCGTCAGGCGGCCGGGTCCGCGTTGACGGAGGCGGACCACCGTCGACTCGTCCAACCGGACCACCCGCGTGAGGAACGTGGCGAGATCACCGCGCTCCGTGGCGTCCGGGATCGACAGGACACGCTCATACACGCTGCCAGCTCTCCAGGTACGCACGCTCGACGTCGGTGATTCTGCGCAGGCGCTGGGTGTCGATGTCGAACGCCGCGATCTGCGTCGAGGCGATGATGGACGGCGCGACCGAGACGTCGACGCCCTTCGGGCGGACCTCGTAGTTGATCGTGAAATCGACCGCACGAACCTTCTCCACCCACATCAGGACGTCGAGCGGTGAATCGCTGTGCCGGAGTTGCCCCCGGTAGCGCACATGGAGGTCGGCGATGACCGCGCCGTCACGCAACGTGACAGTGGGGCGATCGTCCTCGAACAGCCAGGGAATCCGCGCCTCCTCCAGCAACGTCACCATCCGTGCGTGGTTGATGTGCTGGAAGACGTCCATGTCCGACCATCGAACTTCGACCTCCGCGTGAAAGCCCTCGCTCAACGTCATACCTCCGATCGGGTGCCCATACCTCGCACCATGCTGCGTACCTGACGCGCCGCCACCGAGAGCGTCGCGAGGTCAAGGGTCCCAGACTCGAAAATTTCGGTGAGAGCGGACCTCGCCCTGGCCAGCCGGGACGCGTTCGTCGACTCCCAGTCGTCGATCTTCTCCTGCGGCGTCTCGTGAGGTTCACCACCCAGGAGCACTTCCATCGTGAGCTGACGCAGCGAACTGTAGAGGTCGTCACGCAACGCGAGGCGGGCCAGCGAATGCCAGCGGTCACCCCGCGCGAGGGTGGACACGGCGCTCAGCAGCCAGTCGATGCCGAGGTGCGCGTCGAGTTCGTAGTACAGCTCGGCGACCTCGTCGATGTCGCGTTCGGCGATGTCCGCGATGTCGCTGATGTCGAGCAGACAGAACTTGTCCAGAAGCCGGAACACCTCGAACGCGAGGTCCTCGGGCGCCCCGCGGTCGACGAGCGGCCGCGCCCGCGTCTCCACGTCGGCGAGCTGATGTCCCCGCACGAGCTGCGGCACCCTCGGCGAGAGTGCACGGAAGTCGGACGAGTACCGGGCGATCTCGGCGCCCACGGCGAGGGGCTGAGGCCGGTTGGTCAGGAACCAGCGGGACGCGCGGTCGAGGACCCGGCCGGACTCGAGGATCAGGTCGTCCTCGATGTCGGCCGCGATGTTCGCCGACCGGATCCTCGACCACAGGTCGGGCAGGGCGAAGATCTCGGTGACCGCCGCGTAGGCGCGGATGGCGTCTGTGCTGCTCGCACCCGCCTCGTCCGCCAATCTGTATGCGAAGGTGATGCCGCCGTTGTCGATGGTCTCGTTCGCGAGCATCGTCGCCACGATCTGCCTGCGCAGAGGATGCGCCTTGATCGCGGTGCGGAACCGCTTGCGCAACACTGTCGGGAAGTACCGCGGCAGCCGCGGCGCGAACGTCTCGCTGTCGGGCAGGTCCGTCGCGAGGAGGTCGTCCTTGAGCGAGAGTTTCACATGCGCGGTGAGGGTCGCGAGCTCCGGAGACGTCAGACCCTGACCGGCCTGCCTGCGTCGGGCGATCTCCTCGTCGGTGGGCAGGGCCTCGAGCTTCCGGTCGAGTCCGCGACGCGACGCCAGGTGCTCGATCTGGCGGCGATGCACGCTCAGCATCGGAACCGCGCTGGTCCGGGAGACACCGAGGAGATCGTTCTGCGCGATGTTGTTCGCGAGTACGAGCTGGGCCACCTCGTCGGTCATCGACGCCAGCAGAGGATTGCGTTCCTCCCGCGGCAGCCCGCCGCTGCTCACCAGCGAGTCCAGCAGGATCTTGATGTTGACCTCGTGATCGGAGCAGTCGACGCCCGCGGAGTTGTCGATCGCGTCGGTGTTGATCCGGCCACCGTTCTGGCTGTACTCGATCCGGCCGAGCGCCGTCACCCCGAGGTTGCCGCCCTCGCCCACCACCTTCGCCCGCACCTCGTTGCCGTCGACGCGCACCGAGTCGTTGCTCTTGTCGCCCACCTGCGCGTTGGTCTCGGTGGACGCCTTCACGTACGTGCCGATGCCACCGTTCCACAGCAGATCAACCGGGGCACGCAGGATTGCCCGGACCAGTTCCGGCGGGGAGAGTTCGGTGACGGCGTCGTCGAGTCCGAGCGCAGCGCGCGCGGCGGCACTGATCGGAACCGATTTGCGGGTCCGGTCCCACACTCCCCCGCCCTCGCTGATGAGGCTGGTGTCGTAGTCGGCCCACGACGACCGGGGCAGCGCGAACATCCGGGACCGCTCCGCAAAGGACCTGGCGGCGTCGGGATCGGGGTCGAGGAAGATGTGCCGGTGGTCGAACGCCGCCATCAGCCTGATGTGCCGGCTCAGGAGCATGCCGTTTCCGAACACGTCGCCGCTCATGTCACCGACACCGACCGCCGAGAAATCCTGGGTCTGGGTGTCGACGCCCATCTCCCGGAAGTGCCGTTTCACGCTCTCCCAGGCACCGCGCGCGGTGATGCCCATCCCCTTGTGGTCGTACCCGGCCGACCCACCGGACGCGAACGCGTCGCCGAGCCAGAATTTGTACTGCTCCGCAACAGAATTGGCGAGGTCGGAGAATTTCGCGGTGCCCTTGTCCGCGGCCACGACGAGATACCGGTCGTCGCCGTCGCGCCGCACCACCCGGGGCGGCGGAACGATCTCCCCCGACGCCTGATCGACGTTGTCGGTGAGGTCCAGGAGGCCGCAGATGAACGTGCGGTAGCAGTCCTGGCCCGCCTCGAGAGCGGCCGCGCGGTCGGCCGCCGCGTCGCCCGACGGCGTCGGCGGATTCTTGACGACGAAGCCGCCCTTCGCGCCGACCGGGACGATCACCGCGTTCTTCACGGCCTGCGCCTTCGCCAACCCCAGGATCTCGGTGCGGAAATCCTCACGCCGGTCCGACCAGCGCAGCCCGCCGCGGGCGACGGACCCGAACCGCAGGTGCACACCCTCGACGTCCGGTGAGTACACGAAGATCTCGTACTTCGGGCGGGGCTTCGGAAGTTCCTGGATCGACGTCGGATCGAGCTTGATCGACAGGTATGCAGGCGACTCCCCGGTCTCGCCGACGACGAAGTAGTTGGTGCGCAGCGTCGACTTGATCAGCCCGAACAGACCGCGCAGGATGCGGTCCGCGTCGAGGCTGACCACGGCGTCGATGTACTCCCTCAGGCGGGTGTCGAGTTCGGCCACCAGGTCGGGTGAGGGCGTCTCCGGGTCGAACATCGCCTCGAACAACTCGACGAGGGTGTACGCGGAACGCGGATTCGCCAGCGCAACCCCCTCGATGTGGAACTGACTGTAGGGAAACCCCGCCTGGCGCAGGTACTTTGCGTACGCCCGCAGAATCACGGCCTGCCGCCACGACACTCCCGCCCGCAGGATCAGCTCGTTGAACCGGTCGGCCTCCGCCCGCCCGAACCACACCGCGGTGAAGGCATCGGTGAACCGTTCCTGAAGCTTCGGTGCGGCAACGGATGCCTCCTCGGCGGCGAGTTCGGCGTCCAGGTCGTCCTCCACCGAGGAGCGGAGCAGCTCCGCGGGAACCGACAGCCCGAAATCGTAGATCCAGCACGTCAACCCGTCCGGCCGCGGAATCAGGTACGGCCGTTCGTCGAGCACTTCCACACCCAGGCTCTGCAGCACCGGAAGCACCTGGCTCAGCGAGATGCCTTCCCCGCCCACGTACAGGGTGAATCGCCAGTGCCCGACCTCGGCCCCGGGATCGCGGTACAGCAGCAGGTCGATGGAACCGTCTTCGAGCGCTTCCAGCCTCGCGAGATCCGACAACGCGCGCGTGGCGTCGAAATCCTCCTTGTACCCCTCGGGCAGGACGGCGGCATAACGCTGCGCCAGAACGGGATCCACGCCGGTGGTCACCGGGAGTAGGTCACCGAGATGGTCGTCCCAGCTGCGGCTCGCGTCGGCCAGCATGGCCTGGACCCGTTCCCGGTCGGCGTCCGAGAGGTCGAGCCGCGACCCCATCTGTTCGGCGCTCTTGCGGATCGTCACGTGCAGCAACGCCAGGTCGGACTCCGTGACGCGCGCGGTGTATTCCAATGTGCCGCCGCCGAATTCCCGTAGCAGGATGTCCTGCATCGCGAGCCGGACCCGGGTGGTGTACCGATCGCGGGGAAGGTAGATCAGGCAGGAGACGAATCGACCGAGAAAATCCTCGCGCACGAACAGACGCACCTGACGCCGGAGGCCGATGCTGTGCACGGCGGTCACGGTGTCGAACAGGGTGTCCGCGTCGCTCGAGAACAGTTCGGTGCGCGGGAACGACTGGATGACCTCCAGCATCGCCTGCCCCGAATACGAGTTCAACTGGAATCCGGCCCGGTCGATCACCTTGCGCACCCGGCGGGCGATGACGGGAATGTCGAGGACGTTCTCGTGCAGCGCCGTGACGGTGAAGACGCCGAGGAAACGGTGCTCACCGGTGATGTTGCCGGCCTCGTCGAGGATGCTCACGCCGACGAAGAACGGGTAGACCGAGCGGTGCACGGTCGCGGGGAACGAGCCCTGGGTGAGCACGAGCAGGGGGCGGTCGGGGATCTCTGCGGCCGGCGGCAGGCTCAGCGGGCCTTCTGTGACCGTGTCGGAGCGCAGCAGTCCGAGACCGCTGCCCGGCACCACCTGGAGGCTCCGGGCTCCGGAACCGTCCGGCTCCCCCAGTTCGAAGCGGCGGTACCCCAGCGCCGCGTAATTGCCCTGCGACATCCACCGCAGCAGATCGGCGCAGTCCTCCAGGTCGTCCTTCGACACACCGGGACAGGGTGTGGACGTCTCGAGTTCGTCGGCGAGCGACCGCTCGAGCTTGCGCATGATGTCGGTGTCCCGGACTACCTGGCGCACGTCGGCGAGGACGGTGCCGACTTCCTTCTCGAGTGTGTCGAGAACCGCGGAGTCGGCACGCGGATCGAGTTGGACGTGGATCCACGACTCGGGGACGCCGTCCGCGTCGGCGTCCTCGGCCTTGTCTCCCATGAGGATTCCGCGCAGTGCGCCGATCGGATCGCGCCGGACCGAGACGATGGGGTGCACGAATTCGCTGATCCCGATACCGAGGCGGTTCAGCAGCGCGGTGATCGATTCGACGAGCAGCGGCATGTCGTCCGTCACGATCTGCAGTGCCGCACCGAGTTCGCGCCCGTCGCCCGGGCGGTAGACCCGGGTGACCGCGCGTTCCGGCGGACGATGCAGGGCAAGTGTCAGATGCGCGCCGAGCACGGCGTCGGAGGCGCCGTTGACCGCGCTCTCGCTGTCACCGCGATCGACGTGACGGAAATACACGGCTGCGAGAGTCGGCACCTGAGACCGGAGACCCTCGGGCAGATTCCGCGCCCACTCCGCATCTTTCAGTGCTGCCGATTCCGTCATCGGGGCTCACTTCCTCTTCGTTCCGATTGCCGCGGGCAACTCTCTCGACACTAGCCCGCGGCGACGGGAACAGAGGGTGAACTTCGGGCACCCCGCGTGCCGGATCCGTCAGCCGGTGGTCACCGGCGCGAGGTACCTCTCGAGCCCGTCCCGTTCCGCCTCGGACAGCGGACGCGAGCGTTCGGTCTTCACGTCGAACGCGACCAGCAGGGCGTCACCCGTCGCGCAGTGGACCCCGTCGCGGTTCGTGACCACGTGCCGGATCGTGTACGACGAGTTGCCGACATGGAGCACCGACACGTCGATCGTCAGCGGACCGGAGGCATCGGTGACGGGACGGAGGAATTCCACCTCCATCTTGCGCACCACCATGGCCCCCGGCCGGGCTCCCACCGACTCCAGCTCCGAAGACAGGAAATGCACACGTGCTTCCTGCATGTACTCGACGAACCGGGTGTTGTTGACGTGACCCAGCCGGTCGGAGTCGCCCCACCGGACCTGGATCTCGTACGTGAAGACCTTCGACCCCACCAGGTCAGTCCCTCGTGAGCTTGCGGTGCGTCACCCGGTGCGGCCGTGCCGCGTCCGGTCCGAGCCGCTCGACCTTGTTGGCCTCGTAGCCCTCGAAGTTGCCCTCGTACCAGTACCAGGCGGCTTCGTTGTCGCCGAAGCCACCCTCCCACGCGAGGATGTGCGTGCAGGTGCGGTCGAGGAACCAGCGGTCGTGGGAGATCACGACGGCGCAGCCGGGGAACTGCTCGAGGGCGTTCTCCAGCGAACCGAGGGTTTCGACGTCGAGGTCGTTGGTCGGTTCGTCGAGCAGGATCAGGTTTCCGCCCTGCTTGAGCGTCATCGCGAGGTTCAGGCGGTTGCGCTCACCACCGGAGAGGACTCCCGCCGGCTTCTGCTGATCGTGGCCCTTGAACCCGAACGAGCTGATGTAGGCGCGCGACGGCATCTCCGTCTGGCCGACCACGATGTGATCGAGACCGTCGGACACGACCTCCCACACCGTCTTGTCCGGGTCGATGCCCGTGCGGTTCTGGTCGACGTAGCTGAGCTTGACGGTCTGACCGATCTTCACCTCACCGGCGTCCGGCTCCTCCAGCCCGACGATGGTCTTGAACAGCGTCGTCTTACCGACACCGTTGGGTCCGATCACACCGACGATGCCGTTACGGGGCAGGGTGAACGACAGGTCCTTGATCAGAACCCGTCCGTCGAAGCCCTTGTCGAGGCTCGAGACCTCGACCACGACGTCGCCGAGGCGCGGCGGTGCCGGGATCTGGATCTCGTCGAAGTCCAGCTTGCGGGTCTTCTCGGCTTCGTTGGCCATTTCCTCGTAGCGGTCGAGGCGGGCCTTGTTCTTGGCCTGACGGGCCTTCGCGCCCGAGCGGACCCAGGCCAGCTCCTCCTTGAGGCGCTTCTGCAGCTTCTGGTCCTTCTTGCCCTGGACCTCGAGCCTGGCTGCCTTCTGCTCCAGGTAGGTGGAGTAGTTGCCTTCGTAGGGGTACAGGCGGCCGCGGTCGACCTCACAGATCCACTGGGCGACGTGGTCGAGGAAGTACCGGTCGTGGGTGACGGCCAGGATCGCGCCCGGGTAGGCGGCCAGGTGCTGCTCCAGCCACAGGACGCTCTCCGCGTCGAGGTGGTTGGTCGGCTCGTCGAGCAGCAGCAGGTCGGGCTTGCTGAGCAGGAGCTTGCAGAGTGCCACGCGGCGCTTCTCACCACCGGAGAGGTGAGTGACCATCTCCTCCGGCGGCGGACAGCGCAGAGCGTCCATCGCCTGCTCGAGCTGGGAGTCGATCTCCCACGCGTCGGCATGGTCGAGCTTCTCCTGGAGCTCGCCCATCTCCTCCATCAGCTCGTCGGAGTAGTCGGTGGCCATCAGCTCGGCGATCTCGTTGTACCGCTTGAGCTGGACCATGGTTTCACCCATGCCCTCTTCGACGTTCTCGCGGACGGTCTTGGTCTCGTCCAAGTGCGGTTCCTGCATGAGGATCCCGACGGTGGCACCGGGAGCGATGAACGCTTCACCGTTGCCCGGCTGATCCAGCCCCGCCATGATCTTGAGGATGCTGGACTTACCCGCGCCGTTCGGGCCGACCACACCGATCTTGGCGCCGGGGTAGAAGCTCATCGTGACGTCATCGAGGATGACCTTGTCACCGTGCGCCTTGCGCACCTTCTTCATCGTGTAAATGAACTCAGCCATGGGGCCAGCCTAATGGTGAAGTGCGATGAACCCACATCGCGGAGGGTCGAGGACGTGATCGGGGCTTCGCGGGGAGAAGCCGCGGGCCTCGGCGCCGGGAGCACGGGGTCGGCGCCGATACCCGCTGGTGCGCTATGCGACGAGGGACCGGGTGGCGACCTGTTCCGTCGCCGGGGTCGCCGCGTCCGCGTCCCCGGTTCTGGCCGCGCGCTCGAGCACGACCGTGCACCGGGCGAGATCCGGTCCGATCGCGGTCGCGCTCAGCTCCAGGTCGGAGCGGGCGATACCGTCCCGCGTCGTGTACTCCGTGGTGCGCAACTCACCGGTCACGATGACCGGATCCCCCTTCGCCATCGACTGGACGACGCCGGCCATCAGCCTCCGCCTGCAGGTCACCGTGAGGTAGAGCGTGCTCGCGTCGCGCCACTCGCCCGTCGCGTGATCGCGGCGCCGGACAGTGCTCGCCATCCGGAAACTGAGGAACTCGTCACCGGCCGCATTCGACCGGGTGACCGGGCTGGTGATGACCGTTCCGACGACGGTGCCGTGTGTTTCGTACATTTCGCTCTACCCCCTGTGAGTGCGGCAAGGTGCCGTGACTCACAGCGTGCCGTCTCGCAGCGCGATGGCGGGCCGGCATCCGAAATCTGTGGAGAAACGGAGGGGGTGTGGACAGAGCGGCCGGCACGGGCGCCGAAGCTGCGAACGTGTCGGAACCGCGTGCTAGCGGTCAGTGTCCGGTTTCTCGGTCCCGTCGCGCCAGTTCCGCGAACATCGCATTGTGCGCTGCCAGGTCGGCGTCGTCGTCCCGGTCGGCTGCCCGGTCGACCCGCCGCGCCGTGCGGCCGTCGCTGCGGGACCACTGGATCAGCAGGGCCATCATGACCAGCACCAGCGGGATCTCACCGGTAGCCCAGGCGATGCTGCCGCCCAGTTGCTGGTCTCCCACCAGGTCGGCATTCCAGCCCAGTCCCAGCGATCGGTAGTACCACTCGCCCATCACAGCGCCCATGCTCATCAACGCCACACCGAAGAACGCGTGGAACGGCAGGGAACCGAACACCATCGCGAGCTTCGTCACCGGCTGCAGTTTGCGGGGCGACGGGTCGATGCCGATCGCGACCCAGTAGAAGAGGTAACCACTCAGCAGGAAGTGCAGGTTCATCAGGACGTGCGCGGAGTGCGAGTCGACGGCGGCCTCGAAGATCCCGCCGAGGTACAGGGCATAGAACCCGCCCACGAACAGCACCGCCGCGACGACGGGGTGCGTGATGAACCGGGAGAACGGGCTGTGCAGCGCAGTCAGGATCCACTCACGCAGACCCGGAACACCGTTCTTGCCCGCCGGATCGAGGCTGCGCAGGGCCAGCGTGATCGGTGCGCCGAGCACCAGCAGCACCGGGGCCAGCATCGACAGCGCCATGTGCGCACCCATGTGCACGCTGAACACGGCCGGTGAGTAGCGCCCGACACCCGAGGACGTCGCGAGGAGGAGAACGACGCATCCGCACATCCACGCGACGGTCCGGCCGACCGGCCAGCTGTCGCCGCGCCGACGGAGTTTGCGCAATCCGAGCGCGTAGACCACGGCCAGCACGATCGCGGCGGTGCCGTAGAGGAGGTCGAATCGCCAGTCCAGCATCAGCCGGGCGAACGTCGGCGGCCCCGCCAGGTTGTAGCCGAGTTCCACCTCCGTGAGGGTGGGCGCCGCGGTCGGAGGCGGCGGGGGTGTGCGACCGAGCCCGACGGCGAGACCGATCGTGGCGGCGAAGACCATGGCCTCCGCGCCGGCGAAACGGATCAAATTGCCGCGGCTGGCCGGATCCTTCTGCAGCGCGGGCAGGGCCCGTCGACGCTGTGACCAGCCGAAGACGCCCAGGATGACGAGCGCCACGATCTTCGCGACCACCAGGCGTCCGTACGTCGTGTCGACGAGGTCACCGATCTGGACGCGAACGAGCGCGTTCACCACACCACTGACCGCCATGACGACGAAGCAGACCGTCGCGACCGCGGAGAACCGGCGCGCCGCCACATCGGTGTAGGCGCCGCGCCTGCGGGCATGGGCGAGGAGTGCGAACAGACCGCCCGCCCACAGCGAGGCCGCGACGAGGTGGAGGATCAGACTGTTCGTCGCCATGTCGTGCGAACCACCCGACGACGAGTGACCCGTCAACGCGAGCGGCATCAGTCCGAGGATGCCGACGACCAGCAGGATCGGCGTCCAGCACCAGCGCAGCACGAGCCGGGACGCGATCGCGAGGACGATCGCGATGATCGCCGTCCAGCGCCAGGCGCCGGCGAGTTCGACCTGATCGATCGAGTTGAAGATGTTGGCCGGTTTGACCGCCTCGGCGAAGGGTTGCCCGGACGTGTCCGACAGCGTCAACGGGACCAGGACGAGGGCGGTCGCGGCCCACACGATCGCGGCGTACGACGCCGTCCGCACCGCGCGGTAGCCGTCCACGTCCAGGACACCGGACTTCTGCGGCGGCACGAAGAACGCCGCGAGCAGCAGCGATCCGATGGTGATGACGGCAGCGATCTCCGACACGGCGCGCATCGCAGGCAGTCCGTAGGTGGTGATCGGTCCGGGATCCGGAATTCCCAGCAGCACGAGCGCCTGAGCAGCGGAAAGTCCGACGACGATTGCCGCAACCAGGCCGGCGATGAGTCCGCCGACGACGAACAGGGCGGTCGAATCGGCGCGATGCGGGGGTTTCGATGCCGGGTCGGACGCCGCGAGCTGGGGTGTAGCCATACATCAAGGGTAGGACCTACGACAGGCCGTCGGAGACGCGAGGGTCCGTCGCCGTTCCGGCTACCGTCGACAGGAACCTGTCCCGAGGGAACGAGAGGCTGAGATGTCTGAGGTTCTGATTATCGCGGTGGCGCTGTTCTTCGCGGGCATGGGCGTCTACGGTCTCGCCGCGCCGGCCCGACTGGTCGCCCCGTTCGGCCTGTCAGCGGATTCGGCGACCTCTCGCGCCGAGGTGCGCGCGGTCTACGGCGGCTTCGGTGTCGCGGTGGCGGGCCTGCTGTTCTTCGCGGCTTTCGACATCCACGGCATCCGATCCGTCGCCGCGGTGACGGTGGCCGTCGCCCTGCTGGGGATGGCATTCGGCCGGATCGTGTCGGCCGTCGCCGACCGGCCGACCCGCTTCTACCCCGTGTGGTTCTACTTCGTGGTGGAGCTCGTCCTGGCGGGACTTCTGCTCTCGGCGGCCGTCCTGGGCTCGTGACGCGCACACCACAGCCCCGGTCGGAGCGCTCGAGGCGGCAGGTAATATTTGCTGCGCGCCTCCGTAGCTCAGGGGATAGAGCAAGAGCCTTCTAATCTCTTGGTCGCAGGTTCGAATCCTGCCGGGGGCACTCATTCGACGGAGCGCCGGCCGGAGAAAACCCCCGATCACCTGGACGAACAGGAATCGGGGGTCGGCGTCAGTCCTTCAGGAACGCCAGCAGGTCGGCGTTGATCGTCTCCGCCTGTGTGGTGGGCATGCCGTGCGGGAAGTCCGTGTACGTCTTCAGCGTCCCGTTCGCGAGGAGCTTCGCGGACAGTGGGCCGGCGTCGGCGTAGGGAACGATCTGGTCGTCTTCGCTGTGCATCACCAGCACCGGCACCGTGATCTTCTTCAGATCCTCGGTGAAATCGGTCTGCGAGAAGGCGACGATGCCGTCGTAGTGGGCCTTGGCCCCGCCCATCATCCCTTGGCGCCACCAGTTCTCGATGATCGCCTCCGACGATTCCACGCCCGGTCGGTTGAATCCGTAGAACGGCCCCGACGGCAGATCGCGATAGAACTTCGAGCGATTGGCGGCGAGTTGTGCCTGCAGATCGTCGAAGACGTCCTTGGGAAGGCCGCCCGGGTTCGCCTCCGTCTTCACCATCAGCGGCGGTACTGCGCTGATCAGTGCAGCCTTCGACACCCGGTTCTCCCCGTGCCGCGCGAGAAAGTGAACCACCTCGCCGCCGCCCGTCGAATGGCCGACGTGGATGGCGTTCTGGAGGTCGAGATGCGCCGTCAACTCTGCGAGGTCGTCGGCGTAGTGGTCCATGTCGTGGCCGTCGCCGGTCTGGGTGGACCGCCCGTGACCGCGGCGATCGTGGGCGATGACCCGATAGCCGTGCTGGAGGAAGAAGAGCATCTGGGTGTCCCAGTCGTCGGCCGACAGCGGCCAGCCGTGGCTGAACACGATGGGTTGACCGGTTCCCCAGTCCTTGTAGAAGATCTCCGTGCCATCCTGGGTGGTGATCGTGCCCATGAGTTGCCTTCCTTGACCGCTGTGGGGATGACGCTGATGAGGACGAAATTCAGTACATCAAACTTCGGTGGGTCGGTGGGCGGGTTCGATCGGCGGCATCCTGCACGACCGTCCGATAGGTATTGCGCCCCTGGTCCGTACCCGGAGCCCCGTACTCGCGCGTAACAAACCGACCAATTAGTCTTGTTCGCGCATCGCCCCAACCCGACGGGGCAACGGTGCACCGGGACCCGCCACCATCCTCCGCGAGTGGCGGGTTTCCCGCGTTCAGCTGCCGTACTTGCACATCCGGTGTCAGCTCCCCGGCGGAACCTCGAACACCAGCAGGGTGCTGCTCGCGGTGGCGACGAGACGGCCCTGCGAGTCGGTGACCTCCCCTTCCGCGAACGCGATCCGGCGACCCGCCTTCTTCACGACGCCGGTGGCCGTGAGGACCCCGGAGTCCCTGGTCGCCCCGCGGATGTAGTTGACCTTGATCTCGACCGAGGTGTAGCCCCACCCGGCGGGCAACGTGGTGTGCACGGCGCATCCGGCGACCGAATCGAGCAGGGTGCACACGGCGCCGCCGTGGATGGCGCCGATCGGGTTGTACTGCGACTCGTCGGGGTCCAGCGCGAAGACGACCCTTCCGGGTTCGGCCTCGAGAAATCGCAGGTTCATCAGGCTCGCGATCGGGGGTGCGGGAATGTCGCCGCCGAGGATCGCCCGCAGGTAGCCGAGGCCGTCGAGTTCTCGCGCTTTCCGCGCCGGACCTGCAGGGTCGCGCCATTCGACCGTCCTCGATCGCACCTCTCCCCACTCCGCGTCCGCCACGCCCTCGACGGTCGACACCGCGCCGTTTCCGAACTCGCTCACTATGCCGCCCCCTGCCGAACCGACTGCGGATAGAGGACGTCGAGGTCGCCCGACAGTGCCGCCTTGACGGTGCGGGTGGTGTCGTCGGCGAGGACTTCGCGGGCGCCGGACTCGATGCCGTCGAAGGCCAGTCGCGCGACCTCGGCCGCGGAGATCTTCGGCACGTCCAGACCGCTCGTCATGTCGGTGTCCATGTACCCGAGGTGCAGCCCGACCACCTGGATGTTCTGCGCCGCGAGTTCGGCGCGCATCGCGTTGGTGGCGCTCCACAGGGCGGCCTTCGAGACGCTGTACGAGCCGCCGACGGCCAGCCAGGACAGGACGGAGTGCACGTTGAGGATCGCGCCGCCCCCGTTGGCGGCGATGATCGGTGCGAGCGCGCGTGTGACGTTGAGCGGGCCGTAGAGGTTGGTTTCGAGTTCGCGGCGCATCCCGTCGAGATCACCCGTGAGCGGCGACTCGCCGATGAGGATGCCGGCGTTGTTGATCAGGACGCCGAGGTCCCCGACGTGCTCCGCTGCGGCGTAGACCGATTCGGGGTTCGTGACGTCCAGTTCGACGGGCACGACCCGCGGATGCTCCTCGATCGTCGACGTATCACGCGCCGACGCGTAGACCGTTCGCGCTCCTCGCGCGAGCGCCTCGGCGACGAAGGCACGTCCGAGCCCGCGGCCGGCTCCGGTGACCAGCACCGTTCGATCTTGAATCGTGGTCATGACGACCCCTTCGGGTGAGTAAGTCTGATTTTCCAACTAACTACGTTCACGACAGTAATCCCTATGAGTTGGAAAACACAACCCTCTATGATGGAGTGCATGAACAACGGCGACACCGAGCGAGCGACACCCGAGATCGTCATGGACCGCATGCCACTGACGCCGAGACCCTGCGCGATCGCCGCCACCATGGAACTGATCGGCGACCGCTGGTCCATGCTGGTGATCCGCGAACTGAGCTACGGGGTGCACCGCTTCGACCGGATTGCCGGGTACATCGGTGTCTCGCGCGACATCCTCACCGCGCGACTGCGCAAGCTCGAGGAGGTCGGCGTCATCGAACGCAGGCAGTACTCCGAGCACCCTCCCCGTTTCGAGTACCACCTCACCCCGGCGGGCGAGGACCTGCGACCGCTGCTGCTCTCGTTGTTCCAATGGGGCAGCAAGTGGGCCGTGGACGAGGCCCCGTCGGTGCTCGTGCACGAATGCGGGCACTCACTGGAGCTGGAACACCGCTGCGCGCACTGCGGCGAGGCGGTCGAGAACACCTCTGTCGCAATGCATTCCCGCACACCACCGCGGAATTCGTGACCTCCCCGCCCGGCCCGGTACAGGACGCCTGACACCAGGTCTATAGTTTCCAAAGTAAACGTCAGGTAACGAATTCCTCACACGTCAGGCAGGTGGGTCTGTGTCAACGCGCGACCAGGTAGCAGAGATCTACGAGCAGGTCCGCCTGCGGAACGCCGGCGAACCCGAGTTCCACCAGGCAGCCGCCGAGGTCTTCGAATCGCTCCAGGTCGTGCTCGACCACCATCCCCACTACGCCGACTCCGGATTGATCGAGCGGCTGTGCGAGCCCGAGCGTCAGATCATCTTCCGGGTGCCGTGGGTCGACGACTCCGGCAACGTGCACGTCAACCGCGGTTTCCGCGTGCAGTACAACAGCGTGCTCGGCCCCTACAAGGGCGGTCTACGGTTTCATCCCAGCGTGAATCTGGGGATCGTAAAGTTCCTCGGCTTCGAGCAGATCTTCAAGAACGCCCTCACCGGACTTCCGATCGGCGGCGGTAAGGGTGGCTCCGACTTCGACCCCAAGGGTCGCTCGGAGGCCGAGATCATGCGGTTCTGCCAGTCGTTCATGACCGAGCTGCATCGCCACATCGGCGAGTACACCGACGTCCCGGCAGGTGACATCGGCGTCGGCGGGCGCGAGATCGGCTACCTGTTCGGCCAGTACAAGCGCCTCACCAACTCCTACGAGTCGGGGGTCCTCACCGGTAAGGGACTCACCTGGGGCGGCTCCCAGGTGCGGCGCGAGGCCACGGGGTACGGCGTCGCCTACTTCGTCGCCGAGATGTTGAAGGCCGCGAACAGCTCGCTCGACGGCAAGACCGTCGTCGTCTCCGGCTCCGGAAACGTCGCGATCTATGCGATCGAGAAGGTGCACCAGCTCGGTGGAATCGCGATCGCGAGCTCCGATTCCTCCGGATACCTCGTCGACGAGAAGGGCATCGACCTCGAGCTCCTGAAGGAGATCAAGGAGGTGCGGCGCGGACGGATCAGCGAATACGCGGACACGGTGCCGCACGCCCGGTTCGTGCCGAACGGCTCCATCTGGGACGTGCCGTGCGATGTCGCGCTCCCCTGCGCCACCCAGAACGAACTCGACGAAGCGGCCGCCAAGACGCTGGTCACGAACGGAGTCCAGGCGGTGGCCGAGGGCGCGAACATGCCCACGACCCCGCAGGGCGTCCAGGTGTTCCGCGATGCCGCGGTGGCGTTCGCCCCGGGCAAGGCGGCCAACGCGGGCGGTGTCGCCACGTCGGCACTGGAGATGCAGCAGAACGCATCCCGCGACTCGTGGGGCTTCGAATACACCGACGAACGGCTGGCCGGGATCATGCGCGGCATCCACGAGCGCACCGTGGCCACCGCCGCCGAGTACGGCATGCCGGGCGACTACGTGCACGGCGCGAACATCGCCGGCTTCGTGAAGGTGGCCGACGCCATGATCTCGCTCGGCGTCATCTAGCCGAACGACGGGTGGGGCACGACCGTCGCCGGACGTACCCCACTGTTCGACGGCGCGAACGCGTCAGCTCACCTGACACTGCGTCTGACCCCACTCGATCCCAGCACATCTGCTTGACGTCGGGCCGGGGAGTCTTGGTAGGCAGGGGGGCGGTCTTCGTGCTGCACTCAGCATCGGCCGGAGCCCTGCCCGCAGAAAGGCCGCCGAGGGTGCAATGAACACACCCTCGGCGGCCCGATCTCTACCCTGGGTCGAAATGCCCGGTCGGCTTACTCAGTCGACCGGCTCGGCGTCACCCTCGTCGTCGCGGGCCTTCTTCGCGGCCTCGCGCATCTCGATACCGTCGGACACCCAGTCACCGATCTCCCGGGTGACGTCCCGGACGGCGCCCGCGATGATCGTCGCGATCTGGCCGACGTGCGTGGCCGCGGACTCCGTCAGTTCCTGCACGGTGTCCTTGCGCCGCTCGAACTTCCCCACCATGTGTTTCGCCTCTCAGGCTGCAGTCTTCTGCCGCTCGACGATAACACCGGGAGGGGTGTCGGACGAGACGAGACCGGGCGGCAGTGCGAACGTGAAGATCTTCCCCCACACCGAACCGATCTGCTTGAAGAAGCCACCGGTGTTGTAGGGCAGGCCGTGCTTCTCGCACAGTGCTTTCACGACGGGCGCCATTTCCGGGTACCGGTGGGCGGGCAGGTCCGGGAACAGGTGGTGCTCGATCTGGTGCGACAGGTTGCCGGACATGATGTGGAACAGCGGGCTCCCCTCGATGTTCGCGCTGCCGAGCATCTGCCGGACGTACCACTCGCCGCGGGTTTCCTCCGCGGTCTCGTCCTCGGTGAAACTCTGTACGCCGGTGGGGAAATGGCCGCAGAAGATGATGGAGTACGCCCACACGTTGCGGATCAGGTTGGCGGTCACGTTGCCGAGCAGTGTGGGGACGAACAGCGGCCCGGTGAGCGCGGGGAAGATCACGTAGTCCTTGAGCACCTGCCGACCGGCCTTGCGCCACCAGCCCTTCAGTAACGGCTTGACGTCGTGCCACTTGCGCTTGCCCTGGATCACGTTCTCCGCTTCCAGGTCGTGCATCATGACGCCCCACTCGAACAGCATCATCAGGAAGAAGGCGTAGACCGGGTTCCCCAGGTAGTAGGGGTTCCACTTCTGCGCCTCGTCGATCCGCAGGATGCCGTAGCCGATGTCCCGGTCCCGGCCGAGGATGTTGGTGTACGTGTGGTGCATGTAGTTGTGGGAATGCTTCCACTGATCGGCCGGGCAGACGGTGTCCCATTCGAACACGCGGGAGTTCAGGCCCGGTTCACGCATCCAGTCGTACTGGCCGTGCATGACGTTGTGGCCGATCTCCATGTTGTCGAGAATCTTCGACACCCCGAGTGCCCCGACCCCGGCAATCCAGGCCGGTGGGAAGAATCCGAGGTACATCAGCCCGCGGCCGGCGACCTCGAATCCCCTCTGTGCCTTGATGATCTTGTAGATGTATTCGCGGTCCTCGGCGCCGAGGTCCGCAACCGTCCGGTCGCGGAGGGCGTCCAGTTCCCGGCCGATCTCTTCGACCTGGTCGTGACTGAGCACCACCGGGGCGTCGTTGCGGGAACCGTCGGAGCCGTCGACGAACGGGAGGAACGAGAGCGAGAGTCCAAACATGTCGGTCTCCAAACGTTGAATGTCGAGTGAAAGTCAGATGTCGAGGGCGACGTCGCCCACCGGAACCGAGACGCACAGCTGGATCGCCTTGTCCGGATCGGTGTCGGTGTCGCCGGTGCGGACGTTCTTGGTGCACCCCGACTTCTTCACCGTGGTGCAGGAGAAACAGATGCCCATCCGGCAGCCGTACTCGGGATGGAGCCCGGCGGCCTCCGCCTGTTCGAGCAGCGTCTTTCCGGAATTGTCCGCGGTGACGCCGCTGGCGGTGAAGGACACCGCACCACCGGCCTCACCCTCCGCCGGGGCCGCGGCGGGAGCGAATTCCTCGGTGTGGAGACGGTCCTCGATGCCGAGTTCGCGGTACACCTCGCGGACGCCACGCATCAGTCCGGGCGGGCCGCACAGGAAGGTTTCGGCGTCCGCGTACCAGGGCGCCACGGCGTCGAGGTGCTCCTGGCCGAAGAACCCGTGGAGATGGCCGCCGGTCTCCTGATCGGTGTATGCCAACACGAGGGAAACGTTGGCGTTCGCGGCCGCGAGCGCACGCAGCTCGTCGAGGTATGCGACGTCGTTTTCGGTGTACGCGTAGTGCAGAAAAGTGATGCTCCCGAAGTGCTGCTCGTCGACGAGGGTGCGCAGCATCGACAGAACCGGGGTGATTCCGCTGCCTCCGCTCACCAGAAGGACCCGGCGAGGGCGAGGAGACGGAAGGGTGAATTCTCCCGCCGCCTGGGACAGGTCGAGCACGAGACCGGGGCTCGCGTGCGCGTGCAGGTACTGCGAGACCAGACCCTCGGGATGCGCCTTGACCGTCAGTTCGACGAGCCCGTCGGTGGACGCCTGTGCATTGGCCGGTGAGTAGCACCGGGTGTGCCGAACCCCGTCGATCACGACGCCCACCTGCACGAACTGCCCCGCACGGAACCCGCGCCACTGCCGGGTGGGGCGCAGGGTGAGGGTGACGGTGTCGGCGGTGGACCGCCGGACCTCGACCACTTCGGCGCGCAGGTCGCGCACGGTGACCATGGGAGTGACGAGTTCGAGGTAGCGGTCGAGCTGGTGCGGAGTGGCCATCGCCTCGAACAACGACAGCAGTGAGAACCTGCGTTCCTCCGCCGGACGACTGGTGTGGGCAACTGACACGTCGACCTCCTCCATTTGAGTGCACGGTTGTACACTGACAATAGTGTGACAGAGAGGGACAGGAAGTTGTCAATCGGAATGTGACCGCACGCACACTCGAGCAGGGATCGGATTTGCATGCCGGACGACGAGTACGAGCACCCGGAGATGACGGGTGTCGGCACCGCCACGAATACACTCACAGCCGTGAGTCAGTCGACCGGCGCCGGACCGGAGAGCAGGGCAGCCCGCAAGGAGCGCACGAGGAAGGCCCTTCTCGACGGCACGCTCGAACTCATGGCGGATCGCAGTTTCGCCGGGGTGAGCCTGCGCGAGATCGCCCGCACCGCGGGAATCGTGCCTACCGCGTTCTACCGCCACTTCGCGTCCATCGAGGAACTCGGTGTGGTGCTCGTCGAGGAGGGCATGCGAATCCTGCGCCAGATGCTCCGCGACGCCCGGCGCACGCCGAGCACCAAGAGCGCCGGCGCATCCCTCGACATCCTCGTGCGACAGGTCCGCACCCACGAGGCGCAGTTCCGGTTCCTCAGCCGCGAACGCTACGGCGGCGTCCCCGAAATTCGCCGTGCGATCGCGACCGAGATGACATTGTTCGTCAGCGAACTCACGGTGGATCTGTCCCGCATCGACGGTCTGCAGTCCTGGGACCACGACGACCTGGAGATGGCGGCCGACCTGATCGTGTCCACCATGTTCGCCGTCGTCGTCGATCTGCTCGAGGCCGATCGTCCCGGAAGCCGAAGCGAGGCCGAGGTGGTCGCGCGCGCCGAACGGCAACTACGCCTGATCATGCTCGGCATGAGCGGGTGGAATCCCGGAAAGTAGTCGCATTCTCACCGTACGGTGGGGGCATGCTGTCAACCTCGGAACACGCGCACATCACCCTCGGCGACCTGACGTTCGACGTCACGATCAGCGGTCCGGCCGACGGCGCCCCCGTCGTTCTGCTGCACGGGTTTCCGGAGAGCGCCGCGTCGTGGGAACCCGTCAGCGCCCTGCTGAACGAGTCCGGTCTGCGGACGTACGCGCCGAACCAGCGCGGATACTCGCCCGGTGCGCGACCCGACGGAGTCGACTCCTACCGGATCGACCACCTCGTCGCGGACGTCGTAGGACTCCTCGACGCGCTCGGCCTCGACTCGGCTCATCTCGTCGGCCACGACTGGGGAGCCGCCGTCGCGTGGGTCGTCGCGGCCAGGCATCCCGACCGGATCACCTCGCTCACCGCCGTCTCGGTGCCACATCCCGGCGCGTTCGGCTGGGCGTTGCGCGAGGACGCCGATCAGAAGGAACGCTCCTCCTACATCCGCCTGCTGAGGATGGAAGGCAAGGCCGAGCGGGTCCTCCTCGACGACAACGCGCGCTCGCTGCATGCGATGTTCGGTGACGTCGTCGCGCCTGCCCTCGTCGATCGGCACGTCGCGCTACTCAGCGAACCGGGCGCGCTGACCGCCGCGCTGAACTGGTACCGCGCCATGACGAGCGACTTCGCGGAAACACCCGCCGTCACCGTTCCCACGACCTACGTCTGGAGCACCGGCGACCAGGCGCTGGGGCGTGCGGGAGCCGAGCGGTGCGGCGAGTTCGTCAATGCGCCGTACGAATTCGTCGTGCTCGACGATGCCACGCACTGGATCCCGGAGCAGCGTCCCGACGCACTCGCGGACGCAATCCTCACTCGCGCCGGAACCACACCGAACTGAAATCCGCTGTTCCCCTCGACGGGGCGTCCGTTCTGGTTTGATGGCACTACTCGTCTCGTGCACCCTGGGAGGGCACCATGAGTGGCATCGCAATCCTTCTGGTTGGCGCCGTTCTGTGCTTCGCCGGTGTCGGTTCACTCCACGTCGCCGTTCTCGCCTCGGGATTCGGCCTCGGCTGGCTCCTGGCCGACCTGCTGTCGCTGTCGCTCGGGACGACGTTCCTGGTCGCGGCGATCGGCGCGGTCGTGGTGTGGGTGGCCACCACTTTGATCTTCAAATTCGCCGCATTCTTCATCGGAGGCATCGCGGGCGCGGTGGTCGGCGCCAAACTCAGTCGTATTCTGCAACCTGACGACGCCAGCTGGCTGCTCAGCGGAATCGTGATCGTCGCACTCGCCGTCGCCTGTGGTTTCATCGCCGACCGGTATCGGGCCCGGGCATTGTTGTGGCTCACCGCGCTCGGCGGCGCCAGCTTGGTGCTGACCGGGCTCGGCCTGGCCATCGGGGCGCTCAGTTTCCTCGAAGACCCGAACGAGGGCAGCCAGCAGTTCTTCGCCACGCTGATCTGGATCGTCGTGGCGGCGGCGGGCTGGCTGACGCAGCGGCGGCTGTTCCCGGAGAAGCTCCGGATCGACGACACTCGCGCGAGGCGCTAGTCGCGCTCGGGCGCCTTCACCATCGTCAGTGCGGCGAGCCCGATCCCGAGCACGATGACCAGGCCGATGATCCCCGCCCGATCTGCCGCGAACCACCAGGCGAACAATCCGAAGAGGGTGGGCGAGAGGAACGACACCGCGCGACCGGTGGTCGCGTACAGACCGAACATCTGGCCCTCCCGGCCGGGCGGGGTGATCCGGGCCAGGAATGTGCGCGCCGACGACTGCGCGGGACCGACGAACAGGCACAGCAGCAGTCCGAAGATCCAGAACATGGCCGGTCCGGAGACGGCCGTCAGTACGACACCGACGACGATCATCGCGATCAGGGACGTCATGATCACCGTCTTGGGTCCGATCCGGTCGTCGAACCGGCCGGCGGTGAGCGCGCCGAGCGCGGAGACGACGTTGGCCGCGACCCCGAACAGCAGCACGTCACCCGCGCTGATGCCGTAGACGTTGACAGCGAGGACGGCGCCGAACGTGAAGACCCCGGCCAGTCCGTCGCGGAACAAGGCACTCGCCACCAGGAAGTACACGGTGCGCCGGTCGGCGACCCAGAGGTCGCGCAGATCGCGCCACAGCACCCGGTACGACTCGACGAAGCCTGCCTTGTCGGCACCCGGATCCACGTGCGGGCGGGGTAGCTCGGGGACCTTCAGCAGCACAGGAATCGCGAAGATCGCGAACCAGACGGCGGCGAGCAGCGCCACCATCCGGATGTTCAGGCCGCCGTCGGTGGTGAGCCCGAGGAATCCCCGGTTGTCGCCGTCACCGGCGATGAATCCGAAGTAACACAGCAGCAGCAGCACGATCCCACCGAAATAGCCCATCGCCCAGCCGAACCCGGACACCCTCCCGATGTTCTCCGGCGTCGACACCTGCCTGAGCATCGCGTTGTACGGGACGCCGGCCAGTTCGAAGATCACCGAACCCGCGGCCAGCAGCACCAGCCCGAGCCACAGGTACTGATACGAGTCGCGGACGAAGAACATCGCCGCCATGCACCCGACCGTCGCGAACGTCAGGACGCCGAGCGCCCACTTGCGTCGTCCTGCAGCGTCGAATCGCTGACCGGTGACGGGGGCGAGCACGGCGATGAGGAACCCGGCGATGCCGAGCGACCACCCCAGCCACGTGCTCGCGGAGATCGACCCCGGCAGATCCTCCCCCACGGCGTCCGTCAGGTACACGGAGAAGACGAACGTGAGGATCACGGCGTTGAAGGCGGCCGAACCCCAGTCCCACAACCCCCACGCGACAACCTGTCTGCGCGTCGCGGCCTCGCCGATCCCGGCAGGCGGACGAACGTCGGTGCTCATGTCCGCGAGCCTATGCGAGCGAACGGGAAGTTCGTGCGGTCTGACGCGACGATCGTCCCGTTCGGACGGAAGAACTAAGTGTGCACTCAGTTGCATACGCACCTCGTTGCATACATACTTCGGTTCGTGGCACTCGAACATGCGCTCCTCGTCTCCCTCACCGAGCACTCCGGCTCGGGGTACGAATTGGCGCGCCGGTTCGACAAATCCATCGGCTTCTTCCAGAGCGCCACCCACCAGCAGATCTACCGCGTCCTCAAACGCATGGACGAGTCCGGATGGGTCGACGCCGAGGTCGTGGCGCAGGACGGCCGGCCCGACAAGAAGGTGTACCGGGTCAGCGCGGCCGGGCGCGCGGAACTCGAGCGCTGGATCGCCGAACCTACCGAGCCCAACCACCTGCGCAACGAGCTGGCAGTGAAGATCCGCGCCGCTCAGCACGGTGACATCGCCGCACTCACCGCCGAGGTCGCTCGCCACCGCGACGGCCACGCCGCCCGGCTCGAGGTCTACCGCATGATCGAAAAACGCGACTTTCCCGCACCGGACCAGCTCTCCGGCGCAGCCCTGCACCAGTACCTCGTCCTGCGCGGCGGAATCCGCGTCGAAGAGGGGTTCGCCGACTGGTGCCAAGAAGTACTCGACGCGCTCGCACAGTAAGGACACGCCGCCAATGACTCAGTTCCCTCAGCTCCTCGCTCCCCTCGACCTCGGTTTCACGACGCTGAAGAACCGGGTGATCATGGGCTCCATCCACACCGGGCTCGAGGATCGCGCCAAGGACGTTCCCCGTCTGGCCGAGTACTTCGCCGAGCGTGCCCGCGGAGGTGTCGCGCTGATCGTCACCGGCGGATACGCGCCCAACCGAACGGGCTGGCTGCTGCCGTTCGGCGCCAAGCTCACCAACCGTGTCGAGGCCCGCAGGCACCGCGCGATCACGAAGGCGGTGCACGACGAGGGCGGCAAGATCGCCCTGCAGATCCTGCACGCCGGCCGGTACAGCTACCAGCCGTTCAGCGTCTCCGCCTCGTCGATCAAGGCCCCGATCAACCCGTTCCGGCCCCGCAAACTCACCGGCCGCGGCGTGCGCTGGCAGATCCGCAACTTCGTCCGCTGCGCCCGGCTCGCGCAGAAGGCGAACTACGACGGCGTCGAGATCATGGGCGGCGAAGGCTACTTCATCAACCAGTTCCTGTGCGAGCGCACCAACAAGCGCACCGACAACTGGGGCGGCACTCCCGAGAACCGCAGGCGGATGGCCGTCGAGATCGTCCGCCGCACTCGCAAGGCGGTGGGCCCGAACTTCATCATCATCTTCCGCCTGTCGATGGCCGACCTCGTCGAGGGCGGTCAGACGTGGGACGAGATCGTCGCGCTGGCACAGGAAGTGGAGGCCGCGGGAGCGACCATCATCAACACCGACATCGGCTGGCACGAATCCCGTGTTCCCACGATCGTGACGTCGGTGCCGCGGGCCGCGTTCGCCGACATCACCGGCAAGCTCGAGAAGCACGTGGGCATCCCCGTGGCCGCGTCGAACCGGATCAACATGCCGGAGGTCGCCGAGGAAATCCTGACCCGCGGTGACGCGCAGCTCATCTCGATGGCGCGCCCGATGCTCGCCGATCCCGACTGGGTGCGCAAAGCCGAAGCGGGCACCCCCGACGAGATCAACACATGCATCGCGTGCAACCAGGCCTGCCTCGACCACGCCTTCGTCCGCAAGCACGTGTCGTGCCTGCTGAATCCCCGTGCGGGCCGGGAGACGGAACTGACACTCTCCCCCACCCGGGCCGCGAAGCGCGTCGCCGTCGTCGGCGCCGGGCCCGCCGGACTGTCCGCGGCGCTCGGCCTCGCACAGCGCGGCCACTCGGTGACCCTGTTCGAGGCGGATTCGGAGATCGGCGGCCAGTTCGGCATCGCCCGCAAGATTCCCGGCAAGGAGGAGTTCGCGGAGACGATCCGGTACTACAACCGCCAGCTTCCGCTCGCCGGTGTCGCCGTCCGGCTCGACCGCCGCGTCACCGCGACGGAGCTGGTCGGCGAATACGACGAGGTGATCGTCGCGACCGGGGTGACGCCGCGCGTGCCGTCCATTCCGGGCATCGACCACCCGAAGGTGCTCACGTATCCGGAGGTCGTGCGGGGCGGCAAGCCCGTCGGGCAGTCGGTCGCGGTGATCGGAGCCGGCGGGATCGGCGTCGACGTCAGCGAGTTCCTCACCCACGAGCACTCCCCGACGCTCGACCTGAAGGAGTGGAAGCAGGAGTGGGGTGTCACCGATCCCGAGGCGGCGGCGGGCGCCCTCACCACACCCATTCCCGAACCGTCGCCGCGTGAGGTGTACCTGCTGCAGCGCAAGAGCGGCCGGATCGGCGCCGGACTCGCGAAGACCACGGGCTGGGTTCACCGGGCAGCGCTGAAGAACAAGGGTGTGCAGGAACTGTCCGGGGTCAACTACGAGCGCATCGACGACGACGGCCTGCACATCACGTTCGGCGCCAAGCGCGAGAAGCCCCGCACCCTCGCCGTCGACAACGTCGTGATCTGCGCAGGTCAGGAATCGGTGCGTGACCTCGTCGACGAACTGACCGTCGCCGGCGTCACCACCCACGTCATCGGCGGCGCCGACGTCGCAGCCGAGCTCGACGCCAAGCGCGCCATCGAGCAGGGCACCCGGCTCGCGGCTCGCATCTGAC
The DNA here is from genome assembly GCF_026810085.1 of Rhodococcus sp. JS3073. NCBI lineage: Bacteria > Bacillati > Actinomycetota > Actinomycetes > Mycobacteriales > Nocardiaceae > Rhodococcus > Rhodococcus sp. JS3073. The sequence continues at coordinate 6,967,405 of NZ_CP113951.1, read as the reverse complement.
GCACTACGCTGCTGACCGTGAGCTTGCCGAACCCCACTCCCAGTGCCCGCGCCGTCGTGACCGGCGCCTCGTCCGGAATCGGCGAGGCGCTGGCCACCGATCTGGCCTCCCGGGGACACTCCCTGATCCTCGTCGCGCGTCGCGGCGAGGTGATGGAGTCACTCGCCGGGACCCTGCGTGACAAGTTCGGCGTCGAGGTCGACGTACGCGCGTGCGACCTGTCGGATCGCGACGCGCGGGCCACCCTCGTCGCCGAACTGGCCGGACGCGAGATCAGCGTCCTGTGCAACAACGCGGGCATCGCCACGTTCGGCCCCGTCGCCGGACTCGATCCCGCGTACGAGCGAGCCCAGGTGGAACTCAACGCCGTTGCCGTGCACGACCTGACCCTCGCGGTGTTGCCCGGGATGCTCGAGCGCAAGTCCGGCGCCATCCTCATGGTCGGGTCCGCGGCAGGCAACATGCCCATCCCCCACAACGCCACCTATGCGGCCAGCAAGGCGTTCGTCAACACGTTCTCCGAGTCGCTGCGCGGCGAACTCAAGGGGACGGGAGTGAACGTCACGCTGCTCGCACCCGGCCCGGTCCGCACCGAGGAGCCCGATCCGGCGGACGCGTCGATCGTGGACAGGCTGGTACCCGACTTCCTGTGGATCTCCAGCGAATACACCGCCAAGGTGTCGCTCGACGGTCTGGCCGACAACAAGATGCGCGTCGTGCCCGGCATCATCAGTAAGGCGATGTCCGTTGCCGGGCAGTACAGCCCGCGTGCGGTGGTCGCCCCGATCGTCGGAACGTTCTACAAGAAGCTGGGCGGATGACCCCCGGGTGAATGTACCGTTCACCCCTGCCGGGGCACTGAAAGGTACATTCGCCCAGCGTTTCTAGCGCCTGCGACGTTTACCCGTCCCGAAGATGCTGCGGGAGATCTCGCGTCCGGCGGCCGACGCGGCCGAGCGGAGGAAACTCTTCACCGCGGAGTTCCCGAGAATCTGCTCGGCCATGTTCGGACCCTCCGGTCGTGCAGACGGGGGTGGCGGCAGCTCGGGCAGCGGGGGCAGGTCGAGGCCCGGTTCCGAGGCCGGCGCTCCGGCGACCTTCGCCGTCAGCTTCTCGTACGCCGATTCCCGGTCGACGGTCTGCCGGTACTTGCCCGACAAGGGGCTCGACGACGACGCCGCCGTGATCGCGTCGTTGCCGATGGTGTCCATCAGCGAGCGGGGAGGCCGAATCCGCGTCCACGCCACCGGCGTCGGCGCGCCCCGTTCCGACAGGACCGTGACGATCGCCTCACCGATCCCCAGTGAGGTGAGAGCCTTCTCGAGGTCGTAGTTCTCGGTGGTCGGGTACGTCCGTACCGTTTTTGTCAGCGCCTTCTGGTCGTCGGGGGTGAAGGCGCGCAGCGCGTGCTGAATTCGCGCGCCGAGCTGCGACAGCACCGCATTCGGGACGTCCGTCGGCAACTGGGTGCAGAAGAAGACCCCGACGCCCTTGGAGCGGATGAGCTTCACGGTCTGTTCCACCTGCTGCAGGAACGCCTTCGACGCGTCCGCGAAGAGCAGGTGCGCCTCGTCGAAGATGAAGACGAGCTTGGGTTTGTCGAGATCACCTTCCTCGGGCAACGTCTGGAACAGGTCGGCCAGCACCCACATCAGGAAGGTGGAGAACAACGCCGGACGCGCGGCCTGCGCGCCCAACTCGAACAACGTGATCACGCCCTTGCCGTCGATCACCCGGAGCAGGTCCTCGGTCTCGAGCTCCGGTTCCCCGAAGAACGTGTCGCCGCCGTCGGCTTCGAGATTGACGAGGGCCCTGAGGATCACACCGGCGGTGGCCGGGGACACGCCTCCGATGCCCTTCAGATCGGCCTTGCCCTCGTCGCTGGTGAGATGCGCGATGACCGATCGCAGATCCTTCAGGTCGAGCAGGGCGAGCCCCTGAACGTCCGCCCAGTGGAAGATCAGCCCCAGCGTGGATTCCTGAGTCTCGTTGAGCCCGAGAACCTTGGCGAGCAGGATCGGCCCGAACGCCGTGATGGTCGCGCGGACGGGAATGCCCAGGCCTTCCGTTCCCAGCGAGAGGAATTCGACCGGGGACCCTGCCGGCCGCCACCCGTCGTCACCCGTCTCGGCCGCTCGGGCCGTGATCTTGTCGCCCGCCTCACCCGGCTGTGACAGGCCCGACAGGTCACCCTTCACGTCGGCCATCACCACGGGAACCCCTGCAGCCGACAACTGCTCGGCAATACCCTGCAGCGTCTTCGTCTTTCCCGTCCCGGTGGCGCCGGCGACGAGTCCGTGCCGGTTGACCGTCGCGAGGGGGATACGCACCCGGGCCGTCCGATCCACGGCGCCGTCGAGAACCACGGTGCCCAGCTCCAGTGCCGCACCCTCCGAGGAGTATCCGGCCGCGACGTCCGCGGCGGCACCAGAGGGGCCGGCGACGCCTGCGGGAGCACGGTTCTCCGCAGCCTCCGCGTCCCGGGCTTCCTGCTCCGCCGCCTCTGCCGCTGCCGCGGCCTCCGCCGCGATCCTGGCCGCTTCCGCAGCTGCCGCCCTCGCGGCCGCCGCCCGTTCCGCCGGGGTCGAGGTCGCGCCGCCGTCCTGCGATTGCTGGGTCATCCAAGCCCTCCTCGGATCACGCACGTCGGGAGAAAGTGTCCACCGCAGACCTTATCCCGTGACCCACGTGACTACTGTGTTCCTGGTGCAGGACAAACTTGTGTGGATCGACTGTGAAATGACCGGGCTCCGGCTCGGTACCGACAAGCTGATCGAGATCGCAGCTCTGGTCACGGACAGCGAGCTGAACGTGCTCGGTGAGGGTGTCGACATCGTCATCCACGCCGACGACGACGCGCTCGCGGCCATGCCCGACGTGGTGACCACGATGCACGAGAACTCGGGGCTGACCGACGAGGTCCGGAAGTCCACGGTCACTCTCGCCGAGGCCGAGCAGCAGGTGCTCGCCTACATCCGCGAGCACGTGCCGGTCGCCGGGACGGCGCCGCTCGCAGGCAACTCGATCGCAACCGACCGCGGATTCATCGCCCGCGACATGCCGGACCTCGACACCTACCTGCACTACCGGATGATCGACGTGAGCTCCATCAAGGAGTTGTCCCGGCGCTGGTACCCGCGGATCTACTTCGGTCAGCCCGAAAAAGGTCTCGCCCACCGCGCCCTGGCCGACATCAAGGAGTCGATCCGGGAGCTGAAGTACTACCGGAGGACGGCGTTCGTGCCCGAGCCCGGACCGTCTACCAGCGACATCGCCGCAGTTGTCGAGGAACTCGGGCCCGCCTGAGATACCGATTGGCTTCTCGGGCACCGGACGCGCTAGTATCTTCCTCGCCGAAGTTACTGCCCCCGGGCGGTGCCTGAAGCACATGGTGAGTGTAGTTCAGTTGGTAGAGCACCAGGTTGTGATCCTGGCTGTCGCGGGTTCGAGTCCCGTCACTCACCCCAAGGTCAGAGGGCATTTTTCCTCTGACAGACGAAGGGTCGAAAGCCCCGCGTGCACCCGATGTGCACCGGGGCGACCTCCGTAAATAGTTCGACCCCCGTAGGTGTGTCCAGCACCTGACGAGGGTCTGAGCCCATACGGAGAAGACCCGCATGAAGCCTGTACGCAGTGTATCTGCACCCCCTGACACGTTGTCCCGCGTGCGTGACTATGCCGCCGCCGCAGCCGTCATCCTTACCACCTACGCCGGAACCTGTGGCGTCCTGAAGCTGTGCCTTGCGCTCGGCTGGTACGCGTCGTGAGCCTCCACAGCGTCAGCGACGTAGCCGAACACCTCAGCGTCACTGCCGATGACGTAATCAACGCCGCAGGGCTCACCCTTGGCGAACTCGAGCACGCAGCCGAACAGCACGGATTCTGCGTGACCTGTTACCGGCTTGTCCCCGTCCTCAGCGACCGCGAAGTCCAGATCATCACCGCCCGACTCTCCTGACAGGATCCGTGGTGGTGCTCGGACCGTTTCGGTACCCGCAGGCCACCACGTCGCCCACTCGTCGCTATCTGTGCGAGTCCGACGTAAACCGACCGCATCCGTGATCCATCCCTAGTCCCCGTGAACGGCACGGGGCACCTGATCGCATGGAGTGCACGCCGTCGAACAGGTCCAGCACAACCGGCTGCCCTCACCGACAGTCGGCTACAAGTGTTGGCCGAGACGGTATATCGGGGCATGGCTACCGGGCAGCTGTGGGGACGGGGATCAAGCTTCTGCCACCCGCAGGGTGTCCGTTCGCTGTAGAACGAAACCGAGCACTGTGCGAGCCCTGAGAACGATTCTGAGCCACTTTCATAGCCACCGTGGGTAGTTGCCTACCCAGAAGAATGTAGAGGACGACACAACATGCCCACCGAAGCCGAGATAGAGGCAGCCCGAACCGAAAACGGCGGATGGACCCGCGAACAGTTGGCCGAGTGGGGCGTCAGCTGGCCACCACCGAGGGGCTGGAAGAAGGCACTGATCACCACATCGGCGAAAAGGTAATTCAATACGCCCGTATGTATCACGCGATACATGGTGCAGCACAACGCATCACACCCCACGTCTGCCACAATCAGTCCAACAATCACCCACGAAGGCCATGAACATGAACAGCATCATCCGCACCACCACCAGCAACGGCACAGAGGTCACAGTCGAGCGCGCCGAAGGCACCATCTGGATTGAGGTAGACGGCACCGACGCGTGCGAGGCCCGGACCGAAATCGCCATGTCAGTTGACAGCCTGCGCGAACTGCTCGCCTCCGGCATCCTCCAGCAACTCACTGCATCAACAGCGCGTGAGGCGGCATGACCACCTACCTCTCCACCCGCCAAGTCGCTGAAATCACCGGATTCTGCGAAGAGACGATCCGTAGGCACGCCGTGAAGTACGCCCAGACGAAGAAGAGCAAGCGGCCCAAGGGTTTGAAGGGAACCCAGCCGAACGGTCGGGATTGGCGGTTCAAGCCAGAAGACGTTCACAAGTTCATGGACGGCACCTGAGAGAACTCCAGACACGACGAAAGCGCCCCACCCGGCATCAGACCAGGTGGGGCGCGCTCTCGTTTGCGAAGGTTGTCGGCAGGGTCTGCCACGATAAGTGCCCCCAACTGAATGGAGAACCGTGAACCACCTTGAGCAACTGCTGGACAGCATCACGCACGTCGGTTCACTTCTCGGAATCGCGGGCCGAATCGAACAGCGAATGAAGCGCGGCGAAGCACTTCACAAGTGGGCGGTGACTCCCCAACTGCCACAGCCAGGAAGCCCCCTCGCGATCGCTGACGCTCGGTTCTCCGAAGACATCTCGCCTGCACTTATGAGCGAGATTGCCCTCTTTCCAGCGATGAACGCTGCCGAGAACCTGGCCACCGCCGAGTACATCATCAGAGGATGGAACGACTCACCCAAGCGGCGCTTCTCGTCGCTCGTCACGCTGACACGCGCAGCCCTGGAGTCCGCCGCCCGGACCGTCTGGGTCCTGAGCAACACCGATCCCGACGTGCGGCACGCTCGGTGCCTGTCCCTAGCCGCGAGCGAACTGTATGAGCAGTCGAACTATCACACAATTGAACTGACCGCCCATGACACGGGAGTTCAAGTGATGTCACCCGAACGGCACACCAGCTTCCAAACACACACGGATGATGTTGCACGGCGGCAGCAGTTGGTCCGGGCACTAGGCCCGAAGAGACTTCCTGGATACACATCTCTCGTGCACGAGGCAGCCGAATGGGTGGGCGAGAACACCCCTGTCCACGATGACAACGAACTCTCGAAGGTTCACTTCCACACGATCGCGAAGGGCTTCTACTCGATTGCGTCGAGCATGGTGCACGGCCTCCAGTGGGCTATCGAGTACGTCCAAGATGAACGCGATGCGTATGCAATGGTGGCGGATAGCCTTGCCGCAGCCGTCAACATGGCCGAGGTCGCTGTAGCGCTCTACGAAGCGCAGGCACAGAACCCGGACAGCGCGGAACCACGCGAACGCCTGTACCCGGAGAGACTGCAACCGACGATCACTGAATGGGCTGCACGCTACCGCTGATATACGAAAAGCGCCCCACCCGTCCGCATTGGATAGGTGGGGCGCTTGGTCAGACCGGCTGGGCTTCGATGAACGACACCAGATCAGGGGGCAAGTAGGCGCGCCGCTCCCCTGTCACCCGATGAGTCTTGTACTGGGTGCCCACTCCCAGCAAACCAATCTGCTGAAGTCGTGGAACCAACCCCGGAGGCACGGGACCTGCCGGATTCTGGCGCAACGCCGCCTGTTGTTCGGGCGTGAGCCAGGACCAAGCAATCGTGTAGTCATCCTTCATGCCGCAGAGGGTAACGGGCAAGGGTGACAACTCCGCTTAACCTGTGGGCTCAGCCGCCCTCCACCAGTCCATCACCCAGGGTCGCGGCCGTCACGGTCGGCAACAGCACCTCCGGCGCTGTCCGTGAGGCAACCTCCCAAACCGGTTGTGTCACCCGGTTGAACACCGTCCTCGTCACCGGACCGCCATCTCTGAGCTTCGGCACATCCCCTCCGGGCTTCTCGCCGCCGCCGTGATCGGATGTGCACCCCGGCCCGCCGTCACACGACCCAATGAGTTCGCCGCCCTCCAGCATCGCCCTTGCCATCGCTTGACCACGGCTAACCCCGTGCACGCAAAAGCTATCCATCTCAGTACTCCATCACTCAGTAATCGGAATGTCCTCGAGCCGAACCAACGTCAGCCCGGTCGGGTCTGCGAGGTATTCGGTGCCCCCCTCCACCTGCTGGTCGCCCCAGCGCGGACCGAGATGCGCGAGCAGTCGCTCAGGAGCGAACTCCGCGACCCAGACTTCTCCCCCGCAGCGTTCAGCGAACCAGCGCCCCAGGGCAAGATCAGGTGTCCAGGACAGCCCGTGCCGGGCTGACTCAACAGCACCCCGGCACAACACCAGGCTGCCCGCCGGCCTCAGCTTCTCGCCCACCCGACCATCGCTCGAGTACCCCAGCGCCCGGAAGCGCTCAAGCCACCACTCGGCAGGGTGCACATCCAACGGGAACCGATGGTTCATCCAGCTATCCAACAGCGCCTGAACTGTCAGCTCACGCTTCGCCTTGCTCCACTTCAACAACTTCATTCACCAACTCACGCAGGCCAGCCCCACCGAGGGGGGCAGGGGCTAGGGCATGGGGGGAACACGGGCAGCACCTACGGCCCGCAACGACCACGCGCAACGACGCAACACCGAACTGCAACGCGAAATGACGACGCAACGCAACAACGACAGCGCGCATCGCCGCAGTTCAGCGCGTACTTGCAGACGTCCGAGTCGCGCACGTTGGTTGCGTCCCTTCGGGAGTCGGGACTGAGCATCAGGGCTATCGCATCAGCAACCGGTGACGGCTACGGAACCGTCAAGCGGGTGCTGGACGCAGGTGTACCAAGTGATACAGCTCAGCCGGTCACGGGGACTGACGGCAAGAAGTACCAGCCAACCGCAAATCCTGCGAGCGACCTCATGTCGGACGACGAACTCGACGCACTCAGCACGAGCACCCTCCAGGAGTACGGGCACGAACACCACCAAGCACCCAGCCTCAGATACCCCCGGGTGGTAGAGGGGAGGGGGGGTACCCCAAGAAGGTATAGCGGTCTATTCCGACCACCAGCGACCTTTTCTCCCTCTGCCGAAATGGCGCTGCGAAATGGCCGTAAGGCCAGCTCACGGGACTTCTGCCGCCTAATCCCAGGAGGGATGAAGAATCGCACACCTGTTCGATTTCAACCGCTCGCAGGGGCTCTCAGGGCCGGTTGGTCATCTGGGTTGGACAATACCCCGGGGTTTCCACTTTGCGGAAACCCTTGTCACGACGTTTCCGCAGGTCGTGTCGGCGTGTCGCGCTTCCGGTGATACCGTTCGCGGGCGCTCCGAGCGTGGCATTCTAGGCACTGTGCACGCCCGCCCCCCTTGCCGTCCGATCCGAACTCGCCAATGCCCTTGCGTGTACCGCATCGGGTGCAGCCTTTCGCTGCTGGAAGTTCCTTCGGGGGCTTCGGGGGTGGGAGTGGATGGGCGGCTCGATACCGTGCCCGATTCCGTGCACGATGTGGTTCAGGGTTGGCTGCCCGGTATTGCCGCCGAGACTCCCTCTCGCAGTCCCGGCACCAGGACCGGAGTCCCGATTTCGCGCGACGGTCAGGGGCGAATGCGTCCGCAGGTTGAGTCTCGCCGCAGCGGCGGCAGTGCTTCGTCATCATCGCCATATGTGACCTTCTCTCCTGAAAGAACGAACCCCCGGCATGGGGTGGGTGGCACCATGCCGGGGGTTGTGAGCGACCGCCAAGACCCGTTTGGCGGCGCTCGATTCGATTGGTTCTAGGGTTGACGTTCGATCACGTCGTCCCGGAACGTCTGCCGCTCCCGCCAGCGGTCACGCTCGAGCTTCGTGTAGTAGTCGGTGAGGTTCGGGTCCTCGCGAGCAGCTTCGGGATTGTCGGCAATCCAACGCTCATGCTCTTCGCGTTGGCGGTCTGCCTGCACCTCTTCGGGGGTTGGCAGGGCTGGCCCGTTGGCGGCGATTGCGAGACGGTCCTCAGCTTCCCGTACGGCACGCTCAACCCGTTCGCGAGTAGACCCACGCAGGGGCCGGGGTTCGGGTACGGGGTTCCGGTGGTCAGGGTCGTGTGCGCGCTCTACTTCAGCGACAGCCGCGAGCAGCCGCGCGTTGTGGATCATGCCCGACCATGCCGTTCAGCCTGCCGCACCACAGCCGCCGTATCGTGCGCCCGCCTGACTTCCTCGGCTTCAGCCTCGGTTGCGGGCGTGTACGGTTCCGCGCTCATCTCGGCCAGGAACCGCAGCCGACCACCGTCAGGAAGATTGTTCACGGGCGTACGCCAATCCGCACGCACGCCGATTTCGGTCTGCTTCGGGTCGGCGCGGAACTGCCAGTGGACACCGCCCGCCCCCGGCTTCTGCTTCTCCATCACTCCCGCTTCACGAAGGATATGAGCGATCTCACGGAGGCGCGAGTGGGTGGCCTTCAGGTCTGCAACCTCGAGCCATGCCTCGCCCCGGCCGGCGGCGAGGGCACCGTCGGCTGTGGTGATGCCGACCAGCTGAGGCGCGAGTTCGGAGGCTCGTTCGGCGAGGTGGGCGAGTCGGGCATTGAGAACGTCAGGTGCGCGGTCAGCGTTGACGAGCGCGGCCCGGTAGGCGCGTCGCGCCGATTCCGTGTAGGCGGCTTCGGCTGCCCTGTAAACGTTGCTGGGGTCTGCCAGCTTGAGCGTTTCCTCGGCGATGTCGCCTGGCTTGGTTTTGCCTTCTGCAACGTCGATTCCGATCTGTCGCCGTGCCGCAGTGAAGGCCGCTCCAGCTTCCCTCGCGGCTTGTTCTGCGGCGTGGGCTCGTTCGATGTGTACGTTCACGGTGTCGGACTCGTTGCTGTCGAGAAGTTCGAGTTCGTGCATCGCGGTGGCGATGTCCTGGGCGTCGATAAGTGTGTCCATGATGCGGGTAGGCACTGTGAAGTGGTCGTCCATATTCAATCCTTCTGCGGGTCAACGAGTTTGAAGAGATCTGTAGCTAGCGTCCGGGCTTCGGTATCAGTCAGCCGGTAGCGGACGCCGTCAAGGTGAAGCTCGAGGGTGTGCACACCCGAACGTCTGATGAGTGGCGTGAAGTTGCGGGCGTTGATCCTCATCCGCTTCCCCGCTTCTCGAGGTTGTCGAGGCCGTCCGCAACTGCATCGATCACCGCGTAAGCGGCGTCAACGGGCAGGTGCACGGTGCGCCCGGAGCCCTGGTGGATGCGCACACAGTGCCCCAGCCGGGGCAGGTGCACCATCCGCAACTCAGTGCGGACACCAGTCACGGACGGCACGATCACTGCGCCGCCTCATTGCGGTCCGCGAGATCGTGCAGCGCGTCAGCGACTTCCCGCAGCTGTGTTCTCGGGAGGTCAAGGTAGAGGCGACCGAGAGTGATTCGGGCACCCCTCTTGTCGCGAGGCGACGGCTCGACGGTGAGGGGTAGTGGTGTGGAAGCATCCATGTCAGTGGCACCTCTTCGCTGGTGTCGTCGCAGGTGGAAGTTGATGCCGGTACAGCTTTCCGAGCCTCCCCAGCTCTTCCTGGTCGTCCTCTATCAGCGCGTCGGTCATCGAGACCAGCCGGTCATACGACTCGACATCGACCCACACCCACTGGTCGCCCTGGCGGATGAGTACGCCGTCAACGCCTTCTCGGGTGGATGTGCGGACAATCAGGTCAGGGAAGTTGCCCGACACGGGTATGGAGATTTTCGGTGAAGATGGCATGTCATGGTGCTCCTTCTCCGCGCATGGCGGATGAACCGCCCGAAGGCGTGGGAGTGGTAGAAGTCAGTACAGCAATTGCTGCTCTGGTGGGGCTGGTGGAAGTTCTTGCCCAGCGAATCTCGGATCACAGGGCACCCCAGCACGGACAACCCCGTCAGCGATGGAGACCAGGTCGTCGTATTCGGGCAAGTCCCCGGAGTCGAAGTAGTTGCGTAGCATCAGCGAGACGTTCGCGGGCTTCAGTGCGTCGGTGGCGCATTCCGCGATGACGGGGCAGCCGGAACACAGTCGGTGCGCTTCCTCGACTTCGCGGCCTGCCGGTAGGTTTTCGACCTCAAACAGTCGCGGGTCCATTTTTCGGCACTTGGCGGCTGTGATCCACCTATGGTTGGCCAAGAACTGTCCTTTCCACGGCCTTCCGCGACCACCATTCGCGCGCGCGGGCAACAGTGCCCGGTGACATAGCGAAGCGTTCGGCAAGTTGCAGGTCAGTGTTGTTTGCCCACAAGTGTTCGGTGCCGTAATGGTGCAGCAGCTGAATCTGCCAGTTGACGACACAGGCTGAGGTCACTCGCAGCTTGGCGGCTATCTCCTTCGCCGGTAGCGCTGGCGTCTGTTGCATCAGCTGCCAGCCTTTCGGCCGCAACGGGTGCGCCTGCCCGTAGTAACCGTCCTTGCGTCGATGAGTGAGCAGTTCCTGGTATGCGTGGATCGATTGACGTGAGAACCACCAACTTCCGCGCGCTTTCCGGCCCTGGATGGCACCCGCTAACCGGAGGTCCCGTAGGCGTAGTGCGCTCAGCCCGGAGAACTTGACGGCATGATCGACGTGCAGCCATTCATCGGTGGCCCACTGGTCGGTCACAACCTCGAGGTGAGTGCATCGATCTCGTCGGAGTCAACGAGGATCAATCGCTTGCCACGCCGAAAGCCAGTGAGTTCTCCAGCGTGGACGCGCTTACGCAGGTGGTCGGTGGTGAAGCCTGTGCGTTCGGCGGCTTCGCGCAGTGTGATTAGCGGCATGGGAAAATCCTTCGATTGGGGCATGCGTCGGAGAGTTCGTGAACTCGATCCGGATATACATAGATAATCCCAGACGGGAGTGGTTCGACCTTTTCCGCTTCCCGTTCCTGGGCGGTAAATTTCACGGAACCGGGGTTTTTATCAGTCGCCGGGGAACGGAGTCAGGCAACCGTATCGCCCCCCAGAATCGCCCACGATCGATCTTCAGGACAACCCTAGAGTGATTGGGCATTCGCGACTCTAACAAGTCGCAGAAACGCTCTCAGCCGGTCTTCGGAAAAGTGCGGTATTGCAGCACTTTTTGACGGCGAGCCGGGCGCGGAACACTGCCTTTAAGAAACTGGCCCGGAGACGAACTGGAGTCAGACGGTCATGACCAGCCAGACGGTTCGGGTCTAAGCCAGCAGCGGCGGCTGATCAACCACCAGGGACTCACCACTCCCGCCTCCACAGCCATCTTTTCTGAATTCATCAGCAGCGGCGAACAACCACCCAGCAAATTCTCCAGTTGTCAGAGATATCCATCGACGCGAAGCGTTGATAGCCCGAAGGGCGGTCGCTCTTTAGTTTGACCCTGGGAATAGCCAAATCGGGAAGGGGGAGGGGCTGTGCCCCCTCCAGCCTCCCATTTGATCACTACACAGGCGACGGCTCGAGCGAATTGAGTAGCGTCACCCATTCAGTAATTGTGTGTTCTCCATCGTTCTCGTACCGGCTGACGAGGTCACTCAGAATCTCACGGTCATCGATACCCCATTCTTCGGAGCGTCGGAGAATTGCCCTGCCAAGAGCAGGACCATCATCAAGTGCCTTCATCAGCGACATGCAAGGTTCTTCACTCAGGGAAGAGCTACGGCTTTCGCCGCTGCGTGACCTGAGGTCACGCGGAACTTCAGCGTTTAGGGGTAGGGGATGCACTTCTCTTTGAACTTCTCCCTGCACTTCTCTGGGGTCCAGAAATTGACTCCCCTCCGCCTCTCGATTTTGACTCCCCTCCGCCTCTCGATTCTGACTCCCCCCGATTCCGGTCCCAGCGCTCTTCTTCGCGATCACTATTTCGGCACTGAACGCTTTCCGCTCCTCGGCAGTGAACCGCCGTTCCCGTTGCATGTGGAAGATGTATCTGAAGGGCTGTCGCTTGGAGGCTGTCACAAGCGGTTGACGGATCAACCACCCACAGTCTTCGAGATGGGCCAGCGCCGTGCGGACAGTGCTCTGACTCGTGCCTCCCAGAGCGTCAGCAACCGACTTCAGAGACAGGCTGCGGTATGACGCGTCGTGGCTCCACATGTAAAGCGCAACCGATCGTGCAGCCTGTGAGAGATTGCCATCACGGGCCAGTTCCATCGGTGCGGACATGTACAAGCCCTGTTCTGCGTATGCGACACCGTGGTACCGCAGTTCGTTGTTACCCGTCATCAGAACAGCCTTCCCTCATCCTGCGCCTGCTCGTACACCTGCTGCTGCTTGTCCGACTTCCACGACTGATGCCCGCTCGTTGGTCCCGCATTCTCGAATGCCACCCACAGCCCGGACGCCTCGAGCATCGCCTCCATTGCGTCATCCGGGCCGACGCACCGCATCGCGCGGTACCGGGGGTCACTGTGCCGAGTCGTCTTCATTGGTCCTGGTCCCGGCCCAGCCTTCGGCTTGCCCTTGTGCTGCCCCCATCGCACTGAGACATCCGTCTTGCCGCACACGGGGCATGTGATCTTCACGCCTGTGCGAATGGGGCGGTTCTTCTGCTGTTCCACGTCCTCTGCCTCTTCCCTGCCGTCGTTGTTACTGGTGACCTTCGTGCCGTTTACGCGCCGATCGGCATCGCGAACCGGTCTAGGTCTGTACGTCGAATACGGATCAGCCTCGGCCCCAGTCGGTGCGCCGGGAGGCTTCCGTCAGCGATCCGCCGGCGGATGGTAATCACGCTCACGCCAAGTTCGTCGGCCGCTTGTTGCACAGTCAGCGCGGTTGTCTGTCGCACGTCGTTCCTTCTGGCCCGCTGGTGGGGAAACTCATGCCAGACAGTGTGTTCCGGCATCCCAGCTACTGAGTCACTTTGAGCGCTCGTGCTCGTTCGTGATCACGTAAAAGGTATGGCCCACAACCGACATCGACACCGACAAACACCTCACCCGGAGTAGCAATTGCCGCAGCTCCCACACCCTGAGCCTGATCACGCGCATGCCGCTGACCAGCCATGATGGCTAGATTGGGCTTCTCCTTGTTCTTCTGGGCGAACTGATCTCCGAGATTGACGAGGTGCGCGAGAACGTCGACCTTCCCCAGATCAAGGCACGTAAACGTAGATTTGGCAGACTCCCGGAGTTTAAGTTCTCGGCCAACTGGTGGTTGAACCGTTTCCCGTCGCCACGCTCCCCGCTGGGACTACATGCCACCATTCGCCAACGCCGACAACCGGTCAGCAATCGCGGCATCGCGCTCACTCGCTGCGTGCTGGTATCTCATCGCCATCGCAGGCGTAGTGTGCCCCAGTCGCAACATCAACTCCTTGGTGGTCGCCCCCGCCTGAGCCGCCAGTACCGCACCCACATGCCGCAGATCGTGAACACGCAAATCAGGCTTGCCGATCTCCGCCAACGCAGCCTTGTACGACTTGGTGAATGCCGTCGTTGACAGCCGACCGCCCCGACTTGTCGTGAAGACGTAGTTTTCGGGACCATGCCCCGGCTGCCTCCGAAGATGCTCCCGCAGCATCGCGGCCACGTGTGGCGGCACGTGGACATCGCGCACGCCAGCATCGGTTTTCGGTGGCCCCACCACGATCTTGTTGTTCACGCGGGTAGCAGCCCGCCTGATCTTCAGCACCATGCGTCCGTTGGTGTCGCTCACGTCCTTGCGGCGTAGCTCAATCAACTCACCGAACCGGAGTCCGCACCACGCCGTCACCGGAACCGCCACGCGATAGTGCTCGTTCACCAACTCAGTGACGCGGCTCAACTCGTCAATGGTCAGTAGATCAATCTCGCGGCCCTTGGGCGGCTTGCCCGCACCCTTGATCTGGCAAGGGTTCTCAGTCAGCAACTTGTCACTCACGGCAGTATTCAGGATTGTCTTCAACAGCTGGTAGGCGTGTGCGCTGCGCGTCGGGGTCGCCTTCCCCAGCCCAGCCCACCACGTACGGACCAGAGCTGGGGTTACGTCCACCAGCACCTCATCACCCAGCACGGGCAGGATGCGAGAGTCCAGCAACGTCCGATATAGGGCAGTCGTCTTCGGTGCAAGGTCACGTTCCTCGAGCCACTTCTCGGCGTACTCGCGCAACGTCACCAACTTGGCAGCTTTGGCGAACTCCCGCTCGGCTGGCGGCTTCCATTCGCCCAACTGAATCAGGCGCGACTCAGCAGCCACCCAACCCTCCGCGTCCTGCTTCGCGTCATAGGTCCTCGGTGCTGTGTATCTGCGCGCGTCAGGCCCCACGTACGACGCTTGGAAACGTCCGCTCGGAAGCTCCCGAATCTTCCCGAAGCTTCGCCGTTGCCTACTCTTGCCCCTACTGGCCATGCCTCTATTGTGCCCTCCGCGTGTCATTTCGTGAGTTCTTGCGTGCACTTATGAGCACGTGTAGGGTTCATCTCACCAGCGCATACCTACCAAGTATTGCCTGGTAGACAACTTAAGAGCATCCTTTGCGGAGGTCAGGTTGTGATCCTGGCTGTCGCGGGTTCGAGTCCCGTCACTCACCCCAAACGGAAAGCCCCCGGCCTCGGCCGGGGGCTTTCCTCTTTGCGATTGGTCTGACGCCTGCCGTCAGGCGTTGGCGTTGCCTGCCTTCCAGACATCCCACGGGATGTTCCAGTCCCCGAGGCCGTCCGTGCCCGACAGCGTGCCGCCCAGCGTGTTCTTGACGATCACGATGTCGCCGCGCTTCGTGTTGTCGTACACCCACTTCGCGTTGGACGGGCTGAGGTTCAGGCAGCCGTGGCTCGCGTTCGAGTAGCCCTGCTGCCCCACCGACCACGGCGCCGAGTGGAAGAAGATGCCGCTGTAGGACATTCGCGTGGCCCAGTCGACGGGCGTCTTGTATCCCTGTGGGGAGTTGACCGGTACACCGTAGGTGGACGAGTCCATGACGAGGTTCGCGAACCGGTCGCCGATGATGTAGACGCCGTTGTCGGTGGGTGTGTCGTCCTTACCCATCGATGTGGGCATCGTCATGATCACTTCGCCGTTGCGCTCGAACGTCACCTGCTTGGTGTTGTCGTCCGCCGTCGCGATCACGGCGTCGCCGATGGTGAAGGCCGTGTGGACGTCCTCCTGGCCGAACAGTCCGTCACCGAGATCACGGCCGTACACGGCGACCTTGACGTCCACGGCGGTGCCGGGGGCCCAGTAACTCTGCGGACGCCACCGCACCTCACGGTTGTTCACCCAGTAGAACGCGCCCTCGACGGGCGGATTCGTCGTGACGGTGATGCCGGCCTCCGCGGCCTTGCGGTCCGGGATGTTCTCGTCGAACTGGACCGCGATCGGCTGACCGATGCCCACCACATCGCCCTCCGACGGCATCACGTACGGCTTGGTGACGTTGCCGGGCGCGCTGGTCGTGAACGCCGAAGTCGAGGTGGTGCCGCCACCGAGTCCGTTCGCCTTCACCTCGAGCCGGTACTCCTTGTCGTAACCCAGCGGCTCCGTGTTGACCCAGGACAACCCGTCGGGAGCGATGGCGCCGTCGACCGACTCGCCCTCCGGGTTGAGCATGGTGACCGCCGCGAGCGTACCGTCGGCCACCGTCACCGTCACCGGCTGTCCGGGTGAGAATCCCACTGCACCATCGACGGCCGACGCCGTCAGCTTCGGCTTGATGAGTTCGGTGACCGGATTGGAATCGATCGGCGCCTCACCTTCCGACGTGACGCTGTCGGCACCGGAGACGGTGCACCCTGCGATCGACAATGCGAATACGAGTGATGCCGCCACAACCGTCGCCGTCTTCGAGACGGATCTCACCGATTGCGCACGCACGCGCCCGCCACGCCCCACACCCATGGATAACCCCACTTCACGTCCTCGCTCCGAATTCACGTTCAAGCCGGCACGTCTCTCGCCTTCGCAAGACGAATCAGCACGTCGAGACCGTGTGGTCTCCAATGATGCCAGCCACTGGAGACCGGTTCCAACCAAGCGCCGAGCCGCTCAATAACGTTCGAATATCAATCGTGACCAGCGGCGCTCTTGTTACGCGCCACCGTGTGGATCGGGTCGCCGCGGGCAGTCGCCACCAGGCGATTTGCATTCCCGAGAAGCGACCCGCTAATGTTCTGTCTCGCAAGAGCGAGCGCCTATAGCTCAGTTGGTAGAGCAAGTGACTCTTAATCACTGGGTCCGGGGTTCGAGTCCCTGTGGGCGCACTTGCACGAAGGCCCCCATCCTCTCACGAGGATGGGGGCCTTTCTCGTGTCACCATCTCAACGCACCGCGCAGGCGGTCAGATGACGAACGGGCCGCCGGAACGTGAAGTCACTACGAACTTCACATCCGACGGCCCGTCGCCAACGAGGGTCGTTCAGCGCAACGCTTTGCGGAGCACCAGGAGCCCTGCCACCGCACCGACGGCGATCAGTCCGTACTTGACCGCCGGCTCGTTCAGCTTCGCGATCAGCGTGCGCTTCGTGTTCTCCACGAGACGCTTCGGGTTGGTGCGGACCGTCAATTCGTCGAGAGTGCTCGCGAGCTGATTGCGCGCGTTCTCGATCTCACGCTCGATGCTCTCGGTGTCCCTGGGCACGTGTCCTCCAACTTGTTCGACTGGTTCGATCAGCGAGAGCGACGCTACCGCGACGATCCCACACTTGCGTCAACCGTAGACGAGAACTCCCGACCTGCGACTCCGTCTCCCCCGATCACGCTTCGGGCCACGTCCACCCCTTCCCGGTAGCCTGACTTCTCGTGACCGACAACAACAGACTCGCCCCCGGCGACACCGCACCCGCCTTCACGCTGCCCGACGCCGACGGCAACGACGTATCGCTCGCCGACTACCGCGGCCGCAAGGTCGTCGTGTATTTCTACCCGGCGGCGAGCACGCCGGGCTGCACCAAACAGGCCTGCGACTTCCGAGACAACCTCGCCGACCTGAACGGCGCAGGCCTGGACGTGATCGGCATCTCGCCCGACAAGCCGGCGAAGCTGGCCAAGTTCCGTGACAACGAGGAACTGACGTTCCCCCTCCTGTCCGATCCCGACAAGGCCACACTCGAGGCCTGGGGCGCGTTCGGTGAGAAGAAGATGTACGGCAAGACGGTGCAGGGCGTCATCCGCTCCACGTTCCTCGTCGACGAGGACGGGAAGATCGAGGTGGCCCAGTACAACGTCCGCGCCACCGGCCACGTCGCGAAACTGCGCCGCGACCTGTCCGTCTGATCGACGCGACGGGCGGCTGCGACTCGTCAGCCGCCCGTGAGCCGTTCGATGCCGTCGAGCATCCGGTCGAGGCCGAATCGGAAGTCGTGTTCGAGCCAGTGCGCGTCGTCGGCGTCGCCGGCATCGAACGCACCCCCCGCGATCGCCGCCCGCAGTGCGGGAAACCGCTTCTCGTCGAGCAGTAGCGGGAGCATCCGGGCGTAGTCGACCTGCTCCACCTTCGCCGACCGTTCCAGGTCCAGCGCGAACCGCGCCCGCCCGATCACGAACAGCGAAACATTCAGCACCACTTGCAGCTTCCGGTCCTCGCTCAGGCCGGTGTCGGCCAGCGACTGCAGACCGGCCTCCAGCCACGCGAGATTGTTGGGGCCCGTCGGAGGCGCGGAGATGGTCACCTCCGGCCACCACGCGTGCGACCGGACCGCCCGGTACTCGCCCAGCGCCCACGATTCGAGTCGGTCCCGCCAGCCCCCCGTCACGACGAGTCCGCGGGGCTCACCGATTGCCCGATCGGCCATCAGCTCCACCAGGTCGTCCTTGCTGTCCACGTAGCGGTACAGCGACATGGTGGTGAACCCGAGTTGCTTGGCGACCCGGCTCATGGACAGACCCGCGAGCCCTTCGGCGTCCGCCACCTCGATGGCGGCGTCGACCACCCGCTCGAGGCTCAGCCCCTTCCGGGGGCCGCGGGTCCCCGGTTCCTCGATCCCCCAGGCCAGCCGGACGGCCTTGGGCAGGGTCACGGTGGGGTCGTCGGGGGTTTCGTTCGGTCGGGGCATGCACCTGTCCACTTCGTCGGGGTCTTGCGCTCATCCTAAAACTGCGTACTCTGCACACCATGAGTATACGAGATACGCAGTTTTGCGCGTCGGCCCTCTCGGTCACCGGTTTAAACAAGGCATACGGAGACGTCACCGTCCTCGACGGAGTCGACCTCGACGTGCCGCCAGGCAGCGTGTTCGCGCTCCTCGGCGCCAACGGTGCGGGGAAGACGACGATGGTCCGCATCCTGTCGACCCTGACACCGCCTGACGCGGGCACCGTGCACGTCGCCGGGCACGACCTTCGCCGCGACCCCCAGGGAGTGCGGCGGAAGATCAGCCTCACCGGGCAGTACGCGGCGGTCGACGACCTTCTCACCGGCGAGGAGAACCTCCGGCTCATGGCCCGGCTGAGCCACCTCGGCCGCGCGGAGGGCAAGCGGCGCGCCCGCGAGCTACTCGAGCAGTTCGACCTGGTGGACGCGAGAACCCGCCGCGCAGGGACGTACTCGGGTGGGATGACCCGGCGCCTCGATCTGGCGATGAGCCTCATCTCGCGGCCCGACATCATCTTCCTCGACGAACCGACCACCGGTCTCGACCCGCGCGGCCGGCAGTCCATGTGGGAGATGATCCGAAGACTGGTCGACGGCGGCGTCACCCTCTTCCTGACCACCCAATACCTCGAGGAAGCCGACCGGCTGGCAGACCGGGTCGCCGTCCTCGACGGCGGCAGGGTCGTGGCCGAGGGCACTCCCGACGAGCTGAAACGACTCGTGCCCGGCGGTCACCTCGAGCTCACGTTCACCCGGCCGTCCGAACTGCACGACGTCGCCCAGGCCTTCGACGACGCCGTCCTCGACGCCGACCGCCTGGCCGTTCAGGTCCCGACCGACGGCAGCATCGGCCAGCTGAAGACGCTGCTCGGACGAATCGACGACCAGAGCGTCACCGTCGACAAGCTCTCGCTCCACTCCCCCGATCTCGACGACGTCTTCTTCGCTCTCACCGACAACTCGAACGCTTCCCCGATCCGGAACGAGGCCGCCGCCCGATGATCCCGAACACGCAGCCACGCCCCCTCGACGACTTCGCGGCGATGACCGGCCGCAGCCTGACGCGCCTGCTCCGCAGCCCGGACACGATGATCATGGGCGTCGCCCTTCCGGTGATGCTGCTGCTGTTGTTCGTGTACGTCTTCGGCGGAGCCATGCAGACCGCCACCGGCTACCTCGACTACGTGGTGCCCGGAATCATCCTGCTCTGCGCCGGTTTCGGATCCTCACAGACGGCGGTGAGCGTCACCGGCGACATGGTGCACGGCATCGTCGACCGATTCCGGTCCATGCCCATCGCACGTTCGGCGTTCCTGTTCGGCCATGTCGCGTCCAGTGTCATCCGCAATCTCCTCACGTCCCTCGTCGTGATCGGCGTCGCGATGATCATGGGATTCCGGCCCACCGCAGGCCCGATACAGTGGCTGGCCGCACTCGCGATCGTCGCCCTGTTCATCCTCGCCATCTCCTGGCTGGCGACGGCGCTCGGGCTCCTCGCCGGCACCGAGGAAGCCGCCAACGGGTTCACCTTCTTCCTGCTCTTCCTCCCCTACGTCAGCAGCGCGTTCGTTCCCACCGACACGATGCCGAGCTGGCTACACGCCTTCGCCGAGAACCAGCCCGTCACGCCGGTGATCGAAACGGTCCGTGGCCTGCTGCTCGGCACACCCGTCGACGACACAGCTCTGATCGCGGTGTTGTGGTGTGTCGGAATCGCCTGCGCCGGCTACTTGTGGGCGATCACATTGTTCACGCGGAGAACGGCTCGATGAGTCGTCTCCGCCAGGTGAAACCTGACGCGTCACCGGGAGGGATCTTCGGAATCCGGACGAAAGACGGATAGCCTGGGGCGGTGGAGTCTTCAGTCAGCAAGCAAGCGCCGCGCCGAGTGGACCCGGCGTTGGAGCTGCAGTCGGACCCGCAGGAGCTGCTGCCCCGCAGACGTCCGACCCAGGAACGTAGTCGCCGCAAGTTCGACGCGCTGCTCACGGCATCGCGGGAGTTGCTGGTGGACGTGGGATTCGAATCGTTCACGTGCGAGGAGGTCGCCGCACGCGCGGACGTCCCGATCGGCACCCTCTACCAGTTCTTCGCGAACAAGTACGTGATCGTGTGCGAGCTCAACCGGCAGGACCTCGTCGGCGTGCAGCACGAGATCGCCCAGTTCAACGGTGAGGTCCCGTCCCTCGACTGGCTGCGGTTCCTCAATTCCTTCGTCGACCACATGGCGGGGCTGTGGACGTCCGACCCGTCGAGGCGGGAGGTGTGGCTGGCGATGCAGTCAACCCCCTCCACGCGCGCCACCGGGGCCATCCACGAAAAGGCGTTCGCGGAGCAGGTCTCACGGATGCTCGCCCCGCTCACCCCGCAGACGTCGCGGGAGCGGCGCACGATGATGGCCGAGGTGCTCGTCCACGTCGTGTATTCGATGCTCAATTTCTCGGTGCAGGACAACCAGAGCCACGCGGACGCCGTCGCCGAGCTCAAACGACTGATGGTGGCGTACCTGCTGGTCGCCGAGAAGGAATCGCGCTCCACCTAGCCCGCTACACGCTTGTGCGCCCTTCCGGTTGCCTGAGCTACCAGAAAGGCGCACGAGCGCCGGCGGCGCCTACAGGGACTCGATGACGGCGAACGCGCCCGCCATGTCTCCGTCGTGTGTGAGGGAGATGTGAATCCTCACATCGGTCAGATGCTTGGCGACGTCTCCGCGTAAGCGGATACTCGGTCGCCCCCACGCATCCGTCACCACCTCGATCAGGTGGTGGATCATCTCGGGCAGCACCGGCGGGCTGGCGAAGAGAGACGTGGACCAAGCCTTGATCACTGCCTCCTTCGCAGCCCACCGGGCGGCGAAATGCCTAGCCGGATCGGAGCTCCGGGTCACGGCGTCCCGACGCTCGCCCGGTGTGAAGTTGTCGAGCATTGCCGTCCCTGGCCGGTCCAGCTGCTCGGCGAACTCCGACACCGTCACGAGATCGAAGCCGATCCCCAGAACTCCCATCCGTCGTTCCTACTTGCAGCCGGGCAGACCCGAGCTGTACACGTCGTCCGCTCCCAGGCGCGCGGCCTCGGTGAGCAGGACGTCCGCCTCGAGCTGACGGGACGCTGCGGCCGGGACGCTGTCGCCGCCGAAGCGACGATCCGCCGGACGCTCGTACAGGCTGCCGCCACCGACCATGGCCTTCGCCAGACGACGCTGACCCTCGACGGTGCGCTTGCGTGCCTGCTCGAGGTACGCCTCACGCTTGTCGGCCGGGATGGCCTCGACGAATGCCTGCGAGTGCACGACCGCGACCATGCCCGACACGTGTCCGAAGCCGAGGCTGGTCAGCAGACCGGCCTTCAGCGGGAACTGCTCGCCGAAGCGAAGCGGCTCCCGGGCCCACACGAGGTGTTCGAACTCGGCCATCTTCTCGTCGACGCAGTCGAGGCTGCGGTTCGGCGGCACGATGCCCTGGTCCAGAACCTGGCAGAGACCGATCAGCTGGAATGCTGCGGCACCACCCTTGGCGTGTCCGGTGAGGCTCTTCTGCGAGACCACGAACAGCGGTGCACCTTCGCTGCGGCCCAGGGCCCCGGCGAGACGCTCGTGCAGCTCCGCCTCGTTGGGGTCGTTGGCCGCGGTGGACGTGTCGTGCTTGGAGATCACCGAGATGTCGTCGGCACTGACACCGAGCTTGCCGAGGGACTGGGCGAGCTGCGAATCCGCTCCCCCACGACCCGCGCCGAGCGCACCGATACCGGGAGCCGGGATCGACGTGTGGACACCGTCCGCGAACGAGCCGGCGTAGGCGACCACACCGAGGACGGGCAGGCCCATCTCGAGTGCCAGGTCACCGCGGGCCAGCAGGATCGTGCCACCACCCTGCGACTCGACGAACCCGCCGCGACGACGGTCGTTGGCCCGGGAGAATCGACGGTCGTCGATGCCCTTGGCCCGCATGTCGTCGGTCTTGGCCGTGGCGGACATGTCACCGAATCCGATGATGCCCTCCGCGCTGAGGTCGTCGAACCCGCCGGCGACCACGAGCTGGGCCTTGCCGAGCTTGATCTTGTCGACGCCCTCCTCGACGGACACCGCGGCCGTGGCGCACGCCGCAACCGGGTGGACCATGGCGCCGTAACCGCCGACGTAGGACTGGACCACGTGCGCCGCAATCACATTCGGCAGGGCTTCCTGCAGGATGTCGTTCGGCCGGTTCTCGCCGAGCAGCGTGTCGATGTACAGCGACCTCATGGAGGTCATGCCGCCCATGCCGGTGCCCTGGGTGTTGGCGACCAGCGAGGGGTGCACCCACCGCAGCAGTTCGCTGGGCGTGAACCCACCGGTGAGGAACGCGTCCACCGTGGCGACGATGTTCCACAGGCCCACGCGGTCGACGGAATCGGCCATGTCGGCGGGGATGCCCCACTTGGTGACGTCGAATCCGGTCGGGATCTGACCACCCACGCTGCGCGTGAGCTTCATCTTGCGGGGGACGCGGATCTCGGTGCCCGCACGGCGGGTGACCTGCCAGTCACCGCTGTCCGGAACCGGGCTCGCGACCGTGTTCTCCGGGTCGGCCTCGACGAAGGCCAGTGCCTCCGCCTCGGTGCTGACGACGAAGCTCAGGTCCTTGTCGAGGAAGACCGACGTGAGCAGCGGTGCGGTGTTCTCGACCATGGAGCCGTCGTCCGCGTAGCGGCGGATGCCGCAGCGCTCGACCACCGTGTCGTGGTACTTGTCCGCGATCTCGGCCTCCGGAACCAGTTCCCCGGTCTCGGCGTCGTACCAGCCTGCGGACGGCGTGGTCTCCCACACGACGAGTCCGGTGTTCCAGGCGAGTTCGAGAACGCCTGCCGCCGAAAGCTCTTCGTCGACCTCCATCTCGAAGCGGGTACGCGAGGAACCGAACGGTCCGAGCTCACCGGCACCGACGATGACGACGAGGTCCTCCGGAGCCGCTGTGACGCCGGACCAGGCCGGTGCCACCGATGCGGAGACCCGCGGCGGGGCGGGCAGAGCCGCGATGGTGTCGAGCTCGTCGACCTCTTCGGCCTCGGCCGCAGCGGTCGCGGCTTCCTGAGCCTGCTTCGCAAGAGCGGGCAGGTCCAGGTTCGCCTGGGCGAGCCCACCGGTCAGATCGGCAGCGAGCGGCTCGGTGGAGGCGAGGCGACGTGCCTCGGGCTCGCACCACTGCAGCAGCTCGGTGGCCATTTCCTGGGTGGACCAGGTACGGACTCCGGCGCCTTCGACAGCCTCGACCAGCGGGTCGTTGCCGCCCATGAGGCCGGTTCCGCGGACCCAGCCGATGAGAGCGTGCACCAGGGTGACGCGCTCGGCCCAGTTGCGCTCGGCCTTCCAGCGGCCGACCACCGCGTCGAGCGCGGCCTTGGCCTCGCCGTACGCACCGTCGCCAC
This sequence comes from Rhodococcus sp. JS3073, assembly GCF_026810085.1. Taxonomy (NCBI): domain Bacteria; kingdom Bacillati; phylum Actinomycetota; class Actinomycetes; order Mycobacteriales; family Nocardiaceae; genus Rhodococcus; species Rhodococcus sp. JS3073. The sequence goes on along the minus strand of NZ_CP113951.1, from coordinate 6,943,475 downwards.
CGAACAGGCCACGGTTCGGGGAACCGGGCAGGACCACGTGCAGGTGGGTGTCGACGTCACGGTCGTAACCGATCTTCGACAGTCCGCCGATCAGGCGCTCCACCGACCACAGGAGAACGCGCATCTCCATTTCGGCGCGGGCGCCGGCGTCGGCGAGGTCGCCTGCCACGCGGGGCGCGGCGAACGGGAACAGCAGCGTCGGGGTGACCGCTTCCTTGACGAGCTTCTTCGATCCACCGGCCGTCTCGTACTGGGCCTCACCGATCCACTCGATGAGCGAGTCGATGTCCGTGTAGGACGCCATGTTCGCGGGGACCACCCACAGGGCGGCACCGGCGCGAGCATTGCGGCGGTAGAGGTCGCGGTAGAAGCCGAGACGCTTGTCGTCGAGACGCGAGGTGGTCACGAAGACCGTCGCGCCGCCGGCGAGGAGCTTGCCTGCGACCGAAGCCGCGATGGAGCCCTTGCTGGCACCGGTGACGACGGCGACCTGGTCTGCCCATTCCGGGGTCTCGTCGGTGACGACGACTGCCGCCTCCGCGATACGCCCGTACTTCTCGGCCAGAGCCGTGCGTCCCTCGTCGGTTGCGCGGGCCTGCCACCATGCGGCCTGCGCCGCAACGGACTTGCCTGCACCGGCGAAGCCTTCGATCTCGAGAGACTCCACGCCTGCCGCGTCGATCCACAGACGAGCCAGATCCTCACGTGCACTGGCCCAGCGGTCGTCGAGCAGCACCGCCCGCTTGGCGTCGAACGCGGGAGCGACCAGTCGCGGCCAGTCGGAACCGAGTTCCGCCGACACGAGGTCGACGAGTTCGGTGTCGGTCGGCTGCGCTGCCGTCGCCGTGTCACCTGCGAAGCCGAGCTGCTCGAGCACGAGGCGGGCGGCCGAGGCCAGCACGCCGTCGCGGCCCGTGATGTGCTCGGTGAACTCGCCCAGCGCCGCGGCGTCGACGGTGCCACCGGCTCCGCCACCCGAGGACGGGAGGGAGACGCTGATCCCGCGGCGCGAGGCCACTGCGGCCACTGCGCTGTCGATGACGGCGTCCACTGCGGCGCCGTCGGCGAGACCGCCGCCGGCCAGGCCGCCGAGGTCACCGCCACGAATGCTGGAACCGTCGCGGGTTCCGAGCGCCACCTCGGCGGTGACGTGGTACGCCCAGCCGTCGCCGAGTTCCCAGACCTTCTTCACGCGGTCCGCGATGGCCGCCGGACGACGACCCGAGGGGCCGAAGACCTTGCGGAGGTGATCGTTGATCGAGTCGGACAGCACCGGGCCGAACGGCTTGTACGTGCGGGCCAGGGAGTCGACCGTGCCGGCGAGCGAGCCCATGTCGGCGTCGGCGGCACCGTCGATCGCGCCGAGCGAGAGCTCGGAGCCGAGGTCGACGAGCAGCTGGTTACGCCGCGAGGACACGCCGTCACACAGCGCCTCGATCGTGTCGACGGGGCCGACCTGATCGGGACGGAGCTTGGTCCACAGGCTGATCAGGACCTTGGTGGCGTCGGCGGCCTTGAACGCGATGTCGTCGGGACGCGGTCCACCGGACGGTGCGGCTGCCGGGGCCGGGGCCGCGGCGGGTGCGGCCGATGCGGCGGGCGCCTCGGCTGCGGGTGCTGCGGGCTCGTCGTCCTCGACCGGCGCCGGATCGACGTCGGTGGAGTACACGATGGACGCTTCACGCTCGATGTTGAGGACCTCGACCGGGTAGCCGAAGCGGCCCGGCAGCTTCAGGGTCTGCGACGCGAGGTTCGCGACGGTCGGGACGGAGCCCAGACCGATCTCCACGAACCGCTCGACACCCAGTCCACCTTCGGACTCGTCGGCGAACAGCAGATCCTGCGTCTCGATCCAGCGCACCGGGCTGGCGAACTGCCAGGCCAGGAGCTCGGTGAGGACCACGCGGGTGAGCTCGACCGGCTTCTTCGCCCAGGAGTCGAAGTCCTTCAGCACCTTGTCGAGGGGCTTCGACGGGACCAGGTCGGCGATCTCCTGCACGAACTCCTTCTTCAGGGAGAACGGCTTGGGAACCAGGTTCGGGATGTACCGCCCGATCAGGATGGCCGGGTCGATGTCCTTGGGGAGCAGTTCCTCGAGACGGCCGCGGAAGTCGTCGACACCGCCACGCAGCACCGTGGAGTGGAACGGAACGTCGATGCCCGGAACCATGATGTAGGCGCGCTTGCCACCGAAAGCCTCACGGCGGATGTCGATTTCGACCTCCAGCGCGTTGAGTCCGGCGACCGTACCGGCGATGGCGTACTGCGAGCCACGCAGGTTCAGGTTCACGATCTGCAGGAACTCACCGGTCGCCTCGGCGACACCGGCGACGAAGGCCTCGACGTCGTCGTCGGCCAGACCGATCTGCGACGGGCGGATGGCAGCCATCCGGTAGTCGGAACGGCCGGCCTCGTCGCGGGGAACGAGTGCGTGCATCGCGGAACCACGCTGGAAGACCACCTCGAGAACAGCTTCGAGAGGCAGCACACCGGCGACGGCGGCGAGAGCGTTGTACTCACCGACCGAGTGGCCTGCGAGCAGGGCACCCTCGACGAAGGCACCGGATTCGCGGAGCTCGGCGACCTGAGCCACACCGAGCGTCGCCATCGCGACCTGGGTGAACTGGGTCAGGTGCAGGACACCGTCCGGGTGCTTGTGCTCGACACCACGGGCCTTGACAACCGTCGGGTTGTCGCGGACCACGGCGAGGATCGAGAAGCCGAGGGCCTTGCGGGTGTGCTTGTCGGCGCGATCCCAGATCTCACGGGCGGCCTTCGAGCGGGCGCGGGCGTCGAGGCCCATGCCGGGACGCTGGATGCCCTGTCCGGGGAACGCGTAGACGGTCTTCGGGGCGGCGGTGCGACCCGTTGCGACCATCACCAGTTCACCGTCGATGCGGCAACCGACCTCGACGATCTCGGCGCCACGGTCCACCGCGATGCGGTCGACGCGGACGTCGATCTCGGCGCCCGGGCGAACCATGCCCAGGAAGCGTGCGGTCCAGGCGGTGAGACGACGCGGCGGCGTCTTGGTCTCGGCCGGATCCACGGCGGTGACGACCTGCTGGGCGGCGGCGGAGAGCCACATGCCGTGCACGATCGGGCTGCCGAGGCCGGCGAGCAGTGCCGCGTTGTCGGAGGTGTGGATCGGGTTGTGGTCGCCCGACACCTGGGCGAAGGAGCCCATGTTGCGGGGAGCGACGATCGTGGTGTCGCGGCGACGACGACGCGGGGTGTCGACGGCCTCGTCACTCAGCGAGCCACCGGCGCGGGCCGGGTCGGACAGTTCGCCCTTGCCGGTGCGGCCGCGGATCGCGAAGCGCTCCGACAGGGTGACGACGGCAGGCGCGTCCAGGCCCTCGCCGAGCATGGCGCCGACCTCGACCTTGACCTCGACGACGCGGCCCAGGTCGGTGTCGAGAACCGAGGCGACCTCGGCCTTGACGACGAGAATGCTGGTCTCCGACGGCAGTTCGCCGACGAAATCGACGCTGTGGTCCAGGTGGACCAGGTCGAGCATGCCCTCGATGACGGAGAGCGAGTCTTCGGTCTTGGCACTACCGAGCACGGCGAACACGGCCGGCCAGCAAGCGCCGACGACCACGTCCGGGACGGCCTTGCCGCTGACGCTCAGCGTCGTGGGCAGACCCGAGCCGGTGACACCGGCGTGGTCGGCGACCAGGTCGGGCGTCCAGGCGAGGTTGAGGCGTGCGACACCGTTCTTGACGGCGGGCAGTTCCTGACCGGCCGCGACCGCGAGGAGTGCGGTCATCGACTTCTCGGCGTCGGCCTCGGTGACCACCGGAGCTCCACCGTCCGCGACGGACGCGGGCACGGTGATGGTGATCTGGACGGACTTGGCTGCCACCAGCGGGACGGTGAGGAGCACCTGCTGGTCGTCGATGACGGACAGCTCGGCACCGGTGGTCTCGTGCACCGCGAGGGTGTCGGACTCGATCGACCACTTGTCGAGGTCACCGAGCCGGCGAACCGGGTTCAGGGTCAGGCGCGAGGCCCACTGGATGTCGGGAGCCGACAGGACGGTGTCGAGGAGGCCGCGGGCGATGTCCGCGTGACGGCGTGCGGGCAGCGACAGCGGCGCGACACCGGCGGTGACCAGCTCGTCGTACGTGGCCTTCTCGAAGCGGTCCAGCAGCTCGCCGACAGGCTCGTCGACGCGCGTGATGCCGGCGACGGCGACGGTGCCGGGGATGACGCAGACCTGGTCGGCCGTGTAGCGAGGATCGTGTGCCTGCCACAGCGAGTCGGAACGCCACCAGCGGCGGACGTCACCGTCGACGACGGGCACGAAGTTGACCGGCTTGCCGGGAGTCTTGCACAGCGAGACGAAGAACGAGACGTCCGCGGGGTGCAGAACCGTGGTGGCGTAGTCGGGGTACTGCGCCTGCAGGGCGCAGACGGCCGCCTCGGGACGCTCGAGAATCGCGTCGTCGGCGAACAGGGTGGGGATGGGGCCACGGTCGACCGGGTGCAGACGCGATTCGGTGCGCTGCAGCATCTCACCGAAGCGCGCACGCCAGGTGATGTCGAGCCACGGGCTCGCGGTGGCCTCGGTGATGGCGTCCTGGAGGTCGGTGCCGCAGTCGAATGCCTTCGCCGCGTCGATGCCGACGGCCAGCTCGAGGTAGCGGCGCAGCCACTGCTCGTACGTCATGGTCGCGACGTCGCCGAAGTACGGCTTCGCCGTGATGTTCAGAGCCTCGATGATCTCGTCGCGACGCTCGGCGACGGCGTCGGCGTCACCGGCGACCTCGTCGAGCAGACGGCCCGTGCGGGACGCGGCGTTGTCGATCTCGTGGATGTCGGCGCCGAGCTGGCTACGACCGGAGGCCATGCCGCCCTCGGCGGTGCCTGCTCCGACCCAGTCCGGAGTACCGGGGGTGTCGACGAGGAGCTGCTTCACCTCGGCGGAGGTGGTCGCCTCGAGGGTGGCCATGGCGGCGGTGCCGACCAGGATGCCGTCCAGCGGCATGGCCGGGAAGCCGTGTGCCACGGACCAGCGGCCGGTCAGGTAGTCGGCAGCCTGCTCGGGCGTGCCGATGCCGCCGCCGACGCACAGGACCAGGTTCGGCCGGGTACGCAGCTCGGCGTAGGTGTCGAGGAGCAGGTCGTCCAGGTCTTCCCACGAGTGGTGACCACCGGCGCGGCCGCCCTCGATGTGGGCGATGACGGGGAACGAGGGAACCTCGTTGGCGATGCGGATGACCGAGCGGATTTGCGCGACCGTGCCCGGCTTGAACGCGACGTAGCTGAAGCCGGCATCGGTGAGGTCGCCGATGATCGAGACGGCGTCCTCGAGCTCGGGGATACCGGCGGTGACGACGACACCGTCGAACGGGGCACCCGCGGCGCGGGCCTTCGGCACGAGGCGCTTGCCACCGACGTGGAGCTTCCACAGGTAGGGGTCGAGGAACATCGAGTTGAACTGCACGGCGCGGCCCGGCTCGAGCAGCCCGGTGAGCTTCTCGACGTTGTCGGCGAAGATCTGCTCGGTGACCTGGCCACCGCCGGCGAGCTCGGCCCAGTGGCCTGCGTTGGCTGCTGCGGCGACGATCTTCGGGTCGACCGTGGTCGGGGTCATGCCGGCGAGCAGGATCGGCGAACGACCGGTCAGCTTCGTGAATGCGGTCTCGACGCCGATGCGGCCGCCCGGCAGCGACACCGGCTTCGGGAGGAACTCGGTCCACGCGGCGGGAACCTCGGGGGTTGCGCCGGGGGTGAGCAGGTTGCGGTGACCGCCACGGGTCGCGGCGGCGACGATGCCGACGCCCTGGCCGCGGACACTGGCCGACGTCATGCGGGTGAGGAGGTCACCGGGTCCGAGGTCGAGGATCCACGCGGCACCGGCTTCGAGGGTGCTGTCGACGGCGGCGACCCAGTCGACGGGATCGACGAGGCAGGCGCTCGTGAGAGCGCGGGCCTTCTCTTCGTCGAGACCGCAGCGCACGGCCCACTGGCCGACGATGTCGATCGTCTCCGCGAGTGCGGGGTGGTGGAAGCCGATCTCGACCGCGAGGGGCTCGAAGACGGGCGCGAAGATGGAGCCGCCACGCTTCTTGGCGTCGCGCTCACGGGCCTCGTCGGCCTCGATCTGCTCGCACCGCTGCTGGACGCGTGCCAGCTGGGCGGGCGGGCCGGACAGCACGACGCGGCGACGGGCGTTACGGATGCCGAGGACGGCAGCACGCTCGGGCTCGAGGCCCTCGGCGAGCTCCTCGACGATCTGACGGAGTCGTTCCGGGTCGACGTTGGAGACAGCCAGCATCGGGGTGGAGTCGGCGGCGGCGATCACTCCGCGACGACGGCCGACGAGGCCGGCAGCCGCACCGATGAGCTGAGCGAGGGCGAGGAGTTCGCCGTCCTTCTGACCCGAGGTGGCAACGGCCTCCGCGGCGAGGAGTCCCTGGGAGTGGCCGATCACCGACACGGGAGCCGTAACCGCGGGATCGAGGCCCTGAGCTGCCAGCGCACGCAGCGCTGCGATCTGAGTGAGGAAGACGCCGGGGAGAGACACCGCCGCCGAGGTGAGCGCTGCCGCGGAGGGACCGGCCGCCTGGGCGCCGTCCTCTTCGTCGGCGAGTTCCTGCTCGAGGATCCAGGCGATGGGGTCGAATCCGACCGGGCGCACGACGAGGAGTTCCTGTGCCACGGGGGCCAGGTAGTCGGCCGCGTCGTTGACGATCGTGGTGAGTGCCGGCTCGAGTCCGTTGTCGCGGCTCAGTTCCTCCAGCGAGCTCAGCCAGGGCGCGCCCTGACCACCGAAGGCGAGCGCGTACGGCTCACCTCCGAGCAGACGATCCACCAGGGTGCCCTTGCTCGACGACCGAGTGTCGTCCCGGTCTACGCCGATGCGCCGCGAACCCTTCGAGTTTTTTCCGTTTCCTGCGGGTGTCGTGTCGTCAATCGTCACGCGTATGTCCTCTCCTGGTCCCCTCTGGGGGGAGGTGGGGATAGTGTCTGCCGCCCTCGGCATCGTGTGCCAGCTGTATCGGCTCTGATCAGCTCTTCCGGGCTGCTCAAGGTTGACACAGAATCATGAGGATTTCCTCACGTTCACGAGCCGCCGGGGTGTCACAGCCGTGCATCGGAGAAATATCGCGTGATGTCCCTCACAGATCTCCCGCGAAGTAACCGGTGAGTAGATCGCGTCCGTGCTGGACGAGGGCGGTGCGAGGACGTCCAAGAACCTGAGGAAAGCCTCATATTAATCGTTATCAATCTGTTACCACCTTGACGAAGTCCCAGGTTCATGCAGGTCTACGCCCCCGAATCCGGGTCCGTGAACAGCGAAAGCGAACCTGTCGGACCCTCGCACTAATGTTCGAGTCCAGGAACAGCCGACAGCCATTCTCCGGGGGGAAGAAATGAGCACAGCCCACGTCCGCGCCCTACTCGATCACGTCGCCACCGAACTGCCACCAGAGTCGTGGCCGCACTGGACGGAGGGCTGGCCGCACGAGATCGAAGCCGGTCTGCTCGATGCCGCGTTCTCCGCCCGCGCCACGTACGGCACGCCCACCACGGGGGTCCGCGCCGTCATCACCCGCTGGCGCGATCACCGGGCCGCACCCCTCGACGACCTCACGGCGCTCGCCGTGCACGCGGACGAACCCGAAGACCTCCTGGCCGTCCTGAACAATCGGCAGCGAGTACCGGGGAACTACACCACCAAGGCCGAGGCCGTCGCCTCGGCAGCACGCTCGCTCACCGAACTGGGATGCACCACCTCGGCGGATCTCCGCGACGACGAAGCCCAGCGGAACGCCCTCGTCGCAGTGCCCGGGTTCGGTGGCGCCACGTGGGAGTGCTTCACCATGCAGCTCGGAGTCCGCACCGCCGGATCTCACCAACTGGTGTGCGATTTCCTCGGCGAGGCACTCGATCTCGAAACACCCCCGTCGGCAGCGGAGGCCGAAGACCTCCTCGCCGCAGCAGCAGCGCGGCTCGAGATCACGCCTGCGACCTTCACCCACGCCGTCTGGCGGTACCAGCGCGCGCAGCGGCGGGTGGCGGGTGCGAGATGAAGTACACGCGAGAAGTGCTCGAGCAGGCGGTCGCAGAATCGACGAGCTACGCCGGCGTCATGCGTTACCTCGGCCTGAAACCCGCGGGTGGGACACACGCTCACCTGAGTCGGCAGAGCAAGAAGTTCGGGATCGATCCGACGCACTTCACCGGGAGCGCACACACCAAGGGCAAGCCTGCCCGCAATCGCATGTCGTGAGAGGAGATTCTCGTGAAATTCTCTGCGGCCTCGGTGACGACTGGTGCGGACTCCCACTGATCCTGGATGTCGACCACATACGGGGAGACCCATCGGACTCGCGCTTGCAGGAAGTTCGATTCCTGTGCCCCAACTGCCACAGCCAGACTCCATCGTGGGGCCGGGCGAAAGAGCCTCGACCGGGCCGGCGATCCGATTGACATGTGCTGCGGGGGGGTGCCTTGTTCATGGCGTAGTCTGTGCTTCGCGCGCGAGTGGCGTAATTAGGCAGCCGCGTCAGGTTTAGGTCCTGGTGTCCGAAAGGACGTGGGGGTTCGAGTCCCCCCTCGCGCACTTCTCGGGTTCTTTGCCGATTTTTCGGCGGCCCTGTTTCGCTTGGATCGACGGCTCCTCGGGCGCCTGCTGCGGCTGTGACCGCCGCCATAGCGGCAACCTGCTCCTAGCAGCGCATTCAGCGATTCAGGTACCGTCGTTACGTGTCCGGTAACCGTAAGCAACGCCGCCCCGCGCTGATCCTGTTGGTGGTCGTCGGGGCCGTCGGGTGCCTCGCACTCGGCTGGTGGCAGTGGACACGTTTCGAAGCGGTGGGCGGGACCGGCCAGAACCTCGGATACGCGTTCCAGTGGCCGCTGTTCGCGGCGTTCCTCGTCTACGCCTATCGGCGATTCGTTCAACTCGAGGACGCCGAACCGGCTGACACCACCGACGTCCCGGATGCTCCCAACGAACTGCGGGAGATCCCGGCCGACGTCTTGCCCCCTCGCCCCTCGGTGGCCGAGGACGACGATCCGGACGACCTCGAGAGCCGGCAGATTTCGCAGTACAACCAGTACCTCGCCGAGCTGTCCGCTCGCGAGACCGATAGGAGCACCACGTGAGCACGGGCCAAGACGAAACGACTGCCGGTTCGGTCACAGACACCGCGAAGCAGAAGAAGATCGCCCCCGCGCTCCTGCGCTACCGCGTCCTCGCCTACGCCACCGGCGTGTGGCTGCTGGTCCTCACCGCAGAGATGGTGGCCAAGTACATCTTCAAGGTCGACAACCTGCCCAGCTGGATCGCCGTGGTCCACGGCTGGGTGTACTTCGTCTACCTACTGGTGACGCTCGACCTGGCGGTCAAGGTGCGCTGGCCCGCCGGCCGGACGGTCGGGACGCTCCTCGCGGGCACCATTCCGTTCCTGTCGTTCTACGTGGAGCACCAGCGGACCAAGCAGGTCCGCCGCGACTTCGGTCTCTGACCGACGGTCGGCTCCCTCACATGATGACCGGCTGCCCGGTGATCATCGCGATCACGTAGGTCAGCCAGCCCAGCGGTGTCTGCGGCACCATCATCGGCGACATGCGAAACCTCCTCCCGTGAAGCGTAGCGAGGATCAGCGCCCGGTGAGCGCCGCCAGGGCGGGGACGAGCTGAACGAGCGCCCGCCCCCGGTGCGAGGACGCGTCCTTCTCCTCGGGTGACAGCTGGGCGGCCGAGCGGGTGTCTCCGTCGGGCACGAAGACCGGGTCGTACCCGAATCCGCCGTCGCCGACGGGCTCGCGGGCGATGCTCCCCCTCCATTCGCCACGGACCACCGATTCTTCGCCGCCGGGCACCACGAGCGCGCACGCCGAGACGAACGCCGCTCCCCGGCGGTCGTCGGGCACGTCGCCGAGCTGCGCCAGGACCAGGGCGGTGTTCGCGGGATCGTTTCCGTGCGTGCCCGACCACCGTGCGGACAGGATTCCGGGCATGCCGTTCAGCGCATCCACCTCGATTCCGGAATCGTCTGCGACACAGGGCAATCCGGTTGCGGCGGCGCCGTCGCGCGCTTTCGCCAGGGCGTTCTCCTCGAACGTCGCACCCGTTTCGGGGGCCTCGGGGTATTCGGGTACGGCATCGAGCCCGACCAGTTCGATCCCGTCGACACCGGCCGCCTCGAGCACCCGATGCAGTTCCCGAAGTTTCTTCGCGTTGCGGCTGGCCACCAGCACCCGTGTGGTTTCCGGCAAGATCTAGCCCCCGAACTTCTTCTTCGACGTCTCCGGGACCTTCGGCTCCGGAAGCGCCCCGGGGTAGGGCAGTTCGAGTGCGGACTTCTGGATCTCGAACAGCTGCTCGCACCCTGCGAGTGCGGAATCCAGCAGTTTGTCGAGTGTGCTCCGCGGGAACGTCGCGCCTTCGCCGGTGCCCTGGATCTCGACGAGGGTGCCGGTGTCGGTGGCCACCACGTTCATGTCGACCTCGGCGCGCGAGTCCTCCTCGTACGGCAGGTCGAGACGCACACGGCCGTCGACGACGCCCACACTCACCGCGGCGATGCCGCAGGAGATCGGCTGGGGGTCGGCGAGACGGCCGGCGGCGCGGAGATAGGTCACCGCGTCGACGAGGGCCACGTAGGCGCCGGTGATGGCGGCGGTGCGGGTTCCGCCGTCGGCCTGCAGCACGTCGCAGTCGAGGGCGATGGTGTTCTCACCGATGGCGGCGAGGTCGATGCAGGCGCGGAGGGATCGTCCGACCAGCCGGCTGATCTCCTGGGTCCGCCCACCGACCTTGCCCTTGACGGACTCTCGTCCGCTGCGGGTGTGGGTGGCGGCGGGCAGCATGGCGTACTCGGCCGTCAGCCAGCCGAGTCCCGAGCCCTGACGCCAGCGGGGAACACCGTCCTCGACACTGGCCGTGCACATCACCCGGGTGTTTCCGAATTCCACCAGCACCGATCCCGCGGGATGAGTGGTGAAGCCCCGGGTGATCTTGACCTCGCGGAGTTCGTCGTCCGCCCTACCGTCTTCTCGTGTGGTCACGGCAGAGAGCCTAGTCGCCCTCGTGTGGGGCGCGGGCACACGGCTTCAGACGGTGTAGACGCCGCCCGCGGACACTGCGTGCACGGGGCCGGAGAATTCGGCCTTGGCCTCGGCGATGACGTCTTCGCGGGACGTCCACGGCGGTATGTGGGTGAGCAGCAGTTCGGCGACACCGGCGCGGTGTGCCACCTGACCGGCCTCGGTGCCCGAGAGGTGGATCCCTTCCGGCCGATCCGGGCTGTGCGTCCACGACGCCTCGGCGAGCAGTACGTCGGCCCCGCGGGCGAGGTCGATCACTTCTTCGCACATGCCGGTGTCGCCGGTGTAGACGAGGGTGCGCCCGGCGCCGTTGGTCACGCGGAACCCGTACGCCTCGGGCGGGTGGTTGACCCGGCGCGCGGTGATGGTGAGGTCGCCGAACGTGACCGGTTCACCGTCGGTCCAGTGGTGCAGGTCGATCGTGTCGGAGATGTCGTCGATGTCGCCGCCGCACTCCGCGGACGCGACGCCGATCCGGCGGGCGGTGTCGGACGGGCCGTAGACGAGTGCGCGACCCTTCGGCGGGTGCGGATGGTAGCGACGCCAGACGAGCAGTCCGGGAAGGTCGAGGCAGTGGTCCGCGTGCAGGTGACTGAGGAGGACGGATACCTCGCCGGGGTCGGCGAACCGCTGAAGCGCACCGAGGACACCGGGTCCGAAGTCGAGCACCAGCGGCGGTGTGTCCGGCGCGGTCAACAGATAACCCGATGCAGGTGAGTCTGGTCCGGAGACGCTCCCTGAACACCCCAGGACGGTAATGCGCATACCCGCCATGCTGCCACGACGACCCGTTTCGGAAAAAGCTTCCGACGGAATTGGCGAGTCGACCTCACAACCGATGGGGAACTGTGACCTGACCATGCCGATCTACCGTGAATCCGCCCCCGCTACCGTTCCCATGCCTCTTCGAGGACCTGGACCTGTGGGTCGTAGGTGCCGGTCGAGAGGTACTTCCATCCGGCGTCGGCGACCACGAACGCGATGTCGGCCCGCTGCCCCGTCTCGACGGCGGACCGCGCCACATCGAGTGCAGCATGGAGATTGGCGCCGGTGGAGGTGCCGGCGAAGATTCCCTCGACGTCGATCAGCTCGCGGGTGCGCTCGATCGCCTCGGCGTGACGTACCCGGAATCGCCGGGTGAGTACCGATTCGTCGTACAGCTCGGGCACGAATCCCTCGTCGATGTTGCGGAGGCCGCACACCATTTCCCCGAAGCGTGGTTCCGCGGCCACGATCTCGACGCCGTCGACGTGCTCGCGGAGAAACCGGCCCGTACCCATCAGTGTCCCGGTGGTGCCGAGCCCCGCTACGAAGTGGGTGATCTCGGGAAGATCCCGCAGGATTTCCGGCCCCGTGGTCTCGTAGTGCGCCATCGCGTTGGCCGGGTTGCCGTACTGGTAGAGCAGTACCCAGTCCGGATTCTCGTCCGACAGCCGCATCGCGACGGCGACGGCCTCGTTGGAACCACCCGCGGCCGGAGAGTCGATGATCCGAGCGCCGAACATCGTCAGCAGCTGGCGGCGCTCCATCGACGTGTTCTCGGGCATCACGCAGATCAGCTGGTAGCCCTTGAGTTTGGCGGCCATCGCCAGAGAGATACCGGTGTTGCCACTGGTCGATTCGAGAATCGTCGCCCCTGGAGTGAGACGGCCGTCCCGTTCGGCTTGCTCGATCATGCGTAGCGCCGGGCGATCCTTGATCGAACCGGTGGGATTGTGATCCTCGAGTTTGGCCCACAACCGCACCGGGCTGCTGCCGTTCCAGCGTGGCGACAGCCGGGGCAGGCCGACCAGAGGTGTGTTCCCGAGAGTGTCGATGTACGAATCGAACCTTGCCACGGCAGCGATCAGCCTTCCGTGACTACACAGTGAACGGACGGACACTCGCCGTCGACGTCGGGGGTCGAAACTGTGACAGCCATGATCAACTCCTGAGGGTGCGGTGGGGTGCGGCGACGGAGTTCCGCCGCTGGGGACGCCAGGACGTCGGCGACACGGTGTGTGCGCGAACCCGTGAGTTCGAACCACCTCCACCGGCCCTCCGTGACGACACTGTCGACAGCTCTGAACTACGCAGTTCCTGGGTGCCCGGATCTCGCGAGGAGCCTACCAGCAGGCCGCACGCTCAGCGGTCGGATGCGGCGTACACGCCGGGGGAACGCACACTCGCCGCGCGGGGGCCGCTCACCCGAACGACTGCGGTCCCAGCGCTTTCTGTGCCCGCTGTTTCCTGGCGTCCGCGGAGAGCATCCAGGCCGCGAGAACACCGCCGACGGCGCCGAACAGATGCCCCTGCCAGGACACACCGGGTGCGCTCGGTAGCACACCCCACAGCAGACTGCCGTAGACGACGAACACCACCACACCGACGAGGACCTGACCGAGGCTGCGGGCGAAGATTCCCCGGACCAGCAGGTAGGCGAGCCAACCGAAGATCAGGACGGAGGCGCCGATGTGGTTGGAATAGGAGCCACCGGTCAACCAGGTGCCCAGACCTCCGACCACCCAGACGATCCCGGTGGCGGCGAGGCCTCGGGCGATGCCCGACAGCAGCACGAGGAACCCGAGGATCAGCAGTGGGACGGTGTTCGCGACGAGGTGCGCCCAGTCGTCGTGCAGGACCGGGGCGAACAGAATCCCCCACAACCCGTCGATCGAGCGCGGTTCGACGCCATTCTGTTCGAGTCGCTCGTCGGACAGCACGTCGACGATCTCGATGACGTACAGCAGCATCGTGAAGGTGCCGACGAGGATCGCGGACTGCAGCCACAACGGCCTCGACTTCGACGAGGGGGTCGGCGATGCGCCACCCCTCGGCACCGGCGAGTCGAATCGCGAGGAATCGAACGACGAAGTCATGATCCACACACCCCTGTCGTCATGCCCACAACTGCCCTTCCAGTGCTTCTTCTGCTTCCTCGACCGTACCGCCGTATGCGCCGGTCGACAGATATTTCCATCCGCCGTCCGCGACGATGAACGCGATGTTCGCCGCGCGTTCGGCCTTGACGGCCTTGCGCGCGACCCCCAGCGCGGCGTGGAGGATCGCGCCGGTGGAGATGCCCGCGAAGATGCCCTCGTTGTCGATCAGTTGCCGGGTGCGGCGGACGGCGTCGGCGGGGCCGACGGAGAACCGCGAGGTGAGGACGGATTCGTCGTACAACTCGGGAACGAAGCCCTCGTCGATGTTGCGGAGGCCGTACACGAGTTCCCCGTAGCGGGGCTCGGCCGCCACGATCTCGATGCCGTCGACGTGTTCGCGCAGGTAGCGTCCCACCCCCATCAGGGTTCCGGTGGTACCGAGACCCGCGACGAAGTGGGTGATCTCGGGAAGGTCGCGCAGGATCTCGGGGCCCGTGGTCTCGTAGTGGGCCAGCGCATTCGCGGGATTGCCGTACTGGTACAACATCACCCACTCGGGGTGCTCCGCGGACAGCTCCTTCGCTACGGCCACAGCCTGATTCGAGCCACCGCGTGCGGGTGAGTCGATGATCTGCGCACCGAACATCGTCAGCAGTTGCCTGCGTTCCACCGACGTGTTCTCGGGCATGACGCAGATCAGGTGGTAGCCCTTGAGTTTCGCGGCCATCGCAAGCGAGATTCCGGTGTTCCCGCTGGTCGGTTCGAGGATCGTCGCCCCAGGTGTCAGGGTGCCGTCGTTCTCGGCCTGCTCGATCATGCGGAGGGCGGGCCGATCCTTCACCGAACCGGTGGGGTTGCGGTCTTCGAGCTTCGCCCACAGGCGGACCGGCGTAGCGCCGTTCCAACTCGGCGACAGGCGGGGCAGCCCGACGAGGGGTGTGTCGCCGAGGGTGTCGATCAGCGAATCGAACCGCGCCACGACCGCGATCAGCCTCCGGCGACGGCGGGCAGGATCGTCACGGAGTCCCCGTCGGCCACCTCGGTGTCGAGTCCGCCCGAGAATCGGACGTCCTCGTCGTTGACGTAGACGTTGACGAAGCGGTGCAGACGGCCGTCGTTGATCAGGCGGTCCTTGATGCCGCCGTAGTTGCCGTCGAGGTCGTCGATGACGGCGGAAAGTGTGGGACCTGTTGCCTCCACCCGCTTTTCACCGCCGGTGTGGGTACGCAGGATGGTCGGGATCGAAACTGTGACAGCCATGCTCGGCTCCTCGGGATGTGGGTGTCTTACCTGCCGTGGGCCCGTCGCGAGGGACGGCGCCGTCACTTGTCGGGGACGTCCGCAATGGAGGTGTGGGCGAACTTGTAGCTCTGGACCACGTCGACGGGTTCCTCGGTGACGACACCGTCGACGATGCGGTAGCTGCGCAGTTCGTGGGCGTCGGGGTCGCGGGTGGAGATCAGTACGTAGTGGGCGTCCGGTTCGGACGCGAAGGAGATGTCGGTCCGGCTGGGGTACGCCTCGGTGGCGGTGTGCGAGTGGTAGATCACGACGGGCACCTCGTCGGCGTCGTCCATCGCCCGCCACACCGTTAATTGCTCACCCGAGTCGAATCGGTAGAACGTCGGCGAACGCTCGGCATTGATCATCGGGATGTGCCGTTCGGGGCGGTCGGAGCCGTCCGGCCCGGCGATGACCCCGCACGCCTCGTCCGGGTGGTCGGCGCGCGCGTGCGCCACCATCGCCTCGACGAAGTCCGATCGAATCACCAGCACGTCATCCACCTCCGTGAGCGCCATCCTAGGTGCGCACCGGCGAGTCGGCCACCGACCGGCCGGTACCTCAGGAACGCAGTGCAGAGGGGAACAGTTCGCGGTAGGTGGGAATTCCCGCGACGGGGGTGGCGCTGAGCACGGCGTCGACGATGGCCTTCTCCACCACCTCGGCGGCCGCGGTGCAGACGGCGTCGACGACGGGCAGATCGGGCGGGAACGCGTCGGGCACTCCCGCCGGGTGGTGAACCGGGTGGATACCGGTGGAGAGAGCGAAGATCGTGTCGCCGTCGAGCGGCGAATGCGCCGGCCGGATCGCGCGGGCGAGCCCGTCGTGGCCCGCCACGGCGACGCGGCGTAACGCCGCCTTCCCCAGGACGGCATCGGTCGCGACGACCCCGATGGTCGTGTTGAGGACGGTGCTCTTGGCGATCAGGTC
Organism: Rhodococcus sp. JS3073; assembly: GCF_026810085.1. Taxonomy (NCBI): domain Bacteria; kingdom Bacillati; phylum Actinomycetota; class Actinomycetes; order Mycobacteriales; family Nocardiaceae; genus Rhodococcus; species Rhodococcus sp. JS3073. The sequence continues at coordinate 6,927,334 of NZ_CP113951.1, read as the reverse complement.
GCGCGCCGCCGACACCTCGGCGGCAACCGGGGGTCTGAGTCCGAACGCGGCTGCGCCCACGGTGGCGACACCCCAGGGCAGTCCGGTCGCCGGGTCGAACACTGTTCCGACGGGATTGGCCACCATCAGGGCGGACACCGTGATGCCCTTCGCCGGACCGTCCGTGACGACGACACTCGCCGTTCCGACACCGCCTTTGAGCGCGCCTGCACGCGCCCCGACCCCGGCGCCCACCGAACCGGAGAGCACGGTGTGCGATGCAGAATCTGCTGCCCGGTAACCGAATTCGGCGGTGGGACGCGTTCGCCAGTCGCCGACCGGCAGATCGAAGATCACGGCGGCGGGGACGATGGGAACCACCTGATCGGGCTCCCCCATGGCTATTCCGTGACCGTGCTCCTCGAGCCATCGCATGACGCCGTCGGCGGCGGCGAGTCCGTAGGCGCTGCCGCCGGTCAGGACGATCGCGTGAACCTTCCGGACGCTGTGACTGGGGTCGAGGAGATCGGTCTCCCGGGTGCCCGGTCCCCCGCCCCGGACGTCGACCGCACCGGTCGCGCCGTGTGGCGCGAGGACCACCGTGCACCCCGTGGCGGCACCGCTTCCGAGCGTGGCGTCCGCGTCGAGTTCGTGGTGGTGCCCGACGCTCAGGCCCACCACATCGACGAGCGAATCGGTGCGGCCCGGCGTCGTGGTCGTCACGGCGCGAGTGCCTGAACGAGCGAGTCCTGCATCCAGGTCAGCCAGTGGTAGATGTCGAGGTGCGGTGCGCGCGGATCGGCGGGATCGAGTTCGTCGGGCGTGTCGGCGTCGATGCCCAGGTTGGTGCCCAGCGCCAGCCGGACGTCGTTGAGAGCGCTGAGCCAGGCGTCGGCCTGCTCCGGCGTGAGCAGCACCTTGCCGCCGTTCTCGGGCACCGTGTGGAGAATGACCGAGCCCGCCGCCAGTTTGGCGTCGATGATCTCCGGTTCGTGGAGTCCACGCAGCGCACCGTTGATGTCGGCCTTCGATTCGGCGCGGATCTCGTCGTCGTCCGGGGCGTCCATGTCGGGACGGTGGAAGTCGGGCAGCAACCGCGCGAGGACCTCCTCGTCGGGTGCCGCCGTGTTGCCCGTCCGCATGCCGGTGAGCGCCGCGAGTTCGTCCTCCGGGGCGGACGCGGCCCGCTCCTCGAGGAGGCCGAGGACGGAGGCGACCAGCGATCGCAGCACCGTGGCCTCGTGCGCGTCCATCTCCGAACGCAGCTTCACACCGCCGAGCGAGTTCTTCCTGCTCCACATCCGCACGTCGTGTACCGAGTTCCTTACTGTCCGAACGGAAAGTTAGCTGCCGTCGCGCTGCATCGTGGCCCACAGGCCCGCCGCGTGCAGCTTGCGTACATCGCTTTCGACCTTGTCCCGGGAGCCGCTCGACACCACGGCCTTCCCCTCGGAATGGACCTGCATCATCAATTCCGTGGCCTTGGCTTTGCTGTACCCGAAGAGCTTCTGGAAAATGTAGGTGACGTAGTGCATCAAATTCACCGGATCGTCCCACACGACGGTGACCCAGGGACGATCATTGGCTTCATCGCTCTCGACGACCTCCGACTCTGCAGGGGTGACCTGCGGCGATGCCGGCATGGCATCCACGAATGGAGCTGTCGTCGAGCAATGAGCCATGACACCAGGGTACGACGCTCCTCCATTGGGCGACACCGCGGCTTACAGTGGCCGGGTGTCCAGAGACAGCACCGCCTTGTTCACCGACCAGTACGAGTTGACGATGCTGTCGGCGGCCCTCGCCGACGGTTCCGCCCACCGGAGCTGCAGTTTCGAGGTGTTCGCCCGCCGGCTTCCCGACGGCCGCCGGTACGGAGTCGTCGGTGGCACCGCCCGACTCGTTTCCGCGCTGTCGAACTTCCGCTTCGGTGAGCCGGAACTCGAGATCGTGTCCCGCTTCCTCGACGAGGGGACCGTCGCATGGCTGCGTGACTACCGCTTCAGCGGGGACATCGACGGCTACCGCGAAGGCGACTTCTACTTTCCCGGCTCCCCGATCCTCTCCGTCCGTGGAACGTTCGCCGAATGCGTCCTGCTCGAGACGCTGAGTCTGTCGATTCTCAACCACGACAGCGCGATCGCGTCCGCCGCCGCACGCATGGTCAGCGCCGCCGACGGACGCCCCATGATCGAGATGGGGTCGCGGCGCACCCACGAAGAATCCGCGGTGGCGGCGTCCCGCGCCGCCTACCTGGCGGGTTTCACGGCCACGTCGAATCTGGAGGCGGTCCGCAGGCACGGAGTGCCCGGCGCGGGTACCAGCGCGCACGCGTTCACCCTGTTGCACACCACCCCGGACGGGCCGGACGAGGCAGCGGCGTTCCGCGCGCAGGTCGCGGCGCTCGGAGTCGGAACCACACTCCTCGTCGACACCTACGACATCACCGAGGGCGTCAAGACTGCCGTCGAGGTCGCGGGACCCGAACTCGGGGGCGTCCGGATCGACTCCGGTGATCTGGGTGTCCTGGCCCGGCAGGTCCGCAGGCAACTCGACGACCTGGGTGCGACCGGGACGAAGATCGTCGTCTCCGGCGACCTCGACGAATACGCGATCGCCGCGTTGCGGGCCGAGCCGGTCGACGTCTACGGCGTCGGCACGTCCGTCGTCGTCGGCTCCGGTGCGCCGACCGCCGGAATGGTCTACAAACTCGTCGAGGTGGACGGCATCCCTGTCGAGAAGAGGAGCAGTAACAAGGCGTCTCGGGGCGGCACCAAGCGGGCGTTGCGATTCGCCCGTGACACCGGAACCCTGGTGGAGGAAGTCGTGTACTCGGCGCACTCGGATGCACCCGGTTCAGTCGGCCTCGAGGCGCGGGAACTGCTGGTCCCGCTGGTGCGGGGCGGTGAGACCGTCTGCGACACGACTACCCTGGAGGACAGCAGATCCCTCCTGGCGGCGGGCCTCGTCAGCCTTCCGTGGGAGGGCTTGAAGCTCTCCCACGGCGAGCCCGCGATCCCCGTGCGCTTCGCCGAACCCGAATCCCGGAGGGCACCATGACCGACATCTCTGACACCAACCTCCGGCGGGCGCTGCTCGTGGTCGACGTCCAGAACGACTTCTGCGAGGGCGGCTCCCTCGCCGTCGAGGGCGGTTCCGCGGTCGCGGCCGCGATCAGCCGCTTCCTGGCCGCAAACGAGTACGACGCCGTCGCCGCCACGATCGACCACCACATCGACCCGGGCCACCATTTCTCCGAGGAACCGGATTATGTCGACACCTGGCCGGTGCACTGCAAATCGGGAACGTCCGGCGCGGACTTCCACCCCGATCTCGACCTGAACTGCATCGAATCGGTGTTCTCCAAGGGCGAGTTCTCGGCGGCCTACTCCGGCTTCGAGGGCAGGAACTCCGACGGCCAGAGCCTGGAGAAATGGCTGCGTGCGGCCGGAGTCACCGAGGTCGACGTCGTGGGGATCGCCACCGATCACTGCGTGGTCGCGACGGCACTCGACGCCGTGGCCGCCGGGTTCCCGACGCGCGTCCACCTCCCCCTCACCGCCGGTGTCGCCCCCGCGACCGTCGAGGCCGCGATCACCGCGATGCGGGCCGCCGGTGTGCGCCTCGTGGGCCGCGCCGCGGACACCCCCTCGGACCGCGTGACGATTTCTGACGTAGGTCCCGAGTAACCTGCTCGGGTGCCTGAAAACCTCCCCAACGTCCCCGAGCTGTTGCGCACGGCGGTGCGGTCGCTGGGCGGCGCCGAGCGATCCAACCAGCTGACCATGGCTTCCGCCGTCGCGCATTCGATCGACACCGGGGAGCATCTGGCTGTCCAGGCGGGGACGGGCACCGGCAAGTCCCTCGCCTATCTGGTGCCGAGCGTCCGGCACGCGGTGCAGAGCGGGAAGACGGTCATCGTCTCGACGGCCACCATCGCACTGCAGCGTCAGCTGATCGACCGCGACATGCCGCGGCTCGCGGACGCACTCGAGGGTTCGCTCGGCCGGCGACCGCACTTCGCGATCCTCAAGGGCCGCAACAACTATCTGTGCATGAACAAGATCCACACCGGATCCGCCGAAGAGCCTCCCACGGACGAGCTGTTCGATCCGTTCGCGGTGTCGCGGCTCGGACGGGAGGTCCAGCGCCTCACCGAGTGGTCCTCGGACACCGAGACCGGTGACCGCGACGACCTGGCCCCCGGAGTCAGCGACAAGGCGTGGCGCCAGGTCAGCGTCACCGCCCGCGAATGTCTCGGCAAGTCCCGGTGCCCGGTCGGCGAGGACTGCTTCGCGGAGCGCGCCCGCGCGGAAGCCTCGCAGGTCGACGTGGTCGTCACCAATCACGCCCTGCTCGCCATCGACGCCATCACCGGAATCGCGATCCTCCCCGAACACGACGTCGTGGTCATCGACGAGGCGCACGAACTGGTCGACCGGGTGACGAACGTCGCCACCGCGGAGCTGGCGGCGTCGACGATCAGTGCCGCGGCGAGGCGCTGCGCGAAGCTCGTCGAGGAGCAGGACGCGGACCGTCTCGAGGCCGCGGGCGAGGGCTGGGCCGCCCTGCTCGAGGAGTTGCGGCCGGAACGGTGGGAGGCGTTGCCGCCCGGCGCGGCCCCCGCACTCGCCGCGGTCCGCGACGCCGCGTGGTCGCTGCGCACGGCCATCGGCCCGTCCCGTCCCGGTATGGCGTTGAGCGACCCGGAGGCCGCCGCGGCGCGCAACACCGCACTCGCTTCGGTCGAGGAGGTTCACGACAGCGCCGTCCGCGTTCTCAGTGCCTTCGACGAGCCGGATCCGGCCAAGCGTCACGACGTGGTGTGGCTGGCCGCCGACGACAACCGCGGGTCGATCCGGCGGGTGGTGCGGATGGCGCCGCTGTCGGTCGGCGGGCTGCTGCGTTCCCGGTTGTTCGCCGAATCGACGGTGGTCCTGACATCCGCCACGCTGACCGTGGGCGGGTCCTTCGACGGTCTGGCCGTCAACTGGGGACTTCCCGCCGAATCGTCCGTCGTGATCGATCCGGCCATGGCCACCGGCTCCGAGGCGCCGTCCGATTCGGGCACGCTCAAATGGAACGCCCTCGACGTCGGATCCCCGTTCGACCACGCCCGCGCCGGGATCATCTACATCGCGAAGCAACTCCCGCCGCCGGGGCGGGACGGCCTCTCCCCCACGTATCTCGACGAGATCGCCGAACTCGTCGAGGCGGCGGGCGGGCGCACGCTGGGATTGTTCTCGTCGATGCGGGCCGCCAAGGCCGCGTCCGAGGCGATGCGCGACCGGCTCGACACCCCGATCCTGTGTCAGGGCGACGACTCGACGGGCGCCCTCGTCCGGGCGTTCGCCGGCGACGAGCCGACGTCACTGTTCGGCACGCTGTCGCTGTGGCAGGGTGTCGACGTGCCGGGCCCGTCACTGAGCCTCGTGATCCTCGATCGCATCCCCTTCCCCCGCCCCGACGATCCGTTGCTGGTCGCCCGGCAGAAGGCCGTCGAGTCGCGCGGGGGAAACGGGTTCCTTTCCGTCGCAGCCAATCACGCGGCGCTGCTGCTCGCCCAGGGTGTGGGGCGTCTGCTGCGCAGCGTCGACGACAAGGGTGTGGTGGCCGTCCTCGATCCACGGCTCGCCACCGCCCGCTACGCCGGGTATCTGCGAGCCTCGCTGCCTCCGTTCTGGGAGACGTCCGATCCGGAAGTCGTGCGTAAGGCGCTGGGGCGGATCCGCGATTCGCGTCCCTGAACCGCTGTCGCGCACTGAGTCGGACAGCGGATCGGTGCGCACCTATGCTCGACCGATGGACCTTGCGATCTCAGTCCGCGGACTCACCAAGAAGTTCGGCGAAGTCCTCGCCCTCGACGGCCTCGATCTGGAGGTGAAGTCGGGTGAGGTGCACGGATTCCTCGGACCCAACGGCTCGGGCAAGTCCACGACCATCCGGGTGCTGCTCGGTCTCCTACGCGCCGACGGTGGTTCGGCGTCCGTTCTCGGTTCCGATCCGTGGCATGATTCCGTACCCTTGCATCGGCGACTCGCCTACGTCCCGGGGGATGTGAACCTGTGGCCGAATCTGTCCGGTGGCGAGGCGATCGACCTTCTCGGGCGGCTGCGCGGCGGACTCGATCCGGTCCGCCGGGCGTCGCTGATCGAGCGGTTCGAACTCGACCCCACCCGCAAGGGCCGCACCTATTCGAAAGGCAACCGGCAGAAGGTCGCTCTCGTGGCTGCGCTCGCCGCCGACACCGAACTCCTCATCCTCGACGAGCCGACGTCGGGCCTGGACCCGTTGATGGAGGCGGTGTTTCAGGAGTGCATCACCGAGTTCGCCCGCGGGGGGCGCACAGTGCTGTTGTCCAGCCACATCCTCGCCGAGGTCGATGCGCTGTGCCATGCCGTCACCATCATTCGCGCGGGCAAGACCGTGCAGGCGGGAACGCTGTCCGAACTGCGCCATTTCACCCGCACCACGGTGACGGCGACCACCCGGATCAAGCCCACCCCCATCGCGAATGTCCCCGGCGTGCACAACCTGCAGAAGGGTGAGGACGCGAACACGGTCACGTTCGACGTCGATTCCGATCAGATCGACCCGGTCATGACCACGCTGACGGGGCTGGGCATCGTCTCGATCACCGCCAACCCTCCGACGCTCGAAGACCTGTTCCTCCGCGAGTACCGCGACGAGGTCGAGGCGCTCGGGATCGGACGGCCGCAGTGAGTCGCCTGAGTGGAACGGGTGTGCTCGCCGAACTGGCGGTGCGCACCGACCGGGTCCGGATTCCGGTGTGGACGGTCGCGGTGGCGGGCCTCACCGTCCTGATCGCGTCGAGTTACTCCACCATCTACCCGACCGCCGAATCCCGGCAGGCCCGTGCCGAACTCATCTCGTCCCCGGCCGCCACGGCACTCGCCGGACCGGGGTACGGCCTCGACGACTACACGCTCGGTGCGATGGTGGCCAACGAGATCGCCGGCATGACGATGGTGGCCGTGGCGATCATGTCGGTGCTCCTGGTGACGCGGCATCTGCGGGCCGAGGAGGAGTCCGGCCGCACGGAACTGGTACGCGCCGGTGTCGTCGGCCGGTATGCGGGAATCACGGCAGGGTTGCTCTCCGCGGCGCTCGCCAATGTGTTCGTCGCTCTTCTGCTCGTCATCGGGCTGCTCGGGGTGGGGCTGCCTCCGGCGGGTTCGCTGAACATGTCCGCGGGTGTGCTGGTGGTGGGCCTCGTGTTCACCTCGCTGTCGGCGCTGGCCTCCCAGTTCACCGAACACGCCCGCACTGCGAGCGGTGTCGGGATCTCCGCGATCATCATTGCGTATCTGCTGCGTGCGGTGGGCGACGTGCAACAGGGACACAGCGGGAGCCTGCTGACGTGGGTGTCGCCGATCGGCTGGTCGCAGGCCACCCGCGCCTACGTCGACGAACGCTGGTGGCCGTTGCTGATCGGCATCGTCGCAGCGGCGCTGACCGTCGCGTGCGCGTATGCCGCGATCGGTCGCCGGGACGTCGGGGCGGGGCTGCTTCCCCCGCGGGCCGGGCGCGCCGAGGCGTCGCCCCGCCTGACCGGTGTCACCGCGCTGGCGGCGCGTCAGCAGCGCGGCCAGATCCTCGCCTGGGGTGTCGGTGTGTTCGCGCTGTCGCTGCCCATCGGTTCACTCGGCAGGCAGATCAGCGATTTCATCGACCAGGATCCCGATCTCGCACAGCTGCTGCCGGGTGGCGCCGCGGCGGCGGCCGACGGTGCCTTCGCCCTGTATCTGGTGTTCCTGGTGGTGATGGCGGCGATGTACGCCGTCGGTGCCGTCATATCCATCCGCTCGGAGGAATCGTCCGGTCGCGCCGAGGAGGCACTGGCCACCCCCGTGTCGCGGGTGTCGTGGCTCGGCGGCCAGCTGGCCGTGATCGCGGGTGCGGCCGTCGCGATCGCCGTGGCGGCGGGGGTCGGCATGGGGATCACCGCGGCGTTCACGCTGTCCGATGCGGGCGCGCTCGGCCGGTTGATCGGCGCAGCCCTGAACACCGTGCCGGCGGTGCTCGTGCTCGTCGGTTCCTGCGCGGCCGTCTACGGACTCATCCCCCGCGCGCTGCCGGCGTTGTGGGCCTTCCTGGGCTATGTTCTGGTCGCCGGAATGTTCGGGGAAGTCCTCCCGGACTGGTTCGGGGTGTTCTCCCCCTTCCACTACACGCCGACCCTGCCTGCCGAGAGTTTCTCGGCCACTCCCCTCGTGGTCCTGCTGCTTCTCGCGGCGGCCCTGTTCCTCGCCGCCGTCACCGGATTCCAACGCCGGGACGTCGGCCGGTGACGGCTCGGTAGCGCCGGTCAGGGGTTCGGCACCGTCACCAGACCCAGCTCCGACGGGTCGACGAGCAGTCTGTGGTGCGGCAGGACCCGCACCGTGTATCCGACCGACCCGGACAGCGGCAGGGCCAGGTCGGCGACGAACAGTTCCCCCGACTCGTCCGAGGCGGAGTGGGTCATCGGGACCGTCACGATGTCGGTGAGCTCCTCGTCCGGTCCGGCCTTCCCGATCACGGCCTGCACGGTGACGTCCGAGACGGCCAGTTCGCCGAGGCGGATGCGGGCACGGAGCACCAGATTGGCTCCGATCTCGGGGGTGTCGGGCAGCCCGGCGCCGTCGACCTGCAGGACCGTCACCGACGGCCAGGCGGCCTCGACGCGGCGACGGTACGCGGCGAGTTCACGGACGCCGGCGAAGTTCTCTTCAGCCACCGTCCGGGCCGATTCGGCGGCGGGCGCGTAGTACTGGACGGCGTAGTCGCGCACCATTCGCGACGCGAGCACCTTGGGTCCGAGGTTTTGCAGTGTGTGACGGACCATCTCCACCCACCGCACCGGCAGGCCGTCCGCGCGGTCGTAGAACCTCGGCAGGACGGCGCGCTCGAGCAGTTCGTACAGTGCGCTGGCCTCGAGATCGTCACGCCGCGTCTCGTCGAGAACGCCGTCCGCGGTCGGGATGGCCCAGCCGTTCTCGCCGTCGAACATCTCGTCCCACCAGCCGTCACGGATCGACAGGTTCAGTCCGCCGTTGAGGGCGGACTTCATGCCCGACGTGCCACACGCCTCGAGCGGGCGCAGCGGATTGTTGAGCCACACGTCGCAACCCCAGTAGAGGTACCGCGCCATCGACATGTCGTAGTCGGGGAGGAAGGTGATGCGGTGCCGGACGTCGGCGGCGTCGGCGAAACGCACGACCTGCTGGATGAGGGCCTTCCCGCCGTCGTCCGCGGGGTGGCTCTTCCCGGCCACCACCAGCTGCACGGGGCGCTTCTCGTCGAGGAGCAGGGCCCGGAGCCGCTCGGGGTCGCGCAGCATCAGCGTCAATCGCTTGTAGGTGGGCACCCGCCGGGCGAAGCCGACGGTGAGCACGTTCGGGTCGAACACCTCGTCCGTCCAGCCGAGTTCGGCGGACGTGGCGCCGCGTTCGATCCAGGATGCGCGTACCCGGCGGCGCACTTCCTCGACCAGTTTCCCGCGCAGCGTGTTGCGGGTCGACCACAGCTCCTCGGCGGACAGGTCCTGCAGCCGCTCCCATCCGCGAGCCTCCTCCACCAGTTCGGGGCCCAGGATGCGGGTGGCGAGATCGATCCATTCCGGTGCGGCCCAGGTGGGCGCGTGGACACCGTTGGTCACCGAGCCGATCGGCACCTCCTCGGCGTCGAATCCCTGCCACAGCGGCTGGAACATCTCGCGGCTGACGATGCCGTGCAGCTTGGACACACCGTTAGCCCGTTGCCCGAGCCGCAGGCCCATGTGGGCCATGTTGAACACCGACGGATCCGGTTCGCGGCCGAGTCCGAGGATCCGGTCGATCGTCAGCCCCGGCAGCAGCGAGGATTCGTTCGCACCGTTGTCGCCGCCGAAGTAGTGCCGCACGAGGTCGGCCGGGAACCTGTCGATTCCCGCGGGAACCGGGGTGTGGGTCGTGAAGACCGTGCCTGCCCGGACCGTGGCCAGCGCCTCGTCGAAGTCGAGCCCGCCGGTGGTGACCAGTTCACGGATCCGCTCGATGCCGAGGAAACCCGCATGTCCCTCGTTCATGTGGAAGACGGCGGGGTCGGGCAGACCGTAGGCGTGGGTGTAGGCGCGCACGGCACGGACACCGCCGATACCGGCGAGGATCTCCTGTTTGATGCGGTGATCCTGGTCGCCGCCGTACAGACGGTCGGTGACGCCTCGCATCTCGGCGTCGTTCTCCGCGATGTCGGAGTCGAGCAGCAGCAGCGGGACCCGTCCCACCTGGGCGATCCACACGCGGGCGCGCAGAACCCGGCCACCGGGGATGGCGACGTGGACGAGGACGGGCGCCCCATCGGACGACTGCGGCCCGGACTCGGTGAGCAGCCGCAGCGGCAGGCCCTGCGGGTCGTGCGGCGGGTAGTGCTCGGCCTGCCAGCCGTCCGCGGTCAGCGACTGCCGGAAGTAACCCGAGCGGTACAACAGGCCGACACCGATCAGCGGCAGGCCCAGATCGGACGCCGCCTTCAGGTGGTCGCCCGCGAGAATTCCGAGCCCGCCGGAGTAGTTGGGCAGCACCTCGCTGACCCCGAACTCCATTGAGAAATACGCGATCCCACCGTCCAGCGACACACCCTTGGCCTGCTGGTTCTGATACCAGCGGGGCCGGGACAGGTAGTCGTCGAGGTCGGCGGCGGCGGCGTCGAGCCGGGCCAGGAACGCGACGTCCTCGGCCAGTTCGTCCAGGCGCGCCGGATCGACCTCACCGAGCATCCGGACCGGGTCGAACTGCACCTGCCGCCACAGCTCCGCGTCCAGCAATCCGAACAGTTCCTGCGTGGCCGGATGCCACGACCAGCGAAGATTGGTGGACAGCGGACCGAGGGCAGCGAGCCGCTCCGGAAGGTGGGCTCGGACAGTGAACCGACGCAAGGCTTTCACCTCGCGAACGATAACGCACTACGGGCGTCGTTGCGCCGTGTCGGGGCGGGTCGACGTCAGATCTGCAATACGGACAGGAACCGGTCGACTCCATTACGGTTGAACGGGCGGCCCAGCCCACGAGCCGCCGGCAACTTCCGGCTATGGAACGGAGCCCAGCGTGACAGGTCGACTCGGTATCGACGACGTGGAACCGAACATCGGGTGCGGTCGGTATCCCGCCAAGGCCGTTGTGGGTGAGGTGTTTCCCGTCCGGGCAACCGTGTGGCGTGAAGGTCACGACGCCGTGGCCGCCACGCTCGCGGTGCGGGGACCGCGCAGTGCCGCGTCGGGCGGCTCCGCGACCTTCCGCATTCCGATGACCGGCGGTCCGGTGCCCGACACCGTCGACGGTTCCTTCACCCCGACCGGCGAGGGCGTCTGGACGTTCCGGATCGAGGCCTGGAGTGATCCGGTCACCACGTGGAAGCACGCGGTCGAGGCCAAGCTGGCGGTGGGACAGGGGCCGGCCGAACTGGCCAACGACCTCGAGATTGGTGCGCGGTTGTTCGAGCGTGCCGCGAAGGGCGTCCCCCGCGCGGACCGCTCGCGGCTCGCCGGGGTCGCGGCGTCGCTGCGTTCCGACCGTCACCTCTCCGAACGCGTGGCCCCGGCGTTCGGGTCGGACGTCACCGAACTGCTGCGCGCACATCCGCTGCGCGATCTCGTCACGAAGAGCGAACCGCACACCGTGCTCGTCGATCGCACGCGTGCCCTGTTCGGGTCGTGGTACGAGTTCTTCCCGCGATCCACCGGCGGCTGGGACGAGGACGGCAAGCCGCGGCACGGCACGTTCGCCACGTCGGTGGCCGCGCTTCCCCGCATTGCGTCGATGGGATTCGACGTGGTGTACCTGCCGCCCATCCACCCGGTCGGCAAGATCAACCGGAAGGGCCCCAACAACACTCTGACACCGGGCCCCGACGACGTCGGTTCGCCGTGGGCCATCGGCTCGGACGAGGGCGGCCACGACGCGATTCATCCCGAGCTCGGGACGATGCGCGATTTCAAGGCGTTCATCGCTGCCGCCCGGAAGCTGCACATGGAGGTGGCGATCGACCTGGCCCTGCAGGCCGCACCGGACCATCCGTGGGCGAAGAAACACCCCGAATGGTTCACCGTGCTCCCCGACGGCACCATCGCCTACGCCGAGAATCCGCCGAAGAAGTACCAGGACATCTACCCGGTCAACTTCGACGACGACCGCGACGGCATCTACGCGGAGGTCCTGCGGGTCGTCCGGCACTGGGTTGCGGCGGGCGTCAAGATCTTCCGGGTCGACAACCCGCACACCAAGCCGCCGGACTTCTGGGAGTGGCTGATCGCCGAGGTCAAGAAGTCGGATCCGGACGTCCTGTTCCTGTCCGAGGCGTTCACCCGTCCCGCGCGGCTGTACGGTCTCGCCCGCCGCGGTTTCACCCAGTCCTACACGTATTTCACGTGGCGGACGGCCAAGTGGGAGCTGACGGAGTTCGGCAAGGAGATCGCCGCCAAGGCCGACGAGGCACGCCCCAACCTCTTCGTCAACACCCCGGACATCCTGCACGAGAGCCTGCAGACCGGTGGCCCGGGAATGTTCGCCCTGCGCGCCGCGCTGGCGGCGACCCTGTCGCCCACCTGGGGTGTGTACTCGGGATACGAACTGTACGAACATGTTCCGGTGCGACCGGGAAGTGAGGAGTACCTCGACTCGGAGAAGTATCAGTTGCGGCCCCGCGATTTCGAGGGTGCCGCCGCGCGCGGCGAGTCCCTCGAACCGTGGATCACCGCGCTCAACCGGATCCGCAGGCAGCATCCGGCACTGCAGCAGTTGCGCAACATCCATTTCCACCACGCCGACAACGACGCCCTGATCGCCTACTCCAAGTTCGACGCCACCACCGGGGATGCCGTACTGACGGTGATCAACCTCAACCCGTACGGCGCCGAGCAGGGCAACGTGTGGCTGGACATGCCCGCGCTGGGCCGCGACTGGCACGACCACCTGACCGTGCTCGACGAGGTCACCGGGGAGCAGTATCACTGGGGGCAGACCAACTTCGTGCGCCTGGAGCCCTGGCGCGCGGTGGCCCATATCCTGGCATTACCGTCGATCCCCTATCCGGCCAGAACGAAACTGGCCTACCGCGGAGGTACATAGTGACCGTCGAACCGCCTGTCGCCATCGCACCGGACGCCGCCGACCTCGACCTGCTGTCCCGGGGCGAGCACCACAACCCGCACTCGATCCTGGGCGCGCATCCGCACCCCGACGGCACGGTGATCCGCGCACTGCGCCCCCACGCCGAGGCCGTCGACGCCGTCATCGGCGGGACGAGCTTCTCCCTGGAACACCTGGCGCACGGTGTGTGGGGTGCACTCGTCCCGTACCGGGATCTGATGGACTACCGGCTGTCGACGACGTGGCCGGGTGGTCACAACGACGTCTCCGCCGACGGGTACCGGTTCCTGCCCACGCTCGGGGAACTCGACCTGCACCTGTTCGGTGAGGGCAGGCACGAGCGGCTGTGGGAGATCCTCGGCGCGCACCGCCGCCGCTACGACACCCCCGACGGCACCGTCACGGGCACCTCGTTCGCCGTGTGGGCTCCCAATGCCCGCGGGGTGAGTGTGATCGGCGATTTCGACGGGTGGGGTGGGCGGCACTACCCGATGAGGGTGCTCGGGTCCACCGGGGTGTGGGAGTTGTTCATTCCCGGCATCGAGGTCGGCGACCTGTACAAGTTCCGGGTCCACGGACCCGACGGCAGTGTGCGCGACAAGGCCGATCCCATGGCGTTCGCGACCGAGGTCCCGCCCGCCACGGCGTCCCGGGTGTCGGTGAGCACGTACGAATGGAACGACGCCGAATGGCTGGCGCAGCGCGCGGCCACCGAGCCGGCGCAGTCCCCGATGAGCGTGTACGAGGTTCATCTCGGTTCGTGGCGGCCCGGGCTGAACTACCGCGAGATGGCCGAACAACTCGCTGCCCACGTCACCGAGACGGGATTCACGCACGTCGAACTGTTGCCGGTCGCCGAGCACCCGTTCGGCGGTTCGTGGGGATACCAGGTCACGTCGTACTACGCACCCACGTCACGGTTCGGCTCCCCCGACGACTTCCGGTGGTTCGTCGACCACCTGCACGCCGCCGGCATCGGAGTCATCGTCGACTGGGTTCCCGCCCACTTCCCGAAGGACGAGTGGGCGCTGGCACGTTTCGACGGCACACCACTCTACGAGCACAGCGATCCCCAGCGCGGCGAGCAGCTCGACTGGGGAACGTATGTGTTCGATTTCGGGCGGCGCGAGGTGCGCAACTTCCTCGTCGCGAACGCGCTGTACTGGCTCGACCAGTTCCACGTGGACGGTCTGCGCGTCGACGCGGTGGCATCGATGCTGTACCTCGACTATTCGCGGCCGGAGGGCGGTTGGACGCCGAACATCCACGGCGGCAGGGAGAACCTCGAGGCCGTCGCCTTCCTGCAGGAGACCAACGCCACGGTCCACAAGCAGCACCGCGGGGTCGTCACCATCGCCGAGGAGTCGACGGCGTGGCCGGGTGTCACCCGTGCGACCAACGTCGGCGGTCTCGGTTTCAACATGAAATGGAACATGGGGTGGATGCACGACACCCTCGGTTTCATGGCACACGATCCCGTCCACCGCAGCTATCACCATCACGAGATCACGTTCTCCCTGATGTACGCGTGGAGCGAAAACTATCTGCTGCCCATCAGCCACGACGAGGTGGTGCACGGCAAGGGCACACTGTGGACGCGGATGCCCGGCGACGACTACGCGAAGGCCGCCGGTGTACGCGCTCTGCTGGCGTACATGTGGTCGCATCCCGGCAAGCAACTGCTGTTCATGGGTCAGGAATTCGGGCAGACCGGGGAGTGGTCCGAGGAGCGCGGACTCGACTGGTACCAGCTCGACGACCCGTACACCGGCGGCTTCCACCGCGGTCTGCTCCGGCTCGTCCACGACCTCAACGCCACGTACCGCGAGCGCCCGGCGCTGTGGACTCTCGACACCTCACCGGGCGGCTTCTCCTGGATCGACGCCAACGACACCGCGAACAACGTCCTGAGCTTCCTGCGCTACGGCACCGACGGGTCGATCCTGGCCTGCCTGTTCAATTTCTCGGGTTCCCCGCATGCGAATTATCGTGTGGGCTTGCCAGAACGGGGCGAATGGCGTGAAATTCTCAACACCGACGCCGAGGTCTACGCGGGATCGGGTTGGGGAAATCTCGGTGCGGTGACGGCAACGTCGCAGCCGTGGCACGGCCGTCCCGCCTCCGCAGAGGTGGCACTGCCCGCGAACGGCGCGATCTGGATGAGTCTGGAGCGTTGATGAAGGCACGGCCTTGCTGACCCGGCGTCGGCAGTGGGCTGCGAGCATGGGCGTTCTGGCCGTGACTGCGGTCGTCCTGTCCGGGTGTACGCGGTCGGTGGACGGCGAGGCCGCGTCCATCTACGACGATCCGTTCAAGGTGGCGGGTCTGGATGCCACGTCGGGTCCGAGCGGTGCCCGCAAGGGCGTGCCCGACGCCGACCTCCCCGTCACCGGCAGCGACGACGGTGACATCGACACGATGGCCGCCAACGCGGTGAGCGACATCGAGGACTACTGGCGCACCGAGTTCCCGGCGCTGTTCCAGCGCAACTTCGAGCCGGTCGAGGAACTGATCTCCTGGGATCCGCGCGAGTCCGACGGCCCGCGCTTCTGCGGCGACAGCACGGAGGAGCTCCTCAACGCCGGCTACTGCAGCACCGACCACACGATCGGCTGGGACCGGGCGCTGCTGCTGCCCGAGGTCGTGGAGAAGTTCGGTGTCGTCGCCGCCGTTTTCGTGCTGGCACACGAGTACGGGCACGCTGTCCAGACGAAGGCGGGTATCGCCGACGAGAACGTGGGCGGCGGCATCGTGCGGGAACAGCAGGCCGACTGCTTCGCGGGGGCGTTCATGCGGTACATCGCGGAAGACAAGGCGACCCACTTCACGCTGAACACGTCGGACGGGCTGAACAAGGTACTCGCGTCCGCGGTGGCCATCGGGGACACCGACCCGAACGATCCCGACAACGTGCACGGCTCGGCGTTCGAACGCGTCACCGCCACCCAGATCGGATTCACGGACGGTCCGGCATCGTGCACGCGCATCGACGAGAAGGAGATCGACTCACGTCGCGCGGATCTGCCTCAGCGATTCGCCGACGAGACCGACGACGGCGAACTCCCCGTCACCGAGGAGTCCCTCGAGGCGTTCTTCACGTCCTTCCAGCAGATCTTCGATCTCAGCGATCCCCCCACGCTGCAACTCGACGGCGCCGACCTCGACTGCGCGGACGCCGATGCGACCGAACCGGTGTCGTACTGCCCGGCCACCAACACGATCGGGGTCAGTGTCGATGCCCTCGCCGAACGCGGCACACCGGGACGCCAGGGCAGGCGCGAACTCTTCCAGACCAAGCTCACCGGCGACTACAACGCGTACGTCCTGCTCGCCTCGCGGTACACCCTGGCGTTGCAGCGGGACCGGGGCAACGATCTGCACTCACCCCAGACCGCGCTGCGAGCCGCCTGCCTTTCGGGTGTCATCACCAGCGCGTTGAGCCCGGACAGTCCCGCCACCCTGGAGGCGGGCAGCGTGTGGCTGTCGCCCGGCGACCTCGACGAGGCCGTCTCGGGGCTGCTCACCGACGGACTCGCCGCGAGTGACGTCAACGGGGAGACCGTGCCGAGCGGATTCTCCCGGGTGGACGCGTTCCGCACCGGAGTGCTCGGCGGCGAGCAGGCCTGCGAGGGCCGGTACCGCTGACCGTCCCCCGCGTGACGCCACCCGGCCGCCGTCTCAGATCTCCCGGTAGCCGAGCGCCGCGGAGATCCGCCCGGCGGCCCGGCACACGACCGGCACGAGGCCGCGCATCCGCTCGTCGGGCATGTACGGGCTCGTGGCCGACACGCTGATCGCACCGACGATCGCGCACGACGCGTCCCGCACCGGTGCCGCCACGCAGCGGATTCCGGGTTCGTTGTCCTCGAGGTCCATCGCCGCACCCCTCCGCGCGTAGTCCTCCATGCGCGCGCGGAAGTCCGCCAATCCGCGGGGGCTCGGTGGCCGGGCTCCCTGCGCGGCATCGCTCTCGTACAGCGCATCCCAGCGGTCGGCCGAGTCCAGCAGCAGCGCCTTTCCGACACCGGCGCGGGTCAGCGGCATGCGGTGACCGATGCGGGAGCGCATCTCGGCGCCCCGCGACCCCGGCAGTTTGTCGAGATACAGCACCGAGCCGCCGTCCTCGACCGCCAGGTGCACGGTGTCGTGGACGTGCGCCGACAATTCCTCGAGGATCGGGCGCGCGACGACGGGCAGCGGGTTGCCGTGCAGCGCCTTGAAACCCAGTTCGATCAACGTCGGCCCGAGTGTGTAGCCACGGCTTCCGCTCCGGAGATAGCCCTCGTGGACCAGTAACTGCACGAGCCGGTGCGCTGTGCTGCGCCCCAGCCCGGTGCTCTCGACGACCGCGCGGAGATCCTGGGCCCCGTCGGAGACGGCGCGGACGACTGCCAGCCCCCGGGCGAGTGTCTGCGTGCCGGGTGGAATGTCGTACGTCGGATTCGCCACACCCCACTGTCCCACATATAGGGACCGTATTCGTCATTATGGGATTCGCGTCCGATAGTGGTTCGCGTGATCCAGAACACCCCCGCTCCCTCGACACCGCGCCTGATCGCCCTCGACTGGGGCACGTCGTCGCAGCGTGCCTGGCTCCTCGGCGACGGCGGCCGCATTCTGGACGTGCGCCGGCCGGACTTCGGATTGCTCGGCACCGCCGGCGACGACCCCGCATCACGCACCCGTGCCTACGAAGCCGCGTTCGACGAGGCCTGTGGCGACTGGATCGCGGCCGCCCCCGATCTCCCGGCGATCGCCTGCGGCATGGTCGGCAGCGCCCAGGGTTGGCGTGAAGCCGGCTACCTGACCACCCCGACCGATCTCGCGATAGACGCGGACGACCTGACGACGGTCCCCCACCCCCGCGGAGTACTGCACCTCGTACCCGGCCTGCGCGTCGCCCCCGCGGCCGACGGCACGGTGGCCGGCGACGTCATGAGGGGCGAGGAGACGCAGATCATCGGGGCTCTGGGCCTGCTCCCGCCGGCCGACCGACCGCTCACGATCGTGCTCCCCGGAACACACAGCAAGTGGGCACGAGTCGAGAACCGCAAGATCGTCTCGTTCGCCACATCGATGTCGGGCGAGTTGTACGGGCTGGTGATCCAGCACGGCATCCTCGGCCGCACCGCGACCACCGCCGTGCGCGATGACGCCGCGTTCGAGCGGGGCCTCACCACCGGAACGTCGACACCGTCACGTGGATTGCCCGCGGAGCTGTTCGGAGCGCGAGCGCTCGTGCTCGACGGACTCCTCGATCCGGCGTCGCTTCCCGACTACGTCTCCGGCGTGATCATCGCCGACGAGATCCGGCATCTCGTGCCCCACTACACCGACGGAAATCGAATCCTGTTGTGCGGAAACGCCGACCTCTGCCGGCGCTACGCAGCCGCACTGCGCGTCCACGGCATCGTCGCCGACATCGTCGCCGAGGAGGCCGCAGCACACGGTTTGTGGCGTGTGGCGACCGATGCGGGGCTGCTCGGCCCGGCGCAGTTCACCGATCTCGAGAAGGAGTCTTCATGAGCACCACAGCCACTGCCACCACGACCGGATTGATCGCCATTCTGCGCGGCATCACCCCGGACGAGATCGTCGCCGTCGGTTCGGCCCTCGTCGACGCCGGGTTCACGGCGATCGAGGTTCCACTGAACTCGCCGCGACCCTTCGACTCGATCGAGCGGTTGGCGGCGGCCGTCGGCGACGTCTGCGTCGTCGGGGCCGGAACCGTCCTCAGCGTCGACGACGTGATCCGATCCGAAGCAGCCGGCTCCCGGATCATCGTCTCCCCCAACACCGACGTCGAGGTCATCGAGGCCGCCGTCGCCCGCAACCTGCACCCGTACCCGGGAGCGGCTACTCCGACCGAGGCATTTCACGCCGTCGGTGCGGGAGCGCGCAGCATCAAACTGTTTCCCTCCGACTCCGTCGGGACAGCCGGGATGCAGGCCTGGCGGGCCGTCCTGCCGACGGAGGTCGAATTGCTCCCTGTCGGCGGAGTCGACCGCACCAACCTCGCCGAGTGGGCCGCCGCGGGCGCGGGCGGCGCGGGACTCGGCACCTGCCTGTACCGGCCCGGGGACGCCGCCGAGACCGTCCGCGACCGCGCACTCACCCTGATGGACATCTGGTCCGCCGACGCCGCCTGAACCGACACCTACGACCACCGGGCCACCACCACAGCCCCGCACAGGAGGACTCCATGAAGATCACGTCACTCACCACGTACGCCGTTCCCCCCAGGTGGCTGTTCCTGCGGATCGAGACGGACGACGGCGTGGTCGGCTGGGGCGAACCGGTGCTCGAAGGCCGGGCCGCGTCCGTCGCCGCCGCTGTGGAGGAACTGTCCGACTACCTGATCGGCCAGGATCCGACGCAGATCGAAGACCTGTGGACGGTCATGTACCGCTCGGGTTTCTACCGCGGCGGCGGCATCCACATGAGTGCACTGGCCGGCATCGACCAGGCCCTGTGGGACATCAAGGGCAAGGCCCTCGGCGTGCCGGCGTACGAGCTTCTCGGCGGCCGCGTCCGGGACCGGATCAAGGTCTATTCCTGGATCGGCGGCGACCGACCCTCGGACACCGCGAAGGCGGCGCGTGAGGTGGTCGACCGGGGGTTCACCGCCGTGAAGATGAACGGCACGGAGGAACTGCAGTACCTGGACTCCTGGGACAAGGTGGACCAGTGCCTCGCGAATGTCGCCGCGGTGCGGGACGCGGTGGGCCCGAACATCGGTATCGGCGTCGATTTCCACGGCCGGGTGCACAAGCCGATGGCCAAGGTGCTGCTGAAGGAACTCGAACCGTTCCGGCTGATGTTCGTGGAGGAACCGGTCCTGTCCGAGCACGTCGACGGTTTCGTCGACGTGCTGCGACAGTCGCCGATCCCGATCGCGCTGGGTGAGAGATTGTTCTCCCGTTGGGATTTCAAAACCGTCCTCGCGTCCGGGGCGGTGGACATCATCCAGCCCGATCCGTCGCACTGCGGCGGCATCACCGAGGCCCGGAAGATCGCGCACATGGCCGAGGCGTACGACGTGGCACTCGCTCTGCACTGCCCCCTCGGACCGATCGCCCTGGCCACGTGCCTGCAGATCGACGCGGGCTGTTACAACGCGACGATCCAGGAACAGAGCCTCGGCATCCACTACAACACGTCGAACGATCTCCTCGACTATCTCGTCGACCCGTCCGTGATCACCTATGCGGACGGCCAGGTCCGGATCCCCACCGGTCCAGGACTGGGCATCGAGGTGAACGAGGAGTACGTCATCGAGCGGGCCGCCGAAGGACATCGCTGGCGAAACCCGGTCTGGCGCCACAGCGACGGATCCTTTGCGGAGTGGTGAGGGCAATGGTGCAGACCCAGAAGATCGGCAAGTCCACTTCGGTCGCGGCGCACGCGTCGAAGGCGCGCGTTCTCATCGCGGTGATGCTGTTCGTGACCGTCGTCATCAACTACATGGACCGGGCAAACCTGTCGATCGCGATGCCCGCGATCGCGGACGAAATGGATCTCTCCAAGGCGCAGCAGGGACTTCTGCTGTCGGCGTTCGGCTGGACGTATGCGGCGCTGCAGATTCCCGGTGGCTGGCTGGTCGACCGGATTCCCCCGAGACTGCTCTACCCCGCGTGCCTCATCCTGTGGTCGGTCGCGACCGCGTTCATGGGGGTCATCGGCGGCTTCGTGGCGCTCATCGCGTTGCGCCTGCTGGTCGGCGTGTTCGAGGCGCCCGCGTATCTGATCAACAACCGGGTCGCGACGGCCTGGTACCCCGAGCGTGAACGTGCGACGGTGATCGGCTTCTACACGTCCGGACAGTTCATCGGACTTGCCCTGCTCACTCCCTTCCTGTCCTGGCTGCAGTCGGTGCTGTCCTGGCACTGGGTCTTCATCGTGACCGGAACGATCGGAGCGATCTGGGGTTCCGTGTGGTACGCGTTCTACCGGGAGCCACGCGACTCGCGGGCGAACGACGCCGAGATCGACCTGATCCGCGACGGCGGCGGACTCGTCGACCTCGTGGACGAGCAGCAACCCGAACGTCCGGCGGTGACCCGGAACGATGTCGCCACCGTCCTCGGCCGGCGCAAGCTGTGGGGAATCTACCTGGGGCAGTTCTGCCTCACGTCGACGCTGTGGTTCTTCCTCACCTGGTTCCCCACGTACCTCGTCGAGTACCGGGACATGGATTACATCAAATCCGGATTTCTCGCCTCGCTGCCGTTCGTCGCGGCACTCGTCGGCGTGCTGTTCTCCGGGGTGTTCTCCGATTTCCTGCTGCGCAAGGGAGTGTCTCTCGGAGTCGCCCGCAAGGGTCCGATCATCGTGGGCCTGTTGCTGACCGTCGCGATGATCGGCGCCAACTTCACAGACTCGACCGCGATGGTGATCGTGTTCCTGTCCATCGCGTTCTTCGGCAACGGACTCGCGTCGATCACGTGGTCGCTGGTGTCGGCACTCGCACCGGAGCGCCTGCTGGGGCTCACCGGTGGCATGTTCAACTTCATCGGCAACCTGTCGTCGATCGCGACACCCATCGTGATCGGGTTGCTCGTCACCGACGACAGCTTCGCGCCGGGATTCGTCTACATGACCGTGGTGACCGCGGTCGGGATCGCGTCCTACGTCCTCCTGGTCGGACGGGTGGAGCGCGTTCGGAGCTGACCGCCGGCGAGCGGGGTGACCGGGGTGAGTGCCGACAGCACTCACCCCGGTTCCTCGTCAGTACAGTGCGGCGGCGAGTTTCCGGCGCGCGGTCATGACAACCGGCTCGGCCGGGTCGAACAGTTCGAACAGTTCCAGCAGACGAGTCCGTACCCGCGTCTTGTCGTCGCCGGCGCTGCGGGCGACGACACCGATGAGACGGGCGAACGCCGCGTCGGGGGCCTGGGAGTAGAGCTCGACGTCCGCGGCCTGCAGCTGGGCGTCGATGTCGTTCGGGGCGGCGTCCGCCGCGGCGACGGCACCGGGATCGACGGACTGCACGCGGGCGAGGAAACGCACCTGACGGATCGCGCCCTGCGCCTCGGCGTTGGCCGGTTCCTCGTCGAGGATCTTCTGGAACTCGGCTTCGGCTGCCGACAGGTCGCCTTCGTCGAGCGCCGCCTCGGCCGCGACGAAGCGCGGGTCCTCCGGCTCGGGCTCGTCCTCGGCGCCGGCCGGCGGTCCGGACAGCTTTCCGGCGGTTGCCTGCTGGACGGCGGCGAGCCATTGACGCAGTTGCGGTTCGGGCTGTGCGCCCTGGAAGTCGGCGAGCGGCTGTCCGCCGGCGATGGCGACCACGGTCGGAACGGATTGGACGCCGAAGGCCTGCGCGATGCGCGGGTTGGCGTCGACGTCGACCTTGGCGAGCACCCAGGTGCCGCCGGCCTCGTGTGCCAGCTTCTCGAGCAGGGGTGAGAGTTGTTTGCACGGCTCGCACCAGGTGGCCCACAGGTCGACGACGACCGGGACCTGCTGGGACCGGACGAGTACCTCGGCCTCGAACGTCGCCTCGGTCACGTCGATGACGGGTGTGAGTCCGGTGCCGCCGGGGGCGGCCGGAGCGGCGGCACCGTCCCCGGAGGGTGTGGGTGCCTGCGGAGGCGGAGCGGCCGCACGCTCCTTGAGGGCGGAGAGATCGACTGCTCCGCTCATGGCTGCGGCCACTGCTGAGGAACGCGCTGACGGACGAGAACCTGGTCGAGTCACGTCCACCAGTTTGTCACGATTTGAGCGCGCACCGGAATGCGGGCCGTGCCTACCGCCGAGTGGATCAGACGAGCGACGGTTCGCTCTTCACGGCGCTCGACCGGGACAGCTCGGCCATCCGGCCGGCGCGGGCGGCCCAGACCTCGAACACGACGGTGCCGAACGGCGGGACGCTGGCGACGAGCGCCCAGAAGGTGGTGACCAGATTCCAGCTCAGCTTGCGGGCGGTCCACAGCGAGATGAGCAGGTACAGGACGAAGACGCCGCCGTGGATGGGCCCGAAGATCTTCACGCCGATCTCGTTGCCGTCGGCGGGCAGGTACTTGAAGGCCATGCCGATGAGGAGGCCGAGCCAGGTGAATGCCTCCAGAATTGCGACAAATCGGAAGCGCTTGGCCGTGGTGCTGAGATCGAAGACGTTCGCCATGCCGACCATTGTGCCCGACCATCTACGACAGTCCGTAGTGGTGTGAGATACACCACCACTACGGACTGTCGTCGTCTCAGGCCTTGGGTACGCGCACGATCAGGGCGTCGCCCTGACCGCCACCACCGCACAGTGCCGCAGCGCCCACACCCCCACCACGACGACGCAACTCCAGCGCCAGATGCAACGCGATCCGCGCGCCGGACATCCCCAGCGGATGCCCCATCGCGATCGCCCCGCCGTTGACGTTCACGATCTCGGGATCCAGCCCCAGCTCCCGCGTCGACGCGATCCCCACCGCCGCGAACGCCTCGTTGATCTCCACCAGATCCAGATCCTTCGGCTCGATCCCTTCCTTCGCGCACGCCTTCGCGATGGCCCGCGCCGGCTGCGACTGCAACGTCGAATCCGGACCCGCCACGACCCCGTGCGCGCCGATCTCCGCAATCCACGACAACCCGAGTTCCTGCGCCTTCGCCTTGCTCATCACCACGACAGCGGCCGCACCGTCGGAGATCTGCGACGCCGACCCGGCCGTCACCGTGCCGTCCTTGCTGAACGCCGGCCGCAGCCTGGCCAGGGATTCCACCGTCGTATCGCCGCGCACGCCCTCGTCGGAGCCGACCAGCACGGGATCACCCTTGCGCTGCGGCACCGGCACCGGCACCACCTCGTCGTCGAACACCCCGTCCTTCCAGGCCCGCGCCGCCTTCTGATGCGACGCCGCCGCGAACGTGTCCTGCTCCTCGCGGCTGATCCGCTGCCCGTCCTCCGCGTTCTTCGCCTCGGTCAGGCTCCCCATCGCCTGATCGGTGAAGATGTCGTACAACCCGTCGAAGGCCATGTGGTCGCGCATCGTGACGTCGCCGTACTTGAAACCCTCCCGCGACTTCTCCAGCAGGTGCGGGGCGCGCGACATCGACTCCTGACCGCCTGCCACCACCACCTCGAACTCGCCGGCCCGGATCAGCTGATCCGCCAACGCGATCGCGTCGATCCCGGACAGACACACCTTGTTGATGGTCAACGCCGGCACATCCATCCCGATCCCCGCGGCCACCGCGGCCTGCCGCGCCGGGATCTGACCTGCGCCCGCCGTGAGCACCTGACCCATGATCACGTACTCGACCTGCTCGGGAGCGACGCCCGCCTTCTCCAACGCACCCCGGATCGCCACCCCACCCAGATCCGAACCCGACACATCCTTCAACGAACCCAGCAACCGACCCATCGGGGTCCGGGCTCCGGCGACGATCACAGAACTGGTCACGATTTCCTCCGCGTGAGACGAGTAGACAGGTGCGGGGCGACGGAAGTCACATCCCGACGAGAACTACCGAAACGGTAGCGCTAACGTCGGGACCATGACACAGTCCTCCCCCACCCAGACCACGTCACCGCTGTCCTCGGACCTGGTGACCGCCATCGACCACGTCGGCATCGCCGTTCCCGACCTCGACGCCGCCATCGCGTGGTACTCCGAACACCTCGGCATGGTGTCGACGCACGAAGAGGTGAACGAGGAGCAGGGCGTGCGCGAAGCGATGCTGAGCGTCGTCGGCTCCCCCGATGGCAGCACCGCGCTGCAGCTTCTCGCACCGTTGAACGAGAACTCGACCATCGCCAAGTTCATCGATCGCAGCGGTCCCGGTCTCCAGCAGCTCGCGTACCGCGTCACGGATATCGACGCCATCTCCGCCCAGTTGCGCGAGCGCGGCGTGCGGCTGCTGTACGACGCACCCCGCCGCGGAACCGCCGACTCGCGCATCAACTTCGTTCACCCGAAGGATGCAGGCGGAGTTCTCGTCGAGCTCGTCGAGCCGTCGGCGACCCACTAGAGCTGTGGCCGGCCGCCGGGTACCAGGCGCAGAGACAAGTTCTACTTTGCCCAGGTAGATTGGCGGCCATGGTAAACGAGCAGGACCGTGGTTCGATCCCCCTTCCCTTCTCCACCGTGCGCAAGGGGTTCGACCGGGACGAGGTACGCAACTACTTCGAGCGATTCGACGCCGAGCTCCGCGTCACTGCCGCCGACCGCGACGCCGCGGCGGCGCAGGCGCGGGATCTCGCCAAGCAGCTCGACGATGCGCGGGACGAGATCGACGATCTCCGCAAGGATGTCGACCGCCTGTCCGTTCCGCCGACCACCGCGGAGGGAATGAGCGACCGCATCTCGCGCATGCTCCGGCTCGCGTCGGACGAGGCGTCCGAGGTGCGGGCGAAGGCCGAGGCCGATGCCGCCGAGATGATCTCCGTCGCCGAGCAGGAGGGCGCGCAGCTCCGCGGCCAGTACGAGTCGCTGGTCGCGGAACTCGAAGACCGCCGCAGTGCTCTCGAGATTCAGCACGAGCAGACGATGGCCAAGGCCCGCACGGAGGCGGCGAAGATCGTCGAGGCCGCTCAGGCCGAGCGCGACCGCCTGGCCGCCGAGGCCGAACTGCGTCGGTCGCAGGTGCAGGAAGACTTCGACCTCGCGATGTCCGAGCGCCGTCAGAAGACGATCACGGCCGTCAACGAACTCGAGTCCACCAGCAAGGCCGAGGCGCATCGTCGTCTCGCGGACGCCACGCACGAGGCGGAGCGCAGGTTGCAGGCGGCCACCGACCAGTCGGAGCGCAAGATCGCCCACGCCAAGGAACTCGCGGAAGAACTTCGCGTACTACGCGGACGGATCCTGGCGCAGCTCTTGGGAATTCGGGGACAGCTCGATTCCGTTCCGGCGATGTTGGCGTCGGTCAACCGGGAGAGTGAACTCCTGGACGCGCAGCCCGAGACCGCTGCATCGAACTCCGAGAAGCGCTCGAACGAGAACACGAACAGCAAGTCGGCGTCCGGCGCTGCCGCAGACCGTAAGGCTGCGCAGAACGAGTCCGGAAAGAACTCCGCGGACGAGACGGACAACTCGGACGAGGACACTGCAGTGCTGTCCACCGTCGAGAAGAACCCCGCGAACCGGCAGGCGGATCAGCGGACCGTGAAGACGGGAAGCTAGGACCACCTGCGCGTGAGGCCCCGGGTGCTGCGTCCCGACCAGCACCCGGTGTGCCAGTGCCGCCGGTCCTCGGCGCCGCCGTAGTCGGCCGGCCAGGTGACGAGGTGGGCGACGCCCGGCCGGATGTCGTGATCGCAGCCGGGGCACCGGTAGGACTTGGTCGCCCGCGCCCCGGGGATCGTGCGGACGACGAAGCTCTCGTCCGCGTAGCCGGCGGGCCCGGATTCCTGACGCATCAGCGCACTACCGAACAGCGACCCCTCGGAGTTGTCCGGGGGCGCACTGCGGCGTGTGTTCTTCCGCTGCGGTTTACGACGGGGCACGGTTTTCAGCCTAGGCCTCAGAAGAGCCGGAACTCGGTGCTCTCGGTGCCGCGCAGCGCTTCGTAGTCGAGCACGAGGCACCGGATTCCGCGGTCGGTGGCAAGGGTTTTGGCCTGCGGCTTGATCTGCTGGGCGGCGAAGACACCACTCACCGGCGCCAGCAGCGGATCCCGGTTGAGCAGTTCGAGGTACCGCGTCAGTTGCTCGACACCGTCGATGTCTCCGCGGCGCTTGATCTCCACGGCGACGGAAGCCCCGTCGGCGTTCCGGCACAGCAGGTCGACGGGACCGATGGCCGTCATGTACTCGCGCCGGACGAGCGTGTAACCGCTGCCGAGCGTTTCGACGTGTTCGGCGAGCAACTCCTGAAGGTGTGCCTCGACACCGTCCTTGACGAGCCCCGGATCGACACCGAGTTCGTGACTGGAGTCGTGCTCGATCTCCTCGATGGTGATCCGCAGTTCCTCACCGGCCTTGTTGGTCACCACCCACAGCGCTTCGGCGTCTTCCACGGTGTCTTCGACGAGCCAGCAGGGCGGGCTCATCCAGTTCAGCGGCTTGTAGGCGCGGTCGTCGGCGTGGATGCTCACGGAACCGTCGGCCTTGATCAACAACAGGCGACGAGCGGTGGGCAGATGTGCCGTCAAGCGGCCTACGTAGTCGACTCGGCATCGGGCAATCACTAGGCGCACCCGCCCACCCTAAGGGATCGTGCCGACTAGTCTCGAATGACTATGCGCAGCCCTCGCCGATCCGTCGCCCCGCTGGGGTCGTGGTTGCTCGGATCACCGGACGAGAGTCCCCGCAGGCGCCGCATCCGTGTCCAGCTGCTGCTGACCGCCCCTCTGGTGTTCACCAACCTGGTCGGCGCGGTGATCACCTGCCTTCTCGTCAGTGTCGTCGTCCCCGGCCCGAGTGTGTGGTCGAGCGAGTTCACGATCGCCAACTTCGTCGCAGTGCCCGTGTTCGTGCTGTGCGCGGTCCTGATCGGCGTGACCTGGGGCACCAAGCGACTGGTGTCGGATCTCCGGTGGGCGACGGAGGACGACGCGCCCACGGACCACGACCGGTCGGCGGCGTTTCGCGCACCGTGGCGTCTGACACGTGTCCAGGCGGCGTTGTGGGGCATCGGGCTGGTGTTCTTCACGACGCTGTACGGCATCATCGATCCCCAGACCATTCCGAAGGTCGCGTTCACGATCGCGCTGGCCGGGATCACCGTCTCCGCGTTCTGCTATCTGCTGACCGAGTTCGCGCTGCGCCCCATCGCCGCCCGGGCACTGGGATCGGACGGACCGCGACCCCGCAGAACCCTCGGCATCACCGGCCGCACCGCACTGGCCTGGATCCTCGGGACGGGTGTTCCCGTGCTCGGTCTGATGCTCATCGCGATCTTCAGTTTCATCCGGCCGGCGAGCCCGACCAGCCTCGCGGTCTCGATCCTCGCGCTGGGCGGTGTGATCCTGCTGTTCGGCCTGCTGCTGGTCGTGATCAGTGTGCGCGCCACCGAGGCACCCATCCGCTCGGTGTCGCTGGGCATGGCGAAGGTGGCGGAGGGCGATCTCGACGCGGAGGTCGTCGTATACGACGGCACCGAACTCGGCGCGCTGCAGACCGGGTTCAACCGGATGGCCGAGGGACTCCGCGAACGTGAGCGGATCCGCGACCTGTTCGGACGTCACGTCGGACAGGACGTGGCGTCCCAGGCTCTCCGGCACAATCCCGAACTCGGCGGGGAGGAACGTGACGTGGCGGTCCTGTTCGTCGACATCATCGGATCCACCACGATCGCGGCCACCCGGTCGCCTGCGGAGGTCGTGGACCTGCTCAACCGGTTTTTCAACGTGGTCGTCGACGAGGTCGACAGGCGAGGCGGGTTCGTCAACAAGTTCGAGGGCGACGCCGCGCTGGCCATCTTCGGGGCACCCGTAGCACTCGACGACCATGCGGGAGCGGCCCTCTCCGCCGCTCGTGCCCTTCGCCAACGGCTCACCGACGAGGTATCGGAGTGCGATGCGGGGATCGGTGTGGCGGCGGGTCGCGCCGTGGCCGGAAACATCGGCGCCGACGAACGTTTCGAGTACACGGTGATCGGCGATCCGGTGAACGAGGCTGCGCGGTTGTCCGAGCTCGCCAAGAATGTGTCCGGACACGTCGTCGCGTCCGAGCGTGCGATCGACGCGGCATCCGAGGACGAGCGCAAGCAATGGCAACTCACCGACACCGTCACCCTGCGCGGACGCCTCGAACCGACCACTCTGGCCGTTCCCGCCGAACTAATCCCCGCCGGTTCCGCCGTCGACGATGAGGGCGCCGACTCCGTCGAGTAGCCGGGCGAGCCCGAACTCGAAAGCGTGGGCGGGGGCGAACGCGGCGTTGTGGTGTTCTCCTGCCGAGGCTCCTACCCGGGCGGCCAGCGGGAACTGGTCGGGGTCGAAGACCTTCTCGAAGTGCGGAGCGATGCTCTGCCACCATTCACTGTCGGCCTCACCCTGGGCGGCGAGCGCGGCCGCGTCCACCGCGGCCCGCGCGGCGCCCGCGACGAAACTGTCGAGGAGCGTGACGACGGAGTCCATGTCGAGGTCCGACAGTCCGAGCCCTTCGACCGCGCGCAGTTCCCGTTCGTATTTGGCCATCCCGCCTGGCCCGAGAACCGGCCGGCTCAGCGCGACCACGCCGAGCATCCACGGGTGCGCGCACAGCAGTTGGAAGTAGTCGTGTGCGGCGGCCGCGAGACGCTCCCGCCACCCCGCGCCGGTGTCGTCGGCCGGTTCGAGGGTGGACAACGCGCGATCGAGCATCACCTCCACCAGTTCGGTCTTTCCGGGAACGTGCGTGTACAGCGACATCGCGCCTGCGCCGAGCTCGGCTGCCAGCCGGCGCATCGAGACGGCGTCGAGCCCTTCCGCATCCGCGACCGAGGTGGCCGCCTCGACGATCCGGTCGAGCGTCAGGCCCGGCTTGCCGTTGCGGGGACGCGATATCGGCGTGCTGCCGCCACCCCACAGCAACTCCATGGTGCGAGCGGGGTCGCCGTCCGGTGTCGCGCTTCTACCCATGCCGAGATCTTCCCACGGCGCCCGGGAACAATTCCGCCCGCCGCCCCGTTGACGTACGGCGTACCATAAACCAGGCGAAAGGCGCAGTAGTGACAGCAGAGCCCATCCTCGCCACCTGTGCGGCCACCTTCGCGCCCGCCGATCCTCCCCGCGACTCCCACCTGGTGTTCTGGAGCGATTCCCCGGACGAGCCGCCGCCACCGGGCGCCCGTACCCGCACCTGGATCGCAACCGGGAACACCGTGGAAAGCGTTCCGACGCACAGCGTTTCCCTCGCCGACCTGGTGCCGATGCTGCTGGCTCTGTCACCCGGCGACACGACGCACCGATCGGTCGCGTTCTGGGCTGCCTGCACTCGCACCGCTCTCGGATACGTCGCGGCGGGCAAGGTCCTTCCCGCGGTTGCGCCGAGTGGCCGCGACATCTGGCGGCTCGGCGCCCTCGACACCGAGGACGAGTCGCATCTGCGCTTGCTGGCCGCCGCGCTCCCGCCGGAAGCTCGCGCGATTCCGCTCGGGGATCCGTCCGCCGCCGACGTTCGCCTCCCCGCCGCGGTGGACGTGCTGCGCGACTTCCTCACCTCCGTCGTCGATACGATCCCGCGACTCGAGTCGCCGGCCGCCGACGCCGGCCCCTACCTGGGATGGAACGCCGAGACCTCCCCCGAACTCCGGGCATGGGCGGACGCCCTGGCACCCGACGTGATCGCGTTGTCGTTGCGGATCGACCCCGTCGATCCCGGCGCGGTGGACCTCTCGGACAGCGAGTTCGACGCCACGGTCCAGGTGCACGGTGTCGCGCGGCCCGGGGTGGTCTGCGACGCCGTCGACCTGTGGCGGCATCCGACGCTCGCCGAGTCCGCGTTCGCCTCCGACCCGCGGATCGAGGTTCTCGACGCCCTCCGCCGCGCCGCCCAGGACTGGGCTCCACTCGAAGACCTGCTGCGGGCTGAGGCGCCGCACCGCATCCGGCTCGAGGACGACGACCTGACCTCCCTCGCCGGGGACGCCGGCCGTCGACTACGCGAACGAGGAGTCGAGATCCATTGGCCGCGCGAACTGGTCGCGCGCACCTCGACCCGAATGATCCTCGGTGAACCCGGGTCCCGCGAGGGCGCAGCCGATTTCGGCGGCGACCACGCGTTCGACTTCGACTGGCGTGTCGCGATGGGTGACGACGTACTGACGCGGGAGGAGATGGAAGAGCTCGTGTCGGCGGAGCGCGCCGTCGTGAAACTCCGCAACCGATACGTCGTCGCGGACTCGGTGTTGATACGAAAGACCCTCCAGCGACGCACCGGAACGATGACGTCCGTCGAGGCCCTGCGGGCGTCGCTGACCCGCCGGGCCCGGCGCGGCGAGGAGGACGTCCGCGTCGACTCCTACGGGGCGGCCGCGGCAATGGCGCGGGAGCTGTCCGCCCAGGATCCGGAGGCCGTGCCGGTCCCCGCAGCCCTGCGCGCACAGTTGCGGGACTACCAGCTGACCGGATTCCGCTGGCTCGCCGGGCTCACGTCACGGGGCCTGGGCGCCTGCCTCGCCGACGACATGGGCCTGGGAAAAACGTTGACACTCATCGCACTTCACCTGCACCGCCAGCAGGCGCCGGAGACGGCAGGACCCACACTGGTGGTCTGTCCCGCGTCCCTGCTCGGGAACTGGCGACGGGAGATCGAACGCTTCGCACCGGGCACCGCTGTTCTCGTCCACCACGGGCCGAAGCGGTGTCCACCCGCTGAGACCGTAGCGCGCGGCAGCGACACCGTCGTCCTCACCACGTACGCGACGATGCGGCTCGACTGCGACGTGCTCGCCCGGACGGCATGGGGTCTGGTCGTCGCGGACGAGGCGCAACACCTGAAAAACCGCTCCGCGTCCGTCACCCGGGCGCTGCGGACGATTCCGGGTCAGGCCCGCGTCGCACTCACGGGAACACCGGTGGAGAACAGGCTCAGCGATCTCTGGTCGATCCTCGACGGTGTCACACCGGGTCTCCTCGGCACATACGCGCAGTTCCGGCGCCGCTACGACGGCTCGGCCGCCGAGGACGGAACCGACCGCGCGGCGGAGTTGGCGGCGTTGATCGCGCCGTTCGTCCTCCGGCGCACGAAGTCGGATCCGGGGATCGCCCCCGAACTTCCGCCGAAGACCGAGATCGACCTGGACGTCACGCTCACTCCGGAACAGGCGGGAATGTACGAGGCCCTGGTGCGCGAGGCCATGGAGCAGATCGAGAAGAGCGACGGCATCGGGCGCCGCGGCAGCATCGTGTCGCTGCTGACCGGGCTCAAGCAGATCTGCAATCACCCCGCCCAGTACCTCGGCCAGGAGCACGCCGCGCTCACCGGCCGCTCCCACAAGATCGGTCTGCTCGACGAGTTGATCGACACCAACCTGTCCGAGGGCGGGCGTTCACTCGTGTTCACCCACTTCACCACGATGGGCCGGCTGCTGCGACGGCACCTGACGGCGCGCGGGGTGGACTGCGAATTCCTGCACGGAGGCACCGCCGTCCCCGCCCGGGAGGGGCTGGTCGAACGCTTCCAGAACGGCGACATCCCCGTCCTGATCCTGTCGCTCAAGGCCGCCGGCACCGGGTTGAACCTCACCCGGGCCGATCACGTCGTCCACTTCGACCGGTGGTGGAACCCGGCGGTCGAAGACCAGGCGACCGACCGCGCCTACCGCATCGGGCAGACCCACCCGGTCGTCGTGCACCGGCTCGTCACCGCGGGAACCATCGAGGAACGCATCGCCTGCATGCTCGCCTCCAAGCGGCAGCTCGCCGACTCGGTTCTGTCGCAGGGCGCCGACGCCTTCACCGAACTGACGGACCGTGAACTCACCCGGCTGGTGGCTCTGAGCCCCGACTACGACTTCGGAGGTGACGTATGACCGACGCCGTCACGCTTCCCCGCTTTGCGGCGCAGAAGGGTCGCCGCACCCGCGGCAGAACCTGGTGGGCGCAGCGGTGGGTCGACGATGTCGAGCAGGCCGCGCTCGACTCGAACACGCTGAAAGGCGGACGCGTCTACGCACGTGGCGGACTGGTCGGGCCGCTCACGTTCGCGCCGGGGCTCGTCTCCGCGGACGTGCACACGGGCGAGGAGACCCTGCACGTGCGGATCCGGGTGGACCAACTGGACGAGCGCGAATGGGGCCAGGTGCTCGCGACCCTGGCGTCGCGGAGCGGTCACGTCGCCCAGTTGTCGGGTGGGACGCTTCCCCGCGAACTCGACGACGACCTCGCTGCCGTCGACGTGTCCCTCGTGCCGTCGATGTTCGACGCCGACGCGACATGCACCTGAGAGGAGTGGGACGTGCCGTGCCGCCACGCTGCCGCTGTGCTGTATCAGGCCGCGTGGCTGCTCGACGACGACCCGCTGCTCTTCTTCCTGCTGCGCGGGCGGGAGGGACAGGAAATTCTGCAAATCAGGCACGATTCGCACGAGGAGACGTCCCATGCCTCGTTCGACCGTTCGTGCTCCCCGGTGTCGGCGTCGGACGCCTACGCCGCGATTCCCGGACCGCTTCCGGCGCCGCCGCATACCCGCGGAACCCCGGTACGCCCAGGTTGGCTCGACGACGCTCCCCCCGAGGTTCGGGCGGACGCCGTCTGGTCTGCGATCGTCACTGCGATTTCGCGATACGGAGACCGTGTCTGAGGTCGTCCGACGGTCCGGGCACCAGGCTCGGTGCGACCACCCGGGCCCCGGTCGCCGGATACGGCGTGCAGATCTGGGCGTCGTGCACGAAGCACCAGCGCCAGTTGTCCCCCGCATGGAGCGACTGGACGATCGGATGACCGCTGCGTTCGGCGTGGTGTCGCGCGTGCCGCATCGGTGATCCGTCACTGCATCCGACATAGCCGCACGTCAGGCACAACATCAGGTGCTCCCAGCGGGTACCGAGTGCGAGACAGCCCTCGCACCCGTCCGACGTGTGCGCGACGACATCGCGAATCATGTTCAGATCGGGATCGTGCCAATTATTGGATTGGGTCATAGTGCCACCCCTCAGTAACCAAGATTGGCGGCTGATCCGTCTCGCCACATGGTCACGGCGGAACGAAAGAATCGCCCGAAATCCGGCCTCAACGGACAGCGTCCCGGTTTCGACGGCGGAAAACGGGGTAGTTCCAAGCCATGGATCTGGAAGCAGCCCCAGACCCGAGGGTGGATCACACGCCGCGGGCGACGAACCTGTCCGCGATCGTGGCCGTCACCGCGCACATGCACGACTGCGGAAATCGGGACGAGATCCTCGCCCTGCTGGTCGAAGCTCTCCCGGAACTGGGTCCCTTCACGGTGGAGCCCGTGTCGGCTCTGACTGGCGAACGCCACGACGACGACGTCTGGCGTCACCGTGTGCTGCTCGACGATTCGTGGTCGAGGCCGGTCTCGCTCACCCTGCGGGCCGACTATCCGCCGACCCCGGTGCAGGCCACGCTGCTCGAGTTGCTGATTCAGCACACCGGGTCGGCCCTGCGCGCCGCGTCGCTTCGCTCCCGGGCGGCCACACAGGAACGCCAACTACGCGAGGCCGCGGGCGAGATCACGGCGCTCGGCGCGCGGGCCGCGCGGCTCGAGGAGGAAGCGAAGATCCACAGCACGTTCGGGCGTCTCGCCGCGACCGGTGCCGACGAGACCGCCGTCGCCGAGACACTCCACCAGGTGACCGGACTCGCCGTCGGGATCGAGGACGCCTTCGGCAACCTCCGTGTATGGGCCGGCCCGGACAAGGCCCCGCGGTACCGCAAGACCGGCGGCGGGAACCGAGTCGACGTCCTGCGCCGTGCCGCGATGGAAGGCCGCCCGCTGCGGCACGACAACCGGATCGTGCAGATAGTCCGGCCCGGCCAGACCCTTCTCGGCGTCCTGTATCTGTCGGACCCGGAACATCGGGCCACCGACCTCGACACGGTTGCCCTCGAGTTCGCCACGACGATGCTCGCCGTCGACATGTCGCACCGCAGATCACTCGCCGAGACGGAGGCGCGGCTCAGCCGCGACCTGGGCGCCGACCTGCTCGCCGGCGCCGACGACGCCAGCGCCTACTCGCGGGCCGACGCACTCGGCTACGACCTGCACACCCCGCAACGCGTCCTGGTGGTGCAGTGGGGGCCGGATACGCCCGTCGAGTCCGTCGCGGAAGCCTTGCGGCGCCACCTGACGTCCACCGATTCGTCGGCCCTCCTCGTCCACGGCAACGAACACCGAACCGGGATCCTCGCCGCCGTCATGGACGCAAAGACAGATGTGAACATCATCTTCACGGCGCTGGAGAAGTCGCTCGGCCCCGCGGTCGGAGTGATCGGTGTCGGATCCGAATGCCCCTCCCC
Source organism: Rhodococcus sp. JS3073 (assembly GCF_026810085.1). Classification (NCBI taxonomy): domain Bacteria; kingdom Bacillati; phylum Actinomycetota; class Actinomycetes; order Mycobacteriales; family Nocardiaceae; genus Rhodococcus; species Rhodococcus sp. JS3073. The sequence continues at coordinate 6,892,391 of NZ_CP113951.1, read as the reverse complement.
CAGTGGCCTACCCGACTCGTACACCCACGCGATTCGGGCGCTGGAGATCAGGAAGCAGTCGTTGTCGCCCCGCGGCGTGGCGCTGTTCGACGAACTCGGCGTGTACCGGATCCTCGACTCGCACAGCAGCACCGGGGACGTCGAGGCATTCGTGCAGGAATGGCTCGGCCCACTGCTCGACTACGACCGGGAACACCGCAGCACGATGACGGCCACACTGGCCCAATACCTCGAATGCGGTGGCAAGTACGACGAGACCGCGCAGGCACTCAGAATCCATCGCAGCACCCTGCGATACCGGATGTCCCGCATTCACGAACTGACCGGGCGTGATCTCCGCAGCGTCGACACACGCCTGAATCTTCATCTCGCGTCCCGCGCACTGCAGGTCCTGGCCGGCGGTGCGTCGGGGTGAAAGGGTGTGTGCGGCACCGGTTGTCGCCGCGGATAGTGTCCGGGAATGCCGAAAGCCCCCCAACAAGGTTGGGGGGCTTTCGGTAACGGATGTTCGGCGGTGTCCTACTCTCCCACACCCTGTCGGGTGCAGTACCATCGGCGCTGGAGGGCTTAGCTTCCGGGTTCGGAATGGGACCGGGCGTTTCCCCTCCGCTATGGCCGCCGTAACTCTATGAAACTGTCACACGGAACATCAGCGAAGACACACAACAAACGGTGTTGTTGGTGGTGTTCTTCTTTCTTCTGTTCTGAAACGTGTGTGTTGTTTCAGATACTGCACAGTGGACGCGTAGCTTCTTTGTGGTAAGTCCTCGGCCTATTAGTACCAGTCACCTGCATCCGTTACCGGACTTCCAGTTCTGGCCTATCAACCCGGTGGTCTGCCGGGGGCCTTACCCCCTCGAGGGGGTGAGAAACCTCATCTTGGAACAGGCTTCCCGCTTAGATGCTTTCAGCGGTTATCCCTTCCGAACGTAGCTAACCAGCGGTGCTCCTGGTGGAACAACTGGCACACCAGAGGTTCGTCCGTCCCGGTCCTCTCGTACTAGGGACAGCCTTCCTCAAGTTTCTAACGCGCGCGGCGGATAGAGACCGAACTGTCTCACGACGTTCTAAACCCAGCTCGCGTGCCGCTTTAATGGGCGAACAGCCCAACCCTTGGGACCTACTCCAGCCCCAGGATGCGACGAGCCGACATCGAGGTGCCAAACCATCCCGTCGATATGGACTCTTGGGGAAGATCAGCCTGTTATCCCCGGGGTACCTTTTATCCGTTGAGCGACACCGCTTCCACTTGCCGGTGCCGGATCACTAGTCCCGACTTTCGTCCCTGCTCGACCTGTCAGTCTCACAGTCAAGCTCCCTTGTGCACTTGCACTCGACACCTGATTGCCAACCAGGCTGAGGGAACCTTTGGGCGCCTCCGTTACATTTTGGGAGGCAACCGCCCCAGTTAAACTACCCACCAGGCACTGTCCCTGAACCAGATCATGGTCCGAGGTTAGAGGTCCAATACGATCAGAGTGGTATTTCAACAACGACTCCACACTCACTGGCGTGAGCGCTTCACAGTCTCCCACCTATCCTACACAAACCGAACCGAACACCAATACCAAGCTGTAGTGAAGGTCCCGGGGTCTTTTCGTCCTGCCGCGCGTAACGAGCATCTTTACTCGTAATGCAATTTCGCCGAGTCTATGGTTGAGACAGCTGAGAAGTCGTTACGCCATTCGTGCAGGTCGGAACTTACCCGACAAGGAATTTCGCTACCTTAGGATGGTTATAGTTACCACCGCCGTTTACTGGGGCTTAAATTCTCAGCTTCGCCACCGAAGTGGCTAACCGGTCCTCTTAACCTTCCAGCACCGGGCAGGCGTCAGTCCGTATACATCGTCTTACGACTTCGCACGGACCTGTGTTTTTAGTAAACAGTCGCTTCTCACTGGTCTCTGCGGCCCCACCCAGCTCACACTGCAAGAGTGATCACCGGACGAGGCCCCCCTTCTCCCGAAGTTACGGGGGCATTTTGCCGAGTTCCTTAACCATAGTTATCTCGATCGCCTTAGTATTCTCTACCTGACCACCTGTGTCGGTTTGGGGTACGGGCCGTGTGAAAGCTCGCTAGAGGCTTTTCTCGGCAGCATAGGATCACTGAATTCGCCTCATTCGGCTATGCGTCACCTCTCAGGCTTAATGAATGGCGGATTTGCCTACCATTCGCCCTACAGGCTTACACCAGTATTACCACTGACTGGCTCAGCTACCTTCCTGCGTCACCCCATCGCTTGGCTACTACCAGATCAGGTCCCATGCATCCACATCCAGGGCCCCCGAAGGGGCGTAAGGACGCTTCAGGATGGTTAGTATCACTGATTCACCAGGGGCGCGTTCACACGGGTACGGGAATATCAACCCGTTGTCCATCGGCTACGCCTG
>NZ_CP113951.1:3355000-6885000 GCF_026810085.1 Rhodococcus sp. JS3073 | reverse complement strand
CGCGGGTGTGGTGATCCGGACGATGGAATCGTCGAGGTCCACCTCGCAGCCGAGGCCGCGCAGGACGTCGGCCATCAAAGGGACATCGAGGATGTCCGGACAGTTGGTGACAGTTGTGGTGCCCTCAGCCAACAGCGCTGCCGCCATCAGCTTGAGAACGCTGTTCTTCGCGCCCCCGACAGACACTTCACCTACGAGGCGGTTACCGCCGGTGACAAGGAAGCGTTCGCTCACAGAACACAGCCTAGAGCCAGGGATGCCGACCCCGGAGGCCGGTACCGTAACGCTATGGCCGTACACCTCACCAAGATCTACACCCGGACCGGCGACGACGGGACCACCGGACTCAGCGATTTCTCCCGTGTGTCGAAGAACGATCCGCGGCTGATCGCCTACGCCGACTGCGACGAGGCGAACGCCTCGATCGGTGTCGCGGTGGCGTTGGGCGACCCGCCCGAGGAGATCCGGTCGATCCTGCGGCAGATCCAGAACGACCTGTTCGACGCCGGCGCCGACCTGTCCACCCCGGTGGAGGCCGAACCGAAGTACCCGCCGCTGCGCATCTCCGACGAGTACATCGACCGTCTCGAGCGCTGGTGCGACGAACTGAACGAACGCCTGGCGCCGCTGAATTCCTTCATTCTCCCCGGCGGCACGGCACTCGGTGCTCTACTGCACGTGGCGCGGACCGTGACCCGGCGTGCCGAGCGCTCCGCGTGGGCGGCGGTCGACGCGAACCCGGAGACGACCAACGTCCTTCCGGCGAAATACCTCAACCGGCTGTCGGACCTGCTGTTCATTGTCAGTCGGCTCGCGAACCCTGAGGGCGACGTGCTCTGGAAGCCGGGAGCCGGGAAGTCCTGATCAGAGTCGGCGACCGCGAACCGATCGGCCGGACGGCCGCGATTCGACCCAGGAGAGGAACGCGGTCAACGCTCCCCCGTCCAATGCGATCTCGTACGAGCTACCACGGTCCTTGACCGACAGGATGACGATTTCCTCGGACATGATGTCGAATTCGGAGCCCTCCGGGCTGCGACGACCTGCGACTTCGATGCCCTGGCGTTCGATGCGCGAATCAGGGCCGGGACGCAAACTCGACAATTTGAAGAAGACGAGAGAACCCTCGCCGTAGCGGATGACGCCGTGACGCCACCCGGTGTCCCCCGGGGCAGGCGTCACCCGGAGGATCGCCGCGGTGCCACCGCGGCGCAGTACTGCAAGCCGATACAGAAAAACCGCGACGAAGGCCGCGAGCAGCACAACCAGAATGATCAACACAGTCATTCCGATTGTCACTGTTCGTCGGCTCCGTCGCGGTCTTTCTCGTGCAGCCTAAGCGCGCTCTACAGCGCGGATCCGACCCTTGGCGACAGCAATCGCCTCGAGATCGTCTCCACTCTCCGAGAGCACGGCCTTGGCCGCTTCCACATCGATGTCCTCGGCCAAGTCGGCTGACTCGGCGAGGATCGTGACTGTCTTCGCGGTCACGGACAGGAATCCGCCGTGCACAGCAGCGACGATACGCTCACCGTCGGCCGTCGTGATCGCAACCACTCCGGCCTCGACCAGCTGTCCGAGAACCGGCTCATGCCCAGGCATGACACCGATCTCGCCCTCGGTCGTCTGTGCGCTGACGAGAGTCGCCGAACCAGACCACAACCGTCGCTCCACGGCGACAAGTTCCACGGTCATCTCAGCCATCGTCGACTACTTCCCGGCGATCTTCTTGGCTGCAGCCTCGACGTCGTCGAGTCCACCACAGCTGTTGAACGCCTGCTCGGGCAGGTGATCGAACTCGCCCTTGCAGATGCGGTCGAACGCCTCGATGGTGTCGCGGAGCGGCACCACGGAGCCGGGCTCACCGGTGAACTTCTCGGCGACGATGAAGTTCTGGCCGAGGAACTTCTGCAGACGGCGGGCACGGCCGACGAGCACCTTGTCCTCTTCCTGCAGCTCGTCCATACCGAGGATGGCGATGATGTCCTGCAGTTCCTTGTACTTCTGCAGGATGCGCTTGACCTCGTTGGCAACCCGGAAGTGCTCGGCACCGACGATGCCGGGCTCCAGGATGCGGGAGGTGGAGGTCAGCGGGTCCACAGCGGGGTAGATACCCATCTGCGAGATCGGACGCGACAGCTCGGTGGTGGCATCGAGGTGCGCGAACGTCGTTGCCGGCGCCGGGTCGGTGTAGTCGTCGGCGGGGACGTAGATCGCCTGCAGCGACGTGATGGAGCGGCCTCGCGTCGAGGTGATGCGCTCCTGCAGCTCGCCCATCTCGTCAGCCAGGGTCGGCTGGTAACCCACGGCCGAAGGCATACGACCGAGCAGGGTCGACACCTCGGAACCGGCCTGGGTGAAACGGAAGATGTTGTCGATGAACAGCAGCACGTCCTGGCCCTGGACATCGCGGAAGTACTCCGCCATGGTCAGCGCGGACAGGGCGACGCGCATACGCGTTCCCGGCGGCTCGTCCATCTGGCCGAAGACAAGGGCCGTGTCCTGAAGGACGCCCATCTCTTCCATCTCGAGGTGAAGGTCGGTGCCCTCACGGGTGCGCTCACCGACGCCTGCGAACACCGAGGTTCCGGAGAACTCGCGGGCGATACGGGTGATCATTTCCTGGATCAGAACGGTCTTGCCGACACCGGCACCACCGAACAGACCGATCTTTCCACCCTTGACGTACGGGGTGAGGAGGTCGATGACCTTGATACCGGTCTCGAGGATCTCCGTCTTGCCCTCGAGCTGGTCGAAGGCCGGTGGCTTGCGGTGGATGCCCCACTGCTCGCCGTCGCGACCCGTGCCGGGAGCGTCGAGGCAGTCGCCCAGTGCGTTGAACACGTGGCCCTTGACGACGTCACCGACGGGAACCGAGATCGGCTTGCCCGTGTCGGACACCGAGGTGCCGCGGATCAGGCCGTCGGTGGGCTGCATCGAGACGGTGCGCACCAGGTTGTCGCCGAGGTGCTGTGCGACCTCGAGGGTCAGCGTCTTGGCGACCGAGGGGAGCGTGATCTCGGCGTGCAGGGCGTTGAACAGTTCAGGAATAGCGCCACGCGGGAATTCAACGTCCACGACGGGACCGATGACCCGCACGACGCGGCCGGCGACGGAGGAACCCGAGCCTGCCCCGTTGTTTTCGGTTACTGCTGCGGTCATTGCTTAGTCACTTCCTGCGCTCGAGGCAAGCGCATTCGCGCCGCCGACGATCTCGCTGATTTCCTGGGTGATCTGGGCCTGGCGAGCCTGGTTTGCCTGACGGCTCAACGTGTTCACCAGTTCGTTTGCGTTGTCCGTCGCGGCCTTCATCGCCGTACGACGGGCAGCCGACTCCGACGCCGCAGCATCCAGCAGCGAGGAGTAGATGCGGGTGCTGATGTACTTCGGCAGCAGGGCACCGAGCAACTTGTCGGGTTCCGGCTCGAAGTTGTATCCGGCGACCGGTTCCGAGTCGCTGGACCCGTGACCGTTCGACAGCATGTCCTCGCCGAGTTCGACGTGCTCCTCGGAGACCATCACCTCGAGGGGAGCCATGCGGCGAACCTCGGGAGACTGGGTCAGCATCGACACGAAGCGGGTGTAGACGATATGCAGCTCGTCGACGCCTTCGATGGTGCCCTCGCCGTTCGGCGCAGGGACCTCCGAGCCGGATCCGGCCATGAACAGGTCGACCAGGTGCCGGCTCGCCTTGGCAGCGTCGGAGTAGCCCGGATCCTGGGAGAACCCGGTCCACGCACCTCCCAAGTCGCGGCCACGGAACGTGTAGTACCCCAGGCCCTTGGATCCGAGCACGTAGATGACCGGATCCTTGCCCTCGCTGCGCAGCAGCTGGAACAGCTCCTCGGCCTCCTTGAGGACGTTGGAGTTGTATCCGCCGCACATACCGCGGTCGCTGGTGACGACCAGGACGGCGGCACGCTTGGGATCGGTGCGCTCGTTGAGCAACGGGTGATCCAGCGAAGCCGACGCGCTCGCCAGCTCCGACAGAACCTTCGTGATCTCCTCGGCGTACGGCTTTGCCGCGGCGACGCGCGACTGCGCCTTCGTGATTCGCGAGGTCGCGATCAGTTCCTGGGCCTTGGTGATCTTCTTGGTCGAGTTGACCGACTTGATGCGAGACCTCAGTTCGAGAATGCTTGCCATCGATCGATCACTCTCCCTTCATGTTTCGCAGCATCATGGGCAGGCCGCTCACTTGCTGACGGTGGTGCGCTTGACGTTGATCTGCTCGTGGCCGACCTCGCCGGCGTCCAGAGCTTCAGCCTCGGCCTCGTTCACGACCCGGCTTCCGTCGGACGCGATGAAGGTTTCCTTGAACTTGTCGGTGGCCTCGACCAGTGCCTTGGCGTTGTCGGCGTCGAGGGCCTTGCCACCCTTGATGCTCTCGTACACGCCGGAGGCGGTGCGGTGCAGCTCGTCGAGCAGCTCGGCCTCGAAGCGGCGGACGTCACCGACGGGCACGCTGTCGAAGACACCTTCGCCGGCGAGGTAGATCGACACGATCTGGTCCTCGACGGGGATCGGGCTGTACTGATCCTGCTTGAGCAGCTCCACCAGGCGGGCACCACGCTCGAGCTGTGCCTTCGAGGCGGCGTCCAGGTCGGAGGCGAAGGCGGAGAACGCCTCGAGCTCACGGAACTGGGCCAGCTCCAGACGCAGCGAACCGGAGACCTTCTTCATGCCCTTGGTCTGCGCGGCGCCACCGACTCGGGACACCGAGATGCCGACGTTGATGGCGGGGCGGACACCCTTGTTGAACAGGTCCGACTCGAGGAACACCTGACCGTCGGTGATGGAGATGACGTTGGTCGGGATGTAGGCCGAGACGTCGTTGGCCTTGGTCTCGATGATCGGCAGCGCGGTCAGCGAGCCTCCACCCAGGGCGTCGGACAGCTTGGCCGAACGCTCCAGCAGGCGGGAGTGCAGGTAGAAGACGTCACCGGGGTATGCCTCACGTCCCGGCGGGCGGCGCAGCAGCAGCGAGATGGCGCGGTACGCCTCGGCCTGCTTGGTCAGGTCGTCGAACACGACCAGGACGTGCTTGCCCTGGTACATCCAGTGCTGGCCGATGGCGGAGCCGGTGTAGGGCGCGAGCCACTTGAAACCGGCGGAGTCGGAGGCCGGGGCGGCGACGATGGTGGTGTACTCCATCGCGCCCTGCTCCTCGAGGGCAGCCTTGACGCCCGCGATGGTGGAGCCCTTCTGGCCGATCGCGACGTAGATGCAGCGAACCTGCTGCTTCTCGTCGCCGGTCTCCCAATTGGCCTTCTGGTTCAGGATCGCGTCGATGCAGACGGCGGTCTTGCCCGTCTTACGGTCGCCGATGACGAGCTGACGCTGTCCGCGACCGATCGGGGTCATCGCGTCGATGGCCTTGATACCGGTCTGCAGCGGCTCCTCGACGGGCTGACGCTCGAGCACCGAGGCAGCCTGCAGTTCGAGGGCGCGGGTCTCGTTGCTCTCGATCTCGCCCAGGCCGTCGATCGGCTGGCCGAGCGGGTTGATGACGCGGCCGAGGAAGGCGTCGCCGACGGGTACCGACAGCACGTCGCCGGTCCGCTTGACTTCCTGGCCTTCCTGGATGTTCTCGTAATCGCCCAGGATGACGGCACCGATCTCGGTGGCATCCAGGTTGAGCGCGACACCCAGAATTCCGCCGGGGAACTCCAGCAGTTCGTTGGCCATCGCCGAAGGCAGGCCACTGACGTGCGCGATGCCGTCGCTGGTGTCGGTCACAAGGCCGACCTCTTCGCGGGAGGCCTCCGGGGAGTAGCTCGCGGTGTAGTTCTCGATCGCACTACGGATCTCGTCGGAGGAGATCGTCAGCTCCGCCATGTTTTTCCTGCTCTCGGTGTCTGGTCTTCGAAAAGATCTGGGGTATGGGGTTCGGTTGCGGACTACTTGAGGGACTTCCGCAACGCTGCGAGACGTCCCGCGCCGCTGCCGTCGATCACCTCGTCGCCCACCCGGACGACCAAGCCGCTGAGGAGTTCAGGATCGACCTCCACGTGAACCGTCACCGGCTTCCCGTAGGTACGGGTGAGGGTGGCGGTCAGCCGATCAGACTGCTCACTGGACAGCGGAGCAGCGCTGCGCACCTTGGCGACAACTGCTTCCCGCTGTGCTGCTGCCAGATTCGACAGTTCGTCGAAGGCGTCCGCGGGTGCGGAGTTCTTCAACCGGCCCACTGCCTGGTTCGCCAGCGCCTCGGCGACAGCGGTGACCTTGCCGTACAGCAGCTTGGAGAGCAGTTCGCGCTTCCTCTTCGCCGGTACGGAACGGTCGGACAGTGCCTGCTCGAGCTTCGGGTCACCGGCAACGATGCGGCCGAGGCGGAAGAGTTCGTCCTCGACGTCGTCGAGCTGTCCCTGATCGGCCGCTGCCTTCAGCAGCGATTCCCGACCGACGAGCACCAGCGAGTTGAGCAGGTCGGAGGTGACGGACCAGTCCTGGCCCACCGCCGCCTTCAGGACGGCGAGGGTCTCGGCCGAGACCTTGCCACCGAATACCTGCTCGGCCAGACCTTCGCGAACGCTCCCGGGCGTCGAGGTGTCCGACAGGGCACTCCGGAGAGTGCGCTGCTCGTCCAGGATCTCGACGACCGAGAACAGCTCGGCCCCGATCTGGGCCGCGGCCGCTGTGGCTGCTCCGGCAGAGACGGATCCCAAGGCCGAAGACAACGCAGCACGGGTCTGCGTCAAGGCCTCACGGCTCGCTGCGTACATGGTGCTCACTTCCCTGCTGCGGAATTTGCGCCGATGGAGTCGAGCTCGTTCAGGAATCGATCGACCGTGCCGGCCCGCTTGACGTCGTCGGCGAGGGACTCACCGATGACCTTCTCAGCGAGGTCGACCGCGGTGCGGCCGAGGTCGGCGCGCAGTTCGGCAACGATCTGCTGACGCTGGGCAACCAACTGGTTGTGACCGGCGGCCACGATGCGGTCGCTTTCTTCCTGAGCCTGTGCCTTCATTTCGGCGATGATCTGCTGCCCCTGGGTGCGCGCGTCCTCACGGATCTGCGCAGCCTCGGTGCGAGCTTCGGCGAGCTGAGCGCGGTACTGCTCGAGCGCCGCCTTCGCTTCGGCCTGGGCCTCTTCGGCCCGCTTGATGCCGCCGTCGATCTGCTCGGTTCGCTCGGCAAGGACCTTCTGGAACATCGGAAGGACGTACTTCCAGAAGACGAAACCAACGATGACCAGGCAGACGATCGACCAAACGATGTCATACGTCTCGGGCAGGAGAGGGTTGTGACTCTCTTCCTGCGCGAGGACTGCGATGTTGGCTGCCATGACGGTCTTAGAAAATGAAGCCGGCGACGAGGCCGATCAGCGCGAGGGCTTCGGTGAAGGCGATACCGAGGAACATCGTGGTACGAACCTGTCCGGCCATCTCGGGCTGGCGAACCATTCCCTCGATCGCCTTACCGACGACGATGCCCACGCCGATGCCGGGGCCGATCGCGGCGAGGCCGTAGCCGATGGCTCCGAAACCCGTCGAGTTGGTTTCCTGGACAGCTTCCTGAGCGAGGTAGGCGAGGCTCATGGTGTTCCGTTCCCTTTCTGTTGACCTCCGCCGGATTCGGCGGGAGGCTCAGTTCTTGGTGTAGCTGGTCGTGAAACTTGTGGTGCTAGTGCGAATCCGCGTGCAGCGCCAGATCGATGTACACCGACGTGAGCAGCGCGAAGACGTAGGCCTGCAGGAAGATCACCAGCAGTTCGAAGAAGGTGAATGCAATGCCGGCGGCAAGCGAGGCCACACCGAACACGGCCTGGAAGCCACCGGAGATGAAGAAGAAGTACTGGGTGGCGCTGAAGAAGAGCACCAGCAGGATGTGGCCGGCCAGCATGTTGGCCATGAGACGAACCATGAGCGTGAACGGCCGGAGGACGAACGTCGAGATGAACTCGATCGGCACGAGCAGGAAGTGCAGCGGAAGCGGAACCCCGGGGACCACGATGCTGCTCTTCACGTACTTGAAGAAGCCGTACTTCTTGATGCCGACGTAGTTGAACACGATGTACGCGAGGGCGGCGAGCACGAGCGGCATGCCGATACGCGCGTTCGGCGAGATGTTGATGAAGGGGATGATGCTGCCGAGGTTGCTGGCGAGCACCAGGAAGAAGATGGTGGTGATGACCGGCAGGAAGCGCTTGCCCTGCTCCTTGCCGAGAATCTCTTCCGCGATGTTGATCCGGACGAAGTCGAGCGCGATCTCACCGATGTTCTGGACACCGCGCGGAATGATCTTCGGGCTGCGCAGCGCGATGACGAAGAAGAGCATCATCAGTCCGGACAGCAGGATGCGAACCAGCATCAGGCGGTCGAGTTCGAACGGAGTCCCTTCGAACAGGACCGCGGGCGGGAAGAAGTCGTTCAGGGAAGGCGCGTGGAATTCTCCAGCGGCCACGTTGATGACGCTCAGCGTTCTCTCCCGTAGTCGGTCCGCAGCCTTCGTTGACTGCGGTTCGATCGGACATTGACGATCAAACAAGTCGACAAGCTCGACTCGCGTATTCGTCAGCTGCTGCGGACTGTTCGAGTCCAGCGTCTGTCGGTGTCGGCGACTCTCGTCGACTCGGCGGCCCTGAAAGTGCGGCCACCTACAAGCATGCAATACCGGCGAGTAACTTACTCGCACTCTCATTGCTCTCGCTTGACCCAGACCTTAGCAAGTCATCTACGACATCGTGTAGACGGGGTCCGGGTCGATTCAATTTTACTACATCTCGTAGTACTACTTATCGTCCGATTCCGGCGATCCGGCGTCGTCCGTGGGCGCAGGTTCGACGTACGGCGCCTTGGTTCCCAGGACTCCGAACGTTTCCGCTCCCAGCACGATCACCAGCGACAGCACCATGACCAGCACCAATGCCGTCTTGTCGTAGAAGTCGAGCGGTTTGAGGATCGCCAGGACCGTGATCGCGAGAATCATCTTCAACAACCACGTACCGAGCAGTACCGCTCCCGCCGTCAAGGCCGGAAGTTTCGCGGTGAACAGCACACCCAGTGCGGTGCACAGGATGAACCCTCCCCCGACTGCCGCACCGAGAAGTGCGCCGTACAGACCGGGCTTGCCCGCGACGAGAAATGCGATGATCGAGCCGACCACTGCCAGCACGATCAGACCGAGAACTCCGTAGCGGACGGCAGCCCGCAACGACGCGGTGTGATCAGGGGCGGAGGCGGGGGTGAACGTCACGGTCGCCAAGGGTAGTGGATCTTCGCCGGTCCGCGGCAACCCTCCGGTCAGCCGCGACGATCGTGCTGCTGTCCGCGAATCGACGGGACGGCCGTGACGACCAGTGCGAAGACAAGGCCTCCCGCGACCAGGAGGACGACGACGCGACGGTCGAACAGGGCAGATCCGACCGCACCGAACGCGAGGACACCGACCCACAAGTAGATGAGCAGCACGACGCGACGGTGCGAGTGCCCGATCTGCAGGAGCCGGTGGTGGAGGTGCATCTTGTCGGGACTGAACGGGCTCACCCCCGCACGGGTACGCCGGACCACGGCGAGCAGCAGGTCGAGGATCGGGATGAACATGACGGCACCGACGAGGAGCAGCGGAGAGAGAAGACCGAGCAGGTCGCGGGTGCCGTAGGCGGTCAGCGGGATGCGACCGGACGCGCTGGTGGAGATGGCCGCGAGCATCAGCCCGATCAGCATGGAGCCGGAGTCGCCCATGAAGATCTTGGCGGGCTGGAAGTTGTGCGGAAGGAATCCGAGACACGCACCTGCCAGCGCCGCGGCGATCAGCGCGGGCGGATACGCGCTGACGTCGCCGCCCTGATCGTGCAGTAGTCCCACGGAGAACACGCAGATCGCGAGGGAGGAGATCAGGCCGAGGCCCGCCGCGAGGCCGTCGAGGCCGTCGACGAAGTTCATGGCGTTCACCATCACGACCGCGACACCCACGGTGACGAGACCGGCCTGGAGCTGGTCGAGGATGACGGTGCTGCCGTCCCCGAACGGCATATAGATGATGAACCAGCTCACCCCCATCACGACGAGGATGCCCGCCGCGGTGACCTGGCCGACGAACTTGGTGAGCGCGTCCAGGCCCCACCGGTCGTCGACGACCCCCACCAGCACGATCACGAACCCCGAGACCAGGGCCGCGGGAATGTCGGAAGTGAACTCGAATCCCCGGGTGAGCGCGGGTAGCTGCTGCGCGAACAACAACGCGACGAGCATGCCGAGATACATGCCGACCCCGCCGAGACGCGGCGTCGGGGTGACGTGGACGTCGCGATCCCGCGGCACGGCCACGGCCCCGAACCGGAGTGCGAACAGCCGCACGGCCCCGGTCGCCAGGTAGGTGACCACCGCAGCGGTGAAGAGGACGAGCAGGAGTTCACGCAGCGGGACACCCGCGCCCCCACCTGCTTGGGCCAGCGCCACGCCGGCCGATTCGGCAGCACTCACTGGGCGGACAGACTCTCCGCCGTCACTCCGAGCACGTCGGCGACATCGCCGGTGGGCACGGCGCCCTCACGCAGGATCCGGGGGGTCGCGCCGGTGAGGTCGACGATCGTCGATGCCTGCCCCTGTTCGGCCCGACCACCGTCGAGGTACACGCTCGCCGATCCGCCGAGCTGCTCGCGCGCTTCCTCGACCGTCGTCGCGGGCGGCCGTCCGGAGACGTTCGCGCTCGACACCGCCAGCGGTCCGACTTCGCGCAACAGTTCGAGGGCGACGGGGTGCAGCGGCATGCGCAGCATGACCGTGCCCCGGGTGTCGCCGAGGTCCCACGCCAGCGAAGGTGCTTGTTCCACAACGAGACTCAGCCCGCCGGGCCAGAACGCCCGGATGAGGTCGCGCGTTTGCGGGCGCACGCTGTACACCAGGCCGTCGATCGTGTTCCACGAGCCGACGAGCACGGGAACCGGCATGTCGCGTCCGCGACCCTTGGCCCGCAGGAGGGCGGCGACAGCCTCGCTGTCGAATGCGTCCGCGCCGATCCCGTACAGCGTGTCCGTGGGGAGCACGACGAGCCGCCCAGCCTTCAGCGCATTCTTGGCCGCACTCATTCCGGCGGAGCGTGAATCGGGAAGGCCACAGTCGTAAACGGTACTCACCCGCCCATTCTTTCACCCTCGGCGACGGCCCCTGCACGCTGCGCCTCGATATCGGTGGCGACGCGCCGGGCGACCACGAAGCGCGGCTTGCCTGCGAGGTCCGGGTGCTCCGCGACCTCGCCGAACACCCGGCGGGACGCGAACAGTGCCGCCACGTCGGACCCGTTGCTGTCGTCGTGCTCGATGCCGACCGCTCCCCCGATCCGCAACCAGCGGGCGACGTTCGAGATCATCGGCTTGATGACGGACAGACCGTCCGGGCCGGCGAACAGCGCGCTGTGCGGGTCGTGGTCGGCCACCTCGGGTTCGAGCTCGACGCCCTCCGGGATGTACGGCGGGTTCGCCACGATCAGGTCGACGCCGCCTTCCAGCCCGGCCAGCAACGTCCGGTCGGTCACATCGCCCTGATACAGCCGGATCGGTGCGTCACCTGCCTGTTCGCGGGCGTCGGCGTTGCGCCGGGCCCATGCGAGCGCGTGCGGTTCGAGTTCGACGGCGTGCACGACGGCGTCGGGCCGGGCGTTGGCGATCGCGAGCGCGAGCGCGCCCGACCCGGTGCACAGGTCGAGCACCACCGGCGGATGCTGATCGCAGCTTCCGAGGAACGCGAGCGCCCACCCGAGCAGCAGTTCCGTCTCGGGACGCGGCACGAAGACCCCGGGGCCGACCTCGATGTCGATGTCCCCCATCGCGGCGGTACCGAGGATGTACTGCAACGGAATCCGCTTGGCGCGCTGGTCGACCATCTTCTTGTAGGCGTCGATCACCGACTCGTCGACCAGCGGGACGAGGCCGAGCCGGGTCCGTTCCACCCCCAGCAGGTGGGCCGCGAGCAGTTCGGCATCCGCACGGGAGCTACGCACCCCGGCCTCGTCGAGTTGCGCGGTTGCGTCGATCAGGGCCAGGCGAAGAGGAAGGCGACTCACAGGTACAGACTGCCACGCGGTCCGCCGTCAGGTGGCGCGGTCCCGCTTCGCGGTTACTCCGCGGCGAGCCTCGCCTCACGGTCCGACTTGCCCAGGGCGTCGAGGAGGGCGTCGAGTTCGCCGTCCAGGACCGCATCCAGGTTGTGGGACTTGAAGCCGATCCGGTGATCGGTGATGCGATTCTCCGGGAAGTTGTAGGTGCGGATGCGCTCGGAACGGTCGACGGTGCGCACCTGACTCTGCCTGCCTGCCGACGCCTCCGCATCCGCGGCTTCCTCGGCCGCCGCCTGCAGCCGCGCGGCGAGCACCTGCATGGCGCGGGCCTTGTTCTGCAGCTGAGAGCGCTCGTTCTGGCAGGTCACGACGATTCCGGTGGGCAGGTGCGTGATACGGACCGCGGAGTCGGTGGTGTTGACGCCCTGACCACCCTTGCCCGAGGAGCGGTAGACGTCGATGCGCAGATCGGTTTCATCGATCTGCACCTCCTCGACCTCTTCCGGTTCCGGGTAGATGAGGACACCGGCGGCGGACGTGTGGACGCGTCCCTGCGATTCCGTGACGGGTACGCGCTGCACGCGGTGGACACCGCCCTCGAACTTCAGTCGCGCCCAGACCCCGTCACGCACATCGCCCTTCGACTTGATCGACAGCGTCGCGTCCTTGTATCCACCGAGATCGGACACGGTCGCGTCGAGGATCTCGACACGCCAGCCGTGACGCTCGGCGTACCGGACGTACATTCGCGCCAGGTCGGAGGCGAACAGCGCGGATTCCTCGCCGCCCTCCCCCGACTTGACCTCGAGCACCACGTCGTCACCGTCGTGCGGGTCGCGGGGGGCCAGGAGGTCGGTGAGGGTCTTGTCGAGTTCGAGGACCTGCGCCTCGAGGTCGGGCACCTCGGCGGCGAAGCTGGAGTCGTCGGCGGCGAGCTCACGCGCGGCATCCAGATCGTCCTGCGCCGACTTGAGCTTGGTGTACGTCGCCATGATCGGCGCGAGCTCGGCGAATCGCTTGCCCGCCTTGCGGGCCGCGGAAGCGTCGTTGTGCAGGGCCGGGTCCGCCAACTGCTGCTCCAGGCCGGCATGTTCGGCCAGGATGTCGTCGATGGCCGAAGGCTGGGTGGTCCCTGCCATGATTCGCTCCGCTCTGCGTTCTTTCGGGAATAGGCACAAAAAAGCCGACGCCCGGCCTGCAATTATCGCAGGACGGGCGTCGGCGGAACAGCTAGGACTCTGCAGATTCCTTGGCTGCGCCCTTGCCGGCGCGCTTGCCGTAGCGAGCCTCGAAGCGGGCGACACGTCCACCGGTGTCGAGGATCTTCTGCTTGCCGGTGTAGAACGGGTGGCACTGCGAGCAGACCTCGACGTTGATACGTCCGGTCTCCTTGGTGCTGTGGGTCTCGAAGGTGTTTCCGCAACCACAGACCACGGTGGTGGCCACGTAATTGGGGTGAATGCCTGACTTCATGGTGTCCCTTTCGATGGTCGCCGGGTCGCCTTCGCCGTTCGAAGACGTGAACCGGAACCGGACTCAGCCGCTCAGTATGCCAGATCGCAGGTTCGCGATCCCAATCGGCATTTGTGCTTGCGTTGTGGTCAACGCGGGTGGTCCGCGTTTTGTTCCACAGGGGTTCCCGAGGGAAAAACAGCGGGGCCCGGCGACCGAAAAAGTCGCCGGGCCCCGCTTCGGGTCGATGATCAGTCGTCGATCGCGCCCGGAGCAGTCTTCGACACCTGCATGAGGAATTCGATGTTGCTCTTGCTCTTCTTGAGGCGGTCGATCAGGAGATCGATGGCCTGGTGCGAGTCGAGACCCGAGAGCACGCGCCGGAGCTTGTGCAGCACCGCGGCCTCGTCCGGGCTGAGCAGCAGCTCGTCCTTACGTGTACCCGAGGGGTTCACGTCCACGGCCGGGAACACACGACGTTCCGCGATCTTGCGGTCGAGCTTCAGCTCGGCGTTACCGGTGCCCTTGAACTCCTCGAAGATCACGGTGTCGCCGGTGGAACCGGTCTCGACCATGGCCGTCGCGATGATCGTGAGCGAACCGCCGTTCTCGATGTTGCGCGCAGCACCGAGGAAACGCTTCGGCGGGTAGAGCGCGGTCGAGTCGACACCACCGGAGAGGATGCGTCCCGAGGCAGGCGACGAGTTGTTGTACGCACGGCCGAGGCGGGTGATCGAGTCGAGGAGGACGACGACGTCCTTGCCCGCCTCCACCAGACGCTTCGCACGCTCGATGGCCAGCTCGGCGACCGAGGTGTGGTCTCCCGGCGGACGGTCGAAGGTCGAGGAGATGACCTCGCCCTTCACCGAACGCTGCATGTCGGTGACCTCTTCGGGACGCTCGTCGACCAGCACGACCATGAGGTAGCACTCGGGGTTGTTGGTCGCGATGGCGTTGGCGATGGCCTGCAGAACGCTGGTCTTACCGGCCTTCGGCGGGCTCACGATCAGCGCACGCTGTCCCTTGCCGATCGGCATCACCAGGTCGATGACACGGGTCGTCAGGATGTTCGGCGTCGTCTCCAGACGCAGCCGCTGATTCGGGTACAGCGGCGTGAGCTTGCCGAACTCGGGGCGCTTCTTGGCCGCTTCCACGTCGCCACCGTTGACGGTGTCGATGCGGACCAGCGGGTTGAATTTCTGGCGCTGGCTGCCCTGCTCGCCCTCACGTCCGACCCGGACGGCGCCGGTGATGGCGTCGCCGCGACGGAGACCGTTCTTGCGGATCAGGTTCATCGACACGTAGACGTCGTTCGGTCCGGCCAGGTAGCCGGAGGTCCGCACGAACGCGTAGTTGTCGAGGACGTCCAGGATGCCGGCGACCGGCTGCAGGACGTCGTCCTCGCGGATCTCGGTCTCGCGGGCGTCACCGCCGCCGCCTTCGCCGCGGTCGCGTCCACGACGACGTTCGCGGAAGCGGCGTCCGCGGCGTCCGCGACCGCCTTCCTCGTCGTCGCCCGGACGGTTGTCGTTGTTGCGCGGGCCGTTGTTGCCCTGGCTGCGGTCGCCCCGGTTGTCCCGATCGCCCCGGTCACCGCGGTCACCACGGGTGTCGCCGCGGTCACCCCGGGTGTCGCCGCGGTCACCCCGGGTGTCGCCGCGGTCACCGCGGTCGCCGCCCCGCTCACGTCGGTTGCGGTCGCCGCCCTGTTCGCCGGAGCCGTCCTGCTTGGCCGGCTTCTCGGCAGAATCCTGACGATCGTCGGCCTGCTTGCGCTCGGCCTGCTGCGTGTCCGCGGCATTCGCCGAGACGGTGTCCTGAGCGTTGCCGCCCTGGTCACCCTGCTCGGGTGCGCCTGCCCGACGCGCGGATCCGCGGCGCTGACGCCCGCGACGGCCGCCTTCGGCGGTATCGGTGTCGGCGGCTGCGCCGTCGCCCGTCGGGGGTTCGGCCGTCTTGGGCTCGGCGGCCTTCTCGGTGGTCTCCGCCTGGGGAGTCACTTCGAGTTCGGTCTGAGCGGACTGTTCGCGCTTTGCGCGCGTCGCCCGGGTCCGGGGAGCGGCTTCGGTCGCAGCAGCGGCCGGAGCGGAAGAGCCGCCCTGACGCTCCTTGATCGCGGCGATCAGGTCGCCCTTGCGCATCCCCGAGATGCCCTTGATGCCCAGCTCACCTGCGAGAGTGCGGAGCTCGGTGAGCACCATTCCGGACAGCCCGGCACCCCGGCGCGCCTCGGCGCGCTTGGTGGAGGCTGTCACGGCACCGGTGCCGGGTGCGGTCGATGACGCCTGTGAAGAGTCGCCTGCCTGCGCGCCAACGGTATCCACCGAGGAGGCGCGCACAGGAGCGGCGATGAGGTCCGTATCGGTCACGGAGGTCCTTTCCTTCCCTCACTCGCGCTGCGCAGAGTCGAGGGTTCGTCCCGTAATTCGGTTTCGAATACCGAATTCGGATGTGCCGTACGTAGTTGCATGTGAAGAACTGCCGGCTTGCCCGCCATCACATCACCTTTGAAACAGGCGCGTACTCGCAATCCCTACACGACAGATAGTGCGGAGGATCGTGCCAGGAGCCGTCAACCCCGATTGACCTGGAGTAATTGCCCTGGTGAAGCACCGGCGTCTGATGCGCACGATGTACGGACATTGCCCAGGATAGCTGTGAACGACCGTAGGGGCAAGGAGAAGCCCCTACGGCGTGTCAGCTGGTCCGGACGCCGTCCGCCACGTCCAGTTCGAGAACCTGCAACCCCTCGGCCTCGGCCTGCGTTCGAAGATCCACGGGGAAAGGCTCCGTGGTCAATGCCAGGACGGTCGGTCCGGCTCCGGAGACGGTGGCGGCGATACCCGCCTTGCGGAGGACGGCGATCCATCGCGTCGTGAGCGGAAGCGCCGGAGCGCGCTGCGTCTGATGCAGTCGGTCCTCGGTGGCCGCCATCAGGAGGTCGGGACGCTCTGTGAGCGCCACCACAGCGAGGGCTCCGCGACTGACGTTGAAGGCCGCGTCCCGGTGGGGAACCGTCTCGGGCAACAGACCCCGTGTGTGGGCGGTCGACGAGCGCTCCCCCGGCACCAGCGCGACGACGCGGATCGCGGGATGGACCTTCAACGCGACGGCCGAGTAGATGTCGGTGGCCGCGGGAGCTCCGTCGGTCTGCTCGCCCGCGCAACTCCACGACACCACGGCGCCGCCGAGCACGCTCGCCGACGCGTTGTCGGGGTGCCCTTCGAATTCGGACGACAGCTGGACGAGCTGATCGAGCGACAGCCCGAGTTCGGGGTCGAGCTTGATCGCCAGACCGTTGGCGGCCGCCAGTCCCCCGACGACGGCGGAGGCCGACGAACCCAGGCCCCGCGAATGGGGTATCGCGTTGCGGCACACCACATCCAGGCCGTCCGCCCACACACCCGCCGATTCCAGTCCACGTTCGATGGCCCGGACCACGAGATGGGACGGACCCCACGGCACGTCGTCGGCACCCTCGCCCTCGACCCGGATCTTCAGCCCCGAACCCGTGGTGGTCACGGTGATCTCGTCGTACAGTCCGAGCGCGATGCCCAGCGTGTCGAAGCCGGGACCGAGGTTGGCGCTCGACGCAGGCACGCGGGCGGTCACGGTGAGGCCCGTGGGGAGGGTCTGTGTCATGGCAGCGGTGTGGTCCTGCGGCGTGGTGGGCGTGGGCGCCACCACTACGCCAGCTCGAGGGCCGACGCGACAGCGACAGGATCGACCGGGATCGGTTGAACCTCAGGCATACCCGCCAACGCCGTGTCGGGGTCCTTGAGACCGTTTCCGGTGACCGTGCAGACGACGGTCAGCCCCGAGTCCAGCCAGCCCTCCTTGCGGGCGGCGAGCAGACCGGCGACGCTCGCGGCCGAGGCGGGCTCGACGAACACCCCTTCGGTCCTGGCGATCAGCCGGTACGCCTCGAGGATCTCGTCGTCGGTCGCCGCCCGGAAGGCGCCGTGCGACTCTTCCTTGGCGTTGACCGCACCGTTCCAGGACGCGGGCGAGCCGATGCGGATCGCGGTGGCGATCGTCTCCGGGTCCTTCACCGGTGCGCCGTGGACGAGCGGTGCGGCGCCGGCGGCCTGGACGCCGAGCATACGGGGCTTCACGCTGGTGAGTCCGTCGGCGTAGTACTCGGAGTACCCGCGCCAGTACGCGGTGATGTTGCCTGCGTTGCCGACCGGGAGCGCGTGCACGTCGGGGGCCTTGCCCAGCGCGTCGCAGATCTCGAATGCCGCGGTCTTCTGGCCCTCGATGCGGACCGGGTTGACCGAGTTCACGAGCCCGATCGTCGGGAACTCCGCAGTGGTCTTGCGGGCCAGTTCGAGGCAGTCGTCGAAGTTGCCCTGCACCTGGATGATCCGCGCGCCGTGCATTACGGCCTGCGCGAGCTTGCCCATCGCGATCTTGCCCTGCGGAACCAGCACGGCGCAGGTCATCTTCGCCTTGGCGGCGTACGCGGCGGCGGAAGCGGACGTGTTGCCCGTGGATGCGCACAGGACGGCCTGCTGACCGCGGGCCAGCGCGTCGGTGACGGCCATCGTCATGCCGCGGTCCTTGAACGAACCGGTCGGATTGAGCCCCTCGACCTTCAGGTAGACGTCGCACCCGGTGAGCTCCGAGAGGTGCCCGGCGGGCAGCAGCGGGGTGCCGCCCTCGCGCAGGGTGACCGTCTTCCAGTTCGGTCCGATGGCGAGGCGGTCGCGGTAAGCCTCGATCAGCCCCGGCCAGGGGGTGTGAACGGGGTTACGGGTGCCGGTCATTGTTCGGTGCCTTCCAGTCGCAGCACGCTGGTCACAGCGGTGACGAATTCGAGTTTGCTCAGTGCCTCAACGGTTTCCGACAGAGCAGAATCCGTCGCGACGTGGGTGACGACGACGAGGCGGGCACCGTCGCCGGCGCCTTCCTGCCGCACGGTGGAGATGCTGACGCCGTGCTGCGAGAATTCGGCAGCCACTGCCGACAGGACCCCGGCCTTGTCCGTCACCTGCATGTTGACGTAGTAGCGCGTGGGGATGTCGCCGATCGGCGCGATCTTCAGTTTGGCGTACTTGGACTCGCGGGGTCCGCGGCCACCGTTCACCTTGTTGCGCGCGGCCATCACCAGGTCGCCCATCACGGCCGACGCGGTGGGGGCGCCGCCTGCGCCCTGCCCGTAGAACATCAGGCGTCCGGCGTTCTCCGCCTCGACGACGACGGCGTTGAACGCACCGTTGACCGAGGCCAGCGGATGTTCCAGCGGCACGAGCGCCGGGTAGACCCGCGCGGAGATCCGCTCCTTGCCCTCGGGGGTGGTGATCCGCTCGCAGATGGACAGCAGCTTGATCGTGCAGTCGAGTGCGCGGGCCGACGTCAGGTCGGCGGCGGTGATCTTGGAGATCCCCTCGCGGTACACGTCGGCGGCCGTGACCCGGGTGTGGAACGCGATCGACGCGAGGATGGCCGCCTTGGCCGCGGCGTCGTAGCCCTCCACGTCGGCGGTCGGATCGGCCTCGGCGTATCCCAGGCGTCCGGCCTCGGCGAGGGTCGCGGCGTAGTCCGCGCCGGTCTCGTCCATCGCCGACAGGATGAAGTTGGTGGTTCCGTTCACGATTCCGGCGACCTTGTTCACCCGGTCACCCGCGAGGGACTGGATGAGCGGGCGGATCACGGGGATCGCGCCGGCCACGGCGGCCTCGAAGTAGAGGTCGACGTTGTGCAGTTCCGCGGCCTCGGCCAGTTCACCGGTGTGATCGGCGAGCAGCGCCTTGTTGGCGGTGACGACGGACTTGCCGGAGTTGAGCGCCGAGAGGATCAGCTTGCGGGGCAGGTCCATGCCGCCGATCACCTCGACGACGAGGTCGACGTCGTCGCGGGCCACGAGTGACTCCGCGTCGGTGGTCTGCAACTCCTCGGGAATTCCGCGGTCCTTGCCGGGGCGGCGCACGGCCACTCCGCGCAGTTCCAGCGGGGCACCGACGCGAGCCTCGAGGTCTTCGCTGTGCTCCCGCAGGATGCGCACGACCTCGCTCCCGACGTTGCCGAGGCCGAGGACGGCCACACCGATAGCGCGATGCGCCGATTCGCTCGTCACTCCTGTACCTCCAAGCTCAGCAGGTCTTCCACGGTTTCCCTCCGGAGGATCACGCGCGACTGTCCGTCGCGCACCGCCACCACGGCAGGGCGGGCGAGCAGGTTGTACCTGCTCGACATCGAATAGCAGTATGCACCGGTGGCCGCGACGGCGAGCAAATCGCCGGCGTCGATGTCCTCGGGCATCCAGGTGTCGCGGATCACGACGTCGCCGGACTCGCAGTGCTTGCCGACGACGCGGGACACCACCGGCGCCGCGTCGCTGACCCGCGAGACCAGTTTGGCCTCGTACTCCGCCTGATACAGCGCGGTACGGATGTTGTCGCTCATTCCGCCGTCGACGCTGACGTACCGGCGGGTGAGGTTGCTGCCGACGGTGACGTCCTTGATGGTGCCGACCTCGTACAGCGTCACCGTGCCGGGTCCGGCGATCGCGCGTCCGGGTTCGACGGCCAGCGTCGGCTCCGGCAGACCGGCGAGCGCCGACTCGTTGCGCACGATGTCGCCGAGTTTGGCGGCGAGCTGGTCGACCGGCGGCGGGTCGTCGGTGGGGACGTAGGAGATTCCCATGCCGCCACCGAGGTCGACGATCGAGATCTGGGCGGTCTTCTCCACACCGAACTCCGCGACGACGTCCCGCAGGAGCCCGATCACGCGGTGCGCGGCCAACTCGAAGCCGTCGACGTCGAAGATCTGCGAGCCGATGTGGCTGTGGAGTCCCACCAGCCGCAGGTTGCCGGCGGCGAAGACCCGGCGGACCGCGTCGATCGCCTTTCCGCCCGCGAGCGAGAACCCGAACTTCTGGTCCTCGTGGGCCGTGGAGATGAACTCGTGGGTGTGCGCCTCGACTCCGACCGTCACGCGGATCAGAACGTCCTGCACCACACCGGCTTCGGCGGCAACCTTGTCGAGGCGGTCGATCTCCGTGGCAGAGTCGAGCACGATGTGCCCGACCCCGGCCGACACGGCGGCGTTCAGCTCGGCGACCGATTTGTTGTTGCCGTGCATGGCAATTCGCTCCGCCGGGAATCCGGCGTGCAGGGCGACCGCCAGTTCGCCGCCCGATGCGACGTCCAGGGACAGGCCCTCGTCGGCGACCCAGCGGGCGATCTCGCCGCACAGGAACGCCTTGGACGCGTAGTGCACCTTGGCGGTGGGCCCGAACGCACGAGCCATGTCGCGGCACCGGGACCGGAAATCGTCCTCGTCGACCACGAACAGTGGGGTGCCGTACTTCTCGGCCAGTTCGGTGACCGGGATGCCTGCCAGGCTCACGACTCCGTCCGCGCCGCGGTGGGCGTTGCGGGGCCACACCTCGGGAGAGAGTGCGGCGAACGCGCCCGCGTCGGCGGGACGTTCGGGCAGACCGGGTGCGTGCAGCTGTTCGGCGTGCTTGGGACCTGCGGGGTGCGCGTTCACATCTGCTCCGGTGCGCTGACGCCGAGCAGGGCGAGCCCGTTGGACAGGACCTGACGGGACGCGTCGCACAACGCCAGTCGCGCGATGTGCAGCGGGCCGACCTCCTCGTCGCCCTGGGGCAGGATCCGGCAGGCGCCGTAGAACCGGTGGTAGGCACCGGCCAGCTCCTCGAGATACCGCGCAATGCGGTGCGGCTCACGCAGATTCGCGGCACTGGTGACGACGCGCGGGTACTCGCCGAGGGTGCGGATGAGATCGCCCTCCTGCTCCGAGACGAGCAGCGAGAAGTCGGGCTCCGTGACGGCGATGCCGAGGTCGGCGGCGTTGCGGGCGATCGCCGACAGGCGGGCGTGCGCGTATTGCACGTAGTACACCGGGTTCTCGTTGCCGGTGCTCGTCCACAGTTCGAGGTCGATGTCGATGCTCGAATCCACCGACGACCGGATCATCGCGTACCGCGACGCGTCGACGCCGATCGCCTCGACCAGGTCGTCGAGGGTGATGACCGTACCGGCGCGCTTGCTCATCTTCACGGCCACACCGTCGCGAACCAGATTCACCATCTGGCCGATCAGCACCTCGACGGTGTCGGGGTCGTCGCCGAACGCGGCCGCGGCCGCCTTGAGCCGGCCGATGTACCCGTGGTGGTCGGCACCGAGCATGTAGATGCACAGGTCGAAGCCGCGGGAACGCTTGTCCTGGAAGTAAGCGATGTCACCGGCGATGTACGCCGCGTTGCCGTCGCTCTTGATGACGACGCGGTCCTTGTCGTCGCCGAAGTCGGTGCTCTTGAGCCACCAGGCGCCGTCTTCCTGGAAGAGGTTGCCGGAATCCTTGAGCGTCTCGACGGCCTTCTCCACCGCGCCGGACTCGAACAGCGAGTTCTCGTGGAAGTAGACGTCGAAATCCACGCCGAACTCGTGCAGGGTGCGCTTGATGTGGGCGAACATCAGGTCGACGCCGATGGCGCGGAAGACTTCCTGCTGCTCGCCCGCGGGCAGTTCCAGGACGTCGGGGCGCTGCTGCTGCACCTGGGCCGCGATGTCGGCGATGTAAGCGCCCGCGTAGCCGTCCTCGGGGGCGGGCTCGCCCTTGGCGGCCGCGATCAGCGAGCGGGAGAACCGGTCGATCTGGGCGCCGTGGTCGTTGAAGTAGTACTCGCGGGTGACCGCCGCGCCCTGGGTGGACAGGATCCGGCCCAGTGCGTCGCCCACAGCGGCCCAGCGCGTTCCACCGAGGTGGATGGGTCCGGTCGGGTTGGCGGAGACGAACTCGAGGTTGATCTTCTTGCCGTCGAGCGTGTGGCCGGACCCGAAGGCGGCACCCTCGTCGAGAATCTTCGCGACGATCGCGCCCTGCGCGTCGGCGGCGAGGCGGATGTTGAGGAAGCCCGGGCCCGCGATGTCGGCGCTGTCGATGCCCTCGGCCGCGGTCAGCGCCTCGGCGAGCCAGCCGGCCAGCTCACGCGGGTTGGTACCGACCTTCTTGGCCACCTGCATCGCGACGTTGGTGGCGTAATCGCCGTGCTCGGGATTGCGCGGACGCTCGACCGTGAGAGTTTCGGGAAGCACGGACACGTCGAGTCCGCGTTCGACGAGCACTTTCGCGGCGGTTCCGCGGAGCAGTTCGGCAAGGTCAGCTGGAGTCACAGGTATCTATCCTATGGCCAACGCGTCCCGAGCGGTGATCCGCCTTGCCGCGAGTGTCCCCGCGGGCCCGGCGACCGCCGGCGAGCGTGGCCGCGGCCACTCTCCCAGGTTGCGCTCAGGGTGGGAAAGTACAGTGGTATCGCCCTGAGTCCCGGCCCTCAGCTTCCGGTTTCCGGGGGTCGAGCGCCCGTAACCCACACACCGAAAGATCACAATCGATGCCAAGCGGTTCGGAAAGTCGCGGTCCCGATAAGAACTCGGGCGCGAAGTCGGCGAAGGCCATCAAGGCCGCCAAGAAGAAGAGCGGCGGCGCGAAAGTCAAGGGTGGCGCGTCCGCTCCGCGGAACATCCCCTGGCTGACGATCGGCGCCGGAGCTGTCGTTCTCGCACTCGTGGCGATCCTCGCGATCAACCTGGTCCCCAAGTACCAGGCCAAGGAAGAAGCCGCGAAGTACGCGCCGAGCGCCGAGAATCCCGACCCGTCGGTCAACATCGACGGCGTCGTCAAGGTCGACTACCCGGCCGGCATCCACATCCAGCCGACGCAGCGCGTCGCGTACGACCAGTCGCCCCCGTTCGGCGGCCCGCACGACGCCATCTGGGCGACGTGCACCGGCACGGTCTACCCGAACGCGATCCGCACCGAGAACGCCGTGCATTCGCTCGAGCACGGCGCCGTATGGATCTCCTACAACCCGGACGAGCTGTCCGCCGACCAGGTCGAGACGCTGAAGGACAAGGTGGACGGCGAGACGTACACGCTGCTGTCGCCGTACCCGGGCCTCGACAGCCCGGTCTCGCTGCAGTCGTGGGGCCACCAGCTGAAGCTGGACAGCGTCGACGACGAGCGCATCGACCAGTTCATCACCGCGCTGCGGATCAACAAGAACACCTACCCGGAGGTCGGCGCGAGCTGCTCGTCCATCCCGGGCTCCGGTTTCGACCCGGACAACCCGCCGCCGTTCGACCCGAGCGCGCCGGGCGCGGACGCGGTCCCGATGGACGGCGGCGGCATCAGCCCCGACCAGTCGGAATCCGGTGGCGCGGGAGCGCAGCTGCCCAGCGGCATGCAGCTCCCGAGCGACCTGCAGCTGCCGTCCGATCTGCAGCAGGCTCCGGCCGAGGGCAGCAATGGCTAGTTCTGCCGAACCCGGGTACGGACCCGAGACCGACTCCGCCGACGATCCGGCCCCGTCCCGACCCAGTCAGCGCACAGCGCTCCTGGTCATCGGGTTGATCGGCGCCATCGCCCTCGGATTCGCGCTCGGGTTCCTCGCCCGGCTTCCGCTCGAGGACTCCGGTGCCCCGGTTCCGGAGGCCGGTTCCGTCGATGTCGGATTCGCGCAGGACATGAGCGTGCATCACAGCCAGGCGGTGGAGATGTCGGCGATCGCGCTGGCGGGCGCCACCGACCCGGCGGTGCGCGGGCTCGCGTATGACATCCTCACCACACAGCAGAACCAGCTCGGGCAGATGCAGGGCTGGCTCGCCCTGTGGGATCAGCCGGCGCTGCCGTCCGGCGGCTACATGGGCTGGATGGAATCCGAGCACTCCGACGGTCACGACCACGGAACCGCCGACAGCGGGCACATGGGTTCGATGTCGAAGATGCCGGGCATGGCGTCGTCGGAGGACATGGCCGCGTTGCGTCAGGCCACCGGTCCGGCCGTCGACGTCCTGTACCTCCAGCTGATGCTGCGTCACCACCAGGGCGGACTCCCGATGATGGAGTATGCGGCTCAGCACGCGTCGGAAGACGCGGTGCGCTCTCTCGCGCAGACGATGGTGGACACGCAGCAGAGCGAGGCGACGGTGATGACGAACATGCTCACCGCGAAGGGCGCCGCTCCCCTCCCGATGAACTGACCTCCGGCTTCACGACCACGTCCAGTCGCGCACCTCGGGCATGTCCTCGAGGTGCGCGACGACGTATTCGCCGTGCCGTTCGAGTTGCCGGAGGCAGAAGTCGGCCAGTTCGACGGCACCGGCCGGTTCTCTCCGCGTACGTCGCAATGCCTCGAGGACCAGGTGATAGCGGCTCATCCTGTTCAACACGACCATGTCGAACGGTGTGGTCGTGGTGCCCTGTTCGCTGAAGCCGCGGACATGGAACCGGTCCGGGGCAGGGCGCCCGTGGATCAGCTCGTGGACGGCGCGCGAGTATCCGTGGAACGCGAACACCACGTCCGTGTCCGCGGTGAACAGGTCCAGGAACATCCGTGCGTCGAATCCGTGCGGGTGCTCGGTGGGTGTGAGCAACCCCATGAGGTCGACGATGTTGACCACCCGGGTGACCAGGTCCGGCGTGTGTTCGCGCAGCAACTGCGCCGCGGCGAGGATCTCCTGGGTCGGTACGTCCCCGGCGGCCGCGAGCACGACGTCCGGGTCGGCGCCCGCGGCGGTCTCCGTCCCCGCCCACTCCCACACCGAGGCCCCGGCGGCGCAGTGCGCGTGTGCGTCTTCGAGGGTCAGGTACTGCAGGTGCGGCTGCTTGTCGACGACGATGAGATTGACGTGGTCGGTGCTGCGGAGACAGTGGTCGGAGATGGACAGCAGGGTGTTCGAGTCGGGTGGCAGCCAGATCCGGACGACGTCCGGCGCCAGCGGGATGACGGCGTCGATCATGCCCGGCCCCTGATGACTGAAACCGTTGTGATCGTTGCGCCAGCAGGTGCTGGTCAGCAGGACGTTCAGCGACGCCACCGGCGCCCGCCACGGCAGGTCCACCGCATGCTGCAGCCACTTCGTGTGCTGGACGAGCATCGACACGCTCACCATCGCGAACGCCTCGTAGCTGGCGAACAGCCCGTGCCGCCCCGACAGCAGATACCCCTCGAGCCATCCCTCGCAGAGGTGCTCGCTGAGCACTTCCATCACCCGGCCGCGGGCCGACAGCCCGTCGTCGTAGTCGGTGACCGGCAGCTGCCAGCAGCGGTCGGTCACGTCGAACACGGCGCCCAACCGGTTGCTGGACGTTTCGTCCGGGCAGAACAGCCGGAAGTATCCACCGCCGTCGGGTGTGGTGGTGGCGGCGTACAGGTCGCGGAGCAGTTCCCCGAGCACCCGAGTGGTTTCGTGGTGGGTGGTGCCGGGTTTCTCGATGGTGAGCGCGTACTTCTCCAGCGGCGGCACGGGAAGATCCGCACGCAGGCGGCCGCCGTTCGCGTACGGCGACGAACCCATCCGCTTGTCACCCTGCGGCGCCAGTCGCTCGAGGTCCGGGACGAGTGCGCCGGCGGAGTCGAACAGTTCGCCCGGGCCGTACGACCGCATCCACTCCTCCAGCTGAAGCAGGTGCGCCTCGTTGGTCCGCACGCCCGACAGCGGAACCTGATGGGCCCGGTGGGTGCCCTCGACGAGCACGCCGTCGACGGTGCGCGGACCGGTCCAGCCCTTCGGGGTCCGCAGGACGATTGCCGGCCACTTCGCGGCGCCACGCCGGCCGGCCCGTGCCTCCCGCTGTAGGTCGGAGATCGCGGTGTGCGCGTCGGTGAGGGCTCGATGCAGCGCCGGGAAGACCTGCCGCGGGTCGTCGCCGGAGACGACGGTCGGCGCCCACCCCTGACCGCCGAGGAACGCCTCGACGTCTGCGTCGCTGCTGCGGCCGTAGACGGTCGGCCCGGCGATCTTCGCTCCGTTGACGTGCAGGATCGGCAGCACCGCTCCGTCGCGTTCCGGGTTGAGGAAGGCGGGGAGTTTCCACGAACCGGACAGGGGCCCCGTCTCGGCCTCACCGTCTCCGATCACGCACGCCACCAACAGATTCGGGTGATCGAACGCCGCCCCGGCGGCATGCGCGAGAGCGTAGCCGAGCTCGCCGCCCTCGTGGATGCTGCCCGGCGTCTGCACACTGACGTGACTCGGGATGCCACCCGGCGTCGAGAACTGCCGGCACAGCCGGTGGATACCCGCGGCATCGCGGGACACGCCCGGATACACCTCCGAGTACGTCCCCTCCAGGTACGTGGCGGCGACGAGCGCGGGACCACCGTGCCCGGGACCCGTCACATAGAGACAGTCGGTGTCGGTCCGGCGGATGAGACGGTTCAGCAGGGCGTAGATCATCGACAGACCCGGGCTGGTCCCCCAGTGCCCGAGCAGCCGGGGTTTGATGTGTTCGGGGCGCAGCGGCTCCCGCAGAAGCGTGTTGTCCTGCAGGTAGATCTGCGCGACCGTCAGGTAGTTGGCCGCCGCCCACCACCGCAGGTCCAGCTCGAGGTCGGAATCGGAATAGTGCCCGTCGGGGTCCTTCGACCCGACCTGCCGTCCATCGGTCATCCTCGACCCCTCCCCGAGAGTTCGCGAGCGTCCACGTCCTCCCGACACTAGGCGTGTTCGGGCCGCTACCGGGGCGAGTCCGCGAAGAAGGGGGACCGATTTGGTCGATCCCACTACCCATGCGCTACGATTGGCCAGCCCAATCGGCACACCGGTTTTCCGGTGCGCCCCCGTAGCTCAGGGGATAGAGCGTTCGCCTCCGGAGCGAAAGGTCGCAGGTTCGAATCCTGCCGGGGGCACCACGAGAAACTGCGTCGCCTGTCGCGGCGCAGCCTTTCTCTCTGGTGCTACCAGTCTTCCCCGAGTGATCTCCTCGGGCTTTGTCGAGAGCTGCAGCCGCGCCGGCAGATGCCGCGCCCATCGATCGAACGCTGGCCTCCTCCAATGCGGGTTCCGCGGCAACAACTCTCTGCCGAAGACTCTCTCCGGCAGTGTCGACCAAGGGACACCCCTGTGCAGCAACACCGCTCTCATCCACTCACCCTCGGCGTCGTCGCGCGTTCGAGTAAGACCGACGAACGCCGGCTCCCGATCCATCCGCTCCACTTCGACCGGATCGACCCCGATCTCCGTGGCCGCATCCATCTCGAGTACGGCTACGGCGAGCCGTTCGGTGTCTCGGACGAGCAGCTGGCCCTGTCGGTGGGCGGTCTGCGCACCCGGGAGCAGCTGATCGAGCAGTCCGACGTCCTGCTGCTGCCCAAACCTCTCGCGAAGGATCTGGCGGATCTGCGTGACGGCCAGATCCTGTGGGGGTGGCCGCACTGTGTCCAGGACACGGAGCTCACCCAGGTGGCCGTCGATCGCCACCTCACGTTGATCGCGTTCGAGGCCATGAACCACTGGAGCGTCGAGGGGTCGTTCCAGCTGCATGTCTTCCACAAGAACAACGAGCTCGCCGGATACAGCTCGGTGTTGCACGCCCTGTCGATCGCGGGTTCGACCGGCGACTACGGCCGCCGCCTCCGCGCCGTGGTCCTCGGTTTCGGTGCCACCGCCCGCGGCGCCGTGACCGCGCTGAACGCCCTGGGCATCCACGACGTCCACGTCGTCACGCAGCGCGGGGTCACCGCGGTGAGCTCGCCGATCCACTCCGCGGAGATCGTGCAGTTCGATCACGACGACGCCGATCCGCGCCGCAGCCACGTCACCACGGACGAGGGCCGGGTGCCGCTGGCCGGGTTCCTCGCCCGGCACGACATCATCGTCAACTGCGTCCTGCAGGACACGGAATCGCCGCTGACATTCCTGATCGACTCGGACGTCGAGACGCTCCTGCCCGGCAGCCTCGTCGTCGACGTGTCCTGCGACGAGGGAATGGGCTTCAGCTGGGCCCGGCCCACGTCGTTCTCCGATCCGACGTTCATGATCGGCGAGAACGTCCGCTACTACGCGGTCGATCACAGCCCGTCCTACCTGTGGAATTCGGCGACCTGGGAGATCAGCGAGGCCCTGCTCCCCCATCTGGGGACGGTCCTCGACGGACCCGCGGCCTGGGACCGCAGCGACACGATCCGGCGGGCCGTGGAGATCCGCGACGGAGTCGTGCAGAACCCCCGGATCCTGTCGTTCCAGCACCGCGCGGCGGACTACCCGCACCCGGTCGTCGCCTGATTGTCGGAACGAACGGGACGCTCGTTCGATCTGACGGAACGAGCGTCCCGTTCGTCCGGGACGGTGGCGGGTTCAGGCCGGGGTGCTGCGGCGCATTTCGCGTCGGAGGATCTTCCCGCTGGCCGTCTTGGGTAGTTCGTCGACGATCACGACCCGCCTCGGGGCCTTGTAGCTGGCCAGCCGCTCCCGGCAGTAGTCGACGAGGTCGTCCGTCTCGACCGTCTGCCCGGGCCGGAGGCTGACGAACGCGGCGACGGTCTCGCCGCGGTAGCTGTCCGGCTCGCCGACGACGGCGGCCTCCCGGACCGCCGGGTGCCGGTACAGCACGTCCTCGACCTCGCGGGGCCAGACCTTGAACCCGGACGCGTTGATCATGTCCTTCTTGCGATCGACGACGTACACCCAGCCCTGGGCGTCCATGAATCCCACGTCGCCGGTGAGCAACCTGCCGCCGGGCAGCGACTGCGCCGTGGCGTCCGGCTTGTTCCAGTAGGCGGGCACGACCATCGGCCCGTCGACGGCGATCTCCCCGACCTCGAGGGCGTCCAGGTCGTGCCCGTCCTCGCCGACGATCCGGATCACGGCGGAGGGAAGGGGCAGGCCGATCGCCAGCGTGCCCGACGACGGGTCGACCGGCGCCTCCAGGTTCGGCGGGACGACGACGCACGGCGCGCTGGTCTCGGTGAGCCCGTAGCCGTTGCGGATGTACTTTCCGGTCAGCTCCCGGAACCGTTCGACGATGGCGGGGGGCAGCGGGGCGCCACCGGACATCACGGCCTCCAGCGAGGCGAAGCGCTCACCGGAGAAGTCGGGGTGGGCCATCAGCGCCATGTAGGCGGTGGACGGGCCGACCATGAACACCGGCCGCTCCCGTTCGAGGGCGTCGAGCACGACCCCTGCGTCGAAGCGGTACGCGAGGATCAGCGGCGACGCCAGGTCGATCGCGGTGAGCAACTGGCACACCATGCCCGTGATGTGGAACAGCGGTGCGAGCGCGAAGATCGGCGAACCGGCGGGCTTGCTCTCGTACAGGCGCAGGATGGAACTGTTGACGGTGAGATTCCGGTGGGTGTTGGTCGCTCCCTTGGGGACTCCACTCGTTCCGGACGTGTAGGACACGAGCGCGACGTCGTCGGGGACCAGACCGGGATCGGGCACGTCGGCGCCCGCGCGCGCCCGGGCCACCTCGAGCAGGTCCGGCACGCCCTCGGCGCGCGCCCGGGTCACTCCCCCGAACACCCGTGCGTCGTCCGACGTCTGGATGTCGAGTTCACTCGCGGTCAGCGCGATCCGCACACCCGCGGCGGTTGCCCGCTCCGCGACCCGATCGGCCCATGCGTTCTCGCTGCACACGATCGCGGTGACTCCGGCGTCGGTGAGGATGTGGGAGAGCTCGCCCCGGTACATCGGGTTCAGCGGGACGACGACACCGCCCGCCTTCCACGTGCCGAGCAACGCCAGCACGAACTGCGGGATGTTCTGCAGGTAGATCGCGAGCCGGTCGCCCTTCGCGAACCCGTTCTCCGCGAGGTAGGCGGCCACACCGTCGCTGAGTTCGTCGACCTCGCGGTAGTCGAGGGTGCCGCCGAGGTAGCGGATGGCCGGCCCGTCCGGGGCGGATTCGACCGCGGCCGAGAACATGTCGAGCGCTGTCCGCGCGGGAATCTCCCCCACGGAACGCGTGCTCTCGTCGTACCGGTCCATCCAGGGCCTGTCGTCGTACCAGCTCATCGCCGCCGTACCGCCTCTCGCTCGTTCGGTGTCCCGACTGTCTGACGTGTTGTTCAGCGTGTTCCCGAGATCCCGCCGTCGACGGGAACGACGGTGCCGGTGAGGTAGGCCCCGGCACGCGAGGAGAGGAAGATGGCGGTGCCCGCGACATCTTCCGGTGTGCCGACCCGGCCGAGCGGCACCGATCCCTCGACCGCATCCTTGCGCTCCGGGTCGTCGAGGATGAATGCCATCATCTTGCTCGGAAACGGTCCGGGGGCAATGGCATTGACGGTGATCCGCTCGGCGGCCAGCGTCGCTGCGAGCTTGCGGGTGAGCATGTGGACCGCGGCCTTGCTCGCCCCGTACGAGAAGTTCTCGCTACCCGACACCACGAGTCCGTCGATCGATCCGATGTTGATCACCCGGGCGGGGTCATCGTCCGTCGCGGCGGCCCGCAGACTCGGCAGCAACGCCTGCGTGAGCATGAACACGCCCTTGACGTTGATGTCGAAGATCTTGTCGAAACCGGCTGCGGGGAAATCGTCGACCGGCGCACCCCACGTCGCTCCGGCGTTGTTCACCAGGACGTCCAGCCGGGGCGATACCTCGGCGACCCGCGCCACGAGGCTCTCGATCCCCTCGTCGGTGGACAGGTCGGCGGGGTGTGCGTGACACGTCCCCGGCCCGGCGGCGGACAGTTCGGCCGCGGCCTTCTCGCACGCCTCGGCCTTGCGGGCGGAGATGATCACGGTCGCCCCGGCCTCGACGAATCCCTGCGCGATCATCCGGCCGATTCCCCGCGAACCTCCGGTGACCACCACGGTCTTGCCCGCGACGTCGAACAGTGAACCCATGTCCATGTGCGTTCCCTTCAGGGTTGGAAGACGAGGCGGCCGACGGTGCTGCCGTCACCGAGCCGGCCGATGCCGTCGGCCACGTCCGCGAGCGAGAGCCGCTCGCTGATGAGCGGTTTGATCGCACCGGAGTCGGCGAGGCGGGTCAGCTCCTGGTGGCAGTCGGCGATCGCCTGCTGGTTGTACTGCTTGTACAGACCCCAGTGCAGTCCGATGATCGAGTAGTTCTTGATCAGGGCGTGATTGAGGCCGGGTGTCGGGATGGTGCCGCCTGCGAAGCCGATGATCAGGATCCGGCCTTCGAAAGCGATGCACTTGGTGGACTTCGCGTAGGCGTCGCCGCCGACCGGGTCGTAGACGACGTCTGCGCCGCGTCCGCCGGTGAATTCCTTGACCAGCGGAACGAAATCGTCGGTGTGCCGGTCGATCACCAGATCCGCCCCCAGCCGGCGGCAGTACTCGACCTTGTCGGCGCCTCCGACGACGCCGATCACCTTCGCTCCCGCGGCCTTGCCCAATTGCACTGCGGCGCTGCCTACTCCGCCCGCGGCGGCATGGACGAGCAGCGTCTCCCCCGGCTTCAGCTGGGTGCGCCGGTGCAGTGCGAACCAGCTCGTCTGGTAGCCGATGCTCAACGCCGACGCCTCGGCGTCGTCGAGCGTGGACGGGGCGGCGAACGTGTTGGCCTCGTCCATCACGGCCAGCTGGGCGAATCCGCCGCCGGGCAGGTTGGGGTTGCCGATCACCCGGTCGCCGACGGCGAAGCGGGTCACGCCGTCCCCGGCCGCCACCACTTCGCCGCACAGCTCGACTCCGGGTGTGAACGGCAGCGGCGGCTTGATCTGGTACTCGCCGCGGCACAGCAGCACGTCGGGGAAGTTCGCCGGTGCGGCGAGAACCTTCACCAGCACCTGGCCGGGGCCTGCCGTCGGGTCCGGGACCTCCTCGAGTTGCAGCGCGGTGCGCGGCTCGCCGAGTTCGTGGACACGCCATGCCTTCATGGATTGCTTCCTGACTGTGGGTGATGGAGCTCGGGTTACGCGGGCAGGTCGATCAGGTCGGCCAGGCGCGCACGGTGACGGTAGGCGGTGCCGAACGCGAGCTGATCGCTCTTTGCCCTCTTCAGATACAGGTGTGCGGGGTATTCCCACGTCATACCGATCCCGCCGTGCAATTGGACGCACTCCTCGGCGGCGTGGACGGCGACGTCGCTGCAGTACGCCTGCGCGACGGCAGCGGCGACCTCGGCGTCCGCGTCGCCCCGGGCTGCGGTGTCCGCGGCGTAGCGGGCGGCGGCGGCCGCGGAGGTGACCTCGAGCCACAGGTCGGCGAGGCGGTGCTTGATCGCCTGGAACGACCCGATGGCGCGGCCGAACTGGGTTCGCTCCTTGACGTACGCCAGGGTGGTCTCGAAGCACCACTGCGCGAGTCCGAGTTGCTCGGAGGCGAGCAGTGCGGCGCCGACGACGAGGGCCTCACGGACCGCCGCCGCGGCGTTGCCGTCGTCGATGCGGGTGGACGCGGCGGCGTCGAACACGACATCCGACAGCGGCCGGGTCATGTCGAGCGCGAGCACGGGCGTGACCGTGACGCCCGCGGTGCCGGCGGGCACCGTGTGCAGTTCGAGTCCACCGGGACCCTCCACGGGCACGATCAGGATGTCGGCCTCCGAGATGCCCGCGACACTGGTCACGGTGCCGGTCAGGGTGTCGCCCGCCCGGCGCACGGTCGGGGTGAACCGCCCCGGTGCGGTCGCGAGCCCGACCGTGAGTGCACCGGTGGTCGTCCCGTCGGCGAGTGCGCCGACCGTTCGTGTGTCTCCCGCCTTCAGCAGGGCGACCGTCGCGAGCACGGCGCTGGAAAGGTACGGGACGGGCGCGACGGCACGTCCGATCTCCTCCATGACCACTCCGGCCTCACGTGCGCCGGCGCCGGCGCCGCCCAGGTCCTCGGGGACGAGCAGGCCCGCCAGTCCGAGTTCGACGGCGAGGGATTTCCACACACCGGAGAAGTCGGCGGGTGCCCGGTCGTACGCCCCGACCACCAGTTCCGGTGGGCAGCGGTCCGCGAGGAGGCGGCGGACGGAGTCGCGCAGGGCGTCTTCCGTGTCGGAATACAGCAGATCTGCGGTGCTCATCGGGGCAGGTCCTTCCAGGCGATGTCCTTGTCGACGCGGTGCTCCGGCGGGAGGCCGAGGACGCGTTCTGCGATGACGTTGCGCAGGATCTCGGACGTGCCGCCCTCGATCGAGTTGCCTTTCGCGCGCAGGTACCGGTATCCGGGTTCACGGCCGGTGAAGTCGACCTTGTCGGGTCGGCGCATGGTCCAGTCGTCGTACCGCAGCCCGGCCTCGCCGTGGAGTTCGATGTCGAAACCCGAAATGGTCTGCGCGAGCCGGGCGAAGGCCAGCTTCAGGCCGGATCCCTCCGGGCCGGGTTGCCCGGCCTCGAGTTGCTGCCGCAGGCGTTCCCCGGTCAGCCGGGCGACCTCCGCTTCGACCCACAGCCGGAGCAGTTCGTCGTGCATCGCGGGGTCGCGGAGTTCGGGTTGCTCGCGCCAGGCCTGGGCGACCGGTCCGATCATGCCGCTCTCGCGGGCGGCGGCGGAACCGCCGATCGCGACGCGCTCGTTGTTGAGGGTCGCGGTGGCCACCCGCCAGCCCTGTCCCTCGTCACCGAGCCGATCGGCATCGGGAATATGGACGTCGGTGAGGAACACTTCGTTGAACTCGGCCTCACCGGTGATCTGCCGCAACGGCCGGACGTCGATACCGGGATCGCTCATGTCGCACAGGAAGTAGGTGAGCCCCGCGTGCTTGGGCACCGTCGGATCCGTCCGGGCCACGAGAATCGCCATCTGCGCGTTCTGCGCCCCCGACGTCCACACCTTCTGCCCGTTGACCGTCCAGCCGTCACCCTCACGGACGGCTCGCGTCGCGACCGCGGCCAGGTCGGAGCCCGCCCCCGGTTCGCTGAACAACTGGCAGTAGATGTGCTCGCTGGTAAAGATCGGCCGAAGGTACTTCTGCTGTTGTTCCTCGGTACCGAACGCGGCGATGGTCGGCGCGGCCATGCCCAATCCGATCCCGTTGCGGCCCTTCGCCGGACCGGGCGCTCCGGCGGCCGCGAGTTCGGCGTCGACCTGCGCCTGGAAGCTCTGCGGCAGACCGAGTCCGCCGCGACCCGGCGGGAAGTGGACCCACGCGAGGCCGGCGTCGAATCGGGCTCCGAGGAACCCGGCCGGATCCGACAGGTCGTTCCGTTCGACGAGGGTCGCGACGCGATCGCTGAGGTCGCGTGCGATCGCCTGTTCGTCAGTGGTCATGTTCCTCAGTCCTTCGGTCCGCCGGCCACGTAGATCACTTGCCCGGACACGAATCCGGCTCCCTCACTCGCCAGGAACGACGCCGTGTTGGCGATGTCCTCGGGCTGTCCGACGCGGTTCACCGGGATCTGCGACGCCGCCGCCTTCTTGAAGTCCTCGAAGCCGACACCCAACCGCTCGGCGGTGGCGGCGGTCATCTCGGTCTCGATGAAGCCGGGGGCGATCGCGTTCGCGGTGACACCGAACTTGCCCAGTTCGATGGCGAGTGTCTTGGTGAAGCCCTGCATACCGGCCTTGGCGGCCGAGTAGTTGACCTGCCCGCGGTTACCGAGCGCCGAGGTGCTGGACAGGTTCACGATGCGCCCGAACCCGGCGTCGACCATGTGCTGCTGCACGGCCCGCGACATCAGGAACGCACCGCGCAGGTGCACGTTCATGACCGCGTCCCAGTCGTCGACGGTCATCTTGAACAGCAGGTTGTCGCGGGTGATTCCGGCGTTGTTGATCAGGATCGTCGGGGCACCGAGTTCGTTCGCCACCCGTTCGACTGCCGCAGTCACCGACCCCTCGTCGGCGACGTTCGCGCCCACGGCGAGTCCCCGGCCCCCGGTGGACTCGATGGCGTCGACGGTTGCCGCGCAGGCGGACTCGTCGAGGTCGAGCACGGCCACCGCATACCCGTCGCTCGCCAGTTTCTTCGCCACCGCGGCACCGATGCCCCGTGCCGCGCCGGTGACGATTGCCGTTCTCTTCATGAAGTTCTCCATCGTCGTTCGATCAGATTCCGGCCCGGGCGGCGATGTCGCACGCCTTGGCCACGAGGTCGTCGATGCGCTCGACGGTCGGGGTGCCGGCCGCCGCCTTGTTCTGCGGTTCGTCCCGTGCACGGCGCATGACGCCCTCCGCGATGACCGCGACCTTCCACAAGCCGAGGACGTGCCAGAACGCCAGGGCTTGCGGGTCGCGCCCGGTTTCGTCGAGGTACACCCCGGCGATCTCCACCCGGTCCGGGAAACCGTCGAGGGTGGACGCCGGGAAGTCGCCGCCGGTGGTCTCGCCCGGCTCCGGCCAGTACGCGAGCAGGCTGCCGACGTCGGCGAGCGGGTCGCCGAGGGTGCACAACTCCCAGTCCAGGGCCGCGGTCACCTCCCCGGTCTCGTGGGACGTGATGACATTGCGCAGGTGGAAGTCGCCGTGCACCAGTGTCAGTTCCCGCTGCTCCGGGACCGAGGCGGCGAGCCGCCGTGTCAGGTCGTCGAGGGCGGGCAGCTCGCGGGTCTTCGATTTCTCCCATTGACCCGACCACCGTTTGAGCTGACGTTGCGCGTACGGCTTGTGGCTGGCCAGGTCGGTCAACCCGGTCCGGTCGAGGTCCACCGCGTGGATCTTCGCCAGCGTTCGCGGCAGCGACAGACCGATCGCCCGGCGACGTTCCGGGGTCAGGGACTCCGCGATCGACATGCGGTCGACGACCTGGCCGTCGACGAACTCCATCAGGAGCAGCGGTACCTCGGTCACCCCCGGGTCGTCGGTGAGCCCGAAGACCCGAGGGGTGGGCACCGCGGTGTCCTCGAGGGCGGAGAGGATCCGCGCCTCGCGGGCGACGTCGTGGGCCGACGCCAGCAGGTGTCCGAGGGGTGGGCGCCGGAGCACCCATCTGCCACCCGCCCGGTCCTGGACCAGGTAGGTGAGGTTCGACTGGCCGAGGCCGATCCGGTCGAAGGTCAACGGTCCGGCACTGTCGATGCCGAGCGTGCCGAACCAGCGGCCCACGGCCTCGGTGTCGATGCCGACGACGTCCACGCTAGACACCGAGCTGGGCCCCCTGCCGGAACGGGACGGCGTCGCCGAGCAGTTGACCGCCGTCGATCACCATGGTCTCGCCGGTGATCCAGCTCGCGGCGTCGGAGACGAGGAACGCGACCGCGGACGCGATGTCCCCGGGTTCGCCGATCCGCCCTATCGCCGTGGACGCCGACACGGCCTGCTCGTGTTCCTTCCAGAGCGCCTCGGCGAGCTTGGTCCGCACCACACCCGGGGCGACGGCGTTGACCCGCACCTTCGGTGAGAGTTCCAGTGCCAGTTGCTTGGTGACGTGGATCAGGGCGGCTTTGGACGCGTTGTACAGGCCGATGTTCGCCTCGAACGCCATGCCGCCGATGGAGGCGGTGTTGACCACGGCTCCGCCGTGCTCACCCATCCACGCCTTCGTGGCGAGTCCCGTCCACAGCACCGGCGCCCACAGGTTCACGTCGAAGGTCTTGGCGAATCGCGCGTGGTCCTGGTCGATGATCGGCCCGAACGAAGGGTTCGTTCCCGCATTGTTGACCAGGATGTCCAGGCTGCCGAAACGCTCGAGGGTGACGTCGACGCAGCGCCGGGCGGCCTCTTCGTCGACGGCGTGGGCGGCGACTCCGATCGCGGTGCCCCCGACCTGGGCCGCGGCGGCGTCGGCCGATTCCTGCGACCGTGAGGTGAGCACCACGTTGCCGCCGGCGGCCGCGATGGCGTGGGCGACGGCCAGGCCGATGCCCCGCGAGGCGCCGGTGACGATCGCGGTGCGTCCGGTGAGGTCGAGTCCGGCCATGTCAGCTCACCGCAACCTTGTGTCCGTTGGTGGAGGCGCTGACGGCGGTGTCGCGGTACTGCCGGAGTTCCTGCCGCGCGATGGCGCGCTTGTGGACCTCGTCGGGACCGTCCGCCAGGCGCAGCGTGCGCAGGTGCGCCCAGGCCATGGCGAGGGGGAAGTCGTCGGTGACACCGGCCCCACCGTGCACCTGAATCGCCCGATCCACAATCTTCAACGCAATATTCGGAGCCGCCACCTTGATCGCCGCGATCTCCGTCCGCGCCTCCTTGTTGCCCACCGTATCCATCAAGTACGCCGCCTTCAGCGTCAACAACCGGATCATCTCGATCTCGATCCGCGCCTCCGCAATCCAATCCTGAACATTCGCATTCTCACTGACCGGCTTGCCGAACGTCACCCGCGACGACGCCCGACGACACATCAACTCCAACGCCCGCTCCGCCATCCCGATCGCCCGCATGCAGTGATGAATCCGCCCCGGACCCAACCGCGCCTGCGAAATCGCGAAACCCTCCCCCTCACCCTTCAGCACATCCGCCACCGGCACCCGCACATCCGCGAAATCGATCTCCGCATGCCCCTCACGATCCTGATACCCGAACACCGGCAACCCCCGCATCACCGTCACCCCCGGCGCATCGATCGGCACCACCATCATCGACTGCTGCCGATGCGGCGCCGCCGACGGATCCGTCTTCCCCATCACGATCAACACCTTGCAATTACGATGCAACGCATTCGACGCGAACCACTTCCGGCCGTTGAGCACATACTCCTCACCGTCCCGCACCATCGACAACTCCACATTCGTCGCATCCGAACTCGCCACCGCCGGCTCCGTCATCGCGAACGCCGACGCCATCGTCCCCTCCAGCAACGGCCTCAGATACTTCTCCTTGTGCTCGGCCGTACCGAACAACTCGAGCACCTCCATGTTGCCCGTATCCGGCGCATTGCAATTACACGCCTCCGACGCAATATGACTGCGCCCCATGATCTCCGCCAACGGCGCATACTCGAGATTCGTCAACCCCGCACCCGTCCCCGGATGCGGATGGAACAAATTCCACAACCCCCGGCGCCGCGCCTCCGCCTTCAACTCCTCCAACACCGGCGGCTGGAAATGCGGATCACCCGACTCCCGCATCTGCTCCTCGTACACCGCCTCCGCCGGATACACATGCGAATCCATGAACTCCAGCAGATCGGTCTGCAACTGCTGGGCGCGATCCGAGATGT
Source organism: Rhodococcus sp. JS3073 (assembly GCF_026810085.1). Classification (NCBI taxonomy): domain Bacteria; kingdom Bacillati; phylum Actinomycetota; class Actinomycetes; order Mycobacteriales; family Nocardiaceae; genus Rhodococcus; species Rhodococcus sp. JS3073. The sequence goes on along the minus strand of NZ_CP113951.1, from coordinate 6,846,787 downwards.
CAAACAGGGACATGGGAACTCCTGACGGGTAGTGAGGGAAACGTGGGTGTGCGCTTGTCGAGGTGACTCTGTACGCCCTCGACGAGATCGGCCCCGCGGAACGCCTGCAACATCAGGCCTTCCGCCCGGGCCACGGACTCGGCGTAGGTGCCGTCCGCGTCGTTCTGTATTTGGTCCTTGATGACGGCCATCGACGTCGGGGAGCAGTGCGTCGACAACTGCTCCGCATAGGCGACCGCGGCGTCGACGACCGAACCGTCCGGCGCGAGGTGGTCGACGAGTCCGATGCGCAGTGCCTCCTCGGCGTCCACCATGCGGCTCGACAGCAGCAGGTCGGTGGCCCGGCTGCGTCCCACGAGCCGGGGCAGCAGCCAGGAGATGCCGTATTCGGCGATCAGCCCGCGCTTGGCGAAGGCGGTCGTGAACCGGGCGGACGCGGAGGCGAACCGGACGTCGCAGTAGAGGGCCTCCACCATTCCGAGCCCGGCGGCGACCCCGTTGATCGCCCCGATCAGCGGCTTGTGCAGCGTCGCGGGAAGGTCGCGGGGGCGCGGCCGGAGGAGGTCCGCTTCGGAGACGTCACCGACGGCCTGCAGGCGTCCGAGGTCGGCGCCGGCGCAGAATCCGCGCCCGGCTCCGGTCACGACGATCGCGCGTACGCCGGGGTCGTCCTCGGCGTCGCTCAGCAGCGTGAAGTACCGGTCCTCGAGGTCGTCGGTCCAGGCGTTCAGCTTGTCCGGCCGGTTGAAAGTCAGCACCAGGACCGGTCCGCGCCGCTCGGCGAGGACCAGGTCCGCGTGCTCGGGTGTCACGCGTGCTCCAGCAGCGAACTCTGGTAGCGGCGCATCCCGCGCAGCCAGCGGTCGTAGTCGGACCCCTTCTGCCGGTACATGGCGAGGACGCTCTCGTGGGGCAGGATCAGGAACGTCTCCCGGTCCACGGCGTCGAGCACGATGTCGGCGACCTGCTCCGGCTGCAGCACGTCGCCTGCCGAGACGACGGCCCGGGTGGCAGCGACACCGAGTGGATCACCCGAGTTCTCGCCGGAGCGCATCAACTTCGTCTCGACTCCCATCGGACAGAGGCAGCTGACCCGGACTCCGTTGTCCCCGTAGGTGACCGACAGCCACTCGGAGAACGCGACGGCCGCATGCTTGGTGACCGCGTAGGTGGCCGAGCCGATCTGGGTGAGGAGCCCGGCCGCGGACGCGGTCGACACGAAGTATCCCTCGCCCCGCTCGACCCACTTCGGCACGAGTTGCCGGGCGGCGCGGACGTGGGCGCGGACGTTGACGTCGATCGCGAGATCCCAGCCGGCGTCGTCGGCGTCGAGACCGGGTGCTCCCGCGATGCCGGCGTTGGCGAAGTAGAGATCGACCGGGCCGAACTCGGTCTCGGCGCGGTCGATGATGCGCCGGATCTGGTCGGTGTCCGCGACATCGGCGCCTTCGGCGAGGGCAGTTCCGGGGTGGCGTGCGTTGATTCCGTCCGCAACCGCGGCGGCTGCGTTCGGGTCGAGATCGGCGACCAGCACCTTGGCACCCTGGTCGGCGAGACGGTGTGCGATCGCCCCGCCGATACCGCCTCCACCGCCGGTCACGATGGCGACCTTCTGTGCAACCTTCACGAGGTGTCCTCTCCTTCGCCGTGCGTTGTGACTCGCGTCTCTCTTTTGTATAGTTGAATCCGTCGTCAAGTTCAAGTGTTGGAGTTCGACGAACACCTCGAAGTTCGATGCGGCCAACGTGACACATCCAGGCCCTGCACCACCCGGAATTGAGGGAGACAGATGACCGACACCACCGCACTGCCCGTTCGCCCCGCGAGCTTCGACGAGCTCACGGCGTTGATCGGCAAGGAGCTGGGCCCCACCGACTGGCACGACGTCACCCAGGAACGCGTCAACGCCTTCGCCGATGCGACCGGCGACCACCAGTGGATCCATATCGATCCCGAGCGCGCCGCCGCCAGCCCACTCGGCGGCACCATCGCGCACGGGTTGTACAGCCTGTCCCTCGGACCGGCACTGTCGTCGACCCTGCTGCGGTTCGACGGGTTCGCCCACAGCCTGAACTACGGCTACAACAAGGTCCGTTTCCCCGCGCCGGTGCCGGTGGGTTCACGCATCCGGATGCGTGCCACCGTGCAGTCCGCGGAACAGGTCGGAGGCGGCATCCAGGTGACCATGAGCCAGGTCGTCGAGCGCGAGGGCTCCGACAAGCCGGTGGTCGTGTCCGAATCCGTCGCCCGCGTCGTCGAGGCCGGATAACCGCCCGTGCCGTCGAGGCCGAAAATCCTGTACCGCGTCGGAGGTTGACGACATGGCAAATGTGATCGATCCGGTGTCCCGCCACGCGGACGCCACTCCCGACAACATCGCATTGCGAGGCGCGGAGAGCACCCTGACCTACGGGCAGTTGCGCGACGCGAGCACCCGGTATGCGGGGGCACTCACCGAAGCGGGCCTGTCCCCCGGCGACAGAATCCTCCTGGCCGCACCCTCCGTGCCCGAGTTCGTGGTGGCGTATCTGGGAATTCAGGCGGCGGGGTGCGTCGTGGTCCCGGTGAACACGATGTCCACCCGGCCCGAGACCGAGTACGTCCTCGCCGACGCCGGCGCCGCGCTCGCCATCGTGTGGCACGAGCTCGGGCCGGCGATCGGCGACGCCGCGTCAAGGTTGGGCATCCCCGTCTGGGCGCTCGCACCCGACGCCGCGGCATCGGACGCCGAGCCGGTCCCCGTCGCCGCGCGGGACCGCGACGACACCGCCGCGATCCTCTACACGTCCGGCACCACCGGGCGGCCGAAGGGCGCGGAACTGACGGTCGGGAACCTACTGTCCGGCGGTGAGATCGGCGCCGAATGCAGTCGCGGTTCGAGTGACGACCGGACGGGCACCGGGCTTCCGCTGTTCCACGTCTTCGGTCAGGCCTCGGTCATGATGGCGACGTTCACGGGCGGTGGGTCGTTGTCGCTGCTGGCGAGGTTCGACCCGGCCGCGATGCTCGCACTCCTGCGACGCGACCGGCTCACGATCATGGCCGGCGTGCCGACGATGTGGAACGCGATGCTGCACGCCGCGGACGGCGCCGACTCGCAGGACTTCACGCAGCTCCGCATCGCCATCTCCGGAGGCGCATCGTTGCCGGGTGAAGTGGCCCGCGAGTTCGAGTCCCGCTTCGGGTGCACCATCCTCGAGGGATACGGGCTCACCGAGACCACCGCATTCGGCACGTTCAACGACATCGACCGCGGCGGCAAGATCGGCTACACCGGACGCGCGGTGCCACGGCTGGAGGTCCAGGTGCGGGACCACGACAACGTCGCCTGCCCTCCCGGCACCGTCGGCGAGGTGTTCGTGAAGGGGGCGACCGTGATGAAGGGCTACTGGAACCGACCGTCCGACACCGCGGCCGTCCTGGACCCGGACGGGTGGCTGCGTACCGGGGATCTGGGCGAGATCGACGCGGACGGGGACCTCCGCATCGTCGATCGGGTGAAGGACCTCATCATCCGCGGCGGCTACAACGTGTACCCGAGTGAAGTCGAGGAGGTGCTGTACACACACCCCGACATCCTCGAGGCCGCCGTCGTGGGTGTTCCCGACGATCACTACGGCGAGGAGGTGGCCGCTGTGGTGGCCACCGTCCCCGGTTCCGGTCTGGACGGCGGCGAGCTGACCAGCTGGGCGCGGGAACGACTGTCCGCATACAAGATTCCCCGGATCGTCGCGATCGTCGACTCCCTCCCGAAGGGGTCGACGGGAAAGATCCTCAAGCGGTCGATCGACCGGACGGCACTGAAGAACGACGCACTGACCGCAGAAGTACCCGAAAGGTGAACACCGTGACATCCGTGAACAGGCAGGTCCGGCTGGCGAAGCGCCCGGTCGGCCGACCCGACGACTCCACCTGGGAGATCACGTCGGAACCGATCCCCGAACCCGCGGACGGCGAATTCACCGTGAAGGTGGGCTACGTGTCCCTCGATCCCGCGATGCGCGGATGGCTCGACGACGTGAAGTCGTACGTGCCGCCGGTGGCGATCGGTGAGGTGATGCGCACCCACGCCGTCGGCCGCGTGGTGGCGTCGAAGAACGCGAAGTTCCCGGAGGGACAGCTCGTCTCCGGGCAGTTCGGCGTGCAGGAGTTCGCGCTCTCCGACGGCCGCGGCGCTCTCGCCGTGGACGAGTCGCTCGCCCCGGCGCCGACGTGGCTGGGCGCGCTCGGGTTCCCCGGCATGACCGCCTACTTCGGCCTGACGGACGTCGGCAAGCTGGAGAAGGGCGACACCGTGCTCATCTCGGGAGCGGCGGGGGCGGTCGGGAGCATCGCCGGGCAGATCGCCAAGCTGAAGGGCGCCACGGTGATCGGCATCGCCGGCGGGCCCGAGAAGTGCGCGTGGCTGACCGAGGATCTGGGGTTCGACGCGGCGATCGACTACAAGGCGGGATCGGTCGGTAAGGCCCTGCGCGCCGCCGCACCGGACGGAATCGACATCTACTTCGACAACGTCGGCGGCGAGATCCTCGACGCCGCACTCGGCCGGCTCCGCAAGAACGCCCGGGTCGCGCTGTGCGGCGCGATCTCCGGATACAACGCCACCGACCCGCAGCCCGGCCCGTCCCGGTACCTGTCGCTACTGGTCAACCGGGCGTCGATGACCGGGTTCATCGTGTTCGACTACCTCGACCGGTTCCCCGAGGGCATGGAGGCGATGTCGGAGTGGATCCGCGCCGGTGAGATCGTGACCCGCGAACAGGTCGAGACCGGGGGCGTCGAAGCCTTCGGCCGCACACTCAATCTGCTGTTCGACGGCGCCAACACCGGAAAACTCGTGCTGGAGATCGGCAACCACTGACAGCACGCCCGGAGGGCTCGATGCGGCCGTCACCGTACTACGGTGGCGGCCGTACCCGTGCGACGACGAGATGACGAGGTAGGCCATGCGCGCGATCACCATTTCACGCTTCGGCGAGGTTGACGTCCTGGAGACGGCAGACCTCCCTGTCCCCGATCCGGGGCCCGGCCAGGTGAGTATCGACGTCTCGCACGCCGCGGTCGGGTTGGCGGACATCCTCATGCGTCGTGGTGCGTTCGGCGGGGCACCACCGATCGTGCCGGGCCTCGAGGTGGCGGGAACGGTGCGGGAAGTCGGTGCCGGAGTGCATCATCTGCGGGTCGGCCAGCCCGTGGTGACGCTCTCTCGCCCCACCGCGGGCGGCTATGCGGAGGTGTCGGTGGCCGATGCGGCCATCACGATCCCGCTCGATGCCGTCGACCCTCGCCTCGATGCCGCCGAGGCGGTGGCGGTGGTCCCGAACACCACCACGGCGCTGCTGTCACTGGAACTCGTGGGCAATGTCGGTCCGGGAAGCCAGGTGCTGATCCACGGCGCCGCAGGGGCCCTCTCGGGCATCACCGCACAGGTGGCCCGTCATCTCGGCGCCGCGCAGGTGCTGGGCACGGTTCGGTCGTCCCGGCGTGCGGCGGAGGCCGAGCGGTACGGATACGACCTCGTGGTGTCGAGCAACGGATTTCGCAGCGCGCTGTCGGACGCGGGCATCGATTCGGTGGACATCGTGGTGGACCCGGTCGGCGGCCGGTTGCGTGCCGAGAGCCTCGAGGTGCTCGCGCCGCTGGGCCGGCTTCTCGCCGTGGGCAATGCGAGTGGAGAGGACGACGTGCGGATCGGTGCCAACGAGTTGTGGCTCGCCAACCGCGCCGTCCTGGGTTTCAACGTCGGCGGACTGCTGATGCAGGATCCGACCGCCGCGGAGGCCGCCGCGCGCCGCGCGATCGAATGGGCGGCCGCGGGCACGGTGAGCATGCCGCACACCACGCTGCCGCTGGCGCAGGCCGCCGAGGCGCACCGCCTGCTCGAATCCGGGGACTGCGAGGGCCGGATCGTGCTGACGGTGCCGAACTGACAGCTGTGGGGTGGCTGGATCCCAGCCACCCCACGCCGCCCGGTGGAGTTGGGCTAGTAGAACTGGGCGCCGGGTACGGCGGTGGGATCGTTCCGGACTTCGGCGGTGTTGGTCTCGCGGAGTTTCCACGCGCAGAGGAACGTGACCAGTCCCATCAGTGCGACGAAGACGGCGACGAACGTGGTGGTTCCGGTCTTGGCGATCAGCGCCGTCATGATGAACGGCGTGCCGCCGCTGACCGTGATCGCCGCCAGCTGGTATGCGAGCGACGCGGCCGAGTATCGGACGTTGGGAGCGAACAGTTCACCCATGTACGCGGCGATCGGGCCATAGGTCATCGACTGGAAGACGCTGCCGACCGTGACGGCGATGAAGAACAGCAGCAGGTTCCGGGTGTTGATCAGCCAGAAGTACGGGAACGCCCACACGATGATCATCGCCGCGCCGATCAGGATCATCGGCCTGCGCCCGATCTTGTCGGACATGTGCCCGGACCACAGCACGACACCGACCGTGAGCGCGGCGCTGAGCAGCGAGATCGCGAGGAGGTCGTTCCGCTTCATACCCAGTTCCGCGGTGCCGTAGCTGAGCACGCCGGCAATGGAGATGTAGAACAGGGAGTTGGTGGCCGCCAGCAGGCCGCAGCCGAGCAGGATCTTGCGCCAGTGTTCCTGGATCGCCTGAGTCAGCGGTGCGCGGACGACGGTCTTGTTCTTCTTCTGCGCCTCCTCCTGAAGGTCCCGGAATTCGGGGGTGTCCTCGACCTTGGTCTGGATGTACAGCACGACCGGGAACAGGAGTGCGCTCGCGAAGAACGGGATCCGCCAGCCCCAGTCGAGGAACGCCTCGTTCGAGATCGCCGCGGTGGCGCCGAGGAACACGAGGTTGCCGAGCAGGACGCCGAAGGAGACGCCCATCTGGCCGAAGGTCCCGGAGAATCCCCTGCGCTTCGGGCTCGCCGATTCGGTCAGCAGGAGGACGATCCCACCCCATTGACCACCGCACGCGAGGCCCTGGACGAACCGCAGGGTCACCAGCAGGATCGGGGCCGCGACGCCGATGGTCGCGGCGCCCGGAAGGCAGCCGATGAGGAACGTCGCGAGTCCCATGAACAGCAGGCAGGTGACGACGGCCGGCTTGCGGCCGTACTTGTCGCCGAAGTGACCGGCGACGAGGCCGCCGAGTGGGCGTGCGACGAAGCCCGCCCAGAAGGTGCTGAACGAGAGCAGGGTGCCCATCAACGCCGACGAGTCGGGGAAGAAGACGTGGGGAAAGACCAGTGCCGCAGCGGTTCCGTACAGGAAGAAGTCGTACCACTCGATCGAGCTGCCGACGAGTCCCGCCGCAAGCAGTTTCCGATGCGCACGCGTGCGCGAGACGGCTGTGTCGCCGGCTGCGTCCTTACTCGGCTGCACCGCGGATGTAGTCATCCGATCACTCCTCGAGATAGGTCTTCGTATGGGTGTGGGAATGAGATTTTTCAAACATGACGCCAACTTCAAGTCAGTGAGCGCTTGCTTAGTGTGTTTGAATAGCTGTGTGATGTCAATCACTCGAGGGGATTGATCTTGCCGAATCCCGCCGGTGCGGACGAAGCTCGAAACGGCGGAGAGGACCACCGATGACCGAACTGCGAGACGACGTGTCCGCGGCCGAGGAGCCGAGCCCGGGCCCGCCGACATCCGAGGAACGCCTGCTCCGCGCGGCGACGACACTGTTCTCCGACAAGGGTTTCGAAGCCACCCGCACGAGGGACATCTCCACCATGGCCGGGATGAGCCCCTCCGCGATGTACGTGCACTTCCCCTCCAAGGAGGATCTGCTGTTCCAGCTCGTCCGCCGGTCGAACGAGCGAGCGCTCGAGCTGGTGCTGAACGCCGTGGCGCCGTTCACCGACCCCATCGACCGCGTCCGGGCACTGGTCCGCGAATTCAGCATCATGCACGCCCGGAACTTCCGGCGCGCGCGCATCGCCCAGTACGAGAGCAGGCATCTCGCCCCCGACCACCGCGAGGTGGTCGCCGCGACCCGGCTCCAGATCCGGGTCGCGGCGATCCGAGAGGTGCAGAACGGGATCGATCAGGGGGTGTTCCTGATCCCCGACCCCCGCGTCGCGGTCCTGGCGATCATGTCGCTCGCGGTGGACATCTGCCGGTGGTACAGCCCCGACGGCGAATTCACACCGGAAGAGCTGGGCGACATCAACGCCGACCTCGTTCTGCGCATCCTCCACGCACCCGGCTACTGACAGCTCCTCACACGCGGTCGGGGACGCGCAGCGCGTTCGTCCACATCCGCGCGAGTCCGGCGGTCAACTGCTCGAACGTGAGCGATCGCCGCTCGCTCGGCGGTCCGACGAAATAGCTGTAGGCCATCCTTCCGACCATGGCGGACAACGCCTTCGACGTCAGCATCGGATCGAGCGACGCGTCGGCGAGACCGCGGTCCTGCAGATCGGCGATCGCCCGCGCGTTGCGGCGGTAGAACGTCTCGTCCCGCGAGCGTTCGAGTTCACGGAAGGCGGGGTCGACGTGCGCGACCTGCTCGAGCAGGGCCAGCAGTCGCGCATTCCGGCGGCACGCGTGCAGGTAGGCCCGAATGCTCGCCTCCACGACCGCGTGCACGTCGCCTTCGTCCGCGACCCGTCCCATGCCGGGATGCAGCAGGTCGTTCTGCGTGACCTCGACGACCGCCGCGAACACCTCCTCCTTGTTCGTGAAGTAGGTGTAGAACGATCCGGTCGAGAGTCCGGCCTCCTTGCTGATGTCGACGAGACGGGCGTCGAGGTACCCCTCGCGCTCGAACACCACCCGGGCCGCGGCGACGAGACGATCGCGGGTGCGGACGCCCCGGGCCGTGACCGGCGGCGTGGGTGCGATTCGCGGGCGCGACATGTCAGTAGGTGTCGACGTTCTCGAAGTATCGCCGAGGCACCTCGACGAGCATCTCGGTGATCATCTTCTCGGTGACACCCCGCTCGCGGACGTACGGCAGCACGTCGTTCTCGATGTGCAGGTAGTGCCACTGCGGGAGTGCAGCCATCAGGTTGGGGTCGATCCAGTCGATGTAGCAGGAGGCGTCCTGCGACAGGATCATCTGCCCCGCGAATCCCCGGCGGCACATCTCGACGAGCGTGTCGGCGCGGGCCTCGAACGTCGTCTCGAGATTGATCCCGAACCGGTCCATCCCGAGGACGAAGCCGGCCTCGGCGAGGCTGGTCAGATGCTCGACATCGGTGCTGTCTCCGCTGTGCCCGAGCACGATCCGGTCCGGCCGCACCCCCTCCTCGTCGCACATCACGCGTCTGACGTGCAATCCGGCCTCGCTGCCGGGGTGGGTGTGCACGGTGATGGGCACGCCGGTGCGGCGATGCGCCTTCGCGACGGCCCGCATCACCCGCTCGACACCGGGCGTGAGCCCCTGGTGGTCGATCGCGCACTTGAGCAGTCCCGCGCGGACCCCGGTGTCGGCGATCCCCACTTCGATGTCCTTCACGAACATGTCCACCATCGGGTCGGGGACCTCGGCCCCCACGATCGCATCCAGCGCCGGACCGCGGTAGTGAAAGAAGAACGGCACGTCGTCGTAGGTGTACAGCCCTGTTGCCGCAACGATGTTCAGCTCGGGAAGCTGTTCGGCGACCCGCTGGATGCGCGGAATGTACCGGCCGAGGCCGACGACGGTGGGGTCGACGATGGTCCGGACGCCCTGCCCCGCGAGCGCGCGCAGCTTGGTGACGGCGTCGGCGACCCGCTCGTCCTCGTTCCCCCACTCGTCCGGGTAGTTCTGCTGCACGTCGGGCGTCAGCACGAACACGTGCTCGTGCATGTACGTGCGTCCGAGTTCGGCGCTGTCGATCGGTCCGCGGACCGTGTTGATCTGGCTCATGCAGACTCGCCCTCTCCGGGTGTGACCGTCGTCATACTCCCGAGCTCAGCGTAGAGCTAACTTGAACCTGACGTCAATATTTAGTTTGGAGCGAATACCCCGCGGGCGAGGCGAAATCCCACGTCGTCGATGCGATAGGTCGGGTGACTGCGACGCCGCACGGACGCACGACAACTCCAGTGCTCGTCGAACCATCCACCGCCGCGCAGTACCCGGTACGTGCCGTACACCTCGGGGTCGTACAGATCCCAGCACCACTCCCACACATTGCCCAGGGTGTCGTGCAGACCCCATGCGTTCGGCTGCTTGCCGCCCACGTCTCGCGACCGGCCGTCGGAGTTGCCGCGATACCACGCGATCGCGTCGAGCGGGCCGTACCGCGGACCCGTGGTGCCCGCCCGGCAGGCGCGCTCCCATTCGGCCTCGGCCGGAAGCCGGTACCCGTCAGCTGCGGTGTCCCACATGACGTCGTCGCCGGCCACGCGATAGGCGGCGGTAAGCCCGGCGCGCTCGGACAGGGTGTTGCAGAACAAGATCGCGTCCCGCCACGACACTCCGTCGACAGGCAGGCGCGCCCCCCGAGTCGTGCCCGGCCACTCGCCGGTGATCTCGGCGTACTCTCCCTGCGTCACCGGGTGGACGGCGACCTCGAAGGCACCCAGATCGACGCTCCAGCTGCGGGTGGTTCGCCGGTCCGACAGCGTCACCTGCCCGGCGGGGACGGCGATCATGGAAGCGCTATCCACCGCCGGCAGCAGCCTGGATCGGCGCCATGTCGAAGTAGTCGCGCCAGGTGGTGATCTTGCCGTCCGTGATCTCGAAGACCCCGACGACGGGCAGTTCGACGACGTTGCCGTTCAGCGTGAACACGTCGATCCGCTCGTTCATCACCACACCGCTCGACTCCTCGGCGTTGGGGCTCTGCCCGCCGTCGGTGACCTGCCGGTGAACCCGGAAGTCGATGCCGCCGAAAGCCGCGGTGAACCCTGCGACGAATTCGCGTATCGCGTCCCGCCCGATGACAGGTTCCATCGGAATGTTGTGGTAGACGGCGTCTTCCGCGAAGTACTCCGCGATCTTCGCCGGATCGGGTTCGATCCACTCGGCGCAGAATTGGGTGACCAGTTGATCCGGGGTCATCGGTTCTCCCTTTCGATCGCGGACGGTTCGATGATGGCCATGACGGACTGGATCGCCCCGGCCGGGATGTCGAAGTGTTCCGTGATCCGGACGGACGTCACCTCGGTGGGCGTGGCCCCGAGGTCGAGCACGAACCTGGCCACCACATTGTCGCCCCACTCGTGGAAGGAGAGTTCGCGCACGGCCTGGATGGCCTGATACTGCAGGCCGTTCTCGAGTTCGTCCCGGATGAAGGCCCCCGATTCGCCCGTATGCTGCCCGTTCTCCACCCGCCATGCGTTGTCCGCGAGACGGACCTTGGTGGCGTCGTGGCTGACCAGCGCATCGATGTAGGCCCTGGCCATCGCGACCCGGCCGCTGTCGGCCGTGTCGGTGGCGTGTGTCGCGATCGCGGCGAGCAGGGGCCGGGCCAGCTCCGGCCGGCAGATCAGGAGGTCGGGCAGGTACGGGTGAGACTCGTTGTAGTCCAACGGGGTTCCGTCGATCCGCGAGCAGTGCAGGCCCGCTGCCGCGGCGACGCCGACGGGTGCGGCCGAGTCCCATTCCCACTGCCCGCCCGCATGGATGTAGGCGTCCACGTCTCCACGGAGCACGGCCATCGCCTTCGCTCCGGCCGAACCCATGGTGGTGACCTCGGCGCCGATCTCCGTCGCGACGGCGTCGACGAACACGGGGGGCCTGCTGGCGGACACGACGATCCGTGGTCGTGCCGGGAGTTGCTCGGCATGCACGGCGTGGCTGTCGTCGTCACTGGCATACACCGCGCCCAGCGCCGGTTGCGCGACCGCTGCCGCCGTGATCCCCCGACCGCGTTCCCACAGCGCGACGTGCACCGCCCAGTCCGAGTGACCGGGCAATCCGTACTCCTTGGAACCGTCGAGCGGGTCGATGATCCACACCCGGGAACTCTCCAGGCGCGACCGGTCGTCGGCCGACTCCTCGGAGAGGATCGCGTCGTCGGGTCGCTCCGCGGAGAGCTTGCCGAGAATGAACGCGTCGGCGGCGACGTCGCCGCGCCTGCCCAGTTCACGACCGTCCGCCGATCCGAGTCCCGCGGTGCGGATGTCCAGCAGCAGGGCACCGGCACCGGAGGCGATGTCGGCCGCGAGTCGTGCGTCAGTGATCACGTCTCAACAATTCCATAATTCTCTCGGCTTGTTCGGTCGGCGTGCCGTCCCCGGGCCGGAGGACGAGTTCGGCGTTCTCCGGGGCCTCGTACGGGTCGTCGACCCCGGTGAATCCGGTGATCTCCCCCGCGCGGGCTTTCGCGTACATGCCCTTCGGGTCCCGCGCCTCGCACTGCTCCACCGGCGTGTCGACGAACACCTCGACGAAGTCGAGGCCGGCAGCCCGGTGCTGCTCCCGGACGCGGTCCCGGTCGGCGCGGTACGGGCTGATCAGCGACGCGATCGCGACCACCCCGGAGTCGGCGAGCAGTTGTGCCACGGCGCCGACGCGGCGCACGTTCTCGGCGCGGTCCTCGGCACTGAAACCGAGGTCGGCGTTGAGACCGTGACGCAGGTTGTCTCCGTCCAGCCGGTAGGCGGGCACCCCGGCCGCGACGAGGCGTCGCTCGAGTTCCACCGCGACCGTCGACTTTCCCGACGCCGACAGTCCCGTCAGCCACACCGTGCGACCCCGCGTCGCCCGCTCGTCCCGCGAGACGGCCGCGGCGTGCCACACCACCTTCGAACGCGACAGCGTCGGCCCGGTGATCATGCCGGCGGCGACGGTGTTGTGGGTCGACTCGTCGACGAGGATGAAACTGCCCGTCACGTGGTTGCGGCGGTACGGGTCGAACATCAGCGGCTGCGACGTCCTCAACTGGATACGGCCGATCTCGTTGAGCGAGAGCGACTGTGCGGACTCGTCGCGGTGCAGGGTGTTCACGTCGAGGCGGTAGTCGAGCCGCACGACGGACGCCCTGGTGGCGCGGGTGGTGTGCAGCAGCGTGTACCGCGCGTCCGGCGTCAGCGAGGACTGTTCGCTGAACCAGCAGACCATCGCGTCGAGTTCCTGCCCGACGAGCGGACGGTTGTTGGGGCGGCACAGCACGTCTCCGCGGCTCACGTCCAGCTGGTCCGCGAGCTGCACGCACACCGCCGACGGTGCGAACGCCTCGTCGAGGCGGGTTCCGCCGGGACCCCAGATGGCGCTGACGGTGGAGGTGAATCCGGATGGCAGTGCCACCACCTCGTCGCCCGGCTTGAACACCCCGCTGGCGACCGTGCCTGCGTACCCACGGAAATCGTGCAGCGCGGAATCGGTCCGGCGCTGCGGCCGGACCACATACTGCACCGGGAACCGCGCGTCGATGAGGTTGCGGTCGGAGGCCACGTGCACCTGCTCGAGATAGTGCAGCAGCGACCCTCCCTCGTACCAGGGCATGTTGACGGTGCGTTGCGCGATGTTGTCGCCGCGCAGTGCCGACACCGGGATGAACGTGAGGTCGTGGACCTCCAGCTTGATCGCGAACTGCCGGAATTCCTCCTTGATCTCCTCGAACCGGTCCTCGGACCACCCGACGAGATCCATCTTGTTGACGCACAGCACGAGGTGCGGGATTCCGAGGAGGCTGGCGATGAAGGCGTGGCGGCGCGTCTGCTCGAGGATCCCCTTGCGGGCGTCGACGAGGATCAGGGCCAGGTCGGCGGTCGACGCGCCGGTCACCATGTTCCGGGTGTACTGCTCGTGTCCGGGGGTGTCCGCGATGATGAACTTGCGGTGCGGTGTGGCGAAGTAGCGGTGCGCGACGTCGATGGTGATGCCCTGCTCGCGTTCGGCGCGCAGACCGTCGGTGAGCAGTGCCAGGTCGGCGTGCTCGTCGCCCCGTTCGCGGCTGGTGCGTTCGACCGCCTCGAGCTGATCCTCGAAGATCGCCTTGGAGTCGTACAGCAGCCGGCCGATGAGGGTGGACTTGCCGTCGTCGACGCTGCCTGCGGTCGCGACCCGGAGTAGCTGCGGCATCAGAAGTACCCTTCCTTCTTGCGGTCTTCCATGCCGGCCTCGGAGATCCGGTCGTCTGCCCGGGTGGCCCCGCGCTCGGTCAGCCTGCTCGCGGCGACCTCGGTGACCACCGCCTCGGCGGTGGTTGCCGACGACTCGACGCAGCCCGTGCACGTGGCGTCGCCGACGGTCCGGAATCGGACGAGGGCCTCGTACGGCTCGTCACCGGGAAGCAGGGTGAGGAACCGGGTGTGCGCCAACAGCATTCCGTCGCGGGGCACGACCCCCCTGCGGTGCGCGTAATACAGGGGCGGTAGTTCGATCTTCTCCTCGCTGATGTACTGCCAGATGTCGAGTTCGGTCCAGTTGGACAGCGGGAACACCCGGATGTGCTCCCGCTTGCGGTGCCTGCCGTTGTAGAGGCTCCACAACTCCGGGCGTTGCGCCCGCGGATCCCACTGCCCGAACTCGTCGCGGAAGCTGAACACCCGTTCCTTCGCGCGGGCCTTCTCCTCGTCGCGGCGGGCGCCGCCGAAGATGGCGTCGAAACCGTTGTCCCGGATCCCACGCAGCAGCGCAGTGGTCTGGAGCCGGTTGCGGCTGGCCCGCGGACCCGTCTCCTCGCTGACGCGGCCTGCGTCGATGTCGTCCTGCACGCTGGACACCACCATCCGCAGGTCGAGGCGTTCGACGGTCCGGTCGCGGAACTCGATGACCTCGTCGAAGTTGTGACCGGTGTCGACGTGCATGACGGCGAACGGGAGAGGCGCGGGCCAGAACGCCTTGGCGGCCACGTGGAGCATCACCACCGAGTCCTTGCCACCGGAGAACAGCAGAACCGGACGCTCGAACGTGGCGGCCACTTCTCGGAAGATGTGCACGGCTTCGGCTTCGAGCGCGCCGAGGTGGGACAACTCGTACACGGGCGGTGCGGTCATGGGCGACTCCTCGTCGCGAGTGCCTTACCGGCCACTGGTCCATATTTGGACCAGCCCGGTCGAAAAGAGAATGCACCTCCGAGAATAGAACGTGTTTCAGATTGCGGTCAATGCCCGTCCGTCACCGCGGCCTGCGGCCGCCCACCTCCGTCGTGATCGCGTCCGCGGCCGCGGCGAGAGCCTTGCCCCGCCGGGTGATGTCGGACGGCGCGAGTTCGGCGCCCACATAGAGCGTCAGGACCATGGCCTGATGCCCCTCGGCGTCGTACGTCGGCGCGGCGATGAGACTGACGGGGTGCGGCGCGGCGGGGTCCGCGTGTTCGGCGTCCAGGTACACCCGCTCCCCCAGGCTGGACACCATCTCACCGAGCACGTCGCGCAACTCCGGCGGCAGGTCGTGCGCGGCGACCCCGGCCATGAGCGTGTGCAGGCGCTGACCGACCGGAGTGAGCGTCTCCACGAGATACCCGGTGCGGGAGCACTCGTCCACCACGGTGCGCAACCGGTCGCGGTCGAGGCGCACCGGCAGGGTCGGCTCCCGCCGCAACCACGACTGCAGCGCGTCGTCGCCGTCCCACAGCACGTACATCAGGCCGACGGGCGGCGCGAACGGGTACATCTCCCCCACCTTGGCTGCCGCCCGCACACCCGGCGGACTGGTCAGCTCCAGGACGGCGATACGGTCGCCGACCACCGCCGACGCCGTGCACGTGGTCCGGAACTCCTCGCTGAGCACGGCGAGATGCCTGCGCGCCACCGGCCCGGCCGCGAATCCTTGCTGCGCCGCGCGGCCGGCCGCGATGAGTGCGGGCCCGAGGCCGTACGTCTTCGTGGCGGGATCCCGGACGAGGTAGCCGCCGCGGGCCAGTTCGGTGAGAATTCCCAGACAGGTGGGCTTGCTGATGTCGAGTTGCCGGGCCAGCTCCGACAGCCCGAAGCGGTGCTCCTTGCGCGCCACCAGGAAGTCGAGCACCTGCACCACACGTTCGGTGGGCGGCGAACGGCGGCCCTGCGCCCTGTCCGGCACCTCGTCCTCGTGTCCCATTGACCACTCCTTAGAATACGTTCTATTGTCGGTTCATCTACGTTCTACCACGCAGGTACATATTTGTACCACCCCCATCGTGAGGAGCACGGTGTGCTGACCGACCCATTCGCCGACGCCATGGCCGAGGCCGAGAAACTGATCGAGAGCGCCCCCCACATCCGCACCGAACAGGATCTGCTGGAGGGCTACCAATACCTCGCCGGCGGCATTCTCGCCACGACGCACGCGGCCTGGGCCACCGAACGGTCGCACCCGACGTTCATCTCGGGCACCGGCCCGTACATGAAGATGGGTCTCGACAACCCCGACACCCTGTACTTCGGCGCGCGGATCGACGACGACGTCGAATACGTGGTCACCGGGCGGCGCGGCACCACCGCGGACCTGAGCTTCCAGGTGCTGAGCGGAAACTACACGGCCGCACACGTTCCCGGCAGCGTCACCGCGTTCGACGACCGGGAGATCAACATCGCCCCCGACGGCTCGTTCGAGGTGCGTTTCGGCCCCGACGACAGCGCCGGCAGGCGCAACTACTTCACCCTCGCACCGGGTTCGTCGCAACTGGTGGTCCGAGAGGTCTACAGCGACTGGAGCCAGCAGCGCGGCACCATCCGCATCGCCAGGGCGGATGCGACGGGTACGGCTCCGGGCCCGCTCACGCGGGAAGCCGTCGAGAAGCGCTACGCCCGTGCGGGCAGAGCCCTGGTCTCCCGGGTCAAGACCTGGCTGCAGTTCCCGGAGTGGTTCTACCTGAACCTGCCGGTGAACACGATGACCGAACCGCGGCTGACACCGGGCGGCCTCGCCACGCAGTACTCGTCCGTCGGGCACTACGAACTCGCCGACGACGAGGCCATCATCATCACCGTCCCGAAAGCCGATGTGCCCTACCAGGGTTTTCAGCTGGGCAGCATGTGGTACATCTCCCTCGACTACGTCAACCACCAGACCTCGCTGAATGTCGCGCAGTCCCAGGTGGATCCCGACGACCACATCAGGCTCGTCGTCAGCGAGCGCAATCCCGGCGTCGCCAACTGGATCGCCACCGTCGGGCACCTCCGCGGGTACCTGCAATTCCGCTGGCAGCGCGTCTCCCGCGAACTGACGCCGGACGACGGTCCCCGCATCGAGGTCGTGAAGTTCGACGAGATCCACCGGACGCTGCCGCACTACGACTCCAACAAGATCTCGCCCGAGGACTTCGCCGAACGCATCGCCGCACGCCAGGCCGCGGTCGCAGACCGGATGCTGGGGTGACGGCCATGACTACTCCACAACTCCTGCAGGACAAGGTGGTCGTCATCTCCGGCGTCGGACCGGCCCTGGGCCGAACCCTCGCCGTCCGCTGCGCCGACGCCGGCGCGGACGTGGTACTGGCCGCCCGCACCGCGTCGCGCCTCGACGAAGTGGCCAAAGAGATCATCGCCGTCGGACGCCGCGCGGTGACCGTCCCGACCGACATCACGGATCAGGCATCGGCCGAGAATCTGGTGTCCGCGGCCGTCGACGCGTACGGCACAGTCGACGTGCTGATCAACAACGCGTTCTCGGTTCCGTCGATGAAACCGCTGGCCCGCACGGAATTCGACCACATACGCAGCAGTTTCGAGCTGACCGTGCTCGGGGCACTGCGGCTGACCCAGTTGTTCACCCCCGCGCTCGCCGAGGCGAACGGGGCGGTGGTGAACATCAACTCGATGGTGCTCCGGCACTCCCAGGAGCGGTACGGCAGCTACAAGATGGCCAAATCCGCCCTGCTCGCGACGTCGCAGTCGCTCGCCACGGAACTGGGACCACAGGGAATCCGCGTCAATTCCGTTGCTCCCGGCTACATCTGGGGAGACACGCTGAAGCAGTACTTCACGCACCAGGCCGAGAAGTACGGGACGACCGTCGAGCAGATCTACGAACACACCGCCGCGAACACCGATCTGAAGAGGCTCCCCACGACCGAGGAAGTGGCCGACGCCGTGATCTTCCTGGCCTCACCGTTGGCGAGCGCCGTGACCGGCCAGTGCCTCGACGTCAACTGCGGCGAATTCCATCACTAGCGACGAGAACCGGAGCATCATGAGCGAGCGCACCACCGTCGGCACGGTCGAGGACCTTCACGCCTCGGCCACCCGCCTGACCGGCCTCACCGACTTCGGCGTGGACGACTACACCGAGGCCCTCGGCGTCCTGCTGGACTCGTATCACGTCGACGAGCAGCTGACCCCGCTCGGCAGCAAGGTGTCCCGGGTGTTCCTCCGCGGCGCCCTGGTGGCGCGGCTGCTGAGCGAGGCGGCCTGGAAGCAGAACCCCGAACACGCGGACGTGCGGATCGAGCGGCCGATCTTCGTCACCGGTCTTCCCCGCACGGGGACGACGGCGCTGCACCGGCTGCTCACCGCGGACCCGTCTCATCAGGGCCTCGAGATGTGGCTGACCGAGATGCCTCAGCCCCGGCCGCCGCGCGAGACGTGGGAATCGAATCCCGTGTTCCAGAAGATCGAGGAGGGTTTCAGCCGCCACCACATCGAACGCCCCGAATTCATGGGCGTGCACTACATGTCGGCGAGCGAAGTCGAGGAGTGCTGGCAACTGCTGCGGCAGACGTTCAAATCGATCTCCTACGAGTGCCTGGCGTCCCTCCCGACGTACTCCCACTGGCTCGAAGGCCAGGACTGGACCAACGCCTACCAGCGGCACAAGAAGAACCTGCAGCTGATCGGGCTTCCCGATCGGGACCGCCGCTGGGTGCTGAAGAACCCGAGCCACGTGTTCGCGCTCGACGAGTTGCTCGCCGTCTATCCGGACGCACTGATCGTCCAGACCCACCGGCCGCCGCGCACGATCGTCCCGTCGGTGTGCAGCCTGGCGGAGCAGGCGACGGAAGGGTGGTCGGAGAAGTTCCGGGGCAGCGTCATCGGGGAGAGCCAGCTCGAGCTGTGGGCCCGGGGGCTCGAGGAGTTCACCGCGGCCCGCGCCCGGCACGACCCCGCTCAGTTCATCGACGTCGACTACCAGGATTTCGTGGCCGATCCACTCGGCACCGTCGAAGGGGTCTACACGCACTTCGGGCTCGGTCTCGGTTCCACTGCCCAGGCGGCGATGGAGGCGATGCACGCCGAGAGTCGCAGCGGAGACCGCCGCCCCTCGCACAAGTACACCCTCGAGGAATTCGGGCTGACGGCCGAGCAGGTGGACGAGAGATTCGCCAACTACCAGTTCAGCGCGACCAGCTGACGGGATAGTCGAGGATCGACGACGCCGCCCGCGCCGCGATCAACGGCCTGGGCGATAGCGGCAGGTGGATGACCGGGGACGGCGGCGGTTCGGGATCGGGCCCGGCCTCGGGTAGGGGTTCGGCCTCGGGTTCGGGTTCCCGTTTCGTGCCGCTGCCGAGGTCGAGCGCGTCGAGCAGCGGCATCAGCTCGGCGGCGATCCGATCCCCCACCTGCGTGAACGCCGCCTCGCCGAGGCCGACGGGGTCGCTGATGTTCGCGTCGTCGATCTCCCCGTACTCCCTCCGGGCGACGGCGAGTTCGGCGACGGTGCGGGCACCGGTGTCGGTGGCGATCCGGCGGGCCTCGCGAAGCGTGAACGTGCAGTGGCTCGTCCCGAGGAGCAGTTCCATCGAACGGTCCCGGATCTGCTCGGTCATCGCGAGGACCAGGTCGGCGCGCTTGATCATCTCGGGCAGCAGGCGACGCGCCCGGAAACCGTCGGCGCTCGCGCCGAGGCCTTCGATGACGCGGGCGGCGACGGGCTCGATCGGAAAGCCCACGAGGGCGCGGACACCGGCGCTCTCCGCCGTGAGGTGCGGCAGGTCGTGGGCGTGCGCGTACGCGTGTGTCAGCCGCTCTGCTATCGGTGAGCGGCAGACGTTCCCGCTACAGACGAACAGAACGTGCATGAGGGAACCCTAACCAGCGACTTCGCCCTCGCGCGCGGACAATTCCACTGTCCGAGCGGTCTGTTTCCGACGTTCATCTGCCCGTGGTGAGTCGTTCATCCCCTGGATTCCTCGTGGTCACCTCGAATCACGAACGCCCAGCTCACGCCCGTGAGAATCGCGCACCGCCACGTGTGCGATCTGCGTCACTTTCCGCGAGTCCGGGCCTTCCGGACCCGGGGCCGTCTGCCCACAGCAGACAATTGCCGGTACGGTGCCGGCGCGGCGGTAGTAATGGAGGCATGACCACAGCCGCACTACCCGACCTGAACTACCGCGACCTGTTGGCGGACAGACTGTTTCGCCAGCGCACGATTCTCCTCACCGGCGAGGTGGACGACGCCATGGCCGAGCGGGCCTGCTCCGAACTGGTTCTGCTCGCGGCCGCCGACCCCAAACGCGACATCGTGCTGTACATCAATTCACCGGGCGGTTCCGTCTTCGCCGGTCTGGCCATCTACGACACGATGAAGCTCGTTCCCAACGACGTGGTGACCGTCGCCATGGGTTTCGCCGCGAGCATGGGCCAGGTATTGCTGTGCTCGGGCACCCACGGCAAGCGGATCAGCCTGGCGCACAGCCGCATCATGATGCATCAGCCCTCGGCGGGCATCGGCGGCACCGCCGTCGACATCGCCATTCAGGCCGAGAGCCTCGAACGGATGAAACGACAGTCGCAGGAGATCCTCGCCGCCGAGACGGGGCATCCGGTCGAGCAGATCGCCGAGGACAGCGATCGGGACCGGTGGTTCACCGCCGACGAGGCCCGCGACTACGGGATCGTCGACCGCGTCGTGTCCTCGTTCGCCGAGATCGCCCCGCACACCACCGCCCCGAGAATTGGATTGTGAAGCCATGTCCCAATACACCATTCCCCACGTCATCGAACGCACCCCGGCAGGCGAGCGGTCGTTCGACATCTTCAGCCGACTGCTGAACGAGCGGATCGTCTTCCTGGGCACCGAGATCGACGACGGTGTCGCCAATGTCGTGATGGCGCAGCTGCTCCACCTCCAGGCGGACAGTTCCGATCAGGAAATTGGGCTGTACATCAATTCCCCCGGCGGCTCCACGACCGCGATGCTCGCGATCTACGACACGATGCAGTTCCTCCGCCCGACCATCGCCACGTACTGCATGGGGCAGGCCGCGTCCGCCGCCGCCGTGCTCCTGGCGGCGGGAACCAAGGGACACCGCCACGTCCTGGCGCATTCCCGGACACTGCTGCACCAGCCGTCCACGCAGGGCAACGGCACGATCTCCGACCTCGCGCTCCAGGCCGCGGAGATCATGAGGGTCCGTTCGCAGACCGAGGCGATTCTGAGCAAACACACCGGCCAGACCGTCGAGCGCCTGCGGCGGGACACTGACCGGGATCGCATCTTCACAGCCGAGGAGGCCATCGACTACGGCCTGGCCGACACGCTCGTCGCGGCCTGACCGGAGGACGCTAGGCGGCGAGCAGGGTGGGCACCTGCCGGTTCGAGCTCCTGGCCGCCGAGTTCCGGTTCGCCGCGCCGAGCCGGCGCCCGGACCGGAACAGCAGGTGTTCCACCGGCAGACCGAGCGCGCCACACACTGCGCGCAGCATTTCCGACGAAGGCTCCTTCTTCCCGCGTTCGATCTCGGAGAGGTACTGCTTCGACATGCCGACGGCGGCCGCGACGTCCTCGAGACTCCGATCCTGGTCCCGGCGCGCCTCGCGGAGCACTCGCCCGTACAGCTCACGCACCAGCGGCTCCTCCCGTGATTGCTCGGGAGCGGCCGTCACCAGCGTCAGTCTGCGCTGAGCTTCCATACCTCCGGAGTCTTCCAGACGACGCTCCCTGACGCCGCGGCGTTCACCGACAGCGGACAGCCGATCAGTACCGGCCGGCGACGGTGCACGGACGGACCGATCGGCGTCACGACTGATCGAGCAGGTGGTTGCCGAGTAGTTCGTCGACGCGCACGGCCGCCTCGTCCGGGATCCAGTGGCTCACGCCGTGGAGCACCTCGTAGGTGTACGGGCCGTCGACGAATCGCGAGGTCAGCGCCGGCCCCACCGGACCGATCGCCGTGTCGCCATCGCTCCACACGAGGAGCGTGGGCACCCGAACCTTCCGGGAGGCCGATCGGGGTGCGGTGAACGGCATGGCCCGATACCAGTTCAGGGCGCCCCGAGCCCGCGTCCGGTCGCGCATGGACTCCAGGTCGCGCTTCGCCTCGCCCGCGGACTGACCGCTGGCGCGCAGGGCGCGGTAGCCGAAACGGTCCGAGGCGATCACCCGCTCCGGAATCCACGGCAGCTGGAACGCGAACATGTACCAGGACTTCAGGATCTGGCGACTGGTGACCATCGCCCGCACGAATGCCGCAGGGTGCGGAACCGACAGTGCCGTGAGCGTGCGGACCCGGTCGGGCCGTTCCGCCGCGATACCCCAGGCCACCGCCGCGCCCCAGTCGTGCCCGACGACATGCGCCGGGCCGAGACCTGCCTGGTCGATGAGCGCGACGACGTCTGCGACCAGTTCCGACGTGCGGTACGCCCAGCGGGCGCGGGGCCGGGCCCCGGCCGAATAGCCGCGCTGGTCCGGCGCGAGGGTGCGGAAACCCCGCCGGTGCAGCAACGGCGCCAGTGCGTCCCACGACCGCGAGTCCTGCGGAAATCCGTGCAACAGCACTACCGGTGTGCCGTCGATCGGACCCTCGTCGCGGACGTCGAACACGAGCCCGTCACGGGTGAACGTGCCGATCCGCTCCGTGCCGCTCATCGGACGGCCGTCTCACGCTCGCTGCGGTCTGCGGCCGACGCACCGGCGCGGAGGAACCGTCCCGTCTTGGTGACGCCGATCCCGCCGGTGAACTCTCCGTCGCGATACACGAGTCTGCCGTTGATCACCGTCGCGACCGCCGCGCCGTCGCTGCGGTTCACCATCCGGCGCAGACCGCCGTATTCAGGGACCTCGGCCTCGAACAATCCGTCCACGGTGGCGTCGAGGCCCGCCGGATCGATGACGACGAGATCGGCGCGGTCCCCTACACGCAGGTGTCCGGCGTCGAGGCCGTACCAGTCGGCCAGCTCTCCCGTCAGCCGGTGAACGGCACGCTCGACGGACAGGAACGGCTTGCGGTCGGATTGCGCGTCGTTGACCTTCTTCAGCAACCGGATCGGATAGTTGTAGAACGCCATGTTGCGCAGGTGCGCACCCGCGTCGCCGAATCCCATCTGCACGCCGGAGCTGGCCGCGAGCTTCTTCGCGAACTTGGGACGATGGTTGGCGATGGTGGTCCGCCACCGCAGGTCGGTGCCGTACTTCACGACGAGATCGAGGTACGCGTCGACCGGGTGCACGCCACGCAGGTCGCCCACCGCGCCGAACGTCTTGCCGATCAGCGTCTCGTCGGGGCACCCGACGATCACCGCGTCGTAGAAGTTGCGGTGCCAGATGCGGGGGCTGAACTTGTTGTCGTAGTCCTTGCGGAACCGACGTCGGTAGGACTCGTCCTGCAGCAGGGCGTTTCGCTCCACCTGGTCCTTGAGATGCAGTGCCGCCGCGCCGGCACCGAACTCCTCGAACACCACGAGGTCGATTCCGTCCGCGTAGACGGTGAACGGCACCGGGAGGTGCTGCCACTTGAAGTCGGTCTTGGCGAAGCGATTCAGCAGTGGCGCAGCGGCGAGCATGAAGTACACGATCGGCGGGTAGGCCTTCGAGTCCGCGGCCGACAGCAGCGACGTCTTGAGGGGTTTGCGTCGTCCCAGACCCGAACTCTCCGCGAAGAATCCCGCGATGTTGGGGTGCAGGTTGATCGTCGGCGCGCTCTGCAGGATCTTGCCGCGCTCGCGCAGGATGCGGTTGAGGAAGCGGAACTCCTTCCACCGCGCATACGTGGACGGCAATGAGCGCGAACGGTATTGGTCGCCGTCGATCTTGTCGAGCGCATTGGTCATCGAGGACAGTCCGAGGAAGCCGGCGTCCACGGCCTCGGTGAGCAGCGCGCCCATCCGCTCGAGTTCGCGAGCACTCGGCTTGGTCCGCTTGTCGGTGCCCCGGCCGAGGCCGAGCACGTGGGTGCGGATGTCGGAGTGTCCGATGAAACCGGCGATGTTGGGGCCGAGCGGAAGCGACTCGAGTGCCTCGACATACTCCGCCGGGCTCTGCCAGATCTTGTTCTCCTCCAGGATCCTGAGCACGGAGTCGTGTGGCACGGCCTCGACCCGGCTGAACAGGTCGGCGCACTCGCGCGGCGTCGAGTACACGGTGGACAGGGAGCAGTTTCCGAGGACGACGGTGGTCACGCCGTGTCGCACCGACTCCGGCAGTCCGGGGCTGACGAGCACCTCGGCGTCGTAGTGGGTGTGCACGTCCACGAACCCGGGGACCACCCATTTGCCTGCCGCATCGATGATCTCGGTGTCGGGTCCGACGGGCAGCGGGCGGATCGATGCGCGGACGACGACGCCGTCGCGGATGCCGAGATTGCGCCGCCGGGGCGCGGATCCGGTTCCGTCGAACCACAGCCCATCATTGACGACGACATCGAAATCCGACATTGTTGCGCTCCTCACACTCGGTATGTGTAACCCGAGGTTACGTATCCCGTTGAGTAAAAGTCAATGGACGGTTCGAGGGTTCCTCAATAGAGTGCAGGGGTGGCCGCCGCACCCCGCTCTCCCGAAGATCGGCGCGCGCAGATCCTCGACGTGGCCGTCCATCTGCTCGAAACGGTGCCGTTCGACGACCTGTCGATGGACCAGGTGGCGGCCGAGGCGGGCGTCTCCCCGCCCCTGCTGTTCCACTACTTCAAGAACAAGCAGGGTTTTCGCAACGCCGTCCTCGAGGCCTCGGCGTCCGAACTGCAACGCCGGATGACACCCGACGCGACACTCCCCGTGTCGGGACAGCTCCGAGCCGGAGTCGAGACGTTCGCGGACGCGGTGATCGAGCACCCCACCATCTACCTGGCGGTCATGCGGATGGCCGGTAGCGGCGACGAGCGGATGCGGCAGATCTACCGCGGCATGCGGAGGACGTTCACCCGCTGGATAGGTGCGTCGCTCGCCGAATCCGGGGTGCCGACGACACCCGCGCTCGAGGCCGCGATCTCGGGCTGGCAGGCGTTCATGGAAGAGATCGTGCTGTCGTGGCTCGACGAGCCGACCATGGACCGCACGGACATGATCGACCTCTGCGAACGCGCTTTCTATCACCTGCTTCCGGCCGCAGGCGTCGACGTCGACGCACTCGACATGACACCCTGATCCGGACCCGGCAGCGTCGCCTACCTCCACTACCGCGTCGCGAACGAGGAATTCGGCGCTCGTCGGTGCCCCCCGGGCCTACGGGATGTCATTGGCCGGCGCGCTGAGCCTCCAGGAAGCGTCGACCCGGCGTCGGGTCGACGCCGAAGCGCTCGGCGTAGCGCTCGTGAAGTTCCTCCCACCGGTCCCACGACCCGTGCGCCTCCGCCTCGGAGAGGAACCCGCCGGCGAGATGAGGCTCGAGCCGCGCGAAGTAGGTCTCCCAGCCGGCCGCGGTCTGCGCTGCGGTCGCACGGTCGCCGAAGACATGGATGAAGATCAACCGGCACCCGTCTCCCTCAGCGGCCAGATCGAAGCTGTACCGCTCACCGCCGAAGGTCCACGCCAGCCGATGGGGCGCATCGACCTCGGTCACTTCGCCGGTCGCGCCGTAGGCCTCGAAGGTCTCCCCTGTCGCCGGTGTCCACTCGGCGGCGGCGGGAAACCAGCGCTCGAGCTCTGCCGGCACGCTGACCGCCCGCCACACGCGCTCGACCGAGTGGGCGAGCGTGCGCTCGAAGCGCAGCGCCGGGCGACCGTCGATCGTCTCCATGGTTCCGTCGGTCATGGGTTCTCCTCTAGGTGTCGTTCGAGGGCGTCGAGGTGCCTCGACCAGTACGCGCGATACGGCTCCAGCCACTGGTCGACCTCGGCGAGGGGTTCTGGGCGCAGCGCGTACAGGCGTTGCTTGCCATCCGCGCGTACCACGACGAGCCCGGCCTCGCGCAACACCTTGAGGTGCTTGGACACGCCGGGCTGACTGAGCGCGATGCGCTCCACCAGTTCTCCGGCGGGCCGCTCACCCTCACGCAGCAGGTCGAGAATCTGTCTGCGGTGCGGCTCGGCCAGGGCGGCGTAGGCGCTCATATCTTCATATTGCCAGACGGAAATATGAGCCGCAACCGCCACGCGGTCGCGACGGAAGTAGCAGCCCTCCGGACGCCGGGAGAAGGCACCGACTTGACACGCCTCGTGTGACACACAACACTTGCCCACACCGACCGAGCGAGTGATCGGTCGGCCTCTCGAATTCGGACATCCCGTTCGGACCGGAGCCGGAGAAAGGGGACATGCGGTGTCGTCGACGTTCACCAACGACGGAATCCAGGAGCCACCCGTCGCGACCACCCTCGACGCGTGGCGGTCGCGAGTGCAGACGCATCCCGATCACCCCGCCGTGGCCTATTTCGATGGCGCCCTCACGGCACGCGAGCTCGACGACCTGTCGGACGCCCTCGCCGTCGCGCTGGACGAGTGGGGTGTCGGGCGCGGTGACCGGGTGGGCATCTACCTGCAGAATGTGCCGCAGTACGCCCTCGCTCTGCTGGCGCTGTGGAAGATCGGCGCAGCGGCGCTGGTGCTCAATCCGATGTACCGCGGAAACGAACTCCGCCGCCTCGTCGACGATGCCGAACCGATCGGCATCATCTGCGAAGACGTGAGCGCCGCGGCCACGGCCGAGACCCTGCGCGGCAGCAGCGTGCGATTCTCGATCAGCACCAGTGCCCTCGACTTCCAGACCCGCAACGATCCGCGGGTGTTCGAGTCCACCACGCGCGCCGCGCCGGCAGCCGACGGCGACCTCGTCGAACTGCTCACGCGCTTTCGCGGCAGGCGGCCTCCCCTCGTCCAACTCGGCGGCGGCGACCTCGCTCTGCTCACCTACACCTCCGGGACCACCGGCCCACCGAAGGGCGCGCTCAACTCTCACGCGAACGTGCTGGCCACCGCACTCGACTTCGGTTACTGCGCCGGCGTCGTCGACGGGGACGTCGTGTTCGCTGTCGCTCCCCTGTTCCACATCACCGGGGCCGTGCTCAATGCCGGTGTGGCCCTCGTCCGGGACTGTGTGCTCGTCTTCGCGAATCGGTTCAACGCGGCCGTCGCACTGGAGACGTTCGTGGAGCACCGGGTGACCTACACGATCGGTTCGATCACCGTGTTCAACGCCCTGTCCGAGGTGCCGGGTGTGAACGCGGACCACTTCGCCTCGGTCAAGACCCTCTACTCGGGCGGCGCGCCCATCCCGCCTGCCACCGTGGAGAAGTTCGAAGCCAGGTTCGGCAAGTACATCCACAACGCGTACGGGATGACCGAGACCACGGCCGGAGTGATCGCGGTGCCACCCGGCCTGCGGGCGCCGGTCGACCCGTCGAGCGGCTCACTGTCCATCGGTCTCCCGCTGCCCCGCGTGGACATCCGGGCCGTCGACCCGAATGGCGACCCCGTTCCGCCCCACACCGCAGGCGAACTGGAAATCGCCGGACCGCAGGTTGTTTCGGGTTACTGGCGCAACCCGGACGCCTCCCGGGACACGCTGCCCGGCGGACGGCTGCGCACCGGGGACGTCGCGATCATCGACGAGGCGGGGTGGGTGTACCTCGTCGACCGGCTCAAGGATCAGATCAACGTGTCCGGCTACAAGGTGTGGCCCCGTGAGGTCGAGGACACCCTCTACGAGCACCCGGCCGTGCACGAGGCCGCCGTCGTCGGGCAACCCGACGACTACCAGGGCGAGTCGGTGGTCGCCTACGTCTCGCTCCGCAAGGGTGCGACCGCCACCGAGGACGAACTCGTCGCGTTCGCCCGCGACCGGCTCGCCGCGTACAAGCGGCCGCGGCTGGTGCACATCATCTCCGACCTCCCGAAGACGCAGACGGGCAAGATCCGTCGCAGCGACCTGCGTTGACGGCACCTCCCTCGACATTTCGACTCCGCGACCCCGACGAAAGTGACTGCACGTGAACGTCGACCTCACTCGCCAGGCGCAGCCTGACACAAATTCCGGCACCACCCTCGCCTCCCGCAAGAAATCGCTCCTCGCCAGTTCGGTCGGCAACGTCCTCGAGTGGTACGAGTGGAGCGCGTATGCGGTGTTCGCCCCGTTCATCGCGGCGGCGATGTTCAGCAACTCGGACCCGGTCTCGGCCCTGCTGTCCACGCTCGCCGTGTTCGCGGTGGGCTTCCTGATGCGCCCGCTCGGCGGGATCATCTTCGGCCGGATCGCCGACAAGCGCGGACGCAAGTTCGTCCTCGTCACGACCATGCTGATGATGGCCACCGGCAGCCTGATCATCGGAGTGATGCCCACCTACTCGGCGATCGGCGCGTGGGCGTCCCTGATCCTGCTCGCGGCACGCGTGATGCAGGGCTTCGCGCACGGCGGCGAGTCCGCGACCGCGTATTCCTACGTCGGTGAGATCGCGCCGCCGCACCGGCGCGGCATGTGGGGCAGCGTCGCGTTCATCGCGATCTTCGGCGGTTCGGTGCTGGCCTACACCGTCGGCGGCGTCGTCACCTCCTCTCTGTCCGACACCGCGGTCGGTCAATGGGGTTGGCGTATCCCGTTCCTCATCGGCGCGCTCCTGGCACTGTTCGCCCTGTACCTGCGCCGCAGCATGGAGGAGAGCGACGTCTTCGACGCCGCGCAGAAGGAGGACGATCAGCCGAGCATCCCCCGGCGCGCCGTCGTCCGGGCGATCCTCCTGATGATCGGGATGACCTCGGGCATCACGGCCGCGCACTACACGTGGACCTCGTACATCTCCACGTACGCGATCACCCAGCAGGGTATGAATCCCGACACCGCGTATTGGATGCTGGTGATCGCTCAGCTGATCGCTCTGGTCTCGCTGCCATTCCTCGGGTTGCTCTCCGACAAGATCGGCCGGCGGCCCATGCTGGGTGCCTTCGCGGTTCTGATGTTCGTCCTGCAGTTGCCGCTCACGATGATGATCACGTCCGACGGGTGGACCCTGCTCGTCGCCACCACCGCCGCGCTGCTGATCGTCGCGGTCCCGGCGTCGATTCTGTCGTCCACACTGTCGGAGAGCTTCCCGACGCGACTACGCACCCAGGCGATCGGATTCGCGTACTCGTTCTCCGTCGCGGTGTTCGGTGGCACCGCCCCGTATCTGAACCAGCTTCTCCTCGGACTCGACCTCGGCTGGGTGTTCGGCGTCTACATCATGGTGCTGGCCGTCCTCACCGGTGTCGCATGCCTGTTCATGAAGGAGACCAAGGGCATTCGCCTCGAAGACGTGTGAACACGCGAAAGAGAACCGGCAGGTGCATCACCTGCCGGTTCTCGTCGAGCGAGTGACGGGATTCGAACCCGTGTGAACGGCTTTGCAGGCCGGTACCTCAACCACTCAGTCACACCCGCATCGATGATTACTGTGCCCCGGCCGGTGCCCCGGGCGCGAGGGTTGCGCTCACGGTGATTCTGAAACCGACACGCCGGGGCGGGAACAAACCACGTGCCCTCGTTGCTGTGTTGCTTCGTGACCGATACCGAAGAACGCACCGCGCCGACCGGCGACCGGACAACCACCCGTCCCAGCCTTCGGGTAATCCTCGTACTCGGCGCGATGGTGGCCCTCGGCCCCTTCACCATCGACATGTACCTGCCCGCGCTTCCGGACATCGGAACCGACCTCGGCGCATCCTCGTCCGCGGTCCAGCTGACCATCACCG
Organism: Rhodococcus sp. JS3073; assembly: GCF_026810085.1. Classification (NCBI taxonomy): domain Bacteria; kingdom Bacillati; phylum Actinomycetota; class Actinomycetes; order Mycobacteriales; family Nocardiaceae; genus Rhodococcus; species Rhodococcus sp. JS3073. Next base: position 6,817,200 of record NZ_CP113951.1, on the reverse strand, counting down.
GCACTCTGCTCGGCCTCGCGCTGGGGCAGTTGATCGTCGGACCGCTCTCGGACAGCCTCGGGCGCAGGCGACCCCTCATCGCCGGTATCGGTGTCCACGTCGCCGCTTCGGTGCTCGCGGTGTTCGCGCCGACCGTGGCGGTGCTGGGTGTGCTCCGCGTCTTCCAGGGCATCGGGGCCGCCGCCGCAGCGGTGGTCGCGCTCGCCGTCGTGCGCGACCTGTTCGCGGGGAACACGGTCGCCGTCGTGATGTCGCGACTGATGCTCGTGCTCGGTGTCGCACCCGTCCTCGCCCCGAGTATCGGCGGGGCGCTCCTCATCGCCGTCGACTGGCGCGGGATCTTCGTCGTCCTCGCCGTGATCGGCATACTGACGGCGTTGATCGGCGTGTGGGGTCTGACGGAGACGCTGCCGCCGGAGCGGCGGCGCAAGAGCAATCTGCGCGCCGTGCTGGGCACGTACAAGAGCCTGCTGGGCGACCGCGCGTTCATGGTGCTCGCCCTCGTGTCGAGTGTGGCGATGGGATCGTTGTTCTCGTACGTCTCGGGAGCGTCGTTCGTCTTCCAGGACCAGTACGGCCTGGACGAGCAGCAGTTCGCGCTGCTGTTCAGCTCCGGCGCGATCGCTCTGATCGGCGCCTCGCAACTCAACGTCCGCGCCCTCGCACGCTGGTCACCGTTGCAGATCACGGTGTCGGCCCTCGCCTTCGCGACGGTGGCCGGCCTGGCACTGATCACCACCGCCCACTTCGAGTTCGGCGGGCTCGTCGGGTTCGTCGTTCCGCTGTGGTTCCTCCTCGCCGGCGTGGGCTTCGTCCTGCCCAACGCCCCGGCGCTCGCGCTCGGACGGCACGGGGAGGCGGCAGGCACGGCCGCCGCGCTGCTCGGCGCTCTGCAATTCGGTGTCGGCGCACTGATCGCTCCCCTGGTCGGCGTGCTCGGCAACACCGGCGTCGCACTCGCGGTCACGATGACGGCATGCGCGGGACTCGGGTTGGTGGCGTTGGCGGCCGCCGCGAAGGCGGACGCGCACTGACGACACGCTCGGCAGACTTTCGCGGCCCATCACCCGTCATGGGATGATCGACGCATGCCACCACCGTCACCACTTCATCTCGACCCCATCGAAGAGGCCCACCGGCAGTGGACGAAGCACGGCTGGGGCGATGTCGCCGACGGCATGGCCGCGGTGACCTCGGTGATGCGGGCACAGCAGATCATGATGGCCCGGGTCGAAGAGGTGCTCAAGCCGTCAGGGCTCACGTTCGCCCGATACGAATTGCTGACGTTGCTGACGTTCACGCGCACGGGCGCGCTCCCGATGGTGAAGGCCAGCGCGCGCCTTCAGGTTCACCCGACGAGCGTCACCAACGCCGTCGACCGGCTCGAGACGGCGAATCTCGTGCGGCGCGTACCGCATCCGAGCGATCGCCGCGCGACACTGATCGAAATCACCGATGCGGGAAGGAAACTGGCTGTCGAGTCCACCGAGCGACTCAACGCCCAGGTGTTCTCGAGCCCCGGGGTGTCCGGCGACAAGCTGGAACAATTGGTCACGATCCTCGCCGAACTGCGCCGCGAGGCAGGCGATTTCGACACCGGAGACGCCCCCACCAAGTGGTGAGACGGCTGTCGCCCCGCACCGGATCCCGGTGCGGGGCGACAGCCGTTTTCAGTATCTCTAGCGGTGCTTGAAGACGGGCGCACGCTTCTCGACGAACGCCGCCATCCCTTCCTTCTGATCCTCGGTGGCGAACGTCGAATGGAACACCCGACGCTCGAACCGGACGCCCTCGGTGAGCGTGGTCTCGAACGAACGGTTCACTGCTTCCTTCGCCATCATCGCGACCGGAAGGGACATCTCGGCGATGGTGGTCGCCGTCTGCAGCGCCTCGTCCAGGAGATCCGCGGCAGGCACGATCCGCGACACCAGCCCGGCACGCTCGGCCTCCTCGGCGTCCATGTTCCGGCCGGTCAGGCACAGTTCCATGGCCTTGGCCTTGCCCACTGCGCGCGTCAGTCGCTGCGAACCGCCGATGCCGGGGATGACACCGAGCTTGATCTCCGGCTGCCCGAACTTCGCGGTGTCGGCGGCGATGAGGATGTCGCAGAGCATCGCCAGCTCGCATCCGCCGCCGAGTGCGTACCCGGCGACGGCAGCGATTGTCGGCTTGCGGGCCGCGGCGAGCCGGTCCCATGCGGCGAAGAAGTCGTCGAGGTAGACGTCCATGTACGACTTGGGCTGCATCTCCTTGATGTCGGCGCCCGCCGCGAATGCCCGGTCGGAACCGGTGATCAGAATGGCACCGATCTCCGAATCCTTCTCCAACTCCTCCACCGCCGACACGACCTCGCGCATCAGTTCGGAGTTCAGTGCGTTGAGCGCTTTCGGACGGTGGAGGGTGATGATCCCCACCCGGCCCTTGCGCTCGAGCAGGATGGTCTCGAAGTCGGTCACTGGTCTCCCTCGGTAGAACGTTCACGGATGTCGTTGATGATGGCCGAGAAGTCCTGGCCACCACCACCGGCGGCGTGGAACCGGCTGTACAGTTCGGCAGCGCGCAACCCGAGGTCCGCCTCGACGCCGTTTGTCTTCAGCGCGTTCGCGGCGAGACCGAGATCCTTGTCCATCAGCGCGGCCGCGAAGCCCGGCTGGTAGTCGTTGTTGGCCGGGCTCGTCGGAACCGGTCCGGGCACAGGACAGTTGGTGGTGAGCGCCCAGCACTGACCCGACGCGTTGGACGCGACGTCGAACAGTGCCTGGTTGCTCAGGCCCAGCTTCTCGCCGAGGACGAACGCCTCGCTGATGGCGATCATCGACACGCCCAGAATCATGTTGTTGCAGATCTTCGCGGCCTGACCGTTGCCCGGGTCGCCGCAGTGGACGACCTTCTTGCCCATCACGTCGAGCAGCGGCTTCGCCGACTCGAAGTCGTCCGCGGTGCCGCCGACCATGAACGCGAGCGTTCCCGCGGTCGCGCCGACGACGCCACCGGAAACGGGTGCGTCCACCGAACGGTGACCCGCCTCGACGGCCTCGTCGTGCGCCGCCCGGGCGTCCGCGACGTCGATGGTGGATGAATCGATGAACAGGGTTCCGGACTTCGCGGCGGGCAGGATCTCCGCGTAGAGCCCGAGAACGTGCTTGCCGCTCGGCAGCATCGTGATCACGACGTCCACCTCGCGCACGGCCTCGACGGCCGAATCAGCGACGGTGACACCGTCTTTCACTGCCTGTTCGAGTGCGGCGGGCGCGAGGTCGAAGCCGACCACCGTGTGCCCCGCCTTGACCAGATTGGCCGCCATGGGGCCACCCATGTGGCCGAGTCCCAGAAATCCGACGGTAGTGCTCATAGCAGTCCCTCCTGGACGCTTGTGGCTGGTGGTCAGTGCTGCGTCTGCGGGGCGGTGAGGCCGAGTTCGAGGTCTCCGAGTGGTGCGAAGAACGCGTCGACCTGCGCGTCGTCGACCTCCTCGATCGTGGCGGGCGACCACTGCGGGTTGCGGTCCTTGTCGACGACCTGCGCCCGAATGCCTTCGACGAGGTCGGGCGAGCTCAGGCAGGCGACGGACACCCGGAACTCGTCGCCGAGGACTTCTTCGAGGCTGTCGGCCTGCCGGGCGCGGCGCAGCGATTTCAGGGTGACCGCGCACGCGGTCGGCGACTTCGAGCGCACCTGCTCGGCCGCCTTCTCCGCCTCGGGGATCCCGCTGCCGCGCAGGCGGACGACGATGTCGGTGACACTGTCGGCCGAGTACGCGGCGTCGATCCACCCCTGCTGCGCCAGCAACTCCGAGGCCGGTGCCGGTTCGGTGAACTGTGCGAGCGCATCCTGAACGGTCGTGGTCGACAGCGTCTCGAGGAACTGCCCGATCTTCTCCGACGGGATGAAGTGGTCGGCGAACCCGCAGGCGATCGCGTCGCCGGCGCTCAGCCGTGCCGTCGTCAGGGCGATGTGGGTGCCCAGCTCGCCCGGGGTGCGGGCGAGCAGGTAGGTGCCCCCGACGTCGGGGACGAACCCGATCCCGGTCTCGGGCATCCCGATCATCGACCGTTCGGTGACGATCCGCACGCTGCCGTGCGCCGACACCCCGACCCCGCCGCCCATCACGATGCCGTCCATGATCGCCACGTACGGTTTGCCGTAGTTCGCGATGGCCGCGTTGAGGATGTACTCCTCGCGCCAGAACTCCCGCGACCCGGTGCCGCCGTCCTTGGCGTCGTGGTAGATCGACACGATGTCGCCGCCGGCGCACAGGCCCCGCTCCCCGGCCCCGGTGATCACCACCGCCCGCACCGCGTCGTCGCCGGACCACTCGGCCAGGGCCGCCGCGATCTGCCGCACCATCGCATGGTTGAGGGCGTTGATCGCCTTGGGCCGATTGAGCACGATGCGGCCCAGACCGCCGCTCTTGTCGATCAGAACTTCCGGTTCGGTGGATACCGCGTCAGTCATGCCGCTCCTTGCTTTCCCTGCCGGGCTCCCCCGACGACGCTGCGGGCGATGACCAGGCGCATGATCTCGTTGCTGCCTTCGAGGATCTGGTGGACGCGCAGGTCCCGGACGATCTTCTCTATTCCGTACTCGGCAAGATAGCCGTAACCCCCGTGCAGTTGCAGCGCCCGGTTGGCGACCTCGAAACCGGTGTCGGTCGCGAACCGCTTCGCCATCGCACACAACTCGACGACGTCGGGAGCACCGTCCTGCAGCGCCGACGCCGCCCGCCACAGCAACGTGCGTGCCGCTTCCAGTTCGGTGCGCATGTCGGCGAGCTGGAACTGCAGCGCCTGCGATTCGATCAGCGGCGACCCGAACGCCGTGCGGTCGGCCAGGTAGGCGACGGCCTTGTCCAGCGCGGTCTGCGCGCCGCCCACCGAGCACGCCGCGATGTTGAGCCGGCCACCGTTCAGCCCGGCCATCGCGATCCGGAAGCCACCACCCTCGGAGCCGAGCAGGTTCGCCGCCGGCACCCGCACGTCCTCGAAGATCACCTGACGGGTGGGCTGAGCGTTCCACCCCATCTTCACCTCGTTCGGCCCGAACGACAGACCCGGCGAACCCTTCGGGACGATGAACGCGGAGATCCCCCGCGGACCGCTCTCCCCGGTGCGGGCCATCACGACATAGACATCGGACGTACCGGCCCCGGAGATGAACTGCTTGACCCCGTTGAGCACGTAGTCGTCGCCGTCGCGGACCGCCTTGGTGCTCAGCGCCGCCGCATCCGAACCGGCGCCCGGCTCGGTGAGGCAGTAGCTGCCGAGCTGATCCATCGAGCACAGCCCGGGCACCCACGCGTGACGCTGCTCGTCGTCGCCGAACCTGTCGATCATCCACGTGACCATGTTGTGGATGGAGATGTAGGCGGCGATCGACGGGCAGCCCTTGGCGAGCTGCTCGAAGATGCGGGCGGCGTCGACGCGAGTCAGCTCGGATCCACCCACGTCCTCACGGATGTAGATCCCGCCCATCCCCAGCGACGCCGCCTTGCGGAGGACGTCCACGGGGAAATGCTTGGTCTGATCCCATTCCACGGCGTGCGGTGCGAGATGCTCGGCCGCGAAGTCGCGGGCAGTGTCGCTGATCGCCCGCTCGTCATCGGTCAAGGTGAACATGGAGGTCCGTTCAGTTCATGGTGGGGATGACGAAGTGGTTGGTCTCTTCCTTCTTGCCCGAGGGCCAACGCTGCGTCACGGTCTTGGTCTTGGTGTAGAAGCGGAAGGAGTCGGGACCGTGCTGGTTCAGGTCGCCGAAGCCGGAGCGCTTCCAGCCGCCGAACGTGTGATACGCGATCGGCACGGGGATCGGCACGTTGACGCCGACCATGCCGACGTTCACGCGGTTCGTGAAGTCGCGGGCGGTGTCGCCGTCGCGGGTGAAGATCGCGACGCCGTTGCCGTACTCGTGCTCGGTCGGCAGGCGGAGCGCCTCCTCGTAGTCCGCGGCGCGGGCGACCAGCAGGACGGGTCCGAAGATCTCTTCCTTGTAGACGCGCATGTCGGTGGTGACCTTGTCGAACAGGGTCGCGCCGGCGAAGAAGCCGTTCTCGTGGCCTTCGAGGGTGAAGCCGCGGCCGTCGATCACGGCCTCCGCACCCTCGTCGATGCCGATCTGGATGTAGTTGTTCACCCGTTCGAGGGCATCCTTGCTGACCAGCGGACCGAAGTCGGCGGACTCGTCGTCGCTGCGGCCGATGGTGAGCTTGCCGACCCGTTCGGTCAGCTTGGCGATGAGCGCATCCGCCGTCTCCTCGCCCACCGGGACCGCGACGGAGATCGCCATGCAGCGCTCACCCGCGGAGCCGTACCCTGCGCCGATGAGGGCGTCGGCCACCTCGTCGAGGTCGGCGTCGGGCATGATGATCGCGTGGTTCTTCGCGCCACCGAAGCACTGCGCACGCTTGCCGTGGGCCGCGGCGGTCTCGTAGATGTACTGCGCGATGGGCGTGGAACCGACGAACCCGACAGCCTTGACGCGGTCGTCGGTGAGCAGGACGTCCACCACTTCCTTGTCACCGTTGACCACGTTGAACACGCCTGCGGGCAGACCGGCCTCGAGGAACAGCTCGGCCAGCCGCAGCGGCACGGACGGGTCGCGCTCGGACGGCTTGAGGATGAACGCGTTTCCGGCGGCCAGCGCGGGACCGGCCTTCCACAGCGGGATCATGGCCGGGAAGTTGAAGGGCGTGATGCCGGCGACGACGCCGAGCGGCTGACGCATCGAGTACACGTCGATGCCGGTTCCGGCGGATTCCGTGTACTCGCCCTTGAGCAGGTGCGGGGCGCCGAGGGCGAACTCGATGACCTCGAGGCCGCGCTGGATGTCACCCTTCGCGTCGGGGATCGTCTTGCCGTGCTCGGACGACAGGAGGCGTGCCAGCGAATCCATCTCCTCCTGCACGAGCTGGAGGAACTTCATCAGGACGCGGGCCCGCTTCTGCGGGTTGAACAGCGCCCATTCCCGCTGAGCATCCACCGAGTTCGCGATGATCGCCTCGGTCTCGGCCTTGTCGGCGAGCGGCACACGCGCCTGCACCTCGCCGGTGTTGGGGTCGTAGACGTCGCCGAACTTGTTGGAGGCACCGGGGACGCGCTTGCCGCCGACGAAGTGGGATAGCTCTTGAACCATTGTGCGAACCCGTTTCTTGCTCGATGATGAGGGAGTTCCGAATATGTAGCCCATCCTATAGTTGGATGTCCATGTATGTCCAGACGCAGACGATCCGGTCATGCTCACGAACCTACGATCGGGTCATGCTGATCCACTCTCCCGAGGAGCTGAACTTCCTCCGCATCCTCCGGACCAACCCATGCATCACCACGATCCTGGACCGTGCACCCCAGCTCGGCCTCTCGGACTGGTACCTCACCGCAGGAGCCGTGTTCCAGACCGTCTGGAACCACCTCGACGGCCGCGACCCGCAGTCGGGAATCAACGACTACGACCTCTTCTACTTCGACGACAGCGACATCGGTTACGAGGCCGAAGACGCCGTCATCCGGAAAGCCGGCACCCTGTTCGACGACCTCGACGTGCGCGTCGAGGTCAGAAACGAAGCACGTGTGCATCTTTGGTACGAAGACCACTTCGGCGTGCCCGCGACACCCTTCACCGACTGCAAGGACGCGATCGACCACTTCGCCTCCACCACCTGCTGCTACGGCATCCGCAGACACACCACCGGAGACGACGAGATCTACGCTCCCCACGGATTCACCGATCTCTTCGACATGATCCTGCGCCCCAACCCCGTCCTCGCCCCGCGCGAAGTGTACGAATCCAAAGCCGCCCGGTGGCAGAAGGAATGGCCCCGATTGACCGTGGTGCCGTGGCCGGAGTGAGCGTTCAGTGCTTCCGCACGACGTGCTCCGGCTCCCCCGGCTTCCAGATCGTGATGTCCATGTGGCCATCGCCGACCTCCACTGCCGAGCCGCCGGTAAGGTCGGCTCGGTAGCAGTGATCGAACTCCTGCCCCCGGATGTCGAACCCGGTCTCGTCGAACAGCGCCTGCGCGAAACGCTGATGCAGGGCCTTGTCCTGGACGTCGTCGACGACACCCCACAGCTTCGCGTCGCCCTCCTTCACATCGGTGTCGACGGTCGCCGTGTGCAGGCAGAAACGCGGATCGCGCGCCAGGTCCCGGAACTTCGTGGTGTTCGGCATTCCGGCGATCCACAACTGATCCTCGAAGAATCTCGGCTCGACCGGGCTGATCCGCGGAAATCCGTCGGAGCGAAGCGTGCCGAGCATGCACAGGTTTCCGGTCGCCGCGTGCCTGCGGGAGAAGATAGCGGCAATCCGCGGAGCAGCTTCGGCGAACTCATTCCAGCTGGCCATGCACACGACCCTACGACGATTCCCATGGCCACCGGGTCAAGACGCACGCAATTGTGCGATCAGTACCGCCTCGACTTCCGACTGTCGTGCGGCCGCCGGGAGCGGCGGCGCCGCCGATCGGTAGTGGTGCCCGGTCGGAGTGCCGACGTCGAGCAGATGGGTGCGGCCGGGTCTGCTCACCGGGCGGGCGGTCCACCCGTCGCCTTCCTTCGCGTAATTGCAGGCCTCACACAGCCCGGACCCGTTGTGCACGCTTGTGGAACCACGCTTTCGGCGAGAGCGGATGTGGTCGTGATGGCGGATCGGCGCATCACACCACGGCGTGCGGCACGTCTGATCGCGGACGTCGATCAGCTTCCGCAGACTCTTCGGAAACGTGCGCGACTGCGATTCCATCGCAGTCAAGGCCCCCGACTGCGGGCACGAATACACCCGCTGCAACGACGTCTCGGTTTCTGAACCGACCGCATCCGCCACCAGGCGCCGGGCGATCCCCGCCGGCACCGGCCCGAACCCCTGCAGCTGCGCCGCCTCGTGCCCGCCTGCCAGCAAGGTCTCGTCCGAGAGCACGAGGTTCACCGCCACCGGAACACCCGATGCCACTGATACTCCGGTGCCGCGCTCGAACAACAGGTCCACCATCAACTGATTGCGGGTGCGGCCGCCGCTGTTGCCGGTCGCAATCAGGCTGTCCGCATCCCGGCCCAGCGTGTCCTGCAAACACACCGCCTGCTCGACCGGCATCAGCACGCTCAGAAAGGCCATGGAATCCGGCGCCGAACGCGTCGTCACCCGACGCTCGGACACTGCCTTCCGATGCCGACGCATCACGGACGCGGCGTCGAGCTCGACCGCCAACGCTTTCGCCCTCGCGATCAGACCGCGGTCCCCGACGCCGTCGAGAGTGGCCGGGTCCGAACACAACCGGCGGTCCACGATTGCCCGATCCGCCGCCGACAGGCACGCCGTTTCCCGCACCAACAGGGTGGCCCGCCATTCATTCAGCCGACCGGTCTGCAACAGGGCCAACGTATGGGGCATCTCGTGCACCAGAGCCTGCGCGAAACCGAGGTGTCGGCCGCCACGGTTCGGGGATTCTCTGCGCGCCAATGCAATCTGCGAGGCAATCCCGCGGCCCCACTCGGATCGCGGAAGTCTCCGGGCCTCACGATCCTTTCGGATACTGGTCGCGACGTCGTCGGTGATCACCGCCTGCGCCGCGCACCCGACCGACTTCAACGCCTCGATCGCATCGAGCCACTCGATCCCCAACCCCGCATCCCCGCCGGCGGACACCACACGCAGCCGCGCCGTGAACGCACGCAACTCGGCCAGATCCGGTGCCATCACTTCCCCCACAACCAACCTCCCCCAAGGCAGTTCGAATGCATGTTCGACTCTAGCAGCCTATCTGCACCACCGGCAATAGCCGATGAAATCAGACCCCCAGCGCCGCCGCCGCGGCCCGGGCGAGGGATTCATCGACGGCGTCGTAGCCGCCGGACCCACCGCCGGGACCACCGCTGTCGGTGACGGTGCGGCGAGCGGAGAGGTGCACGGCGTCGACACCGGTGCCCGCGACCGCGGCGATGTCCTCGACGCGGATCCCGCCACCTGCCATCACTTGGATCCGCCCGTGCGCGTGGGCGACCATGCCGGACAGGGCGTCGAGGCCGTCGATGCACCGCGGCGCTCCTCCCGAGGTGAGGACCCGGATGATCCCCGACCGCGCGAGCGTGTCGATGGCGGTCGCCCTGTCGGCGACGACGTCCATCGCACGATGGAACGTCACCTCGACCGCGTACGGGTCGATGCCGTCGAGTAGGCGACCCAGAGCGTCCCGGTCGACGGACATGTCGGGCGTGAGTGCACCGAGCACGACCCCGGCCGCTCCGGCGCTCGCCGCAGCCCGGACGTCGCGGGCCATGACCGCGATCTCGTCGGCGTCGTAGACGAATCCGCCGGGTCGGCAACGGATCAGCGGGTGCACCGCGATCCCCTGGGCCGCGACCGCTTCGATCATGCCGAGGCTCGGCGTCAACCCGCCGGTCGCGCCGAGCGCGGTGCACAATTCGACGCGCACCGCGCCGGCACGCCGCGCGATCCGGGCACCCGCGACGTCCTGGACCGCCAATTCGAGTACGGGTGTCATCTAGAACGACTGCCAGGAAGGCTTGTGTTCCAGCGCATACCGGTAGTAGTCGGCGAGCTGCAACTTGCTCGCCGCGGCTTCGTCGATCACGACGGTCACGTGCCGGTGCAGCTGCATCACCGACGCCGGGCAGAACGCGGCGAGCGGTCCCTCCGCGGCGGCGGCGATCGCCTCGGCCTTGCCCTTGCCGAACGCGATCATCACCAGGTGCCGGGCTTCGCTGATGGTGCCCAGCCCCTGGGTGAGGACGTGGTGCGGGACGTCGTCGACGCTGTCGAAGAACCGCGCGTTGTCGAGGCGGGTCTGCTCGGTGAGGGTCTTGACGCGGGTGCGGGAGGTCAGCGCGGAGCCCGGCTCGTTGAATCCGATGTGGCCGTCGGTCCCGATGCCGAGAAGCTGCACGTCGACGCCACCCGCCTCGGCGATGGCCGCGTCGTACCGCGCACCTTCCTCGGCGACGTCGGGCGATTCGCCGTTCGGGCTGAGCACACGATCCGGGTCGAGGTTCACGTGGTCGACGAACTCCGAGCGGATCACCGAGAAGTACGACTGATCATGGCTTTTCGGAATTCCGACGTACTCGTCCAGCAGAAATGCCCGAGCTTCCGAGAAGTCCAGTCCGGACTCACGGTGCCTGCGGGCGAGTTCCCGGTAGCTCCCGAGCGGGGACGAGCCGGTCGCGAGGCCGAGCGTCGTCGGACCGCGGCGCACGTACCCCTCGACGATGTCCGCGACGGTCGAGCCGACCTCCGACGGCGTCTGCCGGATTACGATTTCCATGCGAGTCCTTCCGTTTCGGCGGGTATTCCGCCGACGAACACGCCGCGGGGGCGCAGTTGGTGATCGGTCACGACGATATCGGCGCGGCGGCCCGGGGCGAGGCTGCCGTGTTCGGACTCCAGGCCGAGCAGCCGGGCGGGAGTCCTGGTGGCGGAAGCGACGGCGTCGACGAGTCCGACGCCGCTGTCGACGACGGCGGTGCGGACCACGTCCAGCAGTCGTGCGGTGCCGCCCGCGATGGCCCCCTCGGACCCGTCGGTGGTCGCGAGCCGGGCCACACCGTGCGAGACGCGCACGTCCAGGGGCCCGAGCTGGTAGTCGCCGTCCGTGACGCCGGCGGCGGCCATGGCGTCACTGACGAGGACGATCTGGTCGGGTCCGACGGTGTCGAACACCATCGACACGGTCTCGGGCGCGAGATGCACTCCGTCCGCGATCAATTCGACGACGATGTCTCCTCGACCGGCCGCGGCCAGGAATGCGGCCACCGGCCCCGGCGCGCGGTGGTGCAGTGGCGGCATCGCGTTGAACAGGTGTGTGGCGGTCAGTGGGCCGCCGGAGGCGTCGGCGATCCTCGCGGACGTGGTCGCCGCGTCGGTGTCGGTATGGCCGAGGCTCGGTAGCACGTCACGCCGGCGCATCGCGGCGAGAAGTTCGCCGAAGTGCGCGGTCTCCGGCGCCAGGGTCATCGACCGGACGGTGCCGCGCGCCGCGTCGCAGATCCGCTCGAACAGGCCGGGATCGCCGGGGATCACGGACGCGGGATCCTGCGCACCGCACCGGGCACCGGAAATGAACGGGCCCTCCAGGTGGATCCCGAGGAGCTCACCGCGTTCCACCAGATCGGCGAGAACCCCGGCCTGCCGGAGAAGGTCCTGCTCCCCCGCCGAGACCAGGCTGCCGAGCAGTCCGGTGGTGCCGTGCTCGCGGTGATGATCCGCGGCCCGCCCGGCGCCGTCGGCGTCGGTGTTGGGAAACCCCGCGCCGGCGCCGCCGTGGCAGTGCAGGTCGATCAGGCCCGGCAACAGTATCGACGAACTCGGTTCCGGCAACGGCACCTGTCCGCGGTACTGCACCGCGGAGCCGACCCAGGAGATGCGGTCGTCGTCGGTGACCACCACACCGTCGGCGATCACGCCGTCCTCCACGACGACCTTGCCACGCAGGATCATCGAAGCGCTCCGGACGCGAGAGCTGCCACAGCCGATCGTCCGGCCTGCGGGGACCGTGCGGCGCGTGCGGCGGCGGCCATCTCCCGGCACAGGCCGAGGTCGGTGGCGGCCAGACGGGCACGCACAGCGCCCAGCGACGGGGCCACCATGGACAGGCTGGTGACGCCCAACCCGACCAGCACCGGCGCCAGCGCAGGATCGGACGCGGCTTCCCCGCAGACACCGACGGGTGCGCCTGCCTCTGTCCCTGCCGCGCCGACCAGGCCGATCAGGTCCAGGACGGCGGGCTGCCACGGGTCGAGCAGTGGGGCGAGGCTGCCTGCCATCCGGTCCACGGCGCACGTGTACTGGCTGAGGTCGTTGGTCCCGATACTGACGAAATCGAGGTGTTCGAGCAGGTCGCGGGCACGCAGCGCCGCCGAGGGGATCTCGATCATCGCCCCGACCGTGGCGATACCCCGCGCGCGGGCGAGCGCGGCGAACCCCTCCGCCTCCTCGGCCGTCGCGACCATCGGCGCCATCACCCACAGGTCCGCGCCGGTAGTGGCCGCGGCAGCGCCGAGCGCCTCCAACTGGGTGGCCAGGACGTCCGGGTAGACGGTGCCGACCCGCAGCCCCCGCACGCCAAGAGCCGGGTTCTCCTCCGCGCCGAGGTCCAGGAACGGCAGTGGTTTGTCGGAGCCGCTGTCGAGTGTCCGGACCACCACCTTGCGTCCCGCGAACTGCTCGAGCACCGAGGTGTAGGTGGCGATCTGCTCGTCGAGGGCGGGCGCGATCTGCCTACCGAGGTACAGGAATTCGGTCCGGAACAGCCCGACACCCTCCGAATCCGCGGTAGCGGCACGCGCGGCGTCGTCGACCGTCCCGATGTTGACGAGCAACCCGACGGGTGCCCCGTCCCGGGTGCGCCCCGGTCCCCGCGAACCCTCCACCCGCGCTCGCGCCTCCGTGATCTGTTCCGCCACCTCGGCCTGCCGGAGGTCGCTGGGGTCGACGACGATCTCGCCGGTCGTCCCGTCGAGCACCACAGGCCTTCCCTCGACCAACCGGTCGAGTTCGGCGCAGTTCACGATCGCGGGCAGGCCGAGCGATTTCGCCAGGATCGCAGTGTGAGAAGTCGGTCCGCCCTCTGCGGTGAGCAGCCCGACCACGTCGCTACCGCCGAGCATCGCGGTGTCCGCGGGCGAGAGATCCCGAGCGACGAGAACGAACGGATGCCCGGGATCGGGGATGCCGGGCATCGGCACCCCCAGCAGTACCGCGACCGCACGGTTCCCGAGGTCACGCAGGTCCGCGACACGCTCGGCCAGATACCCACCGAGGGCCTCGAGCTTGGCGCAGTAGCCGGCGAACGCGACGCTCACGGCGTGTGCCGTCGGCATGCCTGCGCGGAGGTTCTCCTCGGCGGCGGACACGATTCCCGGGTCGCGGGCCATGGAAGCCGACACGAGCAGGATCTCGGACGCGACGCCGTCCACCTGCGCGGCGCGGGCTTCGAGATCGCCGGACACGGTCGCGAGGGCGTCCCGCACACGGGCGAGTTCGGCCGTGACCGATTCGCCGACAGGGTCTTCGGCCGACGTCGCGACCGGTGTCCCGAACGCGAGCCAGGGTGCGCAGACCAGCCCCGGACTCACCCCGAGGCCGTGCACGAGAACTTCGGTAGCCGTCGACATCAGGCGGCGTCGAGGTCGGAGGCGAGCAGGTCGGCGAGGCGGTCGAGGGCCTCCTCGCTGCCCTCCCCTTCCGCGGTGATCGTCACCTCGGTGCCGAATTCGGCGCCGAGAGTCATCACCGCGAGCATGCTGCCTGCGTCCACCGGCGCGGACTCGCCGACCGCGATCTGCACTGCGACCGGTACCGCCGCGGCGGCCTGGGTGAACTTCGCAGCGGGACGGGCGTGCAGTCCGACCTTCGAACCGATGAGGACCGTTCGTGTAGCCATGCTCACTGACCTGCCTTTTCCGTGTCGGCGCTCGTTTCCGCGTCGTCCTCCCGACCGGGAGTGCGCAGGTTCCATTTCTTGATGACGAAGCTGAACAGGACGTAATAGATCACCGCGTACCCGAGCCCGATGGGGATCAGCATCCACGCGTTGGTGGCCTTGCCGAAGTTGAGCACGTAGTCGAAGAAGCCTGCGGAGAACGTGAATCCGTCGTGGATGCCGAGCGCGTTGACGAGCGCCATCGAGGTGCCGGTGAGGAACGCGTGGATCAGGTACAGCGGCCAGGCGACGAACATGAACGCGAATTCGAGGGGCTCGGTGATCCCGGTGAGGAACGCCGTCAGCGCGGTGGAGAGCATGATGCCACCCACGACCTTCTTCTGCGACGGCCGCGCGTTGCGCCAGATCGCCAGTGCGGCAGCGGGAAGGGCGAACATCATGATCGGGAAGAAGCCGGTCATGAAGATGCCTGCACTGGGGTCGCCGGCGAAGAACCGGTTGAGGTCGCCGCGGACGAGTTCGCCGCTCGCGTTCTGGTAGTCGCCGACGAGGAACCACACGGTGGAGTTCAGGATGTGATGCAGTCCGGTCGGGATGAGCAGGCGGTTGGCCATGCCGTAGACGCCGCCACCGACGACGGAGTTCTCGGCGACGGTCTCGCCCACCCACGTCAGCGCGGAGTTGAACGCCGGGTACAGGAACGCCATGAGGACGCCGACGACGAGACCGGTGAGGGCGGTGAGGATGGGAACGAGCCTGCGCCCGTTGAAGAATCCGAGGTAGTCGGGCAGTTTGGTGCGGTAGAACCGCTGCCACAGAATTGCGGACAGCAGTCCCATCACGATGCCCGCGAGCACACCGTAGTTGATCAGCGCCTGGTCGCCGTTCGGATCGGTCTTGCCTTCGAGGACGACCGGCGACATGGCCTCGAACACACCGTTGATGACCATGTATCCGACCACTGCGGCCAGGGCGGTGGACCCGTCGGCCTTCTTGGCCCATCCGATGGCGATGCCCACCGCGAAGATGAGGGGCAGCCAGGTGAACACTGCCTGGCCGGCTGCGGAGATGACGGACGCGGCGGTGTGCATCGAGTCGAATCGGCCGAGGAGGTCGTCCTGGCCGAGCCGCAGCAAGATGCCGGCCGCGGGAAGTACCGCGATCGGCAGCATCAGGCTGCGCCCGAGGCGCTGTAACCCGGCAAACACCGCTGATTCCTTTTTCGGGCTGTCTACGACAGTCATATCGGCCTTCTCTGTGCGCTTCGGTCGCCGAATCGGCGTCTGGTGAGTCCCGAAACCGGCGGCGGCGAGCGCGTCGTACGGCTTCGGGAAAACTATTGTGGACCAGCACCCCCAACGGGTACTGTCCGGTCATAACCAGTTGCTAGTTTGACCAGGTGAGCACAGGATGTCAACAGGCAAATGTGATCCAGCTAACCCATCCAGCACCATCACCTGCAGCTCGAACGCGAACTACGAGGGAGAACCGATGTCCAAAGCGGACGCAATCATCAGCGGCCTCGGCGGTGCCGACAACATCGTCGAGATCGAGGCCTGCATCACCCGCCTGCGCACCGAGGTCAAGGACGGCGCCAAGGTCGACGAGGCCGCACTCAAGGCCGCAGGCGCCCACGGCGTGTTGAAGGCGGGCAGCGTCGTCCAGGTCATCGTCGGCCCCGAGGCGGACACGCTGGCCGAGGACATCGAGGACATCCTGTGAGCCTGTCCGTTCAGGCTCCGCTGCCCGGCCGAGTGCTCGCCCTCGCCGACGTGCCCGACCCCGTGTTCGCCGGACAGATGGTGGGTGCCGGAGTCGCGATCGAACCAGCGCGCGACCGTGGCGCTCTCGACGTGCTCGCACCGATCTCGGGCAAGATCCTCAAACTGCACCCGCACGCGTTCGTCATCCTGGGCTCGGCGGGCGGCGGTGTGCTGGTGCACCTGGGAATCGACACCGTGAAGCTGAAGGGCGAGGGGTTCACCCTGCTGGCGGCGGAAGGTGACGAGGTCGACGCGGGTGATCCCGTGGTGCGGTTCGATCCGACCGAGATCGACGGCACGGGATACTCCGCCATCTGCCCGATCGTCGTCATGGATTCCACGCCGGATTCGGTGTCCACCGACACCGTGGGATCCGACGTGAGCACGGGCGACGCCCTGTTCGACTGGACGGCGCCGTAGGGACAGAGGGAACCTGCGTTCGGACACATCGACGTGGTGCGGGTCGGCGAGGGTACGCCGGTCCGCACCATTGTCCGGGTGCCGGCGCAACTCGCCATGAAATCAACTCAGCGTGCGGCTGATTCATGTCGGCCGCGGTTCCCGAGTGGCCGCGACCGTGAAGGCTTCAGGACGGGTGCTCGATGCTGTAGATGAGAGTCAGGACGCCTTGGCTGGCCTCGGTGGCGTGACCGGACAGTCCGGTCAGTTCCGCAGTACCCGAATGCGGGATCACGGTGCCGAACGTAGTCTGGTCCGGGCCGTCGGCCAGACCGCCATGTTGAATGACGAACGTTCCGTGCCGGCCGTCCAGTGTCGCTTGGATGCGTTCCGACGCCACGTAACCGGCACCTTCGGGACCCTGCGCGGTCAGAACCTCCGCGACCCCGGTTCCCGCCAGAGCGCCTCGGTAGGTCTTGCGGATCACGACCCTGGTCAATTTCGGGCCTTCGGCTGGCTCGTCGTAGGGAATCTCATCCCAGCTGTCGATGTCGAACTCGGCCTTGACTGTTCGTTGCGTTGTGGTGTCAGCCATGAGCAGAGAATGCCAGACCGGACCGACAACTGTAAGCCTGGCTCAGACGCTGCGCTGAGCCCGCTCCCCCTGAACTTCCATCTGCAGTTGATAGCGATCGGACCGGTACCAGCTGCGGGTGTGCTCGACCGGTGTGGGGCCGCTGAAGGACACCCGGTCGAAGTACATCACCGGGGCGCCCTTCTTGATGCCGAGCAGGGTCGCGATCTCCTGGCTCGCCCCGTCGGCACTCACGGTCTGCTCCGCCCGGTCGATCGGCATGCCGTACTTGTCGGCGGTGGCCCGGTAGATCGAGCCCGTGAGGTCGAGGTCCAGCAGGCCGGGAAGCAGCGCGGCGTTGAACCACCCGTCGTCCACGCTGACCGGTTCGCCGTCCGCCAGCCGCAGCCGTTTGACGTGATAGGCGCTGGTGTCCGGCGCGATGCGCAGCGCCTTCGCGGTGGCCTCCGGCGCCGCGTCCTCCTCGCTCTCGAGCACCACCGTCGTCGGCTTGTGCCCCTGCGCCCGCATCTCCTCCGTGAACGAGGCCAGGTGGAGTTTCGACTGCACCGGACGATGCGCCACGAACGTGCCCTTGCCACGCACCCGCACCAGGTGGCCCTCGTTGACGAGCTGCCCGATCGCCTCCCGAACCGTGATCCGACTGACGCCGTAGTCCTGCATCAGTTTTCGTTCACTCGTCATCAGGTCGCCGGGCTGAAGTTCCTTGGTGCACTTGTGCAGCAGGATGGCACGGAGTTGCTCGTGCTTCGGAATCACGCTGTCGCGTAGATGTACGGGCATCATTCCGGCGGCTCCAGCTCTGTCAGGGGTCGGACACATCGGATCAGACAGTGGGACTGCAAAGGTCCCGTCCGGTCCGGTCCAACCACGAGAATACGTGATCCGGACGCTCCGGCCTACCGTGCGGCCTCGGCCAACACCTCCAGATACTTGCGCGTCATCACCCGCTGCACGACCCGGCCCGCGGGTCCGCCGAGCCGGGTGAACCACCGACCCGGTTTCGAGAACGCCGAGATGGTCGCGAGCACGGTGCCGTCCGGCCGCTGTTCGACGACGAAGCTCTCCTCTCCGCTCTCGGGGTGACCCGGCAGCGTCCCGTAGGCGAATCCCGTGCGATGCGGTTCGTCGACCACGTAGACGACCCGGCAGGAGAACGTCAGCCGAAGCGGACCGATGCCCCATCGCAGTTCCACCGACGTGCCGGGTGCGGCCGTCGGAGCGTCGGCCCGCACGTCCAGCCCGGCGCCGCGGTGCATACCCCAGGCACAGAGGTGGGTGGCGGCCGCGTCGAATGCGTCTGCCCCGTAACCGATCACCTTCTGCTCGGTCAGATGGTGATATCCCGCGGGGAAGGGAACGTCGCGGCTCGCACCCACCTCCGGGTACGTGAACGCGGGCAGGTCGTCTCGGGAGGTAGTGATGGCGGGATCCTCTCGGTCCGGACGTCACGAGCAGGTGGAAAGGCACGTTACCCGGCGCACGGCCTCGAGGCCTTCCGGGGTGCCCGGCCAGTGCCGGGCCACGACCTGCGGACCCGCGCGGCGAACCACCGAACGAAGCGTGAAACCGATGATGATCACGTCGTCGGCGTATCCGATGACGGGGACGAAATCGGGTATCAGATCGATCGGAACCGCGAGATAGACCAGCAGCAGGACGAGCCGGACGCGCACACCGCGGGGCAGGTCCGGATCGGCCGCGAGTCGGCGCAGGAGACGGAGCAGATCCGGCAGCAGCCGGATCGCCTCCCCGATCCCGGTGCTGTCGGGTCTCGATCGCCACAGCACGAGCGCCAGCACCACCCAGACGGCCAGCAATCCCGCTGCCGCGCCGATCAGGATTGGCCATGCCGCCGCCCACACCTGCCCCGGATCCATACGCTGCGCCTATTGCTCCGACCGGACCGCGGGACGGATGTTCTGGTTCACGTGGAAGAGGTTGTCCGGATCGTACTTCGCCTTCACCTGTGCGAGCCGGTCGTAGTTGCCGAGGTAGGAGGCACGCACGCGGTCCTCGCCCTCGGACATCATGAAATTGACGTACGCCCCGCCCGCCGTCGTCGGGTGGAGGGCCTCCCAGTACCGCTTGGCCCAGTCCGTGATGACCTCGGCGTTGGCCGGATCCGGGTCGACACCGACGATCACCCCGGCCCAGCCGCCGTCCCGGTACGCGAACGCCGTGGCATCCTCGGCGACCCGCGTCGCCGCGCCGTCGATGGGATACATGTGCATGGTCGAATGACCGGTGGGCAGCTGACGGCCGAACTCGAGATGGATGTCGATGGCGTCGTCGGAGATCTCCCGGACGAAGTCCGCGCGCCAGTACCACTGCAATCCCGCCGGGTACAGTCCGTCGAAGGCGGATTGCAATGCGGTGAATGGCATTTCGTGAAGTCCGACCAGCAGTGGGTTTCCGAAGTCGCGGATCGGTCCGAGTACCGCGTCGGCCTTGTCCGGGTCGCCGGTGTAGCACCAGACGATGCCGCACGCCTTGCGTCCCCACAGTTCCTCGGGGAACGGGGGCGCCGGCGGAATGGTCAGCAGGCCGATCCAGCCATTGAGTTCCTCGGGCAGCGACGGCAGGAGTTCGCGATACCACCGCATCACGTCGGGGGTGTCTTCCAGGTCGTACAGCACCGGCCCGCCGACGACGGTGCCGTGGTCGCCGATGTCGTGACACGCGAACTGGAACGACGTGACCACACCAAAGTTTCCGCCGCCTCCCTTCAGCGCCCAGAACAGGTCCGGGTGGGACCGTTCGCTCGCCGTCACCAGAGTGCCGTCGGCAAGGACGACATCGGCGCTGAGTAGGTTGTCCACGGTGAGACCGAAACGGCGCGTCAGGTAGCCGATTCCGCCGCCGAGCGTCAGCCCGCCGACACCGGTGGAGGCGATGAACCCGGACGGGGTGGCCATGCCGAACGGCACGGTGGCATGGTCGACGTCGCTCCAGGTGCACCCGCCGTCCACCCGGACGGTCCGGTCGGCCGGCGACACCGTGGTTGCGCGCATCCCCGACAGATCGATCACGAGGGCGTCGTCCCACACGCCGAGACCTCCCGCGTTGTGGCCCCCGCCGCGAACCGCGAGTTCGACGTGATGCTCCCGCGCGAACCGCACGCACGCGACGACATCCGCGGCGTTGGCGCACCGTGCGATGGCCGCGGGTCGACGGTCGATCATCGCGTTGTACACCGCACGCGCGTCGTCGTAGCCGTCGTCGTCGGGGGTGATCAACTCTCCGCGCAACGATGCGGCCAGTTCTGCGTAGGGGGGCGGCGTCGTCGTCGACGGTGTCGAATTCGTGGTGGTGGTGCTCATGACCTTCTCCTCGGATCGGCGGGCCCCGGACGGGCCTTACCTGGTAATTCACACCGTAGGAATCCGGCGTTCGCGCACCGTTCGCGCCGACGTCCCGCCCGCGAACGGCCCGGCGCCCGCACGCAGACGCAGCACCTGCGGCAACCACCAGCGGTCGTCGTATTGCTCGGCGGCGATCAGGGCGGCATCGAGCGTGGCACGGGCCGCGCAGGTGTGACCGACGTCGATCTGGACCTCCGCCAGCAGCGAGAGCCAGTAGGCCATGCGCGCGAACGCCCGCTGCCGCCGCAACTCGGCGAGCCCCTGGCGGATCTTCGCGATACCGGGTTCGCCGCCGACGAGCCTGCCTTCGAGGATCTGCGACCACTGGCTGTAGTAGGCGAAGTGGTAGCGCTCGCACAGCTCCCGCAACTCGGTGAGTGAGGCGAGGAGCGCGGTGTCGTCGCCTCGCATCTGATTCAGCACCGACGCGTATCCCAACGCCACCGCGAGACTGTAGGGGTGGCCGCAGGTCCTGCCCAATGCGAGGGCATCCGCGCACGACCGCGCCGCCTTCTGCTCGTCACCGATCATCCAGTACGCGTGCGACTCCCAGGCGTGGGCATGCACTTCGAGCCTGGTTCCGAGGATGAAGGAATAGTCGTCGGAGAACGATCCCAGCGCGACGTCGAAATGTTCGATCGCTTCTTTCGGCCGGCCGAGAGCCAGGGCAGCCCCCGCTACGGAGAACTGCGCCTGACCCTCGAATTCGGGATCGGCCGCGGACAGTTCGAGGGCACGCGCGCCGATGCCGTGGGCATGCGCGGTGTGCCCCTGCACGAAATGTGCCGCGAACAATCCGATCAGGGCGCCGAGCACGATTTTCGGCCGGCGGAGACGCTGCCCCAGCTCCACGGTGCGGTCCAGCGTCTGCTCGAGCTCGGCGGAGGAGTACCCGTACAGGGTGGTCAGCGGCGCCGACATGCCCTGCCGCACGTCCACCTCGTGAGCGTCCCGGTTGCGGCCTACCGGCATCGCCTCGAGAAGGTCGAGGCAGTCCCGGAAGTGCCGCAGAGCCTCCGCGTTCGCGAACATGCTGGCTGCCATCTCGGCGGCGCGCTGCAGGTACTGGAGGGCGCGGTCGGGGCGGCCGCCGCGCCGGTACTGCTCGGCGAGCTGCGCTGCCACGTCGTCGGTGCTGCCCGCGTGGAGAAGTTCGAGTCCCTGCGCGAGGCGCCGATGCAGGAGCCAGCGGCGCGGCGGGCTGACCGAGCGGTACGCGGCCTCCCGGACCAGGTCGTGCACGAAGTCGTAGCCGGTGCCCGCCGGCCGGACGATCCTCCGCCGCCACAGTTCGTCCACCGCCTGGACGAGAGAATCCGTGTCCAGGTCGCTCGCCTCGCTGAGCAGGTCCAGATCGAAATCCGTGCCGAGCGCAGCGGCAAGGCCGGCGACGTCCCGCGCGGGTTCCGAGCACTGTTCGAGCCGCCGCTGCAGCACCTCCCCCAGGTCGTCGGCGCCCCCGGTCGCATCCGTGCCGGGCACCATCCTGGCGGCCTCGACGACGTACAGCGGGTAGCCCCCGGTCGCGGCGTACAGGACCGCCTCCTCCGCGGGGTCCAGCGCCAGGCCGCCGAGGGACCGCGCCAGTTCCGCGGTCCCCTCCGAGGTCAACGGGTCCACCTCGACGTCCGTGACCAGCCGTGCCGACCGGAGGGCTCGCAGCGCTTCCCGCACATCGTGGCGGGACCGCGCCTCGTCCGTGCGGGCGGTCGCCGCCACCAGGACGCACATGTGGGTGTCGAGTGAGAGCAGGAACGCCAGCCAGGCCGCCGTCTCCGCGTCACACCACTGCAGATCGTCGAGGACGAGCAGGACCGGCCGGCCGGACGACAGCACCGCCCGCGTCGTTCCCTCGAAGAAGCGGTGACGCTGCCATGCGTCCACCATCGCCCGGGACGTCGACGGTCGCGGCCCGGCCTCGGCGCTCGGGACCAGCCGTTCGACCTCGGCCCGCCACATCGGGTTCAGCGACCCGATGGCGGACCGAAATCCCGGGCTGCGCAGCCACTCGGCGACGGGCGCCAGCGCGACGCGGCCCGGCAGTCCGAAACACCGCGTCGTCGCCACCACCGCCCCGTCGGCGCGGGCGATCTCCGCGAGTTCGGTGGTCAACCGGGTCTTGCCGACACCCGCGTCCCCCGAGACGAGCAGCAGTCCCTGCCTGCCGTCGAGCGACTGCCGCCAGCGCCGTTGTAGCTCCCCGCGTTCACGCTCCCGTCCGATCAGAGCGGGCACCGCGGCCCGGACGCGTTCGGGCCTGCGAGATGCGGCGGCACCGGCCCTCGGGTGCTCCCCCAGCAGGTTGTCGAACAGTCTGCTGGTCGCCGCGCTCGGTGCGACCGCGAGTTCGGTTTCCAGAACGGCCGCGCACCGGTGGTAGGTGGTCATCGCCGCCGCCCGGTCGCCCGACGCGGCCTGCAGTTCCATGAGCGTCCGGTACCCGACCTCCTCCAGTGGGTCGAGCTGGATACGCCGGCGTGCGCACGCCGTGGCCGTCTCCACGTCACCCGACTCCCGCAACACCCGCACCGTCGCCTCACAGAGTTCGACGCACTGCCTGCGCAGCACCTCGCGGTGCTCGAGGACCCAGTCTTCGTACGTGCCGGGCATGAGCTCGCCGCGATAGGTGTCGATCGCGCGGTCCGCGTGATCGAGAAATGCCCGCGCGTCGGAATCGGCGAGGGCGGCGACGGCGGACGACCGCTCGTTGCGGAAAGTGTCGACGTCCACCCGGCACGACGGCGAGTCCGTCCAGGTGAGCGTCGGCCCGTCCGCCGCGAGCGCACCGTCCGATCCGAGGAGACCGCGAAGGTTGTGCAGTTCCCGCCGGAGGTTGGTGCGGGCCTGCTGCTCGCTCGACTCCGGCCAGAACAGCCCTGCGAGACGGTTCCTCGACTGGGCGAGACCGGCGTGCAGCACCAGATAGGCCAGCAGCGCGATCGCCCGTGACGAGATGGGGCCGACCCGGACATCCTCCGGGTTCGATACACGCTGTTCGCCGAGCAGGTAGACCGTCAACATGACTGACCAGCTCCCGGTCGCGGAACGAGGCGAGCTTCCGCGCCCTCATCATCGCACGGTCAGCGGAAGTGCTGGTACAGCGCTTTCAGCTCCCGGATCGCGGCGTCCACCGCACGCTCGTCCTCACTGACCGATCGGACCGCTTTCCGCAGCAGCAGGGGGTCGAGGTCGTCGATCGCCGCCCGGAAGTCGGCGTCGGGCAGGGCGGGCAGCGAGGAGTCGTCGCCGAACCAGTCGTCGACGTCCGCGTCGGAGGAGTCGCCGCCGACACCGTCGATCAGCATGTCCAGATCGACGCCGCGCAGCGTCAGGATCTCGAGCGGGTTCTCGTCGATGCGTTCGGTGGTGAGGTACGCGACCGCGGCCGCATGCTTGCACGGCCAGCCGTCGTCCGGGCAGGTGCAGTCGTAGTTCAGCGCCGACGCCCCGGCGGGCAGCAGCAGGGGCCCCAGAACCTCCGGAACTCCGCCGCCCGCCAGCATCGCGAGACTGCCGGGTTGCCGACGCACCAGCGCGACGAGTTCCGCGACTTCCGCCTCGTCGAGGCGGTCGATCGAGACGGTCGCGACGAACGGCTGGAGCTGACTGCCCTGGACCTCCCCCGTGACCATCCCACCGGCGATCTCGAGCGAGATCACCTGACCGCTGCGCGCGTAGTTCCGCCCGCGGCTCATCCGGCCCTTGTCGGCGACGAACTCGATGATGTCCACGAACTCGCGGCCCCACCACGTGCGCCCGAACGATCCCCGCCGGGACCGTGCCTCCAGCCCGCCCGTCACCGGTCGTCGCTTGCCGTACTGGCCGAAGTACGGCCCGGGTCGCCGGTTCGTCATTCGCCCACCGCCTCGTCACCGAGTCGCAGCAGTTCACCCAGTTGCTCGGTGCTCATCTCCGTCACCCAGTTCTCACCCGTCCCGACGGCGAGATCGGCCAGCTCCTGCTTGGTGGCGATCATCGCATCGATCCGTTCCTCCAGGGTTCCGACGCACACGAGCTTGCGCACCTGCACGTCCCGCCGCTGGCCGATCCGGAACGCCCGGTCGGTGGCCTGGTTCTCGACCGCCGGGTTCCACCACCGGTCGAGGTGGACGACGTGATTGGCCGCGGTGAGGTTCAGGCCCGTCCCGCCCGCCTTCAGCGAGAGCATCATGATCGGCGGCCCGTCGTCGCCCTGGAACGAGGCCACCATGTCGTCGCGCTTCTGCTTGGAGACACCCCCGTGCAAAAACGGCACGGTAGTACCGAAACGCTCCGCGAGGTACGGGGTGACGAGGTCACCGAATTCCCGGAACTGGGTGAACAGCAACGCCTTCTCGCCGTCCGCGACCACGGAGTCCAGAATGTCCTCGACGAGCCCCAGCTTGCCGGAGCGGTGCTGTCCGCGCCGCATCACCGCCGACCCGTCGCGCAGGAAATGCGCCGGGTGGTTGCACACCTGCTTGAGTTTCGTCAGGGCAGCGAGGACGGCGCCCTTGCGCTTCATCCCCTTCTTGTCCTTGATCTGCGCCATCATGTCGTCGACCACCGCCCGGTACAGCGCGGCCTGCTCCGCGGTGAGGTTGGCGCGGACCGTCATCTCGAACTTGTCGGGGAGGTCGGCGATGACCACGGGATCGGTCTTGACGCGGCGCAGCACGAACGGGGACGTGACCGCGCGGAGCCGGGCGACGGCCGTCTCGTCCTGCTCCCGCTCGATCGGCACCACGAACCGCTTGCGGAACATCGCCTCCGAACCCAGAATGCCCGAATTCGCGAAGTCCAGGATCGAGCGCAATTCGTCCAGTCGGTTCTCGACCGGAGTGCCCGTCAGCGCGACGCGGTGTGCCGCCGGAATGCTCCGCGCCGCCCGCGCCTGCGACGTCTTCGCATTCTTGATGTGCTGCGCCTCGTCCAGCACGACGCGCCGCCAGTCCTGCTCCTTCAGCTCTGCGACGTCGCGGGCCAGCAGCGCATACGTGGTGATCACCAGATCGCTCTGCGTCACGGCGGCCGTGAAGTCGTCACCGCTCAGCCGCTGCGGACCGTGGTGGACGAGCACCCGCAGCGAGGGAACGAAGCGTGCCGCCTCGCGCTGCCAGTTGCCGACCACCGACATCGGGCACACCAGCAGGGTGGGGGTGGGCGCGTTTTCATGGGCCAGCAGCGCGAGCAACTGCAGCGTCTTGCCGAGACCCATGTCGTCGGCGAGGACGGCGCCGAGACCGAGGCGGCTCATGAACACCAGCCAGTCGAGCCCCCGCTTCTGGTACGGGCGCAGCGTGGCGTCCAACCCGTCCGGCGTCGGCACGTCCTGCGGCTTCGTGTCGCCGTCCAGCAACGCGGCCGCCCAGCCGGTGGCCGTGACCTCCTCGACGGGAAGGTCGGAGAGATCGTCCGCGATCAGGTCTTTCAGCAGGTCCACGATGGCCCGGTCGCCGCTGGCGTGCCGCTCCGCCACGTAGCGCGCCGCGCGGGACAGCACCTCCTGGTCCGCCCGGACCCACTCGCCGCGCAGCCGCACGAGATCACTCTTCGAGTTGACCAGTCGATTCATTTCCGCGGCGGTGAGAACCGTGTCGCCGAGTGCCAGCTCCCAGTTGTACTGCACCAGCTGGTCTTTGCCGACCGCCCGGTTCTCCGCGCTCGCCGGGGTGCTCGGCGAGCTCACCCTCAGCCGCATCGACGGCGACGCCACACTCCACGCCCGCGGCAGCAGCAGGCTGATGCCCTTCTCCTTCAACGCCACCGCCCCGTGCCCGACGAGGTCGATGACCACGGCGGTGGGCAACATCAGGTCCAGGCTGTCGGGGTCACTGGGGACGTCCTGCAGTCGCGGGTAGGCGGAGACGGCCTCCGTCAGTTTGCGCACCCCGATCTGCAGGCGGCTCGCCTCCGTGCGGTGCAGCGGAATCGGCACCGGCGCTTCGCCTTCCGGACGAAGACAGACCTCCAGTCGCCACAACACCGTGTCCGGATCCCAGTCCCCCTCCACGTCCACGTCTTCCGGCTCGAGGAGCCGCAGCACCAGTTCGGGCTCGTCCACCTTGAGGCTGTCGCGCCACCCGTCCAGCGAACCCGACAGCTGGGCGGTGCCCTCGGCGAACTGGTCGCCGCGCACGAGCGCCGCGATCAGCGGGTGATCCGCATCGGTGCCGGAATCGTCCGGGTGCCGTCGTTCGAGGACCCGGCGGGCGACGGGATCGGTCAGCTCGGTGACCATGTCGTCGAGCACGGCCCGGGGGGTCGTGCCGTGACGCTGGACCGGCGGCATCGCGACGGCCAGTTCCGTGAGCCACGCACGCTGGCGCTCACCGCCGAGCAGCCGCCAGCGCGGCCACCAGCCGCCCTCCGCCCGGTGTGCCTCGGGCACCACCCGGCCGGCCCGTGCCCACCGCTCGACACCGCGGGCGACGTGGGCGAGGTAGCGCAGATCCCCTGCGATCCGGGGGTCGCGGGCAGACACCGACAGCAGGAACTCCGTCGCATCCGGTGGTGCCAGCGCGACCGCGGCCCACTCGAGCATCTCCGGCCCCGACGGCGTCGGCATCGGCACCTTCACGTGGTGCCGGAACTTCCGTGCCAGCACCCGTCCGACCGCATCCGTCGGCTCCTCGGCGGCCGGATTCCGGTCCTCTACCCACAGCATGAGGCCCGAACCGGGTGTCCAGAGGCCGTGCAGCATGCACCCATCCAATCAGGCGCGACCGACAGCGGGAGAAGTCCCTGCTCGAGACATGTAACCCTCGACGATATTCCACCGATGAACGAGTTGGCGGCTGTCCACGCCGGTAACTCACCGGGATCGCTGCCGAACGTGATCGCAGTGATCGGAGGAAGACGAAATGGACATGGAACAGATCTTGGAAGTTCTCGTTCAACTCATCCAGGTCCTCGGACCCTTGATGGGTGGCGGTGGCGGTGGCGGAGGCGGAGGCACAGGCTCCCTAGGCAGCCTGTTCGGCTCCTGAGTTCTCATGAGAAGGCTCGCCGACTCCAATTCGGCGGGCCTTCTTCGTGCCCGAATCCTGGCCCCGGTTCGTGATAGGACTGTGGGCGTGAGCATGGCATACGGCTTCAGCGAGTACGGCGGCCCCGAGACACAGCAGTTCTTCGACGTCCCCGTTCCCTCCCCCGGTCCCGGACAGCTGCTGGTCGCCGTCCATGCGACCGGCGTGAATCCCGCCGATTGGAAGGTGCGGGCGGGAACGCGCAAGGACACCGTCCCCGTCACTCTTCCCGCCGTTCTCGGCCGGGAGGTCGCCGGTGTGGTCGCCGAGACCGGTCCCCGGGTGACCGGCTTCGCGGTCGGCGATCCCGTGTTCGGCGCGACCGCCACCGGGTTCGGCGGATACACCGAGTACACGCTGGTCAACACGGCCTCGGCAGCACACAAGCCCGACTCGGTCTCGTTCACCGACGCGGCCACGCTTCCCGTCGCAGCGGGAACCGCGTACGACGCGCTGGCCACCCTGGACCTGGCGCCCGGCAGTCGGTTGCTCGTCGTCGGCGCGGGCGGTGGCGTGGGGGTGGCGGCGCTGCAGTTGGCCGCGGCGCGGGACGTCAGCGTGATCGGAGTCGCGAGCGAGAGCAAGCGGGAGGTCGTCGAATCGCTCGGCGCCAGCTGGGTGGCGTCCGGAGAGAGACTGGCTGCACGCGTGCCCGGCCCGGTGGACGCAGTCTTCGACCTCGTCGGCGGTGACGCGCTCGCCGAGGCGGCGCGGGTGGTCGCGGATCCGGCGGCGATCATCAGCACCGGCGACCCGCTCGCCGCGCGGGACCTCGGCGGCTCGGGAGTGGAACGGCGCCGAACGTCCGCGGTGTTCGCGGAGCTGGCCGCGCTGGTGGCCGACGGAACCCTCGACCCGCGGGTCGCGCACCGATTCCCGTTCGCACACGCCGGTGACGCTCTCGCGATGGTGGAGTCCGGTCACACGAGCGGCAAGGTCGTGATCGAGTTCGGTTAGCAGGTCTGGATTTCACCCGTTCCGAGGTAGATGCTGGAGAGACGTAACTGCCGGACACTCGGGAGTCGGTCATGAGCATCCTGATCCAGGTTCTCGAACAGGGGTACGCGCTCACCACTCCGTGGGAGCAACGGAAGTACGCCTTCGTCGATGCCACGCACATCGTCACGATTCGACTGGACGGGCAGTCGGGCGTGTGGCTCGACGGGATGAAACACGGTGAGGCACACAGGCTTGCGGTCACCCCGACCCCCAGCGAGGCGATCTTCTTCCTCCTCCGCACCCTCGATCTGCTCGCGGAATGCCGGCAGAGCGGCGGTTCCTGGGTGATCGGCCACGACGGCATGCACCTGTCGTCGATCGCCGCGGTACGCCTCCCCTTCACTTGACCTGTCGGGGGCCCGGTGCATACTCCGGGCGGTAGGGGGAAAGTCGTCGAGCGCCGGGGGGACGCATGAGACTTCTGTACGCGGCCGCGTGGATGGCCACGATCCTGTCGGTCTCCGGTTGCGGGGTGTCGCTCCTCGACCTGCGCGACGAGCCCGCGCCGGGCAGTCCGCGCCGCGCGCACATCGAGGAGTTGCTCGGCCGGGTCGCGACGGTCGTATCCCGTCCGCACCCCGGCGGATACCAGCGCGGGTGTTCGGGCAAGGAGTTGTGCGTCTTCGGCCCGGCCTGGACCGACAACCAGGACGCCGCCGGCGGCCACGACGGGTGCGACACCCGCAACAACGTTCTCGCGATCGACCTCCGCTCGGTGGCGTTCCGCGACGGCACCCGCGACTGTGTGGTGCTGAGCGGGGTCCTGGCCGATCCGTACTCCGGCGACGTGCTCCCGTTCGACCGAGCCGACGCGAAAGCCGTTCAGATCGACCACGTCTACCCGCTGGCGGCGGCGTGGGACATGGGCGCGTCGACGTGGTCGCCCGAGCGTCGGCTCCGGTTCGCCAACGACGTCATGTTCAATCTGCTGGCCGTCAACGGAGCGGACAATCAGGACAAGGGCGACCGGACCCCGCAGGACTGGCTACCACCGAACCCGGCGTACCACTGCTTCTACGCGGGCAAGTACCTCTCCGTGGCGGTGGAGTACGGGCTTCCGGTGACGCTGGCGGACCGCGACGCGCTCGCCGAGGTGGCGCAGCGGTGCCCGTGAGCGCCTCAACTCACCGTGAAGGATCGCGTGTGCCAGCCGGTGGCGCCACCCGGGATCGGCCGGGTCCGCTCCTCCACCTGAACGTTGCCGTCCAGATCGGTGGCACGCACTTGGAGGGTGTGCAGCCCGGACGTGGCCTGCCACTCCCAGGTCCACTGCCGCCAGGTGTCGATGGTGTACTGCGGGGCGAGAGTCGCGGTCTGCCACTCGCCGTTGTCGACCCGCACCTCCACTTTCTCGATGCCGCGGTGCTGCGCCCAAGCGGTTCCGGCGACGAGCACCGGCCCGGGCGCGGTGGGCGCGAACGAGGCGGGCACGTCAATCCGGGACGCGGTCTTGATCGGACCTTCCGCGGACCAGCCGCGCTTCGTCCAGTAGGCCTCCGCCTTGTCGAATCGCGTGAGTTCCCAATCCACCACCCATTTGGTGGCCGACACGTAGCCGTAGAGACCGGGGACCACCTGCCGCACCGGGTAACCGTGTTCGAACGGCAACGGCTGGCCGTTCATCGCCACCGCGAGGATCGCGTCGCGTCCGTCCCGCAGGGCCTCGACCGGGGTGCCCACCATGAAGTCGTCGCTACTCGTGGACAACAGCATGTCGGCGTCGGGGTGCACACCGGCGTCGTCGAGGATGTCCTTGATCGAGTAGCCGATCCACGTGGCATTGCCCGCGAGATTTCCGCCGACCTCGTTGGACACGCACGTCAACGTGACCACCCGTTCCACGGGCGTCCTCGAGACCAGGTCGTCCCACGTCAGCGTGAGCTCGCGGTCGACCATGCCGTGGATGCGCAGTTGCCAGTCGTCCGTCGTCAACCGCGGGACCCGCAGTGCGGTGTCGATCCGGTAGAACTCCTCGTTCGACGTGACGAACGGGGTGGCGCCCGGCACGTCGATGTCGGTGCCCGGAGCGATCGGGGCGGCCCGGTCCGTCACCTCGGGAACGGCGAAGGCACGGCGGTTGTCGACGGCGCCCGCGACCTGCTGCCCGAGGTACCGGCCGGCGGCTCCCGCGGCCGCGGCAGTCGCTGCGGCGGCCGCGGCCAACAGAAGAAATGTCCGGCGCGGCAACCACGAATCCTCGACGTCGGAGTCCTCGGGCGCCCGCGCGGCGGTCGTCAGCACCCGCAGAACCGCGATGCCGGCAACGACCCCCACCACGGTAGGCAGCGCAAACATCCACGTGGCGCTGGGGCGCTGGGTCGAGGCATAGATTCCCACCAGCCCGAGAACCGCCAGGATCGCGCTGCCGAACGGGGCCCGAGGGCGCTCGACGATGCCCGCGGTCGCGGCGAGGAGCACGATGAGGATCGTCATGCCGACGAAGAGTGCGGGTTTGTCGTTGGTGCCGAACGTGTCGATCGCGAACTCGCGAGCCCAGGCGGGACTGCGGTCCACCGTCGTCGACCCGACCGCATAGAACGGTGACGAGTTCGGGTCGATCAGCGCCGACAGCAGTTCGCCCACCCCGAGCACCATGCCGGCGGCGATCACTCCGGCGAGCGCGCGGGAGACCAGGTGCCGCCGCCTCCGGGGCGTCCGCGCCGCCTCGTGCCGGTCACCGATCGTCGTTGTCATCGCAGCCCTGCTCCTTTGCCGTCGTCACCGTGTATTCGGAGCTGAGAACGCGCACGGATGGGAGCCCACTACTAGTATTTACCGGATGAACCAGCTCGACAAAGACACTCTTCTCTGCATCTCGCTCTCCGGCCGACCGAGCAACATCGGCACCCGGTTTCACAATTATCTGTACGGCGAGCTGGGCCTCAATTTCGTCTACAAAGCGTTCACCACCAACGACCTCCAGGCCGCGGTCGGCGGCATCCGCGCGCTGGGCATTCGCGGCGCCGGCGTCTCCATGCCGTTCAAGGAGCAGATCATCGAGTACGTCGACGTGATGCACGAATCGGCGTCGGTCATCGAGTCCGTCAACACGGTGGTCAACGAGGACGGGGTGTTGCACGCCCACAACACCGACTATCAGGCCATCGCGAACCTGTTGCGCGACAACGCGTTGCCCCACTCGCTGTCCGTGGCGGTGGCCGGCAGCGGCGGAATGGCCAAAGCTGTGGTCGCCGCCGTGCGCGACTACGGCTTCACGGACGTGACCGTGGTCGCCCGCAACGAGACGACGGGCGGCGCCGTCGCGAAGCTGTACGGATTCGAGTGGCGACCCGAACTCGGCGCGGCACGGCCAGGGCTCCTGATCAATGCCACCCCCGTCGGCATGGCGGGCGGTCCCGAAGCCGACGATCTGGCGTTCGAACTCGACGCGATCGACGCGGCGGAGGCCGTGTTCGACGTGGTCGCCATGCCTGCCGCGACACCGCTGATCCGGGCCGCCGCCGAACGCCACAAGACCGTCATCACCGGCGCCGAGGTGATCGCGCTGCAGGCGGCGGAGCAGTTCGTCCTCTACACCGGTGTGCGTCCGTCCCCCGAAGAGATCCGCAGGGCATCCGAGTATTCACGGTCGTGAGGTGAGCACAGCGCCGCCCGACCAGGGCCCCGCGATTCAGCGCACCCTTTTGTGAACTGTTGTTCCACAACAGCTTTCATTCTTCGTGATTCCAGCACGCCACGGATCGCACTCGCGTCCGAATCTGGATCAATTCAATTTTGGGTCTTGACATGAATTGTGACCCCTGTCACGCTTCTCTATACGGAATCATTATTTCGCATTGTGGAAGAAGGGTCGCATGGATCTCGATGCAGGACTCCAACGATTCAACGAGGCTTCACAGTCCGAGGCAACGGAACTGGTGCGGATCTGCCTGGATATTCCCCGGTGGGCAGACGAACTCGTGTCCGCCCGGCCGTACCCCGATCGCGCCTCACTTCTCACCGCGGCCAGAACGGGCGCCGGCCCACTCTCCGCGGACGAGATCGAACAAGCCCTCGCGCACCATCCCCGAATCGGTGAACCCCCGGGAGGCGACGACGCCGAGGCGCACCTGGCACGCTCGGAGCAGTCGAACGTCGATTCGTCCGACGCGGCAGCGCACAAACGGCTCACCGACGGCAACCGTGCCTACGAGGACAAGTTCGGACGGGTCTTCCTCGTCCGCGCCGCCGGCCGCAGCACGTCCGACATCCTCACCGCACTCGACCGCCGGCTGCTCAACGACGAGGCCAGCGAATTAGCCGTTGTCGCAGAGGAACTACGCGACATCGCCGCACGTCGACTCGCCGGAATGCTGGACGCATGAGCGACGTCAGCCAGGTCACCACCCACGTGCTGGATGCGGCCGAAGGCATACCCGCGCGGGAGGTGCCTGTCACGCTGACGGTCCAGCGGCAGTCCGACTGGATCACCGTGGCCGACGCCGTCACCGACGACGACGGACGCGTCACAACCCTGGGCCCCGCCCGACTCGAGCCGGGCATCTACCGGATCGTCTTCGACACCGGACGCTACTTCGCAGCGAAGGGTCGTCCGGCGTTCTACCCCGACGTCACCATCACGTTCACCCTGACCGACAGCGAACAGCACTACCACGTACCTGTCCTTCTCAGCCCGTTCGCATACTCGACCTACCGAGGGAGCTAATCATGAGCAAGATCGTGCTCGGCCAGAACCAGTACGGCAAGGCAGAAGTCCGGTTGGTCAAGATCACCCGGGACACGAAGCGACACGAGATCGAAGACGTCACCGTGACTTCGCAATTGCGCGGCGACCTCGACGCGGTGCACACCGAAGGCGACAACGCGCACGTCGTGGCCACGGACACCCAGAAGAACACGGTGTACGCGTTCGCCCGCGACGGCGTCGGCTCGATCGAGACGTTCGCCATGCGACTCGGACGGCACTTCACGTCGGAATTCGAGTGGATCACCGGCGGCCGATGGGAGATCGAGCAGTACTCGTGGGCGCGGATCCCGGTCGACGGCGAAGGCCACGACCATTCCTTCGTCCGATCGAGCGACGAACGGCGGAACACCGTGGTCACCATCGACGGCGACCGGACGTGGATCGTGTCCGGCCTGAGCAACATGGTGGTGCTGAAGTCGACGGGCTCGGAGTTCCGGGGCTACCCGAAGGACAAGTACACCACCCTGCAGGAGACGTCCGACCGGATCCTCGCGACGTCGGTGAGCGCCCGGTGGCGGTACCTCACCACCGACGTCGACTTCGACAAGACCTTCGAGAACGTGCGGGCAGTCATGCTGGAGGCGTTCGCCACGACGCATTCGCTCGCGCTGCAGCAGTCCCTGTTCCAGATGGGTTCGGCGGTACTCGAGGCGCATCCCGAGATCGCGGAGGTGAAGTTCTCGATGCCGAACAAACACCACTTCCTCGTCGACCTGGAACCGTTCGGACTCGACAACCCCGGCGAGGTGTTCTTCGCGGCCGACCGCCCCTACGGGCTGATCGAGGCGACCGTCGAGCGCGAGGACGCTCCCGACGCCGGCCGCGCCTGGGATTCCGTTCCCGGATTCTGCTAGGAACGCGGCGATGAAGCGGATCGGACACCGGGTTGCCGGAACAACCGGACCCGAGGACGAGCGTTTGCCGCTCGGAAAGTCGTACGTCTACGGGTTGCAGCACATCCTGACGATGTACGGCGGCGTGATCGCGCCTCCCCTGATCGTCGGCGGCGCCGCCGGCTTGACCGGCGTCGAGATCGGACTGCTCGTGTCGGCGGCATTGTTCGTCAGCGGTGCGGCCACACTGCTGCAGACCCTCGGCGTTCCCTACTTCGGGGCAAAACTTCCCCTGGTGCAGGGCATTTCCTTTGCCTCGGTGTCCACCATGGTGGCGGTGGCCAGTGGTCCGGGCGGACTGCGATCGGTCTTCGGGGCCATCATGGTCGCCGGCGCGATCGGACTGTTGATCAGCCCGTTCTTCTGCAGGATCGTGCGCTACTTCCCGCCCGTCGTCACCGGGTCGATCATCACGGTCATCGGCATCTCCCTCCTGCCGGTCGCGGTGCGCTGGGCGATGGGTGGCAACGCCAAGGCCCCGGACTGGGGGTCGATGTCCAACATCGGGCTCGCCGGGTTCAGCCTGTTCATCGTGTTGCTGGTGAGCAGGCTGGTCCAGGGAACCCTGTCGCGGTTGTCGATCCTGATCGGCATCGTCGTGGGAACCCTGTTCGCCGCGCTGATTGGCAAGGCCGACTTCGGCGCCGTCGGGAAGGGCGCGATCTTCGAACTGCCGCAGGTGTTCTCGTTCGGAACTCCCCTGTTCCAGATCGGTGCGATCATCTCGATGACCGTGGTGATCCTCGTGATCATGACCGAGACGACGGCGGACATCCTCGCGGTCGGCGAGATCGTGGGAACGAAGGTCGATGCTCGCCGGGTAGGCGACGGTCTCCGCGCCGACATGCTCGCCACCACCGTGGCACCGGTGTTCGGCACGTTCCCGGCCAGCGCGTTCGCTCAGAACGTCGGGCTCGTCGCGATCACGGGGATCAAGAGCAGGTACGTCGTCGCGGCCGGAGGTTCGGTCCTGTTCGCTCTCGGGCTGTTCCCCATCCTGGGGCGGCTGGTCGCCTCCGTGCCGCTGCCCGTCCTCGGCGGTGCGGGGATCGTCCTCTTCGGTTCCGTGGCGGCGAGCGGAATCCGGACCCTGTCCAAGGTGTCGTACGACGGCAATCTCAACCTGGTGATCGTCGCGGTGGCACTCGGTTTCGGTGTCATACCGATCGCGGTGCCCGAGTTCTACGCAGCCTTCCCGGAATGGGTGCACATCGTCTTCGACTCGGGAATCAGCGCGGCGAGCATCGTCGCGGTGCTGCTGAACATCCTGTTCAACGAGATCAAGGCCGGCAACCGGCCCACTCCCTCGGTGGTCTCGGCGGCGCCGCCCGTCCTCGTCCACCGAGCCGAGGACTCGGAGCACCCGGCAGGCACGGCGCGCACCTCCGCCGTGCGCAAGGAGTGAAGACCCGCTCCACGCCACCCCGCGCAACTCGCTGGTCGAGCGGTGCAGTCGAGACATTATCGGTCCGTGACTGCACCGCCTTCCCGACGAAGATCGAGCAGGCGCATCACCCGCGTCGCACTCACCCCGTGAACGAGGACGGAGAGGACGACGGTGAAGGCCACCGTCGACCACAACCATTTCTCGTCGTCCACGCCGGCTTCCGCAGCGGCGTACGCGAGATAGTAGATCGACCCGATTCCGCGAACCCCGAAGAACGCGGTGACCCGGCGCTCGGGGCCGGACATCTCCTCGCAGCCCAGCAGCGAAACCCATCCGACCAGCGGCCGGATGACGAACACGAGGGCTGCCGCGACGAGAACCCCACCCCACGTCAGTCCGGTCAGCAGACCGGAGGTGAGTGCCACCCCCAGCAGGAGCAGGACGGCGAGGGTGAGCACGTGTTCGAGTTGCTCGATCAGGCTGTGCATCTCGGCGTGGTAGTCGTGGGCCCGCTCCGTCCGGCGGATGGCGACCGCGCAGGCGAAGACGGCAAGGAAGCCGTATCCCCCGGCGAGTTCGGTGAGTCCGTAGACGGCGAACGTGGCGGCGAGCGCGAAGATGGGTTCGCTGCGTTCGGCGAGGCGCATGTGTGTGATCGGGAAGCGGAAGACCGCGCGGCCGAACAGATCACCGGCAATCCATCCCAAGGCCGCGCCGATGACCACCTTGCCGATCAGCTCCCAGGCCACCCACTGCACGATCCACTGCTCGATCGGCCCCTTGCCGATCATGAACAGCGCCAGATACACGAACGGGAAGGCGAGAGCGTCGTTGAGCCCGGCCTCCGAGGTGAGCGCGAACCGTACCTCGTCGTCCTCCCGATGGGACTCGCCGCCCGACGTGGGACCTTCCACCTGTACGTCGGACGCCAGCACCGGGTCGGTGGGTGCGAGGACGGCCCCGAGCAGGATCGCGACGGCGGGGGTCAGTGCCGCCACCCACCAGCCGAGTAACGCGACCGCGGCGATACCGAACGGCATCGCGATCAGCAGCAGACGCCACGTCGAATTCCACGTCCGCCAGCCCAGAGGCCGGTCGATCGCCAGTCCCACACCCATCAGGGCGACGATGACGCACGTTTCACTCAGGTGTTCCGTCACGGCCGGATGCAGCGCCGGCGACAGGGTGTCGGTGCCCGACTCGCCGAGAAACAGGCCGCCCCCCGCCCCGACCGCCAGGACGATCAGCGGCGCCGAGACGGCACGGTCCTGGAACAGGCGCGGAACGGTGGCGGCGAGCAGAAGTGCCAGCCCTGCGGTCAGGAAGGCGAGATCGGTGTTCAGTGCGATTCACCCACCTCGCCACGCAGCAGGGTCGCCATCCGTGCGTCGAACGCCACGAACAGAACCCGGGGAATTCCCGCGTCCGACTCACGGACGGCACCGACCGCCTGCCGGACGGCGTCGTCCGCCGGCCAGCCGTACACCCCGGACGAGATCAGCGGGAACGCAACGGACTGCGCGCCGAGATCCGAGGCCACCGCCAGGCTGCTGGTGTAGGCGCTGCGCAGGGTGGCCGACCGATCGTCCGAAGCGGAATACACGGGGCCGACCGTATGGATCACCCATCGAGCCGGCAACCGGCCCGCCGTCGTCGCGACCGCCTGTCCCGCCGGGAGCCCGTCCGGCAGCGTGGTGGCCCGCAATTGCCTGCATTCGGCGAGGATCTCCGGACCACCGGCCCGGTGGATGGCGCCGTCCACGCCCCCACCGCCGAGCAGTCCGGAGTTGGCGGCGTTGACGATCGCGTCGACCTCGACCGTCGTGATGTCACCCTGAACTACCTCGATGGTGGTCATCACCCCATTATCGTCGCGAGGTCACCGCGACCCGCACGATCAGCCCGGCGACCAGCGCCCAGAACGCGGACCCGATGCCGAGGATGCTCACGCCGGACGCGGCGATCAGGAAGGTGACGACGGCGCCTTCCCGTTCGCGGACGTCGTCGAGGGCGGAGGCCAGTGCCCCGCCGAGAGTCCCGAGGAGCGCGAGACCGGCCACTGCCTCCACGACGCCCTCAGGGGCTGCGGCGATGAGGGAGGCCACGGCAGCCGAGCACGCCGCGAGGACCAGGTACGCCCAGCCTGCCGTGAAGGCCGCGACCCACCGCCTCCTGGGGTCGGGATGCGCGGACGGCGCGGCGGCGAGGGCGGCGCTGATGGCGGCGAGGTTGATGGCGTGTCCACCCGCGGGCGCGCCCACCAGGGTCCCGACACCGGTCACGAGCATGGCCGGCCGCCACGGCACCCGGTAGCCGAAGGAATTCATCACGGCGGTTCCGGGGATGTTCTGGGACGCCATCGTCACGATGTACAGCGGGATCGCGATCCCGATCATCGCCTGCCACGTCCACGCCGGCGCGGTGACATCGAGTCTCGGCAGGAGCGCGCTGGTGTCCAGTCCGTCGCTGCCGGAGGCGAGACCGACCGCGATCACCACTGCGGCGGCCGCGAACGCGGCCGGCACCGCCCACCGGGGCGAGTACCGCTGCAGAACCAGCCACACGAGAACTACGGGCGCGACGGCCAGCGGAGCGTCACGCAGCGCCAGCACCGGCGCCAGGCACAGCGGCAGCAGCACCCCTGCGAGCATCGCCTGCGCCAACGCCGGGGGGATGGCCGCGATGAGCCGTCCCAGCCGCGGCCACAGTCCCGTGAGGATCACCGCCGCCCCCACGACGACGAATGCCCCGACCGCGGCGGGCCAGCCCCCGCTGACCGTCCCCGCACCGGCGAGGAGAGCGGCGCCCGGCGTCGACCACGCCAGCGTGATCGGCATGCGGTAGTGCCGCGACATCCACAGCATGCCCAGCGCCTGAGTGACACACAGCGCCAGCAGTCCCGACGCTGCCTGGGCGGAATTCGCGCCCACCGCGGTCAATCCGGTGAGTACGACCGCGAACGAACTGGTGAAGCCCACCAGGGCGGTGACGATTCCGGCGCTGATCGGCTGGGCGGCGGAATCGGGTGTACGCACATCACTGTCGGGCACAGACATAGGACGCGATTCTGCCCGACGCGTGGTCCGGGTGATCCGTGGCATTAGGGTCGGCACGGTGAAACACGACGACGCCCCCGCCCTGCCGACCGCCGCCGACTTCCCCGCCCTGTGGCCGCTGCCGACCCGCTGGGAGGACAACGACCACTACGGGCACGTCAACAACGTCACGTACTACTCGTACTTCGACACGGCCGTCAACGGCTGGCTGATCGCGACGACGGGCACCGACATCCGTGATCTGCCCGCCATCGGCGTGGTCGCCGAGACGTCCTGCAAGTACGTCAGCGAATTGACGTTCCCGGACCGCCTGCAGGTGGGGTTGTCCGTCGAGAAGCTGGGCACCCGGAGCATCGTGTATGCGCTCGCGATCTTCCGCGAGAACGACGACACGCTCGAACTCGCGGCTCTCGGCCGGTTCGTTCACGTGTACGTGGACGCGAAGACCCGGAAGCCGGTGCCGATCCCGGCCGAAATCCGGAGCGCTGCAACCCTTCTGGTGGAGCCGGACGCCGTCTGAACATCCGGCGCCACCAGGGGGTTCAGCGCAGGCCCTCGGCCTCCGCCGTTGCCACCGCCCGGGCGACGATGCCGTCGATCAGCGCGACCGTGGGCGCACCGGTCTCGGCCTTGTTGCGGGGGTCGTCGATCACCCGGCGCAGGACGCCTTCGGCGATGATCGCCAGCTTCCACAACGCCAGAACGTGCCAGTACCCCACATGCGTGACATCGCGTTTCGTGTGGTGGACGTAGGCCTCCACGAGGTCGGCACGGGTGGGGAACCCCTCGAGCGTGGAGGCGGGGAACGGTCCCGCGTCCTCGTCGCCCGCCTCGGGCCAGTAGGCCAGCAACGCGCCGACGTCGGCGAGGGGGTCGCCCAGCGTGCACAGTTCCCAGTCGACCACCGCGACCACCTCACCCTCCTCGGGCGAGGTGATGACGTTGCTCAGGTGAAAATCACCGTGCACCAACGACAGTTCGGCCTGCTCCGGCATGTTGCGCTCGAGGATGCCCGCCAGGTCCTCGATCGCCGGTACGTCGCGGGTACGGGACTTCTCCCACTGATCCGTCCACCGCTTCAACTGCCTTGCCGCGTAAGGCTTGTGACTGGCCAGGTCCTCCAGCCCGGCGTCCCCGAGATCGACCGCATGGATCTTCGCGAGAGCCTTCGGCATCGCCAGACCGACGGCATTCCTCTGTTCGGGTGTCAGCTTCTTCGCCACGCCGATGCTGTCGATCACCACCCCCGCGACGTAACTCATCAGCACGAGCGGCGCGTCCGTGACCTCCGGATCATCCGTGAGCCCGAGGATCTTCGGCACCGGAACGTCGGATCCCTGCAGCGAGGACAGAATCCGATGTTCGCGGACCACGTCGTGCGCCGACGCGAGCAGATGTCCGAGCGGTGGCCGCCGCAGCACCCACCGTCCACCACCCGCGTCGCTGACCGCGTACGTGAGATTCGACTGACCGTTCCCGATCCTCTCGAAGCTCAGCGGCGCGATCGCTCCCACACCGAGTCCGGCAATCCACGCAGAAACGGCATCTTCGTTCAGCCCCACAGCATTCACGCGCTCGATGCTAACCGCTCCGAAGCCCGAT
Source organism: Rhodococcus sp. JS3073 (assembly GCF_026810085.1). Taxonomy (NCBI): domain Bacteria; kingdom Bacillati; phylum Actinomycetota; class Actinomycetes; order Mycobacteriales; family Nocardiaceae; genus Rhodococcus; species Rhodococcus sp. JS3073. The sequence continues at coordinate 6,777,040 of NZ_CP113951.1, read as the reverse complement.
GCGGAGGGAACCGGTCCGCACCGCAGGTCGCGGCCCTAGGGTGGCAACAGTGAGGCCGATTCGGCCGGAACTGGAGGGACCGACGTGGAAGTTTTCCTCATCGTGTGCGGCGTGCTCCTCGCCGTGAGTGCCGTCGCCGTGAGCATTCCCAAGCTGAGACTGAAGGGAACCGCGTGGACGGGGCTGCAATCCCGGGGCCTGAGCAGGCAACAGGTCCGGCTGATCGGCGTGGCGGAACTCGCCGGCGGTGTCGGCGTTCTCGTCGGCCTCTACTGGACTCCACTGGGAGTGATCGCGACGGTGGCGCTGCTGATTCTCCTCTTGTGCGCAATCGCCTTCCATGTCCGGCACGGCGACTACGGCAATCCCAACACCAGGGCCGTCGCGATGCCCGCGGTCTACCTCGCGTTGCTGGCCGTCCTCGCCTCGATCGGGTTCGTGTTCGCGGGGTGATCCGGGGTTCTCCGGCAATTGCAGCAACAACCTGGTGTCGGTTGTGTCCGAATTGGTCATTAGACGCAGCATGACACACCTGCAACCCCCAAAACTGGGCATTCTGCTCGAAGCCGGCGGTGCCACTTGCGCACTTCGCGTTCTCGTGGATGCTGTGAAGTAGGACACACACCTGCCCTACCGCAGTACCCGTCTCCAACGAACCCACAAGGTTCACGGACTCGACAACGCGAGGTGACCCCGATGGTCGACAAGATTGCCTATCCGGTCCAGCTCATCCAGCCGGACGGCCGACGGGTCTTCAGACCCGACTACACGAGCCTGGTCCGCGACATCGGACCCGACCAACTGCGCGACCTCTACGAGGACCTCGTGGTCGCGCGTCGGATGGATGTCGAAGCGGTCGCGCTGCAACGCCAGGGCGAACTCGGACTCTGGGCTCCGATGCTCGGGCAGGAAGCCGCACAGGTCGGCTCCGCCCGCGCCCTCCGTCCCGACGACTACGCGTTCATCAGCTACCGCGAACACGCCGTCGCCTACTGCCGGGGCGTGGACCCGGGGGTGATGACCCGCATGTGGCGCGGATGCGCCCATTGCGCGTGGGATCCGAGTTCCGTGAACGTGACGAATCCCGCGATCGTCGTCGGCTCCCAGGGATTGCACGCCACCGGATACGCCATGGGCGCCCATCTGGACGGTGCGGAGATCGCGACGATCGCCTACTTCGGCGACGGCGCCACCAGTCAGGGCGACCTCGCCGAGGCCCTCGGCTTCTCGATGAGCTTCAACGCGCCGGTCGTATTCTTCTGCCAGAACAACCAGTTCGCGATCAGCGAACCGGTCCGCCTGCAGAGTCCCGTCCCCATCGCCCAGCGTGCCGCCGGGTACGGCATGCCCGCCCTCCGGGTGGACGGCAACGACGTTCTCGCGGTCCTCGCGGTCACCCGTCAGGCCACCCAACGGGCCCGCGAAGGCAGTGGGCCGACATTCATCGAGGCCATCACGTACCGGATGGGCCCCCACACCACGTCGGACGATCCCACCCGGTATCGGGCGGCAGCGGAGACCGAGATCTGGAAAGCCCGCGACCCGATCGACCGGATGAGGCGCCTCCTCGACCGGGAGGGCCTGCTCGACGACACGTTCCTCGCCGGAGTGCAGGCCACCGCCGACGACGTCGCGGCGCGACTGCGGTCCGGGACCATCGGTGCGCCCGATCCCGAGCCGCTCGACCTGTTCGAGCACGTGTATTCCACCGACCACCCACTCATCGACGAGGAACGCGAACAGTACGCCGCGTACCTCGCGGGCTTCGCAGGCATCGAGGAGGCACTGTCATGACCACCACCACGCTGTCGCTCGGCGCCGCACTCAACGCAGGCCTCCGGCGCGCTCTCGAACACGACCGCAAGGTCGTGATCATGGGTGAGGACGTCGGACGCCTCGGCGGGGTCTTCCGCGTCACCGACACCCTGCAGAAGGATTTCGGCGACAACCGGGTCATCGACACCCCGCTCGCCGAATCCGGAATCATCGGCGCCGCCTTCGGCATGGCCCTGCGCGGTTACCGGCCCGTCTGCGAGATCCAGTTCGACGGGTTCGTCTATCCCGCGTTCGACCAGATCGTGTCGCAGGTGGCCAAGATTCACTACCGCACCCAGGGCAGGGTCACCGCGCCCCTCACGATCCGGATCCCGTACGGCGGCGGCATCGGTGCGGTCGAGCACCATTCGGAGTCGCCGGAGGCATACTTCGCGCACACCGCCGGACTGCGCGTCGTCACACCCAGCAACCCGGCGGACGCGTTCCACATGATCCAGCAGTCCGTCGCGGCGGACGACCCGGTGGTGTTCTTCGAACCGAAGCGGCGGTACTGGGACAAGGCCGAGTTCGACGTGGACGCCGAACCGGACCTGCCGCTGCATCGGGCCCGGGTGGCCCGGGAGGGCACGGACGCCACCATCGTCGCGTACGGCTCCGTGGTGCCGACGGCACTGTCGGCCGCGGCCATCGCCGCCGACGAGGGGCACTCCCTCGAGGTGATCGACCTGCGCTCCCTGTCGCCGATCGACTTCGACACCATCGAGGAGTCGGTTCGCAAGACCGGAAGGCTCGTCGTCGCACACGAGGCGTCGACGTTCCTCGGCCTCGGTGCGGAGATCGCCGCCCGCATCTCCGAGCGGTGCTTCTACCAGCTGGACGCGCCCGTCCTGAGGGTCGGCGGATTCGACGTCCCGTATCCCCCGGCGAAGCTGGAACTGCACCACCTGCCGGACGCCGACCGCCTGCTCGACGCGGTCGATCGCAGCCTCGCGGCCTGATCGCACTCATCGGAGGAGAGGAGCCGTCCGTTGGCGCAGGAATTCCGCCTACCCGATCTCGGTGAGGGGCTGACGGAGGCCGAGCTGGTCTCCTGGGCCGTCGAGGTGGGCCAGACGATCGAACTCAATCAGGTGATCGGAGAAGTCGAGACAGCGAAGGCGCTCGTCGAGTTGCCTTCGCCGTACGCGGGTGTCGTGGAGGAATTGCTGGTTCCGGCGGGCGCGACGGTGCCGGTCGGGACGCCGATCATCCGGATCGCGACGGATGCGGCCACCGAGGAACCACCCGCGCGCACGCCCGTTCTGGTGGGGTACGGGCCCGAGGCCGCCGCCGAGAGCAAACGCGCTCGGCGGAAGCTGGTGACCGCTCCGGAGACCGGCACGTCCGGCCCGCACCGTCGGCGCCCCGACGCGTCGCCGGCAGCCCGGGCGGCTGCACGGGAACTCGGGGTGGACCTCGCCGTCATCGCGGGGACGGGGCCGTCCGGTGCCGTCACCCGAAGCGACGTGGAATCCCATGCGGGTTCGGCCGGGCAGGCCCTGCCGTCGGCATCCGGCCCGGCGCCGTCGGAGCGCGAGACCCGCACCCCGATCCGCAGCGTCCGGAAGCAGACTGCGGCGGCGATGGTCCGCAGCGCGTTCACCGCCCCGCACGTCACCGAATTCGTCACCGTCGACGTCACCCGGTCGGTCGAACTGCTCGAACGCCTGCGGGAGAACCCCGCCTTCGAGGGACTGTCGGTGACACCGCTGAGCCTGGTGGCGAAGGCGATGATCGTCGCGCTGCGCGAGAACCCGAGCCTCAACGCCTCATGGGACGAGGAGAACCAGGAGATCGTCACCAAGCACTACGTCAATCTCGGCATCGCCGCCGCCACGCCCCGCGGTCTGGTCGTCCCCAACATCAAGGAGGCGCAGTCGCTGAGCCTGCTCGAACTGTGCCGCGCGATCACCGAGCTGACCGCGACTGCGCGCACAGGCAGAGCCGAGCCCGCGCAGCTGACCGGCGGCACGGTGTCGATCACCAACGTCGGGGTGTTCGGTGTCGACGCGGGCACACCCATCCTCAACCCCGGCGAATCGGCCATCCTGTGCCTGGGCAGCGTCACCAGGAGACCGTGGGTCCACGAGGACGAACTCGCGGTGCGGTGGGTCACCACCCTGAGCGTGTCGTTCGATCACCGGGTGGTCGACGGCGAGCAGGGGTCGAGGTTCCTGTCGTCCGTCGCGGCGATGCTGCACGATCCCGCCTCACTGCTCGCGCACCTCTGATCCTCGGTACGTTTGGTCGGTGAGCACTTCCCGAGCGTCCGCGGTCGACACGCGGACACGAGTGGCCGAGCCGCTCCGCCGGGCCCGTGCGGGAACGTTCGGGATCTTCGGGATCAACGGGTTCCTCCTCGGCATGTGGGTCGTGCACATTCCGGCGATCGAGGACCGGACCGGCATCAGCCACTCCACACTGGGTTCGCTGCTGCTCCTGCTGGCGGTCGGCGCGATCGGCGGCATGCAGGTCAGCGGTCCGCTGGCCGACCGATTCGGCAGCAGACGGATGGTGATCATCGCCGGACTCGTGTTGTCGGCCGCCACCGTGGGTCCGGGGCTGGCCTCCGCGGCCTGGCAGCTCGGCCTCGCCCTGCTCGTGTTCGGCTTCGCGAACGGCGCACTGGACGTGTCGATGAACTCGCAGGCCGTCGAAGTCGAGCAGCGGTACGGACGGCCGATCATGTCGGCGTTCCACGCCCTGTTCTCCGTGGGCGGGGTGGCGGGATCACTGCTCGGAGCGGCGACGCTCGCCGCCGGATGGGAACCCCTGACCGCGCTACTGACCGCCGCCGTCGTCGGGGTCGTCACCGTCGCCGCGGGCTCGCGGTGGCTGATGGCGGACCGTCCCCGCTCTCGGCACGAGATCGCTCCCGCCGAGAAGGCACAGGGCCGGCTGTCCACGCGGGTCCTCGCACTCGGTGGCATCGCCTTCATGCTCATGCTGTCGGAGGGTGTCGCGAACGACTGGAGCACCCTGCAGGTCAAGGAACACCTCGGAACGTCGGATTCCGTCGCCGCCCTCGCGTTCGGAGCGTTCTCGGTGATGATGACGGTGGGCCGGTTCACCGCGGACCGAGTGAGCGGCGCGCTCGGTCCCGTCGCCGTCGTCCGCTACGGCACCCTGATCGCCGCCCTCGGAATGCTGCTCGTCGTCGTCTCGGGGCTGCTCCCGCTCACCGTCCTGGGCTGGGCGCTGTTCGGCCTCGGGTTGTCGGGCTGTGTCCCACAGATCTTCACCGCCGCGGGCAACCTCGGCGCCGGTTCCGCGGGCACCAACATGTCCCGGGTGGTCGGGCTGGGATACGTGGGATTCCTCGCCGGCCCGGCCACCATCGGCTGGATCACCCAGGTGGTTCCGCTCACCGTCGCGATGGTGGTGCCCCTGGCCTGCGTGCTGGTGGCCGCCACGTTCGCGGGGGCCGTCCGGCGCACCTGACACTCGGCACCCGACCGATTATCGGGACACACGCTCGCCGCACGAACAGGACCGTTCACCGACCTCACAGCGGCCTCTCATCGATCGTTCAGCGTCGGTTGGCACACTGTGTGTCGTGACCGAATCGACTAGCAGGCTGCGTCGCAGTGTTCGTCGCCTCGCCTTCGCCGCGGCGGGTGTGGTGGCACTGTGCGCGCTGTACCTCATCCGCCCCCAATCGTCGGGTCTCGTCCTCCCGGAGGCACTCCGACCCGTCGCTGATCCCGTGATCCAGGCGATCGACGTCACCACGGTGCTCGCAGCGACCGTGGTCCTCGCCATCGTCGCGGCGATGCGAAAACTTTCGTACGGCATGGGTGCGGTACTGCTGCTGTGTATCGGCGCGAATCTCACCAGCGCCGCTGTCCGGGCGTGGGAATCGGATGCGCCGTCGGTGCTCCTGCCGAGCGGGCACGTCGTCGCCGTCACCGCGCTGTACGGTTCGGCTCTGCTGGTGTCGGCGCCGCGGTTCCGGCCCGTCATCGCGGGGCTCGGTTTCGCCGTCGTCCTCGGTGTCGCAGGGGCCGCTGCGCTGGTCGGGCCAATCGGCATCTTCGGCCTCGCGGCCAGTGTGGTCATCTTGGCAATCTGGTGGGCGCTGGCGTCCACCCTGATGCTGTACTCCCCCGTCGCCGCCGAGCGTGAAGAGCGCAGGCCCGACACCGCGGCCATCGCCTTCTCCCGGCACCGCGGCAGTCTGCGCCTCTGAGGCGCTTCGCGCCCGTGCGTGGTTAGCGAGTCTCTGGACTCGTCAACCACGCACGGGCGGCGGAGCCGCTTACAGGGCCTTGAGTTCCTCGGTGACCTCGGCGACCGACTTCTTCGCGTCCCCGAACAGCATGGAGGTGGTGTCGGCGAAGAACAGCGGGTTGTCGATGCCGGCGAACCCGGAGTTCATCGACCGCTTGAGCACGATCACCGACTTCGACTGATCCACGTTCAGGATCGGCATCCCGTGGATCGGCGACGACGGGTCGTTGCGGGCGGCGGGGTTGGTGACATCGTTCGCACCGATCACCAGGGTGACGTCGGTGCGGGCGAACTCGTCGTTGATGTCGTCCATTTCCTTCATCGCGTCGTACTCGACGTCGGCCTCGGCCAGCAGCACGTTCATGTGCCCGGGCATCCGGCCGGCGACCGGGTGGATGGCGTACTTGACCTCCACCCCCTTCGACTCGAGCAGCTTGGCCATGTCCTTGACCGCGTGCTGGGCCTGCGCGACCGCCAACCCGTAGCCGGGGACCACGATCACCTGGTTGGCGTATGCCATCTGGATCGCCGCGTCCGCCGCCGAGGTGGACTTCGCCGTCTTGGCGGTGCCGTCCCCGACCGCCGCCGCGACGCCGCCGCCACCGAACCCGCCGGCCACGATCGCCGGGATGGACCGGTTCATCGCCTTCGCCATCAGGTTGGTCAGGATCGAACCCGACGCACCGACGATCATGCCGGCCACGATCATCGCCTGATTGTTCAAGGCCAGGCCGGCGGCCGCCGCGGACAGACCCGTGAGCGCGTTGAGCAGGGAGATCACCACCGGCATGTCGGCGCCGCCGATCGGCAGCACCACCATCAACCCGAGCACCGCCGCCAGCACCAGCACCCCCACGATCCACCACTGGCTGGTGGGGCCGGTCGGGTCGATCGCCTTGATCCCGATGATCACCGCGAGTGCGACGGCCCCGATCAGCAGCACCGCATTCAGCGGCTGCTGCAACCGGCCGATGCCGATCGGCCGGCCGGGCAGGGTTTCCTGCAGCTTCAGGAACGCGATCACCGAACCCCAGAAGGAGATCGACCCGATGATCGCCGCGAACAGCGAGGCGATGACGATGTGCACCGTCGGCGACTCACCGTGCGCGAAGGCGGTGAACCCGTCCGAGTCGAGGAATTCGGCGTACGCGATCAGGGCGACGGTGCCGCCGCCGACCCCGTTGAACAGGGCCACCAGCTGCGGCATCGCGGTCATCTTCGTCCGCAACGCCGGCGGCACCCCCAGCACCACACCGATCACCAGACCGGCGACGATCAGCACCCAGTTGGAGGTGTCCCGGATCGCGATCAACGTGGCGACCACGGCGACACCCATCCCGACCGCGGCGATCTGGTTGCCGCGGACCGCGGTCTTCGGGCCGGTCAGGCCCATCAGACCGTAGATGAACATCGCGAACGCCACGATGTACAGAACGTTGACCAAATACTCCATTACTTGTCCCCACCCTTCTGGGCAGCAACGGCGGCGGGGGCGGTGGGCTTGGACTTGAACATCGCCAGCATCCGGTCGGTGACCACGAAACCACCGACCACGTTGATCGTTCCGAACACCAGCGCCACGAACAGGATCACCTGCAGACCCCACGGCGGGTTCTCGACCTTGCCGAGCACCACCAGCGCGCCGAGCACGACGATGCCGTGGATGGCGTTCGTGCCCGACATCAGCGGGGTGTGCAACGTGTTCGGGACCTTGGAGATCACCGCGAACCCGACGAACCCGGACAGCACCAGGATCGCGATGTTCGCCAACAATTCGGTATACATCTAGGACACACCCTCCTCACGGGTGACGCAGGACGCGGCGAGGACCTCGTCCGAGAAATCGGGGGCCAGCGCCCCGTTTACGAGCATCAGCTCGAGCAGCGCGGAGATGTTCTTCGAGTACAGCTCCGAGGCGTGCTCGGGCATGCTCGCGGGCAGGTTCAGCGGCGAGCAGATCGTCACCCCGTGCTTGACCACGGTCTGACCGGGCTCGGTGAGCTCACAGTTACCGCCGGTCTCCCCGGCCAGGTCGACCACCACCGATCCGGGCTTCATACCCTCCACCGCGGCCGCGGTCACCAGGCGCGGCGCCGGACGGCCCGGCACCAGGGCGGTGGTAATGACCACGTCGAAGCCCTTGATCGCATCCTCGAGCGCCTGCTGCTGCTGCGCGCGTTCGGCCTCGGTGAGCTCGCGGGCGTAGCCGCCCTCACCGGCGGCGTCGATCCCCAGATCGAGCCACTGGGCACCGACCGAGCGGACCTGGTCGGCGACCTCCGGGCGCACGTCGTAGCCGGTGGCCCGGCCGCCGAGACGCTTCGCCGTCGCCAGGGCCTGCAGGCCGGCGACACCGACCCCGAGCACCAGCACCGTCGCCGGCTTGACGGTGCCCGCGGCGGTAGTGAGCATCGGGAAGAACCGGGTCGACTCCGACGCCGCGAGCAGCACCGACTTGTACCCGGACACGTTCGCCTGCGACGACAACGCGTCCATCACCTGGGCGCGGGAGATCCGCGGGATCGCCTCCACCGCGAACGCCGCCACCCCGGCCGACTTCAGCGCGGCGACCTGATTGTCCTGATTGCGGGGGGCGAGGAACCCGATCAGGGTCTGCCCGGCATGCAACCGGCCCACTTCCTCGTCCGACGGCGGCGCGACCTTGACGATCACGTCCGCCGACCACGGGTCGGCGATCTTCGCCCCCGCCTCGGTGTACAACTCGTCCGGGATCAGCGCGCCCAACCCGGCACCCGACTCGACCACCACGTCGACGCCCTTGGCGATCAACGACGCCACGATCTTCGGCACCAACGCCACCCGACGCTCACCGTCGTTCGACTCCCGAACGACGCCGACCGTCGGGCGCGCAGTGGACGCGCTCTGCGATGTATCCATGTATCGACTTCCTGCGGTAGATGGTGTGTGTGCCGCGACGAGCGGCGATCAACCGATGATGAGCGGAAATATTTCCCCCGACTCGACTGAGTTAGCTGATAGTAGCCAGAGAACGCGTGACGTAGGGAACAGAGAAGTCCGTGGGTAGGCGTCTGAATCGAGTCCGAACAGTCGTTCTCACAGATGTTTCTGCTCGTTTGTGAACCCGGTCACAGGGTGTTTGGTCGTAGTCTGACGGTAGACAGCCGCAAGGAAGCGGAGGTTCGGCCATGAGCACACCGAAGGAACGGAGCGCGGAGGACGTCACCGCGGATCCGCCGGTCGTCGTCGAGCGGGTCTACGACCATCCGACCGAGGGCGACGGGCTGCGCCTGTTCGTGGACCGGCTCTGGCCGCGGGGGCTTCGCAAGGACGCGTTCCATTTCGACGACTGGGCCAAGGACCTCGCTCCGTCGACGGAGTTGCGTCACTGGTACTCGCACGACGTCGCCGCGTTCAGCGAGTTCCGCGAGCGGTACGTTCACGAGCTCGATTCGCCGACCGGCCGCAAGGCGGTCGCGCGGGTGCAGGAACTCGCGCAGGGGCGGCCGATCGTTCTCCTCACCGCGACGAAGGATGTCAGTCACAGTCACGCCGAGGTGCTTGCCGAGTACATGCTGGATCGGTTGTGACCACCCACCGCGACGACGCCGCGCCTCTCACCGAACCGGACGACGACCTCGGCGGCGACCCCGTCTGCTGGCTCGACCGCGTGTGCCCCGACTGCGGGTCGTTCCTCACCGATCGCACCGCGGGCACCTGCCCGCGCTGCGGGGCGGCGCGGGACAGGTGACGTGCGGGAATTCAGCCGGCGTTCAGGTACCGGGCACGGAGTTTGTGCTTGACGAGTTTGCCCGTGGGTGTGCGCGGCAGGTCGTCGGAGAAGTCGATGCTGCGCGGCGCCTTGAAGTGACTGACCCGGTCGCGCACGTAGTCGAGTAGTTCGCGGGCGACGGCATCGGACGGCTCCACGCCGTCGACGAGTTGCACGACGGCTTTGACCTGTTCACCCATCTCCTCGTCGGGCACGCCGATCACCGCGACGTCGAACACCTTGGGATGCATGGTGAGAACGTTCTCCGACTCCTGCGGGTAGACGTTCACCCCACCCGAGATGATCATGAACGCGGCGCGGTCGGTGAGGTAGAGGAAGCGGTCGGCGTCGATGTATCCGATGTCGCCGCTCGTGGTCCACGTCGGATGGTCGGGGTGCGTCGCGGATTCGGTCTTGGCCGGGTCGTTGTGGTATTCGAACGGCCGTTCCTCCCTCTCCCAGTAGACGGTTCCGATGTCACCGGTGGGTACGTCCACACCGTCGTCGTCGCAGATGTGCACGATGCCCATGACCCCGTCGTGACCGACCGATCCCGGCTTCGCGAGCGCCTGGGCGCTGTCGATGAACGTGGCACCGGCGCCCTCCGTGGACGCGTAGTACTCGTGGATCACCGGGCCCCACCATTCGATCATCGAACGCTTCACGTCGGGCGGGCACGGCGCCGCCGCGTGGATGGCCACCTTCAGACTCGACACGTCGAACTTGTCGCGAACGTCCTTCGGCAGCTTGAGCATCCGGACGAACATCGTCGGAACCCACTGGCTGTGGGTCACCCGGTACTCCTCGATGAGCCGCAGCGATTCCTCGGCGTCGAAGCGGTCCATCAGGACGATCGTGCCGCCGACTGAGGTGATGGTGCCGCAGAAGCGCAGCGGCGCTGCGTGATACAGGGGTGCAGGGCACAGATAGACGGTGTCGGAATCGAATCCGTACATCGGGGCGAACACGGCGGTGTACGGATCCATCGTGGTGTCCACCTCGCCCTCGGGGAGCGAGGGTTTGATCCCCTTGGGTCTGCCGGTGGTGCCCGACGAGTACAGCATGTCCTGCCCGCGGGGCTGCGAATCGAGCGGTTCGGCGGACTGCGCCGCCACGGCGTCCTCGTAGCTGTCGAATCCGTCGAGTTCGCCGCCGTACACCAGACGGTGGCGGACGTGGGGAAGCTGATTCGGGTCGCGCGGCACGGCGCCGCCGGCGTCGGCGGACACGATCAGCACCTCGGCCCCGCAGTCGTCCACGACGTAGCCGGCTTCCTCCGGGGTGAGGTGCCAGTTCACCACGGTGATGTACAGCCCGGATCGCAGGGCCGCCCAGTACACCTCGAGGACCCGGAGGTCGTTGCTCGACACGAGCGCCAGATGGTCGCCGACGGTCAGGCCGAGCGAGAGCAGGTGCCGTGCGAGGCGGGTGGACCGCTCGTCCAGCTCCCGGTAGGTCAGCTGCTCCCCCGTCGCGGGACGAATGACAGCGGGCTTGTCCGGGGTGGTCGCGACGAAGTTTCCAGGGAACATCCGCACTCCTTTTGTTAATGGAGATTCTCACCATCGGTCTACCACACCGAACCCGGGACGGGGAGACCTTCGACGCCGTCACCGGCGCATTCGTCCGCCCGCGGCGAAAACGCTCGGACGCCCCGGCGGGAGGTCCTAGAGTTGAGGCAAAAGGAGGCGTCCGACCCGTGAATGCCCTGCAGAAGGAACCGATCCTCGACGCACTGTTCGAGGAATGGGACGTACTCGACGAGGTGCTGTCCTCGTTGTCCGGCGACACATGGTTCACACCCACCGCGCTGCCCGGGTGGACCGTCCACGACGTGACCGCGCATCTCATCGGCACCGAGTCACTCCTTGCCGGAATCTCCGCACCACACACCAGCATCGACGTCCGCGGCCTCGCACACGTGCGCAACGAGATCGGTGCATTCAACGAGGAGTGGGTCGAGGGACTGCGCGGGTGCTCCGGCCCCGAGATGCTCGAACGTTTCCGGGCGATCGTCGCCCGGAGGCGGTCGGAGCTGAGCGAGATGACCGACGAGGCATTCGAGGCCGAGACCACCACGCCGGTCGGGCCGGCGCCCTATCTCCGGTTCATGCGCATCCGCGTGTTCGACTGCTGGATGCACGAGCTCGACCTGCGCGACGCACTCGCATTGCCCGGCGACGAGGGCGGCCTGCGTGGGGAGACGGCGTTCGAGGAGATCGCGGGCGCTGTCGCGTTCCTCGTCGGCAAGCGCGGCAAGGCCCCGGACGGGTCCAGGATCACCCTGGCGCTGACGGGTCCGCTCGCGCGGAACATTCACATCGCCGTCGACGGCAGGGCCGCGGTGGTCGACGAACTGCCGTCCGAGGCCACCACGACCGTGACTCTCGACTCCCGGCTGTTCACCCGGTTGGCGGGCGGCCGGACGACGGCGGCGGATCACCGCGACGAGATCTCGCTGAGCGGGGACGCCGCCGTGGGCAAGAGGATCGTCGACAACCTCGCGTTCACGATCTGACCGCGGTGCGCCTGTTCCTGTCCTCGTATCGGTTCGGTGCGGATCCCGCGCGGCTGCTGTCGTTGGTCGGCCGGCCGGGGCGCGTGGGGGTGATCGCCGCGGCCGCGGACGCGTGGCCGCGGACGGCGCGGACATCCGCGGTCGTGAGTGACGTGATGCCGCTGACGCGGTTGGGCTTCTCCCCGGAGGAGGTGGATCTGCGCGACTACATCGGCAGCGACGGGCACGCGCGGTCCGCCGCGCTGAAGGAGCGGCTGGACGGTTTCGGCATGCTGTGGGTGCGCGGCGGGAACACGTTCGTGTTGCGCGCGCAGATGGCCCGGAGTGGGGCGGACCGGGTGATCCCGGAACTACTGCGGAGCGATTCGCTGGTGTACGCCGGTTACAGCGCGGGCGCGTGTGTGATGACTCCGACGCTGCACGGTCTCGACTCCTCCGATGACCCGGCGGAGGTGGTCGCAACGTGCGGCATGGAGCCGCTCTGGGACGGCCTGGGCGTGGTGCGCTTCGCGATCGTGCCGCATCACCCGCCTGCGGAGCTTTCAGGGGCCGAAGACGCCGTGCCCTTGGAGGACGCGGCCGCCGTTCGGCGCACTGTCAACGCATTGAGGCTCGCCGGCGTCGAGTACCGCACCTTGACGGACGATCAGGCGATCGTCGTGAACGGAGATCGAACCGAACTCGTGTGACGACGGCGAGCCCTGCGGCGGGAAGGCCTTCAGCCGAAGACGGCGACAGGCACGGACGGAGCGAACGGGGCGACGCGGTCGAGTGCGGCCCAGGTGACCTCGCAGCGCTTGGCGGTGACTTCGTCCGCGTCGGCGAGGAGCGTGTTCAGGAGGGTCTTCGGGTTCAGGCGCCATTCCTGCACCATGGACCGAACTTCCTCGTTGGTGAACAACCCCGAACCGGCCAGTGCGAAGATCCATTCGTCGAACTCGCCACGGTGGATCTGTTCGATGGAATCGTAGTCGATGCCACCGTCGAGGAACTCGTACGAGAACATCGCGGAGATGTAGCTGCTGGGATCTCGGTGGAGTGCATTCATCGGTGCGGGTCCTTCCAGGGTCGGTGCGGCAAAACCCGGCCCCAACCGTGTTCTAGCTCACTTTTCGTGAGAATCTCCGTTTGGGTGTAACGCCTCGCCGGTGTTTGACGATGCAAGACGCTAACCCGTAGAAGTGAGTTTTTGCATTGCCTGGTCGATACGATCCGGTAACGGAGTGACGAATGTGACCTGTGTTACACCCGATTCGTCCGGTTCCATGCGGTCAACGGGACGCCCCTACCTGCATTTTCTCCTCCGGACCCGGTTGCATACCCCATCGGCGGGACCCCGGAAAAAATTCACCCCCCTGATCCCACATCGTGAGACTCCTACGCGTAAGTAACTAACAGATGGACTATTGGGGTCTCGCTTCCAGGCCGAACGTCCAGGTTGGAGCGATATCCGAGCAATCGGGTCGGAATCGGTTCAGTTGGACGTGTGACCAATTCGAGGACACCCGTGGCCCGCTGGGTTACCGTCGGGGCCTCCGACACCCGCATTTCAGGAGTCACGATGACGGTCACCGACGACGCACTCGCGACGCTCGCCGCCGCGCTCCCCCAGGGATGCCTCGTCACCGATCCGGACATCCTGGCCTCCTACCGCCAGGACTGGGCGCGCGATCCCGACGCCGTCCTCCCCCTCGCCGTCGCCCGCCCCACCACCACCGAGGAAATCCAGGTGGTGATGCGCTGGGCGACCGAGCACCGCGTCCCGGTGATCCCGCGCGGTGCGGGATCCGGGCTCAGCGGCGGCGCCACCGCCGTGGCGGGCTGCGTGGTGGTCAGCACCGAGCGAATGCGCCGGATCGAGGTGGACCCGGTGACGCGGATCGCCGTCGTCGAACCTGGACTGCTCAACGCCGAGGTCAAGGCCGCGGCCGCCGAGCACGGACTCTGGTATCCGCCGGATCCGTCGTCGTTCGAGATGTGCTCGATCGGCGGCAACGTCGCGACCAACGCCGGTGGCCTGTGCTGCGTCAAGTACGGCGTCACCACCGACTACGTCCTCGCACTGCGCGTCGTCCTCGCGGACGGGACGGACGTCCGCCTGGGCGGGCCGCGCCTGAAGGACGTGGCAGGCCTGTCGCTGACCAAGTTGTTCGTCGGGAGCGAGGGAACCCTCGGCATCGTCACCGAGGCGACGCTGAGACTGATCCCGGCCCAGCCGCCGTCGAGCACCCTCGTCGCGTCATTCGCCTCCGTCCAGGCCGCCGCCGACACCGTCCTGGCCATCACCCGCACGCTGCGGCCGTCGATGCTCGAATTCATGGACCGCGCCTCGATCGGCGCCGTCGAGGACGCGCTGAAGATGGGCCTGGACCGGACGGCGGAGGCGATCCTCATCGCCCGCTCGGACGCGCCCGGTGCGATTGCGGCCGAAGAGATTTCCGTGATGGCGGACGCATGCACGGCGAACGGCGCGTCCGAGGTCTTCACCACCGACGACCCCGAGGAGGGCGAAGCCTTCGCCGCGGCAAGACGATTCGCGATCCCCGCCGTCGAGCGGCTCGGGAGCCTGCTCCTCGAGGACGTCGGGGTCCCGCTCCCGAAACTGCCTGCGCTGGTGGAGGGAATCGCGGTCATCTCCCGCGAGCGTGACGTGATGGTCGCGGTGATCGCGCACGCCGGCGACGGAAACACGCACCCGCTCATCGTGTTCGACCCCGAGGACGCCGCGATGGCCGAGCGCGCACACGTTGCCTTCGGCGAGATCATGGACCTCGCAATCTCTCTCGGCGGCACGATCACCGGCGAGCACGGCGTGGGCCGGCTGAAGAAGGCCTGGCTGCCCGACCAGTTGGGCGAGGACGTCATGGAATTGACGCAGCGGATCAAGAACGCCCTGGACCCGCTGGGGATCCTCAACCCCGGAGCGATTCTGTAGCTACGCGGTTCGGGTGCGAGACCCAATGGTTACCCTAGGGGCTGGTGTGACAGGTGAGGTATTGCTAGCGTGACCGGACCCGACTCGATTCGTCGCAGAGAGGTGCGCTCGTGACCAGACTCCGCCGTGTCGCCTCCCTGGCGATGCCCGCCTTACTCGCTTCTACCTGCACGTTGTTCACGATGACGCCACCTGTTGCGACGGCGGCGCCGTGCCTCGGGACCGGCAGCCTCGGGTCGAGCGGATCGAACCAGGGCATCAACCCCATTCCCTGGCTGAACGGAAGCGACGGTCGCCTTCCCGAGCTCCGTGGCAAAACTCAGGCTATCGCGCACATCACCGGGCCGCGCAGCTCCAACGACACGATCGGCAGGTTCCGGGTGCTCGGCACCGACCTCGGCATCATGTGGGACAACGGCGGAGGTGAGATCCTCACCGCGTTCGGTGACACCGTCGGACTGAGCGACAACCCGCTGTGTGGTCTGGTCGGCGACTGGCGCAGCAACATCCTGTTGCGCAGCTCCGACAAGGACCTCACCGACGGGATGGGCATCGACAATTCCCCGATCGACGCCCCGAACCATTCCAAGGAGATCATCCAGAGCCAGAAGGTCCCGGGTGTGGAGCAGACCGTCATCCCCACCACCGGCATCTCGGTCGGCGAGGGTCCCGGCGCGACGCAGTACATCAACTACATGTCCGTGCGGAGCTGGGGCGCCCCCGGCGAGTGGGACACCAACGCGTCCGGCATCGCGTACTCCGTGGACAACGGCGAGAACTGGGTCACCGACCCCCTGACGCTGCGGCCCAACGTACCGGGCACGGGCGCCGAGAACTTCCAGATGGGCTCGTACGTCAAGCACGACGGATTCGTCTACGCGTTCGGCACGCCGTCGGGTCGCTCCGGCGACGCCCGGTTGTCGCGGGTGAAGGAAGCGGACATCCGGAACCTCACTTTGTACGAGTACTGGGACGGCAAGGCGTGGGTGAAGGCCAACGCGACCGTCGCCGCACCGGTCATCCCCGGACCGGTCAGCGAGTTGTCGGTGCAGTTCACCCAGTACCTCGGTCAGTTCGTGGCGATGTACACCGATGCCGGCAATTCGGTGGTCATGCGCCGGTCCGACCACCTCGAATCCGGCTGGAGCGAACCCGAGGTGCTGGTGAGCAGCCGGGACGTGCCCGAGCTGTACGGCGCGTACATGCACCCGTGGTCGCAGGGATCCGATCTGTATTTCTTGGCCACCACCTGGTCGGACTACAACGTCATGCTGCTGCGCACCGACCTCGCGGACTGACGGTAATCTGCGAGTGACAGCGTGCGCGGGTCAGCGCACGCCACACGAGCAGAGGAGCGGTCTGTGGCGGCCACGGTGGAGCACGACGTGTCGGAATCCCGGTTCGAGATCTACCTCGACGGCCAGCTGGCCGGATACGCCGACTACTTCGAGCGGAACGGTGCCCGCGACTTCCACCACACCGTGACGTACCCGCAGTTCCGAGGGCAGGGTCTGGCCGCGGAGGTGGTGAAGGCCGCCCTCGACGACACGAAGTCCCGCGGGCTCACCGTGATTCCGTCGTGCTCGTACGTCGAGAAGTACATCGCCGAGAATCCGAGCTATGCGGAGCTCGTCTGATCCGGTCCGCCTGACCGTTCGCGCGACGTGCCTGGTCGCCGCGGCGGTCGTGCTGGCCGGCTGCGGTTCCGGCGACGGTTCCGAGACCGGTCCGGCGTCCGCGCCGACCACGTCGGTGTCCGCGCAGCCCGGCGCGTTCGTGGGTGAATGCGGCTCGCTGACCGACGCCGAGGTGTACGAGCGGGCCGGGATCACCGGGCTCACCCCGGTGTCGCGCAACGGCATCAAGTGCCGGTGGGAAGCGGACGGCGGCGAACGGTACGTGATGTTCACCTGGTACCGGGGCAGCCCCATCGACCGGGAACGGTCGGTGGCCAAGGGCATCGGTCACGAGGTCCGCGACCTCGAGATCGCCGGGCATCGCGGATTCTCCTCGCAGAACGTCGGGTTCTGCGAGGTGGCGCTCGGCACGGGTGCCGACTTCGTGCACTGGCTGGTCCGCTACGGCACGGGCACCGCACCCTCCGACCCGTGCGCGGCCCCGACCGCGCTCGGCCGGCTGACGTTGGAGAAGGTCAAATGAGCGGCGGCCGCCGGCTCGCCGCGACGGTGGCGGCGGCGGCGATGATGCTGGCCGGCTGCGGCACCTCCGTCACCGGCAACCCCCTACCCGAAGGCGCGGCCGCCGCCGAAGAAGGCGGCTCGCCGCAGTTCGACAAGCTCCTCCGCGAGTGCGACGCGGTCCCGAACGACAAGATCGCGGAGACCCTCCACGGCGCCGGCATCGACCAGTACTTCTTCGGCGCGGTGTGCATGTGGACGGTGTCGTCCGCCGCCGGATCGATCGACGTGACGTTCGGCTGGTTCGAGAACAACTCGCTGCAACGGGAGCGGAGTGTGGCGGACCAGCTGGGCTACCAGGTGGAAACCACGTCGATCGCGGGCACGTCGGCGTTCAGCGCCCGGCGCCCGGGTGATTCGGCGACGTGCGGGATCACCGCCGCCTATTCCGGCGTCATCACCTGGTGGGTGCAGCAGCGCTCGGGCACCGGCGACCCGTGCGACGGAGCGCGCACTCTCGCCGAACTGACCCTGCAACGCAACCAGTAGCGGCCGAAATTCGGTCGCGGTGGCCTCGACCTCGCTGTTAGCGTCGAAGCACCACCGATCGAGCCGACCAGAGGACCCTTGCCGTGACCGCCACCGAGACGGCTGTGACTCGCCGGTTCGGGCCCCTGATCCTCCTGAACCTCGCGACGCTGTTCTCGTCCACGGGCAACGGCATCGCGATCGTCGTGCTGCCCTGGCTCGTGCTCGAGAGGACCGGTCGCGCGTCCGACGCCGCGATCGTCGCGGGCGCGGCCACGCTGCCGCTGCTGTTGTCGAGCCTGTTCGCGGGCACGTTCGTCGACCTGTTCGGGCGTCGCCGCACGTCGATGATCTCCGACTGCCTGTCCGCCCTGTCGGTGGCGGCCATCCCGGTGATCGCGAACACCACCGGCCTCACCGTCACCGTGATCGCCGTCCTCGCCGCGATCGGAGCGGCGTTCGATCCGGCCGGGATCGCGGCGCGGGAGTCGATGCTGCCCGCCGCCACCAAGTCCGCCGGGTGGTCCCTCGACCGGATGAACAGCCTCTACGAGGCCAACTACAACGTGGCGTATCTCGTCGGACCGGGCATCGGCGGCGTCCTCATCGCCACAGTGGGTGCGGTGAACACGTTGTGGGTCACCGCCGTCGGCTTCGTGCTGTCCGTGGTGACCATCGCATTCCTGCGACTCGAGAACGCAGGCAGACCCGACACGGCCACGCGCCCGACGTCCATCTGGCACGGCACGCTCGAGGGCCTGAAGTTCGTGTGGCACAACCGGCTCCTGCGGACGATCGCTCTGGTGGACATGGCGGTGGTCGCGCTGTACATGCCCGTCGAATCGGTGGTGTTCCCGGTGTACTTCACCGAACTCGACAAGCCCGCGCAACTGGGTTCGGTCCTGATGGCGCTCAGCATCGGCGGCGTGGTGGGCGCCCTCGCGTACGGACCGCTCGCGCCGTTCGTGTCGCGCAGGATGCTGATGGTGGTGGCGGTGACGGTGCTGGGCGCGGCCATGGTCGCGATGGCGTTCCTGCCGCCGCTGTGGGCGATTCTGGCGCTGGCCCTCCTGCAGGGTCTCGTGTTCGGTCCGGTCGGCCCGATCGCCAACTACGCCATGCAGACTCGCAGTCCGGAGCACATGCGCGGACGGGTCACCGGAGTCATGACGTCCACCGCGTACGCCGCGGGCCCGTTGGGCTACCTGCTGGCCGGTCCCCTCCTCGACAAGTGGGGCATCCAGCCGACGTTCTTCGTGCTCGCGATCCCGGTCCTGATCATCGGGCTGGCGTGCTTCGCGCTGCCCGTGCTGAAGGAACTGGACGACAAGGTGCCCGTCAGTTGAAGCCCATGACGTCGTTTCCCCAGGCGATCCGCATCTCGTGGTCGGGATCCTTCACGAGACTGTCCGCGCCGTCGATCAGGAGCGTCGAGCGGTTCTCCTCGTCGTAGGGCGCCCAGTGCTTGGACCCGTCCAGCGCGGCGGGGACACCGTGCCGCGCGAACGCGAGCCACCGGCGCTGGATCCGGCCCGACACCTCGAGCGCCGTCTTCCGGCCGCCGAGCCAGAACGTCGGGTCGATGTTGAGGGTGTCGAAATTGCCGAAGACGTATGGGAGTTCGGTGGCATGCCCCGCTCCGATGCGCGCGGCCTTGAGCATCGGCGTTGCCTGATCGAACCGGTACATCCACGTCGGTGAGTGCCTGCTGTGGGCGTCGGCCACCCACAGCGCGGGCATCCGGAACGCGGCGTCCCGCGACATCGCGAGCGCGCCCTTCGGCTTGCCGCGGTCCGGGTACGCCGACAGGATGTCGGCGAGGCGGGCGGCGGGCAGTTCGGGGTGATCGGCCGCGATCGCCCTCAGCATCTCCTGCACCGAATCCGACGTAACCGGTAGCAGAGGCGATTTCATGAACTTGAAGATCGACGACTCGTCCTTGTTGGAACCGATGATGAGGGGGATGCGGTGCGAGTAGCCCTTCTGGAACGCGGCCACCGGGTAGCGGGGCAGGAAGTCGCGGTCCACCACGGGCGCCATCGCGAGGGTGCCCGGAATCCTGGTCGGCACCTCGTTGACGAGGGTGTCGCTGGCCTCGATGACCGTGCGATACGGAAGGTGCAGCAGCGTGTCGATCTGCGCGGGTTCCACATCGAGGATGTCGAGGAACTGCTTCGCGACGGTGGCCGCCCGCTCGCTCCCGTAGACCGACGTGGCGGGTGGGCTCTGGGCGATCGCGCGGTGGAACAGTCCCTCCGCGCTCGGACACGTCATCAGCGTGGTGATCGACCCGGCGCCGGACGACTCCCCGAACACCGTCACCTCGTCCGGGTCACCGCCGAACGACGCGATGTTGTCGCGCACCCATTCGAGGGCCGCGACCTGGTCACGCAGCCCGCAGTTGGTCTCGAACACCCGCCCGGCCGTCGAGAACGACGACAGGTCGAGGAAGCCGAGCGCCCCCACCCGGTAGTTGAACGAGACCAGCACGACGTCGCCGAGGGTGGACAGGATGCGCCCGTTGTAGATGCCCTGAGCTGCGGTTCCCAGGCAGTACGCACCGCCGTGGATCCACACCATCACCGGCCGGGGGTTGCCGTCGGGTCTCGGGGCCCAGACGTTGACGGACAGGCAGTCCTCGTCCATCTCGAGTCCCGCGTCGATCGGGACGGCGGTGCCGTGTCCCTGCGGCGCCATCGGGCCGAAGTCGACGCAGTCGCGCACACCGTCCCACGGTGCGGGCGGGACCGGCGCGCGAAACCGCAGATCGCCGATGGGGGCCGCGGCGAACGGGATGCCCTTCCACGCGTAGACGTCACCCTCGGGGTAGCCACGCACCTCGCCGTCCCGGGCACAGACGACGAGCGTGTCGCCGGACTTGTCGACCTCCACGGACGGACCTCCTCACGCAGCTCGTGCCGGGAATCTCTCGTCAAACTACCAACGATGAGCAGGCAGGACCGATCGAACAGATATAGATCAACCGTGCGCTAACATTCCTGCGTGGCCGCATGGACCGATTCCGAGGGCAAGAGCCTCCTCGACTATCCGCGCCCGTCGGTGGCGGTCGACGTCGCCGTCCTCACCGTCGACGGCACGGAATTGAAAGTCCTTGTGGTTCCCCGCCGTTCGGGCGAGCTCGCACTCCCCGGCACCTTCCTCCACGAAGGTGAACGACTGCAGGACGCCGCCGAGCGGTGCCTGCGCATCAAGGCCGGCCTGAGTGGCACCGAATTCCATCAGCTGGCGATGCTCGACGATCCCGGCCGCGACGACCGCGGGTGGGTGCTGTCGATGACGCACGGGGCCGCGCTGCCCCGCACGGCGCTCCCCCGCGACACCCTGTTGATCACCGTCGACGACGACCGGGTGACGCAGGAGCTGGCGTTCGACCACGCGGACGTCGTCGCCCTCGCCGTCGCCGACCTGCGAGAGCGGTACGCGCGGTCCGTCGACCCGTCCGGCCTGGCCGGCGACACATTCACGGTGCTCGAACTCCGCCGGGTCTACGAGGTGGTGTTCGGACGTCCCCTGCCGAAGGACTCGTTCCGGCGGCACATGATGCCTGCCCTCGACAACACCGGCGACATGGCCGTCGTCGGGACCGGCCGGCCCGCGGAGATCTACACGCGCGGCCCTGCACCTCTCCCGCCGGCCGCGGCCGGTTTTCTCGCCGGCTGAGCCCGTCCACCGACCCGGGGCCTTTCCGCCCGCGGTACGGCCGGTGCTAGGGTCGGCTTGTTCTGACACGGGGTGCTCCGCACGGGCGGGGCTGAGAACACACCCGGGAACCTGCTCAGGTAATGCTGACGAAGGGATGTCAACGTTGTGAATAGCTCTGTCCAAGACGCTGCCGGCGCAGGCCAGCACGCCCGATTCACGGACCACTTGTGGGACCGGACCAAGGTGCTGCGCGAGGCGATCGACGAACTCGAGTTCCTGCGCCGCCTCGGCGACGGAACCCTGCCGCTGGACGTGTTCCGCACGTACATCGAGCAGGATTTCCTGTACCTGACCGGGTACGCGAAGGCGCTCTCCCTGGTGGCCGCGCACGCGCCGGGCCCCGTGGAGGCCGGCTTCTGGGCGGGCTCGGCGGCCGAGGCCGCCACGGTCGAGGCGACGCTGCACCAGAATCTGCTGACGAGCGGGCGACTTCCCGCGTCGGACGTGGAGCCGCTGCATTCGCCTGCCTGCCTCGGGTACATCTCCTACCTGACGGCCGTCGCCGCCACCGAGCCGTACGCGGTGGCCGCGGCCGCGGTGCTGCCCTGCTTCTGGATCTACGCCGACGTCGGGCACCGGCTCGCGGCGAGCGCCCGTGAGGTGCTCTCCGCCGACCCGTCGCACCCCTACGCGCAGTGGGTGACCACCTACGACGCGGAGGAATTCCACGCCGCCGTCGCGACGGCCCGCGAACTCGTGGACGCCGCGGCCGAGGCCTCGACCGACGCCCAGCGCGAGGCGATGGCGGAGGCGTTCGTGATCGCCAGCCGCTACGAACTCATGTTCTGGGACACCGCCCTCAACAAGCAGGAATGGCCGGCGTCGTGACACTCTTCTCTCGTACCAAACGCGCCGCCACCGCAGCCGTCGTCCTGGTCTCCGCCCTCTCGCTGCTCACCGGTTGCGCCGGTGACTCGCAGTCCGGCGACACCATCCGGTTCGCACTCGACTGGACACCGAACACCAACCACACCGGTCTGTTCGTCGCTCAGCAGGAAGGGTGGTTCGCGGACGCCGGACTCGACGTGCAGGTGCTGCCCTACAACGACACCTCGCCCGACACCCTGGTCGACGCCGGTAACGCGGAGTTCGGGGTGAGCTTCCAGAGTTCCGCGACGTTCTCGAAGGCCGCGGGCGCACAGACCACGTCGGTGATGGCTCCGCTGCAGCACTGGGCGACGGGCATCGCGGTGAAGGCCGATCGCGCCGACATCACCCGCCCCCGGGATCTGGACGGCAAGATCTACGCCGGCTTCGCGGACCCGGACGGCGAGGAGACGCTGAAGCAGATCATCCGGAACGACGGTGGCAAGGGCGAATTCACCACGGTCACGCTCGGCACCTCGGCCTACGAGGCCGTGTACTCCGGCACCGCCGACTTCACCGTGTCGTTCTTCGGCTGGGAGGGCATCGAGGCCGAGCACCAGGGCACCCCGATGCGCTACTTCCACTACACCGACTACGGCTTCCCGGATGCGTACGCGCTCGTCATCGAGGGCAACGAGCAGTGGATGGCCGACCATCCCGAGCAGGCCCGCAAGTTCGTCCAGGCGCTGCAGCGTGGATACCAGTTCGCCGCCGACCGGCCCGACGAGGCCGCGCAGATACTGATCGACGCCAACCCCGGCGCCTTCACGGACGAATCCCTCGTGCGGGAGAGCCAGCAGATGCTGTCCTCCGAGTACATGAAGGACGGTTCCGGCAAGGTCGGGACACAGACGGCCGAGCAGTGGGCGGGGTACTCCGGTTTCCTGTTCAAGCACGGCCTGCTCACCGGCCCCGACGGGGCACCGCTGACCACGGAACCCGACTGGTCGACGTATTTCACCAATGAGTACCTCGCTCAGCCCTGACCCCAGTCTCCGCACCACGGCCCCGGGCACGTCCCCGCTGCTGCGGCGGGTGCTGCCCGCGGTCGTGGTCGTGGCACTGCTGGTCGTCGCATGGCAGGTGTACGTGACGGTCAGCGGTATCCGGCCGCAGGTGCTGCCGTCGCCGCTGCGGGTCGTCCAGCAGGGCTGGCGGGCGCGGGACGCCATCTCCGGTCACGCCTCCGCGACACTCCAGGTGACGCTGATCGGGTTCGCTGTGTCCCTGCTCTTCGCGTGGGCCCTCGCGGTGCTCGTGGACTTCTCGCCATGGCTGCGACGCGCGTTCGTTCCGCTGTTCGTCGTGTCACAGACGCTGCCGATCATCGCGATCGCGCCGCTGATGATCATCTGGTTCGGATTCGGTCTGCTGCCGAAGATTCTCGTGATCGCGCTCGCCACGTTCTTCCCGATGACGATCGGTCTGATCGAGGGTTTCGCCGCCGCCGACCGGGAGGCCGGCGCGTTGTTGCGCAGCATGGGCGCCTCACGGTGGCAGGAATTCCGCTACGTGCGGCTTCCGTCGGCGATCCCCCGGTTCTTCACCGCCCTGCGCATCGGCATCACGTACGCCGTCGTGGGTGCCGTGTTCGCCGAATACGTCGGGGCCACGTCCGGTCTCGGCATCTACATGGCGACGCAGAAGAACTCCTTCCGCACCGACCTCGTGCTGGCGGCGGTGCTCGTGACCGCCGTGATCAGCGTCAGCCTCTACCTGCTCACCTTCGCGGTCGAGCGCGTCGTCGCCCCGTGGATCAAGAACGAAAGGGCCCGGCATGAGTGACACCGCGCGCGTCGCACTGTCCGGTCTGAGCAAGGGATTCCCGGTCCGCGGCGGCATCCGGCCCGTCCTCGACGACGTCTCGTTCACCGTCGAACCGGGTGAGTTCGTGTCGGTGATCGGCCCCAGCGGCTGCGGGAAGAGCACCGCGTTCTCCATGCTCGCCGGTCTCGACCGACCCGACTCCGGCACCGTCACGATCGGCGGCGAACCGGTGCGTCCCGCGGGGAGTGGCCCCGCGAAATGCGCGTACATGCCGCAGAAGGACCTGCTGTTCCCGTGGCGCACCGTCCTCGACAACACCACCCTCGGACTCGAGGTGCAGGGTGTGCCCCGGAAGCAGGCGCGGGACAAGGCCCGGGAATTGTTCTCCGTGTTCGGTCTCGGCGGGTTCGAGGACGCCCGCCCGAGCCAGCTGTCCGGCGGGATGCGACAGCGTGCGGCGATGCTGCGGACCGTCGTCCAGGACCGTCCGGTGCTGCTGCTCGACGAGCCGTTCGGCGCCCTGGATTCGTTGACCCGCACCGAGATGCAGACCTGGTTGCAGGACGTGTGGCAGCGCTACCGCTGGACCGTCCTGATGATCACCCACGACATCCGGGAGGCCGTCTACCTGTCGGACCGGGTTGTCGTGCTGTCCGCGCGGCCCGCCACCGTGCGTCGCGAGGTGACGGTGGGCCTGCCCCGTCCCCGCGAATTGTCGATGATGACGTCGCCCGAGTTCGCGGACGTCGAACACGAACTGCTCGGGGTGCTCCACGAGGAGTCGCGTCGGGCACTCGTCGAGCAGGAGTCGGCCCGGCGCTGAAAAAGGCTGCGCCTCAGAGCAATGCCGCCTCGAGTTCACCCAGAGCCGTCTCGAGATAGAAGAGGATGCGCTGCAGGCTCGGCACCGAGCGGCGGCACCCGATGACTCCGAAATCGAGGTTGCCGCCGTTCGTGGTGAGCGTGATGTTGAGCGCCTGCCCGTCCAGCACCACGGACGTCGGGTAGATGCCGTCCAGCCGGGACCCGTTCCAGTACATGGTCTTCCGCGGTCCCGGGACGTTGGAGATGATCACGTTGAACGGTGGCGGTGTGAAGCGGACGAACCCCGGCACCGGTGTCAGCGCGATCGGCGACATGTTGACCGCCGACCACGCCAGCGCCTGCATCGAGGTGAGGCTGCCGAACAGTTCCTTCCCCTGGGACATGGAGGCGGAGATCGCCGTCAGACGTTCGGCCGGGTCGTCGACGTCCGTCGCCAGGTTGCACAGCGTGACCCCCACCGCGTTGCCGCCGGCGTCGGCCTTCTGCTCGTCGCGCAGCGACACCGGAACCATCGCGATCAGCGGCTCGTCCGGCAGCGCATTCTGTTCCTCGAGGTACCCCCGCAACGCCCCGGCGCACATGGCCATCACGACGTCGTTGACACTGACCCCGGCCGCCTTCCGCACGGCGTGGATGCGTTCGAGCGGCCACGACTGCGCGGCGAACCGGCGCGCCCCACCGATCGGGACGTTCAGCATGGTGCGAGGCGCCTCGTACGGAAACCTCATGTCGTGCTGCCCCAACGCGGTGCGGGCGATGCGCAGCGACGCAGGCGCGAGACCGGCCACCTCACCGACCGTGCGACGGACCCCGTTCACCACCGACCAGAGGTCGGGGGCGGGGGCGGCACCGTTGGCCGACGCCCTGCGCGGCAGGTTCCACGGTGGCGGCGCGTCGCGCACGTCCGGGTCGGTCGACAGCGTCCGCATCAGCAGCCGCAGCCCGGAGACCCCGTCCATCAGCGAGTGGTGCAGCTTGGTGTAGATCGCGAACCGGCCGTCGCTGAGACCCTCGATCAGATACATCTCCCACAGAGGGCGATGACGGTCCAGGAGCGTGCCGTGCAACCGGGACGTGAGCGTCAGCAGTTCCCGGACCCGGTACGGGGCAGGCAGGGCCGAATGACGCACGTGGTATTCGAGATCGACGTCCGCCTCGTCGGCCCACCACAGGTTCCCGAGACTGCCGACGGGGCCCGCAGGTTTCTTCCGGAAGGTGGGGTCGACGTCCGTGTGTTTCAGCAGCGTCTCGTGCATCGACTTCACGTAGTCGGGGCCGGCATCCTCCGGCGGTGTGAACAATTCGAGCGATCCCACATGCATCGGATGCTCTCGCGATTCGCCGAGAAGGAATATCGAATCGGTAACCGGCATGATCCCCACCTGGACGTTCACCCCCGCTCGGTCACTATCCCATTACGACTTCCGCCTGGATGCTACGTCGGGCGTAGCGTCCGTGCGACCAACTTCGATGTAGACCGTACGGCGCAAAGAGGTGGAAAACCTAAAGGCAGCAAGTCGACGGGCACCGAGGCCGGAACGGAGGCAGGCAATGAGCACTGCGACTTACGAATTCTGCCCGTCACCCCTCCCGGTGACGCGGCGGGAGTTCGCCGGAACCAGCCTCCAGTCGACGGCCCTCGCCCACACACTCCGTCGCACGGTCCGGCCGTTCCTCGACGGGTGGGCGCGCTACCCCGAACTGCCGTGGCCCACGGGAGTCGTCGACCTGTTCGGGTACTCGCTCGGCCCCATCCGCGGAACCGTGCGCAGGCCCATCCGGCTGCCGCACTGCCGCGCCGAATGGATCAGGCCTCCGGGTGCGCTCGGCGACCGGGCCATCCTCTACCTCCACGGCGGGGCGTTTCTGTGCTGCGGGATCAACTCCCACCGCCAGATGGTGTCCCGGATCTCGGCGGAGTCGCAGGCGTCGACGCTGAACGTCGCGTACCGGATGATCCCGCGGAACCCCATCCGGGCGGCCGTCGAGGACGGTGTCGACGGGTACCGGTGGCTGCTCTCGCACGGGTACACCGCCGACCGCATCGTCATCGCCGGGGACTCGGCAGGCGGATTCCTGACGTTCATGGTGACGCTCGAAGCCCTGCGCCAGGGGCTGCCGCGGCCCGCCGCCGATGTCGCGCTGTCGCCGCTGACCGACCTCGACCCGGTGAACAAGCTGGCCCATCCCAACGCCGACCTCTGCGCTGTCTTCCCCAAACGCGCAGTCGGCGCCCTGTCCAGGCTGATCGAAAGACTGGACACCAGGGGCGGGCACGAGCCGTCCACGTCACCCGTGGACGGCTCCCTCGCCTCCATGCCGCCGGCGCTGATCCAGACCGGCTCGCAGGAAATGGTGTACGTCGACGCGGAACTGATGTCTGAGCGACTGTCCCAGGCGGGTGTGCCGTGCGAACTGCAGGTGTGGGAACGGCAGGTGCACGTCTTCCAGGCCGCGGCCGGTCTGCTCCCCGAGGGCACCCGCGCCATCCGCGAGATCGGCCGGTTCATCCGCAAGGCCACACCCGTGAGTACTTCTTAACCGCCCGCGGTTGACAAGTACTCACGGGGTGAAGAGGTGATTCCGGTCGAGCGTGGACCCCGGTGTGCGACGGCGACCCCACCCGATCACGGCGCGGTAGGCGCCGAGGGCCCCCGACTCCGCCAACCCCTCGGCGTCGGTGTGCGTCGAGTCCTCGGGAGCCGGGGTGTCGAACGGCGCGACGTACAGCGCGTCGGTGGGACAGTTCGCCTCACACATGAAGCACGTCTGACAGTCCTCCTGATGCGCGACGACGGGAACCCCGTCCGTGCCGCGACGGAAGACGTCCGTCGGGCAGACCTTGATGCAGATGTCGCACTGCACGCAGCGGTCGGCGACGACGACCTCGATCACGACGCGACCGTCCGGGCCTCGGCGGTGCCGCGTTCCGGTCGCACCCACACCTCGCCGAGTCCGCCCGACATCAGTCGGCGGGTCTGCGCCGGGTCGGTGTCGGGCAGGTCGGTGCGCACGTGCATCCCCCGGGTCTCGGTCCTCGCCAGCGCGGAGTGCGTCGCCCACCGCGCGACGGCGAGCATCGCGGCGGCCGAACGTGCCTGCAGCAGTTCCCGTTCGGTGCCGCCGAGCAGATCGGCGGCACCCGACCAGGCCTCGTCGAGGGCGGTCACGCTGTCCTGCAGGCTCGTCGCGCTGCGCCGGTAGCTGCGTCGCAGCGGCAGGGTGTGCTCCTGCACCAGTCCCACGATCGAGCGCGACGCCTGCCTGCGGGCGGACGGTCCGCGCAGTCCCGCCGCGCCCGCGCCGCGCACACCATCGGGGACGGGACGCCCCCGCGCGAACCGGGCCGCACCCGCGCCGGCCCACGTCCCGGAGGAGATGGCCCACGCCCCGTTGTGGCTGCCGCCGCCACTGCGACCGCCGGTGATGAGTTCCCGGGTGGCCGCATCACCCGCCACGAACAGGCCGGGAACGTCACTGGCGCAGTCGGTGCCGGCGACCCGGATGCCACCGGTTCCGCGCACCGTTCCCTCCAGCACTGCCCGCACGGGATACTTCTGCGTGAACGGGTCGATGCCCGCCTTGTCCAGCGGCAGAAAATAATTCGGTTGCGACGTGCGCATGGCCGCGCGGATGTCGGGTCTGGCCCGGTCCAGTCGCGCGTACACGGGGCGGCCGGCGGCGAGGTGCGCCATCGCGGCCCCGCGTGCGGAGAAGCCGCCGTCCCCGAGAGTCCGGCCGTCCGCGTCGTAGTAGGTGGCGAACTGCATCATCAAACCCTTGGTGTGGCCACTCCACGCCGGTGCCAGCGCGTAGGCCGTCGAGAATTCCATGCCCGAGAACGACGCCCCGACCTCGGCGGCCATCAGCAGTCCGTCGCCGGTGTCGACGTTCGTTCCGAAGCTTCCGGACAGGAATGCGCAGCCGCCGGTCGCCACGACCACTGCCCCGGCGCGCACCGACCACGGCGCGTATCCGTTCTGCCGTTGCAGACCCGCGGCACCGGACACGATGCCGTCCCCGGTGGTGAGCAGTTCCAGGGCGGGGCTGTGGTCGAGGATGGTGACCCCGGCGCGGTGCACGCGCCTGCGCATCCGGCGCATGTACTCCGGCCCCTGCAGGCTGGTGCGCACCTCCCGGCCGTCGTCGCCGGACGGAAACCGGTAGCCGGCGGCCGCCAGTTCGTCCACCCGGCGGTGGGTCTCCTCGAGCACCCGGTACATCCAGGCCGGCTCGGACAGCCTGCCGCCGTCCTCGAAGCGGGCCTGCACCGACCGTTCGCGTGCAGGACCGGGCGGGACGTTCCACAGGTTGTTGCCGCCCGACGCGGTGGGGCCGCTGGTGCCGCAGTACCCCTTGTCGGCGAGGACGACCCGCGCGCCCTCCCGGGCCGCCGCCAGTGCCGCCCACGTTCCGGCGGGTCCGCCGCCGAGGACGAGGACGTCGGCGGCGATCTCGAGGTGGCTCACGAAGCGAGCAGCATCGCCGACGCAGCGACGGCCGCCCGGGTTCGTTCGGACGGCGGGCGGCGGAACAACCAGTCGAGCAGAGACATCGTTACCCCCGGTCGGAGCGGTATGGACACCGCTCGATCGTCGACGGACCGGCTCGCCCGAACAAGGGTTCTCGTCAGCGTGCGCCGAACCCCGGCAACCATCGAGCGAACCAGCCCGGACGACTCACCTTCCGGACACATGCGGCAGCAGGCGGCAGCGCCCTCTATGGTGGACGCATTTGCACGCCGACGACGGGTAGCGCATGGACGACAGGACTGTAGCGATCGGGGCACTCGCGATTGCCACCGTGTCGGCGGTCTCCGGCCTGATGATCGGTGCCGCGGGCGGCGCGTTCGGCAACCGCGGGCCGGCAGTGGTGCCGCCACCACTGACGTCGGAGGGCCTGCAGGCCGCCGGGCCCTACAGCGCCGCGCCGGCCACCTTCCAGGTGTTCGTCCCGCCGACCCCGACCTGGCAGATGGCCGACCTCACCACCCCGCGGGCCGTCACGCTCACCACCGAACCGGCGCCGGTGACCACGGCGCCGCCGCCCGCGCCCTCGACGACTCCCGCCCCGCCTCCGCCGCCACCGGTCCGGACCACGGTCGCGCCGCCTCCCCCGACGATCAGCCTCGCCCCGGTCACCACACCCGTCACCCGGCCTCCCGTCGTCACGACGCCCGAGCAGACCGTGCCCCGGATCGCGGCCCCGCCGTCCGCGGCACCCGCGGAGCCGACGCTGCCGCCGGTCACCACCACCACGACGACGCGTCCGGTGATCACCATCCCGCCCCTCACCACCAGACCGCGGGGCTGACGCTCGGGAGCGCCGACAAGCCCCGTGCAGGAGTCGGTAAGGTGGCTTCCCGCCGGATTGGGGGGTCCACTCCGGGACCGTGAGTGTCCAGCATGGGAGGTCGGGGATGAATGGCGGGGAGAATTTTCGGTCGGGCGAGTGGGATCACCGCGCCATCAGGAGTGCGGTCGACGCGCTGAGACCCGCCGAGTCCGGTGCGGTCGCCGCGGCCTGGGACGACCTCGGACGGCGATTCCAGGAGTCGGTGACGGCATTCCACGACACGACCCGCGCCGCCGTCGACGCCGGCTGGCGTGGGCCGACCGCGACCGCGGTGGCGTCGGCGCTCGACGACTACGCCGCCCGCGCCGGGCAGGTCGGGAGCCGGTTCACCGATGTGGGTGATGCGTTGCGGCACGCGACCGCCGGCGCCGAAGCGGTGCGCGGCGCAGTAGCCCTTCCCGGCGACTACCCGACCGACTGGACCCGGGTGCTGCCGGACAACTGGACCGCGGAAGCCGACGCCGACGCCGCGGAACAGGACGCGAAGGCCGCCATGGACACCCTCTACACCTCGGCGTATCGCGATGCGGACGAACGACTCCCCACCGCCGGCCTCGCCGCGACCCACGCCGCGGCAACGGCCCACGGCCAGCCGGTGGGCTTCGACATCGGACCGAACGGAGTGCACGGCATACCCAGCGATCAGCAGGTGGCCGAGCCCGAGTCCGAATCCGTCCCGCGCAATGAGCACCGCAGGAGCGGCCAGGTGCTGCTCGAGGACCCGCCGGCGACCGCACCGGTTGCGCCGGGTTCGATCGCGGGTGCGGCGCTGGCCGGGGCCGTCGGCGGCGGGGTGGCGCAGTACGCGCGCAGCATCGTGTCCTCTCACCGGACGCCCGGCCCCGAGCGGTCGAGCGGTCCGGCCGTGCCCGCCGCGCGGAAAGTCGAGGAGGAACCCCCGACGTACCTCGAGAGCATCGACGAGGGAAGCGAACTCGTCGGGAAACTGCCCCTCGTCACACCCGCGGTGATCGGCGAATAGTCGTGGCGCACTGGGTGTTGAGCGGTCCGCAGTTCTCGGCGCTGTGGGCGCGGACCGGCCAGGACCGCATTCCGTATCCGTTCGAGGTCACGAGCACGCTGGCCACCGCCGACGAGTACGAGGCGGAGCAGAACCGGATCCGCGCCGACTTCTCCGGACCCGAACACGACCCGCTCGCGTCGGCGCTGCTGGTGCTCGCAGAACCCGACCTCCGGATCGAGATCTCGGGTTCGGCGGGTGCAGACGACGGTAGTGCCGCGATCCGCATGACGGGAGCACTCGCTCGGGGACACGGGGTCGCGGCGGTGCAGCATCCGGGCGCCGACGTGGTGATCCGGAACTGCGAACCATACGACGTCGGCAGGCAGCTGATCGCTCAGCTCCCCGACGCCGACGCGGGCACGGCGGCGGGCGTCGTGGTCCCGACGACACCGGCCGGGAGCGCACGGGCGGCCCGGATCCTCGACCGGCCGTCGACGAGCCAGGGGGTCGTCACCGTCATCCGCGGCCCGCGGCACTCACCACGCCCCGTCGGCGGTCTGGCGTGGCGGGACATCGAGGATGACGGCCGGTACCTCGTGTGGGGCGACAGCTCCGTGTCGGTAGAACCCGGGACGTCGTGGGACCTTCTCGACGCCGTCACCCGGCTGACCGGACGGATCGCGGCCGGTCACCCCGTCTGAGCCCACCGCACCCTCCCGCGCTGCGCTGTCGGCGATCGCCGCTACCGTATAGAGCGGAAGTAGGTGATTCGTGGCCGACCCGGACGGAGCAGACATGCAGGACTTCGATCTGGATTCGAGCGTGAACCGCGACTGGGCCGAGTTCCAGCGGCGCCTCGCGGACTATCTGGCGGCGATGCAGGACGAGGACCTTCTGGTCCTCGAATCGGGATTCGAGGAGCTCGACGAATCCCAGGGGCTGATGCCGTGCATCCAATTCGTCGTGTGGGACGGTGACACGGTGCGCTGCGAGGTGCCGTCGAACCATTACCTGCACCCCGACCGCGCGCTGACCGAGGCCGAGCAGACGTACCTCACCGAGCTGGGCTGGAACCGGCCGACCCGCGGTCCGGACGACGAACCCGACGACGGCTCCCCCGCGTTCTACGTCGACAAGAAACTGTCGTGGTCGGATCAGCTGGCCGCGATGGCCGTGGCCGCGTTCCGCGACGTCTGGGGAATCACGCACCCCGCGTTCCTGAGCACCGAGACGTCGAGCACGGATCCCGAGGCCACGTTCGACCCGGTTGCGGTGCGGCCGCCGCTGGTCGCGCAGCTCGACCCCGCGGCCGCCGTGGTCCCGCGCGACGTCGAGCATCTGCACGAACTGATCACGCTCGCGCTGGTACCGATGCTCGGGTTGCTGCCCGAACGCGACCCGGACGGGGACGTCCCGATCCGAATGGGCAACACCATCCTGTTCGTCGGCCCGCTCGCCGACACCGTCGACGTGCAACTGTTCGCGCCGCTGGTGCACGACATCAGCGACCGCACCCGGGCCGCCGAGGTCACCGCCGACCTCAACCGCACGTGGTCGCGGATCAAGTTCGTACTGGTCGACGACCGGTTGTCGGCATTCCTGGAAGTGTCGGGCAACCCGTTCGTCCCGCAGCACCTCACGGACAGCTGCAAGGCGTTCTCCGATTTCCTGCGCACAGTCG
Source organism: Rhodococcus sp. JS3073 (assembly GCF_026810085.1). Lineage (NCBI taxonomy): Bacteria > Bacillati > Actinomycetota > Actinomycetes > Mycobacteriales > Nocardiaceae > Rhodococcus > Rhodococcus sp. JS3073. Next base: position 6,743,943 of record NZ_CP113951.1, on the reverse strand, counting down.
ACAACGAGTTCGCGTCCCGGTTCGGTGGCGAACTGTTCTTCAACCGGGACTCCGGCCCCGACGAGGAACCCGAACCGGAAGTGGACGCGGCACCCCGCGCCGAGAGCCGGATGTCGTCGACCGACCTGCCGAAGGAACTCCAGACACTGTTCCATCTCGATTCCGGGCCCGGGGAGGACGCCGATCCGGCTGTCGTCGCCGACGTCTGCGGTCACGACCGCGACCGGATCCTCGTGCTCCTGGACACCGGCACCGCCTGGGTATCCCGGTTGCGTGAGACCGACGACGCGTCGGCGGACCACTGGGAGCGCATCGTCGGCGCCCTGCGCCACGCCCTCCGGACCGTCGTGCTGCCACCGACGACGAGTGCTCCCGACAGCAAGCCGCGGCCCGAGCAGATGGGACTGTTCACCAACCCCGAGGAGCAGACCCTGTTCGACGATCCGTCGTCCTAGGAGCCGCCCTTTCGACGATCGGTCCGGGTTTCCCGGGATGTGGCGTACTGTCAGCACTATCGGAGCCGTCCAGGTTCCGCATTCAGGGATGGTCCATGGCTGACAAATCGCCCCGCAATTCCATGTCGAAGAAATCCGGTAAGTCGCTGAAGGAGAAGCGCGCCGAGAAGAAGATGAAGACGACCGGACAGAGCGATCCGGAAATCGTCTCGCACGTCAAGAAGCGCTAGCGCCCGTGCGCCTTTCTGGTAGCAGCAGCAACCACAAAGGCGCACAAGCCGTCAGGCGACGACGGACCGCTGGGGGACGCCCGAATACTCGCTGAGCGGGCGGATCAGACTGTTCGACGCGCCCTGCTCGATGATGTGGGCGGTCCACCCGGTGATCCGGCTCATCACGAACATCGGCGTGAACATTTCCACGTCGAATCCCATCAGGTAGTACGCCGGACCGGTCGGGAAGTCGAGATTCGGCGCGATCCCGGTGGCGCCGGACATCGTCTTCTCCAGGATGTCGTACATCCGCACCCACCTCTCGCCGCCGGTGGCGGCGGCGACGTCGTGCAGCGCCGCCTTCATGGTCGGCACCCGCGAGTCACCGTTCTTGTAGACCCGGTGACCGAAACCCATCACCTTGTCCCTGGCGGCGAGTTTGCCCAGCAGCCACTCCTCGGCGCGGTCCGGATCGCCGATCTCGAGCATGTCGTGCATGACGGCCTCGTTGGCGCCGCCGTGCAGCGGACCCTTCAACGCCCCGATCGCCGCGGTGACCGCACTGTAGATGTCGGACAGTGTCGACGTCACCACGCGGGCCGCGAACGTGGACGCGTTGAAACTGTGCTCCGCATACAGGATCAGCGACACCTCGAATGCCGTGACGACGGCCGGATCGGGCACTTCCCCGAAGCACATGTTCAGGAAGTTCTCCGCGAACCCCAGGTGCGAGTGCGGTGCGATCGGGTCCTGTCCGCGCCTGCGCCGGAAGTCGGCGGCCACGATCGTGGGCAGCACCGCCGTCATGCGCAGCGCCTTCGCGACGTTCTCGGACGGTGAATTGTCATCCTCCGCCGGGTCTTCCGCGCCGAGGTAGCTGATCGCCGTGCGCACCACGTCCATGGGGTGGCAGTTGTCGGGCATCTTCGCCAGCAGCGACAGCAGGGAGCGGTCCGCGCGGCGTGCCGCCCGCTCACGCTGGCAGAGCAGTTCCAGTTGCGCGGGGGTCGGGAGTTCGCCGTACCAGAGCAGGTACGCCACCTCCTCGAAGCTGCAGTGCGCCGCCAGGTCCTGCACCGCGTAACCGCGGTAGGTCAGCGAATTGGTCTCCGGCACCACCTTGGAGATGGCGGTGGTGTCGACGACGACACCGGCCAGCCCCTTGTAGATGGTGGGAATTGCTTCGGTCATGACCCACTCCCCTCGATCCGGAAATTGAAGATGCCGCAGTCGAATTCGTTGTAGCGCTCGTAGTCGAGCAGTTCGTAGAGCCGACTGCGGTGCTGCATCCGATCGAGCAGACCGGCCTGCGTTCCCTCCTCGGCGATCTGCCGCAGTCCGGCCTCGGCCGCGTACATCGCGAGCCGCAGCGTGGTCACCGGGTAGATCACCGCGTTGTACCCGATGTCCTGCAGCGTCGTCGCCGAAATCAGCTCGGATTTACCGAATTCCGTCATGTTCGCGAGCAACGGGACGGCGATGCCCGCGCGGAACTTCTCGAACTCCGACTCGTCGGCGAGGGCCTCGGTGAACACGAGGTCCGCGCCGGCGTCGACGTACGCCTTGGCCCGGTCGATCGCCGCGTCGAGTCCCTCGATTCCGCGGGCGTCGGTGCGGGCGCAGATCACGAAGTTCGGATCGCGGCGCGCCGAGGCCGCCGCCCGGATCCTCCGCACCATCTCGTCCGCCGGCACCACCGCCTTGCCGTCGAGGTGGCCGCAGCGTTTCGGGTTCACCTGGTCCTCGAGGTGGCAGCCGGCGATGCCGGCGTCCTCGAGGACGGTGACGGTGCGCGCCGCGCTCATCGGTTCCCCGAATCCGGTGTCGGCGTCGATCAGGACCGGCAGGTCGGTGACGCGGGCGATCTGCTGCCCCCGTCCCGCGACCTCGGTCAGGGTGGTCAGTCCGATGTCGGGCAGGGCGAGGTCCGCGGAGACGACGGCGCCCGAGACGTAGACGCCCTCGAAGCCGATGTCCTGGATCAGCTTGGCCACCAACGGGTTGAAGGCGCCGGGCAGGCGCTGCAGCGTGCCCGAGCCGAGCCCGGCCCGGAACGCCTTCCGCTTGTCGGCCGCCGACGTGGCCGCGGCGATCAGCCCGGTCATCAGAACAGTCCCTTCGGCAGCTTCGGTGCGCGGGCGAGCACGTCCTCCGTCACGGTGAACGTCAACTGGTCCAGCTCACCGGGCAACAGGTCGGCAGCGCGGTACGCGGCGTGGAGGAAGCGGTCCTGCTCGGCGGGCGCGACCACAGCGTCGGCGAGGGTGCGGAACTTGGCGACGTACTGGTCGCGGGCGAACGGCCGGGCACCGAGCGGATGCGCGTCCGCGACGGCGAGTTCGTCGACGAGAACCTCCCCGCTCTTCAGCGTGATCTCGGCACGGGCGCCGAACGCCTTCTCGTCCGGGTCGGTCGAGTGGTAGCGGCGCGTCCACTCCGGGTCCTCGGCGGTGGAGATCTTGCGCCACAACTCCACCGTGTCGGGGCGCTGCGCCCGCTCGGGGGCGTAGGAGCGCTCGTGGTGCCACGTCCCGTCCTGCAACGCGACGGCGAAGATGTACATCACCGAGTGGTCGAGCGTCTCGCGGGAGGCGGTGGGGTCGAACTTCTGCGGGTCGTTCGAACCGGTGCCGATCACGACGTGCGTGTGGTGGCTGGTGTGCAGCACGATCGACGCGATCTGCGACAGATCCCCGATCCGCTCCCGCATCCGGCGCGCGAGGTCGATGGGCGCCTGACTCTGGTACTCGGCCGAGTGTTCCTTGGTGTAGCTGTCGAGGATCGCACGCTTGTCCTCACCCGGGCCGGGCAACGCAACGTGGTACTCCTTGTCCGGTCCGCCGAGCAGCCACGCGATGACACCGTCCTCCCCCTCCCAGATCGGCGACGGAGACCCCTCGCCCCGCATCGCCCGATCCACGGACTCGACGGCCACCTTGCCGGCGAGCGCCGGGGCGTACGCCTTCCAACTGGAGATCTCGCCCTTGCGCGACTGCCGCGTCGCTGTCGTCAGGTGCAGGGCCTGACCGATCGCCTGGTACACCGTGTCCGTGTCGAGGCCGAGTGCGGTGCCGATCCCGGCCGCCGCCGACGGGCCGAGATGCGCGACGTGGTCGATCTTGTGCTCGTGCAGGGAGATTGCTCGCACCAGGTCGATCTGAACCTCGTAGCCGGTGGCGAGGCCGCGGATCAGGTCGCGTCCGCCGAGGCCGGCGTGCTGGGCGACCGCGAGGATCGGCGGAATGTTGTCACCGGGGTGCGAGTACTCGGCGGCGAGGAACGTGTCGTGGAAGTCCAACTCCCGCACCGCGACCCCGTTGGCCCAGGCCGCCCATTCGGGCGAGTAGGTTCCGCCGACACCGAACACAGTCGACCCTGGGCTGTAGGGATGCGACTGCACCTGCGCCCGGGCATTCGACACGGGGCGGCGGGTCAGTGAGGCCGCGGCGACGGCGGCGTTGTCGATGATCCGGTTGACGATCATCTCCGCCGTCGCTCCGGACACCTCGACGGGGTCGGTGGCCACTTCCGCGATCTTCCAGGCCAGGTGTTCGTTTCTGGGGAACTCCTCCGCCGAGCGTCGCGTGCGTACGAGATGTGTCTTCATCGTTTCCTCCCGTGGTCCTCGTCCTTCCTTTCGCACGCTACGCAGAGGTCTCGGGGGCAAGAAAGACCTCGCAAAGGCCTATTCGTGCGTATCGAACCCGGCAAACTTGCGAATGCTGCGAATTCTCGTTGGGTACTGTCTGTGGCGCGGCGAGCAAGGAGTGGGACGCATGAAGAAGATGTACGCCGGACCCCGGCTGCGGCGGCTCCGGGCGGAACGCCGGCTGTCGCAACTGGCTCTCGCGAAGAGCCTCGGGCTGTCGCCGAGCTACGTCAATCAGCTCGAGAACGACCAGCGGCCGCTCACGGTGCCGGTACTGCTCAAGCTGAACGAGGTGTTCGATCTCGACGTCCAGTTCTTCGCCTCCGACACCGATGCCCGCCTGGTCGCGGACGTGCACGAGGCGCTGGTGGACACGTCGGAGTCCGGCGAGGTGTCGCTGGCGGAGATCGACGAACTCGTCGCCCGGATGCCCGCCGTGGGGCGAACACTCGTGATGCTGCACCGCCGGTTGCGGGCGACCACCGACCAACTCGACCAGTTCTCCGCCCAGATCTCCGGGGACGCCGCGCCGGATCCGGCGCACGTGCCGATGCCCTACGAGGAGGTGCGGGACTTCTTCTACGATCGGCGCAACCACATCGGTCGCCTCGACGACGCCGCCGAGGAGATGTTCAGGAGCAACGGACTGACGATCGGCGCGCTCGACCTCCAGTTGGCCCGCATCCTCCGCGACCGGCACGGGGTGACCGTGCGCATCCGCACCGACGAACCGGATCAGCTGGGCCCCAAGCGACTGTACGATGCCGAGGCAGGCACGCTGACGCTGGCCCGACGGCTCACCGCCGGTCAGCGCGCGTTCCAGATCGCGATGCAGGTGGCGTTCTTCACGCAGTCGGAGACGATCGACGCGATCGTCGCGGAGGACGAGTCGTTGACCGCCGAATCCGCGGCGCTCGCGCGAATCGGGCTGGCTCACTACTTCGCCGGGGCACTGGTCCTTCCGTACACGCTGTTCCTGGGCGCCGCCGAATCGCTCCGCTACGACATCGACCTGCTGAGCCTGAAGTTCGAGGTGGGGTTCGAGACGATCTGTCACCGGCTGTCGACGCTGCAACGACCGGGTCAGCGCGGCGTGCCGTTCTTCTTCGTCCGCACCGACCGCGCCGGGAATATCTCGAAGCGTCAGTCCGCCACCGCGTTTCACTTCTCCCGAGTGGGCGGCAGCTGCCCGCTGTGGGTGGTCCACGAGGCATTCGCGAATCCGGGGAGGATCCTCACGCAGGTGTCGAAGATGCCGGACGGGCGCGCCTACCTGTGGATCGCGCGGACCACCCACAGCGGCGGTCTCGGTTACCTCGCTCCGGAACGGAATTTCGCGATCGGTCTCGGCTGCGACCTCGGGTACGCCGATCGGCTGGTCTATTCGCGTGGAATCCAGACGGACGACCCGAGCACGGTCGTCCCGATCGGCGCGGGCTGCAAGGTGTGCGACCGGCCCGCGTGCGCGCAACGCGCCTTCCCTCAACTGGGCCGGGCCGTACTCGTCAACGAGGACAGCAGCGCCCATCTCCCCTATCCGCAGGGCCGGTAGGCGCTCCGCGCCCGTGCGTGGTTAAGGAGTCCGGAGACTCGTCAACCGCTCACGGGCGGTAACGCTGTTCGCAATCGTGACGAATAGGACTTCGGATGCTCCTTCGTCCGGGGTGAGCGCCTGCGACACGGGTGGGGGCACATGAGCGACGGGGCGGACAGGCGCAAAGACCGCTGGACGACGGCACTCGTCGTGGTGTCGATCATGGCGTGCGGGGTGATCGTCGCGGGACTGCTCGATTCCGGATCCGGCACGGCCACTGTCGAGGACGCAGCTGGGCTTCCGTCGTACGTCACCCCGACGGTCGAGTATCCCGTCGACATCCCCGGTTGCGCGACGGTGGAACCGCCGTCGGAAGGGGAAGCCTTCGCCATGTGGGTCGGAGGCGAGCAGAGTTACGACAACCCGCGTTACCCGTGGTTCTCGGCACTCAAGGCCTCGGCCATGACTGCCGCCGTCCAGGGCGCCCTGCCGGAGGCGGTGGAGATCCCCCTCGTCAGCCCCACGGAGTCGTTGCTGTTCGAGCCGATTCCGGAGTACGAGCAGCCACCGGACGTCGAGGACGACTTCGGCGGCGTCACCAGCGCTCGGGGACCACTGCTCCGGGACTCTTCCCCCGGGTCGCTGTGGTTGTCGGTCAGCAAGGCGGACAGGCCGATTCCGCCGTGTGTGGCCGGGGAACTCGACAGTCGCACGACGCTGCCCGACGGCACGGTGCTGGATGCGGACGACACGTGGTCCGAGTACGAGGGCCACCGCACACTGTCCCGGAGTGTCGCCGGCTACTTCCCGGACGGCACCTGGATCCACGCCAACGCCACCGACGAGAACTTCGCCGAGGCCGACCCGGGCAACAAGTACAGCGGCACCATCCCACTGACCCTCGACGAACTCTCCGCCATCGTGCTGCGCCCCGAACTGCGGGTGAGCACACCCGTTCCACCGGGTACTCCACCTCCCCCGACATCATGCGGGTCCGGGATCGGCTCCGAGGACGACGGGCCGGCGCTGACCCGCGCCGATCTGGACAGGCTGAATGCCGTGCTCGACGACGCCTGGCGCGACCGGAATATCGCGCTGTCGAAACCGCTCGGATCGCTGCAACTGGCCGAGTACAGCGACAACGCGGTGTGTGAGAGTGTCGACGTCACCACACCCGGATCCGAGGGGACCCTGCGGATCTCGATTGAGGGCGGCTACACCGTTCCGCCCGAGCCGGACAAGTACGACCCGTCCTACGACCCGCAGGCCGCGAAGGCCACCCGACTGCCGGACGGCTCCGTATTGGAGCGACGGGAGGGGTACACCTCCGCGGCGTCCGACCCCGGTGAACCCGCCGTCGACGAGGCCGGCCGTTACGTGACGCTGACACGGCCGTCGGGCATCCGGGTGTCGGTCAGCTCGACCTCCACGCTGTCGGCCACCCCGCTCCCCTACGAGCTTCTCGAATCCCTGGCCACGATCCCCGGACTGGAGTTGTAGCCGACATGGGCCTCGACACGAGCACCCGAAATCTCTGGGCCGCAGCGCTCGTGGCGGTCGTGACCGTCGCCGGCGCGGTCGCCACCGTGATCGTGCACGAACCGGAATATCAGGAGGTGAACATCCCCGTGGTCACCGGCTTTGTGGGTCCCGACGCCCCGGAGGCGTCGCCCGGGGCACCGGGCCCCGAGTGGTCGCTGGATGCGGCAGCCACCTACGATCGACAGTTCGCCGTCTTCCGCAACCCTGTGTACGGCAGCGGATTCGACTCGGGCGAGCCGGGATTCGTCGACGCCGGACAGGTGCTGGTCACCATGATCGGGTTGGTGAACCAGCAGACGTCCGGGCTGGACGAGACGCGGTTGGCCGGGGTGGACGCCGACACCGGATCGGTGCGCTGGGAGACGCCGGTCGAGTCGCTGGGCGGGTGCGCCGACACCCTGGCTGCCGGGCGGATGGTCTGTTACACGACTCCCTTCGAGGACGCACCCGTCATCCTGGCGGTCGACACCGAGAACGGCTCCGTGACCCGCACTCCCACCGATTGGACGATCCTCGCGATGACGGCTGCCGACGACTGGCTGTACGTGATGGAAGGCGACCCGGAATCCGATGACATCCGGGTCCACAGCGGTGTGCCCACCGACCCCGATGCCCGCTGGTCGCAGCGGTTCGACCTCGGCTCGGCGTGGGAGGACGCGTTCGGCCACCTCATGAGCACCGAGCACGGTCAGGGTGTGCTCGAACTCGGCGGGGAGGTGGCGGGGTTCGACCTCGCGACCGGGACACCGACGTTCACCCGCACTCTGCCCGACTGCACGCAGTCCGCCCGGGCCACCGAGGGCGGGGTGGTTATCCGCGTCCACAGCGACTGCACCCTCAGCACGGTGCTGGGCTCCGAGGCCGTCGATCGCACCGGTCGCGTCCTCGCGGCATCGGACGTGGAGGCGGTGCACACCCTCGCAGCCGATCGCCCCGCCGACACCACGATTCCGGTGCTGCTCGGTGACGGCGCCTACGACCGGATGACGGGCGAACTGCTGTGGACGAGCTCGGATCTCGTGTCGACGCCGCGAGTCAACACTCCGGAGTCGTACGGCCCGAACACCACGCAGGGCACCGCCGTCGCCGTCCTGGGGGATGTCGCGTTGCTGCGCGACTACGAGGGCAAGACGGAAGCCGCACTCGACCTGAGGTCCGGGAAACGGCTGTGGCAACGAAACTCCGACTCGTACGGCACCGTCGTCGCCGCAGAGGGCGACACCGCAGTGTTGCTCGAATCCGATGTCCTGCGGGCCGAGAACGTCCGGTCCGGCGAGGAACTGTGGGCGCTCCCCCTGCAGACCGTGATCGACGACGACTCGTGGGGCAGCACACCCGTCGTCGCGGCGTCGGACACCCGCCTGGTCTACCTGACGTCGGGGACGATGGTCGGGTTGGGCGCGGCGAAGTGAGTCGCTACGCGGCGGGCCGGACGAAGTGGACGACCTGGCTGACGTTGAGCTGCCACCGCTCCTGCACGGCGAAACCGTAGGACCGCACGACGCGGAAGTTGGCGCCGAGCGCCACCGGATCACGGGAATCGACGGCGGACCCGGTGTGGCTGTCGACACCCGCGGAGCGGTCGGTCAGCAGCCAGATCGCCGGACAGCTCCTGATCTGGTCCGCGATGCGATCTGGCGCCAGCGTCTCGTCCCACAATCCGCCCAGTTCCGCGGCCGTCGATCCCCGCGAGATGTCGCGGAGGGCGGCGAAGGCGGGCGGATCCACCGCCTCGAGGGTGCGCATCGGGCCGGGATTCCACGCGTTCTTCAGGTCGTACAGCACGCAGTCGCCGGGTGCCGCCTCGGATTCGACGAGGTCCGCGACGCGGCTGTAATCCATGCCGCTCGGCTTGGCATACGGTCCGCGCTGCACGAGGTAGTGCGGCAGGGCGACGGCACCGAACAGCGCGAGGATCACCGCGAGAAGGGGCGTCGACCGTCGTCCGGCGAGGCCGGCGATCCACACCGTCGACTGTCCGAGGAGCAGTGCGAACGCGGGGGCGGTGAACGTGAAGTAGCGACCCAGATACACGTTCTGCGACGTCAGCGAATACAGCAGGACCAGCGCGGTGGGCACCAGGAGCCAGGGCACGGCCGTCGCGAGAAGCGCGGGCTGTTCGCCGTCCCGGCAGTCACGCCCACGAACGATGCCGACCGTCACTCCGGCGACGACGAGCAGTCCGGAGACGACGGCGACCGGAAGTGCGTTGTCGAAGTACTGCTCGACGAGCACGATCCACACGAGATCGAAATTCCTGCCGTCGATCCACGAAACCTGATCCGCCTGCGACTGCACCAGCACGGTCACCGGCGCCGCGATCGCGATGCCCGCGCCTGCCGCCAGGAGGAAGGACCCGACACCGCGACGTCCGGTCCTCGTCATCGCGAGCGTCGCGACGTGCGCGGCGACGATCAGGATGCTGTAGAGGAACACCGTGGTCGAGAGCGCGACGAGCAGCGTGTACAGCACCCAGGCGGTGCCCGCCCGCCGGCGCACGGCCACGACGAACACGACGGTCACCCACACCGCCAGCGCCGCGGACACCGCGTACGAGCGCGCCTCGATGCCGGCGGACGTCACCCGCGGCAGGGTCGCGAACACGAGCGCCGCGACCAGCGCCACCCGTCGCGTCGACACCAGCTTTCCGAGCACGACGAGCCCGGCGGCGCCGATCCCCACGGCCACCACGCTGGGCAGTCGCACCCAGAACTCGGTCAGGGGGACGACGCGCAGCCACGCATGCATTCCCAGGTAGTACGCGCCGTGGACGGCGTCGACGTCGAACAGCAACCGCACCATGTCGGGGATCTCGCGCCCCGCGACCGAGACGGTGGCCGCCTCGTCGTGCCAGAACGACGGCGACCAGGACCGGAAGCCCGAGATCGCGACCGCCACGAGTCCGAGGAGGAGCGGGTCGCACCATCTCGTGAACGCCCGGGTTCCCCGCTCCGCACCGGTGGGCCGCGACTCACTGGCCAGCACGGGCGGGGGCGACGTCATCTCGCGGTTCCTCGAGGTAGGTGAAATCAATGACCTACGTGGAGACCGTTCCGGAGTGCGTCCCCGTTACTACCCGGCGGGCGAGTCCTGCGCACCGAGCCGCCACAGCGACGTCACTTCCCGCCTGCGCGCGGCGTGCAGCGCATCCGAACGGTCGGCGACCTTGCCATGCCGGGGCGCCACGTCGCGGCGCCCGAGGACGGTCAGTCCGGCGTCGGCGATCAGGGTCAGCAATTCCTCGCGGGTCCGCAGTCCGAGGTGCTCGGCGATGTCGGACAGGATGAGCCAGCCCTCTCCCCCGGGCTCGAGGTGCTCGGCCAAGCCGCCCAGGAAACCGCGCAGCATCCGGCTGTCCGGGTCGTAGATCGCGTACTCGATCGGCGACGTGGGGCGGGCGGGAATCCACGGCGGGTTGCACACGACCAGCGGTGCCCGGCCCTCGGGGAACAGATCCGTTTCCACCACCTGCACCTGACCGGCGTAGCCGAGCCGGTCCAGGTTCGCCCGGGCGCAGGCGAGCGCGTTCGCGTCGAGTTCGGTCGCGATCACCTTCTCGACGCCGCGGTGCGCGAGGACGGCGGCCAGCACACCGGTGCCGGTGCCGATGTCGAACGCCGTTACGAGGGACGGGAGCGGGGTGTCGGCGACGAGGTCGACGTATTCGCCGCGAATCGGTGAGAACACGCCGTAACCGGGGTGGATGCGAGCCCCGAGGGCGGGGATCTCGACGCCCTTCTTCTGCCACTCGTGGGCGCCGATCGCCCCGAGCAGGTCGCGCAGTGTGGTGACCGTCGGCTGGTCTGTGGGTCCGTACGCCTCGAGCACCGCCTGCCGGACGTCGGGGGCGCGTCGCAGCGGGACGGTCTGGTCGGCGTCGAACGGCACCAGCAGCATCCCCAGGATCCCCGCCCGCCGCGACTGCGTCTGCCGGTGCAGGTGGAACGCGGTGGCGGGGTCGGTGGACGTTTTGCGGGTCTTGCGGTCGGTGCGGGCGGCGACGGCGGTGCCGAGTTGGCGGGCGTTGTGGAAGTCGCCGCGCCACAGCAGGGCCGTCCCCTCACACGCCAGGCGGTAGGCCTCGTCGGCGGTCATCGAGTCGTCGGCCACCCGGATCTTCTTCGGGGGCGTCGCCCCGCTGGTGGACCGCCACACCGCCGAATGCTCGGTGCCGTCCTCGGTCCAGCGGACGAACTCGGTTTCCATGAGGGAGAGCCTAGGCCTACGGCCCGTGAGTGGTTAACGAGTGCAGGCACTCGTTAACCACTCACGGGTGGCGAAGCCGCCTCACCGGAGGGTGAGAACACTTTTCCCGACGGTTCGGCGGTGTTCGAGATCGAGCAGGGCCTCGGCGGCTGCATCGAACGGGTACCGCGTCGGCTCCGGAATCGTCAACGCGCCCGACGACAGAAGTGGGAACAATTCGCTCCACTGCGCGGACAATCGTCCGGGGTCCTCGGCCCACCACGAGCCCCACGCGACTCCCACTGCGGACGCGTTCTTCAGGAGCAGTCGGTTCACCTTCACCGTGGGGATGTCCCGGCCGGTGAAACCCATCACGAGAATCCTCCCGCCCGTCGCCAGGGATCGGACGCTGTCGGTGAAGCGATCGCCCCCGACCGGGTCGACCACGACGTCCACCCCGCGGCCGTCGGTGATCGCGAGGACCTCGTCCCGCCAATTCCCGGTGGCCACGACATCGGAGGCGCCGAGACCCCGCACGTATTCCGCCTTCTCCTCACTACTGACGACCGCGATGGTCCGCGACGCACCGAGGTGAGGTGCCAGTGTGATCGCGGCGGTGCCGATGCCTCCCGCCGCGCCCTGGACGAGTACCGACTCACCCTCCTCGAGGCGTCCACGACGAACCAGCGCGAAATGCACGGTGAGGTAGTTGAACAGCAGTGCGGCGCCCGCGGACATCGAAATCGTGTCGGGAAGTGGAAAAGTCGTCTCCGGCGGCAGTGCGACGACGTCGGCCATCGCGCCCCCCACACCGGTCAATCCGACGACCCGGTCCCCGGGGGAATATCCGCTGCCGTCCGGCGCTGACCGCACGATCCCGGCGACCTCGCCGCCGGGGACGAAGGGAAGTTCCGGCTTGTACTGGTACAGGCCCTGGGTGAGAAGAAGATCCGGGAACGACACCCCGACCGCGTGAACCTCGACCAGGATCGCGAATTCGTCCGCGACGGGCTCGTCGACCTCGACCGGGGCGAGCGCCCGGGGACCGTCGAGCGCGGTGACCCTCATTGCGCGCACGCGGTTGCCCCCGCTGATGTGGTCGGGAGTTCGCGGACGGCCGCCCGGCGCAACTTGCCGACTTCGGTGCGCGGGAGTTCGGGACGGAAGTCGACGACCTTGGGTGCCGCGTAGGGTCCGACCCGCTGCGCGACAAGGTGTTTCAGTTGCGTGACGAGGTCGCTGTCGTCGGCCCGGGTGTCCGCGCGGACGACGACAACCCGGACCACTCCGCCCCGGATCGGATCGTCGTACGCGACTGCCGCGGCGTCGGCGACCGCCGGGTGCTGCAACAGCGCGTTCTCGACCTCGACCGGGCTGATGTTGTGGCCCGACGCGATGATCATGTCGTCGTCCCGGCCGAGTATCTGCCACCGTCCGTCAGGGTCTGTGACGGCCCGGTCCTCGGTGAGGAACACGTCGCCGCGCCAGCGGTCGGCCCACAGATCGGGGGCGTTCTCGTACCCGCTGGACATCTGGTGCCGGGGCCGCCGTACCGCGATCAGGCCCGGTTGGCCCTCGGCCACCGGTTGACCGTCTCGGTCCGCGAGGAAGGTGTCGAAACCCGGAATCGTGGCGGACATCCAGCCCGGACCGGACCGCGTTTCGGTGCCCTGGGTGTCGCCCAGCAGCATGCCGACCTCGGACAGTCCGTACCCGTTGCGCACGGCGGGCGCACCGGTGCCGGCCCAGGCCGCGGCGACCGCGGCGGTCAGTGGTTCGCCGGCAGCGGCCACGGTGCGGAGCGTCGGCGGCACCCCGTCCTGCGCGAAGGTCGCCGTCAGTCGCCGCAACGCGGCCGGCGCGGTGGTGAGGATCGTGGCCTTCTCTTCCCGGATGACGCGATGCCAGGCCTCGGGGACGAACTTCCCGGAGTACATGACGCGCGGCACGCCCAGCGCCATGACAGCGGCACCGGTGCTGTACAGCCCGAACGCCCACGCCGGATCCGACGTCGAGAAGACGACGCTGTCGCGGGTCGCCCCGAGAACACTCTTCGCGTAGGGCAGGACGGAGACGAAAGTGGCGTGGGTCATGGTGCACGCCTTCGGTGTTCCGGATGTTCCGCTGGTGAACAGCAGGGTGGCGGTGTCCCCGAGTGCCGTGGTCGCGAGCGGGCCGTCGGCGTCGGCCCGCTCGGCCTCCGTCCAGAAGGACCGGTCGCCCGTGCCGGCCGCGACGTCGCCGACGACGAACACGGCCGGATCGAGTCCGTGGGTCCCCTGCGCCTCCGCGAGGGCCGGTCGGTACCGCTGATCGACCACGACCGCGCGGACTCCCGCCGCGTCGAGGCGCAGGCCGATCGCGTCCGGGGCGAACCCGCCGAACAAGGGCACGTACACCAGCCCGGAGCGCCACACCGCCAGTGCGGTGATCCAACTCTCGACCTGCCGCGAGAGCAGTCCGCCGACGCGATCTCCCCGCTTCAGCCCCGCGCGGGCGAACACCCGTGCCGCCTTGGCGGCGAGCCTGTCGAGTTCGCGGTACGTCCAGCGGTCGGCCGAGCCGTCCTCGTGCCGGACGGTGAGCGCCACCCGGTTCGGGTCGGTCGCATAGCGGGTGCAGATTTCGTGGGCGGTGTTGAAGTCGCCACCGAACGGGTCGCGGTCCAGCAGGGATTCGATGTCCTGCCAGGCGCCGGCGAGTGCGGACGTGGCGAGTCTGTCGAGAGGCATCAGTGATTCACCTTTGCAGTTTTCGTCAGGGTCAGGACCAGCACCGTGATGGCGCACGCCGCGGCGATGTACGCGGCCAGGGCCCACGACCCGTCCGTCTCGGCAGCGATCGCCACCGCGATGAACGGTGCGGGAGCGCTGAAGACGACACCACCGAACTGATAGGCGACGGACGCGCCGGTGTACCGGACTTCGGCCGGGAACAGACCGGTGACGTATCCGGCCACCGCGGAATAGGTGACGGCGTGACCGATGGTGATTATCAGAATCATCGCCAGCAGGACGGCGACACCCGCGCCGGTCGACAGCAACCAGAAGAACGGATACGCGATCGCCGCCATGTAGAGGGACCCGTAGATCAACATCTTCCGTGCTCCGATCCGGTCCGCGATCATCGACGCGTAGGGCACGGACAGGATGTCGAGGACACACGCGACGAGGATGCTCAACAGAATCGTCTGCCGCGAGATTCCGAGTTCCTTCGGACCGTACGACAGGACGAAGACGGTGACAAGGTAGAACGGCACGAGGGAGGCGGCCTGGGTGAGAATCCCGACGCCCAGCGCGCGCTTCTCGCCCCGCAGGACCGCGAGGATCGGGAAGTCGGCAATCTTCTTGTTGCGCTTGACGTTCTCGAACTCCGGCGATTCGACGACCTTCAGTCGCACGTACATTCCGACCGCGACCAGCCCGGCGCTGGCCAGGAACGGCAGCCGCCATCCCCATGCCTGCACCTGATCCTCCGGAAGCTGCTCGACCAGGAGGAACGCGAGCGTCGCGAGTACGAGTCCGGCAGGAACGCCGGCCTGAGGCCAGCTGCCGTAGAACGCCCGCTTCTCGCGCGGTGCGTGTTCGACGGCCATCAGTACCGCGCCGCCCCATTCTCCGCCGACCGCGAAGCCCTGTGCCAGGCGCGCGAGGACGAGCAGCACGGGCGCCGCGAGACCGATCGCTCCGTAGGTGGGGATGAGTCCGATCGCGACCGTCGACGAACCCATCAGTACCAGGGAGAACACCAGCATCTTCTTGCGGCCGATCCGGTCTCCGAAGTGCCCGAAGACGATCGCGCCTGCGGGACGCGACACGAACGCGACACCGAATGTCGCGAACGCTGCCAGCGTTCCCGACAGCGGACTCAACGACGGGAAGAACGCCTTGCCGAATACCAGGGCGGCCGCGGTCCCGAAGATGAAGAAGTCGTACCACTCGATTGCCGTTCCGACGAAGGACGCGAAGGCAACCTTCCGGGGTTTGACCCGCGTGACCTCCAGGTCGTCGATGACTCTCATATCGAATCTCCCATCGCTGCTGATGTGGGGCGGTGCGGTTGCCGTGTGTCCATCCGGTGCCACCGCGGTTGTGAGCGGGCCGTCGGGCCTCGTCCGGGGTTCGCCGATCGGACATCGTCCGCGCCGTCACCCCGTGTGGCCACGGTCACAGGTCTAGCACATCCCGAACGTCGACCGCAAGACATCTTGTACCGATCGATCCACATTCTGACCTCGCGTAGTAAATGATCATATGCACTGTTCAACGAGATGTTTGCAATCATCCTGGACTATTCTTGGATCGATCAGTACATTTTCGTTCATGAACGAGAACGATCACGACGACACCCGCGTCGCGCTGGTCTCCGGCGGCTCCCGCGGCATCGGGGCCGCCGTCACCACAGCCCTGACGCAGCGCGGCTGCCGAGTGGGATGCACGTACCGAACCGGTCGTGACGACGCCGAGAAGCTCGCCGCAGACGCCCCCGAACAGGTGCTCCCGATCCGCTTCGACCTGCACGACGACACCACGGCGCCCACCGCGGTGGAACGCGTCGTCACCCACTGGGGACACCTCGATTCGCTCGTCCTGAACGCGGGCCAGTGGTCGGGCGGGCGGCTCGTCGAGACGGATCCGGACGCCTGGTGGAGCGTGATAGAGACGAACCTCCGAGGCACCGTCGCCCTCGCCCGGGCCGCCCTGCCCCACCTCGCGCACGGCAGGTCACCCAGCATCGTGCTGGTGTCGTCGGTCGTCGGCCTGATCGGTCACCCCGGCGACACCGCATACGCGGGTGCGAAGTCCGCGATGATCGGCTTCGGTCGGTCGCTCGCCAAGGAGGTCGCGCGTGACGGCATCCGGGTCAACGTGCTGGCCCCCGGCTTCGTCACCACCGACATGACCGACGCGGTGCCCGACTCCGCACGCAGGCGCATCGAACGAGAAACCGTCCTCGGCCGATTCGGCACCGTCGACGAAATCGCGAAGGCCGCAGTCTTTCTCAGCGAAGACGCCACATTCTGCACAGGCTCCGTCCTCACTGTCGACGGTGGCTGGGCGCTGTGACACACCACGACCGCAACGACCAACAACGAAGGGAATCAACACCATGACCGCGACACTCACGCATTCGGTCGGACTTCCGGAGTCGGAGTACCTGACGCTCCGGGACCGCATTTTCGAGGCGATCTGGTCCGAACTCGATCCGCTCGAACAACGGATCGAGGACGACGAGCAGGTTCCACACGACATCGTCATGCCCATCCTCGAGCGGATCGGGGCACTCGGCCTGCTCGTCCCCCGCGAGTACGGTGGCAGCGGCCTCTCGATCGCCCAGTACCTACCGATCATCGCCGAGTTCGCGAAGGTCCAGGGCGGGCTCCGGGTCATCGTCCACGTGCACAACTCCTTCGCCCACGCGCTCTCCGAGATCGGCAGCGACCGGCAGAAGGCGGACGTGCTGCAGGGCACGGCCACGGGCCGGAACTCGGTCGCGTTCGCGTTGACGGAGCCGGGTTTCGGGACGGGCGCGGACCTCGGGTCGACCGCGGTGCGCGACGGCGACGACTACGTCCTGAACGGCGAGAAGTGGTTGATCACCAACTCGGACATCGCCTCTCACTTCATCGTCTTCGCGAAGACGACCGCCACGGACGTCTCCGCGTTCCTCGTCCCCCGCGAGACCGACGGTCTCTCGATCGCAGCGCTTCCCGAGACGATGGGGTGCAAGGGCACCGAGCACGGACGCGTCACCCTCGATTCCGTCCGCGTTCCCGCCACCGCCCTCGTCGGCGCCGAAGGACAGGGAAACGAGCACCTCGAACGCGCACTGGAGATCAGCCGCGTATTCATCGCCGCGAGTTCGCTCGGCACGTCCGAGCGCGCCCTCGAACTGTCGATCGCCCACGCGAAGAGCCGTGTCACGTTCGGCAAGCCGATCGGCACACGACAGGCCATCCAGCGCTACCTGGCAGAGATGGCTACCGACGTCTATGCCCTGCGCGGGATCCTGGCCGACGCTGCACAGAAGTGGGATGCGGGCGAACGCATTCCAGCCGAGGCCAGCATGTGCAAGCTGTTCGGTCTCGAGGCCGTCGGCCGGGTGACCGACCGGGCACTGCTCATTCACGGCGGAATCGGATACACGCGCGCGCACCCGATCGAGCGCCTCTACCGCGACGCCCGCCTCAATTGGCTCGAGGAGGGGACACCGACGATCCAGTACCTGGTCACCGCGGGACGTCTGCTCGACGGGTACGCGTTCTCCGACGCCTTCGAGACGTCGCGCAATAACTGACATCAGCCGCCCTGCGGCCGGGAACGGGCGCAGGGCGGCACCACGCTCTCGAAGGAGACGAACAATGACGGACCACGACCCCACCGTCCTCGTCGCGGGGGCACGAACCCCGTTCGGACGCTTCATGGGATCGCTGTCGAGCCTGAATGCCCAGGAGCTGGGTAGCCACGCGATCGGTGGTGCGCTGCAATCCGCCGGCGTCGACGCACACGCCGTCGACCACGTCGTCATGGGTCAGGTGCTCACGGCAGGCAGCGGCCAACTGCCGGCGCGTGTCGCGGCGGCGGCCGCCGGAATCCCCATGACGACACCGGCACTGAACATCAACCGGATGTGCCTCTCCGGAATCGACGCGATCACGCTGGCGCACCAGATGATCGTCGCCGGCGACGCCGACATCGTGGTCGCCGGCGGTCAGGAATCGATGAGCGCTGCGCCGCACCTCCTGAGGAACAGTCGTCGCGGGCACAAGTACGGCGACACGGTTCTGATCGACCACCTCGCGTTCGACGGGCTCCAGGACGCGTTCACCGGGTCGTCGATGGGGGCGCTGACCGAGTCGAGGAATCCCGAGTACGGGACCACCCGGCAGGCCCAGGACGAGTGGGCCGCACGCTCGCACCGTGCGGCCGCACGCGCGCGCAAAAACGGTGTCTTCGCGGCCGAGATCGTTCCCGTTCCGGTCACGTTCGGTCGGGGTGAATCGACCGACGTGGGCCACGACGAGGGCATCCGGGCCGACACCTCGGCAGCGGACCTCGCCGGCCTGCCTCCCGCTTTCGCCGCCGGCGGCTCGCTGACGGCGGGCAACTCGTCACCGATCTCCGACGGGGCCTGCGCCGTCGTGGTCACGCGGAAGTCGACGGCCGTCCGGCTCGGACTGTCGTGGCTGGCCGAGATCGGATCACGCGCGGTGGTCGCCGGGCCCGATTCGGGTCTGCACGAGCAGCCGTCGAACGCCATCCAGGCCGCGTGCCGACGCGAGGGGATCGCGCCGCGCGACCTCGATCTCGTCGAGATCAACGAGGCGTTCGCCGCGGTCACACTCGTCTCGTCCGAACGCCTCGGTCTCGACGCGGACCGGGTGAACGTCAACGGCGGCGCGATCGCGCTCGGCCACCCGATCGGCGTCTCGGGGGCACGGATCGTCCTGCACCTCGCGCTCGAACTGCGACGCCGCGGCGGTGGCGTCGGCGCAGCGGCGCTGTGCGGTGGCGGCGGCCAGGGGCAGGCCCTGATCGTGCACGTCGAACGGTGATTCGATGAGCACCAAGTACGACCTCAACCGCGCCGAAATTCTGCGCGTGTCCGCCGAGCTGTTCGCGCGGTCGGGCTACCACGGCACCGGGATCGCCGACCTGGGCACGGCGGTGGGGCTCGGCCGCGGGGCGCTCTACCACTACATCGGCAGCAAGGAGGAGGTCCTGTTCGCGATCAGCAGCCGGCAACTCGCGCAGATGAACGACGTGGCCGACGAGCTCGCCCTGACCGAACCGGATCCGGAGCGCCGCCTCCGCGGTCTCGCCCGGGCCCTGCTCCGCAACATCGCCGAACACCGCGCGGAGTGGACGGTCTTCTTCCGCGAGTACCACGCCCTGACCGGCGATCGGCGTGCGCGGGTCGTCGCGGCACGCGAACGGTACGAATCGCATTGGCGGCACGCGTTCGACCAAGGTGTCCGGGAGGGGGTGTTCACACTGCTGCCGCCGTTGATGATCAAGGGTGTGCTGGGCATGTTCAACTACAGCTACCTCTGGCTCACCGCCGACGGGGCCCGCACCCCCGAGGAGATCGCCGACGGGTTTCTCGACGCCCTGATCACCGGGCTGGCCGTGCCGAACCCGTGATCCCGGCCGTCTAGACTCACATCTTCGACCGCCGGGAGACAAAGGGGCCCTTCGATGAGCGACAAGTACGACGCCAACCGGGACCGAGTCCTGCAGGTGGCCGCCGAATTGTTCGCGAAGTCGGGCTACCACGGCACCGGGGTCGCCGAGATCGGTGAGGCCACCGGGCTGGGCCGGGGCGCGCTGTACCACTACATCGGCAGCAAGGAGGCGATTCTCTACGAGATCAGCAGCCGGCAACTCGCGCAGATGAACACGGTCGCCGACGAACTCGCGCTGTCCGAGGCGGATCCGGAGAAACGGCTGCGTGGCCTGGCACGGGCGCTCATGCGGAACATCGCCGAGCACCGTGCGGAGTGGACGGTCTTCTTCCGCGAGTACCACGCCCTGACGGACGAGCGTCGGGATCGCATCATCGCCGAACGTGAACGCTACGAGTCCCATTGGCGGAACGCGCTGGAGCAGGGCATCCGCGACGGACAGTTCCGCGCTCTCCCGCGGCTGATGGTCAAGGGCCTGCTGGGCATGTTCAACTACAGCTACCTCTGGATCACCCCCGCGGGCGCCGAGACACCCGAGGAGATCGCGGACGAGTTCCTCGACGCGGTCGTCACGGGGATGCGGGCGTGAGGCGCTTCGCGCCCGTGCGCGGTTAGCGAGTCTCTGCACTCGTTCGCCGCGCACGGGCGGCGGAGCCGCTGGCTTGGACGCACCAAGCCAGTGAGGACTATCCTCGTCGCATGAGTCCGTTGCCGGCAACCCCTGCCCGTTGCTCCATCGCGCGCACCCTCGAACTCCTGGGCGACAAGTGGACGCTGCTCATCATCCGCGACGCCTTCTGGGGCCACAGCCGATTCTCCGAGTTCACCCGCAGTCTCGGGGTGGCGTCCGACGTGCTCACCGCACGGTTGGCGATGCTCGCCGACGAAGGAATCCTCGAACGCCGCGCCTACCGCCAGGAAGGGTCGCGGGAACGTCTGGAGTATGTGCTGACCGAGAAGGGCAAGCAGCTGCATGTCGTGATCGGTGCACTGGGCCAGTTCGGTCGCGACCATCTGCCGCGTCCGGGTAGCACCTCCCCCGAGTACACCGACGAGACCACCGGCGAGGCCGTGTCCCTCGCTTTCGTCACCGACGACGGTCGACGTGTTCCGGCATCGGCCGTGCATGTGCAACGGGGAACGCCGGCGGGCGAGTCGCAGGGTTAGCCGCACCGCCCACCGCACACTCACGAAAACGAGCACGCGACCTCGTCATATCCGTGCTAACTTGGAAATACCAAGTTAGCGAGAGGCAAGGAAACCATGTCTGTACAACACGGAGTTCACGCAGTCGAGAATTTCTGGGCCCGGGTGTGGCAGTCACCCCAGGAGCCTCACGCGATCGACGAACTCGTCGTCGACGATTTCGTCATCGTCACCGGTGGAGAGGCGATCCGCGGCCGTGACGCCTTCAGGGAATGGGTGCTGAAGTTTCAGTCGACCGTCGAGGATCTGGAGTTCATCCCCGTCGAAACGTTCCAGAACGAGGACGGTTCCCGCGTCGCGTCGCTGTGGGAAATGACCGGCCGCAATCGCGGATTCATGGGCACCGAACCCGACGGGCAACCCATTCATCTGACGGGCACCGCGGTGTGGAACGTCCGGGCCGACGGGATGCTCGAATCCAACCGCGTCGAGCGCAACGCCTGGGAGCTGCACCGGCGGCTCACGGCCTAGGCGCTTCGCGCCCGTGAGTGGTTGACGAGTGCAGAGACTCGTCAACCACTCACGGGCGGCGGAGCGGCCTACTTGGCTGCTGCGATGCGGGCCTCGGCGACGGCGTCGGCCGCGGCGCCGGCGAGGATGCCGTCCCGCTTCGCGACGTCGAGGATCTGCACGATGGTGGCGAAGATCTTCTCGACCTGCGCGCGGACGTCGTCGGCGGACGTGCCGAGCCGCTCACCGGCGACCTGGATGAGTCCGCCGCCGTTGGCGACGTAGTCGGGAACCCAGGTGATGCCGCGTTCGCCGAGGTCGTGCTCGACCGCGGGGTGAGCGAGCTGGTTGTTCGCGGCCCCGCAGATCACCTGGGCGGTGATCGCGGCGACGGACTCGTCGGTGAGCGTGGCGCCCATCGCGCAGGGTGCGTAGACGTCGAGTTCCTGGTCGATGACGGTGGACGCGATCTTGACCTCGGGGAAGTCGCGGGCCACGCGGTCGAGTGCGGCGGCGTTGACGTCGGTGGCGACCACCGAGGCGCCGTCGGCGAGCAGCAGCTTGATCAGCTGGTACCCGACCTTGCCGGTGCCCTCGACGCCGACGGTGCGGCCGGCGAGGCTCGCGGTGCCCCACTTCGCCTGAGCGGCGGCGCGCATGCCCTGGAACACGCCGAGCGCGGTCATCGGGGCGCTGTCGCCGGACCCGCCGGCGGACGTGTTGCGTCCGACGACGAAGTCGGTGGCGCGGCCCATCACGTCGAGGTCGTCGGAGTTGGTGCCCACGTCACCGGCGGTGATGTACCGGCCGCCGAGCGTCTGGACGAACCGGGCGTACGCCTCGAGCAGCGCCTCCGACTTGCCGGTGGCCGGGTCGCCGATGATGACGGCCTTGCCGCCGCCGAGGTCGACTCCGGCGATCGCCGACTTGTAGGTCATGCCCCGCGACAGGCGCAGCACGTCCTTGAGGGCGGCGGCCTCGTCGGCGTACGGGTAGAAGCGGGTGCCGCCGAGCGCCGGCCCGAGGGTGGTGTCGTGGATCGCGACGATCGCCTTGAGTCCGGTGGCGGGGTCCTGGAAGAACGTCACCTGCTCGTGGGCGGTGTCGGTGGGGAAATCGGTGCGCTCGAACACTCCAGCGTTGTCGGGCAGTGCGGTGTCGTGACGTTCCGCGGTGAGAGTCATGTGTTCTCAGGACCTTTCCGGAGTGGTGGCAATCGTGATGGTGGAGGTGTCGACGCCGAGTTCGGCGAGACGCTGGAGGTAGACGGTGACGTTGCGCAGCTTCACGTCCTCGTAGCCCCGGACGAGGTCGGGAGTCGCGGCGATCAGCGTGGCGGTGTCGTAGGTGTCGGCGGAGAGGTCCGCGAGGAGCCCGGCCACCGTGGACTCGTAGTGCGCGAGCAGCTGACGCTCGAGACGACGGACCTTGGCGTAGCCGAACGGGTCGAACGCGGTGCCGCGCAGGAACTTCGCCTTGGCGAGGGTCTTGAGCGCGACGTGCGAGCGGGGTCCGAATCCGATCTTGGTCTTGCGGCCCATGGCCTTGAGGACGGGCGGGTGCAGCTTGTAGGTGAGCTTGCCCGCGCCGGGGACCTCGCCGGCGGCGGCGTCGAGGAACGCCTGGTCGGTGAGCATCCGGGCCACTTCGTACTCATCCTTGTAGGCGGTGAGCTTGTGCAGGCCGGCGGCGACGGCCTCGCTGAACTCGGTCCGGCTGCCCAGCTCGCGCTCGGCGTCCCATGCCTGCTGCACCAGGGCGATGTAGCGGGCGGCGATGCGGTCGCCCTGGAAGGCGACGAGGTTCGCGGCGCGGCGTTCGGTGAGCTCACGTGTCGCACCGCCCAAGGTGGATCCGGCGAACAGGTGCGTCGGGACGACGGTGTCGCTGCGCTGCGGCACGGCGGCCGAGCTGGTAGCGGCGAGGAAGGCCGCCCGGTCGGCGACGGCGACGCGTCCCCAGTGGAACGCGGCCTTGTTGGACTCGACGGCCACCCCGTTGATCTCGAGGGCTTCCTCGATGAACCGGGCGGGGACGGGCAGTCCACCGGCCTGGTAGGCGGCGCCGACCAGCAGGAAGTTGGCGGCGGCCGTGCTGCCGAACAGTGCGGTGGCGGCGGCGAGCCCGTCGATCGCGGTCAGTTCGCGGGCCGAGACGTCGAGACGCTCGAGCAGCTTGTCCTCGTCCGGGTAGCGGACGGCGGGGTCGTAGACCATGTCGCCCGTCGGGGTCTGGCTGGTCGACGCGACGGTGATGGTGCGCTCGGAGCTGCCGAAGCCGGCGTACTTGGCGTCGGCCGCCGTCAGCAGGTCGAATGCGAGGACGCAGTCGGCGGTCGCGGGGCTGATCCGGTTGGACGGCGCCGAGCTTCCCGAACGCGTCTTCTGATCGCTGAGCCGCAGGTGCGACGTGACGGGTCCGGCCTTCTGGCTGAGACCGGTCTGGTCGAGTCCCTCGACGTGCAGCCCGGCGCGCAACGCGGCCATGCCGAGCACCTGGTTGACGGTGACGATGCCGGTTCCACCGACGCCGGCCATGAACAGGTTGTGCGTTCCCGTCCACACGGCCGGATCGGGGTCGCCGACCTCCGGCGGAACCGGGATCTCGCGCAACGTCTTCGGCGCGCCTTCCTCGGGCAGCTCGACCGTCACGAACGACGGGCAGTCGCCCTCGAGGCAGGAGTAGTCGGTGTTGCAGCTGGTCTGGTCGATCTTGGTCTTGCGGCCGAATTCGGTGTCGACGGGCTGCACGGACAGGCAGTTGGACTTGACGCCGCAGTCGCCGCAGCCTTCGCAGACGGCCTCGTTGATGACGACGCGGGTGCGGCGGGCGGGCAGCTTGCCGCGCTTGCGCTTGCGGCGGGCCTCGGCGGCGCACTGCTGGTCGAAGATCAGCACGGTGACGCCCTCGATGTCGCGGAGGACGCGCTGCGCCTCGTCGAGCCGGGTCCGGTCCCACAGCAGCGTGTTGGCGGCGAAGTGGGCTCCCTTGTGCCGCTTGGGGTCCTCGGCGCAGACGATGATCTGCTTGACGCCCTCGGACGCCAGCTTGTGGGTCAGCTGCGGCACGGTCAGCCCGGCCTCGGCGTCCTGTGCGCCGGTCATCGCGACGGCGGAATTGTAGAGCACCTTGTACGTGATGTTGACGCCGGCGGCGACGCACGCCTGGACGGCGAGCTGGCCGGAGTGGAAGTAGGTGCCGTCCCCGACGTTCTGGAACATGTGCTTGACGTCGCTGAACGGGGCCTGCCCGATCCACTGCGCGCCCTCGCCGCCCATCTGGGTGAGCATGGTGACGGCGCTGTCGGTGCGGCCGGACATCGTGACCAGGGTGTGGCAGCCGATGCCGCCGCCCGCGATCGATCCCTCGGGCACCGCGGTGGAGCGGTTGTGCGGGCAGCCGGAGCAGAAGTACGGGGTGCGCGACGTCGGGAGGACGGTCAGCTCGAGGCGCGGCGGCGGGGCCGGCGTCAGCGCGACCCGGTCCTTGAGGACGCGGCGCAGCGGTCCGGTGAGCCGGGCGGCGGTCAGTTCACCGTCGACGGGGATCAGGTTCTTGCCCTGCGCGTTCTTCTTCCCCAGCACGGCGGGTGCGCTGGCGCCGCCGTAGAGGATGTCCTTGAGCTGCGACTCGACGAACGGCATCTTCTCCTCGACGACGAGGACCTGTTCGACACCGTCGGCGAGTTCGCGAACCTTGTCGGCGCCCAGCGGGTAGGGCATGCCGACGCGGAGGATGCGGATGCCGGCGTCCTCGAGCTGGGAGTCGCCGAGCCCGAGGTCGAGCAGGGCCTGGCGCAGCGAGTCGTAGGCGGTGCCGACGGCGGCGATGCCCAGCCACGCGGTGCGCGGGTTCACCTCGATCTTGTCGATCTCGTTGGCGGAGTTGAACGCCTCGACCATCGCCCAGCGCGGCCCGTACAGGTCGGCCTCGGCGTAGACGCTGTCGGGCGGGGACGCGAGCACGCGCTGCCGGTACGACCACGGCTTGCCGTTCCACTCGATGTCGGGGAGCACGATGTCGAGGTCCGCGAAGTCGCGGTCGAGGGTCCAGAGTCCGTCGGCCACGTCGGCGACGATCTTCATGCCCGACCAGCATCCGGAGATCCTCGACAGCGCCACACCGTAGAGGCCGAACGTGATGACCTCCTCGGCGTTGCGCGGGAAGAACACGGGCATGCCCATCGCGGCCATGGACCGCTCACTGGCGCAGGGGATGGTGGAGGACTTGGCGTTGGGGTCGTCGCCCACGAGGACGAGGACGCCGCCGCGGGCGTTGGCGCCGTACATGGCGGCGTGCCGGATGGAGTCGCTGGCGCGGTCGAGGCCGGGGCCCTTGCCGTACCAGACGCCGACGACGCCGTCGTGGGTGCGCTCGCCCTGCGGGAGGTCGACCTGGCTGCCCCAGACGGACGTCGCGGCGAGTTCCTCGTTCATGCCGGGCACGAACTTCACGTCGTGGTCGGTGCTCAACGTGGGGATGGCGGCGATGGTGCGGTCGAGGCCGGCGAGGGGGCTGCCCTGGTAGCCGGAGACGAACGTCGCGACGTTCAGCCCCGCGCGGCGGTCGCGTTCGTGCTGCTCCACCAGCTGGCGGGCGATGGCCTGGACACCGGTCATCAACACCGGGCCCGAGTCGGCCCGGTATCGGTCGGCGAGATCAAAGGATGCTGCACTGGTGCGAGCGTCGTCTAGCTGAGTCATCTGCGATTCCCGATCCGTCGCGTTGAGCATTTCGTGAGCTTGATCCTGTATCTGGTCTAAGATTTGGTCAACGCAAATCGCATCAACTGATCAGTTCACGCAACAGGTGACGGTCGTCACTTCCCGGAGGTACCCAAAGTGCTCAGCATCGACAAGCTCGACGTGCAGTTGCTCGGACTGCTCGGCAAGGACTCACGCATGAGCGTGGCCGAACTCGCCAACTCGCTGGGCGTCGCCCGCAACACCGTCCAGTCCCGGATGAAGCGCATGGAGACCAGCGGACTGCTCACCGGTTTCCGCCCCAACCTCGACCTCGCCGAGGTCGGGATTCCCATCCAGGCGTTCGTCGGGCTCGAACTCGAACAGGGCAAGCTGACCGCCGTCGGCAATCGCCTCGTCGACCTGCCGGAGGTCATCGAGATCCACGCGACCACCGGCCGCGAAGATCTGCTGGTGCGGGTGGCCACGTCCACGCACGCGGAGCTGCAGAAGTTGCTCGAGAAGATCGCGAACCTGCCCGGGATCACGCACTCGACCACGACCATCGCGCTGACCAGCCCGCTGCCGTACCGGATTCAGCCGCTGCTCGAGCACCTCACCGACGACTCCGGGTGGGGCCGGTCCACGGCACTGCCCCGTTCACAGCGGTAGCACCGGTGCAGTAGTTTCAGACCATGAGTGAGAGTCAGGGACGGATCGCGTTCATCCAGGCCACGTGGCACCGCAACATCGTCGACCGCGCACGCGAGGGTTTCACCGACGAGGTGAACACGCTGGGGTATTCGAAGGACGAACTGGACTTCTTCGAGGTGCCGGGCGCGTTCGAGATCCCGCTGCACGCACGCCGCCTCGCCCTCACCGGGCGTTACGACGCCGTCGTCGCCGCTGCGCTCGTCGTGGACGGTGGCATCTACCGGCACGAGTTCGTCGCGACCGCGGTGATCGACGGCCTCATGCGCGTGCAACTCGACACGGACGTGCCGGTGTTCTCGGTTGTGCTGACGCCGCACCACTTCCACGAGCACGACGAGCACCTGAACTACTTCCACGACCACTTCGTGAAGAAGGGCGCCGAGGCCGCTCGCGCCTGCGTCGCCACCGTCACGTCGCTGAAGTCGCTGCCGACTGCGAACTGAGATTCGCCCACTCCGAACCGCAACGAGGAAACCACCGTCAGTACGTACTGACGGTGGTTTCCTCGTATCACCTGTCCTTCGCGTGCCGGTGCTGGACGTAGAGGAGCCAGAACACCGGCGCGCCGACGACGGCGAGGATCGTCGCGAACACGCGCAGCCCCACGTTCCCTTCGCCGAAGGGGGCGATCATGAGGACAATCGTGCAGACGACGGCGCCGAGGAGTCGCCAGTGGGCGCCGAAGAAGCCTGCGACCATCGCCCATGCATTGCGGGCGACGATGCGCGCCGGCGATTCGGGCTCGGGTGGCGGCGGCGGGGACGGGGCCACCGCAACCGTCGAGTTACGCGCGGCGGCCACCAGTTTCGGGGCATGGGCGCCGACCGGCGGGGTTTCGCCGTCGGGCTCGCACCGGAACAGGGCGATACCCACCGCGTCCGCGTAGTCGACGGCCTCGTCGGTGTATCCGGGGCCGGAGAAGTACAGGAGTTTCCGGGCGTGGCTGGTTCCGCGGGTGCCGTAGAGGTTCGCGAGGTCCGACTTGCCTGCACTGCCGCCACGCCACTTCACCTGCGCGTACGCGCGTGACGAGTAGACGTCGATGCCGCCGTCCGCGCCCCCGAGCAGCGCTGTGGCGTCGCCGTAACCGAGCTTCTGCATCTGCTCGGCGGCATTGATTTCAGCTTCAGCCGCCGTGCGTATGCGTGCCATGCCTCACTCCCCCAGATCGAACCAGTCTTTCCCTTCGAAGGTACCCGCAGATCCGGCCAAACCAGCTATCCGCCGGTGAACGTCACACCGGCGCCATCGAATTGCAACACACTGCAACTCTTCCCGCTCCCGGCCGCGCGACCGTACCGTTCCCCGAATCAGCACGTTCACAACGTAGTGAGGGCGGATTCATGAGGGCAGCACGCTTCCACGGCCGACGCGACATCCGGATCGACGACATCCCGGAGCCGGAATTGCGGCCGGGCGCGGTGAAACTCCGGGTCGCGTGGTGCGGCATCTGCGGCACCGATCTGCACGAGTACCTGGAAGGCCCGATTTTCATCTCCCCGCCGGGACATCCGCATCCGCTGTCGCACGAGAACGCGCCGGTGACGATGGGCCACGAGTTCTCCGGCACGGTGGAGGAGGTCGGTGAGGGCGTCACCGATGTCGCCGTCGGCGACAACGTGGTGGTGGAGCCGTACTTCGTGTGCAACGAGTGCGCGTCCTGCAAGGCAGGCAACTATCACCTGTGTACGAAGATGGGTTTCATCGGATTGGCCGGTGGCGGAGGCGGACTCAGCGAGAAGGTGGTGGTCGACCGCCGCTGGGTGCACAAGATCGGCGACATCCCGCTCGACGAGGCGGCCCTGATCGAACCGCTCAGCGTCGCGCATCATGCAGTCGTCCGCAGCGGGGCGAAGGCCGGCGACGTCGCGCTGGTCGGCGGTGCGGGGCCGATCGGACTCCTGGTGGCCGCGGTCCTGAAGGGTCTGGGTGTCACCACGATCGTCACGGAACTCAGTGACGCCCGCAAGCAGAAGGCGCTGTCCAGTGGGGTCGCGCATCACGTGATCGACCCGTCGTCGGAAGACGTGAAGGCCCGGGTGCTCGAGCTGACCGGCGGTGTCGGCGCCGATCTCGGGTTCGAGTGCGCCGGGGTCGACGCCGTCCTGGACACGATCCTCGACGCCGTCCGTCCCGCAGCCGTGGTGGTGAACGTGTCGATCTGGGGCAAGCCCGCGACGGTGGACATGCAGAAGCTGGTCCTCAAGGAGATCGACCTGCGCGGCACCATCGCTTACGTTCGTGATCACGAGGCGGTGATCGAGATGGTGCGCACCGGCGTGATCGACCTGGCCCCGTTCATCACCGGCCGGATCGAACTCGACAACCTGGTCTCCGAGGGCCTCACGACGTTGATCGAGCACAACGACACGGCGGTGAAGATCCTGGTCCGGGCGTGACCGTCAGTCGGGTTCGTCCGTCGACGGTGTCACTGCCCTGGCCTTGAGCGCCAGCCACAACTCCATGCGGTCGTCGGCCTGGTCGAGGTTCCGCCCGGTCAGTGCCGCGATCTTGTCGATCCGGTTCCGGACGGTGTTGCGGTGCACGGAGAGGGCGGCCGCCGCGGGGTCCCAGGCCCCGTTGGCTCGCAGCCATTCCTCGAGCGTTCGCTGGAGTTCGACGCGTTCGCGCGGCTCGAGCTGATCGAGGGGTGCGAGGACGGCGGTCGAGAAGCCGCTGAGCGCGTCGGCCGAGCCGAGGCGCAGCAGCAACTGCACGGTCTCCCCTTCCTTGGCGTCGACGGCGCGGCCGAGTCGGGCACTGACGGCGACGAGGGATCGCGCCTGCATCGCCGACACGGCCAGCGCGTCCACGGGAACCAGCGCGCCGATCCCGATGGCGCATCCCTCCGCGACACCCGACAGCAGGTCGGCGAGCCCGGCGGATTCGGGGTGCGCGATCTCGATGTCCGAGTTGCGCTGTCTCAGGACG
Organism: Rhodococcus sp. JS3073; assembly: GCF_026810085.1. Lineage (NCBI taxonomy): Bacteria > Bacillati > Actinomycetota > Actinomycetes > Mycobacteriales > Nocardiaceae > Rhodococcus > Rhodococcus sp. JS3073. The sequence goes on along the minus strand of NZ_CP113951.1, from coordinate 6,714,198 downwards.
GAATCCGGAAGGGCCGACCCGATCCGGGCGGTCAGGTCGGCCACCGAATCGGGGGTGGAGCGCACGACGGCGATCTGCAGGGGGTCGCGGGGCAGCCCGATGCCGGCGGCGATCTGATGGGCGCGCTCCCTCCGAAGCCCGGGCCTGAGCAACTGCGCCAGCGCCGCCGCCCGCCGCTGCCGCTCGGGTTCGCCTGCCACGTGACGGCGTTCGAGTTCGAGCGACAGCAGCGAGACGAGCACATTGGACGCATGCCGCAGCGCGCTGTCCGCCGACCGCTCGAGCACGACGAACGCGAGCGGGTTCTCGATTCGGACGGGGTGCAGTTCGAGTTCCCGCTGACCGGCGCCGCCGAACGCCGTCCAGCCCGTCGCTCGGGTGGTGTAACGACCCACCTGGTTCTGGGCGTCCTGCAGGAACGCTTCATCGACGCCGTCGGAGAGCTGGACGACCCCACCCGACGCGTCCAGCACCGCGCACAGTGAGCCGCTGACGAAACGCCACGTGTCGAGCAGTCCGCTCAGCGGCGACGGTCCGGCCGCGACCGCGGTGAGCTGATAGCTGAGCTCGATCGCGTCCTCGAGGGCACGCTTCTCCTCCTCGGCTATCCGGGAGAAGATCCACTTGGTGATGGCGATGAACGGCACCGAGTCGGGGGCGATGAGCAGCGGGACGCCGAATTCACGCGCCGCCGCGACGAGCGGCTCCGGGGGTGCCTGGTAGGGCAGCCCGTGCCCCAGACCGAGGCACAGTGCGGCGACCCCGCCCGCGACGCAATCCCGCACGTAGTCGCGGCACCCGGCTTCGGTGGTGGGAAGCATGAGGCCGACGGTCATCAGCAACTCCCCGCCCTGGAGCCAGTCCCGCGGACGCGTCAGTTCGGACACGTGCGCTGCGGTGATGGGGTTGTCCACCCCCGCCGTCCCGCTCATCGATGTGAGCCGCAGCGTGGGGGCGGACAGGACGTCCTGAACGGTGATCACCGGTGACCTCTTGTACTAATTGCCCAACCGTAATAGACGAACTGTACATCTCACCTCTGGTGCCGGAGCGGCGCAGTGCGCAGAGTAGTGATCAGAGCCACAGCACCTTCTAGGAGTTTCAGTGACAGATCACTCCGGCGACACCGCCGCGACCCTCGGTGGCACCATCGAGACCCGCTCGATCGACTACGTCCCCGAGGACGAACGTCACGGGAAGGTCCGCGACCAGGGCCCCTTCTGGTTCGTCGGAAACTTCCAGCCCTTCACGGTGGCCATCGGTTTCGTCGGCCCCGCCCTCGGCCTGTCGCTGGGCTGGACGGTGGTGGCGGGCATTCTCGGCATCTTCTTCGGAACGTTGTTCATGGCGTTCCACGCGTCGCAGGGACCGGTGCTCGGACTCCCGCAGATGGTGCAGTCTCGTGCGCAGTTCGGCTATCGCGGTGTCGTCCTCGCACTCATCGGGACGTTGTTCACGTACGTCGGGTTCAACGTCGTGGACGTCGTCATCATCAAGGCGGGTCTGCACAGCATCTTCGGGTGGAACGCGGCAATCATCGCCGTCGTCATCACCGCGGTCGCGACGCTGCTCGCGATCTATGGTCACGATCTGCTGCACCTGTCGTTCCGTGTGCTGTTCTGGCTGTCGCTGCCGCTGTGGGCGATCCTCACGTGGGGTGTCGTGTTCGGGCACGCCGGCGGCGGCGACGCGGGCGCCGCGACGGGCGGGTTCACCCTGCTGGCGTTCATCGCCCAGTTCAGTGTCGCGGCCTCCTACAACATCACCTACGCGCCGTACGTGTCGGACTACTCGCGGTACCTGCCGCGCAACACCCGGACGTCGGCCATCGTGTCGGCCGTGTTCCTCGGCGCCTCCGCGTCGCCGGTGTGGCTGATCCCGGTGGGCGCGTGGATGGCCACCCGGCTGGGAGCGACGGATGCGCTCGCCGGCATCCACGACGCCGGGAACTCGGTGGTCCCGTTCCTCGGCAGCGTGCTCGCACTCGTCGCGACGCTCGTGCTGGTGGCGACCATGGGCCTGAACGCGTACAGCGGCATGCTGACCGTGATCACCGGCATCGACTCCTTCCGGAAGGTCACCCCGTCCCGCCGGATCCGGGTGGTGACCGTGCTCGCGCTGGCCGCGGTCTGGCTGGTGCTGAGTCTGCTGTTCACCGATTCGACGACCGTCCTGAACACGACACTGCTGATCATGCTGTACCTCCTCGTGCCCTGGACCGCCGTCAATCTCACCGACTTCTTCTTCGTGCGCCGCGGGCACTACGCCATCACCGACCTGTTCACACCGGACGGGCTGTACGGAATGTGGTCGTGGCGGGGTATGACCGCCTTCTTCGCCGGCATCGTCGCGTCCGTGCCGTTCATGGTGCTGCCGTTCTACGTCGGACCGATCGCCGCGGCCCTCGGTGAGGTCGACGTCGCGTTCGCGGTCGGACTCGCCGTGTCCGGGATCGTGTACTGGGTGCTGTCCCGGTCGCTGGACCTGAACACCGAGGAACGGTTCATCGAGGACAGCGAAGCCGCACTGGCAGGCGAGGAGACCCCCGCTCATGGCTGACGCGACGACGGCTGACGTCCAGCACGCGATCGACGCGCTGATCCGGGCATTCGGCGAGCACGACACGGCCGCCTACTTCGAGGCGTTCAGCCCGGACGCGACGTTCGTCTTCTACACCCACCCGGTGCCGCTGCCGAGCCGCGAGGCCTACCGCGACCTGTGGACCGAGTGGGAGTCGGACGGGTTCCGCGTCCTGGCGTGCCGTTCCAGCGAGCAGAACGTCACGTTCCCGGCCCCGGATGTCGCGGTGCTGACGCACCGGGTCGGCACCACTGTGCGGGATTCGACGGGGACCGTCGAGCTCGACGAGCGGGAGACGATCCTGTTCCGGCGTCGCGACGACTCGGGCTGGATCGCCGTCCACGAGCACCTGTCGCCGCAGTCCGGTCCAGCGGTGTAACTGACAGATAGCTGGCTCGACGTGGACCGCGTCACATCAGGACCCCGTCGAGTTGCGGAGGCAGACGCCCGACGGTGTACTGGTCAGTAAACCTGCCCGGCTCGGCATATCGCGAAGGTGCACAGATGACGGACGAACGGCCCGGCAAGAAGCAGACCCCACCGGAGAAGGCGACGCGACCGACGCCGAAGGAGGCGACCCCGGACGTCTCCAAGACCGATCTCGCGGCCGTCGTCGACGCGCTCACCGCGACGAACGAGAAGAATTTCGACTTCTGACCTCGCCTCAGCCCCGCTCCCGGTGCGGCACGAACTCGAACGTCAGGCACGCGAACGCGGCGGGCAGCAGGTAGCGGAAACGCAGGAGCACGTATCGCCGGTTCCCCGTGGAATGGAACTTGCCGAGGTAGCGGTACAGCGACTCGAGCGAGATCAGGACGTCGCCGAGGTGGAGGACACGGCGGAAGAGCCGGGCGCCCGCGCCGGGTGCGCCGGGGTCGAGGAGTTCGGGGAACGCCGCGAACGACAGCGAGACGTATCGCGCACCGGTCTGCTCGGCGTGGCGGATGACGTCGACGGTCATGCGTTCGTCGGTGCCGTTCGGTGCGTCCTCGGCGCGCCACGGAACGTCAAGGCTCAGTTCGCGGGCGGCATCGGCGGTGCCGTAACGCTGGAAGGCCACGGCGCGTCCGGCGGAGTCGCGGGCGACGACGAGGAGAACACCGGGGAGTGTGCCGTCCAGCAGGTGGTCGAGGATCATCGAGAATCCGCGGCGCTGATGCCCCGCGCGGGCGTCGTCGACGATGTCCGTCAGTTCCCGCCGCGTCGGTTCGTCGAGCGCGGCTTCGGGGACGATCTCGGTGGTGATCCCAGCATTGTGGGTGCGCTGCACGGCCTGTCGGAGGTTGCGGAATTTCCTGCCGTGCAGGGTGAAGTGTCCGACGTCGATCACCACGTCGCGGCCGATGGGGACCGCCTTCAACGGCTTTCGGGTGTCGCCGCCGATCTCCCACAGCCGGGCGACGCCTTCCCCTGCGCCGAGCACGGCGACGCGCCAACCGTGTTCGGCCGCGAACTCGGAGAACTCGTCGAGGAGGGCGCCGAATTCGAATGAGTTGCCGATGGGATCGCCGGAGACGACCGCTATTCCGGACCGCGCCCGGTAGGCGATCGCCGCGGTGCCCGACGCGTTGAAGTAGTACGACTTCGCCGAATTGAGGGCGAACGGCGACAACGGGTCGTCCGTGGTCTGCTGGATCAGGGCGGACACGCGGGCACGGTCCTCGGGCTGCGGCGCACTGCGCACCGGCAGCATCAGGACGGGTCCGGTGGCCACCAGCAGGAGGAACCCCGGAGTCGAATGTGCGCTCGTGTACGCGACATCCGCGGCCGCCACGATCAGTACCGCCGCCACCGAATGCGTCATGGTGACGGGCCGCCGCAGGTGCAGTCCACGGGCCACCAGCAGGACGGCGATTCCGACCGCCACCATCCACGTGCGGACGGGACCCGACCGCCCGGCCATCCACATGAGCACGAGACCGACCACGACAGTCGCGCCGACGAGCGCCATCCGCGCCGCGGGCGATTCGGGCCGGTACACCCGCAGCCCGGGCGCGGTCATCGGTGTCGACTTCGAGTTCTGCATCCGCACCCATGCACCAGGTGACGACTGTTCCGGTACCTCCAATCTAGCGGCTCCGCCGCCCGTGAGTGCTTGACGAGTCCCTGGACTCGCTACGCACTCACGGGCGAAGCCTGGGCGGCGGCGCACCGTGCGGCAGGGACGGCCCGACAGCCGTGAGTGAGCCTGCGGCACGCCCCTTCCCCCAGCCGAGCTTCTCGCGGTACCGGCCGATGTGGTCCGCCGGGATGTCCTGCCCGTCGGCGAGCGGCGTGGACTGCGGGTCCACGTAGAGCGCGTCGACCGGGCAGTACGCCTCGCACATGAAGCACGTCTGGCAGTCCGATTGCCGGGCGATCACGGGGATCCCGGCGTCGGTGCGGTCGAAGACGTTGGTGGGACACGCGTCGACGCACTTGTCGCAGCCGATGCACGCGTCGGCCAGCAGCACCTCGATCACGAGGCCACCCGCAACAGCCCGCTGTGCGTCGCAGCGGTCGCAGTCCACACGTCGTCCAGCCCACCGGTGAGCACGTGGTGGTGCTGCGCGGGGTCGAGGTCGGGGTAGTCGGCGCGCTTGCTCATTCCGCGGGTTTCCGTCCGCGCGAGCGTCGAGTGGTACATCCACCGGCCCACCGCGGTGATCGCCGCGGCCTGACGGGCACGGACCCGCTCGTCGCCGGAGTCGCCGCCGAGGCCCAGCGACAATGCCGTCCACAACGACTCCAACTCGTCGAGTGCACCCTGCACCCGCACGCCGTCGCGCAGGTAGTTCTTCTCGTACGGGATGAGTTCCGCCTGCGCGGCCGCGACGACGGCGGACGCCTCCAGCCCCGACCGTTGCGCCGGCCGCAGACCGGCCCGGCCGGCGGGACGCAGTTCGCCCGCCCGCACCCGACGTTCGGTTCGCGCGAAGCGCGCGGCCCCGGTGCCCGCCCAGGTGCCGGACGACATCGCCCACGCCGAGTTGTGGCTGCCGCCGCCGGTGAAGCCGCCGCAGATGCGTTCGCGGGTGGCGGCGTCGCCGGCGGCGAACAGGCCGGGGACGGACGTGGCGCAGGTGTCGTCGACCACGTCGATGCCGCCGGTCCCGCGCACCGTCCCCTCCGCGAGCATGCTGACCTCGAAGCGGTCGGTGAACGGGTTGATGCCGCGACGGTCGAACTGCAGGAAGAAGTTGGGCTGACCGAGCCGCATCTGGCGCTGCACGTCGTCGTCGGCGCGATCCAGTTGGGCGAACACCGGCTCGGACAGCAACGTTTTCGCGATCACCGAACGCCCCTTGGTGGAGCCGGCGCCCTCGAGGACGCGTCCGTCGGCGTGGAAGAACGTGGCGTAGCCGTAGTAGGCGGTCTTGGTGATGGTGGAGTTGGCGGGGACGATCGCGTACGCGTTGGAGAATTCCATGCCGGAGAACGTGGCGCCCACCTCGGCGGCCATCAGCGCGCCGTCGCCGGTGTCGACGTTGGTGCCCAGTGCGCGGGACAGGAACGCGCAACCGCCGCTCGCGATCACGACGGCGCCGGCGGTGATCCGGTAGTCGCGGTCGTCCTGGCGCTGGTAGCCCGCCGCACCGCGCACCTGGCCGTCGGTGTCGACGAGCAGTTCGAGGGCCGGCGAGTGGTCGAGAATCCGGACGCCCGCCTTCTTGACCCACGCCCGCATCCGTCGCATGTATTCGGGCCCTTGGAGTCCGGTGCGGATCTGCCTGCCGGTGTCGGGGTCGACGGGGAACGGGTACCGGCCCTCCTCGGCGAGGAGATCCATGTTCGCGTACGTCTGGTCGAGGACGCGGTCCATCCAGTGGTGGTCGGCGAGATGGCCGCCGAGCGTTTCGCGGCTGGCCTTGGCCTTCGCCCGCGCGGTCGGGTCGGGGTCGACGTACCAGACGCCGGTGCCCGAAGGCGCGGTGGCGCCGCTGGTTCCGCAGTACCCCTTGTCGACGAGGACGACGTCCGCCCCGGATTGCCGTGCGCGCAGCGCGGCCCACGTTCCGGCGGGGCCGCCGCCGATGACGAGGACATCGGTGCTCAGGTCGAGAAGTTCGGTCATGAAGGGCGCTCCTGTCGAGGCGGAACAACTGCCCTTCAACGCTTCCGCACATCGGCCCGTGCCGCCATCGTCAGAATCAGCGTGAACCGAATCGCCCGTGCGCGGTTAACGAGTCCAGGGACTCGCTAACCGCGCACGGGCGCTACGCGCCTTTGCTGTAATCGACGCTCAGCCAGTGCTCCGGCCGCATGCGGATGACGATCGCGCTGTCGTCGTACGCCTCCTCCACGAAACTGTCGACCTCCTCGGCGGGGAGGTAGCGGGCGGCGAGTCCGCGGACGACGTCGGCGGTGGGTGATTCGTCGAACTCCGCCGGACCTTCGACGCTGACATACCGGTACGGCGGCTTCTCGTCCTGGGCGACGAGGCTGAAGCGGCCGGCGGCGCGGATCAGCCGCTCTTTCATCGACCCGCGACCGGTCCAGACGTACACGTGGCCGCCGGGTTCGTAGCCGTACCAGATGGGCACGGCGAGCGGTGCCCGCCCGTCGCGGTCGACGGCGATCACCCCCACGTGCACGTCGGCGAGGAACTTCTCGCGCTGTTCACTGGTCATCGACAACTGCGACATGTCAGTCTCCGCTCTGGTGTTCGGGTTTCGACGGTGGTGCGGGGTCGAGCAGCTGGGCGAGGTGTTGCGACGATCGGGACGGGTCGAGCTGCCGTACCTGCATGTGGCAGCTGAATCCGTCGGTCAGCACGACTGCGTCTTCGGGACTGTCGCGCAGTGCGGGGGCGAGTGCCTGTTCCGCCACCTGCATGCTGAGGTCGTAGTGGTCGGCCTCGAACCCGAAGTTTCCTGCGACGCCGCAGCATCCGGTGGCCTCGCGGACGCGTTCGACGCCGACCGCCTGCAGGGCCTTCCGCTGACCGGCCGCGCCGAACACGGCGTATTCGTGGCAGTGGGTTTGCACGGTGACGTCCTCGGGCAGCGCCACGCTCGGGGTCCAGCCTGCCTGGGTCCGTTCGAGGACGGCGCCCGCGAAGCTCTGGACGCGGGCGGCGACGCGTCGTGCGGCGTCGGTGTGGACGAGTTCGGGCAGGTCCTTGCGGAACGCAGCGGCGCAACTCGGTTCGAGGACGACGATGGGGCGGTCGGTGCCGTCGTCGAGGAGTTCGGCCGCCCTGGCGAGGGTCTTCTTGGCCTGCTTCAGCTGTCCGGTGGAGATCCAGGTGAGCCCGCAGCAGACGTCGCTGCGGCACTGGGAGCTCAGGCCCGCCTCGGCGAGTACCCGCGACGCGGCGCCGACCACCTCGGGGCGGAACCCGCGGGTGAACGTGTCGGCGAGCATCACGACATCCGCCGTGCCGTTCTGCGACGTCTCCCCGACCTCGCGGCGGATCTGCTTGCGGGACGCGAACTCCGGCATCGACCGGTGCGGGGTGAGACCACCCAGTTTGGCCGCGACCTTCGCCAGCCGGCCTGCGGTCAGCCGATTCACCACGGGGGCGGACCGTTCGGCGATCTTCAGCCACACCGGCAGCCAGCCGAGGGAGTAGTGCGACAGCGGACGCACCCGGCCGCGGTAGTGGTGGTCGAGGAATTCGGACTTGTACGTGGCCATGTCGACGCCCACCGGGCAGTCGGTGGAGCACGCCTTGCAGGACAGGCAGAGGTCGAGGGATTCCTTGACGTCCTCGGAGCGCCATCCGTCGGCGACGGTCGGCGAGTTGCGGACCATCTCCTGCAGGGCGCGGGCCCGGCCGCGGGTGGAGTCCTTCTCGTCGCCGGTCGCGCGGAAGCTGGGGCACATCACGCCACCCGTCGACGCGCGGCAGCGGCCCACCCCGATGCACCCCTGGACGGCGTGGACGAACGGCGCGACGGGGACGTCGCTGGTGGGGGTGAGATCGAATGTGGTCTGCCACGCCCGCGGGTTCACGCCGTCGAGGGCCAGGCTGCCCAGCAGCGGTTCGGGGGCGACGATGCTGCCCGGGTTCAGCACGGCCGCCGGATCCCAGAGTCGTTTGAACGTCGCGAACGCCGCCATCATAGTGGGGGTGTACATGATCGGCAGCAGCGCCGACCGCGCGCGACCGTCGCCGTGCTCCCCCGACATCGATCCCCCGAATCGCACGCACAGTTCGGCGGCGCGGTGGATGAACCGCGACATCACGTCCCGGCCCGCCTCGGTGCGCTGGTCGAAGTTGATGCGGATGTGCATGCAGCCGGCGCCGAAGTGCCCGTACATGACGCCGGTGAGGCCGAATTCGGCGAGCAGGGCCTTGATGTCGACGAGATAGTCGGCGAGCTGGTCGGGTGCGACGGCGGAATCCTCCCAGCCCGTCCAGGATTCGCCGCCCTCGACGAGTCGGGCGGACAGTCCGGCGCCGTCCTCGCGGACCCGCCACAGCGACGCGCGTTCCGCCGGGTCCCCGACCACCCGCGAGTCGACGAGCCGTCCGGCGGCCCGCAGTTTCGAGACCAGTTCGGCCCCGCGCAGTTTCACTTCGGCGAGATCCTCGCCGTCGAGGTCTACGTACAGCCAGGCCTCGCCGTCGGGCAGCCCGACGACGGAGTCGGCGCCGCGCAGGTGTCGCATGGTGTCGACGATCGCCGAGTCGATGCCCTCGATCGCGGCGGGCGAGTACTCGAGGATCAGTGCGTTGTCGCGGGCCGCATCCACGAGGTCGCGGTATCCGAGGCACAGCAGCATCGCGGCGGGCGGCACCGGCACCAGCGCGACGGTCGCGGCCACGATCACCGCGCACGTCCCCTCGCTTCCCACCAGGGCGCGGGCCACGTCGAAGCCGTTCTCGGGCAACAGGTTCGCCAGGTGGAAGCCGGACACCTGCCGCGGGATCCGGCCGAGCTCGAGACGGAAGTCGCCGAGATGGTCCTGCGTCAGCGCGTCGAGTCCGGCGGCGATCCGCTCGGCCTCGCTCACCGCAGAGGAGTCTTCCGGATCGGTGGCCCGCAGCCCGTCGCGGGCGGCGGTCAGCCGGTGCCCGTCCGCCGTCACCAGATCGAGTGCGACGACGTGATCGGACGTGCGGCCGTACCGCACGGAGTGGTTGCCGCAGGCGTCGTTGCCGATCGCACCGCCGACGGTCGCGCGGGACTTGCTGGACGGGTCGGGCGCGAACGTGAACGCGCCGTCCGTCGCCAGTTGCACATCCCTCTGCAGGTCCGTGAGGACGATCCCGGGTTCGACGACGGCGGTTCGAGCGGACGCGTCCACGGCCCGCACCTGATTCATGTGCCGGGAGAAGTCGAGTACCACTCCCCTGCCGATCGCGTTGCCGGCGAGTGACGTGCCGCCGCCGCGGCTGGTGATGGGGATGCCGCGGTCGGTGCAGGCCCGGACGATCGCCACCACGTCGCCGGCGCTGCGGGGAAACGCGACGGCCAGCGGCGGCACCCGGTAATTGGAGGCGTCGAACGAGTATTCGGCGCGCCGTCGCGATCCGGTGTCGAGGTCGATGCCCAGCTCGGCGAGCTCGGCGTGCAGGTCGGCCGCGGGGCGTGTCAGCTCAGCCACGCGTCGATCTGTCCCGTCTCGTCGGAGTCAGCTACCGGAATTCTCGTCAGCGGGGCCATGGCTACATGGTCGAGCCGCTCCCGAAGATTGTCAACAATCCTCTCGGTGAGCCGGGTACGGTTCGGAGGGGTGAGCGTCGTGCGAACGCCGTCACCCGCCCGGCGACTGTTGGCTGTGCGGGTCGGAGCCACGGCCTGGGTGCTCATCGCCCTGTATTTCCTCGCGGAGGTCGTGACCGCGCGCGCCTGGCCGCGGCCGTACGAGGTGCGGACCAATTCGGTCAGCAATCTGGGGGTCACGGGCTGCGACGGCTCCGCGGCCCAGATCGCGGCCGCCCGGCTCTGCTCACCGCTGCACGCGGTGATCAACAGCGCATTCGTGATGACCGGGGTGCTCATTCTCGCCGGAGCCGTGGGCCTGCGTGAGTTCCTGCCACCGGGCCGCCTGCGCCGGGCCGCGTTGACGTTGCTCTGTCTGGCGGCCGTGAGTGCGGCGCTGACAGGCGTCGTTCCGATCAATGTGGACGCCCACCTGCACCAGCTGGTCGCGGCCCCGACGTTCGTTGCCCGCAACGCCGCCATGTTCGTCATCGCGATCGCGCTCTACGAGCGTTGGCGCATCTTCGCGCTCTGGACCGGTGTGTGCTGCCTCGTCGGTGTCGTCGGAATGGTGGCGATCCTCCTCCCCGGCGAACCGTTCGGCATCACCGAACGCCTGGCCCTGTACCCGTTCACGGTGTGGGTCGTGACAGCCGGTGTCGCGGCGCTCCGCACCCGTGCGCCGTTCCGGTCGCCCTGACTACCAAAAAGGCGCACGGGCCGCCGAAGGCGCACCATGGAGTGATGTCCACAGCTCTCACGCACGCCGCCGACACTCAGCAGTTCGCGGAGAACGGCCGCATCTCGATCGAACCCAATCACAAGCGCATCCGGGTGTTCTTCGGCGGTCAGGTGGTCGCCGACACCACCCGTTCGGTGTACCTGTTCGAGAAGGGGCACCTGCCCGTCTATTACATTCCCCGCGACGACGTGAACTTCGACTTCCTCGAGCCGGTCGACGCGACCACGACCTGCCCGTGGAAGGGCAAGGCCCGGTACTGGGACCTCGTCGTCGGCGACCGTCGCGCGGAGCAATCCGTGTGGGGTTACGACGTGAAACTGGACGATTCCCTCGACCTCAGCCCGTACGTCGCGTTCTATTGGCACAGGATGGACGCCTGGTACGAGGAGGATCAGCAGGTGTTCGTCCATGCCCGCGACCCGTATGTCCGCGTCGACGTGCTGCCGTCGTCCCGGCACGTCGAGGTGTTCATCGGCGACACGCTCGTCGCCGACACCGTCCGCCCGCGACTGCTGTTCGAGACGTCACTGCCGGTGCGCTACTACGTTCCCCGCATCGACGTGCGGTCCGAGTTCTTCACCGCCTCCGACACCAGGACGTCCTGCCCGTACAAGGGGACGGCGTCGTATCTGTCGTTCACCGGCGCGGACGGGTCCGAGCCCGTCGAGGACGCCGCCTGGTTCTACCCGTTCACCACCGCGGAGGCGTCGGGCATCGACGACCACGTGTCGTTCTACCCCGACCGCGTGCGGATCGTGGTGGACGGCACGACGGTGGAGAACTGAGGTCAGTCGCGAGGGGGCAGCGGGGGTAGTTCCAGATTGTCGCGGAACGTGCCGCCCACGTAGTCGTCGCCGACGATTCCGCGACGCCGCAGTTCGGGGAGCAGCCCGTTGACGACGAAGTCCCGGGTCCGCGCCTCGGCGAGCCCGCCGAGGGAGATGACGTCGAGGACACCGGCGGCGTAGCGTTCCTGGACGGCGTCGGCGAGTTGTTCGGGTGTTCCCGCGACCGCCCAGTGGCCGGTGTCCTCGACGTCATCTCCCTCGGCGGGCTCGCCCGGACGCGGCGAGCCGGCTGAAGATTTCGACCCGACCGCGACGGCGGTTCACCGACCGGACGTCGGGCAGGACGTCGGCCGGGATCGGCTTGTCGAGCGGCAGCCCGGACAGGTCGATGCCGCCACCGAGCATGTCTTCCAGCCGAATCCGCCCGGCGTCGAGGTCCGTGGCCTCCTCCTGTTCCCGGACCAGCCGTCGCACTTCGTCCTCGGACGCCCCGTAGGTGGCGTGGAACGAACTCATGATGAGCGGCGGCCCGTCGGCGCGGCCCAGGTCGGCGGCCCGCGCCCGGATGCTCTTGGTGTAGGTGACGGCGTCTTCGAGGGTGGGCAGTGATGTGAACACGACCTCCGCGAAGCGGGCGCCGAGTTCGACGCCGGCCGCGGATTGGCCGGCCTGGAATTGCACGGGACGACGCTGAGGCAGCGGCGGGATGTTCAACGGGCCCTTCACCGTGAAGTAGGTGCCCGCGTGGTCGATCGGCCGCACTCGATCGGCGTCGAGCGTGGTTCCTCCGGCCCCGTCGGACGTGAGTGCGCCGGGCTGCCAGCTGTCGAACAGCGCATTGATCACTTCGAGCGATTCGGTGGCGCGGGCGTAGCGTTCCTCGGGGCTCGGCAGGTCCCGGTCGCTGTAGTTCTCCTCGCCGAGTGAGGACGTGACGGCGTTCCAGGCGGCGCGACCGTTGCTGACGTGGTCGAGGGTGCCGAACAGCCGCGCGAGGTTGTAGGGATGGTGGAATGTGGTGGTCACCGTCGCGATCAGCCCGACATGCGACGTCACGGCGCTGAGTGCCGACAGGAAGATCAGCGGTTCCTGCGCGCCGATTGCGCCCTGCGCCCCGAAACTGAGCAGGTCGGCGGCGAACAGCGCGTCGAACTTGTTCGCCTCGGCGATCTTCGCGATCTCGATCGACGATTCGACGGTCGACTGCTGCGGATCGATTGCGGCGGCATAGGTGCTCACGGCGCCGCTGACTCCCGTGACCGTCTTCAGCGGCCGGCGACGTGGGGTGCTCATCGTCGAAGCCTAGGAACGACGGCGCGGTCGGCCCACGGTTTCGATCAGGCGGATTCTGACCGCCCACGGGATGTTCCGGTTACCGTCGGGTGTGCTGTTCTCGCAGATCGTCGCGACGTCCCGGGACGTGGGGGCCACGCGGTCGCGCAAGGTGAAGGTCGGGGCGCTGCGTGAGGTGCTCACCCAGCTGGAGCCGGCCGAGGTGGAACCGGTGGTGGCGTGGCTGTCCGGGGAGCTTCGGCAGGGCCGGATCGGGATCGGCTGGCGGACGATCGCCGACATCCCTGCCACCCCGGCCGATGTCCCGTCCGTGACGGTGTCGGAACTCGACGGGACCGTCACCGCCGTTGCCGGGATCTCCGGCTCCGGATCCGCCGCCCGCCGCCGTGAACTGCTCGCCGACCTCTTCGCCCGCACCACCGCCGACGAGCGGGACTTCCTGCTGCGACTGCTCACCGGCGACCTCCGGCAGGGTGCGCTCGAGGGGGTGATGACGGACGCGATCGCGGCGGCCGCCGACCTTCCCGTCGAACCGGTGCGCCGGGCGTTCATGCTGTCGGGACGCCTGCCCGCGACCGCGGTCGCCGCGTTCGACGGCGGGGTCGATGCCCTCACCGCGTTCCGGCTGGAGGTGGGTCGTCCGGTCCGGCCCATGCTGGCCTCCCCCGCCGAATCACTCACCGACGCGTGGACCGAACTGGGCGGCGACGTCAGCGTCGAATACAAACTCGACGGCGCGCGGATCCAGGTGCACCGCAACGGCGACGAGGTGCGCATCTTCACCCGCACCCTGCGTGAGATCACCGGCAGCGTGCCGGAACTCGTCGAACTCGTCGCCGGCCTGCCCTGCACGTCGGCGGTGTTCGACGGGGAGACGCTGGCGCTCACCGACAGCGGCCGCCCCCGACCGTTCCAGGAGACGATGAGCCGCTTCGGCGCCGAGTCCGCCCGCGACCTGCTGCTGCACCCCTACTTCTTCGACTGCCTGCACCTCGACGGCGTCGACCTTCTCGATGCGCCGTTGGAGCAGCGGCTGGACGCCCTGGAACGCGTTGCCCCGCGACACCGCATCCCCGGACTCATCCGACCCGACAGCGACGGCGCGGCAACCCATTTCGACGACGCCCTAGCCGCCGGCCACGAAGGGGTGATGGTCAAGTCGCTCACCGCGCCGTATGCGGCGGGACGACGCGGCCGCGCCTGGCAGAAGGTGAAACCGGAGCACACACTCGACCTGGTGGTGCTCGGCGCCGAATGGGGTTACGGGCGGCGCACCGGCTACCTGTCCAACCTGCACCTCGGGGCGCGCGACCCGGACGGCGGCGAACCGATCATGGTGGGCAAGACGTTCAAGGGCCTCACCGACGCGCTACTGCAGTGGCAGACGGACGAATTCCCGCGCCACGAACGCAGCCGCGACGATCACACCGTGTACCTGCACCCCGACCTGGTCGTGGAGATCGAACTCGACGGCGTCCAGGTCAGCACGCGTTACCCCGGCGGCCTCGCGCTGCGGTTCGCGCGGGTCCTGCGCTACCGCCCCGACAAGACGGCCGCCGACGCCGACACCATCGACGCCGTGCGGGCGCTGCTGCCGGGCTGACGACGCCTGCTCGACCTGCGGGGCGAACGTGTGCACGGTAACCTCCCCGGCACAAGTAGGACGCCGCGCTGTGAGGGGGTCGGCTGATGACGTTCGTTTCCCGCTTCGTGCCCTCGTGCGCCGCCCCGGCGGTGACGTTCGTCGAGGGCACGTTCAGCAAAGTTGCCTCGGCCGCCGAGGGACCGGTCCGCGTCGCGGTGTGCGCCGTGACCGTGCCGATCGAGGTCGCGAAGACGTCGTTCCACATCCTGCGGCTCACCGAGGAACTGCTCGAGGAGGTCGTCTTCCTGCTGCGGACGATGCGCCCGGTGGTCGAGGCGGTGAGCACCACCCAGCAGTCCGATAATTTCGACACGGTCTTCCGGACCCTCGAACAGATCCAGCAGTCGGCCGACGCGATTGCCCGCACCCCGATCGGTGTCGTCCGGAGCGTGTTCGCGCCGGCCCGTCCGTCCCCCGAGCAGGTCGACCATCACCCCACCATCATCGACGCCGAGCCGCCGCCGCCCTCGGGTCTGGTGGTCCGGATCGCGTCCGTCACCGTGACGGCCCCGAGCATCACGTTCGGCAGGCCGAATCGCTGACAGCGGTCAACGTCCGGGGAAGAAGTCCGCGCTCTGCACGTAGTCCATTGCGGCGGTGAAGGCCGGGTCGCTCAGGCGCCTGGTCATTTCCGCCTCGTCGACGTCCTCGATGTGGGTCTGGACCCACCAGAGGTTGCCGAACGGGTCGCGGACGCGGCCGACGACGTCGCCCCAGAACAGGTGCGTCGCCTGTGTGACCAGAGTGCCGCCGGCGGCGACGGCCTGCGCGAGCACGGCCTCCGCGTCCTCGACGTACAGGCGGAGGAACCCGGGCGTCGGCGGCCAGTCGGGTCGCGCGTCGAACATCATCACCACGGCGTTCCCGATCCTCACCTCCGCGTGCCCGATGGTGCCGTCCTCGCCCACCATCCGGCCGAGTTCCTCGCCGTCGAACGCCGCCTTCACGTAGTCGATCAGCGCGGCGGTGTCGCGGGAGATGATCCACGGCGTGACGGTGGTGTAGCCCTCGGGAATCGGATCGACGGTCATGCGGTCCTCCTGCATCGGCGAATCAGATGCACCCACCCTAAAACCGATAGCGGTCAGCTTTGGTCCGCATTTGATCACCCGGATACGCTCGTATCGTGTCCGAACACATCCTCGTCACCGGCGGATCCCGCGGCATCGGCGCCGCAGTGGTGCGCCTCGCCGTCCATCGCGGCTATGAGGTGACGTTCACCTTCCAGAACGACGACGAGGCCGCCGAGCAACTCGTCCATCACTGCGGTGTCCGCGCGACCGCGGTGCGGGCAGACGTGCGCGACGAGGATGAGGCCGTCGCCGTCGTCGATGCGGCCGACCAACGCGGTCAGCTGGTCGCCTTGGTCAACAACGCGGGGACCACCGGCCCGCTCGGCACGTTCCTCACCACCCCGGACGCCATGGTGCGGGAGGTGTTCGACGTCAACGTCTTCGGGGCGATGGCCTACGCCCGCGCGGCGGCCGAGCACTGGGTCCGGCAGGGACGCCCCGGCGTCATCGTCAATCTCAGCTCGATCGCGGCCCGCACCGGCGCCCCGGGCGAATACGTCGGGTATGCGGCCTCCAAGGCGGCCGTGGACAGTTTCACGACGGGACTCGGACGGGAACTGGCGGGCTCGAACATTCGCGTCGTCGGCGTCGCGCCCGGTACGACGGACACCGACATCCACGCCGCTGCCGGCGATCCCGGACGACCCGGACGAGTGGCCGGGAAGGTGCCACTCGGCCGGGTCGCGGAACCCGAGGAGATCGCGGAAGCGGTGCTGTGGGCCCTGTCGCACCAGGCGTCCTACGTCACCGCCACGACCATCGACGTCGCCGGGGGTCTGTGACTACCGCGGTTTTGCGCCGCACCTCGGGACGAGCATCGGCACCCGCCTGCGGTAGCTGCGGTAGTCGTCGCCGAACGTGTCGATCAGGTCGTGCTCCTCGAAACGCACCGCGACCAGGATGAATCCGGTGGTCCCGACGGCGAACAACAGTCGGCCCCAGGTCATCGTCGGCGCCACCCAGAACGCGATGATGAACCCGGAGTACAGCGGGTGACGGATCACCCGGTACAGCACAGGTGTCCGAAAGTGACTGGGCAGAGCCGACTTCCCACTCTGGTTGCGCAGCACCTGGCGCACTCCGAACAGATCGAAGTGGTCGATGGCGAACGTCGCTGCCAGCACGAGGGCCCATCCGCCGAGCGACACGGCGTAGATCACGACGCGGACCCAGTCGGTCTCCACGTCCCAGATCTGGTCGGGTAGCGGACGCCATTGCCACATCAGCAGCGCCAGCGCGGCCGTGGCGAACAGTACGTACGTCGAGCGCTCCATCGGCTGGGGGACGATCCTGGTCCAGCGTTTCTTGAACCAGGGCCTGGCCATCACGGAGTGCTGCATGGCGAAGACCGTCAGCAGCGCCACGTCGATGACCACGGCGACCGCCACGGGGGCGTCAGGTCCGTCGTTGATCGTGTGGGGCACCACGAGGCCCTCGACCCATCCGATCGCGTACAGGAACACGATCAGGAACGTGACGTACACGAGCGTTCCGTACACGGTGATCAGTGTTCGGGCGACACCACCTGTGCGGTGTGCCTGCGGTGATTCGACCATCTCGGCCATGCTGTTCTCTCCGATCGCTGGGATTCCCCCGCTGCACCGAAGTCTCCGATCGGGTGGGCGGCGCAACAAGGAACCCTGGGGTGGGACTCGCGGCACCCCGCGACCGTGTCGGATCGGTTGACTAACCTGTGGGCATGCTGCCCGGGGAGTTCCGCCATCTCGACGTGACGTCGATCAAGGCGGTCCTCGGCACCACCACGTACAGCCGCGGCGAGCTGTACGCCAAGGAACACCACGTCGTGGACCTACAGTGGGATCCGGCGGTCAAGGAGCTGTGGGGCGCGGTGGCGGGCACCGCCCCGGAGCCGTACACCGCGTCGGCGTTCGTCGCGTCCGTCCCTGGCCGCACCGTGTACCGGTACGGCGTGTGCACGTGTCCGGTCGGCATGAACTGCAAGCACGTCGCCGCCCTGCTGATCACCGCGATGAAACAGGCGAGGACCGAGGCCCAGGCGCCGGTCGCACCCACCTGGGAACGCTCGCTCGGTTCCTTGCTCACCGCCGAACCCTTCGGCGACTCCGGCGGGCGTTCTCCGCTCGCCATCCAGTTCCGGGTCCAGGCGTCGGCCGCCGACGCGGCACCTCAGTTGCTGGTGCGGCCCGTCCAGCCGGGCAGCAAGGGCTGGATCGTCGGCGGGCTGGCGTGGAACAAGCTGGGCAGCCAGTTCCAGCATCCCGCTGAGCAGATCCGGGTACTGCACGAGATCCACCTGCTGTCCGTCGGGGGTCTGACCTACCGCCGCCAGAACCACACCGATCTCGACCTCGGCGTCTTTCCCAGCCGCCAGCTGTGGTCGCTACTCGACGAGGCGGCCCGGGTCGGTGTGGAGCTCATCCACTCCTCCAAGCGTCTGGGCGCACTCGCCCCCTACCGCTCGGCCGAAGTCTGCCTCGACGCCACCCGCGACGACACCACCGACGCACTCGTCGTGCGGCCGGTGGTCCGCGTCGACGGCGTGCCTGTGGACGCAACGCTGATCGGTTTCATCGGCGTCCGCGCTCACGGCCTGTTCTACGTCGACGCGGACGAGCGCATTCACCTCGCGCGCCTCGACTCCGTCGTGCCCGGACCGTTGCAGGATCTGGTGCGCCGCCGCACGCCCATCGAGGTTCCCTCCGCCGAGGAGTCCCGTTTCCTGACGGACTTCCTGCCGAAGTTGCGCAACCTGGCCACGGTGATCTCCTCGGACGGCTCGTTCGTCCCACCCGAGATCTCGGCTCCGACCCTGGTGATGCGGGCGTCGTATCTCCCCGACCACGAGGTCACCGTCGACTGGGAATGGTTGTACACCGTCGGCGACGACGAGCACCGTGCGCCGCTGACGGCCCGGACCACCGGCGACGAGTACCGGGACGACGCCCGCGAACGCGCACTGCTCGACGAACTCGACATCGCCTGGGACAGATACGGGTTGGGGTCGGCCGGTCCCGAAGCGACGGCGTTGCGCGGACTCGACACGATGCGGTTCACCACCGAGGTCCTGCCGCTGCTCCACGGCAAGTCGGACGTGTCGGTCGACGTCCTGGGCGAGCCGGCCGACTACCGGGAGGCCGGCGATTCCCTGGCCATCGGGGTGTCGGTCACCGCATCCGAGGGCGGCACCGACTGGTTCGATCTCGGCGTCACCCTCACCGTGGAGGGCCGGGATGTTCCGTTCGACCAGGTCTTTTCGGCGCTGGCCGTGGGGAAGACCGAGTTGCTGCTGCCCGACGGCGCCTACTTCTCCCTCGACAAACCCGAACTCCACACGCTGCGCAAGCTCATCGACGAGGCGCGGGCACTCCGCGACCGCGCCGACGGGACGTTGCGCCTGAGCCGTTTCCAGGCGAGTCTGTGGGACGAGTTCGCCGCGCTCGGCACCGTCGAACGTCAGGCGACGCAGTGGCGGCAGCAGGTGGACGGCCTGATGTCGCCGACCACCGCCGGGCCCGTGGACGTCCCCAGCACGCTCGACGCCCGGCTGCGCCCGTACCAGCTGGAGGGGTTCCGCTGGCTGGCCTTCCTGTGGGAGCACGGGCTCGGCGGCATCCTCGCCGACGACATGGGGCTCGGCAAGACGCTGCAGGCGCTGGCACTGATCTGCCATGCGCGGCAGTCGAATCCGGACGCGCCGCCGTTCCTCATCGTCGCCCCCACGAGTGTCGTATCGAACTGGGAGTCCGAATCTGCCCGCTTCGCCCCGGGCGCGAACGTCGTCGCGATCTCCGACACCCGCTCGCGCAGGCGCGTTCCCCTGGGCGAACTGGTCGAGGGCGCCGACATCGTCGTCACGTCGTACACCCTGTTCCGCCTGGAGTTCGAGGCCTATGCGGAGGCCGCGTGGTCGGGGCTGATCCTCGACGAGGCGCAGTTCACCAAGAACCATCAGTCCAAGATCTACCAGTGCGTCCGCCGGCTCGAGACGCCGTTCAAGCTCGCGATCACCGGCACGCCGATGGAGAACAACCTGATGGAGCTGTGGTCGCTGCTGTCGATCACCGCCCCCGGACTGTTCCCGAACCCGGCCCGGTTTACCGACTACTACCGCAAGCCGATCGAGAAGCAGGGCGACACCGAGCTTCTGGCGCAGCTGCGCCGCCGGGTGAAACCGCTGATGCTGCGGCGCACCAAAGAACAAGTGGTGAAGGATCTTCCGGCCAAGCAGGAGCAGGTACTCGACGTCGAACTGCACCCGCGGCACCGCAAGGTCTACGACACCCACCTGCAGCGTGAGCGGCAGAAGATCCTCGGCCTGCTCGCCGACGTCGACAAGAACCGCTTCACGATCCTGCAGTCGCTGACCCTGCTGCGGCAGCTGAGCCTCGACGCCGGTCTGGTGGACGCCGAGTACCACGACATCCCGTCCGCGAAGGTGGATGCCCTGCTCGAGCAGCTCGCCGACGTCGTCGCGGGCGGTCACCGGGCGCTGGTGTTCAGCCAGTTCACCGGGTTCCTCGGCAAGATCCGCGACCGGCTCGCGGACGCCGGCATCGCGCACAGCTATCTCGACGGCAGCACCCGGCGTCGCGGCGACGTGCTCCGCGAGTTCAAGGAGGGCGCCGCCCCGGTGTTCCTGATCAGCCTCAAGGCGGGCGGTTTCGGGCTGAACCTCACGGAGGCCGACTACTGTTTCATCCTCGACCCGTGGTGGAACCCGGCGACGGAGGCTCAGGCCGTGGACCGGGCGCATCGTATCGGGCAGACGCGGAACGTGATGGTGTATCGGCTGATCGCAAAGGACACGATCGAAGACAAGGTGATGGCGCTGAAGGCGAAGAAGTCGGCGCTGTTCGCGAGCGTGATGGACGCCGACTCCCTGCTCAGCTCCAGTCTCGACGCCGACGACCTCCGCGGGTTGTTCGAGTAGTCCCCTGAGAATGCCCGCCCACCGGCATCTGGGTAATGTCCGAGCCGTGCCTCGTTACACGATTGCCCTGCGGAACAACGCCACGCCGGACGCGCCGGCGTCCGTGAGCCGCCATGTGCCGTTCTACTGCGCGCACGAGGCGGCGGGTGCGGCGTGGAAGCGGGCGCTCGACGAGGCGTGCGGCGACCTGCTCGACCCGGTCACGCAGACCGCCGTGGTGAATGTCGTCAGCAACTTCGGACGCGAACTGTTCACTGGCGACGCGGACATCGTCGTCACCCTGGACCGGATCGGCAGCACCTCGCTGACCTTCCTGATCACCATCCACCAGGACGGTGTGCAGGCCGCGGAGCTGACCGTCGTACTCGTGCACCTCGATTCGAGTCGGGTGAACTCCGCGCCGTGGTCGCCGGCGCAGATCGCGGCGCTCGAGGCGCTGAGGAGCGAACTGGCTGCGCCCACAGCAGCAGGGCCTGCACAACAGCGCTGATCCATCCGGACCACCAGCGTGTGCCATCGAACCCTTGTTCAGCACTACAAGCGCGCAACCACCACTAATTCAGCTTGACATCGATGCCACCCGAGAACATCGAGTCGTGCAACTCCAGGTGATCCCCCACAGCACCACTGAGGATGTATGTCAGCGCGCCAGAGACCGTTTGACCGGGATTCAGATCAGCGAACGCCAGGTCAGACGTCCAGTCGAATTCCGGCTCAAACTTCCGACCTTGTTCATCGAAGAGATATTGCGAGGACATCGCAAGCGAATAGGGCCGATCGCTGATGTTTGTAACCGACAGCTGAGCCGTCGTGCCGTCCCACGAGTGCACGACGAATTCGAACTTTCCGTCCCGCACTGGCTTCCCAATGCCCGTTTGCGGAACTGGAGGTGGGGGCGGCGGAAGCGGCGCGACAGTAATCGGTGGTCTTGGGGGAACTGCAGCCTGCGGCGAAGCCTGCACTGGCGGCACAGCCGCGGTCGCCGAAGCAGCTGGAACCAATCGTGGCGTGTGTGTCCGGCTTGAAGTCGAGGCGGCACTCGACTCGTCGTCACCGCCACCCATATTGGCAACTATCAACACGAGAACAACACCAACGGCGAGTATGACTCCAGCTAACCGCAAGTCCCTCTTGCCATTTGGCCGCGAGGTGGGTGCTTTGGTTGGCCGGGGAACAGGATCAGGTTGCGGTGAAGTCGGCCGACGTTGGGGCTGGGATTTCGGCAGAGGCGCCGACAGACCGGATGAGGCATGCGGTCGTCCCGCGGTGTGGGCAGTCCACGTGACACCGTCCCAATAGCGCTGTTTTCGATGATCCCATGGATCGGGATACCACCCTGGCTGCGTTCCCATGGAGAAGGTTTACCAGACAATTTGGACATCTGAGCACGCATCGGCGAATCTGCCTCGAATGCCGCATTCCCCCTACTTAAGCATCGCGCGGCGCACTCGTCCCTTCGAAGTTTCAACCAGTCCTGATCTGGGCATTTGATGGACATGAGTATCGAAGACGGGCCCGGTGACACGCTGAGCCCCAGCGAGAGCCTGGACTCCGACGACGTGCGCAACAACGACGGCGACGACGTCGTCGATCCGCCCGACGGGTGGAGTGAGGCCGACAAGTTCGGCACCACGGCGCGCGAGGAGCGGGAGGGTGAATCCCTGGACGAGAAGTTGTCCGAGGAAGAGCCCGACGTGATGCTCGAGGAGCAGAGCGAGGTGTCGTTGGCGGATCTCCCCGACGACCAGCTGACCGAGGACGTCGACCGTGTCATCGACGACGAGGACATCGACATTCCGGTGTTCGGGAACAAGCACGCCGACGTGGTCGAGGGCGTCATCGTGCAGGACTCGCGCACCGACCGGGGGCAGATCGACGGGTCCGCGGAGGACGGCGATTCGTTCTTCACCGTCCTGGACTGACAGGGCCCCCGAAACGGGGCCTACACTGGCACTGATCGCACTCGCGACAGCCACCGAAAGGCCTGACATTACGCAATCCTCCGCTCCGCATGACGTCTACTTCGTACCCCCGGAGCAGGAGACCGCGGACGCCGTCGCCCACGCCTCCGCCGCCGCGGCGTCGAGACTGCGCGACCGCGCCGACGTGGTCCGGTTCAAGGGCCGCTTCGCGCTGCCCATCACGCACACCACCCCGCACGAGGCGATGGTCGAGGACCTGCTGTTCGTCCGCGACGTCCTCGACGGCGCCGGGATCGAGTACCTGCTGGTGCGGGGCAACGACGAACGCCCGGTCATCGCGGTCAACTGGGCGCAGCGCAAGGCGTTGCGGGCGGCCCTGGTCGCCGCGTGTGAGGACCGTCCGTTCTACTCCAAGACCGTCGACGCCAAGGGTCCCGCGGTCCTGGTCTCCGACGGCACCCTGTCCGCGACGTCGAAGGCCCGCATCTTCCGGCTGTTCCGTCCGCGCGTGCACCTGGCCAGCGGCCTGAGTTACGGGGCGTCGACGGGGGTGCAGATCGAGTTGTGGTCGATCAGCGACGACGAGATCGTGCTGCCGATGGAGAACTCCCTGACCCGGCGCGTGGTGCGCTCGGAGGAGGCGGTCCGCGGCACCGTCGAGCGGTTCGGGCGGGTGTGGCCCACCATCGAGAACATGTTCGCCGACCATGCGTCGGACATCAATTTCGACGTCGACCTGGTGTTCTCCTGGGTGGACGGCTCGTCGGCGGAGTTCCAGGCGCAGCGCGCCAAGCGGATGCAGAACTACGTGGTCGGTGAGGGCGACGATTCCGCCGCCCGCTTCCGGCAGATCGACGAGCTCAAGTACGCGCTGCGCTCCGTGCACATGTACGCCCCGTGGATCCGCCGCATCTTCGTGGCCACCGACTCCGACCGTCCGGCGTGGCTCGCCGACGACCCCCGGGTGACGTTCATGCCGAGCGAGGAGTTCTTCGCCGACCCGTCGGTGCTGCCCACCCACAACTCGCAGGCCGTCGAGAGCCAGCTGCACCACATCCCCGGTCTCGCCGAGCATTTCCTGTATTCCAACGACGACATGTTCTTCGGCCGCTCGGTGGGTCCGCAGATGTTCTTCTCCCCCGGCGGCATCACGATGTTCATCGAGGCGACCACCCGAATCGGGCTGGGCCACAACGACGACGAGCGCAGCGGCTTCGAGAACGCGGCCCGCGTCAACCGTCGGCTGCTGCAGGACCGCTTCGGTCTGATGACCACCCGGCACCTCGAACACGCCGCCACCCCGCTCCGCAAGAGCGTGATGGAGGAGATGGAGAAGGAGTTCCCCGACGAGTTCGCCGCCACGGCCGCAAGCACTTTCCGCGCCAGCACCAACATTTCGGTGACGAACTCGCTGTATCACTACTACGCGTTGATGAGTGGTCGCGCGGTGGTGCAGACGGCGGCGCGGGTGAAGTACGTCGACACCACGATGAAGTCGGGGCTCCGCGACATGGACTCGCTGCTCGCGAAGCGGTCGATGGACTTCTTCTGTCTCAACGACGGCAGCGCACCCGAGATCGACCTGGAGTTGCGCACCAAGAAGGTGACGCAGTTCCTGGAGAACTACTTCCCCATCCCGGCACCGTGGGAGACCGGGATCTGATCAGACGGCGGGAAACGCGTCTTCCGGGCGCTCGCCCTCGTCGTAGACCGTTGCGGGAGAACCGATGAGGAGCGGGTCGGGGGTGCCGACCACCCGCGGGTCCTTGCCGGTGTAGTCGAATTTGTGGAGCACCCAGCGGATCGCCTCGATCCGGGCCCGCTTCTTGTCGTTCGATTTCACGACCGTCCACGGCGCCTGCGGGGTGTCGGTGTAGAAGAGCATCGCCTCTTTGGCCTCGGTGTAGGCGTCCCACTTGTCGAGGCTCGCGAGGTCGGTGGGCGACAGCTTCCACTGCTTGACGGGGTCGGTGCTGCGGGACACGAACCGGGCGTGCTGTTCCTCCCGGCCCACCGAGAACCAGAACTTGATGATGTGGATGCCCGACTGCACGAGCATCCGCTCGAACTCCGGCGCAGACCGGGTGAACTCCAGGTACTCGTTGGGGGTGCAGTAGCCCATGACGCGTTCGACGCCGGCCCGGTTGTACCAGGAGCGGTCCATCATCACGATCTCCCCGCCGGCGGGCAGGTGCTGCACGTACCGCTGGAAGTACCACTGGGTGCGTTCGCGTTCGGTGGGCTTCTCCAGCGCCACCACCCGAGCGCCACGAGGGTTGAGGTGTTCGGTGAACCGCTTGATCGCGCCACCCTTGCCGGCCGCGTCCCGGCCCTCGAAGATGATGACGACCTTCTCGCCGTTCTCCTTCACCCACGCCTGGAACTTCAGCAACTCGATCTGCAGTTTGCGCTTGCGGTTCTCGTACTGCCGCCGCGTCATCTTCTCGTCGTACGGGTACCCGTGCCGCCACGGCTCGTCCGTGTCGTCGATGGCGTGTTTGCGGCCGGACTTGCGCAGCAACTCCCCGATCTCGTCTATCTCCGGTGTCACGTCGATCTGACCGGCACGTGCGAGTTCGAAGGCGTCGGGATCGTGCAATTCGTCCACACAGCAAGACTACCGCCGCGGGGCCTCGCCGTCCGGGCTCATGAGATCGTAAACCCATGAGCATCGACCACATCGTTTCCGCGCTCGAGCCGACGGTCGCGGCCGAGCTCCGGACCGCCCTCGACGCGTCGCCGATCGTCACCCTCGACGGAATGGTGCTGCCCGACCCCGCGCGCGACGCGGTCCTCGAACTGCTCACCCTTCTCGCCGACGGGCAGAGTGTGGCACTCGGCGCGGTCGCGGACCTGCTCACCACGTCCCAGGCCGCGGAGATCCTCGGCGTCTCCGACACCTACGTGCGCCGGCTCGCCGACTCCGGCGCCCTGCCCATCGAGATGCGCGGCACCCACCGCCGGTTCCGGCTCTCCGACGTCATGGCGTACCGGGAGAAGTTCCCGCGCAGGGGCTGACTACACCCGCACCCGCGTGACGGCCTGCTCCCCGATGTCCGGGATCCGCACGCCCTCGGCCGCGAGCCGCTGCTCGGTTTCCTCGGCGGTGACGTATTCGCCGACGGTGTCGTAGCTGCCCATCGGGACCACCGAATGCACGATCGTCTCCGGGTACACGTGTACGAGGTTGTAGCCCTGGGCGCCGTCGCGTCCGCGCAGCGCCCCGGCCGGGACGTTGAGGTCCTGGGTGTAGCAGGTGGCCGACGCGACGGAGACGGGGATGCCCGCGAACGTCGCCGTCGTCGAGTAGTGCAGATGTCCCGCGAGGATCGACCGGACGTCGCTGCCGCGCAGCACGTCGGCGAGGCGCGGCTGATCGCGCAGTTCCACCAGCACCGCCAGGTCGAGGACGCACGGCACCGGCGGGTGGTGCAGCGCCAGGATGGTTCCGTGGGGTGCCGGAACCGCGAGCTGCTGTGCCAGCCAGAGCAATTGGCTCTCGGAGATCTCCCCGTGGTGATGTCCGGGCACCGTCGTGTCGAGGGTGACGATGCGCAGCCCGTCGACGTCGTAGACGTGGTCGATCGGCTCGTACGACGGTTCCTGCCCGAGCAGTTCCGTCCGGAAGTGGCCGCGGTCGTCGTGGTTGCCCATCGCCCAGATCACCTGCGCACCGAGTGACGCCGCGACCGGTTCGACGATCGCCCGTAGCTTCTCGTAGGCGCCCGGCTGGCCGCGGTCGGTGAGGTCGCCGGTGAACACCAGGGCGTCCGGGCGGGCGTGCGACGACTCGATCTCGGTGAAGATCTGCCGCAGGGTGGCCTCGCTGTCGACGGCCCCGTACAGCAGGTCGTCGTCGACGAGATGGGTGTCGCTGAGGTGCAGCACGAAATGTGACGGTCGCGGATACTCGGCCGTCCGTATGTCGGCTGCCTCGGTGCCGCTCATCGGTCTCTCGCTTCCGCTCGCCCCGACGGGGGCAGGTGCCCGGGTGGACGCCACTGTGTGTCCACCCTAGCCAAGCGCACTCCGGTCACCTCCCGGGGCACGCGCGGTGGCCGGACGGTGAACGGTGCGGCACGACGTCAGTTTCGTGCGTGGTGCGGTGCGCGCGCCTCCGGGCCGGCGGGCGGGATCATCGCGGCGAGGTTGGCCTGGGCCTCGAACCGGGCGCGCTCGTCGCCGTCGTCCGCCGCTGCCGCGTCCTTGGCCGCGGCGAGGAACGGGCGGACCAGGTCGAGGGGCATCGGGAAGACGACGGTGGAGTTGTTCTCCCCGCCCATGGCGCTCAACGTCTGCAGGTACCGCAGCTGCAGCGTCGTCGGGTTGCGGCTGATGACATCGGCGGCCTCGACGAGTTTCGCGGAGGCCTGGAACTCGGCTTCGGCGTTGATGATCTTGGCGCGGCGTTCGCGTTCCGCCTCGGCCTGCCGGGCAATGGCCCGTTGCATGTTGGCGGGGATCTCGACGTCCTTGATCTCGACGGTGGTGACCTTCACACCCCACGGCTCGGTCTGCTGATCGATGACCTTCTGCAGGTCTTCGTTGAGGCGTTCCCGCTCGCCCAGCAGCGCGTCGAGGTCGGCCTTGCCGAGGATCGAGCGCAGGGTGGTCTGGGCGATCTGCAGGGTGGCGGCCAGGAAGTCCTCGACCTCGACGATCGCCCGGTCGGCGTCGACCACCCGGAAGTAGGCGACGGCGGTGACCTTGGCAGGCACGTTGTCGTGGGTGATCACTTCCTGGACGGGGATCTTCAGGGTCACGGTCCGCAGGCTGACCCGTTCCATCCGATCGATCGCCGGGATCAGCAGCACGAGCCCTGGGCCCTTCAGGTCGACCAGCCGGCCCAGCCGGAACACGACGGCCCGCTCGTACTCCCGCAGCACCCGGATCGAGCTGCTCGCGAGGACGGCGAGGAGGGTGATGACGACGCACAAGAGGACGATGATGGTGGTCATAGCGGCAGCTCCCATGGTTCGCGGCGGCGCACGGTGAGGGTGAGTCCGCGGATCTGCTCGACGATGACGGAGTCGCCGGCGGTCGGTGTCTCGTCGTCCCCGAACAGTGTTTGCGCCTTCCACAGGCTTCCGGCGGCCTCGACCTGACCTTGCCGTCCTTTCCAGTTGCGGACGGTGGCGTCGGATCCGATGAGGGATTGCATTCCGGTGCGCACGGGCGCGTGTCCGGCGGCGAGCGCCTTCCTGCCGCCGACCACGGCGAGTCCCACACCGACCACCGCGACTCCGGCGGCCGCCGGGATGGCGATCATCTGAGCGGTGTCGCTGGACGTGAACAGCAGCCACACCCCGGCTCCGACGAACAGTGCCCCGAGCCCGCCGAGCACACCCGCGGTCGGTGCGTGTGCCTCGACGACGATCAACAGCACACCCAGCACCAGCGCCAGCACGCCCAACGCGGTCATCTCGCATCACCCACGATCACGCTTCGCGAGGACCCGGTCGCACTCGCATAGCCACTCGGCGATCGAGCCCTCAGTTCAACGGTAAGCGCAGGTCGACGGCAATGCCACCGCCAATTTGCGGCGGGGTACCGTTCAACGAATGAGCAACCTAGATCACGGAGATCCCGGTGATGCCCCGACCGTGCCGCCGCCGTTGGAGGAGGTCGCCAACCCGGCCCGCCCGTCCGCTGCCGAGGAGGCCCGGACGGTCGCGGCCACGACGAACGTAGGCACCCTCGCGAGCCTGACCAGGGACGGCGACCCGTGGGCGTCGTTCGTCACGTACGGTCTGCTCGACGGCTCGCCCGTGCTGTGTGTGTCGCAGATGGCCGAGCACGGACGCAACCTCGCACACGATCCCCGCGCCAGCATCGCGATCGTCGCACCGAACCCACCCGCCGACCCACTGGCGAGCACCCGCATCACCCTCGCCGGGTACGTCTACCGCCCGGAAGGCGACGAACTCGCGGCCGCCCGCGAGGCGCACCTGGCGGCCGTCCCGGCGGCGCACGTCTACATCGACTTCAGCGACTTCTCGCTCTGGGTGCTGCGGGTGCAGCGTGTGCGGTGGGTCGGCGGCTACGGGCGGATGGATTCGGCGACCGAAGAGTCCTACGCCGCCGCGACAGCAGACCCCGTCACCCCGCACGCCGGCCCGGCGATCGAGCACCTCAACGCCGACCACGCGGACGCCCTGCGCGCGATGGCCCAGGCGCTCGGCGGCTTCCCCGATGCGAAGACGGTCACCTGCGAGGGAGCCGACCGCTACGGACTGGACCTGCGCGTCACCACCCCCCGCGGCGTGGCCGTGACCCGCGTCGGATACGCAGAGCCACTCGACTCGGCCGACCAGTTGCGCGCGGCGACAGTCGCTTTGACAGATCAGGCCCGGGCGCTCACCGGTCGGTGAGCACGTGCCCGCTGCGACCGGGCTGAACGGTTCGGTCGCAGCGGCACCCTTCGTGCTCGCCGCTCTCGCGCATTACCCGAACAGGCGTCAGTACTCGTCAGTGGAAACATTAGTATCGGGAAGCTTCAAGAGAATCGGTCGCTACCGGATATATACCCAGTGCCCGCTCGAGCATTGCTGCTTGCGGCCGTCCGGCGTGTATGTGATCACGCCTTCTTCATCGCACGGCCCAGCTACGGCGCCGCCGCCCCCGTTCATGCCCGGAGATCGCGGCGGAATGTTCACGGAATCGAATTGATCGGCGCAGTACTGCGTCCATGACGAAGTTGACCCGTCTGAATAGAACGTGTCGCCTCGGTTGTACACATTCTTGTCGGTGCCACACCACGAGATCTGCCGTTCTTGCGGCTGGTTTGCCACTCGCTCTGCTTCGAGGACTTCGTCGTGTTGTTGCTGACAGAAGTCAGACCACCCCGTGACACTTCCGTCGGACCAATACGTTTCGATGGGCCCAAGGCCAACCTGGCATGATTCGATGACTGGCTCCTCTTCAGGAACGAGTTCCGACTCAGACTCCCCAGCAGCTGAGGTTGTTTCAATGGGAGTCACCGGCCGAAGCGGAGGCACTGATTGTTGGCCCACCGCTGTAGTGGCGACCGAGGGCACGCCCGGTGAAGCTGGGCCGGGGTCTGCTGCACCACCGCAACCCGCTAGGAACAGCGCTGCAGCGACCGTAGCCAGCTGGGCTCTCAAGGCTCCTCCACGGTTTGTTTCAGACGCTGTTCCGTTCATCGATCATTCCGTCCATATCTAGTACTTCGAACCGAATGACACGAAAACCTCTGTCGGAGATGGTGTGTGCAGACAGTGTTGATTACGGTCTCGCTGGGTTACCTCAGTGGGAGTCCGTTCTTGTCCTTCGGTTCGCCTGCGAGGAGGACGATGCCGTCGATCACGGGCCAGATCCACGCGACGAAGAGCCACATGCCGAGGCTGATCACCGTCAGCACGATGTTCACGATCAGCATCGCGAATCCGAGCCCGGTATGGCCGGCGTAGAAGCGTCCCGCACCGAAGTACCCGAAGAAGATGCTCAGCAAGCCGGCGGCGAGCTTCGTCTTGTGCGAGTACGGCAATCCCGTCACCGGGTGGTACCCGTACGCCGCGGGCTGTTGCAGTCCCGATCCCTGGCCGAAGTTTTGGGTGGGATGGGCGAAGGACTGTTGCCCATACGGCTGATGCGGTTGGTCGCCGTATGGATGCTGAGGCTGAGTCATGAAGTGCCGCCCTTCGACGATGTACGGTGCGGAGCTGAACGCAGGGTCAGGCGAACGGGCTGAGTCGAGCGATCGACATCCTCCACTAGGACTGAACACATCGCAGTTCGTTCACCGCTCACTTGGTAACACTGATCGAACGGCTGCGGTATCGGTTGTCTGACCGTATCTCTCGGGTACACGAATCAACTCGAGGATTCCGGCCGGCACCCAAGCACCCCAACCCCGGGCGTAGTGTTGCCCGGGTGACAAGACCCGACCCCGTCGACGTCGCCGGTCGCGTAGTGCAGCTGCTCGAGTCCGGGCGTCGTGAATCGACCTACAAGTTGGCGACGTTGCTCGCGCTGGTCGACATTTGCGTGGAGAACACGGCCGCCCCGGACGGCAGTCTCATGGTGCCTGTCAACGAGATCACGCATCGAATCGTGGCGTACTACTGGCCTCAGGTTCGCGTCTTCAAAGATCGTGGCCCGCTGTCTCAGAACAAGAGCGGCCGATCGATACCGGACCGGATCGCCGACGTTCGCGTCCAGCTGGCCGCCGAAAATTTGAGAACCGCGGAGGCTGCACGCGAAGCGGAACACCCAGACTACGCCCGACTCATCCGGTCACTGCGACTTACCGTCGCGCAACAGCCGCTCACGCATCTTCAAACGGTCCCCCACGTGCGCGATCATGACACTCGCTACGACTTCCTCTTCGACGCATCGGGTTTCCACAAGAAGATGACAGTGGGCGACGTCGACCGCATCGGCACGATCACACTGCGACCCGGCATACCGGAGGGCCTGCGTCGCACCTCCGCGCTACTTCGTGTCTTCATCCGGACCGCGTGGACCCACGACGTCGTCGCCTTCAACCGCGCTGAACTCGACGCGGAAGACCTGGACGGCTTCTTGTTCGGCACGGATCGCACTGCGTTGCGGTCCCTGGTGGAACCATTGCGTGACCTCCAGGACGACCTCTGCTTCTACTGCGACAGGCGGATGGCAGGCGACGTCCATATCGATCACGTAGTGGCGTGGTCGATGGTCCCGATCGACGGTGTCGCCAACCTGGTCGCGGCCGACAGCCGATGCAACCTCGACAAGTCGGCGAGCATCCCGGTTCGCGCCTATGTCGACCGAGCACTCGAGCGACTACACCTCACTGAGATTGCACGCACTACGCGGCTCCCGCTGCTGTATCGACGAACCTCATCCGCGGCCGAAGGCGTGTTCGCATCCTTGCCCGTCGGCTCACTTCTCTGGCGTGGGGTACGCGACTACGAGCCGCACACGGCCTGAGTCACTCCCGTCGGAACACCTGCAGCCATCGTGGAGGCGGATGCGGCGGCATTAGATCGGCCATCCACGTCGGCGACCGCCCTGCAGAACAATGGACGATCACGACCCGGGTGAAAGGTCCCGCCGGTGCTGTCGATCCGGTAGCAGCTGCTGCTCGACGCCCCACCCGGGCCCCGGGTCGGCGACGACGTCGCTGGTGTGGCTGTGGGGTCACTCTTCGACCCTGCAGAGTACTCATCCTTTCGGATCCGTCGGCGGTGTTGCACCTTGTCGACAACTGATATGGACGCAGATTTGTCAAGAGGGCAGCAGGAGGCGGACGTCCAGGACCGTCGTCGTGGACGTCCGCCTCGGTGGCCCCGGATGAATCTGGTGGTTGGTGGCGAGCGTGTCGGTTATCGACGCGTTGTCGAAGTCTGATATGCGCGGGTTGGCTACCGCAAAGACAGTTGTTCGGCTGGAGTGGATCGCTGGTCTAACCTCGAGCGTGATCCCAACGTGCAGTTGAGGATTGCTCATAGTTGTCTCGCGGGTCACTCCCAGGCGCTGTTGTCACCAACCGTGTGATCATCCGGGACGTTCGTGGGGTCCTGCCGGCCCCCCGGTCAGTGCCTCATCGGTCGTCGCCGAGGAGCGGGGGCGAGGTGGAGTCCCCGCAGCGCAAGCGAGGAGAACCGACCTTGCCGCCCGACGAGCAACGACCAGAATGGCCGCGGCGGGGGAAGGCCCCGTGGGTCAGTCGTCGAGCACGGCCAACGACCAGCACCACCCGGCGAGCTCGCGCGCGATGGCGGTGTTGGCCAGCACGGGACGCTTGCGGCGGGCGTCGAACCCGGCCCAGCGCTCGTGCAGGCGCCGGTTGCCCCGTTGCCCGCGGGCTCGGGCCGCCGGTGAGGCCTTGTCCCAGCGGCGCCGCAGATCCACCCCGGCACGATAGGGCTGTCGGTGATGCCAGGCGGCCTCGATCAGCAACCGGCGCGCGTGCCCGTTGCCGGTCTTGGTGATCGCCCCCTGCGAGCGGGAGGCGCCCGAGGACGACTCGGTGGGCACCAGTCCCAGGTAGGCGCCGATCGAGCGGCCGGTCAGCCGGTGCCAGTCCCCGATCTCGACCGCCAGCCCGAAGGCGGTCAAGGTGGACACCCCGCGCAGGCACCCGAGCCGGGTCACCACCGGGGTGTAGGCGCTGTCGGCGGCCATCCGGGTTATCGCGGCATCCAAACGGTCGCGCCGGCCGAGGGCGGCGAGCATGGTGTCGTACGCGGTCTCGTAGGCCAGTTGCAGCCCGGGCTCATCGAAACGCTGGCTGCGCAGCCAGGTGTCGTGCACCTGCGTCCACGCGTGCCCGCCGTAGTAGACGATTCCCTGCCGCAGAAGAAGTTTCGACAGCCGGTGCCGAGCCGCCATCAGATCCCGGCGCACGTCCTCACGGGCCCGCACCAGATCCCGGGCCGCCTCCTGCGCCACGCTCGGCACTGTGACCGGGGTGATCTGATCGAGATGCAGCAATCTCGCCAGATGTCGCGCATCTCGCACGTCGGTCTTGACCCGATCTCCGGACGGGCGCTGCAGCTTCGAGGGCGCGGCCACCAGACACTCGATGCCGACAGTGTCCAGGAAACGGGCCAGCCCGAACC
This sequence comes from Rhodococcus sp. JS3073, assembly GCF_026810085.1. Lineage (NCBI taxonomy): Bacteria > Bacillati > Actinomycetota > Actinomycetes > Mycobacteriales > Nocardiaceae > Rhodococcus > Rhodococcus sp. JS3073. The sequence goes on along the minus strand of NZ_CP113951.1, from coordinate 6,681,041 downwards.
CGGTGGGCCCGGCCTCGTACGTCGCCTTCACCGGATCCGGCAAGGACCGGATCCACTCGAGTATGTCGCGATGATCGGGCGTCAATCGGCGCTCGAACAGCTCACCGGTCCGCCCGTCGAGGCCGCACGCGACGACCGATCGTGCGTGCACATCCAATCCGACGCTCGTACGCTGATTCATTGCTGGGGCCTCCCACATCTTGTGGCTCTACCGGCCAGGACCCGTTTCCTGTCGGCAACCCACGTTCACATGTGGAGTGGGCCCCAGCCCATACCCTCATACTGTCTAACGTCACTTAGCGATCGGGGCACAACTGTCGGTGCATCAGATCGGTACGACGGGGTTAACAGATGAGAACGAGCACTGCACGAGCTACCTCGCAAAGCCCACAGCGCATGTCCACTGCCGGTGTGCACTAGTCGATCGGTGCTCCCCAGATTTCGGGTTTCACATCTCGCGGGGATCGCCTGGAGAGGTAAGCCCCGACAGATCCGCCTTTCGTGCCCGGTCGAGCTCAACCGATGAGCGTGATAAGAATTCGACATGGGAATCGAAGATCTCCAGTCACTGGTATCGAACTTCTCCGAGCGCCGAGACTGGTCTCAATTCCATACCCCGAAGAATCTTGTGATGGCGCTCAGCGGCGAAGTCGGGGAGCTCACCGAGATCTTTCAGTGGCTGACTCCCGAGCAAAGCGGAGCAGTCGGTCAGGATGCGAAGACGCGTGCGCATGTCGAGGAAGAGGTCGCCGATGTCTTCATCTACCTGCTGCGGCTGGCTGAGGTCCTGGACATCGACCTCGCCGAAGTCGTGAGGAAGAAGGTCGAGCTGAACGACAAGAAGTACCCGGAAGACGAGTCGCGGGGCAGGGCGACGAAGTACACCGAGCTGGGGGGAACTTGATGTCGCGCGCCGTGCTGCAGCCTGCTGGCAGCGAGGAATCGCAGAGGCACTAGCAAGACGCGGTCGCGACTCGGTGTCACGCGCCGATTGTGTCCGGGTCGCGGCACCGATCACCGGCCGACTGACAGTAGCCAACAAGGTCGGTGATGCGGGCGCGGGCGATGGTGCCGCCGAACTGGTCACAGCCAAACGACCCGGCGTCAGTAGCCGCCTGAAGTACCGGTCTTATCACACCTGACCACAGCATGTGTGCCCATGGCGACCCGTATCCGAGAACCGAGAAGGACCACTTTCGTCCGAACGTGGCGTGCGGGCAAACAATTGGTGGAAGCTTCCACGGCTTGGACTTCGCGGGCCATTCGGCTGACACGGCACACCGCTGCACGAGCAGAGTATGCAACTCGGCTAATCTGTGTGTTGCGGCCCGACGGACTTCCGCTGTGATTCACAGCCACGGACATGCCCCCACCCGCACGAGTTGATTCGTGCTGCCCGGGGGACCCCACTGTGACCTTGCTTCGTACCTCTGCCGACAGAATCGTCGGCATGGCTCATCCCGAGTCCTTGGCTGAACAGCTTCTTGAACAGATGCTGTTTCGGACCGGTCGCCGGGCGAGCGACGCAGAGCAGAAGTCCTGGAGTCGCAGCCTCCCGGTTCTGGCCCGCGACTTAAGCGATGCGGGGCTAGGCAGCGTGGAGATGCTCGTCGAATACCACCTCCCACTGACTTCGCAACGGGCCGATGTCGTGCTCGCCGGCACTCATCCGAAAACGGGTGAGCCGTCGTATGTGGTCGTCGAACTTAAACAGTGGTCAGCGGCACATCGCTACGAAGACAGCGTGGAACTCGTCGACGTCCCAGGCATGCCAGGCGGGCCGAAGCTGCACCCCGTTGCTCAGGTGAAGGGCTACTGCGACTATCTCTCCGACTTCGCAAAAGCACTCGCCAATCGGCCCGACGCGCTCGCGGGAATCGCATACCTTCACAACGCCACCGACCCCGGCGCAGTCGCTGATCTGCGCGCCTTCCCTTTAAGCACGACCGCACGACTGTATACAGCCGCGGACCGGGGCGACATGGTCGAATTCCTCAAGACGCGTTTGTCCGCCACGGCAGGCCACACCGCAGGCGACACCCTAATTCGCTCCGCGGTCGCTCCATCGCAGCAGCTCCTCAAGGTTGCGGCCGCTGAAGTCCGCGACCGACCACAGTTCCATCTACTGGGCGAACAACAGCTCGCCGTCGACCTGGTCTTGCATTCCGTCGAGCAGGCGCGCGCCAGCGACGGCAAACGCATCATCATCGTCACAGGCGGGCCAGGCAGCGGCAAGAGTGTGATCGCGCTGTCTCTCGTCGGCGAGCTCGCTCGACGTGGCCGGACGGTCCTGCATGCAACCGGGTCCCGATCATTCACGCAGACGCTCCGGAAGGTGGCTGGCGCGCGTGCCCCGCGAGTGCAGAAGATGTTCAAGTACTTCAACCAGTTTATGACGGCAGACCGCAATGGGCTCGACGTGGTCGTACTCGACGAGGCCCACCGTATCCGCGAAACGTCCGTTGACCGGTACACCAAGGCAGAGCTGCGAACCGACCGGCCTCAGATCGACGAGCTGATCGCCGCCGCGCGCGTACCGGTGTTTCTCCTGGACGAACATCAGGTGGTTCGCCCAGGAGAAATGGGCTCGCTGGAGCAGATCCAGCGTCACGCCGATACCCTCGGTCTTACGACGCAGCACGTACACCTCGGCGAACAGTTTCGTTGCGGTGGCAGTGAAGAGTACGTGCTTTGGGTCAAGCGCCTTCTTGGGCTAGTCGAGGGAGGTCCGTGCGCGTGGAGGGGTGATCCGCAGTTCGCGGTTCGCGTTGCCAATACACCACAAGAACTAGAGCATCTCCTCTCACAGCAGCAAGAGCGCGGCTACACCGCCCGAATGACAGCCGGCTATTGCTGGCCGTGGAGCGACGCAAACAAGGATGGCTCGCTACCCGCCGATGTCCAGATCGGTGACTGGTCACGGCCGTGGAACAGTAAGAGCGACAGACGCCTCGGTGATGCACCACCAGCACCATTGTGGGCCACCGAGGAGGGTGGTTTTGATCAGGTCGGGTGCGTCTACACCGCGCAGGGATTCGAGTACGACTGGAATGGAGTCATTCTCGGGCCCGATCTCGTGTGGCGCGACTGCCAGTTCAAAACTGTACGCTCCGCAAATCGGGACCCCGATATGCGAAACTTAAAGAAGGTCAGCGATATCCGATTCAACAAACTGGTTCGCAATATCTACAAGGTGCTACTCACCCGCGGGATGGTGGGCACTGTCATCTACTCGACGGACGAGGAGACACGCAACGCTCTCCGCGCACTGGTGAGCGAAAATAGCTGAGCCACAGCACTACCGAAACAAAATACTATACACACGAGCACGGCCCGACAGGCTTCCGCTTCAGGACATGCCTCCACCCGGTGCGATACGGGATAGGCGCACGAGCGTTGACTGCATGGGTACTTGTCATTTCGAAGGACTACCCAGATCACTGGGACTTCGCACAAAAAGACGGCTTTTGGGATACACGGCCCCGTACCAAGATCGAGCCGACTGACGACGTCTTCTTCTGGATGGCCGGCACAGGTCTCATCGGATGGGCACGAGCAACCTCGGAAACGTTCGAGTTGAACTCGTCCCATCCGCCTGCGCATTGGCACGATGCGGCCACCGGAGGATATCGGTGGCGCTTCACATTAGAGCCGCAGAGCTCCGCACCGGTGCGACAGCCACGATGGAAGGAGATGGCCGCGGCTACCGGAATCACCGTCCCCGCGAGCAACGGTCGAATCGAGGTGAAAGAGCTTGAAGGACAAGCATACTTACGCGGACTATTTGGGAGCGAGCCCGTTATCGATCAGACTTTTCCGGACGGACTCACCGCCTATGCGCCCGGGGACGATCTCCGCAAGCGTGCGCAGAGAGACATCGCAGTACGTCAAGGGCAGGGGCAGTTTCGCAACTCCTTGATCAATTCTTACGACAGCACCTGCGCAGTTACTGGATCAACGGTTCTCGCCGTATTGGAGGCGGCACACATCGACCGCTACCACGGTATGCACACAAATCACGTAACCAACGGCCTATTACTTCGCGCCGATATTCACACGTTGTTCGACCTCCAACGCATGACAATCGATCAGGACTTGCGGATACGGGTCGGACCGGACCTAATTCACACGGAATACGGAAGTCACGAGGGCAAGCCTTTGAGGCTGCCCTCGAACCCCAGCCATCATCCGGATCGCGACGCTCTGCGCCGCCATTGGGAGAGCTGCGATTGGGCAAATTTTTCGCAAAACCAGTAGCCCCTACGTATCCAGGGTGGCCGTAGAAACGGATTCTGTCTGGATCTCGAACTAGACAGCAACCGATTCGTTTCAATCAGCCCGACGACAACATCGGACGCAGGAGCCTGCATCCGAGCAGTTTGTGCCGCTGATTCAGCGACTACCCCGCTGACCGAAACTTTTCATAGCTTGCCTCAAGTAGTTCCCGATCGGGTCGCTCAGCCCGGACCGGCGGAACTACCATGAGCTTCTGACCGTGCCGTTCCTTCAAGCCGTATTCGAGCATCGGCCCGTCGATCTCGATGAGCAGGTCTTGTCGAATTTCGACCACAAGGTCAGGTCGGATGCCCAGAATATGCGCGTCGAATGCCGCATGGTGAATCTTGCACATCGCTAGCCCATTTCGAACAGAAGCGATGCCCTCATCGGCGGAGTCTGGAACGATGTGCGCCGCGTCCAGAAGTTGACTGTGCCCAAGCGCACAAACCGCGCAACGGGTGTCGTACGCGCGCATCACAGTGGACCGGAAGACGGGCTGATGCAGACGCCGCTTGGTCTCCGCAACGATGTATCGACGAAGATGCTCCTCCACAGGCGATTCCGTCCGGTGCAAATCACGCGCCACTTCCGTTGCGACCACGAATTGATGTTGCTCCGCTTCCTCAGCGACAATGAACACTGGGTAGATCGGCTGAAAGCGGCTCGGACCCACGCCATAAAACCAGATAAGCGGAACCTTCAGCTTCATCGCCGCACGAAGACCCCGGTTGTCCATGTTCTCAGGGTCCTTCCCCGACCACTTGTAGCGGAGGAGTCCATCCACACCGACCGTATCCTCGTACGGTCGTTCTTCACCAGCACGACGATAGGTTGTGCTGATCGACAATGCGGAGGCGAGCTGACGCGGCTTACGTATACCGCGAGTGGGATCCATCAATCGGAACATCTCGCCATCGATGGAGAAGTCGAGCAGTTCCTGTCTACTGATCGAGTCGAGACCGTCATTGGTACGGACTGCCAGAAACCTCATCGCCTCGCTACGCAGACGTGTGTCAAAATCCGGTGCCACGTCGGCACCCTGAGAGATATCCGCAATCAACTGTTCCTCCACGTACTCACTCTTCCCGCCGCAACAGACCGACAGTAGCTGGCCGTTAGGACAAGTATCGATCCTGAGTACATGCTGCCAGCGGATCTCGGCGATCGGGCGTCCTTCACGCGAAGGCAAGGAAGGTGGAACCTGCCGGGCCGGAGACCGATCGATCGGGATGGTTCCTGGTGACCAAATGGAGTCATATTAGCGTCGCGGGATGGCTGGACTGACTCCGCTTTCAGCGTTTCTACAACTTGGACGCCGCCCTGCCACATTCGTTCTCGCGTAATGCCATAGATCTTCCCGGTTCATCGAGGGCGTACGGATCCGATTCTGTCGGCACGTACCGGAGCCGGATGACCTGGGCGATCGAGTCGGATCGACGAGAACACCGATCCCGGACTGTCGAGCACAGATTCACGGGAAGTCTGATGGCCATTCCGATACCTCCGCGAACCAACCGAGTAGTAGTTTGGCGATGTGGACACTAGGTGGCAGGACCCCAAGGCCGTGTCGTCGATGCTCGACGACTGGGAGACGTGGGCGATCGTCGGGCTCTCCGGCAACCCCGACCGAACGGCGTTTCGGATCGCGGAGCTGTTGCAGCGCCGAGGAAAGCGCATCGTCCCGATCCATCCTGACGCCCCGACGGTGCTCGGCGAGCAGGGTTACCCCACTCTCGCGGATGTGCCGTTCCCGATCGACGTCGTCGACGTCTTCCGCCAGTCGGAGGCTGCCGGTGAGTTCGCGGACCAGGCCGTCGAGGTGGGGGCGAAAGGCGTCTGGTTCCAACTGGGAGTCATCGACGAGGCCGCCTTCCAGCGAACGACCGCGAAGGGCGTCGCCATGGTGATGGACACGTGCCCGGCAATCGAGTGGAGTGCACGGGAATCAGCGTGAGCATGGTCGGGCCGACTGCGTCCCGGACGACTACCGCTACCCTGGACCGAAATCGTGCAAATCGGACAACGGTCTGATGCGCGCCGCTCAGTCAATCGGAAGGTTCCCACCTGTGGCCATCGACTACACCCGACGCCCCTCCACTCCTGCCGCACCGCAGGGCGGAGTCAATCTGAGCAAAGTGACCTTGTCGAAGGCTGCGCCTTCCGTCAGCCTCACGAAGTCGGGTGAGCGGCAGGGCGCGATGCGGGTCAACCTCAACTGGTCGACGGGCGCGGCGCCGCAGCCGAAGAAGGCCGGCTTTTTCGCGAAGCTCGCGGCCGCCGCGGGCGGCAACAACGGCATCGACCTGGACCTCGGCTGCCTCTACGAACTGGCCGACGGGTCGAAGGGTGTGGTCCAGGCACTCGGCAACAGTTTCGGATCGCTGCAGGACCCGCCGTTCGTCAAGCTCGACGCCGACGACCGCACCGGCACCGTGACCGGGGGCGAAAACATGCATATCAATTTCGACCGACCGGAGATGTTCAAGCGGATCCTCATCTTCGCGATGATCTACGACGGCGCACCCAACTGGGCAGCCGTGGACGGTGTCGTCACCCTTTACCCCACCAGCGGCCCCGAGGTGGAGGTACGACTGGACTCGTCGAACAGCTCCGCTCGCATCTGCGCCATCGCGATGCTGCAGAACACCGGACAAGGCATCACCGTCACCCGCGAGGTGAAGTACGTCGAGGGCAGCCAGGCCGATCTCGACAAGACCTACAGCTGGGGCATGAAGTGGGCAGCCGGCCGTAAGTAGCAGAGACGGCGGTCGCGAAACCACATCCGCGACAGTGACGGCGGCGGAGCGGTTTCCGGTATGCCCGGTCCCCCTCCGCCGAGGGAATGCTGGGACCAGGCATTGCACCGAAAGGACCCTCAATACGCACACAGAATAACCTGTTGCCCCACGCATGATTTCCATCCCGAGGGCGCTAGCGCTGCGCGTTTGGGTCCGCCGCGCGAGGCACCCGTAAATCCGTCAACTGATTCGAGTACCTGAGCATGGTCGCTTAACTAGTTGGGCTCGTCATCAAGATTGCATCCTCAGTTGTCGACGCCGCTCGATGCGTTGTTGACGATTCCGATCGTGGCAGGGCTTGGTCACATAGCGCGTGCGCCGTCACGCCCCAGGGCACTAACGTCAGAACTATGTTCAGTACCGAGATCGAGGTGCGCACCGGCGCTGAGCCGGTGGTGCACGACCTGACCCGTGAGATCGAGAAGTTCCTCGCCTCAGCAGGCGCCGGTGACGGCCTATTGCATGTGTGGGTGCCGCACGCCACTGCGGGACTAGTCGTCATCGAGACCGGTGCGGGAAGCGACGACGACCTTCTGCGGGCGATCGACGAGGTGCTTCCGCGCGACGACCGGTGGATCCATCGCCACGGCAGCCATGGGCACGGCCGCGACCACGTGCTGCCGGCGTTCCTGCCGCCCTACGCGTCCGTGCCCGTCTTCGACGGCGCACTCGCGACGGGCACCTGGCAATCCGTGTGTCTCGTCGACACCAATGTCGACAACCCGGTGCGGCACGTCCGGTTCAGCTTCCTGGAGGGCTGAGCCGGCGCCTGAGGACCGTCTCCGATCAGGCCTGCGCGAGTCCCCTTGCCAAGGAATAGATTTCGGGGAGACTCACCGTCTCGTCGGCGGACGATTGGTCCACCCACGTTTCCAACGCCGCCCGGAGTACGGCGATCGACACATCGACCGCCAGTCGAATCTGCAAGTCGGCGCAGTCGAACCTCGTCGACACCACATCGACAAGTGCCGCGGTCCGACGCACGCTCTCGCGCGCCAGCTCGGCCCGCAGCGCCGGCTCCTTCTTGATGAGTCGGTTCACCCGCAGCAGTCGCCGGCAGGCGATCGACGAACTGTCCGAGTACATCGTCAGAGCAGCAGCGAAGGCCGTTTCCAGCGCGAGCCTCGGTGAGACCTCCGAGTCGAGCTGGTCGAGTCCTCCAGCCAGGACCGCCTCGAAGGCCCAGTGATCCCGGAGCGCCGCCTCTTCCTTGGTAGCGAAATATCGGAAAAAGGTTCGCTGCGACACTCCCGCAGCCTGCGCGATCTCGCCGACGGTCGTGCCCTCGACACCCTTGTGTTCGAACAGCGTGAGTGCGGTCTCGCTGATCTCGACATTCGTCTGCTCGCGTCGCCGCTCCCGCAGCCCCAACGGGCCGGCGGGCAGGTCAGGCGACACGGAGAACGCTTCGACTCTGGTCATCAACGGCCTTCGCAATCGGTAGGAGCACCCACCAGAGATCGTTCATATCTGGTCAGCAGTTGTCAAGATGGCAGCGTGTGCCATAATGTATGTGAAGGGTAGGTAATCTATGAATCTCAATATCGGTGATATCTTTCTGTACCCGCACCATGGGTCCGTGACAGTCACAAAGCTCACGACCCGGATGTTCAACGATTTGCCCACCGAATACGTACAGTTCGAAGTCGCCCAGAACGGGCTGTCCATCGAGATCCCGGTAGCGAAAGCCGAATCCATCGGCGTCCGGAATGCGATCAACAACGACGAAGTCGGTCGCGTCTTCGACATCTTGCGTGGTCCGACGGTCGACGACCCGTCGAACTGGTCCAGGCGGTTCAAGGCCAACCAGGAAAAGCTGACCGTGGGCGGAATCTTCACGGTGAGTGAAGTCATCCGCGATCTGATGACGCGTGCGCAGGTCAAGCCGCTGTCGGCCGGCGAGAAGCGGCAGCTCGAGCACGCAATGCAGCTCGTCATTTCCGAACTCGTCCTCGCGATGAAGTCCGACCCTGACGAGACTCGGCGCCGCATCGAGGCGATCTACGAACCCGCGTCTGCCTCTACGGCGGCGGTTGTCGCAGTCTGAAAACACAATCGGCAGCGGCCCCGAACCAAAGTTCGGGGCCGCTGCCGATTTCGTGCGCGGGAGTCGAGATCAGCTGCTGCCGAAGAGGTTTCCGAGTGACCCTGTTCCCGATCCGGCCCCGTACGTGATGACTACCGACGAAACAGCATCCGCCCCAGCTGCGCTGAAGGTTCCGCCGGGCGCGTAGGACGATCCCCCACCGCCTCCGCCACCGCCGTAGTTCTCGGCGCCGCCTCCGCCGCCGAACCAGCCGCCGCCACCACCGCCACCCGTGCCTGCACCGGCACCACCGACACCGGCCTCACCCGGCGAACCATGCGGGTCGGTGCCACCGTTGCCTCCGAGGCCACCAGCGACGTCCGTGGCGCCGCCTCCGCCGCCTCCCCCGCCGCCGGCTTGGCCGGCGGGCCCGGTCGGGGCCAGATTGCCTGCGCCGCCGATGTAGGTGTCACCCGCACCGCCTCCGCCCGCGGCGACGATCTGACGATCCGCCAGCTCACCCGTCCCGGTGCGAACGTCGGAGGCACCGCCACCGCCATTTGCGCCGGTGCCGCCGGCTCCACCGCCGTTGTATCCGGCTTGGCCGTCGCCGTCGCCACCGTTGCCGCCGACCTGGATGTACAGCGCGTCACCCGCGGCGACCGTCAGCTGTCCGGTCGCGACGGCCGCGGCGCCGCCGAGGATGGTTTCACTGTTTCCACCACGTCCGCCCGTTGCCGTCACGGCCAAGCTGGTAACGCCCTCGGGAACCGTGAACGACTGCGCACTGCCGGTGAACGTGAACGTGCAGGTCACCTGGGTGCCGACGCCTTGCACACAGCCGGCAGCCAACGCCGCCGGCGCTGCAACCGCCACGCTGGGGGCAAGCAGTCCCGAGGCACCCACTACGGCAAGGCCACACATTCCGGTCGTGTACCACCGGCGGCGTGATCGAACGAGGGTTGTGGTCAAAGCAGTCTCCTGTCGCAACGCGAGCATGTTGAAAGCTGGTCCGAGTGGAGCATTCCATAGCGTCCGGCATCCAGTGGGTCTTCCGGTCTCCCGGTCGGATTTCGCACGAAAGCACCTGGTCACGGGCCATGTCGTTCCGCTAATCGGGACCCGCGGTATCGCAAACCGTGGCGAAAGGTCAGTATGAAGGTAAGTAGAACTAATTTGTTCCTCTAGGCAACGAGGTATGCATATGAACGACGCAGCGCCCATCGGTGACGGGATCTTCCAGATTCCGGTCCCGATCACCGACAATCCCCTCGGTCACACACTCGTGTACGCGATGGAATCCCCCGGCGGTCTGATCCTCGTCGACGCCGGCTGGGACGACGACAACGCCTGGAACGGCCTCACCTCCGGTTTCGAGGCCATCGGGCACTCGGTCAAGGATGTGGAAGGCGTCGTACTCACCCACTTCCACCCCGACCACACCGGTCTGTGCGGTCGCGTCCGAGAGGCCTCCGGAGCGTGGATCGCGATGCATGAATCCGATCACGGAATGTTCGAGCACATGTCGACCGGTCACGGCCCCGAGTGGTTGGACTTCCAGAAGGAGAACATGACGCGGGCCGGCGCCGCCCCCGCAGACCTGGAGGCATTCGAGAAGTCCGCGTCGGGGAAGCCGCCTGCGGGTCCCGATTCGGCCCCCGACCGCGTGCTCGTCGACGACGAACTCATTGCGCTCGCCGGTCGTAACCTGCGCGCCGTCTACACCCCGGGCCACACGCCCGGCCACGTCTGCTTCTACCTGGAAGACGCCGACGTGATGTTCACCGGCGACCACGTCCTGCAGAAGACGACGCCGCACGTCGGCAACTTCGTCTACCCGCTCGAGGAGCGCGACGCCCTGGCGGAGTTCATGGACTCGCTGCGCCGCGTCCAGACCATGAACATCACCCGGGGCCTCGGTGCCCACGGCATCCCCATCGACGACGTCGCGGGCCGCGCCGGCGAGCTCATCGAGCACCACGAAGAGCGACTCGACCACCTGTACAAGGCTTTCGGCGACGACCAGATCACAGTGTGGCAGGTCGCCGAGCGCATGAAGTGGTACAAGCCGTGGGCCGACATCTCACCCATGGGCAAGGGCATGGCCCTGTCCGAGGCGGCGGCTCACCTTCGACACCTCGTCGCCCGGGACCTCGTCGCCCAGGTCCCCGACAGCGAACCCGCCGTCTTCGCCCGCCGCTGACATGTGAGCGGCAGAGCGTGCTGGGCACGCTCCGCCGCTCACCTGGGCGAGTTCCTACTGTTCGCTTGTTGAGATGGTTTCGTGCCGTTCAGTGTCGTGATGTTGCACTATCGGCGGTAGTTAACGATGAAGTATCGGACCGCGTTGGCGTGGTTTCACGCGGAAACGCTCCCTATCCGAGCTCGGCCGTTGCCGACGGGCACCATCCTGGTGGTAGATCCTGCGGCCTGCGCGCCATCTGTCGGGACTTCGGGCGCGGTTGTGGAGTGTTGCCGGGTGTCGTCGTCTGATCAGAAAACCGAATTGCGGCAGGCGGGTCGGGTGGTGAACGGGTGCGGTCAACGTGGTCTAAGTGCAATACCGTTCAGTTAGTGCGGGTTGCGTTACGATGAGGTGTGCCTCGGAGTGGATGGGTGAAGCCGGTCTCGGATCGGCGGTTGTCGGATGTGGTGTCGGTGGGGTTGTTGACCAGGGTGTTTCCCGCGTCCTTGGTTGATGAGGTGATCGCGGAATGCGGGCGGACCGAGCAGCGCAGTAGGTCGTTGACCGCTCGCGTGACGGCGTATTTCTCGATCGGGATGGCATTGAATTCGCAAGGCTCCTATGAGGAGGTCTTCGAGCAGCTCACCGACGGTTTGTCGTGGTCGTCGGGATGGTCGCAGTCCTGGTCGTCGCCGACGAAATCGGCGATCTTCCAGGCCCGGTCCCGGCTGGGGCACGAACCGGTGCGGGAGCTGTTCCGCCGTGTCGCACGACCGCTCGCCGACGCGGATACACCCGGATCCTGGCTCGCGGGGCGCCGGTTGGTGGCCCTCGACGGGACCTGCCTCGACCTGCCCGACACCCCGGCCAACGCCGAGCATTTCGGCCGGCCCGGATCGAGTCGCGGCGAGAAGTCCGCGTTCCCGCAGGCACGATTGGTGGCCCTCGCCGAATGCGGCACCCACGCGGTCTTCGACGCCGCGATCGGACCGTGCCGCACCTCCGAGCGGGAGTTGACGCACGATCTGTTCGACACCCTCGAACCGGGAATGCTGCTGCTCGCCGACCGCGGCCTGTACGGATTCGACATCTGGACCCGGGCCACCGCCACCGGCGCCGATCTGCTGTGGAGGGTCAAATCGACGCTCTCACCCCGCCACCTCGAGACCCTCGACGACGGATCCTGGCTGGCACAGATCATCCCCACCTCCGGGAAGAATCGGCAGCAGCGCACACCACTGACGGTGCGCGTGATCGACTACACCCTCGACGACGGGCGGGAAACCCCCGAACAGTACCGACTGCTGACCACCATCCTCGACCCCTCCGACGCACCCGCGGAAGATCTCGCCCTCGCCTACGCCCAACGCTGGGAAATCGAGAACACCTTCGACGAACTCAAGACCCACCAACGCGGACCACGCGCCGTGCTGCGGTCGAAATCCCCACCGCTGGTTCAGCAGGAAATCTGGGGGCACCTGTGCTGCCACTACGCCATCCGCACGCTGATGCGCGACGCCGCGACCGCCGGCGGTCACGACCCGGATCGGATGTCCTTCGTCGCCGCCCTGCGGATCACCCGACGATCCCTGTCCCACAGCTCTTTTTCCCCCTCATAACCACCACGCCGCCACCAGATTGTGGAATCAGGGCATCGCCAAAATCCTGCGCCGCATCAACCCAGCACGCCGACCCCGATCAAACCCCCGCGTCGTCAAACGCAAAGTCCTCAAATGGGCCGCCAAACGCGCATACCACCAACACCATCCACAACCCACCCAACCGCCGAAATGCACCATCCTCGTTCACTAACTGAACGGTATTGGGTCTAAGTGTGTCGAAGACGGTCACGGAGTTCGGTTCCGGCCTGACCGGGAAGCGCACGAAACTACATGAGCTGTGTGCCGATCCGGACGTGACGACGATCGTGTTGGGGCATCGGGATCGGTTGGCCAGTTTCAGGGTTCGGGCTTGAGTACGTCGAGGCGTTCTTGTCGGTACAAGGTCGTACTCTGCTCGTGTTGGCCGACAACGGGGTGGTTGATGATCTGGTGCGGGAGATGACCGAGGTGATGACGTCGCAGTGTGCCCGTATGCACGGGCAGCACGGTGCCCGCTGTGCGGACACTGCCGTGACCGCCGCGACGGACCGCCCATGACGGGCACTGCGGTACTCGCGGATCGGACTGCCGACATCGCTGCGCCGGAGCCGTCTCGGGTGGTGATTCGGGCGTTCGTGTACGTTCTCGATCCAACCCAGGTACAGGTCGAGGCGATGCGGTCGCATTGCGGGGCGCAGCGTTTCGCCTACAACTGGGCACTCTCGCAGGTCAAGGCAAACCTCGACCAACGCGCTGCGGAACGCTCCTACGATGTTCCGGACGCGGAGGTCACCCCGTCAATGTCGTGGTCTGCGTACAGCCTGCGCAAACACTGGAACACCGTCAAGAACGACATCGCCGTCAACCCCGACACCGGGAAGGTGTGGTGGCCGGAGAACTCGAAAGAGGCCTACAGTTCCGGGATCGCGAACTGCGCGGCCGCCCTGTCGAACTGGACCGACGCCCGGTCAGGGAAACGTAAAGGCTCGATGGGATTCCCCCGTTTCAAAAGCAAACGGGCGGTACTCTCCTGCCGGTTCACGACAGGCAGTTTCGGGCTGGTCACCGACGGCGGCGACCGCCGTCATGTGCAGCTACCCCGGATCGGGGCGATCCGGACGTGCGAATCCACCCGCAAACTGGCCCGCAAGACGATCACCGGGACGGCTCGGATCCGGTCGGCGACCCTGTCGTATCGACGCGGCCGGTGGCAGGTGTCCTTCTCCGTCGAAATCACTCTCCCCGCCATAGCTCTCCCCGCCGTCACCGCTTGTCCTCGGTCGGTCGTCGGAGTGGATGTGGGGCTCAAGCACCTCGCGGTCCTCTCGACCGGCGAGATGATCGAGAACCCGAAACACGCCCGCAAGCACGCGAAGAGATTGCGTCGCCTCGGGCGCCGCGCGTCCCGCCGTGTCGGCCCGGATCGTCGCACCGGCCGACAACCCTCCCGCCGGTGGCAGCGCGCCCAGGACCAGATCCGGGCAGTACACACCCGCATCGCCGACGCGCGCCGCGATCACCTGCACAAACTCACCGCCCGACTCGTCCGGGACTTCGACACCGTCGTTGTCGAAGACCTCAACATTGCCGGAATGACCCGCTCCGGCGGGGCCTACAAACGCGGGCTGAGCCGGGCTCTGCATGATGCGGGGCTCGCCGAGATCCGGCGACAACTGACCTACAAGACCGAGTGGACCGGCACCAGTCTGCATGTGGCAGACCGGTGGTATCCGTCGAGTAAGACCTGCTCGAGCTGCCAGGTAGTGAAAATCAAACTGCCTTTGAATGTTCGGGTGTTCCTCTGCGATGCGTGCGGTTACCGCGCGGATCGTGATCACAATGCTGCTCTCAACCTCGCTGCCCTCGCAGCGGTTGTTGACGGTGGTGCGTCTTCGGCGAGTTACGGACGAGACGTAAAAGATGCCCGACAGAAACCAACCATAAGACCCGCCCGGCGGGCAGACGGTATCGCTGCGGGAACACCACCGAGTGGTGAACGTGGCCGGGGTAACCCGGACACTCATGCCGAGTGCACGAATCAACACTCAGCGTGAACGGTCATCTCCAGCCGCACGCCAAGGAGTCGCACTTCCCGCTCGTGGTCGAGTCTGTCGACCAATGCTGCTGCCGCGTCGGAGATCACGTCGGGATCGAATGTCGGTTCCGGAAGCGGCTTACTCGTCGTGTGGGTGTCGAACGGGGCGTAGCGCACCTTTAACGCCACTCGCACCGCCGGGCGGTTCTCTGCGAGGATGTCCTCCCTGACCCGGGCGGCGAGACGTCTAATCTCCTCGGTGACGGCCTCCCGGCCGGCGAGGTTCTGCTGAAAGGTAGTCTCCCGGCTGTGCGACCGGGCCACCCAGGGCTCCGCCGAGACCGGGGAGAGGTCGATGCCGCGACCGATCCTGGCGTACCACGGTCCCATGTTCGGACCGAGGGTCGCGGCCAACTCCTGATCCGAGGCGTCTGCGAGTTCCTGCACGGTGCTGATGCCCAGCGCGGCAAGCTTCTTCGCTGTCTTCTTTCCGATCCCCCACAGCGCGTCGGTGGGGCGCTCCCCCATGACGGCGAACCAGTTCTCCTCCGTCAGCCGGTAGATGCCCTGCGGTTTGCCGAAGTCCGTCGCGACCTTGGCTCGTAACTTGTTGTCGCCGATGCCGACTGAGCAGTGCAGCCCGGTCGCGTCGAGGACGGCGTCGTGCACGGTTCGCGCGAAGGCCTCCGGGTCGTCGGTCTCGACACCCAGAAAGGCCTCGTCCCAGCCCATCACCTCGACGACGACGCCCAGTTTGCGCAACGTATCCATCACGACCGCCGACACCTCGGTGTAGGCCTCGGCGTCGACGGGCAGGAATACCGCGTCCGGGATCTTCCGTGCCGCGATCCGCATCGGCATTCCGGAGCCGACACCGAACTCACGCGCCTCATACGACGCCGTCGACACCACCGCGCGCTCGGTGGGATCCCCGCGACCGCCCACGACGACGGAACGTCCCCGCAGCTCAGGGTGCCGCAGCACCTCGACGGCGGCGATGAACTGGTCGAGATCGACATGCAGCACCCACCGGCGACGCGGCGGAGTGGTCATGGAACCAGTGTGCCTGAACTCGAGAACTTGCAATCCTCGAATCCACGAGGTCTGCCGTGTCCTGATGACGGTTTGGCTTGTCGGTTCTGGATGCACATCCGACAGGCTCTGGCAATCGGCCGCGAGCTCGGTCCTGTCGGAAATCTGGATTGGAGGCAATGTGCCGAATTCAGCGGCACGCAGATTATTGGCGGCAATCCAGTCGAGAAACGAGACCTCGGCGCGACCATTGTCGGTGACGTGATAAATACTGCTCCTGTGGCGCAGTGGAGCTCCTTGACGGAGAAACTAAGTGGAATCAGCACCTCGATTCGCTTGAGATGGGACGAACTCGAGGACGTAGTCGGTGAGCTGCCACCTTCTGCATCGAAGCACCGCACATGGTGGTCGGGCGATCGCCCCCACGTTCGTGAATGGCAGTCGGCTGGATTCTCTGTCGGCGACGTTCGGCTGGGCACGGAAGTCACGTTCCTCCGCACCCCTACAGAAGATGCCACGGCACACAAGGCCGGTCCTGTCGCGTCCCCCGAGCCGTCAGCACCCGCTACCAACCACTCCGACAACGCAGAGCAGCCAGATCTACTGCTGGTGACCTGCGTCAAGACAAAACTCGACGTCCCAGCAGCAGCCAAGGACCTGTATATCTCGTCGCTGTTCAAGAAGCAACGGGCCTATGCCGAAGTCCGCGGCATTCCGTGGTTCATTCTGTCCGCCGAGCATGGGCTCGTCGCGCCCGACGACTGGCTCGCCCCCTACGAGCGTTACCTTCCTGACACCCCGCCCACCTATCGCGCAGCTTGGGGTGCGTGGGCGGTAGAGCGTCTCGAATTGCTCGCCGGGCCACTACGCGACAAAGTCGTCGAGATTCATGCTGGAGCTCCCTACATCAATGTGATCGCAGACCATCTCACTGCCAAAGGGGCAACAGTTGTCAACCGACTCGAGGGCCTTGCCATGGGTGCGCGACTCCAGTGGTACGCCTCATTTGATCCTCACTCTGAAGGGGTTCAGGTTTCTCAGAACGAGAACGCCCATGAGGCCACATCATCATTTGTGACGATGCTGCTCGACGAATCCCAGGCAGTCGAACCGACAGAATTCCTCGGGTACAACGGCGAAGGTCTCAGGGTCCCTGGCCTCTACAGCTGGTGGGTTGACGATTCCGGTGCTTCGGACCTGACGATCGGACTCGACACGCAGGTCACGCGTGGACTGATATACGCAGGCCTGGCAGGAGCGACCCGCTGGCCGAGCGGAAAGCGTTCGAGCAACACTCTGTGGTCGCGCATCTCCGGCATGCACCTCGGCGGACGCCACGAATTCTCCACCTTTAGAAAGACTCTCGGATCGATTCTCGCCAACACCGCTGGGAGCGCCAGCATTGACGAAGAAGCGCTCACAGTCTGGATGAAGCAACACCTGAAAGTGTTGACCGTCCCTTACGTGGACGCGGACACGCTGGGGAAGCTCGAGGACGACGTGCTGACGAGTATCGATCCGCCCCTGAATCTTCAGGGAATGGATCCATCGCCGATTCGGAAGAGGCTCAAAGAACTTCGACGTAACCACCGCTGAGGCCGGTCCCCCACCCAACTTGGGGGTCGAATTACAGGTCTCACCTCGCGGAAAACCGACTCATGCGGGGTCCGCGGCTCGTCTCGTTGGACTCGTCGACATGCAACACCCACCGACGACGCGGCGGAGTGCTCATGGAACCAGTGTGCCGGAATCGACGTACCGCGACCCTCGAATCCTCGACTTCTGCCGCGGCGGAGGTCAGAACACGTCGTCGGCGTCGACAGACGGAATCAACTCGTCGGGGAACCGATACGAGCATCCGAGTTCACTGGTGGACCGGGTGCCCCAATTGTCCCGGAACCAGGCCACGCAGGTGTTCGCGATCAGGTTCACATCGCGACTGAAGAGATAGCCGTCCGTACAGTCTTCGAAGTGGCCGTCGAAATGCCACCTGTCGAGGGCCAGGTGCTCAGCGGAATAGTCGGCGAGCAGCAGGTGCCCGAGTTCGACTCGTGATCGACGAAGCATCAACACACCGTCCGCCAGTACCTGAATCTGCGCGCAGACAACTTCTTCGTCGTCGTCCTCACCGACGTAACTGTTCGGGCCGATCTCGACGATGAGCGCGACCGGTTGATCGACCAGCGAACCCGTCAACCACTCGACCATTCCCGCCCACGAAACCTCGGGCACCTCGGTGGAATCGACCATCGTCGTCAACCTCCCTCGCTCGCGACCGACTATTGCATGGACGTATCAAAGCAGAAGATTCCGACAGATGTGGCCCGAAATCGTTCTGCATCGACGAGTGTCATTTGCGTGACTGTCCGGCGACGCCTGGAGGAATCGGCACCGCGCGTTAGCCCTGCGGGTCGAAAGCAACTGCGCCCAAAAAGGTTCGGGCGTAGTCCGATGTTGTTGCGGCGCTACCGACCTACATCGACAGCACCATCTGCGCGAAGAGTCGACCCCATTCGGGATCCATGGGCTGGTCGCGCTGCACCCAGCCCTCGACCATTGCGCCGATCAGTTCGAGGAACGTGATCGTGGGACGGCCCATCCAGAACACTTCTTCCCGGCCGACGATCGTTCCGTCGCTGGTCTGCCAGCCGAGGGCGGCGAGTCCCTCGGCGATCACGTCCCTGCGTTCGTCCGACGACGTGCCTGCGGCGAGCGTGAGAAGCACGAGGTATCCGGCCTCCCGCTCGATCTGCTCGGTGCCCAGCGGCAGGCGATCGAGCAGATGACGCCACATCTGTGTCGCGTTGTCCGCCATCGCCGTTCCGAGATTGGTTCGGACGAGTTTTCCCTTGTACTTGCGCACCAGTCCGAGTGTCTTGGCGTACTCCCGGAGCAGGTGGACGGGCCGTTGGTCCGTCTCGCGGTTGCTGGTCGCGGGCCAGTCGTCGAAGCCCGGTAGCTCCTGCCGCATCTCCGCCACCACGGCCGGGGGCAGGTAGCCCGCCTGGGTCAGCGTGATGCCGTCGGATCGGATGCGCTGCAGGAACCATCGCAGGTGAAGCGTCGCCAGTTCCTGGGCCGCGGGTATGTCGCCCCTCCGCTCGGTGAGGCGGGCGTGCTCGAGCAGCGAAAAGACGTGCGGGGCAGCCTGATGGGGGATCCGGCGCAGCAGTTCGGCGAGCTTCGAATCCGTCACCGGCCCGTGGTCACGGATCACGATCTCGATCCGCAGGTTGCGGTTCACGGCGTCGACGCCGAACGATTCGGGCGCGAACCCCGGCCCGACCCACGCCCCGGCGTCGTGATGACCGGGGTGCGACGGTGTGGCCAGGACCGTCAGCAGGTCGGCGTATCCGCCCGGTCCGCCGCAATCCTCGGGTGGGCAGGCGCGAGCGCCGGCGAGACACGCGACCGTCGGAGCCGGCTCGTCGGCGTCGATCCGTTCGAGGACGATCGTATGGTCCCAGCCGTCGCCGAAGTCGTATTGATACGACAGCAGCTCGCCGGGTTCGGCCAGAACCTGATCGAGCCGGACTGCGTCCTCGCACAGCTCGTCGTCCTCGTCGGCGAAGCCCTCGTCGATGCTTTCGCGCATCTCGTACCGCTCCGAGGCGGGCGGCTCGCCGCCGACCCACGAATGCAGGTGGCTGTCCTGCCAGCCCATGACCGTCTGCACGATCGGGTGCAGCTCGTGCAGCCGCAGGTTCGACGGCACGACGAACTGCCGCCAGATGGCCGGCGACACGTCGTCGAGCTCGATCCGCAGGTGGTAGCTCGCGACGTCACGGCGACGCGGCCGTTCCGACGGCCGGACGATCACCGGCACGTCGGGGACGACGGACAGATGTCGGCGTTTACCCGAAGCGGTCATGGCGTCATGGTAGGTGGGAGGCAGCGGTGTCCGGCACAAGTGCTGACGATAGCGTGAGCGCATGTCGGTGTCCGCAGTTCTCGCAGGTCGGTACGAGTTGCGGGGAGTGCTGGGGCGCGGCGGAATGGCCGATGTGCACGACGGATGGGACCTGCGCCTGCAGCGACCGGTCGCGATCAAGGTGCTGCGCCCGGAACTGGCGTCCGCCCCCGACACACGCAGACGGTTCGAGGCGGAGGCCCGGCTGGCCGCCACGTTGAATCACCCGAACGTGGTCGCGGTGCACGACTGCGGCGAGGACGCCGGAGTGGCGTTCATCGTGATGGAGCGCCTGCCCGGGCGCACCCTCGCCGACGAGATCGCGGCCGGTCCCGTACCCGACGCGCGGGTGCGGTCGGTCCTCGCCGACGTGCTCGCCGCCGTCGCCGCAGCTCACGGGGCCGGGATCCTGCACCGCGACATCAAACCGGGAAACGTGCTGTTCACCGCCGAGGGCACGGTGAAGGTCACCGACTTCGGCATCGCGAAGAGCGCCGCCTCCGACCACACCGCGACCGGACAGGTGCTGGGCACCGTCGCCTACCTCAGTCCGGATCGCATCCTGGGCACCCCCGCCACGACCGCTGACGACCTCTACGCCGTCGGCGTCGTCGGCTACGAAGCCCTCGCCGGGCACCGGCCGTTCACCGGCGACAACATCCTGTCGCTCGCCCGGGCCATCACCGACGGGGCGCCCCGGCCGCTGCGCGAAACGCGTCCGGACGCCGATCCGCACCTCGTGCACACGATCGAGCGGGCGATGGCTCGCGACCCGCAGCAGCGGTACGCCGACGCCCGGGTCATGCGGGCCGCCGTCCTCGGAGCACCCGGCGCGCATCCGCCGCCGACGAGAACGTTCACACCGACGACGGTCCATGAGCTGCCGCCCGAGTCCCCGCAACCACGGCGGATCGGCCTGATCGTTGCTCTCGTCGCCGCCGTGTTGGTGGCCGTGGTCGTGGCGGCGCTGGCCATCGTTTCGCAAGACCAGGACGGCACGGTCGGTCCCGGTGCGAGCACCACCGCCGTCGTTCCCGCCCCGGCGCCCGTCTCCGCCCCGAGCAGTGCCGTCGAGGTCAACCCGGTTGCGCCTCCCCCACCGACCGGCGCCCCGGCACCGAAGACCGGACCTGGAAACAACAACGGCAACAACGGCAACGGAAACAACAAGCCCAAGGACAAGGAGAAGGACGGCAACTGACCTAGTCGGACTGCGCGTCTTCGTCGCCTGCCGCTGCGTGAACCTTGAACAGCACGATCTGTTCGTTGGCAAACGGGATGACCGAGGCCGGGCTCGCTCCGGCCGTGCGCGGCAGCAGCTGCACGGGGACGTCCGGCTGGACGCCGAGCACGAAGTCCCGCATGGCATCCCGAGCGCGATCGTCGAGGCCGCCGCCGATCACGACGAGGTCGACGTTTCCGTCCAGGAGTGCCCGCCGGATCAGTTCGCGGTCGTTGGATGCCACGACGTCCCGCCCGAACCGGGTCAGTTCTTCCTTCAACACGTCCAGCGTGGACTGGCGCCTGCCGATGAGGAGGAGCCGGGGTTCGCTCATGCCCGCGCACCCGTTCCGCGGTGCTGATCCACTGCGGCCCGAACGGCGGGCGCGACGTCGGCCGCGAACCTGCGGACCTGGGTGAGGTCGTCGCCGTCGGTGCCGAACACGAACGTGTCCATGCCCGTCGCCACTGCGAGTTCCGTCAGCTGGCTCACCCACTGCTCGGTGGTTCCGTTAAACAATTTGTCCGACGGTGTGTCGCTCACCTGACCGAACACGTTGTAGGCGCGGACGATCGAGCTCGGGTCCCGGCCCGCATCCGTCGCACCCGCATCGATCCTCGCGTGCATGCCGGGCAGAACCTCGGGCGGAAAGTACGAGCTCGACGGGACCCACCCGTCCGCAGACCGTCCCAGCGCACGCAGCAACCGGGGGCCGCCGACGCCCAGCCAGATCCCGATCCGGTGCGCCGGGACCGGACCGGGATGCACGCCCGCCAGGCGATAGTGCTCACCCTCGGAATACACGGCACGCTCACCGGACCACATCAGGCGGAGCACGTCGACCGCCTCCTCCAACGCCGTCGCGGCCTGCCTGGGAGTGCGCACGTCACCGCCCATCGCCCCGATCGCCTCCCAGAACGCACCCGCACCCAACGCCAGTTCGAACCGCCCTCCCGACATCACATCGAGGCTGGCCGCAGCCTTCGCCATCACGGCCGGCGGGCGAAGCGGCAGGCACGCGACGTCGGGAAACACGCGCACCCGCTCGGTCCTGGCCAGCAACGTGCCCATCAGCGACCAGCAGTCGAGGAATTTCGCCTGGTAGGGGTGGTCTTGGACGCCGATCAGGTCGAGGCCCGTCTCGTCGGCGAGCGCGGCGACTTCGAACGTGTTGGCCAGCAACTCCACCGACGGAGTGACGAACACCCCGAACTGCAGGACCCTGCCGTAGTCGGTCATGGCGGTCGCGTCCCCTCTCGGATCGCGGAACTCCTTCGATCATCCACCACCTCGACGCCCGGGAACACCCGGCGCGCACTCGGAACGGAGCCGGGCGGCATAGTGGGTTCATGACAGACGACACGAAGAACGGTCCCGCACCCGAGGTCCGGAACGCCCCCGAACTCCACCGATTCGAGGTCCACGTCGACGGTGAACTGGCCGGGTTCACCGAGTACCTCGACGACGAGAATCAACGGATCTTCTTCCACACCGAGATCGGCGAGCAGTTCGGGGGGCGTGGCCTCGCCACCACCCTGATCCGGAGCGCTCTCACCGAGACGGTCGGGGGCGGCAAGCGGATCGTGCCGATCTGCCCGTTCGTCGCCGGTTACCTGAAGAAGCACGACGACTTCGCCGACGACACCGACCCGGTCACCCCGGCCGCGATCCAGGCGGTGCGGCAGTCGCAGGGCTGATCAGGGCGCGCCGTCGACGCCGCGCGCCTCCTCGAGCTGCCGGATGAGGGTGGCGGCGTCGTAGGGGCCGCTGTGCCGGGCGAGGTCCGTGCCCGTCGCGCCGAGGTAGAACGTGGGGGTCACCCGGAAATCGCTCGACTCGGCGTCGAGTTCGTCGTCGTCGATGCGGTGAACGAAGGTGCCCCGGCGGATGTCTTCCTCGAACCGGTCCATGTCGAGCCCCAACTCGGCGGCGTAACCGAAGATCTCGTCCTCGGCGAGGGCGTCGCTGTTGGCGAACAGGTGGTCGTGCATCTCCCAGAACCGGCCCTGCGCGGCGGCCGCTTCGCTCGCCTGGGCGGCGAAACGCGCGTGCGGATGCACGGCGTCGAGTGGGAGATGCCGGAAGACGTAGCGGAGCTCGTCCCCGAAATGCGCCCGCACGTCCCGGATGCTGCCGGTGGCCTTGCTGCAGAACGGGCACTCGAAGTCGCCGTATTCGACGAGGGTGAGCGGCGCATCCACCGGTCCGCGCAGGTGATCGCGTCCGAGGTGGACGGGCCGGAGCAGGGTGAGTCCGGCGACCTCGGTCGGAGGGTGCACCCAGTCCGACAGCCGGAACAGCGCCCAACCGAGGAGGGTGGCGATGACGGCCGCTGTCAGGACGCCCACCCGAGCGTCGTTGGCCAGCTCGGGTGAGTCGATGGCCAGGTCGACGATGAAGAGCGAGATCGTGAAGCCGATGCCGGCCAGCGCGCTGCCACCGGCGATCTGCGACAGTGTCAGCCCGGGTGGCAGGCTGCCCGGCCGCAGTTTCGCGAACAGGGCCGTGGCCGCGGTGATGCCGACGAGCTTGCCGACTACCAGGCCGAGCACGATGCCCCACGCCAGCGGAGACCGTGCCGCGTCCGCGAGCGTCTGCCCGGTGATGACCACGCCGGCATTGGCGAGCGCGAAGATCGGGACGACGAGGAACGCCGTGTACGGCTGGTAGAAGCGCAGGAGCCGCTCGTTGACGGACACCGCGCGCAGCACACCGAGCTGGGCGGCGCGGGCGTAGTCGGAGTTCGGTGACTGCCGGAATGCGCGCGTGAGTTCACCGGCCCGCTCCACCTCGCTGCGCCGCGGCGGATACACGGGCAGGATCAGCGCGATCAGCACGCCGACGAGGGTGGGGTGGACGCCGGACTCGTAGAACGCAACCCACGTGCCCGCCGCGACAATGAAGTACGCGACGCCACGCCACACCTCGAGCTTGCGCAACTGGATGATCAGAAGCAGTCCGACACACCCGAGGAGCAGCGGTCCGAGCCGGAGGTTGTCGGTGTAGAAGAAGGCGATGATGGCCAGGGCGCCGATGTCGTCGGCGACGGCCAGCGTCAGGATGAACACGCGCAACCGGGCGGGGCATCGGGGTCCGACGAGCGCGAGTGCGCCCAGCACGAACGCCGTGTCCGTGGAGACGACGACGCCCCACGCAGTGGCCTCGTCCCCGGTGGGATTGAGGATCAGGAACAGCACGGCGGGCAGGGCCAGACCCGCGATCGCGGCGAGGAGTGGGACGGCGGCGCGGGCGCGGTCGGTGAGTTCGCCGATCGTCAGCTCACGCTTCACCTCGAGCCCCACGACGAAGAAGAACAGCGTCATCAACCCGTCGTTGACCCAGTGCTTCAGGTCGAGGCTGATGCTGTAGTCGCTGATCTGGATCGTCACCGGGGTGTGCCAGAACGACTCGTACGAATCACCGATGTTGGCCCACACCAACGCCAGGATCGTGGCGACGAGGAGGAAACCGGCCGACAGCTTGTCGTCGTCGGTGTCGTCGCGGATCAGGGCCAACCGCGCCGACAGTCTTCGAAGTGTGGTGGGGCTGCTCTGCTCGACCGTCATCTGGTCCTCGTCAGACGTAGTTCTCGAGTACGAACTTGGTGAATCCCTTGCGGATCAGGCGCACGGCCTGCTTCTGCCCCTGACGCAGCACGGACTTCGGCACCCACACCTTCGGCTCGACCGACATCGTGAGGTGCACCGACGTCCCGCGCGCAGTAGGGGTCAGCCGGTACTCCCCCTCCTGGCACTTCTGCTTCTCGCTCTCGAGGAGCGTCCACGACATCTGCTCGTCCCCGAGCCACTTGTGCTCGGCCAGCTGAGTGTCCGCGACGCCGAGGACGGCGAGCGTCATCCGCACGGTGCGGGGGCGTCCGTCGTCGAATCGGGACTCGACGACCACCTTCTTGTGCACCGCCGACCACTCCGGGATCCGTTCGACGTCCGCCAGCGCCGCCATCACCTGGTCCTGGGGCGCCTCGATCTCGAACTCGCCCGATACCGACAACGCCATCGATTGCTCTCCTTCTCGTCGGATCTACATGCCCTACAGTTCGGACGCGTAGCGCTCCAGCATGGCAGCAAGTTCGCCGGGGCGCGCGAGTGCCGCCAGATGGCCCGTGTCGATGACCTCCGGTGCGATGCCCAGTCGCTCCCGGACGATCCGCTGCATGAAGTCGAGCGGGAAGAGCCGATCGCGCCTCCCGGCGACGACCCGCGTCTTCACGTGCGGCCACGCGTCCGCCTGCCACACCGTCTCGAACGGGGTGTTCGACACGACGGGCTCCTCCTGGCTGAACGCCTCCTCGGTGACGTCGTCGGGCACGTCGTGGAAGAACAACGCCCGCAGGTCGTCGGGCGCGTCGGGGTCGCGGCCCTCCAGCACGGCGAACGCCCGTTTCGCCTCCGGCTGTCCGGTGGTCTCCCACCACTGCCCGGGTGCCTCCCCCGGCGCGGGCAGCATGGGTGCCAGGAGAACCAGCAGGTCGACGTCGACCTCGCCGCGCTGACAGACGATCGCCGCGGTGAACGCGGACATGGACTGCGCGACCAGCACGATCGACCCCTCGACGTCCTCGACCGCGTCCACGACGACGTCGGCGAACTCGTACTGCCCCGCCGCGTCGTCGCCGTACGGAAGGTCGACGGCGATCACCGAGTGCCCGCTTCCCTCCAGGATCGGTGCGACGCGGTGCCAGTACCACGAGTCCGAGCCGGCGCCGGGCAGCAGAACGAAGGTTGCGGGCATCTCGTCTCATCTCCTGTTTCCGGGACACGAACGGTCGAGTCGAGCCTAAGCGCTACGTGTGCGGCAATGCGCGCCCGAACACACTTTGCCACTCACCTGCGGGTCCTGAAACGGAACAGCTCCGGCCGCCGATACACCCAGTAGATCGGACAAGAAAGTCCGACCGTGCCGGGATCAATCACAATTTTCGAGAACTGAGCTGACATGTTCACCAACCATCTCTTCGGCGGAATGACCGAACAGGAAATCGACATCGAGATCGCCGACGAGTTGGCGGCCTGACGCAGCTCCCCGCACGTGAGTGGCGATGTGCACCCCGGCACGCTGCGCCACTCACGTACGAATGACCTTCATGCTCAGCACCGGTCGGCCGGTGCACCCTTCCGGACAGCGCCCACCGCCAGCCGCTCCAGGTCCTCGGCGGAATATCCGGGCCAGCCGTGCAACATCCGCCGCCACCGGTCCGGGACCGCAGAGGCACCCCATCGGGCACCGAGCAGTCCACCCGCGATCGCCGCAGTGGTGTCGGTGTCATTGCCCGCGCGGACGGCTCGTTCGAGGGCGAACCGAAGCTGCTGCGGTCCCGAATCGTCGGCACCCGTGATCGCCCACCACGCCGTCTGCAGGGCGTGGACCACCCAGCCGTTCTTCGGGAACTCGGCGGGTGTGCCGCGCTCCGCCTGGTCGAGCAAGGGTCCCCAGTATTCGCCGACACCGGCCGGCGCGACCTGCAGGTATTCCCGCACCCCGTCGAACGTCCCGAACAGCACCGCGTGCCGGATCGCGTAGGACCACAGCTGACACGCCTCGCCGGCGCGCCGGTCGTCGTGGGTGAGGGCGCCGATCTGGTACGCGGCCTCGACGCACGCCTCGGCGTCGTCGAGATATGCCAGCGCGACGGGTGCCGTGCGCATCAGCGAACCGTTGCCACCCTTTCTCCCCGTGATACTTCGTGCCCGCCCCTGCATGGCCGCCGCCGAGCCGTCGCGGACCGACAGCACGGCGCGCGTCTGGTTGCCGACATCCGGCGGATTCGAATCGATCCACCGAACGAACTGTGCAGCAACGGCATCCAGTCCGGCGCCCTGACCGATGTCGACACCGGTCGCGGCCACCTCCGCGATGGCGACGGCCATCGACGTGTCGTCGGTCCACTCCCCCGGCGCCCAGTCGAACATCCCACCCCCGACCATGTCGATCACCGTTTCGGCAGCCGGGGTGGTGAATTCGTACCCTGCCCCGAGAGCATCGCCCGCAGCGGCGGCGATCAATACTCCTGCGGCCCGGTCGGTCTGGCGTTCGGTCAATTCCACAAAGCCCCCTTGGATCGAATTTGCTCAAAGGTTAGAGCATGATTGATCTAACGCGCAAGCCTTATGTGTGACGGCATCTCGGCGTAGCGTCACGGGGACACTGTCGACGGAGGAGTGCTCATGTCGGGCGAATTGTCGTTCTTCGAATTGGGTGTGGCCAACACGGAGCAGGGCCGAAAGTTCTACTCGGCGTTGTTCGGCTGGGAATTCGAGTCCGGACCCGGCGGCTCGGGTTACTCGATCACCACCCCGAACGTCCCGGGCGGGATCCATGGCGGCGACGAGGGCGCCGGCCCCTACATCTTCTTCCGGGTACCGGACCTCGACACTGCCGTCGAGCACGTACTGGCGCTGGGGGGCACCGTCGACGCCGTCGACCTTGGCGACGACACGGAGTCGGTGGCGAAATTCGGGCGATTCAAGCTGTGCCACGACGACCAGGGTTCCGCCTTCGGACTGCACGAACCGCCCGCCGGCAACTGAATCAGCGCGCCCCGGAACGGAGACTCCCGGGGCGCGCTGATTCGGATCGGTCGGTTACGGCTCGTTCGGCGAGTCGCCTCCGCCCTCGTCACCGCTGTACGTGGCCGGTTGCGGCAGACCGTCCTCGGGTCCGTCGCACCAATTGTCGTACTGGTTGTACGGTTCAGCGCCCCACGCCGGGACGTTGTTCTCGTACGGTTCCGCCCAGTCGTCGCAACCGGCCGGACCGGTCGGCGGAACACCAGGAGGCAGTGGTGCAACCGTGTCCGGTGCGCGCACCGGTACGACTGCCGAGTCGAGCGCGTCACCCCAGGCGACACCGGATGTTCCCAAACCGATCGAGGCCGCGAACACAGCGACCGCAGCCAATCTCAAGCCGACCTTCATCGTTGCCTCCCATAGGTGAATAACGCTGCCTAAGGGCAATACCCAAAGACAACGTAAACAATCCTCGACGGACGAATTTCGTGAATGAAATTTGACGGGCGGTCGGTTTCAGCTCACGACCGGGCTACACGACGGCCCCGTGCCTCGTGCAGACACTCACCGTCGAATCAGGGATTGACCGTCCGGCCCTGCTGGTCATTGACCGGCGGCTGCGTTTGAATGCCGTCCTCGGGACCGTCGCACCAGTTGTCGAACTGGTTGTACGGATCGGTGCCCCACTGCGGCACATTGTTCTCGTAGGGTTCCGCCCAGTCGTCGCATCCGATCGGACCGTTCTGCGGGAACCCGGGTGGCATCGGTTGAATGACGTCCGGCCGACGCACCGGCACCGCCGAGTCGAGACTGCCGCCCCAGGCGACACCGGATGCTCCCAATCCGATCGAAGCCGCGAATACTGCCACCGCGGCCACTCTCCTGCCCATTCTCATGACTGCCTCCGTTGGTTACATGGCCTCTCGGGGCGGTACCCAGAAACCCGGAAAACAATCCTCGAAGAGAGTTTTTCGTCCAAGAATTTCGACGATCAGTCGGTTTCCGGGCGGCAGCGCATGTACATCTCCGTCACCGAGGTGAGGACCTGCCGGCCCGACCCGTTGAGAATCTCCGCCGCGACGGTCACCAAAGCCCGTCCACGATCGTCCGGCACCACATCCTCGACAACCAGCTTTCCGGTGAGCACGTCGCCCGGCTTCACCGGCCGGAGGAAGTTGACGTCGCGCATCCGAGCCCCCGCAATGACGCTCCACCCTGCATAAAGAGTCGTCGCCGACAGCCGCTGACATATCGCGATCGTGTGCACACCACTCGCGATGAGCCCACCGAAATAGCCACTATCTGCAGATTCACGGTCGATGTGGAACGACTGCGGATCCCACTGCCCCGCGAACTCGACCAGCTCCTCCTCGGTCACCGTGTACGAGCCCAGCTCGAACTTCTCGCCCACCCGGAGGTCGTCCGCATAAACGACGTCACATTTGCTGTCCACTACCAAACCGTCCGATCATTCGCTCAAGCCTCCACCGAACACGGAGGCTGCAGTCGAGGATATGACCGTGCGAGGGCGGCGGTGACAGCGCCCTTCCGCCGACGGTGGGAAGGTGCTCCTCAGTTCTCGTCGTAGCGCGGCCAGCCCGGATACGGAGCAAGCGTCGGGTAGGGGGTCTCGTGTGGGAGGTCGCGTTTCCTCGGGCGATTCTCCGGAGGATCGGGCACCCGCGAACGACACTGAAGGAACGCATCCTGACTGCGAGCCGACTTCACGTGGTCGATGAGTTTCCAACCCCTGAACACATCTACCTCTGGAGCCCGCTCGGGCCCCTCCGCGGGAAGTGAGGCGTCCGCACTCGAACCTGTGAAGTCGGGAGCCATCATCTCGACCGTTTCTGCATGCACGTTGGTCGAGCCAACGTTGTAATACTTTCCGTCCTCATCGATTCTCATTACGGAGTAGTCGCCCGTACATACCGTCGCAAGCCAACCACGCTCCGTTGGACTCATCCACAACAAATGCTGAAATTGCGTCCCAACGAACTCGCTCTTCTTCAGCTGATCGGGATAGCCATAGTCCACTCGAAGACGCTCGTCGACGGCTTTCGTGAATCCTGGATAGCCCGCCGACGTCGCGAGTGCCCTGACTGTCAAGTAATACGACTCCACATAGGCCCTGACAGCTGTTGCCTCTGGCGTGAGCAAGTTGATGCCTGGATCCGCCGACCAACGGTAGTTGTAATCGGTGTTGCCGGGGACCGCGTACTGCATGCCGACCGTTGTCGACGGCCCCGGCGGTTCGCTTGGATGCTCCGGTCCGCAGGCCGATACAGCCAGCACAACGGCGACCCACAGCCCGAGCAGCCCCTTCACTGCCCGTACCTCATGTCCTTCACCTGATCGCGCCCGGCATTCAATGCATCGATGAAATTGCCGAGGCCGCGCACACCGGTGTCGGTCATGTAACCCGCCAATCCTGATTGCAGCTGGGGGAGGCTTTGATGCGGGTTATCGTCTGCGAGCTGTTCGTATGAAAGCAGTGGTCCGTCCGATCCGTCGCGGAAGTCATCAAGTGCTGAGTACGGATCCAGTGCTCCGCCATTTGCGGCCTGAAGGCCTAATCCAATCTGGTAATACTGATTCGCCAACAACGCACTGTCTGCGAGATCATCGTTCGCCTGCAGTGTGCTGTCAGGTATGGATCCCATGACCGCGCTCTTGAACGACGGGTCGGCGAGATCGATACCACTCGAAATCAGAGGGCCGGCTACGGGAATGAACTCGACGCCTTTGCTGATCACTGTTCTGATGGTGTCGTATGCAACGCCCTTGCTCTCGAAACCAGCAGCGTTCTGGGATGTTTCGTCGCCGAGCCGGTCGGCGAACTCGAGGTCGAGCCCCTTGTCCACTACGCCTTGAAGATTGCCCGCCCACGTCCCGTACTGGTAGTGGGGATCCTGCGGCGTCTGGCCGTCGACCGCCCAAGCCTGCTCCAACTGGGCTGACAACCCCAAGGCTTGCGCATTGAAATACGAGGCGCCTTCGGCATTGGAGTCGATCACCGAGAATATCCTCGGCGCATCCTCCAGTCGGAGGTACTCATGGCCTGTTTGGCCGGTGAACGCATTGGTTCCGGTGAACTCGCCGGGCACCCCCACCATGTTGCCGATGTAGGGTGCGAGCGTCGTGCCCAACGCCTGCGTGATTTTGGGGTTCACCTCACCGATTGCCTGGCCGTTCATTCCCGGGATGTCGAGTAGCTCGGCGTCTTTCGCGGCAAGGATTTGTGCGAGTCCGAATGCGGATTCGCCGGCTTGTGTCGACCGGAATACTTCTCCGGGATCGGACGGGTCGGAGGGCCTGGCGTCGTCGGCGATCCAGTCGAACATCCCGGCGACGTTCTGTTCGCCGCCGTCGGCCCAATCACGTTGGAGCAGGGGCATGATGACGTCGTCGCGATTGTAGTCGGCCGGCATGCCGTCAGCGGACAGGATGTTGTGGACGGCGACGTGGTCGCGGCCACCGACCCCGACCATGTCCTGCAGGAGGGTGTCGACACCGTCGCGGCCCAGAGCGTTGTGGTCGAACGAGTCCCCGATCAGGAGACTCTTGTCGTTGGTGGCCGAGGCGATCTCGCCGGCACGGGTGAGGAGGCTCTCGCTCAGCTCACTGCCCTGCTGGACGCCCGGGTCCGCGAGACCGAACGCCTTGGTGAAGCGTGCCAGGTCGTCGCCGTTGTTGACGACCAATGACGGTTGCGGGGCGTCGTGTGCGCCCTTCGTGAGGTTGCCGGTGGACGTCACCGGGCCCTCGAACAGTCCCCGAAGGCTTTCCGGGATGTGGCTCTGGCCGCCGACGTCACCGCTGGCACTGCCGACGTTGTAGTTCGACACCGCGGCGAGGCCGTTGGACAGTGCGCTCGCAGCCTCGGTGCGTCCGTTCTCGCTGTACTGCTCGGACAGTGCGAGGAAGCCGTCCTTGCCGGCCGCCGTATAGAACTGCTGCAGGAAGTCGATCGTTCCCTGTGGCAGATCGGTGACCTTGCCGCCGTCGGCCAGTGTCTTCACCTGTTCGGGGGTGAGGCCCGCGGCCGCGATCTCCCGGGCAACACGGTCACGCACGTCCTGCGGAATGTCGGAACCGCCGCGCGCGACCTGCTCGCCCAACGCGGTGCCCTCGTGTCCGGACAGCCCCGCGGAGGCCGGGGCACTCGCCGCCACGGCGCCGAGCGCGTCCCGAATCGTCGTCGCCATGTCCCGATCGGCGTTGTCGAGTTCCGTCAGCGCTCCACCGAGTTGGCTGCGCCAGTACTCCATCAGCTCGGCATGCTCGGCGGCTTCGGCCTCGCTCATCGTCGTGGGCGGGCTGACGATCTGCCAGTCGTCGGACACGGTGAATCCGTCGGTTGCCGCCTTGTCGATCACGGTGGCGACGTAGTCCCGCGCATGGCCGAGGCGATCGGCCCCACCCACGAGCGCGTTCGACAGATCCTCCAGATCATCTGCGAGCCGGCGGATTTCCGCCCTCTCACTGTTCGCTCGGTGCTCGGCGGCGGCCTGCGCCGGACCGCGCCAGTCGTCGTGCCGACCCAGATCCGCGACAGCACGCTGGACGTCGTCCGCCCGGGTCCGCGTGTCCTCGGCGGTCCGTCCGATTTCCTCGCCCGCCAGTGTCAGGTCCCGCGGGTTCCAGACATGCAGTTGCGACCTCCGCGGAATCACAGCTCCCCCATCGCCGACAGCTGAGACGCGAACGACGTGTCGGTGACCTCGTAGTTCTCGGCCCCGTCACCCGCGATGAACGCCATCTCGTCGATGCGACTGGCGGCGACGCCCAGTGCGGACGCGAGGATGTCGCCGGCGTCCTGGCAGGCCGCCGCGGTGTCGGACCCCTCGACGGCCTGGACCGCATGCTCGAAGCTTCGCCGGCCACCCAACGCCTCGACCTCACGCGCGATGGCACCCAGCGCGCTGGACATCGCCCGCAGCATGTCGGGGTTCACCTTGACGACCGCGACGTCCGTTCCACCGAGCACCGGCGGCAGCCCGGGGACGGCAGCCAGCTGCGGCTGCGTCGCACCGGTCCCGTCCAGCGACGCAATGACACTTTCCGGCCACGTCATATCGCCCTCTGACATCGACATCTCCCCCTGATATCCGCATCGAGATCCACCCCCGGACCCGGGTCACCGACACGCTCGGCGACCGTGGAGAGAATAGCGGACGCCCTCACACGGACGTGTGACCACAACACGGTTGCGCAACGGTTGGGCGGATTCGCAGATTGAGAATCGGGTGAACCGGGTATCGAGACCAGATGGCCATCACCGATATCAAGGAATACAGCCACCTCACCGAGGCGGATGTGGAGGCGCTGGGCGCGGAACTCGATGCGATCCGGGCCGACATCGAGGAGTCCCGCGGCGCCCGCGACGCCCGGTACATCGACCGGACGATCAAACTGCAGCGGTCGCTGGCGATCGCGGGCAGGGTCGTCCTGTTCGGTAGCCGGAAGAGACCGGCGTGGATCCTGGGTACCGCCTTGATGGGTGCGGCGAAGATCATCGAGAACATGGAACTCGGCCACAATGTCATTCACGGCCAATGGGATTGGATGAATGATCCCGAGATCCACTCGTCGAACTGGGAGTGGGACAACACGTGCCCGTCCTCGGGGTGGAAGCACTCGCACAACTACGTCCACCACAAGTTCACCAACATCGTGGGTCTCGACAGCGACGTCGGGTACGGGATCCTGCGCATGACCCGCGACCAGAAGTGGTCGCCGGTGTACCTGGCGCAGCCGTTCTACAACGTGCTGCTGGCGTTGCTGTTCGAATGGGGCGTCGCGCTGCACCACCTGGACGTGGAGAGTATCCGGCGCGGCGATTACGACCGCGCCGAAACCCTCCGCAACGCGAAGGAGGTGGGACGCAAGATCGCGCGGCAGGTCGGCAAGGACTACGTGGTGTTCCCGGCACTGACAGGTCCCGCATGGAAGAGCACGCTGACGGCGAACATCACCGCCAACGTGATCCGCAACCTGTGGGCGTACGGCGTGATCTTCTGCGGCCACTTCCCGGACGGCGCGGAGAAGTTCACGAAGGAGGAGTTCGAGAAGGAGACCAAGGCCGAGTGGTATCTGCGGCAGATGCTGGGCTCTGCCAACTTCAACGCCGGCCCGGTGCTGGCGTTCATGAGCGGCAACCTCTGCTACCAGATCGAGCACCATGCGTTCCCGGACCTGCCCAGTAACCGTTACGCCGAGATCGGTGTGAAGATGCGGGAACTGTGCGACAAGTACGACCTCCCGTATACGACGGGTTCGCTCCCCCACCAGTACGGACTCACCCTGCGCACCATCTTCAAGCTCGCGCTGCCCAACCGCTTCCTGTCGGCGTCCGCGGACGACGCACCGGAGACGGCGTCGGAACTGCGATTCCGCATCCGCGGTGGGATGAAGGAAGTATTCGGGGTCGACCCCGCGACCGGGAAGCGGCGCGGGCTGCGCACGGCGCTGGCGATGATCCGTAACTGACTAGGACGTCCACGCGTACCGGAAGCGTTGCGCGACCTCGTCGACGGGTTTGTCCCGGTATTCGGCGTGCTCGTACCCTTTGACCGCCGCCAGGGCTTCCATGATCAGCGGGCCGAACAGGTCCCGCGCGAGCGCCGACGATCGGAACGCTCCGAGCACGTCGGACGGCAGGGTCGGGAGGAGATCGACGGCGTGGCCTTCGGTCAGTTCGGCGGGGTCGACCGACACCTCGTCCGGGAGGGGAAGCGCGGCGGCGATGCCGTCGTGGGCGGCGCCGAGAATGGCGGCGCTGCTCAGATACGGGTTCGCGGACGGGTCGATGGGTTTGATCTCGAGGTTCGCGCCGTGTGGGTTCCCGGCGGTGGCCGCGCAGAGGCGGACGGCTGCCTCGCGGTTTTCCAGCCCCCAGCAGCGGAATACCCCCGCCCACATTCCCGGGCGCAACCGCAGGTGAGACAGCGCCGACCCGGCGAGTACGGCGGTGAACTCGGGCAGGGCCCGCAGAATCCCGGCGACCGCGGCGCCACCGGCGGGAGTCAGCCCGTGCGGGCCCGGGCCTCCCGACAGGATCGGCAGGTCACCCTCGAACATCGACACGTGCTGATGGGCACCGTTTCCCGCTCCGCCCGCGACGGGCATGGGTGAGAACGACGCCCGCAGCCCCTGGGCACGCGCGACCCGGCTGATCAGGGCGCGGGCCAGCACCGAGTTGTCGGCCGCCGTGACGGGATCCGCGGGGGCGAGCGACACCTCGAACTGGTTGAGCCCGGCCTCGGCGTGGACCTGTTCGATCGGCAGTTCCGCCGTCGACGCCGCCGCGAGCAGTCGCTCGAGGAATTCTTCCTGTGTGAGAACGGCATTCAGGCCGTACGCGGACCATTCTTCGACTGTCGCCGCATCGAACAGGGTGAACTCGACCTCGTGGCCGATTCGTGCGGTCAGCCCGGATTCCGCCAACCGCGTCGCCGCCCGCCGCAGCGCACCCCGGGCGCAGGCGAGCGACGGCGTCCCGTCCTGCTCGGTCAGACACGCCGGCGCCCAGTACGTGCCGTTGCCCAGGTCTCGCACGTCGTCGCCGTCGATACGCAGACGGAGGTCGCCCCCGACGGAGAAGGACGGTGTGAACGCGAGGTGGCCGTCGACGCAGAACACAGTCCAGCTCGGCGATGCGCCGGCACCGGAGTCGACGAAGGTGGACAGTCTCGAGATCGGCAGCACCTTCGCCCGCGAGACTCCGGCCATGTCGACGATCGAGCCGACGATGCGGTCCGAGTGGCCGAAGCCGTCCTCTGCGCCGCGCATCAGGCCCTCGCCACTGCGGCGGTCCGCGCGAGGAAGCCGAGCACGCTGTGCACCGCTTCGCGCTGGGCCCGGCCCTGACCTGCGCCCCCGCCACCGAATGCAATGCCGCCGGTCCACTGCGCGTCGGCGGGGAACATTCCGAGACGAAGGAGGTGGCCGGCGCCGTCGAACGTCCGGTGTTCGTCGCGGTCGTCGGACCGGAGACCGAGAAGTGCCGTGGCCATCTCGCCCGACGGCCACAACTGGTCGTCGGCGCCGGTCAGACACAGCACCGACGCGGTCGCCTGCTCGGACCGCAGCGTCGCGTCGACCGGTGCCGCCGCGAGCCCGGACCGGTAGGCGGCGGCAAGACGCAGCAGGCTCGGCCGGTGCGCGGCGAGGTCGTGGTGCGCCCGCCACGCGTTGCGGATCAGCTGCGGCATCAGCACCCCACCCGGCAGCGGCGCCCACGGCACGGGCCCGCCGTTCCACGTCCACGACGCGGTGTCGGCGATCTCGCCGTCGGGGCCGATCGCCTGCCACGACACCGAACTCGGACTGATCAGGATCAGCCCGGCAACGGGAAGTTCGCCGACGCAGGCGGACGCCAGCAGGCCCTCCGCACCGCGCGAGATGGCCATCGCGGTCAGGCGGTTCGCGTCCACCGTCGGCTGCGCACCCAGCGCCCCGACCGCGGACGCGAACCGCTCGAGCGGAACGTTGACCAGCGTCGCGTCGGTGTCCGATTCGTCCACCCACGAATAGGCCAGTGCGGCATACCCGTTGGCGGCGAGCATCCCGATGGTGGGACGTTGGGAGTCGACGCCGCCCTCCGAGCCGCCGAAGCAGTCGACGCCCGGCCACCCGCCGCTGGGGGCGTCGCCGGCGGGCAGCGCGAGCAGGGCGGGCCGACCGCCGATATCCAATGGGTGAACGGACACTCCAGGGGCGCTCACGTGACGCGTCACCGTCCGCCGCGACGTTCCGTCCGGAGTGCTCGCCTCGACGGTGACCAGCCAGGCGTCGGGTGGCGGTACGAAGAGGTCGGGGACCCGGTCTTCGGACACGAAACGCATTGCCCACAGCGGGGCGTCGGCGTCCGCGACATTCCAGTCACCGTGGTCCGGAACCTGTTCGGCGACGTCGACGATCCCGTCGGCGGAAACGGTGAACGTGGCCTCCGATAGCCACTGCCCACCGAACAGGTCGGTCCCGGTGGTGCGGACGGTCACGGACGATCCGGGCCGGGCGCCGCGGACGATCAGGGAGAATGCCTCGTCGTGACGCGACGACGCCGGAACGTCGAGTTCGAGGGACCCCGCCGACACGTCCGCGGCCGGCGCGGGCTGCTCGGTGACCGCGGGCTCCGCCGAAGATTGCGTCTCCAGAAGCTGCGACCGCTTCTCGAACCATCCGGGGAACACCGCGGACACCAGGCCCGCGACGCCCATGAGGGTGAACGACAGCACCCAGTAACAGACGACGGACAGGGTGTCGCCGGCGTCGCGCATGGTGGCGTCGCCGTCGACGATCGGCGGGATCAGCGAGAACACGGTCATCAGCCCGAACGCGGCCACCCACATCCACGTCATCGCCGTGGTGATGTACCGGAATCCGCCGCTCGCCGCCGTCCGGGCGTCCACGGTGGCCGCCGCGTACTCGCGCACGAACGGCCTCCCGATCAGGACGCCCACCGCGGCGATCGCGAACAACCCGAAGTTGCCGACCGGCTGCAGCCAGCGTTCGAGGACGGCGTCGTCCAGGGTGAGTGCCGCGATCAGCAGTAGCGCGAAGACGGCGACAGTGCCGACCTCGAGGGTCCGCCAGGGCTCGCCCCGTAACCGTTGCAGCACCTGACCCGCCGCCGCGATGCCGAATGCGATCGCGACGGCAGCGACGAATCCGGTGTTGCCCACCAGAATCCAGTAGACGATCCACGGTGCGAATCCGATGATGAATCCCATTGCACTGCCCCACTGCTCGGCAAACCCGAGCGGACGACGGCCGACCCACACATATTGTCGGCCCTCGGGCGGGCGCGGGGGCCGGATTCACCGAGCCGAGGGTGCGCCGCTCAGGTCACGCACCGAGCAGCTGATGCGCCCGCAGACCGACGTACAGTTCGGCGGCGTCGATGGGGTCGGAGAAATCGCGTCCCGTGAGGGTGTGGATTCTGCGCAACCGGTACAGGACGGTGTTGCGGTGGTAGTGCAGTTGGGTGGCCGCCGCGGTGGTGGAGCCACGACAGGAGAACCAGGCGTCGAGCGTGGCCAGCAGGCTCTCCTGCTCCTCCGCGGGCAGGGCCAGCACCGGTCCGAGGATCTGGCTCGACGCGAGCTTGCCGGCGTCGGGAACGCTGACGAGTAGCAGCGACACCGGCACCGACTCGTAGCGGGTGAGGGTGCATCCACCGTGTCCCGCGCAGCGACGGGCGATCCGCGCCTGCTCGACGGCCCGGCTCGTCCCACCGGGACGCCCGAACACCGAGCTGACCCCGATCCGTCCGTGACCGGTGCGGCCGAGGAGGTCCAGTGCGGAATCGAGTACCTCGGCGGTGGCGGCCCACAGCAGTCCGATCCGGCCGTCGACCTCCGTGTCCCACACCGAGTCGACACCCACACCGCGAAGGTCCGACTGCACGACGTCCGCGGCGGACGGGGACGACGCCGCTTCGACGGACACGACGAGGAACGTGCTGTTCTCCGGAATCCGGAACGTGCGGAGCGCGTCGGCGGCGCCGGCCGGGTTGGCAGCGTGGTCACCGAACAGGGTTCTGATCAGGCGGCCCCGCGACTCGGCGTCCTCGCGGGCCCGCAGGTCGGCGGTTTCCCGGTATGCCTCCGCGGCGCTGTCCGAGTAGACGTCCACGAGAGCCCACACCTGGGCGGCCATGTCGAGCAGGGCGTTGGTGGCCCGGCCCTCCGAGCGGTCCATCAGTTCGTCCCAGATCAGGCGGCCGCCGAGCCGGAACGCGTGGAGCAGCGCCGCGAGCGGCACACCCTGTTCGGCCTTCAACTGTCCGGCTGCCCGCGCCGCCTCGAGCCGGATCGGCGCACTGCCCGCGAGGTTGCCCAGCATCGCCGTCAGGTTGTCGACGCATGCCGCGTACAACTGTTCGGGAGTGAGGAGCGTCGCCTCCACGTAGCCGTGCTCGGCCGACAGGATGCGCGAGACGAGTTGCTCGGACAACTGATCCACGGACTCCAGCATCGATCCCAGAACTTCGGTGGGCGACGGCGCGACATCCGAGCTGACAGTCATCCGGCAAGACTATCCACCGGACGTGGTCCGCGCCATCCCCTTTTTGTGCGACGGCATAGCCCGTATGTTCACATTGACAGCCGCTGCCTATGGCGCGGCGCCCGGAACTGGGACGAGAATCAGTGTTCTACGCCACAGTAGTTTTTCGTTTCTGCGGCGCGGTCCTTCATGTACTCGACCCGAGCGGAGCTGTCCACAGTGAGCACTTCAGAACCCGAGGCCACCTCCAACACCCCCGACGCGGCCTCCCCGCATCCGGAGGTCGATGCCGCCCTCGCCGACCTCGCCGAGGGCGAGAAGACCTGGGCCGACCTCGCCCTCGCCGATCGCCGGACACTCCTCGACAAGGTGCACGACCTCACCGTGCAGTACGCCGCCGACTGGGTGGACGCCGCGGTCGCGATCAAGGGGCTCGACCCGAAGTCGCCGCTGGTCGGCGAGGAATGGATGTCCGGGCCGTACCCGCTGGCCACCGGCACCGCGGCGCTGTCCGCGAGCCTGGCGAAACTCGAAGCCGGGACCAGCCCTCTGGACGGCGCCACGTTCGGCACCGCCCCCGGCGGCCGCACGACCGTCAAGGTGCTGCCCCTGAACATCTTCGACAAGCTGCTGCTCAGCGGATTCAGCGCGGACGTGTGGCTGCAGCCGGGAATCGATCGTGCGACGGCACAGCGCGACGCCGGCCTCGCCCAGCGCGACCCGTCGCGGACGCAGGGCATCGGCGTGGTCCTGGGCGCCGGCAACATCACGTCGATCGCCCCGCTCGACACCCTGTACGAACTGATCGCACACAATCGCGTCGTCGCACTCAAGCTCAACCCCATCACCGACCGCCTGCTGCCCGTGCTGACGCGTGTACTCGAACCGCTCATCTCCATCGGCGCGGTCCGATTGCTGACCGGCGGCGCGGAGGTCGGGACGTATCTGGTGCACCACGACCTCGTCGACCACGTGCACATGACGGGCAGCGCGCTCACCCACGACGCGATCGTGTTCGGGACCGGCGAGGAGGGCGCGCGGCGCAAGGCTGCGAACGAGCCCATGCTCGGCAAGGCCATCTCCAGTGAGCTCGGCGGCGTGTCGCCCACCATCGTGCTGCCCGGCGAGTGGAGCCGCGCCGACATCAAGTTCCAGGCCGAACACATTGCGACGCAACGACTCCACAACGGCGGCTACAACTGCGTCGCGGCGCAGGCGGTAGTCGTGTCGTCCGAGTGGAAGCAGCGCGACGAGTTCGTGGCAGCCCTGAAGGAGGCCCTCGACACGGCACCGGACCGCCCCGCGTACTACCCCGGCAGCGACTCCCGGGTCGCCGGCGCCACCGCGTCGTTCCCCACCGCCGCGCGTCTGGGCGAGAACGGCGGACGCGTCCTGGTCACCGATCTCGAGCCCGGCGCCTACGCCCCGCTCCTGCAGACCGAGTACTTCGCTCCGGTACTCGGCGTGATCGACCTCCCCCACGCGGGCGCCGCGTTCGCGCAACAGGCCGCCGACCTCGTGAACGAGGACTTCGTCGGAACGCTGGGGGTCAACATCGTCGCTGCCCCGCAGACCATCCGCGACCTCGGCGCGGAGTTCGACTCGCTGCTCGAGAGCCTGCAGTACGGGACCATCGCCGTGAACGCGTGGACCGGCGTCGGGTACCTCACCGCCACCGCGACCTGGGGGGCCTTCCCCGGCCACACGTTGAACGACGTTCAGAGCGGCATCGGCGTGGTGCACAACGCCCTCCTCATCGACCGTCCGGAGCGCACCATCGTCCGGGGCCCGTTCCGTCCGTCGCCGCGGTCGATCCTGAACCGTGAGATGTCCATCTCGCCCAAGCCCCCGTGGTTCGTCACCAACCGAACCGCCGCCACGACGGGCCGATTGCTGACAGGATTTGCCGGTGCACCCTCATGGACCCGGCTGCCGGCGATCTTCGCGTCCGCGCTGCGTGGATGAGGGTTGCGTGTCCTCGATCCCTCACCCCCGTCGAAGTGGAGATGAACGATGAATCAGGAACTGTCTGTGGCCGACTACGTGATCGTGGGGTCGGGTTCGGCAGGTGCCGTGCTGGCCGACCGGCTCAGCGCCGACTCCGGCAGCGCGGTCGTGGTCCTCGAGGCCGGTGGTGAGGACAAGGACAAGTTCGCGCACATCCCCGCCGCGTTCTCGAAACTGTTTCGCAGTGAGATGGATTGGGACTACCTGACCGAGCCGCAACCCGGGCTCGGCGGGCGGACGATCTACTGGCCGCGTGGCAAGATGCTCGGCGGCTCGTCCTCGATGAACGCGATGATGTGGGTGCGTGGATTCGCCGCCGACTACGACGAGTGGGCCGAACTCACCGACGACTCCTGGTCGTTCAAGGAAGTGGTCAAGTACTTCCGCCGCATCGAGGACGTGCAGGACGCGTCGGACGCCGACAGCGGAACCGGCGGACCGATCGTCGTCTCGCACCAGCGGAGCCCCCGCGCGCTCACCGGGTCGTTCCTCGCGGCGGCCGAGGAGACCGGCTACCCCGTCGAGCGGGCGAACACCACTCGCCCCGAGGGCTTCTCACAGACCATGGTCACCCAGAAGCGGGGCGCGCGGTGGAGTACGGCCGACGCCTACCTCCGGCCGGCGCTGAAACGGAAGAATCTGACCGTCCTCACCGGCGCCCACGCCACCCGGGTTCTGTTCGAGGGTTCCGCGGCCGTCGGCGTCGAGTACGAGAAGGACGGGGTGCGACGCACCATCCGCGCCGCGAAGGAAGTGATCCTCGCCGGCGGGGCGATCAACTCCCCGCAACTCCTCATGCTGTCGGGGATCGGCGACGAGACACAACTGCGTGAGCACGGAATCGCAGTGCAGCAGCACCTGCCGGAGGTCGGGAAGAATCTGCTCGATCACCTGGTGTCGTTCCTCGGCTACAGCGTCGACTCGGATTCGCTGTTCGCCGCGGAGAAGGTCCCCGAGCTGCTCAACTACCTGACCCGTCGCCGGGGCATGCTCACGTCGAATGTCGCCGAGGCGTACGGTTTCACGCGCAGTCGTGACGATCTGGCACTGCCCGACCTCGAGATGATCTTCGGGCCGGCGCCGTTCTTCGACGAGGGCCTCATCCCGGCGACCGGTCACGCCGCGGTCATCGGCACCATCCTCCTGAAACCCGAGAGTCGAGGCGAGATCTCACTGCAGTCGGCGGACCCCCTCGGCAAGCCGATCATCGATCCCCGCTACCTCAGCGACAGCGGCGGAGTCGACCGGCGGGCGATGCTCGAAGGACTGCGCCTGTGCGACGCCCTCGCATCGGCGCCGGCGCTGAAGTCGCGGCTCGGCAACATGATTCGCCCGGCGGTCACGCCGAGCACGCCACTCGACGAGATCCTCGACCGGGCGCTGCAGGAGAATGCCCACACGCTCTACCACCCGGTCGGGACGTGCCGGATGGGCAACGACGACGCGAGTGTCGTCACGCCCGACCTGCGGGTCCGAGGGGTCGACAAACTGCGCGTCGCCGACGCGTCGATCATGCCCGCCATCATCCGCGGGCACACCCACGCACCCTCCGTCCTCATCGGTGAGCGGGCGTCGGATCTGATCCGCAACTCGTAGGGCGCTTCGCGCCCCGTGCGTGGTTTGCGAGTGCAGAGACTCGTTAACCACGCACGGGCGGCGGAGCCGCCTAGTACCGGCGCGCCGCGTAGAACGGCATCGAATCGAGGGGCGCCTGCTTCACGGGCTGCCCGGAGGTGGGCGCGTGGACGACCGTGCCGTTCCCGGCGTAGAGCCCGACGTGCTGCGCCCCGTTGAACAGGACGAGGTCACCCGGCTGCAGGCTGCCCTTGTCGACGGGTGTTCCCCCGTTCACCTGGTCGTAGGTGGTGCGGGGCACCGAGATGCCCGCCTGCTTGTACGCCCACTGGACCAGACCCGAGCAATCGAAGGCGTTCGGCCCGGTGGCACCCCAGACGTACGGCGATCCGATCTTCGATTCGGCAGCCGCGAGAGCCTGCGTGCCGTGCGTGGACGGCAACGCCGGCGGGGCAGGCAGGGGTCCCGGGAGGGGCCCTGGGTTCGGAGCCGGAGCCGGAGGCACTGGTGGTATGCCTGGTACCTCGAACGTCCCAATACCTGGGATCGTGATCGGCTCCGCTGCAGCGGGAGCAACGGGAAGCAGAAACGCTCCCACTCCCACACCGGCGGCGATCAGAAGACCGCCGGTCGAAAACTGCAGACGATTGCCCCGACGCAATCTATGCTTGGCCATTGAGCTGAGTCCTTCGATTCATGAGAATCCGGCGACATCGGTGCCGCTCGGACGAGACGTTAGATAACATCCCGGTCACGGACTCAGCGGACAACGGCCGAATGGCCCATACACATACCTGTTTTCGCAATCCAGGTATATAACAATCCGATCTCGAACCGACCGGTCCGTCACGAAACGTCAAAAACAGGTATGCCTTCAGGCAATTCGGCCCGTTACCGGAGGCATGCGCGTCGTCCACGCTGTTG
Source organism: Rhodococcus sp. JS3073 (assembly GCF_026810085.1). Classification (NCBI taxonomy): domain Bacteria; kingdom Bacillati; phylum Actinomycetota; class Actinomycetes; order Mycobacteriales; family Nocardiaceae; genus Rhodococcus; species Rhodococcus sp. JS3073. The sequence goes on along the minus strand of NZ_CP113951.1, from coordinate 6,637,908 downwards.
TGCGTGTCACTGATCCAGAACTCAGAACCCGAGATCTTCGGGGAACCCGCAGGTGCGGACGCCGCGCCCCTCACTGTCGTGGGGCGTGGCTCGCCCGTCGTCTTCCTGCACGGCTGGGGGCTCACCCCGCGGGTGTACGGCCACAGCCTGTCGATGCTCGCCCAGCAGGGGCATCGCGTCGTCACTCCGACGCTGCCCGGATTCGGCGGAACTCCTGACCATCCGCCCGAGGCCCGGACCTTCGCCGGTTACGCGGCCTGGTTGGGACGGTTCCTCGACGACGCGGGAATCAGCGAGCCGGTGACACTGGTCGGCCACTCCTTCGGCGGGGGCGTCGCCATTCAGACCGCCCACGACCTCCCGGAGCGGGTCGCGCGCCTGGTGCTCGTCAACTCGGTCGGCGGTGGCGCCTGGTCGTCCGACGGCTGGGGAATCCGGCCCATCGGCGAGCGGCCACTGTGGGACTGGGGCGCGTCGGCGCTGGGTGAGGCGCTGTCGATCCGGACCATCGCCCACACGACGGCGTCGCTCGTCAACGGTTTCCTGCCCAACACGCTGCGGGATCCGGGAGCGGTGTGGCGCACGGCACACCTGGCGAGACGGGCGGACCTGCGCCACGAACTGGGCGTCCTCGCCGACCGGGGCCTACCGGTGTCCCTCGTCTGGGGTCGCGGGGACCGGACGATTCCACTCGCCAGTTTCGAGTCGATGCGGAAGGCACTCCGCAATCCGCCCGTCCTCACCGTGACAGGCGGTCACGGCTGGCTGATCCACGACCCGACGTCCTTCGCCGACGCCGTCCGCCGGTCACTCCGCAGCCCGTGAGTGGTTGACGAGTCCAGAGACTCACAAACCACGCACGGGCGGCGGAGCCGCCTCCGCAGCGAGATTGGTCCAGGTGGTGTCACCCCCGACGTCCGGCACCAGTTCCGACCGCAGAAACGTGATCGCCGGCGGGTTCACCAGCGCCGAGACGTCGGTGTGCCAGAAGTTCGCGTAGCTGTACTTGCGGGCGCCGCCGCGGGCCGCGTACTTGCGGCTGTCCACCTCCAGGATTTCCGGGTAGCCCTCGGGGGCGTTGTAGTCGTACGGGTGGGCGGGCGTCACCTTCCCGAAGTGACGGGAGAACCGGATCTGCGCCGCGTGGTCGAGAGGCTGGTCGCGGAAGAACAGCACCTTGTGGTCGAGCAACGCCTGCCGCAGTCGTGCAGCGGTGGCCTCGTCCAGGTCACCCGCGAGATCCACACCGACCTCGGCGCCGATGTAGCCGGCGATGGGGGCGATGCGGAGCTCGGTAGCGACACCGGGACGGTCGTCGATAACTGTCATTTCTGTTGTCTCCTTGGTTCTGTGCGCGGCCGACGAGTCCAGAGACTCGCCAACCGCGCACGGGCGCCTAGCGCCTACTTCTCGCCGCGGAAGGCCGCACCGGCGATGGAGGTGGACTCCTTGCCGTCGGGGCCGACGGGAACGTCGCCCTCGAGGGTGGTGCGGTAGAGGACGCGGGTGACGTCGAGGTGGTCGAGGTCGGTAGGCGCGAGGTGGGCGGTGGCACGGTTGTCCCAGAACGCGAGGCTGCCCGGCGCCCAGCGGAACCGCACCGTGTACGCGGGATTCGTCACCTCGGCGAACAGCAGGTCCAGCAGGCGGTCGCTCTGCGACGGCGAGACCCCGACAATGCGGCTGGTGAAACCGGGCGTCACGAACAGTGCCCGCTCCCCCGTCACCGGGTGCACGCGGACCACCGGGTGTTCGGTGACGAGCGGGTTCTCCCGCGTCTTCTGGGCGTAGCTGCTGTCCTCGGCCCACTGCGGGTGCCGTCCACCGAACCGGTGCTCGGCACGGAGCCCGTCGACGAGGCCCTTCAGCGAGTCCGGCAGACCCTCGTATGCGGCGACGAGGTTCGTCCACTGGGTGTCGCCGCCCTGTTCCGGGACGATGTGTGCGCGCAGGATCGTGCCGGCAGGCGGGTTGATCAGCGCGGTGACATCGGTGTGCCACTTGTTGTCGTAGCTGTACTTCTTGCGCCCGAAGCGCTTCTCGTACTTGCGGCTGTCGACGGCGAGGATCTGCGGGAAACCTTCGGGGGCTTCGTCGTCGTACGGATGCGACGGCGTCACGTCCCCGAACTTCCGCGAGAACGCGATCTGTTCGGCGTGCCCGATCTCCTGGTCGCGGAAGAACACGACCTTGTAGCGGTGCAGGGCGTCGCGTACCTGCGCTACCTCGTTGTCGGCCAGTTCTTTCCGGAGGTCGATTCCGGAGATCTCGGCGCCGATGTGCCCGGCGACGGGACGGACCTCGAGCGCGGTGTCGGCGGTCTGATCCGAGTTCGCGGGCGCGGCGGTGGTGAGTGTCATGAGTACTCCTGGTTTCGGGCTGAATCGATACGTCGCGATCATCATCGAATCCCGAACCACGGTGCTACAACGGTATTTTCACAATGCGAAAAAGGTTCACCCTGAGTTTTTCCCTACCGGAACGCGGGAAACGCAGATCCGGCGCCCGCACCGATCCGCGCCGCGACGCCGCGCATCGGCGGCACGATCTCCCGCACCAGATCGTCGGTGAGTCGCCGGCGCAGCGCCTGCACCCCCAACGCGCCACGGGGCCGACCCTGGGCGTCGAGAACGGGAACCGCGACGGCGAGCACGTCCCGGTTCTCCGAGGAGAAGGCCGCGGCGTAACCCAGCCGCCGGACCCGTTCGAGATCCGAGGACGCCGCCACCGAACTGCTTCGCCGTGCCGACGGCGTTCCGAACGCCAGAATCGCCATCCCCATCGCGCTGCTCTGCAGCGGTTGGCGTGCCCCGGGCAGCTGATGCGTGCAGAACCGTTCGGGTGGGCGCGCCGAGAAGACGGTGACCGCGACATCGTCCTTCGCGACCCCGAGGCTGGCCGTCAGCTTCACATGCGCGGCGAGCGAATACAGGTGCGGGGCGAACGATTCGGCGTCGAGACGCCCCAGCGACGGTACGGCGAGGGAGATCAGGCTGGGCCCCACCCGGTAGCAGTCGGTCCGCTCGTCGCGCTCGAGCAGTCCGCCGCGGACGAGGGCCTGCACGATGCGATACGCGGTGCTGACGGCCAACCCGGTGCGGGCGGCGAGAGCACTGACGGTCAGGTCGGTGGCCCCCTCGAAGCAGGCGAGTACCGCGATCGCCCGTTCCACCGCCTGCGAGCCCGAACGCGGTGACGTCACGAGCCCCTCCTTACCGTCTGAACGAACTCAGGCCGACCGCGCGGTGCCGTACTCGGGAAGCGGCACCGCGAAGCGCTCACGCAGGGTCTTCTCCGCGTATTCGTGGCGGAAGAGCCCCCGCTTGCGGAGCAGGGGCACCACTTCGTCGACGAAGGTGTCGAGTCCGGACGGGAACGCGTCGGGCATCAGGTTGAATCCGTCGGCAGCCTCGGCGCGGAACCACGCCTCGATGGTGTCGGCCACCTGTCCCGGTGTGCCGATCACGGCGCGGTGCCCGCCACCGCCGTCCAACTCGCGGAGAAGCTGGGCCACGGTCAGATTCCGCTCACGCGCCAGCCCGACCACTGATTCGCGGAACCCGAGGGAACCCGCGAACGTCGCCGGGTCGGGTGGCCCGGCCAGCAGCGACGCCGGGATCGGCTTGTGGAGGTCGAGTTCCGCGAGCGGGACGCCCAGGGTCAGGCTCAGCCGGTCCCAGCCGAACTGCGCGGGGACGTGGGCACGGAGTTGCTCGTGTCGAGCGACAGCCTCCGCTTCGGTCGAGCCGATCACCGTGATCAGCCCGGGCAGGATCTTCACGTCGTCGGGATTGCGGCCGGCCGCACGCGCCACGTCCTTGACGTGCTTGTAGTGCCTGCGCCCGGCGTCGAGCGTCAGCTCCGCGGAGAAGACGCCGTGCGCGGTACGTCCGGCGAGGTCACGCCCGGCCGGTGACCCGCCCGCCTGGATGAGGGGCGGCTGCCCCTGCACCGACGGCGGCACCCGCAGCACTCCGTCGACGTCGAAGAACTCGCTGTGGTGCGACACCGGGACACCGCTCCGGGCGCTCTCCCACAGCGCGGTCACCACGCCGACGAACGCCTCGGCACGGCGATAGCGGTAGTCGCGGTCCGGGATCTGGTCGAATCCGAAATTGGCTGCCGCCGTCGGCGAGTACGTGGTGACCACGTTCCACGCCACCCGGCCGCCGCTGAGGTAGTCGAGGGAGAGGAAGCGTTCGGCGAGATCACGCGGGTCGTTGAACGTCGTGGAGGCGGTCCCGATCAGGCCCAGGTTCTCGGTGGCCGTCGCCACGGCCGCCAGGATCACCGACGGTTCCAGCGCCCGGGTCGGCTTCACCCGGGGGTTCTCCCAGAACCCGGGACCGTCGGCGAGGAAGAACGCGTCGAGGGTGCCACGCTCGGCGGTCTGGGCGACCCTCGTGAAGTGGTCGAGATCGACGAAGGAGTGCGCGTCCACGTCGTCGAGCGTCCACGCTCCGGGGGCGATCCCCACGTCGAGCACGTTCACATTGAGCACCAGTTGGCGTCGGGAGCTACTCACGGCAGTGCCTTCCGAATCAGAAGTAACCGGTGTCGGGCAGCGGTGTCTCGTTGACCACGAGGTCGCCGATCACCCGCGCCTTGTACACCGTCGGGTTGTGGGAGAACAGGGTTCGCAGGTTGCGCCAGTGCCGGTCCAGGTGCGCCGACTCCCGGGTGGCGGAGGCGCCGCCGACCTCGAACAACCGGGTGGCTGCCCGGAGCGCGATGTCCTCGATGGACACCTTCACCTTGGCAGCCAGTACCGCGGCGTCCTGCTCGAGCCTCGTGTCGACGCCCGACGTGCGCGCGACGTCCGCGGCCACATCCTGTGCTGCCGCGGCGGCCCGGACAACGGACTCCGCCGCGAAGGCTGCCGCGGAGAGCGTGCCGACGATCTCGAGCAACTGTGGGTCGTGCCGTGGTTCCTCGGCGACAGCGAACACGAAGCTGCGCCGCCGGCCGCGGATCAGCTCGGCGGACTCGGTCGTGACGGTGCGGAGGATGCCCGCGGCGATCGCGTGCAGGTACAACTGGGGAAGGGCCTGCCGCGGCCGGGTCTCCTCGTCGCCGCCTCGGAACGGCAGCGTCTCGGACTTGTCGACGGCGACGTTCTCGAACACCGTCGTCCCGCTGCCGGTGTGGCGCTGGCCGATCCCGTCCCAGTCGTCCTTGTGGACGATCCCCGCCCGGTCGGCGGGAACGATGGCGCTGAGCGCCTTGCCGTCCGGGAGGTTGGCGGAGACCCGGATGAAATCGGAGTACAGCGAACCCGTGCTGTAGAACTTGACCCCGTCGAGGCGATACCCGCCGGGATGCGGCGTCAGTGTGGATTCGAAGCTGTAAGAGCCGACGGCGCGGGTGCTCAGCTCCGAGGATGCGCCACCGATCAGTTTGCCCGACAGGATCTCCGGCAACCATGCGTCCTTGCGTTCGGTGCGCGGGACCCGCAGCACCTCCTCGACGAAGGCATAGTGGACCCGGATGACGTGTGGCACATCGGGATCGGCCTCGGCGAGGTCGATCACCAGATCGAAGAGATCCTGCAACGTATAGCCACCGCCGCCGTGTTCCCGTGGCACACGCACAGCCCCGAGCCGGTGTTCGCGGATCAACTCGACGGCCCGCCGCGGTCCTTCGGTCCCGCCACGGGCCCGCCGCCGCGCGGCGTCCTCGGCAATCTCGGCGATCACGGCCGCCAGTTCGGCGGAGCCGCGTTCCGGCGGACGCACCGCCTCCGGTGCGGGGGCCTCGGATACCGCTGTCATGGTGAATCTCCTGTCTTCGGTGGAATGCTCAGCTGACCGGGAACGCGCTGCGGCCGCCGGACAGTACGGTCTCCGCCGTCTGCAGGCCCAGACGGTCACGCAGGGTGCGCCGCGGGTCCCGGAGGATCGGCTCCCGCCGTACCGCGTCGAGCAGGGCGGGCACGGTGGTCGTGGTGGCTCCCCGGAAGACCACCCCGTCGGCTTCCTTCGCCAGAGAGGAAACGCCGCCGGGCGTCCATTGCCGGTCGACCAGCAACACCTGGTCACGGGCGGCATCGGGGTCGAAGTGCGCCCGATAGCGTCGCGCCGCATCCTCGTCCGCGAGGATCACGGCGTCGGCCGTGCGCCGCGCCGCCACCAATTCGGCCGCGGTCGAGGGGCGCCAGAAGACGGGCGGCTTGCGTTGCGGTGGTTCGGGGACGTTGAGCGGGCCCGACACGGAGAACGTACCCGCGTGATCGATGTAGACGATCCGGTCGGATTCCGCGAAGATGCCGCGCTCGGCATCGTCGACGATGCTGTCGGCCGGCCAGCTCTCCCACAACTTCCGGACGACCGACACGGCATCGACCGCGGCGTCCACCGGGCCTGACCCGATGAGCCATCCGACCCTGCCGTGGGATCCGTGGTCGAGCGACCCGAGCCGTCGCGCGAGATTGAAGGGATGATCGCGGACGGGAGCACCGGCGACCACCAGTCCGACCGACGTCGTGTGACGAGCCAGGACGGTGGCGGCCACGGTCGCATCGATCGTCGCGTGACTCGATTCCCCCGCGTCCAGGCGGTCACCGCCGAGAACGACGAAGTCGATTCCCGACTCGTCGATGCTGCGCCCGAACTCCTCTCGTCGCGCCGGCCACCTCGGGTCGAGAAGTTCGGTGACGACGGCGGCGTCGACGTGCAGTCCGACGACGGAATGACGGCTCATGACGGTTCCCCTTTCCGCGATAGTCGTAACCCTCCCAGAGCATCGCTCACGGGACGAGCGTTGCGCTCACTCTGATTCTGGACGCATGTTGTCCCACAACAGCACTCACTTGAGTTCCGTCCACGTGTCGTAGAACCAGGGCACGGAGTTGGCCGCATTGCGGAAGTCGTGGATGTGCGGGGCGACGGCGAAGATCTGGGTATCCAGCAGCAGGGGGATCGTGTAGGCGTTGTCGATCACGTGATCCTGGATCTGTTCGATCAACGCGATCCGCTTGGTCCGGTCGGTCTCGGTGACCTGCGAACGGAGCAGGCCGTCGAGATACGGGTCGTTGCCTTCGAGCTGGAACAGATCACCCTGGTCGCTGTCGTAGTTCTGGGTCAGCCGGAAGGTGTCGGCCGTGGGCCACCCGTTCCGGCGCAGGCTCAGTTTCGGATCCGCGGTCGCTTTCGGATAGTTCGCGAAGTCGGTCTGCCTCAGCTGCAGCGAGATTCCGACCGCACGGAGCTGACGCTGCACGAGTTCGTACAACGGTTTCGACGTGTGGTCGTAGACGTCGATGTACAGGCTGAGTTCGAGTTGCCTTCCGTCCTTCTCCCGGATCCCGTCCGCGTTCCGCGTGGTCCACCCCGACGCGTCGAGCCGGCGATTCGCCTCGTCCGGGTCGAATCGCACCTCGTCGGAACGGTCCTTCCACCCCAGCGCGCCCTCGGTGATGATGCTGTTCGCGGGCTTCCAGTTGTCCGAGTACAGCGTGGACACGATCTGGTCCCGGTCGATCCCGTACATCACGGCCTTGCGAACGTTGACGTCGTCGACGAAATCGGCGGTCTGACGCACGTCCAGGACGTTGGCCAGACCCGGAGTGCGCAGGCCCAGAACGGTGAAACCCTCCTTCTGCAACAGGGCTTCGTCCGGCGGTTGCGTGTACCGGAGGGCGTCGCCCTCCCCGGAGCGCAACGCGCCCACGCGGATGCTGTCCTCCTCGATGGGCACCACCGTGACCGAATCGAGGTACGCCTCACCCTGGTGATTCGCGGTGGCGGGCGCCCAGTCGTATCCGCGGCGTTTGACGAGTCGGATCTCCTTGTTCGGAATCTCCGACTCCGCGACGAAGGGGCCGCTGCCGATCAGATTGGTCACCACCGATTGATCTTCCTTGCTCGCGTCGATCGTTGCGTCCGCGACGAGGCCTGCCGTGTTCATCGACAACGCCGCCAGGAACGGGGCGTTCGGTTCCGCGAGGTGCACGGTGACGGTGCGGGCGGCCGCATCGGTGTCGACCGCCGTCACCTTCGGGAACCAGGCGTTGCGGGGAATCCCCTTCGGCTTGTCGCCCTCGGCCAGCCATTCGATGTTGCGTTTCACGCTGGCCGCGTCGAGCGGAGTGCCGTCGCTGTAGGTGACGCCGTCCCGGATGACGAACTGGTAGGTGGTTCCGGGTTCGTCGACGGTCCAGCTCCGCGCGATCCACGGCACGAACTCGAAGGTCTCCGGATCCTGGTACACCAGCCTGTCGAGAAGCTGATCCTTGACCAGGCTGTTCTGCCAGTACGACACCTGGATCTGCATCGACGCCGTCACCTCGGCGTCGAGATACACCAGGTCTCCCCCCTGCTTGACCTGCGATCCCGTTTCGGTGGCGCCGTGCGCCTGACTGCAGGACGCCACCACCACCGCCGTCGCCGCGATGCACGCCGCGAGGCGGAAGCGTCCGAACCTGCGTGCCATGAGCCGTGAACCTCCGGGTTGTGTGAAGTGGCATCGAATTCTCTGGGCGGCAGCAGTCACACCGTGAGCGGAATCCTGCCGGGGACCGCGTCGATCAGTCGCGCCGTGTACGGGTCGGCCGGGTTGCCGAAAACCTCGGTGATCGAACCGGACTCGACGAGGCGGCCGTGTTCGAGCACGGTCACCGTGTCGGAGATCTGGCGGACCAGGCTGAGGTCGTGCGAGATGAACAGGTACGTCAAACCGAGTTGTGTCTGCAGGTCCACCAGAAGGTCGACGATCTGCGCCTGCACCGTGACGTCCAGCGCGGACGTCGGCTCGTCGAGCACCAGGATCTGCGGTGCCAGGACGAGTGCGCGCGCCAGCACCACCCGTTGACGTTGACCTCCCGAGATCTCCAGCGGTCTCCGCCCGAGCACGTCGGACGGCAGCGCGACCCGATCGAGGACGTCACGCACCGCGGAGTGCCGGCTCGCCCGATCGCCCGATCCGACGATGCGCAGGGGCTCCTCGATCACGTCGGCAATGGTGTAGCGGGGATCCATCGCGGCCAGAGGATTCTGTTGCACCGTCTGCAGCAGTCGGGCGTTCTGGCGGTACGACCGCGGGTCGGTCTTCAGGGGCCGCCCGTCGACGAACACCTCACCGAAGTCGAACGTGCTGAGTCCTGCGATGATTCGCGCGGTCGTGGTCTTCCCGGAGCCCGACTCACCGACCAGCGCGTGCGTGCTGCCGCGGGCGACGGAGAACGACACCGAGTCGAGTGCGGCCACCGTGGACGCCTGCCCCTTGCCACGTCTGCCTGTCGCGAACGTCTTCGTCAGATTCCGCACTTCGAGCAACGGTGTCGCGGACAGGTCCGCACCGGCGCGCCGGTCGGCGTACTTGCCGGGTGAGAGCGCGGGCGCATCACTCATCAGTGTGACGGTGTAGGGGTCCGTCGGGTGGTCGAGGACCTCACTCGCGGGTCCGGCCTCACGGACGCGGCCCTCGTTGAGGACCAGAACCGAATCACTGTGCTCACGCACCAGCGCCAGGTCGTGGGTGATGAACAGGATGCCGAGGCCCAGTTCGTCCTACAGGTCGGCCAGGAGATCGAGAATGCGTTTCTGCACGGTGACGTCGAGCGCAGACGTCGGTTCGTCCGCGACCAGGACCGCGGGCTCGACGGCGATCGCGATCGCGATGAGGACGCGTTGCAGCTGGCCGCCGGACAGTTGGTGGGGGTAGGACCGCGCGCGTTCGGCGGGATTGCGGATACCCACGCGGTCGAGAAGGCGGGTCACCTTCGACCGCACGTCCCGGCGGGTGGCCCGCCCGTGCACGAGGAGCGTCTCCGCCACCTGGTCGCCGACGCGTTGCAGTGGGTCGAGCGAACCGAGCGGATCCTGCGGCACGTATCCGATGGTGCCGCCGCGCAGGTCGCGCCACTGCTTCTGTTCGTACCGGGTCACGTCCCGTCCGAGGATGTGCACGCTCCCGGACGAGATCCGGCCGTGTGACGGGAGGAGTCCGATGGCCGCCCGCGCGATGGTCGTCTTCCCCGAACCCGACTGGCCGACGACGGCGAGCGTCTGCCCGCGCTCGAGTTGGAAGCTCACGTCGTCCACCACCTGTACGGCGGGGAGGTGCGGGGCTTCGGACGCGTATTCGATGTGCAGCGACCTCGCAACGATCAAGGGACCGTTGCCGCGCCGCCCGGCAGAACTCGTGGCCGGTGCTTCCGCGACCGCTGTCATCAACCCACCTGCTTCCGGACGATGTGACTCAATTTGCCGACACTGAGCACGGTCAGAATGATGACCACGCTCGGGAACGCCACCAACCACGGCGCGGTGGCGATGTAGTTGCGGCCTTCCGCGATGAGAAGGCCCCATTCCGGATTCGGCGGCTGCGCGCCGTATCCGAGGAAACTCAGTGCCGCGATGGAGAGGATCGCGGAGCCGAACTGCAGCGCCGCCAGGGACAGCACCGAGGAGTAGGCGTTGGGGAGGATGTGGCGTCCCAGCAGCCAGATCTTGTTGGCGCCGAGATGCTCACTTGCCTCGACGAACGGCTGGTGTTTGATCGTGAGGACCTCCGAGCGCATCAATCGGCAGAAGATCGCGACGGAGGAGACGCCGACGGCGATGGCGGCGTTGACCGTTCCGAAGCCCAGCGCGACGATGATGGTGATGGCCAGCAGCAGAGCCGGAATGGACAGCAGGACGTCGACGACACGGCTGACGGCTGTGTCGTAGGCACGGCCGAAGTACGCCGAGGTCAGGCCGAGCACACTCCCGACGACCAGTCCGAGAATCACCGCGATGACGGAACCGCTGATCGTGGTGGCCGACCCGTGGATGACGCGGCTGAGCACGTCGCGGCCGATGTAGTCGGTTCCGAACGGATGTCCGAGACTCGGCGCCTCCAGCGGATGCTCCGGGGACTCCGCCAGCGGATCGAAGGGTGCCAGCACTCCCGGCAGGAGAATGCATGCCAGCACCAGGAGCAGGAACGCCACGGACAGGACGTCGCCGACGGTCAGTCCGTGCCGACGTACCCACGCCGGCCGCGGAACAGGAACGACCGGTGCGCTCGGGACCGTCGCCTGAACACTCATGCTGTGACCACCTTCTTGTCCGGTGTGAGGGAGATCCGGGGGTCGATCAGCGGGTACGCGAGATCAGCGAGCAGGTTCGCGACCACGAAGATGACCGACACCAGGATCACCACCGCCTGAATGACAGGGGTGTCCTGATTGCGGACCGCCTGCTCGGTGAGGTAACCGATTCCGGTGCGGGAGAACACCGTTTCGGTGATGACCGACCCCGCGAGGAGTTCCCCGACCGTGATGGCGACGATCGTGATCGTCGGGATCGAGCCGTTCCCGAGGACGTGCCGGAAGATGATCCGGTTCTCCGTCAGCCCCTTCGACCGCAGTACGTCGACATACGGTTGACCGGACGCATTCTGCAGTCCCTGGATGAGCACCTGCGCGACGGGCGCGGACACGGGGATGGCCAGCGCGATCGCCGGCAGAATCACCGAGCGCACGCCCTCGTCCCTGATGGCGGAGACCAGGCCGAGCTCGAACGCGAAGAACTGGAGCAGCAGCAGCCCGACGATGAACGAGGGTGTCGACAGAAATGCCGCCGGTATGGCGCGGGCGGCCTCACGGATGCGCGCCGCCTTGGCGAACACCGCAATCAGTGCGATGCCGAACGCGAACACGATGGCGAGCAGCAACGCCGTGGACGCCAGCTTCAGAGTCGAGGGAAGGGACGAGAACAGCAGGTGTTCCACAGATTTGCCGGAGGTCAGCGAGAAACCGAGGTCACCGTGCACGACCAGGCGCTGCACGGACAGCGCGAACTGCTCGAACGCCGATTTGTCGAGGTTGTAATAGGCGATGAGCACTTCGGCGTCCTCCGCCGAGATCGGGTTCTCGGGACTGTTGATCTGCGATTCGATCGGATTGCCCGGAAGAACGTTGAGTACGAAGAACACGAGCGTGTAGGCCAGCGCGATCACGACGAACGCCTGCCCCACCCGTCGCGCCAGGTACCAGTAAGTCGGTCTCATTGCACGCACCTTCGGAAAATGCTGCCGGATGTGGAGGTTCTGCGAAGTTTTCCTGCCCGGCAACCGTAGGCCGTCGACCCTCCGTTATCCGAGTCTTCCGCTCGTCCTGATTTCAACGAACTTCCTAACCGGCTGCCGGCCAAAGCCATTCGAGCACCTGTGGCCTGCCAGGAACACGCAGGTTCGCGTTCCGCTCACGCTGCGGAGAAGGCTGTACGACACACCGACCGGGCCGTAACGTCGCCCGTGTGATCACCGTCTGGGTCATCGCGGGTGCGTTCCTCCTGTTCCGTGGGGTTCCGGGCGTCCTCGCGCTGTGGAGGTCCCGGTCGTGGACCGGGTCCGAGTGCTCGATCGTCGGCGTACGGCCGTCGATCACCTACTCGTATCGGGTCGGAAGCGACGAGTTCGTCGGTCAGCGCAGGACATTCGATCCCGGTCCGGCACTCGGCGCCTCGCTGTCCGACGCGGGTAGGGGCGAATTCGTTGTCGGACAGTCCCTCTGGCTGTGGTACGACCCGCGGAATCCGCAGTCCAGCGTCCTACGGCGCAGTGCGTTCGTATCGATGTTGCTGGTCGTCCTGGGGCTGACTTCCCTCGCCCTCGCGACATCCACCCTCTTCTCAGGAGATGCCCCTTGACATCACGACAGCAGACCCTCGAACCGACAACGGGAGACCTCCGATGAGTGTGATCCAGCGCAGCAGGACCTTCTACGGGCTCGCACTCGGTGAGCATCTGCTCGTCGACGCCATTCGCCGCGGCCGGGTCGACGAACTCGCCGCATTCGTCACCCGCACCGGCGCAGACTTCGTCCTGCTCGGCGTCGAGCGGGTGTCGCGGACCGCTCCCCGGCCCACCGCTGCCCTGTCCCCCAGCGTGTCCGCCGCAGCCCTGATCGCTGCCACCGACGACGTCGGTGTGTTCGTCACTGCGGTCCCCCACCTCGACCATCCGTACAACCTGGCTCGCCGGCTCGCATCGCTCGATCACACCAGCCGTGGGCGGGTCGGCTGGCTCACCGGTGGGGAAGACCGATCGGCGCCGGGCAACCTGGCCTCGGCGGGGGTCTGGATCGATGCCGGGCCGAGTCCCGCAGCCACGACCGATGCGATCCACGCCTCCCGGACACTGTGGGAGAGCTGGCCTGCCGACACGATCCGTGGACGCCCGGACGACGTGCGTTTCGCGGATTCCGACCGGATCGTCTACGCCGACCACCGCGGGGTCTTCGACATCGCCGGCCCCCTCAACGTCCCCACCCCGCCGCAGCAGAAGATTCCCGTCGCGTGGTGGGCGCAGGACGGTGACGACATCGTCTCCGCCGCCGAGGTTTCCGACATCGTCGTGCTGGAAGGCAGTCAGGTCGACCGTCACGGGCCGGCGGTGCGTGAGCGCGCATTGCTGTTCGTCGTCGACGATCCCGACGCCACCGGGGTGGATGGTCACATCGCCACCGTCACCGACCTCGACGCCGGCTTCGCCGCGTGGACGAGGCCGAGTCGGCCCCGCGGGTACCGGCAGCGGTCGCTCCGGGCGACGCTGCGGCTGCCCGATCCGGCGCCGGCACCGGCCCACCGCCGTCCGGTCTATCCGGGCGCGCAGAACTAGCAGTCATTCTGATCAAGTCGATTCTTAGGCATGACTTTCCGTTTACTCACGCCTAACGTTTCCGGAATCCACCGGCCTTCCGCGGGCCGGCATTCCGCCCCGACGGCCGACCCGAGGCGCCGTCATCCGACACAGGTGGTACAGCATGATCGAAGTCCGTTCCGTCACGAAGCGATTCGGGAAGAGGTCCCGTTCCGTAGAAGTGCTCCACGACATCGACTTCTCCGTCGGCACCGGCCAGATCGCGGCGGTGATCGGCCAGAGCGGTGCGGGCAAGACCACGCTGTCGCGCATCATCAGCCTGCTGGAGCGCCCGTCCGAGGGTCGCATACTGCTCGACGGCGTCGACGTCTCGGGGCTGTCCGAACGCCGGCTCCGGGATCAGCGTCGCGCGATCGGCACGATCTTCCAGGCGTCGAGCCTCCTCGCCCGTCGCACGGCGGCCGAGAATGTGTCGCTGCCGCTCGAATTCGCCGGTGTGGGCCGCTCCGAGCGGCGGGTGCGGGTGGAGGAACTGCTCGAGCGGGTGGGCCTGTCCGACAAGGCCGACCTCTACCCCCGGCAACTGTCCGGCGGGCAGCGGCAACGCGTGGGGATTGCCCGCTCGCTGGCACTCGCTCCGAAGGTCCTGGTGTCGGACGAGGCAACGTCGGGGCTCGATCCCAATACCACGCGCTCCATCCTCGCGTTGCTGCGCGAACTGCGCGACGACCTCGGGCTGACGATCGTGCTGATCACCCACGAAATGGATGTCGTCCGGCAGGTCGCGGACGTGGTCACCGTCCTCGACGCGGGGCGGGTGGTGGAATCGGGCCCGGTGATCGAACTCCTCCGGGATCCGCACTCCGAACTCGGCGTCGGCCTCCTCCCCGACCGTTCACACATCACTGCGGAGGACAGGGACGTGCTCTGGCACGTCACCTACGGCTCCGACACCGTTCCCACCAACTGGATCGAGCTTCTCGGCAAGGCCACCGGCCGGTCGATCGGTGTGCTGTCCGGGACCGTGGAGTCGGTCGGCGGACGCCCGGCGGGGCGGGTCACCATCTCGGTGGCCGGTGAGCATCCATCCGTCGGCGAGCTGCTGTCGTCGTGGGGTCTGCACGGAACCCGGGTCGACGACGCCGAATCCGCCCGGGCGCCCGAGGAGGCCGCGGCATGAGCGCCCCGGGCAGTGTCGTCCTGGCCATCTCGACTCCAGTCGAGGAACTTCCCGAGCTGTTCCTCCCCGCCCTGCAGCAGACCGTGCAGATGGTCGGGATCACGGTGATCCTGGCCATCCTGCTGGGCACCCCGCTGGCGGTCGTCCTGCACAACACCGCTCCCCGCGGGCTGTTCCCCAACCCGGCGGTCAACGCGGTGGCGGGCTGGGTGGTCAACCTCGGTCGATCACTCCCCTTCCTGGTGCTGATGGCCGCCATCATTCCGTTCACCCGATTCGTCGTCGGCACCTCGCTCGGGGTGCAGGCAGCGGCGGTTCCGATGACCCTGGCCGCGACACCGTACGTCGCGCGGTTGATCGAGAATTCGCTGCGGGACGTTCCCCCCGAAGTGGTCGAAGTGGGCCGGGCCTCGGCTGGGTCGAACTTTCAGATCATCCGCAAAGTGCAACTCCACGAAGCGGTCCCGACGATCATCGGCGCCCTGACCATCGCGCTGATCGGCATCCTCGACATGTCGGCGATCGCGGGAGCGGTGGGCGCAGGCGGCATCGGCAACCTCGCCATCGCCTACGGCTACAACCGTTTCGACAACACCGTGATGATCACGACGGTCATCGCGCTCGTGGTACTCGTCCAGATCATCCAACTCGTCGGTGATCTGGCCGCCCGCCTCACCAACCGGCGCTGAGCCTTCCTTCACATTCACCCAGATCAGAGGACAACACCCATGACGACTCGACCCCGCTCGGTGACGCGCGCCCGTGCTGTGGCGGCAGGCGGACTGACGGCCACACTGCTTCTCCTCCTCACCGCATGCGGCGCGGGCGGGGGCAACGACCGAACCGAGGGCGACGGCCCGCAGACCACGTTCAAGATCGGCTACACCGCCGGATCGATCCTGGACGAGAAGCTCGCCAAGGAAGTCGCGAAACTCGCCCCCGACCACGGCATCACCGTCGAACCGGTCCAGATCGAGGATTCGAAGCTCAAGAACCTGGCGGTTTCCCAGGGCGACATCGATGCCAACCACAGCCAGCATCAGGAATGGATGCGCGTGCAGAACGAGGACGGCAACCTCGGACTGTATGCGGCCGGAGACTGGTACGTCCTCAAGTTCTCGGGCTATTCCGAGAAGTACGGCAAGCTCGAGGACCTCCCGAAGGGCGCGAAGGTCGCCATCCCCGACGATCCGTCGAATCAGGCGCAGGCGCTGCAGACCCTGCAGGACCTCGGCCAGCTGACCCTGAAGGACGGTGTCGACCCGTCGCGGGTGACCATCCGCGACGTGAAGGACAACCCGAAGTCGTTCGAGTTCACCGAGGCCGCGCTGGCGCAGTTGCCGCGCACGCTCCCCGACGTCGACCTGGCGCTGGGCTGGCGGTCCAACTTCGACCTCGCCGACGTCCCCGACGACAAGATCGTCTTCAACGCCCCCGCCTACGAGTTGTACTGGATCGAGGTCGTCATCAACGAGAAGAACAAGGACAACCCCGACTTCGCGCCGCTGCTCGACACCTACCACGACCCGCGGATCGGCCAGCTCATCGACAGCGACCCGTTCTTCTCCCGGGTGGCGCAGAGCATCGAATCGGCGCGGGCCACCGACCGCAGCCAGACCAACGTCGACGGCGCGGCCGCGAAGCCTGCCGGCTGATGCCCGCGCAACGAGAGGTCATCCTCAACGTCAACGTGCTGGACGTGGGATTTCACCCGTCCGCGTGGCGGGCGCCCGACCTGCACCCGACGTCGTTCATCGACCCGGACTACTACTCCGAGGTCGCGAAGATCGCCGAGCGCGGCACCCTCGACGCGCTGTTCCTCGCGGACGGACCTGCGCTCCGCGAGGATCCCGCCGTCAAGCCGACGCGGGCCCTCGAACCCACCACCGTGCTCGGTGTGGTCGCGAGCGCGACGGAGCATCTCGGGCTGATCGGCACGGCGTCGACGACGTTCAACGACCCGTTCGACCTGGCGGACCGGTTCCTCTCCCTCGACGTCGTGTCCGGCGGACGGGTGGCATGGAATGTGGTGACCACGTTCCACGCCGGGACCGCCCACAACTTCGGGCTCTCCCGGATTCCCGACCGCGAGTCGCGGTATCGCCGGGCGACGGAGTTCGTGGACGTCGTCACGGCTCTGTGGGAATCGGCGGCCACCAGGGTCCCGATTCAGCACGACGGGGAGTACTTCCACGTTCACGGCGTACTCCCCGTGCCGCCGTCGCCGCAGGGCCATCCGCTGCTCGTGCAGGCCGGCGGTTCCCCGCAGGGACGCGAACTGGCCGGACGCAGCGCCGACGCGGTGTTCTCGGCGGAGCTCACGCTCGACGCCGGGCGGCAGCACTACCGGGAAGTGAAGGACGTCGCCCGCGCAGCCGGTCGCGATCCCCGGGCGGTGAAGATCCTTCCCGGTCTCGTCACGGTGGTGGGCAGCACGGAGGCCGAGGCGATCGCCCGGTACGAAGACTGGGAATCCAAAGCTGCCGACGGTTTCTCGGCCGAACGGCTCGGCGGGATGCTCGGCGTCGACCTGAGCTCGCTCGACCCGGACCGGCCGATCCCGGAGGAGTTGCTCCTCGCTCCCGTCGATCCGTCGTTCTCCGGTTCACTGGGGTTCCGGGAAGCCGTCGTGCGACTGGCACTCGAAAGCCGGTATTCGGTGTCCGAACTGCTCCGCAAGGCCGGCGGCTTCGGCCACCGGCTCGTCGTCGGCTCACCCGAACAGATCGCCGACACCATCGAGGAATGGTTCCTAGCGGATGCGGCGGACGGCTTCAACCTGATGCCGGACGGATTCCCCTCCGGGCTCACCGATTTCGTCGATCACGTCGTGCCGTTGCTGCGCGAGAAGGGGATCTTCCGGTACGAGTACGCCGAATCCACCCTCCGCGAACGCTTCGAGGGCGCCCCGCTCCCCGTGAGTGGTTGACGAGTGCAGGTACTCGTCAACCACTCACGGGCGGCGGAGCCGCCTCCAGTTCGCCGTCGACCCGAAAACCGAGATACGTCCCCATCTCGATGGTTCGCGGAAGGTACGGTCCGGGCCGGGTACGGCCGATCAGGTCCAGGATCTCGGCGACGTCCGACGGTCCGAGGACCTCCACGGTCCGGCTCGACGTCCAGCGCGGTGCCGTCCATCTGCACCAGACCGAAGGAGTCCACCACCTCCCAGCCCTCCGGCGGGGTGTGGCCGAATCCGCGCAGCGCGGCCGTCGCCGACGGCCCGAGGATCGTCGCGAGATCCGCCCAATCCTCGTCCCCCAGCATCGCCGGGTGGCCCACGTGCGGCGCGACGTCCGGGTGGTACCGCGCAACCCGGCCCGACCACCTGGCGAAATGCGCGTGCGCCCCGCGCAGGGATTCCCGGATGGCGTCGTCCAGAGGATGAACACCCGTCCTCGACGGCGTCGTCAGTTCAGTCGCCACCGGGTTTACGACGCGACGGTACGCAACCAGCGGAACCGGCTGCGGTGGAACACGATCGGCTCGATCTCGGACTGCACCCTGAGCTCGTTGATCCGCAGGACCACGATCGCGTGATCCCCCGCGGGCACCTGCTGGGTGACGGTGGTGTCCAACCACACCGACGCCCCGTCGATGAACAATGCGCCGCCGTCGGTGGTTTCGGTATCCAGGCCCGCGAACCGGTCGCCGGTCTTCGCGGCCAGCACACGGGCGGCGGCGTCGTGCGCCTCCCCGAGCACGCTGATCCCGACGTGGGCGAGGTCCTCGAGTTTCGGCCACGTCGTGGATGTGTTCTGCACGCAGAACGCGACCAGCGGCGGCTCCAGCGACACGGGCACGAACGTGCTCGCCGCCATCCCGACGCGCTCACCGTCGATTTCGGCGCAGACGGCGACGACGCCGCTCGGGAAATGTCCGAACGCCTCCCGGAGCGAAGTCGTGTCCAGTGTGCCGTCTGCCTGCGTCATGAGAGTTCCGTCCGGGTCCGGGCCGCCGCGGTGAGGATCGGACCCCACCGCTCGGCGTAGTCGGCGATGCGTGTGTCGGTCGTGTACGTGGTGTCGATGAGGTACAGGCCGGGGGCGGGGGACGTCGCGCCGAGTTCGACGAGCACCGGCTTGAGCAGCAGGTCCGGCGCCATGGCGTGTGCGGGCCCGGCCCCGAGCATCAGCGGCACCACCACGACGTCCTTCAGGCCGTCTCCGGTCGCGAACTGGTCGAGGAACAGCTTCAGCACGCCCGTGTACGACGCCTTGAACGTCGGGCTGGCGAACACGACGAGGTCCGACGACGCCACCGTCTCCACGGCCGCCGCGACCTTCTCGTCACCCCACCCGAGCAGTCCCGCACCGAGCTCGATCACATCGACCGTCGAATCCGCGGCGGCACCCGTCACCGCGGCCGCCACCAGACCGGCCGCGTCCAGCGTCCGTGAACCGGGCTTGGGATTGCCCGCAACTACCGTTACCTTCATTGCTTCATCACCTCTCGCATGCGTACCCCGCCACCCTAGAGCACTCGGGGGTTACGGTCGAATGGTGCAGTGCAGGAACGGAAGTCGCGACACATTCCTTCGAATCACGGCGATCCAAACCATTCCGCGCGGCGCCCGGACGCGCTACCGTGCCAGCGGCCACACTCCGTGGTCATCCGATCGATCGTGGGGATTTTCCGTGAAGTTCAGCCGTTCTCTCGCCCTTGCCGCCGTTCCACTCCTGGCGGCACTGACAGCGTGCTCCGGTGGATCCGGCGGCGCCGACGGCGACACGGTCCGGATCGGAACCACCGAGGCCAGTGACCGCTCGTGGGAGATCTTCGAGGACAAGGCGAAGGACGCGGGCATCACGCTCGACGTCGTGAACTTCTCCGACTACTCGCAGCCGAACATCGCCCTGTCGCAGGGGCAGATCGACGCCAATCTCTTCCAGCACCTGCAGTTCCTCGGTGAGTACAACACCGGCGCGGACGACGACCTCACCCCGATCGGTGCCACCCAGATCGTGCCGCTCGGCCTGTACTCGCAGAAGCACCAGAGCCTGGCCGCCATTCCGCAGGGCGGCGAGATCGCGATCCCCAACGACCCCAGCAACCAGGCTCGTGCCCTGTTCGTGCTGAAGGGCGCCGGCCTGCTCACGCTGACCGGTGACAACCCGTCCCCCACACCCGCCGACATCGACACGGCTGCGTCCAAGGTGAAGGTGACCCCGGTCGACGCCGCCCAGACGGCGCTGTCGCTCGCATCCGTCGACGGTGCGATCGTCAACAACACGTTCCTCGAGCGTTCGGGCATAGACCCCCAATCGGCTCTCTACAAGGACGACCCGTCCAGCCCTGCCGCCGAGCCGTACATCAACACGTTCGTCACCCGCGCGGAGGACAAGGACAACGCCACCTACCTCGAACTCGTGAAGATCTGGCACGACCCCGAGATCCAGGCCGCCGTGCGCGAGGAGTCGAAGGGAACGTCGGTCGAGGTCGAACGCGACGGTGCCCAACTGCAGCAGATCCTGTCGCGGGTCGAAGAGGGAATTCGTTCGGCCAAGTAGATGACACCGATCGTCCGATTCGAATCCGTCACGAAAACCTTCCAGTCGGGAAAGAAGACTCTCACCGCCGTCGACGCCGTCGATCTCACCATCGAGAGAGGTGAGATCTTCGGGGTCATCGGGTACTCCGGGGCCGGGAAGAGCACGCTGGTTCGGCTGATCAACGGTCTGGAACGCCCGACCAGTGGGCGCGTCGTCGTCGACGACGTCGACATCACTGCGCTGTCGGAATCGAAACTCCGGCACGTGCGCGCGAAGATCGGAATGATCTTCCAGCAGTTCAACCTGTTCCGCTCCCGGACCGTCGCCGGGAACGTGGCCTACCCCCTCGTCGTGGCGGGGTGGCCGCGGCAGAAGCGCCGCGAACGCGTCGCCGAACTGCTCGCGTTCGTCGGTCTCTCCGACAAGGCGCGGGCTTACCCCGACCAGCTGTCGGGCGGGCAGAAGCAGCGCGTCGGGATCGCCCGCGCGCTGGCGACGTCGCCGGACCTGCTGCTCGCCGACGAGTCCACCAGTGCCCTGGACCCGGAGACCACGCAGGACGTACTCCGCCTGCTCCGCAAGGTGAATCGGGAGCTCGGGGTCACGATCGTGGTGATCACGCACGAGATGGACGTCGTCCGTGCCGTCGCGGATCGTGTCGCCGTGCTGGCGGAGGGTCGTGTCGTGGAACTCGGCACGGTGTTCGACGTCTTCTCCGAACCCCAGGCGCCGGCGTCGAAGAGCTTCGTGAGCACGATCCTGCGCAACCGCCCGGAGCCCGCCGACCTGGAACGGCTGCGGTCGCGATTCGGTGGCCGGATCGTCACCGCCGACGTGCGGGACGGCAGCCGGATCGGCGACGTCCTCTCCGACGCGGGTGGGCACGGCGTCCGGTTCGAGATCGTCTACGGCGGCATCACCACCCTGCAGGACCGCTCGTTCGGCAGTCTCACGCTCGAACTCGTCGGTCCCGACGACGGCGTCGACGACGTGATCCGCCGGTTGCGGACCGTCACCGACGTCGAGGAAGTACAGGCATGACCACGAATTGGGACAAACTGCGCCCCGTACTGTTCGAATCCATCGGCACCACCATCTACATGGTGGTGATCACCCTGGTGGTCGGCGGGCTGATCGGGCTCGTGGTGGGCACGCTGCTGTACGCCACGAGGAAGGGCGGGATTCTCCAGAACACGGCCGCCTACACGGTGCTGAACATTCTGGTGAACATCGTCCGGCCGATTCCGTTCATCATTCTGCTCGCCGCGCTGGGGCCCGTGACCCTTGCCGTGGTGGGCCGGACCATCGGAACCGAGGCCGCGATCTTCGTGATGATCATCGCGTCGTCGTTCGCCATCGCACGCATCGTGGAACAGAATCTGGTGACTGTCGACCCCGGCGTGATCGAGGCTGCCCGCGCGATGGGTGCGGGACCCCTGCGGATCATCGTCACCCTGCTCATCCCGGAAGCCCTGGGCCCGTTGATCCTCGGCTACACGTTCGTTCTCATCGGCATCGTCGACATGTCCGCGATGGCGGGGACGATCGGCGGCGGCGGGCTCGGCGACTTCGCCATCGTCTACGGCTATCAGCGATTCAACTGGCAGGTGACCCTCGTCGCCACCCTCGTCATCATCCTGCTCGTCCAGGCCTCCCAGTTCTTCGGCAACTGGCTGGCACGAAAGGCACTGCGCCGCTGACCCGTGAGTACTTGTTAACCGCCCGCGGTTAACAAGTACTCACGGGAGGCGGAGCCTCAGTTCGCGGCGACGTTCCCGCGTCACCGCGCCGCCGCTCAACGTGGGAGCCGAACCGACGAGGAGCGCGGTGTACGGGTGCTGGGGATCGGAGATCACCTGACGGGTCGGTCCGTCCTCGACGATGTTGCCGCGGTACAGCACGACGATCCGGTCCACCAGCGCCGCGACCGCCCCCAGGTCGTGTGAGATGAACAGCTGAGCGAGTTGCCGCGAGTGCCCGAGTTCGGTGAGCAGTTTCAGGATCTGGATGCGATTGACCGAGTCGAGGGCGCTGACCGGTTCGTCGAGCAGCAGCAGCGCCGGGTCGAGGACGAGGGCCCTCGCGATCGCGATCCGCTGACGCTGCCCACCCGACAGGTCGGCGGGAATCCGCGCCGCGATGCCGGCGTCGAGTCCGACACTGCTCAGTACCGCTGCCACCCGCGACCGCACGACGCCGCGGTCGAGTCCGCCCCGCACGAGCAGTCCCTCGGCGATCGACTCGCCCACCGGAATGTCCGGATCGAGGCTCAGCAGCGGATCCTGGAACACGTATTGGACGGTCCCCGTGCGGCGGTGCGCCCTGCGGTGCGCCGTGGACAGGTCGTCGACGCGCTGCCCGCGGAGCTCGATCGACCCGGACGTCGGAGTGATCAGACCGAGAATCGTGCGGGCCAGTGTCGTTTTCCCGGAGCCGCTTTCACCGATGAGTCCCACCTTCTCACCGGCATCGATGGTCAGGTCGACGCCGTGCAGGATCTGCTTGCGGGCCCCCCGGGGCCCACGCTCCACCCGGACGCCGGTCATGCGCAGCAACGACTCAGACACGAGCCGCCTCCTTCCCGGTGAACGACTCGAGCCCGTACTCCCGATGGTTCTCGACGAGTTGGCGGGTGTACTCGTGTCGGGGCGCGGTGAGCAGGTCCTCCGCACGCCCCGACTCGACGACGGCGCCGTCCCGCATCACGATCACGCTGTCGCAGACCTGAGCGACCACGGCGAGGTCGTGCGAGACGAGGACGAGGGCGAGGCCCAGTTCGTCGCGCAGGTCCTCGAGGAGGTCGAGGACCTCGGCCTGAACAGTGACGTCCAGGGCTGTGGTCGCCTCGTCCGCGATCAGGAGTTCCGGTTCCGCGGACACCGCGATCGCGATGAGCACGCGCTGAAGCATTCCCCCGGACAGTTCGTGCGGGTACTGGCGGTACACGGTGTCGGCGTCGTTCAGCCCCATCTTCCGGAACAGTTCGACACCGCGCCGCCGGGCGTCCGCGCGGGACAACCCGAGGGTCGACCGGAGCGCCTCGGCCAGTTGTTCACCGACCCGGATGGACGGGTTCAGATAGGACGCCGGGTCCTGGAACACCGCGGAGATGCGGGTTCCGCGCAGTGGCCGCCAGTCTTTGCGACCGAGGTCGGTGAGTTCGATGCCGTCGAAGTCGATCGAGCCTGCGGTGACGTCGATTCCGCCGGGCAGGATTCCGAGGATGGCGCGGCAGGTCAGCGACTTGCCGCTGCCCGATTCGCCGACGATCCCGAGGGCTTCGCCGCGCGCGAGGGAGAAGTCGACGCCGTGGACCAGTTCGGTTCCGTCGTCGAGTGCGATGCGCAGATCGCTCACGGTGAGCACCCGCCTGTCGGGGCGCGTAATTGCGGGTGCCGACGTGGCATCCAATGTGTCAGTGGACATCCGAGGTGACCTCCTGTTTCCTGCGGGCGCGGCGTTGGGGTTGCCCCGTTGCATCCCGCAGCGCGTCGGCGATGGCGTTGAGCGCCCAGACGGTCGCCACGATCAACAGGGCGGGGACGACGGGGCCGAACGGAACCTGGTAGAGGTACTGCAATCCGCTGGCGAGGAGTCCGCCCCACGTCGGGTCCGGCGGAACGACGCCGATCCCGAGGAACGTCAGCGAAGACACGATGACGAGGCTGGCTCCGGTCATCGCCGCGAACGTCACCCCCACCGCAGGCAGCACCTTGCGCACCGCGTGACGACGGATGATCCAGGACGTGTCGGCGCCCATCAGTTCGGCGGCCTCGACGTACTGGGAGTTGGCCACGGTCAGTGCCGCGGCACGCGTGACCCGGTAGAACGCGGGTGCGATGAGGATGCCGACCGCGAACATCGCCTGGGCGAGCCCGTTTCCGAGCAGCGCGGTCATCGCGACGGCGAACACGAGGAACGGCAGCGTGATGAGCGCATCCATCAACCGGAGGGTGAACCATTCCACGCCGCGCCCGAGGTACACCGACAGGAAGCCCGGGATCACGCCGAGGAGGAATCCGACCACGACGCATTGCAGTGCGGACAGCACCGACACGGTCGAACCCGCCAGAAGCCGGCTGAACACGTCCCGTCCGACGTTGTCCGTCCCGAGCCAGTGAGTTCCACTCGGGCCCTGCAGGATCGCCGACGTGTCCTGCTCGAGCGGGTCGAACGGCGCGAGGGCGGGCCCGAACACCGCGAGGACCACGATCAGCCCGAGGACGACCACCGCGGCGCGAGCGGAGTGGTAGCGCAGGATTGCTGTGAGCATGGGATTTTCAGTCTCTCCGCTTGGTTGCCGGCTGCAAGACGCTCTGGGCGACGTTGACGACGATGTTGCAGAACAGCACGAACACGATCGCCACGACGAGCGTTCCCTGGACGATGGGAACGTCTCCGCGCAGCGCGGAGTCGGCGGCGAGGCGACCGAAGCCGGGCATGGAGAACATGGTCTCCATCACGACGGCGCCGCCGATGAGCGTGGGGATCTTCATACCCAGGATGGACAGCGCGGGACCGCTGCCGTTGCGCAGTGTGTGCACGAACAGGATCCGGGACGGACCGATACCCCGGACCACCGCGCCGGTGACGTAGTTCTGGTCCAGCTCCGCGACCAATCCGGTGCGGAGTTGTCGCGCGATGTCGGCGACGACGTCCATGCTCAACGCGATCGCGGGCATGATGATCAGCGACAGCCAGCGGCCGAAGTCCTCGTCCGGCGGGACGTACCCGGCCGACGGCAGCCAGTGCAACCCGACGCTGAGGACGAGGATCAGTCCGATCGAGATGACGAACGGCGGCAGCGTCGAGGCCACCGACGTGTAGGCGGTGATCAGCCGGTCGATCAGGCTGCCCTTGTAGACGGCGGCGAGCACACCGAGTCCCACACCGAGGACGAGTCCGATGACCAGAGCCACACCCGCAATCGAGGCGCTGACGGCCAGCCGCTCGCCGATCAACTCGCTGACCGGGATCTTGCTGAACCACGAGACCCCGAGGTCGCCGCTCAGCATGCTCGACATCCAGTCGACGTACTGCTGCCAGACCGGCTTGTCCAGCCCGAATTCGGCGTTGATGCGGGCGATCGTCTCCGGCGTCGCGGCGTCGCCGGCGATCCCGGCGGCCGGATTCAGCCCGCTGGCCGCGCCGAGCAGGAAGGTGATCAGGGTGGAGAACAGGAAGACCGGGACCACGATCAGCACGGTGCTCAGCACGACCCGCAGCGCCGTGCCGAGCGCGCCCGCAGGCACCGGGAGAGCGAATGTCCTCCCGGTGCCTGCGGCCTGGACGTCGGCGGTGGTCACGAGACCGTGACGCCTTCCCACCGCACCTGGGACGGCAGGATGTTCAGGTTCTTCAGGTCCGGGTTGGACACGATGATCCACGGATTGCTGAAGATGTAATTCGTCGGCGACTGCTCGACACCGACCTTGACGGCCTGCCACAGCCGCGGCTTGTACTCCGGGTCCTCGAGGGGCGTGCGACGCACGGCGTCGAGCGCGGCAGTGAACTCCGGCGACGCGTGCGGGCCGCTGAGGTTCATGATGCCTTCCGGACCGTAGACGGCGAGCAGATTCTGCACCGGGGATTCACGCCCGATGGTGCCGTCCGTCGCCAGCTGCGGGTTCTTCGCGATGTAGACCTCGCTCTGCCACGTCGACGATCCCGGCGGCACCACCTTGATGGTGGACTCGACGCCGACCTTCTTCAGCTGCGACTGCACGAGCTCCGCCCGGTTGGTGGCCGCCGACTGCGCGGTGATCTCGATCGACAACTGTCCGGGACCGAAGCCCGCCTCGGTGAGGAGACGAGATGCCTTGTCCGGATCGTAGTTCCAGAGCTTCTCGATCTCCGGGTTGAACGCGAGGTATCCCTCCGGGAAGGGCTGGCTCGTCGTGCTGCCCAACCCGTTCGTGATGACGTCGACGAACGCCTGGCGGTCGAATGCGTAACGGAACGCCTCGACGACCTTCGGATTGTCGAACGGGGCCTTGTTCAGGTTGATGGACACGTCGTTCGCGGCCAGCGACGGCTTCACGGTGACATCGAGACCCGCGGCCTCGGCTTCCTTGGACTGCAGGGCCGGCAGCGTCGCGAAATCGATGGAGCCGGACTGGACCCCGGCGACGAGTGTGGCCGGGTCCGGGGCGACGCTGAGTTCGAAGTGGTCGATGTGGATGTTCTCGGCGTCCCAGTAGTTCGGGTTCTTCTCGAAGTACGCGTGATCCTCGGCGACGAAATCGGTGATCCGGAAGGGACCGGCGCCGACCGGCCACACACTGAGCTTCTGCGGGTCGGCGGCCGCGGTCGGGCTGGCGATGGCACCGGTGCGCCCGGCGACCAGGTACGGGATCTGGTAGTCGGCGTCGGCCAGGTGCAGTGTGACGTCGGTGGCGCTGTCGGCCGTGGTCTCGGTGACACCGGCGAGTTGATCGCGCAGGAACGAGTCGTCCTGGGTCTTGCCGCGGTCGAAGAACGCCTTGACCGCCGAGGCGTCGAGGGTGGTCCCGTCGGAGAAGGTGAGACCGTCACGCAGGGTGAAGGTCACGGCGGTGCCGTCGGCGTTGTACTTCCAGCTCTCGGCGAGTGACGGTTCGACGTTGCCCTCGGCGTCGAGCCGGGTCAGCGACGCGTACGCGAGGCTGATCGTGTTGATGTCGTTTCCTGTCCGGCTCGTCACCGGATCCCAGGAGGTGGGGAGGTTGAACGCCCACTTGACCTCGGCGCCGTCCGAGCTGCTGCCGCCACCGCACGCGGTGGCAACGAGCCCGACGATCACTCCGAGTACTACGGCGCCGACGATCCGCCGGCTCTTCTTGCTCACTGGGTGCTCCTGACCATGCAGAGGGGGGTGGTGATTCAGACGCTCGCGGGCAGCGATGCGGCGGTGCCGGGCAGCGGGGCGGGGTCGATTCCCGCACGCCGCGCCCGGGTGTAGCGGTTCTCCGCGAACGGCAGGCCGAGGTTGCCGCGCAACGTGTTCTGCTCGTAGTCCTCCCGGACGACCCCGCGCTCACGCAGGATCGGCAGCACCTCGTCGACGAAGCGCTGAAACTGTGCCGGGTGGCCGATGTGGATGTTGATGCCGTCGAGGGCGTGGCCGTCCAGCCAGCGCTGCAGTTCGTTCGCGACGGTCTCGGCGCTGCCCGTGAACGGTGACGTCTTCGGCGCGCTGAGCGCCTCGACCGTCTGCCGCAGCGTCAGCCCGCGGTCGGCGGCGAGGTCGGCGATCTTCTTCGCCTGCGTGTAGAAGCTGCGCTCGGCGTGCTGCAGTGCTTCGGCGGGGAACGGCGCGTCGAGGTCGTACTGCCGGAAGTCGTGCCAGCCGAAGGGCCGGCCGAGTTCCCGGAGGGACTTTCCGAAGTCGTTGTCCGCCAGCTGGGTTGCGCGTTCGATCTCGCGTGCGTCGGTGTCGGTGTCGCCCACGGTGACGCTGACTCCCGGCAGGATCACGATGTCCTCGGGAGCGCGCCCGTAGGCCGCGGCGCGGGTCTTGATATCGGTGTAGAACGCGGCGCCCGCCTCGAAACTCGGTGCGTGCGTGAAGATTCCGTCGGCGATGCGCGCTCCGAGGTCGCGACCCTGGTCGGAGTCGCCGGCCTGGAAGATCACCGGCTGCCCCTGCCGCGAGCGTTCGATGTTGAGCGGGCCCACCACCGAGAAGTGCTCACCCCGGTGATCGAGGGTGTGCAGCTTGTCCGGGTCGAGGAAGCGGCGGGCCTCCCGGTCGCGCGGAAACGCGTCGTCCTCGTAGGAGTCCCACAGAGCCTTGACGACCTCGACGTGTTCGAGGGCCCGGCCGTAGCGGGTGGCGTAGTCGTAATGCTCCTCGAGGCCGTAGTTTCCGGCGGTACCCGAGTCGCCACTGGTGACCACGTTCCAGCCGGCACGGCCACGGCTGATCAGGTCGAGGGACGCGAACCGTCGCGCGAGGTTGAACGGTTGGTTGAACGACGTGGTCAGTGTTCCGACGAGCCCGATGTGTTCGGTGGCCACCGCGAGCGCGGACAGCAGCGTCAGCGGCTCGAGCCGGTTCAGGTAGTGCGGGGGCGAGTCCGGGGTGATGAACTGGCTGTCGACGATGAACACGAGGTCGAACCGCGCCTGCTCGGCCAGCCGCGCGTACCGGATGTACCAGTCGATGTCGACGCTCGCGTCGGCGGGAATCTCCGGGTCCAGCCAGGTGTACGGGTGCCCGGGCCCACCCGTGGGGGTGAGGACAGCGCCCAATTTCAGTTGCCGTCTCGTCATGTTCTCGCTCCTTCGTCGTCCGCCGTCAGGCACCTGCCTCGGCACGCCGCGTTGAAGTGTATGGAGCAAACAGACGCGTGCAGAGTATTAAATTCTCGATGTTTCAAAACATATTTCGTATGTCCCGCAGGGCTGTCGAACAAAGTCCGATCAGTCGAAGAACTCGCGTGACGACTCCGCGACGGCCACCGCGACGACGTCGGCGAGTTGCCCGATCAGGTCCGGGTCGTCGGGCAATTGGGTGGCCGACAGGCGCAGGAGTTGACGCGCGGGCGCCTGCACGAACGAGCGGGAGCCGGCCCCCACGGAGATGCCCTGCCGCGCCAGCGCGACGAGGGCGGCGGTCTCGTCCGACACCGTGACCCACACGACCAGACTGTGCGGGCCCGCGAAAGCCTCGATACCACGGTCGATCAGCGCCTCCAGCAGCGACGTGCGTCTGGACGCGTAGCGCTCGTGCGCCGCCGTGACCGTGTGCTCGGCGTCGGCGCTGCCGATCAGATGGGCGAGGGTGTTCTGCAGGATCCGGCTGTTCGAGCCGACTCCGTGACTGCGCACCTTCATCGCCTTCTCGATCAGTTCGCGGGACCCGCCGAGAACGGAGGTCCGCACATCGATCCCATATGCCTTGCAGTAGCTGCGGATCCGGACGACACGCTGCGGCAGTACCGATCCCAGAGAGGGAGGTTGCTGCGGTTCGAGCGGTCCGATCGAGTCGTCCTCCACGACCCACACCGCCGGATGCCGCCGCAGCACCTCGGCGAGTTCACTCGTGCGCCTCGCACTGACCGCATGATCGACGGCGAACGGCGCACCGGGTTGGAACACGAACGCCACCGCGCCGGCGGTCAGGGCCGCGTCGAGAGCGTCCGGCCTGGGGCCGTCGCGGTCCGCGCCGACGCCGACCGCATCCAGGCCCAGGTCGCGGAGGGTGTCGAGAACACCCGGGCCCAGGGGCTCGTCGACGGCCACCATCGAACCGGGTGGCGCTGCCGCCTCCACGGCCAGCAACAGCGCCTCGGTGCCACCGCCCGCCGTGGCCCAGGCCTCGGGTTCGAACGGCCAACCCGGGGCGACGGCATTCCTCAACCGCTCGGTCATCAGTTCCCGGCCGAACACATTCAACGTCTCGGCGTCCAGACTGGACAACAAAGCGTCGGACAGGGACGGCTGCAGAGCCAGGTCGGGCGCATTCTGCGCCAGGTCGACGCCACGCCAGTCGGGTATGCCGCGCTCGGGCACGCTGTCGAGCGGCGGAAGAACGACGGTGCCGCCGCGGCGGCGGGTCTGCACGAACCCCTGTTCCTGCAGCCGGCCCCAGGCGCTGATAATCGCGCCGACACTGAGATCGGTCGACTTCGCGAGTGCGCGGACGGTCGGCAGGCGATCGCCGGGGCTGAGCTCACCCGACCTGATGAGGTCGGCGACGGCATCGGCCAGTTCCGTGGTGCGGCCGTCGATCCGCTCGAGCAACCACTCCGGAGCAATCGTCTCCGACTCCAGCACCGCTGACATCCACACCCCTTCGATCGACAACCACTACCGGCCCCGCGCCCCGCGAGTCCGGGTCACTGCGCGAGTGCCCCGGCCGGTTCGCGGAGGATGATGTCGCGAATGCCGGGCAGGCGCAGGCGCTCGAGGAACTGCACGATCTCCGCGGCGACCGACCGGTGGGACACGTCGTTGAGGATGTCGTGCCGCCCCTCGTGGACGACGACGACCCGGGCGTCGGGCAACGCGGACGTGACGGCGAGAACATCCGCCGACGGGCTCAGGGCGTCGGCGCCTCCGTGCACGACGAGGACGGGAACCTGCACGTGGTTCAGCGAATCCGCCGTGGCCACCGGCGCCTCCGCACCGAGCGTTCCC
This sequence comes from Rhodococcus sp. JS3073, assembly GCF_026810085.1. Taxonomy (NCBI): domain Bacteria; kingdom Bacillati; phylum Actinomycetota; class Actinomycetes; order Mycobacteriales; family Nocardiaceae; genus Rhodococcus; species Rhodococcus sp. JS3073. The sequence continues at coordinate 6,607,527 of NZ_CP113951.1, read as the reverse complement.
CGCTCGAGAGCGTCGGCCGAGGACAGGACCCCCCGATGCACGGGACACGCGGAACGGATCTCGAGTTCACCGTCCCACTCTCCGGTGAAGGCGTCGGCGCTCGCCACGAGAAGACCGGCTGCCACCACCCCGGACACGGCCGGATGCGTCGCGGCGAGGTCGAGGGCGGTCAGGGCGCCACTGTCCGACCCGACGACGGTGAGCGGGAGATCGGTGGCGGCATCGTCGATCACCCGGGTAGTCACAGCGGGATCGTTCTCCACCACCGCGACACGGTAACCATCGAAGGCGATCCGGCGGGCGAACCGGCGGTACACGTGAGCATGCTCACCGCGGCCGGCGACGACGATCACCGAGCCACGCACAGTCGCTTCGGGTTCCAGCCAGTCGATGTCCACTGATTACCTCATTCGGGGGGTTGTTCGCAGGATTGACTGCGTCACCCTGACCCACACGCGCGAGGTCGAACAAGACTAAAGCTCGAGCAGAACAAAACGCGTGCCTTCTCGCCGCGCTTCGTGTTTTGTTCCGAACATATTCGTTTTGCTCTGCCACTCACCCGCTTTCTCATTCACCCAGACCCCCTCAGACGTATCGACGAAGGGACAGGCACACCGATGCCCGAGACCACAGGGTTCGCGACCCGGCAGGTCCGCACCGGCTATCAACCCGGAACGCCGCAGAACACCGCGATCCCCCCGATCTACCAATCGGTTGCCTACGACTTCGGCAGCTTCGAACAGGCCCGGGACATCTTCTCTCTCCGCCGGAAAGGGAACCTGTACAGCCGCACCGGGAATCCCACCCAGGCCGTGTTCGAGCAGCGCCTCGCCGATCTCGACGGTGGCGTCGCCGCCCTCGCCACTGGATCCGGGCAGTCCGCCGTCGCGGTCGCACTTCTCACGCTCGCCAAGTCCGGGCAGCACATCGTCGCGGCTCGGCAGTTGTACGGGGGAACCGTCGATCTCCTCACCGACACGTTCGCGGACTTCGGGATCGAGGTCACGCTCGTCGATCAGGACGACCTCGACGCCTGGCGTGCGGCCGCGCGTCCCGAGACCAGGGCCTTCTTCGCCGAGACGATCGGCAACCCCGTCGCCTCCGTGCTCGACGTCCGGGCCGTGGCCGACATCGCGCACCAGGCGGGGGTCCCGCTGATCGTCGACAACACGATCGCCACCCCGTACCTGCTGCGCCCGAAGGATTTCGGAGCCGACATCACCGTCTACTCGGCCACCAAGTTCATCGGTGGGCACGGCAGTTCGCTGGGCGGTGTGATCGTGGACCTCGGCACGTTCGACTTCGGCGCGGAACCGCAGCGGTGGACCCAGTTCACCGAGCCCTACCCCCGCATCGGCGACCTCGTGCTGTGGGAGGAGTTCGGCCGCGAGCGAAGCGCCTACCTGGTCTACGCGAAGACGAAGATCGTCCACGATCTCGGTCCCGCACTGTCCCCGTTCAATTCGTTCCAGCTGCTGCAGGGGCTGGAGACGCTGGACCTGCGGCTGGAACGGCAGGTCGGTTCGGCGCTGGCGATCGCCCACTTTCTCGACGGTCATCCCGCGGTCGCGAAGGTGAACTACCCCGGACTGCCGGACAACCGGTGGCACGACGCCGCCCAGCGGTACCTGCCGCGCGGCGCCGGGTCGGTCTTCTCCTTCGATCTCGCCGTCGACGACTCGAAGGTGGCGAAGTTCATCGACTCGCTGCAACTGTTCGCCATCGTCGCCAACATCGGCGACGCCCGTTCGCTGGTAGTGCACCCTGCCACCACCACGCACAGCCACCTCGGCGACACACAACTCCGGGACGCCGGATTCGGCTACCGCACCGTCCGATTGTCGATCGGACTGGAAAACCTGGAAGACCTCGTCGACGATCTGCGTGCTTCGCTCGACGCCATCACGGAGGAATGACATGCACTTCGGCTACTGGACGCCCATCTACGGCGGCTTCCTGCGCAACCTCGGCGACGAAGGGATGCCCGCCACCTGGGACTACGTCAAGAAGCTCTCCCAGCTCGCCGACCGGCTCGGATACCACACCACCCTCGTGCCCGAGCTCTATCTCAACGACCGCAAGGGCGTCGACGCGCCCAGCCTCGAGGCGTGGTCGCTGTCGTCGGCGATCCTCGCGGTCACCGAACAGCTCCGGGTGATGACCGCGGTGCGACCCGGATTCCACCTGCCTGCGGTCACCGCGAAGGAATCGGCGACGATCACCGACATCGCCGGAACAACCGAGGCCGGTGCGGCACGGTTCGCGCTCAACGTCGTCGCCGCCTGGTGGGAGGAGGAAGCCCGGCAATACGGCGGCGCCTTCACCCGGCATGACGACCGATACCGGCAAGCCACCGAATTCGTCGACGTTCTCCGTGGGCTCTGGGAGCACACCCCGTTCACCTACCAGGGCGAGCATTTCAGCGTGCGCGACTCGATCCTGTCTCCGAAACCCGGCATCCATCCCCCGGTCTTCGCCGGCGGGGAGAGCGAGAGCGGCCGCGAATCGATCGCAACCTTCGCCGACTCGTACGTGCTGCACGGCGGCACCGTCGACGAGGTGCGGACGAAGATCGCGGACATGAACGCCCGGTCGCAGCGAATCCACCAGCGGGACATGGCCGAATTCGGCATGTCCACGTACATCATCGTGCGCGACACCGAAGCCGAAGCCCGCGCCGAACTCGAACGCATCACCACCGTCGATCCGCACTCGCCCGGATACGCCTCGTTCGAGGAGTTCGTGAAGAACTCCGAACTCGACGTCGAGCTGTCCAGGCGCGAGTACTCCGTCGGCACGCGCGGACTGCGCCCCGACCTCGTCGGCACACCGGAACAGGTCGCCGAGAAGATCCGCGCCTACCAGGACGCCGGTCTCACCCTGCTGCTCATCCAGTGCTCCCCCGCACACCAGGAACTCGAGCGCATCGCCGAGCAGGTCTTCCCGCTCGTCCCCACCCGTGAGTACTTGTTAACCACGGGCGGTTAACAAGTACTCACGAGCGCAGCACTTGACCGCACGACTCGCCGCGAGTAAGGATGAATATGTTCTGTGCGCGGCGATTTCATTCCCGGAGAGAGGAATTCACACCCCCAGGACCAATGGCGGCGCACCCATTACATACGGCCGCACGAGGGCCGCGCGCGGAGCGCGAGGGGATTTGCCATGGCAGACATCGAGGTCGACTATTGCGTCGTAGGCGCCGGATTCGCCGGATTGACAGCGGCACTGCGCCTGAAACAGGCCGGACGATCGGTCGCGCTCCTGGAGGCGCGTGACCGGATCGGCGGGCGAACCTTCACCGAAGTCCGCGAGGACGGTTCGTGGATCGATCGGGGCGGTGCGTGGATCGGGCCGGGACAGGACCGGATCTACGCCCTGATGGACGAATTCGGCGTCAAGAGTTACAAGCAGTACACCGACGGCGAGGCGATGATGGTCGTCGACGGCAAGCAGTACCGGTACAAGGGCACGATTCCCCTGACGATGAGCCCCTGGGCCGCCGCCAATCTCGGCGCCGTGTTCGTCGAACTCGGTGAGATGTGCAAGTCGATCCCGCTGGACGCGCCGTGGGAGGCGAAGAAGGCGGCCAAGTGGGACGCGATCAGCCTCGCCAAGTGGCTCGGCGACAACACGCTGTCCAGGCCCGCCCACGACCTTCTCGAGACCGCCATCGCCGGTTGCTACACGTCCGCGGCGTCCGAGGTGTCGATGCTGTTCGTCCTGTACCAGATGGCGTCCGGCGGCGGTCCGAGTTTCGTTCTCGGTGTGAAGGACGCTGCCGAGGATGCGCGGCCGGTCGGCGGGATGGGTGCCGTCTACCGTCCGATGGCAGCGGAGATCGGCGACGCACTCCATCTGTCGCAACCCGTGCGGGACATCGCGCAGGACGGCGACGGCGTGACCGTCCGATCCGCGGACATGGCCGTGCGGGCACAGCGGGCGATCGTCGCGGTCCCCCTCGCGATCGCGAGCCAGATCCTCTACGAGCCTCTGCTTCCGATGGATCGGGCCTTCCTTCATCAGAGAATGCCGAGTGGCGCGGTCATGAAGATCGCCGTCCTCTACGACGAACCCTTCTGGCGCGCCGACGGATTGTCCGGGCAGTCGGCGGCACCCGACTCCCCCGCGACGATCACCATCGACGCGAGCACGGACACGGGACGTCCCGGTGTTCTGTGCGTCATCGTCGAGGGACCGATCGCCCGCAAGCTGGGGACGCTGCCGGAAGCGGAACGCAAGAACCATGTGCTCGGCGAGTTGACCTCGAGGTTCGGAAGTAAGGCAGCCTCCCCCGTCGACTACATCGAGCAGAACTGGAGCGTCGAGCGCTACTCCGGCGGCGGCATGCTCAGTCATGCGCCGACGGGTGTGCTCACCCAATTCGGGCACGCCCTCCGCAAGCCCTGCGGTCGCATTCACTGGGCAGGCACGGAGAGTTCGTCCGTGATGTGCGGCTGGGTCGACGGGGCCGTCCGATCCGGGGAGCGCGCCGCCCGGGAGGTCACCGCTCAGTAATAGACAGCGCCCGGAGCGCCCCCGCCGACGGCCACCGCGTCGCCGGTGATCCCGACACTGCGCGGTGACGCCAGGAACGTGACGACGTCCGCGACCTCGCTCGCGTCGATCAGCCGGTGGATCGAGTTGGTGGCCAGCCGCGACTCCAACTCGGCGACCGGCACCCCTTCTTCCTCGGACTGTGCCGCGAGCCGGTCGACGAGGCGTTCCGTCCGCGTCAGTCCCGGATGGACCACGGTGACGTTGACGCCGTGGGGCCCGAGTTCGTCGGCGAGATTCTTCGTCAGCGCCGACACACCGACGTTCCGCACGGTCTGCGCGATGGAGTTGGCCTGGCGGGCACCGAGCCCGCTGATATTGATGATCCGTCCCCACCCCTGCTCCACGAGGTGCGGTGCCACGGCACGGGCGGTCCGCAGGTAGCCGAGCACCTTGATCTCGAGTTCGGCGCGCACCACGTCGTCGGTGGTGGAGGCGAAATCGCTCGGCTTGCCGGCGCTCCACGGTGTGGCCGCGGCGTTCACCAGAATGTCGACGCCGCCGAGTTCGTCCACCGTCCGCTGCACGAGGGCGCGCACCGAATTCTCGTCGCCGGTGTCGGTGGGTACCCCGATCACCCGCCGCCCGGTCTCCTGCGACAGCGTCTTCGCCGCCAGTTCCAGCGCCTCGACACTCCTGGCCGCGAGCACGACGTCGACCCCCTCCGACGCGAGGCTGCGGGCGATCGCGAGACCGATTCCGCGGCTGCCGCCGGTGACGACGGCCCGCTTGCCGCCCAGACCGAGATCCATGTAGTTCTCCTCTATTCCGCTGTCCACCCCTCGGTTCGAGGGTAGGACAGCGACGGTCGGGAGTCACGGATTCGGTTCAGCGTGAGGCCAATTGCGCTCCGCCGCCTACCGTTGGATCGACTTGATCTCGAGGAACTCCTCGAAGCCGAGGACGCCGGCCTCGCGGCCGATGCCCGACTGCTTGTACCCGCCGAACGGGGCGTTGGTGTTGAACGCCCCGCCGTTCACCTCGACCTGACCGGCACGTAGCTGACGTGCGACGCGGTCGGCACGATCCTGGTCATCGGACCAGACGCCGGCGGCGAGTCCGTACTCCGTCGCGTTGGCGATACGCACCGCGTCGTCCTCGTCCCGGTACCCGATGATCGACAGGACGGGGCCGAAGATCTCCTCCTTGGCGATGGTCATGTCCTCGGTGACACCGGCGAACACGGTGGGTCCGACGAAGTAGCCGGATTCCTGGCCGGTCTCCCGGCCGTCGACGACGGCGCGGGCGCCTTCCGCGATGCCCTGTTCGATGTAGCCGCGCACCCGCTTCAGCTGGTTCGAGTTCACCAGCGGCCCCAGCACCGACGTGGCGGCCGTGGGATCGCCGACGGAGTAGTTCTGCGCGACCTGCGCCGCGATGGCGGCAGCCTCGTTCACCTTGTCCGCGGGGACCAGCATCCGAGTCAGTGCCGAGCAGGTCTGACCGGAGTTGAGGAAACACTTGGCCACGCCGTCGGTGACCGCCTTCGTCAGGTCGGCGTCGTCGAGGATGACGTTGGCCGACTTGCCGCCCAGCTCGAGTGCCACCTTCTTCACCGTCTCGGCCGCAACCACCGCGACCCTCTTGCCCGCGCGGGTGGAGCCGGTGAACGAGACCATGTCCACCTCGGGGTGGCCGGCAATCGCCTCGCCCACGACCGGCCCGAATCCGCTGACGAGGTTGAACACGCCTGCCGGCAGACCGATTTCGTCGAAGACGTCGGCGAGCGCGTAGGTGGCGAGCGGCGCCACCTCGGTCGGCTTGAGCACCACGGTGCATCCCGCGGCCAGAGCACCGCCGACCTTGAGCACCACCTGGTGGAGCGGGAAGTTCCACGGGGTGATCGCACCGACGACACCGATGGGCTCGCGCACGATCAGGGAGTTGCCCACCTCGTGGGCGTCGAAGTCGTAGGTGGCGGCGAGTTCGGCGAAGGCGGCGAGGTTCGCGAGCGGCATTCCGATCTGGATGGGCTTCGCGAATCCCAGCGGCATGCCCATGTCCTCGGATACGAGGGCGGTGAAGTCGTCGAGGCGCTCCTGGATCAGGGCAGCAGCCTTCCGGAGGTACTCGCCACGTTCCTTGCCGCTGAGCGCGGACCATGCAGGGAAGGCCGCTCGCGCAGCTGTCGCGGCGCGATCGACGTCGTCGGCAGTGCCCTCGGCGACCACCGCGATGACCTCCTCGGTCGCCGGATTCACCACGTCGATCCGGCCCGTTCCCTGCGAATCGACCCAGGACCCGTCGATGTAGATCTTGGTCCGGTCCAGAACTTCGCTCATCAGTCAGCCTCCAGTGAAAGTGTCGCGGATCCCCTGCGCCCCGCAGCCTACGACCGGAACCCTCCGGCAAGGGGCGAATGCGATCTCCCCGAACCACCCACCGGGACGGCACCGATCGCGGACCATCGACGTACCGCAGCACATCAGCGAAGAGGAGCGATCAGATGCGCACGCAGTCACCGGCACGCACCCTTCTCGGCGTGGTCGGAATCGCCGCCGTGCTCACCGCCTCGGCGTGCGGCTCGACGGACGAGACCGGGACCGCCGAACCCTCACGTGACATCACCTCCACGAGATCCGCGCCCACCGAGACGACCGCACCGCACCCCGACCGCTGCCTGATCGGCGAACTGCAGGTGACGCTCGGACAGGCGAGTGGGGCCGCCGGATCTCAGGAGATCCCGCTCGTCTTCACCAACACCGGCACCCGCGACTGCGTCCTCCACGGTTACCCGGGGGTGTCCTACGTCGCGGCCCCGGACGGTCCGCAGGTGGGTGCCGCGGCCGATCGGGACGGGGGAGCCGAGACTCCGGTGACGGTTGCCCCGGGCGCACGGGCCACCGCAGCGGTGCGTGCCACGGTGGTGCAGAACTACCCGGCCGAGACGTGCGGACCCACCCCCGTGGCCGGGTTCAGGGTGTACCCACCGAACGACACGGGGTCGGTGTTCCTTCCCTACCCCACCACCGGATGTGCGCAGACCGGGGTGAAGCAACTGTCGGTGCAGCCCGTGACCGGGTGACCTGGTTCACCCGCGTCGGGTGAATCGGCTCACCCCGGACCCGACCTACCGTCGGGCTACCGACTCGCGTAGCAGGAAGGCGGAGGCATGTTCGAGATCATCCGCGAAGTGCATTCCGAAGTTCAGCACCGCCGTGGTCCGCGGCACCACCACCATCTCCTCACTCGAGCGGAGCGCCGATCGCGGATCCTGAAACACTTTCACATGTGATCGGCCGGGACCGCGGGACGCCGACCAGGCCCGTTCCTTGCCTTCGCTAACCATTGGCGCGGATGGGTACTATCCGACGTCGTGACTGACAGCAGGCTGGAATCGGCGAATGTGTCCAGAGACGACTCGGACGAGTCGCCGATCGGGACCCCGCCCCAGTCCTCTCCCCTCGGTCAGTCGGTCCGCTCCGCCCGCCTTCTCGCGATCATCGCCTCCGTCTTCGGAGTGCTGCTCACACTGTCGCTCCCGTTCCTTCCGGTCGAGCAGGACAGCGCGACCCTCACCTGGCCGCAGAACGGCAGCACCGGAAGCGTCGAGGCGCCGCTCGTCTCCTACGCGCCGCTGAGGCTCGACGTGCAGATCCCCTGTTCGGCGGTCGGTGCACTCGCCGACCGCGGCGGGGTCCTGACGTCCACCGCGCCCGCGGGCGCCGCCGACGCCGGGAAGTACGGACTGGTCGCCAGAGTGAATCGTGCGACCCCGGACGGTACCGCCGGCGTCGAGGTGCAGTTGCGGAACAAGGTGCTGCTGTCGTCGCCGCTGGACCAGCTGCCCGCCGACTGCGCGCTCGTGGTGTCGTCGGATTCCACACGGACCACCGCCGGTTTCGTCGGGGTGGGCGAGGACGCGCCGACCGTCGTCGACGGCGACCTCCGACCGCAGATGGTGGGCATCTTCAGCGACCTCGACGGTGCGGTGCCCGACGGCTTGCGGGTGACGGCCCAGATCGACAGCCGCTTCTCGTCGACACCGTCGACGATCAAGTTCGTGGCCATGGTGGTGGGTGCGCTCGCGACGATTCTGGCGCTGGTGGCGCTGCACCGTCTCGACAACGTGGACGGGCGCCGGGCACGACGATTCCTGCCCACCCGCTGGTGGTCGTTCGGGGCGGTCGACGCCGTCGTCCTCGGCACGCTGGTGCTGTGGCATTTCATCGGCGCCTCCACCTCCGACGACGGCTATCAGTTCAACATGGCCCGCACCTCCGAGGCCGCGGGCTATATGGCCAACTACTTCCGCTGGTACGGCGTCCCGGAGGCGCCGTTCGGTTCTCCGTACTACGACGTCCTCGCGGTGCTGGCGAACATCACCCCGGCGAGCCCGTTCGTGCGTCTGCCCGCGCTGCTCGCCGGCATCGTCGCGTGGCTGGTGATCAGCCGTGAATTCGCACCGCGACTCGGCGCCGCGGTCCGGGGCAACCGGCTCGCGCTGTGGACCGGCGGCCTGGTGTTCCTCGCGTTCTGGCTCCCGTACAACAACGGTCTGCGGCCCGAGCCGATCGTCGCGGTGGGCGTGCTGCTCACGTGGTGCTCGGTGGAACGTGCCGTCGCGACCCGGCGACTGCTGCCCGCCGCGGTGGCGATCCTGGTCGGTGCGGCGACGCTGACCGCGGGCCCGTCCGGGTTGATCTGCTTCGGAGCCCTGGTCGCGGGCGCCCGGCCGATCCTGCAGATCGTGATCGCGCGGGCCAAGACCGTGGGATACGTCGCATTACTCGCGCCGCTCGTCGCGTCGGGGACCGTGATCCTGGTGGCAGTGTTCGCCGATCAGACCCTCGCCGCCGTCATGGAGATGCAGCACGTTCATGCGATCGGCCCCAACGTTCCCTGGTTCGACGAGTACCTCCGCTACCAGTACCTCCTGAACATCTCCGTCGACGGTTCCCTCTCCCGCCGGTTCGGCGTGTTCGCGATGGTGCTGAGCATCGCCGTGACGGTCCTCGTGATGTTGCGCAAGGGCGGCCGGATTCCCGGGACCGCGGCCGGCCCGTCGCGACGGCTCATCGGTATCACGCTCGCCGCGATGGGGCTGATGATGTTCACGCCCACCAAGTGGACGCACCACTTCGGCATCTACGCGGGACTCGCGGGGTCGCTCGCCGTCCTGGCGTCCGTGGCGGTGAGCACCGCCGTGGTGCGCTCGCCGCGCAACCGCGCCCTGTTCGCGGCCGCCGTGCTGTTCCTGCTCGCGATGTGTTTCACCAGCACCAACGGGTGGTGGTACGTGTCCAGCTACAGCGTCCCGTGGTGGGACAAGCCGGTGTCGATCGCCGGCCTGGGCGCCGGCACGATTCTGCTCGGCGCCACGCTGGTGATGCTGCTGATCGCGGCGTGGTGCTACTTCCGCGAGCCCTACACCCGGGCCGACTCCGTGCGGCGACGCCGGTTGTGGGCGATCCCGCCGTTGACGGTGGCGGCCGCCGCGATGGTGCTGTTCGAGGTGCTGTCGATGGCGAAGGGCGCGGTCGCGCAATACCCCGCCTTCTCCCTCGCCCGTTCCAACGTCGACGCCGTCACCGGTGCACCGTGCGGTCTCGCCAACGACGTCCTGCTCGAAACCGATCCGAACGCGTCGCTGCTGCAACCACTGTCCGGTGACGCCGCCACCGCCCTCGCGGGCACCGGCACCGTGGGCTTCACACCGAACGGCGTCGCCGGCGACCTCAGTGCCGACGAGGAATCGTCGGATGCGGGCGTCGCCAACTCCGTCAAGACCGACAACACCGACCAGACGGCGTCGAGCAACGCCGCGGGCACCGGCGGCGGCGCAGGCGCGGTGGGTGTCAACGGCAGCGCCGTGGCCCTGCCGTTCGGCCTCGACCCCGACCGCACGCCCGTCCTCGGCAGCGACGGCAGCGACGGCGACGCGTCACTGACCACCGGCTGGTACCGGTTGCCGAACCCCGACACGGACGCCGGGGCGGGCGACATCGTCTCCATCGCCGCGGCGGGCCGCATCCACTCCGTCGACGCGGACGGCGTCGTCACCTACGGCCAGAACCTCGAGGTGGAGTACGGCACCACGCAACCGGACGGCACGGTCGGGGTGTCGGGACGCGTGACGCCGATCGACATCGGCCCGGCACCGTCGTGGCGCAATCTGCGCGTTCCGCTGGACTCCCTGCCGGACGATACGGATGTCATCCGTCTGGTGGCGTCGGATTCGGACAGCGACCCGCAGCAGTGGCTGGCGGTGACGCCGCCGCGTGTTCCGCGGACGCAGACACTGAACGATGTGATCGGATCCGATGCGCCCGTCATGATCGACTGGGCTGTGGGACTTGCCTTTCCGTGCCAGCGACCGTTCGACCACCGCGCGGGTGTCGCCGAGGCGCCCGAATACCGGATCCTCCCCGACCGTCCCGGCGCGATCATGACCAGCCTGTGGCAGGACCGGTACGGCGGAGGCCCCCTGGGCTGGATCGAGATGACCCGGGCCAGCCGCACCATACCGTCGTATCTGCGGGACGACTGGGACCGCGACTGGGGCGGAGTGGAGCAGTACTCGCCGCTCGACCCCGGCGCGAAGACCGCGGAGATCGACACCACCCGGATTCCGCGTTCGGGCTTGTGGAACCCGGCGCCGATCATCACGGCCTACTGAGCGTCGGTGACGCGCCCGCCGCCGGGCGCGTCACCGATCACGTCAGAGTTCGAATTCCGCCGGGGCGATGCCGACGGCGAAACACGCGTCGCGCACCACGTTTCGCTCGTGCTGGTCGAAGTTTCCGTCGGCGCCACCGATGACGATGCCGATCTGGATGACGGCACGTGCCTGATCCTGCTTGGACTTCAGCTTCGCGACAGTGGCGGTGGCCTCGATCTTGCCGAACTCGAAATCCGACTGCAGCTTGCTGCAGTACCAGTCGAACTTCTGACTCAGCTCGTCCGACGGGAACACACTCAGCGCCTCGTTGCTGGTGATCAGCGCCGCGGTCTTCTGCCGCTCGGACGGGTCGATGGTCCCGTCCGCCGCGGCGATGAGGGCGCACATGGCCATGCTGGCGTTGGCGAACTCCTTGTTCTGGAACTGTGCCGTCTTGGTCTTGAGCTGGCCGTTCATCTCGAACGCCTTTGCCTTCAGCTGATCCCAGAAAGCCATTGGACTCCTTCTTCGTGTGCCCACGCACGGTGCGTGTGGTGTCCAATTTGCCAGGTTTCACCCGAGAGCGTCGCCGCGGTCGGTCTACCAGCACAGTCGCAGAGATCCGCCGCTACGGCCGCAACGACTGCAGGTCTCCCGTCGGCACGTGAATCCAGCCTTCCCGTTCGGCGACGGCGCGGTCGTCGCCCTCGGGTAGTGCCGTGCAGCCGACGGCCGCGGCCCGCGCGATGACCGCGGCCAGCACGGCGTCGAGGGCGTCGTCCGACTCGCGGCAGATTGTCTGGAAAGCACCGAGATCCAACCAGTCCGCAGCCGCCAGGAGCGCGTCGACCAACTCCCCCAGCGTCACCCGGTTCTGGGCGCTCTTGTATCCGCGCGACACCAGGCCCCAGGTGCGCAGCGCGGCCGCCGGATACGCCTCCACCACGCGGCCGTCGACACGGCCGACGTCGACGCCGAGCCGGCCCAGGTCGGCGAGGATTCCGGCGCAGCGCAACGCGACGTGCGCGATGAGATCCGCCGACACACTGAGCGGGGATATCCCCGTCGCCGCCTGCACCACGAGGTCGGTGCGCCGCTTGGTCAGCGGACGACGCCCCTCTCGGTTCGCGAGACCGCTGGTCGCGGACAGTCGGCCGGCGTGGTGCTCGGACACCATGTGGACGAACGCGTCGGGCCAGCCGAACGGTGCATCGATACCGGCCCTGTCGCACGCCAGCACGGCCTCGGTGACGGCGTCGTTCCCGGCTCCCAGCCGGACGGACTCGACGCGGGCCACACCGCCGGACCAGTCGACGATCGCCAGGGCCGTCTTCTTCGGTTCGGCCGCCAGGTCGACTCCCACGGTGCGCATCGACCCAGGCTAGCCCGACCGGCTGAATCAGAAGAAGTGATGCAACGCATCAGTTAGTTGTTCTGTACAGATTCACTGCCTCCGACCATTGTGGTCTGCACTACTCGACCTAGAAGTGGCGCACTTGCGCGCCGTTCGGAGGATTGATGCCCGACACCCACGTCGCCCCGATGCTGGAGAAGCACACGATCGGGTTCGTCCCGGAATCCGATCGCCACGGCAAGGTTTGCGATCTGTTCACGCTGTGGTTCGGCGGCAACCTCGCCCCGCTACCGATCGTGACCGGTGCCCTCGGCCCCAGCCTGTTCGGACTCTCGCTGTGGTGGAGCCTCGTCGCGTTCGTCGTCGGACATCTCGCCGGCGGAGCCCTGATGGCGTTGCATTCGGCGCAGGGACCCCAGATGGGGATCCCCCAGATGATCCAGAGCCGCGGACAGTTCGGCACGTTCGGGGCGCTCATCATCGTGGTGATCGCCGCCGTCATGTATCTCGGGTTCTTCTCGTCGAACATCGTCCTGGCCGGCCAGTCGATGCACGGGATCGTGAACGGCATACCCGTGGACGTGGGGATCGTGGTCGGTGCCCTCGGCTCCGCCGTCATCTGCATCATCGGCTACCGGTTGATCCACATCCTCAACCGGATCGGAACCTGGGTTCTCGGAATCGGAATCCTCGTGGGCTTCTTCGCCATCCTCACCGGCGACCTGCCGTCGGACTTCCTCACCCGGGGCGACTTCAACTTCGCCGGCTGGCTGGCCACCGTGTCACTCGGCGCACTCTGGCAGATCGCGTTCGCGCCCTACGTCTCCGACTACTCGCGGTACCTCCCCAAGGACGTGGGTGTGCCGTCGACGTTCTGGGCGACCTACCTCGGCTGCACCCTCGGCTCGTTCCTCGCCTTCGCGTTCGGCGCGGTCGTCACGCTCGCCGCACCGGTCGGCATGGGCACCATGGACGGCGTCAAGGCGACGACGGGAAGCCTCGGCAGCATCATGCTGGTGCTGTTCCTGCTCAGCGTCATCAGCCACAATGCGCTGAACCTCTACGGCGCCGTCCTCGCGATCATCACGTCGGTCCAGACCTTCCGTGCCCGCTGGATTCCGACCGCCCGCGCCCGGGTGATCCTCTCGACGATCATCCTCGTCGCGGCGTCCGTCGTCGCCATCGCGCTGTCGGCCGACTTCGTTTCGCACTTCGTCGATCTGGTGGTCGTGCTGCTCGTGGTCCTGGTGCCGTGGACGGCGATCAACCTGATCGACTTCTACATCATCCACAAGGGCGTGTACGACCTCGACTCGATCTTCCGCTTCGACGGCGGCATCTACGGCCGCTTCAACTGGACGGCCATCACCGCCTACCTGCTCGGCATCGTCGTCCAGATACCGTTCATGGCCACGTCTCTCTACACCGGCCCGGTGTCCGCGTTCCTCGGCGGCGCCGACCTGTCCTGGGTCGCAGGACTGGTGGTGACCGGACCCATCTACCTGCTCCTGGCGCGGCGCGGCTCGACCGGGGCGAAGACCACCTCCGGTGCCACGCGTGAGCCCGCGCGGCTCTAGACCCCGAACATCGCACCGCCCGAGCCTGTTACAGGTTCGGGCGGTGCGCTCGGTGCGTAATGCCCCACCCCTGTCCGCTCGGGCAGGGTTTCGCCGTTGCCACCACGCAGCAGGGCCTGCTCGCTAGGGTCGAAAGAAGAGACCGATTCACCGGAGAAGAGAGTTGTCGCAGATGTCCAGTTTCCCGGGCCTCACCCACGTCGCGATCACTGTGTCGGACCTACCGGCCAGCACCGCCTGGTACACCGCATTGTTCGGATCAGCCCCCGTGCTCGACGAGGACGAGGAATCGGGAACCTTCCATCACACGGTGTTCTCGCTCGACGGCGGCATGCTCTTCGGCCTGCACACGCACCCCGACAGCGGCGCTCCCGCACGGTTCGACGAACGGCAGGTCGGACTCGACCACATCGCGTTCCAGTGTTCTCCCGACGCACTGCCCGGGTGGGTGGAGCGGCTCGATGCCCTCGGCATCGAGCACGGGGGCATCAAGAATGCGCACTACGGATCCGGCATCTCGTTCCGCGACCCGGACAACATCGCGCTCGAATTCTTTGCTCCGCCCGTGAGTACTTCTTAACGTCGGGCGGTTAACAAGTACTCACGGGTGGCGGAGCCGCAGGCGTCGAGCAGGGTGAGGGCGAGGGCCAGCGCGCCGTCGACGGCCGCCCGGTCTGCAGCGGGCGCGGCGCTGGCCGCGGCGAACTCGGCCTGATGGTTGACGGCCGGCGCGGAGTCGATTCCGATGTAGGGGTGGATCGCGGGAATCACCTGCGAGACGTTGCCCATGTCGGTGGACGCCCGGTTCATCAGCGAGTCCGCGCCGGTGCGGAACACGCGGCCCAGCCCCTCGGCGTGCCGGACGTACGACGCGAGCAGCACTTCGTCGGTGCGGAACTCCGAGTACGGTTCGCTTTCCGGGGCGATGGTCAGTTCACAGCCGGTTGCGACGGCGCCGGCCTCGAAGCAACGGGCCACCCGGGGCTCGATGCGGGCCAGTTCCTCCAGCGTCTCCGCGCGCACGTACCAGCGACCTTCGGTGCGCTGGGGAATGGCGTTGGGCGCCTCTCCCCCGCGGGTCATCATCCCGTGTACTCGCGTGCTCGACGGAAGCTGTTGCCGGAGCAGCCCGATGGCGACCTGCGCCACGGTGAACGCGTCGGCCGCGTTGACGCCCCGTTCCGGGTACGCGGCGGCGTGTGCCGCCTTGCCGTCGTACCGGATGTGGCTGTGAGACACCGCGTACGGTTCGGCCCGGGCGACGTCGACCGGGCCGGGGTGGGCCATGACGGCGGCGTGGACGCCCTCGAACGCTCCACGTTTCAGCATGTCGATCTTGCCGCCCCCGCCTTCCTCGGCGGGGGTGCCGAGCACCGACAGCGTGATGCCGAGTTCGTCGACGAGTGGGGCGAGGGCCAGCGCCGTCCCCACCGAGATGGCGGAGATGACGTTGTGCCCGCACGCGTGCCCGAGCCCGGGGAGCGCGTCGTATTCCGCGCAGACCGCGAGGTGCAGCGGTCCGGAGCCGACGTGCGCGCGGAATGCGGTGGGCAGTCCCACGTACTGCTGCTCCACCGTGAAACCGGCGTCCGACAGCACCCCGGCCACCCGGACGCACGAGCGTTCCTCCTCCCACGCGACCTCGGGGTGGGCGTGAAGGTCGTGCGACAGAGCCAGGATCCGGCCTTCCGCCCTCCTGGCTCCGTCGCGAACCGCGGCGTCGGCGCTCACAGGTCCCCCGGCACGCCGTAGGACGGGGCGGCCGTCGGGTCGACACCCCGCACCCGGTAGTCCCGTTTCTGCGGTTCCCACACCGTCCACAGCCGGCGCAGTTCGCCGACCGGGTCGTCGTGCCAGTCGACGCGCAGATCGGTGACGGGCCAGGGCACGTCCTCGACCACCTGGATTCCCGCCGAGTGCACGGGCCCCGCCTCGCCGCCGGCGGTGACGGCCGCGGTGAGTCCGTCGAGCAGTCTGCCCTCGAACGTCGGGGCCGTGCTGGACACGTAGCCGAACAGCAGCGACCGGATGACGCCTTCGTCGCGGAGCATGTTGCCGGCGACGGCGGCGCCGCTGCCCTGCGCACTGCTGTGGATGCCCAGCGTCTGCGCGCCCGAGTGCACCGCGGTGCCGCCGTCCGCATCGACGACGACGACCTGGCGGTACTCCGGGAACTTCTCGTGCGCGAGTGCGGTTTTCAGTGCGGTCTCGGCATTCGCACCCGACGCGAGCGCGTCGAGTCCGACAGGGCCGAGCTGCGGATTGGTCACGTTCTGGGAGGCGACGACACCGACCCCGGACCGCACGTGCAGGCAGCGTGCGGCCACGGCGGGGCTGGAGGAGCAGACGACCATCCCGAACGCGCCCCCGGAATCACGGGCGACGAGTGAGAACGTCATGAGCTGATCACTGCCGTCGCGTCGATCTCGACGAGCCATTCGGGCCGGGCGAGGGCGTCGACGACGATGCCGGTGGACACCGGGTGCACACCCTTCAGCCAGCGTCCGACCACCCGGTAGACGGTCTCCCGGTATCGGACGTCCACCAGGTAGACGGTGACCTTGACGACGTCCTCGAGGC
This sequence comes from Rhodococcus sp. JS3073, assembly GCF_026810085.1. Lineage (NCBI taxonomy): Bacteria > Bacillati > Actinomycetota > Actinomycetes > Mycobacteriales > Nocardiaceae > Rhodococcus > Rhodococcus sp. JS3073. The sequence goes on along the minus strand of NZ_CP113951.1, from coordinate 6,590,858 downwards.
GACTGCCCGATTCCTTCAGCAGCATCGCGATGTTCGCCATCGCCTTGTCGGCCTGGGCCTCGACGTCGCCGATTCCCACCGACTCCCGGGTGTCGAGGTCCTGCCCGATCTGTCCGCGGAGATACACGACTCCGCCGGCGACGACGGCCTGCGCGAGGTCGTTGTCGAGGTTCTGTTCCGGGTACGTGTCGCGGGTGTTGAACGGGCGGATGCGGGTGTGGGTGGTCATGCCGCACCTCCGTCGACGTTGTCCGACAGCCCCGCTGCGGCCTTGACCAGCCCGAGCGGACCGTCGAAGTCGAAGTTGCGGTACACGGCGGCGAGCTGCGCGAAGGGCGGCGACTGGGCGAAGAGCTGAAACGTCAGGCGATGTCCCGCGTAGTCGCTGTTGAGGAGGTCGCGGGCGAACGCGAGGAGCTTGCGACGGTCGTCGGCCACCCAGTTGTCGTTGATGGAGTAGAACTTCTCCAGCCACGGTGCGACGTCGGGGTCGGCGAACGTGGCGGCGTCCGGGGTGATGCAGATCTGGCCGCCGCACAGCTCGCGGGCGATGTGCATCATCGCGGGCAGCTGGCTGAGCGCCATCACCCGGCCGGTGTAGAGCAGGGACTGGTTGGGCATGAGCAGGCCGCCGGGGCTGGGTTCGGCGAGCGAGATGGCCGCGGTGAGGTGGGCGTTGATCGTCTCCCGGTAGCAGGCGAGCTGGGCGAGCTTCTCCTGCACCGCCTGCTGCTTCTCGAGGCCGCTCTGCTTGACGTTCCACAGTGCGGATCCGATCATCAGATCGGCGAGGTGCAGCGTGCGCTGCACGAACGGGAACGCGCTGTAGCGGTGCAGGGTGGAGCGGATGAACGTGGCGGCCCGGGTGTGCCGGTAGAACAGGACGTCTTCCCAGGGAATCTCGACGTTGTCGAACACGACGAGGGACTCGACCTCGTCGACGCGGTTGGCGAGCGGGTAGTCGGCGGACGGCGCGCGGCCGGCGAACCCGTTGCGGGAGATGTACTTCAGGCCCGGCGCACCCATGTCGAGCACGAATCCGACGGCGTAGTCGGACAGTTCACTGTTGCCCCAGTTGGCGATGGTGGGTTTGGTGAACGCCTGGTTGGAGTAGGCGGCGGCGGTCTCGTATTTCGCGCCGCGCACGACGATGCCGTTGTCGGTCTCCTTCACGACGTGCAGGAGCATGTCGGGGTCCTGATCCTGCGGCGCCTTGGACCGGTCGCCCTTGGGGTCGGTGTTCGCCGACACGTGGAACGGGTCCTCCCGGACCGAACGCTCCAGGTGGCGGCGGATGTTCTCCGAGAAGCGCGGGTCCACCTCGTTGAGGACGTCCTGACCGTCGAACAGCGACCACATCTCGCCGATGGTCTCGTCACCGACACGGGTGACCACTCCGCGGGTGTCCTCGAGCACCAGGTCGACGGCGGCGCGCTTGTCGAGCCAGTCCTGCTGCGTGCGGGGAAGCTTGTTGGCGATGGCGTTGCGTTCGCCGGATTCGGGATCGACGTAGGTCATCGCGTCCTGGGTGGCCTCGTCGTGCGCGAGGTCGTAGATGCGGGCCCGCACGTCGACGATCGGCTTGAACATGGGGTGGTCGGCCACGTCCTTGACGCGTTCCCCGTCGACCCAGACCTCACGGCCGTCCCTGATGGACTCCCTGTATTCGTCTCCGGTGCGGATCATTTCGTGCTCCTGGTCCTCGGCGCGGGGTGTGCGTCCGGGTAGTCGGGAAAGGTGGAAGGTTCGAATGCTGCGGGCTTGCTGTAGGTGTGGGAGGCGTACACGAGCGGTTCGCCGGGGTGTGCCTCCACGGCGGCGACGCGCCCGATGTAGACGCGGTGGGTGCCGGCCTCGATGACGTCGTGGACGGTGCAGTCGAACGACGCGATCGCGTCGTGGACGCGGGGCGAGCCGGATTCGGCCACGGTCCAGTGCCCGCAGGTGAAGTCCCACCGCTGCTTGCCGGGCCAGGGGCGGCCGGCGAAGGTGTCTGCGACGTGATCATGCTGGGTGGCAAGCACATTGACGCAGAAGACGCCGTTCTCGGAGATCGCGTCGTTGACCGGGCTTCGTCCGTGCAGGCAGACCAGCACCAGCGCCGGGTCGGCCGAGACGGAGCACATCGCGCTCACGGTCTGTGCGGCGCGCCCGCCGGGGCCGTCGGTCGCGACGACGGTGACTCCGGTGGCGACGGTGCCCATGGCCGCGATGAAGTTCACGGTCGAGCTGTCCGGAATCGGTGGGGCCACCGATGTTCGGGCCGTCGTTTCGACGGCTGCGTGACGGTCAGCGATCGGCATGACGGGCTCCTTTCTATGTGCGGTGAGCGAGGAGTTCGTGCCGTTGCACCAATCTTGAGGTCCCCGGCGAAATCTGTACAACACAGATAAGTGGCGCACTGCATAAGGAAAAGTGATGAATCGGGAACCGATGCCGACCACGGCTTCGACCAGGGATAATTCCCTACATCAGCCGATGCGGACGGGGACGATCATGACGCCACTGCAACGCTATATCGCCGAAGAGATCGCGATCGACCATGCTGACGGGCTGCTGTCCCGCCGCGAGGCGTTGCGAAGACTCGGCCTCATCGGTCTCGGCGTGGCGGCGGCGTCCTCGTTGCTCGCCGCGTGTTCCACCGACAGCGACGAGTCGCCGACCTCGGCGCCGGTGACACGCGGCGGAGCGACGCCCCCGCCACCGGGAGCGGCCGACGCCGTCGGGACCGAAGCCGTGACGTTCCCCGGCCCGGACGGCCGGGTCCTGCAGGGTGCGTGGGCCGCCGCGGCCTCGCCCCGCGGATCGGTCCTCGTCATCCACGAGAACAAGGGCCTGACCGACCACATCCGTTCGGTGGCGGGCCGATTCGCGGGTGCCGGATACTCCGCGCTCGCCCTCGACCTGCTCTCGGAAGAGGGCGGGACCGCGACGTTCACCGATCAGGCGCAGGCGACCGCCGCGCTGGCCACCGTGCCGCCTGCGCGCTTCGTCGCCGACATGAAGGCCGGTATCGACGAACTCGGGCGTCGGGTGCCGGACGAGAAGATCGCGGCGGTCGGGTTCTGTTTCGGCGGCGGGATGGTGTGGCAACTCCTCGCGTCCGGCGAGCCGCGGCTGGCGGCGGCGGTCCCCTTCTACGGTCCCCTCCCCGAGGGCGCCGACTTCTCCGGGTCGAAGGCCGCGGTCCTCGCCATCTACGCGGAATTGGACGCCCGGGTGAACGCGTCCCGCGACGCCGCGGCCGCCGCACTCGCGAAGGCGGGGCTACCGCACGAGATCGTGACGGTTCCGGGTGCCGATCACGCGTTCTTCAACGACACCGGGCCCCGCTACAACGCGACCGCGGCAGCCGAGGCCTACGGACGTGTCCTCGCCTGGTTCGGCGAATACCTGGGGTGAGGCGGGCGCATCAGCAGTGCGGCCACGAGGAAGCAGACCGCGCCCACGAACGTGCCCAGATCGGCGATCGTTGCGTTCTTCAGCGCGTCGGTGCCGGGCACGATATACGCGCCGACCGCGGACACCCCGAACGCCACCGACCCGATCATGTTCAGCCAGGTGCTGCGCCAGTTGCGGGCATGCGGATCCCACAGCTTGTCGGTTTCGGTGGTGGCCACCACCGCCAGGCCACTGGCGACGAGGAACGCCGTCGACCCGAAGAGGTCGGGACGCCACCCCCACACCCGGTCCTGTTCGACGGTAAGGCTCTGGATCAGCACGACCCCGGTACTCACGTTGAACAGCAGGGTGCCGACGAACTGGATCAGCGCCGCCCACCAGTCGTAGCGTTCGACCGTCGCGGATTCCTCCCCGGGCACCGGCCTCCCACTGAGCCGCAATTGGATGAATCCGGCGGTGGTGAAGAACAGCGACCCGACGAAGTAGGTGATGTTGTCGATCTCGGGGCCCACCGCCTGCCCGTACATCCGCGTGGCCGCCAGCCCGAACAGGAAGGAGCCGATGACGAATCCCCAGGACTCGCGGCGCAGCCGGAGCGTTCGGCGCGGCGCGGACGAGGTGTGGTCGCTCGACACCGTGACGTCACCCCCTCACGGGTCGGCAAGGTTTCAGACTCTCCGAAAGCGCGCACCGGGTCAAGGTCGGACGCCGAAATTCGGCTGCGAGTCGACGTGGGGTGTGCCAGTGTCGGGGAATGACGACGACCACCGCCGGCATCACGATCAGAACGGCGACAGAACAGGACTGGCCGAAGATCACCCTGCTCAACGAGATCTGCTTCGTGACACCGCAGAACGAGGAGTTCACCGCCCACTGGCGGCAGCTCGTCAGCGGCGCGCCGCCGATCATCGCGGTCGACGAGGACGCGGTGGTCGGCGCCACCATGGACATCCCCATGACCGTCACCGTTCCCGGTGGCGAGGGCGTTCCCGCGGCGGGCGTCACCGCGGTGACGGTCGCCCCCACCCATCGACGCCGCGGCCTCCTGCGCGCGCTCTACACCGAACATCACGCCCGCATCCGGACGTCGGGTGTCCCGCTGTCGCTGCTCACGGCCAGTGAGGGCGGGATCTACGGGCGCTTCGGGTACGGACCCGCGACCGTCGAGACCACGTCGAGCATCGACCGCCGGTTCGCCGTGCCGCACCCGAGGGCACCGGACCCGGGTGGTGTGCGGATGGTCCATCCCGCGGAGGCCCGGGTCGCGTTCACCGACGTCTACGACCGCTGGCAACGGGTGACCCCGGGGGCGCAGGTCCGGCCCGGGATCGTGTGGAATCGGATCTTCGCCGACCGCGAGAGCGAACGTGGCGGCGGCACAAGCCTGTTCGGGCTGGTGCACGACGACGGCTACGTGCTCTACCGTCGCATGTCCGGCGACAACGGAACCGTCGCCCGGGTGGAGGAGATCCGCACGGTCACGCGCGACGCGCACGCCGCACTGTGGCGGGCGCTGCTCGGCCTGGACCTCGTGCGCCGCATCGAAGCGCACCTCACCCCCGAGGACCCACTGCCGTATCTGCTGACCGACGGCCGGCTGGTGGCGACCACCTCGCGCCACGACGAGCTGTGGGTCCGGATCATGGACGTGCCCGCCGCACTCGAGGCCCGCAGGTACCGAACAGACCTCGACGTCGTGATCCAGGTCGACGACGGGTTCCTGGACGCCGGCGGGCGGTTCGCACTGACCGTGCGGGACGGCACCGCGATGTGCATCCCGACCGACTCGACCCCTCAGGTGGTGCTCGACCTGGACGTGCTGGGCAGCCTGTACCTCGGCGCCCACCGGGCACGCACGTTCGCGGCCGCGAACCGGCTGCAGGCTGCGGACCCCGACGTCCTCGACCGTGTCGACCACGCCTTCGGCGCCGACCGCGACGCCCAGATGGGGTGGCCGTTCTAGCGGCCCGAACCCGCCTGTTTCGCGAACACGGCGCGCGCCCGTTCGGCGACGGCCCGGGCCCGCGCCGTGCTCCGCACACCCTTCAGCCGGGCGAGCACCACGGGCAGGCCGGGAACGTCGTCGGCGATGGGCAGCGTCGCGACCCGTCCGCCGTCATACGTCCGGCCCTCGGCGGGCCGCTGATTGAGGATCGAGAAGCCGTGGCCCCGGGCGACGAGTCCGCGCACCGTTTCGTAGCTCGCCGACCGGTACCGGACCACCGGCGTGACCCCCGCCGCCGACAGCATCGCCAGGAAGTAGTCGCGGCTGCTCGGCAGGTCCAGCAACACCATGGGTTCGCCCTCGAGGTCGGCGAGGGTGATCGCATCGTGGCCGGCCAGCCGGTGGTCCGGCGGAAGGATGACGTGCGGTCGGGCCACCCCGAGCGTCTCCGTCTCCATGTCTTCGCCCAGCGCGAGGTCGTAAGTGAGGGCCAGTTCCGCGGTGCCGTTCCGCAGCGCCGCCCGCACCGCCTCCGCCTGCGTCTCGACGACCTCGACCTCCAGATCGGGATGCTGATCGCGCAGGTCCGAGATCAGCGTCGGGAGGATGAACGGGGTGAGGGTGACGAAGCAGGCCAGGCGCACCGTTCCCCGGACGTTGTCCTCGTGGCCGCGCGCCGCGTCGAGAACCTCACCGAGGTGGGCGAGGACGCTGCGGGTGTCGCGGAGCATCTCCTCCCCCGCCGCGGTGAGGACCAGCCCGCGGGATCGTTGCCGGATGAACAGCTGGGTGCCGATCTGGTGCTCGAGCTGGGAGATCGCGGACGAGACCGCCGACTGCGCGACCATCAGTTCGTCGGCGGCCTTCGTCATGCTGGAGAAGTTCGCGGCCTCGACGAAGTACCTGAGTTGGGTGAACGTCACGTCGGGTCGTCGTTGCATGCGCTCTCCTCGGGATCTGAGGCCACCAGGATTGCAGGTCTCCGACCGGGGAGCCACCCACGACACACGTGGTGGCCGCGGCACCATCAGCGGGCGTCGGCCTTCATGAGGCCGGGGTCCGGCTCCGAGCCGGGGCCGTCCTCCCGCGCGATGCTCGGGCCACTCGCGGACCGCACGGACCTGCCGCGCGCGTATCCGACGGCGCCGAGGAGCGCGAGCACGGCCAGCGTCCCGAGGGTGAACAGTTCGAACGTCCCCTGGCTCACTCCCCAGATCTCGTCGAAGTCGTACTCCAGGCCGAACACCGACTCCAGAGTTCCGGGGAAGACCGCCACCCAGGAACCGAGCAGCACCCACGCGAAGCAGAGGACGCCGAGGACGCGGAAGCCCGCGTTTCCGGTGGGAACCCGGAAGGGCCGCACGACGTCCGGGAAACGCGTGCGCAGGCGAATCGCCGACGGGATGACGATCAGGTAGCTGAGCAGGAACGTCGAGATCGAGATGGTGAGCACGACCGCGAAGATGGAACCGCCGGAGCCGGTGATCTGCATGGCCGCGATCATGAAGACGGTGGCGACGAGCCCCGACAGGAAGTTGACGCGCACCGGCGTGCCGAGCCGCGGATGGAATCGGCCGAAGAATCCGCCGAAGAACGCGCCGTCGGCGGCCGCCATGGCCTGCATGCGGTCGCTGATGATCATCCACGCCGCACCCTGGGTCATGAGGATGACCGCGAAGATCACGCCGGTCACCGTCAGCATGGCGGGTGCGGCGGGACCGTAGACGCTGTACACGGTCGCGACCGCCTCGAGAAGTCCGCCGACACCGGTGATGTCGTCCGCGGGCACGACGAGCAGGATGGCGAAGATCGGCAGCAGGTAGGACGCGGCGGCGATGGCGCAGGCGCGGGCAATCGAGATCGGGACGTCGCGGGCCGGGTTCTTCATCTCCCCGGCGGCGCTGTTTCCGGATTCGAACCCGAGGTAGGAGAACAGCAGCAGCGGCGTCACGCCGAGTAGCCCGGTCAGGGTGGGGCTGAAGTCGCCCGCCGAGATGCCGGCGAAACCGTTCTTCGCGGCGTAGATGCCGGTGGTGACGAGGAAGAACAGCAGGAAGACGATCTTGAGGAACGCGCCGACCGTCGGAATCCATTTGCCGCGAGCCAGACTCACGACGGCCGCGAGCACCGTCAGCCAGATGAAGACCAGTTTGAACAGGTAGTCCGTCACCGACCCCTCCTCGAATGCAGAGACGTAGTGGTTCCAGGTCTCCGCGGCGATGAACGCCATGGACCCACCGACCCACACGGGCTGCGTCACCCACGTCAGCAGCGACGCGAGGGCGGCGAGGGGCCGGCCGAACGCTCTCCGGACCCACACGTACACACCGCCTTCGCCGGTGAACGTGCTGCCGATCTCGGCGAAGATCAGGCCGTACGGCAGTAGGAAGAACACCGCGAGAACCAGTGCCCAGGTGAACGTCTCCGCGCCGAAGGTGGAGACCTGACCGAGAACCTCGACCGACACCACCGCCGCGACGATGAGGAAGACGATGTCGAAACGGCCGAGTGACTTCTTCAGGTGTTGTGTCTGTTCGTCCGCCAGGGCGGTGGGGGTGTTGTCGCTCATCGATCATGCCTCTCACGTCGCAGTGATGCCGGTCACTACTCTCGTCCGCACTCGGCAAATCTGTACAGCACAAAGATCAGGGGTACTGCATCAGTTCTCCAGATGGGGAGGCCGCCGAATTGGCATCTGAATAACTGATGCAGTGGCACGAAAAGATCCTGTTGACTGTTGTGGCCGCGCGGACCGACGATTCTGGCACTGCACGAACCGACAGCGTGAGGAACCCACCGTGCGTGATCCGCGATACGACATCCTTTTCGAACCGGTCAAGATCGGACCGGTCACCGCCCGCAACAGATTCTTCCAAGTCCCGCACTGCAACGGCATGGGCTACCGCGACCCGTCCGGGGAGGCCTACATGCGACGCGTCAAGGCCGAGGGCGGCTGGGCCGTCGTCTGCACCGAGCAGGTCGAGATCCACCCCACCTCCGACATCGGCCCGTTCATCGAACTGCGCCTGTGGGACGACCAGGACCTGCCCGCCCTGACCAGGATCTCCGAGAAGATTCACGAGGGCGGCTCCCTCGCCGGCATCGAACTCGCCCACAACGGCCTGAACAGTCCCAACCTGATCAGCCGCGAGACCCCGCTCGGCCCGCAGAATCTGCCCGTCGTCTCCTGGAACTACGACCCCGTCCAGGCCAGGGCGATGACCAAGTCGGACATCGCCGACCTCCGGCACTGGCACAAGGAGGCGGTGCGCCGGTCGCTGAAGGCCGAATACGACATCGTCTACGTGTACGCCGGGCACGCGATCGGCGGCCTGCACCACTTCCTGTCCCGCCGCTACAACAACCGGACGGACGAGTACGGCGGCAGCCTGACCAACCGGGTTCGGCTGCTCCGCGAGATCCTCGAGGATTCGCGTGAGGTCGCCGACGGGAAGGCCGCTGTCGCGTGCCGCATCTCGGTCGACGAACTCCTCGGCGACGAGGGGATCACCCGCAGCGAGATCGAGGACGTGATCGGCCTGCTCGGCGAGACGCCCGATCTGTGGGACTTCGTGCTCGGCAGCTGGGAGGACGACTCCGTCACCTCACGGTTCGGTCCGGAGGCGGAGCAGGAGCCGTACGTCCGCGGACTGAAGCAGCTCACCACGAAACCCGTCGTCGGTGTCGGCCGCTTCACCTCACCCGACACGATGCTGCATCAGGTCAAGAGCGGCATCCTCGACTTCATCGGGGCCGCCCGCCCCTCGATCGCCGACCCGTACCTTCCGCGCAAGATCGAGGAGGGGAACCTCGAGGACATCCGGGAGTGCATCGGCTGCAACATCTGCGTCTCCGGTGACTTCACGATGTCCCCGATCCGCTGCACCCAGAACCCGACGATGGGCGAGGAGTTCCGGCGCGGGTGGCACCCGGAGCGGATCAAGGTCCGCTCGACCGATTCGAACGTCCTCGTGGTCGGTGCCGGCCCCGCCGGACTCGAGGCGGCGCGTGCGCTCGGGCAACGCGGCTACAACGTCAGCCTCGCCGAGGCGAGCAGGCAACTCGGTGGTCGCGTGACCCGCGAGTCCAGACTGCCCGGCCTGTCGGCGTGGATCCGCGTGGTCGACTACCGCGAACAGCAACTTCGCAAGCTCGCCAACGTGGACGTGTTCATGGAGAGCGAGATGACCGCCGACGACGTCATCGAGAACGACTTCCACCACGTGGTCGTCGCCACGGGCTCCCACTGGCGCCGCGACGGCGTCGGCCGCTGGCACACCCACGCCGTCCCCGTCGACGAGCACGCCGACGTCCTGACCCCGGACGACGTGATGGCCGGGCTCCGCCCCCAGGGAAACAAGGTCGTGCTCTTCGACGACGACCACTACTACCTCGGTGCGGTCGTCGCCGAACTCCTCGCCGAGGAGGGATTCGACGTCACCCTGATCACGCCGGCCGCGCACGTGTCGCAGTGGACGACGAACACCATGGAAGTGGTCCGCATCCGCAAGCGAATCATCAAGGCCGGTGTGCACGTTCAGGTGAACCGTGCCGTCACCGCGGTCACCCCGCAGGGCGTGCGCACCGTGTGCGCGTTCACCGGCGACGAGCAGTTCGTCGACGCGGACAGCGTCGTCCTCGTCACCGCGCGGCTTCCGAAGGACGGGTTGTTCCACGAACTGCGGTCGCGCGAATCCGAATGGGCCGACGCCGACCTGCGCAGTGTCCGCGGCATCGGTGACGCCTGGGCGCCGTCCACGATCGCGGCAGCGGTCTGGTCCGGCCACCGGTACGCCGAGGAACTGGACGAACCACCCGCCCCGGGCCCGGTCGCCTTCCGACGAGAAGTCACCGGACTGTCCATCGAACCCGTCGAAACATTCTCCGTAACCCCACTCGCCAACGCACAGAACTGAGGAACACCATGACCGCAGTGCACCCGATCCCGACCGACGCCCGGAACATCGCGGCGATGACACCCAGTGCGTACGTCACCGCGGACACGCTCCAGGCGGGCGATCCGAAGGAACACGAGATGGTCCACCTGAGCAGCGGGGACGAGAAGTTCACCATCGGCTCGTGGCGCGCGGAGCCGTATCGCGAGTACATCGAGTGCTACCCGGGCGACGAATACACCCGGGTGCTGGAGGGTTCGGTGACGTTGACAACGGACGACGGCACCTCACACACCTTCGGACCCGGCGACGCGTTCACCCTGACCAAGGGGTGGCGCGGCGAGTACCGCGTCGACGAGCCCCTGCTCAAACAGTTCGCCATCTATGTTCCCTGATCGCACACCACCACTTTCGAGCCCGAGGGATGACGATGCCTGACCCGACCACACTCGACGACTGGACCCGGCTCGCCGCGACGATCACGCCGCGCCGGGAGCTCTTCATCGACGGCGCGTTCCGTCCCGCCAAGTCGGACGAGACGTTCGACTCGATCAACCCGGCCACCGGTGAGCTGCTGGCACGGGTCGCGGCCGCGGACGCCCCGGACGTCGACGCCGCGGTGCGGTCTGCGCGGGAGGCGTTCGACTCGGGCGTCTGGTCGCGGAGCCCGGCGTCCCACCGCAAGCGGGTCCTGCTCCGGCTCGCCGAGCTGATCCTCGAGCACCGTCACGAGCTCGCCCTGCTCGACTCCCTCGACATGGGCAAGCTCGTGGTGGAGGCGCTGACCGTCGACGTCCCTTCGGCCGCTGAGCTTTTCAGATTCTACGGCGAGGCCCTCGACAAGATCGGCGGGGAGATCGCGCCCACCGAACCCGGGAGTCTCGCCCTCGTCTCCCGCGAACCTCTCGGGGTCGTCGGCGCGGTGGTCCCGTGGAACTTCCCACTCGACCTCGCCGTGTGGAAGCTGGCGCCTGCCCTCGCAGCGGGCAACAGCGTCGTCCTCAAACCCGCCGAGCAGGCCCCTCTGTCGGTGCTGCGACTGGCCGAACTCGCCACCGAGGCGGGGCTGCCCGACGGAGTACTGAGCGTCGTCCCGGGGCTCGGCGCCACCGCCGGGGCGGCGCTGGGCCTGCATCCGGACGTCGACGTCGTCGCCTTCACCGGCTCGACCGCGACCGGGAAGCGGTTCCTCCGGTACGCGGCGGACTCGAATCTGAAGCAGGTCTGGCTCGAATGCGGAGGCAAGAGCCCCAACCTGGTCTTCGCGGACGCCGATCTCGGCGAAGCGGTGGAGAGGGCGGTCTTCGGCGCGTTCTACAACCAGGGCGCGGTGTGCTCGGCCAACTCCCGGTTGCTGGTCGAGGCGTCGGTGGCCGAACAGGTGACCGAGGCCCTCGTCCGCAGGGCGTCGTCGATCCGCCCCGGCAATCCGCTCGATCCCGCGTCGACGCTGGGCGCGATCGTCGACGAGAACCACGCTCGCACCGTCGCGGGGTTCATCGACCGGGCCCGGCCCGACGGCCGTGTGCTGCTGGGCGGCAACAGGACCACCGTCGACGGCCGGGGATCCTTCGTCGAACCGACGATCTTCGCGGACGTCGCACCGACGGCCGAGGTGGTGACCCAGGAGGTGTTCGGACCGGTCCTCACCGTCCAGACGTTCACCGACGAGGCCGAGGCCGTCCGGATGGGCAACGACAGCATCTACGGTCTGGCCGCCTCGGTGTGGACCGAGAACCTGAACCGGGCCCACCGCGTCTCGTCGGCGCTGCGGGCGGGAACCGTCTCCGTCAACACCGTCGACGCCATCAGCGCGCAGACCCCGTTCGGCGGATTCAAGCAGTCCGGGTTCGGCCGCGACCTCTCCCTGCACGCGATGGACAAGTACACCGGGCTGAAGACAACCTGGATCCGGCTGCGGCAGTGAGGGTCACGACACCGAGCTCACCCCCCGACCTCGGTGGGCGAATGTACCCCTCGGCGCTGCCGGGGCGCCCGCGGGTACATTCGTCCCGAAACGTGGCACCCCACGTCAGCCCGTCGAGGCGTTAAGCTGGCGCCATGTTTGCCCTCGTCCCCTCGGAACCCGATCCTCGATTGCGTTGTCTCCCAGCACTTCACGGCCACACCTCCACGATGCCGTCGATCACCGTACGCAGACTCGACACGAGTGACTGGGGGTCGGTGCTCCGGATCTATGCGGAGGGCATCGCGACGCGACGGGCGACGTTCGACACGCAGACCCCGACGCGGCCGGAACTGGACGCGCGCTGGCTGGACGAACACCGGTGGGTGGCCGAGGTGGACGGGACGATCGCCGGATGGGCGGCCCTGTCCCCCGCGTCCTCGCGGCGCTGCTTCCGCGGGGTTGCCGAGAACTCCGTGTACACGGCCAGAGAGTTCCGCGGGGCGGGCGTCGGGACCGCGCTGATGCGGCGGCTCATCGACGAGGCCGACTTCTCGGGCATCTGGACGCTCCAGGCGTCGGTGCTGGCGGTGAACACCGGGTCCATCGCCCTGCACCACGCAGTCGGCTACCGGACCGTCGGGGTCCGGGAGCGGCTCGCGCAGATCGACGGCGTCTGGCACGACAGCGTCCTGCTCGAGCGGCGCCGGGAGACCTGACACCGCGACCACCCGGGGATACCGTGGAGGAATGCTCCCCGTGATCGATCTCGCCGAACTGGACACCCCGGCCGGTCGGGAACGGCTGCGGGAGATCACCCATCACGTCGGGTTCTTCTACCTCGACGGTCACGGTGTGGACCGGGAGCTGCTCGATCGGGTGTTCACCGTCGCGCGGGAGTTCTTCGCCCTGCCCGACGACGCCAAGCAGTCGATCGCGATGCTGAACAGCCCCCATTTCCGTGGCTACAACCGGGTGGGCGGCGAACTGACCAACGGCGAGACCGACTGGCGGGAACAGATCGACATCGGTCCCGAACGGCAGCCGATCCCCGGCGCCGCCGACTACCTGCGGCTGCAGGGTCCCAATCAATGGCCCGCCGATCTCCCCGACCTCGAGAAGACGATCGAGGCCCTGGACGCCGCGCTCGCGGACGCCGGGATGCGACTGCTGCGGAATTGGGCCGCGTCGCTCGACGCCGACCCGGCGATCTTCGACGACGCCTTCGCGCACGCCCCCGCCACGCTGATCAAGGTCGTCCGCTATCCGGAACGGCCGAGCGCCGACCACACCGGCGAGCAAGGGGTCGGTGCCCACAAGGATTCGGGCGTGCTGACGATGCTGCTCCTCGAACCGGGGTCGTCGGGACTGCAGGTGGAAACCGAGGACGGCAACTGGATCGACGCACCGGCCCGCGCCGGCTCGTTCGTCGTCAACATCGGTGAACTCCTCGAGGTCGCGACCGGCGGATATCTGCGGGCCACCCGGCACCGGGTGCTCACGCCCGCCGGTGCGCCCGAGCGGCTGTCGGTGCCGTACTTCCTCAATCCCGCTCTCGACGCCACGGTCCCGACCATCGAGCTGCCGCCGCACCTGGCCGAACGTGCCCGCGGCATCGAACTCGATCCGGCGAATCCGCTCTATCGCACGTACGGCGAGAACGCGTGGAAGAGCCGCACCCGCGCACACCCCGACGTCTACGCGCGCTGGTATCCGGGCGAGTCGGAACCGGAGTAAACGCCCTCCGCCACCGGGAGTATTGTTCGCGCAGTGTTGTTCCTGACCTCTCGGCGCTACGTCGACCTCCGCCTTCAGGCGAGCGCAATCTGTCCGCGCTCGCGCTGACGCACCTCTCCACTCAGGACTCTCTCTCGCCGTATCCGCCCCACCGGGCGACGTTCCGCGGCCCCATGCGAAAGGCACACCCATGCCCAGTCCCGCGCTGTCCACGCGCGCCGAGACCACCTCTCGACGCCGACTACCCCGGTGGGCCACCTCGTTCGGCCCCCAGATCGTCACCGGACTCGTCGTCGGCGTCATCCTCGGACTCGTCGCCCGCGCCATGCCCGTCGCCGCCGACGGCAACGAGAACTGGCTCGTCGGAACCGTCCACACCATCGGCTCCAGCTACGTGAAACTGCTGACCGTCGCGGTGATCCCGCTGGTGTTCACGGCCATCGTCAGTTCGATCGCCAACCTGCGCGAGGTGGCCAACGCCGCGCGCCTCGCCGTGCAGACGCTGCTGTGGTTCGCGATCACCGCGTTCATCGCCGTCGTCATCGGGATCGTCATCGGACTCGTCACGCAGCCCGGATCACACACGACCGTCACCGGCACCGGTAAGGAACCGGCCACCACCGGCTCCTGGTGGGCGTTCGTCACCGGCCTCGTGCCCAGCAACTTCCTCGGCCTGAACGCGAAGACCACCCTCACCGAGGGCGCCGCCAGCACGTCGCTGAGCTTCAACGTGCTGCAGCTGCTCGTCGTCGCGGCCGCGATCGGCATCGCCGCACTGAAGGTCGGGGCCAAGGCCGAACCGTTCCTGCAGTTCAACGCGTCGCTGCTCGCGATCGTGCAGAAGGTGCTGTGGTGGATCATCCGCCTCGCACCGATCGGGACCGCCGCGCTGATCGCGAACGCCGTCGCCACCTACGGCTGGGACGCCATCGGTTCGCTCGGCTGGTTCACCGCCGCCGTCTACATCGGCCTGGCGATCGTGTTCCTCGTCGTCTACCCCGTGCTGATCCGCGCGCACGGGCTGTCGGTGCGCGCCTTCTACTCCGGCGTGTGGCCTGCCACGCAGCTGGGCTTCGTGTCCCGTTCGTCGATCGGCACCCTGCCCCTCACCGAGCGGGTCACCGAACGCAATCTCGGTGTCCCCCGCGAGTACGCGTCGTTCGCGGTGCCGCTCGGGTCGACCACCAAGATGGACGGCTGCGCTGCCGTCTACCCCGCGATCGCCGCGATCTTCGTCGCCGAATTCTACGGTGTGCCTTTGTCGTTCACCGACTACCTGCTGATCATCGTCGTCTCGGTGATCGGGTCCGCGGCCACCGCGGGCACCACTGGCGCCACGGTCATGCTGACGCTCACGCTGTCGACGCTGGGACTGCCGCTCGCCGGTGTGGGGCTGCTGCTCGCCGTCGAACCGATCGTCGACATGGGCCGCACCGCGGTCAACGTCACCGGCCAGGCCCTCGTCCCGACGATCGTCGCGAAGCGGGAAGGCATCCTCGACGAGTCCCGCTACAACGCCGAGCGGACCGGCGACCCGTTCGAGGACGACGAGGCGGTCGCAGCGGCGTAGCGGCGTAGCGGCGTAGCGAAATGCTCGACGAGAGCCTTCCCCGCGTGGAAGGCTCTCGTCATGGCCGACATCGACGCGATCAAACGACGGATCGTCATGCAATTCCAGCGGCACGTCGCCAACCCGCTCTCCCGGCGACTGTCGAGCCAGACGCTCCTCGAGACCACCGGCCGCGTGAGCGGACAGCCCCGCGTCACACCCATCGGGGGCCGGCGGACGGGCACCGAGTTCTGGCTGGTGTCCGAGTTCGGTGAGCGGTCGAACTACATCCGCAACATCCGTGCGAACAACGCCGTTCGCCTGCGGATCCACGGTAGGTGGCACGCGGGAACCGCCACGCTGCTCCCTGACGACGACGCCCGCGCCCGGCTGGCGGAGCTTCCCCGGATGAACAGCCTCGCCGTCCGGGCCGTCGGCACCGACCTGCTGACCGTCCGCATCGATCTCACCGACTGAGATCCGCCCCGCAGACGCCCACCGAATAGTCATCCGCACCCCGCATCAGGGTCGGCATCTGACCAATGTCCGTGCATCTGCATACCCGCACCAGCGGCCTGGCCAGGTGTGATGTTCGCAACTCGACGTTCGGCTGCACGCCCGGCGCGGATTTGCTACCGCTCGTCGGCTGCGAATCGAGCAGCTTGCAGTAAAGACTTAGCCTCGGCTAATCTGCGATTTCGCGCGGACCTGCGAAGGTTCCGCACCTCAGACAACGACGTCTGCCTCACCGGCGTATCGGTTCGGGGCCGGTTCTCTGCCGTGATCCTCTCGCCGACGCCACCCGTGCGCCCAGCACGGCCCCACATTCGGCGAGTATCGCGAGGAGACAGTCGGTTGAACACGAGTGCCACCGAGTCCGGCCTGTACGACAGGACGCTCGACAAGAGCAGCTGCGGCGTGGGCTTCATCACCCGCAAGGACGGCATTCAGACCCATGACGTCCTCACCCGGGGCCATGAGGCCCTGTGTGCTGTTCCTCACCGCGGTGGCATGTCGGCAGAGGGTGTCGGCGACGGCGCCGGTGTCTGCGTCGACCTGTCGGTGCCGTTCTTCCGTGCCCTGACCGGTCAGGACGATCTCGAGGCCGGCCGCTTCGGTGTCGGCAACTTCTTCCTCCCCACCGACGTGGCGTTCCACGGCGACGCGGAGGCCGTCATCGAGCGGGCTCTCGCCGACCAGGGTTTCCGGGTGCTGCTCGAACGTGACGTGCCCGTCGACGCGACCGTGCTCCGGCCCGCCGCCATCCGGCACCAGCTGCCGATCCGGCAGTGGGTGTTCACCGCGCCCGACGCGTGCGCCGACGCGACCGAGTTCGACCGTCGCATCCACGAGGCCCTGCTCGCGATCGAGGCCGTCGCGTACACCCGGCCCGATCTGGCCGGGCTGTACCCGCTGTCGCTCAGCGCCCGCACCCAGGTGCTCAAGGGCCGCCTCAACTCGAACGAGGTGATGCCCTACTTCCGCGACCTGGTGGACCCGGCCCACGCCGTCCACACCCTGTATTTCCACACCCGGTTCTCGACGAACACCGATCCGCATCCGACGATGGCGCAGCCGTTCCGTCTGATGGCGCACAACGGCGAGCTCAACACGGACAAGAAGAACCGCCTGTCCGAGACGGCGCTCGCCCGTGCCCGTAACCGGGAGATCGTCCGCCCGCACGGCCAGTCCGACAGTTGCCGCCTCGACCAGACGCTGCAGAGCCGGGTCGTGGAGGACGGTCTCGACCTGGTGACCGCGGTGGTGTCGATGATGCCGCCGGCGTGGGAGAACGACTCCGCCCTGTCTCCCGAGGTCCGGGCGATGCTCGAGTACTTCTCGCTGTACGAGGAGAAGAACGACGGCCCGGCCGCGCTGATCTTCGGCGACGGCACCGTCGTCGGCGCCCGCCTCGACCGGCTCGGACTGCGTCCGCTGCGCTCGGTGGAGACGGACGAGTACCTGTGCGTCACGTCGGAGGCCGGGCAGATCGACTTCGACCCCGCGACCGTCCTGCACCGCGGACGCATCGAGGCGGGCGGCATGCTGTACTTCGACCACCGCGAGGGCCGCTCGTACTCCACCGACGAGGCACTCGAGCTGCTCGCCTCCCGGAACGACTACCCGACGCTCGTCGCGGAGGCCCGGCGGACCATCGAGGCGCTGCCCGAGGTCGAGGCCGAGCCGGGACCGTTGCGGTACAACGGCGACCTCGAGCGCACCCAGCGCTACGTCGCGTACTCGCACAACCAGGAAAGCTTCAAGTTCATGATGGACCCGATGCTCGCGTCGGGTCAGGAGAAGATCTCCGCGATGGGCTACGGCAACGCCATCAACGCGCTCTCCGATCAGGAAGGCGGGGTCGCCAAGTACTTCTCGCAGCGTTTCGCCCAGGTCACCAACCCGTCGCTCGACAGCATCCGTGAGGCCGACGGCATGACGCTGCGCGTCGCGCTGGGCGCCAAGCCGAACAGTGGGGCGCAGTCGGCGCCGCAGATCGTCGTGCCGTCGCCGATCCTCACCCACATGGACATGCTGCGGATCCGCAAGCAGTCCGAGACGCCGGTGCAGCGTTTCCCGATGCTGTACACCCCCGTCCACGGTGACTCCGCCGCCAACGCGGCCGCGCTCGAGGCAGCGGTGGACGGGCTGTGCGACGAGGTGGAGGCGTTCGCCCGCGAACAGGGCGGCATCGCGATCCTCACCGACCGTCACGTGGCCACCGACCGCGCCGCGCTGCCGATGATCGTGGCGATCTCCGCTGTCAACCAGCGGCTGATCGAGGAGGGCCTGCGCCTGCGGGTGTCCGTCGTCGCCGAGAGCGGTCAGATCTCGTCGTCGCACCACGTGGCTGCCGCCCTCGGTTTCGGCGCCGCCGCGATCTACCCGCTCGCCGTCCGTCTGCGCGCCGAGGAGAAGTTCGCCGACGAGGCGGATGTGGCGTTCGAGCGGTTCGCGAAGGCCGCCGAGAAGTCGCTGATGAAGACGATGGGCCGGGTCGGCCTGTGTACCGCCGAGAGCTACATCGGCGGC
The DNA here is from genome assembly GCF_026810085.1 of Rhodococcus sp. JS3073. NCBI lineage: Bacteria > Bacillati > Actinomycetota > Actinomycetes > Mycobacteriales > Nocardiaceae > Rhodococcus > Rhodococcus sp. JS3073. Next base: position 6,572,391 of record NZ_CP113951.1, on the reverse strand, counting down.
GAGTTCTTCGAACCCAACTACCTCGACACCGACGACCGGGTTCTGCGCCGCTACTTCGCGAACGTGAAGACGCCGGTGGGTGGTGTCGGGTTCGCCGTCATCGCGCAGGCCGTCGCCGACTGGCATCAACGCGCCCTGACCGTCACCGGGGAGAAGGACGTTCCGCTGCTCGGCCTGTTCAAAGAGCGCGCGGAGGGCGCCGGTCACTCGTACGGCACGGCGGCCGTGCGCGGCTTCGTCGACCTCACCGAGGAGCCCATCTCGTTCGACACTGCGGGCACGCAGGACCACACGGAGTCGCTGCGACTGCTGCCGCTGAACCGGCTCGAAGACGCGTTCGGTCTCGACGACGACGCCTACCGCAACGCCGGCTTCCAGAAGCTGACACCCGAGGCGATCGACCGCTTCGAGATCACCCCCGGCTACCGCGCATTCGCGCGGACGATGGCCGAGGAGCGCACCCGCCGCCCCGCAGCGCTACGCGACGTGCTGGATCTGCCTGCCGACGTCACGTTCCTCACCACGGCAGCCGAGTTCCGCAAGCAGATGGGCCGCTTCTCCCGCAAGGGCAACAACAGCTTCGCCGTGCGCGGACTCGAATCCGAGGCCATCGGCGAGGACCGGTTCCGGCTCCGGCTCACCGGTCCCCACGCGGGCGAGGCCCGGGTGCTGGCGGCGCTCGGCGAATCGCTGGCGATGCGGTTCGGCGACGACCTCCGCGAGCACGGCGTGGACGGCGACGCTCTTGTCGTGCGCACGTCGGGTGAGGCACTGCGATGTCTGTCGCTGCTGCGCACCGCTCCGGCGAGCCTGCCGATCGAGCAGGTGCAGAAGGCCAGCGACATCACCCCGTTCCTCACGTCCGGGGCGATGAGCCACGGTGCGTTGAACTCCAACGCGCACGAGGCCGTCGCGCACGGCACCAACATGGCCGGCGGCATGTCGAACAGCGGTGAGGGCGGCGAGCACATCTCCCGCTACGGCACCATCCGCGGTTCCAAGATCAAGCAGTTCGCGTCCGGCCGCTTCGGTGTGTGGGCCGGCTACCTCGCCGACCCGATGCTCGAGGAACTCGAGATCAAGATCGCGCAGGGCGCCAAGCCCGGCGAGGGCGGGCAGCTGCCCGCACCCAAGGTGACCGTCGAGATCGCGGCCGCTCGCGGCGGCACCCCCGGCGTCGAACTCGTCTCTCCCCCACCGCATCACGACACGTATTCCATCGAGGACCTCGCGCAGCTGATCCACGACTGCAAGGCGGCGCGGGTCCGCGTCATCGTCAAGCTCGTGTCCTCGGAGGGCATCGGCACCATCGCGGTCGGTGTCGCGAAGGCCGGCGCCGACGTCATCAACGTCGCGGGCAACACCGGCGGCACCGGTGCCGCCGCGGTGACGAGCCTCAAGTACGCCGGACGTTCGGCGGAGATCGGCGTCGCCGAGGTCCATCAGGCGTTGTGCGCCAACGGGTTGCGGCAGAAGGTGCTGCTCCGGTGTTCCGGCGCGCACCAGACGGCGAGCGACGTGGTGAAGTCGGCGCTGCTCGGCGCCGACAGTTTCGAGTTCGGGACCACCGCGCTGATGATGCTCAAGTGCGTCATGGCCAAGAACTGCAACATCAAGTGCCCCGCCGGTCTGACCACCAATCCCGAACTGTTCGACGGTGATCCGCGGGCGATGGCGCAGTACCTGCTGAACATCGCGCACGAGACCCGCGAGGTGCTGGCCGAGCTGGGGATGTCCTCGCTGCGCGAGGCCCGGGGCCGGTCGGATCTGCTGCAGCTCCTCGACCACCCGTCGAGCGTCGGCCAGCTCGACCTGCGCGCGATGCTCGCCGTGGTCGAGGAAGTGACCATCGGCGATCCGGTGTACCTGGAGAAGGACTACACCCTCGACGACGGCTGGCTCGTGCAGCTGCGTGCCGCGCTGGTCGAGCAGGGCGAGACCACGGTCCAGCTCGGCGACGGGGTACACCTGAGCAACCGCAACAAGAGCGTCGGCGCCCAGCTGGCGGTCGACATCGAGCGGATGCTGAACCACGAGCTCACCGATGTCGAGCTGCCCGCCGTGCTCCGCGACGAGCGCGGCCGCGGCTACCTGCGCGAGGGCAGCGTCCGGATCGCCACGTCCGGGTCCGCGGGCCTGTCGTACGGCGCGTTCTGCAACGACGGCATGACCCTCGTCCACACCGGCACCGCGAACGACGGCGTCGGCAAGGGCGCCAACGGCGGCAGCATCGTCGTGCGCTCGCCCGGTGGCGGCTCCGACCTTCACGGCGGCAACGTGCTGATCGGCAACTTCGCGCTGTTCGGCGCCACCGGTGGGCGCACGTTCGTCGAAGGCCAGGCCGGTGACCGCTTCGCCGTGCGCAATTCGGGTGCCACCGCGGTGGTCGAGGGTGTCGGCGACTTCGCCTGCGAGTACATGACCAACGGTGCCGTCCTCAACCTCGGCGGCTTCGGCAAGGGCGTCGGCAACGGCATGAGCGGCGGCTTCGTCTACCAGTACGACCCCGAGGGCAAGCTGCCCGGCAAGGCCAGCGCCGACTCGATCCTGCTCGGCGCCATCACCGGCGACGACGAGCACGCGGCGCTGCACCGTCAGGCCGTGCACGTGCTGCTCGGGTGGCACCTCGAGGCCACCGGCTCCGCCAAGGCGGCATGGTTGCTCGAGAACTGGGAGACCGAACAGCACCACTTCGTGTACGGCATGCCGCGCGCGCTGCTGCAGTACCAGGACAGCGACGAGATCCTGAAGGCCAAGCCCCGCAAGGACCTGGCCGACGAACTCGCCGCCGCGCTGGTCGCGCACCAGGTGCGCAAGTTCAAGCTGGACTACCGGGACGGGAACGCGGTGCTCGACGGCGCCGTGCCCGGCTACGGCGAGGCCGACACCGAGGCCATGTTCGCGCTGCTGAACAACTACACCGTGCTGAACGCGGCGCAGGAGATGGCGCTGTCCAAGCTGCCGGGTGTCGCGGATCCGTCCGATCCGGCGGTCGACAAGGCCGTCCGCAACCTGCTGCTCACCGAGGACTTCTTCCTCATGCAGCGGTTGCAGCGGTACGCGCGGGAAGCGTTGAAGGACTACAGCGACGAGGACCTGGCCGTGATGGTGGCGGCCAAGCGTCTCGCCGACTACAAGGATGCGCTGCGCCGCCGCAACGTGCGGTCCATCGACGCCCCCGGCACGTACGGCTGGATCCTGCACCAGGACGCCAAGAACGTCGACAAGATCGGCCGGCTGCCCGGTTTCGAGGAGCTGTTCGCGCAGCACGCTCTCCCCGATCTGATCCCCACGAGAGACGTGGTCCCCTCATGAAACTGCCCTACATCCCCCAGGACGCCCCGTTCAGCGAGGACCAGCGCGTGTGGCTCACCGGCTTCCTCGCCGGTATGAGCTCGCGTCTGGTCGTCGGTGGCGCCGACGCGCCCGCCGCGGCGGGCGGTGGGCAGTTGCCCGCCATGCACGTGCTGTACGGAAGCCAGACCGGGAACGCCGAGGGTGTCGCGGAAGACGCTGCGGCCGCGGCACGTTCGCAGGGCTTCGCGCCGGTGGTGAGCGCCCTCGACGACGTCGACACGGACGCCCTCGCCGCCATGCAACGCGTCCTCGTCGTCACCTCCACCTACGGTGAGGGTGAGATGCCGGACAACGCCGAACTGTTCTGGCAGGCGCTGTCCGCGGAGACCGCGCCACGGCTGGCGAACACCGACTTCGCCGTGCTCGCGCTCGGCGACACCGGGTACGACGGGTACTGCCAGGCCGGCAAGATGATCGACACCAGGCTCGAACAGCTCGGTGCCCGCCGCGTCACTCCGCGCGTCGACTGCGACGTCGACTACGAGGACACCGCGGCCGCGTGGGTCGCCGACACCCTCCCGCTGTTCGCGGCCGTCGAGGGCATTCGCGGCGAGTCCCCCCTCGCCGATGTCGCCGAGCCCGAGACGAAGCCGGCCCGCAAGCGGTCGCAGTGGAACCGCAAGAATCCCTACGGGTCCACGCTGTCCGTGAACCGGCGGCTGTCGAGCGACACGTCCGCGAAGGAGATCCGGCACTACGAGTTCGCGCTCGCCGACAGTGGTCTCGAGTACGAGGCCGGTGACGCGCTCGGGGTGATGCCGATCAACGATCCCGCCCTCGTCGACGCCCTGGTGTCCCGGCTGGGCATCCCGGCGGATGCCGCCGTCACCGGACAGGAGCGGCCGTTCAGCGACCTCCTCCTGCACGCGTACGAGATCTCCACGCCGAGCCACGAATTCATCGACGAGATCGAGAAGCGGGCGGGCGACGAGGAACTGAGTCACGTGCTGCGGCACGGCGACAAGGAAGCCCTCGACGCCTGGCTGTGGGGCAAGGACGTGCTCGACCTGCTGCTCCTCGAGCCGTCGGTGACCCTGACCGCGGACGAGTTCGTCGGGCTGCTGAAGCCGTTGCAGCACAGGGCGTATTCCATCTCGTCCAGCCCGCTCGCCAACCCCGGCAGCGTGCACCTGACCGTCGCCAGCGTCCGGCACAGCTCGGCCGGACGCGACCGCGGCGGCGTGTGCTCCACGTTCCTCGCCGATCGGATCGCCGACGGCGGCAGCGGCGGGATCTTCGTGTCGAAGAACAAGTCGTTCCGCGTCCCCGCGAACGACGACGCACCGATGATCATGGTCGGCCCCGGCACCGGCATCGCACCGTTCCGCGCGTTCCTGCAGGAACGGCAGGCGCGGGGCGCGTCCGGACGCAACTGGCTGTTCTTCGGCGACCAGCACCGCGCGTCGGACTACATCTACGAGGACGAGATCGGCGCGATGAGCGACAGCGGTCTCCTCACCCGCCTCGACCTCGCCTTCTCCCGCGACCAGGCGGAGAAGATCTACGTACAGAACCGGATGGTCGAGAACGGCGCGGAGTTGTTCGCCTGGCTCGAGGACGGCGGCCACTTCTACGTCTGCGGTGACGCCACCCGCATGGCGAAGGACGTCGACCGGGCCCTGCACCAAGTCATCGCCACTCATGGCACCCTTTCCACCGAGCAGGCCGCCGACTACGTGACCAAGCTCAAGAAGGAAAAGCGCTACCTGCGCGACGTGTACTGATCACGTCGGCAGCAACTCACGAGGAGCAAGAACAATGGCAGTGGTGATTCTGTACGGCAGCGAGGGCGGAACCTCCGAACTGGTGGCCGACAACATCGCCGACGTGCTCGGCGACTACGGCGACACGTCCCTGTACGACATGATGGAATTCGACGCGGGCGATCTCGACCCCGAGAACTTCCACGTCATCGTGTGCTCCACCTACGGTGAGGGCGAGCTGCCCACCGGCGCGGAACCCTTCTTCGAGGGCCTCGAGGAGGACGAACCCGACCTCACCGGGATGCAGTTCGCGCTGTTCGGCCTCGGCGACAAGGTGTACGAGGAAACCTACAACCGCGGCGGCGAGATCATCGCCGAGAAGCTCGTCTCCCTCGGCGCGGTCCAGGTCGGCGAACACGGCAGGCACGACGGGTCCAGCTCGATCCGCCCCAAGGATCAGGCCGAGGAGTGGGCCAAGAACATCGGCGAGGAATTCCTCGGATAGCACCTCACACCGGGAGCCGCGACTGCACGCTCCGCACCCAGTCGCGGCTCCCGGTCAGGTAGCGGTCCCGCGCCGACGCGAACAGCCGGACGCTGTCGGCGCCCGGCCACTCCGCCGGCAGCATGCCTTCCGGCAGACCTGGGTCGATGTACGGGATGATCCGCCATTCGTCGAGCAGCGGGACGAAGCGGACGAACGCTTCTCGCGGCGAGACATCCTCTGCAGCAGACAGAGCGACCCGGTGGCGGTCGAGGAAGTCGCGGTGCCGCGCGGCGATGCCATCGAGGTCCCACCACCGCGTCGCCGCGTCCCCCATCGAATCGGGCACGAACACCGCCGTGGACACAAAGGTCGTCACGTACTCGGTCAGGCCCAGCGCGTCGACGATGTCGTCGACCTCGCGGGCGAGATACTCGGGGGCGATCCACAAGCCGGGCGACACGGTTCCGCAGCCGATCCAGCCGAGCCGTCGGCGCAACTGGTGCCGCACCGCCCGTTGCGATTCGGGGATGGTGAACGAGATCAACCGCCAGGGATCGGTGTCCGCCATCTGACGGAAGCCGAAGATCCGCGGATCGCCGCGCGTGAACATCGCCTCGGCCTGCTCGGTCACCTCGTACCCGCTCCGACCGTCGCGGGTCAGCGGCCGCAGCACCCCCTTCTTCTTGAGGCGGGCCACGGCGATGCGCGTCGATTCGGGCGGGATGCCGACGGCGTGCATCAGTTCCACGAAGTCGGCGATCGCCACCCACCCGCCGACGTCGCGCACGTACGCACCGAGGACGGTCCGGATCAGCGACGTCGCGCTGCCGGGCCTCGAATCGAAGTCGTCGAGGATCGCGCTCGCCGGCTCAGTAGGTGAGCTCATCACGGATCGCGAGTATCCCGGCGCACACCTCACCGAAGCTCGTACTCAGCGGGCTCAGGCCGAGCCGCAGTCCCTGCGGGGCCCGGAAGTCGGGGATGACGCCCTTCGTCCACAGTCGCTCGACGACGGTCTCGAACCGCGGGTGGTCGATGATGACGTGACCACCCCGCTCGGCCGAATCCTCCGGCGATCCGATCTCCACACCTAAGGGAATCAGCACCTCGCGCACGAGTTCGAGCGCGTACTCGGTGAGCGCGACCGACTTGGCCCGCACCGCATCCATGCCGACCTCGTCGAGGAGTTCGAGGGTGTCCTGCAGCGCGATCATGCCGAGGACCGACGGCGTTCCGCTGATCACGCGCCGGATGCCGGGCGCCGGTTGGTAGCCCTGTGCCATCGCGAACGGGTTGTCGCGGCCCATCCAGCCCCAGATCGGCTGCACGAAATGCTGCTGATGATCGGCCCGAACGTAGGCGAACGCCGGTGAGCCCGGACCGCCGTTCAGATACTTGTACGTGCACCCGACCGCCAGATCGACATCCCACGCGTCGAGTTCGAGGGGAACCGAGCCGACGGAGTGACACAGGTCGAGCAGCAGGAGCGCACCGGCGTCGTGCGTCACGCGGGCGGCGCCGGCGGCGTCCACCAGGTAGCCCGAGCGGTAGGCGACGTGGCTGAGCACGACGAGCGCGGTGTGTTCGGAGACCACGGACTTCAGGTCGTCGACGGTGACCCCGCCCCGTGTGTCCGAATCGATCCATCGAAGCGTGAGCCCGAGTTCCCCGGCGATACCCTCGAGGACGTACCGGTCCGTCGGAAAGTTGTCGCGATCCACCACGATCTCGGTACGGTCCGGGCGCAATGCGAGCGCACCGCGTGCCAGCTTGTACAGCAGGACCGTCGTCGAGTCACCGATGGTGGCCTGCCCGGCGGCCGCGCCGAGCACGACCCTCGCGAGGGTGTCGCCGATCGTGATCGGCAGGTCGTACCACTCCTCGTCCCACCCGCGGATGAGCCGCCCGCCCCACGACTCGGTGACGAACGCGCTGATCCGCTCGGCGCTCGCTTTGGTGGGCCGTCCGAGTGAGTTTCCGTCGAGGTAGGCGGGCACCGACGGGTCGTCGGAGCCGATGAACAGGTCGCGATACGCGCGCAGCGGGTCCGCGGCGTCGAGTTGGGCGGCGCGGGCGGCCGGCACATCGGTCGACGTGGTCATCATCGTCCGATCTCGGTGCGCACGGCCAGCAGTTCCGGGAAGAACGTCAGGTCAAGCGCCTTCTGCAGGAATCCGACCCCACTGGATCCGCCCGTACCGGACTTCATGCCGATGGTCCGCAGCACCGTGCGCATGTGGCGGAAGCGCCACAGCTGAAAGTTCTCCTCGAGGTCGACGAACTCCTCGAACGCTTCGTAGACGGCCCAGTGCTCGTCGTGGTTCTCGTAGACGAACTTGATCAGGGGCAGCAGGTCCTCGTTCAGCGTGTAGGCGGTGGTCACGTCGCGGTCGAGCGCGGAGGCAGGCACGTCGTACCCGAGCCGCGACAGGCACCGCCAGAACGCGTCGTACAGACTCGGCTCGGTGAGGAGCCGCTCGAGCAGATCATGGGCGGCGGGATCGGATTCGAACACCGTCAGCATTCCGGCGTTCTTGTTGCCGAGCACGAACTCGACGGCGCGGTACTGGTAGGACTGGAACCCGGACGAATTACCGAGGAACTGGCGGAACTCCGAGTACTCGGTGGGGGTCAGGGTGGCCAAGACCGACCACTGTTCGGTCAGCGTCTTCTGGATGTGCTTCACGCGCGCCACGCACTTGAGCGCCCGGCCGATCTCGTCCTCGTCGAAAGCGGCCCGGGCCGCGAGTGTTTCGTGCAGGACGAGCTTCAGCCAGAGTTCGGTGGTCTGGTGCTGGATGATGAACAGCAGTTCGTCGTGATGCTCCGGCCGGCTCACCGGTTTCTGCGCACTCAGCAGCGTGTCGAGGTCCAGGTACGAGCCGTAGCTCATCCGCTCGCTGAAGTCGGTGACGATGTCCTTCTCGATGGCTCTGGTGTTGGCATGCACGCCCATGACCGTCCTCACTGCTGGTGTTCGAGTACCGGGCTCCGAACTCCATATTACATAATCGTGGCGACCGCTAGAGTTTTCGAATACGCGCCGGCATCGTGAGTCCTCTCATGACCGGACGTCAAGCCCGCGGCTCCATCGTGGACGTGCTGGCCGGCGCATACTCACACGTCGGCGACTCGTCGTCACCTCGGGCTGCCATCCGACCGTGGGGCCGGACCGCCTCGGGCATTTCGTATGTACTGGCCGGGAGTGGAACCGTATCCGGCTCCTGCTCGATCTGGTCTCGCACGAGTTCGGGGTCTTTGAGCGCCGCACGGAAGCGTGTCTCGTCACGCTCGCCCAGCCAGCGCGCAATGACCATCACCGCGACCGCATTGCCTATCGCATTGGTCAACGAGCGGCCCTCACTCATGATCCGATCGATGCCGACGAGCAGAGCGAGGCCGATGGTGAGTACTGACGGAGGAAAGAAGTCCGGACCGAATGCCTGGAGGGACGCGGCGAGCGTGACAAGGCCTGCGCCGGTCACCCCGGCCGCGCCCTTCGACGTGAGGATCATCAGCGCCACAAGGGCGAGTTGCGCCCCGATGGGAAGATCCACACCGCCGGCCTGCGCGATGAAGAGCGCTCCCATCGTCAAGTAGATGCAGCTGCCGTCCAGATTGAACGCGTAACCTGTCGGCAGAACCATGCTGACAACCGACCGACTTGCACCCGCCGCCTCGAGCTTCCCCAAGAGGCGCGGCAGGACAGTCTCGGATGTCGATGTTCCGACGATAATGAGCAGCTCATCCTTGATCATGCGAAGAAACTTGAAGATGCTGAATCCACTCCACGCGCAGACCGCACCAAGTACGACAAAGACGAAAAAGAAGCATGTCAGCCAGAAGGCGACCATCAGCAGACCTAGGTTGGCCAGCGTCTTACCCCCGAATTGAGACACGGTATAGGCCATCCCGCCGAATGCCGCAATCGGCGCCAGCAGCATCAGTATTCGGATAACTCCGAAAACAACCTTCGACATCAGTTCGACCGCGGCTACGACCCGCATGCGTAGCGGAGTAGCAAGCATCGATGCGGCGAGGGCGAACAAGATTGCCAACACGATCACACGAAGCATGTCATTTTCTACGAATGGACCGAAAAGACTCTTCGGCAGTAGCTCGTCCTGAATGAAGCCGAGAATTCCGGTCTTCCCGGTCGCTTCGGTGACATCCATGTGGGCAGTCTGGAGTGCGCTGGGATCAGCTACCTGCGTGGGGAAGTCGGCGCCGGGACGAATGACGTTGACCACGACAAGCCCCAGCGAGAGCGCGACGATCGTCATGGCCAGGAAGTAGCCGAGAGCGGTTGCAGCGAGCCTTCCAGCCTTGAGCATGTTGCCGATCGAGGCCACTCCAATCACGATGGTGCAAAATACGATAGGCGGCGCGACCACCTTGATGAGCTGGATGAAGCTGTCCGCCAGAAAGCGGAGATTCTCCCCGAATCCCGGAGCGACGAGTCCGACGATGATACCGCCGACCAAGGCGACCAGAACCCAGAACCACAGCTGGGCGTAGTACCGACGTCGACGGACAGTAGTGGGCGGCGCCAAGGCCGCCGGTGGAGGCGTGGAGGTGGACATCGATGCCCTTTCTTTCGTTGCTCTGCAAGAACTCGCAGGCAAAGCTGGACTCGGGTTCAGCTGCGACGCGCGGGTCCACATGGGAATTCGCGTTGAAGGAAAACCAGGTATTGTGGGCGTCCTGCCAATTGTGACTTCGGAAATAGACCCGGCGGTTCACAATTGGGTGGTAACTTCCGGAACGGAAGCACCACCTGCTGCAGTGACAGGGACCACATTACCTCTGGCGGGCTTCGAAAATAACCCTTGAACAGGTATTCGAAATTGAATGTCGGCATTCATGAATAAATGGCTCGAGCGTGCGGAGAAGCAACCGTCCGATACATCGGGCAGAATTGATCCACCAGCGGCATCGCGCGTCAGAGTGTTGATGCGAAGTGGCGGAACAGGGCTGCGGTCCCTTTTCGGGAACACCCTGTGCGGGAATGCTATTCACCACTCGGACGCAGGTACTCCTGGGACCGGGCGGTTCGGGAGATACGGCGAGGTCGAGAAGGCACCCTCACATCGGGTTGGCGGTGTCTTCGTTCACGGAGAGGGCGGCGCCGATGTCTTTCAGCAATGTGGCCTTGTCCTTGGCGCCCGTAATTCTGCCGACGACTTCGCCGTCGCGGAAGACGACCATGGTCGGAAGGGACATGACGCGGTAGCTTTTGGCGGAGTTCGGGTTTGCGTCGACGTCCAGCTTCGCGATTGCGATTGTGCCGCTGCTCTCTGCCGCGATTTCGTCGAGGATCGGCGACAGTTTCTTGCACGGCCCGCACCATGGTGCCCAGAAGTCGACGAGGATCGGCCGGGCGCTCTTCAGAACGAGTTCGTCGAAGGAATCATCGGTGACAGTGAGTGCGTGATCGGACATGTTCAGTTCCCTTGCCTGTGTGGTCGGACCGGAATCGGTTGATTGGGGTTTGGTGGGCGCTGCTGGTCAGCGACGGCGCCACCTGCGGCAGTGTCGGCGAGGTAGCGTTCGACGTCGAGTGCGGCGGTACAGCCGCTGCCGGCGGCGGTGATGGCTTGCCGGTATGTGTGGTCGACGAGGTCGCCGCATGCGAACACTCCGCTCACCGTGGTGCGTGAGGAGCGGCCTTCGGTCAAGACGTAGCCTTCGTCGTCGAGTGGGATCTGACCGTGCACGAGTTCGTGTCGTGGGTCGTGACCGATCGCGATGAACACACCCGTGACCGGTACCGTCGACTGTTCGCCGGTACCGGTGTCGCGCACGAGCAGGCCGGTCACTTCTTGATCGCCGACAACGTCTTCGGGGACGCTGTTCCAGAGGAACCGGATCTTGGGGTTCGCGAACGCGCGTTCCTGCATGATCTTCGATGCCCTCAGTGTGTCGCGCCGGTGCACCACGGTGACACTGGAAGCGAAGCGGGTCAGGAACATCGCTTCCTCGAGGGCGGAGTCGCCGCCGCCGACAATCGCGATGTGCTGGTCGCGGAAGAAGAACCCGTCACAGGTCGCACACCAGGAGACGCCGTGTCCGGACAGGCGCTGTTCGTTGGGCAGGCCTAGGTTGCGGTAGGCCGACCCCATTGCCAGGATCACCGTCCGTGCTTCGAAGGTGTTGTCGCCGATGGTGACTGTCTTGATGTCACCGGTCAGGTCGACAGCGGAGACGTCGGTGGTGAGTAGGTCCGCTCCGTAGCGTGCGGCCTGTTTGCGCAGGGTGTCCATGAGTTCGGGGCCCTGGATTCCTTCGACGAATCCGGGAAAGTTCTCGACCTCGGTGGTCTGCATGAGTGCGCCGCCGTACTGGGTGCCCTCGACGACCAGGGGGTTCAGGTCGGCGCGGCCGGTGTAGATGGCGGCGGTGTACCCGGCCGGGCCGCCGCCGATGATGATGACGTTGCGTGGGGAATCCATGGATGCTCCGATGTCGGTGAAACGCGGGCAGACCGGTAATGGCCTGACCGACGATGAGGGTGTGGATCTCGCCGGTGCCTTCGTAGGTGAGGACGGATTCGAGAGTGGTCATGTGCCGCATCACCGGACACTCGAGGGTGATGCCATTGGCGCCGAGGATGGTGCGGGCGCTGGAATCCGCGAACCCGTCAGTGGACTTCGCCCACCCCACGGCGACGGCCGCCATGCTCGAGGACCCATTGGCCGTCTGCGACTTCGCCAACGAGCGGTCGGTGTCATCGGTTTCCCGGTCGGGTCGTTTCGATGCAGGGGTGAGGGTCAGGGCGTCGGTGGCCGGGTGAGATGCCTGCGCGACGGGTCGCGGGGGGCGGACCCGTGCTTGCTCGGACAGGCTCTCGCGGAATCCCGGCCACCGATCGCTCATTGGTCGCTGCGTGGGTCGATCACCTCGACCGAGGGTTGCGAGCCGATGCTGTCGTGCAGCACCGAACCCACCACGTCACGCAGCTGGGCGGGGGCCACGATGCATTCCCAGCAGGTCTCGTCGCTGCCCACCAGCCGCAGCGTCACCTGGGACTCCGTCGCCTCTTCGACGGTCAGGTCCGCACCGTCGGCCTGGAAACCCTGCCGCAGCCCACCGAGGGCATTTTCAACGTCTTCGCGAATGCTGCTCATGCCTTGCGCCCAATCAGAATCGTCGCGACATCGTCCACCAGCGCGATGGCGCGCCGCTCGAGCTCGGCGTCGCTGACCGCGGCGATGGGGTGCTCAACCGGCACGAACTGCAGGTCGGGACGACCGAACGCACCACGGTGGGCGATCGCAGAATTCATGAAGACCGTCGTGTGGATCGCGACGGTCGGAATGCCGCGGGCCTCGAGGTCGACAGCGTCGCGCACACAGCCGGAGGTGCACGAGCCGCACGCACCGACACCGGTCACGACGAACTCGTAGTCACGGGCGAGCTCGTCGAGCTGTGCTGGGTCGGCCGGGCGGGAATAGACGATCTTGCGCTCCATCGTCAGCGGCCGGACACCGTACTTCGTTTCGAGCAGATCGCCCACGTGGCGCAGTAGCGGTCCGGCGTTGCCCTTGGTGTTGTCCAACAGCACGCCGCGAGCGCCGGTCAGCGCGGCCAGGCGCGGTGCGGCAGCACCGTTGGGCTTGGACCTGGCAGCGTCGGCGGCGTTCACCGTCGGATCGACCAGGCCGAGCTTCTCGACCAAATACTGTGTTGCCCAGTCTTTTTTGTTGTCATCGATCGTAATAGACATGTGCTGCTGACCTTTCATGCTTCGATCTTGCGGGTAACCGACCGGGTGCCCCAGCCGGGCAGGTATGCCGAGTGTCGGCCGGGGCCGCCGGTGACGATGATGGTGATGTCATCGACGCGGCGGGTGACCGGAACGCGGGCGTCGAGATCGTCGGCATCGACGAAGCGCGGCCAGGTCGGGTAGTTGCGCACCTTGCGGCCGTGGATACCGCCGGCGCCGATCTCGCGAACGCTGCGTGTGGCGTTCTGGAATAGGAAGTGCTTGATGTCGGCCTTCGTCCAACCGGCGTCGGCAATGATCTGGGCGTGCTCGGGGCACAGCACCACGAAGCTCTCACCCTGGATGAAGAGGTGATTCGACCCGAGGTTCGTCATCATGCCCGCGACAGTGGTGAGGATGTCGAATGGGTTGTCGGCGGCCTGGTTGTTGATGTTCTGCGGGCCCTCGGCACCGTAGAGAGTGACCGCGCTGTCGGTCTTGGACAGCCCCCGGTCGACGTGCAGCGCCGGCCAGGGCGAGTCCTCTTCGTTCTCGCCGATGCAGAACGTGAACTTGCCGGGCTGGCCCAGGGTGGCCTTGTCCGCCTCGCCGGGGTGCGATCCGCCGATATTGACCAGCGCGAGTTTCAGGGCGCGCCCCAGGGTCGCGTTGGCACGCACACCCTGCCCGAAGCTGTTGGCACCGGAGTTGATACCCAGCTCGTCGCGAATCGGCCCGTGCACGATCAGCAACGGCGATGCCATGTGCGTCGAGCACTGCATGCCGCCGATGTTCATCGCCGGATCGGTGGCGGCCTGCAGGGCGGCAATCAACACCGGCATGTGGTCCGGCGTGCACCCTGCCATGATGGCGTTGGCGGCGATCTTTTCGGTCGTCGCCGCGCCGCCGAGAGGAGCGACCTCGGCGACGACCTCATCGGCGCCGCGCCCGGCGCGTTCGACGAATTCCGCGACCCGGCGTGCGGTCGGCGGAATGACGGGCAGACCGTCGGTCCACCCCGCGCTGACAAATGTCTCGAACATATCCAGCGCGTCGGCGGCTATTTCTTCGGTTATCATCCCTTTTCCCTTCGCATGAACCATCAATTCTTGGAATTGAATGGCCTCCGGCAAGCCGCATTCGGCTGCCTCTGTTGATTATTCGAAATCGGAGCCCGTCGGATGCGGGTCGGCAGTAATTGCTCGGCGAGGAGGTATTGCCCTGTCGCACGTCGGTGCTCTAAATTCGACGTTAGCAGGTGTTCGAAACAGGGGTCAACGATGATTCGACACTTGGAGAAAAGTCAATTTTGAATTGAGGATATACGGAAATGAATGAGCCGAATAAATCATTTTCGCATGACGTTCTGAATACGTTGTGTCCGATGTTGGTGCAATTTGCCGCGGTCGCCCAGGAAGGGCAGATAACCAAGGCCGCTACGGCACTGGGTGTGCCGCAGCCAACGCTTACCCGGCACCTGGCCCGGTTCGAAAATGTCCTCGAGACCCGGTTGTGCGCCCGCGTGCCCAGCGGCATCACACTCACGACGGAGGGCGAGAAGCTGGTGGAACCCGTGCGGCAGGCACTGGCGATCTTGGTGGCCGCCATCGACGAGTTGCAGGTCGGCGCGGCTCGTCGACAGGTCACGCTGGGCTTTCTGCACACTCTGGGAGAGCAAGCCGTACCTTCATTGTTGCGCCGGTTCAACGAGCAATCGCCCGACATCAAGTTCTCGCTGATGCAAGACAGTGCCGATCAACTGTTGCGCCTGTTGCAGGAAGGCCAGGTCGAGCTGTGCGTGACATCGCCGCTGCCGACACGGCCCGATATCGGGGTCGCCCGGCTCGGCGTGCAGCGACTGGTGCTGGCGGTCCCGGGGCAGCACTACCTCGCCAGTGAAGCCGACACGCCGTTGGCCGCGGCGGCCAGCGACGACTTCGTGACCCTGAAGTCGGGCAACTACATGCGTCACATGGCCGACGAACTGTGCCACGCAGCCGGATTCGAACCGCGAGTCGCGTTCGAGGCGGCCGGCGTCAGCACCCTGCGGGGATTGGTCGCAGCCGGACTCGGGGTCGCCATCGTTCCCGCCGCCCCGGCACCGGTTGCAGGCCTGATCGAGGTGCCGCTCACCGACACCGGCGCCTACCGAGAGATCGGGTTGGCCTGGCGCGCGGGTGTCGATCTGGCCGAGCCTGCACAGACATTCCGGCAGTTCGCCATCGACCAGTTCAGCACCGTCGTCGAGGACGAGGACCACGGCACCAACCCCGGCATATGGAACATCATCACCACCAGAGGAGATCAGGATGAATAAGGTTCTCGACACACCCGAAACCGCGGTGGCCGCGGTCACCGACGGGCAAACCATCGCTGTCGGCGGGTTCGGATTGTGCGGCATGCCTGCAGCACTGCTCGAGGCGCTGCTCGACTCGGGGGCTACCGATCTGCACATCATCACCAACAACTGCGGTCCTGCCAATTCCGCCGTCACCGCGTTGCTGCGCGCCAGGCGTGTCGCCCGAGTGACCGCATCGTATATCGGGGACAACCCGGTGTTCCTGACGCAGTACCTGCAGGGATCGTTGCGCGTGGACCTTGTCCCCCAGGGCACCCTCGCCGAGAAGCTACGTGCCGGCGGGGCGGGGATTCCCGCGTTCTACACCCCAACCGGGGTCGGCACCGCGGTAGCCAACGGTGGGATTCCGGTGCGATACACCCGCGAGGGGGACGTGGCCGAGTATTCGGCTGCACGTCAGGTCGCGACCGTCGACGGGCGCCCGTGCCTGCTCGAGCACAGTCTCACCGCCGACATCGCGCTGATCCGCGCCGAGATCGCGGACACGTTGGGCAATCTCCGGTTTCACGCCTCGGCGCGCAACTTCAACCCGCTGTGCGCCATGGCAGCTCGCGTCGCCGTCGCCGAGGTCGTGCACGTCGTGGACGCGGGCCTGATCGCCGCCGACGATATTCACTTGCCGGGGGTGTTCGTCTCCGGTGTCGTGGAACTGAAAGGCGAGATGCACAAGCCGATCGAACGTCTGCGCACAGTGTGCCCACCGGTTTCCCGGGCGGTCGTGAAGAGCGGTGTGGCATGAGTTGGTCGCGAGAGCAGATCGCCGCCCGAGCAGCTGCAGAACTGCGTGACGGGGAGCATGTCAACCTGGGCATTGGCATCCCCACTCTGATTGCCAATCATCTGCGTGATCGACCGATCATGCTGCACTCGGAGAACGGGATCATGGGATTGGGCGGCTACCCGGCCCCCGGACAGGTGGATCCCGACCTCATCAACGCGGGTAAGGAGACAGTGACGACCATCGCCGGCTCGTCGTTCTTCGACTCCGCGGACTCCTTCGGGATGATCCGCGGCGGCCATATCGATGTCGCCGTGCTGGGCGCGATGCAGGTCTCGGTCACCGGCGATCTGGCCAACTGGTCCGACGGCGGATCGGTTGTCAAAGGCATTGGGGGGGCGATGGATTTGGCCAACGGTGCCAGGAAGGTCATCGTAGTAATGACCCACCGCGCCCGCGACGGCAGCCTGAAACTGGTCCGCCGCTGCAGTCTCCCCCTCACCGCAGAAGGCTGCATCAGCACCGTCATCACCGACATCGGCGTGCTGGACGTCCGCGGAGACCACTTCAGCGTGCGCGAGTGGGCGCCGGGCGTGTCGATCGACCACGGACAACTGGCAAGCCTGCTGCATCCAGCCTGACGTTCTGCCGCTCGGGGGGATCGGAAACGGCGCGCGTCTTACCTCAGACAATCGCCACCCGTCGGCGGTCCTCGCACAGATCTCGCGTGCCCTCGCCAGATGTCATCACGGGTACGTACGGTGACCCGGTGAGCGAACCAACGTGCAGAGTCGACATCGTCTTCGCCCCCGGCGCGGTGGCACACCGCGGAACCGCGGAGGAACTCGTGGGCCGGGCACTGGATGCGCGCGGTCTGACCGGTGATGTGAGGTTCGCCGCGGACACCGCCGGGCTCGAGCGGGCCGTGCAGTCGGCGGCCGGGCGAGGCGAGGTCATCGTCGTGCCCGGCACCGGGGCCTCCTTCACCGCCCCGGCCGGCGGGGCGATTCGCGTCGATTTCGGGGAGTGCGAGGCCGACCGCTCGCCGGGCACCCGGGTCCACATCCGGGGGCGCGGGCTCGACGGACTGCGCTACGCCGTCGACAGCTGGTTCCACCACCGCTTCCACCCCGGACGGATCGTCCGCTACGGCGACCACCCCGATCAGCGAGTGGAAGTGCGGATCCCGGGCGGTGACGGCCCCTTCCCCGTCGCCGTGTTGGTCCACGGCGGGTTCTGGCGTCCTCGCTGGGAGTTCGACCTGATGGACGCGACGGCGGTCGACCTGACGGCCCGCGGGTACGTCACCTGGAATGTCGAGTACCGGCGCCCTGCGGAGAACCGTTGGGCCGCAATGGCGTCGGACGTCTCCGACGCCGTGCAGGCCCTCGCAAGCGTCCCGGAGGCGGACCCGAAACGTGTGGTGGTCCTCGGCCACTCGGCTGGTGCTCAACTCGCGCTCCGTGCCGCCGCCGACGCCGCGGCCGAGGACGAAGCGGTTCGTCCGGCGCTGGCCGTCAGCCTCGCCGGGGTGCTGAATCTGCGACTCGCCGGCGAACGCCACCTCGGCGAGGGCGCGGTGGCGGACGCCGTCGGCAGCGACTGGGCCGGCGACCGTGCGACGTACGAACGGTCGTCGCCGATCGATCGACTGCCACTGGGCATCCCTCAGCTGGTGGTGTGCGCCGTCGACGACGAGCCGGACATGCTCGAGATGACCAGGCAGTACCACGACGCCGCCGCGGCGACCCCCGACGACGTCGTCCGGATCGAGGGCCCCGGCGATCACTTCACCGTCATCGATCCGGGCAGCGAGATCTGGCGAAGGATCGCCGAGGCGATCGACGCCCGGATCAGACCTCGGACAACGTCGACTCCGCCGCCCGCAGCCCGGCCCCTGCCCGGCCCCGGAGCAGATCCGCGCACCTCTCGGCCATCGTCATGACCGTGATGTTCGGGTTGACGTGCGGCAGCTTCGGCATCGCCGACGCGTCGACCACCCTCAGTCCTCGTACCCCCTTGACCCGCAGTTCCGGGTCGAGCACGGCCATCGGATCGTCGACACCGCCCATGCGGGCCGTGCCCGCGGGGTGATACACCGTGTTGTGGGTCTTGTGGATGTAGTCGAGGATCTCGGCGTCCGTCACCGCCTCGGGTCCCGGCGCCAGTTCGCGGGCGATCCACCCGCGGAGCGCCTTCTTCTCGGCGATCTTGCGCGCCAGCTTCACCCCGGACAGCATCACCCGGTCGTCGTGGCCCTCGCTGTCGGTGAAATAGCGAGGGTCGACCTTCGCGCGGTCACGGAAGTCCCGCGACCGCAACCGGACCGTTCCGCGGGAGCGGCCCTGAGTGACGTTGGGTGTCAAGCAGAATCCGTTGTCGGTGGTCGGGTAACCCCACCGCAGTGTGTTCATGTCGAACGGGACGCTGCCGTAGTGCATCATCAGGTCGGGATGGTTCAGGCCGTCACGTGTGGTCGCAAAGAGGCCGATCTCCCACCACTGCGTCGATTCGGTGACCATCGGCTGGGACGCCTCCCAGAACACGAGCCCCTCGACGTGATCGTCGAGGTTCGATCCGACACCGGGCGAGTCGACGCGGACGGGGATCCCGAACTCCGCGAGATGCTCCGCCGGGCCGATACCCGACAGCATCAGCAACTTCGGGGTGTCGATGGCACCGGCCGTCACCACCACCTCGCGTCGCACCGACACCGTGTCGTAGCCGGTGAGGTCGGGGCGCTGGTACCGGACGCCCGTCGCCGTGTGCTGTTCGTCGAACAGGATTTCGCTCACCCAGCAGCCGGTCCGGACCTCCAGGTTGGGCCGGGTCCCGAGGATCGGGTGCAGGTAGGCGTGCGACGACGACATGCGGGTGCCGTCCTCGGACGCGTTGATCTGGAACCATCCGGCGCCGTTGAGCACCGTTCCGCCGCGGTTGAATGCGACGGTCGGCAGCCCCACCGCGGCGGCGGCGTCGAGAACCGCGTGGCCGCACGGGTCGTTCGGCGGGACGTCCCGCAACCGCACGGGCCCGCTGCGGCCGTGGCCGTCGCCGGGGGCGTCGTTGCTCTCCAGCCGGCTGACGTACGGGAGGATGTCCCGCGCACCCCATCCCGACGCCCCCATCGCCTCCCAGTCGTCGAGTGCCTCGGCCGGCGGCCAGAAGGCGATACACGAGTTGTGGGACGAGCAGCCGCCGAGGACCTTGGCCCGGGCGTGCCGCATGAAGCTGTTGCCCTTCTCCTGCTGCTCGACGGGGTAGTCCCAGTCGTACCCGGAGTCGAGCAGATGCATCCACTGGGACAGTTCGAGGATCGCCCGGTCCCCGACGTCGGACGGGCCCGCCTCGAGCAGGCACACCGTCACCGACGGGTCTTCGCTCAGGCGCGCCGCGAGTGCGCATCCCGCGCTTCCACCGCCCGCGATCACGTAGTCGAATTCCCCTGCAGTGCTCTTCGATTCGCCGTCGGTCATCGGGCGAGCTCCTTGTCGTTCGGTTCGGATTCCGGCGCGGGCGCTACCACCGCCGCGCAGTGTGACGTCAACGTTCCGATGTGGTGCCGGCCGGTGGTGAGGTACCACAACAGTCCGAACCCGAGGATGACGCCGATGTAGACGAAGGCGCCCCAGGTGTTGTACCACGGTTCGCCGTACACGGCCTCCCGTGGCCAGGCGAGGTTGAGGGCCATGCCGATTCCCCACACGAGTGCGACGATGTTGACGGGCAGTCCCCACTTGCCCATCGTGAAGTAGCCGCCCTCCTTCAGGTCCCTCGGCGGCCACTCACCGCGCAACCTCTTCTTCAGCATCGGGCCGGTGACCATCAGGTAGGCCAGGTAGATCATGATGATCGCGATCGACGTCAGAACGGTGAAGATGTGCGGTTGGCCGATGTTGACCACCAGGATCAGCGCGGCCACCACTCCGATCGTCACGGCGGGCACGACGGGTGTCCGCGTTCTCGGGTGGACGCGGGCCAGCCGCTCACCGAACGGGAGTGCGTTGTCGCGGGCCATGGCGAAGGTCAGCCGGATGGCGGCGGTGTGCACCGCCAGCGAGCAGACGGTCACCGCGATCACGATGCACACCAGGAAGATCGTGCCCAGCGGGCCCCACATCACCTGCTCCACGATGTACTGCAGGCTGCCGTCCGACGCGCCGATCTTCGGATCGTCGAGGTCGGGTGCCGCCATCACGGCGAACACGAGGATCGCGCCGCCGATCACGAACGAGGCGAGGATCGCACGGAAGATCGCCTTGGGCGCGGTCCGACGGGGTTCCACCGTCTCCTCGCCCAGCGAACTCGCGGTGTCGAAGCCGTACATCACGTAGCCCGACGCGAGCGTGGCCACCAGGAACGCCCCGAGGTATCCACCGCTTTCGCCTGCGCCGTACCCGTGGGTGGAGAAGAACACCTGCGGGCCGCGAGTCATGTTGGCGGCGAGGATGATCGCGATCAGCACCGCCGCGATGATCTCGATGAACACCCCGGCGCTGTTGATCATCGCCATGAGACGGACACCGAGCGCGTTGACGACGGTGGTGAAGCCGATCATCACCGTCCCGAGAATGACGGCGTTGGTGGCGAAGTCGTGTTCTCCGGTGCCGTCACCGACGATCTGGAAGCCGCTCCACAGCCGCGGCAGGTTGAGCTGCAGCGCCAGCACAACGGCCGACAGGGTGACGATCGACGCGGTGAGCATCAGCCAGCCCGCGGACCACCCCACTATTCTGCTGCCGAGCGTCTTCGCCCAGTTGTACACGGAGCCGGCGATCGGATACTTGGCGGCCAGCTCCATGAAGCACAGTGCCACGGCGAGCTGGCCGACGAACACCAGCGGCCACGACCACAGGTAGGCGGGGCCTGCGGTGCCGAATCCGAAGTAGAACAACTGGAAAGTGCCGGTCAGAATGGAAATGTAGCTGACGCCCGCGGCGAAGCTCGCGAACTTGCCGATACTGCGATCGAGGGACTCCTTGTAGCCGAAATCATCGAGTCCACTGTCGTGATCGCCGGTCGTATTGTCGGTACTGGTCATTCGATCACTTCCTGAGAAGTTGAGGTAGGCCTGTCAGGTGGCGGTGAACCAACCCGCGAGAGGCGAGGTCGTGTTGTTCCAGATGTGTTTGACTTCCTGGTATTCCGAGAGTCCTGCGGGTCCGAGTTCGCGCCCGTTGCCGGACTTCTTGAATCCGCCCCATTCCGCCGCCGCGGTGTAGTAGCCGAAGTCGTTGAGCCACACGGTCCCGTGGCGCAGGCGGCGTACCACCCGTTCACCGCGCGCGGCATCCGACGTGCGGACGCCGGCGGCGAGGCCGTACTCGGTGTCGTTGCCGAGCCGGACCGCGTCCTCCTCGGTGGTGAATCTCTCGACCGTGAGGATGGGCCCGAACGTCTCCTCCTGCACGATGCGCATGGAGCGGTCGCAGTGGTCGAAGATGGTGGGCAGGTAGTAGCTGCCGCCGTCGAGTGCGGGATCGGCGGGCCGGGAGCCACCCGTCCGGAGCGTCGCTCCTTCGGAGACACCCAGTGCCACATAGGCTTCGATCTTGTCGCGCTGTGCCGCCGACACGAGCGGTCCGGTCTCGCTGCCGGGATCGAGCCCCGGTCCGACGCGGATGGCCTCGGCGCGCGAGACGAGGGCGGCAACGAAGTCGTCGGCGATCGACTCCTCGACGATCAGCCGCGTCCCGGCCGAGCACACCTGCCCCGAATGCAGGAAGACACCGGTGAGTACCTGGTCGACCGACGACTCCCAGTCGGCGTCGGCGAACACGAGGTGCGGGTTCTTCCCGCCCAGTTCCACGGCGACCTTCGTGACGTGTTTCGCGGCCGTCGCCAGGATGGTGGTGCCGGTCGCGAGTCCGCCGGTGAACGAGATGAAGTCGACGTCGCCGGTGTCGGTCAGCGCAGGGCCGAGGTCGGCGCCGCTGCCCTGCACCAGGTTGACGACTCCGGCGGGCACACCCGCCTCCTCGATCAGCCGAGCGAACGCGATCGTGCTCAGCGGCGTGACCTCACTGGGCTTGAGCACCATCGTGCAGCCGGCGGCCAGCGCGGGTGCCACCTTCCAGGAGATCTGGAGCAGCGGGTAGTTCCAGGGTGCGATGAGGACGCACACCCCGATCGGTTCGCGAACGACCCGGGAGACGACCGCGGGGTCACCCACGTCGACCACTCGGTCGCTGGAGACGAGGGCGAGCCGGGCGTAGTACCGGAATACCGAGACGACGTCGTCGATGTCGATTCGACTCTCCACCAAGGTTTTACCGGTGTCCAGCGTCTCGATACGCGCCAGTTCCTCCTTGTCGCGCTCGAGGAGATCCGCGATGCGCGACAGGAGCGACGATCGCACGGCGACCGCCGTCTCCGGCCAGTCCCCGGCATCGAAAGTCGCCCGGGCCGCCAGCACGGCTCGTCTCGCGTCTTCGGGCGACGCCTCGTCGACCGTGGCGATCACGTTCCCGGTTGCCGGGTCGATGCAGTCGCGGGTGCGCCCCGACGTCGCCGCGACCCACTCCCCCGCGATGAAATTCACCTTCCCGAACAACCTCTGGACGTCGAGATCCGCGGATAGTGCCGACATCTTCATACTGTGTCCGAAACCCTCTCGTGTGCAGACTTTTTCGATGAACCGACGATGAGCGGATCGCGGGAGACGTCCCGATACAGCGAGAAGCACAACCCGATCATCACCAGAAGGAACGGCGCGGCCGCGATGATCGTCATCGTCTGCAGCCCCTGAAGGGCGTCCGAGCCGCCGGTCCAGAGGATGAGTGCCGCGGTGCCCCCGGTGAGGGTTCCCCAGAAGATGACGACCCACGTGCTCGGTTCTCGTGCACCCCGCTGCGACAGCGTGCCCATCACCAGCGACGCGGCGTCCGCGCCGGACACGAAGAAGATCGCGACCAGCACCATGACCAGCACGGTGGCGAATCCGGTCAACGGCAGATGGTCGAGCATCCCGAACAACTGGCCTTCGGTCGACGAGCGCGCCGCCAGGTCGACTCCGTCCTGCTGCTGTCCGATGCCGGCGCCGCCGAACACCGCGAACCACACCAGGCTGACCGAGGTGGGAATGACGATCACGCCGACCACGAACTGCCGGATCGTGCGGCCGCGGCTGATCCGGGCGAGGAACATTCCGACGAACGGAGTCCACGACACCCACCACGCCCAGTAGAAGATCGTCCACGACGACAGCCAGGACGCCGTGCCGTCGCCGGAACTCGCGGCCGTCCGTCCCGACATGGTGGCGAGCTGCGCCGCATAGTCCGCGATCGCGGTGGGGAGCAGATTGAGGATGAGGACGGTCGGACCGAGCACGAACACGAACAGCGCGAGAATCACCGCCAGCACCATGTTGATGTTGGACAGCCAGTGGATGCCCCGTGCGACTCCCGACACCGCCGAACCGACGAACGCAAACGTCAGCAGCCCGACGAGGGCAACGAGCGCGAACGTGCCGACGTTGTCCATCCAGCCGATGATCTCGAGGCCGGAACCGATCTGCAGCGCACCGAGCCCGAGCGACGCGGCGGTGCCGAACATCGTCGCGATGATCGCGAGGATGTCGATGACCTTCCCCACGGCGCCTTCCGAGCGGCGGCCGAGAAGAGGGAAGAACGCGGCGCTGATGAGCTGCTTGCGGCCGCGCCGGTAGGAGCCGTAAGCGATCGACAACCCGACGACCGCGTAGATCGCCCACGGATGCAGCCCCCAGTGGAACATCGTCGTGGCCATCGCCGACCCGACCGAGCCGTCCGTTCCCGGCGGCGGGCTCACCAGATGGGCGAGCGGTTCGGCGACGCCGTAGAACATCAATCCGATTCCCATGCCGGCGCTGAACATCATCGCGATCCAGCTCACCGTGCGGAACTCCGGTTTCTCGCCGTCGCGGCCGAGCGGAATCCGGCCGTACCGGGAGAACGCGAGGAAGAGCGAGAAGACGACGAACGCCGACGACGCGGCGATGAACAGCCAACCGAGGTCGGCCACCAGCCAGTCCAGCGCCGCGGTCGACACGACCGACAGGTTTTCCGGCGCCAGCAGTCCCCACAGGATGAGTCCCACACCGAGCGCCGCGGCCGTGCCGAACACCACCTTGTCGACGCTCCGCCGACCCTCGCCGCCGGACGGCGCGGCCGGCTCCTGCTCCTGCGCCTGGTGTCGAGGTTGCGGATCGACACCGTTCACCCTGGGAGGGTCGGTCACCCTCGGTTGTTCGCCGGCGTAGGTCATCGGGGATCCCCGCTCAGCCTTTCCAGTAGCCATTCGTGGAATTCGCCGATGTGGTGTTCCGCGGGCACCAGCACACCCCCGTTCCGGTACGCCTTCGACGCCATCGTGGGCTGGGTCCGCTCACAGGCGTCGAAATCCTGCTGGTTGACTCGGTGGAACAGCTCCACCGAACGGGAGACGTCGCGACCCGATGCGGTGACCTCCGGGGAGTACAGCCAGTCGCATTCGACGATGGTGCGATCCGCGGACACGGGGAACATGCGGTGGAAGATGACGTGGTCGGGCACGAGGTTGACGAAGACCTGCGGCCGGATCGTGATGGCGTAGTACTTGCGGTCCTGGTCGGGACTGATGCCGGACAGCGACTCGAATCCGCCGCTTCCGTCGATGGTGAATCCCTCGACCTCGTCACCGAAAGCGGCACCGTGCCCCACGAAGTACTGTGCGGCAAGGCCGTCCGCGAACTCGGGAAGTACCTCGGTGAGCTCGGGGTGGATGGTCGCGCAGTGGTAGCACTCCATAAAGTTCTCGATGATCAGCTTCCAGTTGGCCGCGACGTCGTAGACGATCCGGCGGCCGAGTTCCAGGGTCCCGATCTGGTACCTGTCGATGGCGGCCGGATCACCGAGTCGTTCGGTGACGGCGCCGACGACCTCGTCCTCGAACGACGGCGGCTCGTCGGCCAGGCACACCCATGCGTAGCCGAGCCATTCACGAAGCGCGACCGGCACCAGTCCGTACCGCACCCGGTCGATGTCGGCTCCGGTCTCGTCCCGCAGCGCTGCCATGTTGGGGGCGGCCACCAGTTTGCCGTCGAGTCCGTAAGTCCACGCGTGGTAGGGACACTGAAGGTTCCTGCGGATCTGTCCTTCGTCCTCAGTACACAGCATGGCGCCGCGGTGACGGCAGATGTTGAGGAAGGCGCGCAGTTCCCCGTCGCGGCCGCGGACGAGGAGCACGCTCTCCCGGCCCACCGTGATCTTCCGGAAGGCTCCGGGGTCGGCGAGATCGGCGGCACGGACGGCGCAGAACCACATCGCCTCGAACAGGTTCTCCTGTTCGTCCGTGAAGATGTCGGCGTCGGTGTAGTACCGGCCACCCAGGGTGGGGATCAGTGCCGGTGCGGGCGCGGAGGCGGGGGCGGGGGCGGGGGCTTGGACGTCCGGAGCGGACATAGATGTCACCGTTTCTTTCGTTGCCGGGAAAGATGCGTGTCGGTCGAGCTGTGACCTGATGTCTGTGTGTGTAGGGAGCGCAGATCGCAAGGGGCGTCGTTGCCGAGAGTGACGACATGCGTGCCCGATCCGCGGCGACCGTTCGAACAGCGGACAGCTGTTCCCGCCGAGTCATCGCGGCGTCAGCATTGTTGCGTCATCGGCAACGCTATGCGATTTACACAACTTAGACTGCGGCCGCCGGACGTGTCAAACATCACATTCGACACTTCTTTCGCGGACGCGACACGACCGAAACACCGCGTTAACCGCGGACGGCCGAAACCCGGGCAAACGGGACTATCCGTTCGTCCCGCCTTGAGGGAGAAGCACTTCCGGGCGCTCAGTCACCCGCGCCGACGGATTGCTGCGCTTCGATCCGCACAACCGCGTCGGCGAGTTCGAGCGCCACCGCCTCGAACCGTTCGGGCGCCAGCCGGTACTCCGGACCGGACACACAGATCGACGCGACGATCCGGTTGGTGACCTTGCTTCGCACCGGCACGGCGATGGAATTGAGCCCCGCTTCGAGCTCCTCGGCCGTGGACGCCCACCCGCGCGACCGCACGTGCTCGAGTTCGACGTCGAACGCCCGGAAGTCGGTGATCGTGTTGGGCGTGAGTGCGCTCAATTGCGGTCCCAACCGGCTTCGGAGCTGGCCGGACGTCAGTTCCGAGACCAGAATCTTGCCGGTCGCGGTCGCGTGCGCCGGGGTCACCTGACCCACCCATGTACGCAGCGCGACGTGGCGATCGCTGCGGGCTTCGAGCACGTTGAGGGTCGCCGCACCATCCAGCACGGCGAGATTGACCGTCTCCCCGAAGGCGTCGGCCAGGCGATCGCACTCCGGCTGCGCAACCTCGACGAGCCCGCTCTGCGCGACCGTGGCCTCGGCCAAGCGCACGACCGCGAATCCGAGCTGGTATTTGCCGCGGACGCCCGCTTCCTCTACGAATCCGCGTTGCTGCAGCGATGCGATCAGGCGTGACACGGTCGATTTGTGCACGCCGAGACGCACGGCGATCTCCGAGGCGCCGACACGGCCTTCTGCCGCGACTATCTCGAGCACGTCGATGGCACGTTCCACCGCGTGCACGGTCTTCGCCTTTCCTTCTGCGCTCTGGGCCGCGGGCGCCGTCGCCTCGGATTCACTCATGCCCCGAGGTTATGCCCACCGACTTGCGGAACGCAGTTTTTACACGCGAATGCTTGACACCGCGGGGCAGCACCGGAGAGCATTGTGTTGCACAGCTTGCAAGTCGTCGCGCATAGCGCAACAACCGCTCCACAACTTGTCCCTCCACCCCGACGCTTTCGGAGGTATCGAGTGATTCTCGATAACGATTCCCCAGTTGTGACCCACCCCGGCGCCACGGCCTTCCCCGTGTGCGAACTCGTGACACTGCCCGTCGGCGAGGTCGTCACGGTGACCCCGCCGGGCATGGCTCCCGTCTCCGTCTTCCACACCTCCGACGGTCTGTATGCCATCGACGACACCTGCACCCACCAGGACGCCTCCCTCGCCGACGGCTGGGTCGAAGGCTGCACCGTCGAGTGCCCGCTCCACGAGGCGTGCTTCGACCTCCGCACCGGAGTTCCTTCGGGCCCGCCGGCCAAGATCGCTGTCCGCACACACGACGTGTCGATCGTCGACGGCACCGTGCTGCTTCATCTCGACCAGAAGGGCGACGCCCGATGAACACTGTCCCGAATTCCATTGTGGTACTGGGCGCTTCCCTCGCCGGACTGTCGGCGGT
The DNA here is from genome assembly GCF_026810085.1 of Rhodococcus sp. JS3073. Lineage (NCBI taxonomy): Bacteria > Bacillati > Actinomycetota > Actinomycetes > Mycobacteriales > Nocardiaceae > Rhodococcus > Rhodococcus sp. JS3073. The sequence goes on along the minus strand of NZ_CP113951.1, from coordinate 6,544,847 downwards.
CCGCGCACTGCGGGAGAAGGGATACACCGGCCGCCTCGTCGTGGCCGGCAGCGAGCAGTCCCTGCCCTACGACCGGCCGCCCCTGTCCAAGGAATTCCTCACCGGCCACCTGACCGACGAGGATCTGCTGTTGATGAACAGCGACGACGACACACTCGACGTCGAATGGCACATGAACAGAACGGCCACCGGCCTGGTTCGCTCCCCGGACGGGCTCCACCGCGTCACGTTCGACGACGGGTCCCACTTCGACGCCGATGCCGTCGTCGTCGCGACGGGCGCGCGCGCCCGGACCCTCCCCGGACACTCCGGTCTCGCCGGAGTTCACACACTCAGGTCGGTCGACGACGCACGCGCACTGCGTGATTCGCTGTCACGGGCGCAGAACCTCGTGATCGTGGGAGCCGGTTTCATCGGCGCGGAGGTGGCGTCCAGCGCGGCCGGCATGAGCCTGCACGTCACCGTCGTCGAGGCGTCACCGACACCCCTGGCAGGCCCGCTCGGCATCGAACTCGGGGCGATCTGTGCAGGACAGCACGCCGCGCACGGTGTCCGGCTGCTCACCGGGGCAGTCGTCGCCGCACTACTCGGCGACGACGCGGTCGAAGCTGTCCAGCTCAGCGACGGAACGATCCTCCCCGCGGACGCCGTGGTGGTCGGAATCGGGGCCGTCCCCAATGTCGAATGGGCAAGCGATTCGGAACTGATGATCGAAGACGGTTTCCTCACCGACTCGTCGTGCCGCACGAATGTGCCCGGCGTGTACGCGATCGGCGACTGCGCACGGACTTTCGACGACACCCACCAGGTGCACCACAGAAGCGAACACTGGAGCAACGCCGTCGCCCAGGCCGCCACCGTCGCCGACACGATCATGGCCACACCGTCCGGACCCGTCGCGATCCCGTACTTCTGGTCCCACCAGTACGGCAAGATGCTGCAGTTCGCCGGGACGAGACACAGCACCGACGAGGTCCGGTTCGTCGACGGCGATCCCGGAACCGGCACGTTCGTGGCCACCTACGACCGGGACGGCGACACCGTGGGCGTCTTCGCGATGAACAGTCCCCGGCTGTTCACCCGGTACAAGAAGCAACTCGCCAGGTCGCGGGCCTGATGCCGGCGCTACGTGACGGCATAGCCCAATCGGCTGCTGATCTGCTGGGACGTGTCGAGTGCAGCGCGGGCGACGTCCTCGAACCGTTCCGGCAGCAGCCGGTAGGCGGGGCCGGACACGCTCAGAGCGGCAATCATTTTCGACGTGTAGTCGCGGATCGGGACGGACACCGCGTTCAACCCGAGTTCGAGTTCCTCCTCGGACTCCGCCCAGCCGCGCTCGCGAATGGTTTTGAGCGATTCCACGAGCGCAGGCACATCGGTGATTGTTTTCTCCGTGAGAGCAATCGGAGTTTCTCCCACGCGCTCCGCGAGTTCGCTGTCGGACAATTCCGTCAGCAACAATTTTCCACTCGCCGTCGCATGCGCCGGGCTGCTTTGACCCACCCAGGTATTGGTACCGACGCCGGACGGACCGTCCGCTTTGACGATGCTCACCGATCGATTGCCGTCGAGTATCGACACATTGACGCTCTCACCGACAGTTTCCGCCAGTTCGGCGCACAATTCCTGACTCTGCCGCACCAGATCGCCGTCCGGCGACGCGGTGCGGGCCAGCCGGACGATGGAATTGCCGAGCTGGAATTTTCCCCGGTTCTTCAATTGCGCGACGTAGCCTCGCGAATCCAGAACGGCAACGAGGCGCGACGCGGTCGACTTGTGGACACCCAACTCCTCGGCGATTTCCGTGACGCCGGCGGTACCGAGCCTCGCCAGGATTTCGAGTACCGCCAGCGCGCGGTCCACTGACTGCACAGCGCCGGACGGCCGGCTCCGATCTCCATTCGAATTATCGTCCAATTCAGTCATCGCGACTTCAGGATAGGCGACATCACCGTGCGACGGTTACCTCCATCCACACCCGGTTCCGCGTCATCACCGTCGCGCACGGTGCACATTTCCACGGTCGATCGCGGAATTGGTGCTTTTTCCGGAGCCAATCGTCATGGAATTACGCGCAATTCGGGGTTGACCCCCTCACTCTTCCGGACCTAATGTGTTGATATATCAGTTGTCGACATTGGTTCGGATCAGTCCGATCCGTTTCGCAATTCACAGTCTTTTCCGGCGCCGTTCGAGCCCACACCGAACACCGAATCTCCCGCAACTTCGCCACACACAGGCACCCACCCAACCAGGAGGACCATCATGGGGTCACCGCGCGTAGTGATCATCGGAGCCGGCATCGTCGGCGCGAATCTGGCCGACGAGCTCACCGCTCGCGGCTGGGATCGGATCACGGTGCTCGACCAGGGACCGTTGCCGCTCACCGGAGGCTCCACGTCACACGCACCGGGCCTGGTGTTCCAGACCAACGCGTCCAAGACGATGACCGAGTTCGCCCGGTACACGGTCGAGAAGTTCGTCGGACTCGACGTGGACGGCGAATGGTGCTTCAACCAGCTCGGCGGGCTCGAGGTGGCCACCACCCCCGAGCGACTCGCCGATCTGCACCGCAAGCAGGGCTGGGCCACGTCCTGGGGCATCGAGGGCGCAGTCCTCGACCCGGCCGAGTGCGCGAAGCTGCACCCGTTGCTGGACGAGAAGCGGGTTCTCGGCGGGCTGTACGTGGAGACGGACGGCCTCGCGAAGGCGTCCCGCGTCGTCGTCGCGCTGGCCCGGCGCGCCGAAGCCCGCGGGGCCGTGTTCCAGGGTTCGACGAAGGTGATCGGGATCGAGCAGAGCGGCGGCAAGGTGACCGGCGTCGCCACCCCGGACGGTGTGATCCCCGCCGACATCGTGGTGTCCTGCGCAGGCTTCTGGGGTCCCGACATCGGCGCGATGGTGGGCATGGACGTTCCGCTGCTCCCCCTGGCGCACCAGTACGCGAAGACCGAGCAGATTCCCGAACTCGTCGGGCGGAATACCGAACTCGCCGAGGCCGGCTTCCCGATCCTGCGCCACCAGGACCAGGATCTGTACTTCCGTGAGCACGTCGACCGTCTCGGCATCGGCACGTACGCCCACCGCCCGATGCCGGTGAACCTCCGCGACCTGGACGAGAGCGACGACGTGTCCGCCTCCGACATGCCGTCGATGCTGCCGTTCACGGAAGAGGACTTCGCGCCGTCGTGGGAACAGAGCAAGTTGCTGCTGCCGTGCCTCGAATCCGCCAAACTGGACGCCGGTTTCAACGGGGTCTTCTCGTTCACCCCGGACGGCGGACCGCTCATCGGCGAGTCCCCGGACGTCGCCGGGTTCTGGATCGCCGAGGCAGTGTGGGTGACGCACTCCGCCGGTGTCGGCCGGGCCGTCGCGCAACTGCTCGTCGACGGCCGCTCCGAGGTCGAACTGCACGGCTGCGACGTGCACCGCTTCGAGGAGATCCAGCTCGCACCCGACTACGTCAGCGAGACGTCGCAGCAGAACTTCGTCGAGATCTACGACGTGCTGCACCCGCTGCAGCCCAAGGAGTCTCCCCGCGACCTGCGGGTCAGCCCCTTCCACGCTCGCCAGAAGGAACTCGGCGCCGTGTTCCTGGAGAGCTCCGGCTGGGAGCGCCCGCACTGGTTCGAGTCCAACGCCCATCTGGTGCAGGACCTTCCGGCCGAATGGCAGCCGCCGGCCCGGGAACCGTGGGCGGCGATGTTCCACTCCCCCATCGCCGCGGCGGAGGCCTGGCGCACCCGCACGTCCGTGGCGATGTACGACATGACACCGCTGAAGCGCCTCGAGATCAGCGGCCCCGGCGCACTGGCCCTGCTCGACCGGCTGACGACCGGCAAGATGGACAAGTCCGTCGGGTCGGTCACCTACGCGCTCGCGCTCGACGACGCCGGTGGCGTCCGCAGCGACCTCACCGTCACGCGACTGTCCGACAACGTCTTCCAGGTCGGCGCCAACGGCAACCTCGACCTCGACTACTTCCGCCGGCAGTCCCCCGACGACGGCAGCGTGCAGATCCGGGACATCACCGGCGGCACGTGCGGGATCGGGCTGTGGGGTCCGCGCGCCCGGGATCTGGTGCAGGCACTGAGCTCCGACGACTTCACGAACGAGAACTTCAAGTACTTCCGTGCGAAGCAGGTCCGCATCGGCGGGGTGCCCGTCACGGCGATGCGCCTGTCGTACGTCGGCGAACTCGGCTGGGAGCTGTACACGTCCGCCGACAACGGTCTGCGCCTGTGGGATCTGCTGTGGGCGGAGGGGCAGAAGTACGACGTCATCGCCGCCGGCCGCGCCGCGTTCAACAGCCTGCGGATGGAGAAGGGCTACCGCTCGTGGGGCAGCGACATGACCACCGAGCACAACCCCTACGAGGCCGGTCTCGGGTTCGCGGTGCGACTGCAGAAGGGCGACTTCCGTGGGCGCGACGCGCTCGACGGCGTCTCCGACGAGACGGTGGAGCGGCGCCTGGCGTGCCTGATGATCGACGACCGCACGTCCGTGGTCCTCGGCCACGAGCCGGTGTTCGTCGACGGACAGCCCGCCGGATACGTCACGAGCGCCGCGTTCGGTCACACGGTCGGGGCGCCGATCGCCTACGCCTGGCTTCCCGCGAACGCAACCGTCGACACCCCGGTGGAGATCGAGTACTTCGGACGCCGCATCCCGGCCACCGTCGTGGCCGAGCCGCTCGTCGACCCCGAGATGAAGAAGATCCGGTCATGACCCTCCGAGACGACACGATCGCCGGATTCCTGGATTCGCTCGCCGATCGAACTCCCGCACCCGGCGGCGGCGCGACCGGCGCGCTCCACCTCGGCCAGGCCGCCGCGCTGGTCTCGATGGTCGCCCGCTACACCACCGGCAAGAGGTACGCCGACCACGGGATGCTCGTCGAACGCATCTGCGCGTCCGCGGATGCGTTCCGCGAGAAGGCACTGCAGTTCGCCGAGGACGACATGGCAGCATTCACGGCCGTCATCGACGCCTACCGGCTCCCCCAGGACACGGACGACGAATCCGGAACGCGCACGTCGGCGATCGCGAGCGCCCTCGCCGGCGCGGCCGCGGTCCCCGCCGAGGTGGTGGTCGCGGCAGGCGACGTCGTCGCGCTCGCCGACGTCCTGCTGCCGGTGGCGAACCGCACCGTCGTCAGCGACGTCGCGGCCGCCGCCGAGGCCGCCCGCGCAGCCGCCACCACCGCCCGGGTCAACATCGAGGTGAACCTGCCGGGTATCACCGATGCGGACACCCGCCGGGCCCTCACCGAGTGCCTGTCCGGCGTCGACGCGATCGTCGAGCGTGCCGACGCCGTCACGACACGAGTACGAAAGCAGCTGACTTCATGACCAGAAGCCTCGGTGGAGCCGAACTCGCCACCTCCATCCGCAACGACGCATCCGTCGCCGCCGCGGCCCTCGCCGAAATCGGTGTCCGGCCCAAGCTGGCGGTCGTGCAGGCCACCGACGACGAATCGACCGCCTGGTACGTGCGTTCCATCGCGTCGGCCGCCAAGCGCACCGGAATCCTCTGCGACATCGTCGATCTCGGCGCCGTGGCGTCGACCGAGCAGATCCGCAGCACGCTCGTCGAACTCGGCCACGACCCGGACGTCCACGGAATCATCCTGCAGACACCCCTGCCGGACGGCACCGACCTCGACGCACTGCGGGAGGCGATCAACCCCGCGAAGGACGTCGACGGCGCGAATCCGGTCAGCCTCGGCCGTCTCGTCGCGCGTCTGCCCGCGTTCGCGCCCGCCACTGCACAGGCCGTCATCGCGCTCCTCGATCACCACGGAATCTCCCCGCACGGCAGGACGGCCGCGGTGGTCGGCAGATCGACTGTCGTCGGAAGTCCCGTCGCGCATCTGCTCGTGCAGCGCAACGCGACGGTGACCGTCTGCCACCGGCACACCACCGACCTGGCCGCGGGCACCCGTGACGCCGACATCCTTGTCGTCGCGGTCGGCATTCCCGGACTGATCACGGCCGACCACGTCGCCGACGGCGCCGTCGTCATCGATGTCGGGACCACGGCGACCGCGGACGGGCAACTGCTCGGTGACGTCGACGCCGCAGCCGTCGACGGTCGGGCCGGCGCGCTGACCCCGGTCCCCGGAGGGGTGGGACCGGTGACCACGGCGTTGCTGCTCAACCACACGGTCGACGCCGCCGCGACCCAGTACGCCCAGACTCGATCGGACTCCCTGCTCGCCGGAGCCCGAAGCAGCGCCTGACTCCGTCTCCACCCCTTGACCCGCTCGTCCCGCCTGAAATAGCATGGGCCATTCTGATATATCAGTTCGCTCGGACTGACACCTCAATTGGTCCGGCATCGAGGAGACCCACATGACCCAGACCTTCACCCTGACGCTCAGCTGCGCTCAGCGTCCCGGGATCGTTCACGCAGTCAGCTCCTTTCTCTTCGAGCAGAACTGCGATATCGCCGAGCACCAGCAGTTCGACGACACCCGGAGCGACGCGTTCTTCCTCCGCACGTCGTTCGTGTCGGCAGAAGACGTCGACATCGAGCGCCTCACAGCCGAATTCGGGAGCGTCGCCGCGAAATTCGGCATGACGTTCAACTTCAACGGCAGCGACCTACCCCGGGTGATCGTCATGGTCTCCAAGATGGGCCACTGCCTCAACGACCTCATCTTCCGCTGGCGCGCAGGCAACCTCGGCGCCGAACTCGTCGCCGTCGTCTCCAATCACGAGGTGCTGCGCCCGATGGCCGAAGCCGCCGGGCTGCCGTTCGTCCACGTCCCGGTCACGCCGGCCACCAAGCCGCAGGCGGAGGCCCGGCTCCTCGAACTCGTCGACGAGTTCGATGCGGACCTCGTGGTCCTCGCCCGGTACATGCAGGTCCTGTCGGACGACGCATGCCGGGCACTGCGCGGACGGGCCATCAACATCCACCACTCGTTCCTGCCCGGTTTCAAGGGCGCCAAGCCCTACCACCAGGCATTCGATCGCGGCGTCAAGCAGGTCGGGGCAACCGCCCACTACGTGACACCCGATCTGGACGAGGGTCCCATCATCGAGCAGGAAGTCATCCGCATCGACCACTCCTTCGACCCGGCGCGACTCGCCACGGTCGGGCAGGACGCCGAGGCCCTCGCGCTGTCGCGGGCCGTGCGCTGGCACTGCGAGAACCGCGTCCTGCTGCACGGTCATCGGACGGTGGTGTTCAGCTGAGGCGGCTCCGCCGCCCGTGAGTGGTTAACGAGTCCCTGGACTCGTTAACCACTCACGGGCGCGAAGCGCCTACAGCAGGTCGCGGATGGCCTTCTCGAAGCCGGCGACATGGGCGAGGGTCAGCGACGAGGCGGTGTCCTCGTCGCCGTCGACGATGGCCCGCAGCAGGGCCACGTGCTCGCGGACGTGGCTCGCGACGTCGGGCAGCCGGTCGAGGAAGAGGCACCAGATGCGGGTGGCGTGCGCGTCGAGGCTGACGAGGATGTCCTCGAGGTGAGGGTTCCCGGACGCGCGGTAGATCTCGCGGTGCACGCGCACGTCCTTGCGCAGGACGTCGCGCGGGTCTTCACTGTCGGCGATCTCGGCGATCTCGTCGGCCAGCGCGGACAGCCGGGCCCGCGCGTCCTGGGACGCCGTCCGCGCCGCCCGGGCCGCCGCGGTCGGTTCGAGTTGCTTGCGGATCTCGGAGATGTCGGCGAGATCGGTCATGTCGACGGCTGTGGCGAACGTGCCGCGACGCGGGTAGGCGACGACGAGACGTTCCCGCTCGAGGCGCTTGAGCGCTTCCCGCACGGGTGTCCGGCCGAATCCGAGTTCCTCGGCGAGACGGTCGTCGTTGATCGGCTCGCCGGGCCGGATGTCCAGCATGACCAGGCGTTCGCGCACGATCTCGTACGCGCGGTCGGCGTTGGTGCCGCCGTTCGATGCCGTGTCCGCGACCGATGAATGCGCCAGGCTCATGTTCCGTCTCCCTGATTTTCCGGAGCTATTGACCTTTGTCCGGTGCTGACCTTACTCTACTTTCCAGTTGATATATCAGTTCAAAGTCAACTGACCTTCCAGAAAGGCGAACCATGACCGTGGACACCGCACACCTCACCGAGGTGGCAGCAGCGAACCCGACGCTGACTCATTCGCTCGCCGATCTCGACCCCGCCGTGCACCGGGCGATCGCGGCCGAGCTCGAGCGACAGCAGGGCACCCTGGAAATGATTGCCAGCGAGAACTTCGCCCCGCTCGCGGTGATGCAGGCGCAGGGGTCGGTGCTGACGAACAAGTACGCCGAGGGCTACCCCGGACGCCGCTACTACGGCGGGTGCGAGCACGTCGACGTCATCGAGCAGCTCGCCATCGACCGCCTCACCGAGCTGTTCGGCGCGAAGTTCGCCAACGTGCAACCGCACTCCGGGGCGCAGGCCAACGCCGCCGCGATGTCGGCACTGCTGAAGCCCGGCGACGGCATCCTCGGCCTGGACCTCGCGCACGGCGGTCACCTCACCCACGGGATGAAGCTGAACTTCTCGGGCAAGCTCTACGACGTCGCCGCGTACCACGTCCGCGAGGACGATCATCTCGTGGACATGGACGAGGTGGAGCGTCTCGCGCGTGAGCACCGCCCGAAGCTGATCCTGGCCGGCTGGTCCGCCTATCCCCGCCAGCTCGACTTCGCCGCGTTCCGGCGCATCGCCGACGAGGTCGGCGCGTACCTCATGGTCGACATGGCGCATTTCGCCGGACTCGTCGCCGCCGGACTGCACCCCTCCCCCGTCCCGCACGCCCACGTGGTCACGTCGACGACGCACAAGACGCTCGGCGGTCCGCGCGGCGGCGTCATCCTCACCAACGACGAGGCACTGGCCAAGAAGTTCAACTCCTCGGTGTTCCCCGGACAGCAGGGCGGCCCGCTCGAGCACGTCATCGCCGGCAAGGCCGTCTCGTTCAAGCTCGCCGCCGAGCCCGAGTTCCGGGAGCGCCAGGAACGCACGCTCGCCGGCGCGAAGATTCTCGCCGACCGGCTGCTGCAGCCCGACTCCCGCGCGGCGGGGATCAGCGTCGTGTCCGGCGGCACCGACGTGCACCTGGTGCTGGTGGATCTGCGCGAATCCGAGCTCGACGGCAAGCAGGCCGAGGACCGGTTGCACCGCGTGGGTATCACGGTGAACCGCAACGCCGTACCGTTCGACCCGCGTCCGCCGATGGTCAGCTCCGGGGTGCGGATCGGCACCCCCGCGCTCGCCACCCGCGGTTTCGACCTGGACGCGTTCACCGAGGTCGCCGACATCATCAGCTACGCGCTGCGACCGGCCACCGACGAGGCCGGACTCGACGAACTCCGCGGCCGCGTCGACGCCCTCGCGCTGCGCTTCCCGCTGTACCCCGACCTCACGGAGGCAAACTGATGAGTGCCACCCAGCCACCCGGCGCCCACCTGCCCGACCACCCCGACTTCCTGTGGCGCAACCCGGAACCGAAGAAGTCGTACGACGTCGTGATCGTCGGCGGCGGCGGGCACGGCCTCGCCACCGCGCACTATCTCGCCAAGAACCACGGCATCACCAACGTCGCGGTTCTGGAGAAGGGCTGGCTCGCGGGGGGCAACATGGCCCGCAACACCACGCTGATCCGGTCGAACTACCTGTGGGACGAGAGCGCCAAGATCTACGAGCACGCCCTGAAGCTGTGGGAGGGTCTCGAGGACGACCTCGACTACCCGATCCTGTTCAGCCAGCGCGGCGTCCTCAACCTCGCGCACAGCCTGCAGGACGTCCGCGACAGCGTCCGCCGTGTCGAGGCCAACAAGCTCAACGGCATCGACGCCGAGTGGGTCGGACCCGACGAGGTCAAGAAGCTGTGCCCGCTGGTGAACATCTCGAGCGACATTCGCTACCCGGTGATGGGCGCGACGTATCAGCCGCGCGCCGGCATCGCCAAGCACGACTACGTGGCCTGGGGATTCGCGCGCCGCGCCGACGAGGCGGGCATCGACATCATCCAGAACTGTGAGGTCACCGGGTTCGTCACCGACGGCAACAAGGTCACCGGGGTGCGCACCACCCGCGGCGACATCGCGACCGGTCAGGTCGCGCTGTGCGCGGCCGGGCACACCTCGACGCTCACCGACATGCTCGGCATCCGCACCCCCGTGCAGAGCCACCCGCTGCAGGCGCTGGTCTCGGAACTGCTCGAGCCCGTGCACCCGACCATCGTGATGTCCAACGCCATCCACGTGTACGTCTCGCAGGCGCACAAGGGTGAACTGGTGATGGGCGCCGGTGTCGACTCCTACAACGGGTACGGCCAGCGCGGCGCGTTCCACATCATCGAGCGCCAGATGGCGGCCGCGGTGGAGTTGTTCCCCGTCTTCGCCCGCGCGCATCTGCTGCGCACCTGGGGCGGCATCGTCGACGTGTGCCCCGACGCCTCCCCGATCGTCGGACGCACCCCCTACGACAACGTGTACCTCAACTGTGGTTGGGGCACCGGCGGATTCAAGGCCACCCCCGGGTTGGGCTGGTGTCTGGCGGACACCATCGCGAACGACGAACCGCACGAGTTCATCGCGCCGTTCAGCCTCGACCGGTTCGTCACCGGCGCCCTCGTCGACGAGCACGGCGCCGCCGCCGTCGCGCACTGAAGGTCAGGAGCCACAATGCAACTCATCGAATGCCCGTGGTGCGGATCCCGTGAGGAAACCGAGTTCCACTACGGCGGCGAAGCCCACGTCGTCTATCCGGAAGACCCCGAATCGCTGACCGACGAGCAGTGGGCGCACTTCGTGTTCTTCCGCGCGAACCCGAAAGGTCTCTTCGCGGAACGGTGGAACCACAGCGCCGGCTGCCGGCGCTGGTTCAACGCCGTACGCGACACCGCCACCTACCGATTCCACAGCGTCTACCGCTTGGACGAGCAGAAGCCGACGATATCGTGAACGCACCCTTCCGCACCCGCCAGGGCGGTCGCCTCGACCGCGACACCTCCTACACCTTCACGTTCGACGGCCGGGAACTGACCGGTCACCCCGGTGACACGCTGGGCTCGGCCCTGCTCGCGAACGGCGTCCACCAGATCACCACCAGCATCAAACTCGGCCGGGCCCGCGGCATCACCGCGGCGTGGGCGGAGGACACCGGCGGTCTCGTGCAGATCGAGGAGCCGTTCCCCGAGCCGATGCTGCTCGCCACCACCATCGAGTTGTTCGACGGCCTCGTCGCCCGCGGCATCCCCGGTCAGGGACGGCTCGCCGAGATCCCCGATTCGGCGAAGTACGACGCCAAGCACGTCCACACCGACCTCCTCGTCGCCGGCGCCGGACCGGCCGGTCTCGCCGCCGCGCTCACGGCGGCCCGGGCGGGTGCGCGGGTGGTGCTCGTCGACGAGCAGAGCGAAGCCGGCGGCGACCTCCTCGGCAGCACCGACCTCATCGACGGCGCACCCGCCCTCGAGTGGGTCGCGGCCGCGGTCGCCGAACTGGACACGTACCCGGACGTGCTGCATCTGCAGCGCACCACCGCATTCGGCAACTACGACGACGGCTTCGTCCTCGCCCTGCAGCGCCGCACCGACCATCTCGGTGTCGAGGCCCCCGCGGCGCTGAGCCGCCAGCGCGTCTGGCGTATCCGCGCCCGGCACATCCTCGTCGCCGCCGGAGCGCACGAGCGGCCCGTCGTCTTCACCGACAACGACCGACCAGGCATCATGCTCGCGCACGGCGCCCGCACCTTCCTGCACCGCTACGGCGTCAAGGTGGGTGAGCAGGCCGTCGTGTTCACCACCAACGACAGTGCCTACGAAGCCGCGATCGACCTGCACGACGCCGGCGTCCGCATCAACGCGATCGTCGAGGCCCGCGACGAGGCACCCGCCCGCTGGCAGCGTGAATGCGACACGCGCGGCATCACCATCCGTACCGGCTCGGTGGTATCCGGCACCCGCGGCAACGGCCGGATCAGCCACGCCGTCGTGTCGCACCGCACGGACACCGATCACCGGTTCCGTGTCCCCCTCGCCTGCGACGTCCTGCTCGTCAGCGGCGGCTGGAATCCGGCCGTGCACCTGTTCTCCCAGGCCCGCGGCAAGCTCCGCTACGACGAGACCCTCGGTGCCTTCGTGCCCGGCGAGGACCTCGACGGAGTCTCCGTCGCCGGGTCCGCGAACGGTGTGTTCGACCTGGACGGGTGCCTGCGCGACGGCCAGACCGCCGGTCAGTCGATCATGCGCGACCTCGGCTTCACCGTTCCCGAGCGCACGATCGACCCCGAACCTGCACCCGCGATCGAACAGTCCACTCCGCTGGTCCTGTGGCGGGTGCGGGACGTCGCCGGCGAGGACACCCAGTTCGTCGACGTGCAGCGCGACGCGACGGTCGCCGACCTCGCCCGCGCCGTCGGTGCCGGGATGACGTCGATGGAGCACATCAAGCGTTACACCACCATCGGCACCGCACACGACCAGGGCAAGACGTCCGGGGTGATCTCCTCCGGCATCACGGCCGAACTGCTGGGCAGGCCGATCGAGACGCTGGGCACCACCACGTTCCGGCCGCCCTACACCCCGGTCGCGTTCGCCGCCCTCGCCGGCCGCAGCCGCGGCGCCCTCTTCGACCCCGAACGGGTGACGGCGCTGCACGATTGGCACGTCGGCCGCGGCGCGGTGTTCGAGGACGTCGGCCAGTGGAAGCGTCCCCGCTACTACCCCCTGCCCGGGGAGGACATGGACGCCGCGGTGCTGCGCGAATGCGCTGCCGTGCGCCGCAGCATCGGCATCCTCGACGGCTCCACCCTCGGCAAGATCGACGTCCAGGGTCCCGACGCCGGTGTGCTGCTCGACATGATCTACACGAACATGATGAGCACCCTGAAGGTCGGCATGGTCCGCTACGGCGTCATGTGCGGCGTCGACGGCATGGTCATCGACGACGGCACCGTGATGCGCCTGGCCGACGACCGCTTCCAGGTCTTCACGACCACCGGTGGCGCCGCGAAGATCCTCGACTGGATGGAGGAGTGGCTGCAGACCGAATGGCCGCACCTGTCGGTACGGCTCACCTCGGTCACCGAACAGTGGGCCACGTTCCCCGTCGTCGGACCGCGCTCACGCGACGTCATCGGTGAGGTCTTCCCCGACCTCGACGTCACCAACGACGCGTTCCCGTTCATGGCGTGGCGCGATACCACCCTCGGCGGCGTCCACGTCCGGGTCGCCCGGATCAGCTTCTCCGGCGAACTCGCGTTCGAGGTCAACGTCGACGGCTGGCACGCTCCCGCGGTCTGGGCGCGCCTGATCGCCGCGGGCGAGAAGTTCGACATCACCCCGTACGGCACCGAGACCATGCACGTCCTGCGCGCCGAGAAGGGTTACCCGATCATCGGTCAGGACACCGACGGCACGGTCACCCCGCAGGACCTCGGGATGAGCTGGGCCGTGTCGAAGAAGAAGCGCGACTTCATCGGGAAACGCTCCTTCACCCGGGAGGAGAACCAGAACCCGCTGCGCAAGCAGTTCGTCGGACTGCTCCCGCTCGACAAGCAGACCGTGCTGCCCGAGGGCGCGCAGATCATCGAAGAGATCGCCGACGGGATCCTGCCGCCTCCGCCGGTGCCGATGCTCGGGCACGTCACCTCGAGCTACCTCAGCGCCGAACTCGGCCGCCCGTTCGGGCTCGCCCTCGTCAAGGGCGGCCGGGCCCGGCTCGGCGACACCCTGCACGTCCCGGTGGACGGAAACCTGGTCGCCGTCGAGGTCACCAGTTCCGTCCTCGTCGATCCCGAAGGAGCACGTCGCGATGGCTGACACCCTCGTCCCCCTCAGCCCCCTGCACGGCTGGGACCAGAAATTCTCTGCACTCCCCGAGTCGGTGAGCGTCGCCGAGGAACCGTTCGTCGCGATGGTCGACCTGTGGGTCGACCCGGCCGGACCGGGAGCCGGCGCCGCCGCGACGGTCATCGGGTTCGACCTCCCCACCGCGGCGTCGACGTCGGCGGGCACCGACACGATGACCGCCGTCTGGCTCGGTCCCGAGGAGTGGCTGATCACCACCAGGGCACAGTCGGCGCCCGCTCTCGAGTCGGACCTGCGGGCGGCGGTGACACCCCACGGCGGAGCCGCGATCGACGTCTCCGGACAGCGAACCACCCTGCGGCTGCGCGGCACTCACGCCCGCGACGTCCTCGAGAAGGGTTGCTCACTGGATCTGCATCCGAGGGTGTTCGTCCGCGGCACTGCGGTGCAGACCATGCTCGGCCTCGCGGGCGTGATCCTGATCGCGCTCGACGACGAGGGAACCGATTACCGGATCCTCGTGCGGTCGTCGTTCGCCCGGTACCTCGCGGAGTGGCTGATCGACGCCGCCGAGGAGTTCGGCGTCGACCCCGTGTAAAGCGACAGCGTCGGTCCGGGTGGACGGCATGGTGCCGTCCTCCGGACCGACTCCCCTTCCGAAAGGAGGTGCGCCGGATGGTTCCTTTCCCGACGCTCATCGCGACCGGCCACGGCCGACTGCTCGACGCTCTGTCGCGCGACATCCCCCTAATCTGCGGAATCGTCAACGTGACCCCGGATTCGTTCTCCGACGGTGGTCGATACCTCGACACCGCCGCCGCGGTCGAGCACGCCCTGTCCCTGGTCGCGGAGGGCGCCGACCTCCTCGATGTCGGAGGCGAATCGACCCGTCCCGGATCCCGACCGCCGTCCGTCGCGGACGAGATCGCGCGCGTGATTCCCGTCGTCCAGGAACTCGCCGAGCTCACCTCGGTCCCGATCTCGGTCGACACCTCGAGACCGGACGTCATGCGCGCGGCGGTCGCCGCCGGCGCGTCGATGATCAACGACGTTCGTGCCCTCCGGCTTCCGGGTGCGCTGCGCGCCGCCGCCGACCTGAACGTGCCCGTGTGCCTGATGCACATGCGCGGCGAGCCCGAGACGATGCAGAAATCGCCGGAGTACGGCGACGTCGTGTCCGAGGTGCGCGGGTTCCTCGTCGACCGTGTCGGCGCCTGCCGGGGCGCGGGAATTCCCCTCGAGCACATCATGGTCGACCCGGGCTTCGGATTCGGCAAGACCCTCGCCCACAACCTCACCCTGTTGTCCGAGCTCCGGCAGATCACGGATCTCGGTGTTCCCGTGATGGCCGGACTGTCCCGGAAGGGCATGCTCGGCACGATCACCGGCCGCGGCGTCGACCACCGTCAGGCCGCCTCGGTGGCCGCAGCCCTGATTGCCGCGCAGAACGGGGCCGCCCTCCTCCGGGTGCACGACGTGTCCGCGACCGTGGACGCGGTGTCCGTGCTCCGTTCACTCGTATATCGTGGTGCCGCCAGCCCCAGCCACGCGTCGAATCGAGCCTCCGCCCCGTGAACGCCTCCGTGTCCGCCGCCGGTGTCGCGACAGTCGATGCCGCTGGGGTCCAGCCGATCGATACAGCTGAGGCGCAGCTGCTCGGTACAGGTGCTCAGCTGATGGAGACGATGTATCACGATCCGCGGACCGGTCTGCGGCACGCGGAGCGTCATCTCCGACGCCTGGCCCGTTCCGCAGCCGTGCTCGGGTACGAGTTCCGGGAACGGGACCTCCGGCGCCACCTCGCGCAGCGGCTGGCGGGTGTCGGCGAGGCCCGGGTCCGCGTGCGCCTGCACCGTGCCGGCGGTGTGGACGTCGATGTCTTCGGGCCGCCGGTCGCGCCGGCCTCGGTGTCTCTCGTGCTCGACGACGAGCCCGTCGACTCCCGGGACGTCCTCCTCGGACACAAGACGACGTTGCGCGAGCGATACGACCGCAGGCGACACCGCCATCCCGGGGCCGACGACGTCGTGCTGGTCAACGAACTCGGGCACGTCACCGAGACCACGATCGCGAATCTCGCGGCCCGGATCGACGGCGTCTGGTGGACACCACCGTTGTCGTCGGGGTGCCTGCCGGGTGTCGAGCGGTCCTGGCAGCTCGACCGTGGGCTGATGCGCGAACGCATTCTCACGCCGGGCGATCTCCTGGCCGCCGAGGCGCTCGCCGTGACGAGCTCACTCAAAGGTGTGCTGCCCGCGACCCTCCGGCCGTAGCCCCCTAGTTTCCGGACGATTCCAGACCACCTCTTGACCCACCCCCGCACCTGACCTACTGTTATGACTCATACTGATATATCAATGTCAGACCTGTTGGATCACACGCGCGACTCCGCGACCACAACGCCCGACTGTCAAAGGACAAGGCATGAGAGCTGGAAAGATTCCCTCGGATCGACGGTTCACGGCCACGCACAGCTGGCTGGCCCTCGCACCGGGACAGAGCTTCTCCGACTACCCGCTCCGGGCCGGGGTCACGGACTCGGCACTCGACGAAATCGAGGTGGTCGGGCTGGAACTTCCGGCAGTGCGCAGCACGATCGAGGCCGGCGCCCCCTGCGCGCTCGTGTGGACTTCCGCGCGGACCGTCGTCACCGTGTACGCGCCGATCAGCGGACTCGTCACGATGACGAATACCGACGCCCTCGCGGATCCGCGACTCGTCGCCGACGACCCGTTCCACCGCGGCTGGCTGTTCGCCGTCCTCCCGTCGCCGACGTCGTCCGCCTACGGACTCCTCACCCCCGCGCAATACGCCAACGAACTCAGTGAGGCGGTGTAATCCCATGACCATCAGCGTGTTCGACCTGTTCTCCGTCGGCGTCGGCCCCTCGAGTTCGCACACCGTCGGACCGATGCGCGCCGCCGCTCGGTTCGTCTCCGACCTCCGCGCCCTCGACGCCCTGCCCGAGGTAGCGGACATCCGTGTCGACCTGTACGGCTCGCTCGCCGCCACGGGGGCGGGCCACGGAACGATGTCCGCGGTGCTGCTCGGACTCGAGGGGCACTTTCCCGAGAAGATCGAGACCGAGGAGATGGAACGACGCCTCGAGGAGATGCGCAGTACCCGGCACATCAGGGTCGGCGGATCGCACGAGGTCGCGCTCGCCGAAGACGAGATCGTCCTCCATCCGCTGACCATTCTGCCGCTGCACCCGAACGGGATGAGGATCACCGCATCCACGGCCGCCGGCGTCGAGATCCACAGCGAAACCTACTTTTCGATCGGCGGCGGCTTCGTCGTCACCGAAGCGGAGAGTGCTCAGCCGCCGCGCACCGCCACCGGCGGACTGTCGTTCGGGTCCGCCAAGGAACTCCTCGACGTCGCGGCCCGCCACGGCTACGCCATCAGTGACGTGATGCTCCAGTTCGAACGCGAAACGCGGTCGACTGTGGAGATCTACGAACGGCTCCTCCATATCCGCGACGTCATGGTGGAATGCGAGAAGCGCGGGATCGCGCGCGACGGGATCCTTCCCGGCGCTCTGCGCGTGCGCCGACGCGCACGGGACTGGTACCTCCGCCTGGATCAGGAAGACCCGCACCGTGATCCCGCATTCGCCGAGGACTGGGTCAACCTCGTCGCGCTGGCCGTCAACGAGGAGAACGCATCCGGCGGCCGGATCGTCACCGCCCCGACCAACGGGGCCGCGGGCATCATCCCCGCGGTGCTGCACTACGCCGTTCACTACACCCCGGCCGGGAAGTCGGATCCCGACGACACCGCGATCCGCTTCCTCCTCGCCGCCGGCGCCGTCGGCTCGCTGTACAAGGAACGCGCGTCGATCTCCGGAGCCGAGGTCGGCTGCCAAGGTGAGGTGGGTTCCGCGGCGTCCATGGCCGCTGCCGGGCTCGCCGAGATCCTCGGCGGCACAACGGAACAGGTGGAGAATGCCGCGGAGATCGCGATGGAGCACAGCCTCGGCCTCACGTGCGATCCCATCGAAGGGCTGGTGCAGATTCCGTGCATCGAACGGAACGCGATCTCGGCGGGCAAGGCCATCAACGCTGCTCGCATGGCCCTACGCGGCGACGGCACCCACCGCGTCAGCCTCGACCAGGTGATCGAGACGATGCGCTCGACCGGCGCCGACATGCTGTCGAAGTACAAGGAAACGTCGACCGGCGGTCTGGCCGTCAACGTCCCGGTCAACTACGTCGAGTGCTGACATGATCACCGACGAACTCCGTCTTCTCCCCGCCCGCGCCGCGCACTTCATCCGCCGGCACCCGGTTCCGGAGCGCGACGACTACGCGCCCGAGACCCGGCTGTCGGTGCTCGACGTGCTCGTGCACTGTGCACCCGTCCGCGGCGACGCGTTCGTGGCCTTCCAGTTGCTGAGCCGACGCGAGCTGCCGGGCTCGTACCTTCTCCACGCCGACGTCGTGGACGACGCGCTGTCCGTCCTCGACAGGTTCGCCGTCACGGAGTACGAATGCGAGCAGAGCTTCGGCCCGAACTGGCAGGACGTGGTGCGACACGCCGTGGAAGCGGCGGCCCTCCTGCACGGGCACTTCGGAGCACTGACGCGGACGACAAGCGTCGTCGACAGCCGCCGGCGGCTCGGCGCCTGGGCCTGCGCACGCGATGCGGCCTGGGAAGCGGGCCGGATCAAATCCTGGTACCGCGCCCAGGACGCCGCGTGGGAACGGCACTTCATGGACGAGGCGACAGTGCGCGAGGACGAGCAACTGTGCGCGGACATCGCGACCGGGGTGCGCGACGCGGCGGCAGCGCACGCCGTGTCGGATCTCGTCGGGCGGCACGATTTCACCAGCGCGCACTTCGAGACCCTGCTCGCCCCGTGGCGGACGGCCGCCGCGCACCTGCTCCCGCGAGGCGATTACTGCGCGGCATCGAGCACGGTGTCGACGAACGTCCGCGGCAGGTCGGGGTGACCGTTCTCCCGCAGCGCCGACAGCGCCGCGACGACGTTCGAGCCGCCGTCGGGTAGGAACCGGATCAGCCCGTGCCGGGCGCACTCCACCGCCGCCGGCAGCAGCATCGCCTGCGCCTCGTCGCGACGTCCGGCAGCCCACAGGCACGACACGAGCAACCGGCCCGCCTGCAGGCGGGCCCGGTGCCGCCCGGTCCCGTCGAGTTGCCGAACCCAGTCGTTCGCCCATTCGCACGCGAGATCCGCGGCCGCCGGATCGCCCTGCGCCGCGAGCAACGTGATGGCCGCCTCTTCCTCGAGTTGCGCCGTCGCCTGGTCGAGCCCGTTCGCCGGGGTGCGCCGGGTCTCGCGTGTGACGGCCACGAACCCGGGTGCCGGGGGCAGCCCGATCCGCACCCGCTCGTTGTCGACGGCGGCCCGCAGCCGGGGCAGGGAGAACGTCTCGGCGGTCCGCACCCCCTCGTCGAGTTGTCGTGCCGCGGCGTCGCGATCGCCGCGCACCGCCATGATCCGCGCCCTGAGGCAGTAGTGCCGGATCATGAAATCCGGTGCGCCACCGAGCGCGGCGGCGTCGAACGTCTCGTTGAGCAGCTCGTCCGCTTCGTCGACCCGGCCCTGCTCGTAGTGGACCTCGGCGAGAAGCGTACGGGTGAGCCGCGCATGCTGCGACTGCGTGTTCTCCGCCTCCCGGACCAGCTGGAACGCCTTGCGGTACAGCTCCATCGCACCGCCGACGTCGAGCTGCTCGAACTTCGCGAGTCCGGCGAAACAGTACCCGTACGCGACGGAGTACGGTCCGGTGTTCTGCCGGTGATACGGGGCCGCCCAGCTCTGCCTGCGGTATGCGTCCTCGAACCGGAATTCGCACGTGTCCACGAACGTTTCGATGAGAGCGGCCATCGACACCACGAAGGGGTGGTACTCCGTGGGATGGTCGAGGCATTCGGTGACGAGCTCCCGCACCCCCTCGATGCGGTCGGCGGTCGCCTCGATGTCGCCCTGCAGGACATCCGCTTCCACCCGGAGCTGGGCGGCGCGACGCTCGGGCATCTCGCCGCTGTCGATCTGCTCGAGCGCGCGGGTTCGGGCGGCTTGCGCGAGTTCGAGTCGCTGGAGTTCGCAGTTCGCCCATCCGATGGTGAGCTGCAGCCGTGGGCTGGCGGCCACCAGGTCGGCGGGCAGTTTCCCGATCAGGCAGAGCAGCGTCGACATCTGCGACCGATCGAGGAGGTAGAGGTCGTCCTCCTCGAGCAGTTCCACCGCTTTCTGCGGTTCACCGGCAGCGAGGATGTGGTCGACGGCCTCGCCCAGCAGGTGCCGCTCCCGGAACCAGTCGTACGCCCGGCGGTGCAGGTCGGTGATGCGCCCGGGGTGGTCCCGTTCGAGACGCTGATGGAGGATCTGTGCGAACAGGTGGTGATAGCGATACCACTGTCGGTCGTCCCCCGTCCTCCCGAGGAACAGGTCGCGGGCGGCGACCTGTTCGAGTTTCGCTTGCCCGTCCTGCACGCCGCCCAGCGCCGACGCCAGGTCGCCGCACACCTTGTCCGGCACCGACGTGGCGAGCATGAAGTCGAGCATGTCGGGTTCGAGGGCGTCGAGCACGTTCTCGGCGAGGTACTCGCCGATCGCGTCGGTCCCCGTCCGGAGCTGTTCGATCAGGTTCTCCGGACTTCCCGCTTCGCGCAACGACAGCGAGGCCAGCTGCAGTGCAGCGATCCACCCGTCGGTCGATTCCCGGAGTTGTTCGATCTCGGTGTCCTTCAACGGAACCTGCACCCGGTCCGACAGGAAGTTCTGCGACTCGCCGAAATCGAAACACAGGTCTTCGGACGCTATTTCGTTGAGTTCGTCGAGCACCCGCATCCGGCTCAGCGGCAACCCGGACCGGCTCCTGCTCGCCACGACGATCTTCAGGTGGTGGCAGCCGTTGTCGAGCAGGAACTTCATGGCGTCGATCGGCCCGGAGCCGGTGATGCGATGCCAGTCGTCGATCACGACGACGAGGGCGTCCTCGCTGTCGTGAAGCCGGTTGATCAGCGACGTCAGGACGAACCGTTCGACTGCGTCCCCGTGCTCCTCCAGGGACTGCCCCAGATCGGTGACGACCTCCGGGCGTACCCGCCTGATCGCCTCGACGAGGTGGGCGAGGAACCACACCACGTTGTTGTCGTCGCGGTCCACGGTCAACCACGCGACCGCAGTCCCGGCGTCGACCAGGTCGTCGCGCCACTGGGCGACCAGACTGCTCTTGCCGAACCCGGCCGGCGCGTGGACGAGCGTCAGCCTGCGGTCCCGGCCCGCGCGCAGTACGGCGAGGAGCCGGCGTCGCGGCACGAGCTGCCGGGTGGTGGTGGGTGGGCGGAACTTCGTCACCGGCGCGGGCGGGGTCGGCGGCGTCCGCACGTTGTACGGGAGCCCGGGGCCGCGGGACCGGGGGGACTCGCCGGCATGATCGTGCGGCTGCTCGGGTGCCCGCTGAATCGGGATGTACATGTCGTCGACGGCCACACCGTTGCGTCGCTCGACCGCCCGGAGCTCGTTGCCGAAGTCGGCGGCGCCGCCCGGCCTGTCCTCGACCGCGCGGGCCATGGCATGTTCGACGGCACTGCACACGTCGTCGGGGATTCCCGCGTCCCGCAGGTCGGGGACCGCCTGTGTGGAGATCCGCAGGAACTGACCGACCACCTGTTCACCGCTCCGGCGCTCGTACGCGGCATGACCGGTCAACGCGCAGAACAGGGTGGACCCGAGACTGTAGACGTCCGACTCGACCGTCGGTGGCCGGCCTTCGAGCACCTCGGGCGCGGTGAACGCCGGGGAGCCGGTGATCGAGCCGGCCGTCGTCTCGAATCCGCCGGAGACGCGGGCGATGCCGAAGTCGGTCAATTGCGGTTCGTCGTATTCGGTGAGCAGGATGTTCGCGGGTTTGACGTCGCGGTGGAGCATCCCACCGCGATGCGCGGTCTCGAGGGCGCCGGAGATCTTGATCCCGAGCCGCAACACCTCCTGCCAGCCGAGAGGACCCGACCGACGGATCTGCGCCTCGAGGGAACCGAACGAGTGGTACGGCATGACGAGGAACGGCCGCCTGCTCCGGGTGACACCGACCTGGTAGACGGCCACGATGTTCGGGTGCCCGGACGTCCGGCCCATCGCCCGTTGCTCCCGCACGAACCTCGTCACGTTGTCGGGATCGAGGTTCGACGTCAGGACTTTGACGGCCACCGTGCGGTCGAGGTCTTCCTGCAGGCAGCGGTACACGACCCCGAACCCGCCGCGGCCGATCTCCACGGCATCGTCGAACCCTGCCGCGGCCAGCTCGGTCGTGATCTCCGGCTGGCGCTGGGTTGCCCACGGATCGTCGTTCGCCATCGGCCTGCACCACCTCTGACACGCTCAACCCAGAATAGTCCGCGGGGTCCACCCGACGAGCGGATGCGCTGCGGTCAGTCGCGGGTCGCGGCGGGTGCCCCCAGCCGTGCCGACACCCGCCTGCCGGATTCGGCGACCGTCCGCCCGAGCGACTCGAGCATGGACTCCGGGACCCGGAACCGTGGCGCGGACAGCATCACGGCCGCGACGAGGACGCCGCGGTGGTCGCGGACCGGCGCCGAGATGCCGACCTCCTCGATCGACGTCCGGCCGTCGTTGACGGCGTATCCGCGGTCGTGGGTGTCGCTCAACTCGTCGAAGTACTCACCCCGCGAGTCCTGCTCCTCGGGTCCGACGAGCAGGCGGCGGTCGAAGAGCCGCTCGATCTCCGCCCGCGGCATCTCGGACAGGAACACCTGGACGGACGAACTCGCATACGTGTCGTAGCGGGTGCCCACAGCGGCGGTGTGCTTGACCTGTTTGGGACTGGGAATCTGTTCGACGACGACGGATTCGTGTCCGTTCCACACCATGAGCGCGCTGGTCTCGCCGGTGCGGCGGGTGAGTTCCTCCAGTTCCGGCTGCGCGACGCGGCGCACGTCGAGGTTGGCCAGCAGCGGCCCTGCGAGCGCGATGAGACCGAGACCGAGCCGGTAGCGTCCGGTGCCCTCGTCACGCTCGACGTAGCCGGCCTTCTCGAGGGTGGCGAGCATCCGGGAAACGCTGCTCTTGTGCAGGTCGACCTTCCGCGCGATCTCGGTGACACCGAGCACCGGTTCGGCGATCGAGAAGGATTCGAGCACCCGCAGTCCGTTGAGGAGGACCGACGGGGACGGCTTCGCGTCACCGTCGTGCTCGCCCGGTCCGTTGTCCGCGAGTCGATCGACGTCGTCCACACTCATGATCGTTGCGCTCCTTCGGTTTCTGCCTACACCACCGCCGACCCTGCCACACCCGAGGCAGGGTCGGCGTACCGGTCAGACGCCGAGGATGTTGTGCTCGGGTCCGAACGGGAACCGGGTGATGTTCTCCGCGCTGTCGTCGCCGACGACCAGGATGTCGTGTTCGCGGTAGCCACCGGCGCCCGGCATTCCCTCGGGAACCATGATCATCGGCTCCATCGACACCACCATGCCGGGTTCGAGGACCGTGTCGATGTCTTCGCGCAGTTCGAGGCCCGCCTCGCGTCCGTAGTAGTGCGAGAGCACGCCGAAGGAATGTCCGTACCCGAATGTGCGGTTCGGCAGCAGCCCCTCGGCCTCGTAGATCTCGTTCAGCTCGGCCGCGATGTCCTTGCAGACCGCGCCCGGCTTGATCAGCTCGAGCCCGCGGCGATGCACCGTGACGTTGATCTCCCACAGCCGCAGGTGCTCGGCCGACGGCTCGCCGTAGAACAGGGTGCGTTCGAGGGCCGTGTAGTAGCCGGCGATCATCGGGAAACAGTTCAGCGACAGGATGTCTCCGCGTTCGACGCGGCGGCTGGTGGCCCAGTTATGGGCACCGTCGGTGTTGATGCCCGATTGGAACCACACCCACGTGTCGCGCAGTTCGGCGTGCGGGAAGGTGGCCGCGATCTCCCGGATCATCGCGTTCGAGCCGGCGATCGCCACCTCGAATTCGGGGACGCCCTCGGTGATCGCCGCACGGATGGCCTCGCCGCCGAGGTCACCGATCCGCGCGCCGTGCTTGATCAGTTCGATCTCCTCGGGAGACTTGATCATGCGCTGGCGCATCGTGGCCTTCGCGACGTCGGTGAACGTCATCCCGGGCAGGACCGCGGCGATCCGGGCCCGCACGTCGGGGGTCAGGTGGTCGTCCTCGACACCGAGGGTGCCGCGTGAGATGCCCTGCTTCGCCAGGACCTGCTGCACGGCGAACTCGAAGTTGTCGCGGCGCCAGTCCGTGTAGACGACGTTCTCGCCGAACGACCGCCGCCAGGGCATCCCGGCATCGATGTTGGCGGACACGGTGGTCGAGCCGTCCTGGGTGACGACCAGTGCGTACGGCCGCCCGAACGCCGTGTACAGGAAGTCGGAGTAGTAGTTGATGTTGTGGTAGCTGGTGAAGAGCACGGCATCGAACCCGTTGTCCGCCATGTGCTTACGCAGGGCGACGAGCCTGCGGTCCATTTCCACCGGGGAGAACGTGGGAACGACCTTCTCGCCGTTCGGGATGCTCTTGATGCGCTCCAAGTTCATGATGTTCCTTTCGAGTTGCCGGCGGCATCGTGTGATGCCGCATTTCTGTGGGAGGTACGGGTGGTCAGGTATCGGCCAGCGGGCGACGGGAGGTTTCCCGGGCCATGAGCATCGCGCCCATTGCGACGAGGGCCGCGGCGACGAGATACCAGGCGGGCGCGAGCTTGCTGCCGGTGAGCTCGATCAAGAGCGTGGCGACGAACGGTGCGGTGCCGCCGAACAGTGCATTGGCGGTGTTGAAGCTGAACGCGAAGCCGCTGTAGCGGACCTGGGTCGGGAAGATCTCGGCCAGGAAGGTCGGGAGCGTGCCGTCGTTCATGGTGAGGAACGCGCACAGCACGATCTGGATGAGGACGATACCGACGATTCCGACGGCGCCGAGCACGCTGAACAGCGGGACGGTGAACACCGCGAAGCAGATGGACGCGGCGATGAGAACTCGTTTGCGGCCGAAGCGGTCCGAGAGCGCACCCATCCCGAAGATGAACACGATGTAGCAGGCGAGAGCGATCGACGCGGCGATGAACGAGGCCGTGTGGCCGACGTTCAACACCTCCGACAGGTACGTCGGCATGTAGCTGAGGATCAGGTAGAAGCCGACCGCGTTGAGGCAGGTGACCCCGAACGCGATGACGATCGCACGCCGATGGTGGGTGAACAGGATGGACAGCGGCGCGTTGGACTCCACCTTCCGTTCCATTTCCTGGAACTTCGGGGTGTCCTCGAGCTTCAGCCGAATGTAGCGGCCGATCAAACCCATCGGCGCCGCGAGCAGGAACGGCAACCGCCATCCCCAGCCCTCGAGCTGGTCCGTCGACAGCACCGCGGTCAGCAGTGCCGCGATCAACGATCCGAACAGCAGTCCGGCGGCCGTGGATGCGGGCACGACGCTCGTGAACAGTCCGCGCCTGCGGTCCGGGGCGTACTCGGCGAGGAACGCCGAGGCGCCCGCGTACTCGCCGGCGGCGGAGAATCCCTGCACCATGCGGACGAGCAGCAGCAGGACCGGTGCGAGGTATCCGATCTGATCGAAGCCGGGGATCAGTCCGATGCAGAACGTCGACGCCGACATGATGAGGATCGACAGTGACAACGCCGTGCGACGTCCGATCTTGTCGCCGAAGTGCCCCCAGACGAGTCCGCCGATCGGGCGGATGACGAACGAGATGGCGAAGACGGCGAACGTGGCCAGCAGGCCCGTCGTCGGCTCGGTCTCGGGGAAGAAGACCACCGCGATAACCGTTGCGAGATAACCGTATACGGCGTAGTCGAACCATTCGACGAAGTTGCCGACGAAGCTCGCCGTGATGACCCGCCGGAGAACTCGGGGCGAGGGGTTCACCGCGCCGTCCTCGTCCGATTGCGGCGGGGCTGAGGGGGAATTGAGGTTTTGGGCCATGCCCACTCCTTCTCGGGGCGTCGACTCTTGCCGACTGCGACGAATAGCGTGCGTTGCGTTCATTGCAACTGCGATTCGTTCAACGACCATATTGTGCCCGGCGTCACATGTCAACGGTCGTCGGGGTCTTGCGCGTGAACCGCGGTTGCAACGAATGAACCAGAACTGAGACCGCAGTAAACACGGACAGCCGCAGGTCGCGCTACCCCGATCTACCATTCCCGACGATGTTCACGGGAATGCAACACCGTTGCAACAGTCGAGGCCCGAAGTGGATTGCGTTATCACCCGCGCACGTCAGAGCGCGGTCGTGTCGACCACACCGCCGAGGTAGAGGCGGGTCGCGAGGTGCACGGCAGCGAGCCGCGGCGAACCCGTCGGATCCTCGCCGAGCAGCGCGAAGATCTGATCGAGCCGCTGATACAGCGTCTGGCGCTGCACGTGCAGTCGGGCCGCCGCCTCGGTCTTGCTGCACCCGCACTGCAGGTAGACGTCCAGCGTGTCGATCAGACGGCGAGCACGTTCCGGACCGACCGCGAGAAGCGGTCCGAGAAGTTCCCGGACGAACGACGTCAGCAGGGCCGGATCGCCGATCCGCCGGCCGAGACGCTCGAGAGCCAGTTCCGCCGCGTCCACCACGGTGCCGGCGATGCCCAGATCGGCCGCGAGATCGAGCGCGAACCGCGCCTCCGCCAGCGTGCCGGGGAGTCCGAGCAGACCGATGACAACCGGCCCCACCGCCACCCGGGCCAACTCCGCCCGAGCGGTCGCGCGCAGCGACTCGACCAGGGCCGCGCAGGAAACGACCCGGTCGTCGGACCGGAGCACGACGATCGCGTGCAACTCGTCGCCGGCGACAGACGACACCGTTCCGGCCGCGTACCGGTGCAGTGCCGCATCGATGGCGGCGAGCGAAACGGGACCGTCGACCGCACGCCCGACGACCCCGACGTACGACGCCCCGCCGACCATCCCCGCCGCACGCGCAGCCGCCACGAGACGCTCCGGGGCAGGATTCGGCTGGCAGACGATCCGCAGCAAGGCCTGCGCCGCCCGGACCGCGGCCGAGGGAGGAAAGGATCGCAGAAGCGAGATCGCGAGCGCTGCCGGCGCCCGCTCGACGATCGCCTCCGCGGTGACGTGATCCGCCGGGTCGTCCGGAGACACCAGGAGCGTCGCCACACCGACACCCTGGACGGACACCGGCACGGCGAACACGCCCGAACCGGCGGCAGGGGCGGTCATCTCGTCCCCGAGGGCCGCGATCACGTCGCCGGTCGCGTCGAGCAGGGTCACGTCGCCGGGCAGGAGTCGCGCGAGCACCTCGAGCAACTCGTCGGGACCGCCACCGCGGGCCAACTCCTCGGACAACGCGTGAGCGACCGCGTCACCACGACGCAGTCGCTGCACCGATTCGTTGACCAGCAGGCCGTTGATCGCCTCGGCGACCTCGACGAACGGAACGACACCACGCAGTTCGACGACCGGCAGACCTACCTCCGTCGCCTCCTCGACCAGTTCCGCCGGAATCTGCGGCAATTGCGGACCGGTCTCGACGGCCACTCCGGCGACACGGCGGGCCGACAATTCCCGCACGTACCGTCGCAGTCCGGCCGGGTCGGCAGGCGCGAGCGCGAAACCTCCGGTCAGCAGCAACTCGCCGCCGCGAAGGAGATGCGCGATGTCGATGACCTCACTCGAATGCACCCAGCGCACCGGCTGGGTCAGCAGGTCGGCTCCGGCTCGAACGACCGGGCGTCCGGCGGCGAAGCTCGGGTGGGCGAGAACGTCGGCTAACGACAGCGACATGACATTCCGTTCGTTGACGGCCCGAATTTATTGGCAAAGTGTAAATGGTGTGATGCGGGTCACGCACCGCATGATGGGAACTCCACCTGACATGGCCTCACAAAGGAGTCCGATGGTCACCGACACTCCCACAGACAGTCCCCACGTCCACGACTTCGAAGAAGTACTGCAACCCATCCCCGAGGAAGCACGCACGACGCGCGTGTCCGGCCAGTTCTGGATCTGGGCGGGCGCCAATATCGCTCCCATCAACTGGGTTCTCGGCGCCCTCGGCATCGGCCTCGGGCTCGGCCTCCGCGACACCCTCATCGTTCTGGTCGCCGGAAACGTCGTCGGCATGGCACTTTTCGGCGTATTCGTTCTCATCGGCCAGCGCACCGGGGTCACCGGCATGGTGTTGTCGCGGGCCGCGTTCGGCCGGCGCGGCGCCTACCTCCCGGCCGCGATCCAGGCCTGCCTCGCGGTCGGGTGGTGCGCGGTGAACACCTGGATCGTCCTGGACCTGGTCATGGCGCTGCTCGGCAAACTCGACCTCGTCGACCCGCACGAACGGAACCTGGCAGCGAAGATTCTCGTCGGAGCAGTCATCATGACGATCCAGGTCACCATTGCATGGTTCGGCTACCGCGTCATCGCCGCGTTCGAGCGCTGGACGGTTCCGCCGACGCTGGCGGTGCTCGTGCTGATGTCCGTCGTCGCCTGGTTCCACCTCGACATCGACTGGTCCTACGCCGGGCCCCCCGGTGAAGTCCTGCACGGCGGCGCCCGGATCGCGGCGATGTCCACGGTGATGACCGTGATCGGAATCGGCTGGGGAATCACGTGGTTCACCTACGCCTGCGACTACTCACGGTTCGTGAGCACAACCGTGCCCCGGCGCAAACTGTACCTGGCGAGCACTCTCGGTCAATTCGTCCCGGTGGTGTGGCTCGGCGTGCTCGGCGCCAGCCTCGCCACGACCAACGGTGCCGTGGACCCTGGCGAGTTGATCGTGTCGAACTTCGGCGCACTGGCCCTGCCGGTGCTCTTCCTGGTGATTCACGGGCCGATCGCCACCAACATCCTCAACATCTACACGTTCTCGGTCGCCGCACAGGCCCTCGACATCAAGGTGCACCGTCGGAGGCTCAACCTGCTGGTCGGCATGTTCGCCCTGGTCGTGGTCATCTTCTTCATCTTCCAATCGAGTCTGGCCACCGTGCTCGAGACCTGGCTGGCGGCAATCGTGGCCTGGATCGCGAGCTGGGCAGGCATCATGCTCGTCCACTACTTCCGGGTCGAGAAACGACACATCGACGCTCGACGACTGTTCGAGCCGATCGGATCTCGCCGACTGCCCGACGTCAACTGGACCACGATGGGATGCTTCGTCGCCGGAATCGCGGCGACGTGGCTGTTCATGTACGGCGCCACCAGCCTCACTCAGGGTTTCGCGGCACGAGCGCTCGGCGGGCTCGACCTGTCCTGGCTGGCCGGCGGCGGAGTTGCCGCCGCCCTCTACGCAGTCCTCGGACCCCGCGCGCACCGCCCGTACCGGATCACCGGCCAACCGCCGACACCATCTGCCGCGACCACCGACTCCCCCGACGTCCTCACCGGCAACTGATCCCTCCCGACACCCCCAGGAGCACACCGTGAACAACGACTTCACCTGGCCGCAGGGCCGCACCGCAGCCGCCGCCTTCACCTTCGATGTCGACGCCGAATCCTGCGTCCTCGCCCACGATCCCACGTCGGTGAACCGTATGTCGCTGATGAGCCACCAGTCGTACGGGCCCCGGGTCGGCGTCCCCCGCATTCTGCGACTACTCGAACGCCAGGGCGTCCGCGCGACATTCTTCGTGCCCGGATTCACTGCCGAGTGCTACCCCGACACCGTCCGCGCCATCATCGACGGCGGGCACGAGGTGGGGCACCACGGCTATCTGCACGAACCCATGAAAGGCCTCGACGCAGCGACCGAGGCCCGCTACCTCGACCGGGGGCTCGACGCGCTCGAGGAGGTCGCGGGAATCCGCCCCGTCGGATATCGCGCACCCTGGTGGGAAATGAACTGGCACACACCCGAGCTGCTCGCCGAACGCGGGTTCGTCTACGACTCGAGCCTGCTCGACGGCGACAAGCCCTACCTGATGGCGACCAGCCCGGAGGCGGAACGCACGTTGATCGAGATCCCCGTCGACTGGGCACTCGACGACTGGGAGCAGTACGCGTTCTACCCCGGCGTCACCGGCAGCGGCGTCATCGAAAGCCCCGCCAAGGTGCTGGAGATGTGGACCTTCGAAGCGGAGGCCCACCACGCCGAAGGCGGGTGCTTCGTCCTCACCAACCACCCTTTCATCTCCGGAAGACCCTCCAAGGCAGCCGCATTGGAACGACTCATCGAAAACGTCAAGGCAATGGACGGGATGTGGGTGACCACCCTCGGCGACATCGCGGCACACGCCCAGCGCGTCTGCACCGAGCCCTTCGTGCACACCCGATTCGAAATCCCCACCTTCCCCGACGTGCAGATCCGGCGGAGTGCGCCCGCCCCTGCCACGGTCGGTTCCGAACGGTGAGGGATCCTCAGTCGTCGACCGTCACCCCGTACTCGGTGGCGAGCGTCGCGAGATCGTATTCGTACCCCTGACCCACCGCCCGGAGACGCCACCGCCCGGCGCGTCGATAGATCTCGGCGAAATGCATCGTCCGTTCCGTCGTGCCGGCGTCCAGTACGAACGATGCGATTGTGTGGTCCGGAGCGTCCACGGTCACCGAGATCGGACCGAGTTCACCGAAGGTCCGATCGCCGCCGATCGCCGCCGATACGGACACGCACTGGTAGTCGGAGTGCAGGGCAGCCAATTCGATCCGCACTCCCTGCTCGCTGCTGCCGTCGCAGGACAATTCCACGGTGCCGTCCGAACTCGTCGGCGAGTTGTAGAAGAGAAAGTCCTCGTCGCAGCCGACCCGGCCGTCTTCGCCGAGAAGAAGAGCAACCACATCCACGTCGAACGCATCGTCCGCGGTGTGGGCGCGCCAAGACGCGTTGACCGTCAGCGATGCCGTCTGTGGTGGCAGGTCGATCACCTCTCCGCGAGCGAGCAACGGCGCAACCCATTGGGACGGCGGCCGGATCGGCTCGAGGGGCGCCCCCCGCTCGGGTGGTGCCGCCGGTTCGAGTGCGGAGTTCACATCGGCGGCGGTGAGCAGCGGCAGCTGTCGAGCCGACACTCGGTCCATGCGGGGATCGAGTTCGCCACCGTCGAGAACGAGGACATCGGTGACTCCCGCGGAGAGGTTGACCGACGGCTTGGCGCCCAGTTGCACGATGCGGGAGCGCATCAGAACGGAGTCCGAATGCGAGCCACCGACGATCAGCACTCTTCTGCCGTGCCAAGGCTTCGTGGGAGCGATCGTTGTCGCAGGTCGAGGCTGCTGAACTTCGGAGGGTGCCGCGGCCGCCTTCGGCTCACCCGGTGTCACGTGCAGCAACAACTTGCCGAGCTGCCGCTCGGTCAGGACAGGAATTTCGTCAGCCACCGCGCGGCGCACCTTCGCACTCGACGAGTGCGGGTCGTTGCAGACGACGACACTCGTCTGACGGCTGACCGAATTCATGACGTCCAGGCCGGCGTCGGTCAGACGTTCGGCGAGTGCAAGACGGGGAACATCCGTGCTGCCGCTGATGACCAGTTTCATGCCCTGGACCAGTCCTACCCCCGGATCCAGCCGCCCCGGATTCCGCCACGGAGACTCCACGCGCGGAACCCGATCGGGGTACACCGCTCGCCGATCGGCGCAGCCGACGACCGGCAGAGGAAGTCTGAGTGACTCGGCCAGCGAGGCGCTGTGCGCGAAGACCTCCGTCAGCACGAGGGCGTCGTCGTAGGCGTCGTGAGCCCGGTTCTGACGAACCTTCCAGTGAGCGGCCAGAGTGGACAACTTGTGGTTGGGGACGTCGATCTCGAGGCGGCGGGACAGGGCAAGGGTGCAGAGCCTCTGCCGTGTCGGCATCGTCATCCCTGCCCGTCGCACCTCGGCGTCGAGGAAGCCGTAATCGAATGACGCGTTGTGCGCGACCAGGGTCCGACCGTCGAGAAGCTCGAGCAGATCTTTCGCGACCTCTTCGAAACGAGGAGCCCCCGCCAGACGCTGCGCCGTGAGATTGTGGATATGGACCGGTCCCGGGTCGCAGCCCGGGTTGAGTAGCGTCACCAATTCGCGCTCCACCGAACCGTCTTCACGCAACGCCAACGCCGCGACGCTGAGCACTCTGTGCGTGGACGAACGCAGACCGGAGGTCTCGACGTCCACGACTACCCAGCGGTGTCCCGTCGGCAATCGCACCGGCCGGGTCATGGTCGAGGAGGCAGATGACAGCACAGAGCGACTATAGAGCCCGTTTCTCGTCGTTCTGATCGACGACACGGAAATCTTCGGCACATATCGTGCCCGATCTGAATTCCTCGGTAGTTTTTTGTTCAAGTACAGGTCGAGGGTTGTGTCATTCGAGTGAATGACACAGAGGATCATTGCGCCTCAACAGCTTTCGAATTGGCTACTATTCTCGTCACACCGAATGGATCGCCCGTCGTGGCATTTCCCGACCATTCCGTGGAAGCCCTACCCCACCCCTGAACGAGGTAAGCATGAAAGCTCGACGGTTAATTCTCGGCGTCCTCGGATGTGCCGCCATTTCTATGGCAGCCGCGCCCTCCGCGCAGGCGGCGACGATCTTCGATTTCCTTCCCCCGGAGATTGCGTCCCTGATTCCCAGCGGTTCGGCCGACGCCGTGAACCCCCTCCTGCCGCCCGCGCCCGCCGCCCCGGCAGCACCGGCACCCGCACCGCAAGTCGCCCCGGCGCCCCAGGCAGCCCCAGCACCGCAGGCGGCTCCGGCACCCCCGGCACCCGCACCGCGGGCGGGGTACAAGAACTGCACCGAGGCCCGCAATGCCGGCGTGACGCCGATCTACCGCGGCCAGGACGGTTACGCCCCGCACCTCGACCGCGACAACGACGGCATCGCCTGCGAGTAGTCGGTCACCGGCGCGCCGCGCCCGCACACGCACCCCTTCTGCGCCCACGCACCCCGTTTCGGACCCGAGAACGGGTGCGCCTGCCGAGAAGGGGTGCGACCGTATTTCTGCCCGCGCCCGCCGCGCCCGCCGCTCCGGCAGCACCGGCGCGCCGCGCCCGCACACGCACCTCTTCTGTGCCCACGCACCCCGTTTCGGGCCCGAGAACGGGTGCGTCTGCCGAGAAGGGGTGCGTGTGCGTCCGGCGACGCCTCACCCGACGTGCAGGTGTCGCCATTTCCCGCGCGGCGCAGGGCGCTCGGCACTAAGTTCGGCGATGACGGTTGAGGTTCTACGCGAGGGGGCAGTCCCGCATGAGCAGGACACATTTCAGGGCTCTGACACTGGGCGCGGTCGCGCTGGCCGGGGGTGCCGCACTCACCGCGGGCGCCGGAACAGCCGCGGCGGACGTCCTCACCGAGATCAACGGCTGCAGAATTGTGGCGAATCCGAATCCCGACGATCGCACGACCTGCCCCGGCGCCGATCTGAGTGCCGCGAATCTGGCCGGCCTGAACCTGAGCTTCGCCGACCTGTCGGGGGCGAACATGAAACGGGCGAATCTCACCGGCACCAACTTCGCTGCCGCGAATCTGTCGTACGCCGATCTGAGCGACGCGAACATCACCGGCACGAACTTCACGGATTCGCAGCGCAACGCGGTGATCTTGTACAGCACGGACATCGACATCTTCGGCACGATCGTCGGGGACATGAACATCACGACCGAGCCCGAATGGTCCACCGAGGCCCACGAGCGCGCACTCGCGTCGGTCGTCCCGGTGACACCGACACCGGCACCGCCCGCTCCGGCGCCGTAGCCCACTCCTGACCCATTCACCCGGGCCGCGCACTGCGCGGCCCGGGTTTTTCATGCCCACACCCCTTGACATTGGATACCGACACTATCCATTATTAGATAGTATCGGTATCCAACATTGGGAGGCATCCGATGACGACGATCGAACCCGCCCGTTCGACGCACCACTACGACGGAGAACTGGTGGTCTTCCTGATCGGGATGACCATCAACCGACCCTGGCGACCGGACCTCTGGCTGCCCACCTTCCTCGCCATGCCGAGGATGCTGCGCGAACTGTCCGAGGACCCGGATTCAGGTCTGATGGGCTACCGCCTGACGTTCGAGGGGCGCGGCCCGACAGTGATCCAGTACTGGAACTCCGTCGACAAGCTGTACGCCTACGCCAGTGACAGCCGAGCGACGCATCGTCCGGCCTGGGCCGCATTCAACCGGCGGGCCCGCAAGGCACCCGGTGCGGTCGGCGTCTGGCACGAGACCTATCCGGTGGACCGCGCCGAGTCGATCTACGTCGGCACGCCGGCGATGGGCCTGGCTCGTGCCACCGCACGTGTCCCCGTCGCGCAGAAGTTCAGCCGCGCCCGAGACCGGCTGTCCCGCAGCACCACCACCCACGAACAGTGATCGATTCAGGAGAAGGACCATGGAACCCTTGATCGCCCTCGTTGCCGTCACTCTGGCACTCCTCGTCGCGGGCGCGGCTGGTGTGCGCCGGCTGCGGCCGTGGCCCGTCGCCCTGCGGGGCGGCCTCGCGGCCATGTTCACCCTGACCGGCATGGCCCACTTCGTCGGGATGCGTGCGGAACTCGTTGCCATGGTCCCGCCGTCGCTGCCGAATCCCGGGCTGCTGGTGACCGTGACCGGTCTACTCGAACTGGCCGGCGCCGCGGGGCTGCTGATACGACGCATTGCGCCGTGGGCGGCGGGCTGCCTCACCGCCCTGCTCATCGTGATGTTCCCGGCGAACGTGTACGCCGCCGTGGAGGGACTCTCGACGGGACCGTTCGAAGCCCTGATCCCCCGGACACTCCTGCAGGTCGTCTTCGTGTCGGCAACGCTGGCGGTCGTGATCGCTTACCGGCGGAGCCGGGCTACGGAATCGCCCTCCGGAGCCCACTCGCCCGCAGCACCCGGCGTTGCACTCCCGCCCGCACTGCATCCTCGGACCCGATGATCCGCACGTGCTGCCGTGCCCGGGTGATCGCGGTGTACAGCAATTCGCGAGTCAGCAGCGACGACGCCTCGCCGGGAAGTACCACGGACACCGTGTCGTACTGGCTGCCCTGACTGCGGTGAATCGTCATCGCGTACACCGTCTGCACCGCGGACAGATGCGTCGGGTGCAGCAGGAACGGTTCGCTGCCGCGCACGAAGGCGGCGACGAGTTCGTCGTCGTCGCGGCGCACGATCACCCCGGTGTCGCCGTTGTAGATCTTCGTTTCGTGATCATTGGCAGTCACCATCAGCGGCTGGCCCGGATACCAGCGATCCGGGTTCAGCCGCTGCCCCGTCGCCTCCCCTATCCACTCCATCGCCTGCCGCGCCCACCGCTGCACGCCGTACGGACCTTCCCGGTGCGCGCACAACAGCCGGTGCTCCTCCGAATGCCGAAGGGCAGCAAAGGCATCACCGGATTCCGCAGACCCGGTGACCGCGGCAGCCGTCCCCACCACGTCCGCCCGCAGTGCGTCCAGGTCTTCCGGACCGTGGAACGACACCTCGGGGGCACCGCTCGACAGGATCTTCATGACCTCGTCCGGCTCGCCGTTCCGCACCGCGACAGCCAGCTGAGCGATGCCGCCGCCGAACCGACGCCCGCGGCTGAGCCGGACCACACCGCCACGCACTCTGTCCCGTTCTCCCGCACTCAAGGCGGCCTCGAGCGGGTCGTCGGCGGCCTCGAGGTCGTCGCCGACGATCCTGGTGAGCACCGGATTCTCGGTTCCCGTCACCGGCCGGGCCACGAGATCGGCCAGGACCGCGCCCGCGTCGACGGACGTCAGCTGATCGGGGTCGCCGACGAGCACCAGCCGAGTGTCCGGGCGGACCGCTTCGAGGAGCCGGCACATCATCGTCAGCGACACCATCGACGTCTCGTCGACCACGATCGCGTCGTAGGGCAGGTGATTGTTCGCGTTGTAGCGGAACCGGCTGCCGCGTCCGCGCTGCCAGCCCAGCAGCCGATGCAGCGTCATCGCAGTCAGGTCGGACGGCAACCCGAGTGCGTCGGACTGCTCGCGCACCGACTCCTGCAACCGCGCCGCGGCCTTCCCGGTGGGTGCGGCGAGCGCGATACGCAGCCCCGGCCCGGGCTGTCTGATCAGCAGCGCCAGCACCCGGGCGACAGTGTGCGTCTTACCTGTTCCGGGTCCGCCGACCACCACCGACGTCCACTGTGTGGCGGCGACCGCGGCGGCGATCCGCTGCCGATCCGGCGACGGAGACGGCGCCCCGTGGTCGTGCTGGTCGCGGAACAACACGTCCAGCCCCTCCCGCAGCGACTGCTCGTCGACGAGGGGATACCCGACGGCGCGCTGGTCGAGTACCCGCCGGATGGTCGCTTCCTGCCGGAAGTACCGGTCGAGGTAGAGCAGCCCGCCCTCGGCGGTGTCGACGAGCCGCAGCGGTCGCAGCGGTCCGGCCGAACCGCCCGTGACCAGCGGACTCCGCCGCAGTGCCTCGACGACGGTGCCGTCGTCCGGCCAGGGCAGCGCGTCGAGATCGACTTCGGACTCCTCGTCGACGGTCACTTCGCGGATCCGCGTGAGGTCGAGGCACACCGAACCGGACCGCACCGCGCGCACCGCCAGCGCGGTCGCCAATACGACGTCTTCCGAGGATTCGCCGCCGAGCGCCGACAACCGCAACGCGACGTGCACGTCCGCGGCGGCCAGCACACCGGCCTCGTTGAAGATCCGCAGCATCCCCTTGCCGCGCTGCGCCACCTGCACCTCGGTCATCGCGTCTCCCCGTGCTCGGAGGCCGACCCGGACAGCAGATCGGACAGCTCGGCGATCAGCGCGGCGGGCGGCGCCCAGTCGAAGACTCCACAGCCCGGTGGGGTGTCGGGGCCGACCATTCCGCGAACGAACAGATACTGGACACCACCGAGGTGCACCGCGGGATCGTAGTCCGGCTGCCGCCAGCGCAGGTAGCGGTGCAACGCAACGGAATACAGCAACGCCTGCAGCGGATAGTGCGCCCGCAGCATTTCGGCGGCCATCCTCTCGCGGGTGTAGTGCGCGGTGGTCAGGTCGCCCTGCGCGAGGCGATTGGTCTTGTAGTCGACCACGACGTACCGCGGTCCGGGCAGTCGCAGCACGGCGTCGATGCTGCCGGTGAGGTATCCGCGCAGCGGGGTCGGTTCGAGTGTCTGCACGGCATCGGCGTACGACCGCAACGAATCGTCGACGGGAAGGTGAGTGCGCAGCAGCCTGCCGATTCCATCGAGCATCACGGTGAGCGACGGTGTGTCGCCGCCGGCGAGCGGCAGTTCGAAGTCGAGTTCCGCCAGCAGGTCTGCGGGGGCGATGTCGGCGAGTGTCGGCTCGGGCCCCGCGCCGAGCGGAGTGCGCAGCACGGGCACGAGCGCCGTCGCCAGCTGGGCGGGGTCGATGTCCGACAGGGTCGACGCGATCACGTCGCGGCAGCACCGCAGGACTTCTGCGTCCAGGTCGGGTGCCGCGGTGTCGACGATTTCGAAGACGGCGTGCACGAGCGTGCCGAACGTCGCGCCGCCAGGCAGCTCGTTCATCGTCGACGGCACCCCCGCAGTGAGGTCGGCCGGCGCCTGCAATGGAGGTTCGGCCGGTTCGTCCGTCTTCTCCTCGACCTCGGCCTCGCTGCCCACCGCGGGCGCGTCGTGCGCGGACGCGGTCAACGCCGAATACGACGTGCGACGCCAGCGCGTGTCGAGCAGCCGCCGGAACCGAGCGGCTTCGAGGTCTCCGCTGGGCTCACGCTGCGGTGTCCATCCGACCCGAACGATCGGGTCGGAGCCCACCGCCTCGACGGTCACCGTCTCGGGCGCCGCCGTACCCCACGCGGACAACCGTTCCGCGACAACCGGATCCTCGGGAACGGTGACCTTCTGCGGGACCTCCCGCTGCCCGGGCTGCCGCCCCAGGATCATCCGGTGCAGCGGTGCGCCCGCCGTCGTGAACGCCGGCGCCCACCACACCACGAGCCCGCACATCGCCCGGGTCAGCGCGACGTACAGCAGCCGCAACTCTTCCCCCGCCTCTTCGGCGTCGTGCCGGTTCCGGCGGTCCGCGTAGCCGGGGCTGCCGGGACCACCGACGTCGAGGATGCGTCGCCCGTCGTCGTCGTGCAGCAGCAGTTTGCTCGGTTTCGAGATCTTGGCGGCGTCCCAGGCGTACGGCAGGTAGACGAGCGGGAATTCGAGGCCCTTGCTGGCGTGAACGGTCGCGATCTGCACCGCCGCGGCGTCACTGTCGAGGCGTCGACTGCGATCCACCCCGCCCGAGGACGGATCCTTCATGCGCTCGGTGAGCCAGCGGGTGACGGCCGTCAGACCGAGCGACTGCTCGACGGCGGCACTGTTGAGCAACTGCGCCACGTGCCGGAGATCGGTCAGCGCCCGCTCGCCCGCCGCCACCCGAAGCAGTCGCGCCTCCAGCGCGCCGACCGCGGACAGTCGTTCGAACAGCGCCGCGAAACCGGACTGCGCGAACACCGCGCCGAGTTCCCGGAGTTGCCCGCCCACCTCGGCGACGATGTCGTCACCTCGGGCGTCGAGTTCCTCGGCCGTATGTCCGAGCAGCGGGGTGAGCGCGGCCAGCCGCACCCGGTCGGAACGGTGCGGTTGCTCGATGGCCTGCAGGATCCACAGCCAGTGCTGCGCCGCCGGAGTCGTGAAGACGCTGGCGCCGCCGGCGAGCACGGACGGCACACCCGCCCGGTCGAGGGCGTTGTGGACCAGGGTGATCTGCGCGTTGGTGCGGACCAGGACGGCGATGTCGCCGGGTTCGACGAGTCGGACGCTTCCCCCGACGTCGAGTGTCGCGCCACCGTCGAGGAGGGCGACGATGTCGGCGGCGAGATCTGCCGCGATCCGCTTCCGGAGCGGCCCCACCGCGGGGTATCCCGACTTGTTGATCGGCCCGGCGCCGGTCCTCGGCAGATACCGCAGCCGCAGCGGCGCGGCCCCCGTCAGACGCGACTTCGGTCTCGCACCGTCGACGCGGTGCACCACGATCTCGGGATGCCCGAGTGCCGCGCCGCCGTGCAGGTATTCGAGGCCGTCGAGGAGTTCCTGATCGCTGCGCCAGTTGGTGGTCAACTCCTGGTGACGGTCGGCGGACCGCACCGCGTCCAGATAGCTGAGCACCTCGGCGCCGCGGAACGCGTAGATGGCCTGCTTCGGATCGCCGACGAGCACCAGCGTTCCGCTGCCGTGGAATGTTCGGCGCAGAATGTCCCATTGCAGCGGGTCGGTGTCCTGGAACTCGTCGACGAGCACGACGCCGTAGCGGTCGCGGACCCGCCGGCAGGCCGCCGCACCGTGCTCGGGATCGCTGAGGACACGATGGAGGAGCATCGGGAGATCGTCGAAGTCACGCAGACCCACCGCGCGTTTGCGCCGCTCGACTTCGGCGCGCACCGCCTCGGCGAACGCCACCCGATCCCCGGCAGGGGTGCCCCGCGCATCTTCCGGGGCGAGCACGGCCTGCGGGTCGAAGATGGCGGCCCGGGCGGCCGCGGTGGCCTCCGCCGGAGTGAACGGCGCGACCTCGACGCGACTGTAGGCCCGCAGGTACAGGTCGGCGATCACCTCCGTCGTGAGGTCGTCGGCGGCCTCGACCAGCACCGCGTCGGGGTCGCGCTCGCCCGCGATGCCGAGCCCGTCGAGCATGCGCTGACAGAAGCTGTGGGTGGTCACGATGGTGGCGGCGTCGAAGTCCGACAGGGCTTGCAGCAGGCGCCGGCGCCGCAACGTCACCTCCTCGGGGTCGGCCTCCGCGAGATGCCGGACCACGTGATCCGCGCTCAGTCGCGCCGCCGCGGGGTCGGCCAATGCGGCTGCGGCGGAACCGAATCGCTCACGGGTGCGTTCACGCAGCTCCTGCGTCGCCGCCCGGCTGAACGTCACCAGCAACAGCTGCGACAGGTCCACGCCCCCCTCGGCGACGAATCGGGCGGCCAGGCCGACGATCGCGTACGTCTTGCCGGTACCGGCGCTCGCCTCGAGCACAGTCGTACCCTCCGGCAGCGGACCGAGGAGGTCGAAGCCTCGCGCGCCGGTCACGGCTGCGCCAACGTCTCGGCGGCGAGCAGCGGCGCCCACAGTTGCCGGGCGTAATTCTCGATGGTCACCGTGTCGCCGAGTACGTCGATGCCCGGTGAGGACCCGTACACGTACGTGATGTGCCGGTCGCGTGAGTCACCGAAATCACTGCTCCATTCCTTCCGGGCCGCCTCGATCGCGTCCTCCATGCTGCTGCCGCCGTGGCGTCGTTCGGCATACGCCGCCGACGCGCCCGTGGCGATCGGCAACGGCGCGTGCAACCCCAGATCGCGCAGTTCGACGAGCCGCACCAACTCCTCCGCTGCGTTCTCGGGTGCGGTGAGGGTCGAGCGCCACGCCGGACGGCTGTACGCGCCGCGGCCGGTCGTGACGGCAGTCCATTCGGTCTCGTTGTCGGACGCCGCGACGGCCAGCAACTGCGCCCAGGCGGTGAGGCGGTGTTTCGGCCCCAACTTCGAATACGTGGTGCTCGCGATCACCGATCCGTGCACACCGCCGACGGTCCCGGTGAGGCGCCGTCCGGAGCCGAGATCGACATCGACGTCCACGGTCTCCGCCCGGCCGACGTGCACGGACCCGCTGACGGCGACGAGCGACTCGACCGCGTGCTCGATTCCACCGAGCACCGACTCCCCCAACTTGAACGGCGGCAACGTCCCTCGGCGCCACTCCGCGGCGCGGAAGTCGGCCAGTTCGACTCCCGCCAGCCTCGCGACGAGCATCCTCTGGCCGAGATCCCACCGGGCCAGCGGATCGGGCGACACCTCCAGTGCGTCGGCGAGGTCCTCGTCCACGTCGGGGACCCGCAACCCGAGCCGTTGCCGCAGAAACGCCTGCGTCGGGTGCACCAGGAACGCGATGAGGTCGGCGAGATCGACGTCCTCGCGCTGCGGCGGCACCAACGGCGCCGGCAGGAATGCGGGCTCCGGTTCGGGCGGGTGCTGCGCCGCGCGGGCACCGGCCAGCGCCGCACGGTCGAAACTGAACGGGTGCTCGGGCCGGAAGTTGCGTGCATCGAACGGCTGCAACGGATGCCGGGTCACGATGCCGGGGAGGGCATCGCTCCCGACGGTGGCCGCCACCGCGTCGAGCAGCTCGGACAGCGGGATCGCCGGCGGTCGCGCCATACCGGTGACGGGGTCGGCGCCCGTGTAGAACAGCAGGAGTTTCTCACTCGCCGACATCACGGCGTCGAGCAGCAACTGCCGATCCTCGCTGCGCGGATCGCGTTCACCGAGAAGGGGATTACGGGCCAGAACGTCGTCGCCGTCCACGCTCACCCCGCGTGGGAACACCTCGTCGTCGAGACCGAGGAGAACGACCACGCGGTGCGGCACCGACCGCATCGGCACCATGGTGCACACCGTCAGCTCGCCCGTGCGGAAGTTCGCGCGGGTGGGACGGCCCGCGAGCCGGGTGGCCAGCATGGCGCGCACGTCCGACAGTCGCAGGAGCGCGTCGCCGCCGTGTTCCATCGCCGCCCCGAGTTCTCTTCGCGCCTGCGCGAGTTGCCACGTGTCGGCGGCGCTGACGTCGACGAGGAGGTCGAGCGCCCGGGTCAGCGCGCTCGACCACTCTGCGACCGACTGCGGCCCGCCGAGCCCGCGCAGCGCGACGTCGAGCCGGTCGACGAATTCGGCCAGCCGCCCGGTGAGGTCGATGTCGTTGCTGTCGACGTCGTCGAGCGGAAGCGCCAAGGCGAGCCATTCGCCCTCCGACTCGTCGGCCGCGGCGCCGAGCAGGATGCGGTCGAGCGCGGTGGTGAACGTGTTCTGCGGGAAGTCGCCGAGACCGAACGACGCGCGCTGCCGCGGCCCGATTCCCCAGCGGGCGCCCGTCGCGGTCGCCCACTCCCGGACCCGTTCGAGGTCGTCGTCGCCGAACCGGAACCGCCTGCGCACCGGCGCGGCCGCCGACAGGTCCAGGACCTGACTCGCCGTCACCCTCGCGTCGGCGAGTTCGAGGAGAGTCGACACCACGGCGAGAACCGGATTGGTCTGGTGCAGGGCACGATCGGCGAGCCGGACCCGCAGACGATGGCCGGGATGCCCGAGCACGTCCTGCCCGAACGCGGCCCGGATCAGCGGGGCGTACGACTCGACGTCGGGGCACATGACGAGCACGTCGCGCGGCTCGAGAGTCGGATCGTCCTCGAAGAGATGCAGGAGACATTCGCGCAGCACCTCCACCTGGCGGGCCGGTCCGTGGCACGCGTGGACCTGGACGGACGTGTCGGCAGTGCACTCGGCGAGCGCGGGCGCCCGGTCGTCCCGGACATCCGCCTGCAGGCACCCCAGCAGCGAGTCGCGGGGTGCGGGTCCCTCGTGGTGGATGTCGTCGACGTCGAGACGGGTCAGCCTCGACTCGAGTTCGCGAACGTCCCGCGCCAGGCTCGACAGCAGCGGGTGCGCGACGGACAGTGCGGTGTGGTCGTCCGCCCGTGCGAGGACGCCCTCCGTCGTCGACAGCGACGACCACATGGCGGGACTCGGATGCGGAAGCCACAGGTGCACATCACGATTGACGGCGAGGGCGGCGAGGACGGCGATCTGATCGGTCGCGAGGCGCGTCGGGCCGAACAGCGACAGTCGGGCGGGGAGTTCGACGAGGTGAGGTTCTGCGCGCAGCCGGGCGCAGGCGGAGTCGAGGCGCTCGGCGGGAGCGGGACTGCCGACCCGCTCCCGCAGCCGTCGCCACAGTTCGGCCTGCCAGAGAAGGTCGTCGTCGAGGGGACCGCCCGCACCGTCGGTGTCGCGACCGCCGGCCCAGTCGACCAGCATCGCCGGCCGCTGTGCGGCGTAACTCCGGAACAGATCGGTGAGGTGTGACGCGGTGGCGTAGCGCCGGCCCGGCCGGTGATCGTCCGGGTCGCGGTCCGGGAGGCCGTGCCCGAGATGTTTCGCGAGGACGGCACACCAGGGCGCACCGAGGCAGTCGTCGACGACGCCGAGCAACGCCCACAGCACCCGGGACGGATTCCACGGGTCGTCGTCGGCGGACACTCCGGTGGCGGCGGCGAGGCACTCGTCGACGAGCCGGGCCGGTGACGGGAAGTCGATGTTCGCAGCGACGCCGTCGCCGACGCCGGGCCGGGAACCGAGCACGGTCGAGAGTCGCTGCGTGAGCCAGCGCTCCACACCCTTCGCCGGGACAGCCACGACCTCCCGGCCGAACGGATCGGACAGCGGGGTCGCGAGCACGTCGCCGAGAGCCGACGCGAGAGTGGTGGAACGCTCGGCGCGATGCAGTACGAGCACGTGGCCTCCCTTCGCTCCCCAACTCCGGTCGGCTCAGACTTACCACAACCCACCGACTCGGGACGCCCACTCCGCAGGTGAGTGGCAAAGTGTGCCGGGGCACGCTTTGCCACTCACGTCAGCGGCCGGGGCGCGCCTGGGTGAGATGCGGGACCCAGCCGTGGGTGGGCCACTTCTTCAGACCGACCTTGGCGGGGACGATCCGCTTGTTCACGAACTGGCTCTCCAGTTCGGTGTCGGGCTCGCCCGTGAACCGCCACAGCGCCGCGTCGCCCGGTCGTGCGACCGACGACCAGGACTTGGCACGGTAGGCGGCACGAACGATGTTGTCCGCGAACACGATCACCGGGATGTCGTCGGTATTGCGGACGGCCGCGCCTGCCGCCCACGCGCCACGGGACAGTTCGTACACCTCATCCGGCGTCACGCCGCGCCGGGACGCGGCGGGCACCTCGAGGACGACGCAGGGGGTCGGCAGGTTCGGGACGGGTTCTGCTGCGTACTGCAACACGAGGTCGTCGACGGGCACCGCACGATGCTCGCCCGCGCCGCCGGCGAGATTGCTGAGCACCGCACCCTCGTTCAGCCCCAGTGCTCCCACGACTCCACTGCGCACCGCGTCGGCGACGCCGCCGCTGTCGGCGATCCGATGCGCGACGACGTAGTGCTCGACCTCGTGCCCGGAGTCGTAGATCTCGCGGATGCGCGCAATCGTCGCGGCCTTCACCTCCGCGCTGTCGGTCTCCGGATCCTCGAGCGTCTTCCGGTGCTCGTTTTCCGCCAACGCCTCCCACACGTAGCCGTACACCCGGGTGCCCCGTCCGGCTCCGACGTAGAACACCGACCGGTTGCGGGGGTCGAGAAGGGCATAGACGTAGGTGCCGAGTTCCTCGCCCACCCGCT
Organism: Rhodococcus sp. JS3073; assembly: GCF_026810085.1. Classification (NCBI taxonomy): domain Bacteria; kingdom Bacillati; phylum Actinomycetota; class Actinomycetes; order Mycobacteriales; family Nocardiaceae; genus Rhodococcus; species Rhodococcus sp. JS3073. Next base: position 6,501,041 of record NZ_CP113951.1, on the reverse strand, counting down.
TCGGGAACGGCTGCGGCGCGTGGCGGGTCTGATACACCTCTTTCAGAATCAGGCGCAGCGCCGCCAATTTCAGCGCGACGGGGACACCGCCGTCGATGCCGTCGAAGAGTGCGGTGGCCGCGCCCTGCACCGAGGAGAAGGTATGCCCGATGTGCCGTTCCAGCGACTTCGTGACGTCCGCGAACTGCGCGAACCGCACCCGGGGGTCGGGTGCGGCGTTGTCCAGGTCGTTGGACGCGAGGAAAGTCTGGACCTCGGAATTGTCGAGCCAGCGAGAAGTGATGTCGATCGGGATCGTCCAGACGGTAGCCATGCCCCTACCGTAAGGGAAAACCTCGGTGAAGAACTCGCACGACGAAGGCTCGAGGAGATTCGAACCCTTTCGACGTCCTACCGAGTGCGGGAGGATGGAGTGGTACCCATTCCGACGCAGGTTGGGAGAACATTCATGACAGCGCCCAGCTACTCCACCCGCACGGCCGTCGACATCGCTGTCGGCATCCTCATCGCCTACCGCGGATGCTCCGAGAACGACGCGTTCACCGAACTCGCGGAGACGTCCCGGCGACACAAGGTCGCCCTCGCGCGCACCGCCCGCGCACTGATCGCGTTCATCCAGACCCATCACCACGACCTTCCCGCGTCCGACGTCACCGCTGCCGCACTGGAGTGGAGCCATGCCACTCCGTACCGTGGCGCGTTCGGTACGGCGGCCTGAATTCGGTCGAAGTCTGAGAATTCTCTGGCTTCGACGGCGCGACGCTGCCCAAACCTTCAGACTCGATGTGAGACCGAACGACCAGCGCACCGAGATACGAAGAGGTAACTGAGTTGACGATCCGCAAAATCACGGTTGCTGCGGTAGCGATCGCCGCAGCCCTCACGATGTCCGCTTGTGGTTCCGACGAGCCGTCCGGGCCGAGCGCGACCACCACGTCCACGACCACCGCGGCGGCCGAGACCACCGCCGAACTCGAATTGCCGACCGCGGCCGACCTCAACGCCCTGCTGGCGAAGGGCCTCGACCCGGCCACTCCTCTCGAGGAGAAGATCGCCATGGTGGAGGGTTCGGAGCAGGATCCGAACCTGTTCAATCAGGTCGCTGCCGCCGCCCAGCAGGCGGGTGCGCAGGTTCAGGTGCTGGACCCGGTGATCGACAACGGCGACGGCAGCGCCAGCGCGCAGCTGCAGCTGACGATCAACGGCCAGGTGCAGCAGAACACCCTGCCCGCCATCTTCGTGCCCGGCGAGAACGGGACATGGAAATTGTCGAAGGCCACGGCGTGTTCCATCGTGGCGATCGCGCAGCTGACGTCACCGGCCTGCCCGCCCGCCTGATCCGGGCTTCCGCGTCACGCGCCTTCCAGGGCCTCCCCGATCTCCTGGACGGCGCGGTTGTGCTGATCGGTGATGAGGATGTGTCCTGCCGCAATGGTCAGGGCGACCGGCCATTCGATGATCTCGACGGCGGCGAGCAAGCCGATCGCCGCGAAGAAAGCCAGTTGCTCGGGACGCGGCAGCGGCACCCTGCCGAGGACAGGTAGCTGCACCGCGAAGCTGCGGGCCTCCCGCACCCGCTGGACGGCGTCGCTCTGCGACTCCGCCTCCGACGTTCGTTGGGCCATCGTTCGTCTCCCTTGTCCGTGCCGTTTCCCGGTCAGCCACCTTGACCGGGGACCGTGTCAGGCGTGCTGAGTTCCGTCGCCCAGACCGCTGCCGGTGTCTTCTCCGCCGCCGGGGACCCGGTGACCGGGGTGGTCACCCGCGTACTCACCCCACCGCTGCGGGAGGTGTACGCGGTGCTGCTGAGGGCGGGCGTCATCGAGATCGTCGACTGATCGCCCGCAATCTTTTCGAGCAGCCCCGGTGCGAATGCCGCCGCCGCGGTCGCCGCACCCGCGCAGCCCAGCGCCTGGGCCCACCCGACCGGTCCGAGCGGGGTGCAGCCGAGGAGCTGACTGACACCGGGAGTACTGACCATCACGGTGAGTGCGGCCAGTGAACCGCCCGCGGTGAGCACCACGAGCGGGCTCCGCGAATCGATCAGTGTCTGACCCAGCTGGGTGCCGACCAGCGCCACCAGCCCCACCGTCGACGCCCGGCGTTGCCGGCCCGTCACGCTGGCCAGCGCCCACGCCGTCGTCGCGCCTGCCGCGGTGGCGGCGCCGCGGATCGCGACGGTCCGCCACAGCGCAGCACTGTCCGGGCCGCGGCCCTCTCCCCGGGCCTGTTCGTTGGGCGGACTCACCGCGAGCGCGGCCGCGGGCAGGGCGTCGGTGAGCACGTTCACCAGCAGCAGCTGACGCGCCGTGAGCGGCGACCGTCCGGCGATCGCGCTGCCGATCAGGGCGAACGCCACCTCCCCGGCGTTCCCGCCGAGCAGCACCGACACTCCCGCCTGTACCCGCCGCCACAACTGACGGCCCTCGTCGAGGGCGTCGAGCAACGCGTCGACGCGGCCGTCGAGGAGCACCACGTCCGCGGCGCTGCGGGCCGGGTCGCTGCCACGCGAGCTGACACCGATCCCCACGCTGGCCGCCCGGATCGCGGCGGCATCGTTGGCGCCGTCGCCGACCATCGCGCAGACGTGACCGACCCGTTCGAGGGTCTGCACGATCTGCACCTTGTTCTCGGGCGACATCCGGGCGAAGACGACGCACTTCTCGACGGCGTTCTCCTGCCCCCGATGCGAGAGGGTGTCCCAGTCGGTCCCGCTGATCACCTGCTCGGACGACACGGCCAGTCCCAGCTCGCGCGTGATGGCGGTGGCCGTGACGGGATGGTCGCCGGTGATCAGCCGGACCCCGACCTGTCGCCGTTCCAGCTCCGGCAGCAGTCCGGCCGCTTCGGGGCGCGGGGTGTCGGCCAGCCCGAGCAGTCCGACGAGGTGCAGCCCGCTGCCGCACAGATCGTCGAGTACCGCGGCGTCGTCGGCTGCGCGCCGCGCCTGGAATGACGTGACGGTCCGGCGGGCTACGGCGATGACGCGCAACCCGTCGGCAGCCATACCGAGAACGGTGTCGTGCACGGCGTCCGCGTCGATTCCGGTGCACGCCGAAACCACGACTTCCGGTGCACCCTTCAACGACAGGTGCGTCCCCGACAGCGCGGCCGAGTAGGGCCGGCCGGAGCGGAACGGAAGAAAGCTGCTCCGGTCGTCCTCCGGCGGAAGCAGGTCCACTGCCGCGTCGGCGATCGCGACGTCGGTGGCGTGCGCGGCCGGGCTGCCGTCGGGGGTCACGGCACTCCGGCCGGCGCACGCGAGGACGTCCTCGCGTGCGAACCCCGGTTCGGGGACGGTGGTGACGACCCGCAGGCGGTTCTCGCTCAGGGTGCCCGTCTTGTCGAAGCACACCACGTCGACGCGGCCGAGCGCCTCGACGGAGCGGGGCGCTCGCACCAGCGCATCGGACCTCGTCAGTCTGCGTGCGGCGGCCTGCTGCGCGAGTGTCGCGACGAGCGGCAGACCCTCGGGAACGGCCGCCACCGCGACCGCGACACCGCTCGTGACCGCCTGCCGCAGTCCGGTGCCGCGCAGGAACCCCACGGCAGTGACCAGGACGCCACCACCCACGCTGACGGGCAGCACCCGGTCGGTGAGGCTTCTGAGCTGCGCCTGCAGACCCACGTGCGACGCAGTCGCGGGAGTGAGCGCGCCCGCGCGTCCCGCTTCCGTTGCGTCGCCCACCGCGGTGACGATCGCCGCGGCCGTGCCGGTGAGGATCGTGGTCCCCGCGAACACCATGCAGGCACGTTCGCCGAGCGGTGCGCCCGGAGTCGGCGACGTCTGCTTGCTCACCGGCAGCGATTCCCCGGTGAGCGAGGACTCGTCGACCTCGACGCCCGATGCGTCGACCAGCCGGCCGTCGGCGGGCACCACCTCGCCGGGGCCGATCTCGATCACGTCGCCCGGCCGCAACCGCGACGCCTCCACCCGTTCGGTCACCCGGCGCTCCGGGGGCCCGGCGACGCGGTGCGCGGGCGGGTCGCCCGCCGCCAGCAACCGGTTCAGCAGACGTTCCGCGTGCAGGCGTTGCACGGCCGACAGCGCGGCATTGCCCGCCAGCACCGACCCCACGAGCACCGCGTCGATCGGCGACCCCAGCAGGGCGCTCGCCGCCGACCCGGTGGCGAGGACGGGGGTCAGCGGATCCGACAGTTCCGTGCGCATCGCCCGGCCGAAATCCCAGGCCAGCCCGACCGGCCACGCCGTGAGCCGCCCGATCGCCTCGACCGGGGTCAGCACCAGATTCACCGAGCGACGACGGGACACCGCGGCATCGTCGTCGTCGCGCGCGGGCAGCAGACGGCGCACGTCCGTCACCGGCATCTCGTGCCAGGCGTGAACCGGGGCGGCGGGTGGAAGCTCGGCCCGCAGCACGCCGCGGGCGAGGGAATGCCCCGTCCACAATCCTGCCGCCGCGCCGACCGTGACGGGTCCGGGTCCGCGGCCACGCACTCCCGGCAGCATGACGAGCGCACCCAGCATCGACGCCGCCGTCGCGATCTCGACGCCGCGCCGGCTCGCCGTCCGCGCGTCCGGTAACGACCGCAGCACCCGCCAGACTCCGACGAGGTCGTCGACCAGCAGGTCCGCACACCACGGCGGCGGGGCGTCGTCGACGAGGACACCGATACCGACGTCGGCGGACGACAGGGCGTGCGGCGCGCGACCGGCGATCACCGCGACCGTCGCGCCGTTCGCCTGCAACTGCGCGACGGCGTCGCGAAGGTCCGCATCCAGCGATCCGCTCGAGGGGAGCAGATCGTCGAAAGCCGAGCGGAGTCCGCCGAGCGTGTCCACGTTCACCGACACCACCGGGACGCCCGACGTGCGCGCCTGCGCGAGCACGGCCACCGCGCTCGGATGGTGGGCAGGCGTCACGAGGACGGCGGAATCTTCGTCCACGGTCGCCGCGGCGACATCGCCGGGAAGGTCGGCGAGCGCGTGCCAGCCCACCCCGAGAGAGCCGGCCTCCACGGCAGATCGAGCGGCCTCCCACACTCTCGTCCGGTCGGTGTCCCGCACCGCACGGATACCGCTCACCCGGAGCTCGGTCGTGTGCAGCACCGACGGGTCCACGACTACCGCGTCGACCCGGTCCAGGTAGCGGAGGGCGCCGGGACGCAGGGCCAGCACGGCGTGCCGATCGGCCAGTCCACGGCCGAGCGTCGCGGCGAAGGCCTCGCGTGCGGTGCGCGCCGCCTTCGGCGCGGCGACCAGGGCCGCGTCCGCGGCGCCTGCCACGCTCCGGGTCGCCGCCCCCACCGCGGTCGCCCCCACCCACTGCGCGATCGCCGCCCGGTCGACGTCCCGCTCCACCGGTCCCGATGCGCCGCGCTCGCGGGCGGGGCGGCCGGTGTCGTCCGCGGGGTCCCGGGCCAGTTCGGGTTCGCGGCGGTGCCACACCCGCCGACCCGACCACGCCTCCGCCGTGATCGCCGACCGCAGTGCCACGTCCACGGCGAGTGACGCAGGCGCCCGCCGCAGCACGTCACCGACGGCCTGAGCGGTGGCGAGCAGCAGTTCCGCGGCGTCCGGCCCGAGCCGCTCCTCGACCATGCTGCGCAGTCGCGGTTGATAGTTGACGAAGGTGACTGCCGCGGCAGGCACCGCCGCCGGCAGGGTGGGCATCGGAAGCAGGCGAACGCCGGCGGCCGCGACCAGGCCCGTCGTGACGGCGGCCAGTGCGAGGGCACGTTCGGCGAGTGCGACGTCGTCGCCGGGAAGTTCTGCGGGCCGGTCACGGACGGCACCGCGAGGAACCGGTCGCGCGACATCCTCCGCGCCCGCGACCACCGTGCACAGCTCGGCCACCGACGGTCCGTGCTCGCCGACCGTCACGACCAGCCGGGACAGCGCGCGGTTGAGTTCCGCTCCCTCCACACCGGTGGTCTCCCGGACCGCGCGGAGAACGGTCGCGGCCACGTCGTCCCCGCGAGGTCCGGCGAGTCCGCGGACCTCGATCCAGGCACGGCCGTGTCCGGAACTGGCACGGCGGGCCGGGGTTCCCCCGAGCACCTCGGTGACGATCTGTGTCGCGGTCCGTGCGGTGGTCGCCATCAGATCGGCGGCGACCGTGCCCCCGTAGGAGGCCACCCCGAGTCCGACACCGGCGCCGCGCACCGGCAGGGACGCAGCGGCGAAGAGGTATCGACCGAGCCCCACAGCAGCTACTGCCTGGAACCCGCGCCGAACTGCCGCAGCACGAGTGCCGCCCCGCCCACGGTGACCAGCACCGGCCACTCGACCAGTCCCGCTGCCCCGACAGCCGCCAATGTCAGCGCGGCGGCCGGTGTCGAATGACTTCCGCTCGCCATGCCTGACCGGACCCCGCCCGCCGCCCCGCGCACTCCGCCGACCACACCGCCGATCGCGGCGCCGCCGACCGCACCGGCCGCACTGGTCGTCGCGTTCGCAGCACCTGACACGGCGTGCACTGCGCCGTCGACGATTCGCATGATGAGCTCCCATCGGCCGTGGCCACTACCGCCATGCACGGCGGATCATGTCTGCGGTACCCACCTCAGGGTATTCTCAACCGTCGCGCGCCGGAACAGTTTCAGGGAACTCTCAGCGATTAGCGGATACTGTTCTGCCCCATGGGAATTCGATCACCCTGTTCGGTTCGCCAGAATTCCCAGCCGTCGTGGGTTTCGATGTCTCCGCTGATATGACTGGCCACGGCGGTCGCCGCTGTCGTGGGGTCGGGAAACCGGCGGCCCTGCATCGGACCGCGCATGATCTCCAGCGTCTGCGTGTCGGGGTCGAACCGTCCGACCAGCCGATAACCCTCGAAGTCGGCCACGACCTCGAGGCGGGTATCGATCAGTTCCTCCAACGCCGCGGCCGCTTTGGCCGGCTTCTTCCGGGCGGATGCGCGGGCTGCGGCGTCTGCACGCAACGTTGCCGCCGTCGTGGCGCGTTGCGCATCGCTGTAACGGCTGGGGTCCTTCTCCCCCGCCAGCCCGAGCAGGTCCCAGCGGCCGCGACCGTGCGCGACCCGGCTCAGCGGAATCGCGTGATGTCCGGTCCGCGTGCGGCCGGGGGTGTCCATCATCCACAGATCCACCTCGGCGCGGATATCGTCCGCGACCTCGGACGAGGGCACGACGAAGAACTCCTCCGGGGAACTCGCGAGATCCACGAACACCCAGAACTGCGAGCCGGTGTCGTCGTCATCGAGCGATTCGTCCTGTTTGCGGGCCTGCCAGTCACCGCTGAGCTTGGAGCGCACCCGCACGATGCAGCTCGTGCCGTCGTCGCCCCAGACCTGGACGGGGTTGCGTCGCGAGTGGGTGAGCCGGACCGCCTTGCCACCCCGTTCCACGACATCGGCGATGAAAGCCTGGATTCCCCGGCTGGCGGTGTCTTCCACTGTCTACGTGTCCGTCCCTGATTCTGCGTCCCGTACGCAGGTGGAGAGAGGTGTGGCGACGGGTTTGCGCAGCACGACTCGGCGTTCTTCCCCTCACCTTACGTGCCGAGCACGGCGCACGGTGACTACCCGACCGCGCGGGCCGCTTCCGCTGCCTCGGCGAAGAACCACGACAGCACCAGGGCACCGGGGTCCACGACACCGCGCGCCGCCTCACCGATATAGCTGGCCCGGCCGCGCCGCGCGGTGATGTCCGCGGTCGCCTCGGCACCGCGGGCGGCGGCGTCCGCGGCGTCGGCCAGACCGTCGGCCGGACCCTTCCCGGCCGAGGCGGCCGATTCGAGGGCGGCGACGGCGGGGGCGATGGCGTCGATCATCGTCTTGTCGCCGGGTTGCGCGCCGCCGAGTTCCTGGATCGTGTCGAGGCCGGCCCGCGCCGCGGCGGTGATCGCCCTCGTGTCCAGACCGTGCGGTGCGTCGGCGGCCACCCGGTAGAACTGGCGGAACCAGACGCCGAACAGCGCGCCCGACGTGCCACCCGCATGACCGAGGTAGGCGTCGGACAGTGACTCGAACACCGTCGCCGGGGAGTAGCCGTCGCGGATCCGGGGAACATCGACGTGGTCGAGTGCGGCCACCATGTTGGTGCCGAAGTCCCCGTCGCCTGCGCGGCGGTCGAGGTCGGTGAGGTTCGGCTCCTCGGCGAGCACCTTCTCGACGAACGCGCCGATCCACGCGCCCACAGCCGCCCGGCCCAGCGCGTCGGCGGTGCCGGGTACCTCCGGTTCGTCCTCGCGGGAGGCGACGTTCGACCGGAACCCCACCTCGGATTCGTCTGCGATGCCGCGGAATTCCCCGGCCGGGGCATTGGGCCATCCCGGTGCGGCAGTCGGTGCGTCCCACAGGTCGAGGAGCTGGTCGTCGCAGCGCACCAGTGTGATGGACGCACCGTCCATGTCGAGGGCAGTGACGAAGCTGCCGACCAGCGAGCGCCGGATCACCACACCCCGCTCCACGAGGTGGTCGGCGAGCTCACCGAACAGCAGCTGCAGCTCCAGCGGATGAGCCGCGCCGAGCCCGTTGACGATGGCGATCACCGGATCCCCCCGCTCCACGCCGAGCGAGGCGAGCACGGGGTCGGTGAGCCGGCGGACCAGTTCGGCCGCCGCCATCGCGTCGACCCGTTCGGTTCCGCGTTCGCCGTGGATGCCGATCCCGAGTTCGATCTGACCCTCCGGGAGGTCGAACGAGGGCGAGTCCGCCCCCGGAACGGTGCACGCTCTCAACGCGACCGCCATGCTGCGGGAATTCCGGGCCGTGCGCCGCCCGAACTCCGCGACGGTGGCGAGGTCGTCGCCGCGTTCGGCCGAAGCGCCGCAGATCTTCTCGACCGCGATCGTGGCCGCGGTGCCGCGACGTCCGGGCCCGTCCTCCCGTTCGGAGGCGACGTCGTCGTCGACGAGCACGTGCTCGACCGCGATGCCGTCCTCTGCCGCCAGTTCGCCGGCGATGCGGAAGTTGAGGACGTCGCCGGTGTAGTTCTTCACGATGTGCACGACGCCGCCGCCCGCATCCACGGCCTCGGTAGCGGCCCGCACCTGCAGCGCGTTGGGCGAGGTGAAGATCAGGCCGGGGCAGGCTCCGGTGAGCATGCCCCGGCCGACGAACCCGGCGTGCAGCGGTTCGTGCCCGGACCCGCCGCCCGACAGCAACGCGACCTGCCCGGCCGGCAACGGTTCCCGCCGTGTGAGATATCCCGGTTCCGGATGCCATTCGAGGTCGTCGGTGGTGGCGACGGCCCCGCGGAGCGCGTCGACGACGAAGGACTTGGGCGAGTTCAGGAACTGTGGGTGCGCCATGCTCCCAGGCTAAGCGTCCACATGTGAGTGCCGCGGAGTGCCGGAGCACACTTTGCCACTCACGTGGGCGGCGGCGGCCAGCGCTTCCTCGAACTCCCGCAGGCCCGACCGCGATCCGAGCAGCAGCGCGAGCCGGGTCAGGAATCCCTCGCGGTCCGACTCGTCCGCCTGGTCGAGCGCCTCCGACAGTCCCATCCACACGTTCTCGCGCAGCAGGTCGTCCGGCGTCGCCGTCGTCTCCGTGTGCGCGGGGACGACGCCCAGTGTGGGGGCGGTGGCCGTTTTCAGGTGGTCGTGGACGTCGCCGAGCAGCGACAGGTCGCGGACCCGGCACAGGACGAGTCCGTCCGGGCGGATCACGAAGCACTCACCCGCGGACGCGCCGAGAGCCGGCGGCAGCACACCGTCGGGGTCGTCGAGGACCGTCAGGTCGGCCGCCGCGTCCACCACCGCACCCGGTGCCGGGACGACGACCGCCCGCACCGATTCGGGCGACAGCGCCATCGCGAGCGCCGACGCGTGCGCGGCGAGCATCCGAGCACCGGCCGCGTCGACTCCGACACCGAGCACCGCGAAACCCGTTCCCCGGACACGGTTCAGCGAAGACTCCACCGATCCGTCGGTGGTGACGATGCGAACACGCCTGTCCTCCATCGGATCCCCGGGCAGCAGCCCGGTCGTCCCCTCGGCCACCGGCCATGTGAGCGGCGACAGGTGCGCGTGCGTCGCACTCGACTGCCGCGGATTGACGAGGTGACCGAACTCCGGACGGGTCGTGGCCAGCGCGAGGACGGCGTCGCGGGTGGTGCGGTAGCCGTGGCTGCCGGGCGACATGATGAGCGTCGACTTGCCCGCGTTGTCGACGTTCTGTTGCCAGGCGGCGCGCCGTTCGGCCGAATATGCCTGCAGGAGGCTCTCGTCCGCGGTCCCGTGGACGACGGCCGCCAGTGTCCAGGCGAGGGTCTCGGCGTCCTCCATGCCGGAGTTCAGCCCGCGGACACCGAAGATCGGCACCAGGTGGGCGGCGTCCCCGGCGAACAGGATGCGATCGTGCGTGAAGTCGTCCAGCGCGAGCGCGTGCGCGCGGTAGAAGCCGTGCCATTCGAGGGTCCACGGCACGTCGTTCTCGAGCCAGTCGAGGTGCCGGGTGATCCGGTCGCGGATGCGGTCTTCCTGCGTCTCGAGTTCGGCGTCGTCGGAACTGTCGAGTTGGTAGTCGATGCGCCAGATGTCGCGGGGCTGCTGATGCATGATGATCGTCGAGCCGGGGTTGCTCGGCGGGTCGAACCACACCATCCGCTCGGCGGGCAGCGTCGATTCCCAGTGGATGTCGGCGATGACGTAATTGCCCTGATAGCTGTTTCCCTGCAACCGGATTCCCGCGAGTTCACGCATCCGGCTGCGGCCGCCGTCGGCGGCCACCACCCAGCGTGCGCGGAGCCGGCGCGCACCGAACGCGGTGTCGACGTCGAGTGTCACGTCCTCGTCCGACCGCAGGATCCCGGCGACGCTCGACGACCAGTGGAACGTGATCAGTGGGTGCGCGAGCAGCGTGTCCGTCATGATCTGCTCGATCTCGGACTGCGACACGTTGACCATGGGCCCGCGGACGTCGTGTTCGCCGTGTGCCATCTCGAAGTGCAGCACCTGCTCGTCGCGGTAGAAGCTGCGCCCACCCACCCAGGGGAGCACGATCTTCTCGAGTTCGGGGCCGAAACCGAGCCGGGCCGCCACCTCCAGGCTGTGCCGGGAGATACAAATGGCGCGGCTGCCGAACGACACCTGGTCGGCGGCCTCGAGCACGGTGACGGGGATACCGCGCTGCGCGAGGCCGAGCGCGACGCCCATGCCGACCGGGCCCGCGCCCACGACGACGACGGGCAGGGCCTCGCCGGTTGCACCGGTCGACGCGAACTCCGCCGCCGGGTACTTCTGTGGCTGAAAGTAAGTGGACATGTCAGACGGCCTCCGCTTCCCGGCGCGTGGTGTTGGTTTCCGGCAACAGCAGGATGGAGACGAGACTGACCACGGCGATCACCACGAAATAGGCGGTGATTGCCGTCGAACTGCCGAAGGCCCCGAACAGCCACGTCGCCATGAACGGTGCGAGTCCGCCGCCGAGGATGGCGCCGATCTGGTAGCCGAGCGACGCACCGCTGTACCGGATGTGGGCGGGGAAGAGTTCCGCGAACAGTGCGGACTGCGGCCCCGCGGTGGTGCCGAGCACCGCCGCCATCACGATCATTGCGAGCAGCATGACGGGGATCGACGCCGTGTCGATGAGGGGGAAGAACACCGCGGCCACGATCACGAGCGCGATCGAACTCCACGTGTAGACGCGGCGCCTGCCGAGCACGTCCGACCTCCAGGCCGACACGGCCATGCCCGCCATCCAGACCGGGCACGCGACGATCAGCAGTGTGAGCATGGTGGCGCGGCTGTAGCCGAGTTCCTTGGTGCCGTACGTCAGGACGTACACCATGAACACGTAGGCGATGCCGTTGGTGGCGATGAACGTGCCCGCCGCGAGCAGCACGGTCCGCCAGTTGCGGGTCAGCACCTCGACGATCGGCATTTTCACGATCGTGTCGCTCTCCTTGGCCTCCGCGAAGGCCGGGGACTCGAAGACGCCGAGGCGAATCCACATCGCGACGCCGACGAGCACGGCGCTCATCAGGAACGGCACCCGCCAGCCCCACGTCTGGAACGCGTCGTCCGACAGCAGTTGGGTGACGGCGAGGAACACGACGTTCGCCATGATCACTCCGGCCGGGACGCCCATCTGCGGCGCCGCGCCGTACAGTCCGCGCTTGCCTTCCGGGGCGTGTTCGGTGGCCATGAGCACCGCACCGCCCCATTCGCCGCCGACGCCGATGCCCTGGACGAACCGCAACGCCACCAGCAGGATGGGTGCGGCCACCCCGATGACCTCGAAGTTCGGGAGCAGGCCGATGCCGACGGTCGCGACGCCCATCATGGTCAGCGACAGCACCAGCATCGACTTGCGCCCGATGCGGTCACCGAAGTGGCCCATGACGACACCGCCGATCGGGCGGGCGATGAAGCCGACCGCGAACGTGGCGAATGCGGCCAGGGTTCCGGCGAACGTCGACGCGCCGGGGAAGAACTGCGGTCCGATCACCAGGGCTGCGGCGGTGCCGTAGATGAAGAAGTCGTACCACTCGATCGCGGTACCGACGAAGCTCGACAGGACTGCCCTGCGCGCTTCCTTGTGAGACACCGGCGGTGTCGCCTCTCCTCGGTGATTGCCGTCATCGTCTGCCTTCCCGGTTCTGCTGCGCGCACACTCATCGCGCTACCGGAAAACAATGACCCGACTCACACACATCTGAAAAGCGGGACTATCCCCACATGAATTGCGGAAAAACTGTGGAAGGCACGAATACGCAGTTCAGGCCGTGACGAACCGGATGAATGCTCGCGCGACCCGGCTCAGCGTCGCCTCCTGATGCCACGCCACCACCACGGCCACCGACGCCGGTTTCGGGTCGGCGATCGGTTTCACGACGACCGGAAGACCCTCGTACGTGACGTCCACCCGGGGTCGTTGCAGCAGCAGCGTCCACCCCAGACCGCGCCCGACGAAGGCCCGCGCCGTCTCGAAGTTCGCGGTCCGATACGCCACCCGGGGCGCGAAACCGGCCTCGCGGCAGACGTCCATCGCGTGGGTGGTGCTGGGCGGCGCGTCCAGCAGCACCATCGGGTGCTCGGCCAGATCCACGAGGCGCACCGGCCCGTCGATTCCCGCCAGCGGATGCTCCGCCCCGAGGACGATCATCGGCTCGCGGGTCATCAGCGGGACGGTCTGCCAGTCCGGGGGCAGGTCGAGGTCGTAGACGATGGCGACGTCCAGTTCGCCGCCCTCGAGCTGCGTCCGCAACCGGTTCTGGGTGTCCTCCCGGAACTCCACGGACGCCCGCGGGTACTCGGCGGTGAACGCGTACAACATCGACGGCAGGATCGTCGGGCCGAGCGCCGGGTAGCAGCCGACGGCGATCGGCCCCGCGACGACACCGCCCTCCCCGGACGCGTCGGACTGCAACTCCCCCGCCTGCTGCAGCAGGGCCCGCGCCCGCGACAGCACCGCCTCCCCGGTCGGGGTCAGCTGCACACCGCGGGCGCGCCGGCGCACACACAGCTGCGCCTTCAGTGCCTTCTCCAGATCCGTCACCGCCGCGGACAACGCCGACTGCGACAGGTGCATCCGCTCGGCCGCACCGCTGATCGTCCCGGTCTCCGCCACCGCCACGAACGCCGCCAGCTGGCGCATCGTGTACACGGGGACGTTGTCGGGGCGGGGCATGCAAGAACGGTAGCGCGGACAAATCAGTGTCCGGTGGCCGCCGGAACCTGCGCGAGCACCTCCCGGGTGGCGGCGACCAGCCGCGCGAGCCACGCATCCGTGCCGACGGCACGCCGGAGCGGCTCGTTGGGGAGTTCGATGCTCACCGGAAGACCCGCCGGCAACGTGGACCAGATGTCGGCGAGCGGGATGCCACCCGACCCCGGAACGAGGCGCTCCTCGCGGGCCTGACGGATCAGTTCGGCGTCGTCCGCAGGCGCAGGCACCGAGCCGTCGCACATCTGGGCGTAGTGCAGCCAGTCCCGCGGGATCGCCGCCAGGTCGTCGAGCGTGGTGCTCGACCGTCCGACGTGCAGCCCGTCGACCAGCACGCTGCGGGCAGGCCCGTCGGCCTGCGACACGATCTCGACCGCGGTGGCCGCGTCGGGCACGGCCGTCCACGGCATGAACTCGAGGCTGGCGACGATGCCGTACTGCGCGCACAGTTCCGCGAGACGGGCATAGGAGTCGGTGAGCCGGGAGCGGTCGCGGTCGTCGCCGCCGACGAGCACGGCCTTCGCGCCGAGCCGTGCGCCCGCCTCGAGCAGCGGAACGTACGATTTCGGATCGAAATCGGCTCCCAACCGGATGATTTCGAGGTCGAACACCTCGATCGGCGAATCGTCGAGACGACGGATCAGCGCGTCGAGGGCGCCCTCGTCCTCGTGCAGTGGGTAGGCGGTGGTGCCGGGCGCGGCGGGCAGCAGCCGGATCCCGATGGTGTCGAAGCCGTGCTTCTCGGCGAGGTCCACCTGCTGCAGCGGCGCGGTGTCGAGCACGGTGAGCGCGGCGAGGCCGAGGGGGGCGGTCATCGCAGATCTCCTGTCGTCGAGGCGAGGCGGCGACCGGTGAGGTAGCCGAAGGTCATGGCCGGGCCGAGGTTGATGCCGCCGGACGGGTAGTGGCCGCCCATGACGCTGGACTGGTCGACCCCGACGGCGAACAGCCCGTCGATCGGCTGGTCGTCGTCGTTCAGCACCTGCGACGCCGAGTCGGTGACCAGACCGGCGAACGTGCCGAAGCTGCCGGGCACGACCTTGACCGCGTAGAACGGGCCCTCCTCGAGCGGTGCGAGGGAGGCATTGGGCCACGGGTTGTCGGCGTCCCCCGACCCGATGGTGAACGGTGTGGTGCCACGACCGAATTCGGGGTCGACGCCGTCGCGGGCGCCCTCGTTGAACGCTGCGACCGTCTTCTCCAGGCCGTCCGGGTCGACGCCGATCTTCTCGGCCAGCTCGCGCACCGTGCGGCCGCGGGTGAGGTACCCCGACGTCAGGTACGGCCACGTGGGGATCGGCAGCGGCTTGGCCATGCCCAGCGGGAAATACCGCAGGTACCGCTGGTCGGCGATCAGCCAGGAGCAGACCTCGTCGCCGTCGGGGACCTGGTCGACCATCGCGAGGGTGTAGTCGTGGTAGCCGAGGGCCTCGTTGACGAAGCGGCGGCCGTCGGCGAGTACGCCTATGGCGCCGGGCTTTCCGCGGTCGAGGATGTGCGGGAACACGCCCTCCTTGCCGTTGCGGTACCGGATGATCGACACCGGGCAGTACGCCACCGGCGACGCGACCGAGCGGTCGAGGCGCCCGCCGACCGATTCGCCGAGGGTGATGCCGTCGCCGGTGGTCGTGGACGGGGTGAGGGTCCAGTGTTCACGGCCCGTGGGTGTGCGGGGAAAGAGTTCGCGGCGCCGGTCGACGTCGCGACTGAAGCCGCCCGTGGCGAGGACGACTCCGCGGCGGGCGGACACGGAGTAGGCCCCGTCCGGGCCCTCGAGCCGGACACCGGTGACGGCGCCCGCGGAGTCGGTGGTCAGCGTGGTGGCCGCCGTGCTCACGCGGATCTCGACGCCGGCGTCGAGCGCCGACCGCAGCAGCCGGCCGACGAGCGCGGTGCCGTTGACGAGTTGCTGGCCGCGCCGCTGGGTGGCGAGGTCGAGCAGGTGCGTGGACACCCTGCGTGCGCAGTGCACGAACGCCTTCGCCGAACGCGTCGAGTGCAGGAAGGCCTGCAGGTCCGGGCCTGCCATGATGCCCATGCCGAGGAACGACGTCTCGTAGAGCTGCCGCCGGAGCAGCGCCGCGACGTCGGGGCCGAGCTTGCGGAGGCTCACCGGCTTCGGCCCGACGGAGCGGTGCCCCGTGCCCGCACCCGGTGTGTCGCCGTGGATGTCGGCGATCTTCGCGCCCGGAACGAACTGCAGGGCCGTCTTCTTTTCGAAGAACTCAACCATCTCGGGTGCGCCGTCGAGCAGGGCGTCGACCTTGGCGGCGTCGAAGTTCTCCCCGAGTCGGTGCTCGAGGTAGGTGCGCGGCAGCGAGCGGTCCTCGTTCACGCCGTCCGCCTGCGCGAACAGGTTCCGCGGCGCCCACATCCAGCCGCCGGACCATGCCGTCGCGCCGCCGCAGGTGTCCGCCTTCTCGACGACGAGGACGGAGGCGCCCCCGTCGGCTGCGGCGACGGCGGCGGACAGGCCGCCCGCTCCGGAGCCGATGACGACGACGTCATAGGTGGCGGTGGTGTGTGCGGGGGTCATGGCGTCTCCTGAGCGGATGTTGTTGCGAAAGTCGGTGCGGGCGTGAGGTCGACGACCCGGCCGGTGCGCGAGGACTCGTAGATCGCCGTGACGATCGCCAGCGAGGCGCGCGCGTCGCGTCCGGTGACGGCGGGGTCGCGACCGGTCAGGACGGCGTCCGCGAAGTCCTGTACCTGGAGTGTGTGGAAGTCGGCGAGTCCGGCGTTGACTTCGGTGACGTCGAGATTGGCGCGGACGTCGGGTGTGAACGGGGCGCGGAACTCGACTTCGCTTGGGACCGTCCAGATCTCGTTGACGCCCTCCCTGCCCTCCGGGAATTCGAGGACGCTCGCGATCGCACCGGTCTGCCCGATGACGGTGACCCGGTTGCCGAGGTTGTGGTTGGCGCCGGTGGTCGCGGTGACGGTGGCAGTGCCGCCCGACGCGAACGAGACGACGGCCGACGCACTGTCTTCGGTCTCGATGTGCTCGCCGTGCGTGTGGGTGCGGATGAAGCCGCTCACCGAGACGGCCTCCCCCATGAACCACTGGAGCATGTCGATCTGGTGCACGGCCTGTGTCATGAGGACACCGCCGCCGTCGGTGTCCCACCGTCCACGCCACTCGTCGGCGGAGTAGTAGGACGACGGGCGGTGCAGAAGGACCGACGCCTCACCGAGCACCGGAACGCCGATCCGGCCGTCGTCGATGGCCGCCCTGATGCGCTGCGCTGCCGGCCAGAATCGACGCTGGAACAGCACACCGAACGTGATACCGGCGCGGTCGGCGGCCGCGATCATCCGGTCGGCTGCGGCGACGTCGACGGCGATCGGCTTCTCGCACAGCACGTGGATCCCGGCCTCCGCCGCCGCGACGACCACCTGCTCGTGCACCGGATGCGGGGTGCAGACGGTGCACGCATCGAGTCCGAGGGCGATCAACTCCTCCACCGAACCGACGGCGCGGGCGATGCCGTGTGCGGATGCGAACTCGCGGGCGCGGTCGACGTCGGGGTCGCAGCAGCCGACCACCTCGACGCCGGGCACCTGCTGCAGGGCCCGGGCGTGGTTGCCGGCGATCTTTCCGCAACCGACGATGCCGATACGTAGTGCCATCAGTAGTGCTCCTCGGTTTCGACGTCCCGGGCCGCGGACTCGCCGCGGTCGAGACGGTTCAGGGCGTCGACGTCCGCGGCGGTGAGACGCACGTCGAGGGCGGCCAGGTTCTCGGCCTGGCGGGCGGGATTCGCGGATCTCGCGACCGGCACGACACCCTGCGCGAAGTGCCAGGCCAGGACCACCTGCGCGGGGGTGTGGTCGAGGCGCCGGGCGATGTCGGTGACCACAGCGGCACCGAGCACGTCGCCGCGGCCCAGCGGGCTCCACGACTGCGTGAGCACGCCGAGTTCGTCGTTCGCGCGACGGACGGGCAGCCGGGCGAGCGACGGGTCCATCTGGATCTGGTTGACCGCGGGCGCTTCTCCGGTTTCGGTGACGACGCGACGCAGGTGCGTCTCCAGGAAATTGGAGACGCCGACGTAGCGGACGAGGCCGGCGTCGCGGCAGGCGAGCATCGCCTCGAACGCCGCCACGTACCGGTCGTGGCGTGGCAGCGGCCAGTGGATGAGGAACAGGTCGAGCCGATCGAGTCCCAGATTCTTCAGGCTGCGCTCGACCGCGCCGCGGATGTCACCCGACACGTGATCGCTCCCACGCAGTTTCGTGGTGACGAACAGCTCCTCGCGGGGCAGTCCGCACTCCGCGAGCGCCACACCCACGGCGTCCTCGTTGTCGTAGATCGTGGCGGTGTCGACGAGTCGGTAGCCGGCTTCGATGCCGGACAGCACGGCCCGGGTGGCGTCCGGGCCGGTCAGTGGCCAGGTCCCGAGACCGAGGGGCGGGATGTTCATCATGCGTTGACCTCTTCGAGAGCATCGGCGGCCGCGGTGATCGTCGCGGCGACGTCGGCTGCGGTGACGAGAGCGGCGTGGATGGAGCCGCCGTCACCGCTCGCGTCACCGACCGTGTGGACGCCGAGTCGCGGTGCCGGCGACCGCAGTGCGGCGAGCAGGTCGGTGCGTGGTTCGACGCCGTGCGAGATCAGCAGTTCGCCGGGGGCGTCGACGATCCGTTCTGCACCTCCCGTGGAGATCACTACCCGGTCTTCCTCGACCCGTTTCACGATCGACGACAGGTGGGTGGTGAGGTTCGCACTCGCCGCGAGCCGCGGCAGCAGCACGATCTTGCCGCGTCGGCCGACGTCGTGGGCAATCGTCTCCTGCGGGCCGATCATGACCACCTTTGTGCCGTGCTGGAGCAGGTCGTCGGCGACCGCGGCCGCTTCCCGGTCGGCGCCGAAGATCGTGATCGCCTCGGGTGCCGGGTCCCCGGATTCCAGGAACTCGCGAACGTCGCGAACCCTCCGGGTGTCGGCCCCGGGGAGGTCGATCGCGGGTCCGCGGCCGCCCGTCGCGAGCACGACGGCGTCGAAGTCGAGTTCGGCCAGTGCGGCGGCGTCGACCCGGGTGCCGGTGTGGCAGGTGATGTCGAGGTCGGCGATCTCGGCGAGGTACCAATCGACGATCCTCGCGTACTCGGGGTATTCGTGCAGCCGGGAGGCCAGTGCGAAATCACCACCGAGGCTGTCGCGTTCGTCGTACAGGTCGACGCGGTGCCCGGCGAGCGCGAGGTCGCGGGCGGCCGCCATGCCCGACGGCCCGCCGCCGACGACGGCGACGCGCACCGCCACGTCCGCCGTCTTCGACGGCTGCTCGAGTTCGCGGCCCACCCACGGATTGACCGAGCACGGAACGGGTCCGGCGGCGAGGCTGTCGATGCAGTAGTTGCAGGCGATGCACGGCCGGTACCGGCCGCCGTCCAGCGCGCGGTTCGGGAAGTCCGGGTCCGCATGCAGGGTGCGGGCCATGCTCACGAAGTCGGCCTGCCCGGATTCGATGATCTGCGCCGCGACCTCGGGTGAGCTGATCCGGCCTGCGACTCCGACGGGGAGGTCGAAGTCCCTCGTGTACTGCTCGGAGAACGGGGCGAGGAGTCCGCGCGGCCACTCGCCGGGCTGGATGATCCACTGCCCGGATTCGTAGTTGCCGGCGGAGACGTCGAGGAAGTCGAGCCGGTCGGTGTCGATCGCGTCGATGCGGGCGCGGGTCGTCTCGGCGTCGAGACCGCCGTCGACGGCTTCGAACGCCGAGAATCGCAGTCCGAGAGCGATACCCGGTGACCTTGTGCGCACGGCGTCGATCACCGAGTTGACGAACAGCGCCGGATCGGCCCACTCGTCGTCGCGGTGGTTGTACGCCGGCGAGAGGAACTGGTGGATGAGGTAGCCGTGACCGCCGTGCAGCGAGATCACGTCGACCCCGGCCTGCTGACAGCGCGCGGCGGCCTCCCCGAAGCATTCGATGATGTGCTCGATGTCATCGCCGTCGAGTTGCTCGGGCATTTCGCCGCCGACCACCGCGCACGGGATCGGTGACGGTGCGACGGGGACGAATCCGCTGACGGAACCCTGCGCGGTGCGGCCGCCGTGATTGAGTTCGACGCCGACGAGCGCACCGTGCGCGTGGATCGCCTCGACCATCTTCGCGATGCCCGGGATGCGTTCGTCGACGTCCACGCCCATCTGCCGGATACGGCCCTTGCCGTCGGCCCGCACGTAGCTGGCCTCGGTGAAGACGAGTGCTGCGCCGCCCGCCGCACGGCGCTCGAGGTACGCGATGTACTCGTCGGTCATCGTGCCGTCGACCTCGCAGTAGTTGCGCTCCATCGGCGCCGACACGAAGCGGTTGCGCAGTCGCACGTTACCCAGGTCGAGTGGTGCGGCGAACGGACGCGCGGTCATCTGGACTCCTCGAGTACGGTCGGGGCGCACTGATCGGCGAGCAGTTCGCCGAGGTGACGTCGCATCCGGTCGGGGTCGGGCGTGACCCCGGTGAGGAGGGCGAACGTGTCGGCCGCCTGAGCGACGAGCATCTGACCGCCGTCGAGCACGTCGCAGCCGAGAGCGGTTGCTGCCGCGACGAGTTCGGTCCGCAGGGGGCGGTAGACGATGTCGGCGACCCACAGGCCGGGATGGAGCGCGTCGGTGTCGAACGGCGTTCCAGGATGTCCGACCATGCCGATCGGAGAGGCGTTGACGACGCCGTCGCAGTGCTCCAGGTTCGCTTCGATCGTGTCGAGGGGGATGGCCGTGACCCGCGTCTGCGGGAAGGCCGCCGCGAGGCGCGTGCAGACGTCCGCTGCTCGGGCCGGGTCGAGGTCGGCGACCCGCAGGTCCGTCACTCCGGCGGCGGCGAGCGCGTAGGCGACGGCCGAACCGGCACCGCCCGCACCGGCGAGGACGACGCGGCCGAGTGTGGCATCGGGCAGTCCCCGGCGCAGCGCCGCGAGGAATCCGCTGTGGTCGGTGTTGTGACCGATCAGCCGCCCGTCACGGACGACGACGGTGTTGACGGCGCCGAGAAGTCGTGCGTTGTCGGATAATTCGTCGAGAGAGTCGACGACCACCTGCTTGCACGGGTGGGTGACGTTGAGTCCGGTGCAGCCCGCTGCGACGGCCTGCCGCAGCGTGTCGCCGGAACTGTCGACGGGGATGCCCTCCGCCGCGACGTCGATCAGGTCGTAGCGGTAGTCGGTCAGGCCGAGGGCGGCGGCCTCGTGTTCGTGCAGCGCCGGCGACAGGGACGTGGCGATCCCTGCCCCGACGAGGCGGATCCGGTGCCGGGTGGATACGGGGTGCATGAAAATCTCCTGCAGTGGTGAAGGTCCGGTCCGGTCAGGCGTCGTTGCGGACGAGCGCCTGGTGCCGGGTGCCGACCGTCGTCGCGCCGGGTTCGCCGAGCTGTTCGGTGGGGGTGCGGTACGTCTCGGGACCGGTGAGCGCGGCGACCGACGACAGCAGCGCGAAGCCCAGGCACATCCAGGCGACCGGGGTCCAGTTCGCGGTGTCGCCCGCCGACAGCCACTGCGCGATGGCCGGGGTGAAACCGGCCACCAACAGTCCCAGCATGAGGCTCACGGCCATTCCGGTGTACCGGACCTTGGCGGGGAACTGCTCGGGGAAGTACGCCGGGTACACGCCGTTGGGCATCGCGTAGAACAGGCCGATCAGGACGATGCCGGCCGCGAACACCATCGGCGCGCTACCCGTTCCGATGGCGTGGAAGAACACGAACACCATGCCCGCGGAACCGACGGCGCCCGTCACGAACACCGGTTTGCGGCCGATCCGGTCGGCGAGCATTCCGAACAGCGGCTGGGTGAGAACGGCGACGAAGTTGGCGGTGGCGATCGCCCACAGCATCGTGGAGCGTTCGAGCCCGGCGACCTGCACGGCGTACGCCAACGCGAAGACGTTGACGATCGTGTTGATCATCGCGAATGTCGCGCTGAGGCTGATGCGGATCACGGTGCGCCAGTGTGAGCGGAACATCTCCACGACGGGGATGCCCGCCGTGTCGTCGTGTTCCTTCAGCTCTTCGAAGACCTCCGGCTCGTCGAGCTTGCGACGCAGCCAGACCGCAACACCCGTCACGACGATGCTGAGCAGGAAGGGCACACGCCAGCCCCACGAGTAGAGCGCGTCGTCCGGCAGCGCGGCCACGGGAATGAACACCAGGCTCGAGATGACGATGCCGAACATGATGCCGCTCATGGTGAACGAGGTGTAGAACGAGCGACGGTTGTCCGGTGCGTGTTCGAGCGTCAGCGCGGACGATCCTGGTGATTCGCCGCCGGCGGATAGGCCCTGCAGCAATCGCAGGAGCACCAGGATGATGGGCGCGGCGATACCGATCTGGTCGTACGTGGGCAGGCAGCCGACGACCACCGTCGCGATACCCATGAGCAGGAGACACGCCAGCAGCGAATTCTTGCGCCCGTACCGATCCCCGAGATGTCCCCACAGCACTGCGCCGAGTGGACGCGCGATGTACGCCACGCCGAGCGTGCCGATCGACAGCAGGGTCGCCGTGGCTCCTCCGCCGGGGAAGAAGATCCGCGGGAAGACCAGCGCTGCCGCGGACCCGTAGATGAAGAAGTCGTAGTACTCGAGCGTGCTGCCGAGGAATCCCGAGACGGCGGCCCGGCGGGCGTTCTCGTTCGGTTGTCCCCCGGTGTCGCGAGTAGACGTGCTTGCCATGGTGTTCCTTTCGTCCCAGGGATCCGGTGCGCCGCGAGGCTTCTTCGGAGGTGATCCACCTCACACGAAGTTCCGGACCGTGACGAGCGTGTCATGGCGGACTATGCGCAGTCCAGCGCAAAAAAAGTCTTAGATATAGATCGAAAACATCCTAATCTGGAGTCGGGAGAATGCCCTCCGACACCGCGAGGGCCACCCGGAGCGCGTCGGAGACCCGGCGCGGCGACCAGGCGAGTCCGTGGTTCATGTAGATCGGCTCGCCGGTGAGCGGCACGAACACCGTGCCCGGGGGCGTGAGCGCGGCAATGCCCGACGTCATGAGCGCCACGCCGACACCCGTCGCCACCAGCATCAGGATCATGTACGGGTCGGTGATCTCCTGCACCACGCGGGGACGAAAGCCCGCATCGACGCATGCCCGCATCGCGACCTCCTGCAATGCCGAGCCGGCCGACAGCGGTGTCGTGACGAACCCGTCCTCGGCCAGGTCGCGCAGGTCGATCTCCGGCTCCGACGCGAGCGGGTGGTCCGCCGGGAGCACGGCCCCGAACGGCTCGCGGCGGATCAACCGGGTGGACACCGAGGCCGTCTCGACGGGAAGTCCGACGAACGCGAGATCGAGTGCGCCACTGTCCAGTTGAGTGATGGCGTCACGGGTCATGATGCGTCCGACGAGGGTGAGTTCGATGTCGGGGTAGCGCTGCCGGAGCGCGCGGGTGAGCGGGGGCAGGGACAGGTGATTGAGCACGCCGGTGAAGCCGATCTTGATGCGGCCGTACACGCCCCCGGCGGACGCGCGGGTGGCCTGCCGCGCGATGTCGACGCTCTCGAGAATCCGGTAGGCGTGCGGCAGGAACGTGTGGCCGGCCGACGTCAGGGCGACGCTGCGGGTGCTCCGCTCGAACAGCGGCACGCCGATGTCCTTCTCGAGTTTGCGCACCGTCTGGCTCAGCGGCGACTGGGCCATCTGAAGTCGCGCGGCGGCCCTGCCGAAATGCAGTTCTTCGGCGACGGCGACGAACGCTTGCAGCCAGCGAATCTCCATCGGATTCCCTTCGGCGAGTTTGACGAGTGTGGCTCAGCCCATATATTCCAATTCGTACACAGTGCGAAACCAATCATTCTGATTTCGCACATAGAACAAGACTAATACGCACACAGTCGCGAGGAGAAACCACCATGGCTACGTATCCCGAGGGCGCCACCGCGCTCGTCACCGGCGGAGCGAGCGGAATCGGTGCGGCGTGCGCGAAGCGCCTCGCCGACGCCGGGGTCCGCGTCGTCACCGCCGACGTCGCCACCGGGGCCGACGAGCACCTCGACGTCACCGACGCCGACGCCGTCGAGAACCTCGCCGCCAGGCTCGGCCGCGTCGACATCCTCGTCAACAGCGCCGGCGTCGTGGGACCGTCCGCTCCTCTGGTCGACGTCGACCTCGGAGACTGGCGCCGCACGTTCCGGATCAACGTCGACGGGACGTTCCTCCTCTGCCGCGCGTTCGTGCCGGCCATGGCCGACGCCGGCTGGGGGCGGGTGGTGAATCTGGCGAGCATCGCGGCGAAGGACGGGAATCCCAACCAGAGCGCCTACTCGGCGTCGAAGGCGGCCGTCATCGCGCTGACGAAATCGCTCGGCAAAGAGGTCGCGAAGACCGGTGTCCTGGCCAACGTGGTGGCACCCGCCGCCGTGGAGAGCCCGATGAATGCCGGCACCGACCCGGCGATCCTCGCGCGGTCGCAGAGCCTGACCCCGATGGCCCGGATGGGACGGCCCGAGGAAATCGCGGAACTCGTCGCATGGCTGTGCTCGGAGGCGCTCAGCTTCTCGACCGGCGCCGTCTACGACGCGAGCGGTGGCCGGGCGTCGTACTAGCGGGGCACTCGCTCGGCTCCAGGCCTGGTTGTCGGCGGCCCGTACTCTCGCCCGGCGCCCGCACGCCCAGAGACCTCAGCGCAAATCGGCCAGCTGTCCGTCGGAGGCTTCAGGACAACGAGGTCAGCTGCTGCCACGCGTGAGTACGAAGTCATATTGTGACGACCATGCTGTGCCGGAGCCGTCACTGTTCCTGTCGTAGGTGGCGATCAGCACTTCTTTCACCCCGAAGACAGCGTCGGACTCGAGGTAGCTATCGCCCTCCACGAAAGTGTGGGTCACCAGACGTTCGTAGCCGTCGGCGGTGACGAGGAAGTGCATGTGTGCGGGTCGGTACGGATGCCGCCCGATTCTGTCGAGCATTTGCCCCACAGGACCGTCGTCCGGGATCGGGTAAGCCGTGGGCTTGATGCCGCGGAACAGGTACCGGCCGTCGGCGCCTGTGATGAAGCGACCCCGATTGTTCCATCGGGGTTGGATGTCTGGCTGCTGAACGTCGTAGTAGCCATCCGCATTGTCCGACCAGACGTCGACGCATGCGCCCTCGATCGGGTGGCCGTCGAGGTCACGGACCTGCCCCGCGAAGAGGCAGGACTCGCCTTTGCCGTCGAGGGAGATGCCATCCCCCATCTGCCGGATCGGCGCCCCCTCGACGTGGAACGGAGCGACGACAGTGTTTTCGGTGGCCCCGGTGGGCCTGCGATGGTTGATGGCGTCGACCAGCATCGATACCCCGAGGGTGTCCGACAGCAGGATGAATTCCTGCCGCTCGGGCCCACAGATCTGTCCGGTTCGCGTCAGGAAGTCGATCGCAAGGTCCCACTCGGCCTGGGTAATTCCGACATCCTTGACGAACGAGTGCAGATGGCGGACGAGGCTTTCCATCACGACGGCGGCCCGGTCGTCGGCGTCGATGCCCATCCGACCGTTAACAGTGTCGACGGACTCATCCTCGGTGAAGTACTTGGTCATGCCGATCCTCCGTGCGGGGCTGATTCTGGGCGGGTGCCGTCGTAGGCGTGCTGCAGCAGTCGACGGATGGAATCGCGCTCCAACGGGCGCGGGGACCAGTAGGGCGCGTCGAGCGCCAAGTCCGCGACACGGTCCAACTGCTCGGGCGTGACCCCCAATTCGGAGAGACGAAGAGGAGCCCCGAGTTCCACTGCGAAATCGTGGAGGCCCCCGCCTGCACTGCCTCCGAACAGGTCCGCGACGGGTGCGAGGACCGTGGGTTCGGTTTCCTCCACGAAGCCGATCGTGTGTGGAAGCAGGATTGCGTGGGTCTGTGCATGAGGCAAGTCGAGCGCGCCGCCGACGGTGTGGCACAGCTTGTGGTGGACGGACATTCCGACACCGCCGAGGACGGTCCCGCACAACCACGCGCCGTAGAGAGCGCGATCTCGCGCATCGTGGTCGGCGGGGTCGATCGTCAGCTCACGCAGGGCGTCACGCAGAGCGGCGAGGCCCTCCAGGGCCATGAGGGTGAAGATCGGGCTCCCATCGCGCGCATATACCCCCTCGGCGGCATGTGCCATCGCGTTCAATCCGCTGGCGACGCTGAGGGAAATCGGCAACGAGTCGGTGAGGGCCGGATCGTAAACAACTGTCTCGGGCAAGATCTCGGGGCCCCGCCGCGTGGTCTTCATCCCGTTGTCGGTCTCGCCGAGGATCGGGGTCACCTCCGAGCCCGCGTATGTAGTGGGGACAGCGACCTGGGGAAGACCGGTTCGAGCCGCGATCGCCTTGCCGAGACCCGTGGTCGAACCGCCTCCCAGGGCGACGACGCAGTCCGCGCCGAGTTGCTCGATCTCGACCAGCGCCTTGGCGGTGACCTCCACGGGGGTGTGCATGGTGGCGCGGTCGATGACGCCGACACCGAGCGCACCCATGTCGTCGGCGAGAAGCTCCGCGCTCTCCCTCTGTTGGGGCGTCGACAGCACCACAGCCCGTCGTGCGCCCAGGCGCTCGACTTCCTCCTTCACGCCGTCGCGGGCACCGCGCCCGAAGACGATGCGCGCTGGTGATCCGCTGTGGACGAAGGGCCGCACCGCCGACTCCTGCCGGTTCACCGGTCGAGTTTGAACAACGTGGCGGCGTTGGTCCGACCGATCTTGAGCCGGTCGGCCTCGGAGATGCTGGCAGCGTCGAACCATTCGGCGGCGTGGTTGATGTTCTCGAAGGGCCAGTCAGTCGAGAACATCACGCGCTCCGAGCCGAGCTCGAGCAACAGGTCGATCAGCGTCTGGGTGCGGAAGTTACCGGAGGTCGTGACGAAAAAATTCTCGGTGAAGTAGTCGACCATGCGACGTTTCGCCGGGTACGCGGGCGGCACGTCGACCCAGGCGTTGCGGTGGTCGATGCGCCAGAGCATCGCGGGGATGCCCTCACCCATGTGACCGAGGACGATCCGCAGGCCGGGGTGCTCGTCGAAGAGGCCAGAGGCCATCAAGCGCAACGCATGGACAGCAGTCTCCTGCGCGAATGCCCACGTCGGACCGAGCAGCCACGGGTGGCCCTCGTAGATTCGGGCGTCCTGGTTCAGCGGGTTGCGCGGGTGGAGGTAGAAGGGCACATCGAGACGCTCGACCTCTGCCCAGAAGGGTCGGTACTGGGGGAGGTCGTAGTAGAGGGGGGTGTTGCCGCCGTCCACCGTCGCACTCTGGGAGAACCCGTTGACCAGCGCGCCGACGAAGCCCAGTTCGGTGACGCAGCGTCGCAGTTCCTCGGCGGCGGCGTCGGGGTCCTGGAGCGGCAGGGCAGCGAAGCCACGGAACCGGTCCGGCCGCTTCGCGCATTCCTCGGCGAGTACATCGTTGGCACGACGCGCAATGTCGATGGCGCGCTTCCGTTCGGGGATGGCCTGCACGGCAGGTGCATTGAGCGAGAGGATCATCGTTTCGATGTTGTGCTCGTCCATCAGCTTCAGGCGGACATCCTGGATGTCGAGAAGCCGCGCCTGCAACTCGTCCCAATAGGTTCCGGGTACGAAGCCCGCGGAGTCGTTCAGCGTCTCCGGGATGGCGAAGTGCTCTTCCAGTGCGATCTTTCCCTGCATCAGTTTTCTCCTCGAGTGTTTGTCGGTGGTGGGATGTCAGGCCGTGGGCGCCAGCGGCCGGGGCGGCACGGGAGCGACCGGGGTGATGACGGCGACGAGCTCCTTGGCGAGGGTCCCCAGCTCTGCGGCGTCGCGTGCGATTCCGAAGACGTAGCCGTCGGGCCGCACGATCGCGGCGACGCACTCATGGGCGGCGAACCATCTGGTGTACACGCCGGCGGTGTCGGAGACGGGCGCTCCGTCAAACATCGACGTGAGGCCGAAAATCACTTCCCGGCCGCCGATCTCGATGAATGCGGTGCGGTCGCCTTCGGCGATGTCGGACAACACCTGCGGCCCGTCGGCGACGACGAGCCACCCGGTGCCCGCGATTTCGTCGAAGAGTGCGGTGGTGCTCGACGTCGACACCAGGCCCTGCGGGAAGATGTCGCCGTGGTTGGCGATCAGGCCTCCTGACAACGCGGGGTACTGCAACTTGTCCGGCTTCTGGTTGGCTTTGCGCGCAGCGATCATCTGAGCGTCGCGCTCGGCGGCGAGCGCGGTGTCCCGCATCGTCTGGACCCGACCCAGTTCGATTGCCTTCTCGGTGATGTAGCGGACGTGCGGTTCGCGCTCGGCTTGGTAGGTGTCGAGCAGCGAGTCGGGGTGGCCTGCGAGCACCATGTCGAGCTTCCAGGCCAGGTTCCGTGCGTCGCGGATTCCCGACACCATTCCCTGCGCCAGGAAAGGCGGCATCTGGTGCGCCGCGTCGCCGGCGAGAAGAATCCGACCGTGACGCCACTGCGTGGTGATGCATGACCGGAACGTGTAGTTCGCGACGCGGACGAGCTCCGCATCCTCCGGGGTGAGATACGTCGCTACGCGCGGCCACACCTTGTCCGGGTGAACAACCTCCTCGCGATTCGCTCCGCTTTCGAGCCGGAACGAGAATCGGTGGAAGCGGGGTCCGATGTTGACGATGGCGATCGGTTCGGCGGGGTCGCAGACCTGGCGGAAGGTGGGGAGGTCCGGCACGTCGCGGTCGAGCTGGAAGTCGCAGACGAGCCAGTTCTCGAAGAACCCGTAGTCGTCGAGTTCGCCGCCGGCGAACTGGCGGACGATGCCGTTCCCCCCGTCGCAGCCGACGACATAGTGGGCACGAACCAGGTGCTCGCCGCCCTCGACGTCGGTGGCGCGGACGACGACGTCGTCACCGTCCTGCTGGTCGACGGACTCGACCGTCATCCCGCGGCGGATCTCGACCGTCGGCAGGGACGTAATGAGCTCGTCGAGAACGGATTCGAGGTGGGGCTGGTACATCATGTACTGCGCCGGCCATCCGCAGCGGCCCGGGTTGTCGAACTCGATGTCCAGCAACACTTCGTCGTCGCCGTTCACCCATACGTAGCCGCGCTGAACATTTGTTCCGGGCAGCATCTTCTCCGCGACACCGAGTTTCTGGAATGTACGCATGGTCTCGTCGTCGAACGCGGCGGCGCGCGGCAGGTTGTAGAGACCCGTATACCTCTCGAGGACAACGACGCTCCGTCCCTGGCGCCCCAGGAGCGCCGCCAGTGCCATCCCGGTAGGGCCGCTGCCGACGATCGCGACGTCGACTGCTTTTCTTTCCGCGCCCGGCGGCTGTGCGAAGGCAGACATGCCGTTGTTCCTTTCGACTTTCGTGACTTCGCGTCACGTGTGATTGCAACCACACCGTACGAGTTTATTATTAGTGAAGTCAATGCACAGTAGTGAATCAGTTCTCGATCACCCCCAACCGTTCGTCGAGCCATAAGGTGGTTTCCCGTGACGACCTCCGCGGATTCCGATTCCACTGCAGATGCCGAACGCGCCGGCCCCCGTCAAGGCATTCAGTCGGTGGAGCTCGCCATGACCGTCATCGAGGCCCTCGAAAGCGGACTCGGCCCCATGAGCCTCACGCAGATCGCGAACGCCTCCGGGATGGCCGCGAGCAAGGTTCACCGCTACTTGGTCAGCCTGGGTCGCGCAGGGCTCGTCGTGCAATCTCACCGATCCGGTCTCTATGACTTCGGACCGGCGATGCGTCGACTGGGCATCGAATCACTGCGCCGCATGGACGAGGTCGGCGTGGCGTCGGAACATCTCCCCGACTTGCGTGATCGCACCGGACACGCCGTCAATCTCGCGGTATGGGGCGACCATGGTCCCGTCCTCGTGCGCTGGGACTACGGCGCGCACGCACTCCCGATCACGATCCGGGTGGGAGCGACAATGCCGCTGCTCACCTCCGCGATCGGACGCGTCTACCTGGCCCATCTGCCGGCCACGATGATTACATCGATCGTGGAGACCGAACTCGAGACACTCGGCACGAACGCGCCAAGCAAGAGCGACGTGGCTCGGCTACGGGCCACCGTGCTCGAGCAGGGCGTAGCAACCATCTCGGGCGAGGTGATCCCGGGCGTCATGTCAGTCGCAGCACCAGTCTTCCCGGCCGGTCAATCAATTCCCCTGGCAGTGGCGGTGGCACTTCCGTCGTCGCTCGGTGACGCAGCCACGGTCGCCGAGGTGACGCTGGAACTGCTGCGCACGACGAAGGCGATCTCGGAGGACTACGGCAGCGTCGGCGGAGCGGCCGGTGGCCCAGTCGCCTGAGCGATTCCATCGCTCCTCACGGGACCAGGCACGCTCGGACAGGGATTCACTATTGCGGAATTCATTTCGCTATGTTCAAATGTGACTCGCGTCATAACGTGGTTGTGCCAGATCTGTGACGAGTGCGGCACCGAGGTTGGACCGTTGCGAACGGTCCATCGGATGGCTGCCAATCGTGAACGCACGCACCCCGCTGCGGTGCCATCGCCCTCTTCTCGACAGGAGCGTCCCCATGAGTCGCGCACCCTCTTCCTCCGGTTCGGATCGCCTCCCTGGCGCCACCCGCACACTGTTGTGCGTCACCTGGCTCGTGGCGACGCTCGAGGGCTTCGACCTCGCGATCTACGGGGCCACCCTCCCGGTGCTCCTCCAGACGCCGTCGCTCGGCATGGACCGGAGCGAGGCCGGGACTATCGGCTCGCTCGTCGGCGTCGGCATGTTGATCGGGGCCGCGCTGGCCGGAGCAATCATCCATCGCGTCGGCCCCCGGCGGCTCCTGATCGGATCGATCGCCGTCTTCACCGTCGGCATGCTTGTATCAACCTTCGCGTACAGCGCCGAAGCGTTCGGCTTCGGACGTCTCGTCGTCGGACTCGGTCTGGGCGTCGTTCTTCCGACCCTCAACGCGTACGTAGCCGACCTCAGCGCACCGCAGCGCCGCAGCCGACACATCGGACTGATGATGAGCGGGTACGCCATCGGGGCGCTCGCCGCACCCCTGCTCGGCGCCGCATTGCTTCCGGAGGTCTCGTTCCGCTGGCTCTACCTGATCGGTGTCGTCATCCCACTCGTCGCACTCCCGTTGGTCTTCCGCCTTCCGGAGAGCCCATTCCACCTGCGCCTCATCGGACGCGGCGCGGAGGCCGCCGAGATCGAGACCCGCTACGACCTTCCCTCGAGCCACGTCGCCAACAAGCAGGCCGGCCGTCTCTTCGGCCTCGGCCCGCTGCTCACGCGCCGACTCGCCCCCACCACGCTGCTGTTCTGGGCCATGTCCTTCTGCGGCCTTCTGCTCGTATTCGGCATCAGCGCATGGCTGCCCTCGATCATGCAGGCCGCCGGCTACTCTCTCGGGTCTGCCCTGCTCCAGACCGCAGCCATGTGGCTCGGTGTGTTCGTCGGCGTCATCGCAGCCGGCCCCGTCGCGGACCGTTTCGGACCGCGCATCGTCGTCGTGACCGCGTTCCTCACCGGCACTGTCAGCCTGGTCCTCATGAGTCTTCAGCCGCCGACGTTCCTGCTCTTCCTGCTCATGTTCGTCAGCGGATTCGGGTTCATCGGCTCCCAGATCCTCGCCAACGCCTACATCCTGTCCGTCTACGACCCCGAGAACCGCAGCAGTGGTCTCGCCTGGGCCCTGTCGGTCGGTCGCCTCGGAGCGATCGCGGGCCCGACCCTCGGCGCATTCGTGCTCGACCATGCGAACGGCGTCGACGGGAACTTCTACAGCTTCGCCATCGTGGGTCTGCTCGGCGCGCTGACCGCAGTACTCGTTCCGCGGCGCGAGTCGCGCATTGATCCGGTCCAGGGCGACGCGATGCCGGCCACCAGATTGGCGGATGCTCAGAATCACTCCCGGCGCTGAACGAATTTCTCCACAAAGGGTCACAGAACAGGAGCGCGCAATGCCCAGCATCGACCTACCCGGAGCAAGACTGCACTACCGCACCGTCGGAAGCGGCAAACCCTTGGTGCTCGTCCACGGCTCTGCCACTGACATGACCACGTGGGACGGCGTCATCGACAACCTGGCCTCCGACCATCGCGTCACCGTCTACGATCGCCGCGGATACGGACGGTCCGAGCACAGGCCCGTCCGTGATCACCGTATCCATGCTCGAGATCTCTGCGCCGTCCTCGAACAAGTTGTGGGAGAGCCGGCGAAGGTGCTCGGATGGAGTTCCGGCGGAAATATTGCGCTGGCATCCGCCACCGCTCGCCCGGATCTGTTCTCCGAGCTGGTCGTCGTCGAAGCCCCATTTCACGGACTGCGGCACGCCGACCGGGCGGTGCTCGCGACCGCAGTTCGCCTGAAATTGCTTCAATTGCGCGGTCACCCGCGGGAAGCGACGGAGGTGTTCTTCCGGTTCGCCACCGCCCTACAGTCCGGTGGCAACAGCTACGACCTCGCCGACGACAGCCTCCGGAACGACATTCTCCGCAACGCCACACCGGTTCTGGCCGAATGGGACCCGCACCCTTTCGGAGTCATGGCCGAGCACATCTCGGTTCGCGCCGTGGTGAACCTGCCGATGCCGATCACGTGGGTCCTCGGCTCCGAAAGTTCGCCGTGGATGACCGGACTGCACACGCGAATACAGCGCCGGCGACCGGACATCGATACCGTTGTCATCAACGGCGCCGGACACCTGATCCACCTCGACTGCCCTGCCGAGTTCGTGGCCGCCGTCCGTGGAGAACCGACTCGAACCGACCACACTGCCCCCACCTGCGACGGTTCATGACTTGACCGCTCAGCAGCCTATCGATGGATCAAAGCCAACGCGGCGGTTCCCCGACTCCGCCGTCGATGCTCATGCCGACGGTGCCGCGTCCGGCGGCCCACCGCACGACCGCGGCGAGGGGCCCGGACACCTTGCCGACCGGTGGTGAATCCGGCTGCACCGCAACCGGTTCACCCCCGTCGACGGTGAGGATCAGGCCGGCGCCGAGGTCCTTGCGCCGCCACATTCCGACGATGTCGGTGAGCAACGACTCGAGGACGATGTCGGGGAAGTCGCCGAACCGGCCGCCGTTGCCGAGGTCGACCGCATGGATCCAGACCTCCCGGGTGCGCATCCACGCCGTCTCCGACGCCGGCACCGTCCGGCCCTGCGCGGTCCGCACCTGCGCATCCCACGCCGAGGCGGGCAGGGTGCGCCACTTCTCGTCGAGCCGGGTGACGGTGTGATCGAACAGGTTCCGCAGCGCCGCCGCCGACAGGGTGGCGCCCTCGGCGATCTCCCGGCCCCGCTGCTCCGCCGACGCATACATCGGGGTCTGCACCCCCGACGCCGCCCAGTCCAGCAACCGGCACAACGCGGCCGCGTTGTACCCGACGTGCGCCACCAGATGTCGACGCGACCACCCCGACAGAAGGGTCTCCCCGTCGAGGTCGGAATCGGACACCTCGGCGAGGCGTTGCGCGAAGTAGGCGGTGCCGCGGCGGGCGATCAGCAACCGCTCGGACACATCGAGATCGTGGAAACCCACCGGGTGCACCCCTACTTGACGATCGTCGTGTTGCGGACGGTGCCCAGGCCCTCGATGGTGACCTCCACGGTCTGCCCGTCCTGAATGTAGAGCCCGGGCTTGCGGGCGTGCCCGACCCCGCCCGGGGTGCCGGTGATCACCACGTCACCGGGCTGCAACGTCACGATGTGCGAGATGTACTCCACCAGCCTGGCCGGGGTGAACACCAGATCGTCGGTGGTGGTGGACTGCACCACCTGCCCCTCCAGGCTGGTGACCAGGGTCCCGCCGAACGTGTAGGAGTCGGTGGTCGTCAGGAACGGCCCGAAACCGCTGGTCTTCTCGAACGTCTTGCCCTGATCCCACTGCAGCGTCCGGTACTGGTAGTCGCGCATCGTGTAATCGTTCATCACCGAATACCCGGCAATGTAGGACTCGGCGTCCGCCTCCGGCACCTGGTACGCCTGCCTGCCGACGACGAACGCCAACTCCCCCTCCCAGTCCAGCTGGGCGGCGGCATACGCCGGGACGATCACGTCGTCGTACGGGCCGGTCAACGCTTCCTTGAACTTCGCGAACAGGGTCGGATACTGCGGCAGATCCCGGCCCATCTCCTGGATGTGGTTGGCGTAGTTCAGGCCGACGCAAATGATCTTCCCCGGGTGCGGGACCACCGGGGCGTAGTCGGCGCCGTCGAGGTCGACGGTGGCACCGGACGCGTTGTCCGCGAGCGACCTCCAGTCCGGGTCGGTCAGCAGCGCGGACAGGTCCGCGAACCCGTCGATGATCGTGCCGGTGGTGTCGGAATCGACGCGGACGGCGACAGTGGCACCGCCGCGGCGCAGGGTGGCAAGCTTCATGGGATTGTCAGGCTCCTTCGGAGATGAATGTGCGGTCAAAGTGCAGGCGCTCGACGATCGGGGCGTCGGAGAACGCGAACAGGTCGAACTCGGTGTCGGCCTCGATCGACCACTCCGTCCACGACGGGACGACGATCATGTCCCCCGTGGACACGGTGCGGGCCTCGCCGCCGAGGACGAACCGCCCGGAACCGTCGAACACCTGGTAGACGGTGGACCCGACGTCGCGGCGGGGCCGGGTGCGGGCGCCCGCGCGGAGGCGGTGGAACTCGGCGCGGATGGTGGGCATCACGTCGCCGCCGGTGGTCGGGTTGGTGTAGCGGACCGCGGCGTGACCGGGTTCGGTGGTCGCCGCATACCCCTCGTCCTCGAGTGCCAGTTGCTCGCGCAGTGCGGCGTCGGTGTGCTCCCACCGGTACGCCGCGATCGGCGAGGACGTTTTCGCGTCCAACCCGACCAGCGGTCGCAGCCCCGGATGCGCCCACAACCGTTCCGACCGGGACACGTCCGGGGTGGAGTCGTCGGTGACGTTCTCGGATCCGAATTCGAAGAACCCGGTGTCGGTGTAATGCACGAACGGGATGTCGAGGCCGTCGATCCAGGCCATCGGCTGATCGGTTTCGTTGTGGTGGCCGTGGAAATGCCAGCCCGGGGTCAGCAGGAAGTCGCCGCGCCGCATCGCGACCGGGTCCCCGTTGACCACCGTCCACACCCCCTGCCCCTCGACGACGAACCGGAACGCGTTCTGCGCGTGCCGGTGCTCGGGCGCCACCTCCTTCGGGCCCAGATACTGGATCGCCGCCCACAACGTCGGCGTCACATAGGGCACGCCACCCAACCCGGGGTTCGCCAGCGCGATCGCCCGGCGTTCCCCGCCCCGGCCGACCGGCACCAGATCCCCGGCCCGCTGCGCCAACGGATACAACGTCGACCACTTCCACACGAACGGCACCGCCCGCGACGTCGGCGTCATCGGCATCAGATCACCGAGCTGGGTCCACAACGGATTCAGGTGCTCGGCCTCGAAATCGGTATAGAGCTGTTTCAGCTCCGGAGCGTCGTCGACGTGCGGTTCGGTAGCGGTCATGGCGTCGACGCTAGGAGGGTCGGCGTCCCGGCGGATAGAGAATTCTTCTGTGCAGAAACTCGGTCAGGGTTCGAGGTCGGCGATGTCCACCTCGAGTTCGCGGATCGCGTTCTTGATCTGCGACACCAGCGGCCCCTGCGAGTGCTGGCGGAAACGGGTGATCGGCACGGCCACCGTCAGCGCCCCGACCGCCGTGCGAGCCCGGTTCCGGATCGCGACGCCGAACGCCGCGACCCCTTCTTCGGTCTGCTGCACGTTGAGGGCGAATCCGACGGCGCGGGCGGCGGACAGTTCTCGCCGGAACCGCTCGAAGTCGTCGGGCGACAGGCGGCGGTCACCCCACTCACGGTCGTCGTCGGCCAGATCCGCGGGCCGCAGGTACAGCTGCTCGAGGGTCTCCCTCGGCAACTCCGCCAGCAGAATGCGCCCTCCCGCAGTCAATTCCGCGTCGAGCACCTGCCCCTGACGGTCGCCGACGCGCAACATTCCCGTCGACTCGGCGGACGACAGGAAGCGCGCCTGAGTGCCGACGCGGATCACGAGGTTGACGGTCTCGCCGCACAGGATCGCGAGGGCTTCCATGTGGGGCCGGCACAGGTCGTTGAACTCGCGCGTCCACCCGCGCTGGGCCGGGCCGGCGCCCATCGCCGACCCGGGGTGGTACATGCGTTTCTCGTCCTGAACGGCGAACCCTCGGTACACCAGCATCGCCAGCAACCGGTGCGCGGTGGACGGCGCGATGCCGAGTTCCTCGGCAGCGTCCTTGAGTCGCAGCCCGCCGACGTCGCGCAGCATCTGCAGCAGGCGCAACGCGTTGTCGACGGACTCCAGCATGTACGTCGGCTTTTCGATCGTTCGCTTCTTCTGCACAGCAGAACTTTATTGCACGGGAGCTGTGCGCCGCATCACCCTCGATTCATGCCCCTCACTGCCACCTCCGCGGCGCCACCGGCGAACCGCGTCGGATTGGACCGCAACGCCGCGATCGCCGTCGTCGTCTGCTGGCTCTTCGTGGTCTTCGACGGCTACGACCTCATCGTCTACGGCAACGTCATCCCGAGCCTGCAGAAGGAGTGGGGCATCAGCGCCGCGACCGCGGGCACGCTCGGCAGCCTCGCATTTCTCGGGATGATGATCGGCGCGGTGCTCGCGGGACGCCTCTCCGACGTGGTGGGACGCAAGCGCGCGGTGATCGGATGCGCGATCATCCTGTCCGTGTTCACCGCGCTGTGTGCGCTGGCGACCGGACCCGTCATGTTCGGCGCATTGCGTCTGATCGCCGGACTCGGCCTGGGCGGCCTCGTTCCCACCTCCAATGCACTTGCCGCAGAACTGATTCCTGCGAAGTGGCGCGCCGCGGTGACCACGACGATGATGTCCGGTGTTCCCATCGGCGGTTCGATCGCGGCACTGATCGGCATCCCCGTCATCCCGAACTGGGGTTGGCAGCCGATGTTCGCCTTTGCCCTCGTCCCGCTGATCCTGCTGGTGCCGATCGCGTGGAAGACGCTGCCCGACCACACTGCCGCGGTGACCTCGACGGAGGTGCGGCCGGCAACCGGCTTCAGCGCACTGCTCGGTACCCGGTTCCGGTCCGTCAGCATCATGTTCGCGCTCGCCACGGTGGTCACCCTGCTCGCCTGGTACGGCCTCGGCACGTGGCTGCCCAAACTCATGCAGGGCGAGGGCACCGATCTCGGCAGCGCGCTCACGTTCGCCCTCGCACTCAACCTCGGCGCCGTGGCGGGCTCGTTCGTCACCGCGTGGGGCGGTGTCCGGTTCGGCACGATCCCGACGAGCGTCGTCGCCGCACTCCTCGCGGGTATCGCGTTGCTGACGTTGCTCACCGCCCCACCGGTCGCGCTGGTTTACGTCATTTTCGTGCTCGCCGGCGTCGGGACACACGGAACTCAGTGCCTCATCATCGCGGCGGTCGCGTCCTACTACCCCGACTACCTCCGGGGCACGGCCCTCGGCTGGGCGCTCGGCGTCGGCCGCGTCGGAGCCGTCGCCGCACCGCAGATCGGTGGCTGGCTCCTGGCCGCCGGACTCGGCGCGGATTCCAACTTCATACTCTTCGGCGTCAGCGCCGTCGTCGCCGCGCTGCTGCTCACCGTGATCTGGCGACGCTTCCCCTCCCCCACGTGAGTGCCACCGTGTGCCCCGGCACGCATTGCCACTCACCTGCCCTGAACGCTCGAAACGAAGGAACTGTCATGTCGAACCTGCAGGATGCGCACATCATCATCGCCGGGGGCGGGATCGGCGGCGCGGCCAACGCCCTCGCCCTCGCCCGGAAGGGCGCGAACGTCACGTTGTTCGAACGGGCCACCGAATTCGGTGAGGTCGGCGCAGGACTGCAGGTCGGACCGCACGGCGCCCGTATCCTCGACTCATGGGGCGTGCTCGACGACGTTCTCTCCCGGGCCTTCCTGCCGAAGAACATCGTGTTCCGCGACGCGATCACCGCCGAGGTACTCACCAAGATCGACCTCGGCGCCGAGTTCCGCGCCCGCTACGGCGGACCGTACTTCGTGACCCATCGCAGCGACCTGCACGCGACACTCGTCGACGCCGCGCGGGCTGCGGGCGCCGAACTGCACACGGGCGTCACCGTCACCGACGTGATCACCGACGGCGACAAGGTGATCGTCAGCACCGACGACGGCCGCACCCACGAGGCGGACATCGCGCTCGGCATGGACGGCCTCAAATCCCGGTTGCGAGCGAAGATCTCGGACGACGAGCCCGTGTCCTCCGGCTACGCCGCCTACCGGGGCACCACCCCGTACCAGGACGTGGAACTCGACGAGGACATCGAGGACGTGGTCGGCTACATCGGACCGCAGTGCCATTTCATCCAGTACCCGTTGCGCGGCGGTGAGATGCTCAACCAGGTCGCGGTGTTCGAATCGCCCGGTTACAAGGATGGAATCGAGAACTGGGGTGGCCCAGAGGAACTCGAACAGGCCTACGCGCACTGCCACGAGAACGTCCGCCGCGGCATCGACTACCTGTGGAAGGACCGCTGGTGGCCGATGTACGACCGCGAGCCGATCGAGAATTGGGTGGACGGGCGGATGATCCTGCTCGGCGACGCCGCGCACCCGCCGCTGCAGTACCTGGCCTCGGGAGCCGTGATGGCGATCGAGGA
Organism: Rhodococcus sp. JS3073; assembly: GCF_026810085.1. Lineage (NCBI taxonomy): Bacteria > Bacillati > Actinomycetota > Actinomycetes > Mycobacteriales > Nocardiaceae > Rhodococcus > Rhodococcus sp. JS3073. The sequence continues at coordinate 6,462,936 of NZ_CP113951.1, read as the reverse complement.
CGCGAAGTGCCTCGCCGACTATGCCGCCGAAGACTTCTCCGCAGGCGGGAATTCCGCGTGGCCGCAGATCCTGAAGGAGGTCAACACCGAACGCGCACCGCGCTGCAACCGCATCCTCACCACCGGACGCATGTGGGGCGAGCTGTGGCACCTCGACGGCACTGCCCGCATCGCCCGCAACGAACTGTTCCGGACCCGCGACACGTCGAGTTACCAGTACACCGACTGGCTGTGGGGCTATTCGTCCGAGCGCGCGTCATAACCGCTTCTCTGCCGGGCTCGTTCGGCAGACTGGGAGCGTGACCCTCAACCTGGTGCAGACCCGTGTGTGGCGCGGTGGCGAGTGCGTCGGCAAGGATTTCCCGCTTGCCGACGTGTCCGAACAAGTGAAGGACGAGAACGCGCTCGTCTGGGTCGACCTGTGCGATCCCGACCACGAGTGCCTGACCGAGCTTGCGGCCGAGTGGTCGCTCGATCCGAACGCCATCGAGGATGCCGTCGCCCGAGGTGAGCGGCCGAAGGCGACACGCTATGCGGGCCATGCGTTCGTGACCGCGTACGCCACCTGGTTCGATACCGGCGACATCAGCACACTCGGCGTCCTCGATTCTCGGCTTCGGCTCAGCCGTATCTCCGCGTTCGTGGTGTCGAACGGGATCATCACGGTGCGGCGGGACGATCGATTCGACATGTCGCAGGTGGTGGAGCGCTGGGAGGAGGACCCCGCACTGCTCACACCGGGTTCCGGCGCACTCGCGCTCCTGCACGGTCTGCTCGACGCCATCGTGGACGGGCAGTTCGAGACGATCGAGACGATCGACGACGCGATCGAAGCGCTCGAGGAGGGTTTGTTCGACGAGTCCGCGCGGACCCGGGAGATTCAGCAGCGTACGTACCGGCTGCGGAAGGAACTGGTGCAACTGCGTCGCGTCGTCCTTCCGATGCGGGAGGTGGTGGGCGCCGTCATGCGCGGGCGGGCCGAATCCGACCGCGACAAGTCGCCGGTTCTCGACGGCTTGTACACCGATCTCTACGACCACGTGACGCGCGCCGCGGAGTGGACGGAGTCGTTGCGCGACATGGTGGTGACCGTCTTCGAGACGAATCTGTCGCTCCAGGATGCCCGGCTCAACACCGTCATGAAGAAGCTCACCGGTTGGGCGGCCATCATCGCGGTTCCCACCGCGGTGACCGGGTGGTTCGGTCAGAACGTCTTGTTCCCCGGAGTCGGGCAGCTGTCGGGAATGATCGCCAGCACCATCGTGATCGTGACGTCGGCCAGCCTGCTCTACATTCTGTTCCGCCGACGCGACTGGCTCTGACGGATCTAGAGTTCACTCGGCTGCGATACCGCAAGCAGCACCCGCAGATTGTCGGTGACCACCCGAGCGGAGATGGTGGGGTCGATGGCGCGCTGAATACCCAGTCCGACACCGAGACTGAGGATGCTGCCGGCCGCGTCCTCCGCGGGCACCGGCAGGACGACCCCGAGTGAGTCGGTGAACGACTTCAGCAGCGTCACCGTGATCTCCCGCGCGACCCCGAGAGTGGCGGTCAGTGCGTCGCGGAGTTCGGGATCGTGGCGGGACAACACGATGAGCTCGAACTCCAACATGGTCCACCCGACGTCGCCGAGCGTCTTCTCGGCCCAGGCCTGGAACGCCTCGAGCCGCTCCTCCATCGTGTCGCCGCCGCCGAGCGCTTCCGCGATCTCCTGCCCCTTGGTGGCGTGGATGAGCCCGAGCACCTCGAGGCACAGTTCCTTCTTGTTCTTGAAGTTGGAGTACACCGCGCCCTTCGAATAGCCGGCCTCGTCGGCCACTTTTTCGAGCGACGTTGCCGCGTACCCGTCGGCCAGGAAGAGGTCGCGCGCGGTCGCGACGAGATGCGCCCGCGTGCGCGCCTGACTCTCCGACCTGGTCAATCGCGCCATGCTCACCCTTTCTTCGAAGCCCCTGCGAGAATATTCCATTTTTCATATACCGCCGGTATCTGGTTTCTGCTAGCTTCTAGATATGACTTCGAGTGACATACAACTCAGCCGCGGATTGGTGATCGGTTGCGGCGGCACGCTCGGCGCAGCCTGGACCGTGGCGGCGCTGGTCGCCGTGAGCGACGCGCTGGGCTGGGACCCACGCGACGCCGACGTACTGGTGGGAACGTCCGCGGGCGCCGAACTCGTCACCATGCTGGGCGGCGGGGCCGGCGTCGACGAACTGCTCGCCATGCAACTCGGTGGGCCCACCCATCCGGCGCTCGACGGGCACCTCGCCGCCGCACCGGGACGGTTCCCGCCGCTCCCCAGGCCGGGCCTCGGTTCGCCCGGCTTGTTGCGCCGCGGACTCCCACCCGTGACCGCCGCGAGCGGACTCCTCCCCCGCGGCCGCGGCGATGCCGCCTGGCTCGACCGGCTCGCACAGCGGTTCGCCTGCGACTCCGGCTGGGTGCGCCACCCGGCGACGTGGCTGGTGAGCATGGACTACGACACGGGAGAGCGCGTCGCGTTCGGCTCACCCGGCGCACCGACCGCCACCCTGCCCGAAGCCCTGCGGGCGTCGTGGGCGATTCCCGGCTGGTATCCCCCGGTCCCCATCGGCGGCCGCCGGTTCGTCGACGGCGGCGCGGTGTCCACGGCATCCGCCGACCTGGTGCTACCCCTCGCACTCGACGAGGTGGTCGTGCTGGCACCGATGGCGTCGACGGGCCGCATCACCGGCCGTGGGGCGGCGCGCATCGAACGCCTGATGTTGCGGAACTGGATGAGTTCCGGACTGGACGCCGAGATCGCGACGCTGGAGGCGGCAGGCACCCGGGTGATACGGCTCGACGCGACCGCCGAGGACCTCGCCGTCATGGGCCCGAACTTCATGGACGGCCGGCGCCGACTCGCCACACTCGAACATTCCCTCGTCACCACCCGCGCTCAGCTTGCGAACGGAGTACGCGCATGAAGCATTACGACATCCTCATCGTCGGTGCCGGGATCTCCGGCATCGGAGCCGCAATTCGTCTGAAACAGAGCGGAATCGACAACTTCGCCGTCCTCGAGAAGGGGGACGCGCTGGGCGGGACCTGGCGTGACAACACCTACCCGGGCTGCGCGTGCGACGTCCCCTCGGCTCTGTACTCCTACTCGTTCGCACCCAACCGGGAGTGGTCGCGGTTGTTCGCCGGACAGGAGGAGATCCGCCAATACATCGAGCGCACCGCCGCCGAACACGGGGTGCCCGCACACGTGAAGTTCGGCACCGAGATGCAGCGCGCCCAGTGGAGCGAGCAGAGCAGGCGGTGGACGGTGGACACGTCCGCGGGCACGTTCACCGCGAACGCCGTCATCGCCGCGGCCGGACCGTGGAACGAACCGCTCGTTCCCGCCATCCCCGGACTGGACACCTTCACCGGCGAGGTGTTCCATTCCTCCCGCTGGAATCACACCTACGACCTCACCGGCAAACGCGTCGCCGTCGTCGGAACCGGTGCATCCGCTGTGCAATTCGTCCCCGCGATTCAGCCGACGGTCGAGTCGCTGCATCTCTACCAGCGCACCGCGCAGTGGGTGCTACCGAAACCCGATCACACTCTGCCCGGTGTCGAACGCGCGATCCTGCGCCGTGTGCCGGGTGCCATCCGTGCGCTGCGACGCGTCGAGTACGCGATCATGGAATCGCTCGGACTCGGTTTCCGGCATCCGTGGATCCTCCGGATGATCCAGCAGGTCGGCAAGGCGCAACTCCGGGCACAGGTACGGGATCCGAAGCTCCGCAAGGCTTTGACCCCCGACTACACGCTCGGCTGCAAGCGACTGCTGCTGTCCAACACCTACTACCCCGCGCTCACCCGCTCCAACGTCGAGGTGCTCGCCAACGCCGTGCAGTCGGTGCGCGGAAACGTCGTCGTCGGCAGCGACGGCGCCGAACGGGAAGTGGACGCCATCATCTTCGGCACCGGCTTCCACATCCTCGACATGCCGATCGGTTCCAGGGTGTTCGACGGCGAGGGCCGCAGCCTCGACGATCACTGGAAGGGCAGCCCGCAGGCCTATCTCGGCACCACCGTCGCGGGATTCCCCAACGCGTTCGTCCTCCTCGGACCGGCGCTGGGCACCGGCCACACGTCGGCGTTCATGATCCTCGAGGCGCAGCTCGAATACCTGATTCAGGCCGTCACCCAGGCCCGGAACAACGGGTGGACCAGGATGGAACCGCGCCGGGAAGTGCAGGACGCGTTCAACGCTCGAGTCCAGGAGGCCCTGGCCACCACCGTCTACAACGCCGGTGGCTGCCAGAGTTACTTCCTCGACGTCAACGGCCGCAACAGCTTCAACTGGCCGTGGTCGACCGACCGCATGCGGCAGCGACTCGGCCGGTTCGACGAATCGGCGTACGACGTGTCGCGTGAGCCCGCGTCGGCTACAGCGACTTCGCGATGATTCCCTTCATCACCTCGTTGGCGCCCGCGTAGATCTTCTGGACGCGGGCGTCCTCGTACATCCGGGCGATCAGGTACTCGCGCATGTACCCGTACCCGCCGTGCAACTGCACGCACCGGTCGATCACCGCGCACTGCTGCTCGGTGAGCCAGTACTTGACCATCGCCGCCTCGGACGGGTCCAGTTCCCCGCGCAGGTGCGCCTCGATGCAATGGTCCAGGAACACCGCACACGTGCGGGCGATGGTCTGACACTCGGCGAGCTCGAACGCCGTGTTCTGGAACTCGAACAGACTGTGCCCGAACGCCTGCCGCGACTTCGTGTACGCGACGGTGTCCTCCACCGCACGAGTCATCGCCCCGGACGCCTGCGCCCCGATGATCAACCGCTCCTGCACCAATTGCGCCATCAACTGCCCGAAACCCTGCCCCTCCTCGCCGAGCAGATTCGCCACCGGCACTCGCACGTCGGTGAACGACAACTCCGACGTGTCGGCGCCGTGCTGACCGACCTTGTCCAGCACGCGCCCGACGGCGAACCCGGGACAGTCCCGCAGATCGACGATCAGCAGCGCCACCCCCTTGGCGCCGGCCTTGGGGTCGGTCTTGACCGCCAGCACGATCAGGTCGGCGGACGCGCCGTTGGTGATGAACGTCTTCGACCCGTTGACGATGTAGTCGTCGCCGTCGCGGATGGCGGTGGTCTTGATCGCCTTGAGGTCCGAGCCGGCGCCGGGCTCGGTCATGCCGATGGCGCCGAGGATCTCCCCGGTCGCCATCCCCGGCAGCCAGGTCTTCTTCTGTTCCTCGGTGCCGTACTCGTTGAGGTAGTGGGCGACGATGCCGGAATGCACGGAGATGCCGAGCGCGAGGTCACCGGCGTAGCCCTGGGCCTCGAAGACGGCGAGGTCGTGGGCGAACGTGCCCCCGCCGCCGCCGTACTCCTCCGGGATCGAGCAGCACAGCAACCCGAGCTTGCCTGCCTCGAGCCACACCTGACGGTCGATGCGGTGCTGGGCGTCCCACTTCTCGTTGTGCGCGACCACCTCGCGTTCGAAGAACCCGACCGCGAGCTCGGACAGGGCCTTCACCTCGTCGTCGTGCCAGGACGGTGTGTGCTTCTTCATCGTCTGCCCTGTTTCTAGATGCGCCGGAAGAGTGCGGCGAGGGCCTGTCCGCCGCCGATGCACATGGTGACGATGCCGAGTTCGAGGTCGCGGCGCACCAGGTCCTTCGCCAGGCGCAGGCTCAGGATCGCGCCGGTCGCCCCGACCGGGTGACCCAGAGCGATGGCACCGCCGTACGGGTTGGTCTTCTCCGGGTTCAGCTTCGCGTCCCGGATCACCGCGACCGCCTGCGATGCGAACGCCTCGTTCAGCTCGATCACGTCGATGTCGCCGGGGGTGGTGCCGGTCTGCTCGAACAGATTCGCCAGCGCCAGCACGGGGGCGTACCCCATCAGGGCCGGGTCCATCGCCGCGGTCGCGACGGCCTCGAGGGTGACCAGCCCGGTCAGACCTTTCTCCTGCGCCGCGGACGCCGTGGCCAGCACCAGCGCCGCGGCGCCGTCGTTGATACCGGACGCGTTGCCCGCGGTCACCGAGCCGCCCTCCTCGAACGCCGGCCGCAGCTTCGCGAGGGTCTCGAGGGTGGTGTCGGGCTTGGGGTGCTCGTCGACCTCGATCGTCTTCGGGCGGCGGCCCCCGATCTCGACCGGGGTGATCTCCTCGGCGAACGCGGCCCGGGCCGCCTCGGAGGCGGCGCGGCGCTGGGATTCGACGGCGAACTCGTCCTGCTGCTGCCGGCTCACGTCGTACCTGCGGGCGACGGCCTCGGCGGTGCGGCCCATGTGCACGCCACCGAACGGGTCGGTCAGGATCGCGACCGTGCCGTCCACGAGTGTGCGGTCACCGAGCTTGTAGCCCGAGCGGGCGGAGAAGTCGTAGAACGGCATCCGCGACATGCTCTCGTCGCCGCCGGCGAGGGCGAAGTCCACCCCACCCCAGCGCATCTGCTGCGCCGCCGACCAGACCGCCTGCAGCCCGGACCCGCACAGCCGGTTGACGGTGTACGCCGGCGTCTTCTCCGGAAGTCCCGCGGCCAGGGCCACGCGGCGGGCGTTGTAGGCGTCCGGCCCGACCTGACCGATGCAGCCCATCACCACCTCGTCGATGTCCTCACCCGGCACCCCGGCACGGTCGAGCGCGGCCTTCGCGGCGGTGGCACCCAGTTCGTGGGCGGGCACGTCCTTGAACGCGCCACCGAAGCTGCCGATCGGGGTCCTCGCGCCGTCGACTACCACGATCGGTTCAGGAGAATTCATGACGTGCCCTTCCGTCTCTCTACCAGTATTGGGGAGATAGTAGGACTTCAAAGTACCCAGCGGTTCACGCAGGGCCTAGATGCGGACCGTCACATCCGCGGTGCGGCCGGCGACAGGTCGCAGATGCGGGGACCCGAGCGATCGACGCTCACCGCGGCGGAGTCGCTGGGTGTGCTTTCGTCGGTCCGCTTCCGTCATGCCACCCCAGACTCCGTAGGGTTCACCCGCGCCGAGCGCGTGATCGCGACATTGCACGAGCACGGGGCAGGATTGGCAAATCTGCCGGGCCTGCGCTTCGCGCCGGTCACGGGCGTGGCCGCGCTCATTGTCAGGCGAGAAGAACACCGCCAGGTCGGTACCCTGGCACGCGGCACGCGCCTGCCAGCCAGTGGGATCACCGTCGGCATGTAGCTGTATTCCCGCTGACTCCGAAGGGCCTCGTCCGGATACTGCAGTGGTGTCGGTCGGCACGAGAGTCCCTCTTTCACTTCGTCGGCGGCAGACGAAATAGTCAGCACGCGGACGGTGTTCCGCGCTTTACCGCCGACGCCGCCCGGTCGTCACTTCAGCCTTCTCGACGAGCTGGTAAGAGAACACAGACATTCGCCTAGTCACACCTAGACACGAGCTAGCCGTTCGTGGCGGAAATGATTTGCGACGCGACCCGTTGGACCGATCACCCCGTGCGTGCCGTCCTCGAACCACGCGGCCTCACGAGGGGCCTGCAATTTCAGGTCCCGCGGATCAGATCGGCGCACTTCTCGGCCATCGTCATGACCGTGATGTTGGGATTGACGTAGGGCAGTTTCGGCATGGCGGACGCATCCACCACCCGCAGATTGTGGACGCCCTTCACCCGCAGTTCCGGATCGAGGACGGCCATCGGGTCGGTGGCCGCACCCATCCTGGCGGTCCCGGCGGGGTGGTACACCGTGTTGTGCGTCCGGTGCGCGTAGTCGATCAGTTCGTCGTCGGTGACCGCCTCCGGCCCGGGGGCCAGTTCCCTCGTGATCCAGCCGCGGAGAGGCTCCTGCTCGGCGATGCGGCGCGCCAGCCGGATCCCGGCGACCATCACGGCCTCGTCGTGACCGTCCGGGTCGGTGAAATACCGGGGATCCACTCTGGGACGATCCCGGAAGTCGCGGGAGCGGAGTCGCACCGTTCCGCGGGAGAGTCCCTGCGTGACGTTCGGGGTGAGGCAGAAACCGTTGTCCGTGGTGGGGTATCCCCACCGGAGGGTGTTCATGTCGAACGGCACGCTGCCATAGTGCATCATCAGGTCCGGGTGGTTCAGCCCCTCCTCGGTGGTGGCGAACAGTCCGATCTCCCACCACTGCGTGGACGTCTCGACCATCGGCCGGGACGCATCCCAGAACACCAGCCCCTCGACGTGATCGTCGAGATTCTGCCCGACGCCGGGAGCGTCGACCCGAACCTGCACACCCATCTCGCGCAGGTGCACCGTCGGCCCTATACCCGAGAGCATCAACAGCTTCGGCGTATCGATGGCCCCGGCCGTGACGATCACCTCGCGGCGCGCGGAGACGGTGTCGTACCCGGTGAGATCGGGGCGCTGGTACCGCACGCCGGTGGCCGTCAGCGCATCGTCGATGACGATCTCGCTGACCCAGCAGTCGGTGCGCACGTCGAGATTGGGGCGGGACCCGAGAATCGGATGCAGATAGGCGTGCGACGTCGACATGCGCGTGCCGTCCTCGGACGCGTTGATCTGGAACCACCCCGCCCCGTCGAGCACTGTCGTGCCCCGGTTGAACTGCACGGTGGGCAACCCGACCTTCGCCGCGGCCTCGAGCAGGGCGACGCCGCAGGGGTCGTGCGGCGGGACGTCGCGCAACCGCACCGGACCGCTGCGGCCGTGCTGCTCGCCGGGGGCGTCGTTGTTCTCGACCCGCGCCACGAGCGGCAAGACGTCCTTCGCGGCCCAGCCGGTGGCGCCGGCCGCCGCCCAGTCGTCGAGTGTCTCGGCAGGTGGCCAGAACGCGATGCACGAGTTGTGGGAGGAGCATCCGCCGAGCACCTTGGCGCGGGCGTGACGCATGAAACTGTTGCCCTTCTCCTGCGGCTCCACCGGATAGTCCCAGTCGTATCCGGAGTCCAGCAAGTGCATCCACTGCGACAGCTCGAGGACGTTGCGGTCACCGACGTCGGACGGCCCGGCTTCCACGAGGCAGACGGTCACCGAAGGGTCCTCGCTGAGCCGCGCGGCGAGCACACATCCGGCCGTTCCGCCGCCGGCGATCACATAGTCGAACACGGTGTCCGTCACGGCAGTTCACTCTCCGCCTCGTCCTTCGACGACGCCGCGTGCGAGGCGAGGCATCCGATGTGGTTGCGGCCCTTCACCGCATACCAGAGGAGGCCGAGCCCGAGAATGATGCCGATGTAGACGAACGCACCCCACGTGTTGTACCAGGGAGTGCCGTACACCTCGGGGCGCGGCCACGCCAGATTGAGCGCCATCCCCACTCCCCACAGCACGGCGAAGATGTTCACCGGAAGCCCCCACCGGCCCATCGTGAAATAGCCGCTCTCCGCGAGTTCCTTCGGCGGCCAGTGCCCCTGCAGTCGCTTCTTCAGCAGCGGACCGGTGACCATGAGGTACGCCAGGTAGATCATGATGATCGCGATCGACGTCAGCACCGTGAAGATCTGGGGCTGGCCGATGTTGATCACAAGGATGAACGCCGCGAGCACACCGATCACGATGGCGGGGACCACGGGCGTCTGATGCTTCGGGTTGACGTGGGCCAGACGTTCCCCGAAGGGCAGCGCGTTGTCGCGGGCCATCGCGAACGTGAGCCGGATGGCCGCGGCGTGCACTGCGAGCGAGCACACCGTGACCGCGACGACGATGCAGACCAGGAAGATCTTCCCGAGCGGTCCCCACATCACCTGCTCGACGATGTACTGCAGGCCGCCCTCACTGCTGCCGATCAGCGGATCCTCGAGGTCGGGGGCCGACATGACGGCGAACACCAGGATCGCCCCGCCGATCACGAACGAGGCGAGGATCGCCCGCAGGATCGCCTTGGGCGCCGTCCGTCGTGGGTCGACGGTCTCCTCGCCGAGCGAACTCGCGGTGTCGAATCCGTACATCACGTACCCGGACGCGAGTGACGCCACGAGGAAGACGGTCAGGTAGCCGCCGCTCTCCCCGGCGCCGTAACCGTGGGTGGAGAAGAACACCTCCGGACCGCGAGTGATGTTGGCAGCGAGGATGATGGCGATGAGGACGGCCGCGATCAGTTCGACGAACACACCCGAACTGTTGATGAGAGCCATCAGTTTGACGCCGAACGCGTTGACCGCAGTGGTGAACGCGATCATGACGGTGCCGAGAATGACGGCATTCGTGGCGAAGTCGTACTCACCGCTGCCGTCACCGACGATCTGGAACCCGCTCCACAGCCTCGGCAGGTTGAGTTGCAGCGCGAGCACGACGGCGGAGAGGGTCACGATCGACGCGGTGAGCATCAGCCAGCCCGACGACCAACCCACGATCCTGCTGCCGAGCAGCTTGGCCCAGTTGTAGACCGATCCGGCCACGGGGTACTTGGCGGCGAGTTCCATGAAACACAGGGCGACCGCCATCTGCCCGACGAACACCATCGGCCAGGACCACAGATACGCCGGCCCCGCGGTGCCGAACCCGAAGTAGAACAACTGGAACGTGCCGGTGAGAATCGAGATGTAGCTGACTCCCGCCGCGAAACTGGCGAATTTGCCGAGGCTGCGGTCCAATTCCTGTTTGTACCCCAGTTCGCCGAGTCCACTGTCCCCCGGCGCACCTCCGTCACCCACTGCTCCGTGCCGAGTAGCCATGGTTCTCTCGCCTCTCCGTGCGCCGACCTAGCCGTTGTCGAACCACCCCGCCGCCGTGGGCGAGGTGTTGTGCCAGATATGTTTGGTCTCCTGGTATTCCGCCAGACCGGTGGGGCCGAGTTCGCGCCCGTTCCCCGACATCTTGAAGCCGCCCCACTCGGCGGCCGCGGTGTAGTAGCCGAAGTCGTTGAGCCACACCGTGCCGTGACGCAGACCCCGCACCATCCGCTCACCCCGCGCGCTGTCGGCGGTCCGGACGCCCGCGGCGAGGCCGTACTCGGTGTCGTTGCCCAGTCGCAGCGCCTCCTCCTCCGTGGTGAAACGCTCGACGGTGAGGATCGGTCCGAACGTCTCCTCCTGCACGAGCCGCATGGTGCGGTCGCAGTGGTCGAAGATGGTGGGCAGGTAGTAGCTCCCGTCCGCCAACGCGGGATCGGAGGGGCGGGCTCCCCCGGTCACCAACCGGGCACCCTCGGAGAGGCCGAGCGCCACGTACCTTTCGACCTTCTCCCGGTGGGCCTCCGATACCAGCGGGCCGGTTCGGCTCGCGGGATCGAGACCGTTGCCCATCCGGATCTTCTCCGCCCGTGCGGCGAGCGCGGCGACGAACCGGTCGGCGATGGACTCCTCGATGATCAGGCGGGTTCCCGCCGAACACACCTGACCGGAATGCAGGAACACTCCCGTGAGCACCTGGTCCACCGAGTCGTCTCCGTCCGCGTCCGCGAAGACGATGTGCGGATTCTTGCCACCGAGTTCCACCGCCACCTTGGTGACGTTCTTCGCCGCGGTCTCGAGGATGACGCGTCCGGTGGCCAGCCCGCCGGTGAACGAGATGAAGTCGACGTCGGGGGTGCCCGTGAGTGCGGCACCCAGGACCGCGCCGCTGCCCTGCACGAGGTTCACCACCCCCGCGGGGACACCTGCCTCGGCGATCAGCGCGGTGAACGCGATGGTGCTGAGCGGGGTCACCTCGCTCGGTTTGAGAACCATGGTGCATCCGGCGGCCAGCGCGGGCGCCACCTTCCACGAGATCTGCAGCAGCGGGTAGTTCCACGGCGCGATGAGCACGCACACGCCGATCGGCTCGCGCACCACCCGGCTGATCACCTCGGGCCGACCGACATCGACAAGATTGTCGGCTTCGACCGCGGCGAGTTGCGCGTAGTACCGGAACACCGACACCACGTCGTCGATGTCGATCCTGCTCTCCTCCAGAGTCTTTCCGGTGTCGAGCGTCTCGATGCGTGCGAGGGCCTCCTTGTCGCGCTCGAGGAGATCGGCGATCCTCGCGACCAACGCCGTGCGCTCGGCGACGGGTGTGCGGGGCCAGGTTCCCTCGTCGAAGGCCGTGCGGGCCGCGGCGACTGCGCGGGTCGCGTCCTCCGGGGAGGCCTCGTCGACGGTGGCGACCACCGAACCGTCGGCCGGATTGATGCAGTCCCGGGTCTCCCCGGAGCTGGAGCGGATCCACTGCCCGTCGACGAACAGGCCCGTGTTCAAGAGGTCATCGATCGACTGGTCCTGCATCACTCAACTCCGTGTCTCGCCGGAACGAACGCACCCCCTTTACGGTATGCCGTCGGAGTCGCGGTGGGCGGGGATCGCGCACACATGTCCGATTCGCGGCGGTATCCGTCGCCGAGGAGACTGTGTCCGGTAGCCGGACGCGCGTGCGCCTAGCGGCTGCGATAGCGTCGTCAGGCGAACTATTCGCACATTCCCGGACAGGACACACCTAGAAACGGAGCACCCGTGGTCGCGATCGGCAACTCGGATCTGGACATCTTTCCCCTGGCCCTCGGTGGTAACACCTTCGGCTGGACCAGTGACGAACCGACGTCGTTCGAGATCCTCGACGCCTTCGCCGCAGGCGGCGGCAACTTCGTCGACACGGCGGACTCGTACTCCGCGTTCGCCGAGGGCAACTCCGGCGGCGAGTCCGAGACCGTCCTCGGCAACTGGATGGCGTCCCGCGGCAACCGCGACCACATGGTGATCGCCACCAAGGTCAGCCAGCACCCGGAGTTCAAGGGCCTGGCGCCCGCCAACGTCCGCGCGGCGGCGGAGGCATCCCTGAAGCGGCTGCAGACCGACCACATCGACGTCTACTACGCCCACTTCGACGACGCCGACACACCCCTCGTCGACACACTCGGCGCGTTCGACGAACTGGTCCGCGACGGGCTCGTCCGCCACGTCGCCATCTCCAACTACTCACCCGAGCGCATCCGCGAGTGGCTGTCCCTGACGGCCGAGAACGGCTTCGCGGCCCCGATCGCGCTGCAGCCCCACTACAACCTGGTGCACCGCCACGACTACGAGCCCGAGGTGGCCGCGATCGCCACCGAGAACGGCCTGGGCGTCTTCCCTTACTACTCGCTCGCCGCCGGCTTCCTGGCGGGCAAGTACCGCACCCAGGCCGACCTGGACGGTCAGCCCCGCCAGCGGATGGCAACCCGCTACTTCTCCGAGACCGGCCTCGCCGTCGTCGACGCCCTGGCCGAGATCGCCGAGACACACTCGGCGGAGATCTCCACCATCGCGCTGGCGTGGCTCCTCACCCGGCCCGGCATCACCGCGCCGATCGCGAGCGCGAGCCGCCTCGAACAACTTCCCGCCCTGCTCGACGCCCCCACCGTGACCCTGACCGCATCCGAGATCAGCCGGCTCACGACTCTCTCGGACGCGATCGGTGCCTGACCTCAGCTCAGCAGCTTGCCCCGGAGCCGGTCGACGGTCGCCGCACTCAGACCGAGCCCCTCGGTGAGATAGCGGTCGACCGTGCCGTACTGCTCGGTGAGCCGGCCGAGCCCGGCCTCGAGGTAACTCCGGTCGACGCCGAGCAGCGGCTGGTAGATCTGCGCCACCGCCTCACCGCGGCTGGCGGCGATCTGGTCGTACGTGACCTTCATCGACGCGGCGGTGTAGTCGTTGGTGAGCAAATAGTCGTCGAAGATGGTGTCCTGCGGAACGCCCGCGATGGAGAGCAGCAGCGCGGACGCCCAGCCGGTGCGGTCCTTGCCCGCCGTGCAGTGGAAGACCTGCGGTCCGTCGGTGTCGGCCAATGACGTCAGGAGCTGCGCGAACCCGGCCCGGGTCGCCGCGTCGTCGACGAAGCTGCGGTTCATCTGCTGCATAAACGCGACTGCGTCGGCGGGCGACTTCAATTGCGCGACTGCGGCACCCAGGTCTCCCGACAGGATGGGGATGCCGAGGTACCGCGGCCCCGCCGGGAGCCGGTCGGGCTTCGCCGCCACCTCTTCGACGGTCCGCACGTCGTACACCGCGGTCAGTCCGAGCCCGGTCAGGACGGCGAGATCCTGATCGTTCGGAACCAGCGCGTTCGAACGGTAGAACAGCCCCCTCGTGACGTGTCCGCCGCGGGCCGTGGCGTACCCCCGGCCCGATCCCCCGACGTCGCGGAAATTGTCGACCGACGCCAGTCGCGGTGTCTCGACGACCGGGCCCGCGCTCCCGAAGTCGGACGAACCGAATCCCGGAAGACTGATTCCGGGCAGCGACAGTGGGTCCGCCGAAGCGAGCGCAGGCGTGCCGAAACCCGCGAACAGGACGCTGCCGGTGATCAGCACCGCGGCGGTGGAGGTGACGCGTCGAGACATAGGGGAAGCCTTTCGATGGGCTGTCGGGGAGATCCGCTCGTCCGGCATGTCCGGAACGTCAGCGGGTAACCCACATCACAGTGGTCGGACGTTTCCCGTGGCTACGAGTTGTTCCGATCACCGGGAGAACCCGTTTCCCGCCGGCGGCGCCCACAGCAGACTCGGGCCGTCGGCAGCCGACGTGCCCGACGAACGTGACTCTTTGACGACGAGGATGTGAGCTGAGATGACCGAGACCGCACAGCAACTGGCGGGGAAGGTTGTGATCGTGACCGGGGCGGCGCGGGGGCTCGGCGCAGCCTTCGCCCAGCGCATCGTCGACGAGGGCGGCAGCGTCGTGGTCGGCGACGTTCTCGACGACGACGGCCGCGCGACCGTCGACAAGCTCGGCGACCGGGCGCGGTACAGCCACCTCGACGTCACCGACCCGCAGCAGTGGCAGGCCGCGGTCGACATGGCGACGAGCGAATTCGGACGCGTCGACGGCCTCGTCAACAACGCCGGCATCTCCACCGGCCAATACATCGAGCACGAACCGCTCGAACACTTCCGGACGGTCCTCGACATCAACCTGACCGGCGTCTTCAACGGCCTGCAGGCCGTGATCGGCCCGATGCGCGCCGCCGGCGGCGGATCGATCGTCAACATCTCCTCGGCCGCCGGGCTGATGGGACTGGCGCTCACCGCCGGCTACGGCGCGTCCAAGTGGGGCGTACGCGGGCTCACGAAGATCGCCGCCGTGGAACTGGGCACCGACCGGATCCGCGTCAATTCCGTCCACCCCGGAATGACGTACACCCCGATGACCGCGGGCCTCGGGATCCAGCAGGGCGAGGGCAACTACCCGAACACCCCCATGGCCCGGGTCGGGGTGCCCGAGGAGATCGCCGGTGCCGTCGGGTTCCTGCTGTCGGATGCGTCCACGTACGTCACCGGAGCGGAACTGGCCGTCGACGGCGGATGGACCGCCGGGCCGACCGTCAAATACGTCATGGGCCAATGAGATCGAATTCGGAAACACACGAGGAGCACACACGATGAATCGATTCGACAACCGGCGGATCCTGGTGACCGGAGCCGCGTCGGGTATCGGACAGGCCACCGCCCTCCGACTGCTGGAGGAAGGCGGCACCGTCGTGGCCGCCGACGTGTCCGAGGACGGCCTCGCGCGGACGGCGGAACTGGCCGAAGCGGCAGGCACGGCGGGACGCCTCAGCGTCGCCGCAATCGACATCGGCGACGAGAAGTCCGTCATCGACGGTGTGAGCCGCAGCGTCGAGAAACTCGGCGGACTGGACGTACTCGTGAACGCCGCGGGCATCCTCCGCGCCTCGCACACCCACGAGACGCCGCTGGACCTGTGGAATCAGGTGATCGGAATCAACCTCACCGGCACGTTCCTCATGGTCCGCGAATGCCTGCCCGCGCTGCTACGCAACGAACGCAGCGTGGTTGTGAACTTCAGTTCCACGTCCGCCGCATTCGCCCACCCCTACATGGCCGCGTACGCCGCGAGCAAGGGCGGCATCCAGTCGTTCACCCATGCGCTGGCTCTCGAATACGGCAAGCAGGGTCTGCGCGCCGTCGGTGTCGCCCCCGGCAGCATCAAGACCGGCATCACCGACGCCACATCCGGATACGTTCCGTCCGATGCCGATTGGAGCCTGTTCGCCAAACTCTCACCCATCCTGCCCACCACCCTGGAATCCGGTGGCGCGGCCATGGGCGGACCCGAGCAGGTCGCCGGAGTCGTCGCCATGCTCGCCTCCGACGACGGCGCGTTCGTCACCGGAACCGAGATCCGCATCGACGGCGGAACCCACGCCTGACCGGTGAACCCTTGCGCCTGCGACGGCGGCACGTAGGTTGGACACATGAGTCTGCCCACCCCTGCCGCCGATCGCACCGCGCTCGTCACCGGAGCGTCGTCCGGGATCGGCGCGGCCCTCAGCCGTGAACTCAGCCGCCGCGGTCACCAGGTGGTGCTCGTCGCCCGCCGGGCCGAGAAGTTGGAGGAACTGGCCACCGAGCTACGGGCCGCGGGTGGTCGGGCGCATGTGCTGGGTGCCGATCTCTCCGACCGCTCGGCCCGCGCGACACTGCTCGACCGGGTGGGCGCACTCGGACTCACCCTCGACATCCTCGTCAACAACGCCGGCCTGTCCACGCTCGGCCCGGTGGCCGCGTCCGATCCGGACGCCGAGATGAACATGATCGAGGTCGACGTCATGGCCGTCGCCGACCTCTGCAGCCGCGCCCTGCCCGGCATGGTGCAACGGCGCCGGGGAGCCGTCCTCAACGTCGCGTCCACGGCCGCGTTCCAGCCGCTGCCCGGGCAAGCCGCCTACGCCGCAGGCAAGGCCTTCGTCCTCTCCTACACCGAGAGCCTCACCGGCGAGCTGAAGGGCACCGGCGTCACGGCGACCGCCCTCTGCCCCGGGCCCGTCGACACCGGATTCGGTGAGACAGCCGGCTTCGCGAAGGAAGACGCCGAAGCCGCACTGCCCAGCTTCATGTGGGAAAGCCCCGAATCCGTGGCCAAGACCGGAATCGACGGCCTCGACAAGGGGCACATGATCGCCATCCCCGGCCTCGCGAATCGCGCCGCTTCCGTGTTCGCCCACCTCGCGCCGAACAAACTCCTCGTCCCCGTCCTGGCCAGCCGCCATCCCGGTTTGCGGACGTAAGTATCGGCCACCGGTTTACTGTGGCCTGGTGGAGATGACTACCGCTACTCGCCGATTCGCACAGATCACCGCGACCGTGGCCGTCGCCGCCGCCGCCCTTCTCGGGAGCGCCGGTGTGGCCGCCGCCGACGAATGGCCGCCGGTACCCACCGAGCCCAGCCCGGTCGCGCCGTTCGACAACCAGAACTTCCTCACCCCCGCCGACCTCGACTATTGGAATCCGCTCGTCAGCGCAAATCGGCTCACCTCGCCGTTCGGAACCGCCAACCGCATCGTCTGCACCGGATTCCACGGCGTGCTGCTCGACTGCTGGCAAGCCGATCAGAACGGTCAACCACACAAACTCGTCAAGCTGTCCATGGACTTCCCCGGATCGCTCGGCGCCACCCTCCCCGGCGGAGGTCCCGGACACTTCGTCTACCCGGGCTTCATTCCGGGTATCTGAACCGGACTACAAAGGTTCGCCCTCGACCCGTCCTGCGGGCAGCGTGCGGCCGCAGATCATCAGTGCGAGATCCTCGCCCGTTCCCCGTAATTCGGCGCCCGACCCGTACGACCACTCGAGGTCCGTCGCCCGCAGGCCGCGTCCCTCGATGTCGATGCCGAAATTCGAGTGCCCACCGCCCGCCGTGAGATCGTTGAGGACGACGCGCATCGTCTCCTCCGGCAC
The DNA here is from genome assembly GCF_026810085.1 of Rhodococcus sp. JS3073. Lineage (NCBI taxonomy): Bacteria > Bacillati > Actinomycetota > Actinomycetes > Mycobacteriales > Nocardiaceae > Rhodococcus > Rhodococcus sp. JS3073. The sequence continues at coordinate 6,445,362 of NZ_CP113951.1, read as the reverse complement.
TCGTCCCGAAACGCCGAGCGGCACGGTGGCGTCGAGACCGTGGATCACCACATGGTTGAGCGCGCCGTGATAGCCGCCGCCCGGCGGAGTCCACCGGCGCATGATGTCCGAGCGCAGGTTGGCGACGAGTTCCGCCGGCGCCAATTCGGCGTCGCTACGGGCGATCTCGTTGGAGAGCCGGGTGAAATCGAACTCGCACTCACGCAGGCGCACCATGAACTGCTCCTCGGAGTATCGCGCCGCCATGGTGAGATGCGCGACCACTTCTCGAATCCGCCAGCCCTCGCACAGCGACGGCGTGTTCCATTCCGCATCCGAGATTCCGTCGAGCAGATCGGCCAGTGCCGAGAACTCGTTCGCAACCGCCCACTGCAGATCGCCGTCACCGGTCATCGCACCCAGCCCCCACATCTTTCTCGACGAGAGTTCCCACGCCCACCGTAGACCGAATCCCCCGAGTATTGCCTTGGTCGAACAAGATTGATATGGTCGAACATACATTCGAATGGCCTTGGGGGAGGTTGTTGTGGGGGAAGTGATGGCGGCGGATCTGGACGAGTTGCGTGCGTTCACGGCGCGGCTGCGATGCGTCGAGGCGGGCGGGGACGCCGGGTTGGGGATCGAGTGGCTCGATGCGATCGAGTCGTTGAAGTCGGTCGGGTGTGCGGTGCAGGCGGTGATCACCGACGGCGTCGCGACGAATATTCGTGCCGATCGGAGGGCTCGAGGGCTGCCGCGGGCGGACTGGGGCCGCGGGATTGCGTCGCAGATTGCGTTGGCGCGCAGAGAATCCCCGAATCGTGGCGGTCGGCATCTCGATTTCGCGCAGGCCCTGGTGCACGAGATGCCCCACACCCTGGCCCTGTTGCGGTCGGGCCGGTTGAACGAATGGCGCGCCACGTTGCTGGTGCGGGAGACGGCGTGCCTGTCGGCGCAGGATCGGGGAAACGTGGACCGCCGGTTGTGCTCGGACCCGGCCACTCTCGACGGGGTCGGCGACCGCGGGCTGATCGCGCAGGCGAAAGCGTTGGCGGTGGAACTCGACGCCGCGGCGGTCGTGCGGCGGCATCGTAAGGCGGTGTCGGAGCGTCGGGTGACGACCCGTCCGGCGCCGGATTCGATGGCCTATCTGAGCGTGCTGATGCCGGTCGAGCAGGCGGTGTGTTTGCAGGCCACGCTCGGCCGGGATGCGGACAGCCTGATCGCCACCGGCAACAGTGGAGGTCGCACCCGCAATCAGCTGATGGTGGACCTGTTGTTCGAGCGCGGCACCGGAGCGTCAGTGGCGTCGGGTGTGCCGGTGGCGGTGAACCTCGTGCTCTCGGACGAGACCTTGCTTGCCGGTGGGCACGAGGCCGCGCAGTTGCAGGGGTTCGGGCCGGTGCCGGCCGGAATCGCCCGGCAACTCGTGGCGGACGCCCTTGATGGTGACGTGGAGACGTCGGTGCGGCGGGTGTATTCGTGCCCGCAGTCGGGGGCGTTGACGGCGATGGAATCGCAGTCGCGCACCTTCCCGAAGAGTCTGCGACAGCTGATCGACCTCCGCGATCAGACGTGTCGCACGCCGTGGTGTGATGCGCCGATCCGCCACCACGACCACATCCGCTCCAGCCGAGAATCCGGTCCCACGACGGCAGACAACGGGTCCGGGCTCTGCGAGGCATGCAACTACGCGAAAGAAGGCGACGGATGGACCGCCCGACCGGTACACAACCCCGGCGGCACCCACCTCATCGACCTCGGCACCCCGACCGGGCACCACTACCGCTCGGCCGCGCCGCCGCTCCCGGACCCGGCGCATCTGCGCGCGTCATGAGGTGGTGGGGGTTACCCTCTCGGTCACCGGGGTGATCCGCAACAGCACCCGCGGCTTCTGCCGACGCGCGAGGACGCGTTCGACGAACATGACGATCCGGTATTCCAGTCCGTACGCGTCCCGGATCGTGTCGGCCATCCTTCGGCTGATGGACTCGTCGGTGACGATCTCGGCCACTGCGGCAACCGGATCGACCCCAGCGTCCACCCTTCCTCGCCGAGAGCACGGGCGAAGTTCGACGCTCCCGTTGTTGCGTAGCCGCTTCACCTTTCCACTTTCCTCCGGAGTGGTGACGATGAGAGCGTCGCCGTCACGCGCGATCCAGACCGGCGTCGACACGGGCTCCCCGGACCGGCGGAACGTGGTGAGGGAGACGAACGATTCGTCTCCCAGCGCAGTGAATGTCACTTGTTCCCACCCGACCAGGCTGTGAGTTCGGCGATGTCTCCGTACAGCGCCGACTGGTAGGTGAGCATCAGCTCCTCCACCCCGCCGAACTGATCGCCGACGTGATGGGTGTTCTCCGCCGACAGCTCACGGTCGCCGGAACGTGAGATGAGTTCGTCGATGCGGCTGTCGAGGCTCATCGCCCGGTTGACCGCCAGCACGGACCGCAGCTGCACCTCGGCTCGGGACAGCAGGTCGCCGATTCGTGCGAGTGCGGCGACGCGGTCGACCAGTTGATCCCATACCGGCTTCAGCGCGTTCTGCCGGGCCTCGATCTGTTGACGGGCCGTGTCGGAATGGGTGGCGTGCAGCGCTTCGTCGAGTTCGGTCCGGATTCCGCGCAGCGCCACGGTGTCGACGGCGATCTGTGTCAGTTCTTCGGCGAGGTCGAGTTGGTACCGCTGGATCGCGAAGTGCTCCGAATGCCAGACCGCGGAACCGTCGATCCTGTCGAAGAGCATCCCCGCCAGGTAGAGCAGGGTGTCGTACGAGTCGGCGAATCTGTCGTTGTCGAGATCGACGCCCCTGCCGATGGCGTCGGCGACGCGTCGGCCGACCGCGGCCATCGGGGTGTTTTCGGCCGCCTGCCCGAGGCGTTCCGCCGCGGTGCCGCGGGCGTAGTTGCCTGCACGTTCGAGCGCGGTGCCGGCGATCGGCGCGGGTGTGCGTTGCAGCGCCCGGAACAGCGCCTCACGCTGGTCGAGGTCGAGATGGACACCCTCACGCCGATCCCGGCGCATCGCCCGGACACCGTTGCCGTAGTGCGCCGGCGACATCACGACCGCGGACCGAGACGACTGCAGCTTGCGGCCCAGTTCGGTGGCACGGTATTTGAACAGTAGTTGCGTAGGTCCGGGACGCAGGCTGTCGGCGCGGCGCGCCACCTGGTGGTACTCGTCCGTCAGCAGACGCAGTGCCCCGAAGCCGCCGATCGACGGGACTGTGCGGCCCGCGCGACGCCGGTGGGTGAGTACCTGCCGGGTGGGCGAATCGAGGTGTCCGGCGGCGATCAGCACGGCAGCGGCGTCCGACAACGGGGCGTGTGTGCCCGTGATCGCGGATCGTTCACACCATTGGCGGACCTGCAGGGAGATGCGTGCACGCCGCTCCTCGTACTGGGTGCTTTCCGACATCGGACCTCCTGGCCGTTCACTGGTCACCACTGTCCCAGAATTTCGTCCGACGCGCCGCGACCGCTCGAGGCGGGGTGCGGTTCTAGGCTCTCCCTCATGACCTTCACGGTGCGTGCGGTGCTTCTGTTCGCGACGGCGTTGGTGGTGGCTGGTTGCGGTCGCTCGGTCGACGGATCCCCCGAGACCGGTGCCGTCGCGGGGCCCGCGACCACCTCGGCGGTGACGACCGCACCGAAGACGACCACCACAACGACGCGCACTACAACCACCACGACCACGAGCCCCACCACCACGACGACCACGACCACCACGACCACCCCGGCCCAGGCAAACCCGCAGACGTTTGCGGGCACCGCGGCGGGGAGCTACTACTTCACGACGCCGAGCACCAAGTTCCATTGCGCGATCCTCACCGGCGGCGACGTCCCGACCGCCGGCTGTCACGGGCCGATGCCGGCGTCGGCGCCGAAGGTGCCGGGCGCGGGCGCGTCCGGCACCCCGGTGACGCCCAACGCGATCGAGGTCGCCGGTAGCCGCCCCGGTCAGTTCGCCAGCGCCGGCGACCCCCGGTACTACCCGCTCGATCGATCTGCCGCCCCCGCACTGTCGTACGGCACCGCGTTGGAGGTGAACGACTTGACGTGCCTCGTCGACGAGACGTCCGGGGTCACCTGTCGCAGCGATGCGGGCCACGGATTCACGCTCTCGGACAGCGCGTTTCGGGTGTGGTGAGCCGGCTCAGCCCAGTTCGTCCGAGCGCCGCTCCATCAGCGTGCGCAGCTGGGCATTCTCCTTGGCGGTGAAGCCGATCGTCTCGATCTCCTCGATGCCACGGCGGATGCCCTTGCGGACGCCGTCGAGCATTCTGGTGACCGCGCGTTCGGGGACACCGAGCCTGCCACCGGATTCGACGAAGTGCCTGCGGTTCAGCTTGTTCGCCTTGCCGTAGAAGTCGAGGGCCATCGGGTCGCGCCACCCGAGGTATGGCTGGGTGCACAGCAGGTCGTAGGCGGGTGTGACACTCCACAACCCCGATTCGGCGAGCTGCACCGAGAAGTTCTTGCCGTGCAGGTCACCGTTGCCGATCGCGTACGAGTAGGCCACCAGCCGAAGTAGTTCCAGGGTGGCCACCCGCGCCGAACCGCCGCCGCGCTCACACACGCCGGCGAGTGCGGTGATCACGTTCTCGGTCTTCAGCCGGTACTTGGCGGCGGGGAACATCCCCATCACCTGGCACGCATCCTCCTGGGGTGTGCGGATGACGCGGCCGGACGAATCGACTCGCCGGTCGAAACGGGCGACGAGCAGACCGGCATTGCCTTTCCTGTCGCGCACCAGCTGGTGGTCGGCGACGGGCAGCCCGCACTGCGCGGCGAGTCCCATGAAGAAATGCTCGTTTTCGACCAGCTGCGGATACCCCTGCGGTGGCGAGAGTTTGAGGATGGCGGGACCCTTCTCGGTCGCGATCGGCGTCGAGTACATCTGAGCCGACACCTTTGCCTGCACCCCGGGCAGCGAGGTGGGGTCCAGCTTCACCGCCTCGTGCCCCGACATGTGCTCGAACAGCGCGCGCAGGTCCTGGCGTTCGACCGCGTCGGGGTCGAACACCGGTGCGGTCTCGGGCGGTGGTACCCCCGCGGGCAGCACGCGCACGTCGCCGATCGTGTCGGCCCCGACCGCCATCAGGATCGTGAGGTGATCGTCCTCGGACGTCTTGGTGGCTGCCACCGCGCCCCGCAGCCGGATTCCTTCGGGAAGGAGACCCGCGAAGAACGGCGGGACGCTGCCCCCGCTCGCGCGCACGTCGGTCGACGATGTGGGAATCGTCCACGCGACTTGCGGGGCGCCGGGGTCCTGCAGGTACGCGGCGTCGTAGCGGAAAACGACGTCACCGCCCTCCCGCACGAGACTGCCCGCGAGGCGCTCACCCTTGTAGACGTCGGCCCGGTCGACGTTGCTGAGGTTCTCGACCATCAGGACTCCACCTCGACACCCGAGCGGGTGACGAGCGCCAGACGGCACCCCATTGCGTCCGCGACGGCGTCGACGAGATCCAGTTGAACGGTCCCCCGACCCGATTCGATCGACTGCACGCTCGACCTCGACACCCCGGCCAGGTCGGCCAGCTCTGCCTGCGTCAGCCCGAGCTGGTGTCGCCGCGCCACGAAACCGTCGGCGATCCCGCCGGTCTCGGTTCGCTCGCGGCGGCGTGGGGTAGCCATGAAGCCTCCTTGATCGGTGACAATGCTTGTCGACGGATGCTTAACGCCAGTGTGCGCCGATTCTGTCCCGAAGTCCATGCCTATGACTGCCAATGCAAGCTTAACGTGCGAGAAAGGCGGAAAGGGGATCATCTCCAGCTTTAAGCCTGCGATGACAAGCACAAGCTGCGTCGACGCACCCACCCCCTACCCTGAGTACATGCGCATAGGAGCACACGTCCGCCAGGACGAAGATCCGATCGGATACGGCGAACGGCTCGGCGCCGACGTCATTCAGATGTTCCTCACGGACCCGCAGAAGTGGGAGAAACCGCCGACGCATCCGCGGACCGACGAGATCCGGAACAGCCCGATCGACGTCGTCGTGCACTCGTCGTACGTGATCAATGTGGCCAGCCTCAACAACAGGCTCCGGATGCCCTCCCGTAACGCCGTCGCGCAGCAGGCCCAGGCCGCCGCCGACATCGGCGCGGTCGGGCTGGTGGTCCACGGCGGGCACGTGCGCGACGGCGAGGACGTGAACGCGGGGATCGTCAACTGGCGCAAACTCTTCGAACGCCAGGCCGACAAGGGTGGATTCCCGGTCCCCATCCTCATCGAGAACACGGCAGGCGGCGACTTCGCGATGGCACGGCACTTCGACGCCATCGACCGGCTGTGGCAGGAGGTCGGCGATTTCGGTGCCGGATTCTGCCTCGACACCTGTCACGCATGGGCGGGCGGTGAGGAGCTGGTGGGTGTCGTCGAACGCATCAAGGCCATCACCGGACGCATCGACCTGGTGCACCTCAACAACTCCCGTGACGAGTTCAACTCGGCCCGCGACCGGCACGCCAACCTCGCCGACGGAACCATCGACCCCGAACTGCTCGCCGAGGTCGTGCGTACCGCCGATGCGCCGGTCGTCCTCGAGACGCCGGCGGAGGGACTCGCCGAGGACCTCGCGTACCTGCGGGAAACCGCAGGTTAGTCGCCCAGGCGGCCGGTCAGCCTGCGGTACCGCTCCTCGCTGACCGGATTCAGGCCCTCCACCGTGACGTCGGTGCCGCGACTCGCGTACTTGGTGGTGATGCCGTCGAGGGCGGCCACGGTGGACGCGTCCCAGATGGTGGCGCCCGACAGATCGATCACGACGCGGCCGGGGTCGTCGGCGTAGTCGAACGAGAACACGAGGTCGTTGGACGAGGCGAAGAAGAGCTGACCGCTCACCCGGTACGTCTTGACGTCGCCGTCGAGTTCGCCGCGCACGTCCACCATGTGGGCCACCCGGCGCGCGAACAGAACCATCGCCACCAGCACGCCGACTCCCACACCGACCGCGAGATTGTCGGTGGCCAGGGTGCCCGCCACAGTGCTGAGCATCACCATCGTCTCGCTCAGCGGCATCCGCCGGAGCGTGCGGACGCTGTGCCAGTCGAAGGTCGTGGCGGCCACCAGCACCATCACGGCGACGAGCGCGGCCATCGGAATGGTCCCCACCACGTCGCCGAGCCCGACCACGAGAATCAGCAGAAACGCACCCGACAGGAACGTCGACAAGCGGGTTCGCGCCCCACCGGTCTTGACGTTGATGATGGTCTGCCCGATCAGTGCGCACCCGCCCATGCCGCCGAAGAGTCCGGTCACGATGTTCGCGACGCCCTGGCCCCACGACTCCCGCGTCTTGTCCGAATGTGTGTCGGTGACGGAGTCCACGAGTTTGGCGCTCATCAAGGATTCGAGCAGTCCGACGACGGCCATCGCCAGCGCGAACGGGGCGATGATCTTCAGGGTGTCGACCGTGAGCGGAACGTCCGGCAGCCCGATCAGGGTCGGCAGTCCGTCGGGCAGTTCACCCTGGTCCCCGACGGTGGGCACCGCGACACCGGCGAGGACGGTGAACGCGGTGAGACCGACGATCACCAGCAGCGGGGCGGGCACCGCCGTGGTCAGCTTCGGGATCCACACGAGCAGCGCCAGACCGGCGGCGAGGAGCGCGTACACCGCCCATGGAACGTTCGTCAGGTACGGGAACTGGTGAACGAAGATGAGGATTCCCAACGCGTTGCAGAACCCGACCATCACGCTGCGAGGCAGGAACCGCATGAGCCGCGCCACCCCGAGGACGGCGAGGAGGATCTGCATCGCACCGCCGAGGAAGACGGCAGCAATGAGGTACTGCAATCCGTGTGATGCCATGAGCGGGGCCAGCACCAGCGACACCGAACCGGTGGCCGCGGAGATCATCGCGGGACGGCCACCGGTGAACGCGATGGTCATCGCCATGATCGCGGCGGTGAACAGCCCCACCCGCGGATCGACACCCACGATGATGGAGAACGACAACGCCTCCGGGATGAGCGCCATCGCCACGACGAGCGCGGACAACGACTCGATACGAAACACCGTCGGATGCAGCCACACCGGCCGTCGGAGAGCGAGAGAGGGCACGACGCGACAATCCTTCTTCCTGAGGGGACCCGGAAGATCCTATCCGGGTAGCGTTCGACCAGTACGGTTAGCTGATCCGCCGACAGAGGAGGAACCCCGTGCGACGCACACTTCCGGCCGTCCTGATCACCATCCTGACCGCGCTGTCGCTGGCGGGGTGTGGGAACTCCGACTCGGGGCCGGTCATCGACCAGGTTCGCGAGGCCGGGGTCCTGAAGGTCGGCACCGAGGGCACGTACACACCGTTCAGCTACCAGGGTCCCGACGGTCAGCTCACCGGGTACGACGTGGATGTCATCCGCGCGGTCGGTGACAAGCTCGGTGTCTCCGTCGAGTTCACGCAGACACCGTGGGACTCGATCTTCGCGGGCCTCGAAGCGAAACGCTACGACCTCGTCGCCAACCAGGTGACCGTCAACGACGAACGCACCCAGAAGTACGACCTGTCGACGCCGTACACCTACTCCGAGGGTGTGATCGTCACCCGCGCCGACGACAACTCGATCACCTCGCTCGCCGACCTGAACGGCAAGACGACGGCGCAGTCGGCGACCAGCAACTGGGCGCAGGTCGCCAGGGACGCGGGTGCGAACGTCGAATCCGTCGAGGGCTTCGTGCAGGCCATCACGCTGCTCAAGGACGGCCGCGTCGACGCCACCGTCAACGACAATCTGGCCGTCGCCGAATACCAGAAGCAGACGAGCGACACCGGTGTGAAGGTAGCCGCCGAGACCGGGGACACGAGCGAGCAGGCGTTCGCCGCCCGCAAGGACAGCGGTCTGATGCCCGACATCGACAAGGCCCTGGACGAACTGCGCGGCGACGGAACCCTCGCCCAGATCTCGCAGAAGTACTTCGGCACCGACGTCTCGGCACCGACCAACTGAGAGCCTGCCTGTGGACGACGCAACAGTCCAGCTGATTCTGGACAACCTGTGGCCGATGCTGAAGGCCACCGTCACCATGACGATTCCGTTGACGATCATCAGCTTCAGCATCGGGCTCGTCATCGCGTTGCTGGTGGCGCTCGCGCGGATCTCGTCGATCAGACCGCTGTCGGTGATCGCCCGGTTCTACGTCTCCATCATCCGCGGCACGCCGCTCCTGGTGCAGTTGTTCATCGTGTTCTACGCGCTGCCCCAATTCGGCGTGGTTCTCGACCCCTTCCCGGCGGCCGTGATCGCGTTCAGCCTCAATGTCGGCGGGTACGCCGCCGAGGTGATCCGGTCGGCGATCCTGTCGATCCCCAAGGGGCAGTGGGAAGCAGCGCAGACCATCGGGATGGGGTACACCACCACATTGCAGCGGATCGTCCTGCCGCAGGCCGCACGGGTCGCGGTGCCGCCGCTGTCGAACACACTGATCTCGCTGGTGAAGGACACCTCGCTGGCATCGACGATCCTGGTGACCGAACTGCTGCGCGTCGCCCAGCTCGCCGCCGCACCGACGTTCGACTTCTTCGCGCTCTACAGCGTCGCCGCGCTGTACTACTGGGTGATCTGCATCTTCCTGTCGGCCGTCCAGGGCCGGCTCGAAGCCCGACTCGACAGGTATGTGGCCAAATGACCGACACCCCTCCCCTGCTTCAGGTATCCGGCGTCGAGAAGTCGTTCGGCGACCATCACGTCCTGCGCGACATCAGCTTCGACGTCGGGGCAGGTACGGTGACCGTCATCATCGGGCCGTCGGGCTCCGGCAAGACGACGGTGTTGCGCACCCTCAACGCCCTGGACGTGGCGGACCGCGGGACGATCTCCATCGGCGACGTGTCCGTGGACTTCGGCGCCAAGGTGGACCGGTCGACGCTGGCCACGTTCCGCGGGCAGAGCGGCATGGTGTTTCAGGCCCACAACCTGTTTCCGCACAAGACGGTGATCCAGAACGTCACCGAGGGCCCGATCGTGGTGCAGAAACGCCCCAAGGCTGAGGCGCACGCGGACGCGATGCGGTTGCTCACCCAGGTCGGCCTGGCGGAGAAGGCCGACCAGTACCCGTACCAACTGTCGGGCGGTCAGCAGCAGAGGGTCGGTATCGCCCGGGCGCTCGCCCTGAAGCCGAAACTGATGTTGTTCGACGAGCCCACGTCCGCACTCGACCCCGAACTGGTCGGCGAGGTGTTGCGGGTGATCCGGGATCTCGCGACCGAGGGCTGGACGATGGTGATCGTCACCCATGAGATCCGGTTCGCGCAGCAGGTGGCGGACCAGGTGCTGTTCGTCGACAACGGTGTCGTCCTCGAGCGCGGCACACCGAAAGACGTGCTCGCCAATCCGACCGGGCCGAGGCTGCGCCAGTTCCTGCACCGGATCCTCGACCCGCTGTGAACGGTCAGTGCAGGGATTTCTCCATGAGCACGACGCTCGGCCATTCCACGTCGAAGTCCCTGCGACCCACCAGGAAGAAACCCTGCTCCTCGTAGTAGTCGCGTAGCCGGGCGTTGGTTTCGACGCACTCGAGCCGGACGACGGACGCGTCCTGGGAGCGGGCGTGCTCGTCGACCCACCGGAGCAATTGGGCGCCGAGTCCCGCGCTGGCGTGCCGGCGATCGGTCATGACCCGGGCCACGTACGCGGCCGGGATGTCGTCCTCGATCCACACGTCCGGATCGGATCGCAGCACCCGCAGCGCCCCCACCACGATCCCCGCGAACAACGCGACACGCCATTCCCCGAACTCGATCTGTTCACGAACGTCGGCGAGCGACACCTCACCCCGGGCGGGTGCGTCGAGTTCCCTGGCCAGGATCCAATCCTCAGCGTCCCAGTGCATCTGAACGATGTCTTCAGCCTGCTCGAGTACTGCCCGCTCCACGGTGACCGCCATGCACACACAGTAACCACCCCGCAGCGAAAACAAACCACCGCTGTACCCGTGTCGATCTGCGATGATGTGACTGGAGTTACAGTTACATTCTGGGACAGTTACCTCAGGCGGTGGTAGCGATGAAGCTGTTTCGTGCAGTGGTCCTGATGACACTCTCCACCTGCGCAGCCGCGTTCGTCTGCGCCCACCCTCCACGTGCCTCCGCCCAGCCCCTGGGGACCGAATCCATTCTCCCGTCCCCCATTCTGGACGACGACTTCTTCGCGTGGCCACCGAACGTCGCGGAGTTCGGTGCAGGCGAGATCATCCGCTCACGGCAATTGACGCTCCGGGCATTCCCGAACACGCTGGTGCCGCACCGGGCCCACCAGATCATGGTGCGTTCCAACGATTCCAAGGACCGTCCCGTGCCGGTGACCGCGACGGTCCTGGTGCCGACCGCGGCGTGGACGGCACCGGGACCGCGACCGGTGGTCGACTACAACATGCCCATCGACTCCCTCGGCGCCCGGTGCACCCCGTCCTACAAGATGGTGCACGACTGGCAGACCCTCGACCTGGACATCCCACCGGTGCTGTCGCTGTTCCTCGCGAAGAACTACGCGGTGCTCGTGCCCGACCACCAGGGACCGCGGATGGCGTACAGCGCGGGACGAATGGCCGGTCATGCCGTGCTCGACAGCATCCGCGGCATGAAGCGTCTACCCGGCCTCGGGCTCTCGGACAGTCCGGTCGTCGCGACGGGATACAGCGGTGGTGCGATCGCCACCGGCTGGGCAGCGCAACTGCAACCGTCGTACGCGCCGGACGTCGAACTCGCCGGCGCCGCTGCAGGCGGGATACCCGCCGATTTCGGTTTGCTGCGCAGGACGATGAACGGCCAGCTCGGTTCGGGTCTGTACCTGTCCGCCGTCCTCGGGCTCGCCCGCGAGTACCCGGAAATGCTGACACTGGCGAATCCGCTCGGTGTGCTGCTGGCGACGTCCCCGTTGAAGGACCAGTGCATCCTGGCGCTCGCACCGGCGGGGATCGCCTCGCTGCCCGCCGAACTGTTCGCGGCCGCGCCCGATCCGTTCGGCAGTCCCACGGCCCGAACGGTGGTCGCAGAGAACAGGATGGGCGCGCTCACCCCGGCCACACCGGTGCTGCTGTATCACGGGTCGTCGCGAGTGTTCCTCGGCGACGAGTGGATTCCGGAGGACGGGGTGATCGCGCTGCAGCAGGAGTGGTGCCGCGGCGGCGGCGACGTCACCTACGCCCCGCAGTTCGGCGAGCACCTCACCGCGGCCGTGTTCGCGCTACCCGAGGTGGTGCGCTGGATCGACGAGCGACTTGCCGGGGTGCCTGCGGCCGCGGGGTGCCGCTGACGGTTATCCGTGCACGTGCGGCAGCAGCAGATCGGCCTGACCGACCTCGACGACCCGCGCCTCGTCGAGCCACTTCGCGGTCTGCTCCCGAGCCCGCGTGATCAGCTCGTCGGCGTCGCCGAAGTCGGCGGGACTCGTGTCCAGCGGGCACAGCGGGGGCACCACCCGGATGTCGGCGGCGCTCTCGTACCGCTCGATGTCGAGGGCGAGCCGCTGATTGATCGCGAGGGTCACACCGAGCAACCCCATGCCCAGGGCACTTCCGGGGACCTTCGACAGGGTGCAGGCATATCCGGTGGGGAGCACCCACACGGTTGTGGCCCCCAGCTCGATCGCATGGGAGATGGGGGTGTTGTTGACGACCCCACCGTCCATCAGCGCCCGGCCGTCGATCACCACGGGTGGGAGGATGCCGGGCAGCGCCGCGCTGGCGGTGACGGCGTCGACGGCGGGCCCCGTCGACAGCCGGACGTCCTTGCCGGTCAGGACGTCGGCGGCGATGACGTGCAGCGGGATGGGCGCGTCCTCCATCCGCTCGAACCGGAGATTCTGCTCCAGCAGCCTCCGGATGGCGCGGTTGGACACCAGATGGTTCCGGAGGCCGACGAAACCGGTGAATCCGGTGAGCAATCCGGTGGGGAACACCGCACTGCGGGTGAGACCGCGCCACAGATCTGCGAGTTCACGCAGGTCCGAGTCGGAGGAGCCGCCGGCGAGCCAGGCGCCGTTGAGCGCGCCGACGGACGTGCCGACGATGAAGTCCGGCCGAATTCCCCTGCCGATCAGGGTCTGCAACATGCCGACCTCGATGGCACCGAGGCTCGCCCCACCCGACAGAACGAAAGCTGTTGTCATGCCGCCACCGTAACGGGTCAGCCCCGCCGGTACAGGCTCGCGATGTCGTCGGCGAAGCGCTCGGTCACCACGGGACGCTTGATCTTCAGCGTGGCGGTCAGCTCACCGTCGGCCTCCGTGAGGTCGCGGCCGAGGACGACGAACCGTTTGATCGACTCCGTGTGCGAGACGGTGGTGTTCGCGTCGTCCACCGCGTCCTGCAGATCCCCGCGCAGCTCCTCGTCGTCGCGCAGGTCCGCCACGGTGGCGTCGGACGGCTTGCCGTGCGCGGACTTCCACTTGTCGAACTCCTGAGGATCGACGGTCAGCAGGGCACCGATGAACGGGCGGCCGTCCCCCACCACCACGGCCTGCGAGACGAGGGTGTGCGAGCGCAGCCGGTCCTCGAGGGGGCCCGGCGACACATTCTTGCCGCCTGCGGTGACCAGCAGATCCTTCTTGCGGCCGGTGATGGTCAGGTAACCCTCGTCGTCCAGGTCGCCGAGATCGCCGGTGCGGAACCAGCCGTCGTCGAGCACTTCCCGGGTGGCGTGTTCGTTGCGCCAGTAACCGCCGAATACGACGCCGCCGCGCAGTTCGATCTCACCGTCTTCGGCGATGCGCACACTGTTACCACCCAGGGGCCGACCGACCGTCCCGATCTTCTGCGCACCGGGGACGTTGACACAGTGCGCGGCAGTCGATTCGGTGAGGCCGTAGCCCTCGTAGACCGGAACTCCCATGCCCCGGAAGAAGTGACCGAGGCTCGGCATCAGGGCTCCGCCACCCGAGATCGCCCACCAGCAGTCGCCACCCAGGGCGGCACGGAGTTTCGCGTAGACGAGCTTGTCGGCGAGGGCACGCTCGAGCCGGAGCCGCAGCGACGGGCCACCCGTGTCCTGGGCCTCGCTGTACGCCACCGCCGTGGCCTCGGCGAAGTCGAAGATCCGCTTCTGCAGCCCGCCCGCCGACGCCGCCTTGCGCGCCGCACCGTCCCGCACCTTCTCGAAGACGCGGGGAACACCGAGAATGGTGTTGGGCCGGAAACGTTCGAATTCCCCGGTGACCGTGCCGAAGTCGGACCAGTGCGCCTGGGTCGCGCCGGCCTCGAACATCGCCAGGGACACCGCGCGCGCCAGCACGTGTGCCAGCGGAAGGAACGTCAGGACGCGGTTGCCCGGCCGGGCGACGTCGCCGATCGGTGCCGCGAGCAACGCCCGCACCTCCGACAGGAAGTTCCGGTGGGTGAGGATGCAGCCCTTGGGGCGACCGGTGGTCCCGGACGTGTACACGAGCGAGGCGAGATCGTTGGCGGTCAGTGCCACCACCCGTTTGAACACCTCGGAATCGTCGATCGACAATCCGTCCTTGATGAGCGTGCCCACCGCGTCCTCGTCGATGGTGAGGATGCGCTTCAGCGTGTAGGGGATGCCGTCGCCCTCGAAACTCGACGCGTGGGCGGGAGTCTCCACGAGCGCCGCGACGGCCCCCGAATCCTCGATGATCCACCGGATCTGGTCGTGCGAGGACGAGTCGTAGATCGGAACGGACGCGGCGCCCGCCGCCCAGATCGCGTAGTCGAGCAGCGACCATTCGAATCTCGTCGACGACAGCAGTGCCACGCGGTCGCCGGGCCGGACACCGTTGGCGATCAACCCCTTCGCGACCCCGATGACGAGCGCGCCGAAGTCCTTGGCCGTCACGTCGACCCACCCGCCGGCCTCCGGACGCGTGTACATCACCCGATCCGGGTGGCTCTCGGCGTGCGCGAATACCCTCAGCACGGCGTTCTCGTGATCGGAGACGGTGAACGTCGGGCCGCTGGTGTACTCACGCACGGGTGTCGTCTCCGATGCTGTCGTCGTCGGTGTCGCCGCCCTGGCGGAACTTCCGGAGGTGCCGGGCGAACGCGGCGATTTCGCTGTCCGACCACGAGGCCACCCGGTCGCGGACTTCCTCCACCCGGCGTGCGTCGGCGCCGGCCAGCACCGCGACGCCGCCGTCGGTGAGGCTCAACGGGTGTCCGCTGCGGAGCGGTCCCGGCTCGGCGTGCACCCAACCCTCGTCGATGCAGCCCCGGAGTTGACGCGACACCGTGGAGCGGTGCACACCGAATGCGTCCGAGATCTGGGTGGCCCGGCATCCCGGATTGCGGGCGACGAAGGAGAGCAGCGAATGTTGAGCGAACGTCGGGGATCCGACGGGAGGGCGGTCTCCGGCGACCAGTTGACGGACGAGGCGGACGAGTTCGTCATGGACGGCCACCACGCCCGATGCGGGCGTTTCCTCCGGCTCGACCTCGTTGTGTTGCACACCGCAACTATATCCGACCACTCTGGCCTCGACCACCCGCACCCCGATTCCCGTTGTCCTTTGCTCGACTCACGTTCTGCCCATATTGCTATTGATGCCTCGGAAATTCAGTCGGCCGGAAATGTCACACGGTCACAATTGGAGAACGCTTTCAGCGCACCGCTACCGGCCGGACAACGGGCGCCGTGAGAAATCCGTTGCGACCGCGTGCCCGTCGATGCACTCTGTGCGCATGCTGATCAGACGCGAGAATCCGGGTGACATCGATGCGGTGGCGGAGGTGCACCGGCAGGCCTTCGACGGCGACGCTCCCCTCGAGGTCGGCCTCGTGGCCCGGTTGAGGTCGAGCGACGCGTGGATTCCACAACTGTCCCTCGTCGCCGAACTGGCGGGGTCGGTCGCCGGCCACGTGTGCCTGACCCGCGCGACCGTCGACTCCACGGACGTACTCGCGCTCGGTCCGATCGGTGTACTCCCCGGCCTCCAGCGCGACGGGGTGGGTTCGGCACTGATGCACGCCGCGCTCGGCGGCGCCGACGCCAGGGACGAACCCCTGGTGGCACTGCTCGGTCACCTCGACTACTACCCGCGGTTCGGCTTCGTCTCGGGAACGTCGGTCGGGATCGAACCGGACCAGCCCTCGTGGTCGTCCCACTTCCAGGTCCGCCGGCTCGCACGCTGGGATCCGAGCATCACCGGCACGTTCAGGTACGCCGCGCCCTTCTACGACCTGTGACGTCGTATCCGCTGGTAGTTTGAGGTGGCACGTGTCACGGGGGTGAGCAGAACCGAGGTAGGAAACGATGGAGCACGCGGCCGAGGGCGCTGGAACAGCCGGGCCCGTGGATGCGTCCGTCACGACGACCATCGTCCGCCGGGTCCTCCCCGGCTGCGACGAGGAGTTCGCGGACTGGATCCAGACCGGACTCGGGCTCGCCCGGCTGTTCCCCGGATTCCTCGGCGGAGGATGGCTCAAGGAGAGCAGCACCTCCGATGTCTGCGTGATCGTGCTGAAGTTCGAAACCCAAGCCGCGCTGGACAACTGGTTGACGTCCTCGCTGCGCAACGGATGGCTGAGGACCGGCGGGAACATCGCGGTCGAGGAGCCGGACGAGCCGGCGTCGGACGTGGAGAGCCTGTTCGAACGCCCTCGCCGCCGGACCGCCGCCGGCCACGGTCAGGCGGACTCCCCGGGGATCTGCGCACCGGACGGCATCCCCTCCCCCAAATAGGTCTGATAGAACGGGCGCCAATCCGCCGACGCATCTCCACGGTGACCGGGCGCGTCGGAGCCGTCGAGGTGCCGGTCGAGGTCGGCGAGGCAGACACTCCACCCGGCGGCGTTCCTGGCCGCCGTGTTGCGGACCTCGAGGACGTTCACGAGCGTCAGGGCGCACCCTTCCGCGGTCGGTTCGACCTCGAAGTGGATCTCGTCCCCGCCCCACGTGAACGCGAGCGTGTACGGGGCGCCGTAGACGAGGACCGTCCCCGTCTCGGGGTCGCTGTGCGGTTCGGGGAAGAACTCGATGTCACCACCGGCGTAGGTGTCGATGCGGACCCGCGACGGAAACCAGTGTGCGAGCTCGGCCGGCTCGGACACCGCCTCCCACAGCCTCTGGACGGAGAACGGGTACGTGCACCGGAACCGCACGGCGGGACGACCCTTGAACTCGAAATACCTTCCGTGGATCACCGGCCCACTCCCTCGCTGTCGTACCTGACGACAGCTTGACACGGGAGGCCGACGTCCACACCGAAGTTGGCCGACAATTCCGCGCACCCTCCTCCCTTCCTGTCGGACAACTCCCCTACGGTGGCGGAGTGACGTCGCCTTGGTCGGAGGGACAGGTCGCATCGGTCGCCCCCGATGCCGGCTCGCTCGCTGCCGCCGGAAAGCTGTCGGCCGCGTGGTCGGAGACGGGCAGCAACGGCAACGCACTGTGGGGACTGTGCCAGGGCAGCGGCAAGAGCCCCTATCGATCGGTCGTCGACCTCTCCGGCCCTGCGTACAACTGCTCGTGCCCGAGCCGGAAGTTTCCCTGCAAACACACGCTCGGCCTGCTGCTGATCTGGTCGCAGGGCCGGGTCCCGGAGCAGTCCGAACCGCCCCCGTTCGCGGCGGACTGGCTGAGCCGCAGGGCCGGGCGGGCAGCCGTGCCTGCGGCTGCGGCCACCAAAACGGCCGGTGTGAAGGCCACCGAACGCCGGGCCGAGCGGGTGACGGCGGGCCTCGACGAACTCGACCTGTGGCTCACCGACCAGATCCGCGGCGGGCTCGGCGCCGCCGACATCTCGGCAGCCGCGTTCGACGCCATCGCGGCCCGCATGGTCGACGCGCAGGCGCCCGGCGTCGCGTCCGCCCTGCGTCGCCTGCCGATCGTCGTGGCCACCCGGACCGACTGGCCGGACCGGCTACTCCGCGAGTACGCCAGACTGCACCTTCTCGTCGTCGCCCACCGCCGTCTGAGCGAACTACCGGAACCCCTGCAGGCGTCGGTGCGCTCGCACGTGGGATACCCGGTGGCCACCGACAGCGTGCGCAGCGAGCCGGGAGTCCGCGACCGGTGGATGGTCCTGGGGATGCAGACCACCGAAGAGAAACGCCTCTTCACCCGCAAGGTGTGGCTGATCGGCCGCGACCACGGTCGCCGCGCGATCCTCCTGGACTTCGCGCACGGCTCCGCGAACTTCTCGACAGAGGTCCCGCCGCTCGGATCGCTCGTCGACGCCACCCTGCACTTCTACCCCGGCGCCGCGCCGCTGCGCGCCCGGTTCGGCGACGCCCACGACACCGCCGAACCGTTCACCACCGTCGCTCCGAG
Source organism: Rhodococcus sp. JS3073 (assembly GCF_026810085.1). NCBI lineage: Bacteria > Bacillati > Actinomycetota > Actinomycetes > Mycobacteriales > Nocardiaceae > Rhodococcus > Rhodococcus sp. JS3073. Next base: position 6,427,155 of record NZ_CP113951.1, on the reverse strand, counting down.
CGACATCGACACCGCTCTCGACCACTTCGCCGCCGCGGTCGGAGCGGACCCGTGGGTCCGGTCGTGGCCGGCGCTGCTCACCGGCGTCACCCCGGCAATCGACGACGGGCACTGGTTTCTCGTCGACGCGCAGGGGCGCGCATTGCCGCTGTCCGGCGACGACCCGGTCCTGTGGCGGCTCCTCGGAATGTCCGGCGGCCGTCCCGTCACCGTGTTCGGGGAGTGGACCAGCGAGTCACTTGTTCCCGTGTCGGTGTTCGATCGCGGCGACGTGTACCCGCTCGGGGCAGGCACGCCCTCGGCCGTGGCGGCGGGGAGCCGGCGATGAGCGAACTCCTCTCCGCCGCCCTTCTCGGCACGGCACGGTCCGCCCCGACGTTCCAGGATCTGGCCACCGGCGAACTGGCACAGTCGGTCATCGGTGATCCGGCCGAGACTCTGCTGGGCGCCGCCGCGCTCGAGAACGCGTACCGCGACGGCGGAGTCGCCGCCTCCGCGCACGTGCTGCCCGCACCCGCCGAGGACGATCCGAGGCTGCAGTTGCCGCCCGCGTCCGCGTCGCATCTGATGAAATTGCTCGCCGCGAAGTCGTGGACGCTCACCGAGTGGTTCGCGGTCGTGGCCGAGCGGAACTACCGCGCACCGGATCATCTCGTCGCCGACCTGATGGCCGTGGCCCGCAGCAACGACACCCACCGCGAAAGCATCCTCCGGCTGGTGGGCCCCCGCGGCCAGTGGCTCGCCGCGCAGAACCCGGACTGGTCGACGCTGGTCCGCCGGCCCGACCGCACCGACGTGTGGACGCACGGCGCACACCAGGAACGACTGCAATGGCTCACGACGATGCGGGCAGTGGACCCGGCGATCGCGATGGCCGAACTGAGCCGCACCTGGGATTCCGAACGGGGCGAGCACCGGGCGGCGTTCATCGCCGTCCTCGGCACGGGGCTCGGCGACGCCGACTCCGCATTGCTCGAGCACGCGCTCGACGACCGGCGGAAAGAGGTGCGCCAGCAAGCGGTCCAGTTGCTGCGGCAGCTGCCGAACTCCGCATACGCCGAGCGGATGGCCGCTCGCGCCCGGGCATGGGTGCGGGTGGAGAAGAAGCCGCTGCGCACCCGTCTCGTGGTGAACATGCCCGGTTCCCTGGACGATTCGGCCCGGCGCGACGGCATCGAGGACGTCCACTTCAAGAACAAGGGAATCCGCAGCTGGTGGTTGCGGATGGTGGTGACCGCCGCCCCCTTGTCGGTGTGGGAAGGCATGATCGGCTCCGCCTCCACCGCGTTGGAGATCCGGATCGAAGACCAGTGGCGGGAGGTGATGATGGAGGCGTGGACCACGGCCACCGTGCTGCAGCGCAATCCGCGCTGGGCGTCGGCTCTGCTACACCGCGAAGGTCGGAAAACCGAACGTCGCGTCGTACCGATCGTTCCCGCCCGCGAACGCCTCGCATACATCCTGTCGGGTCGCGCCGACTCCTACCTGCTGGGCGTCGACGGCGCCGCCCTGTTCGACGGTCTGCCCCACCCCTGGCCGCTCGACCTGGCCGAGCGGGTGATCGCTCGCCTCGAGGACGTCGCCGGGCGGCACGCCGAGACCGGCAAGGACCTCGGGCAGTTCTCCCGGCACAGCCACTACTCGACCCTCCGCAGCGCCGAGACGCACTTCCCGTTCGCGGCGGCGCCGCTGCTCCGAGCGGCCGCCGAACGCACCCGTGACCCCGGCTGGCACCAGGCGTTCGCCGCTGTCGCCACCAACATCGACCATCGCAGAACAGTCCTGAAGGAGCTCGAGTGACCGAGATCGCGGCCGCCCAGGCCCACCTGCTACGACCCCACGCCGAGCAGGCCTACGCCGACGAACTCGCCGCCCTCGCCGCGCACGACACCCGGCCCCGGCCACCGTCGTGGAAATTGTCTCCGTGGGCGGTCGTCACGTACCTGCTCGGCGGCGAACTCGACGACGGCACCGTCATCTCCCCCAAGTACGTCGGTCCGCGCCGGCTCATCGAAGTGGCAGTCGCGACGCTCGCGACCGATCGCGCGTTGCTTCTGCTCGGCGTCCCCGGGACCGCCAAGACGTGGGTGTCGGAACACCTGTCGGCGGCGGTCTCCGGCGAGTCGACCCTGCTCGTCCAGGGAACGTCGGGGACACCGGAGGAGGCCATCCGGTACGGCTGGAACTATGCGAGACTTCTCGCCGAAGGCCCGACAGCGGGCGCACTCGTTCCGTCCCCCGTCATGACGGCAATGCAGGGCGGGCGGATCGCACGGGTCGAGGAACTCACCCGCATTCCCGCCGATGTGCAGGACGCACTCATCACCGTGCTGTCGGAGAAGACGCTCCCCATCCCCGAACTGGGCACCGAGGTGCAGGCCGCCAAGGGTTTCAATCTGATCGCCACCGCGAACGACCGCGACCGCGGCGTCAACGAACTGTCCTCCGCGCTGCGCAGGCGCTTCAACACGGTGGTCCTGCCCCTGCCCGCCAACGAGGAGGACGAAGTCGCCATCGTCGCGCGGCGCGTCGAGCAACTGGGGTCCTCGCTGGAACTGCCGGAGGTCCCGGCGACCGTCGACGAGATCCGGCGCGTGGTCACCGTCTTCCGCGAACTCCGATCGGGCGTCACCAGCGACGGTCGCACCACACTGAAGTCGCCGTCCGGAACGCTGTCGACGGCGGAGGCGATCTCCGTCGTCACCAACGGACTCGCCCTCGCCGCGCACTTCGGTGACGGGGTGCTCCGTCCGTCCGATGTCGCCGCCGGCATCCTCGGGTCCGTGCTGAAGGACCCGGTGGCCGACAAGGTGGTGTGGACGGAATACCTCGAGGCCGTGGTCCGCGAACGGGAGGACTGGGCCGACTTCTACCGGGCGTGCCGCGAGGTCACGGGGTGAACTCCGACGTCCGTGTCTTCGGCATCCGCCACCACGGGCCCGGTTCGGCACGATCGGTGCGTCGCGCGCTCGACGAGTTCGTCCCCGACGCCGTCCTGATCGAAGGGCCCGCGGACGCCGATCCGCTGGTCGCGCTGACCGCCTCCGACACGATGGAGCCTCCGGTGGCCCTGCTCGCGTATGCCACCGGCGAACCCCGGACCGCGGCGTTCTGGCCGTTCGCCGTGTTCTCCCCGGAGTGGCAGGCGCTGTCGTGGGCGGCCGGGCGCGGTGTCGACGTCCGCTTCTGCGACCTTCCGGCCGCCAACACCCTCGCCGCCGACGACTCCGAGCCCCGTTCCGAGGATCCGCTGACCCAGTTGGCCGCCGCGGCGGGCTACGACGACACCGAACGCTGGTGGGACGCCGTCGTCGAATCGGGTTCGGGGCCCGACTCGTTCGACGCGATCACCGACGCCATGACCGCCCTGCGGGACACCGTCGAACTCGACGAACCCACCAGCAGGCGCGAGGCGTACATGCGCCAGACGCTGCGGAAGGTGATCAAGGGCGGCGCGCAGCGGATCGCGGTGGTGTGCGGCGCGTGGCACGCCCCGGCACTCACCGGTCCTCTCGGACCGGCCACCGCCGACGCGCGAATCCTCAAGGGAATCCCCAAGATCAAGACCTCGCTCACGTGGGTGCCGTGGACCCACTCGCGGCTGTCCGCGGCATCGGGATACGGCGCCGGGATCACCTCTCCCGGCTGGTATCACCACCTGTTCACCGCCCCGGACCGGACGATCACCCGATGGCTCACGAAGGTCGCGCGCGTGCTGCGGGACGAGGACCTTCCGGTGTCGAGTGCACACGTCATCGAATCCGTCCGTCTCGCAGAGACGTTGGCTGCGATGCGCGCGCGGCCGCTGGCCGGTCTCTCCGAGGTCACCGAGGCCACCCGCGCCGTGATGTGCGACGGCGACGACGTCCTGCTCGACCTGATCACGCGGCGACTCGTCGTCGGTGAGGCACTCGGCGCCGTCCCGGCCGACACCCCGACGGTCCCCCTCGACGCCGACCTGCGGGCGCGGGCGAAGACTCTGCGGCTCAAGCAGCAGGCCACCGAGAAGACCATCGACCTCGACCTGCGCCGAGACAACGACGTCGCACGATCCCGGCTCCTGCACCGGTTGCAGATCCTCGGTGTCGGCTGGGGCACGCCCGCCGACAGCGACGTCCGTGGCACCGGCACGTTCCGTGAGACGTGGTCCCTCACCTGGAAACCCGAACTGGCGGTGTCGATCATCGAGGCGTCGCCGTGGGGCACCACTGTCGAGGCCGCGGCGACAGCGAAGGTGCGCGAGGAGGCGTCGTCCCGTGACGTCTCCCTCGCCCGGCTCACCGGGCTGCTCGAGCAGGCACTGCTGTCGGATCTCGGGGATGCGCTGGCCGAGTTGTTGCGTGCGCTGGAGACGGCGGCCACGCTGGACCACGACGTGATGCACCTGATGGAGGCCCTGCCCGCGCTCACCCGCACACTGCGTTACGGCGACGTCCGCGGCACCGACGTCTCGTCCCTCACCCGCGTCACCGACAGCCTGCTCGTCCGCGTCTGCGCGGGACTGCCCTCGGCGCTGTCGGGTCTGGACGACGACAGCGCACTCGACCTGCGCCGCGCCGTCGACGACGTCCACGCGGCGGTGATGCTGCGCGACGACGATCGCGCGTCGGCGCGGTGGCTCGGCACACTCGCCGGCCTCGTCGACCGCAGCGACGTGAACGGCCTTGTGATCGGACGCATGGTCCGATTGCTCCGCGACGCAGGTGCCATCAGCGAAACCGAGTCCACCACCCGACTGTCGCGGGCGCTGTCCGTCGGCGCCGATCCGTCCGCCAAGGCGGGGTGGGTCGACGGCTTCCTCGGCGGCGGGGGGCTGCTGCTGGTCCACGACCGGCAACTGCTGCGACTCCTCGACGGATGGGTGTCGGGACTGCGCGAGCAGGACTTCGTCGACGTGCTGCCACTGCTGCGGCGCACGTTCGGCGGGTTCGAAACCGGGGAACGCCGGGCGATCGGGCAGTCCGTGGAGGGCGGGTCCACGGCAGATGCCCGCGCCGAGGTCGACGCTCGGCGGGGCACGATCGCGATCCGGACCGTCGCGGACATTCTGGGGGTGACGTCGTGACCGACGACGCGGAGAGGCTACGGCGGTGGCGACTGCTGCTCGGCAACGCCGCCGAGGAATCCACCGGCGGTCTCGCGTCCAAGACGGACGCGGCGATGGACGGCGCTCTGGCAGCCCTGTACGACACCAGCAGCGAAGGGTCGAAGAGCCGCCGTCGCGGCGCGGGTCTCGGCGGATCGGCGCCGAAGGTCGCGCGCTGGCTCGGCGACATCCGCACCTATTTCCCGAGCAGCGTCGTGCAGGTGATGCAGAAGGACGCCATCGACCGGCTCGGCCTCACCCAGCTGCTCCTCGAACCCGAACTGCTCGACGCCGTCGAACCGGACGTCCACCTCGTCGGCACGCTGCTGAGCCTGAACCGGGTGATGCCCGAGACCAGCAAGGCGACCGCCCGGATCGTCGTCGAGAAAGTCGTCCGGGAGGTGGAGGAACGGATCGCGCAGAAGACCAGGACCGCCGTCACCGGTGCCCTGAACCGGTCGGCCCGCATCACCAACCCCAAGTACCGCGACATCGACTGGAATCGCACCATCCGCGCCAACCTCGCGCACTACCTCCCCGAGTACAAGACGGTGGTACCGCAGCGACTGCTCGGGTACGGCCGCCGATCGCAGGCCGTGCACCGCGACGTCGTCCTCGCCATCGACCAGTCCGGGTCGATGGCGTCGAGCGTCGTGTATGCGTCCGTGTTCGGCGCGGTGCTCGCCTCGATGCGGGCACTGAAGACGTCGCTGGTCGTGTTCGACACGGCAGTCGTCGACCTCACCGACAAGCTGTCCGATCCCGTCGACGTGCTGTTCGGCACGCAACTCGGAGGCGGCACCGACATCAACCGGGCCATCGCCTACAGCCAGTCACTGATCGACAGGCCGACCGAATCGCTGTTCGTGCTGATCTCGGACCTGTACGAGGGCGGGATCCGCGCGGAGATGCTGCGGCGGATGGCGGCGATGAAGAACGCGGGCGTCCAGGTGGTGGTTCTGCTGGCGCTGTCCGACGACGGCGCCTCGTCGTTCGACCACGACAACGCGGCTGCCCTGGGTGGGCTCGGCATTCCGGCGTTCGCCTGCACCCCGGACAGGTTCCCGGAACTGCTGGCGCTCGCACTGGAACGCGGCGACATCGGCAGGTGGGCGGACAGTCTCCAGACGGAGTGACCGGTGGTCAGCCGGCAGCCATCCGGCGGTCGCTGTGCAGTTCGGGGTGCGCGTCGGCGCGGATCCTGAGCAGGACCAGGCCGGAGACCGACGCGACGATCAGCGATGCGACCGTCCACGGGACGTGCAGTTCGGAGATCCCGACTCCCGCACCGACGAGTCCCACGAAAAGCAGGCTCCACATGATCGCTTTGACTGGACCGGACCCCATGGCAATGCTCCTTCACCGAGATTACGTACATCCCCCGTGAGTTCTGGTGTGCGCGCAGAACGTTAGCCGCGTCACACTGGGGTCCCTGTGCGACACGTCGAAAACGCGCGTTCCGATACCAATCCGAGACCTGGACCCGTGAGTACTTCTCAACCGCGGGCGGTTGAGAAGTACTCACGGGCGCGGCTAGATGATGCTGATGGTGCCCTGGGTTGTCGCCGACGCGAGCACCCGCAGGTGGTCGTCGGACCCGCCGAGGGTGTGCTCGATGGCGGTCAGCCGGCTCAAATAGTGCCCGACCGGATACTCGGCCGTCATGCCGATGCCGCCGTGCATCTGGATCGCTTCCTGCCCGATCGTGCGGGCGGAGCGGCCGATCTGCAGCTTGGCACGGGACGCGACCACCGGATCGACGGTTCCGTCGGCCAGCGACATCGTCGCGTAGAGACTCATGCTGCGAGCCAGTTCCAGCAGCACATACATGTCGGCCGCACGGTGCGTGAGCGTCTGGAACTTCGCGATCGGAACACCGAACTGCTTGCGGGTCTTCAGGTACTCGGTGGTCAGTCGCAGAGCTTCCTCCATCGCGCCGACGGCCTCCGCACACAGTGCCGCCTGCGCCCGGATCTGCGCGCCCTCGATCGCCGACGACGCGTCACCGCCCTCACCGAGAGGCTCAACCGGGGTGTCCGACAATTCGACCTGCGCGGCCCGCAGACCGTCGTGGGTCGCGTAGGCGGTGCGGGTCAGGCCGCTGGCGTCGGCGTCGACGAGGAACAGTCCGACCCCACCGTCCGGGAGTGCCGCCGTCACGACCAGGGTGTTCGCGCTGCCGCCGTGCGGAACGGGGTTCTTGGTACCGGTGAGGGTCCACGCGTCGCCGTCCTTCTTCGCGGTCGTCGACACCTGGGTGGACGGCCAGCGCACACCCGGTTCCCGATCGGCGAAGGCCAGCAGGACGTTGCCCTCCGACACGTCCGGCAGAATCCGGCGCCGCTGCTCCGTGCTGCCGGCCGCGGCGATCAGACCGCCGGGAACGAGCACGGCGTCGAGGACGGGTTCGGGCGCGAGACGGCGGCCGATCTCCGTCATCACCGACGCGACCTCGACAGGTCCGGCGCCCATTCCGCCGTCTTCCTCGTCGAAGCTCAGACCCAGCAGTCCGACCTCGGCGAGTTGCTTCCACACCTGCGGGCTCCACCCCTGCTCGGTGTCGGTGACGGCGTTGCGCTTCTCCGCGTCGTAGCTGCGGCCGAGCAGTTCGCGGGTGGTGTCGCGCAGCAGTTTCTGTTCGTCGGTCAGTTCGAAGTCCATGTCACGCCCTCACAATCCGAGGATCGAGGAGGCGATGATGCTGCGCTGCACTTCGCTCGATCCGCTGTAGATGGAAACCTTGCGGTAGTTCAGGTAGGTCGGAGCCGTCCGCTGCGCCCAGAGCGGCGAGGAGATGCCGTCACCGGCGGCGAAGGGCAGGGAGTCGGGTCCCGCGACGTCGGTCAGCAGTTCGAGTGTGGCCTGCTGCAGTTCGGACCCGCGGAGCTTCAGCAGCGACGACGCCGGGTTGGGCTTGCCGTCTGCCGAGCTCGCGACCACCCGCAATTGGGTGAGTTCGAGCGCGATGATCTCGTTCTCCAGTTCCGCGATCCGGGCGGCGAACAGCGGGTCGTCGAGCAGCGTCCCCTCGCCGACCGAGATGTCGGCGGCGCGTTCCTTCGCCTGCGCGAGGCGGACTTTGGAGAATCCCAGCCGGGTCACGCCGGTGCGCTCGTTGCCGAGCAGGAACTTGGCGTAGCTCCAGCCCTGGTTCTCCTCGCCCACGAGGTTCTCGGCCGGCACGCGCACGTCCTCGAAGAAGATCTCGTTGACCTCGTAGCCTCCGTCGATCAGCTTGATCGGACGCACCGTGACGCCGGGCGTCTTCATGTCGACGAGGATGAACGAGATGCCGGCCTGCTTCTTGGGGGCGTCCGGGTTGGTGCGGGCGAGGACGAAGATCCAGTCGGCGTGCTGCGCGAGGGTGGTCCACGTCTTCTGGCCGTTGATCACGTAGTCGTCGCCGTCACGGACGGCGCGGGTCTTCAGCGACGCGAGGTCGGAGCCGGCCTCGGGTTCGGAGAATCCCTGGCACCACCAGATGTCGAGGTTGGCGGTCGCGGGAAGGAACTTCTCCTTCTGCTCCTGCGAACCGAATGCCGCGATGACGGGGCCGACCATGCTGGTGTTGAACGCGAGCGGCTCGGGCACGGACGCGAGTTGCAACTCGTCGAGCCAGATGTGCTTCTGCACCGGCGTCCAGTCGCGGCCGCCCCACTCGACCGGCCAGTGCGGCGTCGCGAGCCCGTTGGCGTTCAGAATCCGCTGGGACTCGATGAACCCTTCCTTACCCACTTCTTCACCACGCGCATACCGCTCGCGGATCTCCGCCGGAATCTGCGTGGTGAAGAACGTTCGCATCTCGTCGCGGAACGCCAGCTCCTCGTCGGTCAAGGCCAGATTCATCGGAATTCCTTCGCACTCGAGGTCGGATTCATGTTCTGGTCCCGACGGTACTCCACAGTGCGGCTCCGCCGCCCGTGAGTACTTGTTAACCGCCCGCGGTTAACAAGTACTCACGGGTCAGGCGGTGCGAAGGACGAGCAGATACGCACCACCGGCGGCGTCGATCTGCGTCTCGACGTTCAGTTCCGGTGCGAGGCGGGACAACCTGTCGAGCAACCACTCCGCCGCGTCCTCGGCGTCCGATTTGCCCGGGCACCGTGCCACCGCCACCCGTCCGCCCTTGCGGCCGAGTTGTTCGACCACACCGATGATCGGGGCGGGGTCGACGACGAACAATCGGTCGGGCCACGGCACGACCGGCTTGACGGCACCCTTCTTGGTGTTGCACGCGCGGTGAGCGAGGCGTTCGACGCCGCCCTTCGCCTTGGCCTTCTTCGCGGTGACGACGCTGTCGATACTGGGGCCGCGCGGATCGTTGACCGACATGTCGGGGTCCACCGGTTCGTCACACAGCCAGCAACGCCACGACTCGCGGTCGCCGACCTCTCGAAGAGTACTCATGGGCGACAACGCTACCCGGACGACTGAACCGGATCGAAGCCGGAAATCAGCCAGTTGTCGCCGGACTTGGTGAGCTCGACGGTGATGCTCGTCGCCGTCACCGCCGGTTCCGGTTTCGCGGCGCTGGTGGTGGTCTGGTTGACGAACAGCAGCACCGTCGCCGTGTCGGCCGCGACCTCGACCGGACCGGACGCGGCCACCGTCGCCTGGGTGGCCACCTGGCTCTCCTTGGCCGCCGGGACGACGACGTCCGTCGTGAACTGTGTGTAGTAGTCGAGGAACTCACCCGTCAGGCGTTCCTTCGCGGCGCCGACGTCGCTCTCGACCCTGTCCGGCGTGTACGACAGCAGGGCGATCGCGCCCTGCGAGGCGGTGTCGGTCACGGTGGCGCGGACGGTGTCGTCGACGCGCTGGTCGGGCCGGTAGAGCGTGACGTACAGAACCCCCGCCAGCACGGCCGCGACCACGGTGAGCGCGCCCAGGATGAGGAGGAGTCTGCGCGATTTCGGCGATGCGTCGGTACTCACTGCACGAACCCTGCCTTCACGATCTTGTACGTGCCGTCCTCGAGTTGCATCGTCACCCGCATCCGCTGCCCGCGCGGTTCCTCGGCGGCGCCGCCCGCGTTGGACACCTTCTGCGCGACCGCGACGAGCACGTCCGCGGAATCGCCGTTCTGCGCCTCGATCGCGGCCTGGCGCACCTCCCCCTGGGACTTGACCTTGGCCTCCTGCATGACCGCGATGAGGTCGTGGGACCGGGCTTCGAATTCGTCGCGGAAGTCTCCGGCCGAGCCGTCGAGCACCTTCTGCACGTCTTCGTCGGCCCGCTCGAAGTCCATCGTCGTCAGATTCACGACGCCCTGGCGCGCCGCATCGAGGATCTCGGATCTCTCCTGCGCCTCCTGCTCCGCCTGCCGGTGCGTGTAGCCGAAATAGCCGGCGACCGCGAGGAACGCGAGCGCGAGGACGGCGAGAACCACCACACCCGCGGTGACTGCCGGCGTCCGGGCCTGGGGAACGGCATCCTCACCGGTGGGCTCTTCCGCCATGGGGTTCCTTCCGTCGTGCCGTACCTGTGTTACCTGCATCACGTCAGATGCTACCGGGCAGTCATATCAAATATTTTTCGGTGCCTCCCGTCGCCAGATCCGCGGGCGGAAAGGCGCGTGGGAGACCCCGCGTACGGTCGGTGATCATTACTGTTGGAGAGAAGGCAGGCGACTCGAAGGGGATCCACGATGACCAGCGATTCAGGCGCACGCAGCCGCGTGCAGTTCGGTGCCGGGGCGACGCCCGAACTCGTCAGTTCCGAGGGACGGACCATCATCGCGGACGCCGTGGTCGCCAAGATCGCCGGTATCGCCACCCGTGAGATCAACGGCGTCTACGACGTGGGCGGCGGCACCGCACGCGCTGTCGGCGCTCTCCGCGATCGAATCCCCGGTGCCCGCGTCAACCACGCCCAGGGCGTCGCCGTCGAAGTCGGCGAGAAGCAGGCCGCCATCGACATCGGCATCGTCGCGGAATACGGCGTCGCACTGCACGAACTCGCGGTCGGTATCCGGCGCAACGTCATCGCGGCCGTCGAGCGCATGACCGGGCTCGAAGTGACCGAAGTGAACATCACGGTCTTCGACGTCATGTTGTTCGACGAATCCGAGGCAGCGTCCGAGCTCGACGGCAAACCGAGGGTGCAGTGACCGGACCAGTTCCACCGGACACCCACGCCGAGGACATCTCCGAACGCATCGTCGCCGCCGTCCTCGCGACCCCCGGAGTGGCAGCGATGCACGGCGGCGCGTTCGGTGAAGTCGCGACCTACCTGCCCGGACGCCGGGTGACCGGGGTGACCGTCGGCCCCACGTCCTGTGCCGTCCACCTCTCGGCTCGCTACCCCGCCAATGTCGTCGACACCGCCGAAAGAGTGCGGGCCGCAGTGGAATCGCTGGTGGACGTCCCCGTCGACGTGACCATCGAAGATCTCCTGACAGAGACAGGACAAGCTCAATGAACAGCACAATCACAGGCCTGATCGTCGGGTTACTTCTCGCCATCGCCGGCATCCTCGGTGGTTTCAGCGGATTCGTCTTCGCCGTCCTCCTCGGAGCGCTGGGCATGGCCGTCGGCGCGCACCGCGACGGCCACCTCGATCTCGGCGCCATCCTCCGAAGCCGCGGCCGTGGCTGAACCCTTCACCGCACCCCCCGCCGGTCCTCACGACGACGCGGCGCTCGACGACACCGCCCTGCGCGGCGAACTGGTCATCAAGGAGCGCGCTGTCGTCAAGATCGCCGTCGCCGCAGCGCTCCAGGTACCCGGCGTCGTCAAGCAGTCCGGCGGGCTGTCCCGCCTGACGGGCCGGGAACTCCCCCGCGCCGACGTCTCCACGGGAGCGGGCGCCGTCGCGATCAACCTGTACATCGCGGTGCAGTGGCCGTGCCACCTCGACCTCGTCAACCGCCGGCTCCGCGCGCAGGTGCACCGTCAGGTCGAGCAGATGACGGGCATGCCGGTCATCGAACTCAACATCGTGGTCGTCGGAACGGAATCGGCAGCACCCGAAGACAGTTCGACCGAGAGCCGCTATTCCGAACAAGGCGACCCGGCCGCACCGCCCGCCCCGGTGGCGCCCATCCGGCCACGCACGCCGCGCGCTACCCCGGCCGCTGTGCCCGCCGCAATCATCGTCGCAGTCGGAGCCCTCGGTCTCGCGGTCGTCGCGGCGCGTGAGCTGCTCATCATGCGCGGCACCTTCGCGAACGCACCCTGGATCCGCAACACCGTGCAATGGCTGGGCCGGCTGCACTGGTCCGAGTGGATCGTCCCCGTCGCGGCAGGCGCGATCGTCCTGGGGGTCGTGTTCATCGTCGCGGCTCTCAAACCGCGGCCGCGCACCCACCTGCCGCTCGCGGTGGGTGACACCCCGATCGTCTGGTTGCGCCCCACCGACCTCGCCCGCAACTCCAGCAGCCACGCCAAGACCGTCCCCGGGGTGCTGTCGGCGCACACGACGGTCGACCGCAAACACGTCACCGTCCGCGTGGTGCGCACCGAGTCGACACCCGCCGGGGACGTGGCCATCTCCGTCCGCGAGGCCGTGGAACCGACGCTGTCGCTGCTCGGCACGTCACCCGAACTCCGAGTACAGGTGAAGCCGTGAGACATCGGACCGCCGCCGTCAACCGGGTGATCGTCCTGCTCGTCGGGCTCGCGCTTCTCGGATTCGGCGCCTATGCCATGGCCTGGGACCTGCAGGTCCCGATCGTCCGCGAATGGGTGTCGCGGTACGACCGCGCGCGCGTCACCGCACTCCCCGACCAGGACTGGTGGGGCTGGGCACTCGCCGCGACGGTCGTCGTCGGTCTGGTCTTCGGGATCGTGCTCCTCGCCCTGGACCTCACCCGGCGCCGGACGTCCCCCGTCGCCGTACCGGATCGCGAATCGGGCACCTACGTCACCGTCGACCTCGGCTCCCTCGCCAACGGGGTCGCCAGCGAACTCGCCCAGTACCCCGGGGTCCGGCAGACACGCGCTCGTGCCGTCATCGAACGTGGACTCCCCACCCTGTCGATCGTCGTGACCGCCGACCCCACCCTCGACATCTACGACTTCACCCGCAAATCCGAGGACGTCGCGTCCTGGGTCGCATCGACCCTCGGCGGTGAAGAGGTCGCCACCCAGGTCCTGCTCCACCTCGACCGCGCCGACCACCCGGTGCACGTCGAAAACTGACACGAGGCGTCCGGGTCTCGGTAGGTTCGTGGCCATGAAATACGTGGTGTTCTACGCGACCGACCCGACCACCGCCGCCCGGATTCCGGAGATCTATCCACGGCATCGGGAGTACTTGGACGCGTTCGCCGCGGAAGGTGGGCTCCTCGGTATCGGACCGTTCGACGACCCGGCGAGCAACGGTTCCATGGCGGTCTTCAGCAGCCGCGAGCGGGCGGAGCAATTCATCGCCCGCGACCCGTTCGTCCTCGAAGGCATCGCCAGCGACATCCGAGAATGGGATGCGTTGAACTACCGCTGAGTTACACCCCGAAGACGCCAATGGCGCCCACCCCGCAGGGTGAGCGCCATTGACGTTGGTGGAGCTAGATCACTTGTTGATCTTCGTGACCTTGCCGGCGCCGACGGTGCGGCCGCCTTCGCGGATCGCGAAGCGCAGGCCCTCGTCCATGGCGACGGGCTGGATCAGCTTGACGGACATCTCGGTGTTGTCACCGGGCATGACCATCTCGGTGCCCTCGGGCAGCGTCACAACGCCCGTCACGTCCGTGGTACGGAAGTAGAACTGCGGACGGTAGTTGTTGAAGAACGGCGTGTGGCGGCCGCCCTCGTCCTTGGACAGGATGTACGCCTGGCCCTCGAACTCGGTGTGCGGGGTGGTGGTGCCGGGCTTGACGACAACCTGTCCACGCTCGACATCTTCGCGCTTGATACCACGAACCAGCAGACCGACGTTGTCACCGGCCTGGCCCGAGTCGAGGAGCTTGCGGAACATCTCGATACCCGTGACCGTGGTCTTGGTCTTGGTTTCCTTGATGCCGACGATCTCGACGTCCTCGTTGACGTTGATCACGCCACGCTCGATACGACCGGTGACGACGGTGCCACGACCGGTGATCGTGAAGACGTCCTCGACGGGCATGAGGAAGGGCTTCTCGGTCTCGCGGACCGGGTCCGGGATGGACTCGTCGACCGCAGCCATGAGCTCGAGGATGTTCTTGGTCCACTCCGGGTCGCCCTCGAGCGCCTTGAGTGCGGAGACCTTGACAACCGGAGCGTCCTCGTCGAACTCCTGCGCAGCGAGGAGCTCACGGACCTCCATCTCGACGAGCTCGATGATCTCGTCGTCGTCCACCATGTCGGCCTTGTTCAGGGCGACGAGGATGTACGGCACGCCGACCTGGCGGGCGAGCAGCACGTGCTCACGCGTCTGGGGCATCGGGCCGTCGGTGGCCGCGACCACGAGGATGGCGCCGTCCATCTGCGCCGCACCGGTGATCATGTTCTTGATGTAGTCGGCGTGACCGGGAGCATCGACGTGCGCGTAGTGGCGCTTCTCGGTCTGGTACTCAACATGCGAGATGTTGATCGTGATACCGCGAGCCTTCTCCTCAGGAGCCTTGTCGATCTCGTCGAAGGCCGAGGCCTCGTTGAGATCCGGGTACGCGTCGTGCAGAACCTTGGTGATGGCCGCGGTCAGCGTGGTCTTGCCGTGGTCGACGTGACCGATGGTGCCGATGTTCACGTGCGGCTTCGTCCGCTCGAACTTCGCCTTCGCCACTGTGTGTCCTCCTGGACTGATTGATGCTTGCGGTATGCAGCAGTGCGGTTGTTATTACTGGGTCGTGCTTCGGCCGGCTGGAACCGAGGTTACTCGCCGGTCGCCTTGGCGATGATTTCCTTCGAGACGTTCGCGGGAACCTCTGCGTAGGAATCGAACACCATGGAGAAGTTCGCCCGGCCCTGGGTCTTCGACCGCAGATCACCGATGTAACCAAACATCTCCGAGAGCGGAACCAGCGCCTTCACGACACGGGCACCACTGCGTTCCTCCATGGCCTGGATCTGGCCACGGCGGGAGTTCAGGTCGCCGATCACATCACCCATGTACTCCTCGGGTGTGGTGACCTCGACAGCCATGAGCGGCTCGAGAATGACCGGGCCGGCCTTGCGGGCGGCTTCCTTCAGCGCCTGCGAACCGGCAACCTTGAAGGCCATTTCCGACGAGTCGACGTCGTGGTATGCACCGTCGAGCAGCGACAGCTTCAGGTTCACCAGCGGGTAGCCGGCGAGAACGCCGTACTGCATCGCGTCCTGCGCGCCTGCATCCACGGACGGGATGTACTCGCGCGGGATGCGACCGCCGGAGACCTTGTTCTCGAACTCGTAGGTGGCACCGTCTTCGCCGACGAACGGCTCCAGCGCGATGATCACCTTGGCGAACTGGCCCGATCCACCCGTCTGCTTCTTGTGGGTGTAGTCGTGCTTCTCGACCTTCTTGGTGATGGTCTCGCGGTAGGCAACCTGCGGCTTGCCGACGTTGGCCTCGACCTTGAACTCGCGACGCATACGGTCGACGAGGATGTCGAGGTGGAGCTCGCCCATGCCGCCGATGACGGTCTGGCCGGTCTCCTCGTCGAGCTCGACGGAGAACGTCGGGTCCTCTTCGGCGAGCTTCTGGATCGCGGTGCCCAGCTTCTCCTGGTCGGACTTGGTCTTGGGCTCGATCGAAACCTGGATGACCGGGTCCGGGAAGCTCATGGACTCGAGCACGATCGGCGCGTCCTGTGCACACAGGGTGTCACCGGTCGTGGTGTCCTTCAGACCGATCATCGCGTAGATGTGGCCGGCCACGGCCTCGTCGACCGGGTTCTCCTTGTTGGCGTGCATCTGGAAGAGCTTTCCGATGCGCTCCTTCTTGCCCTTGGTCGCGTTCATGACCTGGGCGCCCGGATCGATCCGGCCGGAGTACACGCGGACGAACGTCAGCTTGCCGAAGAACGGGTGCGAAGCGATCTTGAAGGCCAGAGCCGAGAACGGCTCTTCCTTGCTCGGCTTACGCGTGAGGATCTCTTCTTCGTTGCCCAGGGCGTGACCCTGGACCTCGCCGATGTCCAGCGGGTTCGGCAGGTAGTCGATGACCGCGTCGAGCATGGGCTGAACGCCCTTGTTCTTGAACGCGGAACCACACAGCACCGGGTACAGCTCGGAGTTGACCGTCATCTTGCGGATGGCGCCCTTGATCTCCTCGACGGAGAGCTCCTCGCCGGCGAAGTACTTCTCCATGAGCTTCTCGTCGGACTCGGCGACCGTCTCGAGCAGCTTCTCGCGGTACTCGGCAGCCTTGTCGGCGAGATCGGCCGGGATCTCCTCGATGGTGGGCTCGGCGCCGATGGCGACCGTGCCACGCCAGGTGACAGCCTTCATCTCGACCAGGTCGACGACGCCGTCGAAGTCGTCCTCGGCGCCGATCGGCAGCTGGAGAACGAGCGGCTTCGCGCCGAGGCGGTCGATGATGGTCTGGACCGTGAAGTAGAAGTCCGCGCCCATCTTGTCCATCTTGTTGACGAAACAGATGCGCGGAACGTCGTACTTGGCGGCCTGACGCCACACCTGCTCCGACTGGGGCTCGACGCCCTCTTTGCCGTCGAACACTGCGACGGCGCCGTCGAGCACGCGGAGCGAACGCTCCACCTCGACGGTGAAGTCGACGTGGCCCGGCGTGTCGATGATGTTGATCTGGTTGTTGTTCCAGAAGCAGGTCACCGCGGCAGAGGTGATCGTGATGCCGCGTTCCTTCTCCTGTTCCATCCAGTCCGTGGTCGAGGCACCGTCGTGCGTCTCACCGATCTTGTAGTTGACACCGGTGTAGAACAGGATGCGCTCGGTGGTTGTGGTCTTGCCGGCATCGATGTGCGCCATGATGCCGATGTTGCGGACCTTGTTCAGGTCGGTCAGCACTTCCTGTGCCACAGGATTCTTCCCCGCTCGTAGCTCGTGTATCGGGTGTCGGCCTCCCCGGTGTTCCACCAGCGGGGCCATTGTCTCGAGTTGTAGATCAGCCGGTCCCCGGTAGGGGCCCGACGTGCGACGACGCCGGAGCAGTCACGGTAGGTGACTGCTCCGACGTGACGTCACCAGCGGTAGTGGGCGAATGCCTTGTTGGCTTCGGCCATCTTGTGAGTGTCCTCACGGCGCTTCACAGCGGCACCCAAGCCGTTGCTGGCATCGAGGAGCTCGTTGGCGAGACGCTCGACCATGGTCTTCTCGCGGCGCTGCCGGGAGAAGGTCACGAGCCAGCGGAGCGCGAGGGTGGTGGAGCGGCCCGGACGGACCTCGACCGGCACCTGGTAGGTGGCGCCACCGACACGGCGGCTGCGGACCTCGAGGGCAGGCTTGACGTTGTCCAGTGCGCGCTTGAGGGTGACGACCGGATCGGTGCCGGTCTTCTCGCGCGCCTGCTCGAGTGCTTCGTAGACGATGCGCTCGGCGGTGGACTTCTTGCCGTCCAGGAGAATCTTGTTGACGAGCTGCGTCACCAGGGGCGAACCGTAGACCGGGTCGTTGATGAGCGGACGCTTCGGAGCGGGGCCCTTACGTGGCATTAGCTCTTCTCCTTCTTGGCGCCGTAGCGGCTGCGGGCCTGCTTGCGGCCCTTGACACCCTGGGTGTCGAGCGAGCCGCGGATGATCTTGTAGCGCACACCGGGGAGGTCCTTCACACGACCACCGCGGACGAGCACCATCGAGTGCTCCTGCAGGTTGTGACCCTCGCCCGGGATGTAAGCGGTGACCTCGACGGAGCTGGTCAAGCGCACACGCGCGACCTTACGGAGCGCCGAGTTCGGCTTCTTCGGGGTGGTGGTGTACACGCGGGTGCACACGCCACGACGCTGCGGGCTGCCCTTGAGGGCTGCCGTCTTGACCTTCGCGGTCTTGTCGCGGCGGCCCTTGCGGACCAGCTGGTTGATGGTTGGCATTTACCGGCTTTCTTCGTGTTGAACAGACTGCTCTGGACAAGCAACCTTGGCTGTTCTGAAATTAGGGATCTAGCAGTTGGGGCAAGAGAGCTGCTGCCCCTCACCCGCACCTCGAGCTGCACCCGAGGTCGGGTGTGTCGCATACCCCCACACAGGCAGCCGGATGCTCGTTCCATGCAGAAATCTGCACGAACGCGCGCACGGCAATACCTCGCTAGGCACACAGATCGGCCCGGGCATGCCGGACACGACCCACAACGATACCCGGCGGCGCGCCGGAAGGTCAAAGTGGGCTGGCAATGGTAAGGGCTGACCTGCGATGTGGGGTACTGCTCGGACCTGTCGGTACGGGCACGGGCACATCAACTACTCAGATTGAGCGTCAGATCCGCAAGCGTCGATGCCGCCTCGCACGGGTCTGCCGCCCCCGTCTGGAACTGTACCCACCAGCCGACGACGCCCGCCGAGGGCGATCCGACCGTCACTCCGCACGCCCCCGGATCACCGGGGGGACGCATCACGACGGCCTTGCGACCCTGGATCGTGGAGGACTCCACGGTGTAGCCGAGTTTCTCGCCGGTCGACCTCTCCGTGTCGAGCGAACCCGTCTCGAACCAGTTGAACGTCACCTTCACGGGACCGTTGGCGCCGACCGCGTCCCAGCGGCAGATCGCGCCGAAGAAGCCCCGTTCGATGGCGTCGGCGCCGACGGTCTGGGCGATCTGTTCGTCGGCGACGGCGTTGCACTCCTCGAGCAGGGCCGTGAACTGTTCGGTGTCACCGGACGAGGACGCCCCTTCGGCGCGGGGCGAGCCCTCGATCGCCGACCCGCACCCCGCGATCAGCCCGACCGCGGTGGCCGCGGCCAGCACCCGCACTGCACGCCACGTCCCGCCGCTCATCACTCCCCCGCTCACTTGGCCCTCGACACGCTGAGTTCGGCGAGATCACGCGCCACCTTGCACGGGTCCGCCGCGGGTTGCGCGTCCGCGTACATCACCGACCAGTGGACGAAGTCGCCGCCGAACTCCACACCGAGTTCGCACAGAATTCCCTCGGACGATGCAATGAATCCGGGATGCCCCTGGATGTCGATGTCGGTGGCCGGCCTGCCGATCAGCTCGGAACCCGCCCGCTCGCGGCCGATGGGACTGCCGCGGTACCAGGAAAACGTCACGCTGGGACCGCCTATTCCCGCGGTTTCCCATTCGCAGCCGACGGAATTACGCGTCACCCCGGTGAAGGGCGGCATCCCGAACGCCTTCGCCACCTCGTCGTCGGTGACCGAACCGCACTGACCGAAGAACGGGCCCGGATCCGTCACCTGCGGGAGTTGCTGCGCGGCGGGTTCGGTACCGGAATCGTCTCCGTCTCCCCCACAGCCGGCCAGACCGGCCGCGACGGTGATCAGGACGAGCGCTCCCCATTTCCGGCCCATGGTCGGTGACTCTACCGATCCCTGCGCTCTTTGCCCGGTCAGTCGAGAACGGCCACGTCGAGGCTCCGCGGCTCCGCCGACTCACCGTTCCGCGGTAGTGCCGCATCCAGCTGCGCCGCCCACTGCCGCACGATCTCCGCCCGTCGTTTGGAGTCGTCCGTGAGCACGTCGGCCAGGCCTAGTCCGCGGGCGAGATCGAGGGTGGCCTGGACGAGCCGGTGCGCCACCGGATCGGCGTCGTCGAACCCGAAGTGTTCGACGGCGGTGCGATGCGCGATCCGCCCGAACCGTTCCTCGAGCGGCACGATCCGGGCCCGGAGTTCGGGGTCGGCGGCGGCGGCCGTCCACACCTGCAGCGCCGCCTTGAACAGGGTGCCCGTGTAGTAGTCGACGAGCCGCGACACCACGGCCTCGGTGCGTCCCTCCCCGGTCGGCAGGTCGGTGGCCTCGCGGCGGGCCTGCTCCATCCGGGCGTCGAACATGACCTCGAGCGCCGCGGTGATGAGGTCTTCGCGGGTGGGGAAATGGTGCTGGGTCGCGCCGCGGGACACGCCGGCGCGCTGGGCGACGAGGCTCACCGTGGTGGCACCCCAGCCCAGCTCGGCGAGGCAGTCGATGGTGACCTCGAGGAGGTGCCCGCGCGTGACCCGGCTACGGTCCTGCTTCGGTTCGCGGGTCATGTGTCACTTCCTCTCGTCGCGCTGCGCACCCGTGAGCGGGTGACGAGTCCTGGGACTCGTCAACCACGCACGGGGCCGGAGGCCCATCTCGGCGGCCGCTTCTGCAGAAACGCCATCATGCCTTCCCGCGCCTCCTCGGATTCGAACAGCCTCGCCGACTGTGCGGTCAGCTCGTCGGTGTAGCGGTCGAAATCGGCGAGCACGCTCCGGGTCGTGAGGGTCTTCGACTCGGCCAGACCCTGCGGCGACGCCTGCCGCAACTGGTCGAGCAATTCCTCGACGGTGTCCTCGGGATCCTCGGCGGACTCACTGATCAGCCCGATGGCCTCCGCCTCGTGGGCGCCGAACTTCTCACCCGTGAGGAGGTAGCGGCTCGCGGCGCGCGAATCGATCCGGGGCAGCACCGTCAACGAGATGATCGACGCGGCGAGTCCGAGCCGGACCTCGGTGAGCGCGAACGTGCTGCGCGGGCCGGCGACGGCGATGTCGCAGGCGCCGACCAATCCCATGCCCCCGGCCCTGACGTGACCGTCGATCCGGGCGATCACCGGCTTGGGCAGTTCGACGATGGCCCGCAGCAGTGCGGCCATCTGCCGGGTACGCGACCCCACGTCGCCGGACGTCTCACTCAGATCCGCCCCGGCGCAGAACGTGCTGCCGGTGTGGGTGAGGACGACGCCGCGGACGTCGTTGTCCGCGGCGGCGTCCCGCAATCCCTGCAGCAGTTCGTGCACGAGCCTGCCGGAGATCGCGTTCCTGTTGTGAGGCGAATCGAGGGTGAGGGTGGCGAACCCCCGATTCGCGTCGTACCGGACGTACCGGTCGGCTTCCACGTCGGTCATGTGCTGTCCGTTCGACATCAGTACGATTTCGGCAGCCCGAGCGAGTGCTGGGAGACGAAGTTGAGGATCATTTCGCGGCTCACCGGCGCCACGCGGGCGATGCGTGCCGCACCGAGCATCGCCGCGAGACCGTATTCCTTGGTCAGGCCTGCGCCACCGTGCGTCTGGACGGCCTGGTCGAGTGCCTTGATGCTGGCCTCGGCGGCGGCGTATTTGGCCATGTTGGCGGCCTCGGCGGCGCCGAAGTCGTCGCCGCTGTCGTAGAGGACGGCCGCCTTCTGCATCATCAGCTTGGCGAGTTCGAGTTCGATCTTGATCTGCGCCAGCGGATGCGAGATGCCCTGGTGCGCGCCGATCGGTTCCTTCCACACCGTGCGTTCCTTCGCAAACCGCACCGCGGCGTCCAGCGCGTAGCGGCCCATGCCGATCGCCATGGCGGCGCCGAGGATGCGTTCGGGGTTGAGACCCGCGAACAGCTGCATCAACGCCGCGTCGGCCTCGCCGACGAGCGCGTCGGCGGGCAACCGGACGTCGTCGAGGAACAGCATGAACTGGTGGTCGGGCTCGACGATGTCCATCTCCATCGGCGTCTTCACGAAGTTCTCGGCGTCGGTGGGGACGATGAACAGCGCAGGCTTCAGCTTGCCGGTCTTCGAGTCCTCGGTCCGCGCGACGATGAGGACGGCATCGGCCTGGTCCACCCCGGAGATGTAGATCTTGTTCCCCGTCAGCAGCCACTCCTCGCCGTCTCGACGAGCAGTGGTCGTGATCTGGTGCGAGTTCGAACCCGCGTCGGCCTCGGTGATGCCGAACGCCATGATCTTCGAACCGTCGGCGAGGCCGGGGAGCCAGGTCTGCTTCTGCTCCTCGGTGCCGTACTTGCCGATGATCGTGCCGCAGATGGCCGGTGACACGACCACCAGCAGGAGGCCGGCGCCGTGGGCCGCGAGTTCTTCCTGCACGAGGGCGAGTTCGTAGATGCCTGCGCCGCCGCCCCCGTATTCCTCGGGGAGATTGACTCCGAGGAAGCCGAGTTTGCCCGCCTCGTTCCACAATTCGGTCAGCGGTTCGCTGCGCCGAGCCCGGGGCAGCACGTAGTCGACGTAGTTGAACCGCTCGCCGAGCCTCGACACGGAGGCACGGAGTTCCTTCTGTTCTTCGGTCTCGATGAAGCTCATGATTCTCCTTCGGGCTGCGCTGCTTCGACTACTGCCAGGACCGTTCCCACGTCGACCTGCTGACCGGCGGTCACGGACAGTTCGGTGAGGACACCGGAGGCCGGTGCCTTGATCGTGTGTTCCATCTTCATCGCCTCGAGCCACACGATCGGCTGACCGGCGGTCACGGTGTCGCCGACCTCGGCGCCGAGGCGGATGACGGCACCCGGCATCGGCGCGAGCAGCGACCCCTCGGCGACGACGGCGCTCGGATCGGTGAATCGCGGTGCGGCGTGCAGGCCCACCGGGCCCAGGGCAGAGTCGACGAACACGTCGTCCCCGTACCGGGACACCTCGAACGAGCGACGCAGCCCCGCGACGTCGAGGACGACGTGGCGCGCCGTGGCCGACACGAGCGCGACGTCGTCGAAGCCGTCGGCCTTCAGCCCGTACCGGGTGAGCAGGTACCGGATCTCGATGTCACCGCCTCCGCCCGTGAACGTCTTGCTCTGCGGCGCGGACGCCAGGTTCCGCCATCCGCTGGGGAGCGTCGAGTCGACCGTCGCGACGTCACGGTTGTGCGCGGCGTCCGCGAGTGCGGCGGCCAGCGCCGACAGTCGCTCGGTGTCGGCCGAGGCCAGCGGCCGCGCCAGCACGTCCAGCCCGTGGGTGTCGAAGAAGGCGGTGTCCGTGTCGCCGGCGAGGAATGCCGGGTGGCGGAGCACGTTGACCAGGAGGTCGCGGTTGGTGCGCAGTCCGTGGATCTGCGCGCGGCTCAGGGCCGCGGCCAGCCGGGTGGCCGCCTGCGTGCGGGTGGGCGCGAACGAGATGACCTTCGCGAGCATCGGGTCGTAGTGCACGCCGACGGTGGATCCGTCGACCACGCCGGAGTCGAGGCGAATCCCCGGGGAGCGCAGGACGTCGAATTCGACCGCGTTCCCGGGCAGGTCCAGACGGTGGACCGGTCCGCTCTGCGGCTGCCAGTTCTGCGCCGGATCCTCCGCGTACAGCCGGACCTCGATGGAATGACCGGACACGGCGGGCGATTCGGCATCGAGCGCCTGCCCGGACGCCACCTGCAGTTGCAGGTCCACGAGGTCGAGGCCGGTGGTGCATTCGGTGACCGGGTGTTCCACCTGCAGCCGGGTGTTCATCTCGAGGAAGAAGAAGTTCCCGTCGTCCAGGTCGTCTCCCCCTCGCTCCGCTCGACCGGAAGCCAGGAACTCGACCGTCCCCGCGCCCTCGTAGTCGATGGCCTTCGCCGCGAGCCGGGCGGCCTCGAACAGTCGCTCGCGCATCCCGGGGACGGCCTCGACCAACGGTGACGGCGCCTCTTCCACCACCTTCTGGTGCCGCCGCTGGATGGAGCATTCACGCTCCCCCACCGCCCAGACGGTTCCGTGCCGGTCGGCCATCACCTGGACCTCGATGTGCCTGCCCGTTTCCAGGTAGCGCTCGCAGAACACGGTCGGGTCGCCGAAGGCCGATTGCGCTTCGCGGCGGGCGCCTTCCAGCTGTTCCGGGAGGTCCGCGAGCTCACGCACGACGCGCATGCCGCGTCCGCCGCCGCCTGCGGACGCCTTGACGAGCACCGGCAGGTCCGCTTCGGTGACGGCGCCCGGGTCGAGTTCGGCCAGCACCGGAACTCCGGCGGCGGCCATCATCTTCTTGGACTCCACCTTCGAACCCATCATCTCGATGGCGGGCGCGGGCGGCCCGATCCACGTGAGCCCCGCGTCGTGGACGGCGCGCGCGAAGTCCGCGTTCTCGGAGAGGAACCCGTAGCCGGGGTGGATGGCATCGGCGCCAGCGAGCAGTGCCGCCTCGATGACGAGGTCACCGCGCAGGTAGGTGTCGGCGGGACTGTTGCCCGGCAACCGGACCGCGGTGTCGGCCTCGGTGACGTGCGGGCTGAGAGCGTCGGCGTCCGAGTACACGGCGACGGTCCCGATGCCTGCGCGGCGGCAGGTGGCGAAGACGCGGCAGGCGATCTCACCGCGATTGGCAACCAGTACGGACTGGATCATGTCGGGCCTCACATCCGGAAGACGCCGAAGTTCTCGGCGCCTTCGATCGGGGCGTTGGCAATGGCCGACAGGCACATTCCCACCACGGTTCGGGTGTCGCGCGGGTCGATCACGCCGTCGTCGTAGAGGCGACCGGACAGGAACATCGGCACGGATTCCGCCTCGATCTGGTTCTCGATCATGGCGCGCATGCCCGCGTCGGCCTCTTCGTCGAACGCCTGCCCGCGGGCCTCGGCAGAGGCGCGGCTGACGATGGAGATGACACCGGCCAGCTGCGCTCCGCCCATGACGGCGGATTTGGAGCTGGGCCAGGCGAACAGGAAACGCGGGTCGAACGCGCGTCCGCACATGCCGTAGTGGCCGGCGCCGTAGGACGCGCCGAGCAGGATCGAGATGTGCGGGACGGTGGAATTGGAGACGGCGTTGATCATCATCGACCCGTGCTTGATCATCCCGCCCTCCTCGTACTCCTTGCCCACCATGTAGCCGGTCGTGTTGTGCAGGAACAACAGTGGCGTGTTCGAGCGGTTCGCCAGCTGGATGAACTGGGTGGCCTTCTGCGATTCCTCGCTGAACAGCACACCGCGCGCGTTGGCGAGGATGCCCACCGGATATCCGTGCAGCTCGGCCCAGCCCGTGACGAGTGACGACCCGTACATCGGCTTGAACTCGTCGAAATCGGAGCCGTCGACGATGCGGGCGATCACCTCGCGAGGATCGAACGGGATCTTGAGGTCGGCGGGGACGATGCCGAGCAGTTCCTCGGGGTCCTCGAGCGGTTCGATGACCTCGGCCCGCGGCGCGGGACCCTGCTTCTTCCAGTTCAGGCGCTTGACGATGCTGCGGCCGATCCGGATGGCGTCCTGCTCGTCGACCGCGAAGTAGTCGGCGAGACCGGACTTCCGGGCATGCATCTCGGCGCCGCCCAGGGTTTCGTCGTCGGATTCCTCACCGGTGGCCATCTTGACGAGCGGCGGTCCGGCGAGGAACACCTTGGACCGTTCCTTGATCATGACGACGTGATCGGACATGCCGGGGATGTACGCGCCGCCCGCCGTCGAGTTGCCGAAGACGAGGGCGATGGTCGGGATACCCGCCGCGGAGAGCTGGGTGAGGTCGCGGAACATGCGGCCACCGGGAATGAACACTTCCTTCTGCGTGGGAAGGTCCGCGCCACCGGATTCCACGAGGGAGATGACGGGCAGCCGGTTCTGCCGGGCGATGTCGTTGGCGCGGAATCCCTTCCGCAACGTCCACGGATTGCTGGTGCCGCCGCGGACCGTCGGGTCGTTGGCGACGATCAGGCACTCGACGCCTTCCACCACACCGATGCCCACGACGGTGCTGGCACCGACCGGGAAGTCGCTGCCCCACGCCGCGAGCGGGCACAGTTCGAGGAACGGCGAGTCGGGGTCGAGGAGCAGTTCGATGCGCTCCCGGGCGAGGAGCTTGCCGCGCTTCTTGTGCCGCTCGGTGTACTTCTCGCCGCCGCCCGCGAGCGCCTTGGCGTGCTCGGTGTCGATCTCGGCGAGCTTCTCCGTCATGGCCTTCGCCGCCGCGGCGTACTCTTCGGAACCCGTGTCCAGGGTGGACTTCAACGTGGTCATGACTGATACCCCAATCGCTTGGCCGCGAGCCCCGTCAGGATCTCGGTGGTACCGCCACCGATTCCGAGGATGCGCATGTCGCGGTACTGCCGTTCCACTTCGCTCTCCCGCATGTAGCCCAGGCCACCGAACAGCTGGACGGCCTGGTTGGCCACCCACTCGCCCGACTCGACGGCGGTGTTCTTCGCGAAGCAGACCTCCGCGATGAAGTCCTCGTTCGACACGAGCGAACGCTCCACCAGCGCTCTGGTGTAGACGCGGGCCACGTCGGTCTTGCGCGCCATCTCGGTGACCGTGTTCTGCACCGACTGCCTGCTGATCAGCGGACGGCCGAACGTCTCGCGGTCCCGCACCCACTGCAGCGTGAGGTCGAGGCACCGTTGCGCGCTCGAATATGCCTGCGCGGCGAGGGCGATGCGCTCGGTGAGGAACGCCTGAGCGATCTGCGCGAACCCGCTGTTCTCCTCGCCGACCAGGTTGGCGGCGGGCACCCGTGCGTCGACGAACGACAACTCGGCCGTGTCCGATGCACGCCAGCCCATCTTGTCGAGTTTGCGTGCCACCTCGAAACCCGGTGTGTCCTTCTCGATCACGAGCAGCGAGACCCCGGATGCGCCGGGACCGCCGGTGCGGACGGCGGTGACCACGAAGTCGGCCCGGACGGCGGACGTGATGAACGTCTTGGACCCGTTGACGACGAAGTGGTCGCCGTCGCGGACCGCGGTGGTCCGCAGATGCCCGACGTCGGAACCGCCGCCGGGTTCGGTGATGGCGAGCGAGCCGACGAGCTCGCCACGCAGGGTGGGGCGGACCCACTTCTCGATCTGCTCCGGGTCACCGGCCGCGGCGAGGTGCGGTAGCGCGATTCCCGACGTGAACAGGGAAGCGAACGCGCCACCCGATGCCCCCGCCTGGTGGAACTCCTCGCAGATCAGCACGGCGTCGACGAGGTCTCCGCCCTCGCCCCCGACGGATTCGGGGAAACCGGCGCCGAGCAGTCCCAGCTCGGCGGCCTCCCGGTGCAGCGCGCGGGGCAGTTCGCCGTCGCGCTCCCACTCGTCCAGGTGCGGCAGTATCTGTCGTTCGACGAAGCTGCGCACCGTCTTGCGCAGTTCCTGCCGCTCGGGTGTATCCCACACGCTCACAACGTTGTCCCTTCGGGGAGGAGTGCTTCCGGTATGTCGAGGTGCCGGGATCTCAGCCATTCGCCGAGACCCTTGGCCTGCGGGTCGAACCGGGCCTGGGACGCGACGCCCTGTCCGAGGATTCCCTCGATCACGAAGTTGACGGCGCGCAGCTTCGGCAGCACATACCTCGTGACGGTGAGGTCGGCGGCCTCCGGGAGAAGGCGCTTCACTTCGTCGACGGTCAGCGCGTGGGCCAGCCACCGCCACTGCTCGTCGGTGCGCACCCACACACCGACGTTCGCGTTCCCGCCCTTGTCTCCGCTGCGCGCTCCGGCGATGGTGCCGAGCGCGACCCGCACCGTGGGTTCGCCGCCCCGAGGCTGCGGGAGCGCGGGCTCGTCGACGTCCTCCAGCTCCCGGACCTCGGTGGCGGGTTCGATGTCGACGCGCGTTCCGTCCGGCAGCACCGCGACGTGCGGCACCTCCTTGGCGTACACGTATCCCGGGGTGAACACGCCGTAGGGCTGCCCCTGCCCGGGCGGCGCCGTCAGCGTGAAGCCGGGGTAGCTGGCCAGTGCCATTTCGACTGCGACGGAGGAGAATCCACGTCCGACGGCATTGGCGTCGGAATCCCGGACCACGCAGCGCAACAGCGCGCTCGCGGCCTCCTCGGTGTCGGCGTCCGGATGATCGGTGCGGGCGAGCGACCAGTCGAGTTCGGCCGGCCGGGTGGGAAGCCACCCTTCGAGCTGCCGCTTCACCAGGGCCGCCTTGGCCTCGATGTCGAGGCCGGTGAGGACGAACACAGCCTCGTTGCGGAATCCCGCGAGCGTGTTCAGCGACACCTTGAGCTGCGGCGGCGGCGGCTCCCCGGTGACGCCACTGATGCGCACGCGGTCGGGGCCGTCCTGCGACAGTGCGGCGGAGTCGATCCGCGCGGTCACGTCGGGACCGGCGTAGCGGCCACCCGTGATCTCGTACAGCAACTGCGCGGTGACGGTGCCGACGTTCACGGCGCCGCCCGTCCCGGGGTGCTTGGTGATGACGGACGATCCGTCCGAGTCGATCTCGGCGATCGGGAATCCGGGACGATCGAGGTCGTCGATCTCGGTGAAGAACGCGTAGTTGCCACCCGTCGCCTGGGTGCCGCACTCGATGACGTGCCCCGCCACCACGGCACCGGCGAGCTGGTCGAAAGCGTCTCGCTGCCAGCCGAAGTGCGCGGCCGCCGGGCCCACGATCACCGACGCGTCGGTGACCCGTCCGGTCACGACCACGTCGGCGCCGGCGTTCAGGCAGTCGACGATGCCCCACGCGCCGAGGTAGGCGTTGGCGGTCAGCGGGCTGCCCAGCCCCAGTTCGGCGGCCCGGCCGATCAGGTCGTCGCCTTCGACGTGGGCGATCTTCGCCTGCAGCCCCAGCTTGTCGTTCACCTCCCGCAACGCGTCCGCGAGACCGGCCGGGTTGAGCCCGCCGGCGTTGGCGACGATGCGGACCCCCTTGTCCAGGGCCA
Organism: Rhodococcus sp. JS3073; assembly: GCF_026810085.1. Classification (NCBI taxonomy): domain Bacteria; kingdom Bacillati; phylum Actinomycetota; class Actinomycetes; order Mycobacteriales; family Nocardiaceae; genus Rhodococcus; species Rhodococcus sp. JS3073. Next base: position 6,398,778 of record NZ_CP113951.1, on the reverse strand, counting down.
GCCCGAGGCAGTCTTCCGCCTGACGGAGGAACGTCTTCGCGTAGCCGCGGTTCGGGTCCTTCATGCGATCGCGGCCGAGGATCAGCATGGTGAGTTCGGCGAGGTAGTCGCCGGTCAGATAGTCGAGCTCGCCGCCTTCGAGCATCTCGCGCATCGCCGACAGGCGGTCGCCGTAGAAGCCGGAGCAATTGCCGATCCGCACGGTCATCGGGTTCCCGCCTCACGGCCGCCGCCCGCGGGGCCCGCGAAGGCCTGAGCGATGTTCAGCCACGCGTCCGCGTCGGCGCCGGTGGCCTCGAGGGCGAGATCCGCCCGGTTCGCGCGCTGGGTGACGAGCAGGCAGAAGTCCTCGGCGGGGCCGGTGACCTTCTGCGCGGCGTCCTCGGGGCCCCACGTCCAGACGGACACTCCGTCGGGGGCGGTGAGCTCGACGCGGAACTCCTCGGCGGGTGGGGCGAGTTCGTTGACGGCGTAGGCGAAGTCGCGGGTGCGGACACCGAGGTGGGCGATGCTCTTCAACCGCTCGGTGGGTGTGCGCGCCGCCGAGAGCGCGTCGGCGACATCCTGGCCGTGCGCCCACGTCTCCATCAACCGGGCGGTGGCCATCGACGCCGCCTTCATCGGCGGGCCGTACCAGAGGATCTTCTGTCCCGGCGGCACCGCCAGGAGAGCCTCCGCGAGCCGAGCCCGGGCCGAGCGCCAAGCGGCGAGCAGTTCCGCGGGTTCCCGCCGGGCGTGCTCGGCGGCGCCGGCATCGACGAAGCCGCCCGGGTTCGAAGCGGCCACCGCCAGTTGCTCGGTGAAGCCGTCGGGGTCGGTGATCGCCAGGAGGGCGGCCTCGTCGGTCCACAGCAGATGTCCGATCTGGTGGGCGATGGTCCAGCCCTCGGCCGGTGTCGGATCGGCCCAGCGGGAGTCGGGGAGGTCGGCCACCAGGGCGTCCAGTGAATCGCTCTCGGCGCACAAGTCGTCGATGAACCTCTGCAGTTCAGCCATGCGACCAGCATCACACCGACCCAATAAAAAAGCAAGCACGATTGATTGTTATTTGGCTGCGGATCGTCCGGAGAGCTGCCACGCTGGTCACGTGATACGACAGTTGCTCACCCATGCCGCGCTCAACCCCCTTCCCTCCCCGCGCGCACTGGCCGCCCGAGTCGCACCGGGAACCGGCCACCGCATCGCCGGGAAGCGGATCCTCGTCACCGGCGGTTCCTCGGGGGTCGGAGAAGCGGCCGCCCGCCGGCTCGCCGCCCTCGGCGCGGAGGTCGTCCTCGTGGCCCGCGGCTCCGACGCCCTCGAGTCCGTGCGCGACGACATCCTGCGGTCCGGCTGCGACGCACACGCCGTCCCCTGCGACCTCACGGACCCGGATTCCGTCGACGCCCTCGTCGCTCACGTGCTCGGGGAGATCGGCCCCGTCGACGTACTCGTCAACAACGCCGGGCGGTCGATCCGGCGGACGGTCGAGGACTCGTTGGATCGCTTCCACGACTTCGAACGCACCATGGCCGTCAACTACTTCGGCTCGACGCGGCTCACCCTCGCGTTGCTCCCCTCCATGATCGAGCGCCGCAAGGGCCACATCATCAACGTCGCGACGTGGGGCGTGCCTGCCGGCGTGATGCCCAAGTTCTCCGCCTACCACGCGTCCAAGGCGGCCGTCGGCGCGTTCGGCCGGAGCCTCGGCGCCGAATTGCGCGACCGCGGAATCTCCGTGACCACCCTCGACTTTCCCTTGGTCCGGACGCCGATGATCGCGCCCACCACGGACTACGACGCGATGGCCGCCCTGACTCCCGAGCAGGCGGCGGAATGGTTCGTCACCGCCGTGCGCACCCGGCCGATCGAACTTCTCCCCAGTTACGCCGAACTGTTCCGGCTGCTCGGCACGTTCGCACCGTCCGCCACCGACGCACTGGTACGGCGCACCGGCATCTGAGCGCAATGACAGACTGGGACGGTCTCGAATCCGCGCTCACACCCGAGGGAGTCGTCCATGACCGACGCCGTGCTCACCACCCGCGATGGCGACATCGTCACCTGGACGCTCAACCGCCCGGAGGCGCGCAACCCGATCTCCGAGCCGGACGTGATCGAGGCGCTCGAGGATGCGGTGGCCGACGTCAACGGTGATCCCAGCGTGCGCGTCGCGATCGTCACGGGTGCGGGTTCGGCCTTCTCCTCCGGCGGCAACGTCAAGCACATGCGCGACCGCGCCGGAATGTTCGGCGGCTCCCCCGCCGACCTGCGGCAGGGCTACCGGCACGGCATCCAGCGCATCCCACTGGCCCTCTACCACTGCGAGGTGCCGACCATCGCGGCCGTCAACGGACCCGCCATCGGTGCCGGATGCGACCTGTCGCTGATGTGCGACATGCGGATCGCCTCCACGGCCGCCGTGTTCGCGGAGAGCTTCGTCAAGGTCGGGCTCGTCCCCGGCGACGGCGGCGCCTGGTTCCTTCCGCAGGCCGTCGGGATGGCGCGGGCCAGCGAGATGGCGTTCACCGGCGACGCGATCGACGCCGCGAAGGCCCTGGAGTGGGGGCTCGTCTCGCAGGTCACCGAACCCGGGGAACTCCTCGGCGCGGCGCGTGCGCTCGCCGACCGCGTGGCGGTCAACCCGCCGCAGGTGCTGCGGATGACCAAGAAACTGCTGCGCGAGGGCCGTCACCAGAGCCTCGAGAGCCTCCTCGAACTGTCGGCGGCCATGCAGTCGCTCGCCCATCACACCGCGGACCATCACGAGGCGGTCGGCGCGATGCTCGATCGCCGCAGCCCGAACTTCACCGGCCGGTGAACCCGGGCATCGCACGCCGGTGACAGCCGAGCCGCGCAGTCAGCTTCTTCCCGTCGTCTCGGTCCTCGGATCGGTGCTGTCCGTCCAGTTCGGCGCCGCCTTCGCGAGCACCCTGTTCGAGGCGGTGGGCGCCAGTGGCGCGGTGTCGCTGCGGCTGACGATCGCGGCGATCATCCTCGGGGTGATCGTGCGGCCGCGCTGGCGACGGTGGACGCGAACGCAACGGGAGGGCATCCTCGCCCTCGGAGTGGCGCTGGCCGTGATGAATTCGGCGTTCTACGAGGCCCTCGCGCGGCTCCCGCTCGGCACCGCCGTCACCATCGAGTTCCTGGGTCCGCTCACCCTCGCCGCCGTGCTGTCGCGAAGACTGCGGGACGGCGTGTGGGTGCTGGCGGCACTGACCGGGGTGGTCATGCTCGGCCTGCGCGAGAACTCGGGCGCCGAGTCCCTCGACCTGGTGGGGGTGTGTTTCGCGCTCACCGCCGGGGCGGCGTGGGCCGGTTACATCGTCGCCGGCTCGAACCTCGCGGCGACGGTTCCCAGTGCGGACGGCCTGGCCGGCGCAAGCATCGTCGCGGCGGCCCTGACGCTTCCGCTCGGCGCGGTGTCCGGCGGCACCGCACTGTTCGACCCCCGGATCCTGGCCGTGGGCGCGGCGGTGGCCCTGCTGTCGTCGGTGATTCCGTATTCGCTCGAGCTACGGGCGCTGCAGGTGATGAGCAAGAAGGTGTTCGCCGTGCTCATTGCGCTCGAGCCTGCCGCCGCGACCCTCGCCGGGGTGATCGTGCTCGGGCAGGTACTCGGACTGCAGTCGCTGGCCGCGATCGCGCTCGTCGTCGCGGCCGGCGTCGGCTCCGTCCTGAGCAACCGGTAGCGCCGCGGCCTGCGGGCGGGGCTGGCAGGATCGACGCGTGAGCACAGCGAACCTGACCCGAGCCGAAACCGCCGAACGTTCCCGCGCGATCGACGTTCTCGGCTATCGGGTGGAATTGGACGTACTCGGCGCCGTCGACCGGGAGGTCGGGACGTTCGCGACCACCACGACCGTCGAGTTCACCGCCCGCACGTCCACGACCTGGCTCGACTTCCTCGGCGCCGGAGTGGAGTCGGTGACGGTCAACGGCTCCGACGTCCCCGTCGACTACGACGGCGCCCGTATCGCGTTGACCGGGCTGCGTGAATCCAACGTCGTGACCGTCGCCGCCCGGGGCGAGTACAGCCGTTCCGGTGAGGGCCTGCACCGGTTCCTCGACCCGGCCGACAGGCAGACGTACCTCTACACGCAGTACGAGCCGGCGGACGCGCGGCGGGTGTTCGCGTGTTTCGAACAGCCGGACCTGAAGGCGCCGTTCACGTTCGTCGTCACCGCGCCGCGGGAGTGGGAGGTGGTCTCCAACCAACAGGTCGTCGAGCGGGAAGACACCACCGGCGGGCAGGTGGTCACGTTCGCGCCGACACTGCCGATCTCCACCTACATCACCGCGGTCGTGGCCGGGCCCTACCAGCGGGTGGACTCGGAATGGAGTGGCGGCGACGTCACGATCCCGCTGGGCGTCCTCTGCCGCGCCTCGCTTGCGCAGTACCTCGACGCCGACACGATCTTCGAGATCACCCGGCAGGGGCTGGGGTTCTTCACGGAGAATTTCGACTACCCCTATCCGTTCGGCAAGTACGACCAGGTGTTCGTCCCCGAGTACAACCTCGGCGCCATGGAGAACCCCGGCTGTGTGACGTTCACCGAGGCGTACGTGTTCCGCGGCGCCGCGACCGACTCCCAGTACGAGGGCCGGGCGAACACGATCCTGCACGAGATGGCCCACATGTGGTTCGGCGACCTCGTCACGATGGTGTGGTGGGACGACCTGTGGCTCAAGGAATCCTTCGCCGATTACATGGGCGCACTGGCCAACGCGGAGGCCACCCGGTGGACCGACGCGTGGGTGGCCTTCGCCAACCGCCGCAAGGCGTGGGCGTACCTGCAGGACCAGTTGCCGACGACGCATCCGATCGTCGCGGACATCGTCGACCTCGAGGCCGCGAAACTGAACTTCGACGGCATCACGTACGCGAAGGGCGCCAGCGTCCTCAAGCAACTCGTCGCGTACGCCGGGCGTGACGCGTTCTTCGAGGGGGCGCGCCGCTACTTCCGCGCCCACGCGTTCGGGAACACCACCCTCACGGATCTGCTGACCGAACTGTCGGCCACGTCGGGCCGGGATCTGACGAGCTGGGCGCGCGCCTGGTTGCAGACAACCGGAGTGTCCGCTCTGAGCCTGCAGCGCGGCGCCGACGGATGCGCCTCGATCGTGCAGACCGATCCGCGTCCACACCGCCTCGGTGTCGGGCGCTACGACTTCGACGACACCGGCGACCTCGTGTGCGTGCAGCGGATCGAGGTCGACCTCGCCGACGCCCACACGCCGATCGATCTCGCCGACGCGCCGCTCGTGTTGCTCAACGACGCCGACCTGACGTACGCGAAGGTGCGGCTGGACGATCGATCGCTGACCACCGTCGAGACCTCCCTCGACCGAGTGCGCGACCCGCTGGCGCGCGGCCTGATCTGGTCGTCGCTGTGGAACGCGACCCGCGACAGCGAACTGGGCGCCACGCGGTATCTGTCGATGGCCCAGAGGTTCTCACCGGCGGAGTCGCACCTCACGCTCCTCACCTCTGTGCTGGCCAACGCCCCGTACGCGATCGAGCACTTCCTCCCCGAGCCCTCGCGCGACGCCGCCCGTCTCGACTGGCTCGAGCTCACCTGGCGCGCGTTGTGGGACGCCCCGTCGGCTTCGGGAAGCCAACTCGCCTGGGCACGGGCGGTGGCGTCCGCTGCGGCGATGGACGGCAGTCGCGCGGCCGACATCCGGTCGATTCTCGAGGCCGGCGGGCCGGCGCCGACCGGGCTGGCCCTCGACCCGGATCTGCGCTGGGGGTTCTGGGGCGCGCTCGCCGCCACCGGGCACGCCGACGACGCGGACCTCGACGGCGAACTGCGCCGCGACGACACCGGTTCCGGCCGCACCGCGTACCTGCGGGCGAAGTTCTCGCGGCCGGACCCGGACGTGAAAGCGAAGGCCTGGGAATCGATCCTCCACGACCGCACACTGTCCAACGAACATCTCGGCGCGATCATCGCCGGGTTCCGCGCAGGCGCCCGGCACGATCTCGTCGAGGGATACGGCGCCGGCTACTTCGCCTCGATCGGCTCGGTGTGGGAGGAGCGCAGTATCGAAATCGCGCGGCGGATCGTGGTCGGGTTGTTCCCGTCCGAGACGACACTCGACGCGGCGGACGGATGGCTCGCCACCCATGCCGATGCGCCCGCCGCGCTGCGACGGCTGGTGCTCGAGCAACGGGATCATCTCGCCCGGGACCTGCGAGCGCAGGCGTTCAACAGCCTGCCGGACGTCACCGGCTGACCGGCCGGGCACCGTTCGACGTGCGGGCCGTCCACCGTTCCAGTGCGTCCCGCCACCGGCCGGACGCACTGTCGCCGGCCCAGGCGATGTAGCCGTCGGGACGCACGAGCAGTCCGGGGCCGTCGTCGATCCGGGCCACCGCGTGGACATCGCCCGGAGCAGGAGTCCCGGGCTCGGTGACCAGGACGAAACCGCCCGAACGCATCACCTCGTACAGCCGTCCGGCGTCGGTGGGCAGATCCTCGGCACGTCGGCCGACCACGGTGCTCTCGCCGGCGTGGTGGCCGTACCCGATTCCGATACCCGCGAACATCCCGGCGATCGCATCGCCGATCGGCGGGAAGCCGAGAAGCGCCGCCACTACCCCGTTCCGGATTTTCCGCAGGATCCACGGCCGGACGATCATCATGCGCATGGTGGCACCGCTCGACCGCAGAACCAGCCGGCCCACCGGGTGCCGCTCGGAGTGGTACGTGTCGAGCACCGCGTCGTCCGCGCCGTCCAGGACGGCCGCGAGTTTCCAGCCGAGATTGACGGCGTCCTGAATACCCGTGTTCATGCCCTGCCCACCTGCAGGCGAATGCACGTGGGCTGCGTCGCCGGCGACAAACACCCGGCCGGTCCGGTACTGCGGGACCTGCCGTTCGTCGCTGTGGAAACGCGACTGCCAGCGCACGTCGCCGAGTCCGTAGTCGGTGCCCATCGCGACCTCGATGGTGCTGCGCAGTTCCTCCCGGTCCACCGGGGCGGTGTCGTCCACCTGATGCCGGCGGTTCCAGGCGATCACCCGAAACAGGTTGTCGCCGTATGGCGCGATGAACGCGAATCCGTCGCGGACGGCGTTGACGGTCACGAGATTGTCCGGTGGATTCTCGAGTTCGACGTCGGCGAGCATGATCGACCGCAGCACAGCCTTGCCGGGGAACGGTTGCCCGATCATCGTCCGCACCGCGCTGTGCGCGCCGTCCGCACCGACCGCATATGTCGCGTGGAGGGTGCTGCCGCGTCCCGAACTGTCGTGGCCGTGAACGCGGACGCCGTCCCCGTCCTGCTCAACTCCGGTCACGGTGAAACCACGGATGATGTCGGCGCCGCGGTCCCGGGCGTGCTCCTCCAGCAGGGCGTCGACGTTCCGTTGCGGGGTGACGAGGACGAACGGGAACCGGGTCCGCAGGCGTCCGAGGTTCAGCGCTGCACCGCGCCACAGCTTCAGACCGGGTGCGGCGGCGCCGGTAGCCACGAGCCGGTCGGCGAGTCCGCGGGCATCGAGCAGTTCGAGGGTGCGAGCATGGACGCCGAATGCCCGGCTGAGGGTGGACGGCGCGGCGCGCTTGTCCAGCACCGTCACCGATCGGCCCGCCGTCGCCAACTCGCCCGCGAGCATGCATCCGGTGGGTCCCGCGCCGATCACCACCACGTCGATGTGCTTCATGGCGTTGCCTCCGATCGAAAGGTGTCCCACTAAGTCAACAACTGTTGACTTCGACGGTAGGCGCATCGCCGCGTCAGGTCAACAGCTGTTGACTTAGACTGTGGAAATGTCCGAACGCCGCGCCCGCTCCGCCGTCACCACCCGCGCCGCGATACTCGACGCCGCCCGCGCCCGGTTCGGCACCGACGGCTACGAACGCACGACGATGCGCGCCGTCGCGTCGGATGTGGGCGTCGACCCCGCACTGGTCGTCCGGTACTTCACCAACAAGGAATCGCTGTTCGCCGAGGCCGCCGAATTCGATCTGCACCTGCCCGACCTCCACGACGTTCCCGCGGCGGACCTCGCGAGCGTGCTGATGCCGCGCTTCTTCGCGGTGTGGGAGAACGACGGCGCGTTCCTCCCCCTCCTCCGCGCGGCGGCGAGCAGCCCCCGAGCCGCCGAGGCGATGCTGCAGGTCTTCGCCCGCCAAGTGGCGCCCGCCCTCGCCGTGGTCACCGCGGACCGCGCGGACGAACGCGCGGCCCTCGTCGGGTCGCAGGTCCTCGGACTCGCCTTCTCCCGCTACGTACTCCGGGTACCGCCCGTAGCCGACATGACGCACGAACAGTTGATGCGCTGGGTCGGGCCCGTGCTCGAGTACTACCTCACCACCGAACCGCGGTAGCCCTACCGGTGGTGCCTGCCGCCGTTCAGCATCCAGCGGGCATCGAGTTCGCTCGTGCTGCGGCGGTGCCGCCTGATGGTGAACGACGTGATCGGCAACCGCTCGACGACGCTCGCCTCGGCACGCGGATCTCCCGCGATCCCCTGTTCCAGAACCGAATACGCGGTGTGGTTGACCGAATGCACGGCCAGCCGGAGCGCGTCGAGCGCCGTCGGTCGCGGCCCGAACGCGGCGAGCGTGTGACCACCGTCCACCGCGGTTTCGACCACCGCGTAGAAATGCCAGTCTGCGCCCGAATCGCCAGTCATGATGCGCCTCACTCGATGTGCTTCTGTGAGCTGTGCCATGACCGTATCGCGAGGGTACGACACGTTTCCGGAGCCGCGCCGGTCAGGCGACCGACCGGCGGCCGATCCCGAAGAGGTCCTGAGGGGCGTCGATTCCCTTGAGCCGGTGACTGCCCGCCGGCTCGCCCCAGAACGCGTCCGTGTCGAGTTCGTCGTAGAACTCGCCGGTCACGACCACCTCGTGGGACGGCGCGACCGCGACGACGCGACTGGCCATGTTGACGGGCCTGCCGAACCAGTCTCCCGCGCTCGGCACCGCCGTGCCCCAGGCGATCCCGGCCCGCAACGGCGGAAGCCCCTCGGCGCGCGCGGCCTGCACGAGGTCGAGCGCGGTGTAGGCCAGCGCGTTGGGATCGGGCGAGACGATCATGACGGCGTCCCCGATCGTCTTCACCAGACGCACCGGCGGCAGCGCCAGATCGGTGGCCAGCCCGTCGAGGCGCTCGGCCACCCGCCCCAGATCGGCGGGCGCCACCTGCTCACCGAGCAGCGTGAATCCGACGAGGTCGGCGAAACAGACGCCGATCTCCTGCGCCCCCCGAACCTGGAGGTTCGAGTCCCTGGCGATACCCACCGCATCGGAGCGCAGTTGGTGGCGCAGGGTGGTGGCGATGAGGTGAGCCAGGATCTGCGCTTCGAAATCCGCGATGCGCCGCACCTCCACCGCGTACCGCAGGGCCACCTCGGGGTGTTCGCGTGTCGCCTCGAGTCGCTCCTGCAGCAGCGCGTCCGCGGCGTCGGCGACCGTCCAGAGGTTGCGGCCGAGGACCCGGGCGGCCGCGAAGATTCCGCTCTCGTCGAGCCCCAGGTCCCGGTACTGTTTGAGTCCGCGCGCGAGGTCGAGGTCGCCGTCGTCGTAGAACGTCCCGTCCTCCGACGCACCCCGGCCGATTGCCCGGAACCACCGCCGGGCGTCCTCCACGGTGACACCGGTCTTCTGAGAGATCTCGTCGATGCCGTACCGGCCCTTCGGCGACAGCGCGTGCTCGAGCAGCAGGTGCGCGAGTCGATTGTCCCGGGAGGCGACGCGGAGCTCGTCGATCGACACCCCGTCCTCGATCAGGGTGTTCAGGACTCCCATGCGCGCAGAGCGATCCGCCCCGCTGAGTCCGTCGAGGAGGCCTGCGGCCTCGAACTCGTGGAGTTGCGTGGGTGGCGGACCGGGGCGTCGGAGCGGGGGAGGCGGCGGGGACACCAGACGTCCCGTTCGGGGCGTGATCCGTCGGGGCTGTCGCGGGATGCGCACGTCCTCATCGTCCCAGGAACGACGTCGCCCTTCGCCGTAATCCTGCGAACTCGCCTTCCCCCGCGACTGTGACCGAACTATATTCGGTGTGTGCCGATTCAAAGTCTGTTGCTGGACGCTGCGGAGGACCATTTCGCCCGCCGCGGCGTCCTCGCGACCCGGCTCGCCGACATCCGGCAGGAGGCCGGCGTCAGTGTGGGAGCCGTCTACCACCACTTCCCCAACAAGGAAGAGCTGTACCTCCAGGTCTGGCTGCGGGCGCTCGCCGACTACCAGGACGGATTCCGGGCCGCACTCGCGGAATGCGCCGATGCGCGGTCCGGGGTGGAAGGCGCCGTCGTCCGCCACCTGCAGTGGGTGTCCGGCAACCCGCAGCGGGCCACCATCCTCGCCGCGCCCCGGCCCCCGGGCGTCGACGAGCGGGCCGATTCCACCAATGCGGTGTTCTTCCGCGACGTCACCCAGTGGTGGCGGGTCCACGAACACTACGGAACGGTCCGCCGGTTCGACTTCGACGTGCTCTATGCGTTGTGGCTCGGTCCGGCTCAGGAGTACTCCCGCCAATGGCTGGCGGGCGCCATGACCACCGACCCCACCGCAGTGGCGCCCGAACTGGCGCGCGCCGCGTGGAACTCGCTACGGAACCAGGAGTAGAGGATGACGGTCGACGTCGCACTCACCGCCGACACCGCGCAGGCCGTGCTGGAGGCCCAGCCGTTCAGCGTGCTCGTCGGCGCACGCATGACGCAGTTCGGGGAGGGCGGCGCGACCCTCGAAATCCCCGTCCGCGACGAACTGCGGCAACAGAACGGCTTCGTGCACGGCGGTGTCCTGTCATACGCCGCCGACAACGCCCTGACATTCGCCGCGGGAACCGTGCTCGGCGCGAACATCATGACCGCGGGCTTCACGATCACCTACCTCCGCCCCGCCCAGGGCGTGCTGCTCCGGGCGGACGCCCGCGCCGACGCGTCGACGCGGCGGCAGGCGTTGTGCCGGTGCGACATCTACGCGGTGCAGGACGACGGCTCGGAGGTGCTGTGCGCCGCAGCCCAGGGTACGGCGACGGTCAAGGAGCCGCGGTAGTCGCGGCTGCACGGGATGGAACGATGGGACCATGGCTCACTCCGTCGATCACGCATCCGTGGACAGGGCGCGTGAGCGCATCACCGGCCTGATCCGCAGGACACCCACGTTCCGTGCCACCGTCCCCACCGTGCGCGGTGCCGTGCCGGTGATCTTCAAACTCGAGTTCCTGCAGTACGGCGGCTCGTTCAAGGTGCGGGGCAGCCTCAACGCATTGCTCCACGCCGAGGAGGAGGGGCGGCTCGACGACGCGGGCGTCGTCATCGCGTCCGGTGGGAACGCTGCCATCGGGGCGGCCTGGGCATCGCGGCTCAGGGGTGTGAAGTGCACGGTGGTCGTCCCCGTCACGGCACCCGACGTCAAGGTCGACACGCTGATCGCGCTCGGCGCGGACGTGCGCAAGGTGGGTGCTCGATACGCCGAGGCGGCCGAGTATGCCCAGGAACTCGCGGCGTCCTCGAACGCCCTCGCCCTGCACGCCTACGATCTCCCCGACATCGTCGCCGGGGCGGGGACCATCGCTCTCGAGGTCCAGGACGACGTCGCCGAGCCGTTGTCCTACGTGATCGCCGTGGGCGGCGGCGGATTGCTCTCCGGCGTCGTCGCCGGCAGCCGCGACGACGACAGCATCTACGGCGTGGAACCGAGCGGAGCGGCGACGCTGCACTCCGCGGTCGCCGCCCGGCAACCCGTGGACATCGACATCGACAGCATCGCCGGCGATTCCCTCGGCGCCACCAAGATCGGTTCCATCGCCTGGGACACCATCCGGTCGCGGCCCGTGTCCAGCCTGATCGTCGACGACGACGCCCTCATCGACGCGCGGACGCTGCTGTGGGAGGAGTTCCGGATCGTCGTCGAGCACGGCACCGCCGCGGCGCTCGCCGCGATCGTCACCGGACAGCTCGCACCCGACGACGACAAGCCGCTCTGCGTGGTGCTCTGCGGCGCGAACACGTCGCTCACCAGCTACTGATCCGCGGTCTCAGCCGCGGGGTTTCAGCCTGCTGTTCGGCAGTTCGGGTGCGGGCAGTGGATCGCCGTCGTAGCCCTCGACCGTGCCGAATCGGGGGTCGGCGGGCGCCGCGCCCCGGAGCTCGGACTGCCACTCACGGCGGTACCCGACGATGTCCTCGTGGCTGCGGCCGAGGAAGTTCCACCACATGATCACCTGCTCACCGAGCGGTGCGCCGCCGAGCAGCAGCAGCCGGGCCCGGGTTCCGCCCGTGTTGCGCAGCGCCACCAGCGACTCCCCGGGCGGCTGATAGCCGAGTTCCGCCCACCGCAGTGTGGTTCCGCGCAGTTGCACCTCGCCCTCGTCGACAAGCACCCCGACCTCGAAGCCGCGTTCGATGTCGAGGGTGACGTCCGCACCCGGCTCCAGGAGGATCTCGGCGCCGAGTAGCGGCGTGAACGTGCGGACCGGCGAGGTGGAGCCCACCGTGTTCCCGAGGAACACCCGCACAGTCGCGCCGTCCAGTTCGACCGGATCGGGTGCGTACGTCTCGAACGCCGGCTCCGCGTCCTGCGCCGACGCCGGCAACGCCACCCACAGCTGCGCCCCGTGCAGGATGCGTGTCTGCGGTGTCGAGACCTCCGAGTGCGCGATCCCCCGCCCGGCGGTCATCAGGTTGAGCTCACCGGGACGCACCATTGCGTGCGAACCGATGCTGTCGCGGTGCTCGATCTCGCCGGTGAACAGCCAGCTCACCGTCTGCAGTCCCGTGTGCGGGTGGGGCGGCACGTTCATCCCGCCCGTCTTCCCGACATCGTCCGGACCGTAGTGGTCGGCGAAGCACCAGGCGCCGATCAGCGACCGGTCCCGCTGCGGGAGGGTGCGCCGGACCGGCATCGCGCGGGGACCGCCGAGCGGGACCTCGCGCGCGCCGAGCACCTGGATGCCCCCGCCGTCGGGGTGCGACTCGCACCGCTCTTCCACCGAATTCGTCTCCAGATTGCTCACTGCTCCATCGTGCCTTCCGTCAGTCCTGTGCGCCGCGCAGTTTCGCGCAGAGTTCGGTGAGCGTGTCGAGTTCGTCGTCGGACAGTGCCGGGCCGACGTGCCGCCGGATGCTCGCCGCGTGCCTGCGTCCGACCGACTTCTGCACACGAGCACCCTCGTCCGTCAGGGCGACGACGGTCCCCCGGCGGTCGCTGGAATCGCATTCCCGCGTGACGAATCCGGAGCCGGACAGCCGCTCGACGAGCCGGCTCAGCGACGGTTGGCTGAGCAGGATCTCCCGGTTGAGATCATGCAGGCGCAGTCTGTGTCCGGGTGCCCGGGCGAGAGTGAACAGCACGTCGTATTCGCGCATGCTCAGCTCGTCCCACACGTCGTCGGCGGCGAGGTTGCGCATCACCGCGACCTGGGCGCGGAAGAGAGCCTCCCACGCCTCGGCCGCTCGTTCGGTCCTACTGACGGGCGGCATCGACCGGCTCGCGATCGGCCTTCATCGACGCGTGCGTCGGCGGATTGTCCGGCACGCCCGCAGGTCGCCGGGCGGCGAACTCCTTGCGCAGCACGGGCACGACCTCGCCGCCGAGCAGATCCAGCTGCTCGAGCACCGTCTTCAGGGGAAGCCCCGCATGGTCGACGAGGAACAACTGCCGCTGGTAGTCGCCGAAGAAGTCGGCGAACGTCAAGGTCTTCTCGATCACCTGCTCCGGTGTGCCGACGGTCAGCGGGGTCTGATCGGTGAAGTCCTCGAGACTCGGCCCGTGGCCGTAGACCGGGGCGTTGTCGAAATAGGGCCGGAACTCGTCGACGGCGTCCTTGGCGTTCCTGCGCATGAACACCTGCCCGCCCAGTCCGACGATCGCCTGGTCCGCGCGGCCGTGACCGTAGTGCTCGTATCGCTCGCGGTAGAGGTTGATCAGGGCGATGTAGTGCTCCTTCGGCCAGAAGATGTTGTTGGCGAAGAAGCCGTCACCGTGGAACGCGGCGATCTCGGCGATCTCCGGGCTGCGGATCGATCCGTGCCACACGAACGGCGGGATGCCGTCGAGCGGACGCGGCGTCGAGGTGAACCCCTGCAGCGGGGTGCGGAACTGGCCCTGCCAGTCCACGACGTCCTCGTCCCACAGGCGGCGCAGCAGCCGGTAGTGCTCCAGCGCCAGCGGAATCCCCTGGCGGATGTCCTGACCGAACCACGGGTAGACGGGGGCCGTGTTTCCGCGACCCATCATGAGATCCACCCGGCCGTCCGTGAGATGCTGCAGCATCGCGTAGTCCTCGGCGATCTTCACCGGGTCGTTGGTGGTGATCAGCGTGGTGGACGTCGACAGGACGATCTTCTCGGTCTGCGCTGCGAGGTAGCCGAGCATGGTGGTCGGGGACGACGGCACGAACGGCGGGTTGTGGTGCTCGCCGGTGGCGAACACGTCGAGTCCGACGTCCTCCGCATGCTTGGCGATGGTCGTCATCGCCTTGATGCGCTCGTGCTCGGTGGGAGTGCGGCCGGTGGTGGGATCGGGGGTCACGTCGCCGACGGTGAAGATTCCGAACTGCATAGCTGTTCCTCTCGCGCCAGAACTCCATGCGTTTGCATGAACCTATTGCAACATTCAACCACTTCGACCTATTCCGGAAACAGCCGAGGGCGGCAAGCGCAGTGCGCTTGCCGCCCTCGGCGACGTTCGAACGAACCCGATCAGTGCATCATGACCGTCGGGGCATCTTCGGCCTCGAGACGCGGGTTGACCGACTTCTTCCGCGGCAGCATGAACGCCGGGATGAGCGTCAATGCGATCAGCACGGTGGCGACCAGGAACGTGTTGCCGAACGCATCGGCGGCCTGGCTCAGGACCTGGTCCACCATCCCGGGAGGCTCCTGCGCGGCGACCTCGGGCACGTGCTGCATCGCGACGGTCTGGCTGTCGAGACCGCGATCGAGCAGCTGGTTGGTGAGGACCACCGACATGACGGCGGTACCGATCGATCCGGCGGTCTGCTGGACGATGTTCATCAGCGTCGAACCGCGCGCAACCTGTTCGTTGGACAGCGTGACGATCGCTGCGGTCATCAGCGGCATCATCGTGCAGCCCATGCCCATGCCCATCACGAACAGCGCACCCATCAGCAGCCAGGTCGGTGAGTCCGACGCCACCTGGGTGAAGACACCGAGACCGATCAGGATCAGCGGCAGACCCGTCAGCACGATCTTGCCGGGGCCGATCTTGTCGACGAGACGTCCGGCCACCGGCATGGTCAGCATCGCGCCGATACCCTGCGGAGCCATCAGCAGACCGGCCGCGAGCGTGGTGTGCCCGCCGACCTGGATGAAGTAGCTGGGGAACAGCAGACCGGCACCCATGAACGCGACGATGAACAGCGAGGTCGTGATGACCGCGACCGACAGCTGCCGGTTCTTGAACAGGTGCAGATCGATCAGCGGGTGATCCTTGCGGAGTGCGTGGAAGACGAACGCGACGATCAGCGCCAGGCCGATCGCACCGGACACGAGCACACGAGCCGAAGCGACCGTGCCCACCTCCGGGATGGAGGACACACCGAACAGGAACAGTGCCAGACCCGGCGAGAGCAGCAGCATGCCGAGGAAGTCGAACGACTCCGAGGGCGACGCGTTGTCGGACGGCAGGATGATGAACGCAGCAGCCAGAGCGATGATGCCGATGGGCAGGTTGATCAGGAAGATCCAGTGCCAGCTCGCCGCCTCGATCAGCCAGCCGCCGAGGATCGGACCACCGATCGGGCCGAGCAGCATGGGGATTCCGAGAACCGCCATGACCCGGCCGACGCGGTCGGGGCCGGCCGCCTTCGTCATGATCGTCATACCCAGCGGCATCAACATGCCGCCGCCGAGGCCCTGCAGGACGCGGAAGCCGATGAGCGACGTGATGTCCCACGCGAAGCTACAGAGCACCGAGCCGAGGACGAACAGCACGAGCGCCGTCATGTAGAGACGCTTGGTGCCGAATCGGTCGGCCGCCCACCCGGTGACGGGGATGACGGTGGCCAGGGCGAGCGTGTACGCGGTCATCGTCCATGCGACGGTGGCGTACGTGGTGTCGAATTCCGTGGCGAACGTCGGCAACGCGACGCTGACGACGGTCACGTCGAGGATCGACATGATGGCACCGAGCACCACCACGGACGCGATCTTGAGGACCGTGCCGTCGAGCTTGTCGGGCGCCGCGTTCGCGGCGGTCGGCGATGTCATCCGAGTATCTCCTGGTTGAGTTCTCGCAGGGACTCCCCCGCGAGGATCGGTTGTAGTGCCTCGATCAGCCGAGTCCGCTCGATCTCCGGAACCCGCCATGCGAACCGTCGCAACTGATCACGCTTGCATTCGATGTGCTGGGTAGCGACCTTATGTCCGGCCTCCGACAAGGAGACCCGCTTGACCCGCCGATCGCGTTCGTCCTCCCGGCGAACGACCAGACCCAGTTTCACGAGTTGATCGACATTCCGGCCCGCCGCGGCCACCGAGAGCCGCAACCGTTCGGCCACCTCGTTGATCGGAAGTGGCTCACCGTGCTGAACCAGCGCGAAGAGCATCCGCACCTGCGAAAACGTGAGGTCCAGCTCGATGAGGTTGTCCATCGACTCCGACTCCCCCGCACTCAACACCTGGGTGAAGAAATCGTTGAGTAGTTCGAAGAGAAGATCAGGAGATTTGTCGGGCACCCTCGAATGCTAGCGCTCATGCAACTATTGCCCAAGGGCAACTATGGCGCAACCGAATAAATGGTGTCAGGTATCACATTCCCCGGCGGCACGCTCGACCTGCGGGTTCAGTCCTGGACGAGCACTGCTTTGCCCAGCACGAGGCCGGCCTCGAGATCGCGCAGCGCATCCGCAGCCTGCTCGAGCGGATACCGGGACGTGACCACGGGACGCAATCCGCGCTCCACGTGCCGGACCAACGCGGCATGCACCTCTTCCAGCGCATTCGGTTCGTTCCGGATGAACTCACCCCACGCCGCACCCACGATGCTGATGTTGCGGAACAGCACCCGGTTCACCTTGACCTCGGGGATCGCCCCTCCCGCGAAACCGATCACGACGAGCCGGCCTTCCGGGGCCAGTACCCGGACGGCCTCGTCGAATGCGTCGCCGCCGACCGGGTCGACCACGATCTGCGCGCCCCGGCCGCCGGTCAGTTCACGGACCCGGGCGCCCCAGCCGTCTTCGAGGCGGACGACCTCGTCGGCCCCCAGTTCGCGCAGGAAGTCGTCGGCCCCGTCCCGGCGCACCACCGCGATCACGCGGGCGCCGTGGGCCTTCGCCAGCTGGATGGTGGACGTCCCCACCCCACCCGCCGCGCCGAGGACGACGACGGTTTCGCCTGCCCGCAGCCGAGCCCGGCGCTCCAGCGCGAATTCCATCGTCTGGTAATTGACGATCAGCGACGCCGCTTCGTCGAAATCCAGGATCGACGGAATGGGCAGCACCTGCGCCGGCAGCACTGCGACCCGTTCGGCGTAACCGCCGACCTGCGACGCCGCGAGCACCCGGTGACCGGGCTCGAATCCGCTGTCGGCCGGTGCCGACACCACCACACCCGCGACTTCGGCGCCGGGAACGAAAGGCAGCTCGGGGCCGAGCTGATATTTGCCGTAGCTGATCAGCAGGTCGGGGAAGCACACGCCGCTGGCCTTGACGTCGATCAGGACCAGCCCCTCGGCCGCCGGTTCGGGTATGTCCTGCAGCGTCATGCCGCCCGGCCCCGACAGCTCCGTCACCACCACTGCGCGCATGCTCGAAACACTAGACGCGCAGGGGTGGCGGGAGGCGTCAACGAGCGAAGAGCCGCTTCCGCCTACGGGCGACGGACACCAGCTCGACCTTGTCGGTCATCTTCACGCGGGGCCGGCCGGACCCCTCGGCGCGGCCGGTCTCCGCCTTGTCGATCGCCCGCCACCCGGGGAAGCCGATCTGTTCCGGCTGGCGCCGCTCGATCAGCTTCTTCACGTCCTTGCGGGTGCCGACCGTGCCGAGGAGTTCTCCTGCCTCGAAATCCGCGAGCAGCGACGACACCGTCTCCTTGGCGCACGCCTTGTTGGTGCCGATGACACCGCTGGGACCGCGCTTGATCCATCCGGTCACGTACACCCGGTCGGTGACCCGGCCGTGCTCGTTGGGGATCACGCCGCGCTTCTCGTCGAACGCGACACCGCCGACGGGGTTGCCGCGGTATCCGATGGATCGCAGGACGAGCGAGGTGTCCAGCGAGCCTTCCTCGCCCCGGGCCCGGGCGGACAACGTGCCGGACTCGTCGACCACCAGTTCGTTGCGTCCGTAGCGCAGGGCCTCGGCCTTGCCGGATCCGGTGACCTCGAGCGGCGACGTCAGGTAGCGGAACACGATGCGCTTGTGACCGGGCCGTGGGGCACGCTGCGCGAACTCCCGCGCCAGCCGGACCTTCATCGCGGTGGCGGGTTCGTCGAGCAGCGCCTCGCTGGCCGGGTCGAGGTCGAGGTCGGCGTCGTCGATGACGACGTCCACGTTCTCGAGGTCGCCGAGCGCCAGGAACTCGGGGTTGCTGTAGGCGGCCTGCGCGGGCCCGCGGCGGCCGAGGAGCACGACCTCCTCGATGTTGCTGCGCCGCAGCGCGGCGAGGGCATGATCGGCGATGTCCGTCCGTTCCAGCTCCTCGACGTTCATCGTGAGGATGCGGGCCACGTCGAGCGCGACGTTGCCGTTGCCGACGATCACCGCGCGCTTCGCGGACAGGTCGAACGTGCGCTCCGCGTAGTCCGGGTGGCCGTTGTACCAGGCCACGAACTCGGTGGCGGCGTGTACGCCGGGAAGATCCTCGCCCGCGATTCCCAGACGCCGGTCGCTCGACGCCCCGACGGCGTAGATCACGGCGTGGTGGTTCTCCAGCAGCTCGTCGTGGGTGACGTGTTTGCCGACCTCGACGTTGAGGTGGAACTCGAAGTTCGGCCGGTCGAGGCTCCACTCGAACATCCGGGTCACCTCCTTGGTGCCCGGGTGGTCGGGCGCGACACCGGCGCGGACGAGTCCCCACGGCGTCGGGAGCTTCTCGAACATCTCGACCTCGACGTCCGAACGTTCGAGCAGTTCACCGGCGGCGTAGCAGGCCGCGGGCCCGGCGCCGACGACGGCGACCCGGAGCTTCCCGAGGTCGCGGCGCGGCGGAGTCGCGGGCGTGAGAGGGATCCACCCGGTCGGCATGGGGTTGGTCGTGTAGTACTCGGCGTTGATGTCCTTGTAGCGGGCGAGCGAGCCGACGAGCTTGTCTTCCGGGAAGATCGCGTCGACCGGACAGGCATCGACGCAGGCCCCGCAGTCGATGCAGGTTGCCGGGTCGATGTGCAGCATCTCGGTCTGCGCGAATTCCCGCTCCTCCGGTGTCGGATGGATGCAGTTCACGGGGCATGCGGAGACGCAGCTCGCGTCGTTGCAGCACGCCTGGGTGATGACATATGCCATTGCGGTTTCCTCACACCTGTCCGGACCATCGAACTCGTTTGTGTTACACGTAGTAACAGTTATATGAACTGTACTGAGAATCGCGTCCGCAAACAAGCACCGGTGCCGGATGGAAGAATCAGGGCTCCGTCCACAAGCGAAGGAACCGCATCTTGGCACTCGACCGACCCCTCGCCGCTCGACCCTCACGTGGCCGCGTCTTCGAGACGTCCTGGCCGGTCCGCACCGGCGACATCGATGCGGCCAAGCGTCTGCGCCTCGACGGGATCGCGCGTTATCTGCAGGACGCGGGTCTGGACAACCTCGACGCGGTCGACGCCGCCGACAGCCACCCGCTGTGGATCGTCCGGCGCACCGTCATCGACGTCGTCCGGCCCGCGGTGTGGCCCGAGCGGGTGCACCTCCGGCGCTGGTGCTCGGCGCTGTCGACCCGCTGGACGAACATGCGGGTCCAGATCGAGGGTGAGGCGGGCGCCCTCATCGAGACCGAAGGTTTCTGGATCCACATCAGCGGCGAAACGGGAATGCCCACCCGCATCGACGACGGGTTCATCGAACGCCTCGGGGAGTCGGCGGAGGAACACCGGCTCAAGTGGAAGCGGTGGCTCGTCGAGAATGCTCCGGCCGCCGACGAGGACGGCATCGTGGATACCGAGTTCGTCCTGCGCCGCACCGACATCGACCCATTCGACCACGTCAACAACGCCGTCTACTGGCAAGCCGTCGAAGAACTGATCGCCGACCACGAGCATCCGGGCGGCGGCCGCCTCGTCGACAACCCCCATCGCGCCGTGCTCGAGTACCTCTCGCCCATCGTGTCGACCGACGAGATCGTCCTGCGTTCGCGGCGGGACGAGACGTCGCTGACCGTATGGTTCCTGGTCGACGACGCCCTGCGCGCCGTGGCCCGGGTCGGGCCCCTCGCCACCTGATCAGACCATTTGCTGGGTGCCGATCACCCGCAACAGGTCGAGCCTGGCCCGCGCGTCGGAGCCCGGCTGCGGCATGTACACGAGCAGATGCTGGTAGGCGCTCGGGGTCAGCAGCGTCTCGCAGACGAGGTCGATGCGTCCGACCTCGGCGTGGAGGACGGTCTTGGTGTCGGACCGCCGGACGGCCACATCGTGTCGGTCCCAGAGCGCCGCGAACTCCGCGCTGCTCTCGTAGAGGCGGTCCACCAGTTCCGTCACGTCGGCGTCACCGGCCCGCCGGGCGGCCGTCGCCCGCAGATCCGCGACGTGGTTTCCGGCGAGCCGCTCGTGATCGTCCTCGGGAAACATCCCGCGCTCGCCGGGATGCGCGAACCACCGCCACGGCACGTACCGATCGAGACCTGAATACCGGGACGCGTCGCCGAACAGGATCACGTGCATGCGGTTCTGGACCAGAACTTCCCCGAGATCCGAGATGACGCAGCCCGGGGTGTCGTCGAGCTTGTCGAGCAGGTGCAGCAGTCCCGGTCCGACGTGCTTGTTTCCCGCGGCCCGCATCGGCGGCACCTGTCCCGACAACAGGTAGAGGTGGTCTCGCTGATCGTCGGTCAGCCGCAGCGCCCGCGCGATCGACGCCAGGACCTGCGTCGACGGATGCGGGCCGCGTGCCTGCTCGAGTCGCGTGTAGTAATCCGTCGACATACCCGCGAGCATCGCCACCTCGTCGCGCCGGAGCCCCGGCGTCCGCCGACGCAGTCCCGGTGGCAATCCGACCTCGGCCGGGACGAGCTGTTCCCTGCGACGGCGGAGGAAATCGGCCAACTCGGAGCGGTTCATGCATCAACTGTGCCGGACCCGCCGGGGCGCTGCCAGGGATCGCCGGTCCCCCGATGAACGGTCTCTGGTTGCCGCTCCCGGCGACGGCGACGCTGGTGTCAGTCCGGAACAGACACCGACCATCGGAGCAGAACATGATCAGCACCACCGCACTCGGAACCACCGGTCCCACCGTCAGCCGGCTCGGCCTCGGCGCCATGGGCATGTCCGGGATGTACGGCAGGACGGACGACGTGGAGTCCGTCGCCACCATCCACGCGGCGCTCGACGCCGGGATCGACCTCGTCGACACCGGGGACTTCTACGGATCGGGCCACAACGAGTCCCTGATCGGCAAGGCCCTCGCCGGCCGCCGACGCGAGGACGTGACCCTCAGCGTCAAGTTCGGCGGTCTGCGCGGGCCCGGCGGCACGTGGGCCGGAGTCGACACGCGACCCGAGTCGATCCGCAACTTCCTCGCATACTCGCTGCAGCGTCTCGGCGTCGACTACATCGACGTCTACCGCCCCGCCCGTCTCGACCCCGCCGTGCCGATCGAGGACACCGTGGGAACGATCGGTGAACTCGTCGAGGCCGGCTACGTGCGCCACATCGGCCTGTCCGAGGTGGGTCCCGAGACCCTTCGCCGAGCGGCGGCGGTGCACCCGATCGTGGATCTGCAGATCGAGTACTCGCTCATCTCCCGGGGGATCGAGACCGAGATCCTGCCGCTCTGCCGGGAACTCGGGATCGGCGTGACAGCCTACGGCGTGCTCTCCCGAGGCCTGCTCAGCGACTCGCTGCGCACCGACCAGACACTCGCGGCCGACGACTTCCGCGCGCACAGCCCCCGGTTCCAGGGCGAGAACCTCCGGCAGAACCTCACCCTCGTCGACTCGCTCGCCGCAGTGGCCGCGCAGCACGGGGTGAGCGTCGCGCAGCTGGCGATCGCGTGGGTTCTCGCCCAGGGCGACGACATCGTGCCCGTCGTCGG
Organism: Rhodococcus sp. JS3073; assembly: GCF_026810085.1. Lineage (NCBI taxonomy): Bacteria > Bacillati > Actinomycetota > Actinomycetes > Mycobacteriales > Nocardiaceae > Rhodococcus > Rhodococcus sp. JS3073. Next base: position 6,376,617 of record NZ_CP113951.1, on the reverse strand, counting down.
AGCGCGTACCGTCGCCCGGCTCGCGGAGACGCTCGGCGCACTCGACGTCCACCTCGGTGCCGGTGACCTCGCGGCCATCGCCGCAGCGGTTCCCGACACCGCAGTCGCCGGGGAACGCTACGCGCCCGCGCAGATGGCCCAGCTCGACAGTGAACGTGCCGGCGTGGGGAGCTAGCGTCTAGCCATGGCCTCGCACAGCTCGTCGCGGAATCGCACCCTGATCCTGATGCGCCACGGCAAGTCGGCGTACCCGGAGGGGGTCGCGGATCACGAGCGGCCGTTGGCGCCGCGCGGGCGCAAGCAGGCAGGACTGGCCGGTGAGTGGCTGCGGTCGACTCAGCCGCCGATCGACGCCGTGCTGTGTTCGACCGCTCGCCGCACCCGGGAAACGCTGGAGGCGACGCGGGTCGGCGCTCCCGCCCGGTTCGCCGAGGAGTTGTACGGCGCGTACCCGTCCGAGGTGCTCATGGAGATCGTGCGGGTCGAACCGTCGGTACGCACGCTGCTGGTGGTCGGGCATGTTCCCGGCATGCCGTCGACGGCACTGGATCTGGCGGGCAACCCCGATACCGGGGATGCCAACCTGATGCGGGAGAAGTTCCCGACGTCTGCGCTCGCCGTGCTCACGGTGCCGTGCGAATGGGACGAACTGACGTCGAGCGCGGCGTCACTCGCCGCGTTTCACGTTCCGCGGTAGCGGCGTCAGAACAGCTTCCGGCCGACGACGGCGACGACACCCAGAATCAGGACCAGCACGAGGGCCGACCAGAATCCGAACAGCCACCACACCACCCCGAAGACGACCAGCGCCGGTGCCACGGTGATGAGTGCGATCGTGGGGCTTTCCCGCAGCACTTCGAGTGCCGACTCGGTCTTGACGCGGTCGATCTTCTTCTCGGACATCTCGTCTCCGTTCAGCGAACCACGCATATCGGACAGGTGTGGTCGAGGATAGTCTTCACGGGACGAGAACCGGCTCGAGCGAGGGCACGCGAGCGGCGAGGAGATGGGGAAAGCGCAGTGACCACCCGACAGGAGAAGGCCGCTCAGACACGCCAGGACCTGCTCGACGCAGCCAGAGTGGTCTTCGAACGCAAGGGTTACCTGAACGCCACCATCACCGACATCACCACCGAGGCCGGCAAGGCCGCGGGTTCGTTCTACAACCATTTCGACGGCAAGGAAGCGTTGCTCCTCGCGCTCGCGGACGACATCGGCGACGACGCGGACGCACTCATCACCACGTCCCCCGGCGATCTGCGGGACCTCGGCCCTCATCTCGCCGTGTTCTGGCAACTTCAGGCGCGGCATCGCACCGTGATGGCCGCGCTCCGCGACGCAGCCCTCGTCGATCCCGACTTCGCGCAGCGGATGCACGACTTCGGGATCGAGCAGATGAAGCCGTGGGCCGAACTCCTCAGGGCCCTCGCCGCGGACGGGGCGCACCTCCCCGGCGGCCCCGAGGTCAGTGCCCGGCTGATCGCCGCGGTGGCGACGGCCTTCGTGGGCCTGTGGGACGGCGGCGACGACGAGGGCATCGCCGCGCTCACCCGGTTCGTCGAGCGCGGGCTCCTCGGCTAGCTGCCCGGGAACGTCACGACGTCGAGGTACAGCGGCATCTCGTCGCTGCGCGATCCGGTCTGCGTCCCCGCCTCGTCGACCACCGGGGCGCCGGCGGTCGCGGCGGCCTCGAGGCTCTCCCCCGTCACCCGTCCGTCGAGGTCGAAGTTCTCGAATTCGAACGGAATGCCGTTCGCCGCCAGAAAGTCCGGCCCGTCCATCAGATGGAAGTGCAGATGCGGCGCGTCGGTGTTTCCGCTGTTGCCCAGCAGCCCGATCTGGTCTCCCGCCCGCAGGTCCTGGCCGACACTGATGTCGTCGACGCTGCCGGGCTGCAGGTGCGCGTAGAACGCGTACCGCCCGTTCCCGATGTCCTGGACGACGTGGTTTCCGCCGTACTGGTCGAGGGGCAGTCCCTGCGGAGTGGCACCCGGAACCTGTTCGGACAGATCGCCAACGACGGCGATCACCTTGCCGTCCGACACCGCGCGGACCGGTGCGCCGTAGTACTCGTAGCTGGACAGCTGGGTCTGGTCACCGACGTAGATGCGTCCCTGTTCGTCGAGCTGGACGAAATCGATCGCGAAGCGCTCGGCGGCGAGCATCCGGCCGTTGATCGGCAGGACGGCCGCGCGGTGGGACGTGACCGTGCAGCAGCCGGTGCCGTCGAGCCAGCGTGGACCGTCGAGGGGCGCGCGGATACGGACGGCGTCGCGGGTGTCGACTTCGGTGTCCGCCACGTTCTCGGCGAGCTGCGACGGCACGAGTGACGTCGCCTGCGGGAAGTCGACGTTCACGACGTGGCCGAGACTGCCGGGCACGTCGTCGGGACTGTTCAGCGTCGCGTCGATCCACACCAGCCCCTGCTGTCCGGGGGCGAGGACGGTGCCGGTCTTCGGGCCTCCGCCGAGGGCCTGGAACCACGGCGTCAGCGCGTCGCCGCTCAGGTCCACCAGCGTGCGGCCGTCACCCTTCACCTGCAGCGACGTAATCGTCGCCGGCTGCGACCCGGTGTTCGTCAGCCGCAGTTCGTAGGCCAGGTGCACGCGACCGTCGCTGCCCGTCACCGGGATCGGTGGGGCCACCACATCCGCGACCACCGGAGTGAGCACCGCGGGACCGGCGGACGCGGCAGGCGCCGACGACGACGTCGCCTCGCCCTGCTGGTCGTCCGACGCCGTGCAGGAGGTCGCGGCCCCCACGACGACGGCGATCAGGAGTGCGATGGCGAACCTCGACCGGGCCATCATCCGACGCTAGCAACGGTGAACATCCGGCGACAAGGCATGGCGGGCGACAAGGCATGGAAACAGATGAAGGCCCCACCCCCGAAGAGAGAGGGGTGGGGCCTTCGTCCTTGGTGAGTGCTCGGCGAGTCCGAGGACTCGTCAACCGCTCACGGGCGCGGAGCGCCTACCGGTAATCGTTGCTGAAACCGTAATCGTCCAGCGGCACCGCGGCACCGGTGTTCTGGCCGAAGCCGTCCGGGCTGTAGTACTGGTCGTCGTAGGACGGAACCGCGTACGCAGCAGCGCGGGCCTCTTCGGTCGGCTGCACCTGAATGTTGCGGTAACGGTTGATACCGGTACCGGCAGGGATCAGCTTTCCGATGATCACGTTTTCCTTCAGACCGATCAGCTTGTCCGAGCGGCAGTTGATCGCCGCATCGGTCAAGACGCGAGTGGTCTCCTGGAACGACGCCGCGGACAGCCACGAGTCGGTCGCCAGCGATGCCTTGGTGATACCCATCAGCACCGGACGTCCGGCTGCCGGCTCGCCACCCTCGGCGACGACACGGCGGTTGGCCGCTTCGAAGTCCGCACGCTCGGTCAGCGAACCGGGCAGGAACTCCGTGGCGCCCGAATCGATGATCGTCACGCGACGCAGCATCTGGCGCACGATGACCTCGATGTGCTTGTCGTGGATCGACACACCCTGGCTCCGGTACACCTCCTGGACCTCGTTGACGAGGTGGATCTGCACCTGACGGGGGCCCATGACACGCAGCACCTCGTGCGGATCGGCAGCACCTTCCATGAGCTGCTGACCGACCTCGACGTGGTCACCGTCGGCCAGAAGGCGTTCGGTGCCGTCGTCGTGCTTGAAGACACGCAGACGCTGACGCTTCGAGAGCTTGTCGTAGACAACCTCTTCGCCACCGTCGTCCGGGACGATGGTGATCTTGTAGAAGCGGTCGCCGTCCTCGAGCTGCACGCGGCCACTGACGTCGGCGATCGGGGCCTTGCCCTTGGGGACGCGGGCCTCGAACAGCTCCTGAACACGCGGCAGACCACCGGTGATGTCGTCTCCGGCGACACCACCCTGGTGGAACGTACGCATGGTCAGCTGGGTACCGGGCTCACCGATGGACTGCGCGGCGACGATACCGACGGCCTCACCGATGTCGACGAGCTTGCCGGTGGCCATGGAGCGGCCGTAGCAGGTGGCGCAGACGCCGGTGCCGGTGGTGCAGGTGAGCACCGAACGGACCTTGACCTGCGTGATGCCTGCCTCGAGCAGCGCGTCGATAGCCGGGTCACCCAGGTCGTGTCCACGCTCGACGATGACGTTGCCGTTCTCGTCGACCGCGTCGGCGGCCAGGGTGCGGGCGTACGTGCTCGTCTCCACGTGAGCGTCGCGGATCAGCGTGCCGTCGGCCTGCTTCTCGGCGATCGTGGTAACGATGCCGCGCTCGGTTCCACAGTCGACCTCGCGGACGATGACGTCCTGCGAGACGTCCACCAGACGACGGGTCAGGTAACCCGAGTCGGCGGTGCGGAGCGCGGTATCGGCCAGACCCTTACGGGCACCGTGCGTGTTGATGAAGTACTCGAGAACGGTCAGGCCTTCCTTGAAGGAAGACTTGATCGGACGCGGGATGAACTCACCCTTCGGGTTGGTCACCAGACCCTTCATACCGGCGAGCGAACGAACCTGAGTCATGTTGCCGGCGGCGCCGGACTTCACGATCATCGGGATCGGGTTGTCGTCGGGGAAGTGGGCCTCCATGGCCTTACCGACCTCGTCGGTGGCCTCGGACCAGATCTTGACCAGGGCGCTGTTGCGCTCGGTCTTGTTCAGGGCACCACGCTGGTACTTCTTCTCGATCTGATCGGCCTGAGCCTCGAAGGACTCCATGATCTGAGCCTTCTCCGGCGGCACGAGGACGTCGGAGATCGAGACCGTGACACCCGAACGCGTGGCCCAGTAGAAACCGGCGTCCTTCAGCTTGTCGACGGTCTGCGCGACCACGATCATGGGGTAACGCTCCGCGAGATCGTTGATGATCGTCGCCTGACGCTTCTTCGGCATCTGCTCGTTGACGAACGGGTAGTCCGCGGGCAGCAGCTCGTTGAAGAGCACGCGACCCAGCGTCGTCTCCGCGGTCCAGCCGTCACCGTAGTTCCAGCCCTCGGGGAACAGCTCCGACTCGATGTCGCGAGGCGGGCGCTGCTGCGTGAGCCGCACCTTGATCTTCGCCTGCACGACGAGCGCGCCACGATCGACGGCCATCTGAGCCTCGGCAGGCGAGGAATACACGCCCTGCTCCGCCTCGTCACTGGTCGACGCTGCGAGCTCGCCGATCGCACCCTCGTCCAACCGGGTCAGGTGGTACAGACCGGTGACCATGTCCAGACGGGGCATGGCGAGCGGTCGACCCGACGCGGGCGACAGGATGTTGTTCGACGACAGCATCAGGATGCGAGCCTCGGCCTGCGCCTCCGCGGACAGCGGAAGGTGCACGGCCATCTGGTCACCGTCGAAGTCGGCGTTGAAGGCCTCACACACCAGCGGGTGGAGCTGAATGGCCTTACCCTCGACCAGCTGCGGCTCGAATGCCTGGATGCCCAGGCGGTGCAGCGTCGGTGCACGGTTCAGCAGCACGGGGTGCTCGGCGATGACCTCTTCGAGGACGTCCCACACCTGTGCGCGCTGACGTTCCACCATCCGCTTGGCGGACTTGATGTTCTGCGCGTGGTTCAGGTCGACCAGGCGCTTCATCACGAACGGCTTGAACAGCTCGAGAGCCATCAGCTTCGGCAGACCGCACTGGTGCAGCTTGAGCTGCGGGCCGACGACGATGACGGAACGACCCGAGTAGTCGACGCGCTTACCGAGCAGGTTCTGACGGAAACGACCCTGCTTGCCCTTGAGCAGGTCGCTCAGGGACTTCAGCGGACGGTTACCGGGACCCGTGACGGGACGGCCACGACGGCCGTTGTCGAACAGCGCGTCCACGGACTCCTGCAGCATCCGCTTCTCGTTGTTGACGATGATCTCGGGGGCACCGAGGTCGATCAGCCGCTTGAGGCGGTTGTTGCGGTTGATCACGCGGCGGTACAGGTCGTTCAGGTCGGAGGTGGCGAAGCGGCCACCGTCGAGCTGAACCATCGGACGCAGCTCCGGCGGGATCACCGGGACGGCGTTCAGAACCATGCCCATGGGCGAGTTCTGGTTGACCTGGAAGGCTGCGACGACCTTGAGACGCTTCAGTGCGCGGAGCTTCTTCTGCCCCTTGCCGCTGCGGATGGTCTCGCGGAGGTTCTCGGCCTCGGCGTCGATGTCGAAGCTCTCCATGAGCTTCTGGATCGACTCGGCACCCATGGCGCCCGTGAAGTACTCGCCGTAGCGGTCGACGAGCTCGCGGTACAGCAGTTCGTCGACGATGAGCTGCTTGACGCTGAGCTTGGTGAACGTGGTCCAGATCTCGTCGAGACGGTCCAGCTCACGCTGCGCGCGGTCGCGGAGCTGACGCATCTCGCGCTCGCCGCCGTCCTTGACCTTGCGGCGGACGTCGGACTTGGCGCCCTCCGCCTCCAGCTCGGCGATGTCGGCTTCGAGCTTCTGAGCGCGTGCCTCGAGGTCGGCGTCGCGCTGATCCGCGACGGACTTCTTCTCGACCTGCATCTCGGCTTCGAGAGTGGACAGCTCGTTGTGACGCAGTTCCTCGTCGACACCGACGATGACGTACGCGGCGAAGTAGATGATCTTTTCGAGATCCTTCGGCGCCAGGTCGAGCAGGTAGCCGAGACGGCTGGGCACGCCCTTGAAGTACCAGATGTGCGTGACCGGGGCAGCCAGTTCGATGTGTCCCATGCGCTCACGCCGAACCTTGGCGCGGGTCACCTCGACACCGCAGCGCTCACAGATGATGCCCTTGAAGCGGACACGCTTGTACTTGCCGCAGTAGCACTCCCAGTCCCGGGTGGGGCCGAAGATCTTCTCGCAGAAGAGGCCGTCCTTCTCGGGCTTGAGCGTGCGGTAGTTGATGGTCTCCGGCTTCTTGACCTCGCCGTAGGACCAATTGCGGATGTCCTCTGCACTGGCGAGGCCAATGCGGAGTTCATCGAAGAAGTTGACGTCGAGCACGTAACTTCCTTTCCCCAGAGGGATTGTGGATCAGCGGTGGCCGCCGATACCTGACTGCCAATTCAAATGTGAACTACGCCCCCGGACCCTGATTTCTCAGGACCCGGGGACCGAAACCTAGTTCGCGAGGTCGTCGACCGTCGCCGCTTCGTTCCGGGACAAGTTGATGCCCAGGTTCGCTGCGGCCCGCTCCAGGTCCTCGTCGTCACCGTCGGCCATCGCGATGGCCGCGCCGTCCGAGGACAGCACCTCCACGTTGAGGCAGAGCGACTGGAGCTCCTTCAGGAGCACCTTGAACGACTCGGGGATGCCCGGCTCGGGGATGTTCTCGCCCTTGACGATGGCCTCGTACACCTTGACTCGACCCACCACGTCGTCCGACTTGATGGTGAGCAGCTCCTGCAGCGTGTATGCCGCGCCGTAGGCCTGCATCGCCCAGCACTCCATCTCACCGAAGCGCTGGCCACCGAACTGGGCCTTACCGCCGAGCGGCTGCTGGGTGATCATCGAGTACGGACCGGTCGAACGAGCGTGGATCTTGTCGTCGACCAGGTGGTGCAGCTTGATGATGTACATGTAGCCGACCGACACCGGGTACGGGAACGGCTCGCCGGAACGGCCGTCGAACAACGTGGCCTTTCCGTCGGACGCGACCATGACCTCGCCGTCGCGGTTCGGCAGCGTCGAACCGAGGAGACCGGTGAGCTCGTCTTCCTTGGCGCCGTCGAACACCGGGGTGGCGATGTTGGAGTCGGCAGGTGCGGACAGCATCTCCTCAGGCAGCTGCTCCGCCCAATCGGGACGGGAGCCGTCGCCGGCGATCTGAACGTTCCAGCCGGTCTTGCCGATCCACCCGAGGTGGGTCTCCAAGATCTGACCGATGTTCATACGACGCGGAACACCGTGGGTGTTCAGAATGATGTCGACCGGAGTGCCGTCGGGCAGGAACGGCATGTCCTCCTGCGGGAGGATCTTGCCGATGACGCCCTTGTTGCCGTGGCGGCCGGCGAGCTTGTCGCCGTCCTGGATCTTGCGCTTCTGTGCCACGTAGACGCGGACCAGCTCGTTGACACCGGGGGGCAGATCGTCGTCGTCGTCGCGCGAGAACACGCGGATGCCGATGACCTTGCCGGTCTCACCGTGGGGGACCTTCAGCGACGTGTCGCGAACCTCGCGAGCCTTCTCACCGAAGATGGCGCGCAGCAGGCGCTCCTCGGGGGTCAGCTCGGTCTCGCCCTTCGGCGTGACCTTTCCGACCAGCACGTCGCCGTCACGAACCTCGGCACCGATACGGATGATGCCGCGCTCGTCGAGGTCGGCGAGGACCTCGTCGGAGACGTTCGGGATGTCGCGAGTGATCTCCTCGGCACCGAGCTTGGTGTCGCGGGCATCGATCTCGTGCTCCTCGATGTGGATCGAGGTCAGGACGTCCTCTTCCACGAGGCGCTGCGACAGGATGATCGCGTCCTCGTAGTTGTGGCCTTCCCACGGCATGATCGCGACGAGCAGGTTCTTGCCGAGCGCCATCTCACCGTTCTCGGTGCAGGGGCCGTCGGCGAGGACCTGTCCGGTCTCGACACGCTGTCCCTCGTCCACGATGGGACGCTGGTTGGCGCAGGTGCCCTGGTTCGAACGCGCGAACTTGCGCATCCGGTACGTCTTGCGGCTTCCGTCGTCGGCCATGACCGTGACGTAGTCGGCGGAGACCTCTTCGACGACACCGGTCTTCTCGGTGACGATGACGTCGCCCGCGTCGACGGCGGCACGCAGTTCCATGCCGGTACCGACCAGCGGAGCCTCGCTGCGAACGAGGGGCACCGCCTGACGCTGCATGTTCGCGCCCATCAGGGCACGGTTGGCGTCGTCGTGCTCGAGGAACGGAATCATCGCGGTCGCGACGGACACCATCTGTCGCGGCGAGACGTCCATGTAGTCGATCTCGGCGGACGAGACGAACTCGACCTCGCCACCCTTACGACGGACCAGAATGCGATCGTCCGTGAAGTGACCGTTGGCGTCGAGGGCCGAGTTGGCCTGTGCGACGACGTGGCGGTCCTCTTCGTCCGCGGTCAGGTAGTCGACCTGGTCGGTGACCTGGCCGTTCTCGACCTTGCGGTACGGCGTCTCGATGAAGCCGAACGGGTTGACCCGTGCGTACACCGACAGCGAACCGATCAGACCGATGTTCGGACCCTCAGGGGTCTCGATCGGGCACATGCGGCCGTAGTGCGACGGGTGAACGTCTCGCACCTCCAGGCCGGCGCGCTCACGGGACAGACCACCCGGGCCGAGGGCGGACAGACGACGCTTGTGCGTCAGCCCCGAGAGCGGGTTGTTCTGGTCCATGAACTGCGACAGCTGGGAGGTTCCGAAGAACTCCTTGATCGCAGCCACGACGGGCCGGATGTTGATCAGCGTCTGCGGCGTGATCGCCTCGACGTCCTGGGTCGTCATGCGCTCACGAACCACGCGCTCCATGCGGGACAGGCCCACGCGGATCTGGTTCTGGATGAGCTCACCGACCGTGCGCAGACGACGGTTACCGAAGTGGTCGATGTCGTCGACCTCGACGGGCACCGCACTGCCGCCGGGGGCGGTCATCTCGGTGTCACCGGCGTGCAGGCGAACCAGGTACTCGATGGTGGCGACGATGTCTTCCTCGGTGAGGGTCGACGCGACGATCGGCTGTCCGAGGTTCAGGCCCAGCTTCTTGTTGATCTTGTAACGACCCACGCGAGCCAGGTCGTAGCGCTTGTCCTTGAAGAACAGGTTCTCCAGGAGCGTCTGCGCACTCTCCTTGGTCGGCGGCTCGCCCGGACGCAGCTTGCGGTAGATGTCGAGCAGCGCCTCGTCGGTGCCTGCGGTGTTGTCCTTCTCGAGCGTCGCCATGAGGATCTCCGAGAAGCCGAAGCGCTCGGTGATCTGCTCGGTGGTCCAGCCGAGGGCCTTCAGCAGCACGGTGACGGGCTGGCGGCGCTTGCGGTCGATGCGGACGCCGACCGTGTCGCGCTTGTCCACGTCGAACTCGAGCCATGCACCACGGCCCGGGATGACCTTGACGCTGTGCAGGTCCTTCTCGGTGCCCTTGTCGACGGAGTGGTCGAAGTAGACGCCGGGGGAACGCACCAGCTGCGAGACCACGACACGCTCGGTGCCGTTGATGATGAACGTGCCCTTGTCGGTCATCATCGGGAAGTCGCCCATGAAGACCGTCTGGCTCTTGATCTCACCGGTGTTGTTGTTGATGAACTCCGCGGTGACGAACAACGGCGCCGCGTAGGTCATGTCTTTGTCTTTGCACTCGTCCGTCGAGGCCTTCACCTCGTCGAAGCGCGGGTCCGAGAAGGACAGAGACATCGAGCCCGAGAAATCCTCGATCGGGGAAAGCTCCGCGAGAATGTCCTCGAGACCGCCGGAGATTGCGCTGTCGCCACGAGCGGCGGCGCGTTCGCGCCAGCTCTGCGCACCGATCAACCACTCGAACGAATCGGTTTGTACATCAAGAAGCCCGGGAACTTCGAGGGGTTCGCGAATCTTTGCGAACGAAACCCTCTTCGGGGCTCCGGGGATTCCGGAAACTGCCTTGGTCTGGCTAGAGACTGCCAAGATGCGTCCTTCCAGCACCTCACGCGGGCCGCTCTTGCTGTTGCGACCGCCGCTGTATCTGCTTCGAATTTCGCTGGTCACAACCCGAACGAAACTCGTCACAGTTGCTGAAGAGTGAATCACTTCGCAGCGGTGCGGACGAGGGGTGGACAGGAGGCAGCCAGCGCAACGTCCAAAAGTACACCCAAACTCAGTAGATGTCGAGTCGGGCACCCGAAACAGCACCCAGCCGGGCGCTTGGCCACGCGTCACTGCGCATGTTCTCGCATCAGAGTGACGCGTGATCATCGCGGCGTCAAGAGTTAGGGGGCGTGTCGCGTCGTTTCGCGAGGCCCGGGGCTGTTCCCGCCGCCCCTTCCCAGCCGCCGACGGGCGGTGAACAATATGCGCACGCGATCGGAAGTCGATTTCTCGAGGGAAGCAGAGCCGTGACGCGCTGGAGTTCGTTCGTCGTCGCCCGTCCGAAGCTGGTTCTCGCCGCCACGGTGCTGCTGGTGCTGCTCGGCGGGGCGTGGGGATCGGGCGTGTTCGACCGGCTGAGCCTCGGCGGGTACACCGATCCGGGCAGCGAGTCCGCGGGCGTCGAGCGCCTGATCGAGGGGACGTTCGGACGGCAGACCCCCGACCTGGCGGTCACCTACCACGCACGTCCGGGTGCGACCATCGACGATCTCGGTCCCGAGGTGACCGCCCACCTCGCGCAGATCGACCCCGGAATGCTCGCCAACACCCCCCTGTCGTACTGGTCGGCGCCGCCGCAGGCGAAGGAGTTCCTGCGGTCCACCGACGGCACCGAGGGACTGGTGGTGCTGTCGCTGAGCGGCGACGAGAACACTCGCATCGCGGCGTACCACGATCTCGAACCCCTGCTGGTCATCGACGGCACGGACGCGGAGTTCAGCGGTTTCAGCGCGGCAGCCAACGCCTTCAACGAGGCGTCCGAGAGTGATCTGCTGCGAGCGGAGGCGGTGTCGTTCCCGCTTCTGCTGCTCCTTCTGCTCGTCATCTTCGGCGGTCTCGTCGGCGCGGCCGTCCCGCTGTGCGTCGGCGGTCTCGCGATCCTCGGCGCCCTCGGCGCCCTGCGCGTGATCTCGTACTTCACCGAGGTCAGCGCATTCTCGGTGAACATCGCGAGCCTCGTCGGGCTCGGCATGTCCATCGACTACGGATTGTTCGTCGTGACCCGGTTCCGTGAGGAGCTGCGGTCCGGCTCCCGCTCGGACGACGCCGTCCGCCGGACGCTCGCCACAGCCGGCCGCACGGTGGGGTTCTCCGCCCTCCTCCTCGTGTGCGGCTTCGTGGGCATGCTCGTGTTTCCCCAGGCCATCGTCCGGTCGTTCGCCTACGGCGGGATGGCAGCCATCGGGATCGCCGCCGTGCTGTCGCTGTCGGCGCTGCCCGCGGCACTCGCGCTGCTCGGGCCGCGCATCAACTCGCTGACATGGCGACCGGGTGTGGTCGAGCGCGGCGAAGACCGGGCGCACCGGTTCTGGGGCGGCGTCGCCGCCCGCGTCATGCGGCGGCCCGTCCCGATCGCGACGGCCATCGTCGCGGGGTTGCTCGTGCTCGCCGCACCCCTCACCGGAGCGTCGCTGGGTGATCTGGACCACACCGGGCTGCCTGCGGCTCACCCGCTCCGGCTCGCCGTCGAGGATCTCGCCACCGACTTCCCGCTCGCCAACAACGGGGCGACGCTGGTCCTGCAGGGCAGCGACGGCAGGGCACCGCCGCCGGCCGCCACTGCGGAGCTCTTCCGGTCGACGGCCGCGGTCGACGGCGTCCAGCGGGTGGTCCCGGTCGGCGCCACCGACACGTTCGTCGCCATCCGGGCCGTCTTCGACGACGCCGACCGCACCACGGGGGCCATGGCGACGGCCGCGGCACTGCGCGACCTCCCGCCCCCGGAAGGCACCGAGAAGATGCTGGGCGGGTTGAACGCCCTGACCGCCGACGGACTCGACGCGATGGCCGCGGGACTGCCGTGGATGATCGGGATCATGGTGGGCGTCACCTTCGTGCTGATGTTGCTGGCGTTCCGGTCCGTGGTGCTACCCCTGAAGGCGATCGCGATGGCCACCCTGAGCCTCGCCGCCTCGTTCGGCGTGCTCACGTGGATCTTCGAGGACGGCCACGGTGCTGATCTCCTCGGTGTGACGCCGGGGCCGCTGCCCGCGACGATGGTCGTCCTCATCATCGCGGTGGTGTTCGGGCTCTCCACCGACTACGAGATCTTCCTGATGTCACGAATGGTCGAGGCCCACGACAAGGGCGCGTCGACCGAGGAGGCCGTACGGATCGGTACGGCACATACGGGGCGCATCGTGACTGCGGCCGCGGCGCTGCTGATCGTGGTCACCGGCGCGTTCACGCTGTCGGAACTGACGATGATGCGTTTCATCGGGCTCGGCATGATCGTCGCGCTGCTCATCGACGCCACCGTCATCCGCATGATGCTGGTGCCCGCCCTGGTGAAGCTGATGGGTGAGGCCAATTGGTGGGCGCCGGGATTCCTGGCGCGGAAGTCACCGACTCCCGGTTCCCCCGAGGATCCGAAACCGACACCGCAGCAACAGATTCCCATCCAATCGTGACTAAGACCGGATGGGAATCGGTTCACGTTGCCGGGGAGGGCAATTCAGCGCTCACCCGTCCAGGTATCACGGATCCCGTTCCTGCCCAATTCTTTCCGGGCAGGAGGATCAGCCCTCACTGTCGGAGATGTCGGTCAGCACCCACTTGCCGTCGATCTTCTCCATCTTGATCGACAACGGCGTCGCGGCACTGCCCTGAGCGACGGCATCACCGGTGGCGCTGACGTTCATGTGCGCGAGCAGTTCGGCGCGGTCGCCGTCGAGCATCGTGACCCCGATGTCGGTCACGGAGGCCTGGGTGGCCGTCTTGGTCTGGATGGCGGCCTGCTTGGTGGTGTCGGCGGTCGAGTCGAATTCGTCACGCTTGGCGTCGTCGAGGTAGCCGCGCGCCTTGTCGAAGTCCTGATCGATGGTTTCGTAGCTGTAGGTGTACAGCGTCTCGATCGCCTCGGTTCCCGCCTTGGTCACCTCCGCGGTGGCACCTTCGTCGACCCAGGCGGTGTTCGTGATGTCTGCGCCAGGCTTGAATGCCGCGACGACCGCGAACACCCCGAGTACCACCGCCACGGCTCCGAGGATCCCGACGAGCTTCCAGGTGATCCTGCCGGACCCGGTGTCGGCCGCCGCAGTCTCGGCGGCGGGGGCCTGCTGCGTGCTGATGCGCGGTTGAAGGTTGGGGACCTTCGTCTTTCCCGCGGACGCGGCCTTCGCCGTCGACACCGGCTTGGCCAACGACACAGTCGTGTCCGTGTCGGAGGTCTTCGCCGTCTCGGCGGACGTGGTCGAGGAGGCGACTGCTGCTGCGGTCGTCGCGGCCTCGGGCTTCGCCACCGGTTCCGGCTTCTTCGCCGGTTCCGGCTTCGCCACCGGTTCCGTCTGGGTGACCGAGGTTTCCGATCGGGGCGGCTTCGGCGTCGCCTGACGGGTCCCCGCCACGCGCGGACGCCTGCCCTTTGCAGCGCTGTCCGGCACGTTGTTTCGGCGCTTGGGGGGCATAGTTCACCACTTTCTCATTGCACGACGAGCTGTCGTCGACATGGACACCGCAGCGACACGCCGCCGCGGCACATCAGGACTACTGACCGCCGCTGTCGCCTTCAGGCGCCTGTTCGGCCGGCGCCTGCTCGGCGGGAGCCGGTTCGGTCGGGGCAGGGGCCGGAGCCGCGCCGTCGGCGGGCACCGGACCGCTCTCGAGCGGAATACGACCGCCCACCGGTTCGACCGACGAGGCCTTCCAGACCCCGTCCACGTCCTGGACGTCCATCCGCATCGTCACCTTGGCCTTGTCGAAGCGGTCGGGCCACGTCGTGGTGACTGCCACGACGACCAGCGCTTTCGCAGTGCCGTCGTCGGTGTTCAGTTCCGTGAGTGTGCCCTGGATCAGCTCGGCCTTGCTCGCCGCACCTGATTGACGCATCTGGTCGGTGAACCCGTCCATCGTCGCCTGGAGGTCCTGGTTCATCTTGTCGCCCGTGATCGACGACTTCATGTTCTCGAAGGATCCGTCGAGGTCCTGTGAATCGACCGAGTTGAGGTTGATCGCGGCCTGCTGGGCGCCTGTCAACGCGGAATCGCGTGCGTCGGCGATCGGCTTGTCCACGAAGAGAGCGCGCGCCCACCCGAAGCCAAACCATCCGGCTGCGACAACCGCGATCACCACCAGTGCGGTCACCGCAGCAAACGAGGCCTTCAGAGTTCTGTCCTTCCCCGGAGCCGGTTGTCCCGACTCCGGGGGCGTGGTAATTCGCGTCACACCAATACCCTACTGATTGTTTTCTTCTACTCGCCCTCGGCCGGGACCGAATGCTACTTGGGAGTAACCCCGAGGAGCGGCGCGAGCTGCGTTGCGATGGGATTCAAGTTGAGAGTGTCAGGCATGACCTTCGGCTTGAAATCCCACGGCTGGATCGTGTCCGGATCGGCGAACACGATGCGGTCTGCACTTCGCACACCCGTCACGCTTCCCTGAGGAGCGTCGCAGTTGGCCTTCGTGTTGTACGGGAAGTCCTGCTGGGTGTCGTCGAAGTTCGGGTCCTGCCGCTTCATCTCGGCCAGGATCTCCTGCGTCCCTTCGTAACCGAGTGTGCACGACGGCGGATTGTTGGTCTCCAGGACGATGCCCTGGTGCACCGTGCCGTCGCCGGGGGCCACGGTCGACGCGGACGCCGCGATGGCAGGCAGGAACATCAGGATCGGCCGCAGCGCGATCGCCTGCGGAGCCAGCTTGTCGCCGACCGCGGCGAGGTTCGTCAGGTCGGTGGTGAGACTCGGACCGATCTGGTTCACCAGCAGACCGATCTCGTCGCTCGCCGGAATTCCCTTGTCGATGATCGCGCGGAGATCGGGGTCGCTGGTCCGCAGTTGCGCCGCAACCGCGTCGAGATCCGAACTGAACTGGACGATCGCGGAGGACTGATCGGACTGCGTCGCCAGCACCGTCTGGCTGTCCCGGATGAGGGCCAGCGTCTGCGGGAGGACGTCGAGTCCGTCCTTCGTCAGCGTCGACAGAGAATCCGCGAGTGTCTGCAGATCCTCGCCCTTGCCGTTGAATGCCGTTCCCAGCTGGGTGACGACCGTGCGCAACGAGTCGACCGGAACCGACCGGACCAGACCGTCGGTGGCCATCAGCACCTGCTCGACCGGAACGGGTGTCGACGTGTCGGCCTCGGTGATCACCGAGCCCTGTTCGAGGAACGGCCCCTGGTCGCTGTCGGGCTGAAGGTCCACGTACTGCTCACCGATCGCCGATCGGTTGGCGACGACCGCCTTGGCCGACGCAGGGATGTCGGGCCCACCCGAGGAGATCTTCAACTCGACGTTGATTCCGTCCGCGGTCAGTGACAGGTCGCCGACGCGGCCGACGGGGACACCGCGGTACGTGACCTCGGCGTTGGTGAAGATGCCGCCGGAGTCCTTGAACTGCGCGTTCACGTCGTACTCACCGAACCCGAGCAGGTTGTCGAGGCGGACGTACTTGGCGCCGACGTAGACCAGCCCGAGCATCGCCACGATGGCGAACGCGACGAGCTGGATCCTGACCAGTCGTGACCTCACTGTCCACCCCCGATTCCGAACTGCTCCAGCAGTCCCCCGAGTGGGTTCTGTGGCGACGGCGCTGCGCCGTCCGTCGTGCCGTTCTCTGCGCCACCGTTGCCGGCCGCTGGCGCGGTTCCGGGGAGCCCCGGGATCCGCAGACCCGTCGGGGCGGGGATGATCGGCGGAATCGGCAGCAGCGACACCGTCGGCCACCCCGGCTTCGGTCCGTTGCCGTTGTAGTACGGGTTCGAGGGATCGACGATCGGCTTGGGCTCACCGAACTTCGGCGGCACGTACACCGGGTCGCCCTGACCGACGCCGAGTGCGCTGAGCGCATCGCCGATCTGCAGGTCGACCGTGAGGAACAGGTTGACCGATCCGCCGAGCGCGATCTTCTCGACGCCGTCCGGGAACGGAACGGTCGGGATGAACGCGAGCGAATTGGGCAGGTCGTCGCCCGACTCGGCGAGCGCCTTCAGGGTCGGCCGCAGCGCGAGGAGATCCGCGATCAGATCGTTCTTCGACCTGTTGATCACGTCCGTGCCGACGGTACCGAGCCGGTCCAGTTGCGTGAGCATCTGGGTGAGCTGCGGACGCTGCTCGTTGAGCACTTCGGCGGCGATCGGGAGCTGGTCGAGGATCAGCCCGATCTTCTCGTTCTGTTCGTTCACTCGCGTGGTCAAGGCGTCGAGACCGTCCAGGGCGCGGGTGATGTCGTCGCGCTGCTGATTGAGACCGTCGATGAGCGTGTTCGCCTGCTCGAGAAGTCCCCGGACCCGATCCTCACGCCCGTCGAGTGCGGTGGTCAATTCGTGGACGATCGGCTGCAACTGGCCGACGCCGCCACCGTTGAGCAGCAGCGACAAGGCGCCGAGAACCTGCTCGATCTCCGTGGCGTGCCGGGTGCGATCGAGAGAGATCGTGTCGCCGTCCTCGAGCCGCGCGGGATCCTTGTCCTCCGGCGGTTCGGACAGCTGGACGAACTTCTCGCCGAGCAGGTTGGTCTGCTCGATCGCGGCGACCGCGTTGGCCGCGAGATCGACGGACGAGTCGAGGACGACCTCCACATCCGCCGTCCAGCCGTCCGGCGCCACCTTGATCGATTCGACCCGGCCCACCGGAACACCGTCGACCTTGACCGCGGACTGCGGGACGAGATCGAGGACGTCGTCGAACTGGATCGTCAGGTGCATCGGGTGGTCACCGACATCCGGACCGCCCGGCAGCGGAACTCCGTAAATCCCCTCCGACGAGCAGGATGTCACTGCGATGGCGACGGCGCACGCACCGGCGCCGAGGATTACCGACCGCTTCATTCGCCCTCACCACCCGTTGCACCTTCGAATCGCGGCGACACGACACCCGGCACCGTGCCGGGCGTGACCGTCCGCTGAATGTTGTCGGCACTCATGATCCCGAAGGGAAGCACGAGCGACGGAGTCTTCGCCGATTGCGTGATCTGCGACGTGATGTTGGCGCAGTTGTCGATCAGCGGCTGCATCTGACGTCCGAGTTGCTCGAATCGCGGATCGCCGGGAACCAGCTTGCCGAGATCGATCAACTTGCACGCGACACCGGCCGGATCCTGCAGATCCGGGAACGCCAGGCGCGAGGCCAGGTTGCCGGACTCCGCATCGTAGGAGTTGGCCAGGTTGCTGATCGCCAGCGGAAGCAGGGTCAGCGAGTTGACCAGCGACTCGCGGTTGTCCGCGAGGGTCTGCGTCACCGGAACCAGATCGTCCACGTTCTCGGCGAGGATCTCCCGGTTGTCGGCCACGAACTTCGAGACGTCGCCGAGGGCGATCGCCAGCTGGTTCAGGGCGGCACCGAGGTTCTCCCGCTCCCCCGCAAGGAATCCGGACAGGTCGGAGAGCTGCGAGTTGAAGTCGCGGACCTGCTGATCGTTGGCCGCCAGCGCACCCACGAACACCTGGAGGTTCTTCACGGTGTCGAACAGGTCGCCGCGACTCTCGTTGAGTGTGCGGGCGGCGTCGGACAGCTGATTGATGCTCTGCCCCAGCGCCTCTCCGTTTCCGTCGAGGTTGGCCGCGCCGGTCTCGACGAACTGTGACAGCGCGCCTTCCTTGTTCGCCCCGTCCGGGCCGAGAGCGGTGGAGAGCTTCTCGATGCTCGCGTACAGCTCATCCACCTCGACGGGGGTGGCCGTACGGTCACGCGAGATCACGGCGCCACTCTGCATCTTGTCGCCGCCCGTGTAGGCAGGCGCGAGCTGGATGTAGCGGTCGGACACCACGGACGGCGTGACCTGGGCGGCCTTCGCGTCGGCGGGAATGTCGACGCCACGATCGACGCGCATGTCGACCTTCACCTGGTCGCCCTGCGGTTCGACACCGTCCACGGATCCGACCTTCACACCGAGGATCCGCACGTCGGAACCCTCGTAGATGCCCACCGACTTGTCGAAGTACGCGGTGATCTGCGTGGTGCCTGCGCGGGTGAACACCCACCACAGGGCGCCGGCGATCACCAGCGCGACGATGACGATGCCCGCGATGAGGGCGACCCCGCCGCGACCGCCGCGCTCGGCTCCGTTCTCGACGTCTGCCATCAGTTACCCCCCAACGTGCGGACGGGATCGCGCGGACCGGGAATGTCGGGCAGACCCGGCGGCAGGAGGTTCACCACGACCTGGTCGAACCAGCGACCGTTACCGACCACGTTCGTGTACAGGCGGACGAACGGCTCGTACAGTTTCATCGCCTTGTCCAGGTTCTCGTTGTTGGCCTTGAGGATCTCGACGACACCGTCGAGTTGTTCGAGCGCGGGACCGATGGCGGCCTCGTTGTCGCGCACGAGTCCGGTCAACTGCTGCGACAGCCGCTGAGTTCCGGTGAGCAGCTGGGAAATCGACTGCTGACGGCTGTTGAGCTCACCGAGCAGCAGACCGGCGTCGCTGATCAACCGGTTGAATTCGGCGTTGCGGTCGGCGAGGACCTTGGTGGTCTTGCCGGTCGCGTCGAACAATTTCTGCAGTTCCTGATCGCGGCTGGCGATGGTCTGCGACAGCCTGCTGACACCGTCCAGAGAGGCGCGGATTTCCGTGGGAGTTCCCTCGAACGCCTGCGACAGCGTCACCATGCTCTGCGCGAGCTGATCGGAGTCGATGTCACCCACCGTCTGTGCGGCGGCCGAGAACGCCTCGATCACGTCGTACGGAGACGTGGTGCGATCCAACGGGATCACGTCGCTCGGATTCAGCGTGTCCGAGCCACGGGGGTCGAGGGCGAGATACTTCTGGCCCAGGATCGTCTTGATCTGGATGGACGCCGACGTCTCGTTGCCGACCCACGCATCCGACACCTTGAAGGCGACGTCCACGTGGTCGCCGTCGAGTTCGACGGACGTGACCTTGCCGACCTTGACGCCTGCGATCCGGACCTCGTTGGAGGGCTTGAGCCCCGCCGCCTCGGTGAATTCGGCGTGATAGGTCGATCCGGCGCCGATGAACGGAAGCGAATCGAGGAAGAAGGCCGACAGGGTGGCCAACAGCACCACGAGAATGCCGAGGGCACCCGCCACTGCCGGGCTGCGACGTCTGCTCATCGTGTCTGCAACTCCTGTAGGCCGTCCTGCGTGCACCGTTTCGCCGAGTTCGTATAGAGCGGCTGGTTGACGGTGGGCAGGCCCGTGGGCAGGTTCAGTTGGGGCGCGGTACCTGGTCCTGCGACGATGTCGACTCCACAGAGGTAGAACTGGAACCAGGATCCGTAACTGGCTGCCCGGCCGAGCTTCTCGAGCTTCACCGGAAGCGTCTGGAGAACGCTGTTGACCGTGTCGGAGTTACGGTTCAACGTCGTCGCCAGTGTGTTCAGCGACGTGATGGATTCCTGGATGGACGGTCGGGTGGGTTCGAGCAGGTCGGCCGTCGCGTCGGTGAGTCCCGCGAGGGACGTCACCGCCGAACCGACGGTTCCCCGCTCGTTCGCCAGGCCCGTGACGAGCTGCTGGGTGTTGACGATCAGCGAATCGAGTTGATCGTCACGCTGATTCACCGTGGCCAGCACGTCGTTGAGGTTGTTGATCACCGCACCGATCACCCGATCCTTGTCGGCGACGGTGTTGGTGAGGCTTGCCGTGTTCTTGACGAGCTCGGTGATGGTTCCCGATTCACCCTGGAACACCTGGATGATCTGGTACGACAGCTTGTTCACGTCATCGGCGCTGAGGGTCTGGAACAGCGGACGGAACCCGTCGAACAGCGTGGTGAGGTTGACGGCAGGCTTGGTCCGCTCCATCGGAATGGTGTCGCCGCCGCTCATCTTCATTCCCTGCTGGCCCTCGCCCTGTTCGAGCGCGATGTAGCGCTGCCCCACGAGGTTCCGGAAGCGGATGGTCGCGGTGGTGCCGGCGGGCAGCCAGTCCCGTTCCGCCACGGTGAACTGGACCTCTGCTTCGCGGTCGTCGTGGATCGCGATCTTCTCGACCTGACCCACGCGCACACCGGCGATGCGGACCTCGTCGCCCTCGTTGAGCGAGGTGACGTCCGAGAAGATCGCGTTGAACTTGGTGCCACCACCACCACCGAGGTTGGCGATGGTGGCGGCCAGCAGACCGGTCGCCAGGATGGTGACCACGGCGAACACGATCAGCTTGACCAATGGTGCGGTCAGGCCCCTCACTTGAAGCTCACCTCAGTCCCCCTCATGGTCGGCGCGCCGACGAGTGTCGTCCAGCTCGGCACGTCCTCCGGTGCCATGCCCCCGGCCTCGCCGTAGACGACGTCCAACGTGTCCTGCTCCATCTTCGAACCCGCGTAACTTGCGGGCGTGACCTCGGCTCCGTACCCCGGGACCTGATCGGGGACCCCGGCGGGCGCCGGGAGGAAGTCGATGGTCGACGGGCCGGGATTCCGCGAGGGCACCTGGTAGGCACCGTCGTTGTAGGACGACCCGCCCGGGTACTGCGGGAACTTTCCACCCGGAGCGGTGACGTTGTCGTAGCAAGCCGGTCCACGGTTGTCGAGCAGCCGCGGCTCGTCCTGGTTGGGCACGTAGCGACCCTTCGGATTGACGAACTGCACGCTGGCACGCACACCCGGGTACGGATCGTCCGGTGCCAGCAGTTCTCGGGCGACGGGAGCGGATTTCGCGAAGCCCGCGAACGTGCAGCCGAAGCTCGGCGAGTAACGGCCGAGGATCTGCAGCGCCTCACGCGAATCTGCGGCGATACTGACGATCGATTCGGCGTTGGTCTGCAAGAGGTCCGCGGTGCTCGACGCGGTTCCGGTCAGCGACGCGAGCAACGTGGAGATCTCGCCCTGCCTCTCCACCACGGTATTTCCGGTGGTGCGCAGGTTGTCGAGGGCGTTGACCAGGTCGGGTGCCGCCTCGGAATACGTCTGCGAGAAGTCGGCCAGGCCGCGCAGATCCTCCTGGATGGCAGGAAGTTCGGTGTTCAGCCCGCCGAAGATCTCCTCGAGACGGTCGAGTGTCAGGCCGAGTTCGGCGCCGCGGCCGCTCAGTCCCTGGGACAAAGCGCCGAGCGTGTTCGCCAGGTCCTGCGGCGGAATCGCCTGCAGCAGCGGCAGCAGACCGTCCAGAACCTCGCCGACCTCGACGGCGTTGCCGCTCTTGTCCTGACGCAGCGTGTCGCCGGCCTGGATCGGCGGAGCGGTGTCGCCCTCCGGAACGATCAGCGACACATAGCGCTCACCGAACAGCGTCTTGGGCAGCAGCCGCGCCGTCGCGTTGGACGGAATCAGCTCCGCCTTGTCCGGCTGAATCGCGAGGGCGAGAGTGACCTCGCCCTCCTGGGAGGATGCCGAGCGCACCTCGCCGACGATGAGGCCACGGACCTTCACGTCGGCATTGGGCGGCAGCGCATTTCCGGCGGTATCGGTGAGGAGGTCGATCTTGACGACCTTGGTGAAGGTCTTGTTGAACATGCCGATGGTGAAGGCCAGGAACAACGCGAGGACGAGGAAGAACACCAGCCCCAGCACCCGTCGGCCCACAACAGATGTCGTGTTGCTCATCCGGCCACCCTCACTGTGGTCGTCGTGCCCCAGATGGCGAGGCTCAGGAAGAAGTCGAGAACGGCGATCGTGACGATCGCGGTACGGACCGCCCGGCCCACCGCCACACCCACACCGGCGGGGCCACCCGACGCGTGATAGCCGTAGTAGCAATGGATCAGGATCAGCACGAACGCGAAGATCAGCACTTTCGCGAAGGAATACAGGACGTCCTGCGGTGGCAGGAACAAGTTGAAGTAATGGTCGTACGACCCGGTCGACTGGCCGTTGAACACGGTGCTGATGATGCGGGAGGCGAGATAGGCCGCGAGCAGACCGACGATGTACAGCGGGATGACGGCGACGAATCCCGCGATCATGCGAGTGGTGACCAGGAACGGCACACTCGGCACCGCCATGACCTCCAGCGCGTCGATCTCCTCCGAGATCCGCATGGCGCCGAGCTGCGCGGTGAAACCACAACCGACGGTGGCCGAGAGCGCGAGCGCCGCAACGATCGGCGCGATCTCACGCGTGTTGACGTAGGCCGACAGGAAGCCGGTGAGGACCGAGCTGCCCAGCTGTTCGAGCGCGGCGAAACCCTGCAGTCCGACGACGACGCCGGTGAAGCCGGACATCATCGCGATGACGCCGATGGTGCCGCCGATGACGGCGAGCGCGCCGCTGCCGAACGTGACCTCGGCGAGTAGCCGGAGCACTTCCTTGCGGTAGTGCACGAGAGTGTGGGGCGACCAGGCGATTGCCCTGGCGTAGAACGACATCTGCTCACCGGCCCGGTCGAGCACGTTGAGCGGCGCACGACCGACTCGGCGTGCCGCCATCAGTGTCCGGTCACCGCGTCCCTTGGCGATTGTCATCGGGTCACGATCCCTTCGCCGGAACGATCTGGAGGTACACCATGGTCAGGATCAGGTTCGCGAAGAACAACAACAGGAACGTGATCACCACCGACTGATTCACGGCGTCACCGACGCCCTTGGGTCCGCCCTTCGGATGGAGGCCCTTGTACGCGGCGATGACACCGGCGATGACACCGAAAACGGCCGCCTTGAGCTCGCCGACCCAGATGTCGGGAAGCTGCGCGAAGGCCGAGAACGATGCCAGGTACGCACCGGGATTACCCCCTTGGAGGATGACGTTGAAGAAGTACCCGCCTGCGATACCGACCACGGACACGAGGCCGTTGAGCAGGATCGCGACGAGAACCATGGCAAGCACCCGAGGCACGACGAGTCGCTGAATCGGGTTGATACCGAGGACTTCCATGGCGTCGATCTCTTCGCGGATCGTTCGCGCACCGAGATCCGCCGTGACGGCCGAGCCCGCAGCCCCGGCCACCAGTAGTGCCGTCACCAGCGGGGAACCCTGCTGGATGACGGCGAGCACGCTGGCCGCTCCCGTGAACGACTCTGCACCGAGCTGCTTGATGAGCGATCCGGTCTGCAGTGACACCACTGCGCCGAACGGAATCGCGACCATTGCCGTCGGCAGGATCGTGACGCTGGCGATGAACCAGGCCTGTTCGATGAACTCGCGGAACTGGAACGGCCGCTTGAACGTGTTTCGTGCGACGTCGACGAAGAGCTCGACGATGTTTCCGGCCTGCGTCAGCGCACCGTTGACCGGCCGCAAGACCGAGCTGCGGGTAACCCCCATCCGATATGCCTACCCTTGCCCGTGAGTGGTGTTTTCGTATCCTTCACCCCGGTATGCGGGGATGACCTGTGTGTCTTCCTGGCTGTATGCGTAGTCGTAGCCCCCGCCGCCGTTTCCGCCGGACGTCTCGTCGAGGCTGTCCTGGATGGCGATCTGGGCGTTCTCCGGCAACGTGTGCATGATGTGCCGGACGCGTTCCTGACGGCGGGCGACGGCCTGCCGGAACGGCATCCCCGGCGTCGCCTTCATCTGCGGGACGATGCCCTCGACGTCGTCGACACCACCGGCGTGGTGACCGGCATCGACCATCGCCTGCTCCTGCGCCATCGTGGCCTCGTCCTTCTCCTCCGACATGCCGATCGGACCGATCATCGTGCCGTTCAGGAACTGCTTGACCACCGGCTCCTCCGAGGTCAACAACACCTCCCGCGGACCGAACATCACCAGATGCCGGCGGAACAACATCCCGATGTTGTCCGGCACCGTCCGCGCCAGATTGATGTTGTGCGAGACGATCAGGATCGTCGCGTCGATCTCGGCGTTGATGTCGATCAACGTCTGCGAGATGTACGTGGTGCGCACCGGGTCCAGACCGGAGTCCGGCTCGTCGACGAGAATGATCTGCGGGTCCAGCACCAGGGCGCGGGCCAGGCCGGCGCGCTTGCGCATACCGCCGGAGATTTCGCCGGGCAACTTGTCCTCGGCCCCGAGCAGGCCGACGAGCTCCATCTTCTCCATGACGATCTTGCGGATCTCGGACTCGGACTTCTTGGTGTGCTCACGCAGCGGGAACGCCACGTTGTCGAACAGGTTCATCGAGCCGAACAGGGCGCCGTCCTGGAACAGCACGCCGAACAGCTTGCGGATCTCGTAGAGCTCCTTGCTGGAGCATTCGAGAATGTTGGTGCCGTCGATCACGATCGAACCCTGCTCCGGGCGGAGCAGACCGATCAGTGACTTCAGAAACACCGACTTACCCGTACCCGACGGCCCGAGCAACGCACTGACCTCACCGGCGGGAAGGGTCAATGTGACGTCCTGCCAGATCCTCTGCGAGCCGAACGACTTGGTCAGTCCCTCGACGGATACCTCGACTCCCACCATTACCTCCGCGACCGTTCGATGCACTCACCCCGTGTGGGTTGGGTCACTCTATCGCATCGACGTGTTACCTGTGACAAGGGATGCTACTCATGAGTAAGGAAGCATGCCAACACCGGGTCCCACTATGCAAAACAACGCGTCTGAACTGGGATAACGGTAGCGAAAATTCTGGTCGCGCGTCCAGCTTTCGGCCAGGAATCTCGACACTCCGAAGCCGTCTGCGGACGCAAAAAGAGGGCCACTCCCCACGGATGGGGAGTGGCCCTCTTCGTCTGCTCGGTGAGCAGCGCGGGAGACCGTCTTACTTGACGGTGATCTTCGCGCCGGCAGCCTCGAGCTTCTCCTTGGCGGCGTCGGCCGCGTCCTTGGCAACCTTCTCCAGGATGGCCTTCGGAGCACCCTCGACGAGGTCCTTGGCTTCCTTCAGGCCGAGGCCGGAAACGACCTCACGGACGACCTTGATGACCTGGATCTTCTTGTCGCCGGCCGACTCGAGGACGACGTCGAACTCGTCCTGCTCCTCAGCAGCCTCGGCGGCAGCCGGTGCTCCGCCTGCAGCGGCAACGGCGACCGGGGCAGCGGCGGTGACCTCGAAGGTCTCCTCGAATGCCTTCACGAACTCCGAGAGCTCGAGGAGGGTGAGCTCCTTGAACTGGTCCAACAACTCTTCGGTGCTGAGCTTCGCCATTGTGGCGGTCCTTCCTGTAAGTCCCATGTCGCTGATCCGCGACCGGGCGGGGTTATAGCAGTGATGCGCGGGTGCGGATCAGCTTTCGGCTGCAGCCTCGGCGGGAGCTTCGGCAGCTCCGCCTTCTGCGGCCTTCTTTTCCTGCAGTGCAGCAGCCAGTCGGGCCACCTGCGAAGCAGGTGCGTTGAACAGGCCTGCGGCCTTTGCCAAGTTGCCCTTCATCGCGCCGGCAAGCTTGGCCAACAGGATCTCGCGGGACTCGAGGTCCGCAATCTTGTTGACCTCGTCCACGGACAGCGCAGCGCCGTCCATGTAGCCGCCCTTGATGATGAGCGCCTTGTTGTCCTTAGCGAAGTTCTTCAGAGCCTTCGCAGCATCGACGGGCTCGCCCTTGATGAATGCAATGGCGGTCGGACCGACGAAAAGGTCATCAAGGCCCTCGACGCCCGCCTCAGCAGCGGCACGCTTGACCAGGGTGTTCTTGGCGACGGAGTAGGTGGCACCTTCTCCGAGAGCGCGTCGCAGTGTCGTGATGTTGCCCACCGTCAGACCACGGTATTCCGTGATCACAGCAGCGGTCGAACCCTTGAACTGCTCGGTGATCTCCGCAACCGCGGAAACCTTCTCAGGCTTTGCCATACTTCGCCTCCTCTCATGACAGTCGTTATCCCACTTCGGAACCGCTGCGCACCGCCGGAATCCCGGAGCACACAATCCACGACATGCAAAACGCCCCGGTGCAGGGCACACGGGGCGTGAAAGGAAACGATACGGTCAGGGCGCGAACCCACAACCGATACGCATCCCCCTACCTCGTCCTCCTGCGTGGGCCGCCGGACATTCCCGGACTTTCAATCGCGCCTTTGCGGGAGCGATCACCAACGGTCTTGGGTAGAACATGATTTGGGGTGAAGTTCAAATACTGCATTGAACTCCGCAGGACAGATTACGGCATGGCCTGCACAACCGCCAAATCGCGGCGGGACCGAGGCTCGCCGAAGTGATCGCCGTCACTCGGCGTGCGGTGGTGTGGCTCAACAGACTGAAGCCGCATCCAATTACCTGTTACGCGACGTTACATATATGGGCTAGCTTTTTCTCATGACAATCCTCGAAGCCCGGGCCGTCGTGACCGGGTCCCGGACACGCCGCTTCCTCGCGCTCGCCATGATCTGCCTTGCCGAACTGCTGGTCGTGCTCGACAACACCATCGTCAACGTCGCTCTCCCGTCGATCGGTGTCGAACTCCGCACCAGTGTCAGCGGCCTGCAGTGGGTCGTCGACGCCTACACGCTGACATTCGCCGGCCTGCTCCTGGCGTTCGGCAACCTCGGCGACCGCTACGGTCGCCGCCGCGTCATGGTCATCGGTCTGGTCGGCGTCGCGGTCATGTCGATCGCCGGCGCCAACGCCGAGAGTCTGGGGCAGGTCATCGCGGCCCGCGCGGCGATGGGTGTCTTCGCGGCTGCAGTCTTCCCCGCGACCCTCGCCCTCGTCATCAACATCTTCACCGACGTGCGCGAACGTGCCCTGGCCATCGCCGCCTGGACTGCGATGGCCGGATTCGCGATCGCCATCGGGCCGATGGCAGGCGGGTGGCTGCTCGAGCATTTCAGCTGGCACTCCGTCTTCTGGATCAACGTGCCGATCGCCGTGGTCGCGGCAGCAGCGACGCTGCTCCTGGTGCCGGAATCGCGCGCCTCCGTCATCGGCCGGATGGACCTCGTCGGAATCGCAGCCTCGATCACCGGAATCACCGTCCTCGTGTGGGCGATCATCGAAGCCCCTCACCACGGGTGGACGTCGTCCGTCACCGTCGGCGCCGTCGCCCTCTCGATCGCGGTCCTGATCGGATTCGTCTTCTGGGAGCTGCGCACCGAGCACCCGATCCTCGACCTGCGGCTGTTCCGCAACCGCAGGTTCTCCCTGCCCGCCCTCGCGATCGCCATCGGGTACTTCTCGATGTTCGGCTTCCTGTTCCTCATCACGCAGTACTTTCAGGGCGTCCGCGAGTACACGCCGTTCGAGTTCGGTGTCGCGTCGCTGCCGTTCGCGGTATCCGTGGCGGTCGGCGCCCCCGTCGCAACACTCCTGGCGCAGCGAATCGGGACGACCCCGGTCATCGTGTTCGGCCTCCTCCTCACCGGTGTCGGCCTGTACCTCGGCGGTCAGGTGGCCGTCGACAGCAGCTACTTGACGGACGTCCTCCCGTCGATGGTGTCGATGGCACTCGGCTTGGCCATCGTGCAGGGGCCTTCGACCGAGTCGATCATGGCGTCTCTGCCCCTCGACGAGGCCGGAGCAGGCTCCGCCGTGAACGACACGACCAGGGAAATCGGAGGAACGCTCGGTGTCGCCGTGCTCGGATCGATCGTCGCGTCGTACTACGCGACGACGATGAGTCCGCTGCTCGACCGGATTCCGGCCGCATTGATGAACGACGACGAGAAGGGCTTCGCGCGCGCGACGGTCCTGAGTGTGCTCGAGATCCGCAAGCGGGAGATCCCGCCATTCCTCGAACAGCAGCGTGAGAATCTCATCCTCACCATGAAGACGACGGTCCTGCAGGGGTCGCACACTGCGTCGCTCGTCGCGGCGGGCGCCGTGGTGGTCTGCGCGCTCGTCGTTGCGATCTTCATGCCCTGGGCGCCGGCTCGCACGGACTCCGTGATGCTGGCGTGGCGGAAGAACTCCGAATCGGGAACCGTCGACGAAGACTGATCCCGGAGAAAGCAGTTCGGCCGGTACGGAAGAATTCCGTACCGGCCGAACTGTGTGAAGCGTGACTTACGCGTCGGCATCCTCGAGAAGGTTGCGGGTGCGGTTCGGGTCCACCGGGATGCCCGGGCCGGTGGTGGTCGAAACGGTGACCTTCTTGACGTAGCGGCCCTTCGCGGAGGACGGCTTCGCACGCAGGATCTCGTCCAGCGCGGCGCCGTAGTTCTCCACCAGCTTGGCGTCGTCGAACGATGCCTTGCCGATCACGAAGTGCAGGTTGGCCTGCTTGTCGACGCGGAAGTTGATCTTTCCGCCCTTGATGTCCGCGACAGCCTTCGTGACGTCAGCCGTCACGGTGCCAGTCTTCGGGTTCGGCATCAGGCCACGCGGTCCGAGGACGCGGGCGATGCGGCCGACCTTGGCCATCTGATCGGGAGTCGCGATGGCGGCGTCGAAATCGAGCCATCCACCCTGGATCCGCTCGATGAGGTCCTCGGCGCCGACGGCGTCGGCTCCAGCTGCCTCGGCCTCGGCGGCCTTCTCTCCGACTGCGAACACGATGACGCGGGCGGTCTTACCGGTGCCGTGCGGCAGGTTGACCGTGCCGCGGACCATCTGGTCCGCCTTGCGGGGGTCGACGCCCAGACGGACTGCAACCTCGACGGTCGCGTCCATCTTGCTCGACGACGTCTCCTTCGCCAGCTTCGCAGCCTGCAGTGGGCTGTACAGCTTGTCGAAGTCGATCTTCTCAGCGGCGGCGAGATACGCCTTGCTGCGCTTTGCCATTTCTTCTGTCCTAACTTCTCACCGCAGTGTGTGTCTTGTCTGCGATGGTGAATGGTTCAGTAGTGGTCTGGGCCTGGCCGGCCCTCCCACGCTTTCTTCGACGGCGGTGCCGTCGATCGATCAGGGCTGACTCAGCCGTCGACCGTGATACCCATCGAGCGTGCGGTGCCGGCGATGATCTTCGCGGCCTGCTCGATGTCGTTCGCGTTGAGGTCTTCCTGCTTGGTCTTCGCGATTTCGCGCACCTGATCCATGGTCACGGAAGCAACCTTGGTCTTGTGCGGCTCGCCGGAGCCCTTCTGCACGCCTGCAGCCTTGAGCAGCAGCTTGGCAGCCGGAGGGGTCTTCAGCTTGAAATCGAAGGTCCGGTCTTCGTAGACCGAGATCTCGACCGGCACCACGTTGCCGCGCTGGGACTCAGTCGCCGCGTTGTAGGCCTTGCAGAACTCCATGATGTTCACGCCGTGCTGACCAAGCGCGGGACCCACGGGCGGTGCAGGGTTAGCCTGACCGGCCTGGATCTGAAGCTTGATGAGCCCTGCGAGCTTCTTCTTCTTGGGGGGCATCTCGATTTCCTAATTCTTGCTGGGTGTGTTTCTTGCTACTGCAGTGCAAGTATGTGGCGCTAGATCTTCGCGACCTGCGTGAAGGACAACTCGACCGGGGTCTCACGACCGAAGATCGAGACCAGGACCTTGAGCTTCTGCTGCTCGGCGTTGACCTCACTGATGCTGGCGGGCAGCGTGGCGAACGGGCCGTCCATGACGGTGACCGACTCGCCGACCTCGAAGTCGACCTCGATGAGCGGCTTCGCGAAGCTCTCTCCGCCGGTCTCCCCCGCCGAGACGGTCGCCGCGGCAGCCTGCTTCTTCTGCTCCTGCTGCGGAAGCAGGAACTTGATGACCTCGTTGAGGGTCAGCGGGGACGGACGCGACGTCGCACCGACGAATCCGGTGACGCCGGGCGTGTTGCGCACCGCTCCCCAGGACTCGTCGTTCAGATCCATACGGACCAGGATGTAGCCGGGCAGAACCTTGCGGTTGACCTGCTTGCGCTGTCCGTTCTTGATCTCGGTGACCTCTTCGGTGGGAACTTCCACCTGGAAGATGTAGTCGCCGACGTCGAGGTTCTGAACACGGGTCTCGAGGTTGGCCTTGACCTTGTTCTCGTAGCCCGCGTAGGAGTGAATGACGTACCAGTCACCGGGTGCGCGACGCAGAGCGGCCTTGAGTTCCGCAACGGGATCCTCGGGCTCTTCGGCAGCTACAGCCTCTTCGGCAGCTA
The DNA here is from genome assembly GCF_026810085.1 of Rhodococcus sp. JS3073. NCBI lineage: Bacteria > Bacillati > Actinomycetota > Actinomycetes > Mycobacteriales > Nocardiaceae > Rhodococcus > Rhodococcus sp. JS3073. The sequence goes on along the minus strand of NZ_CP113951.1, from coordinate 6,346,223 downwards.
CAGCCTCGTCGGCGGGCGCCTCGTCCGCGACGATCTCGTCGGCCGGGGCGTCCTCGGCAACGTCGTCACCGACGATTTCCGCGGCTTCGGTGCCCTCCTCGGCAGCCTCGACATCCACTTCGGCTGCCGCCTCGGCAGAAACACGCTCTTCGGCCAAAGCCTCATTCGTGTCGTTCTCGGGGGTGCTCACTGGGGCACTCGCTTCCTCTCGTCACTCACATACTTCGGATCCACCGGGGCGGATTCCGTCAACCGAACAACCAGGTGACGCCCTTGATGACCACCAGATCCAACACGCCGATGAACGTCACCATGAACACCACGAAGACCAGGACGACGCTGGTGTAGGTGATCATCTGCTTGCGATTGGGCCAGATGACCTTGCGCAGCTCGGCGATGACCTCGCGGAGGAACCGGCGCAGGCGCTTGAAGATGTTTTCCTTGCGCGGCTTGTCGGCGCGATCCTTCTTCGCCGGCTTGACCTTGGTGGTCGTGTCCGACTTCGACAGTTCCGGTGACTTCACGGAACTTGCGGCGACCTCGGTACCTGCCGGAGAACGACGGCCCTGGCGCTTACCGCTGGGCTTTCCCGAGGGAGTGGCGGAACGCGTGGTGGTGGCGTCGGCCGCGGTGTCGTCGGCACCGTCCGGGCGCGTCGACCCTGAAGTGTCGCCGTCGCGCTTGGCGCGCTCCTCGCTCACGTCGTTCCTCTCAGTCGCTGGCATCCGGGGGCAGGGGCGACAGGACTTGAACCTGCAACCTGCGGTTTTGGAGACCGCTGCTCTGCCAGTTGAGCTACGCCCCTTTGGTCGGGAGACCTGATCCGAAACTAGCCTCGGACCAATTCTTGACCGACCTCTCTGTGATTACATGACACGCGCGCCACCCTTGCCGGCCATACAGCACCGTAGGGCAGCGCGCAGCGCTGAGTAATCCCAGAAATCTCAGTGTACTTCAAAGCCCCGGAACAAACCCAATCCACCCGGCTGTCAGGCCAGACGGACCGTTGCGGTGGCGCGACCGAAGATCTTCTTTCCCTCGGAGCGCGCCACGATCGCGACTACTGCTGTCTTGCTTTCCTCGTCGAGCGACTTCACCTTACCGGTGTACTCGACCTGCGCGGCCTCGTCCTCACGGACGTAGACCGAGCTCGTGAAACGAACGTTGTATTCCTTGACGGCACCCGGATCGCCGAGCCACGACGTGACGAAACCGCCGCCGAGACCCATGGTGAGCATTCCGTGCGCGATCACGTTGTCCAGACCGGCGAGCTTGACGACCTCGTCGCTCCAGTGGATCGGGTTGGGATCGCCGGACACGCCCGCGTAGTTGACCAGGTCGCCACGCGTGAGCTTCACGATGCGCTCGGGGAGTTCTTCACCCACCGAGACGTCCTCGAACTTACGAAGCGCCATGCATGATCACGTCCTTGACTGCGTGAGCGATGTTCTCGTCGACCTCGCCACCGGTGCGCGCGACGAGCGTCGTCCACGTGGTCTGGACCAGTTCGTCGTACTGATCGGTGACGATGTTCTTGGTGACGATGATGTCGCTGCCGCCCATCTGACGGAACGACTCCAGGTACACGTCACAGACCAGACGGTCGCCGACCTTGATCGGCTTGTGGAACTCGAGCCGCTGGTCGGTCTGGAGAATCTGGCTCGGGTCGTAACCCGTGACGATCTCCTTGAAGAGACGCCCCTGGGCGATGATGCCGACGAGCGAGATGAACGTCAGAGGAGCAAGGAGACCGTCGTAGCCGAGGCCCTTCGCGGCTTCCTCGTCGTGGTGAGCGGGGTGCCAGTCCTGCACGGCACGCGCGTACTCGCGCACCTTCTCGCGTCCGACCTCGTAGAAGTCGTCGACGCGGTAGTGGTGCCCGACCATTGCCAGTGCGTGCGCGGCAGGATCAGCAGGAACAGCCTCGGGCACGTATGCCTCTGTCTCTGTCACAGTGTCAGTCACGCGAAAGAACCTCTTCTACCCTTGACGTCAGCGCGTGAGGGCAGCCTAGAGGACTCCCTTCGCGAACGCAGTCCTAGTTCCGGACCGTGTTACTTGGACTCGCGATGCGACTGGTGAGTTCCGCAGTTCGGGCAGAACTTCTTGATCTCCAGGCGATCGGGGTCGTTGCGCCGATTCTTCTTGGTGATGTAGTTGCGGTGCTTGCATACCTCGCAGGCCAAAGTGATCTTGGGCCGAACGTCAGTCGAGGAGGCCACGGGATGCCTTCTTTCGGGTGAATCTGATTACGAACAATCAGGGTGGATCATGCATATTGTGTAGCGGTGACCGGACTTGAACCGGCGACGCAACGATTATGAGTCGTTTGCTCTACCAACTGAGCTACACCGCCTCGGTGTCGAGTGTCGCGCACTGGGCGCTCCACTTCAATCCAGCGAGCCCCCTAACGGAATCGAACCGTTGACCTTTTCCTTACCATGGAAACGCTCTGCCGACTGAGCTAAGGGGGCGTGCTTCGCTCGCACATCGCTGCGCGCTGAAGCCTTGACGAGATTACACAGAGTTCGCGTCCAGAACCAAATTGCCTGGTCAGCGGCTTTCGTATGTCGCTGCGCCCGACAGTTCGGGTGCGCAAGCCATGCTCGAGACCTGCGATCGAGCTCGGGGAGCCCGCCGACATCCACCCAGCCTGTTGCGACGAAGGCCATCCAGGACATCCGGACGCCAAATTCGATGGACTCGACGATCCCCGCGGCCGTACCTTCGGCCGGTCCAAGCGTTCGCTTCCGAAGAGGTGCATTTGATCCGCGAGAGCAGCCATCGCGTCTGCAATCCGTTCACCAGCGAGAAACTGGCCATCCTCGGCCAGGCCATCAGCCCGTCGCCGGGCACGCGCGTGCTCGACCTCGCCTGCGGCAAGGGCGAGTTGCTGTGCACCTGGGCGCGCGACCACGGTGTCACCGGCACCGGGGTCGACATCAGCGCGGCCTTCATCGGCGCCGCCCGCGCGCGGGCCGTCGAGCTGGGCGTGGCCGACCGGGCCTGATTCGTGCACGGGGACGCGTCAGGCCACGTCGCCGACGATCGCAAGGACGACCTTCTCCCGCTGCCGGAACTGCTCGAGCAGTTCCGCGACCTGCGCTGCGACGTCGTGGACATGGTTCTGGCCGACCAGGACAGCTGGGATCGGTACGTCGCTGCGCAGTGGCTCGACATCCGCCGTTGGCTCGACGCCAACGCCGACGACGAGCCGGCCGACGACATGCGCGCGGAACTTGCCGCGGCTCCCGCCCAGCACGCCAGGTACCAGCGCGAATACCTCGGGTGGGGAGTGTTCGTCCTGATGAACCGCTGACACACCACTCCACGCGGGCAGACCGGGATGCCGGCCGGGCACCCGGTCTCGTCCACGAACGACAGAACCCCGGTGGGCTGTCGCTCACCGGGGTTCTGTGTGTGGCAGATGTAGGATTCGAACCTACGTAGGCATAAGCCGACGGATTTACAGTCCGCTCCCATTGGCCGCTCGGGCAATCTGCCGGGGTTGCACGAGGAGCGCGAAATCTGTGCGAAATCGCTCTCCGCTGCGGAAAGAAGAATACAACGAACGGCCCCCCGTTTTGCAAACCGGGTGGATACGGGCGGTTGCGAACCGATAGCGTCGAATCTGCTCGCCGGCATTCGGCGAGCCCCCGGCCGGGTCGCGGCGGGGAGAACTAGACGAAACCGGGAGTGTGAAGTGGCTGATTCGTCCTTCGATGTGGTGAGCAAGGTGGAGCGTCAAGAGGTGGACAACGCCCTGCATCAGGCCGGCAAGGAGCTGTCGACCCGGTTCGACTTCCGGAACACGGGCGCCTCGATCGAATGGTCCGGCGAGGAAACCATCACCCTGACCGCCGACACCGAGGAGCGACTGCTCGCCGCCCTGGACGTCTTCAAGGAGAAACTGATCCGGCGTGACATCTCCCTGAAGGCGTTCGACGCGGGTGAGCCGGCGCAGTCCGGGAAGATCTACAAGCTGTTGGGCAGCCTCGTTCAGGGCATCACCACGGAGAACGCCAAGAAGATCACCAAGAAGATCCGCGACGAGGGCCCCAAGGGCGTCAAGGCACAGATCCAGGGTGACGAACTGCGGGTGAGCAGCAAGAAGCGCGACGACCTGCAGGCCGTCATCTCGCTGCTGAAGGGCGAGGACTTCGGGATCGCGCTGCAGTTCGTGAACTACCGGTAGGCGCTCCGCGCCCGTGCGCGGTTCACGAGTCCCTGCACTCGTCAACCGCGCACGGGCGGCGAAGCCGCCTACATGCCCGCCATCCGCTCGAGCCGCTCGATCCGGTCGGCCATCGGCGGGTGGGTGGAGAACATCCGGCTCATCTTCTCGCCGGTGCGGAACGGGTTGGCGATCATCAGGTGCGACTGCGCGGCCAGCTGAGGCTCCGGCGGCAGCGGCGCGGCCTGAGTGCCCTGCTCCAGCTTCCGAAGCGCGGACGCCAGCGCCAGGGGGTCGCCCGTGAGCTCTGCGCCCGACTGGTCGGCCTGGTACTCCCGGGACCGCGACACCGCGAGTTTGACGACGGTCGCGGCGATGGGCCCGAGCAGCGACACCAGGAGCAGCGCGATCGGGTTGGCGCCCTGTCCCCCGCCGCGTCCGCCGAACATGTTGGCGAACATGGCGAAGTTCGCGAGTCCCGACACGACGGCGGCCATGGCGCCGGCGACGGAGGAAATCAGGATGTCGCGGTTGTAGACGTGCGACAGCTCGTGTCCGAGCACGGCCCGCAACTCTCGTTCGTTGAGAATCTGCAGAATGCCGCTCGTGACGCAGACAGCGGCGTGGCGCGGACTGCGCCCGGTGGCGAACGCGTTTGGCGCGGCGGTGGGGCTGATGTAGAGCCGCGGCATCGGCTGGTGCGCGGTGGTGGCCAGTTCCCGGACGATGCGGTAGATGACCGGTGCCTGCACCTCGGTGATCGGCTGGGCGTGCATGGCCTTGAGGGCCATCTTGTCGCTGTTGAAATACACGTACGCGTTCATTCCGACCGCGAACACGATCGCCAGCAGCAGGATGGTGGGGTTGCGGAACAACGCACCGATGAACACGATCAGCGCCGACATGCCGACCAACAGAACCAGAGTCTTCGCCCCGTTTGCGTAGCGCACGTCACGCCTTCCTTGTCGTTGTCACCCGATCACGTCGCCCGAGTTTCGGGATCTTGATCATTCAACGAAACACGGCGGCGGGACGGTTCCCGCTCGGACGACGAGAATCGGGTGAAGACGAGTTCAGGTACTGACGATACGGCTCAGCCGACGCGCTCGATCGTGTAATCGACGAGCTTCACGAGGGCGTCGTTGGCGGGGCCCTGCGGCAGTTCGGCGAGCTGCGCGCGTGCCTGGACCGCGAACTCCTCCAGCTTCGCCTTGGCGGCGGCCATGCCGGGTGACCGTTCGAGGAGCGCGAGCGCCTCCGCGACGTCGTCGTCGTTGGTGACGGGACCGTCGAGGAGAACCCGGAGACGATCGGCGTCGGGTCCCTCGTCGCGCAGCGCGTACAGGACGGGCAGCGTGTGGACGCCTTCACGCAGGTCGGTTCCGGGTGTCTTGCCGGACTGGGCGGACACCGAGGAGATGTCGATGATGTCGTCGGAGATCTGGAATGCGGTGCCCACGGCGTCGCCGAGGCGTTCGAGCCGCTTCACGTGGTCGGCGTCCGCACCGGAGAAGGTGCCGCCGAAGCGTCCGCACGCCGCGATGAGCGAGCCCGTCTTCTCCCACACGACCTTGAGGTAGTGCTCGACCGGATCCTGCTCGCCGCGAAGCCCGATCGTCTCGCGCATCTGGCCGGTGACGAGTTCGGCGAACGTCTCGGCGATGATGCGCACCGCCTCGGGTCCCAGCGTCGAGACGAGACGGGACGCGTGCGCGAACAGATAGTCGCCGGCGAGGATCGCAACACTGTTGCCCCACCGCGAGTTCGCGCTGGGCGCACCGCGGCGCATGGACGCCTCGTCCATCACGTCGTCGTGGTAGAGCGTGGCGAGGTGGACCAGCTCGACGACGGTGGCCGCGGTGACCACCGACGGGTCGGAGGCCTTCGGTCCGAGCTGGGCGGTGAGCACCGTGAACAGCGGGCGGAAACGCTTGCCTCCCGCCTTCGCGAGATGCAACGCCGCCTCCGTGAGGAAGTCCTCCCCGTCGGAGAGCTCACTGACCAGCAGTTCCTCGACTTGCTTCAGTCCTTCACGGACCGTGGCAGCGAGCTGCGGGTCGCCGAGATCGATCCCGGCGACCGTAGTGCCCACTACAGCGTCGGCAGCGGTGTGTGCTGCGCCCTCGGTGCTCACGTTCTCAGTACCCATTCCTGTCGTCAGTGACGGCGCGGGACCCGCGCCGTCGGTGGCGGCTCGGCTACCACGGTAGTGAACCTAGCGGTTCCGCTGCCCGTCGGCCTCGCCGCGGTCGCATAGCGAAGCCTGACAGGATGTAGGTGTGGTCGCAGCAGAACAGTCGCCCGCGGGATCCCCGCTTCCCACCGCCACCGATGTCCTGGTCATCGGTGCTGGTCCGGCCGGTTCCTCGGCTGCCGCGTGGGCGGCACGCGCGGGACGTGACGTCGTCCTCGCCGACGCGGCGGTGTTTCCCCGCGACAAGACGTGTGGCGACGGACTCACCCCGCGTGCCGTCGCCGAGCTCGACCATCTCGGTCTCGGCGACTGGGTGCGGTCGAAGGGGACCAACCGCGGGCTGAGGCTCAGTGGGTTCGGTCACGAGCTCGAGCTCGAGTGGCCGGGCAGGTCGTTCCCGGCCGTCGGCAGCGCGGTGGCCCGCACCGAGCTGGACGACAGGATCCGTGCCACCGCCGTCGACGCGGGGGCCGTCATGGTGCAGGGCGCCAAGGCGATCGGCGTGGAACGGGACGGCGATCGGGTGACGGCAGTGACGCTGAAGACGTCCGACGGAACCCACACCATCGGCTGCCGGACGCTGATCGTCGCCGACGGCGTCCGGTCCACGCTGGGCAAGCAACTGGGTCGGGAATGGCACCGGGACACGGCCTACGGTGTGGCCGCCCGCGCCTACATCGCCACCGACCGCAGCGCCGACCCGTGGATCACCTCGCACCTCGAACTGCGGGACGGAGCGGGGACGCTGCAGTCGGGCTACGGCTGGGTGTTCCCCCTCGGCACCGGAGAGGTGAACATCGGCGTCGGCACCCTCGCCACCGCCAAACGTCCGGCCCCGGGTGCGCTGCGACCGCTGCTCGACCTGTACACGGCGCAACGCCGCGACGAATGGAACTGGGACGGCGAGCTGCGCGCGGTCGCGTCGGCGCTGCTGCCGATGGGCGGTGCGGTGTCGCACATCGCGGGCCGGAACTGGGCGATCATCGGCGACGCGGCGGCGTGCGTGAATCCGCTGAACGGCGAGGGCATCGATTACGGGCTCGAAGGCGGGCGCCTGGTTGCGGAGATCCTCGACGCCGACGACCTGACGGAGCTGTGGCCCGCGATCCTCCGGGAGCGGTACGGCCGGGCGTTCTCCGTGGCGCGGCGACTCGCCGGGCTGCTGACCGTCCCCCGGGTTCTGCCCGCGTCCGGTCCGGTGGCGATGCGGTCCCGGGCACTGATGACCGTCGCGGTCCGGGTCATGGGCAACCTCGTCACCGAGGAGGACAGCGACCTCACCGCCCGCGCGTGGCGGGCGTCCGGTCTGCTGTCGCAGAAGGTCGACTCGCGACCGCTGTTCGGCTGACGTTCAGCGGGTGGCGCGGTGCAGGGCAACCACGCCGCCGGTGAGGTTGCGCCACTGCACGTTCCGCCATCCGGCCGCCTCGATGCGCAGCGCGAGTTCCTGCTGGGTCGGCCAGGCGCGGATGGACTCCGCGAGGTACACGTAGGCGTCGGGGTTGCTGCTGACGGCGCGCGCGACCCGCGGCAGCGCCTTCATCAGGTACTCCATGTAGACGGTGCGGAACGGCCCGAACACCGGGGTCGAGAACTCGCTCACGACGAGACGCCCGCCGGGCTTGGTGACGCGGGCGATCTCGCGGAGACCGGCGTCGAAGTCGGAGACGTTGCGCAGCCCGAAGGAGATCGTCGCGGCGTCGAACACGGCGTCGGCGTAGGGCAGGTGCATCGCGTCGCCCGCGACCATCGGGACGTCGCGTCCGCTGCCGGCCTGCAGCATCCCCTTGGAGAAATCGGTGGCCACACACCACGCACCCGACCGTCCGAGTTCGACGGTCGACACTCCGGTCCCCGCCGCGAGGTCGAGAACGCGCTCGCCCGGCTTCAGTGCCAGGGCCGAGCGCGTCGCCTTGCGCCAGCTGCGATCCTGACCGAACGACAGGATCGTGTTGGTGAGGTCGTAGCGCTTCGCGACGCCGTCGAACATCGACGCGACCTCGTGCGGATCCTTTTCGAGCGACGCCCGCGAACCGTGTGTAGTTGCCACGCCCGAAACGCTACCAACCGCGCCCGGCGCCGATGTCGGCGCCGGGCGTGGTGGCGAGGCGGTCACTTCTTGGAGACCCGCACCAGCTTCTTGTTGACGAATTCGTCCATCCCCCACGGACCGAGTTCGCGGCCGACGCCGGAGCGCTTGACGCCGCCGAACGGCAACCCGGGAAGCGTCGTGCCGTGTTCGTTGACGAAGGCCATGCCGACGTCGAGCCGGTCGGCGACCTCACGTGCCCCGTCGAGGTCGGTGCTCCACACCGAACCGCTGAGACCGTAGGAGGAGGAGTTGGCGAGTTCCACGGCTTCGTCGGCGGTGGCGACCTTGTAGACGACGCCGACCGGCCCGAACAGTTCCTCGCTGTACGCCCGCATCTCGGGGGTCACGTCGACGAGGAGCGTCGGTTCGACGTATGAGCCGGGACCGTCGATCTTCTTCCCGCCGGCGAGGAGCGTCGCGCCCTTGGCGATGGCGTCCTCGATCTGCTCGATCAGCGAATCCGCGGCACTCTGCGAGGACAGCGGCCCGAGGACGGTCTTCGCGTCGAGCGGATCGCCGGTCGGTGTGGCCTTGAACGACTCGGCGAGCTTCGAGACGAACTCGTCGTAGTTCGGCTCGGTCACGATGAAACGTTTGGGCGAGTTGCAGGCCTGGCCCGCGTTGGACAGGCGGGCACGGGTGGCGGTCTTGACCGTGGCGTCCATGTCGTTGGTGTCGAGGACGACGAACACGTCGGACCCGCCGAGTTCGAGCACCACCTTCTTGAGGTTGCGGCCCGCCGTCTCGGCGACACTGGTCCCGGCCCGCTCACTGCCGGTGAGAGAGACACCCTGAACACGCGGATCCGCGATCATGTCGGCGATCTGCTCGTTGGTGGCGAACACGTTGATGTACGCGTCCTCGGGGAGACCGGCCTGCCGGAAGATCTCCTCCATCAGCAGCGCCGACTGCGGACAGTTCGGGGCGTGCTTGAGCAGCACGGTGTTGCCGAGCATGAGGTTCGGCGCCGCGAAGCGGGCCACCTGGTAGTACGGGTAGTTCCACGGCATCACGCCGACGAGCGCACCGATCGGCCTGCGGTAGACCACGGATTCGTCCGCGCCCGGCACGTCGAGCCGTTCCGCCTCGAGCAGCGCGGGACCGTTGTCCGCGTAGTAGCGGTAGATCGCCGAGGAGAGCTTGACTTCGCCTTTGGCCTCCCGGACGGGTTTGCCCATCTCGAGGGCGATCATCCGCGCCAGTTCGTCCTCGCGCTCCGCGTAGAGATCGGCAGTCCGGCCCAGAATCCGGGCGCGTTCCTCGGCGGGGGTCGTCCGCCAGTCGAGATATCCGCTGTGGGCGCGGGAGAGCGCCGCCTCCACTCCTGCATCGTCCAAGGTCGTGAATTCCCGGACGGTTTCACCGGTCGCGGGATTGACAGTCTTGTACTTGGCCATACCTGGGCAACGACGAGACGCCCCCTGCAAGTTCCCGCGGCGACCGATCCGGTGGTCAGGCCGCTCGCGATTCGCGGGCGCCGTGCCCGCCGGTGACCGCCGTGTAGTGGCCCAGTAGTTCGTCGCAGATCGCGGGCCACGTGCGGTGCAGCACCGACTGCCGGGCGGCCTCCCCGAAGCGGGCCCGCATGCGGCGGTCGCTCAGTGCCTCGACTGCGCTCGGCAACAGTTCGCCGAACCGGTCGACCGGAAGCAGGTAGCCGTTGCGGCAGTGCGCGACCAGATCGCGCGGTCCACCGGCATCCGGTCCGATCACCGGCACCCCACTGGACAGCGCCTCCTGCACCGCCTGGCAGAACGTCTCGTGCTCGCCCGGGTGGACGAAGACGTCCAGGCTCGCGTAGGCCTCGGCGAGCTCCATACCGCCGAGCTGGCCGGTGAACACCGCATCGGGCATCAGGCGGCGCAGACGGGCCCGCTCCGGGCCGTCGCCGACGATCACCAGCCGGACCCGCTGGTCGCCGGCGAGTGCGGCCAGCCGCTCCACGTGCTTCTCGGGCGCGAGCCTGCCCACGAATCCGACGACCAGCCGGTCCGAGCCGTCCAGCCAGGAGTCCCGCAGACCGGTGCTGCGCCGGGACGGCGCGAATCGAGCGGTCTCCACGCCGCGCGCCCAGCGGTGGACCCGCGGAATCCTCTGCTCGGCGAGTGCCTCGACCGCCGACGTGGACGGCGCGAGGGTGCGGGTGCAGCCCCGGTGGATGCGACGCGTCCAGGCCCACGCCGCGCGGCTGGTGATGCCGAGGCCGTAGCTCTCGGCGAAACCCGCCACATCGGTCTGGTACACGGCCACCGTGGGGACGCCGAGCCGGTGCGCCGCGCCGAGCCCGCCGGCCCCGAGCAGGAAGGGCGACGCCAGGTGCACGACGTCGGGGTCGAACGCCCGCAGCGCGGCGGTGAGTCCGGGCTGCGGCAGACCCACCGGGAGCGAACTGACCTTCGGAACCATCACCGCAGGGACCCGGTGGACGGGTACACCGCCGTGTTCGGTCGGCGCGGACGTCTGCGATCCGACCGTGTCCGGGGCGACGACCATCGCCTGGTGTCCGGTGCGCTGGAGGTGGTCGAGGACCCGCAGCACCGAGTTGGTCACACCGTTCATGTTGGGAAGGAACGATTCCGCGACGATGGCTACTCTCACGCGTTCAGCGTGGCAGTGCTCGTGGTCACAGCAGCGAGATCGACGTGACCGTCGCGCGAAGTTCCGGGAAACTCAGGATGACACGGCCGGCTGGGCCTCCGCCGGGCTCTCCCGCCGCCGCAGGTACCAGATCACCGGTCCCGCGATCAGCCACGTCACGACGATCAGCGAACCGGCGGGGACGACGGCCACGCTGGCGTCGCGTCCGGACACCCGCACGAGGTCGGGTTCGCTGCGCGCGTACTCGACGTCGATGCGCTGACCCACCGTGAGCTTCGTCGGGTACAGCACGCCGAGTTCAGGGTTGTGCGTCACCCCGTCGGGCGTGACGAAGCTGATGGCCGACCGCAGCGAGCCCGCCGACAGCACCTCCGCCGTGGCCACGCCCCGGTCGGATTGGATGGTGTGGTCGTTGCGCCAGGCGGCCAGCACGAGGAGCACGGCCAGGACCGAGATGCCGATCGCCGCCACCAGCACCCCGCGCCGGACGCGCCGCGTCACTCGCGCATTCACAGTTGTGCCCGCACCGCGGCGTGCAGTTCGCGCAGCCCGGAACGTTCGGTGGTCACCTCGAGCACCCGGATGCCGCGGTCGCCGGGCGCCTCGGGGGCGCTCAGCCGCGTCGACAGCTCACCCAGACCCACCAGGTGATGCTCCACCCGGTACGCGGCGCAGAGTGCGGCGAGATCCATCCCGTGCGGAGTACCGAAGACCCGTTCGAACACCCCGGCGTACTGCGGATCGCCCTGCTCGAGCAATTCGAAGATGCCGCCACCGTCGTCGTTCGCGACCACGATCGTCAGGTCCCGGGGACGCGGTTCGCCCGAGCCGATGAGCAGCCCGGACGCGTCGTGCAGGAACGTGAGGTCGCCGAGCAGGGCCACCGTGCGCCCCTCCTCGTACGCCAGCGCCGCCCCGACGGCCGCGGACACGGTGCCGTCGATGCCGGCGACACCCCGGTTGGAGAGCACCCGGATCTTCGGCGCCGGATAGCTGACGAGCGCGGCGTCGCGCACGGGGTTGGACGCCCCGAGCAGCAACTGGTCGCCGTCGGTCAGGGCGTCCATGACGGCCGCCGCCACGTGCAGTCCCGTCGCCTTCGGGTGGGCGGCGAGTTGCGCGCGCACCGCCTTGTCGGTGTGTTCAGACAGCGTGCGGCACCGGTTGATCCAGGCCCGGTCGGGTTCACCGGACACGACCGCGCGGGTTCCGGTGGCCAGCACGTTGCCGGACACGTCGGGCCAGCGGGGGCCGGTGGTGAGCGCATAGACGGCCACCGCCGGATCGGCCAGAACCTTCGACACGGACCGGTGGAGTGTGGGGCGCCCAGTGATGACGGCCTGCCGCGGCTTGAGCTGCGGCAGCGCCATCGGATGCACCGGGATGCCGTGCAGAGGCGCGGTCGGCTCGGCGACCGTCGGAAGTCCGGCAAGTTCCGGCCGCAGCGCGGACCCGTGCCCGGAGACCACGATGGTGTCGGGGGTGAGGTCGAGGTCCATCGGCACATCGAGCGTCGCGTGCTGGGTGGTGGTCCACGCCGCGCCACCCGGTCGTCCCTGCGGGACCGGGCCCTGCGCGTGGACGTCGGGAACGAGCGGTTCCCGGAGCGGGATGTCGAAGTGCACGGGACCGGCGTTGCCGGACCTCGTGCCGCGCGCGGCGGCGAGGACCCGGCACACGGCCGAACGCCACTGGCTGTTCTGCCCGGCGTCGTCCTCGGCCAGGCCCAGGCTGATGGTCGCGCGGACCTGGCTGCCGAACAGTCCGAGTTGCTCGATGGTCTGGTTGGCGCCCGTGCCGAGCATCTCGTACGGGCGGTTGGCGCTGAGCACCACGAGCGGCACCCGGGCGTAGTTCGCCTCGAGGACCGCGGGTCCGAGATTGGCGACCGCGGTGCCGGACGTCATGACGATCGGGACGGGGCGCTTGCCGGCCACGGCCAGGCCGAGCGCGAGGAATCCGGCGGTGCGTTCGTCGATGCGCATGTGCAGACGCAGCCGGCCCTCGAGATCGGCGGCCTGCAGGGCGAACGCCAGCGGCGCGTTGCGCGAACCCGGGCAGAGCACGACCTCGCGTACTCCCCCGCGGACCAGTTCGTCGACGACCGCGGTGGCTTGTGCAGTGGACGGGTTCACGACATCAAGAGTGTCAGATACTCCGGCAAGTCCGTCCGGCGACCTCGCCGGGTGAGTTCACGGCCACATCGCGGGCGCTGACACCATGGACGCATGCGCACTGTCTTCGATCCCGCCGAGCTTCCCCCGCACCGCATGTACCAGGTGCTGACCGCTTCGATCGTGCCCCGGCCGATCGCATGGGTGTCCACGGTCTCGGCGGACGGGGTGGCCAACCTGGCCCCGTACAGCTTCTTCTCGGTGTCCAGCACCCGCCCGCCGGTGGTGCAGTTCACCTCGGTCACCCGCAAGGACAGCCTCCGCAACATCGAGGCGACGGGAGAGTTCGTGATCAACCTGGCGACGGAGCCGCTGATGTCGACGGTCAACGCCAGTTCCGCCACGTACGACAGCAATGTCGACGAGTTCGCTGCGCTGGGCATCGACACCGAGCCCAGCGAGCGGGTTCGTCCCGTCCGGGTCGCGGGTTCGCCGGTCGCCATCGAATGCACCCTGCACCAGGTGATACCTGTCGGTGATTCGTTCGTGGTGATGGGCGACGTCGTCACGGTCGCGGTGCGGTCCGAGGCGCTCGCCGACGACGGACTCCCGGACTTCGCGGATCTCGCCCCGCTCAGCCGCCTCGGCCGAAACGAGTGGGGTCTGCCGCCGAAGGTCGTGATGCTCGACCGCCCGCATCGCCCCGAATAACCGATCAATTGGTTAGGCTTACCTGACAAATCGCACCGCTATTCCTCGGGGGAGCACCCAACGCCATGGCTCAACGCAGCAAGTTCGTCAAACCTCAGAGTCGCCGGATCGCGTCCGCACGAGTCGTCGCCGGCAAGCAGATCAGCCCGAACTTCGTCCGCGTCACCATCGCGGGCGAGGAACTCGACTCCGTCGCCCCGATGGGGTTCGACCAGTGGTTCCGGATGTTCATCCCCCAACGGGGACAGAGCACGCTGCGGCTTCCGACCAGTGCGAGCAACCTCTGGTACGCCCAGTACAAGCTGATGTCCAAGGACACCCGGCCGGTCGTGCGCAACTACACGATCCGCGAGATCCGCGTGGCGGGGTCGGGAACGTTCGGCGACACCACCGAGATCGACATCGACTTCGCGTCGCACGGTGACCTCGGTCCCGCGTCGGCGTGGGCCAACTCGGCCGCCGCCGGTGACGAGGTGGCGATCCTCGACGAGGGCCTGATCTACAACCCGACGCCGGACGCCGAGTGGCAATTGCTGGTCGGTGACGAGAGCGCGCTTCCCGCAATCGTGGGGATCCTGCGTTCGGCACCGCGGGACCTGCGGGCCGAGGTGTTCGTCGAGATTCCCGATGCCGAAGACGCTCAGGAGGTTTCGGTGGGCGACGGCGTGAACGTGCACTGGCTGGTGCGCGAGGACGCCGATGCCCGTCCGGGAGTACTCGCGCTGAACACGGTGAAACAGGCGGAACTGCCTGCCGGGCCGTCCTACACGTTCATCGCAGGCGAGAGCGAACTGACGACGGCGTTGCGACGCCACCTCGTCAACGAGCGCCGCATCCCGAAGGCCGACATCTCGTTCACGGGGTACTGGCGCCACGGTCACGCTGCCAACTGACCGCAGGTGAGTGGCAAAGCGTGCCGGGGCACACTTTGCCACTCACCTGGGTTCTCAGTTGGCGTGCTTCTGAACGAGGGCGCCCAGACGCGGAAGTGCCTCGATCACATTCTTCTTCGCCGACGGACGCAGCGACGAGTACACCTTCTTGACAGCACCGCGGTCGCTGCCCTCGATACGCTCGTCGGTCACCCCGAGGAGCGAGTCCGCGACCTCGTCGCCACGCGCGACCAGGTACTCGGAGAATCCGGCCTCACCACTGGCGGTGAAGGCCTGCCAGTACGGCTCGAGCTTGGTGACGAATGCCGGCAGCAGGCCCTCGATGGCGTCCGGCACGATCGACGGTCCCACCTTCTTGACGGCGCCGTATCCACCCTTGAGTGCCAGTCCCGAGGCCCCCGACTTGTCCGAAACCTCCGCGTCGATGAGAGCCTGGACGTCTGCGATGACCGCAGGAACGCGCGACTCGTCGAGCAGGGTTTCGTTCAGAGCTGCAACCACTTTCAATGCCTCCGTATTGACTGAGCGATCAGGTCCGGCCAGACACTATACGAAAAACCGGACTCCGCGTTGTTCGAGCAGGCCATGGCACCGGCGCGCCCGCTCGACCCACCAGCGTGAACGCTCCGCGGACGCGGCGAGCGCCGTGACGCGTTCGACGTCGGGTACCACCGCTTCGACGGTGAGCTCGCCGTCCACCGGTTCGCGGGGACGGGCCACGTCCGCCTCGAAGAGGCCCCCGGTGCCCAGACCGCACGCGAACTGCAATTCGGGGAGCGCGGCGGCAGCGGCGACACCAGCGGCGATGCCGACAGCGGTGTCCAAGGCGCTCGACACGACCACCGGCACACCGTACGAAGACAACTCGTCCGCGAGCGACAGCAGACGTCGCATCCCCCCGAGCGGGGCGACCTTCACGACGGCCACGTCGGCACCGCCGGCCCGCACGACCTTCAGCGGATCCTCGGCGCGCCGGATGCTCTCGTCGGCGGCCACCCGCACGTCGGGCATCCGCCTGCGGACCTCCACCAATTCGGGCACACTCGCGCACGGTTGCTCTACGTATTCGAGCGGACCGTCGACGGTCAGTGCCCGCAGTGCGGTCTCGGCCTCGTCGACCGACCATCCCCCGTTCGCGTCGACGCGCACGTTCGGAACGAGTGCGCGGACCGCCCGCACCCGCGCGACGTCGTCGTCGAGGGTCTGTCCACGTTCGGCCACTTTCACTTTCGCGGTCCGTGCGCCGGGGTAGCGCTCGAGGACCGCGGGCACCCGGGCGGCGTCGACGGCGGGGACGGTGGCGTTGATCGGCACCCGCTCCCGGAGCGCGGGTGGCGGCCCGAGCCACGCGTCCTCGATCGCCGACTGCAACCAGTGCGCCGCCTCGTCGTCCGCGTACTCGGGGAACGGCGCGAACTCGCCCCACCCCGCGGGACCGCGCAGCAGCAACGCTTCTCGCGTCGTGATGCCGCGGAACCGCACGCGCATGGGCAGACTCACCACGACGGCGTCGGCCAGGACCTCCTCCACGGAGGGCAGGGACGTCACGGGGTCAGGGCTGCCCGGGCAGCAACTGGAGCATGAGGGCCTCGCAGTCGGCGAGCAACGTGTCGTCCTGCATCAACCGGGCGGTGATGAACGTCTTGCGCCCCTCCACCCGGTCGACGCTGCCCTCGACGGTCAGATGCGTGTCGAGCGGTGTGATCGCGCGGTAGTTCACGTGCAGGTAGGCGGTACGGCTGATGGGCCGCCCGTATGCGTGGACGATCATGCCCATCAAGTCATCGAACAGCAGGGGCAGTGTGCCGCCGTGCGCGGCGCCGTTGCCACCGAGGTGGTAGCGCCGGAACATGCCCGCGCTGCGCACCCCCTCGGGCCCGAACTTCTCGATGTTCCACGGCGGCATGAGGAGACTCCCCCGGCCCGGCAATTCGATGGTGCGGCCCGCAGGCGACCGCCCCTCGGGAACGACGTGTGGGCCGAGCAGTTCGGCCAGCTTCTCCACCTGGTCCGCGGCCTGCGTGAGCACGTCGTCCGGGGCGTTGACCGACACCGCGAGGTCCTGCAACGTGCGCATTCCCTCGACGAACCGCGCCCAGTCCGGACCGGGTGTCACCGGCTCGTATTTGGGGAACCCGCCGTGGTGCTCGTACTCGTCGTCGCCCTTGCCGTCGAGACGGGTGACGTCGGCAGCCTGTTCGCTCATACCTGCACGGTAAACCCGGGCAAAGTCCTGCGCGCGCGGACACCCGCCAACGCCACCCGATAACCTCGGAGCCGTGACTTTCAACCCGCAGCACTGGCGACCGGTTCCCGGTTTCGAGAACCTGACCGACATCACCTACCACCGGCATGTCACCCAGGGAATCGTCCGGGTGGCGTTCGACCGTCCCGAAGTGCGCAACGCCTTCCGACCGCACACCGTCGACGAGTTGTACCAGGCGCTCGACCACGCCCGGATGACGTCCGACGTGGGCGCCGTGCTGCTCACCGGCAACGGTCCGAGCCCGAAGGACGAGGGCTGGGCGTTCTGCTCCGGCGGCGACCAGCGCATCCGCGGCCGCAGCGGATACCAGTACGCGGAAGGCGAAACCGCGGACACCGTCGACAAGGCCCGCGCCGGACGCCTCCACATCCTCGAGGTCCAGCGGCTGATCCGGTTCATGCCGAAGGTCGTCATCTGCCTCGTCAACGGCTGGGCCGCGGGCGGCGGTCACAGCCTGCACGTGGTCTGCGACCTGACGCTCGCCAGCCGTGAACACGCCCGCTTCAAGCAGACCGACGCCGACGTCGGCAGTTTCGACGGCGGGTACGGCAGTGCCTACCTCGCCAAGATGGTCGGCCAGAAGTTCGCCCGCGAGATCTTCTTCCTCGGTGAGACGTACACCGCGGAGGAGATGCACCGGATGGGCGCCGTCAACAAGGTCGTCGACCACGCCGAACTCGAGGACGTCGCAATCGACTGGGCCACCAAGATCAACGGCAAGTCCCCGCAGGCCCAGCGCATGCTCAAGTACGCGTTCAACTTGCAGGACGACGGTCTCGTCGGGCAGCAGCTGTTCGCCGGCGAGGCCACCCGCATGGCGTACATGACGGACGAAGCCGTGGAGGGCCGCGATTCCTTCCTCGAGAAGCGCGAACCCGATTGGAAGCCGTACCCCTGGTATTTCTGAGCCTTCCCTACGTGTACTCGACCGCCATGCGGTCGATGGTGCCGTTGAACGGGAACGGCGCCCGGTCGTAGTAGTCCAGCGACACCGGGGAACCGAGGCAGGTGCCGACGTCGAGACAGTCGTTGGCTGTGAACAGCAACGGCACGCTCACCGGCACCTGCCCCTCCCCGACGACGGTGCCGTCGGCACAGAGCTTCACGTTCAGCGGTCCTCCGGGCCGCGCCTCGACGAACTCCGTCACGACCTGCACGGTGCGGGTGCCCGGCGGGATCGGCACGGTCGAACGAATCTTGGTGCGCATCAGGATGAACAGGTTGTACTCGTAACAGAGGTAGCCGTCGTCGACGAAGCACGTGAGTCCGCCGGCATTGCTTCCCAGTGCGTAGAGCACGCCGTTCGGATTCTCCGGCGCGGAGAGGTCGAGGGTGACCCGGTTGTTCTTGTTGCCCAGCGCGGGAGCACAGAACTCGGGCATGCGGATCGTGTCGCCGGAGAACTCCCAGCTCGTGTACGGCGTCGTGATCCGCTGCTCGGGATGCAATGCGATGACCCACAGCCCGCCGCCGATGGGAAGCGCATTGTTCTTCGCGGCCTCGATCACGAACAGTTCCCGCAGTTGCGCCAGCTTCTGCGGATGCTGCTTGGCGAGATCCCGGTTCTGGGTCCAGTCCTCGTCCAGGTTGTAGAGCTCCCACACGTCGTCGTCCGGGCTCCAGTCGCGGATGCCACCGGGCACACCGGCCGCCCAGGGTGCGCGCGGCCCGAACGCGGACGCCATCCAGCCGTCGTGGTAGATCGCCCGGCTGCCCATGATCTCGAAGTACTGGGTGAGCTTTCCCCCGGCCGCGCCGCGTTCGACGAGCGTCTGCGCGAAGCTGGCGCCGTCCACCGGGTCCTGCGGAACACCGTTCACCGTCCGCGGCGGGGTGATCCCGACGATGTCGTACAGCGTCGGCACCACGTCGTTGCAGTGCAGGAAATGCGTGCGGGGTGTCGGGTCCGGTGCCACCTTCGCCGGCCACCGGACGACCATCGGGTTGCGGGTGCCACCGAGATGGGAGGCCAGCAGCTTCATCCCCTTGTACGGTGCGCTGCCCGCCCACGCCCAGCCCGCGTGATACATGTTGTCGGTCTTCGGCGACCCCAGGACGTCGAGGCCACCGAGTTGTTCGAGTGCCGCGATGTGCTGCGCCGGTGTCGTCGGAATGCCGTTCTGCGCCAACAGTTCACTGATCGTGCCGTTCTGGCCCTCACCGGACGAGCCGTTGTCGCCCCAGATGTACAGGATGAGGGTGTCGTCCCGGTACCCGAGACGGTCCAGCTCGTCGAACAGCCTGCCCACCTGGACGTCACAGTGCTCCGCGTACCCGGCCGCCACCTCCATCAGCCGGCGCTGGAACGGTTTCTCGTCCTCGGGAATGTCGTCCCACGCGGCCATCGTCGGGTCGCGGTCGGTCAACTCGGCTTCGGGCGGGATCCAGCCCTTCTCCTTCGCCCTCGTGAAGACCCGCTCCCGGTAGGCATCCCATCCGTCGTCGAACTTCCCGGCGTACTTGTCGGCCCACGGCTTCATGATGTGGTGCGGTCCGTGCAGACAGCCGCTTGCCCAGTACATGAAGAACGGCTTGTCGGCATCGAATGCCTTGTGCCTGCGCAGCCAGCCGATGGCGTCGTCCGCGAGGTCCTCACTGAGGTGGTAACCCTGCTCCGGTGTCTTCGGGGGCAGCACCACCGTCGTGTTCCGCACCAGGTTCGGCTCGTACTGCGACGCCTCGCCGGCGAGGAAGCCGTAGAAGTACTCGAACCCGAGACCTGTCGGCCAGTTGTCGAACGGACCGGCGGCGGTGGTCTCCTCGGCCGGTGTGTTGTGCCATTTCCCGAATGCGGCAGTGCTGTACCCGTACTGGCGCAGCACCTCCGGCCCCGTCGCACTCGACCGTGGGATGTGGCCGGAGTAGCCGTCCCAGTCGTTGGCCAGCTCGGCGATCTGCCCGTTCCCGACGCGATGGTGGTTGCGGCCGGTCAACAGCGACGCCCGGGTCGGCGAACACATTGCGGTCGTATGGAATCGGTTGTAGCCGACACCGTCCTGCAACATCGCATCGAGCGTCGGGGTGTTCACCTCACCGCCGAGACCGCTCGGCAGGCCCGGCCCGGCGTCGTCGATGAGAACGATCAGAATGTTCGGGGCGTCGTCGTGGAGCCGCCGCTCCTTCGGATGGGGGCTGTACACCGACTCCTGCATGGTCCGGCCGGCGATGCTTCCCGACGGCGTCGGCGGGAACGGTAACGATTCGCCACCCGGAATCGGCACGCCTGTCACGCTCGAACTCATCGCCCAGTCCCCTCGTCGTCCGACGCTGCCTGTCCAGTCCAGCACCGGCCGGTCGCGCGCGAGTAGACCCTCGGGGGGTGAAATCCGCGAGCGGATTCGTCGCCTCGGCAGGAGAGGGCGCGCGGCGACCCCGATTCGGGCACACTGACCCACATGAGCATCGACCGCGAGCTCCCCGCACCGGAACATCGTCGTCCGCCCGGAGTCAGTGACGACACCGTCGCCGCGCTCGGGAAGTTGTCCGAGGCCCTCGAAACGGTCGAGCGTGCCCGCGGGCACCTCTACTCGTTCCATCAGCTGATCGGACACGCCGATCTTCAGCTCGGTGAAGCCGTCGACGCGCTGCGGGACGCGGGACACGCGGCCGTCGCGGACCGGGTGCAGTCCGAGCTGGTGGGGCGCAACGTCGTCGAGGGCCGGTGGACGTTCCAGCTCGTCGAGGAGTTCGACGACCACTACTGGTCGCCGCTGCGCGAGCACGAACGTGGCGCTCGTCACGAACTCGCCGACGGACGGCGGCACCTGTTCGAGGCGGAGATGAAGGAAGATCGACGCACACACGGCCGGACGGGACACGAAGCCCGGCCCGGCGAAGGAGGGTGACGGGTGGAGATCCTCAGCAGCAGGACGATTCTACGGCCGCGCGACTACACGACGACGCTCAGCTTCTACCGCGACATCCTCGGCCTCGCCACCGCCCGCGAATACCCCGGGGGCACGGTGTTCTTCGCCGGTCAGGGCCTGATCGAGGTTGCCGCGCACGGTGGAACCGGTGAGTCGTCCTCCTTCGACGGCGCCCTGTGGCTGCAGGTTCGCGATCTCACCGCGGTCCAGACCGAGCTGGTTCTCGCCGGGGTGAAGATCGACCGCGAGGCCCGGCAGGAACCGTGGGGACTGTACGAGATGTGGATCGCGGACCCCGACGGAATCCCGATCGTTCTGGTGCAGATCCCGGAGGATCACCCCATCCGCCGCGACTCCCGTCCGAAGGGTGAGAACTGACCGGAGGCCATACGCAGGAGTGATCCTGTGCACCGGACGTCAGCTGTACTTTTTCGGTTGAAATCCGCACAATCTGGGTGTGACCGCAGAGCTCGTAGTTCTCCTGGTGGTGGTCGTCACCGCCCTCGCTTTCGATTTCACGAACGGCTTTCACGACACCGGCAATGCAATGGCCACCTCGATCGCGACGGGAGCTCTGCGCCCCAAGGCCGCTGTCGCGCTCTCCGCATCGTTGAATCTGGTCGGCGCGTTCCTGTCCGTGGAGGTGGCGGCGACAGTCGCCAAGGGCGTGGTGAACCTGGGCGAAGTGGGCGGCGAGGACCTGCTGCTCATCGTGTTCGCGGGCCTGGTCGGCGGCATCATCTGGAATCTGGCGACGTGGCTGCTCGGCCTGCCGTCGAGCTCTTCCCACGCACTGTTCGGCGGACTGATCGGTGCGGCCATCGCGTCCATCGGCATGAGCGGTGTGGAGTGGGGCGGCGTGCTCAGCAAGGTCGTCGTTCCCGCCGTCCTCGCCCCTGTGGTCGCCGCACTGGTCGCCACTGCGGGCACCAAGCTGGTCTACCGGATCACCTCGGGCGTGCCGGAGGACACCAAGGAGCACGGGTTCCGCATCGGTCAGATCGGTTCCGCGTCCCTGGTGTCGCTGGCCCACGGAACCAACGACGCCCAGAAGACGATGGGCGTGATCTTCCTCGCACTGGTCGCGCACGGATCCCTGTCCGCCGACGACGAGATGCCGTTCTGGGTGAAGCTCAGTTGCGCGATCGCCATCGCGCTCGGCACCTACCTCGGCGGCTGGCGCATCATCCGCACCCTCGGCAAGGGACTCGTCGAGATCGCCGCTCCCCAGGGCATGGCCGCGGAGTCTTCGTCCGCCGCCATCATCCTGACGTCCAGCCACCTGGGACTGCCGCTGTCCACCACACACGTCGCGACCGGCTCCATCCTCGGCACCGGGCTCGGACGCAAGGGCGCCGAGGTCCGCTGGGGCATCGCCGGACGCATGGCCGTCGCGTGGCTGGTCACGCTGCCGTCCGCGGCGATCGTCGGAGCCGTGTGCTGGGTCATCGCCCACATGATCGGTGGTCTGCCCGGTGTTCTCGTCGTGTTCGCCGCCCTGATCGTGCTCGCCGGGTTCATGTACCTGCGCTCCCGCCTGCAGCCGGTGACGTCCGGCAACGTCAACGCCGAGTGGGAGTCGGACGACGCCCACGTTCCCGCCGAACCCGCAGAGCCGGGCGTGGCCGAGACCGCGGACTCCGCCGGTCCCGCCACGAACCGCTGAGGGGGCGCGCCATGACATTGCTGACCACCACCATCCACTCGCTCTGGCAGGTCATCCTCGTCGGTCTGCTGTTCGGTGCCGGCCTCCCCGCGATCTTCGCGCTCGGACTCCGTTCTCTCGGCGGCGCGGACACCGGTGAGGGAGTCTCGCAGCCGACCGTCGCAGGCCGGATCGGCGCCTGGGCCTGCTTCGCCGTGGTGCTGATCGCGATCATCACTGGGATACTGCTATTGATGCAGGGCTTCCTGGCCAGCAGCTTCGGTATCCACATCTTCTGAGCGGCGACCACGAGTCCCGTTCCATCGACGAAAGAAGCCGAACGCGTGCCCAAGAATTCACTTCGCTCCGTGCTCGACTGGCTACGCGCCGGGTACCCCGAGGGAATCCCGGCGAAGGACCATTTCGCGTTGCTGGCCGTGCTGCGTCGCCGTCTCACCGACGAGGAAATCGAACAGGTCGTCGCGCTGTCCATCGAGACAGCCCACGAGACACCCGAACGCCACGTCGACTACGACAACATCCGCCGCCTCATCAGCGAGATCACCCACGAGGAACCGTCCGAGGAGGACGTCGCCCGGGTGACGGAGAACCTCGAGGCCGGAGGGTGGCCGGTCGGACCCGACGCCGAATGCGGCGACGATTCCGGCGACACGGAAGAAACCCGCGACGCAGGCTAACCATGAGCCTTCCACCGTTTCTCTCCTCCATCATCGGCTGGCTGCGAGCCGGCTACCCGAACGGCGTGCCCGAGCAGGACTACATTCCGCTGTTCGCGCTGCTCACCCGCCGTCTGTCGGAAGACGAGGTGGACGCCGTCGCCGACGCCCTCGTCGAGGAGGGCGATCTGCCCATCGAGAAGACCGACATCCAGGTACTCATCACCAAGGTCACCGACGAGTTGCCGTTGGAATCGGACGTCGACCGGGTGCGCAGCAACCTCGCAGCGGGCGGTTGGCCGCTCGCCGGGCCTGCACAGTGAGCGAACTGCAGGTCCTGCCCGTCCCGTCGGGCGTCGGGGTTCTCGGCATCCTGCCGCAGCTGTCGGCGATCCTCGACGGCACCGCCCCGGCCGCGCTCCCCGTCCCCGCCGCGGACGAGCGGGAGACCCGGCGACTGACGGATGCGCTGCGCCCCGGGGATCCGATCGACGACGGCGTCGCCCTCGTGGTCGCGACGTCCGGCACGACCGGAGTGCCGAAGGGGGCCATGCTCTCCGCGGCCGCTCTCCGCGCCAGCGGTGAGGCGACACACGCGCGGCTCGGCGGTCCGGGCTCCTGGCTGCTGACTCTTCCCGCCCACCACATCGCGGGCATGCAGGTGCTGCTGCGCAGTGTCCTCGCCGGCACCGAGCCGGTGGTGATCGACGTGACCGACGGCTTCGACCCCGATGCGCTGCCTGCCGCAGTCGCGTCGATGAGCGGACCCCGCCGCTACACCTCGCTCGTTCCGACCCAGCTGGTCAAGGCCCTCGACCACCCCGACGCCGTGGCGTCGCTGGCCGCACTCGACGCCGTCCTCCTCGGCGGAGCCGCGACCCCCGCCCCGGTCCTGCGGCGCGCCGTCGACGCCGGCATCACCGTCGTCCGTACGTATGGAATGAGCGAGACGTGCGGTGGATGCGTGTACGACGGGGTGCCCCTCGACGGCGCCCGGATGCGGATCGACGGTGACGGCCGCGTCCTCCTCGGCGGGCACATGCTCGCGTCCGGTTACCGCGGACTCCCCGACCACCCGGCGTTCGCCGAACCAGGCTGGTTCCGCACCGACGACGCCGGCGCCGTCACCGACGGCGTCCTCAGCATCTCCGGCAGGCTCGACGAGGCCATCTCCACCGGCGGTCTCACCGTCGTCCCGCAGGTGGTCGAGGCGGCCCTCGTCACGCACCCCGCGGTCCGGGAATGCGCGGTGATCGGCCTCCCCGACGAGCGACTGGGGCGCCGTGTCACCGCCGTCGTCGTCGCCGAGCCCGGCACCGAACCGACACTCGCCGAACTCCGCTCCGTCGTCGAACGCACCCTCGACCCCACCGCCGCCCCACGCGAACTGCACCTCGTCGACGCCCTCCCCCTCAGAGGTCCGGGGAAGATCGACCGGCGCGCGCTGGAATCGCGGTTCGGCTAGCGGGTCGCCGATCTGCGTAGACATTGGCCAGATGCGCCCGCAATTTCCGCGCGTCTGGCCAGAATCCACGCGGATGCTGTTATCCACAAGCCGACCTCTATCCACAGGCTCCGCGAAAGCCCAGGTGAGCAAACCGATCACCACCGCGGGGGTGGGGCACGATGTCGCCATGAGCGACGACGTGATCTTTCGACGCAGAGCCTTGGCCGACGGTTTCACCGACTCCGAGATCCGGCATGCACGCGATTCCGGGCGTCTCGTGCGAATCGCGGCGGGTGCGTACGTTTCCGACGAGCACTTCGCCGCACTCGATGCGCCTGCGCTACACCGGGCCCGCATTGCGGCGGCCCTGCAGTCGCGACCACCCGGCGTCGTGGTGAGCCACACCTCTGCGGCACTGCTGCACGGCATGGACCTCGGCGACCTGCCATTGGAACGGGTGCATCTGACGAGGAGCCAGGCCTCCGGCGGTGGCCGAACCACGGGAGTCCACGTCCACGCCACGCCGTTGGACGCGTCCGACGTCGTCACCCTGGGCGGGCTGGCGGTCACCTCCCCCGCCCGGACAGTGGTCGACACCGCACGCATCTCGACGTTCGACCAAGCCGTCGTCGTCGGCGATTCGGCGCTGCACCGTCGACTCGTCACGCTCGACGAGATTCTGGACGAGGTCGGCAGGGCAGGACCTCGCAAAGGTATCGCGACAGCGCGGCGGGCAGCGAGCTTCCTGGACGGTCGCAGCGAGAGCCCTGGGGAGTCGCTGAGCCGCATCCAGATCCGTCGGCACAACCTGCCGTCTCCCGAACTCCAGCACGTGCTCCACGACGGCACCGGTGACTTCCTTGGCCGAGTCGATTTCTTCTGGAAAGAATTCGGCGTGGTCGGGGAGTTCGATGGCCTGGGGAAATACGGCGTCGACGGTGGCCAGGCGGCAGTAGCGGTCCACCGCGAGAAGCTCCGAGAGGACGCGATCCGCGACGCCGGGTACGAGGTCGTCCGGTGGACGTGGCGGGACCTGTTCGACTTCGCTGCCGTCAAGGCGCGCTTCGGCAGGGCTTGCGCGCGTGCCGAGCACCGGCGCTGACGGACGTTTGCCGTGACATTCGCCGGATTCCGGCGCAATTGCCCCTGATTCCGACCAATGTCTGTGAATCCGCAGGACAGCAGCGTCCGCAAGCCCGTGCAAGAGGCGTGCAAGCCCGCTGCAAGGGGTGGGCTGCATCGTCTACGGCATGAACCTCACTGCAACTCCCCCAGCCATCGAGGCCGACGGGCTCGTGAAGCTCTTCGGCCGTCAGCGTGCCGTCGACGGCGTGAGCCTGTCCGTTCCGACCGGGTCGGTGTACGGAGTGCTCGGCCCGAACGGCGCCGGCAAGACCACGACGGTGCGGATGCTTGCGACGCTGTTGCGTCCGGACGGCGGCGAGGCCCGCATCTTCGGCCACGACGTGGTGCGCGAACCGAACGCGGTGCGCTCGCTGGTCGGTGTCACGGGCCAGTACGCGTCCGTCGACGAGGACCTGTCGGCGGTCGAGAATCTGGTGATCTTCGCCCGACTGCTCGGCCTGAGCCGGGGTGACGCCCGCCGCAAGTGCACGGAACTGCTCGAGGAGTTCGACCTCACCGAGGCGGCGACGAAGCCGCTGAAGAATTTCTCGGGCGGCATGCGTCGACGTCTGGACCTGGCGGCCAGCCTGATAGCCCATCCCCCGCTGTTGTTCCTCGACGAGCCGACGACGGGTCTGGACCCTCGGACGCGTGCCCAGATGTGGGACACGATCCGCAGGCTGGTCGCGGACGGGTCGACGGTGCTGCTCACCACGCAGTACCTCGACGAGGCGGATCAGCTGGCCGATCGGATCGCCGTCATCGACCGCGGAAAGGTGATCGCGGACGGCACCGCCGACGAGCTGAAGGCGTCCGTGGGCGTCTCCTCTCTGCAGTTGACCCTGGTCGATCGCGGGCAGACCGACGACGCGCGTTCGGTGATCGCCCACACTCTCGGTGTGGAGGTGGCGATCACCCCGGAGATCGGCCGGCTCACCGCGCCGATGACCGATCCGTCGCTCACCGTGGAACTGCTGATCCGACTGCGCGACCACGGGATCGCCGTCGACGAGATCACCGTCCAGAAGCCGAGTCTCGACGAGGTCTTCCTCACCATCACCGGCCACGGCGCAGACGCCACCGAGGCCGACACCGAACGGAGCGTCGCATGACCACCACCCTCGAATCCCGCACTCACGCGGGCCCCCAACCGATTCCGGAGGCCCGGAACCGGATCAGCCTCGAGCAGTCCGTCGCGAACACGCTGACCATGGCGTACCGGGGACTGCTCAAGATCAAGCACAACCCGGAGCAACTGTTCGACGTCGTCGTCCAGCCGATCATCTTCACGTTGATGTTCACGTACATCTTCGGTGGCGCCATCTCCGGCGACGTGGCGTCGTATCTGCCGATCATCATCCCGGGCATCCTGGTCCAGACGGTGATCACCACGTCGATCGTGACGGGCACCCAGTTGCGGGAAGACATGGACAAGGGCGTCTTCGACCGCTTCAAGTCCCTGCCGATCGCCCGGATCGCGCCGCTCTCCGGTGCACTCCTGGCCGACGTCGTGCGGTACGGCATCGCCACGACCATCACGTTCGCCGTCGGTATCGCGATGGGTTACCGGCCCGGCGGCGGTGTCGTCGGGGTGGTGTCGGCAGGCGCGCTCGTCATCGTCTGCGCGTTCTCGATCAGCTGGATCTTCGCCCTGATGGGCGTCCTCATGAGCAAAGCGTCCTCGGTGCAGGGCATTTCGATGCTCATCCTGTTCCCGCTGACGTTCATGTCCAACGCGTTCGTGCCCGCCGACACGATGCCGGGCTGGATGCAGGCGTTCGTGAACGTCAACCCCGTGTCGCACGTCGTGACCGCGGTGCGGGAACTGGTCAACGACGGCCACTTCGGTGTCCATGTCGTGTGGTCGCTGCTCGGCGCCGCCGTGATCGTCGCGATCATGGCTCCGCTGACGGTGCGGACGTACATGCGTAAGGCCTGATACCCGAAGAACGAAGCGAGCCGGTGGACGCGGGGTCCACCGGCTCGCTTCGCCTATTTCTCCAGTTCGGGGGCGTCCGCCTGCAATTCCCCCACCTCGGTCTTGAGGATCCGCATGGAGCGGCCCAGGCCGCGGGCGGCGTCCGGGAGTTTCTTCGACCCGAACAGCACCACGAGCACCACCGCGATGATCGCCCAGTGGCTCGGGCTCAGCGCCCCCACTACTGGGGCTCCTCACCGTCGGGGTACACGGCGTCCACCTCGACCTCGACGAGCCAGCCCGCGGCGGGCAGGCTTGCGACCTCGAGCGCGAACCGGCTGGGACGCGCGGAGTTCCGTTCCATCGGGGCGGCCGGTTCCGCGGTGCCGAGGGGGACCAGTTCGGTGTCGCCGGTGTCGAGGTTGGTGTTCGCGAAGAACTGCCGGTAGGCGCGGTTCCAGCCGGCGTAGTCGGCGCGGTCGGTGCCGGGGGCGTTGTCGAGGAACACCCGCATGGTCACGACGTCCTCGAGTGTCAGGCCCTGTGCCTCGAGATTGTCGCGAATCCGCGTCAGCGCGTTGATGCCCTGCGCTTCGGTGATCGTGACACCGGCCGGGAGTGCGCCGCCCGCGAACACGTCGGTGTCGATGTACGACTCGGGGGTGCCTTCGGGTGCGGCCTTGTTGGACGCGCCCGGGCCGATGCCACTCGACTTGTAGACGGCGGTGCCGCCACCGATCGCGACACCCTGCGCGATCATCGGATTCGCTTCCCCGGCTTCGAGAACGGACTTCGAGACGAAGGTGCTGCCGGGCGCCTCCGCTGCCGCCTCGTCGGAGGAGCACGACGTCGCCCCGGCGATCAGAGCGGATGCGGCGAGCGCGGCGGTCATGGCCTTGGTACGAAAAGACTTCACTGTTCGGGCTCCTTGTTCTTCGGGTGTGTCAGGCTTCCTGGGCCACGCGCTCGTGGATGTGAGTGACGACGTCGCGGGCGGACGTCAGGGCGCCGTGCTGCCAGGCGATGGCGTTGGACAGGTGGTCGCCGGCGAAGTAGATCTTGTCGACGGGTTCGAGGAGCTTCTCGTACTCGGGAGTGGCAGCCCCACCGTGCGAGCCGCCGCTGCCCGCCCAGTTCGCCCAGGCACTCTCGGAGTATTTGGTGCGACGCCAGCTACCCGAGAACGACGACGAGATGTCGCGGGTGTACTTCTCGCCGTGGATCTCCGAGCCCTCCGCGATCGCCTTGGCGAGCCGCTGGCGGTGGGTGAGGGACTCGAACGCCTCCTGCCGCTTACCGCTGCTGTAGTAGGCGACGACCACGCCCCGATCGGAGTTGTAGTGGTCGTACGGGAACATGATCTGCGAGATGTCCTTGTCGGTGTTGGATGCGCCGCCGTAGATGCGGTCCTCCGTCTCCCACCACCGGCGCGAGTACTCGATGCCGAGCTTGCCGGACGACGACGGCTTGGCCCCCTTCAGCGCGGTGAGCACGTCGGCGGGCAGATTGTGCTGCAGTCGCCCGACGAGGTGCGGCGGGATCGTGCAGATCGCGTAGTCGGCGGTGATCGACGTCTTCGAGCCGCCTGCGGTGTACTCGACGGTGACGCCCTCGGACACGTTCTTCATCGACGTGACCTCGGCGCCGAAGACGATGTTGTCGGTGCCGATCCTGTCCTGGAACGCGTAGTAGATCCGGTCCATGCCGCCGACCGGGGTGAACATCATCATCGCCTGGTCGTAACCGAAGTCGAAGCTGAAGTTTCGGCCGATGCCGCTGCGGATCACTTCCTGCATCGCGAACGGCTTCTTCTCGGTGCCGAAGTTCAGGCCGGCTCCGGGCTCGGAATCGTAACCTCGACGCGAGGAACCCAGGTAGCGGCCGTCGTCGGACAGGTCACCGAAGTCGCTGAGGAACTCCGACAGCGCGTCCTTGTCCTCCCGGGTCAGTACCTGGTCCAGGGCGCCCTGATCGGTGGCCTTCTTCAGCAGTTCCGACATGTAGCCGAACGTGTCGGCCTTCGCGGCCCGGTAGGTGACGGACTGGCCGGACAGCGACGTGTCGCTCGCGTAGTTCACGAACGTGTTCGCGTTCTGGTTCCCGAAGCCCTGGATCTCGACGCCGAGTTCGCGGCAGTAGTCGAGCGTGATGTGGCTCTGCGGGATGCGGGTGGCGCCGACGTTGTAGAAGTGGCCCTCCGAGAAGGTGCACTTCTGCGTCTCACCGTTCAGGTCCGTCTCCTCGGTGCCGGCCCGGGCGGTCCAGACCCGGCCACCGGGCCGGGTGCGGGCCTCGAGGACCGTCACCTTGTACCCGGCCTTCTGCAGTTCGAACGCCGAACACAGACCGGCTGGGCCGCCGCCGAGCACGACCACGGAGTGGCTGCCCTTCACCTTGCCGATCAGGTCGCCGGCCGCGAGTGGCTGGAAGGCACGGGCGGGCGCGGCGGTCGACGGTGCGAGCCCGAGCGTCGACATCGCACCGTACGCGAGTCCTGCGCCTCCGGTGGCCCCGAGGCCCTTCATGAAAGATCTACGTGTGAATGCCAATTCGCGCTCCCATTCTTGCGCCCGGCGACCCGGGTAACTTGTCCGGATTCATCCTGGGAGGGACGCGAGTCGGGAAGTTGTCGGCGGCGAAACAGTCTGAGGCCGGCGAGCGAGAACGGGCGCGTGCCGTTCTCACTCCCGAGTCGGAGTTCGACCCGAAACCGAAACTTTTCGGCAACACGACCCAGCTAGTTTCACGCGCATGTCAGCCCTTTCCGACGCCATCGCGCGTTCGTTCGCCACCGGCGAGCCCGAACGTCAGGCCCTGTCGCCGTTGCGCGCGCTGGGCCGGCGGCAGTTGTCGGGCTTCGAGGTTCTCGCCCAGTCGGTGGCCACGACGGCTCCGGCGGTGTCGATGGTGGTCCTGCCCGTCACCATGTTCACCCACCAGATGCTGCTGAGCGGTCTGATCACGATCGTCGTCGCGACGGTGGTGGTCTCCCTGATCGCGGTGTGCGTCTCGCAGTTCACGCGACGCATGGCGGCCGCGGGCGGGCTCTACAGTTTCGTGTTCCAGGGCCTCGGCACGCGTGCCGCGCTGACCGCCGGGGTCGCCATGCTGACCAAGTACGTGGGCAGTGCGGTGATGACGCTGTACCACGGTGGCCAGGCCGTGATCGCGGCGCTCGGCTTCTTCGGGCTGGAATTGCGCGAACCCGCCGAACGTCTCCTTGTGTACGCCGGGATCGCGATCGTGATCCTCGGCTGCCTGGTCCGCGGAGTGCGGTTCGCGGCCCTCGCCATCCTCGCCGTCGAATCGTGCTCGTTGCTGTTCATCGTCGGTCTGATGATCGTGACCGGCGCCGGCGGCCAGCACGCCGCGGTGCCGCCGTCCGATTCCGCGTACGGGCCGCTGCTCATGACGCTGGCCGCGGTGTTCGCCCTTGCCGGCTTCGAGAGCGCCACGTTCTTCGGGCCGGAGGCCAAGCGCCCGCTCGCCACCGTCACCCGCACCGTGATGCTCACGCCGATGATCTGCGGCGCTCTGTTCATCTTCTCGGCGTGGGCCGCCTGGTCCGGTCGCACGGACACCCTGGTCAACGCGTATCTGCACGGCACCTCCACCGGGGTCGACCCGGCCGTGGTGATCGCCCTGAACCTCGGGTTGGGCACGTCGTGGCTGGCGTCGGCGATGGCGTCGTCGAATGCCGCGTCGCGCCTGCTGTATTCGATGGGGATCGAACGAGTCGTGCCGCGTCTGTTCGCCCGGGTGCACCGCAGCTACCGCACCCCGTACGCGGCGCTGGCGGTCATCGTGTGCGCCGTGTGCGCCGGTGCCGCGACGTTCGGCATCGTCGGCAAGTCGACCGGATTCGGTCACGTGCAGTTGATCGCCAGGACCGCGGTGGTCGCGGCGTACGTGCTGGTGGCCGTGGCGTCGGTGCGGTTCCTCAGCCGGATCGGGGAGCACACCCCGCTCGTACGGGTGGCGGGAGTCGCGGGTAGCGCCGCCGGCGGAATCGTCCTGGCCTACATGCTGTTCGTGAACATGGCCCACGGCTTCGCGATGGTCCCCACCGTGGTGCTGACCCTGTTGCTGTCGGGTTCGGCGTGGCAGCTGTACCTGCGATGGCGCCACCCGGCGAGCCTGCGGTCGATGGGTGTGTTCGACACCGCGGAAACGGACGACGTGCTGCCGGGAGCCGGGGTGTTCGCCACGGACGCCGCCGGAAACCTCGCGTTGACGGCGGCTGGACGTACATCCGGGTCCCGGTGATGGGCGCCCGAGCCGGGGAGATCGCGGGCCACGAACCACGCGCCGTGCAGAAGGCACTCGCTTTACTCGAGGCCGTGGCTCAACTCGGGTCCGGGGCGACCGCGCGAGACATCGCCGCGCACGCGGGGATCCCCCAGGCCACGGCGTACCGGCTGCTCAATCTCCTGACCGCCGACGGCTATCTGGTGCGGATCGCCGATCTGTCCGGGTTCGCGCTGGGCCGCAGGACAAGGCAGCTCGCGGGGGCGGATGCGGCGCCGGACCCGGTCGACCACCACGCCGTGCTCGAGGAACTGCGCGAGCAGGTCCGGTTCGGGATCCATCTGGCGACGTTCGCGGGCGGCCGGGTGCGACTGATCGACCGGGACCCCGACCACGAACTCAGCGGCGAGAACACCATCGCCGCGCAGCTGCACGCGTCCGCCATCGGCAAGATCCTCCTCGCGTCCCGTCCGGACCTCGTGCCGCCGATTCTGCGCCAAGTCACGTCGCGGACCATCACCGACATCGCCGCGCTGCAGAGCGAACTCGACGCCGTCCGTCACGCGGGCTCGGCCCGAGAGGTCGACGAGGTGCGGGTGGGCCGCAGCGCCGTCGCCGTCCCGGTGCACGATGCGCAGAACGCGGTGGTCGGTTGTCTTGCGGCGATCGGCAAGACCGGACGCCTGGCGGTCGACGATCCGGAACTCACCGACCTTCTGCGCTCGTGCGCGGCCCGGGTGAGCGGCCGGGTCCCCGCCTGAGGCCGACGCTCACCTCGAACTGGCGAGCAGGTCCAGGATTTCGGCGCGCACCGCGCGGCGCGACCAGTTGCCGAACCGTTTCTGCGCCGACTCCCAGTGGTCCTCGCCCACCCGGTCGAGCGCGAACGCGACGTGCCCGGGGTGTCGCAGCGAGGCGATGTCCTGCCGGGCGCGCGCTTTCACCGACAACGCCAGCAGGGCGAGGCCCCGCTCCTGATCGCCGTGCGCGAGCTCGAAGCACCCCACACCGGCCGCGACGGCTCCGGTGACCGGCAGATCCTGATAGGCACCCTGCCCCAGCCTCGACAGCGCTGCCTCCGCGAGCTTCGGCACGAACTCCACCATCATCTCGGACCGGCCGTGCAGCACGTGAGCGCACACCACCGACGCCGCCAGCATCATTCCGAACGGATCGGCGTACGGCTCGGACAGCATCCGGGGATACACCATGTCCAGCGCCTCACGGTAGCGGGCGAGCCCGCGTTCGACGTCGCCGTCCGCGAGATCGATTTCCGCGAGGCTGCCGGTGGCGGCGGCCCGCCATTCGTCCGGCTGGTGGTCGTCGGTCCCGGTGCCCGCACCGCGATGCTCGAGTACCGTCTCGGCCAGCACTTTCCGGCCGGCATCCACGTCACCGTCGGCGATCAGCGCGGAGGCCTGGAAGCTCCACAGCTGATCCGCCTCCTCCTGCGCACCCAGCTTCCGCATGCCCTCGACGGCATCCTGATAGTGCCGCACCGCGTCCCGGTACTCGCCGGACTGGCTCTGCAGTGAGCCGAGGAACTGCGACGCCATCGCTGTGCCCCACACGTCACCGATCGCCCCGCACAGTTCGGACACGGTCGCGGCATCCTTCATCGCGCCGCGGAAGTCGCCGAGGTTCTCCCGCATGCTGGCCCGCGCGGAGAGGGCGGCCGCCCGGGTCTCCGGATCCTCCGAGCGCACGCCTTCCGCGACGATCCTGGCCAGGCGCCGTCCCGAACCCAGCGACAGGATGAGCCGGACCGCGAACCCGGTGACCGACGGAAGGTCGGGGCGTTCCCGGAGCAGGTGACGCAGCCGGATCCGGGCACGGGCGAGCGTGCGTGTCTGGCCACCGAAGACCAGGTGCATCGCCGCGAGCAGGAACGTGTACGCCACCAGTTCCGAACCGACGTCCGTCAGGTCCGCGTCCGCCGTCGACCCGAGAATCCGCGGGGTCCAGTTCATCACCTCCGAGTGCGCGCCCCGAATGGCCCACAGGCCGCCCAGCACCGGGAACACGGTCGCCACCGTCTCGGCGTCGTCGCGCTCGACCGCCCACCGGAGGACCGCGAGCAGGTTGTCGTGGTCGGCGTCGATGTCGTCCGCGAGCGCGACCTGGTCGGCGCGGCACCGGCGGAGCGCCTCGGACGCGAACCGACTGGCCCAGACCCCTTGGCGAGCAAACACTTCCGATCCCTCGCCGGCCGCCGCGAGCTGTTCCTCGCCGTATTCGCGCACCGTCTCGAGCATGTAGTAGCGCAGCGTGTCCGAAGTCTCCGACACGGACAGCAGGGATTGGTTGACGAGACCCTCGACAGCGTCCACGACGTCGTCGACGCCGTCCCACTCCGCGATCGTCCGGGCGGCGTCGAGGGTGAACCCCGCCGGGAACCGGCAGAGTCTGCGCAACGCGATCTGCTGTTGCTCGCCCAGAAGCTGCCAGCTCCAGTCGATGACGGCGTGCAGCGTGCGGTGCCGCTCGGGCGATGTCGGGTCGTGCGACCGCAGCAGCGCGAACCGGTGCTCGAGCCGTCGGCCGATGTCCTCGACGCTCATGCTGCGTACCCGGGCGGCGGCCAGTTCGATCGCGAGCGGGAGACCGTCGAGGGTGCGGCAGACGCTGCGTACCGTCTCCGGGTCGAGGCGCGCGGTGGGCCGCACGGCGCGGGCCCGCGCCGTGAACAGTCGGGCGGCGGGCGCGTCGTCGTCGTCGATCGCGAGCGGCGGCAGCGGGTACACGGCCTCGGACGCGAGCATGAGAGGTGACCGGCTGGTGGCGAGGACGGTCAGCTGGTCGCCTGCGGCCACCAGGTCGGCCACGACCTCGGAGCAGGCGCCGATGACGTGCTCACAGTTGTCGAGGATCAGGAGCATCGGCCCTGCCGACAACGCTTCCCGGAGCCGTTCCCGCGCCGAATGGACGCGGCTGACGGTGAGCCGGCCCGGCGCGATGTCGACCTCGCTGAGCCCGAGCGTGCTGCTGATCGCCGCCACGACGTCCTCACTGCTGCGCAGCGACGCGAGTTCCACCAGAGCCACGGATGTCCCTGCGGCGGCGCGCGCACCCAGTTCGTGTGCGATTCGCGTCTTGCCGGCACCGCCGGGCCCGAGGACGGTTACCACCCGCGAGGACGTGAGCAACCTCTCGATCTCCGTGATGTCCGAGTCGCGTCCCAGGAGGGCGTTGGGTGCCGCGCGGAGCCCGATCGCCGTCCGATCCGGCGACGCGAGGTGCCGAGCCGCTACCCCGTCGGAACGTCCGCCCCGCAGGATCTCGGTGTGCAGGGCGACGAGCGCCTGCGACGGATCGGCCCCCAGCCGGGACACCATCCGCTTGCGGAAGGTCGCGAACACGTCCAGCGCCTCGTTGTCCCGTCCGAGCCCGGCGAGAGCCCGCATCAGGTGCGCGTGCGCTTGCTCGTCCAGAGGTTCGGCGGCGACGTGGGCCAGCGCCTTCGGGAGGGCGGCGTCCCAGTCTTCGACCGCAACCAGCGCCGCCAGTTCCGCGGCCTCGAGCTTCCCCCGGATCACTGCGGCATCGGCGGCGAGTTCCGTTGCGGCGGCACCGCCGGGAAGGTCGGCACCGGGGTCGCCGCGCCACAGCGCGAGGGCATCGCGGATCTCGTCCGGCCCGACGCTGCGACCGTTCCCCCGGCCCCTCAGCCGGCGTGCCACGTCCTCCGCGCGCGTCAGATCGACGGCATCCCTGGGTACCGCCAGCCGATAACCGGCCGGGCCGATCTCCAGCGCCCCGTCCGGCAACGCCGCGCGCAGACGGGAGACCTGCGTGTGCAGCGCGTTCATCGGGGACCGCGGGGGATCCTCGCCCCACACCTCGTCGATGAGGGCCTGCGCCGACCGGCTCCGGCCGGGATCGCGGGCGAGAGCAACCAGCAGACTGCGCGCGCGGGTGCCGGGCAGCGGTGCGAGCACGCCCGACCGCCACGTCGATACCTCACCCAGCAAGGCGACCTGGATCGGTGTGCTTGCGGGTGCCACCCTCTCGTCCACGCTCATGTGCTGGTCCACCGCGTTCGATGGTATTGCACGGCGTGGGTGCGGGCGTCTTCTCGCTCGGTGCAAAGATCGGTACATGGCAACGGCTGCTCAATGGATCGAAGGCGCTCGTCCGCGCACCCTCCCGAACGCGATCGCCCCGGTGCTCGTGGGCACCGGCGCCGCGGCGTCGCTCGGCGGCGCGGTGTGGTGGAAGGCAGTGTTGGCACTGGTGGTCTCTCTCGCGTTGATCGTGGGCGTCAATTTCGCCAACGACTACTCGGACGGGATCCGGGGCACCGACGACGAGCGGGTGGGGCCGCTGCGGCTCGTCGGGTCGAAGCTGGTGAAACCGTCGGCGGTGAAGGCTGCGGCCATCGCCTGCTTCGGCGTCGCCGCGGTGGCCGGTCTGGTCCTCGCCGTCACCACCGCCTGGTGGCTCGTGCTGATCGGCGCCCTGTGCATCGTGGGGGCCTGGTTCTACACGGGCGGCAAGAAGCCGTACGGGTACAGCGGCTTCGGTGAGGTCGCCGTCTTCGTGTTCTTCGGTCTCGTCGCCGTGCTGGGCACCCAGTACGTGCAGGCCGAGACGGTGGATTGGGCCGGCCTCGTGTCCGCGATCGCCGTCGGTTCGTTCTCGAGCGCGGTTCTCGTCGCCAACAATCTGCGGGACATTCCGACCGACACCGAATCCGGCAAGCGGACGCTCGCCGTCCGGCTCGGCGACTCGCGTACGCGCATCCTGCATCTCGTCACGCTGACGGTCCCGTTCGTGGTGACGCTCGTCCTGGTGCTGCGCACTCCCTGGTCGCTCGTCGGACTGCTCGCCCTGCCTCTCGCGGTCCGGGCGAACGCGCCGGTCCGCTCCGGCGGCCTGGGCCTCGCACTGATTCCCGCGCTACGGGATTCGGGGCTGGCGATGCTGATCTGGGGCGCCGCCACCGCCGTGGCCCTGTCGGCCGCCTGAGCGCCCCGCCGGGTCAGTCGCCGTCCGGGAGAAGGATGCCGAGGACGAAGTTGACGATCGAGATGATCAGGCCTCCCCACAGGGCCGTCCAGAAGCCGTCGACGGTCAGTCCGTAATCGGTCTGGGAGCTCAACCATGCGGTGAGCAGCAACATCAGGGCGTTGATCACCAGGGTGAACAGGCCGAGCGTCAGGATCAACAAGGGCAGCGACAACAACTTCACGAGTGGTTTGACGAAGATGTTGACGACGGTGAACACCAGCGCGATGCCGAGCAGCACCACGATGTCCCATCCGGTTCCGTTGCCCGAACTGGAGATGTCGATGCCCGACACCCAGGCTGCCGCCAGCCAGATCGCGAACGCGTTGATGACGAGGCGTACCAAGAAGGTCATGGGTGCATGCTGGCACATCGTTCGGACAAACGGGAACCGGATGACGCGGGACCGGGATGGTCAGGCCGCGCGGTCGTCGAGTGCCGCGTGCACGCGACGGCGGAGTTCGCCGACACCGACCTGGACCTCGAGGATCTCCCGCGTCGTGCCGTCGGCCACTCGCAGCACTCCGAGGAAGATGTGCTCGGCGCCGATGTGATCGTCCTTGCGCGCCAGCGCCTCCCGCAGTGACAGTTCGATCGCCTTCTTCGCGTCGCGGGTGAACCCGATGTGCCCCGACTTCCGGCCGAACCAGCCGCGCTTCGCCGACGGCTCTTCGGGGTCGAGGACGCCCTTGCCGAAATTCTGCTCGAGGCTCTGCCGCACCGCGTCGAGGTCGATCCCGATCGATTCGAGCGCTTCGGCGTCGGCGTCGCTCAAGGCCGTGCCGCGCGTCGCGACGGTCGATCGCGACTTCTCCTCCTCGATGCCGGCGTCGGCGAGGATGCCGTGGACGGGTTCGGTTTCCATGGACAGCAGCGCGAGTACGAGGTGTTCGGGCCCGATCTGCGGCGACTTCAGTGCGCGCGCTTCCTGTTGCGCGCCGATCACCACGGCCCGGGCGTCCGTCGAGAATCGTTCGAACATGCGCCGTTACCTCCCTCTCCGATTGTGCTTCTGATGGACGGCCTGCCTGCTCACCTCGAGGGAGTCGGCGATCGCCTGCCAGGACCAGCCCTGGGCGCGGGCGTTGGCGACCTGGATGGCCTCGAGCCGTTCGAGGAGACGCCGCAGCGCACGCACGGCCCGCAACCCCTCGGCGGGGTCGGGGCTGCCCGCCGCTGCGGCGAGCGTGGTTGCTTCGGTCATGCATGTCAATTTAGGTTGACACCGATCAGGTGTCAACCCTTCTTGACAGATTTCCGGGGCGGCCGTCAGTACGCCGCGACCGCCCCGTCGACGGCGATCTGCAGGTCCTTCTGCACGACGTGGGCGATGTCCATCGGTTTCGCCGGGAGGTCGAACAGTGGCTCTCCGAC
Organism: Rhodococcus sp. JS3073; assembly: GCF_026810085.1. Lineage (NCBI taxonomy): Bacteria > Bacillati > Actinomycetota > Actinomycetes > Mycobacteriales > Nocardiaceae > Rhodococcus > Rhodococcus sp. JS3073. The sequence continues at coordinate 6,307,874 of NZ_CP113951.1, read as the reverse complement.
GAAGACGCTGGCCGACTTCACGTTCTCCGTATCGGGCCCGTGGGCGTCCGGCCCGTAGCTGATGCCGATGGACAGCAGCACGGGTGAGACTCCGCGATCCGCCGCACGTTTCGCGATGTGACCGATGCCGCTGTTGATGTGCTGCAGGCGGGTCGGGTCGTCCTCGTTGCACGTGCCCTCGGGGAAGATCGCCAGGTTGTCACCGCGGCACACCCGTTCGGCGGAGATGTCCATCATGAGCCGGCCCGCGTCGGCGACCGCCCGGAGACCGTAGTTCTTGCTGCGGAACACCGGGATACCGCCCATCATGTCGACCTTCTTGTGCAGGTCGGGATCGACGAACAGTTCGTCCTTCGCGAGCACCCGGGTGCGTCCGATCGCGCGGCGCAGCGGCGTCTTCCAGGCCGTGGCCGCGAGCGTGTACTGATCACTGTGGGTGATGTGATTGGCGGCGACGATCAGCACCCTGCCGGACTTCACCAGCCCGGCCAGCTGCGCCTTCGCATCGTCCGCGTACGTGATCCGCGGCCGGTACTTCGCATACAGCGACGCGTACGCCAGCATGGCGAGCATCCGATTCTGCTGATGGTCGCGGTAGTACGCGTACACCGCTTCGTAGTTCTCGAGAGTTACCTCGGGCTTGTCCATGCTCGTCCCCGCTCCGTCGTCCTATCGCCAGGCTACCAACCTACGGTTGCGTAGCCTACGGTGGAGTAAGTTTTCGGAAAGTGCAGGGAAACTGTGCGAACAGCACGATTTCGGGTACAAAAGACCTGTGATCCGCCCGGCCATTTCCACCGACCTGCCCGTTCTGCAAGACATCGAAATCGCGGCGGGTGCGCCGTTTCGTGACATCGGAATGGACGCCGTCGCCGACGATCCCCCGTTCACACTCGACGAGCTGACCGAATACCTCCAGCTGGAATGCATTTGGGTCGCGGTCGACGCAGACGACGCCCCGGTCGCATACGCACTCGTCGCCGTGGTCGACGGGGCCGCCCACATCGAGCAGGTGTCGGTCCACCCCGGCCACGCCCGCCAGGGGCTCGGCGCCCTGCTCCTCGACGAGATCTCGTCGTGGGCGGCCGTCCGCGGACTGCCCGCCCTCACCCTCACCACGTTCGTCGACGTCCCGTGGAACGCCCCCTATTACGAGCGGCTGGGTTTCCGCCCCCTGCCGGAGGACGCCCTGACCCCGGGCCTGTCACGCATCCGCGCCGACGAGGCCCGGCACGGCCTCGCCGCGTGGCCGCGGGTCACGATGTCCCGCCCGGTGACGGCGCCGGCGCGGACCGCCGCGACCGCGCCTCAGCCGGGCTGACCGGGCCACTCCCCGGTCGCCGCGAAGCGGTCGAGCACCGCGGCCGGACCGGTGAGGTCGATGCCCTCCCCGGCCACCCAGTCGTCGTCGAAGTAGGTGTCCGCGTAGCGTTCGCCGCCGTCGCACAGGATCGTGACCACACTGCCGGACCGTCCGGCCGCGAGCATCTCGGCGACGACGGTGAACGCCCCCCACAGGTTCGTGCCCGTGGAACCGCCGACCCGGCGGCCCAACACCGCACTGGCGTGCCGAGCCGTCGCGATGGACGCGGCGTCGGGCACCCGCATCATCCGATCGATGACCTGCCCGACGAACGACGGCTCCACCCGCGGCCTGCCGATGCCCTCGATGCGCGAGGGCATCCCCGTCGCATAGTCGCAGGAGTTGGTGTCGTAGCCGCCGAAGAACGCCGAGTTCTCCGGATCCACCACGAGCAGACGGGTGGCGTGCCTGCGGTAGCGGATGTACCGGCCCAGCGTCGCGCTCGTGCCGCCGGTCCCGGCGCTCATGACGAGCCACTCCGGCACCGGATGCTCTTCACGAATCATCTGGTGGTAGATCGACTCGGCGATGTTGTTGTTGCCCCGCCAGTCGGTGGCCCGCTCCGCGTGCGTGAACTGGTCCATGAAGTGACCGCCCGTCTCCGCGGCGAGCCGTCGGGCCTCGCTGTAGATCTCCGGCGGCCGGTCGATGAAGTGGCAGCGACCGCCCTGCGCCTCGATGAGGGCGATCTTCGCGCCGCTCGTGCTGCGCGGCATGACGGCGACGAAGTCGAGGCCGAGCATCTTGGCGAAGTACGCCTCGCTGACGGCAGTGGACCCCGAGGACGCCTCGATGACCGTCGTCCCCTCGGTGATCCATCCGTTGCAGATCGCGTAGAGGAACAGTGACCGGGCCAGCCGATGCTTGAGGCTGCCCGTGATGTGGGTCGACTCGTCCTTCAGGTAGAGCTGCACACCCCATTCGACGGGCAGCGGGTACCGCAGCAGGTGCGTGTCGGCGCTGCGCTGCGCGTCGGCGTCGATGAGGCGGACGGCGTTGTCCACCCAGTCACGCGGAAAGCTCCGGTCGATGACGACGCAGTCGCCGTCCGTCACCGGGCCGTGCCCTCACCGCGGAGCCGGGCACGCAGGTCGGCCTGGTCGGCGCGGCGCTGCGCGTCGAACGCGGCGATCCCCTCGTTGACCCGGCGGCGGAGTTTCGCGAACAGCAGCAGCGACAGCGGGAGTGCGATGAGGACCGCGAAGATGGCCGCGACGAGCAGCGGCACGGCGACTCCGACGAGTGCGGCCACCCCGAGGATGATGGCGCCGATGACGACGACCAGCAGCAGCCGGGCGATCGAATAGATCGCGACGTCGCGCGCCAGCTGCCCCTTGGTCACCCGCCCGTCCTGCTTGGCCGGTGCGCTCGAATCGGCAGCACCGGGGCGCTCGACCTGGTCTTCTGGCTTCTCGGATGACTCACTCACGCCCCCAGGTTACCCATCGCCGAGGCCGCTCCTCACACGTCCGACTTATCCGATTTGTCTATTACCTCCCCTTTACCAACATTAGATCGTTCGAGTACCCGGGGTGCCGGATGCCACGATGACCGAGATCAGTCGCAACAGCGGCCGGCTTCAGCACAGACCAGTCGAAAGCAGTGGAGGACCGTCGATGAGCGCACCCACCTACAACGGATCCGGATTCAGCGGATCCAACGAAGCCCTCATGACCCCGGGCCAGGTGGCTGCCCTGTTCCATGTCGACCCGAAGACAGTGACGCGATGGGCGCACGCGGGCCGGCTCGGATCGCTGCGCACCCCGGGCGGACACCGCCGCTTCCGCGAGGCCGAGGTCATGCAACTGCTCCGCTCCCTCACGACGGAAGCAGGCCGACCGTAAGGCTGACCGCGACCACACTGCCCGGACGCCACCCGGCCGGGTAGGTGCCCTCTGCCGCCGACGCGGCTACGCTCGGGGATACCGGCTACCCTCGAGCGGTGTAAGGAGGTGCGCGGTGATCTATCTGTTGGCACTCATCGGGCTCGTGACAGTGGCGGTCCTGCTCTGGAAGGCGTTCGGCCCGAACACCAGGCCCGTGCTCAGCAATCGGGTGCAGGGACCCGACGACGATCCGGATTTCCTCTGGAAGGTCGACCGGGAGACCCGTCGGAAGAAGTCCGACGAACCCGATGCCGGTCCGGCGGACCCCGCCGGATGAGCCGAGACCGGGGTGCCGGTCGATCCGGCGCCCGCGGTGTCATCGCCTCAGCGACGATCCTGTAGCGCGAAACTGGACGCTGGGAAGTCCGACGCCACCGCGGCAGCCAGTTCGAGAAGAGCGTTGCGCGTCTTCGGACGCAGCCGCTCCAGTTCGATCTCGGCGCCCTCCTCGAGGTGCGGATCGAACGGAATCAGCCGGACCAGGCGGCACCGCTGCTCGAAATGCTCGACGACCTTCGGCAGATCCACCTTGCCCGACCGTGGTCGCACCGCGTTGACGACGGCCACCGACCGGGACACCAGTTCGCGGTATCCGTGGGCGTCGAGCCAGTCGAGGGTCGCGGAGGCGCTGCGGGCGCCGTCGACGGACCCCGAACTGACCACCACGAGCGCGTCGGCCTCTTCGAGGATGGTCTGCATGGCGGAATGCATCAGTCCGGTGCCGCAGTCGGTGAGGACGATGCTGTAGAACTTCTCGAGCATCGTGACGGTCCGCGAGTAGTCGTCCGCGCTGAACGCCTCCGACACCGCCGGGTCGCTGTCGGACGCGAGCACCTCGAGCCGGTGCCGGCTCTGCGACGTGTAACTGCGGACGTCGCTGTACTTTTCGATGCTCTGCTCGTCGCGCAGCAGGTTGCGCACCGTGGCGGGGGTCTCGAGGGGAATCTTCTGACTCAGCGTGCCCCGGTCGGGGTTGGCGTCGACGGCGATCACGCGGTCACCGCGCAGTGACGCGAACGTGGAGCCGAGCGTCGCGGTGGTGGTGGTCTTGCCCACTCCGCCCTTGAGGCTCAGCAGCGCGATCTTGTAGCAACCCTGCAGCGGCTGGTTGACCTGCTTGGTCAGCTCGATCCGACGCTGTTCCTTCGCACTGTTGCCGACGTTGATGTAACGGCCGGACAGTTGGTACAGCGCCTTGCGCCACCCCGTGGTGGGGGCCGGCTTGACCTGCTTGAGGAGCAGCGACGTCGACAGGTCACGCGCCGACACCGCGTACTGCTGGTCGGCATTCGTGTTGTGCGGGCGGGGATGCTGGGGTGCGTGCTGGACCGGCGCCTGCTGCGGCGGAGTGAACGCTCCCGGCGCGGGAGTCTGCTGCGGGGCCGGCTGGGAGACGGGCGCCTGTTGCGGGACGGGCGCGGCCGGGGTCTGCGGCCGCGCGGGTGCGGCGGAGGGGGCCTGGACCCCGGGCTGCGCGAACGGGTTGGGACCCTGCGGCTGAACGTACGGGGCCTGCCGCGCGGCGTTCCACGCGGCAGCCGAGGCGTGGTCGTCCGCGGGCGGATTCGATGCAGGCCGTACCGGCTCCCACATGCCGGCGTTGTTTTCGGACATGGCTGAACATCCCCCTCGTGAAGTCTCCATCGTCCCCACCGAATCACACCGGTCGGAGACGTCGCGGCGGAAGGATATCAGTCGGCAACTACCGTCAGTTGAGGCCCGCGTACGAGTGCAATCCCGACACCACCATGTTGATGATGAACAGGTTGAACAGCATCGCGACGAAGCCAGCCACGTTGATCCATGCGGCCTTGGTGTCACGCCAGCCCGACGTCGCGCGGGCATGGAGGTAGGCGGCGTAAATCACCCAGGCGATGAACGACACCGTCTCCTTGGGGTCCCAACCCCAGAATCGGCCCCAGGCGGCCTCGGCCCAGATGGCGCCGAGGATGACGCCCGCGCCGAACAGCGGGAACCCGATGATGGTGGTCTTGTACGCCAGCCGGTCCAGGGTCTGCGCGTCGGGCAGCCGCTCCGCGATCCGCGCGAACACGCCCGTTCCCTCCTCGCCGCGCGGGTACCGCATGCGCAGCAGGAACAGCAGGCTCGCGATGCCCGACACCAGGAACACACCGGAACCGACGCTCACGATGGTGACGTGGATGGGCAGCCAGTACGACCGCAGCGCGGGCACCACGGGCGCCGCGTCCGCGTACAGCACGGTGGCGGCGAGGAACATCAGGATCAGGACGGGGACGAGCAGGAACACCCACATCGACCGGTACGCCGGCTTCGACAGAAGCGCGAGACCGACGACGAGTGCGGCCGCGCAGGCCATGGTCACGAACTCGTACATGTTGCCGAGCGGGAACCGCTCGGTGGCGAATCCGCGCAGCACGATCGACGCGAAGATCAGTACCGTGCCGACGACGAGCACGGCAGCGCCCATGCCGCCGAAGCGCTCGGACATGGGCTTCTTCGGCTGCTCGACCACTCGGCCGGGAGCCGACGGCGCCTCGGCCGGACGGGCGCCGGAGCCTGCCGACACGAGTTCCCGGTCCTGCACGGCCTGCGCCCGGGTGGACGCGTACTGCACGATGAGCAGCACGAGTGCCAGCACCAGCACGGTGAAGGCTGATCGGAAGGCCCAGTCGCTGTACTGCGCCAGTGTCTCGTTGGTCGTCATCGTTGGCTCTCCTGCGCGTCAGGCTTCGTGTCGTCCGTGAGCAGACGGGTGCAGAGTCGGCCGAACTCGTCGCCCCAGCCGGCCTGATCGGTCCGGGCGAGTCCACCAAGCTCTACTACAGTACGTCGTGGGTCAAGATCGGAAGCGTCCGCGGGGTAGATGCGGGCCCAGACGCGGCGACGCTTGACCAGCAGCGAGACGAGCAGTCCGGCCATCATCGTCAGCGCCGACACCAGCACCCACTGCTGCGCCGGGTCGTGCGACACCTGCAGGTTCACGAAGTCCACTGCACCGTCGAACCGCACCTGGGTGCCATCGGCCAGCGTCGAACTCTCCCCCGGTTTCAGATTCACCCGGTCCTGCTTCACGAGCCGGCCCTGGTTGATCAATTCGGTGTTGAGCGAGAACAGCGACTGCGGATTGCCCGTGTCGAGGCCGGTGTCGCCCTTGTAGATGTCGATGGCGACGGCCGGGTCGTTCATGGCCGGGTAGCTCGACGCCAGCAGATTGCCGTGCAACAGCGCGGTCGGCGCGAACAGTCCCTCGATCGCGATCTGGTTCTTCCGGCGCTCGTCGGTGTCGGTGTACATGCCGCCGGGCGGGTCGAACCGCATCGCGCCGCTGCTGAGGAACGTCGTCGCGTCGTCGGGCCGCCACTGCAGCGTCTCGGTGCGGGTTTCCCCGTTCGGGAACGTGACGGTGAACGTCGGTGCGTACCCGTGCCCCTGCAGGTAGACGCGGTCACCCTCGACGCGCAGCGGGTGGTTGACCTGCAACTGCCCGTCCCGCCACGTGTTCGTCTCGAGGTCGTCGCCGGCCTGGTAGGCGATGTTGGACGTGAACATCTCGGCCTGACCGCTGTCGAGGTAGTCGGCCGCGAAGTCCTTGACCTTGACGCACAGCGGTGTCATGCCGGTGCCGTCCTGCGTGTTGCCCGCCTTGAACGAGTCGAAGACCGCGGGCGACGTGGTGCAGAAGCCGGGACCGTTGTTGGCCACCACGATGACGTTGCCCTCGTAGCCGAACAGCTTGCCGACGGCGATCGCGACGAGCAACGCGACGAGCGACAGGTGGAAGACCAGGTTGCCGAGTTCGCGGAAGTAGCCCTTCTCCGCGGAGATGGTGATCTCGCCGTCGTGCGCGGCGCGCTCCCCGCCCTCGCGCGTCTCGACCCGCCACCCCTTCAGGTGGGCGCGGATGCGGGCGGCGAGTTCCTCCGGCGTCTCGTCGACGCGGTCCTCGTGATGGTGCGGCAGTCGCGCGAGATTCCGTGGGGCAGGCACCGGACGGGTGCGCAGCGCCTTCGCGTGGTCGACGCAGCGCGGCAGGATGCAGCCGACGAGGGAGATGAACAGCAGGACGTAGATCGCGGTGAACCAGAAGCTGCCGAACACGTCGAACAGCTCGAGTTTGTCCATCCACGGACCGAGGGTCGGCCGGTTCGAGATGTACTCGTCGACCTTGCCCGCGTTGAGGCTGCGCTGCGGGAGCAGGGCGCCGGGAATGGCCGCGAGGGCCAGCAGGAACAGCAGCACCAGCGCCGTGCGCATCGACGTGAGGCCGCGCCAGGTGTTGCGGACGACCGCGAACGCGCGACCCGGCAGCGATTGACGGGGCACCGGCGCGGCTTCCGGGGCCTCGGGGGTCTGGGTGTCGCTCATATCGGCAGAGTCACTTCCGAGATAAAGGCGTCGCGAACCCAGCCGACGAACTGGTCCCACGCGCCGGTGACGAGGGCGATGCCCACGGCCACCAGCATGATTCCGCCGAAGATTTGAATGGTGCGCGCGTTGCGGCGCAGCCAGCCGACACCGCGCAGCGCGCGGGACGAGCCGAGCGCCAGGATCACGAACGGCAACCCGAGGCCGAGGCAGTACGCGACGATCAGGGCCACTCCGCGGGCGGCGGTGGCACCGTCGGTGCCTGCGGCCAGGGAGATGACACCCGCCAGGGTCGGGCCGAGGCACGGGGTCCAGCCCAGTGCGAACACGGCACCGAGCAGCGGGGCCCCGGCCAGGCTGGAGATGCGGCGCGGCTCGAGCCTCGTGTCCCGCTGCAGGGCCGGGATCAGGCCGATGAACACCAGGCCCATGGCGATGGTCACCACCCCGCCGACCCGCATCAGGATGTCGCGGTTGATCGCGAGGGCCGAGATGGCGCCGAACACCGACGCGGTGGCCAGCACGAACACCACGGTGAAACCGGCGACGAACAGGGCCGCGGCGCCCGCGACCCGCAGCCGTCCGTCGGCGACCGTCTTCGTGCGGGTGGCCGCCTCCTCCGCGGTGACGGCCGGGGCGTCCGCACCGACCACACCCGCGAGGTAGGACAGGTATCCGGGAACGAGGGGCACGACGCACGGCGATGCGAACGACACCAGACCGGCGAGGACGCACGCGCCGAGCGCGAGCAGCAGCGGCCCGGATGCCGCGGTGGACTGGAAGGCGTCGCCGACGCCGCCGGCGAGAAGGGTGGTGCTGGTGCTCACGATTCCTGCGCCACCCGTTCGACCACCGGCTTCAGGTCCTCGGCGAGCAGTTCCTTGAGGAACACGGCGGCCACGCGGTGTTCCCGGTCGAGCACGATCGTGGTGGGGATGACGCTCGTGGGGTAGTTCTGCCCCAGCGCGATCATCGTCCGCATGGCGGGGTCGTAGATCGACGGATACGACACCTTGTTGTCGATCACGAAGTCCTGCGCCTTGTCCTGCTGGTTGTCCCGCACGTTGATCCCGAGGAACGACACTCCCTGATCCTTGGTTTCCTCGTGCACCTGCTCGAGGTCGTTCGCCTCACCCCGGCACGGGCCGCACCACTGCCCCCACACGTTGAGGACCACCACCTGCCCCGCGAAATCGTCGAGCGAGGTGGTCTTGCCCTCGGTCATCAGGTCGGGTCCGGACACCGTGCCGATGGTGCCGCGGTCGGCAGGCGGGTCGTAGAAGATCTCCGTCTGCCCGCCCGGCGACACGAAGTCGAACGTGCCGCCCTGAGCCACGGCGTCGTCGCCGGACGCACACGCCGACAGCGACACCGCGGCCGTGCAGATCACCGCGAGAAGCCCGGCGAAGCGCCCCCGACTCATGCCCCGGTCACCCTCGGATCCGACGCGCCCGCGGGCTCCGAGTACACGATGTCGATGAGGGTGTCGCCCTCGTAGACGAGGGAGGTCAGCGACGCGAGACCGCACTGACGGTGCCGCGGGTCGTGCCACAGCCGCTCCCCCTGCAGGAACCGGCGGAGGGTCCAGACGGGGAGTTGGTGGCTGACGACGACGGCCTCGTGGCCCACCGCCGACACGCGGGCGCTGTTGACGGCGGCCAGCATGCGGTGCGCGATCTGCAGGTACGGCTCGCCCCAGGACGGTGTGAACGGGTCGCGCAGTTTCCACCAGTGCCGGGGCCGGGACAGCGCGCCGTCGCCGACGGACACCTTGAGGCCCTCGAATTCGTTGCCCGCCTCGATGAGGTTCTCGTCGGTCGCGATCTCGACGCCGTGCGCGTCGGCGATCGGAACCGCCGTCTCCTGCGCCCGCTGCAGCGGCGAGGACACCACGTGCGTGATGTCGTGCTTGGCCAGCACCGACGCCACCGCGCGGGCCTGCGCCTCACCCGTCACCGACAGCCGGAACCCGGGGAGCCTGCCGTAGAGGATTCCGCGCGGGTTGTGCACCTCGCCGTGCCGGAGCACGTGCACGATGGTGCGGGTCTGTGTGTGGTCGGGATGATCGGCTTCGGTCACGTTGGGGTTCCTCGGGTCGGGACGGGAGGTCGGGTGGGTGTCGGCGGCGGGGCTACCGGCCGCGAGGGGGGACGACACGTCAGGGCTGGACGGCCGCGGCGGCGGCCTTCGCGGCGTGCGGCAGGGCGTCGGCGATGATCGAGAACGCTCTGTCGTCCATGGCGGCGGAGACGAACCACGCCTCGAACGCGCTCGGCGGCGGGTACACCCCGCGCGAGAGCAGTCCGTGGAAGAACGCCGGGAAACGCCAGGTCTGGGCGGCCTTGGCCTCGGCGTAGTTGGTCACCGGGTCCTCGCTGAAGAACACACTGAGCATCGTGCCTGCGGTCTGCACCCGGTGCGGCACGCTCTCGGCGGTCAGCGCGTCGGACAGCAGGGTCCGCAGGGTGGCGCTGTTGCGCTCGAGTGCGTCGTACACGCCCTGGTCCGCGGCGCGCAGGCTGGCGAGCCCGGCTGCGACGGCGACGGGGTTCCCGGACAGGGTGCCTGCCTGGTAGACGGGTCCGGCCGGGGCGAGGTGTGCCATGACGTCGGCGCTGCCACCGAATGCGGCGGCGGGCAGACCACCGCTCATCACCTTGCCGAACGTGTAGAGGTCACCGGCGACGCGGTCGAGTCCGAACCAGCCGGCGGAGCTGACGCGGAATCCGGTCATCACCTCGTCCATGATGAGCAGCGCGCCGTTGTCGCTGGTCAGCTTCCGCAGGCCCTCGTTGAATCCGGGCAGCGGCGCCACGGCGCCCATGTTGCCCGCGGCGGCCTCGGTGATGACGCACGCGATCTGACCCTCGTTCGCGGCGAAGGCCTGGGCGACGGCGTCGAGGTCGTTGTACGGGACGACGATGGTGTCCTCGGCCTGCGCGCCCGTCACGCCGGGCGATGTCGGGAGGCCGAACGTGGCGAGTCCCGAGCCGGCGTCGGCCAGCAGCGCGTCGACGTGTCCGTGGTAGCAGCCGGAGAACTTGAGGACCTTGGTTCGGCCGGTGAATCCGCGGGCGAGGCGGACGGCGCTCATGGTGGCTTCGGTGCCGGAGTTGACCAGGCGCACCTTCTCCACCGGCGCGACCCGGCCGACGATCTCCTCGGCCAGTTCGATCTCGCCTTCGGTGGGCGCGCCGAACGACAGGCCGGTGGCGGCCGCCTTCTGCACGGCCTCGACGACGGCGGGGTGCGCGTGCCCGAGGATCATCGGTCCCCAGGAGCAGATGAGGTCGACGTAGTCGTTGCCGTCGACGTCGGTGAGCGTGTAACCGGACGCTTCCCTGATGAACCGCGGGGTGCCGCCGACCGAGTGGAAGGCCCGCACCGGGGAGTTGACGCCGCCGGGAATGACCAGATCAGCCCTTTCGAAGAGCTGGGCGGAGCGGGATGCGTGCACGTCGGGGTCACCGGAGGAAACAGTCACGGCCTCCAGTGTCCCAGTTCTGTCGAATTTGCCAACGACAGGGTGTAGTGGGTGGCCAGGATCACTCTGCCCGATCGGTCGCGCCGGGCGATTCGGGGACGAGCGAGGCGAACATCGCCCGCATCTCCTCGGACAGTTTCATCAGTTCCACGTATCCGCCGAGCGGGCCGCCCTCGAGGTACGCGAACTCCATCCCGACGCCCTCGAACCGGCCCCGCTGCACCACCGGCAGTCCCCGGCGCCCGGCCTCGGCGAGGGTGGCCTCGAAGTCTTCGGGAACCCAGGCCACGTGATGGACGCCGGGACCGCTCGTCTCCAGCTGTTCCGTATAGAGGTTGCGTCCCGACACCGGTTGGATCAGTTCCAACTGCTGTCCGCCGGCATATCCGAGCGACACGTGGACCACGTAGTCGGCGGGCTGCCCGCGGTACGTGCAGTGCTCGGGTCCGAAGTGCACGTCCGGGAGCCGCAACCATCGCGCGACGCCCAGCTGTTCCGTGAAGTACCGCTCCGCCGACTCGATGTCGTCGACGACCCAGCAGATCTGGAGAATCGGGCCTTCGACGAGACTCATGCCATCTTCCCGTTGTCCACCGAGTACACGGCTCCGTGGATGGCGGAGGCGTCGTCGGATGCGAGGAAGGCCACCGTCTTCGCCACGTCCTCGGGTTCCATCAGCCCTCGCGGGGAGGCCGACTTCATGACCAGATCGAAATCGACACCGTCGGGGAACGCGAAATTCGTGACCTGCGGCGTCATCATCCCGCCCGGGCAGACGGCGTTGACCCGGAGCGGTGTGCCGGTGAACTCGAGCGCCATCGCGCGGGTGAGGCCGACCAGTCCGTGCTTGGCGGCGCAGTAGCCGGCCGAGTACGCCTGCCCCTCCAGCCCGGCGACCGACGCGACGTTGACGATGTTGCCTCCGCGTTCGAGCAGATGCGGCAGTGCTGCCCGCGACAGGTAGAACGGCCCGTTCAGGTTCACGGCGAGGTCACGTGCCCAGTCGTCGTCCGTGACGTCCGCGGTGTGCCGGAGGGTGTGCGAACCGGCGACGTTGATCAGGACGTCGAGACCGCCGAGCCCGGAGACGCAGGCTGCCACGGCCGCGCTGCACGCGTCCGGCGACGCGACGTCCGCCGGCGCACAGTGCGCCGCCGCCTCCGGTCCGGCGATGTCGATCATGGCCTGCCGCAGCACATCCCCGTCCCGAGCGACCCCGAAGACGCGAGCTCCCCGGTCGGTGAGGAGCCGAGCTACGGCCCGTCCGAGCCCCGAGGATGCTCCGGTGACGAGAGCGACTTTCCCTGCGAACGTTCCCCGACCCGTGTCATCCATCAGTCGATGATGCACTGCGTGCCGGTCGGAGGTTCACAGATTGCCGCGGGCCGCCTGCTCGCGCTCGATGGATTCGAACAGAGCCTGGAAGTTGCCCGCCCCGAACCCGAGCGAACCGTGCCGTTCGATCAGCTCGAAGAACACGGTCGGCCGGTCACCGAGCGGCTTGGTGAAGACCTGCAGGAGGTATCCGTCCTCGTCGCGGTCGACGAGGATTCCGCGCTTCTGCAGTTCCTCCACCGGCACCCGGACCGTGCCGATGCGGGCCCGCAGCTGCGCATCCTGGTAGTACGCGTCGGGTGTGTTCAGGAATTCGACGCCCTCGGCCCGCAGCGCGTCCACCGTCGCGAGAATGTCTCCGGTCGCGAGGGCCAGATGCTGGCAGCCTGGCCCACCGTAGAATTCGAGATACTCGTCGATCTGCGATTTCTTCTTTCCCACCGCGGGTTCGTTGAGCGGGAACTTCACCCGGTGGTTGCCGTTCGCCACGACCTTCGACATGAGCGCCGAGTACTCCGTGGCGATGTCGTCGCCGACGAATTCGGCCATGTTCGTGAATCCCATGACCCGGTTGTAGAACCGGACCCAGTGGTCCATCCGGCCCATCTCGACGTTGCCGACGGCGTGGTCGAGCGCCTGGAACAGCCGAGCGGGTTTACCCGGTCGTGCCGCGAAACCGCTGGAGCGCGCGACGAATCCGGGGAGGTAGGGGCCGTCGTACCGGCTGCGGTCGACGATGGTGTGCCGGGTGCTGCCGTACGTGGCAATGGCCGCGAGCCGCACGGTGCCGAACTGATCCGTGACATCGCGAGGCTCGTCGAGAATGGTGGCCCCCTGCGAGCGTGCGTGCGCGATGCAGCGGTCGACGTCGAGCACTTCCATGGCCAGGTCCACCACGCCGTCGCCGTGGGCCCGGTGATGGTCCGCGAGCGGGCTCTTGGGATCCACGGCTCCGTGCAGCACGAATCGCGCCGACCCGGACTCGAGGACGAACGACTTGTGCGAGCGCTGACCGGTCTCCGGCCCGGCGTAGGCGACGAGGGTCATGCCCCAGGTGGAGACGAAGTACTGCATGCTCTGCGTCGCATTGCCGCACGCGAACACCACGGCATCCAACGCGACCACCGGAAACGGGTCCGACGCGTCGTCGTGTTCGACGAGCCCGACCAACTGCCGGAGTTCGTCGGTCTCCAGATGTGCGGCCACCTCGCGGGGCGTCAGGCGAATGTCGACGGTAGTCATACCTCACTGTGATCCAGCTCACACCACTGCGCAACGGCGCCTCTTGACGCTGTTCAATCTGTACAGAATGCTGGATGAAAATACCGATCGACCCTACATATTGACCAGGGACGCCAATGAGCATCGATCAACTCGACGCCGCACTGCTCGACCTACTGCATACCGAGCCGAAGGTTGGCGTGCTCGAGGCGTCGCGACGCCTGGGAGTGGCGCGCGGCACCGTTCAGGCGCGACTCGACCGCCTCGAACGCACCGGCGTGATCACCAGTTCGGCACCGACTCTCGACCCGGACGCACTGGGGTTTCCGGTGGTCGCGTTCGCCACCCTCGAGATCGCGCAGGGCAACGGGCACGCCGCGGTCGTCGAGCACCTGACCGCCATCCCCGAAGTTCTCGAGGCACACACGATCACCGGAGCCGGCGACGTCCTGGTCCGCGTGGTGGCGCGCACCCACGCCGACCTGCAGCGGGTGATCAACTCGATCGTGGACGGGCACAACGTCCTTCGCTCGTCGACCGTCATCGCGACACAGACCCAGATCGCCCTGCGTCACGACCAGCTCGTCCGCGCCGCGGTCCCGCCGCCCCCTGTCAGCGATCCTCGGGACTCAGCTCGTCCAGCAGAGAACTGAGCAGATAGCAGGCGTCGTCGAACCGGTCGTGCCCGACGATGCCGCCCCAGCGGTGCTCGATCTCGGCGACCCGCACGGCGGCGTCCTGCAGCGCCTGCCGTCCCCGCGCGGTCGGGACAACCAGTTTCGCCCGCCGGTCCGTTGCGTCCGGAACCCGTTCGACGTACCCGAGATCCTCGAGATCGTTGATGAGTTCGGACGCGGCGGACAGACTCAATTCGGCACGGGAGGCGATCTCCGTCAACCGCCGCCCGTCCCAGCCGATGTTGCCGAAGATCTGCAGATGCGGTGGGCGGATGTCGCCGTAACCGCGCTCTGCCATGGGCTCGCTCAACTCCCGGCGGAACTCGTGCAGCAATCGGACCAGCAACTGTCCCACCGCCGGCCGATCGGACGGCAGACCTCTTGACCGTTCCATGACACAGGAGAATACTACGGTTACCGAAGTTTCGGTTTCCGAAGCAAACTCGAACCCACGCATTTGGGACATCCCATGGACACACACTCGATCACCCGGACCATCCCGACGGGCGTCGGGAACCTCGCCGTCCACGTCACCGGCAACGGACCGCCGACCGTGCTGTGGCACAGCCTTTTCGTCGACTCGACGACGTGGGCGCCCCTGCGCAGCCATCTGGTCGCAGACCGGCAGTTGATCTCGATCGACGGACCCCGCCACGGGGCAGGCACCGCCGTGCAGCGGCGGTTCACGATGGAGGAGTGTGCGGAGGCGGCAATTGCCGTCCTCGACGCACTCGACGTCACCGAGCCCGTCGACTGGGTGGGCAACGCCTGGGGTGGACACGTCGGACTCGTCGCGGCCGCCCACACTCCCGACCGGTGCCGCACCGTGATCACCATCGGGACACCGACCCAGGCCCTCACCCGCAGAGAACGCGCCAGGATCGTGCCGATGGTATGGGCCTACCGCATCGCCGGGCCGATTCCACCGCTCACGAATGCGGTGATGAACGTCCTTCTCGGCAAGGAACTCTCACGAACGCACCCGCAACAGTTCCGGGCCGTCTCACGCACCCTCCGGCAGGCACCACGACGTGGCATGCACCAGGCGATGCAATCGATCATGCTGCACCGCAAGGGGCTGGACCCCCTCCTGCCCCGGATCGGGGCGCCGACGCTGATGGTCGTACCCCGCGCAGACACGATGATCTCCATCGAGCAGGCACGGGCCGCCGCGGCGACGATGCCGCACGCCGCGGCCACCACGGTGGACGGCGCCGGCCACATCACACCACTGATCGCCGACCCCGCCGGACTCGCCGACCTGATCACCGCCTTCTGGCGCGATCCGGTCGGATACCTCGCGACGATCAGCACCTCGGCCTGACTCGGCTGGTCCGCGCATGTTTCCGGCAGCGAAGGCCGCCCGGCTGACGAATCGGCCCTCGTCGGCGGACCTCCCGTGACGAGCGGCCGCCCGATCCCGGACCCCGTCGATCCAGGACAGGAATCGGTGTGGGACTACCCGCGGCCACCCGTGGTCCAGCAGAGCGGCGAGTTGGTGGAGGTGCGGTTCGGCGGGCACCTCGTCGCACGCACACGCAACCCGCTGCGCCTGCTCGAGACGAGCCACCCGCCGACGTACTACCTGCCGCGCACGTGTTTCGCCGAGGGGGTCTTGCGTCCGGTTGCCGGGAGCACGGTGTGCGAGTGGAAGGGGCGGGCGGATTATTTCGACGTCGTCGCGGGCGGACACGTCGCCGAGCGTGCGGCGTGGCACTATCCCCGGCCGGTCGCCGGGTACGAATCTCTCGTCGGGCACGTTGCGGTCATGCCGGGATCGATGGACGGCTGTTTCGTCGACGGCGAGCGGGTTCGGCCCCAGACGGGGGGCTTCTACGGCGGGTGGATCACCGATCGGGTGGTGGGCCCGTTCAAGGGTGGGCCCGGGAGTCGCTTCTGGTGATCGTTCCGGTCAGACGCCTCACCCGGTACCGTGAGACTCGTCCTTCTCCCACGGTGGCAGGTCGTCGACGATCAGGGCAATGATCCACGGCAGGGGAATCGCCACGCCGATGATCGCCACAGCCACCCAGGGGTTATTGGTAAGTCCGTAGACCACCGCCGACAGCACGAACGCGAGAATCCTGAACGACGTCACGATCACGTACCTGCGCACCCGTACCCGATGCTGTTGTTCGAGGGACACCGACGCCGTGGTGATGCTGATCGGGTGGCGGGCGGTGCCACTCGGTGCGGAGGTCCACCGAAAGGTCGGGCCCGTGACGGCGGAGCGCAGTACGCGGGAAAAGTTCACCACACCGGAATACCCAGGACATCACAGAGTGCAACCCCCATCGCCGATCTCACGGCCGGCCGAAGGGGGGTGATCGCAGATGCGTAGAGCACGCGGCCACGATCCCCATCCGTTCCTCGACCGACATCGCGCCCCTCACGGCGACGGCTACTGTCGAGTCATGGCCACCACAGCTGACCACCTCAGAAGCACACTCGACGGACGCTGGCGGGAGGTACGCGAGCGCGTCAGGGCGGAATTGTCCGGCTCCCCCGACTTCGCACCGCACTACACCCCCGACCTCGACGAGGCCCGCGCCAAGACGCTGGCGCAGTTGCGTCTGCTCGCGAGCAACGGGTACGCCGCCGACGGTTTCGCGAAGGACCACGGCGGTACCGGTGACGCCGGCGCCGCAGTCACGAGCATCGAGATGCTCGCAATGTCCGATCTGTCCCTGATGGTCAAGGCAGGCGTGCAGTGGGGACTGTTCGGCGGCGCGATCGAGAACCTCGGCACCGCGCGCCATCACGAGGCGTACGTGAAGCGTCTCGTCGACCTCGATCTGCTGGGGTGTTTCGCGATGACCGAGACGGGTCACGGCAGCGACGTGCAGGCGCTCGAGACCACCGCCACGTACGACGCGGACGCGGGCGAATTCGTCATCCACTCCCCCACGCCGTCCTCGCGCAAGGACTACATCGGCGGGGCGGCGCAGCACGCGACGATGGCAGCCGTGTTCGCGCAGTTGATCACGGGCGGCGAGTCGCAGGGCGTGCACTGTTTCGTGGTGCCGATCCGGGACGAGGACGGCAACGACCTTCCCGGCGTCCACACGTCGGACTGCGGCTACAAGGGTGGGCTTCCCGGGGTCGACAACGGCCGAATCACGTTCGACCAGGTCAGGATTCCGCGGGAGAACCTTCTCAACAAGTACGCCGACGTGGAACCCGACGGCACGTATACGTCGCCGATCGACAACGCGAACCGCCGGTTCTTCACCATGGTGGGCACTCTCGTGCGGGGACGCGTCACGGTGGGCGGGTCCGCCGGCGCCGCCGCTCGCGTCGCATTGTCGATCGCCACCCGATATGCGTTGCAGCGCAGGCAGTTCAACGCCCCGCAGGACGAGGACGAGGTGCTGCTCATGGACTACCTCGTCCACCAGCGCAGGCTGTTCCCGCTGATCGCGCGCTCCTACGCTCTGCAGTTCGCCCAGAACGAGCTCGTCGCCAAGATGCACGAGATCCAGAGCAGCGCCGACGCCGACCCCCAGGAACAGCGTGAGCTCGAGGGCCGCGCCGCCGGGCTCAAGGTTGCGAACACCTGGCACGCCACCCGTGCGATCCAGGAGGCCCGTGAAGCGTGTGGCGGCGCCGGGTACATGGCCGAGAACCGCCTCACGGCGCTCAAGGCGGACACCGATGTGTTCACCACGTTCGAAGGCGACAACCACGTCCTGACGCAGCTGGTGGCGAAGGAACTGCTCACGTCCTACGCGGACGAGGTGCGCGGCATGAGCCCCGTCGAATGGATGCGCTTCGCGGCCACCACGGTCTCCGACGTCGTCAAGAAGCGCACCGCCGCGCAGCAGATCATCCAGACGATCCTCGACACGAGGCAGGACAACGAGGAAGACGGCAGCCTCTTCAACCGCGGCACCCAGCTGACCATGTTCGAGGACCGCGAGCAGTACCTGCTCTCGACCGCCGCCCGTCGCCTCCAGGGTGCGCAGAAGCGCGAGGAGAACCCGTTCGACGCCTTCAATTTCGTGCAGGATCATGTGCTGCACGCCGCGCAGGCCCACATCGACCGGGTCGTGCTCGAGGCGTTCGTCGCCGGCATCGACGAGTGCGAGGACGACGACGCCCGCGACCTGTTGAGCGATGTCTGCGACCTCTACGCGCTGAGCGTCATCGAGGAAGACAAGGCCTGGTTCATGGAGCACCGGCAGCTGTCGGTGGAGCGGTCGAAGGCGGTGCAGCGGGGAATCAACGAACGATGCCGGTCGCTACGGCCCCACGCGCGGACGTTGATCGAGGGACTCGGGGTTCCCGAGGCGCTACTCGGCTCCGCGATGCTCGACGGTCCCGGGACCGACACCGTCCGCAAGACCCAGATCTTCCGGTGACGAGGACGGCTCGGCGGGTTCGCCCGCCGGGCCGGACCGGAGCCGGCGCACCGAGTCGATCACCAGCAACCCCGCGACCGTCACCAGGCCGGCGGCGACGGCGATCCACGACCCCGAATACGCGGTTCCCTCGAAGGAGGGTGCACCCGGCGCCACGGGACCGAACGCCGATGTGACCTGGGAGCGGTTCCAACACCACACCGCGGCGACGACGCCGGCCACGGCGCCGATCCACTCCGCTGCCGCCACCGCGGTCCGGCGGTTCATTCCGCCGACCCTCCCGCCGACTTCGCGAGCAGCGATTCGAGCTGCTCGCGCAATGCCACGTCGTCCTTCGCCCACGCCTGCACCAGGGCACCGCCCCGCAGTCGCAGTCCGATGCCCGTCCGCCGGCGGGGAACCGCGGACAGCTCGCCCAGACTCCGCGCGGTTTCCCACGGCTGCTGCTCGTACGATTCCGGGTCGGCGGGGGGCATGATCTTCAGGATCTCGGTGATCGGCAGGTCTTCGGTGCCCTGCCGCAACGACGACGTCGTGAGTTCGACGCTGGCATGTCTGCGGGCGGCCACCACCTGCACGTAGACGAACCCGCTGAGCAGCACCGCGAACAGCGACAGCGCGAACCAGTGCACCACCGGGCCGGTGAGCAGTTCGATGATCAAGGCGATCAGGCAGAACACCGGGCCGAACGCCACCATCCGCCAGCGGGCGCCGGGCTCACTGAACAAGACGGCTGGTTCGCTCACACGCTCATCCTGCGACATCACGGCCCGCGAGGAAAACGTGAGGCACGTCAGGAGAGGGCGCCCGGGATCACGACGAGCAACAGAGTCAGCAGCACGAAGGCCACGATGATGGCGAACATCAGTGCTTCTTTGCGAGACCCGTGTGCTCGATCGTCAGCGCGCATGGAGGAAAGTCCTTCGGTCGAAATGAAGTCTGCGGTCTGCCCTTGTGACGTACTTCACGGTACATCTTTATATTTCACGAGCAAATCGGAGCTACTCGGCGGAGGGGGGCAACCTCAGGAAGTAGCTGTTGGAATCCTTGCGGTGCATCAGCACGACGGCGCCGACGGCCACCACGGCCTGGAGGATCTGCACGCCGCCGAGAGCGAGCGCGGTGCCGCTTCCGTCGGATCCGATGCCGAAGAGCACCGGGACGGTCCACACCACCATCATCACGCACGCGATGGTGAGCAGCATCCGGGCCCAGTTCCGGCCCTTACGCATGAAGTGCACGAACAGGAGAAAGAGCCCGGTGAGGATCAGGATGAGGACGACAGTGAACCCGATGCCCACGTAGAACAGCGACTCCACGCTGTCGCGGCTCATGTCGACCTCGCCGGATGTGACGCTGGGGTTGTTCATCAGTTCGTCGACGAACGTCGACTTCTCGCCCACCACCAGAACCATCGCGGCCAACGCCTGGATCAGACCGAGCCCGGCCACCGCCCACAGCAACTGGGCCGCGGTGCCCACGTCGATCGGTGCCGGACGTTCGGGCTTCGGCTGCGGCACCGGCGGGGGGTAGGGGAAATCGTGCGGAGACGGGCTCTGCTGATGCGGAGCCTGGTGCGGCGGTGTCGGTGGCCACTGCTGGGTCATGGCACTACCGTATCCGCCGACGAGACGATCACAACCAGCCGGCCGCTTCGGTCGCCCAGTACGTCAGCACGACGTCCGCACCGGCGCGGCGGATACTGGTGAGCGATTCGAGGATCGCGGCGTCCCGGTCGATCCAGCCGTTCTGCGCGGCGGCCGTGATCATCGAGTACTCACCCGAGATCTGATACGCCGCAACGGGGACCGGCGAGCGGTCCGCCGTCTCGCGCAGAACGTCCAGGTAGGACATCGCCGGCTTCACCATCACCATGTCGGCGCCCTCGTCGATGTCGAGGTCCACCTCACGCAGCGACTCCCGGCGATTGGCCGAATCCTGTTGGTACGTGCGGCGATCACCCTGCAGTGACGAACCCACGGCCTCACGGAACGGGCCGTAGAACGCCGACGCATATTTCGCCGAGTACGCGAGCTGACCGACGTCGGTGTACCCCGCGTCGTCGAGGGCCTTGCGGATGGCGGCGACCTGGCCGTCCATCATTCCGCTCGGACCGAGCAGATGCGCGCCGGCCTCGGCCTGCGCGACCGCCATGTCGACGTACCGCTGCAGCGTGAGGTCGTTGTCCACCGCACCGTTCGCGTCGAGAACGCCACAGTGACCGTGGTCGGTGAACTCGTCCAGGCAGGTGTCCGCCATGATCACCGTTGCATCGCCGACTTCGTCTGCGAGCCAGCGCAATCCGCGGTTCAGGATGCCGTCCGGATCGGACGCGCCGGATCCCTCGGCGTCCTTGTCGTCGGGACGGGGCACCCCGAAGAGCATGAGTCCGCCGAGTCCCGCCTCGACCGCTTCCGTCGCCGCCCGCCGCAGCGAGTCGGGAGTGTGCTGGAAGACGCCGGGCATCGACGAGATCTCACGAGGCTCGTCGATACCGTCCGCGACGAACATCGGCAACACGAGATGCCGTGGCTCGAGCGAAGTCTCGGCGACCAGACGACGCAGGGCCGGTGTCCGGCGAAGCCGTCGCGGTCGATGGGTCGGGAACAAGGACATGCCCTCCTTCGTCGGGCCTGTGAGTGGTTGAGGAGTGCCTGGACTCCTCAACCACTCACAGGCGCGTAGCGCCTATCGCCGAGCGCGGGACTTCTTGCGCGGCGGGGGCAGTGCGCCCTCGGCACGCAGGCGCGCCGCGTGCTCGGCCAGAGCCTCCACCAGCGGGCCGACCTGAGCGGTCTCCGGCTGCACGTCCACGCGCAGGCCGAACTCGATGGCCGTCTCGGCGGTCTTCGGACCGATGCAGGCAACGAGGGTGCGCGCGTGCGGCTTTCCGGCGATGCCGACGAGGTTGCGGACCGTCGAGGACGAGGTGAAGCAGACGGCGTCGAACCCACCGGTCTTGATCATCTCGCGGGTCTCGGCCGGCGGCGGCGCAGCCCGGACGGTGCGGTACGCGGTGACGTCGTCGATTTCCCAGCCACGTTCGCGCAGGCCCTCGGCCAGCGTCTCGGTGGCGATGTCGGCGCGGGGCAGCAGAACCCGGTTGACCGGGTCGAACACGTCGTCGTAGGGGGCGAACTCGGCCAGCAGGCCTTCGCTCGACTGCTCGCCGGAGGGCACGAGTTCGGGGTTGATTCCGAACGAGCGCACCTTCGCGGCCGTGGCCTCACCGATGCAGGCGATCTTGACGCCGGAGAACGCGCGGGCGTCGAGCCCGAACTCCTCGAACTTCTCCCACACCGCACGCACCGCGTTGGTGGACGTGAAGACCACCCACTGGTAGCGACCGTCGACGAGGCCCTTCACGGACCGTTCCATCTGCGCCGGGCTGCGGGGCGGCTCGACGGCGATGGTGGGTACCTCGATCGGGATGGCGCCGTGCGTGACGAGGCGGTCGCTCATTTCGCCTGCCTGATCCTTGGTGCGCGGCACCAGGACCTTCCAGCCGTACAGTGCGCGCGACTCCCACCAGGACATCTTGTTGCGCTGGGCGACGACCTTGCCGACCGTCACGACCAGCGAACCGACCAGTTCGGAACCGGCCTCGTTCAGCGTCGCGAGGGTGGCCTCGACGGTGCGCTGCTGCCGGGTGGTGCCGCGGACCGTGATGGCCGCCGGGGTCTGCGGAGCCAGGCCGTGCTCGACAAGGGCGCTCGCCGTCTCGGCGAGATGACCCGACGTGGCGTGCAGGACCAGTGGTCCGGGCGCGGCGGCCAGGGCCGCCCAGTCGACCTCGCCGCGGACGTCGGCCTCGGTGTGTCCCGACCCCAGTGCCATACCGGCGTAGGAGGGGACGGCGGACGCGGACGGCAGGCCCGGCAGGACCTCGAACTGCACCTGGGTGCGGGCGACGGCGGTGACCTCGGCGATCACCGAGTCGGTGGTCAGCGGGTCGCCGGACACCAGACGCACCACGTCGTGGCCGTTCTTCGCCTCGTGGACGAGGGTCTTCGCGACCTCCGCCGGCTCACCCAGCGCGGGACGGACCTCGGCGAGCGGCTCACCGGTCTCGGCGTCGACGCCCAGGTCGGTGCCCACCAGGACGGTGACGCCCTTGTCGACGTCGGGGTCGGTGAAGGCGAGGGTCGCTGCGGCAAGGACGTCCCGTGCGTGCACGGTGAGCAGTGCCGGATCGCCCGGTCCGGATCCCACGAACAGGATTCGTCCGGGGGTGTTCTTACGGACTCGGCTCATCGGTAATTCTCCAGTGCGATCATGTGTCGAGATGGGTACAGGGAGCGGATCGGCCGATCAGTCGGCCTTCGCACATCAAACATCGGCATCACCGGCCTCGGTGACATTCATCAGCTCCCGCGCACCGAGCTCGAGAAGCTCCCGCGCGACGGAGCGGCCGAGTTCTTCGGCGTTCTCCGGGGAGCCCACGGCTCCCGTGCGAATGACGTCGGAACCGTCGATGGCTGCGGCGCAGCCCCGGACGGACAGTTCGTCGAAGATGCGGCCGTCGTCGTCGAGTGATTCGACGACCTCGGCGATCGCGCCGACGGGCGCGGTGCAGCCGGCCTCGAGCTCGGCGAGCAGTGCGCGTTCCGCGGTGACGGCGGCGCGGCTGTTCGGGTCGTCGAGCTCCGACAGGATCGCGACGAGTGCCGTGTTCGCCGACAGGCATTCGACGGCGAGCGCGCCCTGCGCGGGTGCGGGCAGCATCTGGACCGGCTCGATGGACTCGGTGATCAGGTCCAGTCGTCCGATCCGCGCGAGGCCCGCCCGGGCCAGGACGACGGCGTCGAGTTCGCCGGATTCGACCTTGCCGAGGCGCCGCTGCAGGTTGCCGCGCAGCGGCCGGATGTCGAGGCCGAGGCCCAGCGCCCGCAGCTGTGACGTGCGCCGCGGTGCGGACGTGCCGACCTTCGAACCGGCGGGCAGTTCACCGAGGACCAGTCCGTCGCGGGCCACGAGCGCGTCGCGGGGATCCTCGCGCGGCGGAATGGCGGCGATGGTGAACCGCTCGTCGGGGGCGGTCGGCAGGTCCTTGTAGGAGTGGACGGCCACGTCGACGCGGCCGTCGGCGAGCGCTTCCCGGAGTTCGGCGGTGAAGACGCCGACCCCGATCTTCTCCACCGACTCCATGGACTGGTCGCCCTTGGTCTTGATGATGACGAGCTCGGCGTCGTGCCCGGCCGAGATCAGTGCGTCGCGCACGGTGCCGGCCTGGGTGGTCGCGAGCTCACTCCCACGGGTTCCGATCCGCAGCGTACGGGTGCCGACGGCGCTCATGCCTGCGATTCCTTCCCATGGTTGTCGTCTGTGACGAAGCGGCGCAGGCGCGGGTCCTGGCCGGCGATGAAGCCGTCCGTGATATCGATGGCGCTCAGGTCGGTGGCGCCGCCGAGGTCGGTGGGCTTCGCGACGGCCTCGACGGATCCGGGGCTGAGTTCGAACAGTTCCCGCAGGGCGGCGGCGTAGGAATCACCACCGGGCGCGGAGGCGAGCTGCTTCACCCGGACGGTGGGCGCGTGGAGGAGCTTGTCGACCACCCGCCGCACGGTGCGTGCGACCTCGTCGCGCTCGGGGTCGTCGAGTCCGGGCAGACGCGAATCCAGTCGCATCAGCTCCGCCTCGACCACGTCCGCGGCGCGCTGGCGCAGGGCGGTGACGGTCGGCGTGACCTCCGCCAGCCGCTGGCCGGCGAGGTAGTTGGCGAGTTCGGCGGCGACGATGGTCCGGGCGGCGTTGGCGTCGGACGCGGCGGCCCCTGCGGCGGGATCGCGCTGCAGCGACTCCATGTCGAGGACGGTGACCCCGGGCAGACCCGACACGGCGGGCTCCACGTCGCGGGGCAGACCGAGGTCGCAGATGACGAGGGGGCGTTCGGCGTCGCGGCCGGGCTGTGCCAGCGCGCGGTGGGTGTCCGCGAGCGTGACGACGGCGCCGACCGCGCCGGTACAGGTCACGAGGACGTCCGCCTGGGCCATCGCGGCCGGGAGTTCGCTCAGTTCGAGGGCCTCCGCCTCGACACCGTTGGATCGGGCCGTGTCGGCGAGGTGCTCCGCACGCTCCTTGGTGCGGTTCACCACGACGATGCGGCCGATCCCGGCACGCGTCAGGTGCGCGACCGACAGACCGCCCATGGAACCGGCGCCGACCACGACGGCGGTGCGTCCGGTCAGCCCGCCGTCGCCCACGATGCCGGCGGCGCGGTCGAGGGCCACGGACACGACGGACGCGCCCGCCGAGTCGATACCGGTCTCCGAGTGCACTCGCTTGCCGACGCGCAGCGCCTGCTGGGCGAGCTCGTGCAGCGTGCGGCCCGCGGCCTGCTGTGCGTCGGACGACGCGTAGGCGGTCCTGATCTGCCCGAGGATCTGCTGCTCGCCGATCACCATCGAGTCGAGTCCGCTGGCCACGGCGAACAGGTGCTCCGCCGCAGCCTCGCTGTAGCGCACGTACGCGTGCCGGTGCAGATCGGTGAGATCCAGCCCGGAATGGTCGGCGAGCAACTCGCCGACCTCGGCCAGCGCACCGTGGAATGCATCGACGACGGCGTAGATCTCCACCCGGTTGCAGGTGGAGACGATCATCGCCTCCGAGATGTGCGACGACGCCAGAAGCTTGTCCGTCAGCTTCGGGCGATCGGTGTCGGTGACAGCCACCCGCTCGAGAACCGGCACCGGGGCCGTCCTGTGCGAGACCCCGACAAGCAGAACACTCACGGCGCGATCACTGATCCGTTTCTTGGTGCGGTGGACGGGACAGCCGAATGTCCGATGCGGACGCGGGGAGCGGTGGGGACCGATTCCGTGTTGCGTGCGCTGTTGAACGAGAGGACCTGCATTTCGACCGCGAGATCGACGCGGCGCATCTCGACGTGGTCGGGGACGTCGAGCGAAGTAGGCGAGAAGCTGAGGATGCAGCGCAGTCCGGCGCGCACGAGCCGGTCGGCGACTTCCTGCGCCGCCTCGTCGGGCGTCGAGATGACACCGATCGTCGCCTCGAGCTCGGCGCAGGCCTGTTCGAGTTCGTCGACGTGCCGCACGGTGAGGTCGCCCACCGGCGCACCGACCCGCGCCGGATCGCTGTCGAACAGTCCGACCATGGAGAACCCGCGACGGCCGAAGCCGCCGTAGCCGGCGAGCGCCTGGCCGAGGTTTCCGACGCCGACGAGCACCACCTTGTGTCCGCGGTCCAGGCCGAGCGCCCGCTCGATGCGGGCCCGCAGTCGCGTCACGTCGTAGCCGACGCCGCGCACGCCGTTCGGCCCCAGGAAGGAAAGGTCCTTGCGGAGCTTGGCGGAGCCGACACCGGAAGCGGCGGCGAGTTCCTCGCTCGAGACGATGATCGTGCCGCGTTCCGTCAGCACTCCGAGGACCCGCAGGTACGTCGCGAGGCGCGTCACCGTAGCCTGGGGGATGTCCCGCGATTCGGGGATCGGAGCCGCGCCGGCGACCGAGGGGGCCGGAGACCCGACCACTGACTGCCCGACCGCCCCCGTGACGCCAGGGGCCACAGACCCATGCGTCTGGTGCGTTTCGGTCACGTCGTTGGCTCCTCGTCCGACCGGCATTCGATGCCGTTCTTCACGATGCTCCGGGGAATTGTTCACACCACGGTAACTGCTTGTGAACCCATGCACAAAGTCACTGCGACTGCGCGACATGCGGTCCTACCTGCACGGCATCGGAAGATCCCACTTTTAGGGTTCCCTTACTTGCGTAAATCCGAGCGAAGGCGCTCTTCGTCGACCTCCCAGTAACTGTGCTCACGTCCGTCGAGCAATACCACCGGCAATCGGTCGCCGAATTCGGCCCGCAATTCGGGGTCCGTGGCCGCCGCCTCGTCCACGTCTATGCACGTCAGTTCCAGCCCGAACTCCTCGCACAGAACCAGCAGCCGGTCGCGGGCCGGCGCGCACGCACCGCACCCCGCCCTCGTGAGAAGCGTCACCTCGTGTCCGCTCGCGCTCATGCCTCGCCACTTCCTTTCAACGCCTCCGGTGGAGTCACTGTGCCGTTTCGGGGTCCACAGACGCCAATCGGCTCGGAGATGAACGTCACACAGTTCCCCCAGCGCGGCCATCCACCCGCCCCGTCCCCGATTCGGGAGATAGGCTGCTCCCAGAGGCTTCTGCGATACGGGAGGTGCGAGTGCCTGCGCGATCACTACCGAACGGCACGGGTTTCGGTTCAGGTCTGGCGGGGATCATCCTCCCGGGCCGACGCCAGTTCAGGAATCCGCTGGGACCCAGCGAAGCCGAGGTACGTGCCAACGTCGCAGGTGAGGCGAGTGCCGATGCGGCCCTCGCACTCCACGTCGCGGCCGGCGAAGAAACCGAACTGGTGGAACACGATGTTCCCCTCGACCTCACGGCGGCCGCGTTCTTCGACGTCGACAACACGATGGTCCAGGGCGCCTCGATCATCCACTTCGCCCGCGGACTCGCCGCCCGCAAGTATCTGAAGACGTCCGACCTCGTCGACTTCGCGTGGAAGCAGATCAAGTTCCGCGTCACCGGCAAGGAGAGCAGCGACGACGTCGCCTCCGGCCGGGAGAAGGCCCTCTCGTTCGTCTCCGGACGGTCGACGGCCGAGCTCGCCCGGCTCGGTGAGGAGATCTACGACGAGGTCATCGCCGACAAGATCTGGCCCGGCACCCGCGCGCTGGCGCAGATGCATCTGGACGCCGGACAGCAGGTATGGCTCGTCACCGCGACGCCGGTGGAGCTGGCCCAGGTCATCGCGAAACGCCTCGGCCTCACCGGCGCCCTCGGCACGGTGGCCGAGAGCGAGGACGGGATGTTCACGGGACGCCTGGTGGGCGACATCCTGCACGGCCTCGGCAAGGCGCACGCCGTGCGCGCCCTCGCCGTCCGCGAGGGACTCAACCTCAAGCGCTGCACCGCGTACTCGGACAGCCACAACGACGTGCCGATGCTGTCGCTGGTCGGCACCGCGGTCGCGATCAACCCCGACACCGATCTGCGCGAGCTGGCCAAGAACCGGGGCTGGGAGATCCGCGACTTCCGGACCGGACGCAAGGCCGCCAAGATCGGCGTCCCCACGGCGCTGCTCCTCGGCGCAGCCGGCGGCGCACTCGCCGCAATCGTCGCGCGGCGCCGCGAACAGGCGGCCTGAGCCGCGCGCCGCGGCGCAGCGGTTCAGCCCAGGAACACGTTCCGGCGCTTGGCGAGGAGCCGGTACAGCGTCTGCTGGATGGTCTCCCGGACGTGGTCGGTGACCTCGAACAGTTCCATCGGGTCGTCGGCCGCCGCAGCGTCGTAGGTGTCGGTGACGATCGGCTTGCCGAACTCGATGTACCACTTCGACGGCAGCGGGACGAGGCCGAGCGGTCCGAAGTGCGGGAACAGCGGGGTCACCGGGAAGTACGGCATGCCCAGCAGCCGGGCGAGCGTCCCGAGTTCGCCGATCTTCGGGTAGATCTCCTCGGACCCGACGATCGAGCACGGAATGATGGGCGCACCGGTCCGCATCGCGGCGGACACGAAGCCGCCGCGGCCGAACCGCTGCAGCTTGTAGCGCTCGCTGAACGGTTTGCCGATGCCCTTGAAACCTTCGGGGAACACGGCCGCGACCTCCCCGTCCTGCAGGAGGCGCACCGCGTCCGGGTGGCACGCGAGGGTGTGCCCGGCCTTGCGGGCGACACCGCCGACCAGCGGCATCTCGAACGCCAGATCGGCGGCCAGCATCCGCAACGGGCGATGCGCGGGGTGATGATCGTGGACGGCGACGGACGTCATCAGACCGTCGATGGGCAGGACACCGGCATGGTTGGCGACCACCAGCGCGCCACCGGTCGACGGGATGTTCTCCAGACCGCTGACCTCGACGCGGAACCACTTGTCGAACAGCGGCCGCAGGATGGGGAGCCACACGTTCTCGGCGAAGTGCGGGTCGTAGCCGAAGTCGTCGACGTGATAGTCGCCCGACAGCCTGCGGCGCACGAACTCGGCTGTGTTGACGATCTGCTCGGCCAGGGCGTTGCGGACGGCGTCGACGGCCGAGGACTCGGTGACGGGCTCGGGTGGGGTGATCACGGCGGGTGGAGGCATCGCGGACGGATGTCGGCTCTCGCTCTGCTCACGCCTCGAACGTCCGATAGCGGCCCCGCGCGCGGCTGTCGCACCGTGCAACGGAATGACCTTCGCCACTTCGTTCACCTCTCCCCTTTCGCCGTGCCGGTAAGAGCGAGTAGTGCGTTTTCTGCTGCGTCGACCCATTCGTTCTTGATGATCGCCTTGACGCCTGCCGCGCGAGCGAAGTCGTCGAGCGCCTGCATCGAGGTCCACCGTGGCTCGAAGGATAGTTCGCTTCGCATGCGGGTGGTGTCGAGTCCGCAACCGAAGTGGAAGTACTCGAGTTGCTCGGTGGTGTACGACCTCATCACCGGACCCATCAGCGCACGTCCGAGGTTGCGGAACAATCCGAACGGCATCGGGACCTCGATCCGCCCGGCGCGGCGGATGGCCTGGGACATCATGACCACGCCGTCGCCGGCGACGTTGAACGTGCCCGCCGGACCCGACACCGTGGCCCGTTCCAGTGCGGCGAGCGCGTCTTCCTCGTGCAGCACCTGCAGGCGTGCGTCGCGTCCGAGGATGGTCGGCACCACGGGTGAGGTGAGGTACTGCGCGACGGTCGCGTTGAGACGGGGCCCGACCAGTGGTGCGAGGCGAAGAATCGACACGCCGATGTCGGGGCGCCTGCGCCCCATTCCGCGCAGATAACCCTCGATCTCGATGCAGTCCCGTGCGTAGGCGCCCGCGGGACGCCGCCGGGCGCTCATCTCCTCGGTGAACTTGGCCGGGTCCTTGGCGCTGCAGCCGTACACCACGGAGGCCGAGCGCAGTACGACCTTCCGGACCGTCGGCGCCTTCTGGCAAACGGCGAACAACTGCATCGCGCCGATGACGTTCATGTCCTTCATGGCCGCGCGACTGCCCGACTTCGGCGGGCGCGCCAGCGTCGAGGCGTGCACGACCGTGTCGACCTCGGCGTTGCGAATAACCTTGCCGATCAGGGGATTCCGGATATCGGCGCGCACGAACTCGGCGCGGCCCATGCGCCGCAACATGTCCTTGCTCGGCGACACCGCGTCCACCGCGATGACCCGCTCGATGTCCGGATTCTGAGCGAGCCGGGTGACCAGGTACCCACCCAGAAACCTGCTTGCCCCAGTGACCAGTACGACGCGCGGCACCGCCGTCCGCGTAGTACTGCCTCCGTCACTCACAACCACTAGAACCCCCGATCACGTAGCGAGTGACGTCAACGATACGTGCAGGAGGGGGATGGCGCTCCGCACAACGACAATTGGTCGGTCGCCCACTATGCGGAGGGTGCCGGCGAAACGACGGATGCCCGCCACCGGAAGGTGACGGGCATCCAGACGCAACTCTTTACTTACCGAGTTTCCTGCGCTGCACTCGGGTGCGTCGAAGCAGCTTGCGGTGCTTCTTCTTCGACATGCGCTTGCGTCGCTTCTTGATCACTGAACCCATAGCGGGTGTCCCTCACGTTCTTCTCTAGCGTTCGTGCGCACGCCTGTCACGTACGCCTGCGCCACTCTGGCGCCTGGGCCTCGTTTTAACTAGCTCAGCGCCTTACGACACCAGCTGGCTGGTACGACAGTCGCTAATCGTACCGGTGCGGGTCCGCTCCCGGAAAACTAGGTCGCACCGCTCCCGGCGAAACCGAAGTGACCCTCTTCGTGCCGATCGGTCAACCGGCGTCGAAGTACGAGGTTTCGAGGTAGTCGTGCACTGCTTTCGCATGCACTCTGAACGAGCGGCCCACACGGACGGCGGGCAGTTCGCCGCTGTGCACCAACCGATACACAGTCATCTTGGACACTCTCATCAGCGTCGCTACCTCGGCGACGGTGAGAAATTGCGTTCCGGCCAGTGCCGGTTGTCCGTCCGGGGCCGAGCCCTTGGACGGCTTTTTTGCAGACGTCATCAACCACTTACCTCCGGCACGTCTCGCGCCGCCGGCTTCCCCTCCGGCGGAACAGACACGCACGTGCTACTTCGAGCTTAGCGGGACGGATGGGGTTACTGCGACGGGTGTGGGCAATCGAATATTCATTCGGTCGTCGTGCCGAGTTCGGCGGATCGAATTTTCGCAGCTTCGAGGGCATCGAAAAATGCTGTTCGGAGCCCGTTTCCCTCCAGCCGGCGGATCGCTGCCGCGGTGGTTCCGCCGGGCGAAGTCACGGCGGCACGAAGTTCGGTTGCGCTCTCCCCCGACCTGTCGAGCATGGCTGCGGAGCCGACCATGGTCTGCACGACCAGTTCGGAGGCGGTCGCCCGGGTCAATCCGAGCCCGACGCCCGCGTCGATCATGGCCTCGGCGACCAGGAAGAAATAGGCCGGACCGGAGCCGGAGACGGCGGTGACGGCGTCGATCTGCGATTCGGGGACGACGACGACCTTGCCGACCGACGACAGGACGCCGCGCACCAGTTCGAGGTGCTCCTTCTTCACGTGCCTGCCGGGTGCGAGCACGCTGACGCCCTCACCGACCAGCATGGGCGTGTTGGGCATGACCCGCACCACCGGGAACCCGGCAGGCAGTCTCGTCTCGTAGAAGGCGGTGGGGATACCGGCAGCGAGCGACACGAGCAACTGCTCGCGCTCACCGTCGAGTTCCACCTTGGACACCTCGGTGAGCGCAGCCTCGACGTCGCCGGGCTTGACGGCCATCACGATGACGTCGGCACCTTCGGCGGCGTCGGAGGGGGTGGTGACCCGCACCGAATACGCCGCGGCCAGCTCGTCGGCGCGCGCCGGATGCTGCTCGGCCACCACCAGATCCTTGACGGCGTGACCTGCCTGCAGAAGCCCCGAGATGAGGGCCTCACCGATCTTGCCGCCTCCGATTACCGCAATTCTCGTCATGGCGAACAGCCTGCCACGACGCTCTGCGGCGCCTTCCTAGCGGGGGATCATCGCCAACTGCCGGCTCTGCACGACGATCGCCCCGGTCGAGTCGAGAACGGTGTGGTCCTCCTCGAACCACGCACCGCCGAGCACGGTGCTGCTGGCCATCACGCGCAGCCAGCCCGGCGCCGGCTGCCTGCGCAGGTACGTGGTCAGCTGCACCGTGGGGGCCCAGCCGAACATGCCGCGGTTCATCGTCACGGGGGCGCTGATGTCTCCGGTCATGATCGCGAACAGGGCGGCCGTGTCGGGATCGTCCTCGTCGCCTGCACGCGGTCGCACCCACATGCGCACCTCCGGTTCACCCTGGTTGCCGGTCAGGAAGTGCGCCGACGTCCCGTCCACCCGCATGTCGCAGCCCTGCGACACGTGGACGATCTGCCCCATCGGATGGTCGGCCGTGAGCACGACGGCGTCGGTGGGCGGTTCCGCCGGAAGCTGGGACAGGGCGTGGTCTCCGCTGTACTGCGGTTCCCCCACGTCCGGGACGCCGAGCGTGACCGACGCGTGCACGGCGACGCGGTCGCCCTGCGTCAGCTCCACGTCGACGAACGACACCTGCTTGCCCTGCTTGCGGACCGTCGTCGACAGCGTCACCTCGCCAGGGTCGGGAGCGGACAGATAGTTGGCACCGACCGCGAGGGGCTGCACCCGGGACAGATCGGCGTCGCCGGTCTCGTCGAGCAGTCGCCTGCGGGCCGCGGCCGCGCAGAGCGACATCATCGAACCGCCGTGCACCTTGGGGCCGATCGTCCAGATCGGGTCGATCGACGCCTGGTAGGCCCCGTCACCGGCAGCGGTGAGGACGTTGAGGTCGCGGAAGGGAGTTGAGCTCACTGCTGTTCCTGTTCTTCGGGGTTCCGGAGGCGCTTCTGCGCGACGTCCTGGTGCGCGAGCCGGCGCATCGCGGCGATCACCGGCTCGTAGATGGCCGTGCCGAGCACCGCGTAGCGGATCGCGTCCTCGGCCGATTCGGTGGGCATGAGTCCGATGTCGATCTCGGCGATCCCGCGCACGTGCCGCCCATAGGCCTCGAGCCGCTCCTCGGTCATCGGGATGCCGGCTTCTTCGAGCCCCTCGAGTGCACGTTCGAGCTGGCCGACCGCGACGTACCGCGGGTCGTACACCTGCCCGAGCCTGTCGAGGACGGCACGTGCCCGCGGGAACTCGTCCACCTCGTCGGCGGACGCGTCGAGGTAGGGCGGGAGTTGCGCGATGGCCTCGCCGAGCACCTCGAACAGCGAGCCGTCAGGGTTGTCCACGAGCCGGAGAATCTCCCGGATGCGCGGAATCGGGAGTCCGGCTCCGGCCAGCGCCTTGACGAGGCCCAGTCGCTCGACGTGCTTCTCGCCGTACCGTGCCTGGGTAGCGCTCGTCGCCTCGCCGGGCATCAGCAGACCTTCGCGCAGGTAGTACTTCACCGTCGCGAGCGGAACGCCGGTACGGGCGACCAACTCGGAAACGCGCACGGCCCCTCCTTCGGCTCGTCGACTCTCGACTTCGGATACCCAGAACTAGATACTGAAACTATCCAATGTGGCGACGAGCTTACCGCAGCAGGCCCGCGGCAGAAATCTCAGGTGTCGTCGTGATCGCCACCGGAGTGGCTGCGCGGCGACCCCGAGGCAGCGCGGCCCGGTTCGAGGTGCTCACGGGCGAAGGCCAGCGCCTGCGCGAGCATCGAGGACCGTTCCCGCTGCGTCCGGGCGTTCTGCGTGTTGATCTCGATCACCGCCTGCCCGTCGAATCCGGTGTCGACGAGATGACGGCACAACTGCGCGCAGGGCTGGGCGCCGTGGCCGGGGATCAGGTGCTCGTCCATCGACGCGCCCCGGCCGTCGGCGAGATGGAGATGAGCGAGGCCCTCCCCCATCCGCTCCGCCAGCTTCATCGCATCCATGCCGGCCGTGGCCGTGTGGGACAGATCCAGGGTGTAGTGGGCGTGGCCCGAATCGGTGGGGTCGTAGGACGGGCTGAACGCCGACAGGGCCGCCCCCGGTCCACCCCGTCTCCGGAGCCGCTGGGCCGACCTCTCCTTGCTGCCGAAGAAACCGTCCGCCCGCATGGGGAACATGTTCTCCACCGCGACGATCACGTCACTGCGCTGTTCCAGGTCGGCCACCTGATCGGCGAAACCCTCCGCGTACCGACGCTGCCAGCGGAACGGGGGGTGCACCACGACACTCGTCGCCCCGAGCGACTCGGCGGTGCGGACGGAACGCTCCAGCTTCGCGACCGGGTCGGCTCCCCACACCCGCTGCGAGATGAGCAGGCACGGCGCGTGGATCGCCTGCACCGGTATCGCGTACCTGCGCACCAGCCCGGCCACCGCCCCGATGTCCTGGCTGACCGATTCGGCCCACACCATCAGTTCGACGCCGTCGTATCCCAGATCGGCCGCGTACCGGAACGCCGCTTCCGTGTTCTCCGGGTACACCGAGGCCGTCGACAGGCCCACCAGTACCTTCCGCCCGCGCGGTGACCGTCGAACCTGCCCGTGCCCGCTGTCCCCGACCATGAGCAACTCAGCCCGACGCAAGCATGAAGGCTAACGGCCCCAGAGTGACGATCATCCCGACCACGACGGCGATCACGAAGCTGGTGATGTCGTCCGTGCGACGCAGGATGCGGACCATCGCGACCAGCCCCACGATGACGAGCAGCGCCAGAATCAGCGCGACCCACGGAAAGACGTCCCACAACTTCTCGAAACCCTTGAAGAGTAGGGCCCCGGCGATCACGGCTACGACACCCTGACCGATGAGGACGGCCCACTCCCGGGTGGAGTTCTCTCCTGTCTCGTCCTTCTTGCCCGCCCTCTCCGCTTTCGCGGCCTCGGCCTTCTCGGCCTTCGCCTCCTTGCGGGAGCGGCGAGGACTCTCGGGCTTGTCGCCCTCGTGCTTCTCCGTGTCCGCATCGTCGGTGGCGGCCTCGATGAGTTCCGTCTCCTCGCCCGCGTTCGCCGCGTCCGAGTCCCGGGACTGCCGCATCAGGTCGCCGGCCAGCGTCGAACCGGACAACAGTGCAGGTTCCGGCTTCGCCTTGGCGGGAGCCTCGGGCTTCGGCGTCTTCACGAACTTCGACGCGCCGTTCGACGGTGCAGCGCTACCCGCCTTCGCGGGGGTTCCGGTTTTCGCCGTCGCCTCGGGCTTCGCGGGTGCTTCGGACTTCGTCGCCGGTTCGGCCCCGGCCGCCGGAGTGCCGGCCTTCACCGCCGGCTTCACGCGGGGAGCGGCGACGGTCGGGGCGGGCTCCGGCTTCTTCACGACCGGGGCGGCCACGGTGGGCGCCGGCGCGGGGGCCTCGGGTGCCGGCCGTTCTTTCTGGACGGATCGACTCACCCAGGTTCCCTGGTGATCACGCGACGTCCCGCCCGACACCACTCCGCGCCCGCGGCCGCCGGGGCGACTGGCGATGGGCTCGTCGTCATCGTCTTCGTCGTCGTCGACCGGAGCCTTGAACGCTGCCGTGCGCTCGTCCGCGCGCACGGACGGCGCCGCCGGCGCGGGCGCGCGCGGCGGCTCGGGAGCGGCAGGTTCCGGTTCAGGGTCGGGTTCGAGTGCCCGCGAATCGGACGGATCCCGGACCACCGGGATTTCGCCGGTCAGCTCGGCAACGGAGATTCCCCCCTTGACGCCGCGACGACGCCGCCCGCCCCGGGACTCCACCTGCTGCCCGTTGCGTTTGAGCAGTTCTGACACAGAGATCTGCTGACTGTCCTCGGTCATCGAGCACCCACCATCAATTCACCGCCCATTTCCGTATCGAGCTTGCGGAGGATCAAACCCTCACGCAGAGCCCAGGGGCAGATTTCCAGTTCCTCCACGCCCAGTGCTCTCATGCTGGCCTCCGCAACGAGTGCTCCGGCCACGATCTGCTGCGACCTGTCGGAGCTCACCCCTTCCAATTCTGCACGGTCCGAGGCCGTCATCCGCGAAATGAAAGCTATGAGTTGCCTGAGACCGCTGGCGGTGAGGGTGCGCTTCACCCGCGGGCCCGCGCCGGACGGCGCCGCGCCCGTCAGCCTGGCCAGCGAGCGGAACGTCTTGGACGTGCCGACGGCCCGATCCCACTGCCCCGCCGCGCGCAGTTCCTTCGACGGGACGGTCAGTTCGGCGTCCAGCCAATCCCTCAGCACCGCCACACGACGCTTGCCCGGCGGGTCGGCCTCGAGCCAGTCCCGGGTGAGCCGTCCCGCGCCGAGTTGCAGCGACAGCGCGACGTCCGGGTCCTCGTCGCCACCCGTCGTCAGCTCGAGGGATCCGCCTCCGATGTCGAGGTTCAGGATGCGGCCCGCGCTCCACCCGAACCAGCGGCGCACGGCGAGGAACGTCAGCCGGGCCTCGTCGACACCCGACAGAACCTCGAGCGTCACCCCGGTCTCGGCGTGTACCCGCTCGAGCACGGCGTCCGAATTGTTGGCGTCGCGCACGGCGGACGTGGCGAAGGCCATGAGCTCACCGCACCCCGACGTCTTCGCGATGCTGGCGAAGTCTGCCACCGTCGAGACCAGGCGATCCGCACCCTGGGAGGTGATGTCACCCCGGTCGTCGGTGTTCTCCGCCAACCGCAGAGTCGACTTGGTCGAACTCATCGGTGTGGGGTGGCCGCCCCTGTGGGCGTCCACTACGAGAAGATGGACGGTGTTGCTTCCGACGTCGAGTACCCCTAGTCGCACATTGACACGGTACTGGGTCTACCGTCGGGCTTTGTGACAGCACGTAAAGCAGGGCGTTCACACAAGATGACACCCAGCCCCGAAGTACCCCTCGACTTCGCTCGCGAATGGGTCGAATTTCCCGATCCCGACAACACCGAGCACATCATCGCCGCGGACATGACGTGGCTGCTCTCCCACTGGACCTGCGTGTTCGGGACCCCCGCCTGCCAGGGCATCATCGGCGACCGACCGGACGACGGCTGCTGCTCCCACGGCGCGTTCCTGTCCGACGAGGAGGACCTGGAGAAGCTGAACAAGTCAGTGAAGCTGCTCACACCCGAGGACTGGCAGTTCATGGAGAAGGGTCTCGGCAAGAAGGGCTACATCGAGGAGGACGACCTCGAGGACGAGCCCGCGCTGCGCACCCGCCGCTATCACGGCGCCTGCATCTTCCTGAACCGCCCCGGCTTCGAGGGCGGCGTCGGCTGCGCGCTCCACTCGATGGCCCTCAAGCGCGGTATCGAGCCTCTCGAGGTCAAGCCCGACGTGTGCTGGCAGCTCCCGATCCGCCGCACCCAGGAGTGGGTCGAGCGTCCGGACGGCGAGCAGATCCTCAAGACCACCATCAGCGAGTACGACCGTCGCGGCTGGGGTGAGGGCGGCTCGGACCTGGACTGGTACTGCTCCGGCTCCCCCGACGCCCACGTCGGCGCCAAGGCCGTCTGGCAGTCGTACGCACCCGAGCTGACGGAACTGCTCGGCAAGGCGGCGTACTCGGAGTTGGCGAAGATGTGCAAGCGCAGGGCCGGCCTCGGCCTCGTCGCCGTCCACCCCGCCACCGCGGCCGCCCAGCGGAAGGCCGCCGAGTAACGCATCAGACCCATCGGTCGATTTACCCGTCACGGCCCATTCCGGGCACAGCCATGACGGGAGAGACAATGTTCGCTCGAATTCTGACCGGTGCCCTGTTGACCGCCGCCGCGACGCTCGCCCTCGCGCCGACCGCGTCCGCCCAGCCGACCCCGGACTGGAACACCTTCTACGGCAAGACCGCGAACTTCGTCGCACCGTTCGATCCGGGAGCCTTCGGCGACAAGGGTGACCGGGCGCTGGTGCTGAGCCCGTACGGAACCGGCCGGGTCATCGAGTGCAAGGGCGACGGACACTACGTCGCGGTCTACTGCAGGCAGTTCGACGACCAGGGTCGCGAGCATGCCATCACGCAGATCATCTCGGCGCCGCTCCGCGGCGTGTACGTGTACAACCCGTTCTGACAAGATCCCACGAATTCGTCAGCCGCACAGTCAATTTCCTGTGCGGCTGACGAATTCGTCTGCAGTTGTGGCGGATCGGCGTCCGCTCAGGCCTCCAGCTTGTAGCCCAGTCCCCGGACGGTGACGAGGTGCTCCGGCTTGGCCGGGTCGGTCTCGATCTTCGAGCGCAGACGCTTGACGTGTACGTCGAGGGTCTTGGTGTCGCCGACGTAGTCCGCGCCCCACACCCGGTCGATCAACTGTCCGCGGGTGAGCACCCGGCCCGAGTTCCGCAGCAGGTACTCGAGGAGGTCGAACTCCTTGAGCGGCAGCGTGACGGCCTCGCCGTTCACCTGGACCACGTGACGTTCGACGTCCATCCGGACCGGCCCCGCCTCGAGGACGGCCGAGTCCTGCGCGACGTCGAGTTCGCTGTCGACGCCGCGGCGCAGCACTGCGCGGATGCGGGCGATCAGTTCCCGCGCCGAGTACGGCTTGGTCACGTAATCGTCGGCGCCGAGTTCGAGGCCCACCACCTTGTCGATCTCGCTGTCCCGTGCCGTCACCATGATGACGGGGACACCGGACCGGCTGCGGAGCTGCTTGCAGACATCCGTGCCGCTCATGCCTGGCAGCATGAGGTCGAGGAGGACGATGTCGGCACCGGCCCGATCGAACTCGGCGAGCGCGGACGGTCCGTCGCCGACGATCGTCGTCTCGAACCCTTCCTTGCGTAACAGGAATGCCAATGGGTCGGCCAGTGACTCCTCGTCTTCCACGATCAGCACACTTGTCATCGCTTGGCCTCCATACCGATTTCTCTCTTCCCGACGTTTCCGCTCGCGGCGTCCACTGTCTCGATGTGTGCAGGAATCTGCAGGGTAAACGTCGAACCTGTTCCGGGCTTGCTCCACAGGTCGATCGATCCGTTGTGGTTGGCGGCCACGTGTTTGACGATCGCGAGTCCGAGCCCTGTTCCGCCGGTCGCGCGTGCCCGCGCCTTGTCGACGCGGAAGAAGCGTTCGAACACGCGCTCCTGGTCGGCCTTGGCGATGCCCTCGCCGCGGTCGGTCACCGAGATCGCCACGTTGTCGCCGCGGATGGACCGGCTCACCGACACCGGCGTGCCCTTCGGCGAATAGGCGATCGCGTTCTGCACCAGGTTGGACAGCGCGGTGACGAGCAGGGCGCGGTCGCCGAGCACTTCGTAGCCGCTGTTGTGGTCCGTGGTGACGGCGATGCCGGCGGCTTCCGCGGAGATCTTGCAGCGCTGCAGCGCCTCGTCCACCACCTCGTCGACGGAGACGGCCTCGAGGTCGGGCAGTTTCTCGGCGCCCTGCAGCCGCGACAGCGCGATCAGTTCGGTGACCATCTTGCCGAGCCGGACGGATTCACTGAGCACGCGTTCGCCGAAGTGCCGGACCGACTCGGGGTCGTCCGCCGATTCGAGGAGCGCCTCGGCCAGCAGGCCCATCGCGCCGACCGGGGTCTTGAGTTCGTGGCTGACGTTGGCGACGAAGTCACGGCGGGTCGCCTCCATCCGCACCTGCTCGGAGTCGTCGTCGGCGAACAGGACCACGAAGTTGTGGTCTTCCTTGCTGAGCAGACGTGCGGTGCCGCGCACCGCGATCCGATCGCGTCCCCGCTGCGGGTTCTTGGTACTCAGGTCGACTTCGACGGGTTCGCCGGTTTCGAGGACCCGGAGCGCCGCCACCCACGCGCGGTCGTCGACGAGCCGGTTCCGTACCAGGCCCAGCTCCTCCGCGCGGGGGTTGAACAGGACGACGTCGTGGAACTGATCGACCACGGCGATGCCGCTCTCGGATGCCAGCACGATCAGGTCGAGGACCTGCGACATGGTGAGCCCGGACTTCTCTTCCATGCGCTGCGCCTGCCGGGTGGACAGCATGGGGATCAGCACGCCACCGACGAGGTAACCGACGAAGCCGCCCACGATGGCAAGCAAGACGGCTTGAACAACACTCACGCCTGAATCGTACGTTCGCGCGGCGGGCCGGTTACGCAGGGTCCAGGCATTTCCGCGCACGTCACACACGGGAACCGGAGTCTTCGTCCGTAGTTAACCTGCTGTTGGCCGGATGTCCCGCGAACGGGACATCCGGCCGGGCGCACGGGTTACTTCCCGCCCTGGTTCGCGACCGCGGCGGCGCCCGCGGCGGCGGCTTCGGGGTCGAGGTACGTGCCACCGGGGTTGAGCGGCTTCAGGTTCTCGTCCAGGTCGTAGCGCAGCGGGATGCCTGTCGGGATGTTCAGGCCCGCGATGTCCTCGTCGGAGATTCCGTCGAGGTGCTTGACGAGGGCGCGCAGCGAGTTGCCGTGCGCCGTGATCAGCACGGTCTTGCCGGCCTTCAGGTCGGCGGAGATGGTGTCTTCCCAGTACGGGATCAGGCGGTCGACGACGTCCTTCAGGCATTCCGTCAGCGGGACCTCATCGAGGTTCGCGTAGCGGGGATCGGTGTCCTGGCTGTATTCGCTGCCTGCCTCGATCGGCGGCGGCGGGGTGTCGTAGCTGCGGCGCCACAGCATGAACTGCTCGTCGCCGTACTTGTCCTTGACCTGCGCCTTGTTGCGTCCCTGCAGGGCACCGTAGTGGCGCTCGTTGAGACGCCAGTCGCGGATGACGGGAATCCAGTGCCGGTCAGCGGTGTCGAGCGCGATGTTGGCGGTGCTGATCGCGCGGCGCAGCAGCGAGGTGTACAGCACGTCGGGGAGCAGGTTGTGCTCGAGCAGCAATTCGCCGGCACGCTTGCCCTCGGCGATGCCCTTATCGGTCAGGTGGACGTCCACCCAGCCGGTGAACAAGTTGAGCGCATTCCATTCGCTCTCGCCGTGGCGGAGCAGCACAAGGGTTCCGGTACTCATGCCGTTCATCCTGGCATGCCTCCCGGAACCCTCGCGCCGTGAACCCCTGCCGTCAGCTCCGGCCGGCCTCGCTCGCCCGGAGATCCTTGCGGAGGATCTTGCCCGCGGCGGACTTCGGCACCAGATCGATGAACTCGACCCTGCGCACCTTCTTGTGCGGCGACACCCGCTCGGCGACGAACGCGATGACCGCGGCCTCGTCCAACTCGGCGCCCTGCTGTTTGACGACGAACGCCTTCGGCACCTCCTCACCCTCCTCGTCGAGGACACCGATCACGGCGGCGTCGGCGATCTGCGGATGCGTCAACAGCAACGCCTCGAGCTCGGCCGGCGGCACCTGGTAGCCCTTGTACTTGATCAGCTCCTTCATCCGGTCCACGATCGTCACCACCCCCTCGGAATCGACGGTCGCGATGTCACCGGTGTGCAGGTACCCCTCCCCGTCCAGGGTCTCCGCGGTCGCCTCGTCGTTGCCGAGGTACCCGGCCATGATGTTCGGGCCCTTGCACCACAACTCACCCGGTTCGCTGACGCCCTCGGCCGGGTAGGCGACCTCCTCACCGGTGCCGGGGTCGACGAGCTTGCACTCCATGTTCGCGATCGACGGACCGACCGAGTCCAGGGCGATGTCGTCGCGGTCGAACGGGATCGCATGCGAGACCGGGCTCATCTCGGACATCCCGTAGCCCTGCCGGACTCGGCACCCGAGCCGGTTGGCGACGGCCTTGCC
This sequence comes from Rhodococcus sp. JS3073, assembly GCF_026810085.1. Classification (NCBI taxonomy): domain Bacteria; kingdom Bacillati; phylum Actinomycetota; class Actinomycetes; order Mycobacteriales; family Nocardiaceae; genus Rhodococcus; species Rhodococcus sp. JS3073. Next base: position 6,266,701 of record NZ_CP113951.1, on the reverse strand, counting down.
CAGTTCCTGATCGAGCGGGGCGGCGCCGGAGAAGATCGAGTGCACACTCGACAGGTCGTAGTCGTCGACCAGCGGGTGCTTGGCCAGCGCCACCGCGACCGGCGGGGCGATGAACACATACGTGCACTTCTGCCCGGAGACGATTCTCAGGAATTCGACGAGGTCGAACTTCGGCATCGTCACCAGGGCGGCCCGGTTGTACAGGGCCGCATTGAGCAGCACCGTCATGCCGTAGATGTGGAAGAACGGCAGCACCGCCAGCAGCCTGTCCTCGGCGCCGATGCCCATCCGCGGGTTGATCTGACAGACGTTCGCCACCAGGTTGCGGTGCGTGAGCATCACCCCCTTGGGCCGGCCCGTGGTGCCCGACGAATACGGCAGCACCGCCAGCTGGGTCGCCGGGTCGAACGAGACGTCGGGGGCGGGGGCGCCCTCGGTCAGCAGATCGGTCAGCGACGGGTGCCCGTCGGCGCCGTCGAGGACGATCACGTTCCCCGCCGGGATCCCGACCTTCGCCGCGGCGGCCTGTGCCTGCGGCAGCAGCGGGGAGACGGTGAACAGGAACTTCGCCTTCGAGTCGGTGAGCTGCTTGGCGATGTCCTCCGCGGTGTAGAGGGCGTTGATGGTGGTCGCGACACCACCGGCACGCAGGATCCCGTGGAACACCGACGCGAACGCGGGAACGTTCGGCGAGTGCAGACCCACCACCTCACCGACGGCGAGACCGCGGGCGGCCAGCGCCCCGGCCACACCGTTGATCTGGGCGATGAGGGACTGGTAGGTGGTGACCGCGCCGGAGGCACCGTCGATCAGCGCAGGCCGGTCCAGATCGGCCGTATCGACCTGGCCGAAGAGGAAATCGTAGACACTGAGGTTCGGAATCTCGACGTCCGGAAACGGGCTCTTGAAGCTCACTGGGGCCTCTCCCTCGAAGTGTTGCAGCAGCAGTTGTCGGTACAAGTTTCTGTGAACATCAGACACATGTACCTAAGCTGTGACAACAGTCACAAGCTCGCCGCAACTCTACCCGTGCGTATTTCCTGTCCGCGGGCGGTCGACCAGCGCTCAGGCCTGCGAGTCCTCGATGAGATGCTCGAACGGTTTCAGGTTCGCGAGCGACTCTCCCCGTGAGACGCGCCACTCCCACTCACGCTTGATGGAACCGGCGAAACCGAGCTCGAGGAGGGTGTTGAAGTCTCCGTCGGCCGCCTCGAGCACCTGCCCGAGAATCCGGTCCAGTTCGTCCGCGGTCACCGCGTGCTCGGCGATCTGACCGACCAGGTAGATGTCGCCGATCTTGTCGATCGTGTACGCCACCGAGTACAGCCGGCGATTGCGCCGCAGCAGGTACTTGTAGACGCCTTCGAAGTTCTCGTCGGGTTTGCGGCAGACGAACGCCTCGACGCGCAGACCGTGCTTGCCGACGGTCAGGAGCGTGGTGGTCTTGAGCTTGCGCTCGCCGGGCAACTCGACGATGAAGTGCGTCGAGTCCTTCCTCGTGAAGTCCATCTCACGTTCGGTCAGGGCGGACTCGATCACGTCGGCCAGGTCGCTCATGCGCGCACTCCCCCGGCCCTGCGCAGCTTCCACAATCCGCGTCCGCGACGCGGGGAGAATTCGCTGGGGCCGTGTCCGTAGTTGTAGTTGACGGTCGCCATCCGATAGCTCTCGAGGAGGCCGTCGGCGGTGTGTTCCCAGGAGAAATTCTCCGCGTGGCGCGGAGCCTCGGCGGCCAGTGCGGCGAGCCTGCCGGGCTCCGAGACCAGTGACTGCAACGCCGTCGCCCAGTCCTCGGTGCGGTGCCCGTCCACCAGTAGCCCGGTCTCGCCGTGCCGGACCGCGACGCCGAGACCGCCCACGTTCGCGGCGATCACGGGTGTGCCGCAGGCCTGCGCCTCGACGGCAACCAACCCGAACGACTCCGAATAACTCGGCACCGCAACGAGATCCGAGGCCCGGTACACGTCGACGAGCCGATCGGGCGCCTGCGGCGGGAGGAACGTCACCCGAGCCGCGATGCCGAGCGAGGAGGCGAGTTCGATCAACGCGTCCGGCCGCGCCAGCCCGGAGCCGGACGGGCCCCCGACCACGAGCACCCGCAGTGACGATTCGGGATCTCGGGCGATCAGTTCGGCGGCAGCGCGGAGCAGGACGTCGGGCGCCTTGAGCGGCTGGATGCGTCCGACGAACGTCACGACGGTCTCGCTTGGGTCGAGCCCCAGCTTCGCCCTGGCGGCGGTCCGGTCGCCCGGCCGGTACCGCGTCAGATCGGCGCCCGGCGCCACCACGTCGATCCGGTTCGGGTCGGCGCCGTAGTGGCGCACCAGCTGATCGGATTCCTCGGTGGTGTTGGCCACGAGCCGGTCGGACTCGGCCACCACCTGCTGCTCGCCGATCTGGCGGGCGGCCGGTTCCGGGGTGTCGCCGTCGGCCAGGGACAGATTCTTGACCGCGGCAAGCGTGTGCGCGGTGTGCACGAGCGGCACACCCCACCGGTCGCGGGCGAGCCACCCGACCTGCCCCGACAGCCAGTAGTGCGAGTGCACCAGGTTGTAGTAGCCCGGTTCGTGGCGGGCCTCCTCACGGAGCACCCCGGCGACGAACGCGCACAGCTGCGTGGGCAGATCCTGCTTGTCCAGCCCCTCGAACGGGCCGGCCACCACGTTGCGGACGAGGACCCCGGGCGCGGCTTCCTGGACCGGTGCGTCGGCGGACGACGTGGCCCGGGTGAAGATTTCCACCTCGACGCCGCGACGCGCCATCTGGATGGCGGACTGCAGCACGTAGACGTTCATGCCGCCCGCGTCGCCGGTACCGGGCTGCGCCAGTGGTGAGGTGTGGACCGAGAGGACGGCCACCCTGCGGGGGCGCGAATTGTGCATGGGCGTCACCACTCCATAGTGCTCCCTCACCGATCGGCCCCTTTAACCGAGGTTGTCGACGAACTCGCCGACCTCCTTCACGAACCTCTCGGGATCCTCCACGAACGGTCCGTGATCGCAGCCTTCCCAGAACGACGCCCGCGCCTGCGGGATCAGTTCTGCAGCGTGCCTACCAGCCGAGACATCGACGACGGAGTCCTCGGTGCCGTGCAGGACGAGCACCGGGACGTCGAGCGCCCGCAGCAGGTCGTCGTGGCTCGCGGACCGGTTGAAGAGGGCGGCCCGCACCCGGGGCAGGGTGGCGAGGCTGGCCCCGAACAGCGCCTGCGACTGTGCGCCCTTGCCTTCCGGCGGTCCGGTGAGCGCGTTGCCGAACGCGCCCAGCGCGCGGATGGCGTCGCGCGGCTCCTCGGACATCGCGCCGGGGATCGCCGCGCGCATCGCCGCACCGACCTTGCCGCCCGCCTCCCCCCGGCCGATGCTGGTGATGGCTCCGACGAGGACCACGCCGTCGACGGCGGCCGTGCCGTGAGACGCCAGGTAGTCGCAGATCACGAGGCCGCCGTAGGACCAGCCGAGGAGCACGGCGCCGGACGTGACGCCTTCGGCCGTGAGCACCGCGTCGACGTCCCCGGCCCAGATCGCGGAGTCGTCGTAGCCGGTGTGGGGTGCACCCGAGTAGCCGTGCCCCCGCAGATCGACGGCGATGACGCGGTAGCGGGCCGCAAGTTCGTCGAGCACCGCGGGGCCCCAGCACTTCGAGGACTGCGCCCAACCGTGCAGGAGTACCAGGGCCCGCGCGTCGGGGGCACCGGTCACCGAGTAGACGAGGGGCGTTCCGTCGACGCCGACTGTTTCACGAATAGCCATGGGGTCACCATAGAGGCCAGCAGCGCGGCGCCCGCCGCCACCGCGTATCCCGCTGTCGTGCCGAATTCGTCGATCATCCGGCCCGCGAGTGCCGAGCCCACGGCGACGCCGACACCCAGCCCGGTGACAATCCAGGTGATGCCCTCGGTCAGCGCGGCCGCGGGCACGATCTGCTCGACGAGACCGGTCGTGGCGATCATGATCGGCGCCACCGTCATCCCTGCCACCGCGTAGGCGACGGCGAGCGCCGGGATGCTGTCGGCCAGCAGCAGCGGAATCGTCAGGACCGCCACCGCGAGGACCGCGACCATCAGCTGTTTCCGGAGCGACGCCGACACCCGGATCGCGCCGAACACGATGCCTGCCACAGCGGAACCGGCCGCGAAGAGGGCCAGCACCACGGTGGCGGAGGCGGGTGCGTCGTGGCTTCGGGTGAAGGCGATGGCACCGACGTCGATGACACCGAAGATGGTGCCCATCGACACCATGACTGCCACGAGGATCCACACGGCGGGCGTCCGGACGACGGACGGGCGTCCGTCGTGCGATGCCGAATGCACGGGTGGTTCGGTGCCACGCTGAGCGACGAGCGCGAGCGTGCCGACCACCAGCAGGACGAGCCCCGCGAGCGGTCCCGCCTCGGGGAACACCGTGACGGACAATCCGACGGAGACCACCGGTCCCGCGATGAAGCACAGCTCGTCCACCACCGCCTCGAACGCGAATGCCGTCCGCAGCAGTGGCGTGCCGCGGTACAGCTCGGTCCAGCGGGCGCGCACCATCGCACCGATCGTCGGCATGCAGCCGGCGGGAACGGCCCACACGAACAGCACCCAGTCCGGCGTCCCGAACCGGACGCACAGCAGCATCGCGGCGATGGATGTCGCGCTGATCCCCGACGCGACGGGAAGGACGCGGGACTGCCCGTATCGATCCACCGCCCGGGACACGACCGGCGTGATGAACGCGTACGTCAGCGCGAACACCGCGGCGAGGGCACCGGCCAGTGCGTAGTCGCCGCGCAGTTCGGACAGCATCGTGACGATGCCGATGCCGACCATGGCGATCGGCACGCGCGCAACGAATCCTGCGGCGGAGAACGCTGCGGAGCCGGGGGCGGCGAAGATCTGACGATAGGTACCGAGCACGCGTCGAGCCTCACAGATCGTGGCCGCGACTTCCAGCACGTGCAAGTATTGCGCTCATGAGTGTCCTGGTGTGTTTCCACGCCCATCCCGACGACGAAGTGTTCACCACGGGCGGCGTGATGCGTCAGGCCGCCGACGCCGGTCATCGCGTCGTCGTGGTCACCGCGACGGACGGAGCGCTCGGCGAGGCCCCCGAGGGGATCCTGACCGAAGGCGAATCACTCGCCGAGCGTCGGCGCCGCGAGCTGGAGGAGTCGACGTCGCTGCTCGGCGCCCAGCGTGTGGTGTTGCTGCACTACGCGGATTCCGGGATGGCCGGAACGCCGGAAAACGAGAATCCCGCCGCGTTCTGCAACGTCGACGTCGAGGAGGCCGCCGCCCGGCTGGCCGCGATCCTCGTCGAGGAATCCGCCGACGTGGTCACCATCTACGACCCCAACGGTGGCTACGGCCATCCGGACCATGTCCAGGTGCATCACGTGGGCATCCGGGCCGCCGAACTCGCCGGTGTGCCGCACGTCTACGAGGCCGCCGTCAGCCGCGACCACGTCCGGCGACTCATGGCCGCGAATCCGGAGTGGTCCGAGAACGCCCAGCCACCGGACCTCGACACGTTCGGTCTGCCGGACTCCGAGATCACCACGGTCGTGGACGTCACCTCGGCCATGGACGCCAAGCGCGCCGCGATGCACGCGCACGCCACCCAGATCGGGGATTTCGGCCCGTTCCTGCAGATGCCCGAGGAGCAGTTGCGGGCGGCGTTCGGTCAGGAATGGTTCCGCCGTCGCGGGGCGCCGGCCGGGCTCGCGGAGTCTTCGCTGCCCCTCTGATCGACCGGCCCTGGTGTCCTCCTGCCGGAGAACCTCTTTCCCGCCAGGGTGAGGACCGCTGCGGCGAGGAGGCATCCGCCCGCCCCGATCCCGGTCACCGTGCCGGGTGCCACCGTCGTCGTCAGACCCAGGAGGAGCCCGGCCGCGGCGACCACGACGAGCAGCGCACCGAGCACGGTCAGCGACGCCTCGCCGAGGACGCCGGCCAACGGCACGAAGTGCACGCCGACGGCGAAGCACACCCAGACCGGAATCCACGCCGACAGACCCGTGTTTCCGAGAACGGCTGCGCCCGCCCAGATCACCGCGAACTCGATCACCACCACGAGGGTGTACCGCCGGCGTACCGCCCGGTCCGCCAACGCGGAACTCTCGGTCGGACTACGCACGGCGAGCACCGCTCCCAGCACGGCGACGACGAGCGCCACCACGATGGCTGCGTCGAGGAGCGCGGTGAGGGGGCGGGGAAGGTCGACGGCCATGGCCCAGGCGAACCAGGCTGCGGCGAAGAATCCGACCACCGCGGCGGCACTCCCCCGTGCCCGGCCCGACCGGCGGGCGGCTTCCGACAGACTGGACATGCCGCCAATCTAGCCCCGCGAACCGCCTGCGCGGGTTCGGTTCCGCGCCTAGCATCCACGGGTATGGATCCCGCTGATCTCGTCGCGACCATGCCGTTCGCCGTGCACACCGGGGTTCGCCTCACCAAGGCCGCACCCGAGGAGGTCGTCGGGCACCTCGAATGGGACCAGCACCGCACCACCGCGGGAAGCGGCATGCACGGCGGGGCGCTGATGACGCTCGCCGACAGTGTCGGCGCCGTCTGCGCGTTTCTCAACCTTCCGGCCGGAGCGTCCACGTCGACCACGAGTTCGAGCACGGTGTTCACCCGCGGTGTGCGCAAGGGCACCGTCACCGCGACCGCGCGTCCGCTGCACGCCGGCCGAACCACGGTCGCCGTCGTCACCGAACTGCGCGACGACGAGCACCGGCTCGTGGCGCAGGTGACGCAGTCACAGGCAGTGCTGCACCCTCAGCCGGGAAGCTGACCGATGTCGCGACTGCTGCGGGCGTACCGCGCCACGGGAGCGGATCTGCCGTTCGGCAACGTCCTCGCCGCGCACGACGTCGCGATGGAAGGCTATTTCTGGCGGTTCACCCAGCCCGCGACGGGACAGGTCGTCATCGCGCTGGCGGGAATCAACCGCGCCGCGGACGGGCACTGGGCGACGCTCGGTCTCGCCGGTCACCCCACCCGGTTCCTGCGAACCGCCGCGCATCCGGAGGGCTGTGCCAACCCGGCCGGACTCGGCGCGTTCGCGGGCGACGCGTTCCGCGGGTCCGTCGACCGCGTGAAGGTGGATCTCGGCCCGGACGCCCGCCTCGACGTCCGGGTCGGCGCCCAGGTCCCGTGGCCGCGACGCAGGCTCGGCGGATCGAGTGTGTTCCAGACCGTGCCCGCGCTGAACCAGTACTGGCACCCGTGGCTGCTCGGCGGACGGGCCGAGGGAACAGCCGTGCTGGGCGGCACCGAGATCGACCTCGACGGCGCCCAGGTCTACGGCGAAAAGAATTGGGGTAAGGGCGGATTCCCCGACTCCTGGTGGTGGGGCCAGGCCCAGGGTTTCGCCGACCGGCAGGCGTGTGTCGCGTTCGCAGGCGGCGAGGTCACCGCGGGTGGACTGCGCACCGAGGTCACGGCCGTCGTCGTCGCGCTGCCCGACGGCACGGTGGTCCGCCTCGGCAATCCGGTCACGTCCCCCGTCCGGGCGCACGTCACGGACGAGCGGTGGTCGTTGCGGGGCCGCGGCCGCACGTGGAGCGTCGAGATCGAGGGCGGTTCCCCGCTGGGCTCGGCGCACGTGCTGCCGGTTCCGCTCCCCGCCGAGCGTCGCAACATCCCCGGCGCCCTCGAGCACCTCGCGGGCTCGATGAGTGTCACGGTCCGCCGTCGGGGAGAGCTCGTCTGGGCCGACGAATCACCACTCGCCGCGTTGGAGCACGGCGGGATCGAGCGGGCGCGCGCGGAGCTGCGCAGGCGGGGTGCGCCGCCGGACGCGACATCGGCGCCGCCGCTCAGCTGATCACCTCGAGCTCGGGTGGCTGCAACGCCTCGACGATCTCGTCGGTCTCCGCGTGGAGGACCCCGATTCGCCCGGCCTCCTCCAGGTTACGCGCGTCGACGCCCGAGATCGCGTCGGCCGCGACGAGCACCTTGTAGTCCCGTTCGCTGGCATCGAAGATCGTGGCGCGCGGGCAGTTGGGATAGTTGCATCCCGCGATCACCACGGTGTCGACCCCCCACTGGCGCAGGAGATCGTCGAGTTCGGTGCGGTAGAACGAACTCCACCTGGGCTTGAACAGAATGTGCTCGGCCGGAGAGACGGCCTGGAGGCCGCCGCCGAGGAGCGACTCGGGATCGAGCGGTGGCACGCCCAGCTCCGGCGCCACCTGGGAGCCCGCGGTGCCCGGTCTGGCGAGGTCGAATCCGGCCGCGATCACGCGGCGGCGGCACAGGTCGACGTCGTCGCCCTCGTACAACCGGACGACGTGCACGATCGGGGCCGAGGCCTCCCGGTAGGCGTCCACGAGACGCGCGATCGCGGGCAGCACTGCCGAGGTGCCCGGAATCGGGGCGGCCCCGCCGTCCACGAAGTCCACCTGTGTGTCGACGACGAGCAGCGCGGACCGGCCGAGATCGGGAGCGAGGAACGGATCCGAGTTCTGCCGCCAATGGGTCACGCAGCAAATCTAACGCTCGCGCGCACCCTGTAGCCGGAATCACAGGGACCGGTTCATTCACCCGAACCGAGGGTTTGGGACCATGGAGTGGGTGGGGTAGTGCGAGAAGGGTCCCAACCGATGACTGTGAGCGATGAGAACTGGCCGTTGATCGGCGCGACAGGGGCGCGCTTCGGATCAGCCGGCCGGCGCCGCAGCGCCAGGAAAGACCAGGACCCGAGCCCGCCGCAGTCGACCGAGTGGGTGGAGCCCGGCCCGGCCGAGGCCGCCCCCGAGCAGGTGGAACCCGCTCCCGAACCCGCCGGCCAGGCCCCCGAGACCATCGACAGTCCTGCCGCCGAGTCCACCGAGTGGGTGACGCCCGAGGACACCGTCTCCATCGTCCGGCCGTTCATCCTCACGGGCGGTCGGACCGAGTCCGGGGTCGATCTGCCACTGGAGGCGCTCATCGTCGCCCGCCCGGACGGGGACACCGTGGTGGACGGGATGCCGGCGCCGGACGAACTGCGCCGCGTCTTCGCGCTGTGCTCCGAACCGCGGTCGGTGGCCGAGATCGCGTCGCTCGCGTCGATCCCGCTCGGGGTCGCGCGCGTACTCGTCGGCGACCTCGCCGCGGCCGGGGCGGTCACCGTCAACGAGACGGCCGGGTCCACCGGCCCGGACCGGAAACTGATGGAACGCGTCCTCGACGGGCTGCGCAAACTCTGAGACCCGCCGGGGTGAGCGCCCGGACGGACACACACGAATTCGTCAGCCGCACAGACTATTGCCCGTGCGGCTGACGAATTGCTGTGACGCTAGTTCGATGTCCGGCGCATCGCTCCGACCGGATCGGAATAGATCGTGCTCAGCGACACGACCGTCGAGGCGTACTCCTGCACCCGGTTGCCGAAGCCGGAAATGCGAATGTCCCTGCGCTCCAGCGACGACGCCTGCGCGAAGGCCTCCGCGACGTGCGGGATACCTGCCGGGTACTCGGTGAACGCCTGACCTCCGAGGATCACCCGGTCCGGGTTGAACAGGTCCCGCAGCATGGCCACCGTCTTCCCGAGCACCTGAGCGCGTTCCACCAGAAGCTCGTGCGCGGGAACGGAACCCGAGGACGCGGCCTTGTAGAGGGCGCTCATCGTCGGCCGCTGGTTGGACTCCGGGAGGATGCCCGCATCGAGGGCGGCGGAGATGACCGCGCGATCGCTGATCGTCGCCTCGAGGCACCCGCGTGAACCGCACGAGCACTGCGCCGACGAGCCGGTCGGCAGGTGCGCGATGGAACCGGGACCGCTCGACGGCGTGTGGACGCGGCCGTCGATCGTGATCGCGATGCCTGCGGTCTCGCGGGCGTAGAAGTACAGGCCCGTTTCGCCTTGCGCGACACCGTCTTCGCTGTCCGGGCTCAGCAGCAGTTCGGACGCGGCCATCGCCTCGACGTGCGCCGCGACGGAGACGGGCAACCCGAGTCCGGTCGCGATGATGGCACCGACCTGGGCGGACTTCCATCCCAGCCGGGGATGGTCGACGACACCGGTCTGCGGATCGACACGACCGCCGAGGGCGACACCCGCCCACAGCGGGCGACGCCGGTGCCAGCGGGAGGCGAAGGCCCGCGCGCTGCGTGCGATGCCGGCGAGTGCGTCGGCGGATGCTCCCTGCGGGGTGGGTACCTCGACCGCGCCGAGGACCTTCCCGCGCAGGTCGCTGGCGATGATGCTGGTCACGACCGCGCCGATGTGGATGCCCACCGTCAGGTAGGGCTCGTGGTTGACCTCGAACGGAACGCGCGGACGGCCGATGGCGCCGGACGGCGTGAGGTCGCCGCGTTCGCGCAGCAGCCCGAGGTCGAGAAGCGCCGACACCTGACGGTTGACGGTGGCGATGCTCAGGCCGGTCGCTTTCGCGGCGACATCCCTGGACAGCGGCCCGCGAGACCGGGCCACCCGCAGAACACCGGCGGCCGGGCCGTCGCTGATCCGCAGCTCGGGGGGAACGATGTGGAGACGGGGACGGGACACGGGCCGCTGGAATCGAGATGCGGAGCCGGTCCGGGTGGGGCTGGAAAGAGTGGGGGTAGACACGTGGCAGTCCTTGCAAGCGGAGGCGGTGCGCACCTTCGTCCGAACGCTGCATCCGTCCCATCGGAGAGTGGGGACGACCGAGGACGATCGATCAGGAGAAGACTGCGCGAATTAGCTGCAGATGCTGAGACAGCGACAACACAGTTCCCGCGCCAAGGGCAGCCGCGAGCCCAGCGCGGAAGTCACATAGGTGACCCGCGGAGCGGTCGACTGGCCTGAAGACATGACACGAAACTAGCAGCTTCGGTCGGTTTCACCAATCGGAGGGCGCGTCGGCGTGTAGCTCCGCGCCGCGCCACTTCCGCAGTTCCCGCCATTGCGAGGCGCCGCCTGCGGCGCACATCGGAGAGCATCACCACTCTTGACGGCAATCGTGTTTCACGACACAATACGCCGGGATACCAACCGAACGTACGGTTATAGGAGCGAGATGTATCGATGTGATCGACACCGGTCTGCCACCGACCGGAACCGAGGCTGTCGATGAAGACGACGAAGGCGCTGCTCGCCCTGGGCGTCGGACTCAGCGTGCTGCTGACGGCCTGCTCGGCCACCGGAACGCAGGACTCCCCCGGAACCGGGATCACGGTGAAGAGGGACGGCTACGGAATCCCCCACGTGTACGCCGACACCACGCGCGCGCTGTACTCCGGATACGGCTACTCGGTCGCCGAGGATCGGCTGTTCCAGATGGAGATGGCCAAGCGGTCGTCGATCGGCACGGCGGCCGAGGTGCTCGGACCCGACTACGTCGAAATCGACAAGACGGCGCGCAACAGCATCGATCCACAGTCGATCAAGGATCAGCTGGCCCGACTCCCGCAGACTGAACGCGACATCTTCGAGGGCTACGCCGAGGGGTTCAACAAGCGGATCGACGAGGTCGGCGCAGATCCGGCACACCTGATGCCGAAGCAGTTCCTGGACGGCGACTTCCGGCCCGAGCACTGGACCGGGTACGACGTGGCCATGGTCTGGGTGCAGACCATGGCCAACAGGTTCTCCCAGTCGAGCAGCGAACTCGCGAACCTCCAGGTCCTGAAGAGCCTGCAGGCGAAGAACGGCGACGAGAAGGGCAGGCAGCTCTTCGACCAGCTGATCTGGGCCGAGGAAGATCCCGGCGCCCCGACGACGGTCCCCCGCGACGAGTCGACTTCGCCCGACGACGGGCCGCACGCGATGTCACAGGAAGCGGGGCTCTCCGACGTCACGCAGGCTCTGCCCGACGCGAATCTGACCCGGATGAAGAACGCCGGCGGAGGCGAATGGCCGCACATGAAACCCGAGGCCAGCAACCTCTGGATGGTCGGCGCCGACAAGACCGCCGACGGCACATCCATTCTGATGAACGGACCGCAGTTCGGCTGGTTCAACCCGTCCTACGTGTACGGCGTCGGTTTGCACGGCGCCGGCCTCGACGTTGCGGGAAACACCCCCTATGCCGTCCCGACCGTTCTGTTCGGCACCAACAAGACGATCTCGTGGGGAGCGACCGCCGGGCCGCTCGACGTCAACGACGTCTATCAGGAAGTGCTCGACCCCTCGAACGAGCACGCGTACCGGTACGACGGCGAATACCGCCCGATGGAGGTGCGGAACGAGACGATCGAGGTGCGGGGCGGACCGGACGTCGCGTACCCCGTCTACTCGACGGTGCACGGCCGCGTCACCAGTTTCGACACCCCGAACGGCAGTGCCTACTCCCTGAAGGAGAGCTGGGCGGGATACGAGATCCAGTCGCTGGTCGCCTGGATCGACATCATGAAGGCCACGAGCTGGGACGAGTTCCTCGAGCAGGCGAAGAAGGTGGCCATCACCATCAACTGGTACTACGCCGACAACCAGGGAAACATCGGGTACGTCTCCCCCGGTCGACTGCCGGTCCGCCCTGCCGACCAGGACCTTCGACTTCCGGCGATCGGTGACGGCAGCATGGAGTGGGAGGGCATCCGCCCCTTCGAGGAGAACCCGCAGTCGTACAACCCCGAGCAGGGCTATCTGGCCAACTGGAACAATCAATCCGCGGCCGGCGCACTCGCCGACGGCTACAACTGGTCCCCCGTCGACCGCGTGCGAGCGATCACCACTCGCCTCGAGGCCAAGGACAAGTTCACCCCCGGCGAGATCTGGGACATCAACCGGCAGGCGTCGTTCGCCGACCTCAACGTCGACTATCTGCTGCCGTACCTGGCGCAGGCCACCGAGCAACTGCCGGGCAGCGACCCTGTCGCCGCGGGCGTGAACATGCTCCGCGACTGGGACGGACAGGCCACCGACGACAACGCGGACGGCGTGTACGACGACCCGCAACCGGCGATCATGCGCACGTGGCTGCCGATCCTGTTCGACACGGTGATCCGGGACGACCTGCCGGAAGACGTGTACGCCTCGTACGCGGGCAAGGTGTACCCCGCCGCGGGCACCGCGCGTCCTGCCGAGGCGACGAAACTCGTCTACAACGCCCTGCGCGGCGACGAGTCCGGAGTTCCACAGACCACCGACTTCTTCAACGGAGCGGACCGGATGTCCGTCCTCCGTTCGACGTTCGGCCAGGCGATGGACCGGCTGCGCACCGAGCAGGGCCCCGACCCCGCCGGCTGGAAGATGCCGGTCGCCGCGAATCGGTTCGACTACAAGAACTACCTGGGCGTCCCCCAGGCCGGTAGCGACGAGGTGCTGTCCCTGTCGCCGTACATGAACCGTGGTACCCAGAACGACCGCATCGTGCTCGGCGACGGCATCGCCGACCTCTGCACCGTCGGGCCGCCCGGCCAGAGCGGGTTCATCGCACCGGACGGCACGCGTTCACGGCACTACAGCGACCAGATGGACATGTACCGGAACTTCCAGTGCAAGACCGACCACCTGACCGAACAGTCGGTCGACGCGAACAAGTCCAGCGAGGTGACGCAGAACTAGTGGGCTCCGCAGTTCGGTAGGCATCCCGTCATCACCCCGCCGGGGCGGCACGTCCGCCGCCCCGGCGCCCTCGAAGGAATCGACATGACCTCCACCCAGACCTCCGTGACACCGCAGGCGCCCGTCCGGCCGCTGAAGGTGGCCGGCGCCAGTCTCATCGGGACCGCCATCGAGTGGTACGACTACTTCATCTACGGCATGGCCGCGGCAATCGTGTTCGGCCCGTTGTTCTTCCCGTCCTTCTCGTCCATCGCGGGCACACTGGCCGCGTTCGCGACGTTCTCCGTCGGCTTCATCGCCCGGCCGATCGGCGGCGTCGTGATGGGCCACTTCGGTGACCGCATCGGACGCAAGTCCATGCTCGTCCTGTCCCTGATGCTGATGGGCGGCGCGACCGTCGGCATCGGACTGCTCCCCACCTACGCCACCATCGGCGTGTGGGCGCCGATCCTGCTGGTCACCCTGCGTTTCGTGCAGGGAATCGGCGTCGGCGGGGAATGGGGCGGCGCAGTGCTGATGGCGGTGGAGCACGCCCCCGCCAACAGGAAGGGCTTCTACGGGAGCTTCCCGCAGATGGGTGTGCCCGGCGGCCTGATCCTGGCGAATCTCGTGTTCCTGGGGGTGTCGACGAGCCTCAGCGAGGAAGCGTTCCTGTCCTGGGGCTGGCGGGTGCCGTTCCTGGCCAGCGCGGTGATGGTGCTGATGGGTCTCGTCATCCGGTTCACCATCACCGAGAGCCCCGACTTCGAGAAGGTCAAGAGCACCCACCGCGACCAACGACTGCCGATCGTCACCGTCCTGCGGGAGAACCTGCGCGAAGTCCTTCTGGCCGCAGGCGCGTTCATCGGCATCAACACCGTCGGCTACATCTTCATGGCGTACCTGCTGTCCTATTCGACGAAGGTCCTCGGCATGAGCAAGACGCTCGTGCTCGTCTTCACACTGATCGCCTCGTTCGTGTGGCTGATCGTCATCCCCGTCGCGTCGATCCTGTCCGACCGGTACGGCCGGCGGCGACTCCTCGTCACAGGCTCGGTGGGGCTGACCGTCTGGGCGGCCGCACTGTTCCCGCTGATCGATCTCGGGAACCCCGCGGTGATGATGCTCGCCCTCCTCGGCACGGCCGTGTTCATGGGCATCGTCTACGGGCCGATCGCGGCACTGTTCACCGAACTGTTCAGCGCCGAGGTCCGGTACAGCGGTGCGTCGCTCGGCTACCAGATCGGCTCGGTTCTCGGCGGCGGCCTGGCCCCGACCGTGGCCGCCGCGCTGTACGCGAACTGGGGTTCGTCGGCACCGATCAGCCTGTACCTCACCGCGGTCACACTGCTCAGCCTGCTGTGCGTCATCGCGATCACACGGAAGGTTCGCGCCGCCGCGTAGCGCCGACACGATCGACGCTCCCGTCGCCGCCGCACCGCCTCCCGGCGCGGCGGCGACGTCGTTCCGCGCACCCGCCCGTTGCGATCAGGGTGACGCAAATCCTTCCGGCGACACACTGCCCGATGGTTCGGTTACGGGACTCCACACCGTCTCCGGTATCCGAAAGGCTCACCATGTCCATCGATTTCGCGCCCGAGCACGTGACAGACGCCGAGGGTTCCCAGAACACTGCGAGCGTCGTCAAGCTCGGCGCCCACATCGGCGCCCGGATCGACGGCGTCCGGCTCGGCGGCAACCTCGACCCCGCCACCGTGTCGCTCATCCGCCAGGCCCTGCTCGAGCACAAGGTGATCTTCTTCCGTGGCCAGGAACACCTGACCGACGACTCGCAGTACGAGTTCGCGGAGCTTCTCGGCTCCCCCACCACGGCACATCCGACCGTCACGTCGCGCGGCACCAAGGTGCTGCCCATCGACTCCGACTACGGCAAGGCCAACAGCTGGCACACCGACGTCACGTTCGTCGATCGCATCCCGAAGGCGTCGATCCTGCGCGCCGTGCAACTCCCCACGTACGGCGGATCCACCACCTGGGCGTCGGGTGTCGCCGCCTACTACGCGCTACCCGAACCGCTGAAAATCCTCGCCGACAACCTGTGGGCGACGCACACCAACGTCTACGACTACGCGGCGACCAGCGCGGAACGCGCGCAGGACGAGAAGGCGAAGGAGTACCGCGCCGAGTTCCAGTCCACCTACTTCGAGACGGAGCACCCGGTGGTGCGGGTGCACCCCGAGACCGGTGAGCGCACACTGCTGCTCGGTCACTTCGTCAAGAGCCTGGTCGGTCTGAGCAGCAGCCAGTCGCAGGCACTCTTCCGGGTTCTGCAGGATCACGCGATCTCGCTCGAGTTCACGACCCGGTGGAACTGGCAGTCGGGCGACGTCGCGATCTGGGACAACCGTGCCACTCAGCACTACGCCGTCGCCGACTACGACGACCAGTACCGGCGACTCAACCGCATCACCCTGGCCGGCGACGTCCCCGTCGACATCCGGGGCGAGCGCAGCCGCAGCGTCGCCGGCGACGCGAGTGGCTACTCCGTCATCGACGAGCCCTAACATGTCGGCATGACCTTTTCACCTGACACCCGCATCGCCGTCGTCACCGGGGCGAGCTCCGGAATCGGAGAAGCCACCGCCCGCACCCTGGCCGCGCAGGGATTTCATGTGGTCATCGGGGCCCGGCGACTGGATCGTCTGGAGAAGATTGCCGAAGACATCGGCGGTACCGCACTCGAACTCGACGTCACGGACCAGGATTCCGTGGACGCGTTCAGTGCGGTACTGCCGAGGGTCGACGTGCTCGTGAACAATGCGGGCGGCGCCAAGGGACTGGCCACCGTCGCCGAGGCCGATCTCGACGACTGGCGGTGGATGTGGGAGACCAACGTCCTGGGGACCCTTCGGATCACCAAGGCGCTGCTGCCGAAGTTGATCGAGTCGGGTGACGGTCTGGTCGTCACCATCACGTCGCTGGCCGCGCTCGAGGCGTACGACAACGGTTCCGGATACACGACCGCCAAGCACGCGGAGGGCGTCCTGCACCGCACGCTGCGCGGAGAACTGCTCGGCAAGCCGGTCCGTCTCACCGAAATCGCGCCTGGCGCGGTGGAAACCGAGTTCTCGCTGGTGCGATTCGAAGGCGACCAGGAGCGTGCCGACAAGGTCTACGAGGGAATCACCCCGCTCGTCGCCGCGGATGTCGCGGACGTCGTCGGGTTCGTCGCGTCGCGACCCTCCCATGTGAACATCGACCAGATCGTCGTCAAGCCACGAGATCAGGCTTCGTCCGGGCGTTTTCACCGCACGACGTAGACGCGTTCGCGGCGGTCCGCCGGTCCTGGTGTTCGAGCACCAGGACCACGGTCCACAGTCCCGCCACGATCGTCACGACCCCCAGCAACATCCATCCCATCCCACAGCCCCCTGCCGATCAACGACTTTCGACCGAAACGGACTGTCGGGGTCGTCCGTCGACCCCTCGACAGCGGACGACTCCCCACAGTTGTGTGAACCGAGAACACGCCGCCGTCGACGCGTCCTCATTCAGGTAGACGCGGCGGCCCCGGTTTCGGTTCCACCGGGTGCGAAAAAGTTCGTCGATCGGGTCAGGCACCGCACGTGAGTGGCATTGCGTGCCCGGGCACCCATTGCCACTCACCTATGCGAGGGCGGAGAGGGACTGCCATTCGGGCCAGCTGACGGCCCAGTCGTAGATGTCGCCGTCGGCGGCCGAGAGGTCGATGGACGTTCCGGTCACCTCGACGGGATCGCCGTACATCGCGGTGCCGAAGTACTGCTGGGCGTCCTCGAGGGACAGGTTGATGCAGCCGTTGGTGACGTTCGACGAACCCTGGACGCCGATGGTCTCGGGGTTCGCGTGGATGAACTCACCGTTGTTGGAGATGCGGACCGCCCAGCGCTCGCGCACGTTCTCGTAGAACGGCGGGTTGGACATGAGGAAGTCCTCGTGCTTCTCGGTCACCATGTGGATGCCGCTGCGGGTGACGTTGCGGGCCTCGTTGCCTTCGCCGTAGCTGACGGGGATGTCCATGATGGTCTCGCCGCCGCGCACCACCTGCATGCGGTGGCTCGGCGCGTTCGCGATCACGATCTGGCTGCGCCCGACGGTGAAGTTCAGCGACAGATCCTCCGCGCCGTACGCTCCATCGCCGAAGTCCAGTCCGTACAGCTTGGCGTCGAGGCTCACGGTGGTGCCGGGCGCCCAGTAGTTCTGCGGGCGCCAGTGTGCGCGCGACCCGTTGTCGTCGGGCAGCCACGCCCACGAGCCGGGTGTGGGCGGGTTCGTCGTGACGGTCATCGCCTTCTCGACCGCCGCCTTGTCCTCGATCGACTCGTGGAACTGGACGATGATCGGGGCGGCGATCCCCACTTCCTGACCGTCGCCGATGTTGAGGGTGGCGCCGATCGTCTCGTCGGGCTCGACCGTGGTGAAGCTGCCGTCGACGGCGACGGACTTGCCGTCGGTGCCGAGCGCCGTGCCCTTCCACGTGTACGTGGCGCCGTAGCCCAGCGCCTCCCCGACGGTGAACGTGGTCCGGTCGGGTGACAGCACACCCTGCACGGCACGCCCCTCGGCGTTGACGAGGGAGATGTCGGTGAACGTGCCCTGCGACGCGGTCGCGGAGATCGGCGCCACCGGATTGACGTCCTCGGTGCCCGACGCCGGATTCTGGGTGACCTCGACCGCAGGCTCGGGCGGCGCGGTGGCGGTTCCCGACTCGGTGCCGACCGTGCATCCGGTCAGCAGAACGAGAAACGCGATCAGCGCCGTCGCGATCAGCGCGACGCGCGACCGACTTGTCCGAGAACCCAGTTCATGCACAGCTAACAGGTTACCTGCGCTACGGACCTGTCTCAGATCGCGCAGCCCACCGTCACGGGTTCGGGTTCGAGCCGGACACCGAACGCCGACTGGACGCCGTCCCGGACATCGCGAGCCAATGCCAGCAGGTCTTCGCTCTTCGCGGCACCTCGATTGGTCAACGCGAGCGTGTGCTTGGTCGACAGCCGCGCGACTGCGTTCTCGCCGGGATACCCCTTCGAGAAGCCGGCCCGCTCGATCAGCCACCCCGCAGACAACTTTGTTCCACCGTCGGCCGGGTACTGCGGAACGGCGGCGTCGCCGAGGCGGGTCTCGATCGCGGCGAGGACACCCGCCAACTCGCCGTCGGGCACGACGGGGTTGGTGAAGAAGGAGCCCGCGCTCCAGGTGTCGTAATCCTCGGGATCGAGCACCATACCCTTGCCCCGCCGCAGGTCCAGCACGGCGTCGCGGACCTGCGCCGACGGCAACCGGTCGCCCTCGGCACCGTTCAGCGCCGAGACCAGTTCGCGGTAGCGCAGCGGCTCGCCGAGCCCGTCGGGATGCACGGTCAGTTCCACGGCCAGCACCAGGGCGGCATCGGAATGCTTGAGGACGCTCGTGCGGTAACCGAGACCGAGAGCCTCGGGTTCGACCCAGCGCGACTCACCGGTACGTCGATCGAGGAGGTGGACCCGCCGCAGCATCGACCCCACCTCGACGCCGTACGCGCCGACGTTCTGCACCGGGGTGGCCCCGGTGGAGCCGGGAATCCCCGACAGGCATTCGAGCCCGCCCAGCTCGGCGGCGACGGTCTGCGCGACCACCTGATCCCACTCGGCGCCTGCCTCGGCAGTGACGAATCCCTCCTCCAGACCGACGGTGGTGTTGCACACACGCACGACCACACCGTCGAATCCGTCGTCCCCGACCACCAGATTGGAGCCGCCGGCGAGGATCAGCGTCGGGATGTGCGCGGCGTCGAGCAGCCGCACCACGTCGACGAGGACCTGCGTGGTCGGACACTCCGCCACGATCCGCGCCGGCCCGCCCACGCGCAGCGTGGTCATCCCCGACAGTTCGAGGTTCTCGGACACGAAGGCGCCCGAATCGACGAGTTGACTGACAATGCTCACGTCCCACACAACCGCAAACGGTAGCCTCACGGATCGTGAGTCGCCGCATCGAGCATTCGTCGTCCTATGCGTTTCCCGTCGCCCAGGTCCATGCGGGCCTGATCACCGAGCAGTACTGGCGCGACCGTCTCGACCGGGTCGGAGGACCGGGGGCAACCCTGGAAGAGGTCACGACCGGCCCGGGCACCATCTCGGTGGCCATGTCGCAGTCGATTCCCGCCGAGCACCTGCCCAGCATCGTCTCGAAGGTCCGGTCGGGCGATCTCGTGATCAAGCGCACGGAGACGTGGGGCACGCTCGACGGCGATCACGCCGAGGGCACGTTCACGGCCGAAGTCCAGGGTGCGCCCGCGACGATCTCGGGGACCCAGACCCTGACGGCTACCGGTTCCGGGTCGAACGTGCAGGTCGAGGGCAAGGCCGACGTGAGGATCCCGCTGATCGGCGGCAAGATCGAGAGCGCGATCGCGGACGAGGTCCTGCGCCTGATCGAGAAAGAGCAGGGCTTCACGCAGCAGTGGCTCGGGGCCTGACCTGGGGCGGGTGTCCCTTGTGTTCTGTCACAGCCGGTAACCTTGGCGATCATGGCTCGCCGCATCGACTACTCAGCCCGTTACAAGCACACCCCGAAAGAGGTGTACAACGCGTTCACCAACCGTGACTACTGGGATGCGCGCATCGAGGAGATGCGGAAGTACTCCGAGAACCACATCGAGCACTTCGACGTGAACGACGACGGGATCGACATCGTCCTGCACCACATCCTGCCGCGGTCGGAACTCCCCGAGATCGCGCAGACGGTGATGAAGAAGGACATGGTCATCACGCGCAAGGAGTCGTACACGCCCTTCGGTGAGCCGACCACGGGCACGTACGAAGCGTCGATCCCCGCGGGCCCGGGCAGCCTCACGGGTACCATGAAGTTGTTCGCCACCGAGACGGGCTGCACGTTCCGTACCTCGTCCGAGGCCAAGGTGTACCTGCCGTTCATCGGGGGGAAGCTGGAGCAGCTGATGCTCGTCAATCTGATCGACCTCTTCCGCGCCGAGGCCGAGATCACCGAAACGTGGTTGTCGCAGCACTAGAAACCACCGCACGGATTTCCCATGACTTCAGCGACGCTGAAGCGGCCTCACGGTGTCATCACCCGGGGTACGACAGGCATCAATCGGCTGCGCCGCAGCGACCGCTGGCTCGTCCACGACGCGCTGGTGCGCCGGACGCTGCACGCTTCCGCCGACCCGCTCGTCGTCGACCTCGGGTACGGCGCCCGGCCGCACACCACGTTCGAGCTCGCCGACCGGCTGACGGCCGTGCGCGGCGACCGCCGGGTGGTCGGGCTCGAGATCGATCCCGAGCGTGTGGTCGAGAGCCGGAACGGAGTCAGTTTCGCCCGCGGCGGGTTCGAGCTCTCCGGACTGCGCCCCGTCCTGGTCCGTGCCTTCAACGTGCTGCGGCAGTATCCCGAGGATGCGGTCGGGCCGGCGTGGGCGCGGATGCAGTCCGGGCTCGCACCGGGTGGGCTGATCGTCGACGGCACGTGTGACGAGCTGGGCCGCCGCTGCGCGTGGGTGCTGCTGGACGCCACCCGCCCGCTGTCGCTGACGCTGGCATGGGATCCCTTCGCCGTGGACAGGCCGTCGGACATCGCCGAACGGCTGCCCAAGGCCCTGATCCATCGCAACGTCCCGGGTGAGCCGGTCCATGCCCTCCTCGCGGCAGCGGATCGCGCGTGGGCCACCGCAGCGCCGCACGGCTCGTTCGGACCGCGGGTGCGGTGGCGGGCGGCCCTCGAACTGCTGCGCGCGCAGGGACTTCCCGTGCAACCCCAGCGCCGCCGGCTCCGCGACAACATCCTCACCGTTCCGTGGGACGTGGTCGCGCCCGGTTCCGGCACGAATTAATTCACGCGACATCCCCCGACGCGCCCCGTAGAGTCACTTCACGAAACATGTTGTGCCGGTGCGCAGGCGAGGGCTACTTCGACTGTGGATCGCGTGGTCGCCGGTTCGAATCCGGTCAGGGACGCAGGTCCCTGTAGCTCAGTGGTAGAGCGCGTTCGTGCCTCCGCCGACTCCGAACTCGGCACGACATGCGTGCGCGCCACCCGGTGCGCAGACGACGGATACTTCTCAGGTGAAGTGCGCAAGCACGCGGTTCGACTCCGCACCCCGTCGTCGCCTCGACCTCGGGTGGCGCGCACCCCTCGAGCACCGACACCTCCCGGAAGGAGGAACACCCCATGAGCAAGTTCAACCTGAAGACGCTGCGCCGCAACAAGGTACAGAGCCCCATCACGTCGGAAACGCAACCGGCCGGCCGCACGTTCGAGGGCGGCAGCGGCTACGCCCGCGACGCGAAGAGCGAGTTGTTCCTCCTCGCGGTCACCAACATGGTGGGTGAGCACACGTTCTACGAGTCGGCTCCGGACCGCGACGACCGGTTCGTCGAGCTCATCCACGAGGTCACGCTGTCGGACCCGGAGTGGGCCGCCCGCCTGATCGGGTGGCTGCGCCGCGACGCGCATCTGCGTTCGGCGTCGGTGGTGGCCGCAGCCGAGTTCGTCCGGGCCCGGCTGGGCGCCGGTCTGCACGGCGGCAACCGCGCCGTCATCTCCTCGGCGCTGGAGCGGGCCGACGAGCCGGGTGAGATCCTCGCCTACTGGATTGCGCGCCACGGTCGTTCGATCCCGAAGCCGGTCAAGCGCGGTGTCGCCGACGCCGCCGTCCGCCTGTACTCGGAACGCTCACTGCTGAAGTGGGATTCCGATGCCAGGGACGTCCGCTTCGGCGACGTCCTCGAGCTCACCCATGCGGCGCCGTCGGCGACGTGGCAGGGCGAGCTGTTCCGGCATGCAATCGATCGGCGGCAGGGACGCGAGAACCCGGTCCCCACCGGCCTGCGGATGCTCACGGAACGGGCGGCGCTGGCGGCGCTCCCGGCGGAGGATCGGCGTGCCGTCCTCCGGACCCCGGAGCGGCTGTCGGCGGCCGGCATGACGTGGGAGTCGCTCGCCGGCTGGCTGCAGGGGCCGATGGATGCCGCGGCATGGCAGGCGGTGATCCCGTCCATGGGATACATGGCGCTTCTTCGCAACCTGCGGAACTTCGACGAGGCCGGGATCCCCGACCACGTTGCGGAACAGGTGGCGGCCCGGATCTCCGATCCGGGTGAGGTCGCGAAGTCGCGGCAGCTGCCGATGCGGTTCCTCGCGGCCAACCGGAACGCGCCGAGCCTGCGGTGGGGACATGCTCTCGAGCGTGCGCTCGGGGCGTCGCTGTCCGCGGTCCCGTCGCTACCCGGCCGCACCCTGGTGCTCGTCGACCGGTCCGGATCGATGTTCTACAGCCGCGTCTCGGCGCGGTCGGAACTGACGCGGGCGGACGCGGCCGCCGTGTTCGGCACCGTACTGGCGGCGCGGGCCGAGCGGGCGAACCTGGTCGAGTTCGGCACGGACAGCCGGTACGTGCCGTTCAAGCACCAGCCGGTGCTGCGGGTCGTCGACAGTTTCGGCGACCTGGGCGGCACGGACACGGCGTCGGCGGTGCGGAAGCACTACCGCGACCACGATCGCGTCGTCATCGTCACCGACGAGCAGGCGGCGTGGGGCGATCCGACCCGGCACGTCCCGGCCGACGTCCCCGTGTACACGTGGAACGTGGCGGGCTACCGCCACGGACACGGACCGACGGGGTCCGCGAACCGCCACACGTTCGGCGGACTGTCGGACGCGGGATTCTCGATGATCCCGCTCCTGGAGGGCACCCGGAACGGCGAGTGGCCGTTCTGATCCCGGAACGGTGACCGGTCAGGTGCAGGTGGCCAGTGCGTGTTCGACGCGCTGCGCCACCTGCGCCGGCAGCGAACCGCACTCCCCGTGCAGCGCTCGCGCATTCAGTCGCCCGATCGCGACGCCGTCGGCGACCACCTCGTCGAGCAGTTCCTGCGAGATGCCGCTCGCGGCGAGGTCGAGTGCCGTGCACAGCGGCGTCGTGATGCGCAGGGGGCCGACCTGCTCGCAGTCCTCCGGGCGTAGCGATCGCCGGTGCAGCGCCAACTGCTGCGTCGGCGACGGAGGTGACAGCACCGTCGAGAGGTGGATGAACCGCGGGTACAGGTGCCCGAGCCCGTGAAGTTCGGCGGCACTCTGGTGGGAGACCGCGGCAGCGGCACCGAACCAGGTGCACCACTTCGCGAACTCCTCGAGATCGGAGTGCGGACAATCCTTCAAGCGGAACAGGTCTCGCTCGACCTTGACCCACGAACCGTCGGCGACGCGCTCGCCGATCTCGTCAGAGGCGAAACCGAGGCGCAGCACTTGCGCAGTGGTGAAGAAACCCGCCTGAGCCGTCGCGACGCGCGTCAGTTCTTCACCGACACCTTCGCGCTCCGGGTCACCGGGACGTGGAGCCAACCATCCGGACATTCCCCTAGATTACTGGGCAATTGTGGCACGCATCACAATTTCTGCGGATCCCGACGACACGCCTCCGACGCATTCACAGAATTTGTTCAGAGTTGTCGGGAAGAATCGCTGCAATGGCAGCCCGAACGAACTCCGCACCCCGAAGTAACCGTGTGCTCGTCATCTCCCTTGTCGTCATCGCCGCGCTCGTGGCGGTCCTCGTCGGCGGCGAACTCTACGTGCGCAACAGAGTGAAGACCTGCATGGCAGACCAGTTCGAGAGCCAACTCGGCTCGCAGGTGGACGTGGGGCTGAGCTGGAAGCCGGTCCTGCTCCAGTCGGTCGACAAGAACGTCCCGTACATCACCATCGACAGCGACGACACCAAGTTCGGCCCCGCACAGGGAATGCAGGTGCACGCTCAGGTCAACGACATCCGGATCGAGAACACCGCGGACAGCAGCGGCACCATCGGCAGTTCCGACGCGGACATCACCTGGTCGACCGCGGGCATCCTCGCGACGCTGCAGCAGCAGGCGTTCGGTTCGCTCATCAGCGGTGTCACCGCCGATTCCAATGCCGGGACGTTGAGGTTCTCCGTCGGCCCGGCCGGGCTCGCGGATCTGACCGTCAAACCGGAGGTCGTGAACGGGACCGTCAAGGTGCAGACGGTGGGTGCGGAGATCCTCGGTTTCGGTCTTCCCACCGATCTCGTCGACGGGGTCGTCCAGACCCTGACCTCGAGCCTGCAGACCTACCCTCTGGGCATGCAGCCGACATCGCTGAAGGTCACCGACGACGCCATCGAGATCACCCTCGAAGGCGGCGCCTACACGATGCCTGCCGCCGGCACCCAGCAACAGCAGCAGGAACAGCAGAGCAGCTGCGGCCTCCTGGTCTGATCGACCGCCGGGTCAGTCGGGCAGCCCGTCCAGGACGGCACGGGTTCCCGACAGTCCCAGCCGCGTCGCACCGGCCGCGATCATGTCGAGCGCGGCCTGCGCGGTGCGGATCCCCCCGCTCGCCTTCACACCGATCCGCCCGCCGACGGTCTGCGCCATCAGCCGCACCGCCTCCACGGTCGCTCCCCCGGCGGGATGGAACCCGGTGGACGTCTTCACGAAGTTCGCGCCGGCCCGTTCGGCGGCCCGGCATGCTTCCACGATCGCCTCGTCGCTGAGGGCGGCGGTCTCGAGGATCACCTTCAGGACCGTGTGATCGCCGACTGCCTCGCGGACGGTGAGGACGTCGGCCAGCACCGCGTTGAAATCGCCGGCGACGGCGGCACCGATGTCGATCACCATGTCGATCTCCTGCGCACCCTGATCCACGGCGAGCCGGGCCTCGGCCCCCTTGACCAGCGAGTGGTGCTTTCCCGACGGAAACCCGACCACCGCGGCGGTCACCAGACCGGGCGCCTTGACCGGCAGCATCGACGGCGACACGCAGACGGCGAGCACACCGAGCGAGCGCGCCTCGTCGATCAGCGCCTTCACATCGTCGGTGGTGGCCTCGGGCTTGAGGAGCGTGTGGTCGACGAGGTCGGCCACCTGGGAGCGGGTCAGTGCAACGTCGGACATACCTGTGAGCTTCGCACAATGCCTTCCGGGGCTTGCGGCACGGCCTAGCATCGCCGTATGAGCGATCCGGGATCGATCTTCGACGAGGCGCGGCTGGAATTCGACCGGCTGACGACGGCCGTGTGGGCGCCGGCCGGGCAGTCACTCGTCTTCCAGCTCGGACTGCGTCCCGGCGATGCCGTCCTCGACGTGTGCTGCGGCGCAGGGTCTTCGGCGCTCCCCGCGGCCGCTGCCGTGGGACCGTCGGGGCTCGTCCACGGCGTCGACCTGGCCGACGAACTCCTCGAGCAGGGGCGGCTGAAGGCATCGGAGCGCGGACTGCAGAACGTCGAGTTCGTCTGCGCGGACGCCACCACCTGGGAGCCGCCGAGCACGGTCCCGGAAGCGGGCTACGACGCGCTCGCCTGCTCGTACGGCGTGTTCTTCCTGCCCCACATGGATGCCGATTTCGCCCGGCTCGCGGGCCTCGTCCGTCCCGGCGGGAAGGTCGGGATGACGGTGTGGCGGCGGGGGGCGCTGCGCGACTTCGCGGACGCATTCCACGACGCCGTGGCCCGGCAGCGGGAACCCGAGCCCGAACCGGCCGGGTCGCCGTTCGATCCCCTCGAGCGCATCGACACCCCGGACGCGCTCCACCAGTGGCTGGGCGAGCTGGGCGCCCACTCGACCGAGGTACGGGAGCTGTCCAACATCATTCCCGCGACCCCGGAGTTCTCCTGGGACCTCGTCCTGGGTGGGAACTTCCGCCGCGCGCTCGCCCCGTTCGACGACCGGACGGTCGAGCAGATTCGCCTCGATCTCCTGCAGTTGCTCACCGAGCGCGCGATTCACGACGTCGACGCGAGCACCCTCGTCGGCACCGCCGTGGTGAACGGCCGGAGCGCGACCTGAAAGACTGTTGACCATGAGCGCTGCTTCGACCGAGGATCACCGGTACGTTCTTTCTCTCGGCTGCCCCGACCGCACCGGCATCGTCGCCCGGATCTCGACGTTCCTCGCCGAGGTAGGCGGCTGGATCGTCGAGGCGGCGTACCACGCGGACGCCGACACCGGCTGGTTCTTCACCCGTCAGGCTGTCCGTGCGTCTTCGGTCGACATGTCGATCGAGGAACTCCGGGAGCGCTTCGCGGCCGTCGCCGCCGAACTCGGCCCCGAGACCGAGTGGACGGTATCCGACACCGGTGAGCGCAAGCGGGTGGTGCTGCTGGTGAGCAAGGAGGCGCACTGCCTCCACGACCTGCTCGGCCGCGCGGCCGGCGGCGAGTTGCCCGCCGACATCTGCGCGGTGATCGGCAACCACCGCGACCTCGAGACCGTCACGCGGCAGCACGGCATCGACTTCCATCACGTCCCGTTCCCGAAGGACCCCGCCGAACGCGGGCCCGCGTTCGAGCAGGTGCGCGAACTGGTCGACGCCCACGACCCCGATGCCGTCGTGCTGGCGCGTTTCATGCAGGTGCTGCCGTCGGAACTGTGCGAGCACTGGGCCGGCCGGGCGATCAACATCCACCACAGCTTCCTGCCGTCCTTCGTCGGCGCCCGCCCGTACCACCAGGCCTTCGCCCGCGGTGTGAAGCTGATCGGCGCCACCTGCCACTACGTGACGGCCGAACTGGACGCGGGTCCCATCATCGAGCAGGACGTGATCCGCGTCGACCACGCCGACGAGGTCGCGGACATGGTCCGGCAGGGTCGAGACATCGAGAAGCTCGTGCTGTCCCGCGGCCTGCGCTGGCATCTCGAGGACCGCGTCCTCGTGCACGGTCGTAAGACGGTGGTGTTCAGCTAGTTTCGTCGTCCCGCAACTGGGAAGGCAGCAATGCCATCACTTCCGGGACGGGCCGGAGGTGGGCGGTGAGGATCTCCAGCGCCTTGTCTGCGTCGACGGCGTCGAGTGCGGCGACGAGCGCCCGGTGCTGGGCGTTGATGGTGCCGAGCCGCTGGGGTCCGACGTTCAGCGCGCGGACGGCGACGCGCTGCTGCCGTGATCGCAGCGAATCGTAGAGTTCGGTCAGCACCGAATTCTGCGCGGCGCTGACCATGGTCAGGTGGAATTCGCGGTCGAGGCCGGACACCGCGAACCAGTCCTGCTCGCGTCCCGCGGCTTCCATCGGCTCGATCAGATCGACCATGTGCGCGGGTGCGCCAACTCCCCGCGCACACAGGGTGGACACCGCGTGGCCCTCGATCAGCAGCCGGGTCTGGTAGACCTCTTCGAGTTCGCGGGCGGTGACCGTGCGCACCTGCGCACCCTTGCGCGGAAGCAGCGTGATGAACCGTTCGGCGGCAAGGCGGTGAAACGCTTCGCGCACCGGAGTGCGTGACACTCCCATCGTCCCCGAGACCCAGAGTTCGTCGAGGAATCGGCCGCCTTCGATGGACCCGCGGATGATCTCGTCCCGCAGCCAGACGTAGACCCGATCTCGTGCCGGTCCGGATTCACCGGTGGGCCCGGCGAGCGTCGATGCCGACATCGCGATCCCTTCGTCAGACGGCCCATCGGATTGACGGACTCGTAACAAATTGATCATACAAGCTATGGACACACCAAGGATCCTCTGTGTATACATGAAGTATATAAATTGGATGTGCGGGCGGTCACAACGCCGTGACCGCCAGGAGCCATCCGTTCCGGAACGGGACCCCCAGAAAAAGGAGACCACCAGCATGTACAGCACCCCCGCCGATCGGCGTTACGCGATCTGGCTGTCCGACCCGAGCTTCGCCGCAGCGGAGATCGCGCGCGGCATCGGCTACGGCGCCGTGGTCCTCGACATCGAGCACGGATCCTTCGACCTCGCGGATCTCGAACGGTTCATCCCGTTCCTGCGCAGCATCGGCATGGAGGTCCTGGCGAAAGTACTCGGGCCCGAACGCGGACCCATCCAGCAGGCACTGGACTTCGGCGCGACAGCTGTCGTCATCCCCCACATCGAAAATGCGGCTCACGCAAAGGAAGTCACGGCATTCGCGAAGTTCCCTCCACTCGGCGACCGGAGTTTCGCGGGCGGCCGCACCACCAACTACGGCGGTTTCACCGACGAGTGGGTCACGGAGCAGGACACGTTCACCCGCTGCTACCCGATGATCGAGGACGCCGGAGCGATCGAGAACATCGCCGAGATCCTGGCACTCGACACCGTCGACGGCGTGTTCGTCGGACCGTCGGACCTCTCCCTCCGCCGCGAACGCGGGGCATACTCCCGCGAGGAGGGTGACTTCACCGACCTCGCGGCCGTGGCCACGGCCGCCGCCGAGGCGGGTAAGCCCTGGGTGCTCCCGGCATGGAGCGTGGAAGAGAAGGAGTTCGCGGTGCAGCACGGGGCCGACCAGATGGCGCTGATCATGCAGCACGGTGCGCTCGCCGCAGGATTCGCGGCACCGTTCGAGCAGATCAAGCAGATCAGGGAGTCACGGTGACGACCCAGACGTCGGGACCGGTATCCCCCGACCGCGCGGAAGCGGCGGCCCACCCCGGCGTGGGCCGTGCCCGGTGGACCATCGCCGGCGTTCTCGGGGTCGGAATGTTCGTCAACTACATCGACCGCGTCAACCTCTCGATCGCCGCCCCGGAGATCATGCGGGACTTCGATATCAGTGCGTCGCAGATGGGCATGGTGTCCTCGGCGTTCCTCTGGACGTACGCGATGCTCCAGATGCCGATCGGATCGTTCATCGACAAGATCGGCGTCCGCTGGGTCAACCGGGCCGCGGCGTTCCTGTGGGCGGTCGCCTCGTTCGCGTCCGCGGCCGCGGGTGGTCTCGGCATGCTTCTCGTCGCCCGTCTGGTCCTCGGCATCGGCGAGGCGCCGACGGTGCCCGCGGGGTGGAAGGCGATCGGTCAGTGGTTCCCCCGGCAGGAGCGCGGAACCGCGACGGCCATCTTCGACGGGTGCGCAAAGATCTCCAACGTGATCGGCATCCCGATCATGGCCTTCCTCGTCACCACGTTCAGTTGGCACGCGGCGTTCATCTTCACCGGCATCCTCTCCGTCGGCTACCTGGCCGTGTGGTGGCTGCTCTACCTCACCCCGAAGCAGGCACTCGCCAAGGGACGTCTCAGCCAGGCGGAATTCGACTTCATCCGAGCCGGCGGTGCGGAGGACGAAGACGCCGAGACGGCCGGGTCTCTGAACGGACTCGGTTATCTCCTGCGCCGACGCAAGACTTGGGGCCTGGCCCTCGGCTACGCGTCGTACACCTACGCGTACTACGTCCTGCTCACCTGGCTGCCGGCCTATCTGGAGAAGCAGTTCGGTGTGAACCTGCTCAAGGGCGGCATCTACACGATGATTCCGTGGCTGGTCGCCGTCATCGCGCAGTTCCTCATCGCGGGCATCCTGATGGACCGATGGCTGGCCCGAACCGGCGACGTCACCAAGGTCCGTCGAACCGTGCTGGTGGTCAGCCTCCTCGCGTCCCTCGCGGTGACGGGCGCCGCGTACGCGGGATCGATCGCCGTCGCGCTGATCTTCCTGTCCATCGGCGCAGCCGGACTGGCGGTGTCCGTTCCCGCGGGTTCCAGCATCGTCGCCCTGATCGCCCCGCAGGGGTACACCGGATCGCTCGGCGGAATCGTCAACTTCATCGCCAATCTCCTCGGGATCGCGGCGCCCATCGTGACCGGCATGGTGGTCGACTCCACGGGCTCGTTCGCGGGTGCCTTCATCGCGACCGGAGCGGTCTTGATCGGCGGAATCTTCTGTTACACCGTGGTGCTCGGCAAGATCGAACGAATGCCCGCACCCGTCACTTCGGAAAGGCACTGACATGGTCGACATCGCAATCGCACAGTTCGCACCGGGTTCGGACAAGCAGGACAACCTCGGCCGGATCGCGAAGTTCGCCGAGGAGGCGGCGGCGGGCGGCGCCCGGGTACTGGCCGCACCCGAATACGCGATGTTCACGGTCCCGACCATGGACGAGAGGTTCGTGGACTCCGCGGAATCCCTGGACGGCGAGTTCGTCACCGGGCTCCGCGGGATCGCCGCCCGGCACGGGTTGTCCGTGGTCGCGGGGATCAACGAAGCGATCCCGGGCGAGCGCCGCATCTTCAACACCCTCGTCGCGGTCGCCCCCGACGGCAGTATCGCCGCCGCATATCGGAAGCTGCACCTGTACGACGCATTCGGTTACACGGAGTCGGACTTCGTGCAGGCCGGCGCGATCGGCGACCCCGAGACGTTCACCGTCGACGGCGTGACGTTCGGCATGCAGACGTGCTACGACCTGCGGTTCCCGGAGGTGACCCGACGTATCGTCGACGCGGGCGCGGACGTCCTGGTCCTGCCCGCCGAGTGGGTGCCCGGCCCGCTCAAGGAAGACCACTGGACCACACTCGTCCGCGCCCGGGCCATCGAGAACACCATCTACGTCGCCGCGGCCGATCAGAGCGCCCCGGCAGGTTCGGGTGCGTCGATGATCGTGGATCCGATGGGGGTGGTGATCGCGTCCCTCGGCGAACGGGTCGGGACGGCGATCGGCGCCGTCTCCCCCGAGCGCATCGCAGAGGTCCGTGCCAAGAATCCGGCGCTGTCGCTGCGCCGCTTCGGCGTGGTCGCCAACCAGTAGATTCCGACGGATTCGTCAGGCTCACACACCATTGCGTGTGAGCCTGACGAATACGCGGGCAACTGTCGGATCAGAGGTTGCGGAGCCGGACGATTTCCTTGTCGAACTCGTCGATGCTCTCGACGGAACTCATGTGGCCCACGCCGGGCAGGACGATCAGCCGCTCGAGGTGACCGGCCTCGTCCAGGACACGAGCGAGCTTGCGGGCGTGGACCGGTGGGGTCAGCCGGTCCATGGAACCGACGAGCACCGTGGTCGGGACGTCGAGGTTGTCGAGAGCCTCGTGGATGTCGAGGCCGCTGAGCGCAGCACCCCAGCCGCCGCGGATGCGCGGCTTGCAGTCCCGGACGATGTTCTCGCAGAACTGGACTTCGGCGCGGGAGGCGTTCGGCGACATCGACACGTACTGGAGTGCGCGCGTCATCACCGGCGACGACACCAACGGGACCGGGGTGCTCAGGACGGCGCGTCCGACCGGAACCGGCACTCGCGGAAACCGATTCGGCAGCGGGATGACGGTGGTCTCGGCGATGAGCCGGTCGCAGGCGGTGCTGGCGAGCAGAACAGCCGACGCGTATTTCTTCACCTCGTCGGGGTGCCTGCCGGCCCACGCCATGATGCTCATGCCACCCATGCTGTGACCCACGAGCACGGCCTTCTTGTCGTCACGCACCGTCGCCTTCAGCACCTCCGACAGGTCGTCGGCGAGGACGTCGGGGCCGAGCGGGAGCGAGCCGACCGTGCTGCGGCCGTGCCCGCGCTGGTCGTAGGTGATGACCCGGTACTCGTCCGCGAGCGCGTTCACCTGCGGGTACCAGTATTCGGTGGAACAAGTCCAACCATGGCTCAGCACAATGGGATCACCGTCCACCGGCCCGTAGGCGCGGACGTACAGCGTGGCCCCGTCGTCGGTGAGGATCTCCGTCACGTCCGGGCGCATGTTCGGGGTGCGCAGCAGCTCGTTCGGCGCCACCTCGGTCGACAACGTCAACCCGCGGGTGGCGCGCTTGTGGCGGATCGCCGCTGCCGCGGCGACGACGGTGCCCACTCCGGCTGCGCCGGCGAGTGCCCGGAAGGCGATGGTGCGCGAACTGCTGGTCATTCCTACCCCTGTCCTGTCAACTTGCTCTGTCGGTGTCTGTGCTCGCCGCCGGACTCGGCGTCTCAGCGAGTTGCCTGGCCGCCCGTTCGAGCGCCTTGGAGATCTGCTCCTCCATCGCCTCGTCGAACAGCGACTGGACGGCGTCGTGCGCGAGGGGACGCATCTGGTCGACGAGCCGCGCGATGTCCGAGACCTTCGACTCGTCGAGTTCGAGCGGCTCACCCTCGGCGGCGAGGTAGCGGTCGGCGACGACGGCGACGAACCGCGCGGCGACGTCCGAGAGGTCTTGCCGCACCGCCGCGGTCTGTTCGAGGACGTCTTCGAGCGGGATGCCGGCGTCGACGAGGACCTGCGCCGCCTCGACCAGTCGCGGATCGTTCACCGCGAAGTCGTCCCCGGCGGGAACGAGCACACCCAGTTCGGTGCCCCGGGCGATGTTCGCCTCGGTGGTCTGCGCACCGAACATGCGTTTCAGCTCGGCGATCGTGAGGCGGGCGGCTCGCCTGCGCTTCTTCCACCGGCTGCCCGGGTCGTCGGTCTCCAGAACGTCCTTGACCTGGAGTCCGTAGTGCGCAGCCGTGAGGAGTTCACTGATGGTGGCGAACGTGTAGCCGCGATCGAGCATGCGCCCGATCAGGTGCAGCCGGGCGAGATGCGATTCGTTGTACCACCCCGTGCGCCCCTGCTTCCGTGGCGGCGGAAGCAGTCCGCGGTCCTGGTAGACGCGCACATTGCGCACGCTCACCCGCGCCTCGCGTGCAAGGTCGTCGATCCGGTATTCCTTCATCAGACGATGTGCGCCCGTCGGAGCAGCAGCCGGGACGGGCCGCCGACGAGTCCCACCTCGTCGAGAAATTCGATGGTCTTCGAGCAGCCCTCACACAGCATGTCGTGGTAGTGCCGGATCGACTTCGCGGCGCTCCTCGCCTGGTCCACGTGGAGACCCGCGGCCGGGTGGGCATCGCTCGCCGAGTCACGCAGATGGATGACGGACATGTCAGCTCCTCGGTAGCCGTGTCACCACAATAGCATTGTCACAATGTCCATTGTCATCGTCTGGGCGCGCGAGGTCCGCGCCTTCGCGTGCTCATGGGGTGGGAGCGGCTACCAGCGAGGCCCGCGCTGCACGTCGTCGACGCGGGGGCGCACGTCCACGAGGTAGACGCACACCGCGACGACCGCGACGATGCCGAACAACTGCACGGCGGGGAACAGCAGGAGGACGAGGAACGCGACGGCGAGAATGCTCAGCCAGATCGGTTTGCTCAACTTGTCCACCGCGGTGAACGCGTCCTTGCGCTGGCGAGCCGCGTGGAACAGCGCGTATGCAGCACCGCCCAAGGCGACGATGCGAATCACCAACAAGATCACCGAGACGACGCCGTCAACTTGAATCACAGCCCCATCCTACGAGGTCGACACGCAAACGGCCCCCGCACCGAACGTGCGGGGGCCGAAAAGCGTGAAGGATCAAGCCTTCTTGGCCGGAGCAGCCTTCTTGGCCGGAGCGGCGGCCTTCTTGGCCGGAGCCGGGGCGGGAGTTGCCGCAGCCTTGGCCGGAGCAGCCTTCTTGGCGGGAGCAGCATGCTTGGCCGGGGCAGCCTTGTCGGCGCGAGCCTGGACGTCGGCCGCGGTGGCGGTGACGCGATCGGCAGCGTCCTTCGACGCTTCCTCGGCCTGGTCGCCCAGGTCGAGAACCTTCAGGGCAGCCTCGTCGCCGGCGTCGGCGATGGCCTCGCCGAGTCCCTCGGCGGTGTCGGAGATGCGACCCGAAGCGCGGCCCGCGAGCTTCGCTGCCTGCTCGCCGACGGCGCGCGTCTGGCGTGCAACGGTGCCGAGAGCTTCCTCGGTCAGCTCGACGGCGTCGCCGAAGGCGGTCTCGGCGCGGCCGATGCCCTCCTCGACGACCGGCTGCTTGCGGATGCGCTCGACGGTGTCCTCGCCACGCTCGGCGAGAGACGTGTACAGGTCGGATGCAACCTTCAGGTAAGCCTCGGCGACCTTGCGCAGCTCGTCGGCGGTGAACTTCTCACGCAGCTCGGCAAGCTCCTCGGGCAGCTCGGACGGCAGTCCGGCGAGACGGTCGCGAAGGTTCTCGACACCCTCGGTGACCTCTTCCTGGAGTCCGGCGATGCGCTCCTTGGCGCCGCCGACGCGCTCCTCGACGTCACCCTGGGTGGACTCGGCGCGCGAGCGGACCTGGGCGACGACGTCGGCCACGGCCTGCACGACGACGTCTCCGGCGCCTACGGCCGCGTACAGCGAGGTCTTGACGCTGTCGATGGTCTTCTGGTCAGTCATCGGCTTTCTCCTGTTCAACGGTGGGGGGTTCTGGTTCCGGCGTCTGGGAATCAGAACGCTGGTGTTCTTCTGTCCGAAGCTCGGACGTCCGGGATTCGGCCGCTTCCGCCGATTCGTTCTCACGACAGAACGACTCGTAGATCTCGAGCAGCACTTGCTTCTGCCGCTCGGTAATGGCCGTATCCGCGAGCAGAGCGTCACGGAGGGGACCGTGTGGCCGCTGCTCGAGGTAACCCGCCTGGACGTACAGGACCTCCGAAGACACCCGGAGACCCTTGGCTATCTGCCCAAGCACCTCGGCCGAGGGCTTGCGCAACCCACGCTCGATCTGACTCAGATACGGATTACTGACACCGGC
Organism: Rhodococcus sp. JS3073; assembly: GCF_026810085.1. Lineage (NCBI taxonomy): Bacteria > Bacillati > Actinomycetota > Actinomycetes > Mycobacteriales > Nocardiaceae > Rhodococcus > Rhodococcus sp. JS3073. Next base: position 6,232,015 of record NZ_CP113951.1, on the reverse strand, counting down.
CAGCTGCGCCAGCTGCCGCATCGACACCTGGGCCGCTTCGCGCTGGGCACGAATGAAACCTCCGATGTCGTGAGCGGCGTTGCTGACTACGCGAGCTGCCAGATCTCCTGCACCGGCTGCGTCGCGATCATCGCTTGCCATCAGTCCTCCGTGTTGCTGGGCAGAACCAAGCCTAAAGCAGGGTGCTAGCAATTGCAAGCACTCTGTTAGCACCCAGCTAGCGGACCCTCCGCCGAGGCGATGGTCAGCCGAACATCAACGTCGAGAACGTGTAGATCAGCAGGCCCGCGATCGAACCGACCACAGTGCCGTTGATGCGGATGAACTGGAGGTCCCGTCCCACCTGCAGCTCGATCTTCTTGGACGCCTCCTCGGCGTCCCAGCGCTCGACGGTGTCGGAGATGATCCCGGTGATCTCGTCGGTGTAGTGGACGACGACGTAGCGCGTGCCGGCGAGTACCCACCCGTCGACCTTCGTCCTCAGCTCGTGATCGTCGCGCAGCCGTTCGCCGAACCGCACGACGTTCTCCGCGACCTTCGTGCGCAGCGTGCTGTTCGGGTCGTCGACGGATTCCATGATCAGGCGCTTGGCGACCGTCCACGTCGCCGCGGCGAGGCCGGTCACCTCCTCGCGGCCCATGATCTCGGCCTTGATCTTCTCGGCCTTCTCCATGGTCGCCGGGTCGTTCTGCAGGTCGTCGGCGAAGTCGACGAGGAAGCGGTTGGCCGCCTGCCGCACCTCGTGCTCCGGGTTGGATCGCACCTTCCAGGTGAATTCGACGAGCTCGCGGTGGATCTTCTCGCCGAGCATGGCGTCGACGAACTTGGGCGACCAGGCGGGCGAATCGCGGCTGACGATCCGGTCGATGGTCTCCTGGCTCCCGAGCGCCCACTGGTGCGCCCGCTCGGCGAGCAGATCCAGGATCGGCAGCTGCCGGTTCTCGCGCAGGAGTTCGCCGAGCACGCGCCCGATCGGCGGCCCCCACTGGGGCTCGGCCAGCCTGCGCACCAGCGTGCTGTCGATGATCTGCTGCACGTCCTCGTCGCGAAGGATCTCGACGAAGCCGCGCAGGATGGTGGCCGTCTCGGCAGCCACGCGCGCGGCATGCTTGGGCTGCGCCATCCACGTGCCCAGCCGCAGCGGGATCTCCGCGGCCTCCACCTTGGCGGACACCACCTCGGGGGCGAGGAAGTTCTGGCCGACGAAGTTGCCGAGGCTCGCCCCCAGCTGGTCCTTCTTGCGCTTGATGATCGCGGTGTGCGGGATCGGCAACCCGAGCGGATGCCGGAACAGGGCCGTCACCGCGAACCAGTCGGCCAGCGCGCCGACCATGCCTGCCTCCGACGCGGCCCGCACGTAGCCGACCCACGCCCCCGCACCCCGCGATTCCTGCCACCTGCACACCAGGTAGACCACGGTGGCGAACACGAGGAAGCCCGTCGCGACAGCCTTCATCTTGCGGAGATCGCGGCGCTTCGCGTCGTCGTCGAAGGCGGAAAGGCTCAGTTGGTCCACAGACGCCATTGTGCCCAAGGTCGGCGCGGAGGCGGCTGCCCAGCCGCCGGACGCGCGCCCGCACAGACGGCGTTGTGCCGTGCGACAAGACCCGAGCACTAAGCTGACAGGAGATCGCGACACGAAACGGATGTGAAGAGAGTCAGTGGCGAACGACGGCGTGAAGGATCCTGAGCAGGTGACCGACTCGATGACGAAGCTGGACAAGGCAGCAAAGCCCGATGGGCGCAAGCGCCGCTGGCGTGAGCACAAGATCGCACGCCGAGAAGAACTCGTCGACGGCACGATCGCCGCCATCCGCCTGCGTGGACGGGACATCGGGATGGACGAGATCGCATCCGAGATCGGTGTCTCCAAGACGGTGCTGTACCGCTATTTCGCGGACAAGAGCGACCTGACGAACGCGACCATGGCGCGCTACGTGGAAACCACGCTCGCCCCGCGGATCTACGAGGCCATCGGCGGAGATCTCGACGACTTCGAGCTGACCCGCGCCACCATCACGGCGTACGTCGAGACGGTGGCGTCGGATCCCGACGTCTACCTCTACATCATGGCCAACGGCTCCGGCCCCGGCCGCGAGACGGTCGCCGACTCGGAACGGATGATCGCGGAGGTGCTCTCCACCGTTCTCGGCGAGCGGCTGCGGCAGATGGAGATGGACTCCGGCGGCGCCGTCCCCTGGGCGTACGGAATCGTCGGCGGTGTGCAGCTGGCGACGCACTGGTGGATCTCCAACCGGTCGATGTCGGTCGAGGATCTGATCAACTACCTCACGATGATGACCTGGGGTGGCGTCACCGGCATCGCTGCCGTCAACGGCTCACCTGCGCGATTCAACGCGGTCCCGCACCCGCTGCTGCCGCCCGCGGCCGAGGCCGACTGAGCCCGATCCTTTCTTGTGTAACTGACAGTTACAGGTAAACTTGCCCGTGTGAACGAACACGAGGAAGAAGAAGGGGGCTACCGCGGCCCCGCCGACGTCGTCGTCGGCGACCGTCCCGCCGTGACCGTGCAGGTCCAGTTGGCGGGAAACTTCGAACCCATCAGCGGTCGGTACGTCTGGCACGGCCGCGTCCGCACCCTGACGGACGCCCTCGGTGTAGCTGCAGACCTGTCCGCGGGCACGGAATTGCAGATCACCAGCCCGGAAGGAACGGCCACAGCCCGGATCACCGGGGTGGACCTCTGGGGAAGCCATCTCGTCGACGGAGTGACGCCCCCGCCGTTCAGCCGGGTGTGAACTCGAAGTCCGCCGGTTCCACCGACCGCGTCCGCCGCCAGTAGCGCACGGTCGAACCCGGCCAGATCGTGCGGTTGACGCCGTGCGAATCCAGGTACCAGCTCATGCACCCGCCGGTGGACCACACGCCCTGAGCCAATTTCCGTTGGATGTCGGTATTGAAGCGGCTCTGCACCGCGGGCCGGACGACGGCGGAATCGGCGCCGCGCCGGTCGACGAGATCCATCAGTTCCAGTGCATAACGAATCTGCGCCTCGATCATGAAGACCACCGAATTGTGACCGAGCCCGGTGTTGGGTCCGAAGAGGAAGAACGCGTTGGGGTAACCCGCGACGGTGATACCGAGGTGGGTGCGGATCCCGTGCTCCTCCCATTCGTCGGCGAGGCGCCTGCCCCCGGCCCCGGTGAGCTCGACATTGTCGAACCCGTCGGTGACGTGGAATCCGGTGGCGTAGATGATCGCGTCCACGGCCCGCTCCACCCCGTCTCCCGCGACGATGCTGTGCGGGCGGACCGTGTCGATACCTTCGGTGATCACGACCGTCTTCGGTGAGATCAGCGCCGGGTAGTACACGTCCGACCCGAGGATCCGCTTGCAACCGATGCGATAGGACGGGGTCAGCTTCCGGCGCAGTTCGGGATCGGTGACCGTCCTGTTCAGGTTCCTCCGCGCCGCGCTCTCGATCGGCCGCATCAGCCGGGAGTGCCCGTTGAACCCGAGCGCGAGCGATTCGTATGTCCAGTAGACCGCGGTACGCACCATCCGACGGACCAGCGGGACCCGGCCGAACAGGCGCCGCGCCTCCGGCGGAATGCCGAAGTTCAAGCCAGGTATCACCCAGGGCGGCGTCCGCTGGTACACCTGCAACTCGGCGACGTCGCCCACGATCTCGGGAACGAACTGGACGGCGCTGGCGCCCGTGCCGATCACCGCGACCTTCTTGCCCCGCAGGTCGTAGTCGTGGTTCCACTCCGCCGAGTGGAATGCCGTGCCCTCGAACGTGTCGGCGCCGGGCAGATCCGGGATGTTCGGAATGTGGAGGGCACCGATCCCGGACACCACGAACTGGGCGACGTACTCGTCGCCCGACTCGGTGCGGACATGCCATCGTCGCTGTTCGGCGTCCCAGTTCCCGCCCGTCATCGTGCGGCCGAAATGGATGTTGCGCCGCAGGTCGTACTTGTCGGCCAGGCAGCGCAGATAGTCGAAGATCTCCTCCTGACCCGACCACATCCGCGTCCAGTCCGAGTTCGGCTCGAACGAGAACGAGTACAGGTGCGAGGGGACGTCACACGCACAACCCGGGTACGTGTTCTCCCGCCAGGTGCCGCCGACCTCCTGCGCCTTCTCCAGCAGAATGAAGTCGTCGCGTCCCCGCTTACGCAGCTGGATGGCCGTGCCCAGACCGGAGAAGCCCGTCCCGATCACCAGGACACGACACCGATGCACCTTGCCGCCCACCACTCCATGTAACGCTCCTGTGGCACTGTTTGCACATGGCAGACAAGGCACGCGGACTCTGGACGACGCCGGCGATCGAGGCCCTGCGGGCGCGCCCCGGTCAGCGGATCGCCGAACTCGACTGCGGGAGCACACCCGGATTCGTGGGCGGCAAGTCGGACGGGCTCGCGCTGTTCGAGGAGCGCGGGACGGTGCTGTCGTCCCTCCAGGAGAAGCTCTACGCCAACGGACGATCCGGCGACAGCCGGTCGGTGCTCCTCGTGCTCCAGGGCATGGACACCGCGGGTAAAGGCGGGATGGTCCGCCACGTCATCGGACACGTGGATCCGCAGGGCGTGGATCACGCGTCGTTCGGCGTGCCCACCCCCGAGGAGAAGCGCCACCACTTCCTGTGGCGAATCGACAAGGCCCTGCCCCGCGGCGGGCAACTCGGTGTGTTCGACCGATCGCACTACGAGGACGTGCTGGTGGTCCGGGTTCACGATCTCGTGCCCGAGGAAATCTGGAGCGGCCGCTACGACGAGATCAACCAATTCGAGAAGGAACTCGTCGCCGGCGGCACGACGCTGGTAAAGGTCGCGATGTTCGTGTCGCTCGACGAACAGAAGTCGCGGCTGCTCGAACGGTTGGAACGCCGGGACAAGTACTGGAAGTACAACCCCTCGGACGTCGACGAACGCAGGCTGTGGCCCGCGTACCAGGACGCGTATCAGGCGATGCTCGACGAGACGTCGACCGATTACGCGCCGTGGTACGTGGTTCCGTGCGACCGCAAGTGGTACAGCCGGATCGCGGTCACCGAACTGCTGATCGACGCCCTGGAGAAGCTCGACCTCGATTGGCCGCCCGCCGCTTTCGACATCGAAGCGGAGAAGCGGAGGCTCGCGGAATCCTGAGGACGCCCGGAAATGCCGCCGTCAGAAGAGGTGCGGCGTTTCGTGGTGCAGCCTGTGATCGTGACGCACGGTGCCGCCGTACAGCGCCATCGCTCCGGCCAGCGCGACGACGCACAGAGATCCGGAGATCACCGCCCAGCCGCCCTGCCCCGAGCCTGCGGCGACGAGGAACCCGCCGAGACAGACCACCGACAACAACACGAGAGCGAAGCTGACCCAAGCAGCGAAGAGATTGAGTTTCACGGCACTCACCTCACCTTCGAGAACGTGGTCCCGACGCTACGCCCGACCTGCATCGACGACAAGGTAGGCCGGTTTTCTTCGCGCTGCCCTGGGTAACCGGGATTCATGAACCTCGAGAGCCTGTTCCGGAAGGCGGAATCCGCCGGGTTCCTCGACGGCGGCAGCCGGTTCCTGCAACAGCGGATCCGGGGGGCGCTCGGGTCGACCGGCGCGGGCGCGGTGTTGCGCGGATCCTGGCTCGGCCACCCGGTGCATCCCGTTCTCGTCAGCCTCCCCATCGGGGCGTGGGTCGGCGCGACCGTCTTCGATCTGGCACTGCGCGATCACGTCGGCGCACGCAGGCTGATCGGCCTGGGACTGCTCGCCGCTCCCCCGACGTTGGTGACCGGCTGGGCGGACTGGGCCGAACGCGATACGCGTCAGCGCCGCGTCGGCTTGATCCACGCCGAGGCCAACGCCATCGGCATCACGGCCATGCTCGCGTCCTATCTTCGCCGCAGGCACGGAACGGACGCACGCGCTGTCGTCACGAGCACCGCGGGACTACTCGCGATCGGCGTCGGCGGCGCGCTCGGCGGGCATCTGACCTACGCAATGGGCGCAGGAGTCGACGGGGTGCGGGAGGGTCCGGGATCGGACACTCTACTCGCCCCGGTGGGATGAAGAATCGAGGAACGTCATGATCGTGCTCGGACTGATCTTGCTCCTGATCGGATGGCTCACCGGTCTCACCTGGCTGTGGACTATCGGCATCATCCTCCTGGTGATCGGCGCGATCCTGTGGATTCTCGGCGCCACCGGGCGTGCGGTCGGCGGCAGGCGGCGTTGGTATTAGAACGCAACACCGGCCTGCCCGTGCCACCTGTCCTGTGACAGAGTGCTAGCCGGTCGGTTTACAAACCCGAAGTTCGGGAATCCCCGTGGCATGACGGCCACTCATCGCGAACCCAGACCTCCCGTGTGCGGCGGGCAGACGATGAGAACGGCAGCCGTCGGCAACTCGAGACGATTGAGGATTTCGATGGTCTCGGCCAACGCCAGTCCTCTCGACGTATCGGACGGCGCCGACGTCGGGGGGCAGAGCATTCACCTCGCCGAACTGTCGGCCGCCCTCACGCGAGAGGGGCACGACGTCACCGTCTACACCCGGGCGGACAGCGCGGACGCCCCGGAGCGGGTCACCACCCCGGGCGGGTACACCGTCGTGCACGTGCCGGTCGGGCCGGCGCGCCGGATGTCCGAGGCCGAGATCCTGCCGCTGATGGGGGCATTCGGCAGCTTCCTCAAGACCGAATGGGAATCCGAACGGCCCGACATCGTCCACGCCCACTACTGGATGTCCGGGATCGCGACGCAACTCGCCGCCCGCACGCTCGGCATTCCGGTGGTCCAGACGTTCCACGCGCTGGGAGTGGTCGAGCAGCGATTCGAGCGCGCGGATTCGTCGAGCACCCACAACCGAATTCACTTGGAACAGTTGATCGCCCGCGGAGCCACCCGGGTGGTGGCAACCTGCACCGACGAGGTCTTCGAACTCTCCCACCTCGGCCTGCCGCGCTCGCGGACGTCCGTGGTTCCGTCCGGCGTCGACGTCGCCGAGTTCACGCCCGACGGCCGCGCCGACGAGAAGGGCAAACGTCATCGCCTCGTCATGGTCGGCCGGCTGGCGCCGAGCAAGGGGTTCGACACCGCCATCGAGGCGCTCACGCACTTCCCCGACACCGAACTCGTCATCGCGGGCGGGCCGGCCGCAGACGACGTCGCCGACGACCCCGAAGCGTCGCGACTGCTGACACTGGCCCGCGAGGCGAAGGTGCGCAACCGGGTACGGATCGTCGGGCGCGTGCCGAGAAATGCCATGCCCTCGTTGCTGCGCTCGGCGGATGCCGTCGTGTGCACCCCGTGGTACGAGCCGTTCGGCATGGTTCCGCTCGAGGCGATGGCTTGCGGCACCCCGGTGGTGGCGTCCGCCGTCGGGGGTATGCGGGACACGGTGGTCGACGGAATCACCGGACGCCTCATCTCACCGCGCAACCCGGTCCGCCTGGCCGAGGCCCTGCGACAGATCTTCGACGACGACGCCCTGCGCACGGGATACGGCATGGCGGGCTGCGATCGCGCCCGCGCCCGCTACTCGTGGGACCGGGTCGCCACCGACACCCTCCGTGCCTACGGCCGCTGCGTGTCGGCCCCTCCGCGCACGAGTCGAACCGGCGCCCACTGACGTCGGGCGCCGGTTCGGACGGTCAGGCCGTTCGGCCGTGCCAGGCCCCGAGGGCACTGTCCACGGAAGCGAAGCAGGGGTAGCTCGACTCCTGACCCGCGGCTCTGAGCAGCCGATACACCGGCCGGCCGCAGATCATCGCCCACGTCCGCCCGTCCCGGACGTTCGTCGCGTGCACAGTGTCGAGCACCGACAAACCCGCGGTTCCGATGAAATCCACCTTCGACATGTCGAGGATGAACTGCCCCTCGGGCGAGATCCGCGTGCACACGTAGTCGCGGAACTCCGGTGCACTGAACAGGTCGATCTCGCCTCGCACCCCTACCAACATCACCCCGGAACCGAGTCGCTCGGAAGTGAATTCCGCGCTCGCACAGCGTGTCGGAGCGGAACCGACGGCCGAGAGCGTTACCCTCGGCTTGTACGTGGTACCGAACTCCGTGCCCGAACACGCCATTTCAGGTTCTGGGACCCCTGGACCAACAGACATGGCTCACCCCATCTCGAACATTGAGTGGGGAAGCGGAGCACCTGCAGACAGACCCGACCTCGGACACATGACACCGTCTGCTACGGCAGCGCTTCCCGACATCGGCTGTGTGTTCAACCTCGATTCGAGACTACTCCCGCCTGTGATGTGTCACAAGGAAATAACAGATACTCGAGCTCTCATTTGCCCTGGTGAGCGATTACAAACCGTTACGCACGGTTGTACGCGCCGAAACAGCCGCGACGACACGTTCTGCGACGACGCGCAGTTTGACGTTCTCCCGCTGCGAACGCGTGACGAGGACGTCGAACGCGGTCTCGGCGTCGAGACCTCGCAACGCCATCACGATTCCCTTGGCCTGGTCGATGACGGCGCGGGACCGGAGGGCGATACGAAGTTGCTCGATCAGATTCCTCGCCTCGCTGTACCGCCGCGCGGTGCGCACCGCGACCGCCGCCGCCTCGACGTACAGCTCGAGCACGGACTCGTCCATTTGGTGGAAGGCGTGCGGCAGCACTCCGTACAGATTCAGCGCGGCGGACTGCTCCGCGACGGGCAGGGGTATCGACAGATAACTGTGGATGCCGGCCGGTTCGGAGTTCGCGGCGTACGCCGGCCACCTCTCGTGCGCGGCGGCACGGTCGGCCCGCACGGTGTCGCGGGAGCGTACGGCGTCGAGTGCCGGGCCCTCGCCGAAGCGGTACTGCAACTCCTCGAGATCCATGACCTCGTCCGGCGTCGCCGCCACCGTGACGGGGCCCGTCGCCCGGAGAACGGTGATCGAGGCCATCGCCGCGCCCGGGAACGCCTGGACCACCCGGCGGCACAGCGTGTGCAGCACGACGTCGGTCTCGTCCTCCGGCTCGAGCAACTCGAGCACGGAGTCGAGCGACACGGCGACCGCGTCGGCGTCCGCGGTCTCGACGTCACTCGTCAACGTGTGCAGGTGAATCTCGTCAGGCATCCCACTCGTCTCCCGTGACCACCATGACCCTGCCGAGGGCCTCAGGAACGCTGATCGTGCCGCCAACATTACCCGGGCAAACGTACTGATCGGACTGGTTTGATCGGTCCTGTTCTGCGGTATTCCACCTGCGGTGTCGCCGGATCGCTACCCTGACTTCTCAGCAGCGCGAGCCGACCCACCGCCCGCCGACAGCACGGTACGCCCGACCCGGAGGTCTCATGGCCATCGCCAAGACAATCGAACCCGACCAGGATCACACACATCCCGTCGTCGAACTGCGCGTGCGAGCAACGCCCGATCAGCTCTCCGTACTGCGCGCCCTGGCAGCAACCGTTGCCATCCACGAAGATTTCGACCTCGACTCCATCGCCGACATCAAACTGGCCATGGACGAGATCTGTACCCAGCTGATCGTCCGCGCGACACCGGGCGCGGTCCTGGTGTGCCGGCTGCAGTATCTCGACAACACCCTGCGAGTCGACGTATCGAGCACCACCACCTCGGTCGACTCCCTCGGCGAGCGCTCGTTCGCCTGGCACGTCCTCAACGCCCTCACCGATTCGGTCGATCTGAAACAGGAGCCCGACCCCGCCACCGCGGGTTTCGTGACCACCATGGAATTCACCAAGGTGAAGAACGGCCTGAGTCTGTGACGTCCCATACTCACAGTGGGGGGCACACGGCCCGTTGGCCGGACGAGTATCAGGACGTCACAGCACTCTTCGAACAGATGGCCGCCCTCGACCTGCACGATCCCCGGCGCAGCAGACTGCGCGACGCCGTCGTGACGCGCTGCCTTCCCCTCGCCGAGCACATCGCCCGCCGTTTCGACGGCCGCGGCGAGGCGCACGACGATCTGGTTCAAGTCGCGCGCCTCGGGCTGGTCAACTCGGTGGACCGGTTCGACGTCGAGCGGGGATCCGACTTCGTGTCGTTCGCCGTCCCCACCATCATGGGTGAGGTGCGACGCCACTTCCGCGACACCGGGTGGGCCGTTCGAGTACCCCGCCGGATGAAGGAACTGCACCTCGCGCTCAGCCAGGCCGTCGCCGAACTGTCCCAGAGCCTCGGCCACGCCCCCACCGTCAGCGAACTCGCCGAACACCTGGACCTCGAACAGGAGGAGGTGGCGCAGGGACTCCTCGCCGGCAACGCCTATCAGACCGTCTCCGTCGACAACACGTCGTCGGACCGGACCGGCGAGCTGTCCATGGTGGAGACGCTCGGCGACTACGACGCCGCGATGGACGACGTCGAGAATCACGAAACCCTGCGGCCCCTGCTCCAATCGCTGCCCGAACGGGAGCGGACCGTCCTCATGCTGCGGTTCTTCGGCAACATGACACAGACCCAGATCGCCGACCGAGTCGGTATCTCGCAGATGCACGTGTCCCGCCTGCTGGCGAAGACACTGGCATCACTGCGAGATCAACTCGGCGACGCGTAGGTCAGATCGTTGCCGTGTCGATCACGAATCGGTACCGCACGTCGCTGCCGACCACGCGGTCGTACGCGCCGTCGATCTCGTCCGCCGAGATCACCTCGATCTCGGCACCGATGCCGTGCTCGGCGCAGAAGTTCAGCATCTCCTGCGTCTGAGCGATGCCGCCCACCATCGAACCGGCCAGGCTGCGGCGGTTGGCTGCGAGACTGAACGCGCGCACCTCGATGGGCTTCTCCGGCAACCCCAGTTCGACGAGGGTGCCGTTGATCGCGAGCATCGACAGGTACGCGTCGATGTCGAGATTCACCGAGACGGTGTTGACGATGAGGTCGAATTCTCCGCGCAACTGCCTGAACGTGGTCGGATCCGAGGTGGCGTAGTAATGGTCGGCACCGAACTTCAGGCCGTCGTCCTTCTTGCCGAGCGACTGGCTGAGCACCGTGACCTCGGCTCCCATCGCGTGCGCGATCTTCACACCGACGTGTCCGAGGCCGCCCATCCCGATGACGGCGACCTTCTTGCCCGGTCCGGCTCCCCAGTGTGCGAGCGGTGAGTACAGGGTGATCCCCGCGCAGAGCAGCGGCGCCGCGACGTCCAGTTCCAGGCCGTCGGGGATCGACAGGACGAATCGTTCGGTCACGACGATGTGCGTCGAATAGCCGCCCTGCGTCCACTCGCCGTCGCGCCCCTTGGCATTGTACGTGCCGGTCACCCGGTTGGCGCAGTACTGCTCCTCGTCGGCCCGGCAGGCGTCGCAATCGCCGCAGGAGTCGACGAAGCAGCCGACACCGACCCGGTCGCCGACCCGGTGCGTCGTGACGTCGGAACCCACCGCGCTCACCACGCCCGCGATCTCGTGACCGGGCACGACCGGATAGTGCGTGCTGCCCCACTCGTTGCGGGCGGTATGAATGTCGGAGTGGCAGATGCCGGCGTACTTGATCTCGATGAGCACGTCGAGCGGTCCGAGCTCGCGGCGTTCGATGGTGGTTTTCTCGAAGGAGCCTTCGCTGGACGTGACTGCGTATGCGGCTGCGGTAACCATGCTTACATGCCTACATGTTTGCGCGACCGAACGCACGTTCGGGGCCACCGCTGACGCGGTGACCCCGAACACGCCTGAGGAATCAGTCCTCGAATTCTTCCTTCTCGGACCGCCGGCGAAGGCGCCTCGCCGCCGCCACCATATTGCGCAGCGACGGCTCGAGCTGCCAGTAGTGACGCGTCTTCAGACCACCGTCGGGGTTGGCCCACAACCGCTCGAGCGAGACCGACTCGCTGGCCTCCGTGAGCAGTTCGTCCAACTCGTCGATGTCCGGAATCCGGGCCGACCGACTCTCGTACACGCCCGGACCGACGCCGTGGGTCAGCGCCCGCTCCTTGATGGCACCGAGCACCCACGTGATGGAGCGCGTCGCCACGATCGCTGTCACGTCCGCATCGAGCCGTTCGATGGCGTCGACCACCGACGCCCGGCTCGTGTACGTCAGATGCGTGTGGATCTGCGTCTCCGGCTTCGCCCCGCCCGTCGCGAGACGGAAGGCGTCGACCGCCCATTCGAGATAGGCCTCGCGGCCGTTCTCGCGCAACGGCAGCAGTTCCCGTATCGCCGGCTCGTCGACCTGGATGATCGCGATACCCGCAGCCTCGAGGTCGGCGATCTCGTCACGGATCACCAGCGCCAACTGATCAGCCGTCTCGTACAGCGGCTGATCCTGGCGGACGAACGACCGCGCGATCATCGTCACCGGACCCGTGAGCATGCCCTTGACCGGCTTGTCCGTCAGCGACTGCGCGTACGAGATCCACTCGACGGTCATCGGCTTCGGCCGCGACACGTCCCCGTAGAGGATCGGCGGACGTGTACACCGCGAGCCGTAAGCCTGCACCCACCCGTTGTGGGTGAAGGCATACCCCTCGAGAAGCTCCGCGAAGTACTGCACCATGTCGTTGCGTTCGTGCTCACCGTGCACGAAGACGTCGAGACCGATGTCCTCCTGCAACCGGATCGTGCTTTCGATCTCGGCCTGGATCCGCTTGTAGTACTCGTCCCACTCGAGGCGACCCTCACCCAGCTCGTACCTCGCCTGCCGGATCGCGTCCGTCTGCGGGAACGAGCCCAGCGTCGTCGCAGGAACCAGAGGCAGGTTCAGGCGCTCCTGCTGGGCGACCCGCCGCTCCTCGTACGGAACCCGGATGCGGTCACCCGGCTTGATCGCGTTGACCCGTGCGCGCACCGCATGCTTGAGCTTGAAGTGCACCGACGTGGGACGCTTGCGCCACTTGTCGGACGGACCCTCGGTGAGCGCCTTCGCCAGCGACACCACCTCGCCGACCTTCTGCTTCGCGAACGCGAGCCGGTCCGCGACATCACCGGGGATGTCGTACTCGGACAACACGTCGTACGGCACGTGCAGCAACGACGTCGACGTCGAGACCACGAGATCCGGCACGACATCCTTCAGCGTGTTCAGGTACGTCAACGTGTTGTACCGGTCGACGCGCCACACGTTGCGGCCGTCGACGACACCGGCGTAGATGCGCTTGCGCTTCATGCCCGGGATCTTCGCCAGCTCGTCGGCGCTCAGCCGGTGACTGACGAGGTCGAGGCCGAGAGCCTCCACCTTGGTGGCGGCGAGAATGGCAAGGGCCTCCCCGAGATGCCCGTACGGACCGGTGACGAGGATGCGGGGACGCAGCGGTGCGTGCGACAGCGTCTCGTACGCCTTGGCCAGCGCGGCCAGTTCTTCCGGTGTGCGGTCCTCGGTGAACGACGGCTCGTCCAGCTGGACGCACGTGGCGCCGGCCTTCGCGAGCTGCTCGAACAGCCGCTCGTACTCCGGCAGCAGCTTGTCCAGCAGGTCGAGGGTCGAGAAGCCGTGCCGCTTCGACGTCGGGCCGACCTTCGACAGCAGGAGCAGCGACACGGGTCCCAGCACGACGGGACGCAGTTCGATCCCGCGCGCCTTCGCCCGCTCGAACTCGTCCATCACGGTCTCGGACCGCAGCGAGAACTCGGTGTTCTCGTCGAGTTCGGGCTGACGGTAGTGGTAGTTGGTGCCGAAGAACCGCACCAGTTCGAGCGGCGGGAAGTCCGGCCGGCCACGTGCCATCGTGAAGTAGAAGTCCAGCGGATCGAGCTGGCTCTCGAGCGCTGTGAACCGCTCGGGCACGGCACCGAACAGCAGCGCGTTGTCGAGTACGTGGTCGTAGTAGGAGAACGTGTTGCCCGGGACCTGGGTCAGACCGGTCGCGGCGAGCTCACTCCACGTCTCCTCCTGGAGGTCCCGGGCGACGGCGACGAGTTCTTCCTTCGTGCTCGTGCCGTGCCAGTAGGACTCGAGGGCACGCTTGAGTTCGCGGCGAGGTCCGATGCGGGGATACCCCAGGATGCTGGATCCGTATGCTGCGGTGCTGGACATGCGGTCGACCTTTCTGGGCTCAGTCCAGTGGCTGAGAATGCCTCTGGGCTCGATGCACCTGTGCGCCTCTCACAACCGCCAGTGGTCGTGAAAGGCGCACAGGTGTAGTCGCCTACCTACCTACTAGCTGGCCTTCTTGCTGGCACGGCCGTTGTCGCCGTACTCGTAGAAGCCCGCGCCGGACTTCTTGCCGACCAACCCGGCCTCGACCATGCGCAGCAGCAGCGGCGGCGCCGAGTACAGGGGCTCCTTGAACTCTTCGTACATGGAGTCGGCGATCGACTTGACCGTGTCCAGGCCCACCAGGTCGGTCAGCGCGAGCGGACCCATCGGGTGTGCGAGGCCGAGAACCGTTGCCTTGTCGATGTCTTCCTTGGTGGCGAACCCGGACTCCACCATGCGGATCGCGGAGAGCAGGTACGGCACCAGGAGGGCGTTGACGACGAATCCGGAGCGGTCCGCGGAACGGACGACCTGCTTGCCCAGCACATCGCTCGCGAAGGCCTCGGCCCGCTCGGACACCGACTTGCTCGTCTTGAGCGTCGTCACCAACTCGACGAGGGGAAGCACCGGAACGGGGTTGAAGAAGTGCATCCCGATGACCCGTTCCGGGGACTTCGTGGCGATGCCCAGCTTCATGATCGGGATAGACGACGTGTTGGACGCCAGCACGGCGTTCGGATCCGTCACGACCTGGTCGAGTTCGGTGAAGATCTCGCTCTTCACCTTCTCGTCCTCGACGACGGCCTCCACGACGAGCTGCCGATCGGCGAAATCACCGAGATCGGAGGTGAACCGCAACCGCCAGGCAGCCTGCTCACGTTCCCGCTCGGTGATCTTGCCGCTGCTCACTCCGCGGTCGAGCGAACGCAGGATGCGCGAACGTCCCGCCGCCGCAAGTTCGCGGGTCTGCTCGAACACCAGAACGTCGACGTGCGCGCGAGCGCACACCTCTGCGATTCCGGCACCCATGATCCCGGCGCCGATCACGCCGACGCGCTGAATCTTTTCGCTGGTCACGTCAGCTCCTTTTCGTCTAGTGGAGTCGTCGCCCGGGGAGGGGCCCTGTTACAGGCCCCTCCCCGGGGTCGGGTTGATCAGGTGAAACCTTGATCGGTCGAAGCCTTGGAGGACAAGGCTCAGTGGAACTGACCCTCTTCGGTGGAGCCCTTCAGAGCAGCCGTCGAGGTGTTGGGGTCGACCGTGGTGGCGATGCTGTCGAAGTAGCCGGCACCGACCTCACGCTGGTGCTTGATGGCGGTGAAGCCACGCTCCTCGGCGGCCTTGAACTCGCGCTCCTGCAGGTCGACGAAGGCGGTCATGCCCTCGCGGGCGTAGCCGTGCGCCAGGTCGAACATGCCGTAGTTGAGCGAGTGGAAGCCGGCCAGGGTGATGAACTGGAACTTGAAGCCCATCGCGCCGAGTTCCTTCTGGAACTTCGCGATGGTCGAGTCGTCCAGGTGCGCCTTCCAGTTGAAGGACGGCGAGCAGTTGTAGGCGAGCAGCTGGTCCGGGAACTCGCTGCGAACGGACTCGGCGAACTTCTTGGCGACCTCGAGGTCCGGCACGCCGGTCTCCATCCAGATGAGGTCGGCGTACGGGGCGTAGGCCTTGGCGCGAGCGATGCAGGGCTCGATGCCGTTCTTGACACCGAAGAAGCCCTCGGCGGTGCGGGTTCCGTCCAGGAACTGCTGGTCGCGCTCGTCGACGTCGGACGTGATGAGGGTCGCGGCCTCGGCATCGGTGCGGGCGATGACCACGGTGGGAACGTCCGCGACGTCGGCGGCGAGGCGAGCCGAGGTCAGGGTGCGGATGTGCTGCTGCGTGGGGATGAGCACCTTGCCACCGAGGTGGCCGCACTTCTTCTCCGACGCGAGCTGGTCTTCCCAGTGCGAACCGGCGACGCCGGCCGCGATCATGGCCTTCTGCAGCTCGTAGACGTTGAGAGCGCCACCGAAGCCTGCTTCGCCGTCGGCGACGATCGGGGCGAGCCAGTTGTCGACGGAGGTGTCACCCTCGACCTTGGCGATCTCGTCGGCGCGCAGCAGCGCGTTGTTGATGCGGCGCACGACCTGCGGGACCGAGTTGGCCGGGTAGAGGCTCTGGTCCGGGTAGGTGTGTCCGGACAGGTTCGCGTCACCGGCGACCTGCCAACCGGACAGGTAGATGGCCTTGAGGCCTGCACGGACCTGCTGAACGGCCTGGTTACCGGTCAGCGCGCCCAGCGAGTTGATGTAGTCCTCGTTGTTCACGAGGTCCCAGAGGATCTCGGAACCACGGCGTGCGAGGGTCTGCTCTTCGACAACGGTGCCCTGGAGCTTGGTGACCTGCTCCGCCGTGTAGTTGCGGGTTACTCCCTTCCAGCGCGGGTTGGTGTCCCAATCCTGCTGGATTTCAGCTGCGGTCTTCGGGGTGCCGGTGGTCGACATCAAGACTCCACTCTCTTCGATCTGCTGGTCCGGTACGGATGTACTGCTTCACATCCTTGCCAGGCCCTTCGTATGTACTTACCGAGAATGACACAAGCAAAAAGTGCCGTCTACCTGTTGCTACTGCCAATCTTGGCTAGCTTTTCACAGCCGATTGCAAAGACTGTTAATAAAGTTCGGCGCCACACCTGCCCGATCGGAGAGGAAAAATACTCGCCAGTAGCAAAAAGCCGCAGGTGGTGAACCAAATGCACGCAACTCGCCGTACACAGATATTTCCGCCCCTGCGACCCTCGCCTTCCCGCCGCGGCACACCCCTCGACGCGCCCGTTGTGACTGCAATCACCAATCAGGTCGGTTACCGTGACCTCGAATGGTCTCCTCCGGCGAAGGGCACCACGATGCCGCTGTACGAATTCCGATGCGCCGCCGACTGCGGCCCGTTCGAGCGGTCGTTCCCGATGGCCGACGTACCCGGCACCACGCGCTGCCCCCGGTGCGACCGCGACGCCGTCCGGCGCGTGTCCCCGCCGCGACTCGGACACGGGTCGTCGTCCGCGATGAACCTCCTCGACCGCACGAAGAGGTCGGCTCACGAACCGGACGTCGTGACCGGTCCGCCGCCCTCGACCACGGCCGGGCGTTCAGCCGTCACGAGCAATCCGCTGCACCGCCGACTTCCTCGTCCCTGACCGGCTACCGAAGGAGCGCACATGCCCGAACTGCTGTTTCCGCTCGATTCCTCGAAGAAGTTCACCGATCAGGCGATCGTCGGCCACAACCGCTGGCACCCCGACATCCCGGCCGCGGTCACGGTGAAACCGGGCGACTCCTTCCGTGTGCACTGCCGCGAATGGTTCGACGGCGCCATCCACAACGACGACTCCGCCGACGACATCCTGAATGCGCCCCTCACCACGGTCCACACACTGTCGGGACCCTTCGCCGTGGAGGGCGCGAAACCCGGCGACCTGCTGATCGTCGACATCCTGGACGTCGGACCCATCCCCCAGGAGGATTCCGGCCCGCTGGCCGGCCAGGGATGGGGATACACGGGGATCTTCTCCCGCCACAACGGCGGCGGATTCCTCACCGAGCAGTTCCCCGACGCCTACAAGGCGGTCTGGGACTTCTCCGGGCAGACCGCCACGTCGCGGCACGTCCCGCACGTCTCGTTCACCGGCATCGTCCACCCCGGACTGATGGGCACCGCGCCGTCGGCCGCCCTCCTGTCGAAGTGGAACGCGCGGGAGGGCGCGCTCATCGCCACCGACCCGGGCCGGGTTCCCCCGCTCGCCCTGCCGCCCGAACCGCAGGACGCCGTCCTCGGGTCCCTGCCGGACGCCGACTTCGACCGCGTCGCCGGCGAGGCCGCCCGCACCGCGCCTCCACGCGAGAACGGCGGCAACCAGGACATCAAGAACCTCACGAAGGGCAGCCGCGTCTTCTACCCGGTGTTCGTCGACGGCGCGAACCTGTCCGTCGGCGATCTGCACTTCTCCCAGGGCGACGGTGAGATCACGTTCTGCGGAGCCATCGAGATGGGCGGATTCATCGACCTGCGCGTCGACATCATCAAGGGCGGCATGGACACGTACGGCGTGTCCGAGAACGCGATCTTCATGCCCGGCAACACGGACCCGCAGTACTCGGAATGGCTCGCGTTCTCCGGAACGTCCGTCACCCTCGACGGGGAACAGAAGTACCTCGACTCGCACCTGTCGTATCAGCGCGCCTGTCTCCACGCGATCGACTACCTCACCAAGTTCGGGTACAGCCCCGAACAGGCCTACCTCCTGCTCGGCGCCGCACCGATCGAGGGCAGGCTGTCGGGTGTCGTGGACATCCCGAACTCCTGCTCGACGGTGTACCTGCCGACGGCGATGTTCGACTTCCCCGTCGCACCGTCCGCGTCGGGTCCGTTCCAGATCGACCCGGGCGTCGGCGCGCCGCGCTCGGAGAACAAGACCTGAACTGCGGGCGAATGTACCTTTCAGCGCCTCCAATGCGCCCACAGGTACGTTCGCCCCGCGTCACCGCGTCCCGACCCGCGCGAGTAAATCTTGCGAAGGTTCCGTTCGCACATCTGACCTGCGCCGGTACCATTGCCGTATGTCCAAGACCTTCGTCGGCACCCGGTTGCGTCAGCTCCGAACCGAGCGTGGACTGAGCCAGGCGGCGCTGGCGAAGACGCTGGAGATCTCCGCCAGCTACCTCAATCAGATCGAGCACGACGTCCGGCCGCTGACGGTGCCGGTGCTGCTGCGGATCAGCGAGGTGTTCGGCGTCGACACCACGTTCTTCTCCTCCCAGGACGACACGCGCCTGATCGCGGAGATGCGCGAGGTGGCGCTGGACCAGGAGATGGGCATCGACGCGGACGCCCAGGAGATCGCCGAGATGGTGGCGTCGCATCCGGGGCTGGCGAAGGCCATGGTCAACATGCATCGCCGCTTCCGCAACACCACCGCGCAGCTGGCTCTCGCCACGGAGGACCGCTACAGCGACGGCAGCGGCAGCGGCTCGATCACGATGCCGCACGAAGAAGTTCGCGACTACTTCTATCAGCGGCAGAACTATCTACACGAACTGGACACGGCGGCGGAGGAACTGACTGCGCGCATGCGATTCCACCGCGGCGACGTCGGCGGTGAGATCGCCCGCCGGTTGCAGACCGTGCACGACGTGCAGATCGTCAAGCGCATCGACCTCGGCGAGAACGTCCTGCACCGGTACGACCCCGAATCCCGGCTGCTGGAGATCTCGCCGCACCTGTCGGGCGGGCAGCAGGTGTTCAAGTTCGCGACCGAGCTGGCGTTCCTCGAATACGGCGACCTGCTCGACAAGCTGGTGGCGGAGGGCGGCTTCACCAGCGACGAGTCCGTGGCGCTCGCCCGGCTCGGGCTGGCCAACTACTTCGCTGCGGCCACGGTGCTGCCCTACGGACAGTTCCACGACGTGGCCGAGGACTTCCGGTACGACATCGAGCGGCTGTCCGCGTTCTACTCGGTGAGCTACGAGACGATCTGCCACCGCCTCTCGACGCTGCAGCGTCCGAAGCTGCGCGGTGTCCCGTTCATGTTCGTCCGCGTCGACCGGGCCGGGAACATGTCGAAGCGGCAGTCCGCCACCGGGTTCCACTTCTCCACCAGCGGCGGCACGTGCCCGCTGTGGAACGTGTACGAGACGTTCGCGTACCCCGGCAAGATCATGAACCAGATCGCGCAGATGCCGGACGGCCGCCGGTACCTGTGGATCGCCCGCACCGTCGAACGTCGAGCCCAGCGCTACGGTCAGCCTGCGAAGATCTTCGCGATCGGACTCGGCTGCGAGATCCGGCACGCCCACCGCCTCGTCTACGGCGACGGTCTCGACCTCGACGATTCCAACCCGGGCACTCCTATCGGCGCCGGCTGCCGGGTATGCGAACGCGTCAACTGCCCGCAGCGCGCCTTCCCGCCGCTCGGCAAGCAACTCGACATCAGCGAGCACCAGAGTTCGGTCTCCCCGTACCTGATCCGCTGACTCACCAGTGTCACATCGGTTCAATCCGACTGAACCGGTGTGACATTGGCCGCAGCGGAAGCAGTATCCGGACCCGCCGGGAGCACTGTGAGCGCTTGTTCACGCAACCGTAATTCGCGTCACGAACACGTCACCGACAGACATTCAGGCGCAACAACGGCCGCTTAATGTTCGCCCCACGAATACACCTCTGTATACGTGGGGCGGATACATGTCCCGGGTTGCGGAGGTCACCAAGTCCTCCGACGGAAAGGCCCGTACATGCGCACCTTCTCCAAGCGCGCCCTCGCTGCACCGACCGCGCTCGCCGCCATCGGGCTCGTGCTGACCGGTTGCGGCAGCAAGGCGTCCGACACGGCCGGCGAGTCCACCGCGGCGTCCTGTGTGGACACCTCCGGGGACACTATCAAGGTCGGGTCGCTGAACTCGCTGTCCGGCACGATGGCCATCAGCGAGGTGACCGTCCGGGATTCGATCGCACTCGCGGTCGACGAGATCAACAACTCGGGCGGCGTGCTCGGCAAGAAGATCCAGATCGTCGCGGAGGACGGGGCCTCGGAGCCCACCGTGTTCGCCGAGAAGGCGGAGAAGCTGATCAGCAGCGACTGCGTCGCAGCCGTGTTCGGCGGCTGGACGTCGTCGAGCCGCAAGGCGATGCTGCCGGTGTTCGAGGACAACAACTCGCTGCTCTACTACCCCGTGCAGTACGAGGGGCTCGAGGATTCGAAGAACATCTTCTACACCGGGGCCACCACCAACCAGCAGATCGTGCCCGCCCTCGACTACCTGAAGGAGAAGGGCGTCAAGTCGCTGTACCTGGTGGGCAGCGACTACGTGTTCCCCCAGACCGCCAACCGCATCATCAAGGCGTACGCGGAGGCCAACGGCATCGAGATCAAGGGCGAGGACTACACCCCGCTCGGCTCCACCGACTTCTCCACCATCGTCAACAAGGTCCGCTCCGCAGATGCGGACGCCGTCTTCAACACCCTCAACGGCGACTCCAACGTCGCGTTCTTCCGCGAGTACGCGAACGTCGGCCTGAAGCCCGCCGACATGCCCGTCGTCTCCGTGTCGATCGCCGAGGAGGAGGTCGGCGGTATCGGCGTCCAGAACATCGAAGGCCAGCTGACCGCCTGGAACTACTACCAGACCATCGACACGCCGGAGAACAAGAAGTTCGTCGACGCGTACAAGGCCCGGTACGGCGCGAACAAGCCGACGTCCGACCCGATGGAAGCCGCGTACACGTCCGTGTACCTGTGGAAGAACACCGTCGAGAAGGCGAACTCCTTCGCCACCAAGGACATCCAGGACAACGCGGACGGCGTCACGTTCGCCGCGCCGGAGGGACTGGTCACCATCGACGGGTCCAACCACCACATCACCAAGACCGCGCGCATCGGCGAGATCCGGAACGACGGCCTGATCTACACGGTCTGGGATTCGGGCACCCCGATCCAGCCGGACCCGTACCTGAAGTCCTACCCGTGGGCCGAGTCGCTGGGTAGCTAGAACACGGTCCGACGAGCACGAGGGAAGAGAGAGGACATACATCGATGGATGTAGTGATCGGACAGCTGTTCACCGGGTTGAGCATCGGATCGATCCTGTTGCTGGCAGCGCTGGGGCTGTCGTTGACGTTCGGCCAGATGGGCGTCATCAACATGGCCCACGGCGAATTCATCATGGCCGGCTCGTACACGGCATACGTGGTGCAGCAGGTGGTGTCGAGCGCCACCGGTTCTCTGTTCATCTCTCTGCTCGTCGGCTTCGTGGTCGGTGGCGCGATGGGTGTCCTCCTCGAGATCACCCTCGTCAAGCGGATGTACCACCGGCCGCTGGACACACTGCTGGTGACGTTCGGGGTGGGGTTGATCCTGCAGCAGCTGGCGCGGGACGTCTTCGGTGCACCCGCCGTCAACGTCGCCGCACCGGAGTGGCTCTCCGGCGGTGTGGAGATCCTGGGCGCGGTGGTGCCGAAGACGCGCCTGTTCATCCTGGTGCTGGCCGTCGTGGCCGTCGTCGCATTGTCGCTGGCAATGCAGAAGTCCCCGATGGGACGTCGCATCCGCGCCGTCGTGCAGAACCGCGACCTCGCGGAGACCAGCGGGATCTCCAGTCGCCGAACCGATGTGACGACGTTCTTCATCGGTTCCGGCCTGGCGGGCGTCGCGGGTGTGGCGCTCACCCTGATCGGCTCGACGAGCCCGACCATCGGGCAGAGCTACCTCATCGACGCGTTCCTGGTGGTCGTGGTCGGCGGCCTGGGTCAGATGAAGGGCGCGGTGATCGCCGCGTTCGCCCTCGGCATCCTCAATTCGTTCGTCGAGTACTCGACCACGGCGTCGATCGCCAAGGTCATCGTGTTCGTGGTCATCGTGGTGTTCCTCCAGGTTCGGCCGCAGGGCCTGTTCGCCGTCAAGACGAGGAGTCTCGTATGAGCATCCTGACGAGTGGCCGCTACCGCGCGTGGGCGGGATTCGCACTGGCCGCACTGCTTCTGTTCGTCGTCGCCCCCGCGGTTCTCAGCGACTTCCGGCTGAGTCTGCTCGGCAAGTTCCTGTGCTTCGCGATCGTCGCGGTCGGTATCGGCCTGGCGTGGGGCCGCGGCGGCATGCTCACCCTCGGCCAGGGTGTCTTCTTCGGGCTGGGCGCCTACATGATGGCGATGC
Organism: Rhodococcus sp. JS3073; assembly: GCF_026810085.1. NCBI lineage: Bacteria > Bacillati > Actinomycetota > Actinomycetes > Mycobacteriales > Nocardiaceae > Rhodococcus > Rhodococcus sp. JS3073. Next base: position 6,209,479 of record NZ_CP113951.1, on the reverse strand, counting down.
ACCTGAAGATCGCCGACGCCGAACTCCGCGGCGACACCGTGCCCGACTTCATGCAGATCGCGGGCATCCGCGAACTGCCGGGCTACTGGGTGCCGTTCACGTCGCCGATCGTGACGATCCTGGGAATCCTGCTGATCCCGGCGCTGGTGGCGTTCGTCCTCGGGCTCGGCGTGTTCAAGCGCCGCGTCAAGGGCGCCTACTTCGCGATCCTCAGCCAGGCGCTCGCCGCCGCGTTCGCCATTCTGCTGGTGGGTCAGCAGAGCACCGGAGGAAGCAACGGCCTCAACCGGTTCCGCACGTTCTTCGGTTTCAATTTGAACGATCCGGCCAACAAGCAGATGCTGTTCTTCATCGCCGCCGGCGTGCTGCTGGCCGTGGTCGCCGTCACCCGGCAGCTGATGAACAGCCGTTACGGCGAACTGCTCGTCGCCGTCCGGGATCAGGAGGAGCGCGTGCGCTTCCTCGGATACGACCCGGCGAACATCAAACTCGTCGCCTACGTGACGGCCGCGTTCTTCGCGGGCCTTGCCGGCGCGCTGTTCGTGCCGATCGTCGGCATCATCTCCCCCGCCGACGTCGGGATCGTCCCGTCGATCGCGTTCCTGATCGGGGTGGCCATCGGCGGACGTTCCACACTCCTCGGCCCGGTCCTCGGCGCCATCGGGGTGGCGTGGGCGCAAAGCGCGTTCTCGGAGTCGTTCCCGTCCGGCTGGACGTACGCGCAGGGCCTGCTGTTCATCGTGGTCGTCGGCTTCTTCCCGGCCGGTGTCGCAGGACTGTTCGCGCTGCTCAAGCGGAAGAAGAAGGCCTCCGCCGACGAACCTGCCCCGCCCGGACCGGAAGACGAAACCGAGGCGACGGAACGAATGGAGATGGCCCGATGACGATTCCTGCCACGGCCAAGGAGCCCGTCCTCGGCGGCAACGCCGGAATGTCCAGCGAGTACCTCGAGGTCCGGGACCTTCGGGTCAGCTTCGACGGCTTCAAGGCGGTCGACGGCGTCGACCTCACCCTGATGCAGGGTGACCTGCGGTTCCTCATCGGCCCCAACGGCGCCGGCAAGACCACTCTCGTCGACGCCATCACCGGGCTCGTCCCCGCGACGGGTTCGGTCACGAAATCCGGTGTCGAGTTGGTCGGCAAGAAGGTGCACCGCATCGCCCGGCTCGGCGTGGGCCGCACGTTCCAGACCGCGAGCGTGTTCGAGGAATTGACGGTTCTCCAGAACCTCGACATCGCGGCGGGCGCGGGCCGCTCGGCACTCACGCTGCTGCGCCGACGCAAGACGGTGCTCCCCGCCATCGAGGAGGCGCTCGACGTCACGGGTCTCGGCAAGCTCCGCGACACCCCGGCGGGAATCCTCGCGCACGGGCAGAAGCAGTGGCTCGAGATCGGGATGCTGCTGGTGCAGAACTGCTCCGTCCTGCTGCTCGACGAACCGGTGGCAGGCATGAGCCACGACGAACGCGACGAGACGGGAAACCTGCTGCGCCGCATCGGCGGTGAGCGGACCGTCGTGGTGGTCGAGCACGACATGGACTTCATGCGCGCGTTCGCGACGTCGGTGACCGTGCTGCACGCCGGGAAGGTGCTGAGCGAGGGAACCGTGGAGCAGGTGCAGGCCGATCCACGTGTGCAGGAGGTGTACCTCGGGACCGCCGCGGCCGGCGCCGCGCCCGAGTTGCAGCCCGAGGTTTCGAAGGAGGACAGCGATGCTCGAGCTTGACGACATCCGGGCCGGATACGGCCGAACCGAAGTGATCCACGGAGTCTCGCTGACGGTCCCGTCGGACGGTGTGGCCGCGGTGATGGGACACAACGGCGCGGGCAAGACCACGCTTCTCCGGGCCGCGGTCGGACTGATCAAGGTCAACTCGGGGCGGGTGCTGTTCGACGGTGAGGACGTCACGGCGCTTCGGCCGAGTGCCCGGGTGGCGCGCGGACTCGCCTACGTGCCGCAGGGCCAGCAGTCGTTCGGTCAGCTGACCACCGCGGAGAATCTTCAGGTGGTGGCCGACGGCCGCAAGCGCGGAAAGGAACTCGTCGGCGAGGTGCTGGATCTGTTCCCGGCGTTGCGCGGCCTGCTCGACCGTCGTGCGGGTCTCCTCTCCGGCGGGCAGCGTCAGCAACTCGCCATCGCGCGGGCCTTGATCACGGAACCGACGATGCTGATCCTCGACGAACCGACGGAGGGCATTCAGCCGTCCGTCGTGGCCGAGATCGAGCGCACCATCATGGAACTCACCCGCCGCGGCGGTCTGGGAGTTCTGTTGGTGGAGCAGCACATCGGGTTCGCGCTCGAATCCGCCGACAGCTATTTCGTCCTCGAGTCGGGGCGGGTCACCTCCTCCGGCGCCGGTGGCGCCGCACCCGATTCCGACGTCCGTATCGCGGTCTCCGACGTCCGCGCGGCGATGGCCATCTGATGGCACGCCGAGAACCGGCCGGCTCCCTCAGCGATCACGTGTATCTGTCGCTACGCACCGACCTGATGAGCGGCCGGATCCCGCCGGGACAGCGTCTGGGCGAGGAGCGTCTCGCCGACACCTACGGGGTGTCGCGGACGCCGGTGCGGGAGGCCTTGGCCCGGCTCCTCGCCGACGGACTCGTCCAGCGCGACGTGGGCGGGTTGTTTCCGTACCGCCCTCGCATCGACGAGCTGGCCGGACTGTACGAACTGCGCATCACGCTCGAGCTCCAGGGAATCGCCCGGGTCCGCGCCGACGAGTCGCTGTCGCACGACCCGGACGTTCTGGGCCCCGAGCTCGACCGGTGGTACGCGTTGCGGAAGGAGAACCCCGAGCCGGACGCCGGTTTCGTGGCCCTCGACGAGCAGTTCCACACCGTGCTGTTGCGGTCGGCGGGCAACCGGGCGCTGTCCGATGCACTCGTCAACGTGAACGCGAAGGTGCGGCCGGTCCGGATGTTCGACTACCTCACCCCCGACCGCATGAGCGCGACCATCGACGAGCACATCTCGGTGGCCGAGTTCGCCCTCGACGGCAAGCTGGATACCGCGTACGACACGCTGCTCGCGCACATCAGTGAGTCGCGAGAAGTGGTGATCGAGCGCGCTGAACAGGCACTTTCCCTCGCACGGATGGCGTGGGCGATCCGCGATTGAGACAGTTGTCCAACTCGGTTGGACATTTTCCCACCAACGAACCGAGCGGGTGCTAGCGTCTTGCTACCGCTCGGTAACACAGGTTGGGAACTCGCTTCATGTCACGCACTCTCGAAGAGAATCTGGTCGGACGCCGCGTCCTGATCACCGGCGCAGCCCGGGGTATCGGCGCCGGACTCGCCAGACGACTTCACGAGCGGGGCGCCCGTGTCGGGCTGCTCGGCCTCGAACCCGAACTTCTCGAACAGACGGCCACCACGTGCGGCCGGGCGCCGTGGCGTCGATGCGACATCCGCGACCGCCGAGCGGTCGAGGACTCGGTCGACTACCTCGCCGACCGCCTCGGCGGCCTCGACGTCGTCGTCGCGAACGCAGGCGTGACGCCGCCGGCACGCATCGTCGAGGGCGATCCGGACGTGATGCGGTACGCCATCGAGGTGAACGTGATGGGGACGTACCACACGCTGCGGGCCGCGGGACCGTACATCGGACACCGCAACGGGTACGCGCTCGTCGTGGCGTCGTCGACGACGTTCAGCCCCCTGCGCGGTGTGCACGGCGCGACGCGAGGCGGCGCCGAGGAACTCGGCGAGGCCCTGCGGGAAGAGATGAAGCCGCTGGGGACCCGGGTCGGTATCGCCCGGCTCGGCGAGATCGACACGGACCGGACCCTGATCGACTTCGACGGCGTCGCGGTGCCCCCACCCCGCGGCAGCGCACTGGCCCGGACCTCCTCGATCACGGTGGCGGTCGACGCACTCGAACGGGGAATCGCGGGGCGGAAGAATCGGATATACGCGCCGTCCCGGGTACCCGGGACGGATTCTGTGCGTATGCTCGCACTTCGGGCCACGGAGATGACCCGTTCGATCGAACTACGCGCGCACGCAGCCGTTCCCGCGAGGGGACGAGTAGAAGGAGAGGGGGCGGCGTGACCGCACGCATTCCACCCGGACGTCTGAAGGAACTCGGCCCCGTCAACTGGGTGCTGTGGCGAATCATCTCCCGCGTCGCCGGTGTGCCGGATGCACATCTGTTCAGTACGGTGGGCCGCACGAGGGGCCTCTTCCGGGCGTGGCTGCAGTACTCCGGCAAGCTGATGCCGGGCGGGCAGATCTCCCGGTACGAGACCGAACTGATCATCCTCCGGGTGGCACACCTGCGGAAGTGCGGTTACGAGATGGACCACCACGTTCGCCTCGGACGGCGGGCGGGCGTCACCCCGGCGCACCTCGAACAGGTGCTGGAAGGTCCCGCCGCGGAGGGCTGGGACGCGCGACGCCGCGCCATCCTCACCGCCGTCGACCAACTCGTCACCACCGACAACCTCGACGATGCCGCATGGTCGGCGCTGAGCACCCACTTCGACGACCGCCGGATGATCGAATTCTGTTTTCTGGTGACCCAGTACGACGCCCTGGCCACCACCATCGGGACTCTGAGGATCGAACGCGACTATTCGTAGGTTCCGCATCGCGTAGAGAAGAGGAACGGCCGCATGACATCCGCTACCGACGAAGTCCGTTCCGAGAAGGGGCTGGCGCGGGTCGCGCAGTCGCTGGCCGGCTGGACGGAGAAATGGTTTCCGGACGCCTACGTCTTCGCGCTCGTCGGCGTCTTCGTCGTCTCGGTGGCCGCACTGGCCAACGGTTCGTCGCCGCAGACGGTCGTGGACGCATTCGGTGACGGTTTCTGGGATCTGACGGCGTTCACCCTGCAGATGGCCATGGTGGTGCTGACCGGATACGTCGTCGCCACGTCCCCACCGGTCGCCCGGCTGATCGATCGCCTGGCCCTGGTGCCTCAGTCGGCGCGCACCGCAGTCAGTTTCGTCGCATTCCTGTCCATGTCGGTCTCCTTCCTGAACTGGGGGCTCAGTCTGGTGTTCGGCGGGCTGCTCGCCCGGGCGATCGCCCGCCGATCCGACCTGCGAGTGGACTACCGCGCGCTCGGCGCTGCGGCCTTCATGGGTCTGGGCGCCGTGTGGGCGCTCGGCATGTCCTCGTCCGCCGCGCAACTCCAGGCCACAGCCGCATCCCTGCCGCCGGCGCTGCTGGAGATCACCGGCGTCCTCGACTTCGGGACCACCATCTTCACCTGGCAGTCGCTGCTGATGTGCGTGATCATCATCGCCCTGACCGTGGTGATCGCCCACTTCTCCGCGCCGAGAGGCGCGGCCGTCACCACCGCCGAGGATCTGGACGTCGACCTGGACGACCGGCCGAAGGAGGTGGCACCCCGATCGCGACCGGGAGAGTGGCTCGAATACAGCCGGATCCTGCCGGCGCTGGCCGGTCTGATGACGTTGGGATGGCTGATCTCCCAGCTGGTGACCAAACCCGTGCTCACCGTCGTCAGTAGCCTGAACGCCTATCTGCTGGTCTTCCTGATGCTGGGGCTGGTGCTGCACGGGACGCCGCGCAAATTCCTGCAAGCCGTCGCGCTGGCCGTCCCGGCCACGGCCGGCATCCTGGTCCAGTTTCCGCTGTACGCGGCGATGGCCGCGATCCTCACGAAGGCCGAGGGCAGAAATGGCCTCACCATCTCCGAGCATCTGGCCGAGTTCTTCACGAACATCGGCAGTGGCGGCGGCTTCACCGTCGTCATCGCCCTCTACACGGTCGTGCTGGGTCTCTTCGTTCCGTCCGGAGGCGGAAAATGGCTGGTCGAGGCGCCCTACGTCATGCAGTCGGCCACCGATGTCGGGATGAACCTGGGCTGGACGGTCCAGGTGTACAACGTCGCCGAGGCCCTGCCGAACCTGATCAACCCGTTCTTCATGCTGCCCCTGCTCGCAGTGCTGGGGCTCAAGGCGCGCGATCTGGTGGGATTCACGTTCCTGCAGTTCATGTTCCACCTGCCGGTGGTCCTGCTCCTGGTATGGCTGCTCGGAACGACGTTCGACTTCGTGCCCCCGGTGCAGCCGTCCTCACCGTGACCCCGACGCGCGCAGGCCGTGAGAGGTCTTACTAACCCACGCTTTACCTCGAGAAATCTCGGTGAAACACCCCGTCCTTAGCGTATACAACCATGTCCACAGGGATGAATACGCCGCCGATCGAGTACTCCTTCGACACTCTGCTCGTCGCGAACCGGGGCGAAATCGCCTGCCGCATCATGCGATCGGCACACCTCCTCGGACTGAAGACGGTCGCGGTCCACTCGGACGCCGATTCGGCTGCCGCGCACGTCGAGATGGCCGACGTCGCCGTCCGGCTGGGCCCGGCTCCCGCCCACGAGTCGTATCTGCGGGCCGACGCCGTCGTGGAGGCCGCCCTGGCGACGGGCGCGGGCGCGATTCATCCCGGATACGGCTTCCTCTCGGAGAACGACGCGTTCGCCGCGGCAGCCGAATCCGCCGGGATCGCGTTCGTCGGCCCCACCCCCGAACAGCTGCGCACGTTCGGGAACAAGCACACGGCACGCGAAGCAGCCCGCGCCGTCGGCGTCCCGCTCGTCGCGGGCAGCGGGCTCCTCGACTCCGTCGACGCCGCCCTGTCCGCGGCCTCCGACATCGGCTATCCGGTGATGATCAAGGCGGTCGGTGGCGGCGGGGGCATCGGGATGCAGGCGTGCTTCGACGCCGCGGAACTCCGCGAAGCCTACGATCGCGTCCAGCGACTCGCCCAGGCCAACTTCTCCTCGTCCGGGGTGTTCCTGGAGCGCTTCGTCGCCCGTGCCCGGCACATCGAGGTGCAGGTGTTCGGCGACGGTCTCGGCCGCACGCTGAGCCTCGGCACCCGCGACTGCTCACTGCAGCGCCGCAATCAGAAAGTGGTCGAGGAGGCCCCGGCGCCCGGGCTCCCCGACGAGGTGGTGGAGCAACTGCTCAGCTCGTCCCGCAGTCTCGCGTCCTCGGTGAGCTACCGGTCCGCGGGAACCGTCGAGTTCGTCTACGACGTGGACCGCGGCGAGGCGTCGTTCCTCGAGATGAACACGCGACTGCAGGTCGAGCACCCGGTGACCGAGGAGGTCACCGGGGTGGACCTCGTCGAGTGGATGCTGAGGCTCGCCCGTGGGGACGGTTCCATGCTCGACGGGCTGCCCGACTCCGGACCCGAGATCAGGGGAACCGCCGTCGAGGCGCGCATCTACGCCGAGGACCCCGGCCACGACTACCGTCCCAGCGCCGGACGGCTCACAGGCGTGGAGTTCCCAGCCCACACCCGGGTCGAGACGTGGGTCGACACGGGCACCGAAGTGAGCGCCTACTACGACCCGATGCTGGCGAAGGTGATCACCCGCGGGCACCGGCGCACAGCGGCGTTCGCCGCCCTCGCAGAGGCACTCGCCGACACGCACATCTACGGGATCCAGACCAACCTGCCCCAGCTGCGGCGGATCTGCGTCGCCGACACCGTTCTGAGTGCCGAGCACACCACGCAGTCGCTGGCCGATCTGCGGCCGACCGGTCGCCGCGTCGACGTGCTCCGCGCCGGGACGATGACCACCGTGCAGGACCACCCCGGCCGAATCGGATTGTGGGAGGTCGGGATTCCCCCGTCGGGGCCGATGGACGACCTGTCGTTCCAGTTGGCCAATACCGCTGTCGGCAATCCGGTCGGCGCACCGGGGCTCGAATGCACCCTGCAGGGGCCGCGTCTCGTGTTCTCGGACGCCACCGTGATCTGCGTCGGCGGCGCCGACACCCCGGTCACGCTCGACGGCGAACCTCTCGCCCTGTGGGAACCGGTGGAAGTGCCTGCCGGGTCCGTCCTCGACGTCGGCACTCCGGCGGACACGGGCCTGCGGACGTACGTCGCGTTCCGGGGCGGCATCGACGCTCCGCTGTACCACGGCAGTGCGTCCACGTTCACGCTCGGCGGCTTCGGCGGCATCACCGGCAAGGCCGTCACCACCGGTGACGTGCTGGGACTGTTCGACGACTCGCTGTTCGAGAACACCACGGGTCTCGGCGCACCGCATTCCGTCCCGGAGGACTCGCGTCCCGAGTTCACCCACGTGTGGCATCTCGCCGTCACCGAGGGACCGCAACCGGCGCCCGCCTACTTCACCGACTCCGACATGGCGCAGTTCTACGACACCACCTGGAAGGTCCAGACCCACGCGAACCGGACCGGGCTCCGACTCGACGGCCCCAAGCCGGTCTGGTCGAGGACCGACGGCGGCGACGCCGGGCTGCACCCGTCGAACCTGCACGACAACCCGTACAGCGTCGGAGCGCTCAACGTCTCCGGCGACACCCCGATTCTGCTCGGCCCCGACGGCCCGAGCCTCGGCGGCTTCGCGTGCCCCCTCACCGTGGTGAAGGCGCACCGGTGGAAACTCGGGCAGATCCGGCCAGGCGACGAAGTGCGGTTCGTCGCCGTCTCCGACGACGGTGCGCACGTGCTGCGATCGTCGGATTCGTCTCGCAGACTGGATGTTCCGCCCACGGCAACCCGGACGGCCAACAGCGACGGCGGGGTCCTGTGCCGCATCGCGCCCGTACTGAACCGTCCGGAGGTCGCGTACCTCCGCGGCGGCGACGACAACATCCTCGTCGAGTACGGCGACCGGGAACTCGACCTCGGACTCCGCATGCGCGTCCACGCGCTGTCGGAAGCGCTGATCCGGCGCCGGGTTCCGGGCATCATCGACATCACCCCGGGTGTGCGCTCCCTGCACCTGCACTTCGACGCCGACGAACTTCCCGCCTGGCGGTTGCTGGACATCCTCCAGGACATCGAGGAACTGCTGCCCGCGACACACGACCTGGTGGTGCCGAGCCGCACGGTCCGGTTGCCGCTGTCGTTCGACGACCCGTCCATCGCGGAGGCCATCGACCGGTACCGCAACGGTGTCCGCGACGAGGCGCCGTGGCTGCCGTCGAACACCGAGTTCATCCGGCGCATCAACGGTCTGGACAGCGTCGACGACGTCCGCGACGCCGTGTTCGACGCCGAATACCTGGTGCTCGGACTCGGCGACGTCTACCTCGGCGCACCCCTGGCTGTGCCCCTCGACCCGCGGCACCGGCTGGTCACCACCAAGTACAACCCTGCCCGCACGTGGACGCCGTCCGACGCGGTCGGGATCGGCGGCAAGTACCTGTGCGTCTACGGCATGGAGTCGCCGGGAGGCTACCAGCTGATCGGCCGCACCGTCCCGATCTGGTCGGGCTACCGGCAGCACCGCCCGTTCGAGGAGGGCACACCGTGGATGTTCCGGTTCTTCGACCGCATCGTGTGGGAACCCGTCACCCCGGAGCAGCTGCGCGAGTACCGCGAGCAGGCGGCCGCGGGGCGGTTCGACGCGGAGATCGCCGACGGCACGTTCGCGTTCGCCGACCACCTGAAGTTCCTGCGGGACAACGCCGAATCCATCGCCGAATTCGACTCCCGGCAGTCCGCGGCGTTCGAGGCGGAGAAGTCCGCGTGGCGCGCGTCGGGCGAATTCGACCGCGTCGAACAGGCTCCCGCACCCGAACCGTCCGCACGGGTCGACCTCCCGCCCGGGGCTGTCGTCGTCGAGGCTCCCATGGTCGGCAGCGTGTGGCGCGTCGAAGTCGAAGCCGGGCAACGCATCGAACCGGGAGAGAACGCCGTGGTACTCGAGGCGATGAAACTCGAGATGCCGGTCGCGTTCACCACAACCGGAACAGTCCTCGAAGTCCTCGTGTCACCGGGCGTGATCGTCGAACCGGGCACCCCTCTCGTCGTGATTGGAGCAGAAAACTGATGACTGTCGATGCCGTGAACCGCGGACAGACCACCCTCTCCCCCACCGCCCGTGTCGAGGACGCCTTCCGGCGGATCGCCGAGGTGGACCGTCCGGAGGTGTGGATCACCCTCCGGCCCGCCGAGGACGTGCACGCGGACGCCGTTGCCGTGCAGGCGCGTCTCGACGCCGGCGAGCACCTCCCCCTGGCCGGGAAGGTCGTGGCGGTCAAGGACAACATCGACGTCGCGGGACTGCCGACGTCGGCCGCGTGCCCCGAGTTCGCCTACTTCCCCGACGTCACCGCGAGCGCCGTGCGCCGCCTGGTCGAGCAGGGCGCCGTCGTGCTGGGGAAGACGAACCTCGACCAGTTCGCGACCGGGCTGGTCGGGACACGCAGTCCGTACGGCGCCGTCCGGTGCTCGTGGGATCCCGAACGAGTGTCGGGCGGATCCAGTTCGGGTTCCGCCGTAGCCGTCGCCCTCGGCATCGCCGACATCGGAATCGGCACCGACACAGCGGGGTCCGGTCGAGTTCCGGCCGCGTTCAACGGTCTCGTCGGCATCAAGGCGACACTCGGCGTCATCCCGGCCGACGGCGTGGTCCCCGCCTGCGTCGACTACGACTGCGTCACCGTCTTCGCCACCGAACTCGACACGGCCGTGACCGCCGCCCGCATCATGTCGGGCCTGGCGAGTGCGGACCCGCGGAGCCGCCCGTGGCCGTCCGACGTCCGCCTGGCGGCGCCCGCGCAGCCGAGGGTCGCGATTCCCGTTGAAGGGAATCTCGCCCTGCTGGCACCGGAGTACCGCGCGGCCTTCGTCGCCACGGTGGCGTCGTTGACGGACCGAGGTGTCTGCGTCGAGGCGGTCGACATCTCCCCGCTCCTCGACGCCGCCCGGCTGCTGTACGACGGCGCCGTCGTCGCCGAGCGGTACACCGCTGTCGGGAAGTTCCTCGACACCGCACCGGCAGGCGCCGATCCGGTGGTCACCGCCATCGTCGAGTCGGCGAGGAAGCCGGCGGGCCACGAGTTCGCCGCCGACCTCGACACGCTCACCCGCGTCAAGGCGCAGACGCGGGAACTGCTGGCCGGTTTCGACGGCCTCCTGCTGCCCACCACCACCGAACACCCGACCATCGCTGCCGTGCAAGCTGATCCGATCGACATCAACCGGCGGATGGGCACGTACACGAACTTCTGCAACCTGCTCGACATGGCGGCCGTCGCGGTCCCGGGCGCCCCGACCGCCGCCGGCGCACCGTTCGGTGTCATGTTCGTGGTGCCGGCGTTTGCCGATCAGGTGGCCGTGGACCTCGCGGCCCGGCTCGTCGGCGTACCGGCGCCCACCCTCGTCGAGGACGGCGTCGAACTCGCCGTGTTCGGAGCCCACCTGCGCGGACAGCCCCTGCATTTCCAGCTCGAGGACATCGGCGCACGATTCGTCGACACCGTCGCCACCACGGACGCCTACCGGCTCACCGCACTCGCCACGACGCCACCCAAGCCCGGCCTCGTCCGGCGCGGCCCCGGCGCGGGAGCGGCGATCGTCGGGGAACTGTTCCGGGTGTCACCCGCCGGGCTCGGCAACTTCCTCGCCGCCCTGCCCGCCCCGATGGCGCTGACGAGCGTCGAGTTGTCCGACGGCCGCGCCGTGGTGGGCTTCAGCTGCACCCACGACGCGGTCGACGGGGCCACGGACATCACCGAGTTCGGCAGTTGGGTTGCTTACGCCCGTGAGTACTTGTCAACCGCGGGCGGTTAATAAGTACTCACGGCAAGGGCGGTGGCGGCAGGGGTCGAGTTGCGGCCGATCAGCTTCTGCAGGTCGCCGCTCTCGGTGTCGAGGGCGCCGACGGCAACTCCCGCATCGGAGTCGGCGAGCATGCTCGCGATCGGTGCGGGCAGTCCGGCGCCCTCGAGCACCGCGGCGTACTCGGCCTGCGGAAGGTCCTTATACGACACCGGCTTTCCGAGGACGGACGAGATGACCTCCGCCAGTTCGCCGTACGTCAGGCGCTCGTCGCCACCCAGTTCGTACACCCTGCCTGCCTGCCCGTCGGCGAGCAGGACCGCGGCGGCCGCCTCGGCGTAGTCCTTGCGGGCGGCAGCGGCGACGACACCCGTTCCGGCACTGCCGAACAGCGCACCGGTCTCGGCCGCAGCGGGAATGCTGCCGAGGTAGTTCTCCCAGTACCAGCCGTTGCGGAGCAGCGCGAAGTCGATTCCCGACTGCGTCAGCCGGTCCTCCGTGGCGCGGTGTTCCACGGCCAAGCCGATCGGGCTGTTCTGCGCGTCGAGGACGCTGGTGTAGGCGACGAAGCCGACGTCAGCGGCCTTCGCGGCATCGATCACGTTGGCGTGCTGGGCAATCCGCTGACCGACCTCGCTGCCGGAGACGAGCAGCAGCTTGTCGACGCCGGCGAAGGCGGTCTCGAGTGCGGCGCGATCGCTGTAGTTCGCCTGCCTGATCTCGACGCCCTTGGCGGCGAGGTCGGCGGCCTTGGCCGGGGTGCGGACCACGGCGACGATGTCGCCGGCGGGGGTGCCCTGGTCGAGAAGTGCCTCGACGACGAGTCGACCGAGGTGTCCGGTTGCTCCTGTGACGGCGATGGTCATGACGAACTCCTAGCGCGTGAGGTGCGAGTTGACTGTTCAAGCTCACTTCTCATCATGCACTAATTTTTCGTAAGTGCAAATGCTCAAGTAAGCACTTCCTTCGCGTGGGGTAGACTGGACGCATGTCCGAGCTCGCACAGCCAGCACGAGAACACGAAGACGTCACCCTCGAGGCCGACGTCTTCGCGCGCGACTGCACGTCTCGCGAGACCCTGCAGACCATCACCGGTCGCTGGGGCGTGCTCGCGCTCGCGGCGCTGACCGAAGGCAGCTACCGGTTCAGCGCGCTTCGCCGACGCGTCGACGGCGTCAGCGAGCGCATGCTGTCGCAGACATTGCAGGCCCTCGAGCGAGACGGACTCGTAGTCCGTGAGGTGCTCGAAGCCATCCCACCGAAGGTCGAGTACAGCCTGACTCCGCTCGGCGCCGACATCGGTTCACGCCTCGTCGGCCTGATCGAGCTCGTCGAATCGCGCATGCCCGACGTCCGGACGGCACAGGAGAAGTACGAGGCCGGTCGCGGCGTCAGCTGAGTTCGTCGAAGTCGGTTTCCTCGTCGACGATGTGGACCGCGGCCTCCTCGGCCGACGCGGCTCCCCCGTCGATGCCGATGTCGGACGCCACCAGGTCCTTCTCCTGGTCCTCGCCCACTCCCTCGTCCTCTGCGACGAGCCGGCCCGACCGCATCCGCCCGACCTCGTTGTCGTCGAGGATCTCCGCGTTGTCGTCGTCTTCCAGAGCCGGGTCCGGTTCTTCCTCCGCGAGCCGCTGATCGAGGGTCTCGCCCTCACGCTGCTCCGCGGACGTCGTCCCGTACGCGTCCAGCCCGAGCGGCCTCTCCGGAGGCGAATAGCCCTCGTCGAGAACGTCGTCCACACCTCTGTCGACCAACGTGTCCTCCGGCTGCAACTGGTCCTCTTCGTCCAGGCTGTACTCGCCCTCGGATCCTTCTGGCGTGCTGTCCGGCATGGTCATCTTCCCCACGATGCCACCGGAACGGACGCTTCGCCATCGGATCGCGGAAGCAACCCGGTGAGAGACGAAAAGGGCCCGCACAGAGACTGTGCGGGCCCTTGCGGTGTTCGGGTCAGAAGTTGATCATGTGCCCGGCGAGACCGTGGATGGCCTCCTGCAGGGCTTCGCTGAGCGTCGGGTGCGTGTGCACGTTGCGGGCCAGCTCGTTGACCGTGAGGTCCCACTTCTGCGCGAGGGTCAGCTCGGGCAGCAGCTCGGAGACGTCGGGGCCGATGAGGTGCCCGCCGAGCAGTTCGCCGTACTTCTTGTCGGCGATCAGCTTGACGAAACCGGTCGGGTCACCGAGGCCGTGTGCCTTGCCGTTGGCGGTGAACGGGAACGTCGCGACCTTCACGTCGTACCCCTCGTCCTTGGCCTGCTGCTCGGTGAGACCGAAGCTCGCGACCTGCGGCTGGCAGAACGTGGCCCGCGGCATCATCCGGTAGTCCTCGATCGGCAGCGTCTCGACGCCGGCGATCGTCTCGGCGGCCACGACGCCCTGAGCCTCGGCCACGTGGGCGAGCTGCAGCTTCATCGTCACGTCACCGATGGCGTAGATGTGCGGCACCGACGTCTGCATCGTGTCGGTGATGCCGATCGCACCACGATCGAGCTGCACGCCGGTCTTCTCGAGGCCGTAGCCCTCGACGCGGGGCGCGAACCCGACCGACTGCATCACCTTGTCGACCACGACGGTCTCGATGTCGCCGGACTTGTTGTTCTTGATCGAGACGGTGACCTTGCTGCCGTCGTCGTCGATGCTCTGGACGGCGGCACCGGTCTTGATCGTGACGCCGAGCTTCTTGTACTGCTTCTCGATCTCCTTGGAGACGTCCGCGTCCTCGTTGGGCAGCGCACGGTCGAGGAACTCGACGATCGTGACGTCCACTCCGTAGTTCTTCAGGACGTACCCGAACTCCATGCCGATCGCGCCGGCACCGACGATGAGGATCGACTCCGGGAGATCGCGGGTGAGGATCTGCTCCTCGTAGGTGACCACGTTCTCGCTGAGCGAGGTGCCCGGCAGCAGCTTGGTGGTGGAACCGGTGGCGATGATGGCGTTGTCGAACGTCACCGTCTCCGTCCCGCCCTTGGACAGCTCGACCGAGAGGGTGTTGGCGTCGGTGAACGACCCCTTGCCGTCGTACTCGGTGATCTTGTTCTTCTTCATCAAGAAGTGAACGCCCTTGACACGCCCGTCCGCGACCTTGCGGCTGCGGTCGTAGGCTGCGCCGAAATCGAAGGACGCCTCTCCCGAGATGCCGAACGTCTTGGCCTCTTTTGTGAAGAGATGCGCAAGTTCGGCATTGCGGAGAAGTGCCTTGGAGGGGATGCAGCCGACGTTCAGGCAGACACCGCCCCAGTACTTCTGCTCGATGATGGCGGTGCTCAATCCCAGCTGTGCCGCGCGGATAGCAGCGACGTACCCACCGGGACCGGCTCCGAGGACAACGACGTCATAGTGTGAGGTCACGGTTGTTCAGGGTAGTCCCGTCCGAAATCGCTGTCTCCACGCGGTCGTATTACCCGCCGGTAGCCTCATCCGTCACACCTTTGCCGCCGCGACCAGGCACGACACCGCCTGCAAGAATGGCGCCATGACGGATCCCTTCCTCTGGCTCGAAGATGTCACCGCGGAACGGTCGCTCGACTGGGTGCGGGAGCGCAACGCCCGCACGCTCGCCGAGTACACCGAGAACGCCGAGTTCTCCGCGCTCGAGAGCCGGATCCTCGACGTGCTCGACACGGACGACCGGATCCCCTACGCCGGCATGCGCGGTGAGTACCTGTACAACTTCTGGCGCGACGGCGACCACAAGCGCGGCATCTGGCGGCGCACCACCCTCGAGCAGTACCGCACCGACAACCCGGAGTGGGACGTCCTGCTCGACGTCGACGCCCTCGCCGAACGTGAGGGCGAGAACTGGGTGTGGGCAGGGGCCAGCGTGCTGCGACCCGAGCAGTCGCGTGCCCTGCTGTCCTTCTCCCGCGGTGGCGCCGACGCGTCCGTGGTGCGCGAATTCGACCTCGAGACGCGCGAATTCGTCGGCGGCGACCACGCATTCGACGTCCCCGAGGCGAAGACCAGCATCAGCTGGATCGACACGGACACCGTGTACGTCGGGACCGACTTCGGCGACGGCTCGATGACCGATTCCGGCTACCCCAGGATCGCGAAGCGCTGGCACCGCGGCACCCCGCTCACCGAGGCGGTCACCGTCTTCGAGGGCGAGACCACCGACGTGTCCGTCGGCGCGTCGTACGACGACACTCCCGGATACGAGCGGCACTTCGTCGGCCGGTCCATGGACTTCTACAACTCCGAGCGCTACCAGCTGCTCCCGGACGGATCGAAGGTCCGGATCGACACCCCCGACGACGCGGGCTCGTCCGTGTACCGCGACTGGTTGACCATCCGTCCGCGCACCGACTGGGACGTGGACGGCACCGTCTACCCGGCCGGGTCGCTGCTCGCCGCGAACTACGCCGACTTCCTCGCCGGGTCACGGGAGTTGACGCCACTGTTCACCCCGGACGAGCACACGTCCCTCGAGCAGGGGACATGGACCCGGAACCACCTCCTCCTCGTCCGACTGTCGGACGTGCAGACCAAGCTGTCGGTGCTCACGCCGAACGACACCGGGTGGGAGGAGAAGCCCCTGGACGGTGTACCGGAACTCACGGCGAGCGGGATCATCAGCACCGACCCCCGCACCAGCGACAGCTTCTTCGTCAACTCCAGCGGATTCACGACGCCGGCGACGCTGCTGTACGGCACGGTCGGCGGACCGCTCGAACCCGTCAAGCAGGCGCCGTCGTTCTTCGACGCGGACGGCATGTCCGTGACGCAGCACTTCGCGGTGTCCGACGACGGAACCGAGATCCCCTACTTCGTCGTGCGCCGCGACGACGTCACCGGCCCGTGCCCCACCATGCTGTACGGATACGGGGGCTTCGAGAATTCGATGGTCCCGGGGTACAGCGGTTCGGTCGGGTTCGCGTGGCTCGAGCGCGGCGGCGCGTATGTGGTGGCGAACATCCGCGGCGGCGGCGAGTACGGCCCGTCGTGGCACACCCAGGCGGTGCGAGAGGGTCGTCACAAGGCTTTCGAGGACTTCGCCGCCGTCGCTCGCGACCTCGTGGCCCGGGGGATCACGACGTCGAAGCAGCTCGGGATCCAGGGCGGCAGCAACGGCGGACTCCTCATGGGTGTCATGCTCACCCGCTACCCGGAACTGTTCGGGGCGATCGTGTGCCAGGTTCCGCTCCTCGACATGAAGCGGTATCACCTGCTGCTCGCCGGGGCGTCCTGGATGGCCGAGTACGGCGATCCGGACAACCCGGACGACTGGAAGTTCATCAGCGAGTACTCGCCGTATCAGAACACCGACGCGACCGCGGACTACCCGCCGATCCTCGTCACCACGTCCACCCGCGACGATCGCGTCCACCCGGGCCACGCCCGCAAGATGACGGCGCTGCTCGAGGAGCAGGGCCACGAGGTCTGGTACTACGAGAACATCGAGGGCGGGCACGGCGGGGCGGCGGACAACGCGCAGGCCGCATTCAAGTCGGCGCTGACGTTCACGTTCCTGTGGGAGCAGCTCACCCGCCCGTGAGTACTTGTTAACCGCCCGCGGTTAACAAGTACTCACGGGTCAGGTGTGGTCGTGGATCCACTCGACGATCCGGTCGACGGTGCCGGCCGGGTCGCGGATCCAGCCGTTGTGACCCAGCGGCTGCGGCTGGTGCCACAGCGTGACGTCGGCGTTCGGGAGTTTCGCGAGGAGGTTCTTCGCCGAGGATTCCGGAGCCAGATCATCACCCTCGACGGTCACCGACAGCACCGGCAGTTTCAGCCGGGCGATGCGTTCCTCGTAGTCGATGTCGGCGCCGTCGGGTTCGATCCTGCCGGTGCGGGCGAATCGCGACCAATCGGTGATCAGCGCCTTCGACTGCCGCCCGAACCCGCCGATGTCGAGTTTGTCGCCGGGCCAGAACCCCGCAAGGTTGGCCGTCATCGACATCGCCGCGGCGCCCACCAGCATCCGCGGGGCATGGATGCCGGGGAACCCCCGGTGATACGGCGACCCGGACGCGACGAGCACGATCCCGCCGAGCCGGCCGCGAATCCGGGCCGCGTACATCACCCCGAGCTGACCACCCATGCTGTGTCCGAGCAGGAAGGGCGTGGCGGCGGGAAAACGCTCCCGCACCACTTCGAAGATCGCGGGAAAGTCGAGGGCCACCAGTTCGTGGTAGCCGTACGTGCTGGCACTGCTCGGGCGGGGACGACTGTCGCCCTGGCCACGGAGTTCGCCGATCGCCGCGTTGAACCCCCGGGACACGAGCTCCTCGGCGAAGGGTTCGTAGTAGCCGGCGGGAATTCCCAGGCCGGGAAACACCACGATCACGGGGGCTTCGTCCGGGCCGGGAAACAGGCGAACCGGAGTGGTGGTTCCGTCGGGCATCTGGATCGGTACTGTCTCCACTTCGTCAGACTAGACGGCTCGACCCCCGCAGATCCGGGATCTGCGGGGGTCGAGTCTCATCCGAGACCGGTGATTACAGGCCGATCGACGCAGCGAGCATCGGCCACGACTTGTGCAGGTCTTCCTGCCAGTAGGACCACGAGTGCGTGCCGACGGGCCTGAAGTCGAACGTTGCGGGAATCTGCAGTTCGTTCAGCTTGTCCGCGAGCGCGTGGGTGCACTGGTTGGTGGCCGCCTCGATGGCGCCGCCGAGGAGAATCTGGTTGGCGAGCGTTCCGACGTCGCCGTTGATCCCCGGACCGTTCAGCTGATCGCCGGGCCCGGGCAACCCGGAACCGTTGCTGACGTAGATGTCGAGTCCGCGCAACTTCTCCGCGTTGATGTACGGGTCGTTGGCCGTCCAGCCGGGGCCGTCTTCCGGTCCCCACATGTTGGAGGTGTCGCCGCCGCCGCGGCCCTCGACGACCAGCTGTACGTACGTGCGGCCGGGGTCGGTGCTGGTCATCGCGCAGCCGCTGTAGGCGCCGACGCTCTCGTACAGGCCGGGCGCCGACTGTGCCAGGCTCAGCACCGAACTACCCGCCATCGAGATACCGGCGATCGAGTTGACGCCGTTGGTGCCGAGCGCGGAATCGACGATCGGCGGAAGTTCCTGCGTGAGGAACGTCGTCCACTTGTTGTTGCCCAGTTCCGGGTCGGTCTGCTCCCAGTCCGTGTAGTAACTGAACGCGCCCTCCATGGGCGTGACGACGTTGACGTTCTTGTCGGCGAAGAAGTCGACGACATCCGTCCTGGCCTGCCACGTGGCGGAGTCCTCGCCGCCGCCCGCCCCGTTGAGCAGGTACAGCGTGGGCCTCGGTGCGCTCGTATCCGCGGGGGTGATCACCCGCAGCGGGATCTCCCGGTCCATGGAGGCCGAGTACACCTGCATGGTCGACTGCCGGTCGTCGATCTCGTCGGTGCTCACCAGGTGGGAGCCACCGTCCGCGACACTGGTGTCTTCGGTCGGATCGGCAGAAGCGGACGCCTGGACTCCGAGGCACGGAATTGCCGTCGTCAGAGCGACCGCGAGCGCAAACCGCACCCCGTACCTACCCGCTGCAGTGCGGTTGACCATCGTTCTCCTTCGCTGCGACGTCACCTGCCCGACTCCGAAGAGGCGAGAGCTGGAGCCCACATGATGTCATGTGGGCTCCAGCTCTCGTCGAGAAGTGGGGTCGAAACGGGGGTTTCCCTATTCCGCGACAGACCCGATGAAGTCGATCAGTGTGGTGAGCGCTTCGAGCAGAGTCAGAAAGCTGTCGGACATAGTATTACTCCTTTTCGACGCAGTGGATTTCGAACTTCCCCCCGCGATCAGGGGCTCCGTCATTTGTACCCGAGTTTTCTCCCCGAATAAGCACAAAGTGGTAAACATTTGCGATCGTTGACTTAACGACGAACCCGGAAATCAGCACCGGTTACTTCTCAATTACCTTCAGAACATGCCCATCTAACTGGGGTTTCGCGGTGACTGCGATCGCCGGATCCACGTTCTCGTAATCGAAGAGCGACAGAACATACCTCGTTGCATTGTTTCCGGACTTTTTCTTGTCGCTGCCCTTGAATTCTCCTGCGGAGTAACGAGGCGTGGACGAATTCGAACATCTCTTCCTTGCCCCGGTGAACGCATCCGATTTTGTCTCGAAACCATTAATTCGATGGCAAAAGTTTCCATTGTGGCATTTAATTGACCTGAAGTGTGGGATATCGGGTTTCTCGGCGCGGCGCGGACACGGAGAACGATCGACTCGACGCACGAGCAACCGGCGGTACGGAACGGACACTCAGGGTGAAAGACCAGGGTCGAGATCGGGGTACATCCCGATGTGCCGGCAGGCCCCGCCGAACAGAATGGAGGCATGACATTCGACAGCAACACTCCCCGCCAGTTCACCCGTTCCGACAACCAGAAGATGCTCGCAGGCGTCTGCGGCGGCATCGCCGAATACTTCTCGGTGGACGTCAACCTCGTCCGGTTGCTCACCGTGGTTGCCACGCTGGTCACCGGCGGCACCGCGGCACTCGTCTACCTCGCCGCATGGATGCTGATGCCGGCCGGACACTGACACGGGCGACAGCACCGGAAAGCACTGTGGCCGTGGAACGAATCCACGGCCACAGCCGACACGAGATCTACCGACGCGCCACGGTCACAGAGACCCTGTGACGAGGGCCGGAATGATCGCCAGGATGAGCTGAGTGAACTGGCTGATCGCTTCCCAGCCGTTGGTGATGCTTCCCATTCTTCCTCCATCTTCACGGACGCACAGCGCGTCGCTTTCGGTGACGAACTACCCCGGCAGCGCCGA
This sequence comes from Rhodococcus sp. JS3073, assembly GCF_026810085.1. Lineage (NCBI taxonomy): Bacteria > Bacillati > Actinomycetota > Actinomycetes > Mycobacteriales > Nocardiaceae > Rhodococcus > Rhodococcus sp. JS3073. The sequence goes on along the minus strand of NZ_CP113951.1, from coordinate 6,189,217 downwards.
GGGATGACTTGATCAGCTGAAGAACGTGGCGCTTTGCGCGAGCAGATCGAAGACGAAAGTGATGATGTCGGTGAGGGTCGTGCTTCCCATGAATCCTCCTGTTACTTGTTGCGCAGCAACGGAATTCAGCCTCCGTTGCCGTCCCTCACATTAAAGCATCAACCTCTGTCAGCACGCGTGGGTTTCGAAAAGTATTCTTCTACAACAACTCTCGAGCACTTCTGGACGGGCCGGAGCACGGACAGGACGAAACCGGCCCTCCGAAGCGAAGTGCCGGATCAATCGCTTTGTTGCAGCAGAACGGGATTCAACCGGGCTACGCGCGCAAATACTCCCTCTACAACCCCATGGAGGCGGCAAGCATCGGCCACGACTCGTGCAGGTCGTCTTCCCAGTAGCCCCACGAATGTGTCCCCGACGGCCGGAAGTCGAACGTCGCGTCGATGCCGAGCTCGTCGAACCGAGACGCCAGCCGGCGAGTGCAGCTGTCGACCGCCGCCTCGATGATTCCGCCGACGATCACCTGATTGGCCAGCATCGACGGATCGCCGTCGACCGACCTGGCAGTCAGAGTGTCGTGCTCCCCGGGAAGTCCCGAGGACGACGAGATGAACATGGCCGTGCCGCGAAGCTTCTCGGCATTCACCAACGGATCGTTGGCGACCCAGCCGGGGCCACCCGGCGGCCCCCACATGTTTTCCGAGTCGGCTCCGCCACGGCTCTCGACCACGGTCCGGACGTGGAACTGCCCTGCGTCGGTGCTCGTTTCGGCGCATCCGCTGTAGGCGCCGATGCCCCGATACAGCGACGGGGCCGCGATCGCGAGGCTCAGTACCGACGTACCCGCCATGGAGATGCCCGCGATGGCGTTGACGCCCGACGTCCCGAACTCCGTATCGATGATCGGCGGCAACTCCTGCGTGAGGAACGTCGCCCACTTGTTGCGTCCGAGTTCGGGGTCGTCGCGTTCCCAGTCCGTGTAGTAACTGAAGGCGCCGGCGAGCGGCGTCACGACGTTCACGTTCTTGTCGGCGAGGAACGACTCGACGTCGGTCTGGTGTTGCCACGTCGCCTCGTCCTCACCGCCCCCGGCGCCGTTGAGGAGGTACAGCGTGGGACGCGGGACGCTGGTGTCCGCGGGTGTCTGCACCGCCACCGGAACGACCCTCTTCATCGCCGGGGAGTAGACGTGCACCGTCACGGTCTCGGGGTCGGGATCGGGTTCGGCCGACGCCACCGGTAGACCGGCCGTCAACGGCAGCGCGACCAGCGTGCGTAACGCCGCGTTTGCCCACAACGCATTCGTCTCGTCCTTTTCCGTCGTACCCACGCCGCAGCGAACCGGAAAGTCGTTCGGGAGGGTTGCTAAAGGTCCTTTTTACCCGAATTTCCGCGGTCCGAGACCGAAATGCGAAAAACAGTTGAACAACCGACCAGTTCATGGAAAAGGGGAGGTCACAGACAAGAAAGAGCCCGGGACACCAGATGGTGTCCCGGGCTCTTCGAGCACTTCGTGCCCGTGAGTGGTGGGCGAGTCCGAGGACTCCTCACCCACTCACGGGAGGCGTAGCCGCCTTTAGAAGTCCATACCGCCCATGCCGCCGGTCGGGTCGCCCACGGGCGCTCCGGCCTTCTCCGGCTTGTCGGCGACGACGGCCTCGGTGGTCAGGAACAGAGCCGCGATGGACGCTGCGTTCTGCAGCGCGGAGCGGGTGACCTTGACCGGGTCGTTGATGCCGGCTTCGAGCAGGTCGCCGTACTCGTTGGTCGAGGCGTTGAGGCCGTGACCTGCGGGCAGGTTGCGAACCTTCTCGGCAACGACGCCGGGCTCGAGGCCCGCGTTGAAGGCGATCTGCTTCAGCGGTGCTTCGAGGGCGACGCGAACGATGTTCGCACCGGTGGCCTCGTCACCTTCGAGCTTCAGGTCGTCGAGCGCGGGAGCCGACTGCAGCAGAGCCACGCCACCACCGGCGACGATGCCCTCTTCGACGGCAGCCTTGGCGTTACGCACGGCATCTTCGATGCGGTGCTTGCGCTCCTTGAGCTCCACCTCGGTGGCAGCGCCGGCCTTGATGACTGCAACGCCACCGGCCAGCTTGGCCAGGCGCTCCTGCAGCTTCTCGCGGTCGTAGTCGGAGTCGCTGTTCTCGATCTCGGCGCGGATCTGCGACACGCGACCGGCGATGGCCTCGGGGTCTCCCGCGCCTTCGACGATGGTGGTCTCGTCCTTGGTGATGACGACCTTGCGTGCCTGGCCGAGCAGCTCGAGTCCGGCGGTCTCCAGGGAGAGGCCGACCTCTTCGCTGATGACCTCGCCACCGGTGAGGATGGCGATGTCGGCGAGCTGAGCCTTGCGACGGTCACCGAAGCCGGGAGCCTTGACGGCCACGGACTTGAAGGTGCCACGGATCTTGTTGACCACCAGGGTGGACAGGGCTTCGCCCTCGACGTCCTCGGCGATGATGACCAACGGCTTGCCGGACTGGATGACCTTCTCCAGCAGCGGCAGCAGGTCCTTGACCGTGGAGATCTTGGAGCTCACGAGCAGGATGTACGCGTCCTCGAGGACGGCTTCCTGACGCTCGGGATCGGTGGCGAAGTACGCCGAAATGTAGCCCTTGTCGAAGCGCATGCCCTCGGTGAGCTCGAGCTGCAGGCCGAAGGTGTTGGACTCCTCGACCGTGATGACGCCTTCCTTGCCGACCTTGTCCATGGCCTCGGCGATGAGCTCGCCGATGGACGGGTCGCCTGCGGAGATACCAGCGGTAGCAGCGATCTGCTCCTTGGTGTCGATCTCCTTGGCGGTCTCGAGCAGACGCACGGTGACGGCCTCGACGGCCTTCTCGATGCCGCGCTTCAGACCCAGCGGGTTGGCGCCGGCAGCGACGTTGCGGAGACCCTCACGGACGAGAGCCTGGGCGAGAACGGTAGCGGTGGTGGTTCCGTCGCCGGCGACGTCGTCAGTCTTCTTGGCGACCTCCTTGACCAGCTCGGCACCGATCTTCTCGTAGGGGTCCTCGAGCTCGATCTCCTTGGCGATGGAAACACCATCGTTGGTGATCGTGGGGGCGCCCCACTTCTTCTCGAGCACGACGTTGCGACCCTTGGGGCCCAACGTCACCTTGACTGCGTCGGCGAGGGCGTTGAGTCCCCGCTCGAGGCCGCGACGGGCCTCTTCGTCGAACGCGATGATCTTGGCCATTGCGAAGTGATCCTCCGGATTGGGGGTGACACACAAGGCGACCGCTAGTCGGGTCGCCTCATTTACGCCTTCGGCCGAGTTCGGTGCCCGCGACGGACGACCAGGGGTGTCTTTGGTTCCCGGTCTCACCGTCCCGACCTGGCACTCACGCGTCGTGAGTGCCAAGTGCATTTTTAGCACTCGGACAGGGTGAGTGCAAGGTCGGGACGGAACCGGTGCGCCGGGCGATCAGCGCATCGCGCAGACCTGACCGGTGTTCACGTTGAAGGCGAGGGACAGCGCGCCGACGCAGTCGACGCCGTTCGCGTCGGCAGTCGCACCCGAACCCCAGCCTGCGATCGCGACGGTGGTGGTGCCGTCGGCCGCACCGGAACGGGCGATGCCGCCGCCGAGCGCGAGCGCGTACGCCTGACCCGAACCGGTCGACGCACCGAGCGACGTTCCGTATCCGTTGGCGTACGTGGTGGCGCCGCTGTGTCCGTTGGCGACACTCACCGCGGTGCCGCTGTCCGCGGCCATCGCGTGGGCGACGCCGGCCTCGGTCGCCTTGGCGCCGCAGCTCGCGGTGTCCGACACCTGAACGTCGTTCGCCGACGGCGGGGAGACACAGTTGACGGGGGCGGCACCGGCGACGCCTGCGCCGGCCACCGAGATTCCCGCCGCGACGCCCAGACCCACGGCCATCGCCGCTCCCACACGTGCCAGCCGTCGGCCGAACAGAGACGAGATACGAGTACGAGATGCCGAGGCGGTCGAGGTGACGGGGGTGGAGACAGCGAGCATGGAAGCTCCTTCTGGGAACGTCGAATTGGAGGATTCGCCGCGAGAGTACCCGCTCGCGGCCGGTTAGTCCCGGACCGCGGTCAGGCGAGTTCGTCGAGGAGCTTCGGCAGCTGCGCGACCGAATCGACGACGTGGTCCGGTCGCTGCGGGGCGAGGTCCAGAATCGACTGGCGGAACTTGCCCGTCCGCACCAGCACGCCCGTCAGTCCCACCCGCTGCGCGGCCAGGACGTCACCCGTCAGATCGTCACCGACCATCACCGTCACGTCCGGTTCCGTGCCCATCAGATCGGTGGCGGTGAGGAACGCGGCGAGCGACGGCTTGCCCACCGAGACGACGTTGGTTCCCGCGACCTCCTCCATGCCGGGGAGGTAGGTGCCCGTGTCGATGCGCAGCCCGTCGTGGGTGGCCCACGTGGTGCCCCGGTGCATCGCGACGACGGGGACGCCGTCGAGCATCAGCTCGACCACGCGGCTGAGGGCCTCGTGGGTGAATTCCGGCCCCGCCCCACCGAGGATCACCACCTCGGGGTCCTCGTCGTCCAGTTCGATTCCGGACAGATCGGCTGTGATGTCGCCGCTGTTGAGGACCCAGGCCCGCGACCCGGGGTAGGTCGACCGGACGTACTCCGCGGTGAGCCGGGCCGCCGTGACGATCTCGCCGGAGTCCGCCTCGATGCCTGCCGACCGCAGGGCCTCGGCGATCTCGTCGCACGTCCGGGACGTCGTGTTGGTGAGGTAGGCGCACGCGAGTCCGCGCTCGCGCACCTCCCGCACCGCGGCAGCCGCACCGTCGATCGGATGCCACGAAGTAACCAGCACCCCGTCTATATCGAGCAGGACACCCTCGACCCCAGCCATGACAGGAGCCTATCCGCGCGGCTCGGACGGTGTCACTGCCGAGCACGGCTCGGACGGTGTCACTGCCGAGCCCGGCAGACGAGAACGGGGCAGGGGGCGTGGTGGACCAGATTCTGGCTGACGGATCCGAGCAGGGCACCCATCACCTTCCCCCGGCCGTGGCTTCCGACCACCAGCAGTTGCGCCGTCGTCGCGTGCCGCAGGAGGACGTCGGCGGACACCCCCTGTGTCGTCACCTCGTTCACCGGCACGTCCGGATACTCGTCCCGGATGCCGGCGAGGCATTCGGACACGACGGCCTTCTCCCCTTCCTCGTAGGCGGCCCAGTCCACGTACTTCGACGCATGGGCGAGCCCGTGCTGCTTCTCGCCGCTCCACGCGTGCACCACGTCCAGACCGACACCGAACGCGGACGCAAGTGCGAACGCCTCCTCGACGGCTTTCTCGCTGACCTGGCTGCCGTCCACGCCCACCACGATCGGGCGGGTGTCCGGCGACGCCGTCGCGGGCGCTCCCCGGACGACCGCGACCGGGCTGTGCGCGTGATTGACCGTGCGGAGCACCGTGGACCCGAGAAGGTAGTCGGTGACCGCGCCCGCACCCTGCGCGCCGAGCGCCACGACCCGCGCCGCCCTCGACAGCTCGATCAGGTGGGACGCCGCCGTCCCGGATCGGACGTCGCGCTCGACGGCGAGTCCGGGATGGTCCTGCAGGACGGCGGCGGTGGTGGCGTCGAGCATCGCGTTGCCGTCCTCGCGCAGTTCCTGGATGAACTGGGCGTCGATCATCATCGCGGTGCCGTTGTAGAACGTGGCCTCGTCCGGGTAGGTGTGGGCGAGCAGGAGTGGGGCGTCGATCCGGACCGCCGTGCCCGCGGCCCAGAGCGCCGCGTCGAGCGCGGCGCGTGAACCATCGATACCGACGACCACGGGCGGCCCTGCATGTTCGCTCATATTTCTCTCCCTCTACGGCTCGAGAACTGCTGCACCGCTGAACTTTCCGCCGTCCAGGTCGCGCAGGGCCCGGTCGGCGCGGTCGAGTGGGTACGGGTGGATGTCGATACTCAGCCGGTGTTCCGCTGCGATGTGCAGGAATTCGACGGAATCCGAACGGGTGTTGGCGGTGACGCTGCGGATCTGCCGTTCCCGGAACAGATGCCTCTGATACTCGAGCGTGGGAATGTCGGAGAGGTGGATCCCCGCGACTGCGAGGGTGCCGCCGTCGGCGAGCGCCTCCATCGCCACGGGCACCAGATCGCCCACCGGGGCGAACAGAATCGCGGAGTCGAGGGGTTCCGGCGGCACGTCGCGGACGCCCTGCACGGACGCCGCCCCGAGTCGCTGCGCCAGCGCACGGGCCTCCGCCCCACGCGTCATGACGTGCACCCGGGCACCGCGGATCGACGCGACCTGGGCGGTGAGGTGCGCGCTGCCGCCGAACCCGTAGATGCCCAGCGCACCGCCGTCGGGGACGGCAGCACGTTCGAGCGCCCGGTAGCCGATGATCCCGGCGCACAGCAGTGGTGCGAGTTCGGTGTCCGAGTAGCCCGCAGGCAGGTGCAGCGCGTAGTCGGCCGGGACCGTCGCGAATTCGGCGTATCCGCCGTCCGCATCCCAACCCGTGTACCGCGACTGCCTGCACAGGTTCTCCGCGCCGCGCAGGCAGGCCGCGCAATGTCCGCAGGTGTGACGCAGCCAGGCGATACCTACCCGGTCGCCGACTGCGAAGGACCCCGACACCGAATCACCCAGTGCGGCAACCTCCCCCACCACCTCGTGGCCGGGAATCACCCCTGGCCGGTGCACGGGCAGATCCCCTTCGGTCACGTGCAGGTCGGTGCGGCACACTCCGCACGCCAGCACCTTCACGAGAAGTTCGCCCGGCCCCGGCCCGGGGATGGTCTCACGTCCGAATTCCAGAGGGTGGCCCGCGACGGGGCCCGGCGCGACCACGCGCCACGCGGCCATCGTTCCGGTTCCGCCCTGCGCCGCCGCCATACCCCCACAATGCCCGTGCGGGGTGGCCACCGCCAGGACCCGGAGGCCCGTGTCTCGAGGACACGGTGTCGCGGCGAAGACCGGGCCGGACCGGCCCCGGCAACTAGGCTCCCAGACATGGACCTGCGCGGTGAAGACCTGTTCACGGTGGCGGGGTCGCTGGCCGAGCTGATCGGCGCGCCGATCACGATCGAGGACGAGAACTCGACGGTTCTGGCCTATTCGAGCGGCGAGCAGGCCGTGGACCAAGCCCGCATCGAAACCATCCTGGGACGGCAGGTGCCCGGGAAGTACCGGCAGCTCCTCGAGGACGCCGGCATCTTCGAGCGCCTCCATCGCGACACCGACGTCTTCTACGTGGACATGCGAATGCCGAACATGACTCCCCGCGCGGTGATCGCGGTGCGCGACGCGGGACGGTCGGTCGGGTCGATCTGGGCGGCGATGACGTCCGCCCCCACCACGGAACAGGAATCGATCCTGCGGTCCGCGGTCCCCGTCGTCGCCGAACACATCGCGGCGGAGCGGGAACGGGTGGACGTGACACGCCGGATGCAGGTCGATCGGGTGCGTGCACTGATCAACGGCGGCGAGCCCGCCTTCCGCGCCGCCGACGACCTCCGGCTGGAGGGAAGGCTGACCGTCGCGGCGGCCGCCCCGGTCGTGATCGGTCGCTCCCTGCCGTCCGGTTTGCTCGCCTCCCTCGGCCTGTACCTCGACACGCTGGCGGTCGATTCGGTCGCCGCCCAGCTCGACGACGTCATCTACGTCGTCATCGCCGCATCGGAGAAGGATGTCCGTCGCCTCGCCGAGAATTTCCTCGGTCGCGCCCGCAGCGGGGCGGCATTCGTAGTCGCCGTCGGACGCGAAGTGACCACGGCCAGCCAGGCTCACCTGTCGCGGGGGGACGCCGACCGGGTCCTCACCGTCCTGCAGCACGCCCGATCCGGCGGTGTCGTCGGGACGATGCAGGACAGTCTCGCGTCCGTGCTGGCGTTGCGCGTCGCGGACATCTTCGACGGCCTGGGCGAGCTCACCCCGCTCGCCGCGCTCACCCGGCACGACGAGCAGCACGGGACCGATCTCGTGGCCACGGCCCGCGCCTTCCTCGCCCACGGCGGCGACGTCGCCGATGCGGCGGCCGCACTGCACGTGCACCCCAACACCCTCAGGAACCGGCTGCGACGCTGCGTCGATTCGTGCGGCGTGGACCTGGCCGACGCGGACACCCGGCTCATCCTGATGCTGAACCTGAAGCTGACAGGACTGCGGGACATGTGACCCCTGGCCGATTGCACAGGGGTCACTGTCCGGGACTGGCCGAACGGCTACTCCCCCGGCGCCGTCGCCGACCGATGATGGAGTCATGAGCACAGTGCAGCGCCCTGACCATGTCGCGATCGTCGGAGCAGGCGTCGTCGGATTGTCCACGGCGTGGTTCCTCCAGGAGCGTGGCGTGCGTGTCACGGTCGTCGACCGGGACGGTGTCGCGTCGGACGCGTCCTGGGGTAATGCGGGTTGGCTCGCACCGGCATTGACGCTGCCGCTTCCCGAGCCCGCCGTACTGAAGTACGGGCTGCGCGCGATGCTGAATCCGTCGTCGCCGGTCTATGTTCCCTTCACGACCGATCTGCGCCTGGTGCGCTTCCTCGTCGGCTTCGCCCGGCACTGCTCGCCCTCCCGGTGGGAGGACGCGATGAAGGTCTACGCCGAGGTCAACCGGATCTCCCTGGGCGCCTACGACGAACTCGCGGACGGCGGCGTGCGGGAGCACACCCATCTCGCCGACCCGTTCCTCACCGCGTTCAAGTCGGACGAGGACCGGGAAGCGCTCGTCGACGAGTTCCGTCACGTCGAGGCCGCCGGCGGGGAGGTCGAGTACGACCGCGTCGACAGGGACGAGATCCACTCTCTCGAGCCGAGTCTCGGCGACGGCGTGCACTCCGGCCTGAGGCTGCGCAACCAGCGTTTCATCGACCCGCCGCGCTTCGTGCACTCCCTCGCCGACGCCGTCCGGGCCCGTGGCGGTGAGATCAGGTCCGGCTTCGACGTGACGGCTGTGCAGGATCGGGGACAGTCGGGGGTCCGGCTGGTCTCGGCCACCGGCGACGCGGTAGCCGCCGATGCCGTCGTCATCGCCAGCGGCGCACGCCTCAATGCACTGGCCCGCCCGTTCGGTGTCCGCGCCCTCGTGCAGGCCGGCCGCGGCTACAGCTTCAGCGTCCAGCCCCAGCAAATGCCGAAGAACCCGATCTACTTCCCCACCCAGCGAGTGGCGTGCACGCCGTTGCAGGATCGTTTCCGCGTCGCCGGAATGATGGAATTCCGCAGTCCCGACGCACCTCTCGACCCGCGCCGGGTCCAGGCGATCATCGAGGCCGCGACGCCCATGTTCACCGGCATCGACTGGGAATCGCGTCAGGAGGAGTGGGTCGGGTCCCGGCCCTGCACCACCGACGGACTTCCGCTCGTCGGAGCCACCCGCTCCCCCCGCGTGCACGTAGCGGGCGGTCACGGAATGTGGGGCATCGCGCTGGGGCCGCTCACCGGACGCATGCTGGCCGACTCCATGACCGGCGGCGAGGTTCCCGGCGTCATGCGGCATTTCGACCCGCTGCGTTGAGCGCGGCTCAGGACCGGGCCGCCCAGAATCTGCGCAATTCGACGACCAGTTCGCGCGAACGCTCGTCGGGGAAGAACAGCTTGCCACCCCGGATCTCCACGACTTCCCGCGCTCCCGGGATGAGGTCGCGCAGCCAGTAAGCCCACTTCGTCCGGAAGAACACGTCCCCGGTGCCCCACACGACGAGTGTGGGGACCTCGAGTGCCGCGAGGTCCGACTCGACCGCGAGCAGGTCGCGCGGATGGAGCGATGCGATCCAGCGCTGGAAGAGCAACGCTCGGTCGCGGGTGCCGAGCAGCGGCTCGATGTACGACGCCACGACTTCCTCCGGCAATGATCGCACATTCTGATACCCACTGCCGTACAACAGTTTACGAGCCCTCGACACGTTCCTCGCCAGCGGTCGCGCAATCCGCGCGAGCAGCCCCGCCCGGGCGAGCAGCACGGCGGGAAGGAACGCCTTCGGCGGCACGTTGTCATGGGTTTCGCAGTTCGTCAACGTCAGCGACGACAACCTGTCGGGGTGCCGGGCCGCGAAGATCTGCGCGACCGCCCCGCCGGTGTCGTTGGCGACCACGTCGACCTTCGGCAGCCCCAGCGCGTCGCACGTGGCGGCGACGACGTCGGCGAGTGCGCCGAGGGTGAAGTCCTGATCGGGCGCGGCGGGAGTGTGCCCGTGTAGCGGAAGGTCGAGCGCGACGCACCGTCGTTCTCCCTCGAGCTGACGGATCACGTTGCGCCAGAGGTAACCGGAGGTCCCGACGCCGTGAATGAAGAGCGCCGCACGGCCGGTGCCGGAATCGAGATAGCTCACCGGGCCACGGTCGGTGTCGACGGTCTTCCTGCGTGTGTCGAACTCCGCGAGACTCATGAGGACCATCTCCTGCACTCCACGGTAGTTCGCAAGGCTCGAGGGTCGAGCCCCCCGGTCAGTCCAGCTTTCCCACCACCGACTCCGCGCTCGCGACGAGAGCGCCGGACGAGGCGAGGGCGACCGCGGCCTCGATCTCCGGCGCGAGGTGACGGTCGGTCCCCGGTCCGTCCACGTGCTCGCGGATCGTGTCCCGCACCGCACCCGTCGCCGGCGACGGAGCGAGGGGGGCCCGCAGATCGAGCGCACGAGCGGCCGTCAACGCCTCGATCGCCAGCACCCGGGTGAGCCCGTCGACCGCACGGCGCAGCTTCCGGGCCGCCGACCACCCCATCGACACGTGATCCTCCTGCATCGCCGACGACGGAATCGAATCCACACTCGCCGGCGCCGCCAGCCGCTTCAGCTCCGAGACGATCGCCGCCTGGGTGTACTGGGCGATCATGTGGCCGCTGTCCACCCCGGGATCGTCGGCCAGGAACGGCGGCAGCCCGTGATTGCGGGCCACATCGAGGAAACGGTCGGTGCGGCGCTCGCTCATGCTCGCCACATCCGCGACGACGATCGCCAGAAAATCCAGCACGTACCCGACCGGCGCCCCGTGAAAATTGCCGTTCGACTCGACCCGACCGTCCACGGTGACCACCGGATTGTCGATTGCGCTGGCCAGTTCCCACGACGCCACCCGCTCGGCGTGCGCGAGAGTGTCCCGCGCCGCCCCCGCCACCTGCGGGGCGCACCGCAACGAGTAGGCGTCCTGCACCACCGTGCAATCCGGACCCGTATGGCTGGCGACGATGCCTGAACCCGCGAGCAACCGCGTCATGTTGTCCGCAGCCGCTGCCTGCCCGGGATGCGGCCGGAGCGCCTGCAGGTCCGGGGCGAACACCTTGTCGGTGCCGAGCAGCCCCTCCACGCTCATCGCCGCCGTGACGTCGGCCAGACGGAGAAGCCCGTGCAGGTCCTCGCATGCCAGCAGCAGCATGCCGAGCATGCCGTCGGTGCCGTTGATCAGGGCCAGCCCTTCCTTCTCCTCGAGGATCACCGGTGCGATACCGGCAGCGGCCAGCGCCTCCGCGGCCGGCCGCAGTTCGCCGTCCGCGTCCCGCACCGTGCCCTCACCGATCACCGCGAGCGCGACGTGCGCCAGCGGCGCCAGATCCCCCGAGCACCCGAGGCTGCCGTACTCGTGGACCACGGGGGTGATCCCCGCCGACAGGAGCGAGGCGTAGACCTGCGCGACCTCCGGCCGCGCGCCGGTCCTGCCGGTGGCCAGGGTCGACAGTCGCAGCAGCATCAGAGCGCGCACGACCTCGCGTTCCACCTCGGGGCCGTTCCCGGCGGCATGCGAGCGGACCAGACTGCGCTGCAGCTGCGTCCGTCGCGCAGAGGGGATGTGCCGGGTGGCGAGTGCCCCGAACCCCGTCGAGATCCCGTACACGGGCTTCGGGTCCTCGGCCAGCGCCTCGATGCGCTTCCGGGTTTCCGCCATGGCCGACATCGCGTCCCGCGAGATCCGCACCGGCGCGCCGAGACGCGCCACCCGGATCACTTCTTCGGCGGCGACCGCTCCGGTTCCGACCACGACAGACTCTTCGGCTCCCACAACCCCCAGTCTCCCCCGGGGCCGGGCGGAGAGTGAGGAGATTGCGGGAGCGACGACGGCGTCTACAACCGGCCGCGGAGAGCTTCCTCGATTTCGCGTGGCGTCATCAAACGTTCGAGTTTTTCACTCGGCCACGAGGACGGACGTCCTTGCAATCGGGCTGATTCGAGTAGAGGGAGAGGGCTGCGGTCCCACCGCAGGATCGAATGAACATTCACTACCGATCACTTCCGAACACCGACTCGACAACTTTCCATTTGCGCCATTGCATCGGCGACATTTCGTCGCGCTCTTGACTCATCGCCCATCGTGCCCCTTTGGTTACACGGTTTCGATGAGGCGCGCGGAAGTGCTGGAAAACTGCGGTCGGGACGAGAATTCAGTGACCTACCGCACACGGCTCCGGCGCGAGCGCCTACCATGACGGAAAAGTAATTGTTACCTTACGTACCACCTTCCCCTGACTGGAGACAGCCGATGGCAAACACCCTCGAAGCAAGCATCGACATCGACGCGACCCCGCAAGACGTGTGGGCCGTCGTGTCGGATCTGAAGCGGATGGGCGAATGGAGCCCCCAGTGCCGCACGATGCGCGTCCTCGGTGGCGTCGTCGAAGAGGGCACCAAGACCGTCAACATCAACCGCAAGGGCCTCCTCGTGTGGCCGACCACGTCGAAGGTCGTGAAGTTCCAGCCGAACAAGGCCATCGCGTTCCGGATCCTCGAGAACCGCACCATCTGGTCGTACGAACTCGAGCCGACGGCAGGCGGAACCAAGGTCACCGAGCGCCGCGAAGCCCCGACCGGAACGTCGAAGGTGTCGCAGTTCCTGGTCAAGACCGTCCTCGGCGGCAACGAGGACTTCGAGGTCGACCTCGTGAACGGCATGAACACCACCCTCGCCCGCATCAAGTCGGCGGCTGAGCGCACGTAGTCCGGTTGACCCTCGACCTGGTCGAGGCCCCAGCGTGGTCCGCATGGACACATCGGACGCCGTCATGGCGAGGATCGCGCAGGGGCAGGAACTGGCAGTAGCGGGAGACCGGGAGGGCGCCCGACGCATCTTCGAGAAGGTGTGGGACGCCCTCGCGGGTTCCGGCGAGGACACAGCGGACCCGTTGCACGTCGTCACGCTGGCCCACTACATGGCTGACGTCCAGACGGACCCCGCCGAGGAGCTGCGCTGGGATCTGCGGGCCCTCGCCGCCGCCGACTCGCTGACCGACGAGCGAGCTCAGGAACACCACTCCTCGCTGCAGGTCGCGGGGTTCTACCCGTCACTGCATCTCAACGTGGCGGCCTCTCATCACGCACTCGGCCAGTCGTCCGAGGCACGTCATCATCTCGATCGGGCCGCGCAGAGCTGCGAACATCTCGCCGAGGACGGATACGGACGGATGATCCGCGGGGCGGTCGAGCGCCTGCGCGCAGAACTCGGCGCCGCGACTGTCGGACCGTGGGGGCAGAGTGAGTGCCGTGCTCAGCATCGGTGAACTCGCCCGGGCGTCCGGTCTGTCGGTCAGCGCGCTGCGGTTCTACGACAAGGCCGGGGTGGTCACCCCGCACGCGGTCGACCCGCGCACGGGCTATCGCTGGTACGCCGACCGGCACGTGGACGCGGCGATCCTCGTCGCCGCGATGCGCCGGGTGGGTATGCCGGTGAAGGAAATGGCGGCCGTACTGAGGGGGACGGACGCCCACGGACTCCTCGACCGGCATCTCGGCCGGCTCGAGAAGGGGCTGGACGACGCTCGACGCGAACTGGCGAGGATTCACGGACTGCTCGACGCGCGGACGGCACGGGAGTGCACGGCCGTCCTCCGCACCACCGACCTCCTCACCGCGTTCGGCGCGGTGCGGTTCGCCGCCGACGCCGACTCGGAGTTCCCGGTGTTGCGCGGCTGCCTCCTGGAGACGGACCACGGCGTGCTTCGGCTCGTCACCACCGACCGCTACCGGCTGGCGGTCGGCACGGTGACCGTTCTCGAACCACCGGACGAGCCGATCTCCGCCGTCGTCCCGTGCACGTTCCTGGACGACGCGGCCGGTCTGCTGGGACGCCACGACACGGTGACCGTCGTCGTCGGCTCCGACAGCATCACCCTCCGCTGCGGCGCCGAACAGCTCAGCACCCGCCTCGTCGAGGGCGCGTTCCCCGACCATCGCAGCCTGTCGCCGCGCGACCCGGGAATCGAGCACACCTTCTCCTCGGCGGACCTGCGTGCACTTCTCGCGGACGCAGGCGACCGGGTGGTTCTCGGCGTTCTCGAGTCCGGCGAGATCGTCGTCGGCAGCCCGGGGACGGATCAGCCCGTGCGCTTCCATGTGCAGGTGAGCGCCGGTTTTCTCCTCGAAGCCGTCGACGCGCTGCCGGGTGAGCAGCTGACGTTCCAGGTGGGCGGACCCATCACGCCGCTCGCCATCCGGCCACGATCCGTTCACACATCGGACCCCGCGAGTGCGTACTCTCTCCTGATGCCGTTGCAGCCGGTAGCGCTCACGTAATCTGTGAGTGCGGCGCGATGGCGCGCAGGCAGCACGTCCGTCCGACACAGTTAGAGGAGCCCGTGGCACGCAAGCCCACACCCCCCGGAACCCCGCAATCCACGAGCGTCGGCCACATCGTCGACCTCGTCCGCGGAGCAGTTCCGCCCCTGCATCCGGCCGGGCTGCCCTTCGTCCTCGCACCACTCGGTGTGGCCGTCCTCGGCCGCAAGCGCAAGTGGGTCCGGCGTGGAGCGCTGACCTCCGCCGCGGCCTGCGCCGCGTTCTTCCGGCATCCGCACCGCGTTCCGCCGAACCGTGTCGGCGTCGTCGTCGCACCGGCCGACGGCGAGGTCGCACTCGTCGACTCCGCGGTCCCGCCGTCCGAACTCGACATGGGAACCGAGCCGCTCCCCCGGGTCAGCATCTTCCTGTCCGTGCTCGACGTGCACGTCCAGCGCAGTCCTGTCGGTGGTGAGGTCACGAAGGTCGTCCACCGGCCGGGCCAGTTCCTCTCCGCCGATCTCGCCGACGCCAGCGAGGTCAACGAACGCAACAGCATGCTGCTGCACACCCAGGGAGGCCACGACGTCGCCGTCGTGCAGATCGCCGGTCTGCTCGCCCGCCGGATCGTCTGCGACGCCAAGGTCGGCGACACCCTCCCGATCGGTGACACGTACGGCCTGATCCGGTTCGGCTCCCGCGTCGACACGTACTTCCCGGCGGGCACCACGTTGCTCGCCGAGCGTGGCCAGCGGACGATCGGCGCCGAGACCGTCATCGCTCAACTGCCGTGATCGCCAACGCCAAGCAGCAGAGGCGGGGACGACCCCAGCAGGCGGTTCGGCTCCTGCCGAGCGTGGTCACGATCCTCGCCCTGTGCGCGGGGCTGTCCGCCGTCAAGTTCGCGCTCGACGGCGACCTGGGGACGGCGCTGGCGATGATCGGCGCCGCCGCGGTGCTCGACTCGCTCGACGGCCGCATCGCGCGCCTCCTCGACGCCACCAGCAAGATGGGCGCCGAACTGGACTCGCTCGCCGATTCCATCTCGTTCGGTGTCGCACCGGCCCTCGTCCTCTACGTCACACTGCTGGACGGGCAGAGTTTCGGCTGGATCATCGCGCTGATCTATGCGGTGAGCATCGTGCTGCGGCTGGCACGGTTCAACACGCTCCTCGACGAGGACGACGCGCCGGGCTACACCAACGAGTACTTCACCGGGGTGCCTGCGCCGGCGGGTGCGCTGATCGCACTGACCCCGCTGGCCGCCGCCGCGCAGTGGGGTGACGGCTGGTGGTCGTCGTATCCCGTCGTCGTGGCGTGGACCGTGATCTCCGCGGCGCTGATCGTCAGCCGGATTCCCACACTGGCGCTGAAGACGGTGTCCGTGCCCCCGCGGATGGCGGCCGGTCTACTCGTCCTCGTGGCGCTCGCGGCGGCGGCCCTGGTCACCTACCCGTACATCCTGCTGATCGCGCTCGTGGCCGTGTACCTCGTGCACATTCCGTTCGCGGTCCATTCCAAGCGGTGGGTGGCCGCACGCCCCGAGACGTGGGACATCAAGCCGTCCGAGCGGCGGGCCATCCGGCGTCAGCCCGACGCCCGCGGCAGGCGATCCGCCGCACGGCTCGGACTGCGTCGTCCCCGGGCCCGATAGTTCGCTCCCGCACGTAGGCTCGACGGCGTGACCTCACCGGAACTCGCGCTCACAGTCCGACTGAACACCTCGGCCGCCGACGCCCGGCGCGGCGTGGTCCGGCTGCATCCGGAAGCCCTGGCCGCGCTCGGCGTCCGCGAGTGGGACGCGATCGCCCTCGTCGGCGCGCGCCGCACCGCCGCGGTGGCGGGTCGCGCGCCGACCGGAACCCCCACCGGGACTGCACTCCTCGACGACGTGACCCTGTCCAACGCCGGGTTGTCCGAGAACAGCACGGTCGTCGTGACACCGGTGACGGTGTACGGCGGGAAGACGGTGACGGTCAGCGGCTCGAATCTGGCCGTCAACTCCGTCTCCGACGTCACCCTGCGTCACGCCCTGCTCGGCAAGGTCCTCACGGTCGGCGACACGGTGTCGCTGCTCCCCCGCGATCTGGGCCCCGGAACCAGCACCGCCCCCGCGACACAGGCACTGTCCCGGACGTTCGGTGTCGCCTGGACGTCCGAGTTGCTCACCGTCACCGGGGTCGACCCGGCCGGTGGTCCGGTGAGCGTGCAGCCCAACACCGCGGTCGGGTGGGGTGAGGGTGTGCGCGCGACGGTGTCCGCGGCTCCGCCCCGGTTGCCCGCGCCGCCGGTACCGCCCGCCGAGGAGGTTCCCCCGGTCCCCGTCGAGGACCTGGTCGGTGCCCACACCCAGGCAGCCAAACTCACCGAGTGGCTCGGACTGGCACTCGACGAACCCGAACTGCTCCGCAAACTGGGGGCCTCACCCCATCTGGGCGTCCTGGTGACCGGGCCCGCCGGTGTCGGGAAGGCGACGCTGGCCCGTTCGGTGCTCGCCTCCCGTCGGGTGGTCGAACTCGACGGGCCGAGTGCAGGCGCGCTGGAAGCGGACTCGCGGCTACAGCGGGTCACCGCGGCGGTCGACGCGATCCGCAGCGGCGGCGTCCTGCTGATCACCGACATCGACGCCCTGCTGCCTGCCACCCCGGAGCCCGTGTCGGCGCTGATCGTCGAACAGCTCCGCCGCGCAGTCGACACCGTCGGCGTCGCGTTCGTGGCGACGTCGGCGCACCCGGAGTCGGTCGACGCACGGTTGCGCGGGCAGGACCTGTGCGACCGCGAACTCACCCTGACCCTGCCCGACGGCTCCACCCGCCGGGCGCTGCTGGAACTGCTTCTGCGGAAAGTCCCCACCGACGGGATCGCCCTCGACGCGATCGCGGCCCGCACACCGGGGTTCGTCGTCGCCGACCTCGCCGCGCTGTGCCGGGAAGCGGCCCTGCGTGCCGCCTCGCGCGCGACCAGGAAACCCGTCGACCCGGCGCTCACACAGGACGACCTGCTCGGCGCGCTCGACGTCATCCGCCCCCTGTCGCGGTCGGGCAGCGAGGAACTCGCGATCGGCAGCGTCACCCTCGACGACGTCGGGGACATGGTGGAGACCAAGCAGGCGCTGACCGAGGCGGTCCTGTGGCCGTTGCAGCATCCGGATTCGTTCGCCCGGCTGGGTGTCGATCCGCCGCGCGGAGTGCTGCTCTACGGTCCCCCCGGTTGCGGCAAAACCTATCTCGTTCGGGCGCTGGCAAGTTCGGGGCATCTGAGTGTGCACGCCGTCAAGGGCGCCGAACTGATGGACAAGTGGGTGGGCGCGTCCGAGAAGGCGGTCCGCGAACTGTTCCAGCGGGCACGGGATTCGGCTCCGTCGCTGATCTTCCTCGACGAGGTGGACGCCCTCGCTCCGCGGCGCGGTCAGAGCTCCGACTCCGGGGTATCCGATCGGGTGGTGGCCTCGCTGCTCACCGAACTCGACGGCGTCGAACCGCTGCGTGACGTGGTCGTCGTCGGCGCCACCAACCGGCCCGACCTCATCGACCCGGCGTTGCTGCGCCCCGGCCGGCTGGAGCGGCTGGTATTCGTGCCGCCACCGGACGGTGATGCCCGACGCGCGATCCTGCGAACGTCCGGGAAATCGGTGCCCCTCGCCGACGACGTCGACCTCGACGCCCTGGCCGACGACCTCGACGGCTACTCGGCCGCCGACTGTTCGGCGCTGCTGAGGGAAGCCGCGCTGGCCGCCATGCGCCGGAACATCGACGCCGCCGACGTCACCGCGGCCGACGTCGCCGAGGCACGCGAAAAGGTGCGCCCCTCACTCGATCCCGAGCAAGTGGCGCACCTGAAGTCCTATGCGCTGTCGCGCCCGTGAGTACTTGTTAACCGCCCGCGGTTAACAAGTACTCACGGGTCAGGACCAGCGGCCGAGGAGCGTGGCCGCGTGTGCGGCGAGGGCGGCCTGGAAGAACGGGCCGAAGCTCACCCGCGCGACGCCGAGCGGGCCGAAGCTCGCCGGATCGTCCTGATCGGGCAGACCGATGGCGTTGACGGGCAGCGGGAGCTCCGACGTGAGCCGCTTCTGGGTGGCGTCGTCGTGACGACCCACGGGGTACAGCACATCGGCTCCGGCCTCGGCAGCGAGCTTCAGCCGAGCGATCGCGCGATCGACACGGTCGGATTCGTCACCCACCTGCTTCACGAACAGGTCGGTGCGCGCATTCACGACCACGTGGATCCCGGCAGCATCGGCCGCCTGCCGCAATCCTCCGACGAAGTCGGCGTGCTCCTGCGGTTCACGGAGACGCCCACCCTCGCTGTGAACCGTGTCCTCGATGTTCAGGCCGACTGCTCCCGCGCCGATCAGACCCTCGATCAGACGGGCTGGCTCGAGCCCGTAGCCCGATTCGATGTCGACCGACAGCGGCAGATCCACCGCTGCGGTGATCTGGGAGATGCGGTGCAGCAGTTCGTCGAACGTGATCCCCTCGTTGTCGGGCTTGCCGATCGAGTCGGAGACCGGGTGGCTTCCGACCGTCAGCGCCTGAAACCCAGCGGACACAGCCAGATTCGCGGACCACGCATCCCACACGGTGGGCAGGATGACGGGGTTGCCGGGCTGGTGTAGCCCCAGCAGGGTGGTGGCCTTCTCGTTGATCGACGTCATAGGTGGGCTCCTCGCCTCGGTTGTATTCGATCGGAGTCGTTCTCGGGCACGCCTTCGGTGCCAACGCCGGGTTCGCCATTTCCATTCCTACCCGCTCGAGTACCGTGAGCGAATGGACTTCCGGGAACCTCTGTCGGCCGCGGCTGCTCTCGCGTCCGGTGCACTGGCCGGTTTCGTTCTCACCAATCCCCGCAACCGGGCCTGGACGATCAATGCTTCCGACCGGGAGATCGATCGGTGGCTCAGCAGCCAGCCGACGGGTGTGGTGGTGGCTCTCGTTCTCGCCGTCATCGCGGTGGCCGGGCTGCAACGGTCCGGCTCCAGGCGGGTGTCGTGGCTCCTGGCGGCGGCCTGCGCGCTCGCCCTGATCGGCGCGCGCTGGGCGGTGCCGCACGCCGGCGGGGTCGACACGCTGATCGCCCTGCACTTCGCCAAGACCGCGACTGCCGGGTTCCTGCTGGGTGCGGCGGTCGCCGCGGTGTGGGGTCGCTGGGTTTCGCAGCTGGCGCTGACTCTCGGTGTCGCGAGCGCGTTCCTCCTCGCGAGTGTGCAGCGACTGCCGCGCGGCGACACCGCGTACGTCGAACCCGCGAGTATGAGCACCTCCGCGATCGGCGAACCCCCGCAGTGGATGCTGATCGCGGTTCTCGTGCTCGCGCTCGCGTCGGCGGTGGTGGCACGGTCGCAGTTCCGGGTGCAGCGTCCCGACCGGAAGACCCTGCTGACCGCGCTGGTCGGCGCCCTGGCTCTCGCCCTGCTCAACCGGTTGCTCGGGGCGTGGATCGACGATCAGGAATTCGGCGAACCCCTGACGGTCTGGCTGATCGTCGCATTCTCACTGGCCGTGATTCTCACGGTCACGGTGCTGATCGCACGCCGGTTCCCGGGGATCGACGGACGCTTTCTGCTCGCCTCGACCGGTGTCACCGCCGCCGCCGTGCTCGTCCTCGACGATCTCCGCACCCCGCGGGTGACGACGCCCGCGCCGGCGTTGCTGGCGGTCGGCGTCATCACTCTGGTCGCGGGAATCGCGATAGCGGTCAGGGTCCCACCGAAGTGGCGGCGCCCGCAGTGGGGACTCTGCCTGGCCGCCGTCGTTCCGCTCCTCGCCGCCGTCTGGCCCGACTTCGGCGACGACGGCGTCGCACTGTTGATCCGGCTGGCCGTGCTGGGTTGCGGCGCGGGTTTCGCGCTCGCCGCCGCTCTGCCGGGGTCGGCGCCCGTCGCGGTACTCGGTTTCGCGTTGCCGTTCGCGTCGCTGGTGTTCGTGGCGGCGACCACGGTTCCCCGTAGCCGGGTGGTCTACTCGGGTGCGAGCACCGAACACCGCCTGCCGTCGTCGCCTGCCTCGACCGCCGCGTCCGACCACCTCGTCGGCTTCGTGATGCTGCTCGTCGTCGCGTTCTGCGTGTACTCGGTACACGAGCGGCGCAGCACAGCGGAGGTCACCTAGTCGAGGAGGCCGAGCGACTGCAGCCTGCGGAACACGAGCATCGAGCCGGGCGCGACGTCGGGCATGGCCGCGTATTCGTCGACGGTGAAGTACCGGAGTTCGGCGATCTCGCTCGTCGGCCGCGGCTCGGCGCTCAGTTCGGCGAGGAAGCAGGTCATGTGCAGGTCGGTACCCTCGGGATGTCCGTACGCGGGCGCCTCGAAGACCCCCAGATGTTCGAGCGTCCCGTCGACGATTCCGGCGTCGAGTTCCTCCCGGATCTCGCGGTGCAGAGCCTGTTCGGCGTTCTCGCCCGGATCGATCTTCCCGCCGGCCATGTAGAACGCGGTCTTCCCCACCGATCGGGTCTGAAGGAGTTTCCGGTCGCGGATGTGGGCGAGCGCGGCGGTTCGGATCTCGGCAGGCACCGTCACAAGATAGAACAGTCAGGCCGGCCGCCCATAACACAATGCGCCCCATTAGTCCGATTTGCCGCGATTGTGAGTCCGAATAACCGACCCAGTAGGATGTACCCCGTAGCCCAGTTCGCTAGCTAAGCGAACGGTCTACACGACTCGGTTCGTTTCGTTCCGACACCCCGCCGCCCGCTGACCCCCGACGGAGTGCCTTTTGCTTGCTGTTCTGCTCGCCCATGCCGTTGCCGCCGTTCTGGCTCCGCTTGTGGTGCGCAAGTTCGGCCGCAACGGTTTCTACCCTCTCTCCCTCGTCCCGCTGGCGTCACTCGGATGGGTGATCGCGAACTGGGGCACCGAACAGACCCTGTCCATCGTGTGGGCTCCGGGCCTGTCGATGGACCTCGACTTCTGGTTCGATCCGCTCGCCGCGATCATGTCGGTGCTCGTGCTGGGTATCGGCACGCTGATCCTGGTCTACTGCGCGCGCTACTTCACCGACGACGAACCCCGGCTCGGCATCTTCGCCGCCGAGATGGTGGCCTTCGCCGGGGCCATGTTCGGCCTCGTCGCCAGCGACAACATGTTGCTGCTGTACATATTCTGGGAACTGACGACGGTCCTGTCGTTCCTGCTGGTCGGGCATTACGCCGAACGCGCGTCGAGTCGCCGGGCCGCGACGCAGGCACTGCTCGTCACCACCGCGGGTGGTCTGGCCATGCTGGTCGGCATCATCATCCTCGGCCAGGTGAGTGGCACGTACAACCTGTCCGAACTGATCGAGATCGCACCTCGCGGCTGGCTCGCCGGCGTCGCCGTCGTGCTGGTCCTCATCGGTGCCCTGTCGAAATCCGCGATCGTCCCACTGCACTTCTGGCTGCCCGGAGCGATGGCCGCCCCGACCCCGGTCAGCGGTTATCTGCACGCCGCGGCCATGGTGAAGGCCGGCATCTACCTCGTGGCCAGACTGTCGCCCGGGTTCGCCGATTCGGCGCCCTGGCGGTTCACGATCATCACGCTCGGCCTGCTGACGATGGTCCTCGCCGGGTGGCGGGCGATGCGCGCCTTCGACCTCAAACTGGTGCTCGCGTTCGGCACCGTCAGCCAGCTCGGTTTCATGATGGTGCTCGTCGGCCTCGGCACCCGCGACGCCGCGCTCGCCGGCATGACGATGGTTGTCGCGCACGCGATGTTCAAGGCCGCGCTGTTCATGGTGGTCGGCATCATCGACCACACGACGGGCACCCGCGACATCCGCAAACTCGCGCACCTCGGTGACCGCGCACCCGCGCTCACGGTCGTCGCCGCGCTGGCCGCGGCGAGCATGGCCGGGCTTCCCCCGTTCCTCGGGTTCGTCGGCAAGGAAGCCGCATTCGACTCCCTGCTGAGCACGACGGTCCTCGCCGACCCGGCGCGGATCGTCACCGTCGGCGTCGTGGTGCTCGGTTCGATCCTGACGCTCGCCTACAGCGTGCGGTTCATGTGGGGCGCCTTCGGTCGCAAGCGGCTCGCGCGGCCGAGCCCGGCCGTGCAGGGCATGCACGCACCCGGACCGTTGTTCCTCGCCGCGCCCGCCGTGCTCTCGGTACTGAGCCTGGCGGCGGGACTCGTGGCGCCGCAGCTCGAGAAGCTCCTGACGCCGTACTCGCAGACCCTGCCCGCCGAGGGTGTCTCCGACTATCACCTCGCACTGTGGCACGGCGTGAACACCGCCCTGCTGCTCACCCTGCTGGTGTTCGCTGTCGGCACCGCGCTCTTCGTGGCGCAGCGCTGGGTCAACCGGTTGCGGTTCGAGCATCCGCCGCTCGGCAACGCCGACCGCATCTACGACGCGACGCTGCGCGGCATGGACGCCCTGTCGATGCGGCTGACCGGCGCCACCCAGCGCGGTTCGCTCCCGCTGACGCAGGCGACCATCCTCGGCACCCTGGTGGTGGTGCCGCTGGTGCTGCTCGTCGTCGGCACGAATACGGGCGCCGACGTCCGGTTGTGGGATTCGCCGGTGCAGTTCGTGATCGGGCTGATGATGGTCGCGGCCGCGCTTGCCGCGACGGTGATGCGCAACCGTCTGGCCAGCGTGATCCTCGTCGGTCTCAGCGGCTACGGCTGTGGTGTGCTGTTCGCCCTCCACGGAGCCCCCGACCTCGCGCTCACCCAGTTCCTGGTGGAGACGCTGACCCTCGTCATCTTCGTCCTCGTGTTCCGGAAGCTGCCCGCCGAGGTGGACGAGCGCAGGGCCATCGGCTTCAAGATTCCGCGGGCACTGCTGGCGGTCGCGGTCGGTGCCACCATCACCACGATCGGCGCGTACGCCATCAATGCGCGGAACTCGGTGCCGATCTACGAGCGACTCCCCGACGCGGCGTACTACCTCGGCAACGGCAAGAACGTCGTCAACGTCCTGCTCGTCGACATCCGTGCCTGGGACACGCTCGGTGAGATCTCGGTGCTGCTGGTGGCGGCCACGGGTGTCGCGAGCCTGGTGTTCCGCAACCGTCGCTTCGGCAGCGCACCCCGGGTGTCCGACGCTCCCGCGGTCACGGCCGATTCGTCGGCGTCGCATTCCGAGACCACGTGGCTGCTCGGCGGCGAGCTCATCGATCCGAAACACCGGTCACTGGTCCTCGAGGTGACGACCCGGCTGATCTTCCCCACCATCATGGTGTTGTCGGTCTACTTCTTCTTCGCCGGTCACAACGCGCCCGGTGGCGGGTTCGCCGGCGGCCTCACGGCCGGTCTCGCGCTGGTCCTGCGGTACCTGGCGGGCGGACGGTACGAACTCGGCGAAACCGTCCCGATCGACGCGGGCAAGATCCTGGGCCTCGGACTCACGCTTGCCGCGGGCACCGCGCTGGCGTCGCTGTTCCTCGGCGCCCCGGCGCTGTCCTCCGCGGTGTTCGAGGTGACGCTGCCGCTGGTCGGCCACGTCAAGATGGTCACCGCCCTGTTCTTCGACCTGGGTGTGTATCTCATCGTGGTCGGGCTCGTACTCGACGTGCTCCGCAGTCTCGGGGCGCGTCTCGACGCACAGATCGAGGTGAACCAGCGATGAGCGCGAACATCGGATTTCTCGTCATCATCGGCGTCCTGGTGTCGGCCGGCGTCTACCTGCTCATCGAACGCAGCATCACCCGCATGCTGCTGGGACTGCTGCTGTTCGGCAACGGCATCAACCTCCTGATCCTCACGTCCGGCGGTACGGACGGCAATCCGCCCATCGTCGGCCGCGAGTCCATCCACGAGTCGATGGCCGACCCGCTGGCTCAGGCGATGATTCTGACGGCGATCGTCATCACGATGGGCATCGCCGGCTTCGTGCTGGCGCTCGCGTACCGGTCGTTCAAGATCACCACGCAGGACGCCGTCGAGAACGACCCCGAGGACACCAAGGTCCTGCGGCGCCGGTCGCCCGCCGAGGCCCCCGACCGCGACCGCTCCGACGACCCGGTCACCGGCGAGCCGAGTTTCAGCGGCGACGCATTCGACAAGGACGGAAACCCCATTCCCCTGGAAGAGCTGAAGAACCTCGAAGACCTCGAATGCTACGAAGACCTGCACGAGGGTGACTTCGACGACGAGGACTCCGACAAGGCCGGGATCGGGGAGAAGTCGTGACCATATCCCCGCACATCATCACGGCCCTCGCGCCGCTGCCGGTCCTCGTGCCGATGCTCGCCGCCGCGGCCACGCTGGTGCTCGGCCGGCGTCCGCGAGCTCAGCGGATCATCACGCTCGTCGCGTTGATCGGCGTTCTCGTCGTGTCGGGACTACTGCTGTACCTGGCCGACCGCGACGGGACGACGGCCATTCAGGTGGGTGGCTGGGATTCGCCGATCGGCATCACGCTGGTAGTCGACCGGCTGTCGGCGATGATGCTGGTGGTCTCGTCGATCGTGCTGCTCGCCGTCATGGCCTACGCCGTGGGTCAGGGTATCCGCGACGGCAGTGAGGACCAGCCCGTCTCGATCTTCCTGCCGACGTATCTGGCGCTGACGGCGGGCATCTCCAACGCATTCCTCGCGGGCGACCTGTTCAATCTGTACGTCGGCTTCGAGGTGCTCCTCGCCGCCAGCTTCGTGCTGCTGACGCTCGGTGCGAGCGCCGACCGTGTCCGTGCCGGTGTGTCGTACGTGATGGTGTCGATGGTGTCGTCGCTGATCTTCCTTGCGGGCATCGCATTCGCCTACGCGGCCACCGGAACCCTCAACCTCGCCGACATGGCCACCCGCCTCGACGGCATCCCGTCCGGCACGCGCACGGCCATCTTCGGTGTGCTGCTCGTGGCGTTCGGTATCAAGGCGGCGGTGTTCCCGCTGTCGACGTGGCTGCCCGACTCCTACCCCACCGCGCCCGCACCGGTCACCGCCGTGTTCGCCGGCCTGCTCACCAAGGTGGGTGTGTACGCGATCATCCGCGCGCACACGCTGCTCTTCCCGGAGGGCGAACTCGACAACGTGCTGATGGTGTGCGGCCTCCTGACGATGCTCGTCGGCATCCTCGGTGCGATCGCGCAGAGCGACATCAAACGTCTGCTGTCCTTCACGCTGGTCAGCCACATCGGGTACATGGTGTTCGGTGTCGCGCTGTCGACGCAGTCGGGGCTCTCGGGTGCCATCTACTACGTGGCCCACCACATTCTGGTGCAGACCACGCTGTTCCTGGTGGTCGGTCTGATCGAACGCCAGGCCGGGTCGTCGTCGTTGCGACGTCTCGGCGGGCTCGCCGCGGCGAGCCCCGTCCTGGCCGTCGTGTTCCTCGTCCCGGCCCTCAACCTCGGTGGCATTCCCCCGTTCTCCGGGTTCATCGGCAAGGTCGCGCTGCTGCAGGCCGGCTCGGCCGACGCGAGCGTGCTGGCGTGGATCCTCGTCGCAGGCGGAACCCTCACCAGCCTCCTCACGCTGTACGTCGTCGCACGCGTCTGGACCAAGGCGTTCTGGCGGGCCCGCGCCGACGCCCCCGAGGGTGATCTCGCGGACGTCAGCCCGTCGGCGCTGCTCGACGAGTCCGAGGCCGACATCTCGTTCGACGACCGCGCCGACGTGGGCCGTATCCCCGCGATGATGCTCGTCCCCACCGTCGCCCTCGTCGCCGTGGGGCTGGCGATGACGGTGTTCGCCGGCCAGATCATCCAGATCAGCGATCGCGCGGCGAGCGACCTGCAGAACCGGTCCATCTACATCGACGCCGTCCTCGGCGGGCATCCCGGCGGCGAAGCGCAGGAGGCACCGCGATGAAACGCGAGAGACTTCTCCAGTTCGGCGCGCTGCTGTGGCTGATGGCGGTGTGGATCCTGTTGTGGGGCAACGTCAGCTGGGGCAACATCCTCGGTGGGCTCGCCGTCGGCGCGCTCATCATGGTGCTCATGCCGCTGCCGCGGGTGCCCGTGGAGGGCCGGGTGCACGTCCTGCCGCTGCTCCGGCTGGCCGTGATGTTCGTGTACTACTCGCTCCAGTCGAGCCTCCAGATCGCGTGGCTCGCGCTCCGGCCCGGCCCGCCGCCCGTCACCGGGGTCCTGCGCTACCAGCTGGGGATCAAGTCGGACCTCGTCCTGACCCTGTGCATCGACGTCCTGAACCTCATTCCGGGCACCATGGTCCTCGAGATCGACCAGGTCCGGCGGATCGTCTACGTGCACGTCCTGGACATGGGCTCGCAGAAGGCGGTCAGCCAGTTCTACCGCACGGTCGCGCAATTGGAACGGCTGTTCATCGAGGCGTTCGAACGCGACTCCGACTGGAAACCGAGCCCCTGGCACAACCGCGACCTGCACTACGAAGACCCCACCCAGGAGGGCAGCTCATGACGGTCGTCTCGGTCATATCCGGAATCATCCTGGTCATCGCCGGGGTCCTGACGACGTTCCGGCTGCTCGACGGACCCAACTCGCTGGACCGTCTCGTCGCCCTCGACACCCTGATCGCGCTCGCGATGTGCGGGCTCGCCGTGTGGGCCGCGTACACCGGCGACACGACGATCGTGCCCGCCATCGTCGCGCTGTCGTTGGTGGGATTCATCGGCTCGGTGTCGGTGGCCCGGTTCCGGGTGAGTGACAAGTCGTGACCACCGCGCTGAACGTCATCGGGGCCACGCTCATGCTGTGCGGCTCGCTGCTCGCACTGACGGCCGCCATCGCCATCGTCCGGTTCCCGGACACCCTGCGCCGCATGCACGCCGCCACCAAACCGCAGGTGGTCGGTCTCATCATGGTTCTCGCAGGCGCCGTCCTCGAACTGCGCGGCAACGTCGACATCTGGATGCTGATCCTCGTCGGCATCTTCACCCTGTTCACCGCGCCCGTCATCGCGCACAGCGTCGGCCGGGTGGCGTACCGCGAGCAGCGAGATCAGGACGGGCTGTTGATGATCAACGAGTTGGAGCCGCCAGAACGTCGGTGACTGCCGCCTTCGCGCCGCTGCCCCACCGCGCGAGTGCGGTGTCGGGCCGGGCGAAGAACGTCGCGTAGAACCCGAGGCTGATCGCGGCGAGGGCGCCGAGCACGAGCGGTCCGGACACCTCGGGGAATCGGCCCATCGGCACCGCGAGGTAGCGGTAGCTGAGCAGCAGTCCGGCGAGCACCAGCGCGCCGCCTCCGACGAGGCGGACCCGGAACCAGCCCCACCCCCGCTCGGGGTCGCGCAACGCGGATTCGATGGTCAGGCACAGGACGGCTCCGGCGACCAGGTCGACGCCGTAGTGGTAGCCGAATCCGAGGGTCGCCGTCAGCGTGCACACCAGCCAGAACGTGCCGCCGAGGCGCAGCCACCAGGCACCCTGCCGGGAGTGGATGAACAGGGCGAGGGCCCACGCCGTGTGCAGGCTCGGCATGCAGTTGCGGGGGGTCACCGAATCGAACGACATCGGTTCGGGTGCGAAGTCGGGTGTCGGGACGAGGTTGGGCCAGTAGTCGCTGACCTGGAACCCCTGGCCTTCGGTGCCGAACGCGAAGATCGGACCGACCACCGGGAACAGCACGTAGAACACGGGACCGACGAGACCGATCAGCAGGAACGTGCGCACCAGGTAGTGCGACGGCCAGCCGTTCCGCAGTTGGTAGACGGCCACCGCGATGGCCGCGACCGGCAGTTCGATGTAGACCCAGTGGAGGATGCCGTACCCGACGGGACCGAGAGCGTCGACGAACTGCCCCAGGTGCCACGACGGGCTGCCCAGCGCATGATCGGCCAGTTGGGCGTACTCGTCGAGCACCATCGGCCCGGCCATGATCGTGACCTGCAGCCAGGCGTCGCCGAATTTGGTCGCGAGTATCAGCAGCGCACCGAGACCGACGCCTTGGAGGGCGCTGCGCCGCTGGTCGCCGGTCCAGCGGACCGCCGCGTACACGCCCACCGCCGTGAGTACCCAGGTCGCGCCGTTTCCGACGGTCAGCGGGCCGCCCGACAGGTAGCGTGCCGCAGCGACCACGACGTCGATGCCTGCTGCGGCGGAGAGTGCGACGACGCGCTGGCGATTGGTGAGCCCGACCATCGCGAGCGCGAGGCCGGCCCACGGGACGGACGCCGACTTGGGGGTCAGGACGTAGTCGTGGAACAAGCTTTCGAGGGGGCCCTGGAAACCCTGGGTGGACGCAACCACTTGGACCACCACCAGCAGGATCGCCACACCGAGCGCCCCGCTCGCGACGAACATGCGGTAACGATCGACGGGCCCACCCGGCCGCATAACGGCAACATCGTCGATCGACACCCGCCAAGTGTAAACAACACGTGAACGGGAAGTGGACGAGTGTCCTGCCCGAGACCGTCTTTCAGGTCCCGAGCTCCTTCACCAGCGCATCGACCACAGCCACCAGGTCACCGCCGGTCGCCTCCGCGACCTGACGTTGCCGCTGGTAGGACGCACCCCGGCGGGGAATCTCCGCGACCGCGGCCAGTTCGTCCGCGCAGCCGAGACGCACGGCGGTCGGGGCCAGCTTCTCGAGCAGGTCGTTCAGGTCGTCGGTGACGAGCCGCTCGTTGCTGTCCTCGTCGAGGATGATCTCGGCGTCGAGCCCGTACCGCGCGGCCCGCCACTTGTTCTCCTTCACGTGCCACGGCTGCAGGTTGGGCAGGTTCTCGCCCGCCTCGAAACGCCGGTCCAGGTCGACGATCAGGCAGTGCACGAGCGCGACGAGGGAACTGAGTTCGGCGCGGGTGGAGATGCCGTCGAAGACGCGGACCTCGATGGTGCCCCACCGCGGCGCCGGCCGGATGTCCCAGTGCATCCCGCCGATCTTGGTGATCACACCGGTCTTCATCTGGTCGCTGATGAAGTCCTCGTACTGCCCCCAATTCGCGAACTGGTACGGCAACCCCGCGGTGGGGAGTTGCTGGAACATCAGCGCACGGTTACTCGCGTACCCGGTGTTGACGCCGGCCCACATCGGCGAGGACGCGGACAGCGCGAGCAGATGCGGGTACCGCTGCAACAGCGCATTGAGGATCGGGAACACCTTCTGCGGCGAGGACACACCGACGTGGACGTGCACACCCCAGATGAGCATCTGACGGCCCCACCACTGGGTGCGTTCGATCAGCTCGTCGTAATCCGGTGTGCGCGTCACCAATTGGGTCGACCACTGCGCAAACGGGTGGGTGCCCGCGCAGATGAGATCGACGCCGAGCGGGTTCGCCGCCCGCCGCAGCAGGTCGAGCGACTCGTCGAGGTCGTCCATCGCCTCACCGACGGTGGAGTGGATCCCGGTGACCAGTTCGACGGTGTTGCGCAGCAACTCCTTGGTGATCCTCGGATCCTCGGGACCGGCGAGACTCGCCACCGCGTCGAACACTTCCGCGGCCGTGTTGGAGAGATCCCGCGTGACCCTGTCGACCAGCGCGATCTCCCACTCGACACCCAGCGTCGGCCGCGGCGAACCGGGAAAGGGAACTACCACGGTTTCGATCCAACCACAGGCCGCAGTGCGCGGCAGCGCACCGACATCCCGGCCGAAGCCGGGATGTCACGCGGCTCAGCTGGCGCCGATGACACCGCAGGCCACGCGCGAGCCTGCGTCCCCGGTGTTCAGGGTTTCCTGATCGGGGGCGGGTGCGTAACGAGTGGGGATGTTGGCGAAATTGTCGGAACCCGAGTGGATCATGACCGCGGTGCCGCTGTCGCCGTTCTTCAGGTCCTCGACCGTGAAGGCGTCGGTGGTGGTGACCAACTCGGCCGTGCCGTCGGCCAGAACCTGCAGCGAGGTGAGGTCGCCACTCGCGGGGTGGCCCGAGTGACCTTCGGCCTGGAAGTGCCCGCCCGCGGACAGGAAGTTTCCGGGCGCACCGCCGGTGGGTGCCACGGAGTTCGTCTCACACTTTCCGACGGAGTGCACGTGGAAACCGTGGAAGCCGGGCGTCTGATCCTTGACGGAAACGGTGACCTCGACGTGACTGCCTGCCTGCTTGAACGTGGCGGTACCCACGTCCTCGCCCTCGGCGTTCTTCAGCGCCGCGCTGACCGCGCCGCTCTCGGCGGATTCACCCGAACCGCTCTCGGCGTCGCCGGGAACGCCTGCGGCGCTGGGATCGGCGGCGCCGGTCCAGACGGGAGGAGTGGTGCCGGGAACGTCGGTCGGCTCCTCGTTGTTACTGCAGGCGGTCAGTCCGAGTGCTGCAATGGCCACCACCGGGGTGACAATGCGCCAGGACATCCGACGGGTAGAACTCGAGGCCATCAAACCGCTCCTTTGAGGTGGCGAAGAAGTGCATCTGATCATAACCGCGGCGATGGTGCACCGACCGTCCGGTCTACTGCGCGGAGGTGACGATCACGATCACACCCGCAGACGAATTCGCGATACCCGGGAACCGCGGCTGGGCCGACACCCCGAGCTGCGCGGCGATCTCCGTTGCCGCTTCCTTCTCAGCGGCGGAAGTCCCGTAGTACACCGTGGTTTCGGAGATGGTGCCGTCGCTGTAGTTACCCGTTTCCGACACCGTCCACCCCGAGGACATCAGTTCGGTGGCCGTCTGGCTCGCGAGACCGGTGACGTTGCTGTTGTTGAGCACCCGCACCGGGACCGACGCCGCGTCGGCGGACTTCGAGGTGCTCGAGGCGCCGGACGTGGTGCTCGCCGCGGAAGCCGAGGTGGCGCCCGCTGCTCCGGCGGCCGTCGTCGGGCGCGCGGCGGCGGTGGTCGTGGCGGCCGCCGTGGTCGTGACGGTGGCGGCGGTCTCCTCCGAGTCCGAGCCTCCCAGGGAGGCGAACCCGAGACCCGCGAACAGAATCGCGAGGGCGATCAGCACCATCGCGAGGGCACGTAACGGCGGGCCGGACGATTCGGGTTTCGGAGTACTCACGATGTCGACCTTAGCCACCGGGTGCTACGTGACGTCGAACCCGAGGCGACGGGCGGCGCGGGCCTTCTGCCTGCTTGCGCGCAGCCGTCGCAGCCGCTTCACGAGCATCGGGTCGGCGGCGAGCGCCTCCGGCCGGTCCACCAGCGCGTTGAGAACCTGGTAGTACCTGGTGGCGGACATGTCGAACAGCTCTTTGATCGCTTCTTCCTTCGCGCCGGCGTACTTCCACCATTGGCGTTCGAAGGACAGGATGTCGTGCTCCCGACGCGAGAGGCCGTCGTCGCCGACGTCCTTGACCCCCGCCGAGTTGTCGCCGTCGATGCGCTCGGACTGGTTCCGACTACGCGCTGTTGCGCCGTCCATCTCACTCCTCGACTACTAGCTCTCGCTCGACCTCAGCGAAACCACGTTCCCCCGGCTCCTCGATCGCGTGGCCGACCGAGCAACGAATTACACCGCTGTTCTTCAGCGACTATTCAACCATGACGAACGCCGCGGGCAGTGCGAACGGCTCGGGCGCGCCGCACTATCCTTGACGACCATGGCCATCCTCCCCATCCGGATCGTGGGCGACCCGGTATTGCACGAACCGACCGAGGCAGTGTCCCAGTCACCTGCGGAACTCGCTGAGATCATCGCCGACATGTACGACACGATGGACGCCGCCAACGGCGTCGGGCTCGCCGCCAACCAGGTCGGCCTGCCGCTGCGGTTGTTCGTCTACGACTGCCCCGACATCGACGGAGACGGCACGGCGCTCCGCCGCCGGGGTTGCGTCGTCAACCCGGTCCTCGAAACATCGGAACGACCCGAGACCATGCCGGACCCGGACGACGACGTCGAGGGTTGCCTGTCGGTTCCGGGCGAGCAGTTCCCCACCGGACGGGCCGAATGGGCGAAGGTCACCGGCACCGACGCCGACGGCAACGCCGTCGAGATCGAGGGACGCGGCTTCTTCGCCCGCATGCTGCAGCACGAGGTCGGTCACCTCGACGGCTTCCTCTACGTCGACATGCTGATCGGCCGCAACGCGCGCGCCGCCAAGAAGACCATCAAGCGCGCCGGCTGGGGAGTGCCCGGTCTCAGCTGGGTGCCGGGAACGGTCGAAGACCCGTTCGGGCATGACGACTGACATTCCGCTGGGAAGCCGGGTGGTGCTGCGATATCAGCTGCCGCCCGGCCACAGCCATCCGATGACCGATGTCATCGGGGTGCTGGAGAGCGTCGAACCGGTGGTGGTCGTCCGCGCCGCGGACGGCTCCGTCGTCGAGGTGGATCCGGAGCGGGTGATCGCGCTGAAGGCCGTCCCCGCACGGCCGGTGCGCGCGAGCGAGATCCGATCCCTCGAACTGGCCTCGGCCGACGGCTGGCCGGGTGTCGAGCACACGTGGATCGACGGGTGGCTCGCCCGCTACGGTCACGGCTTCACCGGACGCGCCAACTCGGCGGCCCCGCTCGGCGACCGTGGGTCGGTCGGCAGTCTGGACGATCTCTCCCCCGGCGGCACGCTCGACCGCCTGCGCGAGTGGTACGCCGAGCGCGACCGCCCGCTGCGGTTGCTGATCCCCGACCGGCTGGGCGAGGTACCGCTCGGCTGGAACGTCAGCGACGAAGTGGTCGTGATGGCGGCCGACATCGACAACCTGGCCCTGCCCGAGGGCCCACGAACCACCACCGTCACCGATCACCCCGACCCGGACTGGCTCGCCCTCTACCGCTACCGCGGGTCCGCGCTCCCCGACTTCGCGGTCGACGTGCTGGACTCGGTCCGCGGCGGCACCCTCGGGTTCGGCCGGATCGGCGCCGCCGACTCGACGCTCCTCGCCGTCGCCCGCGGATCCGTCACGTCCGCCCCCGACGACCGCCGGTGGGTCGGGCTCACCGCGGTCGAGGTCGCGGAGGCTCACCGCCGCCACGGGATCGGCAGCCTCATCTGCGGCGACATGATCAACTGGGGACGCGAACAGGGCGCGACCCACGCGTGCCTGCAGGTCGCCGTCGAGAACGAGGGTGCGCAGGCGATGTACCGCAACCTCGGCTTCGTGGCGCACCACCGGTACCGCTACGCCACCGAACCTGTCGGCTGACAACCTGTCGGCGACGGCCGCTAGGGTGGCTGCCGTGCGCATCGCAACCTGGAACGTGAACTCTGTTCGTGCCCGTACCGACCGGATCCTGGACTGGCTCCAGCGGTCCGACGTCGACGTGCTGGCGATGCAGGAAACCAAGTGCAAGGACGAGCAGTTCCCGTACGAGCGTTTCCGCGAACTGGGCTACGAGATCGCGCACGTGGGCCTCAGCCAGTGGAACGGGGTCGCGATCGCGTCCCGCGTCGGTCTCGACGACGTACAGATCGGGTTCGAGGATCAGCCCGGTTTCCACAAGGACCCGGAGGTCGCGCCCGCGCAGGAAGCCCGCGCCATCGGCGCCACGTGCAACGGCGTCCGCATCTGGAGCCTGTACGTCCCCAACGGCCGTGAGCTGACCGATCCGCACTACACGTACAAGCTCGACTGGCTGGCGAAGTTGCACACCGACGCGGTCGGGTGGCTGGAGCAGAACCCGGACGCGCAGATCGCGCTGGTCGGCGATTGGAACGTGGCCCCCACCGACGAGGACGTCTGGGATCCGGCGCTGTTCGAGGGCAAGACCCACACGTCCGCCCCCGAGCGTGAGGCCTTCCAGGCCTTCGTCGAATCGGGGTTCGCCGACGTCGTCCGGCCGCACACCCCGGGGCCGGGTGTCTACACCTACTGGGATTACACCCAGTTGCGGTTCCCGAAGAAGCAGGGAATGCGCATCGACTTCGTCCTGGGATCGCCTGCCCTCGCCGGCCGCGTCGACAAGGCCGAGATCGACCGCAACGAACGCAAGGGCAAGGGCGCCAGCGATCATGCACCGGTCATCGTCGACCTCGGCGACTGAGAACGCAGCACACCGAGCGCCACGACCGCGCACCCGAACCCGATGAGCACTCCGTGCCCGATGCGCAGTGGGGCGTCGACGTAGAACTGCGGGATGAACAGCGCGAACCCCACTGCCATCGGGATCCCCGCCCACCCGGCGAGCAGTCGGGATCGGGCGATCGCGACGGCGGCCGCGCCAGCGCCGACCGCGACGAGTAACAGTCCTGCGGCGAACAGCGTCGCCTGGGCCGCGCCCATCCGCACGCTCTCGGCGAGGGTCGTGACGGCCCCCTCGTCCAGGCTGCTGCCGCCCAGGGCGTACAGCGCGAACGTTTCGGCACCGTAGTAGGGCAGCGTCAGCCCGATCCCGATCCACGACGCCGCCAAGGAGACCACCGCCGCTCGTTCGCCACCCGTCCCCTTCAGCAGGCCGCTGAGCGCGACGAGCGCAAGACCGAACGCGATGAATCCACCGACGGCGGCGAGGTGGGCGACGAGCCACCACGGTGAGGCGAACTCGGCCCGTCCGTCGGGGGCCCCGCCCGCCGCGTAGGGACGCACCACGGGGTAGACGACGAACAAGGCGCCGGCCACGGCGAACAGCACTGCGGCGCAGGTCCCTGCGACCCCGGTACGACTCTCGATCCGATCCGACACGGTCATGACGACTCCTTCGAGCGTGAGCACTGCTCTCTATACAGAGCAGTATTCACAGCGGAGCCGCAGATGGCAAGAGCAGTGCTCTCGAAAGCGGGGCTACCCGGCAATCAGCACGTCGAGATGCTGCGGATTCAGCGCCAGGTAACGCTGGACATACGTGCAGATGGGACGGACCTTCCATCCTCGCCGACGTGCCGAGTCCAACGCCTCGCCCACGAGGAACGCGGCCAGTCCGCGCCCACCGAACTCTTCCTTGACGACCGTGTGCATGAATGCGACCACCTCGCCGGGCTTGGCGGTGAATCCGGGGATGTCGTCCTCGTCCCGATAGCCGAGGATGCCGACCAACTCGTCCCCCAGCCACAGATCGAATCGTTCGTGGGCAGGGTTGTCGAGCACGCGAGCATCAGCGGCCGCGATGTTCCCCGGCGACTCGGAACTGTTCGAAATGTGATCCATGCCACTCATGGAATCAGTAAGGCGGCATCCTCGCGAGCGGAATCGCCGCCCCCGCAACCGTTTCGTTGCCGACGAGTGCTCGATTCGTGCCCCGACCGCCGTCAGCCCTCCACCGGGACGACGAGGTCGCGGTACTCGGGGTGCGCCGAGACGAAGCGCTGCACGTACGTGCACACGGGCCGCACCTTCCAGCCGTACCCGCGGGCGAGGTCGAGGGAGCGACCCACCATGAGGGCGGCGAGTCCGCGGTGACCGAAGTCCTCCACGATCACCGTGTGCATGAACGAGACCACGGGTGCCTGCCGCCCCCGGCTCTTCGGGCCCGGCGGCCGGGCGGCCACCACTCCCACGCCGGCACCGGCGCCGGGCGGCGTGTCCGCGAGGTCGAAATACCCGAGGATGCCGACCAGGTCACCACTCAGTCGTAACTCGAATCGGTTCTGATCGGCGTTGTCGATCACGTCCACAACCTGCGCGTCCGTCAGCATGGCTATCTCCTGGGGGTATGTGTCGTAATCGAAATGTGATGTTCATCACCCTTTATACCGATGCCGGGAACCGCTGTCCAAGTTTCACCCGAATGTTTACTCAGAGAGATCTCGGTTACAGTTTGCGGGACAACTACACATCCACGGGGGCTCGCACCAGCGGGCTGAGAGGACGGCTAGGGCCGTCGACCGTCGAACCTGTCCGGGTAATGCCGGCGTAGGGAGCATCATCGATGAGCACAAACGTATCTACAGCCACGTCCGTCACCACGGGACCGATCGAGGGCAGCACCAAGCAGTACCTGCTGTCGGGCGACGACGTCCGGGTGCCGGTCCGGCGCGTCCACCTCACCAACGGTGAGCACCTCGACGTGTACGACACGTCGGGTCCGTACACCGATGCGGACGCCACCATCGACCTGGAAGCGGGACTGCCGCATCTGCGCGCGCCGTGGATCGCCGACCGCGAAGGCACCCAACTCGACGCCGCCCGCGCCGGCGTCGTCACCCCTGAGATGCAGTATTGCGCTGCACGCGAGGGCGTTTCATCCGAAACCGTGCGCACCGAGGTCGCGGCGGGACGCGCCGTGATCCCCGCCAACCGCTGCCATCCCGAACTCGAGCCGATGATCATCGGCAAGGCTTTCGGGGTGAAGATCAACGCGAACATCGGCAACAGCGCGGTCACGTCGTCGATCGCGGAAGAGGTCGAGAAGATGGTGTGGGCGACGCGGTGGGGCGCGGACACCATCATGGACCTGTCCACCGGCAAGAACATCCACGAGACACGGGAATGGATTCTGCGTAATTCGCCTGTGCCCGTGGGAACGGTGCCGATCTATCAGGCGCTCGAGAAGGTCGGCGGCGACCCGACCGCGCTCACGTGGGAGATCTACCGCGACACCGTGATCGAACAGTGCGAGCAGGGCGTCGACTACATGACGGTCCACGCCGGTGTGCTGCTCCGCTACATTCCACTGACCGCGCGCCGCGTCACCGGCATCGTCTCCCGTGGTGGGTCGATCATGGCGGCCTGGTGCCTGGCCCACCACCGGGAGTCGTTCCTGTACACCCACTTCGACGAGCTGTGCGAGATCCTCCACCGCTACGACGTCACGTTCTCGCTCGGTGACGGTCTGCGCCCCGGCTCCATCGCGGACGCCAACGACGAGGCCCAGTTCGCGGAATTGCGCACCCTCGGCGAGCTCACGGGGATCGCGAAATCGCATGGGGTGCAGGTGATGATCGAAGGCCCTGGGCACGTGCCGATGCACAAGATCGTCGAGAACGTGCGCCTCGAGGAGGAGTTGTGCGAGGAGGCGCCGTTCTACACCCTCGGGCCGCTCGCCACCGACATCGCGCCGGCGTACGACCACATCACGTCCGCGATCGGCGCGGCGATGATCGCGCAGGCGGGCACCGCGATGCTCTGCTACGTGACCCCCAAGGAACACCTCGGACTGCCGAATCGGGACGACGTCAAGACCGGGGTCATCACGTACAAGATCGCGGCGCACGCCGCGGACCTCGCGAAGCAGCATCCTCGGGCGCAGGAGCGCGACGACGCGCTGTCGAAGGCCCGGTTCGAATTCCGCTGGCACGACCAGTTCGCGCTGTCCCTCGACCCGGATACCGCGCGGGAGTTCCACGACGAGACGCTGCCGGCCGAACCGGCGAAGACGGCCCACTTCTGCTCGATGTGCGGCCCGAAGTTCTGTTCGATGCGGATCTCCGCCGACGTGCGTGAGTACGCGCAGCAACACGGACTCGATTCGGTCGAAGCCATCGAGGCGGGAATGGCCGAGAAGTCGAGCGAGTTCGTCGACGCAGGTGGTCGCGTGTATCTGCCCGTCGAATCCGTCACCTCAGAGAATCGGTAAGGTCCCCTTCGTGAAGCTGCTGCCCCTGACCCCCGACGGCCAGACCCCCGTCCGAGTCCTCACCATCGCCGGCACCGATTCCGGCGGCGGCGCCGGGATCCAGGCCGACTCGCGGACGATGGCGCTGTGCGGCGTCCACGCATGCGTCGCGGTCGCCGCGGTGACGGTGCAGAACTCGGTGGGCGTCAGCGGTTTCCACGAGATTCCGCCGGAGACGGTGGCCGCGCAGGTGCGGTGCGTCGTCGACGACATCGGGGTCGGGGCAGCGAAGACGGGCATGCTGGCGTCGACGGCCATCATCGAGGCCGTCGCCGCCGTGTGCACCGAGGTCGGGATCGGCCGCGACCAACCGGTCCCGCTGGTCGTCGACCCGGTGTGCGCGTCGATGCACGGAGATCCGCTCCTGCACGCCGAGGCGCTGGACGCCGTGCGGAACACGCTGATCCCGATCGCCACGGTGGTCACCCCGAACCTCGACGAGATCCGATTGATCACCGGCATCGAGGTGGTGGACGACGCGACCGCGCGCCGGGCCGCCGAGGCGCTGCACGCGCTCGGGGCCCAGTGGTCGATCGTGAAGGGCGGGCATCTCCGGACGTCGGCGTCGAGCACCGATCTGCTGTTCGACGGCGACACGTTCCGCGAGTTCAGCAGTCCCCGCATCGACACCGGCAACGACCACGGCGGCGGCGACACCCTCGCGGCCGCCATCGCGAGCGCTCTCGCC
This sequence comes from Rhodococcus sp. JS3073, assembly GCF_026810085.1. NCBI lineage: Bacteria > Bacillati > Actinomycetota > Actinomycetes > Mycobacteriales > Nocardiaceae > Rhodococcus > Rhodococcus sp. JS3073. Next base: position 6,150,875 of record NZ_CP113951.1, on the reverse strand, counting down.
CACGGGTGGTCCGTGCCCGATGCGGTGGCGTTCGGCAAGGAATGGGTCACCAAGTGCCTGGAGGCGTCGTACGACCTGGGCGCCGGTCACGGCCCCGTCTCCCCCCTGTGGCGGCTCCGTCACTCGTGAGTACTTCTTAACGTCCGGCGGTTGAGAAGTACTCACGGGCGGCGGAGCCGCAACCGCCAGATACCGAGGTCGGAGGGCACCCCGTTGGGCGCGGGGGCGAAGAAGGCGCGTCGCCACGGTTTGACGCCGACACCCAGTTCGTCGAGGGTGCCCGGCTGCAGACTCTCCAGCGTGGCGGACGACGCCATCACGTTGCCGTCGCCGCCCAGTTCCATCATGCGCGCCGCGATCGTCACGTCCACGCCGAGCCAGTCGCTGCCGATCTGCCGGGGAACACCGGTGTGGATGCCGACGCGCATGCGGGGGCGGTAGCCGTCCACCTCCACGTCCGCGAGCGCTTCCCGTGCGGCGAAGACGGCGTCGATCGCGCGGTCCGGGCTGGGAAAGACGGCCATCACACCGTCCCCCAGGCGTTTCACCACATGTCCGCCCCGGTCGACGATGGGGGTCTCGACAGCACGGGCGACGTCGCGCAGCAGGGCGAGGGTGGCGCTGTCGCCGGCGGGCAGCGACCAACTGGAGAACCCGACCAGGTCGGTGAAGACGATGGTCACCTCCTGCGTTCCCCGACCGCGTCCGGTGCGCTCGAGCAGTGCCTGCCACACCTGCAGCGCCCCGAGGCTCATCTCGCGGGACGCACCCGGCTGGTGGTCGAGGAAGCGATCCGCGACGCGGGCGATGGCCCGTGCGCTTCCGGGTCCTGCCGTCGACAGTGGGTCGCCGAACGCGGGATCCCCGGGCAGGGCGCGACGGACCCTCCGCAGCCCCTCGATCAGCTGCGGCTGACGGTTCACCGATCCCACCCAGCCCAGAACCTTGTCGCCTCGTTTCGGTGTTTGCGCAGCGTCGAGTTCGGCACTGTTCTCGTCGGCCGGGTCGTCGCTCACGAGAGTAAGGGTAACCCAGCGTCACATGCACAAACCCGTGACGAATCGGACATCACTCCGCCGCCCGCGCCTTCTCCCGGTCCGCCCCGGTGGGGACGCCGTTCGGTCCGGCGAGGGACTCCGCGTACACCCCGACGGCGTATGCGACCGCGGCGGCATTCTCGGCGAGCGCAGCCCGGTTCACGTTCTCGAGGGTGTCGGTCGCACTGTGGTAGTTCTCGTCGTACACCACACCCGGGGTGCCGCCCCACTTCTGCGCCTGCTCCGGCGTCTTCGTTTCGTCGGCGCCGCTGAACACGCCGCCCGACGGGATGCCGTGCTCGATGAACGGACCGTAGTCGGATCGGCCGTCGAAGTCCGTGCCGTCCGCGGCGACGCCCTTGCTCTGCAGGAACTCGGTGAACGTGCGTTCGATGCCCGCGGAGCCTTCGGGTCCGGGCCCCTCGCCGACGTTGTCGGAGTTGTCGCCGTCATACGCCAGGTAGCCGGCATTCACGGAACCGAGCATGTCGAAGTTGAGGTACAGCGCGATGTCGTTCCGCTGGTCCTCACTGAGGCTGTTCACGTAGGCCTCCGAACCGAGCAGACCCAGTTCCTCGGCGCCCCAGAACGCGAAGCGCACCGCGTTGTCGATGTCGGGGGAACCGCCGAGTTGTACGGCCGTTTCGAGGGTCGCGGCGACGCCGGTGCCGTTGTCGTTGATGCCGGGACCGTCCGGGACGCTGTCCAGGTGGGCGCCGACCATCACGACGTCCTCGGCCGAGCCGGTCTTCGTCTGGGCGATGACGTTGCGAGCGGTGCTCGACTCGGTGGTGGTGTCGAGTGTGAGGGTGACGTCACCCCCGGCCTGCTCGAGTGCGGCCCCGTCCGCCTTGCTCACCCCGCCAGTGGGCACCTTGCCCACGTCCGGGTCGCCGAGGGTTCCGCCGCTCATCGGTCCGTCCTCGTTGTTGACGACGATCACGCCGGCCGCGCCGCGCTCGGAGGCCAACTGTTGCTTGGCGGCGAACGGGCACACCCCGCGGTTCACGAGGACGATCGCCCCGGTCACGTCGAGGCCGTCGTAATCGGTGACCTCGCATCCCGGACTCTCGTCCTTGGGTGCGGGCACCAGGCGGGCGGTGATCCCCTCCGGACCGGTGGACGGTGAGTACGACAGTGCACGCACCTCGAAGTCACGGTCGCCGGACCTGAGGGCCTCCGTCCGGACGTCGAACTTGTGGAACTCGAATTCCGGGGTCTGGACGTCGAAGCCCTTGTCTTCCAGCACCTGTGCGACGTAGTCGACACTGGCGTCGTAGCCGGAGGTTCCGGCCGCGCGGTTACCGTTGTTGTTCTCGGCGATCGTCTGCAGTTGCTCCAGGTGCCCCACCACGCCGCCCTCGGTGACCGAGGCGGCGAGAGCGCTCGCGTCGACCGGCGGCGAATCGGGTTCGCTCGTCGACGAGCACCCGGCCAAGATCATCGCACCGGCCACTCCGACTGTGAATGCTCCCCGTAGTCGCATGTCGGGAGCCTAACGCAGAAGCACCTGTGGGCCGGCGCGAATGGATTTCGCACCGGCCCACAGGCTCCCGCCCCGCTGTCACCCTCAGCCAGGTCTCCCGACGATCACCTGGCGGAGGAGCGAGGCGAAAGTACTGTATCGGGTGTCAGGCGTCGCGCTTGTTGACGACCACCAGGCCGGCCCCGAAGATCACGAAGACGAACACCGCGAAGTACACGAGGCTGCCCCACGGGCCCCAGTGGAATTCGACCCCCTGCGGCGCCCCCAGGAAGTTGTTGGCGTTGAGGAACGGCAGGAAGGGCATGATCTTCTCGCCGAACGAGCCGAACAGGTTGAACAGGCTCTCGATCAGCAGCGGCCACAGCAGCAGCAGGGCGATCGCGCCCGCCGACTGACGCAGCAGCGTGCCGACACCCACGGCGAGAACCACGCACAGGAACGCGTAGATCGGGACACCGTAGATCGACCGCCACGCGTCGTCACCCGACAAGGTGAGCGCCGCTCCGGCCTCGTCACCCGCGGTCGCCTTGGCGATGGCGTACGCGCCGAAGGTGAGTACGAACGTCAGCACGGCGCCGAACGCGCCGATCAGGCCGGCCTTCGCGACAAGGACGGACGCGCGGTTCGGGATGGCCTGGAACGTGGTGCGGATGACGCCGAACCGGTATTCGCTGGTCACGGCGAGCGCCGCGAGGATCATCAGGACCAGCACGCCGAATCCGGAGACACCGCCGACCGCGTCCGACATCTGCGGCAGGAACGGATCGAAATCCGGTTGCTTACCGTCGGCGATCTGGTTGTTGAAGGAGTTGATGCTGGCCTTCGCGCTCAGCCCGATGACCGCGGCGAGACCGAGACCCAGCACGATGATGATGACCGTGCACCACCACGGCGACCTCGTCGACGTGATCTTGATCCGTTCGGCATTGAGAACAGCCATTACAGTGCACCCCTCATCACATCTTCGACGCCCTCTGCGTGGTACTGCACGTCGTCTCCGGTCAACTTCATGAAGGCGTCCTCCAGCGATCCGCGCTGAGATGCCAACTCGTGCAGGACGATGCCCTGCGAACCGGCGATCCCGCCGACGACGTCCGTCGACGAATCCACCACGACGAGCGCCTGCTGCCCGTCGGATCCGTCCTCGCGCACGGTGAGCCCGTTGGACGTCAGCGCGCTCCGCAGCGCGTCCAGCTGTGGGCTCCGCACGCGCACCGTCGATTCCGAGGACTTGCTGACGAACTCGGACACGGTGGTGTCGGCGATCAGACGCCCCCGGCCGATGACCACCAGATGTTCGGCGGTGAGCGCCATCTCGGACAGCAGGTGGCTCGACACCAGCACCGTGCGCCCCTCCGCGGCGAGGCGCTGCATGAACTTCCGGATCCAGACGATGCCCTCCGGGTCGAGCCCGTTCACCGGCTCGTCGAACAGCAGCACCTTCGGGTCGCCGAGGAGCGTGGCGGCCAGGCCCAGTCGCTGGGACATGCCCAGCGAGAACCCGCCTGCCTTCTTCCCGGCCACCTCGGTGAGCCCGACGAGGTGCAGCACCTCGTCGACCCGGCTCTTCGGCAGCGAGTTGGACGCCGCCATCCACTGCAGATGGGCGCGGGCCGAGCGGTTGGGGTGCACCCATTTAGCGTCGAGCAGAGCCCCCACCGTCCGCAGCGGCTGCACCAGGTCGCTGTACGGTTTGCCGTCGATCAACGCGCTGCCCGCCGTGGGGCGGTCCAGCCCGAGGATCATGCGCATCGTCGTCGATTTGCCTGCACCGTTCGGGCCGAGGAAGCCGGTGACCATACCCGGCTTCACGTTGAACGTCAGGTTGTCCACCGCCTTCGTCGCACCGAAGGTCTTTGAAAGTCCCCTCACTTCAATCATGGTGAGAAGGATGCCGGAACCTGCGGCCGGCGCGCATCGGCCGCAGGTCTACACCCGACTCGTCCCCTGGTACCGGTCGGACCCTGAGCGGGACCCCGACGCGACCCCGTGGACTACGACGACGCCTGCGCCCAGAACCGCTTGGGAATGCGGCCCGCGTGACGCGCCTCGTAGCCCGCCACCACGGCCCCGCGCATCGCCGACGCCATGAGTGCCGGGTCCTTCGCCCTGGTCACAGCCGTGGCCAGCAGCACGGCATCGCAGCCGAGTTCCATCGCGAGGGTCGCGTCGCTGGCCGTCCCGATGCCGGCGTCGAGGATGACGGGTACCCCCGCACCGTCCACGATCATCTCGATGTTGTGCGGGTTCGCGATACCGAGCCCGGTGCCGATCGGCGAACCCAGCGGCATCACGGCCACGCAGCCTACGTCCTCGAGCCTGCGGGCCAGAACCGGGTCGTCGGTGGTGTACGGCAGGACGATGAAACCATCGTCGACCAGTTGCTCTGCAGCGCTGACCAACTCGATGGCGTCGGGCATCAGGGTGCGTTCGTCGGCGATGACCTCGAGCTTCACCCAGTCGGTCTCGAGCGCCTCGCGGGCGAGTTGCGCCGTCAGCACCGCCTCGGCAGCACCGCGACACCCGGCGGTGTTGGGCAGCGGCGCGATGTCGAGCCGGCGCAGCAGGTCCAGCACACCGGTGCCGCCGACGGCGTCGACGCGGCGCATCGCGACCGTGGTCAGCTCGGTGCCGGACGCGACGAGCGCCTCTTCGAGCACCGTGAGGTTGGCTGCGCCGCCGGTGCCCATGATCAACCGTGAACCGAACGTGCGGCCCGCGATCGTGAGGCCCTTCTGCACGCCGGGCGTCGCGTCAGCCACCCTGCACCGCCGTGAGGATCTCGATCTCCCAGCCCCGGACCACGAGCTCGTCCCACCGGGCGCGCGGGAACACGGCGCCGTTCACGGCCACCGCGATGCCCTTGGTGGGCAGGTTCAGCACCTCCAGCAGCCCGGCGACGGTCAACGGTTCCGTGAACTCGTGGTCCTCACCGTTGACGCTGATGCCGATCGGCACCACTACTTGCTGCTCACTCATCTCTACCTCGCTACTTTCTCGAAACGTTCGGGGTCGGCGGCTTTCGCCTCGACCAGTGCCGAGCCCTCCAACAATGCCACCGTCGCGTCGGCGGTCACCGGGGTGAGCAGGATGCCGTTACGGCCGTGTCCCGTCGCCACCACGACCCGATCGGACACCCGGCCGATCAGCGGCAGGTTGTCCGGGGTCATCGGACGCAGACCCGCCGAGGTCTCCCGCAGTTCGTACTCGCCGATGGCGGGCATCAGCGCCTCGGCGTCCGCGATCAGGTCCCGCACACCGGCCACCGTGACCTGCGTGTCGTTGCCCGACTCGTACTGGGTGGCACCGACGACGATGCCGTCGGCTCGCGGAACCAGGTAGGCGGGCCTGCCGTGCACACTGCCGCGGATGGTGCGGCCCGGTGCGGGAGTCACCCCCGGACGCGAGCGCAACCGCAGGATCTCGCCCTTCACCGGGCGCACCGGAAGCCCGGGCCACAGGGCCGGGGACGCGATGCCCGCGGTGACGACGATCTGGTCCGTGTCGAGCCGGTCGAGGCTGTGCACGGCCTCCCCGATCAGCTCCACTCCGGCGTCGACGGCGCACCGCTGCAACGCCTGCAACAGCAACCTGTTGTCCACGGCCAGTTCGTCGACGGCCAAGAGTCCCAATCGGACTCCGCGCCCCAGCATCGGCTCGAGGGCGCGCACTTCGGCACGGTTCAGGATCTGCAGTTCCCGCCCCTGGGCACCCACCCATTCGGCGATGGTCCGCAGGTCCTCCGCGTCGGCGCCGTCCAGCGCGACGGTGAGCGAACTCTCCGACGTGAACAGCTCGACGCCGGCTCCGGCCTCGAGTTCCTTCCCGAATTCGGGCCACCGGTCGAGCGACGCGCTCCCCAGTTCGAGGACGCTCTCCTCGCCGGGCCAGCCCTCGGACAACGGGGCGAGCATGCCGCCCGCCACCCAGGACGCCCCCGAACCGATCGACGGGTCGTACAGCTTCACCGACCAGCCGTTGCGGGCTGCTCGCCACGCAATGGACAGGCCGATCACTCCGCCTCCGACGACGGATACCGATCTCGCCATTGAACTCCACCTCACTTCCTGCGCCGGCATGATCCGGGTCAGGTATGACGGTCGGGCTCGGCGTGAGCCCCTCTCAGCCCCACGTTCCCCGGGACTCCCGTGTTGCACTTTCACCGTAGAGGCTACCGTCATGCCGTGACCACCTCGCATCACAGCAACCTCACGGACCGTCGGCGCCGCCTCGGAACAGCACGTTTGTATTTGTGCACCGATGCTCGGCGCGAGAAGGGCGACCTGGCGCAGTTCGCCGAGGCCGCGCTGTCCGGCGGCGTCGACATCATCCAGCTCCGCGACAAGGGCTCGGCCGGAGAGAAGAAGTTCGGCACGATGGACGCCCGGGACGAACTGGCGGCGCTGTCGGTGCTCGCGGCCGCGGCCAGGCGTCACGGAGCGCTGCTCGCGGTCAACGACCGCGCCGACATGGCGCTGGCGGCCGGGGCCGACGTGCTGCACCTCGGCCAGGGCGACCTGCCCGTCCCGTACGCACGGACCGTGGTGGGTTCCGACGTCCTGATCGGCCGCTCCACCCACAGCCGCGCGCAGGCCAGCCTCGCGGCGATCGAGGACGGCGTCGACTACTTCTGCACCGGACCGGTGTGGGCCACCCCCACCAAGCCCGGGCGGACCGCGTCGGGCATCGATCTGGTGCGATCGACCGCCGACTCCGAGCCGAACCGCCCGTGGTTCGCGATCGGCGGCATCGACGAGGCCCGGGTTCCGGAGATCCTCGCCGCGGGAGCCTCCCGCATCGTCGTCGTGCGGGCCATCACCGAGGCCCGCGACCCGCAGGCCGCCGCGCGCTCGCTGTCCGCCCTGTTGCAGCAGAACGCGTAGTTACGGCTGATCCAGCCAGTTCAGCACCGTGGCGGGCGGCAGGACCACGACGGTGGCCGGCAACTGTTCGATCAGGTCGGGGTCGGTGGTGACGACCGCCGTCATCGTTCCCAACGTGGTGCCGTGGCCGGCCGGTTCGGCGAGGCGACCGACTGCGTCCGGGGCCTCGAGCACCTCGACGCGCGGCAGCCACCCGTACGTGCCGTCCGGCAGGTGCACCGTGCGGGGCAGAGCCTTCGACAACTGCGCCAGCGCGCCGCGTTCGCCCAGCACGTCGTGCCGGTCGAGCAGCAATCGCACCTCGGTGGTGCGCAGTTGCGGCCACCCCGCTTCGAATCCCGGGTGCAGCGGGAGCCCGGCGACGTCGGTTTCCCGCACCCACCGCAGTTCGGTGCTCTCGCCGTTCGCGACGGTGGGTAGCGGGCGCTCGGCGTCGGCGATCACGGTGGTGTAACTCCAGCCGCTCGCGGCCTTCATCGTGACGACCTCGGTGCGGACGCGGATCGCTGCACTCTCGATGCCGGCTTCCTCGTGCGCCTCGCGTACCGCGGCGTGGGTGGTGGTCTCGTGGCTGTCCCGGGCACCGCCGGGCAACGCCCAGGTGCCGCCCTGGTGACTCCAGGCCGCACGGTGCTGCAGAAGCACGGCCGGCGTCTCGTCCGGGAGCGGCGCACGCAGCAACAACCCGGCCGCACCGTGCTTGCCCCAATGACGACTGCCGTCCGGCCCGGTTGCCCAGCCGTCACCGTCACCACGCATCGACTACCCCTGTCCGACCTGATGGGTCTCCCTGCAGTTCCCTCACACTAACGGTTTCTTCCGGAACTGCCCGTCGGCAGTCGGGAACCGACCGCTGCTTATATGCTCCCCACAAAGTGCGGCCATGACACGGGAGGGGTGCGAGGTGGTTCTGCGGGAGGCACCGTCGATCGAACCCCGGGGCAGCCGCGCATTGTCCGCCGCCGCGGACGACGACGTCGACCCCGCGGTGGCACGCCGCAAGGAACTGCGCGCGTTCCTGGTGTCGACTCCCGCCAAACTCACCGCCCTCGGCGCCCTCCTGGTCCTGCTCACCCTGACCGCCGGCCTCCTGGCCGCCTCGACGGTGAACAGCAGGGAGGCCACCCTCGACACTGTCCTCGCCGAGACGGAACCGCTGTCGTTCTCGGCGCAGAACCTGTACAGCGCCCTGTCGGTGGCGGACGCCGCGGCCACGACGGCGTTCATCTCCGGCGGTCTCGAACCTCCCGAACTCCGGGACACGTACACGCAGGCGATCGGCACGGCCTCCGCCGACCTCGTGTACGCGTCCGGCGGGCTCGCGGCGAGCGACGTGGACAGCCGGCGCCTGCTCGCCTCCATCTCCACCGACCTCAGCGTCTACTCCGGTCTCGTCGAGACCGCGCGCGCCAACAACCGCACCGGTCATCCCGTCGGCGCGGCCTACCTCAGCGAGGCGTCCACGCTGATGCAGACGAGCATGCTGCCGATGGCGCAGCAGTTGCACGCCCAGCAGGAATCCAACGTCGCGGACACGCAACGGGACTACTCCCGTCCGCCCTGGCTGGCGCTGATCCTGATCCTCGTTGCCCTCGTCGCGCTGCTCGTCGCCCAGATCGTCATCGCGAGGCTCAGTCGGCGCACGTTCAACCTCGGGTTGATCGTGGCGTCGTCGTGCACGGCGATCCTCCTGGTGTGGATGCTGGTCGCCGGGTTGGTCTCCTCCCTCGACACCAAGCGGGCACTGACCGAGGGCGCCCGCCCGATGCACGAGTTGACCGCCGCCCGCATCCTGGCCCAGCAGGCGCGCACCGAGGAGACCCTCAAACTGGTCCGCCGTGACTCGAACGGTGACTACGACGCCGTCTTCGAAGACAAGTCCGGTCAGCTCGACACCCTGCTGTCGAGCTACCCCCACGACGGCGACCGCGCCGTCGGCCACGACGAGGTGGCACGGGCGCAGGAGGCGTGGACGCGCTGGTCCGCGGCACACGACCGCATGAACGAGATCCTCGCCAAGGGCGACTTCGTCTCGGCGGCAATGGTCGCCATCGGACCGGGACCGTCGGATTCCGCGGCTCAGTTCACCGCCGTCGACGACGCGCTCACCGACGGAATCGGCGCCGCACGCGACCGGTTGCGGTCGAATGTCGAATCCGCGGCCCGGGTGCTGACCGCGCTCGGTTCCGGTGCCCTCGTCCTGACGCTGATCGCGTTCGGCGGAATTATCATCGGGTTGTGGCCTCGATTGCGGGAGTACCAGTGAGGCGGCGCCGGATCGCGCTGGTGCTGGTGGCGGCCACGTTGCTGATCGGCGGGTGCGCCGAGTCGAGTCCGGAGCACGTCGGATCGCCGAGCGTGTCGTACACCGAGCCCCCGCTTCCCGCGGCCGCGATGCCGGCGCCCGAAACCAGCGCTGCGCCGCCGACTCCCGAGAAGGACTGCGGCGATCCCACCGCGAGCCTTCGCCCGTTCCCCGACACCGACGCCGCGCCGCCGATGCCGACCGTCGACGCCATCCGCGCGCGGGGCCGTCTCGTCGTCGGCCTCGACACGGGCAGCAATCTGATGAGTTTCCGCGACCCGGCCACCGGTGCCGTCCAGGGCTTCGACGTCGACATCGCCCGGGAGATCGCGCGGGACCTGTTCGGCGACCCGGACCGACTCGAGTACCGCATCCTCACGTCCGCGAATCGTGAGAAGGCACTGCAGGAATCGATGGTCGACATCGTGGCCAAGACGATGACCATCACCTGCGACCGAAAGGAACGGGTGGCGTTCTCCTCCGAATACTTCGAGGCGCAGCAACGGGTTCTCGTCGTGAAGGGCTCCCCGATCCGCAGCGCCGCCGACCTGGACGGGAAGCGGGTCTGCGTCGTCCGCGGCACCACGTCGCTGACACGGTTGCAGCAGGTGGCGCCCACCGCGGACATCCTGACGGTCCCCATGTGGTCGGATTGCCTGGTGGTCCTGCAACAGCGGCAGGTCGATGCGGTGAGCACCGACGACACGATCCTCGCCGGTCTGGCGTCCCAGGACCCGTATCTCGAGATCGTCGGAGACAGCATGGGCGCCGAGCCGTACGGCGTCGGCATCACCAAGTCGAACGAGGACCTGGTGCGGTTCGTCAACGGCACGCTCGAACGCATCCGCCGTGACGGTACCTGGACCAGGATGTACGACCAGTGGCTGTCGATGCTGGGGCCGTCCCCCGCCCCGCCGTCCGCCGTGTACCAGGACTGAGGGGACGCATGCCGCACCATCCGAAGAATCCCGAGTCCACCGACCCGGACATCGCCACCCAGGCCGCCGTACGGGAGCCGGAAGAGGACGCTACGCAGGCCGCGGTTCGGGAAGAACCGGACGAGGGTCCGGCCACCCAGGCGGCACCGACGTCCCGGCCGTCCGGCGCGTCCGGCACCGGCCGCTCGACGCGCTCACCGCGCACCCGGTCCGGGCAGCGCCTGCGTCTCGGCGGCGGTCTCGTCGAGGTTCCCGTCGTGAAGACACTCGACCCGGCGTCCGCCGTGATGACCGACCCGAAAGTCCCCGAGAGCAAGCGCTTCTGCTGGAAATGCAACAAGCCGGTGGGCCGCACCAGCGCCACCTCCGAGGGCTCCGAATTCGGTCTGTGCCCCAAGTGCGGAGCCACCTACGACTTCCGGCCGCTGCTCGGCCCGAACGAGCTGATCGGCGGCCAGTACGAGGTGCAGGGCTGCATCGCGCACGGCGGCCTCGGCTGGATCTATCTGGCCATCGATCGCAATGTCAGCGACCGGTGGGTGGTCCTCAAGGGTCTGTTGCACTTCGGCGACGCCGAGGCTCAGGCCGTGGCGGTCGCCGAACGCCAGTTCCTCGCCGAGGTGGCCCACCCGAGCATCGTCAAGATCTTCAACTTCGTGGAGCATCCCCGGTCGGACGGGACCCCGATGGGTTACATCGTCATGGAGTACGTGGGCGGTCACTCGCTGCGGGACGTCCTGTCGACGCACGCGAAGCCCGAGCGCATGCCGGTCGAGCAGGCCATCGCCTACGTGCTCGAAATTCTTCCCGCACTGGCGTATCTGCACTCCACCGGCCTGGTGTACAACGACCTCAAACCCGACAACGTGATGGTCACCGAGGACGCCCTCAAATTGATCGACCTCGGGGCCGTCGCCGGCATCGAGGACTACGGCTACCTGTACGGCACGCCCGGGTTTCAGGCGCCGGAGATCGTCAAGACCGGCCCGACCGTGGCGTCCGACATCTACACGGTGGGGCGCACACTCGCCGTCCTGACGCTCGACATGCCGTCCGACAAGGGGCGGTACCTCGACGGGATCCCGTCCCCCGAGCAGGCGCCGCTCCTCGCGGAATACGAGTTCTTCCACCGACTCCTGTTGCGCGCCACCGACCCCGATCCGAGCAGGCGTTTCGCGTCGGCCGAGGAGATGGCGGGTCAGCTCACGGCGGTACTGCGGGAGGTGCTCGCGCAGCAGACCGGCGAGGAGCATCCCGGACTGTCGACCGTGTTCAGCAAGCAGAGAACGACGTTCGGCACGGATGAGGCCGTCGAGCAGACCGATGTGTACGTCGACGGCGTCGACCGGGACGAGAACCTCGATCCGCAGTCCGTGGCGCAGGCGTTGGCGGTGCCCCTGATCGACCCGACCGATCCCAACGCCCCGCTCCTGGCCGCCGCGGTGCACAGCGAACCGCAGCAGACACTGGATTCCATTCGGCACGCGCGCGAGAACGGTATCGAACGGGTCGTCGGCGACCTCGACGTGTCGTTCTCCCGGGAACTCACACTCGCCGAGATCAAGGCGCACCTCGATCTCGGTGACGCCGCCACCGCCACCGGACTCCTCCGCGACGTGGAGGGAGACATGGGCGGGAACTGGCGCGTCGACTGGTACGCCGGACTCGCGACGCTCATCGACGGCGAGTACGAGACGGCGTTCTCCCGCTTCGAATTCGTGCTGAAGGCGATGCCCGGCGAGACGGCTCCCAAGCTTGCGCTCGCCGCCACCGCCGAACTGATTCTGCAGCACTGGGAAAGTTCCGATCCCCACCAGTGGAGGGCGTTCGCCGAGAAGTACTACCGAACGGTGTGGCGGACCGACCACAGCATGGTGAGTGCGGCATTCGGGCTGGCGCGGCAACTCACCGAACGCGGCGACCTGCCCGGTGCCATCGCCGCCCTGGACCAGGTTCCCGCGACGTCCCGGCACTTCACCATGGCCCGGATGACGAGTGTGCTGATGCTGTTGTCCTGCAAACCGATCGAGGAGATCGACGAAGCAGCCCTCCGGGAGGCTGCACTCCGCGTCGCCGCGCTCGCACCCGAGGAGAGCCGGGCACTGCAGATGCGCACGCTCGTACTGGGCACCGCACTGGACTGGATGCGTGCCGGTCACACGTCGGCGACGGAACTCGAGCAGATCCTCGGTGTGCCGTTCACCGAACGGGGCCTCCGCAAGGGCGCCGAGGCCGGCCTGCGGGCCCTTGCCCGCAACGCCCCCGAGCGCACTCACCGGTACACGCTGGTGGATCTCGCCAACGCCATCCGGCCCAAGAGCCTGCTGTAACGCTCAGGCCCCGATCAGGTCCGCCGCCGCACGGGCGATCGCGAACTCCTCGTTGGTGGGCACGACCAGCACCTGCACGTCGGAGTCGTCCGCCGAGATACGGCGTGCGTCCCGGGAATCCGCGCCGTTGCGGTCGTCGTCGACGACGATGCCGAGGCGCCCCAGCCCGGCCAGGCTGTCGCGGCGGACGTCGACATTGTTCTCGCCGACTCCCCCGGTGAACGTGATGACGTCGACGCCGCCCAGTTCCACCAGGTAGGCGCCGATGTACTTGCGGAGTCGGTGCACGTACACGTCGTACGCCAACGCCGCGGCCTCGTCGCCCTCGCCGACGAGCGTCAGGAGCGCCCGGAAGTCGTTGACACCCGACAGGCCCTTGAGTCCGGAGTGCCGGTTCAGGAGGTCGTCGATCTGATCGACACCCATCCCGCTGCGGTGCAGGTGCAGGATGACACCCGGATCGACGTCCCCGGACCGCGTGCCCATGACAAGACCCTCGAGCGGGGTCAGCCCCATGCTCGTGTCTACGGCCAGTCCCCCGCGGATCGCGGACGCCGAGGCACCGTTCCCCAGATGCAGCACGATCTGGTTCAGCTCGGACAGGTCCCTGCCGAGGAAGTCGGCCGCCTGCGCCGACACGTACTGGTGTGACGTGCCGTGGAAACCGTACCGCCGGATGGAGTGCTCCCTCGCGACCTGCCGGTCGATCGCATACGTCGACGCCTCCGCGGGCAGGGTGTGGAAGAACGCGGTGTCGAACACCGCGACGTGCGGGATGTCCGGCAGTTCCTCCCGCGCCACCTCGATCCCGATCACGTTCGCCGGATTGTGCAGCGGCGCAAGGGCCGAAAGGTCCGAGATGGACTGCACCACCGCGTCGTCGATGATCGTGGGTTCGAAGAACACGTCGCCGCCGTGGACGATGCGATGACCGACCGCGACGATCCCCGCCTCCCTCAGCGGTCGGCCCACCTCGGCGACGATGTCCGACACCATCTTCAGCCCGGCCCGGTGGTCGGCGATGTGCACGTGGCGCTCCGCCAAACCGGTGCGGTGGTGATAGACGATGCGCCCCTCGGGTTCCCCGATCCTCTCGATGAGACCGGACGCCGAGGACTTACCGGTGTCCGGGTGGATCAGCTGGAACTTGATCGACGACGAACCGGAATTGACTACCAGTACGGACCCCTCGGTCACTGCTCTGCTCCCTGCGCCTGGATCGCGGTGATGGCCACGGTGTTCACGATGTCCTCGACCAGCGCCCCTCGCGACAGGTCGTTGACGGGCTTGTTGAGGCCCTGCAACACCGGACCGACGGCGATCGCACCGGCACTGCGCTGCACCGCCTTGTACGTGTTGTTCCCGGTGTTGAGGTCGGGGAAGATGAAGACCGTCGCCTTGCCGGCCACTTCCGAATCGGGCATCTTCTTGTCGGCCACGCTCTGCTCGATGGCAGCGTCGTACTGAATGGGGCCCTCCACCAACAGGTCCGGGCGACGCTCGCGAACAAGTTTCGTCCCAGAGCGCACCTTGTCGACGTCCGCACCGCTGCCGGAGTCACCGGTCGAGTACGACAGCATCGCGATGCGCGGATCGATGCCGAACTGGGACGCCGTCTGCGCCGAGGAGATCGCGATGTCGGCCAGCTGTTCGGCCGTGGGGTCGGGCACCACCGCACAGTCCCCGTACGCGAGCACCCGATCGGACAGGCACATCAGGAACACGCTCGACACCGTGGACACCCCCGGTTGCGTCTTGATGATCTCGAACGACGGCCGGATGGTGTGCGCCGTGGTGTGCGCGGCACCGGAGACCATGCCGTCCGCGATTCCCAAGTGCACCATCATGGTTCCGAAGTACGAGATGTCGGCCATCACCTCGCGGGCCCGCTCCACGGTCATGCCCTTGTGGGCGCGGAGCCGCGCGTACTCCTCGGCGAACGGACCGGCGTGGTCGGACGTCCGGGGGTCCAGCACCTGCGCGTCTCCGAGGTCGACGCCGAGTTCCGCCGCGCGGCGCCGCACCTGCACCTCGTCGCCGAGAATGGTCAGCGCCGCCACCTGTCGTTGCAACAGTCTCCCCGCCGCGCGGAGGATGCGGTCGTCGTCGCCCTCCGGCAGCACGATGTGCTTGCGGTCGCGGCGGGCGCGGTCGATCAGCTGGTATTCGAACATCTGCGGAGTCACCACCGAGGGGATCGGCAGCTTCAACCGCTCCAGCAGCGTGGGTGCGTCCACCCGCAGTTCCATGACGCTCAGGGCGGTGTCGATCTTGCGCTGCGAACCGACCGCCACCCGGCCACGGGTCTGCGCTGCTGCGCTGGCCGTGTCGAACGTGCCCAGTTCGGTGGTGAGGATCGGCAACCGCGGCTTCAGGCCGGCCATCAGCTTCGCGATCGCCGGGTGCGGCATCAGCCCACCGTTCATGACGATCCCCGCCAGTGATGGGAATCCCTCGGCCTCATGCGCGTTCACCATCGCCAGCAGCACGTCGGAACGGTCGGCCGGGGCGATCACCACCGTGCCCTCCGTCAGCCGTTCGAGAATGTGCTCTGCCGTCATTCCGCCCACCATCACGCGCAGCGCCTCGCGGTGGAGAAGCTCAGGGTCGCCACTGAACAGGCTGCCGTCGATCGACTCGAGAAGTTCGGCCATGGTCGGTGCGACCAGCAGCGGGATCTCGGGCAGACTCCACGCAGGCACACCGGTCGACGCCAACGCGGCGGTGACCGCATCGAGCTGATCCGGGTCACAGCGATTCGCGACCACGGCCAGCGGATGGGCGTGGTGAGAAGTTAGTTCACCGATCGCGAGATGGGCGAGTTGCGCGACCTCCTCGGGGGTGCGCCGGGCTCCCTTCACGGCGAGCAGCACCGGTGCGCCCAGGTTGGCGGCGATCCTCGCGTTGTAGCCGAGTTCGCTCGGGCTCGCCACGTCGGTGTAATCGCTGCCGATCACGACGACGGCGTCGCACTGCGCCGCCACCTGGTGATACCGGGAAACGATCTCGCTGAGCGCCCCGTCGGGATCGGCGTGGACCTGCTCGTACGTGACCCCGAGGGACTCCTCGTAGCCGACGTCGGCCGTCGTGTGTTCGAGGAGCAACTCGAGAATGTAGTCGGTTTCCTGCGTCGATCGGGCAATCGGACGGAAGACGCCCACCCTCGCCGCCGACGCACACAGCATCTGCAGGACACCCAGCGCGATGGTGGACTTGCCGGTGTCCCCCTCCGGTGAGGCGATGTAGACGCTCGACGGCTGGGGACGGGCGGGCGGATTCACGGGTGAGGGTGTCGCTGGCGCAGCCATGGCCATAGCGTATCCGGCCACCACCGCTCGGCGATTGACACCGCACCCGCCGGGCGGTCAGATGACCTATGGCCGAATCACCCTTCCCTGACGTCCGGTGGGGCAGCGAGAACAGCTTCCTCCGCGAGCCCGCAGCTAAATTTGCCGCCACTCGACCTGGATCGTGGGTGATCCGGAATCTCGCCGGAGTCGACCGCCGGCTCCTCCAGAAGAGCAGGGGACGCTTCACGATCCTCGGTCCGATCGCCGCACCGGTTGTCCTGCTGACGACGACGGGTCGTAAATCGGGGGCGCCGCGGACGAGCCCGCTGCTGTACTACCGCGAGGGTGAGCAGATCTTCGTCGTGGGCAGCAACTTCGGGCAGGATCACCACCCGGCGTGGTCGGGGAACCTCCTCACCGAGCCGAATGCGAAGGTCACGATCGGCGGGAAGGACATCCCCGTCACCGCGACCCTCCTCACCGAACCGGAGCGGACGCGGATCTATCGCGAATTCGACGAGATGGTGCGCGTCTACGGCGTCTACGAGCACCGAACGAACCGCACGATGCGGGTATTCGCTCTCACCGCCGCGTGACCCGACCGTCATGCCGCGCCCGGGAGCGGCGGCGCCGCCGAGCGGTAGTGGTGCCCGGTCGGGGTGCCGAGGTCGATGAGGTGGGTGCCGCCGGGGTTGTGTACCGGTCGGGCGGTCCAGCCGTCGCCTTCCTTCGCGTAGTTGCAGGCCTCGCACAGCCCGGACCCGTTGTCCGCCGTCGTGGCGCCGGATTCTCGGCGTGAGCGGATGTGGTCGTGATGCCGGATCGGCGCATCGCACCACGGGGTGCGGCACGTGCGGTCCCGGAGGTCGATCAGCTGTCTCAGGCTTTTCGGGAATGTGCGCGACGGCGATTCCATCGCCGTCAACGCACCCGACTGCGGGCACGAATACACCCGTCGCAACGACGTCTCCACGTCACCATCAAGGGCGTCCGCCACGAGTTGCCGGGCGATTCCGGCCGGTACCGGTCCGAACCCCTGCAGCTGTGCGGCCTCGTGCCCGCCGGCCAGGAGTGTCTCGTCGGAGAGCACGAGGTTCACCGCCACCGGAACACCCGATGCCACTGATGCTCCGGTGCCGCGATTGAACAACAGGTCCACCATCAGCTGATTGCGGGTGCGGCCGCCACTGTTGCCGGTGGCGATCAGGCTGTCCGCATCCCGGCCGAGCGTGGCCTGCAGGCACACCGCCTGCTCGACCGGCATCAGCACGCTCAGATAGGCCATCGAATCCGGCGCCGGACGGGTCGTCACCCGACGCTCGGACACAGCCTTCCGATGCCGCCGCATCACGGCCGCGGCGTCGAGTTCCACCGCCAACGCTTTCGCCTGCGCGATCAGCCCGCGGTCGCCGACCCCGTCGAGAGTGGCCGGGTCCGAGCACAACCGGCGGTCCACGTTTCCCCGCTCCGCGGCCGACAGGCACGCCGTTTCGCGCACCAGCAACGTGGCGCGCCATTCGTTCAACCGGCCCGACCGCAACAGGGCCAGGGTGTGCGGCATCTCGTGCACCAGGGCCTGCGCGAAATCGAGATGCCGACCGCCGCGGTTCGGGGATTCCCTGCGCGCCAACGCAATCTGCGACGCGATCCCGCGGCCCCAGTCCGCCCGCGGCAACCCCCGAGCCCTCCGATCGGCACGAATACTCGTCGCGACACCATCGGTGATCACCGCCTGCACCGCACACCCGACCGACTTCAACGCCTCGATCGCATCGAGCCACTCGATCCCCAACCCCGCATCCCCGTCGGCGGAAACCTCTCGCAGCCGTGCCGCGAACACACGCAACTCGGCCAGATCCGGCGCAATCACATCCCCCACGACCAACCTCCCCCAAGGTTCGAATGCACGTTCGACTCTAGCAACAGCACCTGAACAATGGCAATAGTCGGCCCTCGTAAAGCGCGTGCAGCGCAGCGCCGTACGGCGCTATACAAGAGATCGCGCACACCTGCGCCCGAGGGAATGGAGACACAATTGCCCACGAATGCCGCACCGGATCCGATGACCCTGCACCCAGTTTCGGGTCAGCCTCGGGTGGTCCTGCTCAAACCGCTGATCGAGAACCCGCTGATCGAGGTCGGGGAGTACAGCTACTACGACGATCCCGAGTTCGCGGACGAGTTCGAAACGCGCAATGTTCTGCACCATTACGGGCCGGACCGGCTGATCATCGGCAAGTTCTGCGCCTTCGCGACCGGGACGACGTTCATCATGAACGGCGCGAATCATCGGATGAGCGGAGTGTCGACCTTCCCGTTTCCGATCATGGGAGGGTCGTGGGCCCAGCATTCCGATCTGCTCGCCGATCTACCGTCGCGCGGCGACACCGTCGTCGGCAACGACGTGTGGATCGGAGGCAACGCGACGATCATGCCCGGGGTGCGTATCGGGCACGGCGCGATCGTGTCGACCGGTTCGGTGGTGACGCGGGACGTGCCGGACTATGCCGTCGTGGGCGGGAATCCGGCCGTCCACATCAAATACCGCTACTCGGAATCCGAGATCGCCGCGCTGATGCGGATCGCGTGGGGGACTGGCCGATTTCGGTCGTCACCGAACATGTGCGGACCATCGCCGCAGGTACTGTCGAGCAACTCCAGGATGTCGCCGACGGACTCGGCTGAATCAGCCGAGCGCCGCCTGCGGTGCGTCGGTGTCGAGGTCGAGTTCGCCGTCGTCGGCGAACACGAGGCGTCCGTCGTCGAGAGCGACGGCCCAGCGGTGCACGGGCGCCCAATCACGTCCGAGGAGTCCCTCCGACTGGGACAGGTCCGCGAAATCCTCGATCACGACACCGGGTGCGGGAGCGTCGGAGTCGCGACGGACCCGAACGCGGGCGCCGACGACGACGTCGTGGCTGTGGGGCTGTGCGGCACTCTTCTGATCAGACATGGGTTCATTCCGCTTTCTGCAGGGTGATGCCAGGGCAAGGGATCATCCGGGCCCGCTGCCGAGAACTCACTACAGACGATCGGCAAATTTTGAGCAAGCCTCGAGTCGGAGTTGTGGGGATCATCACCGAGGCCTTGACGCCCGAGGACCTACCTATTCTTTGTCCACTGTTTGTACACCAGAGGCATTGACGTCAAGGATCTTCTTCGACATGATTAGGTGTAACTGCTAGACACACTGACATGGAGGATCTCATGGCACGCTCGACGCTCGCTATCCGCAATCCGAAGATCACGGATCGCCAGGACACCGGCGCCCGGCTTCTCCAGTCCTCCGCACGCATGTCGTACGACCCGACCGTCGAGGTCGACTGGGACGCGCCCGTCCCCGACGACCTGTACGGCCTCACACCCGAGTGGTCCACGCTGTACGGCACGCCGATGTGGGACGAGATGACGTTCGAACAGCAGATCACGCTGACGAAGCACGAGGTGTCCTCGATCATGGGCACCGGAATCTGGTTCGAGATGATCCTCCAGCAGATGGTCATCCGGGACATGTACGCCACGGACGCGTCGCAGGCCCATTTCCAGTTCGCGCTGACCGAGGTGGCCGACGAGTGCAGGCACTCGGTGATGTTCGCGCGCACCGCCGAGAAGTTCGGGTGCCCCTCCTATGTTCCGCGCAAGTCGGTGGTGACGCTGGGTCGCGGGTTCAAGGCGCTCGCCTCGGGAGAGGTCGCGTACGCCGGCATTCTCGTCGCCGAGGAGATCCTCGACGTCATGCAGCGCGACTGGATGAAGGACACACGCGTCCAGCCGATCGTCCGCGTCACCAGCAAGATTCACGTGGTCGAAGAAGCGCGGCACATGCGCTTCGCCCGGGAGGAGACGCTGCGACGGGCTCAGGGCATGAGCAAGGCACACCGTGCGGCGAGCCGCGCGTGCATCGCGATCGCGTCGAACCTGATCGTCTCCAGCATGATCAACCCCGCCGTCTACGCGGCAGCCGGGCTGGACACCGAACGCGCGTTGCGCGAGGCGAAGAACAACCGGTTCCGGGCCGAGAAGATCCGTGAGAGTTCGCAGCCGCTCATGCGGTTCCTGGACGATGCCGATCTGCTCGGCGGTCCGTCCCGCCATCTCTACAAGCGCGTGAACATGCTCTGAGGCGCTCCGCGCCCGTGAGTGGTTGACGAGTCACTGCACTCGTTAACCACGCACGGGCGGCGAAGCCGCCTATCCCCGCAACCGCGGCGCGAGATCCCGCTCGAAGAGTTCCAGGAACCGCTTCTGATCGTGGCCGGGAGCGTGGAACACCAGGTGGTTCAACCCCGCATCGAGATACGGGCGGATCTGCGCCACCGCCTCATCCGGATCCGACGCCACGATCCACCGCTTCGCCACCTGCTCGATCGGCAACGCATCGGCTGCCTTCTCCATCTCGATCGGATCGTCGATCGAGTGCTTCTGCTCCGGCGTCAACGACAACGGCGCCCAGAACCTCGTGTTCTCCAGCGCCAACTCGGGATCCGTGTCGTACGAAATCTTGATCTCGATCATCTTGTCGATCTCCGCCACATCACGGTCCGCCTTCTCCGCCCCCTCCGCGACGGCAGGCATCAACTTCTCCGTGTACAGCTCCATGCCCTTACCGGACGTGCAGATGAACCCGTCACCGCTACGACCGGCGTACCGGGCCACCACCGGACCACCGGCGGCGATGTACACCGGAATCCCTCCCTCGGGCACGTCGTAGATCGACGCCCCCTTCGTGGTGAAGTACTCCCCCTCGAAATCGACCCGGTCGCCGAGCCACAGTTCGCGCATCAACCGGACCGCCTCCCGCAGCCGCGCGAACCGCTCCTTGAACTCCGGCCACTGACCCGCGAAGCCTGTCGCGATCTCGTTGAGCGCCTCCCCGGTGCCCACCCCGAGCATGATCCGCCCCGGGTACAGACACCCCATCGTCGCGAACGCCTGCGCCACCACCGCCGGGTTGTACCGGAACGTCGGCGTCATCACCGACGTCCCCAACTGCAACCGTGACGTGCGCTCCCCGACCGCCGTCATCCACGCCAACGAGAACGGCGCATGACCACCCTCGTGCCGCCACGGCTGGAAATGATCCGACACCGTCGCCGAATCCATACCGTGTGCCTCCGCCAGAACACCCAGCTCCACCAACTCCCGCGGACCGAACTGCTCCGCGGACGCCTTGTAACCGAGCTTGAGTTCGTGGGCCACCGTGTACTCCTTCGTCTTCACGTCCGGTTCGCGAGATGCAAACCTCTTCTGCAGGTTAGAGCGCGGCCACCAGGCTGGCGAGCGCCGCTCCCAGTGCCACCACCGTCAGTGTCACCGCGAACAGCCACAACTCGTGGGGCGGCGGCATCGGTGATCCGTCGCGCAGGGCCTTCTCGACCTGCGACCACCGCCGCATGCCGACGAGGGCCGCGGCTGCGGCGAGACCGATCAGGATCAGGCCGAGGGTCGTCCGCACCCACCCGGTGCTGAATTCGGGGACCAGGTGGATCATCGCGATGCCACCGGCCAGAAGTGCGAGCGAACTTCGCATCCAGGCGAGGAACGTCCGCTCGCTTGCGAGGGTGAAACGCTCGTCGGGCCGGTCGTTGTCGGTCACCGAATCATCTTTACACCGGTTCGCTGGAACCGCACCAAGCAGGTACCCCGCAGTCCTAGATTGGAAGGGCAGGCCACAGCCAGGGGGCGTCCATGCGACCGTTCGAAGCTCTGCGATCCGCGTTCTCTCTGCGTGTACTGGCGGTGATGCTGCTGGTCGTATCCGGGTGGGCGGTGCTCGGTCCGCCGGCGGCGTCGGCGGAGCCCCGCATCGCCAGGGTGGACGTGTATTCGGAGTCGATGGGCCGGTGGGTGGCCAACGACGTCATCTCTCCCGCATCGGGCGGTTCGGCGCCCACCTTCTACCTGCTCACCGGGATCGGCGGCGGGTCGGACGGGATCTCCTGGTTCAACAACACCGGTGTGCGGGACTTCTTCGCCGACAAGCACGTCAACGTGGTAATGCCGATCGGCGGCCAGTACAGCATGTACACCGACTGGGATGCCGACGATCCGGTCCTCGGCCGGAACAAGTGGCAGACCTACCTGACGAGCGAACTCCCCGCAGCCATCGACGGCCGGTTCGCGACCACCGGGGCGAACGCGATCGGCGGGGTGTCGATGGCGGGCGGCGCGGTACTCGATCTCGCCATTCAGGCTCCGGGTTTCTATCGTGCCGTCGGCTCGTACAGCGGGTGTGCCGCGACGAGTGGGCTGCTAGGTCAGGCGATGGTGCGGTCGATGGTGGAATTGCGGGGCGGCGGCAATGCGGCCAACATGTGGGGCTCTGCCGTGGACCCGCGGTGGCGGGTGCACGACCCGATGCTGAATGCCGAACGTCTGCGCGGCACAGAAGTGTTCGTCTCGAGCGGCAACGGACTTCCCGGCAGCATCGACAACCACGACCCCGTGCTGGTGGTGCCCCAGACGATCGGCGGCAGCGTCGTCGAGATGGTGACCAACGCGTGTGCGGCCGCGTTCCAGTCGCGGCTGCACTCGCTGGGGATTCCCGCCACGTTCACGTATCTCTCGCAGGGCACGCATTCGTGGGGGCTGTTCGAGACCGAGTTACGGGAGTCCTGGCCCGTCATCGGCGGTGCGATCGGGGCGTGACGCCAGAGACCGCTCCAGGATCGGCCCGATGACCGCGAGGGCTTCCGGTGTGGTCATCCGCAGGTGGTCACACTCCACCTTGTGCTCGACGATCACGCCGGTGACCGCGGGCTGCCAGACGCTCGGCGACGGCCGTTCGCCTTCCTCCCCGGCGGCGGACTGCCCGGCGCTGAAGAACAGCAGGTCGCCGTCGAACACCCGCGGCCTGTATCCGGTGGAGATCTGCTTCGAGTTCTCCAGGCCGGTGCTGATGCGTCCGAGGAGGGTCGACGCGAACGCGGGGTCGCGGCCGAAGGACCGTCCGAGCATCTCGACCAATTGCTCGCGGTATGACGTGCCGGTGTCGCCCTCGCCCTCGAACTCGACACCCAGCCCGTGCAGCCACTCCTCGGCGTTCACCTCGAGGTCACCGAAGTTTTCGCCCTCCGCGACGTAGCTGTCCATCATCGCGAGGGTGCCGACCTCGGCGCCGGACTCACGGAGTTCGACGGCTATGGCCTGGGCGATGACACCGCCGAGGGACCAGCCCAGCAGGTGGTAGGGACCCTGGGGCTGCACCGCACGCATCTCGACGACGTAGCGGTGGGCGAGTTGCGCCATCGACTCGAACGTCGTTCCGCCGCTGAGGATCGGCAGTTGCAGTCCGTACACCGGACGGTCGGGCGAGACGTACTTCATCAGTCCGGCGTATCCCAGCGCGAGTCCGCCTGCCGGGTGCACGCAGAACAGCGCGGGTTGTGCGCCGGACGCCCGGAACGGCACGACGACGTTCAGCACGTCGTCGGCCGGCATGCTTCCGAGCACCGACGGGTCGACGATGCGGCGAGCCAGGCCTTCCGGGGTGGGGTTGCGGAAGATCCACTGCAGGACGACGTCGGTGCCGAGCCGGTCGCGGAGCGCGGACGCCACCCGGGTCGCGACGAGAGAGTTCCCGCCCAGCTCGAAGAAGTCGTCGTCGGCCCCGACGCGGTCGATTCCCAGGATGTCGGCGAAGACTTCCGCCACCGCCTCCTCGATTGCGGTGGCGGGCGCCCGGAACTCTCGTGGCGCGAGAATCGGTGCGGGTAGCGCTCGCCGGTCCAGCTTGCCGGTGCGGCCGACGGGCAGCCGGTCGAGCACCACCAGCTGGGCGGGCACCATGTAGGGCGCGAGGTGGGATCCGGCGTACCGGAGTACCTCGGCGGTGTCGATGCTCGCACCGGCTTCGGCCGTCACGTATCCCACCAGCCGGTCGCCGGTGCCGCTGTGCACGGTGACCGCCGCGCGGCCGACGCCGTCGCAGCGGGCCAGCACCGACTCGATCTCGCCGAGTTCCACCCGCTGGCCACGGATCTTCACCTGGAAGTCGTTGCGTCCCACATACTCCAGCCTGCCGATCTCACTCCACCGGACGAGGTCGCCGGTCCGGTACATGCGGGAGCCGGGTTCGCCGAACGGGTTCGCCACGAAGGACGCCGCCGTCAGCGCGGACCGCCGGTGGTAGCCGCGCGCCAGGCCCGGCCCGGCGACGTACAGTTCCCCGATCACGCCCACCGGAACGGGCTGCAACCACGCGTTCACCACGATCACGTCGACGCCCCGCCCCGGGCCTCCGACGTTCACCGGTTCGTCGGGCGAGAGCACCTCGCTGACCGTGGTCTGCACCGTCGCCTCGGTGGGTCCGTATCCGTTGAAGACGAATCGTCCCGGGGTCCAGCGGTCGGCCAGTTCGGGTGGGAACCGCTCGCCCGCGACGGCGAGAATCCGCAGGGACGGAACGTCCTCGGGGCGGAGGGTGTCCAGGATCGTGGGTGTGAAGAATGCGTGCGAGACGTGTTCGCTGGTGAGGAGTTCGGCCAGTTCCCGCCCCCCGAGGACCGTCGGTGGCACGACGACCAGTGTCGCGCCGACGGCGAACGCCATCAGCAGTTCGAACAACGACGCGTCGAAGCTCGGTGACGCCAGATGCGACACCCGCGCACCGTGCATGGATGCGAACCGTTCCCGTTCCTCGACTGCGAGATTCGCGAGTCCGCCGTGCGTGAGCACGACCCCCTTCGGTGTTCCCGTCGATCCCGACGTATAGAGCAGGAACGCGGCGTGGTCGACTCTCAGCGGACGCAGCCGGTCGGCGTCGGTCACCGCGTCGCCGGAGTATTCGCTCGCCACCGCGGGATCGTCGAGCAACAACCACGGGACCACTCCCGGTAGCCGGTCACGGTGCGCCGTCGCCGTCAACCCGAGCACCGCACCCGAATCCTCGAGCATGCCGCCGGTGCGCGCGGGCGGCAGGGCGGGATCGACCGGCACGTACGCCGCCCCCGATTTCGCGACCGCCCACACCGACAGCACCCATTCGATCGATCGCGGCACGCCGATCGCGACGAATGCGTCCGGGCCGGCACCCCGACGGATCAGAGCCCTGGCCAGTCGGTTCGACCGCTCGTCGAGTTCCCGGTACGACACGGTGACGCCTTCGCACGACACTGCGGTCGCCCCCGGTGCGAGCGCGGCGCCCGCGGTGAGGACGTCCGGGAGTGTGCGCTCCGCGGCCGCGGGAAAGCCGCGCATGGGCACGAGTTCGTCCCGTTCGAGGGCGTCGAGGATCTCGAGGTCGCCGACCCTGATCGACGGGTCGGTGACGGCGGTGTCGAGCATCCGGACGAACCGGTCGGCCAGGCCTGCGACGGTTTCGGCGTCGAAAAGGTCGGTGGCGTAGGTGAAACCGGCCGTGATGCCTGCCGGTGTTCCGTCGTCCGTGTACTCCTCGGACAACGTCAGCTGCAGGTCGAACCTGGCGATCGTCGCACCGAGATCGATACCGCCCACCTCGACGCCGGGCAGCGAGAGGTCGGGGCGCTCCACGTTCTGGAACTCGAGCAGCACCTGGAACAGCGGTGAATGTGCCGTCGAGCGGGGCGGATCCAGCGCTTCCACGACCTTCTCGAACGGCACCTCCGCGTGGGCGTACGCACCGAGATCGACGTCGCGCACCTGCTCGAGCAGTTCGGAGAACCGGCTCGCGTCGGCGACGACGGTCCGCAGCACCACGGTGTTGACGAACATCCCGACGACGTCGTCGAGGGCGGCCTCGCCGCGACCGGCGACCGGGGTGCCGACGGCGATGTCCTCGGTACCGGACATCCTCGCGAGGAACGCGGCCAGGGCGGCGTGCGCGACCATGAACACGGTCGACTGGTGCGTGGACGCCGTCGCCAGCAGCCGGCGGTGCAGACCGGCGTCGATCTCGAATCCGACCCTGCTCCCGTCGGGCGTGCGTTGCATCGACCGCGGGCGGTCGGCGGGCAGGTCCAGGGCGGCGGGGAGACCGGCCAGTGTGGTGCGCCAGTAGTCCAGTTGCTGCGACACCATCGACTGCGGATCGTCTTCCGACCCGAGGAGTTGGCGCTGCCAGAGCGTGAAATCGGCGTACTGGACCGTCGGCGGGCGCCACTCCGGGGCGTGCCCCGCCGCCCGCGCGGTGTATGCCACCATCATGTCGCGCGCGAGCGGGACCATCGACACGCCGTCCGCGACGATGTGGTGGACCACCACCAGCAGCACGCGGTCGGTGTCGGAGGTCTCGAACACGGCTGCCCGCACCGGGATCTGCTCTGTGACGTCGAACCCCTCCGCGACCGCCGCCGACAGCCGTTCCCGCAACTCCGCTTCGCTCGACACGGACGTGACGGGCAGGTCCGGCACCGAATCAGCGGCCGAGAGGATCACCTGCACCGGTTCTTCGCCGGCCATCGGGAATCGGGTGCGGAGCGATTCGTGACGCTCCACCACATCGGACACCGCAGCCCGCAGCGCACCGAGGTCGAGTGCGCCGGTGAGCCGGAACGCCATGGCGATGTTGTAGGCGGGTGACGAGGTGTCGAACTGGTTGAGGAACCACATGCGGGTCTGGGCCAGGGACAGGGGAATACGCTCGGGGCGCGGCGCTGCCCGCAACTCCGGCCGATGTGTCAGCACACCTGCTTTCGCCGCGCGCTCCGCGAACCCGGCCACGGTGGGCGCCTCGAACAGGGCGTGTACGCCGACGTCGGCGCCGAGAGCGGCATCGACCCGTGCGACGACCCGGGTGGCCGACAGCGAATCTCCGCCCAACCGGAAGAAGTCGTCGTCGGCACCGACGTGGTCGACACCGAGGACGTCGCCGTACACCGCGGCGACGACGGCCTCGAACGGGGTGGCCGGAGCCCGGAATCGGCGCACCGGAGCGTCCGGTGCGGGGAGTGCGGCACGATCCACCTTCCCACTCGCCGTCACCGGCAACTCCCCCAACACCACCACCACCGACGGCACCACACCCCCCGGCAACACCGACCCCGCAAACTCCACCACCACACCCGGATCCACCCGCACCCCCACCTCCGGCACCACATACCCCACCAACCGACCACCCTCACCCACCACCACCACAGCCGCCCCCACCCCCGGACACGACACCAACACCGACTCCACCTCCCCCAACTCCACCCGCTGACCCCGCACCTTCACCTGAAAATCAGCACGCCCCACAAACACCAACGACCCCAACCCATCCCACCGAACCAAATCCCCCGTCCGATACAACCGCGACCCCACCACCCCAAACGGATTCGCCACAAACGACCCCGCCGTCAACCCCGCCCGCCCCAGATACCCCCGCGCCAACCCCGCACCCCCCACATACAACTCCCCCACCACACCCACCGGCACCGGACGCAACCACCCATCCAGCACCACCACCTCCACACCCACCGCCGGACCACCCACCGTCACCACACCCCCCGCCACCAACGCATCACTGACCGTCGCCTGCACCGTCACCTCCGTCGGCCCATACGCATCGAAAAACTCCCGCCCCGGCGCCCACCGCGCCACCAACTCCGGCCCACACACCTCCCCCGCCACCACCAACACCCGCACCGACCCCAAACCCCCCGACTCCACCGTCGCCAACACCGACGGCGTCACAAAACAATGCGTCACCCCCTCCACCGACAACCACTCCCCCAACGCCGCACCCCCGAACACCCCCGGCGGCGCCACCACCAACCGCGCCCCCACCGAAAACGCCATCAACCACTCGTACACCGACGCATCAAAACTCGGCGACGCCACATGCGACACCACACACCCCGACCACAACCCGAACCGAACCCGCACCTCCTCAACCAAATTCGCCAACCCCCCATGCGTCACCACCACCCCCTTCGGCCGCCCCGTCGACCCCGACGTATACATCACATACGCCGCATCCCCCACCACCAACCGCCGCACCCGATCCCCATCCGACACCCCCGCACCCGACACCCCCTCCACCACCACCACATCATCAACCCGCAACCACTCCACCACCGACGGCAACACCACCCCCGACACCGACAACCCCACCACCGCACCCGAATCCACCAACAACTCCCGCACCCGCACCACCGGCAACCCCGGATCCACCGGCACAAACGCCGCCCCCGACTTCACCACCGCCCACACCGCCACCAACAACTCCACCGACCGCGGCACCGCCACCCCCACCACCAACCCCGGACCCACACCCCGCCCGATCAACACCCGCGCCCACCGATTCGACCACTCATCCAACTCCCCATACGACAACTCCACACCCCCACACGAGACCGCCACACCACCCCGATTCGCCGCAACACCCCCCGCCACAATCTCCGGCAACAACCGCACCCCCACACCCACCCCACCCCGCACCGGCACCAACAACCCACGCTCCACCACACCCAACACATCCACACCAGCCAACGGCGTATCCGGATCGGAGGCCATCACCTCGAGCACCCGGGTCACCCGGCCTGCGATCGCGTCGACGGTGCCCCGGTCTACCAGGTCGGGTCGGTGGTGAAACGTCATGCGCAGCTGCGTGTCCACCGAGAAGGCGACGCTCAGCGGATAATGCGTGGCGTCGACGCCACGCACGTCGACCACCCGGATGCCGGCGAGGTCGGTGTCCTCGGTCAGGCCTCCCCGATCGATCGGGTACGACTCGAAGACGGTCGCCGTGTCGAAACCGATGTCGGGGCCGGCTGCTCGCTGGATGTCGGCGAGCCCGAGGTGATGGTGGTCGAGGAGGGCTGCCTGTTCCGCTTGTGTCCGGTCGAGCAGCCGGCCCAGCGTTTCCCGGGGGTTCAGCGTGATGCGGGTGGGCACGGTGTTGACGAACAACCCGATCATCGATTCGACACCGGACAGGTGCGGTGACCGGCCGGACACGGTGCTCCCGAACGTCACGTCGTGGCGGGAGGTTGCTGCGCCGAGCACGATGCCCCACGCCACCTGCGTCACCGTGTTCAGTGTCGTGTTGCGGGTGCGCGCGAGTCTCGTGAGGTCGGCGGTCAGTTCCTCGGACACAGTGAACCGGGCACTCTCGGGAGGAGCCGACAGCGGCCGTCCCTGTGCGTCGGGCACGAGCAGCGTCGGACCGTCGACGCCGGCGAGCGCGGTCGCCCACGCCGCTCGCGAGTCCGCCGGGTCTCGGCGATGCAGCCACGACAGGAAGTCTCGGTAGGGCCGGGAGCGTGGCAGCGCCGACACGTCCTCGTCTCCGGCCACATAGAGCGCGAGCAGCTCGCGGATCGCCGGCGGCATCGACCATCCGTCGAGAAGGGTGTGATGATTGGTCCACACGAGCCGCGATTCGCGGCTGCCGGTCGTCACGAGCAGGAACCGCACCAGAGGGGCCCGGGACGTGTCGAACGGCTCGGCGCGGTCGGCGGTGAGGACCCGGTCCAGTTCGGCGGTGCGCACGGCCTCGGGTAGATCCGTGAGGTCGATCTCGCGGAACGGTACGTCGACCGCCGCGGGAACCACCTGGACGAATGTTCCGTCTCGGGCGGGAACGAACGCCACCCGCAGATTCGCGTGCCTCTCCAGCAATGCCTGTGCGGCGCGGCGCATCCGGTCCGGGTCGACGGCGCCTTTCAGGTGCAGTTCCACCTGCACCGTGTATGCGTCGATCGACGATTTCGCCAGCAGCGCGTGGAACAGCAACCCGGCCTGCAATGGTGCGGGCGGCCACACGTCGGTGAGCACGCCGAAGCGCCGCTCCCATGTGTCGAGGTCGCTCTGGGTGACGTCGACGAGCGGAACGTCCGACGGTGTGAGTCCGCCTGCGTCCCCACTGCGAGCGTGGGACACCAAGGCGAACACCGTTTCCCGCCATCGTGCTGCCAGCCGCTCCACGTCGGCGTGCGCGAGCAGGGTGTCCGGGAAACCGAACCCGACCCGGAGTCGTCCGCCGATCACGATCGCGTTGACCTCGACGGCGGCAGACGCCGGCATGTCGGGGTCCGGGACGTACCGCAGGTCGCCGAACCCGTCGGCGGGACTCCAGCCGACCGCGGAGTTGCCGTCCGCCGAATCCGGCACCTGACCGAGATAGTTGAAGCTGATCTGCCCCGGTTCCGTTCTCGGCAGGCTGCCTGCGGTGTCCGCGTTCAGGTACCGGAGCAGACCGTAGCCGATGCCCATGTCGGGCACTGCCCTGAGTTGTTCTTTCACGC
Source organism: Rhodococcus sp. JS3073 (assembly GCF_026810085.1). Taxonomy (NCBI): domain Bacteria; kingdom Bacillati; phylum Actinomycetota; class Actinomycetes; order Mycobacteriales; family Nocardiaceae; genus Rhodococcus; species Rhodococcus sp. JS3073. Next base: position 6,120,459 of record NZ_CP113951.1, on the reverse strand, counting down.
GTTTCACGGCGCTGCCCATGTCGTGGCCGCCGGCCAGTGCGTTGTCGAGGTCGATGCCCCGGAGATCGACGCGGACGGGGAAGACCGTCGTGAACCAGCCGACGGTGCGGGACAGGTCGGCACCGGGCACCACCTGTTGCTCCCGGCCGTGCCCTTCCAACCGGATCAGAGTCGACGTTCCCGGTATCCCCCGCTCCGCTCGCCACCTCGACGACGCCACCACCAGCGCCGTCAGCAGGACGTCGAGGACGCCCCCGTGATACAGCTCCGGCAGGCGTGTGAGCAGAGCGGACGTGTCGTCGCGGGACGTCTCGACACTCACGTCCTGCAGCGCGGTCGCGAGGTCCAGGCCCGGATCGAGGGGGCGGTCGGTGATCGGAGGATCCGGTCCTTCGACGACGTCTTGCCACCACACCAGCTCTGCGGCTCGCTCGCTGCGGGCAGCTTCCTCGGCCAGCGCGTGCGCCCAGCGGCGCATCGACGTCGCCGGTTCCGGGAGGTCCGGCGCGGCCCCCGTGCTGATCTGGGACCAGGCAGTTGCGAAGTCGGGCAGCAGAATCCGCCACGACACCCCGTCGACCGCGAGGTGGTGGGCCACCACGATCAATCGGCCTGCCCGGGCCGGGGGTGTGGCGGCAGGCTCCGGGTCGAGCCACACGAACTGGACGACCACCCCGTCGGACGGCCGCAATCTGTTCACGGCCGCTTGGTGCTCGGCGGCGATCAGGTCTGCCACCGTGCCGGGATCGGTCGCCGGGTCGAAGGCGATCCGCCGGACCAATGCGTCGGTGTCGATCTCTGTCGCGGCACGAGTCTCCATCTGCCACTGCCCGTTCGCGCCCTGATAGAGCCGCGACCGCAGCATGTCGTGTCGTGCGAGCACCGCGGTGATGGTCTCGAGGAGCCGGTCCGAGTCGATGCCGCCCGGGAGGTCGAGCAGCACGCTCTGGCTGAACCGCTCGAAGTGTCCGCCGCGCTCGATCAGGTACCGGACCACCGGCGTGGGCGGGAACGTGCCGATTCCGCCGCCCGCGAGTTCGGCGAGCGCAACCGTGGTCTCACCATCCGTGATCTCCGACTCCGCGGCCAGCGCGGCCACCGTCCGGTGCTCGAACACCTGCTGTGGCGTGAACACGAGACCTCGTGCCTTGGCACGGGATACGAGCCGGATCGACAGGATGCTGTCGCCGCCCAGCGCGAAGAACGACTCGTCCAAGCCGACCTGGTCGACGCCGAGCACTTCGGCGAACACCGACGCCAGCGTTTCTTCCGTCGCTGTCCGCGGCGCGCGGTGTGGACCACGCGCCACGTCCGGTGCGGGGAGTGCGGCACGATCCACCTTCCCACTCGCCGTCACCGGCAACTCCCCCAACACCACCACCACCGACGGCACCACACCCCCCGGCAACACCGACCCCGCAAACTCCACCACCACACCCGGATCCACCCGCACCCCCACCTCCGGCACCACATACCCCACCAACCGACCACCCTCACCCACCACCACCACAGCCGCCCCCACCCCCGGACACGACACCAACACCGACTCCACCTCCCCCAACTCCACCCGCTGACCCCGCACCTTCACCTGAAAATCAGCACGCCCCACAAACACCAACGACCCCAACCCATCCCACCGAACCAAATCCCCCGTCCGATACAACCGCGACCCCACCACCCCAAACGGATTCGCCACAAACGACCCCGCCGTCAACCCCGCCCGCCCCAGATACCCCCGCGCCAACCCCGCACCCCCCACATACAACTCCCCCACCACACCCACCGGCACCGGACGCAACCACCCATCCAGCACCACCACCTCCACACCCACCGCCGGACCACCCACCGTCACCACACCCCCCGCCACCAACGCATCACTGACCGTCGCCTGCACCGTCACCTCCGTCGGCCCATACGCATCGAAAAACTCCCGCCCCGGCGCCCACCGCGCCACCAACTCCGGCCCACACACCTCCCCCGCCACCACCAACACCCGCACCGACCCCAAACCCCCCGACTCCACCGTCGCCAACACCGACGGCGTCACAAAACAATGCGTCACCCCCTCCACCGACAACCACTCCCCCAACGCCGCACCCCCGAACACCCCCGGCGGCGCCACCACCAACCGCGCCCCCACCGAAAACGCCATCAACCACTCGTACACCGACGCATCAAAACTCGGCGACGCCACATGCGACACCACACACCCCGACCACAACCCGAACCGAACCCGCACCTCCTCAACCAAATTCGCCAACCCCCCATGCGTCACCACCACCCCCTTCGGCCGCCCCGTCGACCCCGACGTATACATCACATACGCCGCATCCCCCACCACCAACCGCCGCACCCGATCCCCATCCGACACCCCCGCACCCGACACCCCCTCCACCACCACCACATCATCAACCCGCAACCACTCCACCACCGACGGCAACACCACCCCCGACACCGACAACCCCACCACCGCACCCGAATCCACCAACAACTCCCGCACCCGCACCACCGGCAACCCCGGATCCACCGGCACAAACGCCGCCCCCGACTTCACCACCGCCCACACCGCCACCAACAACTCCACCGACCGCGGCACCGCCACCCCCACCACCAACCCCGGACCCACACCCCGCCCGATCAACACCCGCGCCCACCGATTCGACCACTCATCCAACTCCCCATACGACAACTCCACACCCCCACACGAGACCGCCACACCACCCCGATTCGCCGCAACACCCCCCGCCACAATCTCCGGCAACAACCGCACCCCCACACCCACCCCACCCCGCACCGGCACCAACAACCCACGCTCCACCACACCCAACACATCCACACCAGCCAACGGCGTATCCGGTGCCGCGACCGCGGCGTCGAGAATGTGGGCGAGGCGCTGGGCGTCACCGGGGCCGTGCACGTCGACGGTCCAGGAACCGTCTCGGTCGTCGACTTCCACGAACACCCCGCCGCCGGTGGAGTCCCACCGCTTCACGACGGCGACGGCACCCTCACCGATGCGCTCGACGCCGAGGTGTTCGCGCATTCCGCCTGCCACCGGCCACGATTCCACCGGACCATCTGCGGACGCGAGGAACCGGTGTCTCCGGGATCTCCGGAGTTGCAATCCCACGTTCCGTGTCAGCGCGTCGAACGTGAGTTGCGGTGCGAGGGACAGCCTCACGGGCGTGGTGGACCCGTGCGACCGGTGCCCGACCAGCACGTCCTCGACGCCGGTGCGGCTGTGCCGGTACACCGCCAGCGCCGCGAGCAGGACGGCGGCGGAACCACCACCACTGCGCCGTGCGAGCCGCACGAGCGCGCCGTCGGCGGGAATGGTGAACGGGCCTGGATTCCCCTCTTCGGCGATCGGTCCGGGCGGGGTCTCATGGCGCGGCGCTCCGGCGAGCAGGTGCTCCCAGTAGCGGCGATCGTCCGCCCAGGAGTCGCTCTCGCGGTATCGCGCATCGGAGGTCAACGGGACGGAGGGCGGCACGAACGGCCGGGACTCCGGCGGCGAGGTGGGAGCGGCTTCCCCCGTCTCGTAGGCCTCGGCGGTGCGGCGGACGATCGCCGTCATGCCCGGTTCGTCGTTCACCAGGCGGTGGTAGCGCTGGAACAACCCGTATCGGCCGTGCGGAAGCCGGAACAGGACGTGCACGTACAGCGGTCCGGTTCCGGGGTCCATCGGCCGGTTCAGCTCGTGGTCGATCCACGTCGTCACGAGCCGGCCGGGATCGTCGGACGCGGCGGCGTCGAGGACGTCCGGGCCGGTCACCGCGGCGCCGGCGACCTGTCCGGGTTCCGGGCCGTCGAGCACGAAAGTGGTGTGCAGGCCGTGGCATTCGGCCAGCGTCTGCTGCAGTGCCCGGCAGAACCGGTCTTCGTCGAGCGGCCCTTCGAGTTCGAGATACTGTCCGAAGGAGGAATCGGGCAGGTCGGCGCGGAGCACCGCGAGCTGATCGTAGGTGAGGGGCAGCACCTCACCGGTACTCATGAAATCCTCGCCCGGTCTTACGTCCGAGATGACCGGCCTCGACCAGGGCGACGAGCGCTTCGGGCGGGCGGTAGTGGTCGTCGCCGGTCAACTCGCGCAGCGCGGTCATCGTGTCGTGGACGTTGTCCAGGCCGATCAGGTCCGCGGTCCGCAGTGGTCCCATCGGGTGGCCGAGGCAGCCTTCGAACAACGCGTCGGTGGTGTCCGCGTCGGCGATACCGTCGCCGAGCGCGGTTGCCGCCTCGGCGATACACAGCATGAGGACACGGTTCAGCAGGAATCCGGGACCGTCGCCGACGACGATGCCGGTCTTGTTCAGTGAGGCGAGGAGCGCCAGCGCACGGTCCAGCGACTGCGGCGACGTCCGCGGCCCCCGCACCACCTCGACGGTGTCCTTGAGCGGCGCGGGGTTCATGAAATGCAGTCCGACCACCTGTTCCGGTCTCGTCGTACTGTCCGCGAGACGGTCGACGGGGATGCCGGAGGTGCACGACGCGAGTAGCGCGGCGGGTGCGCACACACGGTCCAGTTCGGCGAAGACCTTCTCCTTGAGGTCGATTCGCTCGGGAACGCATTCGATGACGACGGCGGCGTCCCGCAGATCGGTCATCTGCCCGGTCCAGTGCACCCGCGCGGTGACCTCGGCGGGTTTCGGACCACCGGCCCGGCCGAGGAGTATCGCGAGCCGCAGCGAGTCGCGCATCCGAGACCGGGCCCGCTCGACAGCCTGTGGGTCGGGGTCGACGACGATCACGTCGTGGCCGGCCTGCGCGAGACATTCGGCCACCCCGGCGCCCATGGTCCCCGCCCCCACCACACCGACGCTCATCGCACTGCCTTCACTCATCGCGCCGCCTCCGTCGAAAAGCCTGTGTCGTCCTGTTGCACGTACTCCATCGCCACCTCCTGGGTGGGCAGGTCGGGATGAGCCTCGAGTCCGGCGAGCAGCCGCCGGAGGTCGGTGAGCATCGCGGTAGCGGTGCTCCGGTCGAAGAGGTCGGTGGCGTAGTCGAGTTCGAGGGTGAGTGCCGTGGGACCGCGGGTCCACGACAGTCCGAGTTCGATGGGCGACGGGTCGGCCCGATCGTCACCGCCGTCGCGCTCCCCGTCGCAGCGCACCGGGAAGTGCTGCACCGCCGAGTCGGCCGCGCGAGGGTCCGAGGACAGCTCCCCGCGTACGGTCTCCACCAGCTCCGGGTAGGTGGGTTCTCCGGACAGGTCCACGGCGACGAGTCGCGGCGGTGTCCCCGGCCCCGGGACGGTGCCCACCGCCACCTCGTCCTGCGCCGTGTACCAGGCGAGGAGCGTGAGCCAGGCGGCGAGCAGTTCCGGGTGACCCGGCTGTCCGTCGAGCGTCGCCGTCACCCGTGCGGTCGAGTAGCTCGGCGGTTCCGCGCCGGTCGAGGGCTGCCGGGGCCGGTCGGCCGGGACCAGGGGCGGTGCCACCAGTCGCGCCGCCGGCGTTGGGGCTGCGTCGGTCAGGAACACGGAAATAGGTTGTGTGCGGGGCGCTTCCGCGACACCGTCGAGGATGCGGACGTACTCGGCGCACAGCGCGGCGGCAGTCCGCTCGGTGAACAGTTCCGTGCTGAACTCGAGCCCGGCCGCCATGCCGTCCTCGCCGCCCCGCTCCGTGGTGACGAGGGTGAGATCGAACTTGGCCGTGCCGGACGGCACCCCGCCGAACGCGATGGCCGCGGGGTCCTCCTGGTCGAACAGCGTCTCCGTGAGCCCTTGCTGCGACTGCAGCGCCGGCAGTTCCTGGTGGACGTGGCAGACGTCGAACAGGGGTGTCCGGCTCAGGTCCCGGTCGCCGGTGAGTGCGGTGACGACGCGGTCGAACGGGATCTCCTGGTGCTCGAGGGCGCCCAGCACGACATCGCGCACGCGGGCGCACAGCTCGGTGATGCTCGGGTCCCCGGACAGGTCGGCGCGCAGTGCCACCGTGCTGTTGAAGTACCCGATCATGCCGGACAGTTCCGGCCGGTTACGCCCGGTCGTCGGTGTCCCGACCACGAGGTCGCGCTGGCGGCTGCGGCTCGCCATGAGGAGGTAGAACGCGGAGAGCAGCACCACGAACAGCGACACGGACTCCCTCCGCGCCACGGCCCGCAGGCTCCGTGTCAGGTCCTCGGAGACGGTGAACGTGTGGAACGCGCCGGTGAAGTTCTTCCGTTCCGGGCGCGGGTGGTCGGTGGGCAGCCGGAGCACCGGCACATCCTCCAGAACGGTTCTCCAGTATTCGAGTTCGGAGTCGAGCGCGGCACTCGCGATCAGTTCCCGCTGCCACAGGGCGTAGTCCCAGTACTCGACGGGGAGCGGGGCGAGGTCGGCGCGGCGACCGGCTCGGCGTGCCGCGTACAGGGCGGGCAGTTCCTGTTCAAAGATCCTCGGCGAACCCCCGTCGTTGACGGAATGGTGGGTGGTGACCTGCAGGACGTGCTCGTCGGTGCCGATCCTGATGAGCAGAGCCCGCACGAGCGGGTCGGTGGCCAGGTCGAACGGTGCCACGGCGGCCTCGTGGACGAGGGCCCGGGCCGCGGCCACCGGATCCGGTTCGCCCGACACGTCGGCGGTGCGGAAGAAGTCGCCGAGGGATTCGCGGATCCGCAGTTCCGGCTCCCCGTCGACCTCGACGTAGTTGGACAGCAGCACCCGATGCCGCGCGGCGAGGTCGTCCCACATTCCCCGGACGGCGGATTCGTCGATCGGCCCGTGCAATTCGCTGACCATCGGGAGGTTGTAGATGGTCGTGACGGCGTCGAGTTGATGATGGAACCACATGCGTACCTGACCGAACGACATCACGTGCCGCCCCCGCGGCACGATCGGGGGTAGCCCACCGGACGCGGACGTGCCGTCCGCGAGGAGTGCGGCGAAGTCTGCGACCTTCGGCCGCTCGTAGAGGTCGATGAGTTTGGGCCGGACCCCGTACCGGTCCGACACCCGGTCGACGAGTTGCATGCCGATGAGCGAGTTTCCGCCGAGGTCGAAATAGTCGTCGTCGGCGCCGACATCCCTCTCGCTGTGGAGCAACTCGCGCAGTGTCGTCTGCAACCAGTCGAGGCTGTCTTCCGGCGCGGCCGTCACCGAGCGGGGGGTCGGTTCCGCCGAGGGATTGTCCGGCGCGTCGGCCCAGTCGGGTTGGCCCGGGAGGTCGAACCAGCACCGCGAGCCGCGCATCGGGTGGCCGGGAAGTCGCACTCGCCAGGCGGAGTCGTCACCGCGGTCGACGGCCGCCCAGTCGAGGTCGATTCCCCGCTCGTACAGCCCGGCGAGGAGGTGTGTGACCGCGTCGGACGTGTCCGGCGCGCGGAGTATTTCGGCGTCCGGCGTGTCGCGGAGAGCGTCGGCGAGCAGCGCGCCGAGGCGTCCCTCCGGGCTCGGCTCCACGAAGACGACGGGGCCGTCCGCGAGCATTCCCTTCGCGACCGCGACGAGCCGGTCCGTGTCGATCGAGGGGTCCACGGCCGCGGCGGCGATGTCAGCAGCCTCCACCGCCGACATCATGTCCCGCAGATACCGGGCCGCGTACCGGGACACGCCGCCGCTGAGGACGGCGTCGACGGTGACTCCCGCGGCACGAAGTTCGCGGTGGACGGCGATCTGGCCGGCGAGGAGGTCCGCATCGGCGCCGGTGGCGGGAAGCTCCGACGGCAGGGTGCGGCCGCGCAGTGCGGGCGGCATCCGATCGGGCGACAGCAGCAACGCCACGGCGGGGCGTTGCCGGGTGAGCGGTGCGGAGTCCTCGCCGCGGGCGTCGAGTTCGGCGGCGCGGGCGGCGAGCGACTGCGAGAGTTCGGCAATGCTGCGTGCGTGCACCGCCACCCGGTGGTCGTGGTGCGGGCGGCCGCGGTTGAGGGTGAAGACCACATCGTCGAGGTCGTGCCCGCGGATGGCAGTCGCCAGTTCGGCACACAGCGTGGCGAGGGCGCCCACGCTCTTCGCCGACACCCCGACCAATCGAGTCGTAGTGCCTGCGCGGGATCCGGCGGCACGCTCCGGCGGCTGTTCCACCACGCAGTGTGCGTTGATGCCGCCGAGGCTGAACGAACTCACCCCCGCCCGCCGGGGTCCGGTCTCGTCGCTCCACGTCCGGGCCTCGGTGACCACCTCGATTCCGTTGTCCGCGAGGTCGACTCCACCGGTGGGTCGTTCGAAGTGCAGCGACGGGTACAACTCGCCGTGCTCGACGGCCAGGATCGCCTTCACGAGGCCGGACACCCCGGCGGCGTGGTCGAGGTGACCGATGTTGGTCTTCACCGAACCGATCGGCAGTACGCCGGGACGGCCCCGGAACGCGGACGTGATCCCTTCGAGTTCGACCGCGTCGCCCAGTGGGGTTCCCGATCCGTGGGCCTCGAGGTACCCGGCATCGTCCGGGGTGAGACCCGCCTTCTGCCAGGCCCGGGAGATGACGGCCACCTGCGCCCGGGCGCTCGGGGAGCTGATCGTCGCGGACGAATGCCCGCTGGACACCGTTGCGGTGCCACGGATCACGGCGTGGACCGGGACGCGATCGGCGCGGGCGCGGGCCATCGTGGTGAGGAGAAGCGCCGCCCCACCCTCCCCGACCGCGGTGCCGTCCGCGTCCGCGTCGAACGCGCGGCAACGCCCGCCGGGTGACATCAGTTCCGCGGATCCTTCGGCCATGTCCGCGCGGAGGCCGTTCACCCGGAGACTGACTCCGCCCGCGAGGGCGAAGTCGGCGTCACCCGACCGCAGCTCCCGGCAGGCGTGGTGCACCGCGATGAGCGACCCGTTGCACCCCGAATCGACGGCATAGCAGGGTCCGGTGAGGCCGAGCTGGTACGCGATCCGGGCCGGTACGGCGAACGGAACGTTGCCCAGGGTGCTCAGCACTCCCGGTTCCGCCCACATCGCCGGATACGTCGAGGTGGCGGCGCTGAACACCACTGCCGTCGCACTGTCGCGGAACTCCGCCACCGAGTAGCCGGCGTCCTCGACCGCCTGATACGCGAGGACGAGTGCCAGACGCTGCTGCGGGTCGATCAGCGACGCTTCCCGTTTCGACAGGGTGAAGAAGGCGTAGTCGAACGTGGAGATGTCCTCGACGAAACCCATCGCGTGGTAGTGGGAGGGAGGTCCCAGCCCGGTCTCCTTCGCCCGTGACCGCGACAGCGGACGTACCGAATCCCGGCCCGCCGCGAGGTTGGCGCGGAACTCCGCCAGGTCCGCGGCCTCGGGGTAGCGCGCGGCGATGCCGACCACGGCGATGTCGTCGTCGCCCGGCGTGGGATGTCGCATGGTAATGCCTCCTCCCGGCTGCTCAGAACTCGTAGGTGGCGGGCGCGGGCGCCTCGCCCGTGTCGGTGGACTGCGAAATCGCCTCGGCCTGCGCCGCCACAGTGACGAGGTCGAACAGCTGGCCCACCCGCAGCGCTCCGGGCCACCGCTCGTCGAGACGACGCTGCAGTTCCACGACGCGATGCGAGTTGCCGCCGACGTCGAAGAACCCGTCTTCGGGACCGAAGTCGTCGTGCCCCAGCACCGCCGCCCAGTGCTCGGCGACCGACCGTTGCAGCGCGGTCCAGCGTTGCCGCGACTCGCCGGGCGCAGGCTCGGCCTCGGAGACGAGTGCGCGCAGCGCGTTCTCGTCCACCTCGCCGTCCGCCGTTCGCGGGACCGCACCGAGTGCGACGAACCGCGTCGGAACCGATCGGGCGTCGAGCCGCCCGGCGCTGAACGCCCGCAGGTCCTCCGCCATCGGTAGCACGGCTGCCGCGGCCGCCGGGACCCAGAAGGCGGTGACGCCGGCCGCGGTCGTGAGGACAACCGCCTCGCGGACCGCCGGGTGGCTCTCCACGACGTCCGTGACCGACCGCGCCGGAGACCCGGTGGCGCCGACGCTCAGCAGTTGTCCGGACCGGTTCCACCGCGCGAGCGTTCCCGTCCGGACCATCCGGGAGCCCGGGGCGCCGAACGGATTCGCCACGAACGTCGTGGCCGCCGCCCGCGCCGAGGTGTGGTGCTCCCGCGTATCGGCCACGTACACGGCGCCGGTCACGCCTTCGGGGATGAGCTGCAACCGGGGATCGAGCACGACGGTCTCGGCCGCGGCACTCCATTCGCGTATCCGGGTGCGCTCGTCCGGGGCCAGCACGTCGACGTCTCCGACGGCGACACCCGGATCCGCGACGAATGCCGCGAGGATCCTGGTGAAACGATCGGCCAGGGACTGCACGGTCGCCGCATCGAAGAGGTCGGTGGCGTAGGTGAATCCTGCCGTCATCCCTTCCGGTGTTCCGGAGTCGTCGTACTTCTCGCGCACCGTCAGCTGCAGGTCGAAGAGCGACACCTCGACGTCGGGTTCGAGGACTTCGGCCTCCAGGTGCGGGAGCGCGAGATCGGGGTGCTCGGTGTTCCGGAACTCGAGCAACACCTGGAACAGGGGTGAATGCGACTGGGACCGAGGCGGGTTCAGCGCCTCGACGACCCGCTCGAACGGCACGTCCGAGTGGGCGTAGGCCGCGAGGTCGGTCTCGCGGACCCGTGCGAGCAGCTCCTCGAAAGTCCCCGACACGCCGGTCCGCAGGACGAGCGTGTTGACGAACATCCCCACCACGTCGTCGAGGACGGCCTCGCCGCGGCCGGCGACCGGCGACCCGATCACCACGTCGCCGGTACCGCCCGAGCGGGCCAGCAACACGGCGAGGGCCGCGTGCACGACCATGAACACGGTGCACCGCCGGGTCCGCGCCAACGCCACCGCGTCCCGGTGCACGTCGGCTCCGATCGCGAACGTCACCCGGTCGCCGGACACAGAGCGCCGCGGCGGGCGGTCACGGTCCGTCGGCAACGCGGTCACGGCCGGCGCGTCGGAAAGGGTGGATCGCCAGTAGTCCAGTTGGCGCGACAGCAGGGAGTCCGCATCGTCCGCCGAGCCGAGGAGTTCCCGCTGCCACACGGTGTAGTCGGGGTATTGCACCGGCAGCGGCTCCCATCCCGGCGTGCAGCCCTCGGTCCGCGCGGTGTAGGCCGTCATCACGTCGCGGGCGAGCGGAACCATGGAGAACCCGTCGGCCGCGATGTGGTGCACCACCACGACGAGGACGTGCTCCCGGTCGCCGAGTGGGAACAGCCTGGCCCGCATCGGGACTTCGATGGCGACGTCGAAGCCCGCGGACACGAGTTCCGAGATCTGTTCGCGTACCGGATCGCCGGACGTCGACACGGTGAGCTGCGCGACGTGGCCCGCACCGACGATCACCTGAGTGGGTCCCGAATCGCCGTAGGGGTACCGGGTGCGGAGCGATTCGTGCCGCTCCACCACGTCGGCGAGCGCGGCGGTCAGTGCGTCGACGTCGAGGTCACCCGACAACCGGACGATCATCGCGACGTTGTACGCGGGCGAGGACGGGTCGAACTGATTGAGGAGCCACATCCGGTGCTGCGCCCACGACAGCGGCACCGGGTCGGGGCGCCGGGGCACCGCCACGGCGGGCCGGGCCTCGCCGCCCGCGGTCTCGCGCGCGATCCGCGCCGCGAGCGCCCGCACGGTCGGGGTCTCGAACACGTCCCGCACACCGACATCCGTGTCGAGCGCGGAGTTGATCCGCGCGACCACCTGCGTCGCGGTCAGCGAGTTGCCACCGGACGCGAAGAAGTCGTCGTCGGCACCGACGACACCGCCCCCGAGGACCTCGGCGAACACGTCGGCCACCGCGGACTCGAACGGTGTGCCGGGTGCACGGAAGATGCGGGGCGCGAATTCGGGGTCCGGCAGCGCGTGCCGGTCGACCTTGCCGTTGGCCCCCAGCGGCAGCCGGTCGAGGACCGTCACCGAGGCCGGCACCATGAAGGGTGCGAGCACGGATCCGGCGAACCGCAGCACCTCGGTGGTGTCGAGGTCCGCGCCGTCCTCCGCCGTGACGTATCCGGCGAGGACCGCCTCCGCAGCGGGCGTGCGGCGGACGACGACCACCGCCTGCGCGACACCGGGGCAGCGGGTGAGCGCCGCCTCCACCTCCCCCGGCTCGACCCGCTGGCCGCGCAACTTGACCTGGAAATCGTTGCGGCCCAGATATTCCAGCCGTCCTTCCTTCGTCCACCGCATCAGGTCGCCGGTGCGGTACATGCGGGAGCCGGGGTGGTCGAACGGGTTCGCCACGAACGAGGCGGCGGTCGCTCCTGCCCGCCGGTGGTAGCCGCGCGCCAGCCCCTCCCCCAGCACGTACAGCTCACCGACCACACCGACCGGCACCGGACGCAGCCACTCGTCGAGGACGAGTTCGCGGACACCGCGCATCGGGTGGCCGATCCGCACGGGGTCGCCGGGTGTCATCGGGTCGCCGATGTTCGACATCACCGTCGTCTCCGTCGGACCGTAACCGACGAGCAGGGTGCGCCCGGACGCCCAGCGAGCCAGCAACTCCGGCGGGCAGCGTTCGCCGCCGACGACGAGCGTGCGGAGCAGGCGCAGTCCTCGCGGGTCGATCGTGGCCAGGACCGCCGGGGTGGTGAACGCGTGCGTGATCCGCTCTGCCGCCAGCAGCTCCGTCAGGGCGGCGCCGCCGTACACCTGGGGCGCCGCGATCACCAGTCGCGCACCGGCGCCGAACGCCATCAGGTATTCGAGCATCGTCGCGTCGAACCCGGGTGACGCGAGATTCAGGACGCGCGAGGCGTTCGTCGTCGCGTACCGGGCGCGCTGATCGATCGTGAAGTTCTGCAACCCCGCATGGGGGATCACGACGCCCTTCGGTGCCCCCGTCGACCCGGACGTGTACATCAGATACGCCGGATGGCCCGGTCGCAGCGGCACGACCCGGTCGTCGTCGGCGATCGGACGGGACTCCCAACGCCGTGTCGGACCCGGGTAGTCCAGGAGCAGCCATTCCACGCCGTCCGGCATCCGGTCGCGCTGTTCGGCGACGGTGAGTCCCGCGACCGCCCCGCAGTCGGCGAGGATGTCGGCGATCCTCCCCGGCGGCAGACTCGGATCCACCGGCACGAACGACGCACCCGACTTCGCCACCGCCCACACCGACACCACCAGTTCCACGGACCGGACGAGCCCGATCGCCACGTGGTCCTCCGGTCCGATTCCGCGGCGGATCAACACCCAGGCCAGGCGGTTCGACCAGTCGTCGAGTTCGCGATACGACATCACCGCGTTGCCGTACGACAGCGCGACGGCGTGCGGGTCCCGGGCGGCCGCGGCGGAGAGGATCTCCGGCAGCAGCCGGGTCGTGCCGGTGGGCCGCCCGCGCACCGGGACGAGTGCCTCGCGTTCGCCGGGGGACAGCAGATCGAAGTGGGCCAGCGGAACGTCGGGGTCGGCGACCATCGCGTCGAGGAGCCGCACGTATCGTTCGGCGAACTTGCGGACGGTCGCGGTGTCGAAGATGTCGGTGGCATAGGTGAATCCCGCGCTGATCCCGGCGGGTTCCCCGTCCTCGCCGAATCGTTCGGCCAGGGTCAGCTGCAGGTCGAACGTGGAGACGGAGACACCGAGGTCGATTTCCTCCACATCCAGTTCCGGCAGGCTCGGGGTGGGCCGCACGACGTCCTGGAATTCGAACAGCACCTGGAACAACGGCGCGTGGGCCGTGGTGCGCGGCAGAGCGAGTGCCTCGACCACCCGCTCGAACGGCACCTCCGCATGCGCGAACGCCTCCAGATCGCGGTCCCGCACGGCGGCGAGCAGCGCGGCGAACGAGTCGGCGCCGTGCACGGGGGTGCGCAGTGCCAGGGTGTTGACGAACATCCCCACCAGGTCGTCGAGCACGGCCTCACCGCGGCCCGCCACCGCGGATCCGATCACCACGTCGGTGGTGCTTCCCAAGCGGGACACCAGTACCGCGAACACCGCGTGCGTCACCATGAACACGGTCGCATCGTGTTCTCGCGCAAGGGCTACCACCTTCCGGTGGAGGCGCTCCCCGATGTCGAACGACTCCCGCGCGCCGGCGAGCGACCGGTGTTCGGGACGTGCGCGATCCATCGGCAGGTCCGTCACGACCGGCGCATCGGCGAGCGCGGAACGCCAGTACCCGAGCTGGCGGGACATCAGGGAGCCGGGATCGTCCTCCGATCCGAGCAGTGCCCGCTGCCAGATGCTGTAATCGGCGTACTGCACCGGAAGCGGCACCCAGTCCGGCGCGTGTCCCCGCGCCCGGGCGGTGTACGCGGACGTGATGTCCCGGGCGAGCGGGCCCAGCGACAGCGCGTCCGCCGCGATGTGATGGACCACCAGGGCCAGGGCGTGATCGTGTGGTCCGGCCTCGAACAGGTGCGCCCGCAACGGAACCTGCGCGGTCACCTCGAAGCCCGCCGACAGCGCCGCCGCGAGCCGGTCCCGCAGGTCGCTCTCCCCCGACACCGTGACCGCGCGGAGACCGGGCACCGCGTCCGCCGCCGGGATCACCGACTGCACGGGCGTGTCGCCCCGCATGGGGAAGATCGTCCGCAACGCCTCGTGCCGGTCCACGACGTCGGTCAGCGCCTTGTGCAGCGCCGCGACGTCGAGGGGGCCGCGCAACCGGAAGGCCGCGGCGATGTTGTAGGCGGGCGACGTCGTGTCGAACTGGTCGAGGAACCACATCCGCGTCTGGGCAAGGGACACCGGCGCCGCCGCGGATCGGTCCGTCGCCACGAGCGGCGGCCGGTCGGCCGAGTCCGCCCGGCTCACCCGAGTCGCCAGCGACCGCACCGTCCGCGCCTCGAAGACGTCGCGCACTCCCACACCCGCACCGAGCACACCCTGGATCCGCGCCACGACCTTCGCCGCGATCAGCGAGTTGCCGCCGAGCGCGAAGAAGTCGTCGTCGACGCCGACCCCGGGCACGCCGAGCAGCGCGGCGAAAATGACCGTGAGCGACTCCTCGACGGGAGTGCCCGGTGCCACGAATTCGGCGCGAGAATCCGTGACGGGCGCCGGAAGTGCCGCCCGGTCCACCTTCCCGTTGACGGTCAGCGGCAGCCGCTCGAGGACCGTCACCGAGGCCGGGACCATGTACGACGGCAGCGCGCCTCCGGCGAATTCCAGCACGGCCTCCGGGTCGACGATCGCACCCGCCTCGGGCACCACGTACGCCGCGGGCGCCGGGCCCGTCACCGGATCCTCGTGCAGGGTCACCACTGCCTGCGCGACCCCGGCACACCGGCCCAGCACCCATTCCAGTTCGCCGAGTTCCACCCGGAACCCGCGGATCTCGACCTGGAAGTCGTCGCGTCCGAGGTAGTCGAGACCCCCGTCGCGTCGCCACCGCACGACGTCCCCGGTCCGGTACATCCGGGCACCCGACGCATCCGCGACGAAGCGGGACGCCGTGAGCCCGGCGCGGCCCAGGTAGCCGCGCGCGACCTGCGGTCCCGCCACGTACAGTTCGCCCGCCACACCGACCGGCACCGGATGCAGCCGCGCGTCCAGCACCGACACCCGGAATCCGGGAATCGGCCGCCCGACCCTGCTCGTCCACGCGGCCGCGGCGAGCCCGCGACCGAGCGGGAGGTGCGTGACGTGCACCGTCGTCTCGGTGATGCCGTACATGTTCACGAGCACGGGCGCACCCTCGTCGCGGCGGGAGTACCAGCGTTCGAGTTGCCCGAAGTCGAGCGCTTCGCCACCGAGCACGACGTACCGCAGCGGCGGTGTGCCCGCGCCGTCCTCCGCATCGGCGACGTCGATCAACTGCGAGAACGCCGTCGGGGTCTGGCTCAGCACCGTCACCCGCTCGCGGCGCAGCAGCGCGAGGAACGCGGCGGGCGACCGGGTGGTGTCGAAGTCGACGACGACGAGCGTCCCGCCGTGCAGAAGGGCGCCCCACAGCTCCCAGACCGAGAAGTCGAATGCCGGGGAGTGGAACATCGTCCACACGTCGGTGTCCCCGAACCGGAACAGATCCCGGGTGCTCGTGAAGAGCGAGACCACGTTGCGGTGTGACACCGCAACGCCTTTCGGCCGGCCCGTCGATCCCGACGTGTAGACGACGTAGGCCACCGAGTCCGGATCGATCGGTGTCCGTTCCGAATCGGTCAGCGGGTCGGCGGAGCCGCCGCCGAGATCCGGGTCCGTCGGATCGAGGAGCAGGACGGGGACGTCCGATGCCGGCAGCGCGGTCGCGGTGTCGCGGGTGGCCAGAATGCACATCGGGTGGGCGTCGTCGAGGACGAGCGCCGAGCGCTCACCGGGATGGTCCGCGTCGATGGGGAGGTACGCGGCCCCGGCCTTGACGACCGCCAGGAGCGCGACGACGAGCGCCGCCGACCGCGGCATCGCGACCGCGACCGACGACTCCGGACCCACCCCCAGCGAGAGCAGGCGCCGCGCAAGGCGGTTCGAGCGGGCATCGAGGTCGCCGTAACTCATGCGTTCGCCACCCGACACGACTGCCGCGGCGTCGGGCCTCCGCGCCGCCCGGGCGCCGAACAGCGCACCGAGTGTCGTCTCGTCGGCGGCATCCGCGGGCCGGGACGACCAGTCCCGCAGCAGGGCGCGTTCGGCCGGTTCGACCAGGTCGATGTCCCCGATCACGGCCGACGGATCCGCGGCGGCGGCCTCGGCGGTCCGCACGAACCGCCGAGCGATTCCCTCCACGGTGGCGGCGTCGAACAGGTCGGTCGCGTACGTGAATCGGGCCGTCGTGTCCGACACCGTCACCCGCAGATCGAGGTCGCCGAGTTCCCCGCCCTGTTCCGAGAATTCGAGTAGCACCTGGAAGAGCGGTGCGTGCGACCCGGACCGCAGCCGGTCGAGCGCGTCTGTGATTCGGAGGGCGGGCACACCGCGGTGTGCGAACGCCTCCGCGGCCGCGACCCGCACCGTGTCGACGTACTCGCCGAAGCGGTCCGAACCGCGCACGTGGGTCCGCACCACCACCGGGTCGGTGTCCGTCCGCCTGCCGATGACGACGTCGTCGGTCCGGGCCGATCGTGCCAGCACCAGCGCCAGCATCGCATGGATCACGGTGGCGGCGTCCGTGCGGTGTGCGGCCGCCCACGCTTCCAGGCTGCGCCGCAGATCCGGGTCGAGTGCGACGTCGACGGCGGCGCTGCGATGGGACGGCCGTGCGGGCCGCGGACGGTCGGTAGGCAGGTCCAGCACCGGGGGCGCGTCCGCCAGTGTGCGCGTCCAGAAGTCGAGCCAGGCCGTCTCCTCGTGGACGGTGCTGAGCGCGGTGTCCGCGTCGGCTGCGACGAAATCGCCCAGCAGTCCCAGGAATTGCCGGTGATGCGCGTCGACCTCGTCGGCGTCGTACCGGTTGGGGTTGGCCAGGAAGTGAACGAAGGTCCGGACCGGCGTGCCGCTCCGGTACACGTTGACGAGCAGGTCCTCGACCGGCCCGGACGTGACGATGTGGTATTCGCCGACGAGCGGCCCGAGAGCGAGTTCCTGGTGGAAGAGCATGACGTTGACCATCGGACCCGACAGTGTCTCCGCCGCACCGGCGCCCGCGTCGCGCCGGATGTCGCCGAGCCCGAAACGCTGGTGTCGCAGCGCGCCCATCAGATCGAGTTGCACCCGCTCCACCAGCTGCCCCACCGTGTCCTCGGGGCGGATCTGCACGGGAAGCGGCACGACACCGGCCACCATTCCGCCGGACCGTCGCAGGGTCGCGGTGGTGCGCGCCGACACCGGGACCTTCACGAGCACGTCCCGGCGTCCGGTCGTCCTCGACAGGTAGCAGGCGAACGCGGCGATGATCTTCGCGGTCCCGTGGGCGCCGGCGTCGCCGAGCGCACGCTCCGCCGAGTCCGGAAGGGGCGCGGTCACGTCGGTGCTCGTGGCAACCGCGGGCCCGGTCCGCCGGGCCAGGGTCGACCCGGGTGCGAGGCCGCCGACCCGTTCGGCCCAGAACTGCCGGTCCGCGGCGAAGCGGCTCGACGACCGGTACTGCTGGTCGGCGTCGTACAGATGCCGGGGGTCCACGGCCTCGTTGGGCGGCAGTTCCCGGTCGAGCACCTCAGCGGTGTAGCGGGACGCGATGCGGTTGAGCATCGTCATCGCACCGTAGCCGTCCAGGGCGACGTGGTGAATCTTGCTGTACCACAAGTAGTGCGCGTCGCCGACGCGAAGAACCGACGATTCGACGAGGCGGTCGCGAGTCGGATCCAGTGGGGTCTCGCAGTCGGCGCGGATCCATCGACGGGCGGCCTCCACCGGTTCGGCGTCCCCGCGGAAGTCCATCAGGCCGATCGACCGGTCCGCCGACGGATCGACCAGTTGGAACGGCTGACCGCCCCTGTCGATCAACCGGAGAAAGGGCGACCCGAATTCGTCGGCGGTCGCGACGGTGGCCTCGCGCAGCAGGTCGACGTCCAGGTCGCCGTGCACCTCGACGTACTGGGCGATGCACAACGGCACGTCGGGGGCCAGTTGCTGGGCCAGCCACGCCTCGTATTGGGCCGAAGACAGCGGGAACGGTGCGTCCGCGCGGCCTGCGGCCTCGGTATGGTGCTCACGCAACGCCACCACCTCCGCTGGGCAGCAGCCGGCGCAACGCCGCCTCGTCCACCTTGCTGCTCGGTGCGAGCGGAAGGGCACCGAGCGCGAGGAAGCGGTCGGGCACCGCCTGCGCGACGAGCCGCTCGGCGCAGTGCGCGATCAGGTCGCGCGGTGTGGGCAGTACGGTCGCCGCGGCCGCGGGCACCCAGAACGCGGTCAATACCGTCTCCCCGTGTTCGTCGGCGGTCGCGAGAACCACGGCCTGGTGTATCGCGGGATGACTCTCCAGGACCGCCTCCACCGCGTGTCTCTCGACCCGGGCGCCGCGCACTTTCACCTGTCCGTCGAACCGGCCGCGGAATTCGATGTCGCCGTGCGGATCGACGCGCGCGAGGTCACCCGTGTGATACATCCGGGCACCCGGCCGCGCCGCGAAGGGGTCGGCGACGAAGCGGGCCGCGGTGGCGGCCGGGCGGGACGCGTACCCCTCGGAAATCTGCGGACCGCCGATGTACAGGTCCCCGACCGCTCCGTACGGCACCTCGACCAGTTTCGCGTCGAGGACGTACGCCGTGCTCGCCCCCAGTGGTCTGCCGATCGGCGCGATCGAGGCGGGCACGTCGCGCACCGGATGAGCCAGACAGCTGACGGTCGTCTCGGTCGGACCGTACTCGTTGCTCAGCGGGACCCCGGACAGCACCGCTCGATGCTGTTCGACGAGCGTGCCCGGAAGGGCTTCTCCCGCAAGCGTCACCAACCGCAGACGTTCGCGCAGCGGGGTGAGATGCGGCAGCAGCAGCCGGTAGAAGGAGGGGGTCGCGACCAGGTGGGTGGTCCGCCACGTCCGGGCGAGCGCGGCGACGGCCTCGGCGTCCATCAGTTCGCGGGCGTCCGGGAGCACACTGGTGCCGCCGGTGCACAACGCCCACAGGGTTTTCAGCAGGGAGCCGTCCCACGTGAGGCGGAACGCGGAGAACGTGACGAGGTCGCCGTCGTCGAAGTCGTAGTTGCGACCGTCGACCATGCTCGCGAGGTTGGCGCGGCTCGCGACGACGGCCTTGGGGACGCCGGTCGACCCGGACGTGGTGATCACGTAGGCGGCGGCGCCCGCGGGCACGTCCTCGGGAAGATCGGCCCGTTCGGCGACGGGCGGGTGGTCGGCGTCCCGGTCGTGCAGTGCGGGAACACGTCCGCCCGCACTCCGGGCGAGTTCCCGGACCGACTCCGGCGACGTCTTCGGATCCGCGGACCCGAAGACGATGGCACCGCAGTCGATGTCGCCGAGGAGCGCGCGGAGTTGACCCACCGGATGGCCGGGCTCGATGACGCACCACGCCGCACCCAGCCGCAGCGCGGCGATCATCCCCACCACCGTCTCGACGCTCTGCCGCTGGTGGATCAGCACCACCCGGCCCGGCCGCACGCCCAGGGCGGCGAGTTGCCGCGCCAGTGCCTCGCTCACCGAATCGAGTTCGCGATACGTCAGCGTCCGGTCGCCCACCACGATCGCGATCCGGTCGGGAACCCGCGCGCACTGGCGGAGGATCCCGGACATCACCCCACCGTTCGCGACCACGTCCGTCATGGCGCCACGTCTCCCGAGAGGACCGCGACGTGATCGGCGTTCGGTGCGCCGGCGCTGCGAACGTCATTGCACAGCAGCAGCATCCGATCGGGGGTTGGGTCGACCACGTCGAAGCCCGCGAATCGCAGGGTCACCAGCATCACCCGGTTGACGTCCGTCGGCACGAACTCGGCGAGCGCCCGCCTGCCATGGGTGCGTGCCCGCTCGACGACGTGCCGGATCAGCGCGGTCCCGACCCCGCGGGACATCACCCGGCACGACATCAGCAGCAGTTGCAGGACGGAATCGTCGCCGCGGATCTCCGAGACCGCGAGACCGATCGTGCCGTACCCGCCGAATCGGTCGCCGAGCGACGCGACGAGCACCTCGTGGTCGTCCGAGGCGCACAGCCGGCGCAGTTCGTCGATGCCGAAAGTCCGGCCCGTCGTGTTGAGTTGATGAGACCGCACGGTCAGTTCGTGGGCGCGTTCGAGGTCGTCCTCGGTCGCCCGGCGGACCGTCATGACCAGTTCGAGCGAGGCCAGGAATTCGGAGTTGGACCCGCGGAATTCCTGTTCGCTCACCTGACGGATCCGTTCGGCGCGGTACAGCGACCTCCGCTGCCTCGCCTCCTCGGTGACGGCGGGCGGCGTCAACTCGGGAAGGTCGGGGAACGACGCGATCTGCTCGGCCGGATAGCAACGCACCGGGGGAAGCGCCTCGGACACCTCGGCCCGCTCGACGGGATCGTTGTCGACGAACGCGATGGTGTCCAGACCCAGATTCAGTGTCTCCGCGATGCGGCGCACGGCCTCCGACTTCGGGCCCCAGCCGACGTCGACGGCGCAGAACAGTTCCTCGATGCCGTGCATGCGCAGGTGCGCGGCTGCGGGTTCGTATTCGCCGCGGCTCGCCACGGCGTGCAGGATGCCGCGGCGGTCGAGCACGTCCAGGGCGCGGAGGGCGTCCGCTTTCGGCACCGGGGCATCCTGTTCGAGGACGACGCCGTCCCAGATGGTGTCGTCGAGATCCCAGACCATGCACTTGACCGTCTGCGCCATCGCGATCACTTCCCGTGCCCGGGTCGATCCGGCAGGCGCCGGAGCAGTGCGCTGCTCCACGCCGCGACCGGGCTGCTGTTCATGATCACGCAGTAGTCGCCGGGCGCCTGTGCGGACGCCGCGCGCTCGAGGTTCGCCGCGACGTCGACCGATCCGAGGTGGCCGAATCGGGCCAGGTTGTCGCGGCAGACGGGATCGATGGTGACATCGAGCGCCTCCTGCCAGAACGCGAACGCACCGAGCGACAGGTTCTGCATCAGGAATACGCCGATCGCGTCCTGCTGCAGCCCGTTCCGGGCCAGCAGGTCCGCGTTGATCTCCGTGAACCTCTTCCGGCTCTCGACCGCGAGGCGGAACGAGTACGTGGGTTCGTCGGCGCATTCCTCGACCCAGTCGGCTTCGCGGACGTCGCGGTAGTCGATGTGGAACAGGTCGGCGTACTTTCCGTCGCTGCGGATCATCTGGTCGACGAGTTCGTAACGCCCGGTCCCCGACGTCGTCAGCAGGACCGCGGCGGCGCCGTCGCCCAGGAGAGTCATCGGCGACCGGTACCGTGACCGGGTCGGTGTCTTCGCCGCCGCGACGACGAGGACGTTCTGGCAACGGGGGTCGCCGCGGAGCAACGCCGACGCGAGCGCGAACGCCGCCGAGACGGACACGCACCCGAGGTCCCCCACACTTGTGGTGAACGCCTGGGTCGCGCCGAGCCGGTGCTGCAGCCGGGTCGCCTCGGATGCGAGCAGATACTGCGGAACCCGGCCCTGGACGAGCAGCAGCGCATCGAGCTGGGTGGCGTCGAGGCCCGCCGTCCGGAGCGCCTCGTCGGCCGCGGCGTGCGCCAGATCCACCTCGGAGAGCCCGATTCCGATCCGCACCGTGTCGATGCCCAGAGACAAGGCGTGCTCGCGCTGAGCGATCGGCAGTTCGTCGAGCTCGGGCAGGCCTGCCACGGTCACCTCGTCGTCCGGGAACCAGAGCGCGACCGAATCGATCGTGACCGGTCTGTCAGCGGTCATCGCGCACCTCCCCCCAGCACGTACTCACCGATCTGGAGTTCGGCGACCTCCGTCGCGCCCTCGATGATCTGCATGACCTTGGCGTCGCGGAAGAAGCGACCCACCCTGCTGCCGGGGGCGCATCCCGCGGCCCCGAGCACCTGGACCGCCTGCTGGCTCACCGACGCGGCGACCCGGGCCGCGGCGTACTTCGCGGCGATCGTCGTGAACAGCGCGCTCGGCTCGTGGGCATCGCGTTGTTCGGCGGCCCGTTCGCACAGCGCGCGGGCGCCGGCGGCATCGACCCAGCTGCGACCGACGATCGCGCGGACCGAGTCGTGCTCGGACAGCACGGCGCTGCCCTGCACCCGGGTGGAGGCGTGCGCGACGGCGTCGGCGATACACCCGCGCGCCATCCCGGCGCACCCCCAGGCGATGGTGTACCGGCCGTGGTCCAGGGCGGTGCCGACGACGTGGGACAGTCCGAATCCGGGCGGTGCGATCAGGTGGTCCGCGGGGACGACGACGCCGTCCAACGCGATGTGTGCGATCCGGGCGCCGCGCATACCCAGCTGTCCGTGGACCGGTTCGACGGACACTCCGGGTGAGTCCGTTTCGACCAGCGCGGTCGTCAGCCCGGCCTGCGACCGGCCGAGGACGAGCAGTACGTCCGCGACCTCGCCGAACGTGACCCACAGTTTCCGTCCGGAGATCCGGTGATCCGAGCCGTGCTCGTCGAAACTGGTAGTCACAGAGGAGAGGTCGCTGCCGGCGCCGGATTCGGTGGCGGCGAATCCGGCGAGGAGTTCGCCGGTCGCCAGGGCCGGCACCCACTGTGCCCGCTGTTCGGCGGTGCCCCACCGATCGAGGGCGGCGTTCACCATCCCCTGCACGGTCAGCAGCGAGCGCAACGACGTGCAGACCGCCCCGAGTCTTTCTGCGACCGAGCCGAGTTCGGCCGCGTTCAGGCCGAGTCCCCGGCAGTCCGTCGTCCGGTCCAGCCCGAGGACTCCCGCCCGCGCGGCGGCCTCGATGACGTCGACCGGCAGTCCGGTCTCGTCCCAGCTGCCGGCGTCGGTCTCGGCGGAGGCGACAAGTGTGTCGATTCCGATCACGGCGACGCCCCGTCCGTCGCACGAAGCTGCTCGCCCCGCTTTCTCCGAATGAAGCCCGCCACCCGCGTTGCGGTACGGAAGTTGTCGAGATCGAGATCCTCCACCTCGACCACGACGTCGTGGGAGCCCTCGATGTACGTGACGATCTCCAGGGCCCGCAACGAACTCACCAATCCCAGGGTGAAGTAGTCGTCGTCGGGACCGAGTTCCGTCGACGTGATCGAGCTCAGGTACTTCCGTAACTGCTCGACCAGCTCGTCATGGGACCCGGGCACAGGGGCATTTGCTGTGTCCATGCGCCTGGGATTCCCATTTGGACCAGCGTTCAATCATCGTGCTCTCAGGCGGCCAGCAGACCCGGCAGTCCCCACTCCGCCGCGAGCAGCTCGTAGGAGCGCAACCGGTCGCCGTGATCGTGGGTGACGCTGGTGATCACCAGTTCGTCGGCGTCGGTGAGCCTTCGCAGACTGTCGAGTCGGTCCGCGACGGTGGCTGGTGCCCCCACGAACTGGGTGATCAGCCGGTCCTCGACCGCCGCGCGTTCCGTCTCGCCGATCGGTGCCGTGTGCGCCGGGTCGGGATACGGGATCGCACCGTGCCCGCTGCGGATGCTGTGCGTCCAGTGTGCGAACGTCGACGCCAGTTCCTTCGCGGTCGCGTCGTCCTCCGCCACGACCGCGTCGGCGGAGACGACGACGTACGGCTTCTGCAGGTTCGACGACGGGCGGAACGCGGCGCGGTAGGCCTCGACCGCCTCGAGGGTCGTCGACGGGCTCACGTGGTAGTTCGCCCCGAAGGGCAACCCCAGCCGGCCGGCCAGTTCGGCGCTGGGCCCCGCGCTGCTGCCGAATACCCACACCTCGACGTCGGCGCCTTCGCCGGGGCTGGCGTGGAGCTCGATCCCGTCCGGGGTGCGGTACGTGCCGCCGAGCAGTGCCAGGATGTCGTCGACCTGCTGGTCGAATGCGGGCGACAGCGCGCCCGGTTGCTGGAGTACCGACTGGGCCGCCGAGAGCCGCGGAGACAGCAGGAGCCCGGACGGATCGAACGGTGCCGGGATCACGACGCCGTCGCGGATCTCCGTCTCCCGGCGGGGCGGGGCCGGCTGGTTGTTGCGCTCCGCAACGGCTTTCAGCGCCTCGGCCCGCCGCTGACCCGACCTCCCGAGCCCGAGGTCCAGGCGACCCGGATACAGCGCGTCGACGGTGCCGAACGCCTCGACCACGGCCGCTGCGGTGGTGTGGCCCAACTGCACCGCGGCGGCGCCGACCCGGAGCGTGCTGGTCGCCGCGGCCAGGATCCCGACGAGCACGGCCGGCGACGAACTGGCGACGCCCACGAAGTGGTGTTCGGCAACCCAGTACCGCTTGTATCCCCACGCTTCGGCGTGCCGGGCCAGGTCGACGGTGTTCCGCAGCGCGGTGCGGGCGGTGGCGCCCTCGCTGACGGGCGACAGATCGAGGACGGACAACGGAGTGGTCATGAGGGCACCTTCTGGAGAGAGCGGGGATTGACAGCGCGATGGCTGCGCGGGGCACCGAGTCCGAGGTGCTGCCGCAGCGTGGCGGTGGTGTATTCGGTGCGCAGAACGCCGCGGTCCCGGAGCAACGGCACCACTGTGTCGACGAACAGGTCGAGTTCGCCCGGGGTGAGGTGGGAGGGCAGGACGAACCCGTCCGCTGCGTCCTCCCGGACCCACCGGACGATCCGGTCCGCGACGGACGTGGCGGTGCCTGCGAACGTCGCGGCGGAGAGAACCTTCACCGCACCGGCGGGCCTGCCGGCTTCGACCGTGCGGCGCGCGAGGTCGTCGTAGAACGCGCGACCGGCCTCGAACGTGCCGAGCGGCGCGATGATCACGTCGCCGTGCCGGGCGGCGAGATCCCGGGCCTGCGGGCCGTCGCCCGACACGATCACCACCGGTTGCGCCTGCGGGCTCCGCGGGACGGTGAAGCGTCCCCCGATGTCGAAGTGCCTGCCCCGGTGGTAGAACGCCCCGGCGGTGGGGTCCGAGACGAATCGTCCCGCGCCGCGGTCGACCGTCACGACCCCCTCGGCCCAGGAATCCCACAGCGTGCGGGCGGTGTCGACGAACTCCGCGGCCCGCTCGTCGCCGGGAGCCGGTGTGTTCCACGCCGCACGGCCGCCCGACAGGTGATCGAGTGAGGCCAGCCGGCGGGCCACGTCGTACGGTTCGGCGGAGGTCGTGTCCAGCGTCGCCGCGAGCCCGACCGCGTCGGTGAACCCGGCCAGCGCGTTCGCCGCGGTGACGCCGTCGGCGAGGAAGAAGTCGAATCTCCCCCGCTCCGCGGTGCGGGCGG
Source organism: Rhodococcus sp. JS3073 (assembly GCF_026810085.1). Classification (NCBI taxonomy): domain Bacteria; kingdom Bacillati; phylum Actinomycetota; class Actinomycetes; order Mycobacteriales; family Nocardiaceae; genus Rhodococcus; species Rhodococcus sp. JS3073. The sequence continues at coordinate 6,094,999 of NZ_CP113951.1, read as the reverse complement.
CATGCGCGAGGACGGCGAAGTCCGTCCGGCCCGCGGGTGCCGCCGCCCCGAGCACGACCTGCTTCTCGGCCATGCCTACCGCGGGTTCTTCTCGCCGGCCTCGACCGCGAGCGTCAGCCGGTTCTCGGCGGGCGCGACCGGGCAGGTGGCGTAGTCGGTGAATGCGCACGGCAGGTTGGCCGCCCGGTTGAAATCGAGGACCACCCGGCCGTCGGCGGCGGGGGCGACCACGGCCAGTGACCGCGCCGCGGGGTACGTGCTGACCCCGCTGGTGGCATCGGTGAACAAAACGTGCAGGCCACCGTCCTTGCCGGCGAACGCGACGAGTTCGTGTGCGGCGCCGTCGTAGTCGAATGCCAGCGTCCCCAGCGCCGTGTGGTGGTGCTCGAGTCCCTCGACGACCGCACCCGTCGTCACGACGCGAGACTGCGGGAACGGGGTGAACGTTCCCGGCACGGCCCACTGCCGCGCAGGCAGGAACGTCGGGATTCCGGTGAACGCGGCGAGGGTGCCTGCCTCGGGGTCGTGGATCCGCAGGGCGACGTCACCGGTTCTGCGGATCACCTCGATGTTGCGGCTCCCGTGCCGGACGAGCAGACCGGGTGCACCCTCCAGAGGTGCGAGGGTCTCCGTGCCGTCGACCGCTTCGCCGTCGACCTCGAGACCCGCGTCGGCGGTGGCCGTGATCACCACCCCGTCCGCATCGGCCCGCCACTTCCCGGGCAGGTCGGGGAACGTCGTGTCCGTCTCGACGAGCCAGTGCAGGGCCGTGAGACTCAGCCATCCCAGCGGGTCGCGGAACGACTCCTCCCGCGCCGAATGCCAGTCCTGCCAGCCCTGCTCGAATGTCGCGCCTGCGGTGACTGCGGTCATGATGCCCGAACTCCTTCTGTCTGGTGATGCGGATGGCGCAGTCCGAGATGGCTGCGCAGGGTCGTCCCCGAGTACTCGGAGCGGAAACTGCCGCGGTTCTGCAACTCCGGGACCACCGTCTCGACGAACTCGTCGAGCCCGGCCGGAGTGAGGTGCGGTACCAGGATGAAGCCGTCGCACGCGTCCGCCTGCACGTAGCGGTCGATCTCCTCGGCCACCTGCGCGGCGGTGCCGACGAACTGCTGGCGGGTGGTGACCGCGATGATCAGTTCACGGATGCTGAGCTTCTCGGCTTCCGCCTTCGCCCGCCACGCGGCGGCGATCTCGCGTGGGTCCTTCGCGTGCCGGACCCGGCCGCGGGTGATGTTCGTGTCGTCGGCCGGTTCGACGTCCGGTAGCGGACCGTCCGGGTCGTACGCGGAAAGGTCACGGCCCCACACCTGTTCGAGAAACGCGATCGCCGTCTGTGGGCCCACCTGCTGGTGCCGGATGTGATCGGCGCGCTCGGCCGCGTCCGCCGCGGAGTCGCCCAGCACGAAGGTCGCCGCGGGCAGCACCTTGAGGTCGCCGTGGCCGCGCCCGTACTTCGCCAGCCTGCCCTTGACGTCCGTATAGAACTTCTGACCGTCCTCGAGCGATCCGTGAATGGTGAAGATCGCATCCGCTTGGGCGGCGCCGAATTCGCGGCCCTCATCGGAGTCACCGGCCTGCAGCAGCACCGGATGCCCCTGCGGGCTCCGGGGAATCGTGAACCGTCCCCGGATGTCGAACTGGGAGCCGGAGTGGGTGACGTCGCGAATCGCGTTGTCCGCGGCGAACACTCCCCGGGCGCGGTCGATCTGCAGCGCATCCTGATCCCAGCTGTCCCAGAACTTGCGGGCGCCCTCGATCAGTTCGCCTGCGCGGACGTACCGGTCGGCCTTGTCGAGGTATCCCCCGCGCCGGAAATTCTCCCCCGTGAACGCGTCCGAGGACGTCACCATGTTCCACGCGGCGCGGCCGTCGGACAGGTGGTCGAGCGAGGCGAATTGCCGTGCCAGCTCGTACGGTTCGTTGAACGTGGTGTTGATCGTCCCCGCCAGGCCCAGATGTGCGGTGACTCCGGCGAGCGCGCCGAGCACCGTCAACGTGTCGGGCCGGCCCACCACGTCGAGGTCGTGGATCTGTCCTCGGTGCTCACGCAGGCGCAGGCCCTCGGCGAGGAAGAAGAAGTCGAACAACCCGCGTTCGGCGGTCTCCGCGAGGTGCACGAACGAGTCGAAGTCGATCTGACTCTTCGACTCGGGGTCGCTCCACACGGTGGTGTTGTTGACGCCGGGAAAGTGCGCGGCGAGATGAATCTGCTTGCGCTGGTTGCTCATGATGTCAGTCCTGCCCGGCGAAGTGATTGACGGGACGGGTGAAGCCGAGCCGCTCCCGGAGCACTCCGCTGTCGGGCGCTCGGTCGCCCGGGCGCAGCAGCGGCAGGACGCGCTCGGTGATCTCGTTCAGGCCGGACGTCAGCGCCAGCGGCCGGAGGGTCACGCCGTCGACGCCCCCGGCGCCCACCACGTCGGTGATCAGGCGGGAGAGTCCCGGCGCGTCGCCGCGGTGGAGAATCGACGCCGGCTCGTATCGGCTGCCGGACCAGTTCTCGAGCTGGGCGAGGTCGCGTTCCGCCGCGTCGGCGGTCTCGGCGATCACCACCTCGACGTCCAGCAGGATCCGCAGCGAGGCGGAGTCCCGGCCCGCCTCGGCGGCGGCACGTCGCACCCGGTCCGCGGCGTCACGTGCTGCGTCCACGGTGGGCGCGCCGATGCGGATCACGTCGGCGCGCGCCGCGGCGACCCGGGTGGAGTGCTCGTCCCGCGCACCGATCACGATCAGCGACTGCCCCTGCGGCGATCGCGGCGTGATCGAGGGACCCTTCACGGAGAAGTGCGTGCCCTCGAAATCGATGTAGTGCAGCTTGTCCCGGTCGATGAAGCGGCCGGTGCGCACGTCGCGGATCTCGGCGTCGTCCTCCCAGCTGTCCCACAGCAGGCTGACGACCTCGATCGCGTCGGCCGCCTCCGCCCACAGGCTCTCGACATCCTGTGCGTCCCTGCGCCCGAACAGATTCGCCTGCGCCTGACCGGCCGACACGTCCACCTGCCATCCGGCGCGGCCGAGCGACGCGTGGTCGAGGCTCGCGATGGCCTTGGACACGTGGAACGGTTCGGTGTGGGTGACGGTCACCGTCGGAACCAGACCGATCCGCTCGGTGGACGCGACGGCCCGTGCGGCGATCGCCACGGCGTCCAGTTGTCCACGCTGATCGGCGTGTCCCGTCGTGGCGATCGCGAAGGTATCGCCGACGAACGCGAGGTCCACTCCGGCGGAGTCGGCCTGCCCGAGCAGGCCGGTCCAGTAGCCGGCGGTGAAGAGGTCCTCGGCGCGCGAGTCCTGACGACGCCAGGACTGCGGATGGATCCCCGTGCCGTACAGATCGACGGCGACGAGCGGGTCGTGTGGCTCAGGCATGAATCGATTCCTCCAGCTGTGCAGAACGTGAACGCACGACGGACCGTCCCGGGATGGCGTCGAGCAACTGCCGGGTGTAGTCGTGGCGGGGATTGTCGAATATTTCTGCCGCGGCGCCCGATTCGACGATGCGGCCGGACCGCATCACCGCGACCGTGTCGCTGATCTGCCGGACCACGGCGAGGTCGTGTGAGATGAAGAGGTAGCTGAGCCCGAGGTCCCGTTGCAGGCTCTCGAGCAGCCCGAGGATCTGCGACTGCACCGAGACGTCCAGCGCCGACACCGGTTCGTCGAGCACGACGAGTTCGGGGTGCAGCGCGAGCGCGCGGGCGATGGCGACCCGCTGCCGTTGGCCGCCGGACAACTCGGCCGGTCGGCGTTCGAGGTAGGTGCGCGGCAACGCGACCTGCTCGAGCAGTTCGGCGACTCGCGCCTCCCGTTCCGCCCGGGTGCCGACACCGAACGCACCGAGCGGTTCCGCCACGATATCCGCAACGGCCAGCTTCGGATCGAGGGAAGCATAGGGGTTCTGGTACACGATCTGCACTCGGCGGCGCAGGGCGCGCAGCGCGCCGCCGCGCAGGGTGGTGATGTCCCGGCCGTCGAACTCGACGCGGCCTCCGGTGGGAGACTCCAACCGGATCGCGATCCGGGCCACCGTGGACTTGCCGGACCCCGACTCCCCCACCAGCGACAGGGTGCGCCCGCGCGGGACCTCGAACGACACGTCCTGGACGGCGTCGATGGCCGTGCGCCGATCGATCCGGAACGTCTTGGACACCCCGGACACCCGCAGCAGGACATCGGGTTCGGCTCCGGCCGCCTCCGCGGCGCGGCTGGGCCCCCGTCCCACCGAGAGACTCGGCGCCGCGCCCAGCAGGGTGCGGGTGTACTCGTGCTGGGGGTTCTCGAGGATCTCGCGGGTGGGGCCCGTTTCCACCACCTCACCCTGGCTCATCACCACGATCCGGTCGGCGCGGTCGGCTGCGACACCCAGATCGTGCGTGATCAGCAGGACCGCGGTGCCGGATTCGGCGATCCGCGCGTCGAGGTGATCGAGAATCCGGCGCTGCACCGTGACGTCGAGTGCGCTGGTCGGCTCGTCCGCGATCACGAGTTCGGGGCTGCACGCCAGCGCGATCCCGATCAGGACGCGCTGCCGTTGCCCGCCCGAGAGGTCCTGCGGGTACTGTCTCGCCCGCACCTCGGGCTTGTCGATCCCGGCTTCGGAGAGAATGCGCACCGCCTCGACGGCGGCCGTCCGCCGGTCGGCGAGACCGTGGATCCGGAGCACCTCGGCCACCTGGGCGCCGACCCGCAGGACGGGGTTGAGCGACGTCGTCGGGTCCTGGGGAACCAGGCCGATCCGGGCGCCGCGGACCCGTCCGAGTGCGCGCTCCGACTTGGTGTCGAGACGCCCACCGTCGAATGTGACGGTGCCGGCGACGGCCCGCCCGGATCCGCTGAGCAGTCCGAGGATGGCGTGCGCGGTGGTGGATTTTCCGGAGCCGGACTCGCCGACCACGGCCACCACTTCGCCGCGCGAGACCGTGAGGTCGACGCCCTTCACGGCCACGACGGGATCGCTCACGCTCCCGTACGCCACCCGCAGTCCGGAGACCTGGAGGAGCGGCGCCGTGGTGCCTGCCGCAGCAGTAGTAGTCGAACTCATCGCACTTCCCTCTGTTCGAGTGCATGTCCGAGTCGGTGCGCCGACAGCACGACGGCCACGATCACCAGTCCGGGCAGGGTGGTCATCCACCACGCGGTGGCGAGGTAGTTCCGGCCCTCGGAGATCAGCGAGCCCCATTCCGGGGTGGGCGGCACCGCGCCGAACCCGAGGAAGCTCAGCGACGACACCGCGAGGACCGCCATCCCGAACTCGACGGCGGCGAGTGCCACGACGGGCGCGTACGAATTCCGCAGAACGTGGCGGCGCAGCACCGTGTGCCAGCGGACACCCGACGCGAACGCCGCCTCGACGTACAGCGACCGGCGCACGCGCAGCACCTCCGAACGCATCACGCGGGCGAAGTTCGCGATCAGCGACACGCCTACCGCGATGGCCACGTTGACCGTGCCGAATCCCAGCGCGGTCACCAGAGCGAGCGAGAGCAGCAGGGCGGGGATCGACAGGAGGACGTCGACGACGCGCATCAGGAAGGCGTCCAGCGCACCTCCGACGGCACCGGACAGCAGGCCGATCAGCGAGCCGACGACCAGTGCGATGCCCACGGCCAACAACGTTGCGGTCAGCGACAATCCGGCGCCGTGGACCACGCGGGTATACACGTCGCGGCCGATGTTGTCGGTGCCGAACCAGTGCGCGGCGCTCGGCGCCTGCAGTTTCTGGGCGGGCACTCCGACCAGCGGGTCGCCGCTCGCGAACACCGACGGCGCCACCGCGAATCCGACCGCGACGAGGAGCACGGCGGCCGAGCCCACGAGCACGAGATTGCGACGCAACCACGTCACCACGCGGCGTCCGCGGCTGTCCGACTCGGACGCGATCACGGGCGGCGGTTCGACCGGCGGAGTGCCGAAACCCTCGGCCTCGTCGATCAGTTCCCTGGTGAGGATGTCAGACATGAACCTTCTCCTCCACATCCGCGCCGCCGCTGCGGTCCGAACTGCGCCTGCCCTCGACGATCCGGGGATCGATCAGCGGGTAGAGCAGATCGACGGCGAGATTGACGAGTACGTAGACGACGGAGCTCAGCACCACGATTCCCTGGACTACCGGAATGTCCTGCGCCATCACGGACGTCTGGGTGAGCCGCCCGACTCCGGCGCGCGAGAACACCGTCTCGACGACGACCGATCCGGCCAGCAGATTCCCCACGAGCACACCGGCGATGGTGAACGCGGGAATGCTCGACAGGCGCAGCGCGTGCCGCGTCTGGATCTGCCAGCGGGACGCGCCCTTCGCCCGTGCGGCTTCGATGAACGGCTGCCGCCACGTGGTCTGCAGACTCGCCGCCAGCACCTGGGCGATCACCGCGCCGGTCGGCAGCGCGAGCGTCACCGCGGGGAGCACCAGCGTCGCGATCCCCTGGTCGCCGAACGCCGGAAAGGCCTTCAGCCGGAACGAGAACAGCTGCAGCAGAATCAGTCCCACCCAGAACGTCGGCACCGCGACACCGAGCGGAGGCAGCGAGAACAGCAGATTCCGCACCCAGTGGACCCTGGTGTAGGTGGCGAGGAACGCGACCGCTGCCCCGAACACGACCGCGAGGAGCAGCGCCGCGGACGCCAGCGCGAGCGTGCTGGGGACCGCGTTCCCGATCGCCTCGGTCACCGATTGCCCGGTGGCGATCGAGTACCCGAAGTCACCGCGGACGGCGTGGCTCAGCGAATTCCAGTACTGCACCCACACCGGCTGGTCGAGGCCGTACCGCGCCTGCAGCTCCGCGACGGCGGCCGCGTCGACCGTCGTTCCGGCGGTCGCCGAGTCGACGGCGATGCTCACCGGGTCGGACGGCAGCAGGAACAGCACGGCGAACGACACGGTGAACGTCGCCCACAGGACGGCGATCGCCTGCAGCACGCGTAGTCCGAGGTAGCGAATCATGGCTCAGCGTCCGCTGATCCAGGTGTCGAAGAACTGGAGCCGGGCCGAGGCCTCGAACTTCAGGTCCTGCACGTTCGGGCCGGCGCCGATCGCCTGCGACAACTCCACCGTGGGGATCCACAGGCCGTTGTCGAGCACCTGCTGCTGGGCGTCGGCGACGAGCGCGCTCCGCTCGGTGGTGTCGGTGGTGGCGAGCTGCTTCGCGAGCACGTCGTCGAGCGCGGGAATCGGTCCGCGGTTGTTCAGGTTGCGGCCCTCGAGCCCGAACTGGGTGCGGAGGATGTCACCGTCGGCGCGGGTGCTGTTGTAATAGGTGGCGTCGAAGTCCTTGGCATTCTGGCGAGCGGTGGCCTCCGGGGTGGACACGAGATTCAGCTGCAGATCTACTCCCACCTCTTTGAGCTGCTGCTGCACCAGTTCGAGGATGGCCTGGTTGCCGGCGAACACGGAGCTGAACAGAACGGGGAAGCTCAGCTTCTGACCGCCCTTCTCCCGGATGCCGTCGGCACCGGGAACCCAGCCCGCCTGGTCGAGGATCGACTTCGCCTTCTCCGGGTCGAATGTCACGTCCGGCAGCGCCACGTAGCCGGGGGTGCGGCTGGCCAGCGTGCTGGTGGCGGGCTTGAAGTTGGGCCCGAGCACGGTGTCGACCAGTTCCTGCCGGTTGATCGCCGGGACCAGCGCACTGCGCACGACCGGATCGACGAGCGGTCCGCGAGTCACGTTGGGCTGGAAACCGAACGGCGTCCCGGGGTTCGACGTGGTGAGCACCTGCCCGCCTGCGCCTTCGATCTGCGGGGCATCCTGCGGCAACGCGTCACTGATCGCATCCAGCTGTCCCGAGGACAGGCTGCCCGTGCGGACACCGGATTCGGGCACGACACTGAACTCGATGGTGTCGAGGTAGGCCTCGCCGTCGTGGCCGAACACGTCCGAACCCCAGTTGTATCCGGCGCGCTTGGCGAGGGTCACCGACTTGTCCTGCTGGTAGTCGGCGTACGTGAACGGTCCGGTGCCCGAGATGTTGCCGGTGCACCGCTCTTCGGCGGACTTCGCGACGGACGCATCGGACAGGATGCCCAGCTGCGGGGTGGACGACGCCTGCAGGAACTGCGCGTTGGGTGCGGCGAAGTCGACCTGCGCGGTCAGCGGGTCGATCACGGTGGTTCCGGTGTACCCGGCGAGGTAGCTGGCACCGAGCGGGGCCTTGGCGCCGGAGAGGGTGTTCACGATGGCGTCGAGATTCTTCTTCACCGACTCCGCGGTGAAAGGCGTTCCGTCACTGAACGTCACCCCCTCCTTCAGGTGGAACGTGAAGGAGGATGCGTCGGCGTCGGTTTCCCAGCTCTCGGCGAGCCACGGCTTCAGTTCGCCCGTCTCCGGGTCCTGGTCGGTGAGCGAGTCCACCACCTGACGAGCCACGTAGATCGTCTGATTCGTGCCCGACTGCGCGGGGTCGGCGCACGTGGGTGCCTGGGAGAGGCCGTAGCGGAGTGTGCCGCCCGGCTGTGCGGGGCCCGCATCCGCGGAGGAACTGCTGGAGCCGCCACCGCAGGCGGTGAGCGCCGTGGCCAGCACGGCGGCGGCGCCGATACCTGCTGCGATGCGGGCACCGCGGTGGGGCGAGGACAAAAGCACTGATGGCACCGAGAACTCCGTGATCTCGAAGAAGTGCCGTGCGCGCTGCCCGTCGTATCGGCAGCGCTCACGCGCACAGGAAGGTGAGGGACACCGGATCCGACGCGGATGCGGTGTGAAGAGCCGGAACCCCGAGGGATCGGGGTATCAGGTCAGCTGTGACAGATCGAGGTGGACAGCCGGCAGAGATCGACGTGCAGGCGCCCCCAGGCGCTCACGAAACCTTCGGTCAACATCGTTCCTCCATCGATCCCGGCGGTAGCACCCGCACCCGCAGGGCGGGGGGTTGCTGCGACGTCAACGAGCCAGGTCTCTCGGTCGCTCTGGATGGTCGTTACCGAGTGTAAGAGATCGCCGGTCGCGGCGCCACACGGACCCCGCTACCCGACCGCCTGCCGGGACTCGACCTCCCGGCGCGACAGGGCGGGCCGGAGCCCGAGGTGCTCACGCAGGGTGGAGCCTTCGTATTCCGTTCGGTACGAACCTCGCTCCTGCAATTCGGGCACCAGCAGGTCGACGATCTCGTCGAGTCCGGTGGGCACCAGATACGGCGAGATGTTAAATCCGTCCGTCGCCCCACTGCGAACCCACCGGGTGAGTTCGTCGGCTACCTGCCCGGGGGTGCCCGCGAAACCGGAGCGCTGGGTGGTCGCGATCGCCACCTGACGCAGCGACAGGTTCTGCGCCTCCGCCAGTGCCCGCCATTCCCTGGCGATGGCGAGCGGATCCTTTCCGTCACGCGCCGCCCCGCGGGTGACGGAGATCGGCGCGGGCACCGGATCGAATTCGGGCAGTGGACCGTCCGGGTCGCGATCGGACAGATCGCGGCCCCACACCTGACCGACCAGAGACAACGCCGTCTGCCCGGTGTACTGGCCCTCGAGAACCCAGCGCACCTTCTCCTCCACCTCGGACGCGTTCTCCGCGAGCACTATCTGCGTGCCCGGCAGAATCTTGACGTCGTCCTCGGGGCGCCCCGCACGACGCACTCTCGCCCTGATGTCCTCGGCGAAGGCGAGCGCCGCGTCGAAATGCGTTCCGTGCCGGGAGAAGATCACGTCGGTGTGCGCGGCCGCGAAGTCCCGGCCCGCCGGTGAGTCACCGGCCTGGAAGATGACGGGGTGTCCCTGGGCGCTGCGCGGCAGCGTGGGGGTGATCGTGACGTCGAACTGCGACGTGCGCCGGGACACCTCCCGCACCCCGTCCGGGGTTGCCCACGACGGCGCGTCGGTCCTCGTCGCGACCGCGCCGTCGGCCCACGCATCCCAGATCGCCCGGGCGGTGTCGAGGAACTGCCCGGCCCGCTCGTACCTGTCCGCGTGATCGAGGAAGCCGCCGCGCCGGAAGTTCTCACCGGTCCAGGCATTGTCCGTGGTGACCGCGTTCCAGCCGGCACGGCCACCGGACAGCAGGTCCAGCCCGGACAGCCGCCTGGCGAGGTCGGCGGGCTCGTTGTAGGTGGTGTTCTGGGTGGCCACCAACCCGATGTGCCGGGTGATGCCGGCGAGCGCCGCGAGCTGGGTGATCGCGTCCGGGCGGCCCACGATGTCGAGATCGAGAATCTTGCCCTCCTGTTCCCGCAGGCGCAGGCCCTCACCGAGGAAGAAGGCGTCGAATAGGCCGCGCTCGGCGGTCAGTGCCACCCGCCGGAACGTCTCGAAGTCGATCTGCGATCCGCTCGACGGATCCGACCAGATCGTCGTGTGGTTGACGCCCTGGAAGAAGACACCGAAGTGCACCTGGGCGCCGGGTCGGGCGTACGAGTTGTCGGTCATGTTCTCCACAACCTTTCAGCGAGAGGAGTGTTCGAGGCGCTCGGCCTGGAATCGGGTGACGGGACGGTCGAGGCCCAGCGTGCCGCGCAGGGTCGAACCGGGAACGGGACGGTGGGCGATGCCGGCACGGAGAAGCGCCGGAACCACGAACCGGGCCAGCACCGGAAGGTCCTCGTCGACGACGGCGGGATGCAGGCGCACGCCGTCGACGTGCGCATCCAGGGTCCGCAACAGGTCCACCAGCCCGGTGGCATCGCCGGCGAACGACACCCGTCCGCTCGGCGGGGCAGGCGGCGACGCGCCGAGCGCGACGTCCAGTTCCGCGAACACCAGTACCGCCCCGCCTGCCTTTGCGCGCACGGCGGCCTCGACGGTGTCCTCGACGGTCGGTCCGGACACCAGCACCACGTCGACCAGCGACGGATCGGTGTCCCCCGCGCGGCCGAACACCACCAGTTGCCCCTGCGGTGGTCGCGGCACGATGGCCGGACCCTTCACCGAGTACGTCTCGCCCTGGAAGTCGAGGTAGTGCACTCGGTCGCGGTCGAGGAAACGTCCGGTGGCGTAGTCGCGGATCACCGCGTCGTCCTCCCACGAATCCCACAGATCCCGGACCACGGTGATCGCGTCCCGTTCCTCCTGCGCGAGATCGGCGGGTGCGGTGACCTCGGCCCGGCCCAGTGCGCTCGCGACCCGCGGGTCGGTGTCGCGTGCTGCGATCCAGCCACCGCGACCGCGCGACGCGTAGTCGAGCGTCGAGAGCTGGGAGGACGTGTGAAACGGCTCGGCATACGTGGTGCCGACGACCGGTACGAGTCCGATCGTGCTGGTGGTCGCGGCGACGAACGCCGCGCGGTTCACCGCGTCGATCCGGCCGACGGGTCCCCCGCCGGCGCCGGGAGGCAGGAGCGAATCATCGAAGGAGGCGAACGTGAAACCCGCGTTCTCGGCCGCCGCGACCCGGTCCGCCACCGTTCGCCCGGTCAGCAACCGGTCGGGTGTGTGCGCGGCTCGGCGCCAGGCTTCGGGATGCGCACCCTCGCCGTCGAGTTCGATGCCCAGAACCAGGCTCATGCGTCTTCCTCCTCGGTGCGGGCCGCGAGGGGGCGGCTCGGAATGGTCTCGCGCAGCGCGGGTGCCACCTCGGCCTGGAACAGCTCCAGGCTCTCGCGGTGCTGCTTGTCGGTGCCGACGCGGTCGGCGCTCAGGTGGATCACCTCGTGGCCGAACTGCTCGTGGTAGCGCTGCACCTTGTCGATCACCTGCTGCGGGCTGCCGATCAGTGCGGAACTGCGTTCGACGAAGTCCTCGACGGTCTCGAACACGACCGGAAGTCCTGCCCTGCGGGCGAAGTCGAGGCGAGCGGCGTGAATGGGACGCCACACGTCGAGCGCGTCCTGCGAGTTCGGAGTCACGTAGAACCCGGCGGTTCCGGCGCCGACGAGGGCGTCGGCGGGATCGTGACCGTAGTGCGTCCACCGTTCGCGGTAGTGCCGGACGAGTTCGGCGTACGAGTCGATGGGATACGTGACGTTCGCCGAGAAGATCGGATCACCGTAGCGGGCCGCGAGATCCACCGATTCCTTGCTCGTCGCGCTGCCGTGCCAGATCCGGATCCGTCGCTGCAGCGGGCGCGGCAGTGCGACAGCGTGCGCGAGCGACGGCCGGAACGCGCCTTCCCAGGTGACGTCCTCACTTTCCCACAACTGCCGGAACAGTTCGTAGCCTTCGCGGTTGCGATCCCACTGGTCGTCCGGGGTGACGTGGAACAGCTCCGCTTGCGCGGTGCCGTTGCCCTTCCCGATGATGAGCTGCAGCCGGCCGCCCGACAGGTTGTCCAGCGTCGAGTAGTCCTCGAACGCGCGGACCGGGTCGAGCAGGCTCAGCGTGGTCACCGCGGTCCACAACTGCAGCGTGCCGGTGCGCGCCGCGATGGCGCTGAGCACCACGGGTGGGGACGAGGACAGGAAAGGATGCTCGTGGCGCTCGCCCACGGCGAACCCGTCGTACCCCAGTTGCTCGGCGAGGACGGCGGACTCCACGACCTCCTGCAGCCTGGCCGCAGTGCTGATCCTCTCCCCGGTCACCGGATCCGGTTGGTGAGTGATCAGGCTCATCAGCAGAAACTTCATACGGACTCGTACTCCTTTGCGGCCCAGGCGGAAGGCAGAGCGTTAGGGGTGTGCAGGACCTTCTCGAATCCGTGGATTCCGACGTCCTGCGGCGGGAGGGAGCGATCGAACAGCGCCGTGTACCCCGCGGCCAGGTACAGGGCCACCGCCTCGGGCTGCCGCGGGCCCGTGGTGAGGAAGATGCGGGAATAGCCGGCCCGGACGATCTCGGCCTCGAGCTCCCGCAGGACGATTCGTCCGAGGCCGCGGCGGCGGTGCGCCGACGAGGTCCAGATCCGTTTGAGTTCGGCCGTCGTGTCGTCGTAGCGGCGGAAGGCCCCGCCCGCCACCGATGTCCCGCCCTCGACGACGACGAGCAACGCGCCACCCGGCGCGGCGAACTCCTCCGCCGGATACGTGCTGAGATCGTCGTAGATCTCGTCGCGGGTGCGCCCGTACCGGGTGCTGTATTCGATCGCCAATTCTTCGAGCAGCGGCGCGGCGAGTGGATCTGCCTGGTCGACGAACACGGTCTGCACGGATTCGGTCCTCTCGGTCACTGGTCCTCCTGTCAGCTGGTCTTCGGGAGTCCGGGCGGGTTGACGACCGACGTGCCGACTGCCTCGCTCGCGATGTTCCAGCGGTCGAGAACCTGTGCGTACGTGCCGTTCTCGATGATGTGGTTGATTGCCTCGTTGACGGCGGTCACCAGGCCGTTGTCCTTCTTGGTGAGCACGGCGATCTCACCCTGGAGGGCGTCGCCCGCCCCCGAGAACGTTCCGGCGATCTCACTCTCCCCCGCCTGCGCCACGTGGAACGACGAGGACGGGTTGGGCCCGAAGTAGGCGTCGATCCGGCCCGACGCGAGTGGCAGGTAGTAGTCGGTGACGTTCTGGTAGTAGGTGATGTCGGTGGGTTCGAGCCCCGCCGCGACGTTCTGCTCACTCCACTTCACCAGCAGCGCTTCCTGATTGGTGCCGGAGGAGACCGCGATCTTCAGGCCCGCGACGTCCTTGGGCTCCTTGATCTGGATGCCGCTGTCCTTCTTCGTCTCGAACGCGACCGTGTCGAGGCGGTACGTCGAGAAGTCGTACTTCTCCTTCCGCTCCTCGGTGACGGTGACGTTGGAAATGAACGCGTCGGCCTCCCCCGAATCGATGCGGACGAAGTTCTGCGCCCAGTCCGCGGCCTGGAGATCGACCTTCAACCCGAGAACGTCGCCGATCAGGTACGCGAAGTCGGTCTCCGAGCCGATGAGTGTCTTGTCGTCGTCGGCGTAGAAGCGCAGGGGCGGGGCGGAACCGGCGCTGCCCGTCACGATGAGCGTGCCGCGGTCGCGGATCTGCTGGGGAACCTTCGCGGCGATCGACTCGACCTCGTCGGTGGTGATGCGGTTCTGGTCTGCGGTGAGGTTGTAACCGGCGGCCGAGGTCGGCCCCGATCCCTCGTCCTCGACGTCGCCGCCCCCGCACGCGGCGGCGAGCAGCGCGACGGTGGTGAGGGCCGAGGCCAGAATCTTCGTACGGAACCGTGCGGTGGACATGTGTGCCTTTCGGGGATCCACACCGAGGTGTGGGAAATCAGAGAACTCGGGAGAGGAATGCTGCGGTGCGGTCGTGCTGCGGGTTGTCGATGACCTGCGAGGGCGGGCCCTGTTCCACGACGACGCCGGCGTCCATGAAGACCGCCGTGTCGGCGACCTCCCGCGCGAAGCCCACCTCGTGGGTGACGATCACGAGGGTCGCGCCGTCTCGTGCCAGTTGCTTGATCACGGCGAGGACCTCGCCGACCAGTTCCGGGTCGAGGGCCGACGTGGGCTCGTCGAACAGGATCACCGCCGGGCGCAGTGCGAGGGCCCGGGCGATCGCGACCCGCTGCTGCTGGCCGCCGGACAGCTGCCGCGGGTACTCGTGGGCCTTCTCACCCACGCCGACCCGTTCCAGCAGCGCAATCGCCTCGGCCTCGACCTCGGCCCGGTCGCGGCCCTGCGCCGACACCGGCGCCTCGATCACGTTCTCCAGCACCGTGAGGTGGGGGAACAGATTGAAATTCTGGAACACGAATCCGATCCGGGAACGCTGCTTCAGGATCTCGCGTTCACGCAGTTCGTGCAGTTTGTTGCCTTTGCGCCGGTAACCGATGAGGTCGCCGTCGATGCGAATGGTGCCGCGGTCGACCTTCTCCAGGTGGTTGAGCGTGCGCAGCAGTGTAGACTTGCCGGAACCCGACGGCCCCAGGATCACCGTCACCTCGCCCTTGCGGACCAGCAGGTCCACACCCTGCAGGACTTCGAGTGCGCCGAAGGACTTGTGGACTCCGCGAACTTCCACCGCGTACTCCGCCGGATGGGCTTCGGTTGTCATTTCGTGGCACCTCTCGGTACGGAGACACCGGCGTCACGGATCTCGGCGAACTTCCGGGTGAGCTTCTGCCACGGAGTCGGCGGCAGTGCCCGAGCCGATCCACGCGCGTAGTGCCGCTCGACGTAGTACTGGCCGATCGACAACAGCGTGGTCAGGATGATGTACCAGATCGTCGCGACCATCAGCAGTGGCACGACGCGGCCGTTGCGGCCGAAGATCACCTGAACCTGATAGAACAGTTCGGCGATCGCCATCGTCGACACGATCGAGGTGCCCTTGAACAGGCTGATCACCTCGTTCGCGGCGTTCGGCAGGATGCCGCGCATCGCCTGGGGCAGAACGATCTTGAAGAACTGGTGACGGCGCGGGATGCCCAGCGACTGCGCCGCCTCGATCTGCCCGTGGTCCACCGAGATGATGCCGGACCGGATGATCTCGGCGGAGTACGCGGCCTGGTGCAGGGCCAGACCGATGACGGCGGCGGTGAAGCCGCTGATGACGCCGTTGACCTCGAACGTGAAGAAGCCCGGACCGAACGGAATACCCAGCGACAGAGTCTGATACAGGTACGTGATGTTGAACCAGAACAGGAGCTGCACGATCAGCGGAATCGACCGGAACGCCCAGATGTACACCCAGGCAATCACCTGCAGCACCGGGTTGTGCGACAAGCGGCTGACCGCCAGCACCACACCGAGTGCGAATCCGAGGATCGTCCCCCACAGCGTCAGCTTCACCGTCATCCACAGGGCCTGCAGCACGGAGCCGGCCGTGAAGTACTTGGCGAACGTGGCCCAGTCCCACCCCGGGTTGGTGGCGAGGCCGTGGACGAACTGGGCGAGTAGTACCAGCACGACGGCGCTGACGATCCACCGCCACGGATGCCACCTCCGCGCCACTTCCAGCGCGGCGTCCCCGTCGCCGGAGGGCACTGACTCGAGGGGCGCGGCCGAACGCGCCCGGACGGGGGCGCTCACGCTCCCTCACCACTTACGACAGACATCACTGAGGCGGCCTTTCACCTGGAACCGGGACGGGAGGAGGGCGCGTCTTCCGCGGGATGCGGGCGCGCGTCAGGCGCTCACCGGGCGAAATGCCCCGGGAGCGTGCTGTGAGACCCCGTCAACAGTGGCAGGAGGTGGTCCGGCACAGGTCGATGTGCCGTCTGCGCCACGCAGGACGCGCGAGGTAGTTCATGTGCTGCCTTCCATCGATCCCGGCGGTAGCACCCGCACCCGAAGAATTCGGAAGGGTTGCTGCGACGTCAACGAGCCAGGTCTCTCGGTCGCTCTGGATGGTTGAAGCGAACACTAGCCGCATTCCCGGGACCCGTCAACACGGGGTATTTCCCTGCGACACAGGGGAAATGGTGAGGATCGCACGCAAGAATCACCGTGCGCAGAAGTACTGACAGACGGAGATCCATGCGGTTGGATGATGCGTGCAGCCCTGCATCTCCACGGTGGCGCGACCCGGCTGCCGGGCCTCCGGAGACCCTTGTAACGTCGCCTCGGTGACACCACTCGAAGTCATCGCGATCCTGATAGCCGGCGTAGGCGCGGGCGCGATCAACGCCATCGTCGGCAGCGGCACGCTCATCACCTTCCCCACCCTGGTGGCATTCGGGTTCCCTCCGGTGACCGCCACGATGTCGAATGCGATCGGCCTGGTTGCCGGCGGCGTGTCCGGCACGTGGGGGTACCGGCGGGAACTGGCCGGGCAGGGACCGCGGCTGCGGTGGCAGATCCCGGCGTCACTGTGCGGTGCGATTCTCGGCTCGTGGCTACTGCTGCACCTGCCCGAAACTGTGTTCGAACTCGTCGTCCCGGTGCTGCTGATCCTCGCCCTGATCCTGGTGGTGCTGCAGCCGAAGATCCAGGCCTGGGCGAAGCAGCGCGGCAGCCACGAGGCGGGCCTGAGCCCGGCGCGCCTCACCCTGCTGACCGTCGGCACGTTCGCGGTGGGCGTGTACGGCGGATACTTCACCGCTGCGCAGGGCATCCTGCTGATGGGCGTGATGGGCGCGATCCTGCCGGAGAGCCTGCAACGGATGAACGGCGCGAAGAACCTGCTCTCGCTCATCGTCAACGTCGTCGCCGCGACCGCGTACACGCTCGTGGCCTTCGACCGGATCAGCTGGGCGGCCGCCGGCCTCATCGCGGTGGGCTCGCTGCTCGGAGGCGTCCTCGGCGCCCGTTACGGCCGCAGGCTGTCGCCCACCGCGTTGCGGGGAACCATCGTCGTCGTCGGCCTCATCGGTCTGTTCCGGCTGCTCGCATAGTCGCGCATGCACCCTGCCACTCCCTCATACTGAGTCGGTGAGCAACGACGTAGAGCACCCGGGCTGGACCTACCTCATGGACATGGACGGCGTTCTCGTCCACGAAGAGCACCTGGTCCCCGGGGCCGACCTGTTCCTGGCTGAACTCCGGGAGTCGGGTACCCCGTTCATCGTGCTGACCAATAATTCGATCAGGACTCCGCGCGACCTCCGCGCCCGTCTGCTCCGCACCGGCCTGGACATTCCCGAGGAATCGATCTGGACGTCCGCCCTGGCCACCGCGACGTTCCTGGCGAGCCAGCGTCCGGGCGGCAGCGCGTACGTCGTCGGCGAATCCGGGCTCACCACCGCGCTGCACGACATCGGGTACGTCCTCACCGAGAACGATCCCGACTACGTGGTCCTCGGCGAGACCCGCACCTACTCCTTCGAGGCCATCACCACCGCAATTCGTCTGGTGGAGAGGGGCGCTCGCTTCATCGCCACCAACCCCGACCCCACCGGGCCGTCCAGGGAGGGTTCCCTTCCGGCCACGGGATCCGTTGCGGCACTGATCAGCAGGGCCACCGGTCGCGACCCGTACTACGTGGGCAAGCCGAATGCGCTGATGATGCGCTCGGCGCTGCGGGCAATCGGCGCGCACTCCGCGAACACATTGATGATCGGCGACCGCATGGACACCGACATCGTCTGCGGGCTCGAGGCCGGGTTGCAGACCATCCTCGTCCTCACCGGAATTTCGACGCGGGATTCGGTGGAACTGTTCCCCTACCGCCCCACCGCGGTGCTCAAATCGGTCGCCGATCTGGTCGGCCGCACGTCGGATCCGTTCGGCGGCGATGCGGCTCCGCCGCCCGTGAGTACTTCTTAACCGCCCGTGGTTTGTTGAGTCTGGGGACATGTGAGACAGATGATGTCTACCCAGATGTGAGACACGCTGCCGTCGACGAGGTGTGAGGCACCTGACTGGTCGTGAACTTGGTTCATGACCGGAACGGATGCCGTCATGGACCTGCTACACGCCCTGCTGGTGCTCGCCCACGCCACCGGCGCCGACATGTTCGACGGGAACTTCGCCCGCTGGTGCGCCGACCACGGGATCTCCCGCGCCACCGCCTACCGACACAAGAAACGGATCGAGGAGGAGGGCCGGTGGACCACCCGGTCCCGCCGGCCCACCTCCTGCCCACACGCCACCCCACTACCGGTCGAGATCGAAATCGTGCGGCTCCGCCTGAACCTGCCCCACCACGAGCGCGGCGCCGACACCATCGCCTACCACCTGCAGGCCGTCGCCGACAAACACGACTGGGCCGCCGAGGGCTGGACCATCCCGTCCCGGGCCACGATCAACACGATCCTCTCCCGCTACGACCTGGTGATCCCGGAACCGAAGAAACGCCCGAAATCGTCGTACCGCCGGTTCTGCTACCGCAACCCCCGCGACTGCTACCAGATCGACGCCACCCAGGTCCGGTTGGCCACCGGCGAGAAGGTCGTCGTCTTCGAGGTCCTCGACGACTGCACCCGCACCCTGGTCGCCACCCGGGTCGCGGACGCCGAGACCGCCGCCGGGGCGATCGCGGCGATCACCGCCGCGTTCACCGGCTTCGGGATCCCGGCGTTGGTGCTCGCCGACAACGGCAGCGCGTTCACCTCCCGCCGCACCAAGGGCGGCATCTCCGGCTTCACCCGGGTCGTGGAGCAGGCCGGGGCCCGGCTGATCCACTCCACCCCGTATCACCCGCAGACCTGCGGGAAGGTCGAACGCCACCACCGCACCTTCAAGCAATGGTTGGCCGCACGGCCCACCACCGCGGCCACCACCGCCGAACTGCAGCAACTGTGCGAGACCTACCAGCGGTTCTACAACACCGAACGCCCGCACAGCGCCGTCAAGATGCCACCGCTGCAGGCCTGGCGGAATGCGGCGATCCACGGTGGGCCACAGCACCTTCCGATCCAACACGACGCCACCGTGCACGCCCTCGTCGTCTCCTCCACCGGCACCGTGTGCGTCGACTCCCGCGCCCGCCTGAGCGTCGGCCGAAAGATGGCCGGACAGACCGTCACCCTGCTGCGCGACGACGACCACGTCACCGCCTACACCACCGACGGCGACGTGATCGGCCACCTACACCTCGACCACACCAAGCGCTACCAAGGCAAACTCCGCCCCGCCTAAAATCTGTCTCACATCTACGTAGACACCCGTGTCTCACATCTACGTAGACAGCACAAACCGCGGGACGTTAACAAGTACTCACGGGTGGCGGCAGCCGGTGATGCCCCTGATGGCCGCTGCCCGGTACGTCCCGAACGTGATCCGGTTCCCGTCCCCACCGGCGAACGTGACGTCGTGGCGTCCGGGTCGATCGGCGTGCACGTCGAGCCGGTCCATTCCGGCGTCGGTGGCGATCGCACGGGCCGCGGCCAGCACGGCGGGCCAGTCGGCGTCGCCGATCGGGTTGTCGGACAGCAATACCTGCGTGGTGACGGAAAGCCCCTCCGTGTACGCAAACGGTCCCGGGCACCCGCCGCCCTGGCTGCGTTCGCGATGCCACCGCCACCGGACGTCCGGTGCTATCGCAGCGACGGCCTCGCTCATCCGCACCAGCGTATCGGTGACGTGCCGCTCGGTGACCGCGAGTGTCGGCCGGCCGCTCAGGCTCTCCGCCGCCGCAGCGATCTCCTCGTCGCTGAAGTTGTACGGGTTGTTCGTCACGCCACCACATCCGCTCGTCAGGATCGCCGCGCCGATCACGGCGACCGCCTTCATTGCCCATTCGCCGCGGACCGTCACCGGATCGCCAGTTCCGGCATGCCCGCGACGATCACCGCCATGTTGTAGCCGGACGTCCGTAACTCTCCGTTGCCGCTCGGCCGTGGATACTCGCTGTGCCCGTTGGCATCTTCCCGCTGCACGCCGTCGGGGGTCGACGCCTCGCGCACCGACAGTTGTTCGAGGTCCGTCTGCACCGGATCGGGGCCGAGCCTGCCGAACCCGTCTGCCACGGTGATGGGGTCGTCGTGTGCGCGCATCACGAACCCGTGCCGGGGTGTCAAACCGAGATCCGATTCGTCGTTCGCGTGGAACCCGGGCGACCCGTAGAACACGGCGTCGTCGACCGGTTGCCGCGGTCCCGCGTTCTGCAGGGCCAGGCCCTGGGTGTACGAACCATACGAATGGCCGAGCGCGGTGATGTGCGGATCGGGCGTCTGCGAGGCGACGTCGAGGCCCTCGTAGAACGCGGCGAGCTTCGGTGCACCCGCGGTCGCGCGGTCGGACTGCCAGGAATCGACGAGCCATCCACGCCCGAGATTCTGGTCGATGAACGGCACATCGAAATTGCCCGGACCGGTGGTGGTCGGCGGTTGATACCCCAGCCACGCGATCGTCGACACCGAATCGCTCGAGCGGCCGGCCAGGTCCAATTGCCGTTCGGTCTCGGCTTTCAGCGCCGCCGCCTCCTCGGTCATCCCGCGCAGCGAGGCGACGGTCGTGTCGATGCCCGGTGTGGTGACGGAGATGTGGTCGGCGGTGTCCGGGTCGCCGAGTGCGAATGCGGTCATCGTCCGCTCACCCGACTGCAGGTCGAGCAGCATCAGCCTGCCGTCCGGGTGATCGCGCACGAGTTCCTCGAGGTTGTCGAGGTCCCGCAACTTCTGCTCGGCGTACCACAGCTCGGCGTCGTCGTCGGTGAATGTTCCACCGAACATGGTGTGGTCCAGCCTGTCCCGGAGTCGGTCTCGTTCCGTCTCCCACCGCGACCGCTCGTCGTCGAACCGGGTCACGTTCGCCTCGTGCCGCACCGCGGACGGGATGCCGTCGCGATTTCCCACCCATTCGGGATGCTGCTCGATCACCTCGCGGCGCTGCGCTGCCGGCAGGGCGTCCCAGTACGCGCGGTTGTCGAGCGGGGAGCCGTCCGGCGGGGGCGCCGGGGCGGACAGTCCGGTGCCCGGGCGATCCGCCTCACCGGGTTCGGTCGCGCCGTCCGCGGCCCGCGTGAGGACGGCGGCCGCGTCGGCGACGAGGTCCTCCGCGTGCAGAATCAGCGCGCGGGCGGCGGCACGGAGTTCTTCACGACGCGCTGCCACTGAGGCGTCGACGGGCGATCCATCGGTGACATCCCCATTGTCGGACAGGGCCATACCGTGGGCGGCAGCCGCTTCCCGGACGCCCTCGAGCTCGGTCTTCAGGTGCGTGACCGCGTCGACCAGGTCGCGGGCCAATTTCTCGACGACGGCGATCGCCGCGGCCTCGCCGCTCAGATCATCCGCGGCGCTCCGGAACCGCCGACGTGCGGCGTCCGCGGCGTCGTCCTGCCATGCCGGCAACCGGCCGATGTCGGCGAGACGGTCCTGCACGAAACGGATCGTCGCCGCCCGCGCGGACAGCGACCGTTGCACGGCGTGCAGCGCGTGGGTGTCCCACTGGGCAATGTCCCTCAGATTCACGATCCCCCCCAGGATGCATAATGCCCGTACCCTAACGGATCGATCGCGTCCGCGGGAGTCCGATCTCGCTCGACCGACACGAAGGATCGATAATGAGCGGTTCCATCCACGTCGACACCGCGGCCCTCCGCGCAGCGGCCGGTCAGCTCGACGTCCTGTTCGACGATGCGTCCTCACAGCTGAACACCACCGACGCGGCCCTGGCCGACTCGGGTGCGGCGTGGCCGGAGGCGGCCGGCGTCGCGTTCGGCCGGTTCACGTCCTACCTCGACGATCGGCGGGAATTGTTGCAGCGGACTGTGGCCGAGATGTCGGCGAGTCTCGCCGGGAGCGCGCGGCGGTACGACACTCAGGACGGGACCACAGCCGGGCACCTCGACGCGGTCACGCCGGCGACGAGCCTCGACCTCTAGGAGCTTCGCACCCGTGCGCCTTTCTGGTTGCTGGAACAACCAGAAGGCGCACGAGCGGCGGAGCCGCCTATGCCAGCGCCTGCTCCAGGTCCGTCAGCAGGTCCGCGGTGTCTTCGAGTCCCACGGACAGCCGGACGACGCCGTCGGTGATGCCCACGGCTGCACGACCTTCCGGGCCCATCGCCCGGTGGGTGGTGGTGGCGGGGTGGGTGATGAGCGACTTGGAGTCGCCGAGGTTGTTGGAGATGTTGACCAACCGCAGGGCGTCGAGGAGTTCGAATGCCCGCTTCTTCGCTTCGCCCTCGGATGCGTTCAGCGCGAACGTGACGACGGTGCCGCCGCCGCTCATCTGTCGCTTCGCGAGTTCGTACTGGGGGTGCGATTCGAGGAACGGGTACTTGACCCAGTCGACAGCGGAGTGGCCCTCGAGGAACTGTGCGATCTCCAGTGCGGACCCGACGGAGTGCCGCACCCGGATCGGCATCGTCTCGAGCCCCTTGAGGAGCGTCCACGCGTTGAACGGGCTCAGCGCCGGCCCGGTGTGGCGCATCAGGTTCTGGACGGGCCCCTCGATGTAGTCCTTCGGTCCGAGGATCGCCCCGCCGAGCACGCGGCCCTGGCCGTCGATGTGCTTGGTGCCGGAGTAGACGACGATGTCGGCACCCAACTCCAGGCTGTGCTGCAGCAGCGGCGTCGCGAACACGTTGTCCAGCACGACCTTTGCGCCGGCGGCGTGCGCGAGTTCCGTCACCCGGGGCACGTCGACGAGCGTCTGCATCGGGTTCGACGGTGTCTCGAAGAACACCGCGGTGGTCGGCTCGGACAGAGCCTTCTCCCACTGGTCGAGGTCTTCACCGTCGACGAACACCGTCTCCACACCCCAGCGGGGCAGGATCTCGTTGCACACCACGAAGCAGGAGCCGAACAGGCTGCGTGCCGCAACCAGCCGGTCGCCGGCCTTCAGCAGCGCACCCAGCGCGGTGAACACCGCGGACATGCCGCTGGCCGTGCCGAAGCACGCTTCCGCGCCCTCGATGAGGCGCAGCCGCTCCTCGAACATCTTCACGGTCGGGTTGCCGTACCGGGAGTAGACGAAGTGGTCGATCTCGCCGGTGAACGACGCCTCGGCCGCTCCCGCGCTCTCGAACACGAAACCGGAGTTCAGGAAGATCGCTTCGGACGTCTCTTCGAAACCGGAGCGGAGGGTTCCTCCGCGCACGCTGATCGTGCCCTGGCCGATGTCGTCCGGCAGCGCCTTCTGAAACGCGCCGCCCTGAGGAATTGCACTCACCACTGCCTCCACGGCAGGCCCAAAGCCCGCCAGCCGACCGCCCCACGATGACCTTCGGCGTCCAGGCCGCCTTCGAAACCGTCGAGCACGTTGTACGACGGGCCGATGCCCGCCGCTGTCGCGGCCTCCGCCGCACCGATGGACCGCTGGCCGGAACGACACAGGAAGATCACCGGGGCATTCTCGCCACCCGCGATCCCCGCCTCCTTCAGCTGGTCCACGAAGTTGTCGTTACGAGTGCCCGTCGGGTAGCTGACCCATTCGATCAGCACGGTCTTCCGCCCGAGCGAGGTGGTGTCGGGCACGCCGACGTACTTCCACTCGGCGTCCGTCCGCACGTCCACGAGCACAGCGTCGGGATTCTCGCGGAGCAGCTCCCAGGCATGCTCCGGCGTTATGTCGCCTGCGTAACTCACCATGTCAGCTTTTCACAACCCTGTTCGGTGCGCCCTTCCGGGCAACGGTCAGTTGCAGACGACCCATGTCTCGCCGTCCCGCGTCAATTGCCATGTATCCGTCGTCTCGCCCTTGCCGTCGTCGGCGCTGACCCGGACCTCCGCGCGGGCACGGTCCCCGTTGACCTCCGACGATTTGACGCCCTTCAGCGTGACCTCGCCTTCCCGGTCCCGGAGCACCGACCGGTCGTCGGACCACGACGCGCAGACCAGCGTCTTCTGCAGATCGGCGTCGTCGTGGTTGTGGGCCTGGATGAAGTCGGCGACCGAACGGTTGATGCGGTCCGCTTCCGTGACGTTCTCGTCGGCGGGCGAGAGCCTGCTGGACACGACGATGGCGACCAGGATGACGACGATGACGGTGACGGCGGCGATGAACGGCACCGCCGTGGTGCGCCGCGGATCCACCGGATCTTCGGTGCCTTCCGCGTCGCGCTGGGGCGATTCGCTCGAACCGGACATGACTTCCCTTCGATCTCGGCGTGGCCACGAGTGTATAGAGCAGCCCCTACAAATCGTGTTTGTGACCCCCCAAGACGAAGGCGACTACCCTCTACAGGCGTGCGTCCCGAGAATGGGCTCTGCCCTGTCTGCCGCACCTCGGCCACCCGATTAGGCTGGGCTTAATTTAAGCTGAGGTTTCGTTGTCCGCCCATCAGAAGGTAGTTCGCTCCAGATGACTGATCAGACACGTCCGTTGCGCGTTGCGATCGTGGGTGCCGGCCCCGCCGGTATCTACGCAGCCGACGCTCTCATGAAATCCGATGCCGCGTCTGACGGCGGGATCAGCATCGACCTCTTCGAGCGGATGCCTGCCCCCTTCGGTCTGATCCGGTACGGCGTCGCACCCGACCACCCGCGCATCAAGGGCATCATCACCGCCCTGCACAAGGTGCTCGACAAGCCGTCGGTGCGCCTGCTGGGCAACATCGACTACGGCAGCGACATCACCCTCGAAGACCTGCACAACTTCTACGACGCGGTGATCTTCTCCACCGGCGCCAACGCCGACCGCGCCCTCAACATCCCGGGCATCGAACTGGACGGCAGCTACGGCGCCGCCGACTTCGTCTCCTGGTACGACGGCCACCCCGACGTCCCGCGCACCTGGCCCCTGGAGGCCGAGAAGGTCGCCGTCCTCGGTGTCGGCAACGTCGCCCTCGACATCGCCCGCGTCCTCGCCAAGACCGGCGACGAACTGCTGCCGACGGAGATCCCCGCCAACGTCTACGAGGGACTCAAGGGCAACAAGGCCGTCGAGGTCCACGTGTTCGGTCGGCGCGGACCCGCGCAGGCCAAGTTCACCCCCCTCGAGCTGCGTGAACTCGACCACTCGCCGACGATCGAGGTCATCGTCGACCCCGAGGACATCGACTACGACGAGGGCTCCGAGCAGGCGCGCCGCAACTCCAAGCAGGTCGACATGGTCGCCAACACCCTGCAGGACTGGGCCATCCGCGACGTGGGCAACCGTCCGCACAAGCTGTTCCTGCACTTCTTCGAATCGCCCACCGAGGTGCTCGGCGAAGACGGCAAGGTGGTCGGTCTGCGCACCGAGCGCACCCAGCTCGACGGCACCGGCAACGTCAAGGGCACCGGCAAGTTCAACGACTGGGACGTGCAGGCCGTGTACCGCGCGGTGGGTTACCTGTCGCAGAACATCGCCAAGCTACCGTTCGACGAGCAGGCAGGCACCGTCCCGAACGAGGCCGGACGCGTCATCGCCGACGACTCCGCCGAGGGCAACGACCGGTTCATGCCCGCCACCTACGTCACCGGCTGGATCAAGCGCGGCCCGGTCGGCCTGATCGGCCACACCAAGGGTGACGCCAACGAGACCGTCGCGAACCTGCTCGAGGACCGGTCCGGTTTCGCCGAGCCCGCCAACCCGTCCGAGGACGCGATCATCGACTTCCTCGAGGGCAAGCAGGTCCCGTACACCACCTGGCAGGGCTGGTACCGCCTCGACGCGCACGAGCGCAGCCTGGGCGAGCCCGAGGGCCGGGAGCGGATCAAGGTCGTCGAGCGCGAAGACATGCTCAAGGCCAGCGAGCCCGACAAGGCCTGATCTTCCGAATCGGTGTGAAGGGAACCTCCTGCGGGAGGTTCCCTTCCGTCGTCTCAGGCCAGGTGTGACGACAGCGCCCGCAACGCCGTGAGCAGTTCCTCGGCCGACATCGCGTGGTCGGGGTCGACCAGCCACTGCTCCGCGACGCCGAGCAGCAGCGCCTGGTACAGCGCGCCCAGCGTGTGCGCCCGGCCCGGCTCGATGCCCGCGTCACCGAAGAGCTCGACCAACCCGTCGCGGGCATCGGCGGTCGACGCCACCAGGTTCTTTCTCAATTCCGGCAGGGAGTCCAGGTGCCCGAGCAGTTCGAACTGCAGCATCCACAACCGACGATGGGCGGTGAACGACTCGATGACACCGGTCCAGATGGCCTCGAACCGTTCCGTGGGACTCATGCCGGGTTCGATCTTCTTCGCGGCGGCCGTCGCGAGGTCGTCACCCCAGCGTGCCATCTCCCGGTACAGCGCGGCGTGGAGCAGCGTCTCCTTGGTCCCGAAGTGGTAGCCGATGGCCGCGAGGCTCACCCCGGATGCCGACGCGATGTCCCGGGCCGTCGTCCGCGAGTATCCCTTTTCGTACAGGCTGCGCGCGGCGCCGTCGATCAGGTCTTCGCGATTTCCCATGACCTCACCCTAATGAGCCTGAGACGTAGGTGTAGGACGCTCGTACCAGCACTCGCGGACCGCTCCGCGACTCGGCGTGTCCCCCGCACAAGGCAGGATGTAAGTCGTGTTTGACGCCCACGTTCACATCATCGACCCCCGGTTCCCGGTGGTCGAGAACCACGGCTACCTCCCGGAGCCGTTCACCATCGCCGACTACCGGGCGCGCACGGAAGGCTTCGGTGTGGACGGCGGCGCCGTCGTCACGGCCTCGTATCAGGGCACCGATCAGAACTACCTGAAGGCGGCGCTCGCGGAGCTCGGCCCCAGCTGGGTGGGCGTCACCCAGATGGAGCCCGACGCCACCGACGAGAGCATCCTCGAACTCGATCGCGCCGGGGTTCGCGCCGTCCGATTCAACCTCCGGCGCAGCGCGACCGACGTGAAACTCCTCACCAAGCAGGCCCTCCGTGCATACGAGCTGGCCGGCTGGCACGCCGAGTTCTACGTGGACGCCACGCTGCTGCTGTCGCTCGAGCCCGTGTTCGCCAAGCTGCCCGCGGTGTGCATCGACCACCTGGGGATGTCGACACGGGGTCTGCCGTACCTGCTCGACCTCGTCGACCGAGGAGTCCGGGTGAAGGCCACCGGGTTCGGGCGAACCACCATCGAGAACGTCGGCGACGTGCTGCGCAGGATCCACGCCGTCAACCCCGAGGCGCTGATGTTCGGTACCGACCTTCCGGGTAGCCGTTCCCGAAGAGTGTTCCAGGACAGCGATATCGACATCGTCGCGGACGCGGTGGGTGACGACTTCGACGCCGTCATGGGCGGCAACGCACGCGCCTGGTACCGCTGCGACACTCCCGGAGGAACCTGCTAGCACGTAGGCCCCTTGTCAACAGCCTTCCATCTGCACACTGTTCATCGACACCATCTCGGCCACCGGCGGCGTCTGCGGTTGCGACACCAGCCACGTGTTGTAGTTGTTCATCTCGTCGCAGTCGAGCTGTTCGCGGCGTTCCTGCCGCCGCTCACGCTGCCGATCGTCCATCTGGTCGTCATTCCGGTCGACGGCGATGCCGCCTGCGGTCGAACCGTTGGCCTGCCGTTCGAGCCCCCGGACGCCGTCGGCGGTCATGATCCAGCCGAGGGTGTAGTCGGCGCCGTCGCGGTTGGTGGTTGCCCGGAACATGCCCTCGTCGGCGCCGGCCGGGTGGGCAACGAACGCCTTGTCGGGCATGCCCGGCGCGCTGACCTGCCCCGTCACGGTGCCGTCACTCATCGACGCGGTGAGGGTCGCTCCGTCCGGCGAGGACAGCGACGCCTTGTCGCCGTCCATGGTGCCGGTCATCCATGTCCACATCTGGTCGCCGTCGCACAGGAAGGCGATCATCTCGTCGCCGGACCTGGCCAGCGCGACGTACGCGTCGGATCCGTCGACCGAACCGACGTAGGTCGGCTCCATCTGCGGGGTCATCACGAAAGGTGACGGAACCTTCTCCATCATGTTCGACGCGGGCGCCGCTTCGCCGCTGCTCGTGGCGGCTGCGCTGGTCGTGCTCGGTGCCGCCGAGTCGGACGAGTCGTCGCCGCAGCCGCTCAGGGAGAGGGCCACGGCGGCGAGGGGCGCCAGGATCCAGGTCGTCTTCTTGTTCACGGCGTATTCCTCCGCTAGCCGGGAAGATCAACATCCGCATTTCATCATCGCAGGTGGAGGACGCTTCTGGATACCCCTCGGCGACGATTTCGAACGACCTACGTCGCGACCACCGCAGCCAGCCACACACCCGAGGCGATCAGGGCGCCGAGCAGTTCGATCAGCATCGACAGTCCGACGGCCTTGCAGGCGTGCCACGTCGACGCCCACGCCCGGTTGTGCGCACGCAACCGGTACAGCTCAGCCACATACGTTCCCGCGATGAAGCCGAGGAACAATCCCACTACGGGAACGACGAAGAACCCCACGATCCCGGCCAGTCCGCCGACGATCAGCGACATGTTGGGAACCCCGGCCGTGCGCATCCGTTTACCGGGCCAGGTGTATTTGACGACGCCGCTGATCACGAGGAACACCGTTGCGACCGCGAACACCGTCCACGCCGTCGCGCCGCCGGTCATGATGGCCCACACCAGGATTGCGGCGAAGATGAGGATGGTGCCGGGCAGGATCGGGATGACGATTCCGACGAGCCCGATGACGACGGCCAGGCCGACGAGGAATTCGGCGACCGGACTCACGCGACGGGCTCGACGCGGGATGCCGCCTCCCGCGCACGGCTGCGCGCGGTCTCGACGTCCGGTCCCGTGGACACGGCGACACCCATCCGTCTGCGCACGAAACTCTCGGGCTTGCCGAACAATCGCAGGTCCGTCTCCGGCACCGCCATCGCGTCGGCGACGCCCTCGAAGCCGATACCCGTGGCGTCGACGCCGCCGTAGATCACCGCGGACGCACCGGGTGTCGTGAGGGTGGTGTCGACGGGCAGGCCGAGGATGGCGCGGGCGTGCAGTTCGAACTCCGAGAGTCGTTGCGTCCGAAGGGTGACCAGCCCCGTGTCGTGCGGGCGCGGACTGACCTCCGAGAAGTACACGTCGTCGCCCTTAACGAACAGTTCCACACCGAAGATCCCGCGGCCGCCCAGCGCCGTGGTCACCTTCTCGGCCACCTCCCGCGACCGGGCGAGTGCCTCGTCGCTCATCGGTTGCGGCTGCCACGACTCCACGTAATCGCCCGAGTCCTGCAGGTGCCCGATGGGCTCGCAGAAGAAGGTGCCCACCTCGCCGTCGGCACCGATCGCCCGGACGGTGAGCTGGGTGATCTCGTAGTCGAAGTCGACGAACCCTTCCACGATGACGCGGCCGTGATTGATGCGGCCGCCCGCGAGCGCGTACTCCCAGGCCGTCTCGACGTCGCCGGCGTCGCGCACCGTGGACTGCCCCTTGCCGGACGACGACATCACCGGCTTGATCACGCAGGGAAAGCCGATGCGTTCGGTGGCCGCCCGGACCTCCTCGAGCGATTCGGCGAACTCGTACGGCGACGTCGGCAGCCCCAGTTCCTCCGCCGCGAGGCGCCGGATCCCCTCACGGTTCATGGTCAGCTGCGTCGCCCGGGCGGTGGGGATGACCACGGCGGTGCCGCGCTCCTCGACCGTGGCCAGCGCGTCGGTGGCGATCGCCTCGATCTCGGGGACCACGAAGTGCGGTCGTTCCTCCTCGACGAGACGCAACAGCGCGTCCGGGTCGCTCATGTCGATCGTGTGCGCGCGGTGCGCCACCTGGTGGCCCGGCGCATTGTCGTAGCGGTCGACGGCGATCACCTCCACCCCCAGCCGTTGGAGGGCGATGATCACTTCCTTGCCCAGCTCACCCGACCCGAGCAGCATCACGCGCGTCGCGCCTGCCGTCAGAGGTGTACCGAACCGTACGGGTGCCTGTTCACGCATGGTCACAACTATATGCGGGCACGGTTTCGCGCCGACGCCTACTTCAGCAGCCGCGACATCCGGCGGTCGGCGAGCACCTTGCCTCCGGTCTGACACGTCGCGCAGTACTGAAAAGACTTCTCCGCGAACGACACTTCCCGGACGGTGTCGCCGCAGACCGGACAGGGGAGGCCGGTCCGGGCGTGAACCCGCATGCCGGATCGCTTCTCCCCCTTCAGCCGCGCCGCATCCTGGCCCAGCGACCTCTGGACGGCATCGCTCAGCACGGACCGCATCGCGTCGTACAGCACGTGCACCTGGTCATCCGGCAGGGTGCGCGACGTGGCGAACGGGGAAATCTTTGCGGTGTGCAGGATTTCGTCGGAGTAGGCATTTCCGACCCCGGCGAGGAGCGACTGGTCGACGAGCGCATTCTTGATCCGCGCCGACGTCGTGGACAGCAGCGCGGCGAACTCGGGTTCGGTGACGGCGAGCGCGTCGGGCCCCAGCCGGGCAATCCCCTCCACCTCCTGAGGGTCGTGCACCACCCACACCGCGAGCCGCTTCTTGGTGCCCGCCTCGGTCAGGTCGAACGCCGGCGTCGCGCCCTCCGGGGTGAAGAAGTGCACTCGCAGCGCCAGCGGGCCCTTCCCCGGCTTCGGCGGCGCCGCCGACGGGTTGTCGGTCCAGCGCAACCAGCCCCCACGCGACAGGTGTGTGACGAGCCACAACCCGGAGCAGTCGAGTGCGAGGTGCTTGCCGAACCGGGCTGCGCCCGTCACGTCGCGACCCTGCAGGTCGGTGATCGGGGGGTCGAAAGTCTTCAGCACGCTCAGGGCCGCCACGTCCACTCGGCCGACGACCGCTCCCACGGCGTGTTCACGCAGGAACTCGGCTAACGCCTCCACCTCGGGCAGCTCGGGCATGGTCCCAGGCTAACGGTAGGTGAGCGCCGAAGTGTGCTCCTCGACGCTTTCGCACTCACCTGCGGAGGAGATAGGTGTCCATGATCCAGCCCTTGCGTTCGCGCAGTTCGGCGCGCACCCGCTGGATCTCGTCCTCGACCTCGCGCAGGCGACCCGAGATCAGCACCTCGTCGGGTGTGCCGAGGTAGGCACCCCACCAGATCTGGACGTTGTCGCCGGGAACCTGGGTGAACGTGCAGTGGGCGTCGAGCATGACCACCGCGTTGTCGACGCCGTCGGGCAGGCCCTCGGCCAGTCGCCTGCCGGTCGTGACGTGCACGGGTTCGCCGATCCGGTTGAGCACGATCCGGTGCTGCGCGGCCAGCGACTGCACGCTGGTGACGCCCGGGATCACCGAGTAGTCGAACGACACGTTGCCGCGCGCGAGCACCCGCTCGACGATCCGCAACGTGCTGTCGTAGAGAGACGGGTCACCCCAGACGAGGATCGCCCCGACCCCCGGCTCGGACGCGAACTCGGCCTCGAACAGTGCCGCCCGGCGCTCGTGCCAGTCGTCCACCACGCCCTCGTAGTCGGACGGCGTGCGGTCGCGGGGCGGATCGACGATGTCGACGACGCGGTACGGGCCGGTGACGTGCTCTTCGAGGATCGTGGTGCGGAGATCGACGAGGTCCTGCTTCTCGTCGCCCTTGCCGATGACGAAGAACACATCGGCCTTGTTCATCGCCTTGATCGCCTGGACCGTCACCTGGTCGGGGTCGCCGGCGCCGATGCCGATCACGAAGAGTTCACGCATGGCGGCAGGCTATCGCTCGTGCGCCTTTCCGGTTGTTCCAGCTACCGAAAAGGCGCACGGGCGGGGAGCGCCTTAAACTGGACGCCGTGACTGTGCCGACCCCGTACGAAGACCTGCTCCGACTCGTCATGGACACGGGCACCCCGAAGGCAGACCGCACCGGGACCGGCACGAAGAGCGTCTTCGGTCATCAGATGCGCTGGAACCTCGCGGACGGGTTTCCGCTGGTCACCACGAAGAAGGTGCACCTCAAGTCGATCGTCTACGAACTGCTGTGGTTCCTGCGCGGCGACTCCAACGTGAAGTGGC
Organism: Rhodococcus sp. JS3073; assembly: GCF_026810085.1. Classification (NCBI taxonomy): domain Bacteria; kingdom Bacillati; phylum Actinomycetota; class Actinomycetes; order Mycobacteriales; family Nocardiaceae; genus Rhodococcus; species Rhodococcus sp. JS3073. The sequence goes on along the minus strand of NZ_CP113951.1, from coordinate 6,063,136 downwards.
TCCAGGACAACGGCGTCACGATCTGGGACGAGTGGGCGGACGCGGACGGCGAACTGGGCCCGGTGTACGGCGTGCAGTGGCGCAGCTGGCCGACCCCGTCGGGCGAGCACATCGACCAGATCACCCAGACCATCGAGACGCTGAAGTCGAACCCGGACTCGCGTCGCATCATCGTGTCGGCGTGGAACGTCGGCGACATCCCGCAGATGGCGCTGGCACCGTGCCACGCGTTCTTCCAGTTCTACGTCGCGGACGGCAAGCTGTCGTGCCAGCTGTACCAGCGCAGCGCCGACCTGTTCCTGGGCGTGCCGTTCAACATCGCGAGCTACGCGCTCCTCACCCACATGGTGGCGCAGCAGGCCGGGCTCGAACCGGGCGACTTCATCTGGACCGGCGGCGACTGCCACATCTACGACAATCACGTCGACCAGGTCACCGAGCAGTTGAGCCGGGAGCCGTTGCCGTACCCCACGCTGAAGTTGAACAAGCGGGACTCGATCTTCGACTACACCTTCGAGGACGTGGAGATCGTCGACTACCGGCACCATCCCGCCATCAAGGCGCCGGTGGCCGTCTAGTGGCGGCGCGTCAGGTCAAGCTGGTCTGGGCCCAGGGCGTCGGCGGCGTCATCGGCCTCGACAACACGATCCCGTGGCACGTCCCCGAGGACATGGCGTATTTCAAGAAGGTGACGCAGGGCCACCCCGTGATCATGGGCCGCAGAACGTGGGACTCGCTGCCCCCGAGATTCCGGCCCCTTCCCGGCCGGCGCAACATCGTGATCAGCCGTCAGCCCGACTGGACCGCGGAGGGGGCCGAGTCCGCCGACGGGATCGACTCGGCGCTCGCGCTCACCGACGAGGACGTCTGCATCATCGGCGGCGCCCAGATCTACACGGCGGCAATGCCGCTCGCCACCCACCTGCTGGTCTCCGAGATCGACGTCACGATCGACGGCGACGCCTGGGCACCCCCGATCGACGACTCCTGGCACGCACAGGACACCGGCGAGTGGCGCACGTCGGAGAAGAACGGCACCCGGTACCGGTGGATCACCTACACCCGGGCATTACCTGCGAGGTAATTGAGAGCATTCGGTTTCGGCCCGAGTCTGAGTGACGTACCCGTTCACTCGTCTCACGTGAGGACCGCCGCCATGATCGCCGCACTCGAAACCCGCACCGCTCTCTCCCCACTGCGCCTCGCCCTCCGCGTCGACGCCGTCGTCACCGGCGCCAACGGGGTCGCCTACCTCGCCGCCGCCACCGTGCTCGACGACGTCCTCGGCCCGACTGCCGGTTTCCTTCGTGCCATCGGCGTCTTCCTGCTCGTCTTCACCGCCGGGGTGTGGGCGGTGAGCGTGCCGGACCGTCCCGCGCCGGCCGCAGTGGACGCCGTCGTCCTCGCGAACGTCGTCTGGGTGGGCGCGAGCGTGGCCCTGGTGCTGACGGAGTGGCAGCACCTCACCACCGTCGGGGTCGTCTGGGTGCTGCTGCAGGCCGTGGTGGTCGGCGCGTTCGCCGCAGCCCAGGGCTGGGCCCTCACCCGGCGCTGACCGGCACCCCCTTTGCCGCCGCACCGTTACCCCATTCGACGGGTGACGGTGCGCGCAGTGGTTCATACTCACCTCATGGACAAGAAGTCACTGACCGCCCTTGCCCGTCAGCAACTGAAGTTGGCAGGCGGGACGTCCAGCGGCCGCAGTTCGCAGACCGTGTACGGCGGGCATCGGCGCAGCCTCCGACAGACTGTCATCGCCTTGGCCGCGGGCCAGAAGATGGCCGAACACGAGAGCCCGGGCGAGGCCACCCTGTTCATTCTCAGCGGCAAACTGAACCTCGTGTCCGGCGAGGACTCGTGGAAGGGTTCCACCGGCGATCTGCTGGTCCTTCCGACCGATCGGCACAGCGTCGAGGCGATCGAGGACGTCGCGTTCCTCCTCACCGTCGCCATGTGACGGTCGTGCTCGACCGTGTCGAAGATTCCGTTCGGAGCTCTGGCGGCTCGTGGGGTACCGCCGCGAGGTCGTCGACGACCTGCCCGATGCGAGTCGCGGATTCGGATTCTTCACGTTCATCGCGGGGACCGACGTGCTCGGCGTGCGCCTGGCGATGGACGGCCACCATACCGTCACCGCGGTGCTGCTCGCCGTCGCGGCACTGACCTGGATCGTGCTCGGCTACGTCGTTCCGTGGACCGCCGTCCTCGGCACCTCGGAACGTCCGGTGGTGGCGCGCGCCGACGGAACCTGGTTCATCTGGGTGGTCGCCGCCCAGTCGGTGGCCGTCGCCGCGCGGATGATGCTGTATCCGCTCCGGCCCCGGGACCTCACGGCGCCGTACTGGGTGTCGATGGGTGCGTGTGCGATCACCGTCCTCGCCGGTGCCCGCATCGTCGAGATGGAGGATGCGCCGATGGTGAACGCCACGCGCGGCCTCATCGGGGGGCTCGCGGTGGTGTTCTGGGCGTTCGCGACGTGGTTGATCCCGGTCCTGGTGGCCGCCGGATGGTGGCGTCACGTCGCGAACAAGGTGCCATTGCGCTACGACGCCACCGTGTGGAGCATCGTGTTCCCGCTCGGCATGTACGCGGTCGCCGGCATCTACCTGGGGCGTGCGGACCATCTTCCGCTCGTCGGTATCGTCGGTAGTGCCGAACTGTGGTGTGCATTCACCGTGTGGTGCGTGGCGTTCGTCGTCATGGTGGTGCATTTCTGGCGGTCGGTGGTTCATGTCGGACCGGCAACAGTGAAGACGCAGGAGAACGCGTGACCGAATCCCAGCCCGTGATCGAGGTGTCTGTCGCTGCGGCGCCGTCGGTGGTGTGGCCTGCCCTGCGCGACCCGGAGTTGATCCGGCGCTGGCACGGCTGGGACTACGCCGGCCTGGCCGACGAGATCAGGGAAATCTACTTCGACGACGTGAAGGAGGACGCCGCCGCCTTCACTCTCGCCCTGAACGGCGCCGACAAGTTCAGTCTCCACGAGCACGAGGGCACCACGCTGGTGCGGATCACCCGCCCGCCCCGCAGCGGCGACCCCGCCGCCGACGACTGGTACGACGACGTCACCGAGGGCTGGACCACGTTCCTGCAGTTCCTCAAGTTCGGCATCGAGCGGCACGGACTCGACGAGCGTCGCACGCTGTTCCTCGAAGGTCCGGTCGCGGAGGGTGATTCGGCGCGGCACCTGCTCGGCCTCGACAAACTCGAGGGCATGACGGTCGGCGATCATTTCACCGTGGTCGCCGAGACGGGCGATCTGCTGCACGGGGTGGTGTGTTTCGTGGGCGAACACCAGACCGCGGTGAGTGTCGACGACCTCGGCCCGGGACTGTTGCAGTTCGGCGAGCAGCCCGTCAACGCGGCACGCCCCAACGGCGGCGCGCAGATCCTGCTGGCGGCCTACGACCTGGACGACGAGGAGTGGGCCGAACTCGAAGAGCGCTGGAGAGAGTGGTGGCAGGCCCGGCCGGGAGCCGAACCTGCCACCTGAGTTCTCGAACGGTCAGGCGAGCACGGTGCCCAGGGTGGGCCACCAGATCGTGCTCTTGACGACGTTCGGTCCCACCTGATGGTTCAGCGAGCCGTACACGGCCGCCACGACGAGACCACTGCCGAGCCCGGCGACCGGCGGCGAGGAGACGACCGTGGGAACCGCGACGTTGTTCTGGTCCAGCTTCACGATGCCGCTGGCACCGGTGGCGAAGCTGTAGTAGACGACGTCCAGTTCGGCGCCGGTCTGGTCGTTCGCGATGACGCCCGGTCCGCCGAAGAATCCGAAGCGGAACTGGTTGCTCATGTTGGTCGCCACGCCCGCGCCGTACAGCTGTCCGAGGACCGGACCGCCCTGCCCGGTGTCGGAGTACGCGGGGATCTGGAAGATCTGGCCGGGGAGGGCGATGTTCGTTGCCGCGGTGTCGGTCGGCGACGCGGCGAGTCGCTCGAGCGCGGCTTCGGCCTCGGGGTTCCCGGCGGCGACGGTGCGCAGCTTCGCGATCGCGGTGGCCGGGTCGACGACGGGGGCGGAATCTGCGGGCTGCGCCGACACGACACCGGTGAACATCATCGTCGCTGCCACTGCAGCGGTCAGACCTGCCGCGACCCGTCGCCCGAAGTGCCGTCGATTCATTCTTCTTCTCCCTCGTCACGTCAATGGGTAAGCATTAGTTCGAATGAGTAAACACTCGAGCCCTTATCGACGCCGCGGTTCGCGGCGTTACGCCGCCCCCGGACCTATGCTGCAGACATGGGATCGGACGGTGGGCACGAGGCGAGGATCAGTGAGTTTCGGGAGGGGCTCGCCGACGTGGTCCCCACCCGCCGAAGTCTGCAGCGCCTGTTCGAGGCGGTCCTCGTGGTCGGGTCGGGACTCGAGCTGGATTCCACCCTGCAGCGCATCGTCACTTCGGCGACGTCCCTGCTCGACGCCCGGTACGGCGCCCTCGGTGTCCACGCCCCCGACGGGGGCCTGTCGGAGTTCGTCTACGAGGGCATCACGCCCGAAGAGCGTGCGGACATGGGCCATCTGCCCGAAGGCCTCGGCCTGCTGGGACTGCTGATCCACGACCCTCGCCCGGTGCGCCTCGCCAATCTGGCCGATCACCCGGGGTCGATCGGCTTCCCGCCCAATCATCCCCCGATGAAGAGCTTCCTGGGCATGCCGATCATGATGCGGGGCAAGGTTTTCGGAAGCATCTATCTCACCGAGAAACTGAGCGGACCCGAGTTCACCGACGAGGACGAGGTGATCCTGCGCGCGCTCGCGACCTCGGCAGGCGTGGCGGTGGAGAATTCGCGGCTGTTCGAGGAATCGCGGACGCGGGAGCGGTGGTTGACGGCCGTCGCGGCGATCACGTCCCGGTTGATGGTCGGCGGATCACTCGACGAAACGCTCCACACACTCGCCGCCGAGGTACGTGAACTGTCCAGCGGCGACGAGGTCTTCATCGTCGTCACGCTCGGCGAGGGCGCGGTGGTCGGGGCGGACAGCACGGTGCGGCCACTGCGCGACACCTTCCGAATCGCCACCCAGGCGGAGCCGTTCGCCGACGTGCTGCGCTCCCGCACTCCCGCACTGCTGACGGGTCTCGGCGGTCTCGCACCGTTCTCCGCCGAGGCGGGCCGGGCCGCGGTGCTGCCGTTGTCGACGGCGTCGGGGGTCGGCGGGATCCTGGTGGTCACGGCCCGGGGCAACACTGCATGGGATCCGGACGAGGTCGCCCGACTCGAATCGGTGGCCGACCTGGCTGCAGTCGCGGTGGAATTCTCCGATCAGCAGAGCAAGCAACGCCTGCTGTCAGTGCTCGCCGACCGCGACCGGATCGCGCGCGACCTGCACGACAACGTCATTCAGCGACTGTTCGCCACCGGCATGAGCCTGCAGAGCACGCACGCGGTCGGGGACGTCCCGGACGGCGTGCGCTCCATCGTGGCCACCGCAGTCGAGCAACTCGATCGCACGGTGCGCGAGATCCGCACCACCATCTTCGATCTGCAGGCCACCGGCATCGCGTCCGCGACCAGTCTGCGCCGTCGCCTCCTCGACGTGATCGGCGACCTCACGTCCCAGTCACCGATCGCGCCGAACGTCCAGTTCTCCGGCGCCATCGACACTCTCGTGCCCAGCCGCATCCACCAGCACGCGGAGGCGGTGCTGCGGGAAGCCCTGAGCAATGCGCTGCGGCACGCGCGGGCCACCACCATCGACATCTCGGTGGCCGCCGGGGACGACCTCACCGTGACGGTCGCGGACGACGGCATCGGGATCGCCGACGGCGCCCGGCGCAGCGGACTGGACAACCTCGATCGGCGCGCCGAGCACTGCGGCGGCATCTGCACCGTCGACGCCGCCGGCGGTGGGACCGTCGTCACCTGGCGGGTTCCGTTGACGTGATGAAGAATTCAGCGCTGGTTGCGTAGTTCGGTGGCCAGCACGGCCGCCTGCGTGCGTCGTTGCATCCCGAGTTTGGACAACAGCCGCGACACGTAGTTCTTGATCGTCTTCTCGGCGAGGAAGAGCCGCTCGGCGATCTCCCGGTTGGTGAGCCCCTCGCCGATCAACTCGAACACGGCGCGTTCCTGCTCGGACAGTTCCGCCAGCGGGTCTTCCCGGCGCGCGGACCTGATCCGGTTCATCAGCGCTGATGTCGCCCTGCTGTCGAGCAGCGAACCGCCCTCCCCCACCGTCCGCACGGCCGCGACCAGGTCGGTGCCGAGGATCTGTTTGAGGACGAATCCGGACGCGCCGGCCATGATGGCGTCGAACAGCGCTTCGTCGTCGGAGTACGACGTGAGCATCAGGCACCGCAGTTCGGGCAGGGCCGCGCGGAGGTCCCGGCACAGCTCGACGCCGTTGCCGTCGGGCAACCGGACGTCGAGCACAGCGACGTCGGCGCCGCTGCCCGGGATCCGTGCCATCGCCTCGCCGACGGACGCGGCCTCCCCGACCACCTCGAGGTCGGGCACGCTGCCGAGTAGGTCGACCAGGCCTCGTCGCACGATCTCGTGGTCGTCGACCAGGAACACCCGCGTGGTCATGTCTGCACCTCCACCGTCTTCTCCTCGAACCGTACCGCGCCGGCGACCGGTGCCCACCCCTCCGGGACCTCTCCCTCACGCATTGGGGACCTTCGACCCAAGCGCAGGCGGCGCGGTGCGCGGAAAACTGAGGTTGCGGGGGAACACCCGGACACCACAAGTGGAGGTCGCGATGAACAGCTGGTCGCTCAGTGACATCGAGGTGGTCTCCCGCGCCATCGTCTCGGCTCCGTCGGTCCACGACACGCAGCCGTGGGATCTGCGGCTGGACGGCAGGTGCGCGGAGGTCACGGAGCGTCGCGGTTTCACGGACACACCGCGTGCCGACCGCGTGATCTCGTGCGGTGCGGGTGTCGCGAACGTGGAACTCGCGCTGCGGGCGCTCGGCAAGACGATCGAGACCGACCTGCTGCCCGATCCGCGCAGGCCCGACCTCGTCGCGACCGTTCGGGCCGTGGGCACAGCTTCCCCGTCGAGCACCGAGCTGAGGCTCTTCTCCGCCATGGCCCGCCGTCGGAGTCATCGAGAAGCATTCGCCGACATACCGGTTCCCGCGGCAACCATCGCCGACATCGTCGCCGCGGCGGAGATGGAGGGCGTCCGTGCTCGGCTGCTCGCCGCGGACGAGGCGCCCGCGCTCGCCGACGTGCTTCTCTATTCCGCCGACCGGGTTCGGCAGGATCCCGGCCACCAGCGCGACCTCTTCCCGTGGACGTCGCACTGGCTGCCGCAGGGCGGTCACGAGTCGGTGGACCCAATCCGGACCGTCGTCACCCGCGGCGTCCCCGATTCGGCACGACTCGCCGCGGCGATCGAGAGAGAGACCGTCCTCGTGTTCGTGTCGGACACGCAGGAGTCGATCGACCTGGTCCGCACCGGAATCTCGGTCGAACGGGCGTGGCTGACCGCCGTCGACGCCCGGCTGGGCGCCTCCGTGCTCTCCCACCCGCTTCGCGTCGACGATTCGGCGCATCGGCTGGCACGTCGACTCGACGTGCCGGGCTATCCACAACTGATCCTGCGAATCGGATACTGACAGAACAGAAACGGAGTGCCCTTGTGAGCCGCGTACTCACGGACCGCGAACTGCTGCACGAACTCGAGGACGTCGCCGAAGACAACGTCAACCGGCACCTCGCCATGGCCAAGGACTGGCATCCCCACGATTACGTCCCGTGGGACGACGGCCGCAACTTCGCCGCGCTGGGCGGCGAGGACTGGGATCCGGAGCAGTCCCGGCTCAGCGACACCGCGCGGGCGGCGATGATCACCAATCTGCTGACCGAGGACAACCTGCCGTCCTACCACCGCGAGATCGCCCAGCACTTCTCACTCGACGGCGCCTGGGGCACGTGGGTGGGCAGGTGGACCGCGGAGGAGAACAAGCATTCGATCGTGATGCGGGACTATCTGGTCGTGACGCGCGGGGTCGACCCGGTAGCGCTCGAGCTGGCCCGGATGGACCACATGACCCAGGGCTTCGATCCCGGCGGTGGGTCCATGCTGGATTCGGTGTCGTACGTGACGTTCCAGGAACTGGCCACCCGGGTGTCGCACCGGAACACGGGTAAGGCGTGCGGTGATCCGATCGCGGACCGGATGCTGGCCCGGGTGGCGGCCGACGAGAACCTGCACATGATGTTCTACCGCAACATCGTCGGTGCCGCCCTGGACGTCGCACCCGATCAGGCGATTGCCGCGATCCACAAGGTGGTGACCAACTTCCAGATGCCCGGCGCGGGAATGCACAACTTCCGCCGCAACGCGGTCCTGATCGCGAAGGGCGGGATCTACGACCTGCGCCAGCACCTCGACGACGTCGTCCTGCCCGTGCTTCGCAAGTGGAACATGTTCGAGCGTAACGATTTCGGACCGGACGGTGAACGCTGCCGCGAGGCACTCGCGGCGTTCCTGCAGAACCTGGAAGCCAAGGCGGCCCGGTTCGAGGAATCCCGGGACCGCGCGCTCGCCCGCGAGGCACGCCGCGGCGAACGCGTGGCAGCCCGCTAACGCACCTCGAAGACCAGCGGGTACCGCGACGCGGCGTCGTCGAGTTCCGGTGCCGGGTCCCCCTTCAGGAAGCGGTCGAACATCCCCGCCACGAGGTCGTTCGTCGTGTCGACCACCTCCTGGCGGGGAGCCGTGCCGAGGCTGAAGCCGGCGGGCACATCCATCCCCGGGGGGTCGGGGATCGCCTGCGGGACGTAGTGCTCGGCGTCGGTGAAGCTGAAGTGCCCGGTGTCCCGCAGTGCGTAGACCTTGCTCCAGGACCGGGGGGTCGCAAAATACTGCCCCCAGAACCTCTCCCGGCCTTCGGGGCTCTCGGCGTGACGCGAGTTGAGCACGCTGAGTAGGGGGGTGCCGGGATCCTGGGAGACGATCGGGCTCGCCGTGTTCGCATACAGGAGCGCTCCGTCGACATTGACTCCGGCGTCGACACGCGGATCGTCGAGGAGGACCTGCGTGGTCGTGGCTCCGCCGATCGAATGACCGAACATCCCGATCCGGTCGGGATCGACGGCCCCGGGAAGACCGTCCGGCAGTAGCCGGCCGATCCCGTCGGGGTCGTCGCCGCGGGACAGGGATTCGACGGTGTCGATGACGAACCTCGCATCCTCCACCCGGGTGTCGAGCGCCTTCTTCTGGGTGTCGGCGGAGTACGGATCGGTGATCTGGGCCGTGACGACGCGGCCGTCCGGGAACACCGTCGCGAGGGCCTCACCCGTGTGATCCATGCTGATCACCACGTAGCCGCGGCTCGCGAGGTCCTCGGCGGCGACCGTGTACAGGGTCCGCGGCACATAGAAGCCCGGCGAGAAGAGGACGACGGGAAGCGAGCGGGTTCCGCCCGCGGCGAATCCGGCGGGATAGGTGACCGTCACCGGGATGGATCGCGCACGGCCCGGCGTCCACGGATCGTCGCGATCGTGATCCACCAGTTCGAGTGTGCTGACGCCGATGTTCGAATCGCTCGCAGGAAAGCGCAGCACCGTGCCGGTGTCGGCACGCGACATAGCCGGCTGGACCGAGGCCACCGCGCCGAAAACCACTGCGCCGAAAACCACTGCGCCGGCGACCAGTCCCCGGAGTGTGCGGGTTGCCTTCACTCGAACCTCCTCTGCGAAGTCGAGCGAAGGCTACCGCACCATCGTCGTGATCGGGGGCGCTAGCTTTCCGGCCTGACGATCATCACCGGGCAGTCCGCGGTGTGGAGCAACGCGTTGCTGGTGGAGCCCAGCAGCATTCCCTTGAAGCCACCCCGGCCACGGCTGCCCACGACGATGAGCTGCGCCTTCTCGGCGAATTCGCTGAGCACCCGCACCGGACGGTCCCGCGCCACGACGCGTTCGACCGTCACGTCGGGATACCGCTCCTGGTATCCGGCGAGGCGCTCCGACAGAACCACCTCTTCACCCGTCTGGATGCTGCTCCACAGCGGGTCCTCCGGGCTGGCGCCGAGCGACGGCTGCACACTGACATCGCTCCACACATTGACCGCGACCAGGCTCGCACCGCGGGCGGCGGCCTGCTCGAACGCCACTTCCACCGCCGCCTTGCTGCTTTCCGAACCGTCGACGCCGACCACGATCGGCCCCTCGGTCGGCGGCTGACCGTCCATGGTCCGCCCCCGCACGACCACCAGCGGGCAATGGCCGTGCGCGGCGACCGCGGAGGTGGTGGAACCGACCAGCAGACCGGTGAACTCACCGTGCCCGCGCGAACCGAGCACCACCATGTGCGCGTTCGCGGAGAGCTCGATGAGTGTCTGGCTCACCTTGCCCTCGTGCTGTTCGGTAGTGATGTCGAGCGCCTCGTCCACCGTCTGCTTGGCATGGACCCGCGCACTGCCCAGCCGGGACTTCGCCGTGTCCTCGAGTTCTTCCTTGAAACTCTCGGCCAGGTACGGCTCGGTGTAGTAAAAGGCAGGAATGTGCACCACTGTCACGATGTGCAGTGGGAGCGACAGTGCGGCGGCGGCGCGCGCAGCCCACGCCACCGCGGCCGAGGCCGACTCGGATCCGTCCACACCCACGACGATCGGCTTGATTCCGGTCATGGTCACCTTTCCTGATTCTTCCGGCTTGGCACTGCTGGGTTTACGGGGCTACCCGCAGATCTTGCGGAGCTTCTCGACCAACGCGACACGGCCCGCACGATCCGCGGCGAGCGGGGTGACGGTGAGCGTGGTGACCCCGGACTCGGCGAAGGCGGCCACCCGCTCCGCGACGTAGCTCTCCGGACCGATCAGCGACACGGCCCGCACCAGCTCGTCCGGCACCGCGGCGGCGGCCTCGTCCTTCTTACCCGACAGGTAGAGGTCCTGGATGGTCTCGGCTTCCTTCTCGTAGCCGTACCGGACCGCGAGGTCGTTGTAGAAATTCTTGCCCTTCGCGCCCATGCCGCCGATGTACAGCGCCAGGCCCGGGCGAACCCAGTCGAGCATGTGCTCGACGTCGTCACCGATGGCGAGAGCGGGTGATGCGAAGACCTGCAGCTCACCGAGGCTCGGGTCGCGCTTCGCCTTGCCCTTGGCCAACGGCTCTCCCCACACGCTCGCGGCCTTCTCCGGGTGGTAGAAGATGGGTTCCCAGCCTTCGGCGATCTCGGCGGTCAGCTCCACGTTCTTCGGCCCGAGCGAGGCGATGACGATCGGGATGCGATCACGCACAGGGTGGTTGATGATCTTCAGCGGCTTGCCCAGCCCGGTGCCCTTCTCGGCGGGCAGCGGGATCTGGTAGTACTTGCCCTGGAACTCGACCTTCTCGCGGCGCCACACCTTGCGGCAGATCTCGACGACCTCGCGGGTGCGCCCGAGCGGGGCGTCGTACTTGACGCCGTGAAAGCCCTCGATCACCTGCGGGCCGGAGGCGCCGAGACCCATCACGAAGCGGCCGTCCGACACGAAGTCGAGGCCGGCTGCTGTCATGGCGGTCAGGCTGGGCGTGCGGGTGTAGATCTGGAAGATGCCCGAAGCGAGTTCGAGTGTCGTGGTCTTGGCGGCGAGGTAGCCGATCTGGCTCACCGCGTCGAACGAGTAGGCCTCGGGCACGAACGCGATGTCGAGCCCGGCTTTCTCCAGGTCGGCGACCTCGTCGACCGTCTCGGCGAAACCGCCGCTGTAGTTCAAGCCCATACCTATGCGCACGTCGTTCCCCAATCCTGGCGTTACCTGCAACCTGTTCCTGCTTCAACCCCTGACCCTACTGCGAGCAATCGCGTCAGGGGCGTGCAGGCCTCACGACGACTACCGGGCAATGCGCACCACCGACCAGGCTGTTACTGGTCGATCCGAGCAGCATCCCCTTGAACCCTCCGCGCCCCCGGCTGCCGACCACCAGCAGCTGGGCCTTCTTCGACCACTCGAGCAATCGCGCCCTCGGATTGTCGATGTACACCTCCCGGGTGACCCGCACGTCGGGGTACTTCTCCTGCCAGCCGGCGAGGCTCTCGGCGAGAACGGCGTGTTCGTCCTCCTCGAGCCCCTGCGGCACCAGGGCTGCGGCCCGAGGGTCCTCGAACGCTTTCGGTCCGAGGTCGCTCCAGACGTGGACGGCCACCAACGGCGCGTTCCTTAGCGACGCCTCCTGGAAGGCCACCGAGATCGCCCGCTCACTGGTGGGGCTGCCGTCGACGCCGACCACGACGGGCCCGCCTGCGTGGGCGTCACCGCGGACCACGACGACCGGGCAGTGCGCGTGGCTGGTGACGTTGATCGCCGTGTTCCCGAGCAGTGCGGTGGCGGCCGCTCCGGACCCGGACGCGCCGACCACCACGACCCGGGCGTTCTCGGACAGGTCGACGAGCCACTGAGCGCTGCTGCCGATCGACAGTTCGGTGTGGACGTCGATGATGGGATTGACCGCGAACGCCTGCTCCTGCGCCTCGGCGAGAATTGCCTTGCCGCTCGCCTCCACCCACTCGTACACGCCGCCCGAATCCATGTAGGGACCGCCGAACCCGTACGGAGCGAAGTCGAGTGCGTGGATGATCTTCAGGTTCAGTCCACGTTCGGTGGCCAGTTCGGCAGCCACCCGGACAGCGGACTTCGAGGTGTCCGATCCGTCGACACCGACGACGACGCTGTTGCGGTCCCGTGTGCTCATGACTTCACACTATCCCCGGCCTCCGCTTCGCGTCTGCCGCCCTTCGCCTTTCGATGAGGGACTTAAGTCCTTGCAGACTCGGGCTCTCCGCCCGTAGCGGCGGCGGCCGACTTCGGCGATGATGAGAACGTGGGGTCATCTGTCCAACGCGAATATGACTGGGCCACAGCATTTTCCGATTCAGCTTCACCCCAGCGACGTCCGTCACAAATTTGGTATCCGAGATGAGAATTAAAGTACGTTCGGGTCATGCAACTCACACAGTTCACCGACCTCGGACTGCGGGTGGTCATGCGACTGGCCGTTGCCGGGGACGGCGAACGACCGGGGAGCCGGGCGATCGCCGAGGAACTGTCGGTGTCGTACACCCACGCCGCCAAGGTGATTACCCGGCTGGGTGAGCTCGGCATCGTCGACGCACGCCGGGGACGCGCGGGCGGTCTGGCCATCACCGAACTCGGGCGCACCGCGTCCGTCGGCTGGCTCGCCCGCCGACTCGAAGGCAATGCGGAGGTCGTCGACTGCGACGGCGCCCAACCGTGCCCGCTGCGATCGGGGTGCCTGCTGCGGTCGGCTCTCCGACGGGCGCAGAACGCGTTCTTCGAGTCGCTGGACGCCCTCACGATCGAAGACCTCACCCGGTCCCCCACCGGAACCGTGCTGCTCGCCCTCCCGCGAGTTACCGCCGCCACAACCTCCCAGATTTCTCGAACGATCGGAGAATGACATGCTCTCGCCCACCTCGACGGACGTCATCCGCGCCACCCTGCCCGTGGTCGGCGCCGCGATCTCGGACATCACGACGCTGTTCTACCGCAAGATGTTCGACGCGCACCCCGAACTCGAACGTGACCTGTTCAACCGCGGAAATCAGAAGCAGGGCGAGCAGCAGAAAGCGCTGGCCGGCGCAATCGCCGCGTTCGCGGCCCTCCAACTCGAGCCCGATCAGGCGCGCGTCGACCTCATCCTGTCGAGGATCGCGAACAAGCACGCCTCACTGGGAATCGAGCCCTCGCAGTACGCGATCGTGCACACGCACCTGTTCGCGGCCATCGTCGAGGCCCTCGGTGACGCCGTCACTCCCGAGGTCGCTGCAGCCTGGGACGAGGTGTACTGGCTGATGGCGGAGACCCTGATCGCGATGGAGGCCGGCCTCTACGCCTCGGCGGGAGTGGCGGCCGGCGACGTGTGGCGGGACGTGCGGGTCCGCGAGCGCCGCCACGAGTCCGCCGACACGGTGTCGTTCGTGCTCACGTCACTCGACGGCTCGCCGCTTCCGTCCTTCGCTCCGGGCCAGTACCTCTCCGTCGCGGTTCACCTGCCGGACGGCGCGCGCCAGATCCGTCAGTACAGCCTGTCGTCGGCCCCGTCGCGCGGCGACTGGAGGATCTCGGTGAAACGAGCAGGCGAGGTGTCGAACTTCCTGTATCACAATGTCTTCGAAGACGACGTCGTGACGGTGTCGACGCCGTTCGGCGACCTCGTCCTGCAGGACGACGACGCGCCGCTTCTCCTCGTGTCCGCGGGCATCGGATGCACGCCGATGATCGGGATGCTCAGCCACCTCGCCGACACCGAGGACAGCCGACCGATCTCGGTGCTCCACGCCGACCGGTCCGCCAGCAGTCACGCACACCGCGCGGAGCTGACCGAACTGGTGGAACGTCTGCCGTTCGCGGTGATGCACCGCTGGTACGAGGACCTGGGCGCCCGGCGGCCCGAGGGCAGCCTGCGAGAGGGACGCGCGGACCTCGGCGAGGTCACGATCGCGCCCGGCACCCGCGCCTACCTGTGCGGTCCGTTGCCGTTCATGCTCGGAATGCGCGAGGCGCTCCTCGCGAAGGACGTGCCCGCCGAGAACATCCACTACGAGGTGTTCGGCCCCGACAGCTGGTCGGCGACGGTGTGAGAACCGCGGCGGCGCCGTTCACACCGGCCAGGTGTGGACGGGGCTGCCCTCGCGCATGTTCTCCACGTACTGACGCAACATGGCGGCCAGGGCTTCCGGGCGGCTCAGACCGGCGTTCTCGTGCCGGACCACCTGCGCACGCTGCCACGACGCCCCCGTCTGCCGGGTGACGCACCGGCCCTCGATGACGCTGAGGTAGCGGTCGCGGGCCTTCGCGGACAGTCCGAACGCGGCGAGCCCCTCGTCGGCGATCGGCAGCAGCCGCCGCAGGACGAGCTCGTCGGCGCCCGCGAACCCGACACCGGGCCAGTACAACTCGGCGTCCATGCCGTACTTCGCTCCGGCATGCAGGTTCTCCTCGGCCGCGTTGAACGACATCTGCGACCAGACCGGCCGATCCGATTCGACGAGCCCACGCAGCGCGCCGTAGTAGAACGCGGCGTTCGCCATCGTGTCGAGCACCGTCGGGCCCGCGGGCAGCACCCGGTTCTCGATCCGCAGGTGCGGCTTGCCGTCGTCGCTGTCGTACACCGGGCGGTTCCACCGGTAGATGGTGCCGTTGTGCATCTGCAGTTCGCTGAGGTCCGGCACCCGGCCCGCATCGAGCTCGGCCGCCGGATCGACGTCGGAGACCTCCGGCAGCAGCGCCGGGAAGTATCGGGAGTTCTCCTCGAACAGGTCGAAGACCGACGTGATCCATCGCTCCCCGAACCACACCCGGGGCCGCACACCCTGGTTCTTCAGCTCCAGCGGACGCGTGTCCGTCGCCTGCTCGAAGATCGGGATGCGGGATTCGTGCCACAACGCCGTGCCCGCCATGAACGGCGCGTTCGCGGCAAGCGCCACCTGGGCACCGGCCAGGCACTGCGCGGCATTCCAGTGTGCGGCGAATTCGTCCGGCGCGACGCGCAGGTGCAGCTGCAGGGACGTGCACGCGGCTTCCGGGAGCACCGAATTGGCGTCCACCTTCAGCTGTTCGGCGAGCCGGCCCTCGAGCGGCACACCCTCGAGGTCGAGTTCGATGTCCTCCCCGCGCGCGGCGAAGATCTGATCGTTGAGCTGCTCGTAGCGGGGATTCGCGGTGATCCACTCCCGGCCGAGGTGCTCGAGCTGCAGCGTCGGCAGCATGCCGACCATCACCAGCTGGGCGTCGTGCCCGTGGATCCGCGCGTCCGCGACGTGCAGGGACGCCCGCAGGGTGCGTTCGAGCTCGAACGTCCCCTCACCGATCAGGGGACCCGGCCGGACATTCATCTCGACGTTGAACTGACCGAGTTCGGTCTGGAACACGGCGTCGTCGTCGATCGACTCGAGGACTGCGAGATTGGACATCGCGGGCGTCATGTCGGCGTGGACGAGATTGAACTCGATCTCCATGCCCAGCATGGGCCTCGGCGGGTCGACGTCGTCGGCGAACGCGCCCTCCCGCAGCATCCTCTCGAGCGCGTCGACGCACATGAGCACCTTCTGCCGGAACAGGCGCCGGTCTGCTCGGGTGAATGTCCGAGACGTCACTTCGCGACCCATACCACTCCCCAACTGCGCGTCGAACTGCGCTCACGGGGGAGCATATCCGTTCATCCCGCGCGAATGCGGGATGGCGGGCTAACCTCGAACCAGACGCTGGTGAGCGGAAGGACCTGAGATGACGCCTGATACCGACTCCAAGAAGAAACCAGAGTTCTCCGTGGGCACGCGCGTGAAAACGCGGCATTCGGCCGATCACGAACTGGCCGAGAAGAAGTGGCCCCTGGAGGCCGGCGTCATCGTCGACGACTTCGCCGGCGTCCAGGACATCAGCAACGATTCGTACGGCCGGGACTGGGCCGTCTCACGGCGCTGGGCGATCGCCCTCGACAGCGGACCACTCGTGTTCCGCAACGACGACGACCTCGAGCCGGAATAGGCCCTTACGCGTTGGCGCCTGCGTCGCCCCAGGTGACGGACACGCCGCGATCCTGCAGCCAGCGCCCCGGATCGATCTTGTTTCCGCTCGCGTCGTGCACCTCGAAGTGCAGGTGCGGTCCGGTGGACTGGCCGCGGTTACCGACGTGGGCGATTTCCTGCCCGGCGGTGACGCGCTGCCCCACGCTCACGGTGTAATCGTTGACGTGTCCGTAGACGGTGACGGTGCCGTCGTCGTGCAGCAGACGCACCCACAGCCCGAAACCGGACGCTGCTCCGGCGTCGATGACCTGGCCGTCGGCAGCCGCGAGCACCGAGGTGCCGATGGGCGCCGCGATGTCGATGCCGCCGTGGTGCGCTCCCCAGCGGGAACCGAAGTTGGAGGTCAGCTTGCCCGACACCGGCTGCACCGCGTGCGGCTTGACCGGGTTGACGTTGGACAGCCACTGCTGTGCCTGAGCGCCGAGGTCCGGGCCGCCGAGGTTCTGGGCGGCGGCACCGAGGTCGGCGGGCAGTTCGAAGCCGGCGGGAAGGACACCGGCCGGGATCTCGAACGGCAGACCCGGCAGGGTCTGCGCGCCGCTCGTCTCGTGGGAGTCGACGGGGGCGGCAGCAGCGTTTCCGGCGCCCAGCTGGGCTGCACCGACAACGATGGCTCCGGTGGCGGCCGCGACAGTCGCGGCCTTGATGCCCACACCCGCTCCGGTCTGCTGGTTGCGATGGCGCCCGCGCGCCGCGTCCGGATCGATCTCGAAGCGAATGGAAGACCCGTTCGCCCGGTGGTGGGAACCCACAGTAAATACCTCGTCAGTCGTCGGATTGCAGCTCTCCCCATCCGGGGTGGGCTCCTCTGTCTGGCGACGAATGTAACAAAACGATATAGGTCCGCGCCACCGTTACCGAATGTTTATGTTCGGCGCTCCTCGAGCTCGGCCTTGAAAGCGGCGTAGCGAGCGCGGTGCGGGGCACGGCGGCGAATAACCGCCCACGCGATCCCGAGCACGACGAACCATACCGGGGTGACGAGAAGAGCCTCGAGGGTGTCCGCCTCCTGGGTCAACGCCCAGATGAGGAACACGAAGAACGCCAGGACGACCCAGCACATCACCACACCACCGGGCATCTTGAACTTCGACGCCTCGTGCAGTTCGGGCCGGCGCTTCCGGTACACGATGTAGCTGGCCAGAATCATCGTCCACACGAACATGAACAGCACCGATGAGATTGTCGTCACAGTCGTGAACGCCTCGATGACGGAGTCGCCGGAGAACAGCAGCGCGATCGCCGACAGCAGGAAGGCGCACGAGAACATCAGCGCGTTGGCCGGAACCTTGCGGGAGGAGAGCCTGCCGAGCCGGGCGGGGGCGTCACCCTCCTGCGCGAGGCCGTAGACCATCCGGGACGTCGAATAGATTCCCGAGTTCGCCGAGGAGGCCGCGGACGTCAGCACGACGAACTGGATGACTCCGGCCGCGATCCCCAGACCGGCGAGGGTGAACATCGCCGTGAAGGGGCTCTCGCCCGGCACGACCTCACGCCACGGCGTGACCGAGATGATCACGATCAGCGAGACCACGTAGAACAGCAGGATGCGGATCGGGATGGAGTTGATGGCCTTCGGCAGGTTCTTCTCCGGGTCCTTCGCCTCGGCCGCGGTGGTGCCGACGAGCTCGATACCGACGAACGCGAAGACCGCGATCTGGAATCCGGCCACGAAACCCATCGCCCCGGTCGGGAACATGCCGCCGTCGTTCCACAGGTTGTCGAAGCCGGCCTCGGACCCGTTGGGCGACGTGAAGTGCGCGAACACCATCACGAGCCCGACGACGATGAGGCTGACGATCGCGATGATCTTGATCAGCGCGAACCAGAACTCGGTCTCACCGAACGCCCGCACCGTCGGCAGGTTCAGCAGCAGCAGCGCCGCGATGGCCACCAGCGCCGGGATCCACAGCTGGAGGTCGGGCCACCAGTACTGCACGTAACCGGAGATCGCGATGATGTCGGCGATGCCGGTGACGATCCAGCAGAACCAGTACGTCCACCCCGTGAAGAACCCGGCCCACGGGCCGAGCAGGTCGGCGGTGAAGTCGGAGAACGACTTGTAATGCAGGTTGGAGAGCAGCAGCTCACCCATCGCACGCATCACGAAGAACAGCATGAAACCGATGATCATGTAGACGAAGATCACCGACGGTCCGGCCAGCGAGATCGTCTTCCCGGACCCCATGAAGAGTCCCGTGCCGATTGCCCCGCCGATCGCGATCAGCTGGATGTGCCGGTTCGCGAGCTGCCGGGAGAGATGCGGCTCGCCCGCCGATCCTGCCCCCGAGCCATCACCCGGTTCCGATCCGATCGAGCCCGTCGAGGAAGTGCGGTCAGCCATGGAACACCTGCAACCCTTCTCAGTCCTTGCTGTCACCGTCCGAAAGCGTGGGTCACGTTACGCCGGGACCGCTCGCGGACCACGGTCGAGGACGGCATTACGCATCGAGGGACTTGACAGAAGCCGAGTAGCTAAGGCTAACCTCAGTTCGTTACTTCGAGGCGAGGAGCCTGCACATGATCGAGGACCTGATCGAGATCGCGTACGCCCAGGGCGCAGTCACCTGCGTGGCTCAGGCCGCCGACGGCGTCGACGAGTACGAGCTCGCGCGGGTCGATTCGGTCGCGTCCAGCGTCACGGTCACGGTGCGGGCCGACGGCAAATTCGCGAAGGCCACGAGCGTCGAGGGCTACCTCAGCCTCGGGCAGGTCGTCCGGGCATGCGGTCTCGACTACCGGCACGCCACCTCGAGTGCGCGCCAGTACATCCACTGATCAACCCAGGTGCTCACCGAAGAAACCGTCGATCCTCTTCCACGCGTCGGCGGCGGCTTCCGGGTCGGGCACCATCCCCGTGACCTTCGCCAGCGGATGCAGCACCTTCGGGCCGGCCAGTTCGTCGTTCAAGAACGTATGACCGGCGGTCGGGTACTCCTTCACATCGTGAGTCACGCCTGCCTTCGTCAGCGCCGCCTCCAACTTGGCCGCCGCGTTCCGCAGAGCGAAGTCCTTCCCGCCGTAACTGGCGACCACCGGGCACGCACCCGCCACCGCCGCCTCGAGGTCGCGCGGCAGGACCCCGTAGTTCGGGGCCGCCGCGTCGAACCCCGTGTGCAGGGTCATCAGGGCGAACCCGCCGCCCATGCAGAACCCGATGACACCGATCTTTCCCGTGCAGTCCGACGAGCCGGACAACCATTGACGCGCGGCCTCGATGTCCCCGTACGCCCGCCCCTTCCCCGAGAGCATCGCCCGCATCGTCGACACCAGACAGCGTCGCGCCCCGCCCGCACTGAACAAATCCGGCGCCAGCGTCAGAAACCCCGCCGCCGCCAGCCTGTCCGCCTGCCGACGCATCACATCGTCCAAGCCGAACGCCTCGTGCACCATCACCACGCCCGGCCACGGACCCTCACCGGTCGGCCTCGCCAGATAACCGTGCAAGTTCAGCGAACCGTCGTGCCGCGCAGCGAGGTCGGTCAAGTCGATCTCGGACATGTGCGTCTCCCGTTCCGTCGTCACTTCCAGAACATCTGCGACAACCATGCCCTCCCCATCGCGAGCGCACCACCATTCCCGCTACACTCACCTCGGTGTGCGCCCAGCGCGTGCACAGCGCCTTCGTAGCTCAGGGGATAGAGCAACCCTCTCCTAAAGGGTAGGTCGCAGGTTCGAATCCTGCCGAGGGCACTCTCCTGCCTGCGGTAGTCCTCGCCGCACACAGTCCCCGCGCCTCGGGGAGGTAACGCAGGTCACGCCGCAGGCGATACGCCGGGTAGGCCGGGACGACCCGAGGAGAGTCTCATGAACTGGGTGGACATCGACATTTTCCCACCGCCGATCGCCAACCCGCTGCACCTGTTGGCCGCGCTGACGAACAACGGGACGAGATCATGATCGGCATACTGCCCGACCTGCCGTACATGGGATTGGACTGGGAGTTCTTCTTCCCGACCAATCTGTACATCGCGTTCATCAACTGGTGGAATCCTTTCTAGCGCACGGTAGCTCGGCCGGAAGTTATCGAGGACCGTCGCTGACCTCGATAGTTCGTATCGTCGCCCCATGACCACTACAGAGAACCGCCCGGCCGCCCTGCACTCCTACTTCGCCTACCGTGACGCCCCGGCCGCTCTGCGCTGGCTGGAGCGCGCGTTCGGGTTCGAGACCACCCTCGAGTTCCCGGACGACAACGGCGGGATCATGCATTCCGAATTGCGCCGAGGCGACGCCGCCATCATGGTCTTCAGCGACGACGGCAACTACGACCGGCCTGCGCTCCGGGGCGAGACCGTCGGGCACGGCACGTATCTCAGCGTCGGCGCCGACAGCGAAGTCGACGAGGTCTATGCCACCGCCATCGAGGCCGGCGCCACCCCGGTCTGGGAGCCCGCCGACACCCAATGGGGGAACTATCGCTGTCGGGTCCTCGACCTCGAGGGCTTCGAGTGGACGTTCGGCACCCTACGCCCGGGCGAGAGCAGCGGCGACTGGCCGGAGGGCGAATGACGGTGACACGGAACCCGATCGACGCGGCACCCGCACCGGGTTGTCAGTCGATCGCGAAGAGTCGCGCCGCGTTGTCGTGGCACACCGCTCGCAGCCACGGCTCGCCGAGGTCGAATCGGGTGAGTCCCTCGAGTGCGTCGAGGTAGGGATACGGGATGTTGGGGAAGTCGCTGCCGAACACGATGCGTTCCTGCAGATCCGCCAGCCGGTGCACCTGGTCGCGCGGAAACGGTGTGGCCGCTTCGGTGTAGTCCGTGAACGTCATCGTCGTGTCGAGATACACGTTGGTGTACTGGTCGGCCAAGTCCAGGAATTCCCGGTACTCGGGCAGACCCATGTGGGCGATGATCAGGTGCAGCCTCGGGTACCGCGCCAGCAATTCGGCGATCGGGCCGGGGCCCGTGTAGGTGCCGGGCGCCGGCCCCGATCCGCAATGGATGACCACCGGAACACCCGACTCCTGCAGCACACCCCACACGGGGTCGAGGAGCGGATCGTTCGGCGAGTAATCGCCCACCTGGATGTGGGACTTGAAGACGCGCGTGCCCGACTCGACCGCCTCCGCGACATATGTGGCCGCGGACTCCTCGGGGTAGAACGTGGACGTCCGCAGACAATCGGGGGTCTGTTCGGCGAACTCGACCGACCACTGGTTCAGCCACGCGGCCATCTCCGGCTTGTGCGGATAGATCATGGACGTGAACCGCCTGACACCGAACCCGCGCAGGTGTTCGACGCGGACGTCCTCTTCGTGCCGGTAGTGGATGGGCCACTCACGTCCGGTGAGGGGACCGACCGCGTCGAAGTAACCCCACACCTTCTCCATCACGTTCGCGGGCATGAAATGGGTGTGGACGTCGATGATGCCGGGCAGCCCCAGCGCACGCCAGAACTCCTGCACCCGCAGATCCTCGGACAACAATCTTCTCCTCGACGCAGTGCCGGACGCAGAACCCCGGCGGATCAGAACAGGGGCCGCCTCAGAACAGGGTGAACGCGTCCTCGGCCTCGGGGGTGGACGGCGCGACGGCTGCCGGTGTGGGGGCCGGCGCTGTCACCGGTGCAGGCGCGAGCGCACCGGACGCGACGGCGCGCGCCGCCTCGCCGGCGAGGACGTCGGCCATCTCGTTGTAGTGGTTGCCGACGTGACCACGAACCCAGCGGAAACGCACGGGCCCGGGACGTTCGCCGATGGCCCGGTCGATGGACTGCACCAGCGCGAGATTCTTGACAGGAGCACCACCCGCCGTCTTCCAGCCCTTGCGCTTCCAACCGGGCAGCCACTCCGACGCGCACTTGATGGCGTACTGGGAATCGGACTCGATCAGCAGCGGATCGGCCCCGGGATGCGCGGTGATCGCTTCGAGCAAGGCCCGCAGCTCGGCGATCTGATTTGTCCCGGAGGGTTCGCCACCCGATTGGCTGGGACCCTCGTGATTGACCCATGCCCAGCCGATCGCCCCACCGGGGTTGCGGAGGCAGGATCCGTCGGTACTCACGATGATCATGGCTGGGACTTTACGTGCGCGCTCCGACATCCGCCGGTAGCGGTCGCCTTCGGAGTGGATACGCTGCATTCAATGACGGTTTCGCTGGAGGTGGTCGAGACCACCGTGACCGCGCGGCGTCCCCTGGACGTCGCCATGTCGTTGCAGCCGCTGCAACGCGGCAAGGGTGACCCCTGCCACCGCCGGACGGCCGACGGCTCGATCTGGCGGACGTCGGTGCAGAAGTCGGGCCCGGTCACCTATCGCCTCACCCAGACCGACCGCCACTCGGTGCGCTGTCAGGCATGGGGTGCGGGCGCCCACGAGCTGTCCGCCGGACTCGGCCGCCTCGTCGGCGACCACGACGACTGCGCGGACTTCGCCCCCGGCCATCCGATCCTCGTCGAGGCCCACCGCCGATTCCCGCAGCTGCGCCTCGGCCGCACCGACCGGGTGATGGAGGCCCTCGTGCCCGCGATCCTCGAGCAGCGTGTGCACGGCATCGCCGCGTTCGCGTCGTGGCGGCGTCTCGTGTGGAAGTTCGGCGGGCCCGCGCCCGGGCCCGCTCCGGACGGGATGCGGCTGCCCCCGACCGCGGACGTGTGGCGGCGGGTTCCGTCCTGGGAATTCCACCGGGCCAACGTCGACCCGAACCGGTCCCGGACGATCGTCCGCTGTGCGCAGGTAGCCGACCGGCTCGAGAAGATCGTCGACCTCCCCCGCGAGGAAGCGAATCGCCGGCTGATGTCCGTCCCCGGCGTCGGGATCTGGACGGCGGCCGAGGTGTCGCAGCGTGCGCTCGGCGACCCCGACGCCCTGTCGGTCGGCGACTATCACCTCGCCGCGATGGTGGGGTGGTCGCTGCTCGGCAAGCCCCTCGACGACGCCGAGATGGTGGAGTACCTGGCCCCGCTGCAGCCGCACCGCCATCGCGCCGTGCGGCTGCTGGAGGTGAGCGGGCAGGCCGTCAAACCCAAATTCGGGCCCCGCACGGCGCTCGTCGACCACACCTGGCACTGAACCGGCAGTCGCGGAGGCCACACACGCATTTCCCGCACCCATGAACACCTGTTCAAGTGTTCATACGAGAAACTAGACTTCGAAGAATCAGCTGCCGGCCGGAGGAGTCGCCGTGGAACCCGTGGCAATGCACATGAGCGACGGCCTGATCAATGCGCCGACCTCACTGCTGTTCGTCGTCGTCGCGGTGGCGGGACTGTCGATCGCCGCGTGGCGCGCGCGCTCGGAACTCGACGAACGCACCGCACCGATGGCCGGTCTCGTGGCGGCCTTCATCTTCGCGGTCCAAATGGTCAACTTCCCGATCCTTCCCGGTGTGAGCGGACACCTCCTCGGTGGTGCGCTCGCCGCCATCCTCGTCGGCCCCTACACCGGGATGCTGTGCGTCTCGATCGTGCTGATCGTGCAGGCCCTGCTGTTCGCCGACGGTGGGCTGACAGCGCTGGGAGCGAACATCACCAACATGGCGATCATCGGGGTGGTCGTCGGCTACGGCGTCGCGGTGGCCCTGCGTCCGCTCGTCGTGCGACAGCAGCGACTGCGCTTCCGCGTCCTCGGCGGACTCGCATTCGCCGCGGCACTGTGCGGAACGGTGGCGGCGTCGATGGGCTTCGTCCTCGAGTACGCGATCGGCGGTCATGCGACGTCCGGAGATTCGACGTCGCTGGGCGCGGTGGCGGCGTACATGCTCGGGGCGCACGTGCTGATCGGCATCGGCGAAGGCCTCATCACCGCCGTCACGGTGACGGCCGTCGCGAAGGCGCGCCCCGACCTCGTGTACCTGCTGCGGACGGCACCGCGACGAGTAGAGGTGCGGGCATGAGCACGTCGTCGCCGGTCTCGCTGCGCCGATTCCTTCTCGGCTTCGCGCTGGTGGCGCTGCTCGTCGCCGGCGCGGTCTCCTACCTCGCCAGCTCGAGTCCGGACGGTCTGGATGCCGCGACCACTCGCGGGTGCGAAACCGTGGAAACCGATACCGGGGAGACGCTCGTGGGTGACTGCATCGCCCAGAACGCGTCCGCCCATCCGTTGTCGGACTCGCCGCTCGCCGACTACACGGTGGGCGGCCGGTCGCATCTCACCGGGGTCGCGGGCGTGATCGGCGCGACCGCCACGTTCGTCGTCGCGGGTGGACTGTTCTGGTTGCTCGCCCGCGCGCGGCGGAACCGAACGAGCCCCTGACCGTGGGAGCCGGTCACGCCCATCCGCTCTACCTCGACGGCACGTCCCCTCTGCACCGGATGCCCGCCGAGGTCGGGATCGTCTGCGCCGTCGTCTTCGTCTTCGCGGTGGTCGCGACGCCACGCGGGGCGTTCTGGGCGTTCGCGGGGTATCTCGCGATCCTGCTCGTGATCTGGCGGATCGCCGGCATTTCGCTGCGGTGGATCGGGCCGAGGATGCTGATCGAGTTGCCGTTCGTGACGCTCGCGCTTCTGCTGCCGTTCGCCGAGGGCGGCGCACGCGTCACCGCCCTCGGACTGTCGCTGTCGGTCGCGGGCCTGTACGCGGCCTGGGGCATTCTCGTGAAGGGCACGCTCGGCGTCCTGGTCTCGCTGACGCTCGCCGCGACGACGCCCGCGCGGGATCTGCCGTTGGGTCTGGCGCGGCTGCGGGTGCCCGCGATGCTCACCACGATCGTGGTGCTGATGCTGCGCTACCTCGACCTGCTCACCGCCGAGGTCGAGCGGATGCGCACCGCCCGGCTCTCCCGCGGCGACGACCCCCGGACGTTCCGGCAGATCGGTGCCACCGCCCGGGGCGTCGGCGGATTGTTCGTGCGGTCCTACGAGCGCGGCGAGCGCGTCCACCTCGCCATGCTGTCGCGGGGATTCACCGGTTCCGTTCCCACGGCCGGGGCGCCCCCCGCGACCGCCGCGATGTGGCGGGCGGGGCTCGTGCCCGCCGTGTGCGCGGTGGGGATCTGTGTCACGGCGTGGGTGCTCCGATGACCGCGGCCGTGCATCTCGTGGGCGTCTCGTTCGCCTATCCGGACGGCAGGGCCGCGCTGCACCGGATCGATCTCACGGTGGAACCCGGTGAGCGGGTGGCCGTTCTCGGTCCGAACGGGGCCGGGAAGACCACACTGATGTTGCACCTCAACGGCATTCTGACGGCCACCGAGGGCAGTGTCACCGTGGGCGGGCTGGAACTGTCGCGGGGGGCGTCCCGGGACACGGTGCGGGAGGTCCGGCGCCGCGTCGGCATCGTCTTCCAGGACCCCGACGACCAGTTGTTCATGCCGACCGTCGCGCAGGACGTCGCGTTCGGCCCGGTCAATTTCGGGGTCACCGGGACCGCGCTCGACGAGCGGGTGCACGACGCGCTGGCGGCCGTGGACATGACGGCTCATTCGGATCGCAATCCCGCGCACCTCTCGGTGGGGCAGCGCCGCCGCGTCGCGCTGGCGACGGTCCTCGCGTGCGCCCCGGACGTCCTCGTGCTGGACGAGCCGTCGAGCAATCTCGACCCCGTCGCCCGACGGGAACTGGCCGAAGTCCTCCTGGGTATCGACACCACGCAGCTGCTCGTCACGCACGACCTGCCGTACGCCGCCCAGTTGTGCACGCGCGCCGTGATCCTCGACGAGGGACACCTGGTGGCCGACGGTCCGATCCTCGAACTGCTCGGCGACCCCGCGCTGCTCGCCGAGCATCGCCTCGAGTTGCCCTGGGGTTTCCGGCTTCCCGCGACCGACCCTCATTCGCCCGGCGAACGATCCGTGACACCGCAGATCAGGTAGCTCACGATGGGGAGACGAAGCTTCGCCCCGCACTCCCACCGGAGGTCCGCGATGTCCATACCCGAAGCCGACGCCGGGGCCGTGTCCCAGCGCATTTTCGACGCATCGCTCGGGGCGATCGACCTCCTCGCCGTCCATCTGGGCGACCGTCTCGGCTGGTACCGCAGTCTCGCGTCGGACGGTCCGGCGACCGCGGACCAACTGGCGGAACGCACCTCCACCCACCCGCGGTACGCGCGGGAGTGGCTCGAACAGCAGGCCGTGTCGGGACTTCTCACGGTCGACGATTCGGAGCCGCGGACGTTCACGCTTCCGGCCGGCGCCGCCGAAGTGCTCACCGACGAGCAGAGTCTCAACTATCTTGCCCCGCTGGCACGGATCTTCGTCGCCGCGACCTCGCAGATGCCCGAGTTGCTGGAGGCGTACCGCACGGGCGGCGGGGTGGGTTGGGCGCAGTACGGCGCGGATGCCCGTGAGTCGCAGGCCGACATGAATCGTCCGTGGTACGAGCAGGTTCTTCCCGGTGCGCTGGCATCGGTTCCCGAGGTCGACGCACTGCTCCGGACGCCCGGTGCCGCCATCGCCGACGTCGGATGCGGCGGCGCCTGGTCCACGATCGCACTCGCGCGCGCCTACCCGGACGCCCGGCTCCACGGCTACGACATCGACACCGCGACCGTCGAACTCGCGAGGTCCAATGTGCGCGAGCGGCCGGACGTCGCCGATCGGATCACGATCACCGAATCGGATGCGGCGGGAATTCCCGAGAGCAGCTACACGGCCGCGTTCGCGTTCGAATGCATCCACGACATGCCCGCGCCCGTCGAAGTACTGTCCGCGGTACGCAGGGCATTGGTTCCCGGTGGCGCGCTGATCGTGATGGACGAGGCGGTGGACGACGAGTTCTCCGCGCCGGGAAGCGACATCGAGCGTCTGATGTACGGATTCAGCCTCACCGTGTGCCTTCCCGACGGGATGAACCACACACCGAGCGCGGGCACCGGAACGGTCATGCGCCCGAGCACATTGCGCGGCTACGCCGAGGCGGCCGGTTTCGGCACCATGGACGTCCTGCCGATCGAGGATTTCGCGTTCTTCCGGTTCTACCGGCTCACGGTGTAATCCCTGGACCGACACCCCGATACGCACGTATTTTGCGGAAAGGCCGAAAACTGGGGCATCCGAAGGGGGAAGATGTCTGCAGTAGGCAGGTTACGGACGCTTTCGCCGGTCGGGGCAAGTGAAGCGCCAGGTCGAACCAGATTTGTCGTTTGTCATCCGCTACTACGCATGGGAAACACCATGAAACTGCATAGAGTGACAGCACCGGCAGCGCTGCTGATCGCCACCCTGTGTGTCGGAATGGGTACCGCGTATGCCGCCCCCACTCCCGCCGACCAGGCCGTCATCTCGCACACCAGCCTGAGCGCCGACGGCCGATCGGTCGGCACTGCACTCGACGCCGGGCACTTCACCCTGTCGCGGACGGCCGCCGCCGTCGACATCGTCAACGATTCGGGCACCTCGGTGGGCACGATCCCCCTGCGCTATTCGATCGCCGGTGTGCAGTTCGCGATCGATCCGCTCATCACCGACGCCGGCCGGTTCCTGAACCTGACACCCACGACGACCCCTGTCGCGGGAACCCTCGCCCTCACCCCGGTCGACAGGGATTCGGCGTACAACAACATGGTCCAGCAACTACAGATCGGTTGGGACAACGGCGGCGGGACCGCGACCGCGATCGGCGCAGGCATCGGATTCGTCGTCGGGTGCATCTTCCTCATCCTCGGCGGGTGCCTCCCGGGTGCCGCGGTGGGCGCAGCGATCGGCGCCGTCACGGGGATCAGCAACGCGAACCCCGCTGCGCCACCAGCGGTTTACGAATTCCTCGGAACCCCGTAGCGGGGCTTTCCGTCCGACTCCGAAGACGATTTCGGGAGGGCTATGGGTTAGTTCGCACACGGGGAGCATCACCGCGCACCCACATATGCATGTAGCCGTTCCGGTTTTCCAGCGAATATGGTCCACGCACAACGATGTTCGGTGCACTCAGGTGGGGGCCGTGTTCGTCCTACGACATGGTGGGAATTTCCATGAAACTCTTGAAAACTCTGGCATTGTCCATATTCGTCATCTCCGCGATGGCCGTCGGGGCGGGCACTGCGTATGCCGATCCCGCACCTCAGGGAATCGACTGGTCGCAGCCACTGATGACCCCGGCAGCCGACGGCGGCAGCAGCCAGGTAGCCGAACAGTTCTTCCCGGAGAACGAAGTGAAGCAGGACGCCTTCGACAAGATGACCAACGAGATCAATACCGGCTGGAACAACGCGGGCCTGCAGGGCATGGCGATCGGTTCCAACGTGGGCATGGCCATCGGGTGCGTGTCGATCTTCCCCAACTTCATCGCAGGCTGCATTGTCGGCGCAGTGGTCGGCACCATCGCCGGCGCCGTCATCGGTATCGGCGTGGGTAACCCCAATGCCCAGCCTGCCGTCGAGCAGTTCTTCGCCACACCCTGAGCGAAGAGCGAGCTGCAGCCCCGGCCTCACTCGGGCCGGGGCTGCGGCGCGTCGTCAGCCGACGACGCCCTGGACGCGCATCGTCGCGATGTCTTCCGCCGACCACCCCAGTTCACCGAGGATCCGATCGGTGTGCGCGCCGAGTGCGGGCACGTCACCCATCCGCATCTCCACATCGGAGAACGTCATCGGGGGCAGCATCGCCTTGATCGGACCGGCCTCGGTTCCGACGTCGCGCCAGCGGTCGCGCTGGTCCAGCTGCGGGTGCTCGATCAGCCCGCCCATGTCGTTGAGCTCGGCCGCCGGGATCCCGGAGTCCGCGAGCGCCTGGTCGAGAGCCGCGCTCGTGAAACGTTGAGTCTCCTCGGCGACGAGGGCGTCCACCTCCGCCCGGTGCTGCACCCGCAGCATGTTGGTCGCGAACCGGGGATGGTCGGCGAGTTCGGGTCGTTTGAACACGTCGGTCACCAGTTGCCGCCACCCGCGGTCGTTCTGGACACCGATGAGGATCTGCCCGTCGAGGGTGGGATACGAGTCGTACGGGACGATCGCCGCATGACCGAGCCCGACGCGCGGGATCTGCTTGTCGGCGTACATCTTCATGTACATCGGATGGCCCAGCCACTCCGCGGTCGCGTCGAACATCGACACGTCGATCCGCGCCCCCACCCCGGTTCGCGACCGCCGGAACAGGGCGCCGAGGACGGACGTCATCGCGTACATTCCCGCCGCGATGTCGGAGACCGGGACACCCGTCTTGGTTGCGGTGTCGGGGGTGCCGGTCACCGAGATCATCCCCGTTTCGGCCTGGACCAGCATGTCGTACGCCTTGCGTTCGCGCCGCGGTCCCGCCGACCCGTAGCCGGACATGTTCACGACGATCAGTTCCTCGTGTTCGGCGCGTAACTCGTCGGCGCCGAACCCCAGGCGGTCGGCGGCATCGGGGGCGAGATTCTGGATGAAGACGTCGGCCTTCGCAATCAGCTTCGCGACGGTGTCCCGACCCACCTCGGACTTCAGGTCGACGCCGAGCGACTCCTTCGACCGGTTCAGCCACACGAAATGCGAGGCCTGACCGAACACG
Source organism: Rhodococcus sp. JS3073 (assembly GCF_026810085.1). Classification (NCBI taxonomy): domain Bacteria; kingdom Bacillati; phylum Actinomycetota; class Actinomycetes; order Mycobacteriales; family Nocardiaceae; genus Rhodococcus; species Rhodococcus sp. JS3073. Next base: position 6,033,271 of record NZ_CP113951.1, on the reverse strand, counting down.
GCGTCGTCGTAGTTGCGGGCGAAGTCGCCCTCGCCGACGCGCTCGATCTTGATGACCCGCGCACCCATGTCCGCGAGATGGCGGGTGGCGAGCGGAGCGGCCACGGCCTGCTCGAGTGCCACGACGGTGATGCCGTCGAGCGGCAGCAGTCCGGGATCGTTCTCCATGTCGGGATTCACCTTTCCTCTTCGGCTCCCGTGTGATTGTGATAGTGCGTGGCCCCGATCGTGTGCAGCAGTTCGTGCACGGTGTCGTCGGTGAGCCGGTACCGCATCGAGCGGCCGTCCCGCGTCGCCGACACCCACCCCTGGTTGCGGAGCAGTCGCAGCGCGTGCGAGACGGCGGTCCCGGTCATGTCGAGTGCCGCCGCCAGGTCGCCGACGCAGATGTCGGGGGCGTGGTGCAGGCACAGCAGCAGTCGCAGGCGGTTGCCGTCGGACAGCAGTTCGAATCGGTTGGCCCAGCCGTCGATGTCGGGGGTGTGCAGTGCCGCCGCAGCACGCTGAACGTCCTCGGGGTTCAGGGCGGGGGTGGCGGCCATCACGCCAGTCTACAAACGCCGCGAGGCCGCTCGACCTGGCATCCATAGGCGATTCCTCACTGTCCGTTCGGCTCTGTGACTTTGTTTCCGCACTCACACGGGTGGTCGACTGGCAGCACGCGTCACCCGATTCCCGGCGGCGGCGACGAGTCATCGAGGAGCGTGATGTGAGCGGTCTGCATCTTCCCCAGCGTGTGCGGCACCATGCCGCAGAACGGCCCGGAGCACCGGCGGTGACGTGGGGTGACACCACACTGACGTACGCGGCGCTCGACTGGCGGACCAATCGGATCGCAACCGCGCTGTCGGCGTTGACATCCGACGGCGGCCGGGTCGGGGCACTGCTCCGGATGCGCACGGAGGGTGTCGAGACGTTCGTGGCCGCCGCCAAATCGGGACTCGTGTTCGTCCCGCTCAACTGGCGACTCCCGGCCGCCGAGGCCGCCGCGATCGCGGTCGATGCCGAGCTCCGGGTGCTGATCGTCGAATCCGAATTCGCTGCCGCCGCGCACGCCGTCCGCGACGCGCTCCCGAGTGTGGTCGTGGTGGTCGTCGACGCGGCCGACGGCGACGTTCTTCCGCCCGGCACCTGGACGTGGGACCGGCTGGTCACGTCGGGCACCGCCACCGATCCGGGTCTCGGGGACGCCCCCGACGCGGAGGTGCTGCAGCTCTACACATCGGGCACGACGGGCTTCCCGAAGGGTGTGGTCGCGACGCATCGCAACCTGCACAACGAGCCGGAAGGCTTGCTGATCTACCGCTGGAAGCCCGGCTCGGTGGCACTCGACGCGATGCCGCTGTTCCACATCGCGGGTGCCGGCTGGTTGAGCACCTGTCTGTCGGCCGGCGTCCACGTGGTGCTGCTCGGCGCGTTCGACGCACGGCAGGTCGCCGAACTCGTCGAACGGCACCGGATCACCCACGCCTTCCTGGTTCCGTCGACCATTCAGATGCTCCTCGACGTGCCCGACCTCGAACGTTACGACGTGTCGAGCCTCGAACTGGTCGCCTACGGTTCGGCGCCGATCACCACCACTCTGCTCCGGCGAGCGATCGATCGCCTCGGCTGTGGATTCGTGCAGCGCTACGGAATGACGGAGACCACGGGCTCGGTCACCGCCCTCGCCGTCGAGGATCACGACCCGTCCGGGCACCGCGCTCACCTGCTGCGTTCCGCCGGCAAACCCATGCCCGGTGTCGAGGTCGAGATCCGGGACGTGGTGACCGGCGCCCGGCTTCCGGTGGGCGAGTCCGGGGAGATCGTGTGCCGCTCACGCAACAACGTCGCGGGCTACTGGCGGCGGCCGGACGAGACCGCGCAACTCCTCACCCACGACGGTTTCCTGCGCACCGGCGACGCCGGGCACATCGACGAGGAGGGCTATCTGTTCGTCACCGACCGGGTGAAGGACATGATCATCACGGGAGGCGAGAACGTGTACCCGATCGAGGTCGAATCGGTGCTCGCCGAGCATCCGGCGGTCGCCGAGGTTGCGGTGGTCGGCGTGCCGCACCGGACGTGGGGTGAGTCCGTGACGGCGGTCGTCCGGCTCGTCGATCCGGCGAACCAACCGGACGAGCAGGACCTGATCGCGTTCACCGCCGACCGGCTCGCGTCGTACAAGAAGCCGCGGGAGATCGTCTACGTCGCCGAACTTCCGCGAGGGGCGAGCGGCAAGATCCTCAAACGCACCCTGCGCGAACGGCTCCGCGCCACGGAGGTGTCGTCGTGATCGTCACCGAGGACGTGGGTACCGTCCAGCGCGAGGCGTGGGCGCGCGGCGTCCTGCCGCCGGTCGAACAGGTACGCCCCGGATTGTGGTCGATCCCGGTGCCAATGCCACGAAACCCGTTGCGCTACGTCCTGATCTACGCGCTCGCGCTGCCCGACGGACTCGCCCTGATCGACGTCGGCTGGGATTCCGAGGAGTCGTGGCGGGCCCTCGTCGACGGCATCGCCGAGACCGGGCACCACGTCACCGACGTCCGCTACGCCGCGATCACCCACCTGCATCCCGACCACTTCGGTCTCGCGCCCCGGCTGCGCGAGGTCAGCGGGGCCGCGCTCGCGATGCACGGCGCGGATGCCGCACTGCTCGGCCACCATTCACCGACGGACGTCGCCGAAGACGAACAGACGTGGAACACCCAGCTCGCTCAGCTCGGGGCCCCCACCGGCATCCTCGCGGCTGCCCGCGTCGATCTCGTTCGCCTGGGGGCGGGCGAGTCCATGGACGTCGTGCTCGGTGACGGCACCGCCCTGGACCTGCCCGGCTGGGATCTGCGGGCGGTCTGGACCCCCGGGCACACTCCGGGTCATCTGACTTTCGTCGACGACGCCCACGGGCTGATGTTCAGCGGCGACCACATGTTGCCCCGCATCAGTCCGAACATCTCCACGGTCCCCGGCGAGCTGGAGAACCCGCTGCACCGCTATCTGCTGTCGCTGCACGCCACCACCTCGATGCCCGACGGTGAGGTGCTGCCCGCCCACGAGTACCGCTTCCGGGGGATCGCCGACCGCGCCCGGCAGCTGATGGACCATCACGAGGAACGGTTCGCCGAGATCGTCGACGCGCTGGGCGTGCGCCCGGAATCGACGGCGTGGGAGATCTCGCAACACATCTCGTGGTCGCGGCCGTTCGACTCCATGTCCGACCGCCTGCTCCGCCTCGCGGTCCGCGAAACCCATGCCCACCTGCTCGTTCTGGCCGACCGCGGGAGCATCCGCTCACTCGGCGGGCACCCCGAACGCTGGACCCCGACACCGTAAGGAAGACACCCATGAGTGTGGTTCTCACCGAATTCTCCGATGGCGTCGCCGTCATCACCCTGAACCGGCCGGAGGCGAAGAACGCCGTCGACCTCGAGGTCGCCAAAGCGCTCGCCGCCGCGATCGACGAGTTCGAGGCGCGGCCCGACCTGACGATCGCGATCCTCACCGGCGCCGGGGGAACGTTCTGCGCGGGCATGGATCTGAAGGCGTTCACCCGCGGGGAGCGGCCGTCGCTGCCCGGCCGCGGCTTCGGTGGGATCACGGAGGCCCCGCCGACGAAGCCGCTGATCGCCGCGGTCGAGGGATGGGCGCTGGCCGGCGGCTGCGAACTGGCACTGTCGGCCGATCTGATCGTCGCCGCCCGCGACGCCAAGTTCGGCATCCCCGAGGTCAAGCGGGGGCTCGCCGCCGCCGCAGGCGGTCTGCTGCGACTGCCGAAGGTGCTGCCGTACCCGATCGCGATGGAAATGGCGATCACCGGCGATCCCCTCACCGCCGAGGTCGCGCACGCGCACGGACTCGTCAACCGGCTCACCGAGCCCGGGCAGGCTCTCGCCGCCGCCCGCGAACTGGCGGCACGGGTCGCCGCCAACGGTCCCCTCGCCGTGCGCGCCACCAAGCAGGTCGTCGCGATGTCCGCCAACTACACCGACCCCGACGCGTTCGCCGGGCAGCGCCGCTTCCTCGATCCGGTGTTCGCGTCCGAGGACGCCCAGGAGGGTGCGCGCGCCTTCGCGGAGAAGCGCCCACCGGTGTGGCGTGGCCGCTAGCCGCGTGATCGGCACAGCCCGCATCACGGCTTCCGTACGATGACCGCGTGGACCTGCATCTCGTCACCTACTTCGTCGCGGTAGTCGATCACGGCGGGATCACCAGGGCCGCGCAGTCCCTCTACATCTCGCAACCGTCGCTTTCGCAGGCGATTCGCACACTCGAACGCCGCCTCGGTGTCACGCTGTTCGACCGCACCGGGCGGCGTCTCGAGCTGACCGAGGACGGCCGCACCCTCGACGTCGCCGCCCGGCGCATCCTCGCCGACGTCGAGCGGGCCAAGGCCAAGGTCGCCGCGGTGCGCGAACTCGTGTCCGGCCGTGTCGACGTCGTCACCTACGCGGCGTTCTCGATCGATCCGATCGTCGACCTGGTGCGCCGGTTCCGTGAGCAGTACCCCCGCGTGACGGTCCGCATCATCGACGCCGACGGCCCCACCGGCGTCCTCGGCGCCCTGCGCCGCGGCGAGGCCGAACTCGGGGTGATCGACCTGTCCGTCGACCACAGTGCGCTGCGCTCGGTTCCCATCGGCGATCAGGAGCTGGTACTCGCCCTGCCCGGTGCCCTCGCCGAGACCCTTCCCGATCCGGTGCCCCGCTCGGCCGTCCGCACCATTCCGCTCGTTCAGGATCTCGGGGACAAGAGTGACGCGGCGCTGATCACCGACCTCGTCGGTGAGCCCGCGAATGTCGTCATCGACTGCACCCACCCGGGCGCCACGTGGGAGCTGGTGATGCGCGGCGCCGCGGCCACCGTCCTCCCCCGCCTGGTCGCCGAGGAGCAGTTGCGCGGGGTCTCGATCCGGTCGATGACACCGAAACTGACCCGCCCCGTCGGCCTCGTGCAGCGGTCCGGACCGGGATCACCGGCGGCCTCGGCGTTCGTCGCGATCGCGCAGGCCACCCGAACACCGGCACCCGAGTGAGGAACTGAGCACATGGAGTTGCGTCAGGTCGAGTACTTTCTCGCCGTTGTGGAACACGAGGGCATCAACGGGGCCGCCGCGTCGCTCGGCGTCGCACAGCCCACCATCTCGCAGGCTTTGCGCGGGCTCGAGCGGGAACTGGGTGTGCAGTTGTTCCACCGCATCGGCCGGGGCATGGTGCTCAGCGCCGCCGGGCGCAGCATGGTCGGGCCGAGCAGGCAGATCCTCCGCGACGTCACCGCCGTCGAGGACCTCCTCGCCACCTCCGACGGGGCACTCGCAGGCCGACTGGACATCATGGCCTTTCCGGCGTTGGCGATCGGGCCCCTCGTCGACCTCGTCACCGAATTCCGGCGGGCCCACCCGAATGTGACGGTCCGGTTGGGTGAACTGAAAGACGAGGCGCAGGCCGGGTCGCTGATCGAGGACGGCCACTGCGAATTCGTGGTGGCGCACCTCCCGCTCGACGACGCCCGCCTGGACGTCGTCGAACTCGGCGAACAGGAGTACTGGCTCGTGTACCCGCCTGGCACCGACCTGCCGGAAGGTCCCGTTCCGCTCGCAGCGCTCCCCGACATCCCGATGGTCTTCGTCCCCCGCGGCCACTCCGTCGCCAACGAGATCGAGGAATCGATCCGTCATGCCGGGGCACGCCCCATCCTCGCGGCGCTGTCGGATCACCGCGAGGCGCGACTTCCCCTGGTACTCGCGGGAATCGGCGGAACCCTGCTGGAACGGTCGATCGCGGAGGCGGCCCGGGACCGCGCGGTGGTCCGCCGCGCGGAGCCGACGATTGCCCGCACCTTCGGGATCGCATTCGATCCCGACATGCTCTCCCCCGTCGGCCACGCGTTCGTCGAACTCGTGCGGGCAGAAGGCTACAGCGCGAGCAGGTAGTTCTTGGCCGCGGCGTACTCCGCGACCAGGCGGTCGACGAGTTCCGCCGTCGGTTGCACGGAGCGCACGGCGCCGATCCCCTGTCCGGATCCCCAGATGTCGCGCCATGCCTTCGTTTTGGCGGTTCCGCCGCGGAAGCTCATCGCGGACGGGTCCGACACGGCGAGGTCGTGCGGGTCGAGTCCGGCGGCCTCGATGCTGCCGCGCAGGTAGTTGCCGTGCACACCGGTGAACAGGTTGGAGTAGACGATGTCGGACGCGGTGGAGTCGACGATCATCTGCTTGTACCGCTGGTCCGCGTCGGCCTCTTCGGTGGCGATGAACGCGGAGCCGATGTAGGCGAGGTCGGCGCCTGCGGCCTGCGCGGCGAGGACCGAGCGGCCGTGGGCGATGGACCCCGACAACAGGACCGGTCCGTCGAACCACTCGCGGATCTCCTGGATCAACGCGAACGGCGACAGGGTGCCCGCGTGTCCGCCGGCGCCGGCCGCGACGGCGATGAGGCCGTCGGCGCCCTTCTCCACGGCCTTCTTCGCGAACGTGTTGTTGATGACGTCGTGGAGGACGATGCCGCCGTAGCTGTGGATGGCCTCGTTGACGTCGGCGCGGGCGCCGAGGGACGTGATGACGATCGGGACCTCGAACTCGACGACGGTCGCAAGGTCCTCGTCGAGGCGGTCGTTGCTCTTGTGGATGATCAGGTTGACCGCGTAGGGCGCGGACGGTGTCTCGGGGTTGTTGGCGTCGTGCTTGGCGAGGGCTTCGGTGATGCGGGTGAACCATTCGCGCAAGACGGGCTGCGGGCGGGCATTCAGGGAGGGGAAGGAGCCGACGATCCCCGACGTGCACTGGGCGATCACCAGGTCGGGACCCGAGACGAGGAACATCGGGGAGGCGACGGCAGGCAGGCGCAGGCGATCGGACAGGACGGGTGGTAGAGACATCGGTTCTCCTGATGAGGGGGAGTCTTCTGATGCAAGCACTTCCAGTTCCCGAACAGTTCAGCACGCGCGCTGGGCGCGGACAAAGACACATCGCTGATGGTCCGATTAATCGGAACCTATGACGCTCGGCGGTAACCATAGGTTTCACCTCATCCGGTGTATCCCAGAACGACCTTGCGACGGAACGTCCCCGGTGATCGACTGGCTGGGCGGCACGGCGTCGACCACTCCGGCGTTCGCCGAGAACCGCGCCGACGTCTGGAGCCGCGTATGAGCATCGAATCCGTCACCCCGACCACAGACACCGAATCCGCCGAACGCGACGTTCTGATCAGCCGGGACGGTGCGGTCGCGACGATCACCCTGAACCGGCCCACACGGCGCAACGCCATGACCCTCGACTCGTGGATCGCGTTGCGCGAGGCACTCGGCGAACTCGCCCTCGACGACACCACCCGCGTCGTGGTCCTCACCGGCGCGGGCAGCGACTTCTGCACTGGCGCGGACCTCGACAAGCGCACACCCATGCACCCGCTGAACCGCATGCGTCAGATCAACGCGACGGCGCTGGCTGTGGCCGAGTTCCCCAAGCCGCTGATCGCGAAGGTTCGCGGCTACGCCGTGGGAGCCGGCTGGAACCTGGCGCTGCTGTGTGATCTGCTCATCGCCTCACGCGACGCGCAGTTCAGCCAGATCTTCGCCAAGCGCGGCCTGTCGGTGGATTTCGGCGGTTCGTGGCTCCTGCCGCGCATGGTGGGCCTGCACCGCGCGAAACGTCTGGTCATGCTCGCCGAGATGATCGACGCCGAGCAGGCGGATGCGCTGGGACTGGTCAGCGAGCTCGTCGAGCCGGACGAACTGGACGCCACCGTCGCCCAATTCGCCACCCGTCTCGCGGCAGCGCCGACGGTGGCCGTCATGCAGTCGACGCGGCTGATCGAGGACAGCACGACGTCGTCGCTGCGGGACGCACTCGAGAACGAGGCGCGTTCGCAAGCGGTCAATTTCGCAACCGACGCGCCCGCCGCGCTACGCGCATTCGTGGAGAAGCGTCCCCCTGCGTTCAGCGGGGAGTGGCAGGTGCCGCAACCGTGATGGTCGGGCCGTCGATCGCACAGAAGCTGTGGCAGAGCCGAGTGACGATCCGCGGCCCGCGTTCGGGATCGAACCACCGATCTATGTGCGCCCAGTGATAGGGATGTGTCATATACGGCCCGAGTAGCCCGTCCAGGTTCGCGTACTCCTGCTCCCAGACATGGGTCCACCTCGCGGAACCGGCCGATTCGTGCACCCGGCTCAGCTGCGAGGTCCCGATCGTGCGGATATGGTCCGGCATCGCCCGCGTCTCGGATTCGAATCTCTCCACTACCTCCGGGTCGACCGAATCGTCCACTGAGACAAGCAGCGTCCGGTAGACGGTCGGCTCGACATGACGTCGGGCGGGAGTGGGCACACCCGCGTAGCCGACGCTGTCGATGTGCGCGATCTCGGGCGCGCACAGCTGTGCGGTGATGTCTGGTTCGACGGCGCGCCAGTGGCATTCGTCGTCGAAGTGGAGGTGCGCGATCACGTCGCCCCCGTTGATTCCGCCGGGCAGGGTCGGTTTCACGAGAACGCGCCGAGCCCGGGGAACAGCGACCTCGCGCAGCCTGCCGGCCAACGCCGCACCGGTGGAGGCATCCGCGTCGTCGGCGAGGTGAACGAGCTTGGTCACCTTAAACATCGGTCATCGCCTCCACATCCGCCGACGAGCAGGAGACGGTGCGGCGCCGGGTGGTGAGGACCCCGTCCGTGTCGGCCCACCAGCGAAGCACCTCCGCATCGTGGCGTGCGAGAAGGCTCTGATGCCACCACGCGCGAGCACCCCGCAGAATCCAGCTGACGGTCAGGGTGTTCGACTGGTCCTCCAGCCACACCGGCGGGGAGACGAGCACGCGGTCCAGCGTCAGGCCACGCGCAGTCGCCCCGGGCGCATAACGCTCCAGGTAGTCGGCGAGAAACGCGCGAGCCCGCCCGGGCTCGACCACCATCTCGTCGACGATGTACACGATCGACTCGGCCGGCGCCATCTGCGCTCCCTTCTTCCCCCGACCAGGACGGTAGGGGGAAGAAGGGCGCGCCTCACAGAGTTGCGTCCACCCAGCGGGAGAAGACGCTAGGTCGCCGCGGTCGCGAGTTGCTCACGCAGCTTCGTCTTGAGGATCTTCCCGGCCGCCGATGTCGGTAGCTGCTCGACCACCACGACGTCGCGTACCTTCTTGTACGGCAGCACCCGCTCGGCGACGTACGCGGACACCGCATCCGGATCGATCGTCACGTCCGGCATCGGCACCACGAACGCCACCGGCTCCTGACCGACGCTGCCGGCCTCCCTGCCGACGACGGCGGCCGAGGACACGTCCGGGTGCGAGACCAGAATCTCCTCGAGCTCACGCGGATACACGTTGTAGCCCTTGTAGATCAGCATGTCCTTGGTGCGGTCGCAGATGAACAGGTACCCGTCCTCGTCCAGGTAGGCGATGTCGCCGGTGTCGAGCCAGCCGTCGACGTACTGCTGCGCCGTGATCTCCGGATGATTCAGGTAGCCGTCCGTGACCTGCGGGCCGCGGACCCACAACTTGCCGCGGGTGCCGGCCTCAAATACGGCACCGGAGTCGTCCTGGGCGCGGATCTGCACCTCGGTGTCGAACACCGGCAGCCCCACGCTGCCGAGCTTGTACGCGACGGAGCCGGTCAACGGTGCGGAGGCGACCAGGCAGGTGCCCTCGGTCAGCCCGTACCCCTCGACCACGCTCGCCGACGGGAAGGCTCGGCCCAGCGCCTCGAGCGTCACGTGATCGATCGGTGCGGCACCCGAGGAGACGACCCGCACCGAGTCGGTGTCCCGGGCCGCGGCGTCGGGGTGGGTGGCGACGGCATGCCACATCGCCGGGCTGCCGGTGATGTATGTGGCGCGGTGCGTTTCGATCAATTCCAGCATGCGGCCGGGCTCGAACCGTCCGGCGAATATCTGCGTCGCCCCGCACAGCAGGAGGAACGACATGTTGATCAGCGCGTGGGCGTGGAACAGCGGCGACACGACGACGGTCGCTCCGGCGCCGGGCACCACCCCGCGGTCCCCGAGACTCTCGACGGGGCGCAGTTCGATTCCGCCGTCGGCGGTGGCGCGCACCTCGTGGCCCGCCCGCCAAGCGATCATCTGCGTCACGTTGGCGAGGACGTTGCGGTGCAGCACCCGCACACCTTTGGACAACCCGGTGGTGCCGCCCGTGTAGGCGAGGTGGGCCACATCGTCCCCGGACACCTTCGGGGTGGACGGCGCGGTGGCGTACCCGCGGACGAACTCCTCGAACCCGAACTGACCGCGACCTGCGCCTGCGGGGAGTCCGGCCACCACGATCGTGCGGACGGTGGTGCCGCTCGCCGCCTCGGTGAGGGTGTCCAGTTGCCCGGGCTGGGTGACGGCGGCGACCGCCGCCGTGTCGACGATCTGCGAGCGCAGGCCGGGGCCGGGCTGCAGCGGGTTGACCAGGGTGACGGTCGCGCCTGCCCGCAGTGCGCCGTAGTAGGCCACGACGAATTCGATGCAGTTGCCGAGGTGCAGAAGCACCACGTCGCGTTCGGTCACCCCCGCGTCCCGCAGTGCGGCGGCGAACGCGCCCGACCGTTGGTCGAGTTCGCGGTAGGTGCACACCGTCTCGCCGTCGACCACTGCGGCCTTGTCTCCGTACAGGCCCGCCATGCCGGACGGGAACGCCGCCAACGTCAGGTCGGGGTAATGCAGTACCGGTGCAGCAGAATTCACGTTGGGTCCCTTACTCGTCAGCGAGGTGCCATGCGGATGGCACCGTCCAGGCGGATGGTCTCGCCGTTGAGGTAGCCGTTCTCGAGGATCTGGCAGGCGAGCTGCCCGAACTCGCTGGGCTTGCCCAGACGCGACGGGCCCGGCACGGACTTCTCCAGCGACGCACGCACGTCGTCGCGCAACCGGGCGAGGAGCGGGGTGTCCATGATTCCCGGGGCGATCGTGCACACCCGGATGTTGCGGCTGGCGAGGTCGCGGGCCGCGGTGACCGTCATGCCCACGATCCCGGCCTTCGATGCGGTGTAGTTGATCTGGCCGATCTGGCCTTCGAAGGCGGCGACCGACGCCGTCAGCACGACGGCGCCGCGCTCTCCGTCGATCTCCTCCTGCCGCGCCATCCGTTCCGCCCCGAGGCGCAGGGCGTTGAACGAGCCCACGAGGTTGAGCCGGATCACGAACTCGAAGTCCTCGACGGAGCCTGCCTTGCCGTCGGAGTCGAGGATACGCATCCGACGTCCGGCCCCGGCGCAGTGCACGATGCCGCGCAGGCCACCGCTGTCGTCGGCGACGTCGAGGGCGGCCGCGAACTGCTCGGAATCGGTGACGTCGGCGGGAGCGAACTGGGCGGCGCTGCCCAATTCCTTCGCTGCCGCCTCACCGTCGGAGTTCGGAAGGTCGATGAGCGTGACCTGAGCGCCTGCGTCGACGAGGCGGCGTGCCGTCGCGAGACCGAGACCGGACGCGCCGCCGGTGACCGCGGTCGAGATTCCCTTGAGTTCCATCGTGCGGGTGTCCCTTCGAAAAGTGTTGTCGGATCAGAGAAGTTCGAGAATGGTGGCGTTGGCGAGGCCGCCCGCCTCGCACATGGTCTGCAGCCCGTACCGAATGCCGTTGTCCCGCATGTGGTGGACGAGTCGGGTCATGAGGATCGCCCCGGAACCGCCGAGCGGGTGACCGACCGCGATGGCGCCGCCGAGCGGGTTCAGCCGGTCCGTCGCGGCGCCGGTCTCCGCCTGCCACGCCAGCGGGACCGGAGCGAACGCCTCGTTCACCTCGAACGCGCCGATGTCGTCGATCTTCAGTCCGGAGCGGGTCAGTGCCTTCTCCGTCGCGGCGATGGGTCCGGTCAGCATGATCACCGGGTCGTCGCCGGCGACGGCGCAGGTGTGGATGCGGGCCATCGGGGTCAGACCGAGTTGCGCGGCCTTCTCGCTCGTCGTGACGAGCAGTGCACCGGCGCCGTCGGAAATCTGCGAGGAGTTGCCGGCGTGGATCACACCGTCCTCCTTGAACACGGTCTTCAACTTGCCGAGAGACTCGAGCGTGCCGCCGCGGCGGATCCCCTCGTCCCCGGCGAGGACGTCGGAGAGCGGTGCGAGTTGCCCGTCGAACGCGCCCCGGTCCGCGGCGTGCGCCGCGAGTTCGTGGGAGCGCAGCGAGTACTCGTCCAGCACCTGACGGGAGAGCCCCCACTTCGCGGCCATCATCTCGGCGCCGGTGCCCTGGCTGAACCCGTCGACGCCGTACCGGTCGAGGACGGCCGCCGGGAAGTGCTCGCCGTTCTTGCTCGCACTGCCCATGGGAACCCGGCTCATGGACTCCACACCACCGGCGACGACGACGTCCTCGTGTCCGGCGATGACGGCGGCGGCGGCGAAGCTCACGGCCTGCTGGCTCGATCCGCACGCCCGGGTGAGGGTGGTACCCGGAACGGTCTCCGGCCAGCCGGCGGCGAGCACGGCGGTGCGGGCGACGTTGCCTGCCTGCTCGCCCACCTGGCTGACACAGCCCCAGACGACGTCACCGATCTCCTCCGGGGAGAGACCGGTACGCGCCACGAGGGCCTCGAGGACGTGTGCCGACAAATTTGCGGGGTGGATTCCGGACAGGGAACCGCCACGCCGCCCGATGGGCGTGCGGACGGCGTCGACGATCACTGCATCGCGCATGGTGTGTTCCTTCGATCTGAGGGGGTCACTCGAATCAATCACGGGCGATGTCGTCAGCACAACGACTTTCGGCCGATCACAGGGTTAGTTCGTGCCTATGCCCGCGGCGTCGCCCCGGACCAGCTTCTTGTCGCGCTCGGGGTTCGCGAAGACCAGCGCACCGACGGCGCACACGGCGGCGACGAGTCCGAGTGCCTGGAACGCGGTGGCATAGCCCGCGGCGGGCGAGGCCGCCGCGTCGACGATCAGACCCGTCGCATAGGGGGCGACGAGGCCGCCGATCGCCATGACGGCGAGGAAGACGCCCAGGGTGCCCGCGGTCTGGCGGGGCGGGCAGATCTCCGAGATCGCCGCGTTGAGCAGCGGGAACACCGATGCGGCGAAGCCGTAGCCGACGGAGACGACGAGGACGGCGATACCCGGTGCGGTGATGGACGGGAGTGCCAGCAGGATCGCTCCGCAGATCAGCACCCCGACGGCGGGGACGATGACGCGGACGACGCGAGAGGTCGAGCCGCGTGCGAGGAGACGGTCACCGATCACGGACGAGAGCAGCATCAGGATCAACCCGGCGATGCTCGGGAACGCGAACATGGAGCCGGCCTGGAGGCGGCTGTATCCGAGGCCCACCTCGAAGTACGAGGGCAGCCACGTCAGGACCACGGCAACCAGTGCGTACACGCTCATGACGAGGAACGCACCGCTGATGAACGTGCGGGTCCGGAAGATACGACCCCACGGCACCGCCGGTTCGACCACTTCACCGGCAGCGGCGGAATCGGCGCCCTTGCCGCTGCGAATGTACGGGCCCTCGCTCCAGACGGTCAGCCACACGACGCACCACACCACCCCGATGGCCGCCAGCGCGACCAGCGCGTAGCGCCATCCGAACGTGACGGTCACGAATGCGAGAGCAGGTGCGACGGCGATCTTGGCGATGGACGCGGCACCGGCGAGCAGGGCGCTCGGCAGTCCGCGCTTGGCGGGCGCATGCCACGAGTACGCCGCCGTGTGGAGCAGGGCGGAACTCGGACCCTCCGCGAGCCCGAGGAGCAGGCGGCTGACCAGCAGCACCGCGAACGACGCGACGACCACGAGCGGGAGTACCGCGACGGACCAGGCGATCGCGAGCAGCAGCAGCGCCCACCGCAGCGACATCCAGCGGTTGAGCGCACCGGCGAAGAACCCGCCGACGGTGAAGGTCAGGAAGAAGAGGCTTCCCACCAGCCCGATCTGCGAGGCGCTCAGCCCCAGCTCGTGGGCGAGGGGTTGGGCGATGATGCCGAGGACGGCCTTGTCGGCGTAGTTGACGACGTAGAGCAGCACGAGGAGCGCGGTCAGGCCCCAAGCGCGGCTGCGGGACTCGGAACCGGCGGCGACGGTCCGGTCGAGGAGGGCAGTGGAGCGGGTCACGGGGTGATCCCTTCGGAGAGCGTGGTGGCGTGGGTCACAGTGTCACGGTTCATTCAACGGACCGGGATGCCCGCGATCAATACGCACTCGGCGAAGGCACCGGCTACGTCTGCCTATGAGTCGGCAGAGGAGCCTCGCGTGCATTGGAGTGCGCTATCCGACCGATAGCCGAACGCCCCTAGCCGGGCCCCCGTGAATCGGGCATTCTCATCCCATGAGCCGCCTCGCCCAGACTCTCGATCTGACCGAGTTCCAGACCGAGATCGTCGACACCGTGCGCACCTTCGTCGATCGCGAAATAATTCCGGCCGCACAGGAACTCGAACACTCCGACACCTACCCTCAGGCCATCGTCGACAAGATGCGCGAGATGGGCCTGTTCGGGCTGATGATCCCGGAGGAGTACGGCGGCCTGGGCGAATCCCTGCTCACGTACGCGCTGTGCGTCGAGGAACTCGCCCGTGGCTGGATGAGTGTGTCGGGTGTGATCAACACCCACTTCATCGTCGCGTACATGATCCGTCAGCACGGCACCGATGCCCAGAAGAACCACTACCTGCCGCGGATGGCGACCGGTGAGGTGCGCGGCGCGTTCTCGATGTCCGAGCCCGAGCTGGGGTCCGACGTCGCCGCGATCCGCACCCGGGCCAAGCGTGACGCCGACGGCAACTACGTGATCGACGGGCAGAAGATGTGGCTCACCAACGGCGGCAGCTCGACGCTCGTCGCCGCACTGGTGCGCACCGAGGAGGGCGCCGCCAAGCCGCACGCCAACCTCACCACCTTCCTCATCGAGAAGCCCGCCGGTTTCGGCGAGGTCCTCCCCGGCCTCACCATCCCGGGGAAGATCGACAAGATGGGCTACAAGGGCATCGACACCACCGAGCTCCTGTTCGACAACTATCGCGCGGCGGCCGGCGACGTCCTCGGCGGAACCCCCGGTCGCGGGTTCTCCCAGATGATGGACGGCGTCGAGGTCGGCCGGGTCAACGTCTCCGCCCGCGCGTGCGGTGTGGCGATCCGGGCATTCGAGCTGGCCGCCCGATATGCGCAGCAACGCAGCACGTTCGGCAAGCCGATCGCCGAACACCAGGCCGTCGCGTTCAGCCTCGCCGAGATGGCGACGAAAGTGGAAGCCGCGCATCTGATGATGGTCAACGCGGCCCGCCTCAAAGACTCCGGTGAACGCAACGACGTCGCCGCGGGCATGGCCAAGTACCTCGCCAGCGAGTACTGCTCCGAGGTGACGCAGGCCAGCTTCCGCATCCACGGCGGCTACGGCTACTCGAAGGAGTACGAGATCGAGCGCCTGATGCGCGAGGCACCGTTCCTTCTGATCGGCGAGGGCACCAGCGAGATTCAGAAGATGATCATCAGCAAGGGCGTACTACGCAGTTACGCACTGTAATACGAAGGAGAAAACCCGTGCAGCGTACGGTGTTCAACGAAGATCACGACGCGTTCCGGAAGACGATTCGCGACTTCATCGCCAAGGAAGTCGCACCCGTCCACCACGAGTGGGAGGGCGAAGGGCATCCCCCGCGCGACTTCTACCGGCGCCTCGGGGAGCTCGGCGTCCTCGGCATCCAGGTGCCGGAGGAATTCGGCGGCGGCGGCGAGAAGAGTTTCAAGTTCGCCGCGGTGGTCGGCGAGGAGACGGCGGCCGCCGGCGTCACGTTCGGCAGCTACTCCGTGCACACCAACCTGATCCTGCCGTACCTGCTCGAGTACGCGAACGACGAGCAGAAGCAGCGGTGGCTCCCCGGCTTCGCGTCCGGCGACATCATGTTCGCCATCGCGATGACCGAGCCGGGCACCGGTTCGGACCTCGCGAACATCACGACGTCGGCCAAGCTGTCCGCGGACGGGTCCCATTACGTGCTGAACGGTGCGAAGACGTTCATCACCGGTGGTGCGCTCGCCGACCGGATCCTGGTGGTGTGCCGCACCGCGCCCAGCACCCCCGAGGACCGCCGGGCCGGTCTCACCATCCTCGTCGTCGACACGACGTCCGAGGGTTTCGCGGTGGGTCGCAAGATCGAGAAGATCGGCCTGAAGGCCTCGGACACCGCCGAACTGTCCTTCACCGACGTGAAGGTGCCCGTGGCGGACCGCCTCGGCGACGAGGGTGCCGGATTCAGCTACCTCACCCACAACCTCGCCCAGGAACGCCTCTCCATCGCGCTCGGCGGGTCGGCCACCGCGGCCGCGGCGCTGCAGCACGCGATCGCGTACGTCAAGGAGCGCAAGGTGTTCGGCAAGCCCGTCGCGGCGTTCCAGAACACCAAGTTCGTGCTCGCCGAGTGCGCCACCGAGGTCGAGGCGATTCAGCTGATGGCCGACCGCGCGCTCGAACTGCACGACGCCGGCGAACTCACGGTCGCGGATGCCGCGAAGGCGAAGCTGTTCTGCACCGAGGCCGCGGGCCGGGTCATCGACAAGTGCCTGCAACTGCACGGCGGGTACGGCTACATCCTCGAGTACCCCATCGCGCGGCTCTACGCGGACACCCGCGTCTCCCGCATCTACGGCGGCACGAGCGAGGTCATGAAGACGATCATCGCGAAGGATCTCGGCCTCTGACCCCACACACCAACAGTATGGGCGTACTGTTTCAGGCGAGGAGGATGACATGTGGGATCCGGACAAGTACCTCGCCTTCGCGGACCATCGCGGGCGCCCGTTCTACGAGTTGCTGTCGCGAGTCGACGCGCGGTCACCGCGCCGCGTCGTCGACCTCGGCTGCGGCCCGGGAAACCTGACCGTCAGCCTGGCCGAACGATGGCCGGACGCCGTCCTCGAGGCGTCCGACAGCTCACCCGAGATGGTCGAGGCCGCGCGTGAACGCGGCCTCGACGCCGGCAGGCAGGACGTGCGCGACTGGACGCCGCAGCCCGACACGGACGTCGTCATCTCCAATGCCGCCCTGCAGTGGGTGCCCGAACACCGGGAGTTGTTGCGTCGCTGGCCGACCCAACTCCCGTCGGGGGCGTGGGTCGCGGTGCAGGTTCCCGGCAACTTCGACGCGCCGTCGCACACGATCGTCCGGGACCTCGCCAGGAGCGAACGGTGGTCCGGGTCGCTGCCGGACGTGCCGTTCCGCGAGAGCAAGGTCGTCGACGATCCCACCGGGTACGCCGGTCTGCTCGCCGACGCCGGGTGCGCCGTCGACGCGTGGGAAACCACGTACGTGCAGCAACTGACCGGAGAAGACCCGGTTCTGGAGTGGATCACCGGCACCGCGCTCCGCCCCGTCAAGGACGCCCTCTCGGCGCCGGAGTGGGACCGATTCCGCGAAGAGCTCGTCCCGCTCCTCGACGAGGCATACCCCCGGCGACCGGACGGCAGCACGTTCTTCCCGTTCCGGCGCATCTTCGTCGTCGCCCAGGTGCAGTGATCGACCAGGTGCAGTGATCGACCGGCTCAGCCGTGGTGCCTTCGGTACGCCGCGGCCGCTCCGGGGTGCAGCGGCACCCCCGCGGTGACGATCAGCGACTGCCGGTCCAGGAACTGGCTGCCGGTCGCCTGATCCGGCACCAGTTCCGCCGCGTGGTCGATGAGCACCTCGACGATGGCGCCGGCGGCGCTGTCCGAGACGGCGGGATCGGCGAGCAGCAGGTTGGCGAGACCGATCGTCGCGACCGACGTCTGCTGTCCGTACGTGCCGGGCGGAATCAGCACCGGCTCGTAGCGCGGGCCGAACCGCTCCCGCAGCAACTCCAGTTCGGCGGACAGGTCGAGCAGTCGCAGCGGGATCCCGAGATCCGCGAACGACGGCGTGGGCACTCCGCCGGCCCACAGAACCGCGTCGACGGTGCCGTCACGCAGCGCCTGCCCCGCATCGGTCATCGACAGGTGCAGACGCGTCACGTCCCCCGGACCGGCCAGGCCCAGCACCTCGAGGATCCGTTCGCCCGTGAGCTCCGCACCGGAGCCGGTGGCACCCAGGCTGATTCGGGCGCCTCTCAGCTGCGACGTGTCCGTGATCCCAGAATCGGCGCGCACCGCGAGCTGCATGTAGTTCTCGTACACCTTGCCGATGGCGGTGAATCGGGCGCCTGCGTCCAGAGCCGACACGGCGGCGTCGGCGAGGCTCAGTGCCAGTTCCGCGTCTCCGGACGCCAGCGCCGCCAGATTGTCCATCGACCCCGCCGTGCGGACCGCGACGATGCTCATCGGCAGGGCGGCACGCTCCGCGGCCTGGGCCGTCAATTGGGCGAACTCCCAGAAGAATCCACCCTCCTCACCGGCGGCGAGTCGCAGCGGATCGCGACCGTTGTCCGAGCACGCGGCGAGCACCGACCCCGTGGCCGCGGTCGTGCCCGCGGCGACGACGCCGCGCAGAAGTGCACGTCGCGTGATCACGGCGCCACCGCCGGTTCCGGAAGTATCAGCGTCACCCGGAGCCCGTGTGGCTGCTCCGCGGCGATCGTCAGCGCCCCACCGCCGCCCTCGACGAGCGCGGTCGCGATGGACAGCCCGAGCCCGGTGCCCTGGTGCGCCGCCGCGGACCCGCGGAAGAAGCGCGACGACAGTTTGCCGATCTCGTCCTCGCGCACCCCGACCCCGTCGTCGCTCACCCGGATCTCGATTCCCGCGGCGGACCTTCCCGTGTCGATCCGGACCGTCGACCCTCGACCGGCGTAGGCGTGCGCGTTGCTGAGCAGGACGTCCAGGACCTGCGACAGGTGGCTGGACCGGAAGTCGGCGACCAGCGGTTCGGCCGGTTCCCGGAGCACGAGGTCCATCCCCGAGTCCCCGAGGGCCTCCGTCCAGGCGTCGGCGCGGTCCGCGAGGACTGCACCGACGTCGCATCCTCCGTGCGCGGACTCGTCCTCGGCGGATTCCGCGGGCGATTCGGCGACGGCCAGCGCCAGCAGTCCGTCGAGGATCCCGCCGAGCCGATCGACCTCCATCCCGGTCCGGCGGTACGTTTCGGCCCCGGCCTCGGAGACGTGCGGGCCGAGGGAATCCAACCGGATGTGCAGGGCCGCGAGGGGGTTTCGGAGCTGATGGGCGGTGTCGGCGATCAGCTGCCGCTGCGCCTGACCGGACGCCCGGACGGCGCCCGACATGGTGTCGAACGCCCTCGCGAGTTCCTGGACCTCGGGTGGCCCGCTGTAGCTGCCGGACGGCCGGCCGGTGCTGCGACGCACCCGCGGACGCGGCGACGGGACGGCGTCCGTGAGGGCGCCGACCCTGGCCGTGAGCGCCCCGAGCGGACGAACGGTCCACCGGGACAGCGCGATCGCGACCGCGGTGACCGCCGCCAGCGCGGCGAACGCCCCCGCGACGATCACCAGCCACGACGTCCGGATGGACTCACGTGCGGCGCGGGTGGACACGTCCAGGACGACGGCACCGTCCACCTGTGCTCCGGTGCCGACGGGCACGGCCGACAGGACACGGTCCGCCGACCACGGTGTCAGCGAACCGCTGATCCCCAGCTTCTGATTGCGCAGTCCCGCCGTGATCGCCGCCGCGACGTCGGAGTCGTCCGGCGACAGTCCGGCGCCCGCGCGGAGGTTGCCCCGGGCGTCGACGATGAGAACGCCTTCCCCGTACAACTCGTGGTAACGGGCCACCTCCTCCCGCAGCAGGGTGGTACTCCCGGGGGCCTGGGTCTGTCCGGCGAGGCTGGCGAAATGCGTCGCGTCCGCCTCCCTGCTCAGCCGCAGGGCCTGGGTTCTCCCGGCACTGGTGGCCAGCGCCAGCGGGACGGCGAATGCCACCACCGCGACGGCCGCGAACACCAGCAGTACGGCGAGCACACGGCGGCCCACGTCAGGCGCCCCAGCGGTAGCCGTACCCGCGGATGGTCGAGATGAGCCCCGGGCGGCCCAGTTTCGCGCGCAGCCCGGTCATGTGCACGTCGAGGGTGCGTGAGATCGCCACATATGCGTCGCCCCACACGGCATCCATCAACTGCTGTCGGCTCACTGCGGCGCCGGGACGGGTGACGAGTACCTCGAGAAGCTCGAACTCCTTGGCCGTCAACGCCACCGGAGCCCCGCCGACCTCCACTTCGCGTGCCGCCAGATCGACCACCACATCGCCTTCGGTGACCGTCTGCGCAGCCGAGGCCGCGGTCGCGCGGCGGCGCTGCGTCACGACGTCGAGCCGCGCCAGCAATTCCGCGAGCCGCGCCGGTTTGACGAGGTAGTCGTCGGCCCCGCCGCGCAACCCCCGCACCACCGACCGTTCGTCGTCGCGTGCCGTGAGGATCACCACCGGAACGTCGCTGACGGCCCGCAGCTGCCGAAGCACCTGCAGGCCGTCCGCGTCGGGGAGACCGAGGTCGAGGATCACCGCGTCCATACCGCGATGGCCGAGAAGGAGATCGGAGCCGCGCCGCATGCGCACCGCCTCGTGGCCGTGGGTGGCCAGTGCTTCCACGAGTGCGTCGCCGACTCCGTCGTCGTCCTCGACCACCGCGATCTGCACTTCTCTTCCCTTCGATCAGCTCCGCGCGTCGACCAGCTCGACGTCGTCGTCCGGGGTGTCCTCCCGGTTGGACGTCCGGTCGAGCGGCGAACCGTCCGAAGTCTCACGCATGAAGAAGTAGACGACGAGCGAGATCGCGATACACCCGGTCACGTAGTAGAAGAATAGCGATTCGTGCCCGGCCCGCTTCAGGGCGAGGGCGACGGTCTCGACCGTTCCGCCGAAGATCGCCAGCGTGAGGGCGTACGGCAGCCCGACCCCGAGCGCGCGAACCTTCGTCGGGAACAGTTCGGTCTTCACGATCGCGTTCACCGACGTGTATCCGGTGACGACGATCAGTCCCAGCATCATCAGTGCGAACGCCGCGATGGGGTTCGTCGTGGTCCCGAGCACGGTCATCAGCGGCACGGTGAGGACGGTTCCGCCGATCCCGAAGAAGATCAGCAGCTTCCGGCGGCCGATGCGGTCGGACAGTGCGCCGCCGATCGGCTGCAACACGATGAACACCAGCAGGGCCGCGAAGTTGATCCACGCCACCGTGTCCTTGGAGATGCCGGACGTGTTGATCATGTACTTCTGCATGTACGTGGTGTACGTGTAGAACGCCACGCAACCACCGAGCGTCAGGGCGCACACCAGCAGGCACTCGCGGGGGTACTGCAGCAGCATCCGGAGCGAACCTTCCTTCGGCGCATCGTCCGAGGTGTCGGTGTCACGCTTCGCCTCCACCTCGTCGGTGAACGCCTCCGACTCGTCCATCGTGCGTCGGAGCCACATCACCGCGACGGCGCCGGCGGCGCCGATCAGGAACGGGATCCGCCAGCCCCACGACTGCATGGCCTCCGCAGGCAGCGTCAGCTGCAGGATGATCTGCACACCCAGCGCGATCAGCTGCCCGGCGACGAGCGTGACGTACTGGAAGCTCGAGTAGAACCCGCGCCGGCCCGGCGACGCGACCTCGGCCAGGTACGTGGCGCTGGTGGCGTACTCGCCGCCGACCGACAGTCCCTGCAGCATCCGGGCGATCACCAGCAGCACCGGTGCGACGAGCCCGATGCTCGCGTAGGACGGCGTGACGGCGATGACGAGCGAACCCGCCGCCATCACGGTCACCGACAGGGTGAGCGCCGAACGGCGTCCGTGCCGGTCGGCGTACCGTCCCATGATCCAGCCGCCGATCGGCCGCATGAGGAACCCGACCGCGAAAACGGCTGCCGTGGAAAGCAGCTGCGCTGTGGTGTCGCCTTCCGGGAAGAACTCCTTCGCGAAGTACACACTGAACGCCGCGTAGACATACCAGTCGTACCATTCGATCAGGTTGCCGACCGAACCCTTCAAAACATTGCCGATGACTCGGCGCTCACCCGTCGATGTTGTGCTCACGCGGGACTCCTCTCGATGCCCTGGATCTCTGCGTTCACACCACAGTGGGTCACGTCACATCGATACGGAAGGGCCGCGGAGCGTTCCTAACACTCCCTTAGGGAAGAGCCCCCGTGAGTACTTATTAACCGCGGGACGTTAACAAGTACTCACGGCTGGGGTGTCCTCGCCGAGCCGCGGCGGCGCGCTGCGATAGCTCGCCGGGGTGGCGCTGAGCCGGATCGGGTTCGCCACCTGACGCACGGGCCGGTCCCGGCGGGGATCGTCGATCTCGACCACCGGATTCAGCCCGAGCCGCTCGGCGAGCGCCACGGCGTCGGCGATGTCGTTGAGCGGACCGCACGGGACACCCTGTGCGGTCAGCTTCTCGAACCACTCGTCCGCCGAGCCCGCGGACAACGCCTCGGTGATGTCCCGGACCAATTGCTCGCGGTGCGCCACCCGTTGCGTGTTGGTTGCGTACCGCTCGTCGTCGGCGAGTTCGGGAACACCGAGAACCTCGACGAGAGAAGCGAACTGACGGTTGTTCCCCACCGCCAGCACCAGCGGACGGTCGCCGGTCCGGAAGACCTCGTACGGCGCGATGCTGGGGTGCCGGTTGCCCATCGCCTGCGGGACCACTCCGGCGCCCACATACCCCGACGTCTGGTTCGCGAGGGCCGACAGCAGCGACGACAGCAGATTCACCTCGACCCGCTGTCCCTCCCCGGTGCGATCACGGTGACGCAGCGCCGCCAGGATCCCGACCGCGGCGTGCAGTCCGGTGATGATGTCGACGACGGCCACCCCGACCTTCGTCGGAACGCCGGGTTCGGGACCGGTGACGCTCATCAACCCGCCGACGGCCTGGATGAGCAGGTCGTATCCGGGCAGGTTGTTCTGGCCACCGAACCCGGTCACGGAGCAGTAGACGACGTCGGGATTGATCTCCCGTACGGCGTCGTAGCCGAGCCCGAGCCGGTCCATCGTGCCGGGAAGGAAGTTCTCGACCACCACGTCCGCCCGGGCGGCCAGTTCCCGCGCCTGCTGCAGGTCGCCGGGGTCGCGCAGATCCCAGGCGAAGGACCGCTTGTTGCGATTGACGGACTGGAAGTAGGTGGATTCGTCACCCACCCACGGTGGCCCCCACTGCCGGGTGTCGTCGCCGACGCCGGCGCGCTCGATCTTGACGACGTCGGCACCGAGATCGGCGAGCAGCATCGTGGCGTACGGCCCGGCGAGCACCCGTCCGAAGTCGGCGATCAGCAGGCCGTCCAGGGCTGCACTTCTCACCGGAACGCTGCCTCGCCCGTCAGCGCCTTGCCGATCACGAGCTGGTGCACCTCGGACGTTCCCTCGTAGGTGAGCACGGACTCGAGGTTGTTGGCGTGGCGGATCACGGGGTATTCCAGCGTGATTCCGTTGGCACCGAGGATGGTGCGGCACTCGCGGGCGATGGCGATGGCCTCGCGGACGTTGTTCAGCTTGCCCGTGCTGACCTGCTCGGGACGTGCCACGCCGCGGTCCTTCAGCCGTCCGAGGTGGTACGCGAGCAGGTGGCCCTTACCGACCTCGAGGGCCATGTCGGCGATCTTGACCTGCGTGATCTGGTAGGCGGCGAGCGACTTGTCGAAGACCTGACGGTCCTGCGCGTAGGAGATGGCCGATTCCAGGCAGTCGCGGGCGGCGCCGATCGCGCCGAAGATGATGCCGAACCGGGCCTCGTTGAGGCAGCCGAGCGGACCGGACAGCCCCTTGGCCTCCGGCAGCATCGCGGATTCGGGCAGTCTGACGTCCTCGAGCACGAGTTCCGAGGTGACGGACGCCCGCAGTGACATCTTGTGCTTGATCTCGGGCGCCGAGAAGCCGGGGGTGTCGGTGGGGACGACGAATCCGCGGATGCCGTCGTCGGTGCGTGCCCACACGACCGCGACGTCGGCGACGGATCCGTTGGTGATCCACATCTTGGTGCCGTTGAGGATCCAGTCGTCACCGTCCCGCTTGGCGTTGGTGCGCATGCCTGCGGGGTTGGAGCCGAAGTCGGGTTCGGTCAGACCGAAGCAGCCGATCGCCTTGCCGGCGGCCATGCGGGGCAGCCATTCCTGCTTCTGGTCTTCGCTGCCGTAGTGGTGGATCGCGTACATGGCCAGCGAGCCCTGGACGGACACGAGGCTGCGGATGCCGGAGTCGACGGCCTCGAGTTCGAGGCAGGCCAGGCCGTAGGCGGTGGCGCTCATGCCGGCGCAGCCGTACCCCTCGAGGTGCATGCCGAGCACGCCGAGTTCGCCCAGTCCTTCCGCCAGCTCACGCACGGGCAGTGCCGCCGCTTCGAACCATTCGCCGATGTGGGGCCGGATCTTCTCGTCCGAGAATCGGCGCACGGTGTCGCGGATCGCGATCTCCTCGGTGTCGAGCAGCGAGTCGAGGGCGAACAGCTGGGTCAGGGACTGCGGGTCGGACATTGTTCCTCCACGGGGCCGGTGGGGCTGGTGTGCAAACGTTCGCGAGAACGATTGCACGAACGATTTCGTCACGTAGACTAAGGCGCGTTCCGGCGGCCGTCAACCATGAGGCCCGCCGGCCCCCGTCCCCGAGCGCGAGGATTGCCCGTGAACCTGCCGGACCGCCCGACACGCACCTCCGGGCGTCCGCCGACCCTCCGCGAGATCGCCGAACGCGCCGGCGTCCACGTGTCGACGGCGTCCCGGGTGCTCCGTCAGCCCGAACCCGCCGACGGCTGGTCCGAAGCAGCGCTGCGGGTGCGCGAGGTGGCGGTGGAACTCGGCTACCAGCCCAACCTGTGGGCCGCGAGCCTGCGGACCCGGAAGACCACCACCCTCGGCGTCGTCATGCCGCGACTCACCGACGGGGTGGTCGCGACCATGTTCCAGGGCATCGAGGAGACGGCCACGCAGGCCGGCTACTCGGTGTTGCTGTCGAGCCCGCCCGACGATCTCGACGCCCAGCGCCGCGCCATCGAGTTCCTCGTCAGCAGGCAGGTCGACGGCCTGCTGCTCAGCAGCCTGCACAGTCCCGGCCGCGAGTTCGTCGACTCGCTGTCGGTGGGGGCGCTGCCGATGCTGCAGCTCAACCGGCACGCCGACGTCGGTCTGCCGTTCGTGTCCGGTGACGACCACCGGGGCGGCTACCTCGCCGGACGCCATCTCCTCGACCGCGGCTTCACCGAGGTCGCCGTCATCACCGGCCCCGACCACGCGAGCACGTCCCGCGACCGTCTCGCCGGTTTCCGCGACGCGCTGGCCGAGAACGGCATCGAACTCCGACCCGATCGCGTCGTCCGCTCCGACTTCGACGTGTCCGGCGGTGTCGCCGCGGCCACCGTTCTCCTGGAATCGGATTCGCGCCCCGAGGCGATCTTCACCGTCAGCGACACCATCGCGATCGGCGTCCTCGGCGTCGCCCGGGACCTCGGACTGCGGATCCCCGAAGACCTCGCGCTCGTCGGGTACAACGACATTCCGGTGGTCGCCCAGCTGCCGGTGCCGCTGACGACCGTCCGGTCACCCGCCCGCCTGATCGGCGCGACCGGTGTGCGTCATCTCCTGTCGATCATCGCGGGCAACGACGTGGAATCGGTGAAGCTCCCGGTCGAGCTGATCGAGCGGGCGTCGACAAGGAAGTGATCAGAGTGTTGCCCGCAATTCCCGCTTGAGCAGCTTCCCGCTCTGGTTCCGGGGCAGTTCGTCAACGAACACCACCTGCTTGGGCACCTTGAACGGCGCGATGCGCTCCTTGACGTGGGCGATCAACCCGTCCGGTGTCACGCCGGCCGCGTCCTCCCGCAGCACCACCACCGCGGTGATCGCCTCGATCCACTTGTCGTCCGGCGTCCCGATGACGGCCACCTCGGCCACATCCGGATGCGTGTAGACGGCGTCCTCGACCTCCCGCGACGCCACCAGGATGCCGCCGGTGTTGATGACGTCCTTGATGCGGTCGACGACGGTGATGTACCCCTCCGGGTCCCGCTTCACCAGATCGCCCGAGTGGAACCAGCCGTCGCGGAACGCCTCCGCGGTGGCGTCGGGGTTGTCCCAGTACCCCAGGCACAATTGGGGCGAACGGTAGAGCACCTCACCCGGCGTGCCGTCCGGAACGTCGTTGCCGTCCGGGTCCACCACCCGCGTCTCGACGAAGAACACGGCCTTGCCACACGACGACGGCCGCTCCTCGTGTTCCTCGGGCTGCAGCACCGTGGCGAGCGGGCCGATCTCGGACTGTCCGAAGCAGTTGTAGAAGCCGAGGTCGGGGTAGCGTTCGCGCAACCTGTTCAGCACCGTGACCGGCATGATCGACGCGCCGTACTGCGCCTTCTTCAGCGACGACAGGTCGCGGGTCTCGAGATCCGGATGTCCGGCGAGCGGCACCCACACCGTCGGCGCCAGGAACAGCGACCCGATGCGATCCGCCTCGATGCGCCGCAGGATCTCCGGGATGTCCGGGGTCTGCATCAGATTCACCGAGGCACCCACCGACAGGTACGGCAGCATGAACACGTGCATGCCCGCCGAGTGGTACAGCGGCATGCAGATCAGCGGATTGTCGCCGTCGCCCAGCGCGAGGGCGATCACGGACGACACGTACTCGTGCACGAGTCCGCCGTGAGTCATCATGGCGCCCTTCGGCTTCGACGTCGTCCCGGACGTGTACAGCAGCTGCGCCAGGTCGGTGGACGCGACAGGCACGGCGAGCACGGGTACGTCGCCGGAACCGCTGTGCGCGAGAAGCGAGTCTTCTGCGTCGCGCAGGGGAACCACGTGACGCAGGTCGAGCGCGCCCCCGACCGAGTCGAGCGTGCCTTTCAACGCCGGATCGACGAGCACGGCGGCGCTTCCGGACTGCGACACCAGATAGGTCAGCTCTTCGCCCTTCAGCGCATAGTTGACGGGGACGTGCACGAGACCCGCACGCGCGCAGGCCAGGAACCCGATCGTGTACGCGTCCGAGTTGGTGCCGTACGCGGCCACCCGCTCACCGGCCGACAGTCCGAGCGACTGCAGGTACGCGGCGGCGCGGCTGACGGCGTCGTCGAGTTCACGGTACGTCCACGTGCGGTCCTCGAACGTCAGTGCCCTGCGGTCGGGGAACTTGGCTGCCGAGCGCCGCAGCACTCCGTCGACGGTATCGGTGCGCGCATCCAGACTCATGCACGAAGGTTATAGGACGTCCAAGTACCTTGCCAGAGGTTTCGGCGCTACCGGCCGGCCGCCACCAGCATCGGCGAGTGCATGTCGTAGTACGTCACGTCGTCGGTGAGCCTGCCTTCCTCCTCGAACAACGACCGCAGATCGTCCGGCACCTCCAACTTCTCGTGCGAGCGAGCCTCCGCCTCGGACGTGAAGTACACCGCCTCGACATATCCGCCGTCGCCGTAGGTGCACAACGTTCCCCCGAGGATCTCCGGGCGCAGCTGATGAAGCTGGGGTTCGGCCTGTTCCAGCAACTCCCTCATCCGGCTCGCGTCGGTGGTATGGCCCTCCATGACCTGAACGAATGTCGCGTCGTCCGAGCCTCCACCCATCCACTCCATCACGTCCGGGCAGTCCATGAACGACACGGCACCGTCGAAGCACCGCTCGGTCTCCGCCCACCACGCGCCCTGTTCGGGACGCTCACTGTTGCGCCGGGCGGCGTCGGCCGATTCGAACCGCGCGAGCGCGATGAACGTTCCGTCGTCGCACAATCCCTGAGTGCAGCCCAGGAAGCCCGTCGCTCCCGGTCGGACGTCTTCGGTCCAGCGGTCCATGCACCGGCGTAGGCCTGCCTCGTCCGACACCTTTCCCTGAATTACCTGAATGAACATCGATGTCTCCTCCCGCGGGACGTCGCCCCGCAGTGAGAACGATCTCTGGGTGACCGACCCGTCGCGGTCCACCGTCAGCGGGCACCGACGGCCCGCGGCCGCAGCCACTGCACGCTCAATCCTTCGCCGGTTCGCTACACCACGCAATGCAGCCAGGGTCCGCCTGTGCCGCTATTTTCCCTGCCATTGCGGAGTGCGCTTGTCGACGAACGCCTGCATGCCCTCCTGGGCGTCGCACGTGACGGCGTTGGTGGCCATCGTCTCCGCCATCGCCGTGTAGGCCTCGCCCTGAGGAAGCTCGATCTGCCGGTAGAACGCCTGCTTGCCGATCTTCACGGTGAGCGGGCTGGCCTTCGTGATCTTCGCGGCGAGAGCCCGGGTCTGCGCATCGAGCTCCTCGGGTGCGACGACCAGGTTCACCAGCCCCCAGTCCGCGGCGGTCTCCGCCCCGATCGTCTCCCCGGTGAGCAGCATCTGCAGGGCGCGCTTACGTCCGATCGCGCGGCTGAGGGCCACCATCGGGGTGGAGCAGAACAGGCCGATCTTCACCCCCGGCGTCCCGAACACGGCGTTCGACGACGCGACGACGAGGTCGCACGACGCCGCGAGCTGACAGCCCGCCGCGACGGCCGCGCCCTGGACGGACGCGATGACCGGTTGGGGAATGTCCTGCACGGTCTGCATCATCTCGACACAGGTGTCGAAGATGGCCTGCTCGTCCTCGAGTGTGCGGCCGATCATCTCCTTCAGGTCGTGGCCCGCGGAGAACACCGGTCCGGCAGCCCTGATGACGACGACGCGGGTGGTGTCGTCGTCGCCCAGCTTCCGCAGGGCCGCGGTGACGTCCCGCATGGCCTCGGACGACAGCGGATTGCGCTGGTCGGGGCGGTTCAGGGTGAGGAACGCGACGCCGGTGTCCGGCTCGGCACTGATCTCGACGAAGTTCTCGGTCATGACTAATGACTACCATCCGTGAGTACTTGTCAACCGCCCGCGGTTAACAAGTACTCACGGGTGGAGCAATGCGGGCCCGCACCTCACCGAAGCCGATGCGGGTGCCGTTCGGGCCGGGTGCGGTGGCGGAGATGGCGATCTCGTCGCCGTCCTCGAGGAACGTGCGCTTCTCGTCCCCGACGACGACAGGTTCCTGACCACCCCAGGTCAGTTCGATGAACGCGCCGCGCTGGTCCTTCTCCGGTCCGGAGATGGTGCCCGACGCGAACAGGTCGCCCGTGCTGGCGGCGGCGCCGTTGACCGTGGTGTGCGCGAGCATCTGCGCCGGCGACCAGTACATCTGCGCGTACGGCGGTCGCGACACGACGTGTCCGTTCCATTCGACGGCCAGGTCGATGTCCAGGCCCCACTTCTCCTCGCCGCGCAGGTACGGCAGCGGCTGCGGATCCTGCGTCGGGGTGTCGATGCGGGCCGCCTCGAGCGCGTCGAGGGGAACCACCCAGGGTGAGACGGACGTGGCGAAGCTCTTCCCGAGGAACGGGCCGAGCGGCACGTACTCCCAGGCCTGGATGTCGCGTGCGGACCAGTCGTTCACCACGACCGCACCGAACACATACTCCGCGAACTGATCCGGGGTGATGGTCTCCCCCAGCGTCGTCGGGACGCCGACGACGAAACCCATTTCTGCCTCGATGTCGAGGCGGCGGGACGGCCCGAAGTCGGGGGCGTCCTGATCCGGCGACTTGCGCTGTCCGCACGGCCGGATGACGTCGGTGCCCGACACGATGACGGTGCTCGACCGCCCGTGGTATCCGACCGGCAGGTGCTTCCAGTTGGGCATCAGCGGCTCGGAGTCGGGGCGGAACAGTCGTCCGAGGTTGGTGGCGTGATTCTCGGACGCGTAGAAGTCGACGTAGTCGGCGACGGCCACCGGCAGGTGCATCGTCACCTCGTCGACCGCGAACACCGCGGTGTCGGCGACGTCGCCCTGCACGAGTTCGGTGATCTGCCTGCGGACCTCGGTCCAGCGGGCCCTGCCCTGCGCCATGAAGGCGTTGAGGGTGGGCTGCGCGAAGACGTCGTCACCCAGGGTGGCGGCGAGATCTACGACGGAATCTCCCACCCGCACTCCGACCCGGGGGGCCGAGTCTGCGGTCGAGAACACGCCGTACGGCAGGTTCTCGATCCCGAAGAGGGAATCGGCGGGGATGTCGAGGACGGTCATGCGTGGGCTCCTTGATCTGCGGAGGCGAGGGCGGAAGACGGCACGAGATGCAGTGCGACGAGATCCTCGAGGGGTTCGAGGATGCTGCACGTGCCGAAGGATCGGAAGGCGGTGCGAACGGTGCGGACGACGTCGGCCGGGAGGTCGCGCAGTTCGCGGGCGAGCAGTGCGCCGTCACGTTCGGCGAGGGTGGCGGCCACCTCGTCGACACCGGCGCCGCCGAGTGCGTGCCGGGTGGCGAGCAGCACGTTGAGGAAACCGTGCTGTTCGAATCCCGTGCGCGGATCGGTGTTGCGGACGGCGTGGTGCAGCCCGGCCGTGGCCTTGAACGGAACGCCCGACGCGGTGACGGCGGTCAGCGCCGACGCGAGTTCCGCCTCGTCCGGGTAGGCCTCGGCGACAACGCCTCCCGTGCGGAATTTGGCCGCGAACGAGCCACCGACCAGTGCGGCGAGGAAATCGGCCCGGCGCTCGCCGCGCGGCACCTCCACGAACACGTCGAGGCCTGCGGTCTGGGTTTCGACGGCGTCCATCGCGGCGAAGAACTCCGCGGCCGTCTGTTCGGCGGGCGCAGCGATCTCGAGCGCCACCGCGGTGGCACCGCCGATCTGCGCGAGACGGTCGAGTGCGGGTTCGAGCGTGGCCGGACCGCCGGGCAGCGTCAGGCTCAGCTCGAGCGAACCGGGCGTCAGCTCGTCGAGCCTGGCGACCGGAAAGACGAAGGGACCGACGAGATCCGCGTACGGCGCCGACCGGTGCCTGGCATGTGCGGGTAGGGCGTCGGGCAGGGGTACGTTCCCGGGCGGGAAGAGCGCGGCGTCGTCGCAGAGGCCGGCGAAGAGGGCGGAGATCACTGCTTCGGCCCCCGCCCCGCCCACGTCCACGCGTAGCCCGAGTCCTCGCAGGCCAGGGCGCCCTCGCCCAGCTCGAGCGGGCGGAACGTGTCGACCATGACGGCAAGTTCGTCGAAGAACTCGGCGCCGATGCTGCGTTCGTACGCGCCCGGCTGCGGACCGTGCGCATGCCCGCCCGGGTGAATCGAGATCGAACCCTGGCCGATGCCGGAACCCTTGCGCGCCTCGTAGTCCCCGTCGACGTAGAACATGATCTCGTCGGAATCGACGTTCGAGTGGTAGTACGGCACCGGAATCGACAGCGGGTGATAGTCGACCTTGCGGGGCACGAAGTTGCAGATGACGAAGTTGTTGCCCTCGAACGCCTGATGCGCCGGCGGCGGCTGGTGCACGCGCCCGGTGATGGGCTCGTAGTCGGAGATGTTGAACGTGTAGGGGTAGAGGCACCCGTCCCAGCCCACGACGTCGAAGGGGTGCTGCGGGTACACCATTCGCGTGCCGACGATTCCGTGCGACGTGCGGTGCTTGACGAGCACCTCCACGTCGGCGCCCTCGACCTGCAGGGTGCCGGTCGGCCCGTGCAGATCGCGCTCGCAGTAGGGCGCGTTCTCGAGCAGCTGACCGAACCGGGACAGGTAGCGCTTCGGCGGGACGATGTGGCTGTTGGCCTCCATCGCGTAGGCGCGCAACGGTTCCGGACCCTGCGGGATCCAGCGGTGAGTCGTCGACATCGGAATGAGGACGTAGTCGCCCTGCTTCGCCTCGAGCGCGCCGAACACGGTTTCGACAGTGGCGGAACCGGATTCGACGTACACCATCTCGTCGCCGATCGCGTTGCGGTACAGCGGCGACTCCTTTGCGGCGACCACGTAGGAGATGCGGACGTCTGCGTTGCCGAGGATCAACCGGCGCCCGGTGACCACGTCGGTGTCGGCCCAGACCGTGTCCGGGAACAGGTCGTGCAGCTTCAGGTGGCGCGGCTTGAGCGGATGATTGGGAGTCGTGCTCTGGTCGGGCAGCTCCCACACGGTGGCATCGACGATCGCCGACGGGATGTGGCGGTGGTAGAGCAGTGAGGAGTCGGAGGAGAAGCCCTCTTCTCCCATCAATTCCTCGAAGTAGAGCTGACCGTTGTCGTCACGGTGCTGGGTGTGCCGCTTGGGCGGGATGTTGCCCACCTGCCGATAGAACGCCATGACCGGCCTCCCTAGAAGTGCGTGTCCGTAGTAGTAAACACATTAACTAAATTACGGGCGTGATGGCAAGCACAGGTTTTCCGGGAGGCACAGCAGGGTCAGTTACGCCCGCGGACGTCGAACTGGCTGCGATTGGTGATCAGCTTGTCGAGCAGCATGACGAGAATGCGCTGCTCCGGTTCGGTGAGAACGCTTGCCCACGCGTGTTCGCGCTCGTTCTGCTCACGGTAGATCTCACCGATCTCGCTCCGGCCCTTCTCGGTGAGCGACAACTGGACGGACCGGCCGTCCCGCTCATCCGGGGTCCGCTCCATCAAACCACCGCCGACCAGCGTCTTCGTCAGATTCGAGACGGCAGCCCTGCTCATGCCGGTGAGCTTGGCCGCCGTCTTCGACTCGACGGGACCGGCCAGCCAGGTCACGAACATCAACCGGAACGCCGACCACGACAGGCCACGCGGACGGTGGATCGACGACTCCAGGTCGTACGTCACCACGTTCGACGCGCGGTTCAACGTCAGGAGGACCTGGGTGGCGAGTTCGTGCGTCGAGCCGTATTCCGTGCTCAGGCGCCGGTTCGCCAGTTCGATGAACGACCAGAAGTCGAGGCCGTCGGGCACCTCGACGGGCACCGGCGCTGCGTCATCGGTCATGGGGGAACCCTATCGCGAGCGGGTGGCGGGCCCGGTGCCCGCCACCTTCGCTTTTAGTATATCTATGAACTAGTTGATGCTGTTGCTTCTTCCAGTTCGACCGGGGCCTTCTTCGGGATCTTCAGGAACGCGAGCATGACGGCACAGATCAGCAGGCACGCGATCGGGAAGTACAGGCCGATGGTGACGTTGTCGGCGGTGGCGTTCTTTCCGATGACGTAGGGACCGAAGAATCCGCCCATCGCGGCAATGGTGTTGATGGCCGCGAGACCGACGGCTGTCTCGGCGCGGGTGAGCACCTGCGCCGCCATCGCCCAGTACGGCGCCATGTACCCGAGAACACCGACAGCCACCATCGACAGCGACGTCAACGCCAGCACCGGCGAGTGCAGGAAGAGAATGGTGCCGAACAACCCGACAGCGGCAAGAACCATCAGCCCGATGACGAAGAGCTTCCGTTCCCCCGTGCGATCCGAGTAACGGCTGATCAGCAGCATTCCGACAGCACCGACCACGAACGGGACCGCGCCGAGGAATCCGATGTTGGTGGCCGAGTAGCTCGGATCCATCTGCTTGACGATCTGGGGAAGGAAGAACGTGAAGCCGTACAGCCCGCAGGCGGCGAACAGGTTCGCGACGGCGAGGTGCAGGATCTTCCGGTTCTTGATCGCGCCGAGCTGCTCCTTCACACCCGCGTGGGTTTCGGGCTCCTGGTACTCCGCGGTGATCTCGTCCTCGAGCCACTCGGATTCCTGAGTGGTCAGGAACTTCGCCTCACGCGGCCGGTTGGGCAGGTATACGAGGACGATCAGGCCCAGCACGATCGTCGGCGCACCCTGCAGGATGAACACCCAGCGCCAGCCGCTCATGTCGAACCAGGAGATGTGGTCGAGGATCAGACCGCCGGTGAAGGACCCGATGATCATGGCGATCGGCTGCGCCATGGCCATCATTGCGATGGCCCGGGCACGCTCCCCGGAGCGGAACCAGAACGTCAAATACAGCAGCAGACCGGGGAAGAGACCCGCCTCGGCGATGCCGAGGGCAACGCGGGCCACGTAGAGCTGAGTGACACTGTTGACGAATCCCATGATCACGGTGACGATGCCCCACGTGATCGCGATGCGGGCCAGCCAGATGCGCGCGCCGAACTTCTTCAGCGCCATGTTGGAAGGGATCTCGAACACGACGTAGGCCAGGAAGAAGATCGACGCCACCGCGCCGAACGTTCCGACCGTGATGCCGAGTTCGTGCTGCATCCCCAGCTGCGCGTAGCTGATGTTGGTGCGGTCCATGTAGTTGAAGATGTACAGCAGCATGACGAACGGAAGGATCCGGTACGACACCTTCTTCAACGTTCTCGCACCGATTTCGCTGTCGGGGACAGCGGAGCGGGAAACTCCCATGACATTCTCCTATGAGGGGTGGGGACCTTGTGCGGCCTTCGCCGCGTTTCGGCCCGCGATGCGGCCCATGGTCAGAGCGTTGGCCACCGCGTTGCCGCCACCGACATACCTGAGTCCCAGGATGCCTGCTCCGGCTTCGCCCGCTGCGTAGAGGCCCGGAATCGGGCATCCTCGCACGTCGACGACGGCGGCGTTTCCGTCGATTTCCAGGCCCGCGTGGGTGCACACGAGTTCGGCGGGAAGGATCTGCGCGGCGTAGAAGGGGGCCTCGCCGATCGGGTCGGGGTTCTCGTCCGAACCCTTGTTCCGGAGCGTCCGATGCCGCAGGAAGTCCACGTCGACGCCGGCGGGTAGCTGGTCGTTCCACCGGGCGACGGTGGCGTCGAGGGCGTCGGCGGGAACCCCGATCTGCTCCGCGAGGTCCGTCAGGCTGCCGGCGCTGAACGTGCGTCCGGCCGCCACCTCGTCGGCGATCCGTTCGGGTGTCCAGTCGGCGTACCCGGGCGCGAGGTTCACGCGCGCCTTCTCGTCGAAGATCATCCAGGCGTATCCGCCCTGGGCTTCGATGATGCCCGTGGACACCGCGTAGGACGCGTCCTCGTCCATGAACCGCCGGCCGTCCCGGTTGACGTACACCCGCGACTTGGGCGGGAACCCGGACTGCCAGTGATGGAACCGCTGGAAGTAGACGGTCGGGAGCATGAGCCCCCAGCCGTCGCCCGTGACGGCGGCGTCGACGGCCCGCCCGAAACGGAGGTGGTCGCCCCGACTGCCGGGTGCCGCGACCACGAACAGCGAGTCGCCGGCGTTGTTCGCGGCCGGGTAGTAGCGATCGATGAGTTCGGGGTCCTGCGCGAACCCGCCGGACGCGACGACGACGGCGCCTGCCCGGACCTCGATGTCGTCGGCGACGACTCCGACGACTCGGCCGTCCTCCTCGATCAGCTTCTGTACGCGGGTGTTCAGGATCGCCTCGATGCCGTGCTCGCGTCGCGCCCTGTCGAGCACCTGCACGAGACCGTAACCCTGGTCTTTCGGGACGTGGCCCCGCCAGACGTCCTCGACTCCGGCCTGGCACAGGCCGGGCTGGTGAGCGTTGGCGGAGACCACCGCCGGAACCTCGACGCCGAGTTCGATCAGCCATTCGAGGGTGGGGCCGGCGTTCTCGCAGAATGTGCGGATCAATCCGGGCACCAGCATCCACTGGTTGAGGTCCATGTAGTGCTGGAAGAACTTCTCGGCGGAGTCCTCGACACCCAGACCGCGCTGCACGCTGGTGCCGGCCGCGGTGAACAGTCCCGCCGACAGTTGCGTCGAACCGCCGAGTGCGGTCTCCGACTCGAACAGCAGCACCGTGGCACCCTGTTCGGCGGCGGAGACGGCCGCGGCGAGTCCGGCTCCGCCCCCGCCGACGACGATGACGTCGAAGTCGTCGCTCATGAAAGGTTTGCTCCCGTCTCGGCAATGATGCGGTGGTACAGGCCGTTCGACACGAGGCCGCCGTCGATGGTGACCTCGCTTCCGCTCATGTACGTGGAGCGGTCGGACAGCAGGAACAGGACGGCGTCCGTGATCTCGTCCGGGGTGCCCATGCGACCGAAGGGAATGCTGTCGACCGCGGCCCGGACGAAGTCGTCCGCGCCACCGAGCAACGCCGTGCTCACGAGACCCGGATGCACGGAGTTGACGCGGATGCCCCACTGGGCAAAATTCCCGGCCGCCGACTTCGACAGCCCGGTCAGTCCCCACTTGCTCGACGAGTACGCGGGCGAGAAGTAGCCGATCTGCCCGGAGATCGACGAGATGTTGACGATGGAGCCGCCGCCGCTGTCGCGCAGGAGCGGGGCGACTGCCTTCATGCCGTAGAAGGGCCCGAAGAGGTTGATCCTCATGGTCAGTTCCCAGACGTCGTCGGGAGTGTCCATGAATTCCAGTCGGCGCGAGATACCGGCGTTGTTGACCAGTCCACCCAATTCGCCTCGGGTGTTGCGGATCTCGTCGACGACCCGG
Source organism: Rhodococcus sp. JS3073 (assembly GCF_026810085.1). Classification (NCBI taxonomy): domain Bacteria; kingdom Bacillati; phylum Actinomycetota; class Actinomycetes; order Mycobacteriales; family Nocardiaceae; genus Rhodococcus; species Rhodococcus sp. JS3073. The sequence goes on along the minus strand of NZ_CP113951.1, from coordinate 5,997,319 downwards.
GCCCAGGCGGCGGTGTCGGTGACGTCGAGTTCGTGTGCGGACGCCGATCCCCCTGCCACCGTGATCTCCTCGACGACGGTCGAGCAATCCGCCACGTCGGCAATACATACGTGTGTTCCCCTGGCCGCGAGGGCGCGGGCGTGATTCGCACCCATGCCGCCGGCGGCTCCGGTGATCAGGACGACGCCGGGGTAGTTCACCGACTCAGACATGACGCGAACCGCCGTCGACGGCGATGCTGTGCCCCGTCACGTAACGCGCGCTGTCCGACAACAGGAACAGCAGCGGGCCGAATACCTCTTCCGGCGAGCCGAGACGGTGCAGCGGGACCACATCGAGGGCGTGCTTCAGTGCGGCGGGGTCGTCCTGCACCCACTGTGTCATCGCCGTGTCGATGTATCCCGGTGCGATGGAGTTCACGCGAATACCCTTGTCCCCGAATTCGACCGCGAGCGATTCGGTGAGGTGCGCGACCGCCGCCTTCGACGTGCAGTACGCGCCGCGTCCCTTCCGGACCCGGAGCGCCGACACGGACGACATGTTGACGATCGCACCGCCGTGTTGCATGTGGCGGGCCGCGGCCTGAGCGCCGAAGAGGACACCCTCGACGTTGACGGACAGCGTGGCACCGATCTGTTCCGGGGAGATCTCCTCCGCCAGGGCGAAGGGGAAGATTCCCGCGTTGTTGATCCAGAAGTCGATGCGGCCGAACTCCTTCAGCGCCACCTGCGCGAGAGCCTCGTGCTCCTCCGCTTTGGTGACGTCGATCCGCGCGCCGACGACGGTCCCGGCCGGATCGGCCAGGGACTTCGACGCGAGAGCGGTCGTGATCTCCTCGGCGGTGAGCTTCATCTGGTCTTCGTTGATGTCGGCGCCGACCACGTGGACGCCGCGGGTGGCGAGGCCGGATGCGAACGCCGCACCCATCCCCTGGGCTGCGCCGGTGACCACCGCGACCTTGCCTTCCATCTCCGGGTACCGCGCGGTCATCTGCGCGGTCACGGTCCGGCCGGGGTTGGTCTGGTCTGCACTTGCGGTCATGGTGTTCTCTTTCTCTGTCATCTCGAAAATGTGTTCTCGGCCCAACGGGCACTACGCAGCGTCGTCGCGCCGGATGTCGCGGCGGGCGATCCGCCACCGGTCACCGACCGGCACCACGCGATCGGTGAGGGTGGTCATCCGCACGAGTCGCGAGTCGCCACCGATCGAGGTGGCAACGATCTGCAGGTAGGCCCGCACGGTGGCGGCGCCGTCGCGAACCTCGTCGATCACGACGTTGGTCATCACGTGGCGGTGGACCTCGTTCGCGGCCCGTGCCCGGGTATGGAACCGTTCCGCGAATGCGATCAACGCGTCCGTGCCCGCCACAGGCTCCGGGTAACTGGGGGAATGGAATTCGCCGTCGTCCGTGAACGTCTGCGCCCACCCTGCGGCGTCGCCACCGTCGATGAGGTGACTCTGCCGCCCGTACAGCTGGTGCAACCGAGCGACGGTCACCGCATCGACGGACCCGGTACTACTGCTCATGGAGTGCTCCCTGGACCTGTTCCGCGTCAGTCGCGGCACTTGCCCTACTCGAAGTGTTTGTGCGATAATCGCACGCACTGTGCGATATGATGAAAGAGTAGGTGTCGCACCTCACAGACGTCAAGGAGGGTGGGCAAGACAGTGAGCACGACCGACGAACGGCCGCCGGAACATTCACGCAAAAGCGCAGTTCAGCTCGATTCGGGAATGTCGAAAACCCTCCACCACGGACTCGAGATTCTCGAGTTGCTGACGGCCCATCCGCACGGACTGTCCGTCACGGAGATAGCCGACGGGATCGACGTCCACCGGACCGTCGCGCATCGGCTGATCCGAACCCTCGAAGCACATCGACTCTGCCGGAAGGACGGATTCAAACGCGTCACGCTCGGTGCGGGACTGGTGACCCTCGCCGAACCCGTCGAGCAGGATCTGCGCACAGTGGCACGACCCGTACTCGAAGAGCTGGCCGACGCAGTCCAGGCCACCGTGCATCTCGTCGTCCGCGAGAACGCGACGGAAGTCCGGGCCCTGATGGTGGTGGAACCGCGCAGCGCGAAGGTTCACGTCGCGTTCCGTCCCGGCCAGGTCGATCCCGTCGACCGCGGTTCGGCGGGACTGGCGATCCTCGCCGCGCTCCCCGCGGTCGAGGGTGAACGCGAAGAGGTGACCGTGGCCCGAGCTAGGGGCTACGCCGTCACCGACGGCGAGGTGATCCCGTCCGTACTCGGTGTCTCCGCGGCCATTCCCGGGCGGCGCGGCGATGCACTCGCGAGCGTGGGCGTGTCGATCTTCGAGATGCCCGACGAGGAGTCGCTGGGTTCAGCGGTCGTGGACGCCGCCCGCAAGCTCGGCAACCTGCTGCGCTGACCTGTGAGTACTTATTAACGCCCGGCGGTTGACAAGTACTCACGGGTGCTCAGCGCTCGTAGCCCTTCCGCATGTCGTCGACGATGCGCGGGCGGTCGAGGGTCGAGGGCTCGAGCTCGCGACGGGGGCGGTCGCGCGGGAAGATCGCGGAGGCGGCGAGGGTCGGCTCGTCGAGGAAGCGCAGTTCGGGGGCGTCGTGGGGCAGGCGCAGGGCCGGCGGTTCGGGTCCGCGCCGGGCAAGGACGTAACCCCAGTCCCCGAAGCTCGGCACCAGCACGTGGTACGGCGTGACGGCCAGACCCGCCGACGCGACGGTCGACGTGGTGCGCCAGTACGCGTCCGGCGTCGAATAGGGGCTTCCCGACTGCACCACCATCAGTCCGCCGGAGTTCAGTGCGGCGGCGGCGAGACCGTAGAACTCGGTGGAGTACAGGCGCCCGAGCGCCGGGGTGTCGGGGTCGGGGAGGTCCACGATGACGGCGTCGAATCCCGAGTCCGGTGCGTCGCGCAACCACCGGAACGCATCGTCGAGGACCACGTGCACGCGCGGGTTCTGCAGCGCTCCCTGGTTCAGCCCGGACAGCCGGGTGTTCGCGAGTTCGATGACCGCAGGATCGAGTTCCACCTGCACGATCTCCTCGACCCCGGGCAGTCGCAGGACCTCTCGGGCGGCGAGGCCATCGCCCCCGCCGAGGATCAGTACCCGTTTCGGGTCGTCCGCCATCGCGGGGTACACCAGGGATTCGGTGTACCGATGTTCGTCGATGCTGGAGAACTGGAGGTCGCCGTCGAGGAAGAGCCGCACGTCTCCCTCACGCTCGGTGACGACGATCTCCTGGTACTGCGACCTCTCCGCGGCGACCACCGGGTCGGTGTAGAGACGTTGCCGCGACGTGGTTTCGATGCCGTCGGCGCGCACCAGCAGTACCGCGATGCAGGCGGCGGCGACGAGCAGCGCCACGACCGCGAGCAATCGGGTGCGCAGACTCAACTGCCACCGCAGCAGGATCAGCGCGACCACTGCGGCGGCGACGAGATTGACGATGCCGGTGATCGCGGCGCCGCGGATCATCCCGGCGATCGGCAGCAGGACGAACGGCCAGAGCAGGCCACCGACCAGGGCGCCTGCGTAGTCGGCGGCGTTGAGGTTTGCCAGCACCTTTCCGGTGCTCTCGGCGTCGGTGTCGCTGCGGCCCGACTGCAGCAGCGTCATCAGCAACGGCACCTCGGCGCCCACCAGCACACCGATCAGCGCGGTGGCGAGCATTAGAACGATTGCGCTGGAACCGAAGAACGTGAACGTCACGTACAGGGTCACTGCACTGAACCCGCCGACGAGTCCGAGGACGATCTCGACGACCACGAACGACGCGGCCGCGGTGGAGAGGAGCGGCTTGGCGGCGAGGGCACCCACCCCGAGTGCGGCCACGAAACCCGCGACGATCAGCGACGTCTGGGTGATTCCGCCGCCGGTCAGACTGACCGACAGTGTCAGCAGCGCGAGTTCGTAGATCAGCCCGCACGCCGCGCACGCGGCCACCGCGGCGAGCAGGAACGCCCTGGCCCGCCCGCCGAGCGCGCGGGTGGTGGAGGAATTCGGCTCTGTCGCTGTGGTGGTCACGAGATCAGGTGAGGGCGGCGGCGTTCACGAGGCCGATGGCGAAGAGGCTCGCACCGACCGCCCACGCGGCACCGCACATCTGCGGGTTCCCCACCAGACCGACGAGTTGCCCCGGCAGCAGCAGATTCATCAGGCGCAGCGCGATGACCTGCAGCAGCACCCCGAAGAGGCCGTAGACCGCGGAATCGGCCAGTCCCTGCGCGAATCCGTCGGAGCTGGTGAGGATCGCCGTGACCACGACGACGGCGAGGGCGAGGTGGTTCGACGCCAGCAGGATTGCCGCGTTGGGGTTCTTGTCGACGTACACCTGGTGCCGGAGATTGCCGGGGGTGGCGAGGTCGAGTACCGCGAAGCCGACTCCGAGGACGGCGATGCCGATGACGAAGTATGCCAGGGTGCCGAGCATGCCGACGGCGAGCAGTCCGACGTCGACCGTGCCGATTTCCGTTGCTGCCGCCGTGTAGGTGGTGTTCACGCGCTTCTCCCGAGTCGAGTGTTCTCTGTCATTTCGCGCTCCCGGATCCGCCGCTGCCGCTGGCGCCGCCCGCAGGCGAACCGGGGTTGAAACCGGGCCCCAGATAGGCGAACCCACCGCTCCGGTAGCGTCCGTCGATGTCTTCGACGCGGACGAGGCTCCCGCCACCCGGTCCGGCGCTGACCGTGACGATGTCGTCGTCGTATCGCAGGTATTCGCTGCCGCCGTCCGCCTTCCGTGCTGCCGGTTCCTCCTCGGCGACGATGTTCGAGACGGTCGTCCCCACCGGGTCGTTCGACGTGTATGTCTTCGCGTCGCCTGCGGTGTTCTGCAGGGCGTACGCGTCGGCGATGTAGTCGCGGACACCGCCTCCGCACGCGGTCGCGGCAAAAACCAGGAGCAGCATCGGGGCGAGCCGCATGCGCGCACTGAACCGGGTCACGGCTGCCACCTGCTTCGAGTTTTCACGATCACCCCACCCTTGTCTCCTGGGTACAGATGCCAGGTCTGCCAGGCCCATCCGCCGGAATGTTCACGCGTCGCGGTGAGCGCGGTCAGTGCGGTGTGGTCGCCGGGGAACGTCCCGCAGATCCACCCGTCCACCTCGGTGGCCTGGCGCCGCAGCCAGTCGGCGGTCTGCTCGAGGTGGGTGCGGTCGACGGTGTCGGTGGTCGAGTCGAACCGGTATCCGCTCGCGCTGTCGGATACCGGCAGCGGCCTGCCGCCGGCCCGGATCGCATCGCACGACACCTGTTCGGTGATCCGGCTTCCCGCGGCGGACGCCGTCACCGCGTGCGACGCCCCGAGAACTGCGAGCGTCACCCGGTCGTCACCGTGCGTGATGGTGAGTTCGGCCAGCGGAAGCGGTGTTTCGGCGTTCACGACGAGACCGAGCGCCTCGGCCGTCACATCACGCGACTCGATGTCGAGGACGTGCAGCGTCACTGCGGCGGACCGGAATGGATCACGGTGAGTTCACCGCGCGTGACGGCGCGGCCCGTCGAGACCTCCCACGACTGCGTCCGCGCCCAGCGCTCGAAGGACAGCAGGCCGGTCTTGTCGGCCGTCTCGTAGTCGGCATAGTCGACGATGCCCTGGGGCGCCGTCCCGGTGGTGCCTTCCGCGGTGAACGAGGCGGTGCCGCGCTCGATCTGCCGGTGCACCCTGTCGTCGAGGATCACGTCACCGTCCGGTTCGAGCCCCGTGCCCTCGCGGCGCATCCACAGCGTCATGTCGAGGTTGCCCTCGTCGTTCTCGACGGTCAGCCACCGCTGACCGGTCGACCCGTCGAGGAGGTGTTCGTGCCAGATGTATCCCTCTTCGTCGAGGGTGATGGTGCCGCGCACGACGTGATCGATTCCGGCGTACGTGATGATGTCGCCGACTCCGATCTTGTACGGGTCGTAGACCTCCGGGTAGTCGGCAAGCGGATCGACCCGGGCAGCGGGAGTGGCGTTCTTCCCGGCCCGATTCCGCAGGATCAGCACGATGCCCACGATCACGACGACGATCAGCAGCAGTATCAGCAGCGTGGTCAACAGTCTCTCCTGGTCAGCGGCTCCGGCACGGGAGACCGGCGCCCGGCCCCCACCGGTCAGTCACCTTACTGTGCGCCGCGCGCCCACACACCTAGCGATTGCAGAGCCAGGTAGCAAAGGCTAGCCTAACCGAACGCGCGAGCGGTGGGGCGGAGCGCTGTCGTTCACCGAGATTCGCGCGGCATACGCCCAGACGTCGACAAGACCGACAGTGAGGAACCATATGGCTATCCCGCCTATTTCGACCTACACGATCCCGGAGATTCACGAGGTCCCCGAATCGAAGGTGTCCTGGCGCCTCGACCCCCGACGTTCCGCACTGCTGGTCCACGACATGCAGAACTACTTCATCGACGCGTACGACGTGCGGTCGGAGCCGATGTCGACTGCGATGGCGAACATGGTCCGGATCCGCGAACTGTGCTCGGAAGCCGGGATTCCCGTGATCTACACGATGCAGCCGGGCGACCAGCACCCGTCGCGCCGCGGCATCCTCGCCGACTTCTGGGGCCCTGGACTGACGTCGGGTCGCGATACCGAGGTCGTCGAGCCGCTCGTCCCCCGCGAGGGCGACATCCAGGTGACCAAATGGCGGTATTCGGCGTTCCAGCGCACCGACCTCCGGCAGTTGCTCGGCCACCACGGCCGCGACCAGTTGATCGTCACGGGCGTCTACACGCACATGGGCTGCATGCTGAGTGCCGCCGAGGCGTTCATGTCGGACGTGCAGCCGTTCCTGGTCTCCGACGCGACCGCGGATTTCAGCCGTGACGAGCACCTCATGGCCCTCACCTATGCGGCGAAGCGCTGCGGTTCGGTGACCACCACGGATGCGCTGGTCTCCGCGCTTTCGCCGCTCGAAGTCGGCTGAGCCGCCCCGAAGACCCCACTCCGGCGCAGCGCTTCGTTCCGAAGCCTGCGCCGGTGTCGGATCACCACAGCCCATGTGGTTAGGCTAACCTGACACGCTGAGTAGCTGAAAGCCCGAAAGCCCCAAGCCCGAAAGCCGAAAGCATCAGGAGTGCCTGTTAGATGTCCCTTTCGATATCGTCGCCGTCCACCCTGCAGACCGGGGAGGACACGGCCGACGTCTGCTTGACCGCCGCCCAGCGCGAGCTGTGGGCCGGGCACCATCTCGACCCCACCCGGTCGGCCTTCACCACGGCCGAATACGTCGAGGTCGCGGCGCCCGTCGACATCGAAGCTCTCGCCGCGACGGTACGCACGGTGATCGTGGAGGCCGAGGTGCTCTCGGTCCGCTTCGAGGCCGAACCCGGTGACGATTCGGCCGATGTCGTCCAGGTGCACGATCGTCGCCACGCACCCGAACTCGAACGTCTCGAACTCGACCGGGCAGCCGCTCTCGAGTGGATGCGCGCGGACGTGCGCCGACCGCTCGATTACGACACGGCTCCCCTGGTGCGCACGGCCCTGATCACGACCGAATCCGGCGTGTTCTGGTACCTCCGCGCCCCGCACGCGCTGCTCGACGCGTACGGGTATTCGCTGCTCACCCGCCGCGTGGCGGCGCTGTACGCGGCCCGGCTCGCGGGCACCGAACCCCGGGCGGCAAAGTTCCCACCATTGCGGGCGCACGTCGGGGCGGCACGGGAATTCGATGCCGCGGCCCCCGACAGCGGCGCGCCGCATGCCGCCTCACGTCCGGTCGGATTCAGCGACACGGTGCGCCGGCCCGTCCCCGACCCGCATCGCTGCACGCTCGCGATCGAGCCCGCGGTGGCGAAGACCCTGCGTGACGCGGCCACCGCGCAGGCAACGACGTGGGCCGAGGCGGTCTATGCGGCCGCGGCCGCCTACCTCGGCGCCCACACGGGAGCGGAAGAAGTCCGGCTCCGCGTGCCGGTTCTGGCCCGGCAGGGCATCGAGCTGACGTCGCCCGTGACGGCCACGAACATTGTGCCGCTCCGCATTCCGCTCGACGCACGACCGACGTTCGCCGACGTGATCGGCCGGGTGGCTGCCGCACTGTCCGAGACGCGACCGTTCCAGCGCGTCCGCGACGCCGGGAGCCGCGCCACCGGCGGAGCGGTGGTGAACGTCAAACCGTTCGCCGCCAGAATCGCTTTCGGTCCCACGTCCGGGGCGGTGCATCAGCTCGCCACCGGTCCGGTGGAGGATGTGGTGATCTCCGTCTCGGGCGCCGGGGACGAGCTCACGCTCGAATGGGCCGGGAATCCCGAGGTCTACACGGACGACGAGATCCGGGACCACGCACACCGATTCGCGCACTACCTCCGAAACATCTCCGTGGCAGCAGAACCCGTCTCCGTGGTGGACGTCTGCGCTCCCGACGAACTGCCCCTGTGGTGGTCCGCCGCCGGCCTCGACCGGGCCACCGGCACGGCAGTTGCGCTTCCGGACAGCATCGTCTCCGCCTTCCTCGCCCAGGCGCGCACCCACCCGGACCGCGTCGCGGTGAACGATCTTTCGTACCGCGAACTCTCGAATCGCAGCGCCGCCCTGGCCCGGCAGCTGAGGTCGGCGGGCGCGGGGCGCGGCACCGTCGTGGCCGTCAGCCTCCCCCGCGGCACCGACCTGATCGTCGCCATCCTCGCGATTCTCCGCAGCGGCGCGACCTACCTGCCGATCGATCCGTCCTCCCCGGCCGAACGCGCGCGGTTCATCGTGCGGGATGCGCAGCCGTCGCTGGGAATCGGATCCGCCGACCTGCTCGGCGGCCTCCCCCGGATCGAGGAGGACGCGGAACAGTCCGCCGGCGGTGAACTCGGGAACGAAGTGTGCGCGGACGACATCGCGTACATCATCTACACGTCCGGATCCACCGGTGTCCCCAAGGGCGTTCCGATTCCCCACCGTAACGTGATGCGACTGTTCGACGTGTCCCGCGAATGGTTCACGTTCACCGAGGACGACTGCTGGCCCCTGCTGCACTCGTACGCGTTCGACTTCTCCGTCTGGGAGATCTGGGGTGCGCTGCTGCACGGCGGCCGCCTCGTCACGGTCGACGAGGCCACCCTGACGTCGCCGGCCGACCTCGCCGCACTTCTCGTCGACGAGGGCGTGACGGTGCTGAACCAGACGCCGTCCGCGTTCGGGCATCTCGTCGACGCTCTCGTCCGCGCGGACTCGTTCGACCGGCTACGACTGCGGTACGTCGTGTTCGGCGGTGAGGCTCTCGATCCCGCCGTCCTGCGATCCTGGTTCGCCGCGACCGGTCCGGATGCGGGAACCGAACTGGTCAACATGTACGGAATCACCGAGACCACCGTGCACGTCACCGCCACGCAGGTCACCGCCGCCGACGTCGTCGACATCGGCGTTCCGCTCGGCGACCTCCGCACGTACGTTCTCGGACCGGGGCTGCGCCCCGTGCCGCCGGGCGTGACCGGCGAGATCTACGTGTCCGGCCCCGGACTGTCCCCGGGCTACCTCGGGCGTCCCGACCTGACGTCGGGACGGTTCGTCGCCGACCCGTTCGCCCCCGGCGGGACGCGCATGTACCGCACCGGCGACCTCGCACGGTACGACGCGACAGGCGCTCTCCACTACCACGGCCGGATCGACGACCAGATCCAATTGCGCGGTTACCGTGTCGAACTCGGCGAAATCAGCGCGGCGATGACTGCGGTGCCCGACGTGCAGGCAGCGGTGGCCACGGTGCACGAGCAGACCGACGGCGACCAGCGGATCGTCGGGTACGTCGTTCCCCGGCCCGGCAGCGAGCACGACGCCATCGAGGAGGAGGTACGCGCGCACCTGGTCCGCTCCCTGCCCGGGTACATGACTCCGTCCGCACTGGTGGTGCTCGACCGATTGCCGTTGACCCACAACGGCAAGGTCGACAAGGATGCGCTGCCCGCCCCCCGTTGGCTCGGACAGGCCGGCGACACTCCGCGGACCGACACCGAAGCCTGGATCCTGCCGCTGTTCACCTCGGTGCTCGGCGCCGAGCAGGTCGGCGTCCACGACGACTTCTTCGCGCTCGGCGGAAACTCTCTGCTCGCCGCTGCTCTCGTGTCCGCGATCACCGCGGAACTGGGTGTGCCGCTGCGGGTTGCGACGGTCTTCGAGAATCCCACCGTGGCCGCCGTGGCCGCGCAGCTGGAGGATGCCGGCGAGCGGGTGTCGGCGAGCAGGCCGTCCCCGCGGGATCTCCCCGAGGGCGCGCCGGTGCCGTTGTCGCCCGCGCAGGAACGCCTGTGGTTCCTCGACAGCGCGGCCGGCGGCGGAACGTACCTGCTGGCGCTGGCCGTCGATTTCGGGGAAGGCCTCGAGCCCGACGCCCTGTCCGCGGCGCTCGCGGACGTCGTGACCCGGCATCAGTCGTTGCGGACGGTGTTTCCCCTCGTCGATGCGGTGCCCCACCAGGTCGTGCTTCCCGCCGGAAACGCGAAGGTCCGGCTCGAACGTGTCGACAACGTCGGCAACATCGAGGGGCACATCGCGGCGATGACGACGGTGGGGCTGGGGCTCACCGACCAGCCGCCGCTGCGCGCGGTGCTGTACGAACCGCAGCACACCCTGGTCCTGTTGATGCACCACATCATCGGCGACGAATGGTCGCAGTCGAAGCTCCTCGACGATCTCGCCTTCGCGTACAACGCCCGCCGCGCCGGACGGGCACCGGAGTTCACGCCGCTGCCGTTGCAGTACCCGGACGTCGCGGTGTGGCAACGCGAACGCATCGGCGCCGGACCCGAAGACGCGACCCCGCTGCTGACCGGCCAGCTCGACTACTGGCGTGGGCAACTCGCCGGTCTGCCGCTCGAGCTGGGCTGGCGCACCGACCGGCCGCGACCGGCCCTGCCCACCAACCGCGGCGCGAGCGTCCACCGTACGCTGTCGCCGTCGCTGCACGCGGCCGTCGAGTCGCTCGCCGCCGAGCGCCGAGCGAGCTTCTTCATGATCGTCCACGCCGCGGTGGCCGTGCTGCTCGAAAGGCTCGGCGCCGGTGAGGACATCGCGCTCGGCGTCCCCGTCGCCGGTCGCAGTCACCCCGACCTCGACGCCATGGTGGGCTGCTTCATCAACACGGTGGTCCTGCGGACCGACGTGTCGGGCGACCCGACGTTCGACGAACTGCTGGACCGGGTCAGGGCCGTCGACCTCGACGCCGTCGACCACGCCGACGTGCCGTTCAACCGCATCGTCGAACTCGTCAATCCCCCACGGTCGTCGGCCCGCCACCCCCTGTTCCAGGTGATGCTCTCGCACTGGAAGCAGGACGGCGCCGCGGAGCGATTCGACGGGACGACCGCCTCCGTGCGGATGCTCGACGCGACATCCGCGAAATTCGATCTGGCGCTGCGCTTCCAGGAACGTCCGGACAGCGGCGGGGTCGACGTGACGTTCGAGTACTCCACCGAACTCTTCGATGCCGCGACCGTCGAATCCTTCGCGGACCGCCTCGGCGTGGTGATCGAGCGGCTCGTCGAGAACCACGAGCAGCGGATCGCCCGGCTCGACATCCTGACCCCGCAGGAGCGGGACCGGGTGCTCGGCGAATGGTCCCATGCGGAGCACTCCATCCCGGCGCGAACCTTCGACGAGTACTTCTCGGCGCAGGTGGCGGAGACACCCGGCGCCGAGGCCCTCGCCGTCGGCGCGGGCGTGCGGCCCGCGGTCTCCCTCACGTACCGGCAGCTCGACGAACGGGCGAACCGGATTGCCCACCTGCTGATCTCGCGTGGCGCCGGCCCCGGCGACGTGGTCGCGCTCGCACTCGACCGCTCCGCCGAGCTGATCGTCAGTGTTCTCGCCGTACTGAAGAGCGGTGCCGCGTACCTGCCCGTCGACCCCACGTACCCGGCCGACCGGATCGCGCACATGCTCGCCGACGGCGCACCGGTCGCGATCCTCACCTCCTCCGTCGGTGTGCCCGACCGCACCCCGCTGGGCACCGCCGTGCCCATACTCGACCTGGACGATCCGGACCTGCAGGCGCTGCTCGCCGACCAACCGGTCACCACGCCCACGGACGCCGACCGGAGCAGGCCGCTGCACCTCGACGACGCCGCGTATCTCATCTACACGTCCGGTTCGACGGGGGTGCCCAAGGGCGTCGTCGTCCCCCACCTGGGCATCGCGGATCTGTTGTCGCTGCAGTCCGACGTCATCGGCATGGACGAGAGCACTCGGGCGCTCCACTTCTCGTCCATCAGCTTCGACCTCGCGTTCTGGCAGATCATGTGGGGTGTGCTCTCCGGTGGAACGCTGGTGGTCGCGACGGACGCCGACCGTGTCCCCGGTGAGCCGCTCGCCCGCGTCATCAACGAACACGACGTGAACTTCGTTGGCGTGCCACCATCTTTCGCCGCCGCGTTCCCGCCGGAACATCCCATCCCGGACGGCGTCGACCTCATGCTGGGCGCCGAGAAGCTCACACCCCAGCTGATCGAACGGTACGCACCGGGACGCCGGCTGTTCAACGCGTACGGACCCACCGAGTGCACGGTCAACGCCACCCTGGCCCTCGTCGAACCGGGACACGAAGGTCCCGTCCCCATCGGCGTCGTCGATCCGGGCAAGCACGCCTACGTCCTGGACCACGCGCTGCGGCCGGTGCCTCCGGGCGTGTCCGGCGAGCTGTATCTCGCGGGCGACAGCGTCACCCGGGGCTACCGCAACCAGAGCCCCAAGACGGCGGAACGTTTCATCGCCGACCCGTTCGCGGAGCCGGGCAGCCGCATGTACCGGACGTCGGATGTGGTGTGGTGGGGCCGCGACGGCCAGATCTACTTCACCGGCCGCGCCGACTCGCAGGTCAAGGTGCGCGGATTCCGCATCGAACTCAACGAGATCGAGGCCGTACTGTCCGGTGACCCGGACGTCGAGCACATCGTCGTCGTGGTCCGCGAGGACCGCCCGGGCGATCAGCGGCTGGTCGCGTACGCCACGTCGGTGCCGGGCGGCCGGATCGACCCCGACCAGTTACACCGCCGTGCCGCCAGCAGGCTGCCCGACTACATGATCCCGGCCGCGTTCATCGCCGTCGACGAGTTCCCCACCCTCCCCAACGGGAAGCTCGACCAGTCGTCGCTTCCCGTTCCGCATCTGTCACTGCAGGTGTCCGAGCGGGGGCCGCGCACGGCGCGCGAAGAGGTGCTGTGCCAGTTGTTCGCCGAGGCTCTCGGTATCGAGCGGGTCGGCATCGACGACAGCTTCTTCGACCTCGGTGGCCACTCGCTGATGGCGGCCGGATTGATGAGTGCGATCTCGAAGCGGCTGTCCGTGAGCGCGACGGTGGCCTCCCTGTTCGCGGCGCCGACGGTGGCCCAGCTGGCCGGCCGTCTCGACGACGATCACGACGCCGACGCGCTGGCCGTCCTGCTGCCGTTCCGCACCGAGGGGTCCCAGCCACCGGTGTTCTGCTTCCACCCCGCAGGCGGAATCAGTTGGGGCTACTCGGGCCTGCTGCGGCACATCGACGACGACTACCCGCTGTACGGCGTGCAGGCCTCCAACCTGTCGACGTCCAAGCGGCCGCCGGAAACGCTCGAGGACATGGCCGCCGAATACATCGAGCACATGCGGACCGTGCAGCCGAAGGGCCCCTACCACCTCCTCGGATGGTCGCTGGGCGGTGTCGTCGCGCACGCCATCGCCGGTGCACTGCAGAACCAGGGGGAGGAACTGGGCATGCTCGTCATGCTCGACTCCTTCCCGTCGGACGCGTGGGCCTCGATGCCGACGGAGCAGGACGCGCTCGCCGCGCTGCTCTACATGGTCGGCTACGACCCGGAACCGCTCCTGGCGGATGGACTCGACCGGCAGCAGGTGATCGACATCCTGCGCGGCGAGGGCAGCGCGCTGGCCGGGATCAACGAGCACACGCCGGCCGCGATGATCGACAACTTCGCGAACGCCGTGCGCCTCGAATCCGAACCCTCACAGATCGTCGTGGACTCCGACATGCTCTTCTTCACTGCGGCCAGGAATCCTGCGACCGCGGCGACGTACGACTTGTGGCGGCCCTACCTGACCGGCACCATCGTCAACCACGACCTCGACTGCGAGCACAAGGACATGACTCAGCCCCGTTGGATCGGCGAAGTCGGCTCCGTCGTGAACGAGGCTCTCGTCTCGTTCGGCTCGCGCATGAACCCCATCAACAAAGAACAGGGAGATCGATGAAAACGTCCGGAAGATACTGGCGTAGAGCCGGAATCGTGATGATGGCGGCAACCGCGCTGTTCGCGGGTGCCTGCAGCGAGTCGACTTCCGACTCGACCGACGCGGCGGGATCCGCCACCGGACAGGCCGACGCGTCGGCCTTCCCCGTGTCGATTCCGTCGGCGCTCGGCACGGCGGAGATCACGGAGGCCCCGGAACGTGTCGTCACGCTCGGCTGGGGCAGCGAGGACGCGGCACTGTCGCTCGGCGTCGTGCCCGTCGCCGTGCAGAACATGAAGTCGGACACGGGAACCGACGACGGCCTGCTGCCGTGGTCGCGGGCGAGGCTCGAAGAGCTCGATCCGAACGCGGAACCCACGTTGCTGACGGCGTCGAGCAAGGAGATGCCGTACGAGCAGATCGCGGCGCTCAACCCCGACGTGATCCTGGCCGTGCACTCGGGCGTGAACCAGGAGCAGTACGACAAGCTGTCGGCCATCGCCCCCACCGTGGCGTACCCGGAGCGTCGCTGGGCGACCAGCTGGGAGGACCAGATCACCACCGTCGGCAAGGCCCTCGGCCGGTCGGCACAGGCCGAGGCACTGGTGACCCAGACTCAGGACACCCTCGCGCAGGCGAAGTCGCAGCACCCCGAGTTCGCCGGGAAAACGGTGGCATTCGGTAGCGGCACCGAGCCGGGATCGTACAACTTCTACTTCGACACCGATCCTCGCCTGAAGATGCTGGCAAGCCTCGGTTTCACGGTCGACCCGCTTGCTCAGCAGTTGCGCGAGAGCAGTGACCAGACCAAGTTCGCGGCTCCCGTCAGCCTGGAACTGCTGCCGACGTACAACCCGGACGTGCTGCTCGCCTGGTACCTGTCGCCCGAGCTGCAGAACGAGGTCCAGTCGAACCCGCTGTTCGCCGGGATGAAGGCCGTGCGCGACAACGCCTACGTCGGCCTTACCGATCCGCCGCTGGTGTTCGCGTCGAGCTCACCGAACGTGCTCAGCATGCCGTGGCTGCTGGACAAACTGCTCCCGCAGCTGTCGCAGGCCGCGAACAACGCTCAGGCCAGCTAATTCCCAGCTGACAGCGTCACTGTGCCGCTGCCGAGAGGTCATCCTCCTCGGCAGCGGCACTGCTGTAGGTGCGCAACCCCTTCAGGGTCAGGGCGAGGACCGCCAGCACCACGATGCCGCCCGCCCCGTAGAGCAGGAACGCCTCACGCGGACCCACCGCGGCTCCGACGGCACCTGCGACGAGCGCTCCGGCAGCCGAGCCCGTGGAGATCTGGGCGCCCCACACACCGGCGACGCGTCCGCGGTATTCCTCGGGCGTCTCGGTCTGGATGACGGCGTACCGGAGGATGTCACCGAGGACGCGGCCGAATCCGTGTGCGGCGAGCCCGAGGAACGTGACCGCGATCAGCGGGACGGCGCCGACGCCGATCAGCCCGGCCGACGCGATCATGGCCGCGAGGAACACGATCAGGCCACCGCGACGAGCAGTTCCCGTCCAGCCACTCGTGAGTGATCCGGTGAGGGCTCCGACCGCGGGGGCGCTGTAGAGCAGTCCGGTCGCCGCCGGGCCGGCGTGGAGGACCTGGCTGGCGTAGGCGGGCAGCAGCACGTTCCAGCCGGTCAGCATCATGGCGCAGAACCCGACCAGCAGCGTCCCGCCGACGACGGAGTCCTTGGCGGCGTAGGTGAAGCCGCTGGCGATCGACCGCAGCGGACTCTCGGTGTTCTTGACCGGCGGCGGCAGCGACGGCAGCCTGGCGATGCAGTACGCGGTGATTCCCGAGGACACCGCGGCCAGAACGTAGTTGGTGCCCACGGACGTTGCCGCGATGATCACACCACCGATGGCTGGTGACGCGACCGTGCCGAGGTCGGCCATCACGGTCATCAGGGCACCGGCGGCGGCCATCTTGTCCTTGGGGAGCAGCGACGGGATCACCGCCATCAGCGCGGTCGCGGAGATGCCGCCGGCGAGCCCCTCGATCACGCCGCACAGGTAGATGATCCACAACTGGGGTGCGGGGAGGAACGCGTTGACCGCGAGAATAGCGAAGGCCACACCCGCTGCGGCGCGGGCGAGCGAGATGACCGGCCTGCGGTCGTACCGGTCGGCGATCACGCCTCCGAACAGGGTGCCGATGAACACCGACGAGCCCACGACGATGCTGGCCGCGCCCACTGCCAGTGTGGAATTCGTCATGTCGTACACCTGCAGCGGCACCGCCACCAGCAGCAGACCCAGACCGAAGATGGAGATTGTGCGGGCAATGAAGATATATCGGAACTCGCGACTCGTCCGTAGAGGCGTCAAGTCTATTGCGTATCGCGATAATCCGGCCATTGTCATCCATTCACATTCGGTTGCAACAGCTCTCCGTTTCGCCGTTCGCGCGGAGAGCAACTATGCTTAGGCTTCACTAACCCAGCAACCTACCCCATGTCGTCGAATCGGCTCAACGGGCCGCGGTTCGACCGACGCACCGGAGGATGACAGTGAGTTCCGCTCCCAGCACAGTTCCGACCCGCGACCGAATCCGCGCCGACGTAGCCGACGTGCTCGACGTCCCGGTCGCCGAGATCGACGATTCCGCGAACCTTCTCGACGAGGGAATGGACTCCGTGCGCGTGATGGCGCTGGTCGAACGATGGCGAGCGGACGGCGTGCAGGTGGATCTCGTGGACCTCGTCGGCGAGCCGACACTCGACGCCTGGTTCGAGGTCACGGCAGCGCGATGAACGGTTCCACCGCCTACTCTTGATCCGGCTGGTCGATCCCAGGGTCGGCCCGGACACGGGAGGATGCGAGGGGACATGGCTCACGAAACCAGCGGTGCAGGCAGGATGAGCGTACTCCGGACACCACGGTTCTGGATCGCTCCCCTACTCCTCGTCTCCGTCGTCATGTCCCTGCTCGCCGCGCTGTACATGGGGGGAATGCTCAATCCCCCCAAGCATCTCAACCACTTCCCCATCGCCCTCGTCAATCAGGACGAGGGCGACACCATGCCCAACTCCGATCCGCCGCAACAGCAGAATTTCGGCGACCAGATCGCCGCAGGGCTCGTCGAGGGTGTCGATCCGAACAAGGTCGACCTCCGGCAGATCGGGATCGCGCAGGCCCAGTCCGCGCTGGACAACGGGGAAATCTACGGCGCGATCGTCATACCGAGCGACTTCACGAAGCGCACCTTCATCCTTGCCCAGGCGAGCGTGATCCCAGGGGACGTCGAACGTCCGGTGATCACGATCTACACGAACCCCCGCGCGGGCACGATCAGCGCGAACCTCGTCCAGAACATCGGTGAGATGGCATTGGACAAGGCCAATCAGACGATGGGCGAGCAGCTCACCACCCAGGTGACGCAGCAACTCCAGGCGACCGCCCCCGACCTCCAACTGTCGGGGGCCAGCCGGCTCGTACTCGACGACCCCATCGACGTGCGGGTCGTGGCCCACAACCCGCTGCCCGACGGCACCGGTTTCGGCCTGGCGGCGTTCTACTACGCGCTCCTGATCGTCCTGGCCGGTTTCACCGGTGCGACCATCGCGAGCACCCTCATCGACGGCATGCTCGGATTCACTCCGACCGAGGTCGGGCCGCTGTACCTGCACAACGAGGCGGTCCCGATCTCACGTTTCAACACCCTGCTGATCAAGTGGGCGGTGATGGTGCTGCTGGCGATGATCGTGTCGGGTCTGTACCTGTGGATCAGCTCCGCCCTGGGCCTGCCGATCACCGACCCGCTCGCCCTGTGGGAGTACGGCGCCTTCGCGATCGCCGCCGTCGGGATCACGGCGATGTCCGTGATGGCCGCATTCGGCAACCTGGGCCTGCTCATCAACCTGCTGGTGTTCGTCGTCCTGGCGTTGCCCTCGTCGGGCGGCACGATCCCACTCGAGGCGGCGCCGCGGCTGTACACCTGGCTCGGCGAGTTCGAACCGATGCACCAGATCTATATCGGGGTTCGCGCCATCATGTTCTTCGGCGCCGCGGGCGACGCAGGGCTCATCCACGCCGTGTGGATGACCCTCGCCGGCCTCGTCATCGGCCTCGTCTTCGGTGCCGTCATCACCCGGTTCTACGACCGCAAGGGTTTGCATCGCCGCCACAAGGCGCAGACCGAACCCGAACCGGTGGACGCAGCAGGGGCGTGAGTCACGCGGGCGTGGACGACCAGGCCGTGCCGAACTGTTCGTACCAGGGATGCGGGGCGGGCATCGCCGCCAGGATCCGTTCGACGAACCGATCGGGGTCGCCGAGTTCGGCGAGTCCGACTCCGCGGCGCTCGTAGTCGGCGAATTTGTCGTGCAGTCCGGCGATCACCTTGTCGGTCACCGTCTGCTCGAACTCTTCGATGGTTGCCATCGGATGCCCCTCCTTCCGGCGAGAAGCGTCTGCGTTTCAGTGTAGTGCCGACCTGCGGGTTTGCCCTCGTCCGGCGGCGGATTATCGACTGTCGGTGGCGCAGAGCAGACTGGGCCGGTGAGAATGGTCCTGGTTCCCGACGCCGATGGTGGCGCGACGACCGTTCGCACCGATCCTGCGGGCGTTCCGATCGAGTCACCCCGTCGCCATTCGGACGTCGTGGCGGCGGTCCGCGACATCGAGCTCACCGAACATCCCCGCTGGGTCTGGACGAGTACCGCGGCCGTCTACCCGGCGCTGATGCGGGCGGGGGTGCGGGTGCGGCGCTGCCAGGACCTCGCGCTCACCCAAGCCATCCTCAGCATGCGCGACGGTGTTCCCGCGCCACCGCCGGACGAACCCGTCGACGAACGCCCCGGCCTGTTCGAAACCACACCCACCACGGATCCGGCGCAGGTGGTGGCGGACTTCGCGGAACAGCGGAAGACGATCGGTGACGATGCACGGCTCGACCTGCTGGTGGCCGCCGAATCCGCGGGAGCGCTGGCCGCCGCAGAGATGAGTTTCGACGGGCTGCCGTTCTCCAGCCGTACCCATCGCACCTTCCTCGAGGCGGCGCTCGGGCCGCGGCCGGCCGGGTACGACCTCCCGCAGCGCATCCAGGACGTGACCGTGGAGATCGGGGCAGCATTCGGCCGTCGCATCAACCCGGCGTCCCACGTCGAGGTCGTCGACGCGTTTCGCCGTGAGGGCATCGAACTCGCGTCGACCCGCAAGCACCTGCTGCGCGAGGTCGATCACCCCGCGGTGCCGCTGCTCCTGCGCCACCGGGATCTGTCGAAGCTGTTCAGCACTAACGGATGGCAGTGGCTGGACAGCTGGGTCCGCGACGACCGTTTCCGGCCCGTGTACGTCCCCGGCGGTGTGGTGTCCGGCCGCTGGGCGAGCCGCGGCGGCGGCGCACTGCAGATTCCGAAACCGCTGCGGTCGAGCGTGATCGCCGACCCCGGTCACACGTTCGTCATCGCCGACGCCGGCCAACTCGAACCCCGCATCCTGGCCGCCATGTCGGGTGACGCCCGCATGGTCGCCGTCGCGGGCGCCGACGACCTGTACGCACCGGTCGCGGCGGAGACGTTCGACGGCGATCGGGGCAAGGCGAAGGTCGCGATCCTCGGTGTCCTGTACGGCGCCACCGCAGGTGAGGCCCGTTCCCTGCTCACCCTGCTGCGCACCCGCTTTCCGGTCGCCGTCGAATATGTGGAAAGGGCGGCCCGCGCCGGAGAACGCGGCGAGGTCGTGCACTCGTGGCTCGGCCGGGCGTGCCCGCCCCCGTCCCCCGATTTCTGGTCGCACGGCGACGCGCGTTCCCGCGGCCGATTCACCCGAAACTTCGTGGTGCAGGCCACGGCATCCGAGTGGGCACTGTGCGTTCTCGCGGACCTGCGGCGCCGACTGGCCGACGACCCGGACAGCGAACTCGTCTTCTTCCAGCACGACGAGGTGATGGTGCATACCCGGGACCCCGAGTCGGCGACGCGGCACGTGCTGGGCGCGGTCGAGGTAGCCACCCGGTTGCTGTTCGGCGAGACGCGGGTGCGGTTCCCGATGGATGTGGCGGTGCGGGACTGCTACGCCGAAACGTCCGACGAGGCCTGACGCGCGCGGATTTCCGGTGTCGCCGGCGCTCTCGACATGGTGTACTGGGACGCACTGCTGGCGGGGGCGGCGAAGGAGAACCCATGACGAAGCTGGATTCGACGGACTCGAGCACCAGCGGCGAGACGCCGCGCAGATTCCGCTGGCCTGCGTTCACCATCGTGGCCATTGCGATCATCGCTTTCTTCGCGGGCGGATTCGGGGGTTCGTTCCAGGGAAAGCTCACCGAGGTCCAGAAGAACGACAACGCCGCCTACCTGTCGAGTTCAGCGGAATCGACGATCGTCACCAACGAATCGTCCAAGTTCCTCACGGTCGAAACGATCCCCGGTTTCGTGCTGTTCCACAGCGACGCTCCGCTCACCGAGCAGGACAAGGCTGCCGTCGCCCAGGCCCGTGAGGTCATCGCGGCGGTAGACGGCGTCGACGCCGAAGGGATGTCCCAGCCACAGTTCTCCGAGGACGGCACCACGGCCTCGGTCTTCGTTCCCCTCGTCGCAAAAGAGGACGGCACCGCGGTTGCCGGCGACGTGCTCGCCGCCACCGAGGAGAACGTCCTCACCGCAGCGAAGGACGCGGCGGCCGGGCTCGAGGTGCTTCCGGCCGGTCCCGGTGGGCTTCTGGTGGCGTTCATCGACGCGTTCGCCGGGCTCGACGGTGCACTGCTGGGCGCCGCTCTGCTCGTGGTCGTCCTGATCCTGCTGGTGGTGTACCGCTCCCCGGTGCTGTGGTTCTTCCCGCTCTTCTCGGCGCTACTCGCGCTCGGCCTGGCGTCGATGGTCATCTACTTCCTCGCCAAGGCGGAGGTGCTCACGCTCACCGGACAGAGTCAGGGCATCCTGTTCGTCCTCGTGATCGG
The DNA here is from genome assembly GCF_026810085.1 of Rhodococcus sp. JS3073. NCBI lineage: Bacteria > Bacillati > Actinomycetota > Actinomycetes > Mycobacteriales > Nocardiaceae > Rhodococcus > Rhodococcus sp. JS3073. The sequence continues at coordinate 5,976,287 of NZ_CP113951.1, read as the reverse complement.
TGCGGGCACCGACTATGCGCTGCTCCTGATCTCCCGATATAGGGAAGAACTGCACTTCTACCCCAGCCGGTTCGACGCCATGGTCAAGGCGTGGAAGGAATCCGCCCCCGCCATCACCGCGTCGGCGGTCACCGTCATCCTCGGCCTGCTGTGCCTGACGTTCTCCGAACTGAACTCCAACAAGAGCCTCGGGCCGGTCGCCGCGATCGGCATCGCGTGCACGTACCTCGTGATGATGACGTTCCTGCCCGTCGCACTGTCCGCGGCGGGACGGTGGGTGTTCTGGCCGCGGAAACCCAAGGTGGACGAGGCCGCGGACCTCACCACGCACGGTCTGTGGGGCAGGATCGCCGCCCAGGTCGGAAGCAAGGACCGCCCCCTCTGGATCGGTACGACGGTGCTGCTGGCCGTGCTGTTCCTCGTCGGCATCGGCAGTCTGAAGACGGACGGGCTGTCGTCGTCGGAGAACTTCACCAACCGACCCGACGCCGTCGTCGGTCAGGAGTTGTACGACTCCAAATTCGATCCGGGTGCAGGCGCGCCCGCCGTCATCGTCACCAATGCCGATCAGACGGATGCGGTCATCGCGGCGGTGAGCGGTGTGGACGGGGTGTCGACGGACCCCGGCGCCGTGTGCCCGCAGGTCGACGTCGAGAAGCTGTCCGCACTCGTCAAGTCGAACCCGGCCGCGGTGGCGTCGGCGGCCGGGCAGGGGTGTGCACCCGACTTCCTCACGGCCGCACCGATCGACGGGCAGATGGTCGTCAACGTGACACTCGCCGACTCGTACGACTCCCCGGAAGCCCTCGAAACGGTGAAACGCCTGCGCGACGCGGCGCACGCCGTGCCCGGTGCCGACGCGCTCGTCGGTGGCAGCACGGCAACCACTCTCGATGTGCAGACGGCGTCGGTGCACGACCGGAACCTGATCATCCCGATCGTTCTCGTCGTCATCTTCGTCGTGCTGGCCCTCCTGCTCCGCGCACTGCTCACGCCCATCATCCTCATCGCCACCGTGGTCCTGTCGTTCGCGGCGACCCTCGGGGTGTGCGGACTCTTCTTCACCCACGTCTTCCATTTCGCGAACGCAGATCCGGCGTTCCCGCTGTTCGCGTTCGTGTTCCTCGTGGCGCTCGGCATCGACTACAACATCTTCCTGATGACCCGGGTCCGCGAGGAAACCGAGGAACACGGCACAAAATCCGGTGTGCTGCGCGGATTGGCGGTGACCGGCGGTGTCATCACGTCGGCCGGTGTCGTGCTCGCCGCGACGTTCGCGGTGCTGGGCGTGCTTCCCCTGGTGTTCCTCGCCGAGGTCGGTTTCGCGGTCGCGTTCGGTGTGCTGCTCGACACGATCATCGTGCGCAGCATCCTCGTCCCGGCGCTCTCCCACGACATCGGCAAGAAGATCTGGTGGCCGTCGGCGCTGGCGAAGGCCAAGGACTAATACGCTTCGGCCGTCCACAGGTGGAACAGCGCGTAGGCCCGCCACGGTCGCCACGACTCGGCGAGTTCCGCTGCCTGCCTGCCGGTCCTGACCCGCAGCGCGCGTTTGAGGACCAGGTCGTCGGGGGTGAACGCGTCCGGGTCGGCCAGCACCCGCACCGTCAGATAGTCCGCCGTCCACGGACCGATGCCGGGGAGTGCGAGCAGACCGGCCCGGAACTCGGCCGGGTCGGTGTCCGCGTCGAGGCGCAGACCGTCGGACGCGGCCTCGGCCAGCGCGAGCACCGTCTTTGCCCGGGCGCCGGTGAGGCCGAGGGTCGAGCGCAACAGTTCGGGTGAGAGCGCAGCGAGCGTCTCCGGTTCGGGGAACGCGAAGAATCCGTCGTGCACCGGCCTGCCGTACGCGTGCACGAGTCGGCTGCCGAACGTCCGGGCCGCCGCCAGCGAAACCTGTTGTCCGAGAACGGTCAGAACCGCGGTTTCGAACCCGTCCACGCTCCCCAGGCGCCGCAGACCCGGTCGTAGTGCCACCAGCGGTGCCAGTTGAGGGTGACGGCTCAATGCGGCATCGATCGGCAGTGGATCTGCGTCGAGGTCGAGCCAGCGCCGGACCGCGGCGGTCAGCGCCTCGACATCTCCCGGATCCGCCGGTGTCAGGTGCGCCTCGACGTACCCGTCGGCGGGACGTACGACGACGGACACCAGCGCGGGCCCCCGCGGACCGTTCACCACCCGGGTGTGGGTTCCGTCGGGGTCGTGTCGCTCGAGCCCGGACACGGTGTGGGCGCGGAGCGCGCCCCACAACGGCGCATGGGTGAACGGATCCCGGTACGGCAGGTGCACTCTCATGTGTCCTCGAGTCCCGTCATCCGCAGCGTGATGTTCAGCCGGCCGGTCGTCAGTCCGCAGTCCGGATCGCTCGTGCCGGGAAACACTTTCGGCACTCCGTGATACGCGAAGCGCGCCTCGCCGCCGAACACGAAGAGGTCGCCCGACAGCAACTCGACGTCGGTGTACGGCTTGGTGCGGGTGGTGGTGTTGCCGAAGCGGAACACACATGTGTCGCCGATGCTCAACGACACGACGGGCGCATCGGACCGCTCCTCCTTGTCCTGGTGCATGCCCATCTTCGCGGTGTCGTCGTAGAAGTTGATCAGCGCGGCATCGGGTGTGTACCCGTCGGCCGGCTGCCCGTAGGCCGCGCTCACCGCCCGCCTGCCGAGTTCGACCAGCCAGTCGGGCACCGGTGCGACACGGCCGCCACCCGCGTCGTCGGCGGTACGCGAGTAGGCATACGGCTTCCAGTGCCAGCCGAGGCACACCGTCTGCACCGACATGCGGTGACCCGTCGGCAGTTGCGCTGCCCGCATCGGGACCGGTGCGGTGGCCCAGCGCCGGCATTCGACCACCAGGTGGCGTTGCTCGGCCGGGGTGAGCCAGTCGGGGACGTGGACGGCGCCGGGCGCCACCACGGTTCGGGGGCGGGGTATCAGGGCGGACATCACGGTCACTCGGCGTCGTGCAGGACCAGGCCGAGCGTCCGGCGGGTGCCCCGCCGGACGGTGCTGACACCGTGCCGTACCGGTCCCGTCGACCAACCGCGGGTCGAGCGCACGGGCCTGTCCCTGGTGGTGAAGATCAGCGCGTGCCCCTGCTGCAGCGTCGTCACCGTGCCCCGGGACTGGGCGCGGGGCCGCTGCTCGACGAGCATGAACTCACCGCCCTCGTGGTCCACTCCCGGACGGTCGAGGCCGATCACCACCTGCAACGGGAACACCAGGTCACCGTAGAGGTCGCGGTGCAGGGCGTTCCAGTCGTTCGCGCGGTAGCTGAGCAGGATCGGTGTGGCCCGTTTCTGACCGGCGTCGTGGCACATGTCCAGCCATTCGTCCAATGTGTCCGGCCACGGCGAGGGCTGCTTCAGCTTGGGGGCCCAGTCCCGAGCCACGGGAAGCAGTTTCGGGTAGAAGGCGGCACGCAGTTCGGCCACGACCTCCGGTAGCGGGTAGCCGAAGTACCGGTACTGTCCCGAGCCGAAGCGGTGCCGGGCCATGTCGACGGTGGACCGGAAACGCTCGACCTCCTCGTACATGTCCGCGATCCGACCGCACTCCTCGGCGGTCAGGATCTGCTCCGATTGCGCGCATCCCGCGGCATCGGTCTCGGCGTGGAGACCCTGCCAATCCAGGTCTTCCACGCGTTGTGTCACGGTAGTCATGCCGCTGCCTCCAATGTCAGCAGTATCGACTTGGCCTCCGGCCCACCCGCGTACTGGCCCATGCTGCCGTCGCTGCGGACAACCCGGTGGCAGGGAACGACGACCGGGAGCGGGTTGAGGGCGCAGGCCGTTCCGACCGCGCGCACTGCTTTCGGACTGCCCGCGGCCGACGCGACTGCGGCGTAACTCGCGGTGTGCCCGTAGTCGATCTCGGGAAGATGGTGAAGAACCTCGAGCCGAAATCCCTTGGACAGCCTGAAGTCCAGCGGGATGTCGAAGCTCGTGCGCTCGCCGAGGAAGTATTCGTCGATCTCGTGGGCCACCCGGTCGAGCCGGGCCGGTGCACGCAGGATCCGGGGGCTGATCTGCTCGGCGAGGGTCTGCAGTACGGCGTCGTGATCCTGGTTGGGGAAGGCGACCCGCACGAGCCCGCGATCGGTGGCGGCGAGCAGGAGCGAACCGACAGGAGTATCGAGTGTCCGGTACGCGACGTCGAGGAGCCCAGCTTCGGCGGCGAGGGCGGCGAGGCGCTCACGCAGATTCTGCTCGACCGCGGAGTCCGACGTGGACAGGGCGTAGACGATGTCGGGGATGTTCATGTGATGTCTCCACTCACAGAGATCGAGAGGGTCTTGCGTAGCGCCGTAATGCCGTCGGCGGCCGCCCGCCGCGACGCGTCCGGGGAATTGCCGAGGATCACCGCGATCTCGGCGTACGGCAGCCCGGCCAGGTAGTGATACGCCACCGCTGCCCGCTGCTTCATCGGCAGGGCGCCGACCGCGTTCCACAACTCGGGGTCGTGACCGCCGGGAAGTCCGCGGTCGGTGGTCTGCTCGGGAAGCTCGTCGGTGGGGACGGGCCGCCGGTCACGCGCGCGGATGTGGTCGAGCGCTTTCCGGTGGGCGATCGTGACCAGCCACGCCTCGACGTTGCTCCCCGGACGCAGCTCGGGGTACGCCCGCATCGCGGCGATGAACGTCTCCGACCAGGCGTCCTCGGCGTCCACCGGACCGACCACGGCCCGGCAGACTCGCAGCACTGTCGGGCCGTGCTCGGCCACGATGTCTTCGAACGGCTTCAGGGTCATCGGCTCAGCCGGAGTCCTGCCCGTTCCGCTTCGCGTTCGAGCAGGAACCGTTTGCGGTCGAGCCCGCCCGCGTACCCCGTCAGGCTGCCGTTGCTCCCGATGACGCGGTGGCACGGAACGATGATGCTGATCGGATTCCTGCCGTTCGCCGCCGCCACCGCGCGAACCGCGGTCGGGGTGCCGAGGGAGTCGGCCAGCTGACCGTACGTCCACGTCTCGCCGTACGGGATGGTGCGCAGGGCGTCCCACACCCGTTGCTGGAACGGGGTGCCTCGCGCGGCGAGCGGGACACTGAAGTCGGTGCGCCGGCCGTCGAAGTATTCGGTGAGCTGGGTGGTGGCCTCGTCGAATCCTGCGGTGTCACGCTCCCCGAACGTCGCGGGATTGGGCTGATGCCGGTGTTCGACCATGTAGATGCCGCTCAGCACCCCGTCGACGCTCACCAGCGTCAGAGGGCCGATCGGTGAATCGATGACTGTGTGTGCTGCGCGGTCGGCATTCACGGTGCCAATCCTTCCAGGTGTGCGGGTCTCTGAAAGGTAGACGTCTGCCACGACCGAAACGTGAGGTGCGAAATGCATCAGGCAGGATGGGCCGATGGCTCTCGTACAACTCGGCACCCGCGACCTCGTGCGTACCCTCACCGGGATCGCCCGGTGGTCGGCGGACACCGCTGAACTCGTCGTCTCCCTTCCCGGCCGGATCGGCGTCCTTCTGGACCAGGTCGAGGTGCTGATTTCCCGCATCGAGGCGATCAGCGACGGCGCCGAGATCGCGGTGGCGAAGGCGAACGCGGTTGCGGAGGCGGCGGCCACCGTGGTCTCCACCGCCGGGCACACGTCCGCGTCGGCGCAGACCCTGATCGGTCTGTACGAGCCGCTGGCGACGAAGGCCGCCCCACTGGCCCAGCGGTTCGTCGACGACCTCACCGAGGAGGAGATTCACGCCGCGATCGGATTGGTGAACCACCTGCCCGAGCTGACCCTGCGTATGGAGGGGCTGATGCCGATCCTGGCGACCCTGGACACCGTGTCGCCGGAGATCCACCAGCTCCTCGAGGAGGTTCAGGGCGTGCGTCAGGCGATCCAGGGCGTGCCCGGTTTCAAGTTCTTCCGCAAGCGGGGCGAGGCGCAGGAGGACGAGGACTAGGCGCGGTAGCCGTCTGTTCCGGCGCGTCCGACGACGATCTTCGGGACCACCGCACGCGACGACAACCGCAGCAGGGCGTCGACGAGTTCGACGATGTCGTTGACCTCGATCATCGCCTCGGGCGGGATCGTGTCGTGGATCCACGCGGACATGTCGGTGTCGACGTACGCCGGGGCGAGCGCGGTCGCGGAGACGCCGTTGCCCGACTCCTCCACGTTCAACGTCTCGGTCAGGGAGATCAGCGCGGCCTTGGTCGCCCCGTAGACGGCGAGCCCCGCTTCGGCGTACACGCCGGTGATCGATGCCAGGGCCACGACCTTGGACCCCCGTCCCGGGTTCTCCGCCGCACCGGTCCGGAGCAGCGGCAGCGACTGCTGCAGCAGGCTGAACGGCGCCCGCAGGTTGACTTCGAGGCTCTTGTCGAATCGGTGCATGGGAAACTCGCCGATGGCGCCTGCGGTTCCCACCCCGGCATTGAGGACCAGTGCGTTCAGTGAGCCGAAGGCGTCGGCGTGCGCCTCGACGACGCGTCCCGCCGACTCCTCGTCGGCGAGGTCACCTGCGACCACGACGACGTCCTTCGCGCCCGCGGTCCGCAGTTCGGCGGCCACCGACTCGAGCCGCTCGCGATCGCGGGCGGTGATCGTCAGCCCGTACCCCTGCTCGGCGAGGCGGGTGGCAATGCCCAGTCCGATGCCACGCGCGGCGCCGGTGATCAGCGCGGTGCGGCTCATACGGTCTGTCCTTTCAAGGCGCGCAGGCCGGCCGCGATGAATTCGGGCACCGCGTCGCCCGCCTTGTCGAAACCCTCACCGACGGTGGCGCCGACCCGGTAGCGGTGGTTGATGCCCTCGGCGATGACGGCGAGTTTGAAGTTCGCGAGCGCCAGGTAGAAGTTCCAGTGGACCAGTTCGCGCCCCGATGCCACGGTGTAGCGCTGCGCGAGATCGTCGGCAGACGGCAGTCGCGGGCTCGTCCAGGCCGCCGGTTCGCCGAGCACCAGGTCGAGAGCCGGATGCCGGTAGACGCACATCAGGGCGACGTCGGTGAGCGGGTCGCCGAGGGTCGAGAGTTCCCAGTCGACGACCGCCGCAACGGTGCTCACGTCGCCGGCCGCGAGGATGGTGTTGTCGATGCGGTAGTCACCGTGCACGATCGACGACTCCGACTGCTGCGGAATCGATTCGACCAGCGCGGCATGCAGTCGGTCGACGTCCGCGGAGTCCGTCGTCTTCACCCGCCCCCACTGACTCGCCCACAACGTGACCTGCCGGGCCACGTAGCCGTCCGGGCGGCCGAGCGCGCCCAGTCCGACGGCGTCGTAGTCGACGTTGTGCAAAGCGCCGAGCACACGGACCAGTTCGTCGGTGCACGCGTCGATGTCGTCGCCGGACAGCGCCTCGAGATCCGACTTGGTCCGGATCACCTGGCCCGTCACGTGTTCCACCACGGTGAACGGCGCGCCCATCACACTGTCGTCCTCGCACAGCGCGACGGTGGCGGCCACCGGGACGTCGGTGCCCTGCAGCGCCGACGTGATGCGGAACTCGCGGGCCACGTCGTGCGCCGAGGGTGTGAGCCCCGCGGTGGGCGGCCTTCGCAGCACCCACCGCGAGGAGTCGTCGAAGATGGCGTACGTGAGGTTGGACTTGCCGCCTGAGATCAGGTCGGCCCGCAACTCACCGTCGAGAGGAACGTCCGACTCGGACAGGAACTTCCGCAGCGCAACGAGGTCGAGCCCCCGATGTTCGCTCATGCGCCTGCCTCCCGTGCGGCCTTCTTCGCGGCACCCACGACACGCTTGGCGATGGCCCAGCGGTGCACCTCGGACGGTCCGTCGTAGACGCGGAACGGTCGCACCTCGCGGGACAGCCGGGCGAGGGGCAGGTCGCCGGACACGCCGAGACCGCCGCACATCTGGATGGAGCGGTCGACGATGCGGAAGATGGCCTCGGACGCGTAGGTCTTCGCGATGGACGTGGAGTTGCTCGCGTGGCCGCCCTGATCGAGTTCCCAGCACGCCCGCGTCAACAGTGCCCGGGTTGCCGCGATGTCGATCTCGTTGTCCGCGACCATCTTCTGGACCATGCCGAGATCACCCAGCTTGCCTCCGAAACCGTCACGTTGCGCGACGTGTGCCACCGCGACGTCGTGGCCGCGGCGCGCCGCGCCGAGCCAGCGCATGACGTGCGTCATCCGCGCGGGCCCGAGCCGGACCTGGGCGTAGGCGAATCCCTGGTCCACCTCGCCGAGAACCCCGCTGTCGGGGACGAACAGATCCTCGAAGAACACCTCGCAGTGCCCACCGATCATTGCCCTGTCGAGGGTGTCGATGTGACGACCCACCGTCAGCCCCTCGGCGTCGGCCGGCGTGAGGAACATCGTGGCGCCGCCGCGGTCGCCGGGCACGCCGGACGTGCGGGCGAAGATGATGAAGAACCCCGCGCCGTCGGCACCGGTGATGAAGTACTTGTGGCCGTTGATCTTCCACCCGCCCGGCACCTTCTCGGCGCGCGTGGTCAGCGCCGAGGGGTCGGAGCCCGCCCCGGGCGACGGCTCGGTCATGGCGAACGCCGACCGCATGTCGCCGTGCGCCAGCGGGGCGAGGAACCGCTCCTTCTGCTCGGGGCTGGCGATGTGCGCGAGCATGTGGACGTTGCCTTCGTCGGGTGCCCCGATGTTCAGGGCCGTCGGACCGAACAGCGAATAGCCCGCAGCCTCGAAGACGGGCGCGCGATCGGTCATGTTCAGACCGTGTCCGCCGTACTCGACGGGTGCGTGGGGGGCGAAGACGCCGGCGTCCTTGGCTGCCTTCTGCAGCTCCACGCGCAGGGTGTCGCCACCGGCCGCTGTGATGTCGCCGCCGTGCTCGTCCTCGATGGGCAGCACGACTTCGCGGGTGAACGCCTCGGTCTTCTCGACGAGCGCGGTCACCTCGGGTGCGTAGGACAGATCGATCGCCACAACTTCCTCCAGTCAGTACGGCGACTCCAGTACCGACCGATCACTCGCTCGGTCGAAGTCGTCCCCGACAATTCCACACCTTCGGAAGCCGGTCAAGACTCAGTCGGACGCGCCGACCGTGCTCCTCGCGATCGCCAGGTACCGCTCGACCAGTTCGTCGGGCGACAGCGGACCGTCCTCCCGGTACCAGGTGGACACCGCGACACACATCGTGACGACGGCACGGCTCGCGTCCTCCGGGAACGGCGTCCGGAACAGCCCGGCGGCGACTCCCTCGCGGACGATGTCGTCCAGCATCTCCTGCTGCTCGTCGCGCAGCGCGATGTACGCCTTCCGGCTCTCCGATTCCATGCTCCGCGTCTCACGGGACGCGACGAAGGCCTGCTCGCGCCGGTACATGTGGAACCGCAGCAGCGACTCGATGACCGCGTCGAATCGCTCCCCCGGTGTCGGGCCCGCCTCGGCCACAGCCGCGTGGCTGCGATCGAGGAGTTCACGCATCACCGCGTTCGTCAGCCCCACCAGCAGCGCCTGCTTGGAGGGGTAATGGTGATAGAGACCGGGGACCGAGAGCCCGGCGCGCGATGCGATCTCACGGATCGACGCGCCGTCGTATCCCTTCTCGACGAACGCCGCCAGCGCCGCGGCCAGAACCTTGGACAACCCCTGGTCGGTGTACTCACGCCAGGAACTGCCACGCTGGGTGCCCTCTACCGTCATGGGTCCTACGGTAGAACAGGTACCCGCCGCTCCCCTGCTGTGGTCGCGGGAGTTGACTAGAGTCGAACGAGGTCGCCCAGATCGACAGCCTTCTCCGACAGAGAGCCAGGGACCACCTGATGATCCACGTCCGTCACTCCGCGATCGCAGCCGTGCCCATCCACGTGGCGTTCGCGTACATCGACGACTACCGGACGGTCCCCGACTGGATGTTCGGAGTCTCGGAGTTCCGTCCGATCGGGGAATTCGACCAGGGGATGGAGTCGACCTTCGACGCCGCGATCCACATCGGCCCCAGCACCCTGCGGTCGCGGCTCGAGGTCACCGAGTGGGAGCAGGACCGGGTCATCACCCTGGCGTCGCTCGACGGCGCCGCCAACTCCTCCACCTGGGAGTTCACCGCTCACGGTGAGGACAAGACCGAGATCAGCGTCGACTTCGCGTACAAACTCCCCGGCGGTATCGCCGGCAAGGCCCTCGGTCTCATCGTCGAACCGTTCGTCGAAACGGCCGTGAAGAACACCGAGGCGACCTTGCGACACAACCTCGAGGAGCTGTACGCGAAGCGCAACCGCTAGCGGCCGGGCAGGAAAGCCAGCCGTCCGACCGTCGTTCCCTCGCCGAGTCGCGCAATGCCGTCCGCGACGTCGGTGAGCCCGAGCCGCTCGCTGATCATCGGCTTGATCTCGCCGGCGGCGGCCATCCTCGTCAGCTCGTCGTGGCACTCCCGGATCGCAGCGGGGTTGTAGGCGTTGTACAGCCCCCAGTGCAGCCCGATGATCGAGTAGTTCTTGATCAGCGCATGGTTCAGCCCCGGTGACGGGATGGTGCCACTCGCGAATCCGATCACGATGATGCGACCCTCGAACGCGATGCACTTCGTCGACTTCGTGTAGGAGTCGCCGCCCACCGGATCGAACACGACGTCGGCACCGCGACCGTCCGTGAAGTCCTTCACGGCCTGGACGAAGTCCTCACTGTGCCGGTCGATCACGAGGTCGGCCCCGAGTTCCCGCGTGTAGGCCGCCTTCTCGGGCCCGCCGACGACGCCGATCACTGTGGCGCCTGCCGCCTTACCCAGCTGCACGGCCGCGCTGCCGACACCGCCTGCCGCAGCATGCACGAGCAGCGTTTCGCCGGGCTGGATCTGCGTTCTGCGGTGCAGCGCAAACCATCCCGTCTGGTACCCGATCGACAGCGCCGACGCCTCGGCGTCGTCGAGCGCCTCCGGGGCGGGAAATGCGGTGGCCGAGGACATGACGGCCAACTCGGCGAACCCGCCGTTCGGCAGGCTCGGCATGCCGATCACCCGGTCGCCGACGGAGAACTCGGTGACACCGTCGCCGAGCCCCACCACCTCGCCGCACAGCTCCACACCGGGAGTGAACGGAAGCGGCGGCTTGATCTGGTACTCACCGCGGCACAACAGCACATCCGGGAAGTTGGCGGCCGCCGAGAGAACCTTGACCAGCAACTCCCCGGGCTTCGGTTCGAGGTCGGGGACGTCCTCGAACGTCAGAACGTCCCTCGGCTGCCCCAATTCGTGTACACGCCACGCCTTCATCGATCAGTCCTTCGGTCCACCGGCGACGTAGACGACCTGACCCGACACGAATCCGGCGCCCTCGCTGACGAAGAACGATGCGGTGTGTGCGATGTCCTCGGGCTGCCCGACGCGGTTCACCGGGATCTGCGACGCCGCCGCCTTCTTGAAGTCCTCGAAGCCGACACCCACCCGCTCGGCGGTGGCGGCGGTCATCTCGGTCTCGATGAAGCCGGGCGCGATCGCGTTCGCCGTGACACCGAACTTGCCGAGCTCGAACGCCAGTGTCTTGGTGAAGCCCTGCATACCGGCCTTGGCGGCCGAGTAGTTGACCTGCCCGCGGTTGCCGAGCGCCGAGGTGCTGGACAGGTTGACGATGCGGCCGAACTTCGCGTCCACCATGTGCTTCTGCACGGCCCGCGACATCAGGAACGCACCGCGCAGGTGCACGTTCATGACCGCATCCCAGTCGTCGACGGTCATCTTGAACAGCAGGTTGTCGCGGGTGATCCCGGCATTGTTGATCAGAATGGTCGGGGCGCCCAGTTCATTCGCCACCCGCTCGACTGCGGCAGCGACCGACGCCTCGTCGGCGACGTTCGCGCCCACGGCCAGCGCTTCGCCACCGGCGGACTTGATCGCGTCGACGGTCCCGGCACATGCCGCCTCGTCGAGGTCGAGGACGGCGACCGCGTAGCCGTCGTCGGCCAGTCGCTTCGCGACGGCGGCACCGATCCCGCGGGCCGATCCGGTGACGATGGCGGTTCTACGTTCCTGACTCACTTGTTTCCTCCATGCTGGTTGTTCTCGGACTTCGTACGGTATTTACGCAGTTCTCTTCTCGCGATGGACATTTTGTGGACCTCGTCCGGTCCGTCCGCGAGACGCAAAGTCCTCAGATGGGCATACATCATGGCGAGCGGGAAGTCGTCGGTGACGCCGGCCCCACCGTGCACCTGAATCGCCCGATCCACAATCTTCAACGCAATATTCGGAGCCGCCACCTTGATCGCCGCGATCTCCGTCCGCGCCTCCTTGTTGCCCACCGTATCCATCAGATACGCCGCCTTCAGCGTCAACAACCGGATCATCTCGATCTCGATCCGCGCCTCCGCAATCCAATCCTGAACATTCGCATTCTCACTGACCGGCTTGCCGAACGTCACCCGCGACGACGCCCGACGACACATCAACTCCAACGCACGCTCCGCCATCCCGATCGCCCGCATGCAATGGTGAATCCGCCCCGGACCCAACCGCGCCTGCGAAATCGCGAAACCCTCCCCCTCCCCCTTCAGCACATCCGCCACCGGCACCCGCACATCCGCGAAATCGATCTCCGCATGCCCCTCACGATCCTGATACCCGAACACCGGCAACCCCCGCATCACCGTCACCCCCGGCGCATCGATCGGCACCACCATCATCGACTGCTGCCGATGCGGCGCCGCCGACGGATCCGTCTTCCCCATCACGATCAACACCTTGCAATTACGATGCAACGCATTCGACGCGAACCACTTCCGGCCGTTGAGCACATACTCCTCACCGTCCCGGACCATCGACAACTCCACATTCGTCGCATCCGAACTCGCCACCGCCGGCTCCGTCATCGCGAACGCCGACGCCATCGTCCCCTCCAGCAACGGCCTCAGATACTTCTCCCTGTGCTCGGCCGTGCCGAACAACTCGAGCACCTCCATGTTGCCCGTATCCGGCGCATTGCAATTACACGCCTCCGACGCAATATGACTGCGCCCCATGATCTCCGCCAACGGCGCATACTCGAGATTCGTCAACCCCGCACCCGTCCCCGGATGCGGATGGAACAAATTCCACAACCCCCGACGCCGCGCCTCCGCCTTCAACTCCTCCAACACCGGCGGCTGGAAATGCGGATCACCCGACTCCCGCATCTGCTCCTCGTACACCGCCTCCGCCGGATACACATGCGAATCCATGAACTCCAGCAGATCGGATTGGTATTGCCGGGCGCGATCGGATAGGTCGAACAGCGACATTCGGACTCCTCGTGCGGTCGGGTCAGGACGGCTGGGCGACGAGCGTGGCCTGGTAGCGGCGCATTCCCCGGATCCATCGGTCGTAGTCGGCGCCCTTGTGCCGGTACATCTCCAGCACTTCGGGGTGCGGAAGGATCAGGAACTGTTCGGCTTCCATTGCGGCGAGCACGCATTCGGCCACCTCGAAGGGTTCGAGCACCGAACCCGCGGTGGTGACGGCGCGTGCGGCGGTGGCCGACAGGGCGGCGTCGTCGGTGAGCAACTTGGTGTTGACGCCCATGGGGCACAGGCAGCTGACGCGGACGCCCTTGTCGCCGTACGTGACGGACAGCCATTCGGCGAATCCGACGGCGGCATGCTTGGTCACCGAGTAGGGGGCCGAACCGATCTGAGTGAGCAGCCCGGCGGCCGAGGCCGTGCTGACGAAGTACCCCTCGCCGCGCTCGATCCAGCCGGGGACCAGGCGGCGTGCGGCCCGGATGTGCGCACGGACGTTCACGTCGAGGGCGAGGTCCCACACGGCGTCGTCGGGCTCGAGGTCATCCCCTGCCGCGACGCCCGCATTGGCGAAGTAGAGGTCGACGGGGCCGAAGGCATTCTCCGCGGCGTCGATGACCGAGGCGATCTGTGCATCGTCGGACGCGTCGGCTTGCACCGCAAGCGCAGCGCCGGGGTGCTCTGCGTCGATTCTTCGGACGATCGATTCCAGCGCGCTGCCGTCGAGATCGGTGACGACGACCCTCGCGCCCTCTGCGGCGAGCCGCTCGGCGAGTGCACCGCCGATTCCACCACCGCCACCGGTGACGATGGCAACCTTCTGCGCAACCTGCACGAGATTCCTCCCTCGAGGGGACACGGACGTGACCCCAGTCTTCCACAGAAATCACCTGAACCCGGTGTCGGATTCAGTTTCGCCGACCTGGTTGTCCCGCGCGCTCACGCCGTCATGTGGCGCTCAGCTCCGCTCGGGGAACCTCAGTCCGTTCGCCCAGATACGTGTCGTGGTGAACACGACGTCGTCGAAGTCGACGGGAGTGCCGTCGGTCCCGTTCACGCTGGCCACGAACACGTTGTACGCCAGCCGGCTGACCATCCCCGACAACGCCCGCGACGCCAGCATCGGGTCGAGTTCCGTGTCGGCGATGCCCCGCGCCTGCAACTCCGCGATGCCCCGCGCGTTGCGCGCGATGAACGCGTCGGCCCGCTGACGCCGTAGGTCCGCGAACGCCGGGTCGATGTGCGCGACCTGCTCGAGCAGCCCCATCAGCTTGGCGTTGCGCCGGTAGGCCTCCAGGTAGGCGCGGTTACTCGCCTCCAGGACGGCGTACGGGTCGTCGGTGTCCTGCACCCGCTTCATGCCCGGGTGCATCATGTCTTCCTGCGCCACCTCGAGCACGGCGGCGAACACCTGCTCCTTGTTGTCGAAGTACGTGTAGAACGACCCCGTCGAGCAGTTGGCTTCCTTCGTGATGTCGGTGAGCCGGGCATCGAGGTACCCGGAGCGCTCGAACACCGTCCGCGCGGCCGCCACCAACGCCGCGCGCGTGCGTGCACCACGCGGGGTCGCCGGAGGCTCCCGCAACAGATCGGTCGCCGCCATCGACGGGGCGGGCTGGTCGTCCCACTCTTCATGGACGGTGCGCGTGGTCATTTCCTACTTATACGCCAGCACGGCAGCCCCGCCCAACCCGACGCTCAGGTGATGGTGATGCCGCCGTCCACCGCGATCGTCTGACCGGTGACGTACGCGGCGGCGTCCGAAGCGAGCCAGACGACGGTCGCGGCCAGCTCCTCCGGATCACCGAGGCGACCGAGAACCAGCCGCGATTTCATCGATTCGAGGTACCCGTCCTGGTACTGGTCCGTCATCTCCGTCTCGAAGAATCCGGGAGCGATCGCGTTCACGCGAATGCCCTTGCGCGCACCCCACTGCTGTGCCAGGTCGCGGGTGAGACCGATGACCCCGGCCTTGCTCGCGGCGTACGCGGCCTGCGGAAGTCCCGCGGTGGTGAGGCCGAGCACGCTCGCGATGTTCACGATCGCGCTGCCCGGCTTCATGACCTTGCCCGCCGCCTGCGCCGCCCAGTAGGAACCGTTCAGGTTGATGTCGACGACCTGCCGGAACTGCTCCGGCGTCTCCCGCGTCGCGGGGACCGCCGTACCGACGCCTGCGTTGTTGACGAGCACGTCCACGCGACCGAACTTCTCCATGGCCTCGTCGATCATGTTCTGCGCCTGAGCCGGGTCGGCGATGTCCGTCGCGACGCACAGCGCCTGACGTCCCGCGGCCCGCACCAGTTCGGCAGTCTTCTCGAGACGGTCGGTGCGGCGTGCTGCCAGCACCACGTCGGCGCCTGCCTCCGCCGCGGCCTGCGCGAACGCGACCCCGAGGCCCGACGACGCACCGGTCACGACGACCACCCGATCGGTCAAGCTGAACTTGTCGAGAACGGACATACGAAGCGACTCCTTTGTCGTCGGGCTACGGGGTACCGGGTTCAGAGGCCGAGGTCGCGGCCGATCAGTTCCTTCATGATCTCGTTGGAACCGGCCCAGATCTTTGTGACACGGGCATCCATCCACGCACGGGCGGCACGATACTCGGTCATGAATCCGTAGCCGCCGTGAAGCTGCACGCAGTGGTCGAGGACCTCGTTCTGCACCTGAGCAGTCCACCACTTGGCCTTGGCGGCGTCCACTGCGGTGAGCTCACCGTCGGCGTGGGCGGCAACGCAGTTGTCGACGTAGGCCTGGGTCACCTCGACGCGGGTGACGAGGTCGGCGAGGAGGAACTTGTTCCACTGCAGCGAGCCGATGGGCTGCCCGAATGCCTTGCGGTCCTTCGCGTACTGGATCGTCTCCTCGAGGATCGGCGCGGCGTGCGCGATGTTCGAGACGGCGGCACCGACACGCTCCTGCGGAAGCATCTCCATCATGTGGATGAATCCGCGGTCGATCTCACCGATGATGTTCGTCGACGGCACACGCACGTTCTCGAAGAACAGCTCGGCGGTGTCGGACTCGTGCTGGCCGACCTTGTCGAGCTTGCGTCCGCGCTCGAAGCCCTCCATGCCGGTCTCGACGGCGAACAGGGTGATGCCCTTGGACTTCTTCTCAGGGCTGGTGCGCGCCGCGAC
Organism: Rhodococcus sp. JS3073; assembly: GCF_026810085.1. Lineage (NCBI taxonomy): Bacteria > Bacillati > Actinomycetota > Actinomycetes > Mycobacteriales > Nocardiaceae > Rhodococcus > Rhodococcus sp. JS3073. The sequence goes on along the minus strand of NZ_CP113951.1, from coordinate 5,960,002 downwards.
GATCACCAGGTCGGCGTTGTAACCGTTGGTGATGAACGTCTTGGACCCGTTGATGATCCAGTCGTCGCCGTCCTTGACCGCGGTGGTCTTGAGCGAGGCGAGGTCGGAACCGCCGGAGGGCTCGGTCATGCCGATCGCGGTGAGCAGTTCACCGGTGCAGAACTTGGGCAGCCAGCGCTGCTTCTGCTCCTCGGTCGTGAGCTGCACGAGGTACGGCGCGACGACGTCGGCGTGAATGCCGAAGCTCGACGACACGGCGGCGCTCGCCCGCGAAAGCTCCTCGGCGAGCACCGCGTTGAACCGGTAGTCGCCGGCTTCGCTTCCGCCGTATGCCTCGGGGACCTCGAGGCCGAGGAATCCGTTGCGGCCCGCTTCGAGCCAGATCTCGCGGTCGATGAAGCGCTGCTCGATGAGCTTGTCTGCCACCGGCAGGAGGTTGCGGTTCACGAACTCCCGGGCCGATTCGCGGAATGCCTCGTGATCGGGGCCGTACAGGGTGCGTCGCATGACCGCTCCTTTTCGAAATCCAGCTGTGGTGTGTATCCACGCCCATGTAAGCGTGTGCTTATTTTCTAAGCGCTTGCTTATACTGATCGTGCGGCGCGGTATTGTCAACAGCCGCGCAGCCGAGGATGGAGAAAGACATGAGCGAATCACCGAACCAGGTGATCAGCCCGTCGAAGGCTGCCGCCCGCATCCGAGCCGCAGCCGTCGACGCGTTCGCGACCAGCGGTTACGGGGGCACGACCACCCGCGAGATCGCCGCCCGCCTCGACATGAGCCCCGCCGCGATGTACCCGCACTACCGATCCAAGGAAGAGCTGCTCTTCGCGATCAGTTACGAAGGCCACACCGCCGCGCTCGACGTCGTCGTGAGTGCAGACCTCCCCGACGAGGCGCCCTCGACGAGGCTCCAAGCACTGATCGGCGCGTTCGCGAGCTGGCAGGCCACGCACCACGCACAGGCTCGCGTCGTGCAGTACGAACTCAACGCCCTCACGCCCGAGCACTACCGCGACGTGGTCAAACTGCGCCGCGACATCACCCACATCGTCCGCGCCGTCGTCGACGCCGGGGCCGCATCCGGCGAATTCACGGTGCCCGACGGCGAAGGCGTCACCCTCGCCCTCATGTCTTTGTGCGTCGACATCTGCCGCTGGTTCCCGGCAGGCGCCTACACCGAGCCGGAGGCTGTCGCAGACCTGTACGCCGACCTCGCGATGCGCATGGTGGGTGCCGGCTAGGTATTGCCAGCTCCCACAGGGTCGGTTACTGTAGAACATGTGTTCGATTCGGGGGAATCGACAGTAACCGGGGGGTCGGTGTGGATGTAGCAGCGGTGACCGAGTTTCTGGCCGAGTTACCGAAACTCGACCGGGCCATCGACGATGCGACGCGCATCGATGTACTCCGCGCACTCGAAGAGGTGAAAGCCGCCTGCGCGGGTGTCCAAGCCCGGGTGACCGCAGACCTCGACGCCTCCATCCGCGCCGAACGAGCAGACCGCGACGTGCCGGTCGCACAGCGCGGGCGAGGTATCGCCAACCAGGTGGCGTTGGCACGACGGGACTCACCCTTTCGAGGTGGCCGGCATCTCGGCATGGCGACCGCTCTGGTCCACGAGATGCCCTGCACCTTGGCGCTGCTCGAACGAGGGGTGCTCAGCGAGTGGCGGGCAACGATTCTCGTCCGCGAAACGGCGTGCCTGACCCGAGAAGACCGCACCGAACTCGATTACGCGCTGTGCGCCGACCCGGCAACTTTGGACGGACTCGGCGACCAGGCCGTCTGCGCGAAAGTGCGCGCGGCCGCTGCAGAAGTCGACGCCGAGGCCGTCGTACGACGGGCCCGCAAAGCGGTATCGGACAGGCGGGTCACGTCCCGTCCCGCACCGGACACGATGGCCTACGTCAGCGCCCTGCTGCCGGTGGCACAGGGGGTCGCGGTGCACGCGACTCTCGCCCGTGACGCCGATTCGATCCTTGCCGCCGGTGACGAGCGCACGCGGTCGCAGATCATGGCCGACCTCCTCGTTTCTCGAGTGACCGGCGCGCCCCACACCGCGACGGCACCTCCGATCACCGTCAACCTCGTGATCTCCGACCGCGCGCTCCTCGACCGGGGGTCCGAACCCGCCTACGCGCAGGGGTACGGGCCCGTCCCCGCGGCGCTGGCGGGGCATTGGATAAATGAGGCAGTCAAGGCCACGATAGATCCGGAAACCGGTAACGAGGCACGGGTGACTCTGCGCCGCCTGTACGCGAACCCGCACTCCGGAGCCCTGACGGCGACCGAGTCCCAGGCCCGTTGTTTCCCCGCCGGGTTGGCTAGGCTGATCGATCTGCGCGATCGAACCTGCCGGACACCGTGGTGCGATGCGCCGATCCGGCACCACGACCACATCCAACCCCGCGAACACGACGGCCCGACCACCGCACACAACGGCGCCGGCCTGTGCGCGGCCTGCAACTACGCCAAGCAAGGCGCAGGGTGGAACGCCAAGCCCCACCAGCTGCCCGGCGGACTGCACAAGATCGAGATCCACACCCCCACCGGACACCGGTACCGATCAACCGCACCACCACTACCGAAACCGTTGCCGTTCCGCGAGGTTCAGATCAGCTCACCGGTGGAACGCATCCTCATCGAATACCTCCACGCGGCCTGAACATCGGGGCGCTGCGCACTACACCGAGTGACACACCTGTGCGGTAGCATCTCCGCACGCGGCCGTGGGGGTCCTGTCGAGTAGTGGGGGGATGGGAATGAGCAAAACACTGCGTCTGGAAGATGACGCAATCCAACGATGCGTCGGCATCTGCAACACGATGATCGATCAGCTCGATGACGCGCTCAAGAAGACGAACCAGTTAAGCAAAGTCTCGGGCTTCGGTGGGTTCGACTCTGCAGTCGAATTGCAGGACAAGTACCAAGACAAGCTCAATGGCGGCACCGGATCGGGGTCGGTAGTCGAGCGGCTCCGACAATTCCGTGACACCGTCATCGTAATGCGCGACACGTTCGCAGCCGGCGGTGACGCCTTCGCGGACACCGATAGCGCCATCCGGACTGCCCTCAGTACAGTTCGAGGAGACGTCGGCTGATGACCTCGGCGGCTATTAGGATCACGGTTGCGCTGGCAGCTATCGCATTGGCCGGCTGCAGCAGTAAGGCTGAGATCGGTCAATCCGAACCTGCTGCTTCTGCATCGACGACCACGCGCATACCGAGACACATCGACAATTCCGATCGACCTCAAGTCTCATTCGACCCTTGCCTCGATCTTCCCGATGCTGCACTAATGGAGGCGGGTTATGACCCGAAGAGCGAACAGAACGCCGACTTCACGCCCGACTCCTACACATTCCTGGGCTGTAGCTACGACACACCGCAAAGGCGCTACGGCTTGAACGTCCTCTCGGGAAACATCACCTTCGATGAAGAACGAGAAAAGACAAAGTCCTACGCGACCACGACCGAGATCAACGGGCGGCGAGCGCTACTCGAATGGGAACCGCAAAAGAGTGACGAATGCGCGGTTTCTGTAGAGACCTCCGGAGGAGTCTTAATCGTCTCGCGTCTAATTCTCAAAGACACCCCGGGGCCCTCCCCACAGGCGGAATGGTGCGCGGGACTCGAGGACACCGCCCGGATCATTGAGCCGTTTATCCCGAAGGGGGATTGAACGATGGCACCGAAGGACCCGCTCGCCCCCTTTTTCGACGCCGTGCTGCCGAATGGCGCCGGCGATCAGCGCCGCACCAAGCTTCAGAGATCGGCGGAGCAACTCGGGTCAGATGCGATCGACCCGCCATACATCACCACGATGGAGAGTTTCGAGGGCTGGCAGCACTCGGAGATTTATGCGAAGACCCGGGATATGGATCCGAGCATCATCGGGGATCTCGCTCAGGCTTGCCACGCCATCGTCGGTTCACTACCCATCGGCTTCGGGTTCGCCCTTCTCAAGAACACGATTGCCGAAAAATGGGAGGGCGCAGCCGCCGACGCGGCGCTCGCGGCGACAGAAACCCTTGCGGGCGCGAGTGACCAATTGACCTCGGGTGTGCAAGCGATTGGCGTGAAGCTCGACATTCTCAGCAGTGCTGCGCAGGATGTGAAAAACAGCATCCCAGCACCGATGTCGGAGCAACCACTGAGCCTTCTCCCCCTGACACCCACTGCCGCCGAAGCTCGAGAAGCAGCGCGGGATGCGGCAAGGGAAGAGGCCATTCGAAAGCTGCAGAACATCTACGTCCCGAATTACCAGGACGTGGGCACGAATGTGCCCGTCCTGCCGGCACCGCACTCACCCAACGGCAGGGCCGATTTCGTCGATCCGAACGTCGCTGCGCCGAACTCGGGCGGTACCGGTTCCTGGGGCACCACCGACAGCAAGACCTCCTCCGCGTCGGGCGAGGGCGGGGGCGATTCGTCCGCGAACGGCGAGAACCCGGCGGACGGGGAGTTCGCAGCGGATGACGCCGCGACTACATCTGCCGCGAATGCCGAAGCCGCTGCCAATCAGGGCGCCGGGGCCGGGTCCGGCTCAGCCGCACAGACTGCCGCCGCGAATGCGCAGAACGCAGCCGCTGCCGGTTCGCAGTCGGCCACGGGCACGGGGGCTGGCGCCGGGGGTTACGGCGGAGTAGGCGGAGGGTCCGGTGCCGGCGGATTGGGCATCGCCAGCTCGGCGTCGAGCGCGCGCCGCAAGAACGACAAGCGCGAGTCCGAGTCCAACTCGAGCGGTGTGGTTCCGGGTGGCCCGATTCCGTCCGGTGGTGCCGCAGCGGGCGCCGGGGCGGCTGCCGCTGCTGCGGCGGCGGCGACTCCGGTGAAACCGAGCATGAGTCGACCCGGAATGGGTATGGCACCTGGGATGATGGGTGCGCCCGGCCGAGCAGGCGGCAACGGCGACAGCGACACGGAGCACCAGACGCCGAGCTACCTCATCACCGTCGACAACGGCAACGAACTGATCGGCACACTCGACCCCGTCGCACCCCCGGTGATCGGCGCATGAACTGGCGACTGACGTCAGCCCAATTCATGTGTCTCTGGGAGGCAACCGATCTCGACCGGATGCCGTACCCACTGCAATACCGATCGGCGGCTGCGACGGAAGTTCGGTACGCCGTCCAGCAACGCGAGCTGGAGCAGTGGCGGACCGCGCTCGACGAACCGAAACTGGTCGCCGCGATCCAGGCGCTCCGGGATCCGCAACTGTCCGTCACGGTGCTCGCCCCCTCCCCCGAACTCGACTCCGGGCTTCGCCGGAGGGGCAGCATCCGTGGCCGGGTCGCCGTCGTCGCCGAACAGCTGCGCGGAGCACCGGGCCGCGGCGACATCCGGATCGACGCCGGCACCGAGGGCGTCGACTGGCTGACCACCCAACTCCTGAAAGACTTGCCCGACTGTGCGCCCGGACGAACCCCGTCTCTGACCGCGCACCCCGACGACCTCGGGAACCGCAGCAGCGGGAGTTCCGTCCTGCAGAACGCCCGAGCCTCCGACGGCACTCTCCTGCGAAGGATCGTGGGCCGGCCGCGGACCGGAATCGGATACATCTGCATCCGTGGTGCTCGCAGCGGCCTCGACGAGCCCGTTCTGGGTGAATTGACCTGGATCGACGTCGAAGCGGACGGCCGGTATCTCTATCACCAGGACGATCGTGTTCACCTGCGGTCCGCGACAGTCCGGTTGGTTCGCGACGAGCTGTCGAAACGCGTGTCAGCGGCCCTCGCCAACGCTTCGCCGACCCGCGGCTGAGCGTTACCCTTGTCCCATGACCGATCGGGACAGGGACGGGGCGGGGAAACCCCTCAATGCACGCCCCCGCGACGAACTCGGCCGCCCCCTGCCGCACGACGCCGAGGGTGTACCCCGCATCCCCGATGACCTGCGGTTACCACCCGACGAGGCGATCACCGAGGCTCAGCGGCTGCTCGACCACGGCATGCCGTTCCACGCCCACGAGATCCTCGAGGGTACGTGGAAGATCGCCCCCGAGGACGAGCGGGAACTATGGCAGGGGCTCGCACAGCTCGCGGTGGGTCTCACCCACCTGATGCGGGGCAACAAGACCGGCGCGCGGTCGTTGCTGCGCCAAGGCCACGATCGGATCCGGCATTACGAGGTGGAGGCGCCGCACGGCCTCGACATCGCCGGCCTCCTGACGTGGTCGGAACACCTCACGGACGAGATCGATCGCGTCGACCCGTTGCCGGCGACGCCCGTACCCCGATTGAGAATCCCCTGATGACTCTGCTCCCCATGTTCCCGCTGGGCTCGACGATGCTGCCCGGTCAGCAGCTCCCCCTCCACGTCTTCGAACCCCGCTATCAGGAACTGGTCCGCGACTGCCTGGACGCACCGGACGGTCCCCGTTTCGGGGTCGTTCTCATTGCCCGCGGCAACGAGGTGGGTGGCGGCGACGTCCGCCACGATGTCGGCACCATCGCGCGGATCGAATCCCACGCCTCGATCGGCGACGGGCGGTACGAGCTGTTCTGCCGCACGGAGGAACGGATCAAGGTGTCGAAGTGGTTGCCCGACAACCCGTATCCGATCGCCGAGGTGGATGTGTGGCCGGACGAGAACACCGGCACTCAGACAGCGGACTACGAATTCCCGTCCCTCATCGAGAGACTCGAATTCCTGTACGGCCTTCTCCGCCGTCTCGCGACGGAGACCGGCAACGTTCCGCCTGATGTTCCCGTCATCGGCGGTTTCCGCGGGTCGCTCGGCACGAGGCTCTACGAGATCGCCACCTACATTCCGATGGGGGACGCCGACCGCCTGCAGATCCTCGCTGCGGCCGGCGCGGACGAACGCTTGCGCGAGGTCTCCGAGGCGATCGAGAACGCCATCGAAATGGTCCAGTTCCGGCTGATGTGACCTAGCCCTCCCCGGGGTTGGTCAAGAGCACTCCGGGAAGGGTGTAGTGTTATCAATGCAACGCGGGGTGGAGCAGCTCGGTAGCTCGCTGGGCTCATAACCCAGAGGTCGCAGGTTCAAATCCTGTCCCCGCTACCAAGTGGAAACGGCTCCGGAGATTCATTTCTCCGGAGCCGTTTTTCGTTGTTCCACATCCTCCAGGACTAGAACGTATTCTTGTACGTGAGGCCTCAGGAGGGACTGTGCAGCTCGCCGACGTCGATCTCTACAACCCGGACACCTTCGCGAAGGGCGTGCCCCACGAGATGTTCGCCGTGTTGCGGCGGGAGGCACCGGTCTACCGGCACCTCGACGAGCGCGGCGTCCCGTTCTGGTGTGTCACCCGTCATGCCGACATCGTGACGGTGAACCGGGACGCCGAGACGTACTCGTCGTGGCGGGGCGCCACCTATATCGACGACCTGAGCCCGGATGACCTGGCGGGCCAGCAGTTGATGATGCTGAACATGGACCCGCCCGACCACACGGCCCTGCGGAAGATCGTGAGCAAGGGTTTCACGCCCCGCCGCATCGGCCAGCTGCACGAGATTCTCGCGCGGCGGGCCACGACCATCGTCGACGCGGTGATCGAGCGCGGCGAGTGCGACTTCGTCGTCGACGTCGCATCCGAACTCCCGCTTCAGGCGATCGCCGATTTCCTGGGCGTGCCCCAGGAAGATCGCAAGCTGATCTTCGACCTGACGAATCAGATGATCGGCTCGTCCGATCCGGAATTCCATCTCGAGGAAGGGCAGGAACGGGCGGCGGCGGCCCAGATGTTCGCGTACAGCCTGGAGATGTTCGAGGATCGGAAGAAGCACCCGCGCGACGACATCGCGACAGCTCTCATCCAGGCCGACGTGCACGGCGAGAAGTTGGGCGAACTCGATTTCAACATGTTCTTCATGCTCCTGGCGGTCGCGGGCAACGAGACCACCCGCAACGCCATCTCACACACCCAGCTGGCGCTGATGGAGCATCCCGAGGAGCGCAGGAAGGTGCTCGAGGATCCGTCCAAACTCGACGCTCTGATCGAGGAGGGGTTGCGCTGGGCCACACCGGTGATGCAGTTCCGGCGGACGGCGACCACGGACACCGTGCTGCACGACGTCGAGATCTCCGAGGGCGACCGCGTGGTCATCTGGCACATGTCGGGAAACCGCGACGAGGCGGTCTTCGACGACCCCTACACGTTCGACATCGACCGGCCCACCGGCCACTACTCTCAGCACATTGCGTTCGGTGGTGGGGGTCACCATTTCTGCCTCGGCGCCAACCTCGCTCGGGCGGAGATGAAGGTGATGCTGGGTGAGATTCTGCGGCGCATGCCGGACATGGAGCAGACCGCGCCGGCCCAGCGCCTGCGCTCCAACTTCATCAACGGGCTGAAGCACATGCCGGTGACGTTCACGCCCTCGCCCATCTGAGCAGAGCGCCGCCTTTTCTGACAGCCTGGTCGGGTGAACAACGTCGACGCAGTGGTCATCGGATCCGGTCCCAACGGACTCGTCGCGGCCGCGACCCTGGCCGACGCGGGCTGGGACGTCGCGGTCGTGGAGGCGCAGCCGACGCCCGGCGGTGCGGTGAGGTCGGCAGAACTCGTCCCCGGCTTCACCTCGGACCTGTTCAGCGCGTTCTATCCCCTGTCCACCGTGTCGCCCGCGCTCCGCGGTCTCGACCTCGAGTCGCACGGACTGCGGTGGAGTCATGCGCCCAGCGCGCTCGGTCACGCCCGCTCGGCTGCCGACGAGGACGCGCCGGTGATCCACCCGAACCCCGCGGACACGGCCGCCGACCTCGAACGCCGTCAACCTGGTGACGGTGCCGCGTGGACGGCGCTCGTCGAGCAGTGGCACGACGTCAAGGAACCCCTGCTGAGCACCCTGTTCAGCCCGTTCCCGCCCGTGCGGGGTCCGAGCCGACTGCTCCGACAACTGGGCACGGCCGAGTCGCTGCGACTGGCCCGGTTCCTCCTCCTGCCCGCACGGCGGATGGCGCATGAACTGTTCCGCAGCGAGGCGGCTCGACTTCTGTTGCTGGGTAACGCGATGCACGCCGACACCCCGCCGGACGCACCGGGCAGCGGCGTCATGGGTTACATCCTGACGATGCTCGCCCAGGACGGCGGTTACCCCGTTCCGGTGGGCGGGGCGGGCGAGTTGTCGGCCGCGATGGTGCGCCGCGCCGAGCACGCCGGTGCGCACTTCCACTACGGCGACGCCGTGACCGGGATCGACGTCCGGTCGGGTAAAGCTGTGGGTGTTCGGACGGCGTCGGGTGTCCGCTACACGGCTCGTCGGGCGGTGATCGCCGACGTGTCCGCGCCCGCCCTGTACGGGTCGCTGCTTCCGGACCACGCCGTCCCTGCCCGCGTGCGCGCCGACCTCGACCACTTCGAGTGGGACACGCCCGTGCTGAAGGTCAATTACGCCTTGTCGGAGAAGATCCCGTGGCGGTCCCCCAGCCTGAGCGGTGCGGGCACCGTCCACTTGGGCGCCGACGACAACGGGCTCGTCCGCTGGATGGCCGACCTGACCACCGGCACCATTCCGGCCAGCCCGTTCCTGCTGTTCGGGCAGATGACGACCGCGGACCCCAGCAGGTCACCGGAGGGCACCGAAAGCGCCTGGGCGTACACACATCTACCGCGGGACATCACCGACGACGCGTCCGCCGATCTGCTCGCGACGCGCGTCGACGACGTCCTCGAGGCACACGCACCGGGTTTCTCGGAGCGGGTCGTCGGACGCGTCGTACAGCGCCCGTCGGATCTCGAAGCGGCCGACGCGAATCTCGTGGGTGGCGCCGTCAACGGCGGAACGGCGCAACTCCATCAACAACTGGTGTTCCGGCCGGGACCGGGCACGTCCCGTTCGGAGACCCCGGTCCAGGGCCTGTACCTGGGAAGCGCCTCGGCGCACCCGGGTGGGGGCGTACACGGGGTGTCGGGCCTGAACGCCGCCCGCGCCGCGCTGGGCGAGGACGGACCGCGTGGGTGGCTGCGGCGACGTACCTCGCGCGCCGTGATCGACCTGTTGTCTAAGGGACCGATACCCTAATTTGTCCCGTGCCGGGGTACCTCACCGTGCAATGATCTGAGTCGTCGTGTTCGGACCACGAAGGGGCATCATGCAGCATCGAGAATCATCCTTCGCCGGCGTCGGCGGAATTCCCATCGTCTACGACGTGTGGCTCCCCGAGCGGCGCCCGCGCGGCGTGCTGGTTCTGTGCCACGGCTTCGGCGAGCATGCCCGGCGCTACGACCATGTGATCGAGCGGCTCGGGGAACTCGACCTCGCGATCTACGCGCCCGACCACCGCGGGCACGGGCGGTCGGGCGGCAAACGGGTCCATCTGAAGGACTGGACCGAGTTCACCGACGACCTGCACCAGTTGTTCGGCATCGCGTCGACGGACTGGCCCGGCACCGACCGGTTCCTCCTCGGGCACAGCATGGGCGGGTCCATCGCGCTGACCTACGCACTCGACCATCAGCAGGATCTGAAGGCACTCATGCTGTCCGGGCCTGCGGTCGACGTGACGAGCGGCACGCCGCGCATCGTGGTCGAGATCGGCAAGCTGGTGGGGCGCTTCCTCCCCGGGGTGCCCGTCGAGTCGCTCGACGCGAAGCTGGTGTCCCGCGATCCTGCGGTCGTGTCGGCCTACGAGGAGGATCCCCTCGTCCACCATGGCAAGGTCCCGGCCGGGATTGCGCGCGGGATGATCCTCGCCGCCGAACGGTTGCCGGAGCGTCTGCCGTCCTTGACAGTTCCCCTGCTGCTCCAGCACGGCCGGGATGACGGACTCGCGAGTGTGCACGGCACGGAACTCATCGCCGAGTACGTCGGTTCGGAGGATCTCACGGTGGAGATCTACGAAAACCTGTTCCACGAGGTGTTCAACGAACCGGAGAACGAGGAGGTTCTCGACGACCTCGTCGAGTGGTTGCGGCCGCGCGTGCAGGCCTGATTTCGGCGGGGGTGTTCTGCACCCCCGGACGATGGGTGCCAGGATGGGCTGATGAAACGTCACGTCAGCGCCACTCTCGACATCGCGGTCACCGACGCCACCAGTCTCGAATTCAAGATCGCGGTTGCCCGGACGCCCGGTTCGGAGTTGTCGGAATCGTTGACGTTCACCCTCGACGGTAACCGTGTCGAGGCACGGGAGATGGTGGCGGAGCACGGCACTCGCGTCCACCTCCTGGACAGCAAATCCGGATCGCTGCACGTCGAGTACTCGGCTTCGGTTGCGGGTAAAGCTGATTCGCCTCCGGTCACCGACTACGACCTGTCGAAGTATCTGCGCCCGAGCCGATATGCGGAGGCGGACAAGTTCTTCGGCTTCACCGGCGGTGAATTCAATCTGTCCAAGCCGCACCCGGAACTGCTGCAGGACATCACCACGTGGGTGGGGTCGCGGCTGCTGTACCAGGCGGGTTCGAGCAGATCCACCGACAGCGCCGTCGACACGATGCTGTCCGGGGCGGGCGTGTGCCGTGACTTCGCTCACCTCACGGTGGCGCTTCTGCGGGCCGTCACCATTCCGGCGCGGCTGGTGGCCGTGTACGCGCCGGGGTGCGACCCTATGGATTTCCATGCGGTCGTCGAGGCGTTCGTCGATGACGAATGGCGTGTGGTCGACGCGACCCGATTGGCTCCGCGTTCGGCACTGCTGCGGATCGCGACCGGTCGCGACGCCGCGGACACCGCATTCCTGGACAACCACGGAGGGGCGATCACGCTCGAGAACACCGTGGTGACCGCCGTCGTCGACGGCGAGTTCCCGTCCGACGACTACGCGACACCCACCTCGTTGACCTGACGGATCAGGTTGCGTCCGAAAGCCTTTCGGTGAGCACGCCCACCTGAATCTTCTTGGCGTCGGAGTGCACCTCGCGGCCGGCGTCGGTGACGTCGACGAACACGCCTCGCCGGTCCGCCTCACACAGCGCCCGCGCGACCAGGCCCGCCTTCTCCAGCCGGGCCACGCTCCGGGACAGGGCGCTGGGGCTGAGGTACATCTCGGCCGCCAGGTCCTGCATCCGCGGTCGCTCGCAGGTGGCGTCCATCAGTCGGTCGAGTGTCTCGAAATCACTCATGCTCAGGCCGTGAGCGTGTTGCATCTCACGATCCAATTCGCAGGCGATCGAGTTGTATCTGCTCGCGAGCAGCCGCCACGTGCCGCGCAGGTCTGCTTCAGAGCTCATGTCCCGCACCCTAGCGCGCGTACGCAAAAGGTGCAAGCGAATTAAATGCAAACGAAATTAGTGCTTGCGCATTGATTGCACGTGCATCTACATTCTCCCTGTGACTATCAGCGACGCCACCCCGGACCTCGCCCCCTCGTCGGGCGCCACCGCCACCCCGTCGACCGACCAGGCCTGGACACCCCGCCTCTGGGGCGTCCTGGCCGTGCTGTGCCTCGTCATGTTCCTCGACGGTCTCGACGTCTCGATGGTGGGTGTTGCGTTGCCCTCCATCGGAACCGAGTTGGGGCTGTCCACCACCTCGCTCCAATGGATCATCAACGGATACGTACTCGGATTCGGTGGTCTGTTGCTGCTGGGCGGACGCACCGCCGACCTCCTCGGACGCCGCCGCGTCTTCCTGATCGCACTCACCGTGTTCGCGATCGCGTCCCTGGTCGGCGGGCTCGTCGACAACGGCACGCTGCTCATCGCGAGTCGTTTCGTGAAGGGCCTCGCCGCCGCGTTCACCGCGCCTACCGCGATGTCGATCCTCACCACCACGTTCAAGGAAGGGCCCGCCCGTAACCGGGCCCTGTCGATCTTCTCCGTCTTCGGAGCGAGCGGCTACTCGTCCGGCCTGATCCTGGGCGGACTGCTGACCAGCGCCGGGTGGCGCTGGACCTTCCTGATGCCGGTGCCGTTCGCGGTCCTCGCCCTGGTCGCGGGTGCCGTCCTGATCCCCCGCGACCGCGCCGCCGACAACGGCGGACACGACATCGTGGGAGCCGCCACGTTGGTGTCGGGAATGCTGCTCGCCGTCTACACCGTCGTGTCGGCACCGGCCCGCGGCTGGGCCGATCCGCTCACGCTGGGCTCGTTCGCACTGGCCGCGGCCCTGTTGGCGTCGTTCTTCGTCGCGGAGAACCGGGTGGCGCACCCGCTGGTGCGTCTGAGCATCCTCCGGGCCGGGTCGATCGTGCGGGCGAACCTCAGCATCGTCGCGCTGTTCGGCTCCTACCTGAGCTTCCAGTTCATGATGACCATCTTCCTGCAGTCGGTGCTCGGATGGTCGCCGCTGGAGATGGCGCTGGGTCTCCTGCCCGCCGGCATCATCGTGGCGTTCGGATCGCCGTTCGTCGGACGCCTGATCGACGCGTTCGGCACGGCACGCATGATCATCGCGGCACTGACCTCGTTGAGCCTCGGCTACCTGTGGTTCCTCTTCGCGGGGAGCGATCAGCCCCACTACGCGGTCGCGATCCTGCCGAGCGTGCTGCTGCTGGGCGTCGGTTTCGCACTGGGCTTCACGTCGATCATGGCCCAGGCCACGTCGGGCGTCGACGACTCCGAGCAGGGGTTGGCGTCGGGCCTCGTGCAGACGTCCGCGCAGGTGGGCGCCGCGCTCGTGCTGGCACTCACCACCGCGCTCGTCACCGCCGGCTCGCACACGGCCACCGGTGTCAGCGGCGCCGGATTCCACCAGTTCCACTCCGGCCTCGTGCTCGTCACGGGAGTCGCGCTGCTGGGTCTGCTGATCACGGTGTCACCGCTGCTGCGCAGGGTCCTCAACCCCGCATAGGCCCGGAACGGCAGAACGGGTGGGCACGGGCCCACCCGTTCTGCCGTTCAGTCGTTCAGGCCGAGTGCCGCTTCGATTCCGTGAGCGCGCGCGACGCGAAGTCGACGGTGAGCCCGATGATCGTGCGGCTCTCCCGCAGCACCTTGCCGATCACCGGAAATGCGTGGATCTGCCCACTCCAGATGTGGGTCTCGATCTGCCGTCCCTCGCGATCGAACCTGTCCGTGATGATCTCGACGTCGGGCCGCATGATTTCGTATTCGGCGGCGGTGAGGAAGACGGGCGGGAACAGCGCCGGATCCGCGTTCACCGGCGACTGGGCACCCGGAATCTGATCGGGCCCGGCCAGCCAGCGGTCCTTCAGCTTGGCCACCTGCGACATCGGCAGGTACGCATCACGCTTCATGAAATCGGGGTCGTGATCCTCGAGGTCGAGGTTGAGCAGCGGGGAGTATCCGATGACGGCCGCCGGGCGGGTGATGCCCCGCAACGCGGCGACTTCCGCGACCTTCATCGCCAGATATCCGCCCGCCGAGTCCCCCGCGACGATCACCCTGGTGGGGTCGTCGCAGACCTTCAGCACCTCGGTGTACGCGGTCATGGCGTCCACCAGCGACGCCCCGATCGCCCCCTTGGGAAGCTGCCGGTACTCGACGGAGACGACGGGCGCACCCGAACGCGCGGCGAGCAACCCGCACAGTGCGCGGTGGGTGGCGAGCCCGCAGAACACGAATCCACCGCCGTGGAAGTAGAGGATGGTGGCGCCGTCCATCGACGTGACCGTGGGTCGCGGATGAGTGATCTTCTCGCACGGCACCCCGCCGAGCGAGATCGCCTCGATGTCGAGGCCCTTCGGCTTGGGAAGCCGGTCGATCAGCTCGTCGAGGGTCGCCAGCAGTTCGATGCCGCGGTCCGTCGTCGGCCATATCGTGAACAGCGGTTTGACGAAAGCCCTGGCAAACCAGAACGTCATGCGCGCCCGCCGACTGACATCCCAGTGCCACACGATCGATTCACGCGTTCGCATACTGCCCTCCGTTGTATCGGACGCTTGTCCAGCCAACTGGACACCCTAGGGCGATCCGGAGAGAAACGCACCCGAAACCGTCACGTCCGCTCCCCGAGACCTCCCGCCACGGTAGGACGAAGTCGCCCGTTGCCGAGCGACTTCGACGGATTTTCGTCGGATTGCCCAAGGTTCACCGAGCCAGTCGCTCCTCCAGCCGGGCAATGATCTCGGTCGCCACCTGGGTGGGTGATCCGCCCACGTCCACCACGATCGCGTCCTCGTCCGGCTCGATCGGTTCGAGCGTCGAGATCTGTGTGTCCAGCAACGACGGGGGCATGAAGTGGTCGAGCCGGGCCGTCAGCCGTTCCCCGATCTGCGCCCGCGACCCGGCGAGATGCACGAAGACGACGTTGTCGCCCCGCAGCACGTCGCGGTAGCTGCGCTTGAGCGCCGAGCAGGTGATGACCCCGGGCAGACCGTTCTCGGTGTGTTCCCGAATCCACCCCGCGACGACATCGAGCCACGGCCAGCGGTCCTCGTCGGTCAACGGCTGCCCCGACGCCATCTTCGCGACATTCGCGGGTGGGTGCAGGGCGTCTCCCTCCTGCAGGTCCCAGCCCATGGCGCCGGCGATGATTCCCGCGACCGTCGACTTCCCGGACCCGGACACCCCCATCAGCACGAGGACCGGATCCGCGGTCTGCGGCGTGCGTCCTGCAGGTTCGCGCGTACTCACGTGCATCTCACCAACCTCACTCGACATTTCTCAGCCCCCTTTAGATGAATACGCTCAGTGCGAGGACACCGGCCAGACCGGTGACGGAGATGATGCATTCCATCACCGTCCACGTCTTCAGGTTCTGTACCACCGTGACGCCGAGGTATTCCTTCACCAGCCAGAAGCCCGCGTCGTTGACGTGCGACAGGAACAGCGAGCCGGACCCGATCGCCAGCACCATCAGCGAGACGTGCGTGGAGGTCAGTTCGGCGGCGACGGGTGCGAGGATTCCGGACGCGGTGACCGTCGCGACGGTGGCCGATCCGGTGGCGACGCGGATGAGTACGGCCACGAGCCAGGCGAGGAACAGCACGGGAAGGGCGCTGTCCTTGATCGCGTCGGCGATCACGTCGGCGATGCCGGTGTCGATCAGGACCTGCTTGAATCCGCCGCCCGCGCCGACGATGAGGAGGATCCCGGCGATCGGGGGCAGCGAACTTTCGAGCGAGACGGCGATGGCCTTGCGGTCCATGCCGCCACCCCGGCCGAGGAGCGCCATCCCGGCGAGCACCGCGAGTCCGAGGGCCACGACCGGTGTTCCGAGGAAGTCGAGCAGCGCCTTCGCGGGCGACTCCGAGTCGGCGGCGACGACGTCGGCGATCGCCTTGCCCAGCATCAGGACGACAGGCAGCACGATGGCGGACAGGGTGGCCGCGAAGCTGGGCCGGCGACGCTCGGCGGCGGCCTCGGCGCCTTCCCGGTCCTCGACGGTCACGTAGAGCTCGGGGACGGGGACGTCCACCCAGCGTGCCGCCAGCTTGCTGAACAGCGGCCCGGCGATGACGACGGTGGGAATCGCGACGAGGACGCCGAGGGCGAGGGTGAGTCCGAGGTTGGCGTTCAGGGCCGCGACCGCGACCAGTGGCCCGGGGTGCGGCGGAACGAGACCGTGCATGGCCGACAGACCCGCCAGCGTGGGAATCGCGATCCGCATCAGCGACAGTCCCGAACGCCGTGCGACCAGGATGATGACGGGCATCAACAGCACGAGGCCGATCTCGAAGAACATCGGCAGGCCGATCACGGCGCCGACCAGCGCCATCATCCACGGCAGCGACCGCGGGCCCGCTCGTCCGACGAGGGTGTCGACGACGCGGTCGGCGCCACCGGAATCGGCGAGCAACTTGCCGAACATGGCACCGAACCCGATCAGGATTCCGACGCTGCCCATCGTGGCCCCGAAGCCCTCGACGAACGACTTCACCGAGTCTTGCCCACCCAGACCTGCGGCGATGCCGACGCCGACGGCGCCGATCGACAGCGCGAGGAACGGGTGGAGTTTGAGCCAGGTGATCAGCGCGATGATCACGGCGACGCCGACGACGGCGGCCGTGATCAGCCGCGCGTCGTGGCCGGCACTGTCGGCCGCTGCGAGTAGTGACGCGGTACTCATTCTGTTGCTCCAGGGAGATCGGTGATGGAATGACCCTTGTTCGTGACTCAGGTCACTCTGCCTCATAAACCATATGATTTCAAGGCCGAACGCAATTAAGTACTACTTAGAGTCTGAATCGCGCGCCAACGTGTGTTCAATGGGGCTAACCGTGGGAACATCGGCGGATGACCAACGCAGACGGCGGCGAGTACCGGCAATTGCACGAGACGGTGCTCGATCGACTGGGTAGCGACATCGTGGCCGGGGTCGTCGCACCCGGCACCCGGATCTCCGCCGACGACGTGGTCACCCAGTACTCCGTCTCCCGCACCGTCGTCCGCGAGGTGGTCCGCGTCCTCGAATCCCTCGGGCTGCTGGCCGTGCGGCGTCGCGTCGGGATCACCGTACTGGGTGAGGAGCACTGGAATTCGCTGGATCCGAGCGTGATTCGGTGGAAGCTGGCCGGCCCACAGCGATTCGAGCAGCTGTCGAGCCTGAGCGAACTACGGTCGGGCATCGAACCTCTCGCCGCGCGTCTCGCAGCGACGCGGGCGACGCCGGAACAGTGCGGGGCGCTGACGGCGGCCGTCATCGGAATGTCGTCGACGTCCCGCGCGGCGGACACGGACGCCTACCTGGCTCACGACTCCGACTTTCACCGCACACTGCTGACCGCGTCGGGGAATCCGCTGTTGCGCGCGATGTCGCAGATCGTCGTGGAGGTGCTCGAGGGCCGCACCCGGCACTCGTTGATGCCGCACGTCGCCGAGACCGAAGCCATCCGCCTGCACGGCGTGGTGGCGTCGTCCATCCAGATGGGCGATGCCGATGCGGCGGAGGCGGCCATGCGCGCGATCGTGAGCGAATCCGCGACGGCAGTCGAGCAGATGAAGGACGAAGAAGACACCCACGAGTGACGTACTCGCGGGTGCCTCCTTGGTGGCGTGGTCGGTACTACGCGGCCGAATCCGAATGCATCGCTTCGAGTTCCACGCCCTTCGTCTCCTTGACCCAGCGCAACACGAAGACGAGTGACAGCACGGCGCACACAGCGTAGAAGCCGTACGAGATTCCCAGCGAGAAGTCCTTCATGGACGGGAACGTCACAGTGATCAGCCAGTTCGCCGCCCACTGGGCGCCTGCGGCGAGCGACAGGGCGGCGGCCCGGATGCGGTTGGGGAACGCCTCGCCGAGCAGGACCCACACCACAGGACCCCAGGACATTCCGAATGCCACCACGAAGAGGTTGGCGGCGACGAGCGCGATCGGGCCCTGCAGTCCGGTCAGCTGCGGCGTCGTGACACCGTCCACGACGGTGGTGGATGCGGTGCCGAAGATGAACGCCATGGTCGCGAGCGTCACGGCCATGCCGGCGGAGCCGATGATCAGCAGCGGTCGCCGGCCCACCCGGTCGATGTAGGCGATGGCGATGAGGGTGGTGGCGATGTTGACCACCGACGTGATGACCGTGATCTGCAGTGAGCTGCCCTCGTCGAAGCCGACGGCCTGCCACAGGACGCTGGAGTAGTAGAAGATCACGTTGATGCCGACGAACTGCTGAAAGACGGAGAGTCCGATGCCGATCCACACGATCGGCATGAGGCCGAACGCGGAGCCCTTCAGATCACGGATCGACGGTTGTGTCTCACGGGCCAGCGTCGAGCGGATGCTCTCGATCTTGAGGTCCAGACCCTTCTCGCCGAGCAGGACCGCGAGGATGCCGCGAGCCTCACCGAGGCGGCCCTGGGCGATCAGGTAGCGCGGGGATTCGGGAATCGTCAGCGACAGCAGTCCGTAGGCCAGTGCGGGCACGCACATCGCGAGGAACATCCAGCGCCAGGCCTCGAGCCCGAACCACAGTTCTTCCTGCGACCCACCGGCGAGGGCGGCGAGGGCGTAGTCGACCAGGAGCGAGACGAAGATGCCCGTGACGATCGCGAGTTGCTGCAGCGACCCGAGACGTCCGCGCACCCGGGCGGGCGAGATCTCGGCGATGTAGGCGGGTGCGATGACCGAGGCCAGCCCCACACCGATGCCGCCGACGATCCGGAACGTCACCAGCATCTCGACGTTGGCCGCGAATCCGGTGCCGATGGCGCTCAGCAGGAACATCACGGCAGCGGCCCGCATGGTGACGAGGCGTCCGTACCGGTCGGCGATCCGCCCGGCCAGCATCGCTCCCGCCGCGGCGCCCAGCAGTGCCGAGGCGATCGCGAATCCGAGGAGAGCGGAATCGACCTGGAACTTGCCTTCGATCGCCGACACCGCGCCGTTGATCACCGCACTGTCGTAGCCGAACAGCAACCCGCCGAGTGCGGCGACGACCGCGATACGGACGGGAACCGAAGTGCCCTCTGCTGTGTCGCCGGGCGATTCCGCACCGGGCAACAGGACGTTTTCAGTCATGGGACTCCTCGTGAGCAAGGGGGTGATCGAGACTCGGATCGAGCCGAGGCCTGCGCGAGAGCGCATTCGTTGTGGTGTGGAACACAGTAGGCAACGGAATAGGGAACCGTCAAGATGTGAACACAAATACACGAACAACACCGCGCAAATGTTCACTAATGAACGACCTGACCGTCACGAGCGCAGAGTTCACCCCACAAACTGATGTGAGAATTCAGCGGCGAACAGTCAGGCCGGAAGCGCGGATCGCAGACCCAGCGCGACGGCACCGAGCACCTGCGCCCGGGGACCGAGTTCGGCGACGCGGATGTCCAGGGAACGGACCGCGCTGGGCACCGCGTAGCGTCCGACCACCTCACGCATCGGCCCGAGCAGCAGTTCCCCGGCCAGCGCGAGTTCACCGCCGATGACGAGACGTTCGGGATTGACGAGGTTGCACAGGCTCGCTGCGGCGACGCCGACGTGCCGTCCCGTGTCGGCGAGCACCCGGATGCAGGCGGCATCTCCGCCCTCGGCCATCGCGACGATGTCGGCGATGGTGAGGTCGGGGCCGCGGCTCGGTGCGAGCAGGCCGATCACGACGTGCGAGGCGACGAGGGTCTCGAGGCAGCCGCGGTTGCCGCAGCGGCATACCTGACCGAACTCGTCGAGTGTCAGATGGCCGATTTCGCCTGCGGTGCCGCCTCTTCCGCGGTACAGCCGGCCATCGAGGACGAGTCCGGCACCCACTCCGTCGGACAGTTTGATGTAGGCGAGATCGGTGGTTCCCCGGCCCGCTCCCCACATGTGTTCGGCGAGCACGCCGAGGTTCGCATCGTTGTCGACGTGCACCGCGGTGCCGAGATACTCCGACGCGATGGCTGCCGCGTCGACACCGACCCACCCCGGGAGGATCGACGGGCCGCCGACCTCACCGGTATCGGTCTCGAGCGGCGCCGGCAGACCCATGCCGACCGCGAGAACGGACGTACGGTCGCAGCCGAGGCGATCGAGGGCCGCGTCCAGAAGAGCGCCCGCCTGCACCACGCCGTCCTCGGCGCGGTGCCCCGCGCCGAGTTCGACGCGCTCCTCGGCCAGCACTTGGTGGGCCATGTCGGCGACGGCAACGGTGAGATGGCGGTGCCCGAAGTCGATCCCGACCGCGAGCCCCATCTTGCGGGTCAGCTTCACCGCGCGGCCCCGCTGGCCCGGGTGGTCGCCGCCGGGCACGGCGACCATCCCGGCCGCGGTCAATTCCTTGACCATGTTCGAGACGGTGGCGGGGGCCAACCCGGTGCGACGCGCGATCTCCGCCTGGGTGAGCTCACCCGACGTCTGGAGTGCGCGGACCACACGGTGCTGGTTGGCGGACTTCAGCGAGGACTGAGAACCCGGCCGCTGGGAGTCACCGTTGTCACTGTCGCGCACGACATCACCGTACCGCGCCGCTTCCCCCGCTACCGGGCGAGTGCCGCCGCCTCACGCGCGAGTCCGCTGATCCGGTCCCAGTCCTTCAGCTTCACGGCGTCGGCGGGCGTGAGCCAGGATCCGCCGACACAGCCGACGTTGGGCAGCGACAGGTAGTCGCCGACGTTCGACGTCGAGATGCCGCCGGTGGGGCAGAACCGTGCCGCCGGAACGGGTGAGTGGATCGAGCCGAGGAACTTCGCGCCACCCGACGCCTCTGCCGGGAAGAACTTGAGTTCGCGGTAGCCGTGCTCGAGCAGGAAGAGCACCTCGGAGACCGTCGCCGCACCCGGGAGGTGCGGCAGTCCGGTGTCCGTCATGGCCTTCAGCAGAGTTTCGGTGCTCCCCGGTGAGACCAGGAACTGCGCTCCCGCGTCGGCCGCCTGCGCGGCCTGTACCGGTTCCACGATCGTGCCCGCGCCGACGCAGATTTCCGGCACCTCGCTCGCGATCGCCTTGATGGCGTCGAGCGCGCAGGGCGTGCGCAGGGTCAGTTCGATCATCGGGATGCCGCCGGCCACCAGCGCGCGGGCCACCGGCACTGCGTCGCCGAGGTCGTCCACGACGACGACGGGGATGACCGGGACGCGGTCGAGGAGGGAGGGGCTGTTCGTCACTGAATACTCCTTAGACGGGTTGGGGGTGGAAAACGCTGGCGCCCTGGGTCGCCGGTCCGACAGCGGCTCGCAGGCCGGCGAAGAGTTCGCGCCCCGTGCCGACCCATTCGTCGGCACCGAGCGCACGACCGGTCGCCGGGCGGGCGGCCAGTTCCTCGTCGTCGAGGTGCACGTTCACGGATCCGGTCACCGCGTCGACGGTGAGGACGTCGCCGTCACGCACCCGCGCGAGGGGTCCGTCCGCGGCCGCCTCGGGGGTGAGGTGGATGGCCGCGGGAACCTTCCCGGAGGCACCCGACATCCGGCCGTCGGTGACCAGCGCGACCTTCCGGCCCTGATCCTGCAGAACACCGAGTACCGGTGTGAGCTTGTGCAATTCGGGCATGCCGTTGGCGCGCGGGCCCTGGTACCGGAGCACGGCGACGAAATCACCGGTCAACGTGCCCGCCTCGAACGCGGCCAGGAAGTCGAGCTGATCGTCGAAGACCCTGGCCGGAGCGGTCACCACACGGTGGTCCGGGTGGACGGCCGACGTCTTCATCACGCACGAACCAAGGTTTCCGGTCAGCATCTTGAGGCCGCCGTTGACGTCGAACGGATCTTCCGGTCCGCGCAACACGCTGGTGTCGAGGCTGATTCGCGTGCCCGGCTGCCATTCGACGCCTTCGCCGGACAGCTTCGGTTCCTCCGTGTAGCGGCGGAGCCCGGGGCCGACGACGGTCTTCACGTCCTCGTGCAGCAGTCCCGCGTCCAGCATCGACGACACGACGTAGCCGAGGCCGCCGGCCGCGTGGAAGTGGTTCACGTCCGCGGAGCCGTTGGGGTAGATCCGGGCGAGCAGCGGCACCACCGCGGACAGTTCCGACAGGTCGTCCCACGTGAGGGTGATTCCGGCGGCGCGGGCGATGGCCACGAGGTGCATCGTGTGGTTGGTCGAACCGCCGGTGGCGAGCAGCGCCACGCAGCCGTTGACGACGGCCTTCTCGTCCACGACCTCGCCGACCGGCGTGTAGTCGTCGCCGAGCGCGGTGAGACCGGTGACGCGCTTTCCCGCCTCCGACGTGAGAGCCTCGCGCAGCGGGGTCCCCGGGTTCACGAAGCTCGATCCGGGCAGGTGCAGGCCCATGACCTCCATGAGGAGCTGGTTGGAGTTGGCCGTGCCGAAGAACGTGCAGGTGCCTACACCGTGGTAGCTCGCCGCCTCCGCGTCGAGCAGTTCCTCGCGATCGGCCTTGCCCTCCGCGTACAACTGCCGCACGCGCGACTTCTCGTTGTTGGGCAGACCGGACGTCATCGGCCCGGCCGGGACGAAGATCGTCGGGAGGTGACCGAACCCCAGGGCGCCGATGAGCATTCCCGGCACGATCTTGTCGCACACACCGAGCATGAGGGCACCGTCGAACATGTCGTGGGACAGTCCGATCGCCGTCGCCATCGCGATGACGTCGCGGCTGAACAGCGACAGCTGCATGCCGTCGCGTCCCTGGGTGATGCCGTCGCACATCGCGGGGACACCACCGGCGAACTGGGCGATGCCGCCGGCTTCCATGACCGCGGCCTTCAGCTGCCGCGGGAAGTGCTCGAACGGCTGGTGCGCCGACAGCATGTCGTTGTACGACGAGACGATCGCGATGTTGGGCTTGACGAAGCTGCGCAGCGCCTTCTTGTCGGCCGGGCCGGACGCGGCGAAGCCGTGCGCGAGGTTCGCGCAGGCCAGCTTGCCGCGCGCCGGGCCGCGGTCGGCGGCCTGACGGATACGGTCCAGGTAGATCGTGCGCTCGGGCTTGCTGCGCTCGATGATGCGTTCGGTGACGGCGGCGAGGACGGGGTGCACGTCGGCCGTCGGTGTGGGTGCGTCGGTCATGCGGTGACTCCTTCGTGCCAGGCGCGGCCGTCGCGCTCGATCAGGGTGGTTGCGTCGGTGGGTCCGTTGGTGCCCGCCGGGTAGCGGCGCGGGGCGCGCTCGGACTTCTCCCAGCCGACGAGGATCTGCTCGACCCACTCCCAGGCGGCCTCGACCTCGTCGCGGCGCATGAACAGGGTCGGGTTACCCCGGACCACATCCATCAGCAGCCGCTCGTAGGCGTCGGGTGACGGACGCTTGAACGTCTCGATGTAGTTGAGGTCCAACGACACCGGCTTGAGCCGGATACCGCCGGGGCCGGGTTCCTTCGCCGTCATGTGCAGCCGCATGCCCTCGTGGGGCTGCAACTGGATCACCAGGCGGTTGGGTTCGCTGTGGCCCTCGCTGCCGGGGAACATGGGGTGCGGGACGGGCTTGAACTGCACCACGATCTCCGAGCAGCGCCGGTCCATGCGCTTGCCGGTGCGCAGGTAGAACGGCACGCCGGCCCAACGCCAGTTCTGGATCTCGGCCTTGACGGCGATGAACGTCTCGGTGGTGCTCTCCGGGTTCTCGACGTCCTCCTGGTATCCGGGGACGGCGATCCCGTCGGCGAGGCCGGGGCCGTACTGGCCTGCGACGGTGCAGCGTTCGACGTCCTGCGGGCTCATCGGCTTGAGGGCCTGGAGGACCTTGAGCTTCTCGTCTCGCACGGTCTCGCGGTCGACGTAGGTGGGCGGTTCCATCGCGACGAGGCAGAGCATCTGCAGGAGGTGGTTCTGCAGCATGTCGCGCAGGGCACCCGCCGACTCGTAGTAGCCGCCGCGACTGCCGACTCCGAGCGACTCGGCGACGTTGATCTGCACGTGGTCGATCGACGAGGAGTTCCACAGCGGTTCGAGGAACGTGTTGGCGAATCGCGTGACCAGGAGGTTCTGGACGCTCTCCTTGCCGAGGTAGTGGTCGATGCGGAAGATCTGCGACTCCTCGAACACGGCGCCGACCGCGTCGTTGACGGCGCGGGCCGAGGCGAGGTCGTGTCCGATCGGCTTCTCCAGCACGACGCGGGACTGCGCGTCGGCGAGATCGTTCAGGGCGAGGTTCTCACAGATCGGCCCGAACAGACCGGGAGCGCACGCCAGGTAGAAGACCCGGATCGAACCTTCCCGCGCGGCGAGACACTCGCTGAGGCCCGCCCAGTTCGTGGGGTCCGCGGCGTCGACGGAGACGTATTCGAGGCGATTGAGAAATCGCTCACAGGTGTCCGAATCCAGCTGATCGCCGGACACGAACCGCGCGAGTTCGCCTCGCACCTTGTCGCGGTAACCGTCGGTGTCGAGACCGGCTCGCGAGGCACCGATCACGCGGGTTTCGGCGGGCAGCTGGCCGTCCCTGTCGCGCAGGTAGAGCGCGGGAAGCAGCTTACGAACCGCCAGGTCGCCGGTTCCGCCGAACACGACGAAATCGCACGGTTCCACGGTGGTCGCTGGTGACATGTCATCTCCCTCTGAAAGCCGGATGTGTGGGCCGTCACAGACGACAGTAGGCGACCTTTCGCTTTCGATCAATACAGACTTAAGTATTTCGGCGAACAAAGATCCGGGCCTTACGTTGTCAGACGCGTGTCCGGTTGGTTGAATGGCCTGCATGCGGACGCCTCGCTCGACGACCTCCCCGGCGACGGGTGGCGACGTCTTCGCCCTCATTCGCGCAGGGCAAGCAACGACGCGCACCGAGATCGGCACCCTCACCGGCCTCTCCCGCACCGCGGTCGCGGCGCGGGTCTCCTCGCTTCAGGCGTCGGGGCTCGTCGTCGAACGCGAGGAGGGTGTCTCGACCGGGGGTCGGCCGCCGGTGAAGCTCTCGTTTCACGTTCAGGCCGGTGTCGTGCTGTCGGCGGCCATCGGCCGGAGCCGCACTCAGCTGGCCATCTGCGACCTCGCCGGCGACGTCATCGTCGCCGAGGACGTGGAGCAGGAAATCGGCACCAGCCCGGCCGAGCTGATGCCCGTCATCGCGCAACGCCTCATCGCACTGCGCGAGAGTCTGGGCGAGACCGCGGGCAGGACGGTCGGGATCGGGATCAGCCTCCCCGGAACCGTCGACACCGAACGCGGGTGCAGCCTGAACTCCCCCATGATGTCGGGCTGGGACGGCGTCCCCCTCCAGCCGTTCCTCGCCGACGTCACCGACGCACCCGTCTTCGTCGACAACGATGCCAACGTCATGGTGCTGGCGGAGCGGCGCGGAGAACGCCGCGACTTCGCCGACATGCTGCTCATCAAGGCGTCGACTGGTCTGGGCGCCGGCCTCGTGTCCGGTGGCGTCCTCCAGCGTGGCGCCCTCGGCGCGGCAGGCGAGATCGGGCACACGAAAACCGCAGCGGCACAAGGAGTCGTGTGCCGCTGCGGTGATGTCGGGTGTATCGAGGCCGTCGCCGGCGGGTGGGCGCTGGTCCGCAATCTGCAGGAGCAGGGACGCGAAGTCACCCACATCCGCGACGTGATCACCCTCGCCCTGGCCGGGGACGCCGAGGCCCGGCGGATGATCCGCGAGAGCGGACGGCAGATCGGCGAAGTGTTGTCGGGTGCGATCAACCTCCTCAATCCGGAGGTCGTGATCGTCGGCGGTGACATGGCGCAGGCCTACGACACGTTCGTCGCCGGGCTACGCGAAACCCTGTACGGCAACGCCATCGCCGTTGCCACCCAACAGCTTCAGATCCTCCCCTGGACACACGGGGAACTGTCGGGAGTCGTCGGCAGCGCCACCATGGCACTCGACCACGTCCTCAGCGTGCGCGCGGTGGACCAGCTGCTGGCGCAGCAGAAATAGGCGGCTCCGCCGCCTGTGCGTGGTTGACGAGTCCAGAGACTCGCTAACCACGCACGGGCCCGGAGGGCCTACTTGACGTCGGAACCGTGCTTGGTGAGCGGCATGATCTCGATGTTCATGTACGGGAACAGTGGAAGGTTCCACAGGATCTCGTGCAGTTCGTCGGCCGACTCGACGTCGAAGATGCTGATGTTGCTGTACTGCCCGACGATCCGCCAGATCTCGGGCCACTTGCCGGAGCGTTGGAGCTCCTGCGAGTACGCCTTCTCCTTGGCGATGGTCTCGTCCCGGACCTGCGGGTCGAGGTCGCGGGGAATGGCGACGTCCATGCGGACGTGAAAGAGTGCCATCGGGTGGTGTGCTCCTTAGTTCCTGGTCCAGGTCTTGACTGCGTCCATGTTGAGCTCGATTCCGAGGCCGGGCCCTTCGGGCAGGAACACCTGACCGTCGGCGTAGCGGATCGGTTCCTGCAGCAACTCCTCGCTGAACAGCAGCGGCCCGAACAGTTCGGTGCCGAAGTCGATGCCGGGCTCCGCGCACGCGAAGTGGATGGACGCCGCGGTGCCGATCGGGCCTTCGATGGACGTGGCTCCGTGGCAGGCGATTCCGGCTGCCTTCGCGATCGCGACCACCTCGCGGCTCTTCTTCAGGCCGCCACATTTGGTGGTCTTGAGGGCGATGACGTCCGCGGCTCCGCGCCGTGCGACCTCGAGGGCGTCGTGCGGAGTCTGCACGCTCTCGTCCGCCATCACCGGGACGGGGACGAGTCGGTTGAGCTCGGCGAGGACCTCGAGCTGCTCACCGGGCGTGGGCTGCTCGATCAGTTCGACGCCGCCTTCGACGAGGCGGGGCACGTACTTCAGCGCAGTGAGCCTGTCCCAGCGGGCGTTGACGTCGATGCGGACGCCGGCCTTGCCCTGCAGAGCCTGCGCGATCTGGACCACCCGGGCAGTGTCGACCTCGGGATCGAGCGCACCCATCTTCAGTTTGAAACTGAAGTGCCGCTTCGACTCGACGAGCCCGAGCGCCTCCTCGATGATCTCCTCGGCGGGTGCGGCGCCGAGGGCCCACGTGACGTCGACACTCTTCCGGAAGGCGCCGCCGAGCAGCGTGTGCACGGGCACACCCAGGCTGCGGGCCCAGGCGTCGTGCAAAGCGACGTCGACGGCGGCCTTCGCGAAACGGGCATTGGCGACGACTCGTTCGATGTCCGACATGATGCCGGTGATCTCGTCGACACCCCGCCCCAGCAGCACCGGGACGATGTACCGCTCGACGATCGCCTGCATCGTCTCCACCGATTCGCCGCCCCACCACGGGCCGCCGGGGACGACGCCCTCGCCGTAGCCGGTCACGCCGCCCGCGGTCGTGACGGCGACGAGCAGCAGCGGCTGCGCCGTCATCGACGTGGTGGCGAACTTGTGGGGACGCACCAGCGGCACATCGAGGATCGTCGTTTCGACGGAAACGATCGACAGGTCGGTCATCGGATCACTTTCTCTACGGGTGGAACGGGTCACGCGGGGTCGAGCACGAAGTTGTAGGTGACGTAGTTCTTGCCGTCGTCACCGGTCTTCGGGTCGAGGATGAGTTCCGGCTTGGTCGCCGACGCGACGTCGCTGTCGATCCACTCGCCGCCCTTGAAGTACAGCTGCGTGGTCACCGATTCCTTACCGGGCGCGGACACGATGAGGTGCAGGTGCGCGGGACGCCACGGGTGACCGTCCTGCGCCTCGATGAACTGACCGGTCGGGCCGTCGGTCGGGATCTGGTAGGGCGCCGGCTGGATCGTGGTTATCTCGTAGCGGCCCTCCTCGTCGGCGATGATGGTGCCGCGCAGGTTCCACTCGGGCAGGTGCGGGGCGAACTGCGAGTAGTAGCCGTCGTTGTCCGCGTGCCACAGTTCCACCTTGGCGCCTGCGAGGCCGTTGCCGTCGAGATCGGTGACCTGGCCCGAGAAGACGAGCGGGGTGATCTTCTCGTCCTCGGGACGCATCGGCAGGGTGCACTTCGACGGCAGCTCGGGAGAGTTCTCGATGTAGTACGGGCCCTCGATGCTGCCCTTGGTGCCCTTGCGGCTGCGGGCGAGAACCTCTTCGACGGAGTGCTCGATGAACACGTCGAGGAACAGCGGCCACTCGCCGCCCTCGCCGACGTCGATGAGCCACTGCTTGAAGACGCGGTACTCGGGGTAGGTGACGCCGTGCTTCAGGATCACGTCGTTGAGTGCGCCGAGCGCATCCTTGGCAATGGCCGCGAGCCGCTCCGGCGAGGTGTCGGCGGTGACGCGCTCGGCCTTGAACTTGTCGGTCGCGGCGGAGCCGGATCCGGCGGCGGTGGGGCTCTCGGTGGTGGTCATCTGTTTCTCCTTGGGCTGGGAGGGGAGCGGATTGGGCTGTATCGAGTTTTGGGCGGCGCGGTGGGTGTTCACGCGCCGAGAGTCTTGCTTCTGTACGCTCTGCGTACTACTATCACGCTGTGCGTACACCACTACTGTGCGCGCAGTCACATTGAAATGTCAACCCCGAGTCCGAATACGCACACGAATCGCTGGTGGAGGCCGCAATGACCGAGAGCGATCGCGATTACATCCAGAGCATCGAGCGTGGTTTCGCCGTGCTGCTGGCGTTCGACGCCCAACGCCCGAACCCCACGCTCGCCGAACTCGCCACGGAGGCGGGACTGTCGCGCCCCGCCGTCCGCCGGATCCTGCTCACCCTGCAGAAGCTGGGGTACGTCGCCGGCGCGGGCGGGCGGTGGTCTCTCACCCCCCGTGTGCTCAGCATCGGACAGCACTACTCGGAGTCGCACGCGCTGATCGAGGCCGCGATGCCCCGACTGCTCGAGGTGGCCGAGAAGACCCAGGAGTCCGCGTCGCTCGGCGTACTCGACGGCGCCGACGTGGTCTACGCGGCTCGAGTCCCCGTCCGGCGGATCATGAGCATCAACGTCTCCGTCGGCACCCGCGTCCCCGCCTACGCCACATCCATGGGCCGCGCGCTCCTCGCCTGGGCTCCCGCCGACGTGGTCGAGCGGGTGGTCGCCGAGTCCACGTTCCAGAAACTCGGGCCCGAAACCATCGGCACGGCAGCCGAACTCGAGCGGGAACTCGCCAAGGTCCGCGAGCAGGGATTCGCCCTGACGTCCGAGGAACTGGAGAAGGGGCTGATCTCGCTGGCCGCCCCCGTCCGCGACGCAGGCGGCACAGTGGTCGGCGTCGTCGCCTGTTCCACGTCGTCCGCGCGCAACACTCCCGCGCAGTTCCGAGAACAGGCCGTTCCGTGCGTCCTGGCCGCCGCGGCCGCCCTGAGCTCGGACATGGGCTACGCCGGCTGACGGCGTCACGTCGGTCAGACCGGGTCGAGCACGAAGTCGCAGGCGACCTCGCCGCCGGCACTGACGCCGACGAGCGACTCCACGGCGGACGCGCCCACTTCCCGCGACGCGCCCGGCGTCGGAACCAGCCGCGTCTCGAGCGGACGGAAGCCCCGCGCATGCACGATCACGTTGACGTGACCCACGTCGGCTTCGCTCCGGGCGCTGGAGAATTCGCACGGTGCGGGCTGCACGGTCGAGATGTCGAAGCGGCCACCGGCGCACGTGACGACGATGCCGCGCAGGTTGTTGCGCAGAATCTCGACGGAGTACCCGGAGTAGCAGCCGTCGGCGTCCGCGTGCCAGATCTCGAGTTCCGCCCCCGACAGTGGTTCGCCGTCGCGTGAGCGCACGACCCCCGCGATGCGGAGCGGAGTTCCCGGTTCGCCGGGGAGCGCCGCGAGGTTCGCCTTCCATGGCAGCACTCGCTGCGCGGGGAGGTAGAACTCCCGGTCGACGTGGTCGAGGCCTGCCCGGTCCACGTGAGGTGCGGTCGTCGTCGACGTCGAGGTCATCACCTGATCCGATCACTCGTACGCTGTGCGTACATTGAGAACGCTGTGCGGTCGATGTCGAGTGTGCGCGTGGTCACACGCATTCGTCAACCTCCGGTCTGTTCACATCGCGGACGGGTCGGCCGGGTGCATCTGTGGGATAATTTCCCCGCCACCGGCGGACAACGACGTTTCGCCGTCCCCGGTTCGCGCCCTCGTGCCGGCCACGTCGAATTCCCGAGGATCACATCGATGACCACGCCTCCTCGCAGCATCACCCTCCGCTTCCTGGCCGCACCCACCGAGGTGGCGACGCTCGGAGGGGCCGTCCAGGGGGGCCGGATCCTCGAATGGATCGACAAGGCCGCCTACGCCTGCGCGGTCGGCTGGAGCGGGAGCTACTGCGTCACCGCCTACGTGGGAAACATCAAGTTCACCCGGTCCATCGAGTCGGGACACCTCGTCGAGGTCGAAGCGCGGCTCGTCCACACGGGGCGCTCGAGCATGCACATCCAGTGCACCGTGTCGTCGGCCGACCCGCGGACCGGGCAGTTCACCGAGGCCAGCAACTGCCTGATCATCTTCGTGGCCGTCGACGACTCCGGAAAGCCGACGAGTGTGCCGCCGTGGCAGCCCGTCACCGCCACCGACCGAGCGGAGTCCGAAGAAGCGGTCATGCGCATCGGCCTGCGAGCCGACATCGAAGAGGCGATGAGCAAGCAGAATTACACCGACGCGGGCACCGCACCGGAATCGCTCACCCGGTTCCTCGCCGCGCCCACCGACGTCAACTGGGGCGGCAAGACCCACGGCGGAACCGTGATGCGCTGGATCGACGAGGCCGCCTACCTGTGCGGCACGTCGTGGAACGGCACACCGTGCGTGTCCGTCTACGCCGGCGGGGTTCGTTTCTACCGCCCGATCCAGATCGGTCACGTCGTCGAGGTCGACGCCCGCCTGCTGCACACCGGCGCGCAGACCATGCACATCTCGGTGCACGTGCGGTCCGGTGACCCGCGCACCCGGGAGATGAACCTGACCACCCACTGCCTCACCGTGGTCGCCGCCGTCGACGAGGACGGCGCCGCGACGGCGGCGCGGCAGTGGGTTCCGCAGTCCGACGAGGATCGCAAACTGGAGGCGCACGCCCGCGAACTCATCGCACTGCGCGACCGGGCGCGAATCGGCGCCCTGGCCTGACCCGCCCGAGTAGCGTCACGGGAAACGGTCTACCCGCGGAAGGAGCGGGGATGCCTGGGAACCGTCCACTCGACGTGCCGTTGTCCCGGCGACGCGTGCTGCAGTGGGGAGCGGGAGCCGCACTGCTCGGGCTCACCGGGGCCTGCTCCCGCGCCGACGACGCCGAGGCCGCGATCGGGCCCGACTCTCCGGATGTACGCGCGTACGCCGAGGCCGAGGAACGCCGCTTTCCCGGGGGCAGACCGGTCGCCTACGAACTCTCCGCGGCACAATCCGACGTCGACATCGCAGGTACGCGCACTGCTGCGTGGCTGTACAACACTCAACTGCCGGGCCCGATACTGCGGGCGAACGTCGGGGACAGGGTCCAGGTGCGGTGTCGCAACCAGCTCTCGGATTCCACCACGGTGCACTGGCACGGGCTGGCCATCCGCAACGACATGGACGGGGTCCCGGATGTCACACAGGCCCCGATACCGGCGGGCACAGGGTTCGTCTACGACTTCATCCCGCCCGACCCGGGCACCTACTGGTACCACACGCACGGCGATCTCCAGCGCGGCCGAGGGCTGTACGGGGCTCTGATCATCGACGATCCCGGGACACCCGCGAACTACGACACCGAGTTCGTCGTCGTGCTGTCCGACTGGTTGACCGACCGCACGCCGTCGCAGGTCTTCGACGCACTCCGCGGCGGGCGGATGGCGTCCATGCCCGAGATGACGTCGCCCGTGCTCGGCGGTGACTCCGGCGACGTCCGGTACCCCGTGTACCTGCTGAACGGGAAACCACCCGGCGATCCGACCGTGTTCACGGCGCGGCCGGGGCAACGCGCCCGCATCCGGCTGATCAACGCCGGCGACGACACCGCGTTCCGGGTCGCGCTGGGTGGCCACCGGCTGACCGTCACCGACACGGACGGCTTCCCCGTCGAACCGGTCGACACCGACTCGGTGCTGATCGGTATGGGCGAGCGATACGACGCCGTCGTCACCCTGCAGGACGGGGTGTTCCCGCTGGTCGCGGTCGCCGAGGGGAAGGGCGCGCAGGGATTCGCGGTGGTGCGCACCGGCGGCGGCGCCGCCCCCGACCCCACCGTCGCGCCCCGCGAACTGGGCCCTCCCCCACTCACCGTGGCCGACCTGAGGGCCACCGACGCCGTCCGGCTACCCGTCGTCGACCCGGGTGTCACCCTCGAGGCGTCGCTCGGCGGCGACATGAAGCAGTACACGTGGACGGTGAACGGCCAGGCCTATCCCGACCACACGCCGCTGACCGTCCACCGGGACCAGCGGGTACGGCTGGTCTACACGAACCCCACGATGATGTTCCACCCCATGCACCTGCACGGGCACACGTTCGCCGTGGCCCGGCCGGACGGCTCCGGACCGCGGAAGGACACCGTGATCGTGCTCCCCGGACAGACCGTCGCCGCCGACATCGACGCGACCAACCCGGGCCAGTGGATCACGCACTGCCACAACGACTATCACCTTGCCGCCGGAATGGCGACGATCTTCTCCTACGTGAGCTGACGCCGGACCGTCAGCCCCGGAGCGCTTCCGAGGGCGCCACGCCGTACTTCCGCCGGTACGCCGCCGCGAACCGGCCGGTGTGGGTGAAACCCCAGCGCATCGCGACCTCGGCGACCGTCGACGAACCGTCCGCGCGCAGCAGGTCGTCGTGGACGCGTTCGAGCCGGACGTCCAGCAGGTAGTCGCGGGGGCTCACCCCGACGTACTCCTGGAATCCCTCCTGCAGGCGCCGAACCCCGACACCCGCGATCTCGGCCATCTCGGCCGCCGTCCACGCCCGCGCAGGATCGGCGTGGATCTCGTCGATGACGCGCTTGACGATGCGCGGCCGGGTACCGGCACCGGCCGTCTCGTCGTCCGGGACCGCTGCCAGGACCAGCGCCGTGGTGACCGCCCCCGACAGTTGCTCGGCCACGAGAGGGTTCGTGTAGACGCCGTCCGACCGCAGCATCTGGTCCAGCAGCGACCGCACCAGGGCCAGCCAACTGGCACCGTTCTCGCTGGTCAGGTCCAGCTGCGGGGGAAGTCGCAGTCCCGGCCGCGCCAGGATCCGCGCCATCTCGCGGTGCAGGTAGTCACGGTCGATACGCACGCCGATGATCGAGCAGTCCTTGCTCCAGTCGGTGATGAGCGTCGTGGTATCGGGTGGGCAGATCGTTCCGTCCCCGGGCACGGACGACACCTCGTGCTTGCCGGTCACCGATTCCAGATGCCCCGACAGCGGCACGTTGATCGCATACGCGCCGGGATGGTCCGACTGGATCGACACGTCCGCGCCCCAGCCGATATGGGTGATCTTGACCGGCCCGAGTTCCACCGCCTCCGCGACGGTGTTGCGGGCGTTCGATCTGTTCAGCGGGGTCAGCCGATGCGGGAAGTACACGTCCGACACCACGTGCGACGCTTCGTCCCAATCTTCGGGGCGAATCAGCTTGGACGCGGGCTGCATGGCACCAGTGTGACCACGGACACCTTCGATTGCAATTTTCGGCGTGATCCAAGTCACCGCGCAAAGCGGATCACCTCCGCGCTCAGCGGATCGACGCGCCGTTCCCACGGTCGTACCTTCGTCCGTACCTCATCAGCGCCCCGGACAGGAAGGGAGGCTCCGACCATGGAGCAACGCGAACTCCGGAACATTTTCGGGCAGTTTGCCAGCGGAGTCACGGTCATCACGTGCGCCAACTCCGAGGGCCTGCCGCACGGCGCGACGGTCACCGCCTTCACCGCCGTCTCGATCGAACCGAGACTGTGCCAGATCACCCTGACCCGAAAGTCCAAGGCCTGCAACTACTTGAGCAAGGCACCCTTCGCCGTCAACATTCTCGCCGCAGACCAGGTGGACACCGCGATGCATTTCGCCGGGCGACCGCAGAACCCCGAACCCGTGTGGGCCGACGGGCCGACCGCCCCCATCATCTGCGGTGCCGCCGCCACGTTGTCGTGCCGGCCGTGGGCCGAGTACGACGGTGGCGATCACATCATCTTCATCGGTGAGATCGTCGCGGCCGAATCCAGCGGCAAGGACCCGCTGCTGTTCTACCGGAGCACTTTCCACGACCTCGGCTCACCGTCCGCGTCGGCCGCATGGAACGGATCGATGGACGATCCGAACAACGGCTGGTTCGACTCCACCACCTCCTTCACCCCATTCCATCTTCAGCCCGTCAACTGACCGCCCGATCCGAAAGGACATTCCATGACCACCACCGAAAGCGCCCCCGAGACCGCGCTCGACCCGACGAAGGTCAACCCGGCCGCAGACTGCGAGGCCAACCGCACCGCCAACTTCGCGTCGCGGCCGATGACCGGTGACGAGTACATCGAGTCGCTGCGCGACGACCGTGAGATCTGGTTGCACGGCGAGCGCGTCGAGGACGTCACCACGCATCCGGCGTTCCGCAACCCCATCCGGATGACCGCCCGCCTCTACGACTCGATGCACACCGGCGAACACGTCGACAAGGTCACCACCCCCACCGACACCGGCAACGGCGGCGTCACGATGCCGTTCTTCAAGGCACCCACCTCCGCGGACGACCTGCTGAAGGAACGCGACGCCATCGCCACCTGGGCGCGCATGACATACGGCTGGATGGGCCGCTCCCCCGACTACAAGGCCTCCTTCCTCGGCACCCTGCACGCCAACAAGGAGCTGTACTCGCCGTTCCAGGACAACGCCGAACGCTGGTACAAGGAATCGCAGGAAAAGGTCCTCTACTGGAACCACGCCATCATCAACCCGCCCGTCGACCGGCAGCTCCCGCCGGACGAGGTCGGCGACGTATTCATGAAGGTGGAGAAGGAAACCGACGCCGGCCTCATCGTCTCCGGCGCCAAGGTCGTGGCCACCGGATCCGCGATCACCAACTACAACTTCATCGCCCACTACGGCCTGCCGATCAAGAAGAAGGAATTCGCCCTCATCTGCACCGTCCCGATGGACGCGCCAGGTGTGAAGCTGATCTGCCGGTCCTCGTTCACCCAGAACGCGGCCGTGATGGGCACCCCGTTCGACTACCCCCTGTCGAGCCGCATGGACGAGAACGACACCATCTTCATCTTCGACAAGGTGCTGGTGCCGTGGGAGAACGTCTTCATGTACGGCGACGTGGACAAGATCAACGGCTTCTTCCCGCAGTCCGGATTCCTGCCCCGCTTCACGTTCCAGGGCTGCACACGCCTGGCCGTGAAACTCGACTTCATCGCCGGCATGCTGATGAAGGCCCTCGACGCCACCGGAGCCGGCGGCTTCCGCGGCGTGCAGACCCGCGTCGGTGAGGTCATCGGCTGGCGAAACCTGTTCTGGTCACTCACCGAATCCATGGCACGCAATCCCGAGCCGTGGATCGGCGACACCGTCATCCCCAAGCTCGAATACGGCCTCACGTACCGCATGTTCATGATCCAGGGCTACCCGCGCATCAAGGAGATCATCGAACAGGACGTCGCGTCCGGCCTGATCTACCTGCCCTCGAGCGCACGCGACTTCAAGAGCCCCGACGTCCGCCCGTACCTGGACAAGTACGTCCGCGGCTCCGACGGCATGACCGCGGTCGAACGCGTCAAGATCATGAAGGCGCTGTGGGATTCGATCGGCAGCGAGTTCGGTGGCCGCCACGAACTGTACGAGCGCAATTACTCCGGCAACCACGAAAACGTGAAGGCCGAACTGCTGTTCGCCGCCGAGAACCGCGGCGACGTCGCCTCCATGAAGGGCTTCGCCGAGCAGTGCCTGTCCGAGTACGACCTCGACGGCTGGACCGTCCCCGACCTCATCGGCAACGACGACGTCTCGTACTTCGGTAACAAGTAACCGAACACCCGCGCAGTCCCCGTCAGAAGCGAATCAGCTCTGACGGGGATTTGCCGTACCGCCGGCGGTACGCGGCGGAGAACCGGCCCGCATGGGTAAACCCCCATCGGGCAGCGACTTCGGAGACCGTGACACCCGGCTCCAGCGCCCTCAGGTCGGCGTCGGCGCGACTCAGGCGGATGTCGAGGAGGCATTCGGACGGGCTTCGTCCGACGTACTCGCGAAACCCTTCCTGCAACCGGCGCACACTGGTGCCGGCGAGTTCGGCCATGTCGGCCGCCGTCCAGGCCCGCGCCGGGTCGTCGTTCAACCCGTCGAGGACCCGCTTGACGATCCGCGGTCGGGGCGCGCCGCCGCGCACCTCCTCGTCGGGTGTGACGGCGAGGACGAAGGCCGACGTGATCGCGCCGGCGAGTTGCGGGCCGACCACCGGATTGGCAAGGAGGTCGGCCGGCTCCCGCAGCTGCGCGGTCAGCGAGTGGACCAGGCGAAACCAGCTGCTCTCCGATGCACCGGTGAGATCGATCTGGGACGGCAGGCGCAGCCCGAGGCGCAAGTCGGCGCCGAGAATCCGGTCGGCCTCCCGCTGGAGGTAGTCGCTGTCGAACTTGACGCCGAGCACCGTGCAATCGCCGCTCCACCGGCTGATCAGAGTCGGCTCGTCGGCCCGGAAGACCGTGGCCTGCCCCGGACGCGACACCACCGTGTCGCCCTGCGAACAGGATTCCAGTGAACCGGACAGCGGGATGTTGACCTCGTACGCACCCGGGTAGTCGCATTCGATCGACACGTCCGCGCCCCAGTCCAGCCTGCCGAGCGTGACGGGACCGAAGTCGACGGTCCGCATCGACAGCGTCATCGCACCGCCCGACGACAGATCGGTCAGGGTGTGCGGAAAATACGCACCGGCCACCGCTCTCGACGCCGCATCCCAGTCGTGGGTCTCGGTGATCGTCGATGCCATCGTCATGCACCTGCCTCGGTAAGAGTCGTTCCGACCTATTGAAGCTGCGCCGGGACGCCGAGTCGAGGATAACTGAGACCCCGATCACAACTGGTCGCGCACATCGTCCAGACCCCGCGCAGAATGGCTAGACGACCCACCGACCTGCGCAATACGTTCTCCTCCACGCCGCCATGGCCGCGAAAGTTGTTTCCGAAGAGGAGAATTGACATGACCGCCACCCTGTCTTGGATCGACGAGATCACTATGACGGAACTCGAGCGCAACCCGTACCCGGTGTACGAACGGCTGCGCGCCGAGGCGCCGCTGGCGTACGTCCCGGTTCTCGGTTCGTTCGTCGCGACCACCGCCGACCTCTGCCGCACCATCGCCAACAGCCCCGACTTCGAGGGGATCATCACCAAGGCCGGCGGCCGCACGTTCGGTCACCCCGCCGTGATCGGGGTCAACGGCGAGATCCACCGCGACCTCCGCTCGATGGTCGACCCCGCACTGCAGCCGTCGGAGGTGGACCGCTGGGTCGACGGACTCGTCCGCCCCATCGCCCGGCGTTACGTGGAGCAGTTCGAGAACGACGGCAAGGCCGACCTGGTCTCTCAGTACTGCGAGCCCGTCAGCGTCCGCGCACTCGGCGACCTGCTCGGCCTGAACGACGTCAGCTCGGACACGCTACGCGACTGGTTCCACCGGCTGTCGAACTCCTTCACCAACGCCGGGGTGGACGCGAACGGCGAGTTCACCAACCCCGAGGGATTCGTCCAGGGTGACGAGGCGAAAGCCGAGATCCGGGCGATCGTCGATCCGCTGATCGACAACTGGATCGTCAACCCCGACGACAGCGCCATCTCGCACTGGTTGCACGACGGCATGCCCGAGGGCCGGGTTCGCGACCGGGAGTACATCTACCCCACCCTCTTCGTCTATCTGCTGGGCGCGATGCAGGAACCCGGCCACGGCATGGCTTCGACGCTCGTCGGCCTGTTCACCCGGCCCGAGCAATTGGAGGCCGTCGTCGACGAGCCTGCCCTCATTCCGCGGGCCATCTCCGAGGGGATGCGCTGGACGTCCCCGATCTGGTCGGCCACCGCACGCATCAGCACCACGGACGTCACGCTCGGCGACGTGTCCCTCCCCGAGGGGTCCGTCGTCCTGCTGTCGTACGGTTCGGCCAACCACGACGCGGAGGTCTACGACGCCCCCACCCAGTACGACATGACCCGTCCCCCGCTCCCCCACCTCGCATTCGGCTCGGGCAACCACGCGTGCGCGGGAATCTATTTCGCCAACCACGTGTGCCGGATCGGACTGGAGGAACTGTTCGAGGCGATCCCGAACCTCGAGCGCGACACCGCCGCGGACGTCGAGTTCTGGGGCTGGGGCTTCCGCGGCCCCACCGCACTCCAGACCACGTGGGAGGTGTAGCCGTGACCTTCACCGTCTCGGTCGCCGCCGACACCGTGGAGTGCGGACCCGACCAATCTTTGCTGGACGCGTTTCTGCGGGGCGGCGTGTGGATGCCGAACTCCTGCAATCAGGGCACGTGCGGAACGTGCAAGCTGCGGGTCGTGTCGGGGTCCGTCGATCACCGTCGGTCGCCCGACAACACGCTTTCCCAGGCCGAACGCGAGCGGGGGTTTGCGCTGGCCTGCCAGGTGACCCCGTGCAGTGACACGGTGGTGGAACGCCTGGACACGGCGCCGGCGGGCACCGTCCACGCCCTGCGGGACCTCGTCGGCACCGTGAGCGCGATCGAGGACGTCGCCCGTGACACGCGGCGGGTTCTCGTCACGCTCGACAGCCCGCTCGAATTCTCGGCGGGGCAGTACGTCGAATTGCGGGTACCCGGCACCGGCCAGGGTCGTCAGTACTCCATGGCCAATCCACCCGGTGAATCGAAGGTGCTCGAATTCCACATCCGCCGGCAGCCGGGCGGAGTGGCCACGGACGGATGGGTTTTCGGATCGATGTCCGTCGGCGAGCGCGTCGACCTGCTGGGCCCGCTCGGCGACTTCCGCCTCGATCCGGACGACGAGGGTCCGATAGTTCTGCTCGGCGGCGGGACAGGATTGGCGCCGTTGAAAGCCATGGCCCGCCAGGCACTCACGTCGGCTCCGGACCGCGCGATCCACCTGTATCACGGCGTGCGCGAGGAGTCCGACCTCTACGACGTCGACCTGTTCCAGGAGTGGGAACGCGCGCACCCCGGCTTCCGATACGTTCCGTGTCTGAGCGACCAGTCGTGGTCCGGGCGGTCCGGCTACGTCACGGACGCGTTCGTGGAGGACTTCGACACCTGTCGCGGATACTCCGGGTATCTGTGCGGGCCGCCCGCGATGGTCGACGCCGGCGTCAAGGCATTCAAGCGCCGGCGTATGGCTCCGCGGCGAATCTTCCGGGAGAAGTTCACGCCTGCCGTCTGATCGCGGCACCGACGCACACCGGGGTTCTCCGAGACCCCGGTGTGCGCATGCCGAACACGTCCTAGTCAGTACTCGGTAAATGCCTAGTGTGATGCAGCGCACAGGCTGCAAGAGTGGAATTCATTGCCGGACCCGGGCGCCCTCGCAGGGCGCAAGCCCCCCGGAGATCTTGGAGGATCCCATGACTGAAACCCTGTACACAGCGCCGTCCGAAAACGTGCGCGCCAAGCTGGCCGACGCACTCATCGAGGACGCGGAAACCGGCCGCTACCAGGTGCGACGTAGCGTCTTTACAGACGAGGACCTGTTCGAACTCGAGATGAAGCACATCTTCGAGGGCAACTGGATCTACCTGGCCCACGAGAGCCAGATCCCGAACGTCGGCGACTACTTCACCACGTACATGGGCCGCCAGCCGATCGTGATCTCCCGCAACAAGGAGGGCGAACTCAACGCCCTGGTGAACGCGTGCAGCCACCGCGGCGCCATGCTCTGCAGGCGCAAGACGGACAACCGGACCACGTTCACCTGCCCGTTCCACGGCTGGACGTTCAACAACTCCGGCAAGCTCCTCAAGGTCAAGGACCCGCGTGAGGCCGGGTACCCGGAACAGTTCAACAAGGACGGCTCCCACGACCTCACCAAGGTCGCGCGGTTCGAGAATTACCGCGGCTTCCTGTTCGGCAGCCTCAACGCCGACGTCCCGCCGCTCGAGGAACACCTCGGTGACACCACGAAGATCATCGACATGATCGTCGACCAGTCGCCCGACGGCCTCGAGGTCCTGCGCGGCGCGTCCACCTACACCTATGACGGCAACTGGAAGCTGCAGACCGAGAACGGCGCCGACGGCTACCACGTGTCCGCCACCCACTGGAACTACGCCGCGACCACGTCGCGCCGGGAGTCGGGCGAGTCCACCAACGCCACGAAGGCGATGGACGCCGGCAAGTGGTCGAAGCAGCAGGGCGGCTACTACTCGTTCGACAACGGCCATCTGCTGCTGTGGACCAAGTGGGCCGACCCCGCCAACCGTCCGCTGAACGAGCGTCGCGACGAACTCGTCGCCGAGTACGGCGAAGACCGCGCCGACTGGATGATCGGCGTGTCCCGCAACCTGTGCCTGTACCCGAACGTGTACCTCATGGACCAGTTCGGTTCGCAGATTCGGCATTTCCGTCCGATCTCCGTCGACAAGACCGAGGTCACCATCTACTGCATCGCCCCCAAGGGTGAGAGCCGCACCGCACGCGCCGCCCGCATCCGCCAGTACGAGGACTTCTTCAACGCCACCGGCATGGCCACTCCGGACGATCTCGAGGAGTTCCGCTCCTGCCAGAAGACGTACCAGGCCGGCGCCGCACCGTTCAACGACCTCAGCCGCGGTGTCACCCACCAACTCCAGGGCCCCGACGAGGACGCGAAGAAGATCGGCATCAACCCCATCTCCAGCGGCGTGAAGACCGAGGACGAGGGCCTGTACCCGATCCAGCACGGCTACTGGGTGCAAGCGCTCACCAAGGCGCTCGACGCCGACGTTGCCGCGAACAACCGCTGAGGGAGACGAGAAACATGACCGCAGTAGCCGAAAGCACTGTCACCCAGCACGACATCGAGCAGTTTCTCTACCGTGAGGCCCGCTACCTCGACGACCGCGAGTTCGAGAAATGGATCGAGTGCTATCACCCCGACTCCGAGTTCTGGATGCCGGCGTGGGCCGACGACGGTGAACTGACCACCGACCCGATGACCGAGATCTCCCTGATCTACTACGCCAACCGTGGTGGCATCGAGGACCGGGTGTTCCGCATCAAGACCGATCGGTCGAGCGCGACGAGCCTTCCGGAACCCCGCACCGGTCACAACATCTCGAACGTCGAGGTCACCGAGCGTCGCGGCGACGTCGTGGACGTCCGGTTCAACTGGTTCACGCTCTACTTCCGGTACAACACGGTCGACACGTACTTCGGGAATTCGTTCTACACCATCGACTTCTCCGGTGAGCAGCCTCTGATCCGGAAGAAGAAGGTCGTGCTCAAGAACGACTACATCCACCACGTGGTCGACATCTACCACATCTGATTTCTTCCCCATTCTTCGCGAATCGAGCTGTTTTCCATGACTTTCCAAGTTGCACTGAGTTTCGAGGACGGGATCACCCGCTTCATCAAGTGTGACGGCGACGAGACGGTCGCCGACGCGTCCTACCGCGCGCGCATCAACATTCCGCTCGACTGTCGAGACGGGGCGTGCGGCACCTGCAAGTCGCTCTGCGAATCCGGCACGTACGACGGCGGCGACTACATCGAGGAAGCGCTCACCGACGAAGAAGCGGAGCAGGGGTACTGCCTGCCGTGCCAGATGATGCCGGAAAGCGATC
This sequence comes from Rhodococcus sp. JS3073, assembly GCF_026810085.1. NCBI lineage: Bacteria > Bacillati > Actinomycetota > Actinomycetes > Mycobacteriales > Nocardiaceae > Rhodococcus > Rhodococcus sp. JS3073. Next base: position 5,918,303 of record NZ_CP113951.1, on the reverse strand, counting down.
TGGTGCTGCAGATCCCGACGACGTCCGACGTCGCGAAGACCGCCGCGGGCACGTTCTCGTCGACGGTCACGGAGATCCGCAAGTTCTCCGACACCACCATCGGGTTCACGATCGAGATCGCGAACCGGGACGACCTCGTCTTCCTCCCCGGCCAGTACGTGAACATCACCGTTCCCGGGACCGAAGCGACGCGCTCGTACTCGTTCAGCACCGGACCCACGTCGAAGGAACTGTCGTTCCTGGTCAAGATCACCGACGGCGGCCTGATGTCGGAGTACCTGCGTAGCCGCGCACAGGTCGGCGACGCGCTCGAGTTCACCGGCCCGATGGGAAGCTTCTTCCTCCGCGAGCAGAAGCGTCGCGCCCTGCTGCTGGCCGGCGGCACCGGGCTGGCCCCGCTGCTGTCGATCCTCGACAAGATGCGCACCGACGCCGCCGACCACCCCGTGCACCTGGTCTACGGCGTCTCGTCCGACGCGGACCTGGTGGAACTGGACAAGCTCGAGGAATACACGAAGTCCCTGCCCCAGTTCACGTTCGACTACTGCGTGTCCGACCCGGCGAGCAGTGCACCGAACAAGGGGTACGTGACCGGGCTGTTCGAGCCCGCCCACCTGAACGACGGCGATGTGGACGTGTACCTGTGCGGTCCGCCTCCCATGGTCGAGGCGGTGCGCGACCACCTGAAGTCGGAAGGTGTCACGCCGGCGAACTTCTACTTCGAGAAGTTCAACAACGCGACGACGCCGAGTGGGTCGGAGGCCTCCGCACCGCCGGCAGCCGACACGGCCGAGGCGGCCCCCGAGTACGAGATCGGCGAGGAACACCAGCCTCTGTCCGAATCGGACGCACAGTTCGACGCCCGCATGGCGCTCGAACTCGGTGCGATGGAACTGACCATCGGCCGGATGACGAAGGAACAGCTGTCCGAGTACCGGATCCTCGCCGAGACCTCGTGCGAATCGATCGAGAACGACCACTTCACGGACGCAGGCGCCTTCACCGACACCAACGCCGCATTCCACGAATTCCTGTTCCGGTGCACCGCCAACGACGTGCTCCTCGAGGCGTACAACCGCCTGGAGGTCACGCAGCTCATGACGAAGGTGCTTCGCACCGCGGACTGGGTGGACGAGCACATCCAGCACGACCACCTCGACATCGTCACCGCGTTCGAGAAGGGTGACCGGGCCGCCGCCCACGACCTGATCGTCAGCCACAGCGCGCACGCCAAGGCCACCATGTGCCGCGCCATCGAGAGGAGTGCCGTCGCATGAGTGGACTCGTCACTCCGCACCGCTTCGACGGCAAGGTCGTCGCGGTCACCGGCGCAGCGCAGGGCATCGGCCTGACGGTCGCCACCCGGCTCGCGGCCGAGGGTGCGTCGCTGATCCTGATCGACCGCGCCGAACTCGTCCACGACGTCGCGAAGGGTTTGCGCGAGAACGGCACCGACGCGCACAGCATCACCGCCGATCTGGAACAGTTCGCCGACGCAGAGGCGGCGATCGACGAGGCGCGGCAGCAGCACGGCCGGCTCGACGTGCTGATCAACAACGTCGGCGGCACCATCTGGGCCAAGCCGTACGAGCACTACACCGCCGAGCAGATCCAGGCGGAGGTGCAGCGGTCGCTGTTCCCGACCCTGTGGACGTGCCGCGCCGTCCTCCCCCACCTCATCGCGCAGGAGTCGGGCACCATCGTCAACGTGTCCTCGGTGGCCACGCGGGGTGTCAACCGCGTGCCCTACGCGGCGTCGAAGGGCGGGGTCAACGCCCTGACCGCCTCTCTCGCTCTCGAGGCCGCACAGTACGGAATCCGCGTGGTGGCCACCGCTCCCGGCGGCACCGAGGCGCCCGCTCGCCGCGTTCCTCGCGGCCCCGGAGCGGAGACCGATCAGGAGAAGGCCTGGTACCAGCAGATCGTCGACCAGACGGTCGACTCGTCCCTGCTGAAGCGGTACGGAACGCTGGACGAGCAGGCCGCGGCCATCGTCTTCCTCGCCTCCGACGAGGCCACCTACATCACCGGGACGGTACTGCCCGTCGCCGGTGGCGACCTCGGCTAGCTGCCCACAGATCTCGACCGCCTCATCGGCGGGGCGCATTGCATCGTCTCGCCGGTGGGGCATTTTTCTACCTGAATTCATTTGTGACACAGCGCACTTATGAGCAAGACCCGGTTCCCCGTCACACCCACCGAGCGGAGATCACCATGAACCCATCCACCACCCCCGACACCTGGGCGAGTCCGAGACACCGCAGTGCCGTCACCTGGGTCGTCGCGATCGCCACGATCGCGATCATCTTCGACGGCTACGACCTGGTGGTCTACGGCACCATCCTCCCGACATTGATGAACGATCCCGGCCAACTCGGCGAGATCTCCGCGCAGCAGGCCGGTGCGCTGGGCTCGTACGCGCTCATCGGTGTCATGGTGGGCGCACTCACCGCCGGCGCCGTGGGCGACTACCTCGGCCGGAGGCGGATGATGCTCGTCAACATCGCCTGGTTCTCCATCGGGATGGGACTCGCCGCATTGGCCACCAACGTCACCATGTTCGGCCTGCTGCGATTCTTCACCGGCATCGGGGTCGGCGGCCTCGTCGCCACGGCCGGGGCGATGGTGGCAGAGTTCGCGCCTCCCGGGAAGCGGAACCTGTACAACGCCATCGTCTACAGCGGCGTCCCCGCCGGTGGGCTGCTCGCGTCCCTCCTCGCCATCGTCCTGCGCGACACGATCGGCTGGCGCGGCCTCTTCTGGATCGGCGCACTGCCCATCGTGATCCTGCTTCCGCTGGCCCTCGTGAAGCTGCCGGAGTCGCCGAAGTGGCTCGTCGCCCGAGGCCACGAGGACAAGGCCCGCCGCATCTCCGAACGCACCGGCATCCCGATGCCCGGCGCCGACGAGATCGCCGCGGAACGGGCCTCGGTCGAGAAGGTCGGCTTCGCCGCACTCGCGACGCGCCGTTACGCCTGGGGCACTGCGCTTCTCGGAATGATGAGCTTCTCCGGCCTCCTGCTCACGTACGGACTCAACACGTGGCTTCCGAAGATCATGGAGGACGCCGGTTTCAACGCGAAGGGTTCGCTGTCGTTCCTGCTCGTCCTCAACGGCGGCGCGATCCTCGGCGGCCTGATCGCCTCCAAGGTCGCCGACGGTATCGGACCGCAGCGCGTCGTCGCCACGACGTTCGGTCTCGCCGCACTCGCCCTGATCCTCCTGACGCTCGGCTTCCCGCTGCCGGTGCTCCTCGCGTCCGTCGCCGTCGCCGGAGTCGGCACCATCGGCACCCAGGTCCTGATATACGGCTTCGTCTCCAACTACTACTCGACGTCCGCGCGCGGCGCCGGGGTGGCCTGGTGCGCCGGATTCGGCCGGCTGGGCGGCATCTTCGGCCCCCTGATCGGCGGAGCACTGATCAGCGCCGGCATCAGCAGCCAGGTGGCGTTCTACGTCTTCGCGGGCATCGCCGTCCTGGGCGGGATCGTGACGTTCTTCGTTCCGCGCGCACGGGTCACCCGCGCTGCGCCTGCGGCCGCCTACTCCACCGTCCAGGTGTCGTGACCGGTCAGCAGGCGCTGCAGCGAGCCGTCGTCGACGGGGTCCTTCTCCCGCGCGATCTCGTTCTGCAGGCGCACCATGTCGTCGTACGTGTCCCGCGTGACGCTGCGGAACACACCGGTCACGGTGTGGGTGAGGTCCTGGTCGGAGAGCCTCGACAGTGCGTACGCGTAGTCGGGGTCGTCGGTGTGGGCGTCGTGCACGACGATGTCGTCCCGGTCGACGTCGGCAGCCGCGACCACCTTCAGGCCGAAACCCGATCGGACGACACAGTATTCGCCTGCTCCGCCGAAGACGATCGGCTCGCCGTGGGTCAGCGGGATGAGGCGCTGCTCGGAACCCTCCTTGCGTAGGACGTCGAACGAGCCGTCGTTGAAGATCGGGCAGTCCTGGTAGATCTCCACGAACGACGTGCCGCGGTGGGCCGCCGCCTGCCGCAGCACCTCCGTCAGCCCCTTGCGGTCCGAGTCCATGGCTCGGGCCGCGAAGGTCGCCTCGGCTCCCAGCGCGAGGGAGAGCGTGTTGAACGGGTGGTCCACCGAACCCAGCGGCGTCGACTTGGTGACCTTGCCGACCTCCGAGGTCGGCGAGTACTGCCCCTTGGTCAGCCCGTAGATCCTGTTGTTGAACAACAGGATCGTCATGTTGAGGTTTCTGCGCAGGGCATGGATGAGATGGTTGCCCCCGATCGACAGTGCGTCGCCGTCGCCGGTCACCACCCATACCGACAGGTCGGGGCGCGTCACCGCGAGACCCGTCGCGATCGCAGGCGCACGACCGTGGATCGAGTGCAGGCCGTACGTATCGAGGTAGTACGGGAACCGGCTCGAGCATCCGATACCGGAGACGAACATCAGGTTCTCGCGTCGGAGTCCCAACTCCGGCAGGAAACTTCGGATCGTGGCGAGGATGACGTAATCGCCGCACCCCGGACACCACCGGACCTCCTGGTCCGATGTGAAGTCCTTGGCCTTCTGCGGTTCGTCGGTCGTGGGCACGTGAGCGGTGGCGCTCAGTCCCAGATCTGCCCCGACACGACTGATCATCTGTGTCACACCGATTCCTCCCACCGGGGTCCGGTCGATCGGTAGGTCGCCGACGCGAGCGCGCCGGTGGTCTTCGCGAGCTCGTGCTCACGCAATGTTCCGGCCAGAGCGGAGTCGATCACGTCGTGCAGTTCGTCGCCGAGGAACGCGAGTCCCCGCACCTTCGTCACCGACTGCACGTCGACGAGGAACCTCGAACGGAGGATCATCGCGAGCTGGCCGAGATTCATCTCCGGTGCGACGACGGTCCCGTAGCTGCGCAGCACCGCACCGAGATTGGCGGGCAGCGGGTTGATGTTGCGCACGTGCACGTGGGCCACCTTCTTGCCCTCGCGGCGGGCCCGCCGGCAGGCCTCACCGATGGGCCCGTACGAGCTGCCCCACCCGACGAGCAGCAGGTCGGCCTCACCCGAGGGGTCGTCGACGACCGCGTCGGGAACGGCGATTCCGTCGATCTTGGCCTGACGCAACCGCACCATGAGGTCGTGGTTGGCGGGATCGTAGGAGATGTCGCCGCTGCCGTCGGCCTTCTCGAGTCCGCCGATGCGGTGTTCGAGCCCGGGCGTTCCCGGTATCGCCATGGCACGGGCGAGCGTCTCCCGGTCGCGCGCGTACGGTGCGAATTCGCCGTCCACCGGTGGTGCCGTGTCGCAGCCGGGGTCGATCCGGTCCAGTTCGGACACGTCCGGGATGGCCCACGGTTCGCTGCCGTTCGCGATGGCGCCGTCCGACAGCAACAGCACCGGTGTGCGGTACGTGAACGCGATCCGGGCGGCCTCGACCGCGGCATCGAAACAGTCTGCGGGTGAGCGCGGCGCGATCACGGCGACCGGCGACTCGCCGTTGCGTCCGTACATTGCCTGCAACAGATCCGACTGCTCGGTCTTCGTCGGGAGCCCGGTGGACGGGCCGCCGCGCTGGACGTCGATGACGAGCAGCGGGACCTCCGTCATCACCGCCAGCCCGATGGCTTCACTCTTCAACGCCAGTCCGGGTCCGGACGTGCTCGTCACACCGAGCGCACCCCCGATCGACGCGCCCAGCGCCGCGCCGATTCCGGCGATCTCGTCCTCGGCCTGGAACGTGGTGACGCCGAGATTCCGGTGCTTGCTCAGCTCGTGCAGGATGTCCGACGCCGGCGTGATCGGATAGGTGCCGAGGAAGACGTCCCGCGACGCCAGCCGTCCCGCGGTCACCACCCCGTAGGCCAGGGCCGTATTCCCGGTGACCTGGCGATACGTTGCCGGTGGGAGCGTCGCCGCCGACACCTCGTACGTGGTCGCGAAGCTCTCCGTCGTCTCCCCGTAGTTCCACCCGGCCTTGAACGCGAGCAGGTTGCCCTCCGCGATCTGCGGCTTCGCTGCGAACTTGGTCTGCAGGAACCGCTCGATGCTGTGGGTGGGGCGGTTGTACATCCACGACAGCAGTCCGAGCGCGAACATGTTCTTCGCCCGCTCGCCGTCCTTCCGGCTCAGTCCGGCGGGTTCGACCGCGCCGACCGTCAACGTCGACATCGCCACCGGATGCACCACGTAGTCCTCGAGGGAGTCGTCGTCGAGGGGGCTCATGGCGTATCCGACCTTCGCGAGATTCCGCTTGGTGAACTCGTCCGTGTTCAGGATGATCATGCCGCCGCGCGGCAGATCGTCCAGGTTCGCCTTCAACGCCGCCGGGTTCATGGCGACCAGGACGTCCGGGCGGTCGCCGGCCGTGAGGATGTCGTAGTCCGCGATCTGGATCTGGAACGACGACACACCGGGGAGCGTGCCCTGAGGCGCCCGGATCTCGGCGGGAAAGTTGGGCTGGGTGGCGAGGTCGTTGCCGAACGCCGCCGCCTCCGACGTGAACCGGTCGCCGGTCAACTGCATGCCGTCGCCGGAGTCTCCGGCAAAGCGGATCGCCACTCGCTCCAACTTCGTGGAGTTCGCCTCCGTCGTCATGAATGCACCGAATCCTTCGACTCGTAGTCGTTCTGACCAGCAGCTTCTAACCTCACGGTACAAGCGTTCCCAGTTTTCGCCAGGAACACGCCGAAATCAGGCGTCGCGATACGGTGAGTGGTGTGAGTGACCCAGGGAACATCGAGCTCGTCGGGCGTTCCCGCGAACTCGCCGAATTGGAGGCGATGCTGCGTGAGGCGGGCGAGAACGCGCCCGTCGTCGTGGTCGTCGAAGGCGTGCCGGGCATCGGCAAGACCACTGTGATGGAACACTTCCTCGCGGTGCATCCCGACCTGCCGGCGTTCTCCGCGGTCTGCGCCCCGTGGGCGTCGGGCCATCCCTTCGGCGTCGCCGAACAGCTGCTCGGTGCCCCCGTGACGTCGAAGGACCCACTGGACGTCGCCCGCGAACTCGTCGCGGCAGTCGATCCGCCTGCCGGTGACGCGCCGTTCGTCTTCGTGCTCGACGATGCGCACTGGGCAGACCTCGCCTCGCTGCAGGCGCTGACCTCCGCCGTGCATCTGCTCGACCGACCCGCGATGATCGTCCTCGTCGCGAACTCGGAACCTCCCGACGGTATTCCCGCGGACGTCCTCGACCTCCTCGACCGGCATCGCCGGCATCGGATCCACGTCCGTCCGCTCGATGCGTCCGGCACCCGCAGACTTGCGAATACCCTTGCGCATATCGACCTTCCGGCCCCGGTGGCCCACCAGCTCGTTCAGCACACTGCGGGAAATCCGCGGCACCTCACGCAACTTCTGCAGGAAGTCGATCCCAGCGCCTGGGACCAGTGGCAGCCAGTGCTCCCGGTGCCCCGCATATTCGCGGCGAAAGTGCAGTCACAACTGTCGGCGTGCTCAGCGCCTGCCCGGGCGCTCGTCGAGTCGGCGGCGGTACTCGCCGGGGATCCCCGATTCGCCGACGCCGCCGCACTCGCCGGAATCGAGAACCCGGTGGAAGCGCTCGACGAAATCCATCGTGCCGGCCTTCTCACCGTCGGCGAGCGTCGCGGCGTGACCGTGCTGACCTTCCCGTCACCGCTCACCCGCGCCGCCGTCTACCGCAGCCTCGGGCCGATCCGACTGCGCGACCTGCACGATCATGCCGCACGGATCGTCGAGGACGAGGGCAGGCGACTGGACCATCGCGCCGCAGCGGCACCGTTCGCCGACCCGGCGCTCGCGGACGAACTGGACACCTACTCTGCGCAGAGGGCAACCGTCGGGGCGTGGTCGGCCGTCGCGGACGCATTGATCAAGTCGAGCCGCCTCACCGCGGACCGCGGCGAACGCGAACAACGCCTCATCCGGGCCGTCGACGCTCTCGTCGGTGCCAGTAACCTTCCCCAGGCACTGGCGTTCGCGCCGGAGATCGAGAGCTTCCCCGAGAGTCCGTTACGCGACGCCGTGCTCGGCTATCTCGCCATCCTCAGGGGACGACCCGCCGAGGCCGATCTGCTGCTCACCCAATCGTGGACCGCATGCGACCCGGATACCGATCCGGGCACGGCCGCACTGATCTGCCAGCGCCGGGTCCTGGACTCACTCGTCCGCTGGCACGGACCGGACCTCGTCGAATGGGCCAGCCGGGCCGTGGCTCTCGTCGATCCGGGCGATCCGTCGGCCGTCGAATCCGCCGCGATCATGGGACTCGGACTCGCTGCCACGGGTCGGATCGTGGAGGCACGAGCCGCCTACGACACGCTGTCCGCGAAGATCGCGCTCGGCGCCCAGTCCCAGCGCTTCGACATGGCCAGGGGTTGGCTCGATCTGGCGCTGGACGATCCCGAATCGGCGCGTCAGGAACTCGAGAGCGCCGTCCCCACGGCCTTCCGGATGGGCTCGACCCGCATCTCGCTGTGGGCGCAGGCCTGGCTGGCGCGAACGCAATTCGCCCTCGGCGACTGGAGCGGCGCCATCGCCACGGTCGACCGCGCGGGACACCAGCTCGAGGACGCCGCGCTCGACCTCGTCCGGCCCCTCGTGCACTGGACCGGGGCGCAGACGCACGCGCTGCGCGGAAACTGGCCCGCTGCGCACGAGCACCTCCGCCTCGCGGCTGCGAGTTCGCACGACTACCCGATGATGTTCATTCCGTCCTCCCTGGCACGCGCCCAGTGCGCCGAAGTGCAGGCCGACTACGCCACCGTCATCAGGGCGCTGGAGCCACTCACCCGTCTGCAACCGCGGGAGGGCATCGACGAGCCCGGCTTCTGGCAGTGGCCCGACGTCTACGCGAACGCGCTCGTGATGGCCGGTCGCGTCGACGACGCGGACGCCTTCCTCACCCCGCACGAGGAACGCGCCGCGGAGCGCGGGCACCGGTCGGCGATGGCTCGTCTCGGTTACGCCCGCGGTCGCGTCGCCGGGGCGCGCGGCGACATCGACGCCGCCCGGGACGTGTTCGAGACGGCTTTGACGCACCTCGATACCCTTCCCCTCCCCTACGATCGCGCCCGGGTGAACTTCGCGTACGGCCAGACCCTGCGCCGGGCAGGCAAGCGACGCGAAGCGGACGCCGTCATGCAGGCCGCCCGGGAGGGGTACTTCGCGCTCGGAGCCACCTCCTACGTGCAGCGGTGCGACCGTGAACTCAAGGCCGGGGGCCTCAACCTCAAACGCAGCCGGTTCACGCTCGAGGAACTGACTCCGCAGGAACGGGCCGTGACCGAACTCGTCGCGGGTGGCGCCAGCAACAAGGAGGCGGCCGGCGAGTTGTTCCTGTCCGTCAAGACCGTGCAGTACCACCTGACCCGGGTCTACGCGAAGCTCGGCATCCGCTCGCGCAGCGAACTCGCGGCGCAGTTCCGCGACCAGGAGTGACGTCCGGGGTGACGGGAACCTACCCCGAGGGTGCCTGTTCGGGGCCTCGTCGTCGGGCCAGGCTGGATCTCGACCGATGCAGCCGACCCACCGGAGTACCGAGATGGATGACACGATCGACGCAGTGCAAGCCGACCGCGACCTGAAGAACAAACACCGCGCCATGTGGGCTCTCGGCGACTACCCCGCCCTCGCCACCGACATCATCGCCGGCCTCGGGCCCGCCCTGGTCCGGGCGAGCCGGATCAGGCCCGGTGACCGTGTTCTCGACGTCGCGGCCGGCTCCGGCAACGCCGCCATCCCTGCGGCGCTGTACGGCGCGAGCGTCGTGGCCGGGGACCTCACCCCCGAACTGTTCGACGCCGGACGCCGCCGGGCCGCCGAACTCGGCGCCGAGGTGGAGTGGCGCGAAGCCGATGCCGAGGCCATGCCGTTCTCCGACAACGAGTTCGACACCGTGATGTCGTGCGTCGGTGTCATGTTCGCCCCGCACCATCAGGCGAGCGCCGACGAACTCGTCCGCGTCTGCCGGCCGGGAGGGACGATCGGCCTGCTCAGCTGGACCCCCGAGGGTTTCATCGGCCAGATGTTCGCAACGATGAAACCGTATGCACCCCCGCCCCCGCCGGGCGCCCAGCCCCCGCCGCTGTGGGGCCGCGAGGAACACGTCCGGGCGTTGTTCGGCCACCGCGTCACCGACATCGTGGCCACCCGGCACACCGTGCGCATCGATCAGTTCCGGTCGCCCGAGGACTTCCGTGACTACTTCAAGACCCGCTACGGTCCGACGATCGCCGTGTACCGGAACATCGCCGACGACCCCGCCCGAGTCGCCGCGCTGGACCACGAACTCGCCGATCTCGCACGTCGTTTCGACCACGGCACCGACGGCACCGTGATGAACTGGGAATACCTCCTCCTCACCGCACGGAAGTGGTAGCGAGGTCGACCACGATCGTGCTCTCGTTGCCCGGGTTGGTAGCGCCGGCCTCCTGCCACCCCGACCATGCACACGTTTCCCAGTCGGCGATTCGGGTATTGCCCGGTCCGAACTCGGTTGCTAGAGTCGAACACAGTTTCGAATAACCTTGGGGGAGGTTGGTTGTGGGGGATGTGATTGCGCCGAATCTGGCCGAGTTGCGTGCGTTCGCGGCCCGGCTGCGAGTGGTTTCCGCCGACGGGGATGCGGGGTTGGGGATCGACCTACTCGATGCGATCGAGATGCTGAAGTCGGTCGGGTGTGCGGCGCAGGCGGTGATCACCGACGACGTCGCCACCCGCATCCGCGCGGACCGGAAGGCGGCGGGGTTGCCGCGAGCGGATTGGGATCGCGGCATCGCCTCGCAGATTGCGTTGGCGCGCAGAGAGTCCCCGAACCGCGGCGGCCGTCACCTCGGTTTCGCGCAGGCTCTGGTGCACGAGATGCCCCACACCCTGGCCCTGTTGCAGACCGGTCGGCTGAACGAATGGCGTGCCACCCTGTTGGTGCGCGAAACGGCATGCCTGTCGGCGCAAGATCGGGGCATCGTGGACCGCCGGTTGTGTTCGGACCCGGCCACTCTCGACGGAGTCGGGGACCGCGGGCTGATCGCACGGGCGAAAGCATTGGCGGTCGAACTCGACGCCGCGGCGGTCGTGGCCCGGCATCGCAAAGCGGTGTCGGAGCGTCGGGTGACGACACGGCCGGCGCCGGACTCGATGGCCTACCTGAGCGTGCTGATGCCGGTCGAGCAGGCGGTGTGCTTGCAGGCCACGCTGGGTCGAGATGCGGACAGTCTCATTGCGACCGGGAACAGTGGTGGTCGTACTCGCAATCAGCTGATGGTGGACTTGTTGTTCGACCGCGGCACCGGGCAGGCGGTGGCGTCGGGGGTTCCGGTGGCGGTGAACCTCGTGCTTTCGGACGAGACACTGCTGGCGGGCGGGCACGAGGCCGCGCAGTTGCAGGGGTTCGGGCCGTTGCCGGCGGGGATCGCGCGGCGACTGGTGGCGGATGCGGTCGGTTCAGACACCGAGACGTCGTTGCGGCGAGTGTATTCGTGTCCGCAGTCGGGGGCGTTGACGGCGATGGAATCGCAGTCGCGCACGTTCCCGAAAAGCCTGAGAACGCTGATCGACCTGCGGGACCGGACGTGTCGTACGCCGTGGTGTGATGCGCCGATCCGGCACCACGACCACATTCGCTCCCGCCGAGAATCCGGTGCCACGACGGCGGACAACGGGTCCGGGCTGTGCGAGGCCTGCAACTACGCGAAGGAAGCGCCGGGCTGGACTGCCCGCCCGGTACACAACCCCGGCGGCACCCACCTCATCGACGTGGGCACCCCGACCGGGCACCACTACCGCTCGGCGGCGCCGCCGCTCCCCGACCCGGCGCATCTGCGCGCGTCATGACAGCGCGATCACGCCTGGACGACGCCGACCACCGGGGCGTAATCACATGGCGGCAACGCCCGGCTGGTGTTGTCGAGGATGCTCCCGAAGACGACGAACACGATTGTGCCCCTGCCTGTCTCGAGGGTGTTGGACAGCGTGACGATGTAATCGGCGGGCCGCTCCTGATACAGCGGCGCTCGCCCCGACTGCATGGTGGTGAGGTTCAGCCAGGCGACCTCGACGAGGTCGGCCTGCAGCGGCGACGACATTGCCGTGTTCATCCCGCTGAAGAAGACATTGACCTTCCCCGGCGGAATGACAGGGACAGGCAGGTTCTCGTCGACGGCGGGGCCGGCTACCGCGCGGGCGATACCGACCGAATCGTTCTGCTCTCCGAAGCCGGCCGGGAGGCAGTCGGCGGCGGTGGTGTCGTACAGGAATGGCTGGGCTGTGCCCTCGACGAGATGAACCGATCGGGGGAAGTAGTTGTAGCGCGGTGTGTCCGCGGCGATGCGCCCGATGGTGGTCGTGATCGACTCCGCGGTGCGGGTGCTGATCGGCATGGCGGCCGACTGGAGGGCGGCTCGCACTGCCGCCACGTCGCCGAGCGGCGGGGGTGCAGCGTGCGCCTCACCGGCTGCTGTGGAGACGAGCACACCGACACACGCCGCAAGTCCAGCAATTCGTCCACGCATGAATGGATGCTAGCGGCCACAGGGACTTGCCGAATCAGCTTCGTGAACGTCCGGCAAGTGCCAGGCTTGAGGTCATGGACAGCATCAACTCGATGGGTGATCGGTAATGGCCCGCCCGGTGCGCGTCGTCGTGCTCGGCGCCGGCTCGTGGGGAACGACGGTGGCAGGTCTCGCCGCCCACAACACACCGACCCTGCTGTGGGCGCGGAACTCGGATACTGCCGACGAGATCAACAACGAGCACCGCAACTCCCGCTATCTCGGCGACCGCCCACTCCCCGACTCCATACGCTCCACATCCGACCTGGTGGAAGCGGCCCAGGAAGCCGACGTCCTCGTGGTCGGGGTTCCGTCGCACGCCGTCCGCAGCACCCTCGCTCAGATCGCCAACGAGGTGCGGGCGTGGGTGCCGGTGCTGTCGCTGGCGAAGGGGCTGGAGCCGGGAACGCGACTGCGACCCACCGAGGTGATCGCCGAGTGCCTGCCCGGTCACCCGGTCGGGCTTCTCGCGGGCCCGAATATTGCGCGGGAGATCGTCGACGGACTCGCCGCGGCGTCGGTCGTCGCCACCCAGGACGTTCGGGTGGCCACCGCGTTGCAGCCGTTGTTCGCGTCCGCCGTGTTCCGCGTGTACCGGAACACCGACGTGCTGGGCTGCGAACTCGGCGGTGTGCTGAAGAACATCGTGGCCATCGCCTCGGGGATGGCCGATGGTCTGGACGTCGGCGACAACACGCGCGCGATGGTCCTGGCACGAGGGTTGGCCGAGATGACCCGGCTGGGTGAGGCGATGGGCGCGAATCCGCGGACATTCGCGGGACTCACCGGGGTGGGAGACCTGATCGCCACGTGCATGGCCCCGAGCTCGCGCAACCGGCGGGTGGGCGAGTTCATCGCCCGCGGCATGACGGTCGACGAGGCGGTCGCCAAGTTGGGGCAGGTGGCCGAGGGTGTGAAGACCGCCCCCACCGTGATGGAGCTGGCCCGCGACTACAACGTGGACATGCCCATCGCCGCCGAGGTCGAGGCGGTGGTCGCGGGTCGGCAGACGCCGGAGGGCGCCTACCGTGGCCTGCGGAAAGTCGCTGCCGGCGGCGAGCATGAGGTGGCGTGACCGCACAACTGCAACCGGCAGTAGCACTATCTAGACGTTTCTAAGCAATCTCCTAGAAAACTGGGGCAGACTCCTGAATGGAGGCACCCCAGCAAGCAGCGTCGTGCGGGGACGTATGCGTGAGAGAAGTAAGCGATGAGTTCACCGACCTCGGTTGGTCCCGGAGACTCGTCGGCGCGCGCGTTCCCCTTGTCACCCGCGCAAACGGGGATGTGGCTCGCGCAGCACGTCGAGCCCACGGTTCCGGTGTCGGTCGCCCAGTACGTCGACATCCACGGCGATCTCGACCGGGGCGTCCTGACGTCCGCGTGTGTCCGGGCGGCGGCCGAGTTCGAGTCGTTCTTCCTGCAGATCTCCGAGGTCGACGGGCAACCGCTGCAATGGGTGGAATCGAGCCTGGACGCTCCCGTCGGCTACCTCGATTTCCGGGATACGCCGGACCCCGAGGTGTCGGCGCACACGTGGATGCGCACCGAAACCGCCGATCCGATCGACATCCAACGTGACCGCCTGACCGTCTCGTTCCTTCTCCACGTCGGGCACCACCACTACTTCTGGTATTCGCGCGCCCACCACATCGCGATGGACGGTTTCGGGTCCGTCACGATGCTCTACCGGATCGCCGCGCTCTACACCGCCGCGGTGCACGGACTGCCGCCACCCGCGAGCAGGCCCGTCGGTCTGCGGCGCATCCAGGAACTCGAGACCGACTACCGCACCTCCGCCCGCCGGGAGTCCGACCGGGACTACTGGACCGAGACGATGCGCGGTGTCACGCACGCGAGCACCCTCGCGCGCGGATCCGCCCCGGCGACCGCCGGTTCCCGGGACGTCAGCGGAACGTTGAGCACCAAGGCCGTCGATCAGCTCGAGAAATGCGCGGCAGCGCACGGCGTCAATCCCGCGACGCTCACCGTCTGCGCGGTCGCGGGCTATCTGGCGCGAATGACCGGAGAGGACGACGTCACGCTCAGCCTGCCCGTGTCGGCCCGCACGACGGCGGCGCTGCGCCGGTCCGGCGGCATGGTGTCCAATGTGGTGCCGCTGCGCATCACGTCCGCGGGGACGGCGACCATCGGCGATCTGGTGTCCCGTACGCGACTCGTGATGTCGGGCGCCCTGCGACATCAGCGGTACCGGCACGAGGACATCCGCGCGGACCTCGGGAACACGGTGTCCGGGCCGCGACTGTTCGGCCCCGCCGTCAACATCATGCTGTTCCCCGAGGAGTTCGAACTCGGTTCGCTGCGGAGCCAATTGCATGTGCTGTCCTCGGGTCCGATCGAAGACCTCCTGGTGAACCTGTATCGGTACGGTCCCCGCGGACGTGTGCACCTAGATTTCAAGGCGAACCCGCGACTGTATTCGCAAGACGAGCTCGCGGGACACCACACGAGATTCCTGCGATACTTCCGGCACTTTCTCGACGCCGATGCCGCCCACCCGATCGGTCGACTCCCTGTCCTCACCGAGAACGAAACCGCGGCGCTGGTCCCCTTCCCCGGACCTCCCGACAGCGTCCCGGTCACGCTCGCCGACGTGTTCCGCGCCTCCGCCGCACAGCATCCGGACGCGACCGCCGTCGTCAGCGCCGGCCGCACGATCAGCTACCGCGAACTCGACGGCCGATCGGATCGAGTCGCTGCGGCGCTGGCGCGGAGTGGCGTCGGGTCCGGCGACATCGTCGCGGTGGCTCTGCCTCGGTCGTCCGACTACGTCTGCGCGGTGTGGGCCGTCGCGAAGACGGGGGCCGCCTTCCTGCCGGTGGATCCGAACTACCCGGTCCCCCGCGTTCAGCACCTGCTCGACGACTCCCACGCGGCAGTCGGGTTGACGTCCGCGGAGTACGCAACCACACTGCCGGACAAACCCGAGTGGCTACTGCTCGATGAGACAGTCGGCTCGAGTGTCCACGATTTCCCTACGCCGGCAATACGACTCGACGACGCCGCCTACCTCATCTACACCTCCGGATCGACGGGAGTTCCCAAGGGAGTCGTGGTCACCCACCGCGGAATCGCCAATCTGGTCTCCACACAGCGAACCCGGCTCGATCTCGACAGCGCGGCAAGGGTACTGCATGTCGCCTCGCCGAGCTTCGACGCCTCCGTCTTCGAGATGCTGATGGCCTTCGGCTCCGGCGCTGCTCTCGTCATCGCCCCACCCGCAGTGTTCGGCGGTGCCCCTCTGGCGCAGCTGATAGCCACCGAACGTGTCACACACGCGGTGATCACCCCGTCGGTCCTGGCGTCGATGGAACCCGGAGGAGGTCTGCGCACCCTCGTCGTCGCCGGTGAGAAGTGTCCACCGGAACTGGTGTCTCGGTGGGCCTCCCGATGCCGGATGATCGACGCGTACGGTCCGGCGGAGACCACGGTCATGGCAACGGTCAGCGAGCCCCTCGCCGAGCTGGGACCGGTCACCATCGGCCGGCCGATCCACGGAACGAGGGCCGTCGTCCTCGACCACCGGCTCCGTCCGGTCCCCGTCGGAGTGGTCGGCGAGCTGTATGTGGCGGGGACCGCCCTGGCCCGCGGCTATCACCGCAATGCCCGGCAGACGTCGGAACGGTTCGTCGCCGATCCGTACGGGCCGCCGGGCACCCGCATGTACCGCACCGGCGACACCGTCCGCTGGACCCGCGACCACGAACTCGAGTACCTCGGACGCAGCGACGAACAGGTGAACCTCCGGGGTCTGCGCGTCGAACCCGGCGAGATCGACGCCACACTCCGCCGGCATCCGGCGGTTCGATTCGCCGTCACCGTGATTCGCACGCAGACGGCCGGCGATCAGCTCGTATCGTATGTGGTGAGCGCCGACACCGTGACCGAGCAGGAGTTGCTGTCGTTCCTCACCGCCGAACTGCCCCCGCATCTCGTGCCGGCCGCCGTCGTCGTGCTCCCCCACATTCCGTTGACCCCATCGGGCAAGCTCGACCACGCCGCTCTCCCCGAGCACAGCCTCCGGTCACGTTCCCGGACCGCGCCCGACACCGAGCGCGAACGGACGCTCCACGCCCTCTTCGCCGACATCCTCGGGACGTCCGAATTCGGTGTGGACGAGTCGTTCTTCGCGCTCGGCGGCGACAGCATCATGGCGATCCAATTGGCCTCCCGAGCGCGGCGTGCGGGATTCTCGTTCACTCCGCGTGACGTGTTCGAGCAGCGGACGATCTCCCGTCTCGGCCAAGTGGCCGGAAACGACGTCGACAGACCCACCCTCGCGGAACTTCCGGGCGGCGGGATCGGCGACATGCCGCTCACCCCGGCCGCCCGATTCCTCCTCGACCGAGCAGGCGTCATCGACCGATACGCCCAGGCCGTGGTGGTGGAACTGCCACGCGCTATCGATCCCGACACGCTGGACTGTGTGATCGGCGCCGTCGTCGATCGGCACGACGCACTGCGGGCGCGCCTCGTGCGCCGCTCGGACGGGACGGCGTTTCTCACCGTGAGCCCGGCAGGCACACCGCTGCCGGAGGGCACGATCCTGCGGGTCCCGCTGTCCGCCCACGCCGACCCGGCGCAGCGGACGCGGGCAGAACACGAGTCCGCGATCCGCCGGTTGAATCCGGTTGCGGGCGTGATGATGCAGTGCGTCTGGCTCGACCCCGGACCGGAAGACACCACCCGCGCCGGGCGGCTCCTCCTCGTCGCCCATCACCTGGTGATCGACGGGGTCTCGTGGCGAATCCTGATCGGTGATCTCGCTGCAGCGTGGGCGCAGGTGGAGGCGGGGGTATCGCCCACTCTCGCACCGGTCGGCACCTCGCTGCGCCGGTGGTCGCACGGCCTGATCGAGGAGGCGCAGCGGACGGGCCGCAGGTCCGAGCTGGCGTTCTGGCGTGAGATGACCGCGTACGAGGATTCGCCGCTCGGCACCCGCCCCCGCGACGCGCGGCGTGACGTGAATTCCACCGTGGAGCGGATCCACACGGAAGTGTCTGCGACCGTCACGCACTCGTTGCTCACCGGACTCCCCGCCGCCTTCCGCTGTGAGGTCAACGACGCACTGCTCACCGCCCTCACCCTTGCCCTCGCGCAGTGGCAGCGCCGGCGGGGACGACCGGCCACCGCGCCGGTGATCCGGCTCGAGGGCCACGGCCGCGAGGAGGCGGTGCTCCCCGGCGCCGACCTTTCCCGCACCGTCGGGTGGTTCACCAGCATCTATCCGATCCGCCTCGACCTCGGGGACGTCGACCTGGACGAGGCGTTCGCGGGCGGCCGCTCCGCGAGCACCGCGATCAAGTTGGTCAAGGAACAGTTGCGTGCGGTGCCCGACAAGGGCGTCGGCTACGGGCTGTTGCGGTATCCGGGGGGCGGCGTCGGCCAGATCGCCTTCAACTACCTGGGTCGTCTCGATACCTCGGAGACCGAACGTGATTGGCGCCCGGTGCGGGACGGCACGACCCTGTTCTCGTCGGCCGAGCCGTCGATGCCGGTCACCGCGCTGATCGACATCACCGCGCTCACCACCCACGGCGTCCTCGACGCCACCTTCGCATACCCGACGGGTGCGATCGGATCCGAGGACGTGCGGGCGCTGGCCGATCTGTGGGAGCAGGCGCTGACGGCGCTCGCCGCGGTGGCGCGTTCTCCGCACGCCGGTGGCCTGACCCCGTCCGATCTGCCGCTCGTCGCCGTGGACCGGAACGACATCGACGAGTGGGAGCGGGACCGTCCAGGTCTGCTCGACGTGTGGCCGCTGACGCCGTTGCAGTCGGGCCTGCTGTTCCACGCGGCGCTCGCGGGCACGGATGTCGATCCGTATGCGATGCAGGTGATCCTGACCCTGTCCGGGCGCCTCGATCAGGATCGGCTCCGGCGCGCGTGCGTCGCTGTCGTCGCGGGACACGCGAACCTGCGCACCGCGTTCGTGCGCGACAGTCGCGGTGTCCCGGTGCAACTCGTGCTCGACGACGTGCCGCTGCGGTGGCGGCACGTCGACCTCACGGACGATGGTGCCGAGGAGATCCTGCTCGACGACCGCACCACCCGCTTCGACATGTCTGCCCCACCGCTGATTCGGTTCATTCTGCTGATGCGCGGGCCGAACCGCGCCGAACTGGCGATCACCGCCCACCACATCGTGTTGGACGGCTGGTCGATGCCGTTGCTGGTGCGCGAACTCTTCACCGCCTACCAACGCGACGAGGTCCGCACCGAGTCGCCGGATTCGAGCCCGTACCGCGACTTCCTGGAATGGCTGGCGGCGAGGGATGCCGCCGCGTCGGCGCGGGCGTGGGTCGCGGAACTCGACGGCATCACCGAGCCTGCCGCCCTGGCCGAGCCCACCCCCAGCACGTCCGAGGCGGTGCTGGATCTGAGCGAGGACGACACCCGCAAGCTGACCGCGCGAGCGACAGAACTCGGCGTCACGATGAGCACCGTGGTGCAGGCGGCCTGGGGAATTGTTCTCGGGCAGGCGACCGCCCGGGGAGACGTCGTGATCGGCGCGACCGTGTCCGGCAGGCCCGCGGACCTCGCCGGTGTGGAGCGTGCGGTGGGGTTGTTCGTCAACACTGTGCCCGTGCGGATTCCGCTGGACCCCGACATCGACACCGCCGCACTGCTCACCCGCCTGCAGGCCGACCACGTCCGTCTCCTCGAACACCAGCACCTGGGTCTGGCGGACATCCAGCAGGCGGTCGGCGTGGCGCCGCTGTTCGACACGCTGGTCGCGTTCGAGTCGTACCCCGTGGACCGCACCGCGCTGCCGGAACCCGTGGACGAACTCTCGCTGGACGGCGTTCGCGCACACGACGCCTCGCACTACGCCGTGACGCTCGCGGTGACGGTGTCCCGGACCCTGCGGCTGACGGCGAAGTGCCGGTCGCGACGGTACGACGAGAAAGCCCTGCTCGCCCGGGCCGGCCGCGTCCTCGAGTGCATCGGCAGGGATCCGCACGTCGTCCTCGGCAGGCTCGACCTCCTCGGCGATCAGGAGCGGGAGCGGGTTCTGCGCACGTGGAACGCGACGGACGCACCGGTGCCCTCGCAGACCCTGGTGGACCTGTTCGACGCGCAGGTCGCGCGTTCCCCGGAGGCCGTTGCGGTGGTCTTCGGCCCGGGTCGACTGACGTACGCGGAGATCGACGCACGGGTGAATCGGCTCGCCCGGTATCTCGTCGCGAAGGGAATCGGACCGGAAACCGTCGTCGGTGTCGCGGCTCCCCGCTCGATTCAGCTTCTCGTCGCGCTGCACGCGGTGTTGAAGGCCGGCGGCGCCTACCTGCCGATGGACCCCGAGCATCCACTCGGGCGAACGGCACTCGTCATCGACGCGGCCGCACCCGCGCTGGTCCTCACGTCCGATTCCCGGAATCGCACGGTCCCGGACGGAGTCGCCGTCGTGGATCTCGATCTGCTCGACCTCACCGGGTACGCCCCCCGATCGATCACGGATTCCGAGCGACGCGCACCGCTGCATCCGGCGAACACCGCGTACCTCATCTACACGTCCGGTTCCACCGGCCGGCCCAAGGGCGTGACGGTGACCCACGAGATGATGGTGAACCAGTTTCGCTGGGCGCAGACGCTGACTCCGCTCGACGGTTCCGATGCGGTACTGCACAAGACCCCGCTCACCTTCGACATTTCCGCGTGGGAACTGCTGTGGCCCCTGCACACCGGTGCACGGGTGGTGATCGCCGAACCCGGCGGCCACCGCGATCCCCGCTACCTCGCCCGCATCATCGCGCAGGAGTCGATCACGACTCTCCATGTCGTTCCGTCGATGCTCGACGCCTTCCTGGACCAGTGCGGGCCGCGGGCGCTCTCGACGCTGCGCCGCGTGTACTCGGCGGGCGAACCTCTGTCCGCGGCGACGGCATCGCGATTCAGGGAACGCAGTACCGCCAGGCTGTACAACTGGTACGGCCCGTGCGAGGCGGCGGCGGCGACCTCGGAGTTGTTCGACAGCAACGAGTTCGGCACCGCGGTCGCGATCGGCCGTCCCGTTCACAACATACGTACGTATGTACTCGACAGCCGGCTCCGACCGGTGCCGGTCGGGACGAGGGGCGAGTTGTACCTCGCCGGTGCGTATGTGGCGCGCGGATATGCCGGGCGCCCCGATCTGACCGCCGAACGCTTCGTGGCCGACCCCTTCGGCGCAACGGGCGGCCGGATGTACCGCACCGGCGACGTGGTGCGGTGGAACGAGTCGGGCCGGCTCGAGTATCTCGGGCGCAGCGACTTCCAGATCAAACTCCGCGGCCAGCGCATCGAACCCGGCGAGATCGAGTCCGCACTCACGTCCGACCCGGCGGTGACACACGCGGCGGTCACGGTGCACCGCGACCCGGAAACGGGAGACCGGCTGATCGCCTACGTCGTGCCCGCGGACGGTGCGGCGCCGGACGAGCGCCGGATCGTCGACCGTCTCGCCGGTCTGCTCCCGGCCTACATGATTCCCTCCGCCGTCGTTCCGCTCCCGGCGATGCCGCTGACGACCAGTGGAAAGCTGGATCGCGCCGCCCTACCGGAACCGGCGCCCGCGCAGACTGCATCCGATCCGCCCGCCACCCCCACCGAGGACGTGGTCGCGTTCGTGTTCGCGGAGGTCACCGGCAGTGGCGGGGTAGGAAGAAACGACAACTTCTTTGCGGCGGGCGGAAACTCGCTGACCGCGGCGCAGGCCGTCGCCCGCGTCGGAGCCGCGCTGGGAACGTCCGTCGACATCCGCGAACTGTTCGACCACCCGACGGTCGCTGAACTGTCCGAGTATCTCGCGAAACGAACACACGAGACCGAGCGGCCGCCCCTCGTCCCCCACGCCCCGACCGCCCACGTGCCGCTGTCCCTCGCCCAGCAGCGAGTGTGGTTCCTGAACCGTCTCGACGGCCGCTCGGCCACCGACAGCATTCCCGTCGTGCTCCGCCTCACCGGCACGCTCGACGAATCGGCCTTGTGTGCGGCGGTGGGTGACGTGATCGAACGGCACGAACCCCTGCGCACCGTCTACCCCGAGCACGACGGAATCCCCTGCCAGCACGTTCTTCCCGCCTCCGCGGTGCCGCCGTGCACGGTGCGGGAGACGACGGACCCGGTCGGCCGGGTGCGCGACCTGCTGTCGGCGGGATTCGACCTCACTGCCGAACCCCCGGTTCGCACCGAACTTCTCGCGGTCAGCGCGGACGAGTGGGTACTGACCCTCGTCGTCCATCACATCAGCGCCGACGGGTTCTCGCTGGGACCGCTCGCCCGGGACGTGATGACGGCGTATCGCGCTCGGGCGCGGGGCGACCTTCCGGTCTGGACGCCCCTTCCCGTCAAATACGCCGACTACGCCCTCTGGCAGCATGAAATGCAGGACGGACAATGGGGCCTCGCGTATTGGACGCAGACCCTGTCCCGGTTGCCCGAACTGCTCCCTCTGCCGTTCGACCGTGTCCGCCCGCCCGTCGCGACGCACCGCGGCGCGAGCGTCGAGTTCACTCTCGACGCCGAGATTCATCGGCGGATTCGTGCTCTCGCGCGCACGAACGACGCCACTCCGTTCATGGTGGTGCACGCGGCGCTGGCCGTCCTCGCGGCCAGGCTCGGCGATACCTCGGACATCGTCGTCGGCACGCCTACCGCGGGACGCGGGCCCCGCGCACTCGACGACCTCGTCGGGATGTTCGTCAACACACTGGTGCTACGGACAGACGTCGCGCTGAACGACACGTTCGCCGACATACTCACCCGCGTGCGCAACGTCGATCTCGCCGCGTACGCCCACGCGGACGTCTCGTTCGAGGAAGTTGTGGAGGCGGTCGCGCCCGCTCGATCCCGTAGTCGCAATCCACTGTTCCAGCTGGCGCTCGCCTATCACAACACGGTGCCGGTCGTGATCGATCTGCCGGAGGTTTCCGCCGAGATCGTCGAGATCGAGACGCACACCGCGAAATTCGACCTGCAGCTGACGGTCACCGAATCGGTCGACGACGCGGGCGACCCGGGACCGTTGTCGTGCGTCTTCACCTACGCCACCGATCTGTTCGACGACGCCACGGTCGCGGGATTCGCGGACCGATTCCAGCGCATTCTGCGGGCCGCGCTGGCACACCCGGCCGTCGTGATCGGCGACGTCGACGTGCGGGACGTCGCGGAGCAGCGGGCGCGGCACGACGGACCGCCGTCGTTGCCGCAACGCACCCTGCCCGACCTGATGTCCGCCGCCGCCCGGCAGAATCCGGGAGGATCGGCGCTGACCGCGGACGGCCGGTCGATGACGTATCGCGAACTCGACGCCGAGTCGAATCGGCTCGCCCGCGCCCTGCTGCTGCGTGGGGTCGGACCCGGGGCACTCGTGGCCCTCGGGGTGCCGCGGTCCGCCCTGTCCGTCGTCTCCGTGTGGGCGGTCGCGAAGACCGGTGCCGCGTTCGTGCCCGTCGACCCGCACTACCCCGCCGCGCGGGTCGAGTATCTGATGGCCGACTCCGGCGCCGCCCTCGGGCTGACCACCGCCGCGGACCGCGAGGCCCTGCCGGACGATACGGACTGGCTGGTGCTCGACGACCCGGACTTCCGAACCGAATGTCGCGGTTACTCTTCGGCCCCGGTCACCGATGCCGACCGTGCTCGGCCGCTGGATGCGCGCCATCCGGCGTACGTGATCTACACGTCCGGTTCGACGGGAAACCCCAAGGGAGTGGTGGTGACCCACACCGGTCTCGCCGACTTCACTGCGGAGCAGCGGGACCGGTATTCGGTGACGGCGTCGTCGCGCACGCTGCACGCTTCGTCTCCCAGCTTCGACGGCGCGGTGCTGGAGATGCTGCTCGCGCTCGGTACGGGCGCCTGCCTGGTGCTCGCACCGCCGACGGTCCGGGGCGACGATCAACTCACGGACCTGCTGGCCCGCGAGCGGGTCAGCCACGTGTTCACCACGCCTACGGTGCTGGCGACCGTCGACCCGCGCGGCCTGCACGACCTGCGGGTCGTCGTGGTGGGCGGCGAACCCTGCCCGCCACAACTCGTTGCGGTGTGGGCGGCGCAGCAACAGATCGCCGTGTACAACGGCTACGGTCCGACCGAGACGACGATCATGACGAGTATCAGTGATCCCATGGCGGCCGGCGAGCCGGTCACGATCGGCCGTCCGGTCCGCGGCGCCGCCGTGCTTCTGCTGGATTCGCGTCTGCACCCGGTGCCGACGGGAGTGGCAGGCGAACTCTACATCTGCGGGCCGGGCGTCGCACGCGGCTACCATCGCAGGCCCGCGCTGACCGCCGCACGCTTCGCCGCCTCCCCGTTCGCCACCTCCGGGGAGCGGATGTACCGGACGGGTGATGTGGGCCGGTGGCGTCGCGACGGGTCGATCGAGTATCTGTACCGCAACGACTCGCAGATCGAACTGCGCGGCGTCCGAATCGAACTCGGCGAGGTCGACGCGACCCTCCTCACCCATCCGGCCGTGCGATTCGCGGCGACCGATGTGCGTGAACTGCGGGACGGCGTCGACGCACTCGTGTCGTACGTGCTCCCGGCACGGAACGAGACAGTCGATCCCGATCAGCTGATCCGCTTCGCGGCGACGCGCCTGCCGACGCCGCTGGTGCCCGCGATGGTGGTCGTGGTGGACGCAGTGCCGCTCACCGTGAACGGGAAGCTGGACCGCTCGGCACTACCCGACCCCGTTCCTGCGGCCACCGAGTTCGAGGCGCCGCACACGCCCGCCGAACGGGTGGTGGCGACAGCGTTCGCCGAGGTGCTCGGACTCGACCTCGTGGGGCGCGACGAAAACTTCTTCGCCCTGGGCGGCAGTTCCCTGTCCGCCACGCGTGCCGCATCCCGGATAGGTGCCGCGCTGGAGACGACGGTGCCGGTGCGCGCGCTGTTCGACACGCCGACCGTTTCC
The DNA here is from genome assembly GCF_026810085.1 of Rhodococcus sp. JS3073. Lineage (NCBI taxonomy): Bacteria > Bacillati > Actinomycetota > Actinomycetes > Mycobacteriales > Nocardiaceae > Rhodococcus > Rhodococcus sp. JS3073. The sequence goes on along the minus strand of NZ_CP113951.1, from coordinate 5,893,895 downwards.
GCGCTCGCGGCGGCCGTCGCCGAGCAGACCGACGGCGCGACGCACGTCGCCCTGACCGTGCGTCCGCGCCCCGCCCGCGTGCCGCTGTCGCCTGCGCAGCAACGACTGTGGTTCCTCGCCCGCCTCGCCCCCGGCTCCCCCGAATACACCATCCCGATGGCATTGCGGCTCACCGGGACACTCGACGTCGATGCCCTCACCGCGGCCGTCGCGGACGTGGTGGGCCGTCACGAACCGCTGCGCACCCTGTATCCCGACAACGACGGCGTCGCGTACCAGCAGTTGGTCCCGGTGTCGCGGGCCGCTCCCACGCTCCGACCGGCACCCGTGCCCCGCGGTGACGTCGGCGCGCGGGTCGCGACGTTCGCGTCGAAGGGTTTCGCGCTGGGCGCCGAACCGCCGATCCGTGCACGGCTGTTCGCCCTCGCCCCCGACGAGTGGGTGCTCGCCGTCATGATCCATCACATCAGCGCGGACGGGTTCTCGGTGCCGCTACTCGTCCGCGATCTGATGACCGCCTACCAGGCGCGGGTCTCGGGCGCGGCGCCGCGGTGGGCCGAACTGCCCGTCCAGTACACGGACTACACCCTGTGGCAGCACGAACTGCTGGGCGACCGCGACGATCCACAGTCCGTTGCCGCGCAGCAACTGTCGTACTGGAAGGACACGTTGTCGGGTGCGCCGGAACAGCTGTCCCTCCCTGCCGACCGGCCGCATCCCGCCATCGCGTCGCACCGCGGCGGCACAGTCGAATTCGCGCTCGACGACGCTCTCTACCGTGCGGTCGAGCACACCGCCACGACCCTTGCCGTCACCCCGTTCATGGTCGTGCACGCGGCGTTCGCGGTGCTCCTCGCGAGGCTCAGCGGATCCACCGACATCGTGATCGGCACTCCCGTCGCGGGACGCGGGGATCAGGCCCTCGACGAACTGGTGGGCATGTTCGTCAACAACCTGGTCCTGCGCACCCAGGTGATTCCCGCGGAAAGCTTCGCGGAACTGCTCGGCCGCGTACGAGAAGGCGACCTGGACGCGTTCGCGCACTCCACCGTTCCGTTCGAAACCGTGGTCGAGGTGCTCGATCCCGCCCGGTCACGCGCACGCAATCCGCTGTTCCAGGTGGCCCTCGCGTTCCAGAACCTCGATCACGCCCAGCTCACCCTGCCCGGACTCCGGGTGTCGGCGATGGCTCCCCCTACCCGGTCGGCCCGATTCGACCTGCAACTCACCGTGACCGCCGATCCGGACCCGTGGACGGAACGTCCCAGGCGCGCAGCCGTATTCACGTACGCCACCGATCTGTTCGACCACCACACCGTCGCGGACATCGGCGAGCGCTTCATCCGGACGTTGAGCGAGGCGGTCGCACAACCGGGTACGGCCGTCGGCGACCTCGCCCTCCTCGATCCGGACCCGGACATCCCCACCTCGGCGCCGTCCTCCGGTGAGACCCTCGTCGATCTGTTCGAGCGGCAGGTCGCCGCCGCACCCGACGCGATCGCCGTCGTCTCCGGAGACCGAACACTCACCTATCGTGAACTAGACGAACAGGTCAATCGCCTCGCCCGGCACCTGATCGGCGCCGGCGTCGGCCCGGAAGCCATGGTGGGCCTGGCGATTCGCCGCTCCGTCGATCTCCTGGTCGGAATGTATGCCGTCGCGAAGGCGGGGGCGGCGTACGTGCCGATCGACCCCGATCAGCCCGCTCAGCGCAACGCCCGGGTCATCCGGTCGTCGGCCGCACGCGCCGTCCTCACCACCGAGCGCGATCGGTTCGACCTCTCCGACGTCCTGCCCACGGAGACGCTGCTCTCCGTCATCGACCGGGTGGACCTCTCCGGTATCGATCCGTCGCCGATCTCCGACCTGGACCGGATCGCGCCCCTGCGGGCGCAGAACCCCGCGTACGTGATCCACACGTCGGGGTCGACGGGCACCCCGAAGGGTGTCGTCGTGACCCATGCGGCCGTCGTGAGCTTCCTGAACTGGCGTCAGGACACCGACCCGCTCGGCGCGGACGACACGGTGATGCTCAAGTTGCAGTACACGTTCGACGCCTCGGTCCGCGAATTCTGGTGGCCGCTGATCGCCGGTGCGCGGCTGGTGATCGCTCGACCGGACGGCCACCGCGACCCGCGGCATCTCGCCGGGCTGATCGGACGGCACCGGGTGACCGCGGGATACTTCCTTCCCTTGATGCTGGCCGAGATCCTGGCGATCCCCGACGCGGACCTCACGTCACTGCGACAGGTGTCCTGCGGCGGGGAGGTCCTGCCGCCCGGCACGGCACACAGTGTCCACGCGCGGTGCCCGGCCGCCGTGCTGTACAACGAGTACGGCCCGACCGAGACGGCGGTCGCCGTGACCCGTACGGTCGTCGAAACCGTGGACGCGACCGTCCCGATCGGCGTGCCGCAGAGGGGCGTCGGCGTGCTCGTCCTGGATTCGCGGCTGCATCCGGTGCCCGTCGGCGTTCCGGGTGAGCTCTACCTGGCGGGTGCCCAGTTGGCGCGCGGCTATCTCGGGCAGCCGGGGGTGACGGCCTCCCGATTCCCGGCAAATCCGTGGGGACCGCCCGGTCACCGGATGTACCGGACCGGCGACGTGGTGAGTCGCCGCAGCGACGGCACGATCGACTACCTCGGCCGGCGCGATCTCCAGGTGAAGATCCGCGGCCAGCGCGTCGAACTGGAGGAGATCGAGACGGCGCTGCGACACAATGCCGCCGTCGCGCAGTCCGCGGCGGCCGTGTACGAATCAGCCGGCACGGGCGCCCGGCTGGTCGGCTACGTGGTGCCGCGTCCGGGCATGGTGGTGGATACCCGTGCCGTGTCGGCGGAACTGGCGCAGCGGCTGCCCCGGTACATGGTGCCCAACCAGATCGTGGTGCTGGCGGCGCTGCCGTCGACACCGCACGGCAAGCTGGATCGGCGGGCGCTTCCGGATCCGGGTGTGCCACGGGCGCAGCGGTTCCGTCCCCCGACGACCCGCACCGAGAAACTGGTCACCGCGGTGTTCGCGGACGTTCTCGGCACAGGCCTGGTGGGCTTGGACGACAATTTCTTCGAACTGGGCGGCAACTCCCTGTCCGCGACCAGGGCGGCGTCACGGCTGCACGCCACGACTCGGGTCGAGGTCCGGCTCGACTGGTTCTTCGCCGACGCGACCGCGGAGAGCATCGCCGCGAGAATCTCGTCGAGTTTCGCCGCGGCCTCCGACACCTCCGCCGGGCTCGGGGTGCTGCTGCCGCTGCATCCGGACGGCAGTCGCGAGCCGCTGTTCTGCATCCATCCGGCCATCGGGTTGGCCTGGTGCTATGCGGGACTGAGTGCGCATCTCGGCCCCGACCGTCCCGTCTGGGGTGTGCAGTCCCCCGCCGTGACCGTGCCCGTCGAACGGTTTTCGTCTATCGCCCAGCGGGCCCATCGATACGTGGAAGAGATTCGCCGTGTGCAGCCGCGGGGGCCGTACCACCTGCTCGGGTACTCGGTCGGGGGCGTGATCGCGCACGCGATGGCCGTCGAGTTGCGCACGGTCGGCGAGGAGGTCGGTGTGCTCGCGATGATCGACAGCTACGCGTCGGCGGAGCGGGACACCCCGGCACCGACACTGCCGGAACTGCTCACGGAATTCGGCGGCGCGGCGTCGGAGCAGCTCGGGCCGGAGCAGCTGACCCGGTTGTACGAGGACTACGTCGACGTCGTCGACGCTGCCGCCGACTTCGTTCCGCGACACTTCGATGGGAGCCTGGTGTTCTTCGGCGCTGCCGGGGACGGATCCCAACCTGTTGCAGCGAGCGGGACGTGGCGACCGTGGATCGGTGGGGACGTGATCGCCCACACCGTCGACCGCCCTCACGCGCGGATGACCGACCCGGAAGCGCTGGCCGTCATCGGGCCGATCCTGGCCGGATACCTCGCGGGCGCCTCAGCCGCCGACGGGACGGAGAATCCACCATCCACCCAGGGCGAGGCAGCTCAGCGTCACGAGTAGGGACAAGGCCACCCAGACGATGCCGGGAACGCGGGTGAGCCGCGCCAGCTGATCCGCATCCGACTCCGGGGCTGCGCCGCGGGCGCGTTGCCGCTGCAGTTCGAGGACCGGGCGCGGCGCGGCGACGAGCATGAACAGGGTGATCAGATATGCCGCGGCCACCTGCTGGTCCTGCGTCCCGAACCACACGAGTCCGAACAGCAGCGCCCCCACCACCGTGAGGGAGAACAAGCCGTACAGGTTCCGGACGAGGATCAGCATGGCCGCGAGAGCCACGACACCGATCCACAGCACCGCGACCGCGTGCTGGGTGCCCAGCACCCAGGCCGCGCCGAGCCCCAGAACGGCGGGACCCACGTAACCGGCGAACGTCATGAGGACCACGCCGAGCCCGGTCGGTTTACCGGACGAGATGGCGACACCCGACGTGTCCGAGTGCAGCCGCACCCCCTTCAGCGTTCGGCCGAACAGCAGGGCGACCACCAGATGCGCGCCCTCGTGCACGATGGTCACCACGTTGCGGGTGAGCCGCCAGGCGTGCGGTTCGAGGACGAGTATCACCGCCACCACCGCCGTGACCTGAACGATCCAGGGAGCCGGCGCGGGGCTGACGGCGCTCATGCGCTCCCACAGCGATTGAATTCCAGTCATCGGCGCCGAGTGTACGGCGACCGGCTGATCACTCCCTGCGTGCCAGCTGTGGAATCAATCCGCCCGCGAGCACGTCGTCGACCTGACGTGGGGACAGCCGGTGACGCACCGGGATCTCCACGTCACGGGTCGAGTCGAACAGGGTCAGGTGGGGGCCGGAACGAATGGCCTCCCGGACCCCGTCGAGGATCAGCACGTCGTCCTGCCGGATCGTGTCGTAATCGTCCGGGTTCTCGAATTCGAGCGCGAGTACACCGAAGTTGGCGAGGTTCTGCCAGTGGATGCGGGCGAACGAGGTGGCGATCACCGCGTGCAACCCCAGGTAGCGCGGGGTGATCGCGGCGTGCTCACGCGAGGAACCCTGCCCGTAGTTGTCACCGCCGACGATGAAATGCCCGGTGGTCTTTGCCGTCTCCTCCGCGCGCGCCGGATAGGTCTCGTCCACCTGGGTGAACGTGAACCGGGACAGCTTGGGAATGTTGGAACGGAACGGCAGGGCCCGCGCCCCGGCCGGAGAGATCTCGTCGGTGGAGATGTTGTCACCGACCTTGAGAAGTACCGGGGCCTCGATGCGGTCGGGCAGGGGCGGAAACTCGGGCAGGGACGAGATGTTGGGCCCCTTCACGAGTTCGACGTGCCGAGCTTCCTCCTCGGGCAGCGGGGCCACCAGCATGGCCGTGTTGACGGTGGCCTCGTCCGGAAGCGTGATCTCCGGGTAGGGCATCCCCACTTTCTCCGCCCAGTCCCGCGGGTCGGTGATCACCCCGGTGAGTGCCGACGCGGCCGCCGTCTCGGGTGAACACAGCCACACGGAATCCTCGCGGGTGCCCGAGCGTCCCGGAAAATTGCGGGGCATCGTCCGGAGAGAATTCCGGCCGGTCGCCGGCGCCTGGCCCATCCCGATACAGCCCATGCAGCCGGATTGATGAATTCGCGCGCCCGCCACGACGAGTTCGAGCGTGGCGCCCATCTTGGTCAGGTCGGAGAGGATCTCCCGCGAACTCGGATTGACGTCGAAGCTCACGCTCGGGTCGGTCTGCCTCCCTGACACCATCGCCGCAGCGATCGCGAAGTCGCGCAGTCCGGGATTGGCGGACGACCCGATCACCACCTGGCTGACGTCCTCACCGGCGACCTCCCGGACGGGCACCACGTTTCCCGGCGAAGACGGTTTCGCGATCAGCGGCTCGATCGTCGACAGGTCGAGGCGTTCGTGCACGTCGTATTCCGCGCCTGCATCGGCGAGCAGTTCCACGAAGTCGTCTTCCCTGCCCTCGGCGCGCAGGAAATCGCGGACGGCGTCGTCGGCGGGAAAGATGGACGTCGTTGCGCCCAGTTCGGCGCCCATGTTCGCGATCACGTGACGATCCATCGCCGTCAACGTCGCGAGCCCCTCACCGTGGTATTCGATGATTCTGTTGAGCCCGCCCTTGACCCCGTGGCGGCGGAGCATTTCGAGGATGACGTCCTTCGCCGAAGTCCAGTCGGGGAGCCTGCCGGTCAACTCCACACCCCAAATCTGAGGCATCCGCAGGTGCAGGGGCTGACCCGCGATCGCCATGGCGACCTCGAGCCCACCGACGCCGATCGCGAGCATGCCCAGCGATCCCGCCGCCGGTGTGTGCGAGTCGGAACCGACCATGGTCTTGCCGGGAACACCGAAGCGCTGCATGTGGGTGGGATGAGAGACCCCGTTGCCCGGCTTCGAGAACCACAACCCGTACCGCAGGGCGGCGGTGCGGAGGAACTCGTGGTCCTCCGCGTTCTTCTCGTCGGTCTGCAGCAGATTGTGGTCGACGTACTGTGCGCTCAACTCGGTCTTGATGCGATCGAGGTGGAGCGCCTCGAGTTCCTGCATGACCAGGGTTCCGGTGGCGTCCTGGGTGAGGGTCTGGTCGATCCGGATCGAGATCTCCTCGCCCGGTTCCATCCGGCCGTCGAGGAGGTGTGCACCGATGACCTTGCGGGCGACATTGTCCGACATCGCTGATCCCTTCGTCGTACCTCCAGGATGCGCCGGAGCCACGGCGAGGGCCAGCGCCCGGAACAGGTCCGGCACTCGACAGGACAATCTTCGACTATCTAGGCAAATTCGTAGAGAGAGCTAGATTCCGCTAGTCGTTCTGCGCGCGGAGATACTTGCCGAAGTGCGGCACAGTGAATCCGATCGATCCGCGCTCGGCCGAATAGATGAGGCCCTTCTTGATCAGCCCGTCCCGCGCCGGTGACAGCGACGCAGGTTTGCGGCCGAGCTCGGAGGCGATCGCCGACGTGGCGACCGGTCCGTCGTCCCCGGAGAGGTCGGCCATCGCCCGCATGTACTCCCGCTCGGCAGGCGTCGCGCGCTCGTACCGCGATCCGAAGAACCCGACCGCGAGTTCCTCCTCCGCGGTCGGCGCGGCCACCCGCACGTCCTCCTCGGTGATCGGGCTGGCCGCGGCCACATCCCACGTCGCCTTGCCGTAGGCCTGGACGAAATAGGGGTAGCCGTCCGCGGCGGCATACAACGCGTCGAGCGCCTCGTCCGTGAACTTCACATCCTCCCGCTCGGCGGGCGCGATCAATGCCCGATCGGCCGACACCCGGTCCAGCCGGTCGATGCGGTGGTAGCTGAACAGCCGCTCCGAATAGCTCTTGGACGCCGAGAGCACCGCGGGCAGGTGCGGAAGTCCGGCTCCGACCACGATCAGCGGCGCCGCGTCCTGGCTGAGCTCGTGGCACGCCCCGCACACCGCCGAGACGTCCGCGGCGCCGAGGTCCTGCATCTCGTCGATGAACAGTGCGATCCCGACCCCGACGTCGCGGGCCAGGGACGACGCGTCGAGCAGCAGTTCCACCAGGTCGATCTCGATGTCCCCGGAATCGGCGCGCCCCTTCACGGCGGGGGCGTCGATGCCCGGCTGCCACCGCTCCCGCATACCCTTGTCGGCCGTCGCGCGCAGGGCGAACGACTTCAGGACGCCGAGGAACTCCTCCACCCGGTCGGGGTCGCGATGCGAGCCCGCGATCTCCCGAACCGCCATGTGCAACGCCGACGACAGCGGCCTCCGCAGATCCTGATCCGGGCGAGCCTCGATCTTCCCCGTGCCCCACCGCCGCGAGATGGCGGCCGACCGCAGGTGGTTCAGCAGAACCGTCTTCCCGACCCCGCGCAGACCCGTGAGCATCACACTGCGTTCCGGGCGGCCGCGCGCGATCCGCTCCAGCACCACATCGAACGCGTCGAGCTGCCTGGTTCGGCCCGCGAGCTCCGGCGGGCGTTGCCCAGCGCCGGGCGCATAGGGGTTACGGACAGGGTCCATGGCCACGAAGGTAACAACCTCTGTTGCCGAATCTGCGCTCATCTAGCGCGTGTCCTAGATCCCGCTATGAAGTCGTAGCGGGGGTGGTGACTTCAGCACCCTTCGGTGCCTATCGACGATCGCGTGTTCCCCCGAGGCTGGATGCAGCACCAGGAACAGGGAGAACACCATGATCGAATTGGACGCCAGAGCCGAGTTGGAACGACTCGCGCCATACGCCGCGACGGGCGACGAAGACGCAGTCGAAGAGGTTCTCCGCATCGCACACCCCCTCGTGCACCGCTACTGCACGAGCCGGCTCGAGTCGGTGGATCACCCGCACGCCACCGCCGACGACGTCACCCAGGATGTGTGCCTCGCGTTGATGAGCTCCCTGCGGACGTACGAGAACCAGGGGAAGTCGTTGCTGTCGTTCATCTTCGGCATCGCCGCGCACAAGGTGTCCGACGCGCGGCGACGCGCCACCCGGTTGTCCGCACCAACCACCGCGCGCGGCGCTGCCGCACATCACGTGGTGGACGTCGAGGACGGCCCCGAGCATCACGTCCTGCGCCGCGAATTGCGCGGCGAGATGGGTCAGCTCGTCGAGACCCTTCCGGTCCGGCATCAGCAGATCCTCTTCATGCGCGTCATCGTGGGAATGTCGGCCGAGCAGACGGCACGGGTCCTCGACACCACACCGGGCGCCGTCCGCGTCGCCCAGCACCGGGCACTGAGCCACCTGCGGGCGCGGATCGGGCACGGGCCCGCCCGCTGAGAGTTCCCGCTCCGTCGTTGCCAACTGCGGGGCCGAGTGGTCCGATGTATTCATGAGCGCACCCGACACAGTCCTGGTCGCGATCGGAACGAAGAAGGGCCTGTGGCTGGCCACCAGCCGCGACCGCGCCACCTGGTCGCTGTCGGGCCCACATTTCCTGATGAACGAGATTCCCAGTATCGGGATCGACACGCGGGGTGGACGCACCCGCATCCTGGTCGGGGTCCGGTCCGAACACTGGGGTCCCACCGTCGCGCACTCCGACGATCTGGGTGCCACCTGGACCGAACCGGACCACGGCGCCATCCGCTTCGGCGACGGTGACGGCGCCGCGCTCGAGCGGGTGTGGCAGCTCCGGCCCGACACGGACGGCCGTCCGGGCGTCGTGTGGGCGGGGTGCGAACCCATCTCGGTGTGGCGGTCGGTCGACGGCGGCGAGCATTTCGACCTCGAACGCGGACTGTGGGACCATCCGCACCGCCCCGAGTGGGGAGCCGGATACGGCGGCGCCGCAGCACATTCCGTCGTACCTCATCCGCACGACGACAACACGGTGCATGTCGCGATGAGCACCGGAGGGGTCTACCGCACCACGGACGGGGGCGCGTCCTGGGAGCCGCGCAACACCGGGATCACGGCCTACTTCCTGCCGGACCCGAACCCGGAGTTCGGCCAGTGCGTCCACAAGATCGCCCGCGACGCCGTCGCCCCCGACCGGTTGTACGCCCAGAACCATCACGGCGTCTACCGCTCCGACGACAGCGGCGACACGTGGAAATCGATCGCGGACGGACTGCCGACGGACTTCGGGTTCGTGATGCTCACCCATCCCCGCCGCGAGGGAACCATCTGGGTCGTTCCGATCGAAGCGGACGGCAAACGGATCCCACCCGACGGCCGGCTGGCCGTCTACCGGAGCGAGGACGCCGGGAACAGCTGGACCCGCCTCGACAGCGGTCTGCCGGAACGCGACTACAACGTGGTGCTCCGCGACGCCGCGGCGGTGGACGCCGCCGACCCGGTCGGGGTGTATTTCGGCACGCGTGGCGGCGAGGTCTACGGGAGCGCCGACGAGGGCGCCTCGTTCGGCACGGTCGCGGCGCACCTGCCCGACGTCCTGTGCGTGCGGGCCGCGGTGATCGCATCATGAGCGAGGGCGTCACCGTGCGGGTTCCGCGGGCGCTGGCGTCGATCGTCGGTGGTGAACGCTCCGTGCATGTGCCCCTCGACACCGCCTCGACGGTGTCCCACGTGCTCGACGTCCTCGCGGGAGACTTCCCGATTCTCGGCCGCCGGATTCGCGACGAGACCGGCGCCCTGCGGCGGTACGTCAACGTCTACGTGGACGGCGAGGACGTCCGGCTCCTCGGCGGTGTCGGCACCGAGGTGACGCCCGGGCAGGAACTGCAGATCCTGCAGTCCGTGGCCGGCGGGTGAGCAGGACTATTCGGCCAGCTCCATCGCCACTGCCCGGGTGGGCGCCCCGTCACCGGCCTCCAGGGCGATCGGCAGGAGGCTGACGAGCGGGTCCGGGAAGTCGATCCGGTCGAGCCCGCACAGATTCTCGCCGATCACTCCGCCGGCGTCCGCGATCAGATGGTGCACCGGGTATCCCGCGTCGGCGTGCTCCCCGGCCGGTGTCTCGTCGATGCTGGGGGCGTCGAGGCAGAACGTCCGCACCCCCCGTTCGAGCAGAAGAGCACACGCCGCGGGGTCCAGGAACGGATGCGTGTAATAGGCATCCGTTCCGTAGTGCCGAGACCACCCGGTATGGAATACGGCGATGTCGCCCGGCCCGACGACCCCAGCCCGGGACATGATCAGTTCGCGGGTAATCCGCTGTCGCGCAACGAGCTCGCGCAGGTCGAACACGACGCCGCGGCCCACGAACAGCTCCGGTGCCAGCTCGTCGACGGTCGCGGCCCCCGCCTTCAGATGCGCCGGGGCGTCGACATGTGTCCCGGACTGCGAACCGATTCTGACGTCCAGCACGTTGTAGCCGTCGCGCTCGAGGGTGCAGTGCCGGATCAGCGTCGGCACCGGGTCGCCGGGATACACCTGCATCCCCGGCCCGATGGTGTGTGACAGATCCACGATTTTCCGCACGTGTGGCATCGCTCGATTGTCCGGCCTCGGGGTCACGCGTACCGCGATATGCTCGATGACGAGCGAAGAGGTGGTGGAATGACCGATTTTGACCCGCTCGCCACCCAGCGTGAGTCGGTGTCGAAGACCCTCGCGGCCGAGCTGTCCGCAGTCGGTCTCGAGGATGCCAGGGAGATCGGGCACGGTGGCTTCGGGGTGGTCTATCGGTGTGCGCAACCGGAACTCGATCGAACCGTGGCGGTCAAGGTCCTCACCGCGGCGCTCGATGCGGAGAACCTCGAACGGTTCCTGCGGGAGCAGCGCGCCATGGGCCGGCTGAGCGGCCACCCGCACATCGTCAACATCATGCAGGTCGGGACGACCGACGCCGGCCGGCCGTACATCGTGATGCAGTTCCATCCCCACGATTCGCTGGACGCGCAGATCCGCAGGCGCGGGCCCATCCCCTGGAGCGACGCCCTGCGGATCGGGGTGAAACTTGCCGGTGCGCTCGAAACCGCGCACCGGGTGGGCATCCTCCACCGCGACGTCAAACCGGGAAACATCCTGCTGACGGAGTACGGCGAACCGCAGCTCACCGATTTCGGGATCGCCCGGATGTCGGGGGCGTTCGAAACGACGGCGGGCACCGTCACCGGCTCCCCCGCCTTCACCGCCCCCGAGGTGCTGTCGGGGCGGACCCCGACGGCCGCCTCCGACGTGTACAGCCTCGGTGCGACCCTGTTCAGCGCGATCACCGGGCACGCGGCCTTCGAACGGCACAACGGGGAGGAGGTGATCGCGCAGTTCCTGCGCATCACCACGCAACCCGTCCCGGACCTGCGGACCGAGGGTTTCCCCGAGGACCTCAGCGCCGTGATCCAGCGGGCGATGTCCGGTAGTCCGGAAGATCGCCCCGCGTCCGCCGCCGCGTTCGGGGACGAGCTGCGGGAAGTCGAACGCCACCACGGATTGGCGGTGGACGAGATGGCGATGCCCGTCGACGCCGGGGTCCACCACCTCGAGGAGTCCTCGCCCGGAGCGGTCTCGACCGTCTCCGGTCCGTTCCGGACCTCCACGACCGGACGGGCGCGATACGCGTCGACGCCGCCGCCCGCGCCGGCCACCCGGTTCCGGCCGCCCGCCGCGACCCGCCAGCTCGTGGAGCGGGGACGGCTGATCGAGCTGCTGCGGGCCGGACGCCGACGCCTGCTGACCGTGATCCACGGCCCCACCGGGTTCGGCAAGAGCACCCTGGCCGCCCAGTGGCGGAACGTCCTCGCCGACGAGGGCGTGGCCGTCGCGTGGCTCACCGTCGACAGCGACGACGACAACGTGGTCTGGTTCGTCGCGCACCTCATCGAGGCGATCCGACGCGTGCGTCCCAACCTGGCCAAGGAACTCGGCCAGGTCCTGGAGGAGCACGACGACGAGGCCGAACGCTACGTGCTCACCTCGCTCGTCAACCAGATCCACGAGAGCGGCGAACGGATCGCCCTGATCATCGACGACTGGCAGCGCGTGTCCGAGCCCGCGACGATCGCCGCCCTGGAGTTCCTCCTCGACAACGGTTGTCACCACCTGCAGGTCGTGGTGACGAGCCGAACCAGGGCCGGGTTGCCGATGAGTCGCATGCGCGTCAAGGACGAACTCGTCGAAATCGACTACTCGGAACTGCGTTTCGACGATTCCGAGGCCCGGTCGTTCCTCGTCGACCTCGGTGGCCTGCCCCTCGACAGCGACGACGTCACGGAACTCCGCGACTCCACCGACGGGTGGGTGGCCGCGCTCCAACTGGCGTCGCTGTCGCTGCGCGGGCGAGCGGACCCCTCGGAGTTGATCGCCGGACTGTCCGGGCGGCACCACGCGATCGGCGAATTTCTCGCCGAGAACGTCCTCGACACCCTCGAACCCGAGATGCTCGACTTCCTGCTGGCGACCTCGATCACCGAACGCACGTGCGGCAGCCTCGCCGGCGCCCTCGCACACACCGCGCGCGGGCAGGCGATGCTCGAGGCCGCCGAGGACCGGGACCTGTTCCTGCGCCACATCGACGACGAGCGAACGTGGTTCCGCTACCACACCCTGTTCGCCGAGTTCCTGCGCCGCCGGCTCGAACGCGACCAACCCGACCGGGTCCGGGAACTGCACCGCGTCGCGTCCCGGTGGTTCTGCGACCACAGCCTGCTCCGCGAGGCCGTCGACCACGCCCTCGCCGGCGGCGAAGAGCAACGCGCCGTGGAACTCGTCGAGGCCGACGGACTGATACTGCTCGAGCAGTCCCAGGCGGCGACGTTGTCGGCGGTGGTCGACAAGCTGCCACCGGCTCTTGTCGCCGCGAGCGCCCGGCTGCAGGTCACGACGGCGTGGGCGCACGCGATGGCGAACCGGACCATGGCCGCCGAACGCTCGCTCGAGCGAGCCGAATGGGCGCTCGAACACAGCGGTGCGAGCGCGAGCGACACAGCGGATCTGCGGGCGGAGGCGGGCGTCGTCCGTGCGGTGGCCGAACTGCGCAACGACCGCAGCGACCGGATCGACGAACTCGCCGCCGACTGCCTGGCGCGGCCGGAGGCGATGGCCCCGTGGGTGGTGTGCGCCGCTTTCAACGTCATCACGTTCGCCGCCGTGTACCGCTTCGACTTCGCCGAGGTGCGCAGGATCCAGGAAGTCGGCAAGCCCTACTACGAACGGAACAAGGGACCGCACAACGTCGTTCACGGCCAGAGCTATCTCGGTGTCGCGTCCTACGAGCAGCTCGACATCGACGACGCCGTCGACCATTTCCGGCGGGCTCGCCGAGCCGCCAGGAAACTGGGCGGTCCGCGAACGCCGTCCGCCCGGCTCGCGGGGTCGCTGCTCGGCGAGGTGCTCTACGAACGCGGGGACGTCGAAGAAGCCGAACGACTCCTCGACGACGGATACACCCTCGCCGTCGAGACCGGCGGGGTGGACTTCAAGGTCGCCCGGTTCGTCACCGGCGCTCACGTCAAGGCGCTGCGGGGCGACCGTGAGGAGGCGACGACACGTCTGCACGCCGGACTCGAGGTGGCCGAGACCTACTCCCTCGCCCGCCTGCGGGCCCGCGTCGAGAACGAACGGAGGCGGCTCGGCATCACCCCGCATCCCACGCTGGGGGCACCGGTCCCGGTCCGGCACGAGGACCGGCGGCGCCCGGTGTCGGGCATCGACGAGATCGTCGCGCAGATCGAGGAGACCACCGCGATTCGGATGCTGCTCGCCACCGGGGCGCACGCGAACATCGAGCTGGCGTGCACCTGGGCGCAGGAGTGGACCGACCGGCTGGCCGGCACCGGCCGCAACCGCGCCTACCTGCTGGCCGAGCGCCTCCGGGTGGCGTGCCTCGCCGCCGCGGGCCGCGACGACGAGGCGAAGCAGGCCCTCGCCTCCATCGCCTCGATCTGCGCGGCGCGCGGACTCCACCGCATACTTCCCGACGGCGGACCCTTCGTCGTCGCCCTGGTCGCGGATCTCCGGGCAGATCAGCTGGCCGGAGAATGGCGGCCGGATTGGGCGACGGTGCCCTCCGACTTTCTCGAGGAGCTACAGAACTCGACCGCTCCGTACACGATGTGACCGCGGTCAGGACGGCGTGGGCGCCCCGTCCAGGATCAGTCCCGCGGCACGCAGGTCATCCCAGAACTCGGCCGGGATCGGGTGTTCGAGCCAGGCCGCGTTCTGCCGCAACTGCTCGCAGTTCCGTGCGCCCAGCAGAAGTTCCCGCACCGCGGGATGCGCGGCCGCGAACTGAATCGATGCGGCCGCCAACGGAACCCGATGACGCTCGCAGACCTTCTCGATGTCGCGCACCCGGCTCAGCACCTCTGCGGATGCGGGCTGGTAATTGAACTTGGCGCCCGGCACCGCACCGGTGGCCAGGATGCCCGAATTGAACACACCCCCGAGGACGATCGCGACATCGCGCTCCACCGCGAGCGGCAGCAGGTCCTTCACCGGATCCTGCTCGAGCAGTGTGTATCTCCCCGCGAGGAGAACGCAGTCGAGATCGACACGTTCGAGGGCATCGACGCAGACGTCGGCCTCGTTGACCCCGACGCCGATTGCCCGGACCACGCCCTCCTCCCGCAACCGGATCAGCGCGGGGAACGCACCCTCGAGCGCTTCCGCGAACCGCGCGGGCTGGGCGTCGCCGTGTGTGTACTTGTCGACGTCGTGCACGTAGAGGATGTCGAATCTGTCCTGGCACATGCGGTGCAGGCTGTCCTCCACCTGCCGCAGGACCGCGTCGTACGAGTAGTCGAAGTCGGCCCGGAACGGCGGGGTGTCCACCCAGATTCCGGTGTCGAACGACCCACGCGGCGCGGGGGTCAACGTGCGCCCCACCTTCGTGGACAACACGTAGTCGTCGCGGTCCCTCGTCAGCAGAGCATGGCCCACCCGGTGCTCGGACAGTCCGTGCCCGTACATGGGTGCGGTGTCGAACGAACGCACCCCCATGTCCCAGGCTTCGGCGATCTGAGCCTGGGCCTCCACCTCGGGGATCGGCCGGAAGATGTTGCCGATGGGCGCACCGCCGTAGCCGAGCAGGGTCACGTCGAACCCTGCGCGCCCGAACGTCCGAGTGTCGTTCACCTTCATGGATTCCCGCTTCCGTTGCCGAGGAACAGAGTGCCCGGGTCGCGCATCACGACGTCCATCTCACGAAGGCACACGACCTTGATCGCCGCGACGACGAGCTCCGAATAGAACTGGTCGTGGAACCACTTGTCGCCGCTGTATGCCACGACCAGCCCGCCCTCGCCCACCGCGCTGCCACCCCACTTTGTCCAACCCTGCTGGTAGAGGTAGGGATGCAGCTGCTGCACGGCATGCGACGGCAGACCGGTGGTCCAGCTGATCCGCGCTTTCGACTCGGCAATCGCGTCGTACGGCCCGGCCCAGTCCTTCCCGTCACCCCAGCTGCGGCGGAAGACGACGGGCAACTCCGCATCGGGGGAAGGGGCGACGCCCGGCCGGAGCACGACGAGATGCCCCGGGGATCCGTGGGAGAGGTTCTCGATCGACGGCCGAGCCAGCTCGACCGCCTCGCGGGCCACGTCCTCGGTCAGTCCGGAAAAATTGGTCATCCGGTCATCCTTCACCACGAATCAGATCGATCGCCTTCTCGGCGATCATCACCGTGGGGGCCTGGGTGTTGGAACTGACGATGCGCGGCATGACGGACGAGTCGATCACCCGCAGCCCCTCGATGCCCATCACCTTCAGTTCCGGTGAGACCACGGCGTCGTCCCCGACACCCATCGCACACGTGCCGACCGGGTGGTACGAGGTGCGGCCGTACGCGCGAACGAACTTCACGTAGTCGTCCTTCGTGTTCACCGACAGACCGCCTGCCAGATGTTCGGCCTTGATGTGCCGGGCCATCGACGACTGCGCCATGATCTCGCGGCTCTGCCGAAGCCCCTCGATGCTCGACTCCAGGTCGAAGTCGGTGGCGAGGAAGTTCGGGTCGATCAGCGGCTGGGCGGTGGGGTCGTTCGACCTGATCTTCACCGAGCCCCGGCTCTCGGGCCGCAGCGAGTACGAGTTCAGGGTGCAGCCGTAGCCCGGGCGGACCGCGGCGACACCGGCCTCGACGCCCGCTGCGGGCAGGAAGTGGAACTGCAGATCCGGGATCGACTCCCCCGCGTGCCCGAAACTGAACCCACCGGCCTCGACGACCGTCGATGCCAACGGTCCCCGCCGGAAGGCCGCGTACTCGAGTCCGGCCTTGGCCGTGGCCGGACGCACGAGGTTCAGGCGGTCGAGGCTCTGGTACTCGCGGAGTTCGTAGATGACGTCGAGGTCGCAGTGGTCGTGCAGGTTCCGGCCGACACCGGGAAGGGCATGGGCCACCTCGACATTCGCGTCGCGAAGGTCGTCGGGATGACCGATCCCCGACAGCTGCAGGATCTTGGGTGATCCGAACGCGCCCGCGGCGACCAGCACCTCGCGGGACGCGCGGAACGTCTCCACACCGTGCGCGGTGAGCACCTCGATCCCGGTGGCGCGGCCGCCGTCGAGCAGCACCCGCGACACGGCGACGTTCTCCCGCACCGTCAGGTTGGGTCGCTTCCTGGCGGGTGCGAGGTACGCGACCGCGGCGCTGCACCGGCGGGCGTTCCTCGTGGTCGTCTGATAGAGGCCGACACCGTACTGGTGCTCGCCGTTGAAGTCGCCGTTGAACGGCAGCCCGAACTCCTGCCCCGCCTGCACGAACGACTTCGACAGCGGATGAGGGTTGACCGGATCGGAGACCCCGAGCGGCCCGTCGGTGCCGTGGTACGGCGCCGACAGCCGTTCGTTGTCCTCGGACCGGAGGAAGTACTTCTGGATCTCCTCGAACGACCATCCCGCGCAGCCGTATTTCAGGGCCCACTCGTCGTAGTCCTCGTGCGCGCCGCGGGTGAACACCTGGGCGTTGATCGAGCCGCCGCCGCCGATGACCTTGCCCTGAGCGAGGGGAATGACCCGGTCGTTGCAGTGTTTCTGTGGAACGCTCGAGAATCCCCAGTCATACTTGCTCGCAGTGAGTTTCGCGAATCCTGCGGGTACGTGGATAAACGGATGCCGGTCGTTGCCGCCGGCCTCGAGCAGGAGAACCCGGACCGTCGGATCCTCCGTCAGCCGTCCGGCCAGCACACAGCCCGCGGTGCCGCCGCCCGCGATGACGTAGTCGTAGGTGGCACTCATCGGTTGCCTCCGGTCCAGTTCGGGAACACGCGCTTGCGTGGTCCGGTGCGGATCTGAATGGTCTTGACGTCGGTGAACTCGTCGAAGCCAGCCTGCCCCATCTCGCGGCCGAACCCGCTCTGCTTCATGCCGCCGGCAGGCAGTTGCGGGGCGCCGTCGATGGTCGTGTTCACCCACACGCGGCCGCTGCGCATCTCCCTCGCCACCCGCAGCGCCTTGTCGATGTTCTTGGTCCAGATCGAGCCGGCGAGTCCGTATTCCGTGGCGTTGGCGAGCCGGATGGCGTGGTCGACGTCGCTGAACCGGGTGACGGTGAGCACGGGACCGAAGATTTCCTCCTGGAAGGCGGCGGACTCTTCGGCCACGCCGTCGAGGATCGTGGGAGCGACGAAATGCCCGCTCCCCCAGTTCTCTCCGCCGAGCCGGCCACCGCCGGTCAGGACGGTGGCACCGTCCCGCCGCGCCGCGTCGATGTGGCCGAGCACCTTCTCCAGGTGGCCGGCGTCGATCATCGGGCCCAGTTCGCTCGCATCGTCGAGCGGTCCGCCCACCGTGATGCGGCCGGCGGCCTCGACGAGGCGGGCGAGGAAGGCGTCCGCGATCGAGTCCTGCACCAGGAGCCGGGCACCCGACACGCAGCACTCACCCTGATTGAAGAACACACCGAACAGGACGCCGTCGAGTGCGTCGTCGAGGTCGGCGTCGTCGAACACGACGCTTGCGGCCTTACCTCCCAGTTCCATCGACAGTCGCTTGACGCTGCCCGCCGAGGCCTCGACGATGCGCTTACCCGTCTCGGTGCTCCCGGTGAACGACAGGATGTCGATCAGGCTGCTCTCCGCGAGCGGAGCACCGACCTCGGCGCCCGCCCCCGTCACCACGTTCACCACACCGTCGGGGACCCCGGCCTCGGTGAGCAACCGGGCCAGCTCGACGGCAGTGCCGGACGTGAACTCGGACGGCTTCACCACCGCCGTGCAGCCCGCGCCGAGCGCGAACGGCAGCTTCTGCGCGAGCAGGAGCAGCGGGAAGTTCCACGGGATGATCATGCCGACCACGCCGGCGGGCTCGCGGACCACCATGGCGGTGCAGTCGTCGCCGAGCGCGGTGTGCGCCTCACCGTGCATCGTCATGGCCAGCGCCGCGGCGTACTCGAACAGCTCGATGCTCGCCCCGACGTCGCCGCGGGCCAGAGTGATCGGTTTGCCCGACTCCTCCGCGTCGATCCGGGCGAGTCGTTCCTCGTTCTCGCGCATCAGGCCCGCGCAGCGCAGCAGCGCCCGGGCGCGGTCCATCGCGGTCCAGTGCGGCCACTCGCCCTCGTCGAAGGCCTCCCGCGCGACCGCGACGGCCAGGGCCGCGTCGGCGCGGGTGCCCGCGGTGAACGTGGCGACCACGCGGCCGTCGGCCGGGCTGACCCGTTCGATGATGTTCTCCGACGGGGGCACGCTGCGCCCGCCGATGAAGTGTCCGTAGCTGCGGATCTGTGTTGCTTCGACTGTCGACATCTTTGGCAATTCCTCGTCAGTGTTCGTGGATCAGGACACCACGCAGGTTGAGCCCCGCGTGCATGTCCACGTATGCGTCGTTCACCTGGTCCAGGGTGTAACGCCGGGTGATCAGTTCGTCCAGCTTCAGTCGCCCCGACTTGTAGTAGTCCAGCAGTGCCGGGATGTCCCGGGTGGGGTTGCAGTTGCCGAACAGGACCCCGCGCAGATGCTTGGCGTAGACCACCAGTTCGAGCGGGCTGATCGGGATCCCGGGTTCGTTCTGGCCGATCGACACGACCGCGACGGTTCCCTCCTTGCGGACGGCGCCGAACGCGTCGGCGATCAGCTGTCCGTCCACCACCCCGACGGTGACGACGGCGCCGTCGGCGCCCTGACCGTTGGTGACCGAGCGGACGAACGGCATGGCCTCGTCGATCGACGCGTACGCGTGGGTGGCGCCGAGTTCGAGGGCTCGTTCGCGCTTGAACGCGACCGGGTCGACGGCGACGACGTGTGCGGCACCCGCGTGGTGGGCACCCTGCACGGCGTTGATCCCCACACCGCCGACACCGACGATCATCGTCGTGTCCCGGGGACGGACGCCCGCGCCGTTCACGGCGGAGCCCCATCCGGTGGCGACCCCGCAGGAGACGAGGCAGGCCACGTCGAACGGGATGTCGTCGTCGATCTTCACGGCCTGGGCCTGCGACGTGACGAGGTAGTTCGCGAACGTGCCGAGGCGTTGCATGGCGCCGATCGGCCGCCCTGACTGCGTGGCGAACCGCGCCGTTCCGTCGAGCATGAAACCAGCCTCCATACCGGCCCCCGTGTCGCAGATATATTGCATCCCCTGCGCGCACCAGGCGCAAGTTCCGCAGGCCGGGAGATAGGCGGTGGCGACGTGATCGCCGACGGCGAGCCGGGTGACACCGGGTCCGACCGCGTCGATCACACCGGCACCCTCGTGTCCGCCGACCAGCGGCAGCGTATTGGGGATGTCACCGGTGACGAGGTGATCGTCGGAGTGACAGAGTCCGGACGCCATCACCTTGATCCGCACTTCTCCGGGACCGGGCTCCGCGAGGACGAGATCGTCGACCTCCCACTTGCCGCCCACTTCGTGAATCACCGCACCGCGTGCCGTCGTACTCATCGTTCTCCTTCGAATCTCACACTCACACTGAGTCTTACTTGATGATCGAGAGCCGGCTGCGGTCGAGGGTCACGGCGACCGCGACGATGACGACCGCGCCGTACACGATCTGCTGGAAACTGGGGTCGATGCCGGCCACCGAGCCGCCGACCCGGAGCACGGTGACCACCAGGGCGCCGACGAGTACCCGCCACGCTCCGCCGATTCCACCGGTGATGGCGCAGCCGCCGACCAGCACGGCCGCGATGGCGGGCAGCAGCAGCGAATCCGCGAGTTGCGGTGCGGCGCTCTGCTGCTGGGCCGACAATACGACACCCGCGGCGCCCGCGAAGAATCCGGACAGGGCGAATGCTCCGATCCGGACGATCCGGGTTCGGACACCGCTCATCATCGCGGCCCTCTCCCCCAGTCCGACGAGGTGAAAGACGTTGCCCCGCGGTGAGAACCGCATCGCGCCGAACACCGCGGCCACCGCCGCCACTGCGGCCCACACCGCCATGGGGAGACCGAGCACCGTCCAGGAACTGAGCCAGAAGATCGCGTCGTAGCCTTCGCTGATGTAGATGGTCGTCGACCCCGAGACCACGAGCGCCACCGCACCCCAGAACCCCAGCGCCCCCAGCGAGACGACGAATGACGGGACCTGCCCGAACACGATCAACAGACCGGTCAGCGCGCCGATCAGAGTGAGCGCCACGAGGGTGACGACGACGGCGAGCGGACCGAGGGAGCCGATCACCGTCGCCAGGATCACGGTGGCCAGCGACGCGAGCGCCGCCACGGACAGGTCGATACCGCCGGTGAGGATGACGAACATCTGCCCCAGCCCGAGCAGCAGAATCGGGACCGCCTGCGCCGAGACCACTGCGAGGGCGTTCATCGACAGGAAATTCGGTTCGGCGAGCGCGACGAGGAGGACGAGCGCGACCAATACGACCGACGGGCCGGCCAGCCGCAACCGGTCCCGGGTCGTCCGGGACACCGCCTGCGCCGCACCCTCGGGTGCGCGCGTCTCGGTGGAAGTCCTCTCGGTGGAAGTTCTTGTTGCCACGGCGATCACATCATCTTCTCGAGGAGTTGGAGTTTGCTGGGCGGGTTTCCGGGCGGCGAGTCGAACGCGCCGGTGATCTCGCCGTCCCGCATGACGATCACGCGGTGGCCGAGGCCGATCGCCTCGTCGAGGGTGTCGGCGAGCACCAGAATCGCCACTCCCCTGCCGGAGAGGTCGCGGAACAGGGCGTAGAGGTCTTCCTTCGCACCGATGTCGAGTCCGCGGGTGGGGTGGTCGAGAACCAGTACCCTCAGGCCGTCGCCGAGGATCCACTTGGCCACCACGGCCTTCTGCTGGTTGCCGCCCGACAGTCGCGCGATGTCGGCGTCCGGGTCGGCGGGCCGGATGCCGAGTTTCTCGATCCAGCCGCGTGCGGTCTCCTCCACCCGGGCACCGGAGGAGATCCGGCCGCCACCGGCCTTCACCGGATGCACCGTCGCAATGTTCTGCGCCACGGTCGCTCCCGCGATCATGCCCTCGACGCGACGCTCGGCGGGAACGTATGCGACACCGGACCGCACGGCGTCCGCGGGTGATCCCGGGGCCGACCGCTGTCCGTCGATCTCGACGGTTCCGGAGTCGATGGGGACGGCGCCGAAGACGGCGCGGGCCACCTCCTCGCGCCCGGAGTCGACTACGCCCACCACCGAGACGATCTCGCCGGCGTGGACGTCCAGCGACACGTCCTTCGCCTTGCCGCCGCAGGTGAGGTTGCGGACCGACAGGGTCGGCGTGCCCGTCCGCGAGACGGCCTGCTTGCGCTCCGACGAGTAGATCTCCTCGGCCGCACCCTTCCCGATCATCAGCTGGTACAGCTCGGATTCTGTTGCTGCCGAGGCGATCCGCTCGCCGACCACTTTGCCGTCGCGCAGCACGTACACGCGGTCGGAGAAGCGGAGGACCTCGTCGAGGCGGTGGGAGACGAAGATGACGGAACCGCGTTCCTTGAGGGCTGTGACCCGGCGGTGGAGTACCTCGACGTCCTCGGGTTCGAGCACCGATGTCGGCTCGTCGAGGATGAGCAGCGGCGGGTGTTCCACCTGCCTGCCGCCGACGGCCCGCGCCACCTCCACCATCTGGCGCTGGGCGAAGCCGAGCGATTCGGTGAGCGCGCCCGGATCGACCGTCGACTCCACCACCGACAACATTTCCTGGGCGCGGGCCCGGATCCGGCGCCTGCGGAGGAACCCGGCACGGGCGGTGTCACCCTCGTGTCCGAGGATCAGGTTCTGGCCGACGGTGAGGTTCGGGAGCAGCGACTGCTCCTGATGCACGACCCCGATTCCGTGGTCGGCGGCGTCGGCCGGGCTTCCGAAGCTCACGTCGCGCCCGCCCAGCACCATCCGGCCGCCGTCCTGGCGGTGCACTCCCGCGAGGATCTTGAGCAGCGTGGACTTTCCGGCACCGTTCTCACCGATCAATCCCACGACCTCGTTCGGGGCGATGGACAGGCTCACGTCGTCGAGGACGGTGTTGGGTCCGAATTTCTTGGTGACATTGCGGAGTTCCAGGAGTGATGTCATTTCACAACCCTCAATCGGCTGCGGGCGGGCCACCCGGTGGCGATCACCGCGACCACGATGATGAGACCCTGCGCGCCCTGCTGGATGTACGGGCTGGCGCCCGACAGGAGAAGTCCGTTGCCGAGGACCACGAGGAGCAGCACACCCACCAGGGAGTGCAGGGGTCCACCGCGACCGCCGCTCAGCAGGGTGCCGCCGACGACCACCGCGGACAGGGTGAGGAAGAGGCTGCCCGATCCGACGCTCACGTCGCCGACGCCGAGCCGGATGGTGGCCAGCACTCCGCCGAGCCCGGACAGCAGTCCGGCCACGGCGAACAGGATGATCTTGGTGCGGCCGACCGGGACGCCCGCCAGGCGGCTGGTCGCCTCGTCGCCGCCGATCGCATAGGTGTGCATGCCGAGCCGGGTTCCCTTGCACAGCAGCACTGTCACGGCCACGGCGGCGAGTGCGAACACCACGACGACGGGAAGCCCGAGCAAGTGGCCGCCGGCCCAGGCCGCGAGCGACGGATCGGCGAGCTGCGGGGTGGCGGTGCCGAAGAGCACGGTCGCGACACCGAGCCCGACGAACCAGGTACCCAGAGTGACGAGGAAGGACGGTACCCGGACGACGACGTGCAGCACGCCGTTGACCACTCCGAAGAGCAGACCGACCCCCAGCGCCAGCAGGACCGCGAGGAGTCCCAGGTCGTTGCCGTTGACACTGTTCGCTGCGAGCAGGACGAACGTCAGCCCACTGGCCGCCATCACGCCCTCGATCGACAGGTCCACGCCGCCCACCAGGACTACCAGCGTGGCGCCCATCGCGAGGACCACGGGAATCGCGGCCTGCTCCACGATCGCCATCGCGTTGCTCGCCGTCGCGAAGCCGGGAGCCAGCGCGGCGAAGACGGCGCACAGTCCCAGCAGGGCGGCGAGCGGGCCGGCGGTAGAGAGGAGCCGGCGCACGCGTGGTCGCGTGCTGCGCACGGGTGTGGCGGGTTCGGCGGGGGTCGTCACCTCCCCGGTCACTTCAGTCGTCGACATCGTCACTCCTTCGGAAGATTGTGTGGTTCGTGAATCGAGAGTGGGCTACCGGGCAACCGGGCCGGTGATGCGGGAGAACGGATCCTGCACTGACCGCACGATCTCCTCGTCACTCGGCACGGCGAGGAACTGGTCGACGTTGTTCGCGGTGATCAGCGACTGGTCGACGAAGAACTCGCGGTTCTCACGGGGCAGCGACTCGACGTCGATTCCGCCGGTCATGGCCTGGTAGCAGATGGCGAGCCCCATTGCACCGTTGAAGTAGGGATCGGTCGTGTAGGTGGAGACCAACTCCCCGTTCGCGATGGCGTCCAGGCCTTCCGGGGTGGCGTCCGCGGCGCTGGCGATCTTGATCTCCCCCGCGCGACCCGCCTCGCGGACCGCCTGCAGAGCGCCCAGCGCCATGGAATCCGTTGCGGCCCAGATACCGTTCACCTGGTCGCCGTACTTGTTGAGCAGGGTCTGCGTGGTGGTGTAGGCCTTGTTGCGGTCGAAGTCGGCGGGCTGGTCGTCGAGCAGGGCGACGCCGGACTGTCCGTCCATGGCCTGCTGGAAGCCCTGGAACCGGGTCTGGCTGATCTCGTTGGCGAGCAAACCCTGGAGCGCGATCACGCCGCCGGTGCCGCCGAGCGAATCGACGAGGGCCTTGCCCGTGTCGGCTCCCTGCTGGACGCCGTCGTAGGCGACGTAGGACGCCCATCCGTTCCCGACGCCCCAGGGATGCAGGTCGGCCGGCTTGCTCCACTGGGTGACCGCGCACCCGCCGCTGTTCTGCACGGCGCGCACGATCGCGGGGGTGTCGGCGCTCGTGTTGGGGTTGATGTTGAGCAGGACGGTCTTGCCCGCCGCGAGCACCGACTGCAACTGCGACAGCGCGTTCTGCGAGTCGCCGCCGTAGACGATCACCTTCAGTTCGATCCCCAGCGATTCGGCGTATGCGCGGCTGCCCTGCACCCACGCGGCCTCGTACGGGTTGGTCAGCGACCGGACCTCGGAGACCATCACCATGTCGCCCCGGTCGACGGCTGCGCCGTCCCGCTCGATCTGTTCCGATCCCGTCGAGCAGGCGATGGCGGAGCTCGCCATGACGGAGACTGCCGCGGCAACGCCGACGGCCCGGGCTGCCGCCCTGATTGATCGTTGCGTCCGTGTCATCGTTCGTCCACTTCCTGAAAAAAGAATGTAAACGCTTTCTTACCGTGATCGGCGTCACAAGTCAAGCGCTGCATGGTCTGGTCAAGGGTCATCCGGATCGACCGGACAGGCGAGAAACCGATTACAAACTGCTGGTGAGCCGCGCGGCCGCGACCGCGCCGGCCACGCGGCACCACATCGTGGGTGCGACGAGTGCCGCTTCGGAGCTTCCCGCCAGGTCGGTCAGCGAGAGCCCGATACCGGGCGGCGACGCCGCGAGACGGCCCGCGACGACCACCGATCGGGTCGCGGTGTCCGCGCACCGCTCCAGCACGGAACCGACGAGTTTGCCGGACAGCGACGTCGCGTCGAACTGGCCTTCACCGGTGACCACGACGTCGGCGCGGCCGAACTCGGCGCTCAGCCCGGTGAGTTCTGCGATGCGGGCGGCGCCCGGCACCAGCCGGCCGCCCCACGCCGACAGTCCGAATCCCGTGCCACCCGCAGCTCCGGCACCGGGTTCGTCGGGAGTGCACGGCAGTCGTGCGCCGAGGCAGGCGGCGAACGTCGCGAGCGCGCGATCCAGGAGGTCGCGCACCGCGGGGTCGGCGCCCTTCTGCGGCCCGAAGACGTGCGCCGCCCCCTGTGGGCCGCACAGGACGGCCGTCGTGTCCGTCAGCAGCTCGACGCCACCGGGTGGGGGCTCGGTCAGCGAGCCCACGTCGATCGCGGCGAGAGCGGCCAGGCCGGCACCCCCGTCGGAGATCTCCCGGCCGTCGCGGTCCAGGAGCTTCGCGCCGAGCGCCCGCAGGGCGCCCGCACCGCCGTCGGTGGACGCGGAACCGCCGAGTCCGATCAGCAGTGCCTTCGCGCCGTCCGCCAGTGCTGCGGCGATCACCTGTCCCAGCCCGGTCGTCGACGCTCCCCCCGGATCCGGCGAGTCCATCAGGGGCAGCCCACTCATCTGGGCGAGTTCGATCACCGCCGTACCGTCCCGGAGCAGCAGCCAGCGTCCGGTCGTGGGACGCCCGTCAGGACCCCGGACACCCGGCACCGCACGCCACACGCCGGTGTCGTGGCAAGACGCGACGGCGTCCACCGTGCCTTCGCCGCCGTCCGCCTGCGGGAGCAGGACCAGCTCGTCGTTCGGCCGGACCGTCGACCAGCCGGCCGCCAGAGCCGCCGCCACCTCCGTCGCCGTCAGTGAGCCCTTGAACGAATCCGGGGCCAGTACCACCCGCATCGAGCCGGCGTCAGTCGACGTCATCGGGGTGGGGTCCCGTGCGCTGATCGCGATTCAGAGCCGAGATCGCGTCCATCTCCGCGGCGGACAGCCGGAAACCGAACACGTTCGCGTTCTGCCGCATCCGGTGCACCGCAGAAGATTTCGGCAGGGGAATCGTCCCGATCTGCAAGTGCCAGCGCAGCACGATCTGCGCGACCGACACCCGATGCCGGGCGGCGAGCGCCGCCAGGAGTGCGTGGTCGTTCAGATGCCCCCTCGCCAGCGGTGCCCACGCCTGGGTGCGGATTCCCATCGACCGGTGTAGATCCGTCAGTGCGGACTGCGTGAGCAGCGGGTGCAGTTCGACCTGATTGACCGCCGGGGTGATCGACGCGATCTCCGCGAGCCGCTCGAGCTGTTCGGGCTGGAAGTTCGACACGCCGATCGCCCGCACCCGTCCGTCGTAGTACAGCTTCTCGAGTGCGCGCCACGTCTCCAGGTACAGTCCGCGGCCCGGTGCCGGCCAGTGGATGAGGCACAGGTCGATGCGGCCGAGTTTCGCCGCGCTCGCCTCGAAGGCGTCCAGTGCCTGCTGGTACCCCTGATCCTCGTTGGAGATCTTGGTGGTCACGAAGATCGCGTCCCGATCGACGTCCGCCCCGGCCAGCGCCGCACCGAGAGACGCCTCGTTGCCGTACATCGGGGCGGTGTCGAACGCACGATAGCCGGCGGCCAGCGCGTGCGACACCGTGGAACCCATGTCCTCGTCGGGGATGGTGAACAGGCCGAACCCGAGTGCGGGCATCGTGACGTCGTTGTTCAACGTGACCGAGGGAACGGTCGCCAGGCTCGTCATGTGATCGAGTACCCGCCGTCGACGGGCAGGACCACGCCGGTGACGTACCGCGCGGCGTCGGAGACCAGGAACAGCACCACGTCGGCGACGTCGTCGCCGTCGGCGAACCGTTGCAACGGGATACGGCTCAGCTTCTGGGCGCGGAAGTCTTCCTGCCCCAGCACGTCCGCCGTCATCGGGGTTTCGATGTAGCCCGGCGAGACGGTGTTGACGCGCACGCCGTGGGGGCCGAGTTCCACGGCCAGACCCTTGCCGAGCTGCGTCAGTGCGGCCTTCGTCGCACCGTAGGGAACGATCCCCGGGACGGCGCGATCCGCGGACAGCGACGCAATGTTCACGATGCTGCCGCGGGCGTCGACGAGCGACTTGGCCGCCTGCCGCGTCAGCCGGTAGGCCGCCGACAGATTGACGTCGAGGAGGCGTTCCCACCCGTCCTCGTCCACGTCGATCGCCGTGGTCCGCAACTGGATCCCGGCCGCGTTGATCAGGATGTCGAGGCGCCCCGACAGCTGCTGGGCGAGATCGACTGCGCGTGCGCCGAACTCGGGGTCGGTGAGGTCGCCGCAGAGACCGTGCCCGCCGAACTCCGCCGCGAGGTCGGTGACCTTCGGGTCGGCGTCGGCCGCGACCACGAGTGCCCCGCTGCGGGCGAGGGCGCGGGCGATCGCCGAACCGATCCCGCCGGCCGCACCGGTCACGATGGCGGTCTTCCCGGACAGATCGACCGAGTTGGTGGATTGTGCAACGCCGCTCATGCCGCGGCTCCCTTCAGTACTGCCCGGCTGATGATGAGCCGCTGCATTTCGCTGGTGCCTTCGTAGATCTTCGTGATGCGGGCGTCGCGGTAGAGGCGCTCGACCTCGTATCCGCGGATGAAGCCGTTGCCGCCGAACACCTGCACGGCGGCGTCGGCGTGGCGCACGCATCCCTCGGACGCGTAGAGCTTGGCCATCGAGCAGAGCGTCTCGGCGTCCGCTGCCCCCGTGTCGAGCGCCCGCGCCGCCTCGACCGACAGCGCGGTGCCGGCCCGCAGCTCGGTGGCGACGGTGGCGAGGGAGAAGGAGATGCCCTGGTTGGCGGAGATCGGCTTGCCGAACTGGCTGCGGTCGAGGGACTGCCGGGTGGCGGCGTCCAGGGCGGCGCGGCTGATGCCTAGGCTCAGGCCCGAGATGCCGAGACGGCCCTTGGCCAGCACCTTCATCATGTAACCGAACGCCTTGCCTTCCTCGCCGAGGAGGGCGTCGGCCGACAGTGGGACGGAGTCGAACACCAGCCCGCCGACCTGCGAGGCCCGCTGGCCCATCTTGTGTTCGTGGTAGGCGCGGCTGACGCCGGGCTGGTCGACGTCCACCAGGAAGACGGAGATGCCGCCGCGCTTCCCGAGTTCGGGGTCGGTGACGGCGAGGACGACCGCGAAGTCCGCGACGGGGGCGTTGTGGATGTAGATCTTCTCGCCGGTGAGCACCCAGCCGTCGCCGCTGCGGACCGCCCGTGTGGTGATCGATCCGAGGTCGGATCCGGATCCCGGCTCGGTGAGCGCGTAGGCGCAGCGCTTCTCGGCGGAGAGCATCGGGCGCAGGTACTGCTCCTGCTGCTCGGGTGTGCCGTAGTTGCCGAGCAGGCTGCCGAGGATCTCGACGAGGCCGCACTGGTCGGCCACCGACGCGTACCCGTAGGACAGGGACTCCATGACGAACAGGTAGTCGAGGGCGGTGCCGCCGAAGCCACCGAACTTCTCGGGCACGGTGATGCCGAAGAGCCCGATCTTGCCCATCTCCCGGTAGATCTCTTCGGGGAATCGTTCGGTCTCGTCCAGTTCGGTGGCGACCGGACGGATCCGTTCGTCGACGAACTCGGCGACGAGCTTGCGTTCGTCGGCGCCGAGCACCGACGAGGGAATGACACTGTTTCCGGTTGACATGCAGTTCTCCTCAGATGTGTACGGCGACGGGGGCGAACAACCCCGCGTCCATCAGGCGTGGGTTCTTGATGATCGGACGGAATCCCATGTGCGGCAGAATGTCCCGATCGATGTCGATGCCGGGTGCGATCTCGACGAGTTCGAGGCCGTCCCGGGTGAGGGCGAAGACGGCGCGTTCGGTGACGTAGACCGCCTCACGTCCCTCGCGGACGGCGAGAGCACCGGAGTAGGTGACCTGATCGACACGGTCGACGAACTTCGGCACCGAGCCTTCGCGCCGGATCACCAGTTCTCCTCCGACGATCTCGACGTCCAGGCCGCGGGCGGTGAACGTTCCGCAGAACACGGCGCGCGGCGAGTTCTGGGAGATGTCGATGAACCCGCCCGGTCCGACGATTCCGCCGCCGATCTTGCTGACGTTGACGGCGCCGGTGGAGTCGACCTCGGCCATGCCGAGGCAGCTGACGTCGAGCATTCCGCCCGAGAACAGGTCGAACTGGGTGGTCGACGAATGCACGACCTTCGGTCCTCGCGCGGCCCCGAACAGATCGCCGGAGACGGGGATGCCGTCAATCAGTCCCTGTTCGATGGCGAGAGTGATGTCGTCCAGGCGATCCTGTTCGGCGAGCGCGTCCACGACCAGGGCGGACACCCCGAAGCCGACGTTGAGGACGTCGCCGTCCCGGACCTCGGCGGCGGCCCGCCGGGCGATCAGCATGCGGATCGGGTCGTGGTTCGTGGCCCCGAATCCGGAGTTCGCAGCGTCGCCGGAGAGTTCCGGGTCGAATTCGCCCGCGTACGTCTGCCATTGGGCCGGTGCGTGGACGACGTCGTCCACCAGGACCGCCGGGATGTGCACGAGCCGCGGATCGATCGGCCGGTCCAGCAGGTTCTTCACCTGCACGATGACCCGGCCGCCGCTCGCCTTCGCCGACTGAGCGACGGCCAGCGCGTCGAGCTGGGCCGCCTCGCCCGAGCACGTGACGTTCCCGGACGGGTCGATGGAATCGCCGCGGACGATGGCCACGTCGACGGGAAACGGCTTGTAGCGCAGGTACTCGCGGCCGTCCAGAGTCAGGAGTTCGACGAGGTCCTCGGTGGCGGACGGCGTGAACTTGCCCCCGCCGTGCCGTGGGTCGACGAAGGTGTCGAGACCGGTCGCGGTGATGAGGCCCGGCCGGCGCGCACCGATCTCCCGCAGCAGCTGACTGATCGCGCCGCCGGGCCACGCGTACGCCTCGATCTCGTCGTTGCGAACGAGGTCGATCATGGTCGGCGACCACGTCCAGTGCCCGCCGATGACCCGCTTGACCATGCCCTTGTGCGCGAGGTGGTTGGTTCCGCGGCTCACCCGGTCGCCGATGCCGAGGGCGTGCACGATCGTGAGTTCCCTCGGCGATCCGGTCGCGAGGAAGCACTCCTCCAGTGCCTTCAGGACGGTGTCCGGTTCGAGGATCCCGCCGCCCGAACCGGTGAGGGCGATGGTCGCTCCTGGCGCGATGTCGCTCACGGCTCGTGTCGCGGTGGTCAGTGTCCAGCGCCTCGAGGCGGCACCCGTTCCAGGCTGTGTCATATCCGCTCCTGTAAATGCTTACATTCTGCCAATCGGCCCATTAACGCTATGGACCTCGGTGATTGACACAGTATATTGTGAGCTGCACAACATCAAGAAAACGATTACAGGAGATTTCATGGCTTCGATCCTGCTGCCCGATCGCCACGGTTCGCCCACGACTCTCGCGTTGAACGCACCCGCCCGACTGGACACCCGGTCCACGCCGCCGAGCAGCAGGGCGGTGTACGCGGCCTCGCACGTGGTGGCCGATCCGCTACGGGCGTCCGCGGAGAATGCCGCGGATCAGATCGACTGGGACGCCACCCTGCAACTGCGCAGCGACCTGTGGTCGCTGGGGCTCGGGGTGGCCGAGTCGATGGACACCGCCCAGCGCGGCATGGGGCTCGATTGGGCCGGTGCCAGGGAACTCGCCGTCCGCACGCTCACCGACGCGAAGGCGGTCGGCGGGAAGGTGGTCGTGGGCGTGGCCACCGATCAACTGAAGACCGACACCCCCACGCTCGACGAGATCCGCGACGCCTACCTCGAGCAGGTCGAGGCGATCGAATCCGCCGGCGGCGAGGTGGTGCTGATGGCGAGTCGGCACCTCGCCCGCGCCGCCACCGGCCCCGACGACTACCTCGCCGTGTACGACGCGGTGCTGTCGGCGGCCACCCGCCCGGTCGTCCTCCATTGGCTGGGCTCGGTGTTCGACCCCGCCCTCGACGGGTACTGGGGCTTCTCGGAGCCGGTTGCCGCGATGGACACCGTCCTGCAGATCATCACCACACATCACGAGCGCGTACGCGGCATCAAGGTCTCCCTGCTCGACCCCGCGCTCGAGATCGCCCTTCGCAACCGGATGCCCGACGACGTTCGGGTGTTCACCGGCGACGACTACAACTACGTCGACCTGATCGCCGGCGACGGCACCCACACCAGCGACGCCCTGCTGGGTGCGTTCGCCGCGCTCGGCCCGTTCGCCTCCGCCGCGTTCGCCCGGCTGGACGACGGCGACGAGCAGGGGTTCCGGAACATCCTGGGCCCCACCGAAACCCTGAGCCGGCTGCTGTTCGCCGCCCCTACGCAGTACTACAAGGTTGGCGTCGCGTGGTTGGCGTACCTGAACGGCAAGCAGGACCACTTCCGGATGATCGGCGGCTTCGAAACCGGTCGCAGCCTCACCCATCTGGCCGAACTGATCCGCGCGGCCGACGCGATCGGCCTGTTCACCGATCCCGACTTCACCGCCGCACGGGCCTCGGCATACTTCGCTGTGCACGGAATCCGCTGATATGGACCTCGCGCAGTGCAGTCTCAACTCCGTCACCGTCAAGGGTGCCGGCTTCACCGAGGTCGCCGAACTCGCTGAGCAGTGGGGGTTCGGCGGAGTCGGCCTGTGGCGGGACGTCCTCGACGGCGTGGACCTGGCGGGCGCGTCGGCCCGGCTCAGAGGGTCGGGGCTGCGCGTCACCAGCGTCTGCCGGGGCGGGATGTTCCCGCAACCGACCGCCGAGCTGCGACGAGAAGCCATGGCCGACAACCGAATGGCGGTCGATCAGGCGCACGCCCTCGGCGCCGACTGCCTCGTCCTGGTCTGCGGCGCCGCCCACGGCGACCTCGCCGGCGCAAGATTGCAGGTCCACGACGGCATCGCCGAACTCGAGCCGTACGCCCGCCAGGCCGGTGTGCGGCTCGCGGTCGAGCCGATGCACCCGATGATGGCGTCGAGCCGGTCGGTGATCACGTCGCTTCAGGAGGCGAATGACCTGATCGAGGCGATCGATTCCGACCTGGTCGGCATCGCCCTCGACTCGTATCACGTGTGGTGGGATGCGGCGCTGCAGCAGCAGATCGCCCGGGCAGGCGAACGCCTGTTCTCGGTGCAACTCGCCGACTGGGTCACCCCGATCCAGGGCGAACTCAGCAGCCGCGGCATGCCCGGCGAAGGCTGCATCGACATGACCGGATTCGTCGCCGACTGCAGAAACGCCGGCTACGCGGGGCTCGTGGAGGTCGAGATCCTCAGCGACCGCTGGTGGGCCGAGGCCGCCCCGCGCGCGGTCCACGCCGCGGCGAACGGCCTCGCCGCCGTCTGAAACCCGGCTCAGCTCGCGGCGGGCCCCGTCGACTCGCGAATGACGACGTCGGCGGGGATCAGCGGCGGAGACGTGGTGGTCTCGTTGTTCAGGGCCGCGCGCATCAGCGACCACGCCTGGTCGCCCAGATCGATTTTCGGGCTCACCACCGTGGTCAGGCGTGGCGCCAGGTGGCGCGCCATGTCGATGTCGTCGAATCCGGTGACCGAAATGTCCTCGGGGACACGGAGTCCGCGCTCACGCAGCTTCGAGATGACGCCCAGCGCGGTCAGGTCGTTGAAACAGACGAGGGCGGTCGGCTCGTGCGTGAGTGCTTCTTCCACCACGTCGTAGCCACCCTCGATGGTTCCGTCCGACGGCACCGCCGTCGCCTCGATTCCGAGCACCTTCGCCATTTCGATGGCGCGCCACCGCTCGCGGTTCTGCCAGGCGAGATCCGACCCCTTCACGTAGACGATCCGGCGGTGGCCCAGCTTCGCGAGGTGTCCGCACAGCTGCATCATGGGGGTGAAGTTGTCGACGGCGACCATGGGGAGATCGACTTCCAGTTCCACCCGGTTGACGAGCAGAACGGGAGTCGACTGCTTGGCGAGGTCCTTCAGACCACTCGTCGGAATCCTCGACGAGAGCAGCACGAGTCCGTCGACCTGACCGAGCAGGTCGAGTGCGGTGGCGAGTTCGTCGGCCGCGTCACCGGAGTAGTCCGCGACGAGCATGCGGTATCCGTCGGCGGTGGCGCCGTGGTGCATCTGCTTGACGACGTCGAAGAAATACGCGTTCGCCAGGTCGGGCAGGATGACGCCCATGTTTCTCAGCGACCCGAGGACGAGTCCGCGGGCCGCGGTGCTGGGCCGGTAGGACAGCTCGTCGGCGACCTTGTGGACCCGGGCCGCGAGGTCCGGGGTGACCGACGAGCTGCCGCTCATGACACGGGAGACGGTGGCGATCGAGACACCGGCCGCCTTGGCTACGGTGTTGATCGTGACGCGACGGCTCGCGGGCACTCGGGTCTGATCAGCCATAGCTGCCTCTACATCTCTCGTCACCATTGCTACCGTCTGCCACCTCGGGGTGGAAACGCTTACAGCGTATCGCGAAGACGGCCCCGGATCACGTGGACATTCACTCCCTGCGCAACAAGGCGCGCGTCCCCAGCAGTTTCCGGGAGGTCAGCAGCACCTTGACGTGCCTGCTGCCGTTCGATTCGAGTTCCTCGACTGCACGGCCGAACTCGTCCAGCGCGAACGTCGCGGTGTGCAGCGGCGACGCGTCCACCCTCCCCGACTCGAGTAGTTCGGCCGCCTCGACGAAGTCCTGCCGGACGTAGTTGCGGCAGGCCACGACGGACAGTTCGCGGGCATAGAGCGCGCTGTAGTCCAGGGTCAGTTCGTGCCCGGGTTTCGCGGACGCGATCGCCACGTAGCGGCCGCCGGGTGCGAGGACCCGCAGCGCCAGCCGAGACGATTCCTCGGTGCACACCGTGTCGTAGACGAGGTCGACCGAGTCCGTCCGCTCCCGGAGCCAGCTCTCGAGCGCGTCCCCCGAGTCGGTCGTGAAGTCGCTCATCCCGCATGCCAGGGCAGGCTGTTCACGTTCCGTGTAGCGATCGACACCGAACACCCGGACGCCGCGACTCCGGGCCACCAGCGTGGTCGCGAGACCGATCGCACCGGTCCCGATGACCAGCGCGGTGTCCCCCTCCGACGCGCCGCCGCGCCGGACCACGTGAACGCCGACGGCGAGCGGTTCGACGAGCGCCCCGAAACGGTCCAGCACCGAGTCGCTCACCGGCACGCACTGCGCCTCGGGAACGACGAATTCCTCGCTGAAGCACCCGCGTGGGTCGGACAATCCGAACACCCGGATGCTCGGGCAGTTGTTGATCCTGCCGTCGCGGCAGGCGCGGCACAGGCCGCACCCCGTTGTCGGGTAGACCATCACCGGCTGACCGACCGTGAGACTCGTGCCCGGACCCACCCGCGACACGCGTCCGGCGCATTCGTGGCCCAGCACCGTCGGATATGCGGCGACGGCGTTCCGGCCACGCAGATGCGACAGGTCGCCGCCGCAGATCCCGGCCGAGTCGAGAGCGACGAGCACCTCCCCCTCGCCTGGCGGCGTGACGTCACCGTGGTCGAGGCGATACTCGTTCGGGCCGTCGACCCGAATACTCAAGACTGACATGCGCTTTCCCTTTCCTCGGAGACGGTGATCGTGATCGGCGTCGCGCCGGCTGCGGCGGACCGGTAGGCGGCGTCGATCACGGACTGCACGGGCAGCCCGGACCGGGCGTCGGACAACGGTGCCGCGCCTGCCGCCCAACTGGTGAAGACGTCGTCGTACAGCGACCGGAACCACGCTGTCATGGACAGCGGGTCCGGCCCGGACGCGTCGACGTGCCCGTCGACGAGTGGGCGGACGCCGTCGCCGATCTGGACGAGCGAATCACCCACCAGCCGTAGCTGTCCCGCGTCGCCGTAGAGGTGGATCGTCTCGGCTCCACCCGGCCACGCCGCCGTGCTCGCCGTCACCGACGCCGTGTGCGTGCCGTGGTCGATCAGGAGGTGAATCGTGTCCTCGGCCTCGAGCCGGCCTCGGCTGGTGGAAGCCGTGGCCACGACACTGCGCGCGGGGCCGGTCAGCGACAGGTAGAGGTCGAGGGTGTGGATGGCCTGGGTGATCAGCACGCCGCCGCCGTCGCGGTTCCAGGTGCCGCGTCCGGCCTCGGCGTAGTAGGAGTCGGGGCGCCACAGCGGGACGGTGACGGTCGCCGAGCGGAGCGCGCCGATCGCGCCGTCCGAGAGTAGCCGCCGCGCGCGACGCGCCGCCTCCTTGTAGCGGTGTTGCAGCGTGACCGCGGCCCGCACGCCGGACCGCTCGGCGACGTCGACGATCGCCTGAGCTTCGTGCAATGACGCCGCCAGCGGTTTGTCGATCACCAGGTCCAGGCCGCGCTCGGCCAGTGCCGACGCGACGGCCAGGTGACTGGACGGCGGCGTGACCACCACCGCCGTGTCGGCGTCCAGGGCTACTGCCGCATCGAGGCTCGGGAGTATCCGTGCCTCCGGTGCCAGCCGGCGTGCGGCCGCCGCCCTCGTCTCGTCGCGCGTCACCACACCGACCACGTCGGCGCCGACAGCCCGGAGAGCCGTGAGATGCGCGGCGCTCGCGAGGCCGGCACCGACCACCACGACACGACGGGTCACGATGCGGCCTCGGCGGTCTGTCGCGAGCCCACGCTCCGGCCGAGGGTCTCGGGAAGCAGGGCGATGCCGATCAGCCCGACCACGCTCAAGCCCATGAGGTAGCTCGCGACGAGCCAGGGCGTTCCGCCCGCGACGGCGACGAGGGCGGTGGCGACCAGCGGGATCGTGCCGCCGACCAAGGCGGCCGGGATCTCCCGGGAGATCGCGATACCGCTCCACCGGATCTTGGTGGGAAACAGTTCGGAGAGCAGCGCACCGCCCGGACCGGACGTCGTGCCCTGGACGAGGCAGATGCCGAGGATCAGCGCCAATCCGACCATCCACGGCGACCGCGTGTCGAGCATCATGAACATCGGGAACGGGAACACGATGCCGAAGACGGCGCCGGACAACAGGACCGGCTTGCGGCCGATCTTGTCGGCCAGTCGGCCGAACCCGATGATGACGGGGATGGCGCAGAACTCGGCGACGATCAATCCGATCAGGGCCTGGGTGGAATCGACGCCGAGGGTCTTGGTCACGAACGAGAGCGCGAAGACCTGCATGACGTAGGCCCACGGGATCACGAAGCTGAACAGGGCCAGCCCGCACAGGATCTGCCGCCAGTGGTTTCGGACCGCCTCGACCAGCGGGGCGCGGTCCACCTCGCCGTGCTGCGCGGCCTCCTCGAACACCGCCGTCTCGTTCACCTTCAGCCGCAGATAGCCGGCCACGAGAACGATGACGGCGCTGGCCAGGAACGGAATTCGCCAGCCCCAGGACAGGAAGAGGTCGTCGGGCATCAGCGTGAGCAACGCGAAGATCATGGTGGCGCCGCCGGTTCCGACGTAGATCGCGGCCCCCGGATACGCACTGGAGAGCGCTCGCCGGGAGCTGTCCGTGGATTCGGTGACCATCGTGATCGCCCCGGCGAACTCGGCGCCCGCGCCCGCACCCTGGAACAGGCGGAGGACGATCAGGAGAATCGGCGCCCAGATACCGATCGAGTCCGCGGTGGGCAGCGCACCGATCAGCGTCGTCGAGGCGCCCATGACGAGCAGGGTCATGAGGAGCATCGGTTTGCGGCCGAGCCGATCGCCGAAGTGGGCGAAGACGAGTCCACCGATCGGGCGGGCGCCGAGCCCGACGGCGAACGTCCCGAAGGCGGCCATCGTGCCGGCGAGGGAACCCGCCCCGGGGAAGTAGAGGGGCCCGAAGACCAGGGCGGCTGCGAGACCGTAGAGCGTGAAGTCGTACCACTCGATCACGGTTCCCGCCGCGCTCGCCTTGATCACCCGGCGGCGTTGCTGCCCTGCCGACCCGTGCGGCACCGCGGTCGACCGCTCGGTGCCGAGTTCGGTCATGCCCATCGAGAACTCCTGACTGTGAAGGGAAACTGCCGGAACCCGACTACTATGACCCACGTCACCGATTTTGTAAACGCTTTCTCGTTGTGCGGCAGGATTCCCGTTTTCACAGTTCACAGCTATGTGCTCGACGTTTAGCGACTAGACCCGGTCAGATACCGCTTTCATTTCGCTGACGGTGCGGCTCGCCACGCGGTCAGGCGGGACCCATGTCCGCCGATCGCCAGTGCTCGGGGCGGAGATAGATGGCGACCTGTTCGCCGAGTTCGGCCCGGGCGAAGTCGAGGTAGGCGTCGACCTTCTCCGGCGCGAGGTAGCGCTCGGTGATCTCCCGCAGCTGGGCGTCGGTTCCCGGGACGCTTCGCGTCACCGAGCCCTCGACGGAGACGTATCGGACGGTGGGGTCGACTCGTTCGACCATCATGGTGAATCGCCCGGCCGCCTCGATGAGGCGCGCCTTCTCCGAACCGGCGCCGGTCAGTACCCACAGATCACCACCCGCGGCGTACTGATACCAGATCGGGACCGTCAGAGGTCCGCGGTTCTCACCAGCGGAGACCGACAGCGCCGCGATGTGCGGCTCGGACAGGAACTGTTCGCGCTCGGACACAGACAATGGCATGACCTCGACGATAGGAGCCCCCACCGACAGGTTCCGGAGCCCCGCAGCGGCGCGGCGGACCGATTGAATGGAACCTGGCGGTTCGAAACGGTTAGATGGGACCTGAGGTTCCGGACAGTGCAGCGTCGTACGTCGAAGTGAACGGAGACACAGATGCCAGGCCCAGTCGCGAGATTGGCACCCCAAGCAGTCCTCACTCCGCCCAGCCCTGCCTCCCTGTTCCTGGTGCTCGTCGCCGGGGACTCCGACGACGACCTCGCGACGGTGTGCGACGTGCTCTCCGGTATCGACGGACCGCTCAAGGCGGTGGGATTCCGCGAACTCGCCGGCTCCCTGTCCTGCGTGGTCGGTGTCGGTGCGCAGTTCTGGGACCGCGTGAGCGCGTCGTCGAGGCCGGCGCGCCTGCATCCGTTCGTCCCGCTGTCCGGACCGGTCCACAGCGCGCCCTCCACGCCGGGTGACGTCCTGTTCCACATCAAGGCCGCCCGCAAGGACCTGTGCTTCGAACTGGGGCGCCAGATCGTCTCCGCACTGGGCTCCGCCGCCACCGTGATCGACGAGGTGCACGGCTTCCGCTACTTCGACTCCCGCGACCTCCTCGGATTCGTCGACGGCACCGAGAATCCCACGGACGACGACGCCGCGGACGCCGCACTGATCGGCGACGAGGATCCCGACTTCCGGGGCGGCAGTTACGTGATCGTGCAGAAGTACCTGCACGACATGAGCGAATGGAACACGCTGAGCACCGAGGAGCAGGAACGCGTCATCGGGCGCACCAAGCTCGAGAACGTCGAACTCGACGACGACGTCCAGCCCAGCAATTCGCACGTCACCCTCAACACCATCGTCGACGACGACGGCGTCGAACACGACATCCTCCGGGACAACATGGCATTCGGCAGCCTCGGCGAGGCTGAATACGGTACCTACTTCATCGGGTACGCCAAGGATCCCGCCGTCACCGAGCTGATGTTGCGACGCATGTTTCTCGGTGAGCCGCCCGGCAATTACGACCGCATCCTCGACTTCTCCACGGCGGCCACCGGCACGTTGTTCTTCGTGCCGAGCCGGGACGTGCTCGAATCGCTCGGCGACGAGCAGGCCGATGCGGAGTCGGCACCCGAAGACCCGGTCGAGCCCGACGCGGCCGGCCCGTACGACCTGTCCCTGAAAATCGGTGGTCTCAAAGGAGTATCGCAATGAGTGATTCGAGCAATCTGCACCGCAACCTGGCACCCGTCACCGAGGTTGCCTGGCAGCAGATCGGCGAAGAGGCCGCCCGCACGTTCAAGCGGCACGTCGCGGGCCGACGCGTCGTCGACGTCGCGGGACCGTTCGGATACTCCTACTCGGCCCACAACCTCGGCCGGGTCACCCCGATCAAGACGTCGGACAGCAGGATCCGCGCGCAGCAGCGGCAGGTCGACCCGCTCGTCGAACTCCGGTTCCCGTTCACCCTCAGCCGCGCCGAGGTCGACGACGTCGCCCGGGGTTCCCTCGATTCCGACTGGCAGCCCGTCAAGGACGCCGCGAAGGCCGTCGCGTTCGCGGAAGACCAGTCGATCTTCCAGGGATTCGACGAGGCGGGCATCCGCGGACTCGGGCCGTCCAGCGACAACCCGGTCCTCAGCCTGCCGGAGGACCCGCTGCTGATCCCCGACGCCGTCGCCTCCGCGCTGTCGGCGCTGCGACTCGCCGGTGTCGAGGGACCGTATTCGGTGGTGCTCGACGCCGACGCGTACACCGCGGTCAGCGAGACCCGCGACGAGGGACATCCCGTGTTCCACCACCTGCGCGACCTGGTCACCGGCGACATCATCTGGGCACCCGCCATCAGCGGCGGGTACGTGCTGTCCACTCGCGGCGGCGACAACCAGCTGACCCTCGGCACGGACCTGTCGATCGGCTACGACAGCCACACCGCCACCGATGTCACGCTCTACCTCGAAGAGACGTTCACGTTCGCCTCGCTCACCGCGGAGGCGGCGGTCGTCCTCGCGCGCTGACGCACGCCGGGGCCGTTAGCCGCCGAACAGCAGGTACAGCCCACCGAAGGTGTACGTGACCATCGTGAACAGCAGTGCCAGCTGCCCGGTGAGCTGATGACCCCGCGGCAGGACCTGCACGGATTTGTCGTGTGCCGCAATCACTCCGAGGACATGTCCCGCGAGGACGCACAGTACCTTGATCGACGCCGTCGCGGCCGGATGCTCGGACAGCACGTACCAGACGTCGGCGTCGCCGAGCCCCAGCGGGTTCCATCCCCGCCCCATCGGGTCGGCCAGCAGGATCACCGTCGCCTGCCCCTTCTCCACCAGATACGTCAGATAGTGGGCGAAGACGTAGCCGATGATGATCGGGATCAGCGAATGCGACAGCAGCCCCGGGAGGGCGGCGCGCTGCTCGGGCCGTAGACCGCCCGTCGCGCGCGCAGCCAACCAGAACGACACCCCGACGAAGCCGATGAACACCAGCAGCCCCGCCGTGCGCGCGAGGGTGGCGCCGATCGGCGAACCGATTCCGTCCACCAGCCGTGACCACCACGGGAACGCCGAGAAACTGTCGAAGGCCGTGGACCCCAGCAGCGTTGCCATCAACGCGACCGAGCCGGCACGGACGGGCATCGATCCCAGGTGGTCCAGCGGATTGCGCAGCACGATCCGGCCGTCGTGCCGATCCCGGCTCAGCGGAGACAACCGCGACGCCAGCGTGCTGTACACCTCGAACGGATCGCCCCGCTCACACCAGCGTTCGCCGCACGCGAAGGCCCCGGCCGTCGTGACCACGACGTAGACCAGCAGCCAGGTGCGCACAGCGGCAACGGAACCCGGGTCGCCGGAGGCGAGTTCGAGCCAGACGAAGGCGAACAGGCCGGCGACCGCGGGCCGGTATCCCCACGAGTTGCGGTACCGCGCAGTGCCTTCCGTCGGCGAGCGGCCGATCACCGCGCACACCGATCGGTGAAGTGTGCGGACCGGGGAGAGCACCCGCCACACCGGTCCGAACGCCAGCGACACCGCGACCAGTCCCACCCAGAGCAGCACGTAGAACACACCCGGCAGTGCATTCTCCGAGGATGCCCCGGGTCCGAAGAAGGCCGCCAGCGCCACCCACACCGCGAACACCACACCGAACGCCGCCAGCACGTTCCGCGTGATCGGCGCATCGGCGAACTGCGTCACCCAGCGCGGCAGCCTGCGACCCGGACTGTCCGGATCCAGCTTCGGCGTGCGCCACGCGAACGCCAGGACCACGAAGGAGACGGTGAGCGCCCAGCTCGCCCCGATCAGCGCATACGTGAACGGGATCGGAAGGTCGGTGGATCCGCCGAGGCCGTGCGCGAGAACAGCGGTCATGGACGCACGAGCAGGGTGGCCACCGTCTTACCCGTGTCGTGCAACTCCATCGCCACCTGGCCCGGAACATCCACGGAGAACTGGGTTTCCTGGGTTCCGGGGTGAATCTCGAACGAATGCTCCGGCACGGCGTGCACGTGCAGTTCGTCGTCGGCGTCGCTCTCGATCCGCACGGTGATGGTCTCCCCCACCGTGGCCTCGATGCGCTCGTTGTCCGGTGTGACCGATCCGCCCCCGATCACGACGTCAATTACGACACCGTCCTCCGTTGCCGGAGTGTCGACGTCGCCACCACATCCCGACACCAGGGCGACCACGACAGCAGGTACCACGACAACTCCGGCCAACCGCCTGATCACCTAATTCTCCTCGTCTTTCTCACTCGGGCCGTGTTTCGCACTCTCGGCATTCTCGGCCGCTTCCGCCTTGCGGTCCCGGACCGCCAGATAGATCACCAGGCCGGCCACCAGGAAGGCCGGGACGAACGCGGGAATCGCCAATAGCACCGAGTGATCGGCGAGATAGACGACGTCCGGGTCGTTCACCGGGTTCATGTCACCTTCACGTCCTCACGGGTTCCGCTGGTCGCCTGCCCCTGCGTGTACTTGCTGATCCGGCCCGCTCCCCACGCCAGCGCGGTGATCAGCGCAAGAGTGCACACGAGCACGACCAGCGACGCGGCACCGAACAGCCAGGACGGGTGATCGAAGTTGCGCTCCCGCTGCAGGATGGTGATCTCCGGGACGAAGTCGCGGGTCGAGGACGCGATGGCGGGGAGTTCCTCGGCGCCGATGCCCGGGTCGCTGGGCAGGTAGATCGGGACGGCCGTCATCGTGCGGCCGTCCTGCACGCGCAGCAACGTCTTCCACGTTCCGTGGACCGGCACCGGTTCGTGAGTCCGGTAGGTGCCGGGCCCGGTGCGTTCGAGTCGGTCGACCGTGAATCCGTTGCCCAGTCCGGGGCCGCCCTGCCAGGACAGAATGGACACCCAGGCGGGATTGTCGCCGGCGAGATCGGGTGGGTCGATGCGAACCTCCGCGTCGACCATCCGGCCGCCGTCGGGGGCGGCCTCCGTCAGAGCGATTGTCGCCGTGGCCTTGTCCGGAACCGTAGCGACGAGGCCGTTGGCCGTGGCCCCGGCGATCACCACGACCGTGGCGACGACGATGGTGCGGCTGATCGCGGGACGCGGAAGCCCCTCGGATCGGAGTACCCGCCCGAGCAGCGCTCCGCAGGCCCCGGCCGCGATGCCCACGGGCACCGCCATGGCCAGCGCCTCCGGCCACATGCTGGTGGGCCAGGGGTAGATGTACACGGCGTCGATCCACAGCGACTCGAGCCACAGCCCGACCGTCGCGACGAGTAGTCCGCCGACGGCACCGAAGGCCACCCGGTTCTTGATCAGCGGTGTCAGGGCGAGCAATTCGATCAGCACTGCGGCGCCGAGGCACAGTTCGAACACGTTCGTGGGGGCGCCGAGAACCGGCCCGACCATCAGTGCCGTGATCGCGCGCACGACGCCGGCCACCGCCACGGCCACGATCGCCGCGAAGGGTCCGAGAACGATGCGGGCCGCCACCAGGGTGAACGCGGCAGCGCCGGCGATCATCATCGGTTGCAGGACGAGGCGGAACTGTTCGACGCCGAAGTCGTATTCGATCTGGAAGACGGACAGGCCGATGAGCAGGCCACCAAATGTGCCGCACCGCAGGAACCAGATCAGCCTGCTGTCCTGCTCGGTGTCGCCGGGGGTCGCCATCCGGCCCTCGTAATCGAGGAGCAGGACGCCGATCAGCGACAGTCCCGCACCGCCGATCAGCATCAGGTGCGTCGGCCCCCACAGCGTGACGTCCTGACCGAAGACGCGATGCCAGACGTCGTCGAGCGGGAAGCCGATGAGGGCGTACAGCCCGGCCCCGGCGACCAGGACGCCGCCGACCGGGACGTACCAGGTGCGGGTGATCTTGATCGCCGCCGGACCGGGCTTCTCGTCGCGCGGCAGGATCATCGCCAACATTCCCGTGATGAACAGCAGGAAGAGTCCGACGAGGATGAAGTAGTGCGCGGGGTTCGCGAGCGGCCCGTCGTCGCGGCCTCGCCCGATGTGCAGGCTGACGTCCCAGATGAAACCGAAGAACGCCGTCAGGATGGTCCCGACGAAGGTCACCAGGGGCAGGGCCACCCACGGGGGCCGGTCGAGCGCGCGCGCCGCCGTGTCGGCGGTCGTCTGCAGCCACGTGATCTTGCGTGTGCGGTGCAGGTACGCGATCCACAGTAGACCGACGGTGATGATCGCCGTCGCCACCGAGATTCCGATGATCTGGTCGAACGCCGCACCGCCACCCTCTCCGCCCGATTGGGCAAGAATGGGTGAACTCGGAGTAACAGTAACTTGGCTCACGTGGTGATTATGTGCGCCTCGTGCCGAAAAGGCCAGACCCCAGAGGCGGAAAGCATCGGTCCGTAGGCAAATCTATTCGGATCTGCGATCAGACGTAGATATGGCTAGATTCCTCTAGCGACGCCTCGACCAGCGATAACTGCCACCGGCCGCACGGGCAGCCGAGGTACGTGACGACCCCCGTGCTCGTCCGGTGCCGAGATACTTCCTGCCAGTCGTGTTCGTGATGTTCGCTCATGCACCCAGCGTGATGTAATGGCATTGTGCATCTCAACCCTTACGGCGAATACGCGGTCACACTCGCCGCCGACCTCGCCAATCACAAGCCCGACTCGACCGGCGAACTCGTCGACCGATGCGTCGACGCCGGCATCATTGTCGACTTCCCCGTTACCGACGACGACCTCGCCGACGTGCTCGCGATGCTCGACCGGTGGGCATCCATC
The DNA here is from genome assembly GCF_026810085.1 of Rhodococcus sp. JS3073. NCBI lineage: Bacteria > Bacillati > Actinomycetota > Actinomycetes > Mycobacteriales > Nocardiaceae > Rhodococcus > Rhodococcus sp. JS3073. Next base: position 5,849,978 of record NZ_CP113951.1, on the reverse strand, counting down.
GCGGACACCACCAGCGACGAGGCGCGGGCCGAACAGGTCAACCTCATGCTCACGAAGGCATCCGCCTACCCGCGACTGACCAATCACGCCGGCGACGGCTGGCATCTCCACTACCGCGACGACCAGCAGACGCTCGCGGGCGTGCTCGAGGCGCTTTTCTCCGTCGGCACCGCACTGCACCTCGTCGGCCGCGGCATGCACCGGCTCGGCCGCTGCGCACTCGAGGAGTGCACCGCCATCTACGCCGACACGTCCCGCAACGGCCGCCAGCGGTACTGCTCACCGAAGTGCGCGAACCGGGACGCCGTTCGACGCCACCGGGCGCGCTGACCCGTATCGCTCAGTGCGGGAAGTCCTCTCCGGTGAACTCCCGCTTCTCCACGAGCACCAGCCAGTGCGGGGCGGTCTCACACCATCTCCGCAGGCTGTCACCGTCAGTCCGACGGCCAAAATGTTCTTCGCCGCGTTCACATCCCGGTCGTGGACGGTGCCGCATCGGCACGCCCACTCCCGCACGGTCAGCGGCATCGTCGACGCGAGCACCCCACACACCGAGCAGGTCTTCGACGAGGGATAGAACCGGTCGATCACCACCACCCGCCGCCCGTACCAGTCGGCCTTGTACTCGAGCATCGACCGGAACTCGGACCAACCCGCATCCGAGATCGCCCGAGACAACGACCGATTCTTGACCATGTTCCGCACACTCAGATCCTCGATGGCGATCACTTGGTTTTCGCGCACCAGCCGAGTGGAAAGTTTGTGCAGATGATCGCGACGCCGATCGGCGATCCGACCAAAAATCTTCGCGATCTTCAGTCGGGCCTTGGCCCGGTTACGGGATCCCTTCTCCTTCCTGGCGAGCACCCGCTGCGCCTTCGCCAACCGCGCACGGTCCCTGCGCTCGTGACGCGGGTTGGTGATCTTTTCCCCCGTCGAGAGCGTGTACAGGCTCGTGATCCCGGCATCGAGTCCGACCACCCGATCGGCCGGTTCGAGTTCGGGAATCGTGTCCTCGACGAGAATCGAGACGTGGTATTGACCGCGTGCATTGCGTGACACCGTCACCTGCGACGGCACTGCCCCCTCCGGGAGCGGCCTCGACCACCGAACATCCAGCGGTTCGGTCTGCTTGGCCAACCGGATCTGCCCGCCGCGGTAGGTGAAGCAGTTCGAGAAGTAGGTCGCCGACTCCTTCGACCGCCCCTTCTTCTTGAATTGCGGGTATCCGGTCTGCTTGCGCCAGAACCTGTCGAACGCACCCTGTAACTGTCGCAGCGACTCCTGCAGCGGCCCCTTCGACGGCTCCGACAACCACGCGGTCTCGGTGTCTCGCTTCCAATCGGTGAGCATCTTCGACGTGTCCGCGTAGGTGACCCGTCGCTGCTCCTGCGACCAGGCACGCGTCCGCTCGGCCAATGCCCGGTTGTAGACATACCGGGTGCATCCGAACGTTCGAGCTAGCTGTTCCGCCTGCACCGCGGTCGGATAGAAGCGGTACTTGTACGCCCGCTTCACCACCCTCCCCGCCATGACCGAAGACACTAGCCACACGGTCCGACAAAACCAGATCGGCTATCCCGGACCTGAAGGACCGGGTATGCGCCGAAAGACCCACGGATTACCGCCTCGATGCCGTAATGCCGTCGGCTGCGTGAACTCGACGACCCTGGCGACCAAATCCCGGTACGTCTCGTGACAGTCGGTGGTGATCAACCCGAATCTGCCCATCGTCCCGCTCTCGAGCGACCGGCGGACCGCGTCTGCCGTGTCGGCGTCGAGGGGGCGGCGCTTCTCCGAAATTGCGGCGGTCACCGGCGGTCGCTCAGCCGTGCATGAACACGTGGCACCCAGGATGCGCGGCGCCCCGTGCTCGGCGAACTTCGCCTGACACACCGACGGCGACGCGCCGACCAGCTGACGGAATTTGGCACCGAACGACCCGAGGCTGGTGTACCCGACGAGGCGGCAGATCTCGGTGACCGTCAGGTTCGCGCTCGCCCGACCGCCGCCATGCCCCCAGTCTGACAGCGGCTACCGACTCGAGGACAGGAACGCCGTCGACCCGGACAGGTCGCCGGGGCGGTGACTGCGCGACTGCACCAGCCCCCGTCGTTCGAGGATCGGCCGGACCCCTTCGCCGAAGTTGAAGGCCTCTTCGAGGTGCGGGTAGCCGGAGAGGACGAAGTGATCGAGTCCGAGCGCCGCGTACTCGGCGATGCGGTCGGCGACCTCCTCGTGGGAGCCGACCAGTGCGGTGCCGGCGCCGCCGCGGACCAGCCCGACACCGGACCACAGGTTGGGGGCCACCTCGAGGGCGCGTGCTCCCGCGTCCTTCGAGTAAGCGCTCCCACCGCCGTGCAGTTCACGCATGCGGCGCTGGCCTTCCGACCCCGACCGGGCCAGACTCTGCTGCGCCTGCTCGACCGTTGCCGGGTCGAGGGCGGAGAGCAGCCGGTCGGCCTCGGCCCACGCCTCCTCGGACGTGTCACGGCTGATCACGTGCAGCCGGATGCCGTAATCGAGCGTGCGGCCCTGGACGTCGGCGAGGTCGCGGATCCAGGCGATCTTCCCGGCGACGGCGCTCGGCGGTTCACCCCAGGTGAGGTAGGTGTCGGCGAACTGGGACGCGACGGTGCCCGCGGCCGGCGACGACCCGCCGAAGAAGATCGGCGGCACCGGGTCGGGGATGCGCTGCAACTGGGCGTTCTCCACCCGGATGTAGTCGCCCGCGTAGTCGACCGGTCCGGTTCCCGCCCACAGCTGACGGATGGCGTCGAGGAACTCGCCGCAGCGGGCGTAGCGCTGGTTCTTGTCGAGGTAGTCGCCGTAGGTGCGCTGCTCGTGGTCCTCGCCGCCGGTGACGACGTTGAGCAGCAGCCGCCCCTGCGACTGCCACTGGAACGTGGCCGCCATCTGTGCGGCCAGCGTGGGGCTGAGCAGGCCCGGCCGCAGCGCGACCAGGAACTTCAATGTCTCGGTGGTCTCCAGCATCATGGCCGTGGTGAGCCAGGCGTCCTCGCACCACGCGCCGGTCGGCGTCAGAACCGACTCGAAGCCGTTCGACTCCGCCGCCGCGCCGATCTGATTGAGGTACCGCAGCGTGGCGGGACGGTCTCCTGCCATGGAACTCCCGTGACCACCCGCCATCAGGTTGCGGGAATCACCGTAGGTGGGAAGGAACCAGTGGAAATGCAGAGACACGCGCGATCCTCTTGTCGACGACAGATGGGTATCACACATCAGTTCATCACCACGGGAGCCGGGGCACGAGGGTTTCGATCACCGTGATCCGGAGTAGTGCCCGACCGAAGCGGGCAGGGTTACGGTCGCCGCGCTATGACTACGCTGTCCGACGCCCCGTACGCATCCTCGACCGAATCCGACCTCGAGCGGCGCAAGCGGCTCCGCACCGTCGTCGCCGCCAGCCTCCTGGGGACGACAGTCGAGTGGTACGACTTCTTCCTCTACGCGACGGCCGCCAGCCTGGTGTTCAACCAGCTGTTCTTCCCCGATCAGAGTTCGTTCGTCGGCACCATGCTGGCGTTCGCCACATTCGCGGTCGGTTTCGTGGTCCGGCCGATCGGCGGAGTCGTCTTCGGCCACATCGGCGACCGCATCGGACGCAAGAAGACGCTCGCGCTCACCATGTTCATCATGGGCATCGCCACCGCTCTGATGGGCGTGCTGCCCACCGCCGCGCAGGTCGGGGTGATCGCGCCGATACTGCTGCTCCTGCTGCGCATCCTGCAGGGATTCGCACTGGGCGGTGAATGGGCGGGCGCCGTACTCCTCGCCGTCGAACACAGTCCCGCGAAGAAGCGCGGCATCTTCGGCAGCATCCCCCAGATCGGCCTGGCCCTGGGGCTGGCCCTGGGCACCGGCGTCTTCGCCGCGTTGCAGGTGATCTTCGACGACGCCCAGTTCCTCTCCTACGGGTGGCGGATCGCCTTCCTGCTGAGCCTGATTCTCGTCTTCGTCGGATTCGTGGTCCGGCTGAAGGTCGAGGAGACCCCGGCGTTCCAGGAGGTGCACGACCTCGCGAAGCGCTCCTCCGCTCCGCTGAAGGACGTGTTCCGCGGCCGGGTCCGCCGGGGCACCCTCCTCGGCCTGCTCTCGCGCTGGGGTGAGGGCGCCGCGTTCAACACCTGGGGCGTCTTCGCGATCACGTACGCCACCAAGAATCTGGAGTTCGCGAAGATCCCCGTCCTCCTGGTCGTCACCGTCGCCGCAACGTTCATGGCCGTGCTCCTGCCGTTCTCCGGCCTGCTGGTCGACCGCTACGGCGCCAAGCGGATCTACCTCATCGGGATCGCGGCCTACGGGCTCGCGGTCTTCCCCGCGTTCGCCTTGTTCGGCACGGAGAATCTCATCCTGTTCGGTGTGGCGATGGTGCTCGTGTTCGGCGTCATCCACGCCCTCTTCTACGGCGCGCAGGGCACGCTGTACGCGAGCCTGTACCCCACCGAGATCCGCTACACCGGCCTGTCCGTGGTGTACCAGTTCTCCGGGATCTACGCATCCGGCATCACGCCGATGATCCTTACCGCCCTGATCGCGGCCGGCGGTGGAACTCCCTGGCTGGCCTGCGGATACCTCGTCGCCACGTCGGTGGTCAGCGTCGTGGCGACGGCCCTGATCCGAAAGCAGGACCTCTACCTCTGAGATTGCCCGAACGGGCTCTGACAGTCACGTCCGATACACCGGTGTATCCGATACGCTAGTGTATCGACGGCTGCTGTCGACCCGATCGGAGGAGTGCCCATGCCGACCTCACCGGCCCGCTCCTCCGAGCCTGCCACCGACACACCTCGCCGGGTGACGAAACGGCGAGGCCAGACTCGCCGGCGTCTGCTCGACGCCGCGGTCGAGGTGTTCGCCGAAAACGGCTTCGGACGGTCGACGGTCGAGCAGATCTGCGAACGCGGTGGCTACACCCGCGCGGCGCCTTCTACTCCAACTTCGCCTCGCTGGACGAGATGTTCTTCGCCATGTGGGAACAGCGCTCCAGCGCGATGCTCGCACAGATCCGGCTGGCCGCCGATTCGTCGAGCATCGACCTCTCGGGGCTCACGCCCGCCGAAAAGCTGCGCGCCGGCACCGAACTGGTGCTCGGAGTCGTCCCCGTGGACGACCAGTGGTACCGGATCAACGCGGAATTCACCGCCCACGCCCTGCGCAACCCGTCCCTGAAGAAGGCCCTCGCAGCACGCGAGGGCACGATTCTGGACACGATCGTGCCGATCCTCGAGAAGGCGCTTCACCGCCTCGGGCGGCGCGCCGTCGGCGATCCGCGGGTGCTCGGCCGCGCGCTCGTGGCCCTGCACGACGGCACGAGCGTCCAGTGCCTCATCGAGGACGACGACGCATCCGCCCGGGAACTACGTCTCGAACTGTTCACCCACGTCGTGGCCGCGTACACCGAACCCGACACCACCCACACCCACACACACCGGAAAGAGGGGTCCTCGTGACCGAACAGGCTGATGTGATCGTCGTCGGCGCCGGACTGGCCGGACTCGTCGCCACCTACGAAATGGTCAAGGCGGGCCGGAAGGTCCTCGTCGTCGACCAGGAGAGTTCGGCGAATCTCGGCGGGCAGGCCTTCTGGTCGCTCGGCGGCCTGTTCCTCGTCGACAGCCCCGAACAACGGCGACTCGGCATCAAGGACTCCTACGAACTGGCGATCCAGGACTGGATGGGCACCGCGGCCTTCGACCGCGCCCGCGAGGACCAGTGGCCGCGGCTGTGGGCCCAGGCGTACGTCGAGTTCGCGGCAGGCGAGAAGCGGCAGTACCTCCACGACCTCGGCCTGCGCCTGATGCCGAACGTCGGATGGGCCGAACGCGGACGCGGATCCGCTCTCGGACAGGGCAATTCCGTTCCGCGCTTCCACATCACCTGGGGCACCGGACCGGGTGTCGTCGAAGTCTTCCTCACACGTGTCATGGCCGCGTCGAAGCGGGGCCTCGTCACGTTCAAGCACCGTCACCAGGTCGACGAGATCGTCGTCACCGACGGTGCCGCCACCGGCGTGCGCGGCACCGTCCTGGAACCGTCCACCGAAGCACGCGGCGTCAAGAGTTCGCGAACCGCGGTCGGGGAGTTCGAATTCTCCGCACAGGCAGTAGTCGTCACATCCGGCGGTATCGGCGGCAATCCCGAACTGGTCAAGAAGAACTGGCCCGCGCGCCTCGGTAAGGCTCCCGAGAACATGCTCGCCGGCGTTCCCGCGCACGTCGACGGCCGCATGCTCGAGATCACCGAGAACGCCGGCGGCAACATCGTGAACCGCGACCGCATGTGGCACTACACCGAGGGCATCCAGAACTGGGACCCGATCTGGCCGAACCACGGCATCCGCATCATCCCCGGACCGTCGTCGATGTGGTTCGACGGCAACGGCAAACGCCTCCCCAGCCCCAACTTCCCCGGTTTCGACACCATGGGAACACTCGACCACATCATGAACAGCGGCCACCACCACACGTGGTTCGTCCTCGACCAGAAGATCATCGAGAAGGAGTTCGCACTGTCGGGCTCCGAGCAGAACCCCGACATCACCGGCCGTGATTTCAAACTGCTCGCCGAACGCCTCAAGAAGGGCGCACCCGGGCCCGTCGAGGCGTTCAAGCAGCACGGTGCGGACTTCGTCGTCCGCGACAATCTCCGCGACCTCGTCGACGGCATGAACGCCCTCACCCCCGAGGCACCGCTGAAGTACGAGGACCTCGAACGCGAAATCGTGGCCCGCGACCGGGAGGTGAAGAACAGCTACACCAAGGATTTCCAGATCATGGCGATCCACAACGCACGGAACCTGCTGGCCGACAAGATCACCCGCGTCGTGAGTCCCCACGAGTTGCTCGACCCCAAGAACGGCCCGCTGATCGCGGTCCGGCTGCACCTGCTGACCCGCAAGACCCTCGGTGGCCTCGAGACCAACCTCGACTCGCAGGTGATCAGGCCCGACGGCACACCGTTCGAGGGTCTCTACGCCGCCGGTGAGGTCGCCGGATTCGGCGGCGGCGGCGTCCACGGTTACAGCGCACTCGAGGGCACCTTCCTCGGCGGCTGCATCTTCTCCGGCCGGGCCGCGGGTCGCGCGCTGGCCCGGCACCTGTAGGCGGCTCCGCCGCCCGTGCGCGGTTGACGAGTCCCTGGACTCGCTAACCACTCACGGGCGCGAGCCTCTCGGCAGCCTCGAGTTCGCGGACCAGCGGCAGGACGTTGGCGCCGAAGTACTCGATCTCCTCCTGGAAGTGCAGGAACCCGCCCAGGATGAGGTCGACTCCGCGACGCCGGTATTCGACGATGCGCTCGGCGATCTGCTCCGGCGTCCCGATCAACTGGGAACGGAATCCGTCGTTGTACTGGACGAGATCCTCGAACGTGGAGTCGGCCCACATCCCCGACTTGTCGGCGGTGGACGCGCCGGCCTGCTGGACGGCGGACCTGAATCCCTCGACCGCAGGCTTGTTCGCCTTCTCGATGATTTCGCGGAGGGTGTCGCGCGCTTCCTTCTCGGTGTCGCGGGCAATGATGAATCCGTTGAGCCCGAACTTCACCTCCCGGTTGTGCTCGCGCGCCACCTGTCGCACGTCGACGATCTGTTCCGTGACGCCGTCGTAGTCCTTGCCGTTGCTGAAGTACCAGTCGGAGTACCGGCCCGCGTTCCGCCGTGCGGCGGCGGAATTGCCGCCCTGGAACAGTTCGGGGTTCGGACGGTCGGGCGTGTTCAGCGGCTTCGGCTTGAGGGTGAAGTCGTGGATGCGGTAGAAGTCGCCACGGAAGTCGACATCGTCCTCGGTCCAGATCTTGCGGAGCACCTGCAGGAACTCGGCGCTGCGCCGGTACCGTTCGTCGTGCTCGAGCCACGGCTCGCCGAGATGGGTGAATTCGTCCTTGAACCAGCCGCTCACGACGTTGACGGCGAACCTGCCGTTCGACAGGTGGTCGGCCGTGGCCCCCAGTTTCGCCAGCACCGCGGGCTGCCACAGACCCGGGTGGACGGCGGCGATCACTTTCAACCGTTCGGTGGCCAGCAGCAGTGCGAGGCTGAAGCTGGTCGACTCGTGCTGATACTCGGCCCCGTAGCTGGCCTCGTACCGGACCTGGCTGAGCGCGTACTCGAAACCGTTGTTCTCGGCGGTCTGGGCGAGCTTCTTGTTGTACTCGTAATCCCAGCTGGTCCGCTGTTCGATGTCGGACGTGACGAGCCCGCCACTGACGTTGGGCACCCAGTAGGCGAACTTGATCTGCTCAGCGATGTGTTCGGTTGACATACCCAGCATGCAACCCGCCCACACAGCGCACGCCCACCCTTCCAATCAGTGCGCGTACAACCCTTCACCCCGCTCGTGGGTCCGTGTGAGGTTCGACGGCATGACAGCAGTACAGGGAGGTCAGGCATGACCGCCGTCCAGAGCGCCCACCGCATCACTGACGAGGCCGAAGCCCTCGCCGTTGCTGCCGATCTCGCCGCACAGTTCGCCGAGGAGGCGGCGGCGCGCGATGCCGGCCGGCAACTCCCCTACGAACAGGTCGGCGCTCTCGCCGCGTCCGGACTGCTCGCGCTCGGTGTTCCCCGCGAGCACGGTGGCATCGACGCGCGAACCGAAACCCTCGCCGAAGTCTTCCGTCTTCTCGCCGAGGGCGATCCGAGCATCGCGCAGATCCCGCACAGCCACTACACGTTCCTCGAGGTGCTGCGTCACCAGGGCACGCCGCCGCAGCAGGAGTTCTTCTATTCCGAGGTTCTCGCGGGGCGCCGGTTCGCCAACGCCCAGAGCGAGCGCGGAACCACGACGATCGACATCGACGCCACGACGCTCACCGGGCAGGGCGAAGACTTCGTCGTCGACGGTCGCAAGTTCTACAGCACGGGCGCACTGTTCGCCGATTGGATCGCGGTGCGGGCCACCCTTCCGGGGACGACGACGCCGACGGGGAAAGCCGCCAAGGCCGTCGCGTACCTGCCGCGCAGCGCCGCCGGACTGTCGATCGTCGACGACTGGGACGGCATGGGGCAGAAGACCACGGCGAGCGGAACCGTCACCCTGGACGCCGTCCGGGTGCCCGCGTTCCACGTCGTGCCGTTCTCCCCCATCTTCGACGCACCCACCACGTACGGGTCACAGGCCCAGATCCTGCACGCCGCCATCGACGCCGGGATTGCCGCAGCAGCGCTGAACGAGGGCGTGCGGTCGGCGCGTCAGGCAAGGCCCTATTTCGAGGCGGGCGTCACCGACGCCGTCGACGATCCCCTGCTGATCCAGCTGGCCGGTGAGGCGGCGGTCAGCGTCCGGTCCGCGACGGCACTCCTCCGGGAGGGTGCGCGCAGCATCGACGCAGCGCGTCGCGACCTGACCGAGCAGAGCGCCGCGGTCGCCTCGATCGACGCCGCCGCGGCCAAGGTTGCCGCCGCCCGCGCGTCACTCGAGGCGTCGAGCGTGCTGTTCGAGCTGGGCGGCACCCGCAGTGCGTCGGAAACGTCCAACCTGTCGCGGTACTGGCGGGACGCCCGCACCCACACCCTGCACGACCCGACGCGGTGGAAGATTCAGCACATCGGCCGCTGGACGCTGTCGGGCACCGTCCCGCCACGCCACGGCCTGCTGTAGGCCCTTCGGGCCCGTGCGTGGTTAAGGAGTCCCTGGACTCGTCAACCGCGCACGGGCGCTATGCGCCTATGTCCGCCTTCATGAGGAAGACGTTGTAGTCGGACCACGTCGACATGGTGAAGTACAGCTCGTCGCCGCTCGACCACGGGTGGATGAAGCCGCCGTACAGTTCCGGGTACTCGACGGCGCTGACCATCGGCGCCCCATCCGACCAGACGCCCTGCGGCGAGTCGGACTCCCGGAGAACGATGGCCGCCTTCGACGTGTCGAGGTACGCCATCTGCCACTTGCCGGTGGCCTCCTCGTAGCGCACGGACAATTCGGCGGCGGGGGCGTCCACGATCGGGGTCGCCTCCGTGTAACCACCGACCGGCGTCCAGTTGCCGTTCTGCCAGTACTGGTAGGCGGACGTGTTCAGCACATCGGCGGCCGGGACGCGGGCCAGGCCGATGGCGCCGAGCCTCGTGTTGGGGGTACCGAACATGTACACGAAGTCGCCGGCGGGGACCATCGACGCGACCTGGAATTTGGTGACCCCGAAGATGTTGTCCCACTTCGCGTACGGGTCCTTGGTCCAGGTCGATCCGCCGTCGTCCGAGTAGGCGATGCCGCCGTAGTTCGTCCACCACGTGGCAGGGATGCTGTTCCAGGTGCGGATCGACATGTAGCTCATGTACTGCCGGTTCCCGACGGCGAAACCCGAGGTCGGGATGGTGGTGATCTCGATATTGTCGAGCTTGCGGCTGTCGAGCAGTTCCGCCGCGTGGCACCGGCTGTCCTGAACCATACTGTCGAGGCTCATGCCGTCGGACAGGTTGCGGTCGGAACTGAAACCGAGGACGTTGCTGCGCCAGTCGTCGCCTTGACCACCGGGCGGCTGAAATCCCTTGCCGACGGTGTCGCCGAACGCGACGGCGATCTGGTCGGGGGCGCTCTCCCACATGATGCCGAGGTCGGTGCCGTTGACCTGGTAACGCTTGTCGGTACGACTGACGGAACCGGACCCGGTCACCTTCGCCACGCGGGTCACGTCGCCGATCTTCGGGGTGGCCGGGGCCGCGCTGCGCGGCGCCTCCTCGGTCGCGGGGTGCACGAGGGGCGGCCGCGGGGGCAACTGGATGTCGGCGCCCGGGACGGGAATGCCGAAGTGGAAGGGCGTGAACTTCACGCTGACGTCCGGGATGTTCAGCACGCTCGACAGGTTCCCCGGGGCCTGGTCGGTCTCGTCGGTGAGGTCGGGGCACGGATCGGTGCACGTGTCGGCGGGCAACGCCTGCGACACGCGGACGGGATCCGTGACGGGAGCGGGATACGGCACCGTCGTGATCTTGGGGTACGGGATCGGAATCTCGAGCTTCTCCGGTATCAGCGAGTGCGTCTCGTTCGACACCTCGCTCGCGCAGGGACCGCTGCCGGGTAGGCCGTTGGACACCGGCTCGGGTTCCGCGACGGCAGCGTTCTGGTTCGAATAGGCGATCATGCCCGAGCCGATCGCCACTGCCGCGACCGACGCGACCCACCTCTTCGACATCCCCGACCCCTCCGTCAACTCCGGCCACTCCCGGCGAGGGGAACATAGCATCGCCCCTCTACGCTCGCCGGTTACCACACGCCATACCTGGCGGTAACATTTCCGTCCCGATCCGGAACCAAGGCTGTGACTCCCGCCACGCGACAAGGAAGTTGCTCGTACGCGGAGTCACCGATACCGCAGGTCAACGACTTTCGACCGTGGTGTTCGCGTGCCGAACACCGTCAAGGGATCGGTGAACACCGGATTACATCTGTTGACGCTCCGGATCGCCCGGTATTCACTGATCGTGCGCATCCACCGGGATCCCCGGTCCGCGACGAGACCCCGAGCTCCTCGCCCTCTGCGCTGCGGGCTCGCCCGCGTTCTTCCGCTCCAGCGCGAACCACCGTCTGCACGGGTCACGCATTCCACTGCTCACCGCCGTCGTCGCCCGGCGGCATCGACCCGTGCGAATTCCGCTGTCAACGAAAGGAATCGACATGACCGCCGTCCTGGAACCGACCCTGTCCTATTCGTCCGCCATCCCCCGCGCGCACGTGCACCGCGCCGCGATCTGCGAGGTCTTCCTCACCGACATCATCTGCGAGAGCTACCCACAGTTCCGTCTCGGCGTGCAGCTTCCCAGAGTCCACAGCTACTACAGCGATCACAATATTGTTGTACGACAGTATGATCCGCTGCTTCTGCTCGAAACGTTCCGGCAGGCGTCCATCCTGATCTCGCATCGGCACGTCGACGCTCCGCTCGACGCCAAGTTCGTGTTCAACGCCGGAGCACTCGAGGTCGTCGACCTCGACGCCGTGAAAGTGGGCCCCGCACCTGCCGCGGGGGTTCTGGATGCCACGATCACCGCCGAGAAGAGACGGGGCGCCGACATCGTCGGAATCACGCTCGCCATGACACTCGCGCTGGACGGGTCTGCCGCGGCCACCATGAGCATGACCATCCAGTGGATGCCCGGCGACGCGTGGGACCGCCTCCGGCAGAGGGGTCGAGCACCGCTGCAGCTCGACCCCGCCCGACCGCATCCGTTGCACGAGCGGGTCGAGCCTCGGGAGGTGGCTCGACATTCGTTCGACAACGTGGTGCTGAGCCGGATCGGGGTCGACGGCGACACCGTGCGCAGCCAGGTGCTGGTCGATCAGGCCCACCCCGGCCTGTTCGATCACCCGCTCGACCACGTGCCGGGCGCCCTGATCTTCGAGGCGATGCGTCAGACCGCCCTCATCGCCGCGCACGAATTGTTCGGCCTGTCCCCGCGAATGCTCGTGCTCGTGGGGTGCGACGCCGTCTTCGAGAGCTTCGGTGAGCTGGAGTTGCCGACGGATTGCGCAGCCGTCGCCGAGGCGGAAATCTGCTCCCGCCAGGTCGTCCTGTCCGTCACTCTCGCGCAGGAGGGGCGGCAGATCGCCCACGGCCGGGTCACCCTGCAACGAGTGAGCGCCTCGACTGCCGCTCTCGATCGGATCGTCCGATGACGACGCGGGACGACACCATGGTCTGGTTCGACTTCGGTGGTGTGCTCTCGCCCCCGCTCGCCGAACTCTTCGCGGCGTACGAAACGAAGACGGGCATCTCACCCGCAGCCCTGCAGGCGGCGATGCAGGCCGTCGGCGACGACCTCGGGGCACCTCCTCTCGCCCCGATCGAGTTGGCCCAGATCACCGAGCGCGAGTGGGGTGCGAGGCTGAGGGAGCACCTCGCCGCCGCCGACCCCGGTCTGGACCTCACCAGGGCGCGGCTGGAGACGTTCGGAGAGCAATGGTTCGACGGGATCACCGTGAACACGGCGATAGCCGCGGCCCTGCGCGGCCTGAAGGCTCACGGTCTGCGCGTCGGCGTCCTGTCGAACAACGTAGTCGAGTGGGAGCGGTTCTGGAGGCCGATCATCGAACCCGCCGGCCCGCTCGATGCTGTCGTCGACTCGTGCCTGGTCGGCGCGCGCAAGCCGGACCCCCAGATCTTCGCGATCGCAGAGAAGACCGCCGGCGTCGCCGCCGATCAGTGCATCCTGATCGACGACCTGGAGCAGAACGTACGCGCTGCACGCGAGAGCGGTTGGCGTGCCATTCATTTCCGCACCAACGCCCAGGCGTCGAGTGAGCTGTCCCGGCTGACAAGCGTCGCCGCCGTCCTGTGAATCCCACCAACGTGAAGGAGTACGACGTGACGACCCAGGTTTCGACACTCGCTCCACCTGGACGCCGACGCGGTGTCGCGGTGTCCATCGACGACATTCCCCACCTGGACCCGCCGGTCGCATACACCCCGGTGACCGCGGAGGGGCCCACCGGACTACCGGAGATCACCCTGCCGAGCGGGCACACCGCCCTGCACGTCACACGATATGACGACGTCCTGAAGGTGCTCACGGATCCGTCCTTCGGCCGGAGGGACACCAACGTCGAAGGCGGGCCGAGTTTTCAGCCCACGACGATGCCCCCTGATCTTCTGCTGAATCTGGACACCCCGGATCACGCGCGGATGAAGAGTTTCGTCAACGCGGACTACAGCCCTGCCGGCGTCGAGAAGCTGAAGGGATCGGTCCGTCGCATCCTCGACCGCCGGATCGCACTGCTGCGCAGCGAGGAAAGCCCCGACCTGTTCGCCACGGTGCTCGACCGGCTACCGGTCGAGGTGAACGTCGGCTTCCTCGGGATCCCGGAGTCGGACATCGACTACTTCCGCCCGTCGTCGCGGGTGGTGCAGTTGTCGCACGACACCGACATTCCCGGCCTGCTGGAGAACTTCTGGCTCGTCTACCACTACGTGACCGACCTCGTGCAGCGGAAACGACCCGTCGAACCGGGCGGGCTGATCGACCGCTTCCTGGCGGCGCGGGACGAGGCGGAACCGCCGCTGAGCGACGACGAACTGGTCGCGATCCTGCTCGGCTCCGTCCTCGGCGCCGACCAGAACGTGCTGTCCGTGCTCGCGAAGGCCGTGTACGTGCTGGTGCAGGCGCCTGCGCTGTGGACTCTGCTGGTGGACGAGCCTGCCGCTGCGCCGCAGTTGGTCGAGGAGCTGTTGCGGGTGCTTCCACTGGGAAACATTTCGACGTTTCCCCGGATCGCCACCCGTGAAGTTCAGCTGCGGGACTCCGTGATCCCCGAGGGCGCCCTCGTCTACGCCGACGCGTTCGCCGCGAACCGGGACCCCGACACGTTCCCGCACCCGGAACTGATCGACCCGTTCCGGGACGGGAAACGCCATCTGCAGTTCGGGTACGGCATGCATCACTGCATGGGCGCGTCGCTGGCCCGGATGGAGATCACCACGACACTGGTCCGGTTGGCGGAAGAATTCCCGACCCTCGCTCTCGCCGTCGAACCGGCTGCGGTGCCCTGGGATTCGGGAGTACTCCTCCGGCGTCCGACGTCGCTGCCCGTCCGCTGGTAGGCGCTTCGCGCCCGTGCGCGGTCAACGAGTCCCTGCACTCGTCAACCGCGCACGGGTGGCGGAGCCGCCGAACGTCTCCGCGAGCCGGGCGACGAGTTCGCTGCCGTCTCCCAGTTCCCCCGACCAGGCCACTTCACCGTCTGGGCGCACGAGCACCGTGGTGGGCCCGAGGTTCCGCGCCCGAATCACCCGGACCCGTTCGCCCCAGCAGGGTTCGACGAGTGCGCGGACGGATTCGGATGCGTCCCCGCCCAGCAGGAGACCCCGGTTTCCCGCCGCGACGTGCAACCGGATCAGGTCGGTGACTCCGGTGTCCGTCTCGAGCACGGTGTTCGCGGCGAAGTCGCCGCGCGCCGCATCCTGGAGAGTGCTGGGCGCGGGCTGACTCTGCGCACTGATCACCGAACCCAGCGCCCGATTGCGGTCGCGATCCTCCAGCAGGACATCGAGTTCGTGTCGCAGGCGGTCGCCGTCGACACCGATGCGCATCCGTTCACGCTGATCCGCGACGTTGGCGATCACCCCGGCCGCGCACGCGTGCCGCTCCCGCGAGTACGCGTCCAGCACCGACGGGTCGGCCTGTCCCCGCGCGACGAGGGCGAGGCGCCAGCTGAGGCCGATCGCGTCTCCGATGCCGAGGTTCAACCCCTGCCCGCCGAGCGGAAAGTGCACGTGCGCAGCGTCACCGACGAGCAGGACCCGGCCGAGCCGGTAGTCGTCGACCAGCCGCGAGTAGTCGCTGAACCGGGACAGCGACCGTGCGTTGCGGAACGGAACGGGACGGCCCGCGAATCTGTCGACCGTCTCCTGCAGTTCCTCCGCGGTGAGGGGCCGGCGATGATCCTCGTGCGGACCATCGAGATCGAATGTGATGATACGGCTGAATCCGCCGTGGTTGACGTTGAGGACGGTCCAGCCCCGTTCGGTACGCACCCACCCCCTGGGGGCGGTCGCCGGGTCGTCGAGGACGGCGAGACCCAGGAGCGCCGCGGCGGTCGGAGCAGTCTCCGTCGCCGGGAAGCCCACGCTTCGCCGCACGATGCTGCGGGCGCCGTCCGCGCCGACCACCCAGTCGGCTGTCACCCTCCGGGTGCGTCCCTCGTGGGTGAAGGTCACCGTCGCCCCACCGTCGTCCTGATCGACGCCCGTGACCATCGCGGCCTTCAGCACCGGGGTGCCGAGACCGATCAGCCGTGCGGTGAAGAGTCTTTCGAGATCACTCTGCCCGATACCGGCGATGGCAGGTCCCTCGCCGGGTGGTGCCGTGATCTCCAGACCCCAGACATCGGCGTAGTGGACGGTGGTCGACGCGGCTCCGGCGTCGACGTCCGGCGCCGCGAAATGCCCTCGCCGGGTGAGCAGCTGAATACTGCGTGCGTGGATCGTCCCCGCCTTCGGAACGTCCGTGGTGTGCGGAGCGGCCTCGAGGACGAGTACGTCGATTCCGCTGCGCGCCAGCTCGAGTGCCGTCAGCGATCCCACCGGGCCGCCGCCGACCACCACGATCCGATAGTGCTGTCGCAGGTCGTCCGCCTCCGTCATCGCGCGCCCGCCCCGCGTCGCAGCAGCACCGCGATGACGCCCGACAATCCGGCGACGACGACCGCCAGAACGACCAGCGTCGTGTGGAACGCACTGTTGTAGGCGTCGATCACGAGGGGCGCCACCTGTTCCCGGACGTCCGGTCCGGCCGCCGCCAGGGCCTGCTCGAGGTCACCGCTCGCGGCCTTGCCGACGACCTCCGTGGCATTGCCCACGCCGTCGACGCCGGACAGCGCTTCCTCGCCCCTGCGGGTCACGAGACCGGTGAGCAGCGCCGCGTACACCGCGACGGCGATGGCCTCGCTGCCCAGTCGCATCGTGTTCACCACTCCCGCAGCCATACCCGCCTTCTCCTCGGGGACGAGGGCGAGCGCCTGACCGTCGACGAGACCGGCGGACAGTCCCATTCCGCACCCCGCGAGGAGCAGCGGCACCGCGATGACAGCGACCGCCGTGTCGGGGCCCGCCAACAGAAGTCCCAGGTCACCGGCGATCAACGCTCCCAGGCTGATCCAGATGACCACGAGGGGGTTCACCCCGGCGCCGACCGCGCGGCCTGCGGCGAGCGGTCCCACCACGACCGGAATCGTGAGGAGCACGATCACCAGACCCGCCTTCGCCGAAGACTGGCCGGCCACGAACTGGAGGAAGGTCGGAAAGTAGGTGAGCAACGTGACGAAGCCGAACGACGCGGCCACCGGAACGAGGCACAGGGCCATGAACCGTGCGTGCGTGAGCAGTTCGAGGTCCAGCAGCGGCGCCGGACGTCGCGATTCGACACGGGCGAACCCGACCAGCAGCGCGACCGCGAGGACGAACGACGCCACGACCGCCGGGCTGCCCCAGCCCCACGGTTCGCCTTGGACGATGCCGACCATCGCCGCGAGCAGACCCAGCACCAGGAGGACCGTGCCGAGCAGGTCGAACTTCGCAGCCGCGTCGCCCGCCGGTCGTGCCAGTCCGATCACCGGGGTGGCCGCCAGCACCACGAGCAGCACGGCGGCCTGCACCGCGAAGATGGGTCGCCAGCCGGCCGTGTCGACGAGAAGCCCGGACAGCGTGGGTCCGAGCGCCACACCGATGCCCGCGGTCGTCCCGAACAGGGCGAACGCGCGCAACCGGGCGGGCCCGTCGAAGGCGGAGGACAGGATCGCCGCGCCGCACGAGAAGATGGCGGCGCCACCGAGACCGGCGACACCGCGGGCGATGTCGAGGACCATGATGTTCGGGGCCAGTGCGCTGGCGACACTTCCGACCGCGAACGTGGCGGCACCGGCGGCGAACAGTCGGCCGCGGCCGAGACGGTCCGACAGCGACCCCCAGACCAGGGTGAAGCACGCGAACGACAGGTTGAACGCGTTCACCACCCACTGCTGGCCCGATGCTCCGCCCCCGATGTCGGAGGTGATGGCGGGCAGCGCCACCGCGGTTCCGGAAATCGACATCGGGACGACGAGAACGGCCAGCAGTACGGCGGCGAGGGTGAGGTTCCCGCGTCGCGGGTCGGACGGTGTTGCTTCGGGTGGTGACGTCGGCGTCGTGGCATCCGGCGTGGTCAGCTCCGAGGTCATGTCGATCCTTCCTGAAGAGTGCGTTGCCCCCGTGCACCAGAGGTTCGATACAATACGAACCATGCACCAGAGTGAGGTTCGGTGCAAGACGAACCTTCACTCTGGTGGTCGACGATGCGAACCTGGAGGTGCGCTGTGCCCGACGCCGAGGGACATCCTGCGGTCGACGAGATCGAATTGGTCTCCGTGCTCGCCGCACTCGCCGACCCCCTGCGCCTCGAGGTCGTGCAGAAGCTCATGGCCGAGGCGGACGGGGCGGAACGTCACTGCACCTCGTTCGGGCTGCCGGTGTCCAAATCGACCCGCAGCCACCACTTCAAGGTGCTGCGCGAGGCCGGGCTGATCACACAGGTCGACCGCGGCAATTCCCGGATGGCTCAGCTGCGCAGATCCGACATCGAATCCCGCTTCCCGGGACTCCTGGACGCCGTCGCGACCGCGCCGGACTGAACGCTGTCGCGGCAACCGTCTCGCCGAGCATCCGGATCGCCGCCGTGCGATGATCGTGCGCCAAGAGGGGGCGGTACGAGTGGAACAACGGGGAAGCGGAGACGGCTGGATTCTGGCCGAAATCCTGGGGGACGCACCGACGGTGATCGCGGAGGGTATCAAGCAGCGGCAGTGCCGGCCGCTCGGCAACGTCTACCGCGGCAGGATGCTGACCCTGGTGGCGGGAGCCATCGACACGGTCAGGTCGTCGGGACAGCCGGTGCAGGTGACCCTCGGCGAGACGGTCGGCGACATCGATCTCGTCGTGGCGAAACCGGTACTCGGTCCGGGCGGGGACGTCCTCGCGGTGCAGATCTTCACCGGTCGCGCGGACAGCCCGGTGCCGCAGCCGCACCGGGCCGCAGGATGGGAATGGAACCTGTCCGTGTCGGCGGGTCCGCGACGCACTCGATGGACGCGTGAGTTCCGGAATCTGTACGGGGTGGCGGACACCCGGCCGGAACCCGACCATTTCGGTCTCGCCGACCTGTACCGCAGGGTGCCGCGGATCTCCGACATCGCGGTACTGATGGAACGCGTCGACAACGCGCGGGACGGCGAGTTCCTGTCCGGCGAACTCATCGCCCGGCACGACGACGGAACGCTGCGCCTCGTCCGGTTCGTGCGCCGAGCCGTCGAGACACCCGAGGGGGTGGTGCTGCGGGGCGTCGATCACGACATCACGCACAAGACCGACGTCGGCGAACTAGCCATCCGGGTGATGGATTCCGACATCGCGTCGACCGTGCACGCGGTCGCGGGGGTTCATGCCGCACTGGTCGATTCACAGCACGGGTACGCCATCAAATGGATCACCGCACCACTGACCGGTCTGTCTGCCGCGGCAGAGGGCGGGCAGATCGGACTGCTGCACGGCGAAGACCTCGCGGCAGTGCGGCAACGGATCCCGGCCCGTCTTCCCGCTGTCGCCCGCGTCGCACTGTCGGACGGATCCTGGTCCCGGCACACGGTGCGCACGTTTCCCGTCCCCGGCTACGGTTCCACACCGGTGGTGATGATGACGTTCTCAGGCGCCTGTCCCGAACAGCATGCCCAGCACGTAGGTGGCGGCGGCTGCGCCGTACCCGATTGCCAGCTGGCGTAATGCCCGCTTGACCGGTGGTCCACCCGACAGCAATCCCACCACCAGACCCGTCCCGAGCAGCGCAACGCCGACCAGTGCGGCCGCGACGACGAGAGCGGCGGTGCCTTCCATACCGAAGAGGTACGGCAGCACGGGGATCACCGCACCGGACGCGAAGAAGCAGAAACTCGCGGCGGCCGCACCGAGCCCGGTGCCGATGGCCTCGTGCTCGTCGACGGCTTCCGGACCCGAAACAGGCTCGGGCTGAACGGCTCTCCGCAACACGTCGGCGGCACGTTTCTCGGCGTCCTCCGCGGGCATGCCCCGTGCGCGGTACACGAGTGCGAGTTCGTTCGCGTCGACGTCGAGGAGCGGCACCGCTTCACGGGCGCCCTGCCCCGGCGCCGACGCCTCGAGCAGTTCACGCTGCGACCGCACGGACACGTACTCGCCCGCGCCCATCGACAACGCGCCCGCGAGCAGACCGGCGAGCCCGGTCAGCAGGACGATGTGATTGTCGACGCCGCTACCGCTGATGCCGAGGACGAGGGCGAGGTTGCTGACCAGGCCGTCGTTGGCACCGAACACGGCGGCACGAAACGTGCCGGACAGCCGATTTCGCCCGCGCGCCGCCAGCGCCCGCACCACCTCTTCGTGGATGCGCTCGTCCGCGCCCATGGCGTCGGTGGCGTCGACGTCCGTCGGATACGGCGACCGGGTCTCCGCGCGCTGCGCGAGGGCGAGCACGAACACCGATCCGAACCGCCGGGCCAGCACACCGAGGATGCGCGTGCGGACGTCACCGCGCACGGGCTTGCCGACGTGTTCGCCGAGCAGCTCGCGCCAGTGCGCCTCGTGCCGTCCCTCGGCGTCGGCGAGCGCCAGCAGAATCTCGCGTTCCTCACCGGTCCGGCGTTTCGCGAGGTCGCGGTAGACAGCCGCCTCGGCGCGTTCGTCGGCGAGGTAGCGACGCCATTTCCGGACTTCACGCGGACCGGGATCCGGTCGTGCACCCGAACCCGTCGGAGAAACCATCGTCAGCCTCCCGATCGTCGACGGTGAGAAGCCTACCGACGGGCGCCTCCCCACCGCGGCCGTTCGAGGTCAGCCCTCGGCGGCGAGAGCCTTCCCCAGCGAGTCCTCGGGTTCGGACACCACCACGGGATCGCGCCCGGACAACAGGTCGAGGACGGCCTTCGGCCGGGCCAGCGATTCGCGCACCGTGTTCCTGGCCATCGTGATCGGGCGGCATTCACATCCGGCGTTGACTCCGGCGACGTCGATCCCGGCACCGCGACACAGCGCGACCGCGCGGGGGACGTGGAAACCCTGAGTGACGATCAGCGCTTTGGTCACTCCGTACGTCTGGACGGCCCGCGCGCACGTGTCGTAGGTGTCGAGCCCGTATCGATCTCCGACGATCTTGCTGCGGTCGATGCCCTTCTCCACCAGGTAGTCCGTCATCGCCGCGATCTCGTCGCCGGATCTGCCTGCACCGTCGCCCGAGACGAGGACCGCCCGCGCACGGCCGTCCTGCACGAGACGGACGGCGACGTCGAGGCGTCCGGCCAGGTACTCCCGGGGTTTGCCGTCGCGCACCTGCGCACCGAGGACGATGACGACCGGCGCTTCGGGTGCGTCGTCGACGTCGTAGACGTGGCCGGAGGCCTCGCGCGATATCCACACCGTCGAGGCCGCCACGACGAGGACCGCGAGCGCACCGAGGCCCGCTCCGATGCCGACCAGTCGGCGGACGATCCGTCTTTCCCCCATGCCGCCATCAAACCACAGCGTCAGGCGACGGCCAGTTCTTCCCCGGCGCGCCGCTCACGCAGTCCGGACACCAGGCACAGGCCCAGCCCGAACAGCACCCAGCAGGTCAGCACGAGCACCGCCGCACCGGCTCCGTGTCCGTCGAAGAACGCCGTCGACCGCACCACGGTGCCCGCCGCGCCGGGTGGCAACAGCTGACCGAATGCGCCCCACCCCGAAGGGAGCCACGCCGCGGAGGTCGCCAGGCCGGACAGCGGATTGGCGAGGAAGATCATCGTCACCGCTCCGAGCGCGAACCCCGCTGTGCCCAGCACCGATTCGAGCCCGAGAACGGTCAGCGAGATAGCGGCGATGCCGAGCACGACGGCACCGGTGGTCGTCCAGTAGTTGCCGTCGACGCTGCCGAGACCGAACTGCAGAATTGCCGTCAGCACCAGTCCGGCGCTCGCGGCGAACAGCACCGCCCCGGCCATCCGCCGAGCGAGACTGCGCGGAAAGAGCCGCACGAGCGCGAGCGCGGGGATCATGCCGCCGAAGACCAGGGGTAGCGCCAAGGCACCGAGACCGACGCCGGCGGGGTCGTCGGCCGTCAGCGGAACGACGTCCTCGACCGCAACGGGGTGTCCCGCAGCCGTGCTCATGCCCGCCGCGATGCCGTTCATCGTCTGCGCGATGGGCGCCCCGCCGGCGCCGGCCGACAGGACCTTCATGCCGTCCGGTGTCGCGACGATTCCGCCGACCACCTCCCGGTGTTCGATCGCCGTCCGGACCGCATCGGAGTCGGCGAAGCGCTCGGTGACGAATGCGCCGGGGTGTCCCGCGGCGAGCACGGTGTCGATCCGGGTGACGGCCGCGTCGGGTCCGGCGACGCCCAGCCGGAGGTCGTGGGGGCCGCTGTTGACGGCGGGCAACGCGAACGCCAGCAGCATCAGCGCGATCACCGCGGTGAGTCCCAGCACGACAGCGGTCAGTTTCACGGGATCGGACGGGCCGTGCGCCGATCGCCCGGCGGGCTCCGTGCGCGGCTCGCGTGTCCCGGTATCCGAAGTGCTCATCGGACTCCCCTTCCCACTAAGCGGAGGAAATTCCTCCACTACTTGTGGAGAATATTCCTCCGGTTATGCTGGGTTGTCAACGAATGAGGTGAAATCGTGCGGGCAGACGCGCTGGAACGACGCAACACCCTGATCAAGGCTGCGCGCGCGGTGTTCGCCGACCGCGGGCACGACGCGCCGCTCGACGCCATCGCCGCAGAGGCCGGGGTCGGGATCGCCACCCTCTACCGGAACTTTCCGAGCCGGGACGAACTCGCCCACGCCGTGGCCCGGACGACTTTGGCCGAAGTCCGCGAACTCGCGGTCCGGGGACTGGACGAATGCGGGGACGATCCGGAGGGAGCGTGGTGGCGGTTCGTCGACGCCGTGGTCGAACTGAGGATGGGAGCGTTGGTTCCCGCACTGGTCAACAGCCTCGACGAACTACCGCCCGACGTCCGCGAGTCGAGGGAGCTCACGAAGTCGACGGTCACCGAGTTCATCCGCCGGCTCCAGGACGACGGACTGGTGCGCGAGGACGTCGTGCCGCTCGAGATCATCATGGGAATCGCCATGCTGACCCGGCCCCACGTGCTCATGTTCGACGACACGACAGCCAATCTCGTTCCGCGGCTGATCACGGTGTTCCTCGCCGGGTTGCGCCCGGACGGGGCTCCGCTGCCGCCACCGATACTCCCGGAACCCGCAGTACAGTGACGAACATGCAGCCAGGGGGGCCTCAGTCACATCCATGGAATCACCCGTGTCCGGGTGACGATCAGCCGCGGCTGAACGGCTGGGACGTGGCGGTGTCGGCGGCCGCGCTCGTCGTCGCGGTCGCCGTCGCCAGCATTTCCGCGGTCGCGGGGCTGTTCTGGCTGCTGTTCCTGGACTACTGCCCGCCCGAGACCTGCAGCGCCGAGAACGCGTGGATCGCGGTGTGCGTGGCGCTCGCGGTCGCCGCACTGGTGACCGTGATCGGCGGCGCGGTCACGATCGCACGCATCGCGCGGCGCACGATCGCGTGGCCGGTGGCATGTGGAACCCTGGCCCTCAGCGCAGGCGCGTGCGCGATCGGATTCGCCGGTTACGTCTCCGCGACGGGAATCTGAGCCGCCTCAGTTCACGTGATGGTGGTCGGTCCGGCTGATCGCGACAGCCGAGACGATCACCCCGACCACCACGCCGACGAGCGTGTCGACGACGCGGCTCACCGCGATGTCCGGTGCGACCGCCGACCCGAGTCCGGTGAGCAGCAGAGCCATGGGCGTGATGGCGACGGACGCGAACGCGTAGTTCTTGATGACCACAAGTTCGGTCACGGTCTGCAGCACCACGATGACCACGACGGTCTGCCAGTACCCCATCGCTGCGGCGATCAGTCCGGCGGCGAGGACCGCCCCTGCGACATTGCCGACGAGGCGTTGAATTCCCCGCTGCACGGTCTGACTGAAGTTGAAACCCTGCATCGCGGCCATCGCGCCCATCGACGCCCACAGCGGGTGCTCCAATCCCATTGCCACACAAATCCATCCGGCCAGCGCGGCCGCAGCGGCGATACGGGCCGCGTTGACGATCCCCTCCCGCGACCGCAGCGCCAGGCGACCGTCTGCGAAGAAGCCACCCGGCTTCGGCAGCACCGCGGGCTCCGCACCGAACGCCGAAAGGTCGCTGCGGCGCTTCACCTTACGAAGTTCGGACTCGTGATCGACGAGCGCACGCAGGGTGTCGTGGTCCCTCTCGTGCGCCCACCGATCGACCAGCGTGTCCGCTTCGGCGAGAAGCGCGAACAATTGGTGGGAGTGCCCGTCGCGGCCCCGTCCGCTGTGCGCGATCACGTCACGCGCGTTGTCGATGGCCTTGCGAGCGGACGCGATCGCGGAAGTGTCGTGTGCATGCTCCAGTTCCGCGGCCGCGGCCAGCGCCCGCGCCACCGCCAGCCGGGCGGGCCCGAGGGGAACGAACAGGCAGGGCGTCATGGCGGCGAGCCAGCCCACGACGACACCGACCGCAACGGCCACGACGGCCGGTCCGAGATCGGAGAAATGGGTTGCGTGTCCGACGGCCGCGGTCGCCGCGAAGATCAGGATGACAGGGCCGGGACCGGCGATACGGAACGCCGCCAGCAGCCACGCGGCGACCCCCGACGCCACGGACATGGCCGCTATCTGCAGCCAGAGCGGCAGTCCCGCGGCACCGAGGAGCGCTCCTCCGGCGACGAAGGCGATGAGTGCGACACCGACGAGACCCGCCTTGCGGGCGAGCCGGGGGTACGGCTCGTAGCGACCGAATGCGGCGGTCAGCGCACCGAGCGCCGCGAAGCCCGCGAGGTTGCCGTGCCCGAGAAGACCACCGATGACCAGCACCAGGGCAGTTGCCGCACCCACCCGCAGTGCGGGTGCAATGGTGGCATCCGCATTCCGGACCTCGAACGCACGACGCCACGTCGAGGGCGCCACCGAGTAGGCCAGCGCCCCACGGGAGTGATGGAGCCGGCTGAGGTCGGGTGCGTATCGAGTGGAAGCCTGCATGACCTCAGCGTACCGTATACTTCACTAGTAAAATAGTTCTGAATTAGTGTGAAGTTGGTCGCTACGATGGTTTTCATGAGCACTGCCCCACGTCCGGATGAGGACTTCACCGATCGCGTTCGACGCGAATGGGCCGAGACCCATCCCGAAGTGGACACGTCACCGATCGAAGTGATGGGCCGCATCACCCGGATCGGATCCCAGGCCCTGCAGCAACTCGACCGCGCCCTGGACGCGAGCGGGGTCTCGCGCGGCGAGTTCGACGTCCTGTGTGTACTCGCCCGCAGCGATCGGCCACTGCGGGCCAGCGAAGTCACCGCCGTGACGATGCTCAGCGGCGCATCCACCACCAAGCACGTCGACCGCCTGGCCCGACTGGGCCTCGTGGAACGACTGCCGTTCGAACGCGACGGGCGCGTCGTGCTACTCCATCTGACCGAGCCCGGGCGGCAACTCGTCGACACCGAGTTCCCGCAACGCGTCGAACGGGACCGGCAATTCCTCGCCGGACTCGACGAGGACGAATGCGCGGTGCTGGCCGGGCTGCTCCGGCGGATCGCCGCCAACGTCGAATCCGGGATTCGCCGGTAGCTCCCACCCTCAGGGAATGATCTTCCGGGCCCGAAGGTCGCGGAAGATATCGAGGAACATCCGCTCGGTCTCCACGTGTCGGTGGAAACCCAGCCGGCGCGCCTTGGAACCGTCGGCGATGACGTCGTAGTCCCAGCCGAAGACGAAATCGCCGAACGCCCACGACGAGACGTCCGAGTACGGCGTGGGTTCCAGTCCGTGCTTCGCGACGAGGCGGTCCCACACCGGCGCCTTGTCGGCCATGACGACGTCCATCGACATCGGCAGCGGCGGTGCGACGTCCAGTTCGAAGAAATCCGCGATCTTCGGCAGCATCTCGTCCCAGCGGAAAAGATCTCCGTTGTTGATGTTGAACGCCTGGTTGGCGCACTCGGGGGTGGTCGCGGCCCAGACGGTCGCCTCCGCCAGCAGCCCGGCGTCGGTCATCTCGATCAGACTCGTATACGCGCCGGGCTTCCCCGGAAACCGCAGCGGCACTCCGAGTTCCTTCGACATCGTGGCGTAGACGGCAATCACCAGTGCAAGATTCATCGGATTGCCGAGAGCGAATCCGCAGACGACCGAGGGGCGGATCGCGGACCACGTCCAGCGCTTGCCGCGCTGGCGGTCCTCGAGGAATTGCTGCTGGTCCACGTTGAACTCGGGCGGCATGTGCGGCGGGTCGCTCTCTCGCGCCGGCGTCTTGAACGGTCCGAGGTGGGCGCCGTAGACCTTGTAACCCTGCATCAGGCTGATGTGCTCGAGCCCCTCAGCCACGGGTTCGAGCGCGTTCACCGTGTTGACGAGCATCGCGACGTTGGGCGCGACGAGCTCCGCCCACGACGGACGGTCCTGGTAGGCGGCGTAGAAGATGTGGGTCACGTCGCGCAGTTCGGCCAGCTTCTCGGCGGCGTCGCGCTCGTCGAGCAGATCGACCGCGATGTGCCGCACCCGATCGGTGTCGGATCCGCCTCGGCGCGACAGTCCGACGACGTCCCACTCCCCGGTCGCCTCGAGGTGGTCGATCAGATTGCCGCCGATCACCCCGCGCGCACCGACGACCACTGCCACTCTGCGCTTGGCCATCACTCACTCCTATCGGTATATCGCGAAGTTGCGATATGTCGAGTGAACCATACATATCGGAAAATCGCGATATGGCGGTACGATAGGCCCGTGAGTGAACTTCCGGACTCCACCGACCTGGCCCTGGTCTTCAAAGCGCTGTCGAACCCGACCCGCGTGCGCATCCTGCAGTGGCTGAAAGACCCCGGCAGCTTTCCCCCACAGCTCGAACCCGCGGAAGAGGTAGGCGTGTGCCTGAAGCACATTCAGGCGAGGGCCGAGGTCTCCCAGTCGACGGCCTCGCAGTACATGGCCGCCCTACAGAGCGCCGGACTCGTCACCAGCCATCGGATCGGGCAGTGGACCCACTACCGCCGCGACGAAGACCGGATCGCCCGGCTGGCCGATCACATCCGCACCGAACTCTGAACGAATCAGGGCATCTCGACGGTTTCGGCGCGCGCGATCTCGTCGAGCGCCCGGCGGACGTACCCGTCGGCGGGAACCTCCGCCGCACTCAGCAGATCGGCGATCACCAAAATCGCGGCCTCCACGGCACGCTCCGGTCTGCGCGGGTTCTCCTCGACATCGGCCACGCCGAGTGCACCGGTCAGCACGGTGACCAGCGAATCGACGTCGACGGCCGGAAACCACAGAGCCGCCGCCCGCGCGCACCGGGTGAGAACGTCCTGCACGTCCTCACCCGTCAAACCGTCCGGGTGCAGCGTCTCGAGCAGTTCCCGGACCACTCCCGACAGCACCGCACCCACCTGCTCCGCGGGCAGGGCCGCCAGTTCCTCCGTCGCCTCGGTCAGCGCCGCCGCATCCGACGCACGCGCCGCGACGATGGCGGCATCGAGTGCTTCGGCGATGTCACGTGCGACAGCAGGCCAATGAGTGGGCCACATCCGGTAGATCCTCTTCTCGTCTTCGTCGAACCGAAGCTCACTGTGCCATGGGACACCGACAAGCGGCGCACTCAGTGCAGCCGCTCGATCAGCCGCAGCGCGTCGAACGGCGCGTACCCCTTCATGTCGTTGTCGAAGTACGCGAAACAGTCGAGGCCCTGCCCGAGCCACCGCTCGACCTTGCGGGCCCACTCGTCCAGCGCCTCGTCGGTGTAGCCACTGGCGTACAACTCCTTGTCGCCGTGCAACCGGGCGTAGACGAAATCGCTCGTCACCGCCTCCACGTACGGGAACCGGCCTGCCGTGTCGGCGACGACGAACGCGACGTCGTGCGCGCGGAGCAACTCCCTCGCCTCCTCCGTGTCGAAACTGGGGTGGCGGACCTCGAGCGCGTGGCGGACGGGACGAGCGGCATCCGTTTCGGTCCACGCCCTGTCGCCGGAGAGCTTGTCGTCGTGCCGAGAAGCGAGCGCCGCGGCGTCGGTGGTCGTCCGCGGCAACTGCTCGAAGAACGCCGCGAGACTCGTCGAATCGAACGCGAGCGTCGGGGGCAGTTGCCACAGCAGCGGTCCCAGCTTGGCGCCCAACGCGAGCACCCCGGATGCGAAGAAGTTCGCCAGCGCCGACTCGGCGCCGACCAGCCTCTTCATGTGCGTGATGTAGCGACCGCCCTTGACGGCGAACACGAAACCCTCCGGGGTCTCGTCACGCCACTTCGTATAGCTCGTCGGCCGCTGCAACGAATAAAAGGACCCGTTGATCTCGATCGACGTCAATCGCCCCGCGGCGTACGCCAACTCCTTGCGATGGGCCAGACCTTCCGGGTAGAAGTCGCCGCGCCAACCGGGATACGTCCAGCCGGAGATACCTACGCGGGCCTCGGCCATCTCACGACCCTAGCGCCGGAACCTATTGCATGTGGCCCGTCCCGGGAGAACCATGAGGGGACCCCACAATCGAGGAGGCACTGATGCCGAGATATCTCTGGCAGGTCACGTACTCACCCGAAGGCGCGAAGGGACTACTCGCCGAAGGCGGCACCGCACGACGCGACGCGATCACACAGATGGTCGAAAGCGTCGGGGGCACAGTCGAATCCTGCTACTTCGCGCTGGGTGGCCGGGATCTGTTCGTGATCGGTGACGTGCCGGACGACGTCGCGGCCGCCGCGCTCGGCATCCGCACCACCGCGTCCGGTGCGGCGAGGTCCGAATCGGTGGCGCTGCTGACGCCGGAGCAGGTGGACGACGCGGTGCGCCGGGACGCCGAGTACCGTGCGCCCGGCAGCTGATCGTCTACCCCTGCGGTAGCGAATATCGTTCTGCAGGATGATGTGCGGCGGCGGAATCGGCCGATAGCGTCGAGCCATGTCAACCGACCAGGCCAACTCGACGTCCGTGAACCCGTTCACCACCGAGTCCGTTCGCCGTGCCCTGTTCGCGCTCAGGGCCTTTCCTGCCGGCCTCGTCTCACTCGCCGCCGCGGCGACCGGACGGCACCGCCGGGCCGAGCGGTGGCAAATCGCTGCCGCCGACTCGAGCGCGCCGGCGCGGATCGACGTGCGGTCGCCGTCGTGGCTGCGCGTTGTCGCGCATTCGGTGCTGTCGCTCCTGGTTGGGATGGTGGCGTGGTTCGTCGCGTTTCTCGGTCTGATCGCCGCGGTCCGGGGCCTGTTCTACGGGCTGATCACCGACGGTTCCTACGAGTACAGCTGGGGTGGCCCGACGCTCGCCGGCGCCTGGCTGGTGCATCTCGTCCTCGGACTTTTGCTCGTGCCGGTTGTCCTGTGGATCCTGACGGCCATCGCGTCCCTACTGGCCGGACTCACCCGGCGTCTACTCGGCGACGGCGGTCCGGTGTGGGCCGTTCCCGTCGCGCTCGTGCTCGCCGCCGCGGGCGCGCTCCTGTTCCGCTCCTGGCTGCACCAGGCCTGAGACCACGTACTCGAGAACACCGGAATGAATGACCACGAGGGAAGGTTGCACGCCACATGACGGAGACCACAGCAGAAACCCCGCAGCTCGGACAGTTCGGCGTCTGGCGTCACGCAGGCGGATTGGCCCCCGAGGTGGGTGCGGCGATCGAATCGGCAGGCTACGGCGCGATCTGGATCGGCGGCTCCCCGCCTGCCGACCTCGACGTCGCCGAACGCCTCCTCGACGCGACATCCACCATCACCGTCGCGACCGGAATCGTGAACATCTGGACCGCGCCCGCCGACGAGATCGCGACCTCGTTCCACCGGCTCGACGCCCGTCATCCGGGGCGCTTCCTCCTCGGCATCGGTGTCGGCCATCCCGAGCAGCCCGGACTGAACTACAGCAAGCCGTACGCCGCCCTCGTGGAGTATCTCGACGCCCTCGACGCCGCCGGTGTCCCGGCGGGACGACTCGTCCTCGCCGCGCTCGGACCGAAGGTTCTCGAACTCTCCGCTGCCCGCGCCGCCGGCGCCCATCCGTACCTGACCACGCCGCAGCACACCCGTGAAGCGCGTGAGCTGCTCGGCCCCGGTCCGGTGATCGCACCGGAGCAGAAGGTCGTGCTGGACACCGATCCGGAACGCGCTCGCCCCATCGGACGTTCGGCCGTCGAGAATCCGTACCTGCACCTACGCAATTACGTCAACAACCTGAAACGGCTCGGGTACACCGACGAGCAAATCGCGAACGGCGGCAGCGACGATCTGATCGACGCGCTCGCCGCCCACGGTGACACGCAGTACGTCGCCGGCCGCCTCCGGGAACACCTGGACGCGGGCGCCGATCACGTCGCCATCCAGGTACTCCCGGCAGGCGAAGATCCGGTGCCTGCCCTGCGGGAACTCGCAGGCGCGCTGGGACTCTGAGTTCTGCTAACGAAATGTGTGATGGCGGGTACCGCATACTGAAAGGGGTTCGCCGAAACGGTCGGGGTATGGTCCCCTTCTGAACGGCAGGCAGGACTGAACGCAAGGTAGGAACTGTGCAAGAGCCAACGGCACGTCCGGTCGGCCCGTACGCTTCGGGGCCGCCACCTGCAGCCCTGACCGTGCACTCCGCGAGCCTCGACCATTTCCGCGCCGCGGAGTTGTGGCGGGCGCTGGTCATCGGCGTGGTCGTCGTCGCCTACACACTGTTCGCACTGGTCACCTGGCCCGTCCGACGTCGTGGCCGCACCCTTGCGGACGCGGCGTCGGAGGGCCTGGTCAACGGTTTCGAGGTGCTGGGTCCGACGTTCGTCAAGGTCGGGCAGCTGATGGCGTCGTCTTCCGGCGTGTTCCCCGCCCCGCTGGCCAACGCGTGTCTGCGATGTCTCGACGACGTGCCGCCGGTGCCCGCCGAGGAGGCCCGCCGGGTCATCGAAGCAGACCTGGGGCATCCCGTCGACGCACTGTTCGCGTCGTTCGACGACGTCCCCCTCGCCGCCGCCTCCGTCGCGCAGGTGCACGGCTGCGTTCTCCCCGACGGCAGGGAAGCCGTCATCAAGGTCCAACGCCCCGACATCTTCCGCCGCATGGTGGTGGACCTGCGCACCGCGTACTGGGGCGCACGGATCCTCGAGAAACTCTTCGAGTTCTTCCGCATCGCCAACGCCACCGCCATCATCCGCGACCTCCACGCGGCGACGATGACCGAACTCAACAGCGCGGTCGAGGCCGACCGGCAGGCCCGGTTCAGGACGAACATCGGGGCGTTCGGCGACAACAAGGGCGTCACCACCCCGGAGGTGTACTGGGACTACTGCGGTCCACACGTCATCTGCATGGAACGCATGTACGGGCTGCCACTCGACCGGTTCCCCGACCTCGTCCACATGGACACCCGGATGCTGATCCGCCGCGGCGTCAAGGTGTGGATCGAGTCCGTCATCCTCCACGGCCCGTTCCACGGCGACGTGCACGCGGGGAACCTGTGGGTCCTCGACGACGGACGCATCGCGATGCTCGACTTCGGCATCGTCGGTGAGCTCCCCGAGTCGTGGCGGCAGATCCTGCGCGACATGTTCTACGCCACCCTGATCGACGGCGACTTCTCCCGCATGGCCCGCGGAATCCGCAGCCTCGGCTATG
Source organism: Rhodococcus sp. JS3073 (assembly GCF_026810085.1). Taxonomy (NCBI): domain Bacteria; kingdom Bacillati; phylum Actinomycetota; class Actinomycetes; order Mycobacteriales; family Nocardiaceae; genus Rhodococcus; species Rhodococcus sp. JS3073. The sequence goes on along the minus strand of NZ_CP113951.1, from coordinate 5,818,807 downwards.
CGACGGACAACGACGCCACCGACGACGAGATCGGCCTCCAGGTGGCCGCCGCCCTCGCGCCCCTGCTGGGCCGGGACCTCGGTGAACTGCGGCTCAGCGAACTCATCATGGCCCTGATCGGCATCGGCAAGAAATGGGGCGTCGCCAGCCCCGAGGAACTCGTCCTGTTCGGGAAGCAGCTCGGCTACTTCGAGCGGTACGCCACCGAACTCGCACCCGGCTGGGTGATCGGGCAGGACCTGTTCCTGTTCCGCAACGTCTTCCCGGACGCCGTCGCCGCGAAGGCCCTCGAACTCGGGGTCGAACTGCCCGACGAGTGACGCGTACTCGCGGCGAGAGATCTATTGCCCGGTCAAAGAATCCAGCACTGACGCCCGGTGGAGGGGGTGGTCCGGGAGCCGGTCGGGTGTGAGGATCCAGTCGTTGCCCGTCCACGGGTCGGAGACGGTGAGGACCCCCGACGTCGGAACCTGTTGCGCGATGCGTTCGAGTACCGCGACGCCCGGATCCGAATCCGCGGCGGCGCCGTCGCCGACGATGATCAGCGATGTACCGACCGCGGGGCCGTGATCGGCGAGGTGCACGATGCGCGCGGCGTCCTCGGCGCCGTACCCGTGTGGGAAGTCGCCCAGGATCACCAGCCGCGGCTCCGGCACGGTGTCGCGGATTCCGCTGCGGGCCGCCATTTCTGCGAGGTCGACGCTCTCGGACAGCGCGGTGAGGCGGGCGGTGATGTCGGAAGCCGAGGACACGACCGGCGCAGCCAGCAGTGCGCCGAGGGGTTCGGTGAATGTGCGCAGCGAGCCGCTGAGGTCGACCACCTCCAACCGTTGTGCCGCCCCAGGAGACGCGACCAGCATGCGCGCCGCCAGCGCCGCCACCACCGGTGCGGCTTCGGCCGGATCGCCGATGATCCACAGCGGACGCCCCACCGGGTAGTGGACACAGAACGGGACCCGCAGCTCACCGAGGTCGGGTGCGGACAACTCGCCGAGCCTGAGCCCGTCCGTCACTGCGCTGCCGGTGACCGGCTTCGTCCAGGCGGCGGATTCGAAGGTGGCCAGCGACCGCGGCAGCAGCGGATCGACGGCGCGGAGTTCGTCGGCCAGTTGAGAAGTCTCACCGTCGAATTTGCGCTGCGCCTCGGCGACGAGGGCATCGCATCGCTCCTGAGCCCTGGCCTGCGAGTGCACGACCGCCGGACTGTTGCGCGTGGACGGGTCGGCCACCGACTCGGACAGTTCGTCGTCCAGCCGCGCCTGCGCGTAGTCGCGCGAGGATCGGAACGAGGCCGCTGACCTGGCGGCGTCCTCGAAGATCATCCACGCCCTCTCGAACGAGTGGGCAGGGTCGAGCGGTATGCCCGCCGGACCGGGTATCGCCGGAATCTCCTGGACGACCGGGTCTGCGGGTTCGTCCACCTCGACGCCGTGCCTGGTGACGAGTTCGGCGAGGCCGCCGTCGTATCCCTGCCCGACGGCCCGCACCTTCCATTCGGTGCCGCGGCGGTAGATCTCGAGGCAGATCGCGGCCGCCTCGGAACCGACCAGCGGGACGCCGAAAACGACCAGGGCACGGTCATTTTCGTCGGTGAGTGTGGCCGACAGACCCTCTCGGGCCAGCGTCGACGAACCGTTCGGGGACGCCGGATCGGCACTGACCACGCAGAGCACGCCCGCCGCAGCGGCGTCCACCTCGTCCAGCCGCAGCCGGACCGTTCCGTCCGCGTCGAGTTCCACCCCGGCGGCGCGCCGCTGGTTGTAGAACACGAAGTGGTCCGAGGACAGCGCGCGGAGATCGCCGTCCACGATCAACGCGGAGACGTCGATCGGCGTCGCATCGACCGCGCGGAAACGCAGTACGCGCGACGGCAGCGGGGCGTTCTGCCCCGGAACGAGGTGGACTGTCACCGCCGCCCCTAGACGCCGAGGAAGCGGCCGAGTTGAGGCGCGGCCTCACCCGCGTGCTTGGCCTGAATGCCCTCACCGATGGCCTGCAGCTTCCACTCGCCGCCGACCCGGTATACCTTGGCCATCACCATTCCGGTGAACGGCATCCCGCCCTGCAGCGTGAACCGGGCGAGTTCGGCCGACGACGTGGTATCCACCAGGCGGCAGAAGGCGTTCTTCACCTGCTCGAACGTGTGCCCGCGGTACGACGTCACGATGAACACGATGGTCGAGATGTGCGGCGGAATGCGGGTGAGATCGACGAGGATCACCTCGTCGTCGCCGGCGCCCTCACCGGTGAGGTTGTCGCCCTGGTGCCGAATCGATCCGTCCTTCGACGCCAGCTGACCGTAGTAGGCGACGTCGACCATGTTGTTGTCCGCGAACAGGACCGCCGACGCATCGAGGTCGACGTTGGCGGAACGGTTTCCGAACATGCCGCGCTTCTCGATCGGGTCCCAGCCGAGTCCCATCTGGATGTACGTCAGCGCAACGCCACCGTCCTTGCGGAGCGTGACCTTCTGGCCCTTGGACAGGCTGACCGGTCGCGCCTTGGTGAGACTGACCTCGGCCGGAGCAGCGGGCGCGGGAGGTGCCGCGGGAGCCGGGGGTGCGGCGGGCGCGACCGGCGGCGGGTAGGCAGCCTGCGGTGCCGGTGCCGGTGCCGGTGCCGGTGCGGGAGCGGGAGCGGGCGGCTGCTGGACGGGAGCGGCGGCGGGTGCGGGAGCGTCGTCGACGGACACGCCGTGATCGGTGACGAGAGCGGCGAACCCGCCGGCGTAGCCCTGCCCGACGGCCCGCACCTTCCAGGCGCCCTGGCGGCGGTACAGCTCGAGCGCGATGACGATCGACTCGGAGTTCAGTCCCTCGATCTTGTACTCGTACAGCGAGTTTCCGGCGCCGTCGGCGATGCGGGCGGTCGGCGGCGCGGAGCGGCCGAAGTTACTGGTGGCGTCGTCGAGGGTGATGACCGCGCGCACCTGGGCGATGTCGGCAGGCACCGCGCCGAGCGACACCTTCAGCGAGGCCGCCTGTCCGGTGGCTCCGGGGACGAGCTGTACCCCGGGACCGGTCGGCTGGTTGAAGAAGACGAAGTCGGCGTCCGAGCGGACCTTCCCCGAGTCGGTGACGAGCAGCGCGGACAGGTCGGCGGCGGCCGTCAGTTCGAGGGAGACGATGACGTCGTCGACGCTCAGCGGGCCGTTCTGACCCTTGGCTAGCGGAGTGGACACTGCGGTGGTTCCTTCACTGTGGGAGCGTCGGGTTTGTCCCGTTTGGCCTGTTTGCCTACAACCTACAAAAGAGCGCCGACGGCCGTCGTCCCCGCACCCCGCGCGACGCAGTCCGCGAACCAGTGCAGGATCTCCTCACCAGCGGCGATACCGCTGCTACCGGTGACCGACAGGGTCGGGTGCTGCCAGTCGAGCGTTTCGAGTTCGCCGTGCCGGGGACGGATGGCGGCGTCGGCGGCACTGAGCATGTTGGCGTCGAGGGCCCCGTCCCCTGCCGCCAGCACGGGGGCTTCCGGCGCGAGCACTCCGTCGTCGACGAGCCTCGAACGGACCTCCGCGACGGCACGGCTCTTGCACACCGCGTCGGGCATCGTGTAGATCTTGCGGCCCTGCCGGGACGCCCCCCATCCCCGGTCCACGCACCAGTCGTTCCACTCCTCCACGAAGCCCACCGGCATCGCGTCGAGGTCCACGACCAGGTAGGAGAACAGTTCGTCGGCCACCCGGGACGAGCGGACCCAGCTGTCGTCGATCCGGCGGCTCAGCTCGGCGCCGACCTCCACCAGCGAGGCTCCACCGTCGGCCATCGCGATGTCGACACCCGACCGCCATCCGCTGTCGGGGACACCGTCGACGAGGATGTTCCCGCCGTTCGTCGTGATCGCGTACCGCCACGGCGCCCCCGGCAGGTCGATGCGCTGGAACTGCGCGACGGTGCGCGTGGTGGCGGGCACGACCACGGCGGACGCGGTGAGCTTCCGCAGCATCGCCTCGGCGGCCGACGTGACATAGGACAGCGGTTTGCCGTCGTACACCTCGACGCACAGCAGGTCCTCGTCGCCGGGCCGCTCGGCCACGTCGCTCTCGGTCACGGTGAGTTCCATGGCCCCGCGCGAATAGATCATGGTGCGGTCGAGGTCGGTCGCGATCAGCGCGGTCATGTCACATCCTTGATCAGGCCCATGCACGAATACGCCAGGGCGGGAACCTCTTCGACGGGGACCGAACGCGCGGCGGCGAGTAGCCGGATGTGCGCGTGCTCCGGCGCCTCGAGGTCGCGGACCAGCACCCGCCACGGCACCCGGCGCAGCAGCACCCGGGTGGTCTCGCCGACACCGGGCTTCACGAAGTTCACACTCGAGATGCCGTACTGCTCCCGGACCTCCTCGACGGACTTCCAGCCGTCCCAGGTGGGGGTGCGGTTCGACCGCAGCAAGTCCTGGACGTCGCCGGGAACGTGCTCGCGCACATCCCCGAAGGACGTGCTGACGGAATCGAGGAGGTGATTGGACACGTCCTCGCCGGCCAGGTGGGCGTAGAACTTGGCGCCGTGGAAGTCGCGGGGTCCGATCAGCGTGTCGTTGAGGACGGTCCGCGACACCAGACCCGACACGGTGGAGTTCAGGCACGCGGAGGCGATCAGGAAGTCGTCGCGGGTGCCGAACGTGCGGACGCAGTGCCCGGGATCGGCGAGGACGGCGAGGTCGTCGTCGAACTGGGCGCCACCGGCGTCGCGGTACTCGACGAGTGCCTGCGACAACTCGCGGGCGATGGCACCCTTGCCCGTCCAGCCGTCGACGAACACCACGTTCGCCGGGTCGTGATGCTGCGCGAGGTAGTCGAGCGCGACGGCGTCGATCCCCCGGTCGCGGACGATGGAGACGGCGTAGTGCGGCAGCGTCAACCCGTGGACGTCGCGCGCCCAGCGGCGCATGAGCACACCCACCGGGGTTCCCGCCCGCGCCAGCGACACGAGTGTGACGTCGCGGCCCCGCTCGGCCAGCACGAGGTCGGTGACCGTCCCCACGGCGCGTGCCAGCCGGATGGAGCTGTCCTGCAGAACCTTCTCGAACAGCTCGCGATACTCCGCGTCGGGCTGGTACTCGATGGGCAGCGTCTCCGCGTAGTGGGCCTCGCCCGACTGGATGCGGTGCTCCCGCTCGGCGACATCGGCTTCGAGGTCCACGTGCGACAGGTCTGTGAGCAGCCAGCCCACCTCGTCGGCCGTGTACGAACCGAACGCCGGGCCGGTCAGCGGCGCCGTCACGTCGGCGCTCCCGGCCGGGTCGTCTTCGGCGCCGCCGTCGCGGCTCGGGCGGCGCGCAGCGACAGCGGGTCGAAGCCGGACACGACGGCCAGGAGCACATCCGTTCCCGACGCGGTGAGCACGTCGAGGAGTCCGCCTGCTGCCGTGAGCCGCTCGGTGTCGGCCGCGGCGTCGATCACCGCGATCACGACAGCGTCCTCGTCCGGCCACTGTGCGTTGTAGACGAAACGCGGCTGCTGTTCACCGTTCTCGGGTGCCGTGAACCGGAATCCGCGGCGCAGCGGGTATCCCGGCCGGTCGAGCACGTAGGCGGGTGACCGCGTCGTCGTCTGGAATCGAACCCGGAAGCCGGACGTGGCGAGCGCGTCCGCGAGTCGCAGCGGGAGGTACATCAGCTCTTCGTGTCCGACGACGATCACCGGGCGCTGCGGGTCGAGTCGGTTGAGGAGCACCGCGGCCGCCGACGTGACGGCCGCATCGAACTCCTCGGTGTCGTCCCGCAGGAACCCGTGCCGACCACCTTCCGGAACCGTTGCGGGCCACGGTATGTCGGCGCGCTCGACGGTCCCGGTCCGCTCACCGACGGGGTTGAGCACCGGTTCGGGAAGGGCACCGACCGAGTCGATCAGTCCGCCGGGAAGCTCGGTGCGACCCACCGCCAGACTCACGCTGTCGATCTGCACACCCAGTTCGGCGGCCGCGGCGTCGACGGCGTCCCGGTGACCCTGCTCGCGCATGTCGACGAGCGAGGCCACGACGTAACGGCTGCGCGGATTCTGCCGGTGGAGCGCGCGGATCGCGTCGACCGCAGTGGCGCCGGTGGAAATCTCGTCGTCCACGAGGACGAGTGGACGATCGCCCGTGAACAACTCGACGGACGTCGGCTGCAACTGGTGACTGGTCGCGTGCGAGTGCCCCTCCTCGAACCCGGCGGACGTTCCGATCTCGGGGACGTCCCGCCGCGTGGAGTGCAGGTAACACCGGGCGCGCAGCCGGGCCGCGACACAATGCCCCAGACCTGTTGCGGTCTCCGCGAATCCGAGCACGACGGGATCTGCATCCGGCCCGAGAACGTCGGCGACCAGATCGCCGAGGCGGTCGCCCGCGCCGATCACGGCACCCGGGTCGGTGGGCACGTGCTTACCGAGGACCGTCGAGACGAGCAGGTGGGCGCGGCGCGGGTTGCGACGCAGGCCGGGCTCGACGAGTTCGGGGATGGTCAGCCCCGTCTCCGAACCCACGTGGGCGAGCGTCAGCCCCAGATGTTCCGTGGCCCAGGGCACCGCGCGCACGGCGGTGGGTGAGCTCATCGGACGGCCAGTGCGGTCAGAAGATCCACGAACGTGATTCCCTCGTTTGTCACGCCGAACACCTTCGCCCGGACGAGTGTCTTCTCGGCCCAGCTGCGGTGCGGGCGCATTTCGTTCATCTTGTTGCGATAGCCCGACGCCTGGACGCCACCGACGCTCTCGGCGCCGAGAATGTCGAGCGCATCGTGATACTCCTCGTGCGTCACCGCGGACAGGGCGTGTACGGCCGCGACGTGCGTCGGGTGGATGACCGTCTTCCCCTGGATGCCGTTGGCACGGTCGAGGGCGATCTCCCGCAGCAGGCCGTCCAGATCCCGGCTGACCAGCTGCTGACGGAACCGCACCTCGTTGTGTTCCTCGAACGGCGTGGCGCGCAGGGTCGGCCGGAACATCCGCTCGTGGTCGGCGAAGTACTCCCACACCGGACCGGTGATGACGTGTCCGGTGTCGTCGGCCCGGCCCAGGAAGTTGACGATGCCGGCAATCGCGTCCGCGACCACCCGCACGTCGTAGATCGTCAGGTCGCGGTCGCGGCGGATGCCGAACGTGGCACACATGTCGGTGGCGCCGATGCGCACGGCGAGGATCCGCTCGCGGTGCTCGACGAGCAGTTCGCCGATCTTCGCGAGTTCGTCGTCGCGGGTCTCCCGGTGCACCAGTGCCGGCGATTCGAGCACCGGCATCGCGTACAGGTGCTTGCCGAGCCGCTCCGACGCTGCGGCCAGCTCGTCGAGGAAGGCACGTCCCGTCGCACTACCGAACTTCGGAATCACGAATCCGGACAACACCTCGACGCCGGTGGTCAGCAGGTCGGCGATTCGCCGAAGGTCCTCGGCGGCCCGTACCCGGACGAACAACTGCATCCGCGCACCACCGTGGACCGCGAGCCGATCGAGCGCGTCGACGGCGTTGAGCAGCGCCGCTTCCACCTGGTCGTCGGCCACCGCGTCCTCGAGGTCCAGGACCATCGAGCACACACCGTCACCGGACCTGCGGAGGATGGTGTCCGCGAGGTCGGACCTCGTCGCAGGCACGTACAGCGTCGCGCCCAGCGCGACGGCCAGCACCGTTCGATCCTCGTCGGGCCCGAGAGCCTGCGGAGCGTGCAGGAACAGCCGGCCGTGCGTCTCGGGATCGAGGTGGTGGAAGTGCCGCACATGCCGCACCGCCGCCGTCTCACCTGGCGGCACCGCCGCCGACATGATCTCTTCGCTAATGCTCATCGTCCCCCCGTGTCATCGCTGTCCTGTGTGTCCTCTCATCTTCTGAACCACCTCGGCAATGAACGCCGACACGGCATCGAGCTGGGCGACGTACGCCCAGTAGTCGGGATGCCTCCCGGTCAGTGTCCCTGCAATCCGGTCGATCCGCTCGAGCTGAGCGTCGAGGACCGACCCCCATTCCCGCACGAGACCACGATTCACAGCCAACATCTGGGCGTCGCGGAGGCGAAATCTGATCTCGTTCTCCTTGGCCCGTGGGTTCTCGCGGACCTCCCGCAGCAACAGCAGGCGATCGGTGACGCCGTCGACGTTCGCCTCGGCGTCGACCAGATGGGTCCGCGCGGCGGCGGTCAGATCCAGCGCACCCTCCGGATTTCCCGCGGTCAAAGCCTTCTGCGCCTGCTGCAGATCGGTTTGCGCCTGCTCGATGTGCCTGCGGCTCTCGCGGTCGTTGTGGACGAGATCCGCCGAACTGGCCGCGTTGAACTCGCGCAGCAGGGCGGAGTAAGCGGGCGCGAGCCGTTCCGCCCGCGTCTGCACCGCGGCGATCCTCGTCGTCACCGACGACACGGCGTGAGCGGCGTCCAGTTCCTTGGACGGGGCCGCGGCCAGCGCCTTCTCGAGCGCCGCCGACTCCTCCCGCACACGCGCTGCCGCTTCGCGGACCGGGTTGGCTCCTCGGGCGCCCTGCAGCGCCACGACCGCGGCGTCGAGTGCCGCTCCCCGGTTGCGCACCGACGGGTAGCCGGCGTACGCGGCGCCCTCGGTCTGCACCCGCTGCTGCGCCGCGGAGGCGACCTGAAGCGCCTGCTGGGCGAGCTGGGGCACGGCCGCCAGCATCGCGGTCGACTCCTCGAGATGGCCCCGATGTGTGCGATAGAACTCGTCGAGGGACTGCGTCGCCGCCACCAACTGCCGCGTCACCTGCTCGTACGCGGCGGCCGCCGCGGGTGACTGCACGTTCTCGAACTGGTCTTCCGCCGCCAGATACGCCGTCGCGGCCTGGTAGCACCCGTCGCGAACCGGTTCCCAGGCCCGCCGGATTCCGCGTTCCGGAGTCAGCTGGTCCGAGGCGTCCACGGCCGCGGCGGCGATGCTCTGCCGGTTGTCCATATCGAGAAACGCTGCGACCATCGTGTCGTGGGCGCGACGGGCCGAGTCGTCGCCCCGGGCTCTTCCTCGGAAGCGTCCTGCCCATCCGCTCGTCACGTCCTGAATCGTACTGGTCGGGCCGACAACACCGAGTGGTCCGGAATTGCCTGTGCACAAACCTGTGGACAGTTCGCGGGATGGGACAAGTCGGACAAATTCATTATCGTGGTGTTGCACGACGAACCCGGAGCTTCGACAGCTGTCGAGGGTCCACCCACCTCCTCTCGAAAGGACCCCTGAATGGGCGTCAGCTTGACCAAGGGCGGCAATGTTTCTCTCACGAAGGAGGCGCCGAACCTGACCGCGGTGGCTGTCGGACTCGGATGGGATGCCCGCTCGACCACCGGCACCGACTTCGACCTCGACGCCAGCGCCATCGGTGCGGGTGCCGACAAGAAGGTCGTGTCGGACCAGCACTTCGTGTTCTTCAACAACCTGCGTTCCCCCGACGGCTCGATCGAGCACATCGGCGACAACACCACCGGTGCGGGCGAGGGCGACGACGAGGTGATCAACGTCAACCTGGCGGCGGTCCCCGCGAACATCGAGAGCATCCTGTTCCCCGTCTCGATCTACGATGCGGAGACGCGTTCGCAGTCGTTCGGTCAGGTGCGCAACGCCTACATCCGCGTCGTCGACCAGGCCAACGGCAACGAGCTCGCCCGCTACGACCTGTCCGAGGATGCGTCGACCGAGACCGCTATGGTCTTCGGCGAGCTGTACCGCAACGGTGCGGAGTGGAAGTTCCGTGCCATCGGCCAGGGCTACGCGTCCGGGCTGGCCGGTATCGCCCGGGACTACGGCGTCAACGTCTGACAGTCGTTTCGTTCTCCAGCCGGGGGAGGGTTTCACGGCCCTGACGTGAAACCCTCCCCCGGTGTTCGTCCACCTGCAGTAGCCACCCTGCATGCCCACTAGAGAAAGGCCACGCTTCGTGGTTCTGCGAATATTCGGTCTCTCCTTCGCCGTGACGGTGATCTCCCTCATCATCGCGGCGATCTACGGAGGCCCCCAGGCCGTCCTCCTCGTGGTGATCCTGTCGATCCTCGAGATCTCGCTGTCCTTCGACAACGCCGTCATCAACGCCACCGTGCTGCGCCGCATGAGCGAGTTCTGGCAGAAGATCTTCCTCACCGTCGGCATCGTCATCGCGGTGTTCGGCATGCGCCTGGTCTTCCCCCTCGTCATCGTGTGGCTCGCGTCCGGCCTCGGCCCCGTCGCCGCCCTCGACCTGGCCCTGAACCCGCCTGCCGACGGCGCCGCGTACTTCCCCGACGGCAGCGCCAGCTACGAAACCCTGCTCACCGACGCGCACCCGCAGATCGCGGCGTTCGGCGGCATGTTCCTGCTGATGCTGTTCCTCGGCTTCATCCTGGAAGAGCGCGAGATCACCTGGCTGTCCTGGCTGGAGAAGCCCCTCGCCCGCGCCGGCAAGCTCGACCAGCTGGCCGTCATCATCGCCGGCGCCCTGCTGCTGATCACCGCCGCGTACATCGCCCCCGAGGACACGGTCTCCACGGTGATGATCGCCGGCGTCCTCGGCATGGTCACCTACATCGCCGTCAACGGTCTCGGTGAGCTGTTCAACACTCCCGAGGAAGACGAAGACGGCGAACCGGTCGCAGGGTCCACGGGCGGACCGACCGAGCTGGCCAAGGCCACCGGTAAGGCCGGGTTCTTCCTGTTCCTCTACCTCGAGGTCCTCGACGCGTCGTTCTCCTTCGACGGTGTGATCGGCGCGTTCGCGATCACGTCCGACCCGATCATCATCGCCCTCGGCCTCGGCTTCGTCGGCGCGATGTTCGTCCGTTCCATCACGGTGTTCCTCGTCCGCAAGGGCACCCTGTCGGACTACGTGTACCTCGAGCACGGCGCCCACTGGGCCATCGGCGCACTGGCCGTGATCCTGCTGGTGTCCATCGGCTACCACGTCAACGAGAACGTCACCGGACTCGTCGGCGTCGCCCTCATCGGTGCCGCCTTCATCTCCAGCATCGTCCGCAACCGCAAGGCCGTCGCGGCGGCCGGCAAAGCGGAAGACGACGTGGACGAGCAGAACCCGGTGTCCGTCGGCTAGGTTCTGCCTGTACTCACATCCAGCGGCAGTGCTCGTGACTCGGTCACGGGCACTGCCGCTCGACACTGGAAAGGGCACCCATGGGGCGGCTGCTCGAGAAGTCCACGAAGGTGGTGGAGGCGCAACTCGCCGGAACCACCATCCGGGCGATACAGGGTTCGATGATCGCTTACGAGGGCAACGTCAACTTCAAGTCGGCGGGTTTCGGCGGCGGTGACGGTGTGCTCGCCGGCATGAAGCGGCGTGCCACCGGCGAGGCGCTGTCGTTGATGGAATGCTCCGGTCACGGTGTCGTGTACCTCGCGGTGGGCGGTCAGTACGTCTCCGTCGTCGACCTGGCGAACGAGACCCTGCAGGTGGAGTCGCAGCAGCTGCTCGCCTTGAGCGGCAACCTGAACACCAACGTCACGTTCACCGGACTGCGCGGCGGGGTCGGCGGTCAGGGCCTGTTCACCACGACCGTCTCCGGCCAGGGGCAGGTGGCACTGCTGTCGGCGGGCGGGCCACTCATACACCTCGAGGTGTCGCCGCAGTACCCGCTGGTGGTCGACCCCGACGCATTCGTCTCGGCGCGCGGGCAGGTCACGCAGTCGTTCGTGACCGACGTGTCGTGGCGTAACGCCGTCGGCCAGGGCAACGGCGAGGCCTTCTCCCTCAAATGGGACGGTCACGGCGTCGTCTCCATTCAACCGGCAGAGCGGTGAGCCCCATGGTCTTCTCGAAAGTGAACTCGAAGGTCGTCAAGGTCGACGTCGGCGCCGCCGGCGGTGTGGTGGCGCGCACGGGTGCGATGCTGTTCTACACAGGCCAGGTCCAGTTCTCGCCGCATCAGGTGCCGGGTTCCCAGTCGATGGCGGGCATGGGTGGATTCACCCGGATGGCCGGACGCATGATGCAGGGCGAGCACGAACGCACGATGCTCGCGCAGGGGCAGGGCGAGGTGCACTACGGTCACGCCGGACTCGAGGTGCACGTCGTCGACATGTCGCAGGGCGGCGCGCTGTGCGTCGAGGCGTCCCGGCTGCTCGCGCACAATGCGGGACTACAGAGTTCGGTGATCTCCGTGACCAGTCAGGGCGGTGGCGGTGGACGCGGCATGCTCGGCGCCCTGCGCGGCGCGGCGGCAGGCGCCCTCTCCGGTACCGGAATGTTCACGACGCAGCTGTCCGGGTACGGGTCGGCGGTCCTCCTCGCGCACGGCGGCTTCATCGAACTGCCTGTGGGCGGCCCGAATCCGGTGTTCGTCGACCCCGACGCGTTCGTCGGCACGTACGGGAGCGTCCAGGTGGAACTGAAATCCGCCGTCGGCTGGCGTGAGGCCATGGGCCGCGGTGTCGGGGAAGCGATGCAATTGCAGTGCACGGGTCAGGGCATCGTCTACGTTCAGGCTTCGGAGGAGAAACTGTGACCGCCATCCACAATCCGTCGACTCTCGGCGCCAGCGACAACATTCCCGACAACAGCTACGCGTTCTGCATCGACCTCACCGCGCCCTGGTTCATCCGCAAGGGTGCGATGATCGCCTACTACGGGCAGATGCAGTTTCAGGCACTGACCCACGGATTGCACGGCGCCGCACTGCACATGGTCGCCAACCAATTCTCGGCGCCGCTGTACATGGGCGACTACGCGGTGGCCGAAGGATTCGGGAAACTGATCCTCGGCGACCGCGGTTACGACATCAACTCGTACGACCTCGACGACGGCAACCTCACCATCCGGGCGTCGAATCTCCTTGCGTTCGAACCGGGTCTGGCCCTGAACCAGTCCATCGTCCCCGGCTTCCTGACACTCATCGGGACGGGCAAGTTCCTGGCGTCGTCCAACGGCCCGGTGATGTTCGCCGAGCCGCCGCTGCGGATCGACCCCGAGGCGCTCGTCGGGTGGGCCGACTGCCCGTCCCCGAGCCACCATTACGACCAGGGGTGGATCAGCAACTTCCTCGCGGCAGGCGCCCACATGATGGGAATCAACTCCGGGGAGGAACGGCAGTTCGACTTCACCGGCGCCGGAACGGTTCTGATCCAGTCGAGCGAGAAGGTTCTCAGCGACACGCATGTCGTGCGCAGCATCGAGGGTCAGATCCACGGCATCACCCCCAGCGGTCTGCAACGGCTCAACGGAGTGATCGCTGCCAAGCTGGCGGAGCAGCCTCGCTGACATCCAGGAGATTGACAGGCTGAGCGAAGAGTTGTGGCAGGGACGGGGAGCAATCTGATCTGTGTCAGGAAGTTCTGACACCGCATCCGATACGTTCCAGGAGGAACCGCATGAAGTCCGTCGTGACCAAGGCCGTCGCAACCGGTGGTATCGCCCTCGCAGCCCTCGGCATCGGAGCCGGCGTTGCCAGCGCCGACCCGGTGGGCCACAACAACCCCGCACCCGCCCAGCAACAGCAACAGGCCCCGCAGCCTCAGCAGCAGCAGCAGCAGCACGCTCCGCAGCAGCAGGCACCCGCGCCGAGCCCGCACGGATTCTGGTTCTTCGGCACCTGGGTTCCCCTGCCCTGATCTGCGTTCCCCTCGCAGGGCGAATGTGCCCTTCGACGCTCCCACGGCGCCGAAGGGCACCTTCGTCTGTCTAGCCGCGATGACTAGCGGGCGGGTCGCATACTCGGATTCGGGCCGAGAGTGATCGTCCGGGTTCTCGGCAGCAGTCCTATTTCCTTCCACCCCGCGGTCAGCGTGATCGTTCCCGACTCCGGGTAGTCGCTGATCCAGTAGTGCGGCGCGGAATGATATTCGGACGCGTCCTCGGCATCGGACTTCGACGTCGAATGCGGGTGCCGGGGATCGGCGACACCCTCCATGTCGTCGACCTGCACGTTCACTGCGAGATACGACCACCGCGCCGACGGGTCGTCGGGATCGTCCAGGGGACGCGTCTCGTGGCGCGCCAGATCAGCGGATCTGCCTCTCGCCGTCAGCTCGACGCGCAGCAGCATGCCCGTCGGGTGCGCGACGACTTCCGACAGGCGCAGGCTCAGGTCGCGGCTCGTCACGAGCTCCACCGGCCCGTGCACCACGATTCCCTCCGTGGCAGGCGGCGGTGCCGCCGGCCACCGTCTCCTGCGCATGACTCAATCGTCCCACCGGCTCCGACCGGCTGCCACAGCTACGTTCGCACACTCAGGGCAACTGGGCCATGCCGTACACGTTCGTCGCGCGGACCCGGAGTACCTGCCGGTGCTCGGACACCATCGCGCGGCGGAACTCCTCCCAGTCGTCGTGCTCCTTTCCGGACGCGAGCCGGAACACGTCGACGAGTTCGTCCGCCGCCGCGTCGTGCGGATCCGCCGCGACCGCACTCAGCTCCGCATCTCCCTCCACGACCGCGTAGCTCCAGAAGTCGGTCGCGCTGACGTGCAGCGACACCCTCGGGTCGCGCGCGGCGTTCCGGGTCTTGGCCCGATCCGCCGTCACCGACACCCTCGCGGTCTGCGTGCCGGGGTCCCAGGCATAGATCACGTTGGACAATTGCGGGCGCCCGTCGCGTTTGATCGTCGCGAGGACCGCACGGTTGTGTGCGGCGACGAGGTCGAGAAGGGGGCGCCGGTCGTCATTCGCATCGAGGCTCATGACTCACCCAACCACTGACGCCGGCGCGGTGTTCCCGCGCGGGGGGCGCGGCTGCCCCCGGTCGCGATCAGGGCGCCCCTACCGACGAGTAGGGCGGTGGAGTCGCAAAATCATTGGCCGATAACGCGTTCCGACTACTCATCGGTAGGCCTTCCCGTGTGGGATCTGCGGTTTTTCTCGGGTACGCTCTCGTGACCCCGAGCCGGAAGGACCACACGTGAACGACTCATATCTCGTCATCGGCGAAACCACCGTGGCCCGACGGGTCTGTGCGTCCCTCCGCGAAAGGGACTTTCACGTACGTCATCTCGTCGCCCCCGACGACGACGAACTCCGCCTGGCAATGGCGGACGAACCTTGCGGGATGGCCGTACTGGTGCGCGACGACGTCGTCGCCCTGCGTTACGCGCTGGCCGCCGCGCACATCTCGGCGTCGATCCCGTTGGTGGTGACGATCTTCGACCGCACGGTCGCGGACCAGCTGTCCCAGCTGCTTCCGCAGTGCGAGGTGACGTCACCGGCAGATCTCGCCGCACCCACGCTCGCCGGTCCGTGCCTGGAACCGGAACTCGTCGCGGCCCGGCACGCGGGCGAGCACATGCTGACTGTCCGGATGATCGACGGACACCCCGAGGGCGCGCACGTCGACCTGCCCCGGCGGAACTGGTGGCGCACCGCGGCGACCGGCGCGACCGGACTGTTGCGGTCGCACGACATCGGCACGCGCATCCTGCTCGGTGGGCTCGCCGGACTTCTCGCGGTCCTGTTCGCCGACTGGTTGTGGCTGATGCTCGGTCAGCACGTGGCACCGCTCGACGCGTTCAACGAGGCGGTGCGGGTGGTGACCACCGTGGGCCCGGGAACCGACACCCACGGCAGCCCCGCCTACGCGGTGTTCGCCTCGGTGGCGATGCTGTTCACCGTGGTGTTCACGGCCATGTTCACCGCCGGGATCATCGAGCGCCTGCTCGGCCCCCGGCTGGTCGGCCTGGTGGGCAGCCGCGTCCTGCCCCGCTCCGGCCACGTCATCGTGGTGGGCCTCGGCCAGGTCGGGCTCCGGCTCTGCCGGGAGTTACAGGCTCTCGGTGTCGCGGTGGTGGGCGTCGAACGCGACCCCCACGCCAAGAACTTGCGGCTCGTGCGGTCGATGAACATCCCGACCGTCGTCGGGCACGGCGGCGACCGTGAACTCCTCGAGCGACTGGGCGTCGGCCGCGCCCTGGCGCTGGCCGCCGTCGGATCCGACGACCTGGACAACATCGCGGTGTCGGTGGCCGCGCAGGCCCTGTCGCCCGGGCTGCGGCTGGTCCTGCGGGCCGGCGAGCAGGAGGCGATCGCCGAGACGCGGTCGCTGCTGCGGCTCGGAATCATCCGCGACGTCACCAGCCTGAGCGCCACGTACGTGGTGGCCAAACTGATCGGCCTGCAACCGCAGGGGGTCGTGGCGGACGGCAGCCACCTCTACCTGGAGGTACCGACGGCGGAATCGTCCGAGCCCGTGTTCACCGAGCTGCCCGTGTCGCCGCGGATGAGCTGCCGGCATCTCGTCACCACGTAGCGACCTAGCCGGTCACTGCCAGCGCGTCGATCTCGACGAGCATGACCTCGTGTGGGAGGTCGACGAACACCGTGGTCCGGCACGGCAGCTGTCCGCTCGGCACGTTCTCCGCGATGAACTCGCCGTACACGTCGTTCATCGCGGTGAAGTCGTCGCGGGTGGTGAGGTAGACGCGGAACATCAGCACGTCCTCCACGCTCGCGCCGCCGGCTTCGAGGATCGCCTTGACGTTCTCGAGAGTACGACGGGTCTGCTCGCGCACGTCGCCCTCCGCGATGTACTTGTTGGTGACGGGGTCCATCGGACCCTGCCCCGACACCTGGAGCATGTTTCCCTTCTTGATGCCCTGGCTGAACGTGTGCGCGGGGGCGGGGGCGCCTTCGGTGCGGATGACGGTGGTGTCGGACATATCGATTCTCCTGTGTGTGGTTACTTTTCGGGTGGACGGGACGGTCAGGGCTGGGCGCGGTATCCGCAGTCGCGGGAGATCCGCGCCCCCACTGCCTGAAGGGGTTCGAGCAGGTCGAGGACGCGTTCGTAGCTGAGCACGACGTCGGGCACCGAGACGGAGACGGCGGCGACGACGCGGCCGGACGCGCCGCGGATGGGCACCCCGATGCAGTTGACGGACGGCTCGTTCTCCTCCTGGTCGTGCGCCCAGCCCTGCTCCCGGACCGTGCGGATCTCGTCGAGGTAGCGTTCGGGCGTCGTGATCGTGTTGGCGGTGCGGGCGGAGAAGTCCATCGAATCGACGAGGGGCCGCAGTTCCGAATCCGGCAGGTCGGCGAGGATCACCTTCGCGACCGCGGTGGAATTGAGGTTGGCGCGCAGTCCGATTCGCGAGTACATCCTGATCTGATCGTGCGATTCGAGTTTGTCGATGTACACCACGTCACCTCCTTCCATCGCCGCGAGGTGCGTGGTGCGCCCGTATTCGCGGTTGAACGCGACGAGGTGCGGTGACGCGATGCGACGGACTTCCCGCTGATCGGTGGCCTGCGCGGCGAGCTCGAAGATGCGGGAACCGAGGTGGTACTGGTTGCTGTTGTCGCGGAAGGTGAACCGCTCGTCGGACAGGGTTCGCAGCAGCCGGAGAACGGTGGTCTTGTGGACACCGGTGGATTCGGCCAGCTGGTCGAGATTGGCGGGACCGTTGCCGAGTTGCACCAGCAGGTGCAGGGCGCGGGAGACACTCTGACTCATCCGTTCACTCCACTTTCTCGGGGGGAGAAGCCGTCGGCGGTGACGCTCGTTGCCGCCCAGTCGGATTCGGAGCACCGGAGCAGCTCGTCCAGCAGTTCGGCGGGCGGCGGGGGCGCCGAGTCCGCGGCCACCGTCAGGGTGGCGGCGGCACCGATGTGCCCGCGGCGCAGGCACCGGGCCTGATCGTCGCCGCGCACCACACCGCTGAGATATCCGGCGGCGAAGGCATCGCCCGCGCCGACGGGCTCGACGACGTCGACGCGGAGCGCGGGAACCGCAACACTGCGTCCACTTCGGTCGACGGCCAGCGCCCGGTGCGCTCCGTCCTTGACGACGACGGTGGCAGGGGCGGGCAGGATGAGCCGCAACTCGTGTGGATCCGCGGTTCCGAGAACGCGCAGGGCCTCGTCCGCGCCGACGAGAACCAGATCGGCGAGATTCGCCAGTTCCACGACCATCCGCGGGTCGCCGTCCGGCCACAGTTGCTCACGCCAGTTGACGTCGAAGCTGACCACACCGGAGATTCCCGGCCGGTCGCGGAGAAGCCTCCGCATCAGCGCGAGGCACGAATCGGACAGGGCCGGTGTGATTCCGCTGCAGTGGACCACGGCGGCGCGGCCGAACAGGTCCGCGACCGCCGGCCTGTCGAGGAATCCGGGATCCATCGCCGATGCCGCCGAACCCGCCCGGGAATACAGGCTGTCGGTCCGCGGCTCGCCGTGGTCGTCGAGGGCGGTGGATTTCGAGTAGTGCCCGGTGGGCCTGCCGGGATCGACCTCGATCGCGCGGACGTCGACACCCCGGGCCTGCAGTTCGGTGCGGATGAGGACGCCGAACTCGTCGTCGCCGAGCCGTCCGACCCAGGCGGCCGGGACACCCAGCGCGGCGAGGCCGGCGGCGACGTTCGCCTCGGCGCCGGCGAGGTGGAGTGTCGAGTCCGGGGCCACCAGAACCATCGCCTCACCGAGGCACGCGACACCGGACTCGGGGGTGGGGGTCGATTCCTGCACTTGTTACCTCTACGACTGCTCGGACGGGCACTGGAGTTGCGTTTCGAGAGCCCTCGCCCCGGCGATGCATGCCACACCGGACCGTTGACGATGACCCAGGCCAATGCTAGACATAGGTGACTCAAAAACGCAATCAACGTTGCATAGAGCGCAACGTAGCACTTCACGGCCCTTCCTCCGATGAAGGCCTGCCCCACAAAATCCGAACGACAGGATCGACGATGACGCTCAGCGGACCGGACACACTCGATTCCGGCGCCTTGGCGGAGCTCGACGAGCTGCGCTTGTCCGACGTGGACAAAGCCCTCCCCTCCGCGGCGAACGGCCTCACCAAGACCGAGTTCCTCGGAACGCAGCCGAGGCTGTCCGCCTTCAGCACCCCCGTGATGGTCCTCGACGAGACGGCCATCGCCGGCAACCTCGACACGATGGCGGCCTGGTGCGAGGCGCACGGAGTCGACCTCGCTCCACACGGGAAGACGACGATGTCCCCGGTGCTGTGGGACCGGCAGATCCGCAGCGGCGCCTGGGGGATCACGCTGGCGAACTTCGGTCAGCTCCGGGTGGCGGTGCGATTCGGCGCGCGCCGGGTGCAGATAGCGAACTCGCTCGTCGACCCGACCGCACTGCGGTGGCTGGCCGAGCAGATGGACGCGAACCCGGAACTCGAAGTCCTCATGTGGGCCGACTCCCCGCAGACGGTCGACGCGATGACCGCGGCGCTCGCGGACGTCACGGTGGTCCGTCCACTGCCCGTGCTCGTCGAACTCGGCGGAGAGGGAGGACGCACCGGCGCACGATCCGTGGCCGAGGCAGTGAAGGTGGCCGAACGGATCGGTGAAAGCCCCGCACTCCGGTTGGCCGGCGTCTCCGGCTACGAGGGGGCCCTCGCACACGACGCCTCCGAGGAGTCCCTCGCACGGGTCCGCACATACCTCCGGTCGATGGCCGAACTGCATCGCCGGCTCGAGGCCGAGGGGCGCTACCCCGAGGGTCGGGACGTGTACGTGACCGCGGGCGGCAGTGCCTACTTCGACGTGGTCGCCGAGGTGCTCGCCGAACTTGCCGGTGGCAGAACCAAAGTGGTGGTCCGCGCCGGCGCGTACATCATCCACGACGACGGCTTCTACACCGGGATCTCACCGTTCGGCCGCGGCGAAGACAGGCAGGCACGTCGTCTCACGTCGGCGATGCACACATGGGCCCGGGTGGTGTCCCGCCCCGAGCCGGGCCTCGCCCTGCTGGACGCCGGCAAGCGCGACGTCCCGTTCGACGAAGGACTCCCCACCGCGCAGGCCGTCGCCGGCCAACTCGGGGCGGCGCCGCGGCCCCTCGTCGGCACCGAAGTGACCGCCGTCAACGACCAGCACGCGTTCCTCCGGCTCGATCCCGCACGGCCGGAACACGATCTGCGTGTCGGGGACGTCGTCCGGCTCGGGCTCTCCCACCCGTGCACCGCGTTCGACAAGTGGCGCTGGATTCCCGTCGTCGGTGACGACTCCGACGATCCTGTCGTCGTCGACCTGATCCGCACCTTCTTCTGATCCCCGGCCGAGGACTCACATCATGACCACTCTGATCCGTTCCGCCACCGTCGTCGACGGTTCGGAGGCGCCGAGGTACCGCGCCGACGTGCTCGTCGACGGAGACCGGATCGCCGAAATCTGGCCCGAAACAGATCACTCCGAGACCGGACGCCCCCGCGCGGATCAGGTGATCGACGCCGACGGCCTGGTGCTCGCGCCCGGTTTCATCGACATGCACGCCCACTCGGACCTGCAGATCCTGCTGAACCCCGAACACCCGTCGCGGATCACCCAGGGCGTCACCACCGAGGTACTCGGACAGGACGGGCTCTCCTACGCGCCCGTCACCGACGACGTGCTCGCGGTGGTCCGGCGCAAGATCGCGGGGTGGAATACCGATCCCGAGGATTTCGACTTCTCCTGGCGGAGCGTGGGCGAATACCTCGACCGGCTCGATCGCGGCATCGCCACCAACGTCGCGTATCTCGTCCCGCACGGGGTCGTCCGGGCGCTGGTGGTCGGCTGGGACGACCGGCCGGCGACGCCGTCGGAGATCGAGGAGATGCAGCGGATCGTGGCGCAGTCCATGGCGGAGGGCGCCGTCGGGTTGTCCGCGGGGCTGACCTACACGCCGGGGATGTACGCGGACAACGAGGAGTTGCTGGCACTGTGCCGGACCGTCGCCGAGTACGGCGGCTACTTCTCCCCGCACCACCGGTCCTACGGCGCCGGCGCCATGGAGGCCTACGCCGAGATGGTCGACCTGACGTCGCGGGCCGGGTGCGCTCTGCATCTCGCCCACGCCACACTGAACTTCGGACCCAACAAGGGCCGCGCCCCGGAACTGCTGGCCCTGCTCGACACGGCCGAAGCCGCCGGCGCGGACATCAGCCTCGACACCTACCCCTACCTTCCCGGCGCCACCACGCTGTCGGCGATCCTGCCCAGCTGGGCGTCGGCGGGGAGCATGGAACAGACGCTCGATCGTCTCCGGGATCCGGTTGCACTCGAACGTATCCGGGAACATCTCGAGGTCACCGGCTCCGACGGCTGCCACGGGGTGATCGCCGAGTGGCACACGCTCGAGATCAGCGGCGTGCAGAACGCGGAACTCGACGACTACGTCGGGAAGACCGTCGCGGACATCGCCGTCGCCGAGAACCGCGACCCCTTCGACGTGTGCATCGACATCCTGATCCGCGACCAACTCGGCAGCGGAATCCTGCAACACGTCGGCCATGAGGAGAACGTGCGCGCGATCATGCAGCACCCCCGGCACACCGGCGGCAGCGACGGACTGCTGGTCGGCGCGAAACCGCACCCACGCGGATGGGGAACGTTCGCGCGCTACCTCGGGCACTACAGCCGCGACCTGGGTCTGATGTCCCTCGAGGAGTGCGTCGGTCACCTCAGCGGCCGAGCCGCGACCCGGTTGCGACTCGTCGACCGCGGATTCGTCCGCCGCGGCTACGCCGCTGACCTCGTGCTCTTCGATCCGGACACGGTCAGCGACACCGCGACCTACGCGCAGCCGCGCCAGGCGGCGGCCGGAATCACCCACGTATTCGTCCGCGGCCGCCTCGCCCTCGAGGACGGCCGCCTCACCGGCGCGACCGCCGGAAGATCATTGCGCCGCGAAGAAGGAGGAGCAGTTCGATGACCGAGATCGACATTCTGCGTGCCGACCGGGTACTGACGGTGGTGCGAGCGGAGACCATCCCCGACGCCGCGGACCTGTGCCACGCCCTCGCCGAGGGCGGAATCCGGACGGTCGAGCTGACGTTCACCACGCCCGACGTGCTCCATCATCTCGGCCGCGCCGCCGACGCCGCAGCCGCGGCAGGCAGCGTCCTCGGCGTCGGAACCGTGATGACCGGCGATCAGGCGGCCGCCGCGATCGACGCAGGCGCCCGGTTCCTCGTCACCCCCGGCATCCGTCCCGACGTCGCGAAAGTCGCTACGGGAAGGTCGATTCCCGTTTTCCTCGGTGCCTTCACCCCCACCGAGGTGGCCATGGCCGTCGACCTCGGCTCTGCCGCGGTCAAGATCTTCCCCGCCAAGCGGCTCGGCCCCGACTACCTGTCGGACCTGCACGGACCGTATCCCGGCGTGGAACTCCTCCCGTCGGGCGGGATCAACGATTCCAACGCCCGCCAGTTCCTCGACGCCGGCGCGCTGGCCGTGTGCGCAGGCACCAGCGTCGTCCCACCGTCCAGCGTCGCGGCAGGCAACTGGACCGACATCACCGACCGCGCACGATCGTTCGTCACCGCGCTCTCGAACTAGCCCCACTCTCGCCCGACCCCACCCACCTCCCCTGGAGACGCAATGACGTCGTTCGTCGACTGGCTGCAGCACGACACAGCCGGACTACTCACTCTCGCAGCGGTATCCATCGCCGTGCTGTTGATCCTCATCATCAAGCTGAAGCTCGAGCCGTTCATCGCACTGATCGTCGTCGGTGTCGGCGTCGCGCTCATCGCGGGAGTGTCGGTGGTCGAACTGGTCGGCACACCGACGTCGGCGGCCGACTCTATTCTGGAGAAGGGCTTCGGCGGCATCCTGGGGCACATCACCCCGATCATCGGCCTGGGCACCGTCCTCGGCGCGATGATGGAACGCTCCGGCGGAGCCGACGTCCTGACCGAACGTCTACTGAAGCTGTTCGGCCCCAAGGGCGCTCCGCTGGCGATGGGTGTCACCGGCCTGGTTCTGGGCATCCCGGTCTTCTTCGACATCGGCATCTTCATCCTCGCCCCGCTCGTGTACGTGGCGGCGAAGCGCGGCGGCAAGTCGCTGGTGATGTACGCGATGCCGATGCTCGCCGGCCTGTCCATGACGCACGCGTTCCTGCCCCCGCACCCCGGACCCGTCGCCGCGGCCGGTCTGCTGCACGTCGACATGGGCTGGATCATCATCATGGGCCTCGCCTGCGGCATCCCCGCCTGGTTCGTCAGTGGCGTCGTCTGGGGTAGCTGGATCGGCAAGCGCGTGATCATCGAGGTCCCGGACGAGTTCATCCCGGAGGAGAAGGAAGCCGACAAGAACCCGCCGCCGCTCTGGCTGATCTCGTTCATCATCCTCGTGCCGATGGTGCTGATCCTCGGTGCGACGGTCGGCAACGTGGTCCTCGAAGAAGGCTCGACGCTGCTGTCGGTCCTCATCTTCCTCGGCACACCCACGATCGCACTGACCATCGCCGTCCTGCTGGCGCTGTACCTGCTGGGTACCCGGCGCGGAATCACGGCGCAGGAGATCGGTGCGATGTCCGCGGCGGCGTTGAAGCCGGTCGGCATGATCCTGCTGGTCGTCGGTGCCGGAGCGTTCTTCGGCGCGGTGCTGCGGGCAACCGGAGTCGGGCAGGCCCTGGCCGACTCGATGGACGCGCTCGGTCTCCCGGTCATCCTGTCCGCGTACCTGATCAGCTGCGCACTCCGCATCGCCCAGGGTTCGGCGACCGTCGCCATCGTCACCACCGCAGGCGTCATCGAACCGTCGATCGCTGCCGGGAATTACTCCTCCCCGCAGATCGCCCTGATCGTGATCGCCGTGTCGGCCGGATCCATCATCGCCAGCCACGTCAACGACGGCGGATTCTGGATCGTGTCACGGTATTTCAACATGTCGGTGAAAGACACCCTGAAGACGTGGACGGTGCTCGAAACCATCCTGTCGGTGGTGGGCTTCGCGATGGCCTCGCTGATCTGGGTGCTCGTCTAGCTCCCGGAGTCCGCATCGCGCAGCACCCGCGCCGCACCGGCGAACGTCCGCACCTGCCGGTCGTCCCAGACATGGGCAGGCACACCACCGCCCAGCAGTGTGCGGACGAGCGCGGGGTCGTCGCCGATCGGCACGTCGCTGCCCGCGATCACGATGTTGCCGTAACGGCGGCCCTTGAGCATGGCGGGGTCGGCGATCACCGTGGTGTGCGGAAACACGCTGCCGATGGTCGCCGCCTCCCGGCGCGCCAGGACGAGGTCGCGGGTGTCGCCGCAGTTGACCGCGTAGATCCCGCCGGGTGCCAGCACTCGTCGCACGTGGCCGGTGAACTCCGACGTCGTCAGCGGCGCCGGGGTCGTGTTGCCCGCGAACACGTCGCGCACGATCAGGTCGCGGCTGGACTCCGTCAACGTCTCGGTGACCGCCCGCGCCTCACCCACCCGCAGTCGCAGCAGTGGCGCCCGGGGCAGGTCGAACCAGTCGCGCACCAACTCCGCGAGTCTGCCGTCGAGTTCGACCACCACCTGCCGGGCGTCCGGATACCGGGCGGCGAGATGGCGGGCAAGTGAGCAGGCGCCGCCACCGAGGTGCAGGGCCCGCACCCGCTGGTCCGTTCCCCAGTGCGACGCGACCAGTTCGGC
The DNA here is from genome assembly GCF_026810085.1 of Rhodococcus sp. JS3073. Lineage (NCBI taxonomy): Bacteria > Bacillati > Actinomycetota > Actinomycetes > Mycobacteriales > Nocardiaceae > Rhodococcus > Rhodococcus sp. JS3073. The sequence continues at coordinate 5,794,581 of NZ_CP113951.1, read as the reverse complement.
GATCCACCGCATGTACTCGAAATCGAGGTGCGTGGGATCCGACAGGTCGATGTGGGAACTCTCGACCCCGTTCACCTTCAGCACCCAGCCGTGCGGATTGAGGTGGTCTTCGGTGAGTTCGCACGTGCCCGTGTCGATCGGGTACACGCCGGCGACGGGACCCCCGTCCGTTGTCCGGGCAGCCCGACCGCCGCGCTGCCTGCCCATCGACCGTCTTCCCTACTGCTCGCACCGTCCGCTCGCGTCTGCTGCGAGAATCGTCCTCCCACGATACCGGGACGAGACACGGGTGACCTACCGTGGTGACGCGCACGAGAAGGGAAGACGATGGAACCTCAGGAAGTCGACTTCGCGCACACCGAAGGCGCTGCGAAGCGACGTCGCGAGAAGGCGATGGGACTCGCGCGGTATGTGTGGGATCGCGGAATCAGCGGTCAGGAACTCCTCGACCTCACCGACGGCACGCTGCGGAAACTCGCCCGGGAGGCCGGGTCGAACCCGCCCAGCACCATGGAGACGTGGCTGACCGTGGTCGAGTTGCTCGAGCAGAAATCGGCATGGGCGGAACGCCACCCCGACCATCCCGCCGCCACCCCGGCGCACGGGGACGAGAAGATCATGTGGGTCAAGCCGCCGATCGTCCCCTGGAACTCCTGACCCGTGAGTACTTATTAACCGCGGGCGGTTAACAAGTACTCACGGGCGGAGCATGAGGATGCGGTCGTCGCCCTCCGCCGGATCGCCGCGACCGTCGCGGTTGCTGGTGCTGAACCAGACGGCACCGTCGGGTGTTCCGACGACGGTACGCAGTCGCCCGTACTCGCCTTCGAACAGCGACTGCGGTTCGCCGAGTGAGCCGTCCCCGGCCACCGGGATCCGCCACAGCCGTTCGCCGCGCAGCGCCGCGACCCACAGCGCGCCGTCCTGGAACGCGAGCCCGGACGGGGACGCCTCGCCGGTGGACCATTGGACCACCGGATCGACGAAGCCCGCCTCGTCCGACTGCCCCTCGACTTCCGGCCATCCGTAGTTGCCGCCGGGTTCGATCAGGTTCACCTCGTCCCAGGTGTTCGCCCCGAACTCGGTGGCCCACAGCCGGCCCGCGTCGTCCCACGCGAGGCCCTGCACGTTGCGGTGGCCGAGCGACCACACGGGTGATCCGGGGGTGGGATTGTCGGCCGGGATGGACCCGTCGGGGTTGATCCGCAGGATCTTGCCGCCGAGCGAGGACGGGTCCTGGGCGCGTGGCCGGTCGCCGGCTTCACCGGTGGCGACGTACAGCTTGTCGTCCGGGCCGAACGCGATCCGGCCGCCGTCGTGGATCGATCCGGCGGGGATCCCCGTCAGGATCGGGGCCGGCTCGCCGAGGCTGCGACCGTCGAAACGCAGGGCGACCACCCGGTTGTCGTCGCTCGTGGTGAGGTACGCATAGATCGTCTGGTCCGTTGCGTAGGCCGGTGAGACGGCCAGCCCCAGCAGCCCCGATTCACCCTGCGCCTCCACACCGGGCACCTCACCGATCACGGTCGTGTCGCCGTTCGCCTGCAGGTGCCGGATTGCGCCGCTGTCCCGTTCCGCGATCAGTGCCGTCCCGTCCGGCAGGAGCGCGATCCCCCACGGCACGTCGAGGTCGGCGGCGATCACCGTGGGCTCGGTGTCTGCCGGTGCGGCGACCGCGGTGGTCGTCGACGGCTGCGCGGAACTCCCCTCGGACTGGCATGCCGCCGCGCACGTGACGACCACCAGCAACGCCGCAGCCGAGAAAAGTCGCCGTCCCATGGGTGTCCTCCCGTCGCACGACCGCACCCTGTCCATCCTCCCCCAGGTGAGTGGCAAAGTATCCTCGACCACGCATCGCCACTCACATGAGGAGGTGACGGCGGGTGATCCTTCCGCAGAAGGTCGCGCAGGGGGTGGCGGACGGCACCGTCACGGTCGCCTTCCGCCGCTGGGCCGCACCTCGGGTGCTCGAGGGCTCGGAATTCCACACGGTCTCGGGAATGGTCCGGATCAGCTCGATCACGACTGTCGACCCGGACGGAATCACCGAGGACGACGCCCGCCGCGCCGGTGCCGCCTCCGTCGCCGAGGCGCTGGCTGCGCTGCGCGGCGCCCCCGGACAGCCGGTCTATCGCATCGGACTCGAGTGGGTCGGCGAGGACCCCCGCGTCGCGCTGAGCAGCGACGACGACCTCGCGGACGACACGATCGCGGAGATCGCGCAGAGTCTGGAGCGCCTGGACACGCGGAGCAGTCACGGCCCGTGGACGCGCACGATTCTGCAGCTCGTCGCCGACAACCCGGGCCGCCGCGCACCCGATCTCGCGGAGAGCCTCGGCCGTGAGACGCAACCGTTCAAGCGGGACGTCCGGAAGCTGAAGAACCTGGGGCTGACGCACAGCCTCGACGTCGGGTACCGGATCTCGCCGCGCGGCGCCGCCTACCTCGCGGCAACCGCGCCCGACGACGCCTGATCGGTTATTCGCCGCGCTTACACTGTGCTCCATGGCCACGGCGGGCGATCTGAACCTCGAGCGGTACTTCGAACGGATCGGGTACGACGGCGACCGATCCGCGACCACCGCGACGCTGAACCAGCTTGCCGCACATCACGCCCGGTCGATCCCGTTCGAGAACCTCGACCCGTTCCTCGGCACACCGAATCGGCTCGACCTGCCCTCGCTTCAACACAAATTGGTCGAATCACGAAGAGGCGGTTACTGCTTCGAACAGAATCTCCTGCTGCGGGCGGTCCTGCTCGAAATCGGATTCGACGTCACGCCGCTCGCCGCGCGGGTTCTGTGGGGATCTCCGATCGATGCGGTCACTCCGCGCTCGCACATGCTGTTGCTCGTCGACGTCGCAGGCGAGCGACGGCTCATCGACGTCGGGTTCGGCGGCATGACCCTCAACACCACGTTGCGCCTCGAACTGGGCACGGTGCAGGACACTCCGCTGGAACCGTTCCGGCTGGTCGACGTCGACGGCGATTACGCGATGCAGGCGCTCGTCGGCGACGAGTGGCGGACCGTCTACCGGTTCGATCTCACCAGGCAGTTCCCCGTCGACTACGAGGCGCCCAACTGGTACCTGTCGACCTGGTCCGGTTCGCATTTCGTGACCGGACTGATGGCGGCGCGGGCCACGGAGGACCGCCGCTACGCCCTGGCCGGTACGCGACTGACGGTGCACCACCTCGGCGGTGCGTCCGAGAGGCGCGAACTGGCGTCCGTCGACGAACTCCGGGACAGCCTCGAGACCGATTTCCTCATCGACACGAGCGGACTGCCGTCACTGGGTGCGGCGTTCGGCCGGCTCCGGCACAGCTAGTCGCCCGGTACCATGACGGCGTGTGCGAAACAGGTGGCTGCTGAGGTGGCCGAGCAGCCCGCCTCGGGGGAACGGTATTTCCTCGAGTCCCTGGACCGCGGTCTGAGCGTTCTCGAATGCTTCGACGAGCAGCACCGGGAACGCACACTGAGTGAGGTGGCGCAGGCTGTCGGGATCACCCGGTCCACGGCGCGCCGGATTCTGCTCACCCTGGTGGACAAGGGTTTCCTGCGTCTCGACGGACGCAACTTCTCGCTCACACCCCGGGTGCTGCGGTTCGGCTTCTCGTACCTCGCCGCGCTGCGACTGCCGCAGGTCGCCGACCCGCACATCGAGGCTCTCGCGAAGGAACTGGGCGAGACCATCTCCGTCACCATCCTCGACGGTCCCGACGTGGTGTACGTGGCGCGGGTCCGCTCGCCGAGGATCATTCGCATCTCCATCACGGTGGGCATGCGGTTCCCCGCGTACGCGACATCGACGGGACGGGTTCTGCTGGCGGGACTTTCGGCCGACGCGCTCGACGACTACCTGAAGACCACCGAATTCCAGTCCTTCACCCAGCACACGATCTCCGACGCCGAACAATTGCGCGCCGAGGTCCGGAAGGTGGCCGCGGACGGCTGGTCGATGTCGGAGAACGAGCTCGAGATCGGCATCCGCGGCGCGGCCGTTCCCATCCGGGATCGGACGGGCGCCGTGGTCGCCGCCCTCAACTCGTCGCTGCAGGGCACCCAGTACACGCGGGACGACGTCGCTGTGTCGGTGGTGCCGAAGCTGGTCGCGACCGCGGAGCGGATCGGTTCCGACCTGTCCCTCGGCTGACCGTCTACGCGGCGCGCCTGCTCTGTTTACCCCCACTGCCGCCACACCAACTGCGGCAGCAATATTCAGTGCGCGTTCTCGAGCTTGGCTCGAGTGACGGCATCCGACGTGTCGGCACTCGAATCGGGCTGCAGTCGCCACGCGATGAGCGCGCTGACGATGCAACCACCGGCGAGGTACACGGCCACGAGGTGCCAGGACCCGCCGCTGGCGGTGACCAGGGCCGCCGCGATGAACGGGGTGAAGCCGCCGCCGATCGCGCTGGCCACCTGGTACCCGACGCCCGCGCCGCTGTACCGGTACTCGGCCCCGAACATCTCGGTGAACAGCGGCTGCTGGACGCTGACGACCATGTCGTGGGAGATGTTGACGAGGAGCACGGCGAGGATGACGGTGCCGATCATCGACCCGTTCTCGAGGAAGACGAAGAACGGGAACGCGCACACCGCGCCGATCAGTGCGCCGAGGATGTAGACGCGTCGCCGGCCGTGCTTGTCGGACAGCCACGCGAACAGCGGGATGGTGCCGATTCCCACCGCACCGACGAGCAGGCCGACGTTGAGCATGAAGTTGCGCTCCATCCCCAGTTCCTGAGTGGAGTAGCTCAGCGCGAACGTGGTCACGATGTACATGGAGAACAGTTCGGCGAACCGCAGACCGATGATCTGGAGGAATGCCTTCGGGTGGTTGCGCAGTGCCTCGACGAGCGGAATCCGCTTCTTGTCCTGCGCGGTCTGCTCCTTTTCGATCTTCTCGACCTTCTCGACGAATTCGGGGCTCTCCTGGACTCCGGCGCGGATCCACAGACCGATACCGACCAGGACGACGCTGGCGACGAACGGAACCCGCCAACCCCACTGGCTGAATGCGTCCTCGGTGGTCAGGTTGCTCATGAGCATGACGAATCCGGTGGCGAGGATGAGCCCCACCGAGTAGCCGACCTGCACTCCGCTGCTGTAGAACGCCATCTTCTTCGGCGGCGCGCTCTCGACGGCCATCAACGCGGCCCCACCCCACTCGCCGCCGACGGCGAAGCCCTGGATGGCGCGCAGTGTGACGAGCAGGACCGGTGCCCACCAGCCGATCGACCCGAACGACGGCAGCAGTCCGATCAGGGCCGTGCTCGTGCCCATGATCAGCACGGTGAGGATCAGCATCCGCTTGCGTCCGATGCGATCGCCGTAGTGGCCGAACACCACGCCGCCGAGCGGCCGGAACAGGAATCCGACGCCGAACGTCGCGAACGCGGCGAGCGTGCCGATCGCCGGGCTGACGTTCGGGAAGAACTCCGAGTTGAAGACCAGAGCCGCGACCAACCCGTAGAGCAGGAAGTCGTACCAGTCGATGACCGCGCCGACGAAACTGCTCAGCGCTGCTCGTCGCGCCTGCTTCTCGGCTGCCGGGGTGAAGGCGTGATCGCTCATTCCGATGTCCCGTCCTACGTTGGTGCCGGACACGCTCTGTTCGCATACCGAACGCATGTCCGATGGTTGAATAATGTGACGGTAGCCATAGCGTTTCCGCGTTGTCAAGGCAGACAGTCGAGACCGTGCAGATGCGTGGTACTGCCGTTTCGTCTATCCCTGCCGCGCGAATTTCACCGAATCGGCGGTACCCCGGCCCCCTCGGCTCGTACACACTTTCCGGATCAGCGACGCACATCACACCCGGAGTAGCGCCGAAGGGATTTCTCCATGTCTGGAACCACCGATCCGCAGCTTCAGCACACGCTGAAGAAGCGGCACCTCTCGATGATCGCTATCGCGGGGGTGATCGGCGCAGGCCTCTTCGTGGGCTCCGGGGTCGCGATCCGCGAGACGGGCCCCGGCGTTCTCGTGGCATACGCACTCGCAGGCATCGTCGTCATCCTGGTGATGCGCATGCTCGGCGAAATGTCGACCGCCAACCCCGAGACGGGATCGTTCTCGGCGTACGCCGACCGCGCGATCGGCCGCTGGGCCGGCTTCAGCATCGGCTGGCTCTACGCCTGGTTCTGGATCATCGTCCTCGGCATCGAGGCGACGGCCGGTGCCGTCATCATGAACCGCTGGATCCCCGACGTCCCGCAGTGGAGTTGGGCACTGATCCTGATGGTGCTGCTCACGCTGACGAACATCGCGTCCGTGAAGTCGTTCGGCGAGTTCGAGTTCTGGTTCGCATCGATCAAGGTCGCAGCGATCGTCATCTTCCTGGTGCTGGGTGTCCTCGCGATCTGCGGAGCCCTGCCCGGCGTCGAAGCACCCGGACTCACCAACCTCACCGGTCACGGCGGGTTCTTCCCCAACGGGGCAGGTGCCGTATTCGCGGCAGTGCTCGTCGTCGTGTTCTCGTTCTTCGGCGCCGAGATCGCGACCATCGCCGCCGGCGAATCCGCGAACCCCGTGGCCGCCGTGCGCAACGCCGTGCGCTCGGTCGTGTGGCGGATCCTCATCTTCTACATCGGCTCCATCGCCGTCGTCGTGACGCTGCTCCCCTGGGACGACGCCTCCGTCGCGCTGAGCCCGTACGTCGCCGTCATGGACTCGTTCGGCATTCCCGCGGCCGGCAACATCATGGACGTCGTCGTGCTCACGTCCGTGCTGTCCTGCCTGAACTCCGGCCTGTACACGGCGAGCCGGATGATCTTCTCGCTCTCCCGCCGCGGCGACGCCCCGGCCTCGTTGTCGAAGATCGGATCGTCCGGCGTTCCACGCCAGGCCGTGCTCGTCTCGACGGTCGTGGGATTCCTGACCGTCGGCCTCAACTACCTGTACCCGGACACCGTGTTCCTGTTCCTCGTCAACTCCTCGGGCGCGATCGCCCTGTTCGTGTGGCTGGCGATCTCGGTGTCGCAGCTGCGCATGCGGCGCAGCCTCGAGGCGGAGGGCAAGGACCTGTCGCTGAAGATGTGGCTGTTCCCGTACCTGACGTGGTGCACCATCGCCGCCATCATCGCGCTCTGCGTCGGCATGCTCGTGCTGCCGGAGACCAGGAGCCAGATGTACGTCTCGATGGGACTCGCCGTGGTCGTGGTCGGAATCGGGATCTACCGTCAGCGCACGCGCGGGGCCGTCGACGAGACGCCGGACCCCTCGACCTCCGGCGAAGAGGTCGACGCCCTCCGCCCCTGAGCTCGGACCCCACGCCGCGCTGTTCGCATATCGAACAGTAGTGCGCTCTCGGAACTCGGCGTACAGTCCCGCCGAGGAAAGGCCGGACCCACCGGCCCGAGGAAGGACCGAAGCTCATGAGGTGGGCGATTCTGGGCGCGAGCAACATCGCTGCCACACGCGTGATCCCCGCGTTGCGCGAGTGCGGGCAGACCGCGGCAGTCGTGCTCAGCGGCGACGCGGCACGCGCGGAGGACTACCGGCGGACCCACGACATCGAGGCCGCCACCGGTGACCTGCACGACGCGGTGGGCGGAAACGTCCAGGCGGCCTACATCTCCTCGACCAACGACAAGCACTTCGACCACGCCATGGCCGCGATCGACGCGGGTCTGCACGTGCTGTGCGAGAAGCCGCTCTCCTTCGACGTCACTCAGGCGCAGAAGATGGTCGACGCGGCCGCGGCAGCGGGGGTGGTCTTCGCGACCAACCATCATCTCCGCAATCACCCCGTTCATCGTGCGGCGCGAAAGATGCTGGCGGAGGGCGCGATCGGCGACATCCTGTCGGTGCGCGTCAGCAACGCCATTCTGCTGCGCCAGGCCCTGCGTGGGTGGCGTCTCGACGGTGTCGGCGGCGGAGTCGCCCTCGACCTCGCGGTGCACGACCTCGACACGCTCCGCTTCGTCACCGGAATGGAACCGACCACGGTGACGGCGGTGGGCGTGTGCCAGGGACTCAGCGAGGGTCCGGCGGACGCCGTGATGACGAGCGGCGTCCTCGGCAGTTCCACCCTGTTCTCCCTCCACGACGCGTACACGGTCCCGGGCGCCGTGACCGGTTTCGAGATCCACGGAACCACGGGCACTCTCGTCGCAGGCGACTGCATGCGCCCGGATCCCACCGGAACGCTGCGGATCGTTGCGGACGGTCAGGACACGACCGTCCCGCTCGAGCCCGTCGACAACCTGTACGCACCGGGGATCCGGGCGTTCGTCGACGCCGTCAATGGGGACGGTGAACCCGTGGCGACCGGACACGACGGACTGCGGTCGGTGACCGCCGCACTGGCCGTCCTGCAGTCGATCGACGAGGGCCGGACGGTGCGCCTCTGAGGGGAGGCCGCTACATGATCAGCCCGCTGGGGCGACGCCGCAGCGGGGACTGTTCCTGCACGGGCATCGAATTCGGCGGCACGGGGTAGGGTGCACCGGCGTTGAGCGTCCCCGCGGCCACGTTCGGCCCGCACTGCGCGATCGCCGCCTGCAGGCGTGGCCCGGGGTCGGTCATCGCGGGAACGCCGGCGTTCGGTGCGGACGAGAAGTCGAACGCGGACGTCATGTCGCCGACGGCGCCGCGACGCCAGTCGGTGAGATTGGGGACGGGCACGCCGAACCGCTTCTCCAGCAGCCGGAGCTGCGACGTGTGGTCGAACGTGTCGGACGCGACGAGGCCGCCGCGACTGTACGGCGAGACGATCAGCGACGGCACCCGGAAACCGAGGCCGATCGGACCCGGATTGTTCTCGCTCTCCGACACCGTGTTCAGCGGAACCGTCAGATATTCGCCCGGGGTGCCCGGCGGCGGTGTGGGCGGGGTGACGTGGTCGAAGAAGCCGCCGTTCTCGTCGTAACTGATGATCAGCGCCGTCTTCTCCCAGATCGCCGGGTTCGACGTGAGGATGTCGAGAACCTCGACGATCCCGACCGCGCCCGCGGCCGGGGGCAGCGCCGGATGCTCACAGGTGAAGATGTTGGGCACGATCCAGGACACCGCGGGCAGGGTGCCGTTCGCGACATCGGCCCGGAAGTCGTTGGGGTACGTCGGATCGAGACCGCGGCGAGCGAGTTCCGAATTCGGGTCGCTGTACTGCGTGAAGCAGCCGAGCATCCCGTCGAGCGCGACACTCGACACGGGGCCGAGGTCCTTGTTGGCGTACACCTTCCAGCTGACGCCGGCCTCCTGCAGGTTCTCCGGATAGGTGCGCCACGAGTAGACGAACTTGGGGATCACCGTCGGCGTCTCGACCAGCGGCCCGCCGGCCAGCCCGTCCGGGTCGATCGTGCCCGTCATCCAGTACAGCCGGTTCGGGTCGGTCGGTCCGAGAACCGAGCAGAAGTAGTGATCGCAGATCGTGAAGGCGTCGGCGAGGTCGTAGTGCACCGGGATGTCGGCTCGCGTGTAGTAGCCCATCGTCGCGGGGCCGTTGAGCGGCCCCTCGTGCGCGATGTGCACCGGCATCCACCGGTCCATCGCGCCGCCGTTCCACGCGTCGTGCTGCGGACCCCACGAATGGGTGGGGTCGTTGATGCATTCGCCGTCGAGGTGCGTGCCCTGCGTGGTGTCGAGCCGGAACGGGTTGAGGAACCCGGTCGGGGTGGGCCCGGCACCCGGCGTCCAGCCGTACTGCTGCCACGCCGGTGACGGGTCGTCGAAGCCGCGCACCCCCGACAGCGTGCCGTAGTAGTGGTCGAACGAGCGGTTCTCCTGCATGAGGTAGACGAAGTGCTCGATGTCGTTCAGCGACCCGCTACCGCCCGGGTCCTGTGCGTAGGCGCGGTCGATCACCGGGCCCGCCCACGAGCTGAGGAAGGCGGCGCCGCCGGCCGCTGCGGCGGAGGCGAGGAACTTGCGTCGTGAGATGTCCGATGCCGGGGTCACGGATCGTGACGGTAGTCGCTGTGGACTCCGCCCGCCCGGCGAATGCGGAGGTTGCTCTACTGCGGGCCGAAAGGCACGTCACCTTCCAACGTGATGCGGTGCATGACGCGGTGCTGGGTTCCGTAGTCGCGGTTGGCGTAGTGCGCGGTGCTGCGGTTGTCCCACAGCACGAGGTCGCCGAGACGCCAGCGGTGCCGCACGATGTGCTCGGGTTTGGTCAGGTGTGCATAAAGGAAGTCGAGGATTCCGCGGCTCTCCGCCTCGGACACTCCGGCGATGTGGGACGTGAAGCCCGGGTTCACGAAGATGCCCTTGCGTCCCGTCTCAGGGTGAACCCGGACGACGGGATGCTCGACGGGCACGAGCGCGGTGACTTCCTCACCGTCCCAGACGTTTCCCTTGCCGCCACGCTTCTGCGCGAGGTAGTACCCGAACTCGCGGTTGCCGTCGTGCACCGCGGTCAGCTGGTCGATCATCTGACGGATCGGCAGCGACAGCGACTCGTACGCCAGTTGGCTGTCGGCCCAGTTGGTGTCGCCGCCGTGCGGTGGGAGGACGACGGGGCGGAGGATCGACCCCAGCGGCGGTCGCTTCATGAACGTCACGTCGGTGTGCCACACGTCGGCGAAACCGTTGTCCTGGCTGTCGAGTGCGTACACCTCCTGCGCGACGTCCCCGCTGTCGTGGACGGGGTGCCCGGCGGTCAGCCGGCCGAGACGGCGACCGAACTCGATGTGGCTCGTGTCGTCGAGTGACTGACCCCGCAGGACCAGCACCTTGTGTTCGGTCAACGCCGAACGGATCGCGGCCACCTCGTCGTCGGTGGCGGACGCGACGTCCAGGCCGATGATCTCGGCGCCGAAGTGGGGGCCGAACTTGTCGAGCGTCAGCGACGCCGTTCTGGTTTCGAATGCAGTGCTCATGGTGTCTTTCCGCGAAGGTGATCGAGCCTGGAGACGGGCGCACCGGCCCGGACCTGCGAACGCGGAGAATGCGTGAGGAATGACCGGATGCCGGAGGCTACCGAGGAGTGGACAGCACGCGGTACGCGCGCCGGACCATCAGCAACAACAGATGTTGGCGCACGTACGGCACAGGTCGACGGTGAGGCGTCGCACCAGGTGAGTCGTATGCACGAAGCAATTCCTACCGGATGGGAGGGAAATGAGCAAGCTCGGGGCAACCGGCGGCGATCAGCTCCAGCGCGCCTGACCACCGTCGAGCGGGATGGTGGCACCCGACAGGTAACCGGCGTCGGCGCCCACGAGGAAGACGACGGCACGCCCGATGTCCTGCTCGCAATCACCGATCCGGCCGAGCGGGATCGACTTCACGAACTCGGCGGCCTCCTCGGGGTTGTTCTCCGTCCACCATTTCAGACCTGGGGACAGTGCATGCGGCGCAATCGCGTTGACGCGGATTCCGTCGGGTCCCCATTCGCTGGCCGCGGTCCGGGTGAGCGAGCGCATCGCCTCCTTGGTGGCCGCATAGAGCCCGTATCCGCTGGTGTCCCACCGCACCGCCGAGGAACTGACGAGGTTGATGATCGAGCCGCCGCCGCGCGCCTTCAGGTGCGGGTAACACAGCTGCATGAGGAACAGGGTGGCCACCGGGCCGACGGCCATGGCACGGTCCAATAGTTTCGGAGTGATGTCGAGGAGCGGTCCGAGCGCGCTCGCGTTGGCATTGTTGACGAGGATGTCGATGCCGCCGAACCGGTCCACGACCCGGTCGACCATCGGGCCCAGCTGATCGCGTTTGCTGACGTCGCAGACGATCGGCTCGGCGTCGCCGCCGAAGTCGGCGATGGCGGTGCACGTGTCGACGAGTTTCGCCTCCGTTCGCCCGACCACCGCGATCCGGGCGCCCTCCTTGGCCAGTGCGAACGCCATACCGGCGCCCACGCCCTGACCGGCGCCGGTGATCAGTGCGACCTTGCCGTCCAACGTTCCCATCACGAGTCTCCTTTGCCGGGTTCCGTGTCCGCTGCCCACCGGTTGGACGTGAGCCGGAAGCTGGGAATGTCGGACAGCGACATCACCGCCTCGTAGGTGCGCTCGTATCCGGTGTGGGCGATCCGCCATCGGCCGTCCGGTCCGCGGACGTAGCGGTCGGAGTAGAACGCCGCCCCGCGCAGCACCATGCCGTGTTCCGGGATCAGCACGGTGTCGGACAGGTACCAGCGTCCGGTCGCCGTGTCGCCGTCGACGTCGATCTCCGGGTGACCGCAGTGGTGTTCGGTGATGGTCTGCGGCCCCAGATTCGACTTCATGAAGTCGACCAGCGCGTCCCGCGACTCGAACGCGAGATGCTCACCGTAGTTCGCGGTCGCGTCGGGAAGGAGCGTGTCGGCGAACTCGTCCCAGCATTTCGTGTCCAGGGCCCGCAGATACGCGTATTTGAGCCTGCTGATCGCGGCGACGGCCTCGAGATCCACGGAATTCACCCTTCGTCCGCCCCCGAAACTGACACCTGTTCTACCACGGATCGCCAGGTGTGGGGGCGGACTCGGGGATTACCGGCCGATGCTGCCCGAGGCGGTCATCGGCTGACGCTGCCCGCGTCGACCGGCAGGGCGACGGACGTGATGTACCGCGCCTCGTCCGAGGCCAGGAACAGTGCGGCGTTGGCCACGTCGACCGGCTCGATCCACGGAATCGGCAGCATGTTCATCGTCACGGCGGCCGCCGCGAACTCTTCCCGGGTGGGGTGCTCGAGGTCGGGCCGGAACGCCCGCCGCACCATGTCGTTCTGAATCATGTCCGTGTCCACGTTCGTGGGATGCACGCTGTTGACCCGCACCCGGTGCGGCGCGAGTTCCTTGGCCAGCGACCGCATCAGACCCACCACCCCGTGCTTGGCCGCGGTGTAGTGGGCGACGCCGACGAGCCCGCGCAGACCGGCGATGGAGCTCGTCAGGACCATCGCCCCGCCGCCCCGCTCGATCAGGTGAGGGGCCGCCGCCCTGCACGTCTGCCACACCCCCGTCAGATTGACGTCGAGCATCGTCTGCCACGTCTCGGAGTCGAGGTCCAGCGCGGCACCCGAGGATGTGATGCCTGCCGTGGCGCACACGAAGTCCAGGCCGCCCAGCTCGCCGGCCGCCGCGGTGACCGCCTCGGCGAGCGCCGTTCCGTCACGCACGTCCACCTGCGCGGTCACGATCCGGCGGCCGGTGTCCCGGACCAGTTTCGCGGTCTCCTCGAGATCCTCCGGGCTCGCCGGTGGCGTCACCACCGTGCCGACCGGGCCGCACAGGTCGACGGCGACGACGTCCGCACCCTCCTGTGCGAATCGCAACGCCTGCGCCCGGCCGATCCCGCGTGCGGCACCGGTGACCAGGACGACTCTTCCGTTCACTCGACCTGTCATCTCTACACCTTCTGGGTCAGTCCGGCGTCGACCACGAGTTGTGTGCCGGTGATGTATCGCGATTCGTCCGAGGCCAGGAACAGCAGCGCATTGCTGACGTCCCGCGAGTCCAGCCACGGAACGGGCAGCATGTGGTTCGCCGCGAGGACGGGGACGACGTCGTCCGGGGTCGGATTCTCGAGGTCCGGCCGCAGCCGTGCCATCGTCTCCGGGTTCAGGGTCATGCGGGTGCCGACGGCACCGGGATGCAGCACGTTCACCCGGATGAACTGCGGTCCGAGTTCGTTGGCGAGGGTCCGGGCCAGCCCGACCACGGCGGTCTTGGACGCCGAATAGTGGGCGGCCCCGGCCACCGCCTTGATGCCTGCGGTCGAACTGACGATCACGACGGAACCGCCGCCGTCCCGCATCGCCGGCACCGCGGCCTTCGCCGTGTTCCAGACGCCGGTGAGGTTGACATCGAGCGATCGGTGCCAGACCGCGTCGTCGATCGTCCACGCCGGGCCGGGGTTGTCGCAGACACCCGCGTTCGCGACGACGACGTCGAGGGGGCCCAGTTCCGCGACTCCGGCATCGACGGCCGCCCGCAACGCGGACGGGTCGCGCACATCGGCGTGGGCGGTGACCGCCCGCCGGCCGAGTCTGCCGACCAGCCTTCCGGTTTCGGCGAGATCCGCCTCGGCCGACGGCAGATCGACGACGACGACATCGGCGCCCTCCTCCGCGAGCCGGACCGCGTGACTGCGTCCCATGCCGTTCCCGGCACCGGTGATGAAGGCGACCTTGCCTGCCATCCGTGACATCGGTTGTCCCCTCTAATCCAGGCGGCCGGGAGTCGGGTAACTGCGCAGGGAGAGCCCCACCCGCCCGTCCTCCACCGCATCGTCGATCGATCCGCGGAGCGCACCGCAGGTGGGGACGAACATCGAGTGCTCCCCCTCCTGCGCGCGCCGGGCGAACTCCGGGCAGGTCTGCTCGGCGTCGCCCAGCCACTGCACGCTCGTGTGCGCCTCGCTGTATTTCTCCACGAGTACCGCGTTACCGCAGCGCCGGCATTCGACCGGAAGCACTCAGCTCACCGCCCCGGTCACATTGCGGGGCCCCGCCCCGGCCGCATGCCGAGCGCCGACCCAGCCGAACACCATCGCGGGACCGATCGTCGCGCCCGCACCGGCATAGTCGTTGCCCATCACGGACGCGGACGTGTTGCCGGTGGCGTAGAGCCCGGGGATCGGTTCGCCGCTGCTGCGGCACACCTGGCTGTGTTCGTTGCACACGAGCCCGCCCTTGGTGCCGAGGTCGCCGGCTTCCATCCGCACCGCGTAGTACGGGGCCCTGTCGACCTCGTCCATGGTCGGGTTGGGCAGTCGCGGGTCGCCGTAGTACCGGTCGTAGGCGCTGTCGCCGCGACCGAAGTCGGCGTCGACTCCCGCCCGAGCGAAACCGTTGAACCGGGTGATCTCCGCGGACAGCGAGTCCGCGGGAACGCCCATCTTCTGCGCGAGTTCGCCGAGGGATGCGGCTCGCTGCATCAGCCCCGTCTCGAACCATTCCGCGGGGAACTTCTGCCCGGGCATCACACCACCGAACTGGTAGCGACTCTTGGCCTTCGAGTCGAACACGAACCACACGGGGTCGTGGCCACCGGCGATCTGGTCGTGGACGAACGACACGTACGGGGACGCCTCGTTGGTGAACCTCTTGCCGTGCTGGTCGACGATCAGCGACGGCGGGATCGAGCGCTCCGACACGAGGACGTGCATGACGCCGTCCGGCCGCCGGAACGACGGCATCCACCAGGCGTCGTCCATCAGATCGACGGCGGCGCCGACCTGCTCCCCCGCGACGATTCCGTCTCCGGTGTTGTCGGGTGAGCCGGCGCTGTAGTTGTCCTTGCCGCCTTCCCGGAGGTACTGCTTCCGCATCTCCTCGCTCTGCTCGAATCCGCCGGTGGCCATCATGACGCCGCGGCGGGCGCGGATACGCAGTTCCCGTCCCCCGGACTCGACGACCGCGCCCGTGACAGCTCCTGATTCGTCCGTGATCAGACCCTTCAGCGGGGAGTTCAGCCACAGCGGAACCCCCGCCTCCTGGAGCGTGAGCCGCAGCCGGCCGACGAGGGCCTGCCCCAGGGTCTCCATCCGCCTGCGCCGCAGCATCGCCACGACCGACCGCCAGCCGACACCGAGCGCGGTCCTGCGTCCGGCCCAGGTGCGGAAGACCATGTTGAGGTGGCGGAACTCGGTGGACGTCATGTACAGCCCACCCGGCATCGCGAGCGAGTTCGGCCGCTGCAGGTCGCCGTCGGCGCCGAGCTGGTTCATGTCGAACGGCAACGGCTCGACCGTCCGCCCCTTCGGCCGTCCGCCCACGTTCTCGGGGTGGTAGTCGGAATAGTCCTCGCACCACGAGAACCGGAGATGCGGGCAGTTCTGTTCGAAGAACCGCATCATGGCCGGCCCCTGCTCGATGTACGCGTCGAGGCGCTCGGCCGGCACGCTGTCGCCGACGATCGAGTCCAGGTACTTCCGGACGTCGCCGGGGTCGTCGGCGCGCCCTTCACGGACGAGGATCGGCGAGTTGGGAATCCACAGGGCGCCACCCGACAGTGCCGTCGAACCGCCGTACACCCCGGACTTTTCGACGACGAGGGTGTCGAGTCCTCGCTCGGCCCCGGCGAGGGCGGCGGTCATTCCGCCGGCACCGCTGCCGATCACCAGGAGATCTACCTCCCGGTCCCAGTTCTGCTCGTCTACGCTCATCGTGCACACCTTCCGAAGTGGTCTCGATCACACCCTGCCGGTGTCAATTACTTTTTCCCACAGCCCTTCCCGCGGAGCGGGAGACAGCGGCACCGCCGCCGAGCGGGAGAAAGCGCGGCTATGTGGCCGCGGTGAAGATGCCGAGCCCACCGCGGTACACCAGGAGCGGCGGCGCATCCCTGAGCACGTCCAGGCCGGTGACGCGCGCGACGACGATGGTGTGGTCACCGGCGTCGTGCTCGAATTCGACGGTGGCCTGCACCCTGGCCAGCACGCCGTCGAGTGCCGGGGCACCGTTGCGGGCGTGCGACCACCCGACGTCGGCGAACTTGTCGGCGCCGCTCGTCGCGAACGTCCCGCACACGTCGCGCTGGTCGTGGGCGAGGACGTTGACGCAGATGTGTTCGCTCGCCCGCAGCCGCGGCCAGCTGGTCGACGTCCGTGCGGGGCTGAACGACACGTACGGCGGGTCCAGCGACAGCGACACGAAGGACTGGCACGTGAAGCCGTGGGGGCTCTCGCCGTCGTGTGCGGTGATCACCGTGACGCCGGTGCAGAAGTGCCCGAGCACCGACTTGAGTTCGGCGGGGTCGATGCGTCGTGCCACCGGCGGCACGGGTTCTTCGGTTCGGGTCATCGTGTCTCCTCGGATCGACGGGTTGCGTTCAGCCTGGCCGCGGCGCCTTCCGGCGGGGAATGCCTCGTCCCGCCCAGCGGCAGGGTTTCGCGCTGTCCGGCAACCGGCGCGCGGTTGATAGGCTCGGGAAATGCCATCGTCCGACCCCACACAGAGTTCCGGGTTCGCCGGCCTCCGATCGACGAGCTGGCCGGTACTCGGCATCCTGTCGTTCGGCGAAGAGCTGTCCGGCTACGACCTGAAGAAGTGGGCGTCGTACAGTGTGCGTTTCTTCTACTGGAGCCCGTCGTTCAGTCAGGTGTACTCGGAGCTGAAGAAGCTCGAGGACCTGGGATACGTGACGTCGCGGACCGTCGTGGACGACGAGGCCCGGGTGAAACCCAAGCGGCTGTACAAGATCACGGACGCGGGCATGGACGTCATGCGCAGGTGGGCGCGGGAGGCGCCGATCGATCCGCCCGTCCTCAAGCACGGGGTGATGCTACGCATGTGGCTCGGTCACCTCACCGAGCCGGAGCAGCTCAAAGAAGCACTCGAGGAGCACATCTCGTACGTGGAGGGGATGAGCAGGCAGGCCGCACTCGACGCCCGCGATTCGGACGTCGAACCCACGTGGGCGTTCGCGCACATGGTCAACAAGTGGTCCGAGCGGTACTACGCGGCCGAGAGCGAGCTCGCGAAGCAGATGCTCGCCGACATCGACGAGGCAGTCGAACGGATGCACGGCGAAGGGACGCCGGAACATCCCGGTGTGCCGAAACCGACCGCATCACACTCGATCCGGCGCTCCCGGGCAGCGCAGCAGGAGTACCAGGCCGCGATGAGGGCGGCCCGGGACGCGAACGACGAGGCGGAGCGCGAAGACTAGTCGGACGGGGTGTGCGCCGGTTCCGCCATCAGAGTCCGGAGCTGAGGCCACAGTTCTCCCCGCGCGGTCTGCGCCGCGGCCATCGCGTCGATCGTCAAGAATCCGTGGAACATTCCCTCGACCCGCCGGCACTGGACGGGGACACCGGCGTCGGCGAGTGCCGCGGCGTACTTCTCCCCCTCGTACCGGAGGGGGTCGCGTTCGGCGGTGATCACGATCGCGGGTGGGAGCCCGCCGAGGTCCTCGGCCCGTACCGGGGCGGCATAGGCGGGCACGGCCTCGCGGTGCGTGGGCAGGTACTGATCCCAATACCATTGCATCGCAGAGCGGGTGAGGAAGTGATCTTCCGCGAACTGCTCGTAGGACTCGGTGTCGAAGACCGGTTCGATGACGGGGTAGACGAGTAGCTGTCCGGCGACGGCGGGGGCCTCCCTGTCCCGGGCCATCAGCGCGGCGACGGCCGCGAGGTTGCCCCCGCTGCTGTCGCCTGCGACGAGAAGACGGTCCGGATCGCCGCCGAACTCGCGGGCGTGCTGCGCGACCCAGCACGTCGCTGCGTAGGCGTCGTCTGCTGCGGCGGGAAACTGCGCTTCCGGGGCGAGTCGGTAGTCGACGGAGACGACGACGGCGCCGATCCCGTTGCACATCGCGCGGCAGAAGCCGTCGTGGCTGTCGAGGTCGCAGATCACGAACCCGCCGCCGTGGAAGAAGACGACGACGGGCAGGGGCTCCGCGGGGTGCCCCGCCGGCGAATAGATCCGCACGGCAACCGGTCCGGCCCCACCGGGGATCTCCCGGTCGCGCACACTACCGACCGGCTCGGGGTCGGCGACGGCCTTGCGTCCCGCCTTGGTTGCCGCTCGCGCCTGGGCGCCCGTCATGGTCTCCACCCGGGGAAAGTTCTCGTTCAGTCCCCGGAGGATGGTCTCGGCCTGCTCGTCGAGCGGCATTCGTGCTCCTTCGTCCCGCCTCAGGCGGAGTATCGGTCGGCGCGTCCGGCGGCCGGCGTCGCGGTCGACATGTAGTTACGCCAGGTGCCCTTGGCGGACATGCGAATCGGCGCGGTCAGGCGGTGATCGAGCTTGATCTGACTGCTGGGACCGCACACGGAAATGGCCGCGACCACGTTGTCCTCGGTGCCCACCGGCACGGCGACACAGCTGACGCCGACGAGATCCTCTTCCCGGTCGTAGGCCGCTCCGCGTTCGCGGGTCTTCTGCAACTCGGCGCGGAACGCGGCGGGTGAGTCGATGCTGAATCGTGTGCTGCGCGGCAGGCCCGCTTCGACGACGCGGTCGACCACGGACTCGGGCGAGTGGGCCAGCAGTACCTTGCCGACACTCGTACAGTGCGCGGGCTGGCGGCCGCCGACGCGGGACGGCAGTCCGACTCCGAACCGTCCGGCGATCTTCTCCAGGTAGACGACGTCGATCCCCTCGAGCACCGCGAGGTGCACGGCGTGCCCGGTGAGGCGGTGGAGTTCGTGCAGGAAGGGCAGGGCGGCCCGGTGCAGGCGGTCCTGGTGCACCGCCAGCGACCCGAGTTCGAACAGCCGCATGCCGAGTTCGTAGTCCCGGCCCTCCCGGCGGAGCCACCGCAGCTGGACGAGACGTTCGAGCATCCGGTGCGCGGAGGAGCGCGGAAGCCCCGTCCGGCGCACGATCTGCGCGAGCGTGAGCCTGCCCGGACCGTCGAAGGCGTCGAGGAGAAGGGCGGCGCGATCGAGGCCGGCGGTGGGGGTGGGGCTGAGTGTCGTCGTCATGGGGACCTCCGTAGCGGCGCTGCTCGGTGCGGCGACGCGGTGTGTGACTGGCGACACTTACTATAAATAGGCATATACCTATTTGCAATAGTGCTGGATGACGGGCCCCGAACAGCCCAAAGGTCCGGCGCACGCATCGAGCAGATACGCACACCGGGCCCGGACACCCCTTTACATGGCCGCCAGCGGCTCGCTTCCGGACCAGTCGTGGCCCCAGTAGCTGTCGGCGGTGATCTCCTCCGCGGAGTAGTACTTCTCGTCCACCTTCATACCCTCGGTGCCGAACTCGATGTCCCAGCCGCCGGGGGCCCGCACGTAGAACGACACCATCTTGTCGTTGGTGTGACGGCCGAGGGTCGAGGAGACGGAGAATCCGTCCTTCACGACGCGGTCGAGCGCCTGCCCGACGGCGTCGAGCGTGTCGACCTCCACCATGATGTGCACCAGACCCGGCGCGCCGCCGTGCGGTGCGGGGCACAGCGCCAGGCTGTGGTGACGCTCGTTGACGCCCAGGAAGCGCACCCGCATCGGGCCGAACTCCGGCGGCGCCGGGATGCGGAAGGCGCCGCGGGGCAGGAAGCCGAGCACCTCGGTGTAGAAGTCGAACGCACCACTGAAATCCATCACCGGTAGCACCACATGGCCGAGACCCTGCGGCCCCGTGACGAACTTCGCGCCGAACGGGGTCACCACCGGGCTGTGGTCGAGTACCGCGCCGTGGAAGATCTCGATCGTCGCACCGGTCGGATCCTGGAACGTGACGACCTCTTCGACGCGGCGGGCGTCGGCCTCTTCCACCGACAGCGGTTTGACGGCGATCCCGGCACCCTCGACCGCTTCCTGGACGCGGACCAGGCCTGCGTGATCGCGAACCTCCCACCCGATGGTGACGACCTCGTCCGTCTCGCCCGGCACGATCACGATGCGGGCCGCGCGCTCGTCCATGCGGAGGTACAGGGCGTCCTCGTCCGGGCCCGAACCCTCGGCGAATCCGAGCACGTCGAACGCGAACGTGCGCCACCGCTCCAGGTCGTTGGTCTGGATCTTGACGTAGCCAAGCCCCTTGATATCTGTCATGTGTTGTCCTTCTGCTGTTTTCGAGGTCCGACGGCGGTCAGATCATCGACTTGAGGTTGTCGGCCGGGTCGAGGCCGAGCGAGCTGAGCGCCGAGGCGTGGTAGACGGTGCTCGGCACGTGGATGGCGTGTGCCAGGCCGGCGTGCGCGTCCCGCCAGTACCGCTGCAGCGGCTTGTCCATGCGCAGCGC
This sequence comes from Rhodococcus sp. JS3073, assembly GCF_026810085.1. NCBI lineage: Bacteria > Bacillati > Actinomycetota > Actinomycetes > Mycobacteriales > Nocardiaceae > Rhodococcus > Rhodococcus sp. JS3073. The sequence continues at coordinate 5,774,008 of NZ_CP113951.1, read as the reverse complement.
GTTGCCTCCGGAGCGGGCGAAGATCTGGTCCACGGCGGTGACCGCCCGCCACGCGGCACGCACCTGCGTCCGGCGCCCGGCCGCGCGGTCCTCGAACGTGACTTCCCTGCCCGACTCGACGAGGTCCCAGATCCTGTCGACGTTGGCGAGCAGTTCCTGGCGGGCGGCGTTGATGTCGGCCGCGGCCTCGCCCACGGCGAACAGCACGTAGGGGTCGTCCTTGATCGCAGTGCCCTGCGCTCCGACACGGTCGCGCTGGTAGTCGAGGTGAGCGGCCAGGGCGCCCTCCGCGATTCCCACCACGGCGGAGGAGATTCCGAGCGGGAACATCGTCGACCACGGCATGTTGTACAGCGTCTCGGTGCGCCCGAACTTCTGCACCGCGGTGCCGTTCATGACCTCGTCGGCGTCCATCACCCGGTAGTCGGGGACGAAGGCGTTCCGGACGATGATGTCCTTGGACCCGGTGCCTTTGAGCCCGACGACGTTCCACGAGTCCTCGACGATCTCGTAGTCGCTGCGCGGCAGGATCATGTGCAGCATCTTCGGCGGCAGGGCCATCGCGCCGTCCTTGTCGCCGAGCATCGCGCCGAGGAAGATCCAGTCGCAGTGATCGGTTCCCGACGAGAACTGCCAGCGTCCGCTGAAGAGATAGCCGCCGTCGACCGGGGTCGCGATCCCGGTCGGTGCGTAGGGCGAGGCCATCCAGGTGTCGTTGTCGGCCGCCCACACCTCGTCCTGCACCTTCGGGTCGGCGAACGCCAGCTGCCAGGGGTGCACGCCGACGATGCCGCACACCCAGCCCGTCGCCGGGTCGAGGGACGCGGCGGCCATCACCGTCTCCGCGAACTCGCGGGGGTGAGACTCGTGGCCGCCGTACTTGCCGGGCTGGAGCAGCTTGATCGGTCCGGCCTCGCGGAGCTTCTTCGCCGTGTCGTCGGGCAGCCGGCCGATCCGCTCGGCCTCGGGGGCCTGATCGCGGAGCTGATCCGCGATCGCCATGATGTTGTCGAGAACCTCGTGGGTCATCTGTCGTGTCCTTCTTCTCGGTGCCGGCTCAGGCGTTGGTGTCGAGCGGCACGACGCCGTTGGCGAGGTTGTCGGCGACCTCCGCCTCCCAGCTCTGCACCGCCCTGGTGGTGTCGATCTCGAATTCGAAGCGCTTGGTCATGTCGTCGGTGATGTCCTCGACATCCACGTAGAACTGCTGGTACCAGCGACGCAGCTGGTACACCGGCCCGTCCTCCTCCGACAGCAGCGGGTTGTCGATGCGCGACTTGTTCAGCCAGATGTCGACGTCCTGCTTGAACCCGAGTTCCACGCCCTCGGCGAACTGGGCAGCCATGCCGTTCGCGACCTCGTCCGACAGCCCCTCGGGCTTCTTCACCATGGCGCCCCACTGCAGGACGAACGAATCGGCACTGACCGGGTAGTGGCAGTTGATCAGCACCGTCTCGATCATCATGCCGTTCGCTTCGCTCCACAGCTTGTCGATCATGTACGACGGGCCGAAGTACGACGCGTCCGAACGCAGCGTCGAATTGGGGTCGTCGTAGCTGGTGCCCACCGAGATGTCGTGGCGGGGCGTCGACTGCATGTACTGGGTGGCCACGTGCCCTTCGAAGACGTTCTTGAAGTAGCGCGGGAACGAGAAGTGGACGTAGTAGAAGTGCGCCATGTCGACCACGTTGTCGACGATTTCGCGGCAGTGCGAGCCCTCGACGAGCAGCGAATTCCAGGTCCAGTCGGTCCATTCCGGGGAGCCGAATCCCTCGATCTCGGGAATCGTCACGTCGGCGGGCGGCGGGTTGCCCTGCGGGTCGTTCCACACGTAGAGCTGCCCGTTGCGCTCGATGGTCGTCCAGGCCCGGGTCCGCGCCAACGGCGGGACGCGTCGCGCATACGGGATCCCCGTGCACTTGCCGTTGCCGCCCCAGCGCCAGTCGTGGAACGGGCACGCGATGGAATCGCCCTTCACGGTGCCGTGCGCCAGGTTGCCACCCATGTGGCGGCAGTAGGCGTCGAGCACACTGAGGGTCCCGTCGGACGTCTCGAACACCACCAGCGACGTCCCGAACGCATCGATCTGATGCGGGGCGCCGTCCCGGAAGGTCTTCGCCAGCCCCAGGCAATGCCACCCGCGCGCGAAACGCGTTGGTGCCGATCCCACTTCGATCATCCGGACTTCGTCGCCGTCAACGGCACTGTTGCGCGCCATGTCTACCTCCGCCTCGCTGTACGTCAAGAACACCCTCGGGGTGTGGTGTAGCTCATAGTCGGCGCACGCGGTCCGCTGCGGTACCCGACTCTCCCACTCAGCGAGAGGCTTTCGCATCCACCCGCCACGGCGGTACGTCGGCGTCCCGATCACAGGGACCACACCCCCCGTTTACCGGCCTCGGCGACTACCGTGCGGATCACACACCCGTGAATTGGGAGGAACGATGGCCGCACTCATCTCTTCGCAGTCGTACACAGCGGAGATTCGCCGGCTCTGCGCCGACGCCGTCCCGAGCGGGGTGGTCGTCGCACCCGAACCGGGAACGGCCGTCGAGCAGGACTTCCTCCTGCTACGACCGCACCGGACGTCGGACGACGTCCTCTCCGCGCACGTCCGGAGGGTCGGCGACCACGACCTGCTCGTCCGCTTCCGCAACCGCGACGAACAGCTGGTCTTCGAGTTCTGGACGAACAGCTTCACCGGGACCGTCACGCCCGACGATCAGGCGGTGGACCTGATGGAGCGCTACTGCGCCGAGCAGTTCCCCGGTTCCCTCCGCAGGTTCCGCACCCGCATCCGGCGGGCCGTGCCGTCCGGTGCGGACTTCACCTCGTCGCTGCAACAGACGTACGTCCAGGACGGCGCACGCATGGCGGACGTCACCGTCACGTGCACGCGGGGCGGTGAGGTGCTCGCGCAGGCGTGGGCCACGTACGCGCTGCCCGACTGAGCTCGACTCCGTTCTCCCACGAAATGGTCAGCCGCGCAGGCAATTGCCTGCGCGGCTGACCAATGTCTGGGAAACTATCCCACCGGGTCGGCCAGCCTCGTCCGGGACCGGCTGAACTCGAAACCGCGGAACCCCTCCTCCGCGACGTCCGCGCAGATCCGCCCGTACGCGCCGAAGCCCCCGAGATACGGCATGAACACGCGGGGCTTGCCCGGGATGTTCGCGCCCATGTACCAGGAGTTCGCCAACGGGAACAGCGTTTGCGCGGCCAGCTCGCGGCAGTGCTCCACCCACTGCTCGGTGGCGGGGACGGACGCCTCGATCGCGTCGTGGTCCTTCTCCCACAGGTGCTCGATGCAGTCCGCGATCCAGTCGACGTGCTGTTCGGCGCCGAGCACCATGTTCGCCAGCACCGACGGGCTTCCCGGCCCTGTCACGACGAACAGGTTCGGGAACCCCGGAACACCCAGACCGAGATAGGTTTTCGGTCCCTCACTCCAGTACTCCGACAGCGACACACCGCCGCGCCCGACGATCCGCATGCGGTCGAGGGCACCGGTCATGGCGTCGAATCCGGTGGCGAACACCAACGTGTCGAGGGCGTAGTCGGCGTCGGCGGTGGTGATGCCCGACGCGGTGATCGATTCGATCGGCGCCGCCTTCAGATCCACCAGGGTGACGTTCGGCCGGTTGTACGTTTCGAAATAGTGGGTGTCGGTGACGATCCGCTTGGTCCCGATCGGGTGATCGTTCGGGATCAGCTTGTCCGCGACCGCGGGGTCGTCGACCAGCAGTCGGATCTTCTCCTCCGCGAACTCGCGTGCCGTCGCGTTCGCGGCCTCGGTCTTCGTCTGGTCCGGGAAGGTTTTCGCGAACAGCACCCCGCCGAGCTTCCACCGCGTCTCGTAGGCCTCCCGGCGTTCCTCGTCGGAGACCTCCAGCGCGGACTTCGGGTGCGCGTTGTACGGGGAACCGCCACCGCTCTCCCGGGACAACCGTCGGCGCTCGTCGTATCCCGCCTTGATCGCGCGCCGCATCTCGTCGTCCCACGTCTGGTTACCCGCCGGGACGCTGTAGTTGGCGCTGCGCTGGAACACGTACAGATGTTCGGCCTGCTCCGCGATGAGGGGAATCGACTGAATTCCCGAGGAACCGGTGCCGATGATCCCGACCCGTCTGCCGGTGAAGTCGACACCCTCGTGCGGCCACTGACCGGTGTGATGCGTATCGCCGGTGAACGATTCGCGGCCCGGGATGCTCGGCATGTTCGCGGTGGACAGCGCGCCGGTCGCGAAGATGCAGTACCGGGCGGACAGGACGTCGCCGCGGTCGGTGCGTACCTCCCACCGCAGCGATTCCTCGTCCAGTTCCGCGGACGTCACCCGGGTACCGAACAGGAAGCGGTCGCGCAGGTCGAACCGGTCCGCGACGTGATTGATGTACGCCAGGATCTCGGGCTGGGTGGCGTATTTCTCGCTCCAATCCCATTCCTGCTCGAGTTCCCGCGAGAACGAGTACGAGTAGTCGACGCTCTCCACGTCGCACCGGGCGCCGGGATAGCGGTTCCAGAACCACGTTCCGCCGACGCCTCCCGCCGCCTCCACACCCTGGACGGTCAGACCCAGGCTCCGCAGCTTGTGGACGGCGTACAGACCCGCGAATCCGGCGCCGACGACGACCGCGTCCACGTCGCCGATCCGATTCGCACGAGCATCAACTTCGGTGCGTGCACTCACGGGCGCGCTCCTCTCCCATTCGACAGACACATTCGGCAGCAAAGGCCTGTCTGGGACGGTAGGTCGCGGCACCGGGGCGGCCACAGGTTCGTTCCCGGTGAGCGGTCGGGCAGCGCCTAGCTCGACACGACGGGAGCGAGAGCGGGGTCGATCACGTCGGCCAGGGCGTCCCACGGCACGGTGACGGTGACGAGCCCGATCGCGTGCGGACCCACCTGGTAGTCGTTGAAATGGATTTCCATGCCGGCCGGGGTGGCAAGCCAGTTGGCGAAGTTCGCCTCGGTCGGCTCGATGCCGCTGCGCTCGAAGTCCGGTCCCGCGACCGTCGCGGGGAGCAGTCGCGCGGATTCGTCCGACAGCGCCTGCAGTCCCGCCGGCAGGTCGGGGAAGAGATCGGCGAGCGTGATCGGCGCGGCCGTATCGGCGTTCACCACCACCGTCGCGACGATCGGTGTGGGATGCGCACCGGGTGGATCGGCGTTCCACGACGTCACCAGCAGACCGCTGATCACGTGCTCGCCGATGTGCGCCACGCTGTGCTCCTGGCTGCTCAGCGTGAAGGCGTCGGTGCCCGAGCCGTCGATCTGGTCCTGGAGTGCTGCCCGCATCGATTCGTTGAACTCGGCGGTGACCGCCGGATCCCCGCCCTCGATCTGCGGGATGAGGACGTCGTAGCCGACGCGGCCGGTGGAACCCGTGACCTGCAGTTCAGTCTCCGAGTACGGCAGGCTCGCGGGCGTGGTCGCCTCGGTTCCGGCCGTGTCCGCGGCGGAGACGGTCGTTGTTGTCGACGGCTCGCTCACAGCGGTGCCGGCCTGGTCCGAGCAGGCGGCCAGGGCGAGAACGGCCGCGACGAGCGCCGCTGCCCGACCAGCTCTCCGGATGGCGCTCATGAGCTATCTCTACCACGTCGATTCCCCGGGGTCACCTACCGATCGGGTCGACGATGGTGTGCAGCGTGTCGACGAAACCCTGTGCGGTGGATGCGTCGTAGAGATCGGCGGAATACACCAGTTCGGCATCGATTCCGCCGGGCCGCCCGTCGACGTCGTGACGTTCGGTGAAGTGGAAGTGCAGATCGCACTTGGCGATGTCGAGCGGACGGGGTGTGACCTCGAAGTCGAGCCCGGACACGTTCAGCGCTGCCGGAGCGAAGTTGTTCAGCGACAGCGCAACCTGGAACAGCGGATGCAGGGACGGTGACCTCGGCGGGTCGAGCACCTGGACGAGTCGCTCGAACTGCACGTCGGCGTTCGCCAGAGCCCGAAGCTCCACGCCGCGCGATCGATCGACGATGTCGCACAGCGTCATCGTCGGGTCCACCCGGGTTCGCAGAACCAGCGTGTTGACGAACATTCCCACCACGTCGTCGAGCGCCGGGTCTCCCCTACCCGCGATCGGAGTTCCGATCGCGATGTCGGGATCGCCGCTGACGCGGGCGAGCAGTACCGCCACGGCCGACCTGAGCGCCGTGAACAGGCTGGCGTGGTGCTCGTGCGCGGTGGCCAGCAGGCCACGGTGCGCATGCTCGTCGAGGGAGAACGGAAGTCTGCCCGCTCGATAGGTCCACCGGTGCGGCCGGGGGCGGTCGGTGGGCAGCGCGAGCTCCCCCCGAAGCCCCGACAGTTCCTTCGTCCAGTGGGTGATCTGCTGGGACGCGACACTGTCCGGGTCGTTCTCGTCGCCGAGCAATGCCCGACGCCACACCGTGTAGTCGGCGTAGTGCACGATCGGCGGCTCCCACACGGGCTCACTGCCGTTCGCCCGGGCGCGGTAGGAGTCGGCGAGATCTCGTGCCAAGGGTGCGAGCGACCAGCCGTCGGCGGCGATGTGGTGGATGACGCAGGCCAGAAGATGATCGCCGTCACCGAGCCGGAACAGCCGGGCGCGCAGCGGAGGGTCCCGCCGGACGTCGAATCCCGCGGACAGCAGTTCCGACGTCTGCGCCGCCACGTCCGCGGCGCCGGTCTCCACCGGAGTCAGGTCGGGCAACGCATCGGCCACGTCGAGCACACGCTGGTACGGCCCCGACGGCGAGTCGGGGAACACCGTTCGCAGCGAGCGGTGCCTGCGCAGGACGTCCGCCATCGCCGAGCGGAGGGCGTCGACGTCGAAGGCGCCGCGCACTCGCACCGTGAACGGGATGTTGTGGAGCGCGGGTTTCACGACGGTGCGGTCGATGAAGTACTGCGACGGCGACAGCGGCACCCGGTCCGGCAGTGGTGCGGCGCCCAACTTGGGTCCGCGGGACCGCCCCGCGTTCTGCGGCTGTGCGGCCGCCTCCGCGACCGTCCGCGCGAGCGCCGCGACCGTCGGTGCATCGAAGAGCTCGCGCACGCCCAGTGCCGTGCCCAGCTCGGCGTTGATCGTCGCGACCACGCGGATAGCCGACAGCGAATCGCCGCTGAGGTCGAAGAAGGAATCGTCGGCACCGACCGAATCCACGCCGAGTACCTGCGCGAACACGCGCGCGACGCGGCGCTCGGCCGGGGTCTCGGGGTCGCGGTGAGGCACCGAATCCGAGCCGAACTCCGGCAGCGGGAGCGCCGCCCGGTCCAGCTTTCCCGTCGGTGTCAACGGGATCGAGTTCACGAGCATGATCGATTTCGGGACCATGTAGTCCGGCAGGAACCGTGCCAGGTGCGCCTTCACTGCCTCACGATCGATCGACGCGTCACCCTCGACCATGATGTAGGACACCAGGGTCGGGTCGCCGGCCGAATTCCGTTGCACCACCGTCGCGGCGAAGCCGACACCCGGGTGCGTGTTCAGCGTGGCGTCGATCTCGCCCAGCTCGACACGGAATCCTCGGATCTTGACCTGGTCGTCCGCCCTGTCCAGGAACTCGAGCGTCCCTGCCGCCGTCCACCGCACCACGTCCCCGGTGCGGAACATCCGGGATCCGCTGCGGCCGAACGGGTCGGCGACGAACCGGGAAGCGGTCAGCCCGTGCCGCAGATGGTAGCCCCGGGCGAGTGCCGGGGTGGCGAGGTAGAGCTCACCGACAGCACCCGGAGGAAGCGGACGCAGCCGGTGATCCAGAACCACCGCGTCCACGCCGCGCATGAGCGAGCCGATCGTCATCCGCTCGTCCGGTGACACCGGATCCGTGAGAGTGACGCTGCACGTCGTCTCCGTCGGACCGTACGCGTTCCGCATGGTCCGGCCACCGGCCCACCGCCGCGCCAGCTCCTGCGGACACACCTCCCCACCGACCAGTACCAACTCCAGGTCGTCCAGTGCGCAGGAGTCGAGGGCGGCCAGGGCGGACGGTGTCATCAGGAGGTGAGTGACGTGTTCGTCGCGCAACAGTCGTGACAGTTCCTCACCGCCGAACACCCCGGGCGGGGTGACGACGAGCGTCGCGCCGCCGACACAGGCCGAGAGTACTTCGACGAGCGCGGTGTCGAAGCTCGGTGAGGCGAAATGCAGGACGCGAGAACGCGCGGACACCGCGTACTTGTCCCGAATCTCCTGGGCGAGGTTGGCGAGGCCGCGATGGGTGACGACGACACCCTTCGGCGCTCCCGTCGACCCGGACGTGTAGATCAGATACGCGGGATGGTCTACGAGCAGCGGGCGGGTCCGTTCCGCATCCGGGAGGGTTTCTTCACAGAGGTTTTCGAGGTCGTCGATATCCGTGTTCAGCCATGCGACGGTGCCGGGCAGTCGGGCGCGCTCCGAGTGGACCGTCAGCCCGACTGTCGCGCCGCAATCGTCCAGGGTGTACGCGATGCGAGCGCTCGGGTGCGAGGGGTCGATCGGAGCGTAGGTCGCGCCGGCCTTGGCGACGGCCCACAACGCCAGCACCGACTCGATCGACCGCGGGATGGAGACGGCGACGATGCTCTCGGGTCCGATGCCCCGGCCGGTCAGGAGCCGGACGAGCCGGCCTGCGAGCCGGTCCAGGTCGCCGTAGGACAGTTCACGTCCGCGGTCGCGGATCGCGATCGCCTCCGGGTGCTCTGCGACGGTCCCCGCGAGGAGGCGGTCGAGGGTGCGGGGCTCGGCATCCGGAAGCCCCTGCGCGGGAGCGAATTCTTCGCGTTCGCCGGAGAGGAAGACGTCGAGGTCGGCGACCGGTCCATCCGACTCGATCGCTGCGGTGAACCTGTCGAGGTAGGCGAGGAAACGCGCGTGATGTCCGGTCAGTTCGGCGTGGTCGTACAGTGCCGGATTTCCCTCGAAGTCGATGCGGGCGGCACTGCCCTCGGCCCCGGGGTAGATGTTGACGGCGAGGTCGGCGACGGGACCGGTGGTGAGTACCCGCACCGTCCCGTGCACGGCGCCCAGCGTGATCTCCTTCGTGAACATCATGACGTTGACCACCGGACCGAAATGCAGGAGTTCGACACCGCCCGTGGCGAGGTCCCGGCCGATGTCCTCGCGGCGGTAACGTTGACGGCGCAGTGCCGCCGTCAACGCCGCCTCGGCGGTTCCGACCGCATGACGGACGGTGGCAGAGCCGATTCCTCTCAGCCGCAACGGAATCACATTGGAGACCGAACCGCCCGAATACCTGAGGCGGGCCGTCGTTCTCGCCGACACCGGAAGCGACAGCACCACGTCGTCGACACCGGTCATCCTGGCGAGGTAGGCGGCGAAGGCGGCGACCGTCACGGCCGTCGAATTCCGTGAGTTCCCGTTCGGGCTCGTGTGCCCGGTCGCCGTCCGGGCGTCGGTGTCCGGTCGCGCCGTGCGACCGCTGAGGCTGAGGACCGAAGCCAGGTCGCCGCCGGTTTCGCGCCAATAGTCGCGGTCCCGGGCGAACCGGGTGGAGGCACGGTAGGTCGCGTCTTCCCGCACGAGAGCTTCCGGTCCCACGATCCGGCTGTCCGGCGGTTCGCTGCCCTCGAGGGCAGCGACATACAGTTCGGCCGTGCGGCTCATCAGCATCATCGCGGCGTACCCGTCCGACACGATGTGGTGAGCGCGGGAGTACCAGTAGTAGTGATCGTCGCCCAGCTGCAGAATGTGCGAGACGAGGAGCGGTCCGTCGTACATGTCGGTGCGTGCGCTCCGGTCGTTCCGCATCCAGCGATGGGCAGCGTCGACGGGATCGTCCTCGCCGCGAAGGTCGGTGGTGGGTACCCGATCGTCGACGGCCGGGTCCACGACCTGATGCGGCTGTCCGTCGATGTCCACCAGGCGCACCGATCCCCAGCCGAATTCGAGATTCGCGCGACGGGTGGCGTCACGCAGAACGGCAAGCTCGACCGGACCGCGCAGATCGACGTAGTGGGCGATGACGTACGGGGTCTCCGGCGTGAGCTGTTGCGCGAACCAGATGGATCGCTGCGCCGCGGTCAGCGGGAAGGCGCCCACGGTCGATCGCGTCGGGTGCCCGAGCGGGCGTTCCACGATGGCGACGCCGAGCCGGACAGGCGCGGGCCTTTCCGGGCAGGCGCACGCCGTGCCGCCGGATTGCTGCGAATCGAAATCGAAAATCATCTTTCCCCCCTCGGGCTGCGCTCTGCACTCCATCACCCCACTGCGCAGAGTCGTCGCGGATGTCGGATCGGCGACTGCTATGGCACCAACCATCAGCCTCCTCGCCCCGCACCGCCTTCACCAGGCACCCCAGGGTGCGCACCTGCCTACCCTCGAATTCGGGGAGGTGCCGAGGCGTCCATCCGAGTAGCGTCGAACGGGTGACTATTCGCCTTGGATATCAGATGCCGAATTTCAGTTACTCCACCCCCGTCGCGGACCTGTTCCCGACCGTCGTCGCGCAGGCCCGTGAGGCCGAATCCGCGGGCTTCGACACCGCATTCGTGATGGACCACTTCTATCAGCTGCCGGGCATCGGTGCGCCCGACGAACCGATGCTCGAGGCGTACACCGCCCTCGGCGCCCTCGCCACGGCCACCGAGAACATCCAGCTGTCCGCGCTGGTCACCGGCAACACCTACCGCAACCCGCCCATGCTCGCCAAGGCGGTGACCACCCTGGACGTCGCCAGCGGCGGACGGGCCGTCCTCGGGATCGGCGCCGGCTGGTTCGAACTCGAGCACCAGCAATACGGCTACGAGTTCGGCACGTTCACCGACCGATTCGAACGACTCGACGAGGCACTGCAGATCATCGCGCCGATGCTGCACGGCGAACGTCCGACGTTCGACGGCAAGTGGTATCACGTCGAGAACGCGATCAACGAGCCGCGGATCCGCGACGACCTGCCGATCATGCTCGGGGGTGGGGGTGAGAAGAAGACGTTCGGTCTCGCCGCCCGGTTCGCGGACCACCTGAACATCATCTGCAACGCCCGCGAACTGCCGCGCAAGCTCGAGGCTCTCGACGCCCGGTGCTCGGAGATCGGTCGCGACCGGTCCACGCTGGAGACCAGCTACCTGGCCTTCGTCATCATCGACGAGGACGGCGACCGTGCCCGGCAGCTTCAGCACGACTTCCTGCTCACGCAGGGCGTCGACCTGTCGACGGCGTCGGACGAGGAACGCGCCGCCGCCACCGACCGGCAGTTCTGCGGTGCCCCCGACGAGGTGGCCGAGCAGCTGAAGACCCGTGTCCTCGACGCGGGAATCGACGGCATCGTCCTCAATCTCGTCGCCAACGGGCACGAACCCGGCATCGTCGAACTCACCGGGCGCACGTTACGTCCACTCGTCGACGCCTGACCGTTCCGGCAGCCCGGAATACGCGCACTACCTCTGCGGTTGCACCCAGAGGTAGTGCGCGAGGCTAACCTCTCGCGCCGGTTCTTGGTGACGAAAGGTACGAAACCCGTGAGCGCTGTTCTGTCGATTCTGGATCTGGCCTACATCCGCGAGGGCGACACGGCGCGGGACAGTTTCGATGCGAGTGTGAAGCTCGCACAACTCGCGGAGACCCGCGGGTACCGCCGCATCTGGTACGCGGAGCACCACAACATGCCGTCGATCGGTTCGTCCGCGACGAGCGTTCTCATCGCGCACGTCGCCGCACACACCGAGAGCATCCGGCTCGGCGCCGGCGGCATCATGCTGCCCAACCACGCCCCGCTCACGATCGCCGAGCAGTTCGGCACCCTCGCGACACTGCACCCCGGCCGCATCGACCTCGGACTCGGACGCGCCCCCGGCAGCGACCAGAAGACGATGTACGCGCTGCGCCGCGACCCCGCGTCCGCGGACCGGTTCCCGCAGGACGTGCTGGAACTCCAGGCATACCTCAGAGGTGTGTCACGGGTTCCCGGCGTCGACGCCATCCCCGGCAAGGGCACCGACGTTCCCCTCTACATCCTCGGGTCGTCGCTGTTCGGCGCGCAGCTCGCCGCGAAGCTCGGCCTCCCCTACGCCAACGCGTCCCACTTCTCCCCCGATTCGCTCGTCGACGCCGTCACGCTGTACCGGGAGCGGTTCGAGCCGTCCGAGAATCTGTCCGAGCCCTACGTGATCGCCGGCGTCAACGCCATCGCCGCGGACACCACCGAGGACGCGCACCGGCAGTTCGAAGCGTCCCTGCGGCGGCGGGTGGTGCAGATGGTCGGCCGCGGGCAGAAGTTCACCCCCGAGGAGGTCGACCTCATCATGACGTCCCCGGCGGGTCAGCAGGTCGCGCAGATGGTGCGCTACTCCGCCGTCGGCACCCCTACCGAGGTCAAGACGTACCTCGACGAGTTCGCCGAGCACGCGCAGGCCGACGAGCTGATCGTCGCCTCCCACGCCGAGAACACCGAGTCCTGGCTGAAGACGTACGACCTGCTCGCCGACGTGTGGCGCGGAGCGCCCGTGCGCGGTTAGCGAGTCTCTGGACTCGTCAACCGCGCACGGGCGGCGAAGCCGCCTACTGCTGGTGGACGATCACGCCACGCAGGTTCTTTCCGTCCCGCAGATCCTGGTAACCCTCGTTCACCTGCTCGAGGGTGTACTTGGTGGTGATCAGCTCGTCGAGCTTGAGCTGACCCGCGTCGTACAGGCGTAGCAGGCGGACGATGTCGTACTGCGGGTTGGCCGAGCCGAACAGCGAACCCTTGATCGTCTTCTGGTTCAGGGTCAGGTCGGTTCCCGAGATGTGCACGGTGAGCTTCGCGGGGTCGGCGAGGCCGGTGATGACGACGGTGCCGCCCTTGCCGATGACGGCGGTCGCGTTCTGCACCACCTCTTCGTCGACGGTGCCCACCAGGATGAGGGCCTGATCGGCGCCCTGCCCCCAGGTCAGTTCGTTGACCTTCTCCGCCGCGGTCGCCGCGTCCGCGAACGCGTGGGTGGCGCCGAACTTCAGCGCGGCCTCCCGCTTCATGGCCACCGGATCCACCACCACGACGTACTTGGCGCCGGAGCTGACCGCGCCCTGCACGGCGTTGATGCCGAGTCCGCCGATGCCGTAGATGACGACGGTGTCACCCGCGCGCACCCCGCCGGCGTACACCGCGGTGCCCCAACCGGACGGCACACCGCAGCCGACGAGGACGGCGGTCTCCAGCGGGAGCCAGTCGTCCACCTTCACCACCGAGTGCTGCGAGATGGTGGCGCGCTCCGCGAACGTGCCGAGCATGCACATCGCACCGAAATCCTGCTTGCCCGAGTGGAACCGGAACGACCCGTCGGGCATCGAACCCTCGAGGATGGTGGCGCCCATGTCACACAGGTTCTGGCGGCCGGTGGCACAGTACCGACACGTGCCGCAGTTCGGGATGAAGCTGCAGACCACGTGGTCGCCGGGCTTCACCTTGGTGACACCGGGGCCGACTTCCTCGATGATGCCGGAGCCCTCGTGCCCGCCGACGATGGGGAAACGCGGCGGCAGATCGCCGTCGGTGAGGTGCAGGTCCGAGTGGCACAGCCCTGCCGCGACATACTTGATGAGCACTTCCCCGGGACCCGGACCGTCCAGTTCGAGTTCGATGATCTCGAACGGCTTGTGCGTTTCGAACAGAACCGCTGCTTTGGTCTTCATGTCTTCTCCTCGTTGAGTGACGGTCAGAGTGCGATGTTGACGGCTTTGGTCTGGGTGTAGAGATCGATGGCGGTCGCCCCGAGCTCACGTCCCCAACCGGACTGCTTGTATCCGCCGAACGGCATGGCGGTGTCGAACCCGTTGTACTGGTTGATCCACACCGAACCGGCCTTGAGCTGACGGGCCGTGAGGTGCGCCTTGGACAGGTCCTTCGTCCAGATCCCGGCGGCGAGGCCGTAGATGCTGCTGTTCGCCGCCTTCGCGACTCCCTCCTCCGCGTTGAACGGGAGCGCTGCGACGACGGGGCCGAAGATCTCCTCCTCGACGATGCTGAATTCGGGCTTCACGTCCACGAACACCGTCGGCTCGACGTAGAAACCGGTGTCGCCCCAGCGCTTTCCGCCGGTGAGGGCGCGGGCGCCGTCGGCGAGTCCGGCGGCCAGGTAGCCGGTGACCTTGTCGAACTGCTCCTGCGACACCAGCGGTCCGAGCTGGGTGGTGGGGTCGAGTCCGGGACCGATCTTGACCTGGCTCGCAGCCTCGGCGACCGCCGCCGTGAAGTCGTCGAAGATGCTGTCCTCGACGAACATCCGGGTGCCCGCGACGCAGCACTGGCCGTGGTTGAACAGCCAGGCGTTGAGCGATCCGGTGACGGCGGCGTCGAAGTCCGCGTCCGCGAACACGACGTTGGCGCTCTTGCCGCCGAGTTCGAGCGACACCTTCTTCAGGTTGCCCCTGGCGGCGTCGACGATCTTCTTCCCGACCTCGGTGGAACCGGTGAACGCGATCTTGTCGACGTGGTCGTGAGCCGACAGTGCGGCCCCGGCGTCTCCGTAACCGGTGACGATGTTGACGACGCCGGGCGGGAAGCCGGCCTCCTCGAACACCCCGCCGAGCAGAAGTGCGGTCAGCGGGGTCTGCTCCGCGGGCTTGAGGATCACCGTGTTGCCTGCGGCGAGCGCGGGGGCCAGCTTGAACGCGGCCATGAGCAGCGGGAAGTTCCAGGGAACGATCAGTCCGCAGACGCCGACGGGTTCACGCAGCGTGTACGCGTGGAACTGGCCGCCGGGAACGAACGGCATGCTCACGTTGACCGTGCTGCCCTCGATTTTGGTGGCCCAGCCCGCGAAGTAGCGGAAGATGTCGGCCGACCACGCGACGTCGACAGCGGCGGCGATGCCCGCCGACTTGCCGTTGTCCAGCGCCTCCAGTTGGCCGAATTCCTCGGCGCGCTCGGAGAGGATGTCGCCGACCCGCCAGATCAGCCGTTCCCGCTCGTTGGGCTTCATGGTCGACCACGGGCCCTCGTCGAAGGCGGTGCGTGCGGCCCGGACCGCACGGTCGACGTCTTCGGCGCCACCGCGTGCGACGGTGGTCAGCACCTGCCCGTTGGCGGGGTCGATCGTCTCGAACGTCGCGCCGCTCGCCGATTCCACCCACTGCCCTCCGACGAGGAATCGCTTGGTGCCGGACAGAAAGTTCCGTACCGACGGCAAGAGTTCCGCTTGGCTGGGTTCGATCGTCGCTGTCATCAAAACCTCCGAAGTTGTGAATGTGACGTGGCTCATAGTGCACTGGTTGCCATATCACTAACTGTCCTGACTTCGGACACCTCCGGACGGTCGCGGATCGGTGGATGAAACTGCAGCTAGACGGTGATATCGAGGGCTCGGATCCGGACATACAGCGTGCTGCGGCTGATGCCGAGCGCGGCCGCGGCGTGCACCTTGTTGCCGCCGCATTCCTGCAATGCGTCGACGATGGCCTGGCGTTCGGCGCGCTCGCGGCCCGCCAGCCTGGACACCCGCGTCGGCGTCCGATACTGGTCGGGTAGATCCGCGACGGCGATGTTCGCGCTGGTGCGCCTGCCCGCGGCCGCCTGCAGCACGACGGACAGTTCCGCGATGTTGCCCGGCCAGTCGCGGGCGATCAGAGCGTCGAGTGCGCTCGCGGTGAGCCGGAGGCCGGGATCGACGGAATCGAGGATCCCCTGCGCGATGTCCGCGAATTCGCGGCTGCGTTGCCGCAGCGGCGGAAGCACCACCTGTCCGGGGCAGCGGCCGACCAGACCCGCAACGCCCGGCGGCAGGTCACCGAGGGGCGAACTCGTCATCACGATTCGTGGCCCCGCGTCGGCCGCCAGCATCTTCACGACCAGCGGCAGCATCGACTCGGGCAGGAGTTGCACTTCCTCGATCGCCAGGACCGCGGAGGGTCCCGCCGCCAGCGAGAGAAGTCGGTCGATCCAGGCCTCGGTTCCATCGAGGGCGATGGCGGCCGCGTCCATACATACGAGCGACTGGTCGCCGGCCAGATCACGGACCGCCGTCGTCCTGCCTGCCCCCGGTTCACCGCTGATCACCACCGGCTCCCGCGTCTCGCGTAACCGCGACAACTCCGACCTGCTGCGTTCGACGACGGAACTCGACGGCGACTTGCCCCGTCGAATGGGGGCGCTGGTCCGGCGGTCCGGTCGGACGACGAACACGGCCCCACCGTCCGTGCCTGCCACGCGGTCGGCCCGGACCAACGCCGGTTCGCCCGAAGACAATTGGATCCGCGCCGTCTTCGACTGCTCCGGACGCAGGTCCGCGGCAAGCCCCCGCAGCGTCGCATGATCGGACACCTGGAGCAGGTCGAGCGCCACCCGGTTGCTGAGCAGGATGTCCTCGCCGATCGCGGTGACCGCCATCTGATTCTGCGGCGACACCCGCTGGAACGCGTCCACGAGCCGCTGCTGCGACACCCGGGACCCCTCGAGCAGCCGTCGTTCGATGTCCCCGGCCGCACGGGCCAGGAACGGGGCGAACAGCGGGTTGGCCCGCGACGCGACGCCCGTCATGTCGAGGATGCCCTCGACGCGGCGCGTCACCGGATGGACGATCGGGTGTCCGTAGCAGCTGAGGTCCTTGAACCGCTCGAGGTAGTGCTCCTCGCCGTGGATCACGACACCGCGCCGGACCTCCATCGGAGTCCCCAGCGCGGTGGTCCCGACGCAGTCCTCGCCGAAACTCGATCCCAGCACCGCGCCGGCGCCGTCGATCAGGCGTTCGAGTCTGGGGCCGTCGAAGAGCCGGGCGACGATGCGGCAGTCGCGGTCGGCGAGCAGGACGCAGAATCCGGTGCCCTGAATCTGCTGTTCCATCTCGTCGAGGACGGGCCGGGCCGCCTGCAGCAGCCGACTGGACGTGTCCAGGTCGGAGCAGGGGTCACCGCTCGGCGTCGAACTCGGTTCCAGGCCGCTGAGCGCCGAACGCTTCCAGGACAACGCGATCTCCGGCCGCATCGCCGCGTGCCCGGTCATGCCGCCAAACTCCAACCTCGACTCCTTGCCGCGCGCGCATCCGGTCGTGCACCGGTGCACGACTCACATCCGAACGTACCCACACAGTGTGACCCACGCCATAGTGCCTGTGGGCGCGGCGAGCAACTGTCCGGATTTTGGACAGTGCCGCGTTCGCTCAGTCGAACAGCCCCCGCACGAACGGGATGGTGTCGGCCTGCGAATCGACGAGTGTGCCGCTGTGGTCAGTGGGATAGGTCTGGAACGTGACCGGCTCACCGTTGGCGGTCAGTGCCGCGACCAGCGACAACGCCGAGGGCGCGGGCACGTCGATGTCGGTGAGCCCCTGCCCGATGAACAGGGGACGGTCGTAGCCACTCGTCGGGACGCCCATGTAGTCCACGAGCAGCCCGTGGAAGTTCGGGATCTGGTTCAGCGGCTTGCTGAAAAGGTCGCCGACCACCACACCTTCCGCGGCATCGTGAAGGTCGTTGACACACAGCTGCTCCGCGGCGTTCACGTAGTGGGCACCGAGCGGCGTGAGATACGAGTCGAGGTCGATCTCGGGGTGCGCCGACCGCAGTCCCGCGAGGATGTAGAACAGGTACGACGTGAGGCCGGCGGGGATCGCCGTGGGCGGCACCCCGGGACCCAGCGGCAGCAGTGTCAGTTCGATGTTCGCGGGCACCCCTGTTCCCACGGCCCCCCGGTAGTCGAGCGTCTCGCCGCCGTACTCGGTGGCATAGCGGGCGGTGGTGATCGCGGCGCCGCCGCCCTGCGACTGGCCGACCACGACCCACTTGTTCGACAGGGACTCGTCGACGGCGCGGGCGGCCTTCACCGAGTCGACGACGCTGTGCGCCTCGACCTTTCCGTCGAGGTACGGCATCACGCCGGGCGTGCCGAGGCCCACGTAGTCGGTGGAGACGACGGCGTACCCCTGCTCGAGCCAGCGTCCGAGGTACGGGAAGTCGCGCTCGGGGAGCGCGGGCCCGACGAGTGAGGGCGCGCAGTCGTCCGCGAGACCGGACGTGCCGTGCGCCCACGCGACCACCGGCCAGCCCCCGTCGGGCGCCTCCCCCGGTGGCACGTACACGGCGCCGCTGCTGAGTGCGGGACTTCCGTCGGACCCGATCGACCAGTAGGTGATTCGCTGCGCGTCGGCGGCGCCGGGGAGCCAGAGGTCGACGGGCAGCGGCTCGACCTCCACGACACTCCCCGGCGCGCGTTCGGCCTCGTCGGCGAACGCGGCCGGGGAGGCGAGGCAGGTGCCGCCCACCGTCAGGGATGCGATCGCGACACCTGCCGCGGCTCGCGCCATCCGTACCGAGTGTGTCTTCACCGCTTCAAGATAGAGCGTCCCCCGCACGTGAGTGGCAAAGCGCACCGGAGCACGCTTTGCCACTCACGTGCGCTACGTCTGGGAGGCGAGATCCCGTCCCCGGGTCTCGGGGATCGTGATCAGTGCGGCGATCGAGACCGCGACCAGCGCGAGCGCGTACCACTCGAACAGTTCCGGCGTACCGCGGTCGGCGAAGAACGTCTGGACGTACGCGGCCGTCCCACCGAACGCCGCGACACCGATCGAGTACGGCACTCCGACACCGGCGGCACGCAACCCGGTCGGGAACAGTTCGGCCATCATCGCCGGCATCACCGACAGGATCGCGCCCATCACGAACAGGGCGATCGCCATCGCGAAGAACAGCGTGACCGCGCTGTGCCCGATCATGGCGTTGAGCGGAAACAGCAGGGCAGCGATACCGACGTTGCCGATGTACAGCACCGGTTTGCGCCCGATCCGGTCCGACAACGCACCCCAGAACGGCAGCGACGCAATCAGTACGAGGTTGGCGCCGACCCCCGCCCACAGTGCGCCGGACGGATCGATGCCCCGGACGGCGATCGCGTACGCCGGCGCCGACACAGCCCACACGTAGTAGACGACGGTGCCGCCGACCGTGAAGAACAGGATCTGGAACACCTGCCGCCGGTGCGCGAGGAACAGCTGCCACATCGACTGCTTCGCGGTCTCGTCACCCGACTCCTCGTAGACTTCGGTCTCGCTCATCCGGGACCGCATCCACAACACGAACAGTCCGAGCACGCCGCCCAGCAGGAACGGCACCCGCCAACCCCAGTCGGCCATCTGCTCCGAACTCAGCGTCGTCGTGAGCAGCGCGCCGAGAAGCGTGCCGACGACGACCCCGGTGGTGTTGGAGATGTAGATGAGACTTGACCAGAGTCCACGCCGGGCCGTCGGCGCGAATTCGACGATGTAGGTCTGCGCGGACGGCAACTCGCCGCCGTGCGCGACGCCCTGCGCGAGCCGTGCCACGACAAGCACCACCGCCGCCGCGACGCCGATCGTCTGATGGGTCGGGGTCAGACCGATGACCAGGCTGCCGATCGCCGCGAGTCCGACGGCGAGCGTCATCGACAGCTTGCGTCCCCGCCGGTCCGACAGCCAGCCGAACAGCAGACCGCCGAACGGCCTGGCGACGAATCCGACGGCGAAGACGCCGAACGACGCGAGCAGGTCGGAGACGGCGGAGCCGGTGTGGAAGAACTGCGGGGCGAAGAACGCGGCGAACGTCGCGTAGACGGTCCAGTCGAAGTACTCGATCCCGTTGCCGGTGCCCACGCCGACGATCGCGCGGGCCTTCTCCCAGCGCTCGGATCTCTGCCGGACGGTGGGCGGGCCGGCGTTCACGGACCTGCTCTCGGTGGCGATCTCGATCATCGTGCGTCACTCCCCGCTGCCACAGCAGCATTGTCGGACCGCGCCTTGTCCAGCCGTCGAACGGCCAGTCCGGCGTAGATGGTGGCGGCGTCGGCGAGCACCGCGTCGTCGAATTGCGCTCGGGGCGAATGGTTCATGGGAGCGGCGGCGGGATCGGCGCCGGGCATGCACGCGCCCAGTCCGATGAACGCTCCGGGCACTTCCTGCAGGACGTAGGAGAAGTCCTCGGACCCGGCCATCGGATGGGTGACGGTCTCGTAGCGATCCTCGCCCATGAGGTCGCTGACCACTTCGGCGCCGAACGCGACCTCGTCCCCGTCGTTGATTGTCATCGGGAACTCGGGGGCCACGGTGACGTCGACCTCGACCCGTTGCGCGGACGCCACCCCTTCGAGCACCCGGCGCAGCGCCGCAGGCACCTTCTCGTACGTGGCGGGCGAATAGCACCGGACCGTCGCCTCGAACCGCGCGTCGTCGGGAATGATGTTGTGCCGCGACCCGGCCTGCACGTTCGCGACCGTCACGACGACGGGATCGAACACGTCGAACGTCCGGGTGATCATGGTCTGCAGCGACGTGATCATCTCGGCCATCGCGGTGATCGGATCGCGGGCGGTCGACGGGGACGATCCGTGTCCGCCCGCCCCGCGCACCGTGACGGTCAGTTTGTACGACGCCGCGAGCAGCGTGCCCGCCTTGGAGAAGAACCGTCCCTGCGGCTTCTGGCAGGAGAAGACGTGCATGCCGTAGGCGGTGTCGGCGCGGCGGCCGGCGGCGTCGAGCACACCCTCGTCCACCATCACCTTGGCGCCGTCCCAGCCCTCCTCGCCGGGCTGGAACATCAGGACGACGTCGCCCGCCAACTGGTCGCGGTGACGGCTGAGCAGTTGCGCGGCGCCGACGAGCGCAGCGGTGTGCAGATCGTGCCCGCATCCGTGCATGGCGCCGTTCTGCGCCGCGAAGTCGAGTCCGGTCTGTTCGGTGACCGGGAGTCCGTCCATGTCGGCGCGCAGCAGCACCGTCTGCGCGGCGTCGACCGAACGCCTGCCGCCGCGGAGCACCGCGGTCACGGACGTCGTGCGGGTTCCCGTCGAGATCTCGAGCGGCAGGCCGTCCAACGCCTCGAGAACACGCTCCTGCGTGCGCGGCAGGTCCAGTCCGACCTCGGGTTCGCGGTGCAATACGCGACGCAACTGCACGAGGTCGCCTTGTAGTGCGCGGGCGTCGTCCAAGAGATCCATTGCTCTCCCTTATGTCGGTGGTCACGTTTTCGACCGAATGCGTCGGTGGTCATATGCTGTGATCCGCCGGGCGACGGACCGCCGAGAACGTCGAAAACGATCATCCGAACCGACTCAGGATGTGTTCTATGAGTGAAATGCTGACAGAATCCGAACTTTCGCTCATTCATGCGTTGCAGATCCGGCCCCGGGCGACGTGGGCCGAGCTGGCCCCGATCCTCCGGACGACGTCCGCGACGCTGGCGAGGAGGTGGGAGTCGATCACCGCACGCGGACTGGCCTGGATCACCGCGTACCCCGCGCCGATGACGGGCGCCGGTGCGTTCACCGCCATGATCGAGGTGACGTGCGATCTCAGCGGCACGAAGGCCCTGGTCGAGGCGCTCACCCGCGACCCGCGGGTGGCGTCGATCGAACACGCGGCGCGCGGGCGGGACCTCATCCTGACGGTGCAGACGGGATCCCTGCACGAGTTGTCGGACCTGGTGCTCGAGGAACTGCCCGGCCACCCGAGCGTCAATTCGACCCGGACCCACACGTGCACCGCACTCCACGCGGAGGGCAGCCGCTGGCGCCTCGATTCCCTCGACACGGCACAGTCCGCCGCGATCGCCGCACTGGAGAACACCCCTCCGCAGTCCGGATCGGCTCGGCCGGAAAGCCTGACGGACGAGGTCGCCCGCGCGCTCGTCCGCGAACTCACCCGGAACGGCCGGGCGTCCGCGCGCGAGATCGCCTCGGTCATCGACCGGCCCGCGTCGTCGGTTCGCAGGCAGCTCGCGGGGTTGCTGCGCTCCCGGGCGGTGGTGCTGCGCTGCGACGTGGCCCAGGACGCGACGCGGTGGCCGATCACCGTCACATGGTGGTGCCGCCTGCCCGTGCGCGCACACCGGGAAGTCGTCGAAGTCGTCAACACCCGGCCCGAACTGAGGTTGTGCATGTCGCTCACCGGGCCCGCGAACTTCCTCGTCAGCATGTGGGTGTCTTCGCTGCCCGACCTGTTGCGGGTGCAGGAGTGGCTGGAGAGCCGGGCCCCCAGCCTGGAGATCATCGACTCGTCGGTGACGCTCCGGTCCCGGAAGCGGATGGGGTGGGAACTCGACACCCACGGCCGCGCGACCGGTTACGTCACCGCGCACGGCGGCTGACCGCTACGGTCGAATGCGCCATCATCGGACCGGCTGGAGCAGGTGATCACCGTGACCTCTACCGCGAGAACGTCGACGACCGGCGAGCGTGCCGACTTGCTGGAGTCGCTGGCCAAGCACCGCTACTTCCTTCGCTACACCGTCCGGGACCTCACCGACGAACAGGCGGCCCAGCGCACGACGGTGAGCGAACTGTGTCTGGGCGGACTCGTCAAACACGTGTCGGACGTCGAACGGGTGTGGGCCGACTTCATCGTGCGCGGCACCGACGCCGTGCGTGGCGGTCCCGCGGACGGCACCGGCACCGACAATCGCGAGAAGGAGTTCACCCTCCGCGACGACGAGACGCTGGCCGACGTCCTCGACCGGTACGCGAAGGTGGCGCACCGGACCGACGAGATCGTGGCCTCGCTGCCCGACCTCGACATCTCGCACCCACTGCCGAAGGCGCCGTGGTTCGAACCGGGATCACGCTGGTCCGCGCGCCGGGTCCTGCTCCACATCATCGGCGAGACCGCGCAGCACGCCGGGCACGCCGACATCATCAGGGAGGCTCTCGACGGGTCGAAGTCGATGGGCTGAGTCAGCCGCGTTTGCGGGCCTCGATGAGGAAGCGGGTCGAGTGGGCCACGAACGGCCCCTGCGCCTCGATCAGATCGTGGAGTTCCCGCAGACGTTCGCGGTACTCCGCGACGGTGAAGCCGGGCACCATCCAGATCACTTTGCGCAGGAAGTAGATGACGGCGCCGATGTCGAAGAACTCGATCCGCAGGGATTCGAAGCGGAGGTCGACGACGTCGAGACCGGCGGCCTGCGCGTCCGCGGTCTCGTCCTCGTAGTGGCGGCCACGCCGCACCTTCTCGGGTTGGGGCCCGAGGAAGTACTCGACGAGTTCGAACACGCTCACATGCCCGACGTGCTGTGAGAAGTACGTGCCTCCGGGTTGCAGGACGCGGGCGATCTCGTCCCACCACACCGTGGCGGGGTGCCTGCTCGTCACCAGGTCGAAGGCGCCGTCGGCGAAGGGCAGCGGCGGCTCGTCCGTGTCGGCTACCACGACCGCACCGAGCGGGTGCAGCAGTGCCGTCGCCTTCGCGACGTTCGGCGGCCACGATTCCGTCGCCACCATCACGGGAGGCATCGTCGTTGCACCGGCGAGGACCTCCCCTCCCCCGGTCTGGATGTCCAGAGCGGCGTCCGCGCGCGCGAGCCGTTCACCCATCAGGCGCTGATACCCCCACGACGGCCGCTGTTCGGTGGCCCGGCCGTCCAGCCAGGAGAAATCCCAGCCGTCCACCGACACGGATTCCGCCTCGGCCACCAACTCCTCGAATGTGCGTGCCATGCCGGGAAGCCTGACAGAAAGTTCCGGATCGATCGAGCGGATTACCCGGGGGGAAGCACCGGACCGTCACCGATGTTGAAGGGGAGATGACCCTCCCGGAACAGCATCGCACCCGCATCGCCGAGGAGCGAGCCGACGCCGAGCGCCGCATCGCATCGCTGACCGGCCGATTCACCGCCATCGTGGAGGGTTCGGAATTCACCACGGACGACGACGAACACGACCCCGAGGGCTCGACCATCGCGTTCGAGCGGGCGCAGGTGTCGGCACTGCTGGCGGACGCACGGCGTGAGGTGGAGGATCTGGCGGAGGCGCAGCAGCGACTCGACAATGGGACGTACGGCCTCTGCATTCGGTGCGGCCTGCCGATCGCCGAGGTCCGACTCGACGCGCTACCTGCGGCGCAGACCTGTATCGACTGCGCCGGTTAGCCGGTGTTGCCGGACAGGAGGGCTCCCCATTCCCGGGTGGCCACGTCCCGTGCCCGACGGTGATCGTCGGCACCGGGATGGATGCCGTCGGCGAGATCGGCGAGAGCTTCCGCCAGATCTCCGACATCGACCTGATGCCGCATGGAGGAGTCGAGTAGTTCGTCGAAGGCCTGGTCCGCGCTGTACGAGTTTCCGCGCGCGGTGGTCAGGATCTGAATTGCAGCGTCCAAAGCGGACAGGTGCCGGGTCGCGCGGGTGTCACGGTGAGCTTCGATCGTCAATATTCCGCCTCTGAGGTGTCGCCACTGGGCGTTGCCGGTCTCTTGTCACCACATCACATCACGATCCGGCCGTCCGTGTTGCCGAATCGAGACCGTGTCCGAAAGTTGTTTCTCGACAGCAGGATACGAACTCCGGCAAGATACTTGTAACTCTCGTTACTACTGTGGGGTTCTACCCGCGAGTACGACTCCGCGGAGTAGCGCATTTCTGAATGGCTCCAGAACAGCGGATCGAAACCGAACAGTCCGGCCATTCCGCAATACTGATCTCCGGGTGGAGGTCTCCGCCCGACGCGATCGGACGGCCGTGCGCCGCGCAGCCCCAGTGGACCCGTGTGACCAGAACTGTTCAGAATCGGGATGATTGACGTGAAACTCGTCGTCGACCTCAATCGGTGCCAGGGTTACGCGCAGTGCGTGTTCCTCGCACCCGACGTCTTCACCCTGCACGGAGAAGAGGCTCTGCTCTACGACGCGGGCCCCACCGACGACGAGCGCGACCGCGTGTCGCAAGCCGCCGCGGCGTGCCCGGTGCACGCCATCACTACGGACATCCCCGACCACCGCAATGGGCAGTGACGTGCGGATCGTCATCGTCGGTGCGTCGCTCGCGGGTGTGCGCGCGGCGGAGGCACTGCGGGGGCAGGGCTTCGACGGCTCCCTCACCCTCATCGGCGACGAACCCTACGAGCCGTACGACAGGCCCCCGCTGTCGAAGGCTGTGCTCCTCGGCATCATGCCGCCCGACCACGCGGCGCTGCCGTTCCGTCCGGACCTCGATGCGCAGTGGCGGCTCGGCGTGCGGGCCACCAGTCTCGACCTGGAGAACAACCGGGTGGTTCTGAGCGACGGCGCCGCCGTCGAGTTCGACAAGGTGCTGATCGCGACCGGCGTCCGCGCCCGGCCGTGGTCGAACTCGTCCGAGGCCGCCCTCGACGGCGTCTTCACCATCCGAACCTGCGACGACTCGCGTCGGCTGAACGGGCGACTGTCCGCCGGTCCACGTCACGTCCTGGTGATCGGGGCCGGGTTCACGGGCTCGGAGATCGCGTCGGTGTGCCGGGAGCGTGGACTGTCGGTGACGGTCACCGAGCGGGGTCCGGCACCGCTGGTCGGTGCGCTCGGCGGAGTGGTGGCGGCGGTCGCGGCCGACATGCAACGCGACCACGGCGTCGACCTGCGCACCGGGGTCACCGTGACCGGGCTCGACGGGGACGGCAACGGGCAGCTGTGCCGTGCGCATCTGTCGGACGGGACCACACTCGACGCCGACGTGGCGATCGTCGCGCAGGGCAGTATCCGCAACACCGACTGGTTGTTCGGCTCCGGGCTCGCCGCCGGACCCCGGGGAGTCACCTGCGACGCCGGCTGCCGTGCGTTCGACATCAACGGCATCGTCACCGACAACGTGTTCGTCGCCGGCGACGTTGCGCGGCAACCGCATCCGCTCTACGACTACCAGCTGCTGGCGCTGGAGCACTGGGGCAACGCGGTCGGTCAGGCCGAGGTGGCGGCCCACAACATGATCCACGACGGCCTCCGTCGGCGACCGCACCTGGAGATTCCGGCGTTCTGGTCCAGCCAGTTCGGCGTCAACATCAAGTCCGTGGGTATCCCCACCTACTCCGATCAGGTGGTGATCACGCAGGGTTCCG
This sequence comes from Rhodococcus sp. JS3073, assembly GCF_026810085.1. NCBI lineage: Bacteria > Bacillati > Actinomycetota > Actinomycetes > Mycobacteriales > Nocardiaceae > Rhodococcus > Rhodococcus sp. JS3073. Next base: position 5,748,299 of record NZ_CP113951.1, on the reverse strand, counting down.
TCGCCGATCGGCGATTCGTGGCGGCGTACGGCTTCCGCGGACGCGTCACAGCCGCGGTGGCGTTCAATCAGGGTAAGTGGCTCGACTTCTACCGGGGACTGATCGAGTCGGCGGCCGCGTTCCCCCCGGACTTCGACGTCATGGACCGGGCGGAACCGTTCGAGGTCCGTGCGTCGGAATTGCCGGACCCTGCCGTTCTCAGCCACGGCCCCACCGTCGCCGTGACCGGCCATCTGCCCACCGAACGTCGCGTCGAGTTCGTCTCGCTACCGAAGTAACAGGGAGAGTGTCCATGTCGCGTGCGCAGCTGTTCCAGCGGATCACCGACCAGGCGAGCCGGCCGAATCCGTATCCGCTGTACGAGGAACTTCGTGAGACGCGGGTGGCGCCGCAGGACAACGGTTCCTACCTCGTCGGACGGTACTACGAGGTCATGGCGCTCCTCCACGACCCGAGGATCAGCTCCGACCTGCACAACCGTGGGCCAGGGCTCCCCGGCGCGGATCGTGCCGGGGACGGGCCGGAGTCCTTCCTGAAACTCGATCCGCCCGAGCACGATCGGTTACGCAGACTGACGACGCGGCAGTTCGGTCCGCCGCACAGCCCCGGCCGAATCGACTCCATGCGAGGCGAACTCGCCACACTCGTCACGAAACTGGTCGACGGACTCGATGGTAGGGAGCGCATCGACATCGTCGACGACTTCGCCTACCCCTTCCCCGTCACCGTCATCTGCCGGCTACTCGGGGTACCCCACGAGGAGGAACCCAGGTTCCACGCCTGGGCCGACGCGCTGGTGGCCGCCATCGACCCGCGGCGTGCCGGCGCCGACACCGAGCAGGTGAAGGTGGCGAAGCAGGCCCAGATGGAGATGGCCATGTTCATGGCCGGTCTCATCGAAGACCGTCGCCGCGATCCCGGTGACGACATGCTGTCGGGGCTGGCCAACGATTCGGGGCCCGACGGTCAGTTGAACACCGTCGAGTTGGTCACCAACTCCATCCTGCTGTTCATCGCCGGGCACGAGACCACCGTCAACCTCATCACCAACGGCATGCTGACCTTGCTCCGCAACCCCGAAGCTCTCGAACGTCTTCGCGCCGAACCGGACCTGATGCCGCAGGCTGTGGAGGAACTGCTCCGCTTCGAACCGCCCGTGCATCTCCTGGGCCAGCGAACGCCGATCGTGGACATCGAAATCGACGGTGTCACCGTCCCGAAGGGTTCGCCCCTCGTCCTCGCGTTGGCGTCGGCGAATCGTGATCCCGAACGCTTCGTCGACGCCGACCGGTTCGTCCCCGACCGCGCGGACAACCAGCACGTGGGTCTGGGCAGCGGCATCCACAGTTGCTTCGGCGCTCCCCTGGCCCGCCTCGAAGGGCAGATGGCGCTCGCCGAACTCATCCGCCGTCTCCCCAATCCGCGCCTCGTCGAGGACCCGCCGCCTTACCGTCCGAACCCGGTGCTGCGAGGTCCCCGGCACCTGCTGGTGGACTGTGGGTGACGGGGCTTACCGAGAACTACTCGAGAATTACGTCGATACGGATGCTCGCGCCGAGCACAGTTCGGAGCACGTGCTTAAACGCGACTAGCGGTCATCGATCGCTGAGCGACGGTGAAACCTTTGTAACTACGGAATCGCCCACCGCGGCCGGCCACCGAGCCAGGACCGATTGACGGTCACCGATAGCGGACCCTATGCGGTGTCACTGAGGAGAACCGCTCCAGTGATGCCCGAATGTCATCCTTGTAGGAGCGCAAAACTGTGCAGCGCCGCCCGGCTGGAGGATGCGACGTGTCGGTGACCGGGTGGCTTCAGTCTTTCGAGGGCCTAACGACCAGTGACATCGAGGGCTGACGGGAGGACTATCAAAACGACCGGTCTCGTCTTGGCTGGCCATGGAAACACGATTCGTTTGGCCGGTGGCGGATCATGTCCCGATGGACGACGCGAACTCGGGGCGGCGAGTGTTCAGCGAATGCGAAAGTGTCGCACCGGCTCCAGCGCGTGCCCCTCGCGGTGCAGCAAGAAGACCGCACCTCGAGTCAGAAGCGTGGTAATGAGAACGGACGCTTGAGAAGGACCTGCCATGAACGGCTTCAGAACCGGGCTGATGGACGGTGCATTGCACGTTCGATTCGCCCCCGATTTGCTGCTCCGCACTACCCGACAGATCGCCGCCGCTGGTGGGGCAGACTCGATGTGGATACCCGATCACCTCAACGGCGTGTTTCCGTCGTCAATCTGGAACCCGAAATACCTCGGCGTGGCCAAACTCGCGCCGCGAGCGGACGCAATCTACGAACCCTGGACCACCCTGGGCTACATCGCCGCACAGAACCGGATCACCCGACTGAGACTCGGCGTGGGGGTTACCGACGCCGGAAGGCGAAACCCCGCCGTGACGGCGCAGGCCGCCGCCACTCTTCATCACCTCAGCCGCGGGCGGACCATACTCGGTATCGGCCCCGGCGAACGGGAAGGCAACGAGCCGTACGGGGTTGACTGGGCAAAGCCGGTAGCACGATTCGACGAGGCGATCGCGACCATCCGCGCTCTGTGGGACTCGGGCGGCGCGCCGGTGACCCGGGAATCGCAATTCTTCCCGCTCCACGACGCCGTGTTCGACATCCCGCCGCACAAGGGCGGGTGGCCGGAGATCTGGGTCGCGGCGCACGGCCCGCGGATGCTGGGCATCGCCGGCAGGTACGCCGACGCCTGGTTCCCCTCCTATCCGCAGCAGCCGAAGCAGTACTCCGAAAAGCTCGCCGTGATCAGGTCGGCGGCAGAGGGCGCCGGACGCGATCCGTTGGCCATTACGCCGGCGGTGTTGTTCTTCGTTTTGACCGCGAGCAGCAGCGCACAGGTCGACGAGATGGTCGGATCGACCACGGCCCGGGCATTCGCACTGTCCGCATCCGCCGAGGTGTGGGCACGCCACGGCGTCGAGCACCCGATGGGCCCTACATTTTCCGGTATTCAAGACTTGTTGCCGCAGACCATCGATGAACACACCGCCCTCAGCTATGTCGAACGTGTGCCGCCGTCGTTGGTCCGTGAAACGTGTCTGGCCGGGACCCCGTCGGAAATACTCGATCAATTGAGCGAATGGCGCGACCACGGTGTCCGATACGCCGTCATTGCCAATATCAGCCCTGTTCACCCCAAACTCCGTATTGGCCTCGGCTCTTCACTCTCACTCGTGCAACTTCTCCGCGGTATGCGCCGACTGTGACCAACGTCGGTGTCTCCCCGTTGTTGTCACGGCGCCCGGGCCTCCCGCCGCGCATGCTCGATCAACTCACCGGGGTGGTGTCGGTGGTTGATGCGCGGTCTTCGGGTGGGGTCGATGTGTGGTGGCGGGATCCACTCGGTCCGGCCCGCGAATGTGGAGTGCACAGGCGCGGACCTCGTCGCCCACCCGGCCGGGCCGTCGTTGACCTGGCCGTGGCAGGCGTCGCAGACCAGGGCCAGACCCTCGATGTCGGTGCGTCCGCCCTTGTGCCAATCCGTGACATGGTGCACCGCACACAGACTCGGCGGCGCCGAACACCCCGGCCGGGTGCAACCCCCGTCCGAGGCGATCAGGGCGAGCCGCTGATCGGCGCCGGCCAGACGACGACGCCGCCCCAGGTGGAGCGGACGACCTGCATGATCGAACAGCGCGAGCACCGGATGCGCCTTCTCTGCCAGCGCTAATGCGTCCGCGATCGGGAGCAACCCACCGGTGGCCGTCGTGGCCAGACCCCCGACCGCCTGCTCCAACTGTTCGAGTGTCATCGTGACGATCACTGTGGCCGGTAGTCCCCGGTGCCGGCCGAGCACCCCCGACTCGAGCAGCGCCCGAAATACCGCGCTGAACGCGTCGTGATTGCGCTGCGCCGCGGTACGGGTATCGCGGACGGCCGCCGCCGCCAACAGGTCACGATCGATAGAGGGGTCTTCGCCGTCACCGGCCGGTGAGTCGGGATCGTCCGGATTGTTCATTCCGGGCCGCGCCCATTTTGCGAGGATCGGATCGAGCATCGCCCGCGCGACAGGGTCGAGTTCACCGGAGATTCTCGACATCAGTTCGGTGTCTTGCCTGCCGATCGAAATGCCCCGCCGGCGTTTCCGGTCGCGGTCGTCGCCGAGGTTCCCGTCCGGATTCAGATATGCCAGCAGCCGATGCCCCGCCTGCTCCACATCCTCCGGGGTACCGCTTCTCGCCAAGTTGGCGAGCACGGCCTCGGCCTCGACCACCGCGTCGTTGTCGACGACGTGGGGAATCTTGCGCATCACCTTCGCGATCGCCCGCACATGATCCGCGCCGATGTCGCCGTCACGTTGCGCCGCAGCAGTTTCCGGCAAGACCGGTGACATCGACTCGCCGGCCAGGGTGTGCCACACGCCCAGTTCGCGGGCAGCGGTGACACGGGCGGACGCATCCGCACCCCAGATCCGGAGCACGTCGATCAGGAGTTTCTTCGGCGAGGTATACCCCAGACGCGCCGAGACCGAGCGTTCGACGCTCTCCACGACCAATCGGTGTGAGACCGCCTCCGCGCGGCGAAGCGACTGCTCCATCCCGCGCATCACCTCGACGACCTCGGTGTCCGACAACTCGGTGAGCCCGGCATCGAGCAGCCCGTCGACCGCGGCAGCGAGCATCGACAGATGCTCCGCCGCACGGCTACCCACCGACCCCCAAGTCGAACTCATGTGCGAATACTACCGCGGGGGTCCGACACGTTTCGGAGGCGAAACCGACCTCGCCACCGAACCGATCAGAGCCCGCGATCGCGCAGTGACTCGGACGGTGTCACGCCGTACTTGCGGCGGTAGGCGGCGGCGAATCTGCCGGTGTGCATGATTCCCCAGCGCGTCGCGACTTCGGAAATGGTTGCGCAGGAACCACTTCCGGTGAGTTCGGCATGGACACCCGCGAGGCGCACATCGGCGAGGTACTCCATCGGCGTCATGCCCACGTACTCGCGGAACCCCTGCTGCATACGCCGGACGCTCACGCCGACGAGTTCGGCCATCTCCCCCGCGGTCCATGGGCGGGCCGGGTCCTGCTGGATCGCGTCGATGACCCGCTTGACGATGCGCGGCCGGATTCCCGCGGCACCCGCGTCGTCGTCCGGCATGGCGGTGAGCACGAGCGCGGTGGTCAGCGCTCCGCACAGTTGTTGCGACACCTGGTCGCTGTGCAGAAGAACGCTGTCGCGCAATGCTTGGTCGGCGACGGCACGGACGAACCTCAGCCACTCGGCGCCGGCGCCGGCGCGCAGGTCGAGTTGCCGCGGCAACTTCTGCCCGGGCCTGGCGAGCACGCGGTCCATTTCGCGCTGCAGGTAGTCCCGGTCCACCTTGAATCCGATGATCTCGCAGGAACTACTCCAGTTGGTGATGACGGTCCGGGTGTCGGGCGGGCAGATGGTGGCCAGACCCGGCGTCGAGGTCACTTCCGTGCCGCCGGTGACCGACACGATGCGGCCGGTCAAGGGGATGTTGATGCCGTACGCACCCGGATGGTCGGACTCGATCGACACGGGCGCCCCGAAACCGATCCGGGCGAGCCTGGACGCGCCCATCTGCGAGGACTCCAGCGAAGACCGCGCCGCGGTGTCCCGCGACAGCGGACGCAGCTCGTGAGGGAAGTACGCGTCCGCGACCACCTCGTGAACCTCGTCCCAGTCGGTGAAACCGGGACCTTCCAACTGTCCTCGCATGCGCCTACCAGACCTCTCACCTCGCGCAACGACCGCGCACGGGCAACTCCCGACCTTAGCATCGCCTGTGACTCACATCACCGGCAAGTGCCGGCGGCCCCCGTCCGGCAATCCCGTTTCGCGTTCCGGATCGAGCCTTCGCAATGCGGATCGACGGATTGTGACGCCCGTCATACGTTGTGCAGGTCCCCATCGCAGGGGTTATCGCACGAATCGTGCAGAAAGGCGGTCAGGAGAAATGGACCAGCGCACTCTGCGTAATATTTTCGGCCAGTTCGCCAGTGGCGTCACCGTCATCACGTGTGCCAACGGCGACGGCGAGCCGCACGGGGCGACCGTCACCGCCTTCACCGCCGTCTCGATCGAACCGCGGCTGTGCCAGGTGACGCTGACCCGGAAGTCGAAGGCGTGCAGCTACCTGGATGGTGCGCCGTTCGCGGTGAACATTCTGGCCGCCGATCAGCTCGACACGGCGATGCACTTCGCGGGCAAACCGCAACGGACGGAACCGGCGTGGGATTCCGCCGGCATCGCTCCCGCGCTGTCCGGCAACGCGGCCACGCTCACGTGCTCACCCTGGGCTTCCTACGACGGCGGTGACCACATCATCTTCATCGGCGAGATCGTCGACGCGTCCGTCGACGCGACCAAGGACCCACTGCTGTTCTACCGCAGCACCTTCCACGATCTGGGTGCCGCCTCGGGCACCACGGCGTGGAACGGCTGCCTCGACGACCCCCACAGCGGATGGTTCGACGCCGCCGCGTCGTTCACCCCGCTTCACCTGCAGCTCGCCCAGGCTGCCTCGTAATCCTGACCGAAGGGAACACCATGACCACCACCGAATCCGCCCCCGAGACCGCCGTCGACCGCACGAAGGTCAACGTCGCCGCAGACTGCGAGGCCAACCGCACGAAGAACTTCGCGTCGCGGCCCATGACGGGCGACGAGTACATCGAGTCGCTGCGCGACGACCGCGAGATCTACCTGCACGGCGAGCGTGTCAAGGACGTCACCACGCATCCGGCGTTTCGCAACCCCATCCGGATGACCGCCCGCCTCTACGACGCCATGCACACCGGCGAGCACGTCGAGACCCTGACGACGCCCACCGACACCGGCAACGGCGGCGTCACGATGCCGTTCTTCCGGGCGTCGAAGAACTCCGACGATCTGTTGAAGGATCGTGACGCCATCGCCACCTGGGCGCGCATGACATACGGCTGGATGGGCCGCTCCCCCGACTACAAGGCCTCCTTCCTCGGCACCCTGCACGCCAACAAGGAGCTGTACTCGCCGTTCCAGGACAACGCCGAACGCTGGTACAAGGAATCGCAGGAAAAGGTCCTCTACTGGAACCACGCCATCATCAACCCGCCCGTCGACCGGCAGCTCCCGCCGGACGAGGTCGGCGATGTCTTCATGAAGGTGGAGAAGGAAACCGACGCCGGCCTCATCGTCTCCGGCGCCAAGGTCGTGGCCACCGGATCCGCGATCACCAACTACAACTTCATCGCCCACTACGGCCTGCCGATCAAGAAGAAGCAGTTCGCCCTCATCTGCACCGTCCCGATGGACGCACCGGGCGTGAAGCTGATCTGCCGCACGTCCTACACGCAGAACGCGGCCGTGATGGGCTCCCCGTTCGACTACCCGCTGTCCTCGCGGATGGACGAGAACGACACCATCTTCGTCTTCGACAAGGTGCTGGTGCCGTGGGAGAACGTGTTCATGTACGGCGACGTGGACAAGATCAACGCCTTCTTCCCGCAGTCCGGGTTCCTGCCCCGCTTCACCCTGCAGGGCTGCACCCGCCTGGCCGTGAAACTCGACTTCATCGCCGGCCTGCTGATGAAGGCCCTCGACGCCACCGGAGCCGGCGGCTTCCGTGGCGTGCAGACCCGAGTCGGTGAGGTGATCGGCTGGCGGAACCTGTTCTGGTCACTGACCGAATCGATGGTCCGCGATCCCGAGCCGTGGGTAGGCGACACGGTCATCCCGAAGCTCGAATACGGCCTGACGTACCGCATGTTCATGCAGCAGGGTTACCCGCGGATCAAGGAGATCATCGAGCAGGACGTCGCGTCCGGTCTGATCTACCTGCCGTCCTCGGCCGCCGACTTCAAGAGTCCCGACGTCCGCCCGTACCTGGACAAGTACGTCCGCGGCTCGGAGGGCATGACCGCTGTCGAACGCGTCAAGATCATGAAGGCGCTGTGGGATTCGATCGGCAGCGAGTTCGGTGGCCGCCACGAGCTGTACGAGCGCAACTACGCAGGCAACCACGAGGGCGTGAAGGCGGAGCTGCTCATGTTCGCCGAGAACCGCGGAACCGTCAGCTCCATGAAGGGTCTGGCCGAACAGTGCCTCGCCGAGTACGACCTCGACGGCTGGACCGTGCCCGACCTGATCGGCAACGACGACGTGTCCTACTTCGGCCGCAGCTAGCCCCTCAGACCAGGAGAAACCATGACCACTATCGACAGCCCTACCGCGGTCGGCTCCGGCAACGCCGCCACCGACAAGTTCAAGGGCGCCCGGTTCACCGCCGACACGTCACCCGAGCGCCTGTCCGCGATCGCCACCGAGGCGCTCGCCGGATTGAGCGCGCTGATCCACAGGCACGCCGTCACCTACCCGGAATACCGGGTTCTCAAGCAGTGGCTCATCGAGGTGGGTGAGGGCGGCGAGTGGCCGCTGCTCCTCGACGTGTTCGTCGAGCACGACATCGAAGAGGTGAACTCCACCAGGTTCCGGGGCACCAAGGGAAGCATCGAGGGACCGTACTACGTCCCCGGTGCCCCGGAACTCCCCGCACAGTGCACCCTGCCGATGCGCGACGAGGACCGGGCACACACCGCTCTCGTCCTCAGCGGCCGGGTGACCGACCTGGACGGTGCCGGACTCGGCGGCGCAATCATCGAACTCTGGCACGCCGACGACGAGGGTTACTACTCGCAGTTCGCTCCTCATCTTCCTGAATGGAACCTCCGCGGGACCATCGTCACCGATTCGGAGGGACGGTACGAGATCACCACCATTCAGCCTGCCCCGTACCAGATTCCGACCGACGGCCCGACCGGACAGTTCATCGAAGGGGCGGGCTGGCACCCGTGGCGTCCGGCGCACCTGCACCTGCGGGTGACCTCCCCGGGCAAGCAACCGATCATCACTCAGCTCTACTTCGCGGGGGGCGACTGGATCGACGACGACGTCGCCACCGCGACCAAACCCGAACTCCTCCTCGATCCCCGGCTCGACGACACCGGGCGTAAGGTTGTCAGCTACGACTTCGCGCTCGATCCCGAAGCGGACTGACACACCGTCAATTTCCCCGGGCGACGCGAAAGATCGTGTCGCCCGGGGCTTCAACGTTTACGGAGGAATCATCATGCCGAGCACGCCACAGGCGCGGACGACGGAATTCGTCCACACGGCTGCGGCCGTGATCGAGGTCGTCGTCGAGGGCAGTGGTCCGTCGGTGATCCTGCTGCCCTCGCTCGGGCGCGAATCGTACGACTACGACGACGTCGCGGACGGTCTCGCGCAGAACGGGTTCCGGGTATCCCGTCCGCAGCCGCGTGGCATCGGCCGGAGCACGGGACCGCTGGAGAACATCACGTTGCACGATCTGGCCGCCGACGTCGGAGCGGTGATCGAGGCGCAGGACAACGGTCCGGCCGTGGTGGTCGGTCATGCCTTCGGGCACTACGTGGCACGAATGCTGGCCGCCGACCGGCCCGACCTGGTGCGCGGCATCGTCGTGGCCGCCGCAGGCGCCCGCAATTACCCGGCCGAGCTGACAGCGCTGGCGGTGAAGTGCTCGGACTCCACGCTGCCCGACGAAGAGCGGATCGGCTACCTGCAGACCGGCTTCTTCGCCCCCGGCAACGATCCGGCGGAGTGGCTCACCGGCTGGTACCCGGAGGTGTCGAAGCGCCAGCTCGCCGCATCGGCCGCCACACCCAAGGAGGAGTGGTGGGATGTCGCGCACCAGCCGATCCTGGACCTGCAGTCCGCTCTCGACCCGTTCCGTCCGCGTGAGACGGAGAACGAATTGCGGGATCGGTTCGGCGAATTGGTCACCGTGACCGTCGTCCCGAATGCCAGCCACGCACTGATGCCGGAAGCGCCCGCACACGTTGTGCGGGCGCTCACCGACTGGATTCGGGCTCTCGACAGCTGAGCGGTCAGACCCGCTCGAAGATCGCGCTCAGCCCCTGGCCGCCGCCGATGCACATCGTCTCGAGACCGTAACGGGCTCCGCGGCGGTCCATCTCGCGCAGCAAGGTGGTGAGGATTCGCACTCCCGTCGCGCCGACGGGGTGTCCGAGCGAGATCCCCGAGCCGTTGACGTTGGTGCGGTCGAAATCCCGCGCACCGAAGTTCCATTCGCGCGTAACTGCCAGCGCCTGCGCCGCGAATGCCTCGTTCAGTTCGATCAGGTCGATGTCGGCGAGAGTCAGCCCGGCGCGTTTCAGGGCCCGTTCGGTGGACGGCACCGGTCCGATACCCATCTCGGACGGCTCCACACCCGCGACCGCCCAGGTGACCAGGCGGGCGAGCGGCTGAAGCCCGAGACGCTCCGCCTGTGCCCGGGTAGTGACGAGGCACGCTGCCGCACCGTCGTTCTGTCCGCTGGCGTTGCCTGCGGTGACGGTCGCGTCGGGGTCGGTGCTGCCGACGATGGGCCGCAGCCGAGCGAGTGACTCGATCGTCGTGTCGGCTCGGGGGTGCTCGTCCCGATCGACGACCTGCGGATCGCCCCTGCGGACGGGCACGTCCACCGGGACGATCTCCTCGGCGAACTTTCCGGAGTCGATCGCAGCGACAGCCCGCTGATGGGAACTCACCGCGAGCTCGTCCTGCTCCCGACGGCTGATGCCGTACTTGCGGCGCAGGTTCTCCGCCGTCTCGAGCATGCCGCCCGGCACCGGATAATTGCGTCCGCCCGCGGTGACGCGGCCGCGGGCGAGTCTGTCGTGGAGCGCTGCCGGCGCACCTTTGGCTCCCCAGCGCATCGACTCGGTGTAGTACTCGGCGCGGCTCATCGATTCCACGCCGCCGGCGATCACCAGTTCGGCGACCCCCGTCTGTACCCGCATCGCCGCGTCGAGCACGGCCTGCAGACCGGATCCGCAGCGGCGGTCGAGTTGCTGACCGGGAACCGTCACCGGCAGTCCCGCATCGAGGGCCACGACCCGCCCGATAGCGGGCGCCTCGCCGTTCGGGTAGCACTGACCGAAGATCACGTCGTCGATGCTGCCCGGATCCACCTTGGTGCGAACGAGCAGTTCGGACACCACCCACGCGCCGAGGTCGGCGGCGGGAACGTCCTTGAACTGTCCGCCGTATCGGCCGACGGGGGTGCGGAGGGGCTCACAGACGACGACATCGCTGCCCTGGGCGTTCGAATTCTCAGGCACTGCGGAAATCCCTTTCGTAATCGGTCCACCGCTGCGCCCATTCGCGCAGTTCGACCGCTCGGATCTTGGTTCCGTTACCGCCCACCGTGGTCGGCATCTGCTCGATCATGTGCACGGCGGCCGGGACCTTGAAGGCCGCCAACGACTCTGCGCACCAAGCCTTGAGATCTGCGGCATCCGCCGATGTGCCCTCGGTGGGAACGACGAACGCCACCGCCTCGGTGTATCCGCCGGTGCCGGTGATCCCCACGACCTTCGTCAGGTGCACGGCCTCGTGTTCCGCCAGCCGGTGCTCGATCTCGGCGGGATCCACCAGGAACCCGCGCAGCCGGAGCACGTCACCCATCCGGCATACATACGTATAGCCGCCGTCGCCGGTCGCGACGGCCAGGTCGCCGCTGCGGAACCAGCCGTCCCGCGTGAATGCTCGCGCGGCCGCATCCGGATTGCCGAGGTAGGCGTCGACGACGTTCGGTCCGCGTACCTGAAGCTCGCCCTGCTCGCCGTCCGGAAGGGCCGAGTCGTCCAGTGGGTCGACAATGCGCACCTCGATGCCGGGTTCGACCGGACGTCCGCCGCCGTTCCAGCGCAGGGATTCCGGATCCGCGGCATCCCACAGCAGCATCAGCGCGAACACCTCGGAAGACCCGAAGACGCCCGTCGTGACGGCGTCGAACTCGTCACGCACCCACGCCGCCACCTCGTGCGAACGCCCGAGGAAGTCGGCGATCCCGAGGCGCTTCAACGACGACAGGTCGGCGCGGTCGCCCCCGTGCCACGTGTCGTACAGCCGCGCGAAGAGGTCGTCGCCGCCGACCACGTGCGTGACCTTCAGCGACGCCATGCGGGCCAGCGTGTCCGCGGCGTCGAAAACCGGTTCCATCAGCAGGGCGCCGCCGCCGGCGAGAGTCGCCAGGGCGGTGCTGTATCCGAACACCCCGGACACCGGCAGCACGCACAGGGTGACGTCGCCGGGTTCGACGCCGAGGACGACGGCGTCTGCTCGCGCGTGCCGAACCACCGCGGATTCGCGATGGGCGGCGAGTTTGGGGACGCCGGTGGATCCGGACGTCGTGAACGCGACCGCGAGCACGTCGTCCGGCGCCGCCCGCTCGCCCGCCGCGGTGGTGGTGGCCATGTCGGGTGTCTCCGGCACCTGGACGGTGCCGGTGTCCGTGCTGCCGGCTGCCCAGGCGCCACCGCCGAGGTCGAATCGCGCCGGGTCGGGGGCGTCGCCCGTCGTTCCGGGACCGCGCACCACGGCGACCGCCGGGGCCGGGACGTCGAGGGAGCGCTGTGCCTCGTCGAGCCGCCCGAACAGGTCGAGACCGTGGAAGTGGTCGGCCACGGCCACCACCGCGGGACGCGCCGACGTGAGGATGTGCGCGATCTCGTGCGTGTTGTAGCGGGTGTTGACGCCGATGACGTGCGCACCCACCGCGGACGCGGCGAGTTGCCAGACGATCGCGTCCGACCAGTTCGGCAGCAAGACAGCCACACACTGGCCGCGCCGGACGCCGACGCCGACGAGTTCCGACGTCAGCGCGTCGACGCGGGCACGGAGTTCGGCTCGACTGGTGACGATCGGCTCGCCGTCGACGACGTCGAGGGTGGCGGCGGCATCCGGGTCGGCCGTCACGAGTTCGCCGAGCAACGCGGCGAGTGTGTCACGGCGCGTGGCCGCGGTGTGCGCTGTCACGAGAGCACCACCGCCGCACGCAGTTCGGTCAACCACTCGTCCGTCACCGCGGCGAAGTCGTCGACCTCCTCCATCGGGTAGTGGCCGACACCCTCGAGCAGGGTGAACGTCGCACGTCCCGGCTGGGCGGCGTCGAGTGCCGACGCGGCCTGCTCGACGACTGCGGCATCGATCCACGGGTCCTGCGCTCCGGCGACGAGCCTGATGGGGCAGGTGATGTCGGCGAGTCGGTCGCGCACGTCGTGCGTTCCCCACGCGATCAGGTCGGAGGACGAGATCTCCGGGTCCTCACGTTTGTGCATGGTGGCGATCAGCTGCGCCGTGGGCTCGGGCACGGTGTCTCCGATCGAGGCGAGCGTGCCCAGGTACGTGCGGTCGGAGCGGCTGGGTCCGGCGACGTCCTCGAGTTCGCGGCGCAGCCCAGCCACGTTGACGCGGCCGGGACCGGCCTCCGCTGCCATCGCGATCGCTCCGGCCAGCGGCCTCGACGACCGCGTGGCGAGTTCGAGTGTCAGCTTGCCTCCGATGGAACATCCCATGACGAAGGGACGTTCGACGGCGAGTGCGTCGAGTACCTTCCAGAGCCAGTCGCCGAACGTGACGATGCTGGTGACGGGCCCGTCGACCGCGGGCTCGGAACGTCCGTGCCCCGGAAGGTCGGGGACGATCACCCGGTGGCCGCGGTCTGCCAGTTCGGACGCGACGTGCCGCCACTGGACTCCGCTCTGGCCCGCGGTGTGCAGGCACAGCACGGTGGGCACGTCGGTGTCCGGGTGATTGTCGGGGGTGATGATCTCGACGAAGCCGAGCGCTCCGTCGATCTCCAGGTAGCGGGCCTCGATCATGGCCGGGCCTCCCTTCCGCACGTGAGTGGCAAAGTGTGCCCCGGCAAGCTTTGCCACTCACGTGCGGCGCTGCGGGCATGGGCGATGATGATGTCGAGCGGTTTGGTGAGTCGCAGGTATTCGTACCCGTCACCGCTGGAGGAGAATTCGCCCCGGATGGCGCGGCGCAGAAAGTCGTTCCGTTCGGCGAACACCAGGTCGACCCAGGTGACGGCCGGAGCGATGAGCGTGAACGTGGCCCCACCCGGGACCCGGCGGGCGACGTCGATGATCGTTCCGCGATAGATCCGCAGGTGCAGTTCGCGGGCCCGGCCCGAGGAGTCGGTGCAACGCAGGCCCACGGTGCCGTCCCACGACGACAGTGACGACGAAAAGGCCGGATCGGCGGAGAGGGATTCGCGGAGACGCTCTCCCCAGGCCGGTGTGCAGAAATCGACAGCGGGATCGAATCGGACGTCGGACGGTTCGGGCGAACTCCACGTCTCGATTCCCTGTTCACGTACCGAGCCGCCGTCGTCGACGAGCCGCACGTGGCGATCGAACACGGCTCCGTCCTTCGACTGTTCGACACGCGTGACGACGGACTCGACGTGGACGACATCGTCACCTGTCACCGCGAACTGCGAATTCCATTGCAGCCCGGTACGTGTGGCACCGGACGTCGCCGGCGGCGCGAGTATTCCTGCCGCGACGATCCCCGTCAGCGATGCGTCCGGCAGGGACAGTCCGAGTTCGGAGACGCGCCAGGCGTCGCTCACAGTGCGATCGCCGACAGCGATGCTCATGGTGAGTGTGCTCATTCTGCAGTCCTTCCCAGCAGTTCGTCGGAGATGATCCGCATCTGGATCTCGCTGGTGCCCTCGAAGATCTTCGTGAGCCGCGCATCCCGCCAATGCCGTTCCACCTGGAAATCTGTGGTGTACCCGGCGCCGCCGTGAATCTGCACCGCCTCACTGGTCACGCGTTCGGCCATCTCCGTGGCCACCAGCTTGCACATCGACGCTTCCAGCGAGCACCGCCGCCCGGTATCGATATCCGTCGCCACCGAATACATCAACTGCCGGGCGGCCTCGATGTCGGCGGCCATCTTCGCCACTTTGAACCGCAGATGCTGGAAATCGGCCAACTCGTGCCCGAACTGACGGCGGGTATGCAGGTACGCGATCGAATCCTCCAAGGCGCCCCGCGCCAGACCGATCGCCCGGGCCGCGGTATGCGCCCGCCCCACCTCGAGACCGGACACCGCCAGGTAGAAGCCCTTGCCCTCCTCCCCGAGCATCGACGTGGCCGGCACCCGGAAACCGTCGAACGACAACTCCCACGTGCTCCACCCGAAATACCCGATCTTGCGGATCTTCGTCCCGCTGATCCCCTCGGGGAAACCCCCGCGGTCCTTCTCGATCAGGAACGCGCTGATCCCGCGGTGCGGCTTCGCCGGATCCTTGTTCGGATCGGTGCGGGCGAACAGCACCAGGTAATCGGCCTCATCGGCGTACGTGCACCACATCTTCGTGCCGCTGATCACCCAGTCGTCACCGTCCCGGGTCGCGCGGCAGGAGATGTTCGCGACGTCCGATCCGGCCTCGGCCTCCGACAGGGCGTACGCGCCGAGGTACTCGCCGCGGGCGACCTTCGGCAGCAACGCCGCCTCCTGCTCCGGGGTGAACCCGCCGCCCATCCCGTTACCGCGGGCCAGCAGTCCCGACACACTCATCCACGCCCGCGACAACTCCTCCGCGACCAGGCAGTACTCGAACACACCGAGACCGAGACCGCCGTGCTCCTCCGGGATCATGATCCCGAAGAAGCCGACCTCGGCCATCGCCTTCTTCAGGGTGTCGGGAATGGTGCCCTGCACCGGGTCGAGTTCGTTGGCGACCGGGAGCACCTGCTTCATCGCGAAATCGCGAGCCAGGTCGCGGATCGCCAATCGGTCCTCGGTCAGATACCGGGGTGAATCGGTACGCGGCTGCGACGGCCGGTGAGTCATGGACACTCCTCATCCATTCGAACTACGGGGCGCGCGACCCGGGAGAACTCGTAGTTCTGCACTCGGATCACATTAACGCTTGTTCACCCAGTAGAGCATGTCCGGACCGCAGCGTCAATGCTGAACCGCCGACTCAGGCCGGACGATATCCGACCAGGTTGAGCGCGTAGATGCCGTACGAGTCCGCAACCGCCTGAGCGGACAGTGGTCCGTCCGGCCGGTACCAGAGCGCGATGCCCGCGCACATCGTCAGCACGGCAGTCACCGCCTGGTGAACGTGGGGGACGTCGAAGTCGCCGGCGGCCACACCCGCCTCCGCGATGGTGACGAACAGGTGCTCCTGCGCATCACGCGAGCCCACGACCCGTTTGCGATCCACCTCATCCAGATAGCGCAGTTCGGTGTTCGCCACGAGGCAGGCCTGCTGATTGCGGGCGGTATACAGCGAATGCGCGACCACCGCGGCAGTCCACTGCTCCGACGGTGCGGACCCCGCCTTCCGCAGAGCGGTCCGGGTGGCGGTGAACTGCTCGTCACTGGCCGACCGCAGAATCTCGACCAGGAGCTCGTCCTTGTTCTCGAAATGGTTGTACACGTTGGCGGCGCTGCAGCCCGCACGCTTGGCGATGGTGCGCATCGTCGCCGCATGAAAGCCGGCGGTATAGAACTCCTCCAGCGCCGCGTCCAGGATCCGCTGCCGGACGGAGGGAATCACCGCACCACTTGACCGAGTGTTCATCCCTCGGAGGGTAGGTGCCGCGCGAGGCGCGGGCAACACACCCTGCAGAAAATGCAGTTCACCAGCCTTTACGCACGTCGAACGGGGTGAACGGCGCACGGTGTTGACCGACGGTAGCGCGTCCGTTATGGTCCAGATCACGTGAACGTTTGTTAATGGCTAGTTCGCGCATTCCGCTCCTCACACCGTGGAGGTATGCCACCTTGAGCACCCTCGAAGAACGAATCCGCCGCCTCGAAGACCTGGAGGCCATCCGGTACCTCGACGCCCAGTACTGCCGCCATCTCGACGACGGCAACTGGGACGCCCTGATGGATCTGTTCACCGACGACGGCGAATTCGACGGGCTGTCCAACCCGAAGGGCAAGAGCGAGATGCGGGCGTTCTTCGCCGGCCTCGCCCCCGGCGGGCTCACCGCGTTCTGGCACTTCATCACCAACCTGGAGATCGACCTCGACGGCGATCGGGCCACCGTCCGCTCGTTCCTCTGGCAGCCCTGCGTATCCGACGGCAACGCCTCCATCGCCGCCGGCCGGTACACGGACGAAGCCGTCAAAGTCGACGGCCGCTGGTTGTACCGCGTCAAGCAGGTGCGCTTCCACTACTTCGGGCCGCTCTCGGAGGGCTGGGACGAGAACCGTTTCGCCCTCGAGTCGGCGCGACGCGCGGCGGTGAACGCGTGACCACCGAGTCCCCTGCCACCGCGGCGAGCGCAGCCGTCTGGTCACCGATTCTCGCGTTGCCGGAGTTCGTGGAACTGCGACGCCGCCGACGCGCCGTCACCACCGGACTCGGCCTGATCGCGATCGCACTGTTCTCGGGGTTTCTGGTCGGATTCGCCTACTTCCCCGAATTCCTCGGCGATAACACAGCATTCGGTGTTCCGCTGTCGCTGTGGGTGGTGTTCTCCCAATTCGCCGGCACCTGGGTACTCGTGTACGCGTATTTCCGACTGTCCCGTGCCTACATCCAACCCGCCGCCGATGACGCCGTCCGGGCCATCGCGCAACGTGATCAGGAGCATGTCTCATGACCGGCGACGCCGACTTCCTCGCCATCGGCATCTGCGCCGCCGTCATCTCGCTCACGCTGTGGGTGACGTTCGCCGCATCGCGCCGAAGCCGCAGCGCCACCGGTTTCTTCGCCGCGGGCCGCTCGATCAAGGGCTGGCAGAACGGTTTCGCGATCGCCGGCGAGTTCATTTCGGCGGGCAGCTTCCTGGGCACCACGGGTTTGATCTTCTACAAGGGCGTCGACGGCGCCGTCATTCTGTGCACGTCGGTGGTCTCCTTCCTCCCCGTCCTCTTCCTCCTCGCCGAGAAGATGCGGAACGTCGGAAAGTTCACGCTCGCCGATGTTCTGGTGTTCCGGACCGGTGCACGTCGCGTGCGGGTGGTGGTCGCTCTCAGCACCATCGTCACCGGAACCTTCGTGCTGCTCGCCCAGCTCGTGGCGGCGGGCGTCCTGCTCGAGTCCGTCTCGGGCATCCCGTTCGGCCTGTCCGTCGTGGTGGCCGGATCACTCATGGGTATCTACGTCTTCGTCGGCGGAATGCTGGCGACCACGTGGGTTCAGGTGATCAAGTCGTCCATCCTGTCGATCCTGGCAATCGTGGTGTGCCTCGGGATCCTGGCGAAATTCGGCTTCAGCCTCCCCGGCATGCTCGGGGCGGCGACGTCGAACGCGGCAGCCGGGGATGCGATCCTCTCCCCGGGCCTGATCTTCGGGCAGACCGGCGCGATCAACCTGATCTCGTACTCCCTCGCGTTCGCGCTCGGCACGGCCGGTATGGCGCACATCCTGATTCGCTTCTTCACCGTCCCCGAGGCCGCGACGGCACGGAAGTCGCTCGGCTGGACCGTCGCACTGTGCAGCATCTTCTACCTGATCGTCATCGTCATGGGCTTCGGCACCGCGGCGCTCCTCGGCCCGGACGGGGCGGATCGTGTCGGCGCAGGCGGCAATCTCGCGGCACCCACGCTGGTCACGGAACTCGGCGGAGGCGTCGGCACCATCGGCGGATCGATCGCGCTGGCCATGGTGGCAGCCGTCGCGTTCGCGAGCATCGTCGCCGTCGTCGCGGGCGTCGTGATCTCCGCGGCGGGAACGTTCGCCCACGACGTGTGGCCCACCCTCACCCGCAGGAAGGCTGCGGACGCCGACACGGAGACCGCGGATGCCCGCGAGGCGAAGGTCGCCCGGTACGCGGCCGTCGGTTTCAGCGTGGTCGCGATCGGACTGACGATGGCGATCGGCGATACCACCAACATCACGTATTTCATGGGAATGGCGTTCATGGTCGCAGGCAGTGCGCACCTGCCGAGCCTGCTGCTCAGCCTCAACTGGCGACGGTTCAACAGCACCGGCGCCGTGTGGGGCATCTCCGTGGGATTGACATCCACCGTGGTCAGCCTGATGTTCACGGAAGCGCTCTGGCTGGGTAGCGGACCGGCGCCGCTGACCATTCAGTTGCCGGTGATCATCACGATGCCGCTCGGGTGTGCCGCCGCCGTGATCGGCTCCCTCGCCGGCGAACGCCTTCACGGACGTTCGGCGGATCGAGACGAGAAATTCGCCGAGATGCTGGTGCGCGCCGAGACCGGCATCGGCGCGGAACTCGCCGAAACGCACTAGTTTTCACGATCAGCTGATGCCCTCGCCGTCACGGCGGGGGCATCAGCCGTCAACTGAGTGCGGCGCGACCCTGGACAGCGCTTGTACCTATCGGTACAGTCTGTACTGAAAGGTACAAGCCCCTCTCCGAAAAGGAGCGCTCACCATGTCCGTCCGCCCACTCGTTCCACCATTCACGCTCGACACCGCGAGCGCGAAGGTCCGCGCCGCCGAGGACGGCTGGAATTCCCGTGATCCGGAGAAGGTCGCGCAGGCGTACACCGAGGACAGTTGGTGGCGCAATCGGTCCACCTTTCTCCAGGGGCGCCGCGAGATCGTCGACTTCCTCGCCGGGAAGTGGGACCGCGAACTGGAATACCGTCTGATCAAGGAGCTGTGGGCGCACGACGGGAATCGGATCGCGGTCCGGTTCGCGTACGAGTTCCACACCACCGACGGGCAGTGGTTCCGCGCGTACGGCAACGAGAACTGGCAGTTCGACGACGACGGTCTCATGCGGTGGCGGCATGCCAGCATCAACGACGTGCCGATCGACGAATCCGACCGCAAGTTCTTCTGGGACATGTCCGGCGTGCGACCGTCGGATCATCCCGGGCTGAGTGATCTCGGCCTCTGACCGGCACACGAGGAGTAGTCATGCCCCGAGCAGTAGCCGAGCGCGGCGACGTCGTCCCCGTGCTGGCCGAGGTGTTCCGATCCCACGGGTTCGACGGCGCGAGTCTGGCCGTCATCACCGAGCACACCGGACTCGGCAAAGGGAGCCTGTACAACTTCTTCCCCCGCGGCAAGGACGAGATGGCCGAGGCCGTCCTCGACGAGGTCGACGCCTGGTTCCAGACCGCCGTGTACCGGCCGCTGCGCGGGTCCGAGCCCGCCGTCGCCCGCCTCGAGCGGATGTTCGACGAGGTCGAGACGTACTTCCGGTCGGGTCGCCGTATCTGCCTGTTCGGCGCGTTCGCGCTCGGCCTCGAACGTGACCGCTTCGCCCACCGGGTCCGCGCCTACTTCACCGACTGGGTCGATTCGCTCGCCGGCGCCCTCGCCGACGCCGGCCACCGCACGCAGTCGCGTCCACTCGCCGAGGAGGTCGTTGCAGGAATCCAGGGCGCGCTCGTTCTCGCTCGTGCCCTGGACGACCCCGACAGCTTCACGCGCATCCTCACCCGGCTACGGCGTTCGGTCGAGGATCCGGCGGAATCGCGCGCGTAGGATTCGTCACGGAATGCGGGAACTCGAGAAGTGAGGCAGCCGTGATCTTCATCGTCGTCAACTTCACCGTGAAACCGGACCACGCGGACGGCTGGCTCGACCGGGTGCAGCCGTTCACCGACGCGACCCGAAACGAACCGGGCAACCTGTGGTTCTACTGGTCGCGCGCGGTGGAGGATCCGAACCTGTACGTCCTCGTCGAAGCGTTCCGTGACGACGACGCCGCGGTCGCCCACGTGCAGAGCGAGCATTTCCAGAATGCGATGCGCGAATTGAAGCCCGCCCTCGCGCAGACGCCGCGAATCATCAACACCACGATCGACGGCACCGACTG
Source organism: Rhodococcus sp. JS3073 (assembly GCF_026810085.1). Taxonomy (NCBI): domain Bacteria; kingdom Bacillati; phylum Actinomycetota; class Actinomycetes; order Mycobacteriales; family Nocardiaceae; genus Rhodococcus; species Rhodococcus sp. JS3073. The sequence goes on along the minus strand of NZ_CP113951.1, from coordinate 5,727,708 downwards.
GTCACTGATGGGTGAACTCGAAGTCGACTGACCCCCGGCCGGCTTCACCCTGAAGTCGCGCGCACCGCGCGTTAGCCTGGAAAACGTGGCTTCCGATCTCACCGAATTCGACGCAGTGATCTTCGACTTCTCCGGCACGCTGTTCCGGTTGGAGGAGGACGAGAGCTGGATGTCCGACCTCACCGACCACGAAGGTGAACCGTTCGACCTCCACCAGCAGGCCGAGCTTATGCGGCGCATGACGGCGCCGGTCGGTCAGACCGTCGAGATGGACGCGGCCGAGCACCACGCGTGGACCAACCGCGACCTCGACCCCCGGTTTCACCGGCAGGCGTACCTCGACGTGCTCCGCAAGTCCGGGGTCGCACACGAGGACCAGGCGGTCGGGCTGTACGAGCGGGTGATCGACCCGGGATGCTGGAGCGCATACCCCGATACCGCGGAAGTGCTTGCGTCACTGAAGGACCGTGGAATCAAGGTCGCGGTGCTGAGCAACATCGCGTTCGACATCCGGCCCGCGTTCGCGGATCTGGGAGTGGAGCATCTCGTCGACGCGTTCGTGCTGTCATTCGAGGTGGGTGCGATCAAACCGGACCCGAAGATCTTCGAGCACGCCCTCGCCGCACTCGGTTCCGAGCCCGAACGGACTCTGATGATCGGCGACAGCGAGGAAGCCGACGGTGCGGCGAGAAAGGTGGGCTGCGCGTTCGCACTCGTCGAACCCGTTCCACTCGCGGAGCGCCCCGACGGTCTCCGAAATGCGCTCAGTGCCTTCGGCCTGTGAGTACTTATCAACCACGGGCGGTTAATAAGTACTCACGGGCGCGAAGCGCATAATCCGCGACCGGTGACGAGGGGCAGGTCGACTGCGGTCACGAGCCCGGGCTTCGCTTCGACCACCGCGTGCACCGAATTCACCAGCCGCATCGCGGTGACGATCATCCCCGACACGTTGTGGTCGCCGTGCTCGCCGTGGTGGTTGAACTCGACGGTCATCATCGGCTCGCCCGTGATGTCGATGCGGTAGCACCCGTCGCCGCGTGTGGGTTTCGGCCAGTCCGGTTTCTGTTCGGGGTGGGTGCGGGTGACATGCTCGAGGACCACGCGCGGCACCCCGTCGACCGTGCCGACGACTTCGAACCGCACCGCCGCCGCCGTGCCCTTTGCGATGTGGCACGACAGAATGTCCAGATCCTCCTCGGCGGGGATGCGTTCGAACTTCTCCACCAGCGGTTCGTCGAGCGTGAGGTCCAGTCCCGCGGCGATCTGGCGGACGACGCTCCCCCACGCCAGCGACAGCACGCCCGGCTGGAACAGCATCGGCGTCTCCTCGACGGGTTTGCCGAATCCGAAGATCTCACTCATCACCACCGGCTGGTAGTAGGTGGAGTAGTCGGCGATCTCGGAGCAGCGCACCTGGTCGATCCGCTGCGACAGGCTCGTCATGGCCAGCGGCAGAACGTCGTTCGCGAATCCGGGGTCGATGCCGTTCACGTGGAGGCTTGCGCCTCCCTGTTCGCCGGCGCGGCGGATGCGGTCGACGAGTTCGTCCGGGACCACACCGATCGGGTACTGCAACAGAACGGGTCCCGAGGACACGACGTTGATGCCCGCTTCGAGGAACGAGATCAGGTCCTCGATCGCGTCGAAGATGCGGTCGTCCGTCATCGCGGTGTGCACGATGCAGTCCGGCTTCAGGGCGAGAAGTGCCGCCTTGTCGTCGGTCGCCGTCACCCCGAGTTCTCGGCCGAGGCCGGCCAGCTCCCCGGCGTCCTTCCCGACCTTCTCCGGGTTGGACACCCACACGCCGACCAATTCGAGGTCGTCGCGGGCGTCGATGCCTGCGATGGCGTGACGCCCGACCGTACCGGTGGACCATTCGACGACGCGGTAGCTCATGAGTTCTCTCCGAGTTCCAGAAGTAGTACCCCTCCCGCGAATGTAACAGGTTCTAGTTTACCCGGGTAGACGATCGCCGAAGCGTGCTGTCGCGGTTCGGCGTCAGGGAGAATCCATACGTATGACACCCACCGACGTCTACCGCGCACCGATGCGTTCCCGTCGCGACGGCGTGGACCCAGGGCTCGCGGTGCAGCGCGCGCTCGCGATGGACGTGTGTGGAATCGGCGGGTTGCTGGCCCCACCTCCCGTCGATCTGAGTGAGGCGCTCGACGCGACCGAGCGCACCTACGGTGATCCGGCCGCACGCCGGCTCGAACGCTTCACGCAGGTGCTGGACGGATCGTTCGTCTGGTCGCGTGACGCCGACGGGCTCTACCTCCTCGGCCGGATCGACGGTCCGTGGCGCTACGACTCGAGTCCGGAGGCCGCGGCTGTGGATCTGGTGCACCTCCGAGACTGCGAGTGGCTCGACGCACCCGTCGCCGAGTTCGACGTACCGCCCGCGACCGTGCACACCTTCGCCCGCGGTGGACGCAACTTCCAGCAGACCCACCACCCTGACATCGCCGAGCAGACGCAGCGCGTGTGGGACCGCGGAAGGCGGTGACCCGACGACCTGCGAGGCACAATGCGGGTGTGCCGGATCTTGAACTGCCGACGAACCTCGTGCGTGAGATGGCCGAGTACGACGCTCCCGACGCGCCGCGCCGAACGTGGCTGGCCGACCTCCCCGCCGTCGTCGCGACGGTGAGCCGGGAGTGGTCGCTGGACGTCGGGCGCCCGTTCCAGCCGGGCGGCGTGACGTCCTGGACGGCGCCCGCACGCACCGCCGCCGGCGAACGGGTGGTACTGAAGGTCGGCTGGCGACACGACGAGGCACTGCACGAGGCGGACGGACTCGCGGCGTGGAACGGTGACGGCGCCGTCCGACTGCTCGACCACCGCGTGCTCGACCACACCACGGCGCTGCTCCTCGAAGCCTGCGAACCCGGCACCCCGCTGTCCGACGTCCGGCCGCCCGAGGAACAGGACGTCGTGATCGCGGGGTTGCTGCGCAGACTGTGGATCGAACCCCCTGCCGGCACTCCGTTCCGCCCACTCACCGGCATGTGCGACGTATGGGCCGACGAGTTCGAGGAGAAACTCGCACGCACGCCGCGCCTGGATCCGGGCCTCGCGCGAGCCGGGATGGAACTGTTCCGCGAGCTACCGAGGACGGCAACGCAGCCGCGGTTGCTGTGCACCGATCTGCACCCCGACAACGTGCTGTCGGCCGCCCGCGAGCCGTGGCTGGTGATCGATCCCAAACCGTATGTCGGCGATCCGACGTACGACGTGCTGCAGCACATGCTCGACCATGTCGACCGCCTCGCCGCCGACCCGGTCGGATTCCCGAACCGGATGGCGGGCCTGCTCGGCCTCGACGTCGGGCGGCTACAGCTGTGGCTGTTCGCGCGCTGCGTGGAGGGGTCGATCGACCAGCCCCGGCTCGGGCACATTGCCGCGATGCTTCGCCTGTGAGTACTTATTAACCGCCCGTGGTTAATAAGTACTCACAGGCGAAGCAGGGCAACCGAACGACTGTCCGAACTGTAGCCCGTCGATCTTCTCCTCCGCCGTACCGGGATCCGAATCGAGCACGGCCTGCAGTGCGTCGTACGATGCGTTGACGCCACCGAGATCGGCAATGTTCTCGCCGAGGGGCAGGTTGCCGTTGACGTGGACGTCGAGTCGGCCGGGGATCGGGGTGTAGGCGTCGAACTGGTCGGCGAGTTTCTGCGTCCGGGCCGCGAACTGCTCTCGGTCCGCGGGTGTCCACCAGTTCACGTTGTTGCCGTTGCCGTCGAATTGGCTTCGCTGGTCGTCGAACCCGTGCGGTGCCTCGTGTCCGATGACGGAGCCGATGCCACCGAAGACCTTGCCGGCCCCGATCTGCACCAGTCTCTCTTCCGTCGTCCCGTGTTCGGCCTCCCTTCCAACGTACGCATCTAAGCTGGGTCGATGAGCGAAGCCGGCGTGCCACGAGTGGGTGTTCTCGACGTCGTGGCTTTCGCCTGCGAGATCGCGATGCTGGTCCTGCTCGCCGGCGCGGGCTGGTCGCTCGCGAACTCGACGGTCGTTCAGGTGGTACTGGCGACGCTCCTCCCAGTGGCCGCGGCCGTGCTCTGGGGCGTCACCATGGCACCGAAATCGTCTCGGCGACTACACAATCCCGCACGACTGTTCGCTCAGACCGCGCTGTTCGCGGTGACCGGCGTGCTCGTCGCAGTCGCCGGTCACCCGTGGTGGGGGCTGGTGTTCGCCGTCGTGGCGACAGGGACGTTCGCGGCGCGCTCGCGGACGCCGGAGTAGACGACTTACCAGCGGTACCCGAGCAGGCCGAGGACGAATTCGAGCCAGTCGGGAAGTCCGGGGTCACGGAACATCGAAGGCCTCCTCAGCAGTGGAACAGTGTCGAACTCTCTATCGGTGGCGAAGCCCCCGGCGTTAGAGCACCGCAGCTAATTTACAAATCCTCCTATTTGTCTAGACTCTGGATCCATATCCATGTACTGTCCAATGCAGAGTGAGCTGGTTCATACCGCGACAGCTACTGGACGAGGAGGTTCGGACCGTGACGACGTCGGATATCGGCAGGACGACAGAGGAAGCACCACCGGAAGCCTGGCGCGACCGCAAGCGCTACCTGTGGCTGATGGGGTTGATACCCCCGACCGCGCTGTTCCTCGCCGCGGGGCTGGTGTGGGCCTTCAACCGACTCGGATGGTCGGCGGTGGCTCCGGTGTGGTGGTGGATCGGCGCCCTGTTGCTGTTCATCGCGCTCCCGATCCTCGACAGGTTCTTCGGGCCCGACGGCCAGAACCCTCCCGAGGAAGTGATGGAACAGCTCGAGAACGACAGGTACTACCGGTACTGCACGTACGTGTTCATCCCGTTCCAGCTGGCGAGCCTGGTGTTCGCGTGCTACCTCTGGTCGGCGGACAACCTCTCCTGGCTCGGCATCGACGGCGGCCTCGGGCTGGTGTCGAAGGTCGGCGTCGCGTTCAGCGTCGCCGTCATGGGCGGCATCGGCATCAACACCGCACACGAGATGGGCCACAAGAAGACCGAGCTCGAACGGTGGCTGGCAAAGATCACTCTCGCGCAGACCTTCTACGGCCACTTCTACATCGAGCACAATCGGGGCCATCACGTCCGGGTCGCCACCCCGGAGGATCCGGCGAGTTCACGTTTCGGAGAAAGCTTCTGGACGTTCCTGCCCCGCAGCGTCTGGGGAAGCCTGACGTCGTCCTGGGAACTCGAGAAGACCCGGATGCAGCGACTCGGCAAGAGCACGTGGAGCATTCACAACGATGTGCTCAATGCCTGGCTCATGTCGGTGGTGCTGTTCGGCGCACTCATCGCCATCTTCGGTCCGGTCGTCATCCCGTTCCTGATCATTCAGGCGATCTACGGTTTCTCTCTCCTCGAGACGGTCAACTACCTCGAGCACTACGGCCTGATGCGTCAGAAGACTGCCAGTGGCCGCTACGAGCGCTGCGCGCCCTCACACAGCTGGAATTCCGACCATATCGTGACCAACATCTTCCTGTACCACCTGCAGCGCCACAGCGACCATCACGCGAACCCGACCCGGCGCTACCAGACGCTGCGGAGCATGGACGGTGCTCCCAACCTGCCCAGCGGCTACGCCAGCATGATCACGCTCGCGTATTTCCCGCCGCTCTGGCGCAAGGTGATGGATCACCGCGTGCTCGACCACTACGACGGCGACATCACCCGCGTGAACATCCAACCCGGCAAGCGCGAGAAGGTGCTGGCCAAGTACAGCGGCGGAGTTCGGTGATGGCCGCCTACCAGTGCCCGGTCTGCGACTACGTCTACGACGAGGCGTCCGGCGCACCGCGTGAGGGATTCCCCGCCGGCACCTCGTGGGCCGATGTGCCCGACGACTGGTGCTGCCCCGACTGCGGGGTCCGCGAAAAGATCGATTTCGACCCGAAGGTGGCGTGACATGAGTACCGATTTCAAGCTTTTCCGCTGCGTCCAATGCGGGTTCGAGTACGACGAGGCCGAGGGCTGGCCGGAGGACGGCATCGAGCCGGGCACCAGATGGGACGACATTCCCGAGGACTGGTCGTGCCCCGACTGCGGGGCCGCCAAGGCGGACTTCGACATGGTCGAGGTCAGCCGGGCGTGAGCGCAATGCCGAATCTCTCCGCGGAACTGTCGACGGTGGTTATCGTCGGGTCCGGTATCGCAGGGGCGAGCGCCGCGCAGACGCTCCGCTCGGAAGGCTTCCGCGGGCGCGTCGTCCTGATCGGAGACGAACCCGCACTGCCGTATCGGCGCCCGACGGTGTCGAAAGACTTCCTGTCGGGTGCCACAGCCGCGGAGAAGACCGCGCTGAAGCCCGACTCTTTCTGGGAGGAGAGGGAGATCGAATTGATCACCGGTGCAACGGCCGTCGGACTCGATACCGGCGGGAAACGCCTGACACTCTCCTCGGGGGAAACTCTGCAGTTCAGTGCCCTGCTGCTCGCGACCGGTGGAAAGGCCCGCCGACTCGACGGTGTCTCCGGTGCGAACGTCTTCACTCTGCGCTCGATGGCCGATGCCGATTCCCTTCGCGCGTCGATTCGACGCACCGGTTCCCTGCTCGTGATCGGCGGCGGTCTCATCGGATGTGAGGTCGCTGCGACGGCGCGGTCGCTCGGCGCGGAGGTCACCGTTCTCGAACGCGACCCGGCGCTCCTCAGTCGAATTGTGCCCCCGGAAGTCTCGACGATGATCGCGTCCCTGCACGCCGAGAACGATGTCGACGTCTGCACGGATGTCGCACTGTCGTCGCTCGACGTGAGCGACGACGGCTCCGCCCGCGCCGTCGCGGACGACGGTCGCAGCTGGGATGCCGGAACCGTCCTCGTCTCGGTCGGCACCGTCCCGGAGGTGACGCTCGCGGTCGCGGCGGGACTGCGCGTCCACAACGGCATCACCGTCGATGGGCAGTTCCGCACCTCGGCCGACGGCGTCTACGCGGCCGGAGACGCCGCCAACATCCCCGGTGCGCGTGACGACGAGCGATATCGTTCCGAACACTGGAACGGCGCTCAGGCACAGGGAATTGCCGCCGCGCAGTCCATCCTCGGGAAGCCCACACCGTTCACCGACGTTCCGTGGGGGTGGTCCAACCAGTACGGCCACACCGTGCAGTTCGCCGGCGCGACCCGTTTCGACGACGACTACGTGATCCGCGGTTCGATCGCCGATCGCGATTTCACAGCGGTCGCGGTGCGTGAGGGCACGCCGGTCGGGGTCATCGCCGTGGGCCGCCCGAAAGACCTCCGCACCGTGCGCACGATGATCGCCCGGGGCGGCGCCGTCGACCGCGCCGCGTTGGCGGACGAGTCGGTTGCTCTGACCGACGTGCTCGCCGGCGAGCGGGAGGGTCGGGTCGCGGCCGCCCGCTAGCATCGAGGTCATGCCAGCAGACGACCGCACCGACCGACCGAGTCGGTACCGGCTGGCCGCAACGTCGCTGATGCGGGAGACAACCCTCGATGCGCTCCGGGAACTGCTGCTGGAACGTCCGTGGCCGACAATCACCATGACCGACGTCGCGGTCGCCGCGGGGCTGAGCAGGCAGACGATCTACAAAGAGTTCCGATCGCGGCGCGGCCTGGCGGAGGGGTACGCCCTTCGGCTGACCGACAGCCTCGTCACCGTCATCGAATCCGCTCTGTACGAGAACCCCGGCGACGCGACAACTGCTCTGCGGGAAGGTTATGCGACGTTCTTCGAACTCAGCGGAGCCGATCCCCTGGTGATGTCGCTGCACCAGGGGAAGGCACCCGAGGATCTGCTGCGCCTGATCACGACGGACAGCAACATCATCATCCAACCGGCGGCCGAACGGCTCGCCCAGACGTTGCAACGGTCGTGGGTGAACTCCTCCCCGGACGACGCCGGGATCATCGCGCACGCGATCGTCCGGCTCGCCTTGAGTTTCATCGCCAACCCACCCGAGGACACCGCGGCGGCGTCCGCGAACACTGCCCGACTGTTCGCCCCGTTCGTTGCGGCTCCGCCACCCGTGAGTACTTCTTAACCTGGATCCACCGATGTGGTGTCGGGGTAGGTGAGTCGAAACGGCGAGATGCCCTTGCGTGCTGAAAGAATTGGACTTCTCACAGAACCAGTTCGATCGACACGAAGGGCATCTCTAGGGTGCAACTATCCCACACCCACCCGGTGACGGCCTCGGCGTTCGACGACCGCAATCTCCTCGCCGCGGCCGGACTGGTTCCGGTCCTGGGGTTGGCTCAGGACTGCGGCCTCGATGACCTGGCAGACGAGCATCTGACGCTGCCCACCGACAAGGGCGCACACGCGGGCCGGAAGGTGACCGCACTGGTAGCGGGCATGGTCGCCGGCGCCGACAGCATCGATGACATGGCATTGTTGCGGCACGGCGCCATGCCCACGGTATTCGACCACCCGTACGCCCCGTCGACGCTGGGCTCCTTCCTGCGGACGTTCTCCTTCGGGCACGTCCGCCAACTCGACGCCGTCGCCACCCGATTCCTGCAAGGCCTGGCCGAACGAACACCGCTGGTCGATGGGCCCGAATCAGGTGGGCGGATCCTCGTCGACCTCGACGACACCATCGTCGAGGTGCACGGGCACGCCAAGCAGGGTTCGGGCTACGGATATACAGGGGTCCGGGGGTTGAACGCGCTGATCGCCACCGCCACCACCGACGGGCGGGCACCGGTGATCGTCGGCCAACGCCTGCGCCGCGGCGGCTGCGGATCCCCACGCGGGGCATCCCGGATGGTCAGCGACGCCCTCGCCACACTCGGCCGCCTGCGCCCGCAGCTGTCACCGGGGTCTGTGCTGGTGCGGGCCGACTCGGCCTTCTACGGGCACCCGACCGTGTCCGCGGCACTGCGCTCCGGCGCCGACGTCTCGGTCACGGTGCGGATGACCGCGACGGTGAAGGCGGCGATCGCCGCCATCGACGAGGATGCGTGGACCCCGATCGAATACACCGACGCCGTCTACGACGAACAGGCCGGCCGGTGGATCTCCCGCGCCGAGGTCGCCGAGATCGACTTCACCGCGTTCACCCGACTCGCCTCCGAGCGGACACCGGGCCGGTTGGTGGTGCGCCGCATCCCCGACCTGCGGGAACACACCGATGGTCAGGGCACGTTGTTCGACGCCTGGCGGTTCCACGCGTTCTTCACCACCACCGACCCCGCCGTCCTGGACACCGTGGCCGCGGACAAGATCCACCGCGGGCACGCGATCATCGAGCAGGTCCACGCCGACCTGAAGAACTCCGCGCTCGCGCACCTGCCGTCGGGGCGGTTCGCCGCCAATAGTGCCTGGCTGGTGCTTGCGGTGATGGCGTTCAATCTCACCCGCGCCGCCGCCACCCTCACCGGGGCCCGCCTGGCCAAGGCGACGACCGCCACCATCCGCCGGACCCTGATCTCGGTTCCGGCGCGGATCGCGTCCTCGGCCCGCCGCCTCACCCTGCACCTGCCGCGGCGCTGGCCCTGGGAATCCGAATGGAACCAACTCTTCACCCACACCCGGCATCGAAGACCCCAGGTCACCTAATCCGCCCGGCCACCCCCGGCCCCGACCCGAAAGACCCAGTGGAACAACCCGACACATCGGTCGGGCGATCACCCACACCCCTGACAGCCCATCAACGGCCGCAACCGAACCCATCAGCCGACCCGCCCCTATCGGTGGATCCAGGCTTAACCCAATACCGTTTAGTTAGTGAACAAGGATGGTGCATTTCGGCGGTTGGGTGGGTTGTGGATGGTGTTGGTGGTGTGCGCGTTTGGCGGCCCATTTGAGGACTTTGCGTTTGACGACGCGGGGGTTTGATCGGGGTCGGCGTGCTGGGTTGATGCGGCGCAGGATTTTGGCGATGCCCTGATTCCACAATCTGGTGGCGGCGTGGTGGTTATGAGGGGGAAAAAGAGCTGTGGGACAGGGATCGTCGGGTGATCCGCAGGGCGGCGACGAAGGACATCCGATCCGGGTCGTGACCGCCGGCGGTCGCGGCGTCGCGCATCAGCGTGCGGATGGCGTAGTGGCAGCACAGGTGCCCCCAGATTTCCTGCTGAACCAGCGGTGGGGATTTCGACCGCAGCACGGCGCGTGGTCCGCGTTGGTGGGTCTTGAGTTCGTCGAAGGTGTTCTCGATTTCCCAGCGTTGGGCGTAGGCGAGGGCGAGATCTTCCGCGGGTGCGTCGGAGGGGTCGAGGATGGTGGTCAGCAGTCGGTACTGTTCGGGGGTTTCCCGCCCGTCGTCGAGGGTGTAGTCGATCACGCGCACCGTCAGTGGTGTGCGCTGCTGCCGATTCTTCCCGGAGGTGGGGATGATCTGTGCCAGCCAGGATCCGTCGTCGAGGGTCTCGAGGTGGCGGGGTGAGAGCGTCGATTTGACCCTCCACAGCAGATCGGCGCCGGTGGCGGCGGCCCGGGTCCAGATGTCGAATCCGTACAGGCCGCGGTCGGCGAGCAGCAGCATTCCCGGTTCGAGGGTGTCGAACAGATCGTGCGTCAACTCCCGCTCGGAGGTGCGGCACGGTCCGATCGCGGCGTCGAAAACCGCGTGGGTGCCGCATTCGGCGAGGGCCACCAATCGTGCCTGCGGGAACGCGGACTTCTCGCCGCGACTCGATCCGGGCCGGCCGAAATGCTCGGCGTTGGCCGGGGTGTCGGGCAGGTCGAGGCAGGTCCCGTCGAGGGCCACCAACCGGCGCCCCGCGAGCCAGGATCCGGGTGTATCCGCGTCGGCGAGCGGTCGTGCGACACGGCGGAACAGCTCCCGCACCGGTTCGTGCCCCAGCCGGGACCGGGCCTGGAAGATCGCCGATTTCGTCGGCGACGACCAGGACTGCGACCATCCCGACGACCACGACAAACCGTCGGTGAGCTGCTCGAAGACCTCCTCATAGGAGCCTTGCGAATTCAATGCCATCCCGATCGAGAAATACGCCGTCACGCGAGCGGTCAACGACCTACTGCGCTGCTCGGTCCGCCCGCATTCCGCGATCACCTCATCAACCAAGGACGCGGGAAACACCCTGGTCAACAACCCCACCGACACCACATCCGACAACCGCCGATCCGAGACCGGCTTCACCCATCCACTCCGAGGCACACCTCATCGTAACGCAACCCGCACTAACTGAACGGTATTGAGGCTTAACCGCCCGACGTTAATAAGTACTCACGGGGGCGTCAGCCCAAAGGGGTGCCGACATAGTTCTCGGCGATGAGGGTGCGGCCGGCGACGGAGCGGGTGACCATGTCCAGTTCGGCGACCTGCCGCTTGTGGCCGAATCCGGTGTCGTCGGGGAGTCGATGCAGCATCGAGGACATCCACCAGGAGAAGTGCTGGGTCCGCCACACGCGTGGGAGGACGCTGTCGGTGTAGCCCTCGAGCCCGGCCCGGCTGCGGGTGGCGAAGAACTCGGCCATCGCCTTGGACAGGAAGTACACGTCGGCGATCGCCAGGTTCATGCCCTTCGCGCCGGTGGGCGGCACGGTGTGGGCGGCGTCGCCGGCGAGGAAGAGGTTGCCGTGCTGCATGGGCTCGCACACGAAGCTGCGGAACTGCAGGATCGACTTCTGGAAGATCTTGCCGTCCTTGATCTCCGCGCCCTCGCCGTCGACGCGGGCGTGCAGTTCCGACCAGATGCGGTCGTCGGACCAGTTGTCGACGGAGTCGTCCGGGTCGACCTGCAGGTAATGCCGCTGGACCTCCGGCGTGCGGGTGCTGATGAGCGCGAAGCCGCGAGGGTGGTTGGCGTAGATCAGTTCCTCGGACGACGGCGGGGCCTCGGCGAGGATGCCGAACCAGGCGAACGGGTACTGGCGGAAGTGGTCGGTGCGCACGGTGGTCTCGGGGATGAGACCGCGGGTCGTGGTGCGCGATCCGTCGCAGCCGGCGACGAGCGCGCAGGTGAGCGTCTGCTCGTTGCCGTCGGCGTCGAGGTAGGTGATTTTCGGGTTGTCGGACGTGTGGTGCAGAACCTGCACGTCGGAGACGCCGAATCGGATGTCGCCGCCGTCTTCGAGGCGCCGGGCGATGAGGTCCTTGAGGACCTCGTGCTGCGGGTAGACGGTGACGGCGCGACCGCCCGTCAGTTCGTCGAAGTCGATGCGGTGGCCGCGGCCGCCGAACCGTAGTTCGATGCCGTGGTGGGTGAGTCCTTCACGCTTGACGCGGTCGCCGAGTCCGGTGTCGACCATCAGGTCGACGGTGTTCTGTTCGAGCACACCGGCCCGGATCGTGCCCTCCACCTCCTCGCGGGTGCGGCATTCGAGCACGACGGAATCGATGCCCTTCAGGTGCAGGAGATGGGACAGCATCAGCCCTGCGGGACCCCCGCCGACGATCCCGACCTGTGTGTTCATGAGCAGACTCCTCGCGTAGTTCGTGACACCAGTCACTGTGCTGCCCACCGCGTGATCGCAACACCCCCTCTTTCACTGAGTGAAAGACGAGCTACGCGACGCCGCGGGAGATGCCCCGCGCAGCCGCCCGCACCGCCGGGATCAGGGGTGCGGGATCCTTCTCCGCCGGAACCACGACCGACACCGCTGCCACCACCTCACCCGTCGACCGCGACACCGGCGCGGCCACGGCCAGCGTCCCGACGTTGAGGTGTTCGCGGCACGTGACCCAGCCGGTCCGGCGGATGTCGTCGAGGGTGCTGCGCAGGCGATGTTCGGTGGTGATGGTCGACGGCGTGAAGCGTTCCAGGCCCGCCGCGAGGACCTCGTCGAGCAGGGCTTTGCCGCCGAACGCCAGCAACACGAGACCGCCGCTGGACGCGTGCAGCGGCAGCCTGCCGCCGGCCCTCCCGACGACGGTCACGGCGCCGCGCGCCGACAGCCGTTCGAGGTAGAGAGCCTCGAGATCTTCCCGGACCACGAGCTGGACGTTCTCGCGCGTCGCCTCGTACAGGTCCTCGAGATAGGGCAACGCCACCTGCCGCAATCCGTGAGCGCGGGGCGCGAGCGCACCCAGCTCCCACACCCGCACCCCGATCTCGTAGTGCCCGTCGTCGACGCGTTCGAGGGCGCCGTTGTCGACCAGCTGACGGCACAGCCGGTGCACCGTCGGCAGCGGCAGTCCGGTGCGCCGGCTCAGCTCCGACTGCGACAGCCGCGGACGCTCCGACGTGAACGAACCCAGCACCAGGAAGGCGCGTCCCAGCATGCTGCGATCGTTTTCGGACATGCCGCAAGTATCCCGGTCACCACCAGCGGGTGGCCATGCCGATCTGCCGGTCGAGTTCGGGGACGAGGCTCCGGACGTATGTCGCCGAGAGATGATGCGAATCGTGATAGACGAGGATGTTTCCCTGCACCGCACGGCAGATCGCCACGTCACACACGGCGTCCGTGAGGTCGAGCGGATACACCGACGGCAGGTCGCGGGCCGCGTCGAGCGTGGGGTTGTCCGGGGCGAGCACGTCGTCCCGGGGCATGCCGCAGCTGTCGGCGTCGCCGCCGTCGGCGAGGCAGTCGACGACCGAATACGGGACGCCGTCGTTGTGCAGCCACGGCGTGTCGCGGATGCCGAGGAACGGCAGCCCGAAATCCGCGAGCCGCGCCCACAGGCCCACGTAGTCTTCGGGCGTGACGTCGCCTGCGCCCTCCTCGTTGGGACGCGAGGACGTCGAGAACACCCAGTCCGGCCGGTGATCCCGGAGACGGTCGAGGACGTCGCGGGACCAGTCGCCGCAGTCGGGATACGGCTCGCCGGCGAGCAGCGGGACGTCCGCGACGGTCAGCGGGCACCCCATCTTGAGGTACGTCTCGACCCGGATACCGCGCTGCTGCCCGATGCGATCGAGCGCGGGCACCCAGTGCTCGGCGTGGGAACTGCCCACCACGGCGATCGTCCGCTCCGCGCTGAGGTCGCCGTACACGCAGGTGACGACGTCGCGGGTGGTCAGGTCGGAGATGCAGCGGTCGAGGGTCGGCTGCGGAAGATCTCCCGACGCCTCGAGCAGGGTGGGTCGCATGTCCGTGCGCGGCGCGAATGCGCCGTCGGTCAGCGACGCCGCGCCCGGGTATAGCCACGGGTCCAGCTCACCGACCCGGGCGGTCGTCTCGGGGTTGCGGACCAGATACACGTGCCAGCCGGACGCGGTTCCCACCACGGCGACGCCGAGGATCGCGACCAGCGCGGTCAGCAACCGCCGCGGACGGGCCGACCCCGTCTGGAACCGCACTTCGATCAGCCGCTGGGTGAGCCACGCCAGCACCAGCGACACGAGGATCACCGCGAGTCCACCGAGCGCGCCGACCGCGGGCCGCTCGCGCCACGTGAGGTAGAAGATGAGGATCGGCCAGTGCCACAGGTACAGCGAATAGGCCAGGCCACCGAGTTCGACGAACGGCCGCGACGCCATCATCGTCACGATCCCCGGTTGCTCGGAGGGGCCGACGCCCGCGAGGATCAGCGCCACCGCCGCACCGACCGGAATCAGGGCCGCCGGACCGGGGAACAAGGCGGCGCCGTCGACGAGGAACCCGCACCCGAGGACCACGGCGAACCCCGACACCGCGAGGACGGTGCGCCACCACCGAGACAGCGCGACGCGGTGCACGACGAGCGCGAGCAGCGCACCCGCGAGCAGCTCCCACAGTCGCGCGAACGTGTCGAAATACGCCCACGACTGCCGGTCCTGCGACAGCACCGCGGCATAGACGAACGACGCCACGAACCCCGCACCGAGCACGCCGCCGAGGAGGGGTCGCACGAGACCGATCCGGCGGCGGCACGTCCAGGCCACACCCGCGACGACCGCGAGCGCGAGCACGTAGAACTGCCCCTGCACGGACATCGACCACAGGTGCTGCAGCGGACTGACCGACGCGTCGGCGGCGGCGTAATCGGACGCGGTCCGGGCCAGCTGCCAGTTCTGCACGTACAGCAGTGAGGCGAGGAGTTGGTCCGCGATCCCCGACCACTGCGTGAACGGCCGCTGGATCACGGTCGCGACCGCGGTCGCGGCCGACACCACCACCAGCGCGGGCAGCAGGCGGCGGGCGGTGCGCCGCAGGACTGCGGGGACCGACGGACCCGAGCCCGCAGACGCGCGTCGCACGAGCATGCCGGTGAAGAAGAATCCCGAGAGCACCAGGAAGATGTCGACGCCGCCGGACACCCGGCCGAACCACACGTGATAGACCACGACCAGCGCGATCGCGATTCCGCGCAGACCGTCGAGGTCGTACCGGTAACCGCTCGCAGCCGACGGTGGCGTCGCGGCGTGGCTCGGACGGCTCGCGGCCACCTGGGGGTTGGGTCTCACAGTCCGTCCTGGCTCATCAACTCGGTACCCGATCGATTATCCACACAGGGTTTACCAGTTCTTGACCAACCCGAGCGCGGCCGAATGTCACAGCGGTCTGCATGGACGGCACCGAGGTGACATTGGGCGAGCGCCCAGGAGCGGCGGATCGCCTGGGTGTGGAGTAGCCGATGTTTGACAGGCAACTATGGCGCGCCACACAATAAGTGCGCGTATAGAACTAGGGTTCGCATTGCGAACGCCCGCGCACATCACCGTCGAACGTCGAGGACACCATGACCACTTCCCAACGAAGCGCCGCCCGCGCCTCCACCGCCCTCTGGGTCGCGCCCCTCTGCTGGGTAGCCGTGCTGCTCGACGGCTTCGACCTGGTCGTCCTCGGCGCCGTCATCCCTTCCCTCCTCGACTACGAGGACTGGGGTCTGACCACGGGAACGATCACGTTCATCTCGACATTCGGCCTGGTCGGCATGACGATCGGCGCGCTGGTCATCGGCACGCTCACCGACGTCGTCGGACGCAGGCGTGCACTCCTGTTCGCCGTTGCGGCGTTCTCCATTCTCACGCTTCTCTGCGCGGTGGCACCCAACCCGTTCTTCTTCGGACTGTTCCGCTTCCTTGCGGGGGTCGGGCTCGGCGGCGCACTACCGACGGCGCTGGCCCTGGTCAACGAGTTCTCGAAGAGGCAGGGCGGCGGCTCCGCGTCGACGCTGCTGATGACCGGCTACCACGTGGGTGCCGTCGCGACCGCTGCGCTGGCGATCGTCCTGATCGAACCGTTCGGCTGGCGTTCGATGTTCGTCGTCGGCGCCCTGCCCGCCGTGGTCCTGATTCCGCTGATGCTGCGGTACCTCCCCGAGTCCCCGTCGTACCTGCTGGCGCACGGCAAGCGCGCCGAAGCCGAGGCCATCGCGAAGCAGTACGGCCTGGAACTGGAGGCGGCACCGGCCGCCGACGCTCCCGTCGCGGCCTCGGCCAACCCGGTGCGCGCCCTGTTCTCGCGCCCGTTCCTGCGCAACAGCATCGCCATCTGGGTCACCTCGTTCATGGGACTGCTCCTCGTTTACGGTCTCAACACGTGGCTGCCGACGATCATGCGCGAGGCGGGCTACGACCTCGGCGCGTCACTGACGTTCCTGCTGATCCTCAACGCCGGCGCTGTGGTGGGACTGCTGATCGCGGGCGGCGTCGCCAACAAGATCGGCCCGCGCACGGCGGCCATCATCTGGTTCGCGGGCGCCGCGGTGTTCCTCGCCCTGCTCAGCGTCAAGGTGTCGTTCGGCATCTACGCGCTGGTGTTCCTCGCCGGCTGCTTCGTGTTCAGCGCACAGGTCCTCGTCTACGCGTTCACGAGCGCCAACCACCCGCCGCAGATCCGTGCGACCGCTCTCGGCTGGTCGGCCGGTGTGGGCCGGGTGGGCGCGATCTGCGGACCGATCCTCGGCGGCGTCCTGCTCGGTGCGGGCTATGCGGTCCCGTGGGGCTTCTACGCATTCGCCCTGGTCGGGCTGCTCGGCGCGATCGCCATCTCGTCCACCCGGACGGTGCGCTGAACTCCTGACAGCCGTCCGATGAGTTTCGGGCATGGGCGCGGTCTATATCGGCGAGGATGAATCGACGAGGACCTGCGAGAGGAACTGCGCCATGAAACCCATCACCCCCTGCCTCTGGTTCGACACCGAAGGTGAAGAGGCCGCGAAGTTCTACACGTCACTGTTTCCGAATTCGCGGATCACGGAGGTCACCCACTACGGCCCCGACACTCCCGGCCCCGAGGGGACGGTGCTGACGGTGTCGTTCGAGATCAACGGGCAGCCGTTCATCGCGCTCAACGGCGGCCCGCAGTTCACGTTCGACGAGGCCGTCTCTTTCGAGATCCTCTGTAAGGATCAGGCGGAAGTGGACCGGTATTGGGACGCCCTCACCGGCGACGGCGGCGAGGAAAGCCAATGCGGTTGGGTCAAGGATCGTTTCGGGGTCTCCTGGCAGGTGGTCCCCGAGCGGTTGTACGAACTCATGCGCGACCCGGACACCGAGAAGGCGCAGCGCGCCATGCAGGCCATGCTGAAGATGCGCAAACTCGACGTCGCCGAACTCGAGAAGGCGTTCGAGCAGGCGTGACGCCTGCCGACGGGGAGGTGGACGGCATGGCCGAGGACGGTAAGACGCACATCAACGGGGTGCACACGGTGGCGGTCCCTGTCACCGATCAGGATCGGGCGCTCGAATTCTATGTGGGCACACTCGGTTTCGAGCGTCGTATGGATGCGGAGTTCAGCCCCGGACAGCGGTGGGTGGAGGTGGCGCCACCGGGATCGGCAACGTCGATCGCGCTCGTGCCGACCCGTGACGGCGTCCCCGCGGGCGTCGAGACGGGTATCCGCCTCACCACCTCGGACGCTGACGCCGACCATGCGACGCTGTCGGCGAACGGCGTCGACGTGGACGCGGAGGTCCTGCGGATGGGCGACTACGTGCCGCCGATGTTCTACTTCCGAGACCCGGACGGCAACAAGCTCGTCATCGTCGAAGTGGGGTGAGCTGCACCCCCGACGACAGGGCCAGCACCTGGTCGGCGCGTTCCGCGTCGCGGGATTCGTGCGTGGCCACGACGACGATCGCACCCCGCGCGGCCTCTTCGGAGACGACGTTTCCGATCACCGCGCGGGCTTCGGCGTCGAGACCGGTGGTGGGCTCGTCGAGGAGCAGTAAGTCGCCGCGTTGCACGAGCGCCTGCGCGAGCAGGGCGCGTTGACGCTGCCCGCCCGACAGGGTGCCGATCCGCCGCCGGCCGAGGTCCGCGAGACCGAGCCTGTCCAGCGCCGTGTCGACGGCGGCACGGTCGCCGGGAGTGAGCCGGCGCCACAATCCGCGTCGGTTCCAGGCTCCCATGGCCGCCACCTCGCGCACGCTCAGCGGGAGCTGATCGCTCACCGCATTGCGTTGCGGCACATATGCCGTGCCCAGCCCCTTCGTGCCGTCGATCCGTCCCGCCGTCGGTCGCGCGATGCCGGCCAGGCACTGCAGGAGCGTCGACTTCCCCGAACCGTTGTGCCCCACGACGGCCGTGACGGTGCCCGGTGCGAGCCGCACGCTCACACCGTTCAACGCCGTGGTCGGGCCGTACCGGACCGCGATTTCGCTTACGACAATCATTATCGTTAGATTAGCAGAGTGCAGTGGCTACTCGACCCCCTGATGGTGTCCTTCGTCCGGCGCGCGCTCTTCGCGGGAATGCTGGTGTCCGTCCTCTGCGGCCTGGTGGGCACGTGGGTCGTGTTGCGCGGCATGGCCTTCATGAGCGAGGCCATCTCACACGGGATGCTGCCCGGGGTGGCCGTCGCCTATCTCGCCGGCGCGAACCTCCTCGTCGGCGCGGCCGCGAGTGCGGTCGTCATGATCCTCGGCGTCGCCTGGGTGTCGAAGAATTCGCGCCTGTCCGAGGACACCGGGATCGGCCTGCTGTTCGTCGGCATGCTCGCGCTAGGTGTCGTGATCGTCTCGCGTGCACGGTCGTTCGCGGTCGATCTCACCGCCTTCCTGTTCGGTGACGTCCTGTCGGCGACGCGGGAAGACCTGATCGGGCTCGCGGCGGCGGCCGCGGTCGCCGGGATCGTCTCGGTGATCGCGTACCGCCCCTTCGTCGCCCTCGTCTTCGACGAACGCAAGGCCCACACCCTGGGTCTGCAGCCTCGGTGGGCGCTCCTCGCGCTCCTCGCACTGGTGGTCCTCGCCGTGGTCGCCTCGTTCCGCATCGTCGGCACCCTGCTCGTGTTCGGTCTCCTCGTCGCCCCGTCCGCCACCGCAGCGTTGTTCGGCAGGTCGATCGGCGCGACGATGGCGATTGCCGTGCTCCTCGGCTGGTCCGCCACCTTCGCCGGGCTGATCGTGTCGTGGAATGCCGACACCGCCGCGGGCGCGACGATCGCCGGAATCGCCGTGCTCCAGTTCTTCGTCGCGGCCCTGGCCCGGTCGGCGGCGCGACGACTTCGGCCTGCCCGCTTGCCGACCCCGATACCCGTTCGATAGATGGAGACCCTGAATGCCCAACACGACCCTCGCCCGCGCAGCAATTGCCGCGGTCGCCGCGCTGACCCTCGGCGGTTGCGGATCTCCACAGGAGGAGGCCGCGTCCCCCGACAGCCGGAGCCAACCGGGTAGCGACCTTGCCGCCGAGGCCGGATCCACCGAGGTCGAGGGGCCCGAACCTCGGCTCGTCGTGTCGGATGCCGATTCCGGCCGCGTGGACGTGCTCGACCTCGCGACCGCCGAGACTCTCCACTCGTTCGAGTTCGACAACCCGGCGCGGGTGACGACGGTGAAGGACCGCTACGCGTTCGCCGTGGACGGCGCGGGCGGCGCGGTGCATGTGGTGGACGCCGGTTCCTGGACCATCGACCACGGTGACCACACCCACTCGTACACCAAGCCACCGGTCGAACTCGGCGTCCTCGAGGGCGGCACCCCGGCGCACGTGATCGAAGGTGACGACAAGGTGGCGACGTTCTTCGACGGCGACGGCGTCGCCCGCGTGATCGATTTCGCCGCGCTCCGCAAGGACAGCATCGACGTCGGGGCCGTCGTGGACGCCGACGCACCGCACCACGGCGTCGCGCTGCCGATCGCCAACGGTTTCGTGGTGTCGCACTCGGCCGCGAACGGAACCGATTCCCGCTCCGGCACGTTCGAGGTCCACACCGCGGACGGGGAGGTCGAGCATGGCTTCGACACCGCCTGCCCGAACATGCACGGCACGGCGGTGTCCGACACGGACGCACTGGCCGCGTGCGACGACGGACTGTTCCTCGCGACCACCGCCGCCGGCGCGTGGACGTCGCAGAAGGTTCCGTACCCGGCAGGCATCGGCGCCGCCACCCGACCCATGTCGTTCCGCGGACACGACGGCCTGCCGATCCAGGTCGCCGCCGCCGGACCCACCGCCACCAATGACGGGGTGCTGGTCTTCGATGCCCGCACCCGCGGGTGGACGCACGTCCGGACCGCGGATCGCGCGCTGGATGTCGCGCTGTCGGGCGACGGCCGCTCCGTGTTCGCGGTCCTCGCGGACGGCACCTTCCGCGTGTACGACACGGCGTCCGGCGCGGAGACCGCTTCCTCGCACGTCCTGGCCGCCCCCTACGACTGGAGCGACGAGTCGGCGACTCCGCCTGCCGTCGTCGTCGGCGGCACCCGCGCGTACGTCTCGGATCCCGCGTCGAAGACGGTGACCGAGATCGACTTCCGGGACGATGCGCGGGTCGCGCGCACTCTCGATGTCGGGGTCGCCGCGTCCACCCTCGGCGTGGTCGGGCTGTGAGCGGGATGCGGCGCCTGCTGCCGGCGGCCCTGCTGGCCGCACTCACGACGCTGTCCGTGACGGCGTGCTCCCCGGGCGCCTCCGACGGACCGGTCGTGGTCGTGACCACGAACATTCTGGGTGATGTGGTGCAGAACGTCGTCGGCGACCAGGCCGACGTGATGGTGCTGATGCCGAGAGGCGCCGATCCCCATTCGTTCGAGATCTCCGCATCGGACGCCGCGCGGGTGGAGCGTGCCGACCTGCTCGTCTCGAACGGTCTCGGACTCGAGGAGGGAATCGGCAAAACCGTCGACACCGCACGCTCCGAGGGCGTCCCGATCCTGCACGTCGGTGAGGCCGTGCGGCCGATCGAGTACCGTTCCGGAAAGTCCACGGGCACCCTGGATCCGCACATCTGGACCGATCCGGACCGGGTACGCGAGGCTGTTGCACTGATCCGCGACGCGGTGATCGACCACGTGCCGGAGATCGACGCGGGAGCCGTCCGCACGAACTCGGACAGCTACGCCCGGCAACTCGGGGAACTCACTGCCCGGATGACGGACAGATTCGCGACCGTCCCCGCAGATCGGCGAAAGCTGGTGACCAATCATCACGTCTTCGGTTATCTGGCCGAACGTTTCGGCTTCGACACCGTGGGGGCGGTGATTCCCAGCGGGACCACCCTGGCGTCGCCCAGCGCGTCGGACCTCTCGGACCTCGCCGCGACGATCACTGCGGCGCGGGTTCCCGCGATCTTCGTCGACTCCTCCCAGCCCGATCGGCTCGCGCAGGTCTTGGCCTCGGAGGCCGGTGTTCCCGTCGACGTCGTCTCGCTGTTCACGGAATCGCTGGGCGAGATCGGCTCGGGCGCGGGCACGTACATCGAGATGATGGATTCGAATTCCCTGGCGATCGCGGAGGGGCTGACGTAGCGACGCATTCACACATGCACACTTCCGACTTTGACAACCGTTTGCAATAAGAGTTAATTCTCCCGAGTGACCCTTATGCGTAGACCTCTCCCCACCGCCGTTGCCGCCGTGGCACTCTCGGCGACACTGCTCACGTCCTGCTCCACCGACTCCGGCACGGCCGAAGCGACCACCACCGACTCGGCCACACCGCGGCTGGCACTCACCTACGACGGCGGCGTGCTGGTTCTCGACGCGCAGAGCCTCGACGTGGTCGGTTCGGCCGAGGTGGACGGCTTCACCCGGCTCAACCCCGCAGGCGACGACCGGCACGTACTGGTCAGCACCGGAAACAGCTTCACCGCCCTCGACACCGCCGAACCCGCCCTCACCGACGTCACGTTCGAGGCGAAGACGCCCGGCCACGTGGTCCGGCACGACGGCAAGACCGTGCTGTTCGACGACGGCACCGGACTCGTGCGCGTGTTCGATCCCGCCGGACTCTCCGAAGGCACACCCGACACCACCGAGTTCACGACGCCGGAGGCGCATCACGGAGTGGCCGTGGAACTCTCGGACGGCAGCCTGCTCACCACCATCGGCAACGAGGACGAACGCACCGGCATCGTCGTACTCGACCGCGACCGCAAGGAGATCGTGCGCAACGAGGACTGCCCCGGCGTGCACGGTGAGGCCGTCGCCGCCGGCGAGACGGTGGTCGTGGGATGCCAGAACGGCCTGCTGATCTACCGGGACGGCGTCATCACCAAGGTCACCAGCCCGGACCCCTACGGGCGAATCGGAAACCAGGCCGGCGACGAGGATTCACCGATAATCCTGGGCGACTACAAGACCGATCCCGACGCCGAACTCGAACGCCCCGAACGAGTCTCGCTCACCGACACCGCCACCGGACAACTCACCCTCGTCGACCTGGGCACCAGCTACACGTTCCGCTCGCTCGGACGAGCCCCGCACGGTGAGGCCCTCGTCCTCGGCACCGACGGCGCCGTGCACGTGATCGACCCGAACAGCAAGGCGGTGAGCCGCACCGTCGACGTCATCGATCCGTGGACCGAGCCGGACAAGTGGCAGTCGCCGAGGCCCGCGCTGTACGTGCAGGACCACACCGCCTACGTGACCGACCCCGCGAACAAGAAGATCCACACGATCGACCTCGACACCTGGGCAGTGTCCGGGCAGGCCGACCTGCCGGAGACCCCGAACGAGATCACCGGCGCCGCCGGCTGATTCGCGTACGCAGCGTCAGTCTTCGGCTTCCAGCGGTCCCAGTTCCGCGTCGAGCGCCTCCTGCACCACCGCCATCGCCGACAACCCGGCGGGGGCGCCGCAGTAGGCGCTCGCGTGGATCACCGCTTCGACGACCTCGGTGCGGGTCAGACCGTTGCGCAAGGCACCCCGCACGTGACCCTTCAGCTCACCGTGCGCACGCAGCGCGATGAGCATGCCGAGGTTGAGGAGGCTGCGGCTGCGCCGATCCAACCCCGGCCGGTTCCACACGGCGTCCCAGACGTGCTCGGTGACGAACTCCTGCAGCTGCTCACTGTCGGTCCCCGCTGTGCGAGTGAGCGCCCGCTCGACGAAGTCGGCGCCCATCACCTCACGCCGCACCGTCAGCCCCGCCTCGACGGCCGGACTCCGCTTCCCGGGTTCTTCACTGGTCATCGGTTCACTCCTGTTCACAGCGCCTACGTGCTCGGGAGTCACTCTACGAGTCGACGCGATCGGCGCGGGTGAGGGCGACGACGTCGCGGACGGAGTAGGCGTGCGGGACATCCTCCAGCCCACCCTCGTACCGCAGCCGCCGCGGGAGCAGTCCGTCGGCCGGGTTGACCGACATCTGGGTCCGCGAGCGGGAAATCTTCGATCGCCATCGTCCCGGCCGCGACACGCGCTCGGTCGCGTCGCCGACCCTCACCACCAGCGGAATGGCACCGAACCGGATCCGGGCGTAGCCGAGGGCAACCGCCAGGGCGTCGTTCACCCCGGCCGCCGTCACACGACCTCGCTTCCCCGTGCTCAACCCGTGTCCGGGGAGGTCCACGACGACGACGTCGACGCCGTTCTCCGCCAGTTCCGCGGCGAAGGGGGTGAGGTACCGCGCGTGGAGTCCGGGTGGCGCGGGCAGGACCACGGTGGCTGCGCCGCCCGACTCCACGGTGGCTGCGCCGCCCGACCGCGCCGCGTGAACCTCGGCGTGCACGGCCCCGGTCGCCGCGGGAATCTGGACGTGCTCGATCCCGCGGCCGTCGACGCCGACGAATTCGGATGCCGGCTCCAGCGCCGCCTCGCAGGCGATGCGGCGTTCCAGGGCATCTTCCCTGCGCAGCAGGGGTTTCCCCTGCAGCAGGATCATGACGGCCGCCGACTCCCGGGCCGTCAGCGTCGGCGCCCAGCCGGTCGCCTCGGTCAGGCGCGTCGAATCGACGACGGTCTCCCCCGCGGTCACCCACTGGCCGGAGAACGCGGTGAGTCCCAGCCGGAACGCGACGTTCGCCGCCACGATCGCCGAGCGTTCGGGCACGTCGAACATCCGCTGTCCCTGCATCGCCGCGAGGTCGCGGACACCCACCCAGTCCCGCGGTCCGAGGTTGAACGGGCCCACCAGGTCCTGCTTCGCGGCGCGGTGAAACGCATCCGCCATGTCCCGCTGGTGCAGGAATTGATACGCGGCGTCGTCGGCCCGCGGAAAGGCCCCGACCGGGCCGGTGAGCTGGTCGATGCCGTCGTTGGAGAAGTCCGGTCCGATGATGTAGGTGGGCCGCAGCATCGAGATCGCCATCTCCCCCGGGTGGCGGCGCAGCCACCACTCGGCGTAATGCTCGACCTCGGCCTTGTCGTGGAAATAGTATCGGTCGGGATCGCCTGCGGGATAGACGTCTTCGTTCACCGGCTTCGGACGCAGCTCGGGGCCGTACGCGTTGATGCTCGACGCGATCACGACGCGCAGCACGCCTGCCCGGTAAGCGGAGTCGATGACGTTGCGGGAACCCCTCAGGTTGATGTCGTGGGTCTCCGCCTTGTCCCGGATCTCCTCCACCACGAACGCCAGGTGGACCACGGCCTCGCAGCCACGGAACACCTCCTCGATGCCCGGATCACGAATGTCCATCCGGACGGACTCGAGTTTCGGATGTTCGATCGGCAGTTCCCGCCTGGCGAGCCCGATCACCGTGTCGATGTCCGGATCCGCCAGCAGCACAGGCAGGATCGCAGCACCGAAGTCGCTCGTCGCGCCGGTGACGGCCACCTTCATCACGCCGCGGCCTCCGTGACGGTCTCGGAGATCACGTCGACCGCCCGCCGCAACTGTGTGTCCGTGTGGGTGGCCATGACGCACAGCCGGAGCATCGCCCCCGAGCGGGGAACGGCGGGATAGAGTGCCGCACTGGTGAACACACCCCTGTCGAACAGGGCGCGCCAGAGGTTCATCGCCTCGAGGTCGTCGCCGACGTGGACGGACACGATGGGCGTCACGGTCTCACCACCGCCGGGCAGGGGCGACAACGCACCCACGTCGAGTCCGTTGTCCGCCAGTCCGGACCGCAGGACCGCGGCGTTGTCCAGCGCGCGTCGTGCGCGCTGTTCCCCCTCCTCGCTGCGGATCAGTCGCACCGCGGCGAGGGACGCCCCCACCGCGGCGGGAACACCGGACGTCGTGAACAGGAAGGCACGGGCATTCACCCGCAGCGAGTCGAGCAGGTCACGGGACCCCGCGATGAATCCTCCTGTGGAGCTGGGACTCTTGGACAGCGAGACCATCCGGATGTCGGTGTCGCCGTCGATGCCGAGCAGTTCGGCGGCGCCGGTCCTCTGCTTGCCGAAGATGCCGAGACTGTGCGCCTCGTCCACCATCAGGGCCGCACCGTAGCGGTCGCAGAGTTCGGAGACCGCGCCGAGTGGGGCGAGATCGCCCTCCATCGAATACAACCCGTCCACGATCACCAGCACCGCGCCGTCCCCGTCTGCGGTGTCCCCGAGAATGCTCTCCAGGTCGGCGACGTCGTTGTGACGGAATTTGCGGATCGTCGCACCGGACAGAGCACATCCGTCTCGAATCGACGCGTGGGCGGCAGAGTCGACGGCGACGACGTCGCCCACGCCGACGACGGCACTGATGGTGCCGAGATTCGTTTGATAGCCGGTGGTGAAGACCATGGCGTCCTCGGTGCCGTGCCATTCGGCGATTTCCGATTCGAGGTCGAGGTGCAGGTCCATGGTGCCGTTCAGGAGGCGGCTTCCGGTGATCGCGCCGCCGAACGTATCGAGGGCGTCCTGCGCTCCCTGACGGATGGCGGGGTGATCGGCCAGCCCGAGATAGTTGTTGGAACCGAGCATGATCCGGTCGGCGCCCTCCACCTGGACGATGGGCGCGGTGGCGGACTCCATCACCCGGAAGTACGGACTCACGTCGGACTCACGAACTGCCCGGAGCAGATCTACCCGGTCGTCGCCGCCCAGCCTCTGGATCAATCTGTTCACAGCCATCGATACCAATCTCCTCGCGGTGTGCATGATCGGAATTTCTCCGTTGATTCGGAGCGGCCGCCGATGCGGTTTGGTGGCACCGACCAAACCGGATTACTCCTCACTCCGAATATCCCTATGGATTTCCCTGGAGATCCGGAATTTCCGCGAACACATTCGAGGAGTGTCATGACCGCATTGATGGCCCGTGAACACGCAGCGCTGAAGTCGTATCTGCCCGACCTCGCCACCTACCTGGACGAGACACCACTGCTGACGCTGGAGGGCCGGGACAGCGGGACGATCGGGCGCTTCCGGGACGCGGGCGGTACCGCTCTGACCATTCCGAAGGAGTCCGGCGGGCTGGGCGCCTCCGCCCTGGACTCCGTGCGGGTCCAACGGGCGATCGGGAGCAGGTCGCCGTCTCTCGGCGCCGCCACCACCATGCACCATCTGTCGCTCGCCACTCTCAACGAGTTCGCGCAGGAGGGTACGGACGAGGACCGCGCTCTGATCACGAGCCTGGTGGAACAACGCGCCGTCGTCGCCTCCGGCTTCTCCGAGGGCGTCACCGGCGGCAACGTCTTCATCCCCACGATGACCGCCACCAGGACCGGGTCGAGCTACCTCGTCAACGGCAGCAAGAAGCCGTGCAGTCTGTCGAGTTCGATGGACCTGCTCACCGCCAGCGTGGAGGTCGACACCGGTGAGCGGGCGATCGCGCTGATCCCCGCCGGCACGCCGGGCATTTCGGTGCGCCCGTTCTGGGAGAGCTGGATCCTCGCGGGAGCCGAGAGCGACGAGGTGCACCTCGAGGACGTCGAGGTGCCCGCCGACCTCGTCCTCCTCAATGGCGCCGACGACCCCGACGGCCGACACGAGATGACCGGGTACCTGTGGTTCGGCATGCTCGTCACCGCGAATTACCTGGGCGCGGCGAGCGCGCTGCTCGAGCGGCTACTGGCGGCAGGCAAGGACGACTACGAGGGTTACGTGCGCGCCGCCGCCGACGTGGAGAACGCGATGGCCGCGATCGAGAACATCGCCCGCGCCGTCGACGAAGGCGAACGCGGACAAGACATCTCGGTGCGGCTATTGTTCTCGCGCATCGCGATTCGCGACGCACTCGTCCGCGCGTCCGCGGCGGCCGTCGAGTCGCTCGGCGGGATCGCGTTCATCACGTCCTCCGATATCGGCTACCTCGCCGCCGCCGTCCACGCATTCGCCTTCCACCCGCCGTCACGGCGTTCGGTCTCCGAATCGCTCGCCAAGTTCCACGCCGGAGACGAGTTCGCCTTCGTCTGACCCCGCCGCGGTCCGGGCTGTCGGTGGCCGGGGATATAAAGGTCCCCGGACCACCGACCGCCCGACCAGGAGCTGTGATGCCCACCGAACACGACGTGCGCGCGATGATGCTGGCGTTGCCGGAGGCGCACGAGGTCGTGATCGCCAACTGGGGTGATCAGCCGACCTTCCGCGTGCGCAAGAAGATGTTCGGTCTCGTCGGGTACGGCGCCCCCACCGTGTGCCTCAAAGCGACGAAGGAAACGCAGGCGGCTCTGCTGCAGGAGGATCCCGACGTCTTCCTGGTCGCGCCGTTCTTCGGCCGGTGGGGCTGGATCGACGTCGTCCTCGACCGTGTCGACGCCGATGAACTGGCCGAGCTCGTCGAGGAGGCGTGGCGTCTCACCGCCCCGAAGCGCGTCGTAGCGGCGTACGACGCCGGGGGGCACCCCTAGTCCGTCGTGAACCGCCCGAGCTGGTGGCGCAGCGCCGTGTCGAGGTCGGGGCGCCGGAACCGGTGACCGCGGTCGAGGAGCTTGCCCGGGGTGACGCGCTGATCGGCGAGGGCGAGTTCGCGCGCGCCCTGCTCGCCGAGCAGGAGCTTCGGGCCGAAATCGGGGACCGGGAGGAACGCCGGCCGGTGCAGCACCGACGCCAGGACTGCGGTGTACTCCTCGTTGCGAACCGGGTTCGGCGCCACCGCGTTGACCGGACCGCTCAACCCCGCATCGACGACGGCGCGGTGGTAGACGTCGATCAGATCGTCGATGTCGATCCACGACAACCACTGCGTTCCGGCACCGAGACGACCTCCGAGTCCGACCTCGAACAGCGGCCGTTGCAGGCGCAGAACGCCGCCGCTCGGCGACTGGACGATCCCCGTGCGGACGTGGACCACCCGCAGTCCGGCGTCGGCGGCCGGCTTCGCTGCGTCCTCCCAGTCCGCCACGACATCGGCGAGGAAGCCGTCGCCCCGCGGGTCCTGCTCGTGGAGCACCTCGTCGCCCCGGTCGGGGCCGTAGTACCCGATCGCCGACGCACCGACGAAGATCTTCGGTCCCTGCCCGGACGCTGCGGCGACTTCCGCCAGCCTTCGGGTGGGCTCGATGCGACTGTCCCTGATCGCCCGGCGATGACCGTCGGTGAACCGTCCCGCGATGGATGCGCCGGCGAGGTGAATCACGGCGTCGACTCCGTCGAGCAGGTCCGCGGCAGGAGCGTCCGGGTTCCAGCGCCGCTCGTCGGGTGTGCGGGGAGCGCGGCGCACTAAGCGAACCACCCGGTGCCCGCCGGTGCTCAGGAACGCGGTGAGGGCGGAGCCGACGAGACCGGAGCTCCCCGTCACCGCGACGGTGAGGGGACCGGGCAGGAGGGTGGACGCCCAGTGGTGCCGGTCCATGTCGTCGGCGAGCTGGCGATGGCGGTAGACGAACGTCGATCGGAGGAAGTGGCCGGGCACGATGGTGTCGACCCGGTCGGTGACCCGGGTCCGGCCCTCGGACACGACGTCGAACGTGTGCGTGTGCCGCCACGGCACCAGCAGTCGCAGCGGCAGGGCAGCCGAATAGTCGACGAACCGGTGCGGAGGGTCGTACTCCTTCGCGTCGTGCTGCGCGATCCACGTCAGGCCGCCGGGCAGGCGCAGTTCGGCACGACCCGATTCCAGAGACTCGGATTCCTTCGCGAGACTCAGTGGCTGCCAGGGTGGTGACAGCCGGGTGAACGCCCCGGCCCTCGTGTGCCAGGCGAACAACTCGTCCCGCGAGGCCTCGACCACACTCGAATGCACGATGCCCATGACCCGACCTTAGTCGCCACAGCGGGCGAGGCGGTGACAACGACGAGTAGCGTGTGGGAATGACACAGTTACGTGTACTGGTCACCGGCGCCACCGGATACATCGGCGGACGCCTCGCACCCCGGCTCGCGGAAGCCGGCTACCGGGTGCGGGTGCTGGTGCGTTCACCCGAAAAACTCACCGACGTTCCCTGGGCCTCCGACGTCGAGATCGCTCGCGGCGACCTGAGCGATCCCGAATCCCTTTCTGCCGCTTTCACGGACGTGGACGTCGTCTACTACCTCGTGCATTCGATGGGCGGGTCGGACGAGTTCGAGGAGGCCGAACGCGTCAGCGCGGAGAACGTGGCCGAGGCCGCCCGCACGTCCGGTGTCGGCCGGATCGTCTACCTCGGCGGCCTGCATCCCGACTCGGTCGACCTTTCGCCGCACCTGCGCTCCCGCACCCAGGTGGGCCAGATCCTCGTCGACTCCGGTGTTCCCACAATGGTTCTGCAGGCCGGGGTGGTCATCGGCTCCGGTTCGGCGTCGTTCGAGATGATCCGCCACCTCACCAACCGGCTCCCCGTGATGACCACCCCGCGGTGGGTGAACAACAGGATCCAGCCGATCGCCGTCCGCGACGTTCTGCACTACCTCGTCGCCGCGGCCGAGGCACCGTTGCCGCGCAGCCGCACCTTCGACATCGGCGGTCCCGACGTCATCCGCTACGGCGAGATGATGCAGACGTACGCCGAGGTCGCCGGTCTGCGTCAGCGTCGCATCCTCGTCCTCCCGGTGCTGACCCCGAAGCTCGCCGGTCTGTGGATCGGTCTGGTCACCCCGATCCCCCGCTCGCTCGGGCGGGCCCTGATCGAATCGCTGCAGAACGACGCGGTCGCCTCCGAGCACGACATCGACGATGTCATCCCGCCGCCGAAGGCAGGCCTGACCACGTACCGGGATGCCGTGCGATTGGCGTTGCGGCGCATCGACAACGGCGAGGTGGAGACGACATGGGCGAGTGCGTCCCCGGTCGGCGCCCCGTCCGATCCGCTCCCGTCCGATCCCGATTGGGCCGGTGAGGTCGTCTACACCGACGAACGCACCAAGGACTGCGACGCGAACGCCGGAACGCTGTGGAGCGTCGTCGAGAGCATCGGCGGGGAAAACGGCTGGTACTCGTTCCCACTCGCGTGGTCGGTGCGCGGCTGGCTCGACCGCGTGGTCGGTGGTGTCGGACTCACCCGTGGACGCCGGAACCCGAAGCAGCTCAACACCGGCGACCCCCTGGATTTCTGGCGGGTCGAACGCATCGACCGGGGGTCGCTGCTACGACTGCGCGCCGAGATGCGGGCGCCGGGCGGGGCGTGGCTCGAATGGCGCGTCCACAGTGTGGATCCCGACCGGTCCCGACTCGATCAGCGGGCCATCTTCTTCCCGAAAGGCCTCGCCGGACGGCTGTATTGGTACTCCATCATGCCGTTCCACGGAATCATCTTCAAAGGCATGATGGAGAACATCACCGGCTCCGCGGCCCGTCAGACCGTGCAGAGTGGCTGAATTCCTTCTCGGCCACCGGTGGTCGGGGACGTCAGCAACAGGCACGAGTTGTAGCCACTCGATTCCACCACCTGCCGGATCTGCGTCCATTCCGCGTCGTCGACCGCCGGGTTGCGGGACAGGACGAAACCCGAAGCCCGTGCCGGGTCACCGACAAGCGCCCACGAGTAGTCGTCGGCGATGTAAGTGACCACATAGTTGGTGGGACCGTCTAGTGAACTCTGAAACGGCACGTCCGGGAAACTCACGTGGAGTTGCGCATTGGTGACCGGGTCGGTGACACGCGCATTGCCGTTGATGCCGTTCGTCCCGCCCGACCAGGTGGTGCACGAGTTTGCGACGCTGACGTTCGACGGGTCGACGAGCCCGTACGTCGCCCTCGTGTCCCGCGCACAGTCCAGGTTGAACGGCTGTGGCACAGCGGCCAACTGATACCACGTGCCGAGGTACCTCTGGACGTCGAGGGACGGGACGGGTGCGAGCGCACCGGGCTGAGCCTGTGCCGGGTTCGCCAGCACCACGGCCGCAGCGACGGTCAGCAGTCCTGCGGCGAATCCACGTGCCTTCGAGAGTGTCATCTCGAGTCCTTTCACGATCTCTTGCGTCGACGAAACGGGCAGCCTGAACAGAGGGCCTGCGCAGCACCCTCTCTCGGGGCATTCGACGCCTCTTCCGGATCGGATGGGTCGATCCGCGAAAACCTTCGACCCATCCGTTCGGGAGACCGCTCCGAATGCCTGTCGATGGTGCTCTTCCGCACCCACACCGGAGAGAGGCAATAACCCATGAACATCACCACACGAGTTCTGGCAGTCGCAGCGAGCACGTCCCTCGTCCTGCTGGGCGCAGCGTGTTCGTCGGACGACAGCGACTCGTCGAGCAGCGGCTCGGCTTCGGAGGCGATGACGTCCGAGTCGATGTCGTCCGGTTCGATGACCTCGTCCGCCATGGCCGATCCCGCCGCAAACCTGGTCGGTCCGGGCTGCGCCGAGTACGCGAAGACGGTGCCGGACGGCGCCGGTTCGGTCAGCGGCATGGCGCAGGATCCGGTCGCGACGGCTGCGTCCAACAACCCGCTGCTCACCACCCTCACCGCCGCCGTATCCGGTCAGCTCAACCCGCAGGTCAACCTGGTGGACACGCTGAACAGCGGACAGTTCACGGTGTTCGCGCCGGTGGATGCCGCGTTCGCGAAGGTCGACCCGGCCACCATCGAGACCCTCAAGACCGACCCGGCGCTGCTCACCAAGGTCCTGACGTACCACGTGGTCCCCGGCCAGATCGCGCCGAGTGACATCGACGGCCAGCACACGACCGTCGAGGGTGGCACGGTCACCGTCACCGGTTCGGGCGACGACCTGAAGGTCAACGACGCCGGCGTCATCTGCGGCGGCGTCCAGACCGCCAACGCCACGGTGTACCTGGTCGACTCCGTCCTGATGCCCCAGTAAACGCCCTCCTCTCACAGTTCTCCCGCGCCCGGCGGCATCGGTCCCACACCGATGCCGCCGGGCTGTCGCGTGCCCCCACGTGAGTGCCATGGTGTGCTCGGGCACGCTTCGCCACTCACGTGAGCGGGTGCGGGTCCGCCCATCCGGCGCAAAGTCAGCTCCGAATAACGGTTATGGAGAAAGGCTCACCCACCGCCCCGGCGTACGTGCTCGTACTGCCCGGCGGCAAACCACGCAGCCAGGCACCCTCGCGGTTCTGGCACCTGTCGAATCTGCGCATGACCTGGATGGCCTGGTCTCTGCGGTCCACGCTCGGGAGGCAGGGAATCGTCGTGGAGCGCCTGCAGTACCGGCTCCGCGGATGGAACGCCCCCGAGGCCAGCCCCGTGCACGACGCCCGGGTCGCTCTCGAGCGGGCCCGGCAGCGGTTCGGGGACGTCCCCGTCGCCGTCGTCGGGCATTCGATGGGCGGCCGCGTCGCCGCTCACCTCGCCGCCCTCGACAACGTCCGGGCGATCGCCGCGCTCGCACCCTGGTGGCCCGAATCCGACGGCGAACTGGTGCCCGCCGACCGCAGCCTGATGGTCGCGCACGGA
Source organism: Rhodococcus sp. JS3073 (assembly GCF_026810085.1). Lineage (NCBI taxonomy): Bacteria > Bacillati > Actinomycetota > Actinomycetes > Mycobacteriales > Nocardiaceae > Rhodococcus > Rhodococcus sp. JS3073. The sequence goes on along the minus strand of NZ_CP113951.1, from coordinate 5,695,068 downwards.
ACCGCCGACCGCTGGACGAATTCCACCTCTTCCCGGGTCCAGACCGAGCAGGCGCTGGCTCGTGGGGTGAACGCGTCGTGGACTCCCCTGACGGGAGCCGGACACTTCATGCTCACCCGGCCTCGCCGGTGGCATCGCATCACCGCCGATTTCGTTCTCGACACCTTCGCTGCCGAAGGTGTCGTCGCCGCACCGACTGACCGGAAAGCAGGTCGCCATGCATGATTCGGAGACGCTCGAACGCAGGAACGTCGCGGTGATCGGTAGCGGCGTCGCAGGGTTGACCGCCGCCCACGTTCTGTCCCGCCACGACCGCGTCACCCTCTACGAGGCCGACGCCCGTCTCGGCGGTCACGCCCACACCCACCACCTGACGCTCGACTCGGGCGCAGAAGTGGACGTCGACACGGGGTTCATCGTGCACAACGACCGCACCTACCCCACCCTGCTGCGCCTGTTCGCCGAACTCGACGTGGCAACCCAGGATTCGGACATGTCGATGTCGATCCGATCCGATGCGAGCGGGCTCGAATATGCAGGCGCGAAGGGGATCCGCGGGCTGTTCCCCACCGCGCGCACCCTGGCCCGGCCGCGGTACTGGCGGATGCTCGGCGAGGTTCTCCGGTTCCACCGTTGCGCCCGCACCGTGCTCGACACTCCCGCCGACGACGTCGGCGCGCGCGAACCGCTGGGCGAGTTCCTGAGCCGCAACGGTTTCAGCCCGTACTTCGTCGAGCATTTCATGACTCCGCTCGTCGCGGCGGTGTGGTCGTGTGACCCCACGACGGCCGAGCACTACCCGGCCCGCTACCTGTTCACGTTTCTCGAGCACCACGGAATGCTCACCGTCTTCGGGTCACCCACCTGGCGCACCGTGACCGGCGGCTCCGCCCGCTACGTCGAGAAGGTGGCGGCACACCTCGACGAGATACTTCTCGAGACCCCCGTCCAGCAGGTGGAACGCACCCCGGACGGCGGCGCGTGCGTCGTCGACGGCCGCGGCGACGTGCGGTACTTCGACGCCGTGGTGGTGGCCGTTCACCCCCGTCAGGCGCTCGCCGTGCTCGGCGACGCCTCGGACCTCGAGACCGAGATCCTGGGTGATATGCCGTACTCGGTGAATCACGCTCAGCTGCACACCGACGAGTCGCTGCTCCCCCGCGCGGAGAACGCCTGGGCCTCCTGGAACTACCTGACTCCCGCCGACGGCACGGACGCGACCGGCGTGATCGTCACCTACGACATGACCCGGCTCATGCGCCTGGATACCGTGCGCGACCGGCGGTTCCTCGTCACACTCGGCGGGAAGCACCTCGTCGACCCGTCGAAGGTCGTCGCCGAGATGACGTACGAGCACCCCGTCTACACCCCCGATTCCGTGGCCGCGCAGTCGCGGTTGCGCGAACTCGGTTCCGGCACCTTCGCTTTCGCGGGCGCCTACCACGGCTGGGGGTTCCACGAGGACGGGGCGCTCTCGGGTCTGCGCGCCGCCGAACGGATCGGCGGATCGTGGGACACGCACACCGGACGACACCGCGAACGGGAGACGGTGTCGTGACCGCGCCGGCGATCTACTCGACGACGATCCGGCACGCGCGCACCGAACCGGTCCGCAACAGTTTCGAGTATTCGAGCTACAGCTGGTACGTCGACGTCGACGACCTTCCCGGCTGGCTCGGTCCGTTCGCCCGCTTCCGCGCCGAGGACCACTTCGAACCGGGCCCCGGCGCCGGCGCGGACACGCTGCGCGCCAGGGTGGATGCGTTCCTCGCCACCCACGGAGTCGACCTGCGCGGTGGCACGGTGACGGCGCTACTCAACGCGCGGGTGCTCGGCTACGTGTTCAACCCGCTCAGCGTGTACTGGTGCCACGACATCGCCGGCGGCCTCCGCTGTGTGATCGCCGAGGTGCACAACACCTATGGTCAGCGGCACAGCTACCTGATCCGGCCCGACGGCAACGACCGCGCCGAGGTGGACAAGCAGTTCTACGTCTCACCGTTCAACGACGTGAGCGGCCGTTACGAGATGCGGTTTCCCGAGCCCGGCGACACGCTCTCCCTGAACGTGGTGCTCCACCGGGACGGGCACGCCCCGTTCACCGCGACGGTGCGGGGGATGCGGCAGCCGGCCACCCGCCGCACGGTCCTGAGAACTCAACTACGCACTCCCCTGGCACCTCTCGTGGTGTCGGCTCGCATTCGCATCCAGGGAATCACTTTGTGGGCCCGTGGACTCCCCGTCACGGCCCGGCCCGACGGCCGGCAGAAGGAGACAGTTCAGTGAGAAGGAACAAGGACACCGACATGGACGGATCGCCTGCCCTGAGTACGGCCGACCTCGCGTTCACCGGCGAGGATCCGCGGATCGACAACCGGATCTGGCCCGGGCTGGCCGACGTGCCGACCGGTGCGCGCGCCTCGGTGTCGGCGAAGGTCGCCGACCGTCTGTTCCGCCGCGCGGCCGCCGACCTCGACGTCCGCATCGAGTACCCCGACGGCACCCTGGTGGGGGCACGCCGGGAGCAGGAAATCCTGCCGCGCATGATCATCCGGAATCCCGACGCGTTCGCCCGGCGGGTCGGGACGAGCGGCCTCATCGGCTTCGGCGAGTCCTACATGGCCGGCGATTGGACGTCGCCGGATCTGGCCGCGGTGTTGAGCGTGTTCGCCTCACGGATGGCGACCCTCATTCCCCGCCCGCTGCAACGGTTGCGCGCACTCTACGTCGCCAAACATCCCGCCCAGGAACGAAACACCGAGCAGAACACCCGCTCCAACATCTCCCGGCACTACGACCTGTCCAACGAGATGTTCGAGACGTTCCTCGACGAGACGCTGACGTACTCGAGCGCACTGTTCTCGTCGACCCCGACCCGCGTGGGGCAGGTCCGGGACGTGACGGTCCTGCGGGCACCCGTCCCACAGATCAGCCCGAAGTGGGAGGACTTCGCGGACGCGCAGCGCCGCAAGATCGATCGGCTGCTCGACGAGGCCGGCGTCGGTGCGGGCACCAGGCTGCTCGAGGTCGGGACGGGCTGGGGAGAGCTGTGCATCCGGGCGGCGGAACGCGGTGCCGTGGTCCGTTCGGTGACTCTGTCCAGCGAACAGCAGAGCCTGGCCCGTCTGCGCGTCGCCGAGGCCGGACACTCGGAGTCCGTGCAGATCGACCTGCTCGACTATCGCAACGTGGACGGCGAGTACGACGCCATCGTGTCCGTCGAGATGATCGAGGCCGTCGGACATCAGTTCTGGGCCACCTACTTCCGGGTGCTCGACAAGCTTCTCGCACCGGGCGGAAAGGTTGCGCTGCAGGCGATCACCATGCCACATGATCGGATGCTGCAGACCCGCAACACCTACACCTGGGTGCACAAGTACATCTTCCCGGGCGGGTTCCTCCCGTCGACCGAGGCGATCGAATCGATCACCGCCGAACACACCGCACTACGGGTGCGGGAACGCCTGAGCATGGGACAGCACTACGCGGAGACGCTGCGCCTGTGGAAGGAACGGTTCGCCGCGCACAGCGCGCAGGCCGAGGCACTCGGATTCGACGAGACGTTCCGCCGCATGTGGCATTTCTACCTCTGCTATTCGGAGGCCGGGTTCCGCTCGGGCTACATCGACGTCCAGCAGCTCGTCCTCGACAAGACGGGAGCATGACCGTGACCGTTGCCGCCGAACTCGACAAGGCGTTGCGTCCGCTCGTCCGCGGCGAACTGCCCGTGCATCTGACCGCGTGGGACGGCAGCACCGCAGGCCCGGTCACGGCGCCGAAGGTGGTGCTGCGCAGCCCGGACGCCCTGCGCCGATTGCTGTGGAACCCCGGGGAACTCGGGGCCGCGCAGGCCTACGTGACGGGTGAGATCGACGTCGAGGGCGACCTGGGCGAGGCCCTGGCACACGTGTGGGCGGTGGCCCGTGAGCGAGGGCTCGGCGGAGTCCGGCCGAGCCCGTCCACGGTTGCGAAGGTGCTGCGTGTCGCGGCGAAGCTGGGGGTCGCGGGCGGACCGCTCCCCGCGCCTGCCACACAGGCGAACATCCGCGGCCGGCTGCACAGCCTGCTGCGTGACCGCGCCGCGATCAGTCACCACTACGACCTGTCCAACGATTTCTACGCCCTGATCCTCGACCCGCAGATGGCCTACTCGTGCGCCTACTTCACCCGGAATGCGCCGGGAACGCCGCAGGATTCGGACTACGGACTCGAGGACGCCCAGCGGGACAAGCTCGACCTGGTGTGCCGCAAGATCGGACTCGAACCGGGCATGCGACTGCTCGACGTCGGTTGCGGCTGGGGATCGCTGAGCCTCCACGCCGCAGCCGCCTACGACGCACAGGTGGTCGGTGTCACCATCTCCCGCGAGCAGAAGACGTTCATCGACAAGCGGATCGCCGAGCGAGGGTTGCAGGACCGCGTCGAGATCCGTCTGCAGGATTACCGCGAGGTCCCCGACGGCCCGTTCGACGCCGTCGCCTCCCTCGAAATGGGTGAGCACGTGGGCGAGAAGAACTACGCCCGGTACGCGCAGGCCCTCTACGACAACGCGAAACCCGGTGCGCGGGTGCTGATCCAGCAGATGTCGCGCACCGGACGCCATCCCGGCGGCGGCCCGTTCATCGAGTCGTTCATAGCTCCCGACATGACCATGCGTCCCGTCGGTGAGAGCGTCGCGTACCTCGAACGAGCCGGGCTCGAGGTGCGCGACGTGCATGGTCTTCGCGAGCATTACGTCTGGACCGTCGACGCCTGGCTGGAGAAGTTCGAGTCCCGCTGGGACGACGTCGTCGAGATGGTCGGGCTCGAGATGGCCCGGGTGTGGCGGCTGTATCTCGTCGGCGGCGGGATGAGCTTCGAGCAGGGCCGCATGGGTGTCGATCAGATCCTGGCCGTGAAGCCGACAGCCGCGGGTCGGTCGCTGATGCCTGCCGTGCGGGTCGACTCCGCGGGATCCGACGTGCTCCGATGAACGGATTCGACTGGTCGGACTTCGGCGCCGTCACCGCGGCGAGCGTTCTGGTGCTCGCCGTCCTCCAGGCCGCGACGTTCCTCGTCGGCCGGCGGATCGGACGCTACAACGTCGTCGACGTGTCCTGGGGCCTCGGTTTCGTCCTGGTGGCGCTCGTGGCCGCCGTCATCGGCGACGGCGACACACTGCGCCGCTGGCTGGTGGTGGTGCTCGTCGCCGTGTGGGGTCTGCGACTGACCTGGCACATGTACGCCAAGTCCGCGGGCAAAGGCGAGGACCCGCGGTACGTGGAGATGCTCGACCGGGCCGGCGGCGACTCGCCCGGTGTCGTCGTCAGGAAGATCTTTCTCACCCAGGGACTCGCGCAGTGGTTCATCTCGCTGCCGCTGCAGGTGTCGGCCGTCCTCGGTCCCGCATCCGGCCTCGGCACGGTCGTCGGGGTGCTCGGAGTGCTCCTGTGGGTGGTCGGCGTCGTGTTCGAATCGGTCGGCGACCACCAGTTGAAGGCGTTCAAGGCGGACCCGTCCAACAAGGGCGAGATCATGGACGTCGGCCTGTGGGCGTGGACGCGGCACCCGAACTACTTCGGCGATTCCTGCGTGTGGTGGGGACTGTGGCTCATCGCGGCGAGCGTGTGGCCCGGCGCCGTCACCGTGCTGTCTCCCGTGGTCATGACGTACTTCCTGGTGTTCGCGACCGGGGCCAGGCTGCTCGAGAAGTCGATGTCGCAGCGTCCCGGCTACCCCGAATACCAGCAGCGAACCAGCTACTTCCTCCCCTTGCCGCCGAAGCGGTGAGCGCCATGCCGGCATCGCTCGCTCCCCGTCGGGTCCCATCGTGGCCACACCGGCCGCAACCTGCTATTAGGCTGTGGATCGATGAACGGAATGGGCCGATGACCGGTGTCGACAGGGACACGGAGAACGTGACGCTGACGGCGTTGCTGGCGCGTATCGCTCAGGGCGAGCGGGATGCCTTCAGCGACTTCTACGAACGCACCAGCGCGCGGGTGTACGGCATGGTGCTGCGGGTCCTGCGCGATCCCGGATACAGCGAGGAAACCACCCAAGAGGTGTACCTGCAGGTTTGGAACAACGCGGAGAAATTCGATCCGAAGCAGGGGTCGCCGCTGTCGTGGCTGATCACCCTCGCCCATCGCCGTGCCGTCGACCGGGTGCGGTCGGAGCAGTCCGGCACCGAACGGGAAGCCGCCTACGGCGCCTCGAGTTGGTACGGACCGTTCGACGCGGTGTCGGAAGAGGTCACCCGACGCGGCGACACCAGCGACGTCGTCGACTGCCTCGGCACGCTCACCGAAGTCCAGCAGAGAACCGTGGTCCTCGCCTATTACGGGGGGCTGACGTACCGAGAGGTGTCGGAACGGCTGTCGGTGGCGCTTCCCACGGTGAAATCACGAATTCGAGACGGATTGATCAGGCTCAAGCAATGTCTGGGGGTGCAGTTCGATGGATGAGTCCCAGCACGACATCCTCGACCTCGCTCAGGTGTACGCCCTCGACGCCGTCGACGATCAGCAGCGCCGCGAGATCGACACCGCGGTCCAGAGCGCACCGCCCGACGTCCGCCTCGACTTCGACACCGCCGTCCGCGGCGTGCACGAGACGATGGCCGCCCAGTCCGCGTCCACCGCGGTCGAGCCGCCCGACTACCTGCTCGGGCGCATCCTCGATGCGTTGCCCGGCACTGCCGCTGCGCCCGCACCGATAGCGCTGGACGAGGTTCGTGCGCGCAAGCGCAGGCGTCTGGTGGCGGCGCTGAGTGCGGCGGCCGCGGTGATCGTCCTCGCCGTGGGTGGCATCACCGTCGCTCAGCAGTTGCAGAGCGAGGACGGCCAACCCGTGCCCGCGCAGATCCTCGCGGCCGACGACGTCCGCACTGCGGTGGCACCGATTGCCGGTGGCGGTTCGGCCACCGTCGTGTACTCCAAGGACGTCGACGCCGGCGTGCTGGTGATGAACGACGTCCCACCGCCCGAGTCCGGTTCCGTCTATCAGATGTGGCTGCTCGGACCGTCGCACGAACCGGTGTCCGCCGGAATCATGGAAGCCGATGACGTGTCGCCGTCGACCACCGCGGTCGTGAACGACATCGACCAGTCCACGGCGCTCGGATTCAGTGTGGAACCGCCCGGCGGTTCCACCCAGCCGACCGGCGACATCTTCGCGACGGTGAACCTCACCTGACACGTGAGTGGCGAAGTGTGCCGGGGCACGCTTCGCCACTCACGTGGGGGGCTGTCGGTCAGGCGTTGGCGGCTTTGTATTCGCGGCGGCGGCGGTGCAGGATCGGTTCGGTGTAGCCGGACGGCTGGTGGGTGCCGTCGAGGATGAGTTCCTTGGCGGCTTGGAAGGCGATGTTGGTGTCGAAGTCCGGGGCCAGCGGCCGGTAGGTGGGGTCGTTCTGGTTCTGCCGGTCCACGACCGGGGCCATCCGTTGCAGCGACTGCACCACCTGGTCGGCGGTGACGACGCCGTGCCGGATCCAGTTCGCCAGCAGCTGGGAGGAGATGCGGAGGGTGGCGCGGTCCTCCATCAGGGCGACGTCGTGGATGTCGGGGACCTTGGAGCAGCCGACGCCGGCGTCGATCCACCGGACCACGTACCCGAGGATGGACTGGCAGTTGTTGTCGAGTTCTTCCTGCTTCTCGGCCTCGGACCAGTCGGTGTTCGGGGCGAGGGGGATGGTGAGGATCTCGTCGAGGGTGGCCCGCCGGGTGCCGGTCAGCCGGTTCTGGACGGCGACCACGTCGACCTGGTGGTAGTGGGTGGCGTGCAGGGTGGCCCCGGTCGGGGACGGCACCCACGCGGTGTTCGCGCCGGCCTTGGGGTGGCCGATCTTCTGCTCGAGCATCTCGGCCATCAGCTCGGTCATCGCCCACATGCCCTTGCCGATCTGCGCCCGCCCCTGCAACCCGCACGCCAGGCCGACGTCGACGTTCCAGTCCTCGTAGGCGGTGATCCAGGTCTGCTTCTTCATCTCGGCCTTGCGGATCATCGGCCCGGCCTCCATCGAGGTGTGGATCTCGTCGCCGGTGCGGTCGAGGAACCCGGTGTTGATGAACACCACCCGCTCCGACGCCTCCCGGATGCAGGCGGCGAGGTTGACGGTGGTGCGGCGTTCCTCGTCCATGATGCCGACCTTGAGGGTGTTGCCGGGCAGGCCCAACACCTGCTCGACGCGGCCGAACAGTTCGGTGGTGAACGCGACCTCGTCGGGGCCGTGCTGCTTGGGTTTGACGATGTAGATCGACCCGGTGCGGGAGTTGACCAGCGGGCCGGTCGCCTCGGAGGTGCCGAGCCCGTGGACGGCGCACAGGGACGTGATCAGGGCGTCAAGGATGCCCTCGGGGATTTCGGTGCCGTCCGGGTGCAGGATCGCCGGGGTGGTCATCAGATGGCCGACGTTGCGGACGAACAGCAGCGACCGCCCGTGCAGGGTCAGTTCGGACCCGTCCGGGGCGGTGTACACCCGGTCGGGGTTGAGGCGGCGGGTGAACGCCTTCCCGCCCTTGGTCATCTCCTCGGCCAGGTCGCCGCGGTTCAGCCCGAGCCAGTTGCGGTAGCCGATCACCTTGTCGTCGGCGTCGACGGCGGCGACGGAGTCCTCGAAGTCCATGATGGTGGTGACCGCGGACTCGAGCACCACATCCTTGACCCCGGCCGCGTCCGTCCGGCCGATCGGGGAGGTGGGGTCGATCTGGATTTCCGCGTGCAATCCGTGATTGCGCAGCAGCACACCGGTCGGGGCGTCGGGGGTGCCGAGGTAGCCGACGAACTTGCCCGGCTCGGCGAGGGTGGTGATCGTGCCGTCGGCGAGCTGCACCCGCAGGGCGGTGCCGTCGACGGTGTAGCGGGCGGCGTCGGCGTGCGAGCCGGTGGTGAGGGGGGCGGCGGTGTCGAGGAACTGCCGGGCCCAGGCGATGACCCTGTCGCCGCGGACCTTGTTGTAGGTGTCGCCCGCCTCCGCGCCGCCGTCGTCGGGGATGGCGTTGGTGCCGTACAGGGCGTCGTACAGCGACCCCCAGCGGGCGTTGGAGGCGTTCAGCGCGAAGCGGGCGTTGAGGACCGGGACCACCAGCTGCGGGCCGGCGGTGGCGGTGATCTCGGTGTCCACGTTCGCCGTGGACACCGCGAACGGGGCCGGTTCGGGCACCAGGTACCCGATCTCGGTGAGGAACGCCGTGTACTCGGCCGGGTCGATCGCGGTGCCGGCCCGGTCCCGGTGCCAGGCGTCGATCCGGGCCTGCAGGTCGTCGCGGGTGGCGAGCAGCGCCTGGTTCTTCGGCGCCAGATCCCCGATCACCGTGGCCGCGCCCGACCAGAACCCGTCCACCGACACCCCGGTCCCGGGCAGTGCCTCCTCGTTCACGAAGTCGTAGAGCACCTTCGCGACCTGCAGACCGCCGACCTCAACACGCTCAGTCATGAAATGACTCACCTTCCGCACTTGGCAAAACTTCCACGATGCGAAAACACAGTTTCGTATCTTGACATTAAGAAAACCGTGTCCATCGAGTTCTGTCAATAGCGGACGGGCGTACGGTTACGGCGTCACATCCGATCAGTGGTCTTCGTCGCCGATGCGGTGGACGTGGATCAGGTTGGTCGAGCCGACGGTGCCCGGAGGCGATCCCGCGACGATGACCACGAGGTCGCCCCGCTGGTACCGGCCCAGGCCGAGGAGCGCGTGGTCGACCTGGTGGATCATCTGGTCGGTCGACTCCACGGGGTCGACGAGGAACGTCTCGGTGCCCCACGTCAGCGCGAGTTGAGCGCGCACCGCCGGGAGCGGGGTGAACGCCAGCAACGGCAGCGGAGTGTGCAGCCGCGCGAGCCGCCGCACGGTGTCCCCGGATTGGGTGAACGCGACGAGCGCCGCGGCGCCCAATCGTTCCCCGATGTCGCGCGCCGCGTAGGACAGCACACCGCCCTTCGTGCGGGGCACGTGCGCCAGCGGCGGAACGTGCGTGGACTTCTCCTCCACGGCACTGATGATCCGGCCCATGGTGCGGACCGTCTCCATCACGTGCTTCCCGACGGACGTTTCACCCGACAGCATGACGGCGTCGGCGCCGTCGAGGACGGCGTTGGCCACGTCGGACGCCTCGGCGCGGGTGGGCCGCGAGTTCTCGATCATCGACTCGAGCATCTGCGTCGCGACGATCACCGGCTTCGCGTTCTCGCGGGCGACCTGGATGGCCCGTTTCTGCGCGAGCGGCACCTGTTCGAGGGGAAGTTCGACGCCCAGATCGCCGCGGGCGACCATCACGGCGTCGAACGCCAGCACGATCGCCTCGAGGTTGTCGATCGCCTCCGGTTTCTCGAGCTTCGCGATCACGGGGACCCGGCGGCCGACCCGGTCCATCACGGCATGGACGAGTTCGATGTCTGCCGCAGATCGCACGAACGACAGGGCGATGAGGTCGACACCGAGACGCAGTGCGAACTCGAGATCGGCGATGTCCTTGTCCGACAGGGCGGGAACCGACACGTTCATCCCCGGCAGCGACACACCCTTGTTGTTGCTGACCGGGCCGCCCTCGGTGACCCGGCACACGACGTCGTTGCCGTCGACGCCGGTGACGACCAAACCGATCTTGCCGTCGTCGACGAGCAACCGGTCACCGGGCTCGGCGTCCTCGGCCAGTTGCCTGTAGGTGGTCGACACACGGTCGTGGGTGCCGTCGCACTCGTCGACGGTGATCCGCACGACGTCGCCGTCCGACCAGACGGTGCTGCCTTCGGCGAAGCGCCCCAACCTGATCTTCGGGCCCTGGAGGTCGGCGAGGACACCGACCGCCCGGCCGGTGAGTTCGGACGCGTCCCGCACCCGGAGGTAGTTCTCCTCGTGGTCGGCGTGTTCGCCGTGGCTGAAGTTGAGCCGTGCGATATCCATTCCGCAGTCGACGAGTTCGCGTATGCGGTCGCCGGTGGCCGTTGCGGGCCCGAGGGTGCACACGATCTTCGCGCGCCTCGCCGACGCGGGCGCCTCCCGGACGGGTGTGAGGAGTTGTTCGGAAACTGTTGCTGTCATCGGTTTTTCGATTCCGTTCTATGCACTGCCGGTGTCGGCGTAGGAGATGGCGGCGGCGCGGACGTCGTCGATGCGGTACCGGTTGGCGGCCTCGACGGCCTTGGAGCGGTCGAGGGTTCCTTCGCCGGCGAGGGCGGACAGCACGGCGACGACGATGGATTCGGCGTCGACGTTGAAGTACCGGCGGGCGGCGGGGCGGGTGTCGGAGAACCCGAACCCGTCGGTGCCGAGGGTGGTGTACGAGCCGGGGACCCACTGGCGGATCTGGTCGGCGACGGCGCGCATCCAGTCCGAGGCCGCCACGAACGGGCCGGCGGCGTCGGACAACGCCTGCGTGACGTACGGCAGCGGGGCGTCGGTGCCGGGGTCGCGCAGCGCCTGCTGCTCCCGTTCGATGCCCTCGCGGCGCAGCTCACCCCAGGAGGTGACCGACCACACGTCCGCCGCCACACCCCAGTCGTCGGCCAGCAGCTGCTGGGCGCGCAGGCCCTCGGGCATGGTGACACCGGAGACCAGGATCTGGGCCCTAGGCGCGGAGCCTGCGGAGTGCCCATTTTCTGGCGCGGAGCCGCCGGATGCCTCGGACTTCTTGAACAGGTACATGCCCTTGAGCAGGCCCTCGACGTTCAGGTCGGCGGGCTCGGCGGGCTGGGTGTAGGGCTCGTTGTAGAGGGTGATGTAGTAGAAGATGTCCTCGCCACCGAACCCGTCCACCCCCTCGGTGCCGCCGTACATCCGGCGCAGCCCGTCCTTGACGATGTGCGCGATCTCGTAGGAGAACGCCGGGTCGTAGGCGACGGCGGCCGGGTTCGTCGACGCCAGCAGCAGCGAGTGCCCGTCGGCGTGCTGGAGTCCCTCGCCGGTGAGGGTGGTGCGGCCGGCGGTGGCGCCGAGGACGAACCCGCGGGCCATCTGATCCGCCGCCGCCCACAGGCCGTCGCCGGTGCGTTGGAACCCGAACATCGAGTAGAAGATGTACAGCGGGATCATCGGCTCACCGTGGGTGGCATAGGAGGTGCCGACCGCGGTGAACGAGGCGGTCGAGCCGGCCTCGTTGATGCCCTCGTGCAGGATCTGCCCGATCTCCGACTCCTTGTAGGCCAGCATCAGATCGGCGTCGACCGCGGTGTACAACTGCCCGTTGCGGTTGTAGATCTTCAACGACGGGAACCAGGAGTCCATCCCGAAGGTGCGGGCCTCGTCCGGGATGATCGGCACGATCCGCTTGCCGATCTCCTTGTCCCGCAACAACTCCTTCATGATCCGCACCAACGCCATGGTGGTCGCGACCTGCTGCTTACCGGAGCCCTTGCGGACCACGTCGTAGGTCGAGTCCGCCGGCTGCGGCAACGGCGCCGGGCTGGTGCGGCGCTGCGGCAGGAACCCACCCAACGCCTTCCGCCGGTCGAGCATGTACCGGATTTCCGGGGCGTCCGTGCCGGGGTGGTAGTACGGCGGCATCTTCGGGTCCTTCTCCAACTCTTCGTCGGAGATCGGGATGCGCTGCAGGTCCCGGAAATTCTTCAGATCATCCAGGGTCAGCTTCTTCATCTGGTGGGTGGCGTTGCGGCCCTCGAAATGCTTGCCCAGGGTGTAGCCCTTGATGGTGTGCGCCAGGATCACCGTCGGCTGCCCCTTGTGCGCCATCGCCGCCGCGTACGCGGCGTAGATCTTGCGGTAGTCGTGGCCGCCGCGCTTGAGGTTCCAGATGTCCTGATCGGACAGGTTCGCGACCAGTTCCTTCGTCCGCGGATCCCTCCCGAAGAAGTGCTCCCGCACGTACCCGCCGTCGTTGGCCTTATACGTTTGGTAGTCGCCGTCCGGGGTGACGTTCATCAGGTTGACCAGGGCACCGTCCCGGTCCGCGTGCAACAACGCGTCCCACTCGCGGCCCCAGACCACCTTGATCACGTTCCAGCCGGCGCCGCGGAAGAACGACTCCAACTCCTGGATGATCTTGCCGTTGCCGCGGACCGGGCCGTCGAGGCGCTGCAGGTTGCAGTTCACCACGAACGTCAAATTGTCCAGACCTTCGGTGGCCGCCACATGCGCCAGACCCCGCGATTCCGGTTCGTCCATCTCCCCGTCCCCGAGGAACGCCCACACGTGCTGATCGGCGGTGTCCTTGATGCCGCGGTCGTGCAGGTAATGGTTGAACCGGGCCTGGTAGATCGCGTTCATCGGGCCCAACCCCATCGACACGGTCGGGAACTCCCAGAAATCCGGCAGCAGCCGGGGGTGCGGGTACGACGGCAACCCACCGCCCTGATCGGCGTGCGAGTGCTCCTGCCGGAACCCGTCCATCCGCTCCGCCGGGATCCGCCCCTCCAAAAAGGCGCGGGCGTAGATGCCCGGCGAGGCATGGCCCTGGATGAAGATCTGATCCCCACCACCGGGATGGTCCTTGCCGCGGAAGAAGTGATTGAACCCCACCTCGTACAGCGCCGCCGACGACGCATACGTCGAGATGTGGCCACCGACCCCGACCCCCGGCCGTTGCGCGCGGGTCACCATCACCGCCGCGTTCCACCGGATGAACGCCCGGTACCGGCGCTCGGTCTCCTCGTCGCCGGGGAACCACGGCTCGTTCTCCGTCGGGATGGTGTTCACATAATCGGTCGACGTCAACGCCGGCAAGGCGACGTGCTTCTCCCCGGCCCGCTCGAGCATCCGCAACATCAGATACCGGGCACGGGTCGGTCCGGACCGGTCCAACAGTCCGTCGAACGATTCCAACCACTCCGTGGTCTCGTCCGGGTCGATATCCGGCAGATAAGACGCAACACCCTCACGGATGACGCGAACCGAACCGGCGCGGCCGGGGTCTACGGAGGTCGTGGTCTGTTCGAGCAAAGGGATACTCCATCGTTGCGGGCGCGGGATAGGGCGCCGTGGTGGCCGTCCGGGGTGAGGACGACGCTGTGCGACTCACTGCACAGGTGACTACCGCGGTTTCGCGAGCGGCCATCCTGTGATCTGCTTGGGACGTGGGGGCGCGTAGGTGCGCACCTTCGAGGTCGAGAGTCCCAACCCTACAAGAGATTCCGCCAATTTGACAGCCGCACTGACGCCGTCGACCACCGGAACGCCGGTGCGGTCACGGATTCGGTCGTCGAGGCCGGCCATTCCGCCGCAGCCGAGGCAGATCACCTCGGCCTTGTCTTCGCGCACAGCAGCTTCGGCCTCGTCGACGATCGCCTCGATCGCGGCCTCGGGGTCGGATTCCAGCGCGAGGACGGGCAGACCGCTCGCGCGTACACTCGCGCACTTGGCGTCGAGGCCGGCGAGCCGGAGCCGGTCTTCGATGAGCGGTACGGTGCGGTCGAGGGTGGTGACCACGGAGTACTTGTGTCCCAGCATCATTGCGACACTGGCGGACGCCTCGGTGATGTCGACGACGGGTACGTCGAGCAGTTCCTGCAGGCCCTCCCGGCCGTGTTCGCCGTACCCGGCCTGGATCACCGCGTCATACGGTTCCGGGTACGACCGCACCCGGTCCATCACCGCGATCGCGGCGAGGTAGCTTTCGAAGTTCCCTTCCACGGATTCCGCACCGATCTCCGGTGTGAGCCCGACGATCTCGGTACCGGGTGCCGCCACGGCCTCGGCCTGCTTGGCGATGGCGTCCGTGATGGACGTGGTGGTGTTGACGTTGACGACGAGAATACGCATCGAAAGCTCCTGTCAGTGGTCGCCGTGGCCGCTGTCCACGGCGATGGACTCGCCGGACACGTCCACGTACTGCCGGGTGCGGTCGCCGACGACCGCGTAGATTGCTGCCGCCAGACCCGCTCCGATGAACCAGGAGAACGGGGCGACGAGATGGAAGGCGGGGACGATCGCGAACAGGGTGCCGACGAGCGCGGCGGGAACGAGGGCATAGATCGCCCGAAGGTTGAACCCCTTGCGGTAGTAGTAGGTTCCGGTCGGACTGTCCGAGTAGAGGGCGGGTACGTCGACCTTCGTGCGGCGGATGAACCAGTAGTCGACGAAGATGATGCCGAACAGCGGGCCGAGGACGGCACCGAGGCCACCGAGGAAGTAGTTGATCACCACCGGGCTGTCGTAGAGATTCCACGGCAGCAGGACCACGCCGATGCAGGCGCTGATGATGCCGGCCTTGCGGAAGCTGATCTTCTCGGGGGCGAGGTTCGACAGCACGTACGACGGTGCCACGAAGTTCGCCATGACGTTGACGGCCATCGTCACGATCACGAGGGCGAGGCAGGCCAGCGACAGGAACAGGGTGTTCGGGATTGCCGCGACGATGTCGGTGGGGCTGTCGATGATCGTCCCGTCGATCTGGAACTGGGCGCCGCACAGAATGAACGCGATGACGGCGAACGCGAGGACGTTGACGAACAGACCCCAGAAGTTGCCGCGCACGACGGCGGTCTTCGACGGGGAGCGCCGCGAGAAGTCGCAGAAGTTGAGGATCAGGGTGCCGTAGATCGACATCCACAGGGCCGCCCCGGCGAAGACCTGCCGCCACATCTCCCCACCCGAGGCGGGCTGATCGGACGTCCACGCGATCGAGAAGTCGGTGCGGAACAGCATCCACAGGGCAAGCGAGCCGACCGTGACCAGGATCAGCGGACCGGCCAGGCTCTCGAATCGGCGCACGGCCTCCATTCCGTAGACGAGGACGACGATCTGGATCGCCCAGATCCCGATGAAGCAGATCCATCCAAGGCTGGAGAGTCCGAGGATCGAGTTCTGGTCGAAGCGGTCGAGCGACGGTGCCACGGCGACGAGGAAGATCCGGAAGACGATCGACGCGAGGTAGGTCTGGATTCCGAACCAGACGATCGCGATGACCGCGCGGACGATGGCGGGAATCTGGGCGCCGCGGATTCCGAAACTGATCCGGCTCATCACGGGGAAGGGCACGCCCGTCTTCTGGCCCATGAACCCGGCGTAGGTCATCGCGGCGCAGACGATGACCGCGCCGATCATGAGCGACAGGATCATGTGGCCGCCGCCCAGCCCGAGCGCGAACAGGCCGATGGCGAACGAGTAGTTGGCGATGTTGTGGACGTCGTTGGTCCACAGCGTGAAGATGCTGTAGCTACCCCAGCGGCGACCCGAGGCCTTCGTGGGTGCCAGGTCCAGGTTGTAGAGTGTGGTACTCGTCTCGGCCGCTGGCGGCGTCGGTGTCGCGACGGTGGTGGTGTGCCGCGAGACTGTGTCGTCTATGAGCATGTGCCTGTCCTTGCGTGGCGGCGAACAATATTCCGTATCACGGAAATCTTGTTCCATTGGTCCCTCCAAGTGTGAGCCAGGCAACACTGGCCGGTCAATGATTTCCGCAGGATATATCTTGGTGCCGCATCGCCCCGAACACGACAAACCCCCTGTAGCACTAAATATTTCGGATCCAGCGCTACAGGGGGTGAGGTCGGGGCACGGTCAGGCCAGTCCGCGGCTGAGCAGCCGTCCCCGGGGCGCCTCGTCGAGGTCGATCCGCTTGCCGGCCAGCCAGGTACTGCGCACGACGCCGGCGAGGG
Source organism: Rhodococcus sp. JS3073 (assembly GCF_026810085.1). NCBI lineage: Bacteria > Bacillati > Actinomycetota > Actinomycetes > Mycobacteriales > Nocardiaceae > Rhodococcus > Rhodococcus sp. JS3073. Next base: position 5,678,535 of record NZ_CP113951.1, on the reverse strand, counting down.
CACGCCGATCGTAGGCGGAGACGGGATTCTTGTGCTGCAGGGTTGCCACGTCGACGACGAACGCCTCCTCGGGCGCGAACACGGCGAAATCCGCCGCGTACCCCAGCGCGATGTGCCCTTTCGTGTTCAGCCCGACCTGCTCGGCCGGGTTCTCCGCCATCCACCGGACCACGTCGTTCAGGCTGTGCCCGCGACGTTTGGCCTCCGACCACACCGCGGACAGCGACACCTGCAGCGAGGCGATGCCGCCCCACGCGACACCGAAGTCGCCGATGTCGAATCTTTTGAGGTCGACCGTGCACGGGGAGTGATCGGTGACGACGCAGTCGATCACGCCGTCGGCCAGGCCCTGCCACAGCAGCTCACGGTTCCCGGCCTCACGGATCGGCGGACAGCACTTGAATTGCGTTGCACCCGAGGGTATCTCTTCGGATACGAACGATAGATAGTGCGGGCACGTCTCCACGGTGAGCTTCACGCCGTCCTTGCGTGCGGACGCGATCATCGGCAACGCATCGGAGCTCGACAGGTGCAGGATGTGCACCCGGCACCCGGTCCACCGGGCCAGCTCGATAACCTCCGCGATGGCGAGATTCTCGGCACCGCGCGGCCGCGAGTCGAGGAAGTCCGCATAGTTCTCGCCACCGGGTGACGTCGCGCGGTCGATCGCGTGCGCGTCTTCCGCGTGCACGATCATCATGGCGCCGAACCCGGCGATCTCCTTCAGCGCCAGTTCGAGCTCGGCCGGATCCAGCGGCGGAAACTCGTCGACGCCGGAGTGCAGCAGGAAGCACTTGAACCCGAACACGCCCGCGTCGTGCAGGGCTCGCAGGTCCGGGACGTTGCCGGGTACGGCGCCGCCCCAGAACCCGACGTCGCCGTACGCCTGATCGGTGGCGACCCGGCGTTTCACGTCCAGTGCCGCGACGTCGACGGTCGGCGGGATGCTGTTGAGCGGCATGTCGACGATCGTGGTCACCCCGCCGGCGGCCGCGGCCCGGGTCGCGCTCGCGAACCCCTCCCACTCGGTGCGGCCCGGTTCGTTGACGTGCACGTGCGTGTCGACGAGACCGGGGATCAGCACCTCGTCGTCGCCCAACTCGACGACGACGTCGGCGTCGAGCTGCGCACCGAACGGTTCGATGACGACGATCCGGCCGTCCCGCACACCCACGCAGCGGGCGACCTCTCCCGCCGCGGTGATCACCCGCGGGGCACGGAACAGCAGGTCGAGCCGGTCAGACATCGTCTTCACGCCCCACACCCGCCGCGCCGCGCACCGCGGCCGCCACGGCCGGGGCGACTGCGGCGTCGAACACACTCGGCACGATGTAGGTGGGGTTGAGTTCCGACGGAGACACCGAATCGGAGATCGCGCGGGCGGCGGCGATGAGCATGTCGTCGGTGATCTCGACGGCGTGCGCGTCGAGCAGGCCACGGAACACGCCCGGGAACGCGAGCACGTTGTTGATCTGGTTCGGGAAGTCGGAGCGCCCGGTCGCGACGACCGCCGCGTGCCTGCCTGCCGCGACCGGGTCGACCTCGGGCACGGGGTTGGCCAGTGCGAACACGATCGAGTCGGGACCCATCGTCTCGATGTCGTCGCCGGTCAGGATGTCCGGCGCCGAGACACCGATGAACACGTCCGCGCCGACCAGTGCGTCCCGCAGCGATCCGGACCGCGCGTCCGGGTTGGTGTTGTTCGCGATCCAGGACCGGAACGAGTCGGACGTGTCGTCGGGCGAGAGGATTCCGTTCCGCCCGCACGCCACGATGTTCGTCGCTCCCTGCGCGACCAGCAGTCGGATGATCGCGTGTCCGGCGGCTCCGACACCCGAGACCACGATCTTCACCGTGTCGAGGCTCTTCTCGACCACCCGCAGCGCGTTGGTCAGTGCGGCGAGAACCACGATGGCGGTGCCGTGCTGATCGTCGTGGAACACCGGGATGTCCAGCATGTCGCGGAGCCGTGCCTCGATCTCGAAGCAGCGGGGGGCGGAGATGTCCTCGAGGTTGATTCCGCCGTACACCGGTGCGAGGGCCCGGACGATCTCGACGATCGCGTCCGTGTCCTGGGTGTCCAGGCAGACCGGCCACGCGTCGACGTCGGCGAACTGCTTGAACAGTGCCGCCTTGCCCTCCATCACGGGAATCGACGCGGCGGCACCGATGTTGCCCAGCCCCAGCACGGCCGAGCCGTCGGTGACGACCGCGACGGTGTTGCGCTTGATCGTCAGCCGCCGGACGTCCTCGGGGTTCTCCGCGATGGCGGTGCAGACCCGGGCGACACCGGGCGTGTACGCGCGGGACAGGTCGTCGCGGTGCTTGAGCGGAACCTTCGGCACGACTTCGAGTTTCCCGCCGAGGTGGAGCAGGAACGTGCGGTCACTGACCTTGCCCACCACGACGCCGGGCACGTCGGCGATTGCCGATGCGATCTGCTCGGCGTGCTCGACGTCGGAGGCGTCGCACGTCACGTCGATGACCATGTGGTCGGGGTGGCTCTCCACCACGTCCAACGCGGTCATGGCGCCTTTCACGGAGGCCACCGCCCCCGCGAGAGTCGAAGTGGTGCCTGCCCCGACCGGGGCCGTGACGCGAACGGTGATGGAGTAACCGGGACTGGGATTGGGCATGCGTGTTTCCTCGGGTTCGTCAGGTAGGGGCTCGGACTAGCGCGGCGCCTGGTCGGCGACGAGCGCTTGATGGCTCTGGGGAAGGGCTTCCCACCAGGTGCGTCGCGTCTCCGACAGCGCTGTCGCGTCGAGGTCGCCGAACAGCCGCAGCCGGGACAGGCCGCCGTCGGGGTAGACGTCGAGTCGCAGGTGCGTGGCCGCGTCGGTGGCGTCCAGGACGAACCGGTGCCTCGTGTCGGGCTGCACGGCCGTGCGGGACAGCAGTTCGGTCCACGCGCCCTCGTCCGTGATGTCGGCGGTCCGCGCGTCGGCGGTGCTCAACCGCACCCAGCCGGGCGCGTTCCCCACGTAGTAGCTGGTGTCGATCTCGACGTGCCGGGGAATGCCGGCCGCGGCGAGCGAGAACACCGCGAAATCGTTGCCGCCGCCACGACGCCGGGAGTTCTCCCAGCCCTCCCCCATGTTCCGGGCCCGCCCGGGAAGGATGATGTTCGCGGGCGAGGCGTAGAACGCGTCGGAGCAGCCGACGAGGCGTCCGCCGTTCTCCGCGGCCAGCAGGTCCACCGTCCCGTCCAGGAACCGGGGGTCGGGCACGACCTCACCGTGCACACGCAACCGCGCGACGCCGCCGTCGGGGTAGATCGACAGCCGCACGTGTGTCCACCGGTGCCGGTCGGCGACGGCGTAGGCGTTCGCGGCGTGACCCTCGGCCGTGGACTTCTCGACGATGGTCTGCCAGTCCGCCTTCATGACCTCCTCGATGGACGGGTAGCCCTCGATCGACGCCGCCTCGATGGAGATGAAGGGCGGGTAGTTGCCCTTGAAGTGCGCGGTGTCCACGACGATCCCGTGGATGATGCCCGCGGCCCCGAGCCGGACGATCGCGTAGTCGTGGCCGTCGTCGCGGCGGCGGCGGGTCTCCCACCCGTCGTACACCTTGCCCTTGTGCCCGAAATCGGCCGGGTCGAAGAACGGGGCCTCCGCCTTGATGAGGTTCTCCCGCTGGGCGAACAGTTCGTCGTTGGCCGCGGATACGCTTCCGCCGAGGGCGCGTGAGGCGAGGTCGGGTAGTGCGGTGAAGTCGGTGGACGTCATGATTCTCCTCGTGTGCTGAGTGGTGCGAGTTCGGCAGTCGATGCCGCGATCGTGCAGCCGATCCGGCGCAGTAGTTCCGCCGCGTCTCTGATCGATCGGTGAAGGTCCGGTTCCAGGTCCGCGAGCGCGTATGCCGCGGAGATGCCGGCGCTGTGCAATTGGATGTCGCTGAGCAGGTTTCGGCCGCACACGGCCAGGACGGGGATCCCGGCCCTGCGCGCCTCGGTCGCGACGCCGATCGGTGCCTTACCGTGGAGACTCTGCTCGTCGAGTGACCCCTCGCCGGTGATGACGAGGTCCGCCCCGGCGAGCCTCCCGGGGAAGTCGACGAGCCCGAGGACGGTGTCGATGCCGGGCCGGGTGTCGGCTCCCAGCACCGAGATCGCGCCGAACGCCGCGCCTCCCGCAGCGCCCGCCCCCGCGACCCGGCTGTCGTCGCGGCCGGTCGCGGCGCGCACGACCTGCGCCCACCGGGTCATGGCGTCCTCGAGCACAACCAGTTCTTCTGCGGCCGCGCCCTTCTGGCTTGCGTACACCGCGGTGGCCCCGGTCGGGCCGAGGAGCGGATTGTCGACGTCGCAGGCGAGTCGGAAATGCGCCTCACACGCCGCCGGGTGGAGGCCGGTCAGGTCGACCCGGGCTGCCTGGCGCAGCGTCGCTCCCCCCTGCGCGACCTCGGTGCCGTCGGCGCCGAGGACACGCACGCCGAGAGCCTGTAACAAGCCGGCACCGCCGTCGGTTGACGCGCTGCCCCCGAGACCGACGATGATCTCGCGGGCTCCCCCCTCCAGCGCGTGCCTGACGACGGTGCCGAGTCCGAATGTACTGGCACCCAAGGGGTCCGCCACACCGTCCGGGAGCAGTACCAAGCCCACGGCCGATGCCAGTTCGACCACCGCGGTCGAGCCGCGCACCGCGTAGGACGAGGTGACGGGCCGACCCGTCGGCCCGGTGGTGGCCACGGCGACCGGCGACCATCCTGCGGCGACGGCCGCCGCGACGGTGCCGTCGCCGCCGTCCGCGACCGGAACACGATCGATCACCCAGGACGGATCACCGGCGACGAGTCCGTCGGCGAGGGCGTCCGCCACTTCCGCGGCGGTGAGGGATCCCTTGAACTTGTCGGGTGCGACCAGTACACGTGTCACGGTGCCCCCTAGTCCAGCAGCATGAGGGCTGTGGGAGCGTGCTCCCAGCTCTCCGCCAGATCCTCGAACTCGGCGACGTTGTCGAGTTCGGTGCCCATCGCGATGTTGGTGACCCGCTCGAGGAAGACCTCGACCACCACCGGCACCTTGTGCTCACCGGCGAGTTCACGCGCCTTCTCGAGGGCGCCGGCGATCTCACCGGGCTCGGTGACCCGCAGCGCCTTGCAGCCCAGGCCCTCGGCGACCTTGACGTGATCGACGCCGTACCCCTTCGGGACCGCGGGCAGCACATCGTGTTCGGTGGCTTCCTGGGTGTTGATGTTGTCGAAGCCCAGTTGCACGCAGAAGTCCATGTCGAATGCGCGCTGCGCCTGACGGATCAGTCCCAGGTAGGAGTTGTTCACCACGACGTGGATGTACGGCAGGTTGAACTGGGCGCCCACCGCCAGTTCCTCGATCATGAACTGGAAGTCGTAGTCACCCGACAGCGCCACGACGGGCGTCTCCGGTTCCGCGGCAACCACTCCGAGAGCGGCGGGGATGGTCCAGCCCAGTGGGCCGGCCTGCCCGCAGTTGATCCAGTTGCGCGCCTTGTAGACGTGCAGGAACTGGCCGCCGGCGATCTGCGAGAGCCCGATCGTGCTGACGTACCGGGTGTTGCGCCCGAAGACGCGGTTCATCTCCTCGTACACCCGCTGCGGTTTGACCGGGACGTCGTCGAAGTGGGTCTTGCGCTGCATGGTCCGCTTCCGGGTGGCACAGTCCTCGACCCAGGTGCTGCGGTCCGCCAGGGTTCCGGCGGCCTTGCGCTCCTTCGCGACGGCGACGAACAGCTCGAGCGCGGCCTTGGCGTCGGAGACGATCCCGTAGTCCGGTGCGAACACGCGCCCGATCTGGGTGGGTTCGATGTCGACGTGAACGAACTTGCGCCCCTTGCGGTAGGTGTCGAGTCCGCCCGTGTGCCGGTTGGCCCAGCGGTTGCCGATGCCCAGGACGAAGTCCGACGCCAGCATGGTGGCGTTGCCGTACCGGTGGGCGGTCTGCAGACCGACCATGCCCGCGGCGAGGCGGTGGTCGTCCGGGATGGTGCCCCAGCCCATCAGCGTCGGGACCACCGGAACGTCCAGCAGTTCGGCCAGTTCCACGAGCAGATCCGCGGCGTCGGCGTTGATGATGCCGCCGCCTGCGACGATCAGCGGGCGGTCGGCGGCCTCCAGCATGTCGAGGGCCTTCTCCGCCTGCGCCCGGGACGCGGCCGGCTTGTACACGGGCAGCGGCTGGTACGTGTCCGGGTCGAACTCGATCTCCGCCAGTTGCACGTCGATCGGCAGGTCGATGAGAACAGGTCCGGGCCGACCGGACCGCATCAGGTGAAATGCCTGCGCGAACGCACCCGGAACCTGGGCCGGCTCGAGCACCGTCATCGCCATCTTCGTGACCGGACCCGCGATCGCGGCGATGTCGACGGCCTGGAAGTCTTCCTTGTGCAGACGCGCGACCGGGGCCTGCCCGGTGATCGCGAGGATCGGGATCGAGTCCGCCATCGCCGAGTACAGGCCGGTGATCATGTCGGTCCCGGCCGGCCCGGACGTCCCGATGCAGACACCGATGTTTCCGGCCTTGGCGCGGGTGAATCCCTCGGCCATGTGGGATGCGCCCTCGACGTGGCGGGCGAGGACGTGCTTGATCCCACCGTGGTCACGCATTGCTGCGTAGAACGGGTTGATCGCCGCACCGGGGAGGCCGAAGGCCTGGGTGGCACCTTCGAGTTCCAGAATCTTGACCGCTGCATCAGCGGCGCGCATACGAGGCATATCAGTTCTCCATCGAGGATTACGAGTTGAGGCGGGTCACTGGGAGGGGCGGCCGGACAGCCGCTCCACTCCGCGCAGCAGGCCCGAATGATCCAGGCCACCATCACCGTTCGCACGGGCGGAGGCCATCAGCTGGGCGACGACGGCGCCGAGGGGTGTCACGACGCCGGCCTCACGGGCAGCGCTGGTCACGATGCCGAGATCCTTGTGGTGCAGGTCGATACGGAATCCGGGTTCGAACGACCGGTCCAGCATCTTCTGCGCCTTCTGGTTCAGGACGGCAGATCCGGCGAGCCCGCCGCCGAGTACCTCCACCGCGGCCGCGGTGTCGACACCGTAGGCCTCGAGGAAGATGATCGCCTCGGCGAGGAGCTGGATGTTGCCGGCGACGATCAGCTGGTTCGCTGCCTTCACCGTCTGCCCGGATCCGTTCGGGCCCACGTGGACCACCGTCTTCCCGACGACGTCGAGGATCGGCCTGGCCGACTCGAAGTCTTCCGGGGCGCCGCCGACCATGATCGACAGTGCGGCGTTGACCGCCCCGGCCTCGCCACCCGATACCGGGGCGTCGATCAGCCGGAATCCACGCTCGGCCGCCTGCGCGGCGAGTGCGGTGGTGACGTCGGGCCGGATGCTGGAGAAGTCGATGATCAGAGCGCCTGCCGGGGCGTGGTCGAAGACTCCGTCCTCACCGGCGAGTACGGCCTGCACGTCGGGCGAGTCGGGGACCATCACGGCCACGACGTCGGCGACGGCGACGGCCTTGGCGATGGAGTCCGCCGCGGTGCCCCCGGCTTCGACGAGTGCCGCGGTGCGCTCGGGCGAGCGGTTGTATCCGACCACCTGGTGGCCGGCCTTGGCGAGATGAACGGCCATGGGGCTACCCATGATTCCGAGTCCGATGAATGCGATAGTGCTCACGAGTCTCCTCGATTCCGTCGAAAGTGGTGGTGTGTCAGTGGGCGGCGCGGGACGCGCGCTGTTCGCGGGGCAACCAGTCGAAGGTGTCCGGCCGCGTGGACTTGTACTCGAGCCCGACGTATCCGCGGTAGCCGTGTCCGGCGAGCCTCTTCAGGTAGCCGTCGATGTCGAGCGTTCCGGTGCCGGGTTCTCCGCGACCCGGAGCATCCGCGATCTGCACGTGCCCGATGCGGTCGGCGTAGGCGTCGATCGCGGCGCCGACGTCGTCGCCGTTGACCTCGAGGTGGTAGAGGTCCGCGAGGAGCCGGAGCGAATCGACACCGTGTTCGGCCTTCACCCGGTCGATGACGGCGATCGCCTCGGCGGCAGTCTTCAGCGGGTACGCCGGCGTGCCGCTGACCGGTTCGACGAGCACGACCGCACCGATGCGATCCGCCGCCTTGCCCGCCTGGGCGAGGTTGTCGGTGGCCGTGTCGTCCTGAATCTTCGGATCCGTGCCGTCGATACGATTACCATACAGGGCGTTGAAAGCTCTGGTGCCCAGCCGTTCTCCGATTCCGACGGTGATGTCGATGTTGTCGCGGAACGCCGAGACCTGCGCCGGGTCGGACAGCAGTCCGCGGTCACCCGCCGGCATGTTGCCCGCCGCGAAGTTCAACCCGGTGAGCTGCACTCCGGCGTTCTCGATCGCGGCCACGAACGCGTCGACGTCGCTGTCCCGCGGTACGGCGGTGTCGAAGGGCCACCAGAATTCGACGGCGTCGAATCCGGCGTCGCGGGCAGCCTGCGGGCGTTGCAGGAGCGGCACGTCGGTGAGCAGGATCGAGCAGTTCAGTGTGTAGGCCAAGGTATCCATCGGTTGTTCTTTCACTGTCGGGGTGTTCAGGAGACGGTGGTGTTGTCGGGCTCGGGCAGGCCGCGATAGCGTCGCCAGCCGCCGTGATCGGTGATCTCGGTGAGCTCGCCGGCTCTGCTCTCGAGGAGGCCCGGTCGCAGGCCTACCGCCAGAACCGAACGGCCGTCCGACAGTTCGATCACGGTGAGCTCGAGTTCCTCAGGCTCCTCGGGGAGGAAGTCGGTGCGAATGTCACCGATCGGCACGTCGTAGAGCTCGCCCTCGATCGAGGCTCCCCCGGTCTCCGCCAGCAGCAGTGCGGGGAATTCGTCGCGTACGGAGAAGAATCGGTACTTCGGTGCGGTCCGGACCGTGCCGAGGAACGTGTGTGCAGACACGTTGTGATGCAGGTTTCCGCCACGCATCGCTCCACCGTTGCAGAACAATTCGGCCATCTTGTCAGCTCCTTCTTCCGTGGGCAGGTTTCGCCGGTTCGGGCTTGCCTGCCAGTTCGATCGCTACCTGAAGCAGCGCTTCGCGTAGTCGTTTGGTGTTGGCGTCCAGACCTTCGCGCACCAGGTCCTGGGTGACCGGCCACGGGGTGTCGCTGATGACGTCGTGATCGGTGACCAGGGCGATGCAGGTGTAGGACATGCCCAGTTCACGGGCCAGCGCCGCCTCGGGGTACGGGGTCATGCTGATCAGGTCCCATCCCTGGGCCGCGTACCAGCGGGATTCGGCCCGGGTCGAGAATCGGGGGCCGCGGATCGCCACCATGACGCCGCCGTCGTTGACCACCCATCCGCTCCGGCGGAGCGTCGAGACCACCGCCTGGCGTCCGCGGACGCAGAACGGATCCGCGAAGGACACGTGGACGTCGTCGTCGTGGAAGGTGTCGTCGGTGCGGCCGGTGCGGTCGACGAGCTGGTCGGGCACGACGACCGAGCCGACGCCGATCGCCGGTCGCAGCGAGCCGGACGGGGTGGGCGCGAGGATCGTTCGCACGCCCAGGCTGTGCAGGGCCCAGATGTTCGCGCGGGCATTGATGCGGTGGGGCGGGATGTCGCGGTGCCGTCCGGTGCGGGTCAGGTAGGCGAGCCGGCGGCCCCCTGACGACCCGAGGACGATACTATCCGACGTCGGCCCGTACGGGGTGTCGACCTGAACCTGCTCGGCGTCGTCGAGGAGTCCGTAGTAACCCCAGGTGCCGAGCACTGCGACGGTGGGCTGGGTGTCAGGCATGGTGGTTCACCGTTCCTTCCGAGGCCCCGTTCGTGGTCAGCGCTTCGCGCCTCTCGATCGCCGGCCGTGCCGGGGCGTCCTGGAGGTGTTCGTGCCCCGGGTGCGGGTGGATGGTGACGTCGTCCGGGTCGTCGGGCGTGACCTTCCCGTCGAGAACCGCTCGCATCTTGTCCTTGTCGAGCATGCCCTCCCAGTTCGCGACCACGAACGTGGCGAGGCAGTTACCGAGCAGGTTCGTGAACACGCGCATGGAGTCCATGAGCCGGTCGGCGCCGAGCAGCAACGCGACGGCGGCCACGGGGAACGCGCCGATCGCGGCAGCGGTCGCGGACAGGGCGACGAAGGCCGACCCCGGCACACCCGCCATACCCTTGGAACTGAGAATGAGGATGCCCATGATCGCGAGCTGCTCGCCGAAGCCGAGGTCCACCCCGACCGCCTGCGCCAGGAACATCATCGCCAGCGACAGGTAGATCGCGGCTCCGTCGAGGTTGAACGAGTAGCCGGTAGGGATCACCAGACCGACGACGGCGCGGTCGCATCCCGCGTTGTCCAACTTCTTGATGATGCGGGGCATGACCGCCTCGGACGATCCGGTGCCCAGGGCGAGCATGAATTCTTCGCGGCAGTACTTGATGAACTTCCATGCGTTCACTCCGGTGATCAGCTTGACCACGATCGACAGGACGACGATGAAGACCAGTGCAGCGCCGTAGCACGCCAGGATGAGTACTCCGAAGGATTTGAGGGAGCCGGCACCATAATTGCCGACGGTGAATGCCATCGCACCGAACGCGCCGAGAGGCGCCAGGTACATGATGTAGCCGACGATGCGGAAGATGACGTGCAGAGTCTGGTCGATCACATCCATCAGGATCGGCGGAGCCGATTCGCTGAAGGACGCCAGCGCGACGCCGAACAGGATCGCGAACAACAGCACCTGAAGCAGGTTGTTCTGCGCGAACGCATCGAACACGCTGGTCGGGATGATGTGCATGACGAACTCGACGCCACCCGGTAGGTGGCCGCCCTGCGTCTTCTCGTCCAGGGCGCTGGTGTCCAGCGTGGCCGGGTCGATGTTGAGCCCGCTACCCGGCTTGACGAGGTTTCCGACGAGCAGGCCGAGCCCGAGCGCGAAGGTGGTCGCGGCCGTGAACCAGAGCAGCGCCTTGCCGCCGATCTTTCCGAGCGCTTTCATGCTGCCGACCTTGGCGATGCCGGTGACGATCACCAGGAAGATCAGCGGCGACACGACCATTTTGATCAGCTTGATGAAGCCCTCACCCAGCGGCGCCAGGTGATGGGAGAACTCCGGAAACAGGATTCCGGTGGCGATGCCCAGGGCAATTCCGATCAGGACCTGGACGAAAAGTGATCTGTACCAACGCTGCTTTGTGGGTTTCGCAGCGATTTCGACTTCAGACACGGGGCCCTCCCTCGGGGCTTGGCGTTTTCCATATTATGGAAGTTGTATTTCGTATCTCGATATAGTGAACGCCGTCACACCCGGGTTTGTCAACCGATGTAACGAAGGAATCGTCGCGATCCGTCACTCCCGCGCTATCGTCATACGGAGCGCCCTTTCCGTCTGACGGAAAGAATGTGGAGGCTCGCGGGCAGTCAGAGGATGGAGACAGACATGACGAACGGTCAGAGTCCGGCCGGTGGCGTGCAGTCGGTCGAGCGCGCATTCGACATACTCGAGATCATGGCGAGCGCCGGCGGGTCCATCGGGGTCAGCGAACTCGCCGACCTGGCCGGACTCCCCCTCCCGACCATCCACCGGCTCATCCGCACGCTGATGAACCGCGGATATGTCCGGCAGCTACCCACCCGGCGGTACGCGCTCGGGCCCAAGCTCATTCGCCTCGGCGAGAGCGCCACCCAGCTGATCGGCGCCTGGTCGCGACCGCACCTGTCCGAACTGGTGCGCGGAACCGGCGAGACCGCGAACATGGCCGTTCTCGACGGCACCATGGCCGTCTATGTCGCGCAGGTGCCGTCCGAGCACGCGATGCGGATGTTCACCGAGGTCGGCCGACGCGTCTACCCGCACTGCACCGGCGTCGGCAAAGCCATCCTCATGCAACTGTCGAATGACGCCGTGCGCTCGTTGGTCAGCCGGACCGGCATGACGACGTACACCGAGAACTCCCTGACCAACCCCGACATGCTGATCGCCGATCTCGAATTGAGCAGAAACCGCGGGTTCGCGATCGACGAGGGCGAGCAGGAGATCGGCGTCCGTTGCTTCTCGGTGCCGGTGCCGAACGCTCCGACCCCCACCGCCATCTCCGTCTCCGGGCCCGCGGCCCGCGTCACCCTCGAGTCGGCCGACCAGATCGTGCCGCTACTCAAGCGCGTCGCGAAGGAACTCGGCACCGAGTTCGACAAGAACGCCGCTCTCTGAATCCGGGCGACTCATCAACAAAGGTTGACGGATCCGCCGCATCAACTTAAGTTGATAGCGTGAGTGACGATCCGAACCCGGCGACCGCTTTCGCCGCCGTCGTCGCGCTGCGGCGTCAGGCCGACCAGCTCGAGCGTGACGCCGTCGCACACGCACTGTCCGCCGACTGGACCTGGGCGGACATCGGTCAGGCTCTCGGCGTCTCGGGTCAGGCGGCACACAAACGCCTCGGTCCCGGACGATCCTCCGACAAGAAGACGAGGGGCACACGATGAAGTTCACCCGGGCATGGCGCGACATGCGGACGATGAAGACGCTGTTCTCCGAAACAGAGGCCGAGGCCGACCGGCTGGGCGACCGGGAACCGGGCCTCGAGCACCTGCTGCTCGCATCGTTCACGCTGCCGGACGGTACGGCCCGCCGGGTCTTCGAGCGTCTCGGATCGAACCGGGACGCACTGCGCGAGGCGGTCATTCGCGTGCACGGGGAAGCCCTCGCGGCAGCAGGCATGACGGACGCGGGCGTCGCCACCAGCGCACTGAGCCGCCCCCGCACCGGGCCGCTGCGGCTGACCGAACCGGCCCAGGCCGCGTTCCGCAATGCGGTGGCTCTCGCGAAGTCGGAACGGCGACCGATCGTCGGCGCCGACATCGTCGCAGCCGTCGCCACCATCACGCACGGCACCGCGGCGCGGGCCCTGGAATCACTGGGGCTCGTCCGGTCCGACGTCGTCGACGCCGCCCGGGCCGAGCCGGCATCGTGAGCGGACGGCCCAGGCCCGGTGTTCGCCGCCTGCGCGGATAGGCTCGACACGTGGCTCTTCCCAGCTCGACTTCTGTGTCCCCTGCAGATGTTCTCGGTTCCATGCGGGACGTCATCGACGGTCCGCTGCCCGACATCGCCGTCCGCTTCTCCAAGTTCCTCGCCGACATCTGGCCGCACACCGCGCTGGTGATCTTCACCCGGGAATGCACGGGACGTCCCCGCAAGGTCAGCGGTGATCCGTCGGTGGTCGAACGCGTCACCATCGCCGAACTGGACGCGCTGCGCACCCGCATGACGGAAGGCACCCCGTTCGACGACCAAACCGTGATTGCCGGCGCGAAGCGGAAAGTGTGGGCGCTGCTGGACGCGACGGGCACCCTCCTCCTCGTTCTCCCGAAGCCGCGGCAGCGCATTCGGGAGGTTCCGCTGGTGGCGGGTGCCTTCGGCGTCGTCGCAGTGTCGATCCGGCATCAGGTGGCGCAGGCGAGCCCGGCATACCTAGCGGAGTCGCGGGCGGCGTCGAGCGAGCGGGCCAGGACCATCGTGGAGCTGACGGACCTGCACGCGGCGACGCTCGAATCGATCCTGTCGACGCTCCGGTCCAAGGACCTGGACGACCGCCGGTCGCGGATCACAGCGAGCGAGACGGCGTCCTCGGCGCTGGTGACTCTGCGTTCCGCGGGCGAATCCGACCGCAACCTCGCGGAGGAAGCCGTCACCACCGCGTTCGCCCGGCTGCAGGGCGAACTGCGGCCGCTGCTCCAGCACCGGCCTGTGCGCGTCGACTACGTCGATCCGCCGGTGGACGGTCGCGCGCTGCCCGGCGAGGTCGCCAGCGCCGCGCGGGCCGTCGTGCGGAGCGCCGTCCTGGCGTTCGCGGCGCAGGCCGCCCTGGAGCGAATCCGCATCGCCTGGGACTGCGACGGCGCGAACCTCCTCGTCGAAGTCCGCGACGACGGCGACGGCGGTCTCGACACCGACGCGCTGGTGCGGCAACTCTCCGGCCGGGTGCACACACTCGGTGGCCGGATCGACGTCGAGTCGGTCGACGGGTGGGGGTCCCGGGTGGCCGTCGCGATCCCCCTCGACGTGCCGGTGGCGCGACCGGACGAACAGCAACTCGGCGACCTCAACCCCCGCGAACTCGAGGTCCTCGGCCACCTCGCGACCGGCAAGCGGAACAAGGCGATCGCCGACAGCCTCGGCATCAGCGAGAGCACGGTCAAATTCCACGTCGCGGGTGTGCTGAAGAAGCTCGGTGTGGCGTCCCGAGGTGAGGCGGGCGCGATCGCCCTCGAGGCCGGCATCCGCGCCGACACCACCAGCAGGCATGCATGAGCGTCGCGACGCTGCCGATCCGTCACTGACCCCCATGTGAGTGGCAAAGTGTGCGGGCGCACGCTTTGCCACTCACGTCAGGTAATGCGGTCGGGGTGGGTGTAGATGTTCATGGTGGTGCCGCGGAGGAACCCGATGAGGGTGAGCCCGGTGTCGTGGGCGAGGTCGATCGCCAGCGAGGAGGGCGCGGACACGGCGGCGAGGATCGGGATGCCGGCCATCACCGCCTTCTGCGCCAGCTCGAACGACGCCCGGCCGGACATGAGCAGGACGCTGCCGCGCAGCGGGACCCGGTTCTGCTCGGTGGCCCAGCCGATCAGCTTGTCGACGGCGTTGTGCCGTCCCACGTCCTCCTTGATCGCGAGCAGTTCCCCGGTCCGGGTGAACAATCCGGCCGCGTGCAGACCGCCGGTGGTCTCGAACACCCGTTGCGCGGCCCGCAATCGGTCGGGCAGCTCCGCGATCGTCGCGGCCGGCACCCGCACCGTGTCGGTGGCCGGTGAATGCTTCGTGCGTTGCCGGATCGCATCGAGCGACGCCTTCCCGCACACCCCGCACGAGGAGGTGGTGTAGAAGTTGCGTTCGATACCGGTGTCGGGCAGGAACACCCCGGGTGCGAGGTCGACGTCGAGGACGTTGTAGGTGTTGACACCGTGCTCGTCGACGCTGTTGCAGTAGCGGATCGACGCGATGTCCGCGCGGTCGGCGATGATGCCCTCGGTCAGCAGGAAACCCTGCGCCAGTTCGACATCGGAGCCGGGGGTGCGCATGGTGACCGCCAGTGGTGTCCCGTTCACCCGGATCTCGAGAGGCTCCTCCACCACCACGGTGTCGGGGCGGGTGGACTGCCGGGTGTCGGTGATCCGGGTGACCGGGGTCCGGGTGGTCACACGCCCCATCACAGACGCCGTTCGAGACGGATCGTGATCGCCTTCGACACCGGGGTGTTCGACTTGCGGGCCACGTGATCGAGCGGGATCAGTGGATTCGTCTCCGGGTAGTAGGCGGCGACGTTCCCCCGCGGCGTGGGGTACGGCACCAACCGGAAGTCGTCGGCGCGGCGCTCCTGCACCGTCCCGTCCGGGGCCTCCCATTCGGAGATCAGGTCCACCCGGTCCCCGTCGGTGTACCCGAGTGCGGCGATGTCGTCGGGGGCGATGAACAGCACCCGCCGTCCGCCCTTGACACCGCGATAGCGGTCGTCGAGACCGTAGATGGTGGTGTTGTACTGATCGTGCGAGCGCATCGTCTGCAACATCAACCGGCCCTCGGGTACCGGCAGCCAGGACAGCTCGTTGACCGTGAAATTGGCCTTCCCCGTGTCCGTCACGAACCGGCGCTCGTCCCGGGGTGGGTGCGGCAGCCCGAACCCGTCCGGCCCGCGGACCTTGCGGTTGAAGTCCTCGAACCCGGGGATCACCCGGGCGATGGAATCGCGGATGCGGTCGTAGTCGGCGGTGAACTCCCGCCACGGCACCGAATGGTCGGGACCGAACAGCGCCTGCGCGATCCCGCACACGATCGCGATCTCACTACGCAACTGGTCGCCGGCCGGCTTCAGGCTGCCGCGGGACAGGTGCACCATCGACATCGAGTCCTCGACCGTGACCTGCTGTTTCTTACCGTTCTGGACGTCCTTGTCGGTGCGGCCCAACGAGGGCAGGATCAGCGCGGTCCGCCCGGTGACGAGGTGGGAGCGGTTCAGTTTCGTCGACACCTGCACCGTCAGCGCACACCCCCGCAGCGCGGCCTCGGTGGTCTCGGTGTCCGGCGTCGCCGAGACGAAGTTGCCGCCCATCCCGACGAACACCGACGCCTTCCCGTCCCGCATCGCCCGGATCGAGTCGACCGCGTCCAGGCCGTGCTCCCGCGGCGAGCGGATGCCGAATTCGGCGTCCAACGCGGCGAGGAACGACTCGGGCATCTTCTCCCAGATCCCCATCGTCCGGTCGCCCTGGACGTTCGAGTGCCCGCGGACCGGGCACACCCCGGCCCCGGGTTTGCCGATCATCCCCTGCAACAGCAGCAGGTTCACCGCGTCCTGGATGGTCGCGACCCCGTGCGTCTGCTGGGTCAACCCCATCGCCCAGCAGATGATGGTCTTCTTCGAGGCGATCAACGCGTTCGCGGTGGCCTGGATCTGTTCGAGCGTCAGCCCGGTCGCCCGGACCACCGTGCCCAGATCGACCTGCCGCAGATGCGCCGCGCACTCCTCGAAGCCCGCGGTGTGCCGGTCGATGAACTCCCGGTCCAGCACCGTCCCGGGATTGCGGTCCTCCGCCTCGAGCAGCAACCGGCCCAGCCCCTGGAACAGGGCCTGGTCGCCGCCGATCCGGATCTGCAGGAACTCGTCCGCGATCTGCACACCGTCGCCGACCACCCCGTGCACCTTCTGCGGGTCCTTGAACCGCATCAGCCCGGCCTCCGGCAGCGGGTTGATCGCGATCACCTTCGCCCCGTTGCCCTTCGCCTTCTCCAGGGTCGAGAGCATCCGCGGGTGGTTGGTGCCCGGGTTCTGCCCGGCGATCAGGATCAGGTCGGCGTTCTCGAGGTCGGGAACCGACACCGACCCCTTCCCGATCCCGATCGTCTCCACCAGCGCACTGCCGGACGATTCGTGGCACATGTTCGAGCAGTCCGGCAGGTTGTTCGTCCCGAACGCCCGGATCATCAACTGGTACACGAACGCCGCCTCGTTCGACGTGCGCCCGGACGTGTAGAACACCGCCTCGTGCGGCGACGCCAACGCCCGCAACTCGCCGGCGATCATCGCGAACGCCGCGTCCCAGCCGATCGGCTCGTAATGCGACGATCCCGGCAACAACACCATCGGATGCGTCAGCCGGCCCTGCTGCCCCAACCAGAACTCGGTACGACCCAGCAGATCCGACACCGAATGCGCGGCGAAGAACTCCGGGCCGACCGTGCGGGTGGTCGCCTCCTCCGCCACCGCCTTCGCCCCGTTCTCACAGAACTCCGCGTGCTTGCGGTGCCCCGGAGTCTCGGGCCACGCACACCCCGGACAGTCGAACCCCTCCCGCTGGTTCAACTTCATCAACGTCCGGGCCGTGCGCACCGGGCCCATCTGTTCGATCCCACGACGCAACGACACCAACACCGCAGGAACACCTGCCGCATAGGATTTCTCGTGCGTGACGACGACATCGTGCTCGTCGAAGGTGTACCTGTCGGTGGTGTCGGTCATGGAGTCAGTTTCCTCGTGCAATCCATTCGGCGAGGTGCGGGGCCTCGGTGCCGATCGTGGTTCCGTCACCGTGACCGGTGTGGACGAGCGTGTCTTCGGGAAGAGCGAACAGCCGGTCGCGGATCGACCCGATGATGGTCGGGAAATCCGAGTACGAACGGCCCGTGGCGCCGGGGCCACCCGAGAACAGGGTGTCGCCGGAGAACAGCGCCCCGGCCTCGGGCAGGTACAGGCACACCGACCCCGGCGAGTGGCCCGGTGAGTGGATCACCTGGAGCTCGGTGCCCGCGATGGCGATCCGCTGCTCGTCCTCGAGATTCCAGTACTTCGAGTCGGGGTGGCTCATCTTCCACAGCACGTCGTCGCCCGGGTGGAGCAGCACCGGTGCATGCAGACGCTCAGCGAGTTCGGGGGCGACGGTGACGTGGTCGTTGTGACCGTGCGTGCAGATCACGGCGTTCACGTGCCGGTCCCCCACCGCGTCGATGATCGGCTGCGCGGCGTGGGCGGCGTCGACGATCACGACGTCGGTGTCGTCACCGATCAGCCAGATGTTGTTGTCGACGTTCCACTCTCCGCCGTCGAGGGCGAAGGTTCCCTCGGTGACGACCCGCTCGATCCGCAGCTGCCCGCTCACAGGACGACCACCGAACGCAGCACCTCGCCGGCGTGCATGCTGTGGAACGCCGCTTCCACCTCGTCGATCTTGATGCGTTCGGTGACGAACTTCTCCAGCGGCAGCCGGCCCTGCTGGTACAGGTCGACGAGCATCGGGAAGTCACGCTCGGGCAGGCAGTCGCCGTACCACGACGACTTCAGGGATCCGCCGCGGGAGAAGAAGTCGATCAGCGGCATCTCGAGGGTCATGTCGGGGGTCGGGACACCGACCAGTACGACGGTGCCGGCGAGGTCGCGGGCGTAGAACGCCTGCTTCCATGTCTCCGGTCGGCCGACCGCATCGATCACGACGTCGGCGCCGAAACCGCCGGTGAGTTCCTGTACGGCCTCGACGGCGTCCACCTGGCCGCCGTTGATCGTGTGCGTCGCACCCAGGTCCTTCGCCCATTCGAGTTTCTTGTCGTCCCGGTCGATCGCGATGATCTTCACGGCGCCCGCCAGGCGGGCGCCCATGATCGCGGCGTCGCCGACACCACCGCAGCCGATGACGGCGACGGTGTCTCCGCGGGAGACGTTGCCGGTGTTCACGGCGGCACCGAGGCCGGCCATCACGCCGCAGCCGAGCAGCCCGACGACTGCCGGGTCCGCGGAGGCATCCACCTTGGTGCACTGCCCGGCATGGACGAGCGTCTTGTCGGCGAACGCGCCGATCCCCAGGGCGGGCGTGAGTTCGGTGCCGTCCTCGAGCGTCATCTTCTGCGCAGCGTTGTGCGTGTCGAAGCAGTACTGCGGGCGGCCGCGCTTACAGGCGCGGCACTGACCGCAGACGGCGCGCCAGTTCAGGACGACGAAGTCGCCGACCGCCACAGAGGTGACGCCTTCGCCGACACTCTCGACGATGCCGGAAGCCTCGTGGCCGAGCAGGAACGGGAACTCGTCGTTGATCCCGCCGTCGCGGTAGGTCAGGTCCGTGTGGCACACACCGCATGCCGCGATGTCGACTACCACCTCTCCGGGACCGGGGTCCGGAATGTTGACGGTCGCGATCTCGACGGGGGCACCCTTGGAGCGGGCGATGACGCCTCGTACCTGCTGCGGCATTGGACTCATTCCTTCGGTCGATCAGTCATAGCGGGATCGATGCATGGCCATATATGCACCTCTCCCGAGACCCTACGTTCCCGAAGATCACGGAGGGACTGATCGAAGTGAGAGGTTGACCTAGCCGGAATGCCAGCCCCTCGCTGCGGTATCGCGACAGAGGTCATGACAGGAAACTGACGGTTGACACGCTCCGGTATATACAGGACTATACATCTCGAAGAGTGAGGCACACCACATCGATCACGGAGTTCTGATGACCCGGAGAGATTCCAGCTCGACCGAGGAACCGCACCCGCCCCTTCCGGTGGTACTCGACGGTGCCCAGCTCACCGTCGATCAGCTCACGGCGCTCGCCCGGGAGCCCGTCGTGGTCGAGCCCGACCCCGCAGCGCTCGACCACGCACGCCGTTCGTGGGAGACCGCGGTGCGCATCGCCGAACGGCAGCCCATCTACGGACGCACCACGGGCGTCGGGGGCAACCGGGACACCTCCGTCTCCGACGGTGTCGACCAGGACCTTCGACTTCTCCGCAGCCACGCCACGGGCTCGGGCCCCTCGCTGCCGGATCACGTCGTCCGAGCCGCCATGATCATTCGCATCAACCAAATTCTCAACGGCGGATCCGGTCTGCACCCCGACATCGTGACCGCGCTGATCGATGCCGTCGCGGCGGACGAACAGCCCACCGTGCACGCTCGCGGGGCGATCGGCACCGGCGACCTCAGCGCGTTCTCCGAGATCGCGCTCGGGTTGATGGGCGAGGCACCGCTGCGGGACGGCCGGCACGTCACCCGGTGGACCGCACACCAGGGTGACGCACTCCCGCTGATCTCGACGAACGCGATGACGGTCGCGCTCGCGGCGACGGCCACCGACAGCGTGGCGAACTGGCTGGAGCACTCACTGATCGTCGGCGTGCTGTCGCTGCTGGCGACGCGCAGTTCCGTCGAGCCGTTCGCGGCGCGGGTGCAGGCAGCCCGCAGGCACCTCGGTCAGGAGGAGGTGGCCGGCCGCGTCCGGGAACTCCTCGCGGGCCAGCACGTACAGGCTGCCCGCGTGCAGGATTCGTACGGATTCCGCGCCCTGCCGCAGATCCTCGGGGCGACCTGGCAGGCGCTGCAGAGGTTGCGGGGGACGCTCGCGATCGAGATGAACTCGTCCTCCGAGAACCCCCTCATCTCCGTCGAGGACGACGCCGTGTACCACAACGGGAACTTCCACGGAATGCCGATCGCCCTCGCGGTGGACGAGGCGAAACTCGCGCTGTCGAGCGCAGCGCTGTTGTCGCAGTGCAGGCTTGCCAATCTCTCGGATCCGGTGGTCACCGGTCTCCGGCCGTTCCTGGCCGACGGTCCGGCGGGCAGCAGCGGCACCATGCTGCTGGAGTACACGACGTCCGCGGCCATCGCCGAGATCCGGATGGCCGCGGCGCCGGGGTCTCTCGGACACACCGTGATCTCCCGCGGAACCGAGGACCACGCGAGCTTCGCATCGCAGGCCGCCACTCAGCTCACCGACATCCTCGCCCAGTCTCGCATCGTGCTCGCGTGCGAACTGATCTCGGCGGTGCGCGCCCTCGGCCAGCAGAACCACGACCCCGACACGAGCACCGAACTCGGCGCGTACCTGGACCGGGCGCGCAGGTGCCTGGACCCGCGGACGACCGACCGTCCTCTGAGCGACGACCTGAAAGCAGCGGTGAAGTTTCTGGAACAGATGCCGAATCCGGAGAAAGACGCAACTCGGTAAAGCAGTCCCACGACACCGAACTTCCGAGTGTGTCACCACTCGGATTACACGAAAGTAGCTCGCGAATGATCACATTCGACAAAGTCACCAAGGCGTACCCGGACGGCACGACAGCGGTGAACGAACTCGACCTCGAGTGCCCGAGCGGGAAGATCACCGCACTCGTCGGCCCGTCGGGGTGCGGCAAGACGACGTCGCTTCGCATGATCAACAGGCTGATCGAACCGACGTCCGGAACCATCTCCCTCGACGGCGAATCCACGGCGGACATGGATCCGGCACTGTTGCGCAGGCGCATCGGATACGTCATCCAGCACGCCGGACTGTTCCCGCATCGCACCATCGTGGACAACGTCGCGACGATGCCGAAATTGCTGGGAAAGACGAAGAAGGAAGCGCGAACCCGGGCGATGGAGCTGCTCGAGACGGTCGGTCTCGCGGCGAACTTCGCGGACCGGTACCCCTGGCAGCTCTCGGGTGGCCAGCAGCAGCGAGTGGGGGTCGCGCGCGCCCTCGCCGCGGACCCGGCCTTCATGCTGATGGACGAACCGTTCAGCGCTGTCGACCCGGTGGTCCGGAGCCAGCTCCAGGACGAATTCCTGAGGCTGCAGAAGGACATCGGCAAGACGATCATCATCGTCACGCACGACATCGACGAGGCCCTCAAACTCGGCGACCAGGTCGTCGTGTTGCGGACCGGCGGAATCCTGGCGCAGGCGGCGACGCCGCTGGAGTTGCTGACCGAACCCGCCGACGAGTTCGTCGCCGACTTCGTCGGACGCGACCGCGGCTACCGTTCGCTGGGCTTCTCGAACCTCGGCGGCCGCGTGGAGACGGTTGCCGAACCCGTTGCCCGTCTCGGTGATTCGGCGTCCGACGCCCTCACCCGGACCACGGACGACTGGTTACTCGTCGTCGACTCGGCGAACAAGCCGATCGGCTGGGTGCAACCGGCGAAGGTCGTCGACCGTATCCGCCCGGGCGACGTGAATCTCAGCGGGACGGTCGCCGATGCGCACGGGACGATGCGGGCGCTGCTCGACGCCGCCCTGTCCGCGCCCAGCAAGCGCGGTGTCGTCGTCGACGGCGACGGCGTGCTCGTGGGGACCGTGACGGCACACGCGGCGGTGGCGGCGATCGAGTCGGCGGATCTCGTGGCCGCGGAGGCGATGGCCCGATGAACATCGAATGGCTCGGCCGCCAGTCCGACCGCATCGCCGAACTGGTCGGCTGGCACATCCTGCTCTCGCTCGTGCCGCTCGTCGTCGGTGTGATCGTCGCGTTGCCGATCGGCTGGCTGGCGCATCGCAGTCGCCGGATCAACCCCTACGTGGTGGGGACCGCAGGCCTGCTCTACACGATCCCGTCGCTGGCGCTGTTCGTCCTGCTCCCGCCGATCCTCGGAACGAAGATCCTCGATCCGATGAACATCGTCGTCGCGCTGACGATCTACACCGTCGCCCTGCTCGTCCGCGTCATCGCCGACGCCCTGGATTCGGTGCCGCAGGAGACGGTGCTCGCCGCCACGGCAATGGGCTACCGGCCGTACCAGACCCTGCTGAAAGTGCAGCTGCCGGTGGGTGTTCCCGTCATCTGCGCCGGGCTGCGCGTCGCTGTCGTGTCGAACGTCAGCCTGGTCTCTCTCGCCGCGCTGCTCGGGATCCCGCAGATCGGGTCACTGTTCACCCAGGGCTTCCAGTTGCGTTTCTACACACCCATCATCACCGGTATCGCGCTGTGCCTGCTGCTGGCGCTGGTTCTCGACCTGCTCATCGTGCTCGCCAATCGGTTACTCACGCCGTGGACCCCGAAGGTGGTCGCATCATGATCGACTTTCTGCTCGACGGTGCTCATTGGACCGGGCCCGAAGGCATTCCCGCTCTCCTCCTGCAGCACCTGATGTACACGTTCCTCGCCCTGTTCGCGGCGGCGCTGATCGCGGTTCCACTCGGTCTGTACATCGGGCACACCGGCCGCGGAGCGGTCGTCGTCGCGGGCCTGGCCAACTCGCTGCGCGCCCTTCCGACGATCGGTTTGCTGATCCTGCTGGTGCTGGTCATCGCGCCGTCGTTCACGACCAAGCTGGCCTATCTGATTCCCAGCCTGATCGTGCTGGTGCTGCTGGCCATCCCGCCGATTCTCACCAACACGTACGCGGGCATTCGCTCGGTCGACCCGGCCGCCGTGGACGCTGCGCGGGGCATGGGGTTCCGGTCGATGCGCATCCTCACCGAGGTGGAGATGCCGTGCGCACTGCCGCTGATGCTGTCGGGTGTGCGCAGCGCCGTGCTGCAGATCGTCTCGACGGCGACCGTCGCCGCCTACATCTCGCTGGGCGGACTGGGACGTCTCCTCATCGACGGCAAGGCGCAGAGCGACTACGCGCAGATGGCCGCCGGAGCGGTCCTGGTGTCCCTCCTCGCGCTCGCATTCGACCTGGCGATCGGATTCCTCACGGTGCGGGTCGTCTCACCCGGTCTGACGCGACGCGTCCGGAGCGGCGCGAAGCAGCGATCCGGTGCCGACGACACCGCCGTCGCGGCCCGACCTACATCCGCTCCCGAGCCCTCGCTGATCTGAAGGACATCATCATGAAGAAGGCATTGATCGTCGCGCTGACCGGCGCCACCCTGATGTCGTTGACGGCATGCGGGATCGGCAAGGACCCGTTGGCGTCCGATGACGGCGGAAGCAGTGACGGCGCCATCGTCGTCGGCTCCGCGGATTTCCCCGAAAGCCAGCTGATCGCGACGATCTACGCGGAGGCGCTGCGCGCGAACGGCATCGACGTCACCGAGAAGCTCAACATCGGAAGCCGGGAGGTGTATGTCCCGGCCATCCGGGACGGCTCCATCGACCTGCTGCCCGAATACTCGGGTGCGTTGCTCCAATATCTCGACAGCGCCACCACCGCGACCGCGTCGGACGAGGTGACCGCGGAGATCAAGGCCAAGCTGCCCGCCGGACTCGTCGCACTGGAACCGTCCCCCGCCGAGGACAAGGACGTTCTCGCGGTGCGGCAGGAGACGGCGGACGAGTACTCGCTGGAGACGATCGAGGACCTCGTGCCCCACGCCGACGAGCTGACCCTCGGCGGCCCGCCCGAGTGGAAGACCCGGGAGAACGGCGTCGCAGGCCTGCGGGACAAGTACGGCCTGACGTTCAAGGAGTTCCTGGCACTGGACGCGGGCGGCCCCCTCACGCTCAACGCCCTGCTCAGCGGTCAGATCGAAGTGGCGGACGTGTTCAGCACCGACCCGGCGATGCGTTCGGAGAACCTCGTGGCGCTCGAGGACACCAAGCACCTGTTCCTGGCGGAGAACATCACCCCGATCATCAACGAGAACAAGGCAGGCGACGACGTCCGCGGCGTCCTGGCCGACGTGTCGGCCGCATTGACGACCGAGGATCTCATCGAGATGAATCAGCGGGTGGCCGACCTCGAGGACATGGGCGACATCGCCCGGGAATGGCTGCAGGACAAGGGCCTGGCGTCCTGATCATGCCCCGGCGTGAAATTGCCGGTGCAGTGCGTGGATCGCCTCCTCGAGTTCGGGAATCGGACCCTCCACCTCGACGTCGGGCGCCCCGAGGTCGCTCGCCCGTGACTCCTTGCATGGTGCCACGGACGGGCGCGTCAGCTCAGCGCATCGAACGTCGCCGTCGCATATTGGGCGGTCCGGTCGGAGCCGAGAAGTCCCGGCCCCATCTTGTTCATCACGTACGTCATGGTCATTCGTCGTTCGGTGTCGACGACGACCTGCGAGCCGCCCCAGCCACCCCAGAAGCAGATGCGCCCCTCGGGGACGAACGGCACGGACACGGGCGTCGGCAGACCGTACCCGATGCCGAATCGAATCGGTTGCCCCAGAGCCAGATCCACGCCGTTGGACTGCTCCTCGAAGATCAGGGAGATGGTGTCCGGCGACAGCAGGCGGACACCGTCGAGTTCTCCCCCGCAGGCCACGACGGACTGGATCCGGGCGAGCGACCGGGCGTTGCCCTGACCACCGGCCGCGCCGTTCTCCGCCGTGCGCCACTCGTCGGACCAGGACGCGGACGCATCCGGTCCGGGGCCGGTGAACGTCCTGACGATGACGCTGGACGGGTCGAGGGAGGCCAGGTCGATCGGCAACGGCGGCGGCGGGACCACGTTCGACACGCGGCCGAACTCCGATGGGTCCAATCCGATGTGGAAGTCCGCCCCCAGCGGCCCGGCGATCTCCTCCGCGACGAAACGGCCGAGTGTGCGCCCGTCGATTCGGCGGACGACCTCACCGATCAGATGGCCGTAGTTCAGCGCGTGGTATCCGGACGCCGTGCCCGGCTCCCACCACGGCGCCTGGGCCGCAAGTCGTTTTGTGGACTCGGCGAGGTCGAACGTGTCCTCGACCGTGATCGGCTGATCCCACCCCGAGACACCCGACGTGTGCGAAAGCAGATGGCGGACCTCGACGCGCTCCTTGCCTGCCGCGGCGAATTCCGGCCAGTACTTTGCGACGGGCGCGTACACGTCCAGCAGTCCTCGATCGACGAGCATCAGTGCGGCGAGCGCGGTGACCGTCTTGGTGCACGACCACACGTTGGTGATGGTGTCGCGTTCCCATTCGGTGGTGTGATCGGTGTCGGACCATCCGCCCCACATGTCGACCACCGGCTCTCCGTCGAGGGTGACGACGATCGACGCGCCGAGTTCCTCACCGGAGTCGAGATTGTCCTTCAGTGCCTCCTGCAACGCCGTGAAGCGCTTGTCGCACACTCCTCCGAGCTTGGTCACCTGTGGTTCCTCTCCACCAGCCGACGCAATATTGATCTTGACATCGGGTTCAATTGAGGGTTTCAGTGTGGGCCAGGGCCTCCTGTGATGTCAATCACTTCGATGTCCATCCTCGCGAGGTCCGCCACGGTCGGGGCTCACCGGGTTCACCCGTGTCGGGTGAGGTTCGCGACGGCGCGGCGGCCGACGCTGAACCCAGGACTACCGGTGAGGAGACATGCCATGGGCAAACCATTTCGGGGTGTCGTCAACGTCGACATCCGCGACTCGGTTCCGGATTGGGCCCCGTTCGAGCCACCCCAGGCTCCCGCCGATGCACCCAACGTCGTCTATGTCGTCCTCGACGACGTCGGCTTCTCCGCGATGCGCTGCTACGGCGGGCCGATCGAAACGCCGAACATCGACCGGATCGCCGCCAACGGTGTTCGCTACACCCAGTGGCACACCACCGCGCTGTGCTCGCCCACGCGTTCCTGCCTGCTGACGGGACGCAACCACACGCGCAACAGCATGGCCTGCATCACCGAGGCTGCGATCGGATTCCCCAACGCGAGTGGCACCATCCCACCGGAGAACGGCATGCTCTCGGAGATACTCGCCGAGCGCGGCTGGAACACGTACATGGTGGGTAAATGGCACCTGTGCCCGACCGATGAGATGAACCTGGCCGCCACCCGCCGGAATTGGCCGAGCGGGCGAGGCTTCGAACGCTGGTACGGCTTCCTCGGCGCGGAGACCAACCAGTGGTATCCGGATCTGGTCTACGACAACCACCCCGTCGACCAGCCGCGGACACCGGAGGCGGGCTACCACCTCACCGAGGACATCACGGACAAGGCGCTCGAGTTCATCAAGGACGCCAAGGTGATCGCGCCGGACAAACCGTTCTTCCTCTACTACGCGCCCGGCGCGTGCCATGCCCCGCATCACGCCCCGAAGGAATGGATCGAGAAGTTCGCGGGCAAGTTCGACATGGGCTACGACGCGATCCGTGAACAGACACTCGCCCGGCAGAAGGAGTTGGGCATCGTCGCGGCGGACACCGAACTTCCGCCGATCAATCCGATCGGCACCCCCGAGACGCGATCGGGACCCGAAGGCGAACCGTTCCCGGAACTCGATTTCACCCGACCGTGGGACACGCTGAACGACGACGAAAAACGCCTCTTTGCGCGGATGGCCGAGGTCTACGCAGGCTTCCTGGCCCATGCCGACCATCACATCGGGCGTTTGCTCGATTATCTCGAGCAGAACGATCAGATGGAGAACACGGTCATCGTGGTCGTCTCCGACAACGGCGCGAGCGGGGAGGGTGGCCCGAACGGCTCCGTCAACGAGATGAAGTTCGCCAACGGCATCCCGGACGACCTCGCGGAGAACCTCGCGAAACTCGACGATCTGGGCGGGCCCAAGACATACAACCACTACCCCAACGGCTGGGCGATGGCATTCAACACCCCGTTCAAGATGTGGAAGCGCTACGAGTTCAACGGCGGGACTGCCGACCCCTGCATCATCTCGTGGCCGGCGGGAACCAAGGCGCGGAACGAGATCCGGGACCAGTACCATCACGCGATCGACCTCGTACCGACGGTCCTCGACCTGCTCGGGGTCGATGCTCCCGAGACCATCAAGGGTCACGTCCAGCGCCCGTTCGACGGCGTCAGTATGCGGAGCAGCATCGACGACAAGTCCGCGCCGTCGGAGCGGAAGTCTCAGTTCTACTCGATGCTCGGCTCGCGGTCGATTTGGCACGAAGGATGGAAGGCCGTCACGACACATCCGACCATCGCAGGCTGGGGGCACTTCAACGACGACGAATGGGAGCTCTACCACACCGACGTGGACCGCGCCGAAGTGCACAACCTGGCAGCGGAGCATCCCGGCAAGCTGCGGGAGTTGGTGAACATCTGGTTCGCAGAAGCGGGTGCGAACGGAGCGTTCCCCCTGGACGATCGATCGGCCGTCGAGATCATGGGCACACCCCGTCCTCAACTGACAGCGGCCCGAAACCGATATGTGTATTACCCGGACGTCGCCGCCGTGTCCGAATGGCAAGCAGTCAGTACCCGCGGCCGATCGTTCGTGATCGGTGCGCTCGTCGACATCCCGGCACCGGGAGCCGAGGGCGTCCTCTTCGCGATCGGTTCCCGCTTCGGGGGCCACGCGCTGTACGTGAAGGACAACCGGCTGCACTACGTCAACAACTTCGTGGGCAGCGAAGAACAGATGATCGTCGGCTCCGAGGACATCCCCACCGGAACGGACCTGATCCTGTCCGCCTCGTTCGACAAGGACGGGCAGGAGCCCACGTCTACCGAGGGAATCCTGTCTCTCTTCCACGCGGATCGAAAGGTGGGAGAAGGCCGGATCAAAACCCAGATGGGGGCGTTCGCGATCGCGGGTGCGGGGCTGTACGTCGGTCGACACCCGGGCGAGCCGATCACCGAGGACTACCCCGGCGAATCACCTCACCGCTTCACCGGTGGCACGATCAATCGGGTCGCGGTCGACGTCAGCGGCGAACCGTATCTCGATCTCGAGCGGGAGGCCGCCCTGATGCTCATGCGCGAGTGATTCCGTCGGCACGCGACGCGCAGTGCTGCCCTCCACCTCAGCCGGTCACGGGCAGCACCAGCGCCTGTCCCGGATCACCCGAGGCGATGGTGACCTGGTGCGGCACCAGACTTCCGCGGAAGCTCGGGTCTCCCCCGGCCACCACGAGGCGAACGCGGTGCCCCTCGTCGAAGCGGTGGACGATGGCCGGCATCGTGACCTGGACGGGCTCACCGGGTGCCACGATGCGCACCGGAGCGACCTGCCCGTTGATCAGCGTTTCGGTGCCGTCGGGAGCCACGTCGTACAGCTTCGCGAAGACCACGACCGAGTCCTCGACACCGGCGACCGCGGGTGCGGCCGTGACGCGGACGTCGAGCGTCGGGGCTCCGACCACGTCCACCGGGGCGTCGAGGATGCCGGACGACCATTCGGCCTGGGTGCCGGGGATCAAACCCTGCGAGACCTGGTTCTCCGGCCGGGTGTCCGGCGCTTCCCGGTCGGTGGGGAGACCGCCGGGCAGCGTGTTCAGCGTCTGCGCGCCGGGAACGATGCCGTCGAGGCGGTCGGTCAGCGCACCGTTGCCGGAGAGGTAGAGCGAATAGTCCTGGCCCACCGAGACATCCGTGGATTCGGCGTACGCGGGCGCGGCGTTGCCGGTGTAGTCGACCCAGTTCCGGAAATAGCTGAATACCGGTCCGGTGTCGACCGCGCTGTCCTTCAGGTAGTGGTCGAACCAATCGACCATCCGGCCCGTCTCGTACTGGGTGTCGGGGTTCGGATCCTTCATGCTGATCTCGCCCTCGGCGGGAGTGAGATCGGAGTGCCCCCAGCTGTGCCAGATCATCTTCACGTCGTTGCCCTGCGCCTGCAGGGTCTCGAACGTGGCCTTCGACTCGTTGAGGTCGAACAGGGTGTCCTGCTGGCCCTGCATGATCAACACCGGAATCTTCACCCGGTCCGCGTACGACACCACGGACGACTGGCGCAGGAAGTCTACGGACCCCGGGTCCGGGTAGCCCTGCACCGCGGCCTGCGCCAGTGCGGCGCAGGCGGGGTCGGCGAAATTGGGGCAACCCAATGCCCGCACAGGGTCCTGCGTGTAGCCCTCGACCCGGGGGTTGGTCACGCCGATGGCCCCGAACATGAGCGACCACACCACCTTCGACGCTCCGGGAACCGACGTGCTGACCCCGGTCGTCTGGTCGGTGCCATTGGGTGCGAGCGAGTAACTGAGGTCGTTCCACGTGATCATCGGGATGATCGTGTCGATCCGGGGGTCCACCGAGGCCGCGGCGAACTGCACGGCCCCGCCGTAGGAGCCGCCGACCATGCCGACCCGCGGGTCGTGCGCCTCGGCGGCGCCGTGGTGAGCGGTCGCGTCCTGCACCACGTAGTCGAGACCGGGGACGGGAACGGTGTGCGCGGGATCGACGAACGCCATCCCGTCGCGTCCGCCGAGGAAGCTCACCAGTTCACTGGCCGCGCGCCCGTCGTAATCGGGGTTGTCCATGTGAATCTTGCAGCCGGAACCGCCGAAGCCCAGCCCGGAATACGCGAGCACCGCGTAGCCGCGGGACGCGAGGAACGAGGCGATACCGGCCTGATCGTTCTTGGAACCGCCGAAGCCGTTGGTGGTGAGGACGGCGGGCACCCGATTCGACGCCGACGCCGAGTCGGGCTTGTACACGTCGCCGATCACGTCGCACGGCTCGTCCCGGTTCGGCCCGACGAGAACCTGGAAGTGGAGCGTGGTCTTGGTGAACCCGGCCGGATCGGCTGTCGCCGGCCCCGACGCCGCGATCGGTGTCAGTACCGCGGCGGCCGCCATCACCACCGCCAGCGTTGATCTACGCGCCCTGTGTTTCACAGCCCACCCGCCGTCCGTCACTCCGCCCCGAGCACCTGCGACGAGCGTAAACGCTCTGGACGCACGACCAACTCAGGCTGCCGGTGTGTCGCGGCACCGGTGTGGGGCGCGGCTCGCAGACTCGCGCAGGTCGTCCGGCACCCGGCTGCGCCCCTCGTGCGGTTTATATTTGAGCTGTGGTCATGACCAAGCGCGCCGAAACGTCCCTGTTGACCGATCAGGTCTACGAGACGATGCACGAGGCGATCATGAACGGTGATCTGCCTGCCGGCTCCCGCCTGCGCATTCGCGACATTGCCGCGCAGGTCGGCACCAGCGTGATGCCGGTGCGCGAGGCGATCCGGCGTCTGGAGGAAGCCGGTTTGGCCGAGCGTGTCCCCCACAAGGGCGCGGTTGTGAAAGGCCTGACCCTGGCCGAACTGGTGCATGTCTACGATGTGCGCCGGCTGCTCGAGGTGGAGGCCGCACGATTGGGCGCCCAGCAGATCAGCTCAGCGGACGTCGACCGGATGCAGACCGAGTACGAGCTCATGCTGGCCGCCATCGCCGAACGGCGGGTGGTGGCGCTTCTCGACCACGACGAGGCGCTGTTGACCATTCTCTACGAAGCAGCAGCGAACCCCGTGCTCGTCGATTCCATCCGTAACCTGTGGCAGCACTGCCGTGCCTACAAGATCGTCGGTGCCCAGGGCACCCTGGACACGCCGGAAGACGACTCGTTGTGGAGGTACCAGGAACGTCTCGTCGAGGCCGCCCGCAAGGGCGACGCCGACGCTGCGGCCGCCGTCAACAACGAGTCGTTGATCAACGCGACGTCGCGGATCAGGGTGCAGCTCGCCGCCCAAGAGGACGCGGGTTAGCCTCGGCAACAACGACTTTCGCGGCTATTCTCGTAAGCGGTACCCGACGAGGAAGTCATCGCCGCGCTCACCGCCGACGCAGCCGACGTCCGCGAGTGTCAGTTCTGCCGCGATGAGTGATCGAGCCGATCCAACCAGTCGCCGAACAACGCGGCGAGCAGTTCGGGCCGCTCGTGCATGAGCGCATGGCCGACATCCTCGACGACCGCCAGGGTGGCGTGCGGGTAGCGCTCGAGCAATTCGGCCACGTCGGCGTACCCGACGACCGAATCGCGGCGGCCCGCCACGATCAAGGTCGGCCCCGAGAACGCGCTCGACGCGACGTCGACCGTCCACCCGGCGAAGATGCGCCCGAGGGCATCCTCGTCGACGAGCGTCGTACCCGGCACGACATGGTCGCGGTAGCGGCGAGCGGTGGCCGCCGTGCGCACGACGAAATACTCGTCGAATCCCGCCCACTGCGCGCGTTCGAGTTCGTCGTAGGCATCGGCGTCCTGGCGAACCACGCCGTGGTCGGGCACGTGTCGTGACCGCTCGGTGACCGGACACAACAACGCCAGGCCGAGCACCGTGTCCGGTCGCTGTGCGGCCACCCCACGGGCCAGGTAGGCGCCGTAGGAATGTCCCACCAGCATCACCGGGCCCGCGCCCAAGCTGTGGATGAAGTCACCGAGCAGCGACACCACATCGTCGTTGCAGGTCAGGCCGCCGGTTGTCGAGAGGCCCATCCCCGGCAGGTCCGGGTAGATCCGTCGGTATCCCGTGCCCGGAACGATGGCTTCGATCGCCGCCTCGACCTCCCGGTGATCCACGCCGGCGCCGTGCAGTGCCACGAGCGGCACGCCGGTGCCGCGCTCGACGTAATGGACCAGGGCTTCGTTGATCCGGCGCTCCATGTCGACACCTTATCGATCCACGCGACCACACGAGCCGCGCTCGACCAATTGCCCGATTCCCCGTCGACAACTGAAATATGCTGCGTGAGGTGGACATTGTCGATGCTCATCATCACTTCATCAACCTGCCCGAACTCGAGTACCCGTGGATCGACAGTCGCCCGCCCGCGCTCACCGCCCTGCTGCCGAACTACTATGACGCTGCGCACCGGTACCTGCCGAGCGACTATCGGGCACAGGTCGAGGGGATGCCCGTCACGGCCTCGGTCGCGTGCGAGTTCGGCGCCGCAGACGGTGTCGCGGAGGCTATCTGGGTTCAGCACTGCGCCGACCGTTTCGGAGTTCCGAACGCCTTCATCGCGGCCGTGCAGCTCGATTCGGTCGATCTGGCAGGCGTTCTCGCGCGATACCGGGATCTTCCGGTTGTCCGGGCTGTGCGTCAGCCGCTGTACTGGGCGGCCGACCCGATCAAGCGCCTGGGTGCGCGCGGCGACTACCTGTCGGACCCGGCGTGGCTGCGTGGATTCGAGCAGGTCGCCGATGCCGGGCTGGTATGGGATCTGCTCGTCTACGACGAGCAGCTACCCGCCACGCACGACCTCATCACCGCGTTTCCCGACACCACCTTCGTGTTGGAGGCGGCCGGGTGGCCGGTCGACCTCACTGCCGAGGGCTTCACCCGTTGGGAGGAACGCCTCACGGCAGTGAGTCAGTTTCCGAATGTCGTCCTCAAGTTGCAGGGAATCGCCCTCATTTTCGGAACATCCCCGGAAGCGATCAGTCGGTGGGTACGGACGGCCATCAGCATCTTCGGTGCCGGGCGGTGCATGTTCGCCTCGCATTATCCGATCGACCACCTGCTGTGGGATACCGAAACCATGGTGTCCACCGTCCAGGCAGCACTCGGCGACGTGCCGTCGACAGAACAATCGCTCTTCTTCGGCGAAACCGCACGACGGGTGTACCGCCTGCCCGCCGGTGACGCTTAGTATGAGGGAGATCGGAGTACCTGCAGTTTCGACGCCGCCAATCCACTTTCGGCGTCCGGCCAACGCTGTGAGGAGTCCACGTGACGCGCGAGGGCAGTATCCGGGTCGGCGACCGGACCATCACGTATCTCGAAGCCGGTGACCCGGGCGGACCGCTCGTCCTGCACAACCACGGAGGACCCTCGAGCCGCCTGGAGGCCGAGCTGTTCGATTCGCATGCGAAGGCCAATGGCCTGAGATTCGTGTGCGCGGACAGGCCGGGCATGGGCGGGTCCGATCTTCAGCCGGGCCGCACCTTCGAAGGCTGGACCGATGACCTCCTGCTGCTGGCCGACTCCTTCGGCGCACAGCGATTCGCGGTGACCGGCTGGTCCGAGGGTGGACCGTGGGCCCTGGCGGCCGCCGCGTATCTGGACCCCGCGCGTCTCGTCAATGTCGTGTGCATCGCCGGTGGCAATTACGGAACGTTCGGATCGAACTGGGCCGCGAAGTATCTCAGCAGCGTCGACGCGCTGGGCGGCCGCCTGGCACTTCACTTCCACCCCGGTTTCACACTGATGTACGACGTGCTCGGTATCAGTGCCACCCACTTCGCGGATCGCTACGCGAAGGCGATCACGCAGTCGGCGTGCACCGCGGATCGGGAGGTGCTGGCCGACGAGAAGGTCCTCGACGCGTTCCTGAGGGCAGGGCGCGAATGCTTTCGACATGGTGCGGACGGACTCGTCGTCGACGCCACGATGCTCTACAAGGCCTGGCCGTTCGACATGACGACAGTGACGCGCCCCGTACACTTCTGGCAGGGCAGCGCCGACACCCTGGTGCCTGAGATCATCAACAAGACAGTAGCGGACAAGACCCCGGGCGCCGTCTGGCACCCGATCAGCGGCGGTGGTCATTTCATTGCCGTCAGTCACGCGAACGACATTCTCGCACTGGTGGCGAACGATCTTGCACCAGTGCAACACTGACATTCTCCGTCAGTCCAGGACTTCTCGGGCGTCGAACCGAGTCTTGTAGAACAGCACCGTCACGGCGACGACCGCTTCCAGTGCGGCCGTCGCGAGTGCCGCCGCCATCGGAGCCGACATCGAATGACCCATCGGGGCCGACGCCGCTGCGTGCATCGCGTGCCCGTGGTGGCCGCCGCCACCGGAACCGGGACTCATCACGGTGACGTGCAACGCGATCATGCCGACGTTCATCAGCGCGACGAGACCCCAATCCCGGTGCGAACCACGCATCCACAGGTGCCGCGCGCAGTACAGGCATCCGAAGATCATCGCGATGGTCACCAGTCCGAGCATCGGCGACGACGTCGCATGCTCACCGAGCGACGCGGCGTGGAGCCCTGCCGCGGCCACCGCGAGGGCCGCGGCCGCCCGCCGCAACCAATGACTGGTGCGGTGGGCGGCCGGAGAAAAGACGGCGGACACGACTTCTAGCCTTCGCAGCAGTGCTTCGCGGTGCTCGCCGGCACGTCGAGCGCGGGGTTGCGGTCGAAGAATCCGACCGGCTTGAGCTTGAACCCGGCATAGTCGACCGGCATGACCGGCCAGTCCTCGGGCCGGGGGAAGTGTGTCAGCCCGAACGTGTGCCACAGCACCAGGTCTTCGCCCTCGATGTCCCGGTTGCCCGCCACGAACGTCGGCAGACCCGCCTGGCCCGGATGCTGGTTGACGAAGTCGCCTGCGGGATAACGCTCGGACTCGTCGTATTGCGTGACCCACAGATGCTTGGTCGCGAACGCGGCGCGGGAGGCGATCGAACTGGACGGGTCCGCCAGGAGCACCGGCTGACCTTCGGGGTGCAGCGCGTACCCGACGTCCTGCCCCAGCCGGTTCTGCTTGGTGGGATTGGTGATGTGCCAGACCCGGGCCTTGAGGTTGTCGGCGGTGCGTTGCCCCTCTGATTCGGTGGTCAACTTGGTCTTCTGGCAGCGGAAGGCATTGCCCCACGGGTTCTCCGGACCCATCGGGACGGGCACGGCATCCACTTCCTCGACGGTGTTCACGTTGCCGTCGACGGCCATGTCGAGCCTGGCGGAGAAGAGGTGCTGGTGGAACGGGGCGCCGAGCCCGGGTGCCATCTGGGTGGAGAATCCCTCGGCACCGCGGTAGGCGGACGTGAAGACGATTCCGGTGGCCTTCGCCTCGAGTTCGATGGTGCCGTCGAGGTAGAGGTACCAGTAGAAGCCGTAGTCGTAGTTGCCGATGGTGAGGAAGAACGAGATGACGAGGCGGCGCGAGCGGCGGGTCTCGGTCATGCCGTTGAACATGTCCGTGTGCTTCCACAGGACGCCGTAATCCTCCTCGTGGAGGCAGATCGCGTTCTTCATGACGCGCGGGTCACCGGACTCGTCGGCGATCGTGACGTCGAAGTACTGGATTTCACCGAGGCAGTCGCAGCCGAGTTCGAGCGAGTTGGTGTACCGGCCGAACAGGTACTCACCCTGGTCGAAGTAGTTCTGCCAGTAGCGAACCGGGGACGGATCGGCGTAGGGAACCACCATCTCGGCGATCGAGGCACGATAGATCACGGGACGTTCGACTCCCCCGTCGTCGAACGAGAGCTGGTGCAGCGTCAGACCTTCGCGCACATCGAAACCGAAGCGGAACTTCCAGTCGGCCCACGTGATCTCGTTGCCGTCGACGGAGAAGCTGGCACCCTCGGGCTGAGTGATCTCGATCGGCTTGAGGTCCGTGCGGGTGGGTGTGGCGTGCGGTTCGGCGTTCCATTCGCCGCGCTCGGCGGGCACGGGAAGCTCGATCTCGTCGACCACCTTGACGACGCGACGCTCGGTGAGATCGACGTAGGCGACGACCCCGTCGATGGGGTGCGCCCACGGCAGATCCGCGTTGTCCTCCTGGTGGAAGGCGAGGACGCGGACGATGCGGTGCCCGACCTCGTCCTCGTGACCGAACACGCCCGCCGACAGGGGAACCGCACGGACCTTCGACGGTTCGATGCCGCGCTCGGCCATCGCCGCGAGCCAGTCGGAGCTGCCGAGCAGGAACGCCTCGATGTCCTCGAACTCCTCGTCGAGGATCGGCACGTGGCCGTCGGTGGCGGAATCGACGGTGGTCGAGCTGATCACACGGTTCTCCGTCACCGACACGACGAGGTCGGTGCCGATGCCGGTGGATCGGTCGAGCAGCAGGATCCGGGCGCGTCGCTCGATCGGGTCGCCCGCGGTGAACGCAAGGACCGTCGACTTGTGCGGCTCGGCGAGCGCAACGAAGACGAAGCGCACGTTCTCGCCGATCAGCCCCTCGTCGGTGACGAGTGTCTTCGCCGAACGGATCTCGTCCGCAGACAACGGAGTGAGCGGATGATCCGGGGCGGCGGAACCGACGGTGGCCGGGGTCTCGGTGGTGGCGGTACTCATCGTGCGATCTCCTTGTCGATGATGGTGTCGTTCGTGTCGTGCTGCGGTAGGGCGGTGTCGTGGCGTGCGGCGTGGGGTCGGAGAACGGCGACGGCTGCTCCGCCGGCGAAGGTTCCGACGAGCAGGACCCCGATGACGGCGGCGAGAGTGCTCGACCCGCCGACGAGAAGGGGAAGGTTGGCGACGGTCATGATCAGGAGCCCGGCCAGGCCGACGAGGCCGAGCAGGGGTGCGATGACGGTGTTCCACACCCGCCGGTCCGCTCGCGTCCTGCCGAAGTAGACGAGGACGGCCACGGAGGTCAGAGTCATCAGTGCGACGATGCCGACCGAGGACACGCCGGCGAACCAGGCGAACACCTCGGTCACCGGGTCGAGTCCGGCAACGGCGGACGCGACGATCAGGACGAGAGCGGACGCCGTCTGCACGACCGACGCGATGTACGGCGACGCGTGCTTGGCGTGCGAGCGGCCGCATCCCGCGGGCAGGGCAGCGCTGTTCCCGAGGGAGAAGATGTACCGGGACAGCACGTTGTGGAAGGACAGCAGGGCCGCGAACAGGCTCGTGATCAAAAAGATCTGGACGAGGTCGCCGGCGATCGCGCCCACGTAGCGGGTGGCGGTCTCGGTGATCATCCCTTCCGGATTCTCGGTCGCGATGGCCACGGCGCCCTCGTCGCCCCACGCACTGACCATCGCCCAGCTCGACAGTGCGTAGAAACCGCCGATGACCAGCAACGCCAGGTAGGTGGCCCGGGGGATGGTGCGGCCCGGGTCGCGGGCCTCGTCACGGAAGACGGCGGTGGCCTCGAATCCGATGTACCCGGCGATGGCGAAGATCAGTGCGATGCCGGGTGCTCCGGAGAAGAACTCGGCGGGGTGGAACGCCGCCGTCGAGAATCCCTCGTCGCCGCCGCCCCGGACGATGACGGCGGCGTCGATGACGAGGACGATCCCGACCTCGCAGACGAGCAGTACGCCGAGCACCTTGCCGGACAGGTCGATGTGCCGGTATCCGAGGATCGCGACCACGGCCGTCACGGCCAGGGCCCACACGTACCAGGGAAGTTCGGGGCCACCGTGAGCGGTGACGAAATCGTTGACTGCGGCTCCGATGTATCCGTACACCGCGCCCTGGACCGCGGTGTAGGACAACAGCGCGAGGAATGCGGAGCCGAGACCGGCATGCCGGCCCAGGCCCTGCGTGATGTAGGTGTAGAACGCGCCGGCGCCGGGGAGGTGCTTGGCCATCGCCGTGAATCCGACGGCGAAGAACAGCAGCACCACCGTGCAGACGATGTACGACGCGGGATAGGCGGCGCCGTTGCCCGCTGCGATGCCCAGGGGCACGGTTCCGGCGATCACGGTCAACGGGGCCGCCGCTGCGACGACCATGAACACGATGGCACCCGGACCGAGGGTGCCTGCCAGTCTGCGAGGGCCGACGTCGCTGACCGCACTCGAGTGCGTGGGGGCGTTGGTTGTCATGGCTTCCTTCGACTTTCACGAGGAGAGGGTCTGCGTGGAGGCTCCGCGGTGAGCTCTGGAACGAGCATGCGACTGCGGGTTGTCGGCGCAGTTGCCGCAGCGTCACAGTCCGTCGACAGCAAATGAGAACGCACGCAGGACGATTCTCATTCGGGTCCGGTCGAGGAATCTAGAGTGCGATGTTGACGGACTTGCTCTGGGTGTATTCGGCGATGGCGCCTTCACCGAGTTCCCGTCCCCACCCGGACTGCTTGTAGCCGCCGAACGGAAGCGCCGTGTCGAACGCATTGTGGCAGTTCACCCACACCGTGCCCGCCTTGATCTCGGCGGCCACCTCGTGGGCGCGGGACACGTCCCGTGTCCACACGCTGGCGGCGAGGCCGTACGGGGTGTCGTTGGCGGCCGCGCGGACGCCTTCCTCCCGGTTGAACGGCACCGCCACCGCGACGGGCCCGAAGATCTCCTCCTGGTACACGCTGAAGTTCCGGTTCACGTCGACCAGCAGGGTGGGCTCGACGTAGAAGCCGGTGTCGCCGTGCCGCTGCCCACCGGAGAGGGCGCGGGCACCGTCGGCGAGTCCGGCGTCGATGTATCCGGTGACCTTGCCCAACTGCTCCTGGGAGATCAGCGGGCCGATGTCGTTGGTGGGGTCGAGTCCGGGACCGATCTTCTGCGCCTTCGCGAAATCGGCTACACCGGATGTGAATTCGTCGAAGATCCGGTCTTCGACGAGCAGGCGCGTTCCGGCGGTGCAGGCCTGGCCGTGGTTGAACAGGAATCCGCCTGCCACGCCCGGGATCGCCGCCTCGAGGTCGGCGTCGGAGAAGATCACCTGCGGGCTCTTGCCACCGAGTTCGAGGGACACCTTCTTCAGGTTCCCCGACGCGGCATTGACGATCTTCTTTCCGACCTCGGTCGAACCGGTGAACGCGACCTTGTCGACGTCGTCGTGGCTCGACAGCGCGGCGCCGATGTCACCGAAGCCGGTGAGCACGTTGAACACGCCGTCCGGGACGCCGGCCTCGGCGACCACCTCGGCGAGGAGCAGCGCGGTGAGCGGGGTCTGCTCCGCAGGCTTGAGGATCATGGTGTTCGAGCAGGTCAGCGCGGGCGCCACCTTGAACGCGGCCATCACCAGCGGGAAGTTCCACGGGATGATCTGGGCGCACACACCGACCGGTTCACGGGTGGTGAAGGCGTGGAAGCGGGCTCCGGGCGCCCACGGCACCGACACGGGAATGGTGCGGCCTTCGATCTTGGTGGCCCAGCCGGCGTAGTAGAAGAAGATCTCCGCCGCCCACGTCACGTCGACAGCCTTCGCGACGGCCACGGACTTGCCGTTGTCGATCGACTCGAGCTGCGCGAACTGGTCGGCCCGGGCCAGAATCCCCTCGCCGATCTTCCAGAGGATCCGCTGACGTTCCGCGGGGGTGAGCGAGCGCCACGGCCCGGACTCGAAGGCCCGCCGGGCCGCCGCTACCGCCCTGTCCACGTCTTCGATGCCGGCGTGCGGCACTGTCGTGATCACCTGTCCGGTGGCGGGATCGACCGTCTCGAACGTCCTGCCCGACGCCGAGTCCACCCATCGGCCGTCGACGAACATGCGCTTCGGCGATGAAACGAAGTCGACGACCCGGGGGTCGAGTCCGGCTGGGGTGTGAACGACTGCAGTCATCATGTCCTCTTCGATGGAGTGAATGAATCTGTGGATGAATCCGGCTTCGGCAGAACACTTTTGGCGGTAGTTTTCGCCTCGTCGTGCTGCGGCCTGAACCCACGATAAACCCCGGATGTGTCGCCGGTCACTACTAAATCCGGATGGGAATCAGCGACTGCGGCATTCTCATTCGACTTTTCCGGCCGCGGCGGCGCCGATTCTCATTCCGGCTTTTCGGGTCGGTGCAGCTGATCCGCGGTGCGCGCAGGCGCAGGCTCCGGAATCGGGAACGAATTCTCCGGCCATTCTCATTCGAGGTGATCGAAAATTAATTCCGATCGGCGCATCGCGCTCGTCTCCTGCGCTAGCGTGCAACTCATGCAGCCCCGGGTTGATCACTCGCGCGGGGCCGGCCGGAAAGTGTGGAGAGCAGGTGCGTGGTGTCCGGTACACCGAGAATCAGAAGTAGATCACCGGTCGCCGGTCTCGAGCGGGCGCGTCTGAGTTTCGTCCAGGTGCTGGGGCAGTCCGTTTCCGCGGTCGCACCGTCGGCCGTGATGGTCACGCTGCCCGCTCTCGTCATACCCGATGCGGGCCGGGCGACCATCGCGGTATTCGTCGCGGCGGCGATTCTGATGACGGCGGTCGGCTACTGCATCGGACAGTTCGCCACCCGGATGGTGGCCGTCAGTGGTCTCTACAGTTACATCGTGAAGGGCCTCGGCCCGGTACCCGGTTTCGGCGGGGGCTGGTCACTGCTCGTCGGCTACGCCGCCGCGGCCATGGCGAGCACGCTCGGTGCCGCGAGTTACCTCGCCGCGCTGCTCGGGCGAGTCGGGCTTCCGGCGGGGACGCCTCTCATCGCGGTCCTCGCGGCGATCGTCGGACTGCTCGCCCTTCTGCTCATGGTCCGGGGAGTGCAATTGTCGGCGCGGATCATGCTCGCCATCGAGGTCTTCGCCATCGTGGCGGCCTCCGCCGCGCTGGTGGTCGCATTCGTGCAATCGGTCCGCGAGGGCGCCACCCCGTCCGCGGGCGGCGCGAAATCGGGGTCCGCGGTCGGGTTCGCCGTGCTGCTCGCGATCACGTCGTTCGTCGGATTCGAGAGCGCGGGCACGGTAGCGCGGGAAGCCCGCAACCCGTTCGTCGCCGTCCCGCGCGCGATCCGGTGGACCCCGATCGCCCTGGGGGTTCTGTATGTGTTCGCGGCCGCCCTGCAATTGCCGGAGCCGGTGCGGCAGGGAGTCGACTCGCTGCCGATCGTCCTCACCTTGCCCGACACGTCGGGCGCCGGTTCGTCGGCGTTGTCGATCGTCATGGAACTCGGCATCACCGCCTCCTGGTTCGCGTGTGTCCTCGGATCGACGACGGCGCTGTCGCGCACCCTGTTCGCGATGGGCCGCGAAGGGGTGGTTCCGAGTGTGTTCGGCCGGACGCACCACCGGTTCCACACCCCGCACGTGGCGCTGACGGCCGCGATGCCGGTCGTCGTCGCGGTGCCCGTCGTCTATCTGTTCGTCAGCGGTTCGAGCCGCGACGTCCTGATCGGACTCCTCGCCGTGTCCGCGCACGGCTACGTCCTGGCGTACGTCCTGCTGTGCGTCGCGACGCCGGCATTCCTGCGGCGGATCGGCGAATTGACTCGGCTTCCCCTGATCATCGGCGTGCTGACGGCGACGGCGATGGTCGCACTGGTCGGGTGGGCGGCGTTCTCGCGCACGTATGTCGCGGGCGCGGCGACGGCCGTCTACGTGCTCCTGATGATTGTCGGCGCCGCGGTCTTCGCGATCCGCGCCAGGAGATCCCCCGGAATCGGAGAACGGATGGGTGTGTACGACGAGGCCGTGGCCGAAGACCTGCTCGGCCGGTACCGACCGTGGGAGGTCCGCCGGTGAGTGCCGACGACAGAGCCCTGTCGGGGCGGCAGCCGAAGGCCGTCACCAGCGCGCTGCGGGTGCTCGAGGAGGTCGCCCGGGCCGGCTCGGGTGTCACAGCGAAAGACATCGCGGCCCGCCTGTCGATGCCGTCGGCGACCACGTACCGACTGCTCAACATCCTCGTGGGCGAAGGCTATGTGGTGCGGCTCCCCGACCTGTCCGGGTTCGCGCTGGGCCAGAAGATCGGGATCCTCGTCGACGCCGCCGTCGTGCCCACAGTATGTGCGGCGGCGCGTGAGGTTCTCGCCGAACTGCGACTGTCGGTGCGCTTCGGGGTCCACCTGTTCTTCTACACCAACGTCGCCGTCCGCACGGCCGACGCCGACCCCGAATACCCGCCGCCGGAGGACGAGTCGTTCCTCAACCAGCACCTCTACGCGTGCGCCGTCGGCAAGCTCCTTCTCGCGGAGAAGTCGGAACTCGAATCCGTGCTTCCCCGGTGGGAGCCACGGGCGCTGACGGCCCGCACGATCGTCGCGAGGAGCGAGCTGCTCGCGAATCTGGACCTGATCCGAAGCCAGGGCTTCGCCACCCAACTCGCGGAACTCCGGGACGCGTCGGCCTGCGTCGCCGTCCCCGTCCGGTCCGGAACGGGGGCCCTCGTCGGCAGTCTCGCACTGTCGGGACATGTCGATCACGAACACCTCATGCTGCGCCACGTCCCGTCACTGCGCGAGCACGCGGAACGGCTGGCCCCGCTGATGGCCTAGCGCTACGGCGTCTGCGACTGGCGGGCGAGCCGGCGGTCGTAGTCGGCCCGCCCGGCGGGGTCGACGGCAGTGAGCGCCCGCCGGTCGTCGATCAGACGGCGGCCGAGATCGAGGAGACGCTCGGGGACCACGGCGTCGATCAGATCCCATCCGGCGAGGTAGCGGGGCACGGCGGTTTCGGCGCGACGATGGTCGAGCGTTCGGACGATGGCGTTCGCCACGTCCTCGGGGTCGACGGTCGGCATCCCGCCTCCCAGCGGCACACCGGACGACAGACCGGTGCGCACCGCGCTGGGAAGAATGGTGCTCACGCTGACTCCGGCGGGAGCGAACTCGGCCCGGACGGCGGCGGAGAGCCCCACCGCCCCGAACTTGCTGGCGTTGTAGACGGCCATCCCGGGCACGGGCAGTTTGCCTGCCATGGATGCGACGTTGACGATGTGACCACGCCCGCGCTCGATCATGCCGGGCAACACCGTTCGCATCCCGTGCAGCGGACCCCACACGTTGACGTTCATCGTCATCCGGCTGGTCGAGTCGGGTTGCTCGAGGAACCCACCGAGCGGCATGACGCCGGCGTTGTTGACCAGCACGTCGATGCGGTCGCAGTCCGCCAGCACCGCGTCGACGAACCGCCGCCACGACTCCGCGGACGCGACGTCCACCGTGTACGCACGGGCGCCGATCGCGGCCGCGGCCTCGTCGGCGACCGCACGATCGAGGTCACCGATGCACACGGTCGCGCCCCTGGCCGCGAACAGTTCGGCGGTGGCGCGCCCGATGCCCCGTCCTCCTCCGGTCACGACGACGACAGCGTCGTCGAGGTCGATCACGGGATAGTTCCGACCGCTGAAGATGCCCATATTTCGGAGACTAACAGTATCCGAGTTACGTCGGTAGCCCGAATTCCCTCCTGGAGGTATCGCTCGACCAGCGGACGTCAGGCGCCGACGGCCACTCCGCGCGGTGCGGGAGTGAGGCTCGCGCCGCCGAGACCGAGGTGGTCGCGCAGGGTGCTTCCGGTGTAGTCGGTGCGGAAGAGTCCACGCCGCTGCAGCTCGGGGACGACGAGGTCGACGAAGTCGTCGAACGTTCCCGGTGCCTGGGCCGCGGACAGGATGTACCCGTCCGCCTCCCCGCCGAGGAATCCTTCCTCGATCTGATCGGCGATCTGCGACGCCGTCCCGACGAACTGCGGCAGCAGCACACCCTGGGCGTAGAGCTTGCCGATGTCGCGCAACGTGAGGTCGTCCTCGACGCTGAGCCGGCGCGCGACGTCGAACAGTCCCTGGGTGCCCGGCACGACGACATCCTCGATCGGTGCGTCGAGGTCGTACTGCGAGAAGTCGTGATCGGTGTGCACCGACAGCGTGATCAGGCCGGAGACGGGGTCGGCGAGTTCGTTGTGGAACGCCTGCTTCTCCCGCGCGATCGACTCGGTCTCACCCACGAACGGCACGAAGGACGGGAAGATTTTGATGTCGTCGGGGTTTCGGCCGAAGTTCGATGCACGCGACTTCACGTCGTCGTAGTAGGCCTTACGGC
Organism: Rhodococcus sp. JS3073; assembly: GCF_026810085.1. Classification (NCBI taxonomy): domain Bacteria; kingdom Bacillati; phylum Actinomycetota; class Actinomycetes; order Mycobacteriales; family Nocardiaceae; genus Rhodococcus; species Rhodococcus sp. JS3073. Next base: position 5,634,982 of record NZ_CP113951.1, on the reverse strand, counting down.
CCTCACTGGTCGGGTCGATCTCGAAGATCGCCTCGGCCCAGCGGGCGGCGAAGTCCTTACCGACCGAGGAGGACCCGGCCTGGATGATCACGGGACGGCTCTGCGGTGAGTGCGGCACCGTCAACGGTCCGCGCGTCTTGAACCACTCGCCCTCGTGGTCGACGGTGCGCACCTTGTCGGGATCGGCGAACACACCCGACGCCTTGTCCTGCACCAGGGCGTCGCGATCCCAGCTGCCCCAGAGCTTGAATGCGACCTCGAGGAATTCCTGGGCGCGGTCGTACCGCTCGTCGTGACCGAGGTGGTTCTCGATGCCGAAGTTCTGGGCCTCCGCCTGATTGAGCGAGGTGACGACGTTCCAGCCCGCCCGGCCCCGGGACAGGTGGTCGAGGGTGGCGAAGATCCGCGCCACCTCGTACGGGTGGAAGTAGGTGGTGGACTTGGTGATCGCCAGACCGATCTTCTCGGTCACATTGGCCAGGCCCGCCGCCACCAGCGAGGGGTCGATGGTCGCCGACGCCTGCGTTCCGCTGCTCAGCGGAACACGGATGTCGTTACCGTACCGAACGGGTGTGGCGAGGAGATCGGCGAAGAACAGGAAGTCGAACTTTCCGCGTTCGAGTGTCTGCGCCACGCGCCGGTAGTAGTCGGGTCCGAGGTAGTCGGTCTCCGACGCCGGATGCCGCCACGCGGCGTGGGAGTGGGTGACGTGCGAGGCGATGAGGAAGCCGGCGAGGTGCAGTTCACGAGACATGGTGTGGCTCCTTGATCGGTCGGAAGTCTTAGTTCAGCCTTCAACAACGCGGCGATGGATGTCACCGATTGGACTCAGCGTGACGCGAAGTCCGCGACATTCGCAGACTCGCATGGAGCCGAGTCCGTCGAAGTCAGGTCGATATCCGGTGCACCGCAATATGATGAGTGATGACGAAAAACCCGCCGGTCCCCCACGATCCGGTCGTCCTCGAAGCGTTCCCGTGAGGTCGGCTCTGTCGGCGGTCCTCGCCGGGTGCGTAGTGGCGCTCGCGCTCCCGTGGTCGCATGTCGCCATGGCCGACGCCGCGCCCGATTCCGCCATCCGGTACGTCGCGTTGGGCGATTCGCGGGCCACCGGGTCGCCTCACGACCCGCTGTCGATTCGAGACGGGTGCTTCCGCACCTCCGACGCGTACCCGCAGATCGTCGCCGACACCCTGGGCGCGGCATCCTACGTCAGCCGGGCGTGCGCCGGGGCGAAGACCGAAAATATCACGGATACACCACAATTCACCATCACCGGCCGGCAGCCACCGCAGATCGGCGCACTCCAGCCGGACACGACGCTCGTCACCGTCAGCATCGGGGGAAACGACATCGCGTGGTCGTCGTTGGTGGAACCCTGCTACACGCTCGTCCCGGGACTCGACGCGAACTGTCGTTCCGACGCCACCACTGCCCGGCGCATGAACGACGCTCTCACCGTGCTCGGCCCGAAGGTGTCCGCCACCCTGGCTGCGATCACCGGGAAGTCCCCCGCCGCAACGGTGCTCGTGGTGGGGCACGGGGGCATCTTCGGCGACCGCGGTTGCTGGCCGTACATCCCCACGAGCGACGCCGACGCCGCCTTCGTCGTGCAATTCTTCGTGAGAATGAACAACGTTCTCGCCGACGCGGCACGCACGAACGGCGCCTACTTCGTCGACGTGGCCGCGGCCGCAGTAGGGCACGATGCGTGTGCCGGATCCGATCGACGGTGGTTCGAAGGCCTCGTCCCCCAATCGTTCACGATGCCCCTGCACCCCACCCACGAAGGACTGAGGGCGATGGCGTCGCTCGTCGTTGCCACCCGTCCATGATCCGCTTCGTGGAAACCGACTGGCGCCACTCCAGCCCAGGTCAGCACTGAGCTACTTGCCGACCCCCGGCTGGATATCCGACCCGGTGGCGCAGGCGTGAGGTCGTCCGGTATACCTTTGAAACGGGCCGTCCGGTTTGTTACTGGAAACCACCAGTAACCGATACCGACGCTCACACGAAGTACATCGATATCTGTTTCCCGACACGTGGATCTGTCCACGAGCCGGGAACGGAAGGACCGCAGTGCTGTTGGCAGAAACGTCACGAACACCGGCCCCCGTGGCCGCACCCGATGCCGAGGACTGGCGCGAGCTGGCCTCATGCCGCGGGGTCGCATCATCGGTGTTCTTCTCCCCCGACGGCGAGCGCGGTCATGCCCGCGCCCGTCGCGAAGCGAACGCCCAGCAGATCTGCCAGGACTGCCCTGTGCTCGCCCAGTGCCGCGACCACGCCCTGACAGAGGACGAACCGTACGGAATCTGGGGCGGGATGACCGAAGCCGACCGCCGACGGCACGCCCGCCGACTCCGTTCCGGCGAGCGCCGCTGATCAGTTCCGCCGAACAACTCGGTACCGGATCACCGTGCCTCCAGCTTGTCGATATCGGCGAGGACTTTCTTGTGCCACGCGATCTCGGTCTGGATGCGCATCTTGGCGTGGGCGACGATGAGATCGTCGGCGGTGCTCTGGTCGGGCCATCGACGATCGAGCTGGTGATCGAACTGCAGCTCGCGTGCCGCGAGGACCGCGATGCGGTCTTCGACGTAGCCGCGAAGTACGTCTCGGTCCAGATCGGCACTGACGGCCAGGGCGAGGTCGACGGGGTCCGGTTTGAGTTCGAACTCGGTGAACGCCTCATCGCGGAGCGCTCGAAGTTCCCTGATTCCTTCCGCCGTGATCTCGTACACAGTTCTGGCGGGCAGCGCACCGTCCTGCTCTGTCCGCAACGGCCGGATCAGGCCCTCGTCTTCGAGCCGATGCAACGCACCATAGAGCGACCCGGGCTTCACCTGTGACCACAGTTCGGCCCGATCCACACGCGCGTCGCGACGCAGTTGGTGACCGTGCATCGGTCCCCGCTTGGAGAGAGCGCCGAGGACGAACAGCCGCGTGGGATTCATGCCGTCAGTTCTACCCGAGTACTCACATTTGAGTACTCTCCTTCGCATGGCCATTCGACCAATACTCATTGCCGGAGACACCAGACTGACCACACCAGCGGTGACGGTCACCGCGTTCGACAGCGAACTCGCCGCCTTCGTCGACGACCTCTACGAGACCAACACCGCAGCTCACGGCGCCGGCCTGGCGGCCAACCAAGTCGGAGACCCGAGGGCGATCTTCGTGTACGACCTGATCGACGACACCCGGCGACATCGAGGGCACGTCATCAACCCGACACTCGAGACTTCACCGCTGCCCGAGACCATGCCCGACCCCGACGACCTCGAAGGGTGCCTCTCCGTTCCGGGCGAGCGTTACCCGACGGGCCGAGCCGAATGGGCGCGAGTGGTCGGCGTGGACATCGCCAACAACCCGATCTCCGTCGAAGGCACCGGCTATCTGGCCCGGTGCCTGCAGCACGAAACCGATCACCTTGCCGGCCATCTCTATCTGGACCGGCTCGTCGGACGCAATCACCGCGCCGCCCGCAAGATGATCAAACGGCGTCAGTGGACCGACCCCGGCAATGCGTGGGTACCCGGAGCGGATCGTGATCCGTTCGGTTGGTGAGAGGCGTGGCGCCGTAGATCCCGTGCGGAGCTCCCGGATACACCTCGAGCGTGCCGTCCTTCGCGCCCTGCTCGGTGTAGTAGATCTCGGTTCCATCGGACGTGGTGATGTACGGCATGACTGACGCCCCTCGGGTGTGGGGTGTTCGGCGACGGGTCGAAGTACTCGGGGTCAGACCCGGCACGGCGGACGATGCGAGCGGACTCCTGGCGCTCGAAGCGCTCGAACGACGATGCGGCCAAGTCGAATACAGTGCCGAGCACCGCTCATCGCAGTGCCGGAATCGAGTTGGGTGTGTTTCCGAACTCGTTCTCAAACACGCTGTTCTCGTTGACGAGGGCACCGACGTCCGCGGCTAGAAACCATGTCCACCGAAGCCACCGAAGTGGCCGAAGTGCCCGAAACCTCCGAAGCCGCCGAACTCCCCATGGAAAGGCCCGACATCCTGCCGTCCGGGTCCGAAAGGCCCCGTCGTTCCCGGCCAGCCCCAGGGGAAACCCGAATCCGGAAGGTCCGTCACGGGACCCGCATCCGGCACGACGCGGGCGGCAGGAGTAGTCACTCCATCGGGTACCGTTGCGGCGGAAGCAGTTCCGGCACTCAGGGCGATAAGCGGTGCGATTGCGGCCACGGCGACCGCCGCGCGGATTGCGAACTTGTTCATTGTTCTCACCTTCATTTTCTTTCTGTGCTGCGCCGATTTGCGCGGAGCAGGTGATGGGTTGATGATCGAACGACCATTGATGTAAATCGTCGCGGAATCGGGGCCCGGCGTCGCCACTGCCAGCAGGAGCTTGCGGATGCAACCAGCCGCAATCTCTCTCTTCCAGGTAGCTGCAATTCCATGATTGTTCGATGTGTGCATGCCGGCGTCACGGCGTGTCGAGCCGGGCGCCGATGACGTATTGTCGAAGTCGATCACCTCGACGGTGATCGGGCTTTTTTCTCACGGACGGGGAAGCTCGGGGTCGACGATGGCCGAATTCCATCCTCCGGCGACGCGGTCTGATTCGCTCGGGGCGATTGCGGTCGAGCTGGCCGCGGCCGGGTTCGATGACGCTCAGGAAGTCGGACGTGGCGGTTTCGGGGCGGTCTTTCGCTGCCGGCAGCGCTCACTCGAGCGCACTGTGGCCGTCAAGGTGCTCACTGCCGCCGCACTCGACTCGGACAATCTCGACCGATTCCTCCGCGAACAGCACGCCATGGGCAAACTGTCCGGGCATCCCAATATCGTCAGCATCTTCCAGAGCGGCACCACCGAATCGGGGGTGCCCTACATCGTGATGCAGTACCACCCGCGGGACTCCCTCAACGCGCTGATCCGCGAGGCGGGTCCCCTGAGCTGGCAGGATTCGCTGCACATCGGGGTCAAGATTGCCGGGGCGCTCGAGACGGCGCACCGGCGGGCCACCCTCCACCGGGACATCAAACCCGCGAACATCCTGCTCACCGAATACGGGGAGCCTCAGTTGACCGACTTCGGTATCGCACGAATCGCGGGTGGCTTCGAGACCGCCACCGGCCTCATCTCCGGTTCCCCCGCGTTCACCGCGCCCGAGGTACTCCAGGGCGAGACGCCCACACCGGCCTCGGATCTCTACAGCCTCGGCGCCACGCTCCTGTGCGCGCTCAACGGGCACGCGGGCACCGAACGCCCCCGCACCGACCAGACGGCCACCCAGCTTCCCCAGACCACCGACGCGACGCCGCCCGATACGACGTTGTCCGACGTTCCCGCCGACGTCCGCTCCGCCATCAACCATGCGATGGCGGGCAACGTCGAGGATCGGCCCGCGACCGCCGCCGAGTTCGGGGAGGAATTGCGGCGGATTCAGCGCCGCCACGGCCTGACCGTCGACGACATGGCCGTGCCCACCGACAACGGCGACGACCACGCCCGCGAACACCCGCAGTCGGCGCGGGCACGGGCGAACTCCGACAGCAGCCCGGTGACGACACGGCTGCGGGTGATCCTGGCCGAGGACGACGTCCTGCTCCGCGAGGGTGTGGCGAGCCTGCTCACCCGCTCCGGCTTCGACGTCCTGGAACAGGCCGGCGACGCAACCACACTCCTCGAACTGGTCCGCGCGCGAGCCCCCGACCTGGTGATGGTCGATATCCGGATGCCCCCGACCCACACCACCGAAGGCCTCGACGCGGCCCGGGCGATTCGCGAGGAATTCCCCGCCGTCGGCATCCTGGTCCTGTCGGCGCACGCCGACGTCGAACACGCGATGGAGCTACTGGCCAGCGGCCGGGGCATCGGCTATCTGCTCAAGAGCCGCATCACCGACGTGGAGGATTTCATCGATACCCTCCAGCGCATCGCCGCGGGGGCCTCCGTCGTCGACCCCGCGCTGGTTCAGGAGTTGGTCTCCGTCCGGCGGCGCAACGACCCGCTCGCCGCGCTCAGCGCGCGGGAGCGGGAGGTATTGGCTCTCATGGCGGAGGGACGTTCCAACTCCGGCATCGCCCGCCGACTGTGGGTCACCGAGGGCACCGTCGAGAAACACGTACGCAGCATCCTCACCAAGCTGAACCTCCCGGAGACCGGAGACGATCACCGGCGAGTTCTCGCGGTCGTCACCTTCCTCGAGGCCCACTGACCGGAGCCACAGGTTTCCCCCCGGTTCCGTCACCGGCGCGGAGCAGATCCCGGATTGCGTCGGACGACAGCTCGGACTTCGACAGGAAACCCACCGCGGGGCTCCCCGAGATCACCTCGGCCAGGTCCTGCTCGGCGTGCGTGGAAATCAGGATCACCGCCGACGGGAAAGCCTCGTCGTCGAGTCGCTCCGCGAGGTCGAATCCACTCTCTTCACCGAGTTCGACGTCGACCAGGATGACATCGGGTTGCAAATCCGCGGCCGCCAGGACCGCGTCGGCGCTAGTGGACACCATGCCGACGACCGTGATGCCCTGCTGCTCGAGCAAACGCCGAGCAGTATCCGAATAACCTGGGTTGTCATCGACGATCAGGCACCGTAGACGACCGAATTGCAACACCATGGCTTCCATGGTTGACCCCATACTCCCCGGTACGCATTCCCGCTAGCAGGAAGATACCGCGTCACGGGCGGCGCGTTCCCCGTCGGTCACCCGCCGTCGACCGGGATGGTGATGTCCAGCGTGGTCCCGTGACCGGGCGGACTCGTGATCTGCATGTGGCCGCCGAGTGCCTCGACACGGTCCTGCAATCCGATGAGCCCGGAGCCCGCACCGGACGAGGCACCGCCGACACCGTCGTCCCCGATCACCAGGTGCACAGTGCCGTCCGCCGCCCCCAGGGACACATCCACCTCCGAGGCGTGGGCGTGTTTGGCGACATTGGTGAGCGCCTCGGCGACCACATAGTAGGTGGCCACCTCGACCGATTCGGTGAACCGGCCATCCAGCGCCACATCGAGGGACACGGGGACTGCCGAACGGCGAGCCAGCGTCCGCACGGCCGATCCCAGCCCGCCCTTCGACAGGATTGCCGGATGGATCCCGTGCGAGAGTTCCCGCAGATCCTCCGACACCCCCGTGAGCCCCGAGGCGATCGCCGACAGCTGCTCCTTCACGTCCACCCACTCGGCCGGCACCGACGCCTCCGCCATCCGCACCTCCAGTCCCAGCGACACCAGCCGCTGCTGGGCCCCGTCGTGCAGGTCACGTTCCAGGCGACGGCGCGCCTCGTCGCCGGCTGCGACGATCCTGGCCCGCGAGGCGATCAATTCGGCGCGGGTCGCCGCGTTGGCGATCGCGGTCGCGACCAGGTCGGCGAAGTCACCGAGGCGGGCTTCGGTGTCCGCGGGCAGCGGCTCGGTGCGCCGCGATCCGACGATCGCCGCGCCCCACACCCGTTTGTCCACGACGATCGGGACTCCCACGATCGATCCGAAGCCCTCGGCGCGAATGCGCGTGGCGATTGCTCCACCGACGTGTGCGTGGTTGTCGATCCTGGCACCTCGGCCGGTGCGTAATACGATCGCTCCGACGTCGTCGCCCGCCGTCGAAATCCGGTCACCGGTGACGGGCAGCAGAGTGACCCCGGGCTCATATCGGACGGCGACCAACGTCCCGGTGCCGTCCCCTTCGTAGCGAAGCAACGCGGCATTGACCACATGCAGCCAGAGGGCCAGTTCTTCGGCCACCGCCGTGAACACCTCCGACGGGCTCACCCCACGCGCCGCCAAAGTTGCCACCCGGCGCAGTGCGGCTTGGTGTTCGGCGAGGATCGCGAGCTCGTCCCGGCTCGCCTCCGCCTCCCGGCGGCGCAGAACCGCCTCCGCGGTGCGCAATCTGGCCTGCCCTGCCATGAGATTGGCGACCAGCGCGACGGGCAGGAAGACCACGACGGCCACCCAGTCGCCGGGTTTGGCCGGAAGCAGGGTCCCCTCCACCTGGAGGTGAAAGTAGACATAGACGATGGCGCTCACCAAAGTCGTCATCACCGACAGCGCGAATCCCCACCGAGCCGAGACCACCAGAACCCCGAGCAAGAACACGGCGCCGAATGCGTTCTGCGGCGCGACCTTGTTCAGCTGGTGCACCACAACGGTTTCCACCGCAATCACGGTGAAGGCGACCACGATCCCCAACCACAACGGCGGGGTGGTCGGACGCACCAGGAGCGATATCAGACGCGCAGGCATCCGGTGCGCGTCCGCATCGAAAGCACCCCACGGGGACGCTGCGCCGCGCCGGGACAGCGCTCCGATTGACCGCCGTGACCACTGTCGCGTCATCGTGCATGCTCGGATCAGTCGTGGAGTTCTCGGACAGACCTCGTGAGCATCATATCGAGGTGCCGGTCCGGTCTCATGCGATCGAGCTCCCGTCACCCGGCTGACCCCCGCCGATGTCGCTACGCTGGGCACAGGCCGATGCAGTAGACCTTGGGAGGAAGCGGTGGTAGCCGTACAGATACAGGTAGGTGATCTGGTGCAGGCGTCCGGTCACGCCGGTCCCTGGCTGGTGGTCGAGCTCAGCAAGGGCATGGCGTCGCTGCAGCATCCCGACGGCCATCGACTCTCGGTCCGGACAACGGCCCTGTCCGTGGTGCACAAGGCGACGAGCCCCGCAGGCGAGGTCGAACCGGCCGACCGCGAACAGCCGGGAGAGGCCCCCACCCTCTTCGACTAGTCGTCGATCGTGGTGACGATCGATGTGGCGGCCGGTGCGCGCGGGGTCGAGCCGAACCCGAATCGGACGGGCGGATCCACGGGCCGCAACGGGCCGAGATCCCGGCCCCGCCAGGATCCGGACATTCCCACCAGCCGCCGCTGATCGACGGCGCCGTAGTACTCGCGACGTCCGTTGCCCGCGGTGCCACGGGTGCGCACACCGTCGAGAGCGAGACGGGCGATCGGGTCGCTGACCACACAGAACCACGGCGCGCTCGCGACACCCCGCGGGATCAGGTGCAGCAGGCGTCCGAGTGCGGTGCGGGCGCCGACCTCGAAACTCACGTCCAGGTCCCCGGCCTCGACGGTCCGGCTGCCACCGGACCGCGAGCATCGGACAGGCGTGATCACGGTCTCGTCGAAGACGTACGTCGCGGTCACGAAGTCGCAGACCGCGGCCGACGGGGCGAGCAGTACCCGGTGACCGTCGGCGAGTTCGACCATGACATCGGTGAACTCACCGAGCGGCGATCGCGACCAACGTCCGACGACGATGCGCACGCCCGCGCCGGTGCCCAGGCCCGTGATCTCCCCCTCGAACCGCCATCTGGTCATCCGGCCAGCGTATGCGCGGTCACTCCGTCAGGTGCCGGTACGCGGCGGTGCTCCGGTCCGACAGCACGGTACGGAGGATGAATCGTGTTTGCGCCGTGATGTATTGGTCCACCGTGTAGCGGGTCGCGAAATGCCAGTGCTTGAGCGCCCACCCGTGCGCGAGCATCATCATGTCGAAGGTCGTCAGGTCGACGTCGAGATCGCTCGCGATGCCCGCGGCGATCGCGGCGTCGAGGGCGTCGTGGAGCGGCTTGGACGTCGCGACCTCGAGTTCCTTGATCCGCTCACGCCCGTCCTGGTCGAGTGTCCGACTCTCCCGGTACGTCAGCACGACGGCATCCAGATTCTCGTCGACGATCTCGACATAGCGCCGGAACCCGGCCACGAGCCGCTCGACGGGGTCGTGTCCCGCTGCGTCCATCGCGGGCTCGAGCTGATCGCGGAATGCGTCGAGGATGTCGACGATCGTGGCGAGGAGGATGTCTTCCTTGCCGCCGAAGTACTTGTAGATCAGCCCGACACTCACCTCGGCCTCGTCGGCCAGCGCCTGCATGGACATCTGGTGGAAGCCGGTCCGCTGCATCACAGTGACGGCGGCGTCGAGCACCTGACGTCGCCTCGAGCTGACGCGGACGGCGCGGACGGCTTCCTCGAGTGGAAGGGCGGACGTGTCCTTCGCCATGACAGATGACCTCTCCTTGCTGGCAGAACCTGCGGTGAATGAGTATTCACAGTATCCCGCGCGGGGCCGGAACTGCAGTCCGGCCCGCGTCAGATACCGAGATCCTTCGCGACGATGGTCTTCATGATCTCGGTGGTACCGCCGTAGATCGTCTGGATCCGAGCGTCCACGAACGCGCGCGCCACCGCGTATTCACGCATGTATCCGTACCCGCCGTGCAACTGCAGGCACCGGTCGGCGACGCGAACCTGCAGTTCGGTGGTCCACCACTTGAGCCGGGCCGCACGGGCCGGGGTCAGCTCGCCGCGGACGTGCTGCCGGATGCAGTCGTCGAGATAGGTCCGGGCCAGATCGAGTTCCGTGGCCAGTTCCGCGAGAACGAACTGGGTGTTCTGGAAACCGGCGATCGGACTTCCGAAGGCGCTGCGTTCCTTCACGTACTCCAGCGTCTGCTCGAGCACTCCCTCGGCGGCCGAGACCGCGCCGACGGACAACGAGAGGCGCTCCTGTGGCAGATTGTGGACGAGCTGATAGAAACCCTGCCCCTCCTCGCCGAGGAGGTTGGCCACCGGCACGCGCATGTCGGTGAACGTCAGCTCGCTCGTGTCCTGGGCGTGCAGCCCGATCTTCTCCAGGTTTCGGCCACGGGAGAATCCCGGTGTGTCGGACTCGACGACGAGCAGGGACAATCCCTTGTGCTTGTCTGCCGACGTACGCACGGCGACGACGAAGAGCGTGCCGTTCTGGCCGTTGGAGATGAACGTCTTGCTGCCGTTCACCACGTAGTGGTCGCCGTCGCGCACTGCCGTGGTGCGGATGCCGGTGAGGTCGCTCCCGGTGCCCGGCTCGGTCATCGCGATGCCGAGAATCGTCTCACCGGTGACGGTTCCGGGAAGCCAGCGCGCCTTCTGCTCCTCGGTCGTCATGTCCGTGAGGTACGGCAGCACGACGTCGTTCTGCAGAGAGAATGCGATGCCCGCGGCGGCGGCGCCCGCCCGATTGACCTCGTCGACGACGATCGCGTTGTAGCGGAAGTCCTCGACGCCGGGGCCGCCGTAGGCTTCGGGAACCGGGAAGCCGAGCAGCCCCTGCTTACCCGCGTCCGTGAACAGTGTCGGGTCCAGGCAGCTTTCGCTCTCCCACTGCTCGTGCCGCGGGACGATCCGCTCGCGCACGAAGCTGCGGACACTGTCTCGGAACTGGTGGTGCTCGGACTCGAATTCGATGGTCATGACGGTGTCCTTTACGAGCTGATGGTGCGGGATCCGCGGGCACTCGGAACGACGAACGCCCCGCTCTCGAACTCCCGGCGCGCGGTGTCGGTGGCCTTGTAGTGCAACTTCTTTCCCGTCGCCGACACGGGGAGTGACTCCACGAAACGGTAGGCCCGGGGGCGCTTGAACTGCGACAGCATCGGGTGTCTGCGGCAGAAGTCGTCCAGATCGTCCGCGGACGGGACCGGTGCGGTGGTGACGACGTACGCGACGACGATCTGCCCCCACTTGTCGTCGGGAACCCCGACCACCAGCGAATCCGTGACCGACGGGTGCCCGCCCAGTGCTTCCTCGATCTGCACCGGGTGCACGTTCTCGCCGCCGGACAGGAGCATGTCGTCCTTGCGGCCGACGATCGTCACGAACTCCTTGTCGTCCCAGGTGGCCAGGTCGCCGATGTGGAGCCAGCCGTTCCGGAACTTCCGTTTCTCCTGCTCCGGGGCATCGAAATAGGCATTGGCGCCTTTCGGTGAGCGGACGATGACCTCACCGATCTCGGTTCCGTCCTTGGCGACCGTCTCGTGCGCGTCGGCGAGGCGGTCGTCGAACAGCCTGACCACGGCGACGTCGTCGTCGATGCAGGCCCGCCCGGCGGTCCCGGCCATCTCCGGCAGATCGGTCGGCCGGAGGAACGTATTCCAGAATCCTTCGGTGCTGCCGTACCCGTTGAAGATGCGGGGATTCAGCACCTTCTGGTAATGCAGTGCCGCCTGCCGATCGAGGGGCGCGCCCATCGTCACGATGCCGTTGAGGGTGGACAGGTCACGGGGCTTCTCCTCCTGTGCGCGAGCGAGCATCGCCAGGTTGGTGGGGGCACCGATCAGGAACGTCAGCCCGTATTCCTCGACGTGGTCGAGGGTGACCTCGGCGTCGAAGCTGCGCTGCGCCACCAGCGAGGCGCCGAGATAGAACGTGGGATTCGGTCCGGCGCAGTACAGTCCGCCGCGGTGGAACCACGGCGTCATGTTCAGGGTCTTGTCTTCCGCGGTCAGCGGGAAGTGCATGATCACGTCGTGGGCGCTGAAGATCTCGATCATGCTGTTCAGCGGAACACCTTTGGGCATGCCGGTGGTTCCGGACGTGAACAGCCGGGTGGTCTCGTCCCACACCGTGCGCGTCACCTCCGGCGGCGACGCCGACTCGGCCACGAGTTCCTCGAACCGTATCACCTCGAAGCCATTGCTCGGCAGCGGTTCTCCCGGCCCGACGGCGACGACGAGGGCGGGCTTGTACGTGGAACGTGCCAACGCGTCCCGCACCATGTCACTGATCTCGGTGTCGTAGACGAACACCGTGGGGCGGTTCGCGTCGAGGATGACCGCCGTCTCCCCGGACGCGAGCCGGAAGTTCATCGGCGAGCCGACCGCACCGCAGGCCTGCCCGGCGAGGTACAGCTGGGCGAACTCGGGACCATTGAACAACTGGTAGGCGACGACGTCGCCCGGTGCGACTCCGGCGCGGGCAAGCCCGGTGGCGAGCCGGTCGACGCGATCGCCGAGTTCGGCGTACGTCCAGCTCTCGCCGGTCGACGGGGACTGCATCGCGAGTCGATCGGCGTACCGGTGGGTGTTGCGCCGGAAGCCGTTCAGATAGGTGAAATCGTGCTCGAAGTACTGACGATAGGCGTGGGCATCGTATGTGTACATCATGATGAGTCCTCCGTCCGGTGCCGGTCAGCCGGCCATGGTGAGGCCACCGCTGACGCTGATCACCTGGCCCGTGATGAACGATGCGGATTCGGACGCGAAGAACAGGACCGGCGCCGCCACTTCCTCCGGGCGCGCGAGCCGCCGGAACGGAATGGCCTTCACGAGAGCCTCTTTGAGCTTCTCGGCCTGCGCCTGGAACAGCGGAGTGTCGGTCGGGCCGGGGCACACGCAATTGACGTTGATCCGGTACCGGGCCATCTCCCGGGCGAGCGACTTCGACAGCGCGATCACGCCGCCCTTCGCACCGGCGTAGATGCTCTCCCCCGCACTGCCGACACGGCCGGCATCGCTCGCGAGGTTGACGACGCGCCCGCCGTTCCCCGCCTCCACCATGCCGGGGAGGAACGCACTGCACATGTGCACCGGCCCGAGGTAGTTGATGGCGACGACCTTCTCGGCGAATTCTGTAGTGGCGTTGAGGAACTGGTCGGTGCGGTCCCACCCCGCCGCGTTGACGAGAACGTTCGCGACGCCGACCTCGGCGGTCACCCGGTCGCGCAGGGCGTCGACCTGCGCCCGGTCGGCGACGTCGACGGTCATCGGAAAGAGCCGGTCGGGCCGTTCGGCTGCCGTCTTCTCCGCGGCCTGCAGGTCGAGGTCGGCGACGACCACCGTGTCGCCCTGCTCGGCGAGGGCGAGGGCGATGGCGCGGCCGATGCCGGAGCCTGCGCCGGTAACCACTGCGATGGTGTTGCTCATGGTTTTTCCCACTTTCCGTGCTGTCGGACTCAGGCGTTCACGTATTTGCTGAAATCGGGCTTGCGCTTCTCCGCGAACGCCGCCGCCCCCTCGAGACCCTCGGGCGAGTGTGTGAACAGGTCCAGCGCCGACATCGCGAGGTTGCTCAGTCCGGCCTGGTGATCGGTGTCGGCGTTGAACGACTGCTTCAGAAATCGCAATGTGGTGGGGCTCTTCTCGGCGATCTCGGCGGCAACGGCCTTGGCCTCGTCGAGCAGACGGTCGGCGGGGACCACCCAGTTGACCAGTCCCCAGCGTTCGGCGGTGACCGCGTCGTACTGGCGGCAGAGGTACCAGATCTCCCGGGCGCGCTTCTCGCCGACCACTCGGGCCAGGAACGCGGACCCGAAGCCCGCGTCGAAGGAACCGACACGCGGACCCGCCTGGCCGAACTTCGCGGTCTCGGACGCGATGGTGAGGTCGCAGAGAACGTGGAGGACGTGGCCGCCGCCGACCGCGATGCCGTTCACGGCGGCAATGACAGGCTTGGGGACGTCGCGGATCAGCTTGTGCAGGTTGCCGATCTCGAACATTCCACTCTCGGTCGGGCCGTAGTCGCCCGTCTCGGCGCGCTGCTTGACGTCGCCGCCGGTGCAGAACGCCTTTTCCCCCGCACCGGTGAGGATGATCGCCTGCACCGCGTCGTCGGCCCACGCCGAGCGGAAGGCCTTGATCAGCTCCTCGACGGTCTTGCCACGGAAGGCGTTGTAGCGCGCAGGGCGGTTGATCGTCACGACCGCAGCCGGGCCGTCGACCTCGTAGGTGATGTCTTCGTAATCGGTCACGGTAATTCCTCTCTCTGGAGTCTGCAATGAGGGCCTGTTCAAGAGTTATGAACAATGATTCGATGAGAATGAACGTATATTCACATTGGAGGTTGTGTCAAGGGTCACTCGGCGCCCGGTGGCGCTAGAGGAAGGCGCTGACCCCGGTCTCCGCCCGGCCGATCAGCAGCTTCTGAATCTGGCTCGTGCCCTCGTACAGCGTCATCACACGCGCGTCGCGCATGTACTTCGCGACGGGATATTCGTCGACGTACCCGTAGCCACCGAAGATCTGTATTGCATTGTTGGCGGCGCGAACCGCGGCCTCACTGCAGAAGTACTTCGCCTTCGACGCGGCCGTCCCGAAGGGTTCACCGCGCTCGATCAGGTCGGCCGCCCGCCAGGTGAGCAACCTCCCGGCGTCGGCGTCGACCGACATGTCGGCGATCAGGTCCTGCACGAGTTGGAACGAGGCGAGCGGACGGTCGAACTGCGTGCGCTCGCGGGAGTAGTCGACGGCGGCCTCGAGGCAGCCCTGGATGATTCCGACGCAACCCGCACCCACCGAGACGCGCCCCTTGTCCAGTGAGTGCATCGCGATGGAGAAACCCTGCCCCTCGGATCCGAGCAGGCAACCCGCCGGTACGCGCACGTCCGTGAAGGACAATTCGGCCGTCGCCTGCCCGCGCAATCCGAGCTTCCCGTGGATCTCGCGCGATTCGAATCCCGGAGTGTCCGTCGGAACGAGAAAGGCCGAAACCCCCTTGGGCCCCGGACCTCCGGTGCGCGCGAACACCAGGCACAACTTCGCCCACGTGCCGTTGGTGATGAAGATCTTGGAACCGTTGATGACGTAGTCGTCGCCGCTGCGTACCGCCTTGGTCTTCAGGTTGCCGGGGTCGGAACCGTTGTCGGGCTCGGTGAGCCCGAAACAGGCGAGCGCCTCGCCGGACGCGATGCGGGGAAGCCATTCGTGCTTCTGGTCCTCGGTGCCGTGCGACAGGATCACCTTGCCCACGAGCCCCATCGACACCGACACGATGCCCCGGACCGCGGAGTCCGCCCGGCCGAGTTCCTCCATGCCGAGGCAGTACGTGACGTAGTCGCCGCCGAGCCCGCCGTACTCCTCCGGAATCGTCATGCCGAAGAAGCCGATGTCGGCCAGTTTCTCGACGATCGCGGTGTCCACCGATTCGGCGCGGTCCCACGCGGCGCGGTGCGGGACGACCTCCTTGTTCAAGAAGTCGCGGGCCAGCTGCCGGAACTCCTTCTGCTCCTCGGTCAGTGTCAGGTCCATGGATGCTCCTCGATGCCGTGATGAATGCACGATCACAATTTGTGAGTGACTACTCACTTGAAGTGAAGCTATATTCACACCAAGGTGTCGTCAACCCCGGGCACTGGCCCGGTTCCGCATCGGCTGAGAAGGCTCGACTCATGCCGGTCACCTGGTCGGACGAGGTAGATGACGTCATCGGCGGCGATCTGACCTGCGGGTTCGCGTACATCACGCCCGCAGGCGGGGCCGTGGTGACGGCGGTGGCGCCCCTCGGGCTGCGCGACCGCGAGCGGGGGACAGTCGGCTTCACCACCTCGCTGGGGTTCGGCCGCAAGCTCGATCGCATCAAGGGTGAACCCCGGGTGGCGCTCGCCTACCACGCCCGCGAGCACGGGATCGGCGACTCCACCAATCAGCGCTATGTGCTCGTGCAGGGAGACGCGACGTTCGATCCCACCCCCGACCCGGAACTGCTCGACGAGATCGGCCGACGCTCGGTCCCCTACGCGGGCGAGCCACGCCGAGGCGTGTTCTGGGACCGGTGGCTCAGCGCGTACTACTCCGACCGGGTACCGGTGACGGTCACGGTGACACGTGTCATCGCCTGGCCCGACCTGCACCTGACCGGCCCGCCCGAGGTGTTCGGCGCACCGTTACCCGCGGTGGACGCGGAACCCCAGACCCCGCCGAAGAAGGGCATCGGCCCCCGCGTGGATGCGGCCAAGACCGGGGAGCGCGCGGCGAAGCTGTCGCACCGGCTGCTCGCCTACCGTCAGGCGGATGGATATCCGGCCGTCGTACCGGTCGACGTGAGTTCTGCGAGCAGCGAGGGCGTGCGCCTGACGGTGCCCGCAGGAGTGCCGCAGGGCGGCCGCCGCGCAGGGCTGCTCGCCCACGCCTATCGCGCCCAGCTCGTCGGACTCGAGTCGCGTCAGAACTCCGGCTGGATCGAGGTCACGGGCACCGAGGCGCTGTACGCACCCCATACCCAGACCGGGTTCGCGGCGCCGCCGAACAAGACCCTCCTGCTCCTCGCCAACGGTTTTCTGGCCCGGCGGGGGTTGGCGAAGGCCCGCAAGGAGGGCCGGACCCAGGCCACCGGCGCCTGATTCGGACGTCATACGTGGTTCACCGCCGACGCGTCCGTCGCGGTATTCTCGCCTCAACCGAACCTTCGGTCGGCTCCGTGTATGTCGGCGCACCGATGCGGTGGAGTTCTGCACCTGGAAGGATTGCGCGCATGACTACGGCACGCCCCGCACGGAAGACCGGATCGCCCGGACGTCCCGGCTACGACCTCGACTCACTGCTCGCTGTCGCCGTGAAGGTGTTCAACGACAAGGGCTACGACGGCACCAGCATGGAGGTGCTGGCCCAGCGCCTGGGAATCACGAAGTCGTCGATCTATCACCACGTGTCCGGGAAGTCGGAGCTGCTCGAACTGGCACTGTCGCGTGCGCTCAACGCCCTCTTCGCGGTCACCACCGAGGAGAAGGCGACGAGCGGACGGTACATCGACCGTCTCGAGTACCTCGTCCGCCGCAGTGTGGAGGTTCTCGCCGCCGAGCTTCCCTACGTGACGCTCCTGCTGCGCGTTCGGGGCAACACCGCGGTGGAGCGTCGCGCGCTCGCCCGCCGCCGCGAGTTCGACGCGTTCGTCAGCGACCTCGTCGTCGCGGCGGCGGAAGAGGGAGACCTGCGGCCCGGCATCGATCCCGCGCTCACCAGCCGGCTCGTGTTCGGCACGGTCAACTCGCTGATCGAGTGGTACCGCCCGCGCACCGGCGGGACGGTCGCCGACCTGGCGGACGCCGTCGTCGAGCTGACGTTCGACGGGCTGCGCCGCACCTGACCACCGTGCCGCCGCACGCCTTCCTCGCGACCGGCGTCATCGCACTCACCATCGAGGCTCATGCGCCGGCGAACAGCACCCCCTAGACGTTCGCAGCGCGAAGCAGGGGTCGCCGCATCGCTTCCAGGCCCGCGACGACCGCCACGGCGATCACCACGTGCATGACCGAAAGCGCGATGGTGCTGGCGGTGTCGAAGTCGGCCTGAATGGTGAGGGCGATCGTCGCGAGCGGCAGCAGGGCGCCGATCACTTCGGCCGGCCGGATGACGGCTACCCATTTCAGCGACATCAGCGCGGCCAGTGTCATCCCGAGCAGTATCGGAACGACCGTCAGCATGACGACACCGCCGGGCGCCACACTGCTGGTCTTACCGGCGTCCGTCATCTCGAAGGAACCGCCGGCCGCCAATCCCAGCAACCAGATCACCAGGTTGGGGACGAGCGCGCCGATCGCTGTCGCGGCGATCGCCCAGGGGCGGCTCAGTTCGAGCGTCGCAGGGTTGAGGCGTGAGGTCGTGGTTGCAGAAGTGGTGGTTCCAGTGCTGGACATGTTCGTTACTCCCCTGTCGAGTGGACTTCGAATTGCTACTGACCGATCCTGCAACCTCAACCATTGTTTGGGTCAAGGCCTGAAATCGAGGTCTTTTCGGTGAGACCTGACAGGTAGACCCGAGAGGAACCGAAAACTCATCGCGGTCGGCCCCGATCGGCAACCTGAGGGATGATGGCGGCTATGAACGCAGCCCCCACGACGCCACCCCGATCGCGGCGGCTCCGCAACCCACTCCGCATTCTCGCGCGCTGGCTCGGCACCCGCGAGTGGATGATGCGCATGGCACCGGTGATCATCTGGCTGGAGTCGCACCTGCGCGCCTGGACCGGCAACCGGGTGAGCCTCGTCGGCATCGGCGGACTGCAGTCTCTGCAGGTGACGGTCCCAGGCCGCAAGAGCGGCACCCCGCGGACGACGGCCCTGCTCTGCATTCCCTACGGCGACGGATACATCGTGACCGGTTCCAACTGGGGACGTCCCGAGCACCCGGCGTGGTCGGCGAACCTGCGTGCCGCCGACGAAGCACTCGTCAAGGCCGGGGCACACGAGTCCCGGATGCGCGTGCACATGGCCACCGGCGACGAACGCGAGAACCTCTGGAAGCTGGTGGTCGACTACTGGCCCGGCTACCTCATGGAGCATCGGCGGTCCGGAGGACGCGAATTCCGGCTCTTCGTACTGGAGCCCACCGGATCGGCTACGACGACTCGCGAATCCTGAAGACGGGCTCCACGAAGCGTTCGACGGCGCGACGCTCCGCGGTCGCGTCGGGCAACGGCCAGGTCAACAGAGCCAGGACGACACGCACGATCCATCCCGCAGCCTCCTCGTCGGGCGCAATGCGGGTCAGTGAGATCGCCACCCGGCCGAGTTCGGGTGCGCGGGCCAGGTACTCGTCCGTACTTCTCGACCGTGCCCCGGTGAACCACCGCGCCAGCGTCGGCTCCGCGCGGATCTCCACCACCGCAGCGAGAATTGCCTCGACGATCCGCTCCGACGTTTCGAACGGTTCCAGCGTCTGCTCGATGCGTTCGGCCACGGTGTCGGCGGCGCGTGACATCACGGCGTCGACGAGTGCCCGCTTGCCCCCGACATACCGGTAGAGCGTGGCGCGTGAGCACCCGGCACGCGCCGCGACCTGGTCGACATCCACCCCGTCGATTCCGCGTTCGCGGATGAGGTCGGCCGCGGCGGCGTGAATCCTCTCGACGGCGAGCACCCGCCGGCTGCCGCCGGTCAACCAATCCGCGTGTTCCACCCGCTCCACCGTTCGAGACCTCGTTGCCATTTTGTCTCAGCGTGAGACGAATACACGAGAGATTCTAGAACATGTTTTCTTGTTTGGGTCCGTGATCAGCGACGATGGATCCGGATCCACTCGCGCTGAAACACCGGCAAAATTGCCGTTGAACAGCGATGTCTCAGTCTTCCGGCCACCCTTGACAGCACCCTCCTCCGACGCGAACTGTGGTGATCCATAACAGGTTCTTGTCAACAAGGAGTTGCTCGATGGCCCACTCGCCGACCCGCGGAATCGACATCTTCGATCCCGTCCATCTCGACGAACCGAACGAGCTCTATCGGACACTCCGCGAGCACTCCCCCGTCCACCACATCGCCGGCACCGACTTCTTTCTGGTGTCCACGTGGGATCTCGTGACCGAGGCGGCGAACCGCACCGACGTCTTCTCGTCGAACCTCACCGGCGTGCTGGTGCAGCAACCGTCGGGACCGCCCGCGACGTTCGACCTGGACGGCGGCGGTCAGGCCGTGCACGTACTGGCCACCGCCGACGACCCGACTCACCTGCACCATCGCAAGCTCGTCCTGCCCACGCTCGGCCGCCGCATCCGCGCGCTGACCCCGACCGTGCACTCGCTCGTCGGCACTCTGTGGAACGAGGGACTGCGCGACAGGCAGATCGACTGGGCGTCCGCGATGGCCGACCGGCTGCCGCTCGCGATGGTCGCGCAACTCATCGGCCTGCCCGAGTCGGACGTACCGCAGCTACTCACGTGGGCTTACGACAGCACGGAGATGCTCGGCGGGGTCGTCGCCGCGGATCGACTCGGTCCCCTCGTCGCCTCCGCGGCCGAATTGGCTACCTACCTGCGGGCCGAACTCGTGCGGGCGAGGACGAACCCCCGCGACGACATCCTGGGGGTCCTCGCGCACGCATGCAGTGCCGGCGAACTCTCCGAGGACGTGGCGACACTCGTTCTGGTCCAGCTGGTCGGCGCCGGCGGCGAATCGACCGCGGGGCTGATCGCCAACGCGGCCCGCATCCTCGCCACCCGCCCCGGACTACAGACCCGGCTCCGGCAGCAACCCGCACTCGTCGACGCGTTCCTCGACGAGGCGCTCCGTCTCGAGTCGCCGTTCCGCGGCCACCACCGTCACGTCGTCGCGGACACCACGCTCGGGGGCGTCGATCTGCCCGCCGGCAAGCACCTGCTCCTGCTGTGGGGCGCGGCCAACCGGGATCCGGCCGTGTTCGAGCGTCCGGACGAGATAGTGGTCGACCGGCCGCACATCCGTTCCCATCTCGCGTTCGGCAAGGGCGTCCACTTCTGCGTCGGATCGGCGCTGGCCCGCATGGAGGCCCTCGCGGCCACCACCGCACTGCTCGCGCGCACCGACAATTTCTCCCTCGCCGCCGACGCCGAGCCCAGTTGGGTCCCCAGCCTGTTCGTGCGCCGTCACAGCGCGCTCCCGCTCCGGATCGGGCAGGCGACACGCCCTGATTGACATTGACGTCAACATCAACACATACTGTGACCGTGACCACAAGTGAGGCTCAGGAGCGGGCGCGGTCGGCGCGGAAAGACAACGACGGTCCCCGCCGCCGCGAACTCCTGTGCGCCGCGAGCGCCTGCTTCGCCGAACTCGGCTACGACCGGACGACCGTCGAAGTGATCACCACCCGGGCCGAAGTGTCGCGGGCAACGTTCTACGCCTACTTCTCGTCGAAGGACGAGGTGTTCCACGCCGTCGCCGCCGACGTGTGCGAGGAGTTCCTCGAGGCCCAGCACGTGGAAGGACCGGCCGGCGAGGACCTGCGAGAGGTGCTGCGCACCACCACGAAAGCGTTCGTGGAAGCCGTATACACCAACGGGCGCGTCCTCGAACTGATCAGGCACCGCGCCCGGCTCGACCCCGAGGTCGGCCGAAGCTGGACCACCGTGCAGACCCGGCTCATCCGCCGCTACACCCGGTTCATCGAGCGCATCAACGCCTCGTGCGACGTCACACCGTGCGCGCCGCCCGCCCGCATCGCGCAGACCCTCGCCGACGCCCAGCTCGCGGGCGCCGCCCGGCTGGTGGACGCGACGGCCCGTGAACAACGCCGGTACACCGCCGACCTGACCGCCATCTCCGAAAGACTCATCGGCTTCGCCTAGCAACGACAATCCGCACAGAATCGGGAGTTCGGTATGCCCACTTCGCCTTCGAGCGACCCCACGGCACTGGAATCGGCCCTCGCCGAGATACGCGAACTCCAGGACGCCGCGTGGCCACCGCAGGTACCGCGGACGGTCGAGTACCCGATCGAGGGCCGCACCGTGATCGACTACCTGCGGCACTGGGCATCGGAGCGACCGCAGACCGTCGCGATCGACTTCTACGGTCGTGCCATCACGTACGCCGAACTCGACGAACTGTCCGACCGCTTCGCCGGCTGGCTCCGGAGGCGGGGCGCGGCCGCCGGCGACCGCGTCGGCGTCCATCTCACCAACTGTCCGCAGTTCCATGTCGCCATGCTCGGGATCCTGAAGATCGGCGCCGTCCACGCCCCGATCAACCCGTTGTTCCGGGAGCACGAACTCGCATACGAACTCGTGGACGCCGGTGTGGAGATCCTGCTGACCCAGAATTCTTTCGCGGACATGGTCGACTCCGTGCGCGACCAGACGGCGCTGCGGCACGTCGCGGTCACGGCGCTGTCGGACATGCTGCCGGACGAACCCAGCGTGGCACCACCTTTCCCCCACGCCTCCGCAGTCACCGACTGGGCGGAGATCATGAACACCCCACGCGCCGAGCCGATTCCGATGGATCCCGACGCGCTGGCGGCACTGAACTACACCGGGGGCACCACCGGGATGCCGAAGGGCTGCGAACACACGCAGGCGCACATGGTCTACACCGCCGCCACCGCGACGCTGGCAGGCGGCAGGCAGGTGGGCGAGGCTCCCCCGGTGGTCCTCGGATTCCTGCCCATCTTCTGGATCGCCGGCGAGGACTTCGGCATCCTGTATCCGCTGATCAACGGCGGCACCGTCGTGCTCCTCAACCGCTGGGACCCGGACGCCGCGGCGACGCTCGTCGAAAGTCGTGGGGTGACGTCGATGGTGGGGACGGTCGACAACTTTGTGGAACTGATGGACCTGCCCGGCTTCCGCGACAGAGACTTCTCCACCCTCGACAACGCGATGGCCGTGTCGTTCGTGCTCAAACTCGACCCCGCGATTCGCGGGCGCTGGCGCGACGCCACCGGTCACGTGCTGCGGGAAGCGAGCTACGGTATGACGGAGACGCACACCGCAGACACCATCACGCTCGGTTTCCAGACCGGCGACGAAGACCTGCTCAGCCAACCCGTGTTCTGCGGACTCCCGGTTCCGGGCACCGACGTGTTGATCGTCGACGAGGCCGGTGCGCCCGTGCCGGTGGGGCAACCCGGACAGATCATCGTCCGCAGTCCGTCTCTGCTCACCGGTTACTACGGCAAACCCGATGCCACCGCCGCCGCGCTCCGCGACGGCTGGCTCCAGACCGGCGATGTCGGCAAGCTGAACGGCAAAGGCGCACTGCACTATCTGGCGCGCAACAAGGAAATGATCAAGACCAACGGAATGAGCGTGTTCCCCTCCGAGGTGGAGGCACTGCTCCTGCTGCATCCCGACATCCAGTCGGCCGCGGTCGTCCCGAAGCCCGATCTGGGCAAGGGTCAGGTGCCGTTCGCCTTCGTCCAGCTCCTGCCCGACCGCCAGGTTTCCGCAGAGGAACTGCGGGAGTGGGCGGCCCGGAACATGGCCACCTACAAGGTCCCCACCGTCGAGGTCCTCGACGCCCTGCCCATGACGGCGACCGGGAAGGTCCGCAAGGCCGACCTGTTCGCTCTGGCCGAGGAGTACAAGTGACCCTGCTGGTCGCCAATCGTGGCGAGATCGCGCTCCGCATCATCCGCACCGCCGAGGAGATGTCTGTCGACACCGTCGCCGTCTACGCGGAGGACGACGCGGACAGCCCCCACGTGCGCGCCGCGACCGAAGCGGTCGCACTCCACGGTTCCGGCCCGTCCGCCTACCTGGACACTCGGGCCATCCTCGACGCGGCCGCGGAGTTCGGTGCCACGGCAGTGCATCCCGGGTACGGCTTCCTCAGCGAGAACGCCGACTTCGCACGTGCGTGCGCCGGGGCCGGGCTGACCTTCGTGGGACCGAGCCCCGAGGTGCTCGACATCTTCGGCGACAAGTCGTCCGCACGCGAGGCCGCGGTCGCCGCGAAGGTACCGGTGCTCGCCGCGACCACCGGTCCCACCGACCTCGACGGCGTCCGCACGTTCTTCGCGGAACACCCGGGCGGCATCATGATCAAGGCGCTCGCGGGCGGCGGCGGTCGCGGCATCCGTGCCGTCCGCAGCGCAGACCGGATCGACGAGGCCTACCGGCTCTGCGCGTCCGAGGCGCAACTCGGATTCGGCAACCCCGCACTGTTCGCCGAGGCACTGCTCGACGGCGCCCGGCACGTCGAGGTGCAGGTGGTGGCGGCGCAGCAGGCGGGCGCGACGAGGGCCCTGGCCGTCGGGGACCGCGACTGCAGCGTGCAGCGTCGCCACCAGAAACTCGTCGAGATCGCCCCCGCGCAGGGGCTCGATCCCGGACTGCGCAGCGACCTGCACGAGGCCGCGGCCCGGCTGTGCGCCAGTGTCGGATACCGGGGACTCGCCACCGTCGAATTCCTGGTGTCCCGGGACGGCTTCGTGTTCCTGGAGGTCAATCCCCGAATCCAGGTGGAACACACGGTCACCGAGGAGGTGACGGGTATCGACCTCGTCGCCGTGCAGATCGACATCGCGCGGGGAGCGGATTTCGGGGACCTTGTGCTGCCGGACGGGATCAGCGCCGTGGGGCTCGACACGTCGGGCGTCCCCGCCGTCGCGCGCGGGATCGCCGTCCAGGCGCGCGTGAACATGGAAACGATGCGCCCCGACGGTCAGGCCGTCCCCGCAGCGGGCACCCTGTCGGTCTTCTCGCCGCCGGCGGGACCGGGTGTGCGGGTGGACACCTACGGCCGGCCCGGGCTGTCGCCGAGCCCGCGGTACGACTCGCTGCTCGCGAAGGTGATCGTGCATTCGCGGGGCCCGTCGTTCTCGGCCGCGGTGCGCAAGACGGATGCGGCGCTCGCCGAGTTCGTCGTCGAGGGCGTTCCCACCAATATCGGCTTCCTCCGGGCGATTCTGGCCGATCCCGGCTTCGCCGACGGCGTCGTCGGCACCGACCATCTCGCCGAGCGGATGAGTGCGCTCGTCGACGCCGCGCACGTGCACCAGCCGGCGGAGGTGGCGTCGGAGGCACTCGAGTTGCGGGCCGGCGAGGACGTGTTGCGCGCCCACATGGCCGGGACGGTCGTGGAGTCGACCGGAGAAGGGGCGACCGTGGAGTCGGGTGCCCAACTCGTCGTGCTCGAGGCCATGAAGATGCAGCACGTGATCGCCGCCCCCGCGGGCGCGGTGGTCGAGCGGAATCTGGTGTCGCCCGGGCAGACCGTCAACGCCGGTGACCCGTTGGTCGTGATCCGCCACACCGGATCAGAGGCAGGCGACGTCGCCGACAGCGCAACCGATCTGGATCGTGAGCGCGCTGATCTGGCAGAGATCCGGCAGCGGCACGACGTGACCCTCGACGCCGCCCGGCCCGCCGCAATCGCGAAGCGCACGAAACTCGGGAGACGCAGCGCACGCGCCAACATCGACGATCTGGTCGACCCCGGCAGCTTCGTCGAATACGGACCCTTGGTCCTGGCCGCGCAGCGCAGCCGCCGCTCCGAGCAGGATCTGATCGAGAACACCCCCGCCGACGGTCTCGTCGCCGGACTCGCCACCGTCAACGGTGACGTGTTCGGCCCGCGCGACGCCCAGGCGGTAGTCCTGTCGTACGACTACACGGTGCTCGCCGGAACCCAGGGCATGCGCAACCACGCGAAGACGGACCGGGTGATCGAACTCGCCGGCCGCAAGCAGGTTCCGGTCGTCCTGTTCGCCGAGGGTGGCGGCGGACGGCCCGGCGACACCGACGCCGGCCCGGCAGCGGGCCTGGACCTGAACACCTTCCGGTCGCTGGCGGCGCTGAACGGGAAGGTCCCGCTGGTGTCGGTCGTGTCCGGTCGCTGCTTCGCGGGCAACGCCGCCCTGGCCGGAGTCTGCGACGTCCTCATCGCCACGCCCGACGCGAACATCGGCATGGGCGGCCCGGCGATGGTGGAGGGCGGCGGGCTGGGCGTGTACCGGCCGGAGGACATCGGGCCCGTCGACGTGCAGCGACGCAACGGCGTCATCGACCTGCTCGCCCGGGACGAGGCGCACGCGGTCGAATTGGCGAAGAAATACCTCTCGTACTTCCAGGGCGCGCTCCCCGACTGGGAGGCCCCCGACGAACGGCTGGCACGCCACGTCGTCCCGGAGAACCGGTTGCGCGCCTACGACGTGCGCAGTGCCGTGGAATCCATCGCCGATGTCGGCTCGGTCCTCGAACTACGCCGCGACCACGGCGTCGGCATCGTCACCGCGCTGATCCGGGTCGAGGGAGCCCCGTACGGTCTCGTCGCGAACAGCAGCCACCACCTCGGCGGCGCGATCGACGCGGTCGCGGCGGACAAGATGGCCCGCTTCCTGGAGCTGTGCGAATCGTTCGGTCTGCCCGTCGTCTCACTGTGTGACACACCGGGATTCATGGTCGGACCCGACTCGGAGAAGGAGGCCACGGTTCGCCGGTTCGGGAAACTGTTCGTCGCGGGCGCGCGGATGACCGTGCCGTACGGGACCATCATCCTGCGCAAGGGGTACGGCCTCGGCGCGATGGCCATGGCGGGCGGCTCCTTCCACGCGTCCGAGTTCACGGTCGCGTGGCCGACCGGCGAGATCGGGGCGATGGGACTGGAAGGCGCAGTGCGGCTCGGCTTCCGGAAGGAACTCGAGGCCATCGACGACCCCGCCGAGCGCGACACCGCGTTCGCGCACCTCGTCGACGCCGCCTACCAGCACGGGAAGGCCCTCAACGCGGCGACGATCTTCGAACTGGACGACGTGATCGACCCGGCCGACTCCCGTGCCTGGATCGTGCGCCTCCGGCGCCCGTGAGTACTTGTTAACCGCGGGACGTTAATAAGTACTCACGGGGCGACAGCCACGACGGCCCGGCCCGAGTAGGTGCCGGCTCGCACCTGGTCGATCACCGAGACGACATCCGCGATCGGAACGTCGTGGGTGATCGACTCGAGCCGGGACGGCGCGAGGTCGGACGCGAGACGGCCCCACAGCCGGCGCCGCTGGTCGATCGGGTACTGCACCGAATCGATCCCGAGCAGGCTGACACCACGCAGGATGAACGGCAGGACCGTGGTCTCCAACTTCGGTCCGCCGGTCAGCCCGCTCGCCGCGACCGCGCCGCCGTACTCGATGGTGCTGAGCACGTGTGCGAGGGTGGCGCCGCCGACGCAGTCGACCGCGGCGGACCACTGGGCCTTGCCGAGCGGACGCGGTTTCGTGTCGGGCTCCGGGAGTCGTCCGATCACCGTGCTCGCGCCCAGTTCGGTGAGCAGTTCCGCCTTCTCCGGCTTTCCGCTCGACGCGACCACCTCGAAGCCCGCCGCCGACAGCAGGTCGACGGCGACGGTGCCGACGCCGCCACTGGCACCGGTCACGAGCACCGGACCGTTGCCCGGCGCGACTCCACGGGACAGCAGTGCCTCCACGCTCATCGCGGCCGTGAAGCCGGCGGTCCCGATCGCGGCGGCGGTGCGGGTGGACATGCCGTCGAGTTTCACCACCCAGTCGGCCGGAACGCGGGCGAACTGCGCGTACCCGCCGTGCCGGGCGGTGCCGATGTCGTAGCCGTGCGCGACGACCGTGTCGCCGACGGAGAACTCCGGGGACTGCGATTCGACGACGGTGCCTGCCACATCGATGCCGGGCACGATGGGGTACTCGCGGACCACTCCACCCTTCGGCGTGAGCGCCAGCGCGTCCTTGAAGTTCACGCTGGAGTACTCGACCTGGATCGTCACCTCGCCCTGCGGGAGGAACGACTCGCCGACCGTCTCCTGGGAGAGGCCGATGGCACCCTCGTTCTCGCGAGCGATCCAGGCGGTGAATTCCTTCATCAGCTTGCTCTCCTGACCTCGGGGGTGCGTCGAGACCATCATGCGACAGCCGTGCCCCGCAGACGAGGCCGGGGCGAAGTTCCCCGGATCAGAACCTGAGGAGCACCTTGCTCGACGACGACGCATCCCTGGCCGCCGCGAAGGCGGTGATCGCATCGGCGACGTCGTACTCGGCCGTGACGATCGGATCGACCACCAGCGAACCGTCGGCGAGGGCGGCCACCACCTCGTCGATCTCGTCGTTGAACCGGAACGAGCCGACCAGGTCCAGTTCCCGGGTGATTGCAATCGACACGGGTACCGGCTGATCACCGGACGGAAGCAATCCGACCATCACGACCCGGCCGCCGCGGGCCGTTCCGTGTATCGCCGATGCCAGACCGCGATGGTTGCCCGAGCATTCGATGGTGACGTCCGCTGCCACGGCCGCGACTGCGTCGGCATCGGTTGCGGTGAGTGTCTCGTCCGCACCCACGGCGCGCGCGATCCTCAGCGGGTACTCGTGCATGTCCACCGCCGTGATCTTCCCGGCGCCCGCTCGCTTCAGTACCGCCACCACGAGCGCGCCGATGGGTCCGGCACCGATGACGAGGACCGACCTGCCCTTCACGTCCCCTGCTCGCGCGACCGCGTGCCACGCGACGCTCGCCGGCTCGGCCAGTGAGGCGAGACGAAGGTCGAGGCCGTCGGGAAGAACCCGGAGCATGCGCGTCGGGACGGCGACATGGCTGACGAACAACCCGTCCGCGTGCGGGAAATGCGCCGCACTGCCCAGGTATGTGCATCCGGGGGAAATATTGGGGCGATCGGCCGGATACTTCGCGCTGTCGCCGCCGGGGGTCGCGGGATGGATGGTGACGGGGGTGCCTGCGCCGGGACCGCTTCCGTCCGTCGCGCCGATCAGGACGGTGCCCGATGCCTCGTGTCCGAGCCGCATCGGTGCGCGAAGGATCGATTCGCCGGCGGCGCCGTGCTGCCAGTAGTGGAGGTCGGATCCGCAGATCCCGCCGTAGGCGATGCGGATCACCGCTTCGTCGGCCTTCGGTGCGGCGATCGGCACCTCCTCCACGCGCAGGTCCTGCGCACCGTGGGCGACGACCGCCTGCGCGTGCGTCGGAACCTCGGTGGCTTCGGAGGCGGTGGTCGGGCTGGTGTTCATCGGTGACATCCAGTTCTGTCGGAGGTCGGAGCTCGTCATCTGGTGACGGGTTCCGTGGTGGTGAGGAGTCCGAGTTCGTCCCGGCGCGGCATGCCCTCCCAGTCGCCGGACACGGTGCATGCGAATGCCCCCACCGTCACAGCGGTTTTCAGTCGGTCGGCGGGTGCCTTCCCGGCCAGGCGTTCCGCGAGGTAGCCGGCGACGAAACCGTCTCCCGCCCCGACGGAGTCCACCACGCTCACCGGCACCGCGGGGAGGGAGTACGTCTCTCCGTCGACCATCGCCAGGCATCCCTGGTCGCCCAGCTTCAGGATGCTCTCGCGTGGTCCGAGGTCGCGGACACGGGCGACGAGTTCGGCGGGGGTGCCCTCGCCCACCGCGATCGCGGCCTCGTCCTCACCTGCGAAGACGATGTCCGACAACGCGATCAGCTCACGGAAGACGGGGCCCGCGTCGTCCGGCGACCACAGCGCGCGGCGATAGTTGAGATCGAACGACACCGGAATACCCAGTGCGCGTGCCCGTTCGACGCAATGCAGGGTGGTCTTCCTGGCAGAGTCGGACAAGGCTGGGGTGATGCCGGTGACGTGCAGCAGGGACGCCGACTCGAGGCGGGCGTCCGCGATGTCCGACGTCGTCAGCCGCGACCCCGCGCTGCCGGTCCGGTAGTACCAGACGCGGGTGGCGGTGGCGGTTCGCCGCTCCTTCACCATCAGTCCGGTCGGAGCATCCGGATCGCGGATGACATCGGCGGTAATTCCCTCGGCCCGGAGTTCCCGTTCGATCAGGTCGCCCAGGCTGTCCTGGCCGACGCGACCGATCCAGGTGACGTCGACGCCGAGTCGCCGCAAGGCGATCGCGAAGTTCGATTCGGCGCCGCCGATTCCCAGGTGGAGCGTCGATGTGTGGGCGAGTGCACCGGTGTCCACAGCCCGGGTGAGGGCCATCGTCTCGCCGAATGTCAGCACCGCCATCACACGACCTCCAGTTCGGCGACGACGTCGCCGAGGCGCCGGCATCGTTCGGCCAGCTGACCGAGGTCGCCGCCGCGGAGTGCGTCACCGATCAGCGGGCCGCCGAGGCTGACCGCCGCCGCTCCGGCGGCGACCCACGCGGGGACGTCCTCGATGCTCACCCCACCCGAAGGGACGACCTGGATGTCGGGGAAGGGTCCGCGCAGGTGCCCGATGTACTCCGGTCCGACTACCGATGCCGGGAACAGTTTCACGGCAGTCGCACCGGCGTTCCATCCGTTCCACAGTTCGGTCGGGGTGAATCCGCCCGGATAGATGGGGATTCCGGCACGGACAGCCGTGGCGATGACCTCGAGGTTGGTCGTCGGCGTCACGAGGAAGTCGGCTCCCACATCGAGGGCGGCGCGGGCCTGGTCGACGGTGGTGACCGTCCCGACCCCGATCTCGACGCCGTCGGGTGCGTCGCGCCGGATGCTGCTCAGGGACTCGAGGGTGCCCGGCGTGCTCATCGTCAGCTCGACGGCGCGCACGCCGTTCTCGGCGAGGACGTTGACGACGGGGGCGTACCGGTCGGCGTGCGCGGCGCGCAGCACCGCGATGACGGAGGAGGTCATGCCGCCGTCACCTCACGGTCGGTGGCATTGGCGGCCAGCGTGAGGTCGCGGTCCCGGGTTTCCGGTGCCATCGCCGAGGCGATCAGAACGGTCACGGCCATCACGATCATGTAGACGGCCACGGGGATCCACGAGCCGGAGAAGGCCGTGACGAGGGCCGCACAGATCAGCGGTGCGACACCGCCCCCGAAGATCGAGGCGAATTCACGGCCGAGAGTGACGCCGGCGTAGCGGTAGCGGGAGCCGAAGATCTCCGGGAAGTAGCTCATGGTGACGCCGACGGCGCCCTGGCAGGCCAGGATGAAGCCGACGATCATCGCCATCGTGATCAGCAGGTGTGAGCCGGTGTTCAGGGCCAGGAAGGTCGGGACGGGCAGGATGATGAGAGCGATCACGATCGAGATGTACACCGGCTTGCGGCCCACCCGGTCGGAGAGACGGCCGAACCCGTAGGCGGCGATGCCGCCGCAGATGGCGCCGACCAGGAGCACCTTGGGAATGAAGGTGGGGTCGACGTGGACGTCGTTCTTGAGGTACGACGCCATGAACACCTGGTAGGTGTACGACTGCGCGCTGATGCCGATCGTCATGAACATGACGATGAACAGCGGCTTCTTGCCGTTCGCGAAGATTTCCTTGACGGGTGTCTTCGGAACCTGGTGCTGCTCCTTGAGTTCCTGGAACACCGGGCTCTCGGTCAGCTCGCGGCGGATGACGAACGCGGCGACGGTGACGAGCAGACTGCTGATGAAGACCAGACGCCAACCCCAGGACATGAGCTGCTCTTCCGGCAGGAGCTGCGCGGCGATCCACGCGACTGCGCCGAGAGCAGTGCCCAGCGCGGCCCCGGTCATCACCAGAGCTGCGAGACGACCTCGCCTGCCTATCTGCGCCGTCTCCGTCAGAAGGGTTGCACCGCCGGACTGTTCGGCTCCCGCGCCGAAGCCCTGGAAGAACCGGCAGGCGACGAGGAGAGCGGGTGCGAGCAGCCCGACCTGACTGTAGGTGGGCAGCAGGCCGATACCCAGTGTTGCGCCGCCCATCAGCATCAGCGTCGCGACGAGCACCCACTTGCGGCCGAGACGTTCTCCGTAACGCGAGAAGAACAAGCCGCCGAGCGGCCGGGCGAGAAACCCGACGGCGTAGGCGCTGAAGCTCGCGAGGATGCCCGCCGCGGGCGAGATGTTCGGAAAGAACAGTGTGTTGAAGATCAGCGCCGAGGCGGTGCCGTAGATGACGAAGTCGTACTGTTCGAGCGTGGTGCCGATGAGTCCCGCCCACGCCGCCCGGCGGACCGCGGACGGGTCTGCCTCGGGTGTGCCGCCTGCGCGGCCGGGAGTTTGCGGGTTCACCGTGGGGTCGAGTGTAGTGTCCATGGATTCCTCCATTGGTGGTTCCCGGACTTGTCCGGGCAGGGGTGAGGGAGTCAGATGGTCGCTCTGGACTGCAGCGAGGTGATCGTCCCGAGGTCCGGGTCGGATGCTTCGGCGGCGGCGACTGCCGGCCCGTGGCGGACGATGATGTCGACGAAGTCGGCGATCCGCGAGACGAACTCGGTGTGCGAAGCGAGAGTGCTGGGAAACAGACCTCCGTCGACGAAGACGGAGCGAACGAATTCGGTAGTGGAAGCGGCGTTGTCGGCCATTCCTGCCAGGCGCGGTCGAGCGGGGTCGGTCATGGATCGTGCGTGGGGGCCGGGATCGAACCCGGGCAGTGGGGCAATGCAGCAGAGGTATGCCGCGACCGTGAGAGACAGGTACTGCGGGACGGTACCGCGGCCGAGATGTTCGAGTGCGGGGATCGGGATGCGCTGCGCCAGCTTGACCGATCCGTCGGAGCCGACCTGCGAGGTACGGTGCCCCAGAGCGGTATTGGACCAGCGCGAGAACAGTTGTCGGATGTAGTCGTCCGTGTCCACCGATTCGGGAACGGTGACCGTCGGCAGGTACTCGTCGCACAGGATCCGCCGCGCGGCGGCCTCGACGAACGGTTGCGCCACGGACTCGGGGATGGTGGCGCGCCCGTCGAGAGCGCCGAGGTAGGCGATGAGCGAATGCGTTCCGTTGAGCAGTCGGACCTTCATCAGCTCGTAGGGCTCGACGTCGTCGGTGAACAGCGCGCCGCCGTGCTCCCAGACGGGACGGCCGGCGGCGAACCGCTCCTCCATGACCCACATCGTGAACGGCTCGGCGGGGACGGCGATCGTGTCCCGCACGCCGAGGTGTGCCAGTGCCGCCTCGTTGTAGCGGTCCGCACCGGACGGCACGATCCGGTCCACCATCGAGTTGGGGAACGTCACGGACGAGGTCATCCAGGACAGCATGTCGTCGCGGAGCGGCGGCGCGAAGGTGCCGACGAACTCGCGTACGAGCCTCTCGGTCTGACGCCCGTTGGACAGCAGGTTGTCGCAGCTGAGGATCGTGATCGGGGCGGCGTGTGTGCTCGCCCGCCGGGCCAGTCCGCGGGCGATCTGCCCGATCGTGGTGCGGGGCGTCCGCACCTCGGCGAGGTCGCGGCGCACGGCGTCGGAGTCGAGGTCGAGGGAACCGGTCTCGGGTGAGACCGTGTACCCGTGTTCGGTCACCGTGATCGTGACAATTTTCGTCGCCGGGTCCGCGATGGCGCGGACGACGGACTCCGGGTCCTGTTCGGCCACCAGGGTTCCGGTGTGCGAACCCGGGACGCTCACACGAGAACCCTCCGGCGAGATCTCGACGACGCTGTACAGGAGGTCCTGCGCGTTCATCGCATCGGCGACGGCGCGCGAACGGCTCGCCACACCGAGAATGCCCCAGGGTCCGGGTTCGTGTTCCATCGCGAGCGCGGTGTACACCGCCTGGTGCGCGCGGTGGAAGTTGCCCAGGCCCAGGTGCACGATCCCGGTGCCTTCCGGCACCCGCCGGTGGATCAATGCCGCAGAGGGAACGTGTCGGCGAGAGAGTGTCGGTTCGGACATGCCCGTCACCAATCCGTCATGGAGCCGTCGCGGCGCCGGGCAACCGGGAGATACGCCTGCTCGTACGGATACTTTTCCGCGAGTTCCTCGTTCATGTTCACTCCGATACCCGGAACGTCGCCGGGGGTGAGGTGACCGTCCGAGAACGACCACGCGTGGGGGAAGACCTCGCTGACGAGCGGGTCGTAACCCATGTACTCCTGGATTCCGAAGTTCGGTGTCGCGAGCCCGAGGTGCAGGCTCGCGCCCAGGGAGATCGGTGAGACGTCCGACGGGCCGTGCGGTCCGCCGCGAACCTGGTACACCTCGGCGAGCGCGAAGATCTTGCGGACGTGGCTGATTCCGCCTGCGTGGACGATGCCCACGCGGATGAAGTCGATCAACTGCTCGGTGATCAGGTGCTGGCAGTCCCAGATCGTGTTGAAGACCTCGCCGATCGCCAGGGGTGTCGTGGTGTGGTTGCGCACCAGACGCAGCGCATCCTGGTTCTCGGCCGGCGTGACGTCCTCGAGCCAGAACAGGTCCACGTGCTCGACCGACTTCCCCAGCCGCGCGGCCTGCTGCGGGGTGAGCCGATGGTGGGCGTCGTGCAGCAATTTGAGTTCGGGACCGACGTGTTCGCGAACGGCCTCGAGGATCCGGGGGGCATGGTTGAGGTACGCGTCCGTGTCCCACACTTCTTCGACCGGGAGGGCGCCGCGGCTCGCGGGCTCGTATCCGGCGGCGCCCTGGTGAACGCCGTACACCGAATCCAGGCCGGGAACCCCGGACTGCACTCGAATCGCCTGAAAGCCCTTCTCACGCTTCGCGTCGACGGAGTCGAGCAGCGCGGGCGCGTCCCACCCGGTCGCGTGGGTGTAGGAGAGCACCCGGTCGCGGACGGCACCGCCGAGCAACTGGTAGACGGGCTGGCCGAGGGTCTTGCCCTTGATGTCCCAGAGGGCGACGTCGACGGCGCCGATCGCGGCCATCGTGACCGGCCCGCGCCGCCAGTACACGCCGCGGTAGAGGTATTGCCAGGTGTCCTCGATCCGCGCCGGGTCGCGTCCGATCAGCAAGGGAGCGACATGGTCCCGGAGGTACGACGCGACGGACAGTTCACGGCCGTTGAGCGTGGCGTCACCGTAACCGACGACGCCGTCGGCCGTGGTGATCTTCAGGGTGACGAAGTTGCGGGTGGGGCTGCAGACCAGTACGTCCGCGGAAATGATCTTGTCGGTCATGCTCGTGATCCTTTCGAGCCGACGGCGGGAGCGACGACGTTGCGCAGTTGCTCGCCGCGGGCGAGTCGAGTGATGTTGTCGGCGATGTCGTCGACGCGGCCGACGAAAGTCTGTCGTGACACCCCGGAAGAGTGCGGTGTCATCAGGATGTTGGGGAGTTCGGAGAACGGCAGAGCGCTGGGCGTCCCGCGACCGTCGGGTCCGGGATAGTCGTACCAGACGTCGATGGCCGCAGCCGCGATGGTCGACGAGGACAGTGCGTCGAACAGTGCCTGCTCCTGGACGAGTGGTCCGCGGCCCACATTGACCAGCACACCGTCGCTGCCGAGTGCGCGCAGTTCGTCGGCGCCGATCATGCCCCGCGTCCGGTCGTCGAGTGGTGCGGACACGACGACGACATCGGATTCGACGAGGAGACGCCCGAGCTGGGAAACGTCCGCCGCCCAGTCCAATCCCGCACTCGGGGCGTCGACGTTGCCACGGCCGGTCACGGCCGCTCCCGTCGCGCCGAATGCTCGGAACAGATTCCACGTGGCGTGGCCGATGTGGCCGAACCCCACGAAACCCACTTTCGCGTCCTGCAGCGAATTCGACTGTGTGAGACGGTCGTCGTAGACCGAGGTCGCCCAGACCCCCTGCCGGAGCGCCTTGTCCTGAGCCACGAAACCGCGCCGGAGCATCACCGCGGTCGCCACGACGTACTCGGCGATCGACTTCTCGTGGTGGAAGGTGTTCGCCACCAGCACATCCGGCGCCAGGGCGTCGAAGGCGATGTTGTCCGTTCCTGCACCGGCGACGTGGACGAGGCGCAGCCGCTCTGCAGACGACGCCAGGGATGATGTGAACTTTCCCCCGACGTAGACGTCGGCATCGCGAAGATCCTCGGCCAGGGCCGCTTCGTCGAAGCCGTCGTGCCAGGACAGCCGCGAATCGGACGGAACCGTGGCCTCGAGCCGGGATCGGTGCGGAATCAGGTTGCGGTCAGCAACAACGATTTTCATCTAGCGGCTCTCTTTTCCGGGGCGAAACACCCGATCGTGCGCCGGTCCGGCCGAAGCACGGACGACCAGTTGAGTGGGGAGGTGGATTTCTCGGGTATCGGAGTCCGGCTCGTTCGCGCGCTGGAACACCAGGTCCAGACTCAGCACGCCGGCTCGTGCCATCGGCACGTTGATGCTCGTGAGCGCGGGGCTGGCGAGTTCGGCCAGCGGCGAGTCGTCGATGCCGACGACGCTCAGGTCCGCCGGCACCGAGAAGCCCATTGCGCGGACGCCGTTCATCACTCCGATGGCCATCGGATCGTTGTGCGTGATCACGGCGCTCGCGCCCGTCGCGATCACGCTCGCAGCCGCGGCATGACCGCCGGCGAGGGTTTCCTGCTGCCAGCCGAGCAGGCTCAGCTGCACATCCCGGGCCTTGCAGAGTTCCTCGACCGCGGCGACGCGACGCTGGTTCGACCAGGACTGCGGCGAGCCCTGGACGTAGGCGAGGTGCTCGTGCCCGAGGGCGACGAGGTAGTCGACGGCCTGACGAATTCCGTCCTCGGAGTCCGCCACGATGCAATCGCATTCGGGTGACGAGCGGTTGACGAGCACCAAGGGGGTGTCACCGGCGAGCTGCACGATGTCCGATGCGGGCAGCCGCGGAGCGCAGACCACGAGCGAGTCGACGCGTGACTGCAACTCGCCGAGAACCTCACGCTCACGGTCGGCGCTGCCGTCGGTGTCGGTGAGGAGCACCGTCTGGCGCCGGTGCCACCCCTGAGCCTGCGCCGCCTTCACGAAGCTCGCGAACACCGTGTGCCCGATGTCGGGCACCACGACCGCGACGGTGGTGGCGGTGGGGCGCACCACGTCGGTGCGCGTCGGTGACGCCGCCCTGTAGCCGATCTCGTCGGCGACCGCGATGATCCGCGCGAGCGTGTCGGGTCCGATCCGGTCCGGGGCACTGAAGGCCCGCGACGCGGTGGACAGGGATACCCCTGCGCGTTGAGCGACCTCGGTCAAGGTGGGTGCCACGGTGCTACCGCCTCGCTGTTCGTTGTGACTGCCGACACACACTATCCACCGTCTTGCGCAAGATTGTCAATACTTGCGCAAGGCTTGCGGCAACCGTGGGCGTCGTGCGCGTTCACACGTCCAGGATCGACAACAGCCGGTCGGATTCGAACAGCGCCGCCCGGTCGAACGTCGACGTCGAGGCCAGGAGTTCGTCCGCGCCGGTGCGCGCGGCCAGCGCGTCGAGCGCGACCGTGACCTGCTCGGCGGTGCCGTGGATCGACGTCGCGATCGAGGCGTCGACCTGTTCGCGCAGCCGCGAAGTCCACGCCCGACCCCGGATGTCCGCGACCGATTCGAGCGGCGGGAACTCGCCGGTCCGACTCGACTGCGCCAGCGCCCACGCCTCCGGAAGTAGCAGCTCACGCGCCCGGTCTTCGTCCTCGGCGATCATCACCTCGAGCGAGATCATCACGTACGGGGACCGATTTCCGGCGGACGGGACGAAGCTGTCGCGGTACCGGTCGAGTTCCGGGACGCGGGTACCCGACCCTCCGAGGACCGGCCCACCGACCACCACCGGCAGACCGGCCTTCGCAGCGAAGTCGAGCCCCCGCCGGGTGGCGAGAACGAATATCGGCGGCGGACTCGTCACCTGGGGACGGGCCGTCACGGCGCCCTTGCCCTCGAGATAGCTCCGCACCTCGTCGAGGTCGTCGGCGAACGTGTCGGGGGCGTCGCGGTCACGGCGCAGCGCCTCGCGCACCGGCTTCGTGAACCCGAGCGACCGTCCGACCCCCAGATCGATCCGGCCCGGGTACATCGCCTCGAGCATCAGGAACTGCTCGGCCACCACGAGAGGCTGGTGATTCGGCAGCATCACACCCCCCGAGCCCAGCCGGATCCGGTCGGTGCGGGCGCCGAGGGCAGCGAGCAGCACGGGCGGCGACCCACTCGCGATGCCCGGCACGGCATGATGCTCGGCCACCCAGAACCGATGGAAACCCAGCTGCTCGGCACGCACCGCCCGCTCGATCGTCCCGGTCAGCGCGGCAGAGTCGGGCACACCCCGTCGCGTGCGGGACCGGTCCAGAATCGAGAGCTTCACCTCCGAGGCAACGGTCCGCCGGCCGACGGTATTTCCTCACCCCGCCCGCACTCGGTGGACGAGTGTGCCCGCTTCGCTGACATACTGACCGCCGCAGGATCCACGATCGCCGGGAGGTCAATGGTGAGCAGCACAGGGACTATGTCGTACTCGCTGGACGTCACGTCGCGGTCCGCAGCGCAGATGCGGGAGTGCGCAGAGTTCTTCAGCGAGCCCGAGCTGGCCCACCTGCCCACGGCCCGCCTCGCGGACGCACTGGAGTCGCTGGCGGAGACGGGCCGCTACGAGCACACCGTGGAGGAACTGGAAGTCGGCTCGCAGCTGGCCTGGCGCAACCACGCCCGGTGCGTCGGTCGCAAGCACTGGCGCACGCTGAAGCTGATCGATGCCCGGCACGTCACCACCGCGGACGAGATTGCGGAGGCGTGCTGGGAGCACCTGCGGGTCGCGACGAACGGCGGCGCCCTGCGCTCGGTCATCACGGTCGGTCCCCTACCGCTGGCGGACGGACGCGAGTACAAGATCGTCAGCCCGCAACTGATCCGGTACGCGGGCTACCGCCACGCGGACGGGACGGTGACCGGGGACCCCGCCCAGGTCGGAATCACCGAGGCGGTGACGAAGATGGGGTGGCGGGGCGCAGGCACGCCGTTCGACGTGCTGCCGCTGCTGGTCAGCACACCCGACGAGACGCTGCGCTGGTACGAGATTCCATCCGAGCTGGTGCTCGAGGTCGAGATCGAGCACCCGGACTACGCCTGGTTCGCCGATCTCGGTCTCAAGTGGCATGCCGTTCCCGCCGTGTCGAACATGAGCTTCTCGGTCGGCGGGCTGACCTACCCGCTCGCCCCGTTCAGCGGGTGGTACGTGAGCACGGAGGTCGGGGCCCGCAACCTCAGCGACGAGGATCGGTACGACATGCTGCCCGCGATCGCCGAACGGCTGTGCCTGGACACGACATCGGAGCGGACGCTGTGGCGCGACCGCGGACTGGTCGAACTGAACCGCGCGGTGATCCACAGTTACCGGCAGGCCGGCGTGCACATGGTCGATCATCACACCGTTGCCAAGCAGTTCATCAGCCACGTCGAACGCGAAGCGTCACTCGGCCGGAAGTGCCCGACCGACTGGTCGTGGATCAACCCGCCGATGTCGGCGGCACTCACCCCCACGTTCCACCGGCTCTACGACGCACCCGACATGGACATCCGCCCGAACTTTCTCCCGGCCGCCAGCTCGGGTTGCCCGATCTCCGGTCAGCCGCGGTAGGGCGGGGCGACGCCCCAACCCCAGTGCGGTACGGGTGCGTGCTCGACCACCTCGGCGCCAGGGCTCGAGTTCTGCAACGCGAGCCTGGTGCCCCACTCGACGTATGCCATGAAGGCCGAGCGGAATTCGGGGTCGGACGGCAGCCCGGCGTCGTCGGCGGCAAGACTCATCGTCGCGGCGAAGCGGTGCCGCTGCTCCCGGCTGATGTCCAGACCGATGTGGTGTCGCAACATCCGTTCGTAGCCACCGAGTCGGTCGGTGTAGCCGGGTGGACCGCCGAACACCTCGCACCACCACAGCGTCACGTTGCGGCGATGCTCCTCGTGCACTCCGCCGGGGAACATCGGGGACAGCAGGTCGTCGCGCTCCACCCGGTCGTAGAAGGCATCGATCAGCCGCCGGAACGACTGCTCACCGCCTGCCCATTCGTACAGGGACGGTGTTTCCTGATCACCCATGGGAGCTCCTCATCTCCGTCTTCTCCATTACGATACACACCAGCATTGGATTGAAACGAGGATCGAGCATGACTGTGACCGGGCGCAGCCGCGACACCGACATCGACACTCGCGTGCTGAAAGTGGCGGGCAGGCAATTGTCCCGGGCCGGATACGACGCGATGTCGATCGCCGCGATCGCCGCGGAGGCCGGCACCACCCGGCAGGCGCTGTACCGGCGGTGGGCGTCGAAGTCGGAGCTCGCCGCCGCCGTCGTGGCGCAGTTGGCCGACGAACGGTCGGGGCGGTCCTCGGCCGATCCCTTCGGGGATCTGGTGCGCGAGCTGACCGACTTCCAGCGCGGGGTGTCGCGGAGCGGCCGGTTGTCGCTGGTCGGCACGATGCTGCAGGACACGACGGACGCCGACGTCCGCGCGCAGTACCGCGCCCGGGTGGTGGCGCCGCGCCGGCGTCGAATCCGCGCCATCCTGGACCGCGCCGCCGAACTGAAGCTGATCGACGCCGACGCCGATCTCGACGTCGCCGTCTCGATGACCACCGGCAGTTGGTACGGCCGGGCGTTGGCCGGTGATCGCCCACCCGCCGATTGGCCGGCCCGGACCGCGACATTGATCTGGCGGGCCGTCGGCGGGACGCCGCCTGCCTGACGCGGTTGCTACGCCGTCGACGCGTTCGTCGACCGCCGGTCCCCCATGTTCCGTGACATCAGGACACCGATGAGGAGGAGGACACCCGCGACGGCGATGAACCAGCCCGTGCGGTGCAGTCCGTCGTCGCCGATCACATGACCGGCGGTGGTCTGCAGCACGACGGCGGACAGGTTCGCTCCGATGTACTGCACGGTGCGGTACATCCCGATCGCCGTGCCCACTTCCTCCACGGACGTGACCGAGCTGATCAGATTCTGATTGCCGATATTGTTGAATCCATTGGGAATTCCCAGCACCGCGGCCACCAGGAGAAGCACGACGATCGGGGCCGTACTGCTCTCCACCGACGCCAGGAGCAGCCCGCCCACCAGGAGCGCACATGTCCCGACGGTGAGCGTTCGGCGCACCCCGTACCGCCGATACGTCCGTGACGCGAACAACGTGGAGCCGATACCGACGACGGCGACGGGCAGCATCGTCAGACCCGCCTCGGTGGCGCTCATTCCGCGGGAGTACTGCAACCATTGCGGGATGCCGAAGAAGACACAGTAGAACGCGGTGTAGGTGAGGAGGGTGCGGGCGAGTGTGGCGCTCAGCGCACGGTTTCGGGCCAGGGCCCGAACGTCGATGAACGGCTCGTCCGCCCGCCGTTCCCATTGGACGAACAGGGCCAGCACCAGCACCCACACGGGGATCAGCCACCACACGGGGTCGGTGGTGAGCGACAGCAGGAACAGCATCGTCGACGAGACGAGCCCGAGGAACAGGACGACCCCGGCCACGTCGAGCGCGTGCAGCAGTTGCCGGCCGCTGACCGAGATGCCGCCGACGAAGCCGACCTTCGCGAATTTCGTGACCGCGACCGCGCTGAACGCGACGATCGGGAGGTTGATCCACATGATCGACTGCCAGCCGAACGCCCCGACGAGCAGTCCGCCGAGCGTCGGGCCCAGTGCCACGACCGCCTGGCTGCAGATCGCGAGGGTCGTGATCGCGGTGCGCGGTTGCGCGCCATGTCGCTCCGCGTACCCGCGAATCATCGTCATCGCATTGGGATACTGTGTCGCGGTTCCGATTCCGACGAGGATGCGGGAAAAGATGAGCCAGCCGACGCTGGGTGCGAGCAGACCGGCGATCGAGCCCAGCGCTACCAGGGCGAGGCCCCCGAGGTAGACCTTCCGGGCTCCGAGCAGCGCGCCGAGCTTGCCTGCCATCGGGGCGGTGACGGCCGTGGCGATGTAGAGCCCCGAGATCACCCACGTGATCCCGGACGAGGAGCCGAACTGGGCGGCGATGCCGACGATCGCCACCGCGATCATCGACGAGTTCAGCGGCTGGAGGATGCTTCCCGTGGCGACGGAACCGCTCACCCGGAACGGGACGGACGGGGACTTCTGGGCGAGGCCGGTATCGGCGACGGTCGCGCTCACGAGTTCATCAGTGACTCCTGCGGCGCCGGTTCGGGAGTTCCGGCGAGCCGGCGGAGTAGCCGTCCGGCGATGAAGAGGAGGTCACGTTCGGCGTCGGTGCATTCGGCGGCCAGCGCGGCCGTCAGCCACTCGCTACGCCGCGACCGGTCGTCGACGAGCGTCTGCAACCCCAGCGCGGTGATCGCGACGATGCTCGCTCGCGCGTCCTGGGGATCCACGGTCCGGGTAACCATGCCAGATTCCTCGAGTATCGAGACGGTCCGCGCGATGGACTGCGGCGCCACCTGCTCGAGATCGGCGAGAGCGCGTGCGCTCATCGGACCTTCCCGGTCGAGATGCGCAAGGGCCTGGAGCTGAGAGGGGGTGAGCAGGTGCCCCGCTCGCTGGGTCCGGATACGTCGGTTGAACAGAACGACGTCCTCGCGGAGCTGATCGACCTTGCGGTCCATTGCGGCCTCCCTCTCACAGTCAGGTTCATTAGCCAGTCTAGCTGTTTTATTTCCGGTCTTCAATGAACGTAATCGTCCTGATATCGACGAAACGGACAGTAATTTTCATCAGCACTGCTGTCTAATACACCGAGGGGAGGCGCCACGCGCTCGAATTCCTGCAGGTAGGGCGAGCGGGGCGGGTGTCTCACAGGAACCTCCGAGGCGATCGCTGGCAGTATGAGGACGGCGAGCGCTGATCCAGATCCGAAAGAAGGTGGTCGTGACTCTTCGCACACGGACAGCCGGCATTGTCGCGGTGGTGGCCATGACGTTCCTGGCCACGGCATGCACCATCGGAGACACCGGCACCTCGGAACCCCCGACCACCTCCCAGTCCGCGCCCGCCTCGATTGCCGTCCCCGCCGCCGACGGGGCGCCGATCAACCCGACCACCCCGATCGTGGTCACCGCGACGGGCGGCCGGCTGACGGCCGTGACCGTCACGAATCCCGCGGAGCAGAACACACCGGTCGCCGGACACCTCACTCCCGACGGCACGAACTGGACGAGCAGCCAACCGCTGGGCTACGGCTCCACGTACACAGTCGTCGCGGACGCGGTCAACCCCGACGGCGCCCCGGTCGAGCAGACCTTCACCGTCACGACGTTGACGCCCGGCACCACCGCGTACGCGAACGTCGTCCCGGCACCCGAGGTCGTCGCGGACACCGGGATCGGCGTCGGCCAGCCGATGGTCTTCCAATTCACCGCACCGGTCGTGAACAAGGCCGAGGTGCAGCAGCGACTGCAGGTGACGACGACACCGCCGCAGCCCGGCGCCTGGTATTGGACCGACGACCAGAACGCGCACTACCGAGCGGCGGGATACTGGGCGCCCGGCACCAAGATCCACATCGAGGCCGACGTGTACGGCGTCGATCTGGGCGACGGGATCTTCGGCGCCGAGAACAACGCTGCCGACTACACCGTGCACGACTCGTGGGTGGCCAAGGCGGACGGGGCGAGCAAGATGCTCACCGTGTTCCACAACGGCGTCCAGGAGAACGCGATGCCGATGAGTCTCGGCACCCCCGACCACCCCTCGCACGAGGGTCCGCACGTGATCTCCGACAAGCAGCAGAGCATCATCATGGA
This sequence comes from Rhodococcus sp. JS3073, assembly GCF_026810085.1. Classification (NCBI taxonomy): domain Bacteria; kingdom Bacillati; phylum Actinomycetota; class Actinomycetes; order Mycobacteriales; family Nocardiaceae; genus Rhodococcus; species Rhodococcus sp. JS3073. The sequence goes on along the minus strand of NZ_CP113951.1, from coordinate 5,592,030 downwards.
CTCCTGCACGTACGGGGTCTGCGCCGGCGACCCCGACTACTACCGCGAAAAGGTCGATCTCAACCTGCGGATCTCCAACGACGGCGAGTTCGTCCACTCGGCGCCGTGGTCGGTGGGCGACCAGGGCAGCAGCAACGTCTCCCACGGCTGCGTGAACCTGGCACCCGCCAACGCGCAGTGGATGTTCGACCATTTCGGTATCGGCGACGTCGTCGAAATCACCAACTCGGGCGGACCGCTCCTGCCCGTGTGGGACACGTACGGGGACTGGGAGGTCCCGTGGGATCAGTGGCAGGCAGGTAACGCAACCGGATAGGAGGCGCTCGTGAGTTCACCATCCGCGGAATGTGTCGCGCAGTTGAAGGCGGTTCTCCCGCACCGGGTTCATCTGCCGGACACCGACGACTACCGCACCGCACTGGGCAGAGTGTTCTTTCCCGATGCCGCGAGACGCCGGCCGTCCTGCGTCGTCCAACCGGTGTCCGTGGAGGAGGTCTCCACCGTCATGAGGGTCGCGCATCGGACGGGCGGCACCGTCACCGTCCGCGGCGGTGGGCTGAGTTCCAACTGCGTCGCCGACGATGCCGTCATGCTCGACCTGTCGGCGCACCTGAACACGGCCCGACCCGACGACGACCGGGTGGTCGTCGCCGGCGGTGCCACCGTGGGAACCATGCTGGACGCGCTCGCACCCACCGGCCGGGTGGTACCGGTGGGGATCGTGGGCCACGCCGGGTTCGGACTCGTCACCCGCGGCGGCGTCGGATACCTCACTCGCAGTCTGGGATTGACGCTCGATCAGCTCGTCGAGGTCGAACTCGTGCTTCCGTCCGGCGAGGTCGTCCACCTGTCCGATGCCAGCACCGGCGACGAGGCGGATCTGTGGTGGGCGGTCCGGGGTTGCGCGCCGTGCTTCGGCGTCGTGACGTCGGCGGTGCTGCGGACACACCCGGTGGGTCCGGTGTGGGTCGACCGCATGGTGCTCGGACTCGAGGCGCTCGCCACCTACTTCCGTGTCGCCCCGACGCTTCCGCGGGACACGACGATGGGCGCGGTACTCGGCTACAGCGCACTGTCTCCCGAGGAACCCGTCCTCTTCGTGTACACCGCATGTGCGAGCGGGGACGAATCCGACATCGACCGCGCCCGGGCGGCTGCCACCGCGGTCGCCGACGTGTCGGGCAGCGTCCTGTACCGGTCGGAGTTGTCCGGCACCTACCTCACCGGGTTACCCGAATTCGCACCACCCGGACCGGGCGGCGCAGAACCGGAACCGATCCGGCTGCCCGGACCGGGCGAGCGCCGGGGGTCGTTCTTCGGCAAGGCGGTCTTCACCGGACCGACCCTCGACTCCCCACTCGCGGAGGCGTTGGCCACCCAGATCCGCGGGGCGCCGACGCGCGAATGTCGTATCGACTTCCAGCACACCGGCGGAGCCCTCGCCGACGTCGGTGACGGCGACACCGCGTTTTGGGGCCGGAGCGGCGAGTGGAACATTCCGCTCAACGCCATCTGGTCCGACCCCTACGACGGTGCCGCCTGCTTGTCGTGGGCGGGCGGCACCCTCGACGCGCTCGCACCCCACACGATCGGCGTCTACAGCGTCGAGGTCCGGCCGGGCTTTCCCGAGACCGGCGCCGAGATCGACGCGGCCTACGGCGGGAACCTTCGCCGACTGCGAGAACTGCGGCAGAGGCACGATCCGATGGGAGTGCTGACGCACTATCCGCTCTGAGATTCCGGGTGTCACACGCAATCGTCAACGGGAGCCACACCGGCGAAACGGGCCGCGAGGAAAATCGACCGCATCCAGTGCACCGGAGATCAAGTGGCGGTGCGATTTCCGTCGGGGGGACGAACCATCTGCACCGCATCCCCCGCAGCACATGCCTGACGGACGAACTCGTCTGGACCGGGACGGGGACCAACTCGTCCCCTCCGCATGATAGCTGTAGAGAGGTGTTCTCGTCCCGACCGCTGCGAGGCGACAGCACGATCAGGTAGAGGTTGTGGCATCACCCCGCCAGCCTCGCGGAACCTCCGCCATCCGACCGCCATCCGACCGTCTTCGACACGCAGACTGCTAGCGGACATGCCAACCTCCCTGTAGGCGGACACGTTCGTCCCTGCTGACGGACAGCTGATCGCCCTGACGATGGGCATAGGGCCGGCGGTGTGTCGGTCCTGACAACGACGCCCCTCCGGGGTTTTGCTCGAGGTCTTCGACCACCTTGAGCGACTCCCACCGGAGGGACGCATGAAGAAGTCTGACAGGGACATCATGGAAATTCTCGAGGCCTACGACGTAGCCCTCGTCGGCACCGTTGCGGACCATGACACCACCCTTGACCCGGATTACCGCTCTTTTCGGTGTTCCGTCCGGGCGCAACACTCCGGCGCGTTTCATGATTCCTGGGCCTTCACGAGTTTGAGTTTCCTGCTGGCGTCGACACGCAACTCGTTCGTTTCCCCGGACCGGTACCGGGAGACGGCTGCTCTTGGAACTCGCGTTTTGGCGGTGGGAGCTCCTACTCGCCGCGCAACGAGCGTCAGCATCGCGGCCCCGGTGCCGGGACGCCATGTGCCGCGATCCCAACCGATTCGCCCTCGCGTGTGTCGCAGCGTCAGGTGATGGTGTAGCCGAGCTGATAGGCCGCGCCGTCGATCGGCCCGGACAACCCGGGATGCGACAACGGCAGCGACAACGCCGGCAGCACGGGGAACGCGTCGGCGGCGCGTTCGGTGATCGCGATGCAGACACTGCCGGCGAACCGGCCGCGGTAGACGATCCCGTCGAGATCGTCATGGGCGCGGTGAATGTTGCGGGCCCAGTGCTGGGTTCGGCCGTGCGCGGCGGAGTCGAGGGCGTGGTTGCCGCCGACCCGTGTCGCCCACGTCCCCTCGCCGATGCCGGACACATCGAGCAGTCTCAGCGGCCGGGTGAATCGCAGCCCGGTCAGATACGGATCGCCGCGGTGGCGGTCGATCACCCGGGCGCTCTGAAACGCCTCGGCCAGCCCGCCGCGGGGACTGGAGGCGCCGTACCAGATGCCGTAATCGGGATGCTCGGCGCGCGGGGGCGGGTGGTGGTCGAACCGCAGGATCGGCCCGAACGTGCGCAGTCCGTTCCAGGGCAGCACATGGGTGCCGGTGGTGCGATGCACCCGCCACACCACCTCGGCCGGTTGCCAGTCGATCACTTCCTCGCCGCGCACGCCGGCATCACGAAGGTCGGCGATGGTCGGTGGTGCGGGCAGCATCGACCCCATCTATGCCGATTCCCATTCGGCGGCGATGATCACGTCGTGGACCTGTTCGATGTCGGCGGCGGTTCCGGCGCTGCCGGTCAACCAGGCCACGATCGACACTGGCCGGCCCTCCACGGTCAGGGACGGTTGCGGGAGGGTCAGCAACGCCTGCACGGTCAGCGGGTGCAGGTCCTTCGCCAACAACGGCATCACCTGGTCGAGGTGCGGCACCGCACCGGTATCGGTGAACTGAGCGGGCGGGAGCAACCGGTTCCGGCCCGACGCGAACGCCCACAGGGTGCCCTCGCCGAGGCGTTGCCGGATCCGGGCCGCGGTCACCCCGAGACGGTCCGCGGCCTCCGCGATCGACAGGGAGTGGCGGACCAGTTCCTGCATCCGAATGTCGCGGTCCACCCGTGCGGTCGTCGCCGCGGCCGGGTCGTCGACGAACCCGGCCTGATCGAGCAGGGCTGCGTCGTGGTCGGACAGCGGCGGTGCCGCCGGGTTCCGGTCGGAGAGGCTGTGCAGGATCTGGGCAAAGAACTTCCGGCCGACGTCGGTGCCGGTCACCTCTCGTAGCGCCTCCTCGAAGCCGAGATCGCCGCGTAGGTAGCGGGCTTCGGTGCTGGCTTCGGTGCTGGCATCGGTGGCCTCGTTCATCACGCCCAGCCCCTTACTTTCATCTATTATCACACACAAATTCATGATAGCGCGAAACGGGAGGGGCCGCTACCGCACCCGTGACGGCTGGTGCCGGCGACTCACCTGATGACCTCCTGCCGGGGGTATGCCACCTGCCGCTGAAGAACCGGTCAGCTCGGCCCGTCCGCCCGCGGCGCACATGCGGGGCTTCGTGCGGTGTCGGGACCATGTGCCAGGCTGTCGTGCGCTGCCCGCACCCACATAGTTCAGGTGGTGGACCTCGTCGAGGACCTCGCCCACCTCGTCGAAGGTGTCCGGGTCGGTCAGCACGTCGTGGGATTCGGCGATGGTGAGTGCGGTCGAGTCGAGGGTTCCGCGGTCCAGCAGCATCAGGGCGAGTTCGGCGGGATTGCAGCGGCAGTGATAGTTCACCCGTCGGCGCCGGGGTTGACGCCGAGGATCTGATGGCAGGTGGTGCGGGACCAGGGGTAGGCACCGCGGTCACAGCCCACCAAGGTCCCCGACAGGTTCAGCGATCGGAGGTCGCCGTCCAGCAGGGACGCCGCAATGACGTACCGATCCACACCCTCCGGGTGTGCGCCTTGTCGGCGAGCCATTTCCGGCGCATGGTCCCCGATCGCGGGATGTGCATATCGCGCAGGATGCCGGTGACGGCTCCCGCAAGGGACAATGCGACGTACAGGTAGCCGCCGTGGGAGTTCGTCGATCAGATCAAACCACCCGGGCAGTGGGTGACCGGGCGCTCGGATGCCACTGGCTTTGAACGAGTTCGGCGGGTGCCCGGACGGGACTGCCCCGGCTCTGGTTGACACCTGACCTGTGAGGGATCTGCCCTCACAGTGGAAGGATGATCGACATGCCGAAGCCGTATCCCGAGGAGTTCCGCCGCGACGTCGTCGCCGTGGCCCGCAAACGCGAAGCCCCGCTGGAACAGATCGCGAAGGACTTCGGGATCTCCGAGACTTGCCTGAAGAACTGGCTGCGCAAGGCCGACATCGAGGACGGCACCCGACCCGGCCCCACACGGGACGAATCCGACGAGCTCCGCGAGGCCCGCAAACGTATCCGGCTGCTCGAACAGGAAGCGGAGGTGATGCGCCGGGCGGTGGCCTACCTATCGCGCGATGTCAACCCAAAATGATGTTCCCGCTGGTCCGTGAACTTGCCGCCGACGGTATCGCCGTCGCGGTGACCTGCCGGGTGCTGGGATTCTCCCGGCAAGCGTTCTACAAGTGGAACACCGATCCCGTCTCACAGCGGGATTGGGACGATGCCCATCTGATCAACGCCGCACTCGATATCCACGCCGGCGACCCGGAGTTCGGATACCGGTTCATCGCCGACGAACTACCCACCCACGGCATCGTCGCCGGCGAGAACCGCGTCCACCGGCTGTGTTCGCAGCAGCGGATCTTCTCGGTGTTCGCCAAGAAGCGAGAACTTCATCGTCGATCCGGGCCCCCGGTCCATGACGACCTCGTCAGGCGGAAGTTCACCGCCCAGCAGCCCGACCGGTTGTGGTTGACCGACATCACCGAGCACTGGACCGATGAGGGCAAGCTCTACCTCTGCGCGATCAAGGACTGCTTCTCCACCCGGATCGTCGGCTATTCGATCGCCGACCGGATGACCGCGGACCTGGCATGTTCGGCGCTGCGAAATGCCATTGCGCTCCGCCACCCGGACGGCACCGTCGTACATTCCGATCGCGGCAGCCAGTTCCGTTCCGGAATCTTCGTAGAATTGCTGACCTGCAATGGTTTACAAGGATCAATGGGGAAGGTTGGGGCATGCCTGTTAACCGGCTAATCCACCGGATCGTTACCCATGAATCGACACGCCGTCCACGGAAATACTTGACCCCCATCGACGGTGGCGTTACACCTGTCTCATGACGAATCAGCACACGCTGCGTCTGGAGGCCGGCACCGACGTCGCCTGGATGTTGTCCGGGCCCAATGCCGACAACTACCCGCTGGTCAACCAATACCTCGGCTACCTCGCCGACCGAAACTATTCACCACGTACCCTGCGCGCCTACGGCTACGATCTGCTCGCATTCTGCCGCTGGCTCGAATCCCGGAACTACGACCTCGAATCGGTCACCACCAACACGGTATTGGACTTCATGCGGCATTGCCGCGAGACCTCGATCGTGGGACGCCCCGCGAACGTGCTGTCGATGACCGGCAAGCGCCTCGACCATTATTCGGCGACCACCATCAATCACCGGCTCGCCGCCCTGACCGGGCTGTTCACCTTCCGCACGCTGCGCGAACCCGACCTGCGCAACCCGATGCCCAGCGGACGGGAAGCCCGCAGAGTCAGCGCCGAGGAGCGCAGCGGTCTACTCGGACACCTGGTGCGACCGAAACGCCGATCGGTTCTACGCCTGCGGGAGCCGCGGCGACTACCACGGTCCCTGGATCGCCGGGAAACAGCCGACCTGCTCTCCAGCCTGCGGACGTGGCGGGACCGATCCCTCGCCGGTCTGATGTTGCTGTCCGGGTTGAGATCCGGAGAACTGTTGACCCTCGAAGTTACCGACGTTGACATCGGCGCCCGCTGGATACGAGTAGTGGGCAAAGGCGCGAAGGAACGCCGGGTGCCACTCGATGTGGAGGTCGCAGGGCTGATCCAAACGTATCTGCTCACCGAGCGGCCCGAATCGTCGAGCACTCGCTTGTTCCTCGTCGCCAAAGGCCCGAACAGAGGTAAGCCGTTGACGGCGGCCGGGCTGCGCACCATCTTCCGGTATCACCGGCTCAAAGCCGGAGTGCCCGCCGGGCACCCGCACGCACTCCGTCATACCTTCGGCACCGCGATGGCCGAAGCCGGTGTGGATCTGGCAGTGATGCAAGCACTGCTCGGGCACGCGCACGTCGACAGCACAGCCCGCTACATCCATTTGGCACCAACACATGTCAAGGCGGAATACGATGCAGCCCGCACACGACTACGCGCCCGCACCTGAGAGTCCGGCGGATATCTACGCCGCCTACCTGGTCCACCTCGAGCGGCGCCGTCGCGGCAACACCGCCTACACCCAAGCCGCTCGCTCGTTCCTGCGGCGCTGGCCGCAGGTCCAGCGGTGGGCCGACCTGCCCCTCGACACACGGTTGGCTGCGAACTGCTCGACCCGTCCGTTCATCACCTTCCTGATGGTCAGCCGAAGGCTGCAACCGGGCTACGACTACCTCGTCTCCCGCAAACTCGCGAGCCTCTGGCACGAACTGACCGACAGTTGCCTCGCACCGGACCTGAATCAGTTCATCTCCGCAGCATTGGAATTGGGATTCACCCAGCGCGTCGCATCGGCCATCGGGTCGCAAATCATCGCGAGGCTGCTGATTCAAACCGAACGTCCCCTGGCCGATCTACGCGAGAGCGATGTGCAGGACCTGCTGGACGCGTGCGATATTCGCCAGATGCGCACCGGCCGAGGTGCGAGGCACTACCGGAGCACCACCCACAGCGCGCGGCAGATTCTCTTTCACCTCGGGATCCTCGACAGTGAAGCCCGACCGGCAGTCACGCCGCTCACCCTCGACGAGCGGATGGCCGACGTCCCCGCGGCGCTGCGTCCGGCGTTCGTGGCCTACCTGCACCGCAAACGCGCCACCTGCGTGGCCAAGACGGTCAGCAGTCTCGCCACCCGCTTGGCGCACTTTGGCAGGTACCTCGCCGCCATCGACCCCGACATCGCCTCGCTGTCCGCGCTGGACCGGCGCCGACACATCGAACCGTTCATCACCTCACTGACCACCACCGTCAACACCGTCACCGGTGAGCCGATCACCGTCGCGGACCGGATCCGGCGCGTGCATGCGGTCGGCAATTTTCTCGCCGAGATCACCGAATGGGGCTGGGACGACGTACCCGCGCGGCGGCTGATCTTCCGCACCGATCTGCCCCGTCCGCAACGTTTCCTCCCTCGATACCTACCCGTTGATGCTGACCGCAAACTTGCTGCAGCACTGTCGGACTCGCCCTACAGACTGGCAGCCGATGCACTGTTGGTGCAGCGGGCATGCGGGCTGCGGATCGGTGAACTCCTCGACCTCGAACTCGACTGCATCCACGAAATACCCGGCCAGGGATCCTGGCTGAAGGTCCCCCTCGGCAAACTCGACTCCGAACGGATGGTTCCGCTCGACGAGGAGGTCCTCACCCTCGTCGATCGCATCACCGCCACCCGCTCACCCGGCCGACCCATGCGCCATCCCCGCACCGGGGCGCCCGCGGATTTCCTGTTCACGCACCACGGAAAGCGGCTCTCGCAGAACGCGGTGCGAGCAGAACTGGACCGAGCAGCCGAGACGGCAGGCCTTGGGCACGTCACGCCGCACCAACTCCGGCACACCTACGCCACCGCGCTCATTAACGCCGGGGTATCACTGCAAGCGCTGATGGCACTTCTCGGACACGTCTCGAGCCAAATGAGTCTGCGTTACGCGCATCTCTTCGACAGCACCGTGCGCACCGAATACGAACGCGCCTTGAACCTGGCGAAAAGCCACATCGGGCCGATGCCCACCGGCCGAACCCAGCTCCCGATCACCGACATCACCGACGGCGGGTGGAAGGACGCACCGGCGATCAAATCGCGCCTGGCCGGCGGCTACTGCCTGCGGGCACCCGCGCAAGGCTCTTGCCCTTACGCAAACATCTGCGAGCACTGCCCGAGCTTCCACACCGACTCCACCCACCTCGGAGTACTCGCTGCACAACGCGTGGATGCTCACGATCTCGCCGAAGATGCGGAAAAGCGCGGATGGATCGACGAGGCGAAGCGGCATCACACCCTCGTGTCCCGACTCGACGCGCTCATCGCGCAATCGGACACCGCATGAGCGAGAACGCCCTGGTCAGGGTTGAACGGATCTGCGCCGAACTCGCCACCACGGGACAGCCGATCACCTTCACCGCCGTCGCCGAACAGGCCCAGATCGGCCGGGCGACGCTCTACCGGGACAAGCAACTGCGCGCCGTCGTCGATGAACACCGCACCCGACAAACCGACGCCCGCACCCTGACCGGTCTCGCCACCGAGGTCGCGCACCTTCGCACCGTGGTCGAGGCGCTCGCCGCCACCGTCACCAAACACGAAGAACAACTGCGCCGCCTTCGCCGCAATCCACCGCCCCGACGATGAACCATTCTGACCTCGATCGGCACAAACTGGGCCGCGATTAGCCGGTCAATGTGGTGACAATGCCGCGGTGGAATCGTTCTTCGCGTTGCTGCAACGCAACGTCCTCGACCGGCGCCACTGGAGCAGCCGTGAGGAACTACGGTTGGCGATCGTCGAGTGGATTGAGAAGACCTACCACCGGCGTCGCCGGCAACGCGGTCTCGGTCGACTGACACCCGTCGAATATGAGACGCTCCATCAGACCGCACACGCGGCCTGAAACTGCACACCCCGTGCGTCAACCAGGGTGGGGGCAGTCCCGACCCGGTACTCGAGATCCGGTGCAGCGCGGTGCCCGCGAGAATAAGCCTGGTCTGCGGGCCGGCCGTTGCAGCACTGTGCCCCGGGATCACTCCATCCCCCCTCTGCTCGGCCGCCACCATCAGCTCCACCTCTGCCTCGGTCAGCGCGTGCGCGCTGAGTCGGTCCACTGGCCGCTGGTCCCCGATCAGCGGATTCTCGGTGGACCACCTGTCCAGGGCCCCCACGGGTCCAGGTCGCACTCCATCAGCAGGTTCACGTGCTCGGCGGCGGGGCGGATCTGTTTTGCGCTCGTGGTCGAACCGGAGCAGCGCCGAGTCACCCGGAATTCACGACGACGGTCACGTCGATGCTCAACCCCGCCGGCATCGACTTCCTGCACCGCACCGCGACCGAATGCAATGGCACCGCCGTGCTCCATGCCTTCAGTCCACCAGCTCGCTGTCGGTCAGCGGTCGCCCGATCGTGGACGAACTCGAGGCCGATCCCGCGATCAAGGCTGTCCTCGACAGCTTCGACCTGGGCCGAAGCGCTCCTGCCGCACCCGTACTCGTCGCCCAGAACGTCAGCGACGACGTCACCCCTGCCGCGGACACCTACGAAATGGCGAACGCCTGGCGTGCAGCGGGCGCCGACGTGACCGTCGCAAAACTCGACACGCCCCCACTGCTCCCACAAGCCGGGGTTGCAGGGCATTCGGCCGGGCTGCTCCTCGACAATCCGACCGCTGTCGGATGGCTCATCGACAGGTTCAACCATTGACCACTTGCCGATCGTCAACAGAAGCCGGCTCGGTATGACGGAGTGGGCGGATGAGGCCAACCGAAGTCGGTGACGAATTCCGGGCGTGTGTCGGCGTGTGTCGGCGTGGTCCGGAGATCGTCTCGGACCTTCGACACAGGAAGCCCCGCTATCTCAGAGCCGCTCTCACTGTGATCACAGCGGGCTGGGCTCCCAATTCAGCGCAGACACCGATCGCGTAGCCCGATTCGGTGCGGTGTAGGCGTCCTCCGTCGCGGCGAGCGTCCCTTCGTTTGCCTCGTGCTCAGCGATCTCCCGCCAACCACGTCTGGCTCGAGTTCGGGGGCAGATCGATCGTCTCGCGGAGGAGGCGGTGCGCCTTGGTCCTCGAGGTGGCCTGAGCGAGGCCTTCATTCGACCCCGGACGGTTCACCTACCCGTCTCGTGATCCTCCCCAACTGCTGACCGATCCAGCAGCGCGGCAATGACAGCAGGCTTCTCGAGGGAAAGAAAATGCCCGGCATCCGGTATCTGTACGAACTCGGCACCGGGCAGCGCACGGTTGTTCGCGTCGCGGTCGGACGCCCTGGACCAATCGTGTTCCCCGTAGACCAGATTCACGGGAACCGTCACCCGTGGATACACGGACCTGGCAGCGACCAGACTCGGCAGAGTGCCGTACACGGCACGGGCCACCGAGGCATAACCGGGCCGCTTCCCCACCGCGAGAAGCTCGTCCAGATATTCGTTCGTCAGAGCGGAGTCGTCGACGAGACCACCTCGCAGAATTGCACGCATGACGAGTTTCGGTTCGACCGTCGCGAGCCGAGGGCCGATGACCGGCGCGAGAACGCCGGAGATGATGCCGCGCGCAAGTACACCGGATCGCGGTTACGACCGCTGCCAGGAAGAACGACCATCGCCTCGTCCGCGCCATGGACAGTATTCTGTCACTCAATTCGGTCTAAGTATAGATATTATCCGACCAAAGCAGTCAAGGCCGCCCCGCGCGCACTCAGCACCGCTCAACCCCTCCGAAGCGGGATCAAAACACCTCATCCGGGTGACGCACCCATCGCGACCATCCATGAGACTCGAGTCACAGAGCATGAGTACGTAGGGGGTGACCCTCATGCGTCCGGCTCTCTTCAGCCCACCCCAGAGAGAAGGTTGATCATGACGACAGTCGAATCCGCCTACACCACAACAGTTCCCGACGAGATAGGCAGGCAGATCGTCCTCCCCGAGGGACACAGCGACGACGCAAAACTCTACGAGGCGTACCGGTGGCTCCGCGAGAACCAGCCCCTCGGGCAGGCACGGGTAGAGGGGTACGACCCCCTCTGGCTGGTCAGCAAGCACGCCGACCTGATGGAGATCGAGCGACAGCCAGAGATCTTCAGTGCGGGTGGTGGCGAGAACAAGGGCTCGCACAACCCGATTCTCACCAATCAGGCCGGTGACGAGTTCACGAAGACACTCACCGGTGGCAGTCTCCGCATCCTCGACGCGCTGCCCTACCTCGACCCGCCGGAACACACCACGATCAAGGACGTTGCGTTCGACTGGTTCCGCCCGGCGAACCTCAAGAAGTGGGAAGACCGCATTCGCGAGACCGCGCGGGAATCCGTCGCGCGCCTCGTGTCCGGAAAGCAAGACCTGGATGCCGTGCACGAGTTCGCGGTTTTCTTCCCGCTGCACGTCATCATGTCACTCTTCGGTGTTCCCGTGGAAGACGAACCACGCATGATGGCGCTGACGCAGGACCTCTTCGGAGTCGCCGACCCGGACGCGAAGCGCGACGACATCGAAACCCTTTCTCCCGACGCCGCGGCACAGCAGTGGGCGGCGGCAATCGCGGACTTCTACGCGTATTTCGATGTTCTCGTCGAGAGCAGGCGCGCCGAACCGCGCGACGATCTGGCCACCCTCATCGCCGTCGCGAAGGACGCGAGCGGGGAGTACTTCCCCAAGACCTTCGCCTACGGATGGTTCGTGGCCATCGCCACCGCCGGCCACGACACCACGGCCAGCACCCTCGCGGGATGCCTGCAACAGCTGGCTGCACGTCCCGACATCCTCGAGCGTGTCCAGGGCGACCTCAGCCTGGTTCCACACCTCGTGAACGAGGCACTGCGGATCGTGTCGCCGGTGAAGCAGTTCACCCGCGTCGCTCTCAGCGACTACGAACTCCGCGGACGCACCATCAAGGCCGGCGACCGCCTGATGCTGCTGTTCCAGTCGGGCAACCGGGATGCCGAAGTCTTCGACAATCCGGACACCTTCGACATCGATCGACGCCCGAACAAGCAGATCGCCTTCGGCTACGGCCCGCACATGTGCATCGGACAGCATCTCGCCAAGCTCGAGATGAAGGTCATGCTCGAGGAGCTGCTGCCCACACTCCGGCGCATCGAGGTGACCGGTGACCCCAAGATGATCCAGACGAACTTCGTCGGCGGACTCCGGCGCCTGCCCGTCCACCTGACGTTCGCCTGACCCGGTGGTGCGCCGAGGCGAGAACCGCTTCGGCGCAACGCCTTCCCGCGAGAAAGCGCCACCACATCATGACGAAAGTTACCTACCATCTGCCCGACGGGACGACCGAGCAGGTCGACGTCCAACTCGGCGAGACGCTCATGAATGCGTCGCTCCGAAACAATCTCCCCGGCATCGTTGCCGAATGCGCCGGCAGTTGCGCGTGCGCGACCTGCCACGTTCATCTCCCGAAGGAGTACACCCACTTCTTCGCCGAACCAACCGACGAGGAGACGGACCTGATCGCATATCTGGATGCGGCGGACGACGATTCCCGCTTGTCCTGCCAGCTCGTCGTCGGTGACTGCGATGCCGAGATCCACGTCCGAGTCGCAGACAGCAGGTGACATGGTGACGACGCAACTACACCGCAGCACGGCGATGAACGTCCGGCATGCCTGCTACCTCGTCGCCGGGATCGCGGCGCTACTCCTGACGTGGCCGTTCGCGTTCGACTGGATCGGCGACGGCGGCAACATCTTGAACCCGGTCGAGTTCTTCGGTGACGGCATCGAACCGGGCGGCACGGCGGCCTTCCTGAGCATCGACATGTTGATCGCGTGGGCGGTCTTCATCGTGTGGGTTCTCACCGACACCGTGCGGATCGGGATGGGCCGCAAATGGGGCGTGGTCTTCGTTCTGCTGTCCTACATCGGCGTGTCGATGGCCTTTCCGTTCTATCTCATTGTTCGTGAGCGGTTCCTGGCGAGCCGCGCTCCCGGACAACCGGTGCCGCCGTCGGACGGCCGCGAATCCAGCGCCGCGCAAAGCATGTAGCCGGCCGGCAGGTACACAACACGCCAAGTGCCGTTCACACCACCCGACGAGCCTTCATCCCCTCGAAGACCGGTGCGACGCGAACCACGTCGCCGGTCGTCGGGGCGTGGACCATCTGCCCGTTCCCGACGTAGATCGCGACATGCCCGGGGCCCGCCGGGCCCCAGTTCCCAAACAGCAGATCTCCCGGCATCGCATCCGCGAGCGGAACCTCCACACCGACATTCCACTGCGTCTCGGAGGTGCGGGGAAGGGAAAACCCGGACGTGGCCGCGTGGACGGCATAGGACGTCAGACCGGAGCAGTCGAACCCGCCTGCCGAAGGGCCATTCACGTTACCGCCGCCCCACACGTACGGGAGACCGAGATACCGGACGGCGGCTTCGACGATCTTGCCGCCGATGCCGTCCGCCCCGCCTCCGAAGATCCCGAGAAGCGAGGCATATCGCGACTCGGAAGCGCGGATCTTCGCAACGTAGGGCTTCGTCTGATTCTCGTAATCTGCTTCACCCGAGGGCATACCGCGATGCAGTCGAACGGCGCCGACGCCCGCGTTGTACCCCGCGATCGTGAGGTCGAGCGTGTCGCCGACCACCTCTCCCTGCGATTTCCACTGCTCGATCTGCTCGTACATGTCGCAGAGAAGGTGGCCCGAGGCCATCACCGAGTCTGCGACGTCGAGGATGTCGGCCTTCCCGTCGCCGTCGGCGTCCTTGCCGTACCTTGCCCAGGTGGCCGGCATGAACTGGCCCGGACCGCGAGCGCCGGACGGCGACACCGGAGCAGTGACACCATAGCGAAAGCCGTTCTCCGCGGAGTACAGCGCGGCAAGAACGGGCGCCTTCACGCCGTCGCAGATGGCGCCCGCCTTCTGGAACCACGGAACGAACACGGCGATCGAACCGATAGCCGACGACGTCGCTGCGGAGGGATCGAGCACCGACGGCACCCATTGCGACAGCACACCATCACTCTCTCCCTGCGCAAGTGCATCGTTCGCCGTCGGTGACGGCCACCATGACGGGGAATACGGCTCCGTAGCGACCGGCCCGGAGGACTGTGGACTCACGTTGCCCTCAGGTCGGGGATCTCTGGGAGGCAACGGATCCTGCGGGGGTGCCGGCACCGGCGCGGGAGGTAGATATGGTGCTACCGCGTCCGCAACGGCAACGGCCGCGGCGTCGACAGCTCGACGAGCCGGGTCCTGAACTTCTGGGGGCAGATTCGCAATGGCCTGGTCGATCTGCGCGTCGAACCCCGGTGCGGCCTCTACGATCGACTGAACCTGTTGCGTCGCAATGCCTTGCGCGGGCTCTGGCAGATCCGTTCCATGCACGATGCCCCCGATTGCCGCGGCTACCCCGACGATGATCGCCGAAGGATCAACAGACATTCGTTTCCTCCTGAAGTGTGAGCCAGGCCAAAGAAACCCTGAGATGTGACTCGAGTCTCTCGCGCCCGCCTTCGTCACCGCGTCGCACCAGAGGGTGGTTCGGGTACTTCATCGGAGCGACGGTCGGCCATCCCACGATGTGGCCCCGATTTCCCACCTCCCCCCACCGGGGGGGTGAAGGGGGAGATTGGAGCGAACTTGCCCTTCACCCCTGTTTTTCACCCTTGTGACCTACCTAACATCACCCGTACGGAAGTGATGCCCGCCTACGGGTGAACGCCGAAACAACCTGAATCTAGGAGCAATCGTGCAGATCAGCGCCGCCGTAATCAACGAAGTCTCGGGAGACTTCGCCATCGAGACCGTGTCTCTGAGCGAACCCACGGAACACGAAGTCCTCGTCGAGATCGCCGGCGTCGGTCTCTGCCACACCGACCTGGCCGTCAAACAGGGGCATCTCCCGTTCCCCCTCCCGGGCGTCGTCGGCCACGAAGGCAGCGGCACGGTCGTGGGAGTCGGATCGGGGGTCACCAAGGTTGCTGAGGGCGACAGGGTCGCCATCAGCTTCAACAGTTGTGGCCAGTGCGCCCACTGTGGCAAGGGCGAGCCTGCCTACTGCCACAATTTCATGGCATTCAACTTCGGGGGCGGGCGCCCGGACGGCAGTTCGGCACTCACCTCGGGAGACACCACGCTCGGCGGCAACTTCTTCGGCCAGTCCTCCCTCGCGACACATGCCATCGCTCACGAGCGCAATGTCGTGAAGGTCGCGGACGACGCCCCTCTCGAACTCGTCGGTCCGCTCGGCTGTGGAATCCAGACCGGCGCGGGCGCGGTGTTGAACTCGCTCGACGTCGCTCCGGGGTCGTCACTGGTCGTCGTCGGAGCCGGTTCGGTCGGCCTGGCGGCAGTGCTCGCTGCCGTGGTCCGCGAGGTCGGCACGATCATCGTCGTCGAGCCTCACGAGTCGCGGCGCGAGCTCGCGCTCTCCCTCGGCGCTACCCACGTGGTCGATCCGGCCAACGGTGCACTCTCCGAGCAGATCCGGGCAATCGTTCCCGACGGCGCCGACTATGCCATCGATACGACCGCCCTACTTCCCGTGCTGGACCAGATCTTGCAGGCACTGGGTGTCCGGGGCTCCCTCGGCCTCATCGGGGTCCCCGCCGACCCGACCGCCACACTCCCGATCGGCATGATGCCGACGCAGCTGTTCGGTCACACGATTCGCGGGATCGTCGAGGGAGATGCCGACCCCGACACGTTCATTCCTCACCTTCTCGATCTCCACCGTCAGGGCAAGTTCCCGTTCGACAAGTTGATCACGACGATGCCTTTCTCCCAGATCAACGAGGCTGTGGCCGTGCAACATCGAGGTGAGGCGGTGAAGGTCGTCCTCGTCCACGAGTGATGACCAACCCTGTTTGCCCGTCGGATGCTCCGGAAACAGTGAGAAAGGCTGGTCGATGTCTGTAGATCTGAAAGCACGCCCGCCGAAGGCGAGTGCTGTCCGGAAGGCCGTCCAGGTCGCGCCGACGGCGGTCGGCGCGTTCTACGCGACGTCGATGGAGACGTTCCGATGCATGTTCAAGCGCCCCTTCCACGCTCGCGAGTTCGTTCAGCAGGCGTGGTTCATCGCCGGTGTGTCGATCATGCCGGCGCTGCTGATGGCGATTCCCTTCTGCATGATGTTCGTCTATCAGATCAACATCCTGCTGGCCGAGATCGGTGCGGTCGACCTCAGTGGCGCCGGCGCCGGCGTCGCGATCATTCGGGAAATCGGCCCGGTTGTCACGGTTCTCGTCGTGGCAGGTGCCGGCTCGACCGCGATCTGCGCCGACCTGGGTTCACGGACGATTCGTGAAGAGATCGACGCGATGAAGGTGCTGGGGATCGATCCGATTCAACGCCTGGTTGTGCCGAGGGTGCTGGCGTCGACTTTGATCGGGATGTTCCTGAACGGCCTCGTTTCGGCGGTCGGCCTGGTGGGCGGATATATCGCGACCGTCTACATGCAGGGTGCGTCGCCGGGCCAGTACGTCACGGCGATCTCGATCCTGACCAAACTGCCCGACTTCCTCGTCAGCGAGGTGAAGGCGGCGGTGTTCGGCCTGCTAGCAGGCCTCGTCGCGTGCCATTTGGGACTCAACGCGAAGGGCGGACCCAAGGGCGTCGGAGACGCAGTGAACCAGACCGTCGTGTTCAGCTTTCTGCTGCTTTTCCTCGCCAACTCGGTTATCACGACTCTCGCGCTGCACTGACAGCGCTCCACCTCAAGCCGCGAAGACGGCTGTCAACGGGAGAATTCTGTGTCGAAAGCTACTCGGGCCACCGGCGCGAGACCCAGGGTTGCCACGGTCGCGCTCAGCGTGGTCGATGCACCGATCGGCCACATGGAGGAGATGGGGCGACAGCTCCACTTCTACAGCCATGCCGTCACCGCGATTCCACGCACTTTCCGGCGGTACCGGAAGGAAACGCTCCGGCTACTCGCCGAGGTCAGCATGGGCACCGGCGCCCTCGCGGTCATCGGAGGAACTCTCGTCGTCATCTCCCTGCTCACCACCGCCGTCGGATACGAAGTGGGCCAGCAGGGTGCTACCTCGATGGGGCGCATCGGGATCGGCGCGCTGTCCGGATTCATCTCGGCATTCTTCAATACCCGGGAGGCCATTCCGGTCATCGCAGGTATTGCGCTGACGGCGACGGTCGGTGCGGGTTTCACCGCACAACTCGGCGCGATGCGCGTGAGCGAGGAGATCGATGCCATGGAGACCATGTCCATTCCGTCGCTCCCCTACCTGGTGACGACCCGGGTGATGGCCGGGATCATCGCGGTGATTCCGCTGTATGCGGTGGCGTTGTTCGTCGGATACGTCGCCACCCAGCTCGTCACCGAATACCTCGGCGAGGCGAGCGGAACGTACCAGCACTACTTCAACGTATTCCTCGTGCCCAGCGACGTCGCGTGGTCGATGGTGAAGGTCCTCGCGATGTCGGTGGTGGTGATGTGTGTGCACTGCTACCACGGTTACAACGCGAAGGGCGGGCCGGCGGGAGTCGGCGTCGCGGTCGGGCGGGCCGTGCGCACCTCCTTGATCGCGATCATGGTCATCGACCTGCTCATCGGAATCGCCGTCTACGGTGGCTCCGCCGGCGCCGTGAAAGTGGCGGGCTGACATGGGTGGCCATATCGAAGAGCGAAGCCGCCTGGTGTATGTGCTCCTGGGTGTGTGTCTGGTGACGCTGTTCGCGATCGCGACGGCGGTATCCGTCGGCGTCTATCGCGGATCGTTCGCCTCGACCGTCCCGGTGACGTTGTATTCGGCGCGGTCGGGTCTCATGCTCGAACCCGGATCCGATATCAAGATGAGAGACGTCGTCGTCGGCCGGGTCTCGAAGGTGCAGCTGGTGGACGACCAGGCCCAGATCACCATGGACATCGACGAGAGCCGGACGTCGGCGATACCGGAGAACATCACTGCCGTGATCGATCCGACCACGTTGTTCGGCCGCAAGTTCGTCACACTCGTGCAGCCGGAACATCCCTCGGCGACCACTGTGTCGGCGGGCTCGGTAGTCCGGGGCACCGGCGTGGCCACCGAGGTGAACGACCTCCTCGACTCGCTGGTGACGGTGCTGCGCACCGTGGAACCGCAGAAGGTCAACGCGACGTTGAGTGCGTTGTCCACGTCGCTGCAGGGCCGCGGCGACCAACTCGGTGACATGATGGTCGAGCTCGACACGTACCTGTCCGAGTTCAACGGCAGTCTTCCCACGTTGCAGCGCGATCTGGTCAAGGGTGCCGAGGTCTCCGAGGTTCTCGCCGACGCCGCTCCGGACCTCCTTCGGACCGTCGACCATGTCAGCACCACCGGTGACACGGTGACCGAGAAGGAGGACCAGTTCAGCGCGTTCCTGCTCAGTTTCAGCGGTTTCGGCAACAGCGGACGGAGTTTCTTCGAGGCCTCCGGTGACCCGTTGGAGAAGTCGTTGGATGCGCTGGAACCGACGACGGCACTGCTCGCACAGAATGCGCCGATGTATCCGTGCTTCCTGGCGAGCATGGACCAGACCAACAAATATCTCGAGCGCACCGTCGGTGGTAGTGATCAGGCCGGGTTGAACATCCTCGGCACCCTGCTGATGGGCGATCCGCCGTACACGTACCCCGAGAATGCGCCGAAGAACGGTGCGGACGGCGCACCGCGGTGCTACGACCCCGCGCAGGCACCCGGACACACCGATTTCGACGACGGCAGCAAGGCATACCAGCCCGCGCGCGGTGTCGAAGACCTGATCGGTAACCCGTTCGCACAGTTCATGTTCGGAGGTGGGCGCTGATGACGAAGGCACCCGGAATCAAGTTGCTGATCTTCGTCCTGGTCACCTCGTTGACCGGATTCGGTGTGGCGACGGTGGTGGGCAACATGCGCTTCGGTAGCACCAACACGTATCAGGCCGTCTTCGCGAACGCGTCCGGCCTGGGCAACGGCGAGGACGTCAAGGTCGGTGGTGTGCCGATGGGCAAGGTGAAAGGGGTGGAGTTGGCCGCGGACGGCACCGCGGTGGTGTCATTCTCCCTGTCCACCGAGCGCCCGCTGACGGAGGGGACCACGGCGCGGATCAAGTACAAGAACCTGATCGGTGACCGCTACGTGGAGTTGTCGAACGGACCGGGTGCCATCGGTGCGCTCGACGGCCCGATTCCACTGCAGCAGACCACCCCGGCACTCGACCTCGACCAGGTGGTCAACGGATTCCGACCTCTGTTGCAGGGCCTCGACCCGGATCAGACCAATCAACTGTCCGCCTCCCTGATCGAGGTACTCAACGGCCAGGAAGCAAGCATCGGGCGTCTCGTGGCTCAAATCGGAACCCTGAGCAACACGCTGGCCGACCGGGATCAGGCGATCGGTCAGGTGGTCAGCAACTTCAACACCGTCGTCGGGACCGTCGACAATCGCGGCGACCAGTTTTCGACGCTCATCGACCAGCTTCAGCGGCTGGTCGCGGGCCTCGACGGTGACCGTGATCTGATCACCAACTCCCTGGTGAACATCGACCAGGTCACCGACAGTCTCTCGAGTGTGCTCGACCAGAACCGTCCGGCGATCGCGCAGGACGTGGTCGCATTGGGTGATCTCGCGGGCAACCTCAACGCCAACACCGACACCCTGAACATGGTGCTCTCCACATTGCCCGAGAACTACCGCCTCATCAGCCGCGTCGCGGGCTACGGCAGTTTCGTGAACTTCTTCGTCTGTGGTCTCGCGATCAAGTACGCGTCCGGGCCCGGTCCCGGCGGCGTCACACCGATGTTCAAGGCTCCCGCAGAAAGGTGCCAGTGATGGCTCAGAAATCCTTCCTCGAGCGGGATGCGTTCCGCATGGGCCTGATCGGAACGGCGGTCCTGATCGGGGTCCTCTTCCTAGCGCTCAACTTCAAGTCCATCCCCGGTGTCAGCGGGGCCACCACCTACCACGCCGAGTTCGCCGATGCCAGCGGCCTCGCCGTCGGTGACACCACGCAGATCGCCGGTGTGAAAGTCGGTGAGGTGAGGAAGCTTTCGATCAGCGACGGAAGGGTCGACGTCGAGTTCGACGTGGACAGTGGCGCGGTCGGGCTCGGTGACGACACGACGGCAGCGATCAAGGTCGAAACTGCTCTCGGCCGGCGGTACGTGGAGATCACTCCGGGGCGTCACGGCGAACTCGCCGACAACGCGACCATCCCCCTGGCACAGACCAGCTCGGGATACGACATCACGCGGGCGCTCGAGGAAGTCACCGACAAGGTGTCCGAGACCGACACCGTCAACCTGTCCGGCGCACTCGAGCAGGTCTCTTCGGTCGAAGACGAGCTTCCGCCGGACCTGCGGTCCTCTCTCGACGGCCTGTCCCGCCTGTCCGCGACGGTATCGAGCCGGGACGAGGAACTGCGTCGGTTGCTCGCGGGTGCGGCCGATGTGTCCAAGATCCTCGCGGATCGGGACGGCCAGGTTTCCGCGCTGTTCGGCCAAGGCCAGTCGCTCTTCGCCGCGCTGAACAACCGGGCGGACACCATCCATCGCGTCCTCGTGCAGTCCCGTCAGGTGGCCGACGCGCTCACCGGGCTGTCCCGCGACAACGCGGCAACACTCGGACCCACTCTCGATCAGATGAAGACTCTGGTGGCCACATTGAACAGCAATTACGACAACATCAACGCATCGCTCACCGGCCTCGAACGGTTCGCGAGGCAGGTCGGTGAGGCGGTGGGCAGCGGACCGTTCTTCGGGGTGCTGCTGCACAACATCGTCCCGGCCAATCTGTCCGGGCAGCTTCCGGGAAGTTTCGGGGGGCCGCGCTGATGGCATCGGTACGCGAAATGGCACGGGAACTGCCGGCAAGGCTGTTCGCCGTGATGATCGCCGTGGCCCTCGTCGGGTTGCTGACGGCCGCCTGGATCGAAAACCACTCCGTCAACCACGTCACGGCCTACTTCCGGAACACCACCGGCATATACGTCGGAGACCGGGTGATGATTCTCGGCGTCGAGGTCGGCCGCATCACGACGATCGAACCGGACGGCGAACGCGTCCGGGTGGAGTTCGACTACGACAACGAGTACGACGTCCCCGCCGACGCGAAGGCTGCGGTCGTCGCCCCGACCCTGGTGACCGGCCGCTACATTCAGCTCGCACCGGCGTACTCGGGTGGACCGACCCTGTCGGACGGTGACGAGATCCCCCTCGACCGGACCGCCGTGCCGGTCGAGTTCGACGAGATCAAGAAGCAGGTGGTCAAGCTCAGCGAGGATGCGGGCCGCACCCCGGAGCACCCGGACGGTTCCCTCAATCGCTTCGTGAGCAGCACCGCCCACACGCTGGACGGAACGGGCAGCGCGCTGCACGATTCCCTCACCCACCTCTCGGACGCCGCCACCACACTGAACGCGAGCGGCGAGGATCTGTTCGGCACCGTCGAGAACCTGCAAAAGTTCACCACCGCCCTCGCCGCGAGCGACCAGCAGATCCGGGCGTTCAGCGGTGAACTGGCCAACGTGTCGGGACTGCTCAACGCGAACCGGACCGAACTCGACGCACTGCTCAGCAGCATGCTGACCACGTTCCAGGAAGTCACGAAGTTCGTCGAAGACAACCGTGGGGCACTGGTCGAGAATACCGGGCAGCTCGAAACCATCTCCCGGTTGCTCGTCGACCGGCAGGACACCCTGATGTCGATCCTGCACGCCGGACCAACGGCGCTGTCGGACTTCTACAACATCTACGATCCCGACGCCAACTCACTCACGGGCGCCCTCGCCGTGCCCGAGATGCCGGACCCGCGCTCGCTCATCTGCGCGCTCTTGACCACGGTCGACGCACCCGCGAATGAATGCGCGACTGCTGCAAAAGCTTTCGCCGCACCTCTGGCCAATGCTGCCGTGCAACAGGCAACGTCAGCACCCGTCGCCAATCGGACTCCACCGGCAGGCGCGCCGCGATCCCCCGGCCCGAGTGACCCCGTCGCCTCCATCACCCAGAGTCTCCAGAATCTCATTCTTCCGGAGGGACCACGATGACGAACTCAATTCGGAGGTCGGCGCTCACCGCGACCATGCTCGTCGGCGTCGTGGCCGCGGCGGCCGGGTGCCGATTCGACGGAATCAATTCGATCGGACTGCCCGGCAACGTAGTCGGAGGTGACGCACACGAGGTGACGGTCGAACTGGCGGACATCCAGAATCTGGTGGGCAACTCGCCGGTGAAGGCCAACAACGTCATCGTCGGGAACATCAGCCACATCACGGGTGACAACTGGGGCGCCAAACTGACACTCGAAATCGATCCCGAGGCGGAGATCCCGGCGAACGTCAGCGCCAAGCTCGCGCAAACCAGCGTGCTCGGCTCCCAGTACCTCGAGCTGACGGTGCCGCCCGGTGTCGAGGCGGTCGGCGCGCTCGCCGACGGCGACGTGATCCCCCTCGACCGCACCAGTCAGTACCCGTCCACCGAGGAGGTGCTCTCTGCGCTGGCCCTCGTACTCAACGGAAGTGGTTTGCAACAGATCCGCACCGTGACCTCCGAACTCAATCGTGTTCTGGGTGGCCGCGAGGAATCGTTGCGCAGCCTCTTCGGCAACCTCGAAGAATTCGTCGGCGGTGTCGACCAACAGCGCGACGACATCGTCCGCGCGATCGACGGGCTCGACCGCCTGGGCGCGGAACTCGCCAGCCAGAATCAGACGATCGACCGAGGCATCACCTCGATCCAGCCGGCGATGCAGATCCTGGACGAGCAGCAGAAGCAACTCACGACGATGCTGAACGACGTGGGGCGGTTCGGCGAGATCGCCACCGAGATACTCGAGAGCAGCCGCGAGGATCTCGACGCGAATCTGCGGTCGCTGCAGCCGGTGCTCTCGCAGCTCGCCGCGGCCGGCGATCACCTTCCGGAAGCACTGAAGATCGCGGCGACGGTCCCGTTCCCGGTGACCACCACTCAGCGCGCCATCAAGGGTGACTACATGAATCTCTTCCTCACGCTCGACGTCAGCGCCGAGACGGTAGGCGGCAAGGTTCTCGGCAGCATTCCCCTCGACGAGTTGGCGGGACTGAACCCGGCTCGCCAAGCGGTGAATCCGCTGTTGGCACCCACCGGTGCAACGACATCCGGCGGACCCGCAACGTCCGCACCGAAGAACGGAGCACCGCGCTGATGAGATCGAAACTCGTTCGCTTCCAGCTCATCGTCTTCAGCGTGGTGGCCGTTCTCGCGGTCGGCAACGCCGCGGTCAACTACCTCGGGCTGAAGCGTGTCACCGGGATCGGCATGTACACGATCACGGCGGAGTTCGACCGCGCCGGAGGACTCTATGTGAACTCACTGGTGACGTATCGCGGCGTCGACGTCGGCGTCGTGAAGTCGATCGACGTCCGCCCCGATCGGGCGGCCGCGGAACTGCAGCTCGATTCGGACTTCGCTGTTCCGGCGAACAGCCAGGCATTCGTCCGCAGCGTCTCGGCCATCGGTGAGCAGTATCTGGACATCGTTCCGGCGTCCTCGGAGGGCCCCTTCCTCGAGGACGGTGACGTGATCACCGAGCAGAACACCGAGATCCCGGTGCCCGCCTCCGAGGTAGTCGACAAGGTGAACGTGCTCCTGTCGGAGCTGCCCAAGGACGATCTCCGGGTCACGGTCGACGAGGCCTACACCGCCTTCAACGGGGCGGGACCGGCCCTGTCGCGGCTCATCGACTCCTCGCGCCCGCTGATTGAACTCGCGCAGGCCAAGATCGGTTCCACCAGAACACTGCTCGATGACGCCGAACCCGTCCTCGAGGCCGGTGCCGACTCCCGCGCCGACATCGCGAGCTTCTCCCGTGATCTGTCCTCGTTCTCCGAGCAGTTGGTGATGAGCGACGCGCAGGTTCGCGGTGTCCTCGACAACGGTTCCCAGTTCTTCGACACGGTCAGCGGCACCCTCGACGACGTCCGCCCCACCGTTCCGCTGCTGCTGGCGAATCTCCAGACCGTGGGTGAGGTGGCACGGGTCAACATCCCCGGGATACAGCAGATCCTGGTGATCTATCCGGCGGTGTCCGCGTCGATCAACTACATGCACCGCGGAGTCCAAACTGACGACCGGGTGTACGGCCAGGGCGCCCTGGACGTCAAACTCGGCAACTCCGCGAACCCGCTCCCCTGCACCGAGGGTTACCAGGAAACGCAGCGCCGCGACCCGAGCGACGTCAGCTCGGCTCCGGCTCCGGAAAATTCCTACTGCAAGCTCCCGCAGGCAGATCCGCGGGTCGCACGTGGCGCACGGAACATCCCGTGCGCGACGAATCCCGCGGTGCGCACCGCCGAGATCGCGAACTGCCCCGGCGGCCTGCCGTCCACCTGGCCGGAAATGCTGGCACGGCCCGGACAACCGTATTCGCCCCCGTCGACCGACACCGGCGCACCGGACACGGGACCGATCGCGAGCCGGCCGGCTCCCGAAGTTCCCGAACCCCTGACCGTCGCGCCGGCTTCGTGGACGCCCCCGCAGGCGATTGTTCCCGACGGCACCACCAGCGTCCCGTATGACCCGATCACCGGGAACTTCCGGGCACCGAACGGCGATCTGTATTCGATCGCCAGCGTTTCTGCACCAAAGCTAGAGGAGGAATTGACATGGCAGGCACTACTGCTCCGGTAGAGGTCGAACCGGACCTCGATCACACCGGAAACGATGCCACGGCCGCGACAGCCGACTCCGAGGTGCGTCAAAGTACCCGAGGGTTCATCGCGACGATGGCGGCAATCGCACTCGTCGCCCTCGCCGCCCTTGTCGTCGGCGGCGTCTCGTGGACGAACCTGCGAGCGGAGCAAGCAGCACAGTCACGAGACGAGCAGATACTGGAGACGGCCCGCCAAGTGGTCGTCAATCTGGTCACGCTGAGGCATCAGAGTGTGGACGAGGACATTCAGCGCGTCGCCGACGGCACCACCGGGCCGTTCCGGGAGCAGTTCACCAGTGCGTCCGGCAGCTTCGGTGACGTGCTGAACCAGGGCCAGGTGGAGTCGACCGGCGAAGTCAAGGAAGCCGGCCTGGTCACGTCCGACGACGAGCATGCCGTCGTCCTCGCCGCCGTGACGTCCACAGTGAAGAACACCGAGGCGCCCAACGGCGAGATCCGCGTCTATCGCATGAAGGTCTCTCTCGATTCGGTGGACGGCAACTGGCTCGTCTCAGATGTGGAGTTCGTAGCATGAGAAACACACTCGCCCGGATACCCGAAGCAGTCGCATCCTGGTCCTTCGCGCGGCGGCGGGCCACCCGATACCTCGCCGTGCTCCTCGCCGGTGGGCTCGTCGCGGCGACCGTCGCCATCGCTCTCCAGGTACACGATCGCCGCCAGATCGACACCGCGGAGGGGCAGGCGCGCGACCGCGCCACCCAACTGGTCGCCGACGTACTCTCCTACGACTTCAACACCATCGACGCCCACTTCGCCGACATCCTTCCCAGTCTCGGCGGAGACCTGCGCGGCCAGTTCGACAGCGTCGGCAAGGAGGTCATCATCCCGTCGGCGAAACAACGCCAGGTCGTGACCTCGGCGACCGTCGTCGAATCCTCCGTCGTCTCCGCGTCGGAACACGCAGTGACGCTGCTGTTCTTCGTCAACCAGTCGACCACCAGCACCGACAGTGCCGCCCCGAAATTGGACGGAAGCCGCGTCCGCGTCGGCATGACCGAACAGGAGGGTACGTGGGTCATGACGGAAATGATCCCCGTCTGACCAGTTCCCCGAAACATGGGGATCAGTCGATGTTTTCGCAATAGTAGGAGGTAGTCGTGGGTGTCGAGGTATCGGTCGAAGGTCTGACCAAGTCGTTCGGCTCGCAGAAGATCTGGCAGGACGTCACGCTGACCCTTCCGGCCGGTGAGGTCAGTGCGTTGCTCGGGCCGTCCGGTACGGGTAAGTCGGTGTTCCTGAAATCTCTGATCGGTCTGCTCCGTCCGGAGCAGGGGTCGATCGTGATCGACGGCACCAACATTCTCGAGTGCTCGTCGAAGGAGTTGTACGAGATCCGGAAGTTGTTCGGGGTGCTGTTCCAGGACGGTGCGTTGTTCGGGTCGATGAACCTGTTCGACAACGTGGCATTCCCGTTGCGGGAGCACACGAAGAAGTCCGAATCCGACGTGCGCACGATCGTGATGGAGAAGATGGAACTCGTCGGTCTGCTCGGGGCGGAGGACAAACTGCCCGGGGAGATCTCGGGTGGTATGCGCAAACGGGCCGGCCTCGCCCGCGCCCTGGTCCTCGACCCGCAGATCATCCTCGTCGACGAGCCCGACTCCGGTCTCGATCCTGTCCGCACCACCTACATCTCCCAGACACTGATCGACATCAATGCCGAGATCGACGCGACGATCCTGATCGTCTCGCACAACATCAATCTCGCCCGCACGGTTCCCGACAACATCGGTATGCTCTTCCGCCGGAAACTGGTGATGTTCGGCCCGCGAGAGGTTCTGCTCACCTCGGACGAACCGGTGGTCAAGCAGTTCCTGGGCGGCACCATGATCGGCCCGATCGGCATGTCCGAGGAGAAGGACGAGGCCACCATGGCGGCCGAACAGGCCATGGTCGACGCCGGCCACCACGCCGGCGGGGTCGACGACGTCGAGGGCATCGTCCCACAGATGAAGGCGACGCCCGGAATGCCGTTCCGGCAGGCGGTCGCCCGCCGCCAGGAACGCGTCCGCGAGATCATGCACACCCTGCCCGACAGCGCCCAGATCGCCATCCAGGAAAGCTTCGAGGAGGGCTTCGGGACGTACGACACCGAGGAATTCCCGCTGTACGAGGAACCCCTCGAATCCGTGTAATCCATCGTCAGCGAACGACTCGGCAAGAAGAGCAACACAACTCAGATCAACGAGAGGAACCCGTCATGACGACGAACAACAACGCATTCTTCATAGGAGGCGAGTGGCACGCGCCCACTTCCAGTGACGTGATCACGGTCGTGTCACCCAACGACGAGCAGGTCGTCGGTCACGCCCCCGACGGCGCCGAGGCCGATATGGACGCCGCTGTCGATGCGGCGCGCCAGGCCTTCGACGATCCCACCGGCTGGTCGCAGTGGGAGCCGTCGCGGCGAGCGGCGGCACTGAAGCGCCTCGCTGATGCGCTCGACAAGCGCGCACCCCAGATGGTCCAGGCTGTGAGCTCGCAGAACGGCATGCCCGTCGCCGTCGCGGAGAAGCTGGAAGCGGTCTTCCCTCAGATCCTGCTCCGCTATTACACGGGCCTGATCGAGAACGACGGATTCGAGGAAACGCGTCCGGGCCTGCTGGGCGGGTCGACCCTCGTGACCAAGGCCCCGATCGGTGTGGTCGGCGCTATCGTTCCGTGGAACTTCCCGCAGGCGCTCGCCGCATTCAAGTATGCGCCGGCCCTCGCTGCCGGGTGCACGATCGTCATCAAGCCGTCCCCCGAAACAGTGCTCGACAGCTACGTCCTCGCCGAGGCGATCGAAGAGGCGGACCTTCCGGCCGGCGTGATCAACATCGTTCCCGGCGGCCGCGAACTGGGCGCGTACCTGGTCTCGCACCCCGGCATCGACAAGGTGGCGTTCACCGGGTCGTCTGCTGCCGGCCGCAACATCGCCGAGGCCTGCGGTCGCCTGCTCCGGCCGGTCACACTGGAACTGGGTGGCAAGTCGGCGGCCATCATCCTCGACGACGCGAACCTGGATCTCGCCACCGTCGGGGAGCAGTTGTTCGGCGCGACCATGTTGAACAACGGGCAGGTCTGCTACCTCGGCACCCGCGTGCTCGCACCGCAGTCGCGTTACCAGGAAGTGGTCGACACGTTCAGCGCTCTGGCCGGGTCGCTGACCGTGGGAAGTTCCCTCGACCCCGCCACGATGATCGGCCCCATGGCGAGCGCCCGGCAACGCGACCGCGTGGAGTCCTACATCGCGAAGGGCAAGGGCGACGGCGCCCGCATTACAGTCGGCGGCGGACGCCCCGAGGGCCTCGAAAAGGGATGGTTCGTCGAGCCGACCATCTTCGCTGACGTGGACAACAACTACACCATCGCCCAGGAGGAGATCTTCGGCCCGGTGCTCTCGATCATCTCGTACCGCGACGACGAGGAGGCGGTCCGCATCGCGAACGACAGCGACTTCGGGCTCGGTGGCACCGTCTTCACGGCCGATCACGACCACGGGGTCGCCGTCGCCCGGCGCGTCCAGACGGGAACGATCGGGATCAACGGCTACCTTCCCGATCCCACGGCACCCTTCGGTGGTGTCAAAGCCAGCGGCCTCGGCCGTGAATTGGGCCCGGAAGCACTCTCCGCCTACCTCGTGCAGAAGTCGATCTACCTGTGACACCCGGGTGCGGGTGCGGCACACGCGCCGTACCCGCACCCTCCACGGAGCACTCATCCCGACGGGGTATTTCCCTCATCCCGGAGGAGGAGAAGACGTCCGTTTCATACCTTTTTTCCCACCCCGGTCGACATTATGGTTAGACCAATCACTCCGGCCTGTCTCCTGTCGAGGAGAGGCACCTGAAAGCAAGGATCCGCGCATGGATGTCATGGAACACGCGGGAGCCATTCTCCCCGAGGACCGCTACAGTGCGAGCACCCTCGAGGCGTTCCGATCGAACGGCTATTGGCGCGACGAGAGCCTGGCCGAACACGTGGATCGCTGGGCGACTATCGATCCGGACTTCGTGGCTGTCACCGACGGCTACGGGTCACTCACCCGAGGCGAGCTGCGGGCGCAGGCGTACCGCCTCGCGGCGGCACTGAAGAAGCTCGGCGTCGACAGCGGCGACCGCGTCCAGGTCCAGTTGCCGAACTGGAACGAATTCGTCGTCATCTACGTGGCGCTCGCCAGGATCGGCGCGGTACTCGTTCCGACGATGCCGGTGTACCGGCACGACGAGGTCCGGTACGTACTCGAGCACTCCGGCGCCAAGATCTCCTTCGTCACAGAGGAATTCCGCAAATTCCGGTACACCGACATGCTGGCCGAGGTCCGCCCGGAAGTGCCCGGACTCGAGCATGTCGTCGTCGTGCGCGGAACAGCGCGGGCAGGCGAGATCGCGTTCGAGTCACTCGCCGTCGGCGACCGCGTCCCCGGTGACGACGAACTCGGGCCGCCGCCGTCCGCCGATGCGGCCCACGCCATCATCTACACCTCGGGAACCGAGTCGCGGCCGAAGGGCTGCCTGCACACTTTCAACACGCTCTCGTTCACCGTCCACGGATTGGGTGGAGACGTGATGGGCCTGAACCCCGCTGACGTGATGTTCATGCCCTCCCCCGTCACGCATGCGACCGGACTTGCCGTGGGTGTTGCGGCACCCCTGATCCTCGGAAGCGGCATTCATCTTCTCGACGTGTGGGAACCGGGCGAGGGCCTACGCCGCATCGCGCAGTTCAAGACGACGATCAGCATGGCGGCGACACCGTTCCTTCAAATGGCGCTCGGGGCCATCGAGTCGGGCGCCGACCACGATGTCAGCTCGATGCGGATGTGGGTCAGTGCAGGCGCACCGATCCCAGAAGCACTCCTGAGGGCGTGGAAGAAGGCACTCCCCGCATGTCTCCTCCTCCCCGTGTACGGCAGCAGTGAGGGACTTCTGGTGACCGCTGTACGCGCGGACGACCCCATCGAGAAGGTGCTTTCCTCCGACGGACGGGCCTTCGACGGGGTCGATCTCGAGATCCGCGACGAGGAGGGTGCCGTCGTACCCGCCGGCGAGGAAGGCCAGATGTTCTATGGGGGTCCGGGGATCTTCCTCGGCTACTGGCGCGACTCCGAACGGACGGCGGCATCGGTCGACAGTCGAGGCTTCCTCGCCTCGGGTGATCTGGGGCGCGTCGACGCAGAGGGCTATCTGCGGGTCACGGGACGGATCAAGGACCTGATCATCCGCGGCGGTATGAATATCTCCGCGCGTGAGGTGGAAGAACACCTGCTGGCACATCCGCGCATCACGGGCGCGGCCGCGGTGTCCATGCCGGATCCCCGCCTCGGAGAAAAGGTGTGCGCCTTCATCGAGGTGAACGGTCCGGCGCCGACCTTGGACGAGCTGGCCGATTTCCTCCGAAACGAGCGGAAGGCCATGATGCAGAAGATTCCAGAGAAGGTGGTCGTCGTCGATCAGCTTCCCACCACCGCCACCGGAAAGATTCAGAAGTTCTTGCTTCGCAAGCAGGCGGCCGAACTGACCGGCAACGCGTAACACCTTCCGGCACTGCCGGATACCACGAGCAGGGGCTGTCGCAACGAGGTTGCGCCAGCCCCGTTTCGTTACCCCGATTCCCGACGAAGCAATCTCACCCCAAGGGCGTAGGAAGATCTCTCGTCGAGGTGACGTGTCATCGGGCGGCGCAGGAGAGACTTGGATCACACGAGAGACCTTGAAAGGAATCGAAATGAGCAAGATCACCTACGTGCTGCCCGACGGAAGTGAGTCGACGATCGACGTCCCGACCGGCCAGAGCATCATGGACGGCTCGGTCCGCAACAACCTTCCGGGGATCATCGCCGAATGCGGGGGAAGTTGCTCGTGTGCAACGTGTCACGTCATTCTCGACGAAGACTCCACGGGCCTGTTCGACGAGGCCACCGACGAGGAGCGTGATCTGCTCGAATACCTCGAAGGGGTGCAGTCACATTCACGCCTGTCGTGCCAGTTGATCGTCAACGGACAGTGTGACGGTGTCCGAGTCGTCGTACCGGACACCAACGGCTGACTCAGGTGGTGCGGCGGGACGAGGCGTCGGAGTCGGTCATCTCGAGGTACCGGTAGATCGCCTCCGACCGGTTCATCGCCCCCAGCTTCCGCAGGATCTTCTTGACATGCGATTTCACGGTGAACACGCTGATCACGAGTTCATCCGCAATTTCCGTGTTGGATTTTCCCGCCGCCAGGAGCTGGAAGACTTCGCGCTCGCGCCTGGTGAGTTCCTCGAGGCCCGGTGCGCGGCAATCGGAAGGCAGTGGCACCGGCGACCACGCCGCCGCACCGGCGCCACTCGGCTTTCCGAAAGCGACTTCGGCGTTCGACAGTCCCTCCGCCTCACGACTTTCCTCTTGCAGGCGTTCGAGGATCAACCGTTTCTGCTCGCTGAGCCGTTCGGCGACTAGGGCCCGTTCGAAGAGCGTCCCGAAGCTACCCGCGAAAGCATCGAGAAGGTCTCGCTCGGCGACGCTCGGCTTTCGCTCGTCGGCGCGACACGCGTGAATCAGGCCGATTACCCCCGTAGAGACCGCAATCGGGGCCAGGACGTACCCGCCGGCACCAAATAACGGGACACCTGGGACGGCCGTGGAGTTCCCCGTCGAAAGCTGCGGATTCGGCAGTACGAGGACTGCAGCGCGTTTCTGGACTGCCTCTTCCTCCGGCGACCCCGGCGCTATCGCTGTCGACGCCAGTGCAGTCACGTCCGGCGCAGAGCCCTTCTCGAACTGCGTCTCCACGATGGTCCACGCGTTATCGTGAACCTCGGACAGCAACACCCGGCCGAGGCCGGTCATCGCGGCGGCCTCGGAGCACACACTCCTGGACAACCCGGCCACCGTTTCGGCACCGCGAAGACGTCGAACGGCGCCTGCGAAGTCGGCGGCACCGACAACAACAGACGAGGACGGCGTTGCGTGCAGACGGAGGCGGACCTCTCGGATCTCGACGAGGAGCCGCCCGAAGGACACCTTCTTGTCCGCTGGGATCGACGACAGTCCACGGAGTCCTGCTTCGGTCGCCTCGTCCAGCATGGCGAGCACGAGGCCCGGTGACGCCTTCCGCGTCTCAGTCGGGGACTCTGGCCCGAAACCGAATTCCTTACGCAAGCGGCCGAGAAGCGATGTGGCCGTCTTCAGACCTTCGGCCTCGGCTCGCGACCGTGCCGAGTTCTGTGCCGGTGATTGGCCATTGTTCACGATGGCGTGCCCGTCATCGTCGGTTCTGGTGGGAATAGAGCACCGCCGCCGCGGCCCGCGTAGGCACCCGCAGCTTCTTGAGGATGTGCTTGACGTGTGACTTCACGGTTCCCTCGGAAATCACGAGTGTCTGCGCAATCTGATTGTTGGTGGCTCCGGTCGCGATATGGGAGAGGATCTCGCGCTCGCGGAACGTCAAGACCGCGTTCACCTCCACCGCGCTGGTCTCGTCGACGATGCGTCGAGGGACGGAGGACCGCACGTCCGGCGGGGGACGCAGGCCCAGTTCCGTCTTCTGCATGCGTTCGAGCATCGAATCGGTGGCGTCGAAGGAGGCTGCGAGTCGCGTCCGCTGCGCGCAGATTCGTTCTCGCAGTACCGCTTGCTCGTACACGAGAGCGAAGAACGTTGCGAACGCGTCCAATCGGTCGCGGTCGTCCGGGTCGAGCGAGTCCCGCACGCCAGGACGATCAGCATGTACGAGGCCTATCACTCTGCCCTTGGAAACTATGGGCGCGGCAACATAGCTGGAGCAGCGTGACACAGCCACGATCTCTTTGAACGTCCGGTCGTCGTCTGCCGGCGCTGGAACGAGGGCGGGCACTCGCCTGCGGACGAGTTCCGTCTCCAGCCGCGCCTCCGACAACGAAAATTCCGCGGAATCAACGAAGTACGAGAAATCCATCGGTGACCCGTCGAATTCGGGCTGCACGTGGAGTCTCTGCGGTCGCCACAGTGATCCACTGATCGCCGAGATCATGGCGCGCGCGAACGGGAGCGCAGAACAGATCGCCAATGGTGCCGCCTGAACGATGTCATCGGATGCGAGATCCCGTAGCCCGGCCGCGGCGTCGTGGACGGCACGCAACTCGGCGGCACGGCTGATGGCCGCGCTCTCGGCGCACCGCTCCTGGTGTTCTTCGATCCGGACCAGGAGGAAGCACGCCTCCTCGATGTCAGCCTCGGGTAGGCGTCCTTCGGTCAGCGCGTCCCCGAGTTGGTGTCGGGCAGCGGCGAGTGCGACATAGGCATCATTGAAGCTGCAAGCACGGAAACCCGGCCCGAGGATCTTCGCTGCCAGTTCTACATACTCGTGCGCGTGCTGAACGAGGCCCTCGTCCCGCACGGCGACCGACTGCGCTGTCCGACTCATCACGCTCCGTAGTTCAGTTGCCTCACGACGCGGATTGCGTCACAAGGCAGACGTTCCTCATCCGACAACCCAGTATATGTGACTGCCATCACTAAACACGATTCGCACACTGAGGGCAAGACGTGCCGCACACAGATTGGAGTGACCAATAGCGTTGGGAGGGTGCGCGTTCCAGAGCTGGCACCAGACACCGTGCGCCTGCCCGGCCGAGCAGCGCTCTTTGCTGCAACAATGTTACCATTAAAAAGGTACGACCGAAAGGAATTCTATGGACGCCGTGGTTTTACGAGAGTTCGGGGAGCCGGACGTCTTGAGGTTGGAATCGATTCCCGATCCGGTTGCGAGCCCGGGCTGGGTCACTGTCCGACTGAAGGCCGCCGCGCTCAATTGGCACGACGTTCTCGTTCGCCAGGGCAAGTACTCGTCCCCACTGCCCCATGTCCTCGGCGCCGACGGCGCGGGTATCCGCA
The DNA here is from genome assembly GCF_026810085.1 of Rhodococcus sp. JS3073. Taxonomy (NCBI): domain Bacteria; kingdom Bacillati; phylum Actinomycetota; class Actinomycetes; order Mycobacteriales; family Nocardiaceae; genus Rhodococcus; species Rhodococcus sp. JS3073. The sequence goes on along the minus strand of NZ_CP113951.1, from coordinate 5,558,147 downwards.
CGGACACGGGCGAGGAGGTCCTCGTCCTCCCGTCGCTGTGGTGGGGCGACCGCGAGGCGGCCCCCGGTGCGCAGTGGGAGATCCTCGGCGACCACCAGCCCGGCACTTACGCCGAGCTGGTCCGCGTCCCGGAAAACTGCGTCGCCCCGAAGCCTCGTGGCCTCAATTGGGAACAGTCGGCTGCCCTGCCCCTGGTCGGACTCACGACCTACCGCGCCCTCTTCACCCGCGGACGCCTCCGCGCCGGTGAGAATCTCCTCGTCCTGGGCGCCGGCGGTGGCGTCGCGACGATGGCAGTAATGCTCGCTTCCGCGATCGGCGCCAACGTCACCGTCACGTCCTCTTCTGCCTCCAAGATCACGCAGGCCCAGGAGCTCGGCGCCGCCAACGGCGTCCTTTACACCGACCCCGAGTGGCCGGACGCCGCGCGAGCGCTGTCCCCGGAGGGGCAGGGGTTCGATCTCGTCCTCGACTCCGTCGGGACGTGGGAGCAGTCCATCGCAGCGCTGCGACCGGGTGGCCGGCTGGTCGTGCTGGGGGCGTCGCGCAGCGATCTCGCCAGCCTCGACGTCCGGCCGTTCTACTTCGGCCAGTACGAACTGATCGGAACCACGATGGGCAGCCCACAGGATTTCGCCGGACTTCTGACGCTGCTCGACGCGAAGGACGTTCCTCCGGTCCCCGTCAGTGCCGTGTTCCCGCTCGCGGAGGCGGCGGCCGCGCACAAGCATCTCGAGCAGGGAAGCGGATTCGGCAAGGTCGTTCTGTCCCACGGCTGAGAACGGTGTCTATCATCGACCGCAACGTGGTTCGGTGACGAGGAGAGGACGCTCAGTGGCGAGTGAACCGCCGGCGCCCGCCGACGACGATCGCGGTGATGTGGTCGACTGGATGCGCACCGAATGGGCGGAGTCGCGGGATTCGGCCGAGCTGGAGTTCGCCACGACGATGGCGTTGCTGCGCACCCATCAATGGGTCGTCCGCGCCATGGACCGGGAGCTTCGCTCACTTCGCTTGTCGCGCAACGCATACCTCATTCTCACTTCGCTACAACTGTCCGACGAACACACTCGGACGCTCGGCAAGTTGAGCAAATACCTCATGGTCCACCCCACCACGGTCTCGATGGCGGTCGATCAACTCGTGAAGGCCGGCCTCGTCGAACGCCGCGCGCACACCACGGACCGCCGAACCGTTCTCGCCACGCTGACCCCGGCAGGCATGACCGTGGTCGAGGAAGCGAATGATCTTCTCGCCGGGGTTCGTTTCGGCCTGGCGTCGGTCGATACCGAGACGCTGGAAGCGGTGATCGGACAGCTTCAACAGGTCCGTCGCGCCGTCGGCGACGTCGAAACCGGGAACTGAGCCCAGCCCCTCTTCCCTGCTGACCGGTCGAGTCCGACCACCGTTCCGCGACGAAGTGCAACTACCTGGTGGACACCCCTTGCCCCAGATGCTTTGTCGACCTACTATTCAAACCTAGAATACTTCTTCAGGGCACGGAACGGACCGTCCGGCTACTCACTGCGCGCCGCGCTTCGTCTTCCCCGTCCCGAGCCAAGCAACGCACAGGAGCGCCTCCGATGGTTTCATTTGCATTCACCGACGAACAGGAAGAGTTCCGGAAGACGCTGGCAGCGTTCAGTGATCGTGTCCTCCTCCCGGGTTACCGCGACCGCGCGGCGTCGACCGAATTCCCCTTCGACATCATGAAGAAAATCGGCGACCTCGGTCTGCTGGGCATCGGCCTGCCCGAGCAGTACGGCGGAACCGGCACCGAGGATCCCGTTCTGCTCGGACTCGCCACCGAAACCCTGGCCTACGGCGACGTGAACATGGCGTCGGCCCCCGTCCAGATCGGCCTCGTCGCCTCCCAACTGGCGCTGTGCCGGGACGAGATTCAGGAGCGTTATCTTCCTCCCCTCATCCGCGGTGAGCAGACCATCGCCATCGCCCTGACCGAACCCGGGTCGGGGTCCGACGCAGGTGCACTGACCACCACCGCAACGGCGGTCGACGGCGGGTGGCGCCTGAGCGGTGAGAAGACAGCGATCTCCTGGGCGATGAATGCCACCGCGGCCCTCGTCTATGCGCGCGAGTCCGGATCGAGTCGCGCTCGGGGCGTCAGTTGCTTCGTCGTGCCACTCGACGCGGAAGGCGTCACCGTCAGCCACATGCCCGGCATGGGCTGTCTGCCGCTGGGCTGGGGAAGCATTCATCTGTCGGATGTCTTCATTCCCGAATCCCACCTTGTCGGTGAACTCGGCAGGGGCTTCCACTCGGTCATGGACCACTTCGATTTCAGCCGTGCCGCCCTCGGTCTGATGTGCCTCGGGGCGGCAAAGCAAAGCCTGGAGGAAGCCGCCGCATACGCCAAACAGCGGGAGACGTTCGGGCAGCCACTCTCCGAACACCAGGGTCTGGCATTCCAATTCTCCGAACACGCAACATATCTGGAGGGTGCGCGCTGGATCTGCTACCGTGCGCTGTGGCTCCGGGAAACGGCCCAGCCGCACACTGCGCTGGCGTCGATGAGCAAGTGGTGGCCGCCCGTCGTGGCCAAGAACGCGATCGAGTTCGCGATGCGAGTCCACGGCAACCTCGGCTACTCCACGGAATCTCCCCTGCAGCAACGCTACCGCGACGTCACCGCCTACCTCGTCGCGGACGGCACTGCAGAGATCCAGAAGCGGATCATCGCGAAGGACATTTTCGCGCGCGGCACAGTATCCCTCTGACAACATCACCCCCGAACGGAGTACACGAATGGGTACGCACGAAATCTCGCCCCCGAAGGAACTGAAGGACAGCAGTGGACTGATCGTGGGCGGCACGGCCGGCATCGGCCTCGCGACGGCTGTGGGACTGGCGCAGGCCGGGGCACCGCGCATCCTGATCGTCGGACGTGGAGCGGAACGCGGAGAGGCTGCTCGGGAGCACATCTCATCCGTCAACTCGGCATGCGACGTGATCTTCCTGTCCGCTGACGCGTCAACCGTCGACGGCGCCGCTCACATCGCGTCCGAGGCCGAGCGGATCCTCGACGGCGTGGACATTCTCGTCTCCACGACGGCCGCCGACGTTCGGCCGGAACTCTTCGCGAACATTCCCACCGACGACATCGCAAGGACATTCAACCAACTGGCGTTGCCATCCATGTATCTCGCGAGCGAGATCGTCCCTCACATGACGGCGAGGAGGGGTGGCGTGATCATCAACGTCGCCTCGGATGCGGGCAAGACCGCGACGCCGGGCGAATCGGTGATCGGGGCGGCGAAGGCGGCGATCATCATGTTCACTCGCACCCTCGCCATCGAAGCCAAGCGAAGCGGGATTCGCGCCAACGTCCTGACGCCCTCACTCGTCAACGGGACCGCGTCGACCGAACGGATCACCTCCGACGGATTCAGCGCAAAGCTGTTCGCCAAGGCCGCTCAGCAGGCGCATCTCGGCGTTCCCGAATCCGACGACATTGCCGCACTGGCCGTCTTCCTCGCATCGCCGGCGGCGCGCCGCCTGACCGGACAGGCGATCAGCGTGAACGGGGGAATTTCGGCGGCGTGACCCTCCACTCCCTGCACGGAACATGACAGTGGCCGGTGGTTCTCGAACCACCGGCCACGACCGTCGCACCCGGCTATGCGTAGACCGCAAATGCCTTGTTGGAGTTGAAGACGTCGGTCACCACGAGGTCCGACCATTCCCGGCGTAGACGGAGTTCCTCGACCGCACCGAGCATGCAGAACCAGTTCAGGATCTCGTGCTGGCCGGCGTCGACGACTTCTGCGCTGGCGTAGTTGCGCATCAGCGCGAAGTCGTCTTCGAGCAGGGCCTTGTAGATGCGCATGTCGGCCTCGGTGTCAGGACGCATGTGCCATAGTTTGTCCGCGAGGAAGGCGTGGGACCAACTGGAGGAGGCGACGAACGCCACCCTGAGGTCGCGGTTGCGGAAGTGCTGCGCGACCGCGCGACCCACTTGGAAACACCGCGCCGGTGTCGGGCCCGCCGGGTCGAGCACCTCCGACTCGATATCGGCGAATCTGGCCAATCCGCCCTTTCGCGCGATGGCGTGCTGCCCATAGCAATTGACGGTTATCGGGATGAAGGGGTACGCCATCTCCGCACCGGCGTTCTCGTAGTCGAGGAATAACTGCGTGTTGAGGATGGCGTGCGGAAAATGCGCGCCGGCGCGTTTCTTGTACGAGTACGCCATGTCGAATCCGCGCTCGATCAGGCCGTCCGTGAGTTGCCTGGCTCCGGACACGTCGCCGTGCATCACGATCTCGAAGTCGTCAGGCTTACCCCAGTAGTTCGGACTGCCCCTCTCGTTCATCACCTCGAACGCGGGCACCTCGAGGTCGCCGTAGGCGAGCACGCAGAACGGGGGCACCACCTCCTCGCGGAAGTTCTCGTACTGGTCATCGCCCCAGACCACGACGACGTCGGGAGCGAACTCGTCGACGGCTTCACGCACCCGAGTCAGATTCGACACCAGTTCCGCGCGATGTGCGGTTGCGGCGGCCGTTCCGCCGTCGTCCGACCATTCGCGGCGCATCCGGTCCGGCCAATGTGCCGGGTCCTTCTCCTCCGCCGGGATATCCGGATCGGTGAGGGTCCATCGAAGCAGACCTGCCATGTGCTCGTCGGTTCCCGCCAACAGCGGGTAGTGCGTCATGCCGAGAGCGAGGAAGTCTCCCATTGGCCGTCCTTTCTGAGGTGGCGCCTCGGCACCGTCACACGCGCCGGGCGTATCGCTCCCCATCGTGTGACGTGCGCGTGCTCCACGCACAGCAAGTTCCAGTGCCCGGAACGCGGTGATCAGTCGTCGAACGGAAACAGATCTCCCCTACCCTGGGCGAGCATCTGGGTGGTGTCACTACAAATGCGGTGCGCAGTCAGCTTCACGGCGTTGATCACCGACTCCGAAACCTGCTTCGACGAGTCGAATTGAACGGCGACAGCACCCATCGGCCGGCCTTTGATCAGGACGGGCGCAGCGATGTTGCCCAGGCCGAGAACCACACCATCCTTCTGGACGGCAACTCCCGATACCCGCACCTGCTTCAATTCTTCGCGAATCCGGGCCGGGTCCGTGATGGACTTCGGCGTGATTCCGACGAGGGGGCCGGACAGCAGTTCGGTGAGCTCGTCTTCACGCAGGTACGCCATCATCGCCCGGCCCATCGCGGACAGGTGCGCGGGGATCCGGGTGCCCACCTCCCCGATGGGCCGCGCGTGATCCACGGCGAAGAGCGCCTGCAGCACGACGACCTCGTTGCCCCGGAGCACCCCGAAGTGCACGGATTCCTTCGACCACGCCTGCAACTGCGCAAGATGCGGCAACGCCACCTCACGCATTCCGTCCACCGGCATAGAAGAAACCAACTGCAGCAGCCGAATGCCGAGCCTGTACCCCGCACCGTGTTCCTCGATCACATCCAGCTCACCCAAACGCTGCAGCAAACGGTGGACCGTCGACTTGGGCAGACCCGTCTTCCTGCTGATCTGAGTCAGTGTCAGCACCCGATCACGCTCGTTGAACGCTCCGATGACCAAGAACGCTTTCGCCAGGATGGAGGGAGGCGTACTCTCCGCGCCACCGACGTCTTGCTTGTCTTCTGCCATGTGCACCATCCGGGCCTCCGCACTCTCCGCTCCGCCGACCCACGGGGAAACCCACTGTAACGGCGGTCACAACGTGCCGGCATTCAGGGTACGGGTTTCACCGCCCGGTTCCAGCCCCCGGAACAGCGGCCGCCGCCGTCTCGTGTGACCACCTAACGTTCCCTCGAACAACAGGTTGCGCACGAAAGGAGACCTCGTGGTTCCACCCGGCACCATCGATGTGCATGCGCACTACTTCCCCCCGGGCGCTCCTCCTGCCGAGGTCATCGCAGGTTTTTCGCGAGCACCTCGATTGGTGGTCGACTCTCCGGCAGAGGGAAGGCTGGTTCGCGGGTCCGACAACTTCCGCGTCGTCCGGCGCCCACTCTGGGACGTACGGGCGCGTCTGGAGGACATGGATCGTGCCGGTATCGGGGTGCAGGCGATCTCTCCCGTTCCGGTCACACTGGCGTACGGTGCCCCGGCCGCACCGTTCGCCGCGTACTGCCGGTGGATCAACGAGTCCGTCGCCGGCGCGGTGGCAGAAAGTAACGGCAGACTCATCGGCATCGGAACCGTCCCCCTCGGGTCACCTCCCGGCTGCCTGGCCGAACTACGTTACCTTTCCGAGGTTTTGGGTCTTCGCGGCGTCGAGATCGGCACGCGAATCAATGGAATGGAGTTGGACGACCCGGCGCTGGCGTACTTCTTCGACGCCGCCGACAGCCTCAGGCTCGCGGTGCTCGTCCATCCCGTCGACGGCGGCGGCGGCGCGGTGCGCCGTTCCGGATTCACCTACGACTTCGGACTGGGGATGCCGTCGGACACCGCGTTGGCGGCCACCGCGCTCGTCTTCGGCGGGGTTCTGGACCGCCATCGAGGACTGCGCATCGCGATGGTCCACGGGTGCGGCACCTTCCCCTGGGCGTACCCGCGACTGCGCCTCGGCGCGCAGATTGCCGCCACCCACCTCCCCGAGGAGCTGGACCACCTCGTATCGCGGCTGTATGCAGACACCTTGGTGTTCGATGCGGCCCACCTGCCGGCATTGGTGCACCGCTTCGGCTCGAACAGGGTGCTGCTCGGTAGCGATCACCCATTCATCCCGGGTGAACCCGAAGGTGGACTGGCGGACTTGGACTCTGCGGCACAGTATCTGCCGCCCGGAACGATACCGAGAATCCTGCGCGACAACGCACTCGAATTCCTCGGACTGTCCTCGGGCGCGCTCGTCACCGATCACTTCTCACCGATAAAGGAAGATCACTATGGCACTCACTGATGAAAATCTCGTCGACATTCCCGGGCTCGCCAGCCGGTGGGTCCGACTGGCGAACGGCGCTCGCGCGCATTACATGACTGCCGGCACGTCCGGCCCCGCCGTGATCCTGCTCCACGGCGGCCTACCCGGGTCGTCGGGTCTCGCGGGATGGCGCTTCATGGCTCCTTACCTCGGCGAGAACGGTTTTCGCGTCTACTGCCCCGACATGCCGGGCTTCGGCCTGTCGGACACGCGGGAGGAGTACTGGCCGGACGGCATGGAGTCCTTCGTCGACTTCATCGACCAGTTCGCCACCGCGCTGTGCCTCGACGAGTTCCACCTCGCGGGCAATTCCATGGGTTGCATGAACACGGTCAACTACACCGTCGCACACCCGGACAAGGTCAAGAGCTTCATCCTGATCGCGGGAGACGTCGGCGACGTGGTCCCGGAACATTTGACACCGCCGGCGGGCGAGTTCCGTCTCACCGCCTACGACGGCACACGCGAGGGAATGCGCACGATGATGGAGGCGATCATCCACCGCGGCGAGGCGATCAGTGAGGATCTGATCGACATGCGTTACCTCTCGGCGAGGGACCGGATGGACGCGCACGCGAAGTTCTGGCCCACTCTGTTGCAGTACCGCCGGATCACCGACTGGACAGACGAGAATCGCGCCGCCCGTCTGGCCACCAAGGGGCGTCTGGACCGGTTGAGCACTCCGGGGCTCTACCTGTACGGCCGCCAGGACATCCTGACTCCGGTCGAGTGGGGATACGTCCAGGAAGACCACCTGCCCAATGTCCAGTTCTTCTACCCCGACGAATGCGGCCACCAGGGTCAGACCGACCGGCCCGATCTGTTCAACCCGGTCTTCCTGGAGTTCTTCCGGGACGGCAAGGTCTCCGGAGATCTCGCCGATGCCGCCGGCGTCTCCGACCGTCGCCCCGAACTGCCGTTGATCGATCGCTCCCTGGTACCTGCCTGACTTCTCCACCGACGGCCGGCTCCGAATCTCAGGATTCGGTGTCGGCCTTTCGGCCGTTTCACCCCCTCGCGAAACCTAGGACGTGTTCGATGTCTGTGCCGCACACTGCTTCGACCGGAAAGTCACCAACCCCCACGACGGAGGCGCGGGAACCCGGTCGTCGTGACCGGACCTGGCTTTCAGTCTGCGCGGCAATGTTCGTGGTGGCGTGGGGAGGTAATCAGTTCACGCCGTTGCTGACCATGTACCGGGCGGAGCGCGGGTACAGCGAACTCGCCGTAAACACGCTGCTGTTCGCGTATGTGATCGGCTTGATACCTTCGCTTCTGCTCGCCCATCGACTCGCCGAGCGGTGGGGCCCCCGGGCTCCCCTGGTCCTCGCCGTGCCCGCGAGCGCACTGGGTTCGATCCTGGTCGCGGCTGGGTCGCACAACCCCGTTCTGATGTTCGCCGGGCGAATGTCGACCGGCGTGGCACTGGGCATCGGGATGGTGGTCGGCGGGCTGGCGCTCGACTCGCTGACGAACACACCCGGCCGCGCTCCACGAGCGTCGGCGATGAGTCTGACCAGCGGATTCGCCGTGGGCGCCGGCGCCGCGGGCGCCCTCGCCCAGTGGGCACCCGCGCCGACCACTGCGCCTTATGCCCTGCACGTGATCCTCTGCGCTGCCGGTGCGGTGCTGGTCGTGCGATTCACACCGAAGACAGCACGCACACCGGCGGTACCGCCGGGCAGGGCGCCGGCGCGAACACCACTCCCCGGCGCATTTCATCTCCTGGTGATCCCCGCGGCTCCGTGGATCTTCGGCGCGCTGGGTATCGCCTACGCGGTCCTCCCGTCCATCGTCGCGCCCCAACTGAACGGCTTCGCCACTGCTTTCTCCGGACTGCTATGTCTCCTCAGTCTGGGTTTGGGCTTCCTCGCGCAGCGGCTGGTCGGGACCGCCGAACGGCGAACGGGTCCGGCGCGGACGACAGGAGTGGCACTCGTTGTAACCGGCACGCTCGCGGCCGCCGGCGCCGCCGCAACCGAGGCGCTCTGGCTGGCCGTGGTCGCCGCATCAGTGCTGGGGATCGGCTACGGGTTGACGTTGGTCGGTTGCCTGCGCGACTGTGAGCGATTGGCTCCGCCCGGCAGGTTGGGGACCATGACCGGGCGGGTCTACTGCCTCGGCTACCTGGGGTTCGGATTACCGACCGCGATCGCTTGGCTGCACAGTTCGTTCGCGATCGGCACGGCGGCGACATTGTTGTGTGTGGCCGCGGCGGCTGTCGTAACCAACGCTGGAGGAGCGGCCGTTCTGCGCATCGTGCGACGAGTGCATCCGGGCTGATCTGCACTCTGAGGTGTTCCAGCGGCCGGAACTACGCACCACGCGGGCGCGCGACGTCGCTACGTTTCGACTATGTCCTTCCTGATCGTCGGCGCCTCGGTTGCAGGCACCAGAACAGCAATCGCTCTGCGGCAGCGCGGTTTCGCCGGGCGCATCGTGCTCCTCGAGAGCGAGGAGCACTGGCCGTACGACAAGCCCCCGCTGTCCAAGGATCTTCTGGCCGAGGGAGATGTTCCGGACGTGCCGCGCCTCCTCACCCCCGACCTCGCAGCAGAGTTCGACCTCGACGTCCGGTTGGGCGTGCGCGCCACCCGCCTGGACCCGGCACGGCGGGTGGTGCTCACCCACACCGGCGAGCAGTTCTCCTACGTGCAATTGGTGATCGCTACCGGCGCCCACGCGCGCACGCTGCCGATTCCCGACGCTCCGGCCGGGGTTCACACGCTGCGCACGCTCGACGACGCGACGGCCCTCCGAGAAGCACTCGCCGCCGGGCCACGCGTCGCCGTGGTGGGGGCCGGATTCATCGGCGCCGAATTCGCCTCCGCGGCGCGAGGCCGGGGACTCGACGTCACCCTGATCGAGGCACTCGACGTCCCGATGAGTCACATCTTCGGCGCCGAGGTCGGTCATGAGATCTCCTCGATCCACACACTGGGCGGGGCAAAGCTCGTCACCGGAGCGCGGGTCGAGCGTTTCCTCGGCAGCGAGCGGGTCGAAGGGGTCGCCCTCGCCGACGGAACTGAAGTACCCGCCGACCTCGTCGTCGTCGGCGTCGGCGCAGTACCGAATACGCAGTGGCTCGGGGGAAGTGGGCTTCCCATCGACGGCGGGGTGCAGTGCACCGACCGCTTCGAGGTCGAAGGCTTCCCGTCGATCTTCGCCATAGGCGACCTCGCTCTGCGTCGGCATCCGCTGTTGGGTGTGACTGCTCGGATCGAGCACTGGACCAGTGCCGGTGAGCAAGCCGACGCCGTCGGGGCGATCGTCACCGGTGCCGAGCCCCCTGCACCGCAGCTTCCGTACGTGTGGTCCGACCAGTACGGCGCCCGGATCCAGATCGTCGGGATGCCCTCGCTCGGCGAACTCGCCCACCGTGAGGGGTCGATGTCGGAGGGCCGGTTCCGTGCCGTCTACACCGACGCCGACCACAAGCCGATCGCCCAGGTCAGCGTCAACGACACCCGAGTCGTCGCGGCATTTCGCAAGAACCACCGTCGCGGCGGGAATCTCGAGGACCTCGTCGGCGAACAGACTCCCGCCCGATAAGGAAGGTAATCATGCGTCAGATCCAGCATTTCAAAGGCGGCCCGGACAAGATCCTTCACATCGAGACCGAGGGCTGCAAGGTCAACGTGATCATCGGAACTCACGACCTGAGCAACGAGGTCTTCACGACCGTCGAGATTCTGCCCGCCGAACCCGACGACGACGGAAGAAACTGGATGGCAATCGGCCCCACCGCCGTGCTGGTCGTTCCGGCCACGGTCTCCGATCCCGACAGTTGGCTCTTCCGAGACCTCGCCGCAGCCAACCCGACACCTCATCAGAACGGATCATCCTCATGACCGCAGAGCAATTCATCATCGACGACCGCGAGAACAACCTCTTCCGGGTCAACCGTGAAGCCTTCACCTCTGAAGACGTGTTGCAGCGCGAGCGAAAAGAGATCTTCGGCAAGACGTGGCTCTACGTCGGACACGAGTCCGAAATTCCCGGCAAGAACGACTTCCAGACGCGCGATGTCGGCGGCCGACCGGTGATCTTCAACCGCGACCGCCACGGTGACGTCCGGGTGCTGCTCAACACCTGCCTGCACCGCGGGTCCTCCGTCTGCCGGCACAGCTCCGGCAACGCCAAGATCTTCACCTGCTTCTACCACGGCTGGGCGTACCGGAACTCGGGCGAGTTGGTCAACGTGCCCGGCAACGAGGACTACAAGAGCGAGCCGGCAGTGGTGTACAAGGGTCTGCAGTCCCCCGCACAGGTGGACTCCTACCGCGGGCTCTACTTCGTGAACTTCGATCCCGACGCACCGGATCTGCTGACGTTCCTCGGCGAAGCCCGCTACTTCATCGATCTGGCAGCCGATCAGTCCCCCGAAGGCGTCGCCATCCTGGAGGGAACGCACAAGTACTCGCTGAAGGCCAACTGGAAGCTCCTCGTCGAGAACAGCATCGACGGATACCACGCCAAATCCGTCCACCACACCTACTTCGAGATGATGATGGAACTGGGTGCCACACCCCCGATGCTCGGCAAGGACACCGTCAACGGTGTCGCGCCGGCCGGTATGGGCACCGAGTTCCCGAACGGGCATGCCACACTGATGTATCCGGCCAACGGACTCCCGCTGGCGACCGACAGCGTCAAGCAGACCCTCGCCGGCCTTCGATCACAGGCTGAGCAGGCGTTCGGTGAGAACTACGCCAACGCGATGTTCGGTCTCGCACGAAACTCGGTGTTCTTTCCCAGCCTCATCCTGATCGACCTCAGCTTCGGACTGACGCTGCGCACGTTCTACCCGGTCAGCGCATCGGAAACCCTCGTCACCGGCTGGCAGATCATCCCCAAGGGCGTCGACGAGGAGTTCGTCAAATATCGCATCAACAACGCGCTCACGTTCTGGGGACCGGCGGGGCTCGCAACCCCGGACGATGTCGAGGCGCTCGAGCAGGCCCAGAAGGGGTTCGGCGCACGCGGCGAAGTCGGCTGGTCCGACGTGTCGAAGGGAATGGGCAAGCCCGTCCCGGCGGCCAACGACGAACTGCAGATGCGGTCGTGGTGGCGAGAATGGAACAGGCGCATCACCGGAGAACAGCTCCCCACCGAGGGAACGTCCTTCGTCCCCTTCGACAAACAGGGTGTCGATGCCTGACCTCGCTGGATCACACCGAATCATCCACAACGCAGCTCGTCATCTCAGAAGGACATCCCTATGACTTCCGTATCGGAGACACCGTCCATCACCACTCGTAGCGCAGTCGAGGAGTTCCTCTTCCACGAAGCCGGCCTGATCGATCGATGGCGGCTCGAGGAGTGGCTCGATCTGTTCACTCTCGATTGCACGTACGAGGTGCCCGCCACGGACCGTCCGGACGCAGACCCCGGTCTCACCTGGTCGCTCATCCACGACGGTCGCACCATGCTCGAACAACGCGTGATCCGCCTCAAGAAGCCCGAAGCGCACGCCGAGTTTCCGCATTCTCAGACGAGCCGGATCGTCGGCAACGTGCAGATTCTCGACGAAACCGACGAATCGATCTCCGTCACCGCAAATTTCATCATCAACCGGGCAAAGGCCGGCAAGTTCGACACGTACGTCGGCCGATACGAGTACGAGCTCGTCCCCCGGAACTCGTCGTTCCTGATCCGTCGAAAGCGTGCCGTTCTGGCTCACGACATGCTCGATCCCCAGGGCAAGATCAGCTTCATCATCTGAACGCATCCGCGCTTTACGAGAGGGCCGACCATGGCACCAGAAGTGTCCACCGAAGCACTGATCTTCGCGTGCAACGAGGACGATCTGACCGACGGTGAAAACCTCCGGTTGGACGCGGATGGCGGGATCGCCGTCTTTCGCGTCGACGGCGAGTTCTTCGCCACGTCCGACTCCTGCAGTCACGAGAAGTGGTCGCTGGGCGAGGAGGGCGAGCTCGAGGGGCACGAGGTGCTCTGCACGCTCCACATGGCCCGGTTCGACGTCCGCACCGGGGCGCCCCTGTGCTTTCCCGCGGTTCTCGCACTGAAGAAGTACCGAACTGTCGTGACCGACGGCCGGGTGTACATAGCACCGAACGAAGGCTGAACGCTTTCGCGTGCAGCGCATTCCAGCGGAAGGTAATACCACAACATGAACAGGTTCAAAGGCCGGACCGTGGTTGTCACCGGGGCCGGCAGCGGCATCGGCCGCGCCATCGCCGTGCGGCTGGCGGACGAGGGTGCCGATCTCGTTCTCGGAGACCTCAGTGCGGACGCCGTGGAGGCGGTCGCCGAACACCTTCGGCCCGGCAACGCGGCGTCGGTGACCACGGTCGTCGGAGACCTCTCGCAACGAGAGGATGCCGCCGACCTCATCCGGAGGACGGTCACCGAACGCGGTGCGATAGACGTGCTGGTGAACTGCGCGGGCGGCGGCGTCATCCTTCCGACGTTCGACCACACCGAGGAAACATTGCGGGCCACCATCGACCGCAATCTCTGGACCACCCTGTACACCACGCTCGAAGCACTACCCCACATGGTGGACGCCGGATACGGCCGGATCGTCCACATCGGAGCCGAATCCGTACGCAATGGTTTGTACCGGCACGCGATCTACAACGCCGCGAAGGGTGGAGTTCATGCATTCGGAACCGGGCTCGCACGGGAGTTCGCGGATTCCGGAATCACCGTGAACACGGTCGCTCCGGCATGGATCGAGACGCCGGAGGCCGCCGCCAAGTTGGCCTCCGCACCGCCCGAAGTGAAAGACGACATGGCGATATTCGGCGCCCAGATGCGCACCCTCATCCCGATGGATCGCCCTGGAACGGTCGAAGAAGTAGCGGCCACAGTTGCCTTCGTCGCGTCCGAAGAAGCGTCCTACGTCACCGGTCAAGTGATCAGCGTGAACGGTGGCAGCTCGATGCTGTGACCACGGCGTTGCACACCCCGGCCTTGCCATCCGCTGGTTGGAAAGTTTATGGTCAGTCCATTCGCATGAGAGGAGATCAGCGTGTCGATCAGAGTGGGATTGTCGGTCACCGACGCACTCCTTGTGCCGAAACCCGCAGATCGGCGGCTTCTCCTCGATTCCGCGGCAGAGGCGGGGATCGACCACATCACCGTCGGTGACCACATCAGCTTCCACGGCGGTACCGGGTTCGACGGCATGGTGTCGGCGACGTCCGTGCTGTCGGCCCACGACACGCTGTCGGTGATCATCGGTGTCTACCTGCTCGGTCTGCGGCATCCGATGCTCGCTGCGCGCCAGATAGCGACGCTGTCGCAGATCGCTCCCGGCCGGTTGGTCCTCGGCGCCGGTGTGGGCGGCGAGGACCGCTCCGAGATCTCGAACAGCGGGGTCGACCCCAGCACCCGCGGCCGTCGCCTCGACGAGACCCTCGACGTATTGCGCGCCGTCCTCACCGGCGAGGAGGTCACGCATCACGGCGAGTTCTTCACCCTCGACCGCGCGCGCATCCTGCCGATGCCTCAACCGCAGGTGCCGATCCTGATCGGTGGCCGCGGCGAATCCGCCATCCGACGCACCGCCCGGTACGGCGACGGCTGGCTCGGTATCTTCTGCACTCCGCGGCGCTTCGCCGAGACGCGAACCGCGATCCTCGACGCCGCAGCGAAGGAGAACCGCGCTCCGGATTCGTTCGGTGTCAACGTGTGGTGTGGCCTCGACACCGATGCCGCGGTCGCAGATCGTCTGGTCGGCGAGAAAATGCAGGCGCTGTACCAGTTGCCGCGCGAGAAGTTCCGACATCTCGCACCCGCCGGCACCCCCGAGCAGGTGGCCGAGTGGCTGAACTCGTTCGTCGAGGCAGGCGCCGACAACATCACCCTGGTCCCGGCAACCACGTCGATGGAATCGGCCATCGAGCACACGGCCTCGGTCCGCTCGCTGCTCCTCGACCATCACCGCTGACGTCGATGCCCACCTCCGACGAGCACAGCGGCCGTAAGCATCTGCCGCTCAGCATGTTCGACGAACTTCTCGACGACGCCGCCGTCGCGGTCGACTGCCTGTCCGCTATCGTCCGGGTCTGCTCCGAGGCCACCGGAAAGGCGGTGACCCTGTTCGATCGCAAGGGCCACATCGTTGCGTCCACCCGACCCGAGGCGGCCAGGCAGACCGCGTTCCCACCACTCGGCGACATCGTGGGCGGGCAGCCGACCCCGACCGGCGCGGACCCCGTCCTCATCGCTGCCGAACTGGGCACCGGGTTGTCGCGGCGCAAGATCCTCAGCGCGATCGTCGAACGCGGTGAACACCTCGGATGGCTCGTCGTCGACGAACAACCTACGCCGTTCGTTCCCACGGACGAGTACGTGACCCTCCGCTGCGCCCGTCGCATCGGGGCGCAGTTCCTCACTCAGCGTCGCATCACGCGGGTCGCCTGGAACGCCCGGTCGAATCTCGCCCGCCAACTCGTTCGCGGCTCCGGCGCCTGGGCCGATCTCGCGGCCGGTGCCGAATACCTCGGTGTGAACGTCCACGCCCACCGCGCCCTGGTGTATGTCCGCGAACCCGAGGGAGCGCCCGACGATCTGGACCGCACCCTCGCCGAGTACACCGAGCGGGCGCTCGGCCTGGAGGTGCTGTCGACGCGCGGGTCGGAGGGAATCCTCCTGCTCATCGAGGCGCCCGCGCATGCCGCATCGCCGACCGTCGTCAGGCGCATCACCGCGACCCTCGAGGCCGCGGTCACCGAACTGAGCCCGACGGGCGGGTTGATTGCCGGGGTGTCGTCCGTGTACGAACCCGATTCGTTCGTCCGCGCATATCGGGAGGCCCGGGAGGTCGTGCGCTGCATCGACCGTTTCACCGACGGAACCGGACACCGCGTTCTCGCCGTCGACGATCTGGGACCCGCCCGGCTGTTCCTGGCGAACGGCGAGGTGTCGGCGATTCGGCACTTCATCGACGACATGCTCGGCCCCCTCCTCGACGACGATGTCGCGTCGGCCGAACTGATTCGCACACTGGCCGTCTGGTTCGAGGAGAATCGCGGCATGCGCCGCACCGCCACCAGGCTGGGCGTGCACGAGAACACGGTCCGTCTCCGGTTGTCGCGGGTGCACACCCTTACCGGTCTCGACGTCACCGGCGACGCGACCCATCAACTGAGCATCCACACCGCACTACTCGTCCTTCGGCTACGCGACTATCCGGCACTCCACGCCGAAAGTCGTTGCGCCGATGCGAAGGACGACACCGCGTCGCTCACCGACGAACGGAGAACCGCATGACCGACCCGCGCCGCCGCAAGGCCCTGGTGACCGGTGCCGCACACGAGGGCGGGATCGGCAAGGCCATCGTCGCCCGCCTCGAGGCCGACGGGATGGAGGTCGTCACTCTCGACCGTTCACCTGGCTGCACGTATCAGGCCGACATGTCCGCCGACGAACTGCCGGCACTCGACGACATCGACGTCTACGTCGCGAACGCGGGGCTGACGACGATGTTCGGTGCCGCGCACAGCTTGTCGATCGACAAGTGGCGGAAGGATCTCGACGTCAATCTCACCGGGACCTTTCGAGTGCTCCAGCAGTGCCTGTCGGGAATGCGGGAACGGCGGTACGGGCGCGTCGTCGTCATCTCCAGTACCGCAGGCACGCAGGGCATGCCGGCCCAGGTCTCCTACAGCACCACGAAGGCCGGCCTGCTCGGTCTGGTCAAGACCGTTGCGGCCGAGAATGTCGCCCTGGGCATCACCGCCAACGCGGTCCTACCCGGAATGACCGCCAGTTCCGGCATCCTGTCCATGCCGCAGGACATCCAGGAAGCGTGGCTCGCATCGATGCCCAACGGCTTCGTCGACCCGGCCGACATCGCGGACGCCGTCGCGTTCTTCGCCTCCCCTACGGCTCGCAGTGTCACCGGCCAGTTCCTCACCGTCGACGCCGGCGACGGACTGAACACCCGCACGGTCACGTCCTCGGTGGCACAGCGCTGACGGCGCCCGCGCGCACTCAGTTCACCAGCACGCCCCCGTCGACGGGGAGACTTACCCCGGTCAGGTACGCGGACGCGTCGCCCGCCAGGAACACCACGACCGCGGCGATGTCTTCGGGATCGCCGATGCGTCCGAGGGGAATCTTGGCATCGATGATCTTACGTTTGTAGTTCTCGCTGTAGTGTGCGGTCGCCTCCGACGGAAAGACCCCCGGCAGAATGGCATTGACGCGTATTCCACTCGGCCCGACTTGCGCGGCGAGGTCGCGGGTCAGGCCGAGGACGGCCGCCTTGCTCGCGCTGTATGCGGCGGCGGGCATCTTCGCGGTCGTGAGAGCCATGACGCTGGAGACGTTCACGATCGAACTGCCCGCCCTCATCACCCGCACGCACGCCTGGATCATCCAGTAGGAGCCGTGCAGGTTGACATCGACGACGGACCGGAAGTGGTCGGGCGGATCCTGCGTCACGTGGTGGTACTCGCCGCCGGTGCCCGCATTGTTGACGAGGACGTCCACCTTCCCGAACGCCTTGACGGCGGCATCGACGAGGCGTTCGCATTGATCCATCTGTGTCACGTCGGTCTCCACTGCCACCGCGCGGGGGTTGTATTGCCGCACCTGCTCCGCGGTCGCGGCCAGTTTGTCGCCGCGCCGGGCGCCGAGGACGACGTCCGCGCCCGCCTGCGCCAGCGCGAATGCGTAGGCCACGCCGAGTCCGGAGGATGCTCCCGTCACGATCGCCACCTTCCCGCGCAAGGAGAATCGCTCCAGCATGTTTCGGTCATCGGCGGTATTCGACATAGGCAACCTCTATCACGCAGTCGGGCGGCAGCCGAAGCATCGAATGGAACGCCACTGTGGGTTTCTTCAGCGGCAATCGCTTCCGTGTTTGCGGTGTCGGCATACCGGCCTGATCGTGGACTCGTGACGGAATTCGACGTGAACATCCTGACCACACGGGCCACCGACGCGTCCGGTCGCCGGTGGCCGGGAGCCGTGGTGTCCGCACCCTCGGCGCTGCCGGGTGGGGTGTCGAGCCTGACGTACCGGGCCACGCTGACGCGACCGGGCCTGCCCGACAGCGAGATAGTCCTCAAGATAGCACCGCCCGGGCTGGAACCGGTCCGCAACCGGGACGTGCTCCGCCAGGCACGCATCATCCGTCTCCTCGACGGCGCACCCGGCGTCCGCGTGCCGTCGATTCTCTTCGAGGAGGACGGAACGGCCGAACGCCCACCGCTCTTCGCGATGACCCTCGTCGACGGACAATCCTACGAGCCACTGCTCGACGTCGCCGACGACCCGCCCGCCCCGGGCACCGTCACCGTCCGCGCCCGTGCGGCCGCCCGGATGCTCGGCCGCATGCAGAACCTGGATCCCGTCGCACTCGGAATCGGCGACGAACCGGTCGTCACGGTGCCGGAGGAACTGGAGCGCTGGCAGCGCCTGCTGGACACCGTCGGCGACGACATCGCACCCCGGCACGCCGAACTCCATGCCGCCCTCGCGGAACGGATCCCGACACCGGTCGCTCCCACCCTGCTACACGGCGACTACCGACTCGCGAACATGCTGTTTTCTGGCGAAGACCTCGCCGCGATCATCGACTGGGAGATCTGGTCGGTCGGCGATCCCCGCACCGACCTGGCGTGGTTGCTGATGCACACCGACCCGGTGCACCGGTTCCGGCGGTCCCGTCCCACGACCGATATCGAGGCCGGCACCGGAATGCCCTCCCGCGACGAACTGTTGGGCGCCTACCGCGCCGAGCGTGACGTTCCGGTTCCCGACCTGGACTGGTTCCTCGCCTACTGCCACTACAAGACGGCGTCGACCCTCTCGGTCTTCGTCAAGCGCAACCGGAAACGCACCGATCCAGACCCGGCCCTGGTCGTCGCCGCCGACAGCCTCGCCGCGGTGATCGAGCGCGGCCTCACCGTCCTCGGAGCACCGGTGGCGCCCTGAGGACCGACGGCATCAGGCCGACGAC
This sequence comes from Rhodococcus sp. JS3073, assembly GCF_026810085.1. Lineage (NCBI taxonomy): Bacteria > Bacillati > Actinomycetota > Actinomycetes > Mycobacteriales > Nocardiaceae > Rhodococcus > Rhodococcus sp. JS3073. The sequence goes on along the minus strand of NZ_CP113951.1, from coordinate 5,539,296 downwards.
ACCACCTCCGTGACATTGCGAGGTACCACCGCCGTGACATTGCGAGGTACCACCTCGACGACAACCTTCCCCGTCGCGGCGCGGTCGTCAAGCGCGCGCAGGGCGGTCGCCGCCTGCTCGAGCGGGAACGTCGCCCCGACGAACGGCCGGATCGCGCCCTCGGCGGCGAGTCCCTCGACGGCGTCCCGGACCATCCGCAGCGTCCCTGGATATTCGGTTTCCATGTTGTCCATGGTGATTCCCGTGACGGTGAGGTTGCGGTGGAGGAGCCGGTTGACCTTCACGGTCGGGATCGAACCTCCCGTGAATCCGACGACGACGAGCCGCCCGCCCTGCCGCAACGAGCGGAGCGAGTCGGTGAACCGGTCACCGCCCACCGGGTCGATCACGACGTGGACGCCGCGCCCGTCCGTCAGATCGCGGACGTCGTCGAGCCAGGGTCCGTCCGACCGGACCACCGCGTGTGCACCGCATCGCCGGGCCACCGCGGCCTTCTCGGCATTCGAGACCACAGCGATCGCCTTCGCGCCGAAGGTCTCGGCGAGGTCGAGTGCGGCGGTGCCCACCCCGCCCGCTGCGCCGTGGACGAGGACGTACTCCCCTGGCTGAATCTGCGCTCGATGAAGTGCGTACCAGGCCGTCGAGTAATTCATGTACAGGGCAGCGCCTTCGACGAATGACATCGCCGCCGGGAGCTTCACCGTGTAGTCGGGCAGAGCCAGCGCGCGGTCGGCGAGCGCACCGTGCCAGACGATTCCCCCGACCCTGTCGCCCGGCCGGAAATCGGTCCCGGCCGGTGCCTCGACCACGACACCGGCGAATTCGCTGCCACATACGTATGGTGTCGGCACGCCGTTCTGGTACTTGCCCCAGGTCTGCAACGGGTCGATGAACGACAGACCGGCGGCGTGCACGTCGACGAGCAGCCGCTGTCCGTCCGCGCGTGGGTGGGCGCCGACAGGTTCCGGCACTTCTGCCAAGGTGGCGGCCTCGGGGCCGGTTAAGTCCTCGACGACGACTGCGCGCATGGACGTCACTCTCCTCGTGTTCAGTGGAAGTAGGCCACGACCGCGTCCGCGACGCAGGCGGGCTTGTCGGAGCCCTCGATTTGGAAGGTCTGACGGATCGTGAACCTGTATCCGCCGTCGATCGGCCGCGCATCCTGCAGTCGCGCCGTCATGCGGATCCGGGAGCCGACCCGGACAGGATTCAGGAACCGCACCGAATCGAAGCCGTAGTTGAGGCCAAGCGAGTGCCCGTTCATCTCGAAGATCTCGTAGAGGAACTTCGGCCCGAGCGACAGGGTGAACATCCCGTGGGCGATCGTGCCGCCGAATCCGGCCTCCCGGCCCCGCTCGGGATCGAGGTGGATTCGCTCGAAGTCCTCGGTGTCGTGCGCGAACGCCGTGATGCGGTCCTGGGTCACGTCGTGCCAGTCCGTCGTGCCGAGGTCGGTGCCGACCCTCGCTGTCAACTCGTCGATACCGTTCAGCTTCAGCATTCCCGCATGCAACCACGGAATTCCCCACGATCAATGGAGTCGTCCTCACCCGCACTGGAGAAATCAACAGTGCGGCGCGACGACCTCCTGGCCGCGGATCCCGTCGCTCCCTAGCGTCCGAGACATCGGATCCCGAATCGGAGGACGCCCCATGGACTGGACCATTCCCGACGACGTGCAGCAGTTCGTCACCGACCTCGACGCGTTCATCGACCGTGAGATCGTGCCGCTCGAGGCCAAGCACCCGCAGTTCTTCGATCACCGCCGCGAGTACGCGCGCACGGACTGGGAGCGGGACGGGTTTCCGAAGCAGGAATGGCGCGAGTTGCTGCTCGAGGCACGGCGTCGATCCGATGCCGCCGGCTTCTTCCGGTTTCCACTGCCGCGGGCGCTCGGCGGGAACGACGGCAGCAACCTCGCGATGGCCGTCGTCCGCGAACACCTTCTCACCCGGGGTTCGGGCCTGCACTTCCCCCATTCCGACGAGGCGTCGGTGGTCGCGAACCTGCCGCTCGCCCTCGTACTCCACGAATACGGCACCGCGGAACAGCGGGAGCAGTACCTCGAACCGCTGATCCGCGGCGACATCGAGATCGCGTTCGGACTCACCGAGCCGGGGCACGGCAGCGACGCGACGTATCTGGAGACGACGGCCCGGCGCGACGGCGACGACTGGGTGATCACCGGGGCGAAGCGCTTCAACAGCCTGGTCGACTGTTCCGAGGTCGACCTCGTGTTCGCACGCACGTCGGGGCAGGCGGGCAAGGCCGACGGGATCACCGCGTTCCTCGTGCCGACGGACGCCCCCGGCTTCTCGGTGCCGTTCAACCACTGGACGTTCAACATGCCCAGCGACCATTCGGAGGTCCATCTCGACGACGTGCGGGTGCCCGCGGGAGCCGTGGTCGGCGAGGTCGGCCGCGGACTCGACTGCGCCCAACTGTTCGTTCACGAGAACCGCATCCGGCAGGCAGCGTCTTCGCTCGGCGCCGCGCAGTACTGCATAGACGAGAGCGTGCGGTACGCGCAGGAACGGGTCGTCTTCGGCAAGCCCCTGCACGAGCACCAGGGCATCCAATGGCAGCTGGTGGAATTACAGACCGACGCGGAACTGATCCGCAACACGATCTACAAGACCGCCGCGATGATGGACGAGCTCGGGAAGACGGCCGTCACCGACAAGGTCGCGATGGTGAATCTGCGCAGCAACCAGCTCGCGTGTCGGGCCGCCGACCGCGCGATCCAGATCCACGGCGGTGTCGGATACACCCGCCACAAGCAGTTCGAGCACATCTACCGCCACCACCGCCGCTACCGCATCACGGAAGGTACGGACGAGCTCCAACTTCGTCGCATCGCGAGCAGAATGTTCGACTTCGGGTCTCGGCGGGGAGCGACTGTAGGAACCGCTTGAGGCAGTTTGGTCTGTCCTTTGCATTTGGCCTGTCCATATGCTCTCATGCTGTGACGAGCGCCACTCAGGTGGCTCGCCCGCACCCCAAGTACACGGTCCGACCCTCGACATCGATCGACAGGAGCTCCCATGAGCACAGCGTCCACGCGGCATCTGAACCGCTGGTGGTACGTCGTCACAGGCTTTGTGACACTGCTGTTCGGCACGACCGCCGTCAACGTGTTGTTCAACATTCTGGGTAAGCCCATGACCGCAGAATTCGGCTGGGAACGAAGCGTCATCAGCAACGGCCTGTCCATCGAAACGGTGCTGGTGGGCATCAGCATCGTCATTCTGGGTTTCCTCATCGACCGGTACGGGCCCAAGATCCCGTCGGTTCCGATGTCACTGGCGTTCGGCATCGGCCTGATGCTGATGTCCGCGCTGCCGAACAATCAACTCGTCTTCTACCTGCTCTGTGTCGTGATCGGCGCCGGAGCGGGCGCCGTGAACCCGGTGGCGCACTCGACCGTGGTGAGTGCGTGGTTCCAGGACCGTCGCGGCATGGCGCTGGGCATCCTCATGGCCGGCCTCGGCTCGTGCGGAGTACTCATGCCGTATCTGGCCAACTGGATGCTCGGCATCGGCGGATGGCGGATGGCGTTCCTGGTCATCGGAGCCCTGTGCACGGTCATCCCGGCCGCGGTCTACGCCTTCGTCACCCGCATGCCCGCCGAACACGAGGCCGAGCGCGTGGCCGCGCGTCTACAGGGCCGGATGGCCGGGGAATCGCTGCTCACCATCGCGAGGAAGTACCGGCAGTTCTGGCTGCTGTCGGTCGCCATCTTCTTCGTGTCGTCGGCGACGTTCGGCCTGATGTCCCAGGTCGTGCCCATGACCACGGACAAGGGCATCAGCCAGGGCACCGCCGTCTCCATTCTGTCGGTGCTGAGCCTGGCGTCGATCGGAGCACGACTGCTGGTCGGCTACCTGCTGGACCGGTTCTATGCCCCCGTCATCGGCTCGATCATCTTCGCCCTGTGTGGGGTCGGGGTCTTCCTCATGATCACGTCGTCGCAGACGGGCGTACTGTTCGCCGGCGCCGCCCTGATCGGTCTGGGTCTGGGTTCCGAAGGCGACCTCGCCGCCTACATGGTGAGCCGGTACTTCCCCAAGCACTCGTACGGCCGGGTGCTGGGATTCATTTACTTCCTGTACGCGCAGGGGTCGGCGTTCGGCATCTTCCTGCTCGGACAGGTCTACGGCGCCACCGGCTCCTACAGTGCCGGCGCTCTTCCGATCATCGTCCTGGTCGGCGTCGCCATCGCGTGCCTGCTGATGATGGGTTCCTACCGCTTCACGCTGGACCATCGCGAAATCGGCGCCGACAATGTGACCGTAGAACGGAAGGAGCACGTATGACCGACGGATTTCACGACGCCCTGGTGACGCACACCGCCGAGGACATGCCGGAGAAGTTCTTCGACCGGTTCATGTTCAATCTCCACCCGGACGGAGCCGCTGCACCGTCGGTGATCCTCGGCGCCGGCGTCTATCCGCCGCGGAACGTCGTGGACGGCTTCGTCGTCCTGACCACGGAGTCCGAACAGCGCAATCTCCGCTTCTCCACCGAACACTCCGACACCGACGGCGCCTCCGTCGGACCGTTGACGTGGGAAACCGTGGAGGACAACAAAACCTGGCGAATTCAGCTGCGTGAGAACAAGACCGGGCTCGAACTGGATCTGCTCTGGCGCGCACGGGCGCCGTACTGGCTCGGATCGGTGGACGTGAAGAACACGGACGGCAACGTCACCGCGTTCGATCACCTCTTCCAGCCCGGTCGCTACGAAGGCACTCTCACCCTCGACGGAACCACTACGTACGTCGGGGGGTGGTACGGCCTGCGGGACCGCTCCCGCGGCGTGCGCACGATGTCCGGGGGCCAGGGCCTGCACATCTGGTACCAGGCCCAGTTCCCGGACCGCACGTTCGGATTCCTGCTCGTCGAGGACCGCGTGGGCGGACGGATCCTGTTGGAGGGCGCCGTCATGCACGACGACGGCCGACTCGACGACATCGCCGACGTCCGGCACGACCTGGTGTTCACCTCGGGCAACGACCTCGCTTCCGGCACGGTGGAGATCGTGACAGCCTTCGGAGCCACCTACCGCGTCGACGCGGACGCCTCGGCCGGCGGGGGCTTCATGGCAGGCGGCGGCTACGGCGGGCACCACGGCAAGGTCCGCGGCCGCGACCACGAGGAGTTCGACGTCTACCCGTTGGACGGGACGGTGGGGCCGAAGACTCTCGACTCGGCCCTGACCGACCGGTGCTGCACGTTCGACTGGGACGGGCAGACCGGGTACGGGATCTTCGAGTTCGCGCTGTCGCGGTCGTCGTCCTACGCGTACCGCGCCAGCATCGCGACGTAGTCCGATGCGTATCACTGCCCCTGCACCCGCCGACAGTGCAGGGGCAGTGCACTATTCGCGGAAGGCGTCCAGGCCCTCGCTCGCCATCCGCACCATGTGGTCGGCCAGCCCGGCCGTGCGAGTCACCTTGGCCGGCCAGTATGCGATGGAGAAGATCATGCCCAGGCAGGACTGGGTGGCCACGGACACTTCCGCCGGTGACGCGGCGGGGATCGACCGCGCCACCGCAGCCTCCCAGCTCTGGACGTACTGCTTGCGCCGGCGATTGATCGCCTTCCGCCACGGATCGACCAGCGACCGGTCTTCACGCTGGCTGACATTCACGAGATGCCGGTGCCGGGCTGCGAACAGGGCGTGGTGCCGGATCATCCGCTGGAGATCGAGATCCGCGTCGTCGTGGACGGGTTCGGTGGCGCCGATCAACTCGTCCATCGCCTCGTCGAACAGGGTGGCCAGGATCTCGTCCTTGCCGGAGAAATGGCGGTAGATGGCGGGACCGCTCAGTCCGGCACGGGACCCCAGTTCGTCGACACTCGTACCGTGAAAGCCTTTTTCGTAGAACAGCTCTGCGGCAGTGTCGAGGATCTTCCGGTTCCGGTCCACCGCGCCATTCTAGCACCCGTTGTGAACGATCGTTATAGTGGATCGATGACGATACCAGGCGGAATCCCCTCCTACCTCCAGGTGGTCGCACTGCCCCGCGAGTGCGGGCCGGTGCTCGTTCCGTCCGCCTACGAGGACGAGAACGGCCACATGAACATCCGCCACTACTTCGACCTCGAGGCGCAGGCGATCGCGGAGGTGTTCGACCGGATGGGCATCACCGACGACTACCGCGCAACCCGCGGCCAGGGGTTCTTCACCGCGGAGCACCACATCCGCTACTACGCGGAGGTCCACGTCGGCGACCGGGTGTCGGTGCACGCGCGGATCGTCGCACGCTCCGACAAGGTGGTGCACGCGATGGCCTTCCTCGTGGACGACACCACCGAGCGCCTCGCCAGCACCCTCGAGGTCACCGCCACCCACGTCGACCTCACCAGCCGCCGGGTCGTGCCCTTCGCCGACGACGTCGCCGAAGCGGTCGATCGGGAACTCGCCCGCACCGACGTCGACTGGCCCTCACCCGTCTGCGGTGCGATGGGCATCCGCGCCCGGGCCTGAGCGGATTCCTCCACGCGTCCTGGACAGACGCTCACCTTCTCGGTTCCCGCACGCGTTCTAGGGTCCGAGAACGGGTGCGGGAGCCGAAAGACGAGCGCGACGAGTCTAGGGTGTGAATACCGCTTGAAGGCTGCGGACCGAGCTCGGCTCGGGATCGAACCCGAGCGGCAACAGCCATGCCCGGTCGACATCGGCTCGATGGAGACTCGCCGCGACGACGGCCCGTTCGATCCGGCGCCGCGTCGCGGCGTCGAGCTCATCGGTCTCCCGAAGCGCCCGGCTGATGGCCGAGGACAGTTCTTCAGTCGCCCGGCGCTGCTGCTCCCCCGTCGCGCCGGCGTCCTCCGACACCCGTGCGGCGGTGCCGAGTGCGCGCTCGAACGACGACCACGACGGCAGCGAACCGATATCGGTCCGGATTTCGTTTCCCAGTGCGACCTGCTCGCGGAGCTGACCACGCTGCCGATCCCCGATCCAGTGCGCACGGCCCTCGACGAAACGGACGAAGTCGGTGACCAGCCGAACCTGTTCGATCGCCTGGGCGTCGCCGCTGGCGTCGACGACCGGGGTGACCACTTCGGTCAGCGCCTTGACCGCAGCGATGGCGGTATTGGTCGTGTAATCCATGTCAGACCACCTTCTCGAGGAGTTGTCCGAGTTCACGCACGAGGACGGGGACCACGCCCTCAAGCCGGGCGAGTAGCACATCCTGGTGCGAGCGGCCGAGCCGTGCCACGCGGTACGAGGTCGCCAGGGTTTTCACGATCGCGTAATAGCTGCAGAAGACCGAGTACCACTCGATGCGGGCGGGGTCGACGGTCAGACCGGACGCCTTCTCGTACTGCTCGAAGAGATCTTCTCTCGGCAACATCCCACTGGCCAGGAACGTCTTTCCATCCTCGGCGTAGTGGCCGTAGAGGGGTTGGGTGCAGTAAGCGAGATCCGCGTGCCGGTCTCCCAGATGCCCGAGTTCCCAATCGAGCCATGCCGTGACAGTCGCCGACTTCTCGTCGAAAAGGAAATTGCCACTGCGGAAGTCGCCGTGGACGAGGCTGACACGCTCGGTCACCGGAAGGTTCCGTTCGAGCCACCCGGCGGCAACGTCCATCAACGGAACGTCCTCGCCGCGATCCTGTTCCCAGATCTGCCGCTCGAAGTTCAGCCTCCACAGCGCACTCTGGTTGGTCCCGGAATCGGGACGGACCAGAGCGTCAGACGTGACATCGGATACGTCCCGAGAGTGCAGAGCGGCGAGGTGTTGCACGAACTGCGGTGCGAGTTTCGCGCGCAGTTCGGGACCGAAATTCGTCCCGAGGCCGGACACCTGGCCAGTCTTTGTGGTCTGCGGCTTCGTGACACCGTCGACGAAGTCGCACACCAGCGCCGGCTCGGGGAACTCGTCACCATACGCGTCGGTCCAGCGGACCGCCGGCACCGGCAGCACTCCACGTGCCGCCGAGATGAGTTCCGCTTCCGTCTGTTTGAACGTCGCGTTCAGCGTCTCGGGCGGATCCATCCGGAGCAACATGCGGTCGGCGACCGGGCCCCTGCCAGGCTCGGACCAGTTCAACGTGAACGCCATCTGGATCTTCGATGCCCCGCCGGTGAGCCACCGGGTGTCGGTGACCGCGAAGTCGCCCTCCACCCGCTTCTCCAGGAACTTGGTCAGCGCGGTGCTCAACTCCTCCGGAGTCGACCGCATCCAGATCGGCCCCCCGCGTCGACGGAATTTCAGGTCGAGTGCGATCTGACTGGCCGAATCCGTGGGGAATCGGCGCCTCCCGGCCTCGATCATTCCTTCCGTGGGATGGTCGCTTCCCACTACCGAACCCGTGGTCTCGACTGCTGTTTGCATCGTGCTCACCTGCCCGTCGTTCCTGCGGCCAGACGTCGCGCTGCCCGGCCGTGCCGCGAGGTGCGGTCGGCCAAGAACTCGATCCCCCAGGTGTCGGCCATCAGTCCGTAACCGAGGCGGCCGTCGAGTTCGTAGCGCATCAGGGCCTGGAAGGTCACGTAGGACGGACTGAAGGTGTACCACGGCGCACTGGCCACTGCCGAGCCGTACACCTCGTATGTACGACCCCGTTCGTCGGTGACGCGGATACGATTGGACGTCGGAAGCAGGTCCACCTGACTTCCTTCCATCTCCGCACTGGTGATCCCGTACACCTTGCCGTCCTCGTAGACGTATCCGAATCGCAGCGGGCCGTAGCTCACCTCGTCGTCGTGATCCGGCGCCATCACGAGGTGGATTCCGAAGTTCTCGTCGAACGGAATGTGCACGTATGAGATCGCGGCCTGGCCGAGTTCGGTTCGCTCTCCCCAGCTACGGTCCGTGCCACCCATCGAATCGATCGTGTACTTCTTCCCGCGCAGTTCGAGGGTTCCGGTGACACGACCGAGGAAGTCGAGGTGTCCGCCCGCCCAAGCATCGCCGAGCCCGAGATCGGTGTGCTCGGGATCCACCGACAGCAACGGATTCTCGGCTGGATCGTTGGGGTCCCAGGCCGGCATGCACCCGTCGATCCTCATGTCCATCGAGCACACACCGGCCAGGCTCTCGTATGTGAAGTGGTACCCGGTTGGCGGCGCGTCGACCTCGACGGAGAGACCGTTCTCCAAGGAAAATTTCATCATCGAGTCCGGACACGGGACGTGCATGTGCGGATCGGTGAAGTCGACACTGAAGGGGTCGGAATTGTGCCCTTGAACCACGTTGATCGACGAGATCGTCGCGCCCACGTTCGGCCGCGCCAGGACATAGACGTTCCCGTAGATCCTCTCCTCCGGGATCGCGAACCAGAATCCGATCGTCTCGGCCCACCTCTTCAGCGTCGGGTCGTTGGGATGGAAGTCGGCGTCTTCGGGCTTGATCATGTTTCCTGCCTCGTGGTTGAAGGTATTCGGTGTCAGGACATTCGGTTATCGGGGTACTCACACACCCCGGTAGATCGACTTGACGTTCTGGAAGCTGCGGAGGCCCTCGGGACCGAGTTCGCGGCCGAGGCCACTCGCCTTGACCCCACCGAACGGAGACCAGGGATCGTTCGAGTAGGCGTTGATCCCGACCGTCCCCGTGCGGACCCGGCGCGCGATCTCCTCACCGCGAGCCGGATCGGACGTCCACACGGAACCGCCGAGGCCGTACACGGAGTCGTTCGCGATTGCGACGGCGTCGCCTTCGTCGCGGTACGGGATCACGGTCAGGACCGGACCGAAGATCTCCTCCTGAGCGATCGTCGCCGAGTTGTCGACGCCGACGAACACGGTCGGTTCGACGAACCAGCCACCGTCAAGATCACTCGGGCGGCCACCACCGGTGGTCACCTCGAAGCCGTCGGCTCGCCCCTTGGCGATGTACCCCTCGACCCTGTCCCGTTGTCGTGCTGACACCAGTGGACCGATGTGAGTGCCCGAATCGAGTGGGTCCCCGATCTTCAACGACGCGACCATGTCGGTCACGCTGTCGACGACGGCGGCATACTTCGACTCGGGTGCCAGGATGCGGGTGTTGAGCCAGCAGATCTGGCCGTTGTTCAGAAGGGTCGCCGAGAAGAAGGCCTCGGCGTGCGCAGACAGGTCTGCGTCGTCCAGCACGATTGCGGCGGACTTGCCCCCGAGTTCGAGGGTGACCGGACGCAGGAGCCGCCCGCAGGTTTCGGCGATCGATCGTCCGGCCGCGGTGGAACCGGTGAACGACACCTTGTCGACGCCCGGATGCGCGACGAGGTGGGCACCGACTTCACGTCCGGCCGGCACGATGTTGAGCACACCCGCCGGGAGACCTGCGGCGATCGCGGCCTCGGCCACCGAGTACGCATCGAACACCGTCTCCTCCGCCGGCTTGAGGACAACCGTGCACCCGGCTGCGAGAGCGGGCGCGAGCTTGAGGAACGTGATCCCCTGCGGGACGTTCCACGGCACGATGGCCGCGACGACGCCGATGGGATCGTGGACGACGCGGGTGCTGCCTCCAGCCATGCCTGGGCGTAGTTCCTCGGCGACGCCGGACCTCATCAGATCCGCGTAGTAGCGCAGCAGAATCGCCGGGAAGACGGCCTCGATCCCGCGGGCCACGGTGGTCGGCATGCCGTTCTGGATCGTCACCCGGCGGGCCGTCTCGTCGCCGCGCTTCTCGAGTTCGGCCGCGAAGGCGTCCACGATCTCGCCGCGCCGCTCCGCCGACCAGGTACTCCACCCGTCGGGGGCGTCGAAGGCCCGCCGAGCTGCGGCGACGGCGGCGTCGATGTCCGCTTCCGTACCTCGCGGCACCGACCCGATCTGCTGCTCGGACAGCGGTGACCGTACTGCGATCAGGTCGTCACCCTGTGGCGCCGCCCAGGCACCGTCCATGTAGAAGCTGTCGTATCGAATGTCATTCACTGGCTTGTCTTTTCCCTTCACTGATGGGCGGCTACACGACGTTCTGCAGGTCTGCATCCGGGACGAGAACCGCTTTCACGACGTCACCACGGTGCTGTGCGGCGACGGCCTCGTTGATGGCCGACAGCGGAAAGGTGGTGATCATCTTGTCGAAGGGGAACCGACCTGCCCGGTAGTGCCCGATAAGTTCCGGAATGAACTCGGACGGATCGCTGTCCCCCTCGACGATTCCCTTCACGGTCAACCCCGTCTGCATCGTGCTCACGATGTTCAGCGGAAGGTCGACGGAAAAATCCGAGGGAACGCCGACCAGACCGAGAACGGCGTTACAGCCGACTGCCGCAATCGCGCTGCGTATAACGTCGACGCGGCCGGTCGTATCGAAGACGTAGTCCACGCCCCCGGGGACGATCCGGCGGACCCCCTCGGCCAGGTCACCGTCGGCTGTGGGGTCGATCGTGTGCGTTGCCCCCATGTCGGTGGCCATCGTCCGCCGCGCCTCGTGCGGTTCCACGACGAGGATCGGCGAACAGCCCTGGATCCGCGCCGCCATGACCGCCGCGAGGCCCACGGGCCCGGCACCGAGAATTATGAGACTGGACCCAGCGTGGCACCGCATCGATCGCATGACCGCACCCGCACCGGTTTGGAGCCCGCACCCCAGCGGACCGAGTTGCGCCAGCTTCAGGTCCGCATCGACCGCGACGACGTTCCGCTGATTGACCACAGCATGAGTCGCGAAAGAGGACTGGCCGAAGAAATGGCTGTACACCGGGCCCGCCTCCGATTCGAGTGCCCGGGACCCGTCGGGTCGCGTCCCGATGTAGTTCTCGACCGCGAAGTCGCGACAGTAGGCAGGGTTGCCGGACGTGCACGAGGTGCACCGTCCGCAACTGTTGAAGGACACCACCACGTGGTCACCGGGCGCCACGGTCGTCACCCCGGCGCCTACCGTGGTCACGACCCCGCTGCCCTCGTGCCCGAGCACAATGGGATACGGAAGTCCGTAGATGCCGTCGCGCGCCGCAATGTCGGTGTGACATATGCCGACACCGCGGATCTCGACGAGAATCTCGTCCGGCCGCAGCTCGGCGAGGGATACCTGCTGGAATTGAAAATTCGAATGCGGCTCGCGTGCGAGCGCTGCGATGATGGTCATCTCGCTCCTGATTTCGGGTCTATCGCCCTGTAATACCGACCATACTACAGAACTATCGGACCAAAAAGTGATGACCGGAAATTCGGCGAATCGGCAGATCCGTTGTTCCGAAGCATGTTTCGGGAAGCGCCACGTCGCGGACGCGGCCGCGCCCCGACTCACATGGTGCCGGACGGCCTCAGTTCACGAATACGGGACTCGATTCCTACTGCTGCTCTGCGTATCTGGGCGACGAGTCCGGATTCGAGGCTCGACTGAAGGCGGGTCGTCGGCAACGCGACGACGAGGGCGCCGAGAGCAACACCTTCACCGTTGCGAAGACAGAGCGCGACGGAGGACAACCCCACCTCAACTGTGTCTACCGCTGTCGCGTAACCCTTCTCGGCCACAGCCCGCAATTCCCTGCACAACTGGGCGAACTCTGCCGGTGCCAGCCGGTCGGCCGACAGTGCGTGGTCCGACTGATACAGGTCGGTGAGCGCACTGTCGCCGAGTTGCGCGAGCAGCACTCGGCCGCCGGCCGACGTGCGGGCAGGTGGAACATGCCCCTGGCGGTTTCCGACCCTGAGCAGCTTCTCCGACTCCACGGCTCCGATCACCCGAGACGCGACGCCCGTGCGTACGACGAGATTCACCGTCTCCCCTGTCAGAGAGGCAAGTTCGCGCATCGGGCCGAGGCTGGCATCGCGGAATGTCTTGGTCCAGGACGAATGAGTGGGACCGACCCCGATCGACGGCCCCGGGAGGTACCGCCGCGACTCGTCCTGCACGACGAAGCCGTGGTAGATCAGCATGGCCAGCAACCGGTGGGCGGTCGACTCGGCCACGCCGATCTCCTCGGCGGCATCCTTCAACCGGAGGCTGCCGTGGTCGCGGACTGCATTCAGCAGTAGCAGCGCATTGTGCACGGACTCGATCATGTAAGTCGGCTTACTGATCGGCCTCGTCTTCATACCGGGATGATAGTCCGACTTCACGGGGTCCGAAATGGGTACCCGCCACGGCGCACCCGCGATTGCGGCCCGGCTTCTCAGACGGAGACGAGCCCGCGGGTGTCGGCCTGGAACCGACCGAAGTTCCTGTTCAATTCGGACAGGTGCCGAGTACTCATGACCACCCCGTACCCGTCGCGCCCCGCACATGTCCACCGCATCAGAGCGTTGTGCACCATCGCGGTCGGCGCCGCGATCCAGGGCGCCCCGACGTTCGGCGTGGCCTGCAGGCGGAACTTCTTCCCACGCACGTCGGTGACCGTCATGTCGATTCCGGTGCACACCATCCCGAGGTGCGTGCTGGTCATCTCCAGCTCGTCGGTGAGCCCGTAGACCTCGCCGTCGTCCATCACGTATCCGTGCGAGAGCTGGAAGGCGCCGGGATTCGCCACCGCGGGGTTCCAGGGGCAGATCATGTGGAAGGCGAGGTCCTCGCCGAAGGTCGCCGAGACGATGTGGTTCGGCTTCCCGGCCTTCATGGGGTCACGCGGTCCCCAGCTCCGATCCATCCGCTCGATGGAGTCGACGACGTACTCGCGGCCGCGAACGATCATCGTTCCGGTCGCACGCCCGGTGGCATCCCCGTGCCCGATGGCCTTGCGGCTACCCGACTCGAGGTCGGCGTGGATATCGGCAGCCGTGCCCGCCTGTGGACTGTGCTGCGGATCGTGAATGTCGAACGGGTCCATGAGGTTTACCCAGTCGACGTGGATCTCGGTGCCGTCGTCGGCGACGTAGTCGATGCGGAACCTGCGCGGCGCGTCGACCGCATCGATCGACAGTCCGATCGGCGAGTCGATCCGGGTGAAGGATGCCGGCGCGGGGAGATGCGGATTCTCGTTGTAGTGCAACAGTTCCGCTCGCGTGTCGGTGAGCGAGCCGCACACCATGACCTGGTTCCACATCACCCCGAGACTCGGGCGCACGTTCGTGTAGATCAGCGTGTAGAGGTTCGCCTCCGGAATCACGATCGGAAACAGGATCGTTTCGACCCACAGATGGTCGGCCTCAGGGGGATTCTGGTACTCGAAATGCTCGGCGCCGAATGCCATTTCTCTCATTCCTCACTTCTGTTGGATTGGTCTAGTGGGTTCTGGATCGTGCGGCCGTGCGCGCGGCGAAGATGCCCGCGATCACGGTGAGTGCGACGACGGCCATCGCGTAGAAGGCCGGGACGGTCGCTCCGCCCAGTCCGGCGAGCGCCGCCAGGATGATCGGGGCGGGGCCGGCGAAAAGGGTCGTCGACATCTGCCATCCGAGAGACAGTCCGGTGTACCGGGTGTCGGTCTCGAACATCTCGGACAGCAGTGGTGTCACGGCCGCGATGTTGGCGGCGACGACGGGTGTGACGACCACCATCGCGGCGATCGCGAGTGGCAGCACGCCGCTCGACAGCATCATGAGCGACGGATAGATCAGTACGATCAGCGTGGCCGACGAAACGAGCAGTTGCGGGATCCGTCCCACCCGGTCGGACAGACGCGCAAAGGGAAGCACCGCAGTGCAATACGCGACCAGGCCGACGAACGTGATCAACTGCGCGTCTCCGGCGGAGAAGTCCGTGAACTCCTTCAGCGCGGACGGCATGTAGATGAAGTACAACGCCATCATGCACGAGTTGGTCGCCGCGATACCGATCCCGATGAGCACCGATCGATAGTCCCGTCGCAGCGTCGTCAGCAGCGGCGATTTCTGCACCCGCCCCTCCCGGGACAGGGCCGTGAACGCCGGCGTCTCCTCGAGCCGGAAGCGGATGTACAGGCCGATCAATCCCAGCGGCAGCGACAGCAGCAGCGGCAATCGCCATCCCCATGACGACATCGCCTCCGGCGACAGGGTCCGGGTCAGCGCCATCGCCGTTCCCGATCCGAACAGCATCGCCCCGCCGACGGTCAGCGAGATGAATCCGACGAAGAAGCCCCGCCGGGCAGGCGGCGCGAACTCCGCGATGAGCGACGTCGCTCCGCCGTACTCACCGCCCGCGGAGAGTCCCTGCACGAGACGCAGTGCCGTCAGGAGAACCGGTGCCGCGACACCGATCTGGTAGTACGTGGGCAGCACACCGATGCCCGCCGTGGCGAGGGTCATCAGGGTGATGACGACCGAGAGGACGACCCTCCTGCCGTATCGGTCGCCCAACGGCGCGAAGATCACCGCGCCGAGGGGGCGTGCCACGAAGCTGGCGGCAAAGGCACCGAAGGTCAGCAATAGGCTGACGAACGAGTTCCCAGTGGGAAAGAAGGCTTGCGCGATGTACGTCGCGACGTAGCCGTAGATGACGAAATCGTAGTACTCGACGAACGTTCCGAAACTGGCGGCGGAGATCGCGCGCCGACGCATGTCGGTCGAGACCGTGGCGTCGGGTGCGGTGGTGATCACCTCGGATGACATATCTTCTCCTGATGCATGAGGCAGCGGTGCGTTGGCTAGTGGGCGCGGGGCGGAGCGGCAGGGGTGCCGAGGAGGGAGCGGAGGGGCGGGACGGCAGCCGGGTCCGGATCGACGCCCTGGGGCAGGAACCACGACCGCTGCATCTCGACGAGTGGTCGTGAGTGGTCGAGCACGAGGCGGCTGATCTCTGCGCCCGTGTCCGGGTCCGTGGATCGCGCCGATCGGACCATTCCGCCGATCGCTCGCGTCAATTCGTCCGTCGCCCGGTCGAGTTGTCCGTATTCCGGAACGGCGAGCCGGTCGGTGGCACGCGCCTGCTCGAGTGCGTCGACGAGCAGTGACCGGGCATCGCGATCCATATCCGGGTAGTCGCTGAGTCGTTCTGCCAGAGCGAGATACGTCCGGAACTCGTACAGCTTCCGCGGGTACTCGTGCTGTGCGCGGTCGCGGTAGAAGTCGAGTACGCCGGCGATGACCCGCACCTGCTCGGCGGCGAGCGAATTCGACTCCCCCAGCGCCGGTGTCACCGTCGTACGTAGTGAGCGGGCAGCTGCGTCGAACGTGTTCGCGGATTTGTTCACCATCAGAGAACCTCCTCGAGATCCTTGCCGAGTTGATGCGCCATCAGATATCCGGTCGCCTCGAGTCCCGTCAGCAGGACGTCCTGGTGGGTCTTCCCGAGCTTCGAGACGCGGTAGGCCGAGCCCAGCGCGGTGACGACGGACTGGTATTCGTTCAGGATCCGGTAGAACGTCAGCTTGTCCGGATCGACGGTCAGGCCGGATGCCCGCTCGTACTGGTCGAAGAACTCCGCGGTCGGCAGCAGACCCGTCGCGAGGAACTCCGAACCGTCTTCGGACGGATGGCCGAACGGGTACAGCGTCGCCCACGCGAGGTCGCGGTGGCGGTCGCCGAGGAAGCTGCGCTCCCAGTCGAGGATGGCCGTGACGGATCCGCTGTCCTCGTCGAACAGGAAGTTTCCCCCGCGATAGTCGCCGTGGACGAGACTGACACGGTCGAGGACGGGGAGATTGTCCTCGAGCCAGCCTTCCGCCACGTCGAGCAGCGGAAGGTCTTCTCCTCGGTCCTCCTCCCACACCCGTCTCGCCCGGTTCAACTGCCACAGGGCGCTCTCGGTGCCGCCCACCGCGGGCTTCTCGTAGTGGTCCAGTGGGGCCGCCGCGACGTCGAACGTGTGAATGCGCGCCAGGAGGTCGACGAACTGCGGGGCGAGGACTTCGCGGAGTTGGGGACCGAAGTTGATTCCGATGCCGGCGATCCGACTCTGGGCGCGGCTGGGCTTCGCGGATCCGTGCACCCAGGTGTAGACGAGCGCCGGCTCCGGGAACCACCGTCCGTCCTCGTCGACCCACCGGACCGTCGGCACCGGCACTGTCCCAGCGAGGGCGTTGATCACCTCGAATTCCCGCATCCGGCTGGTGGCATTGAGGGACTCCGGCGGCTCCATCCGGAGGACCAGGTCCTCGGTCACGTCCCTTCCTGCCGGGTCGGAGTACCTGAGGGTGAAACCCATCTGGATCTTCGACGCTCCGCCCGTCAACCACCGCACGCTCCGGACCTCGAATGCAGTCGGCAGTACGTCCCGCAGCATGTTCTCGAGCGCCGCGGTGAGCAGGCCGAGATCGAAACTGCGGTACCCCGACCCGGCCCGCCTCTCCATCTTGCGGGTCAGCATCCTGTCGTATTCGCCTTCGGTGGGGAATCGCGCGCGAATCGCCTCGATGATCTCGGGCGTGGGATCGTCTCGATCGGCGTCTGCGATCGGTCCGGGTATCTGCAGATCCCGGTGGATGGTTGCACTCATGGTTTCCTCATCACGCTCATGGCGGTACACGCCGTGACCGGAGCGCTACAGCACGGCTCTCCGGGAGATTGGGCCTTGCGGGTCGGGCGTCGTCACCTCGACGTCCGGAACATTAATGTGACCGGGCACACACGTACAGAAGGTTCTGCTGTGCAGAGGATGGAAGTGCGACGATCGGGTCACGACGTCATATTGCAGCGAATTCCCATCGCATCAACGCAGGTCACAGCCTTTTTAACCGTCGCTCTTGAAAACGCTCGTTATCAGCGCTACCTTCGTCATAAGGTAAGACCAAAAGAACTTCGCGGGGCTTACGTTCCGCGGGCAACCTGAAAGGACCAACAGGTCGATGAGTGACTTCACGAGTGACTTCACGGATGTGACGTACGAGGTCGAGAACGGACTCGCCTGGATCACGATCAACCGGCCCGAGCGGTACAACGCGTTCCGCGCGAAGACGGTCGACGAGTTGGTGAAGTCGTTCAAGAAGGCGTGGGGCAGCTCCGAGGTCGGGGCGATCGCGCTCACCGGTGCCGGCGAGAAGGCGTTCTGCTCGGGTGGCGACCAGAAGCAGCGCATGGAGACGGGCGACTACGGCCCGTCCGACAGCGGCCTGTTCGAGGTCGAGGCCCTGCACCGCGTGCTCCGGGACGTGCCCAAGCCCGTGATCGCCGCGGTGAACGGTGTCGCCGTCGGTGGCGGCCACGTGCTGCACCTGCTGTGCGACCTGTCGATCGCCGCCGATCACGCCATCTTCGGGCAGAACGGTCCGCGCGTGGGATCGTTCGACGCCGGCCTGGGCACCGGCTACCTCGCCCGCGCGATCGGCGAGAAGCGCGCCCGTGAGATCTGGTTCCTGTGCCGCCGCTACAGCGCGGAGCAGGCCCTCGACTGGGGCCTGGTCAACAAGGTGGTGCCCGGTGACCAGTTGCGCGCCGAGGTCCGGGCGTGGGCCGACGAGATCCTGCAGCTGTCGCCGACGGCGCTGAAGGTGCTCAAGCAGTCGCTCAACGCCGACACCGAGCACTTCATCGCGCAGGGCAACATGGCCTACTCCACGCTGAAGCTGTTCGGTGAGTCCGCCGAGGCCATCGAGGGCATCAGCGCGTTCAACGAGAAGCGTAAGCCCGACTTCTCCAAGTTCCGCGGAGCCTGACCGACGACTTCCGGACGGCGGGGCTGTCTTTCGCCTCGCCGTCCGGCAACTCACTTCCCAGGACCCGTCACAGAGAGCAGTAGGCCACATGCGTTTCACCCGAGAGCAACGAGAGTTCGCGGTCGCCGTTCGCGAGTTCTGCGACGCCGAATGCAAGACCCTCCAGCAACGTGACCTGCTGACCGAGGGCGGCACCCTGGCGAACAGCCAAGCCATCCTCGACAAGTTCGCCGGCCTCGGCTGGCTCGCCGTCTCGCTGCCGGAGGAATACGGCGGGGGCGGCGCCGGAATGGTCGAGGAATGCATCTTCCTCGAGGAATCCGCCCGCGGCCTCGCACCCATCATCGCCTACTCCACCGGACTCACCGCCGCGCAGACGTATCTGCGCTACGGCACCGAGGAACAGAAACGCACCATCGTCGGCAACATGGCCGCAGGCAAGCTCGAGGCGATCGCCCTCAGCGAGCCCGGCGCCGGCTCCGATCTCGGTGGCGTCCGGATCAAGGCGGAACTGGTCGACGACCACTACGTCATCAACGGGCAGAAGACGTGGATCTCCGCGGCCCACATCGCCGAGCACATCCTGCTCCTCGCCCGGACAGACACGTCCGGCAACAAGCACCAGGGCCTGACCCTGTTCATGGTGCCGACCGACACGCCCGGCCTCCAGATACACGAGATCAAGACCATGGAAGCCCGGACCTGCAACGACCTGTACTTCACCGACGTCGCGGTCCCGGTGAGCGCTGTCGTCGGCACACCGAACCAGGCGTGGCGCCATCTGATGCGCGGACTGAGCGTCGAACGGCTCATCATCGCGACGATGGCGCTCGGCGGCGCCCAGCGTTCGCTCGACGACCTGATCGCCTTCGTCACCGAGCGCGAGCAGTTCGGCCACAAGATCAGCAGCTTCCAGGCCATCCGGCATCGGATAGCGGATCTCGCCACGGAGATCGCCTTCGCGAAGTCCTTCGTGTACGAGGTGGCCGAGCGGATCGACGCCGGCGAGGAAGACAACCTCAACCGCGAGGGCTCGATGGCCAAGCTGAAATGCACCGAGATCGCGAAGAAGACCGCGCTCGAGGCGATGCAGATGATGGGCGGCTACGGCTACACCCGCGAATACGGCATGGAGGAACAGGTCCGCCGCTCCCTGGCGCCGCCGATCTATGGCGGTACCAACGAGATTCAGCGCGAGATCATCAGCAAGAGCCTGGGCCTGTAGCCCTCGTTCCCGACCATTAGGACCAGCGCATGACCACTTCTCCCTTCGCGTCCGACGCCCTCGCGGGCAAGCGCGTGCTCATCACCGGCGGCGGCACCGGGCTCGGTCGCGGCGTCGCCCGCCACCTCGTCGACCACGGCGCCGAAGTACACCTGTGGGGCCGCCGGCCCGCCGTCCTCGAAGAGGCCGCCGCGGAGGCGTCCGTCTCCCGGCCGGGCTCGGTGCACTGGCAGACCGTCGACGTCCGCAACGCCGACCTCGTGTCGTCCGCGATGGACGAGATCTGGGCGCTGCACGGCCCGCTGACGGGCGTGATCAACAACGCCGCCGCGAACTTCATCGCCCCCACCGAATCGCTCAGCCCGCGTGCCTTCGAGGCCGTCACGTCGACGGTGATGAACGGATCGTTCAACACCACCCACGCGGCGGGCCGCCGCTGGATCGAGGGCGGCACCAAGGGCGTCGTCCTGTCCACGCTCACCACCTGGGTGTGGAGCGGTTCCGCGTTCGTGGTCCCGTCCGCGATGGCGAAGGCGGCCGTGCATTCGATGACGATGTCGCTGGCCGTCGAATGGGCCCGCTACGGCATCCGCCTCAACGCACTCGCCCCCGGACCGATCCCGACGGACTACGCGTGGGAGATGCTCAACCCGACCGAGAAGAGTGCCGTCGGCGCGACCCAGGCCGACCAGGTGCCGATGGGCCGGATGGGTACGATGGAGGAACTCGCCAACCTCACCATTTTCCTGCTGTCGGACGCCTGCGACTACCTCACCGGCCAAACCATCGCGATGGACGGCGGCCAGATGCTCGCCGGCCCCGGCACTTTCGCCGGACTGACGTCGATGAGCAGCGAAGACTGGGCCGCCGCCCGGGAAAAGAGCAAGGCCGCCAGCGAAGCCGCGAAGGCCCAGCGCGGGGTCTGACCCACACCCGTACGAGGAAGGCCTGCCGACGAGACTCGCGTCCGTCGGCGGGCCTTCTCCTGTCTGTCCAGGAGGGACATGACCATCGAGGACGTCACCGCACTCCCGTTCGTCGCGACCGGTGTCGAAGCACTGTTCCGAGTAACACCCGTGACCGGCGACGCCACCCACGGCAAGTCCACGATGACGACCGGACCGTGGATGGCCGATGAGCGCGGACTGCCGTGCCGCGGCGCACTCGGTGTGCTGATGGACGACGTGACGGGATATCCGATCACCGCCCGCGCCCCGGCCGGGCACTGGTCCGTCACGACGGAACTTCACCTGGACTTCTCCCGCAGCCCTGCACTCGACGGTTCGGTCCTGCGGGCAGAGAGCCAAGTCGTCACCGAAGATCCCGACGGGGGGCTGGCAACCAGCCGGGTCGTCGACGAGTCCGGACGGGTCGTTGCGCTCGCAAGCGCCCGCCTCCGATTCGTCGCCGCCGACATGCCAACGGGTTCGGTGCCCGACCACGTCGCTCCAGCCCGAATGAACGCGACCTCGATCATCGAACTGCTCGGTGCGCACCACCGACGGGACAACGCCGCTGCCGGCCTCGAACTCGAACCGTCGGAGTCGCTCCGCAATCCGCTGGGCAACGTCCACGGCGGGGTCCTGCTGTGCGCCTCCGAGCTCGCCGGCCACTCCGCGGTGACACCACATGCCGAATTCCAGACGACGTCCATCGCCATGGCGTTCGTACGGCCCTGCCCGGGCACCGAGCCGATCACCTTCGCACCCAGAATGATCTACCGCGGCCGTACCTTCGCAGTAGTTCAGGTAGTCGGACGCAATCCTTCCGGAAAGACCTGCACCACAGCGACGGTCACGTGTCATCGCATGTGACCGGCCGCTGCGCCGGCGGTCAGGCGCCGGTGCCGCTCATGGCACGCGATTCGTGCTCGAGGACCTTCCCGGTCGTGTTCCGCGGGAGTAGGTCGACGATGCGCAGTTCGAGCGGCAACTTGTACCGGGCCAGTGCGGCACCGGCGAACTCTCGCAGCTCCTCCAACTCCAGTCGCGCGCCCGGCACGGGGACGACAACCGCCACCACCCGTTCTCCCCAGCGATCGTTGGGGGCGCCGATCACCGCGACCTCGGCAATGGCCGGATGGCCGTACAGCACGCTCTCGACCTCTGCGGGGTAGAAGTTCTCGCCACCACTGATGATCATGTCCTCGAGCCGGCCCGCCATGTTGTAGTAGCCGTCCTCGTCCTGGTAGGCGACGTCACCGGTGCGCAACCAGCCATCCGGGCCAAGTGCGGCGGCAGTTTCCTCGGCCATGTTCCAGTATCCCGGGGTCACGGTGTCGCCGCGCACGCAGAGTTCTCCGCGCGCACCGGGCGTCGTCACCACGTCGCCGTCGGCGTCGATCAGACGGGCCTCGTTCAGCATGCCGGCGGTGCCGCAGGGACCCCAGCTTGTCGAGCGCGCGATCGGTGCCCCGGAACGTCGCTCCGGTCGCCGCCTCGGTGAGACCCCAGCACTGGCTGACGGGAATGCCCCGTGCCCCATACAGCCGCAACATCGGTTCCGGGACAGGCGCTGCACCCGCGACGATGATACGGACGCTGGACAAGTCGGCGGTGTCGAAACGCTCGCGTTTTGCTCGTGAACATCATGGCCGGCACCATGAACAGCGACGTCACCCGATATCGCTCGATGTCGTCGAGCAGTGTCCCCGCGTCGAGTGGCGCCGACGTGAGCGCCGCATGTTCGGCGTTGTAGTTCACCGCCAGCATCCAGTTGACGTTGCTGGCCCACAGGTTTCGGTGTGTCAGTATCGCGCCCTTCGGCCTTCCCGTGGTTCCTGAGGTGTACAGGATCGGGGCGGGCGAATCTGCGTCGAGGCGACTTCGCCCACATGGCAGGGCCGCTGCGCCGGCAGGTCGTCGATTCCTTCCCAGCCGTCCCTGCCTGAGACAGCCTTGCCGCAGAGGTCAGACCACGGACTGTGTCAGCCCTGCCGCGCGGTGGGCGGCGTCGAGGAAGGCACGCACGAGTGCCCCGTCGCGGTAATACTGATCGCCGACTCCGGCGACGGCGCGGCGGCGCCCGTACTCGTACAGCACCGCCAGCTTCCACAGGGCCAGTGCGGTGTACCAGTTCAGGTTCGACAGGTCGGCGCCGGTGGCGGCCGCGTATCGCTGGGCGAGTTCGTCGCGGGTCGGGTAGCCGTCCTCGAGCACCGCGACGCCGAGGTCCTCGGTGGGTGTGCGCTGCTCCCCCTCGACGGGATACGACGCGAGGAAGTACCCCAGATCGAAGAGCGGGTCACCGATCGTCGCGAGCTCCCAGTCCAGCACTGCGGCAATACGTCCCGGTGAGTCAGGGGCGAGAATAACGTTGCCGATGCGGTAGTCGTTGTGGATGATCGACGCACCGGATTCGGCGGGCACGTTGGCGCCGAGCCACGCGTCGATGTCCGCGAACTCCGGCGGCGGCGTCCCGTCCTCGGCCGCCACCAATTTGCCCATGCGTCGCAGGTGACGCTCGTTGAATCCCTCCGGACGACCCAGATCACCCAGCCCGGCAGCCTGCCAGTCCACCGCATGCAGTGCCGCGAGGGTGTCGATCAACGCCTCACCGATGCGACGGCGGTCCGCGGGCGCGCTCAACGCCGGCGGTGTCTCGGTGGTGACCACCGGACCCGCGACGTAGTCCATCACGTAGAACGGGACATCGAGTACGTCACCGGTCTGACCGACGGCGAGGACGTCCGCCACCGGCACACCACTGCCCGCAAGGCCCCCGACGAGGCGCGCCTCCCGCAGCATGTCGTGGGCGCCCGGCGGAACCGGCGGAGGCGGGGGACGGCGGACGATCACTTGACGGACCCCGTCGGACACCAGGAACGTCAAGTTCGAATGCCCGTCGCCGATCCGGGAAGTCGTGAGCGTGCCATCGGTGATGCCCCGATCGCGCAGGAACGACTCCAGCGCACCGAGCGTGTCGGGCGTCCAGTCCCAGGTCATGCGCTCGCCTCCATCCGTGTTCTCATTCGTTGATACCTATTGGCCTGTGAAGCGCGGTTCCCGCTTCTCTTTGAACGCCGCGAGCGCCTCCGGCATATCTGCGCAGCGGGTGAGCAGCGCCTGTCCTCGGTTCTCCAACTCCAGGGCCGCGGAGTAGGACGTGACTTCCTGGTTCCGCTGCAGAGCCCGCTTCGACATCCGGACGCCGCCCGGGGAGTTCGAGGCAATGGCCTCGGCCACCGCGACGGCCTCGTCGAACAGGTCCTCGCTCGGCACAACTCGGTTCGCCAACCCGATTCGGGCAGCTTCCTCGGCGCCGACGAAGCGTGCCGTGTACGCAATTTCCGCCGCCCGGCCCGGCCCGACGAGCCGGGTGAGCTTCCACGACGTGCCCAGTTCGCCGACGGACAGGCCGACTTTGACGAACGCCGCGTTGAACTTCGCCGTCGGCGCTACGAGGCGGATGTCGGCGGCGAGCGCGAGAGCCATCCCGCCTCCCGCCGCGGCACCGTGAATCGCCGCGATCACGGGGAACGGCAGGTGGTACAGCGCCGCCAATCCGCCGGTCGCGGTCTCCTGGAACCGCAGGAACTCGCGCACACCCATTTCGGTGATGACGTGGATCTCGTCCAGATCGAACCCCGCACAGAACACCCGGTCGCCCGCGCCACGGATGATCAACGCCCGGGCGTCCGTGTCACGCAACGCGTACGCGGCGGTGTTGAACTCCTCGAACATCTTCACGGTCATCGAGTTCATCCGGTCCGGCCGGTCGATCGTGAGGACGGCGATCTTGCCCTCGATCACCTCGAGGGTGAGGGTCTCCAGCTGGGGCGGCGTGTAGTTGCTCAGCACCGCTGTATTCTCCCGCGTTTCCGTCTGCGTCATGCCGGTCACCGCCCCGTGAACTTCGGGATGCGCTTTTCCTTAAAGGCGGCCAGGGCTTCGGGCATGTCCTCGCCGCGGGTGAGCAGCGCCTGACCGCGGTTCTCCAGTTCGAGCGCCGCCGCGTACGACGACACCTCCATGTTCGCGTGGAGCGCGCGCTTCGACAGCTGCACTCCGGCAGGAGAATTCGCACAGATCAGGCGGGCCATCGCGAGAGCCTCGTCGAGCAGCGACTCGGCCGGAACGACCGCGTTCAGCAGTCCGAGGGACTCGGCCTCGACGGCCTCGATGAAGCGGCCTGTGTAGGCGAACTCCGCTGCCCGCGCGGGACCGATGAGCCGGGGCAGGTGCCAGGACGCGCCCAGGTCGCCGGCCGAGAGACCGATCCGCACGAACGCCGCGTTGAAGCGCGCCGCCGGCGAACCGATCCGGATGTCGGCGGCGAGGGACAGGGACAGCCCACCGCCGGCGGCCGCACCGTTGACCGCCGCGATCACCGGGACGCGGATACTGCGGATCGCCGCGAGTGCCCGCGCCGCCAGTTCTTGCTGGTCGAGCATGCCCATCGGCGTCAGTGACGACAACCCCTCGGCGTCGTCGAGGTCGAATCCCCCGCAGAACGCCTTACCGGCGCCGGTGAGGATCACGACCCGCAGGTCGTGCTCGTGATCCAGCTGCAGCGCAACCTTCTCCAGTTCGACGAACATGGTGTTCGTCATCGAGTTCATCCGTTCGGGGCGATTCAACGTCACGACGGCGATGCCGGGTTCCGGCCGCTCGAGCGTGAACGTCTCCCATGTGGTGGGCTCGGTCACGAGTTCACTCCTTCTCAAGTTCGGCGATCCCAGGTGATCGCCGTCAGTGTGTGGTCCGGGCGTCTCGCGCCCGGAAGGTCAGGTCGCTGCGGCGGCCTCGCGCACCGCACCCGAGCGCAGCCAGTCGGCGACGCGGCCCGAGGCGATCCCCCAGTCGGTCAGGATTTCGGTGGTGTGTTCGCCCGGCGCCGGCGGACGGCGGTCCACCGCGGCAGCCGTGCGACTGAATCGCGGCGCGGGCGCGGGCTGAACGAGCCCGTCGACCTCGACGAACGCGCCGCGCGCGACGTTGTGCGGGTGCGCCGGCGCCTCGGCGACGTCGAGGACGGGCGCGATGCAGGGCGTGAGTCCCTCGGCGGCGTCGAGCCAGTCGGCGAGAGTGCGACCTCGCACGGCGTCGGCGAAGATCTTCTTCATCTGCGGCCACTGCGATCGGTCGTTCTGGTCCGGGAGGTCGTCGGGCAGGTCCAGCAGCGCGACGAGGTCGGCGTAGAAGTGCGGTTCCAGGGCACCGACGGCCAGCCATTTGCCGTCCGCGGTCTCGTAGGCGTCGTAATAGGGCGCGCCGCCGTCGACGAGGTTGGTGCCGCGCTCACCGTTCCACACCCCGGTCTGCGCGAACCCGAAGAACGGCGTCGCGAGGAGTGCGGCACCCTCGACCATCGAGGCGTCAATCACCTGTCCGAGCCCCGAGCGTTGTTTTTCGAAGAGAGCGGACACGATGCCGAGAGCGAGAACCATTCCCCCGCCACCGAAGTCACCGATCAGACTGAGCGGCGGGGTCGGCGGCTGGCCTTGGCGTCCGATCATGGACAGGGAGCCACTGAGCGCTATGTAGTTGATGTCGTGTCCGACATGCTGGGCGAGCGGTCCGTCCTGCCCGAAACCGGTCATACGACCGTAGATCAGCCCGGGGTTCCGTGCGGCGCAGTCGTCCGGTCCGATGCCCAGTCGCTCGGCAACTCCGGGACGGAAGCCCTCGATCAGGACGTCGGCGTCCTCGACGAGCGACAACACCACCTCTGCACCCTCCGGGTGTTTGAGGTCGACGGCGAGTGAGCGACGGCCCCGGTGCAGCAGTTCGGCGCGGAAGTCGGCGTTCGGGCCGACCAACCCGGCACCGACGGCGCGGTCCACGCGAATCACGTCGGCGCCGAGATCTGCAAGGAGCATGGCGCAGAACGGCCCGGGGCCGATCGAACCGATCTCCACCACCTTCAGTCCCGACAGCGGTCCGGTGAACGAGCGTTTCACGCTGCCCTGCGCCATCTACCCGCCTCCCGTCGCTCTTTGGTCCGATAATAATACCTTGGAACCGTTCATGGTGGAATCCCCGGACGGTCGCTTTCGAGCGTGTGCACTGACGACCAGCACGACCGACAGCAGAACCACCGCTCCCCCGGCCACCAGCGCGGGCGTGACGGGCTCGGACAGCACGACCGATCCGAGTGCCACGGCCACCACCGGGTTCACATACGTATGGGTGGCCACCAACGGGAGTGGCGCGTGGTGCAGCAGCCAGGCGTACGCGGTGAAGCCGACGATCGAGCCGAACACCACGAGGTAGCCGAACGCACCCCATGCCCGGGGTCCGATGGCACCGTCCAGGCGTTCTCCCGTCGCGACCGAGGCGAACGCCATCGCCGCGCCCGCCGCCAGAAGCTGATACATCGCACTGACATACACGTCGTGGGGCAGCCAGATCCGCGGCTTGATCCACGACCCGAACGACCACGAGAGACTGGACAGCACGATGACGGCCACACCCACGAGCGGGAGTCCGGACCGGTCACCACCGTGCGGCAGCACCAGGATTGCCAGACCGATCAGCCCCACACCGACGCCGGCCAGCTCCAGAACCTGCGGTCGGTCGCCGGACAGGGCGCGATAGATGCAGATCCACAGCGGCACCATCGCGACGAGGAGTGCCGTCACCCCGGAGGGCACTCCGTGCAGTTGGCCCACCGAGGTCAGGCCGTTGCCGCAGGCGAGAAGCAGGACACCCAGGAACGCGGCTCCCGCCGTTTCCCGCCCGGTGAGGCGCAGCCGCCGCCAGCCGCCGCGACAGGCCAGGAAGGCGGCCATCAACGCGGCGGCGAGCAGGAACCGTGCGCCCATCGAGCCGAGCGGCGGAACCTCTTCGATCACCAGGCGGATCGCGAGGTAGATCGATCCCCAGATCACATAGACGAGGAACAGGGCGAGCGCGATCGCACCCCTTCCGGCACGCCCGGACGACATGGCGCTCAGGAGAAGCGCGGAGCGCGCTTCTCGAGGAAGGCGGTGATGCCCTCCTTCGCCTCTCCGTTCTCGAAAAGGTCCTGCTCCTGGGCCACCTCGAACGCGAAGCCCTCCTCGAGCGGTGTATCGAACGACGCGTCGACCGTGCGGATGACGGCGCGCTGCGCGGGCAACGACATCGTGCACAACTCGGCCGCGAGGGCCAGCGCGGCGTCCGTGGCGGTGCCGGCGTCGACGAGTCGGTCGATCAGGCCGATCGCGTGCGCTTCGGCGGCGAGGACCTGACGGGCAGTCAGCATGATGTCCAGGGCGCGGCCGCGCCCCACGAGACGCGGAAGTCGCTGCGTTCCACCGGCTCCGGGAATCAGACCCAGTTTCACCTCGGGCAGCCCGAACTTCGCGTCCGCGCCGCCGACCCGCAGGGTGCAGGCCATGGCGAGTTCGAGGCCACCGCCCAGCGCGAGGCCGTCCACCGCGGCGATCGAGATGCGGTCGGCCGAGGCGAGCCGGTCGAGTGCCCCACGGAGTCGATCACCGTACGCGGTGAAGGACTCGGCGTCCACGGACGACATGTGCTTGATGTCGGCGCCGGCCGCGAAGAAGCCCGGAATGTCCGAGCGGACGACGATCACCTTCACCGAGCCGTCGGCATCGGCTGCGTCGAGTGCGGCGTTCAGGCCGTCGATGATCGGCAGCCCGAGGGCGTTCGCCGGCCGTCGCTTCAACGTGATCGTCATGACGCCGGCGTCGACGTCGCTCCACGCGACTGCGGGCGTTGCGGTTTCCGACATGCACACCATCCTTCTCGGTCCAGTCCCAGGTGAGTGGCAATGTGCGCCCGGGGACGCATTGCCACTCACGTGGGGTATTGACCCAACCATACTAATTGTCGGACCGAAATGGAAGATCAGGGTCGGCGCGGAAACTTCTCGAACTCGGGGCGCCGCTTCGCCTTGTACGCCTCCCGGCCCTCCTTCGCCTCGTCCGTCGAGTAGAAGAGCAGATTCGCATCGTGGGCGAGCTGCTGGATCCCGGCCATCCCGTCCTCTGCAGCGTTGAAACTGGCCTTCATCAGCCGCAGCGCGAACGGCGAGAGCTGCAGCATCTCGCGACACCACTGCACGGTTTCCCGTTCCAGGTCGGCGAGCGGAACGACGGTATTGACCAACCCCATCTCGCGCGCCTGCTCGGCGTCGTACTGGCGGCACAGGAACCAGATCTCCTTGGCCTTCTTCACCCCGACCAGTTCGGCGAGCAGACCCGCGCCGTAGCCGCCGTCGAACGATCCGACCTTCGGGCCGACCTGACCGAACCGGGCATTGTCCGCGGCGATGGACAGGTCGCAGACCAGGTGCAGGATATGTCCGCCGCCGATCGCGTAGCCGGCGACCATCGCCACGACCGGCTTCGGCAGGCGACGGATCTGGATCTGCAGGTCGGTGACGTGGAACCGGCCGACACTTCCCGCCTTCCCCGGCTCGGTGAGGTAGCCGGTATCGCCGCGCACCCGCTGATCGCCGCCCGAACAGAACGCGTCGGGCCCCTCCCCCGTCAGCACGATGACGCCGACCGAGGAGTCCTCACGGGCGTCGACCAGCGCCTCGGAGATTTCCATCAGCGTCTGCGGGCGGAACGCGTTGCGCACCTCGGGCCGGCAGATCGTGATCTTCGCGATCCCGTCGCCGCTGTGCTCGTATCGGATGTCCTCGAACTCACCCACCGGGGCCCAGGACACGAAATCCGTTGTATCACCGTTGTTCGTCATGCCCCGATCATAGGCACATCTGTAAACGATCGTTACCGTCCGACCCCTGCGAATGCCGAACGCGCGGCCGGATGACTCCAGCCGCGCGTTCGGGAAAGCCTGGAGTCAGGACATCGTCAGACCGCCGCTGACAGAGAGGGTCTGGCCGGTGACGAATTCGGCTGCGTCGGAGGCGAAGTACGCGACCGCGGCGCCGATGTCCTCGGCCTGCCCGAGGCGCTTCATCGGCACGGCGCGGGTCATGCCGCCGATCACCTTGTCGGCGTCCTGGCCGGAGCTGTCGGCGAACTTGCGCAGCGCCGGGGTGTCGGTCGGGCCGGGGCACACCGTGTTCGCGGTGACGCCCTTGGTCGCGACCTCACGGGCGAGGGTCTTGGTGAAGGCGATGATGCCACCCTTGGCACCCGAGTAGACGGCCTCGAGCGAGGAGCCGACGCGGCCGGCGTCCGAACCGATGTTGATGACCCGGCCGAAGCCGCGCTCGACCATGCCCGGGACGGTCGCCTGGATGACCCGCAGCTGGCCCTTGAAGTTGATGTCGAGGATCCGGTCCCAGAACGCCTCGTCGGTCTTCAGGAACGGCATGAAGTCGTCCCAGCCGGCGTTGTTCACGACGATCTCGACCGGACCGAACTGCTCGGCCACCTGCTTCACCGCGGCCTGCACGGACGCGGTGTCGGTGACGTCGACGGGCACGGCGATCGCCTGGCCGCCGGCGTCGCGGATGCCGGCGGCGGTCTCCTCTGCGACCTCCAGGTTGAGGTCGGCGACCGCGACGCGGAAGCCCGCGGCCCCGAGGGCGTCGGAGATGCCCTTGCCGATGCCCTGCGCACCGCCGGTCACGAATGCAACTCGATTACTCATGTTCTTCTCCGTCTGTGTCTTTCGTGGATTGATGGTAAGCCGACTTCAGCGCAGGCTCGATGCCCATTCGATGGGACCCGCGACGATCGAGTGACTGGTGAGCTTGCGGCCCAGCACCGTCTGGGCTTCGCGCGCCGCCTCGATGACCCGGGGAAGGTCGAGACCCGTCTCGACGCCCATCTCGTGGAACATGCTCACCAGGTCCTCGGTGGCGATGTTGCCCGTCGAGCCCGCCGGAACCGGGCAGCCGCCCAGCTCACCGAAGCTCGATTCGAAACTCGCGCAGCCCGCTTCGAGCGCAGCGTAGGCGTTGGCGAGACCCTGGCCGCGGGTGTTGTGGAAGTGGGCGGTCACCTCGACACCCGGCAGCCGGTCGAGTGCCGCGGCGAAGAACTCCGACGCATACGCGGGGTTGCACATGCCCGTGGTGTCGCCGAAACCGATCTCGGTGGCACCGGCCTCGGCGAAGCGCTCCGCCAGATCCAGCACGCGGGTCAGGTCGACCTTGCCCTCGAACGGGCATCCGAACGACGTCGCGATCACCGCGGCGCAGTCGAGCCCCTCGACGACGATCCGCTTGGCCATGACGTCGTTGTCGGCCATCGTCTCGTCGACGGTGCGATTGACGTTCTTCTTGTTGTGGGTCTCCGACGCGCTGACGAAGATCGCGACCTCGTGGAACTTGTCGCGCACCTTCAGTGCGTTGTCGAGCCCCTTGCTGTTGGGGACGAGCACCATCAGCTTCGTCTCGTCCGGAACGTCGATGCGCGACAGCACCTCGACCCCGTCCGCGAGCTGCGGGATCACGTCGGGCCGCACGAAACTGGCCACCTCGATCCGGGTGAACCCCGCCCGCCCCAGGGCATTGATCAACCGCACCTTGTCGTCGGTCGGAATGTGCTCCGGCTCGTTCTGGAAGCCGTCACGGGGACCGACCTCCCGGATCTGGACCCGCTGGGGACGCGTCATGGCGTCGACTCCTTTCCCCTCACTCCGCTGCGGATGCAAGGTCGTATTCCTCGAGATCGAATTCCAGGGTGGCGCGGTGTTCGGGTGCCGCGACCGCGATCATGCGGCGGGCGCGTTCACCGAGAGAACATCCGCGCAGTGCCGCGACACCGTGCTCGGTGACCACGAAGTCGACGTCGGCGCGGGCGGTGGTGACCGCGCCGTACTGCAGGGCGGTCTTGATCGTCGACTCCCCGCGAGAATCCGCGCGCATCGCGATGATCGAGCGGCCGCCGGTCATCGCCGCGGCCCGCGAGAAGTCCACCTGCCCCCCCACGGCACCCGCGTAGGTGGTGTTGCGCATTTCCGCACCGACCTGACCGGTCAAATCGACCTCGATGGCCGAGTTGATCGACACGAACGAGCGAAGCTGCGAGAGCACGTGCGGCGCATGGGTGTAGCTCGCCGGGCGGAACGCCACCGGAAGGCCGGGCAGCCGGTCGTACAGCGCCGCGGTCCCGAGCGCGGCGCCCGTGATGTGCAGGCCCGGATCGATCTCCTTCCGCGCCCCGGTCAGCACGCCACGGTCGATCAGCCGGAGCGCCGCGTCGGAGATCATGCCGGAATGCAGCCCGAGGTCCTTGTGCCCCTCGAGAGCGGTGAGAACGGCCGACGGCAGTGTCCCGACGCCGACCTGGATCGTGTCGCCGTCCGCCACGAGATCGGCGACATTCCGCGCGATAGCCGACTCCGCCGCCGCGGGTGCGCGGTCCGGCGCCTCGAGCAACGGCCGGTCCGTCTCGACCGCCGCCGCGAACCGCGACAGCGGAATTCGCGGTGCGCCGAGCGTGACTGGCATCCGCCGGTTGATCTCTGCGATGAGGACCGGTGTGTGGTCGAGGGCGTCGGCGATGTAGTCGACACCGACGCCGAGCGAGCAGTTCCCGGCGGAGTCCGGCGGCGACACCTGCACGAAACCGACGTCGCACGGCAGCCGTCGTTCGGCGAAGAGCCGCGGCAGCGCCCCGTAATGGCAGGGCACGACCTCGAGCCGCGCGAGGCGCCGAAGCTCGCCGAGGCCGCCGTAGGAGACGACGGAGAGCTCGTCGGGCAGTTCGCTCGTCAACCGCCGATCCCAGGTGAGTCCCACGAACGCGCGGACCGGGCCGATCGACGAGACCTGGTCGAGCAGCGCGTGGACGAGCGGGGTGGGTTCCGCGCTCGTCTGGCTCCACCAGATCCCGTCGCCGGGCCGGATGTGCGGTGTCAGGTCGATCATCAGTCGATCCGCTGGATCAGGGTCGCCGTTCCCAGGCCGCCGCCGCAGCACATGGTCACCAGGCCGATTTCGGCGTCGCGCCGCTCTAGCTCGGCGACGATCGTCGCGATGAGCCGGGCCCCGG
Organism: Rhodococcus sp. JS3073; assembly: GCF_026810085.1. Taxonomy (NCBI): domain Bacteria; kingdom Bacillati; phylum Actinomycetota; class Actinomycetes; order Mycobacteriales; family Nocardiaceae; genus Rhodococcus; species Rhodococcus sp. JS3073. The sequence goes on along the minus strand of NZ_CP113951.1, from coordinate 5,506,804 downwards.
TCGCGCCGACCGGGTGACCGAGCGCGATCGCACCGCCGTTGACGTTGACCCGGTCCATGTCGGGCTTCAGTTCCCGCTCCCAGGCCAGGACGACCGAGCTGAACGCCTCGTTGACCTCGAAGAGATCGATGTCGTTCATGCTCATCCCGTTGCGGTCGAGCAACTTCCGGGTGGCCGGGATCGGCCCGGTCAGCATGATGATCGGGTCCACTCCGACCGTGGTCTGGTCGAGGATCCGGGCCCGGGCCCGCAGTCCGTGGGTGTTGGCCGCCTCGCGGGAGGCGAGCAGTACACCGGCCGCCCCGTCCGAGATCGGCGACGAACTGCCCGCCGTGATGCGGCCGTTCTCCCGGAACACCGTCTTCAGCCCGGCCAGGCTGTCGAGGCTCGTGCCGGGGCGGACGGTCTGGTCGCTGGAGCGGGTCTCGCCGGCGAGATCGAGGGGGATCATCTCCGCGTCGAAACGACCCGCCTCGATGGCTTCGCTCGCCAGACGGTGAGAGCGGACGGCGAACTCGTCCATCTCCTGCCGGGAGATCTCCCACCGGTCGGCGATGAGTTCGGCGCTCTCGCCCTGGTTCACGAAGTCGTACCGGTCGCGCAGTGCTTCCGGCCACGGGTCCCCGTACAGTTCGGAGATCTTGGCCGGTGAGTTCATCGGCACGTGGCCCATGTGTTCGACACCGCCGGCGAGGACGACGTCGTGGGTGCCGGAACCGACGAGGGCGGCGCCCATCTCGACCGCGGTCTGTGCGGATCCGCAGCGCCGGTCCAGGACGACGGCCGGGACCTCCGGCGGGTAGCCCGCCTGCAGCCAGGCGTTGCGGCCGATGTTGCGGGACTGTTCGCCGAACGGTGCGGTGCAGCCGATCACGAGGTCTTCGACGACGGCCGGGTCGAGGCCGCTGCGGCGGATCAGGTCGGTGTACACCGCGCCGAGCATGTCGTTGGGGTGGGTGTCGCGGAACCAGCCGCGGTCGGGGTGCGACTTGCCCATCGGGGTGCGGGCGGCTTCCGCGATGACGACCTCGCGCGCGGAACGCTGGAAGGGGTTGCGCTTGTCGGCCATCAGATCACCGTTCCTCCGTCGACGGGCAGTACCTGGCCCGTGATGTACGCAGCGCCGTCGGATGCGAAGAACACGAAGCTCGCGGAAATTTCGTCCGGTTCCGCCCAGCGGCCCAACGGGATCCGCGCGAGTGTCTTGGCGGCGAGCTTCTCGTTGCTGCGGATGTTCTCCGTCATCTTGGTGGCGGCGAGCGGGGCGAGCGCGTTGACCGTCACCTGCTTCTTGGCGAGCTCACGCGCCAGCGACTTCGTGAGACCGATGATGCCAGCCTTCGCGGCACCGTAGTTGGCCTGCCCGATGGTGCCCACCAGGCCGGCCGCGGACGTCACGTTGATGATGCGCCCACTGCCGTCGGTGGGCAGGTACGGAAGAACGGCCTTGCTGCACACGAAGCTGCCGACGAGGTGGATGTCGACGATGCGGCGGAAATCTTCCTCTTCGAGGTTCGGGAACATCGCGGGAGCGATGGCGCCGGCGTTGTTGACCAGGATGTTGAGCGTGCCGTCATTCAGCGACGCGGCCTGTTCCGCCGCCGCTGCGGCCGCCTCGCCGTCGCGGACGTCGAGGGCCGCGGACTTCGCCGAACCGCCGGCCGCGGTGATCTCCGCGGCCACCGCGGCTGCGGCGTCGCCGTCGACGTCGGTGACGAGCACGGCCGCACCCGCGCGGGCGTAGGCATGCGCCACCGAGGCGCCGATGCCGCTACCGGCACCGGTGACGAGTGCGGACTTTCCGGTGAGTTCGAACATCAGTAGCTCCTGGGGAGGCCGAGGACGTGCTCGCCGAGGTAGTTGAGGACCATCTCCTGGCTGAGCGGGGCGATCTTGGTCAGGCGGGCTTCGCGGAAGTACCGGGCCACGTGGTACTCCTCCGAGTAGCCCATGCCGCCGTGGGTCTGCAGGGCACGGTCGGCGGCCTGGAAACCGGCGTCGGCGCAGAGGTACTTGGCCATATTGGCCTCGCGGGCGCAGGGCTTTCCGTTGTCGTAGAGCCACGTCGCCTTGCGCAGGACGAGTTCCGCGGCGTCGAGTCGGGCGAGCGAATCCGCGAGCGGGAACTGCAGGCCCTGATTCATGCCGATGGGCCGGCCGAACACCTCACGCTCGTTGGCGTACTGGACGCCCCGGCGCAACGCGGCCCGGCCGATGCCGAGGGCCTCCGACGCGACGAGCATGCGCTCCGGGTTGAGGCCGTCGAGAATGTACTTGAAGCCCTTGCCTTCCTCACCCACCCGGTCCTCGACCGGAATCTCGAGGTTGTCGATGAACAACTCGTTCGACGTGACCGCGTTGCGCCCCATCTTCTTGATCGGGCGGATGTCGACCTTCGAGCGGTCCAGGTCGGTGAGGAAGAGCGTCAGACCGTCCGTCTTCTTCTTCGCGTCCTCGAACTTCGTTGTGCGGGTGAGGAGAAGGATCTTCTCCGACTCCATCGCCTTGGAGATCCAGACCTTGCGGCCGTTGACGATGTACTTGTCGCCCTCGCGCCGCGCGAAGGTGGTGATCTTGGTGGTGTCCAAACCGGCGCCAGGCTCGGTGACACCGAAGCAGACGTGCAGATCGCCGTCGACGATCCGCGGAAGCGTGCGCTGCTTGAGCTCCTCCGAGCCGTGCACGATCACCGGGTGCATCCCGAAGATCGACAGGTGCATCGAGCTCGCACCGTTCATGCCCGCGCCGGAGGCGGCAACTTCCTCGAGCAGGATCGAGGCCTCGGTGATGCCCATCCCGTGCCCGCCGTACGCCTCCGGCGTGGTGATGCCGAGCCAGCCGCCCTTGGCGAACGCGTCGTAGAACTCGGTGGGGAACTCGTGTTCGCTGTCCTTCTCCACCCAGTACTGCTCGTCGAACTTGCCGGCGAGCTCTCGCACCGCATCTCGGATCGTCGCCTGATCCTCGGTCAGATCAAAGTCCACAGCACGTCCCGTCGTCGTTGGTTCCGTTTGGACTTAAATTACTAAAGGACAGACCAAAAAGTCAACGGCCGATCATCCAGCGGCCGGCAACAGGGGCAAATCCCGTGCGACGCGCTCGTTCCACACGCCCGGGCCGCCGAACAACTTCTCGTTCAACTTGGCGCGCTTGTAGTAGAGGTGCAGATCGTGTTCCCACGTGTAGCCGATCGCGCCGTGCATCACGAGAGCACTGTCGGCCGCCTGCACCGCATTGCGGGGCACCTGAGCCTTGGCGACGGCAGCATGAATCGCACGGTCGTCCAGACCGAGATCGACCGACGCCGCGGCGTAGTACGCAATGGACCGTCCCGCCTCGACGGACACGAGAATGCCTGCCGCAGCGTGCTTCACGGCCTGGAACGACCCGATCGCGACACCGAACTGCTGCCGCTGCTTGCTGTAGTCCACGGCGAGATGCAGCATGCGGCCCATCGCCCCGAGCGAGTCCGCGGCCACGAGCACGGCCGCCCGCAGTCCGGCGTCCTCGAGAGCGGTCTCGGCCTCGATGTCGAGACGCCGCCCGGTGACGCCCTCGAACCGGACATCCGCGGCCGCGCGGGACGGGTCGAGGAAGCGGTGCTGTTCGACCGTGACACCCGGGTCGTCGACGCGCGCAAGGTACAGGGCCGCGGTGCCGTCCGGGCCGGTCGCCGGGACAACCAGCAGTTTCGCCCGTTCAGCGCCGAGCACCGTGGCGACGCGGCCGGTCAGTGCGCCGCCCTCGTCGGCGCGGACCGAATCGGCGAGGCCGAACGGACGCGTCGCGTCGACGGCCACGGCCGCGAAACCACCCCCTGCCAGCACGTCGGCGGCGACGTCGGCGGGCAGCAGGGGCGCCGCGAGGACGGACGCGGTCCAGGCGCTCGACGGTGCGGCGTACCGGGCCAGCGCCTCGGCGGTCAGCGCCAGTTCGAGCAGACCACCGCCCTGACCACCGATGTCTTCGCCGAGGCCGGCGGAGAACCAGCCTTCCTCGACGAATTTCTGCTCGAATTCGGCAGGATCTCCCGATTCACCCCACTTGCGGACATTCGCCGGAGTGGCGAACCGCCCGAGCCAGCCGTCCAGGGCTTCGGTGAACATTTCCTGCTCTTCTGACAGTTCCCAGCGCATAGAACTGGTCCTCTCGATGAGACGAAGAATAGGCTGCAAGACGAATGCAGCGAGAACCCAATGGTATATTAGGTCTGACCGTTAGACCAGAGAGGGCGGGGAGCCATGCCACCAGCCGTGCCGAACACCACCCGGAACGGGCGTTCCTCCATCCAGTTGACCCCGATGGAGGTACCGAAGGCGTCGGACGTCCTCGCGAACGAACTGCGCGAGCGCATCCTCAGCGGGGACTACGTCGAAGGCACACCGCTGCCACCGGAACGCGAACTCGTCGTCCAGACGAAGATGAGCCGCACCACGGTTCGCGAGGCCCTGCGCATCCTCGAGGTGCAGGGACTGGTGCGTATCAAGGCGGGCCGGGCCGGGGGCGCCTTCGTGCAGCGCCCGGGTGAGCAATCCATGGCCGACACGGTGGCCCTGCTCATCCGCGGTCGCCAGATCCGTCTCGCCGCTCTGCTCGAGACCCGCGAGGCGATCGAGCCGTTCTGCGCGCAGCTCGCCGCCCGCCATCGCACCGACGAGGATCTCGCGCGACTCGACGCCGCTAACGACGATATCGCCGGTGCAGGCGACAGCCTCGACGACTTCCTTCAGGCCAACATCGACTGGCACGTCGCCGTCGCGAGCGCCAGCCACAACGAGTTGCTGTCGGGTCTGATGATCTCGCTGTCGCGGGCCATCTACGCCGCCACCGAAAACGAAGGCTTCATCGACGACAAGGTCCGCGAGATCACCGTCAAGGCGCACCGCTCCGTCACCAAGGCCATCCGCGACAAGGACGCCGACGCCGCCGTGCGTCGCATGAGCCGGCACGTCCACTCGTATGCCGAGTCGATCAAGGACTTCGAGAAGCGCACCGACATCCCACTCGACGAGTAGCTTTCACATTTTCCGTTTCGACGAAGAAGGGGCCCACACCGTGCGGTGTGGGCCCCTTCTTCGTTACTCACATGTCGCCGCCCGCCACCACGGCGCGGATCTCGTCGATCGCCTCCGGGTTCTCGGCACCGGACAGGTCACCCGGGTCGGTCCCCAGGGCGGCGGCGCGCACCGCCCGGCGCAGGATCTTCGCCGACCGGGTCTTCGGCAGCCGCGACACCCGGTGAACCACGCTCGGCGCGAACGGTTTTCCGAGTTCCGCGGCAACGGCGGCGACCAGTTCGGCCGAGATGTCCGCCGTGTCCGCGTCCGCGCGGGGAACCCAGAACGCCCACACCGCCTCGCCCTTCTTCGGGTCCGGGACACCGACCGCCGCCGCCTCCGAGACCGCCGGATGCGCGGTGAGCACCGCCTCGACCTCCGCCGGGGCGAGGCGCTTGCCGGCCACGTTCATCACGTCGTCCGAGCGGCCCCGGATGTACCACTGGCCGTCGTCGTCGACGAGGGCGTAGTCGCCGTGCCGCCACACGCCGGGGAACGTCGACCAGTACGCCTCCAGGTAGCGTTCCTCGTCCTTCCACACCCCGCGCGTCATCGACGGCCACGGCTGCCTGCAGACGAGTTCGCCCTGTTCGCCGCGCAACGACCGTCCCGCGTCGTCGACGACGTCGACGTCCATCCCGAGCGACGGACCGCCCAGCGAGCAGCTGTGGATCGGCTCCACCGGGTACGGCGCCAGGAACGAGCCGCCCACCTCGGTGCCGCCGGAGAAATTGATGACCGGAACGCGGCCCCCGAACACATCTTGTGCCAGCCAGTCGTACGAGTCCGGATCCCACGGCTCGCCGGTCGACCCGATCGTGTGCACGGACGACAGGTCGTACCGCGCCGCGACATCCGAATCCCGTCCGCGCAGGGTACGGATCAATGTCGGCGAGACGCCGAGCATGGTCACCCCGTGCCGCTGCGCGAGCTGCCACAGCCGGTCGGTGTCCGGCACGTCCGGCGAACCCTCGTACAGCACGAGGGTGCCGCCGTTGGCGTGGGTGCCGACGATCGACAGCGGCCCCATGATCCAGCCCATGTCGGTGATCCAGCAGAACACCCCGCCGGGCGTGAGGTCGAACGAGTACGCCACCTCGCTGGCTGTCTTCACGAGGAACCCGGCGTGCGTGTGCACGGCTCCCTTCGGCTTGCCGGTCGTCCCGGACGTGTACGCCAGCGCGAACGGCTCACTCGCGTTCATCGCCTCCACCGGGCCCGGGTCGCCGCCGTTGCCGAGCAGCTTCGCCCAGGAGATGTCGCGGCCGGTGGATTCTACGTCGACGCCGATGTTTTCGACCACGACGACCGACTGCACGGTCGGGCACGAGACGAGAGCCTCGTCGAGGGCCGGCTTCATCGTGACGGACTTGCGGCGCCGCACCGTTCCGTCCGCGACGATCACCACCTTCGCGTCCGCGTCCTGGATGCGGGACGCGATCGCGCTGGGAGCGAAGCCGGAGAACAGCGGAACCAGCACCGCGCCGAGCCGCGCGACCGCGTACACCGACACGACCGCCTCGGGGATCATCGGCAGGAACAGGGCTACGGCGTCCCCCCTGCCGACGCCGAGCTCCCGAAGTCCCGCGGCCGCCCGCTCGACGTCCGCCGCGAGCTCGCGATACGACAGGCTCCGGACGGTGCCGTCCTCCGCCTCGTGCGCGACCGCGGTCCGGTCGGCGGCCGCCGGGTCGGTGAGCCACCGCCCCAGACACGCGTCGACGACGTTCGTCTTGCCCCCGACGAACCAGTCCGGGTGCTCGATTCCGCGGGAGGTGTCGAGCACCTCGCGGTACGGGGTCTGGAACGGCAGGCCGAGATCGCGAACCACCGCGTCCCAGTACCACCGCACGTCGGCGACGGAACGGGCACGGAGTTCGCCCAGGCCCGAGAGCCCGTGGGCGCGGGCGAGCCGGGTGACGTTGGCGTTCTCGACGTACTCGTCGGTGGGATGCCAGGTGTAGTCGGACACGGTCAGCTCCTCGGCATGTCGAGCATGCGCTCGGCGACGATGTTGCGCTGGATGAAGGTGGATCCGCCGGCGATGGCGGTGCCGCGGGCCTGATACGCGAGCCGTTGCCACCGCGCTGTCTTCTGCTGGTCGTCGTCGAGGGCGAACTGCCCGCCGACCGGTTCGAGGGACAGCCGGAAATCGGCGAGTTCCTCGACGAGCGGGCAGAAGAACAGCTTGCCGATCGACGTGACCGGCCCCGGCGGGCCGTCGTTGGCCGCGAGCGTGATGACGCGCTGGCCGATGAGGTAGTGCACGAGGGCGCGGCCGTACAGGTCGGCGACCTTCTGCCGGATCACCGGGTCCTCACCGAGCGGGCGGCCCGCGTCGTCGGTCATCCCCGCGATGTCCGACACAATGTCGCCCACGGCGCGCTTGGTGTTGACGCGGCCCGTCGCGATCGCCACCCGCTCGTAGGCGAGCGTGCCCATCGCGACCTTCCATCCGCCGTCGACCTCTCCGACGACGAGGTCGTCGGGAATGAACACGTCGTCGAGGAACACCTCGTTGAATTCCGCTTCGCCGAGCATGTGGGCGAGCGGGCGCACCGTGATGCCCTCACTGGCCATGGGCACCAGGAAGTAGGTGATGCCCTTGTGCCGCGGGCCGCCGCCGGTGCGGGCGAGCAGGATCGCGTGGGCCGCGATGTGTGCGCGACTGGTCCAGATCTTCTGCCCGTTGACCTTCCAGCCCCCGTCCACCTTCGTGGCCTTGGTGCGCAGCGACGCGAGGTCCGATCCTGCCTCCGGCTCGGAGAACAGCTGGCACCAGATTTCCTCGCCGGTCAGAATGGGCCGGAGGAACCGTTCCTTCTGCGCGGGTGTCCCGAAATCGATGATGGTCGGGCCCGCGAAGTCCTCGCCGATGGTGTTGAGCCGCTCCGGCGCACCCACGCGGTCCATTTCCTCGGTGAAGATGGCCTTGCGGATCGGGTCGGCGGCCTGACCGCCGTACTCCTGCGGCCACGACATCCCGCCGTAGCCGGAGTCGAAGAGCAGTCGCTGCCATTGCTGCCAGAACGGCACCTTGTCGACCAGATCGACCGGTTCCGGCCACGGCAGCGTCGGGACCGCTTTCTCGGCCCACTTCCGGACCTCTGCACGGAATGTGGCCTCGTCTGGGGAATCAGCGAGCTCCATTGCACCCTCCTCACGAATTTAGGCTCAATGATACTATAGGTCAGTCCAAAAAGGAGGCCCGGATGTCAGACCCACTCCCCGCCGGCGTCGTCGACCGCGTCGACTACGACGTCGAACGCGGCAAGATCCGCGAATTCACGCGCGCGACGTTCACGACCGACCCCGTGCACACCGATCCGGCCGCCGCGCGCGACGCCGGATTCAGCGATGTGCCCGCGACTCTCACGCACACCGTCGTCGCCGGACACCAACGCGACCAGCGCGCGTTCGTCGACTCGCTGGGCCTGGCCCTCGCGCGGGTGGTGGTCGGTTCGGTCACGTGGACGTACCTGCGACCGCTCACCGCCGGCGACCACGTGGTCGGCACCCGCCGCGTCGTCGACGACGTACAGCGAGAAGGCAAGCGGGGCGGGACGATGCGCGTCGTGACCCTGGAGACCGAGTACGTCGACGCCGATGGTGAACCCGTGGTGCGGCTCGAGGAAGTCCTGATCGAACGAGGAGAGCAGCGATGAGAACTCCGGCCAAGGTCCGCGTCGGCGATGCCCCCGACACCCGGGTGGTCGGCCCTATCAGCCAGACCGACATCGTCCGGTTCGCCGGCGCCGGAGGCGATTTCAATCCGCTGCACCACGATCCCGGCTTCGTCGCCACCTCGGGTTTCCCGGGGGTGATCGCGATGGGGCAGATGCAGGCCGGGATTCTGGCCGGGTGGCTGTCCGACACGTTCGGCGTCGAGCATGTGCGCTCCTTCGGTGTCCGGTTCGTCGCCCCGGTCTTCCTCGGCGACACCCTGACCGTGGGCGGCACGGTCGCGACGATCACCGAGGCGAATGGTGAGTCGCTGGCGACCCTCGATCTCGTCGCCTCCGGCACCAAGGGCCCGGTCGTCACCGGATCGGCGACGGTCGTGGTGGCCGCGACCTGATCATTCACCTCGAACTACGAGAAAGGGGCGAAGCCGATCGGCTTCGCCCCCTTTGCCTTCCGATCAGCTGACGGATTGTGCCCGCTGCTGTCGGTCTGCCTCGATCTTCGCCGCGATCTGCGCACGGAGCACGTTCTTCTGGATCTTGCCCGTGGCCGTCGTCGGCAGCGCCTCGACGATCTCCAACCGCTCCGGAACCTTCTGAATCGCCACCCCCTGCTCGAGCAGGTAGGTCTTGATCTTTTCGAGCGTGATGTCGCCGTAGCCGGGCGCGGCGACGAGGTAGAGACACACCGCCTCCCCGAGACGCTCGTCCGGCATCGCCACCGCCGCCACACCGCGGACGCCGGGATGCGCCGCCAGGAGGTCTTCGACCTGACGGACACTGATGTTCATGCCGCCGCGGATCACGATGTCCTTGGTCCGGCCGGTGACGCGCACGTAGCCGTCCTCGTCCATCCGGCCGAGATCCCCGGAGCGGGAGTGGCCGTCCGGCGTGAACAGCTTGGCCGTCTCCTCCGCGTTGTGGAGATACCCGAGCATATGCATGGCGCCCTTGTAGGCGATGTCGCCTTCCTCGCCGCGCGGAACCTCGTCACCGAGTTCGTCGACGATCTTCACCGACTGCATCGGCAGCGGACGCCCGTCCGAGGTGAGCGACCGCTCGGGCTCGTCGTGCACCGTGCACATGGTGGTGGTGACGTTTTCCGACCGGCCGTACAGGCTGAGTACCTGCAGGCTCGGGAACAGTTCGGCCGCCTTGGTGACGAAGCTGGCGGGGATCGGGGCGCCGGCCGCCACCCACAGCCGCATGCTGCTGATGTCGTGCACGGCGGGATCGTAGGCGTCCATCAGCATCTGCAGGAACGTCGTGGCACTCACCGCGACCGTGCACCCGCGTTCCTTGATCTGCGCCATCCCGCGGACCGGCTCCCACACCTCGATGAGATGCGACGCCGCTCCGTGCATGAGCGGAAGGACGATGCTGGTGACCAGGCCGGTGGTATGCGTGATCGGCGAAGGGCCGAACTGCACGTCGTCGGGCGTGTAGGCGAACCCCTTGGCCAGCAGGCGGGATCCACAGGCGAACGTGTTGAACGTGTGGATGCAGCCCTTGGGCCGGGACGTGGTGCCGCTGCTGTAGACGATGACGAACGGCTCGTCCGGCCCGACACCGGGCCCGAGTTCGGCGATCGCCTCCTCGGGTCCGATCTCCGCGAACCGCGACTCGAACGACACCGCGCGGTTCGGCAGGTCGCCACTCCCGCGGACGACGACCACGTCCTCGAGCGAGTCGACGGCACCCAGGATCTCGGTGTACATGCCCGCGTAGTCGAACTTCTTGAAGCTCTGCGGCGTAATCGCCAGCCGCACACCGGCATTACCCAGGATGTATTCGACGTCGTCGCGGCGGTAGATCGGCATGATCGGCACCAGGACGGCGCCCAGGCGCGACAACGCCACGGCGATGATCGCGAATTCGATCCAGTTCGGAACCTGCACCGACACGCGGTCGCCGACGGTGATCCCGTGGCGCCGCAGTCCCACGGCCAGGCTCAGCGCCCTGTCCCGCAACTGCCGGAAGGTGATGCCGCCGCTGGTGTCGTCGGTCAGAAAGACACGGTCGCCCCGCTCGGCAACCTGGACCTCGAGCATGTCGAAGAAGGTGTCGCGGTGCCACTGCCCGGTGGCATAGAACTCTCGGATCTGTTCGTCCGAATAGCGATCGGTGACCGATGCGAACGCCATGGGATGCCTTCCTCTGAGCGCAGATATGAAGAGGGAATAAAAGACTCTGTGTTGGCCCTCACAATATAATGGTTAGACCGAAAGTGCAATGAGTTCGAACCCAGGCGATCAGCGCATGCTCCATACGGGAGAACGCTTTTCACGGAACGCGGTGACCCCCTCGACGATGTCGTCGGTCGTGAACGCGAGAGCGAGCTGCGACTGCAGCGCCGTGAGGGCGTCCGGCAGGGACATGTCGCGAGTGTTGTTGATCGCCTCCTTTCCGAGCCGCATCAACAGCGGCGACTTGCCCGCGAGCCGGCGGGCCCACGCCCGGACCTCCGCCTCGAAGTCGTCGTCCGGGATCACCCGGTTCACCAAACCCAGCTCGAGCGCGTCCGCGGCCGTGATGAGCTCGCCGTACATCATCAGCTCGTTCGCCTTGAGTCGCCCGACGTTCCGGTAGATGAGCGCGGAGATCATGAAGGGAAAGACACCGACGTTGATCTCCGGGCACCCGAACCGGACCGACTCCTTTGCGAGCACGAAATCGCACGCCAGCGCGAGCCCGAACGCGCCGGCCAGCACGTCGCCACCCGCCGCGCAGATCACCGGTTTCCCGAGGCCACCGATGAGTTGATACAGCCGCGGGAAGCGATCCAGCCCGGCATATTTGACGATCGTGGACGTCTCGCTCGCGAACGCCTTGAGGTCGCCGCCCGCCGAGAAGATCTTCTCGTGCGACGACGCGAGCACGACGACCCGCACCTCCCCGTCGTCCCGGGCGCGTTCGAGGGCGGCAAGAAGCTCGTCGAGCAGGTCGTCAGACAGCGCGTTGCGGGTTTCGGGGCGATTGAGGGTGACAACGGCGATGTGCTCGTCGACGTCGTATCGCACAGGGTGCGCCATTAGGCCGGTCCTTCCATTTTGGTCGTACCATTCGACCCTAGTACGGGGTTCGCATCCGAGACAAGAACCTCCTCGGATCATTTTCGCGGAGTACGTGACGTATTTGGACTGACATATACATTGGAGTCAGGCCGTGGGCGGTGCAGCAACGTCCCAGGTGACACCTTCTCTATACTGTGCGTTGTGTCACAGGAACGGACGACGGTGTCGTCGTCATCCGTGCGGCGGCCACGGCGCGAGGAGTGGTGAGTGGTCATTTCGACGAGTTCGTCCGAGCTTGCCGAGCAGGCGGTTGCAGAGTTGCAGGACCTTCTCGGCAACGAGCCGAATCTGATCCGCCTGGCGGACGGCGAACCCGACCTCACGGTGATTCGTGCGTTCGCGGCCCGGAAGTTGCGTGAGGGCGTCGACTCCCCCGAGCGCACCCTGCGCCTCGCAGAACTCGTGACAGAACTCGACGCCGCGAGTCGCGACGACATCGCCCGCCGACTGAGCGTGCACACCGCCCAGTTCGAGGCACTGCAGCGGGTCGTCCGTGCGCTCGATGCCGGTGCGGATCGCCTCGCCGACGTCGTGACCCAGGAACTGTGCACGAGCCTCGGATACGGCAAGGCGATGTTCTCCGTGGTCCGCGGTTCCACCTGGTCTCCCATCGCGTTAGCCGTCAACCCGGAACTGACGGGGGACTTCCACGAACTCGCCACGGCAATCGACGGACGCGAGATCGCGCTGCGCGAGGCACCGCGCGAGGCCGAACTGGTCCGCCGGCGCCGACCGTATGCCGTGGACGCCGTCGACACCTACCGGCACACGTACCGCCCGCTGATCGATCTGTCGCGGCCCGCCGGATACCTCGCCGTGCCGGTCGTCGTCGACGCCCGCGCGGTGGCGATCATCCACGTCGACCGCCAGAGCGACAGCCTGTCCGACACCGACGTCCACCTCGTCGCGGTACTGGCCGGCGCCTGCGCCTCATCGAAGGAACGCGCCGACCTGCGGCGGCAGATCTCCGCCCGCAACGAGCACGTCGACGCCGAGATACAGCGGCTCACCCAGGCACTGCGGCACCTCGAGCAGCCCCTGACGATGCCGGAGGTCGCCACCTGCGACCTTCCCCGGACCGACGCGTCCACCGACTCTCCGCAGACTCCGGCCATCCCGCGCGCGCATGCGCTGACCGCGCGCGAACGCGAGGTGCTCACGTTGATGGCCACGGGGGCGACCAACGCCACCATTTCCCGTCGGCTGTGCATTTCCGACGGCACCGTCAAGTCCCACGTCCAGCGGATCTTCAAGAAACTCGGCGTCTCCACGCGGGCCGAAGTGGCGGCGCTGTGCGCCAACGCCAAGACGGTGTGCGGTGGCTGACGAGCTCGATCGGGCCATCTCGGACACCCTCGCCGAAATGCGCACGGCCACTTCGGAGCACGCCGTCGAGCTCGGAAGGATTTTGGTCGATCTCCTCGATCGCAGGAACGCACTCGCTGCGACGCGCACCGCCGACATCGCTGCAATTGCGGAAGGTATCGATCGCGCCGTCCACGCACTCGACGACGCCGCCTCGAGTGCGGAACTCATGCGGCGAGCGTGTGAGCGCGCCGCCGAACTCTGCTCCGCGGACAAGGTGGTCCTCTCACGCCTCGACGGCGACCGGATCATTCCCGTCGCCGCGTTCAGCGCCGACCCCGACACGACGCCCGCTCTGCCCGCCGGGTTCGGTCTCCCGGCAGGTTCACCCGAAGCACGTGCCCTCGAGACGAACACGGCCACGGTCGGTTCCCAGATTCCCGCCGAGCTGCGAGAGACGCTGGGCGCGAACGGTTTCACCATCGTGCCCGTCGTCGTCGACGGAACTGCTGCTGCGCTCGTCCACGTCGGAACACCGTTGGATGGGTCACGACGCCACGCCCTGGCAGTATTCGCAGAGGTGCTCGGCGGATGCTTCGAGCGGGTCGGGCTCGAATCCCGTCGCGACCGCCAGGATGTCCTCCTCCGGGAAAGCGCCCAGCGGTGGAGCAGCGACACCGAGTTCGACGCAGTGACCGCACGAGGGTCTGCCGACCTCACGCAGGCCGGTGCCGAGCACGACGACGCCGTGCGGCGCCTGCTCGATCCGCTGACCGAACGCGAGGCGGACGTGGTCCGGCTGATTCTCACCGGGGCGTCGAATTCCACGATCGCCGCCGAACTGGTCATCACGGTCGACACGGTCAAGTCGCATGTGAAACGCATCCTCCGAAAACTCGGCGCCACCAACCGCGCCGAACTGATCGCGAAGTATCAGTCCTTCACGCGGTGACGCGGCCGGATGGCTTCAGGCGTCCGAGGACGGCACGGTCACCGTGACGGTGTCCACGTCCGGCGCCAGCACGAGCTGGCACGCGAGGCGAGAGCACGGCTGGACGCCGTCGAGGAACTCGAGAAGGTCCTGTTCCTCCAACGTCGGCTCCCCGAATGCGGGTGCGGAGTCCTCGTCCAGGTACACATGGCACGTGGCGCACGAGCAGCTGCCGCCGCATTCGGCGACGATGCCGGGGAGGTTGTTGCGTACCGACCCGTCCATCACGCTCTGGCCGGCGGGGACGTCGACGGACGACGTCGAGCCGTCGGGGAGCTGGTATACGACGGTGGGCATGGCGATCTCCTTCGGATTGATCGGTGAACATCTGCGCGGACCGTTCCGGGGATCCCGCCGCGCTCTGTACCGGCAATTGTGTCGCGGGTCACTGATCCGGCACATCACCACTTCGACGGATTACCCCCCTCCGGTGGGGTGAAGTTGCGCTGCAGGAGCCCGCCGCCGCCCACGTGACCCAGCACACATACCCCGTTAGGTGGACAACTTTCGATCGATGGTGTGATGCCCCTCACCCGCGTGGCTGACAGGCTGAAGTCACTCCAGTCGGCGAGGGCGCCGCGACAGACGGCGCCGGAACTCACTGCACCACGAAGGGGAATTGATGAGCACTACAGAGCAGGTCACGGAACTGATTCCGGACACCGTCGCCCGTCAGATCGTGCTACCCGAGGGACACCGGGACAACGACGCGTTGTTCGAGGCCTACCGCTGGCTACGAGAGAACAACCCCCTCGGCCGCGCCGAGGTCGAGGGCTACGACCCCATCTGGTTGGTGAGCAAGCACGCCGACATCATGGAGATCGAACGCCAGCCCGGCATCTTCACCAGCGCGGGCGGCGAGGACAAAGGCTCCGTCAACCCGATCCTGGCGAACCAGGCCGGCGACCAGTTCACCAAGAGCATCAACAACGGCAGCCTTCGCATCCTCGAAACACTCACCTACCTCGACCCGCCGGAGCACACCGCGATCAAGGACATCGCACTGGACTGGTTCCGGCCGACCAACCTCGCGAAGTGGGAAACGGTCATCCGCGACCTGGCAAAGGCCGCTGTCGGCAGGCTCCTGGAGACGGACGGTCGGATCGACTTCGTCAAGGACTTCGCCCTCCACTACCCGCTGCACGTCATCATGAGCTTGTTCGGAGTGCCCGAATCGGATGAACCGCGGATGATGGCCCTCACGCAGGAATTCTTCGGCACCGCCGATCCCGACGCCGCCCGTGAGGACGTCGAACCTCTCACCCCGGACGCCGCCGCGAAGCAGTGGGTGGCCACCATCCAGGACTTCTACGCGTACTTCGAGAGGCTGCTGCAGGACCGGCGCGCGAACCCCCGCGACGACCTCGCGACGATCATCTCGGTGGCCCGCGACGAGAGCGGCGAGTACTACCCCAACGAGGTGGCCTACGGATACTTCATCGCCATCGCGACCGCGGGTCACGACACCACGTCGAGCACCCTCGCCGGCGGCATGCTCGAACTCGGCCGCAACCCCGACCTGTTGGCGAAGGCGAAAGCGGACCTGGCGCTGGCCCCGCACATCGTCAACGAGTCGCTGCGCTGGGCCTCGCCGGTGAAGCACTTCATGCGTCAGGCAACCCAGGACTACACGCTCCGCGGTCGCGACATCAAGAAGGGCGACCGCTTCATGCTGCTGTACCAGTCGGGCAACCGCGACGCGGATGCCATTCCGGACCCCGACCGCTTCGACCCGACCCGCCGCCCCAACAAGCACATCGCCTTCGGCTACGGCCCGCACATGTGCATCGGCCAGCACCTGGCGAAGCTGGAACTTCGAATCATGTTCGAGGAGTTGCTCCCCCACGTCGAGTCGCTCGAGTTGGTAGACGACACCAAGATGATCCAGACGAATTTCGTCGGCGGGCTCAAGAACATGCCCGTCAAGATCGAGTTCACCGGTTAGCACGATGCTCACGCCACACACCACACCCACAGTGGTGATCGTCGGGGCCGGGCATGCCGGCGGCACACTCGCCGGCATGCTGCGGCAGCAGAAGTTCGACGGCCGTATCGTCCTCTGCGGCGAGGAGTCGCATCCGCCGTATCACCGCCCTCCGCTGTCGAAGAAGTACGCCGACGACGAGTTCGTCCAGTGGCTCAAACCGGAAACGTTCTACGCAGACAACGCGATCGAGACGCTGCTGGGAGATCCGGTCGTCCGGATCGATCGCGAAACCCGTACTGTGACGACGGCGTCCGGCACAGTCCTCGCGTACACGACGCTCGTCCTCGCGACGGGTGCCGCGCCGCGAACCCTGACGCTGCCGGGGAGCGACCTCGAGGGTGTGCTCAGCCTGCGCACCCTCGCCGACGCCACCCTGCTGCGCGACGCCGTGCACACCGGATCGGCACTTGCCATCATCGGCGGTGGATACGTGGGCCTCGAGGTCGCAGCCTCGGCCCGCGCTCGCGGATGCGAGGTCACGGTCATCGAACGGGAGGACCGGGTGCTGGCGCGGGTCGCCAGTCCGGAACTGTCGACGGTCCTCACCGAGTTCCACCGGAACCGCGGAACCCACATCCGCACGGGCGCGGAAGTTCGGGAGATCACCGGGACGGCGGGACGCGTCGATGGTGTCGTGCTCGGCGACGGAACCGAAATCCCCTGTGATCTCGTGCTGGTGGGTGTCGGCGCAATCCCGAACGACGCCCTGGCCCGCGAATCGGGCATCGACTGTCTCGCGGGCATCGTGGTCGACGGTTCGGCACATACCTGCGATCCGAACATCCTCGCGATCGGTGACGTGACCTACCGCCTGCACGACACGCTCGGCAAGATGGTGCGACTCGAAAGCATCCCCAGCGCAGTCGAACAGGCGAAGCAGGCGGCGTCGGTCATCACGGGGACGCCGCTGTCGCCGCACGAGGTGCCGTGGTTCTGGTCGGATCAGTTCGACCTGAAGATGAAGATGGCAGGTATGGTCGGCCCCGACACGAGGGCCGTCCTGCGCGGTAACCCGTCCGATTCGTCCTTCGCCCTGTTCCACCTCGACAGCGACGGCGTCCCGGTGGCCGTCGAGACCGTGAATGCCGCAAGCGAATTCATGGCAGGCAAGAAGTTCATCGGCAATCGCAGCAAGGTCGATCCCACCGCTCTCGCCGATCCGGCCATCTCGTTGCGGGAAGCCGTCCTCTGAGCATTTCGATTCCGGTCGTCCCCACCGGGCCGGCCGCACAAGACATGGAGACATGACGATGGAAGCACTCGCAGCAGTCGCGAGAGAACCGCACACCGAGTTCACGCTCGAGCCGATCACCATCGACGGACCGAAGACCGGCGAGGTACTCGTCGAGATCGAGGCCGTCGGCATCTGCCACACCGACCTCGCCGCCCGCGACGGCGCCCTCCCCACCGCACTGCCCGCCGTCCTCGGCCACGAAGGCTGCGGCATCGTCCGCGAAATCGGCGACGGCGTCACCAAGGTCGCCCCCGGCGACCGCGTCGCCATCACCTTCAACAGCTGCGGCACCTGTCCCTCGTGCACCACCGGGGCACCGTCCTACTGCCACCAGTTCATGCACCTCGCCTACGACGGCGTCCGCGACGACGGCACCGGCCCGATCACCACCCCCGACGGCGAATCCCTGACCGGCCTGTTCTTCGGGCAGTCCTCGTTCGCCACCTACAGCCTCGCGTTCGAACGCAACGTCGTGAAAGTGCCCACCGACATCCCCGCCGAACTCCTCGCACCGCTGGGCTGCGGCATCCAGACCGGCGCCGGCGCCGTGATGCGCTCCCTGAACTGCCGGCCCGGATCTGCGATCCTCGTCGCCGGCGCCGGATCGGTCGGCCTGGCCGCCGTCATGGGTGCCGTCGTCCAGGGCTGCACCACCATCATCGCCGTCGAACCCCACCAGTCTCGTCGTGATCTCGCCCTCGAACTCGGCGCCACCCACGCCCTCGACCCCGCCGCCGGCCCGGTCGCCGAGCAGGTCCGCGCCATCATCCCCGCCGGCGTGGACTACGCGATCGACACCTCCGGCGTCCCTGCCGTGATCGAATCGCTCGTCGGCTCCATGACCTTCCACGGCAAGGTCGGCCTGATCGGTGTACCGGCCGACCCCGAATCGTCCGTGCCGCTGAACATCATCAACTCCCTCGCCATGGGTCTGACGATCACCGGAATCATCGAGGGCGACAGCGTCCCCGACGAGTTCATCCCAGAACTCGTCGAGCTGTACAAGGCCGGCCGGTTCCCGCTCGACAAACTCGTCACCACGTTCCCGTTCGCGAAGATCAACGACGCGATCGACGCCCAGCACCGCGGCGAGGTCCTCAAACCCGTGCTCGTGCAGGACTGACACCCCCTCACCGAACCTCCCCAGAAGGACACCCGATGACGATCGACTACACCGATCTCTACATCCGCGGCGGATGGGCCAAGCCGTCCGGCGCCTCCACCATCCCGGTCATCTCCCCCACCACCGAACAGCAGATCGGCTCGGTCCCCGAGGGCGCCGAGACGGACATCGACGACGCCGTCGACGCCGCACGCGCCGCACTCGCCGAGTGGGCGGCATGGAGCGCAGCACAGCGCGCCGAGGTGCTGGGCCGCTTCGCCGACGAACTCGAAGCCCGCGCCGAGGACACCTCGACACGCGTGAGCAGCCAGAACGGCATGCCCATCACCCTCGCCCGGCAGTTCGAGGGCGGCTTCCCACCTGTCTTGCTCCGCTACTACTCCGAGATGGCGGCGAAGCAGGAAGACGAGATCCGGCCCGGCATGCTCGGCGGATCCACCCTCGTCACCCGCTCCCCGATCGGCGTCGTCGGGGCCATCGTCCCGTGGAACGTGCCGCAGGCCATCACGTTCCTCAAACTCGCCCCCGCCCTCGCCGCCGGGTGCACCGTCGTCCTCAAGCCCTCCCCCGAGACCGTGCTCGACGCGTTTCTCATGGCCGAGGCCGCCATCGCCGCGGGACTGCCCGCCGGTGTGCTGAACATCGTCCCCGGCGGCCGCGAACTCGGCGCCTACCTCGTCGCCCACCCCGGCATCGACAAGGTGTCCTTCACCGGCTCCACCGGGGCCGGCCGCGCCATCGCCCGCACCTGCGGCGAACTGCTCCGGCCCGTCACCCTCGAACTCGGCGGCAAATCCGCCGCCGTCATCCTCGACGACGCCGACCTTGCCGCGAACCTCGAATCCTTCTACGCCGCAACCCTCCTCAACAACGGCCAGATCTGCTGGCTCGGCACCCGCGTCCTCGCACCCCGCTCGCGGTACACCGAGATCGTCGACACCATCACCGACCTCGCCAGGGGCCTGTCGGTCGGCGACCCGCTGTCCGACACCACCCAGATGGGTCCCCTCGTCTCCGCCCGGCAACGGCACCGCGTCGAAAGCTACATCGACAAGGGACGCTCCGACGGCGGCCGCGTCACCACCGGCGGCCGCCGACCCGACAACATCGACCACGGCTGGTTCGTCGAACCCACCGTCTTCGCCGACGTGGAGACCGGGCACACCATCGCCCAGGAGGAAATCTTCGGACCCGTCCTGTCGGTGATCCCCTACACCGACGAGGCCGAAGCCATCGCGATCGCCAACCACTCCGACTACGGACTCGGCGGCTCCATCTGGACCGCCGACCCCGACCGCGGCGCCGCGTTCGCCCGCAACGTCGCCAGCGGAACCGTCGGCATCAACGGCTACTCCAACGACCCCACCGCACCCTTCGGCGGTATCAAGGACAGCGGCCTCGGACGCGAACTCGGACCCGAGGGACTCGCGAGCTACCAGCAGCTCAAGAGCATCTACCTCGACGTGAGATGACTCGGTCGGGTGCGGCCGCGCGAGGAATCGCACGGCCGCACCCGCCTACCCGACAGCAGAGAAACAGGAGACACCCGTGACCAGGGAAGAACTCGACATGCTCGACTTCGCGGTCAAATGGGCACCCTTCGGCGGCGGTGACGAACACATCCTCCCCGAATTCGGCGTGTTCCCGGCCGTGTTCTACCGCCGGTTGCAACGTCTCCTCACCCACCACCCCACCATCAACGACAGCGTCAAGCGCCGACTCGACGAACTCTGCACGACCAAACTCGCACCCGCACGACCGGGCAGGAAAAGGTCGTACTCGCGCGTTCGCACCGCGGGGTGACTGGACCAGCGCGACCTATTTCGGCGCGGATTCCTCGACGACCCTGAGCCAATGCGCATGGGCGTGCGCTGCCCACTGTTCGCGGCGTCGCTGAAACAGCACGGCGCCGTCACGACCGATCCATTCCGGCAAGAGTTCCTTGGGAAGTTGTGGGTCGAGCCTCATGAACCTCTGCTGCAGACTCACGAGTTCGATGTAGGCAAGTAGCAGTTCGTCGTCGTCGCCCGGCTCGGATGCACCGTCCTGCGTAAGCAGTGTTCGGTAGCTTTCGGCAAGGTCGGTCAGATCCCAGGCTCGATCGACGACTTCGTGGTTGCCCAGTCCTCCCGGGTGAAGATTCCCGGTGAGGACGAGTGCCGATTCGGTCAGACCGAGCGTCGAGATCAATTCGCTCAGCTCTCGCGCTCTGTCGACGTGCGGTGTAACCCAGACTCCTGGTGTGGGATTGCCCATCCCCAACCAGGTCAGTCCTCCGTTGAGACGGTTGCGAACCGAGTTCTTGCGTTGGGGCACGGTGATCGT
Organism: Rhodococcus sp. JS3073; assembly: GCF_026810085.1. Lineage (NCBI taxonomy): Bacteria > Bacillati > Actinomycetota > Actinomycetes > Mycobacteriales > Nocardiaceae > Rhodococcus > Rhodococcus sp. JS3073. Next base: position 5,486,025 of record NZ_CP113951.1, on the reverse strand, counting down.
CAGCACGAGCCATTCGTCATCCCACGGAGACGGTCCGTCGAGGAACGCATGCGACCGCTTGATGCCGTCGGCCGCCAACGCGCGACCGTGGTCGGCGAGATGCCAGCGCACCCCACGACCGACGCGTTCCCGCTTGATCCACGTGGCCGATGCGGCGCGCGAGAGCAATTGCCGTGCAGCGTGATCCTCTATCCCCATCCCACCGAGGACCTTCATCAGGGCAGCCGTCCACGCCCCCTCCTCGGCGTCGTACAAAAACTCACCGATTACCGTCAACAGCATCGACCGCGCACTCGGCGGCGGCAGTGGCTGCCGCGCAAGACGGTTGGACGCAATCAACGAGTCCTCCTACTGTGTCGCAACGAATGTACCCACTTCGACCCGCACCGAGAACTCGTAAGCCCCCAACTTCTCCTCCAACGACTCGATGTCGACGCTCGATGCCGATGCGGGTGTCAGCGTCACGGTCACTTCCCGACGAAGACCGGTGTCGTCGAGTGCGATATCACAGACTACGGGTGCCCGGCTCGAGCTCGAAACGACGTGACGAACCTCGTCCTTCAACGCCAGTGCTCGTAGTGCGGGCTTCGATATCTTACCCACGGGAGTCAGCGGCAGCCGATCCAGCACCGTGACATGGACCGGGGTAGCCGCTTTCTCCTGCACATGTTCTCGGCAGAACTGCAATAGTTCAGCGGGCTCGGCAACAGACCCGGCCTTGAGCTGAACATAGGCGACCGGCATCTCCCCCTTCGCCTGGTCCGGTCGACCTACCGCAGCCACCACTTCGACCGCCGGATGCGAGCCCAGCGCCTCCTCGATATCTCGTGGATCGATGTTGTGACCACCACGGATGATCAAATCCTTGCTGCGTCCAGAAACCCAGACGAATCCGTCTTCGTCCACCGTGCCTAGATCGCCCGTCCGTCCCCACACTCCCCCGCCGGGCACACCGGTCACGAAGAAGCCGGCATCGAGATGCGCGTCATGGTATCCGGGGCTGACAGTCGGTCCGCCGATCAGCAACTCTCCCTGCTCCCCTGGATTGCAGTCACGCATCCACCGGCCGTCGATATCGAGAACGACAGCGCGCACCCGGGAGTGCGGCAGGGACCGGCCGGCCGAGCCCACGCGCGGTTCGACGCCGTCGTTCGGATGTCCGGTGATCGTTCCGTGAAACTCTGTGCCTCCCCAACATTCGCGCAGCCATATTCCGAACCGATCGTGAAACGTCCGGATCAGAGCAGTGGAAACCGTGCTTCCACCGACGTGGAAATCGGTCAGCGTCGTCGAGCCCTTCGGTGCGCCCGCCGCGTTCAAGATCGCGAATGCTGTCGTCGGGGTGGTCATCGTCGATGTCATGCCGTATCGCTCGACGATCGCCCAGAAATTCTCGACAACGTCCCGAGACCGGAAGCCACCGGACGTCAAAGTCAGCAACGTCTGTCCGTAGACGACCGATCGAAGGGCAAGCGCGATGCTTCCGCCGCAGTGAAAGTTCGGCATACCGTGGCCAACCACGGCATCTTCCTCGCACCCCATCAGTGCTCCGACGTTCCACGCCACGACGAGTTGGCCGCTCTGCGACATGCGCACCAACTTCGGCGCACCCGTCGTGCCACCGGTGGGCATGACCATTGCATCCCGGTGGGGGTCGTCGTCGACGTCGACGGTGCGGCCGCGATGTTCGGTCAATGCTTCCGTGAACGTGCTGTTGTCACCGCCGACGAGAAGGACATCCCGAAGCGTCGGGACACTCGTCAGAACCGCATTGGCTTCCACACCGCGTTCCCGAAGGATCTCGTCAGTCGTGACCAGGACGGTCGCCGAGGTGAGCTTCAGGATGTTGACGAGCGAGGTGAGTTCGAGAAAGGGGTTCAGCGGCACGGCCGTACCCACCCGCTGAGCTCCCCAGGTGGCGAACAATCCCTCGGGCACCATCGGAACCATCACGGCGACGACACTCGGTGCGTCCGCCGCACGCTCGAGGAACACCGATGCCGATGCCTCCACCCCTTCGAGTAGCTCGCGATAGGTGACCTCTCGGGTCGGCGTCGTGAAGTCCGGCGCGTCGAGATGCAGAATCGCGCTCTTGTCCGGGTGCCGACGAGCCGATTCGGTCAGGCATGCGTGAATGGTCGATCCGGGTAGCAGGTGCTGGTGTCGCTGCTGTTCCACGTCGAGGATGTCCTCTCTCGACCGGACACGACGGCGCACCAAGGGCGCACGTGTGCTCATCTCAGGCAACGGAGATACCACCGTTCACACTGATCACCTGTCCTGTGATTCTGCGCGAGAGCGGAGATGCGAGGAACAGAATTGCGTCGGCCAGATCCTCGGGCTCGGTGAGACCCAGCTGAGCCTGTGAGACGATCTTGTCGAAGATCTTCTTGCTGAACTCGGCATTCATGGCCCGATCGTACGATCCGGTGTTGACGATGAGTGACGGTGTCAGAACATTGACACGAACACCGTATCGCTTGGCTTCGACGGCGAGGGTTTGCGAGAACGTCACGATCGCAGCCATCGCGGCACCGATTCCGGTCTCTCCCGGGGTGGGGACCTTCGCTGCGTCCGACGCGATGGTGACGATCGCGCCGTGTCCGCGCTCGCGCATCACGGGCACGACGGCCCTGCTCATCAAGATCGGTCCGATTGCCTGCTGGACCAAGATGTCGATCAACTTGCCGGGTTCGATGTCGTGCAGCAACGTGGGCTGATATTGCGCGACCGTAGAGTTGACGAGAACATCGACTGCGCCCAGATGTTCGTGTGCCTGCCGGACGACTTCGTCCGCTGCCCCGGCTTCGTTGACATCTGCCGCGACGAACAGGACATCGCATCCGGGATTGGTCTCTGCGAGTCGAGCAAGTGCGTCCTTACCGCGACGGTCGCTACGGCCGACCAGTACCTGCTTCGTCGCCCCTGCGTCGGCGAAGTATCTCGCGGTGGCGAGACCCACCCCCGACGTCCCACCCGCAATGAGAATGCCTGAGCCGGAAAAGTCGTACCCTCGCTGCGCGGACAGTGGCGATGTGTGCGGAGGGATCATTGTACGTTGCTCGCTTTCATTGAAGATGACGGAGAAGTCTGCGCGACGGCCGAGGCCTGCTGCGGAGCGTGAAGCTTGACGATGTAGGCGGCGCTGAATGCACCCAGAGCGCAGAGTGCGAGGCACAGTGCGCTGACGGTCCACACACCGCCCGCGGTGGGCTCGAGCGCGGTCGCGACCAGTGGTGTGAAGCCGGCAACCAGCGCCGCCAGCTGCATTCCGAACGATCCCGCGGTGTATCGCACAGCGGCAGGCAGGCTCTCCACGACGAAGGCCGGGAAGATACCGTTGACCACCGCGTGCCCCAGCCCTGCAACGAGGATGAGTGAGATGAACACCAGCGCCAGGTTGCCGACGCCGAGCATTGCGAAGTAGAAGAACAGAAGCACGGCCTCGCTGAGCAAACCGAAGACGATGAGTCGACTCCGACTGACCCTGTCGGAGAGTGCCCCCCACACCGGGTTCATGAGGACTACGACCAGCGTTGCCGCAGAGACCACCCACAACATGCTCGTTCGAGGAATACCCGACTGGTTGACGGCATAACTGAGGCTGTACACGGTGATGACGTACCAGATGGACATCATTCCGGCCATGATGAACGTGATACCGAGGATCGTCATCGGATGCTTGGACAGCGCGTCACGGATCGGATTGTGCTTGACCGCAGCCGCGTCGGAGGACGAAGCTGCACGGTCGGTCTGACTCTGCTTGAAGTCCGGTGTCTCGTCCAGACCGCGACGGATCAACATTCCGACGAGAACGATGACGGCACTGAGCAGGAACGGAATCCGCCAACCCCACGAATTGAACCGATCGTCCGGCATCAGCGTGACGACGGCGAAGACGATCGTCGCGAGGAGGGTTCCGCCCTGGGCGCCCGCGGTGGAGAAGCTGCCGTAGAAGCCACGCTTGTTCTTCGGGGCATGTTCGACCGAGATGAGGACAGCTCCGCCCAGTTCGCCGCCGACCGCGAGTCCCTGCAGGACTCGTGGAACGACCAGAAGGATCGGGGCAAGCGAACCGATCGAGTCGTAGGTGGGCAGCAAACCGATACACACGGTCGCGGCGCCCATCACGGAGATCGTGAGTAGCACTGCAGTCCGGCGACCGTGCTTGTCGCCGATGTAGCCGAACAGCAACCCGCCGAGTGGACGAGCTACATATCCCGCGGCGAAGGTGGCGAAGGACAGCAGCAGTGCGACATGAGTGCTGACGTCACGGAAGAAGAGGTCGCCGAAGACGAGGGCTGCGGCAGTTCCATAGGCAACGAGGTCGTAGTACTCGATTGCCGATCCCGAGAAGGCCGCAAGAGATGCACGGCGGGAGGTTGCTTTCGATGGTGGCGTGACTATGTCGAGAGGCAGGGACGAAGTCATATCTGCTCCTGGAGCACTGGAAGAGGAAGGATCGCGACGAAGGGTCGACCGCGACGTCGATTGCCGAGCGGTCCGCGAATGGAATGACCATAAAATGTGACGTGCATCTCGTCAAGTGGACCGTCTGGACGGATTCGGGTGAGGCCTGTTGCATGCAAACGTATTTCGTCATTTCGCGCGAGCCGGCAGCAAGCCGCCACACATCGCTCCCATGATCCGGTTCGCACGTTTGTAGCCTCCACATCCGCCTCGCACTCATCAGAGTAGCCCATCTAGCTGCAACGTTGTACAAATTTTTAAACATCTAGTTGCAACTTGTGAAAAATGGGCGCATGATCGTTCCTGTCGGGTACGTCACAGCCGAAGGCGCGTGCCTGGGTCCAGCGCCATGAGTTACACGAGAAAAGGACGGGCGAGAACCATGCCGTCGACATTCACACGGGCAATGCGCGCCATGAGCGCCGTCGCCGATAGTCCGAACGACTATGTCGCACAGTGGAAAAGACGAACCGGGAGACAGGCACTCGGAGTTTTTCCGATGAACTTCCCCGCCGAACTCGCGCACGCCGCAGGTGTACTTCCCGTGATCATCCAAGAAGACCGGCAACCGATCACAGTCGGGCGTAATCTGCTGGGCGAGTTCAACTGTGGATACACCCGAAACGTCGCCGATCAAGCAGCACTCGGCCGATTGGACGTCTACGACGGCTTCTTCCATGCCGACCATTGCATCCAGTTACTGGGTGCCATCGACGTCGTGCGCGAGGATGAATCGGACAAGCCGGTCTACTTCGGCCAATTGATGTCCTCTATGAGCGACGATTGGGCATTTCCGCAGGTACTGGGAAGAATGGAAGATTTTCGCAGCGAGCTCGAGAAATTCGCTGATCGCAGGATCTCCGACGCGGATCTCTCGCGAAGCATCGACGTCTTCGACGCCAACCGGCGCCTGATGCGGACGATCTTCGAGAACAGGCGGTCCGGCGACGCCGCACTGACATCCGCCCAGCTCCAGGTCCTCGTCAAGTCCAGCATGATCATGGACAAGGAGGAACACACAGAACTGCTTCGCGACGTGATGGGCGACTCGAGCCATGTGCCGCGCGACGACCGCATCCGCATCCACCTCTCCGGCCACTTCTGCCACGCCCCCAAACCGGAACTCCTGGACATCATCGAGGACTGCGGAGCCATCGTGGTCGACGACGACCTCTTCCACGGAACACGATATGTGTCAACAGATATCGGATCTGGAGGCGATCCCCTCGAAGCCCTCGCGTCGGTGTACCTCCGGCGCAACACCGCCGTACCCTGCCCCACCCGGGTTCAGCACGAAGTGGACTGGGACCGGTTCCTCGTCGACTCGGTCGACGCCAGCGGCGCGCAGGGCGTCATCGTCCTGATGGCGAAGTTTTGCGAACCGCACATGCTCTTCTACCCGGAGCTGCGGAAAGCATTGGAAGCCAAATCGATTCCTCTGCTGCTCATCGAAACCGAACACGAGGGTCTACCGATGGAATCCATCCGCACCCGGGTGGAAGCGCTGGTGGAGCGAATCAGACGCAAGCAACTGTCCACCGTTTAGCACCCACACCCACCTTCGGAGGAATTTACTGTGTCAGCCCCCACGCTCGGCAATTCCAACAAGATCGTTATCCCGACCGCCACCAACATGGTGGGCGACTACTGGGAGAACCTGTTCACGGCGAAGGAACGCGGCAAGCAAGTGGTCTGGTACAACGGTTCAGCCGTGAACCCGATCTTCCAGGCCGCCGGACTCGAGTGGTGCCACGGCGAGGCGTTCTCGGCACGCCTGGCCGCACAACAGCTCGAGAAGCCGGCCCAGCTCGCCGGCGAGGAATACGGGTACATCGGCGAGTTGTGTTCATACGCAAGAACACATCTCGGTTGCGCCGTACTCACCAAGCAGGCCAAGTCCGAGGATGAGAACGGCATCGTCGGACTCGTCGACCAACAGCAACTCGCCTCCCGCCTGCCTGCACCGGACTTCTTCGTCAACGCGTACGCCGGCTGCAGCACCGGCCAGCAATGGGACGAAATTTCGTACCGCGTCTTCGGAAAACAGGTGCCGATCTTCAACGTCTCCCTCCCCTTCCTGCCCAGCAACAAACCCGACGCAGGCTACCTTCGCGGTGAGGAGTGGGAGCAGGCCTCACGTTATGTGGCCGATCAACTGCACAAGCTGATCGCCTTCCTGGAGACGATGACAGGCCGGCCATTCGACTGGGATGCGCTACGGCAGAACATGTCCTACATCAAACGCGCCTCGGAACTACGCCGCGAGGCGATGGCGCTGTGCCGTGCCGCCCCGACACCGGCCACCTACTGGGACTGGATCGCCAGCATCGCGCACATCAACTTCATGCCCGCCGGACCGGAATTGGTCCAGTACTTCGTCGACGTCAAAACCGAAGTCCAGTACCGTCTCGACCACGCCATCCCCGGCGTCCGCAACGAGCGCTACCGTCTCTACTTCGACGGCATCATGAACTGGAACAAGCTCGGCTGGCTCTCGCGCAAATTCGCCGACGCCGACGTCGCCGTGGTCTGCGGAAGATACACCCACAATGCGTTCTGGCAGGAACCGCACCTGATCGACACGGAAGATCCCATTCTCGGTATGGCACAGCACTATCTGCTGTGCCCGACGAACCACGGCGTAAAGACGCTCAAACACCTCACCAACCGCGATTGCATCGACTACGGAATCGACGGAATCGTCTTCCACGCCTCCCGTACCTGCCGAGCATTCACCAACCCCCAGCACCTGCTCGCGAAGTCGGCGCAGAAAGAACTCGGAATCCCCTCTATGTTCTTCGAAGGTGACGTCGCCGACGCATCCTTCTACAAGGACGAGATCCTCGAAAGCCGTCTGGCAGCCATGCTCGAGGGCATCGACGTCCGCCGAAGCCGGGTCTGATCGACGTGACGGAATACTTCATGGGAGTCGACCTCGGATCGACGTCCGCCAAAGCCGTCATCCTCGACGGGTCCGCAGCATTTCTGGGCGCGAGCGCCATTCAGATGGGCGCCGTGAGCCGAGCTGGAATGCGGCAGGCAATCGACGACGCCCTCGGCCGGGCCTCGGTGGCGCCGTCGCAGATCACGGCTACCATCAGCACCGGCTACGGTCGCAGACTCGTCCCCGGCATCGGGCGGACGTTCACCGAGATCACCTGTCATGCGCGCGGCGTCGCAGCACTGTGCCCCGGCGTCCGATTGATCGTCGACATCGGTGGGCAGGACAGCAAGGTCATCGCTGTGGACGGCGAGGGACTCGTCGAGGACTTCGCAATGAACGACCGATGTGCCAGCGGCACGGGGCGATTCTTCGAGGTACTCGCGAGGGCCATCGAGTGCGAGGTCGACGAGCTGGCCGACCTCGCCCTGTCGGGTGAGAAGAACCTGGAGGTCAGCAGCATGTGCGCAACCTTCGCCGAAACCGAGATCGTGTCGCTGCTCGCAAGCGGGTGCGAGCGGACGGACATAGCCGCCTCCGTTCACCGGGCGGTTTCCGCTCGGACGCTCGGTTTGATTGCCCAGGTGGGCAAGAAGACGCCGGTAGTGATGACCGGTGGGGTGGCGAAGAATGCCGCGGCCGTCCACTTCTTGAGCTCGGCACTGGGGGTGCATGTGGATGTCCCGCCGGACCCGCAGATCACCGGCGCCTACGGTGCAGCCCTCCTCGCGCTCGAGACGTGCGGCACCGTGGCTTCGCCCCCGGACGTCGAACTCTCGCCCACCGGCCCGCCGGCCCACTCGTGCGGAGACTGCACCGGCTCGATCGAACTGCACATGCCGACCGTACCGGCGTCATAACGCGGTCGCCCAGCCTGCTGAACAGCCGTAGCTGCACCAACCACCTGACGATCGAGCTCTGTCCACGACGTACGGAGATCAATGAAGCACACGCGTAATTCGTTCTGCCGGATCTGCATCAATCACTGTTCGATACGTGTCGACGTTGACGAGGGAGTTGCGACCGCGATCCACGGGAACGGTCGCAATCAGGTGTACGGCGGATACACCTGCGTCAAAGGACGATCACAGCACGAATACCTCCGGCACGCCGATCGTCTCGTGCACTCGCTGGTGCGGACACCGGACGGCCATGTGCGTGTCCCCGTCGAGCAGGCCATGGACGAGATCGCCGCCAAACTTGCGGACATACGCGATCGGTATGGACCTCGCGCGATCGCCAGCTATGCAGGGACCATGGCGCACATCACCACCGCTCCGACTGCAGCACCCGTCCACAACGCCCTGTTCGATGCCCTCGGCTCCGACATGAGGTTCGACCCGAACACCATCGACAAAGGCGGGAAACAGGTCGCGCAGTCCCTCCTCGGGTACTGGTCCGCCCCGTCCCAGGGATTCGACGCACCGGAGGCCATCCTGCTGATCGGGATCAACCCGGTGGTTACCTGCACGGGCTTTCCAGCGGGCTCGCCCAAACGTTGGCTCCTGGACACCCTTGCCCGGGGGTGCAAACTCATCGTCGTCGATCCGCGCCGGACCGATGTGGCACGACACGCCGATTGGTACCTGCAGGCGGCACCCGGGCACGACATCCCAATTCTCGCGGCCATGATCAGGATCGTCATCGACGAGGGCCTGTTCGACCGGGACTTCGTCGCCCGGCACGTGCGCGGCCTTCCGGAGTTGAGCGCCGCGGTGCACGGGTTCGATCCTTACGAGGTGGCGCGGTTGGCGGGGATATCCGGCGCGGACCTCGTCGCCGCCGCCCGCTGCTACGCCAGCGCGAAACGTGGCTACACCATGGCGGGAACCGGACCGAACATGGCGGGCGAGGGCACGCTGGTCGAGTACCTGGTGCTCGCCCTCGAGACCTTGTGCGGACGCTGGCTGCGCGCGGGCGAGACCGTGTCGGCGTCACCCACGTTGCTCCCGTCCTATGTTCCTGTCGCCCAGGCCACATCGCCGGATGCCGACTGGGCGTTGCCGGGCACGGTGCGGGTCCGCGGATTGCGTAAGACCCGGGCGGGCATGCCGACGGCAACGCTGCCGGAGGAGATTCTCACCCCGGGAGAGGGGCAGGTGCGTGCCCTGATCAGCTGGGGAGGTAACCCGGCCGTAGCGTTCCCCGACCAGCGGCGGACTGTCGAGGCACTCGAGTCCCTGGAATTGTTCGTCCAGATCGATCCGTGGTATTCCGCTTCGGCACGTGTGGCCGATTACGTGATCGCACCGACGATGCCGTTGGAGGCGCCGTCGACGACCGTGTTTCTCGATGCGCTCGCGGCGAGGGGAACGGGCTATGGAATCGGGCAATCCTACGCACAGTATTCGCCTGCAGTCGTCGAGCGCCCCGAGCGGTCCGATGTCATCGAAGAGTGGCGGTTCTTTCACGGGCTCATGACACGACTCGGGTATCCGGTCGAGGTATCGCCGTTCGGATGTCCGTCGTCTCCCCCTCGGCCGATCGACGGCGTCTCGACAACCGACGAACTCATCGACATCCTGACCGAGGGTTCCGCCATCCCCCTGTCGGAGGTCAAATCCCATCCCGACGGAATGACCCGGACGACCCGCCTCCTACAGGTGCAACCGGGCGACCCCGACGTGCTCGATCGCCTCGACATAGGCAACCACCTGATGCTCGCCCAGTTGGCCGGACATGCCGGCGTCGTCGAGCTACCCCGGTCGGACCGGCCGTACCGTCTCCTGTGCCGACGACACCTCCACGTCTACAACTCCTCCTGCAACATCGATCGAACCCACCGCGGCGTCCCCTACAACCCGGCGTTCCTGCACCCCGACGACATGACCGAGCTCGGTGTGTCCGACGGCGCGCTCGTTCGTATCAGCTCGGACCTGTCCTCCATCACCGCTGTGGCAATGAAAGATCCAGCACTACGAACCGGAATGGTGTCGATGGCGTTCGGCTACGGACCCACCGGTGACGCCGAAGAAGTATGGGCAGTCGGCAGCAGCCCCAGCCGGCTCGTGTCCCTCTCCGAGAAGTTCGACCGGTACACCGGGCAGCCGCGAATGACGAACATTCCCGTCTCGATCGACAGAATCGACCCTCCATGCCACACGTGATCACCCAACAGTGCTGCAACGATGCGAGCTGTGTGAGCGTCTGCCCCGTCAACTGCATCCACCCCACTCCTGAAGAGCCTGACTACGCGCGCGCGGAAATGCTCCACATCGACCCTGCGACCTGCATCGACTGCGGGGCATGCACGGATGTCGACGTCTGCCCGGTGGACGCGATCGTCCCGGACTCGGCTCTCACACCCGAGACCATCCGGTACGCGGACCTCAACGCGCGCTTCTTCGACGACTCGACACGAACGCAATACAGGCGCGAAAGAGTTGCGCGCGAGCGATCCGACCACAACGGGTCATCCGTAGGCCCGCTGCGTGTGGCCATCGTGGGGTCCGGGCCGAGCGCCTGCTACGCGGCGGACGAGTTGACGACCACGCCGGGTCTCGACGTCGAGGTTCACATCTTCGACCGTCTGCCCACGCCGTGGGGCCTGGTTCGCTACGGAGTTGCACCGGACCATCAACACACCAAGTCCGCAACACGGACATTCGAGCGCATGGCAAGTCGACCGGGAGTGTTCTTCCACCTCGGGGTAGAGATTGGCACGCACCTCACCCACGACGAACTCCTTGCCCACCATCATGCGGTGATCTACGCGGTAGGTGCGCCCGCCGACAAGCGACTGGACATTCCCGGAGAAGACCTGCCGGGCAGTGTGTCGGCAACCGATCTGGTCGGGTGGTACAACGGCCATCCCGATCACACAGACCATGCCTTCGACCTGTCCACCGAGCGGGCGGTGATACTGGGCAACGGGAATGTGGCGCTCGATATCGCACGGATCCTCACACGCGACGTCAAGGAATTGGCACGTACGGATATCGCCGGACACGCCCTGTCGGCGCTGGCCGGCAGCGGCATCCGAGAGGTCGTCGTAGTAGGTCGCCGTGATCCGGCGTATGCCGCTTACACGACACCCGAGTTGCTGGGGCTCGCCGGGTTGACAACCGAGGTCGAGGTAACCCTCGACTGTCCCGCGACGGAAGTCGACCCTGCCGAGAATGACAACGATCAGACGGCCTGTCCACCGACGACGCTGAAGGCGCAAGTTGCAGATGAGCTCGCGTCACGACCCGCAGGTAGCGCCCCACGCAGGATAGTGCTGCGATATCTGGCATCACCGGTGGAGATCCTCGGCGACGATCGCGTGCGAGGAATACGGTTGCGACGCAATGAGATGGTCGCCGATGGTAACGACCGTTCCGGCATCCGGCCCACGAAGACCACAGATGTGCTCGAATGCGGACTCGTCGTACGGTCGGTCGGTTACCGAGGCCGCCCGATGCCCGGCCTTCCCTTCGACATCGACCGCGGAATCATTCCGAACCACAACGGTCAGGTTGTGGATCCGAATACAGGAGAAACTCGGACGGGTGTGTACGTGACCGGGTGGATCAAACGTGGCCCTTCCGGCGTCATCGGCACGAACAAGCACTGCTCGATCGAAACGGTCACGAGTCTTCTCGACGACCACGCGAACGGGCGACTCACAGCTGCAGCGAGAGGCAGTCGATCGTTGCTGGATCTCGTGCGAGAACGAAGGCCGGAATCGATCGACTACGAAGGGTGGCAGGCCATCGATCAGTTCGAACGGGCTGCGGGGAAGCAAGCGGGACGTCCACGGGTCAAGATCGTCGACATCGATGGCATGCTTGTTCGGGCCCAATTCTCCTGACGCTACGCCATAAAACCCCACCACCCCCCCCTGGCGGCGAGCGCTCCCCGCGGCGGGTGGGCGAGGGTGGGTTCATGGTGCGTCAGAAGGCAGAGATACCGCCGTTGACACTGATCGTCTGACCGGTCAGGCGAGCTGCATCGGGGCCGCCGAGAAACACGATGAGGGATGCGAGATCCTCGGGCACAGCCACCCCGAGATGAGCTTGAGCTGACGCCTTCTCGAAAAGCGACTTGCTGAAACCATCGCTGAGCACATTGGCCGCTGTTGGTGTGCCATCGATCAGCGAGGGAGTCACCGCGTTCACTCGCACACCGTTGCGCTTGGCTTCGATCGCGGTAACCCGCGTGAACATCACGATCGCGGCCATCGCGGCCCCGAGAGCACTCTCGCCGGGCGTCGGCACCTTGGCTGCATCGGACGCGATGTTGACGATGCTTCCCCCTCCTTGTTGCTGCATCAACGGCAACACTGTCCGGGTCATCAGCATCGGGGGTAGGGCCTGCCCCATCAGGATGCCCGCGATGTCGGCGACCGGAGTACGGTGCAGCAGCTCAGGCCGGTAGGACGTGGTGGTGGAGTTGACAAGAACATCGACCGACCTCAACACCCGGTGAGCAGCGGCGACGGAAGATTCCACCTGGCCGATGTCGGATGCATCAGTCGCGATGAAGGTTACGTCGGCATCCGAACACCGATCTTGGACCGTTCGCTCTGCGGCCTTCCCTCGCTCTTCGTTCCGACCGAGCAACACGATTCGGCGTACGCCCGCGTCAACAAAGCCGAGAGCCGTCGCGAGGCCGACACCTGAGGTGCCACCGGCGATCAGCACTCCCGAGTCTTCGTAGTTCCGGACCAGCGTGGATGAGGACATGCACTACCTCCAGGGGCGATGCTATTACAGCATAGTTGACAGATATTGATGTGTCATGGACATTTATGTAGAGTATAGACACAACGCAAGGCATCTCCGAAAGGACGTCAGGACCCCGGAGGGCCTAGTTGTTTTTGATTGATGATGAGGTAATCGCTTTATCCTCGCCGGTACCGGAGGCATCCACGACGCCGCCCGGCTCGACGTTCCAGTCATATGACAATGCTGGACGAATTTTGGTTTTCAATGTATTACTTCAGTGTGTGATAGAGGCAACAAGGTTTCGAGATGTCTCGTGTACCGAGGATCGAAACGACACTTCAACTCGAACGCTGAAGACAGGATTACGCCCCATGCACCCAGAACTATCACTGTGGCCGTCGACTTCCAGCACAGGAGTTCGCGACATTACCCTCGGTGGGTTGCTTCGCGAGGCTGCAAGCACAGTGCCCGACCGCATCGCCCTCGTCGACGCCGCTCCGGACCCCAGCGAGCGGACCTCGTGGACCTACAGCGAACTGCTGACCGAGGTCGAGTCGGTTGCCAAGGCACTGCTGACCAAGTGCGAACCTGGAGATCGGATCGGTATCTGGGCCCCGAACAGTGCCGATTGGGTCATCCTGCAGCAGGCCGTCGCGATGGCAGGAATGGTCGTCGTCGCTGCGAATCCCGCCTACCGCGCCCACGAACTCGAATACGTGCTGAAGCAGGCCGGTGCCGTGGCACTGTTCTATCGCGACTCCTACCGAGGAGTCGACCTCCGATCGATCATCGACGAGATCCGGCCCAATCTCCCCGGGCTGCACACGATCGTCAGCACCAGCACGTGGCGGTCGTTCGTCGACGCCGCCGACAGCACGAAGGACTTGCCCGACGTAGATCCCATGGATCCCGCGCAGATCCAGTACACGTCGGGAACAACGGGCTTCCCGAAGGGTGCTCTACTGCACCACAAGGGCATCATCAACGAGGCCAACTTCGTGTTCGACCGCGCCGACATGGAAGAGGCCGGCGTGTGCATCAATGCGATGCCGATGTACCACATCGGCGGCGGCGCGGTCACCGAGTTGGGGACTTTCTCGAAGCGGGGCACCTACGTCGTACTCCCTGCATTCGATGCCGCGCAGACTCTGGAAATGATCGAAACCTACAACGGCACGCACTCGTTGATGGTCCCCACGATGCTCATTGCACTGCTCGAACACCCGGATCTGGCGACGAGGGACATTTCCAGCCTGCGCACGGTGTTGTCCGGAGCCGCAACCGTGCCCGAGAGCCTGATCCACCGAGTCATCGACCGCCTGGACTGCCGGTTCACGATCCTGTTCGGACAGACCGAGATGCACGGTGTGATCAGCCAGACTCGCGTCACGGACGATCCGGTCGATCAAGCAACCACCGTCGGTCAGCCGTTACCCGAACTCGAGGTAAAGATCGCGGACCCGCTGACGGGTGAAGCACTGCCAATCGGTGAGCAGGGCGAAATCTGTTGCCGCGGTTACCAGAACATGCTCGGTTACTACGAGATGCCCGATGCCACCGCCGCAACCATCGACGCCGAGGGATGGCTACACATGGGAGACCTCGGCACCATGGATACCCGGGGCTTCATCAAGGTCACCGGACGCCTTACCGAGGTGATAATCCGCGGTGGCGTGAACCTGTATCCTCGCGAGATCGAGGAGCTACTGTTCCAGCACCCGTCGATCGCCGACGTCATCGTCGTGGGCGTGCCGGACGAGCGGTGGGGTGAGCAGGTGGGGGCAGTCATCCGACTCCACGACGGCCACGATCGTCCCGACCCCTCTGCGCTCAAATCCTGGTGTCGCGAACGCATTTCGGCCCACAAGGCGCCTTCGCTCTGGTATTTCACCGACCAGTTCCCGATGACGCCGAGCGGCAAGATTCAGAAGTTCCGCCTGCGCGACCGAATTATCGCCGGCGAGCTGGCGTCGGCACCCGAACGCGCGGACGTGAGTTGACGCATCAAGGCGCTGACGCACCTACTTTGTAGCACTACGTACACCCCATTTCCCCGGCAGGAGCCCTGCATGCATCCCATCACCAACCGGTATACGCGCCTGATCGGAATCGACCACCCGATCGTCCAGGAAGGACTCGGCCCGTTCCGGACTCCCAAACTCGCGGCCGCTGTCTCCAACGCAGGCGGGTTGGGGACGGTCTCGATGCCCGGCATGCCTACCGACCTCGAGGCAGGCGCACGCACGTTCCGCGAACACATCGAGGAGTGCGCGTCCCTGACCGGCAATCCGTTTGCGGTGAACATTCCGGTCGGTGTCGACGGCAACGGCGTCGTACTGCCGTTTACCGACGTCTACATCCGCACGGTGCTCGAGGCTCGGCGATCAGATTCGGTACTGAACGACCAGTTGACCGTACTCACCACCTCGGCGGGATTCCCCGGCGACTACATCGGGCTGATCAAAGACGCCGGTCTGATCCACCAGCACAAGGTGGGGTCCACGAGGCAGGCCGTCAAGGCCGCAGACGCCGGCGTCGACGTCGTCATTGCTGCGGGTTTCGAGATGGGCGGCCACGCACCGAGCAAAGCCGTTCACTCGTATGTCTTGATTCCCAGTGTCACCGAAGCGGTCGACATTCCGGTTCTGCTCACCGGCGGCGCCCGCGATGCCCGGGGCCTCGCGTCGGCGCTGGCGATGGGCGCAGACGGTGTGGCGATGGGAACCCGGTTCATCGCCAGCACCGCGAACTCCGACTGGCATCCGGCGTATATCCAGGCGATTCTCGGGGCCGGGGAGGGTGACGATGTCGCATTCGACGGTGTCTACGGGCCGTGTCGAGGCCTGCGCAATGCTGCATCGAAGATGCTCACGGATCACCAGGAGTCGGCGGGTGAGATCCTCGACACCGTCGAGCTCACACGATGGAAGATCGAATCGATGCAGCGCGCTCAGATCGACGGGGACGTCACCGAGGGCCTGGTCCTGACCGGCCAGGTGGCGTCCGCGATCAACGACATCATCGAAATCGCCGAGTTCGTCCCTCGCATGGCGTCCGAGGCGGCCGACATCCTTCGCCGACTGGCATCTGCGTTGCCGACACCGGTGCCGGCGCCGGTCTGAGCAGATTCCCTGGCAGCGGTGGTTCGAGTGGTCGCAGATAGCATGTCGTCCGTGACCGAATCAATGTCGAAGCCGGGTACGGGGGGGTCGACCTCAGTTGGCAGCGCGCGTTCCGCACTCATCTCGATTCTCGGCGAGTTCGTCGCTCCGTACCGTCGACCGGTACGGACGGCGGCGCTGCTCTACGCCCTCACCGGCCTGGGCTTCGGGGAGGCTGCCAGTAGGCAGGCAATCGCTCGCGCGGGTGCATCCGGTCTGATCACCGCCAAACGGGACGGTCGCGAAACGAAGTGGAGCCTCACCGAGCGGGGCCATCAGCTGTTCATCGAAGGTACGACGCGTGTGTTCCCGGACGCATCCCAAGCCGCGCGATGGGACGGCCGGTGGCTCGTCGTCATCGTTCCTGTTCCCGAGTCGCACCGCGCGGTACGGAAGAAGCTGTATGCCGCGTTTCGATGGGCCGGTTTCGGCAATCCCAGCCCCGGTGTGTGGGTCACCCCGCACGTTGATCGCCTGGCCGAAGCCACGAAGGTCATCGATTCCCTCGGACTGTCGCCGAACACCGTCTCCTTCATCGGGTCGCCCGCAGCCGCGGGCATCTCGGAGGACGAGTTGGTGCAGCGTTCGTGGGATCTCGAGAAGATCGCCCACGATTACGACGACCTACTGACCAGGTTCGCAGACAAGAAAGGCCTGTCGGGCGAGGCTGCACTGTTCGCCCACCTGGAGTTGGTGGACGCACTCCGGCAGACGCCCTACATGGATCCACACCTGCCGGACGTCCTCCTCCCCGGCTGGGCCGGCCTCGGGGTCGTGAAACGACTCCAGGATTTCCGCACCGAGTGGGCACCTGCAGCGCACGCGCACTGGCTGTCGATAGCGCGCCTCGACTGAACACCGCTCGAACCGTTCGGGCATACGTCTAACCAGATTTAGTTTTACATTTCTCGACAGCGCCTGTCCTAAAATGTATAGTTCGAGGCAGCGCCGTTGCGGTGCGTTTCACTTCAGGAAGTTGAAGGAGAACAGTGAGCGAACTCCACGCACCCTCGCTGGCCACGCTGCGAATTGCCGCCGACGATCCGGTTTCGTACGCACAGAACTGGAAAGACACACATCGACGACCTGTCATCGGCTCGTTCCCCATGAACTTTCCGTCGGAGATCGTGCATGCTGCAGGCGCCTTGCCGGTGATCGTTCAGGAGAGCAAGACACCGATCACCGAGGGTCGCAGTATGCTCGCCGAGTTCTATTGCGGATACACCAGAAGCGTCGCCGACCAGGCGGCCATCGGCGAACTCGACGTGTTCGACGGATTCGTCGCTGCCGACCACTGCGTTCAACTTCTGGGCGCCGTCGATGCCATCCGCTATGCACGACCCGAAAAGCCGGTGCACTTCGCGCAATTCACCAGCGCGATGGATGACGCCTGGACCAAATCGCGAGTCGACGGCCGAATCGGCGAACTGAAGACCGAGATCGAAACCGTCGTCGGCACTGTCGTGACCGCCGAGGACCTCACACGCAGTATCGGACTGTTCAATGCGAACCGTCGCCTGCTCCGCCGGTTCTACGACTTGCGCCGATCAGGCCTGACACGCATCACTGCCGGCGAGATGCAACTTCTCGTCAAATCGAGCATGGTCATGGATATCGAGGAGCACACAGCCGTCCTCGAGACACTACTCGATCGACTCGTGCTGCGCGATCAGGCACCGGATGACCTGGTGCGGCTGCATCTTTCGGGTCATTTCTGCCACGCGCCCAAACCTGAGATCCTCGACGTCATCGAGGAATCCGGCGGACTCGTCGTGGATGACGACCTTTACACCGGCTACCGCTACATTTCTACCGATGTCCCCGAAAGCGACGATCCACTGAAGGCGCTGTCGACGTGGTACATGCAGCGAAACATCAACGCACCGTGCCCTACTCGCGTCACCAGCAAGGTTGACTGGGATACGTACCTGCTGGATTCGCTTGCGAAGAGTCGTTCTGTCGGAGTCGTCGTTCTGATGGCCAAATTCTGCGAGCCGCACATGCTGTACTACCCGGAGTTGCGCAAGGCGCTCGAAGGGCACGATGTGCCATCGCTGTTGATCGAGACCGAACACGAGGGAATTCCGGTGGAAACGTTGCGGACCAAGATGGAGACATTCATCGAGCGCATCCGTCGTCATGCCGCACCCGTCCCTGCCTGATTCGTAACCCACGTTCGAAGGAGTTCGTAGTGCCGATCGCAACGCCCCAAGACAAGACCAACCGACTGTCGAGCACCCGAGTCGGCGGAAAGATGACCGCCGATTACTGGGAGAACATCTTCACCGCCAAGGAGCGTGGCAAGCACGTTGTCTGGTACAACGGTTCCGCCCTCAACCCCATCTTTCAGGCAGCAGGCCTCGAATGGTGCCACGGTGAGGCATTCGCTGCCCGCCTCGCCGCACAGCACCTCGAGAAGCCGGCCCAGGCTGCTGGTTCCGAGTACGGTTATATCGGTGAGCTGTGCTCGTATGCCCGCACTCATCTCGGGTGCGCCGTATTGACGCAAAAGAACGTCAACGAACGCGAGAGCGGCGTCGTAGGCATGCTCGACCAGCAGGAACTGGCGGCCAAACTTCCTGCGCCGGACTTCTTCGTCAACGGGTATGCAGGTTGCAGCACCGGTCAGCAATGGGACGCGATGACGTACCGTGTCTTCGACCGAAAGCTCCCCATCTTCAACGTGTCGATTCCGATGCTGTGGGGCAACAAGCCGGACGCCGGATACATGCGTGGTGAAGAGTGGAACGAGGTCAGCACCTACGTAGAAGGCCAGCTGCGGGAACTGGTCGAATTTCTCGAGCATCAGACCGGGCGACCGTTCGACTGGGATGCGTTGAGCGAGAGCATGTCCTACATCAAGAAGGCATCGCAACTGCGCCTCGAAGCGATGGAACTGTGCACACTCGCCCCGACTCCGGCGACGTATTGGGACTGGGTCGCCAGCATCGCACCCATCAACTTCCTCCCCGGTAATCAGGCACTCGTCGACTACTTCGCGGGTGTGAAAGCCGAGATCCAGCAGCGCATCGTCGACGGAGTCTCCGCCGTCGCAAATGAGCGGTACCGCGTGTACTTCGACGGCATAATGAACTGGAACAAACTCGGATTCCTCACCCGCAAGTTCGCCGAGTACGACGTCGCTGTCGTCGCTGGTCGCTACACGCATGAATCCTTCTGGCAGGAACCGCAACTCATCGATGTCGACAATCCGCTGCGCGGGATGGGCCAACATTACCTGCTGTGCCCACTGAACCACGGGCTCAAGAATCTTCAGGAATTGCTGCTCAAGCGCCTCGACCAGTACTCCATCGACGGCATCGCCTTCCACTCGACTCGCACGTGCCGCGCAATGACGAATCCACAGTCGATGCTGGCCAAAGCAGCCGAGCGGGAACGTGGGGTCAAGTCGTTCGTCTTCGAAGGCGACGTCGCGGACGCTTCGTTCTACAACGATGAGCTGTTCGACAGTCGCCTCGAGGCGATGTTGGAGGCCATCGACGTGCAGCGGATGAAGACGCTGGTCTGATGAACTGGTACGTGATGGGCGTCGACCTCGGCTCGACGACGGCCAAGGCCACCGTCGTCGACCAGGACGGCGGCTTGGTCGGCTCGAGCGTTGTCCAGATGGGTGCCGTCAGTAGAGATGCGGTGACACGCGCAATGAACCAGGCGCTGACGGCAGCAGATGTCACTCAGGACGACATCAGACGAACCATCAGCACAGGATACGGGCGCAAGCTCGTCCCAGGCGCCGACCGGTCGTTCACCGAGATCACCTGCCATGCGCGCGGAGCAGCCGCCCTGTACCCGGGGGTCCGATTGGTCATCGATATCGGCGGTCAGGACAGCAAAGTCATTGCGGTCGACTCCGACGGTTTGGTGGATCGCTTCGCCATGAACGATCGGTGTGCGAGCGGGACCGGGCGCTTCTTCGACGTGCTCGCCCGCGCACTGGAAGTCGATGTCGAGGAGGTGGGCAGCCTCGCGCTGGCGGGCGCCGACGGCCTGGAAGTCAGTAGCATGTGCGCCACCTTCGCCGAGACAGAGGTGATCTCCCTCCTTGCTCAGGGGCAAGCCAAGTCTGATATCGCCGCCTCGGTCCACAAAGCCGTTGCCGCGAGAACCCTCGGCTTGGTCGCCCAGGTCGGCAAGGCGACGCCAACCGTCATGACCGGCGGCGTCGCCCAGAATGCGGCAGCCAGGCATTACATCGAATTGGCATTACGCCGCCCTCTCGAACTGCTCGAGCAGCCACAGATCGCAGGAGCGTACGGCGCCGGCCTTCTGGCACGGGACGAGTACGCAGGATCAGTCGCCCCGACCGAGTCGCGTGATGGCGCAGCCAAGCAACAACTGGCCGCGCGGGCAGCCGGAATAGTTCCTCAGTGCGCCGGTTGCGACGGAACCGCCGGCGACCACAGCCACGTCTCAATTCCGCTGACGGTGCGGACCACGACATGAGCCCCGTGCATGACTCCACGATCTTCATCGTGGGTGGTGACCAAGGACTTGGTTTGCTGATTGCGCATCGACTCGTCGAGCTCGGTGCACAGCGAATCGGCCTGATCGGCCGCGATGTCGAACTAGGTGAAATTGCGGCAAAACGGCTGTTCGAATCGGCGTCGGGTATTTGGGCGCTGTCCGGAGCCGGGGATCTATCCTCGAACGAGGACGCCTGTCGGGTAGTGGCGGAACTCGCAGCGTCACTCGGTGATGCCGACATCCTCGTCAACTGTCTGCCCGGCGACACTGCCGTCACGGACGTCGTACTGAAATCCATGCGTGCACTCGGCCACGGAACCGTTGTGAACGTCGGCGGGACTTGCGATTCGGATTCCGGCGGTGTCAGCGTTCAATCGGTCGCTGTCGACGAGGATTCCGTCGTTGCGGACAAGGTGCTCGACCGACTGCGACACAACTAGCTCCGGTTTCGCAATCTTGACCGTGCCCGAGCCTCCGCGCCGCCCGGTCTTGACCCACAAACTCGCTGGTTCGCCCTTGCCGTATCCATCCTCAGGATTTATGGTCAGTCCAAATGCTGGAAGACCTGTCGCACTGGAATCGATCGAGCCATGAACCAGCACTCACCAAACGGTGATGACTCGCCGCCTTTGGTGCGCCGCCACAAGCGAGGAGCCATGACTGATCGGTCGCCGATTCCGCCTCACCTGCGCCTGCTCGACGACATACTCACACGCACCGCTGTGCAAGCTGACTTTGCGACCGCCTGCGTGCTGGTGGAAGACGGGGCCCGAGGTCTATTCATCCCCCTTCCCGTCAGCGGACCTCGAGCCTCAGGACTGCGGGTGCCTCCGGGTGAACCGCTCGTTTCTCGAGCGTTGACGTCCCCCGAGCCGATCTGTGGCGCGGGTCACGATCTGACGGGTACCTGCTTCCAGGATTCCGCGCGGATCGTGGTGTTTCGGCTGTCCGATCCCCCGTCGGATCCCGTCCGGATCCTCCTCCTCACCGACCCGCGGCCCGATGCCGAATTCACCACCCTGCACTCCGCTGCGCTCACCTCGATCCGCTCGCTCATCGATTCCGCAGCCGCCACCGTCCTCGACGCCGAGGAGCAGCGCCGTCGCAGGCGGGACCTCGAGCACGGCCGGCTGCTGACCGATGAGCGTGCCGCGGTGGTCGAGCGGCTCGAGGATGCCGTCGCCGTTGCCGACACCATGTCCGCGATCGTGAAGGTCTGTGCGGAGTTGACGGGGAAGTCCGTGGTCCTGTTCGACAGGCGGGAGCGGATGATCGCCGCTGCCGGTCCACACTCGGCGGGGCGAACGTCGATGCCCACGCTCGCAACCATTCTCCGCTCCTACCCCTCGGACACGACTGCGGGATCGAAACCGATCGTTCTCGCCGCCGGAGCGTCGACCGAGATGGTCCGCCGAAAGATCGTCACCCGGGTCGCCGAGCGGGGTGAGCATTTCGGTTGGCTCGTGATCGACGAACATCCCACACCGCTCCGCCCGACCGACGAGTACACCGCCGCGCGGTGTGCACGTCGTATCGGCGCCCAGTTCCTGATCCAACGACGCATCGCCCGCGTCGCGTGGAACGCAAAATCCGCGTTGACCCGACAATTGATCCTCGGCACGGGCGCTCGAGAGGATCTCGCGGCGAGCGGTGAGTACCTCGGCGTCGATACCGAGGCACACCGCGTGCTGGTATTCGTACGGGCTCCGGACAGAGAGCGCGAGGGATTCGACCAAGCCGTCACCGAACACCTCGAGCGTTTCCTCGGTGTCGAGGTGCTGTCGACCCGCGGGCCGGAGGGGGTGATCCTCTTGGTCGAGGCCCCAATCGATGTCGCGTCCGTGATCGCGGTATCGCAGGTCAAGGATGCGCTCACTCGCGCGGCAGCGGCGGTGTGCCGATTCCCGGGAATGATCGCCGGCGTGTCCTCGGTATGCGAACCGGCCGGGCTCTCCCGCGCCTACCGTGAGGCCCGCGAAGTCGTCCAGTGCGCCGACCGCTTCACCCCGCCCGCGGCGCACCGAATTCTCGCGGTCGACGATCTGGGCCCAGCCCGGGTGTTTCTGGCCAACGGTGACCTCGACGCCCTGCGGCGGTTCGTCGACGACCTACTCGGACCTCTCCTCCGGGATGTTCCCGGCACCGACGGTCTGCTGCGTACCGTACAGTGCTGGTTCGACGCCGGCCGGAGTCCGCGTGGCGCCGCGCGCCATCTCGGCGTCCACGAAAACACCGTGCGGCTACGGCTCTCGCGCGTTCACACCCTGACGGGCCTCGACGTCGTCGGCGACGCGGCACATCAGTTGAGCATCCAGACCGCGTTGCTGATTCTCCGCTTTCAGGGCCACCCCGCGCTCGACCCCGTCGAGGAAGCGACCACGACAGCCGGCGAGGTGGTCGATGAGCCGTGTCTCACCACCACGGTGCGACCGCGTTCGGCCGGGAACGCACCGGCCGCACATGCGACACCTCGCCCGCGTCCCGGTCCGTCGTACTCGTCTCCAGGATCGACAGGTACGCCGCCGCCACCATCGACAGGGTGACGTGCCGGTACCACGCCCTGTACCCGCGGACCTGATAGTCCGCGAGACCTGACTTCCTCCGTGCCGCGCGGAGGCACCCCTCGACTGCCCGATGACCATCGGCTGTCCGGGCGAGCTCGGACAGGATGCTGCCGACCGGCCCGAAACACAAGTGGTAGGTGACGTCGGACGGATCGGTGATCGATCGTCCGGCCAGCAACCAGCTCCCGTGACGCTGTCCGGACCTGTGCAAATCGACGGCCGCCCAGTCCCGCACGCGAAGTCCGGTGGCACCGTCGCCGTGACTGAGCCGGTGCCACACCGTCTCCGACAATTCGTCGATCACGGTGTCGACGTTGCGGACCTGGAGGTTTGCCGTGGTCACCCGGCAGTCGCCCGGTACCTCGATGATGTGGGGAACACCCCGCTCCTCCAATGATCTTCGCAAATGCTCCGATCGGCCGTAGGTCACGCCCGCCGTCACCCAGACGAACGGCACCCCTGCGTCGAGAGCCCGGTCGATCATCGTCCGCGCCAATTCTTCCGGGCTCTCGTATTTCACCGAATCGTCGATACCCGCCGCCCGGCAGCGGTCCCGGTGGTCGGTCCATTCCCGCGGCAGGTACAGCTCCCGGTCGATCAGGCCCACACCCGCCTCGGATGCGTACGCCAGGAATACTCCGGTCTGGGCGTTCTCGGTCCTCCCGGTCTCCCCCGATACCTGAGGGGCGGCCCCGGCAGACCGGCCGCCCCGCTTCCGGAATGAGAGATCACCGACGATCAACCGCCCCTGCCAGACATCGCCGACGGCCTGGACCACCACCCCACGTGTGTCGTCGCGCACGCCGTCCTCGTCCCAGGATGCCGCGTTCAGCAACCGTTGCATGCCCTCCGGGCCGGTCTCGCCCGCCGCCTCCGCCTGCGTCCACCCGTTCTTGCGGCGGGCGCCACCCATCAGTCCGTAGACGTAGGCCGACATCCGCCGACGCGGCTCGACTCGGGGGAATCGAGGGGCGAACTGCGCGCAGAAGACCACGAAGCCCCGCGGGAGGGCACGCGCCGTTCCGCGGTCGCGACGTCCCGCGTCGTGCGCCCGACCCGATTCATTCATCACGATCTGTCGTTGTAGTACATCCGGCACGGTTTCGGAACACCCCGCCATTACAGGTGATGTCGCGCACTCAACAGCTCGGATACGTCCACGGTCGCCCATCAGTGCCATCCACCTAGCCATGGGAGACCGAATGCGGGTATCTGCGCACTGGCAGGCCGGATTCTCTATTACCGACATGCCGGACGAAACGGCAGCGACGATCGACGCCGACGGATGGTTGTACATGGGCGATCTCGCCACGATGGACGAAAGAGGATTTCTGCGGATCACCGGGCGCCTCAAGGACATGATCATCCGGGGCGGACTCAACATCTACCCGCGCGAGATCGAAGAACTGCTGTTCCAGCACCAGGACGTGGCCGAGGTGGCGATCGTCGGGGTTCCGGATGAAAAGTGGGGCGAGCAGATCGGCGCCGTCGTGCGGCCCACGGACCCGGCCAATCCGCCGGACGCGGCCGAATTGAAGGCCTGGTGCCGCGACCGAATCGCCGCACACAAGACGCCCTCGCTGTGGTATTTCACCGACGGACTCCCCATGACGCCCACCGGCAAGATCCAGAAATTCCGTGTGCAGCGGGAGATAGCGTCCGGGGCACTGACCGCCACGCACCTCGACGAGAAGATGGCGCCGGAACGGCTGTCCAACAGCTGATTCCACGAACAGCACAACAGGGTGGGCGCGGACCCGATCTCGGATCAGCCCGCGCCCACGCACGCTCTAGTCGCCGATCCGCTCCCCTGTCTCCGGGTGGAACAGGTGCACCGCTCCTTCCCGCTTGCGCAGCGACACGGTGTCGGCCAGCCGCGCGGGGGTGCGGGTCAGCGACCGGGCCACCAGTTGCGTACCGTTACCGGCGATGTGGGTGTGCACGTAGGATTCACTTCCGAGTTCCTCGACCAGGTCCACGATCACCTCGATGCCACCCTCCCCTGTCGACAACTCCAGCTGCTCGGGACGCACACCGACCGTGACGGTCTCCAGTCCGGCGGCGTGCAGCGCCGACAGCTGGTCGCGTTCGAGCGCGAGTGTCGAGTTCCCGAGGCGCACGCCGTCACTGACGATGGGCATGGTCATCAGGTTCATCGCGGGCGAACCGATGAATCCGGCCACGAACGCGTTCTTCGGGCGATCGTATAGTTCGGTGGGAGCCGAGAACTGTTGCAGCTTGCCGTTCTTGAGGACGGCTACCCGGTCACCCATGGTCATGGCCTCGACCTGGTCGTGGGTGACGTACACGGTGGTGGTGCCGAGTCGGCGCTGCAACGCCGCGATCTGCGTGCGGGTCTGGACGCGCAGCTTGGCGTCGAGGTTCGACAGCGGCTCGTCCATGCAGAACACCTGCGGCTCACGCACGATCGCCCGGCCCATCGCGACGCGCTGGCGCTGACCGCCGGACAGCTTGCCGGGCTTACGGTCGAGGTAGTCGGTCAGGTCGAGCAGCTTGGCGGCATCGGCCACCTTCTTCTTCCGTTCCTCCACACCGACTCCGCGCATCTTCAGCGCGAAGCCCATGTTCTCGCCCACCGTCTTGTTGGGGTAGAGGGCGTAGTTCTGGAACACCATCGCGATGTCGCGGTCCTTCGACGGCACACCCACCATGTCCTTGCCACCGATCTCGATGGTGCCTTCGTCGATGTCCTCGAGGCCGGCGAGCATCCGCAGTGCCGTGCTCTTGCCGGAGCCGGACGGGCCGACGAGGACGATGAACTCGCCGTCTTCGATGTCGAGGTCGAGCGTATCGACCGCCAGCGTGTCGGCGTTCTCGTAGATGCAGGATGCGCCCTTGTACGCGATGTCAGCCATGATTGCTCCTCTTGTGGGTACCGAAGTCGGGGGAAGTGGTTGCCGGGGTGATCATTTGATCGCACCGAAGGACAGGCCGCGGACCAGCTTGTTCTGTGCGATCCAGCCGGCCAGGATGACCGGGAGCGCCGCCAGCGTCGCCGCCGCCGACAGCCGGGCCCAGTACAGGCCCTCGCCGGTGATGAATCCGACGAGGAACACCGGAATCGTCTGCGCCTGAACGGCGGTGAGGTTGACGGCGAAGAAGAATTCGTTCCACGAGAAGATCACGCAGATCAGCGCGGTGGCCGCGATGCCGGGTGACACGAGCGGAAGGATCACCTCGCGCACCGACGTCCACAGACTCGCGCCGTCCATGCTCGCGGCCTCGAGCAGTTCGCCGGGGACCTCGAGGAAGAACGAGCGCATCATCCACACCGCGATGGGAACGTTCATCGCCGTGTACAGGATCACCAGCGCCCAGATGTTGTCGAGCAGGCCGATGTCGTTGACGATCACGTACAGCGGGATGATCGCGGCGACGATCGGGAGCATCTTCGTGCTGATGAAGAAGAACAGGGCGTCCTTCGTCTTGCGGACCGGACGCAGCGACAGCGCGAACGCCGCCGGCACACCGAGCACCAGCACGAGGATCGTCGACATGGCGGTCGCGAACGCCGAATTCAATAGTGCCGTGCCGATTCCACTGTCGAGGACTGCCTTGAACTGGTCCAGGGTGGGGGTGAAGAACAGTTTCGGCGGGGTCGTGTAGGCGTCGCCCTCCTGCTTGAACGCGGTGAGCACCATCCACGCCACGGGGAAGAAGAAGCCGAGCGCCACGATCCACGCCACCACGCTCCACGGGCTGAACTCGCGGTGCTTACGCGCCCGCTTCGTCTCCGGGGCGGTGGGGGTGGACTCCACCGGCGCCGCCGCAGTGTCGGTACTCATCACGCTGCCTCCTCGTTACCGGTAAAGCTCTTGAAGATCAGGCGCAACGCCAGGGTCGCGACGACGATGGTCGCGATCACGACGATGACGCCCATCGCGGCGGCCTGCCCGATGTCGAAACCGAGGAATGCGCGCTGATAGATGTAGAAGGGAAGGTTGGCACTGGCCGTGCCCGGCCCGCCCTGCGTCATCATGTAGATGGCGTCGAACGTGTTGATCAGGTAGATCGCACCCAGCACCGCACCGAGTTCGATGAACCGGCGGAGATGCGGGAGGGTCAGTTCGCGGAACATCGCGAACGGCTTGGCGCCGTCCACCCGTGCCGCCTCGAGGATGTCGCGCGGCATGGACTGCAGACCCGCCAGGATCAGCAGCATCATGAACGGGGTCCACTGCCAGATCAGGTTCACCATGACCGCGGCGAGCGGGAACTTGCTGACCCAGTCGACCTGTCCCACCCCGAACGGGGAGAGGACGAAGTTGACGATGCCGAACACCGGGTCGAACATGGTTGTCTTCCACAGCAGCGCACCGGCGACGGGCGTCACCAGGAACGGGGTAATGAGGAGGGTACGCACGATGCCACGGCCCAGGAAGGCGCGGTCGAGCAGCAGCGCGAGCAGCAACCCGAGCACCACCGAGATCAGCACGGTGCCGACGATCAGGATGACGGTGTTGACCGCGACCTCACGGAACTGGCTGTCCTGGAACACGTCCACGTAGTTCTGCAGTCCGACGAACGCCTGGGAGCCCGGTCGCACCAGGTTCCAGGACTGCGTCGAGTAGTACAGCGTGAACAGGAACGGGATCTGGGTCACCACGATCATGAAGATCAGAGCGGGCAGCAACGGCCCCCGGCGACGCCATCCCTCGGCGCGGGAGACGCTGTCGTCCTTGGCCTCCCGCAGTTCCCGCACCCGGTCGGCGGTGCCGTCCGTGGTGGGTTTCTCGGCGATGGTTGTCATCGTTCCTCCCGATATGTCGCGCCGACCACCTCGGCGTACTGCTGTGCCTGGGCGAGCGCCTCGGGCACCGTCTGCTGGCCCGCGATCGCCGCACTGATCTGCTGGCTGACGCGGGTTCCGAGATCCTGGAACTCCGGGATCGCCAGGAACTGCACGCCGGTGTACGGAACCGGTAGCACGGTGGGCGCCTCCGGTGTCGCGTTCTCGATCGCCTCGAGTGTCAGCGGTCCGTAGGCCGCCGAGGCCTCCTTGTACTCGGGAATCTCATAGGTCGACAGCCGGCTGCCCGGAGGCACCCGCTCCCAGCCCAGATCCTCACCGACCGTGCGTATGTATTGCTTGTCGGTCATCCACGAGATGAACTTCCACGCCGCATCGGGATTCTCACTGCTCTCGGGAATTCCGAGCGACCAGCTGTACAGCCAGCCGGCGTTGTCCTTCACCTCGATCGGCGCGGGCGCGTAGCCGATCTTGCCGACGACGGCGCTCGACGCCGGATCCTCCAGCGTGGACACTGCGGACGTCGAGTCGTACCACATCGCCACCTGCCCCTGAGCCAGCTGCGTCGCGCACTCACCGAAACCGCTCGTCGCGGCACCGGGCTCACCGTACTCACGTACCAGGTCGACGTAGAACTGCACCGCGCGTTCCACCTCCGGGCTGGTCAGCTGAGCGTTCCAGTCCTCGTCGAACCAGCGGCCACCGAACGTGTTGATGACGGTGTCGAGGGGTGCGAGCACTTCACCCCAGCCCGGCTTGCCACGCAGGCAGATGCCCGCCATGTCGTCGGAGTCGAGTTGCTTTGCGGCCGCTGCCACCTCGGTCCAGTTCGGCTTCTCCGACAGGGTGATGCCGGCCTGCTCGAACAGGTCCTTGCGGTACATCAGGAACGAGGACTCGCCGTAGAACGGCACCGAGTACATGTTCCCCTCGTAGGACAGGGATTCGCGCAGGGTCGGGATGAAGTCGGCCTCGTCATAGCCCTCGGTGGCCTGCGCGTACTCCGACAGATTCTTCAGCCAGCCGTACTTGGCCCACTGCGGGGTCTCGTAGTTGCTGATCATCACGACGTCGAATTCGCCGCCACCGGTCGCGGTGGATGCCGTGATCTTCGCGCGCGCCTGATTCTCCGACAGCGTCACGAACTTCAGGTCGATGTCGGGATTCTCCTCCTCGAACTGCGAGGCGAGCTTCTGGGCATCCTGCATCTGCGAGTTCGAGACCATCGCGATGGTGATGGTCTGATCCGACGCACCGAGCGTTCCGGCGCCCGCGCATCCGCTGAGCGTGAGGCACAGCGCCCCCGCTCCCGCTACCAGCATCGTCGCCGGCTTCTTGTGTTTCTTCACCGATCTTCACCTCTCCTTGCGTGGTGCTACTGATCGAGCAGCCAACGCGCGCATTCGATGTCGCAGACCAGCATCTTGGCCAGTCCGCCGTGGAGGGCACCCAGTGCCGCTTGGTGTTTGGCGACGCCACCCGTGACGAGGATCGATCCGTCGCACGCGCGGATGTCGTCGAGGGGAACGGACATGGCCCGTTCGTCCAGTGGGCCGGCGACGTCGGTTCCGTCGAGCCGGTAGAAGCGTCCACCGACTTCACCGACCGCGCCGAGGTCGGTGAGCACGGACAGCATGTCCGTGTCGATGAAGCTGCCCTCGAACAGGGTGGTCGACGTGGAGACGGCGCCCGTGCCGAACATCATCATTTCCGCCGTCCGGCCCGCCTCGAGCGCCTTGGAGATGACGGAGTCGCCCCGCATGGATACCACGGTCGACGCGTCCGCGTACAGGGGAACGGGAAGCCGAACAGTGTTGGCCTGCAGCTGCTCTGCACATCTACCCAAGACGTACTCCGTTCCGGTCTGATAGTTGATCGCACTCACCGATCCGTCGAGCTGGACGACGGACGTGCACGTGGCCGCCCCGGACGGCAGACCCTGCGCGACGGCGACCGTCTCCGGCCCCCACGTGAATCCGAGGGTGTCGCCTTCTCGTATCCGGCGGACCAGCAGCGACGCCGCCGCCCGCCCGACACCGGCGAAGCTGTTGTGGTCGTCGATCGCACCGGCGGCGTCGACGGAATCGGCGACCACCACCGCCTCGACGAGTCCGTACTTCTCCTCGAGCGCGCGCTCCTCGTCCGAGCGCAACGCATCACGCAGATGAGCGGGAGCCTGCACCTCGATGCGCACCAGGCCCTGGGCGCGGGCTCGCGCCACCAGCCGGCCCGCGGTGGGGCGGGAGACGCCGAGGCGCGTGGCGACCTCGGCCTGGGTCATTCCGTCGAGGTAGTACAGCGTCGCAGCGCGCAACGCGAGGCGCAGATCCTCCGTCGTGGACGGCGGTGGTGCCGCGATGAGAGACGGCGCCGGGGCCGCCGAGTTGGGGGATGTCACTGATTCTCCTCGCCATGATCCCGAGCCCGTCGAGCGTGTCTTCGGAGCCTCGAGAAACCGTGAGCAAATGATCACTATGCGTTCATCTGCTCAATACGCTAGCATCGAAGTGTGACCCACACAACACTTCCTTCGGATATCCCCAGGACGATGCGTGCCAGCGTGCTCGTCGAACCGGGCGTGATCGAGATCCGGGAACGCCCCGTGCCCACTCCCGACCCCGGCGACGTCCTGGTCCGCGTGGCCTCGGTGGGCGTCTGCGGATCGGACGCCCACTACTACCGCGAGGGCCGCATCGGCGAGTTCGTGGTCGAACATCCGATCGTGCTGGGCCACGAAGCGTCGGGCACCGTCGTGGGCGTCGGAGCCGGGGTCCCGGCAGCGCGTATCGGGCAGCGAGTCTCCATCGAACCGCAACGCCCCGACCCGGACACCGACGAATCCCGGCGCGGTCTCTACAACCTGTGCCCGCACATGCAGTTCTATGCCACCCCGCCCATCGACGGGGCACTGGCCGAATACGTGACCATCGGCTCGGCGTTCGCCCATGCGATTCCCGACGAGATGTCCGAGGACGCGGCCGCGCTGTGCGAGCCGCTGTCCGTGGCCATCGCCACCACCCGCAAGGCCGGAGTGACAGCCGGATCCCGCGTCCTCGTCGCCGGCGCGGGACCGATCGGAATCGCCATGGTGCAGACCGCCCTCGCGTTCGGAGCCACCGAAGTGGTCGTCTCGGACCTCGATCCCCGGCGACGCGACGTCGCGACGAAATTCGGTGCCACCGCGGTGCTCGACCCGCGTGAGCAGGACGTCGCGGGACTCCACGTGGACGCATTCGTCGATGCGTCCGGCGCACCGAGTGCGGTACTGGCCGGGATCCAGGCCGTCCGGCCCGCAGGATCCGTGGTTCTGGTGGGCATGGGCGCCCCCGAGATGACGCTGCCGGTCCAGACCATCCAGAACCGAGAGTTGGTGCTGACCGGGGTATTCCGCTACGCCAACACCTGGCCGACGGCGATCGCGCTCGCGCGGTCGGGACGTGTCGACCTCGATTCGATGGTCACCGGAAGATTTCCGCTCGCCGAAGCGGAGCAAGCACTGAACGCAGACCGGACGCCGGGCAGCCTCAAGGCCGTCGTGCGCGTCCAGGAATGAGGAGAGACCGATGCAACTGTGCGCGCAGGCACTGCAACAGTTCGACGACACCGTGCAGGTGCCGAATTACGATCGTAGCGACATCACCGTAGGGATAGTGCATTTCGGTGTCGGCGGATTCCACCGCGCGCATCAGGCGATGTACGTCGACCGATTGCTGCGGCGCGGGGAGGCCCGCGAGTGGGGCATCTGCGGCGTCGGGGTCCTGCCCGGTGACCGGCGCATGAAGGATGTCCTCGACGCGCAGGACGGCCTGTACACGCTGGCGTTGCGGCACCCGGACGGCACCTGGGACGTGAGCGTCGTCGGGTCCATCGTCGACTACCTCTTCGCCCCCGACGATCCGGAGGCGGTGATCGAGAAGATCGCCGCAGAGTCCACGAAGATCGTCTCCCTGACGATCACGGAGGGCGGCTACAACTTCACCCACGACACGGGCGAATTCGATGCCGAGAACCCCGACGTCGTGCACGATCTCACCGACGGTGCCGTGCCGCGGACCACGTTCGGACTCGTCGTCGAGGCACTGGCCCGGCGCCGCGCGCGCGGGTTGCCGTCGCCGACCATCATGTCCTGCGACAACATTCAGGGCAACGGCGACGTGGCGCGCAAGATGTTCCTGGCGTACGCCGAGTTGAAGGATCCCGAACTGGCGGCGTGGATGCGCGAGGAGACGTCGTTCCCCAACTCGATGGTCGACCGCATCACGCCCGTCACCACCCCCGAGGTGACGGAGGCGCTGTCGTCTCGGTTCGGCATCGACGACCGGTGGCCCGTCGCCGCCGAACCGTTCACGTCGTGGGTGCTCGAGGACGCCTTCCCGCTCGGTCGCCCCGCATTCGAGGACGTCGGCGTCCAGGTGGTCGACGACGTCGAACCCTACGAGTTGATGAAGCTGCGTCTGCTCAACGCGAGCCACCAGGGCCTCTGCTACTTCGGCTACCTGTCGGGATACCGGCTCGTGCACGACGTCGCCCAGGATCCACTCTTCGCCGACTTCCTGCTGGCGTACATGGACGAGGAGGCCACGCCCACCCTGGCGCCGGTGCCCGGGGTCGACCTGGACGACTACAAGCGCACGCTGATCGAACGCTTCTCCAATCCCGAGATCCGCGACACCGTCGCCCGCCTGTGCGCCGAATCCTCCGACCGTATCCCGAAATGGCTGCTGCCGGTGATCCGCGAGAACCTGGTGGCCGACCGGCCCATTCGACTGTCGGCCGCGATCGTGGCGAGCTGGGCCCGGTACGCCGAGGGAGTCGACGAGGACGGCGAACCCATCGACGTCGTCGACCAGTTGAAGGACTCCCTCGTGCCGATCGCGCAAAGCCAGCACGAGAACCACACGGCCTTCATCGAGAACCAGGCGGTCTTCGGTGACCTGGCCGAGAATCCGCGCTTCGTCACCGCGTATCTCTGGGCGCTGGACTCACTGCACGGCGTCGGTGCACGGAAGACGCTCGAGGCTCTGCGTGAGAAGGTGCAGTCATGAGTCTGGTCATCGGTGAAGCCCTCATCGACATCGTCACGGCGAGCGACGGCGCCACCACCGAATACGTCGGCGGCAGCCCGCTCAACGTCGCGGTCGGTCTCGGCAGGCTCGGCCGCCCGGTCGAGTTCGTCACCCGGATCGGTGACGACACGAGGGGCCGGTCGATCGTCCGGCACCTCGAGGAGTCGGGGGTGAGCCTCGCGCCCGGCAGCATCACCGCGCAGCGAACGGCGACGGCGCACGCCACCCTCGATTCCGCCGGATCCGCCACCTACGAGTTCGACATCGAATGGGATCTTCCCTCCCCCAGCGGTGGGTCCACCCCGGCGCTCGTCCACACCGGTTCCATCGCCGCCGTGATGGAACCCGGCTGCGACGTCGTCGCCGACATGCTCGACCGCCGTCGCTCCTCGGCGACCATCAGTTACGACCCCAACGTGCGACCGGTGTTGATCACCGACAAGGCACGCGCCCGGCAGCGGATCGAGCACCTCGTGTCGATCTCGGACATCGTCAAGGTCAGCGACGAGGACCTCCGCTGGTACGACCCCGAACGGGATCCCGTGGACATCGCCCGCGCGTGGTTGTCCCGCGGACCGGCGATGGTCGCGGTGACGAAGGGCGCCGAGGGCGCATTCGCGGTCTGCGCGGCCGGACTCGTCGAGGTCGCGGCCCGCGACGTCGAGGTGGTCGACACGGTCGGCGCGGGCGACGCGTTCATGGCCGGGCTCCTCGACGGGTTCTGGTCGCACGGTTTCCTCGGCGCGGAGAGCCGCGACGCCCTCCACGCGATCGACCCGGAAGAGGTGCGGAACGTACTGGACAACGCGGTGCTGATGTCGGGTCTCACCGTCGCGCGCGCCGGGGCGGACCTCCCCACCCGCGAGACCCTGGATCGCGCGGCAGGTGTCCGGCAATGACACTCGTCGCAGGCATCGATTCGTCCACGCAGTCGTGCAAGGTGATCGTCTGCGACGCCGACACCGGTGAACTCGTCCGCGAGGGCAGGGCGTCGCATCCGGACGGCACCGAGGTCGACCCGCAGGCGTGGGCCGCGGCCCTCGACAGCGCCATCGCCGCCGCCGGCGGACTGGACGACGTCGCCGCGGTGTCGGTGGGCGCCCAGCAGCACGGCATGGTGTGCCTCGACGACACCGGAACGGTCGTGCGTCCGGCGTTGCTGTGGAACGACACCCGCTCCGCCGACGCCGCCGCGCAGCTGGTAAACGACCTCGGCGGTCCGGACGCATGGGCGGACGCGGTGGGTGTGGTGCCGCTCGCCGCGATCACCGTCAGCAAGCTGCGCTGGCTCGCCGATTCCGAACCGGCGAACGCCGACCGGACGTCCGCGGTGTGCCTGCCCCACGACTGGCTCGGCTGGCAGCTCACCGGCAGAGCCGATCTCGGCACCCTCGCCACCGACCGCGGCGACGCCAGCGGCACCGGATACTTCTCCGCGGCAACGGATTCCTACCGCCCCGACCTGCTGTCGCTGGCACTGCGCGGACGCACGGCCGCCGTGCCGCGCGTGGCCCGCCCGGCCGAACGGATAGGGGAAACCCGGTGGGGTGCCGCCGTCGGTCCCGGCACCGGCGACAACGCCGCCGCCGCACTCGCTCTCGACGCCCAGGAGGGCGACGTCGTCGTCTCCGTGGGAACGTCGGGCGTGGTATCCGCGGTGTCCGTGACACCGGCGAACGACCCGGGCGGCTTCGTCGCCGGATTCGCCGACGCCACCGGACGCCACCTGCCCCTCGTGTGCACACTGAACGCCGCTCGGGTGCTCGACGCGACCGCCTCGCTGCTGGGCGTCGATCACGACGAGTTGTCCCGGCTGGCGCTGTCGGCGCCGTCCGGCAGTGGCGGCCTGGTGATGGTCCCGTATTTCGAGGGTGAGCGCACCCCCAACCGCCCGAACGCCACCGGCTCCGTTCACGGACTCCGGCTTGCCAATTCGACCCCCGCCCACCTCGCCCGAGCGGCAGTCGAGGGGCTGCTGTGCGGACTGGCGGAAGGCATCGACCACCTGATCGCCCAGGGCGTCACCGTGCGTCGCATCCTCCTCGTCGGAGGCGGCGCCCGCTCCCGGGCACTGTGCGAACTCGCGCCCGCCATCTTCGGCGCCCCGGTCCTGGTGCCGCAACCGGCGGAGTACGTCGCGATCGGCGCGTGCAGGCAGGCGGCGTGGACGCTGGCCGGCACCCCCGAACCACCCAAGTGGGATCAGACCTCCACCCGGCGCTACGAGGCCGAGCCGGCACCCGAAGTGCGCGAGCGGTATAGGCGCTCCGCGCCTGTGCGTGGTTAAAGAGTCTCTGGACTCCTCAACCACGCACGGGTGGCTACGCCACCTTCACCAGCATCTTCCCGACGTTTCCGCCGCGCATGAGCTGCAGGAACGCGTCGACCGAGTTCTCGATGCCGTCGACAATGGTCTCGTCGTGAACCACGTCGCCGGACGCGAGCCACGGTCCCATCTTGGCGGCGAACTCGGGGAAGACGTGCGTGTAGTTGCCGAGGGTGAAGCCCTCGAGGGTGAGGCCGCGGCTGATGATGTTCACCATGTTGTCGGGGCCCGGCGTGCGCTCGGTGGCGTTGTACGCGGAGATGGCGCCGCACAGGGCGGCTCGTCCGCCGTTCCGCATGACGTCGAGTGCGGCCTCGAGGTGGTCGCCGCCGACGTTGTCGAAGTAGACGTCGATGCCGTCACCGGCGAGCCCGCGAAGCTGTTCGCGCACCGGTGCCTGCTTGTAGTCGAAGGCGGCGTCGTATCCGTAGCGGTCGGTGAGCAGCGCGACCTTCTCCGCGGACCCGGCGGATCCGATGACGCGCGACGCGCCCTCGAGTCGGGCGATCTGCCCGGCGGCGGTCCCCACCGCACCCGCGGCGCCGGAGATGAACACGGAGTCGCCGGCCTTCAGGTGGGCGATGTGCACGAGTCCGACGTAGGCCGTGAGCCCGGTCAGTCCGAGAATCCCCAAATAGGCCGAGATCGACACTCCCGGAATCTCTTCGACGACGCGGAACGCCGAGGCGTCACCCTGCGCGACGTCCCGCCACCCGAGGTCGTGCACCACCACCGAACCGACCGGATACGTGGCTGCGGTGGATTCGACGACCCGGCCGACAGCTCCGCCGGTCATCGTCTCGCCCAGCGCGAACGGCGGAATGTACGACTTCACGTCGTTCATCCGGCCGCGCATGTAGGGGTCTACCGACACGAACTCGTTGGCCACGCGCACCTGGTCGGGCCCGAGGTCGGGCAGTTCGACGGTGGCGGTGCGGAAGTCGTCCTGGGTGGGCCAGCCCACCGGCCGGTTGATCAGCTGAATCTGGGTGCTCGACGTCATGGTGTTCCTTTCGATCCTTCTGAGGTCACAGCGCCAGTCCGAGCGCGAGGAGGACTACGGCGAGCAGCGGAAGTGTTCCCTGCGTGATCGCCGCGCGAGCCTTGTCGGGCGACGACAGCAGGAGCACGAGCGCTGCGAGCAGCATGGATCCTGCGCCGGCGAAGATCAGGGCCGAACCGACGGCGGTCGCGCCGATGATCACGGCGACGATGCCGACTGCCGTCACGATCGCCAGGAAGAGGTTGTAGAAGCCCTGGTTGAAGGCAAGCTCCTTGGTGGCGCCGGCTTCTTCGGCACTGGTCCCGAACGTCGCGCGGGTGCGTGGCGCGGTCCAGAGGACGGACTCGAGCACGAAGATGTACACGTGCAGCGCACTGGCGAGTGCGGCAAGAACAAGACCCGCGGCGACCATACGAAACTCCTCCTCGTTCTGAACTGACCATTTCAATATATACTGAAATGGTCGTTTCACAACCAGGAGTGAGGATCGTCATGCCGCGCACGCAGGATTTCGACACGGCCGAAGTGGTCGGCCGCGCCCGCGACCTGTTCTGGGACAAGGGCTTCGAAGCCACATCGATACCCGACCTCGAGCGCGTAACCGGCTTGAATCGGTCGAGCCTGTACAACGCGTTCACCAGCAAACGCGGACTTTTCGACGCCGCCGTGCACGACTACCTGGACCGGGTCGTTCGCCCCCGGCTCCGCATCCTGACCGACGAGCCCACTCGCCCCGACGCCGCCGTGCGCTACTACCGCAGCCTCGCCGGCGCCCTCGCGTCCCTGCCCGACGAAACCCCCGGACGCGGCTGCCTCCTGCTCAACAGTGCCGCCGGTTTCGCCGCCCACGACGACACCCAACGGTCCGTCGTCGACGCATACCAGCGAGAACTGTCCGGGGCGCTCACCCACGCACTCCAGGCGCACGACCCGGACGCGTCGACCGCCACCCTGGCACACCGGACCCGGCTCCTGACGTCACTGTCCGTCAGCGCGCTCCTGCTGTCGCGGGTCAACCGGGACGAGGCCGTGGCAGTCGCGAACACCGCCGTCGAGCAACTGGAGGAATGGCGCCGCACGTGAGTGGCAAGGAGTGCCCCGACACGCTTTGCCACTCACGTGCGCTACCGCTGCCCGCCGACCCAGTCCGCCATCACGTCCGCCAGCGCCTCGGCGCCGCGGTTGCAGTCGTCCGCCTCGGCGAACTCGTCGGGCGAGTGGGACACGCCGGTGGGGTTGCGGACGAACATCATCGCGGTGGGCACCCTGGCCGACAGGATCCCGGCGTCGTGCCCGGCCGCGGTCGGGAGGACGGGAATGTCACCGAGGTGGGCGAGTGAGCGGCGCAGTCGTTCCCGGGTGGAGTGCGGGAACTCGACGATCGGCGTGACGGATTCGGCGTCGACCTCGAGTCCGATGCCGTCGGCGGCCGCGTAGGCCTGCGCCTCGGCGGTGATCTGCTGCACCAGCTTCGTCAGCGTCTCCTCGTCGGCGGCCCGGGCGTCGAGCCACGCCCGCACCTCCGACGGAATGGCGTTGGCACCGTTGGGAAGTACCCGTATCTTGCCGAACGTCGCGACCGCCTCGTGCAGCGTCGCAGCGGTCCGGGCCGTGTGAACGGAGGACGCGAACGCGAGCATCGGGTCGCGACGGTCGACGAGTCGGGTGGCGCCGGCGTGGTTGGCCTCCCCGGAGAACACGAACTGCCACCGGCCGTGTGGCCAGATCGAGGAGGCCACGGCAATGGGGCTGTCGATCAGGTCGAGGGCGCGCCCCTGCTCGACGTGCAACTCGACGTACACGCCGACGCGGTCGACGAGGTCGGGGTCCTCGCCGAGATGGTGCGGGTCACGGCCGGCGCCGACCAGGGCCTCGCCGAGGCTGATGCCGTCGTTGTCCCGCAGCGCCAGGGCACGGGCGGGTGCCAGTGCCCCGGTGGACAGTTGCGAGCCGACACAGGCGACACCGAACCGCGCGCCCTCCTCGTCGGAGAACGCCGTCACCGCCACCGGACGCGTCGGCGCGATCCCCCGCCCACGGACGAGGTCGATCGCCGCGAACGCGGACACCACCCCCAGCGGTCCGTCGTAGGCGCCGCCGTCGGGTACCGAGTCGAGGTGCGATCCGGTGACGAAACTGTCGCGGGGGTCGCCGTCCCAGCCCTCGGGCATCCACCATGCCCACAGGTTGCCGTTGCGGTCCTCCTCGACGCTCATTCCGCGCGCCTGCGCGCAGTCCGAGAACCATTCGCGCAGCGTCATGTCGGCGTCGTTCCACGCGAATCTCCGGTAGCCGCGGGTCGACTTGTGCTGTCCCACATCGAGGATGGTCGCCCACAGCGAATCGAAGGAAGTCATGTTCTCGGTCCTCTACTCATAGTTCAGGCTGACAGGCGCTTCGCGCCCGTGCGTGGTTAGCGAGTCCCTGGACTCCTTGAGCACGCACGGGCGGCGGAGCCGCCCTACAGGGCGCCGGGGATCCAGGTGGTTCCGGCGAGGGGCACGCGGGCCATCGCCGACGCCTCGACCGTGAGGGCGACGAGGTCCTCGGGTTCGAGGTTGCGCAGGTGCGACTTGCCGCAGGCGCGGGCGAGGGTCTGCGCTTCCATGGTGAGCACCCGCAGGTAGTTCGCGAGCCGGCGGCCGCCCTCGACGGGGTCGAGGTTCTTCGACAGCTCCGGGTCCTGGGTGGTGATCCCGGCGGGGTCCTTGCCGGCCTGGAAGTCGTCGTAGAACCCGGCCGCGGAACCGAGTTCCTCGTAGTGCTTCGCGTAGCGGGGGCTGTTGTCGCCCAGCGCGATCAGGGCGGCGGTGCCGATGGCGACGGCGTCCGCCCCGAGGGCCATGGCCTTCGCGACGTCCGCGCCGCTGCGGATCCCCCCGGACACGATGAGCTGGACCTTTCGGTGCACCCCGAGTTCCTGCAGCGCCTGGACCGCCTGCGGGATCGCGGCGAGGGTGGGGATGCCGACGTGCTCGATGAACACGTCCTGCGTGGCGGCGGTGCCGCCCTGCATGCCGTCGACCACGACGACGTCGGCGCCGGCCTTCACGGCGAGCTTCACGTCGTAGTAGGTGCGGGTGGCGCCGACCTTGATGTAGATCGGCTTCTCCCAGTTGGTGATCTCGCGCAGTTCGATGATCTTGATGGCGAGGTCGTCGGGGCCGGTCCAGTCGGGGTGCCTGCACGCCGACCGCTGGTCGACACCCATCGGGAGGGTGCGCATCCCGGCGACGCGTTCGGTGATCTTCTGTCCCAGTAGCATTCCGCCGCCGCCGGGCTTGGCGCCCTGGCCGAGGACGATCTCGATGGCGTCGGCCTTGCGCAGGTCGTCCGGGTTCATCCCGTACCGCGACGGCAGGTACTGGTAGACGAGGTTCTTCGACTGCCCCCGCTCCTCGGGGGTCATGCCGCCGTCACCGGTGGTGGTGGACGTGCCGACCTCGCTGGCGCCGCGGCCGAGGGCCTCCTTCGCCTGCCCGGACAGTGCGCCGAAGCTCATGCCGGCGATGGTGATCGGGATGTCGAGGTGCAGCGGGAACTTGGCGTTGCGGTCGCCGAGCACGACGTTGGTGTCGCACTTCTCGCGGTAGCCCTCGAGCGGGTACCGCGACATCGAGGCGCCGAGGAACAGCAGGTCGTCGAAGTGCGGCAGCTTGCGCTTGGCACCCCACCCGCGGATGTCGTAGATGCCGGTCTCGGCGGCCCGCTGGATCTCGGAGATGACGCCGCGGTCGAACGTCGCCGATTCGCGCAGGGCCGGGTTCGGGGTGTTCATGACGGTTCTCCTAGTACGCGCTGGCGTTGTCGACGTGGAAGTTGTAGAGCTGGCGGGCAGAGCCGTAGCGGGTGAACTCGGACGGGTCGGCGTCGAAACCGGCCCGATCCAGCAGCTCCCGCAGTTCCGTCAGGTGCTCCTCGCGCATCTCCTTCTTGATGCAGTCGGCGCCGAGGGAGGCGACGGTGCCGCGCACGTAGATGCGGGCCTCGTAGAGCGAGTCACCGAGGGCCTCGCCGGCGTCGCCGAGGACGACGAGACGTCCGGCCTGACCCATGAACGCGGACATGTGGCCGATGTTGCCGCCGACGACGATGTCGACGCCCTTCATCGAGATGCCGCAGCGGGCGGCGGCGTTGCCGTCGATCACGAGCAGGCCGCCGTGGGCGGTGGCGCCCGCGGACTGCGACGCATCACCCTTGACGTGCACCGTTCCCGACATCATGTTCTCGGCGACCCCGACCCCGGCGTTGCCGGTGACGGTCACCGTCGCGTGCTGGTTCATGCCGGCGCAGTAGTAGCCGACGTGACCCTCGATGGTGACGTCGATGTCGGAATCCAGGCCGCAGGCCAGTGCGTGCGCGCCCTGCGGGCCGGTGACGGTCACCGTCTTCGGGGCTTCCGGCGAGGTGAGCCGCTCGTTGACGGCACGGGTACTCGACGTCTCCAGGTTCAGGACAGTCGCTTCGGTGGTGGCTACCGGTGCCATACGTACACCTCTTCCGGTTCGGGCTCGAAGATTCGGGCGTTGTCGACGCCGGGCAGGTTCGCCAGGGCGCGGTATTCGGACGCCATCGCGACCCACTGGTCGGTCTCGGCGATGACGGCGGGCTTGCAGGAGATGGCGTCCCGGACCACGGCGAACGAGTCGGCCGTCGAGACGAGCAGGGTGTAGAAGCCGTCGAACGTCTCGTTCAGCATCAGCAGCGCCTTCTCCAGGTCGACGCCCTCGGCGAGTTGCTTGGCGACGAACCGCGCCCCGACCTCGGTGTCGTTGGCGCTGTCGAACAGGACACCGTCACGTTCGAGCTGATGCTTGATGCTCATGTGGTTCGAGAACGAGCCGTTGTGCACGAGGCACTGGTCGGGGCCGACGGAGAACGGGTGCGAACCCTCGGCGGTCACCGCGGATTCGGTGGCCATGCGGGTGTGCGCGACACCCTGCCATCCACTCGCCGACGGCAGCCCGAACCGGTTCGCCAGGTCGATGGGGTTTCCCACGCCCTTGAGGACGGTCAGGTCGTCACCGAAGCCGATGACCCGCGCCGACGGCACCACACTGCGCACGGCAGCCGCGAGATCGGCCGCGCCGACGACGCCGTGCAGGATCGTCGTCGGGTGCAGGTCGATTCCGGTGACGGTGGTGTCGAGGGACGCCGACAGCGTTGCGGCGAGTTCCGCTGCGGGGACGGGGCAGTCGAGCAGCGAGACGGTGGATTCACCGACCGGGGACCAGGCCCGGTCCCCGTAAATCGCCATGCCTGCGGAATCGGGTCCGCGGTCGCACATCTGACCGAGCATGTCGGTGAGCAGGGCGCCGAGTTGTGGGTACAGGGACGGCTCACGCAGGTGAAGTCCGACGATTCCACACATGGATGTCTCCTTTCGGGAGGTCTGTCAGAACGCTGTCAGGTAGTGGTCGAGTTCCCAGGGGGAGACGGTGTTGTGCCAGGCGAAGAACTCCTCGCGCTTGAGTTTCGCGAAGTACTCGGCCACACCGGGGCCTGCGACGTCGAGGGCGCCCGTCACCACCGGATCCGATTCGAGTGCGTCCATCGCGTGCAGCAGCGTCATCGGCAGCATGTCGCTGGGACTGTCGCCGGAGCCGGGGGTGCCCGGGTCGAGATCCCGTTCGATGCCGTCCAGGCCGGCGGCGATGGCGGTGGCCGCGGCGAGGTAGGGGTTGGCCGAGCCGTCGCCGCCGCGCAGTTCCACCCGGTTCCTGTCGGGAACCCGGAGGTAGTGGGTGCGGTCGTTGCCACCGTAGGTGGCGTACCGAGGCGACCAGGTGGCACCGCTGCTCGTCGAGGTGGCGCCGGTCCGCTTGTACGAGTTGACCGTCGGGGCGATCACCCCCTGCAGTGCGCACGCGTGCTCGAGAATTCCCGCGATGAACGCGTACGCCGTCCTCGACAGTCCCAGCCCCTTCGGGTCGTCCCCGTCCGGGAACACCGAACCGGCGTCGTTCCACAGCGACAGGTGCAGGTGCATGCCGGAACCGGTGCGGTCGGAGAAGGGTTTGGGCATGAACGTGGCCTTCATGCCGCGCTTCTCGGCGATCACGGACAGCAGGTACCGGGCCGTGATCACCCGGTCGGCAGTGGTCATGGCGTCGGCGTAGTCGAAGTTCTGCTCGAACTGCCCGTTACCGTCCTCGTGGTCGTTGGCGTAGTTGCCCCACCCGAGGGTGTTCATGGCCGCGGACACCTCGGTCAGATGGTCGTACATCCGGG
The DNA here is from genome assembly GCF_026810085.1 of Rhodococcus sp. JS3073. NCBI lineage: Bacteria > Bacillati > Actinomycetota > Actinomycetes > Mycobacteriales > Nocardiaceae > Rhodococcus > Rhodococcus sp. JS3073. The sequence goes on along the minus strand of NZ_CP113951.1, from coordinate 5,443,359 downwards.
TGACGTCGCGGGCGTCGTAACAGGGCTGACGGCTGACGTCGGCCGTATCGGCGGTGGTGAGGGCGCCGTCTCCGACGCGGTGGACGAGGAAGTACTCGATCTCCGCGCCGACGTTGACGAACAGGCCGAGATCGGATGCCTTCTTCAGCGTCTCCTTCAGGATCACCCGCGGCGCATACGGCCAGGGCTTTCCCTCCACGTGCGGGTCGCAGTGCACGATCGCCAGCCCGGGCTTCACGAACGGAATCGGTGTGAACGACGAGACATCCGGTACAGCAACGAGATCGGAGTCCTTGGGCTCCTGCCCCATGTGCCCCGCCGCGTACCCGGCGAAGCCCACGCCGTCGTCCTGAAGCTGCTCGACGGCCTCGATCGGGACCAGTTTGGCGCACGGCTTGCCGGACAGCGTCACGAACAGGGCGAGGATGAAGGTGGTTCCGGTGGCCCGGGCCACCTCGGACAAGGTCTGCGGTGGGGTTGTCACGATGTTCTGCGCGGTGAACGCGTCAGCAGTGTCGACAGCCATGGGTAGCTCCTGAACTGGTGGTCTACGGGTGAGGGGGTCTGTGGGTCAGCGCATCTCGCCGGCGCCCTCGTAGGGATGCAGGCTGAAGAGGAGGTCGCCCTCCTCGAAGCGCGAGTAGCGGAAGTCGGACGGCTCGACGTTCGGGAGGCCGGTCTTGCCGTCGTCGAGGAGCATGTCGGCGACGAGGCGGCCGACCGCGGGCGAGATCTTGAAACCGTGACCGGAGAACCCGGTGGCCAGGAACAGTCCGTCGACCGGCGCGGGTCCGATGATCGGGTTGTAGTCGGGTGTCACGTCGTACGCGCCGACATAGCTCGAGGTGATCCGCGGGTCGGGCATGTCGGGCAGACGGTTCCCGAGCTTGCCGATGTTCTTCTCGATGGTGCTGTCGTCTGCGCGGTTGCTGTACTTGTCGGGGTCGATGTACTCGGGTGCGGCGTGGTCGCTGTTGCCGACGAGCAGTTCCCCGTTCGGCTCGCGGCAGATATATTGCAGTCCCGCGAGGTCCGACAGCACCGGCACCTCCGGAGTCGGAACGCCCTGATCGATCAGGACGAGCTGCGCCCGTTGGGCTTTCACCGGGATGTCGACGCCGACACCGGCGCCGAGTTCGGGGGCCCACGGACCGGTCGCGAGGATCACCTGCTCGGCATGCACCTCGTCGCCGTTCGTGAGCGTCACCCCGTAGATGCGGCCGTCCGCGTTCTGCAGCAGCGACGCCACCGGCGTGCTCTGGCGGATCGTGACACCCAGCTTGCGCGCCGACGCACCGAACGCCATGCCGGCCATGTACGCCTCACCACGACCACCGAGTGGCTCGTAGACGAAGGCGGCGAAGTCGTCGAGGTGCAGCCCCGGCCACAGTTCGGCCATCTTGTCGTGGCCGATGTAGTCGACGTCGATACCGAGTCCCTGCATCATCGCGACGTTCGCCTTCAGCGGGTCGATGTTGTTCTCACCGACGCCGACGACGTATCCGCACTGGCGGAACGCCATGTCGTCGCCGAAGATCTCCGTGGCCCGGGTGAAGATGTCGACGCCGTACCACGACATCGCCGCCAGCGACGGCGTCCCGTAGTGGCACCGGACCACGCCGCTGGACTTCCCGGTCATGCCCGAGCACAAGGTGTCACGCTCGAGGACCAGGACATCAGTCTCTCCGCGGTCCGCGAGCGACCACGCGATGGCGAGACCTTCGAGTCCCCCACCGACGATCACGAACTTTGCTGTCTGTGTCACGTTGCTTCCTTCATTCGGCCGGATGATCGGGCGCTGTCGGCTTGGGTAGCGGTTCGTTTCACCTCATGAATCGCTGTTGTTCACTATGAAACAGTTCTACTATGTCGATCGTGTTACGGCAACGTTGTTGGTGCATCACCAAATCACTCCGTTCAGACCCTCTTTCGATAACGATCCTCGCGCTGATCTGCACGTTTCCGGCCTTGCCAGATTGATTTACGCCATCGAAATATGTCGTGTGGTTTCCTGTTGCTACTCCTCGTTTCATGTCGAGGAGGTCGCGGATCCACTCACCACGCCTTCAGGGAGAACCCATGACCACGACCGACAAGCCCACCGCCGTCCCGTTCCGCGTCACCGCCGGATTCCACGAGAACCTGCCGCAGATGCCGGTGTCGGAGTACCCGGGCACCAAGGGATACATCGACGACGTCTTCGCCAACCCGGACGGCTCGGAGATGTCGGCCGGCTACTTCGAACTCCAGCGCACCGACGCCCCACTCGACTACTACTACGCCTACGACGAGATGAAGGTCGTCCTCGAAGGGGAGTTCACCCTCGAGAACCTCGACACCGGCCAGGTCGAGGTGGCGAAGGCGAAGGATGCGATCTTCTTCCCCAGAGGCTCGCGTATCCGCTTCACCACCCCCGACCGCGCACTGGCCTACTTCGTCGGCCACCGTTCCTTCGCGCCCTGATCCGCGATGGCGGTCTCGATGAGGTCGACGAGCGTCCCACGGTGGCGATCCGATTACTCGGCCGTCGACGACCTCGCAGCGGGCGCTGTCGTCACCCGCTACGTACTGGTCGCGGAGCGTTCGGTCAGCGCGCAGGCGACACGCGAGCTGTCCGAGCGGGTCGCCCCGGTGCCGACTCACGCGGTGACCGTCGACGACGTGGCCGGATCCGGGTTCGGCGGGCTCGACGACCTGCTGTCCGAGGCGCGCATCGGATGGCGGTTCGTCGTGGCGGGCTCCGAGCGGACGGTGGGGGCGATACGCACTCGGCTCATCTCCGCGGGCGCGGTGCCCGCGGAGATCGCCGCGGTGATCACCGACCCCGGCGCCCCGGCGCGCGACGTGTTCTGCGCGCACTGCCACACGACGTCGTCCTCGGTGCCGGTCGCCATCGGCGGCCGGACACCGTGCGCGGGGTGTTCCGCCGAACTCACCGTCTACTACCACTACTCCCGGCGCCACAGCGCCTACCTGGGATATCGAGCCGACTCGGAGGAAATGCCATGACCACGGCCCTCGAAACAGTTGCTGGCGAGAGCATTACCGGAGGACTGACCCTGACGGTGCGCGAGGCACGATTGCTGTGCCCGGGCATCCGTCACATCGTCCTCGCGGACCCGGCGCGCCGCACCCTGCCGTCGTTCACCCCGGGCAGCAACATCGCGGTCAACTGGGCCGAGGGTCGGCAGAACTCGTACTCGCTCACCGGCCCCTCGATCGAGCCGGACCACTATGCGATCTCGGTCCGGCTCGACGAGAACGGCCACGGCGGTTCGCGCTGGGTCCACGACCTCCAGCCGGATCAGCGCGTCCGCGTGAGCCTTCCGCGCAGCGCATTCGCTCCCGTGCTCAATGCTCGACACCACTTGCTGGTCGCGGGCGGAATCGGTGTCACGCCGATCCTGTCGCACGTGCGGGCGGCCCTCGAGTGGGGTCGTTCGTTCGAAGTGATCTACTCCTTCCGCGATCAGTCGGGAGCGCACGCCGACGAATTGGCTGCGCTGTGCGGCGACCGGATGACCACGGTCTCCACGCCCGGAGAACTCGCGGACCGCCTGATCCCGAAACTGGCGGACCAACCGCTCGGCACCCACGTGTACACGTGCGGTCCGGCGCCGATGATCGCGGCGGTGGCCGAGTGGGCCCGCGACTGCGGCTGGCCGCCGGGGCGCGTGCACTCGGAAGCGTTCGGGGCGGGCCCGCTGCCCGAGGGGGCGCCCTTCGCCGCCACGCTCGGGCGCACCGGGATGATCGTGCCCGTGCCCTCGGGAACCAGCCTCCTCGAGGCGTTGCTGGACAAGGGAATCAACGTCCCGAACCTCTGCCGGCAGGGTGTGTGCGGCGAATGCCGGCTGTCGGTTCGCGGCGGCGAGATCGAACACCGCGACCTCTTCCTCACGGACGAGGAGAAGGCCTCGGGAGATTCGATCATGCCGTGCGTATCACGTTCCGCAGGAGACCGATTGGAGCTGGATCTGTGACATCGATCGACTCGCGTGCCGACCACATCACGCGCTTTCCCTTCCCCTTCCCCCGCGACCGGTACCGCTACAGCACCAACGTCGAACCGGCCGGACACCGCACCGACACCGTGGCCGGCAGCTGGGGTGATACCCGCATCGCCATCGACGCCGACTACCACCGGGAACTGGCTGAGCGCGAGCGAATCCTGGCCGAGGATCCGTCGCGGCACCAGTGCCTGTCCCACATGGTCCCCGCCGCCTGGGACGCGATGCTCACACTGATGCGCATGCTCGCCGACGAATACCCCGGCACCATGACCCTCGAACGGCGCGCGGACGGGTGGTTCTGGAAGAACGACCTTCTCGGGATCGAGCACGCCTTCGTGTTCGGGGATCTCGATACGTTGCCGGCGCCACCGCTGATGTACATCTGCGGCCAGATCCAGGAGGACGTCGTGCTCCTCGATCAACGTGAGGGCGAATTGTGGGGCGACGCCGGGCTGGTGACGTTCGCGGCGGACTGGTCCTTCGGATTCGACGTGGGCATGAGCTTCCTCGAGATCCACGGCCCCGTCCCCCGCGTCCACAGCGAGAAGATCATCACCCGCGCACACAACTTCCTGATGCGGCTCGAGCCCGGCCAGAGCTATCGGCGCACCAATTGGACGTTGACCGTCGACGGCAAGCTCGACACGTCGACCGAGACCTACCCGGAGTGGGGGAAGGACCGGCGCACCCTCGCCGACGGTCCGCTGAACGAGGTCGGGGACCGCCTGTTCCTGAGAACCGAAGTGCAGCATCTGATCCGGCTCTCCCACTCCGGCGTCGTCATGTTCCTGATCCGGACGTATCTGCTTCCGCTGCGGGACGTCGCGTCCGTTCCGGAGTGGGGCGGGCGTCTGTACCGGGTGCTCGAGGACCTCCCGGTGGACATGGCCGAATACAAGGGCATCAGCCGTACCCGGGAACCTGCCCTGAGATGGCTGCTGACTCATGGGAATGTGGAACCGTGACGCTGGCCGACAGGCGGCCGCGGCAGGCAGCGCCCCAGAGCGATCAGGCTCTCGACCTCGTTCTCGCCACGGTCTCCGTGATCGCCCGCGACGGCCTGCGCGGGCTGACGACCCAGGCTGTCGCCCGGGAGTCCGGTGTCTCGATCGAGGGCGTCCTGCGCAGCGTCGGGTCGACGGACGCCCTCGTCGACGCCGCACTCCGTTACGCACTGGACAAGAGTGCGAGTGTCTTCGCCGACATCGCCGCCGGATCGTCGCTCGACCACTTCGTCGAACACCTCACCGACCTCGTCGCCCGCGACCCCGACCTCCAGGTGTTCCAGTACGAGCTGATGCTCGAGTCCCGGCGGACCCCACGCCTCGACCCGCACGTGAAACTGCTGTACGCCACGTATATCGAGGCGACGTCCCAGGCGCTGACCCGCCTGGGCATCACCGCCGACGAAGACCTGACCCTGCTGGTGTACTCGGCGATCGAGGGATTCATCATGCACCAGCTCGTCGCGAAGGATCGTCCCGCGACCGAGCGCGCGATCGAGCGGCTACGCCGAATCCTGTCGACCGCGAGGTAACCCCCACGTGAGTGGCAAAGTGTGCCCCGGCACGCTTTGCCACTCACGTGCGGTCGAAGACCTCCGCCAGCACGACCGACGCCGGCCCGGACACGCGGACCGACCCCTGCTCGACGAGGAGGCAGTCGCCGGGCTCGACGGGGCCGAGGTGCGTCGTCAGCCGCCCACCGAGGACCAGGACGAGGACGGACAGCCGCCCGCCTGCGTTCACATCCTGCGCCGCTCCGATGTCGACGATGTCCACGGAGGCCGCGGCGGTGGACCTGTGCACCATGACGTTGAACGCCTCGGTCGGTCCGTCCGCCACACACTCGGGCCCGCGCTCACCGGCGAAGGCCGTCGGACTCAGCCGCGGAACCACGGTCGGGGCGTCGCCGAAGTCGAGCGACACGGGATGGTCGCCGATCACCGTGAATATCCGATCCACCCCGGGGAACGGCGAGAACGTCGACGACGCCTCGAGGGTCGCGACGCTGAAACGCCACCGGGACACGGCACCGGCGGCGATCTCCGCCGTCGTACCGGCGCCGTTGGCCCACGGGGTGATCAGACGGTCCGAGCGCCGGATGATGCGGGCCTCGCGAACTGTGATCACACATTCTCCTCACTGACATCGTCTACTGTCACGATACATTGTTAATTCAGGAAACAAACGGTGCGCACGCCCAAATCGGTTACGTATTCGTCACGTGGCGAACCATTTCCGCAATCTATTCTTTGGTTCACTGTGGCTAGACATTGATTCCCAACGGCGGACATAACGAGTGTCCCGCCATCCTCGATCAAGGTGGACGACTATGAACGAAGCAGTCGCTGCGGCCGACACCGCCTGGATTTTGGCGGCCTTCACGGCAGTGAGCCTCATGGTGCCGGGCCTGGCCATGTTTTACGGCGGAATGGTCAGCGTGCGCAACACGCTCAACATGGCCATGATGACGTTCGGTGCGTTCGCCGTCGTCGGCGTGCTGTGGATCGTGTTCGGCTACTCCGCCGTGCTGGGCAACTCCCTCGGCGGTCTCGGCATCCTGGGCGACCCCCTCGAATTCTTCGGCTCGAGCGCGCTGCTGGAGGCGCCGGCCGAACCCGGACTGCCGCCCGCGCTGGTCTCCGGTTTCCAGCTGTTGTTCGCCGGCATCACCGTGGCACTCATCTCGGGTGCGCTGGCCGACCGGATGAAGTTCGGCGCCTGGATGCTGTTCGCCGGTCTCTGGGCCACGTTCGTCTACTTCCCCGTCGCCCACTGGGTGTTCGCGTTCGACTCCGAGGACGGGTCGGTGATCGGCGGATGGATCGCCAACACGCTCGGCGCCGTCGACTTCGCCGGCGGCACGGCAGTACACATCAACGCTGGCGTTGCCGCTCTCGCCGTCGTCCTGGTTCTCGGGGCCCGCAAGACGTTCCCCGTCTCGCCGCGCCCGCACAGCCTTCCCCTGACCATGCTCGGAGCCGGCATCCTGTTCTTCGGTTGGTTCGGGTTCAACGGCGGCTCGGCGCTGTCCGCCGGTAACAGCGCGTCCGTCGTCATCCTCAACACCGTCGCCGCGTCGTGTGCAGGCATCTGCGCGTGGCTGGCCGTCGAGAAACTGTGGGAAGGCCACGCCACGTCGCTGGGCGCCGCGTCGGGTCTGATCGCGGCACTGGTCGCCATCACACCGGCCTGTGGCGCCGTCTCCCCCCTCGGCGCACTGGTCGTCGGAGGCGCCGCCGGCGCGGTCTGCTGCTTCGCGGTCTCCTGGAAGTACCGGCTCGGCTACGACGACGCACTCGACGTCGTCGGCGTGCACCTGGTCGGCGGCGTCCTCGGCACCGTTCTGATCGGATTCCTCGCAGATCCGGCCGCCCCCAGCGGCGCAGCGGGACTCTTCTACGGCGGCGGCGTCGACGTGCTGTGGCGCCAATGTGTCGCCGTGGCAGCCGTTCTCGTCTACTCCTTCGTCGTCACGCTGGTGATCGCCCTGGCACTGAAGAAGTTCATGGGCATCCGCGCCGACCAGGAAAGCGAATACGACGGTCTCGACGTGGCCGTTCACGGCGAGACGGCCTACGTGCTCGACGCCGTCGGCCTCACTGGCGCGTCCAAGCACGGCACCGACGCGGTGCTCGGTGCAGAAGCAATCACGACCAGGGCGGCGGACCCCGCCAAGGCCTGACCCAGCGTCCGACACAGGCAGTGGCCCTGACCCGCAGCACTCCGCGGGGCAGGGCCACTCTCGCGTCCCCGGCTAGGTCAGGCTCTGGACCAGATTCCGAAGCCTCGCGCTGTAGTTGTTCGGCTGGGCGGAAAGGAACTGGCTCAGCACGATCAGGTCGAATTCCTCCATGGCGGACGAATCTGCAGAAATCGCGGCATGATTCGCTACTTCGTGCTCCAGAAGTTCGACCGACTCCCGCCACCCGCGGATCGCGGGTCTTCCGAGTTCCATCTGCGGCTCGAATCGCAGGGGTTCCGCGAGCGGACTTCCGAGGATTTCCTGCAAATGCTCCTCGAGACTCAGGCGCGCCAGTCGGATGATCAGCTGAGATTGCCCTTCGTGCCACTGCATGGTGGCGGGGCGTCCGGGCTGCAGAATCGACGCGACCGACATCGTCGAATCGAACTCCTCCGCGCCAGAGGTAATTCGGGCGGTGCCCGACAGCGGGATCTGCACGACGTAAAAGTCGCCGAGATCGTTCGGGTGCGTCTGCGCGTCGGTGCCGTAGTCGAAATAGTAGACACCGATCGTGCCCGCGGTGGCCAGGTGGACCGGCTCGAGGTGGTCGAAGGGCAGCGCGGTCTTGTCGTCGGACGCTATCTGAACTGTCGCCAGCACCGTAACCACGACCTTTCGAAATCACCCGCCACTCTACGCGCCGGCGCGGGGGTCGAGGAAGGTCGAAATCGCGATTTCGTCGTCAGTCCTCGTGGTGGTCGGGGTAGGCGGTGACGGCGAGGAACCGGATGGGCAACCGCACGAGATCGTTGGGACCGTGCAGGCCTTCACCGTCGAGGAGCAGCGAATCCCCGGGCCGCAGCGTGTACTCGGCCTCGCCGTGCCCGTAGACCATGACGCCTTCGAGCATGTAGAGCAACTCGGTGCCGGCGTGCTGGAACAGCGGAAACGTCTCGCTGGAGTCGGTGAGCGTGACCAGCACCGGCTCGAGCCGCTTGTGCTGGCCACGCAGTGCGCCGAGAAGTTCGTAGTGGTGCCCGACCCGGGTGCCTCGCCCGACGATGACGGCACCGTGGCCCGCCTCGACGTACACGGCGTCGCGGGCGGTGTCGGCACCCCGGAACAGCGAGGTCACGGGCACGTCGAGCCCGGCCGCCAGACGCGCCAGCGTCGACAGACTGCAGGAGGTCTGCGAGTTCTCGATCTTCGACAGCATGGCCTTCGAGATTCCGACCTTGGCCGCCATGTCTCCGACGGAGAGTCCGCTGGCTTTGCGGAGCGACCGGACCTGTCTGGCGATCACCTTCTCGAGGTCGGGCCCGGTAGGCGTGTCGGACGGCACCTCGCGTTCGACGGGCGCGGGGTCTCCCGTGTCGCGGTGGACCTCGGTCTCGGGTCGAGTGGTCACGTCCGCATCGTAACAGCGCCGTTTACTGTCAGGAAACTGCGACTCACTACGCCGGACGGTGAATCGGTGCGCATACGAGCAACAACCATGCGCGTGCGTGCAAGACGACGCCGCGCCCACGCCCGCATGCTTGTGACAGCCATCACAACACCACCGGGAGAGTTGACGCTATGACCGCAGTACACGAGAACGTCAGTGCCACAGGGCTTCCTGATGGAACCGCAACGCAGCTGTTCATCGGCGGACAGTGGCGCCCGGCGTCGGACGGCGGGACGTTCACGGACCTGAACCCGGCCACCGGCCGGCCCCTCGTCGACGTGTCCGCCGGAACCGCGCAGGACATCGACGACGCGGTCCGGGCCGCCCGCACCCAGCTGAACGGTGAATGGGGGTCGCTGCCCGGCGCCGCCCGCGGACGGATCCTGAACAAGGTCGCCGATCTCATCGAACGCGACGGCGAGATCCTGGCCCGGCTCGAGGCCCTCGACGTCAGCAAGCCCGTCAGCCAGCCCACCATGCTCGACATCCCGATGGCCGTCGGCACGTTCCGGCACTTCGCCGGCTGGGCCGACAAGATCACCGGCCAGTCCATCCCGACCGCCGGCTACTTCGGCCGGCCCACCCACTCGTACACCGTCCGCGAACCGGTCGGCGTGATCGGCGCGATCGTCCCCTGGAACACCCCGCTGATGATCTCGGCGTGGAAGATCGCCCCCGCCCTCGCCGCCGGGAACACCCTGGTGGTCAAGCCGCCGGAGGACGCACCGCTGTCGATCCTGCACCTGGCGACGCTGCTGGAGGAGGCCGGACTGCCCGCCGGCACCGTCAACATCGTGCCCGGCCTCGGCGAGGTCACGGGCGACGCGCTCGCCGGCCACCCCGGCGTCGACAAGATCAGCTTCACCGGCAGCCCCCGCGTCGGCCGGATCATCGCCAAGCGCGCCGCCGACACATTCAAGCGCACCACCCTCGAACTGGGCGGCAAATCCCCGCAGATCATCCTCCCCGACGCCGACGTCGAGGCCGCGGTGGGCGGCACCGCGATGGGACTGTTCTTCAACCAGGGCGAGGTCTGCGCCGCGGGCACCCGCATCCTGGTGCACCGGTCGCTGTACTCGCAGGTGGTCGACGGTCTCGCCGCCGCCGCGTCCGCTCAGGTCCTCGGCGACCCGTTCGACCCGGCCACCACCATGGGCGCCCTGGTCAACGCGAAGCAGCGCGACACCGTCCTCGGCTACATCGAGTCCGGACGCAGCGAGGGCGCGCGGGTCGTCGCCGGCGGTGGCCGCCCGGACGGGGACGGGTTCTTCGTCCAGCCGACCATCTTCGCCGACGCGAACAACGACATGACGATCGCGCGGGAGGAGATCTTCGGCCCCGTCGGCACCGTCATCGCGTTCGACAGCACCGACGAGGCTATTGCGATCGCCAACGCCACCGACTACGGGCTCGCCGCCTCCATCTGGACCCGCGACGTCTCCCACGCCCATACCCTCGCCGGCAAGGTCCGCGCCGGAGCGGTCGCGGTGAACGGCTGGGCACCCATCGACCCCGCCCTGCCCTGGGGCGGCATGAAGACCAGCGGCACCGGCCGCGAACTCGGCTGGGCCGGAATCGAAGCCAACACCGAGGAGAAGGTCGTCACTATCATCCTCTGACCCCCACCGCATCGACGTCGTCGGACAGGAGCAGGACTTATGAAGACCCAGGCAGCAGTGCTGTGGGAGCCCGGTCAGCCGTGGCAGATCGAAGAACTGGAACTCGACCCGCCGAAGCACGGTGAAGTACTTCTGCAGTTGGCGGCGTCGGGGATGTGCCACTCGGACGAGCATGTCCGGGACGGCAGTCTGCCGCTCGAGTACTACCCGTTCATCGGTGGCCATGAAGGCGCCGGAATCGTCCTCGAGGTCGGGCCCGGCGTCACCAGCGTCGAGAAGGGCGACCACGTCGCTCTCGGATTCATCCCCGCGTGCGGCCGGTGCCGGCAGTGCGCGACGGGGCAGTCCAGCATCTGCGATCTGGGAGCCCACCTGCTCGAGGGCTGGCAGATCTCGGACGGCACGGCCCGGCATCACGTTCGTGGCAAGGACGCTGCCATCCAGTGCCTGATCGGGACGTTCTCGCCGTACACGGTGGTCAACGAGGCGTCGTGCGTCAAGATCACCAAGGACATTCCGCTCGACAAGGCCGCCCTGGTCGGCTGCGGAGTCACCACCGGCTGGGGGTCGTCGGTGTACGCGGCCGGCGTCCAGGCCGGTGAGACCGTCGTCGTGATCGGCATGGGCGGCGTCGGGTGCGGGGCGGTTCAGGGCGCTTCGCTCGCCGGGGCCCGGCACGTCGTGGTCGTCGACCCGTCGGAGTTCAAGCGGGAGCAGGCCAAGATCTTCGGCGCGACCCACACCGCGGCGAGCATCGACGAGGCGCTCCCCCTCCTCCAGGATCTGACGTGGGGCCAGCTCGCCGACAAGGTGCTCATCACCGTCGCGAATGCGAGTGGCCGCATCATCGCGCCGGCAATGAGCCTGGTGGTCAAGGGCGGCACCTGCGTCCACGTGTCGGTCGGCGACGTCACGCAGAGCGACGTCGACCTGAACCTGTTCGATCTGACGGCGATGCGCAAGACTCTCAAGGGCGCGTGGTTCGGCAACGCGAACATCCGGTTCGACATCCCTCATCTGCTCCGCCTGTATATGGAGGGTCAGCTGAAGCTCGACGAGATGATCACGAGGACATACACACTCGATCAGATAAACGACGGCTACGAGGCGATGCGGAAGGCCGAGAACGTCCGCGGCGTCATCATGTACTCGTAGATCGGCGCTGTCGGGATCGGCGGGGCGCTGCACGCCTCTCCGATCTCGACATGGTTCCCTGTCCCCATGCCGTACGTGTTCCTGATTGCCGCGATCGCCGCCGAGGTCTTCGGAACGAGCCTGCTGAAGTCCACCGAGGGCTTCACGAAGCTCTGGCCGACGGTCGGGTGCCTCGCCGGGTACATTCTCGCGTTCGTGTTCCTGTCGCAGGCGGTCAAGACGGTGCCGGTCGGCATCGCCTACGCCATGTGGTCGGGGCTCGGGACGGCGGCGATCGTCGCGATCGGCGCGGCGTTCCTCGGTGAGCCGCTGACCGCGACGAAGATCTTCGGCCTGGGGCTCGTCGTGTCGGGAGTGGTCGTTCTCAATCTCGGCGGAGCTCATTGATACCGTGGTCGCATGATCGCTGGTGGGGCAGGTACGCGTCGTGCCTAAGCTCGTGGATCACGACGAACGTCGGCGAAGCATCACCGCCGCAGCCTGGCGGTTGATCGCCGCCCGCGGCATCGATGCTGCCAACATGCGCGACATCGCCACCGAGGCCGGGTACACCAACGGCGCCCTGAGCCACTACTTCGCCGGCAAGGACGAGATCCTCCGGACCTCGTACGAGCACATCTCCGAGGCCACCGACCGCCGGATCTCGGAGGCGCTCGGCGACGCGACCGGGCTCGACGCGCTGCGCATCCTCTGCCGCGAAGTGATGCCGATCAACGAGGAGCAACTTCTCGAGGCCCGGATCGCCGCCTCGCTGTGGCCGCGGGCCATGTACGACGAGCAGATGGCCGCCACCAACCGCCGCACCATGGACAATTGGCGCGAACAGATGGCGATCTTCCTCGAGCAGGCGCGCGAGGAGGGCACCGTCGGCGACATCGACGTCACCATCGTGGTCGAGCAGCTTCTCAACATGATGATGGGCATGCAGATTCTGGGTGTCCTCACGCCGGGCGAAACGTCGTCGGAGCGTCAGCTGGAGATGCTCGAGCAGTTCGTCGCCGCACTCTGAGTTTTCCGGAGCTCATCCAAAACCGTTGCTGCGGAATCCGATAGAAAACGGTTTTTGACCGAACGGTCAGTTTGTTCGGGCGCGAAACTCACTGTTTACACGAGGACACCTCGGCTGTAACGTACGTCACTAGGCTTTTTATTCAACACCCGTAGAACCAAAGGATCGCGACATGCCCACCCTTTCCCCTGCGCGTATCGACCACCCGCTGTCGCTGCCGACCGTCGAAGAAATCGCCTCCCTCCGCGAGATCCTCGAGGCCGCCGACGCGCTGACCGAGCAGACGAGATTCGTCTACGTCGGCCTCGAGGAACCGGACAAGTCGACGCTGTACACGGCGGAGGCCCCCGAGACCGATCGCCGATTCCGCGTTCTGCTGCACGACATCTCGTCACCGAACGCAGTGGACGTCGTCGTGTCGGTGACCCAGCGGTCGGTGATCAGCTCGGTGACCCTCGACGCCGCCCGCGACGGTCAGATGCCCGTCCTGGACGAGGAGTTCGAGCTCGTCGAGCAGGTGCTGGCCGCCGACGAACGCTGGCTCGCCGCGCTCGCCGCCCGCGGACTCGACGTCGCCGACGTCCGGGTCGCTCCCCTCTCGGCCGGCGTCTTCGACTACCCCGGGGAGACGGGCACGCGGATCCTCCGGGGGCTCGCGTTCCGACAGGACCACCCGAAGGATCACGCCTGGGCCCACCCGATCGACGGGCTCGTCGGATTCGTCGACGTCATGAACCGGACCGTCACCGACGTCCTCGACCTCGGTGCCGTCCCGGTCCCCGAGGAGTCGGGCAACTTCGACGACCTCGCCGTCACCGGTCCCCTGCGCACCACCCAGAAGCCCATCGAGATCACCCAGCCCGAGGGACCCAGCTTCGTCGTCGACGGCAACCGCGTCGACTGGGAGAAGTGGTCGTTCCGGGTGGGCTTCGACGCCCGCGAGGGTCTCGTGCTCCATCAGCTCGGATTCGCCGACGGCGACCGGGTCCGCCCCATCATCCACCGCGCGTCCATCGCCGAGATGGTGGTGCCCTACGGCGACCCCTCGCCGGTCCGGTCGTGGCAGAACTACTTCGACACCGGCGAGTACATGGTGGGCCGCTACGCGAACGCCCTCGAACTCGGCTGCGACTGCGTCGGCGACATCACCTACTTCGACGCCGTCATCGCCGACGAATTCGGCACTCCCAAGACGCTGAAGAACGCCGTGTGCATGCACGAGGAGGACTTCGGCGTGCTGTGGAAGCACACCGACCTGTGGGCCGGGTCCGCCGAGACCCGCCGCCAGCGCCGTCTCGTCATCTCCTTCTTCACCACGATCGGCAACTACGACTACGGATTCTTCTGGTACCTGTACCTCGACGGCACCATCGAGTTCGAGGTCAAGGCCACCGGCATCGTCTTCACGTCGGGTCACCCGGGCGGCGACTACCCGTACGCCTCGGAGATCGCCCCCGGCCTCGGCGCCCCGTACCACCAGCACCTGTTCAGCGCCCGCCTCGACATGATGATCGACGGCGACCGCAACTCCGTCGAGGAGGTGCAGACCAAGCGGGTGAAGATGGGCCCCGGGAACCTGCACGGAAACGCGTTCACCCTCGAGCGCACCCCGCTGACGAAGGAATCCGAGGCGCAGCGCCTCGCGGACAACAGCGTCGGACGCGTGTGGCACATCAGCAACCCGAACAAGCTGAACCGTCTGGGCAAGCCGGTGGCGTACGCACTCCACCCGGAGGGTCAGCCGATCCTGCTGGCCGACGACGACTCCTCGATCGCGGCCCGGGCGACGTTCGCCACCAAGCACCTCTGGGTCACCCGGTTCGACGAGAAGGAGCGTTACGCGGCAGGGGATTTCGTGAACCAGCACGCGGGCGGCGCCGGACTGCCCAGCTTCGTCGCCGGCGACCGTGATCTGGAGAACGAGGACCTCGTCGTCTGGCACACGTTCGGGCTCACCCACTTCCCGCGACCGGAGGACTGGCCGATCATGCCAGTCGACTACACCGGATTCACGTTGAAGCCCAACGGCTTCTTCGACCGCAACCCCTCTCTCGACGTTCCGCGCACCGTGTCGAAGCACTGCGCGACCGGAGGCGGCAGCTGCCATTCGGACGGGGGATCAGATGTCTGACACCACCACGGGATCGGGAGCCGGCAAGTTACGCGGATCCATCGGCGTCGTCGGGATCGTCTTCCTCGTCATCGCCGCGGCGGCGCCCCTCACCGCGATCGGCGGCGCTCTGCCCGTCATGATCGCTATCGGCAACGGCGCGGGCGCCCCGACCGCGTATCTCATTGCAGCGCTGGTCCTGCTCGTGTTCAGCGTCGGATACGCGGCCATGAGCAGCCACATGGTCGACACCGGCGCCTTCTATGCTTACGTCGCCAAGGGTCTGGGCGAATCCTGCGGACTCGGGGCCGCCGGCCTCGCGCTGCTGACCTACACCGCCATCCAGGCCGCCGTGTACGGCCTGGCCGCCGCGACGATTCAGGGCCTCGTGGTCCAGTACGGCGGACCCGACCTGCCGTGGTGGATGTGGGCGCTGGTGCTCATCGCTCTCGTGGCGGTGCTCGGATACCGCAGCATCGACCTCGGTGCCAAGGTCCTCGGGGTGCTCCTCGTGCTCGAGATCGGCATCATCCTGGCGCTGTCGTTCGGCGTCCTGGTGCGCGGCGGCGCTGCCGGTATCGACTTCGCGTCCTTCACCCCGACGTCGTTCTTCAGCGGATCCCCCGGTGTCGCATTGATGTTCGCGATCGCGTCGTTCATCGGCTTCGAGGCGACCGCGATCTACGGCGAGGAGGCCCGCAACCCCCGCCGCACGATTCCGATCGCGACGTACGCCGCCGTCATCGTCATCGGACTGGTGTATGCGCTGGCGAGCTGGGCCGTGGTGCTGGCGTTCGGCAGCGACAACGTCTCCGCCGCAGCCGCCGCCGATCCTGCCGGGCTGACGTTCGCCGCCGCCGCGCACTTCCTGGGCGGTCCCGCGGCCGACGTCATGGCGATCATGCTCGTCACGAGCCTGTTCGCCGCGCTCCTTGCCTTCCACAACGCCATCTCCCGGTACGTGTTCGCCCTGGCCCGCAAGGGTGCGGCGCCGCGCGCACTGTCCCGCACCCACGCCAAACACGGTTCCCCGCATGTCGGCTCGGTCGCCCAGACGATCTCCGCGACGGTGGTCGTGGGGGTGTTCGCACTCGTCGGCGCGGACCCGGTGCTGGAACTGTTCACCTGGATGGCGGGTCTGGCCACCGTGAGCATCCTGGTGCTGATGGTCCTCACCAGCGTCGCGATCATCGCGTTCTTCGCCCGCACCCGGCTGGACACCCGGATCTGGCACACCCGCATCGCTCCCGTCCTGGGTTGCGTGGGTCTGGTGGCAGTCACCGGATTGGTGCTCGACAACTTCACCACGCTGATCGGCGGGTCTGCACTGCTCGCCGACATCCTGCTGGCCGTAATCGCACTGTTCTTCGTCGCCGGACTGGTCGTCGCCCGGGTCACCAGACAGAACCGGGCCGGCGTCGAGCGTGACCGCGAACTCACTCCCACGATCTGAGTCCACGATGTTCGAGATCCCGGCCGTGCACGCGGCGATGTTGGTCGGAGCCGTCGGCGCTGTCATGCCGATGTGGCGGGCGCACGGCACCGACTGCAGGGTCCGGATCGCGCACGGCGCGATGGCGGTGTCCATGGTGGCCATGATGATTCCCGGTGCGCCGGCATGGATTCATCTGCTGGAGGGGGGTGTGCTCATCGCCCTCGCCCTGTTCGTCACCGGCGAGACGATGCACCGCCGGACCGCCGTCCCCTGCGCGGTGGATCTCACGGCCATGGGAGTGCTGCTACTGCTCGCTCCGACCGCGGCACCGATGCCCGGGGCGTCGGCTTCGGTGCCGCCTGGCCACCATCACGGCGGCGCCGGAATCTCGACGGGCTGGCTGCCCGTGGTCGTCCTCGTGTGCTGGGCCCTGGTGGCACTGCACCTCTTTCGATCCACCCCACCCCGCGAACGCCGGTCCGGCGTCAGGACCGCGGCGGCGGGATCCGCACTGATGATCCTCGGCATGGCCCCGATGGCCGTCTGACCGCACTCCCCGACAGCAACCTGGAGGAACCGATGAGTTACGCCGATGCCGTCTACATCCACGGCAAGGTCTTCACCGTCGACGAGGACTTCACGATCACCACCGCCCTCGCGGTGCGTGACGGACTCGTCCACGCGGTGGGCAGCGATGCGGAGATCGAGCCGCTGATCGGACCGGACACCGTGGTCACCGACCTGGGCGGGAAGACGATCCTCCCTGGAATCAACGATTCGCACCTGCACGCCATTGCGTACGGTCTGGACACACCGCCGCTGTCCCTCGACGTGTCGTTCCCGACGGTCCGGTCGATCGCCGACGTCCGCGAACTCGTGCGTGAGGCCGCCGCAGCGGCCGAGGACGGTGCGTGGATCATCGGAACCGGCTGGGACGACGGCTATCTCGACGAGTGTCTCGCCGAAGACGGACGGACACCGACCCGCTGGGACCTCGACGAGGTGTCGCCGAACAATCCCGTGTTCCTTCAGGACTTCTCCCGGCACACGTCGTGGGTGAACAGCGCGGCGCTGGCGCTCGCCGGGGTGGACGAGACCACCCCGTTGCCGCCCGGCAGCCGCATGCCGGTCGGCGAGGACGGCGTGCTGACCGGCATCGTCATGGAGGGTGCGCAGGCACTCGTCCAGCGTGTGCTTCCGGCCCTCACCCGGGAGCGCCGGGAGGAGGCACTTCGCTCGGCGATCTCGATCCTGCAGAGCGAGGGGATCACCAGTTTCACCGATCCGGCGATCGGACCCGGCGGCGAGGCCCTCGCCGGCGGGGCGATGGGCGCCGAGGGCCTCGCGGTGTATGCCGACCTCGCCCGCCGCGACGAACTCGGTGCGCGCGTCAACCTTCTCCTCCTGCCCACCGGAATGTCCGGATCGGCTGAGGATTTCGGACGGAACCTCACCGAGATCGAGGTTCCGGAAACGGTGGACCCACGGATGTTCCGGGTTCTCGGGGTCAAGGTGTTCGCCGACGGCATCCCGCCGAGCAAGACCGCGTGGATGCACGAGGAGTACGTCGGCGGCGGCTGCGGCTCCCTCTGCGTCGGCGGCGACACCGACGTACGTCAGGTGTACGAGGTGACCGAGATGGTCCGCATCGGCCACGAGGCCGGCTACCAGATCGGGGTGCACGTCACCGGTGACCGTGCCATCGACACCGTCGCCGACGCGATCATCGCCGCGCAGAATGCGCACCCCCGAGAGGATGCCCGGCACTACCTGATCCACGGCGACTTCATCAGCGAAGCCACCCTGAAGCGCCTGGCCGAGAACGGCATCGGCGTCAATATGAACCCGACGATCAAGTGGACGATCGCCGACCTGGAGGTCGGGGTGGTCGGAACCGAACGAGCCGCCTACGAATGGCCCTATCGCAGCGCTGTCGAATCCGGGGTGCACCTGATGAGCAGTTCCGATGCGCCGGTCACACCGCCCGATTGGCGCCAGGGCATCTCGACGATGATCCTGCGCGAGAGCAAGGCCAGCGGCGCGGTGAGCGGACCCGACCAGCGCATCGGCCTCGCCGACGCCGTCCGCACCTACACGATCAACGCGGCCTGGCAGGACTTCGCCGAAGACTGGAAGGGATCACTCGAGGTCGGCAAGGTGGCCGACCTGTGCATCCTCGACGGCGACCTCGAGACCGCCGACCCGCACGACATCCCGGCAATGCAGGTCGTCTCCACCGTGCTGGGTGGGAAGGTCGTGTTCCAGCGCGTCACAGAGAGTGTCGCGTAAGCCCGGTACCGATATGTCGGAACAGCCGGTTCGCCGCTTGGTCGGCGAACCGGCTGTTGGGCGTCTACCCGATCCGCCGGTTCACTGAGCCCATGCCGCCTCCGCGATCCAGTACTCGCTTCCGTCGGCGCTGATTCCGCGGTGCCATTCGGTGGTCCGTCTCAGGTTCGGCTCGACGCGCGCGGTGGCCGCGTCGGCTCCGTCCGGTCCGTCCTCCCGCACCTGCCAGTGCACCCAGTTCACTTCGTTGCCGTCCTCGTCGTGCACGAAGAGGTCGACGTGATGCCAGCCGTAGCGGTGGGTGTCGGCGTAACAGGTCAGGAATGTCCGGTGATGATGCGAGTAGTCCACGAGGTACCTCCGGCCGCGGTGGTGTTTTCCACCACGCTAGAACCGGATCGTGCCCAACGGAATCCAAGAAACCTTTACCTGCGCGAGGTCCCGCTTCTCAGTGGTTCGGATCGGCAGGCAACGTGAACGTGAAGACCGCTCCGTGTGGATCGTTCTCACGCGCGGTGAGGGTCCCGCCCTGGCGGGTGATGATGCGGTGGCTCAACGCGAGCCCGATTCCGTGACCCGTGGACTTCGAGGTGAACGCGCCGTCGAAGATTCGGCCGTCAGGGATGTGCGAGAGACCCTTGCCGTGGTCCTCGACGCTCACGACGCCCTCCGTCTCGGTGATGTCGGTGCGTACCGTCACGATGCGGTCGGCTGCCGGCCATTCCGACATCTCGTCGATCGCGTTGAAACACAGGTTCAGGATGACCTGCCCGGTGAGCACACGCTCGCACACAACGGCGACCGTGTCGTGCGCACGGAGGTACTCGACGTGAACGCCCTTCTGCCGCGCCCGGATGTCGATGAAGTACGCGCATTCGTCCACGATGTCGTTGAGATCGACGATCTGCTGGGACTCCTCGAGTTGCGTCACGTACTCACGCAGACTCCGGACGATCTGATTGGCCCGGTCGATCTGCTTACGCGCCTCCTTCAGGCCCCAGCTCACCTCGTCGTGATCGCTCCGGCCGTCGTCGAGGCGGCTCTGCGTTCCGGCGATGAAATTGGTGGCGGCCGCGAGCGGCTGGGCCAACTCGTGGGCGATGGCCATCGCCATGTCGCCCATCGCGTTGTAGCGGGCCAGGTAGTTGAGGTACTGCGAATCCCGTTCGTGCTCCTGCTCGGTGCGGACGTGTTCGGTGACGTCGTGGAAGAGCAGCAGGTGGCCGCTCAGATCGTTCTCGATACCGATGTGCTGGCAGCTCCCCGCGTGCCACCGGCGCTCCTCGGAGGTCAGTTCCACCTCGTAGCGCAGACTCTGGGAACCCCCGTCGACGGTCGTGAGTTCCAACGCGCGGCGCACGCTCTCCCGTGACTGCCCCGCCCGGCAGAACTCCGTGAAGCGTTCGCCGACCAGAGATGCCACCGGAACCTTCAGGAGCTGCGACGCCGCCTCGCTCGCATATGTGATTCGGCTGTCGTCGTCCAGGACGAGGATTCCTTCGGCCATGTTCCGCAGGAAGGCGGCCAGGCGGGCCTCGGTACGGGTGAGATCGGCCTCGGTGCGGGTGAGGTCGCGACGCATCGACGTTTCCTGCTCGATGTCGCGGAACTGCACCATCACCACGGTCCGGGCGCTCAACTCGACCCGTATCGCGATCGCCTCCGTCAGGACTTCTCGCCCGCTCTTCGCGCGATACGCCCATTCGATGACCGCCGCCCCGTTGTCGACGGCCTCCTGCAGCCACCGCCGTCCCACCGACCGGCGGTACCGCTTCGCCGGGGAACTCATATCGGGCGCCTTGAGCGGTTTGAGCTCTTCGACCGTGAATTCGAGCAGTTCCGACGCAGCCCTGTTCGCCCAGAGGATGTCCTTGGTCGCCGCATCGTGGACCAGGACGCAGTAGCGAAGGGACTCGACGAGTCGTTCGTAGTCGGACGGCGCGAGATCGGACAATGCGGCCTCCTTCGGCTCATCTCGAGTCTACTGAGCGGACGGACCACGGACACGATAGGGAAATCCTTTACTCCGAGGCGACATCTCTGCACGTCCGCGGGAGGAAGCACCGATTGAGTGATGCCCACCACCGCAATAGCCTGATTTCGACACGAAACACGCCACACCCCTTCCTTCTTCGCGTCGATCGGAGTATTTGATGACCAACGCACCGACCCTCGAAACGACGGATGCCGCCGCGAACGGGACGCTGTCGTTCGAGGACGTTCTCGAGCACGTCGCATTGCGGCGGGAAGAGTTCGCGCGCCAGAAGTTCGTGCCTCGCGACATGATCGACGAGTTCAAGCAGATCGGCATCTACCGGGCGGCGACACCCCGCCAATTCGGCGGCGACGCACTGCCCCCGAGCGAGTTTCTGCGGATGATCGAACGAATCTCCGCGGTGGACGCGTCGGCGGGCTGGGTCGCCAGCTTCGGCTCCGCGCTCGTGTACCTGGCGGCACTGCCACTCGCGACGCAGGCGGAGTTGTACAAGGACAGCCCCGACCTCGTCTTCGCCGGCGGGCTGTTCCCGGTGCAACCCGCCGAGCAGGTGCCCGGCGGTCTGAAGATCACCGGGCAGTGGAAATTCGCCAGCGGATGCAAGGGCGCCGACATCCTCGGCGTCGGGATTCGCGGCGGCGACTCCACCGCGGGGAAGCCGCGCACCGCCCTGCTGTGGCCGAAGGACGTCGAGATCGTCGAGAACTGGGACGTGGTCGGACTGTCGGGCACCGGAAGCCACGAACTGAAGGTCGACGGCGTCGTCGTACCCGAGGATTGGACGTTCATCCGGGGCGGAACCCCCACTGTCGACGAACCCCTGTACCGGTATCCCTCCATCGCCTACGCCGCCCAGGTTCTGGCCGTCGTCAATCTCGGTGTGGGGCGCGCCGCGCTCGACTATGCGATCAAGGTGGGTGCGGGACGCACGGGAATCACCGGGGCGCCCAAGCTCGCCGATCGCGCCTACTATCGCATCGACCTGGCCAAGGCGGAGGCGACACTGAGATCGGCCCGCGCCTTCTTCTACGAGGTCACCGACGAGGCGTACGCCACGGTGGTCGCCGGCGATCCCGTCCCGGACAAGCTTGCCGCACTTCTCCGCCTGTCCTCGACACACGTGGCCAAGGCCGGCGCTTCCGCCGTGCACACCGCGTTCCAGTTGTCGGGCACCGGCGCGATCTACGACGGCAACGCGATGCAGCGGTACATGCGCGAGGCCCTGGTCCCGCCGCAGCACGCCTTCCTCGGCGACGGCATCTACGACAGCGCCGGTGCGGTGCTGATGGACATCCCGCCGTTCCCCGGCTTCATCTGACCACCCGTTCGAATCGAGGAGATCATCGTGAGTGACACCAAGACCGCACCGCTGCGAGTGCTGTTCTGCATCGGCATCAACCAGAACTTCTTCGACCTCCCGACCGGCCAGGGCGGGCTGGTGTGGAAGGCGTTCTCCGGGATGATGGACGCGGTGGCCGAGACACCCGGCGTCCGCGTGATCGGGGACATCGACGACGACAGCCACATGGTCGGACCGTCGGACGGCTGGCCCTGGACGTGCTACATCCTCGCCGACGTCGACACCCAGGAGACCGTCAAGGCGGTCTGCAACCTCTTCCGCACCACCCGGGTCGGCGAGTACACGTTGTGGCGATACGCGAAGATCGAGGCCCGCATCGGCCGTGCGCTCACCGTCCGCGAAGACGTCGACCTCGGCGTGTGAGCGGAATGCACTCCGCGGCCGCAGTCGAGCGCATCGAGAGCCGCGAGGCCGTTCACCGCGTGATGTGCCGGTACATGGAACTGTGCGATGTTCCCTCCGTCCAGTTTTCGGTCGAGGAACTCGCCTCGCTGTTCACGTCCGACGCGGTGTGGGAAGGCATCGGCGCCGAGTACGCACGTAAGTTCGGCAGGCGGCGGGGCCGGCCGGAGATCGTCGGAATGCTCACCGCGTACCTTCCACCGAACTCCCATTTCCGGGCAAATGTGCATGTGCTCGGCAGTGAGCAGATCGAGGTGGACGGCCCCGCGGCGCAGGGGCGGTGGATCATGCAGCAGCTGTCGCGATACGAGGACGGATCGGCCGAACTGCTCGTCGCCCGCATCACCGCCGACTGTGAACTCGTCGACGGTACCGCCCGAATCAAGCACTTCACGACCGAGAAGCTGTTCGTCACTCGCCTCGACGAGGCGACACGACTGCTCGAATCGAATTGAAAGAGAACGTGATGACCACTTCGCTGGATCCCACCACCCCGGACACCACATTCGCGGACACCAACTTCGCCGACCTCGTCACGGACGACCGCGTGGACGGATCGCTGTACACCGATCCCGACATGTTCGAGGCGGAGCTCGAGAGGATCTTCTACCGCACGTGGGTATGGGTTGCCCACGAGAGCGAGATCCCCGAGGCGGGGAGCTACAAGATGGCGACCATCGGCCGGCAACCGGTGATCGTCAACCGCGACCGCAAGGGGAACTTCAATGTCCTGCTGAACCGGTGCCGCCACCGCGGAGCCAGCGTCTGCGAGGTCCCCAAGGGCAAGGCGAACGGGTTCACCTGCCCGTATCACAGCTGGTCGTATGCCCTCGACGGTCGTCTGCGGGGAATCCCGTACCCCGACGGCTACGACGAGGACCTCGACAAGAAGGACCTCCCCCTGCAGAGCCTGCGGGTGGAGTCGTACGCCGGGATGATCTTCGCCAGCTTCAACCCCGACGTCGAACCCCTCGACGACTTCCTCGGCGACGCGAAGGCATGGATCGACCTGTTCATGAAGCAGGGCGCCGGGTACCCCATCAAGACGCAGGGCGAACACTGCTTCCGCTTCCGCGGCAACTGGAAGATCCAGTTGGAGAACACCACCGACGGATACCACTTCCCGATCGTGCACCGGTCCTGGATGTCCTCCGTCGACGCCGAGACGGCCGACATGCTCTCCTTCATGACCGATGACAACGCCGTGACCCACGCGCTCGGGAACGGCCACAGCGTCGCCATCATGGTCCCGGAACACGTCGACCTGGACTACGACGACGGCACCGAGAAGATTCAGGCCCGTTTCGACCACATCGTCGAAGAACTGTCGAAGACGATGCCCGCCGACAAGGTCCGCCGCATCGTCCGATCCATGCACGGCGCCGGGTTCAACCTCAACATCTTCCCCAACGTCGCGATGTCGATGTCGTTCTTCCGGGTACTGCGCCCGATCTCCGTCGACGAGACCGAGATCCGGCACATCGCCCTCGGCATGGACGGCGGACCCGAGATCGTCAACCGCGAACGCCTCCGCATTCACGAACATTTCCAGGGCCCGTTCGGGTTCGGCAGCCCCGACGATTCCGAGGCCTGGGACCGGGTTCAACGCGGGTCCCGCGGCGCACCCGGAATGCCGATCATGGTGAACCGCGGTCTCAATCGTGAAGCGCTCGACAGCGACGGACACCGCACCTCGCACGTCACCGACGAGACCGGCATGCGCGAGGCCTACGCAATGTGGAAGAGGATGATGACCGATGAGCACTGATCTGATGACCGCCCAACTCGCCGACACCCGGGTACTGCAGGCGATCGAACTCATCTGGCACGAGGCGGCCCTCCTCGACGCCAAGGACTACCAGGCGTGGGACGCCCTCTGGACCGACGCAGGCCGGTACGTCATTCCCATCGATCCGGACACCGACGACTTCGACGGATCGCTGAACATGGTCAACGACGACACTCGCATGCGGCGCATGCGTATCGAACGCCTGACCTCCGGCTACTCGATGTCCGCGCTCGCCGCCGCCCGGACGGTCCGCACCGTCTCGCGCTTCACGGTCGAGGAACGGACCGAGGAGTCGATCACGGTGAGGTCCGCACAGATCCTCGTGGGGTTCAAGCGCGACGATCAGCAGACACTCGCCGCCGACGTCACGCACCGCATTCGCTACACCGAGAGCGGGCCGCGGTTGGACCTCAAGGTCATCCGGCTCGTCAACTCGCAGGCCGCGGTCAACGCCTCCGGCTACCTGCTCTGACCAGCACCTTCCGCACGATATCGACCGAACAGGAGCTCGACGTGGATTCTGTCGCAGTAGTCACCGGCGGCGGACGCGGCCTCGGTGCCGCGATCGCACACCAATTGCACGACCGCGGATACCGCGTCGCGGTCGCGGACATCGACAGCGGTGCCGCGAAAGAGACCGCGGCGGAGCTGGATCCGGACGGCAACTCGGCCATCGGCGTGGAGCTGGACGTTCGGAAGAGGACGAGTTTCGAAGCCGTACGCGACCGGGTGATCCAGGAATGGGGTGGCATCGACGTCCTCGTCAACAACGCCGGCCGGTCGCAGACGGGCTCGCTGATGGACATCGCGCCGGAGGAATTCTCCGACATCGTCGAGATCAATCTCAACGGCGCCTTTCTCGGCTGCCAGGTCTTCGGAAGTTATTTCGCCGAAAGGCGATACGGCAGAATCGTCAACATCGCGTCGCTGGCGGGACAGAACGGCGGCACGGCGACCGGCGCGCACTACGCCGCGGCCAAGGGCGGCGTCGGCACACTGACCAAGGTCTTCGCACGCGAACTCGCCCCGTCGGGTGTCACGGTCAACGCGGTCTCCCCCGGGCCGCTGGATCTGCCGGTCGTGCGTGAGACGGTGCCCGCGGACAAGCTGGCCGCCATCCTCACGACCATTCCGGTGGGCACCCTGGGCTCGCCCGACTTCATTGCCGAGACCGTTGCCCTGCTCGCATCGCCGACGGCCGCGTCGGTCACGGGGGCCTGCTGGGACGTCAACGGCGGCCTGTACATGCGGTAACCCGTCCGCGCGACGAGAAGGATCATCATGAGCTTGTTCACTGTCACGGTTGCGGACATTGTCGAGGAAACGCCTGATATCAAGTCGTTCCGGCTGGTTCGGACAGACGGGTCACCGTTCGACCCGTACCCTGCCGGCGCCCACATCGACATCCTCGGTCCCACCGAGGTCCTCACCCAGTACTCGCTGTGCAGTCCGCCGCACGAGTCCGACTCGTACGTGGTCGCCGTCAAACGCGAGACCGGCCCGCGCGGTGGATCGGCCGCGCTGCACGATCGTGTGACGATCGGCAGTGAGTTGCAGATCAGCCGGCCGCGCACACTGCTCACGCTCGCCGAGTGCGCCGATCGGCACATCCTCGTCGCGGCGGGGATCGGCCTGACCCCGATGCTGAGTCTGGCGTTCGCGTTGCATCGGCGGGGACAGCAGTTCGACCTGCACTACTTCGCGCGGACGAGGGCGCAGGCCGCGTTCGCCGACCTGCTGGAGAGTGCGGATTTCCGCCGGGACGTGCACCTGCACTTCGGCCTGACCAGGGACGACCAGCTCTCCGCCCTCGAGAAGATCCTGGCGGACGCGTCGGCCGCGACCCACGTCTACATCTGCGGCCCCGAGGGTTTCATGGATCGGGTGCGCGGACTGGCGGAACCCGCGGTCGGTGAGGACGCGGTCCATTTCGAACACTTCGAGGCGGCGACACCGGTCGCGACCGGGTCGGACACGGCGTTCGAGTTGGAACTCGACACGGGTGAGGTGTTCGACGTGCCTGCCGGAAAATCCATCGCGGACGTACTCGAAGAGAACGACATCGAGATCGACACGTCGTGCCGGGAAGGTATCTGCGGCACGTGCGTCCTGGATGTGCTGGAGGGCGAACCCGACCACCGCGACAATTGCCTCACCAAGAGTGAGAGAAGGGCGGGAGACAGAATTGCCGCGTGTGTGTCGCGCGCGAAATCCGGGCGGCTCGTCGTCGAACTTCCCTGAAAGTGCCGAATCATTTCAGGTCACTGCAATTCCGGCCTGCAGAATGTCGCGAACGAGAACCGCGATGCTCTCCGCTCCGGTCTTTTCCTTGATACGGGTGCGATGCACGTCGACCGTCTTCACGCTGATCCCCAACTCCTTGGCGATGTTCTTGCTCGGCAATCCGTCGAGGACGAGTGCGAGAATTTCCTTTTCCCGCACCGTCAGCGTGTCTATCCGGCCCTGCAATTCCGTTCTGTTGCGTCGCTCGCCGAATCGTTGACGCGCGACCCGGAGCGCATCCTGAATCACGTCGAGCATGTGCTGCGGATCGTAGGGCTTCTCGATGAACGTCAGCGCACCCCTCTGCAGCGCCCGCACCGACATCTTGATGTCACCGTGTGCCGACACGAAGATGATCGGGATCGGGGATTCGTCGGCGAGGAGTGCCTCCTGGAGTTGGAATCCGCCGACTTCCGGCATCCGGACATCCAGCACGAGGCAGGCCGGGATGTCGCGGCGGTACTCGTCCAGGAACGACTGCACCGAGAAGTAGTACTCCGACGTGATGTTGACCGAATCGAGTAGCCACGCAAGCGATGCGCACAACTCCTCGTCGTCGTCGACGATGTAAACCCGTGTTTCCTGCTGATCCATCGAATCCCGCCTCGCACAAATGGCCTGTTACCACGTCCAGTGAACACCGACCGTATCGGAAGCGATAGGCAACTGAAGAAATCCCCTACCCGGGTACGCGACTTACTACACGAAAGTAGCGTCGCCGCCACTGTTCTCACGCAGGCGATTCGTCCTATTCTTCTCTGGGGAACGCAGGCGCAACGCGAAGACACGACTTTCTGTTCCAACTCATGGAGACTGAAAATGCCCGAACTCACGACCATGCAATCGAGCTTCCGCACCGCCATGGCGAACCTGCCCGCTGCGGTCAACATCGTGACGACCGACGGCCCTGCCGGACGCTGCGGAATGACGGTCACCGCCGTCTGCTCGGTCACCGACTCCCCGCCCACCGCCCTGGTGTGCGTGAATCAGAACAGTGCGATGCACAACGTATTCCGGAAGAACGGCCGAGTCGGCATCAACGTTCTCTCCGGCGACGACGAAGAGCTGGCCATGCATTTTGCGGGCGCAACGAAAGTCGCGATGGCGGATCGCTTCCACTGGGACATCTGGGAGGAAGACACCGGAGACGGTGTTCCGATCCTGCGCGCCGCTCACGTGGTTCTCGCCGGCCGGATCGCGGACAGCAAGACCGTGGGATCACATTCGGTGATGTTCATCGAACTGGACCGCGTGCAGACCCGCGAACACGGCGACAGCCTCGTCTACTTCCAACGCAAGTTCCACCGTTTGTCGGTTCCGGTCGAGTCCCCCGACTGGCTGTTCTACGACGAATGGTCCGACCCGATCACCGTGACGCCCGCTCTCGTTCCCGCCGCAGCCGGAGGTAAATAGCCATGGTCACCTCGTCACCGCCCGAACAAGTCCCACCGAATTCCGACCTGCATGCGCTCGCAGACACGCGTGCCGCCTTGACCTTTCGTCTCAGCGCCCTGGTCCTCGCACTGTTCTTGCCCCTGCCGATCCTCGGTGGGTTCACCTCGCTGCTGGACGGCGTCGTCTTCAGCGGTGTCACCGTGGCGTGGCTCTACGCGGTCGCGCAATTCGCCGTCGCCATCGTCGTGGCCCGGTACTACATGGCGCGAGCAGCCGAACTCGACTCCCGGACCGCCACGCGGGCGAAAGGATAACCGCCATGAACCTCGTCTCTGCATCGCTCTTCGCGGCCCTCGTCGCGGTCACCCTGATGATCACCGCGTGGGCGTCCAAGAGGAACAAGTCCGCCGCCGATCACTACGTCGCGGGCGGCAGCCTCACCGGCAGGCAGAACGGTGTCGCCATCGCAGGCGACTTCATCTCCGCCGCCTCGTTTCTCGGTGTCACCGGCGCGATCGCCCTGACCGGCTTCAACGGCTTCTATCTCGCGGTCTTCGTGCCCGTGGCATTCGTCCTCGCGATGCTGCTGATCGCGGAGCCCCTGCGCAACCTCGGCCGCTTCACGCTGGCGGATGTGCTCGCCACCCGCTTCCCCGGCAAGGATGTGCGGTCGATGATGGCCGTCAGCACCGTCGTGATCAGCGTGGTCTATCTCGTGTCGCAGCTGGTCGGTGCTGCACTTCTGGTGTCGTTGCTGTTCGACCTCGACTACGCCGTGGCCGTGTTGATCATCGGGACACTCACCACCGCGTACACCCTGGTGGGTGGAATGCTCGCCACCAGCTGGATCCAGATCATCAAGACCGGTCTCCTCATGGTCTGCGCCGTGGTGCTGTTCGTTCTCGTGCTCGTGCGGTTCGATTTCAATCCCTTCGGCCCGTTCAGCACGGCGCTGGCCGAGTTCGGGCAATCGTTCGTCGCGCCGCAGCGCACGTCCGGTGCGGCGTCGTTCGATCAGTTGTCGCAGACCGTCGGACTGGTCCTCGGCGTGCTCGGCCTGCCGCACGTGATGATCCGATTCCTCACCGTCCCGGACGCGAAGCAGGCGAGAACGTCCGCCTACACGGCGATCTGGATCTTCTTCGCCTTCTACCTGCTGGTTCCCGTGCTCGGTTACGGCGCCGCCAAGCTGGTCGGTGTCGAGGTGATCAAGTCCGAGAATCGCGGCGGCAACCTCGCGGTCGCGCAGCTCGCCGAGACGGTCGGCGGCGGAGTCCTGCTGGCGTTCGTCGCGGCCGTCGCGTTCGTGACCATTCTGGCCGCACTGTCCGGCCTGGTGATCGCCACCTCGGGTGCGATCGCACACGACCTGTACGGGCAGGTGATCAGGAACGGATCGGTGTCGGCGAAGGCTCAGCACCGCGCGGCCCGGGTCGCGACGGTGGCGACCTGCGTCATCGGTGTCGCCATCGCCTTCGCGGCGCAGAAGCAGAACGTCGCGTTCCTCGCGTCCCTGGGCATGTCCATCGCAGCGTGCGCGAACCTGCCTGCACTGCTGCTGACCATGTACTGGAAGCGGATGACGGCGCGCGCCGTCATCTCCGGCATCGTGGTCGGGCTCGTCCTGTCGGTCACCGTCATCCTGCTCAGCCCGGTGGTGCAGGGACCGGACTCCATCCTCGGATTCTCGAACCCGGCACTCGCCGTGGCACCCCTCTCGCTGGCGGTGTCCGTCATCGTCGCGCTGGTGTCGGCGCCGTCCGGGGAGACGAAAGCACGAGCCGATCGCCTCTTCTCGGTGATGCGCACCCGAGCGCTCACCGGGCAGACCGAGGCGACGAACGACGACACGATGGTGGCGATGCAATGACGACGGAACTACGGTCACCGAGCCCACTCCGGGACCTGGTCGAGCAGCTGGCGCCGGGCGGGACAACGCCGATCGACGTGGCGGAGACGGCACTCGCGCGGATCGCAGACCTGGATCCGGAAATCCACGCCTGGGCTCACCTCGATGCCGATGGGGTGCGGTCCGCGGCCGCCCGGATCCAGGACGGCGGCCGGGGCGGCGCGCTCTGGGGCGTGCCCGTCGGCGTCAAGGATCTCATCGACGTCGCCGGTATGCCGACGCGCTGTGGCAGTGGACTGCGGAGCACGGAACCGGCGACGACGGACGCCGACTGCGTGGCCCGTGCGCGCGCACTCGGCGCGCTCCCGTTCGGCAAGACCGTGACCACCGAGTTCGGGTATTTCACGCCCGGCCCGACCCGCAATCCCCGCGCCCTGGGTCACACCCCCGGCGGGTCGTCGAGCGGCTCGGCGGCAGCGGTGGCCGCGGGTATGGTGCCGCTGGCCTTCGGCACGCAGACCGCGGGATCGCTGACGAGGCCGGCGTCGTTCTGCGGAGTCGCGGGTTTCGTCACCGCCCACGGCGAACTCCCGACCGACGGCATCACCGGATTGAGTCCCAGTCTCGACACCGTCGGGCTGCTGGCACGAACCGTGCCCGATCTCCACTTCGCGTGGACAGCGCTGCGCGACGGCGCACGGGCACCCGTTCTCGAGCCGGTCGCGCCGCGCCGGCTCCGCCTGTGGAGTGGGTTCGAGCTCGGCGAGGTGTCCCGGGAGATGACGTCGGCGCTCAGAACGACCGCCGATTCCGCCGAGTCGGCGGGCGTTCGGTGCCGTGAGGTCGATGCCGCCGCGACAATCGGGGCGCTGACGGAACACCACCACACGGTGATGGCGTACGAGGCGGCCAGGGAACGCGCCGCAGAGGCCGCGCAGACCGACAAGATCAGCGCACCCCTCGCCGAACTGTTCGCCGCAGGGGCAGCGACCACCGAGTCGGACTACCGCGCAGCCCTCGCCGGAATCCGCGAGACCCGGCAGTGGCTGCTCGCGGCGTTGGACGAGGACGAAGCAGTCCTCGGGCCCGCGGCTCTCGGCGCCGCTCCACCCGGCCACCACGCGACAGGGACGCCTGTATTGAGCCGACCGTGGCAGGCCATGGGCCTGCCGGTGGTCACGATCCCCGGGAAGCGTGACAGCGCAGGGCTTCCCCTCGGATTGCAACTGATCGGACGTCCCGGCGGGGAGCAACGTCTGTTCGAGACAGCCACGTGGCTGGAATCCGTTCTCTGACAACGACAGACGGGCGTCAGTCGACGAAGATCGACGGTTGGCGATCCTTCCACGGCGCCGCCTGCTCCAACTGCGCGGCCACCTGCAGTAGCAGATCCTCTCTGCCGGTGGCCGCGACGAGTTGGATCCCGATGGGGAGGCCCTCCCGGCTCAGCGCGAGCGGCAGGCTGATCGCGGGATTCCCGGACACGTTGAACGGTGCGGTGAACGCCCCGAACTCGAAGATGCGACGTAGCCACGAGCGCACGCTGTGCCGGGGATCGTCGTAGTCGAGGGTGCGGTGCGGCACCGGAAGCCCGGCGACGGTGGGTGTCACCAGCAGATCGAATCGGGTGAAGAACAGTCCGATGGACCGGGTCACCCGGTGCTGCGCGTCGAGTGCTGCCGCGACGTCGAGCGCGGTGAACGCCTGGGTCCTCCCGCAGCACCGTCCGCGAGACCGCCTCGAGCAGAGCGGGATCGGGTCTGCGTGGAGCGCGGAGGATCGCCGCGCCGGTGGCGATCGCAGTGAGGGTCGACGCCTCGACGACGTCCTCCGCGTCGAATTGCGGGCTGTCCTCGGTCACGGTGTGGCCGATCCATTCGAGGATCGTGCCGGCGGCGACCGTCGCCTCCGCTACCTGCATGTCGACGGAACTCCCGCCCCACGGCTCGGTGGTCAGGGCCACCCGCAGACGGCCGGGATCGGCATGCACCGCGTCGGCGTAAAGGCCGGACGGCGCCGGGGCGGCGTACTTTTCACCGACCGGCGGGGCGGCAACGGCGTCCAGCAGGTGGGCCGTGTCGCGGACCGTTCGGGTGAGGGCGAACTCGTAGATGTGCCCGAACCCGGCCTCGCCGACCAGTGGGCCGCAGGGGATTCGGCCGCGGCCCGGTTTCAGGCCGACAAGCCCGCAGCACGAGGCCGGCACCCGGAGCGAACCGGCGCCGTCGTTGCCGTGCGCCAGCGGAACCGCCCCGGCGGCGACGAGTGCAGCGGAGCCGCCGCTCGACCCGCCGGTGCCGCGATCGAGCGCCCACGGATTGCGTGTCGGCCCGTACCGCCGCGGTTCCGTCGCGAAGTTCAGCCCGAACTCCGGCGCTGTCGTCTGCCCCAGGGCCACCAGTCCGGCAGACCGGAACCTCGACATGAGTTCGTGATCCACCCCGGCGACCGCGCCGCGGATGCTGCGGCTACCGAGTGTGAACGGCACGCCTTTCGCGAACGGGCCACTGTCCTTGATGAGGAACGGCACCCCTGCCAGTGGACCGTCGGACCGGTGATCGAGAGCCGGGTCGAACAGCGGCAGGGTCAGTGCGCCGAGGTCGGCATCGGCCCGCGCGATCGCCGCACGCGCAACGGATTCGACCTCCGTTGCCGTCACCTCACCCGACCGGATCAGCTCACTCAGACCGACGGCGTCGAGCTTGGTGTACTCGTGCAGTTCCAGCGGTCCACTCCTCAGGTCGCGACGACCGTTCCAGTCTGACCGGGAGGGCGGTGCTGCGCGAGCGAATTTCTGCCACCGTCACGCGGTGATCGACAGCAGTTCCTGTTCGCGGAAGGCTCGCGGCGACACCCCGTACGTCTCCTTGAACAGCCGCGAGAAATGCGAGGAGTTGACGAGGCCGTATCGGGCACAGACGGTTCCGATGCTGTCACCGCGGAATCGGACGTCCTTGAGATCGCGGCGGCACTTCTCGAGCCTGCGATGCCGGATCCATCCGGCCACCGTGTGTCCGTCCGCCTCGAACATCTTCTGCAGGTGCCGCGTCGACACGTGGTGATGGGACGCCACCGTGGCGGTGTCGAGCGTGGGGTCGTGCAGCTGTGCGTCGATGAACGACTTCACACGCAGCAGCAGCGACGCGCCGGGCGCGATCGCGTCGGCGGGCGCCTCCGATTGCACCGCGGCACTGAGCAGGTCGAGCACGGCGTCCTCGACGAGGGGGGTCGTCGGCATGGTGCCGGTCACGACGGAGTGATGGAGGTTCGTCAGGAAGGGTGAGACGAGAGCGCCCATGCCGGTGCTGCCGTGGATGCGGCGCGCCGACACGGTGCCCAGCTCCCGCGAGGCGATGCGCAGTAATTCGCGGGGAAACATCAGCACGAACATGCTGAAGTCACCCGCGAAGTGCAGGTCGTACGGCTTGCTGGTGTCGTAGACGGCGAAGTCGCCGGGCCCGAGCACGGCCTCTCGATCGTCCTGGACGATGACGCCGCTGCCCGACAGTTGCAGGCCCACCTTCACCAGGCCGGGGTCGGACCGCTTGATCGACGTGCGGGTCCGGCGCACGTCGATCGCGTGTCCCCCGACCTCGCTGAGTTGCAGCCCGCCGAGCGCGGTGGTGCGCAGGGTCCCGGTGAAGTGTCCCGGTCCGTCCTCCGCCGTGGACACCACGGCGAGTGGGACGAACGCCGTGGAGACGGCCTGACGCCAGTACTCGAACTGCCCGTCGTCACGCGCGGGCCCACCACCGAGACGCACCTTCGATCACCTCACAGAGCGGAGCGGTTGTCGATCAGTCGACGTGCCTTACCGAGTGAGCGTTCGAGGTCGCCGGGAGCGACGACGTCGACCTTCACGCTCACGCCGATCCTATTCTTCACCAGCTTCTGCAGTTCACCCGCGGCCCGCGCGTGGTCGTCGATCGCGGAGTCGGGGCGCGATTCCACCCGCACGGTCAGCTCGTCCATGCGGCCCGGGCGGTCCAGGATGCACTGGAACTGCGGGGCCAGCGCCGGCACCGCCAGGATCAGTTCCTCGATCTGGGTGGGGAACAGATTCACTCCGCGCAGGATGATCATGTCGTCGGTGCGTCCGGTGACCTTCTGCATCCGCCGCACCGACCGCGCCGTCCCCGGCAGCAGCCGGGTGAGGTCGCGGGTGCGGTACCGGATGATCGGCATGGCCTCCTTGGTCAGGGACGTGAAGACGAGTTCGCCCTCCTCACCGTCGGGCAGCACCTCCCCGGTGACCGGGTCGATGATCTCCGGGTAGAAGTGGTCCTCCCAGATGTGCAGGCCGTCCTTCGTCTCGACGCATTCCATCGCGACACCCGGGCCCATCACCTCGGACAGGCCGTAGATGTCGACGGCGTCCATGTTCAGCTGCTTCTCGAGTTCGGTGCGCATCTCCTCGGTCCACGGCTCCGCACCGAACACACCGGTCCGCAGCGACGTCTTCGACGGATCCATGCCCTTCTTGATCATCGCGTCGACGATCGTGAGCATGTACGACGGGGTCACCATGATCGCGTCCGGCTCGAAGTCCTCGATCAGCTGGATCTGGCGGTCCGTCATGCCACCGGACATCGGGATCACCGTGCAGCCCAGCCGCTCGGCACCGTAGTGCGCGCCGAGGCCACCGGTGAACAGGCCGTACCCGTACGCGACGTGCACCTTGTCCGTCGGCTTCACCCCACCCGCCCGCAGGCTCCGCGCGACCAGGTCGGCCCAGTTGTTCAGGTCGCCGGTGGTGTAGCCGACGACCGTCGGGCGCCCGGTGGTCCCGGAGGACGCGTGGATGCGCGAGACCTTCTCCTGCGGCACCGCGAACATCCCGAACGGGTAGTTCGCCCGCAGGTCAGCCTTCGCCGTGAACGGGAACTTCGCCAGATCAGACAGGTCCTTCAGGTCGCTCGGGTGCACACCGGCGTCGTCGTACGCCTTCCGGTAATGCGGAACGTTGGTGTACGCGTGGAGAAGTGACCACTGCAGGCGTTCGAGTTGCAGCGATGAGATCCGGTCGCGCGTGGCGAACTCGATGTCCTGCGAGGGGGTGGCGATACTGGTCATTCTAGTCTCCGGGGTGTGCGGGCTGGGTATGGTCAGGCGTCGAAATCGACGGTCACGTCGTCGCTGACCGGGAAGGTCTGGCACGTGAGC
The DNA here is from genome assembly GCF_026810085.1 of Rhodococcus sp. JS3073. Lineage (NCBI taxonomy): Bacteria > Bacillati > Actinomycetota > Actinomycetes > Mycobacteriales > Nocardiaceae > Rhodococcus > Rhodococcus sp. JS3073. The sequence continues at coordinate 5,408,358 of NZ_CP113951.1, read as the reverse complement.
ACGAAGCCGGAGTCGACCTCGTAGTCCTCGAGCGCGTAGTTGCGGCGCATGTCCACGTCACCGCACGTGATCTTGGCGCGGCACGTTCCGCAGACGCCGCCCTTGCAGGCGAACGGAAGGTCCGAGCGGTACTTCTCGGCGGCATCGAGGATCGACTCGTCCCGCGGCAACGTCGCGGTGGTCGAGCGACCGTCCAGGACGAGGGTCACCTCGCTGCTCGGCCCGGTGACACCGGGTTCGCGGTGGGTTTCCATCGGCGGGGGGACGTCGTCGACGAAGAACAGTTCGTGGTGCACACGGCTCTTGTCGATCTGCAGCTCACCGAGAACCGTCTCGGCGTCGGTGACCATCCCGAACGGGCCGCAGAGCCAGAAGTGGTCGATGTCGGCGAGCGGCACGATGGACGTGAAGAGGGCACGCAACCGGTCGGCGTCGAGTCGCCCGGTGAACAGCTCGACCTCGCGGGGTTCGCGGGACAGCACGTGCACCACGTCGAAACGCGACCCGTACGTGTCCTTGAGATCGGCGATCTCCTCGGCGAACATCACCGAGCGGGTGCGCCGGTTGCCGTACAGGAGAACGACTTCGGCCTCGGGATTCGCGAGCATCGATGCAGCGATCGACAGCATCGGCGTGATGCCCGAGCCGGCGGCGATCAGCACGTGGCGACCGCCGGCCGCCGGGTCGGCGACGAACGTTCCGCTCGGGCCCTGCACCTCGATCCGGTCGCCGGGGCGGACGTCGCGCACGAGCCACGTCGAGAACAGACCGTCGGACACCTCGCGCACACCGACCCGCGGCGCGAAACCGGCAGGCGCGCAGATCGAGTACGAGCGCCGGTGTTCGACGCCGTCGATCGTCCGCCGCAGCGTGAGCGACTGTCCGGGACCGAACGCGAACTCGTCGGCGAGCTCGGCCGGAACGTCGAACGTGACCGCGACCGCGTCGTCGCACAGGGATTCGACGTCGGCGACGGTCAGGGTGTGAAATGCCCTGTTGCGCAACGCCGCACCGGGTTTCGGGGAGATCGCTGTGGTCATGGTCAGATTTCCTTCACGTGATCGAAGGGTTCGAGGCAGTCGAGGCACCGGTAGAGCGCCTTGCACAGCGTCGCCCCGAATTCCGAGTCGAGCCGGGTGTTCGCCGAGTGACACTTGGGGCACGCCACGGGTCGCGGCTTGACGGTGAGCGTCAACGGCACCGGACCCGAGGTGCGTCGCGGCGCGGGACCGGGTGTCGAGTAGCCGTTCTCGCGGAGCTTGCGCCTGCCGTTCTCGCTGATCCAGTCCGTGCTCCACGGCGGCGACAGGACGGTCCGGACCTCGACGCTGCCGAACCCCGCGTCCTGCAGGGTGTGCTCGATGTCGTCCCGCATGGTGGCCATGGCGGGGCAACCGGAATAGGTGGGGGTGATGGTCACGACCACCGAGCCGTCGGCGAGTTCCTCGACGTCGCGCAGGACACCGAGATCGGCGAGCGTGAGCATCGGCATCTCGGGGTCGAGGACCGATTCGGCGAGGCGGCGGGCGTCGCTGCGCACTGCCGTGGTCATGTCACCACACCCCTTCGGGATGTGCCCGGGCCACGCTCTGCATCTCGGCGAGCAGCAGTCCGAGCGTCTCGGTGTGCAGCCCCTGCCGGCCTGCCCGGCCGCCGACGGTGCCGACGGTCCGGCCGGTCGGTGCGGTGAGCTCGGCGGCATGCAGCACCTGCTCGAGCACGGAATCGAACTCCTCGCGCACGTCCCGCGGGTCGACCCCCACACCCACCTGTGCGAGCGCGAGCTCCTCGGTGGTCGGGGCGAACAGTTCCTCGACGTACGGCCACACCCGGGCGAGGGCGTCGACCATCCGCGACTTCGACTCCTCCGTGCCGCAGCCGAGCGTCACAACCCAGCGGGCCGCGTAGTCGCGGTGGTAGGTGAGTTCCTTGACGCCCTTCACCGCGACCGCGGCGAGGACCGGATCCCGGGACGTGCGGAGACGATCGAACAGCGCGAGACGCCACGTCGAGAACACCAGCAGTCGCGTGATCGACTGGGCGAAGTCGCCGTTGTCGAGTTCGGCCAGCCGGGTGTTGCGGAACCGGTTCTCGTCCCGGAAGAACGCGAGCGCGTCCTCGGCGGGAATCGGGCTCGTGTCCGAGATGAACGGCACGACCGACGCATCCGCCGCGGCCGCACGGGCGAGCAGCAGTCGCGCCTGACCGAGCAGGTCGAGTCCGACGTTCGCGAGCGCGACCTCCTCCTCGAGTTCCGGTGCGCGCGTGCTCCACTCGGCGAGACGCTGCGAGCTGATCAGCGCATCGTCACCGAGCATCAGGCAGTAGCCGGCCAGCGCGGAGAGGTCGACGTCCTCCGGAACCGTGGTGTCGACGCCGGCGAGCGGGTCGTCGAAGCTGGTGCCGAACGCCCACTGGCCGTGGCTGTCTTCGTCGACGAGGCCTTCGTAAGCATTGTCGTGGTCGGTCATCGTCAGCCTCACATGTGGGGAACGTTGTCGGGGATCTCGTAGAACGTGGGGTGCCGGTACACCTTGTCGCCGCTGGGCGCGAAGTAGGGATCCTTCTCCGACGGGCTGGACGCCACGATCGAACTGGACCGCACCACCCAGATGCTCACGCCCTCGTTGCGGCGGGTGTAGACGTCCCGGGCGTGCCGGACGGCCATCTCGTCGTCCGCGGCGTGCAGGGATCCGACGTGGACGTGGTTGAGTCCGCGCTTGCCGCGCAGGAACACCTCGTACAGGGGCCAGTCCGCGCGCACTGCATTGTCGTCCGTGCTCATCGTGCGTTCTCCTTGCTGCTCTCGCGGCGGGCGAAGGCCGTCGCGGCCTCCCGCACCCACGCCCCGTTCTCGTGTGCTGCCCGCCGGTTGGCGACGCGCTCGACGCTCGACGCGCCGTTGCCCTTGATCACCTGCATGAACTCGCTCCAGTCGGGCTCACCGAAGTCGTGAGCGCCGCGCTCGGCGTTCCACTTCAGGTCCGGATCCGGGAACGTCACGCCGAGCACCTCGGCCTGCGGGATGGACATGTCGACGAACCGCTGACGGAGTTCGTCGTTGGTGTGCCGCTTGATGCGCCACTTCATGGACTGCTCGGAATTGGGCGACTGATCGTCCGGCGGTCCGAACATCATCAGCGCCGGCCACCACCAGCGGTTCACCGACTCCTGCACCATCTCGCGCTGGGCGTCGGTGCCGCGCATCATCGTCATCAGCAGTTCGAAGCCCTGACGCTGGTGGAACGACTCCTCCTTGCACACCCGGATCATCGCCCGCGCGTACGGCCCGAAGGAGCTGCGGCACAACGGGACCTGGTTGCAGATCGCGGCGCCGTCGACGAGCCAGCCGATCACGCCGACATCGGCGTAGGTGAGCGTCGGATAGTTGAAGATCGAGGAGTACTTCTGCTTGCCTTCGATCAGCTTCTCGGTGAGGTCGGCGCGATCGGCGCCGAGCGTCTCGGCCGCCGAGTACAGATACAGGCCGTGCCCGGCCTCGTCCTGGACCTTCGCCATGAGGATGGCCTTGCGACGCAGCGACGGCGCGCGGGTGAGCCAGTTGCCCTCCGGCTGCATGCCGATGATCTCCGAATGCGCGTGCTGCGCGATCTGCCGGATCAGCGTCTTGCGGTAGCCGTCGGGCATCCAGTCCCTCGGCTCGACCCTCTGGTCGGCTGCGATGGTGTCATCGAAGAGCTCTTGCAGCTCATCGGGAGCGTGTGACGTGGTCATATGTCCTACCTCTATTACCGAATGATCGGTTGGTATCAAGTATGCATGTCAGCCCCCGCCCACACAAGGGCGGGAGCCGAATTACGTCAGTGGCCTTCGAAGGTCGGCGCGCGTTTCGCGAGGAACGCGTCGACCGCGCTGCGGTGATCCTTCGACCGGCCGAGCTGCTCCGCGGCCTCGCGCTCCCGCTCGAGCGCCTCCGACAGCCCGCTCGACGCCGCCGAGACCAGCGCCTTGACCTGCGCATACGCGGCCGTCGGACCGTCCGCGAGCTTCCGCGCCAGCGCGGCGGCCGCGTCCCCGAGTTCGGCGTCGGGCACCACCCGGTGCACCAGGCCCCAGTCCAGCGCCTGCGCCGCAGTGAACCGGTCGCCGAGCATCATCAGCCCGGTCGCCCGGCTCGGTCCCAGCGCCTGCACCAGGGTGTGGCTCAGCCCGGAGTCACCGGCCAGCGCGATCCCCGTGAACGCCGTGGCGAATTTGGCGCCCTCCCCGGCGATCCGGATGTCGGCGGCCAGGGCGATGCCCAGCCCCGCCCCGACACAGGCACCGCCGACCGCGACGACGACCGGGACGCGAACCTCGGCCAGCGCCCGGAGCAGCGGGTTGTAGTGCTCGGCGACGGTGTCCATCGCGTGCGCGGCGTCCGCCTCGAGCCCGGCGACGTGCTCGGCCAGGTCCTGGCCGACACAAAAGTTCTTCCCCTCCGCCTGCAGCAGCAGGGCACGCACGCTGTCGTCGGCGGCGACCTTCTCCACCGCCGCCAGCAACTGTTCCTTCACCGCACGGTCCAGGGCGTTGGACGCGCCTGCGCGGCGCAGGGTGATGGTGGCCAGTCCCGCATCCACGGAAAGTCCGACCACGTCGTCAGTGCTCATGAGAATGTGCCTCCTGCTGGTTGTGGTGTGCGTGGCCCGTCAGGACCAGGTGAAGAACCCCTGGCCCGTCTTCCGGCCGAGTTCCCCGTTGGCGACCTTCTCGCGCAGCAGCGCGGGCGGTGCGAACCGGTCGCCGAGCGTCTTCGCGAGGTGCTCGGCGATCGCGAGCCGGACGTCCAGTCCGACCAGATCAGTGGACCGCAGCGGCCCCATCGGGTGGCGGTAGCCCAGTTCCATGGCCCGGTCGATGGACTCGGCGTCGGCGACGCCTTCCTCGAGCATCCGGATCGCCTCGAGCCCGAGGCACACGCCGAGTCGGCTGGTCGCGAAGCCCGGGGAATCGTTGACCAGCACCTCGGTCTTGCCGAGCTGGGCGACCCATTCCCGGACCCGGTCGACGACACCGGCGTCGGTTGCGGGGGCGCGGACGATCTCGACGAGCGTCGACGCCGGAACCGGATTGAAGAAGTGCATGCCGATCAGCCGCGCCGGGTCGTTCAGCGCCGCCCCGAGGCCGGCGATGGAGATCGAGCTGGTGTTGCTGGCGATCACCGTCGACGGGTCGACCGTCTTCTCGACGAGCGAGAGCACGGACAGCTTGAGGTCCACCAGTTCGGGCACCGCCTCGACCACCAGATCCAGGGCCGGCGGAAGCGCATCGGGGGCGGCCACCGTCGACACCCGTGCGAGGATCGTCGCGGGATCGACGTCGCCGAGTTTGCCGCGTTCGTGCGCGCGGTCGAGTCCGTCGGACACCCGCTTCAGGGCCGCCTGCCGGTCGCCGCTCTCGGCGATGGTGACCGTGGATCCGAGGGTGGCGAAGACCTGCGCGATGCCCGCGCCCATCCGGCCGCCGCCGACCACGCCGACGTTCTTCGGTGCTGTGCTCGTCATCTCTTCTTCTCCAGAAACGCAGTCATGCGGTCGTGTTTGTCGCGGCTCTCGAACAGCACCGCCTGGGCGATGTCGTCGGCGAACGGGTGCGAGCCCGGTGCGTCGACGATCATCTTCGTGAGCTTGAGCGCCAGCGGCGCCGAACGTGTGATGCGGTCGATGACCTTGTGCGCAGCATCGATGTGCTCGCCGGGTGCGACGACACTCATGACGAGCCCGCTGCGCAGCGCGTCCTGCGCGTCGAGGTTCCGGCCGCCGAGGAGGACCTGCTTGGCGACGGACTTGCCGACCAGTTCCGGCAACCGGTAACTGGCCCCGGCCGCGGCCATGATGCCCAGCCCCGGCTCCGGATTCCCGAAGACCGCGGTCTCGGTGGCGATGCGGATGTCGCAGGCGTAGGACAGTTCGGCGCCGCCGCCGAGCGCGTACCCGCTCACCGCGGCCACGGTGGGCAGCGGCAGCTTCGCGATACGGTCGAACAGGTTGCGGTTGATGCCGGCGAACGCCTCGTCGCGGCCGCGCTCGCGCAGTTCGGCGATGTCGGCGCCGCCGGCGAAGTGGTCGCCCTCGCCGGTCAGCAGCATCGGCTTCGGCGTCGCCTCCAGCGACGCGCACACCTCGTGCAGTTCGGCGATCATCTCCGCGTTGATCGCATTGCGCTGCGCGGGACGGTGCAGCGTGACCACCATGCGGTCGTCGCGGTCCTCGATCTTCAGTGTGTTCACGGCGCCTCGATCAGCATCGCGACGCCCTGGCCGACGCCCACGCACAGCGTGGCCAGTCCGCGGCGGGCGCCTTCGCGTTCCATCCGGCCGAGCAGCGTCAGCAGGATGCGCGCACCCGAGCAGCCCAGTGGGTGGCCGAGTGCGATCGCGCCACCGTCCGCGTTGACGATCGACTCGTCGAGCTTCAACTGCCGGATCACACCGAGCGACTGCGCCGCGAAGGCCTCGTTGAGTTCGGCGGCGCCGAGGTCGGAGATCGACCAGTTGGCGCGGGCGAGGGCCTTGCGGGTGGCCGGGACCGGGCCCAGACCCATGACGTTGGGGGCGATGCCCGCGCTGGCGCTGGTGACGATGCGGCCGCGGACGGTCAGGCCGTACTTCTCCACCGCCGCCTCGCTCGCGACGACCAGGGCCGCGGCGCCGTCCGAGAGCGACGACGACGAGCCGGCGGTCACGATGCCGTCCTTGCGGAACACCGGTTTCAGCGAACCCAGCTTCTCCAGCGTGGTTCCCCGCCGCGGGGTTTCGTCGGCGGTCAGTTCGCCGTCGCGCACCGGCACGGGCACGATCTCGCGATCGAACCGGCCGGCGTCGACCGCCGCGATCGCCCGCTCCTGGCTGCGGAGCGCGAAGGCGTCGCTCTCGGCGCGGGTGATGCCCTCGAGCGCGGCGACCTCCTCGGCCGTCTCGCCCATCGACAGCGTCACCTTGCGGACGTCCGGTCCGGCCCCGGCCGGAACGTCGCGGTCGGCTGCGGTGAACCGCGGGTTCGTGAAGCGCCAGCCCAGCGAGGTGTCGGCCACCTCTCCCGGGCGTGCCCACGGGGCGCCGGGCTTGGCCATCACCCAGGGTGCGCGGGTCATCGATTCGACGCCGCCGGCGATCACGATGTCGGCCTCGCCGCTGCGGATGGTGTGCGCGGCCGACGCGACGGCGGTCAGACCGCTCGCGCACAGCCGGTTCACCGTGTAGCCGGGAACGCTGTCGGGCAGGCCCGCGAGCAGCACGGCCATGCGGGCGACGTCGCGGTTGTCCTCGCCGGCCTGGTTGGCGGCACCGAGGATCACCTCGTCGACGGCGTCGCCCGGGATCCCGGCCCGGCGGGCGGCCTCGGCCACGACGAGACCGGCAAGGTCGTCGGGGCGCACTCCTGCGAGCGCTCCGCCGTACCGACCCTGCGGGGTACGGGCTCCGTCCACCAGAAACACTTCGGCCACAGTCTTCTCCTTCACGGGGGTGCCGTCTATTAATAACCGAATCTTCGGTCGGTACGCAAGAGGAGGTAGCGTACGAAAAGTTGCGATCCTCCCTTGACAACCAGCGGCAGAAGCGACGATTCTGTTAACCGACCGAACGTACGGTGAAATGGAGTTGTCGTGAGCAAGTTACTGGAAAGCTACGCCGCCGGACGCTGGTACACCGCGCCGGACGAGGGAACCCCGCTGCTGAGCGCGGTCGACGGCTCCGAGGTGGCGCGCATCTCCGCGACCGGACTCGACCTCGGCGAGATGGTGACCTACGCCCGCGAGGTGGGCGGACCGGCGCTCGCGAAGCTGACCTTCCACGAGCGCGCCGCCGCCCTCAAGACGCTCGCCCTCACCCTCATGGCCGGCAAGGACGAGTTCTACGCCCTCTCCACGTCCACCGGCGCCACCAAGCGCGACTCCGGCGTCGACATCGACGGCGGCTTCGGCACCCTCCTCAGCTACGCCAGCAAGGCCAGGCGGGAACTCCCCAACGACACCGTCTACCTCGACGGCGCGCTCGAGCAGCTGGGCAAGAAGGGCACGTTCCTCGGCCAGCACGTCTACACCTCCCGCCGCGGCGTGGCCGTCCAGATCAACGCGTTCAACTTCCCGGTGTGGGGCTTCCTCGAGAAGCTCGCCCCCGCGTTCATCGCCGGCGTCCCGTCGATCGTCAAGCCCGCGAGCCAGTCGGCCTACCTCACCGAGCTCGTGTTCCGTCGCATCATCGAGTCCGGGCTGCTGCCCGAGGGTTCGGTCCAGCTGCTGTCGGGGAGCGCGCGCGGGCTGCTCGACCACCTCGGCGGGCAGGACTCCGTGGCGTTCACCGGATCCGCCGACACCGCGGCCACCCTGCGGGCGCATCCGAACGTCGTCGGTGAGGGGGTCCACTTCAACGCCGAGGCCGACTCGCTCAACGCATCGATCCTCGGCTCCGACGTCGAACCCGGCAGCGAAGAATTCGACCTCTACGTCAAACAGCTCGTCACCGAGATGACGGTGAAGGCCGGCCAGAAGTGCACCGCCATCCGGCGCGCCCTCGTGCCGTCCGCGTTGATGGACGACGTCATCGCTGCGGCAAAGGCCCAGCTGTCCCGTGTCGTGGTCGGCGACCCCGACGCCGAAGGCGTCACGATGGGCGCCCTCGCCAGCCTCGAGCAGCGCGACGAGGTCCTGAAATCGCTGCGCGGCCTGACCAAGTCGGCGCAGATCGTGGTCGGCGACCCGGAGAACTTCGAGGTCGTCGGCGCCGACAAGGCGACCGGGGCATTCCTGCCGCCGATCCTGCTGCGTTCCGACGACAAGGACGCCACCGAACCCCACGACATCGAGGCCTTCGGTCCCGTCAGCACCGTCATCGGATACGACAGCACCGACGAGGTCGTCGAACTCGCCGCCCGCGGCAAGGGCAGCCTCGTCGCCTCCCTCGTCACCCGCGATTCCGCACTCGCCCGCGACATCGTGCTCGGCCTCGCCCCGTTCCACGGCCGCGTCCTCGTCCTCAACCGCGACGATGCGAAGGAATCCACCGGCCACGGTTCACCCCTGCCCGTCCTCGTGCACGGCGGTCCCGGACGCGCAGGCGGCGGCGAGGAACTCGGCGGCATCCGCGGCATCCTGCACCACATGCAGCGCACCGCGGTCCAGGCCACCCCGGACATCCTGACCGCGGTCGGGAACAAGTGGGTCACCGGTTCGCAGCGCAATGACGACGGCATTCACCCGTTCCGGAAGAACCTCGCGCAGTTGCGGATCGGCGACACCATCGTCGGCGGCCCCCGCCAGGTCACCCTCGCCGACATCGACCACTTCGCCGAGTTCACCGGCGACACGTTCTACGCCCACACCGACCCCGAGGCCGCGGCCGCCAACCCGCTGTTCGGCGGCATCGTGGCCCACGGGTACCTCGTCGTCTCCCTCGCCGCCGGCCTGTTCGTCGAACCGAATCCCGGTCCCGTCCTCGCCAACTTCGGCGTCGACAACCTCCGGTTCCTCACCCCCGTCAAGGCCGACGACAGCCTCACCGTCACGCTGACCGCGAAGCTCATCACCCCGCGCAGCAGTGCGGACTACGGTGAAGTCCGTTGGGATGCAGTCGTCGTCAACCAGGACGGCGATCCCGTCGCAACGTACGACGTTCTCACCCTCGTCGCCAAAGGAGAAAACGCATGAGCTTCAAGGTCGCCGTCTGCTACGGCCACCCCGATGACCCCGAGGCGTTCGACGCCTACTACCGCGACACCCACATGCCGTTGGCCCGCAAGGTTCCCGGACTGTCCGACTTCACCTGGGGCAAGTGCAGCGCCCTCGACGGCGGGCAGCCGCCGTACTACGCGGTGGCGAGCCTCGTGTTCCCCGACGCCGCCACCATGCAGTCCGGGTTGCAGTCCGAGGAGATGAAGCAGGCGGGCAAGGACGTCCGCAACTTCGCCACCGGCGGCGTCACCATGTACGTCCAAGAAGAAGAATCCGTCTACAACCAGTAGGAGAACCATGACTGTCGACGCATCCGCGGAATGCGGTATCGCGCGGAAGATGTTCGAGGCCGACAACGCGTCCCAGGCGCTCGGCATCGAGATCCTCGAGCTCAGCCCCGGTCACGCGGTCGCGTCGATGGTAGTGGGTGAGACCATCGTCAACGGCCACGGCATCACCCACGGCGGGTTCGTGTTCACCCTCGCCGACACCGCCTTCGCGATGGCGTGCAACGGGTACGACACTCCCGCCGTCGCCGCCCGCGCCGACATCCGGTTCCTGACTGCCACCCGCCTCGGCGACACCCTCGTCGCCGAGGCCGTGGAGCGGGCCCGCTACGGGCGCAACGGCATCTACGACGTCACCGTCCGCCGCGGCGACGACGTCATCGCGGAGTTCCGCGGCGACAGTCGTGCGCAGCCGCGCCCGTGAGTACTTATTAACCGCGGGACGTTAACAAGTACTCACAGGGGGAAGCACATATGGGTTCACAGATTCTGGAGTTCGCTGTCGGCGACGAGAGGTCGGGACCGTATGCGATCACGGCCGGGCCCGACCAGGCCCTGTGGCTGACGCTCGTCCACGCCGGACGGATCGCCCGCCTCACCGTCGGCGGCGAAGTCGACACGTATCCGCTCGACACCGCGGAGTGTGGGCCCACGATCATCACGTCGGGCCCGGACGACGCCCTGTGGTTCACGCGATACCGCGACCACCGGATCGGACGGATGACGTCGGACGGCACGACCGATACCTTTCGAACCCCCACGACGGACAGCGGCCCGTTCGGCATCGTCGCCGGCCCGGACGGGGCGCTGTGGTTCACCGAGACGAATGCCGACCGGATCGGGCGGATCACCACAGACGGGCAGATCACCGAGTTTCCCCTGCCCACGGACGGCGGGTTCCCTTCGGCGATCACGTCGGGCCCGGACGACGCGCTGTGGTGCACGCTCAACCAGGCGAACGCAATCGGACGTATCGACGTCGACGGCAACATCGTGGTGCATTCTCTGCCCACTCCCGCCGCCGGACCGGTGGGGATCACCCGCGGGACCGACGACGCGCTGTGGTTCGTCGAGATCGGCGCCGGGCAGATCGGCCGGATCTCCGTCCACGGCCGGATCGACGAGTTCGCACTCCCGGACCGCTCGGCCCGACCTCACGCCATCGTCGCCGACCCCGACGGCGGTTGCTGGTTCACCGAATGGGGCGCAAACCGCATCGGGTACATCGACTCTAACGGCGCCATCACCGAATACGACTTGCCGACACAGTCTTCGGAACCACACGGGATCGCCGTGGGGCCGGACGGTGCGGTCTGGGTGGCGCTGGAGATCGGACGTGTTGCGCGCCTCGCGCCCGTGAGTACTTGTTAACCGCCCGCGGTTAACAAGTACTCACGGGTCAGGTGACGGGGGCCGCGTGCTTTCCGCGCTCGGACGCGGCAGCGGCGTCGCGCGCCGCCCGCTCGGTGGCGGCCGACTCGATGGCGATCGCGTGATCCACCGCGTGCGGCGCGATGCCCAGGTTGTCCAGCGTGTCCCACAGACTCGACAGGGCAGTCTTCGGGTCGAGGTAGTACTCCGACTCGCGGACGCGCCAGAACGTCCAGCCGCACCGTTTGAGTTCCTGCTCGCGTTCGAGGTCCGCGATCCGCTGTTCCGGGGTGGTCGAGAACGCATCGCCGTCGCATTCGACGGCGAGTCTCATGGTGCCGCCGGTGACGACGAGGTCGATGCGCCGATTGTTCACCTCGACTTGGGAATTGACGTGATAGCCGCGTTCGGCGATGTCGTTGAACACCCGCTGCTCGAGCAGGTTGTCGAACGGCGGGATCCGGACGTCGCGGTCGACGTCCTGCGGCATGGGATCCGCCGGTGCCGGCGACGTCGACATCATGTAGCTGAGCAGGGAGTTACGCAGGTCGGCCCGCTTCAGTTCGTCGACGGTGACGGAGTGGAACAGCCACAGCTGATCCTGCGCCCGTGAGGCCGCGACGTTGAACCGTCGCTTGTACTGGTTCGCCGTCAACGGTGCGAAGTTCTGCTCGGGTCCCACGACCATCGACAGGAAGACGACGCTCCGTTCGTCGCCCTGGAAGTCGGGCGGCGTCCCGACCCGCAGTCGCCGCTGCTCCCACTGTTCGATGCCGATGCGTTTGACGAGCTCGGTCCGGATGGCGTCGACCTGGGACTGCCCCTGCAGCACGACGATTCCGAACGTCTTCCCGTCGTAGCGGGGGTCGACGAGGCATTCGATGAGCTGGTCGACGAGGGCGGCGGCCTCGACGTGGTTGGTCAGCGTCGAGTCCTTGCCCGACACGGTGGCGTCGGATACGTACGTATGTTTCAGCGGCGGAAGCCGGTCCGCGCCGAACTGCCGCACCGGGACCAGCGGCAGTTCGCCGTAGAACTGGGTGCTGGACCAGTTGATGATCTCGGGCATCGAGCGGAAGTGCTCGCGGAGCCGGACCACCTGCCCGAAGCTCGTGCGCAGGATCGAGAACAGGCTCGACCGCGGTGTGAGCGTGGCCTGGACGTACTCGGGAAGGTCCGGCAGGTAGGCGTCCAGCCGGGTGAATACGTCGTCGAGGGTGCCGGTGGTGGGGATGTCGGCGGGTGCGCACTGCTTGTCGTCGCCGACGACGATCACCCGCGGCGCCAGCCACAGCAGGAACAGGTTGGTGATGTCGGCCTGGCTCGCCTCGTCGACGATGACGACGTCGAAGCTGCCCGGCACGGGCGGGATGGACGCGAGCACCTGTTGCAGCGGCATCACCCACGCGGGGACGGCGCCCTGTGCCTCGCCCATCGCGGATCGTGCCGCGCTGCGGTACTTCTCGGCGTACTTCCCGGCACCTGCCCCGATGCTCGAGATGTGCTCGCGGTACGTCTGCAGGGCCCGGACCTGATCCGCCGTCAGATGTTCGAGGCAGTCGCGCCAGGCGGTGGCCGCCGCGAGCCGCGCCGTCAGGTGCGCGAGGTCCGCGTCGACGGCGTTGAGTTCGGCTTCCAGTTCCTGTTCGCGACCGGCACGGTGCTGCTCGGTGACCCATTGGCGGGCACGGCGCCACGCCCAGGCCTCCGCCATCTGCCAGCTCATCTCGTCCCACTCGGTGAGCGCCGCCGTCCTGCGCACCAATTCGTACAGTGCCGGGGCGACGGGTGAGAGTTTGTCGGACAGTTCGTCGAAGAGCCGCTGATCCTGCTGCTCGACGCGGGCGATCGCGTAGCGGCTGAGGGCATCCGAGAGGGCCGCGTTGTCGGCCTGATCGAGCGCCGCCACCAGGGCGGTGCCTTCCGGCGACGGTCCCGCGTCGACCTCGGTGGAGACGGCCGAGACGATGGCGTCGAGTTCCGCACGGGCACTGTCCACATCGGCGCGGGTGGTGATCGCCTCTGCGGCCCCGGCCACCGCGACGGCGTCCGCGAGGGTGCGGATCCGCGGGGCGTTCGGGGACAGCGCGAACAGTTCGCGGGCCAGCGCGTCGCGGGCGACGAGCAGGGCGCGCACCCGGGCGACCCGGCCGACGATCATGTTGAGGCTGTCGACCTGGACGGCGCGGGAACCGTTCATGTCCACCGGAATCCGAAGATCTGCCAGCAGGGTGGCGGCGGTCTGCGCCGCGTCGTGGGCGCGCAGGTGCTCGGTCACGAGCCGCACCGTGGCGGCGGTCGTGGCGGGTGCCCCGTCGACGGTGGCGTCGAGGCCGAGTTCTTCGACGGCCTTCTGTTCCTCGCTGCGACGGAAGCGCGCCTTCCACTCGACGGCGCCGGATTCCATCGCGACGGCGAGTGCACCCACCGCCTGCAGGGCGGGTCGGGTCATGACGGCGCACTGGACGTCGTGCGCACCGATGTAGCGGTCGGCGGCAGCGGCCGCCTCGACGATCGCGGGCAGAGCGTCCAGACGACCCCACAGGTGCGTCGCCCGGCCGGAGAGGACCGTGTCGGCGAGGCTCTGGAACTGACCGTCCAGGTCGAGGACGTCGTGAGCCCGGGCCTGCAGTTCCTTGCAGTGCCGGCGAACGGTGTACGCGGTCTCGGGGTCGACGCCACCGAGGACCTCGAGCAGATGCGCCGACTGCGGGGTGTCGATGGGGACGCTGGTCGAGGCCCGCGAGCAGAGCCGTTCGAGTTCGGCGCGGTTGGGCAGCAGGGGGTCGAGTGCGGGAAGCGTCTGCCGGGAGCGTTGCGCCCGCTCGGGGGACGCCGTCACGCACAGCCGGCGTAGCGTCTCGACCTCGGTGCCGGTGAGGGGCGGCTGCTCGGACAGCAGCGGACCGGGAAGCCACTCGAAGGCGTCCTGCAGGCCCATGACCTTGCGGACGATGGTGGCGGCGGTGCCCTCGTAACCGTCCGCGACGGCGTCGTGGAGGTAGGTCTCGGACTCGCGCAGCGCCTTCACCTGCTCGAGCACGACGGCCCGCTTCTGCACGGCCTCGTCCCGCTGCGCACGGAGGTCGGCGATCTTCTGGCCCTCGCTGTGCGGGTTGAACGACGACTTCCGTTCGGCGATCGTCGCGACGCTGCGGGTGAGCTCGTCGGAGCCGCCGCGGGACAGGTCGGTGATGGAGACGCACAGTTCCTGCATCTCGGGCGGGAGCTTGTCCCTCAGCACCCGGAGCGCCTGCGCCTTCTCGCTCGTGACGAGCACCCGCTGGCCGCGCGCGAGCAGCGCCGACACCAGGTTGGCGATCGTGTGGGTCTTGCCCGTGCCGGGCGGGCCCTCGACCACCACTCCGCTGTCGCCGCCGAGCCGCTCGATGATCTGCGACTGCTCGGCGTTGGCCGGAAGCGGGAAGAGGGGGTCTTCGGCGAGCGTCGACGAGGTGGCGGCGCCGGTGCGCTCGAGCCACGACAGCCGGTCTGCCGGTTCGATTGCCTCGACCAGCTGCGCCAGTCCCAGCGGAACGGTCGCGCCGTCGCGGTCGAGGTGGGAGATCATCTGCTCGTAATACTCGACCAGGGCGAACGCGCTGCGCTTCCGCAGCACCAGGGCCGGCGACAGCGTGAGGGTGCCGTCGGCGTGGGCGTCGGGCGGCCGGACGCCGTCCCGCACCGTGACGGGGGTCATCAGCGATTTCGGCGCCCACTCCGCGAGCAGTGTGCGCACGCCGTCGCTCAGCGGCGACGCGGCGGTGTCTTGCAGTTGTTTCTGCAGCGGCATCGCGTGCGCGCTGTCGTAGACGTCCAGTCCGGTGAACAGCTGGGAGTCCTCGAGCCGGGGCTGGGAGCCGGCGATCAGCCGCACCAGCAGGTCGCCGGTGCGGGGGTCGCGGTGGATGCTCGCGGACTGGGTGACCAGGTGGGTCTGGACGCCGCCGTCCGGACCGGCGCCCGCCAGGGTCAGCAGACCGGACGCGAGAACGAGTTCGATCGACTCGGGTCGGGCGTTCAGTTCCTGCAGCATCCGCTGCAACGACTGGTACAGATCGGCGTGCGGGCGACGCTCCCGGTCCGCCGTGGCCCACGCCTGCCAGCGCGGGACGTATGCGTCGAAAGCCTGCCGGACGTCGTACGCGCGGCGCACGTCGTATTCCTCGTCGGAGTCCTCGGCGTAGGCGTCGGACGCGTTCAGTTCGAGATCGGAACGCGAACTGTCGGAGCGGGCCGACGCGTCCACCCAGCCGGCAAGGACCGTGGGCAGTTCCGGTGGATCCTCGACGCCGATGAGGGGCACGCGCAGGACGATGTCACCCTGCGCGGCGGCGGAATCGAGTTGGATCGTGCGGCCGTCCTGATGCAGCCATTCGACCTGTTCGTGCTGGTCGACGCGGAGAACCGGCTTCGTGCGAGCCCTTACGATCTCACGCAGGAACTGCAGCAGGCGCTGGACGCGGCCTGCGAGCTCGGCGTCGTTTTCGGGACTCGACAATGTAAACCTCTGCGAATTCTCGGTGATCACGTGCGCTTGCCCCCGCCGTGCACACTATCGGGTCGAGGGGGTGAAGTTCGAGGCGTCGTCCCCTGGCAGAGCGACTGGACGGTCGCTCGAGGTGCCGATCGGACGCCAATCGGTACCGACCGGTCTCTACTATTCATCCATGAGGGAATCCCGTATCGCGATGATCGCGGCGGTGATCGCGACGGTCGCATCGACGGCGTTGGGAGGTGGTGCCGTGTCGGCTGCGGCTCCGGCGCCGGGGGCCCGGGTCACGGCCTCGTCCGACGGGTTCGCGTCGGGGAGCCGGAGACCAGTACGTGCACGGAAGCCGACTGCTCGTGGTGGACGCGCTCGTGCGAGCCGGGCGCGGCGCAGGTGCTGCGCGATTTCTTCGACGCCGCGGGCGCCGAGGTGCGCGCCCGTGATCCGCGCACCCTGATCACGGCGGGTTTCACCGGCGGTGGCCAGTGCGGAACCCAGGGCGACGAGTACCAATTCGTCTCGGCGTCACCGTACGTCGACGTCGCGCAGTACCACGACTACGGTGCCGACGGCGTTCCACTGCCCGGCGATCAGTGGAACGGCCTCGCCCGGCGCCTCGATCAGGCTGCGGCACTGGGCAAACCGCTCCTGGTCGGCGAGATCGGCGAACTCGCCGGATCGTGTGCCACCCTGACGGACCGGGCGACGCACATCGCCGCCAAGCTCCAGGGGCAGCGGGACGCCGGAGCCGCGGGGGCGCTCCTGTGGGCGTTCGTGCCCGACCCCCGGCCCGCCGACTGCACGTACGACATCGGTCCCACCGACCCACTGTGGGACGTGGTGGAGCAGTTCGGCAGCTGGGGGCCGGGCACCGCGCCCGCCGACTCATAGGTGTGGATCGTCAAGCCCAGGAGACGGATTCCTCCGGGTCGAGTCTGGGCAGCCGGTCGAACCACGGGTTCTCGCCCGGGTGGCCGATGTTGACGACGAGGGTCGAGTGCCACTGTCCGTCGGGGAAGAACTCCTTGTCGAGCCCGTCGGCGTCGAATCCGGCCATCGGTCCGGCCGCCAGACCCAGCGACCGCACGGCGAGGATGAAGTAGCCGGCCTGGAGGGCGCCGTTGAAGTCCCCGGTCTGCTTGCGCATCGGCTCGTTCGCCTCGAACACGTCGCGGAGTTCGGGACGGAACGGCAGCAGCGCCGGGATGTGATCGTGGAAACGTGGGTCGACCGCGAGGACGGCGACGGCAGGCGCCGACGCGGTCTTCGCCTTGTTCCCCTCGTTCATGTGCTCCACCAGACGAGCGCGGCCCTCGTCGGTGCGCACGAACAGGACCCGGAGCGGCTGCGTGTTGGCCGCCGTGGGCGCCCAGCGCGCGAGTTCCCAGATCTGCGCGAGTTCCTCGTCGCTCACCGGAGTCGGAGCGAAGCTGTTGGCGGTGCGCGCCTCTGTGTAGAGCAGCGCCCGTGCTGCCTCGTCGAGCCCTGTACCTGCAGTGATTGCGTGAGTCATCGACTCCCTTTCTGCTTGTTACTTCTAAAATACTAGTTGCAGGGTCGATGCTAGCACCGTTGCTAGGGTGGAGGTATGGCTGACGACGGCGAAGTGACGCACGAACCCCGTGCCTGCGACGCGGCACTCGCACGCGCCTTCACGTTTCTCGGCAAGCGCTGGAACGGCGTGATCCTGGGCGTGCTGATGGAGGGACCGTCCACGTTCTCGGAGTTACGCCGCGGAGTGGGCGGAATCAGCGATTCGGTGCTGTCCGACCGGCTCGCCGAACTGGCCTCGGCCGGTCTCGTGCTGCGCTCGGTGGAGGAGGGCCCACCGGTCTCGGTCGCGTACGAACTCACGCCGGCGGGCCGGGCGCTCCTGCCGTCCCTGAACGCCCTGACGGCCTGGGCACGCGAGAATCTGCCCGCCTAGCCGGATTCAGGCGACAAAGACGCGGACGGTCAGCGTCCGCCGCGTCGCAGGGTCACGCGATAGGTGTAGTGCTCGGGCAGGAAGTAGCTGACCGCCAACTCGACGGTCCGTCCCTCCGAATCGGAGTAGAGGCGGTCCACCCGCAGCATCGAATGGCCCTCGGGGCAGCCGAGTTCGCGGGCCACGTCCCCGGGGGCGGGTGCGACCGTGATCGATTGCGCCGCCTCCACGATGGGGCTCCGCAGGTGCGGCTCCAGCAGACCGATGATCGTGTACGCGCTGACAGCGCCCTCGGACATCTCGGGCGCGTCGACGACGAGCCGGGCGATCTCGTCGGGAAGATACACGGTGGTCAGCACGAACGGGGTGTCGTCGTGGCGTCGCCGGAACACGACCGTGTGGACGAGGTCGGTGTCGAGGCGGAGCCTGCTCGCCGCCTCGATGTCGACCCGGCGGCGCAGGGGGGAGACCACCTCCATGGTGGTGTCCGTGGACAGATTCATCAGATCCTCGATCGACCCCAGCTGACGCAGGTATCGGCCGTCGGACTCCGCTGCGAACGTCCCCCGGCCCGGGACCCGGTAGACGATGCCCTCGGCTACCAGGTCCTGGAATGCGCGTCGCACGGTCTGCCGGCTCACGCCGTGCTGTTCCGCGAGCTCGAATTCGGTGGGGAGCTTGATGCCACCGCGGTACTTGCCCGCGGCTATGTGTTCACGGAGCTGCTTCGACACCAGCTGGTACGCCGGCTCCGTCTCTCGTTCTCGTTCCCTACCGTTCATCGCGCACCGATCCTACGTGCAGGTTGCCGGACTACAGACCGCCCCGCGACACGAGTTGCGAGACGATGACGTTGCGCTGGATCTCGTTGGTGCCCTCGCCGACGATCATCAGCGGGGCGTCGCGGAAGTACCGCTCGACGTCGTACTCGGTGGAATAACCGTAGCCACCGTGGATCCGGACCGCGTTGAGTGCGATGTCCATCGCCACCTCGGACGCGTACAGCTTGGCCATCCCGGCCTCCATGTCGCACCGCTCGCCGCTGTCGTACTGCTCGGCCGCGTGCCAGGTCAGCTGCCGGGCGGCGGTCAGCTTGGTCGCCATGTCCGCGAGATAGTTGCCGATCGACTGGTGCTTCCAGATCGGCTTCCCGAAGCTCTCCCGCTGCTGCGCATACGCGAGGGAATCCTCGAGCGCCGCCGTGGCCACACCGAGGGCCCGGCAGGCCACCTGGATGCGTCCGGTCTCGAGGCCCTTCATCATCTGCGCGAACCCCTTGCCGGGGGTGCCGCCGAGGATCGCTGTGGCGGGGGTGCGGTAACCGTCGAACGACAGCTCACAGGTCTCGACGCCCTTGTAGCCGAGCTTGGGCAGATCCCGCGACACCGTCAGACCGGGACCGTGCTCGACCAGGACGATCGAGATGCCCTTGTGCTTGGGGCTCGCCTGCGGGTCGGTCTTGCACAGCAGCGCGATCAGGCCGGACCGCCGCGCGTTGGAGATCCACGTCTTCGAACCGGTGATCACCAGGTCGTCGCCGTCGGTCTTGGCGTTGGTGGACATCGCCTGCAGATCCGACCCGCCGCCGGGCTCGGTCAGCGCCATCGTGGCCCGGATCTCGCCGGTCGCCATCTTCGGTAGGTACTGCTGCTTCTGCTCCTCGGTGCCGTATAGCGACAGCAGCTTCGCGACGACGGTGTGCCCGCCCATCGCCCCGGCCAGGCTCATCCACCCGCGGGCCAGTTCCTGGGTCACCTGCGCGTAACAGGGCATCGACACCGGTGATCCGCCGTACTCCTCCGGGACCGCCAGACCGTAGATCCCGATCTGCTTCATCTGCTCGATCCACTTCTCGGGGTACTCGTTGGCGTGTTCCACCGCCTGCACCGTCGGCTTCACGTCGCGGTCGATGAAGGCGCGCACCGTCTCGACCAGGTACGCCTCTTCCTCGTTCAGCTTGCCCATCACTCCACCTCGCACTCGCACAACATTTGTACGGCCATAATCCGATAATGTCTGCCTAAAGTCAACGATCGGTCTTGACATGATGGCTGCGCCGCTGCCAGCATCAGTAGCGCAGCCCTACCGGGCTGGCCGTACATATCAGCCCGACCCGGGCTCCCGGACGCTAGGAATGAAGCATCGTGCAGAACCTCACCCGCAGGCGCGCCGTTCTGGTGGCCCCCGGATCCGACGAACGCAAGGCCGTCAAGGCGCTCCGGTCGACCGCCGACGAGGTGGTCCTCGACCTCGAGGACGCCGTCGCCTCGGCCAGGAAGGCCGACGCCCGCGACCTCGTGCGCCGTCTCGTGCGCGAGTCCGACGGCTCCCGGGCCGTCTCGGTCCGCATCAACGCGCTGACCACGCCGTGGGCCGAGGATGACCTCGCCCTGTGCGCTTCCCTCGGCGACGCACTCACGAGCATCGTGGTTCCCAAGGTGGAGACAGCGCAGGATCTGGCGCACGCCGATCGGGCTCTCGCCGGTACCGACATCGGGTTGCAGGCTCTCGTCGAAACTCCGGTCGGGGTGCAGAACATCGGCGACATCACCCGGGCCGTCGCCCGGCTCGAGTCCGTCATCATCGGCTACGCCGATCTCGGGGCGGCCCTCGGTCGTTCCCGCTCAGCCCTTCCCGAGCACTGGCTCGCGATCCAGGACGGCGTCCTCGTCGCCGCCCGCGCCGCGGGCATCCAGGCGATCGACGGACCGTTCCTCGGTATCGCCGACGACGACGCCTTCCGTCACTCGGCCGTATGGACGAGCGCGCTCGGGTTCGACGGGAAATGGGTCATCCATCCCGCCCAGGTCGATTCGGCTGCGTCGGCCTTCACCCCCACCGACTCCGCCGTCGAGGACGCACGCCGCGTGATCGACGCACTCGCCGCCGCCGAGGCCGCGGGCAGCGGGGCGGCGCAACTCGACGGGCAGATGCTCGACGAGGCCGTCGCGGTGGCCGCACGACGGGTCCTCGCCCAGGTAGGTGCACAGTGACGATCACGCAGACGTACGTCGGTGGACCGTACTTCGACGAACTCGAGGTGGGGCAGGTGTTCGACACCGCACCCGCGGTCACCCTCACCAGCGGCCTCGCCGCCGCCCATCAAGCCATCCTCGGCGACCGTCTGCGGCTGCCTCTCGACGCGCACCTGTCCCGGGCCGTCACCGGATCCGGGGACGCCGTGGCGAATCCCGGCCTCGTCTGCGACGTCGCCATCGGACAGTCCACGCTCGCCACGCACCACGTGAAGGCCAACCTGTTCTACCGCGGCCTCCGCTTCCACCACTTCCCCCATCTCGGCGACACCCTGTACACCCGCACCGAAGTGGTGGGTCTGCGCGAGAATTCGGCGAAGCCCGGACGCAAACCCACCGGGCTGGCGGCACTGCGGATGACGTCGACGGACCAGGACGGCCGCACCGTCCTCGACTTCTACCGCTGCGCCATGCTCCCGCTGAGCGAGAACCCCGACGAGGACCGCGTCCGCAAGTCCGACGACCTGTCCGCGATCGGTCCGCAGACGGAGCAGTCCTTCGCCGCACCCGAGGGCTGGGACCTCGACCGCTACCGCGACAAGGTTCCCGGACAGCACTTCTCGACCGACCTCGCCGGCGCGGTCCTGCGGAGCAGCGGCGACGTGGTCTCGAGCGCCCCCGAACTGGCGCGCCTCACCCTCAACATCGCGGCCACCCATCACGACGAACGGGTCGGCGCGGACGGACGTCTCGTCTACGGCGGGCACACCATCGGCATCGCGCTCGGGCAGGCCACGCGCGCCCTGCCCAACCTCGTCACGGTCCTGGGCTGGAAGTCCTGCGACCACACCGGTCCCGTTCACGAGGGCGACACCCTCACCAGCGAACTCGAGATCGAGAGCGCCGAGGCGTTGCCCGACGGTGGCGGCGTACTGCATTTGCGTTCACTCGTGTTCGCGCACAACGCCGCAGCGTCCGACGTTCCCGTCCTCGACTGGCGTTTCACCGCCCTCATGGCCTGACCTCCACCATCAAGGAGCTTCTCTCGTGACTGCCCACACTCCCCTTGCCGGACTTCGGATCGTCGAGGTCTCCAGCTTCATCGCGTCCCCCCTGTGCGGGCTGACACTGTCTCAGCTGGGGGCCGAGGTGATCCGGGTCGATCCCATCGGCGGCGCCGCCTGCTACAAACGCTGGCCGGTCACGAGTGACGGCGAGAGCATCTACTGGGCCGGCCTCAACCGCGGCAAGCGGTCCGTGGCCGTCGACATGCGCAGTCCCGAGGGGCAGCAGCTCGTACAGCAACTGGTCGCGGCCCCCGGTGCGGGTGGCGGAATTCTCGTCACCAACGCCGGTGGCCGTGACTGGCTCGATCACGACGCGCTCAGGGCGCTGCGCTCCGACGTCATAACCCTCGAAGTCCTCGGTGGCTCCGACGGTTCCCCCGCCGTCGACTACACCGTCAATGCGGGGCTCGGCTTCCCGTCCATCACCGGTCCCACCGATCACGCCGGCGTCGTCAACCACGTCCTGCCCGCGTGGGACGTGGTGTGTGGGCTGTACGCCGCGCTGGCCGTCGCCGCCGCCGTCCGGCACCGCGACGCCACCGGCGAGGGCACCCACATCCGCCTGCCGCTCGAGGACGTCGCGCTGGCCACCGCCGGCACCCTCGGCTACCTCACCGAAATCCAGATCAACGGCACCAGCAGGCCGGCGACCGGAAACTCCGTCTACGGTACGTACGGAACGGATTTCACCACCAGCGACGGCGAACGGTTCATGATCGTCGCTCTCACCCCGCGGCACTTCCGTGACCTGGTCGCCGTCACCGGAACCACGACCGCCGTGGAGGCACTTGCCACCGCACTCGACGTCGACTTCGCGCGTGACACCGATCGCTTCACCCACCGCGACGTCCTCACCGCCCTTTTCGCCCGCTGGTTCCGCGAACACACCGCGGCCGAAGTGGCCGAGGCGCTCTCGAAGACGTCCGTGCTCGCCGAGCGCTACCGCACCTTCGAGGAAGTCGTGAAGTCCGGGGAGCTCGAGAAGAACCCGATGTTCACCCCCCTCGACCAGCCGCGGATCGGCACCTACCTCGCCTCCGGGCATCCCGCATCGTTCGACGGCCACCACGCCACCGTGGCGCCCGCCTCCGCGGTCGGCGACGACACCGGGAGCGTGCTCCGGGACCTCCTCGGCAGCTCCGACTCCGACATCGCCAAACTCCTCGACAGCGGCATCGTCGGCGGGAAGTAAGCGTCGGGCAGACCGGGGCCTCGGCGCCCCGCTCTGCTGCGAATTTCGGCTACACAGCGGCGGCGGTGGTGGTGGTGGCCGCCGCCGGACGGGGTACCGATTGGGTGTGGAGGTAGTCGAACAACTGGCGTAGTCCGAACGACCAGTCCGGCAAGATCGCGGTGTCGCCGACCTCGTTGATCAGTGAACCGAGATGTTTACTGCTGATGGTGACGACGTCGCCGGCCTTGTGCGTGAAGCCTTGCCCTGGCAGGTCGCGATCAACGGTCGGAGCGAAAAGGGTTCCTGTGTAGAGAGCGAAACCGTCGGGGTACTGGTGGTGATCACCGGTGGTGGCCGAGACCAGTTCCTCGAACGGGCGGCTGATCCGGGCGAGGCTGTTCGCGCCCTCCATCGTGAATCCGTCCGTGCCGTCGACGCGAAGCCGAATCTCTTCCGACCGGACGGTCTCGAGAGTGAACTGCTCATCGAAGAGCCTGACGAACGGCCCGAGCGCACTCGAGGCGTTGTTGTCCTTCGCCTTCCCGAGAAGCAATGCGCTGCGGCCTTCGACGTCCCGCAGGTTCACGTCGTTTCCGAGCGTGGCTCCGACGATGCTGCCGACCGAGTTCACGATCAGGACCAACTCGGGCTCCGGGTTGTTCCATGACGAGAACGAGGGGATGCCGATCTTCGAACCCAAACCCACCGACGACAGCACCGGCGCCTTCGTGAACACCTCCGGATCGGGTCCGATCCCCACCTCCAGGTACTGCGACCACAGTCCCTCCTCGAGGAGGATGCGCTTGGTCGCTGCCGCCTCGGACGATCCCGGCCGCAGCGTGGAGATACTGCCCCCGATCGCCTGCCCGATCAGCGCCCGGACCTCCGCCGCGCGGTCCGGATTACCCGCAGCCCGCTCCTCGATGACCCGCTCGATCATGCTCTCGACGAACGTGACGCCGCACGCCTTGACCACCTGCAGATCGACCGGAGCGAGGAGACGGGCTCGGCTCGGATCCCGCGCGAGGGACGCGTCTATCAGGTCGGCGAGGTGCCAGCGCGGAGTGGTTGTCGCGTCGTCGACATCGCTGACGGCGGTGGGTGATTCGAGTAGTTCGGAGACGGTCGCAGCGATCGTGGTCAGGTCGAAGACGCTCCCGTCGCGGATCGCGACCACCCGGGGCCCGCCCGTCTCGATGTCCCACACCCTTCCGATCAACCGGGCCTGGTCGACGTCCTCCGGCAACACCTGGTCGAGAGTCATCGCTGGATCCCCGTTCGCCCCGGACGACGCCACTCGCCGTCGACCCGCTGTGCGATTCCCCACGGGTTTGCGTCCTGCAACGGTTCGGGCAGCCGGGACGGGGGGAAGGACTGGTACGCGACCGGACGGAGGAACCGACCGACCGCCGCGGTGCCCACGGACGTGGTCGTCGAGGTGGTTGCCGGATACGGACCACCGTGGTGCTGTGCGTAGCTGACCGTCACACCGGTGGGCCAGCCGTTCCACAGCACCCGGCCACTGATGTCGGCGAGGACGGCGGCCAATTCGCTGACGTCGTCGTCGTCATCGGCCTGCAGTGTCGTGGTGAGCTGGCCTTCCAGAAGCCGAGCGAGCCCTACGAGTTCAGCCGCGTCACCGTATTCGACGACGAGGCTTGCGGGACCGAACATCTCCTGCCGCACCAGTTCCGGGTTCGCCCGAACGTGCGCTGCGGTCGTGCGGAGCACGGTCGGGGCGGGCGGCGTCGCGCAGTTCCCGTCGACGATCGCGTCGACGCCGGGCTCACTCCTGACCGCGGTCACCGCCGCGCGGTACCCGTCATGGAGGCGATCGTTGAGAAGACGGGTCGGCTCGAAACCCTCGAGGGCACGGGACAGGACTGACACGACGGCACCGATGTCGCCGGCCGGCACGAACAGCAGGCCCGGCTTGGTGCAGAACTGGCCCATGCCGAGAGTGAAGGATTGCGCGTAGCCGGTAAGGATGTCGTCGCGGCGGCGCCTCCACGCGCTCTCGGTGACGAAGACCGCGTTGACTCCGCCGAGTTCGCCGTAGAAGGGAATGGGTTCGGGACGCGCCGATGCCCGGTCGAAGAGTGCGCGGCCGCCGGCGGTGGATCCGGTGAATCCGATGGCCTTGACCAGCGGGTGATCCACGAGGGCCTCGGCTGCGGGACGCCCCGTCACGAGCGCGAAGAGTCCGCTGGGTGCTCCGGCCGTCTCGAGGGCGGTGACCACGACCTCGGCTGTGCGCGCGGCCAGATCGAGGTGCCCGTCGTGCGCCTTGTGGACGACGGCGGATCCGGCGGCCAGCGCCGAGGCGCTGTCACCACCCATGACGCTGAACGCGAACGGGAAATTCGATGCTCCGAAGACACCCACGACGCCCAGCGGCACATTGACGCGGCGGATGTCCGGCCGCGGCCCCATCCCCCATGTGTCGTCGGCGTGGTCGATGGTGGCGTCGAGGTGCTCGCCGCGCCGGATCTCGTCGGCGAACAGGCGGAGCTGGAAGGTGGTGCGCCGCAGTTCACCCTGAAGCCGAACCGTTCCGAGATGGGTTTCGCCGGCAGCGATGTCGATCAAGGCCGGCGCATCGCTCTCCAGGCCGTCCGCGACGGCCTCGAGCCAACTCGCGCGGGTGTCCGGTGTGACGGTTCGTGCCTTCTCGAAGGCTGCGTGGGCCGCTTCTACCGTCCGACCCAGATTCTCGATGCTCGTGGTCACGACGCCACTTCCACTTCGGTCGCGGTGGTTGCTGCGCGGCCGTTCACCTCGCGCCAGCCGGCACCGTCGGGGAACACCCAGTGGTCCTTCGATGCCGTGAGCATCTCTGCACCGATTCCCGGCAGCGTGGGTGCGGCGTAGCGGCCACCTACGATTCGGACGGGTTCGGCGAAGTGCTCGTGCAGGTGATCGACGTACTCGATCATGCGTCCCTCCTGTGAACCGCTGACGGCCGCGTAGTCGAAGAACGAGAAGTGCTGGACGAGTTCGCACAGCCCGACACCACCGGCGTGCGGGCAGACCGGTACCCCGTAGCGCGCGGCCAGCAGCATCGTCGCGATGTTCTCGTTGACCCCCGCGACCCGCGTGGAGTCGAGTTGGAGGACGTCGATCGCCTGGGCCTGCAGCAACTGTTTGAATACGATGCGGTTCGCGACGGCCTCTCCCGTGGCGACGCGCGTCGGCGAAACACCCTTGCGGATGTCGGCGTGGCCGAGGATGTCGTCGGTGCTGGTCGGTTCCTCGATCCAATACGGCTCGAACGGTGCGAGCCGGTTGACCCACTCGATGGCCTCGGCAACCTCCCATCGCTGGTTGGCGTCGATCGCGATCGGCAGATCGCCGACGGCCTCCCGTGCGAGGGCGAGGCGACGAAGATCGTCCTCGACACTCCCGCCGACCTTGAGCTTGATCATGGAGAAGCCTTCCGCGGCCGCCTCCCTGCTGAGGCGCACGAGCTTCTCGTCGCTGTAACCCAACCACCCCGGCGACGTCGTGTAGGCGGGGTATCCGTCGGCCTGCAACGCGGCGATACGGTCGTCCTTGCCTGCGCTTGCACGCTGGAGGATGTCGAGTGCTTGCGCGGGATCGAGTGCGTTTCGGATGTGCGTGTAGTCCACGACGTCGACGATCTCCTCCGGGGCCATCGTGCTGAGCAGCAGCCAGAGCGGCTTACCCTCTCGCCGAGCGCGAATGTCCCACAGCGCGTTGATCAATGCCCCGCAGGCCATCTGACTGACGCCCTTCTCCGGGCCGAGCCACCGCAGCTGCGAGTCGTGGACCAACCTCTTGGATGCGGCGCCGAGATCGAAGATCAATGCCTCGACGTTCCGGCCGATCAGCAACTGCGCATAGGTGTCGATGGCGTGGGTGATGACGTCGTTACCGCGACCGCAGGTAAAGACGAAGCCGTGCCCCTCCTCGCCGTCGTCCGTGCGGATCGTGATGTAAGCGGCGGAGTAGTCGGGGTCGACGTTGACGGCGTCCGAGCCGTCGAGTTCCAGCGACGTCGGGAACCGGACGTCCGCGGTCGTGATGGAAGCGATGCGAGACATGGGCACTCACTTTCAAGGATCGTATAGGAATTGCCATAATCATATAGGGCGCGTGACGGGCGTCAACCCCCATTGCACTGCTGGTCGACAGGGAGCGGGCTCGCGGCGTATACAGTCGGCAGGTCGATATGCCCGTGACCTGCACAGCACCGTCGCGGCCCAGAGGAGCAGAGAGAGGTAACCATGCCCCGGCGAGACGCGTCCGATGCTCCGAAGGCAACGCCGAAAGTGGCGGCGGGCGAGGTCTATTCCGCTCTCCGAGACTCCATCGTGGCCAGCGAGATACCGCCGGGCACCCGAATGAACATCGACGCCATCGCGCGCGATCTCGGGGTCTCACAGACGCCGGTCCGCGAGGCGCTGCAGCGACTCGAGGGTGACAACCTGGTGGTCTACAGCCCGGGCCGCGGGTACAGCACCACTCCGCTCCTCGAATTGCCCGAACTCCGATCACTCTTCGAGTTCCGCCTACTCGTCGAGCCGTGGGCCGCACGATCAGCGGCAGTAGATCGCCTCGCGAACCCCAGCGACCGCCTCGATCGGGAGTTGGACGCCTTCGAGCGCCGGGTCGACCTGGGCGGAGATCTACGCCAGGACCTCGTCGCCCACGACACCCTCTTCCACGACACCGTCCTCGGCGCCGCCGGCAATCGCGTGGTCCAGCAGGCATTCGTCCAGACGCATTGCCATTTGCACATCTTCCGGCTCTACCCCGCCGATGTCGACGGAACGGTCACCGTCACCGAACATCGCCGAGTGTGGGAAGCAATCCGCAACTGCGAACCGGAGGCGGCCGAGCAGGCGATGGCCGACCACATCCGGAACTCCTTCACGAGATTCGCGCAGGCATTCGACGGCACACTCCCGGCCCTCGACCCGGCTGCGACGAAGCCGTCGTCCGCGATGCGCATCGTCCGTTAGCCGCCACTCCCGAACGACCCAGTGCCCGCGGGTCCGGCTTCGACGGGCGTCACCTCCACCCTTGACAGTGATGGCGATCACCTGATTCCATGCTCCCTATACGATCACGACGGTTCCTATACGATTCCGTTCCGATCGACACCTTCCCCCCCTCGGCACTCGACATCCGAGGACACAATGGTCAGGTCAGGGAGACCCCACATGAGTACTGCAGTAGGAAGTGCATCCGATGTGAAAGCGCCACGGACCATGACGCGCATGCGCTGGGCCGTCATCTGGCTCGCATTCGTCGGACTCAGCATCAACTATCTCGACCGCTCGAGCCTGAGCGTTGCTCTGCCATTCATGGGCGAGGACTTCCACCTCACCGGCACCCAGCAGGGCTTGATCTTCGCGGCCTTCTTCTGGGCCTACGACGTGTGCCAACTCGCCGCAGGGTGGTACGTCGACAAGGTCGGGCCACGGCGGTCGTTCACCATCGCCGCCTTGTGGTGGTCGGTCTGCACCATGGCCACCTCACTGGCTCGCGGATTCGGCTCACTGTTCGCGGTCCGCTTCCTGCTCGGTGTGGGCGAGAGCCCAGCCCCGAGCACGTCCGCCAAGGTCGTCGCCACCTGGTTTCCGAAAAGCGAGCGCGCATTCGCGACGAGCATCTGGGATTCCGGCTCTCGCGTCGGCGCCGTGATCGCGCTGCCGATCGTCACGCTCGTCATCTCGATCACCACCTGGCACGGCGTGTTCATCATCATCGGCGCACTCGGTGTCGTCTGGGCCTTCGCCTGGTGGAAGATCTACCGCAGCCCGCAGGAGCACCCCCGGGTCGACGCCGCCGAACTCGCATACATCGAGGACGGCGGCGCCCGCACCGCAGGCAACGACGACGCCGTAGCCGCGAAGCTGCCCTGGCGGTCCCTCTTCCGCTACCGCACGATCCTGAGCATGATGTTCGGCTTCTTCTGCCTGAACAGCGCCATCTACTTCTTCATCACCTTCTTCCCCAGCTACCTCGTCAGCGAACGCGGATTCGACCTCCTCAAACTCGGCATGTTCGGCGCTCTGCCGGGTGTGTGCGCCGTCGCGTGTGGCTGGCTCGGCGGTCTGGCCGCCGATCGGGCAGTACGCCGGGGGCACTCGATCACCCGTGTCCGCAAGACCCAGATCGCCGGAGGCCTGACCGGCGGCTCCGTCATCATGTTCGCAGCGGTCGTCCCCGAAGCCTGGATGGCGTTGGCACTCTTGTCACTTGCCTACTCGAGCCTGACCATCGCTGCCACCGGAATCTGGTCCCTTCCTGCGGACGTCGCACCGAGCTCGAACCACGTCGGGTCCATCGGGGGAATCCAGAACTTCGCCTCGAACCTCGCCGGTATCTTCACCCCGGTCGTCATCGGAGTTCTCGTCGACCGGACCGGGTCCTACATCGCCCCGCTCGCCGTCATCGGAGCGGTCGCACTCCTCGGCGCGGCGAACTATCTGTTCATCATGGGCAAAGTGGAGCCGCTGAAAGTCGAAGACACCATCACATCTCGGAACTGACCGTCGGTCGATCGAGACACTCGTGCAGACGACCTGAAACAACAATGTCCCCCGGCACCGAAAGGGCCGGGGGACTTGCCGATTAACGGTCAGAACTTGCCCGCTGGTCCGCCGCCTCGGCGGACAGTTCGCCCAATGTCACACCAGTGCAGTCAGACTGAACCAGTGCGACATCGGTCGAAGCGAACACAGGCAAGGTCCGCTCAGTGCGCCATGGAGTCACTCGCTACAACACCTTCGAGGAAGTCGTGAAACCCGCGTTCGTTCGAACGTACCGGTCGGGGCTTGCAATCGGTCCGCGCACGTGCGGCCTAGCTCCGGCCTCTACCTGAGCGTGGCAGCCGGTGTCAGCACCACTCATCTGGCACAGCGGTTCAAGGGACACATCGGCGTCACGCCGAAGCGGCTGGCCCGCACCTACCCTTCACCGTCACCGTGTTCGCGATCAACCCCGCCGGACCGATCGACTGAGCCGACCTCGCCGGTGGCGCAGGCTACTTCGACCAAGCCCACTTCGGCCACGAGTTGCGGGCGTTCACCGGGCTCACGCCAACCCGGTACGTCGAAGTCCGGCGGCGGTTCCTGCGCGAACATCCCGGCCACGTGCTGGACAGCTGGCCGCTGCCGGCCGATTGATTTCATACACGAGCGGCAGCTCACGACACGCTAAATTAGGAACACCCCAAAGCAGAGGAGAGCCCCGTGGGCAAGGTGGTCATGTACAGCTCGGTGTCGGTGGACGGCTTCATCGCGGACGAGAACGACCAGCCCGGACCGCTGTTCGACTGGCTGTCCAACGGTGACGTCCCATTGGACGAGAGCGGCGAGATCACGGTGTCGCAGACGTCCTACGACTACACCCGGCCGTACTGGGACCAGATCGGGGCGACACTCGTCGGCCGCCACGTCTTCGACCTGACGGACGGCTGGGACGGAAAACCTCCGAGCGGGATCGACCACGTGGTCGTCGTGACGCACCGGCCGGAGCCCGAGGGCTGGGACCCCGAGGCACCGTTTCACTTCGTCGACGGCGTCGAGGCAGCCGTCGCCAAGGCGCAGCAGCTCGCAGGTGACCGCATCGTCGAGGTCGCCGCCGGCGACGTCGGCGGCCAGGTGCTCGCCGCAGGCCTGATCGACGAGGTGCGCATGGACGTCGTACCCGTCGTATTCGGGTCCGGCAAGCGCTACTTCGGGTCGGTCCACGCACAGCACCTGTTGGAAGATCCCGACGTGGTGATTCAGGGCAACCGGGTGCTTCACCTGCGCTATCGGGTGCGTCGTTGACCGATCCGAGCGAGTACGCGAAAAAGTCCACTGCGAGACGCCGTCCGACCACGACCAGGCCGAGCTCATCCAGGCGGCAGAACATGGTCAGGGCAGGACACCCGAAGGCAGCGTCAGGCACGTCGAGCTCATCGAGATGGGCGGCATAGGAACCTCCATCCTCGAAAAGACCTCGAAACCCACCCCGAGACCGACGCGCCAGCCAACACCCAACCAGCGACTACACCCTCGACCGTGAAAAGCCACATATGCGCAGGGCTCAGAAGAGATCCACAGCGTCAGCGATCACCCGGTGCCCCTCATTCTCGAACGGTTCATCGCCGACCTGGTACGCCCAGACCGCGGTTCTTGCCGTCCATCCACGCGATCACATCGAACACCCGTAGGGCCGAGACGATCAGCTTCGTCGCGTTCGTCCAGCCCACGTTCCGCAGGCCGCGCAGCGCCGTTTCCAAGTCCCAGGCCAGCACCCCGGGCCGAGCGGGTCCGGCTCGTCGACCAGGTCCCGATCCGGGTCCACCGCCCGCAGAGAGGCGTTCAACGCCTCCGCTATCGTGTCCAGGATCGCCCGCGCCGCCATCGTTAGGACCTGCACCGACAGGAACGTCACCGCAACCTGATCATCCGCGGTGAACCGGTCCGCCTCCCCCCACCCGGTCGCCGGTGCTCGACCAGGAGTCGGAATGCGCCTCGACATTGGCCTCTTTGCCCAGGTACGGGCGGTCGTAATACTTCATCCGCGCCGCGATCGCCGCGGCATCCGAGTCCGTCGCGAGGGTGGTCGGCAGCCGAAATGTCATAGCCCGCACCCTCTCACCCGGAGAAACCGTGTCCGCCCAACCGGAGCGAACTGACTTCCGACAAGGAGTCTGACGTGTCCGTTGGCGGCAGCGATGCCCAGCGTGAGCATGCCGAAGTTGCGCACACGCTGGGGGGTGGCGCACCGGAAGAAGGTGACCGGAAGGACGCCTGAGGGAGGTGACGACCGGGCATTCGGCGCCCTGCACCTCAAGGACTCCGTCCTGTCGATTGCAGAGTGGGTTCGCGGATCGGACAGCGAATCGCGGCTCTGCCGTCGAATGTCGGTGCCGCAAGCTAGCGTCGAGTGGGTACCCGGCAGCTGAGGAGCAGCGATGAGCGCGGTCACGACGAATCAACCACTCGGCACCCCCACCTGGATCGACCTGGGCATTCCCGACCTTGACCGGGCGATGACCTTCTACCGGTCGGTCTTCGGCTGGGAGTTCGACGTGGGTCCCGAGGAGTACGGGCGGTACACGATGTGTCTGCTCGGCGGCAAGAAGGTCGCCGCGCTGATGCCGAACCCCGACGAGAACGCCACCGAGTTCTGGTGGAACGTCTACCTGGCGACCGACGATCTCGAGGCGACGGTCGCTCGGTCCGCAGACGCGGGCGGCACGCTGCTGATGGAGCCCATGGACATCGCCGACCAGGGTCGGATGGCGATGGTGCGGGATCCGTCCGGTGCGCAGTTCGGGCTGTGGCAGGGGCGGGCGCACGTCGGCTGCGAGCTCGTAAACGAGCCGAACACGTTGTTGCGCAACGACTTGGTGACACCGAATCCCGGTCCGGCGCGGGACTTCTACGCGGCGGTGTTCGACTTCACGCTGGACGGGAACGACGACCTACCCGGTGTGGACTTCACCTTTCTACGCAGACCGGATGGGCACGAGATCGGTGGCATCGTGGGCGACCCGGCAGCCTCGGAATCCTCCTGGGGCACCCTCTTCCAGGTTGCCGATGCGAACGCGGCCGTTGCCGCCGCCCGGGCCAACGGGGGGACCGCGCAGGACCCGACGGACATGCCGTACGGGCGGACCGCGGATGTCACCGATCCGTTCGGGGCGAAGTTCACGGTAGGTTCCCCGCTTCCGGGTGTTCAGGGGTAGGGGTCTCGAAAAGGGAGCTATCCGGTTCAGGAAATGTGGGCGCTAATCGAAGCGTCGCGTCCGAGTGAGGAAACGACGTGCCGGTCGGTGGGTGATTCCTGAGAGCTGAAATGGGATCCCGCCGTCGGACAGTCGATGACACCTCGATCTGACGTGCAAATCCCGCATCGCGACCTGCGCGGACGGCACTGAACGCGATGCTGTGAACTCCCACCGCCCGCCCCCGCCGTCGCGCAGGTCGGCACCGACTGGTGTCCTACATCGCTGCTCCGTGTGGGGATGGGCGTGGGCCAGCCGCGCCGTCGCGCGGTGCGACGGATCGGGCCAGGCCACGGTGCAGGAGCCGAGTCGGTGACCAGTCGATGAACGACGACATCGTCGTCGATTACCCGCTTCGCGGCCGGGACTCACCACTTGCCATCAGCACCTACACCACGCGCCGGTCCCCCGCTCGCCGACGTCCGGGACGCTGTGCCGACGGCGGGCCAACTCACCGACGCCATCCGGAAAGTTCGACACCCGCACAACCCCAGACCCCTATCCGCGAGCCGACAACCGACAGAGGAACACCCCCGCCCCCGGGTGGGGCGAACGCCCTGCAACACGAGCCCAGGCACCCTCATAGGCCTCGCGCACCGGTAGATCAATCAGAACCGGCCGGCGCAGCATTCCTCACGGGCGCCTTCGCAGCAGCCTTCTTCGCAGGCGCCTTGGCAGTAGCCTCCTTGGCGGGCGGCGTCTCGGACCGGGTCGGATTGGCGGCCGCAGCCTTCCTCGCTGGCGCCTTCGCAGCAGCCTTCCTCGCGGGCGCCTTCGCAGCAGCCTCCTTGGCGGGCGCAGCCTTTCTCACAGATGCCTTCGCAGCCGCAGCCTTCTTCACAGGTGCCTTCGCAGCAGCCTTCTTCACAGCGGCCTTCTTCGCAGCGGCCTTCTTCGCAGGCGCCTTGACAGCAGCCTCCTTGGCGGGCTCAGCCTTTCTCACAGGTGCCTTCGCAGCCGCAGCCTTCCTCGTAGGTGCCTTCGCAGCAGCCTTCTTCACAGGCGCCTTCGCAGCGGCCTCCCTCGCGGGCGCCTTCGCAGCAGCCTTCCTCGCGGGCGCCTTCGCAGCAGCCTTCCTCGCAGGCGCCTTCGCCGCCGCAGCCTTCCTCGCAGGCGCCTTCGCCGCCGCAGCCTTCCTCACGGGCGCCTTCGCCGCCGCAGCCTTCCTCGCAGGCGCCTTCGCCGCCGCAGCCTTCCTCGCAGGCGCCTTCGCCGCCGCAGCCTTCGTCACAGGTGCCTTCGCGACGGCCTTCTTCGCGGGCCGCGTCTCGGACGGCGCCGGTTTGGCGATTGCCTTGGCGCCTCTCTTGGCGGGCGGCGTCTCGGACCGGGTCGGTTTGGCGGCCGCAGCCTTCTTCGCAGGTGTCTTGGCAGCAGCCTTCTTCACGGGCGGCACGTCGGACGTGGCCGGCTCCGACTCGGGCTTGATTGCGCTCTGGGGTTCCACCTTGAGTCCGGCTCTAGCTTCCTTCGAAGTTTGCGTCCGTTGTCGCAGCTTGTTGTTCGTAAAAGTCCAGGCGCCCTCACTCGCGTCCCGAAGAACCCCGACTGCATTTCTGGCGGCGCGCGCGGCACCGCTGATAATGTTCATTGCCAACTCCGCTAGCCTTCCGCAGTCACGGCCGCCGACGCACGGGCGACCTGCTCGGACGTATCCATCACCGCACAGACTAACCGTGAAGGTGCGTCAACGAGCGACCGGCAGAGCGTGCGGTGCATATCGGCAAGTAATTCGGCTGACACAGACCGCCGTCTTGACCCAAACTGCATCCACTCGTTGACGATTCATTTTCACTCACCCTCCCCTTCACACCTGTCGCTCTCCTGATCCCGGCTCGGCCGAGTGTCTGCCAGAACAGTGTCGGAATGTGGTTGCGCAACCAGGCTTCCCGCACAATCTCGCCGCTCAGCGGCGAGGTGTGTGACAACCCGATCTGCGTGCGGGCTTCGGGTGCGG
Organism: Rhodococcus sp. JS3073; assembly: GCF_026810085.1. NCBI lineage: Bacteria > Bacillati > Actinomycetota > Actinomycetes > Mycobacteriales > Nocardiaceae > Rhodococcus > Rhodococcus sp. JS3073. The sequence goes on along the minus strand of NZ_CP113951.1, from coordinate 5,373,682 downwards.
TTGCCAAACTCGACCGCGAGTTTCGCGCCTACCGAGCAACGCGCGGAAACACCCCGGCCTTTCGATTCCGTCTCACAATCGAAAGGAAGGAGAACCGGACACCCTGCTGGAGGTGACCATGCGTCGGGAGGAAGTGGCACTCCGGTGCCCACGCCGATCCGGTGGTGGCGGATGCGCCCGTGGAGCCGCGACCACCTGATGCGTCCCAGCGACCGCTACGAAGCCGCCATCGTGCTGCTCGCCCGGCCGTGGTCCTGCTGTTGATCCCCGGCGCCGCCGACTCCCCCGACTACGCGCTTCGCCCCACCGGCATCCAGAACACCGCCCGGGCCCACTGGTCCACACCCCACGGCGAACGCATCGCCGCCGTGCCCACCCCACGCCCCCGCGAAAGCCGGCCAGACCATCACCATCGACGTGGACGCCGACGGCACCTCACCGGCCCCATCCCCGACAGCCGGGAAAGCACTGTCCTCGCGGTGACCTCCGCCTGCGGGGTGTGGGCACTCGCGGCCGGCGCGGTCCTGCTCTCCACGGCCCTCACACACCGACTGTTCACCCGGAACCGGTTGCGGCGCTGGGAACAGGACTGGAACAGTTCGAAATACCACCGAGAGAACCCCGCTAACGCCGGGTCAGGTACACCGCCCGGAAGCCCACAGCGAGTGAGCCTTTGAGTTGGTCGGCGTCGATGGTCATCGCTTGTCGCTGTTTGCGGAGCCGCAACCCTTTCTTGCTCTCAACGGGCGCCGTGTAGTGCCACCCAGCGGAAGCGCCATCTCGAGGACGAATGGTTAACGTACCGCCGACCGTCTATACCTCGAGGGACAGGGATCCTCACGTTCGGCCACCGATCAATAGCGGTAGGTGGAGCGGCCGCCGTTCACCAGGGAGACGACTTCCAGACGGCCCAGACCACGGCGCCGACAAGCGCGGTGCTCGACTAGGAAGTGAAGTGCGCACCGAGATTGGCGTCTTCCCCCAGGTGTGGGCGGCCGTGGTAGTTCAGCGCCGCGACCGTCGCAGACTGGTGGGTGCGGTATTCGAAAGGTGCGGTATTCCCCTGCCCGATGCAGGTTGATCAGCGTCATCACATCCATTGGGTTTGGAACTTTATCAACGCGTGTCGCCCGCCCTCCGGGAGGAACGACATGTACTAGCGAGGAACAGATCGCCCGGGTGAATATTCCGACTTTCCCCCACACGCGAGATCGCGATCAACACTGGGGGTTATCCGAGGCCGGGGACCAGGAGCACCTTGCAGGCATCGCCGGTGAGAAGTTCGACCGCTTCGTCGATCTGGCTGAGTTTCATCCGGTGGGTGATCAGCCAGTCGAGCTCGAGTCGGCCAGAATCGAGCAGGAGCAGGCTCTGTTCCCAGGTCTCCCACAGTCGCCGCCCGAAGATCCCGCGCAGGGTGATGCCCTTCTTGTTGATGTAGGCGGCGATGTCGATGTCGATCGGGCGGCTCGGGTGGCCGACCGTGACGATGGTCGCCTCGCGGCGAACCGCCTCGAGCAACGTGTTCAGGGCCGACGGGGCGCCCGAGCATTCGAAGGCGACGTCGAATCCACCGCGCTTTCCGGTCAGTTCCCGGCACCGTTCGACGACGCCGTCTCCAGGGGCGAGGGCGGTGACGCCGAGCGTGGTGGCCTGGCCGCGGCGGTATTCGTTCGGTTCGACGACGACGGTGTAGGCGGCGCCCATCAGCTGTGCCAGGTGTGCGAGCACCAGGCCGACCGGGCCGGCGCCACTGATCAGTACGGCCCGTCCTGCCACCGAGTAGTTGGCTCGTTGAATGGCGTGGACGGCGACACCGGCCGCTTCGAGGAGAGCGCCGGACTCGAAGGACAACGCGTCGGGCAGCTTGACGCAGATCCCGGCCGGCACGCTCATGTGTTCGGCGAAGAGCCCGTCGATGTGCATGCCGATGATGCCGGTTCGTTCGCAGGTGTGTGCGTCACCGGTGCGGCAGGGAAAACACTGGCCGCAGGTGAGGTGACTTTCCAGCGCCACACGGTCGCCGACGGTCAGCCCGGTGACACCGGGCCCGACTTCGACGACGGTTCCCGCGCCTTCGTGACCGAGGATGACGGGCAGGTTCAGGTTGAATGCCTGCGCGGACGGTGTCCACTCGTACAGTTCCCGATCGGTGCCGCACAAGGACGCCGCGGCGACCTCGATGACGACGTGGCCGTCGCCGGCCTTCGGGTCGGCGGCGTCGGTGACGTAGTCGACGCCGCGTTGCGCTGCTGATTTCATAACCGCTCTCACGGGTTTCCTTCTTTCTCTCGTTTCAGGGGTGTGGTTTATGCAGGGAGGTGGCCGGCGAAGCGGCTCAGGATGTCCGGGGGCCCGACTTGTCCGCCCTTGAGGAGCAGGCGGCATCCTGCGACGGCCGCTGCGTCGTCGCTGTGGCAGATCGGACCGGCGGTGACGAACTGTTCGGTGACCCGTAGTTGCGCCACGCCCATGGCGATCAGGGCGTGGCTCGAGGTGTCGCCGCCGAAGACGGCGATGTCGTGGGTCAGGCCCGCGGACGCCATTCGGGCGGCGAGAGAACCGATCACAGATCCCACGTGGGCGGGGTCGACCGGTCCGAGGTTCGAGAAGCGCGGGTCGTCGGTTCCTCGGGTGGTGTGCACCACGACATCCCGGCCGGCGGACAGTGCCGCCGACACCGCCGCGTCGAGGGCGGCCAGTTGCCGAGGTTCGCGGGACGCCAACAGGGAGAGCGGTACCGGCACCTCGGCCCAGCCGTGGTCGAGGGCGTCGGCGATCTGCTGCGCGGTCACACTCGACGCCGAGGCGCTGACCGCCAGGACCGGGCCGCTGGCGCGGTGCGGGTCGGGGGTGATGGGGGTGCGGTGCCCGGTGGTGCGGGCGAGGGCGGCCATGACGCCCCCGGATCCGACGACGATCGCCGGGGTCGGTGAGTCCGGCTGCGTGCGTAGGGCCGCGGCGACGGTGTCGAGGTGGGTGTCACTGACGGCGTCCACGACGAACGCCGGTCCGCCCGCGGCGCGGTGCTGTTCCCACGCCTGGGTGAAGGTGCCGTCGTCGTAGGTCGGCAGCTGAATCGCACCGGGTGCGATCTCGATGCCGAACTGCTCGGCCAGGAGTTCGCGTAGGTCGGCCTCGTGCATCGGAGTGGAGGGGTGGGTGGCCATGACCGGGTGCCGGTCCAGTCGGTAGATCCGCCCGCCGTAGGTGGCGTAGTGGTGACTGAACGCGGTGAACCGGCCGAATCCTGGCTGCGCCGGCACCACCGGGATGGGTCCGTGATCGGGAAATCGTTCGTGGAGCAGTTCGATGCCGCGGCCGATGCTGCCGAGTTTCGGTGAGCTGTCGAACGTCGAGCAGACCTTGTACAGCAGTACCTCGAGATCGAGTTCGGCGATGCGGGCGAGGTCGCCGCGGACGTGTTCGTCGAAGGCCGTCCCGCCGAGGGACCGCGCCGGCCCGGCGATACCGACGACGTCGGCGTCGGCGGGTAGTGCTGCGTCGCCGATCACGAGAACCGCATCGAGCCCGTATCGATGTGCCTGTGCGAGCACGTCGCTGGCGCCGGTGAGATCGTCGGCGACGAATCCGAAGGAGGCCATGTCAGTTCCCCCCGAACGCCTGCACCGCGTGCAGGAGGTCGGTGTCGCCGTCGTCGGCGCGGCCCGCGGCGGCGGTGGTCAGCGGGACCCCGTCGACGGCCGCCGCCCACGCTGCGCGCAGGCTCCGGACACCGGCGGCGGGACCGTCCGGGTGGGCGGCTACTCCGCCACCGGCAAGCATCAACAGGTCCGTCGATCCGACCGCGTCGAAGGTCGGCGCGGGTGTGGTCACGTTCTGGCCGGAGGACAGCACCGGCAGCGGCGTGGTCGTCTTACCGAGGGGTGCCAGCAGGGACTGCACGTTCGCGGTGACCTGCGCATCGCGTTCGTAGAATTTGCTGCCCAGCCCACTCACGTGCAGGTGGTCGGCACCGGCGAGTCGGGCGAGCTGCTGCCATACCTGGTAGTCGATGCCCACACCTTTTGCGCGCATCGATGCCGCCAGGCCGGCGCGGTGTCCGTGGATGGGGACTTCGGTGAACGAGCGCAGCCATTCGAGTGCCGGGATGCCCATGACCGGAATGTTGAGCATCACGCATCGTCCACCGGCTCGAACGACCGTGTCGTGTCGCTTGCGCAGACCTTTCAGGTCGCCGGTGATGTTGAACGCGTACATCGTCGGGTGTCCGGTGACCTGCTCGGCGGCAGCGATCTCCTCGGTGGCGACCGCGACGCGTCGTTCCAGTGGCAGGTAGTCGGGATCGGTCATCAGCTCGTCGTCCTTGATGACATCGATCGATGCCCTCGCCAATTCCCGCACCACGAGCCGGAACTCGTCTTCGGACAACCCGACATTCGGTTTGACGATGGTGCCGATCAACACGCCCGGAGCGGCGCCGATCAGCTCCCGGGTACCCCCGATCCCGTAGGCGGGGCCGGGGTGCGCGGAGACGAATTCCTCGGGCAGCGTCAGCGCCTCGAGCCGGCAGGCGAACAGGTCACCGAGCTCGAAGAGATTCCCGGCGACAGTGGTGTGCAGGGTCGCCAGGTCGGTCCCGATGTTTTCCATCGGGAAATCCACCGTCACCAGTGCGGCTCGGACCTTTTCCGGGGCCGCACGGGAGGCGAGCGAGGGCGGGCACACCCCCAACTCCTCGACCTCGACGATCTGCGCGGCATGTCGTTCCCGGATCCGAGCCGACTCTCCCGGCACCGGGACAAACGTGCCGCTGGACTGTTCCCCCGCCATCAGGGCTGCTGCCTTCTCCGGAGGAATTTCCGACTCGAGGTAGTAGGTGCATCGCACCGTGCGCTGATCCCGCATGAAGTCTCCAATCGTGGGTCGGCCGCTCGCGTTCGGCGGGCGTCGACCTGACGCATCTGATGTTTCACATTTCTCCGCCGACATCGCGGCGAAGTTTGTGCGTACTTTTCGTACGTACATTAGACTGTGATTGCAGTCACCGTCAACCGAATGAGGATCCAATGCACGTCAACGCCATTGCGCACGCCTACGATGAGGTCGTGCACACGGAAGTGGCGGGGCAACCCCCGCGCGTCGACCGCGATGATGCGCGCCCACTTCACGTGCAGATTTTCGACATCCTGCATCAGCAGATCTCCAGCCATGCCCTGCCGCCCGGGTCCGCGCTGCCCACCGAGGACGAATTGCAGCAACAGTTCGGCGTCTCCCGCAGCGTGGTCCGGCAAGCGCTGGCGAGCCTGGCCGACCGTGGCTTGATTCACCGCCAGCGCGGTCGCGGAAGCGTGGTCGCCGCCGCTCCCGTGCTCCGGCGCAGCGTGCAACGCGCCGGAGGCTTGAGCGAGCAGGCCGTCGCGCAGGGGCAGCAATTGCGCACGCATGTCGTCAGCGTCCAGCCGTCCGCGCCGCCGGACGCGGCACTGGACGAACTGGGGACCGGACGCGCCTGGCAGATCGAGCGCGTCCGCTACCTGGACGATGTCCCGGTCGCCTACATGCGCACCTGGGTACCCCGCGAACTCTTTCCCCACTTCACCGAGGAACTGCTCGAGGGCAACTCGCTGCTGGCCCTCATGCGGGCGCACGGCTACACACCCGCCGGCGGCCCACGGCACGTCCAAGCCGTCGCCGCGGACCCGAACCTGGCGTACTCCCTCGAGGTCGAAACCGGGGACCCGCTCCTTCTCCTCGAAGGCGTCACCCGCGACACCAGCGGGCAGGGCCTCGAATGGTTCAGCGTCTGGCACCGCGCGAACACGGTCTTCGACGTCGACGCACAAGTCGCCACCACACCTGCGGCGATCTCGCCCGAACAGGTCACCCGACTGCGCTCGATGGCGCGTGAACTCGACGCCGCACTCGCCGAGATCGACGGCACCCGCTAACCCCGCAGGACCCTCCGCTCCTTCTGCGGTCACCGCTTCCGGTCGACCGGCCGGCGGCAAGAACCGCCCACCGGTACGAGGCTGCGTGTCGGCCACGGACTGGCCAGCGGCGATGCCGAAGGGGCGGTCCGCAGGGACAGTCCTGCCATGTGGCGTATCCGCCCTGCAGCTCCCCGCCCCTACTACGACGTGGGCACCCCCCTCGGGCCGACAGGCACTGACGACGACTCCCGGGAGCGGATTCGGCGCGCTGCCCGTTGACAGTGACCGCAGTCACGCTTAATGTACGTACGAAAGGTACGCACAAGCGGATCGGCCGAAGTCGCCGCCCGATGAGCCCGAGCCGTCCGGGCACTCCGGACTTGCAGTGAACTCGTTTCGACGAATTCCCCTCGGCCGCACCACCGCCGCGCCCGACTATCCGTGGGCGACGTCCCTGACAGATCATGAAAATTGCGGACCTACCGGTTCCTTCAAGGGAGAATCCCATGACCGTCCCCATCAAAGCCGCCATAGACAAGGTTCCCGGCGGCATGATGCTCATTCCGCTGCTCCTCGGCGCCGTCATCCATACCTTCGCACCCGGAGCAGGCAGCTTCTTCGGCTCGTTCACCGGGGCGTTCTTCACCGGCCTCGCCCCGATCCTGGCGGTGTTTTTCTTCTGCCTCGGAGCGACCCTGGAAGTGCGCTCCACCCCGTACATCATGAAAAAGGGGGGAGTGCTCCTCGGCAGCAAGATCGCCTTCGCCGCCGTCGTCGGTATCGTCGCCGGCAGGATTCTCGGCGAGGCGCCCATCGAGGGTGGATTCTTCGCCGGACTGTCCGTCCTGGCGATCGTCGCCGCCCTCAACGACACCAACGGCGGTCTCTATATCTCCCTGATGGGTCAGTACGGGCGGAAGAAGGACGCCGGCGCGTACTCGATCATGTCCCTCGAATCGGGACCCTTCCTGACCATGGTCACACTCGGCATCGCAGGCTTGGCCGCATTCCCCTGGCAGGCACTGGTCGGCGCCATCTTGCCGCTGGCCCTGGGCATGCTGGTCGGCAACCTCGACCCGAAGATGCGTGCACTCCTCGCACCGGCCGTTCCCGCGATGGTGCCGTTCCTCGGGCTGGCATTGGGCCTGACCATCAACCTCACCTCGGTCGTCGACGCCGGACTCCTCGGCATCCTGCTCGGACTCTTCGTCGTCCTCGGCGGTGGGCTGGTCCTGTTCCTCGCCGACAAGATCTCCGGCGGTGACGGCGTCGCCGGTCTGGCCGCAGCCACCACCGCCGGCAACGCCGCGCTCGTTCCCGCCATCGTTGCCGAGGCCAACCCCATCTACGCTCCTGCCGCTGAGACCGCCACCGTCCTCGTCGCCGCCTCCACCGTCGTCACCGCAATTCTGTGCCCCGTCATCACGTCCGCCTGGTCACGGCGCGTCAACCGGAACACACAGAACGCACCCGCCGAGGACACTCCCCCGGACGAGACACCCTCTCCCGCTCATGCCGAAACCGCACCCACCCCGGCAGCATCACGCGCCCATCACGCGCTGCCACCAACCTGACAGCCGCATCGACGCCCGCACATCCCGACACGAGAGTGACTTCAATGCCTCTGGCGCAGAAATCTTTTCGGCAACCGACAGCACCCGTCCACATCAGCGAGAACACGATGCAGCCGACACCGGCGACAGGATCGCCGGCACCGACCCCCAGCTGCGGGCGCCGCACGAAGATCGTCTGCACCCTCGGGCCCGCAACGGCAACCGGCGACCGCATACGCGAACTCGTCGACTGCGGAATGGACATCGCACGGCTCAACTTCAGCCACGGCGAACATGCCGACCACGAGGAGAACTACCTCCGGGTGCGGGACGCGTCCGAACTCACCGGCCGGGCGGTCGGTGTACTCGCCGACCTCCAGGGCCCGAAGATCAGGTTGGGGCGCTTCGCCGAAGGCAGCACCGTCTGGTCGGACGGCGACGTCGTGCGGATCACCGTCGACGAGTGCGACGGCACCCACGACCGTGTGTCGACCACCTACAAGCAACTGGCCGAGGACGCCGAGCCCGGTGACCGGTTGCTCGTCGACGACGGCAAGATCGGATTGGTCGTCACCGGCGTCGACGGCAACGACGTCGTGTGCCGGGTCACCGAGGGCGGCCCGGTCAGCAACAACAAGGGTGTGTCCCTGCCGGGGATGAACGTGTCGGTCCCGGCCCTGTCGGACAAGGACATCGCCGATCTCGAGTTCGCACTGCGTCTCGGTGTCGACCTCATCGCCCTGTCGTTCGTGCGATCTGCGGCAGACATCGAACTCGTCCATGCCGTGATGGACCGGGTCGGCCGCCGGGTCCCCGTGATCGCGAAGCTCGAGAAACCGGAGGCGATCGACAACCTCGAGGCGATCGTGCTGGCGTTCGACGCCGTGATGGTCGCCCGCGGCGATCTGGGTGTCGAGCTTCCCCTCGAACAGGTGCCGCTCGCGCAGAAACGGGCCATCCAGGTCGCCCGCGAGAACGCGAAGCCGGTGATCGTCGCGACGCAGATGCTCGAGTCGATGATCGAGAACTCGCGGCCCACCCGCGCCGAGGCGTCCGACGTGGCCAACGCCGTCCTCGACGGCGCCGACGCCGTCATGCTGTCGGGTGAAACGTCCGTCGGGAAGCACGTGATGGAGACGGTCCGCACCATGGGCCGCATCATCAGTGCCGTGGAGGAGAAGTCCACACACGTTCCGCCGCTGGCACACGTGCCCCGCACGAAGGGCGGTGTGCTGTCCTACGCGGCACGCGACATCGGGGAACGATTGGGCGCCGCGGCGCTCGTCGCGTTCACCCAATCCGGGGACACCGTCCGGCGGCTCGCGCGGCTGCACACTCCGCTGCCGTTGCTGGCGTTCACCCCGCTCCCGGCGGTGCGCGCTCAACTCGCGCTGACGTGGGGCACCGAGACGTTCCTCGTCGACCCCGTCGAGTCGACCGACCAGATGATCCACCAGGTCGACCACGCGCTCCTCGGCCTGGGCCGGTACCAGCGGGGCGACCTCGTCGTCATCGTCGCGGGATCGCCTCCGGGCACCGTCGGCTCGACCAACCTGATCCACGTCCACCGCATCGGCGACGAAGACCACCGCTGACTCGTCGCACCGGCGTCGATGCCTACCCGATGCCGGTGCGACGCCCCACAACCACCACCATCACCGTCGCCTCGACGAGCACGGCGACGACTCGGCACGGCCACCCACCGTGCCATCACCCCACCACCGGAGAACCTGATGACTGCCAGCCTCACCCGAAACCGCGTCGGAGACTTCGTCCGCCGCAACAACAAACACGGCTACCGCACCGGACAATGGGCCCAGATCGTGATGACCGTACCCTCAGACGGCCGCGACTCCTGGCTGGTCATCTACCAGGACGGCGAAACCGATGTGATCCCGGTCGACAACCACACCCACCGATACGAATTCTGCTCCGATCCGGTCGACTGGCGGCGCTGACCTGACCATCGTGGCCCCTGTTCTCGCCCACAAAACAATCGCGCAATACACCACCTCCGCAGCCGTGCCGGTGTGGCGGGTCATCGCGGCAACCGACCCGGCAACGACCGACCACAAGAGCGCCGAGTCGCAGAGTCCAGGCGGTCCTGTGATGTCGCGGACCCGTCCGGTGCGAGAGCCGAAGTCTGTTCCCTGCGAGATCTGTCGGTGCGGCGATCTCTGGACTTCCGCGACGAGCAACAGGTCGCCACCCACTGACCTCGACCGGTGCTCCATCCCCGGTCCTGGTCTGCGGACTGTTCCGCAGATCGGTCGGCGTGCGGTGGCGACCTGTTTCTCTACCGTCGCCCGGGTACCGGATGTGACGTCACGGCCGCGTGGGGGCCGTATCGGCGGTGGGCTGCGGACCTGTAGGCCTGGTCCCGACGAGATCAGACACGCCGCGACCGACCAGCCTGACCCGCCACGGGGGCCCGGCGCACCGCGGTGCGGGTAATCGGACGCTGTTTCGGGTAACCCACCGACAGCGACGACGAAGACCGGTGCGTCGTCGCCGAACAGTGCAGGGAGCGCGGTGCATCCGGTGACCGGACGCACCTGACCGAAAAGGGTGTACCGAACATGCCTCACATCGACGACCGTAACGACGGCCGCGATCTCGGAGCGGACGACGATCCGATTCGATGGCCGGACCCGAGCCCGTTGGACCTGTGGTGGCAACGAGTGATGTCCGAGAGCCTCCGCCGAGCCCGGACACAACCCGTTCACCCCGAGTCGAGCCTCGGCCGAAACAAAGATCTCCGGCCGCACGCGAGTTAGCGCCACCGAAGAGGTCTCCGAGTCCGAGGCATCGGGCCAGACCCCCAGACACTTCAATTTCGGCCGGCTGCGACAGCTCGACAACCTTTCCTGCGCCGGCAGAGCCGGCTCCGTCCGATGCATCCTCACCGCGACGGCGGCCAGCAACCCACGACAGGAAGTACAGGAACCGCGCCGAGGCTGCCCCTCGTCTCGGGTGCCAGCGCGTCCGGAACACGTATTCGGGGTATGCGGCACTGATGACCCCCACGCCCGCACTTGCCCGCCTTCTCGGAGCATCGACCGCGACCTACCGCCTCGCCCTCATCGCCTCACCCCGACTTCTCGCCACACCGTGCAAGCTCACCGCCACCGACGGCACCATCCCCTCCCACGTCGCGACCCTGATCCGGGCCATCGCAGTGCGCGACACCGCCAGCGGGCTCGCGATGGTCCTGGCACCGACCGGGCCGGCGCTACGCGTCGCGGTCGCCGCCCGTGCCGCGTCCGATTTCGGTGACGCAGCAATCTTCGGGGCGGCACTTCCCGATGCCCCAACGAAAGCCAAATCGCCGGATTCGCCGCGGCTTGGGGTCTGCTCTGCGCGTACAGCGGACGCCACACCGGATAACCCCAGCCCGCAGCAACGCAATGCGCGCAGCAACCCACACTCCCGATCGATCCCGCACAGCTGATCTGCCGGGACTGCACCTGAGACCATCGGAGTATCCGAGGACCCGCACGCCTTCACACCACAAACGGTGCAATCCTCCGTCTCCGCTGGCCTGCACGGAGACCGCCACCGCCGGACACACCGCATCCCACACTCGACCCGCGCATTGTCGTCATCTCACGGGCCTACCGACGGCCCCCAATGGAGGCGGTAGGGCGGACAGGCCTGAACCCGCGACCAAACCGATGATGAGTCCACGGCTCTCACCGACTAAGCTACCGCCCCATCACCGCCCTCCCCCACCATCACCGCATGACGATGCTGCCGGCCACCCCACTGGCCGGTGGCCCCCGCCTGTGCCGGGAACAGTCTCAGATGCGGCCGAAGAGCTGCCGCACACCACCGTCCTCATCAACCGCATACAGCGCCATCCCCAACAGATCCAGAATCCGCTGAGGTGCCCGCACCGCAGCCTCCACCGACCGCCGCTCGTCACGAACCACCAACGCAAACGACACCGCCTGATCCGGCTCGCTCGGCATCCGCCTCACCAGCTGCCCGATCGCAGTATCGACATCCAACCCCGGCTCGGTCGTCGCACCCTTGACCTCGACGTAGAGCCGGCGTCCGTCCTTCTCGGCAACGATGTCGACGAAATCCACCTCGGTACGCACCATCCACCCCTGAGACGACAACCACCCCGCGAAGGCCCGGGCCACGCGAGCCTCATCTCCTCTCATACCGGACACGCTAAGCCTGAAACATCAGTTCCGAACAACACACAGCACGAAACACGTCCGGTACGGCTATGCCACGACTGAGGCATACCCCGACAAATCATGCGGCGCGATCGACGTACCCCCTTCAGCACCTCATCCACGTCATTCATGTAATGGACTGACTGCTCGCGCAATTCGTGTGCACGATGCCCGACGCCGCCCCAAAACCGGCTACGAAGCGGCCGCCGCCGATCATTCTCCCCGGTGTCGGCCGGGCGTCTGCACGGCCGAACCCGGGGCCGAGTTCGGGTTCGGGTTCGGGGCGGAGCGGTAGGAGCCCGGATCGATGGTCAGGTCTTCGGTGTCGGCAAAGACCAGCCGACCGTCGTCGAGCGCGACCGCCCACCGATGCACCGGCGCCCACGCGTGCCCACCGCCGCCAGGGTCGGTCACTGCCGCATAATCCTCGACCACCTCACCGGTGAGATCGGCCCCGGCGCTCCTGCGGACCAGCACCCGGACACCGACCGTCAACTCCGGGCCATCGACCGGCCGGTTGCCGCTGTGTCGGGCCATCTTGATGCACCTCTTCGCTCGGCGAAACTCCCGAGATCGAGCATAAGCACCACCCTGCCCGGTCGGCGCATCGAACACGGAAGAACCCCAACTCTCGACCGCCTCGCAGCGTCGCTACCACCGAGAATCGGAACTAGCCGAGCGACCGCACTCGCGGAGTCCGCGATACTCATCCTGTCCCTGCCGTTTCCTCCCCAGCGCTATGCCCATTAGTCAATCCACCTAGACCACCAATTCGTCGCTCTCCGCGAACCTCACGCCAACTCGTTGGCCCAATCGCTTCCAGGAACAGAACTCTCCACGGGCCAACTGTTACTTCGCTAGTTCGAGTTGTCGGGCCCTGTGATGCCAGTCGCGTTCCCGACGTTCGGTGTAGACCGGTAGCCCGCCCGTCAGTACGAGAGTTCTGGGCGGCTGATCGAATAGCAGCGTGGTGGGATCCTCGGTGTCGAGGACGACTAGATCGCCGCGAGCGCCAACCGTGACGCCGTGGGGCTCACCCGGACGGACCACCGCAGCGGCCGCAACAGTCGTCATGCCAACGATACGCGTGAACTCGTCCGGCGAGGACACGTGCGCGACTCGGGCCGCGAGAAGGGCGATGTCGAGCGGGTCCGCTCTCCCTGTGGGAGTGAATGCGTTCCGAATGTTGTTCGACGACAAAGCCGTCGGCACACCGGCCGACCACAACTCGCGAATCGGAGCGACACCGCGTCGAACATTTCGTTCGTCGTCGCGACCCATGAGATAGAGGTCCGTCGCCGGCAGGGCGACAACGGTGATCCTCGCGGCGGCGAGAGCGTCGAGCACTCGGCCTCGAGCCGAGAGGGACAATGCCGCCAGGGTGGTGACGTGGCCGATGGCCACGCGACCTTCGAGTCCCCTTGCCACGGTTTGGTGAGCAACGTACTCGGCGAGCGTGAAGCGTGGATCGGTGTCGTCGTTCGCCAGGTCGAGGTGCAGGTCTGCCGGGATCCCGAACTCGACAGCGAGGTCCAGAATTGCGTCGACGTGCCGTTGGGCGTGCCGCAGCGAGTCCTCGGCATAAGGGCATCCACCGACGACGGTTCCGGTGATTTCGAGGGCCTCCCGCAGCAGGGGCATCGTGCCGGGACGGCAGAACAGTCCCTCCTGCGGGAATGGCGCCACCTGAACGTCGACGACGCCAGCAAGCTGACGTGCCAAATTGTCGATTACTCGGACCGACAGCAGACCTATGTCGGGGTCGATCTCGGTGTGCGCGCGTATCGCGGTGGTTCCGTGGGCGACGGCTCGGGCGAGAACACGAAGTGCACGCGTACGCACGTCGCGGTCGGTGAACAGTGCCTTCGCCGCTGCAGTCTGTGCGATCGCCTCGCGTAGCGACCCACCGGCGGCCGGTGTTCCCAGAAAGGCCTTGTCCAGATGGAGGTGTGGTTCGACGAAGCCGGGCAGTACCACTCGCCCGCCGGCGTCGTGGGTGACGCCTGCGGTTAGAGGTGCGGTTCCGGCAGAGGTCACCGACGAGATCCGTCCGTCGGTGATGCATATGTCGACTGGCCGGTCACTGTCGAGCAGCCGAGCCGACAACAGAGTGGTCGATGTCATGGCTTCACTCTCCGGATCGGCGCGAGGAGGCGGTCTGCCACTGTTGCCGCTGCGAGCAGCGTCTCGTCGTCGCCCGGGTGGCCGACGAGGCACACTCCTACCGGCAGTCCCGCAACTGTGGTCAGCGGGAGGGATACGGCGGGGAGTCCGCCGAGCCCGGCCACACAGGTCATGGCGATGGTGCGGTTCCGCAGTTCGGCTTTGGCGGTACCGGGAAGGTCGATTCGTGGTGCCGGCCCCGCGGCCGTTGCGAAGGCCAGCATGCCTCCCGGCGGGATCGTGGATTCGATCTTCTCGCGGACCATCTCTCGTCCTACGTCTGCGAGCCGGGCCCGCTCGGGATCCGCCGCGGCGGCCTGGCGCATGCGTGACGTCACCCCCGGCCCCAGGTTGGGGTGCCGACTTGTCACCCAGGCGCCGTGAGTTGCCCAGATGTCCGCCATCTGGCGCACTGTGAACAGCTGCTGCCAGTCGGCGAGGGTGCCCACCCCAGCAAGTGTCGCCTCGGTGACCGGTACCCCAGCGACTTCGGCCAGTCCTCGCGCTGCTGCGGTCACGGCGGCAGCGGTGTCGGAGTCAGCCAGCGCGAGTAGGTCGGTCGCGAGGACGATCTCGGTGGGCGGCGCGGCAGTGGCCTGCGGGCCGGCACCAGGTTCCAACAGGACGGTCGCTGCCCGCTGCAACGCCTCGCCCGTAGCGGCGAGCACACCGACGGTGTCGAAGAACGGTGCCAGTGGAACCACGCCGGTCATCGGGATTCTGCCGTGGGTGGTGCGTACTCCGAACGTGCCGCAGTACGAGGCGGGGACACGGGTGGACCCTGCAGTGTCGGTGGCGAGGGCATAGTCTACGCGTCCTGCCGCCACCGCTGCGACGGAGCCGCTCGACGAGCCGCCCGGAACATGTTCCGGAGCAGCCGCGTTCACCGGGGTCCCGTAGTGGGCGTTGGTGCCGGAGAGACTGAATGCGAGCTCGTCGCTGTGTGCGATTCCGATGACCGAGGCCCCGGCGTCCGTCCAGCGTTTCACGGCCCAGGCATGCGACGATTCGATGCGGGCAGCGGCAAGCCAATCCGGGTTTCCGGCACCGATTCGGTGGCCCTCAATCGCGAATAGATCCTTGACGACGGTCGAGGTGCCGGCGAGCGGGCCGGTCGGTGAACCGCCTGCGAGAATCTGGGGCCCGACTCTGAGCGATCGGCTTCTGGCATACGACTGCCTCACCTCTAGTGGGACGTCGCATAGTGCGTCTGTCGTCATGATTGCCCTTCGCGGTAGACAGGCTCAGTCCCGGATCCCGACGATGCCGACCTCGACGATGGGGTTCCCGGATTCTGATAGCGGGGGTTCGGAGGATGGACGAGCCCACGCTGCACAGCGGCGGGCATCGACTACCTGTGGATGCTGCTCATTCCGAGTCTCGAGTGTGTCACCCAAATGTTGCGCGAGACCTACGATCTGTTAACTGAAAGTTACTGGACTACAAGCATTTTCGACTCTCTCAAGAGGGGGATAGCGCGGGCCGCCCGAACGCGGCAGTTCCGTCGAGCCTGACGCCCGACATCTACGTACCGCGGGCGCGGACAACACGTCCGGGCCAGCGCACCGAAGCGGGGGTCACCGTCGACCTCTCCGCGGCTGTGCGTAGCGCGATGAGTAGACAGCGCACTGAGAAGGGCTGCGGAAGAGGGAATTCCATAGGAACGGCTAAGGCCTCGACGAGAGGATCAGACGTTGAAGCGAAGCCCATCCGGTGGGACCGAAGTCGCTGGTGCGGATCTGACCGTGGACTCCCTGCACGAGATCCACGGCCTGGGAGACCTGGAAGTCGGTTGCCGCACTCAGGTACAGGTACGCCTGCTGTCGATCCATGCCGAACAGAGAGACGAGCATCTGCACGGCGTTGGTAACACAGGACGACAAGGCTTGGCCGAGGTCTTCGTGCAGTCCCGTCGGGATGAGGAGGCCGTCACTGATGGCGAATGGGCCGGTGACCCGGGTCAGCTCGCCGAGATCTGCGGCGGGAATGACATCGACTGTGAGTGTCGCGCGAAGCGGAGCCTCGAGCGCAGTCAGCGCGACCTCCCCGTTTCCTTGGGCGTAGTGCGGGTCGCCGACGTACAGCAGTGCGTCCGCCACCTGCACGGGGAGGTAGAGCGTGCTGCCGACCGTCAACAGCTTGATGTCGAGGTTGCCACCATGATGTCCGGGCGGGATCGAGTTCGCTCGACTCGTGGAATCAGTTGCGACACCCATGATTCCGAGGAACGGTTGCAGCGGAAACGAGGCACTCTCGTGCTCGTCGGGGCGCAGTGCCATCGAGGCCACCCACCCTCGGTCGGGATCCGCAGTCACCGGGCAGAACGATCCGTAGTTCCCCGACAACACCGGGTTCCCGCGCAGGACGCCCCGTCCGTGGCGGGTCGAGATGACACCGTATGGTGCCCGCATGACGAGGTCGTCGACTCGTACCGCGAGCAGATCCCCTGGGCGTGCACCGGAGACGGCGATCGGACCGGTCACGATATGTGGCCCCTGCCCGGGTGCCGGGGTTCGTATTCTGGCGATTTCTCTTGCATCGGTGAGTATCTGATCGGATGGGACTCCGTGTCGGCCGAAGAAGGCGACCGGGTCGGAACCCTGGTCAGGGAGAAGTCCCTCATGGCTGACGGTGTCGACGACGATGGTCTCGCCTGGTTCCACCGACACGATTGCAGCATCGGTGCTGCACGGCAGAGTCCCCCAGAGGACGGTATCCGGTTCCGCCGGCACGTACCGGACACCGGTGGTGATGCCGTCCCCTGTTTGGACGAGCGGGAACGCATCGATGTGTGTTGCAGTCACTTCTGGGCCTTTCACCGACGACTGGCGTGGATATGTGTTGGTAGCAGGGCTGAACGGTGGGTGTGGCAGGATGCACACCCATCGTTCAGCCCTCGACGAGATGGGAACTGCGTTGCCATCGATGTCCTTGCACGGGAGAATCGATGGCCGATCGCGTGCCCCAGGTCGGCGTCTGCGAGAACGGGTACCGGCACGAGCCGCTAGCCGGTGGCCGCCCGAATGAACTGGAAGGAAGACCCATTCGCCGGCAGCGTCCGACGATTCGCCGCGGGCGCACCGACCGGGTTGGATGCCTAGTCGACTGGATTCTCAGGTTGTGCGATCGCCGAACGCGGATGTTACACGAGGCATTCGCCATCGCGGGCGACGATGCGCCCACGCTTGAGGACGAGGCGCTCGGTCGGGCGTTCGATGATCGTCTGCACGTGCGTTTCGCCAGGCAGAAGAACCAGATCCGCATAGCATCCGACCTCGAGCCCGTACGATTCGGCCCGCATCACCCGTGCGCCACCGTAGGTGGCGAGGTCCAGGGCGATCTCCAGCTCGTCGTCGCCGCTGAGACGGTTTCGGAAGGCAACGAGGTACGCGCGGTTCAACACGTCCGGCCGGTTGAACGGATTCCAGGTATCCCCCACGCCGTCGTTTCCCATTCCGCAGGCCACTCCTGCTTGATGCAGACGCTTCACCGGCGGATTCGGATGTGACCCGCCGGGGCCGTTGCTCGTGATCGAGATGCGATTCTCGGCGAGCTCCTCGATCAGCCTGTCCGCGTAGGCGGGCTCGATGTCGCCGAGGAAGTTCGGATGGCTGATCACGGTGCGATCGTGCCATCCCAAGGTCTTGACCCGCTCGATGATCAACTCGCAGGTGAACGCACCGAGGGTACCCACCTCGTGGAAGTGAATGTCGACGTCCTTGTCGTACTTCTCCGCGAGGCCGAAGATCACGTCGAGGTGCTTGACCGGGTCGCGGTCGTAGTAGGCGGGGTCCATGCCGCCGACGGAATCTGCCCCATTTTGCAGGGCTTCCTCGAGGAGTTTTTCGACGCCTGGCGTCACCAGCAGCCCGCTCTGCGCGAACGCGACGATGTTGATCGTGAGCGCCCCGGCCAAGTCCTCGCGAGTTTTGAGGACACCTTCGAGGCCCTTCAGTCGCGCGCTCGGATCAATGTCGACAAAGGTCCGAAGGTGAGTTGTGCCTGCTGCGATGGACGCCCGCGCCTGGCGGGACGACTGGACGTGGTGGTCGAAATCCGGTCTTTCACGGTAGTCCTGGCCGTCCTTGATCATCTCGGCCCACGAGCGTCCTGACCTGCGGCTGTACCAGCCCAGCCCGACTGTGCACTTGTCGATGTGGGTGTGGGCGTCGGCGAATCCGGGCAGGACCAGGTGCCCGTCCCCGTCGATCACCTGTGCGTCGGGCGCCGAGGACGTCAACGACGGTCCGACGGCAGCAATGCGTTCATCCTGCACCAGGATGTCCACGGCGGAGCCCGCCAGCGGGCGGACGTTCTTGATCAAGGTTTCCTGCACAAGGCTTCCCTTCGAATCCGGGTCCGGACGTTGCGTGCGTCAACGGCACCCACCGAGCTAATGGACTAACCGTTCCATACATTAAGGCCGGCGTGGGCGACTGCGCAAGAGGTAGGGCGGGTGAGATCGCGCCGCGTCGCGGAAAGAGGTCACGCAAAAGCGGGCGAGCCCGGCGCCAGATCGCGCACGGGCTCGCCCAACTTCACTGTGAAAATGTATCCCCTGCAGGGCCTTCGGTGCGTCAGGGCATCCCCGGCGCCGCCCCTGTCGTCAGGTAGCTGACGATGAGATCGCCGATCATCGCGCGATAGTGGTCCCGATAGTCGGGATCGCGGAGATCGCGCCCGAAAAGAGCCCTGAAGGTGTACCGATTCGCCACGCGGAACACGCAATACGCGCTGATCAGCATGTGTACATCCAATGGATCGACCTGGCGGACGAACACACCCTGCGCCTGCCCCTTCTTCAGCACGCGATCGATCACATCGATGGCCGGCGTCCGCAGGTTGGACAGGAGCTCCGACTTCACAAGATGCTCGGCCTGATGGACGTTCTCGATGCCGACCAGCTTGAGCATGTACGGGTTCTTGTCGTGATGGTCGTAGAGCAACCCAGTGATGCTGCGGATCGCGGACACCGGATCGAGCTGGTCGACATCGAGGCCCTCCTCGGCGACCTGGAGCCCCAGGTACGCACGCTCGAGGACCGCGATGAACAACTGCTCCTTCCCACCGAAGTAGTAGTAGACCATCCGTTTCGCGGTCCCGGTCCGCTCCGCGATCTGATCGAGCGTGGCCCCGGTATAGCCCATGCGGGCGAACACCTCGGTGGCGGTGTCCAGAATCTCTTCGCGCGTTCGTTCTTTGTCCCGCTTCCGCGTCACCCCTGTGGGCACCACGCCTCCTCACTCCGTGTGGGTCTCAATAGTAGGCGCCCCCAGAAACAGCGCCCACGACCAGCATCTGAGATGGGTTGGCGCCCCGGGCCGCAGTGATGTCCGCCGCACCCGACCAGGCTCGATCTGGGAGTGTTCATCCCTCCGTAACAACACCTCTCGACGATTAGTTGGGCATCGAAAATAATGTGGATCAGGGTCTAGCGGACGGTGAATATCACACCCATAATGGACTAACTGATCCGTACACAACGGTGACGTGTGCCGCTCCACTCTTTCCGCGTGTCAGGATCCTGGGCCAGCGATGTCCCAGACGCCGGCCGCTCCAGCATCGACCACACGAGGCCCATCACATGAACGGTAATCCCGCATCCACGCAGTCGGTCCAGACAGCCACAACACCGCAAACCGAGGCCGAGCGCCGAAGAGATGTCCGGCGCGTCCTCATCGGAGCCCCGATGGGAACCATGCTCGAATGGTTCGACTTCGGGCTCTACGGCGCGGTGTCGGCGATCGTCTTCCCCCAGGTCTTCTTTCCCAGCCTCGACCCCGTCGCCGGCACACTCGCATCACTGGCCTCATTCGGTGTCGGATTGGCAGCGCGCCCCCTAGGCGCAGTGGTCTTCAGCCACATCGGCGACCGCGCCGGCCGCAAAAAGGCGATGGTCATCGCCATCATCTTGATGGCCGCGGCCTCGCTGGGCATGGCCGCGCTTCCCGGATACGACAGTTGGGGGATCTGGGCACCACTGCTGCTCGTCGCCCTCCGCTGCGTGCAGGGCCTCAGCCTCGGCGGTGAATCCACCGCCGCGCAGCTGATGGCAATGGAGTACGCCCCGCCCGGCCGCCGCGCCCTCTACGGCTCGTTGGTCAACGTCGGAGCCCCACTCGGCCTCGGCATCGTCTCGCTCACACTCGTCGCCATCCGTGGAGCCGTCGGCGAAGAAGCCTTCATCGAATGGGCATGGCGCATCCCCTTCCTCGTCGGCTTCCTCATGGCGATCACCGGCTTTGTGATCCGCCGGTACGTCAACGAGACACCGGTGTTCGAGGAAGCCAAGAAGAAGCATGCGCCCGTGCGGCGCCCCATCCTCACCATGTTCAAGAGCTACCCCCGGACAGTCTCACGCCTGACGCTCTTGTGGGCCGCCAACGTCGCCACCGCCTACATCGTCAACACCTACTCCGCCGCCTACATCACCAAGAACCTGGGGATGTCGTCACAAACCGTCTTCACCCTCGTCCTGACGGCAACAGCGCTCGGCGCCATCGCCACCCCCACCGGCGGATACCTCGCCGACCGGGTCGGACGCAAGAAAGTCCTGTACACGGGCACCATCATCAGCCTCGTCGGCGTCATCGCCTACTTCCCACTACTCAACACCGAAACCTGGCCATTGATGGCACTCGGCATGATCCTCGCCCTCAACGGCCAAGGATTGGCCTTCGGCGCCCTCGGTGCCGTACTCGCCGAACACTTCCCCACCCCCGTGCGGTACTCCGGACACGCGGCGACATACACCCTCACCAACCTGGTCGGTGGAGCCGCAACACCCTTCCTCGCGGCATGGCTGATCAACACCTCCGGAACAACGTGGAGCATCGTGGCCGTGCTCGTCGCCGGCTACGCCGTCAGCCTGACCATGATCCATCGCACCCCAGAAACCCGCGACGTCGACTTCTACGCCGACAACATGAACGTCGTCGCCGCAAGATAGTTCGCCACCGCTTCTCGGTCCGCCCGCCCCGACCCCTGCGGGCGGGCCCGGGAGCGGCCCGGGCCGAACAATGCGCGCGAATACACTTCCACCAACGAAATTGAGGAATTCGATGTACATCGAACGGCTGATGCGCGAGGTCATCGACCTCTCCGCGAGCGCGGTCCACCAACCCGGCCGTGCACCGTTCGCCGCGATGGTGACACGCAACGGCGGCACCGTTGCAACCGGACTCAACGACGTCAACGAATCCCTGGACCCCACCGCCCACGGAGAAATCCTCGCAATCCGGGCCGCCTGCCGCGCACTCGGACGACCGGACCTGAGCGACTGCGACCTCTACACCTCCTGCGAACCCTGCCCCCTCTGCACCGCAGCAATATCCATCACCAAGATTCGCCACATCTACTACGCAGTGGGACGCACGCAAGCACGAGAACTGCTGGGAAACCCACCCACCAACCACCCACCCCTAATGCGGATCGAGCAAGTCATCAACGATGTCAGCTCGCCCATCGACGCACGCAGCGTCCCCGCGTCCCAACACCTCGAGACTGATGCCTCCCACGCGTTGCGATTGTGGCGAGAAAGTTGCACCTGATGCCGACCGTAGCCGGGGACCGGGCGTCCAGGGTGTGCAGCGAATTGTGCAATGTGTGATGGCAGAATTACCGCCAACCGATACCGCTAACCACTCTGCCGAGCAATCCGTTACCCCAACACACGAGCCCGCCAGTCGCGTTGCGAGGTCCCGCACGCAACGATCATCGACTGCCGGCGCCAACCAGGTAACCGCCCAGCACAACCCGGTTCGAAGGAAATTTTTCGACGCGGCCCGCGTCGCCGGCCTCTATTTCACGTTCCGTTCAGTCCCCGAATCAGATCCATGGACGTCACGAAACCCGGCGTGCCGCTATCTGCCGGTACTGGCTGGATCAGGGTCCGAGCGCGGCGTTGTGCGGGGTGAGAATCGCACCCAAAAGGTAGTGCCCGTCGGCGGAGTCGAGCGCGATCACCCCTCCGACGGCGGTGACGGCGGGGTGGGTGTGCGTGGCCGGGTCATCGGCCAGCATCCAGGCGAGGGTGTTCTCGTCGTGCCGCGGACGGTATTGCACGCCATCGACATCGGGGTTCGCGGCGAGGATCGCGGCGACCCATCGGCGGGTGTGCAGATACCCTGAGGGGTCGCACTTGGACAACCAGGCGCCGGCGTTGATCCGGGACGCCCCGGTTCCGGTCAGGTCCACGACCTTCACCGTGCGGGTGGTCCGCAGTTCACGCAGAACCCGGCCGGCGATCGTCGCCCGCGGGATCAGCCGCGGGGACTGGTCGACCGGCAGGTTGCGGCAGAGCGTCTCGGCGACCGCCGCAGCGGGGCTGTCACCGAGGTACAGGTACGCGTAGGAGCCGTCGAGACTGTCGAACCGGCCCCCGGCCCGGGCCCTCGGCCGGGCGGTGGGGTTCAACTCCGCGGCGCCGCGGGCGGCGCTGTGGATGCGCCACAGCGAGGTATCGGCGGGGATCGTGGTGACCAGGGCAGGCGGCAGCGGTGTGGGTGGATCCGGGTAGGACACTGCCGATTCAGTCCTGCGTCAGATCGTCGGCCATGTCCCGCAGATCCTGCTCGTGCCCGCCGGCGACGGCCAGGGCCGCCGGCGATCGCGGGTCGTCGGCGAAGTCGGTCGGGCTCAGCCACCAGGACGCCACACCCCACGGGTCGCCCTTCGCGCCGAGGGCCCGGTTGATCTCGGCGACGATCGGGCGGACCTGCCGGCGGTCGGCGTCGAACTGGAAGGCCGGGTAGAGCTTGTGCCCCGATACCGGCAGCGCGATCACCGTGCCGGCCGCCGACAGGCGGCTGGCGGTGTTGCGGCTGGTGGGCGCCTTCCCCAGGACACGACTGACGGCGGTGGAGTCGAGCATCTCGTGCTGGTCGACGATCGAGTTCAGCACGGACGCCACAATCCGTGTGCGGGCCACCGCCGCGGCGGCCGGGTTGGCGACCGCACGCTCCTGTTGACGTGCCAGCGCGGGGCTCATCGACAGCAACGCCGTCACATCGTCACGGACAGGACGCAGGGCGGGGCGCCGGGAGAACTCCTCGACCAACAGCTCCACGAGGTCCGGGTCCGACAAGGCATGGATCGAGTCGCGGGCCCGATCTCGGTCGACGAGCATATCCACCTCCGATTGTGCCAACAGTGTACCGCGTACCGCCCGTGTCACGATAGGCGCGTGCGGACGAATCTCGGCACGGGCGCCGTCTCGCCGAATACTTCGACAGCCCGCGGGCAGGTCCGCAACCGCAACAAGCGCCCCCCGCCGTGCCGACATGGGTCGGCATTCACACTCAACGGCATCGGGACCGCTTCGGCTCCCCAGATAACAACGAGCCCTTTCACTCACAATCAAGCGCCAGCACCGTCCCACTTCGGACCTCGGCGAATGCCCACAGCCGAATGAGCGCGGCGGCATGATGCACCCGCGCAGCGGGTGGCGAGGTCATGAAATTACTTAGCAAAAAGAGTTAGCACTCCCACGACACGAGTGCTAAATTTCTTATGGGGTCTTCGTCACAAGCGGAGACCCTCGACCGAGTCGCAATCCTCGACCTCCGAAACGGCTTCGACACCACCGTTCCCGTTGCGCCCGAACAGTTCTTGGCGACACTTTCGGTCTCGTCCATCGTACTTGCCTCGTCGACCCGACTCGTTAACCGTGAAAGGGAGGATCATGACGGCCGCCGTCCCCGACAGCCCCCGTGCCGACCACCGCATGTGCTCCTCCCTCGACGACAACGGGATACCGAAACAGCATGGGTCGCGGCTGCCCGCGGTGTCGATCGCGATCGGGGCGCTATCCGTGGCGTCGTTCTGGGTGGTCGGACTCGGCTTCCTCCTGGGGTTGGCCGCGGTGGTCTGCGGCGCCGTCGCCACGTCGCGGTCCGCGGTAGCGGACGACGAGGCGGCATCCTTGCGGGCCCTCCTGGGCGTCGTTGCCGGCGCCGCAGGGATCACCGTCTCCGCGATCGCCCTGTTCCCCATGCTCGCGCACCTGTGAATAACGGGAACCGGTAGCAGCGCGAACATGGCGGATCCACTATTTGATCGCCATCCGAGGTCTGCTGCGGTTCGGTCGCCCACGCCCCTCCTGCCCTGACGGTTACGATCGCCCCGCTCGTTGGATTCGCGAAATGTTCCGACAGTGCAGCATTACGATGCTGACCCACTCCGATCGCCTACGGACGGATCAGTCGGACGGCGACCGGTTGCGGAGCCAAATCCGGTTCGCCGCTGCAACCGGCACGGATGCAGATTTAAGCTGATCCCTCGACCGGTCGCGTCCGAGGGCTCGACCGCGTCAGTAGCGCGCTGCGATAACGTCTTCGTCGAGGAATCCCTTCAATCCGCCACTGAAGGCATCGCTGTCATCGCCGGCGACCATATGGCCGGCCCCGGCGACGTCAATCAGCGTGGCCGTCGGAATCAGCTCGAGCAGCTCCCTGGCGCCTTCCTCGCTGACCACATGGGATTGCGTGCCCCGCACGAGCAACGTGGGAACCGTGACCGCGGCCGCGGCGGCCCGAGCGCGTTCGTATCGCACGATCGAATCGGCCTGACGAGTCGGTTCGTCGCCCTGGCGAAGGAACGCCGGATCCCAATGCCAGAACCAGCGGCCATCACGCAGGCGGAGGTTTTTGCGCAACCCATCCGGGTTGGGCTTGCGAACCCGGTTCGGGGTATACGCCGCGATCGCCGCAGCAGCCTCGGCCAGGCTCGCGAAACCCTCGAGGCCACTGCGCATGAACGCCATGATCTCCGCCGTGCCGGCGGTTTCGACCTTCGGCGCGATATCGACCAAGACCAGACCCCGAGCGAGCTCCGGGTTCTCCCCCTGCCCGATCAACGACGTCATACCGCCCATCGAGGCACCGACGAGCACCGGCCTCACCCCCAGCTCGCCGATGACCGACGTGACTACCGACTGGATACGCGATCGGGTCGAACGCATCTACGACACCATCATCGCCATCCTCGACAGGTCGAACGCGGAGTCGATCACCCCCGGACAGGCAGCCGACAGCATTGCCGTAGCACGCCTGTCCTCCACCCCCTCACGTAGAGCCCGAGCCACCAGCTCGGCCGGGGCCCTGTGCCGCTGCCGCCCGACGGCAGCGAGCGTATCCCGAGCGTTCTGGCGCCCGCCCGGGATGCGGGCGGCCCCGTCGTCCAACCGGCAACGACGGGGCTGCCGATTACCAATCTGATCCGATCTCCCGGATCACGCTAGGGTCCCGTACGTGCTGCGCATTCGACTCTCTCGGCATCTCCGCCGTTTTCCTCGGGGTGGTGCCTGAGCCGGGGTGGTCAGTTCAAGCACCCAAGTCCACGGTGGCGGCGGCCGTATCAGGCGATGTTCGATCCCGCCTCCCCCATTCTTTAACGAACCGGCGGGATCGCGCACACACTGCTCGGGCCGGAGGATCGGACGCAACCACGCCGCGGAGTATCCTGATGACAAAGTATCAAAAGGCGGATATACCATGGGTCTTCGAGGCTTTGGCGGTTCCAGTCGATCGCTCGGTCCTCTATGGACCGAGCGTCCCGAGATCGGGGTCCTTGCTGATGCCTCCGCTTGGTAATGAAGCCGCTGATGGCCGAGTTTGATCCACTGGAGACACAGAGCGACGTCGCGCACCCGGTCGCGACCGAGTTGAGCACGGCCGGATTCGAGGATGCCGATGAGATCGGTCGCGGCGGCTTCGGTGTCGTTTATCGCTGCTGGCAGCCACGAGGAATCAGAAACCATGCCAATCTTCGTCGTCGACTACACCTACTAAGCCCAAACCGCCGCAGGCCGTGACACGTACCGATCCGGACACCGAGCATGGCTCTCCGAATTGGTCGACCAGCGGATCGTCATCGCCTGCGGCCCGTACGCCGATGACAGCGGTGCCTTCATCCTCGTGGAGGCCGACACGACCGACACGGTCGCACAGCTCTTCACGCACGATCCCTTCGTCATCCACGGCCTGGTACCGGACCATCGAATCGTCGAGTGGACGCCGGTGATGGGTCGTCTCTAAAACTATGGGGCAGGATTCGGAATCATATTGCTCAACTGGTCTTCACAACCGACTCGGCTGGAAGACCAACTGCACTGCGGGGTTTCGGCAGCGTCAGCAGGCGTGCCATCCGAGGCGGCACGCGCTCTGGTCATGGGATCACGTTGCGATTAGCCACGGTAAGGGCGCCCACCGTTGCGCTATCGAACGACGGGGGGTCACGGTGCCCTGTCCCTTCTGTGCATCGAGGCGGGACGAACGGTGAGAGAGTCGGGTGTCATGCGGTCTTCAGGTCGGCGAGGAGTTCGTAGCTGCGGATCCGGTCCTTGAACTCCCAGGTCTCGGTGAGAACGATGAGTTCGTCGGCCTGCGTCTGCTCGACCAACTCGTTGAGGCCGTCGCGGACGGTGTCAGGCGAGCCGACGCAGGACGCGCGGAGCATGGCACCGACGGCCGAAGCTTCTTGCGCGGACCACAGCTGGTCGATGTCGTCGACGGGAGGCAGGTTCTGCAGTTCGCCGCGGATCAGGGTGAGGAACTTGCGCTGGAGGGTCGTGAAAATGTGCTGGGCGTGTTGGTCGGAGTCGGCGGCGATCACGTTCACGCCGACAACGGCGTGTGGCTTGTCCAGGTTCTCGGAGGGGCGGAAGTTCGCACGGTAGATGTCCAGGGCAGCGGACAGCTGGTTGGGAGCGAAGTGCGAGGCGAAGACGAAGGGCAGGCCTTCCTTCGCGGCGAGGGCCGCGCCGAAGGTGGAGGAACCGAGGATGTACAGCGGGACGTTGGTGCCCTCGCCGGGGATGGCGCGGACCCGGCTGGTGGGTCCGCCCGGCGCGAGGTAGCGGCGAACCTCCGCCACCTGGGCCGGAAAGTCCTCGGCGGTGGCTTCACCGCGCCGCAGTGCCTGGGCGGTCCACGGGTCGGTACCCGGTGCGCGACCCAACCCGAGGTCGATGCGTCCGGGGTAGAGGGAGGCGAGGGTGCCGAACTGCTCGGCGACCACGTACGGGGCGTGGTTGGGGAGCATGATGCCGCCGGAGCCGACCTTGATCCTCTCGGTGGCAGCGGCCACCTGCCCGATCAGGACGGAGGTCGCCGCCGAGGCCACGGCGGCCATGTTGTGGTGCTCGGCGATCCAGTAGCGGTGGTAGCCGAACTCCTCTGCCTTGCGTGCGAGTTCGATGGTCTCGTGCAGCGCCTCGGTGGCTGTGCCGCCGTGCCGGATGGGGGCGAGGTTGAGAAGGGAGAGCGGGATATCGCGGAGGTTGTTCATGACTGTGCGAGATTGCCTTTCGCTTGCTGCGGCGGATGTGTGATCACGCCTGGATATGTGCGGATGAGGGTGGTGCAGGTCAGCGGTGCTGACCGAGCTCGGCGAGTTCGTGAGTGAGGCTGGCCTCGTCCTTGTTGCCGGGTCGGGCGATGACGGCCGACGTCGTGCGCCGGGGGAACGCGGACGTGCGCGCGAACACGACGATGAGCAAGGCGACCGCGGTGAGTGCAGCGGCCGCACCGGGCACGGCGGCCACGCCGATGTGATCGAGGACCCGGCCGCCGACCAGCGAACCGCCGCCGATGCCGAGGTTGAAGCCGATTATGAACAGCGCGGAGGCGGCAGCCTGTGCGGCTGGCGCTGCTTTGAGCGCGGCCGACTGCAGGAAGGTCGGTAGTGCCGCGTAGGCCAGTCCCCACAGCACAATCAGAGCGATCGTCGCAGGAGTGAACCAGCCGACTGCCCCCAATCCGGCAAGGGCCAGAACCACGATGCCCACGGCGCTCAGCAGGGCACCCCGCGGGCGCCGGTCCACCAGCATTCCGGCGCACCACACCCCGGCGATGCCCGCGACACCGAAGGCGAAAAAGACTGGGCTGACCGCTTTCTCGGAGATACCGGCATCCTGCAGATAGGGGGCGACATAGGTATAGAGCGTGAAGTGACCCAGCATGACCACGGTGGTCGTGACGGCGATGGCCAGCACTCCAGGGATCCTGAACGCCTTGGCGGCCGACGAGTCGGCGGAGCGCGTGCCAGGAACCTGAGGCAACAGGGCAGGAGCCGCGACCATCACGAGGACCGCAACCCCGGCCAGGACGACGAAGGCCGCCCGCCAGCTCAGGGCATTACCCAGCGCCGTACCGAGGGGCACGCCGAGGGACAGGGCTGCGCTGTTGCCGGCGTAAACCGTGGCGACGGCGCGGCCGGCGCGGCCGGGAGCGACCATCTGCGTGGCGTAAGCAGCCATCATCGACCAGAGCACACCGTGCACCAGCGCCGCGATGAGTCGGCCGATAACGGCCACGGGAAAGGTGGGGGCGAGGGCCATCAAGAGGTTGCTCACGGCGAAAGCTGCCATGATCACCAGAAAGAGTCGACGCCGTGGCCAGTTGGCGGTCCATGCGGTGACGGGCAAGGTCACGAGCATGACAACGAAGGCGTAGATCGCGACCAACAGTCCGACCTGCGACTCTGATGCCCCCAGGCCTTGGCCCATCTGCGGCAGCAGACCCATGGGCAGGGTCTCGGTGGTGATGGTCATGAAGGCCGCCACGAACAGGACGGCGAGGCCGCCCCTTTTCGATCTGGAGGAGTCGTTCATTACGTCGGTCACGCCACTGACGCTAAACTTATACATTGATGTCAAGGTCAAGCCGAAACGGAGTGAAGCACATCACCATGAAGATCGGTGAACTTTCCCATCGCACCGGAGTCGCCACCCGACTCCTGCGCTACTACGAACAGCAGGACTTGCTGCACCCCGACCGCCTGGCCAACGGCTACCGGGACTACCCCGAGAGCGCAGTGCAGCGCGTCCAACAGATTCGCGATCTGCTCCAGGCGGGGCTGAGCACCGGGGTCATTCGCGAGATCGTGCCCTGCTTCCTCGGCGCCGGTGCCGCCTTGCGCCCGATGGTCGACGCGGAGTTGGCCGCGAATCTCGCCCGCGAGTTAGGCGAGATCGAGCGGCGTATCGACACCCTGACGCGCAATCGGGACGCCATCCGCGCCTACCTGACGGTCGCCAGCCCGGCTGCCTGAGAGGCAAGAGAGAGAAGGGCGCCCGCCGACAGGGTGTGGATCTCAGGTTTCCGAGTTCGGTCGAATTCCGTTCTGCGCGTAGCACCGTGCGTGGATGGTGACGTGCTTCACTCCGCTGTCGCTTGACCTTGACATCAATGTCATTGTTTAGCGTCGTCGACATGACCCGCAACAATCGATCGATCACATCGGAGCGAGGCCGCCTCGACCCAGAATCAGGACAAAGGTCGATGTCCCCGACGGCCGAGGGGGTACTCGCGGCGTTGGACATCTTCGTGGCAGGTTGGGCCGACAGTGACCAGGACGCCCTGACTACCGTCTTCGCCGACGCGAGCGTCCTGTACTCCAGTGCGCATGGTCAGGCCCGCGGAGCCAGGGCAATCACGGCTCTGTTCAGCGCCGATTTCGATCCCATCATGCCCCTCGACATAGTCACCACGAACCACTTCGTCGGCGGTGACGACGAGCGGACAGTACTTACCTCCTACCTGTACGGTCTCACGCCGCAAACGGAACCGGCGCCTTCGACGTTCGGCGCGACACTCGTGGCCGACCTCGTCCGGACCGAGTCCGGTTGGCAATTCGAGGTCCTGCGGCTGTCCATCCCATGGATCGACGGGGACGAGGCTCGGTTCGCGAAATGGAGCATCCCGTCCCCCGAAGGATGGAAGATCGGCGACGCGACGCCCAGCATCGTGAGCGAGTTGGACTCGCCCTGGGCCCGCGGTATCCCTGATCTCGACCCCCACGATGCCGTGCGGCAGGTCGCCGACTTCTACTCGCGCTATTCGTGGGCCATCGACCAAGGCGACATCACGCTCCTACGTGGCTGCTTCACCGAGGACGTCTTCGGGGCGTTCCCCCCGATGGGTGACCTCCAGGGACGTCATGAAGTCATCGGACAGATGAAGTCCTTCCGTCGTCTGTGGCCGTGGATGCAACATTTCGGCTGCCCGCTGCAGATCACGGTCGACGAAGCTCGCAATACCGCTCACCTTGTGGTCGGCCGGATCATCCCTCAGCGGCCGGCTACACCGAGTGGGCAGGATCTCTACGGAGCCCACTATCAGTTGGATCTCCGCCGCGAAGACGGTACCTGGAAGATCTCGCGTTTCGAATACATACCCGGCTGGATCACCGCGGCGGAACGGTAGACCGCCCGCCGAGTCGCGGCCGCCGTGCCGCCTCCCAGGTGTCTTTCCCCGCCGAAGGCACCCCTGACCCACCCCTAGACAAGAAACGGCACGCGATGGATACCCTTTCCACTCCTCCGGATCGTCCGGCACTCTCGCTTCTCGATCTCGCACCTATCCGTCACGGCCACACTGTCGGTGACGCATTGCACCGCACCGTCGAACTCGCCGCCTATGCCGAGCGCCTGGGCTTCCACCGCTACTGGCTTGCCGAGCACCACAACATGGCGCCGATGGCGAGCTCGGCCAACATCATCCTGGCCGGCGCGGTCGCCGCCGGGACCCGGACCATCCAGGTCGGCACCGGCAGTCTCAATCTGTCCAACTACGCGCCGCTCGTCGTGGCCGAGCAGGTCGGCACTCTGACAGCCCTGCACCCCGGCCGCTTCGATCTCGGGCTGGGGCGCGCACCGGGAACGGACCCGTGGACGGCGGCCGAAATCCGTCGCGGGCGACCGGCGGATCAGGAGTTCACTGCGCAGTTCGCCGAACTCCTCTCCTACCTCCACGGCACACGACCACAGGTGCGGGCCATCCCGGGAGAGGGCGCCGATATACCCATCCACCTGCTGGGTTCCGGTGTCTACAGCGCGGCCTTGGCTGCGCGTCTCGGGCTGCCGTTCGTCTTTGCCGCACACTTCGCCCCGTCTCGGCTGCAGGAAGCAACGGATCTCTACCACTCCACATTCCGCCCTTCGCAGACGCTGTCCGAGCCGTATGCGATGGTCTCCGTGAACGCAGTCCTCGCGGATGACGACCGAGAGGCGGCCCGGCTGTTCACCTCCGTCCAACAGCGGTTCCTCGCAACGGTGCGCGGCCGGATGCAGCCGCTGGATCCACCGGTGGACGACATACACCGGCTGTGGACCCGGGCCGAAGCCGCGGCGGTGGCGGAGCAGCTGAACCAGTCCTACATCGGCACTCCTGAGACCGTCCGTCCTCGACTCGAAGCGCTCGTGGCTCGGACGGGCGCCCGCGAGCTCGTCTTCATGTCGGAGACCTACGACCAAGCAGCACGTATGCGCTCGTACGAGCTCATCGCCAGCCTCTGGGACCCCGCGACGGCACGGTAGCCCGACAGCGCAAGGACTGCGGCCTGGGCTGCCCGGCGCGCAGTTCACCGTCGTGGCCACCAATCCGAGTCAGAGTTCGTCTCTGCTCCCGTCCAGGATCGGAGTGCCGGCTAAATACACCCGATACTTCATTCGACGCATTTGATGCAGGTAATGGGTCCGAATACCGTTGCGAGAGAAATCGATATGCCTGGACACCACGAGCAGCGCAGAGGTCTGCACGATTCCCGCGAGCTGCCAAAAGGAACCAAAATCGATTTGGGCACAACAACTCCCGATGTCCTCTAGTCCGGTCTGGAATAGCTCGGCCGCTCTGGTCGGCATCACCGAGGGTTGCGGC
This sequence comes from Rhodococcus sp. JS3073, assembly GCF_026810085.1. NCBI lineage: Bacteria > Bacillati > Actinomycetota > Actinomycetes > Mycobacteriales > Nocardiaceae > Rhodococcus > Rhodococcus sp. JS3073. The sequence goes on along the minus strand of NZ_CP113951.1, from coordinate 5,342,228 downwards.
GGCACCGCAGCCGTGGGCGAACAGTGCGAGCGCTACTCGATCTTGCCTTGACGGACCACCGACCTCGACCTGGGCCCCGGCTGACCGTGCGAGCCGCTCGAACTAACTATTCACCGACGATTCGTGGGTTCGGATCGGGGCTATGCTCGCATTGATGCTCGAGAGGTGATGTGCATGACACCGCGATTGCGGACACCAAGGCACGGGATCGAGGTCGGCCGTGGCCGAATACGATCCAACGGCGACACAGCGTGATCTGACCCCGGGTATCGCCACGGAGTTGGCCGCGGCGGGGTTCGATGATGCCCAGGAGGTCGGTCGGGGCGGCTTCGGCGTCGTCTACCGCTGCCTGCAGCCATCCCTCGACCGCACCGTCGCGGTGAAGGTGCTCACCGCCGATCTGGATCCGGACAACCTCGAGCGGTTCATTCGTGAGCAACGGGCGATGGGCCGGCTGTCCGGGCATCCGAACATCGCCAACATTCTGCAGGTCGGTGCCACCACCAGCGGGCAACCGTACATTGTGATGCACTACCACCCGCACGGTTCGCTGGCGACACGGATTCACCACACGGGCCCGATCGAGTGGCAGGAGGCGGTTCGACTGGGCGTGAAGATCTCGGGCGCGCTCGAGACCGCACACCGAATCGGCACCGTACATCGGGACGTCAAGCCCGCGAACATCCTGCTCACGAACTACGGGGAACCGCAGTTGACCGATTTCGGAATCGCTCGCATCGCGGGTGGCTTCGAGACCTCGACGCGAGCGGTGGTCGGCTCACCGGCGTTCACCGCACCCGAGGTGCTCAAAGGCCAGCCCCCCACCCCGGCATCGGACGTGTACGGCCTCGGAGCGACGCTGTTTTGCGCGATCACTGGGCATGCCGCGTTCGAGCGGCGCAGCGGCGAGCACGTGATGGCCCAATTCCTGCGGATCACTTCCCACCCCGTCCCGGAACTGCGTGGGGAGGACATCCCCGACGACATATGTGCCGCGATCGAACGAGCGATGTCCCGGGAGCCGGCCAGTCGTCATGCGACCGCCGTCGAGTTCGGGGAGGAATTGCGCGAAGCCCAACTCCGGAACGGCCTGCCCGCCGACGAGATGGCCCTACCCGCCGACCTCGACACGCAGACCCACGATGAACATCGCCGCGGCGCCTCGACCAGGACTGCGTCGGGCAGGTCCGGCCCGATGACGACGGCCGGCCGAAACGATGCAGCGACGCCAAGCACGCCGCCGGCCCCCTCCACCCGATTCCGCCCGCCCACGCCGACCCGGCAACTGGTCGAGCGTAGACAACTCATCGACTCCCTACGCGCCGGAGAGCGGCGCAGGTTGACGGTCATTCACGCGCCTGCCGGATTCGGCAAGAGCACCCTCGCCGCCCAATGGAGTGAAGTGCTGACCGAGGAGGGTGTGGCGGTCGCGTGGCTGACGGTCGATCACGATGACAACAACGTGGTGTGGTTTCTCTCGCATCTGGTCGAGGCGATCAGACGGGTCCGCCCGACCCTGGCGCGCGACCTCGGGCAGGCGCTCGACGAGCACGGCGACGAGGCCGAGCAGTACGTCCTGTCTTCGCTGATCAACGAGATCCACGCCCGCGGTGAGCGGGTGGCGATCGTGATCGACGACTGGCACCGGGTCACCGACGCCGGGACACGCGGAGCCATGGGATTCCTGCTCGACAACGGCTGCCACCACATCCAGGTCGTCGCGGCAAGCCGCACCCGGGCCGGCCTTCCGATGAGTAGAATGCGCGTGCGTGATGAACTTGTCGAAATCGACTACACAGCATTACGTTTCGATGACAATGAGGCACGATCCTTCCTGGTCGACCTAGGCGGACTGGAGCTGGAGCAGGAGGATGTCGCGGACCTGCGGGATTCAACCGACGGGTGGGTGGCGGCGTTGCAATTGGCATACCTGTCACTGCGCGGACGCGACGACCCCACCGAGCTGATCGGGCACATGTCGGGTCGGCATCACGCCATCGGCGAGTTCCTCGCCGAGAACGTGCTCGACACGTTGGAACCGGAGATCCTCGATTTTCTGCTGGCGACGTCGGTCACCGAACGGATCAGCGGCAGCCTCGCGGGCGCGCTGGCGCACGTGTCCCGCGGGCAGGCGCTACTCGAAGTAGTCGAGGAGCGGGATCTGTTCCTGCGACGGGTGGACGAGGACGGAGTGTGGTTCCGGTACAACCACGTGTTCGCCGAGTTCCTGCAACGACGACTCGAGCGTGATCAGCCCGAGCGGATCGACGAACTTCACCGCACGGCATCGACATGGTTCGCCGATCACGAGCTACTCGGCGAGGCCGTCGATCACGCGCTCATGGCTGGGGATCAGGTCCGGGCGGTCGAGCTCGTCGAGCGCGATGGGATGCACCTGATCGAGTACTCGCACATGACGACCCTCCTCGGTATGGTTGCGAAACTCCCTCCCGCGCTAACGGAGTCGCGTCCGTGGTTGCAACTCGCCGTAACCTGGGCCAATATCATGCTGCACCGTGCCGAACCTGCACAGAGAGCACTCGACCTCGTCGAATCAACGCTCGATCGTGTTCCCTCCACCGACGAGGTCGCCGATCTCAGAGTAGAGGCCGCCGTGATGCGGGGCGTTATTCGGTTCCGCGCGGACCGAATCGACGGCGCGGACGAGTTGGTCCAGGCATGCCTGCCGCGGCTGGACACGTTGCGGCCGTGGGTTGTGTCGAGTGCCGCGAACATGGCAACCTATCGCGCGACGTACCAGTTCGATTTCGACGAAGCGCGCCGACTGCAGGAATGGGCCTCCACATTTCATGCGCGAACCAACGGTCCGTACCTGGTGATGCACGGGCACTGCTTCGCCGGCCTTGCCGCCTACGAACAACTCGATGTCGCCGCAGCAGAAAGCAGCTTCCGGGCGGGGGTGCGTGTGGCAAGGAAGATGGGCGGTAAACACTCGGAGGCCGCGCGCCTGGCCGATTCTCTCCTCGGCGCGTTGTTGTACGAACGGGGCGAGATCGACGAAGCCGAACAGTTGCTCGACGAAGGCTATGAGCTTGGGGGCGAAGGCGGTCTCGTGGAATTCAAGATCCCTCGGTATGTCCTCGGGGCGCGTATCAAGGCCCTGCGGGGCGATCGGTCAGCGGCAGCGCAGCGACTGGATGAGGGGGCGAGGATCGCTGTGACACTGTCCCTTCCGCGGTTGCGCGCCAATGTCGAGAACGAACGGATCAGGCTGGGGCTACCCCTGAGCTCCGACATCCCGGTCTCGCCCCCCGCAGAATATTCTTCCCGTCGACGACCGGTCGACGGCATCGAGGCACTGACGGCGCAGATCGAAGAGGCAACAGCGATCAGACTGCTGCTCGATGAGCTTTCACCGGACCAGGTCGAGCTCGCCTGCACGTGGGCACAGGAGTGGGTGGACTTACTCCGAGGTCGCGGCGCGCACCGGCTGTTGATGCAGGGTAGGAGGCTGCTCGTGGCCTGTTTGTCCGCCTCGGGCCGCATCGACGAAGCCAAGGAACTGCTCGCCTCGATCGCAGCACAGTGCGCCGAGCTGGGCATGATGCGTCACCTTCCGGATGGCGGACCGCACATCGTCTCGCTCATCGCGGCATTGCGGGGGGACCAGGTCGCGGGGCGGTGGCGCAAGGACTGGGCACCGGTCCCGGCCGCTTTTCTCGCGGACGTGGTGACTGCCGAGGCACCGCACAGGATCTGATGAGTTACGGCCAGCGACGCGCTCTGGCACCCACTCGAGCAGGCTTCGAGACCACCAGCCGCTTCCATACAGCACCACACGCTCGAATGTCACGAGCCCATACGGTCGGGCAACGCCACGACGATGTTCGGGCCGTCCGCAATGAACACTGCCCCGCCGCTACCGTGCGTGACATTGGGTTTCGGTCCTGTTAACGATTGCTCTCGCCCCACGCTTCGGCCCGCACAGCGGACCATAGCGTTTGATTTCCGTTCACGCCCTCGCCACAGTCTTCACACCCCCCACCAAGGGTCACAGCAGTCTCGCTCCAACATGCAGACCGAGTACTCGGTCTGTCACACTCATCTCTCCGCCCACGCCGCTGCGTGGGTGCTGAAGGAGGACCCATGACCACGACAGGCGAAGCAGTACCCGTCGCCGCCGTCATCTCCCCACCGACCGAGAAAGCCCCGCCGAAACTCGTGGGGTCCATGGCGCTGGCACAGTTCGGTCTGTCGATCGCGCTGCTCACCCCAGTGACCGCGAGTCTGACGATCAAGGTGCAATCGCTCGTCGGCACGGACAACGTGATCGCCGTGTTCGGTGCGGTCAGCAGTATCGGCGCTCTCGCCGCGTTTCTGGCGAACCCCATCTTCGGCCGGATCAGCGACCGGACGACCGGGCGGTTCGGCCGACGCCGACCCTGGCTTCTCATAGGGATCGTCGGCCTCGCCGTGAGCGAGCTCATCCTTGCTCTCGTGCCCAGCATCGTCGGAATCGCGATTGCCTGGTTCGCGGCGCAGGCGTTCGCCAACGCAGCGCAGGCCGCGCTGATGGCATCGATCGCGGACCAGATACCACCGCAACAGCGCGGCAGGGTGAGCGGTCTCATCGGTGTCATGCAGCAGAGCAGCAAGCTCGGCGCCGCCTATGCGGCCCAGTTTCTGGTGGCGAACATGCTGCTGATGTTCCTGATACCAGCGGTGATCGGCATCGTGTTCCTCCTGCCGTTCCTCCTCCTGCTCCCCGACAAGCCGCTTCTCGAGCGCCCACCGAGCGAAGGCTTCCGCGTGGTACTGAAGACGTTCTGGCTCTCGCCGCGCCGCTACCCCGACTTCGCCTACGCCTGGTCGTCGCGCTTCATGATCACGATGGCGTTGTATCTGTTCATGACGTACCGCCTGCTGTACATGCAGCACGAACTGGGGCTGTCGATCGCCCGCGCGACCGCGGTGATGGCCACCGGTGTGCTGTTCTACACGATCACGCTCGCCGTGGCAGGGCAGGTCGCCGGCTGGCTCTCGGACAGGGTGGGTAGGCGCAAGCCGTTCGTCGTCACCGCGTGCCTGATCTTCGGCATCGGGTTGGTGATGCTCACCCAGGCTCACACCGCGGGTGGTTTCTACGTCGCCGAAGTCGTGCTCGGGCTCGGTTTCGGCATCTACATGGGCGTCGACCTGGCGCTGGTCATCGACGTCCTGCCCGGCCTCGACGACTCGGCCAAGAACCTGGGTGTACTCAACATGGCCAACGTACTGCCGCAGACCCTCGCTCCCGGGATCGGCGCCCTGCTGATCGGGATCGGCGGGCACAACTACGACCTGTTGTTGAGCACGGCCGCCGCCGCCTGCGCGGTGGGTGCGCTCCTCATTTTCCCGATCGGAAAGGTGCGCTAGGCGATGGCTGACACACGGAATCCGCTGGCCGACCAGGCATCCACGGGCCCCCGCCAAGATCTGGAATCGCGAATCCACAAGTCGATTGCGACCCTGGATCTCGAGTCGAAGGTCCGGTTGCTGACGGGTGCAACGAACTTCACGCTGTACCCCGACCCGGCGATAGAACTCGCCGAGGTCGTACTCTCGGACGGTCCGACCGGCGTGCGCGGCGAGCGCTTCACCGGCGGGCGCATCGCGTGCCTGCTGCCCAACGCCACCTTGCTTTCTCAGCACTGGGACACCGCGGTCGCGGAGGAGGTCGGGGCACTGCTGGCGGAGGAGGCCGGCGCGCAGCATGTCCATGTGGTGCTCGGGCCGACGGTCAATCTGCATCGCACCCCCCTGGCCGGACGACTGTTCGAGTCGTTCAGCGAGGACCCGTTGCTCACCGGAGCGCTTGCCTCGGCATACATCAAAGGCCTACAAGACAACGGCATCGGGGCCACGCTGAAACATTTCGTCGCCAACGAGTCGGAGACCGACCGCAAGACCGTGAACTCCGTCGTGGACGAGCGAACCTTGCACGAGGTATATCTCCTGCCGTTCGAGATGGCGGTCGCCGACGCCAATCCCTGGGCGATCATGGCCGCCTACAACGACATCAACGGCGTTCCCGCCACCGCGAACACCGCGCTCATCGAGGGAGTCCTGAAGGACGAGTGGGGATACGACGGGCTGGTCATGTCCGACTGGTACGCGACCGACTCCACTGCCGAGAGCGCCAACGCCGGACTGGACCTCTCGATGCCGGGCCCCGCGGGTCCCTGGGGTGACGCACTTGTCGCCGCAGTCCGAGCCGGCGAAGTGGCGGAGACGACGGTCGACGAACACGTGCGCCGGGTACTGAGATTGGCGGGGCGGGTCGGAGCGCTCGGCTCGGAGCGGGAGTGGCCGTCCACTGCGCCGGCACCCGACAGTCCGAGCCGGCGCGAGGCTCTCCGGAACCTGGCCGCCGGTGGTATGACCGTGCTCGTCAATCGACAGTCGATCCTCCCGCTGGCGACCGAGGGAACCGTCGCACTCATCGGACGGCACGCGACGGAAACCGTTGTGCAGGGCGCTGGTTCGTCGCAGGTACGCCCACCCCATGCGATCGGCATCGCGGACGGCATCACGGAGGCTCTCGGCGCGGATCGGGTATCCGTCGTCGACGGGGTCGAGATCAGCACGGATCCGCTGGCCGCCGCCCAGCACTTCCTGCGCGACCCGGAGACGGGCGAGTTCGGTATGCGGGTCACCACTCGCGACGACCGGGGCGAGGTGATCGAGTCGCGATACGTCGACTGGAGCGAGGTCTCCCTGCGGGAGAGTCCGTGGTTGGAGTCGGCGGCGACCATCGAACTCACCGCCGAGGTCGTCATGGAGCAGGCGACACGCATGCAAGTCGGTGTGCGCGGCCGTGGTGACTGGACATTCACGGCACCGGGTCATTTCGAACAGGTTCACCTGGACCGCGTCGACGACGCGGGTGAAGTGCTGCGACTGCCGTTCCGCACCGTGGTCCTCGACCTGGAACCTGGCGCGACGATCACTGCGGTCGCGGCGGCCGCACCGGGCAGACCCGTCCTCGGACTGGCCGCTCGTGTGGCGACGAAACCACCCGCGGTTGCAATCAGCGCCGCCACTCGGGCAGCGCGTAATGCCGACGTCGCGGTGGTGGTCGTCGGACTCACTCCGGAGCAGGAGACCGAGGAGGTCGACAAGATCACCCTCGCCCTTCCCGGAGAGCAGGACGCCCTGGTCGCCGCTGTCGCGGCCGTCGCGCGCCGTACCGTTGTCGTGGTCAACGCGGCCACGCCGGTGCTGATGCCGTGGTTGGATCGGGTGGACGCTGTGCTGTGGGCCGGGCTGCCCGGCCAGGAGGCAGGGGCGGCGGTGGCCGCGGTCCTGACCGGCGAGGTGGAACCCGCCGGTCGACTCGTCACCACCTTCCCGGCGCGGGACGGGGACGGTCCGACCTGGTCGCCGGTACCGGTGCACGGCGAACTGCCGTACAGCGAGGGCAGCGCCGTGGGGTACCGCGGCTGGCAGACCGAGCCGTTGTTCTGGTTCGGGCACGGATTGGGCTACACGGAATGGTCGTACGGCGAAGCGAATTTGACCGTCGACGACGCGATTCGTGCGGTGACGGTCCCGGTGACCAACAGCGGCTCCCGAGCCGGACGTGAAGTCGTCCAGGCGTACTGGCGACCGGAGGGTGAGCCCGTGCGGCTCATCGGATGGGCCGGCGTCGACGTCGAGCCCGGACAGACCGCGTCCGTCGATGTTCCCGTCGACCGGCGGGTACTGCGTCGGTGGCACCGAGGTGGATGGCAGCCGTTGCCGCTCACCGGCGAGGTGCTGATCGCTCGTGGCCTCGGTGACATCCGGGTCACCCTGCCCGTATCCGGACAACGATAGGGAGCGCGCATGTCCTTTCCACCCGGTTATCACACAGCGCCGCCGAAATCGCAGCGCGAGTTGTCCGGCGAGGTGTCGCGGGCCAAGGCGGTGCGGACGGCCCTGGAACTGTTTGCCACCTCGGGCTTCAAGGGCACGTCGATCGCGAAGGTGGCGGCAGAGAGCGGACTGTCGCAATCCGGTCTGCTACACCACTTTCCGAGTAAGGTGGCGCTACTCTCGGCGGTCCTCGAGGAGCGCGACGCCGAGGACGGCATGTTCCTGACCAACGAGGACGGGGAGGCACCGTTGGGCTGGGACGCGTTCGACGCGCTCGAGGCGTTGGTGGCACGCAACTCGACGCGCCCGCACCTGGTCGGACTGTTCGTCCGACTGTCTGCGGAGGCGGTGGAGGTGGGGCATCCCGCTCACACCTGGATCAAGGATCATTACGTCGGCATGGAAGCCTGGCTGACCGACGCCGTCCGTGTCGGCCAGGCCCGCGGCGACATCCGTGCCGACGCCCCGGGGCCCATCCTGGCTCACCGCACGATCGCATTGGTGGACGGGCTGCAACAGCAGTGGCTGCTGCATCCCGGCCGAGTGTCCATGGTCGAAGAGTTCGGTGCGTACATGGCCGAACTCCACGCCCGCTGGGGGACCGCGCCCGAGCGAGAAGGGTAACCGTGGGAACGACCGAGCCGGAAGGCGAATCATTACTGCGGAAGGTGCGGAGAATCCTGGACGCCTTCGACACCGGCGCGCCAGTGCTCGGACTGTCGGAACTGGCGCGGCGGACCCAGCTCGCCAAGACGACGGTCCACCGGGTAGCCACGGAGATGGTCGAGGTCGGTCTGCTGAACCGGCACGGCCGCCGCTACGAGCTGGGCTCCCTGCTCTTCGAGCTCGGGCAGCGCGTACCGCGGACCAGAGACCTGAGGCTGATCGCGGCGCGGTACCTCGAGGACCTGGCGCTCACCACCCGGGAGACCGTGGTGCTCGCCTTCCCCGGCGATCAGGCGGTCCTCTTCGCCGAGAAGTACTTCAGCCAGCGTGGGGGCGGTGTCACCTTCACCCAGGTCGAGGGCCGGGTTCCATTCCACTGTGGGGCGTCCGGCAAGGCGCTGCTGGCCTTCGGTGACGCGGCGATCCGCGAGCGTGTCCTGGCGTCGACACTGTCACGCCGCACCCGGTGGACTATCGCGGATCCGGCACGGCTGACCGCCGAGCTGGACCAGGTGCGGCGGCACGGCTTCGCGGTGGATCGTCAGGAACTCGTCGTCGGCTACGGGGCCGTCGCGGCACCGGTCCTCTCGCACGGTGTCGCCGTTGCGACGTTGACCGTGGTCGGTCCGATCGACCGCATACAGGTCTCGCGTCTCGCTCCCGTGGTCACAGCGGCAGCTGCCGCTCTCACCCGGGATTTCGAACATGTAAACAACTGACCGTCGCTGACTTTTCGGTCCGAGCACCGGACCGATTGCATTCTCTCGAATGAATCCGTCGTGAACACTCCGTGCAGCTGAACCACAGCTACCGATCTCGACAACGGCCCATGGAGGACCCCTATGACAGGAACGCAGCGTACGCCGCGTCAGGTACGCACGGCGGCGATCGCGAGCCTGGTCGGCAGCGCATTGGAGTGGTACGACTTCTTCCTCTACGGCACCGCTGCGGCGCTCGTCTTCAACACACTGTTCTTCCCCACCTTCGATCCCTTGGTCGGCACGATCGCGGCCTTCGGAACGAACGCGGCAGGGTTTCTCGCCAGACCGTTGGGTGGCGTGATCTTCGGTCATTTCGGTGACCGGGTCGGCCGAAAGTCGATGCTCGTGGTGACTCTGATGATCATGGGGGTGGCGACATTCCTGATCGGCGTCCTGCCGACCTACCATTCCATCGGAGTGTGGGCGGCCGTACTGCTGATTGTGCTGCGCATCGTGCAGGGCATCGCCGTGGGCGGAGAGTGGGGCGGCGGCGTACTCATCGTCAGCGAGCAGGCTCCGAGCCACCGCCGCGGTTTCTACTCGGCGTGGAGCCAGACGGGCGTCGGACTGGGGTTCGTGCTCTCCGCGTCGGTGTACGCACTGGTCCAGACGACGACCACCACGGAAGCATTCCTCGCGTGGGGATGGCGGATCCCCTTCCTGGCCGGCATCGTGCTCACCGTCGTAGGGCTGCTGATCCGGCTCCGGGTCATGGAGACACCGGTAGCCCGGCAGAACGCTGCGGCCACCAAGCCCGCGAGGCCGCCGATTCTCGAGGTGCTCCGCAGCCACCGGAAGTCGGTTCTGATCACGTTCGGCGCGCGAATCGCAGAGAACGGCGCGATGTATGTCTTCCTCACATTCAGTCTTGCCTACGCGGCCAAGATCGGTCTCGACAGCGGGCTCGTCCTGGCCGCAGTCGTAGTGGGGATGCTGATCGAATCGTTCGCGATGCCTGCGTGGGGAGCGCTGTCCGACCGTGTCGGACGCCGTCCGGTGTATCTGGGTGGCGCGATCGCGATGATCGCCTGGGCCTACCCGTTCTTCGCGCTGTTCGACTCGGGCAATCCGATCCTGGTATTCCTGGCTGTGCTCGTGGCGGTCGTGATCTGCCACGGGGCGATGATCGGCACCCAACCGGCGTTCTTCACCGAGCTGTTCGACCGCCGCGTGCGGTACAGCGGAGTCGCCCTGGGACACGAGCTCGCCTCGGTTGTCGCGGGCGGGTTCTCGCCCATCATCGCGACCGCCCTGTTCGCCTGGGCAGGTGCATCCTGGCCGATCGCCCTGTTCCTGATCGGCATGGGTGTCATCACCGTCGTGTCCGTGGCGGCCGCTCCCGAGACCAACGCGAAAGACATCGACGAGCAGGACACTGCAGACACAGCAGAGGCCGACACCGAGGTCCGGACGGGCTGATCTGCCCTCGAACCTTTCTCACCCGGAATCACCACAGCACTCGCCGGCACCGGCACACCATCCTCGAAAGGAGGCCGAAGAAGCATGCCCATCAACAGTGCCGTCTCACCGTCACCTGAGCGCCTGGCACACGACGTGCTGGCCCGCTACCTGGAACTCTGCGACGTCCCCCGACCACCGGCCGTGACCGGTCGGCTCGACGACCTGTTCACGCCGGACGCCGTGTGGGAGGGCATCGGGCCTCTCTACACCGAAAAGTTCGGACGGACGACGGGCTCCGAGGCGATCGCGACGATGCTGTCGGCCCACTTACCCCCGCACGGGAACTTCCTGTCCAACGTCCACCTGCTTCACCCCGGCACGACGACCCTCGACTGCGACGAGGTCGACGGCAGGTGGCTGATGCAGCAGCTCTCCCGGTTCCACTCCGGTGCAACCGAACTCGTCGTGGCCAGGCTCAACGTGACCTTCCTGATCGACAAGAGCAGAGCCAGAATCTCCCGATTCCGCACCGAACGTGTCTTCGACACCGCCCTGACCCCGGCCACGGCCGCCCACCTTCAGGCGTTGATCACACGATGACGACACCGGACGGCCGGACGATGCTCCTCACCTGCTACCGGGACATCCGCTATTACGGCTGGTACCACGTGGACCTGTTCCTGCACGACCGCGACGGCAGAGAACTCAACTGGGTCCATTGGGGAACCCCAGAGGAAGGTCCCGACGGCGCCGACGCCGCCTGTGCGGCCGTCGAGCCCAGTCTGCGACGGATCACCGAGTGGCAGCACGGCATTCGCTCCGACGGCAGCGACTACTGGAGTGCCGGCGCCGCATGGGACGAACACACCGAACCCGACGACTTACAGGAATGACGACATGGACACACCGACCTCACCTGAACTCACGGACACCGACATTGCCGGCCTGGTCCAGAGCGACCGCGTGGACGTCTCCCTCTACACCGACCCTGAACTGTTCGAACTGGAAATGGACCGCATCTTCGACCGGACCTGGGTATGGGTGGCCCACGAGAGCGAGATCCCGAATGCCGGGGACTTCAGAACCGCGATGGTGGGCAGGCAGCCGGTCATCGTGACGCGTGACCGCCGCGGCGGGATCAACGTCCTGCTGAACCGGTGCCGCCACCGCGGCGCCAGCCTGTGCGAGGTACCCCGCGGCAACGCCAACGGTTTCACCTGTCCGTACCACGCGTGGTCGTACGCGCTGGACGGGAAGCTGCGCGGCATCCCCTACCCGGACGGATATGAAGACGTTCTGGAGAAGAAGGACTTGCCGCTGCATCGACTGAAGGTAGACAGCTACGCGGGCATGATCTTCGCGAGCGTCAACCACGACGTGGAACCGCTCGCGGATTTCCTCGGGCCGGCCAAGCGCTGGATCGACCTGTTCATGAAGCAGGGGGCCGGGTATCCGATCAAGGTGCAGGGAGAGCACAAGTTCCGGTTCAACGGCAACTGGAAGATCCAGCTCGAGAACACCACCGACGGGTATCACTTCCCGATCGTGCACCGGTCCTGGATGTCCTCGGTGGACGAGGAGACCGCCGACATGCTGTCGTTCATGACCGACGAGAAGGCGCTCACGCATTCGCTCGGCAACGGCCACAGCGTGATGATCATGGTGCCCGAGCACGTCGACCTCGACGAGGACGACGGCACCGAACAACTACAGGAACGCTTCGGCCACATCGTCGAGGAACTGTCGAAGGAGTTCGACCCGGCGAAGGTGCGGCGTATCGTGCGCTCGATGCACGGAGCCGGGTTCAACCTGAACCTGTTCCCGAACGTGGCGATGTCGATGTCGTTCTTCCGTGTGCTGCGACCGGTCTCGGTGACCGAGACGGAGATTCGGCACCTGGCGCTCGGTTTGGACGGTGCACCGGAGGTCGTCAACCGGGAGCGGCTGCGAATCCACGAACACTTCCAGGGCCCGTTCGGGTTCGGCACCACCGACGACTCCGAGGCCTGGGACCGGGTGCAGCGTGGCGCCGCCGCCGGCCCGGGGCTGCCGATCATGGTGAACCGCGGGCTGGGGCGCGAGCAGGACGAATCCAAGGGCCGGGTCTCGCACGCCACCGACGAGACCGGCATGCGCGAGGCGTACACGATGTGGAAGGCGATGATGACCGATGTCCGTTGAAACCTTTGAGGCCGCACAGCTCTCCGATGTCGGGATCGTCCCGGCCATCGAATTGATCTGGCGCGAAGCGCACCTGCTGGACCGCAAGGAGTACCACGACTGGGACCGGTTGTGGGCGCCCGGCAGCCGATACGTGATCCCCATCGATCCGGACACCGACGATTTCGAGTCCGAGCTGAACATGGTCTACGACGACGACCGCATGCGTCGGATGCGGATCGAACGGCTGACGTCCGGGTACTCCATCTCGGCGACCGCCGCCGCACGCACGGTGCGGACACTCTCCCGGTTCGTGGTCCAGCACCGCGACGACGAGACCGTCGAATTGAGTTCGGCACAGGTACTGGTGGGCTACCGGCGGGAGGAGACTTTCGTACTCGGCGCGGACGTGACCCATCGCATCCGCCTCGACGGGGCCGAGCCGCTCATCGAGGAGAAGGTCGTCCGGCTGATCAACTCTACGGACGCCGTGAACGCGTCCGGATTCCTGCTGTAGGAGACCGACGATGATCACAGTGACGGTTACCGACATCACGACCGAAACCACGTCGGTCAAGCGCTTTTCATTGCGTCGCAGCAACGGCGCTCCCTTCGCGTCATACGCGGCGGGAGCCCACGTGGACGTCACGGGCCCGGGCGGAGTCACCCGCCAGTACTCACTGTGCGGCCCACCCCACCGCACCGACAGCTACGAAATCGCGGTCAAGCGGGAGGACTGCTCCCGAGGCGGGTCCGCGGCACTGCACGACCAGGTCGCGGTGGGCGACGAACTCACGATCAGCGAACCTCGGAACCTGTTCGCCCTCGCCCCGGAAGCCGACACCCACGTCCTGGTGGCGGCCGGTATCGGTATCACCCCTCTCCTGAGCATGGCCTACCAGCTGTCCTCCGACGGCATGCCGTACCGGTTGCATTACTTCGCATCCCGGCGGGAGCAAGCGGCGTTCGTTCCGGTGCTCGAGAACGAGATGTTCGCCTCCTCGGTCGAGTTCCATTTCGGAATCGACCGAAGCGAGCAGCCCGCGGCGCTCACGCGGATTCTCGCCGGTGCCGGATCCGGGACACACGTCTACTCGTGCGGTCCAAAGGAGTTCATGCAGCGTGTCGTCGAGGTGGCAACCCGATCGCTGCCGGACGATCAGGTCCACATCGAGCACTTCCAGCCTCTGGAACCGACCACGCACGATGGCGGCGAGTTCGAAGTCGAACTCGACACCGGTGAAGTGTTCGCCATCCCGTCCGGGCGAAGTATCGTCGAGGTCCTCGGAGACGCCGGCATCGACGTCGACACGTCGTGCCGGGAGGGCATCTGCGGCACCTGCGTTCTGGCCGTGCTCGACGGTGTTCCGGACCACCGCGACAACTGCCTGACTCGCAAAGAGAAAGAATCCGGCGACCAGATCGCTACCTGCGTGTCGCGGGCGAAGACCGCACGGCTGGTACTCGAACTGTGACGACGGCCCACCGACGGACTTCGAGGAGAACCCCGATGGAGACGAGCCTGTCCGCTCTCGCTGAGAGCGTGGCTTCCGGCGAATTGCCCCCGAGCGAGGTGGTGGCCGATGCACTGGAGAGGGTCGATCGCACGGAACCCGACATCCGGGCCTGGGTCCGCGTCGACCGAACACGGGCACTCGACGCCGCCCGGCGACTCGACAGTACGGTTCAGAAAGGCCCTCTCCACGGAATTCCGTTCGGGGTCAAGGACATCATCGATGTGCGCGGCCTCCCCACCGAGTGCGGATCACCGTTGCGACGAGGACGGGTGGCCGCCGACGACGCGCACCTCGTCGCCCGACTCCGTGAACTCGGAGCGATCCCACTGGGCAAGACGGTCACCACCGAGTTCGCCTACTTCGCCCCCGGCCCCACACGGAACCCGCGTCGGCTCTCACACACCCCCGGCGGCTCCTCGAGCGGGTCCGCGGCTGCGGTCGCAGCCGGCGTGGTCCCCTTGGCCCTCGGCAGCCAGACGGCCGGTTCGCTGACCCGGCCCGCCTCGTACTGCGGCGTCGCGGGACTGGTCGCTCCGGTCGGCGGACCGCTCGTCACCACCGGGTTCGCCGGCCTGTCCCACACGCTCGATGCGCCCGGGATTCTCACCCGGACTGTCGCGGACGTCCGACTCGCCTATCTGGCATTGACGGGCCCCGACCGGCTCGCCGACCCGGTACGGGATCTGGAGCGCCCGCGGCTCGCGGTGTGGTCCGGCATCGAACTCGTCGACATCTCCGACGACATGCAGACGGCGGTGCGACACACCGTCGGGGCTGCCGTCGCCGATGGCGCCGAACTCGTCGACTTCGACTGGCCTGCAGTGACGCCTCGCCTCGCCGAAGCACACGGCACCGTCATGGCGTACGAGGCAAGCCGCGCGCTGGCGTCCGAGGGACGGCATCCCGCACAACTGAGCGCACCGCTCGACGATCTCCTCACGCAGGGCCGGAGTATCACCGACCGCGACTACCAGGATGCTCTCGCCGTGGCTGCATGGGCACGATCGGCGATACTGACCTTGCTCACGGACGTTGATGCCATCATCGGCCCCGCCGCACCCGGCGCTGCACCCGAAGGACTGTCCGCTACGGGGTCACCTATTCTAAGCCGACCCTGGCAACTGCTGGGGCTCCCTGCCCTGACGGTCCCCGGTCGCTTCGACGGGCAGGGCATGCCGCTCGGCATCCAGCTCATCGGGCACCCAGAGCGCCTCGACAGGCTCTTCGCACTCGGTCACACCATTGAACAGGCAGCCCACGGACGGCACTAGGGCATGTCTCCCAATAACTTGAGCCACTCGACGATGCCGGCGAGCAGGAATCCGGCGCGGTAGGTGAGGGCGAGTTTGTCGTAGCGAGTGGCCACCGCACGCCACTGTTTCGCCTTGTTGAAGGCCCGTTCGACCACGTTGCGCCCCTTGTAGGACTCCGGGTCGAAGTTCGGTGGCCGCCCGCCCGCGCGGCCCTTGTTCACCCGGTTCGCTGCCTGATCGGTCTTCTCGGGGATCACCGCCTTGATGCCTCTGCTTCGCAGCAGTTCCCGGTTTGCCCGTGATGAGTACGCCTTGTCGGCCCGGACCTCGACGGGGCGCGTGCGGTGCGCTCCGCCCGCGAGCCGCGGCACGCAGATGCCCTCCAGCACGTGGGCGAACATCGGACTGTCACCGGCTTGGCCTGGGCCGACCAGCACCGACAGCGGGCGCCCGTGACCGTCGCACGCCAGGTGCGCCTTGCTGGTCAACCCGCCCCTCGACCGGCCGATGCCGTGATCGGCAGGCTCGTCACGCAGGTTCGTGTAATTCGGTAGATCCCCCTGTGTGGCGGGCGGCGTTCGCACCGTGCTGATGGACACGGACCACTGTGGAATCGACCGATACCGCCCAGTCCAGGTTCCCGCCGGCGTCGGCCATCGCGACCAGAGCCGTCAGCACCCGATCCCAGGTTCCGTCTCCGGCGTATCGGCGATGTCGCTTCCACACCGTCTTCCACGGCCCGAAATGCGACGGGAGATCTCGCCAGGGCAACCCGGTCCGCAGTCGATACAGCATCCCCTCGACCACCACACGATTGTTCCGGAACTTCCGCCCCCGGAGCCCATCGGAACTGGGCAACAGCAGCGCGAGCAACTCCCACTGCTTGTCCGTCAACACCTCAAACCGATCAACAACGTCTGCCACACCGAAGAGTCTGCAGCACAACACCACAAATCATTGGGAGACACACCCTAGGACGGGTGGCTCCGGTGACCACGGCAACACCGCCAGCCAGCACCATCCCCACGGTGGTGATGTCGGTTCCACACAGATGTTCGATGCCGCGACGCAATGCGCGGACGTTTTGGCCCACGCCGCATCCAGAAGACCATCTAGTGTGTGGTCCACCCACCGTCTGCCATGTACACGGCGCCGTGCACAAAGTTGGCTTCGTCGCTGGCTACAAATAGCGCCACGTTGAATAGCTCGGAGGGTTGGGCATGCCGTCCAGCCGGGGCTTTGCGCAGAGCTTCGACGACGGGCAGTTCCTCGTTGGTGAGGATGTTCCTCGTCGTTTCGGTCTCCACCGCGCCGGGTCGACGGCATTGACTCGCACGTCACCCGGTGCGCCAGGGCCGAAGCAACGTGCCTATTTGTCGGACCAGACAACGCGAAGCCGAGTCGGAGTGAGCGCGGAGAACTTCCACGTCCCGCCCACGCGCTCATACTTCTCGTGGTAGTGGCCGTAGCCTCGAAATACCGCGACTTCAACTGGCGAATCTCCTCGATGGCGCACAGCTTGGGGCTGGAATATGGTGACTCTTCACTTCTCGCGTGTCCGCATTTGTCGACTCTGGAACGATCACGGATCCTCCGCGTCTGGGGATACCTACCGGACCGATGGGAACGCTGAGCTGGATCTGCTGCGAGCCGTCCGTGTGTTTCGACGGATACGTTGCGCAGCCAGAACGGCAACCGACGATTCGAACGGCGCGTCAGGAACGACAAAGTATAGAAAACGAGCATAAGAACGCCTACAAACACTCGTTTGTTAAATGAGTTGTAGTTCATAGTTCACGGGGACGCAAGAGGCCGCGGGCACCGAACTCGCACCACCTCCGGCACCGCACCGCTGCAGAACTTTCCGTCCCATCACTTGCCAGTTCGGTCGTTCGAGAGAAACGAATCCCCACCGGAGCAGTCGCATCGTGCCCGATCGCCACGACCTGCGACATGCGCCGGCCATGCTGCCGCCTGTGAGGGTTGACACATCGACCGATTCCGCTAATACTTACGAACGTCCGTACGTTTACTGCACGGGAGAGGCACTTCGACCAATCATCGATTGCATGCGGGGTCAGCGAAGGCACCAGGCGAGACATCGGCCCCACCTGAGCATGGGAATCCGACGATTCATCCTACGACGACGCTCGATGATGCCCGGAATCGGCGCTGTCGTCGCGAACTACTCACCGCGCCAACGAGACTGCGCTCTTGGGCTCGACCGACGAATACACAACCACAGGCCAGGCTATGACCGGGCGGACAAACACCCCACAGTAAGGAGATCTCAGGTCATGTTGTTCGAGACATACAAATTGGGTTCACTCGAGCTGTCGAATCGAGTAGTCATGGCACCCATGACACGGGTTCGCGCCTCTGAGACGGGACTGCCTTCCGAGAGTGCCGCTCTCTACTACGCGCAACGGGCCAGCGCGGGTCTCATTGTGAGCGAGGGTATCTCGCCGTCGAAGCAAGGACAGTCCGAGCCGAATATTCCCGGTCTCTACAACGACGAGCAGGAGGCAGCCTGGCGCCCGATCACCCAGTCTGTTCACGATGCCTGCGGCCGGATCTTCGCCCAGCTCATGCACGGCGGCCGCGTGGGACACCCTGAGATCAACGGAATGCAGCCGCTCGGAGCCTCGCCCATCGCTGCCCAGGGCACGATCTTCAACTCCGGAGGTCGGCTCGCCTTCGTCACTCCCGTCGAGATGACCGTCGAGCAGATACAAGAGCAGATCAACGTGTTTGTCGCAGCGGCCGAGCGCGCGATCGCTGCCGGCTTCGACGGCGTCGAGATCCACGGCGCCAACGGCTACCTGATCCAGCAGTTCTTGTCCGACAACAGCAATCAGCGCACCGACCAGTACGGCGGGTCGCACGAAAACCGGGCACGCTTCGCGGTCGAGGTCGCTACCGCCGTCAGCGCCGCCATCGGCGCCGACCGGGTGGGGATCAGGTTCTCTCCCGGCGGAAAGTTCCACGACATGAACGAAAGCGATCCCGAAGGCCTGTACACAACGCTCCTCAACGCCCTGAATCCGCTGGGATTGGCGTACCTTCACATCCTCGAGACTGCATCGGACGACATCAACGACCGGATCCGGGAAATCTGGACCGGCCCGCTGATCGTGAACCCGGCAATTGTCGGAAGTGCAGACTTCGTCAACAAGTCAAATGCCGATCGGTGGTTGGCGCGCGGCGGCGACCTGATCGCATTCGGCCGGTATTTCATCTCCAATCCGGACTTGGTGCGTCGCCTGCGCGATGGCCTCGAACTGACCATGCCCGATCTCGACACCTTCTACTCGGGCGGCGACAAGGGCTACATCGACTACCCGGAGTGGTCGGACAGCGCTGTCGGCTGACAACCTTGGGCGGGCCGGTCCGGAGTTCCTCCGGCCCGGCCCGATTCCGTGTCTCGGCGAGTAGCTCATCTGAGGTGGCAAAATCGGCGCATACTGCTTCGGCGGCGTCGAGCTCGAACCCGTCTGCGAATGTCGACAGCACCTCCCACAGACACCGCTCAGCCGCGGAGCACAGGTCGCAACTCCAGTCCAGGCTCGAGCGCAGGCTCTGCTGGTGTGCGGGCGCTCCCCGGGCTGCCGAGGGTGAGGAAACAGCACAGATCGTCGAGGTGTCCGAAGATCTGCTGTGCCGCCACGCGCAACGTCAGACGTGTCTTCCCCACTCCCCCTGGCCGGTCACGGCGACCAACCGGTCAGTCCCCAAGAGTCGTCCGGCCGCCGCAAGTTCGGTGCGCCTCCCGACAAAGGTGGTCAACTCGAGCGGGAGATGTGCTGCTCGATCTCCGATGGCGATCGACATGGAACCGCTTCTTTCGTGGAGTTGCTTCGGTACCCGACACCCGGTTAATCTAACGTGTGTTTGTTTGTTTTGGCCTACGACTCTTCCCGGCAGATCGCAAGAACCCCTTTGTCGAGCAACCATTTCAGACTGAGCGTCAACAGGTGTCGAACTCCTCTTCGGAACGCCCAAGGCCGGATTGGACGCGGAGGCTGCGGAATCGATGACGATGGACGCCGAGCTGAGCCGAATCCTCGACTTGCTTCACTCTCAGCACGTGGATGACCGGGCAGCACGCCTTGGAGCCGCATCGGCGCTGGAGAGGGTCCTCCTCTCCGGCGCCCACGCCAATTCGTGTGTTCACGCCGGTCCCGCGGCCCGCGCGGAGACCGCATGCCCTTCGGATCACGACGAGCCGCTGACCGGTCGCGAGCACGAGATACTGGGCATGATCGCCGATGGTGCGTCGAATGCCGAAATCGGTCGTGACCTGTTTATTTCGAGGAACACGGTCCGGTTTCACGTCAGCAACATCCTGCGCAAGATGTCGGTGAACAATCGCACTGCAGCGGTCGCGAAGATGACGACCGGCACCGGCGCGCGCTGACACTTCCGCCAGGCCCCCGTCTCGGCACACCGAAGCCCTCCAGCCGTGATTCGACCGGAGGACTTCCGTGGGTGGAAAATATTGAGCCGCAGCGAAAGATTGTCTGCGGATGAGGCGATGACGGGAACGTCAGTGCGCCTCGGCGTGAGTGCCGACACGGACGTATCCGGTGAGGACGCTGTCCGCGACCTCGGGCAGGTTGACGACGATGTTCTCGGGCGTGCGGGTGGTGAGCCAGATGAGTTCCTCGGTGGTGCTCATGTTGGCTTCGACGTGCGGCATGAAGGGCGGGACGAAGACGAAGTCCCCTTCGGACATGTCGATGTACTCGCTGAAGTTCTCACCGAAGTAGATTCGCGCCTTGCCGGTGAGAACGTAGCCGCCGGTTTCGGCCTCACCGTGATGATGCGGCAGTGACCGATATCCGGGCTCGTTGAAGACCTTCCCGAACCAGATCTTCGTCGCCGGCGTGTGCTGGACGCTGACCCCGGAGATGCGCACGGCACCACCGGATTGGCCCGTGTTCTGCGCTTCCTCTCCCTTGCGAGTTACTACCGGCTTGTCGTGCTCAGCCATACTCGATTCCTTTCAAGAACAAACGTTCGCTTTTAACTAAGGGTACGAGCGCATCCTGGATCGCACAAGAGTGCGCGACGGTCACGATCCGACGGCTGCACGCGTCAGCGAAGCGGCTCGGGGCGTCGGCGGATCATGAAGCTGCTCCGGAAGGTCATCACGGCCTCGCCTCGCTGATTGAGCGCGCTGTAGGCGAAAGACCAGATTCCCTGGTCGGGCTTCTTCGTCGGGCGGGCGGCAATGAGCTCGGCTTCGGGATGCAGGGTGTCGCCGATGAGCACGGGACGCAAGGCGCGAACCTCGTCGAGGCCGAGCCAGGCGACGACGTTGTTGAAGTAGCCGGTCTGAGTCGTCAGCCCCAGGGCGAGCGAGAGCGTGAACGGCCCGTGCGCGATCCGCTGCCCGAACTGGGTGCCGGCGGCGTACTCCTCGTCGAGGTGCAGCGAGACGATGTCGCAGGTCAGGCCGGCCCACTGCACCAGGTGCGCATCGGTGACGGTCATGCCGGGACCCCGGAGCACGTCCCCCAGGTCGAGGTCCTCCCACCAGCGATCAGGCTGCCCGATCACTCGTGTGGCAGTACTGACGTCGTTGATTGTCATCGAAACTCCTCATAGCGCCGGCGCCGCCGGCCGTGTTAACGTACGAGCGATTGTTCGTTTAACAGTACGGGCCACCAACCCGCTGGTCAATCATTTGGTCAAAGCCTTGCACCACGAAGTCTGGATGTGACGAAATGCCGCACACCACGAAATATCGCGCCGCGTCCACGGCGGGTTCGGATACGGCCGAGTGGCCGGGGCGGCGACCGTCAGTCTCCCCCGGGAATTTGCGGGGAGCCTGTGTCGTCGCCGCACCGGCGGTGCCCAATCGAGTGAGGAAGTAATGCGACCCCTACGTTCTCTCCAGTTCGTGCCGGCTCATCGTGAGGGCTGGGCACAGAAAGCTGTGCGCGCCGGCGCCGACGCCGTGATCCTCGATCTCGAGGACTCGGTTCCCGAGCCGAGCAAGGCGGATGCCCGCGCAATGGCAGCCGAGACGATCGACGCCCTGCGCAGTGACCATCCGGATGTGACGGTGCTGGTGCGCCCGAACCCACTCGACACGGACCACTTCGGCCGAGATCTCGCGGCCGTGGTGCGCGCGGGACTCGACGGGTTACTGTTGCCGAAGGTGTACGGAGCCCGAGAGGTTCTCGACTTCGCCGCGCTGCTCGAGCACTTCGAGATCGAGGCCGCCCTGGTCCGTGGCAGCATCGAGGTGATCCCCACTCTCGAAACCGCGAAGTCGCTGGTGAACTGCGAGTCGATCGCGGCGGCCCATCCCCGGGTCGCATCGCTGATGGTCGCGGCGGCTCGCGATGCCGATGTCTCGCGTGAGGTCGGTTTCGAGTGGACCGCCGAGGGCCTGGAAACCCTGCATTACCGCAGCAAGGCCGTGCTCGCCTGCCGAGCCGCAGGGTTGGCCCATCCGATCGTGGGACTGTGGCAGGAGATCTCCGACCTGGACGGCCTGCGCCGGTTCGCCGAAGGCAACCGGCGACTGGGCTTTACCGGGCAGGTGCTCATCCATCCCTCGCACATCGAGACGATCAACGACGTCTATGCGCCGGACCCGAAAATCGTCGACCGCTTCCGCCGCATGATCGAGGCCTTCGAGCAGGCCCAGGCGAACGGGCAGGCGGCGGCACTGTTCGAGGGCGAACACGTCGACATCGCCCACATCAAAACCGCTCGCGGCGTGGTTGCCCTCGCCGAAACCATCCAGTCGCACTGACCCCATCACCCGACCGACCGAACCCTTGAGGACCCCAAAATGAGTGGATTGTATTTCGAAGAACTCGAGCCGGAGCTCACCATCAAGCACGCGGTGACCCGTACAGTGACCGAAACGGACAACCTGCTGTTCACGACGCTCACGATGAACGTGCAGCCGCTGCACCTCGATGCCGAGTTCGCGAAGGACAGCATGTACGGCGAGCGCATCGTCAACAGCGTCTTCACCCTCGGCGTCGTCGTCGGCATTCCGGTGCAGGAAACGACCCTCGGAACGACGCTGGGCAACCTCGGGTTCGAGGAGATCGCCTTCCCCGCGCCGGTACTGATCGGCGACACCCTGCGCGTGGAAACCGAGATTCTGTCGCGCCGCGAGTCGAAGTCCCGCCCGGATACCGGCATCGTGCGCTTCGAGCACCGCGGTTTCAACCAGAACGACAAACTGGTCTGCCGCGTCCAGCGATCCGGTCTGATGCTCAAGAAGCCCGCCGAGGTCGCCGTCTCATGAAACTGGCCACGCTGCGTGTGGAGGGATCGACCGCCGCCGCGCGGATCGACGGCGAAAACGCGGTGCTGATCGAGCCCTATCCCAGCCTCTCGGATCTGCTACGCGACCCGCACTGGCACCGCATCGCCACCGAGGCCTCCGGGCAGGTTGTCGACCTCGGTGCCGTGGAGTACGCCCCCGTGGTCACGCACCCGACGAAGATTGTGTGCGTGGGCCTGAACTATGCGAATCACATCGCGGAAATGGGACGCGAACTCCCCCGCTACCCCACCTTGTTTGCCAAGTTCCCCGAAGCGCTCATCGGGGCCTACGACGACATCCACGTCCCGGCCTACGCCGATCAGCAGGTCGACTGGGAAGGGGAGCTCGCCGTCGTCATCGGCAAGAAGGCGCGATCGGTGCAGGCCGCCCACGCCGGGGAGTACATCGCCGGCTTCGCGGTCGCCAACGATGTCACCATGCGCGATTACCAATATCGGACTCAACAGTGGCTGCAGGGCAAGACCTTCGAGGGAACGTGCCCGCTCGGTCCGACGCTCGTGACCCCGGACGAGTTCAGGCTCGGTGCCACCCTGAACACTCTCGTCGACGGTGCCACCGTCCAGTCGGACTCGACCGGCGACCTGGTGTTCACACCGGCCCGGTTGATCGAGTACATCTCCCACATCGTCACCCTGCAGGCCGGGGACGTGATCTTGACCGGAACTCCCGGCGGAGTCGGCCACCCGACCGGAACACATCTGTCTGACGGCCAGACACTCACCACGGAGATCACCGGCCTGGGCACGCTGCGCAATGCCGTGTGCGTTGCCGCCCCGGTCCCGGTCGGCTGACCCTCCGCGCTCCGCAATCGAATACGGCACGGCCCAGCCCTTCCAGTCCGTCACGGACCGGGAGGGCTAGTGGCCGTTGCTTCGCGAGCGTCCTTCGAGCCCCGCTGCCTCAGATCGCGCACATCGGTTCCCGCCCCGGTGTTCGCGCGACACCGACCCCACGGCAGCGACCGCACGAGCGGTTACCTACCGACGCAACAGGGTTGGTGCGTCGATGGTGAAGGCGCGTCACCTGCGACACAGCCCTGTCGGCGTGTGACGGCCACGAAATACCCAATCGTCCAGGTAGTGGCATGCCGCAGATCACCCGTTGACGGATGCTGTGCTCTACGCCACAATACAAACAAACGAGCAAACGTTCGTCTGTGTCTGGCAGAAGAAGGAAAATCCATGAACGCTCTGTTTTGTCGTCGCGCAACCCTTGCCGGAGTTGCCCTCAGCGCAGTCCTCAGCGTCGCGGCATGCACGGCCAGTGCCCCGGCAGAATCGGGTGGCAGCTCAGCAGGTTCGACGAGCGACGGCGGCCAGGCCCTGCCGGTCGGGCAGCTCTGCGGTGACCAGCCACTCAAGATCGCGCACGTCGCCGGATTCGGCGCCAACTCGTGGCGCAAGATCACGCAGGCCGAACTCACCGACGAGCTTTCCGCCTGCCCCAACGTGACCCTCGAGTACACCCAGGCCGACAACGATCTGCAGAAGTACATCACCGCAATCAATTCGTACACCGCACAGGGTTTCGATGCGATCGTCACGTACGACGACTTCGGCAGCCAGGCCCTCAGCGCCCTGAAGAACGCCCATGACGCCGGCGTGGTCGTCGTCCCCTACATCGCCGATCCCGGCGGTGAGGTCGGTGTCGACTACGACGGCTACGTCCAGTACAACTTCGATGTCGAGGGCGACACGATGGCCAAGTGGCTGGGCGGCCAGGTCCAGCCGGGCAGCACACTGCTCTTCAGCGGTGGACTACCGGGCGGAAGCCCCTCGACGGTCGCCCTGTGGGACGGAATCAACGAGACCTCGAAGGAACTCGGCGGTGCCTTCACCCCCCTGACCAACGAGCCGCAGCCCTCGAGCTGGGACGCGGCATACGAACAGCGCGCCATGGCCGGCGCGTTGACCAAGTACCCCGAGATCGACGCCCTGGCATCGGATTACGGTGTCGCATCGAAGGGTGGACTGCGTGCCTTCATCAACGCCGGTCGGCCGATCCCGCCGCTGGCCACCTCCGCTACCGACAACGAACTCGGGTGCATGTGGCTGCAGCACCACGAGGCCAACCCCGGCTTCCAGTTGTTGACCCTCGACGGCACCACGACGGTCGTACGCATCGCAGCCCGCAAGGCGCTCGCTGCGCTCAACGACCAGCCCGACAACGAGCCGGAGAACTTCGAACTGCCCACGTTCGTCGACACCCTGGGCGGCAAGCTCCCGACCTGCCGCGAGGATCTGCCGCCGGACGCCGACCTGTCCTCGGCGCTCTCGCCCGAGCAGCTCTCGGCCGTCTTCCAGTAGCGGCTGGGCGCCAGGGATAAGGAGTGGTCAACTATGACTCAGCAAGACATTGTCGAGGATGTGATGTACGTGAGTGACGTACAGGTTCAGGAAAGTCCCGTCCACGAAGTGCCCGATCAGGACGTCGTTCTCCGGCTCGAAGCGGTGGACAAGAAGTACCCGGGCGTGCACGCAATCAAGAACGTCTCGCTGACGGTCCGGCGCGGCGAGGTTCATGCGCTGGTCGGCCAGAACGGCGCAGGCAAGTCCACGCTCGTCGGCATAGCGGCCGGTTCGATCACCGCCGATTCGGGGACGGTGGAGATCGGTGGCGTCGCCGCCGCCGACCCGTCCCCGGCGTGGTGCCGCGAACAGGGTTTGGCCATCGTCTACCAGGAGCCAGCGCTCCTTCCGGACCTGACGGTCGCCGAGAACATGCGCCTGAGCATGCCCGAGGAACTACGTCCATCCGTCGGGGACCAGGTCGGCTGGGCAGAAGGCATCCTCGCGCGGTGGAGCAACGTGGCGTCGATCGATCCACGCACTCCGGTGCGCGAGTTGCAGCCGGACGCTCGGTTTGTCGTCGAAATCGCCAAGGCTCTGGCCGAGGAGCCGAAGGTCATCGTGCTCGACGAGCCCACCGAGCACCTCCTACCGCCCGCAGTCGCGGAGTTGTTCCGGCTGGTGTCGGAGCTGATCGCGGCCGGCGGTGCCGTTGTCTACATCTCGCACCGCCTCAACGAGGTCAAGCAGATCGCCCACGCCGTATCGGTGCTGCGCGACGGCGCGCTGGTCGGCACGTTCACCGGCGCCGACGTCACCGAGCAGGACGTGGTCAACCTCGTCGTCGGTCGGGAGCTCACGCGCGGTCTCACGCGGGCCGACACCCGCTCGAGCCAGCTCGGTGACACCTTGCTACAGGTCACCGACTTCTCCGGCGAGGGTTTCGACGACCTTCACCTGCAGGTACGGGCCGGCGAAATCGTCGGGTTCGCCGGTGTCGAGGGACAAGGCCAGCGTGAGGTGCTCCGCGCGCTCGGCGGTCTGGTCGGTAACCACGGCACCGTCGAGATCGACGGCCGTCCGGTCAGGACGTCGAGCCCGACCACCGCACTGGCCGGTGGGATCGCCTATCTCCCCCACGACCGGCACAACGAGGGCATCCTGCCGGGACTGAGTCTTCGGGAGAACGCCTCGCTGGCCTCGCTGGGGCGGTTCACGCGCTTCGGTGCCCTCTCACGCCTGCGCGAGCGCAAGGCCACTTCCGAGACGTTCGCGTCGATGCGGGTCAAGGCTCCCTCCCCCGAGGTCGACATCACCACTCTGTCGGGCGGAAACCAGCAGAAGGTCGTGCTCAGCCGGGTGCTGATGACCGAGTCCACGGTGATTCTCGCCGATGAGCCCACCCAGGGTGTCGACATCGGCGCGCGGGAGGAGATCTACACCATCCTCCGAGAGGCGGCGGCGCGCGGGGCGGCGGTCATCGTGCTCTCCTCGTCGGCCGCGGAACTCGAGCAGCTCTGTGACCGGGTCATCGTCTTCTCCCGGGGGAAGGCCGCGAAGGAGCTCGTCGGCGACGAACTGACCGAGCACGGCATCGCCCAGGCCGCGCTCAGCGCGACCGGTAGTCGTAGCCGGGTCGGTACGGCACTGCGGAAGGTCACGCTCGGCCGGAAGATCTCCCGCAGCGACCTGACGCCCGCCGCGATTCTCGCGCTCGCCACTGTGCTGCTGGCGATCGTCGCGATCAGCCAGAGCGAGTTCTACCTCACGTCACGCAACTTTGGTCTGATCCTGCCGCTGCTGGCCACCCTCGCGTTCTTCGCGATGGCACAGCAGGTGGTAATGATGATCGGGGGCATCGACCTGTCGGTGGGCCCACTCGCCGGTCTGCTCGTCGTTGTCGGCTCATTCGTGCTGTCGGCGTACAAGACACCCATCGGCATGATCATCGGCCTGGTCGTCCTCGCGATCGTCGCCGCGGTTGTCGGCCTGGTGAACTGGACGCTGGCGGTGGTCGTCAAGATCAACCCGTTGATCGCAACGCTGGTTACCTACACCGCGATCCAGGGCATCGCCTACCTCCTGCGTCCGCTGCCCGCGGGCAAGATCGATCCGGTCTTCACCTCGTACGCATCGACCAAGCTCGGATTCGTACCGATCATGCTGGTTGTGGCAATCGTCGTGGCGGTGCTTCTCGAAGTCGCCATGTACCGCACCATGTTCGGTGTCCGACTGCGAGCCACCGGATCCCAGCACGCCACGGCTGACCGTATCGGAGTCCGCACCAAGTGGATCACTCTCGCCGCCTACGTGAGCTGCTCGGTGCTGATCGTCCCGGCAGCCGTGCTGCTCATGGCTCAGGCCGGTACCGGCAACGCCAGTATCGGTGACAGCTACACCCTCGCCAGCATCGGTGCCGCGGTCCTCGGCGGCGCCTCGATCTTCGGCGGGCGCGGCTCGTTCATCGGAGCCTGTCTCGGCGCAGTGCTGGTGATCCAGATCAACACGGTCGTCCAGTTCATCGGGCTGCCGCTGTATTGGCAGCAGTGGCTTCTCGGCGGTCTGACCATCGCCGCGGCCGCCTTCTACTCGAAGTCCCGAACCCTCGCAGAGCGGAGCTGACCAGTGAGCGCGACACAAGAACAACGACTCCCCCAGAAGTCCGGGAACGAGTCCACCCGCGGTCGCCGTTGGACCCCGACCTGGAACGGCACCAGCTCGGTCATCGCGATCACTGTGGCACTGTTCCTGTTCAGCTGGCTGATCGCCCCCGGCAGCATCTCGGGCAGCGCTATCGACTCGCTACTGCCCTTCGCCGGAATCCTGGCGATCGCGGCGATCGGGCAGACCATCGTGGTCATGCTCAAGGGCATCGACCTGTCGCTGCCCGGCATGATGACCCTCGCCGCGCTGGTCAGCAGCCAGTACGCCCAGGATCACGGCAGTATCCTCGCCGCTCTGCTGGTCGTCGCCGCCATCGCCGTCGTCGTCGGACTGGTCAACGGCATCGTCGTCTCGGCATTCTCAGTGACCCCGCTGGTGGCCACTTTGGCAGTCAACGCCGTCCTGATGGGCGCCGCCCTCGCGTACTCCGGAGGAACCCCGACCCGCGCACCGCAAAGTGTGTCCGACTTCGCGCTGGAAAAAACGGTCGGTGTTTCCAACACGGTATGGCTCGCGGTGCTGCTGATGATCGTGACGGTATTCGCGACAGGGCGCACCGCCTGGGGGCGCCGGGTAGTCGCCGTCGGGTCCAACGAGCGGACCGCCCGCGCCGCGGGTGTGCGCACCTCCCGAATCAAGATCAGCGGATACGTCGCCGCGGCACTGTGTTACAGCGGCGCCGGTGTCCTGCTGGCCGGGTACGTGAGCACACCGAACACCAATGCCGGCACCAGCTACCTCCTGCCGGCCATCGCAGCTGTGGTCGTCGGCGGCACCGCGCTGACCGGTGGTCGCGGCAACATCATCGGCACGGCGGTTGGGGCCCTGTTTCTGAGCCAGCTGACCCAGCTCGTGCTCTCCCTCGGAGCACCCTCTTCCACTCAGTTCCTCGTCCAGGCAGTGGTCATCGCCGTCGCGGTGGGAGCACAGCAACTGGACCTGCGTCACGTCATCCAACGTCTGACTCCCCGAAAGGAATCTGCATGACGAACATCGGTCAGCGACTGCACGAGAAGGTGGCCTTCGTGACCGGCGCCGCCCGCGGCCAAGGTCGATCGCACGCTCTCACCCTCGCGGACGAAGGCGCGGATCTCATCCTGCTCGACTCGGTACGCCCGATCGACCAGGTGAGCTACGCAATGCCTGACCACGCGGACCTGAAGGAAACCGCACGCCTGGTGGAGGAGCGGGGCCGCAGGGTGGTGATGATCGAAGCCGACGTCCGTGACGAGTCGATGATCGCCGCGGTCGCCGAGGCCGCCGCCGAACTCGGTCGACTCGACATCGTCGTCGCCAACGCGGGCGTACTCGGAGCAGCCAAGCCCTCCTGGGAGCTCACCCGTGCCGAATGGGACACCCTGATCGACATCAACCTCACCGGCGTCTGGCAGACGATGAAGGCGGCGCTGCCGCACATCATCGCCGGCGGCCGAGGCGGGTCGATCATCGCGATCAGTTCCATCGCGGGCATTCGCGGAGTGCCGCACGTGGCGCACTACAGCGCCGCCAAGCACGCGCTGGTCGGACTGGTCGGCTCGGTCGCGAACGAGGTTGCTCCGCACAGCATCCGGGTGAATACCGTGCATCCGACCAATGTCCGCACGGACATGATCGACAATCCGACGGCGGCGAAGATCTTCCGGCCCGACCTCGAGAACCCGACCCTCGACGACGGGATCGACGTTCTCGGGCGGATCAACCTGCTGCCGGTGCCATGGGTGGACTCCGCCGACATCTCCGAGGCCGTCCTGTGGCTGGCCAGCGACGAGTCGCGGTATGTGACCGGTACCGCGCTGCCCGTCGATGCCGGAATGCTCGCGAAGTACCCCGGCTGACAACCCCTACTCCCCTTCAACCGACCCCAACAGAGAAGGAAAATCAATGACACTCAATGGTGGACCGGTCCGCACGATCGCACTGATCGGACGCAAGCCGGGTATGTCGTTCGCCCAGTTCGACGAGTACTGGCGTGAGAAGCACGCCCCGCTCGCCGCGCAGGTGCCCGGTGTGATCCGCTACGTGCAGCGGCACGTCGTTCCGCAAGAAGGTGCCACCGAACCCGACAACGGATTCGGAATCGACGGTCTCGCCGTCCTCGATTACGAGAGCGCCGAGGCGATGGAGGCCGGTTGGGCGTCCGAGGCCGGCCAGGCAGCCCTCGCGGACGTCGAGAACTTCATCGGCAAGCACTACGTAGTGGTCCTCGAGGACCACGTCGTGGTCGACGACGCCTGAACCCCTCGGCGTCACCTCAAAGAATGACAATGAGTTAAGGATCCCGTCATGGATGTGGGCGTAGTTTATTTCTTCACCGATCAGGGTCCGGACCCCGTGGAGTTCGGGCAGGCCGCGGAAGGGTACGGATTCGAGTCCCTGTTCGTGCCCGAGCACACGCATTTTCCGGTATCCCGGAAAACCGACTACCCGATCCCCTACGGGGGACCCGAACTACCCGAGTTCTACCTACGCACCTACGACCAGATCGTCACGATGTCGATGATCGCTGCACACACGCAGACGATCATGCTCGGCACCGGTATCTGCCTGCTGGCCCAACACGATCCGATCGCGAAGGCCAAGCAGATCGCCACCCTCGACCACCTATCCGGCGGACGCGTCATCTGCGGTGTCGGAATGGGGTGGAACGTCGAGGAAGCGGAAGCGCACGGCGTCGTGTGGAAGCAGCGCTACTCCACCGTGCGGGACAAACTCAAAGTCATGCAGGCACTGTGGACCGAGGAGGTGGCGAGCTTCGACGGCCCCCGTGCGTCGCTCGCCCCCTCGTGGGCCTGGCCGAAGCCCGCGCAGCCGAACGGCCCGCGCACCTACCTCGGCGGCGCCGGTCCCACCACGATGCGGCATGCCGCCGAGTGGGCCGACGCTTGGTACGTCGTGCCCTCCGCAGAAGATCCGAGTCTGTCGAAGACGGTGCCCGAATTCCGCAGAGTCGTCGAGGAGTCCGGCCGCGACCCTGAGTCGGTCGGCATTGCGGTGGCCTCGGCGCCACCGGATCCCGCACTGCTCGAGAGCTATCGAGAATTGGGGATCGAACGGGCGGTGCTGTGGGTCGACCCGGCAGACGACCCGGGCGAGGGCATGCGCAACCTCGAGACTGTTTCCAAGGTTCTCGCACAGATCTCCTAACCAAAATTTCCAGAAATCAACCCTCACAGGAGGACCCGTTATCATGAACGCTGCTACCGCGGATGTGAGCGTCACCGAGCTCGCCGAGCGACTGACACGACTCGAGGACGTCCGCGCAATCGAACAGCTCAAGTATCGCTACGCAGGCTTCTGCGACAACGGCTACGACCCGCAAGGCATCGCCAGTCTCTTCGTCGAAGACGGCCGGTGGGTCGTGGACGGCGAGGGTGGATCCATGACCGGCCACGAGGAGATCAAGGCGCACTTCCGGACGTTGTCGGACAAGATCACCTGGGCTCTGCACTACATGATCGCCCCACGTGTGGAACTCGCCGACGACGGCCAGAGCGCAGTCGGATACTTCTACCTGCTGTGCCTGTGCACCATCGAGAACAGTCAGGACGCCACCAAGAAGGACCCGGTCATCCTGACCATCAACTACACCGATCAGTTCGTCAAGCGCGACGGCACCTGGTACTTCCAGGAACTGCGCGGACGCACACACCAGGTGTCCAACTGGGATCAGGGTTGGGTCAAGCAGCCGTTCCGCGACTGAGCCACGTACACCATCGCGGGTGGGGAGGGTAGCAAAGAATTCAATTCTGTTCCGCCATTTCATATTCAGGGGAGGAAGTAATGATCGAAACGGCTAGCGCTACGGGAACTCGACTTGCCGATCGGACGGCGGTGATCACCGGCGGCGCGTCGGGTATCGGCCGCGCGAGCGCTCTACGGTTCGCCTCCGAGGGTGCCGAGGTCGTCGTATGGGACCTCGATCCGGTCGGGATCGATGCCGTGGTCACCGAGATCCGCCAGGAGGGCGGATCGGCTCACGGGGTGGCGGTCGACATCTCCGACGCGTCGGCGGTGGCAGCGGCGGCCGCTGAGACTGCAGCTGTGGCGGGTGAGGTGACGGTGCTGATGAACAACGCGGGTGTTCTCGACGAATATGCCCCGATCCTCGACACCGACGAGGCGCTGTGGGACCGCATCGTCGGCGTCAACCTCAAGGGCATGTTCCTGGTGACCCGCGCGGTGTTGCCGGCGATGATCGCCGCCGGCGGCGGGTCGATCGTCAACACCGCCTCGGTCGCCGCATTCATCGCCGGTGGGGGCGGTACTGCATACACCAGTTCCAAGCACGGTGTCGTCGGGTTTACCCGGCAGATGTCCTTCGACTACGCGCACCAGAATGTGCGGGTGAACGCGATCGCGCCAGGTGCGGTGGAAACCGGGATGTCCAAGGACATCTTGTACAACGAGGATCTGCCGGTCGTCGAGGCGTTGCGTAGTGCACCGGCCGGCCGGCACGCGCAGCCCGAGGAGTTGGCGAACGTCGCGCTGTTCCTGGTCAGCGACGAAGCGAGCTTCGTGCACGGCGCGGTCTACGTCGCGGACGGCGGCTGGACCATCCGCTGAGATGTGCCCGCGTAGCCGACCCGCGAGGGCGCAGAGGCTGGGATAGCGGGCCTCGCGGGTCGGCGATCAGGGGGTTGGAGTGCGGGTCTACAGCCGGGAGCGGCGGGCGCACTCCACGCTCAGCAGACCGAGGACTCCGACGGTGACCATGGCGTAGGTCGCGCTGCCGGTGGCGTCGATGATCATCCCCAGCATCGGGGCGGCCAGCACGGCGCCGACATTGCTGACGGTCACGATGAGTCCACTCGTCTGGTAATTCGCCTGCGGCTGAGACAGTTCCGCCGCCCACGCCCAGTAGGTGCCACCGTAGAGCGATGCTGCCAGGAACATCATGCACAGGTAGATCCCCAGAGTGCTCGCGGGAATCCCAGGCAGTGCGACAACCATGACACCGGCGAGACCGGCACCGATCATGTTCGTCTGGAATCGCTCGCCGCGGAAGAGCCTGTCCGACATCAACCCCCCGATGGGGGCGGCGACGAGTTTGAACATGAAGGTGACGCCGATGATCGCCGAGGCTTCGAGCAGCGTCATGCCGCGGTCTTGTTCGAGGAACAAAGGCAGGGCGTAGGAAAGCCCGTAGAGGGTGATCGCCGTGCCTGCACCGTAGAGCGAGGACCACCAGACGCGGGAGCTGCGGAGCGCCTCGGCGAGTGATCCCGGTTTGGGGAGCGCGTCGAATCGGGTCGAGTGCGGGCGCCGGAGTCCGACGGGTTCGGCAACGAGGGCGTCCATCGAGGGCACACCGGGGTGGGTCTTGTGGAAGTCCTTGACAGTGAGCACGAACAACGCACCGCAGGCGATGCTCGGGACCACGGTCAGCCACATCGAGGCGATCTCCCACGACATGCCGCTGTCGGTCAGCAGCGGTCCGGCGAACGAGGTTATCGAGAAGCCGACGCCGAGGAAGCCCATCAGGAGGCCGGTCGCGAAACCGCGCCGGTTCTTGGGGAACCACAAGGATGCATGGGTGGCCAGCGAGGCATTCATCACGCCGCCGCAGCAACCCAGGAGCAGACGCAGGAGGAGCATGCCAGCGTAGGACTCACCGACCACCGGGATCAAGAGCGCCGAAACGGCGTTGCAGAGTAGGCCGATGACGACGATCTTCTTCACCCCGATACGGGCGGCCCACTTGCCGGCGAAGACCGGAACCACGCAGAACGTGAGCATCGATGCGGTGGTGAGCAACGACAGTTGGGTGGCGTTGATCCCCCAGTCGTCCTGAATGACCGTGCCGAACACGGCGACGGTGTTCAGGCCGATGAAGCAGCACATGAAGCACAGCAGGCTGACCAGCAGGACCCACCAACTGTAGAGGGGCGCACGCGTGTAGGTCACACGCGCGCCGGTGAGCGTCGATGTTGTCATGACGTGGCTCCTGGTATCTGGATTCTCCGCCGACAAGGCAGGAGGCGTCTTCGGGTGGGTGCGGTGAACCGAAGTGCACACGGCACGCGGCGGATTCGACCGTCAATTGCAGTCGGAACCGATGCAGGCGGTGACGCAAGGTGGGGCCACAACCCAAGAAACGAACGTACGTATGTTAGTTCGGTCTCGGTTGTCGTGTCAACGATCACAACGAGGCGTGCATGCCGAACAACCCCGCAGTGTCCAAGTAGTGAGGAAACAGGCATCGGCCACAGAACATGCATACGCCCGGCTGGTGCACCAGCCGGGCGTATGCGAGGGCTTCGAGCGGTATCAGGCGAGCGAGACGGTGACCGCCTTGCTCTGCAGGTAGCCGTCGAGGGCTTCGCCGCCCATCTCCTTACCCCAACCGGACTGCTTGAATCCGCCGAACGGCAGCGCGGCGTCGAAGACGTTGTAGCAGTTGACCCAGACCGCACCGGCGTTGACCGCCTCGGCGAAGCGGTGGGCGCGACCGACGTTGCTCGTCCACACTCCGGCCGCCAGACCGTAGGTGGTGTCGTTCGCGCGGCGCAACACCTCCGCTTCGTCGTCGAACGGCATCAGCGACACCACCGGGCCGAAGATCTCCTCCCGGGCGATGGTCATGTCGTCATCGACCCCACCGAGCACGGTCGGTTCGAGGTAGTAGCCAGGCTCACGGGTCTGGGCACCACCGGCAATAATTTCGGCTCCGTCACCGAGCGCGCCCTCGACGAAGGTCTTGACCTTGGAGCGGTGCTGGTCGGAGATCATCGGGCCGACCAGCACACCGCGCTCGGCGCTGGGGCCGATCTTGATCTGCGGCACCTTGGCGGCGATACGGGTCTGGACCTCGTCGTAGACGTTGCGCTGCACATACAGCCGTGACCCGGCCGTGCAGGCCTCACCCTGGGCGTAGAGGACGGCACCGAGCACTCCGTCGACGGCGATGTCGAGATCGGCGTCGTCGTAGATGACATTGGGGGATTTGCCGCCGAGTTCGAGCGTCAGCTTGCTCAGGTTCGATGCCGCCGCGACGACGATCCGCTTACCCGTCTCGACCGAGCCGGTGAACGCGACCTTGTCGACCTGCGGGTGACCGGCCAGCGGAGCTCCGGCATCTGCGCCCGTTCCGGTGATCACGTTGACCACTCCGTCGGGCACACCGGCTTCGACAGCCAACTCCGCCAGACGCAGCGGGGCCAGGGAAGCGAGTTCGGCGGGTTTGAGCACCACGGTGCATCCGGCGGCCAGCGCCGGGGCCAGCTTCCAGACCGCGGCGAGCGCGGCGCCGTTCCAGGGGATGATCTGGGCGACCACGCCGACCGGCTGACGCCGGGTGTAGGAGAAGAAGTCGCCGGGGTTCTGCCGCGACAGCGGGATGGTGCGTCCCTCGAGCTTGGTGGTCCACCCGGCCATGTAGCGCAGCAGGTCGGCCATGTTCGGCAGGTCGATGTCGCGGATGAACGCGTAGGGCTTTCCGCAGTCCTGGGTGTCGATGAGGGCGATCTCGTCCGCGTTGGCCTCGATGAGGTCCGCGAAGCGGTGCAGGATCCGGGCGCGGGCCTCGGCCGGCATGCGCCGCCACGGACCGTCGTCGAATGCGCGGCGGGCAGCCTGCACCGCCAGTTCGACATCGCGCGGGCCGCCCGCGGCGATCTCGGCGAGCTTTTCTCCGGTCGACGGGTTGAAGACGTCGACAGTGCCGCCTTCGACCGGATCCACCCACTTACCGTCGATCAGCAGTTGATGACGGCTGGGGCTGGTCTCGGACATCTTTTCTCCTTCAGGTAGAGCTGTTCGGCGAACACACGAACGCTGGCAGCGATGATGCGGCCGTGGGTGCCGCCCGGCGCGCGCGGAAGTTCGGGACCCGGCACGTTTACCACATACGAACGATTGTTTTCTTACGGTACCGGGTGGGCACCCATCCATGTCAACGATCGGCGCCCACCAGGAGATCAGGGGATGTTGCCGCGGTAGCGGGCCGACCGGTACGGGGTCGGCCAGTCGAGCGTGTCCTCGACTCCGAGTTCCTTCGCCGCCTTGAGCGGCCACATCGGCTCGCGCAGCAGGTTCCGTCCGACGAAAACAGCGTCGGCGGCTCCGTCGACGAGGACTTGCTCGGCCTGAGAGGAGTCGGTGATCAGCCCGACGGCCGCGACCGGCAGGGATGTTTCGTTGCGAATCCGGCGAGCGAACGGCACCTGGTATCCCGGTCCGACGGTGATCTT
Organism: Rhodococcus sp. JS3073; assembly: GCF_026810085.1. Lineage (NCBI taxonomy): Bacteria > Bacillati > Actinomycetota > Actinomycetes > Mycobacteriales > Nocardiaceae > Rhodococcus > Rhodococcus sp. JS3073. Next base: position 5,306,154 of record NZ_CP113951.1, on the reverse strand, counting down.
CTGCTCCGGGGTCAGACCACCGCTGGAGACGTCGACGAGGTCGATCCCGGAGCCCTCGAGCGAGCGGATCAGTGCGACGCTGTCGTCGACGTCCCAGCCGTCCTCGGCCCAGTCGGTGGCGGAGATCCGGAGCAACAGCGGCAGCTCCTCCGGCCAGACCGCACGGACCGCGGCGATGATCTCCCGCAGCAGCCGGGCGCGGCGGTCGGGGTCTCCGCCGTAGTCGTCGCTGCGCTGGTTGGTGATCGGCGACAGGAACTGGTGGAGCAGGTAGCCGTGTGCGGCGTGGATCTCGACGACCCGGAATCCTGCGGCCAGGGCACGGGTGGCGGCATCGGCGAAGTCGGCGACCACCTTCGCAATGTCGGCGACGGTCATCTCGCGCGGCACGGCCTGGTCTCCCCAGGCCGTCGCCGACGGACCGACCGTCTCCCAGCCGCCCTCGCTGATCGGGACGGTGCCGTCGCCCTCCCAGGGAACCTGCGCGGACGCCTTGCGGCCGGCGTGCGCGAGTTGAATTCCGGGGACCGATCCGTGCTCGGTGACGAACCGGTTGATGCGGGCGAACGCGTCGAGCTGCGTGTCGTTCCACAGCCCGGTGCACTTGGAGCTGATCCGCCCCTCCGGGCTGACCCCGGTCGCCTCGGTGAGCACCAGGCCGGCCTTCCCCTTGGCGAACGAGCCGAGGTGCACCAGATGCCAGTCGTCGGGCATGCCGTCGTCGGCCGAGAACTGGCACATCGGCGCCACCCAGAGGCGGTTACGGAAAGTCACACCGCGCAGGGGCAGCGGCGAGAACAGCCGCGTGCGATGAATGGTGGGTTGAGACAACACGAACTCCTCAGCTCGGGTGGTGTGGCTATTCCAGCGTGGCGCCGGCGTTCGGCCCCTCGAGGAACTTGTTGGGTGTCAGGAAGAAACACAGCACCAGGGCCCCGTTCGGCGCCGAGGCGCGGTGCTGGTTGCCCTGCGGTCGCCACGAGAAGTTCCCGACGGTGGTCTCGCCTTCCTCGTCGACGATGCTGCCTTCGAGCACCCAGGTCTGCTCGATCCGGACGTGCTCGTGCAGCGGCAGGATCGATCCGGGCTGCCAGCGGAACAGGGCGGTGAGCAGACCGCTCTCCTCATCCTTGAGCAGCACCTTGATATCGATGCCCTCGTACCCGGAGGGGCGCCAGGGCAGGGCGTCGACGTCTACGTAGCGCGAGGCCAGCGGCGGAAGTGCGTTGAGTTCGTCGGCGAAGGGGGTGATCGCGGGCATGATGGTGTTTCTTTCTGTGTTGTGTTGTGCGGGTCCGCGAGTCAGAACGACCGCGGCAATCCCAGGTACTTCTCACCGATGTGGTTGCGGAGCATCTCGTTGGTCAGTGGGGCGAAGGTGTAGAGGCGGGCGTCGCGGAACAACCGTTCCATCGGGTACTCCTTGCTGAACCCGGATCCGCCCATCAGACGCATGCCGGCGTCGGTGACGGCGACCGCCGCATCGGAGGCGGCGACCTTGGCCATGGCGCTGAGAATGTCGGCGCGTTTCCCGGTGGCGGTGGCCTCGGCGGCCTGGAGCATCAGGGCCCGGGCCGACTCGATCGCGATGGCGCCGTCGACGAGCCGGTGCTGGCCGGCCTGGAAGCTGCCGACCGGACGCCCGAACACCTGACGCTGGCGGCCGTAGTCGACGGCGGCTTCCAGCGCACCCCGCGCGATCCCCAGTGCGGCGGCGGCGGCGTTGAGTCGTTCCCCGTTGAGGGTGCCCAGCACCTGCCGGAACCCCTGGTCGACGTGCCCGAGTACGGCGGAAGCATCGATTTCGACGTTGTCGAAGGTGACCTCGCAGGTGTCCAGGCTGTGGATGGCGAAGGTATCGAGTTCCCGCACGGTGATGCCGGGAGTGTCGGTCGGGACCACGAACATGGTGATGCCATCGATCGGAGAGGACTCGGGCGTCGAGGTCCGGGCCAGGACGATGAGATTCCTCGCGTGCTGCGGACCCGAGATCCAGGTTTTGGCGCCGTTGAGTACCCACCGGCCGCCGTCGGACTGCTTCGCCCGGGTACGCATGACGCGGGCGACGTCGGTGCCGCCGTCGGGTTCGGTCAGTGCGAAGGCCACCCGCTCGCTGCCGTCGAGAAGCGGGGCCAGGACGCTGCTGCGCTGCTGGTCGCTGCCGTACTCGGTGAGCAGTCCGACGCCCATGTACTGCACGACCAGGCACACCGCCATCGAAGTCGGGCCGGCGGCGAGCTCTTCGAGGACGATGATCTGATGTCGGGGGTCGGCGCCGGTCGTGCCGTCGGCCTGGGCGTCGAGTCCGATCAGCCCGGCTTCCCCGAGCGCCCGGTACAGCTCGAGGTCGAACGCGTTGGCGTCGTCGAGTTCCCTGACCCGCTGCGGGGGTGCAAATCGTTCGATGATCTCGCGCACCATCTCGCGCAGATCCGCTTGCTCCGTGGTGTCCGGCAGGGTGCCGCTTCCGATCATGAGACTCCTCCGACTCGGGGTGACCGCGGCCTTCGGGGCGCAAAGGTGCGGCCGTCGCGCTGTGACCTGGTCACCCATCCCACGATACAAACGAACGAACGTTTTTCCAAGGGCTCAGGCAGCCACTCCTTCCGCCTAGACAAACAAACATCCGTTCGTATAGCGTGTGTGATGCCCATTACAGAGGGCGTGCACGCCGCACGGTCCCACAACGCAACCGGCCCGCCATCACTCGTCGTGAACTCGCGTTTCACCCGCGAAAGACGGCACCGACCATCACGAGAAAGGGTGACCATGCCTCCCACCGAGACCGCTGTCGACTGGAGTCGGCTCTGGTCGGATCCGTCGATGCTCCGCCTGCGACGTGACCGCCGAAGTTTCTTCACCGTTGCCTGGAGCGTTTTCGCGGTGGCATTCTGCGCGCTCGTCGGCTTCGCCGCCTTCGCCCCGGAGATCATCGCGAAACGTCCCGTCCCGGGTCTGAGCGTCGGGCTGATCCTGTCCCTGGCGTACGTCGCGACGGTGATGAGCCTCGGCGCCTGGTACGTGCGGCGCGCACGCCACTGGGACATCCTGGCCGCGGCCGTGCTGAGCGTGCCCGCCACCCGAGAGCGAGAGGTCGCGGGCAATGTCTGACGGATTCAACACCACCGCCGTCGTCGTCACGATTCTGCTGCTGGCGACCACCTTCGTGGCGACCTACTTCGCCTCGCGCCGCACGAAGACGTCCGCGGAGTTCTGGACGGCCGGCGGCGGCATGACCGGACGCAAGAACGGCACCGCCATCGCCGGCGACTTCCTGTCCTCGGCCTCCCTGCTGGGTTACGCCGGACTGGCCTACCTCTACGGCATGGACGGCATCGTCTACGCGATCTTCGCGTGCGGGATCTTCCTGATGGTGATGTTCCTGATCGCCGAAAAGCTGCGCAATCTGGGGCGTTTCACGTTCGCCGACGCGCTCGCCACCCGACTCCGGTCCGGTCCGGTCCGCATCGTCTCGGCGATCTCGACGTTGTTCATCTGCGTCTTCTATCTGCTCGCCCAGATGGTCGCCGGCGGCGTGCTGATGGAGGCACTCGCCGGGATCGACTTCTCCTGGGGTGTGGTGATCGCCGCGGTCCTGATGCTGACCTATGTGCTCTTCGGCGGCATGCTCGCGACGACGTGGCTGCAAATCATCAAGGCCGTGGCCCTGATGAGCGTCGTCGCGCTGCTGGTGATCCTGGTTCTCATCCGGATCGATCCCAACCCGCTCAACATCATCGAACAGGCGGTCTCGCAGAGTAAATTCGGCGACCACTATCTGGCCACCGGCAACTCCTTCAAGGGACCCTGGAACATCATCTCCATGGCAGTGGCCGTGACGTTGTCCGCGGTGGGCCTGCCCCATGTGCTGATGCGGTTCTTCACCGTCCCCGACGCCATCGAGGCACGCAAGTCCGCGATCTGGGCGATCAGCCTGATCGGCGGATTCAACGTCCTCATCGCGTTCCTCGGCATTTCCGCGCGCGCCGCCCTCGGCGCCGGCGGGGAGGAAATCGCCGGCAAGGGCGGCAATCTCGCCCTGCCTGCCTTGACCGTCTGGCTCGGCGGTGGGGACGGCTTCGCGTCCGACCTGCTGCTGGCGCTGGTGGTGGCGGTGTCGATCGCCACGCTGCTGGCGGTATCGGCCGGCTTGGTGCTCAGCGCGTCGAGCACGATCGCCCACGACCTGTGGGCCAAGACGTTCCATCGTCCCGAAACCGAGGAGATGACGGTCGGCCGGATCGCGGCGGTGGCGTTGGTGATCGTCACCGTCGGTGTCACCCTGGCCATCGGCGGCACCCAGAACGTAACCTTCCTGGCCACGCTGGCGACCTCCACCGCGGCCAGCGCGAACTTCCCCGTCCTGATCATGACGTTGCTCTGGCGGCGGATGCGCACCCTCGGTGCCGTAGTCGGGGCGCTGTCGGGTCTGCTGACGGCGTTGGCGCTGATTCTGACAGGTCCCCTCGTCTGGCCGAGTCTGGCTCCGCTGCTGTCGGATTCACTGTCGACCACAGCGCCCTTCCCGCTGGCATTCCCGATCCTGCTGTCGGTGCCCGCCGGATTCCTCGGGTGCATCGTGGGCAGCTACCTCAGTCGCGAGCCCGCAAATGACGCCGCCTTCGACGAACTTCAAGTGCGAGCCCTGACCGGGGCTGGTCTGGACAAGACGAAGACCCTCGCCCACTGATCCCCTCACGGCGGCGTTCGACCGGAAGCTGTCATCTCCGGCCGAACGCCGCCGTGCATTCCCGATTGGTCGCCGAATTTCTACCGTCGCCGACCCCGACTGAAGGAGAAATGCATGTCCGTCAAGATCGTTGCGCTGATCACGTCAAAATCCGAGCTCTCTCGCGACGAGTTCCTCCGGTACTGGAACGTCGAGCATCCCCAGTACGTATGGAAGCTCCCGGAGCTCGAGCGCTACGTGCAGAATCCGGCGATCGAGCATCGCACGGAATGGGCGTACGACGGGATGGCGGAGCTGTGGTTCCCGTCCGTCGCCGCGGTGGCCCAGGCGTTCGCCTCGCCGGAAGCGGACGCCGTCCGCGAGCACGAGGAAGAATTCATCGGGGACATCACCTGGTTTCTCGCCTCCGAGTCGGAGATCGTGCCGGCCTGAACGGTGCCGTCGAGATCAGGGTTCGCGCAGAACGCCCTCCTGGGAGGCCGACGCGATACGCGCACCCGCCTCGGTGGTGAAGTCGCAGGTGCACAGGCATCGGCCACCGGTGGCGATCGGGCTGACCTGCCGACACAGCATCCAGTCGTTCATCGAGAACCGGCGGTGAAACCACATCGCGTGGTCGATGCTGGCACCGGCGATCACCCGGTTGCCGTACCAGGAGCGCCCGTGCGGCATCAGCGCCGGGTCGAGCAGGGTCAGGTCGCTGACATACGCCAACAGGGCAGTGTGCAGCAGCGGCTCGTCCGGGACCCGGGTGGCCGCGCGCACCCAGAACCTCTGCTCGGGATTCCGGGTGCCGGCCGCGGCCAGCGCCTCAGGATGTTCGAGGAAGCGGAAATCGAAGGGGTGGGGCCTCGACCACCACTCCGGCAGCACCGAACTCTCGCCCTCGAGTTGCTCGTGCAGCGGCAACAGTTCGTCCGGTGCAGTCTCGGTCAGGGGCGGGGACCATTCGTGTTCAGGGCCGTCCTGCTCGGTGGCGAACGAGAGCTGCAGTGTCGCCAGCACATCATCGCCCTGGGTGGCGGTGACGGCGCGAGCGCTGTAGGAGCGGCCGTCTCGCAGGACCGCCACCCGATAGGCGACGGGCGCACCAGGGTCCCCACCCCGCAGGAACAAAGTATGCAGCGAATGCGGATACCGGTCGGCGGGCACGGTCGCACCGGCCGCCATCACGGCCTGGGCGAGAACCTGTCCGCCGAAGAGCCGGGGAAGTTTGCGCACCGAGGTCGGTCCATCGAACCGGTTCACCCCCGCGGGGGTCACTCGCAGAGCGTCGACCAGGGACTCGAGTTCTTCGGCAGAGGCAATCACTGTCCGCGCCCTCTCTGTTGTCGACCCCACCTCACGGATGCGGCGGGGGACCATCGTTGACCGTTACCACATCTGACGGTACCGTAAGCGAACGTACGATTGTTTGTCTAAGCGACATGGTCTTACGAAGGCGACCCCACACCGGGGCGTCCATCGCACAGGTATTTCGAAACCCCAAGGAGTCCGGGCATGTTGTCCAAGGTCCTCGTCGCCAACCGCGGCGAAATCGCGGTCCGCATCATTCGCACATGTGCAGAGGCCGGTGTAGCCAGCGTCGCCGTGTACTCGGAGGCGGACGAGAAGGCACTGCATGTGCGGCTGGCCGACGAGGCGGTCCTGCTCGGCGCGGCCTCCGCGTCGGAGTCGTACCTGGCGATCGACAAGATCATCGAGGCCGCCAAGAGCACCGGTGCGCAGGCCGTGCACCCCGGCTACGGCTTCCTGGCCGAGAACGCAGCGTTCGCCAAGGCCGTGGAAGACGCGGGATTGATCTTCATCGGGCCCCCCTCGTCGGCGATCGAGGTGATGGGATCGAAGATCGCCGCCCGCGATCTCGCCGCGAAGGCCGACGTCCCGCAGGTCCCCGGCTCGCAGGGCACCATCGCCTCCGTGGCGGACGTGATCGCGTTCGGTGACGAGCACGGCTACCCGGTGGCGATCAAGGCCACCTACGGCGGTGGCGGCCGCGGCATGCGCATGGTCGCCTCGGCCGCGGACGCCGAATCCGCGTTCGCCTCGGCCAAGCAGGAATCCGCTGCCGCGTTCGGTCGCGACGATGTCTACCTCGAGCGGTACCTGTCCAGCGCTCGCCACGTCGAGGTCCAGGTCTTCGCCGACACCCACGGTAGTGCGGTGTGGATCGGCGACCGCGACTGCTCGGTGCAGCGCCGGCACCAGAAGCTGATCGAGGAAGCACCCGCCCCCGGCCTGTCGGATGGGCTGCGCCGCGCCATGGGCGAGGCGTCGGTCCGCCTGGCCCAGCAGGTCGGTTACGTCGGCGCCGGGACCGTCGAGTTCCTCGTCGAGGCCGACCGGGAGGCCTTCTACTTCCTGGAGATGAACACCCGCATCCAGGTCGAGCACCCGGTCACCGAGATGACCCTGGGCCTGGATCTGGTCGCCGAGCAACTCGCCGTCGCCGCCGGGGAGCCGCTGTCGATCACCGAGTCCGGCGCCGTCCCGCGAGGGCACGCGATCGAGGTCCGCGTCAACGCCGAGGACACCCGCGGCGCCCTGTTCATGCCCAGCCCCGGCCCGATCGCCACCGTGCAGGCACCGACGCGGGCCGGCGTCCGCTGGGACGGCGGCTACGAATCCGGCGACGAGGTCCAGCCGTACTACGACAGCCTGGTGGGCAAGCTCATCGTGTGGGCACCGACCCGGGACCGCGCCCTGGACCGGCTGACCCTCGCCCTCGACGAGCTGATCATCGACGGCGTGCCCACCACCGTCCCTGCCGCACGACAGATCATTGCGCACAAGGACTTCCGCAACGTCGCGATGCACACCAACTGGCTCGAGCGCGATATCGACTTCGCCTCGTTGCTGCCGCCGGTCGAGGACCTGTCCGACACCGATGCCGAGGACACCGAGGAGATGCTGCCCCGCAACGAGGTGTGGGTCGGTGATCGCCGCTACGTCATCCCGTTCTTCACCCCCACCGGTCCGGCCGCTGCCCCGCCCGTCGCCGAGCCGCAGGCGCGCCGCGCCGCGACCGGCGGACCACGGAAGAAGCGGGGCGGCGGCGCCGCGGCGAGCGGTGAGGCCAAGAGCCCGATGCAGGGCACAGTCGCGCAGATCGACGTAGAGGTCGGCGCCCAGGTCGAGGCAGGGCAGGTGCTGATGGTCCTCGAGGCGATGAAGATGCAGAACCCTATCCGCGCCGCTGTGACCGGTGTCGTCGAGTCCTTGCACGTCGAGGTCGGGCAGGTCGTCGCGGCCGGAGCGTCCCTGGCCTCCGTCGTGGCGGCAGGTGAGTGAGATGACCACACCCGCAGGGCCGCCGGTCGCCGTCGTCACCGGCGCCGGAGGCGGACTCGGAGCGGTCACCGCCACGGTGCTCGGCGAACTCGGCCTGGCGGTGGCCTGCGTCGACATCGACGAAGTCGCGGCCAAGCGCACCGCCACCGAACTGGGCAACAACGGGGTCACCAGCACCGCCTACGGCGTGGACGTCACCTCCGAATCGGCGGCCAGTTCGCTGGTCGACACGGTGCACGCGGACCTCGGCCACGTGTCCCATCTGGTCAACATCGCCGGCATCCTGCGCCGCACCCATCTCGCCGACACCACCGCCGGCTCCTGGCGGCAGGTTATGGACGTCAACGTCACCGCCCCGTTCCTGCTCACCCAGGCCTTCGCGGTCGATCTGAAGGCCGCCGAGTACGGGCGAGTGATCAACTGCGCCTCCTTCGCCGGCACCCGCGGCTACGAGTACCCCGCCTACGCCGCCTCCAAGGCCGCACTGATCAACCTGACCAGCTCCCTGATGTTCGACTTCTGGGGCACCGCGGTCACCGTGAACGCCGTCGCCCCCGGCGCGATGGTCACCCCGATGCTCGACCGCCCCGCGGCGGAGCGGATGGCGGCCAAGACACCGACCGGACGCATCCTCGACCCCGACGACGTCGCCGCGGTCATCGGTTTCCTCGCGGGCCGCACCTCACGCGGGGTCAACGGCACCACCACCGTGATCGACGGCGGCGCCTCCCTGCTGTTCAGCTACAAGTAGCGCCCCGCACCGACGATTCGTAATCCACTACCTCCGAAACAGTTTGGAAAGATCATGACTGACACTCTCGACGAGAAGACCACAGCGGCCCCGGTAGGCCCGCATGAAGAGCTCGAGACGCGGCTGACCAAGGCTCGCCTCGGTGGCTCGGAGAAGCAACGCCAGAAGCAGATCGATGCAGGCAAGATGCTCGTGCGTGACCGGCTGGAACTCCTGTTCGACAACAGCTGGTCCTTCGAGGACGGCCTGCTCGCCCGCTACGACGAAGGTCTGCCCGGCGACGCCGTCGTCACCGCGGTCGGCAAGGTCGACGGCCGCGATGTCGTCGTCATCGCCAACGACTACACCGTCAAGGCCGGCACCTGGGGCAAGCGCACCTTCGAGAAGATCGTCCGCGCTCAGGAACTCGCCGACTCCACCGGCACCCCGATCGTGTACCTGTTCGACTCCGCCGGCGCCCGCATCGACGAACAGTTCGAGAGCTTCGTCGGCCGCCGCGCCTGGGGCAACATCTTCTACAACCAGGTCCAGATCTCCGGCCGCGTCCCCCAGGTCTGTGCCCTCTTCGGGCCCTCCCCCGCCGGCTCGGCCTACGTACCCGCATTGTGCGATCTGACGATCATGGTCCGCGGTCACGCCACCGCGTACCTCGGTTCGCCGCGCCTGGCGCAGATGGTGACAGGTGAAGACGTCACCCTCGAGGAAATGGGTGGCGCGGAGATGCACTCGACCGTCTCCGGCCTGTCCGACGTCCTCGTCGAGGACGACGCCGAAGCTATTGCCGCCGTGCGTGTGTGGCTGTCGTTTCTGCCGTCGAACTGGCAGCAGGAGCCGCCGATCACCACGCCGGCGGACCCCTCCGGTGCCCGGACCATCAAGGAGATCGTCCCCGAGGTCGAATCCGAGATCTTCGACATTCACGAGCTGATCGACTCCCTCGTCGACGACGCCAGCTTCTTCCCGTACAAGGATTTGTTCGCCCCGGAACTGGTCACGGGATTCGCGCGTCTGAACGGGCAGAGCGTCGGCATCGTCGCCAACCAGCCCACCGTGAAGGGCGGGGTGATCTTCCCCGACTCCTCCGACAAGGCGGCCCGGTTCATCTGGATCTGCAACGCCTACAACATCCCGATCTTGTTCCTGGTCGACATCGCCGGCTACATGATCGGCTCCGAGGTCGAGCGGCAGGGCATCATCCGGCACGGCGCGAAGATGATCTTCGCCGTTTCCGAGGCCCGCGTGCCCCGCATTACGGTGCTGCTGCGCAAGGCATACGGTGGCGGGTACCTCGCAATGTCCGGTGCCCCGATGCAGCCGGACGCCCTGATCGCGCTGCCGACGGCCAAGCCCGCCCTGATGGGCCCGGACGCTGCCGTGAACGGCATCCACTACAACCGCATCCAGGCCATCGAGGATCCGGAGGAGCGGGCCGCGTTCATCGCCGAGAAGCAGGCCGAGTACGCCGCCGGGATCGACGTGTTCAAGATCGCGAACGAGAACGCCGTCGAAGCGGTCGTGCCTGCGAACGAGCTGCGGAACGAGCTCACCCAGCGTCTGGCGCTCTACCGCAAGCGGGACCGCACCGCGCCCGCCCGTCGCAACGGCGTCACCCCGGTATGAGCGCGCCGGTGCTCGCACCGCGGCGGGAAGGTCTCACCGGTGTCGTCACCGGTGCGGGCACCGGGATCGGTCGGGCCTGTCTCGACGTGCTGGTCGACCACGGCGCCCGCGTCGACGCGTGGGATCGGAGCGACGAGGCGCTGGCAGATCTTGCCGGGCGGGAGGATGTCGCTGCCCGTACCGTCGATGTCACCGATGCGGCGGTGGTCTCGTCCGCAGCGTCGGCGGCGTTGAAGCACTGGGGCCGCATTGACTTCGTGATCAACTGCGCAGGCGCGTTTTTGGTCGGTCCGCTAGCCGACGTCAGTGCCGCGTCGGTGCGTGCGCTGTTCGAGGTGAACGTACTCGGGACGACGGTGGTCACGCAGGCGTTGCTCCCGGCGCTCAAGAGCACCCGGGGGTCCATCGTGAACGTGGCCAGCTCGGTTGCCCTCAAACCGACCGCCAGTAACGCTCACTACGCGGCGTCGAAGGCGGCGGTCGCGCACCTGACCCGGTGCTGGGCCCTCGAGTTGGGGCCTGAGGGGGTTCGGGTCAATTCCGTCGCGCCCGGACCGACGCCGACCGCGATCTACCGGACCGCCGGGATGAGCGCGGAGCAAGAGTCGACGCTACTCCGCGAGCGGGCTGAGGCGATTCCACTGCGCCGGGTCGGCGATCCCGTCGACACCGCCCGGTGGATCGCACGGTTCGCACTCGAGGACGACTGGACGACCGGCGTCGTTCTTCCGGTGGATGGTGGAATGGCGCTCTGACGCCGCGCATCCTCGCCATTCGCTTTCAGCACCCGGATCCCGGGCCCTCACGACGAGGGCCCGGGATCCGGGTTCCTCCCGTCGGATCAAGTCGACGTTCGACTCCGAATGCGACCTATCCCGCAGGGCCTGATCATTCGCACCAAGCGCGTCCGCCAGACCAGACGTACCCGCCTCGCATCCCGGCCCCGGGAGTGCATCGCGCCACCGGCCCCTCGTACCCGGCCGGACCCGAGCACGTCATGAGGTAGAACAATCACGGCCACCCGCTACGACGCACCGAGAGTCATCGAACCCGGCGAGTCCGCAGGAACGTTCCTCGAACAGGTGGCGGCCAGCAGGGAAAAAGCGCAGTCACCCGTCGAGGACATGCGTGATTCCGACCAAGTCCGACGAATCACCTGCACCAGTTGCATTCTGTTCCACTGCGCACTTTGTCAGCGTCAGGCCCGGCCGTGGTGCGCGTATGAGCCGCCCTCACTGAGCACAGGCGAGAAAACACGCAGCGCAAAGCCCGCTGCCCCGTCACCCGCGACGGAAACATCTCGGGTGAAGGGGCAGCGGGGATGGTCCCGCGGCCGGAACTGAACCGGCCACGGAATCCGACGGCTTCTAGCCGCCCACCTTCTGACTTGCGCCGGCGTCGATGGGCAGGTTGATTCCGGTGATGTACCGCGACTCGTCCGAGGCCAGGAAGAGCACGGCGTTGGTGATGTCGATGGGTTCGACCCACGGGATGTTCGGGAGCGAGTGCATCGTGGCGAACGCGTCGCGGGAGTCCTCGAGCGTCGGGTGCGCGAGGTCCGGACGGAAGAGTCCGTAGAAGGTCTCGTTCTGCAAGAGCTTGGTGTTGACGTTCGTCGGATGGACCGCATTGACACGGATCCCCTTGGGGCCCAGCTCGTTCGCGAGGGTGTGCATCAGTCCGACAATGCCGTGCTTGGCGGTGACGTAGTGGCCGACGTTCGGGTAACCGTTCAAGCTTGACGTCGATCCGGTAAAGATGACCGAGCCACCTTCGCCCCGCTCGACCATGTTCGGCACCGCGGCCTTGACGGTGTGGAAGACACCGGTCAGGTTGGTGTCGATCATGTCGTTCCACTGCTCTTCGGTCAGGTCCAGGACCTTATTGGCCGAGATGATGCCTGCGTTGGCGCAGACGATGTCGATACGGCCGAACTCGGCGAGGCCGTCGGCGACCGCAGCCTCCATCTGCTTCAGGTTGCGCACGTCGGCCTGCGCGATGACCACCCGGCGGCCCAGCTCCTCGACCAGTCGCGCCGTTTCCTTCAGGTCGTCGAGCGACGCCATCGGGTACGGCACACTGCCGATCTGGTCGGCGATGTCGATGGCGATGATGTCAGCGCCCTCTTTGGCCAGCCCCAGTGCGTGTGAACGGCCCTGGCCGCGTGCGGCCCCGGTAATCAGGGCGACCTTGCCCTCCAAGCGGCTCATTGAGTTTCCAATCTCTCGATGTACGACCCTGCCGATGCCGGCGGAGCAACCAACAAACGTACGTGCGTTTGTTTAATTAGAGTGTGATGTGAGCGACAGCAAATGTCAACCATGTGCGCAGAGTGAGGACGAGGGCCCGCTGCATGCGCCATTGCGGCAGACGAGCACCACCAAGAGATCAACACAGACCGGGAAGCATTCCCCACGAAAGCAATACCGAGACAACGGGACTGACAGCGCAGCGATCCCACGTGAGTACGCGGCCGTAGTCATCGATCGGAGACGCCCGCAACCAGGCACCGCTCCGGGGCATTCGTTGGGTGTGTGTCACCAAAGTTGTCAGCCCGCGCCGCCCCGGGCTGGTGCCCCGGGCGCGGGCTGAACGGATATACGGTCGGGTCAGCCGGCGTTCTCGACGCCGAGCTGGCGCAGCGCCATCTTGATGTAGGTGTTGACGACCTTGTCGAGGGACTTCGGGCCGCCGGGTTTGTACCAGGACGACACGTGCGCACCCTGAGCCAGTATCGAGTATGTCTGCAATTTGGCATCGAGGATGTCGGCGCCGGTTTCCTTGGCCACATCCTTGATGAGTTTCTGCAGCAGGCGCTCGTACTCGGCACGCTTGGCGAGGACCAACTCCAAGTCTCCGTCGCTCAGGGCCCGGAGCTCGGTATTGCCGATGAACGTCTCTCGCGCATGCTCCGCGTGATAACGGATGTGGCAGTCGACCGCCGCCTTGAACCGGTCCAGCGCACTCCCGTCGACGCTGACGAGCGCATTGTTCACGGCTTCGAGGAGTTCGTCCATGACCGACACCATGATGTCGGTCAGCAACTCTTCTTTGCCGCTGATGTGGTTGTAGAGGCTGCCGACCTGGATGCCGACCTCGCTCGCAACGGTGCGCAGCGACGTGGCCTCGTAGCCGTGCTCGTAGAACAGGCTGGCCGCGGCCTCCCGTATAGCGACGTTGGTGCGCGCGCCGCCGCGTGTCACCCGAGTTGCTCGCGTCACTGTGCCCCCTCCGAGGTAAATTGGACGGTCCCCGAAGGGCCGGCAAGCGGTCTCAGGAACAATCGTACGTTAGTCGATCGCTATTCTCGCTGATTGTCGGCACGGTTGTCACCAGCCCATCGTCGCCCGGATGTTGGTTTTGACAATCTTGCCGCTGGGATTCATCGGCAGGGCGTTCGGGCCCACGAGCGCGATCATCTTCGGAACCTTGTATCCAGCCAAGTGCTTGCGCAGGAACGTGGCGATCTCCGTCTCCGTGACGGTCTGACCCGGCCGAACGGCGATCACAGCGCGCACCTCCTCGTCCCACTCTTCACTCGGCACGCCGAGGACGGCGGCTTCCATGACAGCCGGGTGCGTGTGGAGCAACTGCTCGATCTCCGAGCTGTACACGTTCTCGCCGCCGGTCTTGATCATGTCCTTGGCCCGGTCGCGGAAGTACAGGTAGCCATTCTCGTCGCGAACCGCCAGGTCACCGGTACGCAGCCACCCGTTGTCGAGTACCTCCTTGGTGGCCTCCGGTCGACCGAAGTATCCGGTCATCAGATTGGGGCCGCGGACGCAGATCTCTCCGATCTCCCCCACCGCGGTCGGGGCACCGTCGTAAAGATCACGCAACTCGACCTCGGTGAGGAGGTATTCGGTGCCGATCGAGCCGTCTATCTCCGGCCGGAGCATGTCCTGTGGGAGCAAACGGGTGACCATCGGCCCGGCTTCAGTGAGGCCGTAGCGGAAAAACAGGTCGACATCCGGGATCAGTGCCGACACTGCCAGCTTGTCCGGCATGCGCAGCAACCCGGCACCGGTGTGGAGGGCCTTGAAATTGTTGCGGAACCCGTCGGTGTCGAACGTGCCCGACTTGAGCATGCGCCGGATCATGTTGGGCACGAGAAACATGTTGGTGATCGACTCGCGGGCGACGAGGTCCGCGATCTCCTCTTCCACGAATTTGTGGACGAGGACCGAACTGTTCCCCGTGACGTAATGGGGCAGGAACCAGCACAACAGTGCGGCAGAGTGGAAGAGCGGGGTGACGACGAGGCCGCGATCGTTCGGGCGGCCACCGATCCGGCAGTCGGCGATTTCGTTGACTGCGTTGGTCAGGATCGCCGAGTGCGAGAGCACGACCCCCTTGGAGAAACCGGTGGTGCCGCCGGTGAACAGGATGCAGGCAGCATCCGATGCCTGAACCGGCACATCCTTGATCGGTTCCGACCGCAGCAGGTGATCGAACTCGTCCCCCTCGTGCACCACGGCGACCGGCGCTTCGAGGCCGTCACCGGCCAGGACCTCCGCGATGGCGGCGTCGAAGCCATCGCCGACGAGTACGACACGGGCGCCGGTCTCGTTGATGCCATGGGCCAGCTCCTCCGTCGCCCATCGCCAGTTGTATGGGACAAAGGCGGCGCCGGCAGCAACGATTCCCAGGAAGGTTTCGATGCTGAAGGCAGTGTTGCCCGCCAGCACGCCGACGGTGTCACCGGGCTCGACACCCCGCGCCCGCAGGCCGCCGGCGATCCGCCACGCCCGGTCCGCGAGTTCTCCATGGGTGAGCCGGCGCGTACCGTCGAAGATCGCTTCACGTTGAGGCACCAACCGCTCGTTGCGACGAATAGCGTCGACGAGAGTAAACATCGTTCTCCTTAGCCGTACCAGGTGTTGCTGTGGCCTCCAACACTACGTTAGGCGTACGTACGTTCGCTAGTCCCACGGTTCTGGAATTCTCGCGTTTCTCAGCAGTGCGACCCCCAGGTCGCTTCAACCCGGATCGAAGGCGTATCGACGTCGCGCGCCCCGAAGCTTCCTTGCCCGGTCTCGGCCCGGCGTGCGCCCTCACTACCCGAGCGCCTCGACGGAAGGGCGGCCTCGGAACACCTCACCCGAGGCACCCCTCGAGCGACGGGCCGTACCTGCCGCCAGCAGATAGGGCACGCGCCACCGATCAGCCGACGGACGTTGCCGTACAGCGATCAGGCATCACGAAGGCGTCTGATCCAACAGTGAGGCAGGCAGGCTGGAAGCCCTACCGCTGTCGGCTTTCCGCAATCCGCGCTTCCGCGATCGCGGTCATGACGCGCTCAGTCATCTCCGGCCACGGCGGTCGCCGCAGCACCGCGATGGTGCCGATCACCGCCGCCGCGAATCCTGTGCATACCCCGATCAACGCGTGCAGGCTGGTGTCGACGGCCGGGATCCACGCGGTATTTTCGGCGCTGACGGAGTAGATGCCGACCGGACGCTCGGGCCGTGAGCCCCACCCTTTACGTGAAACGGTGACAATCACGGTGCCGTTACTCGCCTCGTATGGCTCGCCGAAGACCAGCAAATCGAGTCCTCCTGTCGGGGGTCGTCGGTCCCACTGTGCCCGACGGAACGTCTTTATGTGACCGATCCCGACCATGTTCACGTGGTGGTTACCCAAATCCCCACCGCGGGCATCTACCGTGAGACACGCACGTCATTCGGTATCGCCGACGATCCCGGCCCCTCCCTCGCCGAGCACCTACCTGTGGAGCAGCCATGGAATTCCTGGCCATCATCGTCGCCCTGACCACCGCCATCCTCATCGTTCCCGGCGCCTATCTCCTCCTGTGCGCTGTGATACTCGTCGAACGATGTCGACTCGAAGCCGACCACGACCGGTAGTGGCCACCGCCGTCTCAGTCTCGCGCGTACACCTCCACTCCCCCGACAAACGTCGATTGGACGCCGATTTTCGAGATCTGGTCGTGCGGCACATCCAGCGGATCCTCGTCCAGCACCACGAAGTCGGCGAGCCGGCCCGCGGCGAGTGTGCCCTTGCGGTCTTCCTCGCCGGTGGCAACCGCTGATCCTGCCGTGTAGATCGCGAGGGCCTCGGCCGGCGAGACTCGTTGCGATGCCCCGACGAGGGCACCGTCCCACCCGGTTCGAGTGACCATGCTCTGCATCGCCAGGAGGGGTTCGACTGCCCCACAGGGGAAGTCGGAGGACCCCGCCACGGTGACTCCGGCATCGAGGAACGCCCGGTGTGCAAACATCCGCTCTACCCGTTCCTCGCCGTACCAGTCGATGAGATGGCCGCCATGCTGATGGACGTAGTTGCCGAAGGGGACCGCGATCGCGGAAAGCTCGTGCATGCGTCGCAAGATGTCCTCGTCCACCACACTGCAATGTTCGATGCGGTGCCGCAGTCCGGGTCGCGGCATTTTCTTTTGCGCGGTTTCGAATTCGTCGAGGACGAGCCGGATGGCGCGGTCACCGTTGGCGTGGACGCAGACTCGGTTGCCGTCACCGTGCACCTTCTGGACCACCTCCGCGAGCTCCTCACGGGTGAGCACCTGGATGCCGTGATGCCCGGTGTCGTGGTCCGGTTCTTCCAGCAGGAGGGTTCGCCCGCCGACAGCGCCGTCGACGAGCGCCTTCACCCCGACAAAGCGCAGGTGGTCGTCGCCGAAACCCGAGCGTAGGCCGAGCCGGTGTACTGAGTCGTAGTGCTCGGCGGCGAGAAGGAATCCGACACGCATCGTCAGCAGGCCCTGCTCGCGAGCCGCCTCGAACAGACGAATATCGGCGGGCCCGGCAAAGGCGTCGCAGACCGAAGTCAAGCCTGCTGCGTGCCAGCGCCGAATCACGTTCCCCAGCGCTGTTATCCGTTCGTCGAGTCCCAACTCGGGTACGACCGTCCTCCCGTCCACATCGCCCTGGGCGTAGGCGAAATCGGTGAGAGCGCGCTCATAGAGAATGCCGTTGAGCCGACCAGTTCCGTCTCGTCCGAAGTCACCTCCGCTGGGCGGTTCCGAGTTGTCGGTGATGCCCCCCGCGGCGAGTGCTGCGGAGTTGACCACTCCCCAATGACAGGCGACATGGAGGACGATCGTGGGAACGTTCCCGGTGACGGTGTCCAGGTCCCAGCGGGTCAGAACGCGACCTTCGGGCATCTTTGCGTCGTCGTAGCCCACCGCGCGAACCCAGCCCTGTGCAGGATCGCCCTTGGCCGCGGCACCGACTTTGTCGAGTAGCTGCGTGAGCGTGGATGCCTGCGAGGGTGACACGTCGAGCTTCAGTTCGTTGTCGGCGGCCATCGCGAGGTGCAGGTGTGCGTCGTGAAATCCGGGTGAGATCACGGCGTCTCCCCGGTCGTCGATCCAGGCGGTGGGGAATTGTCGGAGCAGATCGTTGGTGTCGCCGAGCGCGACGATGCGGTCACCGATCGTCGCGATCGCGTCGGCGGATTCCGCAGCGGAGGTGAGGATTCGACGTCCGCGAACGATGCGCGGTTGTTCCGGTGTGTCCATGAGATAGTCCTCGAGTCGTGGTGATGTTGGGGGTGTTCAGTCGACTTCGGCAGCGACGTGACGGTCGGCCGAGACATTGAGGCTGATATCTGCGGGCTCCGATTGAGGGGCGGTCCGAGTTCGCGTTCGCCGGGCGAGCATGAGCACACACGCCAAGGTGAGCAAGGTGAGGGCCACGTGGTACCCCGCCACCATGGCGATGCCGCTGCCGGCGAGGAGCCACTGAGCGATGAACGGCACCATTCCGCCGATCAACGTTGCAGACAACTGGTAAGCCAAAGAGATACCGGTATAGCGGATCCGGGCGTCGAACGCTTGCGCGAGGAAGCCGGCCAACACCGCAAAGTACGCCGGACTCGTCAGAGCACCGAGGGCGAGGCCGACGTAGATCAGACCAATCTCACCTGTGCTGACCAGCGCATAAACAAGCGGGGTCAAGATCACCGTGGCGACCAGCGCCGTCACCATGATTCGCGTCCCCCCGAAGCGATCCGCTAGGAGTGCGCCGATCGGTTGGACGAAGAACTGCACGACCGTTGCCAGCAGCAAGGCCGACAAGATCGTCGATCGGCTGACACCCAGGTCCGTGGTCGTCCACGCAACCATGAACGTGCCCATGAAATAGGCCCCGCCGACACCGATCGCCGCGGCTCCGATTCCGAGAAGGAGAGGGGCGGGAGCGGTTCGGATGGTTTCGAGTGCCGGCGCCTCGGAAATTTCCCCGTGCTCCTTCGCCGCAAGGAATTCCGGTGATTCCTCCACACCGATTCGAATGATCAACCCGACCAGAAGCAGTACCGCCGAGAAGAGGAAGGGGATCCGCCAGCCCCAGGCGGCGAAATCGTCAGCCGGGAGTGTGCTGACCCCCAGAAAGGCCAGGGTCGCCAAGATGTTGCCGACGGGCGATCCCTGTTGCGCGAAGGCGCCGAACAGCATGCGTCGGCCGGGCGGCGCGTGCTCGGCGGCGATCAGCACCGCACCACCCCACTCGCCGCCCAACGCGAGTCCTTGAACCATCCGGAGCAGGATGAGCAGAACGGGGGCGGCGAGGCCGATCGATGCATAGCCGGGCAAGAGTCCGATGGCCGCACTGGAAAGACCCATCAGGACGAGGGTGGTGATCAGCGTCTTCTTCCGGCCGATCCGATCGCCGAGATGGCCGAAGATCACACCCCCGAGGGGACGAGCCAGAAAACCCGACCAGAACGTCGCGAACGAGGCGAGCAGTCCCACGGTCGGCGATGCCGACGGGAAGAACACAGGCCCGAAAGCGAGTGCGGCTGCGGTACCGAAGATGAAGAAGTCGTACCACTCCACCGTGGTGCCGATCAGCGCGCCGAAGCCTGCTCTCCGCGCCCCTCGAAGGTTCGGGACGGCCTCGGAACCCGGGCCGGGTTTAGCGTTCATGCCTTCTCCTCGAAAGATCCGGAGCCATGAGCCGGCTCACAATCATCTGCGTGGAGATAAGTGTGAAGAGTGCTGCTATAACCGTCCAATATCCATTTCGCAGCAGCCCGATGCCTAGGAGGCATGGTGGAGATTCGTGTGCTTCGATATTTCCTCGCCGTCGTCGACCATGGGTCGGTTACGGCGGCCGCCCGGGCGGTGAGAGTGGCGCAACCCTCGCTCTCCCGGCAACTCCACAATTTGCAGCAGAAGCTGGGTGTCGAGTTGTTTCGGCGCGGACCGGGCGCTTTGCGTCTGAGCGTCGCGGGCGAACGCTTCCTGCCGCTCGCCCGCGACCTCGTGGCGCGGGCCGACCAGGCGAGCTCGGTACTCCGGCACCTCGCCCGCGGCGACGACATTCCGCTGACGATCGCAGCGCCGGCGACCACCATCGCCGACGTCCTCGGACCGTATCTCGCTGGCCGATACCTGCGGTCAGGCCTGAACGACATCATCGAGCGGGATACCCGCACCGT
The DNA here is from genome assembly GCF_026810085.1 of Rhodococcus sp. JS3073. Lineage (NCBI taxonomy): Bacteria > Bacillati > Actinomycetota > Actinomycetes > Mycobacteriales > Nocardiaceae > Rhodococcus > Rhodococcus sp. JS3073. The sequence continues at coordinate 5,286,382 of NZ_CP113951.1, read as the reverse complement.
GTACGACGTAGTCCAGCGCGGAGATGCCGACATCGGGATCTCGACGTTCCCACCGCCCGGGTCGATGGAGACCCGGGTAATCGGCCGCGCCCCGGTGTGCGCGCTGACGGCACCCGAACATCCCCTGGCCGGACGGACCCACGTCTTCCTGGCCGACCTCGTTCGAGAGTCGCTCATCCTGATGCAGCGCAACAACGCCGCCCGACTCGCATTCGACACCGCAACCGCCGGCCAAGGCCTCGCCTACGTCGACCCCCGGGTCGTGTCGGTGACGTCTGTGGCCAGAGCACTCGCCGCATCGGGCCAGGGGGTTGCCGTACTGACCGACCAACCCCTCTTCAACCTCGTCCGTGTGCCGATCCGGATCCCCGAGGGCATTCTCGCCGTCACCCTCTATGCGGGCTGGGAGCCCGACCACTTCGCCGCGCCGGCAGTGTCGGCCCTCGTCGATTCGATCTCCGACTACCACCGAAACGTCCTGACGCCGACGGCGGAGATCACCATTACCGACCCGCTGCACACTCCCGACCGACAGTGACACCGGCGCTCACTGCGTGAGGAAGTCGGCGAGAGCCTGCGCCACGAGGTCGGGCTCGTCCTCGGTGAGGAAGTGCCCGGCGCCGGGAACGAACGTTGTTCGCGCCCCGGGGATGCGGCTCGCGAGATCGTCGGCGAACGAACGGTTCAGCCATTCGTCGTCCGCGCCCCACACGATCTGCACCGGCACCTTCACCGTGCCGAGTTCCTCGACGACCTCGGCGGTGTCGCGTTCGTCGAAATAGTGGACCTGGTCGAGGTAACGCTGCTGTCCGGCGGGGCCCGCGAAGGGACCGAGGTAGGCCTCCGCGACGGGCGACGGCAACCGACGACGCGTCGCGGTGTCGAGGTGCGCCTCGATGATGCGCTGGAAGATGTGCGTCGGCATCGTGCGGTACACGTCGAGGTTGCGTTGCATGTGCTGCGCTACCGGCGTCACCCACGGCGAGAGCACGGCCGCGTCGAGGAGGGCGATGCGCCGGACCGGGACTCCCTCGACGAGGTGCGCCCGGAGTACCGCCGCCGCACCGATGTCGTGGCCTACCAGCACGGGCCGGTCGAGTCCCCAGTGCTCGACCAGCCGGGCGAGCACGCGAGCGTGCGTGCGGATCGCCACCGGCTCGCCGGGAACCGCGGGCGAGTCACCGTAGCCCGGGAGGTCCCAGACGTACACCGTGTTCTGCTCGGCGAGGCGGGGAATCACCGCGCGCCACAGATACGACGACGAGGGTGTGCCGTGCACCAGGACGACGGGCGGGCCGTCGCCGAAGACTCCGGCCGCGACGGTGGCGCCGTCCACCGTCACCCGGTCGGGAAGGGGCCACCGGCCGGTGTCGGCCGTGTTGGAGATCTGCTGTCGAGTCATGATCATCCTCCGAGACGTAATGGTTAAACTGGTCCGGTAACCATTACGCTAGACGGAGGATGTAAGTGATGCAACTGACTTTCACCGATTACACCTTCGGGGCATCGGTGGCGACGGCGCTCGTCCTCACCGCCCCGGAGGTGCTCGTCGCGACCGGTGACGCCCTCACCGACGGCGAGTCGCTGCACGCTTTCCTCACCGAGCACGGCATCGCCCCCGGAGACCGGCCTGCGACCGGCACCGATCTGGACGACGTCCGTGCGTTGCGGACACGCGTGCGCGACGTCGTGGCCGCGCCGAACGAGGAGGCGATCGTCGAAGGAGCCAACCAACTCCTGCGCGTGGCCCGCACCGTCCCCTTCCTCGCGCGCCACGACGGCACATGGACGTGGCACCTCGAGACCGCACCCGAGTCGACTCTCGCCGACGACCTGGCCGTCGTCATCGGAACGGGCCTGCTCGGAACCGTGGCTTCACTGGGACCGAGCCGGTTCCGGTCGTGCGAATCCCCTTCGTGCAAAGGAATTTTCGTCGACACCAGCCGGGCGGGCCGGCGCCGGTTCTGCATGCCCCAGGTGTGCGGAAACCGCGTCAACGTGGCGAACTTTCGCGCCCGTCGTCGACGCGAACAGCAGGATCATCCCGGAACCGGCCCCGCAGACGCCGGGTGAGCACGTAGCTCGGCGGCCACGGGTCCGGTGGGAACGCTGGGAGCCGCTCAGACTCGGGCCGCCGGAGACGCGGCGAATCCGGCGCTGGGCGCGAACCGTGCGAGCACGTCCTCGGCCGGTTCCCCGGCCGCCGCGGCGATGAACGCGAGAACGTCCTCCCGGGTGTCGATACCGATCAGGGTGTCGGGTTCGGAGAGGAACCCGAACAGGGCCGCGGCGACGGGTTCGCTCACGGTCGCCGCCGGGAACAGCAATTCGGCGTGGACCGCGTACTTCGGGTCGCCGAGGAACAGCCGGGTGACCTCGGCGGCCGCGTGACCCCTTGTGTTCCAGTGCTTCTCGAACTGCTCGGACAACCAGTCGGCGGTGAACTCGCCGTCGTGCCCGCGGACCGCGTCGACGAGCGCGGCCACCTGCACGGCGGTGTTCTGGGCCCCCTGTCCGGCGAGGGGATCGAACGCGATCGCGGTGTCACCGATCGCCGCGACCACGTGGCCGCTCGTGGTCGTTCCGACTGCGCGGCGCACCGTCGGGGTGACCGCCCCTGTCAGCCACGAGTGCGGGTCGGACTCGATCACCTGCAACCGCTCGATCTCAGGGGCGTCGTGCGGGAAGTAGTCGCGGTAGAAGTCGACAACGGTCTGCCGCGCGGAGTGCACGTCGGTGACCGCGGCGAACCGCTCCTCCCACGGGCTGCCCGGTTTCGCGAAGCCGAGGAAACTCCACGTGGCACCGGCGTCCTTGTGCAGGTACGGGCCGAGCCAGGCCTCACCGAAATCGGTGTGCAGGTTGAAGAGATTGTGCGCGCCGCCCGCATCGGACCGGTAGCCGAAGGTGTCGGGGCCGTGTCCCAGGCCCTGCAACGTCACCAGCAGCAGTCGGCGCTGCGGTTCGCTGTACACGGTCCGTTCGGTGTCCACCGGGAACAGCGTGGACAGCCCGCCCTTTCCGGTCGCCACGAGCGTCAGATCGTGGTCGGCGGCGATCGCGTCGAGGTCGTCGAGGTTCACCGCCCGGACCTCGAAGCGGCCGCCGCGGTCCAGGAACCGGCCGAGCCGGTCGTCGGCCCGCAGTCGCACGTCGACGCCCTGCGCGACGTACCGGAAGTCGGGGTCGAACTCGAGGACGTCGGCGCGGGTGTCGCCCTCTCCCGTGTGCAGACGGGTGCTCATCCCGGTCGAGTGCGGACCGTCGGCGTAGAGGTCCTCGATGATGCGGGCGTCGGCCTCGCGGGACTTGCCGAAGTAGACGGCGGTGCCGGTGGCCGGGACGTCGTTGCGCAGGGCGTCGCGGTCGCGGTCACTGTAGAGGGTGACGGCGAAACCGGCGTCGACGAGGCCGAGCGCGGCGGTGGTGCCGGCCAGTCCGGCTCCGACGACGGCGGCGGTGCGGGGTGTGCTCATGGGTTCTCCCGGTGGTTGTGGTGGTCGTTCAGGTGTTCGTGTACGCGCGGTAGCGGTCGGTCCGCGTCGAGAGGTCGCCGCCGAGTCGGTACCGCGACCCTCGGTGGTCGGTAGGAAGCCCGTCGCCCTTCCCGAACAGCTTGTGGCGCAGGGTTCCGTCGGTGTAACCGGTCGGGTAGGCACCGCGGGCCTGCAGCGCCGGCACGACATGGGTGACGACGTCCTCGAACGATCCCGGCGTGATCGCGTACGCCAGGTTGAACCCGTCGACGTCGGTGTCGGCCACCCACTCCTGCAGCTGCGTCGCGACGGTCTCGCCGGAGCCGACGAACCGCGGCCCGAGACCGCCGATGCTCGCCCACTCCGCGATGTCGCGGACGGTCCACTCGCGGCCGTCGTCGGCGGCCTCCTGGAATGCGGCCACGGCCGACTGGATGGCGTTGCTCTCGACGTTTCCGATCGGGTCGTCGAGGTCGTACCGCGACAGGTCGATCCCCATCCAGCCGGAGGTGAACACCAGGGCGCCCTCGAGGTCCGCGTACCGCCGGTACTCCTCCTGCTTCGCGGCCGCGGCCTCGTCGGTGCTGTCCGTGATGACGGTGGCCAGCGCGTAGATCCGCGCCGAATACGGGTTGCGGCCGGCGTCGACGAGGGCCTGCCGGATCCGTGCGACGGTGTCCTTCAGCACCCGCTTCGACGGCGGCCCCACGAAGATCGCCTCGGCGTTCTCGGCGGCGAACCGGACACCGCGCGGCGACGCCCCCGCCTGGTAGATCACCGGCGACCGCTGCGGCGACGGTTCCGACAGGTGGATGCCCGGGACCGTGAAATGCGTTCCGCGGTGGCCGATGTGGTGCACCTTCTCCGGTTCGACGTACACGCCGCGCTCGGTGTCGCGCACGACGGCGTCGTCCTCCCACGAGCCTTCCCACAGCTTGTAGAGCACCTCGAGGTACTCGTCGGCATGGTCGTACCGGGTGTCGTGGTCGAGTTGGTCGGCGTCACCGAAGTTCCGGGCCGCGGACGGCAGGTAACCCGTCACGACGTTCCACCCGATCCGTCCCCGGGTGAGGTGGTCGAGGGTGGAGAGTCGGCGCGCGAACGGATACGGATGCTCGAATCCCGTCCCCGTGGTGACGCCGAAGCCGAGGTGCTCGGTGACCGCTGCCATGGCCGAGACGAGCAGCACCGGGTCCGCGACCGGGATCTGGGCGCCCTGCCGCAGCGCGGCCTCATCGGTTCCGCCGTAGACGTCGTAGGTGCCGAGCACGTCCGCGATGAACAGGCCGTCGAACAGCCCGCGTTCGAGGAGCCGGGCGAGGTCGGTCCAGTAGCCGAGGTCGGTGTAGCGGTGCGACTGGTCCGCCGGGTGCCGCCACAGTCCCGGCGACTGGTGGGCGACGCAGTTCATGTCGAAGGCGTTGAAACGGATCTGCCGGGTCATGCCGGCGCGCCCGCGTCACGCACGCTCTGCCGCTGCCCGGCGCTCCAGGCGTACGGCAACGGATCACCGTTCAGGACGTACGCCCCCACCGACTGCTGCTTGTAGATCAGAGGGTTGTGCGCCGAAATCGTGCGTGCATTGCGCCAGTGCCGGTCGAGACCGAGTTCCGACGAGGTGACGGACGCACCCCCCACCTCGAACAACTGCGCGGTCGCGTCGAGGACGAGGCCGATCACCACGGACTGCGCGCGGGCTGCAGCCGCCTCGGCGCGGTCCAGGAGTTCAGGGTCCTCACCGCCGGCGTCGAGCAGGTGGTCGAGTTCGTCGGCGACGGCGAGCACGGTCGCGCGGGCGCCGTACGCGGCGGCGGACAGCTTGCCGATCACCTGCTGCACGAGCGGGTCGTGCCGGGGCAGGTCGGCGGCGGCGTGGGTGAACGTGCGGGTACGGGCACGAACCCACTCCGCCGTGTCCGTCTCCGCACGACGGGCGATCCCGGCGAGGACGGCCAATTGCACGAGTTGTAGGTAGGACGTCGCGTAGGTGCGGCCGGGCGCACCGTATCCGGGCCCGAGGATCCGGCCCTCGGGCACCACGACACCCGAGAATGTGGTCGTACCGCTCGCGGTGAGCCGCTGTCCGAAACCGTCCCAGTCGTCGGTCTGTGTCACGCCCGGAGCGTCGGCGTCCACCAGCACCGACACGCGCTCGCCGTCGCGGTCGGCCGCGACGAGGATGTGATCGGCGTAGAGACTGCCCGTGCTGTAGTACTTCACGCCGTCCAGGACCCAGGTGCCGTCGTCGCGGCGGCGCAGCGTCGTCTGGTACCGGTCGGCGGCTCCCACACCGGGTTCGGTGATGGCGTTGCCGACCAGTGTTCCCTCCGCCGCCGCGCGCAGCCACCGCTCACGGGCGTCGGTCGGCTCGGCGAGACGCTGGTCCTCGACGAAGCTCCAGTGCACCCGAAGCGCTTGCGGCAAATTCGATTCCGCGGCAGCCAGATCGATCAGCAGACCGAACAGCTGTCGGACCGACGCACCGAACCCGCCGAACTCGACCGGGACGCGCAGGGCACCGAACCGCGCGTCGCGAAGCAGACCCACCTCGTCGAACGGCAACCTGCGTTCCCGTTCCCGGCCCAGCGCGCCCTCAGCGATCCGGTCGAAGATCGGATGGAACCGATCCTCGAGTTCGCGGTCGGTCACTGCCTCGGCCTCGATCGTTGAACTGCTCACTGCCCTGCTCCTCGGTGCGTCGACGATGTCGACACCACGATGGGCGAACGGGCCGCGTGGGGGCACTACTTACGATCGCACAGAGTCGAACGCGCCCACGGTCGCGGCACGTCGACCAGGATGGGGTCCCAGCCCTCCCCGCAACCGACTTCTTGTTGCAGATGCTGCGAAAAGCGTGAGCGGAAGCTGCCTGGAGCGGCGTGTGCGCCGCATTCTGCGAATAGCGCGGGCCCAGCCACCTGCCTCATAGGCCGAATGACGTTGGCAGTACTCGTTATCGGGCGCGACAATCGTCTCTTCTCACTCGTAGTCGCCAGGTAAGAGCGATCGATACTCGGCGTGAGCCGAGAATCCGGCGGCCAGAGGCGGATCACTATTTGTATGAGGTTTGAGTCTCGATAGTGCCCACAGCGCGTTGAGCCTGGCGCCATGGACGGCAACGTGAGGCCACACTCCTCACGCCGGGTTGATGTGAAGACGACTTGCGTCGCTCGCACACCACGCTGCAAATGATGGATATTTGATGGTTTTTCCGTCTTGATTGAGGCATGGATCACAGCAAGACTGGCAGCATGAGTAAGAGCGATGCTTCACAGGCACGGGGTGCCCGGTCGTTCCCCTCGAGGGGACGGCGCCGACAGAGCCACCTCGATCGGTCGCGGCACACGCGTTGACCGGTTAACCGGGCGTCACCGACACCCTTTCACACATGCCACGGCCGGTCCGGAACCGCCGACGGCACACGATCTTTCGCTTGCAATCACATGCCACCCTCGGCACATGCGGGGGGTGACGACGAACTCGACGTATGGAGTCCTGACATGGATATGTTGCTCGCCGGTGAATGGCGCGGCGCCGCAGACGACCGCACGGAGACCGTCCGGTCACCGTTCGACGGTCATGCGGTGGATACGGTTCCGGTCGCCACTGCCGCCGACGCCGCCGCGGCCCTCGATCGCGCCGAGATCGGCGCACGAGTGTTGCGGTCGATGCCCGCGCACGAACGAGCCGCCGTTCTGATGCGTGCTGCGGATCTGGCCGATCAGCGCGCCGAGGACATCGCGCAGACCATCAGTGCGGAGACCGGCAAGCCGATCAGTGAAGCCCGCGGTGAGGCCGGCCGCTCGGGCAGCATCATCCGGCTGGCAGCCTTCGAGGGCAGCCAGCTCTACGGCTCGTCGTTGCCGCTCGACGCCAATCCCGGAACCGGGCTCGAGAAGATCGGCTTCACCCTGCGCCAGCCCTGCGGCATCGTCGTGGCGATCACCCCGTTCAACTACCCGGCACTGCTGGTGTTGCACAAGATCGCTCCCGCACTCGCCGCGGGTAATTCGGTGGTGCTCAAACCGGCCCGCACCACCCCGCTGACCGCACTGAAGCTGGCCGAGTGCTTCGTCGACGCCGGCCTCGCACCCGAGGCGCTGTCGGTGCTGACCGGGCCGGGCTCCGTGCTCGGTGACGTCCTGGTCACCGACCCCCGGGTGCGCAAGGTGTCCTTCACCGGTTCCACGCAGACCGGCACCCGTCTGGCCTCCATCGCGGGGATCAAGAAGCTGTCCTTGGAGCTGGGCGCGTCCTGCCCGGTGATCGTGCTCCCCGACGCCGACATCGAACTCGCCGCCTCGGCGGTCGCTGCCGGCGGGTACATCAACGCGGGCCAGGTCTGCATCAGCGTGCAACGCGTGATCGTCGACGAACGCGTGGAGGCGGACTTCCTCGACGCCCTCGTCCCGAAGGTCGAAGACATCGTCGTCGGCGATCCCGCGAACGCCGACACCAAGCTCGGTTCGTTGATCTCGGAAACCGAAGCGACACGGGTGCATTCGGCCATCGCCGAGGCTGCCCTGGCCGGCGCGAAGGTCCTCACCGGCGGTGACCGGGACGGCGCCGTCGTCTCCCCGACCGTCGTTGCCGGCGTCGACCCGACCTCCCCCTTCAGCCGCGACGAGTTGTTCGGCCCCGCGGTCGCCGTCTCCTCCGCCCCCGACATCGAATCCGCGATCGCCCTCGCCAACGACAACGAGTACGGCCTCGGCGCCGGACTGTTCACTTCCGACGTCAGCGCGACGACTCGGGCGATGCGGCAGATCGACGCCGGCAACATCCACATCAACTGGACTCCGCTCTGGCGGGCCGACCTGATGCCGTACGGCGGTCTCAAGGGCAGCGGCATCGGCAAGGAAGGTGTCCGGTCCGCGGTCGAGGAAATGACCGAGGAGAAGACCATCATCCTGCACGGCCGACCCTGGTAACCGGTTCCCGCTCACTCACATTCGTGGCACTCACAGAAAACGACGACATGACACCACTGAGCACACACAAGACAGTTCGGCTGACCACGGCCCAGGCGGTCGTGAAATACCTCGCTGCGCAATACTCGGTCGCCGACGGCGACCGGCGCCGCCTGATCCCCGCCGCACTCGGCATCTTCGGTCACGGCAACGTCGCAGGCCTCGGACAGGCCCTCGACGAACTGTCCGACGACCTGCCTTTCATCCAGGGTCGGCACGAGCAGTACCTCGCGCACATCGCCACGGCCTATGCCAAGGCCAGCCGCCGCCGCGCCACCCTCGCCGTGACCGCGTCCATCGGACCGGGTGCGCTGAACCTGGTCACCGCTGCCGGGTTGGCGACGATCAACCGGCTTCCGTTGCTGCTGCTGCCCGGTGACACCTACGCCACCCGCCATCAGGGGCCGGTGCTCCAGCAACTCGAGCATGCCAGCGAAGCCGACCTCACCGTCAACGACACCTTCCGTCCGGTCGCCCGGTTCTTCGACCGCATCACCCGCCCGGAACAATTGCTGACCGCGCTCCCCCAGGCCATGCGGGTGTTGACCAGCCCCACCGACACCGGCGCCGTCGTACTCTCGCTGCCGCAGGACATCCAGTCCCACGCCTTCGACTTCCCGGTCGAGTTCTTCGAACCCCGCGACTGGAAGATCCGCCGCCCGCTGCCCGACCCCGCGGAGGTCGACGCGGTCGCCGCCCAGATCCGCGAGGCGGCGCGTCCGGTGATCATTGCCGGTGGCGGCGTGCACTACTCCGACGCCACCGCGGCACTCGAGGAGCTCGCCGAGCAGGCCGGTATCCCGGTCGTCGAATCGTTCGGCGGCAAGGGCGCGGTCAGCCGCGACGAGTGGTGGCAGCTCGGCGGTGTCGGACTCGAGGGCAACTTCGCCTCCAACATCCTGGTCAAGCAGGCCGACCTCGTGCTCAGCGTCGGGACCCGGCTGACCGACTTCGTCACCGGATCGGAGTCGATCTTCGAGAACGATAACGTCCGGTTCGCGTCCCTCAACGTCGTCGACGGCGACACCCGCAAGCAGGGGGCCACCGGAATCCTCGCCGACGCCCGCCTCGGACTCGAGGCCTTGACCGCCGCGCTCGCCGGGCACACCACCAGCACGGCCTGGCAGGACACCGCGCGGACGGCGAAGGCGGACTGGGCCCCGATCCGGGCGGCCGCTCTCGACCCCGACACCGCGTTCGTCCCGGCCGAGCACCCGCACGCCCCGGTCACCGGTGCCGTGCTCACCCAGCCCCAGCTGATCGGGCTGCTGCAGGAACACGCCCGCGACGGCGACACGATCATCGCCGCGGCCGGTGGCCCGCCCGGCGACCTGCAGAAGGTGTGGGACGCGACCGGGAACCGGCACTGCCACCTCGAGTTCGGGTTCTCCTGCATGGGGTACGAGATTCCCGCCGCGATGGGTGTGCGCCTCGCCGAGGGCAACCAGGGCCAGCGAATCGTCACCTTCATCGGCGACGGCACGTTCCTGATGGCACCCACCGAGCTGGTCACCGCCGCCCAGGAGGGCCTGGACGTGACCATCGTGGTGTCCGAGAACCACGGCTACCAGGTCATCCACCGATTGCAGATGAACCGCAACGGCCGCGAATTCGGCAACGAGTTCCGCTACCGCACCGACGGTGACATCATCGCCGAGACCGGCGAGAAGGCGCGCCTCGAGGGCGACTACCTGAGGGTCGACCTGCGGCAGATCGCCGAAGGACTGGGCGCACAGGCCATCCGCGCCACCACCGCCGCCGAGTTGCGTACCGCCCTCGACGAGACCCGGACCGCGTCCGGCCCGGTCGTGATCGTGGTGCCGACGGTGCCGCACGTGGACCTGCCCGGCGGGGACGTGTGGTGGGACGTCGCACCCGCCGAGGTGTCCGATCAGGAATGGGTGCAGACCCTGCGCGCAGACTACGACAACGCCGTGGGACGGCAGAGGTGGTTCGGATGAGCAACACTCCACTCGACAAGGGCACTCTCCGTCAGCGGTTGGCCGACGGCGAGACCACCGTCGGCACCTTCGTCGGCATGGCGTCCTCGACCGCAGCCGAGGTGTGCGCCGCCGCCGGCGCCGACTGGATCCTCATCGACCTCGAACACGGGTCCGGATCCGAGGACGTATTGCGCGACGGCATCCTCGCCGCCGGCAGCTACGGCGTTCCGACCGTCGTGCGGATCGAATCCGGTGAACGGATCCGGATCGGCCGGGCCCTCGACCAGGGCGCGGCCGGGATCATGGTCCCGCGGCTGGACAAGCCCGACCAGGTCGCCGACGCGGTCACGCACCTGGCGTACCCGCCGCACGGAGACCGCGGGGTCGCCACCTACAACCGCTCCTGCCGGTGGGGCATGGACCGCTCCCCGCTGCTGACGGACGAGCAGTCCGCACTGGGCGTCATCCAGATCGAAACCCTCGCCGCCCTCGACTCGGTCGACGAGATCGCCGCGCAGGACGGGGTCGACGTGCTCTTCGTCGGACCGTTGGACCTGTCCTTCGCCCTCGGGGTGCCCCTGCAGTTCGACAGCCCGGTGTTCACCGCCGCGCTCGGCCGGGTCCTCGAGGCCGCCCACCAGCACGGCAAGACGGCAGGCATTCTCGCCGCGAACGCACCGCTGGCCGCCGGCTACGTCGAACTGGGATTCCGCTTCGTGGCCATCGGCTCCGACTCGACCATGCTCGCCGCCGCCCTGACCGAGGCCTTTGCCACGGCCCGGCCCGAGCAGACCGCCTAGCCCACCCGGGCAGAACCATCTAGCCCACTGGGGCAGAACCGAAAGAGGTAACACCGTGAGCACGACCGCACGCACCGTGGGAGTCGGCCTGATCAGCGTCGGCTGGATGGGACAGCTGCATTCGCGCGCCTACCGCGACGTCCCGATCGTCTACCCCGAACTCGGGATCACCCCGAAGCTCGTGATCGCCGCCGACACCGCACCCAGCCGCGTCGAATTCGCGCAGAACGTCCTCGGTTTCGCCGAGGGCACCACCGACTACCGTGAGGTCCTCGCGCACCCCGACGTCGAGGTCGTGTCCATCTGCGCGCCGAACTTCCTGCACGCCGAAATCGGAATCGCCGCGGCGAAGGCGGGCAAGCACTTCTGGATCGAAAAGCCGGTCGGTCGTAGCTATTCCGAGACCGCCGCGATCGAGGACGCCGCGACCGAGGCCGGAGTCATCACGTCGATCGGTTACAACTACCGGCACGCCCCCGCCGTCGAGCACGCCCGCACGCTGATCGCCGACGGCCGACTCGGCCGCATCACCAACGTGCGCGCCTCCTTCTTCTCCGGCTACGCCAACGAGCCCAATGGTGCGTTGTCGTGGCGGTTCGACCGTGAGCTCGCCGGCTCCGGTGTGCTGGCGGACCTGTTCAGCCACGCCAGCGACCTGTGCCAGTACGTGGTCGGCCCGATCGCGGAGATCAATGCGCTCACCAGCACCGTCTACACCGAACGCCCGAAGCTGGAGATGGGATCGGGCACCCACTTCGCGGTCATCGAGAACGGGGACATGGGGCCGGTGGAGAACGAGGACTACGCCGCGGCGCTGGTGCGATTCGGATCCGAGGGCCCGGGATCGGGTGCGGTGGGCACCATCGAGGCGTCCCGGGTGATCGTGGGCCCCGAGTGCGGTTACCAGATCGAGGTCTACGGCACCGAAGGGTCCGTCAAGTGGGACTTCGAGCGGATGAACGAGCTGAAGGTGTGCCTGGGCCGCGCGAACGCCGAGCAGGGCTACACCACGGTCAACGCCAGCCTGAAGCACGGCGACTACTCCCGCTTCCAGCCCGGCCCCGGCAATGCCCTCGGGTTCGACGACCTCAAGACCATCGAGGCCAAGAAGTTCCTGCTCGCGGTATCCGGTGGACCGCAGGAGAATTCGAACGTTCACGACGCCGTGTCGGCGGCCGCGATCGTCACCGCCGCTGAGGTGTCCGCCGCGAGCGGGCAGTGGCAGAAGCTCGACGATATCGCCGGTACCACCGCCTCCCGCACGGCCTGACCGGTTCCCCGCCCACGACCTTTCGACACTGCAAGGATGCTGATGTCAACCACGACTTCGACCCAACTGTTCGTCGCGCTCGGCCCACTCGACCGGGAGCTCGTCGACCCGTATCTGGAGGCGCACCAGCAACTGATCCTCGACCCTACCGAGGAGCAGTTGGCTGTGGCCGAGGCGGCGATCGTGCGGGCGGCGTTTACCGTCGACGCCGCGCTGCTCGACCGCATGCCGGCGCTGAAGGTGCTCGCCCGCACCGGTGTCGGAACCGACCTCGTCGACGTGGAGGAAGCCGGACGCCGCGGAATCCCGGTGGTGATCACTCCGGGCAGTAACACGGTGTCGGTCGCCGAAGGGGTGTTCGCGCACTTGCTGTCACTGGTCAAGAGACTTCCCACTCTGACCGGTCTGGTCCGGGGCGGGCGGTGGAACGACCGGGGTGCGGTCACGGTCGGTGACCTCGAAGGCGCCACCCTCGGCGTCGTCGGATTCGGGCGGATCGGCCGCAAGGTCGCCCAGATCGCCGAGGCGTTCGACCTACAGGTGCGGGCGTACGATCCGTTCGCCGAGATCCCCGAGGCGTACCGGTGTGCCACCGTGGACGAGGTCCTCCGCTCCAGCGACTTCGTCACCCTGCATGCGCCGCTGACCGCCGAGAACCACCACCTGATCAACGAGTCCCGGTTGGCCCGGATGCGACCGGGGTCGATCCTGGTCAACTGCAGTCGCGGCGCGCTGATCGACCTCGACGCCGCGCACGCGGCGATGCAGTCCGGGCACCTCGCCGGGCTCGGTCTCGACGTGTTCGATCCCGAACCGCCCGCGTATCACCCGGTGTTCGACCACGCCAATACCGTGTTGAGCCCGCACCTGATGGGGTTCACACAGCGGGCGATGGCATTGACGATCCGCGCCGCGGTCGAGGGCGCGATGGCCGTCCTCGACGGCCGCGATCCGGCCGCGGTGGCAGCGTCGTGAGCATTCGGGTGGGGGTGATCGGTGTCGGCGTGATGGGCGCCGATCACGCCCGGACCCTCGCTCGGTCGGTGTCGGGTGCGCAGGTGACGGTGGTGACCGATTACGACGCGGCCCGTGCGGACGCGGTCGCGCAGGAGGTGTCGGCGCGCACCGTCGCGACGGCGACAGAGTTGATCACCGCCCCGGACGTCGATGCGGTGGTGATCGCCTCCCACGACTCCGCCCACGCCGAGCAGGTGGCGCTGTGTCTCGATCACCGCAGGCCGGTGCTGTGTGAGAAGCCGCTGGCCCCGACGCTTGCCGAATGCGTCGACCTGGTCAGCCGCGAAGAGGCTCTGGCACTGGCGAATCCGCTCGTGTCGGTGGGCTTCATGCGACGGTTCCACGCCCCTTACCAGGCCATGGTGCAGGAGATTCGGTCCGGTTCCGTCGGAGCCCCGCTGCTGGTGCGTGCGTCCCACCGCAATGTGACGTCGTATCCGGGTGGCGACTCGGCAAGCACCGTCACCAATTCTGCGATCCATGAAATCGACATCACCCGTTGGCTTCTCGGGTCCGAGATCGTCGAAGTCAGCTGGCATGCGCCGAAGCCCACCTCACTGGACACCTCACGTCACGACCCGCAGATACTGATGCTGCGCACCGCCGACGGTGTGCTGACGGTGGTCGATGTGTTCGTCAATGCCCGATACGGCTACGACGTGCGCTGCGAAGTGGTCGGCGAAACCGGTGCGGTGAGTCTGGCACCGAGCCACGTCCTGACGGTCGACTCGTCGCTGCGTTCGGCGGCGACGTACCCGGAGGATTGGCGGCCGCTGTTCGCCGATGCCTACCGGCGCCAACTGCAGGCGTGGGTCGACGCCCTCACGGCCGAGGTGCCGTCCCCGCTCGCGTCGGCCCGTGACGGGTTGCGGGCCACGCAGGTGGCCGCCGCCCTGATCGACTCGATGAACAACGACGGTGCCACCATCAAGGTCGACTACCACTGATCGTGTTGTGATCCCCTCTGTGATGCATCCCCCGAGCGACGCACCACCACTACCTACATCTGCGTTCTACGATCGAGACGACCACTGAAGGGTACGAGGCATGAACAGCTCACCGGGGCCGGAGCTTCTGGCCGCATGTTGGACTTCAGCCGGAGACGTGATGCCGGCGCGAGGGTCGGACCGTAGTCCGGTCCCGATCCGGGAGCGGATCGAAGCCGTCGCAGGAACCGGCTACACCGGCTTCGGTTTGACCCGGCCCGACCTCGTCGCCGCGCGCGAGACGATCGGCCTCGGCGAAGTCGCGAAAATGTTTGCCGACAACGGCATCACTCACGTGCAGTTGGAGTGGATCACGAACTGGTGGACCACCGGCGAGGCCCGCAAACTCTCGGACGAGGTCCGCCGGGACCTGTTCGAGGCCGCCCCCGTTCTCGGGGTCGACAACATCAAGGTCGGCGCCGACGACGATGGCGTCCCGGTCTCCCGGGACGTGCTGTGCGAGCAGTTCGACGCCCTGGCTTCCGACGGTGCCGCGGCAGGGGTGAAGATCGCGTTCGAGAACACACCGTTCTCGCACCACGTCAAGACCACCGAACAGGCTGCTCAGTTCGTCAAGGACGTCGACAATCCCAACGGCGGGCTCATCCTCGACATCTGGCATGCATTCCGGGGTGGGACGGATTACGACGTCCTCCCGGAGATCATTCCGTCGCGTTTCGTCTTCGGAGTCGAACTCGACGACGGCTGGACTGTTGTGCGGGGAACGGATCTCGAGGACACCTTCGACAACCGAGTTCCCTGCGGTGAGGGCGAATTCGACGTCCCGAAGTTCATCAACGCGGTTCGCCGCATCGGCTTCGACGGGCCGTGGGGTGTCGAGCACATGTCGCAGGAATTCCGGCAGCTGCCCGTCGCCGATGCCCTCATACGGGCGCGGGACGGGGTCCTGCAGTGCTTCGCGGTCGCCGACCGGGCCGCGAATCGGGACGACACCTGATCGCACCGGATCTTCACCACCCGTGACCCGCGTCGTTCTTCGGCGCGGGTCACGGGCGCGGAAGGACGATTCACCGCAAACCCTGTGCTGCCCAGCATGATCGAGCGATCCCGGCAGACCGTGGCGGGATCGCCGCGCGACCACGAACCACCTTTCGCGCAAAACGAAACCGACTCGAGGTGAAAATGATGGGAATACCGTATTGATTGAGGCCTACGTCACAGCAAGACTAACAAGAGCACACGGACAACATCCGCTGACGCATTCGCGTCGCTTGCTGGAGAACCCGGCCCCGACGCGGACTGACCGTGTGCAGCACCGACCCACCGGCACCAACGCCGGCCGGGACAGATCGAAAGGAATCCAGTGGCCACCCTGTTGAACGGGAAAGTCGTTCTGATCAGCGGAGGGACGCAAGGTGTCGGCGCCGGCGTCGTGCGGGCCGCAGCCCGCGAAGGCGCCCGCGTGGTCTTCACCGGGCGCCGCGCCGAAGCCGGCAAAGCCTTGGCCGCCGAGCTCGACGCATCCGGTGCGCAGGTGCGGTTCCTTCAGGCCGACATCACCGACCCGGTCGAAGCCCGCGAGACGGTGACCCGGACCATCGAGGAATTCGGCCGCATCGACGCACTGTGCAACGCGGCCGGCCTGACCACCCGCGGCACTCTCCTCGACACCACACCCGAGTTGTTCGACCAGCACATGGCGGTCAATCTGCGGGCCCCGTTCTTCACCATGCAGGCCGCAGTGGCGGACATGGTCGAACGCAAGGAGCCCGGGACGATCGTCAACATCCTCTCCATCGCGCAGCACGGCGGGCAGTCCTACCTGGCCCCGTACGTGGCGGCGAAGGCGGGGCTCGCGGGACTGACCCGCAACGCGGCCTACGCACACCGCTTCGACCGGATCCGGATCAACGGCCTCAACATCGGGTGGACCGAGACCGAAGGCGAGACCGCGATTCAGCAACGCTTCCACGGCGCCGATGACAACTGGGCCGCCGAAGCAGCCGCGAAGGTACCGATGGGCAAGCTCGGCCAGGTCGACGAGATCGCCGACATGGTGGTGTTCCTGCTCTCGGATCGCAGCGGCGTCGTCACCGGCTCGGTGATCGACTGGGACCAGACCGTCATTGGAGGACAAGACTGATGGGATCGACAATCGGCGTGATCGGCCTCGGCCGGATCGGCGCATTCCACACTGACACCCTCGCGCAGCTGCCCGGGGTGGACGGCCTCGTCGTCACCGACGAGCGCCCCGACGCCACCGCCGCCGTGGCCGCCAAGTTCGGCGCCAAAGCGGTCGATGACGCCGCCGCCGTCTTCGCCGCAGGCGTCGACGGGGTCGTGATCGCCGCGGCCACCCCGGCGCATGCGCCCCTGATCCTGGCGGCCGTCGAGGCCGGGATCCCCGTGTTCTGCGAGAAGCCCGTCGCGTTCACCGCCGACGAGAGCTACCAGGTCGTCGAGCGCCTGAAGACGACGACGGTGCCGGTACAGATCGGGTACAACCGGCGGTTCGATCCCGCATTCGTCGCGGCACGCAACGCCGTCGTCGGCGGGGAGCTCGGCTGGCTGCACACGGTCCGCTCGACCACCCTCGACCCGGCACCGCCACCGGCGGAGTACGTGGCCGCCTCGGGCGGGATCTTCCGCGACTGCAGCGTCCACGACTTCGACATCGTCCGCTGGGTCGTGGGCCAGGAAGTCGCCGAGGTGTATGCCGCCGGCACCAACCAGGGCGATTCGATCTTCGCCGACTGCGGCGACGTCGACACCGCAACCACCACAATGACTTTCGAGGGCGGCGCCCTCGGCGTCGTCTCCAACACCCGCTACAACGCCCGCGGCTACGACTGCAGGCTCGAGGTCCACGGCTCCCAGGACAGCGTCGTCGCCGGCTGGGACGCCAGCGCGCCGGTCCGCAACCTCGAACCCGGCATCGCGTTCCCCGACGGCCCGCCGCACCGGTTCTTCATGGACCGTTTCACCGCCGCCTACCGCGCCGAACTCGGCGCGTTCCTCGAGGTGATCGCCGGCACCGCACCCTCGCCGTGCACCGCCGCCGACGCCCTCGAGGTGGCCTGGATCGCCGAGGCGGCCGCTCTTTCCCTTTCCCAGCACCGACCCGTACAGATGAGTGAGGTTCGACGATGATTCGTATTGCAGGAGCGCCTATTTCGTGGGGTGTGTGCGAGGTCCCGGGCTGGGGTCACCAACTCGGCCCCGAGCGCGTGCTGTCGGAGATGCGCGACGCGGGTCTCGAGGCCGCCGAGATCGGTCCCGACGGATTCCTCCCCGCCGACCCGCAGGAACTGGCGGCGACGCTGGCCTCCTACGACCTGAAGGCGGTCGGCGGCTTCACCCCGGTGCTGCTGCACGACTCCGGTCACGACCCGGTTCCGGACATCACCGGCACCCTGGCCGCGTTCACGGCCGCCGGCGCCGAGGTGCTGGTACTGGCCGCGATCACCGGCACCGACGGCTACGACTCGCGTCCCGACCTCGACGACGCCGGCTGGAAAACCCTGTTGTCGAATCTGGACCGGCTGCACGACGTCGCCGCCGAACAGGGCATCCGCGCCGTGCTGCACCCGCACGTGGGCACCATGATCGAGAAGAACAGCGAGGTCCAGCGGGTCCTCGACGGCTCCTCGATTCCGCTGTGCCTGGACACCGGGCATCTGCTCATCGGCGGCACCGACCCCCTCGAGTTGGCCCGCGCCGCCGCCGACCGGATCACCCACACGCACCTGAAGGACGTCGACGCCGAGTTCGCCGCCCGCGTGCAGGCCGGTGAGCTGAGCTACACGCAGGCCGTCGCCCAGGGCATGTACACCCCGCTCGGCACCGGTGACGTCGATGTCGCAGGCGTGGTCCGTCACCTCGTCGCGTCCGGTTTCGACGGCTGGTTCACGCTCGAGCAGGACACCATCCTCGCCGGCGAGCCCGAGGGCGAGGGACCGGTCGTGGACGTCAAGACCAGCGCCGCGTTTCTGCGGAGTCTGCAGCTGTGACCGAGCTGCGCATCGGCGTCCTCGGCGCCTCCCGGATCGCGGAGCCGGCGATCGTGAAGCCCGCCCAGATCCTGGGGCATCGGCTGGTTGCGGTCGCCGCCCGCGACCGCGGCCGCGCAGAGGCCTTCGCGCAGACGCACGGGGTCGAACGGGTCCTCGACTCGTACGCGGATCTGATCGCCGACCCCGAGGTCGACGTGGTGTACAACCCGCTCGCCAACGCCTTCCACGCCGAGTGGAATCTGAAGGCGATCGAGGCGGGCAAGGCGGTCCTGACCGAAAAGCCGTTCGCTCGCAACGCCGCCGAAGCCGAGCTGGTGCGGAACGCCGCACGCGAGCGGAATGTGCCGATCATGGAAGGGTTCCACTACCTGTTCCACCCGATCACCGGCCGGATGTTCGCCCTTCTCGGGGACGGCACCCTCGGAACGCTGCAGCGTGTCGAGGTGATCATGCGGATGCCCGAACCCAAGCCGGACGATCCGCGGTGGAGCTTCGACCTCGCGGGCGGTGCGGTGATGGACCTCGGCTGCTACGGCCTGCACGTGCACCGGCAGTTGGACCGGTTCGCCGGCGGCGAACCCACTGTCGTTGCGGCCCGCGCTGTCGAACGCACCACAGGAGTCGACGAATCCATGGATATCGACCTCGTATTCCCCAATGGTGCAACGGGTTCGAGCATCAACTCGATGAACTCGGAACGGTTCGAGATGACCCTGCGCCTGGTAGGCGATCGGGGCGAGGCCTTCGCGCACGATTACGCGCTGCAGTCCGGCGACGACCGGATCACCATCACCACCGACTCCGGGACCACGGTCGAACGCCTCGGAACCCGCTCGACGTACACCTACCAGCTCGACGTATTCGCTCAGCACCTCGCCGACGGGACCGCGTTCCCGATCGACGTCGCCGACGCGGTCACCACGATGGAGCTCATCGACTCCACGTACCGCGCCGCCGGCCTACCCGTGCGGTAACGCCACATTCTCCCCTCCGGGCCGCGAGAACCGACTTCCACCGTCCGGCCCGGCGGGGGTTCCACCCACACCCCTCACCGTTTCCCCCTCGCTGCTCCTCCATGCCTGCATGGTTGCGGCTTCCGAAAGGCCAAGCACATGGATACACACGACGGCCGGTCCGTCCCGTTCACAGGCAAGCGCACTCGCCGGGTGACCACCCTGGCGTTGGGCATCACCACGGCAGTGCTCCTCGCGGGATGCTCGAGCACGGGCGGCAATCCCGAGGCATCCGGCAATGGCATGGCCTCGGGCACCGCGGACACCCCCCGCGCGACCATTGCGATGATCACACACGAGGTTCCTGGCGACACCTTCTGGGACCTGATCCGCAAGGGCGCCGAAACCGCGGCCGCGAAAGACAACATCGAACTGCGCTACTCCTCGGACCCTGAAGCACCGAACCAGGCCAACCTCGTGCAGAGCGCCCTCGACAGCCAGGTCGACGGTATCGCCCTCACCCTTGCCAAGCCGGACGCGATGACACCTGTGGTTCGGGCGGCCGTCGATGCAGGTACCCCGGTCGTCGCCTTCAACTCCGGTTTCGACCAGTACCAGGCCCAGGGTGTGGCCCAGTACTTCGGTCAGGACGAGAAGCTCGCCGGCATCGCGGCGGGGCAGCGTCTGACCGCTGACGGCGCCAAGAAGGCTTTGTGTGTCATCCAGGAGCAGGGCCAGGTCGCGCTCGAAGCACGCTGCGCCGGCGTGATCGAGGGGTTCACGGGACAGACCGAGATCCTCAACGTCAACAGCAAGGACCTGCCGTCGGTCGAGGCGACGATCACCGCAAAACTGCAGCAGGATCCCGCGATCGATCACGTCGTCGCGCTGGGCGCTCCGATCGCTCTGACGGCAGTTCAATCCGTCACCAACGCCGCCAGCTCCGCGAAGATCGTCACCTTCGACACCAATGCAGCCCTCGTGGATGCGATCGAGGCCGGGGACGTGCAGTGGGCTGTGGATCAGCAGCCGTTCCTGCAGGGGTACCTCGCCGTGGACTCGCTGTGGCTGTACCTGAACAACCGCAACACCATCGGAGGTGGCGCGCCGACGCTGACCGGCCCCGCCTTCATCGACCAGTCCAACATCGACTCGATCGCCGAGTACGCCAAGGCCGGAACCCGCTGAGCACGGTGCCCGGCACACCGTTGCGTGTGCCGGGCACCGTCGGCGTAACGGAAGGAAAGTCATGTCCACACAGCAAGATCTGGACCTTGCCAGTCACAAGGTCGTCCACGACGAGAGGGTGAAGGAGCAGAAACGCCTGCAGCGTCTGCTGGTCCGCCCGGAGATCGGGTCCCTGTTCGGGGCGATCGCCATCTTCGTCTTCTTCATGGTCGTCGCACCCCCGTTCCGCAGCCCCGAAGCGTTGGCCACGGTGCTCTACGCCTCCTCCACGATCGGGATCATGGCGTGCGCGGTGGCGCTGTTGATGATCGGCGGCGAATTCGACCTCTCCGCCGGTGTCGCGGTCACCACCAGTTCCCTGGCGGCGTCGATGATCGCCTACAACCTGCACCTGAACCTGTGGGCCGGCGCCGCCCTCGCCCTGGTGGTGTCGCTGGCGGTCGGGTTCTTCAACGGGTACCTGGTGATGAAGACGAAGATCCCCAGCTTCCTGATCACGCTGAGCTCGTTCCTGATGCTCACCGGCATCAACCTGGCGGTCACCAAACTGATCACCGGGCAGGTCGCCACCCCCAGCGTGTCCGACATGGCCGGGTTCGACTCGGCGAAGAAGGTGTTCGCGTCCTCCTTCGAGGTCGGCGGGGTGTCGGTGCGGATCACCGTGGTGTGGTGGCTGCTGTTCACCGCGATCGCCACCTGGGTGCTGTTCAAGACCCGGATCGGGAACTGGATCTTCGCGGTCGGCGGCAACCAGGACTCCGCCCGCGCCATCGGTGTGCCGGTCACCAAGGTCAAGATCGGGTTGTTCATGACCGTCGGGTTCGCCGCCTGGTTCGTCGGCATGCACCTGCTGTTCTCGTTCAACACCGTCCAGTCCGGGCAGGGCATCGGCAACGAGTTCCTCTACATCATCGCCGCGGTCATCGGCGGCTGCCTGCTCACCGGCGGCTACGGCACCGCGATCGGCGCCGCGATCGGCGCGTTCATCTTCGGCATGACGAACCAGGGCATCGTCTACGCCGGCTGGAACCCGGACTGGTTCAAGTTCTTCCTCGGCGCGATGCTGCTGTTCGCGGTCATCGCCAACAATGCCTTCCGCAACTACGCCGCCAAGAGGTGACCGCATGAGTACCATCGAACAGATGCCCGTCGATACCGAACCCGGGGACGGCGGCAAGATCCCGCTGATCGAGCTCAAACACGTCGGCAAGCAGTACGGCAACATCATCGCCCTGCAGGACATCAACCTGCGGGTGCGGGCCGGGGAGGTCACCGGTGTCCTCGGCGACAACGGGGCCGGCAAGTCCACCCTGATCAAGATCATCGCCGGGCTGCACCAGCAGAGTGAGGGCGAGTTGCTCGTCGACGGCGAGGCCCTCACCTTCGGCTCCCCGAAGGAGGCCCTGTCCAAGGGCATCGCCACCGTCTACCAGGACCTGGCGGTGGTGTCGCTGATGCCGGTGTGGCGCAACTTCTTCCTCGGCCAGGAACTGCGGAAGGGACCGCTGAAGTCCCTCGACGCGAACGGGATGCGCGCCACCACGATGTCGGAGTTGTCGAAGATGGGCATCGAACTGCCCGACGTCGACGCCCCCATCGGCTCACTGTCCGGTGGGCAACGCCAGTGCGTGGCGATCGCCCGGGCGATCTTCTTCGGCGCCCGCGTCCTGATCCTCGACGAGCCCACCGCCGCCCTGGGTGTCAAGCAGTCCGGGATGGTGCTGCGCTACATCTCCGCCGCCAAGGAACAGGGCTTCGGGGTCGTGTTCATCACCCACAACCCGCACCACGCCTACATGGTCGGCGACCACTTCGTCCTCCTCAACCGCGGACGCCAGAAACTGGACTGCACCTTCGACGAGATCAGCCTCGAAGAACTCACCCAGCAAATGGCCGGCGGCGACGAACTCGAAGCACTCACCCACGAACTGCGGCGCTGAACTCACGGATCCCAACCACACCCTCAGGGCATGTTGTAGGGAGTGATGATCCGGATCGGTGACATCGCCGTGGTCACGTTCGATAGCCCGCCGCGCCCCTGAATCAGCATGCGGCAGGCCAGGTTCGCGTCCGACCGAAGATCGTGATCGAGGACCGCCGAGATCTTCTTGTCGCGAAGCAGTTGCTTGTTGTCCTGGTCGAGGTCGTGGCCGATGAACACACGGTAGCTCCGGCCGAGCTTCTCGAAGGCACGCACGGTCGCCGTGTTGCCGCCGCCGATCGAATAGACCGCCTCGATCTCGGGGTTGCGTTCGAGGGCATCGAGGACGAGGTGCTCGACGGTGGTGTCGAGGCCCTCGCTTTCGGAGATGTCGATCAATGTGCGCTGAGATCCGATACCCCCGACGCTCCCCGAGCGGCGCAGCGCGCCGCGAAAACCCATCTCGCGCTCCTCTTCTCCACGAAACGCGTTGCTGCTCAGCGTGACCAGCACACTGGCCGAGGTGTCGTACAGCCATTGCTCGAGCAGATACGCGGCGGTCTCACCGGCGGCCCGGTTCTCGATACCGACGTAGCCGACCCGACTGCTGCTCGGCACGTCGGTGGCGTAGGTGACGACGGGGATCCCCGCCTCGGTGAGGCGGTCGATGGCGTCGGAGACCTCGGTGGTGTCGGGGGCCTTGACGATGACGCCCTGAGATGGCTGTTTGACGAGTTTGTCGAGTACCTCAACCATGGCAGGTACCGAGCCGGTCTCTCGAAAGTGGAATCGGGTACGAACCACGGCAGGTGCGAGTGAGGGTAGCTCGGCTTCCACCGCCTCGCGGAACGCTCCGGAAAATCGCGCCGGGGCCTGCATCACGACATCGAAGAGGTACTTTCGCCCCGCCAACCGCAGCTGGGATTGCTGTTTGTCGAGGTCGATGATCGCCTGCGCGACTTCTGCGCGGGTGCCTTCCCGAACCCCGGGTCGGTTGTGAAGCACGCGGTCGACCGTCGCCTCGCTGAGGCCCGCCTGCTGGGCGATCTCTCGAACCTTGTAACGACTGTGCGCCACAACTTCTCCCTTGAGGTGAAAATGATGGACATTGCCTGTTGATTGAGGCGCGTGTCACAGCAAGACTAACAGGGGTAAACGAAACACGCTCCCGGCAACCGGATCGTGATCGACACGGCTTGCCGCGACCGGTGCCACTCGATGACCGTTGTTCCGCACTCCCCGGTCTTCACGCTCACGGCTCGCACCGACCTCAACTCTGGAAATCCGCACGCACACTTCGGTGCCCGAACAGGGCACCGCGGAAAGGCTTTCACATGACCACGCCAGCGCACCAGAATCCCGAACGCCACCAGGTCGTGGTGATCGGCTCGGGATTCGGAGGGCTGTTCGCCACGCAAGGTCTGAAACGCGCCGATGTCGATGTGACGGTCATCGACCGCTCCACCACCCACCTTTTTCAGCCGCTGCTCTACCAGGTGGCGACTGGAATCCTGTCCGAGGGAGAGATCGCACCGTCGACTCGGACGGTGCTGAAGGACCAGGACAATGCAAGGGTGCTGCTCGGATCGGTGATCGACATCGACCTCGCCGCCCGCACGGTCACCTCACAGTGCGACGATACGACGACCGTCACCCGCTACGACAGCTTGATCGTGTCCGCCGGCGCGCAGCAGTCGTACTTCGGCAACGACCACTTCGCTGAGCACGCACCCGGCCTCAAAACCGTCGACGACGCCCTCGAAGTTCGAGGCCGCATCCTGCATGCCTTCGAGAAGGCCGAGCTGACCGACGACCCGATCGAACGCATCCGTCAGCTCACCTTCGTTGTCGTCGGCGCCGGACCCACCGGGGTGGAGTTGGCCGGTCAGATCGCCGAGCTCGCGCACCGCACCCTCGACGGAACATTCCGATCGATCTCCCCCAAGGCGGCACGAATCGTGCTGCTCGATGCCGCACCGCAAGTGCTGCCGCCCTTCGGGGCCAAGCTCGGCAGTGCCGCGGCCCGCACCCTGCAGAGCAAGGGCGTCGAGGTCGAACTCGGATCGATCGTCACCGACGTCGACGCCCATGGTTTGACCATCAAGGATGCCGACGGAAATACGCGGCGAATCGAGGCGGCGTGCAAGGTGTGGTCTGCCGGAGTGGCGGCCAGCCCCCTGGCGAAACAGCTTGCCGAGCAGACCGGAGCACCACTCGACCGCGCCGGCCGCATCGGTGTCGGTGCCGATCTGACCCTGCCGGGACAGCCGAACGTCTTCGTCATCGGCGACATGATGAGCCGCGACCAACTTCCCGGTGTAGCCCAGACCGCCATCCAGGGTGGACGGTACGCCGCCAATCACATCGCCCGGGAAGTCGGTGAGACTTCTCCTCCCTCGGAGCGAGCACCCTTTCACTACCGGGACAAGGGCAGTATGGCCACGGTCTGCCGTTTCAGTGCCGTCGCGCAGGTTGGACGGTTCGAGTTCAGTGGATTCGTCGCGTGGCTGCTCTGGCTCGCCGTCCACCTGGTCTACATCGTCGGCTTCCGCAGCCGCATCGCCACTCTGTTGTCCTGGACATCATCGTTCCTCGGTCGCGGCCGCGGCCAGCTGACCACGTCCGAACAGCAAATCCGCGCCCGCTCCGCCGTGACCGGCCAACACATCCAGTTCGGCAACCCCTTCCTGGCGCACAGGACAACTGGTGTCCAGAACCCGCCCAGCGGCACAACCGCGCGCGAAGCCGAACCGGCAATCCGCGCCTCCTAGCCGGCATCCCCACCCCCGTTGTCCCCCAGTCGATCGGAAGACCCATGACAGAGAAACTTGGTGACGCCCTCATCGACTTCGCCCTGCGGTGGGCCCCGTTCGGCGGCCCGAACGACGACGACCTCCTCGTCGAATTCGGCATGACCTCGCGCACCTACTACAACCGACTCGCACGCGCGCTGCGGGTGCGGCCGCCCGCTGAGGTCGGAGAAGACATCCATCGCGCACTCCTGGCTCTGTGCTACCGCCCGTACACCACCTCGTACGAGTCCGAGCCCTCCCACATGACCTAGTCACAAGCTCCACACATGAAAGGTTCACCGATGTCTGACGTCATCTCTCATTGGTTCGACAACAAAAGTTTCACCGGCACGAGCGGCAACACCGCCCCGGTCACCAACCCGGCCACCGGTGCCGTGACCGGTCAGGTCGCCCTGGCCAGCGTCGAGGACGCCCGCGCCGTCATCGACGCCGCCGCGGCCGCGTTCCCCGCCTGGCGCGACACCTCCCTCGCCAAGCGTTCCTCCATCGTGTTCAAGTTCCGGGAACTGCTCAACGCCCGCAAGGGCGAGTTGGCGGAGATCATCACCGCCGAGCACGGCAAGGTCGTTTCCGACGCGTTGGGTGAGGTCTCCCGCGGCCAGGAAGTCGTCGAATTCGCCTGCGGCATGCCCCACCTGCTCAAGGGCGGCATGACCGAAAACGCCTCCACCAACATCGACGTCTCCTCCATCCGCCAGCCCGTCGGCCCGGTCGGGATCATCTCCCCGTTCAACTTCCCCGCCATGGTCCCGATGTGGTTCTTCCCCATCGCCATCGCCGCCGGCAACACCGTCGTCCTCAAGCCCAGCGAGAAGGACCCGACCGCCGCGATCTGGATGGCCGAACTCTGGGCCGAAGCCGGACTCCCGGCCGGGGTGTTCAACGTCCTGCAGGGCGACAAGACCGCCGTCGACGAACTGCTCACCAACCCCGCCATCAAGGCCATCAGCTTCGTCGGCTCCACCCCCATCGCCCAGTACGTGTACGCCACCGGCACCGCCCACGGCAAACGCGTCCAGGCACTCGGCGGGGCCAAGAACCACGCCATCGTCCTCCCGGACGCCGACCTCGACCTCGCCGCCGACGCCATGGTCAACGCCGGCTTCGGCTCCGCCGGGGAACGCTGCATGGCCATCTCCGCGCTGGTCGCGGTCGGCGACATCGCCGACGAACTGGTCGCCAAGATCAAAGAGCGCACCGACACGTTGAAGATCGGCGACGGCACCCAGGACTCCGACATGGGCCCGCTGGTGACGAAGGTGCACCGCGACAAGGTCGCCTCCTACATCGACGCCGGCGAACAGGACGGCGCCACCATCGTCGTCGACGGCCGACAGGTGCAGGCGAATGGCGGTGCGGACGGGTTCTGGCTCGGACCGACCCTGATCGACCACGTCACCACCGACATGAGTGTGTACACCGACGAAATCTTCGGACCCGTCCTCTCCGTGATCCGGGTCGAGTCCTACGACCAGGCCCTGGAACTGGTGAACTCCAGCCAGTTCGGGAACGGCACCGCCATCTTCACCAACGACGGCGGCGCCGCCCGGCGGTTCCAGAAAGAGGTCGAGGTCGGCATGGTCGGCATCAACGTCCCCATCCCCGTCCCCATGGCCTACTACAGCTTCGGGGGCTGGAAGAACTCCCTGTTCGGCGACAGCCACGCCCACGGCACCGAAGGCGTGCACTTCTTCACCCGCGGCAAGGTCGTCACCACCCGCTGGCTCGACCCCAGCCACGGCGGCCTCAACCTCGGATTCCCCCAGAACAACTGACCTCCGGCGCCAGCCGGCACCCCGGCAAAGACTCGGCAAATGATCCCCCGGTTCGATACAAGAGTCTCTGCTTCAGCAGAATTCGCATCTCCTGTCACGGAGTGCAACGAGGAGAAGTTTCATGTTGACCGACTCTGGCCGCGAAACCCACGCCACATCCAGTCCCACTCGCAGCAACCGCCCCTCCAAGCGTCTCGGCCTCATCGCATTCATCGCAACGTTCGGCGGCCTGCTCTTCGGATACGACACCGGTGTCATCAACGGTGCCCTCGAACCACTCGAGGAAGACCTCGGGCTCACCGCGCTCACCGAGGGCTTCGTGGTCAGCATTCTCATTTTCGGCGCGGCATTCGGAGCACTGATCGGCGGCCGACTCTCCGACCGATACGGCCGTCGCCACAACATTTTGCTGCTCTCGGTCGTTTTCATGACGGGAACTCTCGGCTGCGTCCTCGCGCCGACATGGGAGGTACTGGCAGCCTTCCGCTTCGTCCTCGGCCTCGCCGTCGGTGGTGCATCAGCAACCGTCCCGGTGTATTTGGCCGAGATGTCCCCCGCGGAGCGACGCGGCAGCATCGTCTCGCGCAACGAGTTCATGATCGTGTCCGGTCAATTCCTCGCATTTGTCATCAATGCCGTCATCTTCAACCTCTGGGGGGAGCACGATTCGGTCTGGCGGTACATGCTGCTGGTCGCTGTGGCCCCGGCGATAGTGCTACTCCTCGGCATGCTTCGAATGCCCGAAAGCCCGCGGTGGCTGATCTCGCAGGGTCGTCACGACGACGCACTCATGGTCCTGAAGCAGGTCCGCACCCCCGAAGCCGCGCATGCCGAAATGGCGGAGGTCGAAGCCCTCGCCGAGGAAGAAGAACTCACCCAGGTCGGCGGCCCAATCGATCTGTCCGTGAAGTGGATACGACGCTTGATGCTGATCGGGATCGGACTCGGGGTATTCCAGCAGTTCACCGGCATCAACTCGGTGATGTACTACGGAACCCAGCTGCTCGCCGATGCTGGATTCTCCTCGAGCGCCGCCATCGTCGCGAACACCCTCAACGGTCTCGTCAGCGTACTCGGCATCACCATCGCGCTGAAGGTAATGAACAAAGTCAACCGACGCACCATGCTGTTCGTCGGTTTCGCTCTCATCACCATCTTCCACCTCCTCATCGGCCTCTCCGCAGTGCTGCTACCGGATGGCCCCGTCAAGGCGTATTGCATCCTCGTATTCGTCGTCCTGTTCGTGTTCTCCATGCAAGGCACAATCGGACCCCTCGCGTGGTTGATGCTCGCGGAGATCTTCCCGCTCAAGATCCGCAGCTTCGCCATCGGCGTCTGCATCTTCGTCCTCTGGATCGCCAACGCCCTGGTGGCGTTGTTCTTCCCTCCAGTCGTCGCAGCGATCGGCATCGCGATGACCTTCTTCATCTTCGCCGGCCTCGGCCTTCTCGCACTGATCTTCGCCACCCAGGTGCCTGAAACCCGCGGACGTTCCCTCGAGGAGCTCGAAGACCATTTCCGCCAGAAGTACTCCTGATCACGCGTCTTACGAGAAGGACCCGATCATGAAGGTGTCAGCCAGCGACTGATCCTGCACGCGCCCGTACCCGTCTCGGCCGTCGAGAACGAGTGACATGACGTCGGTGCACCGAGACCGCGCCGTTGCACACCCTCATGTGGTCGAACGAAGATGGAACGGTGATCATCGAACGCAGCTCGGTCGTCGGCGCACCGATAGGACAGGTGTGGGCCAGGGTCGTCGACCCGGAGGGGATCAACGACGAAATGCGTCCGTGGATGACGATGAGCATCCCGCGGGGTCGGGAGTCGATCACGATCGACACGGTCCCGGTCGGTGAACCGCTCGGGCGGGCGTGGCTGCGGTTGTTCGGGCTCGTCCCGTTCGACTACGACGATCTGACCATCGCCGAACTCGAACCGTACCGGCGGTTCCACGAGAAGTCGACGATGCTCAGCATGCGCCGGTGGGAGCACGAGCGGACGCTGCGGCCCTTCGATGACGGGAGCACCGGCGTCCACGACCGGATCACGTTCGAGCCGCGGCTTCCGCTGGTGCCGTTGACGCCGGTGCTCGCCCGCGTCCTCGGCGCGTTCTTCGCGCACCGGCATCGCCGTCTGGTGCGGCACTTCACCTGACGGCCGCGTCCAATGTCACACCGGTGCAGTCGGACTGAACCAATGCGACATTGGGCGCGGCCAACGAGTCAGTGCGCCGTGTACCCACCGTCGACGACGAGTTCGGTGCCGGTGGTGAAACCGGACTCGTCCGAGGCGAGGTAGAGCACCCCGTACGCGATCTCGTCGGGCTCCCCCTGCCGCGGGAGGGGGTTGCCGGAGACGAGTTGACGGTAGTACTCCTCCGGTCCGACGGCGCTGCCCTCGGCCGACCGCTGGCTCATCGCCGTCCGCATCGACCCGGGGTGAATCGAGTTGACACGGATGCCGTGCGGACCGTACGTGACGGCGTCGGCCTTGCTGAGAAGTCGCACAGCACCTTTCGACGCGTGATACAGCGGTACGTTGGAGCCTCCGGTCAGCCCGTGGATCGACGAGAAGTTCACGATGCTGCCCTTCGTCCGGCCGATCATGTGCGGCACGACGTGCTTGGTCGTGAGCCAGACGCCCTTGACGTTGACGTCGAAGATCTGGTCGAACTCGGCGACCGACGCCTCGTGCGACGGTGCGGGCCTGCCGATGATGCCGGCGCAGTTGACCAGGACGTCGGGGACGCCGACGGTCTCCACCACCGCTGCGACTGCCTCGGCGACGCTGGCCTCGTCGGTGACGTCGACGGCGAACGACGTGATCGACCCCGACTCCCATGGTGCATCCGGCACTGTGAGGTCGAGGGCCGCGACGAGCGCCCCCTCGCGTGCGAGCATCCGCGCGGTCGCGCCGCCCAGATCACCGTTCGCCCCCGTGACGACGGCGACCTTCCCTGCCACACGACCCGTCATGACCTACCTCCCACTGCTGCGACGGCCCACGGGCCGATCATCGGAATCCACTCGGTGATGTCGTACGACGCGACGTACCCATGCGTCCGGAACGGGTCGCCCTCGACGACGTCGACGACGTCCTGCTTGCCCGCGGCCTCGTAGATCATCGCCGCGCCGGGGTCTTCGCCTGCCGCGAACGGACCGGACCCGAGGATCAGTCCTCGGTCGGCGGCCGCCTGCAGGTAACTCTTGTGTTCCGGGCGGTGCTCGTCCCGGCCGGCCGTGTCGCCGGTGTATGCGTAGCGGACGAGGAAGAACGGCATGTCAGACCTCTTCCAGAACGGTCGGCTCGACGGATTCGCTGCGCAGCGACGCGAGGATCTCGGCGTCCCGGCCGATGGTGTATCCGAAGACGAGGGCGGGACCGATGTTGGCGCCGTAACCCGGGTACCCGCCGCCGAAGATGCTGACGACCGCGGAACCGGCCGCGAACAGACCGGGGATCGGCTGGTTGTCGTCGTCGAGTACCTGGCTGTGCCGGTCGACGGCCAGGCCGGAATAGGCTCCGAGGTCGCCCATCTCGATCTTCGCGGCGTAGTACGGTCCCTTGTCGAGCGGCTCGAGGTTCGGGTTGGGCTGGTGTTCCATGTCGCCCTTGAAGTGGTGGAACCAGTTGGATCCGCGATTGAACTTCGGGTCCTCCCCCTTCGCGGCCCCAGCGTTGAACTCGGAGAGGGTCTTCGTCAGCCCGGCGGCGTCGACACCGATCTCGCGGGCGAGTTCCTCTACCGTGTCGGCCTTGTGGAGGAAGCCGGTCTTCTTGAAATAGCCCTGCGGGATCGGCCACGGCTTGGCGTACCCGATTCCGTACTTGTTCATGGCCTTCGAGTCGGCGATGATGTAGCCGAACGTCTCGTCCTGGCCTACGTTCTCCTGAATCATCGCCATGCCGAAGTCGTGGTACGAGCTCGACTCGTTGGCGAAACGTTCGCCCTTGCGGTTCACCGCGATCAGTCCGGGGAGCCCGAACGCCCGCAGGTGCGGGAAGATCCGCTGCTGCCCGCGCAGACCGGTGAACACCGTCACCGGGGCCCAGGCGGCCGGCTCGTGGACGTCGGTGTCGACGTGCCCGCCGAGCGGCGCGGCCAGGCGCACGTTGTCGCCGTCGTGCCCGACCGTGGGAGTGAAGTGATTGTCGCCGTGCGGATCATGACCCCAGTACTCCGCCCGCAGCGCCGGATCCGAGGAGTATCCGCCGGCCGCGATCACGACGCCGAGCCGCGCCTCGACCGTTCCCGCGTGTACGCCCCCGAGTACCGCCCCGGTGACGACCCCGTTCTCCGACTGCAGAATCTTCGTCACGGGCGTCTCGGTCCACATCCGGATGCCGAGCTTCGCGGCGGACGACACCATCCGCACCATGAGCGAATTGCCGTTGGTCCGGTCGAACGATCGACGGCAGAGCACCGTCTCGACCCACGTCTTGAGGAGCTTCTTCGACACGTACACAAAAGATTTCAACGACTGATTGGCGTGCAGGAACTGTGCGATATCGGGTCCGACCTCCGGCATGTACCCGAATACGGTGTAGGTGTCGAGGTAGGGACGCAACCGCAGCCGGTTCTCGCCGAGCGTGCGCGCGTCGACGACCTTGCCCGAGATCGCGCGTCCCGACGGCTTCGCGCCCGGCGCATCCATCTGGTAGTCCGGAGCCATTTCCGGATAGACGAATTCGACGTCGGTGTCGCGCTCGAGCCAGTCGATCGCCTCGGGGACCTCGTCGAGGAACGTGTCGACCATCTCGGCCTTGTAGCAGTCCTTGGCGAGTGCGCGGATGTAGGTTTCGATGTCTCGACGGGTGTCACCCTGCGCGACGCCCTGCTTGTTGCCCGGCACCCACGCCCAGCCGCCCGAGATCGCGGTGGTCCCGCCGAGCCACTGCGACTTCTCGGCGACGATGACGCTGTGCCCCTCGCTCGCCGCCTTGAGTGCGGCGGCCATGCCTGCGGCCCCGGATCCGATGACCAACAGGTCGCATTTGACAGTTTTCGAGCTCATGTTTGAACCTTCCCTGGAGAGTCGGCACACGATCGGACATGTACTGGTGTGCAGTACCTTTCGGCTCACGCTGTGCGATCGGTGACAGTGTGTTCGTGACAATCACTCTGACCGACCTGCGACCGGAGTCACAGCGCGACTCCAATGGATGGAAAAGGATTCTGTCAGGGCCGCGATCCGCGCGTCATCGCCCGGGTGATGCCGCGGGACGCCGTCGTCAGCGCCGCGACCACCGACTGAGGGTTGGCCTGATCGTGCGGTATGACGACGGACAGGGCGGCGATCACCCTGCCGCCGTCGGTGTCCCGCACGGGCACAGCGACTCCCGTCGCTCCCGGGGTGATGAGACCGGCGGCCACCGCGAAGTGCTGGTGCCGGACCTCGGCGAGCAGACGTCGCATCTGCTCCGGGTCGGTGACGGTGGCATCGGTGTAGCGCTCGAGCGGCTGCGCCAGCAACTGGTCCTGCACGTCGCGGGAGGCGTTCGCCATCAGGACCAGGCCGGACGAGCAGGCATGCACCGGAAGACGTCCGGCGATCTTGGTGACGTTGACGACGGACCCACGCGTGGAGAGCCGTTCGACGAACAGCACCTCGTTGCCGTCGAGGATGCCCAGCTGGGTGTGCTGCTTGATCGCGGCGTTCACGTCCTCCATGAACGGCATCGCGGCCTCGCGCAGGCTCAGGGTGTGCGAACCGCGGGACCCGAGTTCCCACATCCGCACGCCGATGCTGATGCGGGTGTCGTTGCGTTCGAGGAGGCGGTACTTCACGAGTTCCCCGACGATGCGGTGCGCCGTCGCGACGGGGAGGTCGGACCGACGTGCGATATCGGACACCGACAGGGACGGTGTGTCCGCGTCGAAGGAGGACAAGACCCTCACGACGCGGGCAGTGACCGATTCTCCAGTCGGTGTCCGTGACATCGTCCTATTGTCCTCCGGCTACTCCTGCGGGGTCGACGTACGTCCGAGTTCGGCCAGCGGTACCCGGTACGTCTCGCGGGCAGTGAAGGCGGCGACGGACGAGACCAGCATGCAGAGCGCCGTGAACACCGCGACGGGGACCCACGCGTTCACCCCGGTGCCCAGCAGCGCCCAGCCGATCGCCGGGGCGAAGCCGGCGATGAGGAAGCCGATCTGCGTACCGACCGCGAAGCCGGAGTAGCGCACGGGCGCGGCGAACATCTCGGTGAAGAAGCTGGGCCAGAGGCCGTTCACCATCGAATAGAACAGCGTCATCGTGAGCAGCGCGGCGAGGAAGATCAGTGGAATGGAGCCGACCGAGATGGCCCAGAAGTACCCGAAGATCGTCACGGCGCACCCGAGGGCACCGGTGATCCAGACCGGTCGGCGTCCGACGCGGTCCGACAGCTTGGCGAGCAGCGGGATCGCGACGATGGACCCCGCGATCGACACGGACGACGCCCACAGCATCGTGGTGCGGTCGATGCCGACGTCGGGTCCGGTGGCGTAGGCGAGCCCGAAGACCGTGAACACCGTCTGCCCGACCGCGAACAGCGAACACAGAGCGATCCGCAGGACGTCCCGCCACTGGGTGGTCACGACGGTGACGACGGGCAGCTTCTGCACTTCCGCGTGCTCGCGCGACTCCTCGAACACCGGGGTCTCGTCGAGCTTGGTGCGCACGAAGTAGGCCACCACGAGCATGACCGCGCTGCACCAGAACGGAATTCGCCAGCCCCAGCTGTCGAGTTGTTCTTTCGGCAGCGCGGCCACGGGGATGAAGACGAGGGTCGCGAGGACCATCCCGGCGGCATATCCGGTCATGGTGAAACTGGTGAAGAACGCCCGCCGCCCCTCGGGTGAGTGCTCGAGCGTGAGGGTGCTGGCGCCGGCGGCCTCACCGCCCGCGGAGAATCCCTGCGCGAGCCGGCACAGCACGAGGAGGATCGGGGCCGCGATGCCGATCTGCTCGTACGTGGGCAGGAATCCGATCGCGAGACTGGACAGGCCCATGATGAGCAGGGTCAGCAGCAGAATCTTCTTGCGTCCCAGCTTGTCTCCGAAGTGGCCCAGGACGATGCCGCCGACGGGCCTGGCCACGTAGCCGACGCCGAACGTCGCGAGCGCGGCGACCGTGCCGATCGCGTCGTTGCCTGCCGGGAAGAACGTGTGCCCGAAGACGAGGGCGGCGGCGGATCCGTAGATGAAGAAGTCGTAGTACTCGAGCGCACTTCCGAGGAAGGACGCGAGCGCCGCCTTCTTCGGCGTCTTCGCGACCTCCGTGGGTGTCGCGGTCGTCGGGCTGTCGTGCGTGACGGCGGATACGTTCATCGACTCTCCTGCGATCGGGCCTGGCGTGGTGTGACACAACGTGCCAATCACGGCTACGCGTGCACAACGTCACATCCATCCATTGGAAAGCCGGCCTCGCGCCCCGGACGAACGGGACGGTCGTTGCGTCAGATCGAACGAGCGTCCCGTTCGTCCTGCAACGGCAACGGCTACGGATGCGCCGGGGACAACTCCCAGCCGGTGCTCATGTCGCGGGCGAGGTCGGGCACCCGCCGCAGCACCCGCTGGCTCTCGACGAAGTCGCGGAACGGGATGGCGAGCAGAGCCCGCAACTCTCCCGGACGTCCTTCGGCGAGCCGCTGGTAGGACGACGCGATGTCACTGACGATGTACTGCCAGCGCGGTTCGCGATCGGCCCAGTTGAAGCCGGGCATGGGCGTGCGGAGCCGGTAGGTCGAGCCGTTCACGTCGCCGTCGACCGACATCGGCGCAACCTGTCCCGGTGCGCGCGAACCGGGAACCGACGGTTGCGCCGCCAGGGTCGTGGCGTACGTGAGCGCGCGGCCGACGCCGTCGCGGGCCGCCGCGGTGACGTCCCACTGATCGGCGATGATCTGATTCTGCTCACGCGACGCCATCCGGAACAGCGCGTCCACATACCCTTCGGGTGTGCCGGAGAAGATGCCGTTCCAGGCGATCTCGGCGTTCTCGTCGAGCAGTCCGGCGGCGGCCATCTCCTCGACAGCGGTCCGGCCCTCGTTCAGGTACGCCTCGTGCATGGGCACCATGTCGAAGTAGATGTGCTTCTGCATCATCAGCAGGCGCTTCTGGTACCAGTCCATGTCCTCGGCGGTCATCGCCGGGCCGAGGGTCGCGAGCGTTCTCGGGTCCGCGGGCAGGAGCGTCATCGCTCCGCCGGGCAACCCCCGGACCGTGGACGCGACGGCGTTGCCCAGGGCGTGGACGGTTTCGACTCCGAGCACGGTGCGGCCGAGGTCGAGGTCCCAGAAGCCGGCGGCGAACGAACCTCCCGCCAGCCCGGCCATCCCGGACCAGTAGAGCTCGGTGCGCTGGAGTTGATACCGGCCGTAATTCTCGTAGACCCGGTCGACCACCGCAGCGTTGGCGATCAGCCCCGCGTTCGGATCCCACGCCGCCAGGTCGATGCCGGACGCCTCGGATCCTCGAGCGAGCCAATACTGTTGCAGAAGCGCGGAATAGCGTGTCGGAGCGACGCTGTCGGAGCGGGCGGCCGCGAGCGCGGCAGCGAGAACGGCGGAGTCGGTGGGCAACCGGGGGTCGAGTCCGCCGATCGATTCCGCCGCCGCGTTCGCCGGCGTGATGTCGAGCAGGCCCTCGTAACCGGCGGCGTGCGCGACGATCGGCGGCGGCGCCGCGAGCCCGACGATCCCGAGCAGCGCGACGAGCACCGCGCGGATCGTGGTGTTGCGGACCCACGGCGATTGGCAGTGCACAGCACCGGGCATGTCAGGTATTTAACAACATATATGTGATGGTGTCCGGGGTTTGCCGGGATTGCTGCCGGCACACGCAGTCCCAGGTCAGCGCACGTGAGTGGCAAAGCGTGCGCCCGGACTCCGCGCCACTCACGTGGGCGGGGTACCGAGTTGGCCCAGGACGGCCGAGAGGATGGTGTGCGCGCTGCCGATGACGGACTCGATCGGCTGCGGGTTCTCCGACAGCACCCATTGCTGGGCAATCATCAGCACGGCCCCCACCAGGCCGGTCGCGAGGGTGCGCAGGTGGAAGTCGGGGAATGCGGTCCGGTCGACGGCCGGACCGATTACGACGAGGACGGCGTCCACGAACGACAGGGTGACGCGACGGTACGCGTGGTCGACCTCCGGACCGACGCCGAGAACCTCCTGGAATGCGATCCGCGGGATCCGCGGGTCGTCGGCGACGGTTCGGAAGAACGCGGTCAGTGCACCGCGAACCCGCGCGTCGAGATCGGCGCCGCCGTCTCCCGCGCCGCGCAGGACGCTGTCCCGCAGGCGGTCGGTCACGCTCGCGTACGCCGCCAGGAGCAGGGCCTCGCTGTCGTCGAAGGACTCGTAGAAGTAGCGCTTGGTGAGCCCGGCGGTCGCGCAGATCTTCTCCACCGTCGCGGACCGGTATCCGCTGGTCCCGAACACTTCGACGGCCGCGTCGACGAGGCGCACGCGCCGCTCTTCCTGACGCTGGCGCGGACCCGCACCGCGGTAGGTGCGGCCCGTTGCGTCGAGCTTGGGCGAACTCACGCCCCCATATTGACACCGCACAGTTCCAGATACAAACTGACACCGAACGGTGCCAGATCACACGCCAGGAGATCCCATGCCCACGCTCAGGAACAAAGTCGCGCTCGTCACCGGGGCCGCGCGTGGCATCGGTGCAGAGACGTCTCGCGCCCTCGCCCGCAAGGGCGTCAAACTGGTTCTGATCGATCTGGACGCCGAACCGCTGAAGGCGCTCGCCGCCGAACTCGGCGACGACGTCGCGATCGCCGCGGCCGCCGACGTGTGCGATCTGGCCGCCGTGCAAAAGGCCGTCGACGCCGGCATCGCGAAGTTCGGCGGCATCGACCTCGTACTCGCGAACGCCGGCATCGCCAGTTTCGGCTCGGTCCTGCACGTCGATCCGGCCACGTTCAAGCGGGTCATCGACATCAACATTCTCGGCGTCTTCCACACCGTCCGCGCTGCACTGCCCTCCGTGATCGAACGCAAGGGCTACATCCTCGTCGTCTCTTCGCTCGCCGCGTTCGCGCCCGTGGCCGGTCTGGCCGCCTACAACGCGAGCAAGGCCGGAATCGAACATTTCGCCAACGCCCTGCGTCTCGAAGTCGCACACCACGGCGTCACCGTGGGCTCCGCGCACATGTCGTGGATCGACACACCGCTCGTCCAGGACGCGAAAGCCGACCTCACCGCGTTCAACCAATTTCTCGCCACTCTGCCGGGACCGCTCGGCAAGACGACGTCGGTGGGCTCGTGCGTCGACGCGTTCGTGGTCGCCCTGACCAAGCGGAAGCGCCGGGTCTACGTGCCCCGGTGGGTCGGAATCTTCGCCTGGCTGAAGGCGGTGGTGACGTCGCGGATCGGGGATCGCACGCTGCTACCCCCGGTCCCCCGGATCCTTCCGCTGATGGACGAGGAAGCCGCGAAGCTCGGCCGGTCCACCAGCGCACGTAATGTCGCTCTCGGCGACGTCGCCGTAGACCCGAAGTAACCACCCGTCCCCGCCAGCGAGAGAGTGTTCATGTCACACACCGATAGCGCCGTCGAAACCACCGGCGCGAAGGCTCCCGTCGAACACGTCGACGTGCTGATCATCGGGGCCGGACTGTCCGGGATCGGTGCGGCGTACCACCTGCAGGACAACTTCCCCCGACGGACCTACGCCATCCTGGAGAGCCGCGAATCGATCGGCGGCACCTGGGACCTGTTCCGCTACCCCGGTATTCGCTCGGACTCGGACATGCACACCCTCGGGTACCGGTTCAAGCCGTGGACGGGTGAGAAGTCCATCGCCGACGGGCCGTCGATCCTCGAGTACGTCAAGGCCACGGCGGCCGAGCACGGCATCGACCGGAACATCCGGTTCCAGCACAGGGTCGTTCGCGCCGAGTGGTCGACACCCGACGCCCAGTGGACGATCGACGCCGAGCGCTCCGATACCGGTGAAACGGTCCGGTTCACCGCGAACTTCCTGATGTCCTGCAGCGGTTACTACCGCTACGACGAGGGCTACACCCCCGAGTTCCCCGGGATCGACCGGTTCGCCGGGCAGGTCGTGCATCCGCAGAAGTGGCCGGAGGACCTCGACTACGCGGGTAAGCGTGTCGTCATCATCGGCAGCGGCACCACCGCGGTAACGCTGGCGCCGTCGATGGCCGCCGACGCCGCACACGTGACCATGTTGCAGCGGTCGCCCACCTACATCATCTCGATGCCGGCGAAGGACAAGCTGGCCAACAAGTTGCGGCGCCACCTGCCCGCCAAGCTCGCCTACGCGCTGACTCGGCTGAAGAACGCCTCGGTCGCGACCGCGATCTATCAACTGTGCCAGCGCTATCCGGAATTCATGAAGGGGCGCATCCGGCAGATGCAGGAGAAGTGGCTGCCGCAGGGCTACGACATCGACACCCACTTCACGCCCCGATACAACCCGTGGGATCAGCGACTGTGCCTCGTGCCCAACGGGGACCTGTTCCGTTCCATCCGGAACGACGAGGTGTCGATCGTGACCGATCACATCGACACCTTCACCGAGACCGGTATCACGCTGACGTCCGGCGAGGAGCTGCACGCCGACGTCGTCGTCACCGCGACCGGCCTGAACCTGCTCGCGTTCGGCGGAACGACGCTCGCCGTCGACGGCCACGACATCGACCTCACCGACACCATGGCGTACAAGGGGATGATGCTCAGCGGGGTGCCCAACTTCGCGTTCGTCATCGGGTACACCAACGCGTCCTGGACGCTGAAGGCAGACCTGGTGTGCGAGTACGTCTGCCGTCTCCTCGCGCACATGGACGCGAACGGGTTCGCGCAGTGCGCCCCGGAGCGCGACAGTTCGGTCGAGGAGGAGCCGTTCCTCGACTTCGCCGCCGGCTACGTGCTGCGGTCGGTGGAGTCGTTCCCGAAGCAGGGGTCGGAGGCCCCGTGGCGGCTGCGGATGAACTACTTCCGCGACCTGGTGACCTTGCGGCACGGCAAGATCGTGGACGACGCGATGGCGTTCCGCCCGTGAGTACTTGTTAACCGCCCGTGGTTAACAAGTACTCACGGGCCCGGAGGGCACTCACTCTCGCGTAGCGCCCTGCCCTCCTGCACGTACTGCTCGTACTTCTCGGCGTTCTTGTCGGAGGCCCGCGTATCGCGCGGCGGCAATTGCAGTTCGACCTCGGCCGGCATGCCGGCCTGCAATTCCCGTCCGCGTTCGAGTTCGGCATCCAGTTCTGCGCCGAAGAGCAACGCCAGGTTGGTGATCCAGAGCCAGAGCAGGAACACGATCACGCCGGCCAGGGAGCCGTACGTCTTGTTGTAGCTGCCGAAGTTGGCGACGTACAGGCCGAACAGGACCGACGCGAGAATCCACGTCACAATGGCGAGGAACGCGCCGGCGCTGATCCAGCGGAACTTCGGTTGCTTCACGTTGGGCGTGACGTAGTACAGGATGGCCACGGCTACCACGACGACGCCGAGGACGAACGGCCAGCGCGCGATGTTCCAGACGGTCAGGGCGGTGTCGCCGAATCCGATCGCGTCACCCACCGAGCGCGCGACGGGACCGCTCAGGGCGAGCATCGCCGCAGCAGCGGCCACCAGAACCAGACCGACGATGGTGACGGCCAGCATCAGGGGCCGGAGCTTCCACACCGGACGCCCTTCCTCGACCTCGTACATGCGGTTCATGGCGCGTCCGAACGCCCCGATGTAGCCGGACGCCGACCACACCGCACCCAGCAGGCCGAGGACGAGGGCCATGCCCGCGGTCGGAGCCGCGACCAGTTGCGCGATGGGGTCACGCAACGTGTCCACGGCGGAGGACGGCCCGAGGTCGTCGACCATCTGCAGTACCGCATCGGTGGTGCGCTGCCCCTGCCCGAACACCCCCAGCAGCGAGACCAGCGCCAGCAGCGCCGGGAACAGCGAGAGGACCGCGTAGTACGTCAGTGCGGCGGCCAGGTCGGTGCACTGATCGCGCGTGAACTCGTGCGCCGTCTTCCTGATGACGTACCACCAGGAGGGTTTCGTCAGGTCCGCAGGCGAATCCGGCTTGCGCGGATCGTCGGGGTCCGGTTCGGCGTGCTGATCGTCGTTCATCGGTCACGCCTACCCGGAACGCAGGTCGGGGAAACTGCGGCCTTATTCGCGGTCGGTGCCTGCGGTGAAGTTCGCGACGACCTCTGCCGCGATCTCCCGAAGTTTGACGTTGCGATTCTGCGGCACGAGGCGAGCTTGTCGAAAGCGGTGTCGGCGTCGCACTGGAAGGCGGCCATGGTCAGCCCGACAGCTTGGCTGAGGGTTGTTCGCGTATCCAGCGCTTTGCGCAGTTGTTCCGT
Organism: Rhodococcus sp. JS3073; assembly: GCF_026810085.1. NCBI lineage: Bacteria > Bacillati > Actinomycetota > Actinomycetes > Mycobacteriales > Nocardiaceae > Rhodococcus > Rhodococcus sp. JS3073. Next base: position 5,245,950 of record NZ_CP113951.1, on the reverse strand, counting down.
TTCGAGCTCACTGTCCGTGACCAAAGTTTCGCGAAGCCACGACATTTCGAGATGAACACGCACCCGCGCGACGAGTTCGCTCGGCTGAAAGGGCTTGACGATGTAGTCGTCGGCTCCGTGGTTCAGCCCGTCGATGGTCGACTCCGTTCCCGCGCGGGCCGTGAGCAGAATGACCGGCAGCCGTGCCGTCGACTGCTCAGATCGCAGCTCTCGGAGGAAGTCGATGCCGTCGCGACCGGGAAGCATGATGTCGCTGAGCACGAGATGCGGCGTGCGGGCGGCGACGTGTTTCAGCGCGGACTCCGCGTCGGCGACGGCGTCGACGTCCCAGCCCTGCGCGCGCAGCAGTCGGGTGAGGTACGCCCGCAGGTCCGGGTGGTCTTCGACGACCAGGATGCGGCGGCGGTCCGCTCCGGATTCGTGCGATGCCGCGGCTTCGGCGGACGGTTCGAGCTGGTCGACGTCGCCGGAGGACGTCATCGCACCGACAGGTCGGTCGTCTGTGCGCGGGGTCACACCGTCCGGCGCCGGGATCCGCGGTACCCGGACGGTGAAGGTGCTGCCCCGGCCCGGTGCACTGTCGAGATCGACGGAACCGCCGAGCGCCGCGGCGAGATCGGCGACCAGGGAAAGCCCGATGCCGACGCCGCCACTGCCCGGCCCGCCGGCCTCGACGCGATGGAACCTGTGGAATACGCGTTCGCGTTCTTCGGCGGGAATTCCCACACCCGTGTCGGTCACGCTCAGCACCAGCCGGTCGGCGTCCTGACTGAGCGCGACGGACACGGATCCGGACCGGGTGTACTTGACCGCGTTCGACACGAGGTTCAGCACGATCTTCACCCACATCTCGCGGTCCAATTCGACCGGACCCGAGCCCTCGTCGATATCTGCCCGCAGTGCGAGGCCGGCCTGCACGGCGGCGGAATCGAACATGCTCACGCAGTCGGCCGTCAACCGGCCGACATCGGTCGGCTCCGCGCGGGGCCGAAGCTGACCGGCTTCCGCCTTGGACAGATCGAGCAGGTCGTCGACGAGCTGTTGCAGCCGGACCGCCGCCCGGTAGGCGGCCGCGATCGCGTCGCGCTGATCAGCGGACGATTCATCGCCGGTCGGCTCGCGCAGTGTCTCGAGGGGTCCGAGCAACAGGGTCAGCGGGGTACGGAACTCGTGACTGACGTTCTGGAAGAACCGCGTCTTCGCCGCGTCGAGCTCCGCCAGCGCAGCGGCGCGGTCCCGTTCGAATTCGTAGGCCAGAGCGTCCGAGATCAGGGTCGACACCTTCGCCGTGACCAACTCGGCGAAGCCCCGATACGCGTCGTCGAACGCGCGATACGGACTGATCCCGAGCACCAGCACGCCCACCGGCTCCGCGTGACCCGTCACGATCAACGGGCACAGCCGTACCTCCGTCACCGCCTTGGTCGCCACCGGCTGGGTGACGTCGGTCGCCGGGATCCGGGCGGGCCTGAACTCGCCGTCGTCGTCCACCCCGGCGGCACCGACGAGCACGAGGTCCTCGGCAGCGTCGTCCCCGGGACCGCCGACGACCTCGCCGCGGAGATAGATCGCCGCCAGCGGGACGTCTTGTCCGCTGGCGCCGAGTACCCGCACGACCGCACGGCAGGCATCGACCAGCGGATCGTCGCCGCCCGCGGTGGATACCGTGCCCAGTTGCCGCAGAGTCTCCAGTCGACGCTCCCCGAGCACGCTCGCGGTCACGTCGGTCGTCGCCACGAAGACCCCGGCGACGTTCCCGTCCTCGTCCTGCACCGGACTGTAGGAGAACGTCCAGTACGTCTCCTCGAGGTACCCGTGCCGCAGCATGTACAGCGGCTGATTCTCCGTGTAGGTGGATGCGCCGCCCGCCATCACCTGCTCGGCGAGCGGTCCCACCTCGTCCCAGATCTCCGCCCAGCACTGCGCCCCGGGTTCACCGATCGCGGCCGGGTACTTGGCGCCGAGGACCCGGGTGTACGCCTCGTTGAAGATCTGCACGAGCTCAGGGCCCCACCAGAGCAACATCGGGACCTCGGAGGGCAGCACGGTTCGCACTGCCGCCCGCAACTCGACAGACCACGTCTCGACGGGCCCCAGCGGCGTGGCCGCCCAATCGGTGCGGCGTAGCCGCTCCCGCGTCTCGCCCGGCCCGGCGAACAACCGTTCCGCCGACCAGGAATTACCGAAACCCGAGCCAGTCACATCCATGGACCTTTCCGCCCACTGCCGGTCGCCCGGACCCTTCCAGTTGTCAACAGGGAAATGATGGCCCAGCACCGCGTCCGACCGCCACTTCTCGTCTTCCGACATTCGGAAGCGAAGTTGGAAACGAGTGACCTGTCCGCCACGGTAGGTGAGTCGTGAGCCACATCACAGCCCACCTCTGAGAAAGAGCAGGTCCAGCGCATGCAATTCGACCTACGCGAACGCATCGACAGCAGCCCCATGACGCGCTACCAATGGGGCGCCATCGCCATCTGCGGTCTACTCAACGTGCTCGACGGCTTCGACGTCCTCGTCATGGCGTTCACCGCACAGTCGGTGTCGCAGGAGTGGGATCTGTCCGGGTCGATCGTCGGCCTCCTGCTCAGCGCCGGACTGTTCGGCATGGCCGCGGGGTCGCTGTTCCTGGCGCCGTGGGCTGACACCATCGGCCGCCGCGCCATGATCCTGCTGTGCCTGGCACTCGCGTCGACGGGCATGCTGCTGTCCGCGGTCAGCCAGAACGCGATGCAACTCGGACTGCTCCGCGCCCTCACCGGCGTCGGCATCGGCGGAATCCTCGCCAGCAGCAACGTCATCGCCAGTGAGTACGCGTCGAACCGCTGGCGCGGGCTCGCGGTGAGCCTCAATTCCACCGGTTACGCCGTCGGCGCCACCCTCGGCGGAATCATTGCCGTCGTCCTGCAGAACTCGCTCGGCTGGCGCTCGGTGTTCCTGTTCGGCGGACTGTGCACGGCGGCGATCATCCCCGTCGTCTACGCCCGGCTCCCGGAATCGATCGACTTCCTGCTCGTCCGGCGACCGGCCAACGCCCTCGACCGGATCAACGCGTTCGCCCAGCGGGCCGGTCAGCCGCGACTGGACGAGCTGCCCGCACCGCGTGCCGCCGCCACCGCCGACGCCGGTTTCGCGATGCGCGTCCTGCTGTCCCCGCAGCGACGCCGCAGCACACTCCTGGTGTGGTTCGCGTTCTTCATGGCGATGTTCGGGTTCTACTTCGTCACCAGTTGGACCCCGAAACTGCTGGTCGAGGCGGGCATGTCCGCGAACCAGGGCGTCACCGGCGGAGTGCTCCTCAACCTCGGCGGCATCTTCGGCGCCACCCTGCTCGGGGCGCTGTCCGCACGCTTCGCCCTGAAGCGTGTGCTCATCGCCTACATGGCGATCGCGGGTGTGCTGCTCGTCGTCTTCGTCCCTGCCACCGCGTCCATCGTCATCGCGTTCGGGCTCGGCGCCCTGATCGGCGTCTTCGCCAACGGCTGCATCGCCGGGCTGTACGCGCTCACGCCGTCGGTCTACTCGCCTGCCGTCCGGGCCACCGGCGTCGGCTGGGGAATCGGCATCGGCCGCGTCGGCGCCATCGCGTCGCCGATCGTCGCGGGCGCCCTACTCGACCGCGACTGGTCGCCCACCCAGCTGTACATCCTCGTGGCCGCGTCCTTCGTCCTCGCCGGACTCGCCGTGTCGCGGTTGCGTTTCGAGAAGACCGGCGTGGACGCCACCGCGGACGCACCGCTGACCACCCACTGAGGCGGCTCCGCCGCCCGTGAGTGGTTAACGAGTGCAGAGACTCGTCAACCACTCACGGGCCCGGAGGGCCTAGATCCCGACCTTCGACAGGATCGCCGTCATCGCCGCCTGGACGCCGGTGGACAGGGTGGGCTCCGCGACCGGCGCGAAGAACGGTGAGTGGTTCACCGGCACAGGCTTTCCGCTCTCGAGCGTGTCGGTGGTGTGACCGCCGAACATCCAGAACACCGACGGCACGCCGATCACCTCGGCGAGCAGGCCGAAGTCTTCCGAACCCATCATCGGCGACGACGGCGTGACGTTGTTCTCGCCCAGCACCTTCCGCAGCTCGGCGACGAGATCGGCGGTGGCGTCGGGATCGTTGTAGTTGCGCGGGAACGTGTACAGCTCCTCGATCAGCGGCTTCGGTGCCCCGGACGCGTCGGCCTCGGCGTAGATGATGCGGCGCAGCGCGGCGTTGACCTGCTCACGGACCTCGGGGTCGAGGGTGCGCACGTTGATCGTGAACTCGGCCCGGTCCGCGATGATGTTCTCCTTCAGCCCGGCATGGAACGTCGCGACCGTGACGACCGCCGGCTTCAGAGGGTGCACTTCGCGGGACACGATGGTCTGGATTCGGTTGATCATGTTGACGCCCTGGATGATCGGGTCGATCGAATCCTGGGGCTGGGAGCCGTGTGAGCCCTGACCGTAGACGGTGACCTTCAACGAATCGGCCATGGCCATCGCGTCGCCACTCGTGACGTGCACGGTGCCGGCCAGCATCGGCCCGACGTGCTGCCCGAAGACGATTTCCGGCTTGGGTGCCCGATCCCACAGGCCGTCCTCGATCATCGCCCTGGCGCCGGCCGCCGTTTCCTCGCCCGGTTGGAAGAGGAACACGATCGTTCCGGCCCAGGCCTCCCGCGCGCCGGCAAGCAATTCGGCGACGGTGAGCAGGGTGGCGACGTGCGTGTCGTGGCCGCAGCCGTGCATCACGGGCACCTCGGTGCCGTCGTCGAGGTATCCGGTGGCCGTGCTGGCGTAGTCGACGCCGGTGTCCTCCGCGATCGGCAGCCCATCCGAATCGGCGCGGAACGCCACCGTGGGACCCTCGCCGTTGGTCAGGACACCGACCACTCCGGTGCCGCCGCAGACGAACGTGTCGATCCCCAGGGCGACGAGGGAACTCTGGATCAGCTCGGCGGTCTTGTGTTCCTGCATCGACAGTTCCGGGTTCGCATGCAGGTAGCGGTAGAGGTCGTGCATCTTCGTCCGCAGCTCGTCGGTGAGCGCGATCGGCAGGTCGGTCATGGAGCCTACTTTCGAATCAGGGGAAGGTGACGTATCTCCGCGCATCGATTCTTACTCGATGGTCGCGAGCTCGGCAGGGCTCTGGTCGTTCTTGTTCCTGAGGAACCAGGCGAGGACCGCCGTCACGATCACCGCGATGGCGGTGGACGACAGCGCGAGGCTCGGCATCGCCGGAACCACGACGAACGTGATGATCGCGGCCACCAGCAGCGCGACCACCGTGGCCCGGGGCTGCTTCATCGACACGATCGCCTGCACGAGGACCGCCCCCAGGACCGAGGGAAGGATGTAGGAACGGGTGACGGTCACGATGTCGGCGGGAATCACACTGATCAGCCAGGTGCCGAGCAGCCCGACGAACACGGCCAGGGACACGAGGTGCACCATCGCGGCACCGCAGATCGCCAGGACCGCAGCCAGTTCGGCCCGCTTGGATCCGGGTTTGGCTCCGATGTTCGTCTGCGCGATCAGCGCGGCGGGCAACAGCTTGTTCGCGATGTTGCCGATCATGAACGCCTGGTACATCGCGGCCGGACCGAGGATGGGGAAATAGGTCAGGGGTTCGACCAGCCAGATGATGAAGAAGGTCCCGGCCACCGCGGCAAACGCGGTCCACAACTGGCCCGCCGTGACGTCCACCTCACCCGAGAACACCAGGTACAGAGGCGCACCGATCGACAGGAGCAACCCGGCGATCATCGTGATACGACCCCAGCGGGATGTCGTCTTGTCGAATTCGGCGAGTTCACGCGCGCCGGTGGACACTGTTACGGCTTCGTCGGTAGTCATCGAAAAGTCCTTTCCGTGCGAGTCGTGAATCAGGAGGTGACCAGGTAGGTGACGGTGAGTGCGACGAGGATCGAAATGCCCAGTCCCCATTCGCGGAGCCAGCTCTTGCCGAACGTGCGGGCGACGAAGAGGCAGATCCCCATCGCGACTGCGGAGGCGGCGAACGCGACGATGTGGTAGCTGGACTTCGTCAGTTCCTGAAAGCCCAGCGACGCGAACGCGCCGATCAGAGCGGCTGAGGGGACGACCGCCATCAACGCCGGATTCACAGTGCGGATCTTCGCGTCGCCCCGCTTGAGCAGTGGAGTGAGGATGAGCGCGGACAGCATCCACATCACGCCGCCGATGCTCATGGCGAAGAAGGCGACGACGAACACGTTCTGGGTGTACGTGTCGGCGCCGAGTTTCGCGCCCATGGAGTCGGCGGCGATGCTGGCCGCGGACACGTCGTACGCGGCGGAGCCGATCAAGCCGATGCGGGCCAGCACCGCGGGCGTGCCGAAGAGAGCGAGGAGGGCGATCGCGACGAGGCAGACCGCCAGGGACGGTCCGATCGCCGAGACGGCGCCGGAGCGGAACGAGACTTTCATGTCTTCCGGCGACATGTCCGCGACGGGTGCCACCTTGCGGACCGCGGTCATGTAGATCGCCGACTGCACGACGATGACGACGAAGATGCCGGCAACGGCCACCCAGAGAACAGGTGAGTTGGCGACAGCCATGATGTTCGTGGATGTCCCACTAGCAGTCACATTCATGGATCTCCCAGGGAGAGTGAGCAACCGGTGGGCCGATTGCTCGAGCGATGTGAGGGTGATCCGGTGGATCACCTCGGCTGACACCCGCTCTGTTCCGTAACCTGAGAGTTTGGAGACACACTCGTGGGAGTGGTCGTCGTGCCCCGTCGGTGAGCGTGCCGTTACAGGCGACACGCTGCTCTCCAGAGTTCCCGACCCTGACTGTCCTGGTGCCTGAGAGTTTGTGGGTACTTGCTCCTTCGGCGCCCGGGACGCGGTCCCGGAACTCTCCAGCCAGGTTCATAGGGAGAAACCATCGAGATGGTTCCGAATCGAACTGACTCGGGACGTACTGTTCCGCAGACGTATTACGAAAGCATGACTTCACCGTTCCGGCGTGTTAACTCACGACAGTTCCTGGTCGGAAATCGCCAGTGCGCGTTCGCATGCCGAACACCCCATGTGAGTGGCAAAGCGTGCGCCAGCACACTTTGCCACTCACATGGGGGTCAGACGTGGACGTGGAGCGGTTTGCCGGCCACCGCCATCAGCGCCTCACCGAGCGCCTCGCCCTGTGTGGGGTGGGCGTGGACGAACTTCGCCGCCTGCGCGGCGTCGACCTGGAAGTTGTAGAGCAGCTGCGCCTCACCGATCAGCTCACCGACTCGGTCGCCGACCATGTGCACGCCGACGACCACCCCGGTCGGCGCCACCACGAGCTTGACCGCCCCCGACGTCTTCAGGATCTGGCTCTTGCCGTTACCGGCGAGGTCGTAGGTGACGGTCTCGACCTTGTCGCCGAACTTCTCCCGGGCCGCGGTCTCGGTCAACCCGACGGACGCGACCTCGGGGTGGGAGTAGGTGACCCGCGGAATGCCGGTCTCGTCGATGGGGTCGGGGCGCTGCCCGGCGATCTCCTCGGCCACGAAGATGCCCTGCTGGAAGCCGCGGTGAGCCAGTTGGAGACCGGGGACGATGTCGCCGACCGCGAAGACGTTCGGGACCGTGGTGCGCAGTCGGTCACTGGTCACCACGAAGCCTTTGTCGAGCATCACACCGGTCTCCTCGTACCCCATGGATGCGGTGTTGGGTCCTCGCCCCACCGCGACCAGCACGACGTCGGCGTCGAGTACGTCGCCGGAGTCGAGCGTGACGGACACTGCATTCTCGTCCTGCGTCACCTCGGTCACCCGCACACCTGTCTTCGCGGTGATCTTGCGACGACGGAATGCGCGCTCGAGGTACTTGGAGATCGTCTCGTCCTCGTTCGGCACCAGCCGCGGCATCGCCTCGACGATCGTCACGGACGCACCGAACGACGACCAGACACTGGCGAATTCGACGCCGATGACACCGCCGCCCAGGATGATCGCCTTCTCGGGGACCGACGGCAGCACGAGCGCCTGATCACTGGTGACGACCCGGCCGCCGATGCTGATGCCGGGCAGCGTCTTCGGCGACGACCCCGTTGCCAGGACGACGGCGCCGCCCGTGATCAACTCGCCGTCGACCTCCACTCCGTTGGGTCCGACCAACCGTCCACGGCCGTTGACGACGGTGATGCCGTACGCGTCGACGAGGCCCTGCAGTCCCTTGTGCAGTCGGGTGACGATGGTGTTCTTGTAGCTCAGCACCTTCTCGAGGTCGACACCGCCGAACGTGACGTCGACACCGAACTGCGAGGCGGTGCGGGCACTGTCCGCGACCTCGGCGGAGTGCAGCAGCGCCTTCGTCGGAATGCACCCCTGATGCAGGCACGTGCCGCCGAGTTCGTTCTCCTCGATGAGAATGACCGAACGGCCCAGTTCGGCCGAGCGGATGGCGGCCGCGTAGCCGCCGGAACCGCCGCCGAGGATGACGACATCTGCAGATCGGGTGGACATGGGAACTCCTTGCTGGAACGGACGAGAAAGGGGATTCAGTGAACGGCGTTCGCGGCGACGGCCTCCGCGTGCAGGCGGCCGGCCCGGTAGGAGGAGCGCACGAGCGGACCGGACAGGACGCCGAGGAATCCGATCTCACGGGCGATCTCGTCGAGCTTGACGAACTCCTCCGGTTTCGCCCACCGCTCCACCGGGTGGTGCCGGGCCGACGGCCGCAGATACTGCGTGATCGTGATCAACTGGCAGCCGGCGGTGTGGAGGTCCCGAAGTGCCTCGATCACCTCGTCGGTGGTCTCCCCCATCCCGAGGATGAGGTTCGACTTGGTGATCAGGCCGTCCTCCCGAGCCCGCGTGATCACCTCGAGGGAACGCTCGTAGGTGAAGGCAGGCCGGATACGACGGAATATCCGGGGAACGGTCTCCACATTGTGCGCCAGTACTTCCGGGCGGGTGCCGAACACCTCGCGTAGCTGCGCGGCGTCGGCAGTGAAATCGGGGATCAGCAGTTCGACGCCGGTACCCGGGCACAAGTCGTGAATTTGCCGCACCGTCTCGGCGTACAGCCAGGCGCCGCCGTCCGGCAGATCATCGCGGGCCACGCCTGTGACGGTGGCGTATCGAAGGCCCATGGTCTGCACCGACTCCGCGACCCTCCTGGGCTCTCCCCGATCCAGTGCGGCGGGACGGCCGGTATCGATCTGGCAGAAGTCGCACCGCCGGGTGCACTGGCTTCCGCCGATGAGGAACGTCGCCTCACGGTCCTCCCAGCATTCGAAGATGTTGGGACACCCGGCCTCCTGGCACACGGTGTGCAGGTTCTCGCGTTCGACGAGGGCTGCGAGTTCCCGGTATTCGGGGCCCGTCCGCATCTGCACCTTCATCCACGACGGTTTGCGTTCGACCGGGGTCTTTGCGTTGCGGACTTCGAGGCGGAGCAGTCGGCGGCCGTCAGGGACTGCAGTCATGTGAACTCCTAGGACCGGTCGAAACCGGTCGGTATGCGACGTCGGGCCCGCGCGGTGGACAGCGCGGCACCGGGAAGGGTGAGCGGGGAGAGCGAGCACACATCGACAACCGTTGCGGCTGCGGGCATCTGGGCTCTGGTCGCCCGGCGTGTGCGGTCACGTCGGAGCGAAGATCCATCGAGGATGCCAAACGACGTGGACTTTTGGCAAGACCGTCGGTCCGAGGAGACAAACCCGGGGCGCCTGTGTACTGTTTGGCCAATCACAACTGAAGACGCCGTTGACGCGCAGCGGGAGAACCTCCGTCTCGGAGGCGCCGTAGGAGCAACTTCCTCCCCGGGAATCTCTCAGGCCCCAGTACCGCAGCGCAGAGGCAACTCTGGAGAAAGCGTCGGCCGTACGGCCGGAACTTACCGAAGGTGAAGAGCACGCCGCAGTTGCGGTGCGCCCAAACTCTCAGGTTTCAGGACAGAGCGGGGAGGTGCCCCCTTGTCGATGTCCGGTGCGGTCCGGACTCAACGAAACCGGAGTCACCTCTTGCCAGCAGAACCCCGCACCGCCACTCATGGCGTGCCCCTCACCAGCGACTTTCCCTCGCGCCACATCGGCCCGGACGCCGACGCGTCCCGGCGCATGCTCGGCACCCTCGGCTACGGCACCCTGGCGAACCTGATCGACAGCGCGGTGCCGGAGCAGATCCGCAGCTCACAGCCCCTGAGTCTGCCCGCGGGGCGGTCCGAGCAGCAGGTGCTCGCCGATCTGCGGGCCCTGTCGGAGCGCAACGAGACCCGCGTCCAGATGATCGGTCTCGGATACTCCGACACCGTCACGCCCGCGGTGTTGCGGCGGAACATGCTGGAGTCCCCGGCCTGGTACACGGCCTACACCCCGTACCAGCCGGAGATCTCCCAGGGCCGGCTGGAGGCGCTGCTGACGTTCCAGACCGTCATCGAGGATCTCACCGCGCTTCCCCTGGCCGGCGCCTCGCTGCTCGACGAGGCAACCGCCGTGATGGAGGCGGTACTGCTGATGCGGCGCGCGAACAAGCCGAAGGCCGCCACCAACCGCGTCGTCCTCGACGCGGACTGCCTGCCGCAGACCCTGGCCGTCGTCCGGGGACGAGCGAAGGCGGTGGGCATCGAGGTGGTGGTCGCGGACCTGTCCGGGGAACTGCCCGACGGTGACATGTTCGGGGTGGTCTTCCAGGCGCCCGGGGCGAGCGGCGCGGTGCGCGACCTGGCTCCGATGATCGCCGCGGCACAGACGCGTGGTGCGTTGACCACCGTCGCGGCCGATCTGCTGTCGCTCACGATCCTGACGCCGCCCGGCGAGCAGGGCGCCGACATCGCGGTCGGGTCGGCGCAGCGTTTCGGTGTGCCCCTGTTCTTCGGCGGACCGCACGCCGGCTACATGGCCGTGCGCAGCGGACTCGAGCGCATGCTGCCAGGCCGCCTCGTCGGAGTATCCGTCGACGTCGACGGGAAGACCGCCTACCGGCTGGCGCTGCAGACCCGCGAACAGCACATCCGGCGTGACAAGGCAACCAGCAACATCTGCACGGCGCAGGCATTGCTCGCCAACGTCGCCGCGATGTACGCCGCATACCACGGCCCGGAAGGGTTGCGTGCCATCGCGAACCGGGTGCACGCCCACGCGACGACCATCGCCGGCAGCCTCCGCGCCGCCGGTCACACGATCGTCCACGACACCTTCTTCGACACGGTTCTCGTGCGGGTCCCGGCGGGCGCCGAGTCGATCGTGGCACTCGCCGATCGCGACGGCATCAACCTCCGTCTCGTCGACGCCGACCACGTCGCGATCGCCTGCGACGAGTGCACCACCGACGACATCGTGCGGCGGGTGGTCGCCGTGTTCGGCGCACAGCCGACGACCGTCGCGGTGCCCGAACTGCCGTCGGCGCTCGCCCGGACGTCGGACTACCTGCAGCACGGCGTGTTCCACAGTCACCGGTCCGAGACGGCGATGCTGCGCTTCCTGCGCACCCTGTCGGACAAGGACCTCGCGCTCGACCGCACCATGATCCCGCTCGGATCGTGCACCATGAAACTGAACTCCGCCGTCGAGATGGAGCCGATCAGCTGGCCCGGCTTCGCGTCCATCCACCCGTACGCCCCGGCTGCACAGACGGCCGGCTACCTCGAACTCGTGGCCGACCTGGAACGGTGGCTCGGTGAGATCACCGGTTACGACCGGGTGTCGTTGCAGCCCAACGCCGGATCACAGGGTGAGCTGGCCGGTCTGCTCGCGATCCACGGCTATCACGAGTCCCGCGGCGAACTCGGCCGCAACGTCTGCCTCATCCCCCAATCCGCGCACGGAACCAACGCCGCGTCCGCGGTTCTCGCGGGCATGAAGGTCGTCGTCGTCGCGACCGCGGAGAACGGCAACATCGACTTGGGCGACCTGCGCGCGAAGATCACGGCACACGAGGGTGCGGTGGCCGCCATCATGCTGACCTACCCGTCCACGCACGGCGTGTACGAGAACGACGTGCGGACGGTCTGCGATCTGGTGCACGAGGCCGGCGGGCAGGTGTACGTCGACGGCGCGAACCTCAATGCGCTGGTCGGTCTCGCGCAACCCGGCAAGTTCGGCGGCGACGTCTCACACCTGAACCTGCACAAGACGTTCTGCATCCCGCACGGCGGCGGCGGACCCGGTGTCGGGCCCGTCGCGGTGCGCGAGCATCTGGCGCCCTTCCTGCCGGGCAATCCGCTGGGCGGCGACGACCTCGGCACCCCGGTGTCGGCGGCCAACTACGGATCGGCGGGCATCCTGCCCATCACCTGGGCGTATCTCGCGCTGATGGGGCCGGACGGGCTGACGAGCGCCACCGAAACCGCGGTGCTCGCAGCCAATTACGTTGCCAGGTCACTGGACCCGCACTTCCCCGTGCTCTACACCGGACCGTCCGGCCTGGTGGCGCACGAGTGCATCCTCGACCTCCGGCCCGTCACCAAGGCGACCGGAGTCACCGCCGAGGACGTCGCAAAGAGGCTGATCGACTACGGCTTCCATGCACCCACCCTGTCGTTCCCCGTCAACGGCACGCTGATGGTGGAGCCGACCGAGTCCGAGGACCTGGCCGAACTCGACCGCTTCATCGAGGCGATGGTCTCCATCCGCCGCGAGATCGACCTGGTCGGTGACGGCGTGTGGCCACTCGAACGCAGCCCACTGCGACAGGCCCCGCACACCGCCGAACAGGTGACCGCCGACAACTGGGACCTGCCCTACCCGCGCCACCTCGCCGCCTACCCCGTCGCGTCGCTCCGCGCCGCCAAGTACTGGCCCCCGGTGCGCCGCATCGACGGCGTTCACGGCGACCGCAACCTCGTCTGCTCGTGCCCGGCGCCCGAGGCCTTCGAGAACACCACCGACATCGACACTTCGGCCATCGCCGAGACCCCCGAGGAGGCCTTCGCATGACCCTCACCACGACGCCCACCTCCCCGCTGCTCGGCGAGCACGGCGCCCTCGGCGCCCATTTCACCGATTTCGCCGGCTGGCAGATGCCGCTGAAGTACGACAGCGAACTCGCCGAACACCACGCAGTCCGGACCGCGGCGGGGCTGTTCGACCTCTCGCACATGGGCGAGATCGCCGTCACCGGACCCGAGTCCGGAGCGGTCCTGGATTACGCTCTGGCCGGCGAACTCTCGAAGATCGGGGTCGGCAGGGCCAAGTACTCCCTCCTGTGCAATGCGGACGGCGGAGTCATCGACGATCTCGTCGTCTACCGTCTCGCCAACGAGCATTTCCTCGTGGTCGCCAATGCGGCCAACGCGCCGACGGTGCACCGCGAACTGGCGGCACGCGTCGAGGGCTTCTCCGCGAACGTCGACGATCAATCCTCGGAGACCGCGCTGATCGCGGTGCAGGGACCGGCCGCCCAGGACATCGTGCAGTCCCTGGTTCCCGCTCAGTTGGTCGAGGCGGTGGCGGAATTGAAGTACTACGCCGTCACGCGCGCGGTGGTCGCCGGCATCGACGTCCTCCTCGCCCGCACCGGGTACACCGGGGAGGACGGCTTCGAACTCTATGTTCCCAACGACCAGTCCGTGCAGTTGTGGCGCGCACTGCTCGACGTCACCACGGCCCGCGGGGGCGTCCCCGCCGGCCTCGCCTGCCGCGACACCCTCCGCCTCGAGGCCGGAATGGCGCTGTACGGCCACGAACTGACTCTCGACACGAATCCGTACGAGGCCGGGCTCGGCAAGGTGGTCCGGCTGAACAAGGACTTCGTCGGCCGCGATGCCCTGCAGACGTTGTCGGATCAGGCGCCGCAGCGGGTGCTGGTCGGCCTCGCGGGTACCGGTCGCCGGGCCGCCCGCGCCGACTACACCGTGTTGGACGCGGCCGGCGAGTCCGCGGTCGGCACCATCACGTCCGGGGCGTTGTCTCCGACGCTCGGCCATCCGATCGCGCTGGCGTTCGTGGACGTCGCGTTCCGCGAACCCGGTACCGAACTGACGGTGGACATTCGAGGCAAGAAGGAACCGTTCGTGGTCACCCCGTCGCCGTTCTACCGCCGCTCCTGAACCGTTCCCACTCCCTCAGCCCTGGAAGAGGTACCGCCATGTCTTCAGCAGCTTTCCCCGACGACCGCAGCTACACCGACGACCACGAGTGGGTCCTGATCGAGCCGGGCGCCACGCTCCCCGACGAGCCGGTCCGCGTCGGCATCACGTCGGTCGCCGTCAACTCGCTCGGCGAGCTCGTCTTCGTCGACCTGCCGGAGGTCGGGTCGACCATCGTCGCCGGTGAATCGTGTGGCGAGGTCGAATCCACGAAGACCGTGTCCGAGCTGTACCCGCCGGTGAGCGGCCGGGTCACCCTGATCAACACCGCCGCCGTCGACGACCCGGGACTGGTCACCTCCGACCCCTACGGCGAGGGCTGGCTGTTCGCCGTCCAGCCGTCCGCCGCCGGCGAACTCCTCACCGCGGCCGAGTACGCCGAGAAGAACGGCGTGCAGGCATGAGCGTCCTGAACCGCGACCTCGCAGATTTCGATCCGGACGTCGCCGCACTGATCGGCAAGGAGCTGGGGCGTCAGCGCACCGGCCTCGAGATGATCGCGTCGGAGAACCACGCACCCCTTTCGGTGATGCAGGCGCAGGGTTCGGTGCTCACCAACAAGTACGCCGAGGGCTACCCGGGCCGGCGCTACTACGGCGGCTGCGAGCACGTCGACACGCTCGAGCAGCTCGCCATCGACCGCGTCAAGGCACTGTTCGCCGCCGAATACGCCAACGTGCAACCGCATTCCGGTGCCACCGCGAACGCCTCGGTGATGCACGCACTGATCAAACCCGGTGACACGATCCTCGGACTGGCCCTCGCCGACGGCGGTCACCTCACGCACGGCATGCGCCTCAACTTCTCCGGCAAGCTCTACAACGTCGCCGCCTACGGGGTGTCCGAACAGGACTACCTCATCGACATGGACGAGGTGGCGAAGGCGGCGCGCGAGCACCGGCCGCAACTGATCATCGCCGGCTGGTCGGCCTACCCCCGGCACCTGGACTTCGCCCGCTTCCGGGAAATCGCCGACGAGGTCGGCGCGTACCTGATGGTCGACATGGCTCACTTCGCGGGCCTGGTCGCCACCGGATTCCACCCGTCCCCCGTCCCGCACGCGCATGTCGTCACGTCGACGACGCACAAGACGCTCGGCGGACCCCGCGGCGGCATCATCCTGACCAACGACGCGGCCATCGCGAAGAAGATCAACTCCGCGGTGTTCCCCGGCCAGCAGGGCGGTCCGCTGGAACACGTGATCGCGGGCAAGGCAACGGCGTTCAAGATGGCGGCCGAACCCGAGTTCGCGGAGCGTCAGGAACGCTGCCTCGACGGCGCGAAGGTACTCGCCGAACGGCTCAGCCGACCCGACGTCAAGGAGGCCGGAATCAGCGTCCTCACCGGCGGCACGGACGTGCACCTCGTCCTCGTCGACCTGCGGGATGCCGCGATCGACGGGCAGCAGGCCGAGGACCGCCTCGACGCGATCGGAATCACCGTCAACCGCAACGCCGTTCCGTTCGATCCGCGGCCGCCGATGGTGACGTCCGGACTACGCATCGGCACCCCGGCACTCGCCGCCCGCGGCTTCGGCCGGGACGACTTCGCGACGGTCGCCGACCTGATCGCGCAGGCCCTCGTCGCGCCCGCCGACGCGGACACGTCCGGGTCGGCCGCCCAGGTCCGGGCACTCGCGGACAAGTACCCCCTCTATCCGGGTCTGTAAGTCGTGACGATCAGTGTGTTCGACCTGTTCTCGGTCGGTATCGGACCCTCGAGTTCGCATACGGTCGGGCCGATGCGGGCGGCGGGCACGTTCGTCGACGACCTCGACACACTCGGCCTCCTCGGGGACGTCGCCGGTGTCCGTGTCGATCTGTACGGATCGCTCGCGGCCACCGGCGCCGGGCACGGCACCATGTCGGCGATCCTCCTCGGCCTCGAGGGATATCGGCCGGAGACCATCGCCACCGAGGAGATGGAGACGCGGCTCGACGAGGTGCGGGCGAGTCGGCGGATCCGCCTCGACGGTGTAGTGGACATTCCGCTCGCCGAAGACGAGATGGTGCTGCACCCGTTGACGGTCCTGGACTTTCACCCCAACGGCATGACCCTCACCGCCACCGGCGTGCACGGCCGCGAACTGCATGCGCAGACGTACTTCTCGATCGGCGGCGGATTCGTCGTCACCGGCGCCGAACCGGAAGTCTCGGTCGGCGCAAGCTCGAATTCGCTGTCGTTCGGGTCCGCGCGCGAACTGCTCGACCTCAGCGAGCATTACGGTCTCTCGATCAGCGAGATCATGCTCGAGCACGAACGCACCCTCCGGCCCGAGCCGGAGGTCCGGGCGCGGCTACTGCACATCCGTGACGTGATGGTCGAGTGTCAGCAGCGCGGAATCGGCCGGGACGGGTACCTGCCCGGCAGTCTGCGGGTGCGCCGACGCGCCCGCGGCTGGTACGAGCGGCTGAACGTGGAGGATCCGGGTCGTGAACCCGCGTTCGCGGAGGACTGGGTGAACCTGGTGGCCCTCGCCGTCAACGAGGAGAATGCGTCCGGCGGACGGATCGTCACCGCCCCCACCAACGGCGCGGCCGGCATCATCCCGGCGGTCCTGCACTACGCGCTGCACTACACCCCCGCCGGGAAGGCGGATCCGGACGGCACGTCGGTGCGATTCCTGTTGGCGGCAGGCGCAATCGGATCCCTGTACAAGGAGCGGGCGTCGATCTCCGGGGCCGAGGTGGGCTGTCAGGGCGAGGTCGGGTCCGCGGCGTCCATGGCCGCCGCCGGACTCGCCGAGATCCTCGGCGGCACCCCCGAGCAGGTGGAGAACTCGGCGGAGATCGCGATGGAACACAGCCTCGGTCTCACGTGTGATCCCATCGGCGGCCTCGTGCAGATCCCGTGCATCGAGCGCAACGCCATCTCGGCGGGCAAGGCGATCAACGCCGCCCGGATGGCGCTGCGCGGCGACGGCACCCACCGTGTCAGCCTGGATCAGGTGATCGAGACGATGCGGGCCACCGGCGCCGACATGAGCTCGAAGTACAAGGAGACCTCCACCGGCGGTCTCGCCGTGAACGTGTCGGTCAACCTGGTCGAATGCTGACGTAAGTCTTTCGCGGACCAGGGGACGGGCGCGGTGCCGGGGATCCGATCGGGATCCCCGGCGCCGCGGTCACGCATGTGCGGGTTGCAACAGACCGATCCGGTCGAATCGCTCCGCACGGTCGGAGAGTCGCTGGGTGGTGTCGGCCGCATCGAGGACCGACAGCTCGCGGTGGAGCACCGCACCCACCCGGGTGCAGAACGCCGTGGATTCGTCTGCCGCGTCGGGGAATTCGGGGATCACCTCGTCCACGATGCCGCTGGCGAGGAGATCGGACGACCGGATTCCCTGCCGGGCGGCCATGTCCGGAGCGTGCGCGATGTCGTGGTGCAGGATCGCGCTCGCGCCTTCGGGGGGCAGGGGTGACAGCCAGCCGTGCTGGGCCGCGAGCACCCGATCGGCCGGGATCAACGCGAGCGCGCCGCCGCCGGTGCCCTGCCCGAGCAGCAGGGAGATGGTGGGGACGTCGAGCGAGACCATGTCGGCGATGCAGCGCGCGATCTCGCCGGCGAGACCGCCTTCCTCCGCCTCCTTCGACAACGCCGCTCCCGCGGTGTCGATGACCGTCACCAACGGCAGGTTCAGTTCCGCCGCCAGCCGCATCCCCCGGCGGGCCTCCCGCAGCGCCCCCGGGCCGAGTGGCGACCGCGTGGTCTGCCCACGACGGTCCTGGCCGAGCAGGACGCACGGCATGTCACCGAACCGGACGAGAGCGAGGATGAGTCCCGGGTCGACCTCGCCCTGACCGGTTCCGTTGAGCGGAAGGACATCCGACGCGGAGTGGAACATCACCTCACGCACACCGGGCCGGTCCTCGCGGCGCGAGGCGACCACCGAATCCCACGCGGGGACGTCCGGCAGACTCGCGTGCACGGGGGTTTCGGCGAGCGGCGACCGGCAGGCACGGCTGGAGGTGATGATGCGCAGCGCGCGGTCGACGATCTCGGCGAGCTGGTCCGGTGGCCGCACCGCGTCGATGAGTCCGTGCGCGTGCAGGTTCTCGGCGGTCTGGACACCCGCCGGGAACGGTGACTCGTACAGCGCCTCGAACACGCGGGGTCCGAGGAAGCCGACGAGCGCTCCCGGTTCCGCGATGGTGACGTGGCCCAGCGATCCCCAGGACGCGAACACTCCGCCGGTCGTGGGGCTCCGGAGGTAGACGAGATACGGCAGATGGGCCTCCTTGTGTTTGATCACCGCCGCCGTGATCTTGACCATCTGCAGGAACGCGGTCGTCCCTTCCTGCATTCGCGTGCCACCCGACGTGGGCAGGGCGAGCAGCGGAAGGCGTTCGCGCGTGGCGCGGCGGATCGCGGCGACCAGACGCTCGCCCGCGGCCACACCGATGGAGCCGCCGAGAAAACCGAATTCGCAGACGAGGATTGCCGTTCGGCGGCCGCGGATGGTGGCCACCCCGGTCAGAACCGCCTCGTCGAGGCCGGTCTTCTCCTGTGCGCGAAGAAGTTCGTCGGCGTACTCGGTGTCCGCCGCGACCTGGATCGGGGGCGTGTCCCACGACTCCCAGGTGCCGGCGTCGACCACGAGGTCGATCAGTTCGTGTGCGGTCAGGCGGGTCATCGGACCGACTCCCGCAGCAGCCATTCGGACACGGTGTCGTTGTCCGCGCCGAGCACCGGCGGTGCGGTGTGCTGGGTGCGGGTGACCTCGGTGCCGTCCGGTTCGAAGAACCGCAGCGGCGGGCCGGGCAGCGTGATGTTGCCGAGGGTGCGGTGGTCGACGTCGATCAGCAGTCCCTGGGACTTGGTCTGCTCCCATTCGTAGACTTCGGAGATCGTCCGGACGCGTCCCGCGGGCACCCCGATGCGGTCGAGTTCGACGAGAAGTTCGTCGCTGGTGTACGCGCCGAATACGTCCTCCACCAGTTCCAGGACCTGCTTGTGGTTCTCGACGCGCTCCGGGTTCGTGGCCATTCCGGGGGTGTCCGGATCGAGGTGGAAGCCCGCGCAGAACCTCTTCCACAGCCCTTCACTGCCGACCGAGATCTGGACGGCGCCGTCGGCGGTGCGAAACAGCCCGTACGGCGAGATCGAGGGATGGTGGTTGCCCTGCGCCTCCCCGACCTCACCGGCGACGGTCCACTTCGTCCCCTGGAAGGCGTGCACCCCGACGACGCCGGCCAGCAACGACGTGCGCACGACGCGACCCCGACCGGTGCGCTCCCGTTCCTGCAGGGCGGCGACGACGCCGAACGCCCCGTACATGCCGGCGAGCAGATCCGCGATGGGCACGCCGACGCGCTGGACGTCGTCGGGATTGGGTCCGGTCAGCGACATCAGTCCGGCCTCGCCCTGCGCGATCTGGTCGTACCCCGCGCGTCCGCCCTCGGGTCCGTCGTGACCGAAGCCGCTGATGGACAGGACCACCAGGCGCGGGTTCAGCTCCGCGAGACGTTCGGTGGTGAATCCCAGGCGGTCGAGGACGCCGGTGCGGAAGTTCTCCATGAGGACGTCGGCGCGCCGGACCAGGGCTTCGAGGGTGGCCCGTCCGTCGTCGGCCTTGAGGTCGAGGGTGATCGACTTCTTGTTCCGATTGGCGGACAGGAAGTACGTCGATTCCCGCTCCGCGTCAGCCGGGTTCACGAAGGGCGGCCCCCACCCGCGGGTGTCGTCGCCGCCGTGCGGGGTTTCGATCTTGATGACGTCCGCGCCGAGGTCGCCGAGCATCATCGCCGCGTGGGGACCCGCGAGTGCGCGGGTCAGATCGACGACGACCACTCCTTGCAGCGGGCCTGTGCGCTCCATCGTTTTCGTGGACATGTGAAACCACCGTTACTTCCTGGCGAGAGCCGCGAGAGCTGGACTGTTGGTGCAGTGACCTAGTGGACTAGCCAATTAAATGAAACATCTGATCCGGCCGATGTCAAGAGTTGAAAATCGACGTGCCGGGCGGGCGGCGGGCCGGGCGCCTACCCGTCGACCGTCAGAGCCAGCCGGGTACGACCAGAATCGCCCAGGCCGCGAGTGGACCGATGGCGACGACGAGCGCGCTGTACTCGAGGATCTGCTTGTAGAAGCGGTCTCGATCGACGTTCTGCGCGTTCGCGAGGACCAGCGCTCCGTTGGTCGAGAAGGGGCTGACGTCCACGATGGTCGAGGAGATGGCGAGGGCGACGATGACTCCCACCGCGCCCACCTCACCGGCGAGAAGGAACGGGACTGCGAGCGGAATGGTCGCTCCCAGAATTGCCGTGGACGACGCGAACGCGGAGACGATGGCCCCGATGTAGCAGAGGAGAAGGGCAACGAGGAGAGGCATGCCCAGGCTTGCGACCGCGTTTCCGACGTACTCGACGGTGCCCGCCTCCTGCAGGACTCCCACGAAGGTGAGGACACCACCGATGAGCAGCACCGTCGACCAGCTGATCTGCGCGATCGCGCCCTTCTGGGCCTTCGGCGAGGCGAGCGCCAGGATGACGGCCACCGTCATCGAGATGAATCCCACGTCCAGGTCGAGGATCAGCGAGAACACGGCGAGCGCGGCGAGACCGACCAGGGTGAGCGCCTGATCGAATGTGACACGAGGCTCGGGCGAGCCGGCCAGGGTCTGCGTCGGGCGCACCTTGGTCGCCGTGGCCCCTCCCGAGCGGGAGTCGCCTCCGGTCGCGGGCGCTCCTCCGCCCGAACCACCGGCGCCGCTTCCTCCGATGTCCTCGGCGGCGTCGTCGTGGACGCTGCGCCCGATCAGGTCCCGTCCGCCCAGGAAGACGAACAGCAACACCCCGATCGCGGCATTGAACAGGAGGCTTCCGAGGAACAGCGTGAGCGGGCTGTTGGTCAATCCCGCCTTGGTCGCGATGTCGTTCACCGTGACGCCGTAGATGCTGATCGGCGAGAATCCGCCCGCCTGGGCCCCGTGCACGACCATCATGCCCATGAGCAGGGCGTTGATCTTGTACCGGGCGGCGAAGCCGAGAGCGATCGGCGCGACGATCGCGACGGCGGCGGGGCCGAGCGCACCGATCGAGGTGAGCACCGCGGTGATCCCGAACATCACCCAGGGGATCAGCGCGACACGACCGCGGACCAGCCGGACCGCCCCGCGGACCATGAGGTCGACGGTCCCGTTGTTCTGGGCGATCGCGAAGAGGTAGGTGATGCCGACCAGCGTGAGAAACAGGCTGCTGGGGAATCCGGCGATGATGTCGTCGCTGCTCATGTGCAGTGACAGGGTTCCGACGAAGAATGCGGCAACGAAGCCGAGGGCGCCCATGTTCACGGGCAGCACGGTCGCCGCCAGGAACATGACGGCGAGCGCAAGTATGGGGATCAACTCGGTCGACATGAAAGTCTCCGGTTCTGTGGCAGTGGCATCTGGTCTCGACCGCCGCCGGCGAGCAAATTGACTCAGTGGCAGATTGGCCTAGCCACTTCATGCAAGCAGTGTCGTGGATCACTGTCAATAGAGACTATGGGTGCGGTTACATGCCTATGCGAGATACCGTGGAGTAGTTTCAGTGGAATGGAGAGTGGGTGGCCCAGTGGCTGAGCAACTGCGTCCGGTAGCACGACCGCGGCTGTACGAGGTGATCGTCGAACAGCTCTGCGCCCATATCGCCGACCACGAGATGACGCCGGGCGACCGCCTCCCCGCAGAGCGTGAACTCGCAGCTCAACTCGGTGTGAGTCGCGCTTCCCTGAGTCAGGCGCTCGTCGCCCTCGAAGTGCAGGGTGTGGTGTCGGTCCGGCACGGCGACGGTGCCGTGCTCGTCCGCCGCCCCATCGAGGAACGAGCCGTCAAGGCGCTGCGCGAACACGCAGACCGTCTCCCCGAGGTGATCGAGGCCCGCGAGGCGCTCGAGGTCAAACTTGCCGGGCTCGCCGCCGAGCGCCGGACCGACGCGGAGATGGCGGCGATCGATTCCGCCCTCGCGACGATGGAAACCGAGATCGCCGCGGGAGATCGCGGCGTTGTCGGCGACGAGCAGTTCCACGAGGCCATCACCGTCGCCGCGCACTCGTCACTGCTGGCCAAGCTGATGCACGAGATTTCCGGGCTGATCCGGGAGACCCGGATCGAATCCCTCTCCCAGGCCGAACGCCCGCGGGCCTCGCTCGAAGGGCACCGGCGCATTGCGACGGCGATTCGAGACCAGGACTCCGCGGGCGCTTCCCGTGCGATGGCCGATCACATCCGGATGGTGTCCGACGTCGCGCTGCTGCGCGAGGGCGGGTAACCGGGTCTACCCGCCGACCACCGACTGCGGCCGATGGGCAGCGAGGATCTCGTCGGTGTCGGCGCCCAGTACCGGCGGCGCGGACGTCAGGTGCGGGCGTTCGCCTGCGAAACTGACCGGAAACGCGATCTGCTGCAGGCTGCCGAGCGTCGGGTGGTCGACAGTGCCGATCATTCCGAGTGCCGCAGTGTGCGGGTCGGCGTAGATCTCGTCGAGGTGCCGGATCGGTGACACGGGCACGGCGTGCGCGGTGAGCGTGTCGCACCATTGCTCGACGGTGCCCGATGCGAAGGCCGCCGACAGTTCCCGGTCGAGATCGCCGCGATTCGCCACGCGGTCACGGTTGCGCGCGAATCGCGGGTCGACCGTCAGATCTTCGCGTGCGATCGCCGAGCACAGGCTCCCCCACTGGCTGTCGTTGCCCACCGCGACGACGAAGTATCCGTCGCTCGCGGGAAACGCTTGATAGGGAGCGAGATTCGGATGACCGGATCCCAGTGCGCCGGGACGCTCGCCGGTCGCGAAGTAATTGGTCGCCCAGTTCACATGCAGGGCGAGCTGGCACTCGAACAGCGACGTCGTCACGTACTGCCCTCGGCCGGTCCTCGACCGTTCCACGAGGGCGGCGAGCACGCCGATCAGCCCGAAGAGCGCCGCCCCCAGATCGCCCATCGCGAATCCGGCCTTCATCGGCGCCCCGCCCGGCTCACCGGTGAGTGACATCAGTCCGCCTGCGGCCTGCGCGATCATGTCGTAGCCCGGTTCGTCGCGCAGCGGACCCTCCTCCCCGAACGCGGAGATGTGCAGCACGACCAGATGCGGGTACCGCTCGGACAGCGTCCGGTAGTCGAAGATCCGCTGTAATCCACTGCCGGGCTTGAAGTTCTCGACGACGACGTCGGTCTCCTCCAGAATGCGGTGGATGACGTCTTGTCCCTCTTCCGATTTGAGGTCGACGGTCACCGACTTCTTGCCCCGGTTGATCGCGAGGTAGTACGTGGCGTCGGGGCCGACGAACGGCGGCCCCCACGACCGTGTCGGATCGCCGCCGTCGGGGTGTTCGACCTTGGTGACGTCGGCGCCGAGGTCCGCGAGCGACATGGTGGCGTACGGTCCGGCGAGGATCTTGGAGAGGTCCAGCACCCGGACACCCGCGAGGGGCGCCGGTCCGGTGCGGGTGGCGTTCACAGGAGAACTCCTGTCGCAGAGTCGGATCGGGGTTCGGCGGCCTGCGCGGCGTCCGCGGTGACGTCGGTACCGTCGACGACGGCCGCGAGATGGTGGAGGGCGGCCCCCGGGAGGTGGCCGGTGTCGCCGGACAGGTAGGCGTTCGCGACGAGCAGCGACCGGTAGCCGCTGCCCGAGGTGATCGCGAAGTCGGCGAGGTCGTAGAGCAGGGTGGCCATCGCCGCGCGGGCAAGTTCGTTCGCGTAGCGTGCGCATCCGGCCTGCGCGGAGTCGTCGTCGCCGGCGACCAGCAGGTCGCCTTCCTCGACGAGGTCGTCCCAGCGTCGACGGAGAACGTCGGCGCCGACGGCGCAGTCGGGTCCCCATCCGGCGAGGATGCCGCGCATCGTTTCGGCCAGCCGGCGATGCGCACCGAGCTTGCGCATGCACCGCA
This sequence comes from Rhodococcus sp. JS3073, assembly GCF_026810085.1. NCBI lineage: Bacteria > Bacillati > Actinomycetota > Actinomycetes > Mycobacteriales > Nocardiaceae > Rhodococcus > Rhodococcus sp. JS3073. The sequence goes on along the minus strand of NZ_CP113951.1, from coordinate 5,222,059 downwards.
GCACGTCCAGGGCGATGACGTTGCTCGACCCCTCCCAGATCGATCCCAGGTGGGCGTCGCGGACCAGCCGGGCGTGGGCCCATTCCTCGATGTAGCCGTTGCCGCCCCGAACCTCCATGGCCTCGCCGGTGACCACCCGCGCCCGCTTGCAGATGTAGTGCTTCGCGAGCGGGGTGAGGACCCGGATCAGGGCACGCGCGGAGTCGTCGCCGCCGTCGGCGGCCTGCAGGCACTGCGCGCTGTACGCGACCAGGGCGAGTGCCGCCTCGGCGTCGAGCGCGAGCGGCAGCAGGGTGGCGCGCATCAGGGGCTGGTCGAACAGGGCCTTGCCGAACACGACCCGCTCCCGGGTGTGGTCGACGGCGTCGCGCACGGCTCGTCGCATCAGGGCGCTCGACCGCATCGCGTTCGACAACCGCGACGTGTTCACCATCTCGGCCATCTGCCGGAACCCGCGGTCGAGTTCGCCCACCTGCAGGGCGTACGCGCCGGTCAGCGACACCTCGCCGCTGGGCATCGATCGGGTGCCGAACTTGTCCTTCAACCTGTCGATCGTGAAGCTGTTGCGCTCGCCGTTCGCCAGAACCTTGGGCACCATGAACATTCCGACGCCGCGGGTGGACTGGTCGTCGCCGCCGGGGAACCGGGCCAGGGTCACGATGACGTCGGCATCGGGATTGGACGCGAACCATTTCTTCCCGGTGAGCCGCCACGCGTCGCCGTCACGCTCGGCCCGGGTCTCCGTGCGGGCGATGTCGGTGCCGGCGTGAGGTTCGGTCATGAACATCGCGCCGGTCATCGCGCCCTCTGGGTCCGTCGACGTCAGCGCGTCGATCCACGGTCCGAACACGTCCGGGTCACCGAACATGCGCAGTGTGCGGGCCGCGGCATCCGTCATCGACACGGGGCACGCCAGCCCGAACTCGGCCTGCACGAACACGTACGACGCGAGGTACTTCACGAGGTGCGGCGGGACTGCGTCCCAGCCGTGCAGGCCGCCGCGGTGCGACAGTGCGGACAGTCCGTATTCGCTGTATGCGGCGCGGCACAGTTCCTGGTAGGAGGGGTGATACGCGATCCGGTCGATGCGTTCGCCGTCCCGGTCGAACTGCTGCAGCACCGGCGGATTCTTGTCGGCGGTGGCGGCGAGGGCGTCGAGTCGCCCGCCTGCGTCGGCGCCCAGCCGGTCGAGCAGGGTGTTCAGCTTGTCCCGGTCGGACGCTGTGGTCCACCGGTCGACGACGGCGCGCAGGGCGGGATCGGTGTGTGCGAAATTCATGAGTGTGCAACATCTTTCCGGGTCGAGGTGTGTTCGGGACGGGACTCGGCGTCGGTCCGGCCCGAGCGGGCTTTCCCGCGGCGGAGCAGCAGGATCATGCAGGCGAGCGAGAGCACGACATAGCTGAGCCCGAGAGCGACGACCGGCCAGATCGAGTCGGTGTGGGTGAGCAGGAACTGGCAGAGCATCGGGGCTGTTCCGGCGAAGATCGCCGTCGACAGCTGATACGACAGCGAGATTCCGGTGTAACGGACGTTGGTCGGGAAGACCTGGGCGAGGATGCCGGCGAGCGCGGCGTAGTACATCGCGTGCGGCGCCGTGGCCAGCACCATGCCGAGCATGGCCAGCGGCACCGACCCCGTCTTGACGAGGAGGAACATCAACGGCAGCAACACGAGTTCGGGCAGCAGCATCCACCGGACCGCCCGCGACGGATCGATCTTCGTGGCCAGCACGGCGCCGAACGGCTGCACGAGCACCTGCGCGACGAGCGCGATCGTGATCACGAGCAGGAAGTCCCCGCGGTCGAATCCGAGATCGGCGGTGGCCCAGGCGAGTGCGAACGTGGTCTTCACATAGGTGATGGCGACACCCGCGACCACGGCGCCGACGCCGAGGACGAGTTCGACGGGGTGCGAGCGCAGCACCTCGACGAGCGGCATCCGGGTGCGCTCCTGGGCGACGACGGCCTTCTTCATTTCCGGTGTCTCCGAGATCCGCAACCGGATGTACAGCGCGACGACGACGAGGGCGGCGGACGCGAGGAACGGCAGACGCCAGCCCCAGGACTCGAACACGCTGTCCGACAACAGCGTCAGTGCCAGGAACGCCAGGGTTGCGAGCAGATTGCCGACGGGCGATCCCTGCTGCGCGAATGCGCCGTACAGCACCTTCTTGTTCGGTGGTGCGAATTCGGTGGCGATGAGCACCGCGCCACCCCATTCGCCGCCCATGGCGATGCCCTGGACCACGCGGAGCGCGACGAGCAGTATGGGCGCCCAGATCCCGATCTGCGAGTAGGTGGGCAGACAGCCGACGCCGACGGTGCCGACCCCCATCAGAATCAGCGTGATGATCACGGCGTTCTTGCGTCCGAACTTGTCGCCGAAGTGACCGAACACGATCCCGCCGAGCGGGCGGGCCACGAACCCGATCGCGAACGTCGCGAAGGCGGCGAGGGTGCCCACCGCGGGCGAGGCGTCGGGGAAGAACAGCCGACCCAGCACGAGCGCGGAGGCGGTGCCGTAGATGTAGAAGTCGAACCACTCGATGGTGGTGCCGACGAAGGCGGTGACACCCGCCTTGCGGGCCTGCCGGGTGCTGTATTCGGGTGGTGCGGCGTCGCGGCCGGGATTCGGATTCACGGTTCTCCCTGACTTTCGTGCTCGGGGGCATCACACCGAGGTGCGGGTGAGGTGTGAATCACTATGCTCGCGAATCCGTGTAGAGTCCAAGACTTAATTCAGCTTGTTTAGGTGATTCAGACACATAGTTGCGAGGAGGGGTCGTGGAACTCCGTCACCTGCACGCCTTTCTCGCGGTCGCGGAAGAACTGCACTTCGGGCGGGCCGCCGAGCGTCTCCACGTGGCGCAATCCCCGCTCAGCCAGACCGTGCGGGCCCTCGAACGCGAACTGGGCACCGACCTGTTCGTCCGCACCACCCGCTCCGTCCGGCTCACGGCCGCGGGCGAGGCGCTGGTGGGGCCGGCCCGGACCATCGAGGCGCAGGTCGGGATCGTGCGGGGCATCGCGCAGGCGGCGGCCGCCGGGGAGACCGGCCGCGTGACCGTCGGCTTCGGCGGCGCAGGCGGCTACACCGTGCTGTCCGTCCTCGCCCGCTCCCTCGCCGACGCCTACCCCGGCATCGAACTGGACCTCCGCCCGCAGATGTACTCCGGTGAGGTGCTCGACGCCCTCACCCGCGGAACCCTCGACATGGGCATCGTGGGACTGCCGGTCCCGCGGGGATTCGCCACCCACACCGTGCGCAAAGAGGCCCTGATGGTCGCGGTCCCGGCCGGGCACCGTCTCATCGACGCGGGTGCCGTCGTGCCGCAGGAACTGGCGAGCGAACGCTTCGTGATCTACCCCGCCGAACACGGATCCGTGGTCCGCGACGCCACGCTCGCACTGTGCGCGGCAGCAGGATTCGCCCCCGTCGTCGCGCACGAGGCGCCCGACCCGTACAGCCTGCTCGCGATGGTCGGCGCCGGGGTCGGAGTGGCCGTCGTGGTGGATTCGACGGCGCACCTCACCATGGACGGTGTCGAATACCTGCCCATCGCCGGCGACGCCCCCACCCTCCCCATCGCCATGGCCTGGCAGGACACCAACCCTTCGCCCGCAGTGCAGACGGTCACCCGGGTACTGCGCGACGTGATCGGGGATGTCGGGTAGCTGCGGCCGCCACCCCGCAGGGGTCGTTCAAGGCCTGCGGCCGTGGAAGGTGCGGCGCAGGTCGCTCACCCAGGCTTCGGGGTTCTCCCAGGGGATGAAGTGGCCGCCGTGATCGTGGGCGTTGACGTTGACGTGGTTGAACCACTCGGCCTGCGGGCCGGTCTCGAACGCCCGGACACGCTCGACGGCGGTGTGGATGCCGGGCGGGTTCTCGTATGTGACGAAGGTGAGGCCGACCGGAGCCTGCACGACCGGGGTGCGGTCGTGGGCGGGAGCCCAGGGGTAGCGGTTGGCGTTGGCGTAATAACGCATCGACGTGGCGATGGAGTTGTTCACCCAGTAGATCGTGGCGTGGGTGAGCAGGTCGTCCCTGGTGAAGACGGACTCGACGTCGCCGCCGTTGTCGCTCCAGGCGTTCCAGCGCTCCAGCAGCCAGGCGAGCAGTCCCGCGGGTGAGTCGCTCAGCCCGTGGGCCAGGGTGGCGCCATCGAGCATGTGTACGGCGAGGTGGGACGCCGAACGGTGGTCCAGCTCGATGATGCGGGCACGGACGTCTGCGGGCTGGTCGTCGGCGAGGGGCCGATTACGGGCGAAGTCCCAGGCGCGTGGGCCGGTGAAGAAGTCGAGCGGCAGCCCGGAGCCGATGTGGATGCCATACAGTTCGTCGGCGTACTTGTGGCCGAGCTGGCTGGAGACGATCCCGCCGATGTCGCAGCCCCCGGCAGCGTACTTCTCGTATCCGAGGGTCTCGGTCATCAGGGTGTGCCAGAGGTCGGAGACCTTCCAGAAGTTGACGTCCGAAAAGCCTGTGAGCGCGCCTTCGGAAACCGAAGCCGGGCAGGGACGGCACGATGACATCGAACGCGTCGGCGGGGTCACCACCGAACGCGGCCGGGTCGGCGAGCGGGTCGATCACCTTCGACCAGTGCCAGAACGTCCACGGCCAGCCGTGGGTGAGGATCAACGGGATCGGGCGCGGGCCGAGGCCGGGCTTGCGCATGAAGTGCACCGGAACACCGGCGACGCTCACCTGGTAGTGCTCGTAGGCGTTGATGGCGGCCTCGGCCTCGCGCCAGTCGTAGCCGTCCCGCCAGTAGGCAACCAGCTCACGGAGATAACCGTCCGGGACACCGTAGAACCAGTCCCCGTTCCCCTCGTCCAGCGGCGGACGAGTCAGTGTGAGACGGGCGCGCAGGTCATCGAGGACCTCGTCGGACACATGGATCGGCGTGGGCTCCAGGGGAAAGGCGTGCGGGATGGTCACGGCTGCTTCCTTACTCGGTGAGAGACACGGTGCCGCCGGCCTGATGGCCGTGACTCGACCACCTTGACACCGGCGGGCGTGACATGCACCAGCACCGCCCGGCCGCCTCGCTCGACCCGGGGCGGCCTGTCATATTTGTGGAGAGCGGTGGTGTGGACCTCGACGATGCGCTCGCCGTTCCGACAAGCGGCGAGAACGAGGCCATCCCGCGGGATCCATCAGGGCGGTGTCGCACTCACGCGACCGGCATCTCTGCCTGTGCGTCATGGAAGGCTCGCTCGAGCTCAGCCGAGATCCGACCGCGGGAGGACACTTGGTGACCCGCCCCGATCGCCCACTCACGAATCTCCCTGGACGTCTTCTTCGCCGGAGCCGCACTCACCACTGACCTCTTCACCGGCAGCTTCACCGCGACCATCTTCTTCACGGCAGCCTTCTTCACGACTGTCTTCTTCTCAGCCGCCTTCGTCGCCCGCGCCTTTTTCGTCTGAGCCTTCGTCGCCTGAGCGTCATGGAAGGCTCGCTCGAGCTCAGCCGGAATCCGACCACGGGAGGACACTTCGTGACCCGCCCCGATCGCCCACTCACGAATCTCCCTGGACGTCTTCTTCGCCGGAGCCGCACTCACCACTGACCTCTTCACCGGCAGCTTCGCCGCGACCATCTTCTTCACGGCCTTCTTCTCCGCAGCCGCCTTCTCCGCGACTATCTTCTTCCCACCCTTCTTCTTCGCCGGAGCCTTGCTCGCCGCCACCCTCTTGGCCGGAGCAGCCGCGGCCGTGTTCTTCGCGGCCGTCGTCTTCGCGGGCGTCGTCTTCGCGGGCGTCGTCTTCGCGGGCGTCGTCTTCTTCGCGGCCGTCGTCTTCGCGGGCGTCGTCTTCGCAGCCGTCTTCTTCACCGGCGCCGGCTCAACCTGAACCTTCTTCGCCTGAGCCTCGTCGAAAGCGAGCTCGATCTCGGCCGGAATCCTTCCGCGGGAGGACACTTCGCGACCCTCCCTGATCGCCCACTCACGAATCTCTCGCGTCGTCTTCTTCGCCGGAGCCCTGCTCGCCGCCACCCTCTTGACCGGAGCCGCCGCGGCCGTCTTCTTCGCGGCCGTCGTCTTCGCGGCCGTCGTCTTCGCGGGCGTCGTCTTCGCGGGCGTCGTCTTCTTCGCGGCCGTCGTCTTCGCAGCCGTCTTCTTCACAGCCGTCTTCTTCACCGGCGCCGGCTCAACCTGAACCTTCTTCGCCTGAGCCTCGTCGAAAGCGAGCTCGATCTCGGCCGGAATCCTTCCGCGGGAGGACACTTCGCGCCCCTCCCTGATCGCCCACTCACGAATCGCCTTGGTCGTCTTCTTCGCCGGAGCCTTGCTCGCCGCCGCCCTCGTCGCCGGAGCCGTGTTCTTCGCGGCCGTCGTCTTCGCAGACCCCTTCTTCACAGCCGTCTTCTTCACCGGCGCCGGCTCAACCTGAACCTTCTTCGCCTGAGCCTCGTCGAAAGCATGCTCGATCTCGGCCGGAATCCTTCCGCGGGAAGACACTTCGCGACCCTCCCTGATCGCCCACTCACGAATCGCCTTGGTCGTCTTCTTCGGCAAACCTTCAAAACCCCTCGGTGATACCGCCATGTTGTCTCCTTCTTCGCCGGGCAATCGTCGAATGCACACAGTAACGGCTGCATCCCCTTCGTAATGAGGACGCTCACCCGAACAGACATTTCGACCTCGCACCAAGCAACATTTCAGGACCAGCGGGACTCACCCTGACAAGACGATTCCCGCGGTCCGAGACCGTGCGGCGGATCCAAGACACCCGCTCTGTAACGCTCGTCTCCAGTTGGCGTCCGACCGCTTCCAGGACCCTATTCCGGTTGCGGATCCGCGCGGTCCGCTTCGGCCTGCAGCCCTGGCCTCGTCCATCCGCTGACACTGCGCAGCAGTGCCGCAGATTTCGCGACCACGAACGTGTTGCCGGCAGCCGAGTTCGGCGGCGATCACCGACACGGGTGTGAGCTCATCGGTCTTGCCATCGCGCTCCAGCACTCACAGAACCTGACCCTCTTTGGTCCGCAACGGCTCCGCGACGACCGTCTCACGTTCCGCATCGGCCATAGGCTGGTGCGAAACGGATGCGAACTGCCCAACGGTCGCGCACACCACACCAGTGCTGCGCACGGCACACCCGAGCTCGCCAGGTAGCCACACTTCGGTCGTTGCTTCACCCTCCGGACGCGACGACTCCGGGACCAGCTCAGCGGGACCACCACGGGGCGATGCCGCCCGGCCTGGGCCAGGTCGCAGGCATCGAGGTCCCCGGCAGTCTTCTTGGTTTTCGGATGTTCTCACGGTCGTGCGCGACGAGACAGGTCGAGGTGGTTACGCTCGCATGATGGCTGCAATCCCCGATTCCACAGTGAGCACGAATACCGCCGTGGCTGGCCTCGAGAGCACCTTCGCCGACGAGCTGGGCGCCTTGACGGTGCCGTGGCAGGGTGCTCCTGCGCCTGACCCCACGTTGCTCGTGCTGAACGAGCAACTCGCGGCGTCGCTGCGGTTGGACGTCCAGGCACTGCGAAGCGAGGACGGGGTCGGCGTCCTGTCCGGATCGACGGCACCGGCCGGGGCCAAGCCGGTGGCGATGGCGTATGCGGGCCACCAGTTCGGCGGATACGCACCGCTCCTCGGGGACGGTCGGGCGTTGCTGCTCGGCGAACTGACGAACAGTGATGGGCAACGGGTGGATCTGCATCTCAAGGGCTCGGGGCGCACGCCGTTCTCCCGGGGCGGCGACGGGTTCGCGGTGGTCGGCCCGATGCTGCGCGAATATCTGGTCAGCGAGGCCATGTACGCCCTCGGCATCCCCACTACGCGCGCGCTGTCGGTGGTCACGACGGGTCAGCACGTCCACCGACACGGTGCCGAGCCCGGTGCCGTGCTCGCACGCGTCGCGGCCAGTCACCTGCGGGTCGGCACCTTTGAATACGCGGTCCGGCAGGGTGAGGTGTTGCAGCCGCTCGCCGATTACGCGATCGCCCGCCACTACCCGGACCTGACCGAACTGCCGGCGGACGGTGACGATAGTCGCTACCTGGCATTCTTCGAGGCGGTGGTGGAGGCGCAGGCGTCACTGGTGGCGAAGTGGATGCTCACCGGTTTCGTGCATGGGGTGATGAACACCGACAACACGACCGTTTCGGGTGAGACCATCGACTACGGTCCGTGCGCGTTCCTCGACGCGTTCGACCCGGCCGCGGTGTTCAGTTCGATCGACCACGGCGGCCGCTACGCGTTCGGCAACCAGCCTGCTGTCCTGAAGTGGAATCTCGCGCGCTTCGCGGAAACTCTACTGACACTGATCGGTTCCACCCCGGATGACGCGATTGCCGCGGTGTCGGCGGTCCTCGATACCTTCGACGAGCGTTACGACGGCCACTATGCGGCCGGAATGGCGGCAAAGCTCGGTTTGGCCGGCAAAGCCATCGATCGAGCAGTGGCCGACGACCTGCTGACGCTGCTGGAGGAATCCAGTATGGACTGGACAGGCAGCTTCCGTGCTCTCGCGGACGAGCTACGCGGCAATTCGACGCCTCTCGACGGTCTCGTACCGCGCGAGCGCATCGGGCCGTGGTTGGAACGCTGGCGCGGCGCACTGACGAAACATGGGCGCGGGGCAGCGGAGACCGCGGACGCGATGGACTGCGTCAACCCGCTGTACATCCCGCGCAATCATCAGCTCGATGCCGCTTTGCGCGCCGCGACCGACGGGGAGCTCGCTCCGTTCGAGAAACTATTGGAGGTCGTCACGCATCCGTTCGACCGCCGCGACGAGTGGTCCGACTACACCACGCCCGCCCCACCGTCGTTCAGCAAGACCTTCCAAACCTTCTGCGGTACTTGACTTCCGGACCGGAAACAGGATGACGCCGGGTTCACGGTTCTTCCCGTCCCACGCCCATCCCTGGATGCGCAACGAAGGGTCCGGTGCCAGGCCGCACATAGGGCACCCGACCACGCCGCGCGAGCCGGCTGGCGGCGGCGGGCCGCCATTCGCGGCACGGCGTGGGTAATCGGACGCTGTTTCGGGTAAGCGGACGTCGGTAGACCCCCTCAGCGGCAACACGCCGTCCTGAACTTCCACCCGATATAGAGGCCTCATGAACGCCATCACCGCCCTCCCCCTGGCCATACTGCGCGTGCAGTACACGATCGTGCGCTATCCGCTCCATCTGATCGACGACCAGGTCATCGCGCACCTGGCACCCGCGGCACCGGCCCGGCGGCTGTACCGGGGCAGCCTCGACCTGCTCGATTGTGCCGTCGGCACCGTTCTGGGTGACCAGGACCGTGCCCATCGCGGTGCCGACACCGAGCCCCGCGTCACCCCGGTCTCCGGCAACGCAGCCGACACGGATGACGCCAGCGCATCGGATATCGCCGCCGCTGGCGCCGTGGCCGCCCCTCGGTCGGCGACCGTCGAGAACGCCGAGTTGAACGAGAAGGCGGCCCACCAACTCGACACCGATTCGCTCGCCGAGCACCTCGAAGACATCGAGGCGCAAGAACAACTCGAGCACTCCGCGACCACCGACCCGGCGACCACCACCGTCATCACCCAACTCGCGGACGCCGCGAGCACCGAACCCGACACGACACTGACCGGAGAACTGGCCGACCGCGTAGCCGAACTCGCCCGCGCCGACACCCCACCACCGGGCGCCGGAACCACCCAGACCGGCAAACGCCACTGACGACCGCGCGATCACCGCAGCAACGTCCGCACATCATCGAGGGCCAAGGCCTGACGGACAACAGTTCCGCACCGGCCCAGGCGTTGGTGATGAGCGTCCTCGCCGCCGCCCTCTCGGCAACCACATCGTCTTCGGGTCGACCGGATGCGCACCCGACGCTCGACTGCCTACTCGCAGACTCCGGCCGCTCACCGAGACGTGCGCACCTGTCCGGACCCAGGACGACGAAACCGATACTAGGACATAAAGTCCCGAGTCGAGTAACTCACACGGCATAACGACCAGGAAGCGCTCCTCCGAAGCGTGTCGCAACACCCCGCGCAGATCTAGCGGGCAGACCGGCCGTCGAAACAGTCGACCAGGACGGTCATGTGTCCCACGGAACTTGTCCGATGGCTTGCTGGACAAATGAGCTCCGCGGCCAGGCCGAGGGGTTTACATAGCCCGGATCCGGGCCTGCCGGACCTGCGTCTCGAGGTGCTCGAAGCAAGTCGAGGATAGCCTTCCGTTCAGTCAATACATACGTACGTATGGTCCGGTGACTATGCCAACCGCACCCGCACAGGCACGGATTCCCACGACCGCAGCGTGTTGTTGAGGTGCCGCCGCACTGGTCCGGCGACCTCCAGTGATTCGACCCGGGATGCCAGTGCCGTCAGCAGCGCCTCCGATTCGAGCCGGGCGACATGCTGGCCGACGCACTGGTGGAGTCCCATCCCGTACCCCACGTGCCCGGACGGGTTGCGGCCCAGATCGAACGCGTCCGGGTTGTCCCACCTGCGGGGGTCGCGGTTCGCGGCGCCGAGGAACATCAGGACCTTCTTCCCGTCCGGGATGATCGTGCCGCCGATCTCGGTGTCGCTGGTGGCGGTTCGGAAGAACGTCTGGACCGGCGACTCCCATCGGACCGCCTCGTCGAACGCCGTCCGGGCCAGCGTGCGGTTCTCTCGCAGCCTCGCCCACTGTTCCGGATGCGTCGCGAACGCGTAAAGCACGGCCGCGAGGCCGTTGACCGTGGTGTCGACCCCCGCCGTCAGCAGGGACCGCACGACGAGCGGCGCCTGCTCGTACGTGATGTCGCCGCGGTCCGCCGCCGCCCAGATCTGCGCGCCGAAGCCGTCACCGGTGAGCGCGTCGCGGGCGCATTGCGCGTTGACCCAGCCCATCAGTTCGGCCACCCGCGGTGCCCCCTTCTCCACCAGGCTGTTGACCGGACCGAACGCGTTGAATGCGTGATCGCCGTACGGCAGGAGGTTCTCGCGTCCGGCGTCGGAAATGCCGACGGCATCCGGAAAGACCCGCAGCGGGAACGCGGCGGCGAGGTCGGTGACCGCGTCGAATTCGGTTGCATTCGACAGCAACTGGCCGACGAGGATCTCCGCGTCCCGAATCCAGGACGCTCTGAGCTTCTGCAGCGCACGAGGACCCAGAATCTTGCTCAGCACCGCTCGTGGAGCGTCGTGGTGCGGCGGGTCGGCCTCGAGCAGGACGCTCGGCGGACGCCACGGGGTCTCGTCCCGGAAGTTGCTCAGCCCGACCCCGGCGGCGGATTGGAACGACTGCCAGTCGGTCAGCGCGGCGTGGACCTGCTCGTAGCGGCCCAGCGCGAAGACGTCGTATCGCCGCAGGTACACGACGGGGCCGGCGTCCCGCAGGTCGGCCTGGAACGGTAGCGGGTCCTGCAGGACGTCGAGGGCGAACGGGTCGGCGTCGCTGACGGGCAACGCGGGGACGGGGGCGAACATCGTCACGGTGAATCCCTTCGAGTGGGTCGGTCAGAGGTCGAGCACGAGGCGGTCGGAGCAGGACCGGGAGACGCAGATGAGCATGCAGTCGCCGGCGGACCGCTCGTCGTCGTCGAGGACGGAATCGCGGTGGTCGGGGGCTCCGGCGAGGACGGTGGTCTCACAGGTCCCGCACGTGCCCTCGCGGCACGAGGACAGGACGTTGACCCCGGCCGCCTGTACGGCGTCGAGGACGCTGGCCCCGGGTGTCACCGTCACCGCGAGACCGGAGCGTGCGAGTTCGACCTCGAACGGTTCGTCGCGCAGCGGCGCGCCGCGGTCCTTCGGGACGAAACGTTCGGTCCTCAGCCTGCCGACGGGCCAGTCCGCGCAACAGTTTTCGACGGCTGCGAGCAGCGGTCCGGGTCCGCAGACGTAGACCTTCGCATCGGTGGCGGCGGCCGCGGCGACATGCGCCGGCAGGTCGAGGTGGCCCTGCTCGTCCCGAGGCACGACGGACACTCGGTCACCGTAAGCGGCGAGTTCGTCCCGGAACGCCATGGACGTGCGGGTGCGGCCACCGTACAGAAGCTGCCAGTCGATGCCCATCAGTTCCGTCTGGCGGACCATCGGCAGCAGCGGAGTGATCCCGATACCGCCGGCGACGAACAGGTACCTCGGCGCGGGGACGAGCGGGAAGTTGTTGCGCGGTCCGCCGACCCCGACGAGATCCCCCTCCGCGAGTGCGTCGTGGACGAACGACGACCCGCCCCGGCCGGCGGGTTCCCGCAGCACCCCCACGCGGTAGCTGTAGGCGTCCCACCGGTCGCCGCACAGCGAGTACTGCCGCGTCAGTCCATTGGGTAGCAGCAGGTCGATGTGAGCTCCCGGGGCCCAATCCGGCAGTCGCCGCCCGTCGGGATGCCGCAGGGTCAGCGCGACAACACCCTCCGCGACAAGCTCTTTGGCCGCAACGCGTAGCGCTGCGTCGGCTGGCGTACCGAAAGAACCCGGGTTTTGTGGCATCTCGACTCCTCGATCTCGCGTTTGTTCGAGGATCTTCCGAGCCGGGGGTGAGCCGCCAGACCATTTTCAATAGTTGAAAGTCGAGATGTAACGGGGGTCACTCAACTGGGCAGGGGTGGTCCGCCTGCCCGCTCGAGTCCGTCGAGAATCAGATCGAGCCCGTATTCGTACTCGTCACCGAAGTCGTATCCGGGCGCCATGGCGTGCTGCGTCACGAACTCGGTGAGGTGGGGGTACTCGCCGGCAGGGACGCTGCCGAGGATCGATTCCGCCACGTCGGTGAGCTCGCCGGAGGAGCCGAACGGCAGGCTCGTCTCCTGCATCGCGAACCCGTAGACATAGCTGTCCAGGGCCGAGAATGCATGCGCGGCAAGCGCGATGGAGAATCCCGCTACTCGCAGAATCCCCAGCACCGCGTCGTGGTGCCGGAGCGTCGCGGGGCCGGGGGTCGCCCGCGATTCCATCAGGACGGTGGCCCAGCGGTGCCGTGCGAGCACCTCCCGTGCGGAGATCGCCCGCCGTCGCATCGCGGACCTCCAGTCGGGACCGTCCGACGGCAGGTCGATCTCGCCGAAGACGACGTCCACCATGCCGTCGAGGAGGTCGTCCTTGTTCTTCACGTGGCGGTACAGCGACATCGCCTCCACCCCGAGCGTCTGCGCGATCCGGCGCATCGTGAGCGCCTCGACGCCGCTGTCGTCGGCGAGTGCGACGGCGGCGCGCAGGACGCGCTCCCTGGTCAGGGGAACTCGGGGTTCCACCGTCGGGTCGGTCGCGGCCGTCATCGCACGTTCTCCACCAGTGCAGTTTACGTTGTAAGTCTTGACTTACAACGTAAGCTTACATCGTAAGTAAGTCGCTTCCACAATCGGAGTCCGAGCATGGAGACACCATGAAGGCCGTCGTCCAGGACGTCTACGGTCCGCCCGAAATCCTCGAACTGCGGGACGTCGAGATGCCGGTGCCCGCCGACGACGAGGTCCTCGTCCGAGTACACGCGGCGGGTGTCGATCGCGGCGTCGCACACCTCGTGACCGGGCTCCCGTATCCGTTACGCCTCGCGGGCTACGGGATCCGCCGGCCCAAGGCCGCCGTTCCCGGGATGGATCTGGCCGGGCGCGTCGAAGCGGTCGGCCGCGCGGTCACGGGATTCCGTCCCGGCGACGACGTGTTCGGCATCGGCGCCGGGACGTTCGCGGAGTACGCGTGCGCACCGGCGGCCAAACTCGCGCACAAGCCTGCCGGTCTGACGTTCGTGCAGGCCGCGGCTATCGCGATCTCCGGGCTGACGGCGCTGCAGGCCGTGCGCGACCACGGCACGGTCACGGCGGGGCAGGCGGTGCTGATCATCGGCGCGTCCGGCGGAGTCGGCACGTTCGCCGTGCAGGTGGCCAAGGCGTACGGAGCCGAAGTCACGGGCGTGTGCAGCACCGCGAAGGTGGACCTGGTCCGGTCGGTCGGGGCCGACCACGTCGTCGACTACACCCGCGAGGACTTCACCCGCCTCGGGCGGCGCTACGACGTCGTTCTCGACATCGGCGGCAACTCGTCCCTCTCCCGCCTGCGCCGGGTCCTCACACCGCGCGGCAGACTCGTCATCGTCGGTGGCGAAACCGACGGGCGGTGGCTCGGGGGAACCGATCGCCAGATCCGCGCACTCGCGTTGTCCCCGTTCGTGAGTCAGACACTGTGCGTGTTCGTCTCGAAGGAGGACGGTAAGGATCTGCTCGTTCTCCGCGACCTCGTCGAGTCCGGCGACCTCACGCCCGCAATCGACCGGAGGTACTCGTTGAGCGAGGCCGCCACGGCACTCCGACGCCTCGTCGACGGTCAGGTTCGCGGAAAGCTCGTGATCGCCGTGACTGCCGACTGAACTATCAGGTGTGTGCCCTTCGGCTGATGTCTTTGTCGACGGCGGTCGCGATGTCGTGGACGAGCCGGGAGTGCCAGAGTTTGTGTGCCTCGAGGTCCGCGGTGAGCGCGTGGCAGTCCGGGCATTCCCGGGGGCTGGGTTGCGAAGTGCTTTCCATGATGCTGCGCTTTCTGGGAGAAAGTGGTTCCGATTCCACCGTGGCACGGGCGGGGCGGATAGTCCACCGCGCACAGCGTCCCAGACATTGGTCAGCTGCCCGCGCAATTGCGTCGGATTCCGGCAAATCCGTGGGCGTCTGCCACCCGGGCTCGCCTCATGTCGGTGCCGCCGCCATCACGCGGGTGATGCCCTTCGCGGCCGCCTGCAGCGCGGGGATCTGCGCGTACGCTTTCTCGTCGTTCGGCACGATGACCGACAGCGCGGCGACCACCTTGCCGCTGCCGTCCCGCACCGGGACCGCGACGCCCGTGGTGTCCGCGTAGAGGTGGCCGGCGCAGAGGATGTAGCCGTGCCGCCGCACGTCGGCCAGCACTCCCCGCAGCTGTCGTGCGGTGCGAATCGTCTTGTCGGTGTACACCTTCAACGGCTCGCTCAGGATGCGCTCCTGAAGCTCCGACGGGCCGTGCGCGAGCAGGACCAGCCCGGACGACGACACATGGAGCGGCATCCGGCCCGCGATGCGCGTGTAGTTGACCACGGCCCCCGGTGCGGTGAGCCGCTCGATGAACAACACCTCGTCACCTTCGAGGACACCGAGCTGAGTGTGCTGCCCGACGACGGCGTGCAGGTCTTCCATGAACGGCATCGCCGCTTCCCTGAGCCCGAGGGTCGGGGACGCCCGCGACGCGACCTCCCACAGGCGGACCCCGATCCGCACCTTCCGGTCCTCACGCTCGAGCCAGCCGCAGCCCACCAGTTCGTCGATCAACCGCGACGTCGTGGAGATGTGGAGACCGGACCGTCGCGCGATCTCGGACACCGTGAGCAGCGAATCGTCCGAACGGAACGATTCGACTATCCGCACCGCCCGGGCCAGGACGGACTCGCCGGTGTGCACACGCGCCATGCCTTCAGTGTGCACACCGGCCGGCGCTCAGCGCAGGTCGCGTCGCCGGAACGCCGCCACACCCACCACGATCAGCACCACCGTGATCAGGAGCAGCCACACGATCGGTGTCGCCTCGAACTGCCCGCCCGGCAGCTTCGGGGCGTGGCTGAACGGCTCCAGATTCAGCACCGTCTGCGGGAACTGCGCGATCGACCCGACCATGAAGATCAGGAGGAACGCGACGAGCACGCCCCACGCCACCGGCGTGAACCTCGGGACGACACCGAACAGGAGGACCGTCACTCCGGCGAGCATCCAGATCGCGGGAAGCTGCACGAGCGCCGTCCCGATCACGTCGGGCAGGGCTCCCCCCACGTCGCCGATGGATGCACCGTACGTGAGTCCGGCGGCCACTCCGGCCCCGATCATCGCGACCGCAGGTCCGAGCAACGCGAACAGGATGTGGCTCGACGCCCACCGGACGCGGCCGACGGAACCGGCCGTCACGGGTTCGAGGCGCTGGGCGTTCTCCTCGGAGTACAGCCGCAGCGACGCGGAGATCGCGTAGGCCGCGGCGGCGATCGCGAGCATGGTGAACGCGTAGCCGATGAACGATTCCTCCAGCGACTGCGACCCGCCCATCCGCGTGATGATGTCCCGGATCGTCTGGCTGTCGCCGACCTGGCCACCGATCCCCTTCGCGGCGCTGCCGATGAGCAGGCCGTAGAGTCCGAGCCCGGCGGTCCAGGCCGCGAGCGTGCCGCGGTGCATCCGCCACGCCAGTCCCAGAGTTCCGGCGAGCGCCGGCGACGCGTCGGTGGGGCCGGGGCGTTCGGCGATCAGACCGGCACCCACATCGCGCCGGCGCAGGAGAGCGTATGCCGCCCAGGTGAGGACGACTGCCGCGACGAGGCTGGGAACGACGACCCACCAGCGTTCGTCGGCGTACGGACGGATCTGCAAGTCCCAGCCGAGCGGTGAGAACCACGACAGGGTGCCGGACCCGGCATCACCGACCGCGCGCAGCGCGAACGCGACCCCGAGCACCGTCAACGCGACCCCGCGCGCGACGCGGGCGCCGGTACTCACCTGCGCCGCAACGGCTGCGACCGCCGTGAACACCAGACCGGAGCAGGCCAGCGACGTCCCGAACGCGACCGAACCACCCACCGGAAGGTCGCGGGCGAGCAACGCTGCCGCACAGAGAATTCCGGTGACGACGGAGGCGCCGCCGGCGAGGAGCAGCGCCGCGGTCAGGCCCGAATACCGTCCGACGGAGGTGGAGTCGAGAAGCTCCGCCCGGCCGGTCTCCTCCTCGGCTCGGGTGTGCCGGATGACCGTCAGGATCACCACCAGCCCGATCAGCGTGTAGTAGATACCGGCCTTCCAGACACCCACCGAGCCGAGGCTGGAGTTGAAGATCGGCCCGTACATGGCGATCTGCGCGGGGCTGGCCGCCGTGGTGGCCGCGAACTCCGCCAGCTGGGCGTCGGAGGTGTAGATGTCGGCGATGCTCGCGACGTACAGAGCCGGCGCGAACGCGAAGATCAGGATCCACAGTGGCAGCGCGATCCGATCCCGGCGCAGGAACAACCGCAGAAAGTGCAGCGTCCCCTTGAAATCCGAGGATGATACCGGCGCCGGCTCCACGGGCCGGTACCGGGACACCGTTGCGGTACTCATGCCCGCACCTTCTCCACCGTGTCGGACGACGTCGTCGTGCCGTCGTCGATCTCGTAGTGCCGCAGGAAGAGTTCTTCGAGGGTCGGCGGCTGACTGACGAGGCTGCGAACCCCGGTGTCGCCGAGCACCCGGATGAGCTCGCCGAGATGCTCGCTGTCGACTTGGCAGTGCAGCGTCGACCCGTCGAACTGGATGTCCGCCACGCCGTCGATGCGGCTCAGATCACCGGGATCGCCGAGCAGTTCGGCGGTGATCGACGTACGACTGAGATGCCGCATCGACGCGAGTGTCCCGGATTCGACCGTGCGTCCCGACCGAATGATGGTGACCCGCTCGCACAGCGCCTCCACCTCGGACAGGATGTGACTGGACAGCAGCACCGTCACACCCCGCTCGCGGGCCTCGGCGACGCATTCACGGAATACCTGTTCCATCAACGGATCCAGGCCCGATGTCGGTTCGTCGAGCAGCAGCAGGCGAGCCTCGGACGAGAACGCCGACACCAATGCCACCTTCTGACGATTGCCCTTCGAATACGCCCGCCCCTTCTTCCTCGGGTCGAGGTCGAAGCGCTCGATCAGATCCTGCTTGCGGGTCTCGTCCAGTCCGCCGCGCATCCGCGCGAGGAGGTCGATGGTCTCGCCGCCGGACAGCGACGGCCACAGCGTCACGTCGCCGGGGACGTACGCCATGTCGAGATGCAGGGCCACGGCGTCGCGCCAGGGATCGCGGCCGAACACGGTGGCCTCACCGCTGTCGGAGTGCAGGCTGCCGAGGAGGACGCGGATGGTGGTGGATTTGCCGGCGCCGTTCGGCCCGAGGAACCCGTGCACCTCCCCCTCGCCGACCTCGAGGTCGAGTCCGTCCAACGCCCGGGTTCGTCCGAACGTCTTCACCAGGTTGCGCACTTCGATGATCGCACTCATAACTGCTCCTAGTTCGGGGAGTCGGTATGTTCTGCGGGACCCGCGCCCGCCTGCGCGGCGCCGTCTTCGGTGGCCAGATATGCCTCGAGCGTCGACGAATCCGGCAGCAGGCCCTCGGTGTACATCTCGAGGGCGGGCAGCGTGACGTCGGTGGCGAGGTCGCGGATGGCCGTGGCGTAGTCGAGCGGAGCTTCCTTGTCGGCGCGCATCTGCAGGTAGAGCAGCATCGCGCCCACGTTGTAGAGAGTGAGGTAGCGCGCCCGCGCCTTCGGGTTGCGACTGGGCCGGACACGTCCGGCTGCCACTCCCAGCGCGAGATACTGCTCGGTGTCTTCCACCATGTGCTCGAAGAGGGATTCGCCGAGACCTCCGCCCGCCTGGAAACTCCGCACGATGTACGCGACGAGCGGGGCGTACTGCTCGATCTCGGCGAGGGCGTGCATTGTGCCCGCCGGCCCGGGGGTCGAAATCGCCTCCGCCTTCTGCTCCCGGATGATCCGCAGGACGTGCTCGTCGCATTCGGCGCGCAGCCCGTCCTTGGAACCGAAATGGTGGATCACCAGACCGGGTGACACTCCGGCTGCGGTGGCGATCGCCCGCACTCCGGTACTGAAGCCGTGATTGCCGAACACCGTGATGGCCGCGTCGCGCACTCGGGCGCGAGTGGTCATATCGGGTTGCGGGACCTCGGAACCGGCACTGGTTGAACGCATGTTTAATACGCTAAACGCGCGTTCAACCGCGCGCAAGGGGTGAGGGCGTCAAGATTTCGTCAAGGCGGGAAGTCCCGGCTCGACCGGGTGCCCGGTGAACACGACGCTCGGTCGGGGATACCGGTTGCGGGCGCAGGCCTCGTCCAGCGCCTCGTCGACGATCTCCCGCAGATCGACACCGTCGACGCCCTGCAGGACCAGTTCCGTCAGGATCACGCCGTAATCGCGCCGGACCTGTTCCATCAGCCCGATCGCTTCGTCGATCGCACCGGAACCGGCAGTGCAGCGGAAACCGATCAGCCGCAGCTGCGGTTGTTCCATCACCGCACGCAGCGCGTCTTCGATCCCCTGGCCGAGCACCGAAAGGTCGAGCACGATGTTCTGGCGTGGCTGCTCGTGTACGAACGGGTGGGGAAGGTGAAGCGTCATCGGAACCTCCTCGGGGATTCAGTTCCAGATCTACCCCCACCAGGCGAGGTCGCGGCCGTTCTTGACGGCACTATGACTCCGGTGGCCGCAATCCTGACGCGGTGTTGGCGCCGCGAGGGTCGCCTTCCCTATGCCGTTGCCTTCTCGACCGCGTCGCGAGTGAGACCGGCCAGCTTTTCGACATTCTCGGTGGTAGCCGGATAGCCGGCCGAGGTCACCCCGATGACGTACTCGCCTGCGAGCGCGCCGTACCCGATGTGCGTGTCGGCTCCCTGAGTCACGGAGCCGGCGAATGCCTTGTCGCCGACGTCGGCCGGCGCCGGTAGCGGTACGAACCCCTGGACGGCTTCGCTGTTGTCGATCGCTTGCTCGAAAGCTGTCGAGGCTGCGTCGGCGCTGGGATACCGATCGACGGAGACGGTTACCCTACTGCCGTCGCCCCCTTCGTAGATCACCATTCTCGTCGCGTCGGGGGAACCGGACGCAGTGGAGTTCTCACTCGTCGCCGTCTGTTGCTCTATCTCCGGGAAGTACTTCTGTACGACGTCCAACCCCACCAGAGCCTCCTGAGGCAGCAGGTTCGTCCCCGATGTCGTCGCGTCCTGCTGCGATTCGGCGCCGGACTGCGTGTCCTGCTGCCCACACGCACCGGCGAACAGGACTCCGGCCAGGATGATCGCGAGGATGGCGAGAGGTGCGCTACTGCCGGCCCTTTGCACGCGGTATCGCTCCGTCGGCTGCATCATGATCGATCCCCCCTCTTGCTCGGGACAATGCCTCATCGTGTGGCCGGACCATGAGCTGACCGACCAGAGCTCACATGGCACCAATTCTCTCCGCTCCGAAAGCCCTTGGCAATCGTCGCGCTTCGTTCGGCCGTGCTCGAGTGCCAATTTCCCGATGATGCGCTGAGATCATTGCCGAATACGACTGCGTGAGTGGCGGTCCAGTTCGCACGATCTGTAACAGATCTTGTCCCGCTTCCGAAATGGAATGGGGGGGCGACGGACGTCTCAATTCTCGTGGTAACGAAGGAATGGAGCGCTCATGAATAAGCAGCTGGGACGACGGGTCTGTGCCGCGGCACTCACTGCTGTCGGACTGGGAACCGCTGTGGCGACCGGAGGAGGCGCTGTCGCAAGCGCTCAGCCCGCGCCACCGACATCGACGACAATGACGTGCTCGAGCGCGAATCCCCTCGTCTGGGCACCGCCGTTCACGTGGACCATCAACGCCGCGTCCGGGGAGTCGCTGCGACCGGGTGGATCTGCACTGGAGCCGGCAATTCTGCTGAGCGGCGGCAATGAACTGCCGAGGCCGCCGGGTGGTCTCATCCCGAGCATCGGAGTCAACTGGTACGGCACGCGGGTGTCGGTCGACTGGCACAACACGACAACCGGCGCGACCGGACACAGCGTCAGCGACGAGGCTGCCTGGCAGCAGAATCCCGGAATCCCGATCAACCGCACCTGGACAGGAACCGGAACGGTGTCATTCACCGTGACCGTCCAGACCGGCGCGGGATGGTGGTTCGTCAATTCTCAGAATGCCGTCTGCCAGGGAACGATCTCCGTCGTACCCGGACGGTGACTCGGGACCTCGGCTACGGTCAGGCCGGAGGCCTTGGGTCGTTCGCCTCGGCGAGTTCGGCAAGCCTGTCGACAGAGGCCTGAAGCCTGTCCGACGTGGTGGCCCGGGCGCGCTCGAGGCGCTTCTCGTCGGTCAATCGCGACCAATCGTAGGTATGCGTGACACGGACGCGCGCCTCGTCGACTCGGTCGAGTTCCCAGCGCCACAGATGACCCGGCGGTTGTTGGCCCTGCACCGAGGGCAGCCAGGCGATCAGGCGCTCCTCCTCGAACTCCACGACGTGGTTGTCGCGGATGCCGCCGTTGGTGAGCGTCATGGTGAACACGTCACCGGCGGCGCGTACCCGCTGGCCGGCGGCGGCCTCGGCCAGGTTGTCGTTGCCATCCCAACGCGGCTGTTGCGACGGGTCGGCAATCAGTTCGAAAACCGTGCGCGCCGGGGCGGCGATAATGCGGCCGGCGGTCACGACGGTGGGAATCCCGTTCTCCTCGGTCATAACTCGATCAAACCATGATGTGTCGGCAGAACTGCGCGACCGGCCGATGTCTGGATCGCGGATCCGGAATCGAGCCCGTATGTTCTGAACAAATGTCCACCGAGGGATGGTGACCGTGACAACTGGAACACAGATCGACGAGGCACGCGATGCTCCCGCTCGCCCGTTCGAGCCCGACGACCGTTGGGTTCCGGTCGATCGGAGATGGTTCGGCCTGGACCGTGCCACGATCGCCCCAGCGCTGATCGTCCTCGCTGTCGCGTCGGTGATGGCACTGATTCTGCCGGCAATCAATCGGGCGGTGCCCTACGAAGACACGGTCGCCGCCGGTGACGTGCTCGAGGTCAACGGCGATGTCACCTTCAGCCCGGCCACCGGGTGGGGCATCACATCGGGAGTGCGGGTCGGCGACAGGCCGGTCTCGGGCGACTACCCCGACACCGCCACCGTCGTCGACGGCGACGTGGTGTTCTCCGTCCACACCGGCGAGTTCGACGGCGACGCCGAAGCCTTGCTCGCCCAGATCGCCGACACCACCGACGCCCTGCACGGCGCGCAGGGCTTTCACGTGACCGGGAGCCCCGAGACGATCGTCACCGACACCGGTGACCGGGGAGTGATCGCCGGGTTCTCCGGCACGCACTCCGACGGCGTGATTGCGGCCTTCGTCCTCGACGGCCGTGGGGTGGAAGTGGTGGCCACCGGCCCGGCCGAGGTCTCCGGCGACACCACCGTCACCATTGCCCGCATGATCACCAGCATCGGCCACCGCACCGGGGAGGGCTCGTGACCACACCGCGACTCGACGACCTCGACGCGGAGCGCGTCGCAGCCATCGACAACTCCGGGTGGGGAAAGTCGTTCACCTTCTTCCAGCCCCGCAACCTCGCGTTCTGGGCGTATCTGCTGCTCGTCGTCACGGGCCTGTTCTCCTTCGCCTCGATGCTGGCCGGTCAGTACGCCGCGTACGGACAGGCGATCGTGGTGGCGGTGGTGCTGTTCGCCGTCTACGGTGCGATCTTCTGGTGGTTCACCCACCACATCGACCGTTACGCCCGCCAGCCCGCCGCGCTGGTCGTCGTGGCGTTCCTGTGGGGTGGCTTCGCCGCCACCTGGACCATGGCCGCGCACGCCAACGATGCGGTGCGCGCGTTGTACGCCAAGGCATTCGGCCAGGCCTGGGCGCTGGACTGGGGCGCGGGACTGGCGGCGCCGTTCGACGAGGAGATCGCGAAAGGCGTCGGGTTGCTCCTGCTGATCTCGTTGGCACCTCGCCTGATCCGTACCGCCTTCGACGGGTTCATCCTGGGCGCGTTCATCGGCCTGGGATTCCAAATCGTCGAAGACGTCGCGTACGCCCTGGGATCTGCGGGCTCGCAGTTCGGCGCCAATCAGGTCGAGTCGGCGATGTCGACGGTGTGGATGCGGATGGCCACCGGTGTCAGCGCACACATTCTCTACAGCGCCGTCTTCTGCGCCGGGCTCGTCTATCTCGTCGGCCGGCCGGCCGAACGTCGCAAGGTCGGGCGGGGACTCGCATTGATGGCGACCGCGATGCTGTTGCACGGGGTGTGGGACTCCATGGGTGCGCTCGTGCGAGGGCACACGGCGCTGCTCTTCGTGCTGATGCTCGCCGTCATCGTCATCGCCCTCGGAGTCGCCGTCAAGGTCTTCGCGATGACGGTCCCCACCGAACGACGGTTCTTGCGCGCGATCATGGCACCCGAAGTCGCCCGGGGCGGGCTGACCGCCGCCGAACTCGAGGCGATGTGCGGCGACCGCAAGGCGCGAAAGGCGTTCCGCAAGGCGGGAGTCGGACGAGCGGAGCGGACCCGCGCCGTACATGTCCTCGACGCCGCCGACGAACTCGCCGACGCACTTGCCGCCACCCGCGGCGCGGACACCGGCCGTGTCGCGTTTGCCCGGTCCGAACTCGCCCGCATCCGGGACGGCGCTCCGCCGCCTTCGAGGGACGCCGCCCTGACAAGGTGAGCGCACCAGTAGCGTACAGATCGGGACAATCCGGACAACCGAGGAAAGGGCACATCCATGCGCAATTTTCGACGTACGGCAGTGGCGGGGACCATGATCGCGGGGCTGATGACTGCGGGGGCGGCAACGGCGTCCGCCGCCCCGTTCGGCTCTCTCGGCGACGGACCCGACCTCGTGATCACGCAGGCGAACGCCGAGGGTGTCAACGCGTGCGCCGTGCGTGTCACCAACGAGGGTGACGGGACCGCCACCGGAGTCACGGTCCACACTCCGCTCGTCTACGAGAGCCGGAACCTCGGCACGCTCGCCCCCGGCGAATCGAAGATCGCCGAATACTTCGATTGCGGATTCTCGGAGCGCATCTTCTACTTCGCGACGACGAGCGGCGAGACGAACTGGTCCGACAACTTCCTGTACATCGAACTCTGAGCGCCGGGGTCGCCGGGAGCGCGGGCTCACAGCCTGGTCAGCTCCCGGAAACCATGGAACCAGGCGCCGCCCGCGGACTGGGAGCGTTCATGGCCCCAGAACGCCACCGCCGCCGCGGAACCCGCGCAGTCGACGTCACCGTAAGTCGTCTCCCCTGAGTCCGGGGTCTCCCCGTAACCTGGCACCATCCTGGTCGAGCCCGGCGGCACAACCCTCTACGGTCCCGCCGCCGCAACCGTCAACTCCCAGCAGGTCGCCACCATCCACAGGTCAACTACCCCCTCGAGCCCGACGACGGAGTGATCTCCCACCCACTCGATCCGGTCTTTCACGTCTTTGGGGCGGTCGACGATGTTGGCCATTCCGGCTCTTGCGCTGGCCGACCTTCCGACTGGGTCGGCGCACCGTCGACGAAATGCTTGTCCAGACAATACGGCAAATGCCTTCTTCGATCGGTGGAGTAAGACCCGTTCAGGGCGAGATTCGGGAACTATTCCGGATGCTGTCCAGGAAGCCGCTGAGGACGTTACGCAACGCCGCGGCGTCCGGTCACCGCGATTGTTCGTGACGCGGCGTTCCGTGACCGAGATACTGCGAGGAATCGGTGACTGTTCACTCAAAGGCTCCGATCAAGCGCGATATCCTTGGAGGACTCTGCAGAGGTGATTGAGGTGGCAGGGACGTTCCGGTGTTACGTGATGAATAAGCCGACGGAGTGAGCCATGCCGCCGGCTGAAAACGATCCGTTATCGACCCAACGCGACGAACTGCACGCCGTCGATACGGAGCTTCGAGACGCCGGATTCGACGACCCCCGAGAGATCGGCCGCGGCGGGTTCGGTGTCGTGTTCCGGTGCCGGCAGCGTTCCCTCGATCGCACGATTGCCGTGAAGGTCATGACCTCAGAGCTGGACGACGAGAACCGCGCCCGGTTTTTCCGGGAGCAGCGGGCGATGGGACGACTCACCGGCAACCCCAACATCGTAAACGTGCTGCAGGTGGGCACCACGGGAAGTGGGCGGCCGTACCTGGTGATGCAATTCCATGCCCAGGGCTCACTTCAAGCATGGATTAGCCGTCAGGGTTCACTTCCACTGGACGAAGCTCTCCGGATCGGGATACGTATCGCCGGAGCATTGGAGAGCGCCCATCGGCTCGGGATCATTCACCGCGACGTCAAACCTGCGAACATCCTGCTCACCGACTATGCCGAGCCCGCCTTAACCGATTTCGGAATCGCACACATACCTGGCGGATTCACCACCACCAAGCGTGTCATCACCGGATCGCCCGCCTTCACCGCACCTGAAGTGCTGCGGGGGGACGAGCCGAGCGCGGCGTCCGACATCTACGGTCTCGGCGCCACCGTATTCTGCGCCCTCACTGGTCATGCCGCCTTCGAACGTCGCAGCGGAGAGAACGTGATCGCTCAGTTTCTGCGGGTCACGACCGAACCGGTCCCCGACCCACGGATCGCCGGAATCCCCGATGACGTCAGCACCGTTATCGAACGTGCAATGGCTGCCGAGCCACACCAACGCCAGCCCACTGCTGCTGCGTTCGGTGACGAACTCAGGGGCATCCAGGCACGCTACGGATTTCCGATGGATGTGATGGCGGTCCGCGTCGAACCGGGAGGCGGGTCCGCCGGGTCGCACGCCGGCACGAGAGGGTATCGATCGCACTCCATACCCCGTGTCGGCAAGTCCGCACAGGGTGATCTTCCTCTGGAGTTGACCAGCTTCGTCGGTCGTCGTCACGAACTCGCTCAGGCCCGACGACTGCTCGGGGTGTCGCGCCTTGTCACCCTCACCGGCATCGGTGGGGTCGGCAAGACTCGGCTGGCGCTGCGTGTGGCGGCGAAGGTACAGGCAGCGTTCACTGACGGTGTGCGGATCGTCAAGCTCGGCGCCGTCGAGGACGACTCCCTCGTCGTGGTCGTCGTCGCATCCGAACTCGGGCTACGCAATCAGACGGCGCGACCGCTCATCGAGATTCTGCAGGAGTTTCTAGGCTCGCAGAAGCTTCTTCTGGTGCTCGATAATTGTGAGCAAGTGCTGGAGAAAACGGCAGAAGTTGTCGACCAACTTCTGCACTTCTGCCCCAATCTCTACATCCTCGCCACCAGCCGCGAGCCACTGGGAATCAGCGGGGAAGCCGTTCTGCGCGTGCCACCACTCAGCGTCCCCAGCGACAGCCGCCCGACGACACCGGAAGGCCTTCCCCAGTTCGACGCCGTAAGGTTGTTCGCCGACCGGGCCGCTGCTGCCGTCCCCACCTTCGCTCTGACCGAAGCCAACACGAGCACGATCGCGCAGATCTGCCGGCAGCTGGACGGTCTGCCCCTGCCGATCGAGTTGGCGGCCGCACGATTGCGGGCGATGTCCCCCGAGCAGATTCGGGATCGGCTGAGGGACCGCTACGAAGTGTTGTCCCGCGGGCACTGGGCCGGACCGCCGAGACAGAGAACGATGCGATTGTGTATCGACTGGAGCTACGAGCTGTGCTCACCGCAGGAACGACTCGTGTGGTCCCGGTTGTCGGTGTTCGCGGGTCACTTCGAACTCACCGCGGCAGAGACTATCTGCGGCCGCGACATCTCGTCCGACGAGTTCTTGGACACGCTTACCTCTCTGGTGGACAAGTCGATCCTGATCCGGGAAGAGATCGGCCGGGATGTGCGATTCCGGATACTCGAGATCCTGCGCGTCTACGGCAAAGAGAAGGCGCAGGCGTCCGGCGAACTTCAGCAGCTGCGCCGTGAGCATCGAGAATGGTGTCGGCAGCTGTCCGCTGGCGCGGCCGCCGATTGGATCAGCCCCCGTCAACTCGAGTGGATCACGCAACTGACCCGTGAGCAGTCGAACCTACGTGAGGCAATGGAGTTTTCCGTGGGCGATGCCCCCGAAAAAGGTCTCGATATCGCCTCTTCTCTATTCGCGTTCTGGTTCTCCCACAGCCTGTTCAACGAGGGCAGATACTGGCTCGGACGTCTACTGGCGTGCGAGGCAGGGCAGCATCCCGCCACCAGGATCAAAGCGCTCTACGCTGCGAGCTCGCTTGCCGCGGTACAGCGAGACTTCGACACTGCGTCGACCCTGATGGAGGAGGCACGCTCGCTGGCCGAGGAAACGACAAACCCCGTTGTCCACATTTTCCTCTCCCGCGCCGAAGGCGTGGTCGGAGTCTACAAGGGCGACCTCACTCCTGCGTGCGCCGAACTCGAAATGGCGCGCGCCGCATTGCCCACCGATCATGATCTCACGCAACATGTTTGGATCCTCGTGATGCTAGGTGTGGGTTACGATCTGCTCGGAGAGTCGAATCAGGCGATCGCGTGTTTCAACGATGCTCTTTCCATTACGGAAGCTCACGACGAGACCATGTACCGGTCGTACACACTGTGGGCGATGGGCGTGGCCATCATGCGCCGAGGCGAGTTGGAACGGGCGAGCAGGCTTCTGAAAGAAGCGTTGGTGCTGATTCGACGTGTGGACGACCGCTTGGCCGCGGCGGTGTGCCTCGAGGCGCTCGCGTGGACAGCGGGCGAGGAGCGACAGTTTCAACGATCCGCCACACTTTTGGGCGCCGCGGCGAACTTCGCGCATTCCGTCGGGAGTAGCCCGCTGCTGTTCACCGCCCTCAACGAGCAGCACGATCGATGTGTGACCGACGCCTCCCGCGAACTCGGCTCCAGCACCTTCAGCGCAGCTCGAAGCAAGGGAAGCCAGTTCGACACGGATGGCGCAATCACCTACGCGCTCGAGGGGGAGGCGGTGGAGTCCTCGCAACGACCGCACTCGTCACAATCCGGCCAGCCGTCTGTCCGGTTGACCAACCGTGAACGCGAAGTCGCTGCGCTCGTCGCCGAAGGGCTAACCAATCGTCAGATCGCGACCAGACTGACCATATCGCCGCGGACCGCACAGGGTCATGTGGAACACCTCCTCACCAAACTCGGATTCAACACCCGCGCCCAGATCGCGGCATGGTTCGTAACCGAGAACGCGTGAGCGTGATGTAACGGTGAAGGTTCGGTCTCCGCCCTGGGGGAACGAACAGTGCTCACCGGCTGGCGGCTCAGTAATCAGCTTTCCCCCGGACGATCCGAGACCTGTCGAAGGCTCCCTGATCGACTTCCATCAGGCGCGCTGAACAGTACCGGAGCAGGAATGAACGCGTCGTGCTGGCGATCTGTTGGCGATCCCAACTCGCATCCAGGTGACGCGTTCATCTGCTCAGGCGAATGAATAGCTCTAGCGTGCCGTCAAGGCACTAAGCTGACCTCGGCAGCCGGTTCCTCGGATACGTCAGCCTGTTGTAGCCCTGCAGGTGCCCGGTCAGGATATGCGACCTCACCAATGACTGCGCGATCCAGTTTCGCCTCCAGGCCTTCATCGACTCGCCCGTCACGCAGCCCGATGGTCTTCTCGACCACGAAGACCACGAGAAGCGCCGACGCGAGACCGAGCACCAGGAAAACGATAACTCCGTACACTTGATGTCCGATGTTGATCGAGGCGTGCTGGAAGGCGTACTCACCCTGCGCAATTCCAAAGTAGCCACCCTGCTTGACGCCACCTGCCAACACCGCGGCCATCAAAGCGCTGTAGATTCCCGGGCCCAGCGTAAGTGGTACAACTTTGACGTCGTCCAGCCGGAGCCTGATCATCAGCTTGTAACCGCCGAGCAGGATAAAGGGCGCAAACATGGCGGTCAGACCTGCCTGCCAGGGCTTGACGACGTCGATCAGCCCCGACACCGAGATCCAGCCGGCCACCGGTGACACCAAGAAGAAGTACGGGTGTTTCGCTATCTTCCAGACCAGCAGGCCGCCGATCGCCGAGGCTGCGAAGGCCATCATGAGATTCGTGACAATCAGCCCCATGCCGCTCTCGTTGAGGGTGATCCCGAAGTATCCGGATCCGGGTACCAGGTAACCGTTGGTAAGCGCATAGCCGCAGATTCCGGCAAGGAAGAGGACCATTCCGACCACTACATACAACATGTTGTGCGGGATCGCAGGCTCGGTCGCGGTGCCGTCGAAAACACCCACCCTTGGCCTGGCTCGCCACACCAATACGAGCGCCCAACACCCAAGCAATATATAGAAGAATGCACCGCCGAAGTCGTGGGTACCGGCGTTGGAAAGCGGCCCGACAGAGCCGTAGACCAGGTACCCAGCGACCGGGATGACTACAGCCCCGAAGAGTAATGCGATCAACGCCAAGGAACTTGTTTTGACCCGTTCGATCACAGACCCGGCCAACAGCGCCGCGAAGAAGGCGGCGAAGAGAATGAAGAGCGCGTAGAAGGCCTGGAAGGAGTCAGCATTCGGCACGACCGCTGGGTCGAGATCCTGGGGTAGGGTGTTGATGCCCGTTCCTCCGAGCCACCACGACTTGATCGCCTGGCCGAGCGGATTTGCAACACCGAAAGCCTGGTTGAACTGCGTGACCCAGATGGCGAATCCGATCAGTGACATACCCGCCGCAGCAACGAATGCGGCGACAAGCTTTTGCGTCAACGTGTGCATCACGTTTCCTGCGCGACTGAGGCCGGCGTCGAATAGAAGTATCCCGGCTATGGCCAGCAAGATGGCGATCAGCCCGATAATGTAGACCACCGTCGGAAACTGCGCCGCCATAGAAACTTGATCAAGGTACATTGGCATCCTTCTACCTGAGAGTGGAGTGGTAAGACGCGGTTGCCTCGTGATTCCATAAGAGATTCCTTGCCAAAGGAACCATCTATACGAATCAGGCCAGCCCCTGTACGGCGTGCCGCCGTCAAATTTCTCACGATGTGTGAGACGTTTCTGAGTCTGTTCCCCCACCGGATGCGCGGTGACCTTAAGTGCAAAGATTGCCGCGCAACTTCGTTTGATCTTTGATAGAGCGATTTTTCGAGTGAGTTTCGTCGTCGAGCCTAAAGATCTGTTTCGATGACGACTGCGGAGTTCATGCCGCGCTCCCACTGGTTCGCCGGATGGTGCTCACCATCGGGTGACGACCAGTTTCTGATCGGTGAAGAAATCCAACGGCGCAGCACCACACACATGCGAATCACCGTAGAACGAGGCACCGTACCCGCCCATCGTCACATTCGCCGGCGGCGCCGGAAACGCATTGACACCCACATTGCCGGCCCGGATACCCCGCTCGAACTCCGCCGCCACCGCACCAGAGCTGGTGAACACCGCTGCAGCGTTACCGAACTCGGTGTCATTCGACAACGCGATCGCCTCCGCGAGCGTATCCACCCGATGCACATTGATCACCGGACCGAACAACTCCCGACCCTCCACCCCGTGCCGCGGATCCAGATCGGCCACGACGGTCGGCCCGATGAAATAGCCGTTCTCCGACCCCACCCCACCCACCGGCTTCACGTTCCGACCATCGAGAACGAACGTCGCACCCAGATCCTCCGCCTCCCCCAGCGCCGCCAGGATCCGCACCTTGCTCTCGGCGCTGACGACCGGGCCCATCGTCACACCCTCGTCCATACCGTCACCGACCACCAACTGATCGGCCAACGCCACCACCCGGTCCATCAGATCGCCGTAGACATCACCAACCACCACCACCCGACTCCCCGCCAGGCACCGCTGACCCGCCATCCCATAGGACGAGGACACGATCCCGGCCGCCGCCCTATCGAGATCCGCATCCGCGGCCACCACGATCGGATTCTTCGCACCACCATTGGCCTGCACCCGCTTCCCGGCCGCTGCCGCCGCCCCGTAGATCGCCCGCGCCGTCGGCGACGACGTGATGCACGAGACCGCCACCACCGACGGGTGGGCGATCAGGTGCTTGACCACATCCGCCCGACCGTGCACCAAGTTCAGCACCCCATCCGGCAGACCCGCCTGCTGCAGCAACCGAATCGCCGCGGTGGACGCGAGCGGATCCTGCTCGGACGCCTTGATGATCAACGCATTACCCGTGACCAGAGCCCACGCCGAGAACTGCACCGTGTTCATCACCGGGAAGTTCGACGGCGTCACCGCCACACACACCCCCAACGGCTCCCGCACCCGCCGCGCATCCACACCAGTGGTGACGTTCACGGCGTCGCTGTGATACAGCATCGGAGCGGCAATCGCCGTCTCCAAGAAATCGACCGCCCGCCCCACCTCACCGCGCGCCTCATCCAACGTCTTACCCTGATCGATCGTGATCGTGCGCGCCAACGACTCGACATTGTCCTCGAGGATCACCTTCATCCGATACAAAAACCGCACCCGCTCCGACAACGGCCGCGAACCCCAGTCGGCGAAGGCACGAGACGCAGCCACCACGGCCGCCTCCGCATCCTCGATCGTCGCCGGCACCAACTCCGTAATCACCCGCCCCGTCGCAGGATTGAACACATCGATCGCATCCACTCCCGACCCCGGCACCCACCGACCACCAATCAAACACGCAGCCGTCAAATCCACATCGGCGATTATCACTATTCAAACCCTCACTACTCGAAAATCGTTGGTAGGTGCCGCCGATGACCGCGCCCGGCAAGACCGACACATGCGGGTCCTCGGTCAGACGTGGGCGGATACGACCCCGCACCGGCGCCACCGACGACCATGGAGCCATATGTGCCCGTGGTCTACGACAGATCGACGACGACTGTCTTGAGCTCGAGATATTCGTCGAGACTCTCCTTGCAGGTCTCCCGACCCAACCCCGACTGCTTGTGCCCACCGAACGGCAACGCCGCATCCACCGTCTGATAGCAGTTCACCCACACCTGACCCGCTTCGATTCCCGCGGCAACGCGGTGCGCGCGGCCGAGGTCCCGGGTCCACACCCCCGCACCGAGTCCGTAGTGCGAATCGTTCGCCAGCGCCAGCACCTCGTCCTCGGTGTCGAACGGCACAATCGTCAGAACCGGACCGAAGATTTCCTCCCGCATGACTTTCGAGTCCGAGCCGACGTTCGCCAAGACGGTGGGCTCGACGAAATAGCCTTCGCTCCCCCACGCAGAGCCCCCGGTGACGATCTCGGCTCCCTCGCTGCGGGCGAGTTCGATGAAACCGAGCACCCGGTCCCGGTGCTCCGCGGAAATCAGCGGACCCATCTGCGACGCCGCATCCAAGCCGCGGCCCAACCGGATGCTGTCAGCCGCCTCGACCAGCCCGTTGACCACATCCTGGAACACTGAACGGTGCGCGTACAGACGCGACCCGGCGACACAACTCTCACCCTGGCAGGCGAAGATCGCCAGCGCGGCCGACGGAATCGCCTTCCCCAGATCGGCGTCGCCGAAGATGATATTCGGTGACTTCCCGCCCAGCTCGAGGGAGACGCGCTTGAGGTTGCCCGTGGCCGCCTTGATGATCGCCTTCCCTGTCGGACCCGAGCCGGTGAAACTGATCTTGTTCACGTCCGGGTGCTCGACCAAGGCGGCCCCCACCGTCTCTCCGTAACCGGTGACATAGTTGAAGACGCCCTCGGGGAAACCGGCCTCCAGCACCAACTCCCCCAGCAGTGCGATCGACAGCGGAGTCTGCTCGGCCGGCTTGACAACCACCGTATTTCCCGTCGCGAGCGCCGGCGCAATCTTCTTGACCGCCATCATCAACGGCAGATTCCACGGCACGATGCACCCCACCACACCGAGGGGCTCGCGTAGCGTGTACGAGTGATAGGGGCCGCCAAAGTTCGTCGGAAACGACACCGGGATCGTGTCCCCGGTGATCTTGGTCGGCCATCCCGCGTAATACCGCAACACATCGACCGAGAACGCCACATCGACGTATCTGGCCTCGCCGATCGTCATCCCCGCATCCAGCGACTCCAACTCTGCGAACTCCTGCGCACGGTCCTCGATCAGATCCGCCAGCTTCCACAGCAGTCGGCCACGTTCCTGCGGAGTCAGCCGGCGCCACGGTCCGCGGAATGCTGCGCACGCAGCCGAGACCGCGCGGTCGACATCCTGGGCGTTAGCGGCCGGGACAAGAGCGACGACCTCCCCGGTCGCGGGATCCTCCACCGCGATCGTTTCGGCAGTGGACGCGTCGACCCACTCGAAGCCGATCAGCATCCTCTCGGCCTTCTTGATGTTCGTCCTCAGTTCTTCACTGAGCAGCGTTGTGGACATGGTTCCATCCTCATCTTCATCGCATTAACAGGTTTTCGGCACTCTCACAACGGAAGGTGCCGCCCTGGGCCACACAGCCTGGCCAGATCATGTGGCGGCCCGCATCTGGGAGCTCGAGGCGCGGGAAAACTCAGGCGTTCTGCAGTGCCTGCACCGCGGTAAAGTTCTTCATCAGTGGGAACACCTCACGCCCCATCCGCTTGATGTCCTCCACGTAGTCCGGGAAGATCAGCATGAATCCAGCGACGTCGAGTTCGGCCCACTCGTCGAGCTGGCGCGCGATACTCTCCGGGGAACCGGTGATGAAATCCGTCGAAAACTGCACAAATCCCTTGGCGTCGACCCCGGCGAGGATCTCTGAGGTGCCGCCCTTGGCGGAATCGGTGGATGCCTGCCCGATCATGTACTCCATCACGCCCCGATCCGGGCTGTCGATGTAGCTCTGCAGTTTTGCTTCCGCTTCCTCGTCGGTGTCAGCGAGGACAACACCCAGTGCCACAAACGGCCGGATGGTCCGCCCCGCGTTCTCCATCTGCTCGTTGAACCTGCCCACGACCTCCTCGAGGGCGTCCACGCCTCCCCAGGCCAGGCGGAACGAGTAGTCGGCGTACTTCGTGGTGAATGCAATGGCGTCGTCCGAGGCGCCGGCACACACGATGTTCACGTGATTGTCTGGCTTCGGGCCCATCCGCAGATCGTCATACTGGAAGTGCTTGCCCTTGAAGTTCGAGACGCCGTTCTCCCAGAGCTCGCGCACCACCTGGCAGTACTCACCCGCGTACTCCCAGCGGTAGTTGTTGTACTCATAGCCGGGCCACACATTCATGACCTCGAGCTCACGGGGGTGCCAGCCGCCGGGAACGATGTTGAGTGAGAAACGCCCGTCGCTGATCTGGTCGATCGTCACCGCCATCCGCGCCGCGATCGCCGGATGGATCGCCAGAATATTCACGGAGCCAATCAGCTTCATCGTCGTCGTGTCCCGGGCAAGGGCAGCCATCTGTGTCATCGACTCCAGTGCGTCGTCCCAAAACCCCGTCGTACCACCGTGCCCGCGCAGCGCCGACAACGACAGGGCAAAGGAGAACCCGTTTTCCTCACCCGCCTGGATGATCTCCCTCATGTGCGAGTACGTCGGCGAGTACTGTGGAGCAGCCTCAGAAATGATGTAACCATTCCGAGCACTGGGAATGAAAATACCGAACTCCATCGCAGGTGTTCCTCTCTTTAGCGACCCGCCTTCTCACGGATCGGTCGAATAATGCGCGGAGCCTCTGATTCGAGGGCAATCCGACTAGGACAAGACTTCGGATTCGGGCGTCCTGGGCAGGACGGTGTCAGTAGGGGCTGGGAGCTGTTGTCGCCGTCATGTCTGCGCCGTGGTCGTCGCAGAACCCTGTAGGAAGCATGATCAGCTTCAGCGTGCAGTTTGGGCACCGTGCTGACTTCGACGGCGGCCCTCATTCGGCGCGGGCGCTTCGTGTGCTTGTGCAGATTTTGTCTGTTCCGGTCGAGCGGTCTCACCGATGACTTCGGGGAAGAGTTGTGCCTCGGTCGACGACTTGTCGGTCGCACGGCCCGACATTTTCTCAGCGCGGTTCTACCGCTGGTTCCGTGGTCGGATCGCGAGGGCGTCGATCTCGACGCGGCAGTCGCCGGCGATGCCGACGACGAGCGTCGTGCGCGCCGGGTACGGGCCTTCGCCGACGACCTCGGTGTACGCGGTCCAGAACTCCTTGCGATACGAATCGTCGGCCAGGTAACACGTCGTCTTCACCACGTCCCCGAGCGTGCAGCCGACAGTCTCGAGGATCCCCTGGATCTCCTCCAGCGCGAGCTTCGTCTCGTTCGCGATGGTGTCGGCCTCCGGCTTACGCTCCAGCGTCTCCAGATCCAGCGCCATCTCGCCGCAGAACACGTAGTCCTTGGTCGCCACACCCGGATTCATTCCGAATCGAGGGTAGGGAAGGTTGCCCGGGTTGAGGTATTCCGCCATGAGTACTCCTTCCGTGAGGGCTTCGTCGATCACTGCGCAGCCGCGAGGGTGGAGTCGAGCTTGCGCACCTCGGGCATGACCTCGGCCGCGAACAACTCGAGGGAACGATCCACCTCGTCATGTGCCACACCGGGAAAGCCCATCTGCAGCAACCAATTCTGAATGCCATGCGATCTGGTCAGCCGCATCATCTTCTCGGTCACACTCGCCGCCGAGCCGATCATCAGGTGATCGCGCTCCATCAGCAGATCGAACGGATCCATCTCTTTGAACCGCGGATCTTCCGGATCCTCGTCGGCGTCGAGCCACACCCCGATGCCACGGACCCGGCATACGAACTCGAAGAACTCCACCACACTCGCCTCGGTGACCCGACGCGCCTGCTCATCGGTCTCGGCGACGTAGCACAGTCGCAGCACCCCGACATCCTCCCCCAGGTCCGGCGTCGCGCCGGTGACAGCCGCCTTCTCCGCCCGATAGAGGTCGAGCAGATTGCGCAGCACCTGACCGGTCGGATACCAGGTAATCGGCTTGAGACCCTTCTGCGCCGCACCACGGAACCCCTCCACCGACTCGGTCACCGCGAACAGCGGCGGCATCGGCTGTTGGAACGGCTGCGGCGTCATCCCGAACGCCTTCAGATAGCCCTGCTCGTCGACCCAGCCCTCCGGCATCGGCGCCCCCGGCGAGTGAATGAACTTCGTCCGCGGCTCCGGGAACGTGTACCGCTCTCCCGACCAACTGAACAGATCCTCCGTCCAGATCCTGCGGACGATCTCCAGGTTCTCCTCGAAGATCGCCCGGCTGTTGTCCGAACCATTCCACCGATTCGCTGCAGGATTGAGGTTCATCACCTCGATCGGCAGGATCCCGCGACCGAACGCCACATCCAACCGGCCCTCGCTGAAATGATCAAGCAACGCAAGATCCTCCGCCACCCGCAACGGATGCCACAACGTCAACGACACCGCAGCCATCCCGAACCGGATCCGGTTCGTCCGAGCGGCCAGATCCGTCGCCAACATGATCGGATTCGGGCTCGCATCCGTCCCATCTGTGTCGAAATGATGCTCACCCAACCAAATCCGGTCAAACCCCAACTCGTCCGCCGTCACGGCATGACGCCGCGTCGCCTCCAGCACCTCATGCCAGGACAACTCGCCCGAACGATTCGTCAACGCATACAGCAGATCGATTTTCATTTCACTCCAAAGTTCATTGGTTCTCGCCCATATTTCGGACAAGGACCGCATTGCTGTCCAAGCCCGTACCCGAAGGCCGACCTTGGGGGTACAACCGTTCAGGTGATGCCCATCACATGAGAATCGCTGCAGCCACGCCTCGGTGCCAGCGGGAAATTACCTATTCGCTACCTATTGGCCGTACCCACGTACTACGTAGGTGGGCATGTGAGAGTGGGTGCCGTGGTATGCCCAGGTCGCCGGAAGCCGAGTGCTTTGACTGCTGGCTGGTTCAACGACTCGATGGGAAGCCCGGGCGGACCCTCGGGGCCACTCTCACGTCCTGCGCGGCCGGCTGACAACCCGCGCACCGGCACTTCGGACCAGCCACTTAGGTCACACACGGTGCGGACATGGTGCCGCTGTCAGCGCGTCGATTGGGATCACCAAAGACGCGCACTCGCCGTGCGGACGGTCCGTTCTCGGATCAGCCCCAGCTCGGACGAGAAGGTGGCTCAGCGGCCGGGTTTCTGTTCGTGGACCCACGCGGCAAGTTGCGTACGCGAGGTGAAGCCGAGTTTGACGAGGGAGTGCTCGACGTGACCTTCGACGGTGCGTTGGGAAATTACAAGCCGGTCGGCAATTGCCCTGTTACTCAGTCCTTCGGCGACCAGTTCAGCCACTTGTTGCTCGCGTCGGGTGAGGCTGAGGGCCTCGCCACTCGTCGCGGGCACCTCGGCCCGCGTTTCTTCACCCAAGGCGTAGGCAACCGCCTCGTCCGCGCTCAGTGCTGCGCCTCGATTCATTGCGGCCTCAAATGCTCTTTCACCGAGAGAGGTTCGAGCGTGCTGCCGCGACTTCTCGTGCAAAGTGGCAGTGTTTGTCAGAGCGGGTGCGCGACCACCGGTAGCGCTGAACAGTACGTCCGCAGCGCCCAGCAGCACCGTGGACCGTTCCGGCCTCTGTTCGACGTCGGTCCACGCAAATTGCTCGAGCGCCCAGGCGTAGCTCAGCTGACTTCCCACCATCCGGGACAACCGCAGACCATCCTCGAGGAGCGCGGTTCCACGCTCACGTTCTCCGTGCTGCCACATCGCGAAACCATAGTCACACAACGCCATTGCTCGCCATATTCTTTCCTCCCGCGACTCGGTAAGCGCGATGAGCTCCTCGTAGCTCTCTGTAGCTCGCTGGATGTCGCCGGTCATCTCGAAGGCGAGCGCCAGCCAGACCAGTGCCGGCACCAGCTGGTTGAGATCGCCTTCGGGACGGAAGACGTTGATCGCGTTCTCGAGGCTGGCGATACCTGTCCGAAGCTCTCCGTTGGAAACGGCGAGGCACCCCTCCGCGAAGGCGACCAACGCATCGAGGTCGGCATCCCCAACCCGGGCAGCCAGCAGTCGTGCCTGGTCCGTCGATACGGTGCCGGCGGCAACGTCGCCCTGCAACGCGGCCAGCATGCTGCTGGTGCACAAAGCCTCGATCCGGTCGAAGGGTTGCTGACCTTCCCGACTTGTGAGTGCACGATCGAGCCAGTGACGGCCTTCGCTGAACAATCCTCGCACGAACCAGAATTGATACATCGCGGTGACGATGCGCATGCCCGCTTCTGCCTCGCCGTCTTCGCTGAGGCAGAACTCCATGGCGTCGCGCAGATTCGGCTGCTCACGCTCCAGTCTGGCGATCCACTCCACCTGCAGCGGACCGATCCATTCGGTCTTCGCGCGGAGCACGAGTTGCTCGTACCAATCTCTATGCCTTTTTCGAAGCTCCCAGTATCCGCCGGCTTCGTATAATTTCTCTCGTCCGTATTCACGAATCGTGTCCAGCAGTCGATACCGCACCACCGACCCGACCTCTTCGCGGATCAAGACCGACTTATCGATCAGAGACGTGAGCAGATCGAGTAACTCTCCGTCAGGCGGGTCCGCGGCGAGGACCCCCTCGGCGGCGTCGAGCTCAAAACCGCCGGCGAACACCGCCAGCCGAGCCCATAACCACTGTTCCTGCGACGAGCACAGGTCATAGCTCCAGTCGATGCACAACCTCAAGGTCTGCTGCCTCGTCGGTGTTCCTCTGCCGCCTAGGGTGAGAAGTCGGAGTCTGTCGCCGAGGCGCTCCCTTATCTGCTCGACCGACATCGCCCGCAATCGTGCCGCCGCCAGTTCGATCGGCAAGGGCAGGCCTTCCAGACGCCGGCAGATTTCAGCCACCGCGCCCATGTTGTCCTCGGTGAGCCTGAAACCCGGCACTGCGGCGCCCGCACGCTGCTCGAACAGGGTCACCGCGTCATATCGGGAAATCTCGCGTAGCGTCGCCGTCGATCGCGTCAGCTCCGGCAGCGACAGCGGGGGTACTCGAACCACTACCTCCCCACGAATGTCGAGAGACGCACGGCTCGTGGCGAGGATGTGGACACCCGGGCACGTCCGCAGTACGACCTGTGCAACACCTGCAACTGCCTCGATTAGATGCTCGCAATTGTCCAGGACTAACAGGATCCGTTTTTCCGCCAGCTGTTCGGTGAGCACAGTCATGGGCGGCCGGACGGAGTGATCCTGTAAACCCAGCGCACCCGACACAGCCTGTCCGAGCAGGTCCCCGTCGTGTAGTTCACCCAGTTCGACGAACCAGACACCGTCGTCGTATGTCCTACGCGAAACGTCGCCGATCCGCAGGGCGAGCCGGGTCTTGCCCACGCCGCCGGCGCCGATGAGAGTTACCAGCCGCGATCCGGACAGCAGCTGGCGGGTGTCTGCCAGCTCGTGCCGACGGCCGACGAAGCTGGTCAGGTCCAGTGGAAGATTTCCGGATTTGCCTCGCCTCGACTTGGCATGCACGCCGATGTCCGCGGGGGGCTCACTTTCGGGCATGGTCGCATCCAATATCGAACCGGCACATTACGCAGGAGGCTGATTTGACGGGCGCGTCCGATGCGCCGAGCCGATCGGCCAATCCGAAAGAAGTCGGCCGTACAGTCATGCGCCACCTCTTGACAAATCGTGCCCGCTATACGATGTACGTTCTACAGCCTGGTGACGGCGAGTTCAACTCCCCTGGCCCGCTCGACTGCGGGCGTCACCGCGGTGATGGCCAGTCCCGCGAGATTCACGCTTCGACCCGGTCGTCGGATGCGGCGAGGGAGTTCCCTCGTGAACGGATTATCCGTTCCGATTCCAACGGTCGGCCAGCCGGGCTGTTGCTCAGCCGAAGGCGGTGATACCTCGCTCCCTCACGGGTGTCGCCGGGCACAGGTCGGGGAGGTCGTGGCCCATCCGGTCCCGTTTGGTCTGTAGGTAACCGAGATTGTGGTTGTTCGGCCGCGGCAGTAGGGGAACACGTGCTGCGACCTCGATGCCTGCATCCTGCAGACAGGTCACCTTCTGCGGATTGTTCGTCAGCAATCGCACCGACCCGATACCCAGATCTCGCACGATCTGCGCAGCCGTCCCGTAGTGCCGGGCATCAATCGGCAGACCGAGATCCAGATTTGCGTCGACGGTGTCCCGGCCGAAGTCCTGCAGACTGTAGGCCTGCAGCTTCGCCGCCAGTCCGATGCCGCGCCCTTCGTGCCCACGCAGGTAGATCACGACACCGCGGCCTTCACATCTGATCCGCTCCATCGCTTCGGTCAGTTGCGGCCCACAATCGCAGCGACACGATCCGAAGACGTCACCGGTCAGGCACTCCGAATGCACTCGTGTCAGCACCGGGGCGGCATCGGAGATGTCGCCGTGCACCAGCGCGATGTGCTCGGTGCCGTCGGTTTCCACGCGATATCCGAAGGCAGTGAAGTCGCCGTGCCGTGTCGGCAGCCGGGTCGCGGCGACCCTCTCCACGAGCAACTCGTGCCGGCGCCGGTATCCCACCACACTGTCGATGGAGATCATCGCCAGACCGTGGGTGTCAGCGAAGTCCCGCAGCTCAGGAGCCCGTTTCATGGTGCCGTCGTCGTTGACGACCTCCACCAGCACACCCGCCGGAGCCAACCCCGCCATCGTGGCCAGATCCACTGCGGCCTCGGTATGGCCGCGCCGCACCAACACCCCGCCCTCGCTGTAGCGAAGCGGGAAGACGTGACCGGGCCGCGTCAGATCCGACGGCACCGAACCCGCACCGGCAAGCACCCGAGCAGTCCGTGCACGATCGGCCGCAGAGATCCCCGTGCTCACACCGTCGGCCGCGTCCACTGACACCGTGTACGCCGTGCGCATCCGGTCCTGGTTGTGCGGGGTCATCAACGGAATGTCCAGCCGGTCGAGCATCTGAGGCGCCATCGGCACACAGATCACCCCACTGGAATACCGAATGGTGAACGCCATCAGCTCCGGTGTGGCCTTCTCCGCGGCGAAGATGATGTCACCTTCGTTCTCCCGGTCCTCGTCGTCGACCACCACGACCGCCTTACCGGCCGCGATGTCGGCGATTGCCCGCTCCACACTGTCCAGACGGACTCTGTCGCTCATGGGAGTGCTCCTGCCTTCTCAATGGGAGGTGCGGGACGCTCTGGGAAGGGCGTCCCGCACCCGTCAATCTCTTTCCAGAATGAGTGCGTTTGCCATGCCGCCCGCCTCGCATACCGTCTGCAACCCGCGTCGCTGGTCGGCGTCTTCCATCGCATGCAGCATCGTCGTCAGCAACCGGCAACCAGTCGCTCCGAGCGGATGACCGAGGGCGATCGCTCCCCCTCGCGGATTCAGGCGGTCGATGTCGACCTCGAGATCCGACTGCCACGCCAGCGGCACGGAGGCGAAGGCCTCGTTGACCTCGAAGTGATCGATCTGATCGATCGCCAGGCTGGTCCGGGCCAGGATCTCCCGTGTCGCCGCGATCGGCGCCGTCAGCATCATCAACGGATCGTCACCGCAGGCGTAGAAGGACCGGAGTCGGGCCCGGGGACGCCAGCCCATTCGCCTGGCCGCCCGTTCGCTGGCGATCAGCACCGCGCTGGCGCCGTCGGTCAATTGGGACGAGTTCGCCGGCGTGACGTGCCATCGCAATTCCGGGAACCGTTCGGCGTACTCCTCGGTGCGGAAGGACGGTGTCAGCGCCCCGATCGAGTCGAGGGTGGTACCGGGACGAATGGTCTCGTCCCGGTTCACCGTCTCCTCCGTGGCCGGCACGCGAATGGGCACGATCTCGCGCGCGAAAGCGTTGGCGGAGTCCGCCCGCGCCGCGAGTTGATGTGAACGCGCGGCGAACTCGTCGAGTTGTTTCCGGTCGAGATTCCACCGGTGCGCGATGAGTTCGGCTGCGACACCCTGGGGTAGCAGTCCCGGAGCGTACCGCTCGTTCACCGAGGGACCGTAGATGTCAGCACCCTGACGATTCGATCCCATCGGCACACGGCTCATCGACTCGACGCCGGCCGCGATCACGATGTCGTAGGACCCCGCCATCACGCCTTGCGCCGCAAACTGCAACGCCTGCTGACCGGAGCCGCACTTGCGCTCGATGGTCACGGACGGCACCTGCTCCGGCAGCCCCGCCGCCAGCCACGCCATCCGCCCGATGTTGCCGGACTGCTCGGAGGACTGCGTGACACACCCGACCAGTAGATCGTCGACCTCGCCGGGATCCACCGCCGTTCGCTCCACCAGCGCGGAAACCACCTGCGCCAGCAGCTCGACCGGATGAACACCGGCCAGTGCGCCAGCCGGGCGGGCTCGGCCCATCGGCGACCGGACCGCGTCGATGACGACCGCGGAGTTCATGCCGCGCTCCCACTGGTTCGCCGGATGGTGCTCACCATCGGGTGACGACCAGTTTCTGATCGGTGAAGAAATCCAACGGCGCAGCACCACACACATGCGAATCACCGTAGAACGAGGCACCGTACCCGCCCATCGTCACATTCGCCGGCGGCGCCGGAAACGCATTGACACCCACATTGCCGGCCCGGATACCCCGCTCGAACTCCGCCGCCACCGCACCAGAGCTGGTGAACACCGCTGCAGCGTTACCGAACTCGGTGTCATTCGACAACGCGATCGCCTCCGCGAGCGTATCCACCCGATGCACATTGATCACCGGACCGAACAACTCCCGACCCTCCACCCCGTGCCGCGGATCCAGATCGGCCACGACGGTCGGCCCGATGAAATAGCCGTTCTCCGACCCCACCCCACCCACCGGCTTCACGTTCCGACCATCGAGAACGAACGTCGCACCCAGATCCTCCGCCTCCCCCAGCGCCGCCAGGATCCGCACCTTGCTCTCGGCGCTGACGACCGGGCCCATCGTCACACCCTCGTCCATACCGTCACCGACCACCAACTGATCGGCCAACGCCACCACCCGGTCCATCAGATCGCCGTAGACATCACCAACCACCACCACCCGACTCCCCGCCAGGCACCGCTGACCCGCCATCCCATAGGACGAGGACACGATCCCGGCCGCCGCCCTATCGAGATCCGCATCCGCGGCCACCACGATCGGATTCTTCGCACCACCATTGGCCTGCACCCGCTTCCCGGCCGCTGCCGCCGCCCCGTAGATCGCCCGCGCCGTCGGCGACGACGTGATGCACGAGACCGCCACCACCGACGGGTGGGCGATCAGGTGCTTGACCACATCCGCCCGACCGTGCACCAAGTTCAGCACCCCATCCGGCAGACCCGCCTGCTGCAGCAACCGAATCGCCGCGGTGGACGCGAGCGGATCCTGCTCGGACGCCTTGATGATCAACGCATTACCCGTGACCAGAGCCCACGCCGAGAACTGCACCGTGTTCATCACCGGGAAGTTCGACGGCGTCACCGCCACACACACCCCCAACGGCTCCCGCACCCGCCGCGCATCCACACCAGTGGTGACGTTCACGGCGTCGCTGTGATACAGCATCGGAGCGGCAATCGCCGTCTCCAAGAAATCGACCGCCCGCCCCACCTCACCGCGCGCCTCATCCAACGTCTTACCCTGATCGATCGTGATCGTGCGCGCCAACGACTCGACATTGTCCTCGAGGATCACCTTCATCCGATACAAAAACCGCACCCGCTCCGACAACGGCCGCGAACCCCAGTCGGCGAAGGCACGAGACGCAGCCACCACGGCCGC
Organism: Rhodococcus sp. JS3073; assembly: GCF_026810085.1. Classification (NCBI taxonomy): domain Bacteria; kingdom Bacillati; phylum Actinomycetota; class Actinomycetes; order Mycobacteriales; family Nocardiaceae; genus Rhodococcus; species Rhodococcus sp. JS3073. The sequence goes on along the minus strand of NZ_CP113951.1, from coordinate 5,179,111 downwards.
CTCCGCATCCTCGATCGTCGCCGGCACCAACTCCGTAATCACCCGCCCCGTCGCAGGATTGAACACATCGATCGCATCCACTCCCGACCCCGGCACCCACCGACCACCAATCAAACACGCAGCCGTCAAATCCACATCGGCGATTATCACTATTCAAACCCTCACTACTCGAAAATCGTTGGTAGGTGCCGCCGACTCGACGAACACGTATGGACGGTTCGGCCCCGAGAAGCCGATGAGTTGCTATGACGTCGGCGTCAGTGTTCGGTCGACACCGTAGGTAACACCGAGTTCGCCGCCCACATCGTGGGCTTTGAGGCGCGGAAGCACCTCGGAGGCGAGCAGTTCGAAGTTTCGGGATGACACTTCGGGCGCCATGCCGCCGAAGGACGGTGCGATCAGGACCCCGCCCGCGTCCAGTCGATCGACATACTCGAGAATCCGGTCGACGACCTGATCCGGCGTTCCCCACACCTGGAGATCGGCGAGGAAGTCACAGAAGCCGTCGACTCCGTGCTTCTCGATGTTGCGGCTCAGCCCGGCGTAGTACTCGTAGCCTTCAATTTTCGCGAAGCCGACGTTGTCGAATTCGTAATGCTCGACGGTCGACTCGGCGTAGCGCCGGAGGTACACATCGCGCATCTGCCGGGCCTCGGCTTCTGTCTCTCCTACTCCGACGAAGACGCAGATGATCGGCTTTGCCGGCTCCTCGCCGTTGATCTCGAGGTAACGGGCACGGTAGTCGCGCATCTCGGCTTCGGCTTTGTCCCAAGGCTTCTGCGCGATGACCATCAGCCCGACCTGCAGGCTTGCCATGAGGTCGATTGATTGCGGAGACACCGCCGATGCGAAGGTGCGACCGCGGAACGACGCATACGGCGCGGGGCGCAGGTCCATGGCCGGCTGTTTGTACAGTTCGCCGTCGGCTTCGATGACGCCGGACTCGAGACCGTTCAGGATCGCTTCGGCATACTCCGCGAAGAGCCTGCGGGACTTGCCCATCTCCACCCGGAAGCCGTCGAACTCTACCCGGCCGAGCCCTCGGCCGATGCCGAGCATCGAGCGGCCACCCGAGAGATGGTCGAGCAGGATGAAGTTCTCGGCGGTCCGAACCGGGTCCTGCCAGGGAAGGACGGACACCATCGTCCCCAGTTTGACCGTGGATGTCTTGGCCGCAAGCCACGAGAGGAACTGCGGGACATCGGGTGTCATGCCGTAGGCAGTGAAGTGATGTTCTGGCGTCCATACCGAATCGAAGCCGGCGGACTCTGCCCGCAGCGCGAGATCCAGCTCGTTGCGGTAGGTCTCCGCGTCCGAGACGTTTCCGTCGATGTTCTGAAATACGAGAGTGATGCCGGTGTGCATCTCTCCTCCTTCGTCGAGTAGTGCAATCGGTCCTACCGACCGGTTGGTACGTAGTGTAGCGGCCGAAACCTCGGGGCGCCAGAGGCAAATCGCCGTCGAATCAGCTGATTCGTGGGACCGCGCCCGGAATCACCCAGCGGGTCTGCCGCACAGCAGATCGGCGGCCTTCTCACCGATCATCACGGTCGCAGCATTCGTGTTACACGAGACGATGCTCGGCATGACTGACGCATCTGCGACGCGCAACCCGTCGACGCCGCGCACCCGAAGGTGCGGATCGACCACCGCCGTCGCGTCAGTGCCCATGCGACAGGTTCCCGAAAGGTGAAAGAAGCTGCTGACACTGTCGTGGATCGCCTTCTCCAACTCCGGGCGGTCGAGGCGAAGTAGTGCGGAGGCGTCGGAAGTGCCACCCCATGCGTCGAATGCGCTCGTCTCGGCGAGTGTGTTCACCACCTCGATTCCGGCGATGAGCTGTTCGATGTCGTATGGGTCGCTGAGGTATTTCGGATCGATCAGCAGCGGCGCTTCCGGGTCGGAAGACGCCATGCGAATGCTTCCGCGGCTTCGCGGGCGCATGTGCCCGATCCCGAAGGTGTAACTGTTCTCGGCTGGCCGTTGCCACGGCGTGTGGTAGTCGACCTGGATCTGCACGATTTGCAGCTCCGGCCGGGTTTGAGACGGGTTCGTCTTCGCGAACAGCGTCGACTCGGCGTAGTTGCCACTCGGTGGGGGCAGCTGTCGATCCGCGCGCATCCGGACTCCCGCCAGCAAGATGTGGTCCTGCAGGTTCAGGCCGACCTCCGGCGACTCGATCACCGGTTGCACGCCGACCGACTCGAGGTCTCGGACCGGTCCGACGCCCGAATGCAGCAGCAGCCGCACGGAATCGACTGCACCGGCGCACAAGACAACGTCGCCGGCCGCCGCGGACCGGATCGAGTGACCGTCCCAGGTGTACTCCACCCCGCGACAGCGATCGCCCACGATGACGAGGCGTCGACAGATCGCCCCGGTGCGAACTGTCAGATTTGTCCGGCCGCGAGCCGGCCTGAGGTAGGCGCTCGCGGTGCTCTGTCGCCTGTTCCCGCTGATCAGCAGCTCATGGCACGCTGCCCCGAGTAACTCGCCACTGTTGAGGTCTGCTGCGACAGCGTGCTGCGCCTGCCGCGCGGCCTCGACGTGGGCGAGTGACAACGGGTGGGGCGAGTCGATCGGCCGCGGCGCCAGTGGTCCGCCCCGACCCCGGAATCGGGGGTCGCCGTCGGGGACGTCCTCGGAGCGCATGAAGTAGGGCAACACCGAGTCGTAGTCCCAACCCTCAGCGCCCTCCGCGGCCCACGAGTCGTAGTCGACTCGGTGTCCCCGCAGGTGCGCCATGACGTTGATCGAGCCCGAGCCGCCCAGGACCTTGCCGCGGGTCGCGGGGACCGTCCGCCCGAGAGCCTTCTGCGGAACGGTCGCGTAGTTCCAATCCAGCTCGCTGCCAGCCAAACTCGGCCAGGCACCTGGGTTCTCGATTTCTGGTCGTCGCTCGGAGCCGCCGGCCTCCAGGAGCAGGACACGGACCTCGGGATCCTCGGTGAGTCGCGCAGCAATGATGCACCCGGCGGTTCCGCCGCCGACGACGATGTAGTCGTAGGTGTCCACGATGCTCTACCGCCCGACCCCGACCGGCTGCACCGCGCCCGCCGTCACGGTATTCGCGTTCGGAACGTCACCGAGTAGTTCTGCTGGCATGATCGAATCCTCAATGTCGTACGGATAGAGTGGTTCTCATCGTTCTCGAGAACGGACACCGATCTCGGATATCTCGGGGAACGACCGCCCGGAGTCACTGATTCAGGCTGGAGCGCGTCCGGTGAGTGAGGCTTCTCGACAACAGAGGAACGCCTTCCAGCCAGGAAGCGTGCCGCCGGCTCAACAGATAAACGAAGTTCGTCTGCGCTTACATACTAACCGGGCGGTACGTAACGTTGTGAGATGACGTTACCGCACTACACGTCAGGGGGTCAAGAGATCGCGACGATACCGCTGGGACCGCGGTTCACCCGGATGCCGCGAACCCGCTGCGTCACGGTAGGCGCTAAACGAGCACGGCCTCCACGAAGGGGCATTCGTGGAGGCCGGGTGGTCGAAGAGTGCAGCTCAGGCGTCCGCCGGTCGCTCGATCAGTCCGTCGATGAGGATGTCGGCGTAGATGGTGCCGATTTCGCGGGGGGTTACCGAGCCCTTCAGGTCCAGCCAGACGTGTGTCCACGCCCCCATGCCGATGATCCCGAATGCCACCAGTCGTGCCGGGCCCTTCTGTCGGAACACACCCTCCTGCATGCCGCGCTCGATCACGTCGACGAAGAAGCGCTCGAACTCGTCACGCTTCTGCTGGATCTCGGCGAAGACATCAGTGGGCAAGAACTTCCGTTCCTGCATGAACACCGTGATCTCCGCCTTGTAGATCGACATCGGTTCGAGTAAAGCCTCGGTGATCAGTCGTCGCAGGATCTGATCCGGACTCTGTTCCTTGTCCGCCATGACACTGCGCGCACGCCCGAGCTGATAGTTGATGAACTCGTCGTGCACCCGGTAGAGCAGGTCTTCTTTGCTCTGAAAATGGTGATAAAAGGCGCCCTTGGTCAGCTCCGCCGCATCGACGATGCTCTGGACAGACGTTGCCGCGTATCCGTTCCGCTCGAAAAGTTCGACCGCGTTCTCGAGCAGGGCACGCCGAGCTCCCTCGGGGTCGCGGACCCTACGGCCACTCGTCTTGCCACTCGAAACCTTCGGCCTCGCCACGAAACTTCCTCCCTGGCTGTTCAGCCCGCCGTCCATCTCGAACACTCTGTCCGGAGCGGGTAGGCGCGATGCTACGGCACGTCCAGTACACCCACGGCTCGTCGGCGTACCGATCAAGTATACATTCGTACCAGTCGGCATGCTATGCGCGCCCGGCCAACCTATCGAGAGGCTTCGGGGCCGGGGAGATCCCGAAGGATCTGGACTGCCGTCATCGCGGTGGGCCAGCCGGAGTAGAACGCGAGGTGAGTGGCGACTTCCACGAGTTCTTCGACTGTGAGGCCGTTGTCCAGTGCCCTCCGCAGATGGAAGGGCAGCTGCTCGGAGCGGTAGAGCGCGATCAAGGCAGCGACGGTGATGAGGCTTCGGTCTCGAGGTGTCAGTTCACGACGTTCCCAGATGTCGCCGAACAAGGTGTCGTCGGTGAGTTCGGCCAGCTTCGGAGCGAACGAACCGAGTGCCCGTCGGGCGGGGCCGGGCATATCGGGCATAATTGTTCCTTCGAGGTACTTGGGGCCGCGGTGTCGCCGGGTGTCCCGTGTTCATCTACGCCGGCGCAGTGCGCAGTGCGTTCGTCAGCGAGGCACCTTCCCTGGACAGCCAGGTGCTGACCGTGTCCGTGAGGTGGTCGAGTTCGGAGTCCACGACGTAGAGACTCCGAGTGGGCACGACGGCACCCAGTTCGACCAGCAGCGGTCGGAGGTGGACCTCGCCGGCCATGGCATGGTGTGGGGCACCGCCCACCATCACGGGCACCGCTACGACGCCGTCGAGTGAGACGAAGCCGAAACGGTCGAAGAAGGATTTGAGCAGGCCCGTGTAGGTCGCCTTGTAGGTCGGCGAGACCACGATGAGGGTGTCGACTCCGCTGACGAGCTCCATGTCCCGTTGCACCGTCGCGGAGTCGGGGTCCAGAACGTCCCCGCCGTGCATCGCCAGATCGACGACAGGACCGACCCTGCCTCCGACCGCATCGGCAACTTGACGGCCTACCTCCAGTGCGACGGTTGCCGTCCGCGATGCCGGCCGCGGGTTTCCGACCAGAACGCCGACTGTGATGTCGCTGTGCGCCATGGACTCTCCTCGATTGATCGTCAGCGAGTATCGGTTCATACCTGCGATCCGACGGCCGTGAAGAATTCCCGGCGTGCATAGGCCAACGCATGGCAATCCTCGCGCACTCCCCCGTCGACCACGGCACCGACCACGATCGTGTGATCGCCGGCCTCGACCATCTGCTCGACCCGGCACACTGCGAACGCCGCGGTGTTCTCCGCGAGCACCGGCCCGCCCAGTCCTCCGTCCGGGGCCGACCATGCATGTCCGTCGAACTTCGAGTCCGACTTGACCGCGAAGGCCAGCGCGACGCTCTCGTGGCCGTCGGCGATGTAGTTGACGGTGAAGGATCCCGACGAACGCACCGCCTGCAGGGTGTTCGACCCGTGGTCGAGGCATGCGAGGACGAGCGGGGGATCCAGCGAGACAGAGCACACCGCGGACATCGTCAGACCCTGGTGCCTGCCGTCGTCACCGGTGGCAGTGACGACTGTGGCGGGGCCTGGTGCATACGCCATGATGTCTTTGAACTTGCCCAAGTCGATCATTGTTCGTTTCTCCTAGCTCGATCGGGATGACGTGGTGCGGCCCGCGGCGCGAATCGCGTCCTGGACACCGGGGTTGTACGCACTGGCTGCCTGAGCCCAGGACTCGAATCCCACCGTCACGTCGAAGGAATTCTCGGCGGCGAGATTCACGGCTTGTTTCATGTCGCGAGCGAGCGACGGCTGCAGATCAGCGACCGAATGTGCGAGAGTCAAAGCTTCTCCGAGCGGGTCATCGGCGTAGACGTCTGCGAGTCCCTCGTCATGGGCCTGCACGCCGTCGAGTGTCCGGCCGAGGAGAACCGTGCGTAGTGCACGTCCCCGCCCCAGCTTCTGCGTCAGGAAATAGGTGCATCCGCCTCCCGGATGCAAGCCCATTTTCGCAAAGGTGGCGCCGAATCTGGCGTTCGGCCCCGCGATGGTGATGTCGCATGCCAACGCGAGATTCAACCCAGCACCGATCGCGTGACCGTTGACGGCGGAAACCGTGGGGTATGGAAGCTCCCGCAGCCACAGGAAGCTCTCGTAGTACGACAGTTGACGGGCCCGCATGCTCGACGGGGTCGCGCCGTTCACGCCGAAGATCGCCATGAGATCCGCCCCGGCACAGAAGGAGGTCCCGGATCCGGTCACCACCAGGCACCGCGTTTCAGTGTCGGTGGACAGCTGGTCCGCCGCTTCGAGTAGCTCGAGGCGCATGGCGGGGCCGATGGCGTTCCGCTTCTCCGGGTCGTCGAGTACGAGAACCCGGATGCCGTCGTCGTGGCGCTCGATGCGGATTTTATCGAATTCTGTCATTTCCCAGTCCTTCTGCGAGGTTCCGGTCGACACCGATGAACGTGGTCCGACCGTCGGCGTTCGTTACCGACTCAGGCTGCGTCGGGACGTACCGCGACGGCTTCGATCTGAACACGCAGGTTCGAGGCGATACCGAGGACGAACGTCGACCGTGCCGGGTATGGTCCCTCACCGAAAGCGCCCTTGTACGCATCGAGGAACTCGAAGCGATGTGCCTCGTCCTGCAGGTAGCAGGTGGTCTTGACGACGTCTCGCAGTGTGAGGCCTGCGTCCGCCAAGATCGTGGCGACGTTCTCGAGGCAGATCCGGGTCTCGTCGGCGATCGATTCCGCCTCCTTACGTCTCGCCATGGTCTCGGGGTCGATCGCCAGGCCCGCGGCATAGACGAACACGTCGGTCGCGGTACCGGACGACAGCCCCTGCGGGCTGAAATCTCCCAGGTCGGTTGGATTCAAGTAGTCGATCATTTCGACCTCGTCTTTCGTTTGTACGGTCTGGTTGCAGTCATCACGCATTGCGTAAATCGACGGTCCGGGTCTCACCGAGTGCGCTGACAGAAAGCGCGGCCACGATGCACAGCGCGGAGATCATCACGGAAACCGCGATGCTGCCCGGGCCTCCCGGCGCGATGAAGGTTGCAGCGAGGAGCGGGCCGAGGCCGCCACCGATCATGCCGGCAAATTGGTAGCACAGGGATACGCCCGTGTAGCGGGACGCCGTCGGGAACAGCTCCGCGAGCAGTGCGGGGACCGGGCCGTTCGCCGCCGCGTTGAGCACGGTCATGCTGATGACATACGAGAGCAGGATCAGTGGGAAGCTTCCCGACGTCACCAATGGGAACATCGCGAACGCGTGGATCGCCGTGAGCAGGGCTGCGGTGACGTAGACCGGTCGCCGGCCGTATCGGTCGGAGAGCCACGCGAACAACGGGACAGTGAGAAGCATGCCCGCCGTACCGATCATCATCGCGTTGAGCAGCGTCTGGCGCGGGATCCCGAAGTCCTTGTGCGCGTAAGTCACCAGCAGTGACGTCGCCACTGCGTACGCCATGAACGGTCCAGCGTAGACGCCGATTCCGAGCAGCACGCGACCCCGGCGTTCCCGAAGTAGCGCGAACAGCGGCGCGCGGCGCGGCTCCTCTTCGTTACGCTCCTTCTTCTCGGCCAGCAGGACGGGACTCTCGCGTACGCCGACCCGGATGTACATGCCGATTCCGACGAGGACGACCGTCACGAGGAAGGGTAGACGCCAACCCCAGGACAGGAACTGGTCCTCGGAGAGCCCGCCCAGCGCCGCGAACGCAACGAAGGACAGCAGGAGTCCGGCCGAGGCTCCCATCTGGGTTGCGCTGCCGTAGAAGCCGCGGGACTTCGTGTTCGCATGTTCGACAGCCATCAAGACGGCGCCGCCCCATTCACCGCCGACGGCGATTCCCTGTATGAGACGGAGGGCCACGAGCAGGGTCGGGGCGAGCACGCCGATCTTGTCGGGTGTCGGCAGCAATCCGATCGATACGGTTGCCACCCCCATGATGCTCAGGGTCCAGATGAGCGAGGATTTCCTGCCGAACCGGTCGCCGAAGTGGCCGAAGATGATTCCACCGAGCGGGCGGGCGAGGTATCCGACGGCGAGCGTGCCGAACGAGGCGATGAGCGCCACGGCCGGCGACGATCCCGCGAAGAACACCGGGGCGAACACCAGGCTTGCCGCGGTCGCGTAGATGAGGAAGTCGTAGTACTCGATCGTGCTGCCGATCGCGCTGGCGATATAGACGCGGCGCCGTTGGCGAACAAGATCGTCGTTGGGCCTGTCCGTAGTTGCCCTTGGGGAGGAAGTGCCGTCAAGAGTGCTCATTGCGGTCTCCGGATTCGGGGCGGGGGGTGGATCGCTGGTGATCACATCGGCCCGCTGAGTGGGGGCTATTTCGGGAGAATGATGTCGAGTGGCCGGTTGTAGAGGATGTCCTCGACCACGTCGTGTGGGATCGGGAGTGGCATGTCGAGTTCCGAGATCGCCAGGAACTGATCGGCGGACTCTTTCGGGCAGAATGACGGGAAGTCGGAGCCGAACACAAGGCGGTCGGTGACATGGCCCTCGATGGCGAGTCGGAGCCCGTTGTAGAGCTGCCAGGTCTTCACCGGTAGCGTCGATACGTCGGCGAAGACGTTGCGGTTCTTCATCATCAGCTCGACCGTCTCGTTCATCCACGGCTTCCCGAAGTGGGCAACGAGGATGTTCATATCCCGGAACTCGCGGGCGACCTTGTCCAGAAACATGGGGTACGCGTATTCGTTGCACCCGTCGGGCGCGAACACGCTCGCCTGGTGGAACATGAGGAAGATGCCGAGATCAGCGGCAGCGCGATAGACCTCGTAGGCCTCGTCGCAGTGCGGATGGAAACCCTGATACGGCGGTGAGAGTTTCACCCCGTGAAGGCCGTATTCGCGTACGGCGCGGCGGAGTTCGTCCGCCGCGCCGGGCTGGGTCGGGTCGACGCTGCCGACCCCGATCGCCCGTTCCCGGTTGGCGTCGAGGTACTCGCCGACATAGTCGTTCGGCACCTTCATTCCGATCCGGGCAACCTGCAGGCCGAGGACCAGGAACCTCTCGACACCGGACGCCGCCATCACCCGGGTGTGCTCGGCGAGGTCCGCGCGGCCGAAGCCTGGCCGCCCGACGAGCTCGGTTCCTCGGTCTGTCCATACCGGGCCCAGATGTTCGGGTAAGTAGATGTGTGTGTGCCAGTCGGTGAACGGACGGTCGGGCATCGCGGCTACCCCTGTCTCTTCGGCCGGAGCGCGACGGCGTCGATCTCGACGCGGCAGTCGCCGGCGATGCCGACGACGAGCGTCGTGCGCGCCGGGTACGGGCCTTCGCCGAAGACCTCGGTGTACGCGGTCCAGAACTCCTTGCGATACGAATCGTCGGCCAGGTAACACGTCGTCTTCACCACGTCCCCGAGCGTGCAGCCGACAGTCTCGAGGATCCCCTGGATCTCCTCCAGCGCTACCTTCGTCTCGTTCGCGATGGTGTCGGCCTCCGGCTTACGCGCCAGCGTCTCCAGATCCAGCGCCATCCCGCCGCAGAACACGTAGTCCTTGGTCGCCACACCCGGATTCATTCCGAATCGAGGGTAGGGAAGGTTGCCTGGGTTGAGGTATTCCGTCATGAGTATTCCTTCTGTGGGATCCGGTGGATCAGTTCGCGGCGACAGCCGTAGAATCGAGCGTGCGGAGTTCCGGCATGCACTCGCTGGCGAAGAGTTTCAGCGATCTGTCGATGTCGTCGTGTGCGATGCCCGGCACGCCCATCTGCAACAGCCAGTTCTGGATGCCGTGCGACTTCGTCATCCGCGTCATCTTCTCGAGCACGGTGTCCGGCGAACCGATGAAGAGGTGATCACGATCGAACATGAGATCCCAGGGGGCCATCGCCTTGTACTTGGGATCGTTCGGGTCCTCGTCGGCGTCGAGGAAGACCCCGATACCGCGAACCCGGCAGATAAGTTCGAAGAACTCCACCACCGCCGGCTCAGCGATGCGACGCGCCTCCTCGTCCGTGTCCGCGACGTATGCCATGCGCAGCACGGCCACATCCTCACCGAGTGCCGGGGTGACGCCGGTGACCTTGGCCCGCTCGTCGCGGTAGAGCTCGCAGAGGTTGTGGAGAATCCGACCGGTGGGGTACCAGGTGATCGGCTTCATACCTTTCTGAGCGGCGCGCCGGAAGCCCTCGACAGTCTCGGTGACCGCGAACAGCGGCGGCATCGGCTGCTGGTACGGCTGCGGAGTGATCCCGAACGCTTGAAGCATGCCGTCATCGCCGACCCAGCCTTCCGGATCGGGCGCACCGGGCGAGTGGATGAACTTCGTCCCCGGCTCCGGGAATGTGTAGCGCGGCCCCTTCCAACGGAACTGGCGGTCGGTCCAGATCCCCTTCACGATCGCGAGGTTTTCGTCGAAGATCCCGTAACTGTTCTCGCTGCCGTTCCAGCGGTTTGCCTCGGGATTGAGATTCATCACCTCGATCGGCAGAATTCCCCGACCGAACGCCACATCGAGGCGACCGTCACTGAAGTGGTCCAGGATGGCGAGATCCTCCGCCACCCTCAGCGGATGCCACAGGGTCAGCGATACCGCCGCCATCCCGAACCGGATGCGGCTCGTCCGAGCGGCCAGATCCGTCGCCAGCATGATCGGATTCGGGCTCGCATCGGTCCCGTCGACATCGAAGTGATGCTCCCCCAACCAAATACGGTCATATCCGAGCTCGTCCGCCATCACGGCATGTCGCCGCGTCGCCTCCAGCACCTCATGCCAGGACAACTCGCCCGAACGATTCGTCAACGCATACAGCAAATCCAGTTTCATACTTCACTCCAAGTCTCTGTGGCCGAACGCCGCTTCCCGACGAGAACGACCGTCGTTTCTTCAACCGGTTTTCGAGGGCCGACATCACACCGCACCCTTCCGTGACGACCATCACACGAGGGTCCCTGCGGACCAGCCCCGATGCCAGCGGGAAACTACCTATCCACTACCTGTGCACTACGTATCTGCCATGACCGCCTTCAGCCATGACTGCGACCTCCGCAGCACGGCAATACCTGTCCCGTGACATATGCCGCCTGGTCGGAGCCCAACCAAGCGACTGCTTCGGCGATATCGATGGGCCTGCCCGGGCGTTGCAGCGGAATGCGCGAGATGATGCGGTCACGCACCCTCGCGGGTACCGCGTCGGTCATGTCGGTGGCGATGAAGCCCGGTGCCACGGCGTTGACGCGCAAGCGCGGCGCGTGGCTCAACGCCAGTGACCGGGTCAGGCCGACTACGCCGCCCTTGGAGATGGCGTAGTTGAACTGGCCGACGTTGCCGAGGTATGCGCGTGAGCTGATATTGACCACCGCGCCACCATCGACGATCTCGTCGGCCAGTTCGGACGTCAACTCGAAGGTCGCGCCCAGGTTGATTCGATTGACGAGTCGGAAGTTCGGTTCGGTCATGTCGCCGATCAGAGCATCGCGCGTGATACCGGCATTGTTCACCAGCAAGGTCGGCTGCCCCTCTTCGGACCGTATTGCGGAGCGAATCTGCGCACGGCCCTCCGGATCGGCGATGTCGGCCTTCACTGGCGTGGCATCGATCGATGCTGCGCTGTCCCCGACCGTCGGATCCACGTCTACCAGGACCAGGCGGTAGCCGTCCTTCGTCAGGCGCCGGGCAATTTCGAAGCCGATACCCCGGGCCGCGCCTGTGACCACTGCAATCTTCATGGCAGAGCTGCTCCTAAATGTTCGTCGCCGAGTACGAAGGCTTGACCGTTGGCCCCGCGAGTGGCGACGAGGAGATCCACCGCGTCGGCAACCGACTTCGGTTCCACATCGTCGGCCACGGCGACGACCGTCGAGTAGCCGTTGTGTTTTCGGCGCTCGAGCGCGAGTGCGCGTGCACCGCTGAGTAGGCCGGCTGCGACAGCCGCGTCCAGCGGTTCGGTTCGTCCCAGCAGTGCGGCCGAGCGCACGACGTAGACCACTGCACCACCTGCCGCGACTGTCTCCCGGGTCATGTCGAACGCCTGAGCCAGTTCGTCCTCGGTCTCCGCCCATACACGAAGACCGGTCCGTGCGACGAATACGAGACCGTCACGGGGGTCTTTTCCCGCAGGGCCGGCGCCGGTCAACACCTCATTGAGTTGCGGGTCGTCCGCGCGGACCCTCATACCTTCGCCTCCCGCTTCACCAATGCCACCACTTCTCCTTCTTGTACGACGACATCGTGCTGGTTGAGAACCTGCACGTGCTGGACCATGACGCCACGGTCGGGTTTCGACGTGGGAGTCAGCTCCACGACCTCGTTGGCCGCGCGGATCGTGTCGCCGATGAGCACCGGACGCACGAAGCGCCAGCGACGGATCTCGGCGAACGCCACCAGGGTGTCGTCGAAGATTCCGAGCCGGCCCCGAAGGCCTGTCACGATCGACAGAACGAGCGCTCCGTGAGCGATCCGTTCGCCGAACTGACTCTCGCGCATAGTTTGCGCATCAGTGTGCAGCGTATGAAAATCACCGGACACTCCGGCGAAGTTGACCACGTCCGCCTCCGTCACAGTGCGACGCGGAGTCTCGAACGTCATTCCGATTTCCACGTCGTCGAACCACAGTCCGGCCATGGGACACCTTTCGAGAATTCATTTGCGGAACTCCGACTCGAAGCAGTTTGCCGAGCGGCTACCGTTCACGGAAACTTAGTACCGCCCGGTCGGTACGTCAAGCGTCAAGATGCACTCACGTGGCAGATCTCGGTACCTGCACCGAATTAGCCACCAGCATTGCGTATATCGCCCACTTTTGCCATAGTGCGTAATCAAGACATGCGGCGGTCAACATCGACCAACATTCCAACCGGTTTGCAGACGGACATGCAGGCACCGGGACCCAACGTCGACGCAACACCCGAAACCGACTCAGCCACAACCGAAGGGATTCTCCAATGAGAGATCCGCGACTGGTTCCGCCCATCGCGTCGGACCCACACGACATGGACGACTTACGCGCCGAAGTCCGGCAATTCGTCGACGCTCAGTTCGCTGATGGGCGCATCACTCCGCGGATCGACAGCTGGCTCACCGGCTGGCACGAGGACTTCTCGCGCGCACTCGCCGACCGGGGATGGGTCGGCATGACGATCCCAATCGAGTACGGTGGCCGCGGTTGCAGCCACCTCGAACGTTTCGTCGTCACCGAGGAACTCCTCGCTGCAGGCGCCCCGGTCGCCGCGCACTGGATCGCCGACCGCCAGATTGCACCGTCACTCCTTTTGTACGGCAACGAATTTCAAAAACGGAAGTATCTACCCGAGATCGCCCGTGGCGAGTGCTACTTCGCCATCGGCATGAGTGAACCCGACTCCGGATCCGACCTCGCCAGCGTCCGCACCAAAGCCACCCGCGTCGACGACGGCTGGGTCCTCAGCGGCACCAAGGTCTGGACGTCCGGCGCCCACCATGCCCACGCATTCATCTGCCTCGCCCGCACGACCCCCGTCGACCCCGCACATCGGCACGACGGACTGAGCCAGTTCATCGTCGATCTGCGGTCCCCGCGCGTCGACATCCGACCCATCGTCTCGATGCACGGTGGGCACCATTTCAACGAAGTCATCCTCAACGACGTCTTCGTCGCCGACGACATGGTCTTCGGCACCATCGGCAGCGGCTGGCAGCAGGTCACCTCGGAACTGAGCTTCGAACGCAGCGGACCCGAACGCTTCCTGTCCACATTTCCTCTCCTCGCCGACACCGCCGAACAGATGCGGACAGGGGCAGTACCCCGACACCCCGACCTAGGCCGGTATCTCGCCCGAACAATGGGGCTGCACCAGATGTCCACCGCGGTCGCCGGAGCCCTCGGACGCCACGAACCCGCCGACGTCGCCGCGGCCGTCGTCAAAGTCCTCGGAACCACCACCGAAGGCGACATCGCCGATTTTGCCGACGTCATCACCGGTGACGCCGGTCCGACCCCCCGCCGCTACCGGGCAATGATCGATGACGCCGCCGCCCAACGCCCCGGATTCACCCTTCGTGGCGGCACCAACGAAGTTCTGCGCGGCGTGATCGCGCGGGGATTGGGAATGCGCTGATGACGACACCAACCACTGTCGACCCCGATCTTGTGGCAATGATGTCTGCGGTCTTCGTCGCTTACCGCGACCAGAAGGAACCTGACGCCGGTACCGCTACGTGGGACCCAATCCTCTGGTCCCACCTCACCGATCTCGGCCTAACCCGCCTCACCGGATCAGAGGAATCCGGCGGCAGCGGAGCCGGATGGCTCGAAGCCGCGGAACTGCTCCGCGCCGCCACAACCAACGGCGTCCGAATCCCGCTGGCCGAACACGACCTGCTCGCCGGCTGGCTGCTCGATACCGCCGCGCTTCCCGCAGACGACGCCCGCCGCACCGTCTGCCTGCTCGATCACACCGGAACTGCCCACCGGGTGCCCTGGGCCGCCCAATCCGACAAGATCGTCACGGTCTGGCGCGACACCCACACGTACGTTGTCGCCGACATCGAGACGAACATGCTCACCATCACGCCTGACGCCAACATCGCCGGCGAACCCAGGGACACCGTCACCATCGACAGCGCCCACTCAGGCACTCCGGTAGCTGACGCGGTCGTTGACCAACTACTCCTGCGCGGCGCACTGATCCGAGCCGTGCAGACGAGCGCCGCCCTCGACCGCATCCTCGACCTCTCAATCACGCACACCACCGAACGCACCCAGTTCGGGCGACCGCTCGCGAAGTTTCAGGCCATACAAAACCTCGTCGCCGATATCGCCGCCGAAGCCGCACTCGCCCGGGCCGCCACCGAAGCCGCCCTGAACGAAGCCGTCCGCACCGACTGGTCCGCACCGAACCTCGACGTCCTTGTCGCCGTTGCCCGTTCCTGCGCCGGGCACGCCGCCTCCATCGTCGTCCGTAATGCCCACCAGGTGCACGGAGCGATCGGCACCACCCGCGAGCACCGCCTGCACGAGTTCACCCAACCTGCCCTCGCGTGGCGCTCCGAGTTCGGCTCCCTCCACCACTGGGACGACATGCTCACAACCGCGTCCATCACGGCAGGCCGACAGAACCTGTGGTCCGTTGTCACCGCATGATCTCTGGGCGTGTGTGGCCGATGAATCAACGAGGGTGCAATGACACACTTTATTATGCAAGGAATTACGGCAGTCTTCCGCGTTCTCGCGCACACTCGCGCTCCCGCGCGGGAGCTCGAGTTCTGGGCTGAGATGACGAGTCCGGCGTCCTCGCCTGAGCCCAGCAGACCGGTCCACGCCCTTGACAGAATCGACATGAGAAACGCCGGCGGATACACAACGGGAGACGCACGATGAGTTGCGGTCAAGACCTACCTCGCGAAGCGCGCGAACTCATCACCCTCGCTCGGATGTGGATTCCCTACGGAGGAGTTCCTGCAGAGCTGGTCTTCCAGACTTTCGGAATCGCCGAGCACCAGTTCGTCGACAGGCTATGGGCGGCAGTCCAGGATGCGCGCTGCGACCCACACCTCGTCCGTGCGCTTTCGTCCGTGTATCCGCGCCGTCGGTCACCCTGGGCAGCACCCACAACGCGCGGTAGCTCACCGGTCTGAGCAGCAGACACCGCCCCACATACTGCCGATCCGCACTATTCGAGGCAACTGCAGCACCACGGGGTGCTTTGTCCACACGTTCTGCTCATCTCCACTAGCTGTTTCGACAAGACCGGGAGACGGGAGTGTTGCGCAGGTGGTTCTCGACTGCATCCGGAGATTTTCCGCCCGCTCGGTCAGGAGGTACGAACCATGCGTCGGGCGTTGGGGCTATCGATAAGGGGGCTCGGACTTGGTGGGGTTCTCGGCCGCGGCGACGAACCCGAAGCGGTACAACGTGCCTTTCGCCAGGAACTGCAACCCGTGGGCTCGTCGGCATTCGTCCTGTTGGCATTCGCGCATGTGGCGGAAAGCGTGATTGTGCTGTAGAACTACAAACAGCGAGACCGGTTTGTGACATGAACCACATCTAAACGTTACCTTGCGACACCACTACACAGACATGAACAACAGTTCCGGGGGGAGCGGATCCGCGCAGGTGGATCCGGGTTCGGGAACGGTAAGGACACCACATGCTGTTGCCGATGGCACCGACCGATTCACTGTTTCTGCTCGGCGAGTCCCGCGAGCATCCGATGCACGTCGGCGGCCTGGCAGTGTTCACGCCGCCCGAGGGGGCGTCGGCGGCCGATGTGCGTGCGATGTTCGATGCCGCGCTGGTCGGTGACCAGGTGGCGGCGCCGTTCCGCAAGCGGGCCCGCCGTTCGGTGACGTCACTCGGCCAGTGGGGCTGGGACACCCTCCCGCACCACGAGGTCGACCTGGAACATCACGTGCGCCGGGACGCCCTGCCGCAGCCGGGCGGGATGGCCGAACTGATGACCCTGGTGTCGAGGCTGCACGGCACCCTGCTCGACCGCAGCCGTCCCCTGTGGGAGATGCACCTGATCGAGGGACTCGCCGACGGCCGCTACGCGATCTACACCAAGATCCACCACGCACTCGCCGACGGTGCGTCCGCGATGAGACTGCTCCGCGACAGCATGAGCGAGGACCCCCACCGCCGGAACATGCCCACCCCCTGGCAGCCCCGCAACCCGCTGTCGGCCGTCCCGGACGCGGGCGTCGCGGTTTCGGGAGGGCTCGGCTCGGCACTGCCCGCGATGGCGTGGGACGCTGCCCGCGCCGCGGTCGGCGAGGTGGCCGGACTGCTGCCCGCAGCGGTCGGCACCGTGGATCGTGCCCTGCACGGCAAGGGTGGTGCGGTGTCGCTGACCGCACCGCACACCCTTTTCAACGTGCCGATCAGCGGAGCCCGGCACGTCGCCGCCCGGTCCTTCCCCCTCGAACGGATCCGCCTGCTGGCCAAGCACGCCGACGCCACCATCAACGACATCGTGCTCACGATGTGCGCGGGCACCCTCCGGGCCTACCTGCACACCCGCGATGCGTTGCCGGACAATCCCCTGATCGCGATGGTCCCCGTCTCCCTCCGCGCACCGAACACCGGGGCCGGAGGCAACCGGGTGGGAGTGCTCATGTGCAACCTGGCCACCCACCTCCCCGACCCCGCGCACCGCCTCGAGACCGTGCGCAACTGCATGAACGAGGGCAAGGCCGCCCTCCAGGCGATGAGCCCGGCCCAGGTCCTCGCGATGAGCGCTCTCGGCGCCGCCCCACTCGGAGTCGAGATGTTCCTCGGCCGGCGCGGCCCGCTGCGGCCCCCGTTCAACGTCGTCATCTCCAACGTTGCCGGCCCCCGAACCCCGTTGTACTGGAACGGGGCCCGACTCGAATCCCTCTACCCGCTCTCCATCCCCACCACCGGGCAGGCACTCAACATCACCTGCACCAGCAGCGACGACCAGATCGTCTTCGGCCTCACCGGCTGCCGCCGCACCGTCCCGGATCTGCACCCCATGCTCGATCAGCTCGACGCCGAACTCGATCTCCTCGAAACCGCTGTCGGACTGTGACTCGGTAGGACATCTGCAGGGTCACACCGTCACCGTGCTCGCGGCGGCCACGCGCACCTGAAACTCGAGACGCGCCACGGCCTCCCGGGCGGAGTCGAGGGCCTGCTCGGCGGTGTCCCCGACGGCGCGGGCGTACGCGACACGCGAATCGGACGACTCCAGGACGCTGACCGCGCCGCCCGGGCGGACCAGGAGTTGCACGTCGGTCACGCCGTCGACCTTCCGTGCGTCGTCGACACCGCCCACGTCGACGAGGACGCCCGCGACCGGTGCGGCGGCGAACCAGATCGCGGAACAGCGGCCCGGCCGCTCCTCGGCGAGGACGGCCCGGATCCCGGGTAGGACCTTCTCCCCGACGGTCTGCCGCACGACGCATTCGGCGAGGTCCACACCGGTGGCATCGAAGGCCAGGGACGGAATCTCGTCGCCGCCCATCCGCACATGGGTTTCGATCACCCTGGGGCCGGTTGGGGTGAGCACGATCTCGGTGTGGGTTGCACCGAACTCCACGCCGACGGCGTCGAGCACCCTCGTCACGTACGTATGGATCCGTTCTTCCTGTTCCGCGGAGAGGGCGGCCGGTGCGACGTGCCCGAGTTCGACGAAGTTGGCGGGGTCGGAGAACTTGCGGGTGACGGCGACGATCTGGTGTTCGCCGCATTCCGACAGGGCCTCCACGCTGAATTGCGGGCCTTCGTGGAACTGCTCCACCAGCACGCCGCTGTCGGTCAGTCCGTCGAAGTCGCCCCCGGCGCGCGCGAACGCCGCGGCCAGTGCGCTGTGCTCCCGAACGATGGCCACCCCGGCACTGCCCGCGCCGCACACGGGTTTGACGACGCAGGGTAATCCGTGTTCGGACGCGAAGGCGCGCAACGCATCCACATCGGCGACGACCGCGGAGGCGGTGGCGTCGACACCCGACTCGCGAAGCGCGGCCCGCATGGCGTTCTTGTCGTGAACGGACGTCACCGTGCGGCGCGAGTGGGTGGCAAGGCCGAGGGCCTCCCCGATCGAGGCGCAGCGGTCCTGGTCGCGTTCGCCGAACGTGGCGATCCGGGTGAACGGATGCTGCGCATGTGCGGCGGCGGCCAGCGCGATCCATTCCTCGTCCGGCGCATCGTGGCGCACGGCGATGACCCGCGCATGCTCCGTCAGGCGGCGAAGCTTGGCGACGAATTCCAGTCGGCAGATCACCGAGGTCTGTGTGCCGGGGAGGGCGTCACGGACCCGGCCCGGGAGGTCGCGGCCGCTGCCGACGACGAGGACGTGTTCGGTCATTTCTTCACCTCGAGTGTCGAGAAGGGAGACAGTGCAGGAAGGTCGACGGCCGGGAGTTCCTTCGTCCGTGCGCGTTCCGCGAGACTGCGATGCGCCGCCGTCCGGGAGACCAGTGCCGCGGCCCCGAACGTCCCGGCCAGGACGGGCCAGGCCAGGACCCCGGCAGGCAACAGGACGACGACCAGAATTGTGGGGCCGAGCACCTTCTGGCCGGTCATGCCGAGGCTGAACGCGCCGAGGTAGCGGGCGACGGCCGGCTGCGGGGACAGCTCGGCCGACAGCTCCCAGGCGGCCACGGAGTGGATGTTCTCGGCGATCGACAGCGCCACGACTGCAACGACAACGGCGGCGATCGCCACTGTGGTGGCGGCCATCTGGCCGACCGCGAGTGCACCGCAGCAGAAGGCCATCAGTCCCCCGGTCCACGTCAGGAGCCGCACCGCCGCGGCCGCGCCCTCCGCGAACCGGGCGACGTAGACCTGCAGGACCACCGTGAGCACGGTGTTGACCGCCATGAGCACCGGCACCCACGCGAGCGGCACCGACGTGTACTCGATGACCCAGATCGGGAGCAGAACGATCAGCACGGTGTCGTACAGCGACAGGACACCGTTGCCGACGGTGAAGACCATGAACCACCGGTCGCGGAACGGTGAGCGAACCCCGGTTTCGGTCTGCTCGGGACCGTCGGGGCGAGGCGTGCGTTGCACGACCGTTCCCGTCCTCCGGAGTACGAGCCGCACGGCGAACGCGATGACCACGAAGGAGATTCCGTTGCCCAGGAACAGCGCCGTGAACGCGGCGGGGGTGCCGGTCACGAACACGACACCCGCAAGCAGGAACCCCGCGGTGAGACCGACGTTGCGGATGGCGCGGATGGTGGCCATCGTCCGAGTCCGGTCGCGGCCACCGATCACCGCGGTCACCACCGCCTGCTGGATCGGGCTGCTCGCCCGGTCGGCCGCGGTGAGCAGCACGGTGAGCACGAGGTAGGCGGTGAAATCGGATACGAGCGCGAAGCATCCGTAGCCGATGCCGCGCACCAGCAGGAGTGCCACGTAGAACCGGCCGGGCCCCACCCGGTCGGCCAGCCTGCCCAGCGGTACCGGGGCGAGCAGCGCGAGCGCACCCGCGATCGTCGTCGCGAGGGCGATCTGGTTCGCGCTGAGGCCGACCACGCCGATGAAGTACAGAGCGAAGGACGCGAAGAACATCCCGGTGCCCAGCGAGTCGATGCCTGCGCCGACGGCGAGCGTGCGACCGGCCGGGCTGTCGGGGAGCAGCGCATCCCCGAGCCGCCGGAGGCGGGTGTTCACGGGATGCTCCCCGGCGTCAGGAACGCGTGCACGAGATCGGCGGACCGCTGTACGTGGGTGGGTGTCGCCGCTTCGGGCGCCGGTCGCCGCAGGTGGTTCCAGGCGTACCGGCGGGCCGCGTTGACGAGTAGTTCGGTGGCCCTGGACGACTCGGCCGCGGCGGACTGCGCGACCAGCGCTGCCGCGATGAGGAGTCTGCTCATCCGGTCGACCAGAACACACCCGGCGGCGGCGACGGTCGCGGGGTCTGCACCGACCCATTCGTGGCGGGTGGTGCCCAGGGCTCCGAGCGCGTCGTCCACCATCTGCCAGGCCGCGAGCAACCTCCCCTGGGGCGCCGCTCCGAGAAGCTCCCTGGACCGATGGGCCGCCGCGTCGAAGTGTTCGCGAATCGTCAGCAGTTCCAACGCGTGGGTGGTCAGGGTCCAGCAGTCGGCCCGGGCGGTGCCGCTCCCGTCGGCGCGGACGGTGTCCGCTGCAACCGAGTACGCGATGCAGCGCCGGGCCACCCTCCGTGCGCGACCGTGCGACAGCTGCGGAAGGGCGTGCCAGGCCCGGACGGCCATCACGTCGACCACCCGGTCGGCAATCTCCTCGCGCCGCGCATTCGCCCACGCACTGCCGTCGAGCAGGTCTGCCGCGCTCGCGAATCCGGTGACGGCGCCCTCCAGGATTCCGAGGCCCGCGGCGTCCCACACCGCGGCGACATGATCAGGGGCCGAGGGAAGCGAACGGGCGCTCATGCGAACTCCAGCCAGTGGCGGTAGGCGGGCTCCCGCCCGCGGACGACGTCGTGGAACACGTCGCGCAGCTGCTTGGTGATCGGGCCGCACCCACCCGCCGCCACCGGTCGGTCGTCGACGGACGCCACCGGGACGACTTCGGCGGCCGTGCCGGTGAGGAACGCCTCGTCGGCGACGTAGAGCTCGCTGCGGGTCAGGCTCTGCTCCCTGACCGTGATCCCCAGGTCGCGGGCGAGTGTGATCACGGTGTCCCGGGTCAGACCGGGCAGGATGTTGTCGCCGACCGGCGGGGTGATCAGCTCACCGTCGCGGACGGCGAAGATATTCGCGGCGGAGGCTTCGGCGACGTGCCCGGTGGAGGTGAGCATCAGTGCGTCGTCGTATCCGGCGCGCAGCGCGCCGACCTTGGCCAGTGCCGAATTGACATAGGCACCGGTCGCTTTGGCCAACGGCGGGACCGCGTGCACTCCGTTGCGTTGCCAACTGCTGACGACGAGGCGGCAGCCCTCTTGGTCCGCGGTTTCGCCGAGGTAGGAACCCCACGGCCAGGCCGCGACGGCCACCCGGGCAGTGTCCAACGCGGGCGCGACACCCATCGAGCCGTAGCCGAGGTAGACGATCGGTCGCAGGTAGCCGGAGTCCAGGCCGGTGCGGCGCAGCAGTTCGAGCGAGATCTCGGTGAGCTCGTCCACCGACCACCCGGGGTCCAGCAGATATACCCGCGCCGAGTCGTGCAGCCGGCGCAGGTGGTCGCGCAGCCGGAACACGGCCGGACCTCGGTCCGTCGCGTAGGCCCGGATGCCCTCGTAGACACCCCATCCGTAGTGCAGACTCGGTGTCAACACGTGGACCTGCGCCTCGTCCCAGGCAACGAATTCACCGTCCATCCAGACGGTACTGGTCGGGATCAGTTCCATTGTTCTGCTTTCGGTTCGGTGGCGGCAGGCCGCCGGGAAGGGACAGGGAGTGCCGGTGCGCCGACCAGATCCAGCCGCCGCTCGATGCTGCGCGATTGCAGCGTCAGAGCCTCTCGATACTTGTCGGCGCCTTCGCCTCGGAAGGCGAACCAGCCCCAGCGGGGTCGCAGTCGGCATCCGCGGGCGATCTTGGCCTCGTAGGCGGCGAGGCCGTAGTGGACGCGACGGATGCCGTGCTCCACCGCCCACCGCGCCGTCTCGTGGTAGGTCAGCGTCAGGTAGCAGCCACGAACACCCGGGGCGAATCCGGCAGTCCTGGCGAACAACGTGTCGGGGGTGCGGAGGTAGAGCACGAAACCCATGGGCCGACCGTCGAGTTCGGCGCGGAGCACCACACAGGAGTCGCCCAATTCCTCACGGACGGCGTCGAAATCGCGTCGGACGCGGTCCTCGCCACCGGGTAGCCCGTACTTGGCCCGGTGAGCGACCTGGAGGGCGACGACCTCGTCGTCGATCGCCGCGGGACCCCAGCGGACCACTGTGCGCAGACCGGCCTCGGTGTAGTCCGCGACCTCCTTGCGGAGCCGGACGCGACGGCGTTTGCTCAGGCTCGCGACGTATTCCGCCCAGCTGTGTCCGCTCAGGTCCTGCACACCCTCGGCGCCCAGCAAGGCCGCCGTGTACCCGGCGCGGGTCGCGGAACCGTCCACGTCCTCGGCCTCCGCCTCTCCGACGTACAGCAATGCTTCACTGCGGCAGCCGAGTTCGTCACCGGCCTGATGGAGCAGGTCGGGCAGGGCCGCCATGACCGCGCGGCGCTGATCGTGCGAACGGCCGGGCGCGTGCGCGACACCGTGGTGGTTTCCGAACATGGCGAGCGCCACCGACGGGTACTGATCCTCGCGGGCACCGGGCAGTGCCTCGGTCAGCTCGGCCCAGCGCAGCCGATCGGGGTGATCGAGCAACTCCGGTTCGGCCATCGGTCCTGCGGTTCCCGCCAGCCGGGGCGGGTCGTAGAAGAGCAGGCCCCCGGGCCGGGCCGTGAACAGCAGCGGCGCGACCGCGACGGTGCAGCCGCCCGCACGCACCTCGAGGTAGCGCACCTCGTGCAGGTCGGTGCGTTCGGTGAACCGCCACCACCGCACGTCCTCCCAGATGATGTCCGGGTCGGCGATGCCCGCGAAGTCGGCGGCGGTGGGGCGGGCGCCGCGGGGCAGGACGTGGCCGGTGATCCCGTCCACATGGGTGGCGGTCATGCTGCGTCCTCGCTTTCGGCACGGTCCCAATCGAATCCGGCGCTCACCTGTTCCGCGGTGGCGATCAGCCGATGTCCCAGCGCCGTGAAATCGGGGTCGGTCACCACCCAGTAGGCCAGGAAGTCCGCCGACTTGCGGTCGCGGTACCGGGCAGGGGTCCACTCGTCCCCGACGTGGGTGTTCAGCGTGAAGTCGTGCACGCCCGGCGGTGCGTCCGGCAGTCGCAGCACCCGGCCCTGGCGCGGCGGCACGCCATAGAACGCCGCGTGCGGGGCGGCCGCCACCCGGTCCCGGACCGCGTCCAGGTCGGTAGGCAACCCGCATTCCACCCGCGCCCAGAGATGCCGGGGGTCGATGCCCAGGACATGGCGCAGCATCGTCGGTATCGGCCCGCCGCCGATCCGCGCGGCCACTTCACAGAGCACGATGTCGCCGCCGGCGGTGACGAAGAACTCGGCGTGCACGCAGACGGTGGGCGGTGAGACGAGTGCATCGACGAGCCGCCAGGTCTCGTCCACGAGGCGCGCGCAGACCGGGTCGGTGGTGTCGACCGACCGGGAGCCGAACGGGGCGTCGGTCCAGTGCTCGAGGCACCCTTGGCCGGTGTAGCGGGACGCGACGGCGGCCACGGGGGCTCCGGCCACGCGGAAGGCGTCCACATGATGCACCGCTCCCTCGACGAACTTCTCGACCTCGTACGGTGTCGCCGTGACGATGTCGGTGAGTCCGGTCGCCTGTGCCGGCGAGTCGAGCACGTACACGCCGGTGGAGCCGGAACCACTACGCGGTTTGACGACGACGCGGCCCGGATTCTCAACCATGAAGTCGACGATGTCCGCCGGGTGGCGCACCGGCGCGAACGTCGGGACGAGAAGCCCCGCGGCCTGCGCCAATTCCTTCATCAGGATCTTGTCGCGGTAGGCGCCTGCTGTGGCGGAGTCCAGGCCGGGCAGGCCGAGTTCGCCGCGCAGTCTGGCGGCCCGTTCCACGTCGACCTCGGCCAGGGCGAACACAGCTTTCGGCCGGTGCCGTCCGGCGAGTTCCCGAGCGGCGCCGAGCACAGCGTCGTCGTCGTGATAGTCGGTGACCGTGACGATCTCGGCGAATCCCTCGCCCGGGTCCGTTCCGGCGGCGCAAACCGCCACCAGCCGTCCACGTTTCTCCGGCAGCCACTGGGCGAAGGGCAACCCGGCGGCGCGCGGGCTGATCAGTACGAGAATCATCGAGAAGTTTCCTTCCTGGTCGCGGCGAATCCATCGAAGTTCGGTGCCACCGCCGCGAAGACTTCCGCGGTCCGGGCGTCCAGCGGTATGCCCCGTGCCCGCCGTTCGCGCTCGTGGGCGCGTTGCGGATCACCCGGGGCCACCACCGGCGACCCGGTGGCGGATGTTGCCCCGCGGACGGTGCCCAGGAGGTCTGCCAACCCGGCCGCGAATTGCGTATGCCCACTGAATGCTCCGGGGTCCAGAGCGAGGACGAAGTGGCCGACCCCTCGGCTTCGACCGGGCGTTCCCTCACCGACTTGCTCGAGCTGCCAGTCGGGCGGCGACCCGGTCAACACGGCGCCCAGCAGAGTGACCGCCATTGCCAGGCCCTGTCCCTTGTATCCGCCGAGTGGCGACAGGGCGTAGGCCTCGTCGGGTTCCGCGGTCGGCCGCCCGTCGCGGTCGGTGGCCCAGCCGCTGTTCAGTGGTCGTCCCTCGGCCCGGCGGTGCTTCACCTCGCCGAAACACACCTGGCTGGTGGCCATGTCGAGGGCGAGCCCGTCGTCCCCCGTACCCGCGGCCACGCTGATCGGGTTCGTGCCGAACAGCGGCTCGACCCCGCCGTACGGGGCCACCCGGGAGGCGGCGGACGTGACTGCGATACCGATCATCCCCTGCCCGGCCAGGTGCCGGGTATAGACCGACGCCGCGCCGAAGTGGTTGGAATTGCGCACGCCCACCGCCGCGACGCCGAAAGCCTTGGCCCGGTCGGCTGCCAGGCGGGCGGCGGCGAGTCCGGCGAGCACGCCGAGTGCGCCGTCCGCATCCAGCAGCAGTCCGGCCCCACGGTCCCGGACCACGGTCGGACACGCCGCTGCATTCGCGACGCCCGTCGCGAGTTCGTCCAGGTATTGCGGCAGCAACCGCAGACCGTGGGTGTCGATGCCGCGCAAGGAGGTGTCGACGAGCGCGGCGGCCACCAGATCGGCGTCGTCCTCCGGCACTCCCGCCTCGACGAGTGCGATCGCGGCAAGCCAGCGGGCCTCCTGCTCGTCGAACAGCGAGTTGTTGTTCCGCTGTGTCGGGTGGATCATGAAGCACTCCAATGCATGAAGACGTGTCGGCCGATGCCCGGGATGTCGAACTCCGGGCCCAGAATCCGGAAGCCCTGCTTGACGTAGAAGCCGGCGGCGGACGTGCGGGCGTTGCACCAGACCGCGCCTGCACCGGCCAGCACGGCGTTCGTGAGGACGGTGCGCAGAAGTGTTGTCCCGGCACCGGTACCGCGAACCTCCTCGAGGGTGGCCATACCGCGGAGGCGCCAACCGCGGCCGGGGCGAAGGCCTGGCACGGCGTGCGTTTCGGGTGGATCCTCGTGGTACAGCGAGGCCACGCCGACTGGACGTCCCGCGACGAGTGTGGCGAAGTGCCGGGTGCCGACGTGCGCGTCCTCGGGGTAGGCGCAGGTCTCGGGTGGTTGACCGGGCCGGAGCACCGTGTGGCGGATCGGCCGCACGTCGGCAGCGGATACCGGCCGAACATGCCAGCCGTGCGCGGTCGGATCGGGGAGGTAGCCGGAACCGGGACGATCCGGGAGGGTGACGCGGCCGGCGCCGTCGAGTGTCAGCCCGTGGCCGGTGTTCACCGCGAGGAGGTCGACTGCGTCGACATCGAGGTGGTCGGCCAGTCCCCCGAGGTGGGCGGTGGCCGACACCCCGGCCGCGGATTCGGGCATGCAGCCGAGCATGGTGATCAGGCCGCGTTCACGGGCCCGGCGCAGCAGCGCGACGGACGGGGTGATGCCCCCGGCCTTCATCGGCTTGACGTTGATGCCGTCGAACGCGTCGGTGCAGGCGTCCAGATCACGCGGTGATGCGATGCTCTCGTCCGCGATCACCGGGATCGGGCTGCGCTCCTTCAGGATCCGGGCCTCTCGCCACGCCGAGCGCGGAAACGGCTGCTCGATCAACTGCACGCCGAGTTCCTGCAGGCCGGGCAGGACGGGGAGCAGTCGGGACAGCTCCCAGCCGCAGTTGCCGTCCACGGAGAACGGCGCGTTCGTATGGCAGCGGAGTTCCTTGACGACGGTGAGGTCGCCCGGATCGGCGAGCTTGATCTTGTACGCCGACCACCCGGGCCGTTCGCGGAGTTTGTGGACCATCACCTCGGTCTCGTCGAGCCCGATACTGAAGCTGGAACGCAACTCCCGCGGTCGTTCCAGCCCGAGGGCCTGCCACAGCGGCACACCGAGCAGCCGTGCCCGCAGATCGTGCACCGCGGTGTCGAGGGCGGCCAGGACGAACGGCGAATCGGGCAACTCGGCGGACAACGCTCGCCACACCGCGACCGGGTCGTCGGGACCGAGGTCGATCAGCAACGGCGCAATCCGCCGCAGATCCGCGTGCATCCGGTCCAGGTCCGAATTGTAGTGGTCCGTCATGAACGCGGATGCCTCGCCGAATCCGGCCAGACCGTCCTGCTCCACCTCGACCACCAGTCCCCGCTGCACCGGAATCGCCTCTCGCGCAGAGCGCCACAGATGCCGTTGCGTCAAGCTGATTTCGTGCGCGGTGACCTTCACGCGTTGCCTCCGGCGCCGAAGTATTCGCGGTCACGCGGGCCGTGCGGGCGGAGGTCGTCCCACCACTGCGCGTGCTCGTCGTATTTCGCGAAGAACGGCTTGCCGACCAGGTCCGCCCGGCGTGCCTGCAGGAACCGCAGCGCGAACGCACGTCCGCCGTCGAGATCGACGACGCCGTCGACCACGACCTTCCCCGGGGACGCCGACATCACCGGACCCCGCGCGGTCCGCCCGAGTCCGGAGACGCGTTGCAGCGCTTCGCGGTAGATGTCGACCGCTCGCGCCAGTGGCAGACCGAAGTACGGTCGGGCACCGGTGTCCCGCTCGACGAACATGTAGTACGGCACGACCCGGTTGCGGACCTGTGCCTGCCAGAGGTCGGCCCACGTGCGCGGGTCGTCGTTGACGTGACGCACCACCGGGGCCTGAGCGCGGAGCACCGCGCCGGTCGACGCCAGCCGGGCCAGCGCGGCCCGGGCGGCATCGGTCTGCAATTCCGCGACGTGCGACAGGTGCAGCATCATCGCGACGTGCTTGCCGGCGGCGGTCAGCCGCTCGAGCAGCCGCAACAGGTCGTCGGCTTCCGGCCCGGCCAACAGCCGGTACGGCCAGAACGAGACGGCCTTCGTGCCGATCCGGATCGTCTCGACGTGTTCCCGCCCCGGTTCGAGCAGCGGCTCCAGATACGAGGCCAGCAACTCGGTCCGCATGACCAGCGGGTCGCCCCCGGTCAACAGCACGTCGGTGATGCCGGGGTGCAGGTCGAGGTACCGGGTCATCGCCTCCGGCCCGGACATGGCCATCTTCAGGTCCGGGGTGTCCACGAACTGGGCCCAGCGGAAGCAGTAGCCGCAATAACTGTGGCAGGTCTGCCCCTGGCGGGGGAACACCAGCAGGGTCTCGGAGTACTTGTGCTGCATGCCCGAACCGTCGATATCGTCGTGCTGCGGAACGTTCATGCTCAGCTGGTCACCCGGGTGCGGGTTCAGTGCGGCCCGGACCGTGTCGACCGCCTGCCGGACGGTGCCCCGATCTCCCTGCGCCACGGCCTGCTCGATCAGCGCGAAGTGCTCGGGCTCGAGCATGTCGCGGTGTGGGAAGGTCAGCCGGTAGATCGGGTCGTCCGGCGCACGGCCCCAGTCGATCAGCTCGTCGATGACGTAGCTGCTGACCTTGAACGGCAGCACCTGGGACACCACGTGGGCCTCGTGCCCCAGGACCGGGTCGCCGGTTCGCTCGGCGACGAGCTTGCGGAGCCGGTCGCCGCTGATCGATCGCGGAGCGAGGGCCGCGCGGGTGTCGAGATCGAGTAGGGTCATTTATCCGTCACCGCCAGACCCCAGTCGAAGTCGACGTCGCCCAGAACATTCATGTCCGACATCAGCGAGTACAGACCGCTGTAGTCGCGCACGAGCCGCGAACCGGATTTCTCGGCGCGCACGTCGGCGAGCATCTTCTCCCATCCGGTGACCTTCTCGATCCGGAAGATCGCTTCCCACGTCGAGTAGTCCGTGGCGACGAACGCCTCCAGCCCGGCAACCAGCATGTCCAGGAAGAAGCGGCGTTTGACGGGGTCCAGCACCTCGTACACCAGCTTCGCCATCTCGTCGGAAATCGATGCGTGGCAGTACTCGTCCCGGTTGTGCAGCTTTGCGGTGGTGGAATTGACCACCTGGATGTCGTGATCGTCGGCCAGCAGATCGAGATACGCGTTGATCGAGATCTCGGAGACCGTGGCGAAGGCCAGCGTGGTCAGGCTGCGCTGCCAGCGTTCGGCGGCATGGGCCCGCAGCCGACGGTGTACCTGCGAGGTGTGCGATTCGGGTAAGGCGCTGTCGGGGAACAGGTTCTCCCGTTTACGTCTGGTCAGCGCGCTCGCGTTGATGTGCATCAGGGTGTGGTACTGCTCGTCGACCATGGCCTGGGCGAGGGCGATGTCCATGTCCTGGCCGCCGAGACCCGGGAATTCGCCGTCCATGACGAGTGCGAACGCCGGGTTGGCGACGCGCTGCTCGGCGAGCACCGTGTGCCGGTTGTACGCGATCCAGGCCCAGCTCAGCAGCCGCGACCGCAACGGGTCGGGCATCGCCTGCCACGTCGGATGGTCGCGGAACGGCACGATTGCCTCGGGGTAGTCGGCCCGGCCGGCGTCGAACAACTCGTCGAGGTCGGGCTCGTCACGCTTCACCGTCGACCGTCGGTGCCAGTTGCCGGCGAGGCGGCTGATGACGGCGTTCTCGGCTTCGTCGGCAGGGTCGAACGACGGCAGTCCGGGAAGGTGCACCAGCCCGTCGTCCTCCGAGCACTGCAGGTGGAATTCATCGATGATCATGCGCGAGTCCGGTCGCCGGCCCAGAAACGAGTGAGGTGACGGGCGCGGTCGGCGTACTCCGAACGCGCGTGCAGCATCCGCTGGTTGTCCCAGATGAGCAGTGCGTTCTCGGGGATCAGCACGCGGGTGCGCAGTTCGTGGAACAGGTCGCTGACGCGATGCGCCAACCTGCGACCGGCCCGGCCGAGCGGCAGCCGAAAGTCGTCGACGTCGGAGTCGTGGTGCGGGTCGTAGTCGGCCGCGGTGAGCAGGTTGTAGCTGAAGCGCAGGGCGGTGCGGCCGGTGTCGTCCGCGCCCAGCATCGTGGTGCGTACACCCCCCTCCGGGCCCGGGAAGGTCAGTTCGGCGTCCGTCATCAGGGTGAGCTCGGCCGGTTCCAGGGCGTCGACGAGCCGCCGGATGTCGAGCAGATCGGTGTGGCCGCCGCCGCAGCGCGCCTGCCGGTGGCAGAACAGCGCCAGGTACGCCGGGCTGGGATTCCAGCCCGGGGCCTCGGTGTGCGCCAGAATCGTGTTCGCGCTCTGCGAGTACGCCCGATGGTCGTTGCCGGGACGGTACGTCACCTCGTGAGTGAGAAGCCCGTTGTATTGCGGGACCAGATCACCCAGGGAGCCAACCACTTCCGCTGCGGCGGCGCGGTCGGGCACGTCGTGGACGACGACGTAGCCGTCCTCCCCCAGCCGGGACCGGTCGAGACGGCCTTCCACCGTTTTCCCACCTGCAGGGGCAGAAACCACATGACAATTCGGCGACATCCATTCCTCCATTCCGAAAACCCGACTGGGATACGCACCCCGTGATGCCGGTCGGTCGAGACCGGGATCGTCGTGATCGGTTTCAAGAATGTGGCCGTGCCGCCACGCACACCAGGCACCCTAGGGGAGCCAAAACGTCACCCGGACAGAACTGCCGGGGCTGTAACAACATCTTCAGGTGGCCGCACCGACTGATCACCCACCGCCGAGGCCGACCACTCCGATCATCAAGGGCAGGAAGACGATGATCAGAATCGCGCCGACGATGTCGAAGGTGATACCGCTTCGGATCATCGTGGTGATCCGGACGGCTCCGGAGCCGTAGACCACCGCGTTCTGCGGCGTCGAGACCGGCAGCATGAAGCCGAACGAGGCGGCGAACGTGGCCGCGAGCGCAGGCACGAAGGGGTTGACGCCGGCCGCCACCGCCACCGGGATCACGATCGGCACCACGACCGCCGCCGACGCCGTGTTGCTCGTCGTCTCCGACACGGCGATGGCCAACAGCACCGCGAAGATCGTGATGGCGACGACGCTCGTCAGGCCCAGCGAGTCCGCGACGGATGTGCCGATCGTCTCGGCGAGTCCGGTGTCGGCGAGCAGTGCGCCGAAGATGATGCCGCTGCCGAACAGCACGATCGTGCCCCAGTCGATCTCTGCTGCGTCCCGCCAGGTCAGCGTGAATTCCCGATTCTCCCAGTCGGTCGGCAGAAGGTAGAGCAACGCCGCCCCGAAGACCGCGACCATGCCCTCGTCGAGTCGGTCGCTGATCGTGGCGTAGAGATCCGAGTCGTTGCCGGCGATCACCGCGACGACGCCGGGCAGGATCCACAGCGTCACCGTGACTCCAAACGCGATGAGCGTGTTCTTCTCGGCACGCGACAGCGGGCCCATTTCTGCGCGCTGTTCCGCCAGGTAGTCGGCGACGCCTTCGATGCGCCGGATCTCGGGCGTGTTGAGGCGCAGCAGGATGATGGCGAGCGCGATGAACATCAGCAGGCAGATCGGGATGGCCATCACCATCCACTGCCCGAAGCTGATCCGCTCCCCGGTGGCCTCCTCGATGAGCCCGCGTCCGATGAGGTTGGGTGGGCTCCCCACCGGCGTCAGCAAGCCGCCCACGCTGGCGCTGTACGCGAGCATCAGCATGATCGCGGCCCCCACCCGTAGGCGCAGCGGGTCGAAGTCCGGGGCGACGACGCCGCGGTGCTGCATGACCTTCGCGATGACGCCGAGAATTCCCAGTGCCGTGGGCAACAGCATGGCCACGGTCGCGGTGTTCGATACGAACGCCGAGAGCCCGCACGTGATCGCGCCGAACGCGACGATCACGCCGGTAGTGGACTGGCCGACACGCGGCAGGGTCAGGATCCGAAACGCGAACCGCCGCGCCACGCCGTGCTTGAGCATCGCCTGGGCGAGGATGAACGCTCCGATGAACGTGAAGATCGTCGACGACCCGAACGCGGCGAGGACCTCGTCGGCCGGCGCCACGCCCAGAAATACGACGATCGCCACCCCGAGCAGCCCGGCGATCGGGATCGGCACCGCCTCGGTCACCCACAGCACGATGACGCCGAGCAGCACGCCGGCCAACGTCTGCTGGTTGGGCGGTATGTCGATCGGCAGGGCGAGGAAGCCGATCGTGATCAGCGGCGCGAGAAACAGCCCGATCGTGCGGCGGCCCTTCTCGAACCGCTCCTCGGCGGGTGAGAGCTGCTGTTCGCCGAGGCTGCGATAGGTGGTGTGCCCGAGCAGCGCCTTGTCGACGTCGGTGCGGTCGCCGTGGTTCTCGGCTGTCATGGTCCCTCCCCTGCGACACGGATCGGTACGGGAGTAGTACCCAGCAACGAACGTCCTAGTCGTTGCGACGGCATGTTTTCTCGCGGATGGGCACGAACGACGCCTAGGCCGTCACCTTGTTTCTGGGAACGATCAGCACCGGCACCGGTGCGTGACGCAGGATCTTCGAGGCTGCCGAGCCGAGGAACACGTGGGCCGCGGGTCCGGCTGCGCCCGACCCGAGCGCCAGCATGTCGCCGGCTTCCCAGGAGACGGCCTCCACCGCTTCGCGCCAGTCATGGCCGCTGCCCACCACGACGTCTACGTCGGGTACCGGGATTCGGGCGCGAACTACGTTGAGCTGCTTGATGATGTCGTCGCGCGTCCGGCGCGCCCACTGTTGGACCACGAGGTCCTCCGTCGATCGCTCGATCGCGCCACCGAACATCGTCATCGGCCGCACCGTGAACGACACGATCCGCAGTTGCACCGGCCACTGCCTGGCCAGCTCGGCGGTGGCAGCAACGAGCCCGTTGACATCGGCCTCGCCTCCGTATGCGACGGTGATCCGGCGGATCGACTCGGGCACCGGCGGGTAGCCGCGCGGAGCGATCGCGACGGGCACCGCCGCGGTATGGACCAGTCGTTCGGTGACGCTGCCCAGTGTCACCCTGCCCAGCAACCCGGACGACGACGACCCGACCACGACGTAACGCGCGTCGTGGTCGGCGACGAGTTCGATCAAACCTGTTGGAATGGAATCGGATTGGTAGACGAGGCGGGGAATGTCCAGGCCCCCGGGCAGCTGGCCGACCACCCTGTCCAGTGCGCGCGAAGCCTGCTCGGTGACGTAGCCCAGGTATTCGCGTTCGATGGGGTCGTCTTTCGCAGGCCACGGCCGTTCCACGATCGCCGCGGCCACAACCTTGTCACCGGTCCAGCGTGATATCTGCACCGCCAGGTTGAGGGGCGCGGTCCCCTGACGGCTCGAGCTGAAGCCGGCGATGATCGTCATCGGGGGGATCCCTCTGCGGCGACCGGGGTGACGACGACGTGCGTCACCGGCACAGAGTGCTCGGCGCGGGCGCGGTCCACGACGTCGAAGCGGTGCCACACCGACTCTTCGGGTGGCAGTGTCGAGATGACGATCTGATCCGGACGGAACGAGTCGACGGCCGCGGCCAGGGCCCGCAGCGGCCGGTAGTCGCCCAACTCACCGTCGGCTTCGAGGTTCTCCGCGCGGAGGGTCGCCAGCGTGTCGTCCAGCCGCTGCTGTGCGACCTCTCGGGTGGCTTCCGCGACGTCGAGTGGACCGTGGGTGGCGGCAGTTCCGGTCTCGATCGGGCTGGCCGGCACGACCACGAAGTAGGTGGCATCCCGATCCGCGTCGATGCGACGAAGCTCGTCGAGCATTTCCTCGGACTGGACGGTCTGGTTCGCCAGCACCAGCACACGGTGAGGTCGTGTCGTCGCCGCGACGCCTTCCACGACCGGCCGCCGACCCACGAACCACTTGTTGGCGAGGAACAGCAGGATGACGACTGCCCACGACACCAAACTCAACACCAGCTGCGACCGCACGTCGTCTTGCAGGCCCATCTGCACCAGGATCGCCACGATCGCGGCCGCGGTGATGATCGACAACACCGGGAACAGCCACATCTTGACCCGTAGCTCCGAGTCCGGGGTGCGGTACCGCAGCACGATCTGGGAGACGGCGATGAGCAGGTACACGAACAGGATGACCGCACCGCTGGAGTTCAGCAGGAAGACGAAGACGGTGTCCGGTGAAACTGCCGCGGCGATGACACACAGAAAACCGACCACCGAGGAGGCGAGAATCGCGATGGCAGGCACCCCTCGACGGGTCACCCGGACCAGCTGCGCGGGCGCCTCCCGGCGCGCAGCGAGCACGAACAACATGCGCGATGCGGTGTACATGCCCGAGTTGAGACAACTCAGCACCGCCGTCAACACCACGGCGTTCATGATGTGGTCGGCGTACGGAATACCCATTTCGGTGAACGCGGCGACGAAGGGGGACGCGGCCGCATCCTCGTCGTTCCACGGAAGGATCGTCGCCAGCAGGAACGTCGAGCCGACGAAGAACACGGCGATTCGCACGATCACCGAGTTGGCGGCCTTGGTCACCGCCCGCTCCGGATCCGACGACTCCGCAGCGGCGATCGTCGCGATTTCGGCGCCGACCATGGAAAAGATCACCGTGACCACACCGACGGTAATGGCCATGGCGCCGAACGGAAGGAACCCGTCATGGCTCCACAGGTTGGAGAAATCGAGTGATTTGGACGGCCACAAGCCGAGCACGAACAATGTGCCCAGCCCGATGAACACCACGATCGCGGCCACCTTGATCCCGGCGAACCAGAATTCGAACTCGCCGAAGGACGAGACGGAGAACAGATTCGTCGCCGTCATCAAGATCATCAGAACCAACGCCGCCAACCACAGCGGGACGTCGATCCAGTACTGGATGATCGTCGCCCCGGCGATCGCCTCGAAACCGACGACGATCACCCAGAAGTACCAGTACAACCAGCCCACGGAGAAGCCGGCCCAGTTGCCCAACGCGGCGCGGGCATAATCGGCGAACGATCCGGTCGACGGATTGGCCACCGCCATCTCGGCCAGCATCCGCATGACCATGATGATCAGGACCCCGGCAAGCCCATAGGTAATGAAGGCCCCCGGCCCGGTGTCGCCGATGACGACACCCGAGCCGACGAACAGGCCTGCGCCGATCACCCCGCCGATCGCAATCATCGTCAGCTGCCGCTGGCTCAGCGCCTTCTTCAATGTGGGTGTTGCGCTCATGACGTCCCTCCGATACTCGACGCACCGGCTACTCGCTCTCTTGGCGAGACCGGCTGTCGGATTCCGTGGGATGTACTCGGCTGGGCACGCGACCAGAGGGAATGAGCCGCAAGGCTTACGTCTCAATCGTAAGCCGCACCGTCCGTCCACCGAGCGGGATCGGGCAGCTGGATCCGGTGCGCGCTGCGTTTGACGGCACCGGAACTTCCGCCCCGGGCAGGCGACAGCGCCCCCCGAAGTGCGCACAATAGAAGGGTGCAACCGGCGCGCCTACTCCACAGCACGAGGTCGAGCAGCCGCAGAAGGAGTTCACGATGAATTCGAAGAAGACCGTGGCGGCAGCCGTGATCGCCGGTGCGCTTGGCGTCAGCGCACTTGGGCTCGGCACCGGCACGGCTAATGCTGATCCATGGCCACCGCCGATTCCCGGTATCTCGGTACCCGACGTGGTTCCACCGCCCGGACAGCTGGGGCAGCTGCCGTTCATCCCACCGCCGGGCCAGTTGGGACAGCTTCCGTTCGTGCCGCCCCCGGCCACTGGGACAAGCCGTGGAAATGGCTTCGTTGAGCTGAGTCGGGTGTGCGCGGGCTTGACCAACTCAGACCGATTTGCCGCGTAGTCGATCAGCGGGCGAGGGCCTAATGGCGCGTCGTGGTGCCGTCAGTGTGGTTTCAGCCTGCCGTGCAGGGAGAGTACGTCGAGGTGGGCGGTGATCTCCATGACGGCGGACAGCCGGTGCTCGGGTGGCAGTTCGTCGAGTTGCCGCCTTCGGTGAGTCCTTCGCATCGATTTCGCCACGTGGTAGGCCGCGGTCGCGCCGGCAGCGATGTGCTCACACACTTCGTCGAGACGCTCACGGTGGTGGTGGAGAATCTCGTCGACTCGATCGCGGGTGCTGGCGGTGACGGGGCCGTGAGAAGGCAGCAGTGCGGTGCCGGGAGACCTCGAACGAGTTCGAGGGAGCGGAGATAGGAACGCAACGGATACGGTTCGGGTGCCCACTCGAAACCGATCGACGGCGTGATCCGCGGCAGAATATGGTCACCCGAGAACAGAATTCGGGTGTCGGCGTGTTGGAAGACGACGTGCCCTCGGGTGTGTCCCGGGGTGGCAATCACCTCGAGCGCCCCGTCGCGTAGTGGAATCACGTCACCGTGGTCGGGCCAGCCTTCCGGTCGGCCGTGGGCGATGTCGGCCCCTTCCCTGGCTTCCCCATTTCGTGCGATACGCTCAGCGAGTCTCGTTGCCCCGCACCGTGTGAGCAACGGCGGATGATTGGGAAACCGTCCCACATCGGTGAGGAAACTGTCGATACTGTGGCGCTCTTCTCGGCCCGCGAACAGTGCGCAGCCCAGCGTCGTCCGCCACGCGAATGCCTGCGAGTAGTGATCTCCGTGGTGGTGTGTTGCCAGGCAGACGGTGATGTCGTCGAGTCGGTGGCCGAGTTGCCGTAGCGCGGCGGTCATGGCCTGCTCGGTTTCCGGGCCGACCCAGCCGGGATCGATGACGAGCAGGCCGTCGGCACCCTCGAGCACGTAGGAGTTGACCGCTGCCGGCCCGTCCAAGGGGAGGGACAGCGGAATGCGGTGTACGCCCGGAGCGACGAATTGAGCACCGGGTTCGGTCCAGTCCTGCGGTTGCTGCATGGTGGGCACCGTGGTTGTCTCCTGTGGAACGTGGCCGGTTCGTTATGTCAGGCGTCGGCGAGGTGCTTGGTGAAGAACTCCGTCAGCTTTACCAACGCGGGGGTGATGTACTCGTCCTTGTCGTAGAGGTCGACGTGGGTCGCGCCCTCGATCGTGAAGAGCTCGGCGGTCTCGCCGGCGTTCTTCACGGCCCGCTGGCTGTCGGGCAGTGTGACCGCTTGCGTGCCTGCGATCATCAGCAGCGGCCGTGGCGCGATCTTGGCGGCGTCGGCAAAGGAGTCGAACTGGTCGAGTTGGTCAGCGCTGCGCG
The DNA here is from genome assembly GCF_026810085.1 of Rhodococcus sp. JS3073. Lineage (NCBI taxonomy): Bacteria > Bacillati > Actinomycetota > Actinomycetes > Mycobacteriales > Nocardiaceae > Rhodococcus > Rhodococcus sp. JS3073. The sequence goes on along the minus strand of NZ_CP113951.1, from coordinate 5,142,523 downwards.
CCACCCACTTGTTGGTCGCGCGCGGGTGATGGCCGCGTGGAGTTTTGTAGTAGTCGAAGAACTCCCGAACGGGACCGGGGGTGGAATCGTCGACAGAGTCCGGCAGCGCGTCCACGAGGGTCGCGGCCTTGCCTGCCGCTTCCTCGCTGCGCAGGCGGCCGGCCTGCTCGACCATCTTCGCGAAGCCGTCGGGGTCGCCGCCTCGGAAGAAGCCCGGCACGTCGGTTCCACTGACGGCGGCCACGGCCTTCATCCGGTGGTCCGTCTGCGCGGCGTAGGGGGCGTAGCAGCCCGACCCGCAGATGCCGAGTATGCCGATCCGTTCGGGATCGACGTCGTCGCGGGTGGTCAGGTACGACACGGCGTTGCGGAAGTCCTCGGCCCGCTGAAACGGGTCTTCAAGGCCGTGTGGTTCGCCCTCGCTCTCACCCTGGTAGGCCGCGTCGAACGTCAGCGTGATGAAGCCCTCTTCCGTGAGGCGCGGGGCGTAAAGCGCGGGCGACTGCTCCTTCACCGCGGTCGTCTGGTGCCCAACCACAATGGCAGGTAGCCGTGCCGAGGTCGGGTGGTCGGGGGTGTAGAGGTGTCCTGCAAGCATCATGCCGCTGCTCGGGAACCGCACATCGGTCTTCATGGATTCGTTCTCCTTCGGCGAGTTGGATGTGGGTGCTCACTCGGTGTGAGTGTTACTTCCTCTGATGGATGTGCGGAATCGGATGGGGAATCTTCTGGCCCGTGGGAATGCCGTCCAGGGTGTCGGTATTCCCGGAGACGATCTCGACGAGATACCCGTCGGGATCGGCGACCATGCAGATGTTCACGGCGCCCAGACTCAGCGGCTCGACCGCCAGCTCGAACCCGGCGTCGTGGATCTCCTTGCGGGCGGCGTCGATATCGTCGACATTCACCACCAGCGGAGCCCACCCGGGTGAGGCGGAAGGAACGGGCATGACGTCGCCGTGCAGGAGTACGAGACCCCTTGTTCCCGTTGCATCTTCGAGTAATGCCTCGGTCACGTCCGGATCGGCGAACTCGAGCCGTACCGCTTCCTTCAGGCCGAAGACGCTATAGAACGCGAGGGATCGATCGAGGTCGCTGACGACGAGTTTGAAATTGGTGATCTGTGCGCGCATGTGAGCACCTCCGTGTGAGTGACAAGTCCGATAGAGGGAGATGGGATGGGGTGTGGCGCCACCGCGCCGGGCACCCCATCCCATTTTCAGAGTGCCGTGGCGTCAGCCGGGCTTCTTGGCTGTAGTTCGCCGCTGCCGAGTGGCCTCGACGTCGACGTGGAGGCCCTCGGGGTCGAAGTGCGGGTCGCCGGTGATCACGACGCCGAAGCCGCGTTCGGCACCGGCGATGGTGACGTAGCCGTCGCGGACGTCGAGTTTGACGCGTTCGGGGTCGCGTTCGAGCGGGTCACCCCACCCACCGCCGCCGTTTGTCAGGTATCGCCAGGTCGCTCCGGGTTTCGTGGTCCAGATCGGGGTCTGCCCGAAGTAGAAGTAGGAGCCGTCCACGTCGGGGACCTGCGTCTGCGGGTTCAGTGTGCCGGCGACGGCGACGGAATCGGTGTAGACGGAGTCGTCGGAGTCGACCAGGATGCCGGTGCCGCTGGTCGGCGCTCCGTCCTGGCCGAAGATCCACACTCCGCCGAGGGCGCCATCATGGCCGCCGTGCACGCCGATTCCGCTGGGCCGGCGGAACCGCAGCGGCATCGTCTGGTGCTGGGCCGCCTGGGTGTACTGGATGTCGCGGGCGATCGCGGCGCCGCCGCGGTTCAGGCCGGCTCCGGCCGTGTCGGGGATGTATTCGCGGCGCATGATCCGCAGCGGGAAGTCGACTTCGAGTGACTCGGTGGAGGGCGACATGATGTTGAGCAGGTAGTTGCAGGAGCAGCTGTCGCCGTCCCCCACCTGCGATGCACCCCAGGGTCCGTTCTCCCCTCCGGCCATCGCCGAGCAGAACCAGGGTGTGCCGTCCGGTCCGACGCCATTGGCATTGTGGACGTTGGTCGAGCCGAAGTCGCCGCCGATCGCCTTGGCACCCAGCACCGGCTCCAGCGCCCGGAGGAGCACCGTGAAGATCACCGCCTCGATTTCCCAGTAGCAGAAGATTGCACCGTCGGGCGGCAGGGCGCTGGTGATCGTTCCCGGGGGGATGACGAGGTCGATATCACGGAAGGTGCCGGAAGTGAAATCGCTGCCCGGTGCGAGCAGCATCTTCAATCCGACGCCGATCGCGGACTTGGCGTCGAGTGCGCCGGCGTTGATGGAGGTGCGGGCCTGCCTCGAGGAGCCACTGAAGTCGACTTCGACCTTCGTCCCGCGTTTGCGCAGCGCTACCTTGACCACGTACTCCTCGTCGGCGTCGACGCCGTCGGCGTCCACGGACCCGGCGCCCTCGTAGTCTCCGTCGGGGATCGAGGCGATGGCGTGGCGCATGCTCTCCGCGGAGGCGTCGCAGGCGTAGCGCAGGCTGCCCAGATAGGCCTCGATGCCGTAGCGTTCGATGGTTTCGTGGATCAGCTGCTCCCCCAGGGTGCAGCAGCCCTGAATAGTCTTGAAGTCCGGTAGCAGGAGCTCGGACATGCGCACGTTGTCGAAGATCATCGAGAACGTCTCCCGCACCGGTTCGCCCGCGTGATACAGCAGGCGCGGGCTGATCACGAGGCCGTTCTCGTAGACGTTGCGTTTGGTGCCGGAGAACCCGCCGGGTACGTCGCCGCCGATGTCGAGCTGGTGGGCGCGCAGCACCATGAACCCGGCGATCTTCTCGTCGTGGAACACCGGCCGGATGAAGCAGACGTCGTTCGGGTGGTTACCCATTCGGTACACGTCGTTGCAGATCAGCAGGTCCCCGGGTACGAGCCGCTCGGGTCCGTACTCCTCGACTGCCACCCGCACACCGTCGGACATGGTGCCGAGGAACACGGACAGGCCGCTGGTGACCGCGCTCATCGTGTAATCCTGCTCCGGCGGGGCACAGATGCAGGCTGCGAAGTCGTACGACAGCGCGATGATCGGAGAGAAGGCGCGGTGCAGGAGGCCAGTGACGACGTGCTGCACCGAGTAGCTCAGCCGGTTGGAGAGCACGGTCGCCGTGAAGCGGTCGCAGTCGTAGAGTTCCCGGAATTGCGCGTCGGTGAGGTCACGGAGCAGGATGTCGGCGCCGGCGACCGGGGCAGGGATCGTGGTGGTCATGGTTACTTCTCCTCGGAAACGCCGGTGCTGTCGGTTGCCCGGGTAATGACGATCTCGCCGACAGTGCCCACACGGGCCGTCTGGCCGGGCAGGACGAACGTGGTCGACAGTGGCTCCCGGATCACGGCGGGGCCGTCGATGACGTCATCGAGCATGAGAGCGTCGCGTTCGTATTCGGCCGCGGTGATGTCGTTCTCCTCGAGGTAACGCAGGCTGATCGTGCCGACCGGCTGGAGTCTCTCGCCCGCCGGGCGTCGGAGCGGTCGGGCGTATTCGACCTTGGTGGTCGGAACGATGGCGGTCAGACGGTAGGTAACCCCCTGAACCGGCATGCCCTCGAAGCGGTTGCCCGAGCGCTTTTCGTAGCCGTCGTGGAAGTTGGCGATCATCTGCCCGACCGTCTCGGCGGTGATCGGACCGCCGGGGACCTCGATGAACGGGGTCTCCCACACCTGTCCCATCAGTTGACCGTCGAAAGTCCGGACGAACGTGACTCGGTCGGCGTCGTCGCCGAGCGTGCGCCGCATCGACGCTTCCATATCGGAGTAGATGCCGTTGATCTCGTCGGCGGCGTCCGGCGTCAGGACCAGGTACGAGGTGCGGCTGTCGGCGTGCACCTGATCGGCGCTGACCAGCCCGAGCGCCGAGAACAAGCCTGGGTGGGGTGGAACGATGACGCTCTTGAGATTGATCATGTCGAGCAGTGCCGGCAACATCATCGACCCCGCGGCGCCGAATGAAATCATCGCGTAGTCGCGAGGGTCGACTCCGTTCTTGACGACGACGTCGAAGACACCTTCGGCGACGTTGTTGACCGCCATCTTGTAGGCGAACCGGACCCGTTCGGCCAGACTTGCCTGAGTATCGAGTCGCTCGAACGCTTTTCGGGCCAACTCCGGGTCCAGTCGAGAGCGACCGGCCGCGAATCGCTTCGGGTCGAGGATGCCGATCATCAGGAAAGTGTCGGTGGTGGTCGGCTGCTCGCCGCCGCGCCCGTAGCACGCAGGTCCGGGATCGGCGCCTGCGCTTTCCGGTCCGACCTTCAGCTCGCCGGTCGGGGTGATGCTGACGATGCTGCCGCCGCCTGCCCCGACACTGATGATCTCGTTCGACAGCGTATTGACGATCAGGTCGTGCTCGAGCTCGAAAGTCGTATTGACGAAAGGGGTTCCGCCGGTGACGACGCTCATGTCGCTGGACGTACCGCCGATGTCGACGCACAGCAGGTTGGGTTCGTCGATCATCGCACCGAGGTGCGCGCACGCCACCGTTCCGGCGGCAGGCCCCGAGAAGACGATGCGCGAGGGCCGCTCCATCGCTACATCGACAGGCGCCAGAGTTGCTGCGCAGTCGGCGAAGTTGAGGTCACCGGTAAACCCGAGCTCGCTGAGACCGGCTTCGAGTCGCTTCGAATAGGGGCCGTAGATCTTCTTGCACAGCACGTCGACGACCGTCGTCGACGCGCGCGGGTACTCGCGCGCTAGCGGGGAAACCTCGCTCGAGATGGAACAGGCGACGTCGCCGACCTCCTCCCGCACGAGTTCACGCAACCGCCTCTCGTGGCGGCCGTCGACGTACGAGTTGAGCAGGCAGATCGCGACGCCCTCGACCTTGCAGCGGGCGAGCACCTTCAGCTCTTCGCGGGCCTGCTCCTCGTCCAGCTCGATCACGATCGAACCATCTGCGCCGATCCGCTCGCGGATTCCGCGGCGGAGATAGCGCGGAACGATCGGCGCGGTTGCGTCGCCGAAGCTGCGACGCCAGGTCGGATCGGTGTTCCCTTCGGCCGGCCGCCAGCCGCGCGCCATGTCGAGGATGTCCCGATGGCCCTCGGTGGTCAGGAACGCGATCTTCGGTATCCGCCGAGTGATGATCGCGTTCAGACCGTGGGTGCTCGCATGGTTGAACACCGCCGCCGACTCGACACCGACCTCGGCCGCACCTTCGAGCACACCCTGGTAACTCTCGACGACGTTGGTGGCTACCTTGGTCGTCTCGATCCGGCCGTCCTTGATGGAGACGATGTCGGTGAAGGTACCGCCTACGTCGACCCCGATCATTTCCTTCATCTTTGCCACAGTCTTGCCCTTCACTGGGGCCACTCCTGCTCGTCAACCGTGGGAACACGGTCTGCATGACGCAGGGCAGCCTTTGGTGGTAGTCGAGGAGATTGACGCTCTCGCTGTCCGAACTCGATTCCGGTTCAGATCCGATCTGCCAGCAGTTCGATCGGTCCCAGTTTCGGCCCGGGGTTCCGGGCGACCGAATGCAGGCAGTGCGCGCACTTGACGACGTCGAACCAACCTCCCTCGGAGAGAAGCGGGTACGCCTGCAGCGCGCTGGCTCCGCATTGCGGGCAGTTTCCGTCAACGGGCGCTCGCTGCACCGACAGTGTCGGCTCACTCGGACGCGGATGCGCGATCGTCATCTGTTGCTCCTTTGCTGTCTTGTGCCGAATTTCGGCCAGATCCGGACTGGAATCCGGAGGCCGATTCGTGGCCATGTGTTGTGACGGTTCACGAGCGTTCGCCGGGGCCGCCCCGATCTCGACGGGGTGCACTCACTGTGGGACTCGGACTGGGGATCTAATCATCTATCGAAATTCCATCTCAGCGTCCTTGCAGCGAACTTGGCCTCTGAGGCATGTCCGGCTGGGTACGGATACGTTGGAGTAATCTAACCGCTGCTCGAAAAAAACTATAACATAGCTCACACTCGCCGCAAGGGCTGATTCCTCACCGATCGGACGTCTACGGCAGCAAACTCCACCAGCGGGGGTATTCTGTTGGTGATTAGAATTCAGCTGCGCGGCTCGACGGCGGGTCGTGTGGGGCGATGTGGCAGATGCAGCACGAATCCGGAACCCTAGGCAGACGGGCGCAGAGGACTATGACTCAGACCAACACGAACGGATCGGCGCGCACTTCGAGGCTCTCGAAGTCGGCGGCGACGCGGCGGCGCGTGATAGAGGCAGCTGCCCGGGTGCTGGTGGAGCAGGGCTATGCGGGTACCCGACTCTCGGACATCGCCACCGAGGCGGGGCTGCAGGCGGGGAGCCTCTACTACTACTTCGAGTCCAAGGAGAACCTGGTCGAGGAGGTCCTGCGCTACGGTGTGCAGTTCACGCACACCCATGTGCGGGTGGCTGTCGAACAGCTGCCCGAGACAGCGACGCCGGGAGAACGCCTCTCGACCGCAGTCAGCGGATTCCTGGAAGCGACGCTCGAACTCGGCGACATGTCACCTGCGCACGTACGGACCTACCAGCAACTCCCGCCGGAGATACAGGAACGTCTGCGGCCCATGCGCCGGGCGTTCGGACGCTTCTGGGAGGAATTGATCGATGCGGCGATCGCGGCCGGAGATGTCCGGGACGATATCGATCCGTTGATCCTGCGTCTGTTCATCATCAATTCGCTCGAGCGGGTCGCCGAGTGGCCGCTCAAGACCCGGCGTTCCCCTCGCGATCTGTCGGACCTGATGCAGACCCTGATCTTCGATGGAGTCGGTCAGGGAGACCGTCATCGACGCAAGTAGGCCGTAGGAGGAGCTCCTTTACCCTCCACCACAACGTATTCGGGGACGCCCGGCGACGCTGGAATTCCACTTGCGCCGGCAACCGTCACGTTCACGGGCACCAGTTCGCTGATCTCGTGCCACCGGTAGCCCATGACGGTACTCACCACTCGTGCGACGGTCGGACCGAGCGCGGATTGGACTGCGCGACGACCGCGGTAGTTCGATCTGCCGGCGACGTGACCGCGGACGATGTCCGTGCCGCGCCGGACCTGGCCACGCAATCGGGTCCCCCGCCACTCTTCGCCCCGGGCGGCCATGAATCACCTCACCTGAGGGTTGATCAGAAATCTAAGAGCGGTTAGACTATAGATCCTAACCGCTGTTAGAAGTTCGGAGCTGCTCCCGCAGTCATGGGAGGTCCAGTCCAGTTATCGATGCCGGGAAAAATTGATCTGCTCTTCGATTCCCGCTACATGGCGGGCCCGGGCCCCGAGGTTCCACCTCCGGTCAGCAGACATTCGTCCGATCGCTGCTCTGACCGAGGTCGAGAGAAATGCGCATCGAACCGGTCGAAGCACAGGCAATTGAACGCCAGAGGAGTGCCGTCGAGTGAGTACAGTCAACAGTTGTGGCCGACCCGAGGTCGTCGTTGCCGGCGATCTGCGTGTACCGAGGCCGGACGCCCTCCTGATCGGTGGGGAGTGGCGCCCGTCGATCGGGGGTGAGGTGTCGAAAATCGTGTCGCCTGTGACCGAGTCGACCGTGGCAGAGGTCGCGATGCCGTCGGTCGAGGATGCCGACGCAGCGACTGCCGCGGCGGCGGAGGCTTGTCGCGGCGACTGGCCCCGGTGGTCGATTGCGCGGCGCAAAGAGGTGTGCGCCCGCTTCTGCTCGCGAGTCGAGGAGCGTCTCGACGAGATCGGTGAGGTCTGGGCGGTGGAGGCCGGCATTGCTGTGCGCTGGAGCCGCACCCTGCACCGCTTCGCGGCGAAGGCCGCGTGGCGTACCGCGCTCGAATCCGTCGAGCAGGCCCTGGCTCCGGAAGTGCGGCAGACATCGGTCGGACAGGTGCGGATCGAGCACGGGCCGGTCGGCCCCGTTCTCGCGGTGCTCCCCTACAACGGTCCGCTGGCGACCATCGGTTCGAAGGTTATCCCGGCACTGCTGGCCGGCACCGCGGTTATCGTCAAAGCGGCACCGGAGTCCGCGCTGATAATGCGGATCGTGTCGGAGTGTGCGCTCGATGCCGGCTTTCCGCCGGGCGTGTTCAGCATCCTGGCCGCCGACACCGAGGTCTCGCGGCATCTGGTGCGGGACCCGAGGATCGAGCTGATCTCCTTCACCGGGGGACCGCGGGCGGCGTCGGACATCCTGTGTCAGAGTGCGGAACGTCTGCCGCGCACCGTCTTCGAGCTCGGCGGCAAGTCTCCCGCCGTACTGCTCGAGGATGTCGACCTCGATCAGGCGATGCGATCCCTGGTTGCGGGAGCGATGAGTGGTTCGGGGCAGGTGTGTGCGACGTTGTCGCGGATCCTCGTTCCGGTGTCGCGGCACGACGAGGTCGTCGATGCACTCGCCGGCGCGTACCGCGCCTTGCGGATCGGCGACCCCCGCTCCCCCGACACCGATCACGGTCCGCTCGCCAACCGGGCGGCCTACGACCGCACAACGGGTTTCGTGGCAACGGCACTGCAGGAGGGTGCGGAGGTGGCGTGTGGTGGCCGCCGGCCCGAGGGCTTCGAAACAGGCTGGTTCTACGAGCCGACACTGCTTGTGGGGGCAGGGGAGAACGACTCCGTGGTCCAGGAAGAGGTATTCGGACCAGTCACCGTCGTCCAGCCCTACACGGACGTCGATGACGCGGTCCGAATCGCGAACGGGACGGACTACGGCCTGGCGGCGAGCGTGTACACGCGAGACCGCGAGCACGGCCTCGCCGTCGCGCGCCGAATCCGGGCAGGATCGGTTGCTCTCAACACTTTTGGGCCGACGATGGCTGCACCGTTCGGCGGCGTGAAGCGTTCCGGATGGGGCCGAGAATGCGGGCCCGAAGGAATCCTGGAGTTCACCGAAACCAAACAGATCCTGATGGGCTGACAGTACAGACGAGAAGCCGCGAGCAGCACCCGATGCTCTCGCAGGCAATACGAAAGGACAAGACATGGCTGATCAAGTGGCACTGGTGACCGGCGGAGCGAGCGGAATGGGACGAGCCACGGTGGCTCGGTTCCTCGACCGTGGATTCAGCGTCGTCATCGCCGACCTCAATCAGGACGTGGCAGAGAAGGCGATCGCGGAGATCGCGGAGCAGGGCGCGGGCGACCGCGTGACGTTCGTGCGCACCGATGTCAGCGCGGAAACCGACTTCGAGGAGGCCGTGGCGAAGACCGTCGAGACGTTCGGTCGCTTCGATGCCCTTGTGAACGCGGCCGGTGTCGGCGGAGCGTTCGGCCCGCTCACCGATATCGACGTCGAGGACTGGGATTACACGTTCGATGTCCTGCTGCGCAGCGTCTTCCTCGGCATCAAGCATGCGGGCCGGGTCATGCGGGCGCAGGGGACCGGCGGGTCCATCGTCAACTTCGGGTCGGTGGCCGCGCACGCCGGTGGGCTGGGGGTCCAGCCCTACTCGGTTGCCAAGGCCGCGGTTCTCCATCTGACACGGGTAGCCTCGGTCGAGTTCGCGGCCGATCGGATCCGGATCAACGCGGTGTCCCCGGGGATCATCCAGACACCGCTGATCGGCCTCGATGAAAAGGACCTGGCTCCGGTCCTCGGGACGGTCCAACCTCTCCCCTACGCCGGTGAGCCAGATTTCGTCGCCGGTGTCGTCTCGTTCCTGGCCAGCGACGACGCTCGCTTCATCACCGGCGAGAACATCACTGTCGACGGTGGAATGGTCGCTGCAGGACCGCAACTGGGCGACATGGTCAACAACAACCCGGCATTGCGCGGTCTCGTCGGTGTGAACCGGGGCAGCACTGGTGAGCGGTCGACGATCCGGCGCAAGGTCGAAGTGTCGGCCGGTGCCGTGGACGGCGCACGATGAGCGTTCCCACTGTCGCAACACCGGACGAGCGGCGGGCGGCGCTCGAACGAGCGTTCGCGCCGTGGCAACCGCGGACCTTCGACGAGCAGTTCGATCATGCCGTCGCAAAGTACGCGTCGCGTCCCTACGTGATCAGTGGGGACCGGGTCTTCACCTACGCCGATGTCCAAAGCCGTGCGCGCCGCTTTGCGGACGGATTGGCAGCCTTGGGGGTTCGCCCCGGTGACCACGTCGGTCTGATCATGGCCAACTATCCCGAGTACGCGCCGATCAAGCTGGCGATCGCCCGGGTGGGCGCCGTCGCCGTGCCGCTGAACTACCTGTACCGCACGCAGGAACTCGGGTACGTACTCGCGCAGTCGTGCTGCCGGGTGCTGATCACGATGACCTCGTTCCGGGACATGGACTACCAGTCGATGCTCGACGACCTCGCGCCCGGCTGGGAGCGCGACGGGAAGACAGCGCTGGGTGACCTCGAGTTCGTGATCACGTTCGCGCCGGACGGCGCGGACGAACGGCGCGAGGGCGCGCTCGATCTGACAGATCTGGAACGGATCGGCGCCGAATCCCCCGGCTCGGCACCCGGCGGTCTGCGGCGGCCCGACGACCCATCCGACATTCTCTACACCTCGGGTACCACCGGGCAGCCGAAGGGCGTGATGCTCAGCCACGACGGCCTCCACCGCGCCGCCTACGGCTCACTGCACTGTCGCGCGCTCCCCGACGGAAACCGGGTCGTCTTCGCGCTGCCCTGCTACCACCTGTTCGCCTACGGCCAGGCGGTACTCGCGTCGGTCTTCGTCGGCGGCGCAATGCTCCCCCAACCGAAGTTCGATCCCCTCGAGTACTTCACGGCCATCGAACGGCACCGCGTCACCGATGTTCTCGCGGTACCCACGATGAGCGTCGCCCTTGTCGAGCACCCAGAGCGGAACCGATTCGACCTCTCGTCGTTGCGGATGATGCTGTCCGCGGCGGCGGTGGCTCCGACCTGGCTGTGGCAGCGGATTCGGGACGAACTCGGCGTCGCCGAACTCGTCACCGCCTACGGCATGACCGAGATGAGCGGGACGATGACCATGACACGTCCCGAGGACCCGTTCGACGCAATCACCTCAACCGTCGGCCGCCCCTTGCCGAGCGGTGCTGCAGGACTGTCCCGGATGAACGGGGTGATCGCCGAGTACCGGGTGATCGACCCCGTAACGGGCAACGAGGTTCCCCGTGAAGAGGTCGGTGAACTCATCGCACGGGGCCCCACGACGATGAAGAGATACTGGAACCGGCCCGAGGACACCGCGGCCATGCTGCGCGATGGATGGATGCATTCCGGCGACCTCGTGCGCTTCCAGGCGGACGGCTCGATGGTCATCGCCGGGCGGACGAAGGATCTCATCAAGACCGGCGGAGAGTTGGTCATGCCCAAGGAGGTCGAGGACTTCCTCACCGGCCGGCCCGGCGTCAGTCAGGCGTACGTGGTCGGGATCCCCGACGAACGCTGGGGGGAGGTCGTCGGTGCCTTCATCGTCCCGGAGCCGAACGCGACAGTGAGTGTCGAGGACCTGAGTGCGGTGTGCCGGGCCGAACTCTCCCGCTTCAAAGTGCCCCGGCACATCTTTCTGATGGACTCCGGCCAGATCCCGCAGACCCCGACCGGCAAAGTGCAGAAATTCAAACTCGTTCCGACGGCCCAGCGGCTGATCGGTTCACACACCCCGCTCGGTATCACCGCTTCGAGCATCACCCAAGGAGAATGACGTGACCACCCTACGGACCCCGCTCTGCGACCTGCTCAACATCGACGTGCCGATCATGCAGGCCGGCATGGGCTTGATCGCCTACGCCGACCTCGCCGCCGCCGCTGCGAACGCCGGCGGGCTCGGCTGCCTCGGCGGCATCGACATGTCCGTCGCAGAGGTCGACAGCAACATCAAACGGTTCCGCGAACTGAGCGACAAGCCATTGGCCCTCGACCTCGGATTCCCCGAGAACGCGCCCTCCGCGCGAACCGACGTCGCACTGCCGAACCCGCTGCCCCAGCCCATCCGGCAACTCCGCGCCGAACTCGAGGAGATGGGAATCGCGGTCCGCGACGACGTCCCGGACCAGGCCATCAGCCGCGACGACAACCTCGAGAAGCTCGACATCGCCCTGGACCAGGGAGTCGAGATCATCGTATGCGGCCTCGGCACCCCCGTCGACGTCGTCGAGAAGTGCCACTCTCGGGGAGCGACGGTGATGAGCATCGTCGGCACCGCACGCGCCGCCCGGAAGGTGATCAACAACGGCACTGACGTGGTGATCATCCAGGGCACCGAGGGCGGTGGTCACTCCGGTGACGTCGGTACCCTCGTCCTGCTCGCCGAGGTACTCGACTTCGCCACCGTCCCCGTGGTCGCTGCCGGAGGCATCGCGACCGGATCGCAGATTGCCGGGGCCCTCGTCACCGGCGCCGACGGCGTGTGGATCGGAACCCGGTTCATCGCGACCGCCGAAGCGGGATGCCAGGACGTCTACAAGGAAGCTGTCGTCGAGGCTGGACCGAACTCGACGCTGCGCACCCCCCGATTCGACGGACTCCACGTCCGCCAGCTCCGTAACCGATTCACGGACGTCTGGGACGGACACGAGAACGAGATGCAGCCCTACCCCGTGCAGCGGATGCTCACCATCCCGATCCGCGACGCCGCGGCGAAGAACTCGGTGAAAAGCCACATGAACCTCGCCGCTGGGCAGGCCGTCGGACTGATCAACGACCTGCCCAGCGCCGGCGACGTCGTCCGACGCCTCACCGAGGACACCGTCACCGCACTCGAGCTCGCTGCCAAACGCATCCACACCTCCAACTGAGTTGAATTCGCGAAACCACCGATCCATCACTGAATTCGACGTCCCGGTCATTGAGGCCGGGCCGGACGATCTGTCGACGACGAAAGGACTCATGCCATGCCCGGTCTGTATTTCGAGGAGTTCGAACCCGGTGCGGTCATCGATCACCCGACCCGCCGCACTGTCACCGAGACCGACAACCTGCTGTTCAGCACGATGACGTTGAACCTGGCGCCGCTGCATCTCGATGCCGAGTACAGCAAGAACTCCATGTGGGGACAGCGGCTGGTCAACAGCCTGTTCATCCTCGGGCTGGTTTCCGGTATCTCCGTCCCGGAGACCACACAAGGAACCACACTCGGCAATCTGGGCTTCGAGGAAATCAAATTCCCCAAGCCCGTCTTCCACGGGGACACGATCCACGTGCGCACCGAGATCGTCGGCAAGCGGGAATCGAAGAGCCGCAACGATGCCGGGATCGTCTTCTTCCGCCACTTCGGCATCAACCAGCGCGACGAGATCGTCTGCGACGCATGCCGAACCGGCCTGATGTTCAAGCGGTCCGCGGTCGACACCGTTGCCGTCGCCGGCGCCTGAACCGCCGGCAGCAGAAGGACACGATGATGCGAGGCTTCGGAGTATTCGGGGCCAGTGACGAGCCGGCCTGGATTCCGGGCGCGCCAGCCCGCGACCGCAGTCGCCTGCTCACCGCGATGGGCACCTGGGGTTACGCACGAATCGAGGACCTGCACCGGGCATCGATCGACGATCCCGACTGGTTCTGGCGGGCCGTCGTCGACGATCTCGACATCACGTTCGACACCCCCTTCGACACCATACGGGACGTCACCGCCGGAATACCGTTCCCGCGGTGGTTCACCGGCGGCCGGATCAACGCCGCGACCCTGTGCGCCCATCGGCACGCCCACGGACCGCACGCGAACAAGCCGGCCGTCGTCTACGAGGGCGACGCAGGGCAACACCGGTCATTGACCTACGCCGAACTCGACACCGAGGTCCGCCGCTTCGCCGCGAACCTCACCGCCCTCGGTGTCGGACGGGGCGATCGGGTGGTGCTGTTCCTCCCGGTCACCCCGGAAGCGACGGTCGCGTTCCTGGCATGCGCGATGATCGGCGCCATCTCGGTGCCGGCCTTCACCGGATACGGGGCCGACGCACTCGCCGCCGCGTGCGGGACTCGGGAGCGGCCGTCGTCGTCACCGCCGACGGCACGACCCGCCGGGGAAAGACGATGCCGCTCAAACAGACCCTCGACGAGGCTCTGAACTCCGGTGCAGCGGTCGACCATGTCGTCGTGGTCCGTCACCTCGCGCACGGTGTGGACATGCGCAAGGGCCGCGACGTGTACTGGGACGAACTCGATCCGACCCCGGCGCCGGTGGGGACGGCACCGACGGAGTCGAACGATCCACTGACGATCGTCTACACCTCCGGGACCACCGGCAAACCCAAGGGCATCGTGCACTCCCACGCCGGACTGCTGGTCAAACGGCCGTCGACTTCGGCTACGGGTTCGACATCCACTCCGACGACGTCATCGCCTGGATCGCCGACATGGGGTGGGCACTGGGCCCACTTCTGATCCTCGGCGGCCTCCAACACGGCGCCACCATCGTGATGACCGAAGGCGTGCCCGACTATCCGACCGCGAACCGGTTGCGGGACATCGCCGGCCGCAACCACGTGACTCTGCAGGGCATCGCGCCGACGGCGGCCCGTGCGGTGATGGCGGACGGTGGCAGTGAGTTCGCGGGCATCGACAGCGTGCGGGCGTTCGCCTCCACCGGCGAGGCCTGGGACGAACCGACCTGGCGCTGGCTCTTCCACGAGGTCGGTGACTCACGACGGCCGATCGTCAACTTCAGCGGCGGCACCGAAATCGGGGGCGGCATGCTGATCAGCTACCCGATCCTGCCCATTGACCCGGCCGGGTTCAACGGCCCGCTGCTGGGGATGGACGTGGCGGTGTTCGACCTGACGGGCGGCCGGTCACCGGCGAGGTCGGAGAACTCACCGTCCTCAACACGTGGCCGGGGATGACCCACGCCTTCTTCCGCGACCGCGACCGGTACCTCGACACGTACTGGCGGCACTGGAACGACGTATGGCTGCGCGGCGACCTCGCCAGCGTCCACCAGTGTGGGACGTGGCGCGTGCACGGCCGCTCCGACGACACCGTCAAGGTATCCGGCCGTCGCGTCGGACCGGCGGAGATCGAGGCCGCGCTGCTGGAGGACCGCACCATCGCCGAGGCTGCCGCGATCGGCGCTCCCGATCCACAGCGCGGCCAACATGTCGTCGCCTTCGTCGTGCTCCGCGCCGACGCGGTCGACCACGAGCACCTCACCGCCACCGCGGTACAGAACGTCGGGCGGTCCTTCGCACCGGTCCTGCATGTGGTTCCGACGTTGCCGAAGACCAAGAACGGCAAGATCATGCGCCGCGCCATCTGATCCCGGTACCTCGGCCAGCAACAGGGCGATCTGTCGTCACTGGACCCGGCCACCCCCATCGACAGCATTCCCGTCATGCAGACCTAGAGGTTCGGCCGCCATCCGCAGCGGTGGTGCCGACTACACTGAACACGAGAGGAACACTTTTCATGAATCCCTACCGGAGCATGCTCTTCGTACCCGGTCACAAGCCGTCGTGGGCCGAGAAGGCTGTCGCCGCCGGAGCCGATGCGATCATTCTCGATCTGGAGGACTCCGTCCCCGCCGCCGACAAGGACGAGGCACGGCAGACGGTCCGCGAGACGATCGACCGCCTGCGCGCGCAGAATGTCCGCGCCGACATCTGGGTTCGGACCAACAGCGTCGACAGTGGCCTGTTCGGCGCTGACATCGAACGGGTTCTCGGGCCCGGTCTGGCCGGACTGCTTCTTCCGAAAGTCTTTGACGCCAAGGAGATCGTGCAGATCGATGCCGTGGTCTCACACGTCGAGAAACGCGAGGGGCTCGATTCGGGTTCGGTGGGCCTGATCGTCAGTTTCGAGACCGCGGTCTCGATGGCGCACTGCGAAGATCTCGCCGTGGCGAGCCCTCGTGTGTCGAGCCTGCTGGGGGCCACCGGCCCCAACGCCGACGTCGGACGCGAACTGGGGTTCGAGTTCACCCCTGAGGGACTGGAGACCCTGTATCTGCGCAGCCGCATCATTCTGGCAGCACGCGCAGCGGGACTGCATCACCCGGTCTGCGGCGTGTGGCAGGACATGAAGGACCTGGACGGGTTCCGGCGTTTCGCCGAGGACAACCGCCGGCTCGGCTACAAGGGCATCGTCCTCATCCACCCCTCGCACGTGGAGATCGCAAACGAGGTCTTCACACCCTCACCGGAGAAGGTCGACTTCTACCGGCGGATGATCGCCGCTTTCGAAGATGCGGAGGCCCGGGGCAGCGCCGCGGTCGACTTCGAGGGCCAGCACATCGACCTGGCCCACGCGAAGACGGCCCGCAGTGTCATCAACCTCGCCGAGGCCATCGGCGTCGGCTGAGCCACCCGCGTGGTACCTCCCCCAGCATTCGTCGGGGATCCCGGCGAACGCTGGGGGAGGGCGGCCTCGAAGCATCGTCAGATCGTGGTGTATCCACCGTCGATCACGAATTCCTGACCGGTGATATACGACGACTCGTCACTCGCGAGGAAAAGCACGAGTTCGGCGACCTCCTCCGGCCGACCGACCCGCCCCAACGGCACCGCCGCGAGAAGCTGCGGCAGCACCTCCTCGTCCGAGACCAGGTAGTCACTCTGCGGGGTGTGAATGATCCCGGGGTGCACCGAGTTGACCCGGATGTTGCGCTTGGCCAGATCAGCTGCGGCACTCTTGGTCAGCAATCGGTTGGCGCCCTTGGACGCCGAGTAACCTGGGTGAAGATTCGGCCACACGATCATGCCGGCGATCGAGGACATGTTGACGATCGATCCTCCGCCCTGGGCCTCGAGGTGCGGCAGAACGGTTTTAATCCCGTAGAACTGGCCGTAGACGTTCAGCTCCATCAGGCGCTTGAAGTCATCGATTGTCGCCTCCTCCCAGGTTTTGGGAGTCCCCGGGAGGCCCGCGTTGTTCACCAGGATGTTCAGCTTGCCGTACGTGTCGATTGTATTCTGGACGACGGCATTCCAGTGTTCGGGTTTCGTGACATCCAATTCGATGCCGATCGCCGAGCCGCCCTGATCGGTGATCCGGGTCGCGACCTCCACCGCAAGGTCCTTTCGAATATCCGTGACGACGACGCTGGCCCCCTCCCGCGCGAACACGTGCGCGTCGGCAGCACCCATGCCCGATGCCGCACCGGTGATCAGTGCGACCTTGTCTCTCAACCTGTCCACGATCGAAGCCCTTCCGCTAGTTCAATTGTCTTGGGTCACTTCAGATGACCCTTTTCGCCCTGAGCCCGGCCAGATCGTCCTCGGTCAATCCGGCCAGCTCGATCAACACCTCATCGGTATCGGCTCCGAGCAGATGCGCTGAACGCCCCACACTGACGTCGGCATCGGACATGTGGATGGGCACTCCCCCGGCGACAGCATCGAGTGTGCCGGCCGTCGGGTGCACGAGCGGTTCCAGCACTCCCCTGTCGAACAACGCCTGATCCGCGAGTACCTCGACCGCCGTGCGAACCGGTACGCACGGAACGGACCGCCGTGCTCCCAACTCGGCGATCACGTCATCCGTGCTGTGCTGCGATGTCCAGTCCTCGATGATCACGTTCAATGCATCAGCGTTGACCGCGCGGGGACCGCGGCCCGCAAATCGCGGGTCGTCCATGAGCTCCGGCTGTCCGATCGCGTCGAAGATCGCAGCCATCCACGCATCGGAAGCTGCGGCGATCGACACGTGGCCGTCACGCGTGCGATAGATACCGAACGGCGCCAGACGGTTGTGATGATTTCCCGAGCGCGCTTCGAAACCGTTGCGCTGTAACACATCGGAGTGCTCGAACGGCAAGAGCGCACTCATGCACTCCAGCATCGACACTGTCACATGCTGGCCTTCGCCGGTGACCCGACGTTGCAGCAACGCCGATTGCACTCCGATAACCGCGTAGAGCGGGGCCAACATGTCGGATATGGGCAGTCCGAATCGCATCGGCGGGCCATCACTGCACCCGGTGGTATCCATGACTCCGCTCAATGCCTGAACGGTGATGTCCATCGCCTTGACACCGGGGTAATAGCTCGGCCGCCCCAGGCCACTGAGCGAGCAGTAGATCAATTTCGGGTTGATGGCGCGCAATGTGTCATAGTCGACCTCCAGTCGTTCGACCACTCCCTCGCTCAAGTTCTCGAACACGATGTCGGCATGTTCGGTCATCTTGTAGAAGATCTCGCGCCCCTCCGCAGATTTGAGGTCGAGTTCGACAGACTTCTTCCCACGGGCTCGGGACAATATCGACAGAGAAATGTCGTCGTCTCCCACGGTGCCGAAATGAAGCCCGCCATCGGAGTTCGAGAACGGGGGATTGAAGCGCGCAATATCACTCCCTCCGGGAGATTCGATCTTGATGACTTCGGCCCCCATCGCAGCCAACAGCAGAGTCCCGTAAGGCCCTGCCAGCGCCACGGTGAGGTCCAGGACTCGGAGGCCCTCGAGGGGGCGGCGTTGTGCCGCAACGTTGTCAGGCAACGTCCGCTCCAGTGTTGACGCTCTGTCTGGTCGTGAGGAGTGAATCGGCCAGGTCAGTGGAGATACCGAAGGACTTCAGCTCCACGTACTCGTCGAATCCTTCGGGCCCGGCCTCCCGGCCGATCCCGCTGCATTTGAAGCCCCCGATCGGTGCCCCGAATCCGGCTACCTTTCCATTCACCTCGACTGTCCCCGTCCGGATACGCCGAGCCACCTTCAGTGCGTGTTCGGCGTCGGCGGAGAACACCGAACCGTTGAGACCGTACGTCGAATTGTTGGCTGTGGCGATCGCCTGATCCTCGTCCTGCGCGGTCAGCACGGACAGCACCGGGCCGAAAATCTCCTCCTGCGCGATGATCATCTCGGGGTCGACGTCACTGAAGACCGTCGGCTCGACAAACCATCCATGGTCGAGCCCCGACGGCCGGCCACCGCCCACGACGAGCTTGGCTCCTTGGTGACGACCGGACTCGATATACCGCTCGACCCGCTCGCGCTGCCGTGCACTGACCAGCGGGCCGATTTGGGTATCGGGGTCGGCGGGATCGCCGACAGGCATGTCCGCGATCATCGCGGTGAGTCGGTCGAGCAACTCCGCCTTGCGGTTCGGCGAGACGACGAGTCGAGTCTTGTTGTTGCACGCCTGACCGTTGTAGCGGAGCGAGAGCGCGCGAACCGAATCGATCACCACATCCAGATCGGCGTCGTCGAGAACCAGTGCTGCCGACTTCCCACCGAGTTCCAGACTGACCCGCCGCAGGTCCCTGCCGCAGATCTCGGCGATGCGGCGGCCGGCCCCGGTCGACCCGGTGAAGGAGACCTTGTCGACCCTCGGGTGGCTGACCAGATACTCGCTTGCGCTGCGCTCCGCAGGGACGATGTTCACCACCCCGGGCGGCAGCCCGGCCAGGTCGAGCGCCTCGGCAAGCACATACGAATCGAGCGGCGCCTCCGGTGACGGCTTCAGTACCGCCGTGCAACCGGAGATCAGAGCAGGCGCAAGTTTCAAGACGGCGATGACCAACGGCGAGTTCCACGGCACCACGGCAGCGACCACACCGACAGGCTCTCGGGTCACCAGCGCGTCAGCCACTGCGCCGCGACGCACCTCGCTCCACGGATGGTCGGCGGCCAAGGTCAGGAACGTGTCGAGCAGCGCAGTCGCTCCCGGCGCCTGCATGGCTCGCGATTGGGTGATCGTGCACCCCATCTCCTCGGTGATCAAGTCTGCCAACAGATCATGGCGCTCGAGGAGGGCATCACGTAGCCGCTCGACCGCTTCCAGTCGCCCGGCCAGGGGCAGGTGGGGCCACGGTCCATTGTCGAATGCCTCTCGCGCCGCAGCGACCGCTCGGTCCATATCGACATCGTTGCCCGACGGCACCTCCGCGACGACACGTTCGGTGAACGGCGAGATCACCGTGAGAGTGTCCGAGGACGCCGGATCGACCCACCGGCCGCCGATGTAGAGCCTCTGGTAATTGCCTTGCCACGTCATTGCAGTTTCCTTCGCGACCGATAGTCGATGGGATTTCGGGTCGGGCCGACAACGCACTAGTGGTCGTGGAGAATCACTCCGCGGATGATTTTGCCGTCGATCATGTCCTGGTAACCCTGGTTGACGTCTTCGAGGCGATACGTCTTCGTGCGCAATTCGTCGAGTTTCAGCTTGCCCGCGTCATACAGGCGCAACAGCTTGACGATGTCGTAGTGAGGGTTGAGTGTTCCGAACATTGATCCTTTGATGGTCTTCTCGTACTTGGTCAACACCGCACCCGAGACGTGGATCGTAAGTTCCTCTGGCGCACCGAGGCCTGTCACAACAACGGTTCCGCCCTTGCCGACGATATCGAAGGCATCCTGAATCACCCTCTCGTGGACCACACCGACCGTCACCAGAGCTTGATCCGCTCCCTGACCCCACGTGAGTTCGTTCACCTTTTCGGCTGCCTCCTCGGGGGTGGCGAACGCGTGGGTCGCGCCGAACTCGAGAGCGATCTTCCGCTTGAGCTCTACTGGGTCGACCACCACCAGGTACTTGGCACCGGCGTACGCCGCACCCTGCACCGCATTGATGCCGATGCCACCGATGCCGTACACGACGACAGTGTCGCCGACGCGTACCGAACCGGCCGAGGTCGCCGTGCCCCACCCGGTCGGGACTCCGCAACCCACCAGCACAGCCGACTCCAGGGGAAGCCAGTCGTCGATCTTGACAACCGACTGCTGCATCACTGTTGCGTACCGCGAGAAGGTGCCAAGCATGGCGATACTGCCGTAGGCACGGCCGTCGTCGTCGTGGTATCGGAACTCACCGTCGGGGAAGGTTCCGTCCATGGAATGAGCGCCCCAGTCGCACAGACTCGTGCGGCCGGTGGCGCAGTACCGGCAGGCGCCGCACGCGGGCATGAAGCTGCACACCACATGATCACCAGGTTTGACGCGCGTGACACCGGGCCCAACGGACTCGACGATGCCGGCGCCCTCGTGTCCGACGACAATCGGCTTGCGACCGGCGAGGATAGGCGGTTTACCGTCCTTGACCCCGTCGATCATGTGGAAATCAGAATGGCAGAGACCGGATGCGACGAACTTGATCTGGACCTCGCCCTGGCCAGGATCCATGACATTCAGTGTTCGTAGTTCGAACTCGGTGCTGCCCTGATCGACAACTGCGGCGAGCGTCTTCTTCATGGACTCTTCCTTCGGTACTTCATGTTTCGACAGTCCCCACTGCTGGGACGCCGGAAGGCGGGGTGAGTGGACCGGGGTGATCAGGACTACGTGCGCTCGGCCGCGATGTAGATGTAGACCATCGTCGCAACCTTGCCGCTGCGGTTGCGCCAGGCATGGCGAGTGCCGCGTTGGACGACACAGGTTCCCGGAGTGATCCGCCGCTCCTCGCCGTCGTCGAGTTCCAGGTACAGCTCACCCTCGAGGCAGATTCCGTAGTCGATGCTGTCGGTGACATGCATCCCGGGATCGTCGCTTTCGAACACGCCGCCGATTCCGCCCGGCTGCTCTTCCTCGGCCCTGGCCAGCGCGTCCGCATCACCCGTGGGCGCTTCAGGCGGGAATTGGACGATCATGAATCGCGAACCGCCGGGCTTGGGGAAGAACGGCTCGAATTCCGGTGCCGGGTTGTCGCCCGCACCGACTCGCGGGATACCCGCGGGCGTGCCCCACATGTTGAGAAAGTCGATGTCCAGCACGGTCTCCAGCTCGACTGGCCCCTCCGATTCGAAGACAGATTTTCCATCGGCGGTGCGATCGGTCACGATTCGCTTGAATTCAAAGGTCACGCTGATTCTCCTTGCTTCCCGAAGAGGCACTCGGCACGCAAACGGGGTGCTGATCGATCCACTCCGCTGGCCGGCTTCGAGACATCCGAGGCGGATGGCTCCGATCACATCAACCCGAGACTGTGGCCCAGCACACGGTGACGTGGTAATTTTCTAACACCGTTCAGAAATTAAGGCAAGGCTTTCGGCGAAACCTACACACTCCACCCGCGGCGATGAGACGGTCCGGCGCCGGGTATCAAGACCGAACCGGAGCCGGTGATCCCACGGGATGGAGGTGCAACGATGGTCACCACCCGGGGGCAGCGACAGAAATACTGAGCGTCAAACAATTCGACGACAATGGCGACGTTGAAGTCGCGCAATGCTCGACTGCGACCCGCGAGTGCCCTCGCGGAATTCGTGGTGCTCGGCGGCCAATTCGCCTACCGCCGTTGTGGTCGCGTCGGGTGTGCTCGGACGTTGACCAACCCAGACAAACGTGAGGACGATCTTCCCCCGGGACTGGTTGCTGCGCAGTCGATCAGCGGCCTTCTTGGCCTGATCGAACGAAAGAACACTGTCGACGGCGGGACGAACCCGTCCGTCTGCCACAGCGGGGACGACGTCGGGCGTCAGGGCCGGAATCATAGGGGCCGGGTTCCCCTGCCCCGGCTGAACCCGAACGACTGACGAGTCTGCCCTAAACGCGGCGTGGTGGGGGCGATCGGAGAAGGTCTGTCCACCGTGGCGCCCTGCTCGCGGGCTCGGACGTGCCTGACCGGTGGTGCGGAGGCCGGTCCCCGCTAGCCTCGCAGCGACCTATGCGTTCGTGGCGAAGATCGGGCTGGTGGAGACGAACGGGCTGAACTCCATCCGGCGCGTCCTCCATTCGCCCTCTCGCCGGACGAATTCCAACGCATAGCCACCCGACAGCAGTTGGTTGACGCCGTCGTCGGTGAGCCGGAAGTAGAAGACGTCGGTCTTCGCGGTCGCGGTGTAACCGTCGATGTCGATTACCGGATTGGTGATGTGGTGGTGGCATTTGGGCACCTGATCCCATACCTTGTGCACCAGTGCGCGGATTCCGTCGATCCCGTGGCCCTCACCTCGGGGTAGTACATAGTCCGCGTCGTCGGACCAGATGCTCATGAACGTCTCTTCGTCCTGCTTGTCGATGCCGTGGCAGTACTTCGACATCAACATCTTGATTTCTTCGATGTCGATCACCCACTGGATTTTCTCCTGCGGGGTACCTGCTTGTTCCTTCATGTCGTTCCTTCTCTTTGGATTCGTCGGTTCGGGTAACTGCACACAACACCAACCTGCGCAATCAAGCTAGACAGAGGTGGGCACGACAACGAGCGCCCACACGATGAGCGGAGCGAAGAGCACGACGACTCCACAGTAGGCAAGCATTTTTCGCTGGAATCGAATCTTGTCCTCGACTTCTGCATTCGCCAGAATCATGACTCCGTGCAGGGAGAAGGGACTCACGTCGACAACAGTCGCCGAGAAGACGATTGCGGCGACGAAGCCCAGGACGCCCACCTCACCGCCGAGAAGCAACGGCATCGCGAGCGGCAACGCGATGCCGATCGTCGCCGTCGACGACGCGAACGCCGACAGGATGCCGACCGCGTAGCAGAGGATCAGCGCAGTGAACAGTGGAGCTACTGCGTCGGAGACAGTGTTGCCCAGGAAGTCCAACGTTCCATTCTGAGTCAGAACCGCCATGTAGGTGAGCATTCCGCAGACGAGGACAACCGCCGGCCACGCCACGTTGTCCACGATCTTCGGGTGCGACTTGGGCGCCATCAGCAGCAAGGCGGCACTCACACAGATTGAACTGACACCGATGTCGATTCCGAACCCGACCGAACCTACGGCAAGGAAGAGGATTCCGACCAGGGTCGTGCCCTGGTACCGGTCCAGCCGGGGACGCGCGGGTGCTGTCTCGACGACAGTGCCGGTCGTGCTCCGACTCAACACTGCCGTCGATACACCCGAGCCGTCGGATGCGGGAGACGAAAGTCTCCCCGCCTCGATCCCGCCGATCGGTCCATCCGAGGCTGTTACGTCGTCGCCACGAATGAGGTCACGACCGAAGACCAGGAAGAGCACCACACCGATCGCCAGATTCAGCACGAACGGCACCAGGAAGATGACACCCGGATTTGTCGGCAGGCCAACAGACTTCATGATTCCGGTGACGAGCGCGCCGTACAGATTGATCGGAGAGAATACACAGGCCAGCCCCCCGTGAGTGATCATCATGCCCATCAGGAAGGGGTTGATGCGGTTTCTGGCGGCAAGGGGCATCGCGATCGGTGCGAGCATTCCCACCGCCAGGACGGCCCCCATCGACATGAGCAGACCGGATAGTGCGAACAACATCCACACGATGGCCCAGTGTCTGCCGCGGACGAGGTGCAGACATCTGTCCATGATGTAGTCGAGGGTGCCGTTTGCCTTCGCGATGGCAAACAAAAGGGTGATGCCGCCGACGATGTGGAAAGTTCCCGCGGGGAAGGCGTCGACGACGTCCTCGATAGGGATGTCGGAAACCCAGGCACCCACGATGAATGCCGCGGCGAACGCGAGGATGCCCATGTTGACCGGCGTGACGGTGGCGACCGTGAAGATCGCCGCCAGGACGAGAACGGAAATTGCGTAGATCATACCCAGTCCTTCCAGGACCATGTGGTGGAGCACCGAGCCCGCATCAAGAAATCATGTTCTACAGCAAGGTTTCTCGGTGGAGACATCTGTGTCTCCGGCAGGCCCCCGGACACGGTGCCAGTGCTCAGCTGCGTGCCTCGCTGCCGCCGAATGGTGCCGGCGCCGGCTACCGTGAAACCAGGGCCTTGGCCAGCTCGACGCCGCCGTTGGCGTCGTCCCAGATCACGGCCGCCAGTTCGTCCCCGGTCGGAAAGTTGCCCTGAGATGCGAGCCCGTCGCCCTTGGCGATGATCTGCTCCTTGGTCATGGGGTGTTGCGCCGTGCCGACGCTGTCGACCACCGTCGCCGACCTGGTGCTGCCGTCGGTGAAACGCATGCGCACGCCGCTCGCGAAGTGCTGTGGGTAGTACTTCTCCTCGAGGTCGGGATCGACCTCGAACCGGACCTTGCCGGCGATCCGCAGGATGCGTTCATCGTCGAGGAAGTCCTCGCCATAGGCGTCGTATCGGGTGGGTCCGTAGGCGAGCGTGGCGCCGACGATGTACGGGCAGCTGTACTGTGCCGTCATCGTGGACTCGGCCTTGGTCATGTGCTGGTCGGCGATGAGCTGGGGCCCGGTGACGAGAACCTCCTCGATGCTGTCGGTGGAGGCGCTGAAGTCGTCGGTCACCTCCCGCAAGGCGTCGATCGTCGAGTGGAACAGCCGGCAGCACGAATATGGCTTGAAGCTGATCACGTGAATCTGCAGCTTTTCGTCCGGCGTGACGTCGCGTAGTGGTCCGCCGAAGCTGGCGGCGGCGCCGTAGGTTCCCTCGACCGACAGTTGCGGTGCCGTCACATCGGGCAGCATCGCGAAGTCTGCTGCGAGTACACCGTTGCGGGCGCCCAGTCCGGCGTGCACGCGTTTGACCTCGCCCCCGGTCGGCTCGACCGAGAACTGCATCGAGCCACTGGCTTGGGAGAGGGCATGCCCCCAGGCGGTCACGAGGACGCCCGGATCGACGGGCTGCTTGTTCCGGTACGCCCGAAGGCTCAACACCGCCGCCGCAGCACCGAACGATCCGAATACGGAGGTGGGGTGGAATCCGCGGTGAACCGTCTCCAACCCGCCGGCAGTCGTGCCGATCAGCGCCATGGCTTCGTAGCCGGCGGCGACTGCGCGGAACAGTTCCGACTGCGACGCGTTCGTCTCCGCGGCGACGGCAAGCGCTGCCGGAATGATCACGCAACCCGGGTGGCTCGTCGTCACGTCATGCGTGTCGTCGAGTTCGTAGCTGTGCCCCGCGGTGCCGTGGACCAGAGCAGCGGTGGACGCCTCGGTGGTCCAGTCACCGCCGAGCACGACACTGTTTCCGGTGCCCGCAAACCTGCGCGACCACTCGGCGATCTGCTTGGCCGCGGGACGAGTGCTCCCCCACAGCGAGACGACGAAACTGTCGAGGAACAGCCGTCGGACCGCTTCGACGTCCTCTGCGGTCAATGACGAGTTCGCCACGTGGGCGACGTGATCCGCCAGTCGCGCTGTGAGACCGGCGAATCCGGACTCATCCTTGCTCTTGTTCATTACTCTCTCTCACTACTACGCCTCCGAGACGAAGAATTGGCTGGTGCGGCGTCGTCACTTGTAACCGCCTTCGACCTTGCCGAGCCGTTGCCAGTCGTCCGGGTCGTGCAACACCCAGATCTCGGCCTGCAGGCTCGCGCTGATCTGCTTGATCCGCTGGATGGATTGCACGGTCTGAATCGCATTGACGTCCACCGGGCACGGGCATTCCGATTCCAGACCGGAGCGGAGATGGACCGAGTCGCCGGTGATCAGGAACGACCGCGACGGGAGCTTGACCAATAGACTGACCTCGCCGGGGGTATGCCCCGGGGTCTGGTAGATGACGAGGCTCCCGTCGCCGAACAGGTCGTAGTCCTCACGCAGCGGATTCCACTTGAACGACCGTGTCAGCTCGAGATCCTGCGTCCGGTAGAAGCCGCGGTAGGGCGGGTCCGGCCAGAATGCGTAGCGCAGATCCACTTCCGACATGTAGAACTCGGCGTCCGGGAAGAGGTACATGCCTCCGGTGTGGTCGAAGTGGGAGTGGGAGATGACGACGTGAGTGATGTCGGAGAGCTCGAACCCGCACTTCTGGATCTGCAGTTCCAGGGTGTTCTCCGGCGGGCAGTCGAGGGCGAACACATCGACCAGGTCGCCGTACACCGAGCGGGGGTCGTTCCACGCCTCCGGGGCCAGGCCGGTGTCGAAGAGGACCAGGCCGCGATCGTGCTCGATGAGGAAAGTCGGAATCGGGACCGAGAGCGGTCCGTGGTGGCCCATGGTGATCAAGCCACTGTCGAGGGTGATGGATGCTCCGGCCAGGGGCCAGAGTCGATTTGCCGTCATGGACATAACCTTTCGAGGTTGCGGGACAAGGGAGTGGGCGACGGCCATGTCAGCCGAGGGTGTCGGCGACCTCCGCGGAGATGCCGTAGGACTTCAGCTCGACGAACGCGTCGAATCCTTCGAGGCCGGCCTCGCGGCCGATACCGCTGTGTTTGAATCCACCGAACGGGGCGTGGAAGCCGGCGCTGTTCCCGTTGATCTCGACGGTGCCAGTCTGGATCCGGCGGGCGACCGCGAGTGCGTGGTCGGGATCCGCGCCGTAGACGGCACCGCTGAGCCCGTACGCCGAGTCGTTCGCGACGGCGATCGCCTCTTCTTCGTCGTCGACGACGAGCACGCCCACGACCGGACCGAAAATTTCCTCCTGCGCGATCTTCATGTCGGGGGTGACGTTGGTGAACAGCGTCGGTTCGACGAACATGCCGCGCTGGAACTCGGCGGTCCTGCCACCGCCGACGACGACGGTTGCGCCTTCCTCCCGACCCGCGGTGATGTAGCCTTCGACGCGCTCGCGATGTTGCAGACTCACCAGGGGGCCGATCTCCGTCGACTCGCCGAAGGGATCACCCACGCGGAGATCCTCGACCATTGCCGCCAACCGGTCGGTCAGGTCCTTCACACGACGCCGCGACACGATGATCCGCGTCTTGTTCGTGCATGCCTGACCGTTATAGCGGAACGACTGCGTCCGGAGGGACTGCACCGCACCATCGAGGTCGGCGTCGTCGAGGACGATCGCGGCGGACTTCCCGCCCAGTTCGAGTGTGTAGCGCCGGAGGTCGTTGCCACACAACGACGCTATGCGTCGACCGGCGACAGTCGAACCGGTGAACGACACCTTGTTCACGCCGGGGTGGGTGACGAGGTATTCACTCTCCGCCCGGTCTGCGGTGACGATGTTCACCACGCCGGCCGGGAAGCCCGCGGCCTGAACCATTTCCGCGAGAAGGTAGGAGCTCAGCGGAGCCTCGGGGGACGGCTTCAGGATGACAGTGCAGCCCGCCAGTAGGGCGGGAACGAGCTTGAGCATCGCGACCGACAGTGGTGCGTTCCACGGGACAACTGCCGCGACCACTCCGATCGGCACGCGGGTGACGAGCGCGTTGCCGGTGTTCGAGCGGCGCACGGTCCGCCACGGGTACTGCTCGACGAGCTCGAGGTTGGTATCGATCAACGCAATGGCGGCGCCGGACTGGGATGCGACCGTCTGCGTGATCGGACAGCCCATCTCTTCCGTGATCAACGCCGCGATCGATTCACGATTCTCGGTGATCGCTTTGCCGAATCTGCGGACCACATCCATCCGCTCCGACAGGCTCATGCGCGGCCACGGACCGCTGTCGAACGCCTCGCGCGCAGCACCTACCGCGCGGTCGACGTCCGCCCGCGAACCGGCGGGAATCCGAGCGAGCGCCTGTTCCGTAAACGGCGACACGACCCCAATAGTGTCATCGGTGGCGGGTTCGACCCACTCCCCACCGATGAACAAGCTCGTGTAGTTGCCCTGCCACACCATGAGGAAACTCCTGCCAATTCTTGGATTGAAGACGAATGCACTATCCGCCACGCGGCCTGGCAGCCCGGCAAGGCGACCGACCACACCGTCCGAGAGACGACGAGACGGTGCAACCATCACTCGCCGCCACGTCTTGCCACCCACCGACGATGAGGAAGTGCCCGGGCTTCGCTTGCCGCACTGTGATTCACCTTCAGCCGTCGGAGACTTTCGCACGGCGATCAGGTTCAACTCACAGACCCGATCTGTTGTGACCTACGCCTCCACAACTATCGAACGGCTGATCACGACAGTCAATTGGCAATTCGGCAAGGTCACTTCGCGGGCGTCGAAGTGTGCAGCTCAGAGCATGGCTCCCCGACGCTGCGGCGGACATCTACTCTGCGGACGTCTGCGGGACCTGTCTGACCAGGCACCCGAGGAAAGCGGCGACCGTCGGGGCACCCAACGTCCGCGTCGTCGTGGCGACATTGATGCGCCGCACCGCCCAACTCTCGTCGAGCGGCCGCACCAGCATCTCGGAGTCTGCTGCCTGGGTAGCCATTCTCTGCGGGACGACCGTGGCTCCCAGGCCTGCCCGGACCATGCCGAGCGCCACCTCACCCGTGCGCACCACATGTCGGAGATCGCGGGCTTCTGCTCCGTGAGCCTGGAAAATCATCACCGTCGTGTGTGTTGCGATCAGCCCCTCGGTGGCAAGTTCGCCGAATCTCACGGAACTCCGATGTGCGAGACGGTGTTCTCGTGGCAGTACGGCTACGAGAGGCTCGCTGCCGAGGAGTTCCATCTCGGCGGCGGCGCACTGCGGTTCGCCGACGCTGGCGAACACACCGATATCGCAGTCCCCGGCTTCGATCTGGCGAATCACTTCGCTGTTGTCCACCTCGCGCAGCGACAGCTCGACGAACGGACGCTCGTTGATGAACATTCGGACCGCTGGCGCCAGGAGATCGATGATCACCGAGTGCGCCGCGGCGACCACCAGCCGATCCTCCACCTGCGCGGTGAGGGTGGTCAGTTCCGAGTGCAGATCGTCGAAGTCGGCGAGCATTTTCTGCGCGTATCGGACCAGGACCGCACCCGCCTCGGTTGGCGCCACGCCCGTTCGTGCCCGGTGCAGGAGGGGGAGGCCGAACATGGCTTCGAGAGCCTGAATTCGCTTCGTGGCTGTCGACGGGGCGATATGCTCCCGCGCTGCAGCGAGCCCTATCTGACGTTCTTCGACGGCCGAAAGAAAGAGCCTCAGGCTGAAAAGGTCGACCTGCCACTGCATGGTTGGAGCATAATACCGATCAGTCGGATCACCCGGTCCACGTCGCGCACGCTCGGGAAACCCCCGGTTCGCTCAGGACGAATTCACGCGTCGGACTCGTCGTGCGGGCGGTCGAGCAGCTGCTTGACCAGTGCGCGCGCCGCGGGGCTCGGGCCTCGCCCGTGTGCGGTGGCGAGGTGGATCCTGCGCACCGCCCACGGCTCGGCGAATTCCATCACCGCCACACGGCTCGTCATTTCGTGGCTGAGCAGGCACTCCGGCTGAACAGTGACACCCATTCCCGCCTGTACGAGACTGATCGCGACTTCTCCGCTCCGTACGGAGTGCTTGGAATCGAATTGCTCGCCCAGCCGGTTCGCCGCTGCCCGGAACGCGGGGACCATCGCGCGTGCCGCGAACAGGTTTTCGGGCAGCAGTTCCTGAAACGTCACAGCCGACTGCTCGGTGAGCCGGTGGCCCAGCGGCACCACAGCGACCAGCCGGTCTCGCCGGTAGGGCGTGACGTCGACGCCGTCGAGATCGAGTTCGTGTGCGGCGGCGAATACCCCGAGGTCCGCTTCGCCGCGCGCGACTTGTTGAACGATCTCGGCGTTCTCGGTCTCGCGCACGGCCAGGTCGACGAGTGGGTATTCACGGGTGTACTCGCCCAGCTCTCGCGCCAGGAACGGAACGATGATCGATCGGGCCGAGACGATCGTCAGGTCCCCCTGCACGCCTTCGGTCAACGACGCTATCTCTGATCGCATCTCCTCGAGGCTGCCGAAGATCGAGCGAACGTGTCGTTCGAGGACCGCACCGGCGGGGCTGGGGACCACCCCCTTGGGGCCACGATCGAGAAGCTTGATGCCGGCGATGTCCTCCAAGACCTGGATGCGCTTGGTTGCCGTGGATGCGGCGATGTTCTCCCTGATCGCGGCCAGTCCGATCTGCTGCTCTTCGATCGCGGAAAGAAACAGTCGCAACGTGAACAGATCGACCTGTCGAATCAGATGAAGTCTGTTGAACATAGCCATACCGCCCTCACGATCTTCGAAACGCGCACTCGGCCACGCCAATCGAGCCGTGCCTTCGCGGCCGGGACCGCAAGCGACAACTTCTGGAACAGGGTTGACGTGGCCTAGCTCACTCCCTAGTGTTCCAGATCATACCATCGTAGTTACGAATGCCATGTTCATATATATGAACATAGACAGTTCTCATTCGAAGCAAGAGAAGAGGCTCGACCAGTGACCCATCCACCGGAATCGCTCCACAACGCCCCCAATCCGCCCCGTCGGAAGCCCAAGAACGTCGGTCCCGCAGTAGTAGTCGGCACAGCGCTCGAGCTGTTCGACTTCTACCTCTACGCATCGATGGCCGCGCTGGTGTTCGGCCCGCTCTTCTTTCCCTCGGAGAACTCCACGGTCAGCACTCTCGCCGCGTTCTCCACATTCGCGGTCGGGTTCCTGGCCCGCCCGCTCGGTGGAATCGTGTTCGGCATCCTCGGCGACAAGATCGGTCGCAAGGCCGTTCTGTCGTTCAATCTCCTGCTGATGGGTCTGGCCAGCGGCTGCATCGGCCTGATCCCGTCGTACGAGACGATCGGGATTGCCGCACCCGTGCTGCTGGTTCTGTTCCGCATCGTCCAGGGACTCGGTGCCGGCGCCGAATTCGGCAGCGCGATCGCGATGTCCTACGAGCACGCCGACGCGAAGTCGCGCGGACGGCAGGGCGCGTGGCCGGCCATGGGAGTGAGCGTCGGCCTTCTGGCGTCGTCTCTGGCGGTCGCCGCTGTGACGAGCCTCGACAAAGCTGACCTCTACAGCTGGGGCTGGCGGATCCCGTTCCTGGCCAGCTTCGTCCTCGTTGCTCTGGGCTACTGGATGCGGCGGAACCTGCCCGAGACCCCCGACTTCGAAAAGGTCGCGGCCCAAGCTCAGACCCGCAAGAAGGCGCAGCCGTTCCGTAACCTGCTGAAGAACCACTGGCGTGGTTTGACCGTCGTCGCCGTGTCCACCATCGGCCTCAATGGCATCAGCTACATCTTCAAGACGTTCTCGCTGTCCTATCTCTCCGAGTTCCGCGACGTCGCCGCCAACGTCGGCGCGTTCGGCATCAGCCTGGCCAGTGCCGTCGCGCTCGTGACCATCCCCATAGCCGGACGGCTCTGCGACAGCGCCGGGACACGCCGGATCATGCTGATCGGCGCCGGGTGTGTGGCTGGGCTGGCGTTCCCCTTCTTCTGGCTCCTGAACACCGACCGGCCGGTCTACATCTGGCTCGCACTCATCCTCACCGTCGGCATCGTCCAGCCCACCCTGCTCGCGGCTTCCGGGTCCTTCCTCGCCCGGCAGTTCCCACCCGAAGTCCGCGCCTCGGGCCTCGGCGCCGGACGGGAAGTCAGCGGTGCCCTCGCCGGTGGCCTCGCTCCGCTTGCGGCACTGACCATGGTCACCCTCTCCCCGACCCACTCCACCTGGGGCGTCTCCCTGATCTTCATCGTCGGCGCGATACTCATCGCGGGCGCTGCACTCGGTGACCAGTGCCGCACCATCAGCATCAGCAATCACACCAGTGCCGCCGAAAGCGCTCCGGCCGCCCGGTGACTCGGCTGGGGCACTGCCCGGCGTGGCAGTGCCCCAGCCACCTGTAGTCTGAGTCGATCGGTGATCGAGAAGAGGGAGAGCCACGTGCCGCCGGTCCCTGGTGAGGCGAAAGAGCATCGCACGGTCTCGCGTGTCATGACGATCCTCGAGCTCGTTTCCCGGAGCGCGAACGGGCTCTCACTCGCCCAGCTCGCCGCGGCGCTGGACGCCCCCCGGTCGTCGGTGCACTACATCGTGAAGGGCTTGGTCGCCACCGGATACCTCACCGAGAACGGTTCCTACACCCTGGGCCCCGCCGTCGGCACCCTCCTCGCGGCGCACACCCCTCAGGTGGACCGGGTAGCGCGGGAGAGCATGGAGTCCTTGCACAGCCGCTTCGACGAGACGGTCACACTCTGCGTGCGAATCGGGGAATCCGTCGTGAACATCGACATCATCGAGTCGACGCAGCCGATTCGGTTCTCGCCCGCACTCCACGTCCGGCGCCCGCTCTTCCCGTCGACCGCAGGCAAATGCTTCCTGGCCTACAGCGATCAGCGGTTCCGCGACGCCTATCTCGACACCCACATCGAGGAGCCCGAGAAGCGCCGACGGGCACACGAGGAACTCGGGCGCATCACACGTGACGGAATCGCGTTCGCGAGTAAAGAGGTGACACCCGACCTCGGCGGCGTGGCCGCCCCGGTCTTCCACGGCGAGAAGCACGTTGCGGTCCTGACCGTCGCCGGGCCGCGAACACGGATCGACCTCCGACTCGAGGAGATCGCCGACGCCGCGATCACCGAGGCACGCCACGTCGCAGAGCGCCTGACGGCACAGTAGCGGCGGAAGCCTAGGTCGCAGCACCCGATTTCGGCTGCGACCGCGCGTCGTCGCCGTGTCCGAACATCCGCAGGTCGACGGCTCGCCGGGCGTTACCGACCGCGGAGACGGTGACCGAACCGACCACTCCTACCCGGTCGAACACCAGCCCCGTGCCGACGGAGATGCCGTGCTGCTCGGAGCGGTCCAGTGCAGCCAGTCCGAGTTCGAGACCTTCCGGCAGACGCGCGAGCGCAAGAGTCACATCGGCATTGATGTACTCCAATCCCGAACTGCCCAAATTACTTACGACATTCGCGGCATCCGCGACACTCGCGGCCATCTGGAACGCGGTCAGCGGTTCGCCCTCGACCACCGGGATCGCAAACTGCCAGATCTGCTTGCGATCACCGTTCTGCGGAGCGTCGGCAGGCGGTGTCCAGCCTGCACTCTCGCTGTAGTACAGCCTTTCGGCGCCGCCCGCGGACCGCCGGCAGTCCTCATGGGGCGGCTGCGGGCTGTTGCCCGAAGCCCACACGATCCCCTCCGGTGTCGAGGTGGGACTCAGATACAGCGCGCTGGCCCGTGCGACCGCTTCCCCGTCCTGGGTCAGCACCGCGTCGACGAGGCACAGGCGGCGTCCTTCGCGAACAACGGTGGTGGACGTGAAGGACGGCTTCATCCCCGCGGGACGGAAGAGGTCGAGCGTCCACCGAACCGGTTGGAGGTCCTGACGCCCGAGTTCCTCCACAGTCTTCTCGGTAGCACGAGCAAGAGCCCCGCTGACGGCCATGCCGCGCATGTGCTCACTGCCCCAGCCACTTCCGGCGGGCGATTGGGGCAAGTATTCCTCGGACTGCACATCGCGACCGGGCGCCAAGCGAAAGAAGGCGGACGTCATCCTCGATTCTCCTCTTCTTCGTTTTCGAATCGGAACGATCTCATCGCATATTACGGACCGTGACAGTGTCACGACGAAAGGGATCTACAGAAGCGCCGGCTCCCACTGTCGGCCGTCGATGACGAGTGCCTTTGACGGCGGAATCCGATACCACGACGGACTTTCCGATACGGCAGAGGCAATGACGACGCGGCGTGCTTCATGAGTCACGCGCTTCTCCCTACCGTGGCCGGTTCCGCACATAGAACTCTTTCGCAGATTATCCTCGGTGCGAAACCGCGTCAATTTCGTATTTTCGAATCATCTAGTTCCCGGGAGCGAAGCGTCTTTTTTTCCATTTTACGAACTGGCGATTTCTTCCAGAGAAACCGCAGTTCACAGTTGACGCCAAGTCATTTCACGGCGTACATGTTGCGTATGCCACAAACGGAATTGCGCGTTTTCGACAAGCTCTATATCGGTGGTGAATGGGTCGACCCCATCGACGGCGTCATCGTCGAGAGTATCGACCCAGCATCGGGAAAGCCGTGGGCGGCGGTCGCGATGGGGGGTGCGGGTGACATCGACCGTGCCGTCTCGGCAGCGGCCGAGGCGTTCGCCGGCCCGTGGCGCCGCACCCCCGGTCACGAGCGCGCAGCGTTACTGCGACGGTTCGCCCAGCTTTTCGAGGAAGCGATTCCCGAATTGGTGGAACTCGAGTCCCACGATACGGGCGCCCTGAAGTCCGACCTGCGCGGGAGTCTGGCTGCACAAGTGCAGTGGTACTACTGGTTCGCCTCGCTCGCCGACAAGACCCAAGGTCGCACGATACCGATGGACGACACGGTGCACGCCTTCACCACCATGGTGCCGATCGGTGTGGTGGGTGCAATCGTGCCCTGGAACGCGCCGTTGCTGACCACGTGCATGAAGATCGGTCCTGCCCTCGCTGCAGGTTGTACGGTCGTCGTCAAGCCTGCCGAACAGACTCCGGTGTCCGCACTCGTCCTGGCGCAACTCGCGGAGAAGGCGGGGTTTCCACCGGGTGTCCTCAACGTCGTCCCCGGTTACGGGCGCACGGCCGGTGCGCGCCTGGTCGCTCACCCCGACGTCGGCAAGGTCTCGTTCACCGGCTCGACCGACACCGGCCGGCGGATGGTGGTCGACGGCACCGACAACCTCAAGCGATTCACCTTCGAGCTGGGCGGCAAGGCGCCGCACATCATCTTCGGCGACGCCGACGTCGATCAGGCGCTCAATGCGGCCACCGCCTCGGCGTGGCGGTTGTGCGGGCAGAGCTGCGCGCTCGGGTCGAGGGTGCTGGTAGAGCGATCGATATACGACCGTGCCGTGGACACCTTCCGCACCCGGGCCGCCCAGGTACGTGTCGGCATTCCGGCCGACGAGACCGCACGCATGGGACCCCAGGCGCACGAAGAGCAACTCAACAAAACCCTGTCGTACGTGAAGATCGGCCGGGACGACGGCGCCGAACTGGTCGCCGGAGGCGAACGGATCCTCACCGACGAACTGGCACCCGGTTACTTCGTTCAGCCGACCGTTTTCGCCAACGTCTCCAACGACATGCGGGTGGCGCGTGAAGAGATTTTCGGCCCGGTGGTGGCACTGATCCCGTTCGACGACGAAGAAGAGGCCATCGCCATCGCCAATGACACCGCGTACGGGCTGACCGCGGGACTGTGGACGGGCAATATCGGTCGCGCGCATCGGGTCTCGAACCAGATCG
Source organism: Rhodococcus sp. JS3073 (assembly GCF_026810085.1). Taxonomy (NCBI): domain Bacteria; kingdom Bacillati; phylum Actinomycetota; class Actinomycetes; order Mycobacteriales; family Nocardiaceae; genus Rhodococcus; species Rhodococcus sp. JS3073. Next base: position 5,107,119 of record NZ_CP113951.1, on the reverse strand, counting down.
AAGCCGGATCGGTATGGGTCAACACCTACTCGTTCGTGCGGTGGTCACTTCCCTACGGCGGCTTCAAGGCCAGCGGTTGGGGCCGGGAGAACGGCATCGACGCCCTCACCCCGTACATGGAGACCCGTACGACGGTCATCGGCCTCACCGCGCAATTCCCAAACTATTTCGAGAACACGGAGGATTGATCGCGATGCGTGCAATTGCCTTTCCGGGCGACGACACCACTGCCATCAGAGAGTTCGACGACCCTGTACCGGGGCCCGGCGAGGTCGTCGTCCGGGTCCGAGCCTCGGGCATGTGCGGAAGCGACCTCCTGTTCCGTCGGGGCGCGATAGCTGTCGGAACCGACATCATCCAGGGCCACGAACCGTGCGGGGACGTCCACGCCGTCGGTGACGGTGTGACGCCGATGATGGCGCGCGTCGGCGATCGAGTGATGATCCATCACTATTGGGGCTGCGATGCGTGTCCCGCCTGCCGCTCCGGCTGGCCGCAGATGTGCGAGCGCGAACCATCGAAGGTCATGGGAATCTCCGCGAACGGTGGGCACGCCCCATTCCTCAAAGTGCCTGCCCGCACTCTCCTGCCGCTTCCGGACACCTTGAGCTACAAGGCCGGGGCAGCGATCGGGTGCGGAACCGGCACGGCGTGGGGTGGCCTGCAACGGCTCGGCAATGTCGCAGGGGAAACGATCGTGGTATTCGGCCAAGGCCCCGTCGGTCTGTCGGGCACGATGCTCGCGTCGGCGCTGGGTGCGACGGTAATTGCCGTGGACATCGATGACAACCGCCTACAGCGCGCCAAGAGTTTCGGTGCGGCCTCGACTGTGAATTCGCGGTCCTCAAATGTGGTCGAAGCGATCGCCGACATGACGGGTGGACGCGGCGCACCGCTGATTCTGGAGACTTCCGGAAAAGCCAACGACGATGCTCTCGCAGTACTCGCTCCCTGGGGCCGCGCATGCTTCCTCGGCCTGCCCGGGCATATCGAGTTCGACGTGCAGGCTCACTACAAGAAGCAATGGACGTTGATGACGTCGTGGACGATGTCCACGATCGAGCAATTGCGGTGCGCCGAGTTCATCGCCGCACGGAATCTCCCCATCGACGACATCTACACCCACACCTGGTCCCTGGATCAGGGTGTGGAGGCGTACGAATGGTTCGCGCAGCAGAGCGACGGCAAGGGTGTCTTCGAGTTCTAGCGTTCAGATCGCCCGGCCGCCGGAGTGCCCTCGGCAGTGGCGCTGACCATTCACTGATCCATCCCGAACGGGTAACGGGGCGGACGCGCGTCGCGCATCCGCCCCTACCCGTCGGTTCAGGAATCGAAGACCACGACTCCACGCAGATTGCGGCCGGCCTTCATGTCGTCGAAGCCGACGCTGATGTCGTCGAGGGAGTAGCGGGTGGTCACCAGCTCGTCGAGCCGAAGCTGCCCGCGCTGATACATCTGCAGCTGTGCCGGGATGTCCGCGGTGGGGCAGCTGGCCCCGAACAGGGAGCCCTGCAGCCGCTTCTGGTACAGGACGAGCTCGTGCAGGTTGATGTCACCGTCTTTCACCGCGATATCACCGAGCCCGACCGCCACACACGTACCGGCCTTGCGGACGGACTGCAGACCCTGCCCCACATGACGTCCGCTGGTGACGCCGACGGTGACGATGGTGGCGTCGGCGCCCTGACCGTTGGTCATCGACCGGGCCACCTCGGTGGCCTCCTCGATGTCGGCGACGGCATGGGTGGCCCCGAGCTTCAACGCCGATTCGCGTTTGAACTCGACCGGGTCGACGGCGATGACGGCGCCCGCACCGGCGTGTGCGGCACCCTGGACGGCATTGATCCCGATCCCGCCGATGCCCATCACGATGACGACGTGCCCCGGCCTGACCTGTGCGGAGTTGACCGCCGCACCCCAGCCGGTCCCCACGCTGCACCCGGTCAGGCATGCGACGTCCAGTGGGATCGAGGGGTCGATCTTGATCGCCGATGCCGTCGAGACGGTCACGTATTCGCAGAATGTTCCCAGACCGGCGAGCTGTCCGACCGGTGCACCGTCGAGGGACAGTCTGAACGAGCTCGGATCGTCGAAGCGGGCACCGGTGGCGAGGAAGCGGCCGAGATCGCACAGGTTCTGATGACCGGTGGCGCACCATCGGCAGCGACCGCACACCGGGAGGAAGGAAAAGACCACGTGGTCGCCCTCGGCGAAGCCTGTGGTGCCCGGTCCCACTGCCTCGACGACCCCCGAGCCTTCGTGGCCACCCGCAATCGGGAGGATCCCCGGTTGCTGGTCACCGGTCGCGAAGTGGTCGTCGGAGTGACAGAGGCCGGTGGCGGCCATCTTGACCCGGATTTCCCCAGGCCGGGGATCATCGACCTCGAGCTCGACCACCTCGTACGTGCCCGGCGACTGCCGCAGCACAGCGCCCCTGGTCAGCATGAGCGCGCCGCCCGCGTGCTGGAATCGGACACCGCCTTGCCCGCATCGACGCGATCATTCGGTGTTCTCATAGTGCATCCACTCCTTTTGGTGACGATCCCGCTGGTGAGCGCCGGTGATCACCGGCGTACGTTCGATGACCCCGACTGGCAGACTGCGCACAGTGTCGACCATCGCCGAACCTTTGCCGTTTGTCTTCGTGCGCGGATAGTCGCCGCAGCACGGGAAGAAATACTGTCTCCATGAATGGTGTCACTGTTCAGTCGAATTCGTCAATGGCGGCATAGAATTGATGAAATGGATCGATGGAATTCGATCCGTTCGAATCGACACTTCACGTTTCTTCAATTGGAACCGACACAGGTGAGCAATAGACTCGAGGCGGTCGATTGGAGCCGAAATATGAAGAAATCCCGTGGCCCGCTCGCGGGCGTCAAGATCGTGGAACTGGGTGGAGTCGGACCGGTTCCGTTCTGCTGCATGCTTCTGTCCGACCTGGGTGCGGACATCATCCGAATCGACCGGCCACCCGGCTACGACGGCGGCGCGCCGGTAGATCCACGTTTCAACCTTCTCAATCGCGGTCGCCGCAGTGCTGCAATGGATTTGAAGAACAACGCGGCAGTCGGGGCGGTCCTCGACCTCGTGCGTCGAGCCGATGTGCTGGTGGAGGGCTTTCGGCCCGGTGTGGCGGAGAAGCTGGGAATCGGCCCGGACGACTGTCTCGCCGCGAATCCCGCGCTGGTGTACGGGCGGATGACGGGATGGGGTCAGGACGGACCGCTGGCCCAGTCCGCGGGGCACGACGCCAACTACATCTCACTGACCGGCGTCCTTCATGCCATCGGCGCCAAGGATGGGCCACCGACGTTGCCGCTGAATCTCGCCGGCGATTTCGGCGGCGGCTCACTGTATCTGGCACTGGGAGTGGTTTCGGCTCTGCTCGAGAGCCGGCTGTCCGGACGCGGCCAGGTGATCGATGCAGCGATGGTGGACGGGTCGGCGTCGCTGATGGCCCTGTTCTACGGCCTTCACGCCGCCGGATACTGGCGCGACGAGCGCGGAACCAACCGACTCGATTCGGGCGCACCCTGGTACCACGTGTACGAATCCTCGGACGGACGCTGGCTCAGCGTCGCCTGTAACGAAACCCGATTCTGGCGCAACACTCTTCGCCTCCTCGGACTGAGCGAATCCGACATGCCCGACCAGCACGACCGGACCCGCTGGCCGGAGATACAGGAACGGTTCGCCGCGGTGTTCCGGACCCGCACCCGCGACGAATGGTGCGCCCTCGCCGAAGGGGAGGACGCGTGCTGGGCGCCGGTGTTGTCGCTGACCGAGGCGCCGCAGCACAAGCATCTCGTTGCGCGCGGCACGTTCACAGAGGTCGACGGCGTGGTGCAGCCGGCACCGGCGCCGCGGTTCAGCCGCACTCCGGGCGCGATCCAGGGCCCGCCCGACGCGCCCGGACAGCACACCGACGACGTTCTCGGCGACTGGGGTTTCACGGCCGAACAACTCGCTGCGCTCCGCGCGGCGGGCGCAATCACCTGACCCCCTCGGCTGCGCCTCACAACAGGATTCGCACTCGCCGAATCGTTGATTCGAAAAGAATCACTAGGTTCGGCAACCGCGCAGTTCTAACATTTATTCAAGCGGTGCAACCGAAATACGGGCACCATTCCTTCCGATCTGGAGAGAAGAATATGAATTCGAACTTCCTCGACGAATCCCAGGCAGCCTGGCTCGACGTCGTGAACGATTTCATGGACAACGAAATCACCGTCGAGTATGTCCGGCACTGCGACGAGAACCGGCTCTACCCGTACGAGGCGTACGAGAAGATCGCCAAGCAGGGCTGGCTCGGCATCCTGTTCCCCGAGGAGTTGGGCGGCTCCGGCGGCGATATCTTCGACTACTCGCTGATGGCAGAGGGTCTCGGCAAGTTCGGATTCGACTTCGCGTGCTCGGTGCTCGTTCCGACCTTCACCGCCATGAACATCCTGAAGTTCGGCACCAAGGAGCAGCAGGACCGCTACGTCAAGCCGTTCATCGACGGTGACATTCGCTTTTCGGTCTCGATCTCCGAGCCCGACGCCGGTTCGGACGCCGCGAACACCAAGACCCGCGCTCGCCGTGACGAGAACGGCGACTGGGTGATTACGGGCTCCAAGCTCTGGTGCTCAGGTGCAGCGGCCGACAACACGGTCATCGCGATGCTGGTTCGCACCGACACCTCCGACAAGCACAAGGGTCTGTCGGTGCTGCTGATCCCGAATGACACCCCGGGACTCGTCATCAACAAGCTGCCGACCCTGTCGCGGCACGCGACCGGCACCACCGAGATCTTCCTCGACGAGGTCCGGGTTCCCGGCGACGCGCTGCTGGGCGAAGAGGGCCAGGGCTGGAAGGTCATCACCGACCACCTCGAACTGGAGCGTTGCGCCGTCGCAGCCGCTTACACCGGCAACGCGCAGGAGGCGGTCAACAACGCCAACCGGTATGCGCACCAGCGCACTCAGTTCGGCAAGCCGATCCGTGAGTTCCAGGTCCTCAAGCACATGCTGGCGGAGAACCAGACCCGCGTCGACGCTGCTCGTCTGCTCTGCTACCGGGCCGCCGCGATCAAAGCCGAGGGCACCCCCGCCGCCCGCGAGACCTCGATGGCCAAGCTGTACGCGTCGGAGACCCTCAAGCAGTGTGCGCTCGACGGCATGCAGATTCTGGGCGGCTACGCCAACCTGCCCGAGGGCGACATGGAGCGCTACCTGCGCGAGTCGATCCAGTGCACGATCGGCGGCGGCACTTCGCAGATCCAGCGCACGATCATCGCCAAGTCGATGAAGCTGACCAACGCCTGAGTCTCCCCCGATCACCCTTCACGTCCCAAGGAAGCAGCGATGACAACGACGAATCCCGTAACCATCAACAACCGCATCGACATGCCGCTCGACGAGATCGAGGTCGGCACGGTGTTTCGCAGCGGCGGTCGCACCATCACCGAGACCGACGTGGTCAACTACTGCGCGCTGACCGGGAACTGGATCGAGATCCACTCGAACGTCCACTACGCGGCCCAGACCCGTTTCGGTGAGCGCCTGGTACAGGGGTCGCTGACCTACTCCATCATGACCGGCCTGATCACCTTCGGTCCGCCGATCCAGGCGAACTACGGGATCAACAACCTTCGGTATCTCACGCCGGTGCACATCAACGACACCATCTACGTCACCGCCGAGGTCCTCGCGAAGAAGGACAAGGACGACAAATACGGCGTCATCACGCTGCTGATGAAGGCGCTCAACCAGAACGGCGACGTGTGCCAGAAGAGCGAGTGGAGCCTGTTGATGCTGCGCAAGCGCGAGGATCTGGAGGCCCTGGTCGGCGCATCGCTGCCCACCGAGCGCGCCAAGAACTAACTATGTCGTCGAAGCCCGGCGCAGCGATCGTCGGCATGGGCGATGCGTACGCATCGCGATGCAAGGCGCCGGGCTGACGTCGATTATCACCGCCGCGTCGCAGACGATCGCCGCAGGCACGGTGGTGAACGTGCTCTGCCTGCACGGCGATGCGACGGAGTCGGCATTGTCGTGGACACAATCGGCCGGGAGCGGGACGATCTACTCGTACAGCACGATCATGCGTGGACCGACGCCGGTCTGGACCACGATCGTGCCGTACGCGGTCGGCTTCGTGAAGATGGACGACGGCTACACCTTGTTCGCACAGATCGACGGCGAACCCGACGCCATCGCGATCGGAAAACCGATCACGACGCGTTTCGTACAACGTGGGGAGCAGAAACTCCCCGTATTCACCATGACGGACCACCAGTAGGAGCAGTGACATGACCGGACCATTGGAGGGTGTGCGCATCCTGGACCTGACATCGAACTTCATGGGCCCGTATGCGTCGCTCCTGCTCGCCGACATGGGCGCAGACGTCTGGAAGATCGAGTCACGGGCCGGCGATACGACTCGCGGTGTCGGCCCGTCCCGCAACCCCGGAATGAGCGCGATCTTCCTGCACCTCAACCGCAACAAGCGCAGCCTCGTCCTCGATCTCAAGTCCGCCGGCGGCAGCGCCGCACTCGAGCGGATGATCGGTTCCGCCGATGTGCTGCTGTACAGCTTGCGGCCACAAGCGATGGCCAGGCTGGGGTTGAGCTACGAGGACGCCCGCGCGATCAATCCGCGGATCATCTACTGCGGCTGTTACGGGTTCGGCCAGAACGGCCCCTACGCCGACCGGCCGGCATACGACGACCTGATCCAGGCAGCGGTCGGCATGCCGGTACTCCAGAGCCGCAAGGCAGGTCCGCCGACCTATGTGGCCACCGCCATCGCAGACCGCGTCGTCGGCATGGCCGCGAGCACGGCCGTGTCGATGGCACTGTTCCGGCGCGAGAAGACAGGTGTCGGTCAGGAAGTCCAGGTACCGATGTTCGAGACGTTCGCGCATTTCGTCATGGGCGACCACCTGTACGGGCACACGTTCGATCCGCCGATCGGCGATTGGGGGTACGGCCGGATGATGAACCCGGACCGCCGCCCGTATCGGACGCTCGACGGCGGCTACCTCGGGGTGAACGTCTACGTCGACAAGCATTGGCAGCGCTTCTTCGAAATCTCCGGACACCCGGAGATGGTCGAGGACCCGCGTTTCGCCGACATCAACGGACGGACCCACAACATCGGAATCCTGTACGAGTTCCTGGGGCAGGTGTTCGAAACGAAGACGACCGCCGAATGGATGAAGCTCCTGACCGAAGCGGATATTCCGGTCATCGAGATGAACACCCCGGAATCGTTGCTGGACGATCCACACATGAGGGAGGTCGGCTTCTTCGTCGACCAGGACCACCCCTCGGAAGGCCCGCTGAAGACGATGGCGATTCCGCAACAGTGGAGCGAGAGTCAGCCGGACCTGCGGTACCCGGCGCCGCGCCTCGGCGAACATTCGGTGCAGTTGCTCACCGAAGCCGGTTTCGATCGCGGTGAAATAGACGAGATGCTGAATTCCGGCGCCACGTACACACCCGAAGTGCGCGCCGCACATTCGGCCGGCTGACCACCAAGGAGGAAGACAATGCAGCGTGATCTGCCGTTATCGGGAGTTGTCGTGGTCGAGCTGGGCGACAGTGCCTCGGCACCGTTCAGCGGGAAGATCCTCGCGGAACTCGGCGCCGAGGTGTGGAAGGTGGAGCGTCCGACGGGCGACTCCGCCCGCGGCTGGGGGCCGAGCACATGGAAGGGCAGCGGCGCCGCGTTCCATGCGCTCAATCGCGGTAAGCGTTGCATCAGCATCGACATCAAGGATCGAGATCAGCTGAAGACGCTGCACACGCTGATCGCCGAACGTGCGGACGTCTTCATCCACAACCTCCGGCCGGGTTCCAGCGCGAAATACGGGCTGGACGCCGACAGCCTCCGGGTAACCAAGCCGGAGTTGATCTATTGCGAGATCGGCGCGTTCGGACATGTGGGTCCGCTGAACACACTCCCCGGATACGACCCGCTGATGCAGGCATTCTCCGGAATCATGAGCATCACGGGCGAGGAGGGACAGCCCCCGGTGCGGGCGGGGGTGTCCATCATCGACTTCGGGTCCGCGATGTGGGCGGTGATCGGCATCCTGTCGGCGCTGCACCGCCGTCAGGTGAAACACTCCGGTGCCACGGTCAACGCGTCGCTCTTCGAGACTGCCATGGCATGGATGTCGATCGGCGTGGCGAACTACAACGCCGACGGCGAACCCGGCGGCCGGCATGGGTCGGGTGTCGCTTTCATCGTCCCGCACCGCGCGTACTCGACCAGCGACGGCGATCTGATCGTCAGTTGCGCCAACGACCCGCTGTTTGCTCGCCTCTGCGCCGCACTCGGACATCCGGAATGGTCGACCGACGATCGGTTCGCCACCAACGCTGGGCGGTTGCAGAACCGGGCCGAGATCGACCGGCTGATCGGTGAGCAACTGGCGAAGGAAACACGTGCCCACTGGCAGGAACTGCTGCAGGGCGCCGGCATCCCGGCGGCACCGATCCAGACCACCGCCGAAGTCGTCGCCCACGAGCACACCCATGCGCTCGGCATCATCGGCACGCCGTCGGACGACGAGATCGGACTCGTCGGTCTGCCCCTGTCGTTCGACGGCCGCCGCCCACCACCCCTGCACGCGGCCCGCGACATCGGGGCGGACAACGACCAACTTCCCGAAGTGCTGAAGATCAGACCCTGAGAGAGGTGCCCGGTTGGTATTCCGATAGCTCGATGAGATTTCCGTCCGGATCGCGGATGTACACACTCGTCATCAGCCCTCGAGCGCCGTGGCGCTGGACAGGACCTACTTCCACCGGAACGCCCCTGTCGGACAGCTCGCAGACAACCACGTCGATGGACTCTTCGACGATCAGGCAGACGTCGGCACTACCGGGTTGAGCATGCCGAGCGTTGGGCGTCACCTCGCTCCCGTGCTGGTGCAGATTGATCTTGCTGCGACCGAACAGCAATGCCCGCCGATCGTCGCCGTACCGGTGTTCGGACATTCCCAGCACCGTCGAGTAGAACTCGACGGTGCTGTCGATGTCGGCAACAGTCAGCACAAAATGGTCGATATGCTCGATATGCATCTGAATCGTCCGTTCCCGTCTCGAGCAACCCTATCGCTCAGTTCATTTGCGCCCGAGCACCGATCTGCGCCCGCACTGAGAATTTTCTGCAGAATTGTTCCGAAAGTCAAAGATGCGGAAGCTAACCCGAGGTAAGCCTCACGCTATGGATCGTAACTTCAACTCCCCCTTGCATTTCTGTGTGCGTTAGCCCACTCTTGACACTTACGCGACATTGCCGAATATTCACCTGTGGCTGAACTCTTCTCGTGTAGGCGAGAATCATTGTTCAGAAAAGAAAATTCCCAAAGGCCGAACGCACGCCGCGAAGCCAGGAAAGCACTGAGAACCATGAATCTCGCATCACACGTCGATCGTGACGATTGGCGACCACAGGCGCGTTGCCGTGGCATGGACATCGCAGTCTTCTATACCGATCGCGAAGACAATCGCACATGTTCACGCCGTCAGGAGCAGCAAGCGAAGGCGATCTGCCGCCAATGCCCGGTGATCAGCGAATGCCGCACAAGCGCGATTCATTTCGGAGAGCAACACGGAATCTGGGGCGGCCTGAACCCGAACGAGCTTCGCGCCGCGCGCAAGTGGAGTCGATGGCAAAGATAGCCGATCAATTGTCGCGGTCATGGGGGTGCTGGTGGCCCCTCCCACGTCGGCTTCGAGATACGTAAGATCAGGCCAGAGGGCACACTCGATCGGCTCGCCGAATCGAATTCGTCGGATCACTCGGCCCTCATCCGACATCGGCAGACGTCGCATTACCCGTCCCGACGTTCCGGTCGGGGCATCCATCATTTCTTGCCGCCATCACAATGCGGTGGGACCAGGAGGACAAGAATGGTCACGAACCACGAATCCCATTACATCGGCGGCGAGAACCGGGCCGCCCACTCCGCCGAGACAATCTCCGTCATCAATCCGTCGACGGAGGAAGTCTTTGCCTCCATCGTCGACGGTGATTCCTCCGATATCGACGCGGCCGTGCAGGCCGCCGACGCCGCCGGGGTCACGTGGGCCGCCACCCCTCCGTCCGAGCGAGCCGCTTCCCTGCGCCGCCTGGCCGACACCTATGAAGGCCGTATCGACGAGATCGCTGCGCTGGTGACGCGGCAGAACGGCACCCCGATCAGCGTGTCCCGGGCGATGCAGCAGCAAGTTCCGCTGTACTACCGGTATTTCGCGTCGCTCGCCGACACCCTCGTCGAAGAGGAGCCACTGGAAACGTCCATCGGTGACGCGCTCCTGCAGCGTCGGCCGGTCGGCGTGGTGGGGGCTATCACCCCCTGGAACGGCCCCCAGCCCCTGCTCGCGTGGAAGATCGGACCGGCACTCGCGGCAGGATGCACCGCCGTGATCAAGCCGGCACCAGAAACTTCGCTCGATGCTTTTCTCTTCGCGGAAATCGCCACCGAAGCGGGTATCCCCGCCGGCGTCGTCAACGTCGTCACGGGAGGCCGCGAGACCGGCAGCGCCCTCGTCGAGCATCCGCTGGTCCGCAAGATCGCCTTCACCGGCTCCACCGTCGCCGGCAAGGCCATCGCCGAGACCTGCGGCAGGGACCTCAAGCGGGTAACGCTCGAACTGGGCGGCAAGTCGGCCGCCATCCTGCTCGAGGACGTCGATCTCGACGCCTTCAAGCCGTTCGTGGCAACCGCGTGCTCACCGAACACCGGCCAGATTTGCCGGTCCCTGACCCGGGTGCTCGCACCCCGGTCGCGGTACGACGAAGTAGTCGACGCTGTCAGTGCCGCGATGAGCGAGATCCCGATCGGCGATCCCACCGATCCCGCCAACCTGTTCGGCCCCCTGGTGTCCGAACGGCAGCGAGATCGGGTCGAGTCTTACCTGGAGCTGGGACAACGTGAAGGAGCGAAGGTCGTCGTCGGCGGGGGCCGATCCACGGCGAACGACCGGGGTTTCTACATCGAGCCGACCGTCTTCCGTGACGTCACCAACGACATGCGCATCGCCCGTGAAGAGATCTTCGGCCCGGTCCTCGTCGTCATCGCCTACGAGAACGAGGACGAGGCCATCGCCATCGCAAACGACTCCGAGTACGGCCTCGGCGGCGGCGTCTTCTCTCCGGACCGCGAGCACGCCACCGCCGTGGCACGGCGCATCGTGACCGGCACGATCGGTGTCAACAGCGCGTCATTCCCCACGGAGGCTCCATTCGGCGGTGTCAAGAACAGCGGCATGGGCCGAGAACTCGGGCCCAGCAGCCTCGAACCGTACCTGGAGCTCAAAACGATCTTCCGCAGCGCCTGACAGCCGGATCCCGGAGAAGGGGGCACCCCCGCGAAGGACGAACAGTGCGAAAAACGTCATGACAGGCTCGAAGTGACCGAAAGACGCCACCGGTAGGCGGCATGTGATGCACCGCGAGGCACTCGTTCGCGCTGCGCTGCGAGGGCTGAAGCCCGGACGGCCCCTCCAGGATCCTGCCCGTCTGCTTCGTGTGGCAGTCGGCATGATCGTCGCGGCGATCGGTGGCTACTTCCTGCACGACTTCGAAGAGAAGGTCCTGATCTGTGTCGGTGCGTTCCTCGGGGGCATCGCATCCTTGATGCCACACAACCGCTCACGTCTGGGAGCAGCCGTCCTCACCGGAACAGCCGAGATCTTCGCCGCGGCCGCCGGGATCCTCTTACACGGGCTGTGGTGGCTATCCTCCCCGTTCTCTTCATCGGCTTGGTCACGGCCGGGATCCTGCGTGTAGTGGCGCTGAGCATCAGCATGCGGTTTCTCGTGGTCACGATCATCTTCGTCGCCTTCGCCGAGATCACCCCGTCCCTGCCGGTCGGTGCCCGTGAGCTCGCACTGTTCGCGGTCGGCGTCGCGATCATGCTCATGGCACAACTGCTCCCGCCGTACGAGCCACGCCATGCGGTGCAACGCCGCGCCGTCGCATCGCTCTACGACGCCTTGGCCTCCGGGGGGCCCTACGGTCCGGCGCTACTGGCCGCCGACCGAAGCCTTGCCCTGCTTCGCGGGCGCCGCCACCGCGAGATCGACCACCTCACCGAACTCGTCGAGCGTGGGGAGGAAATAGCCCAGTTGCTCGCGGCTGTGAACAATCGGGACGACGATGTGGCCGCCCCCTGGCGAGCAGCTGTGTCCGAGCATCTGCACGCGATCGGAGGCGCCATCCGGCGCCGCCGACCCGAACTTCTCCCGTCGGACCTGGCAGTGACACCCGGGCAGGACCGACTGCAGGGCAGGCTGATCGACGCGATCACGACCGCGGCGCGGACCACCGCCGGCGCCCCTGCCCCCGTCCCGTCGGACGAGCGTCGACCGCCGACCTCGCGGGAACTCGTCCGTGCCGAATTGCATCCGGCGTCACCGATCGTCCATCATGCGTTGCGGCTCAAGGTCACCGGTGTCATCGGTCAAGTGATCGGCGTCGCGATCGGCGTCTGGGTCGGCACTCAGGTGTTGCTCCACGGACACGGCTTCTGGGTTGTCGTCGCTGTGGTGCTGATCCTGTTCCCCGACTACGGAGAGACTTTTGCGCGCGGCATCGGCCGTACCGTCGGTACGCTCGCCGGCGCCGCCGTCGGTCTTGCGTTGTCGTTCCTCCCGCCGGATCCGATCAATCTCCTAGTCTGGGCGATCGCGACCCCGATCATGGGGCCTGCTCAGTGATGGGCGCCATAAGAGGCGACTGTTGCTCGGGGACTGGCAACCGTGGTCGCCGGGTCGATCGTCGCCGCGGCGGCACCCAATTTCACCGTGTTCCTGGTCGGACGTGCGTTGCAGGGATTGACCCATGGGATCGTCCCGGTGACGATCGCCCGGGCGCGCCGGTACCTGAGAGACAAGAACATGCGGTATGGCATCTCGAGCGAGTCGGTGACCGTCGCGAACGGCCTCGGGGACGGGTACCCGTTGACCGGGATCCTCGGCGACCTTCTCGGTCTCCGCTTCGCCTTATGGTTCGCCGCCCTGTTCACCCGCCTCACCCTCGACGCGCCGGCCTGCGCGGCGGTATCCGTCGCGCTTGTCACCAACCGCGTGACAGCACCGCGGCCCCGAGGGCACTGGACCGTGAACCGTTGCGGCAACCGTGGGAGCACGAGAGACTTAGGTACCACCACGCCCATCCCACGCACACCGGTCTGCGGATCGTGACCGTTGACGGAGGTCGCGATGGCCAACTGGCGGTGCCTGTGCCGCGGGCAGACGGAAACGCTCCGATCAACGCGCTCGGACGGTCGTGCAGGCACCGACTCTGGACACATGCCCGAGCCGGGGCTGAACCACACCCACCGAGCGTGGCACTCGAGTCGATACGGTTCGAGCCACCAGCATCAGAAGGCGGCCTGATCGGCATCCGTCAAATACAATGATCGCCAACACGATCGGTGCACACCGGCGAGAACTCTTGGCGCGTGACTTCCGAAAAAGATTCGAGACCGTTGCGAAATCCGGCAGTCCAGGACCCCGGCATATGGATGCCGATCAATGAAGGGTGAGCCCTCCGGTAGGGCTGAGTACCGCGCCCGTCAAATACCTCGACTCGTCGGACGCCAGAAAGCTCACCACGTCACCGATATCCGGAGGTGAAGCGATACCGAACGGCGCCTTCTCGACAATCTTCTCGTACTGCCGACGATGCGCCACGGAGACGGCGTCATCGTGATCGAACGCAGCCTGCCACGACGGTGTGTCCCGGACGACGGTCACGCACACGCAGTTGACTCGGATCTTGTCTCTGGAGAGTTCCTTCGACAACAGTTTGCTCACCTGAATCAACGCAGCCGAGAATGCTGCGATGCCCGTCTGCCCCGGCGTCGGTGCACGTCCGCCCTCAGAGGTAACGAATACCACCGACCCACCGTTCTCCCGCAGGTACGGCACCGACGCCTGCACCACCGCTAGCTTTCCGAGCAAAGCTTGACCTGCGAAATTCGTGACCCGTTCCAGATCGATGCCTGCGAACGGCCCTCGGACCTTCGGATCACGCGCCTGCTCGTCAAACCCGCCGGCATTGGGCACGACAATGTCGATACGACCACACTGCTCGACGACGGATTGGGCCAACGTCCGCATATCGCTGGTTGACCCGACGTCCCCGGATTGGAAGTGCGCATTGCCGCCTGCCGCGCGGATCTCGTCGACCACGTAGGCAGCTCGCTCTTCGCTGCGCCCGTTGACGACCACAGTCGCTCCGCGAGCGCCCAATCTGGTGGCAATACCGCGCCCGATCCCGCCGGACCCGCCGGTGACGATCGCGACTTTCCCTTTGAGGTCCGACACCACCCGCTCACTCATCGGGCACTCACCACATCACGCTGTCCGAGCTCGTCGGTCACCGCACCGGATGCGAGGAGCGTGCCGATTTCGCCTTCACTCACTCCGGCCTCACGCAAGAGCTGGACCGAGTGCTCTCCGAGTCGTGGCGCCGGATGGCGGACCGCCGGGGCACAGGAGCTCCATGTCTGCGGGATGCCGAATGAATTGATCCTGCCTTCGGACGGATGTTCTTCGACAAACGAGAAGCCGGTCTGCCGCAGGTGAGGATCATCGAGTGCCCCTGCGGGAGTGTTCGTCTCGATCGCCGGGACATCCGCAGCCGCCAGATCGGCCAGCCATTCGTCCGCCGGACGTGTTGTAAAGATGTCCGACAGAAGACGCAGCAACTCCGGCATGTTCTCGGCGCGGGCGTGCACGTCGGCGAATTTCGGATGGTCGGCCAAGTCTGGGCGACCCGCGACCTGAAAGAAGCTCCGCCAGTGCTTGTCGATGTAAATGCTGACAGCGACGTACCGCCCGTCCTTCGTCCGGTACGGACGACGGTCCGGATTCATCGTCCGCGCATAGCCCCAGTCGCCAATCGGCGGATCGAAAGAGTGCCCCCACAGGTGGTCCCCGAGAACCAACTGCGCGAACGTCTCGAACATCGGAACCTGGACTTCTTGCCCGACGCCCGTGACGTTGCGGTGATAGAGCGCAGCACAGACAGCCATCGCGGTAGATATGCCGACCACCCGGTCTGCGATCGGTGTGGCGACGAACTCCGGGCTACCAACCTTCCGGTTCTGCAGTGCAGCCATTCCCGACGCCGCCTGAATCAGGTCGTCATACGCAGGGCGGTCCGCATATGGTCCACTCTGACCGAATCCCACGGCGCCGGCATAGACGATCCGTGGATTGACCTCGCGAACATCGTCGTAGGAGAACCCGAGCGAACGCATTGCTTTCGGACGCATGCTGTACAAGAACACGTCAGCGCCGGCGATCATCCGGCGAAGCACCGACGCCCCACCCTCCGATTTCAAATCGAGCACGATCGACCGCTTGTTACGATTCAAGTGCAGAAAGTTCGAACTCATCCCCACATTCCGCGCCGGACCGACCCGGCGGATCGTGTCCCCACAGCCGGATTCGACTTTCCACACGTCGGCACCCATGTCCGCCAGGTGCAAAGACGCGAACGGCCCCATCACGTTCGACGTGAGATCGAGGACCCTGACGCCGTCGAGCGGACCGGAGACGGTCATGACACCCTCCGATACATGGTGACGACGCACGCGCCCCCCAGCCCGATATTGTGCTGTAGGCCGATCCGTGCATCGTCGACCTGCCGCTTTCCTGCCGTGCCGCGCAGGTGCCAGACGAGCTCGGCACACTGCGCAAGCCCGGTCGCACCGAGCGGATGACCCTTGGACATCAACCCACCGGAGGGATTCACCACATACTTACCTCCGTAAGTGTTGTCCCCGTTCAGAATGAGCTTCTCCGCAGTACCTTCGGCGCACAGGCCCAGGCCTTCGTAGCTGATGACTTCGTTCGGCGTGAAGCAGTCGTGCAACTCGACGACGTCGACGTCCTCAGGGCCGACGCCGGCCGACTCGTACACTTCTGCCGCCGCACGGCGCGTCATGTCGGCGCCGACCAGGTTGATCAGGTCAACCGAACTGGCCTCGGTGTCGGTGGTCATCGACTGCCCGATTATTTCGACACCCCCCGTAAGTCCGTGTCGTTGGGCGAAAGCCTTGCTGACCACGATCGCAGCTGCCGCTCCGCAAGTGGGTGGGCATGCCATGAAGCGGGTCAGATACGGGAACAGGGTCGGCGCTTCCATCACCTGATTTACGGTCAGAGGCTTGGTGAACAGCGCATACGGGTTGTTACCCGCGTGGGTACGCGACTTGACCGCAACTCGCGCAAAGATGTCCGGATTCGCACCGTACCGCTCGATGTACTCCCACCCGGCCGCGCCGAATGCCTGGATCGCACGTGGGGCATCGGTCGGCAGCTCCGGATGCAGCTCCACCCGACGCTCGTGAATCCAGCCCACCGGAGACGTCCGATCGGGGAACGCGCTGCCGAGGGCGCCCGGTGTCATCTCCTCGAATCCGAACGCCAGCGCGCACTCGACGATCCCGGTCTCGACTGCCTGGCGGGCGAGCATGAGCGCGGACGAACCGGACGCGCAGTAGTTGTTCAAGTTGTACACGGGAATGCCGGACATCCCGACCGAATACACCGCGCGCTGACCACACGTGCTGTCGCCGTACACATAGCCGGCGAACGCCTGCTGTACCAGGGAGTAGTCAATTCCCGCGTCGGCGAGGGCCCCGCGGATCGCCTCCGCAGCCATTACCTCGTACGGGTCGTTTGCGCCGGGCTTGGCGAATTTCACCATGTTGACGCCGACAACTTGCGCTTTGTCACTCATCTCGGGATCTCCGAACTCTTGTCGATTGTGCAGTACGAAATCGAACCGATCAGTGCATCAAGTGCAGATCGGGCTCGGCGACCTCGAACTCGATGCGCAGCAGGGCCTGGCACATCGTCTTGCCGGTGAAGTCGGCGCGCAGGCTACGTGTGGCTCCGCCGCCGAGTGCATTGCGCAGAACGAAATTCATCGCTTCCAGGGTGTGCACCTCGTAGCGGTTCACCTCGCCCTTGACCATTCCGCCGAAGAACTCCTTGACCACGTCGGCGGTCAGGTATTCCAGGATCAGCGGGTAAAAACGCTTCTTTTTGGCTATGACAGCGATATTGCAGATGTCGCCCTTGTCGCCGGAGCGGGCGTAGGCGATGTCGTTCAAATGGATACGGCTCATGTCGTCACAGTTCCCTAGTCTCGACGGTCTGCGAGATCTCCTCGCGCGGAATCAAAGTCGGCCACAGTGCGAAAACCTCGCGCGGCGGCGGAGTGTTGAGCTGACCGGTCGATCCGATCGGGCCGGTGCCCATCAGCATCACGCATTCGCGAGCTACCTTCGCTGCCTCTGCACGCTCGGCGCACTTGGCCGCGACGCGAATGCGGACCTCGTTGATGTCCGGGTCCGGAGCGGGTGACGCCGACCAGTGGCACGAGTTGACGCCGATCATGTCGAACCGGACTTCCTCGGCATCGAGGTTTACCATCTGCAGACGCTTCTTGATGATCTCGATCGACCGCTCGGCCTTTTCGACGGCGTCCGGCCAGGTCACTGACGACTCGGCCTCGCCGATGAAGCCGTCCATGTAGGCGATGCCCGCTTTGAGAGTGTCCGGACGTGGCTTGCCCTTCGCGCCCCATACCTTGACACGGTCCTTGGCGACCTCGTCCATCTCGACGTTGGTGAAATCCGTGATCACCTCAGGCATCAGGTAGTTACCCGGGTCGTGCACTTCGTACAGGAGGTGCTCGGTCAGGGTGACCTGGTTGACGACGCCGCCGGTGCCGTCCACCTTGGTGATGAACAGTTCACCGTTCTCGTTGACCTCGGCGATCGGGTAACCGATATTCCAGGGCTCGGGAACCTCGCGCCACAGGCTCGAGATCCCGCCGCTGCACGCCGCGCCGCACTCGATCAGATGTCCGGCGAGGATGCCGATCGCGAGGTTGTCCCACTCGTCCCACTTCCAGCCGAATTCGTGGACGAGCGGGGCCAGAATAGCCGCGTCGTCGGTGGCTCGATCGGAGATGATGATGTCGCAGCCCGCTTCGAGCGCCTCCACGTAACCGTATGCGCCGGAGTAGACATACGATCCCACGATCTTGTCGCGCACTCGGCCGAGATCCGCGTCGCCGTTGTCGAGGTTGGTGAACTGGACTCCGTTGTCGAGAAGCTCCTCGACCTTGGCCTGAACATCGTTGGTGGTGACGATACCCACCTTCAGCTTGGTGATCCCGAGTTCCTTCGCGGTGGTAAGGATCGTGTCAGCACAGGCCTGCGGATTGGCAGCACCCGCGTTGGTCAAGATCTTGATGCCCTTTTCCAGACAAATCGGCAGCACACCACGGACCACAGCCCGGATCGACGGGACATAGCCGCGCGACGCATCCTTGCGCTGCATCTTCTGCAGGGAGGGGATGGTCGGCTCGCCCAGGAAGTCATATGCGAGGTACTGCACGTCACCGTGCTTGGCAATCTCGATCGCGGGGTCCAGATTGTCGCCCCAGAATCCACTTCCAGATCCGATCCGAATCTTCTTCATACTGTGTCCTCTTCCATTGCTGAATGTGTCGTCTCGCGAGGGCCGCGGCCCGGCTCCGCCGAGAAGCTCGTTGAGCTCGGCGTCATCCCGGCCGACGGGCCCGGCCGCACACTGGACCGGCGGTGACTCGCGGTCGTCCTTCATGTGAGGGTCGTCGCAGCATCTCCGGGGTGTTCCTCGCGATAGCCGGGACTCTGCCTGACCGAGGACCTCGACCCATTCTGCTGTCGACTTGGCGGCGAGCACCTTGTGTCCGAGCTTATGACTCACCCAATCGCCGATCAATTGACTTCTGACGAAGTTCGAATTCAAGTTTTCCGAAGGACCCTCTGATTGCCGTGGACCGAATTCGAACTTCGAGATTTTTCAGTCGATTCGATGCTGCCTCTGATGTTTCATAAGTGTGAGCCGAGTTACATGCCGGCTTGCAGTCATTCTCCCGACATGAAAGCAACACATGCCCACTTCGCTCACCCCCAGCGCGTCAGCCTCTCGCGGCCCCGGTCTGGTGTTGGCCCTGTGTTTCGCCACCATTCTCGCCGACGGATACGACCTGATCGTCTTCGGTGCAACTCTGCCCTCGCTCATGCACCAGTGGGGGCTGGAAAAATCTGCACTGGCGGACGTTCACAGCATGACTCTGTGCGGCCTGATGGTCGGCTTCCTCGTCGCCGGCACTCTCGCCGACCGCATCGGGCGGCGCGCCGTGATCTTGGCCGGTGTCACCTGGTTCTCATTGTTGTGCCTGGTGTGTGCGTTCGCGCCCAGCTTCACGGTCTTCGGAATCGGCCGCGTTCTCTCCGGCGTCGGACTCGGTGCGGTCGTCCCCGCCGCGGTAGCCCTGGCCAGTGAGTTCGCAACCGCCCGGCGCAAGCAGCTGTTCAATGGAATCACCCTTACCGGATACCCGATCGGCGGTGTCCTCGCCACGGTCGCCGCGCTGATCGTGCTTCCCGGTGCGGATGCGCTCGCGAAATCCACGCCACCGTCCGAGCAGTGGCGGCTCCTGTATTTGCTTGGCGGTGCGCTGATCGTCCTCGTCCCGATCCTGTATTTCGCGCTCCCCGAATCGCCGAGCCTCCTCGCTGCGCGTGGCCGCGACGAGGAAGCACGCGAGGTCGCCAACCGGTTCGGCATCGAACTCACTGCGACAGAAGCCCGTCCAGCAGATCAGGCGAAGGGCGGCATACGACTGCTCCTGTCGCGTCGATACCTGTTTGCCACGGCAATCTTTACGGCGGTGATGTTCTGCTGCCAGATTCTCGTCTACGGCCCGAACACCTGGCTGCCGAGTATGACCAAGGAATTGGGTTTCGGTGGAACACAAGGAATTCTGGCGCTGATGATGCTGCAGTTCGGTGCGGTCGTCGGCACGATCGTGGGCGCCCTGCTCGTGGACCGGGGTGGTGCCACGCAAACCATAATCCCGTACTTTCTCCTCGGAGCCATCGCTCTGCTGGCGCTCGCGTTCGGTACCGAACTCGGTGCGGCCGGCCTCTTCGTCGCCGCTTTCGCAGCGGGCGTCGGAACCGTTGGCACCAGCACGCTCATGTACGGTGTGATCGCTGCACACTATCCGACAGCAATTCGGGGATCCGCAATCGGATTCTGCCTGGGCATCGGCCGAATCGGTGCGATTCTCGGCCCTCAGATCGGCGCGCTGTTCGCGACGCCACGCGCAAGACTCCTCGCATTCATGGTCCCCTCTCTCGTCGGTGCCGGACTGATTCTCGTCCTCGCCCTGAGCACGCGGAATCGACCGGTGAACGACAGCGCCCAGGGCGAAGACCTGGTCGACAGCCGGGCATGAGGAGTGCTGGTCAGATCTGTTCACGCTGAGGCTCTTGATTTCAGCGATCGAAGAAGGAAATCGGGTGGGCTGCGTACCGGTCTTCGCTGACATTCACCAAAATCCACTGAGCGCCATGAACCACTACTGGCATCGCATTGTTCGACACACCGAGAAACGAAGGTCAGGTATCCATGATGTCGACTGAGTTCGCTGATCCCCTCCGCACGCTTTACCTGGATTGGGTCGCCCGCATGCAGGCCGACCCAGAGATGTCGGTGCAGATCATGCGGGACATGCAGGAGGGGTGGCACACCGTCGCAACCGAACCGAAGGGAGTCAGCTACGAGTCGGTCGACATCGACGGACTCTCCGCAGTGTGGAGCATTCCGGCGGACGCCGATCCGACAACGGTCGTCCTCTACTTCCACGGCGGGGGTTTCGTCACCGGATCCGCCCACTCGCATCGGAAGATGGCCGGTCACCTCGCACGAGAAATCGGTTCTCGCGTCCTGCTCGTCGACTATCGACGCGCACCGGAGCACGCCTATCCCGCTCAGGTCGACGATGGGGTCACGGCGTTTCGGTGGCTGATCGATCAGGGCTTCGCGCCGAACCGGATTGTCAGTGCGGGTGACTCTGCAGGCGGCACACTCGCCCTCGCTCTCGTCGTGAGTCTCCGAACCCGGGGCCTACCGACCCCCGGAGCAGTGGTGACCTTCTCTCCCGGACTCGACTGGGACGGCGAGTGGATGGTCAACGAAGAGAACGACATACTCGCGAGCAAGGCCATCATCGTGGCGATGGGCTCACTCGCCTTCGGTGATCGCAACACCAAGGACCCGCTCTGCAACCCGACGTACGCCGATCTCGTTGGATTTCCCCCCGTGTACCTGTCGGCGGGCGGGCACGAGAATCTGCTCGGCGGCATACGGAAATTTGTCGAGGCGGCCGATGCCGCGGGCGTCGAGGTGACGCTCGACGTCGCTCCGAGCAGACAGCATGTTCACACGTTCGCGGTGGGCAATGACCCCGAGGCCGACCGGACGATCACCGAATCCGCCGCCTGGGCCCGCGAGCGGTTGGGCTGACGGCCGACGCCTTGTCTGTGTTCGGTCACTTCACACTCACACCCAGGAAGAAGAGCGAAAGATGAAGCACCAGGCACGACGTGTTGTCACCGGCCACGATTCGGACGGCCGCTCGGTCGTCCTTTCCGATTCGATCGTCGACGCGTTCGAAGCGTCCCCTGCCGCATTCGCGACACGGCTGTGGGCCACCGACACGTTTCCGTCCGACAATACGGATCCGTGGGACGGAGCGGAGTTGATCGAGACGTTCTCGACCGCAGACGGAACCGCCTTCTACATTGTGGACTGGGCTCCGAACAGTGAGTTCCCGTTCCATCGAACCCAGAGCCTCGACTACGGCGTCGTGATGAGCGGTCAACTCGAAGCAGTGATGGATGGCGGAGACGTCGCCGTGTTGACCACCGGCGACAGCATCGTTCAGCGCGGGACTATGCACGTCTGGCGCAACTCCACCGACCAGTGGGCACGTACGGTGTTCGTTCTGGTCGGGACCTCACCGGTGACCGCCGGCGGACAAACCCTCGAACCCAACATGTAACCCTAATCGTGCGCCCGCTCCACGACCCAGGCCGCGACCTGGGTCCGGGAGGTGAAGCCCAGTTTCGCCAGGATGTGCTCCACATGACCTTGTGCGGTGCGCGGTGAGATCACGAGGCGGTCGGCGATGGCCTGATTGGTCAGGCCTTCGGCGATCAGATCGGCGACCTGGCGTTCCCGCTTGGTCAGTCGCGTCGACGCGTCGGCGTCTCGTGTGGTGGTGCCGGACTGTTGCTCGTGGAGGGCGTAGGCGATTGCCGCGTCGAAGCCGAGCTGTTCACCTTTGCGGTGGGCCGCTCCGAATGCTTTGTCCCCGATCTCCTTCCGGGATTCATTTTCGCAGTCCTGATGGTAGACAAGCAGATTGGAATGTATGATCACAGCGCTGCCCACCGACCGCGCCAGCCCTTCCGCGGCTCCCATCAGCACTGCGGCCCGAGTCGGGTCGCGCCGCTCGGAGGCGATCCAGGCCAGCGCCTCGAGTCCGGCCGCGACGACGCGGGGACTGCGCACCTGCCGCGTCAGCTCCAGGGATTGTTCGAGGAGCCGGACCGAACGATCGGCATCCCCCTGTCGCCACATGGCGATGCCCAGAGCCCACAGCGAGTGGGACCGATACATTTTCTCGCCGTATCGTTCCGTGATCGAGAGTGCACGTTCGTGGCATTCGATCGCCTGGTCCGTCAGGCCGGACAGGCCGTAGGCCACACCCAACGGGTACAGGATGCTGACTTCGAGTGTGCGATCCTTGCGTGCGGTGAACTCGGCGAGTGCGGTTTCCAGTTGCGAGCATGCTCGCGCGAGATCCCCTCTGTAGAGGGCCAGCATGCCGTCGGAACAGTCGACGTAAGCATGCATCACGGGGTCGCTCGTGTGCGCGGTGAGGGTCCGCGCCTCCTCGACGAGCGCTGTTCCGGCCTCGAGGTCGCCCTGAGCGAAGGTCATCACGCTGCAGCCGTACATCGCCTTGATGGAATCCAAGGTGGGTGGGCCACTGCGGCGGGCAAGCAGTTGGTCGAGCCAGCGCCGCCCCTCGTTGTAGAGACCCTGGGAGCTCCAGAACAAGAACAGCGCGGCCGCGGTGCGCAAGGCGGCGGCGGGGTCGTCCTCGGCGCTGAATTCGAGGGCCTCCCGCAGATTCGGTTGTTCCCGCTTCAGCCGGGCGATCCAGTCGAGCTGGCGGGCACTGATCCACTCGACCTCCGCATCCAGCGCCAACGCCTCGTACCAGTCCCGGTGCCGCCGACGCAAAGACACCGCCTCACCGGTCTGCTCGAGTTTCTCGAAGCCGTACTCGCGGAGAGTCTCGAGCATCCGGAACCGCACCACCGACCCGTGCTCCTCGCGGATCAGGATCGACTTCTCCACCAAGGACGTCAACGTGTCCAGCAACTCGTCCGGGTCGAGGCCCTCGCCGCACACCCGCTCCGCGGCGTCGAGTTCGAAGCTTCCCGCGAACACCGCCACCCGCCCCCACACCAGTTGTTCACCGGCGGAGCACAACTCGAAGCTCCAGTCGATACACAACCGCAGCGTCTGTTGCCGTGTCGGCGCACCCCGGCTGCCGCGGGTCAGCAGGGTGTAGCGGTCGGTGAGGCGACCGAGGATCTGCTCGGGTGACATCGCCCGCAACCGGGCCGCCGCCAACTCGATCGGCAGCGGCAACCCGTCGAGCCGGTGGCAGATCCCCGCCACCGTCGCCGCGTTGTCCTCGGTGAGCGCGAAATCGGGAACCGCGGCCGCAGCGCGTTCGGCGAACAGGGTCACCGCATCGTATTTGGGTAACCCGCGCACGGAGGGCCGCCGTTCCGGATCGGGGGCAGCCAGTGGCGGGACCCGCAGCACCGCCTCCCCGCCGATGACCAGGGGTTCGCGGCTGGTGGCCAGAATCCGCAACCGCGGACACACCCGCAGCAAGGGACCGACGAGTTCCGCGACCGCGTCCACCACCTGCTCGCAGTTGTCGAGCACCATCAACACCTCACGCGGGGCGAGGAACTCGATCAGGACCTCCCGCAGCGGCCTCGCCGAGTGATCCCGCACCCCCACGGCGCCGGCCACCGCATCGACCAGTGACGACGCGTCACGCAGTTCACCCAACTCGACCAGCCGCACACCGTCGGCGTACTCGCGCTGCACGGCGGACGCGACCCGCATCGCCAGCCGCGTCTTCCCGACACCCCCGATCCCGGTCAACGTCACCAGCCGCGACCCGGCCAGCAGGTTCTTCGCCTCGGTGAGCTCGTGTCGGCGGCCGACGAAGCTGGTCAATTCCAGAGGGAGACTTCCCGTCGCGCCCAGCGTGGAGTGCGCCGGCGAGCCTCGTCCGCTGCGCGAGGTCGATGGCTTTCGGTTCACCTGCACATCGGGTTCGGCACGGAGCGCCATCTCGTCGACCGGAAAGCCGTGGTCGCGTTGCAGACCTCGCAGCTGCTCCCCGAAGTCGGCGGCGGTGACCGGGCGCGCACCGGGCTCGCGGGACATCGCCCGCGCAATCGCGTCGGACACATCGTCCGGGATCCCGTGCTCACGCAGATCCGGCACCTCCTGCGTGGTGATCCGCAGAAACTGCGCGACCACCTGCTCACCGCTGCGACGCTCGAACGCAGCATGCCCGGTCAACGCACTGAACAGGGTCGCGCCCAGACCGTAGACGTCCGCGGCCGGA
Organism: Rhodococcus sp. JS3073; assembly: GCF_026810085.1. Taxonomy (NCBI): domain Bacteria; kingdom Bacillati; phylum Actinomycetota; class Actinomycetes; order Mycobacteriales; family Nocardiaceae; genus Rhodococcus; species Rhodococcus sp. JS3073. Next base: position 5,082,519 of record NZ_CP113951.1, on the reverse strand, counting down.
CTCGGCGGATCACCGCCGAGCACCTCCGGCGCGGTATACGCCGGCGACCCGGTGACTGCACCGGTGGCCGTCTCGAAACCCCCGCTGACGTGCGCGATACCGAAATCCGCCAACTCCGGCTCCCCGTACTCGGAAAGCAGAATATTCGCCGGTTTGACGTCCCGGTGCAGAATCCCGAGCCGATGCGCCGACTCCACCGCACCGGCCATCTTCACCCCCACCCGCAGAACCTGCTCCAGCGCGAGCGGACCGCCCTCCCGGACCCGGGCCTCCAGCGAATCCTGCGGGTGATACGGCATCACGATGTACGGAAGGCCGCTGTCGGTGGCGCCGACCTGCAAAATGTTGACGATGTTCGGGTGCCCGGTCAGCCGCCCCATCGCCTGCTGCTCCCGGAAGAATCGGGCCCGGTTCTCCTCGTCGAGGTCGACGGTGAGCACCTTCACCGCCACCGTGCGATCCAGTTCCGACTGGGTGCAGCGGTAGACGACGCCGAAACCGCCGCGGCCGACCTCCTGAACGTCAGCGAAGCCGGCTCCACCCAGCTCGGAGGGCGGGGACGGCGGGTACCGCTGAGTGTCGAGCGGATCACCTGCACCCATCGGACGGTCTACTCACCCCGTCGGATCGTGGTTCCGGCGCATTGGTCCCGACGGCGCGACCAGCGCGGATACAACCGTGGACTCACCTCTCGACGGCGTCTTCTCGAGGATATCGCTGTCGGTGATCGGTGCGGGCGATCCTTGCCGCACCCGGTGTGAGTCTCCCCATTTAGTCAATTAGATTGATCAATTTGGTTGTACGCTTTGCGCATGATCACCGAACAGGCCACCGCGCAGGTCCTGCGGGAAGCGCTGCGCCCGATCTGGCGTCAGCTCACCGCAGGCAGGACGATCTCCGTCGGCAAAATAGGCGTGCTCGCGTACCTGTCGAAGCACGGCCCTACGTCCGCTTCGACCCTCGCGACGGCCGAGAAGATCAGTCCCCAGGCGATCGCCAACGCGGTGCGCGAACTCGAAAGTCTCGGCTTGGTTGCGCGGACACCCGATGAGCAGGATCGACGCCGGATCTGGATCGAGCTCACCGACGCCGGCCGGGAGAGGCTGGCGCAGGAGCGGTCGAAAGGCCTGGACTGGCTGGAACAGGCCATCGCGGAGCGGCTGACGGCCGAGGAGAAGAAGACTCTCGACTCCGTCGTCCCGATTCTGCACAAGTTGGTGGACGATGCCCCAGTCGACTGAGTCCACCACGCGTCCCCGCTTACTGCCGGCCCTCGCGTATGCCGCCCTGACGACCGCGATCGTCAGTTCACTCGGCATGCTGCTGGTGCCCACGATCTCCCACGACATGCACGTCGAGGTGAGCACCGGCCAGTGGATGCTCACCGTCAACCTCCTGGTCGGGGCGGTCGCAACACCGATCATGGGCCGGCTGAGCGACGGCCCCCACAAGAAGCGCCTGCTCCTGTGCTCCCTGACCACGATCCTCGTCGGTTCGATCGTCGCCGCCGCCGCTCCCAACTTCACCGTCTTCCTGATCGGCCGCGCGTTGCAGGGACTCACCTACGGAATCGTTCCGGTGACGATCGCCCTGGCCCGCCGCTATCTCCCCGAGAACCAGGCCCGGATCGGCATTTCCAGCCTGTCGGTGACGGTGACGACGGGCCTGGGACTCGGATACCCGCTGACTGGCATCCTCGCCGACCTCCTCGGGTTCCGATTCGCCTTCTGGTTCGCGGCGCTGTTCCTGATCACCACCATCCTCGTCGTCTGGCGTGTCGTTCCCGCAGGTCCCGACGAGCAGGCACCGCGCAACACACTCGACGTCCCTGGCGCACTGCTGGTCGGCACCGGACTCGCGTCCCTACTCGTCGCCGTCAGCGAAGGCTCCCGGTGGGGCTGGGGCTCACCGTGGACCATCGGATTCTTCGCCGGTGCGGCAACACTGCTGACGGCGTGGTCCCTCGTCGAACTGCGCACCCCGTACCCACTGATCAACCTGCGGGTACTGCGCAACGGTGACGTGCTGGTCGCGAACAGCACCGCGATCGGCCTCGGCGCCGCGATGTACATCGGACTCTCGATCGGCAGCCTCATCGCCCAGGCGCCCGACTCCACCGGATACGGCATCGCGCTGCCCCTGTTCTGGGCCGGATTCGTGATGCTTCCCCTGTCGGTGGCCAGTTTCGGCGCGAACCGACTCGTCCGCGCGGTCTCGCACCGGATCCGCATGAGGACTCTGCTGCTCATCGGCGCGGGCCTCGTGACGGCCTCGAGCGCGCTGCTCTGGGTCGCCCACAACGCGCTGTGGGAAATCCTGATCGGAATGCTGGGGTTCGGGGCAGGAATGGGCATGACGTATGCGGCGATGCCGGCCCTGATCGCCCGCAGCGTCGCCGACACCGAACTCGGTAGCGCAGTGAGCTTCAACCAGGTGCTGCGCACTGTCGGTGGTTCGTTCGGCAGCGCCCTCGCGGGCGCGGTGCTCGCGGCGAATCTGGCACCGGACCTACTTCCCACCGAAAGCGGGATCAGGCTCGCTCTCGCCGTGGGTGCCATCGGATGCGCGATCGTCTTCGCCGCATTGCTCGTCAACTACGTGAAGTCCCGCCTACCGGCGCCGGAGCGACGAACGGAGGGAATCGGGGCCACCTCCGTTCGCTGGCCGTGAAGCAGATACGCACCGCCGAGAGTTCGGCGAATTCAGTTGATGCCCTTCGCCCACCATCCGGATGGCGGGGATGCCGCAAGCTCCCAGCGTGGCGCGTAGTGCTCGAGGAATATCTGCCCCACCAGTTCCCCGCGGCTGCGCACCCCGGTCTTGTCGAAGATCGACTTCATGTGGTCTTGAATTGTGTAGACGGATAACGACATTGCGTGCGCCATCTCCCTTGTCGATCGCCCTTGGACGCACAGCGCAGTGAGATGGCATTCGCGTTGGGACAGTCCGTAGGCCATGGCAATGACGGGCGCGATCTCATGCGGCGTCGCGGGTTGGATGATGACGGCGGTGCGTCCGTCTTCGACGCCGGAAAGCCTGGTCCCGTACAGCAACAGCCAGGCGCCGGATCGCGTGCGTACCCGCGAGCGCGCGGCAAGTTCCAGCGGATCGGTGCCCGGTTCGATCGCCCGCGCCCGGGCCGCGATGGCCTGCACGACCTTCGATTCGAACGGCGTCGACGGCGCCGGGACCTCGACAATTTCGTCGATCCAGCGTTCCGCGGCGGGTGAGACCGATTCCGGGTTGCCCGCGGCGTCGAAGACCACCACGCCGGGACCGTAGTCCACGGCCGTCACGGCGGCCTCGACCTCGTGGAGCATCGAACGTCGCAGACCGGTCGCGAGCGCGGGCGCCAGCGCGGCGATTGCGCGGACGTGCTCGGCGGTGTACCACGGCGCGCCCGCATCGCGCAGGAATGCCGCTGCACCCCAATAGACCCCGTCCGACACCAGGGAGACCCGCAGCTCGTCGCCGATTCCGTACGCCTCGTGCGAACGGTGCCGTGCACTGCGGGACAAATCTCCGTGGGTATCCAGACTGAGTGCACCCGCCAGGCGGCCACTGTGCGCAAGAAACGCCCACTTGTCGACGTCCTCGACCTCGTATTCGTAGTGCGCCAACCAGGATCCGGAACACCCAACGTTCCGGTTGACGCTGCCGGTGAACAGGATGGTGCCCGGGTCGACGGTGTGCCAGCAGCAGCGGTCATGTGGGATCACCGTGCGCAGGGCCTCGCTCATTCGCGCGCTGTACCCCACCCAGTCCAGCTGGTCGGCGGCGGCACGCGAAATTTGATCGCGGACGCGTGGCAGCAAGCTCTCCGCCATGTCCGAAGTGTATCGCAGCAGGTCAGGGCTGCCTACCCCAGAAATCTGGGTGGATTCCCCAGGATTCAGGGATATGACGCAGAACCGACAACGACGACGCTGGTTTCATGACGATGACAGCCCATACCTCCGCCGAAACCGACCACGACCTGCCTAACCCGGAGCCGATCATGCAGTTGGCGTCCGGGTTCATGGCCGCCAAGCACCTCTTCGCCGCCAGCGAACTCGGTTTGTTCGAGGCGTTGGGCGAGGGCCCCACCGACCTGCATGGCCTGGCCGCCCGCACCGGGCTTACTGCCCGAGCCACCCGGATCAGCGCCGACGCCATGGTCGCGCTGGGTATGCTCGAACGCCGAGGCGAACAGTATGTCAATACCGAGACGGCGGCCGCGTTCCTCGCCGGCGGATCGCCCGCCGACCTGCGTCCGCTGCTGCGGTTCTGGGACAAGATCAGCTTCCCGGCGTGGGAAGACCTGGCCGGCGCACTCGCCCGCGGGCCGAAACGCCAGATCTTCGACCTCGACGCAGCCCTGCAACCCATCGCCTCGATCGGTATCGAGGCGTTTTCGGCCGGCCCCTCGCTCGCCCTGCCGGACACGGTCGATCTGTCCGGCAGTCATCGACTCCTCGACATCGGCGGCGGCACCGGCTCCTGGTCCATCGCGGTGGCGCGCCACTGCCCGCAACTGACCGCGACCGTGTTCGAGTTGCCGGCGGTTGCCCAGACCGCGCAGGACCGCATCACGTCGGTCGGGCTGGAGGGGCGAGTCGACGTATGCGCCGGCGACGCGATGGCCGACCCGCTGCCCGCCGGATACGACGCCTTCCTGGTCGCGAACCTGGTGCATTACTGGTCGCCCGAGCAGAATCGTGCGCTGCTACAACGCATTCGCGACGTCGCCGCACCCGGCGCCACGCTGCTGATTGCCGACTTCTGGACCGACCCCACCCACACCCAGCCGGTCGCGGCCGCCCTGATGGCGGGCGAATTCGCGGTCCACCTCGAACACGGCGACGTCTACAGCGTCGGAGAAGGCATCGCCTGGCTGCAGGACACTGGCTGGCGCTACCGCGACCAGCGCCCGCTCACCGGCCCGATGAGCGTCATTGTCGCCGAAACCGCATGACACAAGACAACACCCAAGGAGCACACGATGAGCGAGCATCAAGTCGCAATCGTCGGTGCCGGCACCTCCGGGGTCGCGGCGGCGGTGGCCCTCGCCGACCGTGGCATCAACCCGTTGCTGATCGACCGAGCCGACCAAGTCGGTTCGTCGTGGCACTCTCGTTATGACCGGCTGCGACTGAACACCGGCAGGCAGTTCTCCCACCTGCCGAACCGCCCCTACCCCAAGGGCACACCGACCTTTCCCACGCGGGAACAGGTGATCGAGCATCTCGAGCGGCACGCACGTGCGGACGGGATCGAGTTGCGCCTGGGCTGCCCGGTGGAACGGCTCGACCTGACGGACGGGCACTGGCGGTTGACCACCGCTGCCGGTTCGGTCGACGCTGCCGAGGTGGTGGTCGCGACCGGCTTCGATCATGAGCCCTTCGTCCCGGACTGGACCGGACGCGGGGACTGGCTGGGTGCACTGGTTCATTCCTCGCAGTACCGGAATCCCTCGCAGTACAACGGGAAACGGGTCCTCGTGGTGGGAGCGGGCTGCTCGGGCATGGAAATTGCCTACGACCTCGCCACCGGAGGCGCGGCAAAGGTCTGGCTTTCGGCTCGCACGCCGCCGAACATCATGCTCCGCCAGGGACCTGGTGGCATACCGGGAGACTTCATCGCGACGCCGCTCTACCATGCCCCGGTCCCTATCGCGGACGCAATCGCTCGGTTCGGCCGGGAGAGGAGCATCGGCGACCTGCGCGAGTTCGGATTACCGATCCCCGACGAGGGGATCTTCGCCCGCAGCGCCCGCCTCGGCGTGGCACCGGCGATCGTCGACAAGGAGCTCATCGCCGCGATCCGAGACAGGTCCATCGAGGTCGTTCGTGGAGTCGAGTCACTCGACGCGGACAGCGTGTGGCTGGTGGACGGTGTGCGAATCGACCCGGAGGCAATGGTCTGCGCGACGGGGTTCCGCCAGGAACTCGAAAAGCTGGTCGGGCACCTCGGCGTACTGGACGAGCGAGGTTGGCCGCACGCCACCGGTGAAAAGCCGGCCGCCGAGAGGTTGCGTTTCATCGGGTTCGTGCCCAGGCCGTCGCAGATCGGGTTCGCGGCGAAGCAGGCTCGCCGCGCGGCCCGAGCGATCGCGCGGGAACTGCGGTGAGCATCGGCGGTAGGATTCGCCCACCCTGCCTCGGCGCTCGAACAATGGCGGGTCTGCGCAGAGATGGCCGACCGGTCAGATCGAACCGTGAAGTCGCGTCCGCCGACCCCGATGTCGGAGCCGGCGGACGCGCGTATCAGTCGGGGCTAGGCACCTTCGACGATGGCGGCCATTCCCTGCCCGCCACCGATGCACATCGTGAGAAGCGCCTTGCCGCCGCCACGTCGCCGCAATTCATGCAGCGCGGTGGTCGTCATTCGGGCGCCGGTCGCGCCGATCGGGTGTCCGAGCGAAATCCCGGACCCGTTGACGTTCAAGCGGTCCCGGTCGTCGAATCCCCACTCCTTCAGGACGCCGAGCACCTGGCACGCGAATGCCTCGTTCAGCTCGATCAGCGTGAAGTCGTCGAAGCTCGCACCCGTCCTGCTGAACAGCTTGGACGTGGCCGCGACCGGGCCGAGCCCCATCAGCGCCGGTTCGCACCCGGCGGCGGACCACCCGGTGAGGAAACCCATCGGCTCCAGCCCGAGTTCGTCGAGCTGATCTTCGGCGACGACGAGCATCGATGACGCGGCGTCGTTCTGCTGACTCGCGTTGCCCGCGGTGACGACACCGTCCGGGAGGGCACTGCGCAGCCGCGCCAGGGTCTCCGGCGTGGTTTCGGGCCGGATGCCCTCGTCCCGCGCCACGACGGAGACGTTGCCCTTGCGGTCGGTGATCTTCACCTCGATCACCTCGTCGTCGAACTTTCCTGCTTCCCAGGCGGCGTGGGCCTTGGCGTGGCTCTCGGCGGCGAACGCGTCCGACTCCTCACGGCCGATTCCACACCGTGTTGCGACGTTCTCGGCGGTCTCGATCATGCCGCTGATCTTCCCGAACCGCCATTCCGGCTGGGAGCGTTCCCGACCGCGATCGAGGCGGTCGTACAGGTTCAGCGATCCGGCGCGAGTGCCCCAGCGGGCCCCGGTGGTGTAGTGCTCGATGTTGCTCATCGACTCGACACCGCCCGCGAGCACGACGTCGGCCGCGCCGGTCTGCACCATCATCGACGCGGTCACGAGGGCCTGAAGGCCCGTGCCGCACCGGCGGTCGGTCTGGAGTCCGGCGACGCGGATCGGCAGTCCTGCCTCGAGCGCCGCCCACCGTCCGATGCACGGGGCCTCGGAGTTGGCGTACGACTGCCCCATCACGACGTCCTCGATGAGGATCGGATCGATCCCGGACCGCGCCACGGTCTCTTTGATGACGGTGGCGGCCAACGTCTCTGCCGGGACGTCGCGCAGTGCGCCGCCGAAACGGCCGACCGCGGTGCGGACGGGGGCGACCAGTGCTGCTCTTCGCATTGTTTTTCCTTGTGTCTCAGGCAACCAGGACGCGGACGGTTTCGGCGACGCACGCCGGCTTGTCCGCACCCTCGATCTCGATGGTGTATTTGACGACTACCTGCGCGCCCTGCTTCGTGTGCTCGAACGACACGATCTCGCCACCGGCCCGCACCTTCGCCCCGACCTTCACCGGCTGCGGGAAGCGCACCTTGTTGAGACCGTAGTTGATCACGAGCTTCACGCCGTCGACGCGCATGAGGTCGGCGCCGAGCTTCGGCAGCAGCGACAGCGTGAGGTAGCCGTGGGCGATGGGGGCGCCGAACGGGCCCTGGGCGGCCCGCTCGGGATCGACGTGGATCCACTGATGGTCGCCGGTGGCGTCGGCGAACACGTTCACGCGTTCCTGCGTGATCTCGAGCCAGTCGCTGTGGCCGAGATGTTCGCCGACTGCGGATTCGACGTCGTCGATTCCCTGGAATACGCGCATGACACTCTTTTCGGGTCGGCCCGGTACCGGGCGAAGTGGAAACGGCTAGAGGTTGACGTTCTCGAACACGGCCGCGATGCCCTGCCCACCGCCGATGCACATCGTCTCGATGCCGTAGCGGTCCTGGCGGCGGTCCAGTTCGCGGAGCAGGTTGGCCAGGATGCGACCGCCGGTGGCGCCGACGGGGTGACCGAGGGAGATGCCGGATCCGTTGACGTTGAACCGGTCTCGCATGTCGGACTCGTCGAACTTCCACTCCCGCGCGCACGCCAGGACCTGCGCTGCGAACGCCTCGTTGATCTCGAGGAGATCGATGTCGTTGAGGGTGAGCTTCGCCCGGGTGAGAGCCTTGTCCACGGCCGGGACCGGGCCGATGCCCATCCGGTTCGGCTCCACGCCGGCGACACCCCAGCTGACGAGCCGGGCGAACGGCCGCAGGCCCAGACGTTCCGCGTTCTCGGGGGTGGTCACGATCGCGGCGGCGGCCGCGTCGTTCTGACCGCACGCGTTCCCCGCGGTCACGGTCGCCTCCGGATCGACGTGTGATCGGATGGGCCGCAACGCCGACAACGACTCGGCCGTGACGTCGCGGCGCGGGTGTTCGTCGGTGGTCACGACGACGTCAGCCTTGCCGCGCTTGCCCGGCACGGTCACCGGGATCGTCTCGGCGTCGAACAGGCCGCCGTCCTGGGCGCGGATCGCACGGGCATGAGATTCGGCGGCGTACGCGTCCTGCTCCTCGCGGCTGATCGAATACTCCCGGCGCAGGTTCTCCGCGGTCTCGATCATGCCGCCCTCGACGGGGAAGTTCACGCCACCGGAGTTGATGCGGGGCTTGGCCAAGCGGTCGTGGAACTCCACCGAGGCGCCCTTGACGCCCCAGCGCATACCGGTGCTGTAAAACTCGGTCTGGCTCATCGACTCGGCGCCGCCCGCGATCACCAGATCGCTCATCCCGGTCTGCACCTGCATGGCCGCGTAGATCACCGCTTGGAGCCCGGAGCCGCAGCGGCGGTCGAGCTGGATGCCGGGCACGGTGACGTCGAGGCCGGCGTCGAGCGCAGCGATCCGGCCGATGGCCGCCGCCTCGCCGTTGGCGTAGCCCTGACCGAAGATGACGTCGTCGATGTCGTCGGACGTGAGCGACGTCCTCTCGATCAGACCCTTCAACACCGTCGACGCGAGGGTGGTGACGGGGATGTCGCGGTACATGCCGCCGAATCCCCCGACGGGGGTGCGGACGGGTTCACAGATCACTGCTTCGTACATGGGTTCAGAGTGCTTTCTTGGCTTCGCGGACGAGGCCGCCGCCGATGATCAGGCGCTGGATCTCGCTGGTGCCCTCGTACAGACGCAGCAGGCGGACCTCACGGTAGATCCGCTCCACCGGAACGTCTCTCATGTATCCGGTGCCGCCGTGCACCTGCACCGCGAGGTCGGCGACCTTGCCGGCCATCTCCGTGCAGTACAGCTTCGCCACGGACGGGGCGATACGACGGTCCTCACCGCTGACGTACTTCTGCGCCGCGTCCCGCACCAGCGCGCGGCCCGCGGACACGCCCACCTGCTGATCGGCGAGCATGGCCTGCACCAGCTGGAAGTCACCGATCGGGGTGCCGCCCTGCTTCGTGACCGCCGCGAAGGCGACGGACTCGTCGAGCGCACGCTGCGCGCTGCCGACGGCGAGGGCGGCGATGTGCACGCGGCCCCGGGCGAGCGACGTCATGGCGGCGCGGTAGCCGGCCTCTTCACTGCCGCCGACCAGAGCGGATTCGGGGACGGTGACGTCGTCGAACGCGACCTCCGCCGTCCAGGCGCCCTCCTGGCCCATCTTCTTGTCCTTCGGACCGACCACGACACCGGCGGTGTCGGCGGGAACGAGGAACACCGCGATGCCGGTGCCGGTCTCGTCGGCGGGACGGGTGCGGGCGAAGACCACGAACAGATCGGCCAACGGTGCGTTGGTGATGAACCGCTTGGTGCCGTTGATCGTCCACTTGCCGTCCTTCAGGACGGCGCGGGTGGTCAGGCCCGCCGGGTTCGACCCGGCCTCCGGCTCGGTCAGCGCGAACGACGCGACCACGTCACCGGACGCGATGCGCTCGAGCCATTCCGACTTCTGTTCGTCCGTACCGAAATTCACCAGCACCTGGCCGGCGATCCCGTTGTTGGTGCCGAACATCGACCGCAACGCCAGGCTCGTGTACCCGAACTCCATGGCCAGTTCCACGTCCTGCGTGAGGTCGAGTCCGAGCCCGCCCCACTGCTGCGGGATGGCGTACCCGAACAGACCCATGTCCGCCGCCTTGCGGCGAATGTCGTCCGGAATCAGATCCTTTTCCGCGATTTCGTTTTCCCTGGGAATTACTTCCTTCTGAATAAAGGTTCTCGTCTGCGCGAGAATGTCCTGGAAGTCTTCGTCACTCACTTCACGTTCAGCCATGAAGGTGAATATCCAGCAACCCGGCCTCGCTGTCAAGCGAGTGCCGCGAACGAGAACGCGCAGCGCAGACGGCATTTACGACCCATAGGAAGAGGGAAACTGTCGGTTTCCTACAGCGTCTTTGACCACGGCGGGTCGAGGCACTTCAATAGGTGTCAGTGTCCGGAGGAATTGTCCGGGCATATTCACGAACAATGAAATTTCCCGGCGAGATGGAACTCGATATTCGACATGGTTGGCAGACCCGAGGACGCACTTCTCTACAAGGGCTACACCGTCGATCCGCACGAATTGGAACAGCTGTTGCTGTCACGACGAGGCATTCTCGACGTCGTGGTGGTCGGCCGCTCCGTTCCCGGGGTCGGGGAGATGCCCGTCGCTTTCGTGGTGGCAGAAACCACGGCGCGCATCACCGCCGAGGAACTGATCGAGTTCGTGGCGGCCACGGTGCCGCCGTACAAGAAGGTGCGCGAGGTGGTCTTCGTCGACGAGTTGCCCCTGTCCCCACGGGGTGCGGTCCTGCGGTCCGCGTTGCGCGACCGTCTGAACGACGTGCACGCCGAGCAGAGCACGGAGAAATGATGAATACGGGACAGGTGGAACGATGACACGACTGGCGCAGACCGCCGGGCTCACGGACACCCAGGGCGAGATCGTCTCGGCGGTACGCGAGTTCGTGGACAAGGCGATCATCCCGCAGGCGCAGGAGCTCGAACACTCCGACACGTACCCGACGGCGATCGTCGAGCAGATGAAGGAGATGGGCCTGTTCGGGCTCACGATCCCCGAGGAGTACGGCGGCATCGGGGAATCCCTCCTCACCTACGCACTGTGCGTCGAGGAGATCGCGCGGGGCTGGATGAGCGTGTCCGGGGTGATCAACACCCATTTCATCGTGGCGCACATGATCGCCAATCACGGCACACCCGAACAGAAGGCCCACTACCTGCCACGCATGGCGACGGGTGAACTGCGCGGCGCGTTCTCGATGTCCGAACCCGAACTGGGTTCCGACGTCGCCGCCATCCGGACCAAGGCGGCCCGGGCAGCGGACGGCAACTACGTGATCGACGGCCAGAAGATGTGGCTGACCAACGGCGGGTCGTCGACGCTGGTGGCGGTGCTGGTCCGCACCGAGGAGGGTGCGGCCAAGCCCCACGACAACCTCACGGCGTTCCTCATCGAGAAGCCCGCCGGGTTCGGTGAGGTGCTGCCCGGGCTCACGATCCCCGGGAAGCTCGAGAAGATGGGCTACAAGGGCATCGACACCACCGAGATGGTGTTCAGCGGCTACCGGGCCGCCGCCGACACGATCCTCGGCGGCGACCCGGGCCGCGGCTTCCGGCAGATGATGGACGGCGTCGAGGTCGGCCGCGTCAACGTCGCCGCCCGCGCGTGCGGGATCGCCCAGCGCGCATTCGAACTCGGCGTGAAATATGCAAAAACACGGGAGACGTTCGGGTCGCCGATCGCCGAACACCAGGCCATCGCCTTCCGGATCGCGGAGATGGCGACCAAGGTCGAGGCGGCACACCTGATGATGGTCAATGCCGCGCGGCTCAAGGACTCCGGCGAACGCAACGACGTCGCCGCCGGGATGGCCAAGTACCTGGCGAGCGAGTTCTGCTCGGAGGTCACGCAGGACAGCTTCCGGATCCACGGCGGCTACGGCTATTCCAAGGAATACGAGATCGAACGCCTCATGCGGGAGGCACCGTTCCTGCTCATCGGCGAGGGAACCAGCGACATTCAGAAACAGATCATCAGCCGCGGGCTGCTGCGTTCGTACAACTGAGGAAGGAAGAATCAATGACACTTCTCGAGGGACGGGTCGCCGTCGTCACGGGCGCGGCCCAGGGCATCGGTTTCGAGATGGCCAGGAAGTTCGCGAGTGAGGGCGCGTCCGTCGTCCTCGGCGACATGCACGCCGAGAACGTCAAGGCCGCCGCCGGAAAGCTGGAGGCCGACGGCTTCCAGGCCGTCGCCGTCGCCTGCGACGTGACCGATCCGGATCAGATGCAGAACCTGGGGAAGACGGCGCTCGACGCGTTCGGCGCGATGGACGTGTGGGTCAACAACGCCGGCATCACCCGCGACGCGACGCTGCGCAAGATGTCGCTCGCCGATTTCCGCTCCGTCATCGACGTGCACCTGCAGGGCGCGTGGCTGGGCACCCAGATCGCGTCGATCGCGATGCGGGAGGCCGGCAAGGGTTCGATCGTGAACATCTCGTCGATCTCGGGCAAAGTCGGCATGGTCGGGCAGACCAATTACAGCGCCGCGAAGGCCGGCATGGTGGGCCTCACGAAGGCGGCCGCGAAGGAGGTCGCCCACCTCGGGGTCCGGGTCAACGCGATCCAGCCCGGCGTGGTGAACACCGATATGATCCGTGCCCTGCGCGCCGACATCATCGAGGCGAAGCTCAAGGAGGTCCCGATGGGCCGCGGCGCCGAGCCCGAGGAGATCGCCAACGTCGCGCTGTTCCTCGCGTCCGATCTGTCCAGCTACATGACGGGCACCGTCCTCGAAGTCACCGGCGGACGTCACATCTGACAACCGGCGGCCCGACAGTCGCACGCAGTAGTCTGCACTGGTGGAGTCGCGACACGTCGAGTATTTTCTCGCCACCGTCGACAACGACGGCCTCGCGCTCGCGGCCGAGGCCCTGGGCGTCACCAAGCCGTCGTTGTCGAAGGGGCTGCGCAATCTCGAGCGTGACCTCGGTGTCGAACTGTTCCACCGCGTGGGCCGCGGCCTGGTGCTCAGCGCGGCGGGAAAGGCCTTCGTCGGTCCCGCGCGGAAGATCGTGCGAGACCTGGTGGCCGCCGAGAGCTCACTCGTCGACGTCTCGGGACTGCCGCGCGGAAGGCTCGACATCTGCGCGTCGGCGCACGTCGCGGAAGGCCCCGTCACGGAACTGATCGGGTCTTTCCGCAAGCAGTATCCCGGTGTGGTCGTCCGGCTCGCCGACCTGCGACCGGTCGACGTCATCGCGTCGCTCATCCGGGACGGGCACTGCGAGATCGCCTTCAGTCACTTCCCTTTCGCTGCAGGAGGATTGACGACACGCGCCCTCGGAATTCACGAGTACTGGCTGGTGGTTCCGCACGACGCCGAGATCGCCTGGCGGGATCCGTTCCCCCTCGCCGACCTTCCGGATATTCCCGTGGTGGGGCTGCCCAAGGAATCGTCGTCGCGCACCGTCATCGAGAAGGCGCTGCAGGCCGCAGGGAGCCGGACGATCATGTCGGCCGTCGTCGAGCAACGGGAAGCCGTCGGCGCGTTCGTCGTCGAGGGCGTGGGAATGTCCTTCATGGAACGCACCCTCGCGGAACGGGCCGCGGTCGGCGGCGCGCGGATCTGCACCCTCGACCCGCCGATCACCGCCCCGTACGGGGTGATCTACGACGAAGCCCGGCTGTCCCCGGCCGGACGCGCGTTCCTCGACACGCTCGAGCCGTGATCCTCGTCGAGCGCGGCGATGAACGCCGCCGCGGCCGGCGGAAGCGGATCGGGTCGATGGACGAGGCCGATGGTGCGCACCTCCGGCGGTGCGAGCGAGCGCACCACGACCCCCGGCAGTTCCTGCTCGGCGACACGCCGCGGGAGTAGGGTCGCCCCCGCGCCCTGGACGACCAGTTCCCACATCGACTGACGATGCGCACACTCGACGGCGATGTTGTCCACCGGCAGTCGTGGACGCGACCCGATCTCGACGATCATCGGAATGTCGGCGAGCAGGCCGACGGGCACCGGATCGGGTAGCTCGATCGCCAGATCCGCGTGCAGCGCGAGCACGATCTCCTGTTCCCCCACCATCCTGAACTCGAGCCCCTGGTGGTCGACGAGCAGTTCGGTGAGCCCGAGGTCGCACTCACCCGACCGGACCGCGCGCCCCACCCCGTCGGGAACGTCCGCCGACACCGTGGCCAGGACCACGCGCGGGTACTGCCGGTGGAACCGGCCGACGATCCGCGGAAGCGGATCGGCGGCAAGGGAATTGAGAACCGCGATCGTGAGCGTGCCGGACCGCAGTTCGGCGACGTCGTGCACGACGGCCCGTGCCCGCTCCACATCGGCGAGAACCTGTCGTGCCGCATGCGCGAACGACGTGCCCGCGGGGGTGATCCGCAGCTTCCGTCCTCCACGATCGAACAGTTCGACACCCAGATCGCGTTCGAGAGTCCGGATCGCCTGCGACAGCGACGGCTGCGCGATGAACAGCGCCCGCGCGGCCTCGGTGATGCTGCCGTGATCGGCCACGGCGACGAGGTACTCTGCGTCCCGGATGTCCACCAGCCGAGTCTAGCGGCCACGCAGTTCACCGAGGCCACGGCCGGCCGTCGAGTGTCTCGCCTGGACGACCTGACGCCCGTTCAGGCGGAGCCGGTTCCAATCGTCGATGTCGTGATTGACGCACACCGTCGTATTCGGTTGGCTGCGCAGCAACTTCAACTTCTTCAGCGATTCGATCGCATCGGCGGTGTCGGAGTCGGCCGGCATGCCGACGCAACAGCTGATGCTGTCCTGGATCTACGCGACGTCGCCGGACAAGACCATCGTGCCCCTGTCCGGCAGGCGGAGCTGCAGCCCGAGTGAGCCGCGTCACGGACGATGTACAAAGCACGGTGCATCACATGCGTTTTATATATTCTGTACTATGCGCTCATAGGCAGTGGCGCGATCGGTCACAGAACCACTCGGAGGTAACAGATGACGCCGACTAGCGGTGTCCAGGCACTGAAAGAACTCATCGAGCCGGAACGCCTGCTGATCGACGGTTCCTGGGTGCCCGCGGTCGAGGGCGCGTCGTTCCCCGCGATCGATCCCGGTACCGGAGAACAGGTGGCCCGGATCGCCGAAGGCTCCGAAGCCGACGTCGACGCCGCGGTGGCCGCCGCCCGCCGCTCCTTCGACGAGGCTCGGTGGCTGCGGTTGTCGGGCCAGCAACGGTCGGTGATCCTGTGGCGCATCGCCGAGACGCTGGAGAATCGGGCCGATCAGCTCGCCGCACTGGAGAGCATGGACGCGGGCATGCCGGTCTCGCAGGCGCGCCTGATGGTCGGCGAGGCGGTCAATCAGTTCCGGTACTTCGCCGGCTGGGCCGACAAGGTCGAGGGCAAGAGCGTCGAGATCGGTCCCGCCGAACTGCGTTTCCAGGGATACACCCGCAAGGAAGCGGTCGGGGTGGCCGCACTGATCGTGCCGTGGAATGCACCGATCGTCGCGATCGCGCAGAAACTGGCCCCCGCGCTCGCCGCCGGGTGCTCGTGTGTGCTCAAGCCCTCCGAAGAGGCGTCACTCACCGCGCTGGCCGTCGGCCGACTGGTCCTCGACGCGGGCCTGCCGCCCGGCGTCGTCAACGTCGTCACCGGTTTCGGGCCCCGGGTCGGCGCTCCGCTCGCCGCGCACCCCGGCGTCGACAAGGTGAGCTTCACCGGGTCGACCCAGGTCGGCAGGCAGATCGTGCAGGCCGCCGCAGGCAACTTGAAGAAGGTCTCACTCGAACTCGGCGGCAAATCGGCGATGATCGTGCTGCCGGACGCCGACCTCGACACCGTGATCCCCGGCGTCGGAATCGGGATCTTCTGGAACTCCGGCCAGATCTGCACGTCCGGCTCCCGGCTGTTCGTCCATCGCGACATCGCCGACGAGGTTGCCCACGGGGTCGCCGAGTTCAGTCGAAACCTGAAGGTCGGTTACGGCGCCGACCCGGACGCCGACCTGGGGCCCCTCATCTCGCAGCGCCACCTCGACCGGGTGAACGGCTACATCGAGAGCGGGATCGCGGCCGGCGCCCGGGTCGTGGCCGGCGGCAAGCGAATCGGCGACCGGGGCTACTTCTACGAGCCGACCGTGGTGGTCGACGCCGACCCCTCGATGGCGATGATCCGCGAAGAGATCTTCGGCCCGGTGCTCGGCGTCATGCAGTTCACCGACATCGACGCAGCCGTCGCCGCCGCCAACGACACCGAGTACGGCCTCGCCGGCAGCGTCTGGACGCGGGACGTCGCCCGCGCCCACTCGATCGCTCATCGGCTGCGGGCGAGCCGGATCGGCATCAACGTCCACCGAGCGGGCGGGGTGCAGATGCCCGTCGGCGGTTACAAGCAGTCCGGCTGGGGCCGCGAAAACGGTGCCGAGGCCCTCGCCGAATACCTCGAGACAAAGTCCGTGGTCACCCGACTCTCCGACTGAGACCAGTACATCCCATCCACCGACCCCAAGGAGAAGCATGAGAACCCGCGGCGCAGTCATCCGGCAGATCCCCGGCGAACTCGAGGTCATCGACCTCGAACTGGAGGATCCCCGCGACGACGAGGTGCAGGTCAAGCTCGTCGCGAGCGGCATGTGCCACTCCGACGACCACCACGTCACCGGGGACATCCCGGTCGGCATGTACCCGTTCGCCCTCGGCCACGAGGGCGCCGGCATCGTCACGAAGGCCTCCCCCAACTACAAGGGCATCGAGGTCGGCGACCACGTCGTCTTCTCCGCGATCCCGTCCTGCGGCCACTGCCGCTGGTGTTCGAGCAACCTGCAGAGCCTGTGCAATCTCGCCGCCGGCATCCTTGCCGGCCCGCGTTGGACGGACGGCACGTTCCGGGTGCACACCACGGACGGGACGCCGGTCGGTCAGATGTGCGGCATCTCGACCTTCCTCGAGACCACCACGGTCTCCATCAACTCGGTCGTCAAGATCGACAAGGACATCCCCCTCGACAAGGCCTGCCTCGTCGGATGCGGGGTGAGCACCGGCTGGGGATCGGCCGTCAACCTCGGCAACGTCGAACCTGGGCACACCGTCATCGTCATGGGCATCGGCGGACTCGGCTCCGCCGCACTGCAGGGCGCCCGGCACGCCGGCGCCTCGCACGTCATCGCCGTCGACCCGGTCGCGTTCAAACGGGACAGCGCGAAGACGTTCGGTGCGACCCACGCCGTCGCGACCATCGAAGAGGCGGCCGAACTCGCCAAACAGTCCACCAACGGCCAGGGTGCGGACGCCCTCGTCATCACCGTCGGCGTGCTCGAACCAGAACACGTCGCCCAGGCACTCGCCGCGGTCCGCAAGGCGGGCACCGTCGTCGTCACCGCCGTCGGCGAACACTCCCGAGTCGGTCTGCCCATCCCGATCGCCGACCTGACGCTGTCCCAGAAGCGGCTGCAGGGATGCGTCTTCGGCTCCACCAACGGCACCTGGGACGTCAACCGGCTGCTGAACATGTACAAGGCCGGCCAGCTCAACCTCGACGACATGATCACCCGTACCTACCGTCTCGACGACATCAACCAAGGATACCGAGACCTGAAGGACGGCAAGAACATCCGCGGCGTCATCCTGTTCGACTGAGTGGACGACCGCTCGACAGCGAAGGACCGCCCGGGAGGATCCCGGGCGGTCCTTCGGCTACTCGGGAGAGACGAGTGGGCGGGTTTCCACCCTCGACGCCTCGGTCTCGACGGCACGGGTGACGCGCATGAGGGCCGTCGCCACGACCGCCGCCAGCACGAGGGGCACGACGACTGCAAGGTACATCGCGCGCGGTGTCATCACGCTGAGTGCGTAACCCGCGATGATCGGCGACAGAATGGCTCCACCGCGCGCGACGCCCATCATCGCGCCGTATCCCTTGGCGCGTGCGAGCACGGGGTAAACCGCGGTCGAGGTCGAGGTGTACCCGGACATGGCGGCGTAGGTGCCGCCACCGAGCAACCCGGCCATCGCCAGTGCGAACGGGCCCTGGAGCGTGACCGCGAAACCCGCGATGGCCAGGGCGGACACGACGGAGGTGACGAGCGCGATCCGCGCCCCGGGGAATCGCAACCCGAATGCGCCGAACAAGCATCCCCCGACGACCGCACCGAAGCTGATCATGATCCCGGCGAGAGCGCCGCTGCCCGCGTCACCACTGGCGTTCTTGATGAGCTGTGGTGTCCAGGTGCTGACGAAGTAGTACCCGGCGGTGAGCATCGAGTACCCGAACGCCAGGAGCACGGTGCGAGATCGCAGTTCCCTGCCGAGCAGACGGGTCGCGTCCTGCGGTGCGGCGACTGCCGGATCGGGCTGCTCCTTCGCGCCTTTCCGCGCGAGGAAGTCCTCCGATTCCCGGAGGAACGCGGCAGTCACGACGAACGACAGGACCCCCAGCGCCGAGCCGATCCAGAACATGCCCTGCCATGCCCCGCCGGCCAGGGAGACGAGGCCCGCGCCGGCGAAGCCGGCGAGCGTCGTGCCGAGCGGGTAGCCGATCATGACCAGTCCGAGCGCCACACTTCGCCGATTGGGCGGGACAACCTCCTGACACAGGACGATGATGACGACGCTGATGGTCCCGATCGCGATGCCCGTGACGAACCGGGTCACGAGGAGCGTCTCGAAACCGGTCGAGAGCGCCGACGCCGCCAGCCCGACCGTGTTGGCGGCAAGGCCGGCCAACAGGACGCGCCGTCGGCCGATGACATCCGCGAAACGGGCGAGGCCGATCGCGCCCACCGCCATGCCGGCCAGCGCGGCGCTGATCAGATACCCCTTCTGCGGATTGGTAGCGAAACCGTCCGGTAGGTGCGGCATCGCGAAACCCATGACGAGGACGTCATAGCCGTCCAGCATGTTCAAGAACATGCAGAAGAGAACGGTGGCAATCTGATACGGGCGCAATCCTGCCCGCGCCGTCCCATCCTTCGTACCGGTCATCAGGTCCCTCTCACTCGACTCGTCGACGTGTCCGCGCGCATGTCCGGTAGGAACCACCGACCCGCCGCGGCGCATGCGATCTGGATCACAGTGACAGCAATATATGATGTGTTGTGGATTATGTCCATATGGACACGGTTCCCAGCGGTGGCTCGAGCATCGACTCATGGAACGGGGCGACGCCGCACGACAGCGGCCGGCAGATCGGCTCAACCGGGCGCTGCGGTCGCCGGGCGGGGCGCGAATGGTACATTATGTCGAGTCTCTGAATCCGGGAAGGTGCGACCGACGATGGCCCTGAATGACAGATCAAGGCGACAGCAACTTCCAGAGGAAGTTGCCTCGTACGTACGCGAGATGATCATTTCCGGCGAGGTGCGTGCAGGCGATTTCCTCCGCATCGAGCGGATCGCCGAAGCCGTGGGAGTCAGCACGACGCCCGTGCGAGAGGGACTCCTTGCGCTCCGGAGCGAAGGCTTCGTCGAGATGGTTCCCCGGCGCGGCTTCGTCGTGGCCCCGTTCACGAAGCAGGACGTGCGCGACCTCTTCTGGGCTCAGGCGCAACTGGCCGGTGAACTGGCCGCCCGGGCCGCGAAGAACATCACACCCCAGCAGATCGCCGAGCTCGAGGGAATCCTCCAGCAGCACCAGGACGCCATCACCAAGGGCGACACCGACCGTATCGCCTCCCTCGGTCACGCATTCCACCGCAAGATCAATCTGACCGCGGACTCTCCGCGCCTTGCCCGTCTCCTGGGCTCCGTCGTCGCGAATCTTCCGAACCGCTTCTACGCCACCATCGAGGGCCACATCACCACCACGCAAGAGGAGCATCCCGTCCTGCTCGAGGCCCTGCGGAAGCGTGCGGGCAAGCGAGCGAAGGCTCTCATGGAATCGCACATCCTGGACGGCGCAGATCACCTGATCGAGGAACTCGAGCAGCGCGGGCTGTGGGATGCCGACGACGAGGCGAACGCGGGCTGATTCGAAGCCTGCCGCGCCCGTCTCTTTTGTCAGCGCCGGGCGCGCTGCACAGTTTCCGAGGGTAGGAATCCGAACCGCGCTCGATACTGCTGAGCGAAGCGGCCGGGATGGAAGAACCCCCACCGCGCGGCGACGTCGGTGACAGATCCCGGTGCGCCGCAGATGAGTTCGCGATGCACCCGGTCGAGCCGGACGCCGCGCAGGTACGCGGTCGGCGACATTCCCACCACCTCCCGGAAACCCGCCTGCAGCGCGCGCTCGCTGACTCCGGCCATCGTCGCGAGATCGGCGGTGGTGATCTCGTCCTCCGGATGCCGGTCGACGTAGTCCACGATCTCGCGAATCTTGGATCGCCGGGTGTGGGCGGGCTTTCCGTGCAACTCCGGGGTGAGCTGACTCGGCACGGTCATCAGCAGTTGAGTCATGAGGGCCGACTCGAGCTCGTGGCAGGCCGCCGGAATCGTGGAGATGCCGTCCGGCCTGGAGAGCTCGGCATAGAGGAAACCGGCAGTCGCGACGAGCGCCTGCCCCGCGCTGGACGTCAGGTCGAATGTCAGGTCGAACCGGATCTCCTCCCCGATCGGGCGTCCGGCCAACTTCGCTGCATGTGCTTCGAGCGGATCCTTCGGCAATTTGATGTGGTACTGCCAGGAGTCCGCGCTCCACTGCACCAGCACGGGCGCCTGCGGACCGAACGCCACACCGGCTTCGCCGGCGACGAAGCTTCGCCGCACGCCACTCTGCTCCACGGTGCTCTCACCCGTCACCGGCAGATTGACGTGGTAACAGAGCCGCATCGGCGGCCCGGTCAGGGTCGCAGCGGCTCCGTACGACATCCGGCCGATCGTCAACCGCGGCGCAGGAGCGAGATCGAGTCGGAAATCGAGTTCTCGGCTGTTCGGAACGTGGACGTCGTGGCCCGCAAACGTCTCCGCGACCTGCGCGTGTGCGGTATCGAGATCCGCCGTGCGGAAGCTGAGCTGCCGGTCCGCGCCGGCGTGTCGGCGATGCACGCGCTGTTACCTCCTCCGACCGTCGTAGCCCGACGGCCTCGAACGGCTCGACTACGGATAATACATCATATTCACGAGTTTGTGCAGGTCGCGCACGTATGCCGACTTTCTTCGTGCGGAAAGTGGACGTCGGCCTTCGCCAGAAGGATTGTGACGCATATCCCATCGGACCTACCGTCGTGACGACCAGCGCATCCGCGTTGTGGCCGCCCCCGAACACATGGAGCTGTGCCCACCATGACCGAAGATCGCGACACCCCAACGACATTGGTTCTCGAACGAACCCCCGTAGACGGCAACTGCCCACGATGCGGCGCCGAGGAACTCCGCCGCTACCCCGTGGTGTCCGAGGGTGGCTGGTTCCAGGTCCTCAAATGTCAGAACTGCCTGCTGTCCCTGGACCGGTCACCGTGGTCCCGGCTCGGGCCGATCCAACTTCTCACCGACCTGCTCTAACGAAGGATTCCACGATGATTGCAGTCGATGTCGGCGGCACGTTCACCGACGTTGTCGCACTACGCGACGGACAGATCAAGACCGCGAAGGTCACCACCGACTACGCCGAGGTGTTCGGGCCGGTCCTCGAGGGTGCCGCGGCGCTCGGCGTGGAGGACGCCAGTGTGTTCAACCACGCGAGCACACACGGCCTGAACGCGGTGATCACTCGGCGGCTGCCCAAGATCGGTTTTCTCACGACCGAAGGGCACCGCGACATCCTCGACATGGGACGGGTGTGGCGTCCGGCGCACGCCATCCTGGACTCGCGCTGGCGGCGAAGCTTCGGTGACGCCGCGCGGCCGCTGGTTCAGCGGTACCTGCGGCGCGGCATCCACGAGAGGATCACCGCCGACGGCGGCGTGCTCTTCGAGCTGGACGAAGCCCAGGCCCGCACCGAACTGGAAGTGCTCCGAAGCTGCGGCGTCACCGGTGTCGCCATCTGCCTGATCAACGCCTACGTGAACCAGGCGCACGAGGTACGTCTCCGCGAGCTGGTCCGCGAGATTCTCGGCGACGTACCCTGCTCGATCTCCAGCGAGGTCTCCCCGCTCGCCAAGGAGTACGCCCGGGCGTCGACCACGGTGATCGACACGCTGATGAAGATCATCTACACCGACTACACGGCCAAATTGGAGAAGGGCCTCGCCGACCTCGGGTTCAGTGGTGAGCTCAACTTCGCCGACTGCGCGGCCACCCTCGTTCCGTCCGGTCGCGCGATGGAACTGCCCTTCCGCATCGTCTTCTCCGGTCCTGCTGCCGGCACCGTCGGGTGTGCCCACTTCGGCGGGCTGATCGGCGAGAACAACCTGCTCTGCGCGGACGTCGGCGGCACGTCCATCGACATCAGTGTGGTCACGGCGGGTGAGCCGTTCGTCAACACCAGCTTCGAACTCGAGCACGACCTCGTCGTGAACGCACTGGCGAACGACATCTCCAGTATCGGTGCCGGCGGCGGCAGCATCGTCGCGATCGGGCCTGCGGGCGAAATTCAGGTCGGCCCGGACAGCGCAGGATCCTCCCCCGGTCCCGCCTGCTACGGACGCGGCGGCACCCAGCCGACCACCACCGACACCTGCCTGATGATCGGGATCATCGATCCCGCCCGGTTCGCCGGCGGCGCGGTGAACCTCGATCCGGCACTGTCCCTGCAGGCGTTCGAGAATCTCGATTCGGAATTCACGCTGGCGCAGAAGGTCCGATACGCCTACGAAATGGCCGTCAACAACATGGCGGAGGGCGTGTTCAACGTCGCGATCAAGAACGGTGTGGACCCCCGCGACTACAGCCTCGTCGCTTTCGGCGCGGCCGGCCCGATGCTGTTGCCCGCGGTGCTCGACACGGTGCATTGCAAGCAGGTGATCGTGCCACCGAATCCGGGCTTGTTCTCGGCGTTGGGCCTGCTGTCCGCGGACCAGGTGTTCACTGCCAACCGCAGCGCCTACATGCTGCTCACGCCCGAGGCCGCCCCGGCGATCGACACGTTGTTCGGCGAGATGGAATCGCAACTGCGCGAAGGGCTCGACGAGGGTACCGGTGTGACGTTCCACCGCAGCATGGACGCCCACCTCGCCGGGCAGAGCTGGGAGACACCGTTCGTCCCGGTTCCGGACGGCGTCATCGACGCCGACGCGATCACCACCATGGTCCAGTCCTTCCACGACACCTACGAGAACCGGTCGGGCAACCGATTCGAATCGATGCCAGTCGAGGGCGTGACGTTCCGGGTGCGGGCGGTCCTCGACACCCAGAAGGTCGCCTACCCCGAGGTCCCGCAGCGCGGCGACGCCCCGCTGAAACCGGTCCGGACGACGGTCCTGCGCTACCTCGGCGACATCGACGCCGACGGCGAAGGAGCACAGACCGCCGACGTGTACGACCGCGACACACTGTGCGCCGGAGACGTAGTGGACGGCCCGGCGATCGTCGACGAAGGCCTGTCGACGACGCACATCGGCGCCACCCAGCGGGCGACCGTCGGCCGCTACGGCGAACTGATCATCCGGAGGAAGTGAACCCATGACCACTCTCGATACGTCCGCGGCGAATGCGGCCGACCAGGCTCGGCTGCGTGACATCTCGGACTCCCAGTTCACCGATGCCTACGGCTGCGACCGCTTCACGGCGGCAGTGATTCTCAATCGGCTGCGGTACGCGGTGGAACACATGTCCACCGGATTCATGCGTGAAGCCTTCTCCCCGATCATCCGCGACTGGTACGACTTCGCGTGCACCATCAGCGGTCCGCCCGATCACAACTATCCGATGGCCGTCGTCAGCAACAGCCTCGTGGTCTTCCTCGGCACACTCGGCGACGCCGTGCGCAACACAGTCGAGGAGTTCGGACCCGAAAACCTGTCCCCGGGCGACGTACTCATCTGCAACGACCCCTACCGCGGCGGAACCCACGTCAACGACGTCTGTTTCATCCGCCCGGTCTTCGTCGACGGCACGATCGTCTCGTTCGTGAACATGCGCGCCCACCAACTCGACATGGGCGGCACCGTGCCGGGCGGATTCTCCGCCACGAAGGCGAACGTGTACGAGAACGGTCTCGTCATCCCGCCGATGCTGCTGTGGTCCAAGGACGAACCGGTCCGCTCGACGTTCAGTTTGATCTTCGACAACACGCGGTGGGGTGGGATGCTGCTACCCGACTTCAAGAGCATCTACCAGCAGCTGAAGCTGGGCGAGCAGCTCGTGCTCGAGAACATCGCACGCTACGGTCTCGACGCCTATCTGGGAACGCTGACCTACGCCTGCGACACGTCGGCGGAACGTATGCGCGACGCGATCGCACTCGTGCCGGACGGCGACTACGAGGGATCGGCCGTGATCGACGCCGACGGTGTCGACGACAGCATCGACTACACGGTCAAGGTGACCCTGCGTAAACGTGGCCGGGACATCGAGGTGGACCTGTCGGGCACCTCTCCGCAAGCACGCACCTGCATCAACTGCGGTGTGCTCGACACCAAGACGGCCGTCGGCGTCGCTCTGACGATGCTGTTGGACCCCGAGGTTCCGTTCACGTCCGGGACCTGGCGCAACATCGACCTCGCCACCCCGCCGGGCACGCTGGTCTCGTCGCTGCCACCCGACGGCGGAATCATGATGTTCTGGGAAGCATCCGGCGCGGTCGTGTCCGCAGTCTTCGATGCGCTCAATCCGGCACTCGGCGAGAAGGGTGTGGCGGGCGACTACGGTTCCACCAACACCCACAACGCCTCCGGCGTGACCGCCGACGGAACGCCGTGGACCAGTGCCACCCAGTGCGGCGGTGAGCACGGCCCCTGGGGTGCCACGAAAGAGGGCGACGGTGACAGCTACACCGTCCTGTTCTTCCTCAACAATCTCGACCCCGCCACCGAAACCATCGAGCACGATTCCCCCGTCGTGATGCTCCGCAAGGAACACGCGATCGACACCGGCGGTCCCGGCACGTTCCGCGGGGGCGCGGCCAACCTCAAGGACACGCTCTGGCTGAGCGAGGGCAACCACTACTTGTCGCCGTTCCGCACGAAGGTCCCGAGTGGAGTCGGCGCCAACGGCGGCGAACCGGGGCCGAACGGCGCCATCTGGATCTTCCCGCCGGAGGACGACGCGGTCGATCGGCCGCGGATGATCGGCACGTCCCCGGAGGTCTACAGCGACAGCGTCCCTGTCGCCGGGGTGCTCGACCCCGAGACGAAGGCCCTGGATCCGGACGCCGGCGTCTACCACTACTTCGCCAGTCAGCAAGTGTGGCAGACGAAGACCGGGTCCATCCTGCGGTGCCTCACCAACGGCGGCGGCGGTTGGGGCGACCCGTACGTCCGCGAGCCCGAACGTGTGCTGGCCGATGTCCGCAACGAGTACGTCAGCGTGGCGGGCGCGGCTCGGGACTACGGCGTCGTCGTGATCGGCGACCCACGGTCCGATCCCGAGGGACTGCGCATCGATGTGGAGGCCACGGCGGCGCTCCGAAACCGGCCGAGCTGAGTGCGCGCGGACGGAGTAGTCGCTCTACCTGATACGAGGAGGAAGAAGACAATGCAGGGAATCACGTTTCCGGGGGATGGCCGAGTCGTTCTCAAGGAGTTCCCGGCACCCCAACCGGGGCCGGGAGAAGTAGTCGTCCGGATGCGGGCGTCCGGGATGTGCGGAAGCGATCTCCATTTCTACCGGGGCGCAGTGTCTTTCGGAGGGAGCGCCGACACCATCCAGGGTCACGAGCCCTGCGGTGACGTCCACGCTGTCGGGGAGGGGGTGGCGCCCGACACGGCTTCCGTCGGCGACCGCGTCATGATCCACCATTACTGGGGTTGCGACGTGTGCGAGCAGTGTCGCTCCGGTTGGCCGCAGATGTGCGACCGCGGGAACGCCCAGACGATGAGCATCACCACCCACGGCGGTCACGCGCCGTACGCTGTCGTGCCTGCCAGGACTCTCCTGCCGCTTCCCGACGGCCTCAGCTACAAGGCGGGCGCCGCGATCGGCTGCGGCACCGGGACGGCGTGGGGAGGTCTCATGCGGCTGGGCGACATCGGCGGTAAAACGCTGGTCGTCTTCGGGCAGGGCCCGGTCGGACTGTCCGGGACCATGCTCGCCTCGGCACTCGGAGCCCGGGTCATCGCGGTGGACGTCAACAATTCGAGACTGGAACGCGCACGCGCGTTCGGCGCGAGTGAGGTCGTCAACTCGGCCGAGGTGGACCTGTCCACGACGATCGCCGATCTCGCCGGCCGGCGGGGCGTGGAGCTGATCCTGGAAACCTCCGGAGTAGCCGGCGCCGACGCGCTGAGCATCCTCGGCAAGTGGGGACGGGCCTGCTTCATCGGACTCCCCGGGGAGGTGCACTTCCGGACCGAGGAACAGTACAAGAAGCAGTGGACGATCATGACGTCCTGGACGATGTCCACGATCCAGCAGCGGCGCTGCGCCGAGTTCGTCGTCGAGCACGGACTCCCGATCGACGACCTCTACACCCACAGCTGGTCGCTGGACCAGGCCGCCGAGGCGTACGAGTGGTTCGACAAGCAATCCGACGGCAAGGGCGTCTTCGAATTCTGACGCCCGCTCAGGTCACCGAATCAACGACATCCCTCGGCCGGACCGGCCGACCACTACCGTTTCGGCCCGCGGCCCGGACGGGAGGAGAACGAATGCTGACACAAGACGAAAAACCGTTTGCAGTACCGGATTTCATCCAAGGGTCGAAGAAGAACCTGATCGGCGGCAAGTGGATCGAGGCGGCATCCGGCCGGCAGATCGACACCGTCAACCCGGCGACGGGGCAGGTGCTCTGCCGTATCGCCGGGGGTGACGCGACGGACGTCGACCGTGCCGTCTCGGCGGCCCGCCAAGCCTTCGAGGGCGAATGGAGTCGATGGACGCCGCATCAGCGCCGCAAGCTGATACTGAAGATCCACGACATCGTCCTCGATCACTTCGACGAACTGGCGCTGATCGAGACGCTGGACATGGGGGCGCCGCTGTCGCGGACCACAGGCCTGGCCGAGTGGACCTCGCAGGTTCTGCAGTTCTTCGCTTCTCAGTGCGATGCCGCGACCGTGGCGGCACCCCCGAACTCGCTTCCCGGGGACTTCCTCACGCTGAAGTCGCTCGCCCCCGTCGGCGTGGTCGGTGGGATCATCCCCTGGAACGGCCCCTTGATCGGCCTGTGGTGGATCTTCGGCCCGGCACTCGCCACCGGGTGCACCGCCGTTCTCAAGCCTGCCGAGGATGCCTCACTGTCGGTGCTGCGAGTCGCCGAGCTGATGATGGAAGCCGGTGTGCCCGACGGTGTGATCAACGTCGTGACAGGATATGGCGCCGATGCGGGCCAGGCTCTGGCCGAACATCGGGACGTCGACCGGATCGCGTTCACCGGATCGATCGGCACCGCGCAGACCATCGTCCGCGCGTCGGCAGGCAACCTCAAGCGTCTGCAACTGGAGCTGGGCGGCAAGTCGCCCGACATCGTCTTCGCCGATGCCGATCTGGACAAGGCCGTGCCCGGCGCCGCCATGGGTGTGTTCACCAACA
Source organism: Rhodococcus sp. JS3073 (assembly GCF_026810085.1). Classification (NCBI taxonomy): domain Bacteria; kingdom Bacillati; phylum Actinomycetota; class Actinomycetes; order Mycobacteriales; family Nocardiaceae; genus Rhodococcus; species Rhodococcus sp. JS3073. The sequence goes on along the minus strand of NZ_CP113951.1, from coordinate 5,054,938 downwards.
GCGGCCAGGTCTGCGTTGCAGGCACGCGGATCTTCGTTCAACGTTCGATCCACGACGAGTTCGTCGAGCGCATGACCGAGTTCACGAAGACCATCCGCGTGGGAGACGGGCTCGACCCGAATACCAAGTTGGGGCCATTGATTTCAGAGCGACAACTCGAACGGGTCATGCATTACATCGACCTCGGCGGCGGCGAAGGTGCGCAGCTGGCGAGCGGTGGCAACCGCCTCGGCGGCGAACTCGCATCGGGTTACTTCGTCGAGCCGACCGTCTTCTCCGGCGCGTCCAACGACATGACCATCGCCAGAGAGGAGATCTTCGGGCCGGTCGCCTCGGTGATCCCGTTCGACGACATGGACGACGCGCTGCAACTCGCGAACGACACACCGTTCGGGCTCGCGGGCGGTGTGTGGACCCGCAGTCTGTCCACCGCGCACAAGGCCTCGCAGAACATCAAGGCCGGAACGATCTGGGTCAACTGCTACGGCGTCCTCGACCCGGCCATCGGCTTCGGCGGCACCAAGATGAGCGGTTACGGCTGGAAGGGAGCCCGCGAACACGTGGAGGGTTACCTGTACCCGAAGGCCGTCTACATCAATCTCGACTAGGAGAACCCCTGAGCGCCGCCCGGATTTCGGTCCGGGCGGCGCTCACTGCTTTTGTCCGTGGTGGGTGGCGAGTTCGCCGGCTTCTTCGAGGGTCGCGGCCCAGGTGGCGAGGAGTGTGAGGCCGTCGGCGGCGGGACTGTCCTTCGGTGCGGTGTACACGAGGAGGATGAGGCCGGGATGCGCAGGGAACTCCATCGCCTCGAAGTTCAGCTCGAGGCTTCCGACGGCAGGATGGCGGACCTTCTTGTACCCGGTTCGGTGGAACCGGACGTTGTGTGCCGCCCACCGGGCCCGAAAAACCTCACTGCGGGTGGATAGTTCGCCGATCAGCTCGATGAGTTGTTTGTCGTGAGGGTTGCGGCCGGCCTCGGAACGAAGCATGGCGGCGATGTCGTCGGCGGCGCGGTCCCAGTCGACGTAGAAGTCGCGCGCGGCCGGGTCGAGGTAGACGAACCGGGCGTTGTTCGCCGGCCGACGCGGGTCGGCGAGCACCGGCGCATACAGAGCACGGGCCAACCGGTTGGCGGCAAGCATGTCGTGGCGGGCGTTGCGTACCCAGGCGGGTGCGTCGGTGATCGCGTCGAGGACCAGCTGCACGCCGGCCGTGACCCCCGAGGTCTTCGAGCGGCGCTGCCGGACTGGTCCAGGTTCGGCGGCCCGGGCGAGGTCGAACAGGTGTGTGCGCTCGGCCTCGTCCAATTGCAGTGCGCGGGCGAGGCCGTCCAGGACGCTGTCGGAGGCGCCGGCGAGGTTGCCGCGTTCCATCCGCACGTAGTAGTCGATGCTGACGCCGGCGAGCAGGGCCACTTCCTCTCGGCGCAGCCCAGGAACCCGCCGGTTGCCGCCGTATGCGGGCAATCCGGCCTGTTCGGGGTTGATCCGCGCCCTCCGGGACGTGAGGAACTCCCGCACCTGTGCTCGCTGGTCGTCCATGAGTTCCACGGTATGCGGACCGGCACGGCGGAGGGAGGTACTGCGGTTACCTGGAAGAGCAGTGACTCCCGAGAGTGCCCAATCGCGCGTTTACTCGAATTGTGACCACCTCGCACGACCGACCGCCGGTCGCGGCACAGCCGCGGCGATCCTGGCGACAGCCCTGATCGGCCACCGCTGACGAACGCCGCGCTCGGGTGCGGAATCGAGTACGACGAACCCCTGGAAGAGAGTTGGACATGGCGATCACCGAAGCTGCCCGGAACAATCATGCCGAGTTGTTTCCGGGACACATCTCGACATTGCTGCAGACGGATCCGGAGCTCATCGAGGTGTTCGACAACTTCGCATTCGACGAGGTGCGGCAGTACGGCGGCCTGAACACCCGTACGCGTTTGATGGTGCAACTCGCCTCGACGATCGCGAGCCAGGCACTTGCCGAGTACCGGGTCATGCTGGGGGCAGCCCTCACCGTCGGAGTGAGCCCTGTCGACGCCAAAGAGGTTGTGTATCAGGCGGTCCCGTACGTCGGCATGTCGAAAGTCTTCGACTTTCTCCACGCGACGAACGACGTGCTCACCGAGCGTGGCATCAGCCTCCCCCTGGAAGGCCGAGCGACGACGACGGCCGAGGACCGGTTGGCGAAGGGTCTCGCCAAGCAGAAGGAGATCGTCGGCGCAGACGCCGTTGACGGGATGTACGAAACGGCAGCACCGGACGAGCTCCACATCCAGCGCTACCTGTCGGCGAACTGCTTCGGTGACTACGTCACACGCAGTGGTCTGGACACGCCGACCCGTGAGTTGCTCACGTTCGCGATGCTGGTCTCCCTCGGTGGTTGCGAACCGCAGGTCAAGGGGCACACGATGGCGAATCTCCGCGTCGGGAACACCCGGGCCGACCTACTCGCCGTCCTCACCCACCTACTGCCGTTCATCGGCTACCCGCGCACGCTCAACGCCCTGCGCGTGCTGAACGAGTCCGCACCCGCCGCCGACCCTTCGACGCAGTCATGACCGAACGCACCTGGTTGATCACCGGCGTCAGCAGTGGCTTCGGCCGCCACCTCACCGAGCAACTGCTCGAACGCGGCGACCGTGTGGTCGGCACCATCCGCCGACCGGAGTCCGTCGACGACCTGACCAGCCGGCATCCGGACCTGTTCCGGGCCGAGGTGCTCGACGTCCGTGACACCCCGGCATTGCGCGCAGCCGTGACGCGAATTGTCGCGGACTTCGGCAGGATCGACGTGGCGGTGAGCAACGCCGGATACGGCCTGTTCGGGGCCGCGGAAGAACTCACCGACGAACAGATCGACGACATGATCGCCACCAACCTCACCGGGTCCATCCAGTTCATCCGTGCCGTGCTCCCGCACATGCGGGCTGCCGGCGGAGGCCGGATCGTCCAGCTCTCGACGTACGGCGGACAGGTCGCGTTCCCCGGCAACTCGATGTACCACGCCACCAAGTGGGGAATCGAAGGCTTCGTGGAATCGGTGGCGCAGGAGGTGGCGCCATTCGGCATCGGCATGACGCTCGTCGAACCCGGTGGCGCGCGCACCGAGTTCCGCTACCGCGGCGCCCAGATCGCCGAACCGATTCCGGAGTACGACGCGACACCCGCGCACAACTTCCGGACGATGCTCGACCCCGCCGCCGGCCTGGCGCCCGGAGACCCGGCACGAATGGCCGCGCGCATCATCGAAAGCGTGGATGCGGAACCGGCACCGCTGCGCCTCATGCTCGGCTCGCAGGCACTCGAGTCCACCCTCGCGGTACTCCGCAAACGCGTCGCCGACTTCGAAGCCCAAACCGAACTCGGCGCCTCCACCGACTTCCCTCCGGAAGCCGACTGACGACTGCATCCATGAACGGCGCGCCCCCAGGTGCTGCTGAAACAACTGACAGTCACCACGACCGAAGAATCGAGAGACACATACTTATGAGCAAGGTCATTCTGGTCACCGGCGCAGGCCGAGGGCTCGGCACCGACATCGCCCGCACGGCCCTCGCGGCGGGCCATCAGGTCATCGCCACCGGCCGTCGCCCCGAAAAAGTGCAGGAACTGCTGGGTGAGAGCGACAACCTGCTGGCCGCCGCCCTGGACATCACCAACCCCGCCGACGCGGAAGCCGTGGTCGCCGCCGCGGTGGAGCGGTTCGGCCGGATCGACGTGCTGATCAACAACGCCGCCACCTTTCAAGCCGGCTACTTCGAGGAAATCTCCGACGCCGCGATGCGTGCGCAGGTGGAGACGAACCTGTTCGGCCCCATGAACGTCACCCGCGCCGTCCTTCCCCAGATGCGCAAGCAGCGGTCGGGGCACATCATGACCGTCTCGTCACTGGCTGGGATCATCGGCCAGGAATTCTGCGTCGCCTACGCCACCACGAAGTTCGGTGTCGAGGGCTGGATGGAGTCGCTGAGCTTCGACCTCGAACCGTTCGGCATCAGGACCACGATCGTCGAGCCCGGGTTCTTCCGCACCGAACTCCTCGAAGAGGCGTCCACCACCTGGGCCGACCAGTCGATCGACGACTACGCCGAGCGCACCACCCAGACCAAGGCGGCCTGGCAGTCGATGAACGGGCAGCAGACCGGCGACCCGCTCAAGCTCGCCCAGGCACTGGTCAAGGTGGCAGAGCTGGATGAGCCGCCGCTGCGGTTCGTCGCCGGCTCCGACGCGATCCCCGCCGTCATCGACAAGGGACGTCAGATCAGCGATCAGGCCGAGGCCTCCCGCGAACTCGGCTTCGACCTCGACATCACCAAGTAGAGAGAAACACGATGGAGTTCATCACCCCCGTCCCCACGGGCAAAGGCCCGGCCGAGTCGTTCACCGGCGACGTCTGGTTCGACGTCATCTATGCCGGGAAGGAACCGTCCCGGGCGCGCACGAACATGGTTCGTTTCTCGCCGGGGGCCCGCACGTTCTGGCATCACCACGTCCTCGGGCAGACCCTGCACGTCGTGAGCGGGACCGCGCTCGTCGGCACCCGCGACGGTGTCGTCTTCGCAGCCCAGCCCGGGGAGACCGTCACCTGCCCTGCCGGTGAAGAGCACTGGCACGGCGCCACCGACGACCGGTTCATGGAACACCTGGCCATCTGGGAAGGCGACGGGTCCAGCACGCCGGAGACGACCTGGCTCGAGGAGGTCACCGACGAGCAATACCACGCGCCGCGCACCCGCCGTTCCTGACAACCGTGCCCGACTCGTTCCCGGAGGAGAGACCACACATGACTGACACGATGCGTGCCCTCGTCGGCGGGATCGGCCCGGAATGGGTCCTCGGGGAGGTCCCCGTCCCGCGGCCCGGGCCCGGCGAGGTCCTGATCCGGAACCGGGCCGCGGCGACCAACAACGCCGACATCCCGATGCTCGCCGAGGCCGATCCCACCCACGGTGGTCACGGCAAGGAGTTCATCGCCGGGTTCGAGTACGCCGGCGAGGTTGCCGCACTCGGCGAGGGCGTAGATACCTGGCAGGTCGGTGACCCGGTGATGGGGTCGATCCCGTCGGCCTTCGCCGAGTACGTGGTCGACGACCACCGGTTCGTCCTGCCCCGCCCGGAGGGACTCGACCCCCCGATCGCCTGTGCGCTGCCGACCGGCCTGCTGACCGTCACGGTGCGCTCACCACCGCCGGGTTCACGGCCGGGCAGAGCGTGCTGATCACCGGTGCGCCGACGTCGTGCTCGACAACATCGCCGGGCAAACCTTCGCCCAGTGCCTGCCCGCCACCGCCGAGGACGGTCACGTGGTCAACATCGGACGCCTCGACGGCGCCGAGTCGACGATCAACCTCGACCATCTGTCCTACCGTCACCTCAACGTCCACGGCGTGTCCTTCGGATTCACCCGCGACTGGGAGATGGCCGACATCATCGCCGGCCTCCTGCCCGACGTCATCCCCGCCGTCGCGCGTGGTGAGATCCGACCCGTGATCGGCCGGGCCGCGGACATCACCGACTTCCAGCAGGCAGCCGGCCGGCTCCGCTCCGGTGAGGCGGTCGGCAAAATCGTCCTCACCCTCGCCTCGGCGTGAGGACGCCGGCCGGTTCCCCGTCGCGACGGTGACGCCTACCTTCCTGTTAGCTGCGCGTGACCGCGGACGTCCGGAGGCGCTGATGGGTGACAGTGGCAGTGCCGGAGGGTTCGATCGCAGGTATCCGAACGCGGAACGTCGTGTCGGCCTGAGTCGACTCGACACTCGCCTGACTGTGATGCGCGTCGACGATCGACGAGACGATTGCCAGCCCGAGGCCGGTGCTGTCGGTCTCGCGGGACCGGGCCTTGTCGCCCCGAACGAAACGCTGAAACAGAGTCTTCAGCAGATCCGGCGCGATTCCAGGCCCGTTGTCGGTGATCGTCAATTCGGCCGTCACCACATCCCTGTCGTAGCGAGAGGAAGTGAAGTACAGAACTTACGTGGGTGCTGCATCCAGATAGGTTGTAACAACCAGGATCAGGAAGACAATCGCGAAGATGATCGCCCCCTTCCGGGTGATCAGCGGTTACGCCTTGGAGGCGGTGGCGCGGTCGTCGAGTGCGCTCACGCTCCGGGAGGTTGCCCTGCCGTACATGGAGGACCTGCGGTCGTCGTGCGGGCCCCGACAAGTTCCGCATGTGCGTGCCGTACTCGATGCATCCGATGGACGCACGTGGTCGACAAGATGATTCCCGACGTGCTGTACCTGGACAAGGTGGACGACGTCGTCGCCTCCCTGCTCCTGCCGCTGACACCGGACACCTGACCCTTCCCGGCGGCCGGGTCTGTTCCTACTGTGGATCCATGGACATCGCCAAGGACGTCAAAGAGTTCTTGATGACCCGGCGGGCGAGGATCACCCCGGAGCAAGTGGGCCTGCCACCCGGCCGGCGACGCCGGGTGCCGGGCCTGCGGCGTGAGGAGGTCGCCCAGTTGGCCGGGGTCAGCATCGAGTACTACACCCAGATCGAACGCGGGAACGTCGCCGGGGTCTCCGACGACGTCCTATACGCCGTCGCCCGCGCACTGCGACTCTCCGAGGAAGAAACGGCGCACCTGTTCGACCTCGTGCGGGCCGCCGGCACCTCGACGGGCGCCGCGCGGTCTCCGCGGGCCGACCGGAAGATCCCCGACGGCGTGCAGGCGCTGATCGACGGCATGGTCGATTCGCCGGCGGTCGTGCTGAACGGGCACCTCGACATCGTTGCCGCCAATCCGCTCGGACGCACGCTGTACGCGCCGGTCTTCGCGGGGGCGACGGGAGTGCCGAACCTCGTCCGATTCATCTTCTTCGACCCGCACGCCGACGACGTGTTCCCGGAGTGGAATACCGCGGCAGACGACGCCGTGGCCCTGCTGCGAGTGGAGGCCGCACACTCGCCCCACTCCGCCGTCGTCACCGGGCTCGTGGGCGAACTCGCCGCTCGGAGCGAGGAATTCCGCACCCGCTGGGACGCCCACAACGTGAAGGCGCATCGGCACGGCGTCAAACAGTTCCGGCATCCGGAGGTCGGTGACCTGTCTCTGACCTACAACGTATTCGACATCACCGGCGCGGACGGACTGTCCCTCGTCGGTTACACCGCGGAACCGCAGTCGACGTCCGAGCAGGCTCTGCGACTGCTCGCGATCGTGACCGCAACCGATACACCCTCCACGGCAACCGAATAGGGCGCTACCGGTCCTGCCAGGTGACGACCTCGTCGAGCGTCGCGCGTGCCGTCCGGTAGCTATTCGCTGGGTGGTCGAGGTCGGCGTAGCCGAAGGAGATCCCGACGAGGATTTTGCGGTCGTCCGAGATGCCGAAATGCTCACGGATGAAGGGAGACTGGCTCGCAAGGGCGGCCTGCGGGATCGTGGCGATCCCCAGGCTCCGCGCCGCCAGCAAGAGGGTGCCGAGGTAGAGGCCGGAATCCACCGCGCCGTACACGCCCTGCTCGGCGTCGGTCGTGATGATCGCGACGTGCGGAGCGCCGAACAGGCGGAAGTTCTCGAACGACTGGCGTGCGGACGCGGCGCGGTCACCGCGTTCGACTCCCACGGCCTGGTACAGCTGCCACCCGCTCGCCCGGCGCCGGTCGCGGTAGACCCCGCGGTACTCCGCAGGCGGATCGAATTCGAAGGCGGCACCGTGTTGCTGCGCGTACTCCGCGAGACCGTCGCGGAATCGCTCGGTTGCCGCACCGCCGGTCACGATGACCTGCCAGGGCTGCGTGTTGCACCACGACGCGGACCGCTGCGCCAGCGTGAACATGCGCTCTATGAGCGGGCGCGGAACCTCGCGCGGCTCGAACGCGCGGCAACTCCACCGTGTCGACAGCAGGTTCTCGAGCACGGTGGACGCATCGTCGACCGGACTCACCGCGATTCTTTCGGTCGATACATCGGCAGACATCGATTACTCACCCATCGTCGTTCGAATGCGGAACACGTGCCCCCGGTCGGGGCACGATCAGGCTCAGGGTTCGACGAACAGAACGTCCGCCTGCACCAGGTCGTCGATCTGCTCGGCGGAGTACACCTCCGCGGCGACGTCGCGGCTGTCGGCGCCGACCCGCGGCGCGGTGCCCGCCCGATCGGGGCGTTCGCCCGCGAAGCGCCACGGCGGGCGGATGAGCGCCAGTCCGTCCTGCTGCCGTTCGACCAATTCGAGCCATTCCACCTGCTCGTGCTCGACGAATCCGGTCATCGACAGCACTGGGGCGAACGGCACGTCCGCAGCGGCGAGGGCGTCCTCCCAGTGCTGTAGCGACTGCTGCTCGAACTCGGCTTCGACGATCTTGGCCAGCTCGTGGTAGTTCGACTCCCGGGGGCGGTATTCGGCGAAGCGGGGATCCTCGGTGAGATCCGTCCGGTTCATCGCCGTGCACAGCGAGCGCCAGAATTTCTGCGAGGACGACAGGTGGACCGCCAGATACTCGCCGGTGGCGGTCTTGACGCAGAAGTTCTGCGCCTGCGGATGCCTACTCTGCCTGCTCGGGTCGTATCCCAGTTCGAAGGACTGCGTGATCCCATCGGTCGCCAGAACGCTGACGGCCTCCATGATCGACGTCTCCACATGTTGCGGTGAGCCGGTGCGCAGCCGTCCGACCAGCGCCGCGAGGACGCCCGTCGCCGTACTCAGTCCGGTGATCAGATCCGCGCTCAGCCCGCCGGCCAGCTGGGGCCGGGCGTCGTCACCGAACAGGGAGTAGAGACCGCCGAACGCATGCCCGATCGTGTCGTAGGCGGGGCGGCTCGCCAGCGGACCACCCGAGCCGAACCCGGTCACCGACCCGTAGACGAGGTCGGATCGCAGCGCGCGGCACTCGTCCGGCCCGAGGCCCATCGCCGCCAGCTTGCCCGGCCGCAGGTTCTCGAGGACCACGTCGAAGTGCGGCACGAGGGCCTTGACCAGCGCGACGCCTTCGGGACGTTTCAGGTCGATCGACAGGCTCCGCTTTCCGGTGTTGTATTGGCGGAAGTAGGGGCTGCCGTCGTTCTGGTGGCGACGGAAGTCCTCCCCCACGACGGGCTTCTCCACCTTCACGACCTCTGCGCCGAGAGCGCACAGGATCGACGTGGCGAACGGAAGGGCGATGTAACCCCCGATCTCCAGGATGCGGATCCCGTCGAGCGGCTTGTGCTGCATGGGTGTGCCTCCGTGAGTTCAAGTAACAATATAATACATTATCCGTGGATCGCGCTCTGTCAAGGCGGGACCCACCTCACCCTGCCGGCCGCGGCAGTCTCGCGGGAGTCCCTGGCTACAGGGGTACCAGCAGCCTCTCCTTCTAGCGCCGAACCGCCTCGACCTCGGATCACGGAGATCGCCGACAGCACGAGATGACGACATGGCATGGCACAGCGACCAACTCGACCCTGCACCCGGCCAACGACCCCGCGACGAACGCCGCAGTCGAGACGGCGTACAAGGCCAAGTACTGCAGCCAGCCCGCCGCGCTGGATCCGATGGTCGCGAACACCGCCGCCGAAACGACTGTCCGCCTCGACGCCGCCGGATAGGATTCGGACGCCGAGGAGGATCCATGATGGTCAGGCAAGCACGCAGCACCCACCGTGAGGTCTCGCCGCTCGAGCTGTTCTTCGACCTGGTGTTCGTGCTGGCGATCGGTCAGCTCACGCACCATCTCGTCGACCACCTGACCTGGCACGGCGCCGCCGAAACCCTCGTGGCACTCGTCGCGGTGTGCGGGGTCTGGGCGTTCACCACGTTCGAGGTCACCCTCCTCGACATCGAACGCACGGCCACCCGGGCCGTGACGATCACGGTGATGGGCCTCGGCCTGTTCATGAACGCCGGCATCGGGCACGCCTTCGACGAAAGCCCTTGGCTCTTCGTCGTTCCCATGCTGCTGGCGCTGATCGGCCCCGCCGTCTACGCGGCGGCCACCGCCCCGACGCCCAGCCTCCGCACGCACTTCCTGCATGTACTGATCTGGTTCGCGGTCTCGGCGCCGTTCTGGGTGGCCGGCGCAGCACTCGACCCGAAGTGGCGCCTGTGGCTGTGGGCGGTGGCCGCGCTCGTCGACCTCGTCGGCACCTGGAGCGCGCACCCGCTGCCGGGCGGACGCACACAGACGCAGCAACTTCCGTTCGATGCGGAGCACATGCTCGAGCGGATGCGACTGTTCCTCATCATCCTGCTGGGCGAGACGGTCCTCACCCTGGGACGCGTGATTGCCGCCCATCATTCCGATGCACTGACGCTTGCGCTGGCGGCGGGGTGCTTCGTCGCGCTCGTCTGCCTGTGGGCCGTCTACTTCGGGCGCGCCGAACAACTCGTGGAAAGTCATATCGCCGCCACAGAGAACCCCATCCGAGCCGTGCACATCGGGATCAACGTGATCTACGGCGTCGTCACCGGACTCGTCATGTTCGCCGCGGGCAGCGAGTTGGTGCTCGCCCATGCCGGCGACGACCGGGCGGGGGTCGGCGGCGTTCTGATGCTCGCAGGTCCGGCGATCTACCTGCTCTCGCACGCAATCTACTTCCGGCTCACCACCCACACCGGCTGGGTTCCGCGCGCCGTCGGCGCCGCCGTGCTCGGATCGGCCGCCGTCGCGGCGTACTGGCTGCCGTCCTACGCCGTCGTCCTCGCACTGGTCCTCATACTCCTCGCGGTGGCCGTGACCCTCACCCGGGACGCGTCACCGAGCGAATCCTGAACGCCGTTGCCCTCCTTCACGAATTCCATGAAGGCTGATGCGCCGAGCTGTCGGTGGCGATCCAGCTGGACAGCAGGCGGAGAGCCTCCTCGGAGGAGGAACCCGGCGACGCGGTGAATCCGTACAGGGTGAGACCGGCCGCGCTGGCCACCTCGAGCGCTTCGAAACGCAGCGTCAGGTCACCGACGACCGGATGATGGAACCGCTTCGTTCCGCGCCGGTGCGCCTTGATGTCGTGAGCCGCCCAGCGAGTGCGGAACTCGTCGCTGCGGGTAGCGAGCTCGCCGACGAGACCGGTGACCGCCGCCGAGTACGGCGACCGCGCCGCCTCCACCCGCAGCATCGCGACGGCGTCGTCGGCCGCGTTGGTCCAGTCGGGGAATGTTTCGTCGGCGCGGCGGTCGAGGAAGATGAACCGGGCCAGGTTGGGCGCGCCGTCCACGCGGTCGTACACGTCGGCGTACAGCGCGCGACCGAGCGCATTGGCGCCCACGATGTCGAGAAGACCGTTCTGCACGACGGCGGGGGCCGTGATCATCGCATCGACGAGCGCTTGGACCGGCTCCGGCATCTCGACGCGCGCCTTGGCGGGCTTACGCCTGCGGGGCTTCGTGGCCGCGGCGCGGGCAAGGGTGAACAGATGCTTCGTCTCCTCGTCGTCGAGTCGCAGCGCGGTCGCGATGGCGTCCAGCACCTCGTCGGACACGCCCGCGACACCACCCCGTTCGATCTGTACGTAATACTCGGCGCTCACTCCGGCGAGCAGTGCGACCTCCTCGCGACGTAACCCGGCGACCCGACGTCGGCCGCCGGCGGGCAGGCCCACCTGGTCGGGCGTGATGCGTGCGCGACGGGTCGTCAGGAAGTCCTTGATCTCCTTGGCGATCTCCATACCTGCAGCCTAGGGACCTCCGACAGCCCGAGGGAGAGGCTGCCGGTACCCCCGATAACCGGCCTCTGGTACAGCCCCGCGCGTCGCAGCAGAGTGATGAGTGCGGGTCGAGGACATCGTCCACGACGCAATGAGATTCAGACCGCCGGGTTCCGGCGGAGACGAAGGGAGATCAATTCATGGCCACCGAGAGGATCGAGACCGTCAGCGTCAAGACCCCGTACTGGGACATCGCGGCGGACATCTACTACCCGCCCGGATTCGACGAGACGAAGAAGTACCCGGCCATCATCAGCGCGCACCCCATCGGCAGCTGCAAGGAGCAGACGTCCGGCAACGTGTACGGCACCGCCCTCGCCGACGCCGGCTACGTCGTCATCGCATTCGACGCCAGCTACCAGGGCGCCAGCGGCGGCGAACCCCGATTCATCGAAGACCCGGCGCAACGAGTCGAGGACTTCGGCTTCGTCGTCGACCACCTCGTCACCCTCCCCTACGTCGACGCCGACCGGATCGGCGTGCTCGGCATCTGCGGCGGCGGCGGGTACTCCATCGCCGCCGCGAAGACCGACCGACGCATCAAAGTCGTCGGCAGCGTCGTCGGCGTCAACTTCGGCCACCTCCTGCACGAGGCGTTCAGTGCATACGACCCGATCGCAACATTGGACGCGATCGCGGCGCAGCGCACCGCCGAGGCCCGCGGCGCCGAACCGAACGTCGAGAACCTGCTGCCGCCCACCGTGGACGCGGCGGCCGGGACGGGACTCGACGTCGTCGAGGCCACCGACTACTACAAGACACCCCGCGGGGAGAAGCCGAACGGCGCCACCCGCAGCCTGATCTCACGACGAGCAGCGGGATACGGGTGGGACGCCTTCACCCACGCCGAAGTACTCCTCACCCAGCCGCTGTGCGTCGTCGTCGGCGACAAGCCCGGTGCGTTCGGTTCCTACCGTGACGGCCTCGAGATCTACCGCCGCGCCCGCTCCGAGAAGAAGCAACTCGTGGTGGCCGAAGGCTTCTCGCACTACGACCTGTACGACCAGCCCGAGCCCGTCACGATCGCCCTCGACGCCCTGATCCCGTTCTACGACACCAACCTCTGACCACCCGCGACAACACCCCATCAGAAGGAGACACACCAATGGACAGCATCACTTTCCCGAACGGCCCGATCGCCATGGCCGGCAACCTGTTTCTGCCCGACAACTTCGATCCGCAGAACAGCTACGCCGCCGTCGTCACCGTGCACCCGGGCGGCGGTGTGAAGGAGCAGACCGCGGGCCTGTACGCCGCGAAGCTCGCCGAGGAAGGCTTCGTGGCACTGGCCTACGACGCCTCGTTCCAGGGCGAGAGCGGCGGCGACCCACACCACCTCGAGGACCCGGCAGCGCGAGTCGAGGACGTCCGCGCGGCCGTCGACTTCCTGCAGAGCCTGGACTACGTGGACGCCGAGCGAATCGGTGTTCTCGGTGTCTGCGCCGGCGGTGGGTACGCCGTGAACGCGGCCCTGACCGACTACCGGATCAAGGCTGTCACCACCGTCAGCGCCGTGAACATCGGCACCTCGTTCCGACGCGGCTGGTACGGAACCGACTCCGACGCGGCCGCGGTGCCCACACTGCAGGCAGTCGCGCAGCAGCGGACCGCCGAGGCCCAGGGCGCCGACCCGGCATACATCCCGTACGTTCCGGAACAGCCGGACGAGAGCACTCCGCGCGACCTGGTCGAGGCGCACGACTACTACCTCACCCCGCGTGCGCAGCACCCGAACGCGAAGAACAAGCAGCTGTTCACCAAGAGCATCTCGCGGATCTTCACGTTCGACGCGTTCCACCTGGTCGAGGACATGTTCACGGCACCGTTGCTGATCGTCGCGGGCAGTGAAGCCGGTTCGCTGTGGATGTCCACCGAATTGCACAGCCGGGTGCGCAGCCCCAAGAAGCTGGTAGTCGTCGACGGCGGCGCCCACATGGACTTCTACGACGTGCCGAAGTACGTCGACCACGCCGTGGCCGAGGCGACCCCGTTCTTCCGGGAGAACCTCGCAGCTCGCCCAGTCGAGAACTGACACCACGACCGAAGCCCCGCATCCTGCCGGATGCGGGGCTCTTCGGTCGATCCGCTCAGGCGTGGGCCATGACTGCTTCGGCCTGCGCGATGATGCCCTCGGCGGTCTTCACGTGCGCGATGTCGATGTGCTGGCCCTCGAAGTCGACGGCCGCGCTGCCGGCCGCCTCGGCCACCTTGAACGCCTCGATCATGCGACGGTAGAAGTCGACCTGCTCGGGGGACGGCGTGAACACGTCGTTGGCGACGGCGATGTGCGAGGGGTGAATGCACACCATGCCGCGGTAGCCGAGCTGCTTGTTGTCCAGACAGAACTGCCGGGCACCGTCGAGGTCCTTGATGTCCTGCCACACGCCGGCGACGGGGTGGTGCAGGCCGGCCGCGCGGGCTGCGAGGACGATGCGGCTCCGCAGGTACAGCGTCTCCAGGCCGGCCGGGGTGAATTCGAAACCCAGCTCGCGGCCCACGTCCGCGCTCGGTCCGGTGGCACCCAGCAGGCTGGAGATGCGAGGGGTGGCTGCGGCGATCTCTTCGCAATGCGCCATCGAGACCGCGGTCTCGTAGCTCACGATGAGTCCCACGCTGCCCGCCTCGAGCCCCTGCCGGGCCTCGATGTGCGACACCACCGCGTCGATCCGCACGAGTTCCTCGGCGTCGAAGACCTTGGGCAGGAACAGTCCGGTCAGCCCGGGCCGGATCACCGCTTCGAGGTCACTGCCCTGGATCCCGGTCACGAACGCATTGGGCCGAACCCACACGTCGGCGCGAACACCCTCGGCGTGCAAACGGTCGATGGTGGCGGCGGTGACGCCACGCGCCTCGTCCTTGTCCGCGACGGGAACCGAGTCTTCCAGGTCGAGGATCAGGGCGTCGGCGCCGGAGGCCAGACCCTTGTCGGCCCAGGAAGGCTTGTGGCCCGGCACGAACAGCATGGAACGGTACGGATTCATGAACACTCCTCAGTGATATGCGAATTCGAAAGAATCAGGACTCGTCGGCGTAGAGGACGCCGGACGCGAGCAGCTCGTCGATCTTCTCGGCGGGGAGCACCTCGCCCGCGACCGATCGGGTGTCGGCGCCGACCTTGGGAGCACGGTCACCGCGGTCCGGGCGCTCGCCGTCGAACGTCCACGGCGGCCGGATGAGGGCCAGGCCGTCGGGTTGCCACTCGACCAGCTTCAGGTGCTCGACCTGCTCGTGCTCGAGGTAGCCGGTCATCGACAGGACGGGCGCGAACGGCACGTCGGCCTCGGTGAGGACCTTCTCCCAGTGGTCCTTCGACTGCTTGGCGAACTCCGCCTCGACGATCGGCACCAGCTCGAAGTAGTTCGACTCCCGCGGGCGGTACTCGGCGAACCGGGGGTCCTCGGCCAGGTCCATGCGGTCCATCGCGCGACACAGCGACTGCCAGAACTTCTGCGACGAGGACAGGTGGACCGCCAGGTACTCGCCGGTCGACGTCGGGACGCAGAAGTTCTGCGCCTGCGGATGGCGGCTCGTGCGGGCCGGATTGTCGCCGAGTTCGAAGGACTGCGTGATGCCGTCGATGGTCAGCGCGCTGACGGCCTCCATGATCGACGTCTCCATCCGCTGCGGCTGCCCCGTCTTCAGCCGCCCGACGAGGGCCGCGAGGACGCCGGTTGCGGTGCTCAGACCGGTGACGAGGTCCGCGCTCAGGCCACCGGCCAGCTGCGGGTGGTCTCCGTCGCTGAACAGCGAGTACAGACCGCCGAAGGCGTGGCCGATCGTGTCGTAGGCGGGACGGTTGGCCAGCGGACCACCGGCGCCGAATCCGGTGACGGACCCGTACACGATGTCGGGGCGCAGGGCGCGGCAGTCCTCGGGGCCGAGTCCCATGGCCGCGACCTTGCCTGGGCGCAGGTTCTCGAGCACCACGTCGAAGTGCGGCACCAGCGCCTTGACCAGCGCGACGCCCTCCTCCGACTTCAGGTCGACCGACAGACTGCGCTTGCCGGTGTTGTACTGCCGGAAGTAGGGGCTGGCGTCGTTCTGATGGCGCCGGAAATCTTCACCGACCACAGGGCGTTCGACTTTGACCACTTCGGCGCCGAGGGCGCACAGCATCGACGTCCCGAACGGGAGCGCGATATATCCCCCGATCTCGAGGATCCGAATACCGTCGAGCGGCTTGTGCTGCATGTTGCCTCGCCTTCGTCTCCACAAAATATTATATATCGTTTTCAGTGAGGTCAAGCCCCGTCGAACCCGGGGTACCCCGCCGAGACGACTCCCAGTCGGGGCGATCACGGTAGGCACTTCCACGGAGCTATGCAACATTATATACTTTGCATGGTGCAGCTCACATATCGAGCAGAAGGCTCCGCCCCACCAGGCCGGACACGTCGGTCCCGCCTGCGATCCGGACCACTTCCACCCCTTATCGACCAGCGAAGGAGCGGCACCATGAGTGTGCAGACAGAAATTTGGCAGGGACGGTACGACAAGCTGTTCATCGGCGGACGGTGGGTACAGCCGGCCTCCGAGCGCACGTTCGACGTGATCTCGCCGGCCACCGAGGAGCTCGTCGCGCGCGTCCCGGAAGGCGTCGAAGAAGACATCGACGCCGCGGTGAACGCGGCACGCGAGGCGTTCGACAAGGGGCCCTGGCCCCGGATGGCACTCGGCGAGCGGATCGCGGTCCTCCGGAAGCTCAGCGCGGAACTCGCCGCGCGCGAGGCCGACGCCGCCAGACTCGTCAGCGCCGAGATGGGTTGCCCGATCACCCTGTCCACGAAGATGCAGTCCATCGGACCGCGCCTGCTCCTGGACTCGTTCCTGGACCTCGCCCCCGCCTACCCGTGGGCCGACACGCGGTCGTCTGCAACCGGCAGCGCGCTGGTGACCCGCGAACCGGTCGGGGTCGTCGCAGGCATCGTGCCGTGGAACGCCCCGCTGCTCATCACCATGATCAAGCTCGCGCCGGCACTGCTCGCGGGCTGCACCATGGTCATCAAACCCTCCCCCGAGACCCCGCTCGACGCCTACCTGCTCGCCGACATTCTCGACAAGATCGGCCTCCCTGCCGGCGTCGTGAACATCGTCCCCGCGCAGCGCGAGGCCAGCGAATACCTCGTGCGCCACCGCGGCATCGACAAGGTCTCCTTCACCGGATCGACAGCCGCGGGCCGTCGGATCGCCTCACTCTGTGGTCAGGACCTGCGCCGCGTGACCCTCGAACTGGGAGGCAAGTCCGCCGCGGTCCTGCTCGACGACGCCGACCTCGAGGCCGCAGTCGCCGCGATCCGTGCGGTCTCGCTGCGCAACAGCGGCCAGGTGTGCAGCAACAAGACCCGGATCGTGGTGGCGCGCTCGCGGCGCGACGAACTCCACGACCGGCTGATTGACCTCATCAAGTCGATGCCCGTCGGCGACCCGTTCGACCCCGCCACCGAAATCGGCCCGATGGTCAGCGCCAATCAGCGGTCCCGAGTCGAGGGCTACATCGACGACGCGAAGGGATCCGGGGCCTCCCTGCTGGTGGGCGGCGGACGCCCCCACGGTCTCGACCGCGGCTGGTACGTCGAGCCCACGATCTTCACCGACGTCGACCCTGCCGCGAAGATTGCGCAGGAGGAGATCTTCGGCCCGGTACTCACGGTGCACACATTCGACACCGAGGCCGAGGCGATCGACATCGCCAACAATTCGGAGTACGGCCTCAACGGATCGGTGTTCGCCGCCGACCCGGAGCACGCACTGGCGGTGGCCCGCCACATCCGAACCGGCACAATCGAAGTCAACGGAAACCCGGCGGGCTTCAGCGCCCCGATGGGCGGTTTCAAGAACAGCGGCATCGGCCGCGAGGCGGGCCTCGAGGGCTTCGACGCCTACGTCGAGCTCAAGTCCTACGGAATCCCGGGCGGCCTGCTCGGTTCGCTTTCCTGACCCCAACACCGCAAAGGACACACCCATGGGCACCCTCCCACCCGTCGAAGAAGCCGTCGCCCGGCTCGTCACCGACCTGACCTTCGACACCATCCCCGCCGACGCCCTCGCCGGCGCCCGCCGCCTCATGCAGGACCAGCTCGCCCTCCAGGTCGCAAGCGCCTCGCTGCCCTGGAGCCAGGCACTGCTCGCACTCACCCGCGCCGCGCACGTCCCCGGCAAATCACACGTCGCGGCCACCGGTGACGAGATGAGCGCCGCCGACGCCGCCTTCGTCAATGCCTCCTTCGGCCACGGCTTCGAATACGACGACGCCCACCGCGCCAGCTCCTCACACCCCGGCAGCTGCGTCGTCTCCACCGCACTCGCCGTCGGCGAAGAACTCGACGCCACCATGGCCGAGGTCATCACCGGCATCGTCGCCGGCTACGAGGTCTACACCCGCATCGGCAACCTCGCCGCCCCCCAACTCCTCGAACGCGGCTTCCACCCCCACGGACTGCTGTCGAACTTCGGCGCCGCCGCCGTCACCGCCAAGATGCGCGGCTTCGACACCGAAACCACCGTCCACGCCCTCGCCATCGCCCTCAGCCACGCCTCCGGCACCACCGAATACACCTCCTCCGGCGGCTCCATCAAACGCATCCACTCCGGCATCGGCACCCGCAACGGCATCCGCGCCGCCGACATGGCCGCCGCCGGCATCACCGGCCCCACCACCTTCCTCACCGGCGGCAAAGGCTTCTACCGCACCTTCGTCGGCCGCCCGGTCGCCGACGACGCCGCCACCACCTTCGGCCTCGACCAGCCGTTCGAGATCACCCGCGTGTGGATCAAGCCCTACTGCTGCTGCGGCATCAACCACGCCTACATCGACGGCGCCCGCCAACTCGCGGCCCGCGCCGCCGACGTCGACTCCGTCGTGCTCGGCATCCAGACCGGCGGCGACGTCGTCATCGGCAACAAAAACGCCAACGCCTACGCACCCAAAATCATCGAGCACCTGCAATACAGCCTGCCGTTCCAGTTCTCGCTGTCGTTGCTCGGCAAGGGCAACGGCTTCCGCACTCACAACGAGTACCTGGCCGGGCGGCTCGACCTCGGCCCCGGCAGCGACGTCGCCACCCTCGCCCAGAAGGTCAAGATCGAGGTCACACCCAAACTCGACACCGCCTACCCCGGCCGCTGGGTCGGCGACATCACCGTCACCTACACCGACGGCACCACCGAACACCTGTTCATCGACAACCCCACCGGCACCGCCGAAAACCCGATGCCGCAGGAGGACCTCGACGCGAAATTCCGCGACGTAACCTCGGCATCGCTGGGCACCGAACGCGGCGACACCCTGCTGCGGGCCATCCAGCACGGCGACCCCGACCAACCCGCCTCCGACTTCGCAGCCCTGCTGAAGGTCTGATCCCCTCCGGCCGCCGGCCCCCACCGGGCCGGCGGCCGATGACGAGAAGGAGAGCTGATGGACGCCCAGGCCACAGCCCGGCCGATCCCCGTCGAGTTCACAGGATCCGGTGGGGTCCGCCTTGTGGGTGATCGGTGGGAGACCGACGATCGGCTGACCGATTCGACAGAGGGGACCGTTCTTCTCCTCCACGGCGGCGGCCAGACCAGGCACTCGTGGGATCGCACGGCGGCGCGACTGGCCGAGCGCGGCTGGCGCGCGGTCACTCTCGACGCACGGGGGCACGGTGACAGCGAATGGGCATCTGAGTATTCGGCCGAGCTTTTCGCGGCCGACCTCCAAGCGGTACTCACCGAACTCGGCGGCCGTGTCGTCGTCGTAGGAGCCTCGCTTGGCGGCCGGACGGGCATCGTCGTCGCGGGCGAACGCCCCCGTTCCCTCGCCGGGTTGGTGCTGGTCGACATCACGCATCGGATCGACCGCACCGGCCAGCGGAGGGTCCGCGACTTCCTGGGCGCGGCGCCCAACGGGTTCGCCTCGCTCGACGACGCGTCCGCGGCCATCGACGCCTTCCGCGGCACGCCACCCCGCCGTCGTCGCAGCGACGGGTTACGAAAGAACCTGCGTCTCAGAGGTGACGGTCGCTGGTACTGGCACTGGGATCCGGCCTTCGTCGGCTATGCGGACAACCGTGGCAATTCCGACGAGCGGTGGCTCGCGGACCTGGCCGCCCGGATTACGGTTCCTACCTTGATAGTTCACGGAACGAGGTCGGAGATCGTCTCGCGGGAGGCGGTCGACGAGATGCTCGACCTGGTGCCGAATTCCGAGGCCGTCGAAGTGGACGCGGGGCACATGATCGCCGGCGACGACAACGAGGCGTTCGCCCTGCACCTCGAAGGTTTCCTCGAACGGGCTCTTCCACCGCGCTGAACCCTGCCGCCGGTGTTTGGCAGTGCGGGTGCCCCGCATCCGAGTGGGGGCTCGGATGCGGGGCGTCTATGGGGGGATGGAGTTATGTTGCGGCGCTGGGCCGGTCAGGCCGCCGCGGGGCCGGCCCGCCGGTTGTGTGAGGGCAGCGGCCCACGGAAGGGGTCGACACTCGGCGGTGGAATGAACCAGGGGCGCCGGTCGGGGCCGATCTGGACCTCCCACCCGTCGTGGTGAATGATCCGGTGGTGGGCACCGCAGAGTAGGACGAGGTTGTCCATGTCGGTGAGGCCACCGTTGACCCAGTGCACGCAATGGTGGCCCTCGCACCAGACTGGTGGCGCCCCGCAGCCGGGGAACGCGCATCCTCCGTCGCGTACGGCCAGCGCTCGGCGTTGCTTTCGGGTTGCCGTGCGGCTGGTGATGCCGACGTCGAGGGGTGCGCCGTGGTCGTCGAGGATCACCGTGCTCACCTGAGCATCACACGACAGATGCCGGGCAGCGGTGATCGTCAACGGTCCCATCCACGCCGCCCACGCGACGCCCGTTTCCGCCAGCACCACCGCCCAGTCCTCCGGGGAAGTGGGCCGGTCGCCACCGGTTGGGCCAGCTGGGCCGGCGTGCATGTCGGTGCCATCCGTTCCACCTGCCCCGCCCACGCGGTCCTCACCGCGGGTGTCGACAAGGTCCCGTGCCCGCACCTGCACGCTGATGTGCGGGCGTTCGCTGGCCTCGGTGCCGTTCAGTCCGGACGCGAGGTAGCGGCGCAGCAGTTCGGTGAAGGCGTCGGCTCGCCGCCGTCCGGGGGCGCGCGCGTCCCGGGTCCCGTCCGCGGCCGGTCGTGGTGCGGCGAGCTTCGACAACGCGGTCAACAGCATTTCTCCGGTTACCGCATCCAGATCACCTTTGACCGAGACCCGTCCGTTCAACATCTTCGACGCGTGCAGTTCATTGCGGTCGAGATCCTCGCTCGCGGGGTGCGCGTCGCTTTCGAAGATCCGCTCCACCTTCGCGATACCTTCCCGGATCAGGTCTGTGCGGGCGTGTGGTCCGTCTGCTGCGGCCAGTAAGGCGTCCAGCACCGGACCCATAGCGTTCAGCGGCATTCCCTTCGGGGGTCGTTCACAGAACCGCAGAATCAACCCTGCGTGATCCGCGGAGATCTCGCAGCCGTAGAACTTTGCGGCAATCGCTGGCTGCGACCGGAGCCCTCGCGCCAGGTTCACGATCCGTCCAGCCGCCCCCGGTTCGAGCATCGTGTGCGCCACGAGCCACGCCTTCGCGTTGAGATGGCCCAGGATGTCGACCCGGCAGCGCGCATCCACCGCGTCCATCAGCTTCACCCGTACCGCCTCGAGGCGAGCGATTTCCGAGGACACCGTCAGCACCGTCTCGAGCAACTGATCCTCGGACAACCGCCACGTCTCCCCCACCGCCGGATCATCGTCCGGCACCGCCCCCTGAGTTCCCTCCCCGTCACCCATGCATGAAGACTACTTCGAACATCAATTCGAAGTCAATGGAAATTCACGTAATCATACTGTGCCGAAACGTATTCGACGCGGAGCAGGTCGCCCGGCCTCGGGCTCGCCTGCGCCGGAGTGTCCAGATAGTTGGACACTGCCACCCCGGCTCCCGGGTTTACGTTCGGCGTGGCGAACTCACCGACACTAGGAACCACGGAGGTTGCATTGAGAACTCGGAACCCGCCGGCGACTACGCGAATACGTACGACCGTACTGGCGATCGGCCTTGCTGCGACCGTGTCCGTCGGCGCTGTGGCCACCCCCGCAACCGGCGCGGCTCCGGCGGACAATGCGGAGAGGTCGAGCTACCTCCTGGTCGGTGGCACAGGCTCGTCGAACATCGGGGTGTTGCGCGAATCCGGCGGTCGACTGACTCCCGTCGGGCAGCCCGTGCCCACCGATACCGGCACGCTGTCGATCGCGGTCACACCGAATGGCCGGTTCGCGTATGTCGCACATACTGTCTCGGGCACACTGCAGGGATTCCGCGTCGGCGACGACGGCACACTCGAGCGCCTCGAGGACGCCCGCCTCGCTCCCGGCCGGCCGATCGTGGGTGCAGTCGTGAGCCCGGACGGGAGGTGGCTCTTCGCCACCGTCGGCTCGACGACCAACGACGTGCAGACGTATGCCATCGCGCCGTCCGGAGCTTTGACACTCGTCGATTCGGTAACCATCCCCGGCGCGACGAGTGGCCTGTCCATTCCGGTGGTGTCGCCGGACGGCCGATTCCTGTTCGCCCCGAGCTTCATCGGGGCGACGATGGACTCCTACGCGATCGGATCCGACGGGAGGCTGACACCGACCGGCTCGCAGGTGCCGACCGGTGATCGTCCGGCGCTGCCGTCGGTGACACCGAACGGCAAGTTCCTGTACATCACCAACGAGGGGACCAATGACGTCTCCGGATACCGCATCGCCCCCGACGGTGCACTGACCCCGATCGGGCGCTTCCCGACGAAGGCGATTCCGCACGGTATGGCCATCACACCGGACGGCAGGTATCTCTACCTTCCCCAGACCGGCGGTCAAAGTGTGAACGGATTCGAGATCCGAGACGACGGCGCCCTGGTACCCGTGCCCGGCGCCGACGCACCCAGCGCACCGGGCCACTTCCCCGGCCGCGTGGTGCTGAGTCCGGATGCCCTGCGGCTCTACGTCATCGACACGCTGACGACGACCGGCACCGCGAAGGTGTTCACCTACCTGGTGAAGCCGGGCGGGGCGCTCGAGGCCACGGCCGAACCACCGGCCGACACGGGTGTGACGTTCTCCGACGGCGCCACCGGAGTGTTCGCATCCGTCGATCCTGCGTGAACCACCCACCCATCCCGCACTACTGAATGAAATTCGAAAGGACATCGACATGGGACTACTGGACGGCAAGGTCGTCTTCATCACCGGCGCCGCACGCGGGCAGGGGCGAGCGCACGCGGTGACCGCGGCGAAAGAAGGAGCCGATGTCGTCATCACCGACATCTGCTCACCCGTCGACGGGATTCGATACGCGCTGGCGAGCAAGGAGGATCTCGACAGGACACAGGCTCTCGTCGAGAAGGAAGGCCGACGGGCGGTCAGTGCCGTCGCCGACGTCCGTGATCAGGCCGCGCTCGACGCGGCAGTCGCTCTCGGGCTCGACGCCTTCGGCCGGCTCGACGCGGTCATCGCCAACGCCGGACTGTGGGATCTCGGGCCCAAGCCCTGGGAGATCACCGAGCAGATGTGGACGACGGTCACCGACGTGGTGCTCGGCGGCACCTTCCGGACGATCAAGGCCACCGCGCCGCATCTCGTCGAGCAGCGTGGCGGTGCGATCGTATGTATTGCGTCGGTGGGCGGCCTGGAGGCTACGGCCGGATACACCCACTACATCACGGCCAAGCACGGCGTCCTCGGCCTGATGAAGAACACCGCTCTGGAGATCGCGGAGTACAACGTGCGGTGCAACGCCGTCTGCCCCGGCGCGGTGGACGCGAAGATCTGGGACAACCCGATGGGCCACCAACTGTTCGTCGCCCCCGGCGAGACGGCCAACCGCGACGTGGCGATAGCCGCGACGTACGGTTATGCGCCGCTGGCCGGCCGGCCCGCGCTTCCGCCCAACGCCACCAGCAATGCCGCATGCTGGCTGCTGTCCGACTACGCCGAGCACATCACCGGTGTGGCCCTGCCGGTCGACGCCGGGCACCTCCTGCTCCCCGGCGTGAACTTCGCGCCGCAGACCGAGGGGCCGGAAGCCGATCGCTACCGTTCACCGGCCCAGTCGCCCGACGATCTGTGATGGCCTGACGACACCGGCCCCGACCGCTGCACGCGGCCGGGGCCGGTGTCTGTGCGTCCTACCCTTGCCCGAAGGGGACGCATATATTATATTGTGTTCTCGCTCACATGTGGTGCGAGTCCGTTCCCATCGCACCTGGCCAGGAGGTGGTGTCGGAGTGCTCAGTAGGTCAGTGCATTCCACGGTCGACGCTCGGCCGGAAATCGCGTCGTCGTGGATGCGTTCGCAATTGTCGGGTCTCGACTGCGATACGACGCCGAAGCTGGACAGGATCGACGTCGCCTCGGACGGATGCCTCCGACGCGCCGCGGCGCCCGTTCTGGATCGCGTCTGCCGCGAGTTCGACGGTGCGCCACTGGTGTTCGTTCTCGCCGACCACGACGCCAGGATCCTGGATATCCGGCACGCCAGTCCGGCCGTCCGCGACGCTGTCGACTGGATGGGCATCGAGCCCGGCATCCGGCTGGCCGAGGACGAGGTGGGAACCAATGCGGTGGGCACCGTCCTGGAAGCCCGGCAACCGCTGCTCGTCCACGGCCCCGAACACTTCATGTCCGCGTTCCACGATTTCAGCTGCTTCGGCCAGCCGATCATTCATCCGATCACGCGAAGACTCGAAGGCGTTCTCGATGTCGGAGGCGGCGCAGGCGAGGATCACCGGTACTTCGCGCCGATCGCCCAGCGGTTGGTCGGGGAGATCGAGGATCGGCTGGCGCTGAGCACCCCCGTCGCGCAACGAAATCTGCTGGCGGCCTTTCATTCTGCGGCACGGCGGAAGGAACGGCCGGTGATGGTGCTCGGCGAGGGAATGGTGCTCGCGACCCCGGCGGCCCTCGACCTCCTCGATCCCGCCGACCATGCGGCCGTCCGAGCCAGCGCCGACACCGCTCGCACAACGGCCGTCACCAATCGCCTGACGCTCGAATCCGGGCGCGAAGTGGAGTTCACCTGCACTCCGGTCGACGGCGGGAACGGCGTCCTGGTCGATTTCGCCACGGCGAGAACGAGTCCGAAGCCGCAACCACGAACATCGGTCGAGGAATGGCCGCTCCTCGTCTTCGGAGAATCCGGCACCGGCCGGACGACCGAAGCGGTGCGTGCGGCCGGACCGGGCGGGGCGATCGTCGACGCCGCGGACGTCGTGCACAAGGGTGAGCAGGCCTGGGCCGTCGGACTCGGCCGGCAGCTCGAGCATGATGGTGCCGTCGTGATCATCGAGAACGTCGACTTCCTCACCGACTCGATGGCCACTCTGGTTGCCCGCCTCATCCGGGGCACGCGGCGACACGTCGTTCTGACCTCGACGAGTGCGGATGACGACGCGGCGATCCACCCCTCCCTGGTGGGGCTCTGCGCCGCACGACGTGAACTCGCTCCGCTCCGCCGGCGCCGCCACGAGATCCCCGGGCTGGCACGTCGGATGCTGGCGGAGGAAGCCGTGACGTCCGACCTACGCCTCACCTCGACGACGCTGCAGGTCCTGGCAGCACATCCGTGGCCGGGCAACCTCGCCGAACTCCGGCGGGTGGTCCACGCCCTGGCTCGGACCCGCTCGGCCGGAGACATCATTCCGACCGACCTTCCCGCACCGTACCGGGAAGTCGGCACACCCCTGTCACCCATTCGACATGCCGAACGGGAAGTGATCGTCGCGGCGATCGAAGCGGCAGGCGGCAACAAGCTCAAGGCCGCGCAGTCACTCGGGGTGAGCCGGTCGACTCTCTACAACCGGCTCCGGGTTCTCAAGATCGCCTGACCTCTCCGGTTCTACATCCGGCCCAGCCGTGCCAGTCGCTCCTGGGTCGGCGAACCGTCCTCGGCGGAGTTGAGCACCAATTGCTGCTCGGGCGCACCGGAGTAGCGGAATATCTCCCAGTCGAGAGTCAGTTCACCGACGACCGGGTGATTGAGCACCTTGACGCCGAAGTCCTGGCGCGCCACGTTTCTCGCCGCCCACCACTGTCCGAACTGACGATCGGCGATCGTGAGTTCGCCGACGAGCGCGGACAGGGCCGGATCGGCCGGATTGATGGCCGCCTCGCGGCGCAGGATCGCCACACAGGACCGCGCGACCGCCGTCCAGTCGGCGAACAGCTCCCGCATCCGAGGGTCGGTGAAGATGAGCCGCACATAGTTCAGCTCGTGCGGAGCCATCGCATCGAAGTCGGCATACACCTTGGTGGCCAACGGGTTCCAGGCCAAGATATCGGTCCGAGGACCCAGGACGATGGCCGGGGTGTCGGTGAGCTGGTCCAGTAACCGCCGCACCTGCGGGCGTACCCGGCTGCCGCCGGTGCGCAACTGCGCCGCCGGACGGGGCGTGGACCGGTGGGTGGCGTGGTCGGCCAGATTGTCGAGGTACTCGGATTGGTCCGAGTCGAGTTGCAGCGCTCGCACCAGCGCGGCGAGCACCTGCTCGGACGGGACGAGCCGCCCCTGCTCGATCCGGGTGTAGTAGTCGGTGCTGATCGCGGCGAGCTGCGCCACCTCCTCGCGCCGCAGCCCGCTCACCCGGCGGCGCTGGTCGAGGTCGGGTAGGCCGACGTCGGACGGCGACAGCTCGCTGCGGCGGGTTTTGAGGAACGCGCCGAGCTCACGTAGATGGGGTGCCTGATGTACCGGACTGGGCATGAAACCAGGGTAGGTCCGGGGCGCAGATTTATCCTGGGAAAGATCGTTCCCAGGATAAATGTCTCCCTTCCCCGGTTTCCCCGGAACTCCGAGACTAGGTGTCGAGCGATCCGGAATGCGGATCGGAATTCTCGAAACACCACGGAGGCACCATGACCACCAAATCCGATGTTCGGTTCACCAGCAGCGGCTTTCAGCTCGCCGGCCACCTCTACACTCCGGCCGAGGTCGACGGGCGGCTGCCCGCGATCGTCGTCGGACATCCCATGACCGGTGTCAAGGAGCAGACCGCGGCACTGTACGCGCAGCGCCTCGCCGATAAGGGTTTCATCACCCTGGCGTTCGATGCCGCGTACCAGGGTGAGAGCGAGGGCGAGCCGCGCGGACTGGAGGATCCGTTCCAGCGCGCGGACGACTTCCGGAACGCGGTGACCTACCTGAGCACCCGCGACGACGTGGACCCGGAGCGGATCGGCGTCCTCGGCATCTGCGCCTCGGGCGGCTACGTTCCGTTCGCCGCGCAGACCGACCACCGGATGAAGGCGGTCGCCACCGTCAGCGGCGCGGACGCCACCTGCTTCTTCCGCGTGCCGGACCCCGAGGCGTTCGCGAAGCTGGTCGGTCAGGCAGGCGCCGCGCGGACCGCGGAGGCAAAGGGCGAGGAGATCCCCATGGTTCCGGTGCTGCCGGACTCGGTGGACGCGTCGACGCCGAAGGCCGTCGCGGAGTTCTTCGATTACTACAAGACTCCGCGTGCACAGCACCCGCGGTCGATCGGGAAGTTCGCGCTGCGCAGCGTCGACCAGCTCGACCAGTTCGATGCGTACGCCGGTGTCGCGAAGATCGCGCCTAGGCCGCTGCTGATGATCGCGGGAACCGAGGCCGAGACCAAGGGCTTCAGTGAGGGCGCGGTGGCGGCCGGCGGCGAGACCGCCGAGCTGTTCGAGATCGACGGCGCCACCCACGTCGATCTGTACGACGTCGACCAGTACGTCTCGCAGGCAGCGGACAAGCTCACCGAGTTCTTCACCGAGAACCTGGCCGGATAGCCGGATCGGCTGCCGGTCGGTGTGACTGTGCCCCCGCCCCCGACTGGGGGCACGGTCACGCTCGCGCCTATGGCGTCTTCACCAGCACCGGTCCGTCTGCCACGACAGTGCCCGTGTCCACCGACGGCAGTGCGGACGGTGTCAGGCTGCCGTCGGGCCGGACGTCGAACGTATGCACCTTCGACGTGACCGTGGTGGTCAGGACGTCAGCCGCGTAGAGATGCCGCTCGTCGTCACTGAGAAGTACCCGGCCGGGACCCGTCCCCGGCGGTGCCGGATAGGGCGAGCCGGCAAGCGGAGTCAATGCTCCGTCCGCGCCGATCGAGAACCCCGAGACCCGGCCGCCGGAGACCTCGGGAATGTACAGACGGCGTCCGTCCCCGGTGATCTCTGCGCCGTGCGGCATACCGCCCGTCGAGTACGGGGATCCAGGTGTGGACGTCATCCGGCCGTCGGGCCCGATCGAGTAACCCGACACATTGCTTCCCTGCTCGTTGCTCACGTAGATGAAGCGACCGTCCGGTGTGGTGCCCGGGTTGACCGGGAGCACACCGCCGGGCACCGGCGAACCGAGAGCGGTGAGCGCACCGCCGGGCCCGATGGCAAAGCTCGAAATGGAACCGTCCACGGCGCTGACGAAACGGAGGTAGCGGCCGTTCGGGTCGACCGTCACCATGGGGATCGCACTCGTGCCTGCGACGGCGGTCGACGCGATCGGCGTCAGTGCACCGGATGCAGCGACCGAATACGAGGAGATGTGCCCCGGTAGTCCTCCCACTGCGACGAACAGCAGACTGCCGTCCGGCGACAGTACCGAGGTGACCGGTACACCGTCGGTCGCGACGTCCGCCCCCGGAATCGGATGCAACGCTCCCTGGTCGTCGATCCGGTATCCGGTGACCTTCCGTACGCCCGCCTGCGTGACATACACCGTTCGGCCGTGTGGCGCGACGGCCAACGAGAGCACACCCGCGCCGACCGGGAACGGCGACCCGTCCACCTTTCGCAGCGCGCCATCCGGCTCCATGCTCATCACCGCGACATTTCCGCTCGCGGTGCCACCCACCAGGAGGAACTGCGGAACCGTGGCCGGCGCGGCCGTTGCCCCAGGCACCGCCCACCCCGCACTCAGCAGAACTGTTGCCAGAACGACCGCTGACATCCGGTGTCTTCCGATTGCCGTCATCGACTCCCCTTCCCGCACGCGGCGGTACTCGTGAACTGTCGTGCAGTCGGATCTTTCTGTCAACGAGCGTGTTTCGGAACTCGCTCTCCGACCGCTCGCAATCGTACGAAGGACACGCGCGCGGAACTGTCCAGGAATCTGCACACCTGCGTCCCGTCGCGTCAATCATCCTTTGGATGTATCGGAATACGACCGATGGCAGATTCCCGCACGCCACGTCGGCAATCACACTGGAGCGCAGTATGGCGACCGTCACATCCATCCGACCGCATGATCCGCAACGGGATCCTGCCGATTCAGAAAGCCGCAGATGACACTCGACACGACCAGCGCATCCCTCTCACCGGTGGTGCGCAGATGAAGACACGAGGGGCAGTTCTGCTCGAGGTCCCGGGACGGTACGAGATCGTCGATCTGGACCTCGACGAGCTGCGACAGAACGAGATTCGTGTCCGGATGGTCGCCGCCGGCCTCTGCCATTCGGACGACCACTTCGCCACCGGCGACCAGATGCCCGGGATCCTTCCCATCGCCGGCGGTCACGAGGGTGCGGGCATCGTGGAGGCCGTCGGCCCCCACACTCCCGGCTACGAGGTCGGCGACCACGTCGTCTTCTCCTTCCTGCCGGTATGTGGCCGATGCAAGTGGTGCGCCCGGGGACTGCAGAATCTCTGCGATCTGGGCGCTCTTCTGACCACGGGCTGCCGTTTCGACGACCCCGGTTCGTATCGCCTCTCCCGGGGCGGCAAGCCGGTCGGTCAGCTCGCCGGGCTCGGAACGTTCTGCGAACGCATCATCGTTTCGACCGCGTCGGCGGTGAAGATCGACAAGGCAGTCCCCCTCGAGGTGGCGTGCCTCACCGGGTGCGGCGTCGGAACGGGCTGGGGTGCCGCGGTCAACTCGGCCGACGTCCGGGTCGGCGACGTGGTCATCGTGGTCGGGATCGGCGGTATCGGGATCAACGCCGTCCAGGGTGCCGCTCACGCCGGTGCCAGTGCCGTCGTCGCGGTTGATCCTGTTGCGTTCAAACGAGACACCGCACTGAAATTCGGTGCCACGCATGCTGTCGCGACGATCGAGGAAGCGAACGCGCTCACAGCCCCGCTGACCAATGGCCAGGGCGCCGACTCGGCGATCGTCACCGTGGGAGTGATCACCGGGAAGATCGTCGGCGAGGCACTCGCTGCGGTCCGCAAGGGCGGCACGTGTGTTCCGGTCGGAATCGGCGACACCTTCTCCAAGGACGGAGACATCAATCTGCACGACCTCACGCTGAGCCAGAAGCGGCTGCAGGGTTCGCTCTTCGGTGCGAGTCGGCCGACGTCCGACATTCCCGCGCAACTCGAGCTCTACCGGCAGGGGAACCTGCTGCTCGACGAACTCGTGACGAACCGATACACCCTCGACGAGATCAATCAGGGATACGAGGACATGAAGGCGGGCAGAAACATTCGGGGGATCGTCGTCTTCGATCACGAATGACCGCCTCACGACACTCGACAGCACGCCGATTCCAGGAGTCCTCATGACATGCGACCACGACCACCATTTCATCAACGGCCGACGGGAGCGCGCCCACTCGGCGGACCGCATCCCGGTGATCAATCCGGCCACCGAGGAGCAGTTCGCGTCCATCGCTGACGGCGACGCGTCCGACGTCGACGCCGCGGTGACCGCGGCTGCAGTGGCCGGCGAGAAGTGGGCGGCGCGCACGCCGGCCGAGCGCGCCGGTTACCTGCGAAGTCTGGCCGATGCCTTCGAAGCGCGCAGCGACGAGATGTCGGCTCTGGTCACGCGTCAGAACGGAACGCCGATCAGCATCTCCCGCGCCATGCAGAGCCAGGTTCCGGTCGCCTACCGGTACTTCGCGTCGTTGGCCGACGATCTCGAAACCGAGACACTGGTCGAGACCGCGAGTGGCGACGCGGTGCTGCGCCGCGACCCCGTCGGCGTGGTGGGCGCCATCACGCCGTGGAACGGGCCGCAACCGTTGATCGCCTGGAAATTGGGTCCGGCGTTGGCCGCCGGCTGTACCGCGGTGATCAAGCCCGCACCGGAGACCTCCCTGGATGCCCTCGTCTTCGCCGAGATCCTCGATGCCGCCGGCATTCCGGAGGGCGTGGTCAACATCGTCACCGGTGGCCGCGAAACCGGTGCTGCCCTCGTCTCGCACCCGGGCGTGCACAAGGTGGCATTCACCGGTTCGACGGTCGCGGGTAAGGCGATCGCGGCCGAATGCGGCAAGCAACTCAAGCACGTCACGCTCGAACTCGGCGGCAAGTCGGCGGGAATCCTGCTCGACGACGTCGACCTGGACGCGTTCAGACCACTCACGATGTCCGCGTGCGCGCCGAACACCGGCCAGACGTGCCGAGCGTTGACCAGAGTGCTGGCGCCTTCGTCTCGGTACGACGAGATCGTCGAGATGCTCGGCGCCACACTGAGCGCCATTCCGCAGGGTGATCCGACGGATCCGGCCAACTTCTTCGGACCACTCGTGAACGCGACGCAACGCGACCGAGTCGAGTCGTACATCGAACTCGGCCGCAGCGAAGGCGCCGAGGTCGTCATCGGCGGTGGGCGTCCCGCGAAGCTCGATCGCGGTTACTACGTGGAGCCGACGATCTTCCGTAATGTCACGAACGACATGCGCGTTGCTCGTGAGGAGATCTTCGGGCCGGTGCTCGTCGTGATGCCGTACGACACGATCGACGAGGCGATCGCCATCGCAAACGACTCCGACTACGGATTGGGCGGCGGCGTGTTCTCACCCGATCGAGATCGGGCAACCGAGGTTGCACGCCGGATCGTGACCGGCAGCGTCGGGGTGAACACGTCGACTCTCCCGATCGAGACGCCGTTCGGAGGTCTGAAGAACAGCGGTATCGGACGCGAACTGGGTCCCCAGAGCCTGGACGCCTATCTGGAATACAAGACCATCTTCCGCAGCAGGTGACGCGGAGACGGTGATCGAACCGGTTCCCGGGGCCGGTTCGTTCCGGGACCCGACATCATCGTCTCAGCCAATAAGCCACGGCTTCAGCACGATTCGACGCATTGAGCTTACGCAGGATGTGGGTGATGTGGGTCTTGACGGTCCCCTCGGAGATCGACAGCTTTCGGGCAATCGATCGATTGGCATCGCCTGCCGCCATGAGCTCGATGACGTCCACCTCACGGCTCGACAGCACGGGGTGGCGTGGGTCGCTCATCGTGATCTGGGGCGGTGCAGCGATCTTCACGTCACTCACCAACCGGGTCATCCCTTCGCTGAGCGAGGCCAGTCCCTCCAGAACCGAGACTCGTGCCAACGTGTGACTCAACCCCTCTGCATAGAGGTTGAGCACCGCACGGTCGGTGGCGTCGACGTCGCGAGCCGGATAGTGACTGTCGGCGTGGACGAGACCGATGACCTTGCCGTGCGAACGCAACGGAGCCACGATGTACGACGTGCACCCGGACATCGAGACCAGTTGCCGATTCACCCGGGGATTGTTCTGAACGTCGAACACCAGCCCGGAGCGGGCTCGATCGACCACGTCCGACTCGATGATGGAGCCGTCGAGTTTCGGTGGATCCTGGCGGCCGGCCGCAACCATGTCCCGGGCCAGTCGGGGGTCCCGCTCGATGAACATCGAATGCAGGTTCCACGTCGCATCACCGATGGTGGAGACGAGCGCGCGATCGAACCCGATGGTGCACGCCTCGGCCGCGGCTCGAGACAGAAGCTCGTTCGCGGTCGACACGACCTGTAAGCGGCCGAGTGCCCGGCGTATCCGCCGCATGGTTTCGACACCGTCTGCGACGCGGGCGTCCTCGACCCGCGACTCCAGGTCGCGGATACGGCCGAGGAAGCCGGTCAGCTCGGCGAGACGAGGCGGCGTGGGGCCCGCCGCGGGCCGATTCATTTCAACCACCACGCAGTCCCACACATGCGCCAGGAGCCGCTTCGCGGACGACACGTGCGCGCACTCGGCGACGGAGATGCTGCACTCCAGGGCGTCGCCGGCAGCGATTCCCAGTTCGCGAATCTGCGCGGTGACGTCTGCGTCGAGCTCCACGTCACTGCGTCGTGTATCAGGGGAAGTCATACTCATCGGCACCACTCCAAGACGGGGCCTACATCATATACAAATATGATGCGTGACACACCCCGGGTTTGCCGAATGCCCGGCGCGCAGTCCGCGCGCCCGGCACTCGTTCGCCGATCAGGCTATTGCTCTCCGGGATACGGCGATTTCAGGGCTGGATACCCATCTCCGGGCCGATGTACTCCCGAACTCGAACGGCCTTACCGTCACGCGCCTCGACGATTTGCACGAGGTGCAACTTGACCTCCTGGCCGCCCATCTCCAGTTCGACGGACGCCTCGTTGAAGAAGCCCTTTTCGGTGAAAGTGATGCCCTCGGGGCGGAAGTCCGGCACGGGCCCGTCGCCGGCGCGTTCGTACACGGCGGCGACTGCCTCGGACACCGAGACCCACTTGTCGTCGGCGCTGTGCCACACGGGGCAGTCCTCGACGCAGATCTCGAGGAACAGGTCGATGTTCGCCAAGGCCTTGACCCAGTTCTCCGAGAGTTCGATGGTTGCCTGGTCTGGGGTGCTGCTCATCTGTGGTCGGACCTTCCTGTCGGTTTCGCTGCAGGTGATCTGCGTCACCCATGCTGCCCGCGCGTGAACCGATCGAGTGTCCAGATATCTGGACACTGCCCCGAAGCCGGGATCGTCCATAAGTCGTAGTGGGAATCCGACCGCAGGCAGATGTAGGCGCACTACGCCATTCGCCACACTGGCTCGACCGATATGACACAGATCACCGACTCGATCTGTTCACCTCCGCCTCGTTGCGGTCGACACCCATATCCGAATCGACACAGGAGTCTCATGACTACGGCAACAGTGGCGGCCGAGCCGAGCCGAGTAACGCTCCGCGGCCGCCTGGGCGGCTTCGACCAGGCGTATCTGGTCCTCGGCATCACCGTGCTACTCGCACTGGTCGGCGGCGCGACAACGACCAACTTCCTGACCACCGGAAACCTCACCAGCATCCTGAGTCTGTCCGCAGCGTTCGGCATCCTCGCCGTCGGCGAGGCGATCGTGATCCTGGGCAAGGGTTTGGACCTGTCCGTAGCGGGGATCGGTCTCGGCTGCGCGCAGGCCACGTTGGCACTGATGAGCACGGGTATGCCCGAGTGGCAGGCCATCGGGCTGATGGTCGGCCTTGCTGTGGTCATCGGCCTCGTCAACGGCGTGATCATCGCCTTCCTCAACGTGCCCGCACTGTTCGTGACGCTCGCGACCGGCATGCTGGTGATCGGCGGTATCGACATTCTCGTCCTCACCCAGAACGTCTACAGCGTTCCCGGATCGTCGCTACTCGCGGCGATCGGCGGCGGTTCGGCGCTCGGGGTCCCGCGTCCCGTGATCATCGCGGGATCGGCCTTCCTGGTCGCCTGGCTGTTCATTTCGTACACGTCCCCGGGACGCCTGATCCGCGCCATGGGGGACAACTTCGACACCGCCCGAGCGTCGGGCGCCCCGGTCCGGCCGCTGCAGATCCTCACCTACGTGATCTCGGCACTGCTCGCCGCTGTGGCCGGCTACGTCACGGTGTCCATTCAGGGAAGCGTGCAGACAACCATCACATCCTTCGATCCGATCCTGTTCACCGCCCTCACGGTGGTGGTGATCGGCGGCGTGTCGCTGTCCGGCGGCCGGGGAACCATCCTCGGTGTCCTCGCCGGTGCGATCTTCGTCGGAATCCTCAACAACCTGTTGGTACTTCACGGGCTGAGCACCGCCGTCCAGGACCTCATCCGGGGAGCAGTACTCATCTCGGCGATCGCGTTCGACGCATGGCTGCACCCGCGGAACGAGGAGACCGAGAAATCCGGCGAACTATGACACCCCCTCGGAAAACCATCACTCACACAAGCTCTTCCGGCCACCAGAAGGAATCGAGAACCATGAAGACGATGAAGGAGATCGCCGCGTGCATCATGGCGGTGGCGGCCACCGTCGCCGTCGCGGGGTGCACGGTCAACAGTGGTACTGCCGCCACTCAGTCCGAGGGAGGCGAAAAGGCGTTCGGTACCAACGTCGAACTGCTCCCGGCGCGACAGACGGCACTCGACGCGATGCAGGGCAAGAAGATCGCCTTCGTGCCGATTCTCTACAAGGGTTACCAGTTGACCGAGAACTGGGGCACGACGATGCAGCGTACGTTCGACAACCTGGGAGCGGAGTTCACGGTCTACGACTCGAACTTCAGTAGCGACCGAATGCTCAGCACCATCAACGATCTGATCGCCCGCAAGGCGGCCGACGTGTTGATCCTCCAGAACCAGGATCAGGGCCTACTCGACAGCGTCATCGACCAGGCGGCGAAGGCGGGCATCTACACGGTGGTGCTCAACATGATGTCCAACCGGCTCGGAGACGCCTTCGTCGGAGTCGACGTCTACGGTGCCGCGAAGTCGATCGCGGGCCGTGCCGTCGAGGACTGCGAAAAGCGCAACGCCCCCAAAACGATCTCGATCATCGATGGTCCCGGCAACGACCCGGCATCGATCCTCTGGAATCAGGGCATCAAGGACGCGGTGGAGCCGCTGGGCTACAAGGTTCTCGTCAACCACTCGCAGTTCCAGAACGCGCAAGCGCAGGCGGCCGCCGAATCGGTGATCCAACAGCAGGGCGAGCTGTGTGGCTTCATGGTGACGTTCGACCTCAACTCGATCACCGTCGGGCAGACGGTCAAGGCCGCGGAGTCGCGGGGACAGGTGCAGCCCGGATCGATCGGCGTCTACACCCTCGATGCGGACAGCAACTGGTGCGACGCACTGAGGCAGGGACTGGTGACCGCGTCGGCGGCCTACGACGTCCAGGGCATCGGTGCCGCGGGCGCCGCGGCGGCCCAGAACCTGATCTTCGACGGCGCACAGCCCGGTGCCACCAACTCGGTCGCCTACGTCTCGAGCACAGTGGTCGACAGAACCAACGTCGACCAGACCACGATCGCCTGCTACACGAGCCAGTAGGGACCGATATCTGATGACAACGACGACTACTTTGCGCCGCAGCGGCTTCGGTCCGCTTCGCCGCGGCATCGATGCCTTCCCCCTGACCGGGGGCCGGCGGTCCGATCGCATCGCGCGGTTCCGCACGATCTCCGACCTGTTCGAGAAGCGGTGGATGGAGGGCGCCGTCCCACTCGCGCTGGCACTCGCGCTGTGCGCGTATGTCCTGGCAACGACGAACGTCGGCGCCGCCAACGCGCCGCTCATCCTCAACGAGTTGTCCGAGTACGGCCTGCTCGCACTCGGCCTGACGCTCGTCCTCGTCGGCGGCGGCATCGACCTGTCGATCGGATCGATGGTGGGCGTCTGCGCGCTCGGCGCCATGGTCGCCGACCGGGTCTGGATGTGGCCGACCGCGGTCGTCGTCCCGGCGGCGATCGTGCTCGGGGCGTTACTCGGGTCGGTCAACGGGTACCTCATCGCCTATCGGCGGATGCGTCCGTTCATCACCACCCTCGTCACACTCATCGCGTTCGGCGGGGCGGCATCTGCACTGCAGAACGCCTACAGCACCAAGATCGGCATCGGCAAGCAGTCGCTCGTATGGGACTTCTTCAGCAACGGCACGATCATCGGGATACCCACCGAGTGGTTCCTCTTCGCGGTTGCACTGATCGTCGCGCACCTGGCACTGACGCGCTCACGTTGGGGCTGGTGGGTGACGGCGACCGGATCCGACCGGCGCTCGGCGCGTCGTAACGGCATTCCGGTTACCGCCGTGACCTTCTGGACGTATGTCCTGTCCGGCGCGTTGGCCGGCACCGCTGCGATCCTGACGTCGGCACGACTCGGTCGTACCGATCCCAACATCGGAAGGGGTTGGGAGATCATCGTGCTGACCGCGGTCGTCCTCGGTGGGGTGAGCCTGAAGGGCGGGCGTGGTTCGGTACTCCGTGCGACGGTCGGCGTCGTCGTGGTTGCCATCATCCAGCAGGCCACTGTCGCCGAGGGCGCCCAGGGGTCCTACTACACGGTTATTCTCGCGGCCGTGCTGCTGGTGTTCACGATCCTCGATCTGCAGTGGGGGAAGTACCGGCAGCGGGCGGTCGAGAAGCTGAAGATCGACCCGGCCCGCCTGTCCCTCGGCCCGCTCGTCGACGTCAACGAACCGGGCACCGTCTGGTCGCTGAACCGGCGGCTCACCGACGCGCCGCCGGTCGGCCTCGGCAAGATCCGGGGAGCAGAGGACTGCGCGGTCGACTCGGACGGCAACGTGTACTGCGGTGACCAGCGCGGCTGGGTGTGGCGGTTCCGCGGCATCGACGACACCGAGGGCGAGATCTTCTCCCGCACCGGCGGATTCCCGTGCGGACACGTCTGGGATGCGGAAGGGCGCCTCGTCGTCGCTGTGGGCGGCATGGGTATCTACCGCATCGGGAACGACGGTGAACCCGAGCTCGTCGCCAACAAGGTCACGCGCAGTCCCCTGTCGCTGATCGATGATTCGGGCCTGCGCGCCATCGATGATCTCGACGTCGCTCCGGATGGCTCGATCTACGCGTCCGACTTCTCCACGCGGACAAACACGGCCGACTTCCTGCTCGAGCTCGTCGAGTTCCGGCCGAACGGCCGGGTCATCCGCGTCACTCCCGACGGGAAGACCGAGGTGGTCGTGTCCAACTACGTCTTCCCCAACGGCATCTGCACCGCCCACGACGGCGAATCGATCCTCATCGCGAGTACCGGCCTGTGTCGCGTCGATCGGCTCTGGATCTCCGGACCGAAGACGGGACAACTCGAACCGGTACTTGAGAACCTGCCCGGCTACCCGGACAACATCAACCGGTCGTCGGACGGAAACTACTGGATGCCGTTGTGCGCGATGCGCACCCAGATGTCCGATCTTCTCGGGAAGTACCCCGCGGTCCGCCGCCGGATGACCCGCGAGGTGTCCGTGGACAACTGGGTGGTGCCGCAGCTCAACGTCTCGTGCGTGATCAAGTTCAGCGACCGCGGCGAGATCCTGTCGGTGCTCTGGGACGAATCGATGGAGAACTATCCGATGGTCACCGCGGCGAAGGAACGCGACGGTGCGCTCTACCTGTGCGGCGTCAGCAACAACCGTATCGGCCGGCTGGAACTCGACCCGAGTGAAGTCGGCACCATCGATCCCTCGGCAGTGCCGGGGACCGCTCGCACGCGCACTCCCGAGGAGGTAACCCGATGAGTTCGACCCTGAGCACCCTCAGAGAATGGATCAACCCGAATCGGGGCAGGCACCGCACCGTGCCGCCGATGGACACCGGGCTGCGCCCCAATCTCCGGCTGGACGAGGCAACGGAACTCTTGCCTCCCGGGCGGTACGAGCCCGACGACGTGGTGATCACCCCGTCCGGCGCTGCGGCTTTCAGCAGTGGCAACGTCGTGTTCGACTGCCACGACGGTGAGGTCGGCCTCCGCGCAGAGTTCTCCGGCAGGGTTGCGGCCCTCGCGGCCGTCGGCGACGCGGTCGTCGCCGCGGTCGAGGGTCGCGGGCTCTGTGCGATCTCACCGTCCGGTGCGGTCGCGGAGATCTGCACGGACCGGTCGGTCACCTCGTGCGTGACCGCGCTGACGGGGACTCCCGACGGCGCCCTGCTCGTGGCCGTCGGCTCGACCGCCGGGCAGTCCGCGGAGTGGGCACGTGCCCTGGTCACCGGCGACAGGTCCGGACAGATCGTGCAGGTGGACGGAGACCGGGCGCGGGTAGTTGCCGAAGGCTTGGCATGGCCGTCGGGGATCGGCATGGCCTCCGACCGCGACGTGCTCGTGTCCATCAGTCTGGAGCACAGTGTCGAACTGCGCGAACTCGCGGCGCTCGGCGACCGGGGGCGCATCGTGACGGCGAACCTCCCGATCTACCCCGGTCGGGTGAGCGTCGCCGACGACGGCTACTGGTTCGCCGCGCCGTATGTACGCAACCGGGTCACCGAGATGCTGCTCGACGAACCCGAGGTGCTCGCCGAGATGATCGGCACGATCAGCCGCGACGAATGGTTCGTCCCGCGCCTGCACAGTGAGGATCCCTTCACCGAGACGATGCAGATGGGACAGCTGCGGGTGCTCGGGGTCGTGAAGAGCTGGGCGCCTGCCCGCTCCTGCGGGCTGGTGTTTCGCATGGACCGCACGGGTCGGGTCGTCGAGAGCGCTCATGCCCGCGTCGACAGCAGCCGTCACGGCGTCACCGGTGTCGCCGTCCGGAACGGACAAGTGATCGCCGCGGCGCGCGGGCACGGAAATCTGCTGAAACTACAAGCCCACAAGAGATGAGGATGGCAACGATGTCAGAGGTAGCGAGTGGCTCATCCGCCGCACCGGTGATCCGGTTGACGAACGTCGGCAAGAGCTACAAGGGAACCCACGCGCTCGCCGGAGTCGACTTCGATGTCCGCCCGGGCGAGGTCCACGCCGTACTGGGCGAGAACGGTGCCGGGAAGTCGACGATGGTGAAGATCATCTCGGGCGCGGTGGCGCACGACACCGGCACTCTGGAGATCTCCGGGCGGGCACGAACGTTCGCGACACCGCGCGAATCGGTGGAAGCCGGTGTGGCGATGGTCTACCAGGAAGGGTCGCTAGTCGAGTCGATGACGGTCGCCCAGAATCTGTTCATGGGTGACGAGAAAGTGTTCAACAACCTCGGGCACCTCAACGTCATTGCCCGAGAACTACTCGAATCGCACAACTTCCACATCCGACCCGACGTGGCAGCCGGTTCACTCGGGGTAGGCCAAAAGCAGATGGTGGAGATTGCCCGCGCGGTCCATCGAAATGCGAACCTGGTGATCCTCGACGAACCGACCGCATCGGTGACACCCGAGGAACGGCTGCAGTTGTTCATGTCGATGCAGAGTCTCGCGCGGCGCGGGATCGGCGTCATCTTCATCACCCACATTCTCGACGAGGCATTCGAGCAGGCCGATCGCATCACCGTCCTGCGTGACGGCGTAGTCCAGGGGACCCTGACGAAACCGGAGTTCACCCACGACCGGGTGGTCAAGATGATGGTGGGCCGCACCGTCGAGATGGGACGCGTGCCGCCGGGCCGCACACCGGAACCGACGCCGACGCTGCAGGTCGAGGACCTGACACTACTGCCCGCTGTGCGCAACATGGCGTTCTCCGCCTATGCGGGTGAGATCGTCGGCCTCTACGGGCTGGTCGGTGCGGGGCGCAGCGAGGTCGCCATGATCATCAGCGGCATCACGAAGCGTCGTCGCCTCCGCGGTGGCACGGTGCAACTCAACGGAAAACCGGTCCGCTTCCGAACACCGCGGCACGCGCGGCGAGCCGGCATCGTCTACATCACCGAAGATCGCAAAGCCGCCGGCTTCTTCAGCCATCTGACAATCGCGGACAACATCTATCTCGGCCACCTGTGCAGCGCGCTCCGCCTGCCGTTCCTGTTCCGCCCCCGCGTCCGGAAGACGGTGGCGCAGCGGTTCGTCCACCAGTTCGAGGTCCGCACCCTCGCGCCCGAAAAGGCCACCCTCGAGGAGTTGAGCGGCGGAAACCAGCAGAAGGTCGTACTCGCCAAGGGGCTGACCCGCAAGCCACTGGTCGCGATAATCGACGAGCCCACCCGCGGTGTGGATCTGGGCACGATTCCGGAAATTCACGCGATGATTCGCGCTCTCGCCGACGACGGAGTCGCGGTGGTGGTCATCTCGTCCTACCTGCCCGAGATCCAGTCGCTGTCCGATCGGGTGCTGGTCGCACGCGCGGGCAGCATCGCAGCCGAGTTCTCGCCGGAGGAAGCCGACGAGGAGAGCCTGATGTTCGCGGCGGTGCACTGACGCGCGGCGCCGCGACCTCCGTCACGACACGCGTTCGATGAGATTCACCTTGACGTGGTCCGGTCGCGCGAGGGTGCCGTCGGGCACGAGCTCGACCACCGCCTTGACGCCCAGAGCCCGACCGGACCCGCTGCTCGATCGACGACCGCAGGTCGTCCTGCTGCTCGGTACCGAGCCCGTCGGAATACTCCACGACCAGCATGAGCGGCTTCTGCGTCGAATGCCCCTCGAAGTCGACGCGGATCCGCATCTCGCCAGTGGTGGCCGGCGCCAGCTCCGAGACCAATTGCTTGACCGCGGAAGGAAAGAGGTTGATGCCGCGCACGATCAGCATGTCGTCGGTCCGGCCGACGCACCGCACCTTGTACCCGGTACGGCCACATGCGCAGTCGGTGCCGGTGACCACCACGTGGTCGCGGGTGCGGAACCGCAGCAGAGGCGACGCCTGCCTGCGGAGCGCCGTGTACACCAACCCGCCCCGCGCGCCGGCCACGGGCTCGACGATCTCGTCGGTCTCCGGATCGATCAGCTCGGCCACCATCAAGTCCGGGGAGAGGAAGTGCATTCCGTCACCGGCCTCGCACTCGCCCCAGTAGATGCAGGCGATGTCGGTGCCGCCGAGCATCTCCCGCGACGTGGCGCCCCACAACGATTCGAGCTTGCCGCGTACGGCGGGCAGCCCGCCACCGGGCTCGCCGCCCACACTGATGGCGCGCACACCCAGATCCCGGGCCCGCAGGCCGAGGATCGCCGGTGCCTGCTCGGCCAGATACGCCAAGAAGTTCGGCGTGCCGATCAGGGCACTCGGCCGCTGATCCGCCTGCACACGCAGGAGCCGCTCCGCGCCCGCCTCCGCGCCGATCGGAATGTCGACGATGCCCATGTACTGCGCCATCTGCACGACGGGGATCCCGCCGACGAAGCCCTTACTCATTCCGAACCCGTGCAGCAACCGGTCGCCGGGTCGAAAACCGTTGGCGTACAGGGCCCGCGCCCCGAGCTCGGACCAGACGTCGATGTCGCGGCGCGTCAACCCAACGTAGGACGGGCTGCCGGTGGTGCCCGACGACGCCTGGATCTGCACGATGTCGGCGGCCTCGGCCGCGACGTGGTTGCCCAGCGGCGGCGTGGCCGCCAGGCTGTCCCGCAGTTCCTGCTTCTCGGTGAACGGCAGGCCCGCGAGGTCCTCCACCGTCCGCACCCGGGTGACGTCGACGGAATGCTCGGCGAACTTCGCCTGGTAGAAATCGCTGCGGGCGGCGAGGTAGTCGAGTTGCTCGCGCAGCCGACGGTTCTGCAGATCCGCAGCGTCGCCGGGCGCGAGCGACTCGACCGCGCTCCAGTGCCGTGCCGAATGGGGAACAGCCATGGTGCGATCCCTCTTCCTACTCGAATTCGGCCCGGATGGCGTCGGTGTGCGCGCCGAGAGCGGGCACCGCGCCGCTGCGCACCGGCCAGCCGTCGGCCACCGCGGGCGGCAGCAGCGCCGGCACCGGGCCGGACGGGGTACCCACTTCGCGCCACCGTCCGCGCTCGACAAGCTGCGGGTGCTCGGCCAGGTCGCGCACGGTGTTGAGCCGGGCGTTGCCGATCCCCGCGGCGTCCGCCGTCTTCTGGATCTCCGCCAGCGTGTGCTCCGCGCACCACGCCCCCACGACCGCGTCCAGTTCGTCCCGCGCCTCGACGCGATTGTCGTTGTGCGCGTATCGCGGTTCGTCGGCGAGCTCCGGTCGGCCGATCATCTCGGCGAGACGTCGCCACTCGCGGTCGTTGGTCGTCCCGAGCACCGCGGTCTGCCCGTCGGAGGTGGGGTACGCGCCGTAGGGCGCGATCATCGGTGAGCCCATGCCGACCGGCACCGGCTCGGTGCCGGCGTGGATGACCTGATTGAGGGCGAACCCCATCATCTCGGCGACGGTGTCGAGCATGGCGATCGGGATGACGGCTCCCCGCCCGGTCCGTTCCCGGTCGTAGAGCGCGGCCAGCACCGCGGAGTACGCGTACAGCGCCGTGCCGACGTCGGCCACCGGGATGCCCGGCTTGGCCGGATGTCCCGGTGCGCCGGTGATGCTGCAGGATCCGCCCTCCGCCTGGATGAGCAGGTCGTACGCCCGCTTGTGGTCGAGGGGACCACCCTTCCCATAGCCGGAGATGTCGACCACGATCAGTCGCGGGAAGTCACGCGAGAGGTCCCGGGTACCGATCCCCAGCCGGTCGAGCGCGCCGGGCGCGAGGTTGCTGACCACGACGTCGGCGGTGGCGAGGATGTTCCGGAAGGTCCCCATGTCGGCTGCGGACTTGAGGTCCAGCGCCGCCGACTCCTTGCCGTGGTTCAGCCACGTGAAGTGCGCGGACATCCCGCCGACCACGGAGTCGTACGCGCGCGTCGAGTCGCCGAAGCCCGGGGCCTCCACCTTGATCACGCGGGC
Organism: Rhodococcus sp. JS3073; assembly: GCF_026810085.1. NCBI lineage: Bacteria > Bacillati > Actinomycetota > Actinomycetes > Mycobacteriales > Nocardiaceae > Rhodococcus > Rhodococcus sp. JS3073. The sequence goes on along the minus strand of NZ_CP113951.1, from coordinate 5,012,066 downwards.
CCCGAGGTCCGCGAGGTGACGCGTGCAGAGCGGCGCCGAGATCGCCTGCTCCAGCCCGACGACGGTGATGCCGGCGAGCGGCCCCTGGGTTTCCTGTTCGGTTCCGGTCACGAGAACTTCGGCTCCCGCTTCTCGCGGTGCGAGGACACACCCTCGACCACGTCGGGACCGCCGAAGCCGTAGAACTCCAGCCCCAGCGACGCGTCGAAGATCGGCATCGCCTGCCGGTACCAGCCGTTGAGGGCCATCTTGGTGCCCTGGATGCCGGCCCGAGAGCCGGCGGCCAGCTTCCGCGCGATCTCCATCGCCCGGTCCTGCACCTGGTCGTCGTCGACGCACAGCGAGACCATGCCGATCCGCTCCGCCTCCTCGCCGGTGAGCACCTCGTTGGTGAGCAGGTGGTACTTGGCCTTCGCCATGCTCGTCAGCAGCGGCCAGCAGATGGCTGCGTGGTCGCCGGCTGCGACACCCAGCCGGACGTGGCCGTCGACGATCTTGGTGCGGCGGCCCGCGACGGAGATGTCGGCCAGCAGAGCGGCCACCAGGCCGGCACCGGCAGCCGGTCCGTTGATCGCAGAAATGATCGGCTGCGGGACCTCGATGATGTTGCGCACCAGGTCGCGTGCCTCACGCATCACCCGGGTCCGCGACGAGTAGTCGCCGATCATGGCCTCGACGAGATCGAAGCTGCCTCCTGCCGAGAACGCACGCTCACCGGCGCCGCGAATGACCACGGCGCGAACCGACTGGTCGAGACCGATCACCGGCCAGATGTCGGCCAGCTCGCGGTGCGCGTCCGGGCCCACCGCGTTGAGGTTCGGCCCGTCCAGCACGATGCGGAGAATGCCTTCTTCCGGGCGGTCTACCTTCACGGACTTGAAGTCCTCGTAGCTGGTCACTGTGCTTCCTTCCTGGAAATTCTCGGGTCGATCGGTGCGCCGGCGGTTCGGTCAGTCGCCGAGACCCCACCGCGACGCGACGTCCGTGGTCGCGACGGTGCCCGCCCGCGGGATCTCGGGTTCGCGAGCGGGTGTGCCGCTGAAACGCGGCGCGGGCATCGGATGCAGGACACCGCCGACGGTCCGGTACACGCCGCGCTGGGTGTTGTGGGGATCCACGGCGGCCTCGTCGAACGTGAGCACCGGGGTGACGCAGGCATCGGTACCCGCGAACACCTTCTCCCATTCGTCGCGGGTGCGGCGCTCGACCGCGTCGCCGATGAGCTTGCGCAGATGCGGCCACGCTGCGCGATCGTTCTGGTCGGGCCAGTCGGCGGTATCGACGCCGAGCCGCGAGGTGAACTCGCGGTAGAAGTCGGGTTCGAGCGCGCCGACAGCGATGTAGCCGCCTTCCGCGCACCGGTAGGTGTCGTAGAACGGTGCTCCGGAGTCGAGGAAGTTCGTCCCCGGATCGTCCGAGTAGAGGCCCGCGGCGCGCAGGCCCTGCAACTTGGCGGTCAGGGCCGCGACACCGTCGACCATCGCCGCGTCGATCACCTGCCCCCGCCCCGTGCGGGCGGCGGAGACCAGGGCGCACGCAATGCCGTACGCGCCCATGGCTCCGCCTGCCGCGTAGTCACCGAGGAGGTTGATCGGCGGGCGCGGCGCACTGTCGGACCGTGCCATGGCGTGCAACGCGCCGGACTGCGCGACGTAGTTGATGTCGTGTCCGGCGTCCCGCGAACGGGGCCCCGTCTGTCCGTAGCCGGTCAGCCGCACGTAGACGAGGCGCTCGTTGCGTGCCATCACCTCGTCCGGGCCGAGCCCGAGGCGTTCGGTCACGCCGGGCCGGTATCCCTCGATGAAGATGTCCGCGGCTTCGGCCAGGCGCAGCACACTCTCGCGTCCGGCCGGGTCCTTGAGGTCGACGGCCACCGCGTCGACGCCCCGGTTGACCACGTCGACTTCCTCGGTCAGACCGTCCGTCTGGCTGAGGGCGCGGGCCGACCGGTTCGGTGGCCGCACCACCCGCACCACGTCGGCTCCCATGTCGGCGAGCAGCATCGAGACGTACGGCACCGGGCCCATTCCCGCGAGCACCAGTGCCCGGACTCCAGCCAGCGGACCGGTCATCGTCACACTCCTTCGTCGGTGGGGCTCAGTACGACCGCGGCAGGCCGAGCACCTGCTGCGAGACGTAGTTGCGCACCATCTCCTGCGAGAACGGCGCGTTGCGCAGGAGGCGCACCTCCCGCCACAGCCGCTCGATGTGGTACTCCTTGGCGTACGCGTAGCCGCCCAGCGTCGAGAACACCCGGTCGCACGCTTCGAAGCCGGCCTCGGCGCCGAGGTACTTCGCTGCCGCGGCCTCGTGCCCGCACTCCTGCTTGTCGTCGAACAGTTTCGCGGCGTGCATCGCCATCCGCTCGGCGGCCTCGAGACGGATCCACGAGTCCGCGAGCGGGTGAGCGACGGCCTGGTTCTGGCCGATCGGGCGATCGAACACCACCCGGTTCTTGGCGTACTCGGTGCCGATCTCGAGGGCCGCGCGGCCGAGGCCGATGCCCTCCATCGCGACGACGATACGTTCGGGGTTGAGTCCGTCGATGATGTAGTAGAAGCCCTTGCCGACCTCGCCGACCACGTCCTCGTCGGCCACGAACAGGTTGTCGATGAACAGTTCGTTGGTGTCGATGGCCGCACGACCGAGCTTGTCGATCTCGCGGATCGTGACGTGCTTGGGGTCGAGTTCGGCGAAGAAGATCGTCATCCCGGCCAGTGGCTTGTTTTCGTCACGCGGGCTCGTGCGGGCCAGTAGCAGGATGCGGTGTGCGTTCTGGGCGTTGGTGATGAACACCTTCTGGCCGTTGATGACCCAGCCGCCGTCGACCTTGGTCGCCTTCGTCTTGATGCGGGACGTGTCGACACCTGCGGTCGGCTCGGTGATGCCGAACGCGGTGAGCATCTCACCCGAGGCCAGCTTGGGGAGATACTTCTTCTTCATCTCCTCCGAGCCGTACCGGACGATCGGCGCCGGGGGGAAGACGTAGAAGTGGATCGCCGAGCCACCGCTCATGCCGCCGCCGGAGGACGCGATCTCGCCCATCATCACGGCGGCCTCCTGCAGGCCCAGTCCGATCCCGCCGTACTCCTCCGGGATCATCGCGCCGAGCCAGCCCCCGTCCGCGAACGCCTTGATGAAATCCCACGGGTATTCGTGCTTGTTGTCCTTGTCGAGCCAGTAGTTGTTGTCGAACTTCCGTGCCAGCTCGCGAGTCGCCTTGCGGACGATCTCGATGTTGCTTTCGTTGTCGAAATCTGCCATCTCAGTACTCCTAGTCTTCGCCCGCGTACACGGGAATGTCCTCGAGCGGCGTCGCCGGGTCGAGCGACGACATGTCGCCGATCGGGGCACCGATGAACCGCGACCGGATGGCGCGGCGCATGATCTTTCCGTTCTTCGTCTTCGGCAACGTCGGCACCGCATAGACCTCGGGCGCAAAGGATTTGCCCGCGTTCGCCAACGCTGTCGCCTGCAGGTCGTCGTTGTCGACGCCGTCGGCGCGCAGAACCGCGAACGCCACCGCACGCTGACCGCGCATCTCGTCGGGCACGCCGATCACCGCGACCTCCGTGATCCGGTTGTCACGCAGCAGGGCCGCCTCTATCTCGGCCGGCCCCACGCGGCGCCCGGAGAGCTTGATCGTGTCGTCCGAGCGGCCGTGGATCCGCCACATGCCGGCAGCATCGACGCTCGCGAGGTCGCCGTGCACCCAGACCCCGTCCCATCGACTCCAGTAGGTGTCCAGGTAGCGGTCCCGGTCCTGCCAGAACGCGTGCGTCATCCCGGGGAACGTGTTGAGCACCGCGAGTTCGCCGATCTGGCCGACGACGGGCTTGCCGTCCTCGTCGAGGACCGCCGCATCGACGCCGGGCAGTGGCCCGGTGAACGCCGCCGGTGCGGCGGGAAGGAACGGGTAGCCGACGAGGATGCCGCCACCGACCTCGGTGCCGCCGCTGTAGTTGACTATCGCGCGCTCTCGCCCGCCGACCTCGTCGAACAGCCAGAACCAGGTCGGCTCGTCCCAGGCCTCGCCGGTGGAGACGAACGTCTTCAGGGTCGGCATCGCCGGAGCGCTGCCGTCGCCCGCCGCCTTGAGTGCGCGTGCCGCCGTCGGCGCGATGCCCTGCACGGTGACGCCGTTACGGTTCACGATCTCCCACATACGATTCGGTGTGGGATGGATGGGCAGGCCCTCGATCATCACGATGGTCGCGCCGAGCTGCAGCGGGCCGGTCATGAGCATCGGGCCCACGAGCCAACCGAGGTCGGTGATCCAGGAGACCACGTCGTCGGCGTGCACGTCGAAGCCGTAGGCGAAGTCGACCGCGGTCTTGGCCGCGAAACCGCCGTGCGAGTGCACGATTCCCTTCGGCCTGCCCGTGGTGCCGGACGTGTAGACGATGGCCAGCGGGTCGTTCGACTCGGTCTCCGCGGTCGGCACCGGCTCCGGATCGGCTGCCAGTTCGTCGTAGTAGACGTCGCGGCCTTCCTGCATCGGCACGTCGGCTCCCAGGTGCCGGATCACCACGACGGAACGCACCGTCGGCGCCTGCGCCAGTGCGACGTCCGCGGTCGCCTTCATCGCGACGACCTTGTCGCGGCGCGTCGTGCCGTCGGCGGTCACCAGGAGGACGGCGTCCGAATCCTGCAGTCGCGTGGCCAGGGCGTCGGGCGCATATCCGCTGAACGTGGGCACCGCGACCGCGCCGATCATCGCGATCGCGAGGAACGCCACGGCGGCCTCGGGCACGACTGGCATGAACAGCACCACCCGGTCGCCGCGGCGCACTCCCAGGCCCGCGAGGTGCGCCGCGAATCGGCTCACCTCCGCCGCGAGCTCCGCGAAGGTCAGCGTGCGCCGCTGTCCCCCGTCGCCCTCGTAGACCACCGCGGTCTTGCCGGCGAGGTCACCGCGGGCGTGCCGGAGGGCCGCCAGTTCGGCGACGTTGATCCGGCCGCCCGGGAACCATCTCGGGAATTCCTTGCCCTCGGACTCGTCGAGAACCCGGTCGAACGGCACCGAGAACTCGACGTCGAGGTCGGTGAGCGCCTCGCGCCAGAACCACTCGGGATCGGCGACGGCGCGGCGGCCCAGCTCGGTGACGGCGGCGGCATCGTCGCCGAAGCCCCAGCTCTTCATCGCTGCGAGCAGCCTCGCGCGCTCGCGCACCGCGGGGCCGGGAACCCAGGCCATCTCCTCGGGCTGGCTACTGATGCCCATTTCCGTGTTCTCCTCGTCTGGGGCGGTCGATCGTCCGGTCGGGATGTGCGATCAGGCCTGCGCGTCGGCCGACTTCTTGAGCATCAGGCCGACGCGGGTGGCGTCGCACACGATCTCGTCGCGCTGGTTGATGCCGTAGTGGCGGAAGGTGACGATTCCGGAGTCGTTGCGGCTCTTGGACTCCCGCGCGGACACGATCTCGGTACGCACGTGGATGGTGTCACCGTGGAACACCGGCTTGGGGAACTTGATCGAGTCGAAGCCGAGGTTGCCGAGGGTGGTCCCGTACGTGGTGTCGTGCATCGAGATACCGGCAACGAGGCCGAGGAGGAACAGGCTGTTCACCAGACGCTGCCCGTGGATGGAGTCCTTGCTGTACTCCGCATCCAGGTGGAGCGGCGCCATGTTCAGGGTCATCGTGCTGAACAGGACGTTGTCGGTTTCGGTCACGGTGCGGCGCACCTCGTGATCGATGACCATTCCCGGTGCGAATTCCTCGAAGTACAGACCCGGCATGTGACGTCCCTTTCTCTCGAGCGACGACGAGTGCTCTCGGTCGCTGCAGTTCGTAGCCTCACTCTAAGTGAAATATATTATGCATGCAAGGACGGATGTTTAGTGCTTGATGCATTGCGCAACCTCCGCCACGCGTGAATAGTATATGATGCATAACACACAGCGTTGATGGTGTGATCTCGACGACAAGACTGAAGGGCACCCTTACGTGAACAACACCGAAGAACACCTCATAACCGACCCCGTGCCCACGAAAGCCCCTCGGTCCGAACCGGAAACCGAACCTCGCAAGCTGACCGCGTGGGGCATCACGGGAATGCTCGTGGTGCTGTACCTCATGAACGCATCCGACAAGGCAGTGTTCGGCCTCATCGCTCAACCGCTCAGCGAGGACCTCGGGCTCAGCGCGTCACAGATCGGCTTCACCGGCAGCATGTTCTTCCTCGCCTTCAGCTTCGGCGGCTTCTTCGCGGGACCGATCAACAAGGTTCTCGCGCTCCGGTGGTCCATCGCGATCATCGCCGTGCTGTGGGGCGTTGTCATGCTGCCGCTCGTCGTGTGGTCGACATTCGCGGTGCTGCTCGCGAGCCGGATGCTCCTCGGGCTCACCGAGGGGCCCACATCCGGTTTGCTGCACACCGCCGCCTACTCCTGGCATGCGCCCGCCAAGCGGGGGCTCCCGAGCGCGCTCATTATCAGTGGAAGCATGCTGGCCAAGATGGCCGTCGTCCCGATTCTCGCGCTCGTGGTGGCCGAGTACGGGTGGCGCGCAGCAATCATCGTGCTCAGTTGCGCGACCGCGTTCTGGTGCGTCCCGTGGCTGCTGACCTGGCGGCCGGGACCGTATGTCGTCGGCGGGAAGCACACATCGACGGAAGACACCGACAGCGAGCCGGCGGTCGCTTGGCGGCGTCTGCTCACGTCGAGGACCTTCGTGTCCGCCGTTCTCGTCGCGATGAGCGCCTACGCGCTCATGACCGTCGTGCTCACCTGGCTGCCGTCGTACTTCGAGCAGGGTTTGGGATATTCACGGCTCGAGTCGGGCACCCTGTTCGCTGCGCCGAGCTTCGTCGGGCTCGCGACGCTCGTCGGCGGCTCCTGGCTGAGCGACCGCGGGATCAGCCGCGGCCTGTCGATCCGCCTCGTCCGAGTGGTCGTGCCGTGCGTCGGCGTCATCGTCGCCGGTGTGTTGCTGCTGAGCCTGCCGGCCCTCGGATCTCCGCTCCTTGCGGTCTGCGCGGTGTCGGTGGCGTACGGGCTGGTGGTCGCGGTGTTCCCGCTGCTCAATGCCGCGGTGATCGCGACGTGCCCGCCCCGCCAGACAGCAGGCGTCATCGGCGCCTTCTTCGCGATCCAGGCAATCGGCGGGATCATCGGACCGTGGGCGATGGGGATCGTCGTCGACGCCTCGGCGACGAAGATCGACGGGTACCAGGCGTCGTTCCAATGCCTGGGCATCGTGGGTGCCGTCGTCGCGGTTCTCGCACTGATTCTCGCCGACCCGGCGCGGGATCGCGAACTCCTCCGCGTCACCCGCTGACCCACAGCGATCGGTTGTGTGCCCGGTACTTCTGACAGTTGACAGAAGTACCGGGCACACGCGTCTGCCCATTCGATTGCCCCAGGCCGACTCGCAATATATTATGTTTGAATCCTCGTCGATCGATCGGAGCGCGTCCTGATGACTGGATCGCACGCGGCGCCGGGTGCCACCCCTGAGGAATGGCGCCTGCGCGCGCGGTGCCGTGGCATGGACATCGCCGTCTTCTATCTCGACGACGACAACCCGAAGGCCCAACCTCAGCGCGAGCGAACCGCGAAGAACATTTGCCGACGGTGCTCGGTCATCGCTGAATGCCGGCAGTATGCAATCAACTCGGGCGAGCAACACGGCGTGTGGGGCGGACTGACGCCGAGGGAACTCGGCGCTGCCAGAAAATGGAGCCGCTGGCAGAGGAAGCCGGGGTAGGGCTCCACGGGTGCCTACACAGAACCGCGCCGCCCTCGCCAGTCTTCGGCAAGGGCGGCGCAGTGTTTCGATCCGATCAGTCAGCAGAGTTGGGCTGCAATCGGTTCAGGATCGTCGAGATGTCGTCGACGTTCTCGAGGTCGTACACGGCCTCGATGACGGCGTCCGCGTCCGCGTCGCTCACTGCTCCGTCGACGTTGTGGCGGAATTTGGCGATCAGTTCGTCGTCGGTCATGTAGGTGGCCGGGTCGGGGGACGGACTGCCCTTGGGGTAGCCGCGTTCGCCGGAGAACTGGGTGCCGCGCGCGTGGACCTCGATGCGCGATCGGCGTGCGGCCGGGTTGCTCGCCAGTGCCGCGGTGTAGTCGGGGTGTTCCTGAAACGTCGTCTTCGTGGTGAGCTCGAGGACGGACGGATCGAGCACCACTTCCGGCGTCTGCCAGTCCTTGCCCGGGGGAATCCGGTGGGCGGCGAGGGCAAGGCCGTGGGTCATGCTGAACTGCGCGTCGCGCGGATTGCGGATGGTCTCGTTGACCCACACCGGCTGCATCACGAAGCTCTCGCCCCAGGCATTGATGGCCTCGATCTCGTCGGGCTTGATGTCGTTGACCTCGATGATCTCGGTGAGGGCGTCGAACAGCGCGTGCATGACCCGGCAGTGGGGATACGGCTTGAACGACTGGAACGGGGTGAAGGTCCACTCCGTCCCCAGACCCGCGGTGATCGGCGTCGGCTCCCAGCGTGAGGTCCCGATGAATCGGGGGAAGCCGTATTCGCGGTCGTCGAGCATCTGGCGGTCACCGGTGTGCCCGAGTTCGGCCAGGCTCGCTGCCGTCACGGCCGACAGGGCCAGGCCCCCGGCGAGCTGGTATTTGATCGTCGTCGACGGCGCGTGCATCATCCATGCCCGCTGGGTGTTGGTCGGAATCGTCGAGCCCATGATCCCGAGCGCATCGGCCAGCGTGTCGTTGCCGAACCCCTTGACCACGCCGATCGCGGCCGCCGCACCGAACAGTGTGCTGCTGTAGCCGATGACCTTCGGGATGGTGACCACACCGTCTTTGATGTCGCGTAGATAGTCGGTGGCCTTGCCGATGCGGTACGACATCTCGTGCGCCACTGCGATCGACGTGAGCAGCCGTTCGCCCGAGGAGTGCAGAGCTTCTGCCGTCGCCAACGCACCGGGCACGACGTAGGGCGTCACGTGACCGGGCGGCAGTACCGCGTCCTGGTCGAGCGCGTTGACCAATTCGGCGTTGGCGAACGCCGCACCGGGTACCGACGTCTTCGTGCCCGTCCCGATGATCGACGCCGAGCCACCCGACCCGCCGAGGAACCGGCCGTACTCGATTCCCCGGCGCGCGCCCGCGTCGCCGAGCGACGCCACCGCGCAGCCCAGGGTATCCAGCAGAATCCGCTTGGACTCGGCAACCACGTCACCCGGGAGTAATCGTCCCTCGGCGCCGGCGGCGAAATCTGCGAGTTCTTCGACAATTGTTGGCATCAGATTCTTCCTCTTGTTGCTGTGTTGGTGGTGGTGACGTCGGTTCGGTCACACGGGCCACTGAATGTGCTTGACTTCGAAGAACTCACGGAATCCCTCTTCGCCGCCTTCGCGGCCGATTCCGCTGTGTCCGGGTCCGCCCCACGGGGCGTCTCCGCGCATCCCGCCACCGCCGTTGATGGTGACGGTGCCCGAGCGAAGGCGGCGAGCGAACGCGAGTGCGTCGGCGGTGGGACCCCACACGTTGGCGTTGAGGGCGTACTTGACTCCGTTGGCCATGCGGACGGCCTCGTCCAGGTCGGTGTAGGGCATCACCACTCCGACGGGCGCGAAGAGTTCCTCCTGCGCGATCTCCGCGTCGTTCGAGATGCCGGTCACCAGAGTCGGTTCGAGGAAGAAGCCGTCATCGAGGCCCGGCGGCCGGCCCCCACCGACAGGAACCTCGGCGCCCGCCTCTCGGGCGCGCGCCAGGAATCCCTCCACATTTGCACGATGATCCCCGGTGATCAGCGGTCCCAGGACGGTGTCGGGCCGATGCGGGTCGCCGACCGTGAGGCCACCGAGGAACTTGCCCGACCTCTCGACGTACTCGTCGAAATCGGCCTGAGGCACCAGGGTTCGTGTCGTCGCCCCGCACGCTTGGCCGCTGTTGCGGGTGAAGCGCAACGCGGACGCGGGCACCGCCGTCTCGATGTCGGTGCCGGGCAGCACGATGTTGGGTGATTTGCCGCCGAGCTCGAGGACGACCTTCTTCAGCGTCGGGGCCGCCAAGGTGAGGATCTTGCTGCCGACCGCGGCGGAACCGGTGAACGTCACCAGGTCGACCTCCGGGGCACCGACCACCTGGGCGGTCACACTCGGCGGGCCGAAGACCAGGTTGACCGCGCCCGGCGGGAATCCCGCCTCCTCGATCAACCGCATGATCGCGGACGTCAGCAACACGGCCCTCGGCGAGGTCACCAGGACGGTCGAGCAGCCCGACGCCAGGGCGGGGCCGAGCTTGTACGCACACATCATGACCGGGACGTTGTAGGCGACGACCGCGGCCACCACACCGGCCGGGTCCCGCACCAGCATGCTGCTCGAGACGACCGGGTCGTGATGCAGCGGAAGGGGCTGCTCGTACCCGTCCCGCGGCCCACGGGCCGCCGCGTCGGCGAACCATCGGAAGAACCTGACGGGCAGATCGACATGCAAGGCCGCCGCGCTGCCGACCGGTGTGCCGATCTCGGTGGCGGCGAGGTCGACGATCTTCTCCCGGTCCCGCTCGAGCAGATCCGCCAGCCGGTGCAGCAAGGCACCACGCTCACCAGGCCCGAGACGGCTCCACTCGCCGTCGTCGAACGCCCGCCGGGCAGCGGACACCGCTGCGGCGACCTGCGCCGGGCTCGCCGCCGGTGTGACGGCCAGTTCCCGGCCGGTCGTCGGGTCGATCGACCGGACCGCCTCCCCCTCACCCGCGATCCGGCGCCCGTCGATGTGGCACTCGGCCTCGACAATCAGTGCGGACATGACAATGAACCTCTGCCTCTCGATCGTGCACGGCGCCCTTCCCGGCACAAGGCCGGGCCAGGACCACCATACTCAATATATTATGTTCACGAGTCGAACTTGCGGTGTTACCCCGCCATGTATCCGCCATCGACGACGAACGAGCCGCCGGTCGCATAGCCGGCGCGATCGGAGAGGAGCCAGCACGCCATCTCCGCGATGTCGTCGGGTCGCGCGAGTGCGCCGAAGGGAATCCGGGACATGATGGTGGATCCGCTGCGGCGCTTGGCATCCTTCATCAAATCGGTGTCGGTATAACCCGGGCACACCGCGTTGATCCGGATGGTCGGCGCGTATTCGATTGCCGCAGTCTTGGTCAGGCCGACGACGCCGTGTTTGGCCGCCGCGTACCCCGCTGTGGTTTTGAATCCGGTGAGACCCGCGAGTGATGCGGTATTCACGATGACGCCCCCACCCTGCGTCACCATCTGCTTCAACTCAGCACGCATACAGAGCCACACGCCCTTGAGGTTCACTGCGATGGCCCGGTCGAATGCTTCCTCGTCCCAATCCGCAACGGATCGACCACCCTGACCGATCTGCCCGCCACTCACTCCCGCATTGTTGAACGCGCCGTCCAGGCCGCCGTAGTGGTCGACGGCCGCGGCGACCATCGCATCCACCGACGCTCCGACCGTGAGGTCGGCGGGAAGCGCGATCGCCTCACCGCCCGCCGCGCGCACAAGGTCAGCCGTCGCCGCGACGCCCTCCTCGGACACATCGGTCGCCGCAACCCGTGCGCCTTCCTTCGCGGCCAACAGCGACGTCGCGCGCCCGATGCCTCCCGCCGCGCCGGTGACGAGTACTACTTTCCCGTCGAGTAATCCTGACATTTTCCGTCCTTCTTCCGAGTAGATGCGTTGATGCCTATCCGACGCGTGAGGCCGGCCAGTCGCGGGCCGGCGAACGCCATGCAGGCCAGTTGTCGTCGGGCTCGGGACGCGTCACCGACACGTGGTGAAAGCAGTCCTGGCACTTCACGACCATGCGGGGGCCGAGGTGGTTGGCGACGGGATAGCGAGCGAGACTCGTTGCGCCGCATGACGGACATTCGCCGTCGACGATGGTGCGTTCGACGTAGACCCGGTCGGTCTCGGGACGGGGAAACAGGAGCCGGTCGACTGCCATGGGGATGCCTTTCTCAGAGATTCCAGTTGCGGGGGGTGGCCACCGGCACGCTCCAGCGCCCCTGGCCGCGGTCGGCGGTCAGCTGCGCTCGTCGTGCCGATGTGGCGGCCTCGTCGACGTCACCGTTCGCGATCACGACGCCGTGGGCGTCGGCCGCGAACTCGGGGCTGACAAGTCCGCTACGGACGTCCTGCAGCACCTTTCCGGGAATGCGGGCCAGGGGGTCACCCCAGCCGCCGCCACCGCCGATGACGAAGCGGAGCGCATCGCCGGCTTTCAGGACGAGTCCGGAGAACTTGCCGGTCTGGTAGCGCGCCCCGCGCCCGAACTCACCGTTGTCCGGGTCCGGCCGACCCTGATCGTCGAACATGCCGAACAGGGGCTCGGCGCCACGCAGGTCGAGTGGATCACCGTGTTCGGCAAGGTCGAAGTTCTCGATGTACCAGCCGTAGGCCGGCGAGCCGGCGCCACCACCGTTCGAGCCGGGAGCGCCGCAGCGGACCCGGTCGGCGGTGATGGTGACCATCGTGTCGGACTCGGCGAAGATCGAGTAGACCGAGCCGAGACCGCCGCGGAATTCTCCGGCTCCGGCGGTGTCGATCACCATCTCGTGTTGGACGATGACCAGGGGGCTCTCGATCTCGACATGTTCCTGCACCGACGTCCGGCAGTTGCCGATCGGAATCACGCAGAAGGAGACACCGTCGTCCTTCCACGTGCCGCCCCAGCCGCCACCGGCGAGCGCGAAGGCACCCCATGGTGTGCCTTCGTGGCCCGGGCGGGTATCGATACCGCCGAGGCTGACGACGACGGCAGTGCCTGTGTCACAGGCGAATGCCTCGTCCATCGCCTGGCTCAGGGCCTGCGTGACGACATTGATCCCCCGGGCGCCGATATCTGCGTGGTTGGAGCAACTCGACGGCGGCAGGACCTGCACCACGCTGCCGGACGGCAGCAGAGTCTCGATCGGGCGCAGCGTGCCACTGTTGACCGGTGTCGACGGGTCGACCATCAGCTTGACCGCCTCGATGCAGCGTGAGGCCTCGCACCAGGCGGTGCCACAGTTGCCGAGGGGCTGCCGACCCGAACCGGAGAAGTCGATCTCCATGGAATCTCCGCGCACCTTCACGGTCACGTTGACCGGAATCGGCTCGTCGGAGACGCCGTCCTCGTCGAGGAAGTCCTCGGCGGTGTAATCGCCGTCCGGAATACTCGCGATACCTCGCCGCATGCTGGCCTCGGTGGCCTCGATGGCGAAGCGGCCGGCCGCACGCACCTTCGCCAGGCCCCCGCGGGCGATCAGATCCTGCAGCTGGCGCTCGCCGACCACCAGGCAGCCGTGCAGGGCCCGCAGGTCCCCGAGCACGAGCTGCGGCACCCGGTTGTTCTCGAGGATGAAGTTGAACAGCGGGCGAACCGGAACGTCGTTCGCGTACAGCAACGTCGGCGGCAGCTTCAGCTGCTCCTCGAAGTGCGTCTGGGTGCCGTTGGAGAAGCCGCCCGGGATCGCACCACCGAGATCGACGAGGTGGGACGTCGAATGCAACAGGAACTCCACGCGGCCATCGACGAATACGGGCCGGAGCAGGTTGACGTCGGACTGGTGGATGGTGCCGCGCCACGGGTCGTTGACGAAGATGACGTCACCGGGCTGCATGCTGTCGATGTCCCACTCGTCCATCACGAAGTTCGCAATGTGCGGGGCGGTGAACGCGTGCTGCATGCAGCCCTCCCACAGCGCGACGGTTTCCCAGCCGTCGTCGGTGCGCATGTGAATGGCGCTGGTGCAGTCCAGGATGTCGCGGCAGACCGGGGAGAAGGCGCTGCGCATCAGCGAGTCCAGCATCTCCCGGGCGACCTCGGTGAGGCCGTAGCGGAGGATGTCGAGTTCGACATCGACCGCGGGGCCGGTGTCGGGGGTGGTGATCGTCATGGTCTGCTCCTCAGCTCTGGGGCTCGATGATGAGATTCAGGTCGCCGTCCACGTAGGCCGTCCGGCCCGGAAGGACGAGGGTTGTCGCGAACTTCTCGGCGACGAGGGCGGGGCCCTGCACCCGCTCGAAGGGTTGGAGACGCTCCCGAACGTAGATGGACACCTCGACCTGCTCGGTCGTGCCCGGCAAGGTGAGCTCCGTCGTGCGGAGGAATGCCTCGCCGTCCTCGGGGGTGAGGTCGGTCTTGTGCTGCTCGCGCGGGATGATCGCCGTCACCTCGACCGTCGAGATCACGACAGGAATCTCGGTCGCCGCGAAACCGTATGATTCCCGGTAGAAGTCGTGGAACTGCGGCACCAGATCGGTCACACCGTCGGCAGTGAGAGCGCCGGAATGGATAGGCATGCGGTTGTCCCACGTCTGGCCGCGATACATCGCGAAAACGGCCCGCTCGAAGCGGATGCGACCCACGTCGGCGCCCTGGCTGTCGAGTTCGCCACGGATGCGGTCCTGCAGTGCGACGAAGGCGGCCTCGATCGCATCGGCGCTCGCGGGTGCGAGCGGGCTCATGATCGACTGCGCCCGGGTGACCATCAGGTCACTGCGGAGCAGCCCCATGGCCGAGAACTGGCCGGGGTTGCGAGGCACGATCACCTTGTCCAGGCCCAGGATCTGCCCGACGCGGTCGGCGAGCATCGGGCCGGCCGACCCCGACGGCTGCAGGGCGAACTCGCGGACATCGAGTCCCCGGTAGACCGAGATCGTGCGGACCTTCGCGGCGATGTCCTCACACGCGACCTCGTAGGCGGCCGAGGCGAGCTCGAGGGCCGACATGCCGAACTGCTCCCCGGTCTTCCGGAGCGCATCGAGCGACGCATCGACGTCGAGCCGAATGGAACCGTTGGCGAACAGGTCCGGCTGGAGGACCCCGAGAGCCGCGCACGCATCGGTGAGCGTGGGCTCGACGCCACCGCGCCGGTAACACACCGGACCGGGATTCGAACCGGCCGAAGCCGGACCGACCGCCACATTGCCGAGCGTGCTGGGCCGGATCAGGCTACCGGCACCCGAGCCGACGCTCTCCACGTCGACCAGCGGCATGGTCAGGGTGAGACCGGTTTCCAGCGTCCACAGATCGGTGAGCGGCGTCTTTCCGAGCACGATCGCCGCCACGTCCGTGCTCGTCCCGCCGACGTCGATGGTGAGCAGGTTCGGCGAACTGCTCTCGTTGGCGAGCTTCACGCTGCCGCTCACGCCACCGACCGGGCCGGAGACCAGCTGGAACACCGGAGCGCGGCCGGCGTCGGCGAATGTCGCGACACCGCCGTTCATCATCATGATCCACAGCGTCCCAGCGTAATTGCGCTCGGACAGCTGGCTCATAAGCCGGTCGAGGTAGCCGACGACGGCCGGGCCCACGTACGCGTCGAGGGCGACGGTCGTGGTGCGCTCGTGTTCCTTGGTCACCGGGTAGAGCGCGGAGGTCTGAATGTAGGCTTCCGGCAACTCTTCTGCGACGATCTCGGCCGCCCGCTGCTCGTGGTCGGGGTTGATGTAGGAGTTCATCAAACACACCGCCACCGACTTCGCGCCCTGGCTCGCGAGGGAGCGTGCAGCGTCGCGGACGGCGTTCTCGTCCAACGGCAACAGCTCGGACCCGTCGTACCGCAGTCGCTCCGGAACGCCGAAGCGCGATTCACGCTGCACGATCGGCCGCTCCTGGTGCGGCCGAAGCCAGGTGGGATCGTAGAACCGGTCACCGAATTCGCGGTGCATGCGACCGATGTCGAGCAGATCCCGGTGACCGCGTGTCGCGATCAGACCGGTGCGCTCGCCGGTGCGGCTGAGCAGGGCGTTGATGCCCACCGTGTGCCCGTGCACGATCTCGGCGACGTCCGGAACCTCGACACCGATCGCCTCGATGCTCAGCAGTACTCCCTCCTCCTGCTGGAGGGTCGACAGCACCTTGCCGTCTCGGGTCTCACCCGTCTTGCGGTTGAGCGCAATGATGTCGGTGAAGGTGCCACCGACATCGATGCCGACAATCCAGTCGGCTGCCCGCTCACTCTGCGTCATATCTCGGCCTCCGTGCTGTGTACTTCAGTGACATGCGCAGTGCATCTGCGCCACGTTTGTGTTGCACGTCACTCTTCCGCACGGAGGGTGCGGGAACATCTGACGAAGGTCGTAGATCCGTACGACCTTCAGCCGACGTCAGCGTTGCGTCGTAGTGCGCGTGACGTCGGAATTGCGCAGCCAGATCGACACGGCCTCGGCCCGGTTGGCTGCGCCGAGTTTGCGCAGGATACGGGTGATGTGGGTCTTCACGGTTCCCTCGGAGATGACCAGCCTGCGGGCGATCTTGCCGTTGGAGTCGCCGTCCGCCATGAGTCGTACGATCTGCACCTCGCGGCGGGTGAGCACGGAATCGTCGTCGCGACCGAGCGCGACGGACTTCGCTACCCCGGGGCCGGGTGCCTTGGTCCAGCGTCCGAGGCCGTCCAGTTGGGTACGTACCACCGAAAGCCCCTCGAGCACACTGACTCTCGCCAGATTTTGACTCATCGCTTCGGCGAACGTCGACAGCAGCGCTTGATCGACACTGGTGAGATTGCGTTGCTGGTGATAGCAATCTCCGTGCACCAGCCCGACGACGTCACCGTCGACCATCAGCGGCGCAATGCCGTACGACGAGGATCTGGTGATCTCGGCCAGCGGGCGGTTGACGCGAGGGTTGTCCTGCACCTCATGGACAAGCGTTGCGCGAGCACCGACCACGGTGTCGTTCTCGACGAGCATGCGGTCGAGAACCGGCGGATTCTCCCGGCCCACCGCCACGATCTCGTCCGCCCAGCGAGGGTCGCGGACGACGTGCATCGAATGCAACCGCCACGAGCCGTCCACCGTCGACAGCAGGGCGCGATCGAAACCGAGGCTGCATACCGCCTCGGGAGCCCGGGCCAGCAGCGCGTCGACGGTCTGCACGTCGCCGACCTGTGCCAACGCCGACTGAACCTTCGCGAGAATCTCCGCGTGGTCGGCCAGCCCCAACTGCGCCACCGCGGCCTCCGCCTCGCGTATTCGGCCGAGAATCGCCATCAAGGGCGTCAGAACATCGGACGACGGGTCGTGTTGGCCGATCGCACGCGTCATCTCGGCGGTCACGAGGTCCCACAGCCAGCCAAGCGCCTGACTGTGGGACTGCGCGCCGGCCGGCTGCGGACCGCTCAGGTCGCGGTCGAGCAGCACACTCACGTCGTGGGTGAGGTCGGCGATCGCATTGTGCAGCGCCGAGGCGTCCTGCCGGATCGACGTGTTGCGCATACCGCACTCCCATGAAGTCGCTGGCCTACGCACCATGCTAGGCATCCTGGTGAGCCACGTCACGACCGCACGACCTGCGGCGGGCTAGCGGCGCTGCGGCTCCAGCGCCTCCGGGACCTCCGACGGTGCGGTCGCGCCACCCGTCACCCGACGGGATTGGTCGAACAGCCCGCCACCGACCACCAGAACCGCGCACCCGATGATCAGCAGCGATACGCCCCACGTCGAGTGGCTGGGCGACATGGTCACCATCGTCAGCGCAAGGATCGGGGCCAGGCCACCTGCTGCGGCGCCGCTGACCTCCCGGCCGGTGCCGATGCCCGAGGCGCGGACCTCGGTGGGGAATTGCCGTGCCATGTACGGGCTTGCCGCCACCATGATCATCGGTGCCAGGACACCCGTGGTCACGACCATGACACCCCAGATGAGCGGGGAGCGACCGGTGTCGAACAGCCAGAAGGCAGGGAAGGCCATCAGTGCGACCCCGATCGCCGCGCCGATCATGACCTTGCGGGTGTCCACACGGTCGGACAGGCGCCCGATCAGCGGACACGCGATGATCGCCGCGATGCTCGCGAACGTCACCCCGAGGGCGCCGACATTCTTCGCCACACCCTGAAACTCCGTGAGGTAGGACAGTGAGAACGTCTTGAAGGTGTAGGAGAGGGCGGAATACCCGCCGTACACGGCCGCAACCACGAGAAGGCCCCGCCAGTTGCCGCGCACCAGGTCACGCAGAACCTGGAAGCCCTTACGTTGCCGCGCCTCGGTCGCCACCTTCTCGAATTCCTCCGATTCGGGCATCGCGCGGCGAATCCAGTAGCCCACGATCACGATCGCAAAGCTCGCGATGAACGGCACCCGCCATCCCCACGTGTAGAGGGCCTCGTCGTCGAGGCTGGTGACCGCGGCAACAGCGAGTGACGCCGCAAGCAGGCCGATCTGCGCCCCCATCACCGGGTAGGCGCCGTACCGGCCCCTGGTCTTCTCGTCGGCATGCTCGTACGCCACCGTGATTGCGCTGCCCAGTTCGGCACTCGCGCCGAAGCCCTGCAGGATCCGCAGAATGATCAGCAGCGCCGGTGCCGCCACGCCGATCGCGGCATACGACGGCACGAGCCCGATGAGCCCGGACGCGATTCCCATGATCAGCAGGCTGATCGACAGCACCGCCTTGCGCCCGATGCGGTCACCGAGGATTCCGAAGAGGATGCCCCCGAAGGGCCGGGCCAGGAATCCGACCGCGAACGTGGAAAACGCCGCGAGGGTGCTGACCGACGAATTCACCGACGGGAAGAACACCTTGCCGAAGACGAGCGCCGCCATCGACGCGTAGAGGTAGAAGTCGAACCACTCCAGCGACGTTCCGATGATGACTGCCGCGCCGACCTTTTTCCCGCGCTCGTGGGATCCCCGCCGAACGGATATCTCGCGTTTCTTCGCCACGCGTCAAGTCCTCTCTGATGGTCAGCTTGTCGCGTGAATCTATTATGCATAATCTTTAAAATCAAGTGACGGGGGTCATGGGTGGCGAGTGAGTGAGATGCGCGCCACCCCTACGGCTGCGGGCGAACACACGGGGAGGGCGGTCGGCACGAACGGTGTCGTTCGAGCCCCTGAGGAATGGCTAGGCCGACTCGGCGCTCTCGCGCTCGGCGGCCGCCAGCACAGCCTCGACCACCAGATCGTAGATCGTCCGACGATCGATGCCAGTCAGCTCCGTGATGTGGGCACGGGCCGTCGGGTACTCGCCGTCGGGTAAATGCGCGTAGATGCGCGTCCATGACGCAGCGTCCTTCGCCTGGATCTCGGGATCCAGGGTCGCGAGTACGGCGACCTGCCCGGCGAGCCCGAGCGTGGCGTCGGCAAATGCCCGGTAGTACCGGACCGTGGCTTCGCGTGACAGGCCCGACCGCGCGAACGTCTCGAGGATCAGCTCGACCATTCGGCGCTCTGCCGGACCGCCCGTCGTGCGGGCGAACGTCAGCGCCGCGATGGCAGGAGAGCGGACCGCGGTCACCCAGATCCGATCGGCGATGCGCCGCAACGTGTCCTGCCAGTGCTCGTCTTCGGGCACCTCTCCGATCTCCGCAAGCTCGACCGCGGTCGCGTGGTCGTAGACGGCCAGTAGCAACTCGTCCTTGTCACGGAACAGCCGGTACAGCGTCGTCGCATCGACCTTCAGTTCCTCGCCGAGGCGACGCATCGTCAGCCCCGCGGCGCCGTCGCGCTGAGCGAGTTCGAACGCGGCTTTTACCGCGGCTTCCTGCTGCAACCCCTTGCGTTCCCGCCGCGTCGCCCGCCCCGGTGTTGTGGCGCGAGCGGTGTCCTTCGCCATCCTGCTCCCCTCGATTCCTCGACCGATCCACCGTAGCAAAACAGCACCTGCACATCGCGCTACCCACAAAGTTGTCAACAGCGTTGACAACGACGTTGCAGCGGAGTTTAGTGGTCGTCGCCACAGCACTACTTCAAGGAGTTCGCATGACGGAATCGCGGGTCGCGACAGCGACTGACGAACCACAGTTGACGCCGCGACTGACACTTCCGTCAGTGGTGGCGTTCGGGTTGTCCTACATGGCACCCAGCCTGGTCATGATCATTTTCGGCGTCATCGCGGTCGTCAGTGCCGGCACGGCGCCCACGGCGTTCCTGGTCGCGACCGGGGCGATGCTGCTCACCGCACTGAGCTACGCACGGCTGGCGCGCATCTACCCGGTCTCGGGTTCGGCGTACTTCTATGCGCGCCGCAACCTCGGGTCGGCGGCCGGGTTCCTGGTCGGTTGGGCGATCCTGTTGGACTACCTGTTCTTGCCGATGGTCGCGTGGCTGGCGCAGTCGATCCTGCTCAACGCACAGTTCCCGTCGGTTCCGATCTGGCTGTGGATGTTGATCAACGCCGGCTTGACGACGGCGATCAACGTCATCGGGATCGCGCTCGCCGATCGTCTCAACCGGCTGCTGCTCGCCGTCTCCACCTTCTTGGTACTGCTCTTCTTCGCGTACTGCATCAAGTTCCTCGTCGGCAATCCCGTCGCCTCGTACAGCGAGCCGTTCTGGAACTCCAACAGCACGGTCGCCGGCATCTCCGCGGCAGCGGCGATCGCGGCATACTCGTTTCTCGGTTTCGACGCGGTAACCACACTCGCCGAGGAGACCAAGGACGCCGCGCGAAACATTCCGCGGGCCATCATCTGGATCGTCTCGATCGGCGGCGTCATCTTCTTCGCCGTGGCATATGTCATGCAGCTCGTCCACCCCGGCGACATCTTCGACGATGCGCAGGCCGCGTCGTACGCGATGTCGGTGCAGGTCGGTGGTCAGTTCTTCGCAGATTGGACCAACCTCGCCGGAATCATCGCCGGATCGGCATCCTGCCTCGCCGTCCAGCTCAGCTCGAGCCGTCTACTGTTCATCATGGGCCGCGACGGCGTGCTTCCCCGCCGATTGTTCGGAAAGCTCAACGGCCGCACCCGGACTCCCGTGTTCTGCGTGCTCGTCACGGGCAGCATGTGCTTCCTCGGTATGAACATGCCGCTCGAGACCGCGACGGGATTCATCAACTTCGGCGCGTTCACGGCCTTCACCGCAGTCAACCTCTGCGTCATCGTGTACTACCTGCGAAACTACGCCACACGGCAGTTGAGTGCAGTCCGCTTCGTGGTCTTGCCGCTCGTCGGCGCCGCGGTGACGCTGTACATGATCACCCAGCTCAGCGAGCATGCACTGATCTCCGGAATCTCCTGGTTGGCAATCGGAATCGTCTACCTCGTCTGGCTCACACGCGGCTTCCGCCGGCCGACACCCGAAATGAGCTTTACCCACGAGCAGGCGGTCATTGTCGCCGCCGGACAGAGCAGCGAGGCAGTGAAATGATCGATACCAAGTCGTTTGTCAGCCTTGCTGATTGGCAGAGCCCACCGGCCAACCGGTACACCTTCGGCCGAATGCGGCAAGTCGTGCCGACCGCACGGGTCGCTGCCGGATCGGAGCCACTGCGACTCACCGACGGCGACCCGCTCGATCTCGACCTCCCCGTCGGCACCGAGACCCTCCGTTCGGTGCTCGACCGCACCTACACCGACGGGTTCATGGTCCTTCACAACGGCACCGTGCGCGCCGAGTTGTATCCCGGAGACCTCGAACCCGGCCGGACGCACATGCTGTTCTCGGTCAGCAAATCAATCGTCGGAACCGTTGCCGCGAACTTGATCACATCCGGTCTGCTGGACCCCGAAGCAGCGCTCACCGAGTACATTCCGGAGCTCGCGAACTCCGGCTACGCGGGTGCCACCGTGCGCCACATCCTCGACATGCGTTCCGGCATCCGATTCTCCGAAGAATACCTGGAACCGGGCGCCGAGGTGCGGTTCCTCGATCAGGCCGTGGGCTGGATTCCGCGGGTCGACGATTGGGTGCCGTCGTCGCTCTACCAGTTCCTTCCGATGCTGAAAGCGGCTCGCCCCCACGGCGGCCCTTTCGAATACCGATCGTGCGAAACGGATGTACTCGGCTGGGTATGCGAACGCGCCGCCGCCGATCGTATGCCGGCACTGCTGTCGCGGCTCGTGTGGTCGAAGTTCGCCGCCGACGACATGGACGCCGGGGTCGACCGTGCCGGAGCCGTTTTCGCGGACGGTGGCCTCGCCGCGACGCTCCGGGACGTTGCGCGATTCGGTGAGATAATCCGCCGCGGCGGACGCCTCGGCGCCGAACAGGTCGTGCCGCTGCACTGGATCGACGATTCCCTGCGTGGCGCGCCGGATTCGCATGAGGCATATTCTCATTCGCCGACCGGAACACCGTTCCCGGGCGGAATGTACCGCAATCAGTTCTGGATTCCCCACCCCGACCGGCGTGTGTTGTTGTGTCTGGGCATCTACGGTCAGTACATCTACATCGACATCGACCGGGGCGTCGTCGTCGTGAAACTGTCATCCTGCCCGACACCGGTGAACGACGAACTGGACAACGCCGCATTCGCCGCGGCCGAGGCCGTCGCCGCAGCGTTGACCTGAACGGTCACAGGATCAGGGCGGGCGGAGACCCCGATCCACGGCCGCGGTGGCCGCGCACGTCCGCCTGTCCAACGGACGGGATTCGGTAAACACGCCTCGCCGTACGACTGAACAGAGCCGTCCTCTCCGAGGCAGAGAAGGCTCCCGTAACGGACTTGAGCGCATTCCACAGGGGAACGAATCCGCACGATCGAGCATCCGGTGGAAAGTTACTCTCCATCATGCAGCGGTGAGCACCAAACGCCTCCACCGCGGTTTCGACGTATGGGCGCCAGATCTCTGCCAGTTCATCAGAACCGGCCTTGCTCTCCCGACTTTCGAGGCCGAAACCCCAGAAGGGCAGGCCTAGACCACCGATCTTGCAGACGACGTTCGGACGTCGTGCAAGATCATGCAGGGAGTCTCTCCAGCATCGAAAGATTGCGTTGCTCTCCTCAGCGTTCGTTTCCATGGCTATCGCCAACCCCAGATGGTTCAGGACCATCGTCGTCTCCGGAACGGAGTCCGCCAATCTGCTCAGCTCTGGGAGCTGATGGTGGAGGACCGCGGCGTCGAAAGTGAGTTCTCGTTTCCCGAGCTCGCGCAGACCTGACACGAGCCCCGGGCGGCGGATGAGTCCGCTCGGGGGACGGTGCGTGATGTACCGGTAAGGCGCCTCAGACGGGTGGTCGATGAGTATCTGACGGACCCCACGGAAGCGGTCGGGTGCGGTCGAGAGCGCGAGATCGAGGAACTCTCCCACGGACTCGCCGACGGTGAGGTCTGCGTAGCCCACAATCGCGGCCGAGACTCGGCAGTGTCCGTAACCGCCGGTGTCACTCATCGCGGCCACGCCGTTGGCGAACTCGACCTCACCAATCGCGCGCAACTGCGCCGGACCGTAGGTGCGTGCCATCGCCTGGGTTTCGACGTACACCGAGGAGGCGATGTTGTGCCCCGCCGAGGCATCCGCCAGATAGTCCTCGAACATGTAGCGCCCGGTCGGGCGGTCGAAGAGGTGGTGGTGCGAGTCGACGATCTCGAGGTCGGGATCGAGAATCGGTTCACTCGTCCTGCCGTTGTGTTCGGTCATAGCGGTTCCCTTCCTGCTGCGCAGACCTAGGTCAGCTCGTCGGGATCGCTGCATCATTCTCTTGTTCGAGGACGGTCGTGAGCGTCGCTATCGCCGTCACGGCATTGGGCCATCCTGCGTAGAACGCGAGATGTGTGATGATTTCGACGAGTTCATCTTGCTGTACGCCATTGTCCAATGCCCGCGAAAAATGCCCCGGCATTTGGTTTTCCCGGCAGAGGGCGACCAGCGCAGCCACGGTTATCAGACTGCGGTCGCGTGGGGACAACCCAGGTCGCTCCCAGACGTCACCGAACAGCACCTCGTCGGTCAGCGATGCCAGCTTCGGCGCGAGAGTGCCGAACATCCTCTGCGCACGACTGACAGTTGCATCTTCGGTATCTTCGGACATCGGTCTCCTTCGAGGATGGGACGGAACCGCAATTCGCGAGCACGCACTGTGTACATATCGCGCTTTGGCCGTGCTCCGCACTAGAGGTACGTGCAGTTCGGACGTCACGGCGGTCGCCTTCGCACCGCACGTTCGACAAGTCGGCGCGTGCGCCGTCGTCGCCGGCACGGAGAAACTCTATCTGCATTCTACATTGCGTTGCATTATATATTGAGCACAACGCGATGTTCCCCACGAGCGCGGTCCTGGGACTGCCCGGCGCGGCCGACGGTTTCCGGCCGAGTAGCCGGTCCAACCCAGACACCGTCCATCCACCGGTCGTCAGTTCCGTCGACCAACGAAATCAATGAGAAACGGAGACGTTGTGGCACCTGAAGCAACGACCACACCGATCGCCGCTGGCGACGTAACGGTTACCCGTCGCAGCGCTGCCGGCGTGATCGAACTCAGCAGGCCCGAGAAGTTCAATGCGCTGAGCCGGGCAGCCTTCGAAACCATTCGTGCGGCAATTGACGAGTTCGAGCAGCCCGACTCCGGCGTCCGGTCTGTGCTGATCACCGCGCAGGGAAGACACTTCAGCACCGGGGGCGATCTCGCAGAAGCAAAAGTGATGATGCGAGACCCGACACTGCTCGACGACTTCCTTCTACTGGTCCACGAGACCTTACAGCGACTGGAGAACAGCCCACTGCCCGTGATCGCATCGTGCCGGGGCCTCGCTCTCGCGGGCGGGCTCGAGCTGGCACTGTGCTGCGATGTGGTCTTCGCCGCAAGTGACGCTCGTTTCGGCGATCAGCACGTGCAATACGGGCTAGTGCCGGCCTGGGGTGGAACCCAGCGTCTTCCGCGACTCATCGGCCTCAGCCGGGCACTCGACCTGATGTATTCAGGCCGGTGGATCGACGCCGAAACCGCGTTGCGCTGGGGGATCGTCAACTACGTGGTAGACCCCGAGCGATTGGACGAAGAAGCGACGCAGTACTGCAGCGCCTTGGCTTCCCGGAGCCGGCCCGGGTTGGCAGCCATGAAACGGCTTGGCCGGGGCGCGCTGCACAACACCCTGAACCTTGGTCTGCGCCTCGAGCGCGAGACAGTTGTCGAGGCCATGGCCGGAGGGGACCCGGCGGAAGGCATCGCCGCCTTTGAGGCGCGGCGGCATCCGCACTTCACAGATTGAGGTCCCCGACCGAATGGACGGATCGGGCAGGGGCGGTGCGATGGCACTGCCCGATTCCCGAATCCGGCCGATTCAACGCCTGGGGCGAGCGAGTAAAGTCGTTCTCCGTCCACACACGCTCGACCCGCGTGCGGGGACTCTACCGGAGCGTTCGGGTAGCTCTCTTCAGAATGTTCCTGCGGATTCAGGTCCAGAGGTGATCAGTCGATGCCGGCGCGTGGCGAGTCGATGATCGAGCGGGTCGTGCGCGTGCTCGAAGCGTTCAAGGACGCCGGTGGTTCCCTGACCGCGTCGGAGATCGCACGCCAGGCGGACATTCCGATCCCGTCGGCGCATCGTATCGTCACGGAACTCTCGGCCTCGGGATCCTCGACCGCGACGCCGACCGCCGGGTCCGAATCGGAATGCGGTTGTGGGAGATCGTGACCAGATCGTCAGGCGTCCTCACACTCCGCGAGATCGCGCTCCCCTACATGGAAGACCTGCGAGACGTAGTCAACGCGCCTACCCTGCTGTCGATACTCGATCGCAACGACGTCATCAACGTCGACACCCTGTCGTCGCGGCAGCCGAGTGCCACGAACGTGACGCAACCCGGAGTTCGCCTACCCGCGTTGACGTCGTCTCCCGGCATGGTTCTCGTCGCCTTCGCGCCGCCGGACGTGCGGGAGCGAATCCTCCAGGAGGCCAAGGTCACTCGCTTCACCGAGCACACCGTGGTCGACCGCACTGAACTTGCACGGATCGTGTACGAGACCCGCCGAGTTGGGTATGTCGTCGCACGGCAATGGATCTCGCCCGACGCCACCGGAATCGCCGTGCCGATACTCTCCGACGACGGTACCGCGCTCGCCGCGCTGTCCGTCACGACGCCGTTCGGTGTGGGCGTGCCGTCCGATCTGCTGCCGGCACTGCACACGACCGCCCGCGGCATCTCCCGGGCGTTCCTTGCAGGCAGCGGGCACACCAACCCCCGGTTGACCCTGCTGATGCAGCAGATCCGGCACGCCACCGACCCCACATGAGCTGCCCCACTCTTCCACGGTGTTGAGACCGGTCTCACTAATTGTTTCTCGTTGACCGAGAAAGCTACTTCCGCCCGCTTCGGCGGTGAGCGAATCTCGACCTGACAGAAAACGGAATGAGAGCGGAGACCTCTGATGCGAAACGCAGCGGACGAGGCGAGACACGTGACCGGCCTCGAGGTCGAGGTCGGCGCAGGACGGACGCCCGAATAGATGACCAGGTATGAGATCCAGAATTCAGAAGACCCGATGAGCACCCTGTGCCGCATGGCGGTGCAGACCGGCTACGCGGATCTGCCGGAGGACGTCGTCCGCCACGCGAAGCACACCCTGCTGGACTGCATGGCCGTGATGATCGGCGGCTCGGGCATGGACGGCATCCCGGCGATCGTGGAGATGGTCAAGGACAAGGGCGGAACACCACAGTCCGTCTTGCCGTTCTATGGCGGCCGAGTCCCGGCGACGGAGGCGGCGCTGGCGATCGGGCCGATGCCACGCGCCATGGACTGCGGCGATCTTCACGAAGAAGCGGGTCACATCAGTGAATACATCGTTGCGTGCCTGCTCGCGGCAACCGGTCTGCGGCCGAACGTCACCGGAGAGGAGTTTCTCACGGCGTTGGTAGTCGGCCAGGAGACTCTCATTCGCGTGGGGTCCGCCTACAAGCTCATCAGCTCGGCAGTGAAGTCCAATGACTGTGGCGGCCACTACATTTTCGGGGCTGTCGCCGCGGTCGGCAAGCTCCTCGGCTTCTCCCAGGAACAGTTGGAGAATGCCCAGGGAATCGCACGCACGCTGACCCAGCCCCACACGATGGCGATCTACGCACCCGCCACCCTGATGGTCCGCGTGCACCACGGTCTGGTCTGCCAATCCGCGATCACCGCCTGCCTGCTCGTAGAAAAGGGCATCACCGGACCGCGTCAGGAGGTGCTGACGGGAGCCAACGGATACCTGCGCACGGCGCGCTGGCAGACGGATCCCGATGCACTCACTCGCGATCTGGGCGAGCGCTGGGAAATGACGCAGATCATCACGAAGGGCTACAGCGCCTGCTACTTCTCGCACTCGTCGATCGACGGAATCCTGGAACAGATGCGCACACACGATTTCGCTGCCGGCGACATCGCCGAGATTCACATCGATGTCTCCACGTCGGGCTGGCGCGCCGTGTGCGAACCGACCGACAAGAAGTGGCATCCGCAGACGGTTCCGGAATGCCAGTTCAGCCTGCCGTATGCCGTCGCAACCGCCGCGATCGACAAAAAGGTCTTCTTGCAGTCGTACGCGGCCGAAGCCCGGCAACGCCAGGACGTCCGAGAACTGATGTCGACGATCTCGGCCACCGAGGACCCGTCCGTGTCGGATTGGGGAGCCCGGCTCACGACCACGCTGCGAGACGGCCGCAAGATCGTGACCGAGCACGTGTACGTCAAGGGGCACCCGGAGAACCCGTTCAGTGAGCAGGACTTCATCGACAAGTTCCGGCTGTGCGTCCCGTTCTCGGTGCTGCCGCTCAGCGAGCAGGTGGTCGAGGCGATGGTCGACGACATCCTTGCGCTGGAGAAGGCCGACGACGTGGTCGCGGCGCTGCTTCTCCCACTGACCCCGGCGCCCTGAGCGCCCGGTGCGCTTTCCTGACCCCCAACACCGCAAAGGACACACCCATGGGCAACATTCCCCCCGTCGAAGAAGCCGTCGCCCGGCTCGTCACCGACCTGACCTTCGACACCATCCCCGCCGACGCCCTCGCCGGCGCCCGCCGCCTCATGCAGGACCAACTCGCCCTCCAAATCGCAAGCGCCTCACTGCCCTGGAGCCAGGCACTGCTCGCACTCACCCGCGCCGCGCACGTCCCCGGCAAATCACACGTCGCCGCCACCGGCGACCAGATGAGCGCCGCCGACGCCGCCTTCGTCAACGCCTCCTTCGGCCACGGCTTCGAATACGACGACGCCCACCGCGCCAGCTCCTCACACCCCGGCAGCTGCGTCGTCTCCACCGCACTCGCCGTCGGCGAAGAACTCGGCGCCACCATGGCCGAGGTCATCACCGGCATCGTCGCCGGCTACGAGGTCTACACCCGCATCGGCAACCTCGCCGCACCCCAACTCCTCGAACGCGGCTTCCACCCCCACGGACTGCTGTCGAACTTCGGCGCCGCCGCCGTCACCGCCAAGATGCGCGGCTTCGACACCGAGACCACCGTCCACGCCCTCGCCATCGCCCTCAGCCACGCCTCCGGCACCACCGAATACACCTCCTCCGGCGGCTCCATCAAACGCATCCACTCCGGCATCGGCACCCGCAACGGCATCCGCGCCGCCGACATGGCCGCCGCCGGCATCACCGGCCCCACCACCTTCCTCACCGGCGGCAAAGGCTTCTACCGCACCTTCGTCGGCCGCCCCGTCGCCGACGACGCCGCCACCACCTTCGGCCTCGACAAGACCTTCGAGATCACCCGCATCTGGATCAAGCCCTACTGCTGCTGCGGCATCAACCACGCCTACATCGACGGCGCCCGCCAACTCACCACCCGCGCCGCCGACATCGACTCCGTCGTGCTCGGCATCCAGACCGGCGGCGACGTCGTCATCGGCAACAAAAACGCCAACGCCTACGCACCCAAAATCATCGAGCACCTGCAATACAGCCTGCCGTTCCAGTTCTCGCTGTCGTTGCTCGGCAAGGGCAACGGCTTCCGCACTCACAACGAGTACCTGGCCGGGCGGCTCGACCTCGGCCCCGGCAGCGACGTCGCCACCCTCGCCCAGAAGGTCAAGATCGAGGTCACACCCAAACTCGACACCGCCTACCCCGGCCGCTGGGTCGGCGACATCACCGTCACCTACACCGACGGCACCACCGAACACCTGTTCATCGACAACCCCACCGGCACCGCCGAAAACCCGATGCCGCAGGAGGACCTCGACGCGAAATTCCGCGACGTGACCTCGGCATCGCTGGGCACCGAACGCGGCGACACCCTGCTCCACGCCATCCAGCACGGCGACCCCGACCAACCCGCCTCCGACTTCACAGCCCTGCTGAAGGTCTGATCCCCTCCCACCGAGGGTGGGCCCATAGCCAGACGTCACGAGGAAAACTTCCCCAAAAATTACCGCTAGGACACTTCAACACTTCGAGCGAGAGGGACCCGATGAGCGGGACCAAGGATTGGCCGACGCGGACGGGCATGCGCCCGTATCAGCTTGCGACGGTGCTCTTTTGCATGTTCTTGAATATGCTGGACGGCTACGACGTTCTCGTGATGGGTTTTGCGATGCCGCACCTGCCCGAGGGCTTCGCCACCAACCCTCAGAAGGGTTACCTGATCAGCGCGGCACTCGCGGGAATGGCGGTGGGCGCGATCGGCCTCGCGCGTTTCGCAGACGTCTTCGGCCGGCGGTGCGTCCTGCTGGCCGGCCTCGCCACCAACACCCTCGGGTTGGCCGGGTCGGCACTCTCGATCAACTTCGAGACACTCCTCGCCACTCGCTTCGTCACGGGCATCGCGATCGGCACCATCAGCGTCGTCATCATCGTCCTCTGCCAGGAGGCCGCCCCGACCAATCGCCGCAGTGTGGCGGTCGGAATGGTCATGATCGGGTACCCGCTCGGCACGTTGCTGGCCGGCTTCGCCGGTGCCGGGCTCATCGCCCTGGCGGGTGGGGCTTGGCAGGGCATGTTCTGGATCGGCGCCGGGCTGGGGATTGTGTCGTTCATCGTGACCGTCGCTTTCCTCCGCGAATCCCCCGAATTCCTCGCACGCAAGAATGCACCTCGAACAGGTAACCGCGTGGCGGCTGAGCCCGAGGTCCCGACCCGTCTCCTCGGTCGGAATCTGCGAGCGCGCACACTCCTGCTGGTGTTCGGCTACTCGATGCTCACCGCGGGCTACTACTTCGTGAGCACCTGGACGCCGCAGCTCATCAAGGCGACCAGCGGGGACGCGGGCAGTGGCGCCTTGGCAGGCATCATGATCGGCGTCGGTTCGGTTGTTGGAGCATGCCTTTTCGGTGCGTTCGGTCTGCGGTTCCCGGGTGCGCGGATCGCGTTCGCAACCTCCCTTGTGTCCGCTGTGGCGATTGCAGCCTTCGCGGTCACGCTTCAGGGTCCGTTCGCGTTGGCGATGGCCGCGCTGCTCGGCGGTGGCATCTTCGCGGGCCTTTCGGGATACACCTCCACCTCGACTGAGGTGTACCCGGTGCTCGCGCGGGCCAAGGGGTACGGCGCGATGATGGGCATCGGGCGTGCTGGCGCGATCCTCTCGCCCATCGTCGCGGGATACGCGCTCAGCGTGATGACGCCGCGTGCGATGTACCTGGCGGTCATCGTGCCCCTCCTACTCGCAGCCCTCGTGGCAGTCCCCCTCATGCGCGTCACCCGCGCCGTCGAAGCCGACGCATCTCACGTGGATGCCCACCCCCTCGCAGTTGCAGAGTAGGAGGCCGCGCTCAGGTGGCGGTCCTTCGCTGCAGCCAGATCCTGTGAGCCGGCACGGTGTTCGTCGTCGGCGCGTGGGTGCCGGCGACAGACGACAGGCCGGGGCTGGGACCGTCGTCGAGCGGGACCGCACGTTGAGCATGCCAACGCATGGATGGCGGTGTCGCAGCGTGACATTCCGGATACGAGTTCGTCAGGGACGGAACTGCTTTCACTTCGTCGAATATTTCAGCGGAAGATGCTTCGACGAATCCGGATACACACCGCCGAACCGAAAATCCGGCACCACCGGATCCCAGGTGGTCCGGGCGCGGCTCGATCAGCACGCCCGGATCACACGTACTCCTCACCCGATTCCAGCCGGTAGCCACCGAGCATCCCGTTCAGTCTTCTTCAGTCGCAGTGTTCTGGACCACCTCGAACCAGGTGGAGTCCATCGGGCCGGCCTCGAGACCCACGAGCTCTTCACGAGTCGAACGGAAGGCTTCGTCATGATGCCAGGCCGACCAGTCTTCTCTCGATTCCCAGACGCCGACGATGGCGCGCTCGAGTGGCTCGTCGACCCCTTTGAGAAGCTGCGCAGATATCCACCCGGGCTTTTCACGCGCCGCAGTGACCCGCTCATGCATTGCGCGGTCCCATTGGTCGGCTCCCTCCTCGCGAAGCACAACGCGAGTGACGATTGTCATCATCTTGGCTCTCCTTTCCGGCCCTTCTCAGAATGAACCCGTGGGTCGACAAACTCCACGAATGCGGCAGCATGCCGTCGCGACGACGTGAAAGAGGCAGCACCGCGGGATCCCGCAGCGTCGATCAGTGCCGCTGGTCCGCAGGATTGTCGCCGTCCAACACCGTCCCTGCGGCGAGTTGCCGCCGGAGGAGGTTGAGCGCCGCATGCTGGAGGAGGAGTACGGCCTCGACGTTCGTCCCGAGGATGCGTGCCACCTCGACGGCGGGGAGGCGGTGCGCGAGCCGGAGTCGCAGCACCGTCCGGTGGCGGTCGGGGAGGGAGTCCATCAGGGCCGCGGCCCCGGCTGCCTCCTCGTCGTCGAGGGTCACGACAGGCCTTTCTCTCGGATCGCACCACTGTCGCTGACCCGACGTCCCAGGGGGAAGGGACCGGCGTCCCGATCGTCCGGGATCCCGCCGACCCGGGTCCGCCGTCCTGCCCGACGCTTTACGCTGAACGGCATGACCGCTCTTCGCGCGGAGTGGATCAGAATCTGGCGCAACCCGGCAGACACCCTTGCCACCGTGGCGTTCAATGCCGTCCTGATGATCGGGGCCTGGTTCCTGCTGCCCAGGAACTGGTTGTTCGAGTGGACCGGACCGTCGGGTTTCGCGCTGGCCCTCGCCGGCTGGATGTACGCCGACGTCACCGCCACCAACGTTCTGGCACCGGACCGCGAGCGCGTCCTCGCCGCACTCGACGACCGGGACGCGCTGGGTGCGTTACTCGCCGCGAAGGCGGTGGCACTGTGGATGCTGATCGCCCCGATCTGCGCGACCATCGCGATCGTCGTGGGTTTCGCCGAGCAGGACTGGCTGTACACCGCGGTGGTGGTGGTCGCGGTGGCGCTGTGCCCGTTCGGCGCACTCGCCGGGTCGAGTCTGGTCGGGGTGTACTTCCCCTACCACCAGCGGTCCCTGCGGTGGCGGTGGGAGCAACGCGACCGGTGGCGCACGGTCGTCGTCCGGTGGCTGATCCTGCTGGTGGTGCCGTACGGGGTGTTCCCCGCGTTCTCGGTCGCGATCGCCGTCGTCCCGGTGGTGCTGTGGCGGCTCGTGCGACCGGCCGACGTGCACACGCGGATCGGCACCGCGGACTTCGCACTGTGCGTCGCCCTCGCCGTCGTCATCTCCGCGCTGATGTGGGGGGCGGCGCGTCGAATCGCTTTGTCGCGCATACAACGCGACGAACCGTTATCGGCCTACCTGCGCGACCGGGACAGGGGCTGAGCCGGATCCGATGCAGTGTCCTCCACGACGGCGGCGCCGCGCGCCAGGGCCACCGCGGCCAAGATGACGGCGACCAGGGCGATGACGAGGACGGCGGTCACCTTCCGGTCTGCATCCAGGTACTCGCCGAGCACCACGAAACCGAGCAGCGACGCCACGAGGGGTTCCATCACCGTGGTCGCGGGGAGCGACGCCTGCAGCGCTCCAACCTGAAAGGCCGACTGCTGAAGCGTGACCGCGGCGGCTCCCACGACGACGAGGGCGTACAACTCGATCGAGGTGAACAGCGGTCTCGGCCCCTCACCGGCGAGGTGCACCACGCCCTTCGTCAGTACCGCTGCCACACCGAACAACGCACCACCCGCCAGGCCGAGCAGCAGTGCGCGGCGCGACCGGCTGCCCGACCGCGCACCCAGCAGGCACGCGAGGACGAAGGGCAGCCCGATCAGGCAGATCACGATCCAGTGCCGGGTCTCCGCGCGCTCGACGCCCGGTCGTGGGTCGCCGACCACGACGAGGACCGCGATCGCCGCGGTGAGGGCGGAGGCCCACAGCCAGTCGGCGCGGGTGACCGTCCGCCCGGAGAACCGGGCACCCAGCGGCAACGCGAACAGCAGCGACAGCACGAGCAGCGGTTGCACCAGCAGCAGCGACCCCAGGCCCAGGGCGGCCGCCTGCAGCGCGTACCCGCCGATCCCGACGACTGTGCCGACCCACCACACCGGTTGACGCACCAGCGTCGTGATCGGTCCGAGTACGCCGACGTTCTGGTCCGGGATCTGCGCAGCACTGCGGTGACGGACCACCGTCCCGACGGCGATGCACAGCGCGGCACCCACTGCGAACACCACGGCGAGCACGGAGTCGGTCACAGTCATTCACTGTAAGTGCAGAATGTCCGGTTCGCCCGGTGACGTGAGTGCCGATGTGCACCCCCGCACACATCGCCACTCACGTGCGCAGGTGAGTGGGAAAGCGTGCCGGGGCACACGATGCCACTCACGTCAGGAGAGGTGCTTCGGCTGGGGGGTCGCCTTGTGGAATCGGTCCGATCCGACCTCGTCCTGGCTCGCCTCCGGTGGGCATTCGGCGCTGTATTTGCCGGCGTGTTCGACCGAGACGATGACGGACTTCGACGTGGGACAGTTGCTGCCGACGGCCGTGGAATCGAGCGGGACGAGCGGGTTGGTCTCCGGGTAGTAGGCGGCGGCCGAACCCCGGGGCGTGTCGTATTCGACGATCCGGAAATCGTGGGCGCAGCGGACCCGGTCGTCGCCTGCCCAGTGGGTGAAGAGGTCGACCATGTCACCGTCGTCGAATCCGAGGGACGCGATGTCGTCGCGGTGCAGGAAGATCACGCGGCGACCTCCCTCGATTCCGCGGTAGCGGTCGCTGAGCCCGTAGATCGTGGTGTTGAACTGGTCGTGGCTGCGGATCGTCTGCAGGATCACGTGCCCCGGAGGCACCTGCAGCACCTCGATCGGGGACACCGCGAATTCGGCGCGCCCCGAGTGGGTGGGGAACGTGCGGGAATCGCGCGGCGGGTGCGGCAGGACGAACCCGCCCGGCCGGCGGACGTTCACCTCGTAGCCTTCACACCCGGGCACCACCCGCGAGATGTGCAGGCGGATGTTCGCGTAATCGTCCCGCATCTTCTTCCACTCGAGACCGTAGCGGTCGCCGATCGTGGCCTCCGCGATGCGCGTGACGATTCCGACCTCCGAATCGAGGTGCGGGCTGGCCGGTTTCAACGGTCCCCGGGACGCGTGGACCGAGCACGTCGAGTCCTCCACCGAGATGAACTGCGGCCCGCCGGCCTGGACGTCCTGCTCGGTGCGTCCCCGCGTCGGCAGGATCAGGGCGGTGTCACCGCACACGAGATGCGAGCGGTTGATCTTCGTCGAGACGTGGACGGTCATCCGGGTCTTGCGCAGTGCGGCCGCGGTGACGTCGGTGTCCGGGGCGGCCTGGACGAAGTTGCCGCCCAGCCCGAGGAAGAAGTGCGCCTTGCCGTCGCGCATCGCGCGGATGGAATCGACGGTGTCGTAGCCGTTCTCGCGAGGCGGATCGAAGTCGAACTCCTTCGCAAGCGCGTCCAGGAAGTGTCGCGGCGGACGCTCCCAGATCCCCATCGTGCGGTCGCCCTGCACGTTCGAGTGCCCGCGCACCGGCAGCAGCCCGGCACCGGGTTTGCCGATGTTTCCCTGGGCGAGAGCGATATTGGTGACTTCCTTGATGATCGCCACCGAGTTGTGGTGCTGGGTGAGGCCCATCGCCCAGCAGAAGACGGTGGCGTCGGAGTCCCGCAGGAGCCGGGCCGCGTCGGTGATCTGCTCCCGCGACAGCCCGGTCGTGCGGGTGACGACGTCCCAGTCGATGTCGGTAACGTGCTGCTTCCACAGCTCGAACCCGATCGTGTGCTGTTCGATGAACTCGTGGTCGAGGGCATCCCATTCGACGAGCAATGAGCCGAACGCCTGGAGCAGCGCGAGATCGCCGTTGAGTGCGATGGGCAGATGCATGTCGGACAGGTCGGTACCGGGACCCACCATCCCGCGGGGCGTCTGCGGATTCTTGAAGTTGACCAGGCCCGCCTCACGGAGCGGGTTGATCGAGAGGATCTTCGCGCCGTTCTGCTTGGCCTTCTCCAGCGCCGACAGCATCCGCGGATGGTTGGTCCCCGGATTCTGGCCCTGCAGGACAATGAGTTTCGCCTGATAGACGTCGTCCATCGTGACGCTGGCCTTTCCGATGCCGATCGACTCCTGCAGCGCGATGCTGGTCGATTCGTGGCACATGTTGGAACAGTCGGGCAGATTGTTCGTCCCGAACGCACGGACGAACAGCTGGTACGCGAACGCGGCCTCGTTGGACGCCCGGCCGGACATGTAGAAGATCGCCTCGTCCGGACGGTCCAGGGCGTTCAGCTGATTGCCGATCAGGGCGAATGCCTCGTCCCATTCGATGGGTTCGTAGTGCGTACCGCCGGGCCGCTTCACCATCGGATGCGTGATCCGGCCCTGCTGCCCCAGCCAGTGCTCGCTGTGGCAGTCGAGTTCGGCGATACTGTGGCGGGCGAAGAATTCGGGTGTTGCGCGGTCGCGGGTGGCTTCTTCCGCCACCGCCTTGGCGCCGTTCTCACAGAACTCCGCGGCGTGGCGGTGACCCGGGTCGGGATCGGGCCACGCGCAGCTCATGCAATCGAACCCCTCGGCCTGGTTCAACTGCAGCAACGTCTCGGCCGTACGAACCACGCCCATGTGCTCGAGCGCGCGCTTCATCGACACCGCGACAGCGGTCGGACCGGCCGCGTGGTCCTTCGGCGGCCCGACCTCGAGATCGGCCTCGTCGTAATCGCGTTCCTCGTCCTTGTGTCGCATCGTTCAGCCTTTCGTCAGGACGACCTCCCCACCAGCCGACCGAGATAGTCGATGACGTCGTCGGTCGCGGTGGCCGCGGCGGTGAGCGCGACGTAACCGTCGGGGCGCACCACCACCAGCGTGCCACCGTGTGCCCCGTATGCGCTGCGTGCCAAACCGCGGTCGTCGACCACGTCCACGCCGGGACCGCGGGAATCGCCCACTACCACGTACTTCACGTCGTCGGGCGCGTCTTCGGCCAGGGTCTGCATGGTGTGCCGGGATCCGCCACCGAACCCGAGAATCGTGAAGTGTGTGCCCCGGAAGACGTCGAACAGTCGCAGCGGCGTGCCGTCCGGGCTCAGGCACGGCGCGTCGGGTGCCCGGTCTCCCGCGCGCACACCTGTCGTCACGTCCCCGTCCCGAGACAGTGAACTCCACGGGTAGCCCAGACCGAGTTGCTGACCGTCTTCGGTCACCGCGCCCGCAAACCCCTCGGAGTCCTCGCGTCCGAGGTTCGCGGCCACCTTCTGCAGCCCCGCACTGCTCACCCCGAGCGTCCAGCGCGCGAGCGGCAACCGTTCCTCCTCGTACGTGTCGAGGAGCGACGGGTCCGCGGAGCCGGCCAGGACGAGAGCGAGTTTCCACCCCAGGTTGTAGGCGTCCTGGATTCCCGTGTTCATCCCGAGCCCACCGGCAGGCGGATGAACGTGGGCCGCGTCCCCGGCCAGGAACACCCGACCGTCGCGGAAGCGGTCCACCATCCGCACGTTCACATGCCAGGTGGACAGCCACGTCGGGTCGGACAATCGCACGCCCGGGCCGCAGGCGATGTCGTCGAGAACGCGCTGGAAGTACTCGAGCGACGGTTCGGGCAGGTTGCCCTCCTCGTCGAAGTCCGCGAACGGCACTCCCTGGAACTGCCAGGAGTTGATTCCGCGGAACGGGCACAGTGCGACGAACCCCTGCTCGGGGTGCGTCCACTGGTACCAGTGATCGGGGACCAGGCCTTCGACGGACACGTCGCCGAGGAGCATGCCCTCGATGCCGCCCGTTCCCTCGAACGACACCCCGAGCGCCTTGCGCACCGTGCTGCGCCCGCCGTCGCAGCCGACGAGGTAGCGCGCCATGACTGTCCCGCCACCGGCGAGTCGTACGGTCACCTTGTCGGTGGTCTGCTCGAACCCCACCACCTCGACACCGCGCTCCACGTCGATCCCGAACTCCGACAGCCTTTCTCGCAGGATCCGCTCGGTCCGCCACTGCGGGATCATCAGCCCGCCGTCGTAGGGCCGATCGGGGGTGGGACTCAGGTCCGCGTGCGGGTCGCTGTCGCGCACCACCTGGCCGCGCACCGCGACCCGGCTGGGCAGATGCCGGAACCCGGCTTCGACGATTTCGTCGACGATGCCGAGATCGTCCATCACCTCCTGGCTGCGCGCGGTCAATCCTTTTCCCCGCGAACCCGCGAACGGCTCGGGCGACCTGTCGAGGATCCGCACCTCGACGCCACGTCGCGCGAGTTCCAGCGCGAGCGTGAGCCCGGTCGGACCGGCACCGGCCACCACTGCCTCGGTAGGGCTCATGGCGTCATCGTATTCGCGACGGCACCGATCCGGCGGGAAAGTCGCTGCACAATCGTCGACGAAGGACCCCCGCGCGCAGTAATCCTCTCGCTCAGAAGTTTCCGCGGGCGGCCTGTTCGCGTTCGATGGCTTCGAAGAGGGCTTTGAAGTTGCCGATGCCGAAGCCGAGGGAGCCGTGGCGTTCGATGAGTTCGAAGAACACGGTGGGGCGGTCGACGAGGGGTTTGGTGAAGATCTGCAGCAGGTAGCCGTCCTCGTCGCGGTCGACGAGGATGCCGCGTTTCTGCAGTTCGGCGATCGGGGCGCGGACGTTGCCGATCCGGGCCCGCAGTTCGGGGTCCTCGTAGTAGGAGTCGGGGGTGGCCAGGAATTCGACGCCCTCGGCGGTGAGCTGGTCGACGGCGGTGAGGATGTCGTTGGTGGCCAGGGCCAGGTGCTGGGCGCCGGGGCCCTGGTAGAAGTCGAGGTATTCGTCGATCTGCGACCGCTTCTTCGCGATGGCGGGTTCGTTGAGGGGGAACTTGACCCGGTGGTTGCCGTTGGAGACGACCTTGCTCATCAGCGCGGAGTAGTCGGTGGCGATGTCCTCGCCGACGAACTCGGCCATGTTCGTAAAGCCCATGACCCGGTTGTAGAAGTCGACCCAGTGGTCCATCTTGCCGAGTTCGACGTTGCCGACGACGTGGTCGAGGGCCTGGAACAGGCGCTTGGGGGCCCCGTCGCGTTTGGTGTGGCCGGAGGTGCGGGCGGTGTAGCCGGGCAGGTAGGGGCCGGTGTAGTTGGTGCGGTCGACGAGGGTGTGGCGGGTGTCGCCGTAGGTGGCGATCGCGGCGAGGCGGACGGTGCCGTGCTCGTCGGTCACCTCGTGCGGTTCGTCGAGGACGGTGGCGCCCTGGGCGCGGGCGTGGGCGATGCACTTGTCGACGTCGGGGACGGCGAGGGCGATGTCGACGACGCCGTCGCCGTGGGTGCGGTGGTGCTCGATCAGCGGGCTGGCCGGGTCGACGGCGCCCTTGATGACGAAGCGGACGGCCCCGGATTCGAGGACGAAGCTGTGGTGGTCGCGGTTGCCGGTGGTGGGTCCGGAGTAGGCGACGAGGGTCATCCCGAACGCGGACTGGAAGTAGTGGGCGGTCTGGGTGGCGTTGCCGACCACCCAGACGACGGCGTCCCAGCCGCTGACCGGGAACGGGTCGCGGGTGCCGTCGTATTCGACCAGCCCGACCAGCTGCTCGAGCTGGCCGAGGTCGAGACCTGCCAGGCGTTCCTTGTCGGTGAGAGTCTGCTCGATCGTCATCGCTGTCTTCCTGGTTCGAGGGACGGGGGCGTGGCCTGTTGCCTGGGTCACTACGAAAACCCACACCGTTCACATAGGCAACCGAGCCAGCAGAAGCTAGCCGAAGTGCCACCTTCGGCGGCTCCGGTACCAGTTTTCTTATACAGTCGGACTAGTTGAATCCGTTCGGAAAGGTCTGGCCATGAAGGACGCAGTGCAGTTGGACGAGCTCGACTTCGCCCTTCTCGACGCCATGCACGACGACCCGAAGGCCGGCGTGCTGGAGCTGTCGCGCCGGATCAAGGTCGCGCGGGCCACCGTCCAGGCGCGGGTGCGCAAACTCGAGGAGTCGGGCGTGATCGCCGGGTACGAGCCGCGACTCGACATCGCGGCCGCGGGGTTCGACGTGCAGGCGTTCGTCACGCTGGAGACGGCGCAGGGCGCACTCGACTCCGTGACGTCGGAGCTGGAGTCGATTCCCGGCGTGCTCGAGGCCTTCGCGACCACCGGTTCCGGCGACATCCTGTGCCGCATCGCGGCCGGCTCCCACCTGGGGCTGCAGCAGACGCTGATCGATCTGAACAAGTCGAGTGTCGTCGCCCGGTCCACCAGCGTGATGGTGCTGTCGGTGATCGTCCCGTACCGGTCGATGCCCCTCCTGCGGACCCTCGACCGGCCGCGCTCGGCGAAGGCCCCGGCCTATCGCACAGCCCCCACGGAACCGGATTAGCAACGCGATCATCTGTTCTGATGCACAAACTGAATAGAAAATCCTGGAACTTCTTTCTCGGTGATGTTCATCGTGGCTATGTGCTGCCCGGCCGGTTGCGGCGCACGAGTGGCGGCCGACACAGTGATCGCCGTAACAGCGCGGGCACCGGCCGGGAACACGGCCGGGTCGCCCCGAGCCCCGGCAGTCGAGAAACCGAGAGAAGCCATGAAGAATCTGCTCACCCGATTCGAAGAGAAGGCCCCCGAGATCGTCTTCGAGTGGCACGACACGGAGACCTCCGCACGCGGATGGACGGTGATCAACTCGCTGCGTGGCGGCGCTGCCGGCGGCGGAACCCGGATGCGTCGCGGTCTCGATCGGCGCGAGGTGGAATCGCTCGCGAAGACCATGGAGGTCAAGTTCACCGTCTCCGGTCCGGCCATCGGCGGCGCTAAGTCGGGCATCGATTTCGATCCGACCGACCCGCGCAAGGACGAGGTGCTGCGGCGCTGGTTCAAGGCCGTGACCCCGCTCCTCAAGGCGTACTACGGCACCGGCGGCGACCTGAACGTCGACGAGATGGCCGAGGTCGTGCCGATCACCGAGAGCTACGGCCTGTGGCACCCGCAGGAGGGCGTCGTCAACGGACACTTCGCGGCCAGCGACCGTGAGCGGGTGCAGCGGGTGGGACAGCTGCGTCTGGGTGTCGCGAAGGTCGTTGAGGATGCACGGTTCACTCCCGATCCGCAGGCGAAGTACACGGTGTCGGACCTGATCACCGGCTGGGGAGTCGCCGAATCGGTGCGGCACTACTACCGGGTCTACGGCGGCGAACTGGCCGGCAAGCGGGTGATCATGCAGGGCTGGGGCAACGTCGGCGCCGCCGCCGCGTACTACCTGGCGCAGTCGGGTGCCCGGATCGTCGGAATCCTCGACCGCAATGGTGGGCTGACGAACACCGACGGCTACGACTTCGAGCAGATCCGCGCACTGTTCCTGGCCAAGGAGGGCAACGAACTGCGCGCAGCGGGCATGGTGCCGTTCGAGGAGATCAACGAGACGATCTGGAGTTCCGGCGCCGAGATCTTCCTCCCCTGCGCCGCATCACGTCTCGTGACACGCGACCAGGTGGACCGGCTGATCGCGGGCGGCCTCGAGGTGGTGGCGAGCGGCGCCAACGTGCCGTTCGCGGACGACGAGATCTTCTACGGCCCCACTTACGAGTACGCCGACAAGAGCGTCGCCGTCGTCCCCGACTTCATCGCCAACTGCGGTATGGCCCGGGCGTTCGCGCTGCTGATGGAAGGCGACATCGAGGTGTCGGACGAGGCGATCTTCGGTGACGTGTCCGCTACCGTCGCGACTGCCCTCGAGCGTTGCTTCGCGCGTTCGTCGCAGCCGACCGGAATCGCCGGTACCGCGTTCGAGATCGCACTCGATCAGCTCGTCTGACGGCACGGGAGACTCCATGAACACAGTTCACGACCCACCGGCACCCACCAAGGGCCTTCAGCAGGCGATGAAACCGCGGCAGCTGGTGATGATGAGCCTGGGCGGCGCGATCGGCGCCGGACTGTTCGTCGGCTCCGGTGCGGGCATCGCCGTCGCCGGGCCCGCCGTGCTCGTGTCCTTCCTCATCGCCGGATTCCTCGTCGTCCTCGTGATGCGGATGATGGGCGAGATGGTGGCGGCCGACCCGGACAGCGGCGCGTTCTCCGTCCACGCCGAGAACGCGATGGGCCCGGTCGCCGGCCGGACGATCGGCTGGCTGTACTGGGTGCAGGTCGTCATCGTGGTGGCCGCGGAAGCGACCGCGGCGGCGGCGATCACCGCCGCCTCCATACCCGCAGTGCCGCAATGGGTGGCGGCCCTGGCGTACATGAGTGTGCTGACCGCCGTGAACCTGGCGGGTGTCTCCCGTTTCGGTGAGTTCGAATTCTGGTTCGCCGCACTGAAGATCGTGGCGATCGTCGCGTTCCTGGCGGTCGGTTCCGCGATGATCCTCGGCTGGATTCCCACCTTCGACGCGCCGGGCCTGTCGAACCTCACCGGCCACGGCGGGTTCGCCCCCAACGGTGTCACCGGCATCGCGGCCGGCCTGCTGATCGTGGTCTTCGCGTTCGGCGGCACCGAGGTGATGGCCATCGCGGCCGCCGAGACGTCGGACCCGCGGCGCAACGTGAGCCGGGCGGTGCGGTCCATCGTGTGGCGGATCCTGGTGTTCTACGTCGGTTCCGTCCTGATCATGGTGACGGTGCTGCCTTGGACCGCCGACGAACTCGCGACGGGACCGTTCGTCGCGGTCCTGAACGCCGCGCACGTTCCCGGCGCCGGTGCCGTGATGACCGTCGTCGTGGTCATCGCACTGCTGTCGTCGCTGAACGCCATGCTGTTCAGTGGTTCCCGGATGATCTACTCGCTGTCCGAGCGTGGGGCGGCGGCGAAGGTGTTCGGCCGGGTGTCGGGCAACGGCGTTCCCCGCGTGGCGGTGCTGGCGTCGGTGACGTTCGGGTTCGTCACCGTCGTCCTCAACTATCTGGCCCCGGATCGTGTTCTCCCGCTGCTGCTCAACGCGGTCGGCTCGACGATCCTGGTGCTGTGGACGTTCGTCACCGTCTCGCAGATCGTGTTGCGGCGGCGCGCCGAGAAGGCGGGTCGCACGGATCTGCCGCTGAAGATGTGGGGCTTCCCGTATCTGTCGTATGTCGCTCTCGCGCTGCTGGCCGCGGTCGCGGTGCTGGCGTTGTTCGACGACGCGGCGCGCAACCAGCTGTTCGCGACGCTCACGTTCACGTGTGCGATCACACTGGCCTGCTGGGTGCTCGGACGCCGGCAACGCGGTGCGGCCGCCGACACCGCACCGGAGAAGACGCCCGAGACCGTCGGCTGAGACGACACCGCGGTCTCACGGATGTCGAGGGGTCATCCGTGAGGCCGCGACAGTCTCCCGCTCAGCGGACACATTCCGCTCGCCGAACGTTCCCGCGGCCTACCGTCGACCGCACAGAACGAAGGGCCGGGAATGACCACACATCCAGACGTTTTCGCTCCGGCCACGCTGGGCCCCGTCACGTTACGCAATCGGATCGTCAAGTCGGCCACGTTCGAGGGCCGCACCCCCGACGCGCTGGTCACCGACGAACTGATCGAGTTCCACCGCCGGCCCGCGGCGGGTGGGGTCGGGATGTCGACGGTGGCCTACTGCGCCGTGGCGCCGGAGGGTCGCACCGAACGCGGGCAGTTGTGGATGCGCCCGGACGCCGTGCCCGGGCTGCGCAGACTCACCGACGCCATCCACGCCGAGGGTGCGGCCGCGAGCGCCCAGCTCGGGCACGCCGGACCCGTCGCAAACGAGAAGTCCACCGGACTGCCGGCGCTCGCACCGTCGCGGTCGTTCAACCCGCTCAGCATGCGGATGATCCGCAGCGCCACCACCGCCGACATCGCCAGGATCACCGCCGCCCACGGCACCGCGGCACGGCTCGCGGTCGATTCCGGCTTCGACGCCGTCGAGATCCATTTCGGCCACAACTACTTCGCCAGTGCGTTTCTCAGCCCGAAGCTGAACCGCCGCAACGATTCCTACGGCGGATCACTGGAGAACCGGGCCCGGGTGGTGCGGGACGTCGCCCGGACCGTGCGCGACGCCGTCGGCGGCCGGGTCGCGATCCTCGCCAAACTCAACATGGACGACGGTGTACCCGGCGGCTTCTGGCTCGACGAGGCCATCCGGGTGGCCAGGCTGCTCGAGCACGACGGCAGCGTCGATGCCCTCGAACTCACCATGGGGAGTTCGCTTCTCAACCCGATGTATCTGTTCAAGGGCGACGCACCGGTGCGCGAGTTCGCGGCCGCCATGCCACAGCCGGTCCGGCTCGGCGTCCAATTGGCCGGGAAGTCGATGATCCGCGCCTACCCGTACCGCGACCTGTTCATGCTCGAGCACGCACGCCAGATCCGCGCGGCGGTGACGTTGCCGCTCGTCCTGCTCGGCGGGGTCACCGACCGGGCGGGCATGGACACCGCCATGGCCGAGGGCTTCGAATTCGTCGCCATGGCCCGGGCGCTGCTGCGCGAACCCGACCTCGTGAACCGCATCCGGGCCGAGTCCCGCACCGAGTCGTTGTGCATCCACTGCAACAAGTGCATGCCCACCATCTTCAGCGGGGCGCGCTGCGTGCTCGTCGAGTGATTCGCCGCATGGTCGGTTTGCTCACACGTGGAGCGCGATGAGGGATCCGATGCCGACGACGGCGCCGAAGATCAGTGGGATGCAGATGATGTCGATGAAGATCCCGGTGCCGATCATCTTGATCATCGGCACGTACCCCGATCCGTAGACGATGGCGTTCGGTGGTGTCGAGACCGGGAGCATGGCTCCGGCGTTCGCGCCGAACACGCCGGCCATGGCCGGGATGATCGGGTCGACGCCGATGGCCAGGGCGATCGGGATGATGATCGGGACGACGATGCCGACGCTGGCTGTGTTGCTGGTGGTTTCGGAGATGACCAGCCCCATGACGATGGCGATCAGGGCGAGCACCCAGGAACTCTGCACACCCGTGGCCCGGGCGATGGTCGTGCCGAGGGTTTCGGCCAGGCCGGTCGCGTTCATCATGGTGCCGATGGTCAGGCCTGCGCCGACGAGGAGAACCGTGCCCCAGTCGATCTTGGCGGCCTCGGTCCACGTGAGGGTGGATTCACCGCTCCCGTTTCCGCGGGGCAGAAAGAACAACAGGCCGGCTGTGAGAACCACGACCGATCCCTCGTTGAGGTGGTCGGTGAAGGCGGTGACGATCGGGCTGGTGATATCGAAAGTGGTGACCAGAGAGGGCAACACCCACAGGACGACCGTGACGAGGAAGATCACCAGAACGTTGCGTTCGCCGCGGTTCATGGGGCCGAGATCTGCGTAGTGGGCGCGGAAGTAGTCCTGCCCACCTCGGATGTGCTTCACCTCGGGTCGGTTGACGAGGATCAGCGCCACCCACATGACCGCACCCATCACGAGGAGGTACGGGGCCGACATGGAGATCCAGTCGAACAGTTCGACCTTGTAGCCGGTCATTCGCTCGATCGTGCCGCGGCCGATGACATTGGCGATGCCGGTGATCGGGGTGAGGACCGACCCGATGCTCGCGCCGTAGGCGATGGAAAGCATCAACAGGCAGGAGAACTTGGTGCGGTTGGTCTTGATGCCCGGGTTCTGCTCCTGAATGAGGTCGCCGATCGTCTTGACCACGCCGATACCGATGGGAAGCAGCATCGCGGCGGTGGCGGACGACGACACGAACATCGAGAGGATGCAGGCCACGACACCGAACGCCGCCGCGGTGCGGTACGTGCTGTTGCCGATACCCGGGAACGAGAGCACCTTGAGGGCGAATCGTCGGTCCAGTCCGTGCACCGTCATTGCGCGAGCCAGAATGAAGGCACCGATCACCAGGAACACGGTCGCAGACCCGAAGGATCCGTACACCTCCTGGGGCGTACCGACGCCG
This sequence comes from Rhodococcus sp. JS3073, assembly GCF_026810085.1. Taxonomy (NCBI): domain Bacteria; kingdom Bacillati; phylum Actinomycetota; class Actinomycetes; order Mycobacteriales; family Nocardiaceae; genus Rhodococcus; species Rhodococcus sp. JS3073. The sequence continues at coordinate 4,967,391 of NZ_CP113951.1, read as the reverse complement.
AGGACGACGAGTAGGGCGATGCCGATCAGCGCCGTCACCGGGATCGGGACGGGTTCCGTGATCCACAGCAGGACCACGACGGTGAGGACCGCGAGCATGGCCTGCTGGGGATTCGGCATGTCGATCGGCAACACGAGGATGCCGATGAGCAGGGGCAGCGCGGCGATCAGTCCGAACCGTCCCCGGATGTAGTCGAAGCGTTCCTCTCCTGCGAGTTCCGGTGGCTGCTCCGTCATTGTGGTCAATGTGCTCATGACGCGGTCCCTGCAAGCTGAGGAATGGAGGGCAGGTCTTCTTCCGCTACGGCGCGGTTGTGCCATCCGCGAACAGCGCTCGCAGCGATATCCTTCGCCTCGCCGAGGTAGTCGTCGGCGGTAACGAGTTGTGCGGGCAGCAGTTCGGCGACTCCGGCCTCCGCCGCGACCTCGCGCAGGGTGTCGGCGAGCACGCGATGCGTGGTCCGGGCGCGGGTGGCGGCCGTGTAGAGCAGATCGTGGGCGCGTTCGCGGCCCATCGCTTCGGCGAGCTGGATCATCTGCGCCTCGGCCATGACCAATCCGCCGTCCAGGTCGAGGTTCGCACGCATCCTGTCGGCGTCGACCCGCATGCCCCGGACGATGACCAGCGCTTCGGACAGTGCGCTGCCGGCGAGGACCCCGAGCTGCGGGATCACCTGCCACTCGATCTGCCACTCGCCGGCGCTGCGTTCGTGGCCCGCTTCCTGGATGCGGCTCAGCGACGACAGCAGCGCTCCGGCGGTCTGGGACAGTCCGATGATCGCCTCGGAGGAGATCGGATTGACCTTCTGCGGCATCGTCGACGACGCACCGCGGTGGCTGTTGTAGGGCTCGAAGACCTCGCCGATCTCCGTGCGGGAGAGGTCGACGATGTTGCGGGCGAGCTTCGCGCACGTCGCCGCGACAGTTGCGCAGAGCCAGCCGTATTCGGCGATACCGTCACGGTCGACGTGCCACGGGATGTCGGTGTCGTGCAGGCCGAGCAGCTCGGCGACGCGGGTCCGGACGTCCGCGGACTTCGCCCCGAGCGCTGCGGACGTGCCACCGGCCCCGAACAGGGAGATCACGGCGATGCGCGGCACCGCCTGCTGGAGACGCTCGCGGTGGCGGGTGAACTGACCCAGCAGCGTCGCGAGCGTGGCGCCGAACGTGGTCGGCACCGCCTGCTGGGCGTGGGTCCGGCCGGGCATCACGGTGCCGGCGTGGGCTTCCACCTGGACCGCGAGCGCATCGCCGAGTTCGCCGAGCTGCCGGTCGAGCGCGGCCAGCGATCGAGCGAGCTGCAGGGCGAGCCCGGTATCCATGATGTCCTGCGTGGTCGCACCGTAGTGCACGCGACCGTTCGGTCCCTCCGGCAGCGCCCCGGAGATCTGCCGCACCAGCCCGAGGATCGGGTAGCCGACGTTCTTCGACGTCTCCCACAGGGAATCGCGGTCGATGTTGTCGATCCGAGCCGCTGCCGCGATCGCCGCAGCGTCGTCCGCCGAGATGACCGCGTGCTCACCCTGCGCGATGGCGAGGGCCCGCTCGGTGGCCAGCCAGCTCTCGATGCAGCTGTCGGCGGAAAAGACGTCGAGTTGCGTCTCGTCCCCTGCCAGGTGAGTGAGGAGGGAGAACGGGTTTCTTGACTGAATGGACACGAAGGGCCTTTCGCTCACGTAGTGGATCACCCACATCTGCGACTGTGACTCACGCCATGTGGAATCGGTTCCACAACACTGTGGCGCAAGCCACTGGTTTCTGTCAAGAGAGGTCGATTCCCTGCCTGCCGCCGCCGCCCTCGACGGCTTCACCTGCGGTTACGTTGGGTATGGTGGGTCTGTGCCCAAACTTCAGGACGTCGCCGCGCTGGCCAAGGTGGGGGTGGGTACCGCCTCACGCGCGATGAGCGGGCGCGGCTACGTGGACCCCGACACCCGCAAGAGAATCCTCGAGGCGGCCGATGCGTTGGGCTACCGGCCGAACAAGGTCGCCCAGGCACTGCGGGAGAACAAGACGCGCGTCGTCGGATTGCTGCTACCCGATATCTCGAACGAGTTCTACACCGACAGCGCCGCCGTGCTGCAATCGGTTCTGTTCGAGGCCGGATTCCAACTCGTCGTCAGCGCCAGCGGCAACGATCCCGAATCCGAGGAACGCGGACTGCGCTCACTGCTCGATCACCGCGTCGACGGAATCATCCACGTCCCCGTCGACGCTCGACGCACACTGCCGACCGGCGTGCCGATCGTGCAACTCAACCGTCACTCGGTCCCGCTACAGACCGACGCAGTCGTCAGTGACGACGAATACGGCATCGAAGCGATCACCGAACTGGCCCTCCAGTCCGGCCACACCGATCTCACACTCGTCATCGGCGGGGCCGACCACAGCACGACCGCCGACCGTATGCGCGGCTTCCGCAACGCCGTCGACCGCGCGGGAATACCGGAGGCGCCCAACGGAACTGCCGGTCACCGCTTCCGCATCCTCGAGGGCGACTTCACCTCGGAATGGGGTCGGAACGCGGTGCACGCGATCGCCGACGACCTACCCGGTGCCGTCATCGCCGCCAGTAGCCGAATTGCGCTGGGCGTTCTGCACGCCTGCTCCGACCTCGGCCTGTCGGTGCCCGGCGACCTGTCCGTCGCGGCACACGGCAATCCCGAATGGTACGAGGTGTTTCCACCCGGAATCACGTCCTACGCCCCTCCCCTGGCAGAGATGGGGCAGGAGGCGGCGGTGAAGATTCTCGCCAAGATGGAGTCCGAAGCCGGGGACGGCGCGCCGACCATGACGAGAATGAGGGGGAAAGTCCACCAACGTCATTCGATCGGTGGCAGCATCCCCCCGCCCTCCGCCTGACGGCTGACGATCACCAGCTCGTCTGCGCCAGAACCGCATCCAGCGCCGCGTAGCTCTCGTTCATGCCGCCCTCCATGCCGGACTGCAGCATGCCGTCGCGCTCTTCGGGGGTGTGGAACTGGCTGACCACGGACAGCTTGGTGCGTCCGTCCCCGAGGTCGGTGTAGGTGTTGTTCTCGATGATGACGTGGCCGGGCATGCCGTCCCACTCGAACGTGTACACGAGGCGCTCTTCCGGGGTGATCTCCCGGAATCTGCCCTCGAATCCGTGGGTTTCGCCGTCCGAATGTTCGACGAAGCGCCAGTGCCCGCCGCGCTCGAATTCCCAGCGTTCGAGGTCGAGTTCGTTTCCGCGGCCCCACCACTGGGCGAGCAGTTCCGGTCTAGTGAATGCGGCCCACACGCGGTCGCGGGGGGCGTTGAAGATGCGTTCGACGTGGATCTCCCGCTCCGTCGGCGTCGAGAGGGTCGCGGTCGTGGGAGTCTGCGAGGTGCTCATGACGTGCCTTCCGTTCGATTGAGGAATTCGTCCAGACGGTCCAGGCGCCCTTCGAGCGACAGCTGGTAGTCGCGGATCCAGGCCACCTCACGCTCGAGGGAGTTGGTCCCCAACATGCAGTACCGCACCCGGCCACGCTTCTCGGTCACGACCATCCCGGCCTCTTCGAGCAGTCGCACATGCTTCTTGATGCCGGTGAGCGTCATCTCGAAGAGTTCGGCCAGGTCACTGATCGAGCAGGCGCCCTCGCCGAGCCGACGGAGGATCCCACGTCGCGTGGGGTCTGCCAGTGCGGCGAACGTAGCGTCGAGAGCCGAATACTGAACCATCGAGTTCAGTGTTGCATGCGTGTGGTGCTCCGTCAACGGTTTTCGGTACGGATCGATAACGAATCCGGACGACCGCCTGTCGCAGCGGTGGGCGTCTCGCGAGCGCCGTTAGCGTCGGACCCGTCGGGGCACTTCCGCGGCCGGAGGGGGCGGGAATGGGAACACGCGTCTTTCCTCGCAGCCCGACGATCGCGGTCGCGCTGGCGGTGTGCGCCACCGTGGCCGTCGCGGCGGTGCTCGGGACCGTCGACCCGTGGCTGCCAAAGATCGGACTGTTCGCCGGCGGCGCCGATCTGCACGTCTACCGTGACGGCGGCTGGCGCGTTCTACATGGCCTGCCGCTCTACGGCGGGCCCGTCGTACTGGGTTTGCTCTACACGTACACGCCCTTCTCCGCGCTGGCATTCGTGCTTCTCGAACGGATACCCGGCGCGTTCGTGGACGACCTGTGGATGGTCGTCAACCTGGGCGTGCTGGCGGGGTGCATCCTCCTGTGCTGGCGCATCCTCGGGTACCGGATCACGCCGTACCTGTTGCTGGTCACGGCGCTGACGACGGTGACGTGCACGTTCGTCGAACCGGTGCGGACGACGCTGTTCTACGGTCAGATCAACCTGGTGCTGATGCTGTGGGTGCTGTGGGACTTCTCCCGGCCGGAGCGCAGCATCCTGCGCGGGGTGGGGATCGGGCTGGGCGCCGCGATCAAACTGACCCCCGCCTTCTTCGTCATCCTGCTCCTCGCCCTGCGGCAGTGGCGGGCCGCCGCGGTCGCGACATCCGTCTTCGCGGGCACGGTGGCGTTGGCGTGGGTGGTCGTTCCCCGCGACTCGTCCCGGTACTGGACCAGCACGTTCTTCGACTCGACGCGCATCGCCGACGACGCGCATCCGTCCAATCAATCGCTGCGGGGAACACTCACCCGACTCACGGACGGGCAGGCGCCGCCGTGGCTGTGGCTGATTCTCGCGGGTGCCGTCGCCGTCGTCGGCCTCGTCGTATCGGTGCGCCTGTACGACCGGGACGAGCGACTGCTGTCGGTCGTGCTCGGCGGGCTCACCGCGGCGGTGGTGTCGCCGTATTCCTGGAGCCATCACTGGGTGTGGCTGGTGCCGCTGATGGTTTTCGTAATGCACCGCGCGGTCTCGGGAAACGGACGCTGGTGGTTCGCGTGCGCCGCATTATTCGTCTCGACGGCGGCGTGGCCGTACTGGTGGGGTCCGAACTTCGCCGTCGTCGGACTGTTCCTGTACCCACCGTCGTGGCCGGTCGCGTTCCTTCTGCAGAACATCTACGTGCTCGTGTACGTCCCGGTCCTCGCCTCGGCGATCCGGATGGTCACCCGACGCACGCAGACTCGGCCGATTCTGAGGTCGGTCGTGACCGACCCGCCGGCACCGGATGAGGCCGCTCTGCTCTGCTACCGCGAGTCTGCGTGAGCAGCACCAATCCGGACCTTGTAGCAAATTGCTACAAGTGGTCGGTGGTTGCGCGGTATCGAGGAGGAATCATGAATAACGTCGCCGACAAAGTGACCAGATTCTCGTCGGAGCTCGTCGATGCCGCGGCGACCGAAGGTGAGCGGGAGAATCGCTCCGCTCGCCAACAGCTCGAACACTGGGCCCGCGTGGGCCGCGAGGTGTCGAATCAGCGTCACGTGGCACGTCGCCGCGTCGAGGCCGCTCTCACCGGACGAGTACCGTTGAGCGAGCTGACCGTCGAGGAAGGCGCGGTGTTCAACGTCGAGATCTCGGTGGCGCTCGAAGAATCGTTGGCCTCGGGTAAACACGTTGCCGAACGCGCAGGTCGGGGCTGTCAACGGTCGCGCAGGGCCGCGTCGTCAAGTACCTGCCTGACGGTACGCAGATTCTTCTGTTAGGCGTCTCGATCTCATCGTCGGGCCCGACGGCACCGCTCCTACCCGGAAGTGCGTTCGTCAATGCCTACGTGCTCGCCAAGGACCGGTGGCCGGGCAGCGCCGAAGAACACACTTACGAGGCCGCGCAGATCGCGGCAACCGTCCGCGACATGCTGATCGAGCGTGGCGAGTCGTTCATCGCCGAGACAGCCTTCTCGCATCCATCGAAACTCGAACTGATCGACCGGGCGCGACGTGCCGGATATGTCGTGGTGCTCCACGTGATCCTCGTTCCGGGCGAGTTGTCGGTAGCCCGTGTCGTCGAACGGGTGGCCGAGGGCGGGCACTCGGTCCCCGAGGACAAAGTCCGCAAACGATTCGAGCGGCTGTGGCCGCTGGTGGCCGAAGCGATCGACCGCTCCGACCATGCGACCGTCTACGACAACACCGCTCCGGACGTCACGCGAATCGTCGCACGGTACGTCGACGGACACGAGGCCGGTGAAATCACCTGGCCTGCCTGGACTCCGGCGGACCTGACCACGCAACCTCCTCGGTCGTAATCGTGCGGTCTCGGTCGAAGTCGAGGACGGCGGGGCCGGTCAACTCATAGACGTGCCCGACGCGATCTGCAAAATCCTGGAGTAGGGCGGCGATGACGCGGGCCACGTCGGTAGCGACGATGGGCGAGGTCCCATCGGTACCGAACGGCAAAGCCAGAACGCCACGGTCGGCGACCGAATGGCTCGCGATGAGGGTGAACAGCGAACTATCCAGAAAGACCGTCGATCTGACATGGACGACGGGCCGACCGGACCAGTTCAGGATGCGCTCGGCGAGCCAGTGCAGTCGTTGATGCCGGGACTCCTCTGTGCTGGTCGATGTCGTCTGCGACACCGTCTTCTGCGACATGTTCACCAACTCCTCTGGATCGCCCCGCTCGTCGGCACTCGGGCAGGCAACTGCGGTGGCTTCCAGATAATCCGTGGAGACAGTCATGTTGAAGAACATCCGCGTGACGCGCACCAGCGCCGCAGCAACGTCGCCGGGGCACGTCAGATCGCCGGCGACGATCTCTGCTCCCAACTCCCGTAGGGCTTCGGCACGACCGTCATCGCGATGAACCGTCGCCCGCCCCGGCGCGCCACTATGCAGGAGTAACTCGGCGACCAGTCTGCTGATGCTGACGTGTCCACTGCCCACACCGGTTATCCGGAACACCGGTCGGTCATTCGTCGACCTCACTCCTACGACGTTGCGACAAGACGGCGCACCGTGGCAGCTCCGCGAGTCGGCGTGAGCGGCAGAGTGCCGGCTCAGGCCTACTTCTCCAGCGCCTCATCGATGAGCTTCCGCTGTTCCTCGGCGTGGCGTTTGCTCGACCCCGTCGCCGGGGCGGCAGAGGCCGCGCGAGACACGAGGCGGATGCGCCGCGAGCCGATGGTCCCGAGCTCGCTGAGGAGGAACGTCCAGGCGCCTTGGTTTCTCGGCTCTTCCTGCACCCATACCAGTTCGGCGTTGGGGTAAGAGTTGACAGCATCAGCCAGCTCCGCTTCGGGCAGCGGGTAGAACTGTTCGATTCGCACCAGCGCGATCTGCGGATCCGGGGACTTGGCGAGCCTGTTGAGCAACTCGTAGTACAGCTTCCCCGACGCCAACAGCACGCGGCGAACGTCGGTCTTGTCGATCGCCCGCTGATCATCGATGACAGGTTCGAACGTGCCGCCGGTGAAATCGGACAGGGCACTGGTCGCGCCACGCATGCGCAACATCGACTTCGGGGTGAACACGATGAGCGGCTTGCGTGGGCGAGCGTAGGCCTGGCGCCGGAGGAGGTGGAAATACGATGCTGGGGTCGACGGTTGCGCCACCGTCATATTGTTCTCCGCGCAGAGCTGCAGGAAGCGTTCGATGCGCGCCGACGAATGATCCGGTCCGCTGCCCTCGTAGCCGTGCGGCAGGAGCAGAACCAGAGAGGACTGCTGTCCCCATTTCTGGTCGGCCGAGCTGATGAACTCGTCGATAATGATCTGAGCGCCATTCGCAAAGTCGCCGAACTGTGCCTCCCACAGCACCAGCGCGTCGGATCGTTCCACCGAATAGCCGTACTCGAATCCCATCACGGCGTACTCACTGAGCAGCGAATCGTATATCCAGATCCGTCCCTGTTCTTCGGCAATGTCGGTGAGCGGGAGCCATTCCCGACCATTGTCACGGTCGTGAAGCACCGCATGGCGTTGGACGAACGTGCCCCGGCGACTGTCCTGACCGGTCAGCCGGACTGGGGTACCCTCCACCAACAGCGAACCAAAGGCCAGGAGTTCGGCAAAGGCCCAATCGATGTCCCCGCCGCGGCTCATCTCCACTCGCTTGTCGAGCAGCTGTTGCAACTTCGGGTGGACGGTGAAGCCGGAAGGCCGGCGGTCGAAGGCATCCCCCACGAGAGCGATCACGTCGGGACTCACCGCGGTGGCGTTGGAACTCTTCCGTGCGTCGGGCTCGTGGGCAAGCATCCTCTCCAGCACGTCGACCGGGTGCGTCGAGGAGTCCGGCACCAGGCCGCTCTGTTCGGCATGGGTCTCGGCGAATGCGCTCTCGAGCCGCCCGCGGAAGTCCGCATTGGCCTGCTCGTACTCGTCGACGGTGATGTCACCACGACCGACCAGCGCCTCTGTGTAGAGGGTCCGGACACTGCGCTTGGCCTCGATGCGGTCGTACATCTGCGGCTGCGTCATCGACGGATCGTCGGCCTCGTTGTGACCACGGCGGCGGTAGCAGATGAGGTCGATGACCACCTCGCGGTGGAAGCGCTGGCGGTAGGCGAAAGCGAGCTCCGCGACCCGCACGACTGCCTCGGGATCGTCTCCGTTGACGTGGAAGATCGGCGCCTGGATCGCCTTGGCGACGTCCGTCGAGTAAACGGAGCTCCGGGCCTCACCCGGCAGGGTCGTAAAGCCCACCTGGTTGTTGATGTTGATTCGGATCGTGCCGCCCGTGCGGTAGCCGCGCAACTGCGACATCTGCATGGTCTCTCCGACGACACCCTGGCCGGCCATCGCCGCGTCGCCATGGATGATGATCGGCAACGTGCGGAATGTACCGGCAGGCCCCAGGTCCTGCCGGGCACGCACGATGCCCTCCAGCACGCCGTCGACCGCGTCGAGATGGGATGGATTCGCCCCCACGTAGACCGGGATTCTTTCGCCGTCCGCGCCGGTGAAGATTCCTTCGGTGCCAAGGTGGTACTTCACGTCCCCCGAGCCGTCGGAGTTGTCCGAGACATCCGTGCCCTCAAATTCATGGAACACCTGACCGTAGGTCTTTCCTGCGATGTTGGTGAGCACGCTGAGCCGTCCCCGGTGCGCCATCGCGATGGCCACACCGTCGAGACCACTGTTGGCCGCCGCGTGCATGATCGCGTCCAACAATGGAATCGTCGACTCGCCCCCTTCGAGACTGAAGCGCGTCTGGCCGATGTATTTGGTCTGGAGGAACGTCTCGAAGGCTTCCGCCTCGTTGAGCTTGCCCAGGATTCGCATCTGCTCGTCGTGGGTCGGTTTCGTGTAGGGCAGCTCGACCCTGTCCTGGATCCACGCGCGTTGCTCCGGATCCTGGATATGCATGTATTCGATGCCGACGGTGCGGCAGTAGGCGTCACGCAGAACACCGACGATGTCGCGGAGCTTCATCTGCCGCTGGTCGCCACCGAAGTCACCGGTGATGAATTCCCGGTCCAGGTCCCAGAACGTGAGCCCGTGACTGGCCACATCCAGATCGGGGTGGGACCGCTGGGCGTACTCGAGAGGGTCGATGTCGGCAATGAGATGCCCGCGGGTACGGTACGCCTCGATGAGCTGCTGCACGCGCGCTGTCTTGTCCACCGCGCTCGCCGGATCCACCCTGATGTCGGGTGCCCAACGAATCGGCTCGTATGGAATTCGCAGGGCGTCGAAGATCTCTTCGTAGAAGCCGGACTGCCCGGTGAGGAGTTCGTGGACTCGCCTGAGGAATTCCCCCGACGCCGCACCCTGGATGACCCGGTGATCGTATGTGCTCGTCAGGGTGATCGTCTTGCTGATGGCGAGATCGGCCAGGGTCTGTTCGCTGGCCCCCTGGAACTCGGCCGGATATTCCAGAGCGCCCGCACCGATGACACACCCCTGGCCTTCCATCAGCCGGGTGATCGAATGTTCCGTCCCGATTCCGCCGGGGTTGGTCAGCGACAGTGTCGTCCCGGCGAAATCCTCGACGGTCAGCGCGTTGGCTCGCGACTTGAGGATGAGAGTCTCATACGCCGAAAGGAATTCACCGAAGCTCATCTCGTCTGCCCGCTTGATGTTCGGGACGACGAGAAATCGAGATCCATCGGGTTTCGTGACATCGACTGCGATTCCGAGGTTCACGTGGTCCGGCGTCACAGTGAACGGCTTGCCGTCCACTTCGGCGTAGGACACGATCTGGCTCGGAAAATCCGCGAGGGCCTTGACGAGCGCCCAGCCGATCAGATGGGTGATACTGACCTTGCCGCCGCGCGCCCGCGCCATGTGAATATTGATGACGATGCGATTGTCGATCATGAGCTTCGCCGGGATCGTGCGGACACTCGTTGCCGTCGGAATACTCAAGCTGGCGGTCATGTTGGTGACCAGAGCCCTGGCAATCCCGCGAATCGCGGTCCCAGTAGATCCACCCTTGGTCGGTTCGGTCGGCACCTCGAGGAACGCGGCCACCGGCTTCGGCTTCAGTTTCGGCGGGATCGACGTCGGCCGCGCAACCTGCGGCGGGCTGCCGGCTATCGATTCGGCCGCCGCGTCGGTCGTAGCACTTGGTCCGGTCATGTTGATAGACACAGCCATTCTCCTACTTCGCTTCTGCCGGCTCTCGTCTTCCAGTGTAAGACCTTTATGTACCCATAGGTCAAAAACCCGATGTGCGATGCGCCACTCAGCTCGACGACGGCATCCCGCTCCCGGGGCGGACTACAAATCAGCGTTTCAGGCTGCGCGGCAGACAGTTCGGTCTCTACGTGCCACTTTTCGTGCCGCTGCTGGTGCGCGTGACGGCACGGTATCGAGCGTAGTACTGGTTCACGGTGAGCCCGAATTCGGTGAAGATGTCTGAGGCACTGGGACCACCGAAGGGTTCCCACGCTCGGTGGAATTGCATGATCGCCCGGTGATATCGGTCCGTCCGTGCATCCCGTCTCGTGCGCGCCCGTTGAATTGTCATATCTCGGTTGCGAATTCTCGCTAGCCGGTGACGCCTCCTGCACGAGCAGCGGCGGCGACTGCCTCCGCGACAGCGGGGGCGACGCGAGGATCGAGCGGGCTGGGAACGATCTTGTCTACAGCCAGCTCGTCACCGACGACCGAGAGGATTGCCTCGGCGGCGGCGAGCTTCATACCTTCGGTGATCCGGCGGGCACCGGCGTCCAGCGCACCCCGGAACACGCCGGGGAAGGCAAGCACATTGTTGATCTGGTTCGGGAAATCGCTGCGCCCGGTGGCCACGATCGCCGCATGCTTGCGGGCGATGTCGGGGTGGATCTCCGGGTCCGGGTTCGACAACGCGAACACGATGGAATCCTTCGCCATGGTGGCGATCAGCTCCTCCGGCACGGTGCCCGCGGACACCCCGAGAAACACATCCGCCCCGTCGAGGGCTTCGACGATGCTGCCGCGGCGGCCGGCCGGGTTGGTGCGCGCGGCCAGGTCGACCTTGATCTCGCCCAGGTCCTGCCGGTCGGCGGAGACGATGCCCTTCGAGTCGAGGACGGTCACGTCGGCGATCCCGGCGGCGAGCAGGATGTTCGCGCAGGCGACTCCGGCGGCGCCGGCACCGGAGATGACGACCCGCAGATCGTGGATGTCGCGGTCCTGGACCTTGACCGCACCCTTGAGGGCGGCGAGGACGACGATGGCGGTGCCGTGCTGGTCGTCGTGCATGACCGGGCAGTCCAACGCCTCGATGACGCGCTTTTCGATCTCGAAACAGCGCGGCGCGGAGATGTCCTCGAGGTTGACCGCACCGAAGCTCGGGCGCAGCCGGATCAGGGTTTCGACGATCTCGTCGGGATCCTTGGTGTCCAGGACCAGCGGGATCGAGTTCAGGCCCGCGAAGTTCTTGAACAGGGCGGACTTGCCCTCCATCACGGGAAGGGACGCGCGCGGGCCGATGTCCCCGAGGCCGAGCACCGCGGAGCCGTCGGAGACGACGACCACCAGGCGGCTGGTCCAGGTGTACCGGTCGGCGAGGGTTTCGTCGGCAGCGATGGCGCGGGAAACCTGCGCGACACCCGGGGTGTAGGCGATCGACAGATCACGCTGGGTGTCCAACGGGGCAGTCAACTCGACGGACAGCTTGCCACCGACATGGCCGGCGAAGATCTCCTCCTCGGTCAGCTCGACCTTCCGCGGTGCAGTGCGCTCGGACACGACAGTCATTCTGTACTCAGTTCCCTTCGCTATCGACGATCCGCGTCAGCGTGTCGCCGGAATTGATCGATCAGGCAGAGCTGTTGTAAGGCGTTATTTCTCGATCAGGGCGTCGCCGGGGTCTGCGGCGGTGCGGGGTGTCAGCGGCTCGAGGGGGTGGCCGACGGCGATCGCGCCGAGCGGGTGCCAGTCCGCGGGGAGATCGAGAATATCGCGCACGACGTCGGCGGCGAAGATCGTCGATCCGATCCAGCAGCTCCCGATTTCCTTGGTGGCCAACGACACCAGCAGCCCCTGCACCGCCGCACCGACCGCGACGGTGAACATCGTCGACTCCGCCGCCCGCCGACGTTGGTCGGGATAGGTGTGGGCGCCGTCCGGAACGCAGAACGGGATGATCACCTCCGGTGCGTCGACCAGGATGTTCCCCCGCGCCACCCGCGCCTCGACGGTCTCCGCGCGCAGACCGTCGGAGGTGAGGTCGCTGCGCCACTGCTCAGCCATCCGAGACAGCAATACGTCGCGGACAGCCCGGGTGCGCACCCACACGAACCGCACCGGCCGGGTGTGGTGCGGCGCAGGAGCGGTGAGAGCCTGCGCGATCGACGCCCGGACCGCACCGGGATCGACCGGATCGTCCGAGAACCGACGGACCGAGCGGCGCAACAGCAGCGCCTCCGAACGCCCCAGCTCGACCGATTCGGCGGTGCCGAGCCAGAACATATCCTCAGCGTCAGAACGATTCAGGTCCTGCGCCCGCGAACCGTCGTCGACCAGCTCCAGGCCACGCACCACGGCGACCGGCACCCCGCCGAGCTTGCCCTTGACCAGGTCACCCGCCGCGGCGATCTCGTCGGCGACCGCCACCTCGGTCACGACCAGCTCATTGCCCTGGCTGTCACGCGACCCGGCGTACCTGTGCAGCACCGGAACACCGGCCGCGCCGATAGCGGCGTCGATCTGCCCGTTGCGCCACGCCCGCCCCATGGTGTCGGTGACCACCACCGCTACCGTGACACCGAGCCTGGCCTTTACGGCATCGCGGAGTGCGCGGGCACTGGCATCCGGATCCTTCGGCAGCAGAGCCAGTTCGGAGCCCTCCACATTCGACCCGTCGATACCGGACGCCGCTTGCACGATCCCGAGCCGGTTCTCGGTGATCAGGGTCCGCCCCTTGCGGGCGACGATGCGGACGGCTTCCTGCTCGACCAGCCGCCACCGGGCCGCATCCCGTTCCTCGGGATCGGTGGGCGAGGACACGATGCGGCCCTCGACCTTCGAGAACACCTTGCTGGTGACCACCAGGACGTCCCCGTCGCGCAGCCACGGCGCCGCCGAAATGATCGCCCCGGCCAGGTCGTCGCCGGGCCGGAACTCCGGCAGACCGGTGACAGGGCGGATCTCGAGCGCACGGCCGGGCGCGTGATCGGATTGTCGCGCAATTTCACTCACAGAAGCACCCCTACCAAGTCGAGTGCGGCACGAACCATGTCCGCGGTCGTGCCAGGGTCGGTCATGATCAGCGGGACTTCCCGCACATCCACGCCCGGCACCTCGGCGGAATCGGTGTCGTGAATCAGCCAGCCGTCGAGGATCCCGGTCCCGCTCCGCGCCCCGTACCAGCGCCCGATCGCCTCGGCTGACGTCTCGACACCGATCACGTCGAGACATTCGTCAGCCATGCCGCGCAACGGTTTTCCACCGATGATCGGGGAGATCCCGACCACCTTTGCCGGGGTGGTCCGCAACGCACCCCGAATCCCGGGGACCGCGAGGATCGCGCCGACGCTGACCACCGGATTGGACGGCGCCAGCAACACGATGTCGGCGTCCTCGATCGCCTCGACGACACCCGGTGCCGGTGTCGCCCGCTCGGCACCGATGTGCGCGAAACTGTGTGTCGGCACCTTCGCGCGGTGGCTAACCCACCACTCCTGGAAGTGGATTGTCCGCTGCTCACCGGCCTCGGGATCGGTGATGACGACATGAGTCTCGCTACGATCGTCGGTGACCGGCAGCAGGGTCACACCCGGCTGCCAGCGGTTGCACAGCGTCTCCGTGACCGCCGACAAAGGATGCCCCGTGCGCAACATCTGCGAACGGATCAGGTGTGTGGCGATGTCCCGGTCGCCGAGCCCGAACCAGTCCGGTTTCGCGCCGTAGGCAGCGAGTTCCTCCTTGGCGTTCCAGGATTCACCCACGTGACCCCAGCCGCGCTCGGGGTCGATGCCCCCACCGAGGGTGTACATGCAGGTGTCCAGGTCCGGGCAGATCCGCAGACCGTGCAACCACACATCGTCGCCGACGTTGACCACGGCAGTGACGCGATGGCCCGAATCCGCACCGAGAAGCCTCCGCACCCCTTGCAGGAACCGGGCCCCACCCACCCCGCCGACCAACACGGTTACGTTCACTCAGACCTCGGCTGGGGTGCTTGCAGTAACGGTGGTGTGGTTCTTCTCGGACTTGTTCGCCGCCAGCGCGACGCAGCACAGAAGTGCGGCGAACACCCCGATCCCGGAGAGAGCAGAGAAGATGACGATCGGAGGCCGGCCGGCGAGCACACCGCCCAGAATCGGTCCACAGACACCACCGATCCGGCCCACGCCGGAAACGAATCCAAGAACGCTGGTGCGGATATCGACGGGGAAGTAGGTGGCCACGTAACCGAAGACGATCGGCTGCGTTCCGCCCGTCCCCGCCCCGGTGAGGAACAGAAAAACGTAGAGGACGGGCGACGGCAGGTGTACCGCAAGGGTCATGACGGCAACCGCGCCGACTGTGAATGCCGCAAGAACTGCGCGACGTTCTCCGAACTTGTCCGCAATCCAGGAGCCTCCGGACGCACCGGTGGCAGCACCGATACTGAAGATCACCAAGAAGACCAATGCAGATCCGAGGGAGTAACCGCTGGCCTTCATGATCTGCGGCAACCAGGTGAGCAGTCCGTACCACTGAATCTGGCCACAGAAGGTCAGTGCGGTGAACACTGCCAGGGCACCCCATCCGGTGGGTCCGAGATTCTTGAAGACGTCGCGCAAGGTGCGGCGGGTGGCCCCGCCGTCCGAACGCAGAGCGTGCGGGGCGGGTACCCACCGCCGGAGTTTCACCGCGGCGACCGGCACCACGGTCAGCAGGGGAAAAGCGCCCCCGACGAAGAAGACGCCGCGCCAGCCCAGCACGTCGAGGAAAGCCAGAGCGGTGAGAGCGGCAAGGACGCCGCCTATGGGTATGCCGGCCAGGATCACGCCGTTGAGGAAATTCTTCCGGTCCGCCGGTGCGACGCTCATCGTCACCGCGACCGCGGTGGGCACCACCCCACCGAGGCCGAACCCTGCGATCAACCGGGCGACACCGAGCAGTTCGGCGGTGGGCGCCACTGCGCACAGCATCATGCCGACGGAGAACCAGGTCACGGAGAGTAGGAACAATCGTCGGACACCGTATCGGTCGGCGAGCACGCCTGCTGCGATGGATCCGATACCCATCCCCATGATCGCCGTACTGGCGATCACGCCGACCTGCGCGGTCGTGAGACCCCAATCAGCGTAGAGGAGCAGTTTCGGCGTCGCGGCACCGAAGATGGCGAGGTCGTAGCCGTCGGCGGCTATCGCAAAAAATGCGAGCATTGCGACGCTGACGTATGCGGGAAGGCTGAATCGATTGTTCATGTGTCTCCTCGATAGGGGAGGGAGCCGCTGGGATGCGGAGATCGGGTCTGAATACTGATGGAGGCAGGCCGAATCGGGGCCGCGTCCGCGGTCGAGCGTCAATGACGCTGAGCCGATCCGCTCGTAGATCGTGTGCGCCGGTTATGCCCGGACAGTGGCGAAGGGCCGCCGAGACGGCTCCGACTCGAAGGGGTGCCCCAGACTGCGCAGGACGCCACTCAGGGTCGCACCGGGCCGTCTCACGGCGGCGTCCAGCAGGTCGTCGATATCGTCCACGTCTCGACGTAGGGACTCGATGTTCGAGTCCAGCGTCTCCACTGCGCCGGAATCCAGATGCGCCAACCGTGAACGCCTTCCGAATTTCGGAGCCAGGTCGACGCCCTCGCGGGCTGTCAGGAGACTCGTGCCCTCACGTCGCCAGTCCGCGACGAACGTACGCTCGTGTCGCGCAGCCACCTTCAGCGCGACGTCCAGGTCCTCGCTGCGCAGGCTCGGAAGATCGGCGGGCATTCCCGCGAGCCGGCAGCGCGGCCACAACTCGCGGGCGCGGCGTCCGCCCTCACACAGAGCGGCGTTCATCCCGCCCGTGTCCGGCGCCACCAGCGCAGCGACTTCAGGCGACCCCACGTGGGCGGCGTCCTGAATCCGGTCGACGACTACAAGGACAGCCTCCACCTGCGAGGACGCCAGAACCGCGGAGACCGTATCTCGGAACATGGCACGCACGACCGCTTGCCGGGCCTCCGGCCGGAGCAGGAGCCGGGATTTCGCGGACGTGATGTCCCGCTGGGGAATGACGGCCACCCAGGACCCGCGGGACCCCCGCCCCAGGGATGCGCCGCGTGCCGCACTCACGGGGCGACCATCCCCACACTGAGTGGCAGCACGGTCCTCACCTGGTCGTCGAATCGTTGGGCCGCAGCGGAGCGTTCGGCGTCGACATCCTCGTAGGTGGTGGTGCGCTGCCGGGCCGGCCGGCCCGCCGCGCCGGCCATGTGGGTGATGTCTGCGATGGTCTTCATCGACCCATTGGTCGAACCGGCCATCCTGCTGATGGTCTCTTCCATCAGGGTGCCGCCGAGGTCGTTGACCCCGCCGCGGAGTAGTTCCACACATTCGTCCGAACCGAGCTTGACCCAAGAGCACTGGATGTTGTCGATTAGACCGTGCAACATCAGCCGCGCCATCGCGTGGACTGCGCGGTTGTCCCGTCGGGTCGGGCCCGGCCTTGCCAGCCCTGCAAGGTAGATGGGCGAGCTCTGGTGCACGAACGGCAGCGGGACGAACTCCGTGAAGCCGCCTGTCTCCTTCTGGATGTCGAGCAGGACGCGGAAGTGGCCGACCCAATGCCGGGGCTCGTCCACGTGGCCGTACATCATCGTGGCGGTGGTGCGGATTCCAAGCTCGTGCGCGGTCTTGACGACCCGAATCCATTCGGCCGCGGGGAGTTTGCCTTTGGTCAGCACCCACCGAACCTCGTCGTCCAGGATCTCGGCGGCGGTGCCCGGCACGGAGTCGAGCCCGGCTGTGCGTGCCTCGGTGAGCCATTCGGCCACCGAGATGCCCATGCGCGAGGCTCCGCTCACGATCTCCATGGGCGAGAACGCGTGGAGGTGGATCTGCGGGCTCCGGCGTTTCGTTTCGGCCGCCAGGTCCAGATGGATGGTGCTGGGCAGGCCCGGGTCGATACCGCCCTGCATGCAGATCTCGGTGGCGCCGACATCCCAGGCCTGGGCGACCCGCTCCCCCACCTCGGGGATGGAGAGCCGGTACGCATCGGCATCGCTTGCGCGTTGCGCGAACGCACAGAAACGACAGCCGGTGTAGCAGACGTTGCTGAAGTTCAGGTTCCGGTTGACGACGTACGTCACCGCGTCGCCCACTGTCGACTGCCGAACCTGATCTGCCAACACGCACAGGGCATCCAGATCTGGGCCCTCGCAATGAATGAGCGCCAGGGCCTCGGCGTCACTGAGACCGGCGGGATTCCGCTCGGCCGCACGCAAAGCGGCGAGTACCTCGCTGCCCAGACGAGGAGGGGCGCCTGCCCCCGCACGTGCTGTCATTTCCTCACCGAGCACGGTCCAGTCACCGAAGGCGTTCGCGAAGTCACTGCGGGTATCCGTCCGGCGCCCTTCCGTATCGATCTCGAGGTGCAGATCGGTTCTGCCACTGGACTCGCCAGGCGCGGCATCCTGCCACGGTCGACCCTCCGGCAGCACATCGGCGGCCAGCCCGGTCTCCAGGTCGGCGAGCGCCAGCAGGTGCGGCCGGACGCGGGCGTCCACCCACCGCTCCCCCGCGAGGACGTATTGCGGCTGGACGGCGAGGCGCTCCCGGAGCTCGAAACCGGCGGCAGCACTCAGGTCACGGAGTCGCTCGATCTCCGGCCAGGGCCGCTCGGGGTTCACGTGGTCGGGGGTCAGTGGCGACACCCCACCCCAGTCGTCGACCCCGGCCGCCAGCAGCCGGCGCAGTTCGTCGGGCTCCGACAGGTTGGGCGGGGCCTGGATACGCATCGAGGGTCCGAACAAAATACGGGCCACTGCGATCGTGGCCAGGTACTCGTCGAGGTCCGCGTCGTCCGCCGACCGCATCGCGGTGTCCGGCTTCGCGCGAAAATTCTGGACGATCACCTCTTGGACGGCGCCGTACTGCCTTGCGATCCGGCGGATCTGGAGGATGGACTCCACGCGGTCGGCGTGCGACTCGCCGATCCCGACCAGGATTCCGGTCGTGAAGGGAATGTTGGTGCGGGACGCATCCTCGATGCACGCCAGGCGAACAGCGGGATTCTTGTCCGGGGAACCGTAGTGGCAACCCCCGGGTTCCGCCCACAGCGAGCGTGCAGTGGATTCGAGCATCAGACCCATGGAACCGGCCACCGGCTTGAGGCGCTGGAGTTCCGCCCAGGACATTATTCCCGGGTTCAGATGCGGCACCAGACCGGTCTCCTCGAGCACCAGCACCGCCATGGCTCGTACGTAGGACAGTGTGTCGGCGTAGCCGCGCGACTCCAGCCACTCGCGGGCGGCGTCCCATCGGTCCTCGGGCCGATCACCCAGCGTGAAAAGCGCTTCCTTGCAGCCCATCCGGGCGCCTTCGCGGGCAATCTCCAGCACCTGGTCGGGCGACAGGAAGGGTTCGTCGACCCGTCCCGGCGTCGTCGCGAAGGTGCAGTAGTGGCACCGGTCGCGGCACAGACGGGTGAGCGGGATGAACACTTTCCGGCTGTAGGTCACCACCCCGGGGCGTCCGGCGTCGAACAGGCCTGCCGACCGGACGGCCGCGGCGGCCTCGCACAGTCGGTCGAGGTCGCCGCCTCGCGCACTCAGGAGTGCCTCGGCTTCACCGGCGTCGATCGTCTTGGCGGAACTCACCCGCGCAAGTGCGCGGCTCAGACTCGTCATCTGCTCGCTCCGATCCCTAAGCCCATCGACCGCGCAACGAAGTCGAGCTGGACCGAGGGAGGTCCCGCGACGACACGGGCGATGATCCCGTCGGAGTGGTGCATCGGCAGGGCATGGTCACGCACGTAGCCGTAGGCACCCTGGATCTGCATCGCCAGCGCGGAGGACTCGGCGTAGAGCTGGCCGGAGAGAAATTTCGCCATGGTGCTCTCCACCTCGCACGGGAGGCCCGCGTCGAAGAGGTCGGCCGAACGACGTACGGCGCACCGGGCCGCGTCGAGCCTGACGAACATCTCGGCGAGGGGCAATGTCACTCCCTGGTAGCTCGAGAGCGCCTTGCCGAACTGCTCGCGTTCGTTGGCATATTGGATCGTCAGGTCGAGCACCGCGGCCACGCTGCCGAGGAAACCAGAGCTGATCATGATTCGCTCGAGCACCAGACGTTCCTTGAGGATCTGCCACCCTTCACCCGGCTCACCCAGCACCGCCGTCGCCGGGAGGGCGACGTCCCGCAGGAAGACCTCGTAGATGCCGCTTATGTTCCGCCCGAGCGCGGGCATACGGCGAACCTCGACACCCGGATGGTCGACCGGCACGAGAAAAACGCCGAGCTGGTCGCGCTTGCGGCCACCCCCGCCCACTCGGGCGACGAGTTCCATCACCGCACCGGGGAGACCCGCGCCCTCGCAATAGGTTTTCTGCCCGTTGAGGACCCACCCGTCGCCGATCTTCTCGGCGCGCGTCGCAACGCTTGCGGCGTCCGAGCCCACGTCCGGTTCGCTGACGGCGATCGACAGGCGCGCCTCACCGGCCAGCACCGGTGCACCGTACGTCTGTTGCTGTTCGGGTGTGCCCCAACGGTGGATGTCGCGCAGCCCGCTGAGGTTGAGGTTGAACAGGGCCACGAGGTCGGAGCTTGTGCGGCCGATCTCTTCGCAGAGCGTGATCAGCAGGCCGGCCGTCTCCTCGACGACCTCGCCGCCGGTCACCACGTCGTACCAGCCGAGGCCGGCGATCTCGCGGAACAGCTGTTCGGGATAGGACCCCGCCTCGTCCCAGATGCGCACGTCGTGCGCGGGGGCGTGCCGGGCCAGGAATCCTCGGGCAGCGGTACGGAGGTGCGTCTGCTCTTCGGTCTGAGTGTGGATGCTGGTGGTCATGACTGCCTTTCGAGGGTGGTCGGTAGGGGGCCCGCTTCCGAGACGGAGAGGCCTGCTTTGAGATCGCGCAACAAGGCGGGCGGAAGAACCGCGAGCCGGGCGACCATCTCGCGCGCGGTCCCGTCGAGTGAAGCCTCGGGAACGACGTCCACCAGGCCGAGCCTGGCGAGGTCGTCGGCGCCGTAACGCTCATTCAGGGCCAGAAGCCGCAGCGCCCGCGCCGGGCCGACGACGGCCTCGAGCCTGCGCACCGTGCTGTCGGGTGGCGGGAACCCGAGTGGGAGCTCGGGGAATCGGAACGAAGCGGCCGGCGCGGCCAGGGTGATGTCCGCAGCCGCGGCGATGGCCCACCCGGCACCGACCGCGGCACCCTGCACCGCGACCACGGCGGCCGGGTAGCCGCCCATCAGGTCGAGACTCTCCTCGATCAGCCGGCGCCGGAGTCCCGGGCGGCCGATCGCGGTGCCGTCGTCCGAACGCACGTCGGCACCTGCGCAGAACGCCGCCCCCTCCGCGCGCACGAGAAGGACATCGGCGCCCGCGCGTTTTCCCTCGGCAAGCCGGGCGACGAACGCCTGCAGCAGGGGCACGTCGAGGGCGTTGCGCGCCTCCGGACGATTGAGCGTCAGCACGACCAGACCGTCGTGGTGCTCGGCCGGGCACAGGTCCCGAACGCCTTCCACGTCCACGCTCATCGAAGCTCCGGCAGGACCTGGGAGGTGAGCAGCTCGACCGCCTCGCGGGGGTCGGGGCCGACCGGGGCCCCGATGTAGGCCTCGGTGAACCCGGCGCCCTCCGCGTATTCGAGCAGCTCGGCGAGAGCCTCGATGCAGTCGCCGGGGGTGCCGGAGACGACGAGCTGGTCGGCGACTTCCTGCGGGAGGAGGTCGGCGGCCGCGTCGACGCCGTCACCGGCTTTGAGTGCCGCTCGGGTGGCGGCGTAGTCGGAGGGTTCGAAGCCCACCCGGTGCAGGTTTTCCGGGGGCTGCTGGCTCACGATGAGTGTGGCCTGTCGTCGCGCGGCCGCGCGGGCGCTGTCCCGGTCCGCCGACACGGACAGGTTGACGCCGTAGATCCGGGTGAACTCCTCCCGACTGCTGCGCTCGCGTCCTCGATCCAGGGAGTCGAGATTGCTCACCGCGTCGAACTGGCCGCTGCGGAAGGCCGCGAGACTGTGGGCCGGGAAGTTACTGGCGCAGATGACGCCGTCGGCGATCTCGCCGGCCATCTCCAGCACCAGCGGTCCGGCGCCGGCGACGATCACGCGTACGTCGGGCTTGCTTGTCCAGGAGAACGACGCCCGACCGTCCTCACGCAATCCGAGGGCCGCGCAGGTCTGCGGGTAGTCACCCATCCGGATCGTTTCACCCTGCCAGAGCAGTCGGCACATCGTGATGAACTCGGCTACGTATTTCGTCGGGTTCTGTCGCGACATGAGCGCGCTCACCAGCCCACCCCCGGTGCCGATTCCCATGCTGACCCGGCGCCCTTCGGGCATGAATTCCGCGAGGGTGGCCATGCTCGACGCCATCTCGAGGGGGTTGCGGCCGAAGGGGAAGGTGACAGCCGTACCGACGCCCATGCCGGTGCGGGCAGCGATGGCGCCGAGGAGGACGGCGACGCCCCGGGACTGGAGTTGGTCGCTGAGCCAGACGGTCTCGAAACTCCGGGCGGCGATCTCGGCCACTTCCACCATCTGTGGCCCGTCAGCCCATCCGTGGAGCTGGATGCCTTTGATCATAGGACTTCTTTTCATGATGATGAACTCGAATCACTATATGGAACAGAGTAGGGACAGAGGGCGGCCACGGTCAAGAGCCGGCCGACGCCTTTTTCGGGGGCCGCGCCGGTCAGGGTCGGGCGTAGTCCGGAGTGACCATGAGCGTGCTCCGGATCTCCGAGATGAGCGGCCCGTCGCTTTCCGTGCGCGCCTTCAGCGCAAGCCACCGCGGATCGGCTTTGAACCGGGCCCAGTGAGCCGTCGCAGCCTCCGCATCGGGAAAGGCCACGAGGTAGACGATCCGATCACGGTTGCCGACCTCGTGCCAGAAACCCTCGACCTGCAGCCCGAGTTCCGTGAACAGGGCCAGGGTCTCGTCGGCGAACCTGCGGTGCAGCTCCTCGGCGCGGCCCGGTAGCGCAATGTACTCACGCAGCTCGTGAATCATGAACAACCCCATTCACGGCGAGACCGGAGCGCGTCTTGTAGCGCCGATTGACGTTGATGAGAACGGCGGTCAGCGGTTCGAGCTGCCGAGCCACCCGCAGTACTCCTCCGTCGATGCCCGGCCGACCGGTGATCGCGACGGCCAGGCGAGCCACCTCGTCCTTGGCGGACCGATCGTCTCCGCACACGAGCACATCCTCGGGAAGGAGGCCTTCGTGCTCCCAGAGGTTGATCGCCGACAGGTGGTGAAAGGCCGCCACGACGGTGGCATCGGGCACGAGGTCGCGCAGCTGCTCGGCAGCGCTGCCTTCTTCGACGTCCAGACCGTAGGCCCCGGACTTGTCGAAGCCGAGCGGGTTCACGCAGCTGACGACGAGCTTGCCCGCGAAGGTGGGCGCCAGTTCCGAGACCAGCTCACGATGGCCGTCGTATGGGACGACCAGCAGAATGATGGAACAGTCGGCGGCAGCCGTCGCGTTGTCGGCGGCGGTGACCACGGCGCCGTCGCCGGCGTGTCTGCGCACCTCGGCGGCCGCCTGCTCCGCACGTTCGGCCGATCGCGATCCGATGACGACGGGCCAGCCGGCCGCCGCGAACCGGTAGGCGAGCCCCTTACCCTGGGGCCCGGTGCCGCCGACGACGGCGATTTTGTTGCTGATCATCTGTGTCTCCTACAAACAGTGGACGGGTATACCTCGGGCGCGTGGCACTCGGAGGTGGGCGGCCGGCCATCGAGGGTCGACTCGGAGCGGCAGGCCCCGGGTGGGGCCTGCCGCATGAAAAGAAAAGTGCGGTTCGGTCAGCCGCGTTCGGCGTCGAAGTCGGCTGACCCCAACGGTGTCGGGAAATCCTCGGGGATGCGGCCGCCGATATGGGAGCTGATCTCCCGTGAAGCCGTCACGAGGTAGTCGGCGATCCCGGCCACGCCCTCGGCCGTGAGGTCGTCACCGATACCCAATAGGGCAATGAACAGGCATGGCTCGCCGTCTCGGTCGAACACCGGGACTCCCGCGACGTTCAGTTCCGGCCGGTATTCGCCGTAGACCGCCCCGTAACCCTGTGCCCGGAGTTTCTCGAGCTCATCGGCGGAATACTCGACAAGCTCCGGACGACCCCGGCTCGGCCATGCGGCCGCGAGTCGGCTGATCAACGGAGTGTCTCGGGCGAATCGCGCGCCGACCTCGATGGTGACCTTGACGGCCTTGCGGCTCTCGATCTTCGCGATCGCCGTGAAGTGTCCGTCCGGCATCGGCTGGATCGCCAGACATGCCAGCTCGGTCCGCTCGGCCAACCACTCCATGTACGTCCGCGACGCGGCGACCGCCGACGTTCGCGCGATCGCAGCGACCCCGAACTCCACGAGCAGCGGGCCGAGGTTGTACCGACGGGTCTCCTGGTCGTACACGACGAGGCCCTCGACCACCATGGTCCTGAGCAGGACCGACGCCGTGCTCTTGGCCAGGGCGCACCGCTTGGCCAGCTCGGTGAGCGTCGCCCCGGAGGACTGTTGAACCAGTGTCTCCAGCACGCGGGTGGCGCGTGAGACGGCGGGCACCAACTGCTCGCTGGATTGCTCGCCCCGCTCGTCGGTCGCGCCGCCCGGGACCTCTGCCTTCGTCAAGGGTTCCTACCTTCGTCGTGTCGTTGCTGTCAGCCGACCGTAGCCGCCTGCCCAAGCAGTTCGGCGAAGTGGAACAGCGTGCCGTCGGGATCGCGGGCGAAGAGCAGTCGCCAGCCGTTGACTCCGTCCGGACCCATGATGGTCTGCGGCGAGTGCAGGAACTCGACACCGTCGTCGGCCAGCCGTGCGTATTCGGCGTCGATGTCGTCGGTCAGGATCGAGAAGCGGCACAGGCCGGGGTGGACGAGGTCGGTCTGTGCTCGCCCCTCGGAGCGTGCATCCCGCCACTCGATGAGGTCCAGCATGGCCTCGTCCGGGGAGTCGTTCAGGCGCAGGTGCGCGAAGCGGAGCTTGCTGGCCCCCTCGACCATGAATGCCCGCGCGAGGTTGCTGTCCTCGACCTCTTTGTCCTGCGCTACCGCGAAACCAACTTTCCGGTAGAAGTCGATCGATTTGTCCATGTCGGTCACATTGATGCCGACGTGCCAGAATTTACGCATAGCTTCGTCTTTCCACTTGTTCGTCTTTTCGGATTCCCAACTCACGTTGGGGGCGACACCAGTTCACGGCGACGGATCTTTCCGGTCTCGGTGCGCGGCAACGTGGCGACTGCCTCTATCTCTCGTGGTCGTGCGTGCGGTCCGACCGCTGCGGTGACGAGTTCGCGGAGCTGTGTCGCGATCTTCTCGGTGAGCTCGCCGGTAGCGAGGTGCACGAACGCCTTGACCTGTTGCCCCATCTCCCGGTCGGGCAGCCCCACGGCCGCCGCGTCCAGGACCTGGGGGTGGCACTTGAGGGCCTCTTCGATCTCCGCGGGGCCGATTCGATAACCGCGGCTCTTGATCACGTCGTCGGCGCGGCCGAGGTACTCCAATCGTCGTCCATGGGAGAGCCGCGCCAGGTCGCCTGTCCGGTGCCACCCTCCAGAGGGAGGTACCACTCGAGCGGACGAGCCGTCCCAATGACCGAGAAGGGCAACCGGATCCGGAAGTCCCAGCGCGATCTCACCGACCTCGCCGGGCGCGACGCGGGTGCCCGCGTCATCCAGCAGCGCGATGCGGTGCCCGGGATACGGAGCGCCCATGGTTTCGTCGTCGACGGACCCGAGTACGGCGGAGTCCCCGATGAGGGCGTTCGCCTCGGTCTGGCCGTAGGCCTTGTTGACGGCGTCGCTGAGATGGTGCCTCGCCCAGCTGAGCTCCGTCGCACCGGCGGGCTCTCCTCCGGTCACGACCGCGCGGAGGCGGCGCGGAGCCGATTCCCCGTGCTCGGCGAACATCCGCAGCACCGACGCCGGCAGGAACGCGGTCGTCACACCGAGACGGGTCATCATGTCCAAGGTGGCGCCGGGGTCGAAGCGTTGCGGCCGGTGCGCCACGACGGGAACGCCGAACGACCACGGAACCAGCAGGCCGAGCATCAGGCCGCCGATCCAACCCCAGTCCGCGGTGCCGAAGTACACGTCGCCCGGCCTGAACAGCTCGAAGGCGTAATCGACGCCGGCATGTCCGAGCAGGGCACGGTGTGCGTGGACGATGCCCTTGGCCGGACCACTGGTGCCGGACGTGTACATCAGCAGGGCAGGCTCCGAGGACCGCCCGGGCGCCGGGGCCAGTGGGTCGACCCGGCCGGCCAGGTCCCCGAGCCGTGGGCCACGGGAACCGTCCACCGTGAGCACATCGACGTCGTGCAGGGAGCACTCCGTCGACTCCAGACGGTCGAGGCCCGGACCGTCCGTGACCAGCACAGTCGCGCCCGAATCGACGAGGCGGTGCGCCACCGAGGTACCGGTGAGCAGTCGGGGGACGGGCACGAGCACGGCGCCGGCGACCAGCACCCCGAAGACGACCTCGGCTGCCTCCACCGAAGGGTCGAGGTAGAGGACCACGCGGTCACCGGGATTGATTCCCCGGGAACGGAGGACAGCCGCAATGCGCACAGCGGCACGCTGAATCTGACCGAACGTCACCTCCTCGGGCGCGTTGATTCCCCCGCGCAGCACGGCCACGGCGCCGGGGTCGCGGGAGAAGAGGGCGTCCTCGGTGATCGTGTAGTCCGCCGCGGGTTGCCAGTCGTGGGTGTGGCGAGCATCGATCAGCCGACTTACCCGTGGTCGGGATGACCCGGAGATCAATCCAGGCGTGCCCATATGCTCTTCTCCTTGGTGAAGCTCTCGATTGCGGCCTGGCCGAGGTCGCTGCCGTAGCCGCTCTGCCCGAAACCTCGGTACGGCGACGCGGGGTTGAGCACCCCCCAGCTGTTGATCCACACGTTGCCGGCGTCGAGGGTCTGCGCGAACCGCAGTGCGCGGCCCACGTCGCGGGTGAAGACGCCCGCGGCCAGCCCGTAGACGGTGTCGTTGGCGAGGGTGATCGCCTCCTCTTCCCCTTCGAACGGCAGCACCGACAGCACAGGCCCGAAGATTTCCTCCCGGGCGATGCGCATGTCCGCGGTGACTCCGGCGAAGAGCGTCGGGCGGTAGTAGAAGCCCTGCTCTGCCGCACCGTTCGCCGACTGGCCTCCACCGCTGATCAGCTTGGCGCCGTCCTCGGTCCCGGAGACGACGTACGAGTGCACCGACTCGCGCTGCTCGGCACTGATCAAGGGGCCGATCTCCGTGTCGGGGTCGAGAGGGTCGCCCACTCGGGCGGCCTCGACGCGCTTCTGGACGAGTTCGATCACCTCGTCGTAGATGGGCCGCTCGACGAGCAGCCGACTCGGCGCAGTGCATGTCTGACCCTGGTTGCTGTACATCGCCTGGAAAACCAGCGCGGCCAATGCTTTCGGGGACGAGTCACCGAAGGCCACGAGCGCCGACTTGCCACCCAGCTCCAACGAGGCCGTGATCAGACGGTCGGCTGCCATCCGGCCGATCTGCTGCCCGACCTCGGTCGAGCCGGTGAACGTGACCTTGCCGATCAGGGGGTGCTGCACCAAGGCGTTGCCCGTCACCGAGCCGCGACCGGGCAGGACGTTGACCAGCCCCGGCGGCAGACCTGCCTCGAGGGCGAGTTCGCCGAGTGCCACGGGCACGAGCGGTGCGAGCTGCGCGGGCTTCAGGACGATGGCGTTGCCCATCGCGAGAGCCGGGGCGATCTTCCAGACAGCCTGTACTGCAGGAAAATTCCACGGAGTGATCGCACCGACCACACCGATCGGCTCACGCACGGTGTAGTTGAGGAAACGACCGGGCGCCGGCGTCGTGCGACCTTCGATCTTGGTCACGAGGCCCGCGAAGTACTCGAGTGTCTCGACCATGATCGGCAGGTCGATCCCGAGCGACTCGCGGATCGGCTTACCCATGTCGCGGCTCTGCAGCTGGGCGAGCTCCGTTTTGTGTTGCTCGATCAGCGCGGCGTAGCGGAACATCAGGCGGGTCCGCTGGGCCGGACGCATGCGCTGCCACGCCTTGGCCGCGACCCTCGCAGCCTCGACGGCGCGCGCGACGTCCTGAGGCGTGGCCTCGGCGACGCTGGCCAGGTACGACCCATCGGTCGGGTTGATCGAGTCGAACGTCGCCCCGGTCGACGATGCACTCAGTTGGTCACCGATGACGAGGGGAACTGATGAGGTGAGTGCCTGCACGATTCTCGTCCTTTCTTCCGCCCGGCCCTCAGGCCAGGTTGTGTGCGGTGGGGAGGACGGCATCGGCGAGTTCCGCGAGCTCGTCCATGGTTGCCTCGAGCGTGTCGTGCTCGAAGGACGTGTCGCAGATGAAGTGGGTGACGCCGAGGTCGCCGTACGCTTCGATCGTCTCGGCGTTGTACGGCGCCTTCCGCAAAGGCCTTGCGGTGAGGGTGATCTCGTCCATGTCACGACCGGCTTCTTCGACGTACTGCCGCAGGGTGGCCAGGTAGCCGGCGTATTCCTCCGGCCCGATCGCGAGCGGGTGCCAGCCGTCGCCGATGGCGGCGATGCGGCGCAGGGAGGCCGTGCTGTAGCCGGCGAACCAGACAGGGATCGTGCCCCGCACCGGCTTGGGATACATCTTGAAGTCGTGGAGCTGGTAGAAGTCGCCGTCGAAGTCGACCTCGTCTTCCTGCCACATGTGCCGCATCGCGTTGACCATCTCCGTGGTCCGCTTGCCGCGGTCCTTGAATGGCGCTCCCAACAGCTCGAACTGTTCTTTCATCCAGCCCACGCCGATGGCGACCGACAGTCGGCCTTGCGACATCACGTCGATGCTGACCAGCGTCTTGGCGGTCTGGACGAGCGGGCGCCACGGGAGGATCAGGCAGGAGGTGCCCAACTCGATCTGCTCGGTTGCAGCCGCCGCCCACGTCAACGACGTGAGGCAGTCGAGGTACGGCGTGGCGGGGTCCCACAGGAATTTGCCGTCGGCGGTGTACGGGTACGGCGTCTCGACTCGGGTCGGCAGCGCGACGTGATCAGTCATCCAGAGGGAGTCGAAGCCGATCTTCTCAGCGAACCGCGACACCTTCGCGATCGCCTCGGGCCCTGCCCACGGTCCCGCTCCGGGGATCCTGATTCCGACCTTCATTGGTGGTTCCTTTCGCCGTGTTCTGTGGTCATCGGACGATCCTCTCGGCCCTCAGGGCCGCGATCCGGTCGTCCTCGTAGCCGAGATCGCTGAGAATCTCGGTTGTGTGCTCGCCCAGCGACGTCGGTGGGCGATGCACGTGGCCCGGGGTGCCCGAGAGCTTGACCGGGAGACCCGGGACCCGCATCGGTCCAAGTTCCTCGTGGGCAATGTCGACGACGAGGTCCAGGGCCTGGATCTGGGGGTGTGTGACGGCCTCGTCGTACGCGAGGACCGGGGCGCAGATGATGTCGTGGGCCGAGAGCTGGGCGACCACGTCGTCGCGGTCGCGGGCAGCGAACCAGGGCTCGAAGGCGGTGTCGAGCGCTTCGCGGTTTTCCAACCTGGACGGGGCGTCTGCAAAGCGCGGATCGTCGAGAAGCGCCTCGGCGCCCATCGCCCGGGTCAGCTTGACGAAGTGGCGGTCGTTGAAAGCGACCAGGTGTACCGCACCGCCGTCCCGGGTCGTATAGGCGTTGTACGGCGCGTAGAAGTTGCTGCCGTTGCCCACCTTGCCCTGGATGTAGTCGGCGAGGAGGTACTGACCCAGCCACGGGGTCTGCAGATGGAACAGCGCACCCACCAGGGATATCGAGCCTGTCTGCCCCTCCCCGGTGCGCTGTTTCGCGAAGAGGGCGACGAGGGCGGCGATCGCGACGAGGTAGCCCGCCGCGCTGTCGGCGACGGGCGGCCCGGCCTTGAGCGCAGTCCCCGAGCGCTCGCCGGTCGCCTCCATCAGGCCGGTGAGCGCCTGGGCGACGGGGTCCATCGCGGGACGACCCGCGAGGGGGCCGCTCTCGCCGTATCCGCTGACATTGAGGCAGATCAGGTGGGGGTGCCGTTCGCGAAGCTCCGCGGCGGTCAGCCCGAATCGCTCTCGAACCGCAGGCAACATGTTCTCGATCAACACATCCGCGGTCGAGCAGAGATCGTGGAACAGCTCGCGACCCGCCGCCGTACGAAGGTCGAGCGCGAGGGCGCGCTTGTTCCGGTTCACGCCGGAATAGACACCACTCATGCCGTCTCGTCCCGGTCCGAATGTCCGTGACTCGTCGCCTCCGATCGGCTCGACCTTGACGACGTCGGCGCCGAAGTCGGCGAGCAGCGACGCACCCAAGGGGCCGGCCACCATCGTCGCGGCGTCGATCACCCGGATGCCCGAGAGCGCCTCGATTTTTCCGGTGAACCCCATCACTAGCTCCGTTCATTATCCTGAACTGACATCATTATTTGGAACACCACGGACGTTACGAGCAGCTTCGCTCGCTGTCAATAGGGAAAATCGCCGCCCACCTCGGAGAGACCGTCGATGCGCCGAACGGGGCCCTACCGGCAGCGCCAGGCTCCGGTGATGATCAGGATGAGTTTCATGATGAACACCGTTGAGCCGAAGAAGGTTGCGCCCCAACGATTCTGCACACCATTTCCGCCGGGGACGATGCCCGCACCGGTTTCGACGCGAACTGTTGGGCGGAGTTATGCGTCGGTGTTCTCCACGACCCAGGCCGCGATCTGCGCCCGAGAGGTGAAACCCAGTTTCGCCAGGATGTGCTCGACATGGCCTTGCGCGGTGCGCGGCGAGATCACCAGGCGATCGGCGATGGCCTGGTTGGTCAGGCCTTCTGCGACGAGGTCGGCGACCTGGCGTTCCCGCTTGGTCAGTCGCGTCGACGCGTCGGTGCCCGGCGCGGAGATGCCGGGCGGATGTTCGTGGAGGGCATAGGCGATCGCCGCGTCGAAGCCGAGCTGTTCACCTTTGCGGTGCGCCGCTCCAAATGCCTTTTCCCCAAGCCTACTTCGAGACTTCTTCTCACATTCGTCATGGTAGACAAGAAGATCGGAGTAGATCACCACATCGCTTCCCACCGACCGCGCCAGCCCCGCTGCGGCTCCCAGCAGAACCGCCGCCCTCGGTTCGTCGCGCCGTCCGCAGGCGATCCAGGCGAGGGCCTCGAGGCCGGCTGCGGCGACGCGTGGGCCGTGCACCTGCCGGGTCAGTTCCAACGACTGCTCGAGCACTCGGACCGCGCGATCGGTGTCACCCTGACGCCACGCGGCGATGCCCAGAGCCCACGACGAGTGCGACCGGTACATCTTCTCGCCGTGCTGCTCCGTGATCGCGAGAACACGCTCGAGGTGTTCGATCGCCGGGTCCGTCGAGCCGCGGAGTCCGTACGCCAACCCCAACGGGTACAGGGCTGCTACTTCGAGCAATCGATCTCCGCGCTCGCCGAACACCGCGAGCGCGGTTTCGAGGTGCGAGGTCGCGCTCGCCAGCTCACCGCTGTAGAGGGCGAGCATGCCGGCGGAATAAGCGATGAGAGCACGCATCATGGGGTCGCTCGTGTGCGCGACGAGCGCACGACCCTCCGCCACGAGCGCAGCTCCGGCCTCCAGATCACCCTGCACATCGGCCATCATGCCGGCGCGCTGGAGTGCCTTGATCCACTCGACGGTCGGTGGGCCGCTCTGGCGGGCGAGCAGCTGACCGAGCCAGCGCCGCCCCTCGTTGTACGAGCCCTGGGAGCCCCAGAACAAGAACAATGCGGTGGCGGTACGCAGGCCGGCAGCGGGATCGTCGGCCAGACTGAATTCGAGGGCCTCCCGCAGATTCGGCTGCTCCCGCTTCAGCCTGGTGATCCAGTCGAGCTGGTGGGCGCTGATCCACTCGGCCTCCGCGGCCAGCGCCAGCCCCTCGTACCAGTCCCGGTGCAGTCGGCGCACGGACAGGAACTCGCCTGCCTGTTGCAGCTTCTCGCAGCCGTACTCGCGGAGGGTCTCGAGCATCCGGAACCGCACCACCGCACCGGATTCCTCGCGAATCAGGATCGACTTCTCCACCAACGACGTCAACGTGTCCAGCAGCTCGTCCGGCGCGAGGCCGTCACCGCACACCTGCTCTGCCGCATCGAGTTCGAAGCTTCCCGCGAACACCGAAACCCTGCCCCACACCAGTTGCTCACCGGCGCTGCACAACTCGAAACTCCAGTCGACGGACAACCGCAACGTCTGCTGCCGCGTCGGCGCACCACGGCTTCCGCGGGTCAGCAACGCATAGCGGTCGGTGAGCCGCTGCAGGATCTGCTCGGGCGACATCGCACGCAACCGGGCGGCCGCCAACTCGATCGGCAACGGCAGCCCGTCGAGCCGGCGGCAGATCCCCGCCACCGCCGCCGCGTTCTCCTCGGTGAGGACGAAGCCGGGAACCGCGGCAGCGGCGCGTTCGGCGAACAACGACACCGCATCGTATTTGGTCAACCCCCGCAGGGACGGCCGCCGGTCGGGATCGGGCACCGCCAGCGGCGGAACCCGCAGCAGCGCCTCCCCGCCGATGCCGAGAGGTTCGCGGCTGGTGGCGAGAATCCGCAGCCCCGGACAGGTGTGCAACAGAACGCCGGCGAGTTCCGCCACGGCATCCACCAAGTGTTCGCAGTTGTCGAGCACCAGCAGCAGTTCCTGGACCGCGAGGTGCTCGACGAGGACCTCACGCAGCGGCCTCCCCGAGTCGTCCCGCAACCCCACTGCGGCGGCCACCGTGTCGACCAGCGACGACTCGTCGTGCAGTTCACCCAACTCGACCAGGCGCACCCCGTCGGCATATTCGCGCCGCACAGCCGACGCGACCCGCATCGCCAGGCGCGTCTTGCCGACACCGCCGATCCCCGTCAACGTCGCCAGTCGCGATCCGGCGAGCAGGTTCTTCGCCTCGGTGAGTTCGTGCCGCCGGCCGACGAAACTGGTCAGTTCCAGAGGGAGCCTTCCCGTCGCAACCGGCGTGGAGGGTGCCGGCGACCGGGGCAGTCGCGATACCGAGTGTGCCTGGTCGCGTGCCGAACCCCGCGCGGTATGGAGGGCCAGCTCGTCGACCGGAAAGCCGTGATCGAGTTGGAGCCGGCGCAGTTCCTCCCCGAATTCGGCGGCCGTGGCCGGGCGCGCGCCGGGCGTCCGGGACATCGCGCGGGCGATCGTGTCGGCCACGTCGTCGGGGATTCCGTGCTCGCGCAGGTCGGGCACGGGTTGGGTGGTGATCCGGAGAAACTGCGCGACCACCTGCTCACTGTCGCGACGTTCGAACGCGGCATGAGCGGTCAAAGCACTGAACAAGGTGGCGCCGAGGCCGTAGACATCCGCAGCCGGGCTCGGTGGATCGCCCTCGAGGACCTCCGGCGCGGTGTAGGCCGGCGATCCGGTGACGGCACCGGTGGCGGTTCGGAAGCCGCCGGTGATGTGCGCGATGCCGAAGTCGGTCAACGCCGGTTCGCCGTAGTCGGTGAGCAGAATGTTCCCGGGTTTGATGTCCCGATGCAGGATGCCGAGCCGGTGCGCGGTCTCCACCGCGCCGGCGATCTTCACCCCGAGCCGCAGCACATTCTCCAGCGGCAGCGGACCGCCGCGACGGATCCGCACATCGAGCGAATCCTGCGGGTGATACTGCATGACGATGTAGGGACGGCCACTGCCGGTGGCACCGACCTGCAGGACGCCCACGATGTTCGGGTGGCCGGTCAGTCGGCCCATCGCCCGCTGTTCCCGGAAGAACCGGGCCCGGTTCTCCTCGTCGAGGTCGACGGTGAGCACCTTCACCGCCACCGTGCGATCCAATTCCGCCTGGGTGCAGCGGTAGACCACACCGAAGCCGCCGCGCCCGATCTCCTGGGCGTCGTCGAAACCAGCCTCGCTCAGCTCCGAAACGACAGCGGGAACGACGTACCGCTGCGTGTCGCGCGGATCACCTTCACCCATCGGACGGACTACTCACCCCGCCGGCTCATGGTTCCCCGCACACTGGTCCCCGACGGCGCGGCCAGCGCGAATCACCCGTGGACTCACCTCTCGATAGCGTGCATCCAAGGATATAGCCGCAGGACGTGCGTGCGGTGGCATGTAGGAATTCCCGATCCGTCCAGGACTTCCGGACCGGGCCGAACCCGCGAGGCCGCAGAGTACCCAATAGCTTTGCGCAACAATATTGTTCGTGTGTCGCGATGCTCGCGCTCAGGGATGGCGCTCGCGCCGGCCACGGGCGCGGTGCTTGACAGCGTCCGAGGACCCTCTCTACATTTTGTTCCAAATAACGTATCAAGTTCATTATAGTGAACATGCAGCGGCTCGCCGAGAAGGACCGGACATGATTCTCCTGGGGTATCGCGATCACAACGTCCACGAATTGGTGTGCCACGAGATCGCCAAGCGGGCGCGCTACTACGACCGTCTGGGGATCGACGTGGAGGCGGTGCCCGGCTCGGAGCACCCGGAGGCAGAGTTGTCTGCGGGGCTGGGCGGCTCGCTTGTCGAAGCACTTCGAGGGCAACGCCACTGGAAGGTAGCGCTCGTCCACACTCTTCACCCGTTGTTCTGGATCTGGGAACGAAGGGGAGGGACGCAGCCGGCTGGGCCGACCGTCCTGGCCGCGCACCCCGAAGGATCGATCGTGTGGGCTTTCACCCAGCGGTTGCTGACCAGCTGGGCCGGGGACGAAGCCCCGTCGGTACGGCATTTTCCCGGAGGAATCGCAGGTGATCGACAGAGGCTGGAGGCACTCCGGTCCGGTGCAGCCGACGCGGCTGTTCTGGGCTCCGCTTTTGCGCCCAGCGCCTTGTCACGGCTCGGGCTCACCGAGTCGTTGTTCTTCGGCGCCGCCCTGAGGTTCCCCACTGCCGGTATCGCAGTCGACCTGCAGAGAACGAGCCTCGACGACCCCTCGGTACGGAAGGTCGTTGCCGCACAGACGGCAGCAATCGGTGACGTCGAGAACCGGACTCCCGTGGCACTCGATGCCGTGGCGTCGCTGCTGCACGACAGCAGCCGGGCGGATGCGCAGCGGATGTTGTCGGACTACCTGTCCCCTCGATACGGCCCCGATCCACAAGATGTTCGAGCCGCCGGTGCGGATGCGTGCGAATGGTTGACAGGCGTACTACCCGCGAGTGGGCACACCACCCCAGACTTCTACGAGGCGGTTCGGTGACTACTTCTCGACGTGAACAACTGGTCGTACAGGCAGTGCCCGGGACCCATGGCACGACGGTCACCGCGCGCGGGCACGAGCTGACGATCGACGAAGCCCCGCGCTATGGCGGGCACGACTCCGGCGCAAACCCGGTCGAGCACCTGCTTGCCGGCATTGCCGCTGCCTCTCTGGTGGTGCTCCGACTGCTCGGCGAGGTCGCAATAGCCGAGTCTGCCGCGCTCACAGTGTCCGCGAGCTTGAACGTCGATCGCGTGATGGGAGCCGACGACGGCCCCGTCGTCGAACTGATTCGCCTGGACTGGGAAGTGGCGAACGCGGCGCACGCCGAGCGCTTGCGTGCCGCCCTTCCCCACCTCGCGAGCCGTCGCCCAGGACAAGCACTGATCGATGCCGCGTCCACCTGTACGGAAGAGGTGTCCGTCCGCGAATCGACAGCTGCCTGCGGGTAGCGCTCTTCGGCTGCCACACCGGCTGCGGCGGCAATTGCCGGGGCACGTCACTGCACGGCGCGACGCGAAGGAGTGAGGATCAACAGCATGGATTTCACCGCGATCACCCCCACGAAGATCGTCACAGCGGCGAGTAGCGCCGTGGTGACGGCCCGCCAGGCAGGCGGGTGCAGGAGGTGAAGCCAGATGATGGCGAGGGCAGCCACACTCGCCAGGGGAAAGGTGAACGACCAGAAGCCGTGTGAGAATGGGAGAGCGCGATAGCGCGGCAGCAAGGGCACCTGGACCATCACCATGAATGCCGTAATTGCTGTCAGCGATCCGAACAGAGCGTCGGGTCGGCCGTTCGAGATGGCCAGCCATGCGGCAGCGCCGACTGCCGGCGGAGCGATCATGATGACGAGCGTCGGGACGAGGGGCGCGGGCATGGCGGGGCGCAATGCGAGCCGGAGAAACAGAAGCATG
Source organism: Rhodococcus sp. JS3073 (assembly GCF_026810085.1). Classification (NCBI taxonomy): domain Bacteria; kingdom Bacillati; phylum Actinomycetota; class Actinomycetes; order Mycobacteriales; family Nocardiaceae; genus Rhodococcus; species Rhodococcus sp. JS3073. The sequence goes on along the minus strand of NZ_CP113951.1, from coordinate 4,931,959 downwards.
GAAATCACCACCCAGAAGAACAGGCCGATCGCGAAGCTTGCGATAGCGAGCCAGTCGAGACCGGTCTGGGCGGCGGTGAGTGCGCCGACGAGGCCGGCTGCGCTGATGGGCAGGTAGTAGCCGCCGTGCACGGACTCGAGTGCCATTTCTCCGCTCATCCAGAAGCTCATCATCCACGCCCCGAAGATGGCTGCGGCCATGATGGCGATCAGGGTCAGCGCCGTACCGGCGAGGGGAAACGTGCGGTGCAGGTTTGCACCCAGCAGCATTGCGGAGAGCGGAAGCAGCGCCGCGAGCGGACCGTGCGCGAAGTGAGTGAGTTGGTGCGAGAAACCTAGGGCGACGCGCCGGTCGCGGTGCGCGTGCGCAGCCGCCATCACGATCCAGGCGAGCGCGGCGATCAGCCAGAACGCCTGCGTGAGGGCGAATGGAGTCCCGAGCGCGACCGTCGCGATCGACCAGACCTGGGCAAGGCCTGCCAGACCCAGCGGGACCGCGAGGGAGTTCAGTGGGAAATGGGTGCGCGAGCGTGGCTCGCGGGCAACGCTCTTGGAGTGGGCTGCCATTGAATGCCTTCCTGGCTGGGCGGAGATTCTCGGACCTACAGACCACTCCGAGTTATTGACTCCTGGGTCTAATACACTGGCCGCCACCATATTAGTTATCGACCTTGAGGTCAAATACGGTTGCGGGTTAATCTACTTCGATGGCTAGACCGATGCTCTTCAGTACCGATGTGGCGGTTGACAAGGCGATGGACCTGTTCTGGCTCCAGGGATACGCCGCGACGACTCCCCAGGAACTGGCCGGCGAAATGGGAATCGGCAAGGGCAGTCTCTACAACACTTTCGGGAGCAAGCACGGCTTGTTTCTGCGAGCGCTTCGGCGCTACAGCGAAATGCGACTCGAGTACCTCGCCGACCTGTTCGCCGCGCCCGGCCCGATGAGGCCCCGCCTCGGGGTGGCAATGACTGCCCTCGCCGGGGTCGGCGAGCACCGGCGAGGGTGCGTCATGGTCAATGCCGCGGCAGAACTCGGCACTGCCGACGACGAGGTGAATCGCATCGCGGACGAACTGTTCACTCAGATCGAGGGAGTCTTCGAGCGCGCAATCGAGCATGGACAGGAGTCCGGGGAATTCGACAAGAACCGGCGTGCCGACATCGCAGCTCGTCAAATGCTGGCCTCGGTGATCGGCCTCAGCGTGCTCGTGAAGTCGGGTGGCCAACCGGAGATCTGCGCCACCGTCGTCGAGGGGTGCGTCGACGGGCTGTGACCGTCGCGACCCCTACCCGGCGCCCGGTGCTCGTCGAATCTGAGACACAGCACCAGCCGGAGGCGGTCGTGCCGCGGCCTTTCCGTACCCCGTGACCCGCGGTCAGGAATACCCTGGCAAGTGCACGCCCCTATACACCTCCCGGAATCTGCACCGCCCGGAATCGGACCGCCATGAACGATCGCCCGCCGAGTGATTCGACGGTCGCGTCTGGGCCGCCCACCGAACTGGGTCAGGACACCCAGCTGCCGCCGTCGACGACGTCGGGCGCCGAACCGGTGTTCGTCGTGGAAAGCGGCGTCGAACGCCTCGTCGCGGATTGGGAGTCTTCCGGTTCGCCCGCCGAGCTCACCGAGTATCTCCCCGACACCTCCGCGATCAGGCGGGCCGCGCTGATCGAGCTGATCAAGGTGGACCTCGAGTACCGGTGGCTGCGGTCGGGTCACCCGAAGCGCATCGCCGACTACTGCCTCGAATTCCCGGAGCTGCTCGCCGAACCACTGCCACCGGAACTCGTCTATCTGGAGTACCGGGTCCGCCGTCAGAGTGGCGCCGACGTCGATCCCGGTGAGTACGTCGCCGAATACCCGCAGCAGGCAGCCCGGTTCGAGACTCTTCTCGAACACGATCGCCGCATGGACCGACGGACCATCACTGCGGAACTCGGCCCGGGCGACGACCTCGACGTCGGTGAGCGCCTCGACGATTTCGATCTGATGATGGAGCTGGGTCACGGCGCGTTCGCGCGGGTGTTCCTCGCCCGGCAGCGTTCGATGCAGCGTTGGGTGGCGCTGAAGATCTCCCGGAACATCGGCAACGAGCCGCAGACCCTGGCGCAGCTCGACCACCCGTACATCGTCCGCGTCTACGACCAGCGGGTGCTCGAGGACCGCCGGCTGCGGGTGCTGTTCATGGAGTACGTCCCGGGTGGCACGCTCCTCGACGTGGTGCGGCTGGTCCGCAAGACACCGCCGGAGCAGCGGACCGGGCAGCTGCTGCTCGATTCGGTGGACCGCGTCCTCGCGGAGAGAGGCGAGATCCGGCCGGAGTATTCGAGTGTGCGGGACGAGATCGCCGCGCTGTCGTGGCCGGAGACGGTGGCATGGATCGGGCTGCGGCTCGCCGACGCGCTCGACTATGCCCGGGCGCACGGCGTCCTGCACCGCGACATCAAACCGGCGAACGTCCTGCTGGGACTCGAAGGCATCCCCAAGCTCGCCGACTTCAACGTCAGTTCGAGCGACAGCGTCGAGAATCGCGGCGCCGGCGGATTCATCGGCGGCTCCGTCGCCTACATGTCGCCCGAACAGCTCGAGGTGATCGACCCGAGCACCCACAGGACCGCCTCCGACCTCGACACCCGCAGCGACATCTTCGCGTTGGGCGTCATGCTGTGGGAACTGCTGACCGGGGCTCGGCCCTTCCCGGACGACGACGGAACCGCGTCACCGCCGTCACCTCGGGTACTGCTCGAGTCCCGACGCCGGGGAGTGGACCCGGAGCGATCCGCGCTCCCCGAGGACTGCCCGGCCGCGCTGCGGCGCATCCTGGTGAAGTCGCTCGCACCCGACCGGGACAATCGGTGGTCGAGTGGCCGGAAGCTGACACGGCAGTTCGCGCTGTGCCTCGACCCGCACGCCCGCGACCTCGTCGACCCCGCGCCGGGAAGCGTGCGGTCCACGATGTGGCGGTGGGCGCTTCCCATCGTGATCGCCGCCGTCGGCATCCCGAACCTGCTGGCAGCCGGATACAACTACTACTACAACAAGGTGCTGATCATCGCGACGCTGCCTGTCGAGGCACAGGAGGATCTCGAATTCGTGCATCTGGTGATCGGCGGGATCGCGTTCCCGCTGGGCGCAGTGCTCATCGTCTACTGGTGTCGACTCGCGCTCACGGTGCCGCGCGGTCTGCGCAACGGCAGAACCTACAGTTCCGAGGTGCTGGAGAAGGCGCGCGCCACGACGCTCGGGCTCGGCCACCGCGCGGTGGTGGTCAGCTTCGGACTGTGGGTCGTCGCCGGCGTCGCCTACCCGGTCGCCCTGGAGATCACCGCAGGCGGGATTCCGTTGCGCGCATATACGCAACTCCTCGCGTCCCTCGCCGTGTGCGGGGCGGTCGCGCTCGCCTACCCGTTCTTCATCCTCACCTTCTACGCAGTGCGGTGCCTCTGCCCGATCCTGCTGTCGCACGGCGAGTTGCGTGGAAGCGACGGACGCAACATCCGGGCCCTCGGCCGGAGCATGCCGCGGTACCTCGCCGTTGCCGCGGCCGTCCCGTTGATCGGGGTCGCCGGGCTCAGCTTCGTCGGCGGAAGCACCGGCGATGCCGTGAACGCGACGGTGCGCGCGCTGTGCCTGGGCGGCATCTTCGCGTTCATCGCCGTGTATCAGTTGTTCCGGCGGATCGAGAGCGATCTGCGCGCGCTCGAGAGGGTCGTGTGGCTGGAGGTACCGGGATCGCCGACCAGGCGACGCCGCTGAGAGCGCAAAAAGAAGGCCCCTGGCGCTGCCGGGTCGGGGTCCGACAGCGCCATGGGCTCAACTTGTATTTCTCTCGAAGCCCCCTCCGCGTTACACCCTTTTTGTCGCACTCCCGGCGAGACCGCCCATCGTCATGTCGTAGAGCACGGTGGCCAGCTCGTTCCGCCGGTCACGAAGGTCCCGGCGGAGATATTCGAGACCCACCTCCCGGTAGCTGACGGTGAGCACCAGCAGCAGCGCGTCGAGGTCCACACCCGGTCCGATCGCGGACGGGTTCACCGTCACATACGTACGGAGGAGGTCGCGGGACCGCTCCTCGATCCGGACGGAACGGTGAGCCGACAGGGTCAGGTGCGGGGCGTCGTTGAGCAACGACGTGAGGATGTCGCGATAGCGGTCGAGGACCGCGAGAAGCTGGACCTGCAGGGCAGCGTCCTTCAGGAACGTCCCCTGCGCGACGGCCTCCTCGAGATTGGCCCCGAGGGAGGCGGTGGCGTCCTCCATGATCTGGTCAATCAGCACCACGATGATCTCGTCCTTGTTTGCGAAGTACTGGTACACCGAGCCCTTCGAAATGCCCGCGGCTTCCGCGATCGCGTTCGTGCTGCAGCCGGTGTATCCCTTGGTCCGTAAAACCTGACCAGTTGCCGACAGGATGCGCGCGACCGTCTCCTGCGACCGCTGCTGGGAGGGGTCTTTCCGCTGGCCAGTACCCATTCGCTGAACCCTCCCGATCTGCCGCACAATGCGACTTGTACCCGTCCGATTCGGTGGGGTGAACTGTAACTCACAGCCCTCCGAGCGGGGGCTGACGCACCCAGACGCCCCTTTCTCGACTACCGAATCGAGTGCACCGCAATGACAGACACCCAGTCCCGGGAGTCGGCGCCCGGCCTCTCCGACTTCACGCCGCCGCGGCGGTTCGACATGGACTCGGAGTGGGGTCGCCGCTCGATGCGGACGCTGTCGCGGTTCGTGCACGGCAACCCGACGCCCACCGCGGCGGAGCGGGAACTCCACGCCCGCGCGGTGGTCAGTCAGGACGAGATCGGTGCCGCACTGGCGCGGGCCGTCCTCGTCGACAAGACCGTCACGATGGCCCAGTTCTCTCAGGCACTCTCCGACGGCATCGGCAGCGTGCCCGACGCCGCGCCGCCCCTGGTCGCGTTCTTCGACGCAGTGGACCGCCGGCCGTCGTGGGTCGACGACCGCCGCCTCGAGCACGGGGCCGCCGTCTGCCTGCGCAGCGGCATGACCGGCCTCGACCTGCTCGCGACCGGTTCCCTCATGAACGGCTACCGCAGCGCCGCCACCTCCCGCCAACTCGTGGCCACCGGCAGGCTCGTCGGGGACGGCGCCGGTCAGCGCGTGGCCGAGACCGTGCGGTGGTGGTACGAGTGCGTCCTGCCCGGCGGCATGGACCGCGACCGCCGGGGCTGGCAGTTGTCCGTGCACGTCCGGTTGATGCACGCGTTCGTCAACCTGAGCCTGCTGCAGGACGAAAGCTGGGACGTGTCCGACTGGGGCATGCCGATCAACCAGTCGGATCAGGCCGGGACGCTCGCCCTGTTCTCGACGACGTTCCTCGTCGGACTCCGGTCGCTGGGCGTGTGGGTCTCCGCCGACGAGGGCCGCGACGTCATGCATCTGTGGCGGTACATCGGCTGGCTGATGGGCATCGACGAGCACTGGCTGGTCGACGACGAGAACACCGGACGCCGCAACATGTGCCAGATCGGGATGTTCGCACCCGGCCCCGACGAGAACTCCAGGGTGCTGGCCGACTCACTGCAGAAGTCGTGGGCCACGTTCCACTACCCGCTTGCAGAGCCCCTGCGACGCCGGCTCAACCGCCAGCGTCTGCTCAGCATCCAGCGGATGTTCTCCGGCAAGCGCGGCATGCAGGAACTCGGATTGCCGGTCGTGCCCGCCTGGTTCGTTCCCCTGGCACTGGCGGGGAACGGCACACTGCACGGTGCGGCGCGAGTGAGTCCGGCAGTCCGGGACCGCGTCGGCCGACGCTCCCGGCGACGAGTCGAGGCGTGGCTCGCCGCCAACGAGACGTCGTCGCGGGCTCAGCGGCGCTCGTAGATGCCGCGGACGTACGCCGCCTGCCCGGCATGCTGCAGATCGTCGGAGACGACGCTGATCAACCGGACGCCGAGAGTAACTGGCGGATCCCAGTTCTCGTCGACGATCCGATCGAGGTCGTCCGTCCCGATCGACTGGACGTAATCGACGGTGCGGTCGTGCACCGCGTCGTGATACTCCCGCAGGAGGTCGGCCCCGGTCCGTACCTTCGCCACCTCGTCCGCGGAGTGCCCGTAACCGATGTCGGCCACCCGGAACGGCAGGTCGAGGCGCTCCACCCACCCGCCGGACGTCCACACCTGCTCGGTGCCCGCGACACCGGCGATGTGGTCGTCCTGAACGCGCGTCAGATGCCAGATCAGCCAGGCGATGGTGTTCGCCTTCGCGTCCACCCGAAACGTGAGGGCGTCGGCGGGGAGATCGGCCAGCGTGGAATGCACGGTCTCTTGAATGCGATCGAAGGCGTCGGTCAACAGCGCACTATGGTCCACGATCTTCCTTTCGTCGTGTTCACCTCACGTTCCACTATGACGCCACTCGGGCTCACAGAACCGGCATCTCCGAACCTTCCGGAAAAGAGTTCGTTCTACGGGGAGCGGAGTCGGCTGTCGCGATCCGGCGGCGAGCCAGGATTCGCGCGGCACGATCAGTGTCGATGTCCTCGCTCTCGGCGAGAGAGTAGACCTCGGCAAGCGTGTCTCCGATGCCTCGGGTGCGTGCTCCGACCGTCTCCTCGCTCCAGCCGAGGACCTCTCGGCCTACCAAGTGAAATGCGCCGCCGGCGTTGGTAACGAAGTCGGGCGCGTACGTGACATCGCGCTTGTGGAGGATTTCTGCCGCCGCGTCGTCGGCAAGGACGTTGTTCGCGGCGCCGACCACTGCGGACGCGGGCAGTTCACAGGCGACCGCGCTGTCGAGCACTCCGCCCATCGCGCAGGGCGCGAAGATGTCACAGGGCGTGGTCAGGACGTCATCGATCCCGACAATGGCGTGACCGAGTTGCCGAGCCCAGGCCAACCGCTCGGAGTCGGTGTCCGCGACGAGGAGGCGCGCCCCGGCCTGTGACGCGAGGTCGGCCACCCCGCTGCCGACCGCGCCAAGGCCCTGAACAAGCACGGTGAGACCGTCGAGCGTCCCGAGTCCTCGGTGCACGGCGGTCGCCTTCATTGCCTCGAAGACACCCAACGACGTGTTGAATGCACTGGAACCGGCTCCGCCACGCACGGCGGAGCGGCCGAAGACGAACTCGGTTGTGTCGTTGATGACGTCCATGTCCGACGAGTTGGTATTGACGTCGGGGCCTGTCCAGTAGTTGCCGGCGAGTTTATCGATGTTCTCGGCGTGCAGGGTCAGGATTCGTTCCCAAGTGTCCTGGTCGATCTCACTGCGTGGAGCCGGGAGAGCAATGACCGACTTGCCACCGCCCATCGGGAGGTTGCTGACGGCCATTTTCACAGTCATTGCACCCGCAAGTCTGCCGGCATCGTCGAGCGCCTCACCGAAGGATGCGTACTGTGCCGCGCGGGTGCCACCCGCGGCAGGTCCGAGTCGGGTCGAGTCCAAGCGGATGATGAAGGACACTCCGGTTTCCCGGTCGTGCCGCGTCACTGTCAGTTCGCCGTCCCAGCACAATGTCTTGTCGAGTGTCATAGTGTCCTGTCTTTCGAAAATGTTGCTTCGCCTGAAGTGCACAGTCACGGGAGCGGTCGTCCTGACCAAACGTTCTCCGATCGCCACTGCCGTCACTCATTCAGCGAGGATTTTCCGGATGCTGCATCGCGAAATCCACTGCGGTCCAGGCCATTGCGATGGCGCCGTCGAGAACGGCTCTGTCGGCTGCCGGGCCGATGCAGGCGTCGGCGAATTCGGGTTGGTGGTTGACCGCGGGATGGCAGTCCAGGCCGAGCATGGGGTGAATGGTGGGCACGGCGTGAGAGACGTTGCCCATGTCGGTCGCTGCACCCACCATTCCGTCCGGTAGATCAGGAAAGCTGCGACCGAGGGCTTCTGCGTTGGCGCGGTATCGCGCAAGCAGGGTGGCGTCCGGACGCAAGTCCGCGTAGTCGGGTCCGCTGGGCGTGATCGACATGGCACATCCGGTGGCCCGCGCCCCAGCCTCGAAGCAGGCCTTCACCCGCGTAGTGAGCGCGGCGAGTGCCTCCGCGGTATCGGAGCGGACGATCCAGCGTCCGGCCGCAGTATCGGGGATCACGTTGACGGCGGTGCCGGCATCGGTGACGATGCCCTGAATTCGGTCGGTTCCGCGAGTTTGTTGTCGCAGTTGACCTATCGCTACCTGCGCGATGAGCATCGCGTCGGCAGCGTTGACCCCCAGTTCGGGGTAGGCCCCGGCATGGGCGGGCTTGCCTTTGTACGCAACTTCGAACTGGGAAACAGCCGTGCCGGGCATCGCCGCCATCTCGACGGCGGCGGGGTGGACCATCATCGCCGCGTGGAGCCCGTCGAAGGCACCGCGTTCGAGCATGAGGATCTTCCCGCCGCCGCCCTCTTCGGCAGGTGTGCCGAGGAGCGTGACGGTCAACCCCACGTCGTCGACGAGGTCGGCCAGGCCGAGGGCGGCACCGACGCCGGCTGCGGCGATGATGTTGTGTCCGCATGCGTGCCCGATCTCGGGGAGGGCGTCGTACTCGGCGCAAATTCCGACGTGCACCGGACCCGATCCGATCGTGGCGCGCACCGCCGTGGGTAGGTCGTAGCAGCCGTGCTGCACCTCGAATCCCCCGCCGCGGAGTTCGTCGGCGACCCACTCACTGGCTCGGTATTCTTCGAATCCCAATTCAGGGTTCGCGTGGATGCGGTGAGACAACTTCAGAAGCGCCCCTTCGTACCGCCGAATCCTCTCCTCGACAGCAGCTTTCGCTCCGACGGCAGCCGTCGTCATGAGGGCGTGGACACCGCTGCGGGGGCAGTGTGGATCGTTGCGGGCCGGGTCGCGGCGTCATACGCCGCTCGGGCGCCGGTCGCGCCCATGCCGCTGTCGCCCGCGGGCTCATAGAGCCTCTCCGGGCCACCGCCCTGCCACTGATTGATCCAGGTCACCCCGGCAGGGATGCCTGCGGCTGCGGCGGCATGGTCGGGGTTGTGCGTGTAGACGGTGGCCCCGAGCGCGAAGCGTGACGAACTCGCGCGCTCGAGCCCCTCCTCGAATGAGGAGACGACAACGACCGGGGCGATGGGGCCGAACGTTTCCTCGGTCATCACCAGCATGGAGTCGTCGACGTCGGTGAGCACAGTGGCCGGGTAGAAGAACCCCTTCCGCTTCGGGACTACGCCGCCGGTGTGCACGCGAGCCCCACGCTCGACGGCATCGGTCACGTGCCGATGGACGATATCGCGCTGGCGTGCATCGACCAACGGCCCCAGTACGGTTTCGGCGTCGTGGCCGTCACCGAGGGCATAGGTGGATGCAGCGTCGACCAGGGCGTCGACGAACGCCTCGGCGATGTCCTGGTGGACATAAATGCGTTCCATGGACGTGCAGATCTGTCCGGTGTTGACGAACGCGCCGAAGGCGATCGCGGCGGCGGTTGCGACCGGATCGACCCCGGAGTCGACGACGACTGGGTCCTTGCCGCCGAGTTCGAGGATCGACCGGCACAATCGCCCACCGGTTCCAGCGCCGATCCGGCGTCCGGCCTCGACGGACCCCGTGAAGTGCACCAGCCGGATCTGGTCGTGCTCGACCAGCGGTGCCCCCGCCCGGGCGTCACCGAGGACGAGGTTGACCACGCCTGGAGGCAACGTCGACAACTCGAACAACCGGGCGGTGGAGAGTGGTGAGCGTTCGGACGGCTTGACCACGACGGTGTTGCCTGACGCGAGTAGCGGCCCGAGAGCACCCAGCACCATCGGCACGGGGAAGTTCCACGGGGTGATGACGGCGGTGGCGCCGAGCGGATGACGCAGGATCGTCGTTCCGCCGCCGTCCGCGCCGGGGAGGGTTTCGACGAAGGGATAGGTCAGGGCCTCTTCGACCGCGGTCCGAAACCCTTGGACACCACCGTCGATGAAGGACCTACCGAGGGCGACAGGCTTCCCCATTTCCTGACATTCGAGCTCCGCGAGTTCCTCGGCATGATCAGCGATCTGCACGGCCCACCTGGTCAGATGTTCCACGCGTTCGGCGACCGGCAGCTCCGCCCACCCGGGCTGCGCCTCCACTGCCGCATCGACGGCGCGGTCCACATCGTCGGGCGATCCGCCGGGGTAGCGTGCGATCACGTCTTCGGTGGCGGGGTTCACCAGATCATGCAGCGTCGAACTCTGGGAGTCCTCCCATTTTCCACCGATCAAGTTCTGCAAGGTCTTCATACGAAACGTGTTGCCTTCCCTGTGATGTGGAGTTCAGCGGATACGGTCGGCCATGAGCTCGCCGACCATGATCGCCGTCAGATTGGTGTTGGCCCGCGGGACGGACGGGAATATCGACGCGTCGACCACCCGCAGCCTGTCGACTCCGAGGACCCGACACGACGGGTCGACCACGGTGTCCGCGTTCCCGGCTGCACCCATCCGGCAGGTACTGGTGGCGTGCTGAACATCGCTCACGGTTGCGAGCAAGTGGTCGTCGAGCTCGCTGTCACTGTCGAGCACCGAGAACAAGGCCCTGTTCTCGGCCTCGAGCGGCCCATGGGTGATGGCGGCGACCGCCGGGTCACGAGCGAGTTCGACCAGGTCGCGTATCCCGTCGCGCAAACGGGACAGGTCCCGCTCGTCGGAGAGCATCCGAGAGTGAATCTGAGGTTGATCCGCCGGGTCGGCCGAGGTCAGCGTCAACACCCCGCGCGAGTACGCCTGATTCACCCAGACGCCGAACGCACCTGCCAACGCGCGCATATCAGGATTGGCCATGGCAACGACATTCTGATTCTGCGACACGAACATCATGTCGCCGACGGAGGCGCCGGGCTCGCTGGTGTAGCGGACGCAGACGTTGGTGTGCCGGTCGTCCGGGCTTTGGATCCCTGCCTCGTCGATCAAAGGAATCGACACCACCGCCATCGGATGGTCTTGCAGACCTCGCCCGACCGGAAGGTCCTGGCGCACCTCGATCCCCAACGAGCGCAGATGCCCGGACGGACCGATTCCGGAGCGCATGAGAATCGCCGGAGAGTGGACCGCGCCGGCGCTGAGTACCACGTCGTCGGCGTGCTCGGTCACCACCGTTCCGTCGACGATGATCCGGACGCCGACCGCGCGGCTTCCGGAGAAGATCACCTGGTCGACCAGGGCATCGCCACGGATCGTCAGGGTCGAGGATTCGCGAGCGGCCTCGAGGTAGGCGTCGTTGACCGACACGCGTCGGCCGGACCGTGAGTTGATCGGGTACGGCGAGACACCCATGGCGTGGGGTGCATTCACGTCCGCGGCCCAAGCATGACCGGCCGACAGGGCAGCCCTGCACAGCGCGGCATCAACGGATCCCCAGTTCTCCTGGGGCATGCGGTAAATCGGGGTCGGCCCGCCTCGGCCGTGATAGGCCTCGTCACCGTACTCCTCGTCATCCTCGAGCTTGGCGAAGTACGGCAGGACGTCGTCGGGCCCCCAACCCAGGCAACCCCAGCTGACCCAATCGTCGAAGTCCTCCATCGGGGGACGGATCGCGATCTGTCCATTGATCGATGAGCTGCCGCCGACCCCTCTGCCTCGCCAGTAGGGCGCAGGCGCTTGCTTCTCGGTCCGTGCCGCATCGAGCCCCATCCACACCAGATTTTCGGTCGCCGTCGGGTCGAGCAATGCCCTGATCGGGTTGGGCGACCGCCACGCCTGGTGCATCTGCGCCGAGCGATAGTCCGGTCCGGCCTCGAGGAGCAGGACCCGCTTGCCTTTCTCTGCGGAGCGGACCGCGAGCGCGGCCCCCGCCGAACCCGCACCCACCACGATGACGTCCCAGCCTGTCTCGGTCACAACAAACCTCCGTAACGAGTTGCGCGAATGAGGTCTCCGGAATCACCCGGGTCCTGCCGAGTATGATTCTGTAGACAGAGAGTTCAGTCAATAGTGAATATTCATTTTTTTCTGACCGAATGGAGGTGGCGGTGTCCGTCGACGGCAGCGACAGCGGAGAGAAGGTTTCCCTCATCGAGGACTTCGGTGTGCATATCGGCGGTGCGATGGGCTGGCCCCCCATGGCGGGTCGAGCCGCGGGCGTGCTGATGCTCAGCGAGGCTCCGATGACAATGGCGCAACTGCAGGATGCGCTCGATGCGAGCAAGGGATCGGTATCCGAGACAACCCGGTTGCTCATCACCACCGGCACCGTGGAACGATTCAAAGAACCGGGAAGTCGCCAGTTCGTCTACCGATGGCGCGACGACGCCTGGATCGGATGCCTACAGCACCAGCTCGAGCAGACCACCGAACTGCTGGCGCTGGCGGAGAGTGCCCGAACCCGCGGAAAAAACCTCCCACCCGAACAGCGCGCCCGCTTCGACGAAATGCACGCGTACTACAGCTTCATGGTCAGCCGACTCGAGTCGCTCCTTGCGGAGTACACGGAAGGATTCAACGCCGCGCGACCATGACCCCTCGGTCTCATTCGGTACGTCTGGACACGAGAGCGAGTCTACGAATCCGACCCTCCCCGGAGTAGTTCGAGCTCGAACCACAGTTCGGCCCGGGCGGCGGGCGAGTCCAGCGAGACACCCAGAAGGTTCTCGATTCGATCGAGACGTCGCCTCAAGGTGTGCCGGTGAATTCCGAGGTCCTTGGCCGCGGGGTCGGTTTGACCGTTGTGAGTCAGCCATGAACGCAGGGTTCGACAGAGGCTTCCCTCCCCTCCCGCGTTTCCGGCATCCTGCAATACCGAGAGATGGTTCTCCGCATAGGACCGCGCCCGGTACCTGTCGAGGTACGAGGCGAGGCCCTCGCCTCCGAGTTGAGCGAAGTGCAGTGCCCCCTCGTTGCGCTGTGCGGCTTCGTCCGCCGCCTGCCTGCTTTCCCGGCGGGCGCGGGCGAACTCGTCCCACCACGCGTTCTCCGAGATTCCCAGCCGGAGGTCGGAAACGGTGACGAGCCTCGAAACCGACTCTTCGACTGAGGCTTCGGAGACCACCACCAGCAGGTGGCCTTCGACCCGGCCGAATATGGCTGCCCCGCTCGGTCCGGTGTCGAGGACCGCGATCGCGCTGTTCAACGCACTCTGCGAACCCACCGCTGTGATCACCTTGACCGGTTCGGAGGGAAATCCGCCCCATAGATCCTGGGAAACCTCCCGGGTCGCCGCCGTCTGACCGGCGATCAGGAGTCGAAGGGCTGCGGCTCGCGCGCGGGCGAGTGCCCGCTGGGTCTCGTCGGTTCTGCGCACGAACAACGTCAGGAGGGAGGCCGCCACCGTCACGACACCGTGGTCCAGCGATCCGACCACGCCCTGACGTCCCGCGACGAGATACCCGAGCACTCTGCCATCCACGGCCGCCAGTGGTTGAGAGATGATGTCCTCGCCGCCCTCGGAAGAGAACACGACTTCACCCGGGCGTGCGATGCGTTGCGGTGCAGTGCGGTTCACGGCTCCGCGCACAGTGCGGTGCGAGCCGTGCACGACGTGTCCTGCCGCGTCGAGCAACGCGGCCCAGCCCCCGATGAGTTCTGCCGTGCGCCGCACAAGGGTCCTCGCACCGTCTGCGGCCAGTGTCGCGTGAATCAGCCGGCGCTGCTGCTGATGCGTGCGCTGCAATCGGGCGTGATCGTCGGACGAGAGCGCTTGCGATACAGCCTTTTCCAAGACGATGAACGGAACAGCGAGGGGCACTTCCACTAACGGGAGCTGTTCGGCGCGGGCCGCCGCGACAAATGCGTCCGGGACGGTGTCGAAGCGCAGTCCGACGCCGAACCCCACGGCCGCGACACCCGCCGCAACCAGTCGCCGCACCCGCTCCTCAACGGCCTCGGCGTCGGCGGGTAGCGACACCCCGGTGGTGAGAAGGAGTTCACCCCCGCTGAGGAATGCTGTGGGATCTTCCAGTTCGGAGACGTGTGCCCAGCTCAGCTCGCGTTCGAGATGCTCCTCGCCGGCCCGGACGGTCAGGTTGAACGCTTGGGTGTCGCAGAGCTGGCGGACTGTGATCGGCATGCACCCAGTGTGCCATTCTGGCGCATCGGTTGACCCCTCCTGCCCAGTTTGGCCACTGTTGGTTGTCGGCCCTCGCCGGAACACTTGCTGAAGACATCGACCGGAGATGCGTGAAAGCCGAGCCCACTGGATCGGCCGTCATCGTCGGGTTCCTCAACGCCTATGGGAGCATTCATGACCGACTTCACCTATCGACTCGCCCAGAAGAGGCACCTCGCCACCACGCTTCCCGGGCCGCGTTCCGCCGAGATCGCAGCCCGGCGCAGGAACTTCGTCGCCGCAGGTGTCGGTTCCTCGGTGCCCGTCTACGCAGTCGACGCGGACGGTGGAGTCATCGTCGACGCGGACGGCAACTCCCTGATCGATCTCGGCGCCGGGATCGCCGTGACCAGCGTCGGCGCATCGAACCCCGCTGTAGCGGCGGCGGTGGCCGAGCAGGCGCAGCGCTTCACCCACACCTGTTTCATGGTGACCCCCTACGAGGGGTATGTGCGGGTCGCCGAAGAACTCGCCGCACTGACCCCGGGATCGCACGAGAAGCGTTCGGTGCTGTTCAACTCCGGTGCGGAGGCTGTCGAGAACGCAATCAAGATCGCTCGACTCGCAACCGGCCGGACAGCGGTGGTCGCGTTCGACCACGCTTATCACGGCAGAACCAACCTCACGATGGCACTCACGGCGAAGTCGATGCCGTACAAGGCGCACTTCGGCCCGTTCGCGCCCGAGGTGTACCGCATGCCCGCGTCCTACCCGTACCGCGACGAGTCCGGCCTCACAGGCGAGCAGGCGGCGCTCCGGGCGATCACGCAGATCGAGAAGCAGATCGGCGCCGACTCGGTGGCCGCGATCATCTACGAGCCCATCCAGGGTGAGGGCGGTTTCATCGTGCCTGCACCGGGATTCCTTCCCACCCTGGTCGCCTGGGCGAAGGACAACGGCGTCCTCTTCATCGCCGACGAGGTGCAGACCGGCTTCGCGCGGACCGGCGCATGGTTCGCGAGCGAGCACGAAGGCGTGGTTCCCGACCTCATCACCCTGGCGAAGGGGATCGCGGGCGGCATGCCCCTGGCGGCGGTCACCGGCCGCGCCGACCTCATGGACTCGGTCCACGCCGGAGGGCTCGGCGGAACCTACGGCGGAAACCCGGTGGCCTGCGCGGCCGCGCTCGCCACCATCGACACGATGCGCGAGTGGGATCTACCGGCACGCGCGCGCCAGATCGAGAATTCCGTGAAACCGCGCCTCGAAGCATTCGCGACAGAGGTCGGAGTCATCGGAGAGGTGCGCGGTCGCGGCGCCATGCTGGCCATCGAGATGGTCCGGCCCGGCACCACCGAACCCGACCCGGAACTGACCAAAGCGGTTGCTGCCGAGGCATTGTCACAGGGAGTTATCATTCTCACCTGCGGCACGTACGGGAACGTCATCCGCCTGCTGCCGCCCCTGGTCATCGGCGACGACCTACTCGACGAGGCCCTCACCGTCCTCGAAGACGCGATTCGCACGCACGCGCGTCGCTGATCCCGACGCGCGGCCAACGACCACCTCGACACCTGAAGGAAACACACATGACCGACACCCAGACCCTTCTGGCCGCACTTCCGACCGACCTGTGGATCGGTGGCGAGCAGGTGCCGGCTACCGGCGGCAAGACGTTCCCGGTCCGCAATCCCGCAACCGGCGAGGTACTGATCGAGGTGGCCGACGCGAGCCCGGAGGACGGCGTGCGGGCGCTCGACGCCGCCGCGCAGGCGCAGTCCCGATGGGCATCGACGCCGGCTCGCGAGCGTTCCGAGATTCTTCGCCGGGCCTGGGAACTGGTCATCCAGCGCCGGGACGACTTCGCGCTGCTGATGACCCTCGAGATGGGCAAGCCACTCACCGAGAGCTACGGAGAGGTGACGTACGGCGGTGAATTCTTGCGCTGGTTCTCCGAGGAAGCAGTGCGGATCAACGGCCGCTACACGCAGTCACCGTCGGGCAACGGCCGGATTCTGGTCACGAAGGAACCGGTAGGCCCCACGCTGGCGATCACGCCGTGGAACTTTCCTCTTGCGATGGGCACCCGGAAGATCGCACCGGCATTCGCGGCCGGGTGCACGATGGTGGTGAAGCCCGCCGCCGAGACACCGCTGACGATGCTGTTGCTCGGCGAGGTCTTCCGGCAGGCGGGCCTTCCGGCGGGTGTGCTGTCCATCCTGCCGACCTCGAGTTCGTCCAAGCTCACCGCTCCGCTGTTCGACGATCACCGACTTCGGAAGGTCACCTTCACCGGCTCCACCGGTGTGGGAAAGATCCTGCTTCAGCAGTCCGCCACGCGTGTGTTGCGGACGTCGATGGAATTGGGCGGCAACGCGCCGTTCGTCGTGTTCGCCGATGCCGATATCGACGAGGCAGTCGAGGGCGCGATGGCCGCGAAGATGCGCAACACCGGTGAGGCGTGCACAGCCGCCAACCGGATCCACGTCGACAATGCGGTACGAGCCGAGTTCGTCGAGAAGCTGACCGCTCGGATGAAGGCACTGAAGGTCGGGCCCGGGGACCTCGACGGCACACAGGTGGGGCCGCTGATCACCGAGAAGCAGCGGTCGAGTGTTGCAGAGTTGGTGACGGACGCCGTGGACAAGGGCGCCGTCGTCACCACCGGCGGCTGCAACGCCGCCGGCGAGGGCTATTTCTACGAGCCGACGGTGTTGGCCGACGTGCCGGCCGACGCGCGGATTCTGAAGGAAGAGGTCTTCGGGCCGGTCGCAGCCGTCATCGGGTTCGACGGCGAGGACGAAGGAGTCGCCGCGGCCAACGACACCGAATTCGGTCTGGCTGCGTACATCTACACCGAAAACCTCGACCGGGCGCTGAGGGTGTCCAGCGCACTCGAGTCCGGGATGGTCGGCGTCAACCGGGGCATCATCTCCGATGTCGCGGCACCGTTCGGAGGAGTGAAGGAATCCGGGCTCGGCCGTGAGAGCGGTAGCGAAGGTATCGAGGAATACCTCGAGATCAAGTACATCGCACTCCGCTAGCCGGGCAACCCACAACGTCACACGCACCGGCACTTCGATGATGAGGACACGACGATGACTATCCAGACCGATTCCACGGTCGACTATTCACCCACGGCGTCAGGGCATCCACAGGTCACGTTCGAGCACACCGCCGCCGGCATGGCGGCGGTGGTGGGGTGGCCCGGGACCGAACCCCTGCTGGTCGATGTCTGCGCGATGTTCGAAAGCTTCGGTCTCCGCACCGCAGCGCATCGCCAGGTTTCCGCCGACGGCGCCGAGGGCACAGGATCGGTGCACGAGTTCGCTTTCGCAGGATCATCCTTCTCCACCCCGGTCCTGGATCACATCGCGGCGGCATTCGAGGCAGGTTCGGCCGGCCGGTGGAGAATCGATCAGTACGCCCGCCTCGTCGCGACAGCGGGAATCGACTGGCGTGAGGCCGTACTCGTCCGTGCGATGTGCCGCTTTCTCCGGCAGACGCAACTCGGATTCTCCGAGACCTATCTTGTCGACTCGCTGGCGAGCAATCCCGATTTCGTCCGCGCCCTGGTCACACTCTTCCGGGCACGGCTCGACCCCGCTCGGACCGGCGACCCCGAGAGGGCGAACGCCGCCCTGACCGACCTGGTCGACAGTGCGACCACCCTCGATGAGGACAGGATCCGACGAGCCCTCCAGGCGTTCGTCCTGGCAGTCGTGCGCACCAACTGGTTCCAGCGCGACACGCAGGGACAGCCGAAGCCCTACCTCTCCTTCAAGATCGATTCCGGACGGTTGGCCACGCGGGGGCGAGTGGTTCCCTTTCGTGAAATCTTCGTTCACTCCGACGAAGTGGAAGGGATCCACGTCCGAAGCGGCGCTGTGGCGCGCGGTGGTTTGCGCTGGTCGAACCGCAGCGAGGATTTCCGGACCGAAGTGCTGGGTCTGATGAAGACTCAGTCGGTGAAGAACGCTCCTATCGTCCCGATGGGAGCCAAGGGTGCCTTCGTCGTTCGTTCGACCGACACCCCGGCGCGGGCGGGATACGCGACCTTCATCCGCGGGCTCCTCGACATCACCGACAACATCGTCGACGGGGCCGTCGTCCATCCGGCCGACACCCTGTGCCTCGACGGCGAGGACGCGTACCTCGTCGTCGCCGCGGACAAGGGAACCGCCACCTTCTCGGATCTGGCGAACGGCATTGCGGCGGAGTACAACTTCTGGCTCGGTGACGCGTTCGCGTCGGGCGGCTCGGCTGGATACGACCACAAGGCCATGGGCATCACCGCGCGCGGAGCGTGGCTGTCCGTCGAAAGGCACTTCCAGGAGGCAGGCCACGATATCGACACCGACGAGTTCTCCGTCGTCGGTATCGGCGACATGTCCGGTGACGTGTTCGGCAACGGGATGCTGTTGTCGCGGAACATCAGGCTCGTCGGTGCGTTCGACCACCGGCACATCTTCCTCGATCCCGACCCCGATGCCGCCGTGTCGTACCGCGAGCGCGAGCGCCTCTTCGGACTGCCGACGTCGTCCTGGACGGACTACGACCGCGAGAAGATCTCGACCGGTGGTGGTGTGTGGTCTCGGTCGGCGAAATCGATCACCCTGTCACCACAGGTGCAGGCGTGCCTCGGCATCGAGTCCTCATCGCTCGACCCCGACGAGCTGATCCAGGCGTTGCTGCGTGCACCGGTCGACCTGCTCTGGAACGGCGGCATCGGCACCTATGTCAGAGCCGCGAGCGAGACCGACGTCGATGCTCAGGATCCGGCCAACGATCGCGTACGAGTGTCGGCAGGGGAACTCCGGTGCGCGGTCATAGGCGAAGGCGGCAACCTCGGGTTGACGCAGCAGGCCAGAATCGACTACGCGGGTGATGGCGGGCGGATCAACGCAGACTTCATCGACAACGCGGCGGGAGTCGCCACCTCGGATTTCGAGGTGAACATCAAGATCGCGCTCGACGCGGCAGTACGAGCGGGCAGCCTCTCGCCGGAGCGACGGGCGTCCTTGCTGGCGCAGGTCGCCGACGACGTCGCCTCGCGGGTACTCGACGACAGCGCGAGCCAGATCCTGGCCATCAGCCTGGCCTCCGCGCAAGCCCGCCATCTCCTCGACAGGCACGTCCGGTTGATCGGCAACCTCGAAAAGGTCGGCGGAATCAATCCACGCACCGAGGGACTGCCGTCCCCCGCGGAATTGAAGCGCCGCGCGACCTCCGGGCACGGACTCACACGACCGGAGATCGCGATTCTCCTTGCACAGTCGAAGAATTTGGTCTCGCAGGAACTGCTCGCCTCCACCGTGCCGGACGACGAAGTTTTCGCTGCGCGCCTCACCGAATATTTTCCGGACGCCATCACCGAGAACGTGGCCGCTCAGATCGCCGCCCATCCCCTGCGGCGGGAGATCATCGCGACGTCGATCGCCGACGAGCTGATCAACCGCGTGGGCCCGGGAGCCATCTTCTGGCTACAGGAGCGCTTCGGAATCACCACATCGGAGGTCGCTTCGGCATACGCTGCCGTGAGCGCGATCTACGAGCTGGATGCGCTGTGGGAACGGGCACTCGAGGGTCCGGGCACCGGCATCGAACGACCGGAGTCACTGCTCGACACCAGCTGGCTGATCGAACACGCCGTCTCGTGGCTGTTGCGCCGACGACGTGGAATCGTGGTGCCGGAGAGGGAGATAGACCGGTTCGCTGATTCGGTCCGCAAGCTCGTCGAACTCCCCCGGGGCGAACGTCCGCTCGATGCAGATCTTCCCGGTGCGCTCCAATTCGCGGACACCGCAGACTCACTGGGAATCTCGGTGGAGCGGGTGGCCGAGGTGCATCACGAACTCGGGCAGCGACTCGGCATCGGCTGGGTAGTCGACGCGTTGTCGGATCGCACGGGTTCCACCCACTGGGATGTGCTGGCCGCGGCGGCGGTGCACGACGACCTGTCCGACCTGCACCATGCGCTGACAGTCCGGGTGCTGAGTGACGACGGCACCGGGACGGGGAACGCAGTCGCTGCGTGGTGCGAGGCCCATTCTCACGATCTGCATCGCTTCGAACTCGTCGTGGATGCGGTTCGCGGGGACGGCGAGGTGGACCTGGCGAAGACCTGCGCCGTCACCGCCGCACTGCGCGCTCTCGACAACTGAACGAATTCGGCCGGCGGATCCGCGACACGCGGATCCGCCGGCCGCTCTGCATTCCCACGAATCCAGGAGCCGATCACGACGGTTGCCTGTGGTGAACGTGGATACTGCGGACCCTCCGAGACGCGATTCCGGGGCCCCGGAGGAAATCCGACGAACAATGGAAGTGGGAAAAAGTGAAATCGAGTAACACCATCGATACCTGGACGGACGAGTCGGCGAGTGGTGGGCGAAGCCAGGAATTGCCGTACACCGTGGCACGATCCTGGTTCCTGATCTCCGGAGCATCCGACCTGCCGCAGTCGCTGGGATCCGGCTCCGACGTCGATATCCTCGACCTGGAAGACGCCGTACCTCCCGGCAAGAAGCTCGCCGCACGCACCCAGGTCGTGAACGCGCTTCACCATCGACGTGCGTGGGTCCGTATCAACGACGTCACGACCGAGTTCTGGAAGGACGACATCGCGGCACTCCGTGATTCACCAGGCCTTCTCGGCGTCATGCTCGCCAAAACCGACTCGGCGAGCGATGTCGACAAGGTTGCCGAAGGGCTTCGCGCCACCACACCGGTCATTGCCTTCATCGAGTCCGCCGCGGGTCTCGAAGCTGCAGGAACGATCGCCGCACACCCGCGGGTGGGTCGGCTGGCCTTCGGAAGCGGAGACTTCCGCATGGACGTCGGAGCCGGCACCGACCGTAACGCTTTGACGTACGCGCGTTCTCGGCTGGTCGTGGTGAGCCGCGCGGCGGGCCTGCCCGCTCCGATCGACGGGCCGACAGTGCCCGATGATCAGATCCTCGCCGTCGACGAAACCGAGTACGCGGCCGGTCTGGGTATGACCGGCCGCATGTGCTTACACGCGTCACATGCCACCACGATCAACACGGCCCTCAGTCCGACCGGTCGGGAGATCGAGGATGCGAAGGAATTGATCACTCTGCTCGGACCCGATGGAGCGAACGCACGAAAGGGAAGCGATCTGCCTCGGCTCGCCAGGGCCCGTCGAGTTCTCGACCGAGCGCGGATATTCGGACTGGATGCCCTCGCACCCGAGCTGCACTGAACCACTGCGTGCTTCGCCGGACTTCATCAGCGCACAGGGGAAGAACGCTGTGAGTGGCCGATCTCGCTGACGGGCCGACGGAACAGTCGGCCCGTCAGCGGATGCGTCACGGAGCGGGCCGACTCGGGTATTCGCACACGATGAGGGCGAGCAGCAACTCGGCGCGCACGTACGCCGAGGTCAATGAGCACTCGAGAATGCGCTCGATTCGAGCCACGCGGGTGCGCAGAGTATGGCGATGAATACCCAGGACCGCGGCGGCGGATTCGTTGTGACCATTCGCCTCGAGGACCGCCCGAAGGGTCGGCAGCAGGGCGGTACGGTTGACGCGGTCGTAGTCGTCCACACGCCCGAGTGTCGACTCGCCCACCACTCGTAGTACCTCACGACACGGCGTCGACACCAAGAGCTCGCCGCCCGCGATCTCCCCGAAATCCAGTACGGCAGCTCCGTCCGACGCGGCGGCCGCGGCAACGTGTGCCTGCCGCGAGGCATTCGCCACCTCAGCGGCAGGCTGCGTTGTGCTCAGCCCGACACGCAACCGTGAGCGAATCGCAGGGGGCAGGTCTGCGAGCAACTCTTTACACTCGTCGACGTCGGTATCACCGCTGAGTAACACGGTAATCCGGAAGGCATTCTCGTCAAGGAAAAGTGGCCGCCCGGAACTCTCGAGTTCGTGGGTGAGGACGGTTCTCACGAACGTGAGGTCGGCTGTCGAAAGACCACCGGCATGAACACCGAGAACGCGAACCGAACCGTCGATACCGCTGATCGTGATCGGCATCCATCCCGGGTTCACCGCGGTGGTTCCTTCACGATCTACGTGCCTTGCCGCCCATATGGAGCACGTCGGCGAGGGGCTCGCCTGCCCGGAGACGGTCAAGGGTTTCCGGTTCGGCAGCATCGGACGCGAGGGCCAGGTCGACGACATCCGCCGCACCATCCGGGGTCAGGACCAGGACACCGTTGTCGTCGGCGAGGACGATGTCACCAGGATTGACGGAAACACCGCCGACCATGACCGGCACGTTGATCGCACTGTTGTCGCCGTCATGCCTCTTGGTGGTGAGAATCGAAGTGCCGCGAGCAAACACCGGCAGACCACCCTGTCGCAGTTCGACGATGTCGGTTACCACTCCGTCGACGACGATTCCCACCGCGCCGGCCGACAGTGCCGCGCAGGAGGTGACAGCTCCGACCGAGGCGTGAACCGCGTCGCCCCCCATGTCGACGACCAGCACATCGCCCGGCGTCAGGGCACTCAATGCGTGATTCATCGCCACCGCATCCGCATCCGCAATGCGCGCCGTCATTGCGCGTCCCACCACACGCACATCGGCGAGAAGAGAGCGGATGGCCGGATCGACGAACCCGTCTTCGAGGTAGTGGCCGATGGTCGGGAAGCTGACCCGGCGGAGCTTGGCCAGCAGCGCCGCCTCGACGGGCGGCACCGGCGGCGAAGTGGACGTTCGAGGTAGAGACATCATGCGCCTTCCGGGATCGAGTGTTCAGCGAGGACGGCGACGCATTCGATCTCCAAGGCGATGCCGAAAATATTGACACACACCGTGGTTCGGGCGGGCAGGTCGCTCCCGAAGAACTCTGAATAGACCGCGTTGTACTGCTCCAACTGCCCAGGATCGGTGAGGTAGGTGTTCACCTTGACCACGTTCTGCAGGGAAGATCCGGCCTCACGCAGTGTCGCTTCCAGATTGGCCAGAGTCTGACGAACCTTGTCGTCGAAGGCGTCCGGCTGATCGCTGAGGTCCGAGATGGCGGGGAGCTGACCCGAGGTGAAGACGAACCCGTTGGCCACCACTGCGTGAGAGAACGGTCCGACCGGACGCACGTCGCCGGACACTACGCCTATGCGCCGCATCAGACCCGGACCCGCTCAGGATCCGCCTCCGGGAGAGCGTTCTCTGCCGGCGCTTCGTCGGCCGAGTCGAGGCTGTTTCGCAGCGTTTCCGTCAACAGCAGCAGAGCAACGATGGAGACTGCCGCGGATCCGATCATGTACCAGGCCACGGAGGATCCCGAGCCAGTGGCGCTCAGCAGCGCCGTCGTGATGGCGGGGGTTGCGGCACTCCCCAGTAGTCCGGACAGCATGTACGCGATGGACAGACCCGAGTACCGGACCCGGGGCCCGAACAGCTCGGCCAAAAATGTGGCGATGGGGCCGTAGTTGGCCGAGAAGGCGGTCATCATCATGGTATAGGCGAGGATCACCATCGGGACGGACTTGGTATCCATCATCCAGAACATGGGGAAGGCGACGACGGCCTCGGCGACTATGCCGCCGATGATCACGGGTTTGCGCCCGATGCGATCGGACAGTGCGCCGAAAGCCGGAATCATGAACAGCCCTGTGGCACAAGCAATCAGGACGGCCAGCAGCATGGTGTCACTGGAGAAGCCGAGTTGCTGCTTGCCGTAGGTGAGCCCGAAGGCCACCATGATGTTGAACGCGGTGCCGGTGGACAACGTGGCAATACCGCCCAGCAGAACCTGCTTCCAGTACTTGCGCATGAGAACCACGAACGGAATCTTGGCTTTCGCGCCGGCTTCCTTGACCGCTTGGAACGACGGTGTCTCTTCCAGAGTCAAGCGGATGTAGAGGCCGACGGCCACCAGTAGAGCGCTCGCCAGGAACGGAATACGCCAACCCCAGGTGAGAAGAAACTCCTCCGGCGTGTTTGCGGCGATGATCAGGAAGACCAGGTTGGCGATCAATGTTCCGCCGGGAACGCCGACCTGGACCAACGAGCCGTAGAATCCACGTTTCGTCTTGGGCGAGTGTTCGACCACCATCAGAACCGCGCCGCCCCATTCGCCGCCGAGCGCGAGGCCCTGAATGACGCGAAGAGTCAACAGCAGGATCGGGGCCATGATGCCGATCGCCGAATAGGTGGGTAGCAGTCCGATCGCGAAGGTTGCCGCGCCCATGGTGATCAGGGAGATCAGCAACATGGACTTACGGCCCAACTTGTCGCCGAAGTGGCCGAACAGCGCGGCACCGACGATCCGGGCGACATACGCTGCGGCAAACGTGCCGAAGGCCAACATGGTTCCGACGAGCGCGTCGAAGCTCGGGAAGAAGATCTTGTTGAAGACCAGGGCCGAGGCCGTGGCGAAGACGAAGAGGTCGTACCACTCGACGGTTGTGCCGATAACACTGGCCGTGGCGATTTTACGCATCTTGCTCTTGATATCGTGCGACGCCTGGCCGCCGACTGCAGATTGAGCCATGGGTTCTCCAAAGAACGGCTGGGAAAGAGTGACGGGTAGCTGACCACTCCCGATGACATCAACTATCCGCTGTGACAGGAGACACGTTCAATAGGGAAACACACACTGTTTACCCCTTTCCGGTGGGCAGATTCCCACCTCCCGGTCCAGCTCGGTGCGGCCGCAGCAAACTGAGCCTGCGTTGCGGCAATACCGTGATCCGAGAGCCGTTCTCGCAGAAAACGACTGGCCGCCTCGCGCCCCGGCGTTCCCGGGTGTGAAGCGATGTGACGATCGTGACATCTACTGGAAACATCTGTCCGCACGCACAGCCGGGACTCGCACCGAACCGCCGATGCCCCGGTTGCCGCGAGGTGTGGATGCGGAGTTGGGGCACCGGTGGGCACGGGTCGGAGCATCGAACACCGGTGCGGCTACTGCCGACCCGCGAGCACCCGCACTTGGTGCCGGACAGCGAACCAGCCGGCGATCAGTGCCGGGATCACGACGACAACCGACGCGACCGTGTACGTTCCGACCGGATAGTCGAGCGCCATGAGAACCAGGACCGCCGCCACGAACACCAGCGTCGCGTACGACGAGTAGGGGGCGAACGGCATTCGGAACGCCGGGCGTTCCGCCACTCCCCGAGTCGCCCAACGGTGCAGCTTCATCTGGCACAGCACGATCACCGCCCACGTCGTCAGTGTGCCGAGCGAGGACACGTTGATTGCGATCTCGAATGCGTGGTCGGGGACGACGTAGTTCAGGCCCACCCCGATCAGCGTCACCGTCGCGGTGAGGAGAATTCCACCGTAGGGGACGCCGGAGCTGCTCATGCGGGCGGTGAACCGTGGTGCCGTCCCGCTCATCGCCATCGACCGCAGGACTCTGCCCGTCGAGTACAGACCGGCATTCAGACTGGACAGCGCCGCGGTCAGCACCACGAAGTTCATGACGTTGCCGGCGCCGGGTATGCCCAGTTGGGTGAAGAACGTGACGAACGGGCTCTGTGTCGGGCTGTAGTCGGTGTACGGCAGCAACAGGACGAGAAGCAGCACGGCGCCGACATAGAACACCATGATCCGGACGATCACGCTGTTGATCGCACGGGGCATGATCTTCGCGGGGTTCGGAGTCTCTCCCGCCGCGATGCCGACCAGTTCGATGCCGGAGTAGGCGAACGTGACACCGACGATCACGATGACCAGGGGAAGCATGCCGTTCGGGAGCCATCCACCGTTGTCCGAGATGAGCGTGAAACCGGTCTGGTGACCGTCGACGGGGAAGCGGAGTGCGACGACGATCCCGCCGATCACCAGGAACGAGACGAGTGCAACGACCTTGATGATCGCGAACCAGAACTCGAGCTCCCCGAAGACCTTGACGGACAACAGGTTGACGAACAGGACGATCGCCAACGCACCCAACGCGAGCACCCACTGCGGAACCGACGTGAAGAAATGCCAGTAGTGGACGTAGATCGCGGCGGCGGTGACGTCGACGATCGAGGTGATCGCCCACAGCATCCAGTACATCCACCCGGCGACGAAGGCCATCTTCTCGCCGTAGAACTCCCGGGCATACGACACGAAGGATCCGGACGTCGGGCGATGAAGTACCAGCTCACCCATCGCACGCAGCATCAGAAAGGCGAAGAAACCGGTGACCGCGTACACGATTACCAGGGAGGGCCCGGCTGAGGCGAGGCGGCCGCCGGCGCCCAGAAACAGACCCGTTCCGATCGCGCCGCCGATCGCGATCATCCGGATCTGCCTGGTTTTGAGATCCTTCTTGTAGTCGTCGTCGCCCTCGTGGGACAGGCGTGCCGAGGAGTCCGACGGAATGTGTACCGCGGGCGATTCGGGTGAATGGCTCGTACTCACAGTGCTCTCCTAGTCCAGTCGAACAGGTTTGATCGAGTCGAAAAGGTCGCCGGGGCCGGGATTCGACGGCGGCGTGGTGCCTCCGAACTGATTCATGACCCCCCACACCGCGTTGAGGCCGGTGGTGACGGCGCCTTCCGCCCATCCACCGGTGAAGGAAATGTCGTCACCGGCGAGGTAGATTCCCCTGTGCCCGGGCTCGAAGTCCGACTGTTCGAAGTGTGTGAACAACCGCTCCTGGTAGCGGTAGTGCCCGGGCAGGTTGTCGCTGAAGGCGCCCATGAAATGGGGATCCGCCTCCCACGAGACGGTGACCGGTTCGCCGATGATGTGCGAGGCGATGTCGACACCGGGGTAGATCTGGGCGAGTGAGTGGAGCATCATCTTCACGCGCTCGTCGGCGTCGAGCGGCATCCACTTGAGGGAGTCGTCGTTCCAGGTGTACGACAGGCAGATCAATGCCGGCTTGTCCGGTCCGTCGTCTAGCAGATAGGTGCCGCGGGTGATGCGGTCGGTCAGGGTCGTGCTCATGACGTCGCGACCCGTCTCGGGATCGACGTCCTTCCAGAACGGGCGATCCACCATCACGAACGTCTTCGAGGCCTGCATGTAATGGCTACGTTCGATTGCCATCCACAGCTTCTGGCTGAACAGCTCTTCACTGCACTCGATGCGGGCCGACAGCAGCCACGACTGACAGGTGACGACGGCCGCGTCGTACGACTCTTCGTTGCCCCACCGATCCGTGATCGCGATCCGGCCGGGACCGCTGGGCGTGTGGTCGCGCCTGATCCGCTGTACCCCGGACCGGGGCGAGCCGTTGTGGAGGGAGGCGAGAGTTGTTCCGACCGGCCAGTGGACGAGGTCTGCGGGAGCGTGATTCCACAGTCCGTGTGGTACCTGGTCGGCGCCGCCCAGGATGCGCTGCTGGTTCGCGTCCGCGTCGACGTAGACGACGCGCATGACCTCGAGCATCGAGTCCGGGAAGTTGGTATCCCATCCGCCGGTGCCGAACCCGACCTGACCGAACGCCTCTCGATACTCGAAAGGGAGCGCGGAGAACGCTTTCGACGATTCCAGGTATCCGTAGAAGGACATGCCGTCGAAGGCGGGCACCAGTTCGTTCCAGATGCGTTTGATCTTCTTCAGGTCGCGGTCTCGGATTGCGGTCTGCATCTCCGTGAACGCGGCCCGCTCCTCGAGGCAGTCACTCCATGCCGCGGAGACGTCGTGGAAGAACTCGGGCAGCTCGTCCGGGGTGTGGGCGTAGTGCGCCGTGCCGCCCAACTCGACGACCGTGCTCGAACTCGCGTCGGTCAACGGGTTGGGGAACGGTGCGGTGTTCAACCCGAGCAGATCGACGTAGTGGAAGAACGTCTGTCCCGACACCGGGAACCGCATCCCGCCGAGATCGGCGACCGGTCCCCCGTCGGTCCCGAATCTCTTGCCTCGCATCCGTCCGCCGATCTCCGCGGACTCGTAGATCACCGGATGGAGGCCCATCTTCATGAGCTCGTACGCCGCGATGAGCCCGGCCATGCCGGCGCCGACGACGGCGACCTTGCGACCGTATGCCTCGCTCGGCACGGAGCCGATTCCGGCGGGGTGACGAACGTACTCGTCGTAGGGAAACGGGAAATCGGGGATCAGCATCGTGATCGGGGCAGAGGAAGACACACTACTCCTTCAGGGTGGTTCGGTTCGGAAGATGTTTCTCGTCAGTACAAGTCGAGTCGGCGCGAGCGCAGGTACGGATTGTCCACTCTGGCGCCGCGAATCGTTTCGCTCGTGATGTCGGCGAAGATGAGTTTCGCCCCACCCTCGGTCTGCGCCGCGATGGACCCGTCCGGCGCGACGATGCAACTGCGGCCGGCGAACCCGGTGCCGCACTGATTGGCGTACGCGATCGCCACCGTGTTCTCGAGTGCGCGCGCCGGCACGAGCAGGCCTGGCACGGCGGCGGCGTCGAATGTCGAAGAGACTCGGGTGGGTACCGCCGTGGGTACGAGCACCAGGTCGGCCCCTCCGACGGCGAGGGCGCGCACGTACTCCGGGAACTCGACGTCGTAGCAGATCCCCAGTGCGACTGTGAGATCACCGAAACGAACGATGCGCGACAGTTCCGTGCCCGCGGTGAAGAACTGCTCCTCCGTGCCGAAGAGGTGTGACTTACGGTAGTGGAGCACCTGTGTGCCATCACTCCCGAACAGGGTGGCGGTGATGAACCGTCCGGAATCGGCCTGTTCGACGGTAGAGGCGACGACGGCGATGCCACTACGCTCGGCCAGTTGCGAGACCGCCTGCCGCACAGGCGCACCGTCGAGGTGGTGAATCCTGGCCGGCGCGTATCCCGTGGGAAACAGTTCGGGGGTGACGAGGATGTCGGCGCCCCTGTCGGCCGCATCCCCGGCCGCGGCGGTGAGGATGTCGAGATTCGCGTCGATGTGCCCAACCGCGGACGTTGCTTGGAGGACGGCAATGCGCACTGGGAGACTCCGGAATTGTCGTGGGAACTTGGCGAATTCAAGTCTGCTGGTGAACTGCGCCACATCCAATGACAGTGGTCAACGAAAACGCGGGGCAGAAATGGGCGAAAGCACATCGATTCGGGAACTTTCCTGGTGCTCGCCCGATCCGCTGTACACAATGGGTTCGGATGGTCCACGATTGTCACCCCGGGCACTTGCCTCTTCACGACTTCGCCGCAACACGGGCCGACCACGTCTCAGAACCGGTGCCCGGGGCTCGCGTTCGGTCCGGCAGCGCATTTGTGCGTTAGTACAGTAGGAACGGAGAACGGTGGCGGTGACCAACCGACAAGACACTCAGCGGTGGCACACTCTGGTGTCGCGGCAGAGTGAGAACCTGGGCGCGTTGGTCGAACAGTTCATGAAGCGGCTGCTCGATGCCGGCGAGTACCGCGATGCCGGGCTTCGTGAGGCCGAACTCCGCGCCACCAGCAGTGACGTGTTCGCACTGATGCTTCGTGCTCTCGTCGACCCCACACAGGTCGGAGTGGTCGAGCGCCTGGCCTCCCGCCTCGGTAGGCGCAGAGCACGCGACGGCATCCCTCTGGAGTCGATGCTCACGGCCATCCGACTCGACTTCCCGATTCTGTGGTCGGGACTGCTGTCGACGGCCGGCCGGAGTGAAGCGCACGTGCTCGCCGCGCACGCCGAGGAGGTGTGGAACGTCGTCGACACCTTCGCCCGCTTCGCTCAGGCCGCGTACCTGGCGGAACAGGACCAGCTGATCCGCGAACGCCAAGACCTCCAGCGCCAGCAGATCAGTCTTCTGTTCGACGCCGTCGGCCAGTTCGAGGTCAACCATGTGCAGATCGCCCGGGCTCTCGGCGTCTCGGTGTCGTCGTTCTATCGCGTCGTGGCAGTACCCAGCGAGTCGGCGGTGACGCTGCGGCACAACATCGACAAGGCACATTTCTCCGAACGGGTCTTCACGCACGAGCAGGGGCGCCACCTCATCGCATTCTGGCAGATTCCCGCCACCTCACCCATGGTGGTGACGCCCCGCGAACTGGCGCTACTCGACCGGGTTCGAGCCGCGGTGGCGCCGATCGCCCGGGCGATCGCCGACATTCCCCTGGCAGCGCTCGCCGCGAGCAGAATGGTCGATCAGCTCCGCCCGGACGAGGAACGCGTGACCGATCTGAAGGCCTCGTGGCCGATACTGGCGAAGAAGTATCTCGCCGAGATCGGCTGCGATCTCGGTCAATACGTTCTGGTTCCCCTACGCGAGGCAACCGAGCGGGAGAACGAGCGGCTCCTGGAGACGATGGTGGCGTATCTGCACACCGGCAGCCTGCTGGGAACGGCCGCGACCATCTACTGCCATCGGAATACCGTGCTGAACCGGCTTCACAGAATCGAGGAGCTGACCGGGCTCGACATCACGAAACCGGCCGATGCGGCGCTCGCCATGGTCGCGCTTGCGTCGCAGCAGAACTGAATCAACCGCGCCGGCTGTGCCGGCGCGGTTGATTCGGATTCCGACTACGAGGTCCGGTCGAGTTCTCCGACCGCGAGACGGGCGACCACCTCGGTCAACAGGTCCACACCGGCGCACACATCGTCGTCGGTCGTGAATTCGTGCTCGTTGTGCGAGATTCCGTCGACGCTCGGCACGAACAGCATCACCGTCGGCACGACATCCTTCATGTTCACCGAATCGTGTCCGGCGACAGTCATGATCTGCCGATACGTCAGCCCCAGGTCCTCCGCGGCGGCCATCGAGAGCTTCACACCCTCGGGTTGATAGCCCGCCACTCCCCAGGAATGCGCGGTGGCCTTCTCGATGCGCACCTGAGCGCGGGCTTCGATCTCGGCGAACCGGGCCATCAGCCGCTCGTTGGCGAGATCGACGACCGATTCGATGGGCGATCGCAGGTCGAGATGCATCCGCACTTCCCGGGCGATGACGACCGGGGAATTGGGCTCGATGGTCATCTGGCTGACGGAGGTGTGCAGTGGCGCGGTCGCGAAATCCTCGGCCAGCTCACGCGCCGCGACCACCAGCAAGGAGGCCCCGAGGAGCGCGTCCTGCCGATCGGGCATCGTCGCCGACCCGGTATGGGCCTGATCGCCGTGGACCACCAGTTCGTACTTCTGCGCCGCCCACGTGGAGTCGACCACGCCGATGGTGATTCCGTCGTTCTCGAGATTTCGGCCCTGCTCGATGTGGATCTCGGCGTAGGCGGCGGCCTGCGGTCCCGTACCCGACCCCAGGCAGCCGATACCGGACAGTGCCTCCGCGACCGAGACTCCGTCGCGATCGGTGGTCGACAACGCCTGTTCCACATCGATTTTGCCGGTGTAGACGGAACTGCCCATCATGCTCGGCTTGAACCGGCAGCCTTCCTCGTTGAACCAGTTGACCACCGCGAGGTTGTACTTCGGCGCGAGGTTGCCCTCCCGCCACTGCTGTGCGACGCGCTGAGCGGCGTGCGCCGAGGCGAGCACCCCGTACGCACCGTCGTAGCGGCCACCGAGCGGCTGACTGTCCAGATGCGAGCCCGTCACAACGTAGGGGGCGCCGGGATGGATTTCCAGCAGACCGAACTGGTTGCCTGCACGGTCGTATTCGACACGGAATCCTCGGGCGACCAGCCATTCGGCGAGCCAGGCCCGCTGTGCTCCGTCGGCTTCGGTGGCGGCCTGCCGGTCGACGCCACCACCCGGGGTCGCACCGAACTGTGACAACTGCTGGAAGTCCGTGACCACGGAACGGTCCAAATCGGTCTTGCTGGCGGTGGTCATGTGGATTCCTCCCGGGAGTGGATCTGCGTCCGCCGGCCCCGGCGTCCGGGTAGCGGAGTCGACATCGTGTGCGACTGCGGATGTATCAATACAAGCACGTCCAGGCCTGATTTCGGGATGACGAACCTCAACCGGTTCGCCCAGAATCGTTGTGCATTCCCACAGGCAGAGCATTCGCGGGGTGAACGGGCCGTGTGCGGCGGATTCGCTCAGTCGTGACACTTATGCCCACCCACCCGGCTCGGGTGGGTGGGCATACGTACGTCTTCGACCGCTCGGGCTACCGATCCGGTTCCTCCGGAAGCGCGGCCACCGCCTCGGCGAACATGCGGAACGGGGCGTGGATGGACAGCTCGGAGATCCACGCGGCGTGCGGTGTGATGACCAGATTCGGTGTGGAGGAGAGTACGTGACCGTCGACGGGCGGTTCGGTCGCGAGCACGTCGACCGCGGCACCCGACAGGTGACCGGAGCGCAACGCGGCATCGAGGGCCCCTTCGTCGACGATTCCGCCGCGAGACACGTTGACCAGATAGCTGTCCCGCCGCATGGACCGCAGCGCCTGTGCGTCCAGCCGCCCCCGGGTCTCGTCGCTCAGCGGCACGTGCACGGTCAGAACGTCGCTGGTGGTGATCAGCTCGTTCCAGCTCACCTGGGTGTAGTCCGGGAAGTCGTCGCCGATCGGCCGGCGCGAATGTATCTGCACATGCATGCCGAGTGCATGTGCGCGGTGTGCCACCGCACGCCCGATCGCACCGAAACCCCAGATCCCCAGTGTTGCACCACGTACGAAACGGGGGCGGGGGGTGCCCACAGTCCAGCCGCCGAGGTGAACCGATCGGTCGAGTCGGTGCGTCTGGCGGAGAAGCCCGAGGACGAGGGCCGTGGTGTGGTCGGCGACCTCGTCGGTGCAGTAGTCCGGAGTGTTCGTGACGGTGATACCGCGGCGGCGTGCCTCCTCGAGGTCGAGGTGATCGGTACCGGCGGACGTCGCGGCGAGCAGCCGCAGATTCGGGACCCGATCCAGGTCCTCCGGCCCGACCTGCGCGGTCTCCGGATTCACCGCCATGGCGATGACGTCGTCACCGTGAGGCAGGTGCGGCAACACGTCGAGCATCCAGAGGTCCGGCAGCAGTGCGGGATCGGCGATGAGCGTACCGACCCCGTCCACGACCACGGCGCGGCGTTTGGTGTTTGGTGTCATCTCAGGACCGGTAGTCCGGGGCAATGCGATCGACCAGACGCAGCAACGCAGTCCAGGCGAGGTCCCAGTTGTCGCTGTTGTCGTGGTCATCGGTTTCGCCGACACGGTTTTCGTTGTTCAGCTGTCGAGCGGTGTGCTCGCAGACCTCCGGCGACGGAACGATCAGTTCCTGGCCGGTGGACTGCGCGGCGACCTGCATCTCGCATGCACGCTCGAGGTAGAACATCCGCAGGAAAGTGCGGCGCGCGCTGTCTCCCACCGTCAGGAGGCCGTGGTTGCGGAGGATCATCGCGTTCTTGTCACCGAGGTCCGCAACGAGTCGGACCTTCTCCGCATCGTTCAGCGCGACACCCTCGTAGTCGTGGTACGCGATCCGGTTGTAGAACTCCATCGACGTCTGGTTGACGGGCTGAAGGCCGTTCTTCTGCGCTGCCACCGCACAACCGTTGCGGGAGTGGGTGTGAAGCACGCAGTGCGCATCGGGCCGGGCGGCGTGGATGGCACTGTGAATGACGAACCCGGCCGGGTTGACCCGGTACTCCGACGGGGTGAACAGCTCGCCGTCGAGACCCACCTCGACGAGGTTCGACGCGGTGATCTCCTCGAACAAGAGTCCGTACGGATTGATCAGAAATCGAGGTTCGTCGCCCGGAAGTCGTTGTGAAATATGGCTGAAGATGAGATCGGTCATCCGGAAGTGCGCGACGAGGCGGTATACGGCTGCCAACTCGACGCGCAGGTCCCATTCGCTCTGCTCCTGCGTCGAGGCCGGGACGGGCGCGGGAATCTGCTGCTCTGCTGTGCTCATGACGACTGTTCCTTCTGTGGGTCGAGAGTGAATGTCAGTGCTTGAGGCCGTCTTCGACAACACTCCATCGTGGTGCGAGAACGCCACCGGCAAGCGCGATCGCGCCGATGGCCACGAGAATGATCGCTGCGGGCCAGAGGTGGTCACCGGTGACGGTCAGCACGGCGGTCGCGATCAGCGGGACGCATCCGGAGACCAGTCCGGCGATGTTCGACGAGACGGCCACGCCGCTGTACCGCACTTTCGCGGGAAACAGACTGGTGAGTACGGCACCGCTGACGGCGTACGGATAGGACACGGCCGCAACGCCCAAACTCATCCCGAGCACGACGAGGACGGGGTGCGCGGTGCCGATCGCCCAGAAGATCGGGAACGCGAGGATCATCGTGGCGACGGCACCGCCGATCACGACGCGGCACGAACCGAATCGCGAACCCCATCGTCCGCCGGAGATGATGACGGGAATCTCGATGACCGCCGCGATGACGGTCGCGAGAAGGAGCATCGACGCTTCC
The DNA here is from genome assembly GCF_026810085.1 of Rhodococcus sp. JS3073. Taxonomy (NCBI): domain Bacteria; kingdom Bacillati; phylum Actinomycetota; class Actinomycetes; order Mycobacteriales; family Nocardiaceae; genus Rhodococcus; species Rhodococcus sp. JS3073. The sequence goes on along the minus strand of NZ_CP113951.1, from coordinate 4,897,899 downwards.
AGGCCGAGAACCCGCTTGCCATAGCTGATGATGAACGTCGTGATCAGGTAGAAGCCGCCCGCGCCGATGAGCATCACGGAAGCACCGACGAGCAGCTGCCGCCACGCCCCGACGAACACCTGGCGCAGGGGCGCCTCCGCAACGGCGTCCTCCTCCTGCAAGGCCTCGAATTCGGGGGACTCCTCGAGTTGACGCCGGATCAGGATGGACACTCCCAGCAGGGGCAGGGCCAGCAGGAACGGGATGCGCCAGCCCCAGGAATCGAAGACGTCCTCCGACAACAGGGCGGAGGTGAGGAAGAAGGCACCCGAGGACAGGATCGTGCCGACCGGGGATCCGAGCTGCGGGATGGACGCATACTTCGCCCGTTCCTCCGGTGAGGCGTTCTCGGCCGCAATCGTGACGGCACCGCTCCACTCACCTCCGACGGCGAGTCCTTGAAGCACGCGCAGCACGATGAGTGCGATCGGCGCGATGACACCGATCGAGTAGTAATTGGGCAGCATGCCGATCAGCACGGTCGCGACCCCGATACCGACGATGGTGGTCATCAAGATCTTCTTGCGACCGACGCGGTCGCCGAGCCATCCGAACAGCAGCCCACCCACCGGGCGCGCAACGAATCCGACCGCCAGCGTGCCGAACGAGGCGAGCGTCGCCGTCAGCGCGTTGTCGGAGACGAAGTACTGCACGTTGAACACCAGCGCGGCAGCGGTGGTGAACAGAAAGAAGTCGTACCACTCCATCGCCGTTCCCACGAATGCGGCGAAAGCCACGCGCCGGGACGTGTCGCGTGGAATCGGGGTCGTGGGGCCGACCTGTCGGGTTGCCGAGGGGCTCATGGTGGTGCTCCGAATGTCGCGGGTGAAGGGCAGGTCGTCCAATTGGCGTGTGTTCAATCAAACCCCACCCGGCAGCGGGAGGAAATCGCAATCTGCCTCGAGGAAGGGCAGGATTATTGTGTATGTGCATAATGTGACGGCGAAGGAGCAACGATGCCGGCGCGCTGTCCCAGGCGATTCACCCACCGCGACAAGAGCCGATGAACGAATCTCCAACGACGTGTTACCCCGATGCTCACAGTGGAGATCTCGACGAAACCTGACCGCAAACTCGGGTGAAAGGACGTTGCCGTGAGAAACCTCGCCAAGCGGAAGCAGGAGACACTGGCTCGTTGGCGTGAACTGATCGTCGGAACCATGCGCAACACGGACGACCTGGCCACCGCGTTCCTCGACAGACTCGAATCCGTCGAGGCATACCAGTCCGGGCTGGTCGACCGGGACGGTCTGCGCGATTCCGCTCGCGAGTCGATTCGGTTGATACTCGAAGCCGTCACCGCAGGCGCGACGACGACTCAGCTCAGCTCGTTGCCCTCCGACCTGGGTCGCCTGCGCGCGCGGCAGGGGATACCCGTCGAAGATCTGGTGACGGCGGTCCGGCTCGACTTCGGCATCATCTGGTCTGCTCTGCTGTGGCGCGCGAACTCGGCAGACATGGCCGTTCTCGCGTTGCACGTCGACAGTCTGTGGAACGTGGTCGACGACTATGCGCGCGCCGTCCACCAGAGTTACCTCGAGGAGAAGGCCGCGATGGCCGCGTTCACCCGTGACGAGCAGCAAACGTACCTGGCGGAACTGTTCGGGCCTGCAGGCCTCGTCCCCAGCAAGATCGAACAGATCGCCCGGGCGTTGAAGGTCGACGCCGACGCCACGTTCCGGGTCGTCGTCGTCGATCCCGAAGAGTCCCAGGCGGTGCACAGGATCGCGAACACACTCGCGGCCGGTGGCGAACAACTCTTCGTGCTGAATCAGTCTGGCCGCGTGGTGGTTCTGTGGCCGGCCCCGCGGACACCCACCCGGGGGCTCGAAACACAGCACCGGCAACTGCAGGACGTGGCCGGCGGCATGGTCGCGGCGGTGTCCGGCCTGGCCGCGGTGCCGGCGGCCGCGAACACCGCCCACGAGATCTTCCGGACGATCCGCCCCGACGAACACGGCCTGACGACGCTGACGGACGCATGGGCCCGGGTCACCAAGGGCCGGCTCGACGATCAGACCGATTTCTCGGCCCACCTGCTGTCCGGCCTCGCCCCGATCACCGACGAGGAACGCGAACGCATCCTCGAGACCGTGCGCGCCTATCTCGCGACGGGAAGCGTCACCGACACCGCGGCGCAATTGTTCTGCCACCGCAACACCGTGCTCAACCGCCTCGGCCGATTCGAGAAGCTGACGAGCCTGAACGTCACCGTCCCCGATCAGGCAGCGCTGGCGCTACTCGCGTTGGCGTGACTCCGTGTGAAGTGTCGTCTGTCGGCCACGGTAGCCACTCGCCTTTCGCGGGGAGACTCGACAACTCCGCGCACTCTAGCTCTTGATCCTCGGCCTATACACCTGGGATGTCGGAGATCCGCACGTCGTCGGTGTTCAGGTCGCGCAGCACCTCGCTGCGTACCGAATCGAGATAACCGATGTGAGTCGCGAATGCCTCGCGGTGTGAAATTACAGGTCCAGGTCGAGCCGCTCCTCGATATCCATCTCGAAGTCCCGCGGTGAACAACGGACAAAATGGACACTCCTCGGCGTTGCGGGGCTGTACGCCGACCCATCCGGTTGGTGTGCTGCCTCGAATTGCGCAGTAAGTTCAGCGGCAAGCGCTGCGGCTCGGAGAAGGTGAGATCGCGATGACTTCAGACCCCACGCCCGACTCCGTCGGGGAAACGGAACGGCGGCCCACGCTGACACCGCGCGAGCTGGAGATTCTCCGCCTGTGGCTGCGTAGTGAATCGAAGACGGTTGCCGCGTCCGATCTGGGAATCAGCCTGGGCACGATCAACACCCACCTGATCCGGATCCGAGCGAAGTACGCTGCCGCCGGGCGCCCCGTTGCCGACAAGTCCGGACTGTTGATCCGGGCGCTGCAGGACGGGCTGGTGTCCCTCGCCGAGCTCTGATGCGACGGTCCGCTGCATTCTCTAACGGCTCTAACAGGTCTGAGCGTTGTAGGGGGGTGACCCGTCGGCCTTGTTCAGTGCGGAGGATCCGACGGGCGTGGCCGGGAATTCTCGGCCTGACGCTGTGTCGCGACGACCGAGGGTGGCAGACGGCGACGGGCCGTCTCCATGACTAGTTTCCTACTGTTCGTCGTGCGGACCGGCCGGCGTGCGGTCTCGGGTCCTCAGGGCGTCTCGGATCGCCGGTACAGGGCTTGGTCGTTGAGCCGTGCTGCCCGGGCATTCTCATGGGCAACTATCGCTTCTTGCCAGTCGTGATCGGTCAGAGCGGCGTGGTCGCGGACGACTGGGGGTGGGACGCCGAGTTGCGCGGCGATCTGCGCCCACGACATGCCCGCCGTAAGGGCCTCGCCTGGTCCGGGAGCGGATCCTCCTGCAGGTCGGATTTCGAGGTTTGCGCGGCGCTCGATGGAATGGCGCGTGTGGCGTCCGTCTATGGTGCCGCCGCCTCGGGCGGGCGCATCGAGACGAGGTCGTCGAAGCCGTGGTCGTCGGCTTGCAGCTGGGACATCGCCTCGACGAACAGAACGAACCCCGCTGGAATGGCTCGAACGGACATCCGGGTCATCAGCCCGACACGAGTGATCGATGACCGCTACGCCAACAGCTACGCGAACAGCAAATGGGCCGGGGAGGTGCTGCTGCGCGAGGCCCACGACCTGTGTGGCCTGCCCGTCGCGGTCTTCCGCTGCGACATGATCCTGGCGGACACCAGGTACGTCGGTCAGCTCAACGTGCCGGACATGTTCACCCGGCTCATGCTGAGCCTGGTCGCCACCGGCGTCGCGCCCGGGTCGTTCTACGAACTCGACGCCAACGGCAACCGGGCACGCGCGCACTACGATGGACTGCCCGTCGATTTCATCGCCGAGGCGATGGCCACCCTCGGCGAACGGGTGGTGGACGCGTTCGAGACCTACCACGTGATGAACCCGTACGACGACGGTATCGGGCTCGACGAGTACGTCGACTGGCTGATCGATGCCGGTTACTCGATCCAGCGCATCCCCGACTATGACACCTGGCTGCAGCGGTTCGAGACGGCCATCCGTGCCCTGCCAGAACAGCAGCGCCAGCACTCTCTACCGCCGCTGTTGCACAACTATCAACGACCCGAAATGCCAATCCGCGGGTCCATCGCGCCCACCGTGCGCTTCCGGGCCGCGGTGCAGGAAGCGAAATTCGGCCCAGACAAAGACATCCCGCACGTCTCGGCGCCGATCATCGTCAAATACATCACCAACCTGCAACTGCTCGGACTGATCCGCCAGACCACCCCAGTTTCCTCAAGAAGTAGCGAGCAAACGCAGGTCGACAGGTTGTCCGTCTGAGGGGAACGGCAAGGACGTGAAGTTGAGTGGGGCGACGTAGTCGGCGTCGACGTGCCAGTCGAAGCGCAGGAGGAGATGATGCATGATTGCTTTGATCTCGGCGCCGGCGAAGTGCATTCCGAGGCATTTGTGCACGCCACCACCGAAGGGCTCCCAGGCATATCGGTGCACCTTGTCTTCACGTCGATGCTCCGCGAAGCGTTCGGGATCGAAACGCTCGGGTTCGGGCCAGTACTGCGACATGTGGTGGGTGAAATGTGGCACCACCGCCGCGTAGGTTCCCGCAGGCACGAAGTGCCCTCGCACCTGGGTGTCGTGAACCGCTCGGCGCGCCATGACCGGCACCGGAGAGACGATCCGGAGGCATTCCTTCATGACCAGATCGAGGCTGTCCAGTCCGTCTAGATCGGCATAACTCGGCGCCGGGGTCCCCAACGCGAGCGACTCCGCCCGGCATTTGTCCTGCCACTGCGGGTGTTGACCCAGGTACTGCATCATCGTGGAGATGGTGATCGTGGAGGTGTCGTGCGCGGCCATCAGGAGGAAGATCATGTGATCGACCACCTCGTCGTCGCTGAAGCGTTGTCCTGCTTCGGATTCGATGTGACAGAGCACGGAGAACAGGTCGTCCGTTTCGTGTGATCGACGCGCCGGTAGGTATTGCCGGAAGAAGTCTTCCAGGACTCGGCGTCCGTTTAGTCCTCGCTTCCACCTGGTCCCCGGGACCGGATAGCGGACCACCGAGGTTGCCGCCTGCACGCAATCGACGAAAGCCTTTTTCACCGAGGAAATCTCGCTCTCGGTAGACCCTTCCGCGCCACCCATGAAAATGTCGGTGGCGAGATCGAGAGTGAGCGTCTTGAGCGCCGTGTAGGCGCGGAATCCGTCGGTGGGAGTCCAGGCGTCGAGCGCCGAATCGATCGCCGGGTTGAGAACGTCGACGGTATTCTCGAGGCGCGACCGGGTGAAGGCTTGCTGCATGATTCGACGGTGTCGTAGATGTTCTTCCGAATCGAGAAGCATGAGGCCACCGTGAAAGAAGGGGCCGATCAGCACCGACCAGCCGTCACCGTTGACGAATGCCCGATCTTTGTTCTGCAGCACTTCCTGGCATGCGTCGGGTCCGAGGACTGCGACCCAACGCCGACCGACCATCGAGAACCAGGAGACCTCGCCGTAACGGTCCCAATGCTTTTGCATCAATGCGAGTGGATCTCGGATGTATTCGAGTACGTGCCCGACGCCGGGCAGCCCCGATCGCCCCGAGACCGGGTGCAACTGCGACTGCGCGGGTGGAACGGCCAGGATCTTGGACATGACGAACCTCAACTCCCGTCTCATCTGACAGCGCCTCCTGTCAGATGAGCGTAGTCTGCGCCATCGAGATCACGTCTGTCAATATCGATCCATGACTCCCCCTACGCCCCGTCGATACGCTGGACTGAGCGGCGACCAACGTGCAGCACTGCGCCGCGAGAGTCTGCTCGAGGCGGGATTGGACGTGTTTGCAGCCACAGGTAAGGGCGGCGCCACCATGACCGCCATCTGCGCGCACGCCAAGTTGACGGAGCGATACTTCTACGAAAGTTTTACCAGCAGAGACGAACTCCTACAGAAGGTCCTGGACGGCATCGCCGCCGAGGTCCGTCAGGCGGGACTGGATGCGCTTCGAGCGAGCACCGGGACGAACGAACAACGCGTACGAAATGCCATCGCGTCGTTCGTCACCATCCTCACCGAAGATCCACGCAAGGGACGGGTTGCGATGATCGAATCCGCCGCGTCCGAACCTCTGCGCACCCACCGACGCGCAGCACTGCGGGGCTTCGCTCAGATGGTGGCGGACGAAGCCACGCGCATGTACGGAGATCGAGCGTGGCCACCACATCAAGGTGAAATCAACGGACTGCTGTTTGTGGGCGGCTTGGCCGAGCTGGTCACCGCATGGTTGAACGACGAGATCTCCATCACGCCCGGCGAGATCGTCGATGCGGCAACATATCAATTCACCTCCACCGCACACCGATGAGGGGCGCGGTGCTTGGGTTCGTAATGTGATCGAGGCAGACGCCCTCGATGCACAGGAAAGGCAAGGTCCTGACGCTGCGACGAAATGCTGTACACGCGGCTACCCAACACTTGAACTGTGCGGCATCGATCAGTGTGTAGGGCCAGCGCTTGGGGCGCACTCGCCGACGGAGGTGCCTTTTCACTCCTTCAGAACGACCGGACCGTAGGTGTCGGCGTATTCGAGCGCGAGTTCCAGCTTCAGCCTGTTCGGTCCGACGGGGCGGCCGAGCAACTCCTCGGCGCGCTGGATGCGGTAACGCACGGTGTTCTTATGCACGCCGAGCGCCCGAGCAGCCGCGTCCGGACTGCGGTTCACGGTCAGATAGCCGCGCAGCGTCCGGCGCAGCATTGCGGAGGCTGCGTCGGTACCGTCAAGGCCGCGCAGTTCACGGGAAACCAGCGCCCTCGCCGCGTCGGGATGGCCGTCGAGCAGGTGGACAATTTCGACGTCCCCATAGCAAATGAGCTGAGTCTCGGCCGGTCGAGATTCCGAGATATGTTGAGCAGCAATAGCTTCGGTGTGACTTTGCCGAAATCCCTGAATTCCCTTGCTCGGGTTACCAATCGCGATCCGGATCCCGGCCGGGATGTCCGGACCGATGTCCAATGCAGTGAGATCCGGCTCGACTTCCGCCGCCAGCCATGCCCAGAGCCCTCGCGATCCGGACGGCACAGTAAGCATTTGCCGAGCCCCGATCTTGGCCGCAACCGTACGGGCGGCGGAGTCCAGAACGCCGATCTCGTCCTCGGCCTGATTCGACTGTGTGTCCTCGAGCCACAGCACAAGTGCGGTGTTATGCACGAGCAAGGGGTAATTCAAACGATTCGAGGCTGCCACGGCATCGGCGATCTCGCCTCGGATGATCGCCTGCACCGTTTCTGCCTGCCGGGCGAACGCGCCGCTCAATCCCCGCTCTCGTTCCTCGCTGTAGGTATCCGCGAGTACCTCCAATGAGACGTTAAGCCAGTGATTCGCTCGCTCCAGTAGCCGAATCAGGACTTTCGGTTCCAATACCGGGTCGGTGATGCGCTCACTTGCTGTTTCCGCGGCGAATCTCAGCAGAGCTTTCTGGCCGACTCGGTAGATCTGCATCAATACCCTCAGATGCAGGCCCCGTCGGGCGATTGTGCGCGCGAGACCATGTGCCGCGGGTGGGAGGTCCACCTCCGCGGAGTCTCCGGTGAGCCAGACCAGCAGTGCGCGCCCTTGGTCACGGGTGCTGGCATCGAGGTCCCGTCGCAACTCTCGGTCCGCGGAAACCTCGGGAACCTCGGCCACTATCACGGCGTCGAACCTCGCGACGAGACCATCCAGGGTGCCGGGCACCAGCGCCTCCGCAGCGAACTCCCGGAGCCAGGCAAGCACCATGTCGTCAGCGGACACGTCGATACCTCCTTCTAATTGGACCCAGAGCACAAATGACGAGGGCCCAATTGGCTGATTTCGCTAAGAAACGTGCGGATTGGTTGTGCAATTCTAATAGGAAGTGTCGTGCATCATAGGAGGCGGGGTTCACATGAGATCCGGAAGCAAGGCGCACACGAGGTGCGACGACATCGACGTGCACTGCCCCGCCGACGGCCGCCTCGTCGCGCGTGTACCGGACGAGAGTTCCGAGGCAGTGACCGATGCCGTCCGTCGACTGCGCGCCCACCAACCCGAGTGGGAAGCGCTGGGGCCGAAAGGAAGGGCCGCGTGGCTGCGGAAGCTGCGGGACTGGCTTCTCGACAATGAGCGCCACCTCATCGACGTGCTGCGGTCCGAGACCGGGAAGCCACGTGCCGAAGCAGCCATCGAGCCTGCGCTCGCGTGCGACCTGATCAACTACTTCGCGGACAACGCCGGCAAATTTCTCGCCGACGAGCGGGTGAAACCGCACGGGCCGCTGTCGATGACAAAGCGACTGATCAAGACCGTCCGCCCCTACCCGGTGGTCGGTGTGATCACCCCGTGGAACTTCCCGCTCGCGATGCCGGCGATGGACATCATACCGGCGCTGCTCGCTGGTGCGGCGGTGCTGCTCAAGCCGTCTGAGGTAACGCCGTTGTCAGCCGTCGAACTAGCTCGGGGATGGTCGGAAATCGGTGCACCCCCGGTCTTCTCGGTACTCACTGGCCTCGGCGACACGGGTGCAGCGGTAGTGGATTCGGTGGACTTCGTGCAGTTCACCGGCTCCACCCTGACCGGTCGAGCGATCGCCGTGCGGGCCGCAGAGCGGCTGGTGCCATGCAGTCTCGAACTCGGCGGCAAAGATCCGGCCATCGTGCTGGCGGATGCGGACCTGGACCGCGCGGCATCCGGAATCGCTTGGGGCGGACTGTTCAACGCCGGACAGGTGTGCGTGTCGATCGAACGCGTTTACGTCGAGGCGCCCGTGTACGACGAATTCGTCGCGCGACTGGTGGCACTCGTCGGCTCGCTCCGACAGGGTGACGACGGCGACGGGTATCGGATCGATGTCGGTGCGATGGCTACACAGGCCCAGCGTGACCTCGTTGCCCGACACGTCGCCGACGCTGTGGACGGCGGCGCCACGGCGCTGACCGGCGGCAAGGCCGGGAGCGCTGGCACCTTCTTCGAGCCGACGGTCCTCGTCGACGTGAACCATTCGATGGCCTGTATCCGGGAGGAGACGTTCGGGCCCACGATCCCGGTGGTGAAGGTCGCCGACGCCGACGAAGCCGCGCGCCTGGCCAACGATTCCGAGTACGGCCTGTCCGCGACGGTGTGGTGCGGAGATCGGGCCCGCGGCGAGGCGATCGCGCGCCGGCTCGAAGCCGGCGCGGTGAACATCAACGACGCCTTCTCCAACCTGTTCGCGCTGGGGTTACCGCACGGGGGATGGAAGCAGTCTGGTCTCGGCGCGCGATTCGGTGGTGAATATGGAGTTCGGAAGTACACCCGGCAGCAGGCGATCACGGTGCCGCGCGGACCCGCAATGAAGCGGGAGTTGCTCTGGTATCCGTACGCACCCGGCCGCGGTCGTCTCGTCGGCCGGGTGCTGCGCGCCCTCGTCGCGCGCGACCCGCGCCGCCGCCTGTCCGTGACAAGCCGCTCGAACTCCCTGTAACGACGACAGAAGGACAGAAGGAAAATGACACAATCTCGGCACGGTCGCGTCATCGCGATCACCGGCGGTGCCCGCGGAATCGGGTTCGCGACCGCCACGGCCCTGACCAGGCTCGGCGCGAAGGTGGCGATCGGGGACATAGACGAGGACAAGCTGAAGGAGTCCGCGACCGAACTCGGCCTGGTCAGCTACCGGAAGCTCGACGTGACGGACGCCGAATCGTTCGGGGCCTTCCTCGACGACGTGGAAGCAACGCTCGGACCTATCGACGTGCTCGTAAACAACGCCGGCATCATGCCCGCCGGCCGAATCGCGGACGAGCCCGATGCAGTCACCCGCCGGATCCTCGATATCAATGTCCTCGGGGTGATCACCGGTTCCAAACTGGCTGTTCGGCGAATGCTGCCGCGCGGCCGTGGGCACGTGGTCAATATCGCCTCACTCGCAGGCGAAATCTACACCCCAGGGCTGGCCACCTACTGCGCCAGCAAATATGCCGTCGTCGGCTTCACGGACGCGGCGCGGGTGGAGCACCGCGGAACGGGAATCGAGTTTTCCGCGGTGCTCCCGTCTTTCGTCAACACCGAGCTGACTGCCGGCACCAAGGGGCTCCCTGGACTCAAGAACGCCGAGCCGGAGGACATTGCGCGTGCCATCGTGGCATTGATCGAATGCCCCAAACCGAAGGTGCGGGTGACCAAGCTCGTCGGCGCCCTCGCCGCGAGTCAGAAGTTCTTCCCTCGTCGGATCAGCGAAGCGCTCACCCGTGCGCTCCACACGGACAGAGTGTTTCTGGAAGACGTCGACATCACTGCGAGGCAGGCCTACGAAGAGCGGGCTCGTCACAGCTGAGCAGACTTTCGGATGCAGGTCATGCAGGTCACGAAGTCCCAGCCATGGGACGGTTATCGGGTGTTGAGTGTCTCATCCTTCGTCGTCGACGGCGGGGCGTCCTGGGAAGCCTTGCAGACTTGGGGCGATACCTAGATCATGAGGGTGAGGAAAGCCGCGATAGGTACAGCGCTCTTGTCGCGATCGCAACCATCGCCGGCGCCTACTCCGTTATTCATCACGCCGCCGACCCGATCGTGCCGATGGCATCGGGGTATTTAGAAGAGCATTCATCGAGCACGCAACTAGCTCGTCGGGGAACTCGGCGTGTCGTGAAAGGTGCGGAATACGGACAAGATCGTTGAGTGCTGTGCGAACCGCATTCACCAGCGCGAGTGCGTCTGCCTCGGTGACTTCTGAACGCGAGGTTCGTAGCCATTTGACCCATTCGGCGAGGTCGTCCTGGCGGATTCGCCGATCACGCTCGGCAGCACTAGCGGGGAGGTTGAGGGCTTCGGTAACTGAAACCGCGAACAGATCCGTTGCTTCGGTTGCGATACGAACATAACCTCTCACGAGGCCTTCGATGACCTGTTCATCGGAGGCGCTGTGATGCATGGCCCTGGAGCTCTCCAGGGCCATCCATTCCTGTACTCGGATGATCATGGCGGAAAGGATGTCGGCCTTGCTGTCGAAGTACCTGTAGACGGCAGGGCCTGCGATGCCGAACTCGTCGAGGCTGACTCCACCGAATCCGCGCTCCCGGAACGCGTGCGCCGCTGCTGCGATGATCTGTTCGCGACGTGATGTACCTGGTCGTTCGTTTGCGACTGGAGCCTCCGCCGCTGGCGCATCGCGGGGCTCGGGTGACGCTGACGCGAATTCGGGGGTATGGATGGCTGCCAACGCAGCAGACACCAGTAGTGGGGACAGGCGACGCTGCGACAGTGACCGGTCGCAGTGCCCTGGGCTGGTGATGATGCTCACCGCCATCCACGCGCGTACGTCGGCACCGAATCTGCTCTTGGAGGGATCGGCTTTTTCAATGGCCCTTCGCACCGCGCCTCCGATGCGACGAGTACCCTCGCGCACTCGCTCGAAGTCATCGGCGGTGAGGTGCCGTGCTTCTCGCTGCCATAGGGGGCCGAGTCGAAGGCTCTCCAGTGATGCCTCGACCATTCGCGTCAATAACTCCTCTAAGCTGCAGACGCCGGTTTCGGAGCGCTCGGCGGATTGGGCTGCCATGAGCAGTCGGTCCTGGTCTTCGAGGACCACCTGCGACAGTAGATCCTGCTTGTTGGCGAAGTGCCGGTAGATCGCCCGTGCGGTGACGTCGGTTGCCTCAGCGATGTCTTCCATCCGCACGGCGTGAAACCCGTATTTCGTGAACAATTCACTGGCGTTGTGGAGTATCTGCGCACGCCGGTCACTGGGTCGCCGGCGCGTGGCAGTGGACGCCTTCACAGTTTGCGATGCGGTCACGACGCCCCCTTTCCTCCTCGAGGCCCATATGGAATGCACACGATGTCCGGACTGGCGGCGCAGCCGTTAATACAGCCTTCTGACGATATACCGGCGGCGGACGGTCCCCCGCAGTATCCCGCACTGCCGCCGTTCGAGGGCCGATCAGACACAATGCCTCCTCCCACGCGAGGCGGCGCAGGCGCACTGCGCCCGAGCGTAGGTGAAGTCTCCACTACGGCCGCAGTCCGAACAGTATGCACAACTTGCGATAAGGGTCATGGACAACTTCCTTTTCATGATGCTACCTGCTTGATTCGATGAAAGATACGTTCGCCTGACATTTTCGGCTCAAGACCCGGGGACGCGCCCCCTCGCACTGCCGCGGTTCACTCGCGGATCGGCAGCACTCGCGGCCTGGTATTTGCGGCCCTAACAGGTCATATGCATCCGAATGAACGAAAAATCAACCATGCATCCTCTGAACTCTCCGGCTCTGAGCAGTTTCACATTCTCAGATAAGAGCTATTGACATACCCACGGAGCGGGGCCTACTAATGTGAGTAGCAGCACACCCGGTTAGTGAAGCAAACCACTAAGGATCAAGGACATGCTTCCTCACGGAGGCGACCATCCGCACCCGGCCGGTCACAGCTTCTGCTTTACGTCCGTTCGAACAAAGGAACTTCGATGAAGGATCTGCAATTTCTGCAATGGAAGACCGATCAGAAGGTAGGCACGGTCTGGCTTACCCGCCCGCCGGTCAACGCGGTCACCCGGGAGATGTACGCAGAGATCAAGTGGTTCTTCACCCACACGGAGGAGTACCTCCCCGAGGCTCGGGCGATCGTCTTGACCGGCGCCGGCAAGCACTTCTGCGGCGGCAACGATCTCACCGAATTCCAGACGATGACGCCGGAAAACGCCGGAGAGCGCATGCTTGCGGTCCGTGAAGCATTCTGGTCGATCTACGATTGCCCGTTGCCGGTGATCGCAGCTGTCCACGGAGTGGCCGTGGGCACCGGATTAGCCCTGGCAGCGTCGTGTGATCTGGTCGTGGCAGCCAAGGGCGCCACCTTCACGCTTCCCGAGGTCAACGTCGGTGTGATGGGCGGCGCCAAACATGCCTCACGCCTGGTACCGCAGCAGTTGGTCCGCTATCTGCACCTCACCGGCGAACCGCTGTCTGCCGAGGAACTCGCGCAGCAGGGCGGCGTCTTGAAAGTCGTCGATTCCGATCAGCTACTCGACGTAGCCTACGACGTGGCGGCCAAGATGGTCCGGCACTCCCCGGTCACGTTGCGGTTCGCCAAGCGCAGCCTCAATGCGATCGAATACCAGGACCTCAAGGGCGGCTACGAGTTCGAGCAGGGTCTTTCCGGCGAGTTGTCCGCTTACTCAGACGCCAAAGAGGCCGTAGCAGCATTCTTCGAGCATCGCGCACCGGCCTACACGGGAGCATGAGATGAATGCTGTTTCACCTGTGCCGGTCGAGCAGATCACCGCGATCGCCGATCTGCGGCGCGAGGCTCGGAGGTGGCTTGCCGAAACAGAGATCCCCACCGTGCCGTTGGAGCTGGAGGAACGGTTCAACGTCCTCCGTCGATGGCAGCGCACACTATTCGATGCCGGATGGATGGGGCTGGGATGGTCACGTGAAACCGGCGGACGTGGCCTCACCGCCCGGCACCAGCAAGTCTTCTCCGAGGAGCTGGCGCGCGCTCATGCACCCGCCCCTATCGGATTGATCGGCCTCGATGTGGTCGGCCCCTCGATCCACCGGTACGGTTCGTCCGAGCAGCGCTCCCGTTTTCTGCCACCGCTGCTCGCCGGCGAAGACATCTGGTGTCAGGGGTTCTCCGAACCCTCTGCCGGCTCCGACCTCGCATCACTGCGGACCCGCGCTCTTCGCCACGGGGACAAGTACGTCGTCAACGGACAGAAGGTCTGGACCAGTTGGGGCAATCAGGCCAGTTGGTGCGCACTGCTGTGCCGCACCGACCCCGACGCCGAACCCAAGCACGCCGGCATTTCCTACCTCATCGTCGACATGAGTTCCCCCGGAATCACCGTCCGTCCACTCGTCCAGATGACAGGCGATGCCGAATTCTGCGAGGTCTTCTTCGACAACGTCGAAGTCCCGGTCGGCAACCTGGTCGGCAAGGAAAACGACGGCTGGCGAATTGCCCTCGACACCCTGTCTCAGGAACGTGGCAACTATGCAATGCGCCGACAGGTGGAGATCGGCTGGGGTGTCGAGAAGACGATCGACGGACTACGAGGTACCTCCCCGGAATCGACGACCAATCGTCGGATCAGCACTGCCATCGGAGAGTCACACGTGGCGCTGCGGGTGTTGGATGCTCAGATCCGCCGAACTGTGCAACGCCTGATCGACGAAGAGGGACCACATCCGCTCGACTCGATCGACAAGCTCGTCCTCAACGACGCAGAGCAGGTGGTCGGTCGCGCCCTCGCCGATCTCCTCGGACCGTTCCGCCTCGACACCGAATCACAACCTCTCGGGCTGAACGCCGCGCAGTTGATTCACGATCACTACTTCTCGCGTGCCGCATCGATATACGGCGGTACATCACAGATCCAACGCAACATCGTTGCCGAGCGGCTGCTCGGCCTACCCAGGAGCTGATGATGAGTCTCACCGCACCTGACGTGGATCTCGTCACCCCGATCCGCGAATTCTTTGACCGCCGTGTCACATCCGACTACCGTCATGCCCTGCTCAGCGGGGGCGGCTGGGACCCGGATCTGATGGCCGAACTCGACGGCCTCGGCTGGTTCGAGCTGACCCGCCCCGAAAACCGCGGTGGTCTAGGAATCGACCTGACCGCGGTCGCCGGTCTGATCGCCTTGGTCGGTGATCGGCTCGTACCCGGCCCCCTGGTCGAGCAACTGATCCTGCCGGCGTACCTCGACATTCCCGAAGGTTCGCTCGTCGCATTCGCCGACCCTGCCGTCACCCTCGACTGGGCATCCTCGATCGGTTCCGTGCACATGAAATCGGGGCAGATCCAGGGAACGATCGAACTCGTACGCTTCGGCGCCGAGGCCGACTCGCTGGTACTGGCAGTCGACGGCCCGGACGGACCGGCGCTGCTGCTCCTACCGGGCAGCGACCCGGCGCTGGCGCTCACGCCGATCACCAGTTCTGATCCCACATCGCATTACGTGCGCCTGGAGATCGCATCGCGAACTGTCACCGCCGCCGAGATCCTCGCCACCGGAATCGAAGCGGCCACACTCCTACGACAGATCCGGGCATGGTTCCGGCTTCTCAGCGCCTGCGAAATCAGTGGTATCGCCCGCCGTATGCTAGAGAAAACTGTCGAGTACGTCGCGCAGCGCCAGCAATTCGGCAAGCCCGTCGGATCATTCCAAGCCGTGAAACACATTGCGGCGTCGATGGCACAGGCGACCATCTCGATAGAGGCGCTCTGCGAGGCAACGGTTTCCGATATTGCCTCTGCCGAGGTTGATTTCGACATCGAGATGGCAACGTGGACGGCCAAGGCCTATGCCGCCGGCGCCGGACGACAGGTGGTCGAGGACGCCTTGCAGTTGCATGGCGGGATCGGCTTCACCACCGAATACGACCTACACTGGTACTACCGCCGCGTCCTCGCCCTGCGAACCTGGTATGGGGACGAGCACGAACTCCACGCACTCATCGGTTCGCGGCGCCTGACCGACGGATTCGACCGATGATCACCGCAACTCACACCGATTCCGCGCGCCGCGACCGCTACCTCACCAGCGGCGAGTGGACCCACAGCACGATCGATTCTGCTTTGGCCGAGTATGCACACCATCACCCCGATCGGCTGGCTGTGGTCGATGGCGATCGTCAGGTCAGTTATGCCGAACTCGACGCCATGATCCGCCAGTTGGCCGGCGTGCTACTCGAACGTGGGATCCGGCCGGGCGACTCGGTGGTCTGGCAGTTGCCGAACTGGCTTGAAGCGATCGTCGTACATCACGGTGCGCTGCGGATCGGCGCCGTCTCCACCCCGATCATCCCGATCTATCGACATCGCGAAGTGCAGTTCATTCTGAAGCAATCGCGAGCGCGTATCGCGTTTGCGCCCGGCATGTTCCGCACCTTCGACCACCGCGGGATGTTCGACGAGCTGGCGCCCACGCTTCCCGACCTCGAGCATGTGATCACCGTTCGCGGTTCCGCCAACGAGTTCGACCACCTCCTCTCGGAAGCAACTCCACTCGACAATCCCGTCGAGCAGGCCAGCACCGATATCGCATTGCTTCTGTACACATCCGGAACCACCTCCGATCCGAAGGGTGCTCTACACACCCACGAAAGCCTGGATTACGAGAACCGGAGCATCATCGAACTCTTCGATCTGACCGGCGAGGACATCGTGTACATGCCCTCACCGGTCGGTCACATCACCGGCATTCTGTACGGACTGCAGTTGCCGTTCATGCTCGGCAGCCATGTCGTGTTCCAAGATATCTGGGACCCCGGCGCCGGCCTGGAGTTGCTGCAACGCCGACGCTGCACGTTCGTCATCGGTGCCACACCCTTCTTGCACGGACTGGTACACCACCCGGATCGCGCCGAGTACGACATCACCCTGCGGGTTTTTGGTTGCGGTGGCGCCGACGTACCCCCCGAACTGATCCGGCAGGCCGAGGAGCAGCTGGGCTGCACCGCGACCCGCATCTACGGATCGACCGAATTCCCGACTCTGTCCGGCGGAAACGCGAGCGATCCGCTTGACAAGCGCGCCACCACAGACGGGCGTCCCATCGGGTCCGCAGAAGCGAGGACTGTCGATGAGCACGACACTCCGGTCCCCCCGGGCGCGGTCGGCGATCTGCAGGTTCGCGGCCCTGACCTGTTCACCGGATACCTCGATTCGACACTCAATGCGGATGCCTTCACCTCGGATGGCTGGTTTCGGACCGGTGATCTGGCGGTGATCGACGAGGACGGGTACATCCAGATCACCGGCCGGCGTAAGGACATCATCGTCCGGGGCGGGGAGAACATTTCCGCCAAGGAGATCGAAGACCTGCTCTTCGAATATCCCGGTATTGCCGATATCGCAGTGATCGGCATGCCCGACCCGATCATGGTCGAACGCATCTGCGCCTATGTGGTTCCGAGCGACCAGGCGCATCCACCTGCCCTGGACGAGCTCACGTCGTTCCTGCGCGAACATCGGATGGCTACCCAAAAGCTGCCCGAGCGGCTCGAAGTCGTCGAACAACTACCGCGGACGGCGACAGGCAAGATCCAAAAGTTCGTCCTGCGTGACCGAATCCGAGACGCTCTGATCTCCGACAACGCTGTCTGATCGCACTCCCCCATCTCCCTCGTACCCCTTCCGAAAGGAAAATCCCGTGAATACCACACTCCTCGAGGAGCTCGACGTCCTCGTCATCGGCGGCGGCTTCTCCGGCGTCTACCAGCTCGACCGGCTGCGCACCCTCGGTTATAACGTCAAGATCTACGAGGCCGGCACCGGACTCGGCGGCGTCTGGCATTGGAATTCCTATCCAGGTGCACGCGTCGATACCTGGGCGCCGGTCTACCAGTTCTCGCGTGAAGAGCTCTGGCGCGACTGGAACTGGAGCGAGATGTACCCCGGTCGTGACGAGCTGGTTCGCTACTTCGAATACGTCGACGAGAAGCTCGACCTGAGCAAAGACGTCCGCTACGAGACCCGTGTCCTGGCAGGCCGGTTCGATGAAGAAACCCATAAGTGGACATTGGTCTCCCGCAACGAGCGCACCGGTGAGGAATTCACCACCCAGGCGCGGTTCGTGATCATGTGTCTCGGTGCCGGCTCCAAGCCCCTCTTCCCCAACCTCCCTGGCCTCGAGAAGTTCGGGGGCGACTACTTCCACACAGCACGCTGGCCACTGGAGGGCTACGACCTTGCGGGCAAGCGGGTCGCCGTCATCGGCACCGGAGCCAGCGGCATCCAGGTAATCCAGGAGGCCTCGAAGGTCGCAGATCATCTGACGGTGTTCCAGCGCACCCCCAACACCGCGCTTCCGATGAATCAGCAAGCGCTCACTGAGGCGGACAATGCCGAGATGAAGAAGACCTACCCGGAGCGATTCGCCAACCGCAAGAACACCTGGGCCGGTTTCGATTATGACTTCCTCAAAGAGAACCTCCAGGATCTGAGCGAGGAACGTCGCAACGAAATACTCGAGGAACTCTGGACCAACGGTGGACTGCAGCCCTGGCTGGGTGGCTTCCTGAATGTCCTGTTCGACAAGGACGACAACGACATCCTGTATGCGTTCTGGCGGGACAAGACACGTCAACGTATCACCAGGCCGGAGCTGGTGGAACTGCTTGCACCGACCGAGCCGATCCATCCGTGGGGCGTCAAGCGTGTCTCCCTGGAGCAGAACTACTTCGAGAGCCTGTGCCGTGACGATGTCGAGCTCGTCGATTCCTCTGCCAATCCGATCCGGGAGGTCACCAGTGACGCCATCGTCACCGCGGACGGAACCCGACACGAAGTCGATGTCATCGTGCTGGCCACCGGCTTCGACTCGGTCACCGGAGGTTTGACTGCCATCGATATTCGCGGCACAAGCAATGAGACCTTCGAGGAGGTGTTCCGCGGCGGCAGCCGGACAGCACTGGGCAAGGCGACAGTAGGCTTCCCGAATCTTCTGTACGTCTACGGGCCCCAGAGCCCGAACGCATTCTGCAATGGTCCGACATGCGCCGAACTTGAAGGCGAACATCTGATCCAAATCGTCGAGCACATGCGGAACAACGGCTACACCCGTATCGAGGCCAAGCCGGAAGCCCAGCAATATTGGGGTGCGCATATCGCAGAGCTGACCTCGGCCACCCTTTTCCCGCTGGCCAAGTCTTGGTACATGGGCGCCAACGTGCCCGGCAAAACCGTCGAAATGCTCATGTATCCCGGCGGTCTTTCGGTATACCTCGAGATCCTCGAGAAGGCCGCTGCCGGTGGATATCAGGAGCAGTTCGAACTCGTCTGATCTCACCTGACCAGCCACCCGAGCGGAACCCGAGGGTAGACATGGTCATACATGTCGTGACATTCATCTTCAAGCCGTCCATCTCGACCAGTTAAAATCGACGAATTCCAAACGGATTTCAAATTTTTCGGCGACCAAATACCGTACGCGCGCAATGTCCGACACGGTACCGACCTCGGAAAGCGACCGAACAACGCCAGCTGCGCACTGGTTCCCCATTTCCAGGACGAAGCCGACTTCCAGCAGTATCTCGACCACCCTCTCCACAAGGAGCTGATCCAGTCCACAATCGTGCCCAAGTGTGAATCCTGGCTCGGGGACCCAATTCCTGACAGCCGAGTGACAATCACCCAGTACCTCAACCCGCACGGACTAAGGAGTTCACGCGATGCTTATCTACCAACCCACAGCATTCTCGACCGGGCATCAGTTTCTCGAGGCACCTCGCTGGCATGACGGAAAACTCTGGGCCAGCGACTTCTTCAGCGAACAGGTGCTCACCTTCGCTGAGGACGGCGCCGCAACGCCGATAACCAAAGTGCCCGGACAACCGTCCGGACTCGGTTTCCTTCCCGACGGGACACCTCTTGTCGTCTCGCAGAACGAGCGGTCGGTGTATCGCATCACCGCCGGCGGCAAGCTCGAGCAGTATGCCGACTTCAGCGCACTTGCTGGAGGGATCGGCAACGACCTGTACGTTTCACCGGCGGGCGACGCTTATGCCGGCAATTTCGGATTCGCGCTCGGTGAAGAGGATCCGAAGCCGACTCACCTCGTCCACATCCGTGCCGACGGCAGCGTCTCGCAGGTTCCTGGAGATCTGATCTTCCCCAACGGCTGCGCACGTACCCCCGATGGCACCCTGCTGGTCGCGGAAACCTTCCCGCACCGCATCAGCGCGTTCGACATGGCGGAAGATGGCGGTTTGACCAACCACCGAGTATGGGCGCAGCTCGACGAATCGTTTCATCCCGATGGCATCGCCCTGGATAGTGACGGCGGCCTCTGGTTCGGGAATGCGTTGACCCTCGGCGCCGACAGTGGCTTCTATCGGGTCGTCGAAGGCGGCCAGATCACCGATAAGGTCGAGGTCACCGACACGTGGGCAGTGGCGTGTGCCTTCGGCGGAGAGAACCTCGACACCCTCTACCTCTGCTGCAACACAACGACGCTCGAAGAGTTTCACGAAGGACGCTCGACCGCTCATGTAGCCGTCGCGCAGGTCGGGCGCACCGGAGTTCCGGCGTCCATCTGAACGTGAGGAGACAGGCGTGAACACCACGATCGTCACAGAAGGCAGGGTTCATCGCGGGCGATCTTGTCGACCGTCGATACGGCGCACGCCGACCCGCCCGAAGCCCTCACGTCGATATCCACCGACAGCGTCGCCCCGTCCGCCTCTCGAACACCGCCCGAGAAGCGCCGGATTACCGTCCGAGCCAGTCAGGCAACATCTCGATCCCGGACGTGGCGATTAAGCCGGTCACGGGCGACGCTCGCGAACGAGACGGCGGATGTGACGCCAGTTACTTTCGAGCGATACCCTTCAGTATCGTTCGCCGTGTCGCTACCATCAATTGCACACCGTTTACCACCTCGTTAGAGGTGACCGAGTGTGGATCATCCGGGTTCGTCCCGGTCCCACCGATGTCGAGCCCAGGCATCAACGCACCGACACGCCCTGCGGACGTGGTGCCGCACCTATCACAGTCCCGGACCCAGGTCTGTCGCTGCCGCTACCCGACTGCCGCCCCCCGGGCATCAGAAGTGACACCGCGATGTGTCGAGGGGTCACGTCGCACAACACCTTCGGATGAAAATCACTACGCCGTGGTTGTTTCCCGGGAGGCCACGCCAACCCACACCGATCCGCCTGGCACACCGCGGCAACAAGCCCAGGCCCGCCAGCCACGCACGCTCTGCCCATACCGACGGATCGGCCCACCGGTCCCCTCCGAAAGCGACCCACCCCGCTGTGCCTGATCATTTCCACCACTCCCCCGACCGGGACTGGCACCACCGCGCGTCCTGCCGCGGCACCGACACCAACCTGTTCTTCTCCCCCGACGGTGAACGCGGCCACGACCGCGCCCGACGTGAGCGCGGCGCCAAACAGATCTGCCAGAACTGCCCCGTACTCGCACAGTGCCGAGCCCACGCCCTCACCGCCACCGAGACCTACGGCATCTGGGGTGGCATGTCCGAAAACGAGCGCACCCGCCACACCCGACGCACCCGCGTCCCAGCCCGCCACCGCGACGCCACACACGCTCCGGCACCACACCACCACCGCTCTCCCTGCTCGCGCACGTGACGAACACGACATCGATACCCCGGCACGGCTCCGCACTGGACCTGCGAACGTCTCTCCGCAAACCGGCAGACGGCACTCCGGAAGTCCCTATCGTCGACAACGGACGTTCTCCCGCAAAGGAGTGACCATGAGCGGATCGATCGAATCATCCCCGAACGACGAGGCCCGTGTGCTCGTCGTGATCCTCTCCACGGTGGTGGCGGTCGTGGGTTCGATCGTCGGCTCAGGGGCGCTGGTAGGAACCCCGATCTCCCAAGTCGCCGACGGCGCCCTCGCCGCCGACGCCACCGCGGTGGCCCCCGGCCGGGCCTGCCTTCTCCATCTGGACCCTGATCTACCTCGGGTTCCTCGCGCTCGCGATCTGGCAGGCACCGCACCGATCCTCGGCAACGCCGCGCCGGGTGGTGGCTCGCCGCGGCGATGATCCTGAACGCGGCGTGGATAGTCTGCGTGCAGTTCGAACTGCTGTGGCTCAGCGTCCTGACCATTCTCGCGTTACTCGCAGTGCTGGTTGTCGTGTTCGACATCCTGACCAACATGAAGCCGTCCAGTCGTGTCGAGGCGATCGTGGTCGACGCCACCGCGTTCGTGTACCTCGGATGGGTGTGTGTCGCGGTGGTCGCCAACATCGCCGTCGCGCGGACCACCGGCGACGGTTCCACCTCACAGCCCGCCGCCATCGCCGCGCTGACGGCCGCCGCGCTGGCCATCGTCGCGACCGCGATCGCCCGGCTACCCCGCGCACGTTCCGGCGAGCCCACGGTCACGAACCCGTAATCGTGTAGTGCTTGGCAGGTCGACCACGAGCGATCTGTAGTGGCCGACAGATTCCCCCGATCACACCCGTCCTGGCCGCCCCACAACTGCGCCCGCATCTTCTCCTCGAAACACTGGTCTTCCGACGCCGAACATGGAACGTCCCCGACGAGAACGAAGTCGTCGTGTGCGGAGGTCAACCAACCAGGGGACGATAACTCTCGAGCTCGAGAGGCGACCGCACATGTCCCGCTTCCGCCACGGCCGTCACCTCATCGAGGTAGGCCAGGACGGGCCGGATCGGCGGTCGAGGTCGTGCCCGGGTCGCAGAACTGGACCTCCAGACGATCACCGGCCGTGGTCGCGTCCCTACTGACTGCACCGACATTCAAGTTGTACTGCGCAGTCCCGCTGTGCCGTTAATCGAGCCAGGCTCGGCTGCGCGACCATGAGCGAACAGGCAGGCATCACGCTTGCGGCATTCGCCGAGCGCGCTCACATACGACTCGAGTCCAATTCCGGCTCCGCAGAGACGTTCTCGTCGGGCTCCGGCGCCGACGCGAGCTTGCTCGGCCACCAGATCTTCTGCCCGATGTCGACGGTGAGGGCAGGCACCAGGAGCGACCGCACCAGGAGGGCGTCGAGGAGCACTCCGAACGCCACGATGAAGGCGATCTGCGCGAGGAAGATCAGCGGGATGACGGCGAGCGCCGAGAAGGTCGCCGCCAGAACCACTCCCGCCGACGTGATCACGCCACCGGTGACGGTCAGGCCGCGCAGTGCCCCGCGGCGGGTGCCGATGCGCCGGGCCTCTTCCCGGACCCGGGTCATGAGGAAGATGTTGTAGTCGATTCCGAGGGCGACGAGGAACACGAACGCGAACAGCGGGACGACGGGATCGGCACCCGGGAATCCGAAGATGTGCTCAAAGACCAGGGACGAGATGCCCAACGTCGCAGCGAAGGACAGCACCACTGTGCCCATCAGCAACAGCGGCGCGAGGATCGACCGCAGCAGCAGGCACAGGATCGCGAACACCACGAGGATCACGACGGGGATGATCAGCGTGCGGTCACGCGTCGACGTGGTCTTGGTGTCGAGGTCCGTGGCGGTGGTGCCGCCGACCAGGGCGTCGGCGCCGACGATCGGATGGACGGCCTCACGCAGGCGGACGATGGTGTCCTCGGCCGCGAGGGAATCGGCCGGATCGGTCAGGGTGGCTTCGATCGCCACCCGGCCGTCCACCACCAGTGGTGCCTGCGTGCCGGGGGCGGACAGCACGGTGATGTCGCCGACTCCGTCGACCCGGGCAGCGTCGACTACCGCCTCACGGGAGCCCTCGTTCGCGATGATCACTGCCGGCGAACCGGAGCCGGCGTCGAAGTGATCGCCGAGAATCTGCTGGCCCGCAACGGAATCGACGTCGAGGAGGAACGTCTCCGACTCGGCGACACCACTTGCCTCGAACTGGGGCATCAGGAGCGCGAAGAGCACCAGCACCAGGCTGGACGCCACCCAGAATCGGCGTGGATGCGCACCGATCCGTGCCGCGAGTGCGGCCCAGAACTTGTGGTCGGCGGCCTCGTCCTTCTCTGCGTGCCGTGCGTCGAATGCGGGCCTCCTCGGCCAGTACGCCGTCCGGCCGAGGAGCACGAGCAGCGCGGGGAGGTACGTCATCGACGCGACGAACGACGCCGCGATGCCGATGGCCGCCACCGGTCCGAGACCGCGGTTGGAGTTGAGATCGGACAGCAACAGGCAGAGCACGCCGGCGATGACGGTGCCCGCGGACGCGGCGACGGGTTCGAGCGTGGCCCGCCACGCCGTCCGCATGGCGCGGTATTTGTCCTGCTCGATCCGCAGTTCCTCGCGGTAGCGGGACACGAGGAGCAGTGCGTAGTCGGTCGCGGCACCGAATACCAGGATGAACAGGATTCCCTGACTCTGACCGTTCAGCGCGATCACGCCGGCGTCGGCGAGCAGGTACACGAGGAGACTCGACAGTCCCAGCGCAAAGACCGCGGAGGTGATCACCACGAACGGAAGGATTGGACTGCGGTAGACGACGATGAGGATGAGGATGACCACGACACCCGCGACCAGGAGCAGCAGTCCGTCGATTCCGGCGAACGCCGCGGACAGATCCGCGACCTGACCGGCGGGCCCGGTGACGAGGACGGTGAGACCGTCCGGTGCGGCGCCGAGCGCGTCCCGGAGTTCCGTGACACTGTCACCGACCTCGCCAGCGCTGTCGACGGGCACGAACATCTGCAGCGCCCGGCCGTCGGCGGACGGGATCGGCGGTGACACCTCGTCACCGAATCCCTCCGAACCGGCGAAGGAGTTCGCGGTGCCGGCGAGGAACTCGGTGTCGGCGGCGGTGATCCCCGACGTCCGTTCGGCGACGACGATCGCCGGCACGAACTGCGTGTCGGTGAACCCCTTCTGCAGCGCGGACACCTCGGTGGCCTCGGCCGACGCGGGCAGGAACGACGTGCTGTCGTTCTGCTGGACCGTGGACAGTTTGCCGGCGAACGGGCCACCGAAACCGCCGACAGCGAGCCAGACGATCAACAGTAGGGCTGGCAGAATCCACCGCAGGCGACGAACCGGGCGTGGGCGGGCAGTTGTGGTCACGTGCTCTCCAATGCTGGCGGTGCGTTCGACGACCGGATGTCCGGATTGCGATGTTCCTATTTTGTTCAGCCTGCTGAGCAAATTGCAAATGGAGGCGAAGAAATGACGAGCGACGGCATGGACGAGTGGCCCACCGGACGGCTGTTGTCCACGGCTGCGCGGCTGGTCGAGCACTCGTGGGAGGACATTCTCCGGTCACAGAACATGACTCACGCGGGTCTGATCTGCCTGCACACGATCGCCGACCGGCCGGCCTCGCAGCGGGACATCGCGAAGGCCTCACGGGTGACGGACCAGACCATCAGCCGCACCATCGACCGCCTCGAACGAGCCGGGTACGTCACCCGGGAAACCGATCCGCTCGACGAGCGGCGCAAGCGGGTCGCGATCACCGAGTCGGGGCGCGCGATCTACCGCCACCTGCTGACCCTCGAGAAGGAGGATGCGGCCCTCACCGCCGCGGTCGGCGACGTGGGGCCGCTGCGCGAACAGCTCCTCCTCCTCGTCCGGTCGCTGGGACTTCCGCCCCGGGACGAGACCGAGACCTGATCACACATTCGCCGGCAGGGCGATGACGACCTCCTGCTCGTTTGCCGGCAGATAGTGCACCGTCACCACCCGGCCCACCTGGACGTGCCCGACGCTGCGCGGCGGCAGGAACTTCTCGACGCGGGTGGTGAACGTCGTGCCGTCGGGCCGGGTGACCGCGAGCCCGAGTTCGGCCTTCGAATTCCCGTTGCGGATCTCGCCGGGCACACTGAGCGACTGCACCACCGCCTGCGCGGGGATGCCGCGTGCCGCGATGTCGAGCTTGCCCGGGGTGGTGATTCCCTGCCGAATCATGGATCGGTTCAACGCGTCCTGCGCCGTCGACACGTCTCCCGAGCGGTCGATCTCGACCTTGTCGGTGCGGTCCGGAAGGTAGCGGACGGGGAGGACGACACCCGGACGGAGAAGCGCCAACTCGGTCAGGGGCACGATCATCCGGGCGTGTGATTCGAACATCGTGCCGTCGGCGCCCTCGACGCCGAGATCGATCCGCACTTCCGGTTGATCGTTGAGCGTCATGCCCGTCTGACGCACCGACCGCACGGTCCCGATTCCGACCGCTCCGTGCCGGAACGCGGCACTGTTCCGCCCCGTGAACGCTGCCAGCACACTGTCGCCGGTGACGGCGAAACAGACCACGACCATGCTGACCGCGACGATCGGCCAGATCATCTGTGGGCCGACCCACGACAGCGCGTCGATTCCGTAGTTCGTCCGGCCCCGACCGCCGAGGCCGTACCACAGGTAGTAGCCCACCG
This sequence comes from Rhodococcus sp. JS3073, assembly GCF_026810085.1. NCBI lineage: Bacteria > Bacillati > Actinomycetota > Actinomycetes > Mycobacteriales > Nocardiaceae > Rhodococcus > Rhodococcus sp. JS3073. The sequence continues at coordinate 4,872,088 of NZ_CP113951.1, read as the reverse complement.
ACCCGGCGAGAAACACCAGGGCGGCGGTACGCACGATCTTCTTCACGATAAGTCCCTTCCGTACCTGAACTGCGTGGAAGAACATGGCGGACGCGCGCGAACTCGACTGCCGCGACTCCGCGCGCGTCCCGGGTGGGCCGGCTCAGCCGCCCACGACGGTCGAGCATGCGAACGTGATGTCGAACTTCGACGAACTCGGCGCGGTCGGGTTGCTCATGTCGGGCGCCCCGACGCCTTCACCGGTGATCGTGTAGGTGTCGCCGTCCTTCACCACTGTCGCGGAGCCGCCGGGCATTCCCTGCCCGAAGCCGAGGGCGTACGGGAGGCCGTTCGACCCGCCCTTGCTGCCCGCGATCCCGACCGCCTGCACGGTGTCGGTGCCGGTGATCGTCGCGGAGACCGCCAGGTCGCCGTACGTCGCGTTGGCGGTGTCCGCCAGCGCCAACGCCAACGTGTCGCCCTGCTTGGCGCAGGTCGCGTCGAAGTCGGCGTCCAGAGCCTTGCCGTCGACCGCGGCCGAGGACGCGCCTGCCGGGCTCGCCACGTCCGAGGCCGCCGGGGACTGTTCGGAACTTCCACCACCGGAGCTGCTGTCACTGGTGTCGCTGCAGCCCGAGACGAGCAGGGCGACAGCGGCCGCCGCCACGATGCCGGCGGTGTAGACGCGCTTCTGAGTCCGAACGATCTTGGTCATGATCCGTCCTTCACATTTCGTGAGGGCGCTCGGCGCCCGTCGTCGATTCGGCTCGCGGACTGGAGCCGATGTGAGAAAGGTAGGAACGTCTCGCGCCCTACCGATCCCAGATTTGTCGGCACGTCGACGCGGCATCCCTGCGGTAACCTGCTCGAATGCGGACGGGATCGAGGAGCTCAGCGGCTGCTCGGCGACCACGCGCCATGGTGCTCGACGAGGTGTGGCGTGAGCTGGATGGCGTCGAACCGCTCAGTGGGCCGGACGGCGGACCGCTGAGCCGCACCGTGAAACTGATCCTCGATCCGCTGGTCATCCGCCCGGTGCAGAACCCGCTGTGTGCCGGTCCGATCGTCACGGCCGACGGTGCCCGGTTGCTCGCTACCCGGGTGCACGCCTCCGCCGACGTGCTCCGCGCCGCCGCTGCCTGGTTCACGCTGCTCAAACGAGTTCGCCGGGCGCTGCGCATCACGGACGGCAACCCCCAGGATCTGTACTTCCAACGGTGTTTCGAACTCGCGACCGGTTATGGCGCACCCGACCCGCTCCGAGACGAATCCGTCGCCGAGGACACGCTCCGCGACATGCACGAATTCGCTGCCGGCCGCACCACGCAGGCGCTGAAGGCCCACGTCACCGATCCGGCGCGGGCCCGGGAACTGAACGCCCTGATCGACGTCGCGTGGGGGCGGCGACCGCTGTCGGTCGCGGCCACCGGCGACCACGCCCCCACAATCGACGTGGTCCTGGACGCCTGCCCCGGCGCGCGACTCGAGCGGGACGGTGACGACGGACGGCAGGCACTCGACACCCTGATCGCCGGGCACGCGGGGACTCACCACGGGATTGCGCTCTGGACCACCGAGGTCTCGGCCCACCGGCTCGGCTTGACGGGCCATCCGGTGCCCGGGCCGCCGCGGCTCGGGGCGGCGGCATCGACCGCGACACTCGGACTCCCATTCGACCGGTCCGTCTACGAACGCGTCTTCACGGTTCTCCGCGCGTCGACCGACCGCGCGGAACTGCCGCCGATCCACGAACTGGTCACCACCGAGATCGCCCGAAGTTGCTCACCCTGGTCGCTTCTCGACGAATCCCTGCGGGTCGCGGCGACGACGGGCGCAGCACTGGCGACCGGTCTGCGTCCGATCGGAACGGCATCCCCTCCGTCGGCTGCGGACACGACCGCCGTCCGGGTGATCAACGGCCGCTGGCAACGGGAGGCGTACGTCCTGCAGGCGCGCCGCCTCACGGTGAGCGCCGACGCGGCGTCGCTGCCCGAAGCGAATCCACTGGCGGCCATCGCCGCCGAACTCCGTGAGCCGTGGCGGCCCTACCTCCGCCGTCTGTGGGTCCGACTCCACGGCCGCGACGTGCGCGAGTTCTCCGTCCACGAACCCGACGAACTCTGGGACCTCCTCGACGGCGTGGCGCGATCGGTCATCCTCGACCATCGCATGCGGGTCAAGCAGGCGCTCAGCGCAATTCCGCTCGCAGATGCGGCGGATGCTCCCGAATCGAGGGCGAGTTGACTACCGGCACGGTGCGGATCGAGCACACGCCCGACGGGATCTGGATCATCACCCCCGACGACGCACCCAGCATCCTGGACGACGCCGCGGGTATCGACGTGGCAGTGCTGGAAGTCGTCGGCGGACACCTGTCGTGGAGTGTGCTCGCCGAACACCCGGTCCCGGTCGCGGTGCTCGACGACGTCGCCTCGGCGCAGAACTGGGTGTGGGCCGTGTTCGGCGAGGAGGTGGCGCTCGCCGTGGCGTCCGGGTCCGGGCGCGACGTCACGGTTTCCCCGGCGCGACCTCGGATGGCCGACAGTGCACGGCGACTCGCGTACGCGCACTGGGCGGCGCGGTGGTGGCCCACCTCGACGATCGACGCCGTCCCGCCGCTCGACGAGGGGTTGTTGAACGGCGAGATGGCCACGCTCGTCGCGGAATGCGATCTACTCGTCGACGGGGACGACGCCCACGTACCAACCGGCCCGGCGCCCGCCGACCGCCCCGGACGGGCAGACGACTACGCCCTCGCGGCCGGCACCGCGACCGCGACGCTGCCGAGCACACTCGTCCTGGCGCGGGGTATCACCGGATCCGACTGGCGCCGGTACCCACCCGGACTCGTCGACGCGTCCGAGCGGGCGGTGTCGTGGGAGGTGGTGCGCGCCGCCGGGGACACGACCGTACGGGTGAGTGTCGTTGCGGCACCCGGTCTCTCCGAACCAGTGCCGGAACACGTACGCCCCCGGGCGCTGGTCGGCACCGCATCGGGCACCGTCGATGTCGCGCTGCAGCTGTCGGGGGACGTCTGGTTCGGCGAGTCGGCCGCACCGCAGGGCTCGGAATCTGGGGTGTCCGTGGACGTGCATCTGCCCGGGTTCGGCGTGAACGGTCACGCCGATGGTGGGGGTCCGGAGGTCCGGGAGCGGGTTCGGGCCCTGGTCCGCCGGCGGCTACGCCGGGCTGCGGAGACGGCACCGGACGACGCGCCGGACGCGCCGTTGCTCGCCGAGATAGCGGCGGCCGCCTCGGATTCGGACTTCTGACGTGGGAGATCAGAGTGCGCGGGACCTCCTCGCAGCCGGCGCGGCAGCGTACTCCCGCGGAGAGGTCGCCGAGGCACTCCGGACATTCGAGCGGGTCGCCCGCTCGACCACCGGCGATCTTCGGACGAGCGCGATCATCAACGCGGCCAGCATGTCCGACGAACTGGGCGATCATGCGAGGGCCGTCGACCTCTACCGGGAAGCCCTCGCGGTGATGCCGGCCGACGCGATCCGGATGCGTCCCGCCGCGTTGGTCAACCTGTCGCAGGCATTGCAGCACATCGGCGACCTCGACGGCGCGCAGGACGCGCTCGAGCAGGCGCGGGAATTGCTCGCAACGGCCGACGATCGGGGCGACCTACGGGTCGCGTGCCTGCTGTCACTGACCGCGGTCGCGATGCACCGGCAGCAGTGGGCGGACGCGGCCGACATCGCCACCGAGTCCCTCGACGCGGCAGTGCGTTTCGCCCCAGGGCTGGCCGGACACCCATTGATGAACCTCGCCGCCATCCACTTCGAGACCGGGCGTTTCGATCTCTCCGACGATTTCGCCGGGCAGGCGCTCGACGCGTTCGAGACCGCGGGCGACGTCAACGCGGTCGCCGAAACGCAGCAGAACCTGGGCATCATGCACGCCCGCTCGGGGCGACCCGAAAACGCGGAACCACTGCTGCTGTCGAGCCAGACGTATTTCGAGCGCGCCGGGATCGGCCACCGGGCGGGGATCGGATCGAAGGTGCTGGCGTTTCTCGCCGAGGGGCGGGGCGACACCGAACGCGCGACGGAACTCTATCGCGGCAGCCTCGACTACTTCCGGAGTTCCGGAGCGGTACTCGACGTCGCGGACGTCGAGACTCGCCTCGCCACCGTCGCCTTCGCCGAAGGGCGGTTCGACGAGGGAGAGAGACTGCTCGCTGCCGCGTTCGACACGTACCACGGGCTGGGGCTCGGGCTGCATTGTGCGCAGGTCGACTTCTGGCACGCAGCCTTGCTCGAATCCGCGCTCGCAGCCTCCGGCACCCCCGACAGCGCGGTGCGGGCACGTGCCACCGCGCTCGCGGTGCCCGCGGCGATCGCCATCGACGCCGTGCGGTCCACGCTGCCGAACGGGCGTCAGCGCGAGCAGTGGAACCGTGAGATCGCCGATCCGGCGATGCAATTGGCGTTCCGGCTCGCCTACGCCTCGGGTGACGCGCGACTGGTGGCCGATCTCGTCGAAACGCAGTGCGCGGGGACGACGGTGGACGTCGGCCGGGCCGGGCACAGCACCCCGGCGCGGCTCCCCCTGCAGTTGCCCGACCTTCCCCCGGCCGGCGCGACCGGCACCGACGGCTCGTTCCTGCTCGGCGCCGCACTGGCGGGAGTCGCGGCCGGCGCCGGCCTGCCGGTACCCCTCCCGCCGCGGCTGGCCGTGACGTCGGAAGGACGGATGGCGCTGGGCACCTCGATCGCGGTCGCCGAGGAACGCTATGGGCGCGAGGTCCGGGACAGCCGGGTGGTGCCTGCGTGGTGACCGGTAGCCGATCGGCGTGCGTGCGGACGGGTTTCTCGTTCGGCGGTGTGAGCGTCGTCGTCGACTGTGACCGGGGAGAAGCGTCGGCGCGCCCGAGCACCGCGCGGTCGCTCGCGTTGGCGGATCGCCCACGCCTCGATCCCACCGCGGTACGCGGGGCCGGTGAAGTCCGCCAGGAAAATATCGCGACGGAATGTCGAGAACCCGCGCGTCGCTCCGTCCCCGAAGTGAACGCGGCCACAATGGGCCGCACCACACCAAGGAGAACATGATGGCCAAGTACCTGCTGCTCAAGCATTACCGCGGCGCGCCGGCATCGGTCAACGACGCGCCCATGGACCAGTGGACGCCGGAGGAGATCTCGGCCCACGTGCAGTACATGAACGACTTCGCCGCCCGGCTCGAGGGCACCGGCGAGTTCGTCGACAGTCAGGCACTCTCCCCGGAGGGCACGTTCGTCCGCTACGACGGCGAGGGGCGACCACCCGTCACCGACGGCCCGTTCGCCGAGACCAAGGACCTGATCGCCGGCTGGATGGTGATCGACGTCGAAACCCACCAGCGGGCGCTCGAACTGGCCGGCGAACTGTCCGCGGCCCCGGGCGCGGGTGGGAAACCGATCCACGAGTGGCTCGAGCTGCGTCCCTTCCTGTCCGAGCCGCCCACGGTGACCGAGTGAACGAGTCGCTGCTGCGAGAACTGGTACCCGCGGTGATCGGTGCCCTCGTCCGCCGCGGAGCCGACTTCGCGGCGGCCGAGGACGCTGTGCAGGAAGCCCTGGTCGAGGCTGTGCGCGTATGGCCGGACGACCCGCCGCGGGACCCCAAAGGCTGGCTGGTCACCGTGGCCTGGCGCAAGTTCCTCGACGCCACCCGCGCCGAGACCTCCCGTCGAAACCGCGAGGTGCTCGTCGAGGCAGAACCCGTACCCGGCCCGGGCGAGGCGGTGGACGACACGCTCCAGCTGTACTTTCTGTGCGCGCACCCGTCTCTGACACCGGCCTCGGCCGTCGCGCTCACGCTGCGCGCCGTCGGCGGCCTGACCACGCGGCAGATCGCGCAGGCCTACCTCGTGCCCGAGTCGACCATGGCCCAGCGGATCAGCAGGGCCAAACGGACCGTCTCGAGCGTCCGGTTCGACCAGCACGGCGACGTCGCCACGGTGCTGCGCGTGCTCTACCTCGTCTTCAACGAGGGCTACTCCGGTGACGTCGATCTCGCCGTCGAGGCGATCCGCCTCACCCGCCAGCTGGCGGCCAAGACCAAGCACGAGGAGGTCGCGGGCCTGCTCGCGCTGATGCTGCTGCACCACGCCCGGCGCCCCGCACGGACCGCCCCCGACGGCAGGCTCGTGCCCCTCGCCGACCAGGACCGCAGCCTGTGGAACACCCGCCTGATATCCGAGGGCGTCGACGTGCTCCAGGCCGCGCTCGCCCGGGACCGGCTGGGGGAGTTCCAAGCCCAGGCGGCCATCGCCGCGCTCCACGCCGACGCCCAGAAGGCAGAGGAGACCGACTGGGTGCAGATCGTCGAGTGGTATGACGAGCTGGTGCGTCTCACCGACAGCCCGGTGGCCCGCCTCAACCGGGCCGTCGCGGTCGGCGAGGCCGACGGTCCGAGGGCCGGTCTCGCCGCCCTTGCGGGGCTCGACCCCTCCCTGCCCCGCCACGCGGCCGTCGCGGCGTACCTACACGAGCGCGACGGTGACCCCGTGACCGCAGCACGGCTCTACGCCGAAGCCGCCCGATCGGCGCACAGCCTCCCCGAACGCGACCACCTCACGCGACAGGCCGCACGGCTCAACGCGCAGCTGCGCAGTTGAGCGGCGATCATCAGTGGGCGTCGTGGAAAGCCTGCTCGATCTCGGTGGGGATGCGGCCCCGGGAGGACAGCTCGTATCCCTGCTCGACCGCCGACGCCCGGACCTTCTTCGTTTCTCCCTGCGGCCGCTTCGTAGCAGTGGGGTCGACCGGCCGGTACTCGACGCCGTCGACGGCGTAACCATTGCAGGACCCACCTCATACAGTCGACCGGGCACAACCGGCCACTCGTTGGACTGCCCGCTGTCTGAATCCGGGCTAGCCCGATTCGGTGAATCGGGGCTCGATCACCAGGGCAATGGTCGCAGCCACGACGCTGCCGCTCAGGACTCCGGCAAGCGCGGTAGCCCACCGCTGTCCAACCGAAGCATCGATGGAGGTCAGTGCGCTTACCAGCATTGCTGCCGACCCAGCCAATGCCAGGGTGACGGTCGAGCGCAGAAACTGGCTGGCGCCGTTCTGGAATCGCAGAAGCGCCGGGGGGATCAGTACGTTCGAAACAATGAGCAGCGCAATACCGACGTAGAGCAAAGCATTCATTGGTTTCCTCTCACGGGGCGGTGGACGGTGAGGGGCGAGCTCCTAGCTTGCCGAAGACCGGTGCCGCCCACCGACGTGACGGGTAGTCGACGCGTCCTGGTGGCTCAGGCGCATGTGTCCTGGCCTCCCTTCCAGAAGTGTCGCTGTGCAAGCGCGCGGATATCGAGATTCCGGCAAGGGCACCGGGAGAGAAGAAGTGGCGCGCGCCGCCACGTCATATATCCGCGGGTCTGCGTTCGGGTTTACTCCCGCCAACTTCACCCACTCTTCCATTGATACCCAGGCACAACGCTGGTACTCCCTACCAAAATTTGCCAACTAATTGAGCAAACATCGCCGATGCCCTCATGAAAGGGACATGCGTGAGCTGGGGCAATCAGCGCTCATGTCGTGAAAACATCTGCCCCGCTGTCGTTCCCGAAGTGCCGTTCAACGACATTGCGGCCCTTGCACTTCTCGCCTTCGGGGCCGACAGGCCGACCATCGTCGCCGCCCTTGCGGGCGCGTGTGCACTTCCGGTCGTCCGCTTCGGCGATGACCGCCTCGATCCCGCGGGCGCAGGTGCGCCGGGGTCCAATGGTTGCTCGTGGCACCGGTCGCGCTCACCGCGTTCATCGTCGAGCGGACCTTACCCGTGATCGATTGTGCTACAACATATTCCCCTGCTGCCGTGCGGACCCTTGATGCGTACCTCGCAGGCCCGGACGGCCGTTCTGGGCGTTCGACGTCAGTCCCGCTATGCCCGGCTGACACGTCTCGTGAAGCTGCTGGGTGCGTCTCGCACGATCCGGCACAGTTGGTGTGCCTCGGACTTGCCCCGACGGATCCGCAAGCCTGTTCGAGCGTTCCCAACTCGGCCACCGCTGATCGGCTACAAACCCTCCATCTCGACGACCCGCAGTGCAAGCGCTACATCCAAGCGCAGAATCGGATCCGTCGTGAAAGGACCGACGATGCTCTCCAACTTACCGATCCGGTAACGCAACGTGTTGTAGTGGAAATGCAGGACGCGTGCAGTCTCGGCGACGTTGCAGTTGGTGTCCAGGAGTGCCTGCAGTGTCTGGCGGAGATCGATCGCTTCGTCGGCGTCGCCGGCCAGCGAACCGAGGACCTCGGTGGCGAAGGCTTGGAGTTCAGCGCTGTCGTCGACCAGGGAGAGCAGCCTGTGGACGCCCAGTCCGTCGAAGTGGGCGACAGCACCGTTCCCGTGCATGCGCCGCCCCACCGTCACAGCCTTCCGCGCCTGGTCGTACGCCTGCGGGATGCCGGCCACCGAGTCGATGACGCGACTGACTCCGGTGCAGAACGAATGCCGGCCGCCTCCACGGTCCCCGGTGACAGCAGCGATCAATTCCTCGATCACAGTTTTGGCATCACTGCCGCCCACCGGCATCAACGCCACCACTTCATGACTGAAGCCAACTACCGGTGCGAACCGATCTCTGCGACGGACCACCTGCTGCCAGGCAGCGGTGAACCGCTGTTGCGGCATTCGCCCGGCAACCGGCCGGGGTGTCGTCCGGCCGGCCGTCGCCGGATCGGCGTCCGGGTCGAGTTCGGCGACGACGACCACCATGCGGCGGTTCACGTCCCATTCGAGCTGCGCGCAATGTTCCGTGATCTGGGCGGTCGTCCCTGCCGTGCCGTTGAGAACATCGCGCAGGAAGTCGCCGCGAAATTTGGATTCGACGGCCGACACCGCGAGCTGCTTGGTGACCGCCAACGCGACAACGGTTGCGGCGCGCTCGAGCGCTTGCACGGTGACCGGGCCGAGTCCGCCGTCTGCCACGAAGGCGACGATGAGGCCATGGTCGATGCCGCCGGCGGCAACCGGCGCGACGGCGATCTGACCTGCCTCGGTGTCCGGTGCCGGCTGCAGGCCGTGGTGTAGGCGCTCGGTACGAAGCCGGCCGGACGGGTCGAACAGCGGCAACCCGTGCAGCGCCTGCAAGTTGGGAGTCGCACCAGCTGTCGCCTGCACTCGCCCGTCGGGCGTGCAGATGAGGACCGCGGCGTCGAACAGCGCCGCGACCTCGTCCGCAATCTGCGGCAGATCCCCGCCCTCGAGGACGATCTTGGTCAAGGCACGGTGCATGCGGTCCGCAACGTCCAGTGCCCACGCCTGACGATCGACGAGGTGGGTAAACACCTCGGACATCACCTCGTCGAACCCAATCTCCCGCGGGATGAGGAACAGCGGAAACCCGAGACGGTCGGACGCCTCGAGCATCGCGGCGGGAAGCTCGTCGAGGTACCGGCCTTCCTTCACACCGAGTGCGGCCGCGCCGCGCCGGGCGAGACCTTCGATGAGCTCGACCAGCGCGGCGGGGTCGAACGGCTGGCCCGAGTCGGCATGCCGCAGCGGGAATCCGGTGGTGATCAACAGTTCGTTCGGCTTGACCCACGGCAGTATGTCCGGCACCTCGATGACGTTGACCCGCAGGACGATCTGCTCCAGGCCGCCAGCCCCCGCGATCAGCTTCGAGCCGGTCAGGCTAGGCAGGGTCAGCAGCTCCCGAACCGTCAACTCGTACCCGACAGGTGTTGGCAAATCATGTGCCTGTGGTCGCTCTCCGTTGGCAACATCTTCCATATGCCAACCGTACGCCGACGACGATAGAGCGCCCGCGTCACCAGCACGGCTCAGCCCGGGAGGAGCGAGGGCGGAAGCACACGCTCCACCCACTTCGTTGCCTGCTCGTACGCGTGGGCGAGTTGGAGAACGGCCCGGTCTGCGCCGTGTCGTCCAATGATCTGGATTCCCATGGGAAGCCCGCGGTCATCGAAACCGACCGGCATCGCAGCAACCGGAAGACTCGCCATCGTCCACGGTGCGACGGTCTCCATCCACCGGTGATAGGTATCCATCGGCCGGCCCGCGATCGTCGTGGGCCAGTGTGTGGCCTTGTCGAACGGAAACACCTGCGCACTGGGCGCGAGGATGTAGTCATAGGTTTCGAACATCTTCGTGACCGCCGCCTGCCAGTCGTTACGTGCCGCCGCAGCCCTGGTGAGGTCGAGCGCGGAGAGAGCGATTCCGTGCTCCATCTCCCACACGAACTCGGGCTTCATCTGCGCGCGTGTCTGCGGGTCGTTGTAGAGGTCGACCAAGCCGAGTTGCGCCCACCAGCGCCACCTCAGAAACAGCTGCCAAATGTCCTCGGGCTTGTAGTCGGGGAGCGCCGCCTCGACGCGGCAACCGATGTTCCCGAACGCCTCGAATGCGGACTCGCACAGTTCGAGGACTCCGGGTTCCGTTGCCAGGTACCCGCCCCAGTCCCCTACCCATGCGATCCGAGTCCCGCTGAAGTCACGGTCAAGGCTCCGGGTGAATATCTCGGGGTCCTCGTCGATGCCCAGCGGGGCGTTGGCGTCGGGACCCGCCATCGTGGACAGCAGGTGCGTCACATCAGCCACCGACCGCCCCATCGGACCGACAACCGCGCCCTGCGCGATGAATCCGGTCTCGGGGATGCGCCCCCACGACGGGCGAAAGCCCACAACATTATTGAAGGCCGGCGGATTGCGCAGGGACCCCATGTAGTCACTACCGTCGGCGACCGGAACCATCCGCAACGCCAGGGCCGCAGCAGCGCCGCCGCTGCTTCCACCGGCGGTGCGGGAGGTGTCGTACGGTGTCGCCGTCGTGCCCCAGACCGGGTTGTACGTTTGCGATCCGAGTCCGAACTCGGGGGTGTTGGTCTTGCCGATGATGATGGCACCGGCTGCCCTGATCCGGGTGACGAACATTTCGTCCGCGTCGGCGATCCGGTCGGCAAAGATCGGCGATCCGGAGCTGAACGGTAGTCCCTTGACCGCGGACAGGTCCTTGACGGCGTGCGGGAATCCGTGCATCCAGCCGAGGTAGTGCCCGTCGGCCAATTGGCGGTCCCGCTCGCGCGCCTCGGCCAGCAACGGGTCCCGGTCACGCAGGGCGACGATGGCGTTGACACTGCGATTGTGCAATTCGATGTGGTCGAGATAGGCGGTCATGACGTCGATGCACGACACCTGGCGACTCTTGATCACACTACTGAGCGTCAGCGCGTCACACATGACGAGCTCCCCATATTCGCGCGGCGGGAACGAGGGTTCCGTGCGAGGGCCGGAATCGCCGACGGTGACGGGGTCGATGACGTGTGACATGGGTGAACCTCTCCACGTTTCAATAACGAGTACCGGCGAACCGCCGACGTGCATGGACTCCGACCGCAGCATCGTTCACGATCGGCGGTTGGTGTAGTCGAGGTTGCGTCGCGGCCCGGTTGCCGGGCCGCGACGCAACCTCACTCACGTTGTGAGCACGAACTATTGGCCGAGGTCGACGATGGCGGCAACGGGGCCGCCGCCCTCAGGACCCTGGTGTGCTGCCGACACCGACACGAACACCGCCGGGTCCCCCGTCACCGACGACGCGACACCGCCCACGCAGGACTTGATCTGGCGGTGCCAGTGCACATCCGAGTCATCGAGCATCGCGTTGCGGCGGCCGCGGACCGTCCCGTCCTGGCTTGCTTCACATTTGAGGAAGACGTTGACGAGCCGGCCGTCCAGGTCGCTCGTGTGGGGCCGCTCGGGCAGCTCGAGTCCGGCGTCCCGGATCGCCGCCCAGATGCCGTCCTGGTCGAGCGGGTCCTTCATCACGCTGTGCCCGATCCGGTAGCGACCGCCGACACCACGCGCATTACCGACGACGACGACCTGGGCCCTGTCCAACTCGACCCCCGACGAACAGGATGCCACCGACGAGAAGAGGTCCCGGCGGTGCATGACATCGGCATCGCCGGGCATGTCGATCTCGCCCAGCGCGACGGCAATCCCCAGTGCCGTAACGCCGTTGGACAGGTCCATCGACTCGTGGGTGTGCTCGGTCCACACCGTCTCGCCGCGGCTCTTGGCGTCGCGGATGGTGTGGATCGTGAGCAACGGCGTCTTCGTCTGCACGTAGTGCACGTCGGCCGGGTCGCTGATGCCGGCATTGGCCATCGCCATCTTCACCGCCGCGGCCACCTTCGTGATCATCGGCGTGCGACCGATGTCCTCGGGCAGCAGCTGCTCACTCATCGCGACACCGACGGTCAGCCGCGGCTCGTCGGTCTTCGCCGCCTTCCCGGCTGGCACAGTCGCGAAGATCGTTGCGTGCGGGCTGATCACACCGTCGGTCCCGCCGGACCAGACGATGGGCACCTCGGCCACCTCGTCGGCGCTGCGGCTGCCCTTCGCCGAGAGGACCTCACGAAAGGCTCGGTCCGCGATGATGCGCGTGTAGTCGTTGACACCGCCGTTGCCCTCGGTCTTGCCGATGACAGCGACGACACGGTCCGCGTCGAGCACGCCGTCGTCGATGAGCTTGGCCAGCTCGCCGGCGTCGGAAACGCTGTGCAGCGGAACCTTGCGGACCTCGATTGCGTCAGGCATTGACATCTCCTCTATGTGGGGCGTACGGGGTAGGAAAATCAGGCGGTGACGATCGTTCGGCTGGCGGCGCGTCCACGGTGAACACGGTGCGGGATGTGGCGACCACCCCGCCCGATCCCAACGAATCGGCATGCGGGTCGTGACCTCGGCGACCACCGCCAGAAGTCACCACCGACTGTGCGGATCTGCGGGAACCCGATCAGAACTCTCACGCCGCCCACGCTATGAGGGCGACCACTTGTGAGCACTGGCAATATTTGCCCAAACCAGAGCTGCCATTGGGCAGATCTGACTCGCCGTCATCCCCGAAGTCTCGTGGCCGCACCTCGCGCACACCCCGCCACCCGATCCACAGGCACGGCATGTTCCGGGATTCCGACCGCGGCGACGTAAGCGGCCACACCTGGCGACTGGACCTGCACCGCATCCCCACCGACCCGCCACTACTGCAGGTCCTCGCCGACTCCGGCCACTGGGATCCGTGGTTCTCCCCACCGGAAACCGGACCTGACACACGACCTTCCGCGAGACGGGACTCCCGATGGATGTGTACGGGGGACGCCTCCGCTTCCATTCCCTACGAGGGTTTTCGGGGCGATGGGTGTCACGGTCGTCACACCGCACCTCCGGCGAGTACCCCGGGCGGTGCGGGTGGAGTGCCGCGCTGACCTGCAATGCTGCCGATTCGGTGACCATTGATAGCCCCACCCAATCTATGGAATAGGTCTCATAGATTGGACCTATTCCAATGTGCTGGATAACCTCGTCGCTGTCGGCTTCCCCGTATCCACGAATAGAGGTTTCAATGGCCCTGATCAACACGCAGATCAAGCCCTTCGCCGCGAACGCCTTCAAGGACGGCGCGTTCATCACCGTGTCCGCGGACGACATCAAGGACAAGTGGGCGGTCTTCTACTTCTACCCGGCCGACTTCACCTTCGTGTGCCCGACGGAACTCGGCGACCTCGCCGACCACCACGAGGAACTGCAGCGCCTCGGCGTCGAGGTCTTCTCGGTGTCCACCGACACGCACTTCACGCACAAGGCATGGCACGGATCTTCCGACACCATCGGCAAGATCAAGTACGCCATGATCGGTGACCCGACCCAGGAGATCAGCAAGAACTTCGAGGTCCTCCGCGAGAACGAGGGATTGGCCGACCGCGGCACGTTCCTCGTCGACCCCGACGGTGTCATCCAGTTCACCGAGGTCACCGCAGAAGGCATCGGGCGCAACGCCGCTGAGCTGGTTCGCAAGGTCAAGGCCGCTCAGTACGTCCGGTCGCACCCGGGCGAGGTCTGCCCGGCCAAGTGGGAAGAGGGCGAAGAGACTCTCGCCCCGTCGCTGGATCTCGTCGGCAAGATCTGACGCAGCGCAGTCGTACCGCAGGCACGGGCTCAGGTTTCCTGAGCCCGTGCGGGCGGTTCCCGGTGCTCAGCTCCCGTGGGGGCAATCGGTGTCGCACCAACACCTTCCGGACCACCTGAACCAAAATTTCCGGTTTCCGATCCCTTGTCCTCCCGATCGATGGAGTAGATCCTCATGCTCGAAGCCTCGCTTGCCGGCCAACTGAAGTCCCTGCTCGAAAAGCTGACCCTGCCGATCGAGCTCGTGTCCTCACTCGACGACGGACCCAAGTCGGTCGAACTCGCCGAACTGCTCACCCAGATCGCGGCGATGTCGGAGAAGATCACCTACGAACGCCGCGACGACGACACGCGACGCCCGTCGTTCGCGGTCCGCCGCAGCGGCACCGACATCGAGGTCCGCTTCGCCGGCATCCCTCTCGGCCACGAGTTCACCTCGCTCGCACTCGCTTTGCTCCAGGTCGGCGGCCACCCGTCGAAGGAGGCCCCCGAACTGCTCGAGCAGGTCCGCGACCTCGACGGCGACTTCCACTTCGAGACCTACTTCTCGCTGTCCTGCCAGAACTGCCCGGACGTGGTGCAGGCGCTGAATCTGATGTGCGTGCTCAATCCGCGCATCAGTCACGTCGCGATCGACGGTGCCCTGTTCCAGGACGAGGTCGACGGCCGCCAGATCATGGCTGTCCCGACGGTCTTCCTCAACGGCGAGCTCTTCGGCTCCGGCCGGATGAGCCTGGAGGAAATCGCCGGCAAGCTCGACGTCGGCGCCGCCGACCGCGCCGCCACCGCGATCGCCCAGAAGGATCCCTTCGACGTGCTCGTCGTCGGAGGCGGCCCGTCCGGCGCCGCGGCCGCGGTGTACGCCGCGCGCAAGGGAATTCGCACCGGAATCGCCGCGCAGCGCTTCGGCGGCCAGGTACTCGACACCATGGCGATCGAGAACTTCATCTCCGTTCCCTACACCGAGGGCCCCCAGTTCGGGTCGGCGCTCGAGAATCACGTCCGTCAGTACGGCGTCGACATCATGAACACGCAGCGGGCCGCGAAGCTCGTGCCGGCAGCCACCGAGAACGGTCTCGTCGAGATCGAACTGGAAAGCGGTGCTTCGCTTCTCGCGCGCACCGTCATCCTGTCGACGGGTGCCCGGTGGCGCTCGATGAACGTGCCCGGCGAGGACACGTACCGGAACAAGGGTGTGACCTACTGCCCACACTGCGACGGACCGCTGTTCAAGGGCAAGCGCGTCGCCGTGATCGGTGGCGGTAACTCCGGAGTCGAGGCCGCAATCGATCTCGCAGGAATCGTCGAGCACGTCACGCTCGTCGAGTTCGACTCGGAGCTCCGCGCCGACGAGGTGCTGCAGCGCAAGCTGCGCAGCCTCCCGAACGCCGACATCCTCCTGAGCACGCTCACGACGGAGGTCCTCGGGGACGGAAACAAGGTCACCGGCCTGACCTACCAGGACCGCACGACCGACACGTCGCACACACTCGACATCGAGGGTGTCTTCGTCCAGATCGGCCTCCTGCCCAACACCGAGTGGCTGGCCGGGACGGTCGAGTTGTCCGATCGCGGCGAGATCGCAATCGACGACCGCGGCCAGACGTCGGTGCCCGGCGTGTTCGCTGCCGGCGACTGCACGACGGTGCCGTACAAGCAGATCGTCATCGCCGCCGGTGCCGGAGCAACCGCAGCGCTGAGCGCATTCGACCGGCTCATCCGAACGGGTGCACCCGCCGAGGACGCCGCTGCAGCAACGGTCGGCTAGCCAACCCGATACCGAAAGCCGTGCCTGCATGCAGGCACGGCTTTCGGCGTCGACAGGCCCGGGTGGCCAGCACCCACCCCACCGATCCGGAGGGTAGGGAATGCTGGGACGGTGCCGACTCACCCATGTTCCCCGCCGACCGCGATCGTGCGGATGGCCGACGCCGGCGACCTGTACACGTCGTGGCGGTGGACCCACGACTCCCACCCCGGCGGTGTCGGCGTCGCACCCGCCGCGCAGGTGGACGCGACCGTCGCCGCGCTGGCCCGGGTGCTGCCCGACCTCACCGATCCGCAGGGTCTGCACCACGCTCTGACGGCGGGCGGCTTCTCCGGTTACGAGTCGGAGCATGATCTGGCCCAGCTCCTTTCACGCACATTCCTTCCGTTCGGCCTCGCACAGCAATTGCACGAGTTGTTCACCCGCGGCGTGCGCCCCCACCTGCGGATCCAACCGTCGCCCCGCGTCGCGCAGGTGCCGTGGGAACTGATCGCACCCGACGCCGGGCTGCGTCTCGTCGACATCGCCGACGTCAGCCTGCTGGCTCCGCTCAGCATCGTCCACTCACCCGCCCGGCCGGTCCGCACCTGGGCGCACACCCGGCAACTCCCCGTCGTCGCGGTGCTCGACCCGCGGGTGCCGGGCTTCCGTGCGGATTCGGCGCTCGGCTCGGTCCTGGGGCGGATGGCCGCGGACTGTCCGCTGTCGCGGCGGGTCGCGAGCTACGCCGGCGAAGGCCGGCTGCTCCCCGACGTGAACGAACCGACGGACTGCTTCCGCCGCGAGGACGTCGACCGGGAGTGGCTCGGCACGGCGTTGCGTGAGGGTGCGGGCCGGCTGGTGTACGTCGGGCACGTCACCGCGGCGGCACCCGAATCCGGGCAGAGCGAGCACGCCGAACTCCACCTCGCCTGCGCCGCGGACTCCGTCGGGTTCGCGGAGCCGACCCGTGCCCACCGGCCGTTGTCCGCGAAGGACCTCCTGCTGGGAACGCACACGCTCACGGCCGAACCGACCCGCGGCGCGGACCTGTGGCCGATCCCGAGCCGGGTGGCATTGATCGCCTGCGAGAGCGGTGGCGACCTGCGGTTCAGCGAGGCGCTCGGACTGGTCTCCGCGATGATCGCCGGCGGGGCGGAGCTCGTCACCGCCAGTCGCTGGGCGTTGCCCACCGACCTCGCGTTCCAGCGCATCGCCGGGACGGCACCACACGCGCGTCCGCTGCAGGACGCAATCTGCTCGATCGACGCGGCGCACGACGTGCCCGACGCGGTCGGAGCGCTCTGCGACTGGCAACGCGACCGAGTGGCCACGTGGCGGGACGAGCGGACGATCGAGCACTCACCGGTGCTGTGGGCGGCGTTCGCGACGATCTCCACCTCCTGATTTGAGGCGGCCGTCCGTTCCCCACATCGTGTCGGCCGGTCGTTGTACCGTCGTTCCTGTCGGTTCCGGCACGAAGAAGGAGCATGTCCCATGACCTCTCGTCTCAACCCCTACATCAGCTTCAACGGCGACGCTCGGCAGGCAATGGAGTTCTACAAGGACGTCTTCGGTGGCACTCTCGCGTTGAACACGTTCGGTGAGTACGGTGCGCCGGACGGCGAGGGCGCCGACAAGATCATGCACGCCATGCTCGAGTCGGACAACGGTTTCACTCTGATGGGTGCAGACACCCCGCCCGGGATGGAACACAACCCGGGAACCAACATCGCGGTGAGCCTGAGCGGAGACGACGGCGACCTACTCCGCGGCTACTGGGCCAAGCTCGCTGACGGCGGATCCGTGTCCGTGCCCCTGGAGAAGCAGATGTGGGGAGACGAATTCGGCGCCTGTACAGATAAGTTCGGTATTTCATGGATGGTCAACATCGCCGGCACACCGGGCTGACCGGAGCGCCGGGTAGTCCTCCAGATCGATATCGGTGGCGAAGGCGTCGGTCAGCTTCATCAGCAGGCCGAACAGGAACGTGGACTTGAACATCCAGTTGCGCAGCCTGATTCGAGTAGCCGACTTCGGCGCGAGAAACGGGCCGGCGCTGCCCTTCCGGGCGATCCTCGCGTACCTCAGCATCTGCTCGGTGTAGCGTCCGAACGCCACACGGTGGTCGCCGTCGGCGGCGGCGAGCTCACCCGCCAGGACGTACGCACCGACGAGGGCGAGGCCGGTCCCGAAGCCGCCCAGCGTGTTTCCGTACGCCGCATCGCCGACCAGCGCCACACGGCCGGCGGTGTAGGTGTCGGTCTCGACCCTCGCGATCGAGTCGAGGTAGAAGTCGGGTGCGTCGTCCAGGTGCGCGAGTAGCCCGGGCACGCGCCACCCCGCATCGGCGTACGCGGTGGTCAGCATTCGTTTCTGCTGGGCAGTGTCGCCGCGGTCGTACTCGATCCGGTCGGAGGCGAAGACGAACAATTCCGGAGCCTTCGGTCCACCGACGACGGCCATCCGCCCCGGCTCGTTGTACATCAGTCCCGTCCCGCGTTCCCTGTCCGGCGTGACGTCACTCGCCGAACCCGTGGTCCCGACGACGGCGTAGTAGTACCCGAGGAATCGGACGAACTCGTCTTCCGACCCGAACCGGTGGCGTCGGACGGCCGAGTGGATGCCGTCGGCCCCGAACACCAGGTCGAACCGGCGTGCGTCCGCTTTCTCGAACGTGACCTCGACGCCCGACTCCGTGTCGACCAGTGCGGTGACGGAATCACCGAAGAGGTACTCGCACGAGTCCGCGGTGCGTCGGTAGAGGATCTCGGTGAGATCGCCCCGCAGGATCTCGACGTCGCCGCCGACGAATTCGCCCGGGATGGTCGCCAAGTGCTTGTCGCGTTCGTCGACGATCAGGAGGTCGGTCTTTCCGGTCTGCCTGCCCAGCACGTCCTCGAGAATTCCCATCCTCTCCAACACTTTTCGGTGAACCTCCCCCTTGAAGTCGACGGCCTGGCCGCCGAGCCGAACGTCCGGCGCCCGCTCGACGACGGTGACGGCGTAACCGCACCGGCTGAGCCAGAACGCCAGAGCAGGCCCGGCGATGCTTGCACCCGAGATCAGGACGGTTCTGTTCGGCATGGAAGCCTCCACGAAGTAATTGTGTCTGACGGATACAATTCAGTGTATGGTAGACACTATTCCGGATCAAGACTCGTCCGGAGGAGTGCAGATGGTCACCCAGCCCCGTACCGCCGAGCTGCTGTGGGGATCGTCGGAGCGCCCGAAGCGGGGACCGAAACCTGCGCTGAGCCTCGAGCAGATCGTCGCCACCGCGATCTCGATGGCGGACGCCGAGGGCCTCGCGACGCTGTCGATGCAACGCCTCGCGGAGGACCTCGGGTTCACCAAGATGTCCCTCTACCGCTACACCCCCGGCAAGGCCGAGTTGACCGCCCTCATGCTCGATGCCGCTCTCGGGCCCGCGCCCGACCTGTCCGAGATCGACGGCGGCTGGCGCGCCGCACTCCACGAGTGGGCTCTCCGGATGTGGGCGGGCCTCCGGCGGCATCCGTGGGTGGTGGACGTCGCGGTCGGTCCGCGAGTGTTGGGCCCGAACGAACTGGACTGGCTCGAAACCGGCCTCGAGGCACTGCGCGACACGGCACTCACCGGTGGGGAACGCCTGGACGCGGTGGTCCTGATCACCGGCCACGTGCGCAGCCTCGCCCAGCAGGCGACGGCACCCGGCGCCGAAACCGACACACCCGAGCAGTCCCTGAACGCGATCATGACGGGGATCCTCGCCGACCACGCCGACCGCTACCCCCAGGTGACGGCCGCGTTCGCGTCGGCCAGTTCCACTTCCGGGCAGGATGACGCGCTGGAGTTCGGCCTGGCCCGGATCTTCGACGGTCTCGCCGCCCTCGTCGCGGCCCGCGCCGACTAGCAGGGCACGGGGCCCTCAGCTCGCCTGCGGTTTCAGGTCGCCGTAGTAGGTGTGCGCCTTGCCCGCGAGAAGCCACAGAGGCGCCGACGCGTCGTCCTCGGACAGGTAGCCCTTGTCACGACCGTCCGCCAGGTACTGGGAGCGCACCCATTCCTCCATCGCCTCGTTCGACTGGTCGGGCAGTCCGTAGATCTGCGCGACGGCGCGGTGGAGTTGGTCGTCGTCGACGGTCATGCCCTGTGGCTGCTTTCGCAGGTTCAGCGCCTTGTCCGTCTCCCCCGCTCGATGCAGGTGAACGATGTGGAAGGCCATTTCGCACACGAACGGCTGGTTTCGATTCACGATGCTCCTCTCCGTTCGTCACCCTCGATCGTCCCGCCCGAGTTCGTCCGGCGCCAGTGCGAGCTATCGCCCGGTCCGCGCTCCCCGCCCGTGCTTGCGGTGTTCGGAGCCGAATGACGCGTTGCCACGACGGATCTCGGTGGTGCTCGTGTGACGCCGGCGGCGAATCAACGCGCGCAATGTGGCCGCGTTCTGGTAGCCCACAGCGGACGCGATCGTGTCGACGCTCTGCGGCGTCGTGCGCAGCAGGAATGTCGCCTGGTCGAGTCGGATCTCCTGAACGAACTCCACCGGCGACATACCCAGCACTGCGGCGGTGGTGCGTTGCAGCGTTCGTTCACTCACCCCGAT
Organism: Rhodococcus sp. JS3073; assembly: GCF_026810085.1. NCBI lineage: Bacteria > Bacillati > Actinomycetota > Actinomycetes > Mycobacteriales > Nocardiaceae > Rhodococcus > Rhodococcus sp. JS3073. The sequence goes on along the minus strand of NZ_CP113951.1, from coordinate 4,851,844 downwards.
CGCGTGTGCGACCGCGTTGATCGGCAACGGCTCCGAGAGGTGGTCGCGAATCCACCGTTCGAAGGCGGTCATCGTCGTATCGGCGGTGGCGAGCAGGGACGGCACCGCGAAGATCGCCTGTGAGGGCCGATCGCCGATCAGGAGGTACCGCGCGACGAGATCTGCCAGCGCCGGGCTGTGCTGCTGGACGATCGCCAGCGCGAGATCGATGTGCGCGAACGCCGCCCCGGCCGTCGTCACCCGGTCGTCGTGGATGAGGGTGCGCCGCTCGTCGAGGTCGACGCGGGCATAACGGGCGCGGAACGCCGGCCCGAGCCACCAACTCGTCGTCGCGGTCAATCCGTCGAGCACCCCGGCCTCGGCGAGGAAGAACGTGCCGCTGCACGCCGCGGCGAGGGCGGCGCCGGAACTGCGACCCTCCGCGACCCAGTCGAGGGCGGGATGCCCGCGCACCGCGTCGACGATCCGATCCGGCGTCTTCACCCCGACGGCCGGCATGACGAGGACGTCGGGAGGGTCGGTGATCTCCGTCAGCGGGGTGGTGGCCAGCACGAGTCCGTGACCGGTGCGGACCGACGGTCCGACAGCGACGGGAATGACGGTGAACGCCTGGCCGCCCGTCTCCGCGTTCTCGCGCAGGGCATCGGCCGTCGCCAGGACGTCGAGTATGACGCTCAGACCCGAATCGAACATGCCGTCCACGGCGAGCACCGCGACTCTCATGACGGAAACGGTAACAAAGGTGGCGCTTCCGCCGCCCCGTGTGCCGCTCGACGCCCATAGCGTCAGGGTTGAACGAAGTCGGACATCGACCGAAGAGGAGACATCATGACGATCGACAGAGGAATCCTGGCACTGCTCGAAGCAAAGCCGGGCAAGGGCGGAGAACTGGCCGCGTTCCTGGAGCAGGGGCGCGCCCTGGCGGCGGAAGAACAAGGCACCGTCACCTGGTACGCGTTCAAAGTCAGCGACACGACGTACGGCATCTTCGACACGTTCGAGAACGAGGAAGGCAGGCAGGCGCACCTGACCGGAGCCATCCCCCAGGCACTGGGCACGGTCGGCCCCGAACTACTCGCCAAGGACCCCGACATTCGTCCCGTCGACGTCATCGCCCTCAAGTAGGGCCGCTCCCCTCGAGCACGGTTTACCTTGATCCCCCGTCGGGCACCCGAACACGGACATAGACCGACGAGAGGTTTGGTTCCCAGTGCGAGCAGTCACGTGGCAAGGCAAACGAAAGGTCAGCGTCGATACCGTCGCCGATCCGAAGATCGAACACCCGACCGACGCCATCATCAGGGTCACGACCACGAACATCTGCGGTTCCGATCTGCACCTGTACGAAACTCTCGGTCCGTTCATGGGACAGGGGGACATTCTCGGCCACGAACCGATGGGGATCGTCGAAGAAGTCGGGGCGGAGGCGGGCAACCTGAAGGTCGGCGACCGCGTGGTGATCCCGTTCCAGATCTCGTGCGGCGACTGTTTCATGTGCAACATGCAGCTGTACACGCAGTGTGAGACGACGCAGGTTCGCGAGCAGGGCATGGGGGCGGCGTTGTTCGGTTTCTCCAAGCTCTACGGCGAGGTGCCGGGAGGACAAGCCGAGTACCTGCGCGTCCCGCAGGCCCAGTTCACCCACATCACAGTTCCCGAGGGCCCGCCGGATTCCCGCTTCGTCTATCTCTCCGACGTGCTGCCGACGGCGTGGCAGTCGGTCGAGTACGCCGCCATCCCCGAGGGCGGGTCGGTGACCGTGCTCGGCCTCGGCCCGATCGGAGACATGGCGGCGCGCATCGCCCACCACAAGGGTGCACGAGTCATCGCGGTCGACAACGTTCCCGAACGCCTTGCTCGCGCCAAGGCCCGGGGCATCGAAACCCTGGACCTGGACGAGCACGGCGGCGATCTCGCCGACGTCATCCGCGATGCGACCGACGGTCGCGGCACCGACTCCGTGATCGACGCGGTCGGCATGGAGGCGCACGGTTCACCGATCGGCAAGCTCGCCCAGCAGATCGTCGGGTACCTTCCCGATGCGGTCGCAGCGCCGCTCATGCAGAAGGCGGGTGTCGACCGTCTCGGCGCGCTGTATTCGGCGATCGACATCGTCCGCCGCGGAGGAACCATTTCCATCATCGGCGTCTACGGCGGCATGGCCGACCCGATTCCCATGCTCACCTTGTTCGACAAGCAGATTCAGCTGCGCATGGGCCAGGCCAACATCAAGAAGTGGGTCGACGACATCATGCCGCTGCTCGGCGACGACGACCCGCTCGGCGTCGACACCTTCGCCACCCACGAACTCCCCCTCGAACAGGCACCCCACGCCTACGAGATCTTCCAGAAGAAGCAGGACGGGGCGGTCAAGATCCAGCTCAAACCCTGAACAACGCAGGCGCCCAGCCGTATCGACGCAAGCCCGGATGCGAAGGCGGACACCGCCAGCGGGTACACCGATCGACAGCGCAGAGTGACTGAGAGAGAAAGCATTCGGCGATGCCCTCAGCCACCCGCAACTACGTCAGCGCGCCGACCCGACGTCGATCGGCACACGAGGTGCCGAACGGTGATCACCGACGATGGTTATCGCGCATTCCACTCGCGTACCGAGAAGTGAACGAACGACGGTGGGCTCGTCGATACTCTTCTCGTCGCCGCTCTGTTCGTCGAGGGAACCGTCCTCTTCGGGAACTCCGACGGCTGCCTTCGGTTCGCGCGTAGCCAACCAGCACAAGATTGCCCCGAAGCACACCACGGCGGTTCCCACCCAGAACGTGAGGCCGAGTGCCGTGGCCAACATCAACGATGAGAATGCGGCTGACAGTACGGGCGTGAAATACGAGGCAGCGGCGAGCAATGTCATGTTTCCGCGAAGGATTCCGACATTCCACAGCGCATAGCCGAAGCCGATCGCGCACGCCGCCACCAACGTGGCCGCGATTGCGGTGAAGCTGAGGTGCATGGGTTCGCGACCCGAAAGGAGGTACATGCACCAGAACGACACGGCCGTCAGCACGAAGAACGGAGTGATGCCGTTGTTCCCGTTTGCGAACATCTTGGTGACGGTGCAGTACCCCGCCCAGATCAGTGCGCCGGCGAACGCGAGAGCGTAGCTCAGGGGATTCGAGCGCACGTTGTCGACAGTGCCTGTGATGTCCAGTCCGGCGTCACCGCCGAGTACGACTGCAATGCCGACTACCGACAATGCGATGCCGGGCAGTATCAGGCGCGACGCCTTCTGTCCCGCGAACACGATCGCAAACACCACCGTCAGGCTGGGCCACAGATAGTTCACGATTCCGACTTCGATTGCCTGCCTTGGAGTGTCCGCCAATCCGATGGCAAGGGCGAAGCACACCTCGTACGCGGCAAACATCACGGCACCTGTGACGAGATACGCCCGGCTGAAGTCTTTGAACTTGGGCCATCCCACAGTCACCGACAACAGCATCGCACAGCACGAGTAGATCATCGCAGCGCCGCCGATCGCGCCCAGGCTATCGGTGACGAGACGGATCATTCCGACCATCGAACTCCACAACACAATCGCCAACAGCCCCGCCGCGGTGGCACTTCGGCTCGACTTGGTCGCTCTCACAACAACACTCCCCCTTTGCCGTGCTCGCAAAACTCTCGGTGAGATCGTCACTCGTACCGGTTCGATCGGGATGCGCCGAGTTCGGGCGCCGTCGCCAGTCGCCGGAAGGTGAACCACTACTGCAACCGACGATGCGGTTGCAATCGACGGTGAATGACACTGCCGCTTACAGTGCGGTAACACGAATGTAATCTGTGATCACATGAGGGACAAGGCCTTCGTCGAGTGAGACATACCACTGTCGGGGTACGGAAAGCTCAGACTGATTGCACTCGCGCAGATTTCAACACTCGCGCGCCCGAAGAGCGCGAAACTTCCTTCGGGCCCTTGTTCTTTCAGGTTCTCGATCTCATGCGGGATCGACACTGAGACCCGGTGACACGTACTGCGCAGCGGCCACCACCCGTTCGACCGGACGAACCTCAGTGGCAGGGCTCGGCACCCGTGAACTCGGTCGGGAAAAAGTGATGAACATCGGTGACGTGGTCACGTAGCCGGCGGCAGGCGTCACCGGGCAGGACCTGTAGGCGGGCGAGAGCCACCGGATCGGCGTCGTCCCCGTCGACGATCTCGACCGGTCCACGGGCCGACGGCACGCACCATGCACGAACGCTGCGGACAGCCGAGCGTGCGCGTGTAGGTCGAGCCCATTTCGATCTCCTCGGAATTTGATATATCAGTCCAAGACTACAGGGCTATCAGCATCACGCAAACGCGAGGCCGATCACAACTTCCCACTTGTGTGATCTGTGATCACACTTTATTCTGAATTGAGCGGGTATGACCGGCATCACTGTCAGCCCAGAGAACGACGCGTCCGAACTGCGTGTTTTGCACAGAACCTTGCACGGCCGGATGGCGCGTCCCGAATCACGAACTTGCCACGAACTCGCCCCCAACTTCCGGCGAGAGACAAGGCCCCAGTGAAGGAGATATCGAAGTGCGAGATGTAGTTGTAGTCGGCGCCGGCCTGGCCGGCCTGTCGGCGGGCTGGCGTTTGCGTCACTGGGACACGCTTGTGTTGGAGTCCGATGAGCGCGTCGGTGGACGTATCCGTTCCGAACGTCGCGGATCGTATTGGCTGAACTGGGGTGGCCACGTGTTCGCCGGTCCCGGATCGTCCACTGAAGCCCTGCTCAACGAGGCCGGGGTGATGTCGGTCGACATTCCCGGGTCGCTGCAGGCCCTCTCGATGAACGGGAAGTTCCTTCGCAAGGGACACATCGCCACTTACCCGTTCCGGATCCCGATGTCACTCTCGGCACGCGTCGCGACCATGCGCGCCGGCATGAAGGTCGTTGCGGGCGTCGGCAAGTACACCGGAGTGGTACGCAAGCGCGCCGGTGAGTCCGGCGCCATGCGCCAGCAGCGAATCTACGACTTCGCGAACGACGAATCCTTCCTCGACTTCGTCGGGGACTTGCCGGAGGACGCGGCTGCGCTGTTCAAGACCACTGTCACCCGGTCGGCTGGAAACATGGACCAGATCTCGGCCGGCGCAGGCATCGGATACTTCAGCCTGGTGCTCGGCTTCGGGCAGGGCCTCAGCCGCGGCATCGTCGGCGGGCCGTCCACCCTCACCGAAGCCCTCGCCGCGTCGCTGGGCGAGCGCGTTCAGTTGGGTGCCGCGGTGCAGGAGGTCGTGCACAAGAAGGACTCGGTGATCGTTCGCTACCGCCAGGACGGACGCGACCACGAAGTCGAGGCGCGAACGGTCGTGCTGGCCACGACCGCGGACGTGTCCCACCGGGTCGGTGTCGATCTGCCGCAGGATCTGCGCGACGCACTTTCTCAGATCAAGTACGGCCCCCACGTCAGCTCGGCGTTTCTCACCGACGAAACGACGAAGCGTCCGTGGGACGACATCTACGCCATCGCTGCCCCCAAGCGTTCGTTCGCCATCGCGCTCAATCAGGCAAGTATCGTCCGCGGCACCGAGTCGGTCCGGCAGCCCGGCGGCAGCTTCATGACATTCTCGCCCGCCGCTCTCGGCAGTGCACTGCTCGACAAGAGCGACGACGAAGTGGTGAACACCCACCTCGCCGACCTCGAACAGATCCTCGGGCCCGGGTTCTCCGACACGGTCGTGGAGGCAAAAGCCGCCCGGTGGAAGAACGCGTCACCGTACAGCTTCCCCGGTCGCGCAAAGCTTCAGCCCACGTTGACACGCGGAGCCGGTCGAGTCTTCCTGGCCGGCGACTATCTCGGAACGCTCTACACGGAAACCTCGATCACCTCAGGGTTCTCCGCTGCTCAGGAGGTCACCAGCGTGCTCGCCACCCATCGTCAGACTCGTCGACCTGATGGGCTCACCGTGCACGCCGCCAGCGCCTGACCTTCCCAACACCAGAACATTCCTCAACGATCCAGGAGTCATTTTCATGTCCAAGCAACTCAGCGGTGTCCTCACAGCATTGACCACCCCGTTCGACGCCGACGAACTCATCGATGTGGACAAGCTGAAGCTCGTGGTGGACCGCTCGATCAAGGCCGGCGTCGACGGAGTCGTCGCGGCAGGATCGACCGGTGAGGTCGGGGCACTGTCGTCGGACGAGCGCCTGCGACTCGTCGACACAGTCATCGAGTACACCGACGGCCGGGTACCCGTCATCGCCCAGACCGGTGCCACGACGACCGCAGAGGCCATCCGGCTCTCCCGCGCCGCCGAAAAGTCCGGCGCCGACGTGCTCATGCTGATCACACCGTTCTACGAGCCGCTCTCGACCGAAGAGACGGTGGCGTACATCAAGGACGTCGCGTCCGCAGTCGAGTTGCCGATCATGCTGTACAACATCCCCGCGGTCACGGGTGTGAACCTCGACCCCAGCACTGTCCGCTCGCTGGCCGAAGACGTCGACAACATTCGGTACATCAAGGACTCGAGCGCGAACTGGGAACAGGCACTGCAGCTGATTCACCACCACAGCGACGTGATCGGCACCTTCATCGGCTGGGACTCCTACATCTACAGCGCTCTCGTCGAGGGCGCCGCCGGAGTCATGGCCGGTGCCGCCAACGTCGTCCCGGAGCAGATCGTCGCAGTGAACCGGCTCATCGCCGACGGCGACCTGCACGGCGCACTCGCCAAATGGCGCGACCTGTACCCGGTGATCGACGCGATGATCTCCGTTCCCTTCATCTCTGCCGTCAAGGCAGGTCTCGCTCTGCAGGGCGAACCGGTAGGAGCGCCCCGCCGGCCCACCGCAGAACTGCCCGCAGCGCAGATCGAGCAGATCGGACGGGCGCTGAAGACCCTCGCAGAGCGGACAGCGTAGATCATGGCAGGCCTCGACTGGGCCGAGATACTCACCAGAGTGGCGGACGCCATCTGGGGGCCGATGGCCTACGTCGTCCTCGGTCTCGGGGTGGCGTACACCGTCGCCACCAGAGGCATTCAGTTCCGACGCATCCCGGACATGATCCGGCAGCTGAGGGAAACCAGCGAAGGCGAAGGAGGACTGTCCTCCTTTCAAGCACTGGTACTCGCGCTCGCCAGCCGTGTGGGAGTCGGAAGCATCGCGGGTGTCGCAACGGCAGTCGGCGGTGGTGGACCGGGAGCCCTGCTGTGGATGGCCGTGACGGGTCTGGTCGGTTGTACCGTCGGTTATGCCGAGGCAACTCTCGCGCAGGTGTTCAAACGTCAGGTGGAGGACGAGGACCGGAAGAAGGCCAACGAAGACATCGGCGGCATGCCGTACTACATCAAGTACGGACTGAAGCTTCCCAAGGTCGCAGGGCTCGTTGCGTTTCTCGGACTCGTCGGCTACGGCTTTCTGTTCCCCGGATTTCAGGTCAGCACCATTGCCTCGAGCGCGCAGCTGGCATTCGGAACACCGACCTGGGTTCCGGCAGCGTTGATCACCGCCCTGATCGCTCTGGTGATCCTCGGAGGCACCACCCGAATCGTCAAGGTCACACAGACTCTCGTACCGATTCTCGCAATCGGATACCTGACGCTGGCGATGGCGGTGATCGCCGCGAACATCGAAAATGTGCCGGACGCGATCAAACTCATCGTGAACTCGGCGTTCGGTATCGACCCTGTGCTGGGCGGCATCGCAGGCGCTGCAGTCGCATGGGGCGTGCGCCGGGCAGTCTTCGCATCAGCGAACGGAATCGGCGAGGCGACATTCGCCGCCGCGGCGGCGCGGACGTCGCACCCCGGCAAGCAGGGCCTCGTCCAGACGTTCAGCATCTACATCGACGTTCTGCTGATCTGTATGGCGACCGGGCTGATGATGGTGGTGTCCGGCCAGTACAACGTCTCCGATGGTTCGGGCGGTTACCTCGTACAGAACCTTCCGGACATGGAGGCCGGTCCGAACTGGGTCCAGAAGGCCATCGACACACTGGTGCCCGGATGGGGCGCAGCGTTCATCGCAGTAGCCGTGTTCCTGTTCGGCTTCACCTGCCTCATCGTGTACTACTACGTGGCCAACTCGAATCTGTTGTTCCTGCTGAACGGGCGGAAGGGGCCGGTATCCAAGCTGGTCCTCAAACTCGGCACGCTCGCGATCGTGTTCGTGGGTTCCATTGTGAACGCAGGCCTCGTCTGGGCAATCGGCGATATCGGGCTCGGGCTCATCGCCTGGATCAACCTCATGTGCCTGGTATTGCTCTTCCCGCTCGTCCGCCGAGTGTACCGCGACTACGAACAACAGAAGAAACAGGGACTCGACCCCACCTTCGATCCGACATCTCTCGGCATCGAAGGAGCCGAGTTCTGGGAATCGAACACCGTCACCGGACACAGCGTCTCTCGTTGAGGCGTATCCGCTACTCCCCAGTCGATCTTGGAGGTTCATCCAGATGCCCAACACTCTCACCGGACAGGTCGCCGTCAGCCGAGCACCTGGTGGTTCATTGAACGTCCGGGACGACCTGCCACCGACCCAGCACTACATAGCAGGAGCGTTCGACGCCGTCGACCACTCCGGCTCCCGCACCGACGTCGTCGACCCGAGTACCGAACAGGTCATCGCCGCGGTACCCCAGGGGACCGCCGCCGATGTCGACCGCGCAGTCGCAGCCGCGGTCGCGGCCAAGGACAGCTGGGCCAGGCTTGTTCCCAAGGAACGTTCCACTCTGCTTCACCGCATCGCGGACAGAATCGAGCAGAACTCCGAGGTGCTCGCGCGGCTCGAATCCGCCAACACCGGGAAACCTTTCGAAGTCTCGAACGACGACGTCGCCGGTACCGTCGACACCTTCCGGTTCATGGCGGGCGCACTGCGGGCGACCACGTCGATGGCCGCCGGAGACTACGCAGAGAACCACCTGTCCGTCATCCTGCGAGAACCGCTCGGTGTGGTCGGCGTCGTGACCCCCTGGAACTATCCACTGCTGATGGCGGCGTGGAAGATCGCTCCGATCCTCGCGGCCGGAAACACGGTGGTGATCAAGCCGTCCGAACAGACCCCTCTGACAACACTGAAATTCGCCGAACTCGTCGGTGACCTGCTTCCTGCGGGCGTGCTCAATGTGGTGTCCGGACTCGGAGCGACCGTGGGAGCACGGCTGACCGAGCATCCCGACATCGACATGATCGCCCTGACCGGATCCGTCGGCAGCGGCAAAGCCGTCGCACGTGGGGCCGCAGACACGCTCAAGCGCGTCCATCTCGAACTGGGCGGCAAAGCACCCGTGGTGATCTTCGCCGACGCCGACCTCGACGACGCCGCGGTTTCGCTGCGTGCGGCGAGCTACTGGAACTCGGGCCAGGAATGCGGTGCAGCATGCCGGATCCTCGTGCACGAGTCGGTCGCCGAGGCGTTTACCCGGAAGCTGGTCGAACAGGTGAGCACGTTCGTGGTCGGCGAGCCAGGAGCAGGTGACACCGTGGAAATCGGCCCTCTGGTGTCGAAGGCGCACTTCGAGCGGGTCACCGCGTATCTGGAACGTGCGGCGCAGCAGGGAATCACCGCCGCAATCGGTGGAGCTGCACTGGACGGACCGGGGTACTTCGTCGCACCGACCGTGCTCGTCGGCGTACCCGACGGCGCCGAATGCGCTCGCGAGGAGATCTTCGGACCGGTGGTCACCGTCGAGACCTTCACCGACGAGGACGAGGCGATCCGCCGCGCGAACGACGTCCCGTTCGGCCTCTCGGCGTCGGTCTGGACCGAGAACGCCCGGCGCAGTCACGAAGTCGCCGCGCGGATCGACGCCGGAACGGTGTGGGTCAACTCCCATCTCGTGCTGGCCAACGAAGTTCCGTGGGGTGGGTTCAAAGGATCCGGTTACGGACGCGACCTGTCGATCTACGCCCTCGACGACTACTCCCGCACCAAACACGTCATGCACAACCACGGTCGATAAATTCACACTGCGGCTCGTCCGTGCCCCCGCAGAAGGACTCGACTCTGTTCTCTGCGGGGGCCGGTAGCTGCAATCGCGTGTCCGGCATCGTCCACCGGGAGAACGCCGACGGCATTGCCCGCTCAGACAATCCGGACAAGATCGGAGTCGTCATGAAGACAACCGCTCTGACCACATACCTCTACGCACCCTCGGCCGATCTGTGGGATTGGCAGTTGAGCGCCAACTGCCGGAGCATGGGAACCGATCTGTTCTTCTCCCCCGAGGGCGAGACGCGGGAGGCCCGCAGATACCGGGAAAACTTCGCCACCCGGATCTGCCAGACCTGCCCGGTCCTCGAGCAATGCCGCACTCACGCGCAAACGGTGCGCGAGCCGTTCGGGATATGGGGTGGCACCACGGAGTCCGAGCGCCGGTGCGGGAGCGACGCCAGGCCTGGATCGGTGGCGGCGGACGCCGCAACGGGTGGGCGCACAACCCGCCCCGCCGCACGGCGCCTGACGGTATCGGGCAGCCACCCGGGGCCGGGAAGACGTCCCCGGCAAGCGTCGTCACCGTCGACGGTCCGATGACGTCCCTGCGCGAACAGAACTGCACTCCCTGACTCGGGGGCATCACACCCATCCGCTCGATCGCCGCGCTCTGATACGCCGTGGTGACGGCACAGCGCTGGACGACGACGCTGCCGTCGCGCTCACCCAGGCGCATTCCCCCAGCCCACAAGGGTCCGGACGCCGGTCGGCAGTTACGCGGCCGGCGGCCTGAATTCGCCGACGCCGGGCCGTCGAGACTTGCGTCCTTGTAACTTGACAACCTCTTGCGTGATCTGTGATCACAAATTAGGCTGAGACGTGGCTCACAGCAGAGGGCCAGGTACATCAGCCGCGAGCCGCCACCTTCGGGTTCGCCGCACTGGTTCGGCTATACGAACATCCCGATTCGCTTCGCGACGCTGCGGGGAACGCCCCGGCTCCGAACGGTCGAGTTCGACACCCTCCTGCCGCACCGACCTCCGTATCACCGTCAACTAGGAGCGCGATATGACAACAAACCCGTTGGACGACGCACCGCTGTCCAGATTCCACAAAAAGCTCGCGGTGTTCTCATCGGGAGGGCCGTTCCTCGACGGTTTCGTCCTGTCCATCATCGGGGTTGCCATGGCGCAGTTCGCCGATCAGTGGGGTTTGTCATCGATCGAGCAGGGACTTGTCGGGGCATCGTCGCTGGTAGGAATCCTGCTTGGTGCCTACGCCGGAGGATGGCTCACCGACAAGTTCGGGCGTGAAATTCTGTTCACGATCGACTTGATCGCCATCATCGTGTTCTCGGTGGCGCAGTTCTTCGTTCAGGACGTGGTCTGGTTGATCATCCTGCGTCTGCTGATCGGGATGGCTGTCGGCGCGGACTACCCGATCGCAACTTCGCTCCTGACCGAGTTCACGCCACGCAAATACCGCGGCCCGTTCCTCGGCGCATTCGTTGCCATGTGGTTCGTCGGAGCGGCAGCTGCATACGTGGTCGGCGAGGTCCTCGCTCGAACCGGACATGAGGATGCTTGGCGCTGGATGCTCGCCAGCGCGGCGGTACCGGCAATTCTGATCGTCGTCGCTCGAGTCGGCACGCCCGAGTCCCCCCGCTGGCTCATCAGCAAGGGAAGGAACGACGAGGCGAACGAGGTGCTGCGCAAGGTCTTCGGACCAGGAGTCAGCATCGCCGACTTGCCCCAGGAAGAGGACTCGAACGTCAGCGTCAAGGATCTGCTGCGATCGGGCTACGGAAAGCGGATGGCCTTCATTACCCTGTTCTGGACATGCTCGATCGTCCCGTTGTTCGCCGTCTATGCATTCGCCCCGACCATTCTTGCTGCACTCGAACTCGAAGGCGATGCCGCGCATTTCGGGTCAGCGGTGATCACGATCCTGTTCCTGGTCGGCTGCGTCGTCGCACTGCTGCTGGTGAACCGAATGGGCAGGCGGCCGCTTCTCATCCACAGCTTCCTGTGGTCCGGTATCGCGCTGCTCATCCTCGGACTCTTCCCCGGGGCGCCGAGCATGATCATCATGGCCCTGTTCGCCGTGTACGCAGTGGTCATCGGCGGCAGCCAGATCTTGCAGTGGGTGTACCCGAACGAGCTGTTCCCCACCGAGATTCGCGGTTCCGCGGTCGGTATGGCATCGTCGCTCAGCCGTATCGGCGCAGCAATCGGCACCTTCCTGGTGCCCCTGTCGCTCACCGGTATCGGGATCGGACCCACCATGCTGATCGCTGCGGCCATCACCCTGATCGGCGCAGTCCTGTCGCAGTTCATGGCACCCGAGACCAGGGGAATGTCCCTCACCGAGTGCGCCGCCCTGACCACCACACGCTCAGCCCTGCCTACCCCTTCCGCGGTCTAGACCGCGGAACACCCTGAGCAGCACCGCAGTGGTGTGGACCGCACGACACATGTGCAGCCCACACCACTGCGGTGCTTCTCGTTCATCGAGGTGTCCCACGGAGATCACAGAGCGGTCGTCTGCGCTGCCAGGAGCGCTTTGATACGGTCCGTCGCGTCGACGAGGGAAGCGTCGTTCACCGCTGCGGCGGCCGCAACGTCGTTCTTGCTCGCGGCGGCGACGAGGTCCCGCTGATACCTCCACAGCGAGTCGTCCACGGCCGTGTCCAGAGTTCCATTTGCGCCGACAATCTTGTAAGCGCGGCAGTGGACCCATAGGGTGCGAATCGTCTGCAAAAGAACAGGATTCGCCGCGGCGGCATACAGAATCGTCAGCATGGCCTCGTCGTGGTCGAGGTAGGCGACGACACGTCCTTCGTCGATGGCCGCGCGCATCAAGTCGTATTCGGCCTGCATCTTCTCGCAGTCATCGGGAGTGATCCGCTGCGCGCCCAGCTGCGCTGCCTCGATTTCGAGGAGACGGCGGACGTCGTAGACGTGGATCAGCTCCGCGAGTGTCAGGCCCTTCACGACTGCCCCTTTGTGCGGGACGCGTTCCGCCAGCCCGGCCTCCTCGAGACGTCTGATCGCCTCTCGTACCGGCAGGACACTGGTTCCCACTTGCTCGGCGATGTCCCGCACACGCAGGCGGTACCCGGCCGGCAACTCGCCGTTGACGACCGCTTCGCGGAGCGTGAAGTAGACCTGATCGCTCAGCAGCGTCGGCTCGGCGAGTTTGGATGTGACCACAGATCACATCTTAGCTGGCGAGGTGACGACGACGGCCCCCAGAGGGGCGAGGCAGTCGTCTCGTCACGGCAGCGTCGATCCCGGGGTTCCCGCCACCGCGGAGGTCGCGATCGAGGCCCACGTGTCCACCACCCACATGCGCAAAACGGATAGCCCTCCGTGCGAACAGCGGGCTGACCAGGCCAGATAGCGACAGAATCCGCGGCTACTCCCGGCGCATAGCGGATTGCTCCTTCCAGTGACGCCCCTCACACTTGTAACCAAGGAACCCTGATATTCAGCGATCAGCTGTCGCAGGTCTTGCGTACTTCCCGGCCGCAGTGAGGTGGCCGCCTGAACGAGGAGCAATCAAGAATGACGCGAACCCTTCCCCCTGGCGTTTCCGACGAGCGATTCGACGCAGCGCTCCGGCGCTTCCGCGACGTCGTGGGTGACAAGTGGGTCCTGTCGACCGCCGACGAACTCGAAGCGTTCCGCGACCCGTACCCGGTCGGCGCTGCCGAGGCCAATATGCCGTCGGCCGTCGTCTCACCGGAGTCGACCGAGCAGGTACAGGACATCGTCCGGATCGCCAACGAGTACGGCATCCCCCTCTCCCCGGTCTCGACCGGAAAGAACAACGGTTACGGCGGCGCCGCCCCGAGGCTGTCGGGTTCGGTGATCGTCAAGACCGGCGAGCGGATGAACAGAATCCTCGAGGTGAACGAGAAGTACGGTTACGCACTGCTCGAACCCGGGGTCACCTACTTCGACCTGTACGAGTACCTCCAGAGCCACGATTCCGGCCTGATGCTCGACTGTCCCGACCTGGGATGGGGCAGCGTCGTCGGGAACGCCTTGGACCGCGGCGTCGGGTACACCCCGTACGGCGATCACTTCATGTGGCAGACGGGTCTGGAAGTGGTTCTGCCGCAGGGCGATGTAATGCGCACCGGCATGGGCGCACTCCCCGGCAGCGACGCGTGGCAACTGTTCCCCTACGGGTTCGGCCCCTTCCCGGACGGCATGTTCACCCAGTCCAATCTCGGGATCGTCACCAAGATGGGGATCGCCCTGATGCAGCGGCCGCCCGCGTCGCAGTCGTTCCTGATCACGTTCGACAAGGAGGAGGATCTGGAGCAGATCGTCGACATCATGCTTCCGCTACGCATCAATATGGCTCCGCTGCAGAATGTTCCGGTGCTGCGCAACATCTTCATGGACGCGGCCGCGGTGTCGAAGCGCACCGAGTGGTTCGACGGCGAGGGGCCGATGCCGGCCGAGGCGGTCGAGAGGATGAAGAAGGATCTCGATCTCGGATTCTGGAACTTCTACGGCACCCTGTACGGACCTCCGCCGCTGATCGAGATGTACTACGGGATGATCAAGGAGGCGTTCGGCAAGATTCCCGGCGCCCGTTTCTTCACACACGAGGAACGCGACGATCGCGGTGGGCATGTGTTGCAGGACAGGCACAAGATCAACAACGGCATCCCCAGCCTGGACGAACTGCGGCTGCTCGACTGGGTGCCCAACGGCGGGCACATCGGGTTTTCCCCGGTGTCGGCGCCGGACGGCCGTGAGGCGATGAAACAGTTCGAGATGGTCCGCGCTCGCGCCGACGAATACGCCAAGGACTACGCGGCGCAATTCATCATCGGACTCCGCGAGATGCACCACGTGTGCCTGTTCATCTACGACACGGCGATCCCCGACGCTCGTGAGGACATCCTGCAGATGACGAAGGTCCTCGTCCGGGAGGCCGCCGAGGCCGGTTACGGCGAATACCGCACCCACAACGCCCTGATGGACGACGTAATGGCGACGTTCGACTGGGGTGACGGTGCGCTGCTGAATTTCCACGAGAAGATCAAGGATGCCCTCGACCCCAACGGCATCATCGCGCCCGGCAAGTCCGGTGTGTGGCCGCAGCGGTTCCGTGGCCAGAACCTCTGACGCCCCATACGACTCAGTGCGCGGGCGTCTCGGCCAGGGCGATCCGGCAGCGGCTGAGGTAGCCGCGGAACGCTTCGCGCTGACGAACACTCATGTCGGCGAGCATCTGTTCCTCCAGCCCGCAGATGCTCGTGTCGTACTCGGCGAGAAGGTCCAGAGCCTCCGCGGTGAGGCTGGTGAGCATGCGGCGGCGATTGGCGGGGTCGACGCGCCGGGTCACCAGTCCGCGGCGCTCGAGCGCGGAGAGCATCTCGCCCATCGTCTGCGCGGTGACGAAGGAATTTCGTGCCAGCTCGGCGGACGACAACCCGTCACGCCGGCGCAGGACGGTCAGCGCCGTGTACTGCAGTGCGGTGATGCCCATCGGCCGCAGCAGGGCATCCATGTGGGATCGGATCGCCAGTTCGACCTGCTTGATCGCGTACAGCAGGGTCGGCGAGGCGTCGTGCGGGTACTCCCCGTCGAGCGGTGTCTCGTCGATCTCGTCCGGAAGGTCCGCCGTCATCGTCCACTTCTCCCCGCGCCTCGGGCTGGAGGCCCACGAGCTCGGACCTCAGGTTTCCTGACTATCTTAGGTCGCCCGAGCCGGGTTCGACCGCAACGACAAACACAAGGAACCCTGCCGAATACTGCCGGCAGGTCACACGAATCGAAGGCAGCGACATGACCGTCACCGACGACACCGTCCTCATTACCCGACCGCAGATCGGGCCACGTCAGCTGTTCATCGACGGGCAGTGGCGCGAGGCCGGCGCCGGGGAACGATTCGAGATCGTCGACCCCTCCACCGGGAAACCCGTCACCACCGTCGCCGAGGCGGACGCGGACGATGTCGACTCCGCCGTCCGCGCCGCACGTGCCGCGTTCGACGACGGCCGCTGGTCGGGACTGCCCGGCCGCGAACGTGCCCGGATCCTGCTCCGCGTCGCTGCGCTCGTCCGGGAACGGGCCGACGAGATCGTCGCCGTCGAGAGCGTCGACGTCGGCAAGCCCGTCTCGCTGTGCCGTCCGGTCGACGTGGTGACCACCGCCGAACAGTACGAGTACTGCGCCGCGCTCGCGCAGACCGCGGGCGGATCGAACCGGGAGACGCCACTCGCCGCCCACGCCTACACTCGCCGCGAACCACTCGGTGTCGTCGGCGCGATCACCCCGTTCAACTTCCCGCTCATTCTCAGTACGTCGAAGATCGCACCCGCCCTGGCAGCCGGGAACACCGTGGTCCACAAGCCCGCCGAGGACACCCCGCTCAGCGCCCTGCTGATGGCCGAGATCCTCACCGAGGCAGGGGTTCCCGCGGGTGTGGTCAACGTGGTCACCGGCAAGGGGTCGACCGTCGGCGATGCCCTTCTGCAGCACAAGGGGATCGACAAGATCGCGTTCACCGGATCGACGGCCGTCGGCAGGCACGCCGCGGCCGTCGCGGGCGAGAACCTCATACCCGTCACCATGGAACTCGGCGGCAACGCCGCGCACATCGTCTTCGAGGACGCCGACGTCGAGAAGGCGATCGGCGCGATCATCAAGGGCTTCGTGTTCAACACCGGACAGTTCTGCATGGGCGGGCCGCGGCTGCTCGTCGCCCGGCCGCTCTACGAGACGGTGCTCGGCATCCTCGGCCAGGCCGTTCCCGGTGTGCCCGTGGGCGACCCGTTCGACCCGGCCACCGTCGTCGGACCGATGGCCGGGGACAAGCACGTCCGGAAGGTCGAGGAGTACGTGCAGATCGCCCGCGCCGACGGTGGCCGCATCGTCGCCGGTGGCGAACGCCTGGACCTGAACGGCGGCTACTACTACACGCCGACCGTCATCGCAGACCTGCCCAACACCTCCCGCGTCGTGCAGGAGGAAATCTTCGGGCCGGTACTCACCGTCCAACCGTTCGACACCGAGGACGAGGCGATCGCGCTGGCCAACAGCACCGAATACGGGCTCGCATCGGGCCTGCAGACGGTCGATGTCGCACGGGCGCACCGCGTCGCGGCCCGCCTGCAGGCCGGCATCGTGTGGGTCAACGACTGGGCGATGCTCGACCCCGCCGTCCCGTTCGGCGGCGTCAAGAACTCCGGATTCGGCCGCGAATACGGCCCGGAAGCCCTCGACTCGTACTCCAAGGTCAAGTCCGTCGTCATCTCCCTCGCCTAGCGCGCACCCCCCTTTCAGGAGCATCCATGACCACCAGCACCACAGCCGCCGTCGTCGAAACCGGCGGAGCGAAGTTCACCGTGTCCACCGTCGACCTCGACGAACCACGCCCCGACGAGATCCTCGTTCGCCTCGTCGCTGCGGGCCTGTGCCACACCGACCTCGGAGTGGCCTCGGGCGCGTTGCCGTTTCCACTGCCCGGCGTGCTCGGGCACGAGGGAGCCGGCATCGTCGAAAAGGTCGGCGCCGGCGTGACGACGGTCGACGTCGGAGATCACGTCCTCCTGTCGTTCAGCTCGTGCGGCTCGTGCGGCAACTGCCGCGACGGGCACCCCGCGTACTGCGCAACGTGGTTGCCGCTCAACCTGATCGGGGGCGGGCGTGCCGACGGCACCAGCCCCATCTGTCGCGGCGGAGAGCCGATCGGCGGGCACTTCTTCGGGCAGTCGTCGTTCGCCCGGCACGCCGTCGTCGACGCACGCAGTGCGATCAAGGTCGACCCGGACGCCCCACTCGACGTGCTGGCGCCGCTCGGGTGCGGTGTGCAGACCGGAGTCGGGGCGGTGTGGAACGTGCTGAAGCCCCGCCCGGGGCAGACCGTACTCGTCACTGGAGCGGGCGCCGTCGGGTTGTCGGCGGTCATGGCCGCGGCTCTGACCCCGGCGTCGAAGGTGATCGTCGTCGACCGTGTTCCGGCGCGGCTCGATCTCGCTCGCGAACTCGGCGCGACACACGTGATCAACGCTGCCGAGGTCGACACCGCCGAGGAACTCGCGAAGATCATTCCCGGTGGCGTCGACGGTGCGGTCGAGACCACCGGCAACGTCGGGGTGCTGCGAACCGCGATCGACGCGCTCGCACCTCGCGGCACGGCCGTCATCGTCGGTGCACCGGCCTTCGGGACCGAGGTGCCGGTCGACGTGAACGCCATGATCCCGGGTCGCACCATCGTGGGTCTCACGCTCGGCGACAGCGAAACCCAGACCCTCATCCCCGTGCTCGTCGACCTCGTCAAGTCGGGCAGGCTGCCGATCGACCGCCTCGTCACGCACTACAGTTTCGACGACATCAACACCGCTGTCGCGGACATGACCAGCGGTGCGTCGATCAAACCGGTCCTCCGGTTCTGATCAGC
This sequence comes from Rhodococcus sp. JS3073, assembly GCF_026810085.1. Lineage (NCBI taxonomy): Bacteria > Bacillati > Actinomycetota > Actinomycetes > Mycobacteriales > Nocardiaceae > Rhodococcus > Rhodococcus sp. JS3073. The sequence continues at coordinate 4,833,523 of NZ_CP113951.1, read as the reverse complement.
GCGAAGTAATAGAACGCAGAGCCGCAGAGGGGCTTTCGCCGAACATCTCGCGGTACTGCCCCGCGAAGCGGCCCAGGTGGTTGAAACCCCACCGGTACGCGATTTCGGCGACGCCTGCCGTCTCGGGGTCGGCCGCCAGCAGGTCGCCCCGGACCTTCCGCAGGCGGAGGTCACGCAGATAGCGCATCGGGGTGGTGTGCAACGACGTCTGGAAGCCGTGCTGCAGCGCCCGCAGACTCACTCCGACCGCGCCGGCGATCTCGAGGGCGGTCAACGGCTCGTCCGCGTGCGCCTCGATGTACTGCTTGGCGTGCTCGACCACCGCCGGGCAGGCGGGGGCGACGGTCGCCGCCAACTGCTCGCTGTAGTCGTGCCGCGATGCCAGGAGCAGCGACACGATCACGCTCTGCGTCAGCGGCGCCAGCAGTAGCGGGTGACGGAAGAGGGCGTCGGTGTCGCGCAGTTGCACCGACAGGGCCTGCATCACGGACCACCACTGCTGCCCGTGCCCGGTGGTGATGTCCAGCGCAAGGTCGAAGGCGATCGGATTGCGGATCGGACGTCCGAGGAGCAGTGCGAGTTGCTCCTCGACGGCGCGGCGTTCGATCTTCATCCCCAGGATCCGCCGGGTCTCCTGTCCCCAGCCCTGGAGCACCGATCCGCGGTCCGCGCGGTACACGGCGGCGCACGATGGGGTCGCGATGATCCGGTCGGCGCCCGAACTCGTCTTCAACCGGCCGCTCACCGGCACATTGACCTGATACCAGTCCTGGAGTTCGCCGGTCTCGATCTCGACCTCGGTGTCGTAGGACAGCCAGCCCATCGTGACGGGGCCCAACTCGGCGGCGTCGAGGTGTATGCCGAAGCGCTGCTGATCACCGAGAACTTCCACGGAGTGCGGGTAGAACAGTCGCCCACCCACGTGGCGCGCCTCTTCGACGTCTCGGCTTACGAGAGAGACAGACGCTGGGCCGCCGACAGAGGTGGACATCCCACAATGAGACCAGAGTCACATCACGATTGCAAGGTTTCCTTATCTTGAAAGCTGTCAAGGACAGTTCTGAAACTGCCCGGTCGGGCAGTACCCGCAACAGCCGGTCCAGGGGCATACTTGGCCGGCTCGGGGGTTTCCGCAGACGATACGGAGAAACTGATGCTCGACCGGCTGTACGCCGCTGTCCTCGCCGTTGCCGGCCTCGGCTACGGGGGATACATCCTCCTCGACGAGCTGACCGGAGGCTCGGACACACCCGGCGAGGACGACCATCACCTCCGCCGAGAATCCTCCGAGCACGTGTCCACGACATAACGTCTCCGTGGAGCGTCGTCAGGGGAACAGTCCCCGCGCCTCGTGCGCCTCCGCTACCTGCCCCACATCGATGACGTGGGCAGCGCGCCGCAGCGTCAGGGATTTCGAGGTACGACACGACCACCCCGCCTGCGTACGCCAGGATGTCGGGCAAAACGGTGACGCCGTTGCTCTGCAGGATGGCGTCGGCCTCGGGTGACGTCGGCCCGTTGGCGCCTTCGACGATCATGCGGGCGCGGACATCGGCGGGATTGTCCGCGGTCAGGACGCCGCCCATCGCGGCGGGAACGAGAACGTCCACGTCGAGGCCGAGTAGTTCCCGGTTGCAGAGAGCGACCGGCTCACTGGTCGACGGTGAGGCCCTTCGCCTCGAGCACCTGAGCGAGATTGCTGACCTGGATCGGGGTCTCACCCTTCTTGTACCGCTCGATGTAGGTGGCCTCGGCGGCGTCGCGCTCGCGGGAAGCGTCGATGGCGAACTGGACCTCGTCACGTCGCACGACGACGACTCCGTCGCAGTCACCCTTGATCACGTCGCCGGGATAGATGATCTGACCGCCGAACACCAACGGCTGATTGACGGGGCCGAGGGATTCCTTCACCGTTCCCTCGATGCACACGTGCTTGGAGAAGACGGGAAAACCGAGTTCGCGGATCTCCCGGCTGTCCCGCACCCCGCCGTCCGTGACCAGTGCGCTGATGCCCCGGGCCACGCACGCATTGGCCAGCACGTCGCCGAACTGGCCCGCAGGCTGGTCGCCGGAGGACACGACGAGCACGTCACCGGGTTGCGCGTAGCTGATGGCAACCTGAAGCATGATGTTGTCGCGCGGATGACAGACGACCGTGAAGGCCGTTCCACAGAACGACATGTCGCGATCGATGGGCTTGATCCCCGAATCCAGTGCGCCCTTGCGGCCCTGGGCTTCGTGGATGGTGGCGGCCGAGTAGGCGCCGAGTCGGTCGATCGCGGCCTTGTCGGCGCGATCGATCTTGGTAGTGACGTGAACCATGGTGTCTCCGTGGGTCGTGTGATGGGCGGGTGGGTCAGCTGAGCGACGCGACGGCCTTCTCGACGGCGGCGGCCGCGTTCCGCAGAACGTCCTCGGACGTGGCGAACGAGACCCGAAAATACGACTGGGCGCCGTATGCGGAACCCTGGATGGTGGCCACCGAGGCGTGGTCGAGGAGGAAGAGCACCACGTCCTGGTCGTTCTCGAGCAGGGTGCCGTCGGGAGTCCGCTTGCCGACGAGACCCGAGCATCCGACGAACAGGTAGAACGCCCCCTGCGGCAGTACGGGCTCCAGTCCGTCTATACGGGAGAACAATTCGAAGATGACGTCCCGCCGTGCGCGATAGCTCGCGACGGACGTGGTGACGAAACTCTGATCGCCGGTGAGCGCCTCGGCCGCGGCGGCCTGACTGATCGATGACGGGCAGGAGGAACTCTGCGACTGCAGCTTGTTGATCGCGGCGATCAGGCCCTTGTTCCCGACGCCGTACCCCAGACGCCAGCCGGTCATCGCGTAGGCCTTCGACACACCGTTGGTCACCAGGATCCGATCGCGGAGATGCGGCGCGGTCGACAACAGGTTCGGCACGGGTGCGTCGGTGAAGACGATCTCGTCGTAGATCTCGTCGCACAGCACGTTCACGTGCGGGTTCCGGTCGAGGACCGTTGCCAGCTCCGCCAGTTCCCGCTCGCTGTACACCGCACCCGTCGGATTCGACGGCGCATTGAGGATCACCCATTTCGTCGCGGGAGTGATGGCGGCGGCGAGCTTCTCCGCCGTGAGCAGGAACCGGTCGGACTCCGGGCAGTCGACGACGACGGGTGTCCCGCCGTGGACGGTCACCATGTCGGGGTACGACACCCAGTACGGCGCGGGCACGATCACCTCCGTGCCCTCCTCCACCGTCGCCATCAGTGCCAGGAAGATGACCTGCTTGGCGCCTCCGCCGACGGTGATCTCGTTGTCCGCGAATTCGACACCGGTCCGGTCGAGCATCCGCTTCGAGATCGCCTCCCGCAGTGCAGGAATTCCGTTGACGGGCGTGTACTTGGTGAGACCGGAGTCCATCGCGACGACGGCCGCCGCCTTGATGTGATCCGGCGTGTCGAAATCGGGCTCTCCGACGGTCAGGTCGAGGATCTCACGCCCCGACGCCCGGAGCTCGCGAACCCGTTGCGCAGCTGCCACACTCGGTGACTCACGCATCTGGTCGACTCGTGCTGCTGGGACGAAGGTGGACATTGTTCCTCCTGGTAGAGGGCATGGGAACGAAAGGAAGCCGGGAAGTCGGGTGGTACCTTCCCACCCAGGCTAGCGGGGGTGCATCACGCCTGTACAAGACCGATTTCTTGTCGGGTGATAGCCGTTCGGCATGGCTGTATTCAGAACGCCAGCAACACCTTCGCGGACGTGGACGCGTCCTTCGCGACGGCGAACGCCTCGAGGCCGTCTGCGATGCCGAACTCGTGACTGATCACCGGTTCGACGTTCAGGCTGCCGTCCGCCAGAGCGGCAAGGACCGAGTCGATCTCGTCGTTGAATCGGAAGGAACCGACGAGTTCGAGCTCCCGCGTGATGACGAGGGAGAGCGGTGCGGGCTGAAGACCCGCGGGGAGCAATCCGAGCATGACGACTCGGCCGCCGCGCGTCGCGCCCCGAATGGCCGACTCGAGCCCGAAGCGGTTACCGGAGCACTCGACGACGATGTCGGCGTCGACGGCCGCGATGCTCTCGGAGTCGGCGGCGTCCAGGGTCCGGTCGGCGCCGAGCGCCCGTGCGACCGTCCGGGGATATTCGTGCACGTCGACAGCGGTGATCTCCCGCGCGCCGGCCCGGCGCAGGACGGCCACCACGAGGGCACCGATGGGTCCGCATCCCACGACGAGAGCGCTCTTCCCCGACACGTCACCGGCGCGGGCCACGGCATGCCACGCGACGGCGGCGGGCTCCGCGACGGCAGCGGTGCGCAGCGGCAGGTCCGGCGGCAGCGGCCGCAGCATTCGGGACGGCAGAACCGCATACTTCGCGAATGCCCCTTCGGTGTGCGGGAATTGCGCTGCACTGCCGAGGTACGTACATCCGGGCGAGAGGTTCGGACGATCCTCGGGGAACCTGGCGCCGCGACCTCCGGGGGTGGCGGGATGCACGGCTACGTGTTCACCCGCCGCGGGCCCGCTGCCATCCGCCGCGGCCTGCACCACCGTTCCCACCACTTCGTGGCCGAGCAGCATGGGCGCCTTCAGAATCGACTCACCCGCCGCCCCGTGCGTCCAGTAGTGCAGGTCGGATCCGCAGATCCCGCCGTATGCGATCTCGACGACCGTCTCGGACGATTCGGGCCGGCGCAGCGGCACCGATTCGATGCGCAGGTCTCCCGCGGCGTGCGCCACCACCCCGAGGGTTTCGGCGGGCAGCGGAGCGCCGGACTCGCGCTGTGCAGTGTTCACCGCGGGTCTCGATCGTTGCGCCGGACGAAGTCGAGTCCACCCGGCACCTGAAATGTGGGCATGATTTCGATCAGGCCGAGATTGACGTGGCGCGGGGCGTCGATCGCGAACTCGATCGTGTCGGCGATGTCCTTGGTCGTGATGGATTCGAAGCCTTCGTAGTACGTCTCCCACGCCTCCTTCATCGCCTCCGGCGACCCGCCCAGGTTGCGCCCGAAGATCTCGGTTTCGACTCTGCCCGGGCAGATCTCGGTCACACGGATGCGCTTGCCGATGGTGTCGTTGCGCAGTTGTCGCGAGATCTGGTGCACCGCGGCCTTCGTGGCGTGGTAGGCGGTGTGGCCGTAGAAGTTGTACAGACCGGCGATGGAGCTGATGTTGACGATGTGGCCGAGGTCCCGCTCCACCATTCCCGGCATCAGCAGCCGGCACAGGTGCAGCACCGCACGGAGATTGACGTCCACCATGGCGTCGACCGAGTCCGCCGAGGCGTCCAGGATGTTGCCGGTGGCCGATACTCCCGCGTTGTTGATCAGCACGTCGATCTCGAGCCCCTCGACGGCGGCGCTCAGTGCGTCGATGTCTGTGATGTCGACGGCGAGCGGGATCATTCCCGTCGTGGCCGCGACCTCGTCGAGCCGTTCCTTGTTGCGGGCCACACCGTAGACGGTCAGTCCGCGCTTGGTCAGGATCTCGGTGACCGCGGCGCCCATTCCGGTGTTGGCGCCGGTGACGAGTGCCGTCCGGTAGTCGTTGAATGGCATAACGCTCCCTTGCCTTGCTGGTGGTGAAAGTTGGTACAGCCCGGTGGTCTTCGAGTGGTCAGGAGACCACCGGGCCGAGTCTGGGTCCGTCAGAGCGTGTCGCGGAGAGGCACGTGCGCCCGGTCGGTGATGGTGCTGACGGCGATGAGGGTTCCCACCGCGGTGACGACGGCATAGACCGCGGGAACGTAGATTCCGAACTGAGGAATCAGCCACGTCATGAGCAGGGGTGCCGTGCCGCCGAAGACCGCCGAGGAGATGTTGTAGCCAAGCCCGTACGCCGAGTACCGGACCCGGGTGGGGAAGAGTTCCACGATAAGGATGTGAATGACGGCGGTGTGACCGGCGAAGATCACCGCCATGATGCATGCGCCGAGCACCGCGAGCACGAAATTGCCGGTCGCGATCAGCGCGTAACAGGGGATGGCGCCGATGGCCATGGCGATCGCGGCGCCGGCGATGACCTTCTTGCGGCCGACGCGGTCCGAGAGAGCACCCATGAACGGAATGGCGACGCAGATCGCCACGAGACTCGCCGCGGTCACGAGCAGGGCGGTGCCGGTCGAGAAGCCGATGTTGTCGCCCTTGAGGAACGTCGGCATGTAGGAGAAGAGCACGTAGTAGCCGGAGCCGTTCATCAGCGGGATGAACAGCGCGAGCAGCATCGCCTTGCGATGCTCGGGGGTCGCGAACGCTTCCTTCAACGGGTTGCGGGACAGTCCGCCTTCCGCCTTGAGCTTCTCGAAGTTCGGGGTGTCGCTGATCGCCCGCCGGATGTACCAGCCGATGATGCCCATCGGGATCGCGACGAGGAACGGCACACGCCAGGCCCAGCTGGCCGGACCGCCGCCGTTGATGGCGGCCTCGTTGAGCCACGGTGACATCGCGAACGCCACCAGCGTGCCCGTGAGCAGCGCCAGGAAGGACGCGATCTGGGCGTAGCTGGTGATGAGTCCGCGCTTGCCCTCCGGTGAGTGCTCGGCGAGGAAGGTCATGGCTCCCGCCGCCTCGCCGCCCACGGAGAATCCCTGCAGGATGCGCAGGAGGATCAGCAACGCGGGTGCGGCGACGCCGATCGCGGCGTAGGTCGGGAGAATGCCGATTCCCGCGGTGGCGACGCTGATCAGCATGATGACGAAGACGAGCATCTTCTGCCTGCCGATCCTGTCGCCCAGGATGCCGCAGACGACCGCGCCGAGAGGTCGCACGAAGAACGAGATCGCGTAACCGGCGAAGACGAGCATCAGCGCGTCACTCGACTTGGAGACGTCGAAGAAGACGATGGCCAGGGCGGTCGCCATGAAGGCGAAGATGCCGTTGTCGTAGAGCTCGACGAAGATGCCCACGCAGCCTGCGAGAACGACTTTGCGTAGCTGGCGGGGTTGCACCTCGTGTTCGGCCGTGTGCCCGGCCGTGTCGGGTGAGATCGCGTTGGTCATGCTGACTCCATCTGGGGTACCGAGCTGTGCTGGGCAAATGTCGTTTCTGTGTGAAGGGGGATCCGAAGGCTGGCGAACGCGTTCGCCACGCGGGAGCGGAGAAGATCGATCGAGCGTCGTTGTGTCCGGTACGCGTCCACGGCTTCGGGGACGGTCACCTTCCGGAATCGGACCTCCTGGCCGGGGCGTGCCTGGCCGAGCTGGGACAGAGCGGTGGCGGTCACGACCGCGAGCACCGGGTATCCGGCGGTCACCCCTCGTCCACGATGCAGAACGAGGATCTCGTCGCCGGCCGGAACCTCGACCGCACCGATCGGAACCCCGCGGGAGAGCACCTCAGTCGACCGATCCCGCCGGGGAACGGGGCTGCCCGGATCGGTCGGCGTGAGGCGGAGACCGATGTGATTCGAGTTGTCGCCGATGACGAAGGGGGTCTCGAACAATCGGGCGGAGGTCGAGCCGAATTCGTGGACGTCCGGACCATCCGTCACGTCGATGGTCCAGCATCCGGTGAAGGCCGCGGGCAGGGCGCCGAGCCGGAACAGCGGCATCCGGAAATGCGGGTGGTCGATCGGCGGTCCGTCGACGTCGATGGCGACGGACTCGCCGACCGTCAGTTGCCGGCCGAAACCGAGAACCGAGTCGGGGGCGCAGCTACCGAGCAGGTAGGGCGCGTCGATCGTTCCGTGCACGGCGAGGTAGACCCTGAGTCCGTCGCGGATTCCGCGGACGGTGAGTTCTTCGCCCGCGGTCCACACGAACGGCTCCCACTGGGGGCGGGTGACACCCCCGACCCGTACCTCCGCCGGGGCACCGGTCACCGCGACGAGCAGGTCGATGCTCGCGACGGCGCCGAAGTCCATGGCGACCACCTCGAGCAGGGGTGCCGTGCGCGGGCTCCCGACCAGTGCGTTCGCCACGTCGGTGCTGTACTGGTCCGAGGCTCCGCCGGTCATCTGGCCGAACCGGGATGCCCGGAGCCGGCCGAGGTCCTGGATCGAGGTCAGGCCGGGGGTCGTGACGGTGATCGATTCAGCCATGACGAACCCCCTCGTACGTCGACCACTCGGCCGCGGTGATCGGAACGAAGAGGAACGTGTCGCCGGGCCGGAAGTCGGACAGTGGGTCGGTCGCCGGATCGACGATGGTCAGCGGTGTCCGACCGATCACCGGCCAGCCTCCCGGCGCGGGACGCGCGGAGACGACCGCCTGCCTGCCCGCGACTGCGACCGCGCCTGCCGGTACGTGCGGCCGCGGAATCGTGCGGCGTGGGACGGGTCGCGGGAAGGCGGGACCGTCCAGCATCGGGGCGCCGCCCGGGGAACCGAAGCAGCGCATGGTCAGTGGGCCTGCGCCGTGCAGCCGGATCACCTCGGCGGGTGAGAGTTGGAGGTGTGCTGCCACGTCGTCGAGGTCGGGACCGAATTCTCCCCCGTAGACGACCGGGATCTCGAACTGCCGCGGGCCACGCGTCGCGGCATCCGCCGGGAGCTCGATCAGTCGTTCGACGTGCGCACGAATGGCGTCGTGGGTGGTTGCGCCACAATCGAATTCGACCAGCAACGCGTCGTACGTGGGAATGATGCCGGTGACCGCGACGTCGTCGCCGCGTGCGTCCAGAGCGGCGGCAACCGTGTGGACCACCTGCCAGCGCTCCTCGGCATCCGGGGACAGCGATGTCAGACGTACCGCGGAGTCTCCGCAATCCGAGAGGACGAACTCCCGGCGCGGCCGGATGCACGTCACGCCGGACACGACGCGGACTCCTTCTCTTCCTTGGCTGCTTCCTTGGCCGCGAGGACCTCCGTCACCGGGGCGATGACGACGCCCGCACACAGGAGCGCCTCCCGGATCGCTCGCGCGTTGCGTACGGCGTCGGCGCCGTCACCGTGCAGCAGCACCGTGTCGGCCTCGATCGGGATGCATGTGCCGTCGACGGCCTCGACCACGCCCTCGGTCACCATCTGCACCGTGCGCGCCACCAGCGCATCCTGGTCGTGAATCACGGCACCGGGCTCGGACCGCGGCACCAGGGTGCCGTCCGAGCGGTACGCGCGGTCCACGATGGCGACGATGGCGACGCGAATCCCACGCTCACGGGCATGGTCGGCGAGTTCACCGTCCTGGGCGAGCACGATCAGCCGCGGGTCGAACGCCTCCACCGCGTCGACGACGGCGCGTGCGTAATCCTCCCGCGTGGCGACGAGGTTTCCCAACCGGCCGTGCGGTGCGATGTGCGCGAGCGTCGTGCCGTGCGCTGTCGCGAAGGCGTGCAGCGCACCGATTTGGTACAGAACGTCCGTGCGGACCTCCTCCGCGGTGAGGTCCATCGCGCGCCGGCCGAACCCTGCCAGATCGGGGAAGCTGGGGTGCGCGCCGATACCGATTCCACGGGCGACGCATCCTCGGACCGTCGCGTCCATGGTCCTGGGGTCACCGGCATGGAATCCGCACGCGACGTTGGCGGACGTCAGCACGTCGAGCAGCGCGTCGTCGTCGCCCATCGTCCATGCGCCGAAACTCTCGCCGAGGTCGGCGACGAGATCGATCTTGACAGTCACGGTGCCTCCCATGGGGACCTGCAGTGGAACCGCTGGTGCAGTTCCTGTGAACTTTCGATGTAAACGGACGCTACGCAGGATCCGGTTCGGGCGGTTAATACCTGTTTTACGTGAGGCGATAACGAACGTCTATGGTGTTTGAACAGCGGCGATGCAAAAAGGGAAGAACAGCGCCTCGCACTTGGCTACAGCGGTGTTTCCGCCCGGCAACCTTGTCGAAACCGCGGCGTGCTTGCGTCGCCGCATCGTCAGAAAGGCAGATCGCTCGTGGATACCCGACGCTTGTTCTCATTCGTCCGCATCGTCGACGCCGGAAGCATCACGCGGGCGGCGGACATTCTGCACATCGCCCAGCCGGCCCTCAGCCAGCAGATGACGGCGCTGGAGACCCACTTCGGTCAGCAACTGCTGATCCGCAGCAAGCAGGGAGTCGAACCCACCGACGCGGGCCGCGCGCTGTACCGGCACGCGCAGGTGATCCTGCGGCAGGTGGAGAGCGCTCAAGCGGAGGTGAGCGTCGTCGGGCGTGAACTGGCGGGCGGTGTCTCCGTCGGCCTCGCGCCGTACAGCACCGTGAGTTCCATCGCGCTGCCGCTGCTCACCGCGGTGCGGTCGCGGTACCCCAGCATCCTGCTGCACATCAACGAGAACTTCGGCGGCGTGCTGAGCGAGGCCATGATGACGGGGCGCATGGACATGGCGCTGCTCTACGACGCCGGGCCGATCAAGGGCGTCAACTTCGAGCGACTTCTCACCGAGGAGCTGATGGTCGTCGCGCCGACAGGCACCGGCCTGCCCGGTGACACCGGAACGGCCGTCGCCATCAAAGACCTCGTCGACCTGCCGCTGCTGCTGCCGGGCCCGATGCACACGATCCGCAAGGTGGTGGAGCAGGCCTACGAACACGCCTTCGAGCACGCGCGGGTGGTCGGCGAAGTGGAATCGGTGACCCTGATGGCGCAGGCGGTCCGAAACGGCCTGGGCGCGACAGTATTACCGTATTCGGTGGCACGCCGCATCATGAATGTGGAGAACCTGGAACTTCGGCGGATCGAACCGTCGATCGAAGTCCAGGTCTCCCTCGGAACACCCGCCAATCAGCCACTCTCGGGACCGGCCGAGGCGGTACGCGAGGTGCTGCGCAGTGTCGTCGCCAACTACATCAGGACCAGTTCGGAAGCCGAACGCGGACCTCAGTAGCCCCGGGTCGGATCGATCGGAGCGAGCAAAGGCGTTCCGGCAGCGAAACGTTCGACGTTGGACGCGACGTGGTCGGCAAGCAGCCTTGTCAGCCCGGTCGCGGGATTCGCGACGTGCGGCGTGATGACGGCGTTCGGCAGCGTCCAGAGCGGGTGCCCGTCGGGAAGGGGTTCGGGATCGGTGACGTCGAGTGCGGCCCCGCCGATCGATCCGGCCTTCAGCGCGTCGACGAGGCCCGCGGTGTCGATGAGGGAGCCGCGCGCCACGTTGACGATCCACGCCGTCGATGTCATCTGTGCGAGCGCGTCCTTGTCGACGATCTGCGCGGTCGCCGCCGTCGCCGGTGCGGCGATCACGAAATGATCTGCTCTGGACCAGATTTCCGATGTCCGATCGGACGGCAGCGTCTCGACGGCACCCGGGACGGGGGTTCCCGAGCGAGTCACGGCGAGCACGTGCGCCCCGAACGCGGTGAGCAGCGGGATCATCGCGCGACCGATGCCGCCGCACCCGACGATGGCGACCGTCGCCCCGCGCAGGGTGCCCACCTGCGGGTCGAATTCGGCCTTCCGCCACGACGTCGCACGCACCTGCTCGGTGAGGGCACGGACTCCGGCCAGGAGCAGCAGCACTCCGTGCTCCGCGACGTTGGCGGCGTAGGCGCCGGCCGCGGACGTCCAGGTCCGATCGGAGTCGACGATCCCCGCGGAGATCCACGGCTCCACACCCGCCGAGGGGAGCTGCACCCAGCGCACGGAGTCCGGCAACCGCGCCGGGAACGTGTCGGGACCCTGCGCCCACACCACGGCCTCTGCGTTCTCGAGCGGAGCGAGTACGCCTCCGCCCCGCTCGATCCCGCGCATCAGGGCGGCGTCCGGATTCGGTCCGAGGTGGATACGAGGCGTTGCGGTATTCGGCATCATGGTCTTTCGAGTTGGTCGGGAGGGGATCAGACTACGGCGGTCAGGCCGCCGTCGACGTACAGGATCTGGCCGTTGACGAAGTCCGACGCCGGCGAGGAGAGGAAGAGCAGCGCGCCCACGAGTTCCTCGGTGCGCCCCCACCGCCCGGCGGGCGTGCGTTTGGTCAGCCACGCACTGAAGTCGGCATCGTTCACGAGCGCCTCGGTGAGCTGGGTGTCGAAGTAGCCGGGTGCGATCGCGTTGGCCTGCAGTCCCAATGGTGCCCAGTCGGCGCACATTCCGCGTGTGAGCATCTTCAGTCCGCCCTTGCTCGCGGCGTACGGGGCGATGCCCGCCCGGCCCAGTTCACTCTGGACGGAACAGATGTTCACGATCTTCCCGTGCCCGCGCCGGACCATCGCCCGAGCGAACTCGCGGCCGACGAAGAAGGCGCTGCTCAGGTTGGTGTCGAGTACGCGACGGAAGTCGTCGTCGCCGAACTCGAGCAGTGGGCTGCGGTGCTGGACGCCGGTGTTGTTCACGACGATCTCGACGGGACCGATCTCGTCCTCGACCCGCTGCGCGGCCGCGGCGACCTCCTCGGGAGCGGTGACGTCGAAGGCGCAGGTGTGGACTGTCGCACCGGTGGCGCGGACGATCTCGTCGCGGCTGCGTGCGAGGGCCTCGGCGTCGCGGCCGTTGAGCACGACCTCCGCACCCGCCTCGGCGAGTCCGTTGGCGAGTGCGAAACCGATTCCCCGACTCGACCCTGTGACGAGCGCGATCTTGCCCTCGACATCGAAATTCCCGTGCGAACTCACTGTGTGGCGACCTTTCGTTCTTCGTGCAGGTACTCGACGGCGGCCCGTGCGATCATCTCGGGTGCCGGAGCGACGTCCAGGACCACTCCGAACTCGTCGGCGCCGAGCGGCTCGAGGGCCGCGAACTGGGAATCGAGCAGGGCAGGCGGCATGAAGTGCCCGCTGCGCGCCTGCATCCGGCCGTGGATGACCTCCCGATCTCCCGTGAGGTGGACGAACAGCACCGGGGCGGAGACGTCGCGGAGGATGTCCCGATAGCTCCGCCGTAGCGCCGAGCACGCCACCACGCCGCGGCGCCCCTGATCGGACAGCTCCTGCAGCCGATCACGGACGACTGCGAGCCACGGCGCCCGGTCGTCGTCGGTCAGCGGGATACCGGCGGCCATCTTCTCGACGTTCGACGGCGGATGCAGATCGTCGGCGTCGAGGAATCGCTGGCCGGTCAGTTCGGAAAGTTGCTGCGCGACTGTCGTCTTCCCGCAGCCGGTCACCCCCATCACCACGATGTGGGGTCGCTGATCGCCACTCATGAATTGTTCCTGTCCGCCGGTGGGGAGAGATGCAGTTCGAACATGCCCGACCGGACGACAGCTTGGCAATGGCGGAGGGGATACCGGTTGACGTTGCCGTCATAGCGAAGCGCGAGGGATGCCGGTGTTACCGGCTCACGAGTTTGACCGCCGCGGCCTCGATGGTCTCCTCGGAGAGCAGGACCTCGAGTGCGGCGTCGCCGAGGGGGATGAAGCTGTCGTCGCTCGTCACGCGTGCGAGCGCCCCGGTGAAGCCGTCGTCGACCAGCGCGGCGACCACACCTTCGGACACACCCCCCGACTGGCGGGTCTCGTCGACGACGAGGACCCGGCCGGTAGCGTTCGCTTCCCGGACGATGTCGTGCACGGGCAGCGGTGCGAGCCAGCGCATATCCACTACGCGCGCGGTGATGTGCGCCTGTTCGAGCCGGCGTGCGACGCGCAGGCTCATGCGCACCCCGTTGCCGAACGTGACGATGGTCAGGTCGGTGCCGTCACCGTACGTGCGGGCGGAGCCGATCGGCACGTGGTTCTCGGTCCGCTTCGCCGGATCCGGATACGGTGCCAGCCACTGCTCGTCACCGTCCTCGTAGAGATCTCGGGTGTGGTACAGCGCAATCGGTTCCAGATACACACACAGTGCCCCCGCGGTGCGGGCGGCCGCGGCGCACGTGTGCATCATGGCGGCGGCGTCGTCGGGGCGTGCCGGGGAGGCCACGACGATGCCGGGGATGTCGCGCAGCGCGGCGACGGCGTTGTCGTTGTGGAAATGCCCGCCGAATCCCTTCTGATACCCGTATCCCGCGACCCGGACCACCATCGGGTTGCGGTACTGACGGTCGGAGAAGAACTGCAACGTCGCGCCCTCCCCGCGGATCTGGTCGGCGGCATTGTGCAGGTAGGCCAGGTACTGGATTTCCGGGATGGGCACCAGTCCGGAGACCCCCGCGCCCAGCGCGAGCCCGAGGATCGCCTGCTCGTCGAGGAGGGTGTCGAAGACGCGCGCCGACCCCGCCTTCTTCATCAGGCCGCGGGTCACCCCGTAGACACCGCCCTTGCGGGCGACGTCCTCACCGAACACCAGCGCCTCCGGGTATCGGGCCAGCACGTCGAGCAGGGCGCGGTTGATCGCGAGACCGGTGGTGAGCGGACCTTCCTCCTCGGGAAGGGGGGATCCGACGAGCTGCGCGCGACGGTCCGGGTCGACGTGCTCCGGTACGGCCGCGGCGGCCTGGTCGGCACTGTCGGTGATGGGCCTCATCACCGCGGCGGGGCTGTCCAGTTGGGGTAACTCGCCGACCTGCTCGGCCAATCGGAGAACCTCGGCGCGCTTGGTCTCGTAGAGGTCGAGGATGTCGGTGGGGCTCAGGTGCCCTCGCTCGACCAGCAGTTTCGCCGTGCACAGCATCGGGTCGCGATCGAAGTCGGCGGCGATCTCCGCGGATGTCCGGTAAGCGGCCTCCACATCGGAGCCGGCGTGACCCATCAACCGGACGGTGCGCAGGCGCAGGAACGCCGGCTTCCGGTGCCTGCGAACCCAGTCGGCAGCATGCTTCGCCGTTGCGTACGCCGCCGGCAGGTCGGAGCCGTCCGCCTCGAAGTACTCGAGTCCTGCCCGGTCACCGAAGTTCGCGGCGATCCAGCCCTTCGGGGTCTTGGTGCTGATCCCGATCCCGTTGTCCTCGCACACCAGCAGCAGCGGCAACGGCAACCCCTGGTAGGAGGCGTGCACCGCGGTGTTGATGGCACCGACGGCGGTGGAGTGGTTCGCGGACGCGTCCCCGAAGCTGCACACGGCGACGGCGTCGGCCGGCCACGGCGAATCGACGCGCAACTTCTCCGACCGGGCGATGGAGAAGGCGACACCGACAGCTCGTGGGAGATGCGAAGCGATGGTGGAGGTTTGGGGAATGATGTTGAGGTCGTGCCGGCCGAACACCTTGTGCCTGCCACCCGATATCGGTTCCTCCGTCGCGGCCACGAGCCCGAGGAGGATGTCGCGCAGTGGATCACTGCCATCCACCTGCTGCGCCCGCGCCAGGAAGAAACCACCGGAACGGTAGTGCAGCAGAGCGGGATCGGTGGGTCGCAGCGCGGCCGCGACGGCGGCGTTGCTCTCGTGCCCGGAAGAGCCGATCGTGTAGAAACCCTGGCCTCGCGACCGCAGCCAGCGGGCCGCCAGATCGAGATGCCTGCTGCCGACCTGGGCGTCGAAGAGGTCCAGAGCGCCCTGCACCGACAACGGGGACGGCCGCTGGATCGGATCCTCCGGACCGACGCCGGGGCGGCTCTCCCCGGGGACCAGCCCCGACACGACAGAGGTGAAGTAATCGTCGATCTGTTCGGCCATCCCTAGATCATCCTGTGGCGCCGATCAGCGGGCAAGAGTCGCAGGATCAGAGTCTCGATGCCTCACCGTAAGGTCGACTGTTCCTCGCGCCGGGCCGTGACCGTCACCACGAAGAATACTGCGGCCGCGGCTGCCCAGGCGGGCCCCGAAGGCGGCAGGCAATCCCCGGACCTGCTCTTTTACATCATTAAGCAGAACTTGCCCTGAGGGTCACCAGGTCGGTCGCTCCAGCGCTGTCAGTCGCCCGCCCGGTCGTGCATGGTTGATGCATCGGTGACCACGCGCAAGTTACGGGAAGGGATCACGGTGGATAATTCGAGACGGTCAGAGCGCCGCCACGGTGACGTACCGACCCCAATCGTGCGTGGTCACCGTTTCCACGAACCTCAATTCTCGCTCCGGATATCAATCCCACGTTTATTTCTTATGAATACTGCCCCTCTGGCCAATTACTCAGCAACCAGTAACAACGTGCTCACCAAAGATCGAAGGTTCGTCACGAGCCCAGCACGGGGAAAGGGGGCCGAGACGCCTCGTTCGAACACAGCAGCCGAAACCATCCGGGTGCAATAGTCCGACACACTAACGGCACCGATGTATTGGATCCCGGACCCGCCTGGAACCCGCTCTCGGTCGCGGCGGATCAGATCACTGCGTTGATCAAGTGCCCCAACCAATCACGGCGATTCGCGTGCTTTCAGTGCATGGGCGCTCAGGCCTGGCCGCTACAACTCCGTCACGTAGCTTCGTTCGAGAACTTCCCCTAGTTGGGACGCGGTTCCCGAGACCTTGTCTCTTTCCACGTTGTGCATCGAGAAGACATTGCTTCCCAGCGTCACATGCGGTGCGATCAACTGCGCATCTGGGTCCCAGAGCCTCGATCGGATAAGCGACTTCCCGCAATGGAAGTACACCTCCGTAACCGAAACGACGAGCGCCAATTTCGGGATCCGCCCGTCGACTTCGAACCGACGAAGGAGATCTCGATCGTCCGTCACGAACCCGTTTCCATTCACTCGGAGGGTCTCCCGCATCCCGGGGACGATGAAGAGCATCCCAACGGAGGGGTTTTCGATGACGTTCCGAAAAGAATCACAGAGGTTGTTGCCCGTTCGATCGGGTAGCGCCACCGTTGTCGAGTCGAGCACACGGACGAATCCGGGATTGTCGCCGCGCGGACTCGCGTCCGCTCCATCCTTACTGGCAGTGCCCAAACAGACGAACGGGGAATGAGCAATGAATCGCTGAGCACTCACATCGAGCGTACGTACGATCTTCTGTCGAACAGGCGCATCGGGCTCTCCCAGCGCCGCTCGAATGTCTTCCACGGTCAATCTTCTGTATCCACCATCACTCACACGCTGCTCCTGTTCACACGTCGAGAACCAATTCGTCGCTGAAAGCGCGGGAGACACAGACCAGCATGCTGTCGCCTCGAGACTGCTGATCGGCGGTCAGAACATCGTCTCGGTGTTCTGGAATCCCGCCTCGCACCCCCACCTCGCAGGTTCCACAGACCCCGGACCTGCAGCTTGCATTGACGCTCACACCTGCCCGAAGTAACCCGTCGAGGATCGACGTCGACGCGTCGACCTCCACGGTCACGCCGGAACGTTGCGCAGACACCGTGATAGGCCGATTCGGGGTCTGGGGCTTGACCCGGGGTTTGAACCGCTCGACGTGCACGTCGCTTTCCGCGTATCCGACTGCGGCAGCTGTGTCGACGACGGATTTGATCAGCGGTTCAGGACCGCAGGTATAGACCGCCGAGCGTAGCTCGTCCCGTTCCATGATTTCCCGAAGTGGGATACGCCCAACGCTGTCCTCCGGCCACAGCACGCTGGACGACCCCCACGACTCGACCCGTCCGACGTACGCCATCGATGAGCGCGTGCGCCCACCATAGTGAAGCGTGTGCGCAATTCCCCTGCTCCTTGCGTACGCAACCATCGGCAGGATCGGCGTGATACCAATTCCCCCCGCGATGAAGAGGTAGGAGGAGGCCGGCTCGAGCGGGAAGTGGTTCCGAGGTCCGCCGATCATCACGCGCTGCCCAGGACGGAGAAAGAGATGCACGTATTCCGACCCACCACGACTATTGGGATCGCGAAGTACTGCCACTCGGAACCACGCGCAATCTGGACCGGACTCGATGATCGAGTACTGCCGGGTCGTCCCCGGGGGTAATCGGAGATCGAGATGCGCCCCTGGGGACCAGTCTGGGAATCGTTCCGCCCCTGTAGGGACGAGCTTGAGGGAATAGACAGAGTCCGATTCCAGGATCAGCTCTGAGACAACTGCTTCCATGGGTTCACCATCCTGTTCATCGGGTACGGACGCTAGGAAACATGCCCCAGAGGGCCTGCCGCACGCACACGCAGGCGAGTTGCCGGCTGAGGCAGGTACCCCACAGGTGTCTCGGTGATCTCGATGATGTCGACACGGCTCGGATCGGCACCTGCCTGAATCGCTCGCGAGGTTGCAATGTCCGACGCTTCACTGATTGCCTGCCGCCGGTCGTGTCCGCTAGGAATGACAGTGTCCCAACGACTACTGACCGGTGCGATCGCGACACCGACGGCATTGGCCACCGACCCGTACTTCGGCCGAATGATCCGAGGAAGTCGCTCATGAGTCTCCGGAACGACGAACCCCGCACCGCCAACCACCACCATGGTGTTCGAATCGCGAGACGCATTCATGCTCTCCACCGCGTCGGCGAGTTCCTCGTCCGCGATCGCGAGCGCTTCTCGCAGCACACGTCCATACTTCGAACTCGGGCGAACCGACCCGACCTCACCACGACCGGCTAGCACGGCAGCGTCCGTGAGCGTCGGCGTGTCACCGCCGAAACACAGCCCCTCGGTGGCCAGACCGAATCCGACCGACTCCGGTCCGACCGTGACCTCCCCCGACCGGTTCCTCACGACGGTGCCACCACCAACACTGATGCTGAGAACATCAGGCATACGGAAATTCGTCTTGACGCCGGCAAGCTCGGCGCCCAGTGAGGCCTCGCGGGGATAACCTCCCACGAGCACGCCGAAATCGGTAGAGGTACCGCCCACGTCCGCAATCAATGCGTCGGTCAACCCAGTCAAGTATGCGGCGCCGCGGATGGAGTTGGCGGGGCCGGAACCGATCGTCAGTACGGGGAATTTCGTGGCCTGGTCTACGCCCATCAGAGTTCCGTCGTTCTGAGCAAAGTAGGTCGGCGCGTCGATCCCTCGCTTATCCAGAATCTCGCGCAGCGCAGTTGCAACTTCACGCGCGACATGCCGAAGACTCGCATTCAGCACTGCCGCGTTCTCTCGGGCCAATAATCCCAGCGAGCCGATCTCGTGGCTCAACGAAATTCCGACATCCGGGCCCAACACATCCCGCACGATCTCCGCCGCCTGCAGCTCCTGGTCCCGGTAGGCCGGGCTGAACACACCTGTGATGGCGACGGATTCCGTCTCCTCACCTGCGCGTTCGAGGAATTCCCGAATCGCTTGCCGGTCCACATCTTGGATCGATCCGCCCGACACGTAGTTTCCGCCGGGGAGCGTTGCCGACGCGATCACTGCGCACTGCCGCAGATCAGCGGGCCAGGAGATCAGGGGTGGAACACTCGTGGTTGCGGGCGCACCCAACCGGATCGCCGCCACCTTCGCAAGCCCACGGCGCTCGAGGATCGCGTTGATCCCGTGTGTCGTCCCCAGCATCACCTGGCCGACCCTCTGAGAACGGTCGCCCAACTGGTCCAGCACGTCGCCCAGCGCAACCTCGATGCCCGAACTGACGTCCGCGCTCGTGTGGCGCTTGGTCCAAGCGACAACGTGGTCGGCCGAGTCGAGGACTACAGCATCTGTGTGGGTTCCGCCGACATCGATGCCGATTCGCAAATCTCGAGTCACAATCGTCCTATCCTTCAAAGTCGTCAGGTACTTGTGTCACCGGCGCTGATCCGGTGGCTACACCTGTCAAGGTGAGATAATTTCGTCCCAGCTGATCGAGGAGATCTCGTGAGTCGGTACGCCTGGTGCGGCTGACCTCCGCGACGATCTCTCGGTAATCGGATGGCTCGATTGGTCGGTCGTGCCAGGCGAAGTACGGGCCGTCCGTCTCGATGAGCATGCGATCGATTGGAAGCCAGTTAACGATCGACCGGCCCTCGCTGGTGGACACCATCGCGGGATGAATGGAGAAGTAGAACCCTCGCTCCACGGCACGTCGGGCTTCTCCCAATGTCCCCGAAAAGCTGTGCAATACAACGTGATCAATAGAGAACTCGTCGAGTACGTCCATAGTCAACGACGCTGCTCCGCGGGAATGGATCGAGTAGACCTTGCCGGACCCAGCCCTGTCGAGCACTGCGCGAAACAACGCCACCTGTTCGTCAAGTGTAGGGATGTTCCCGAAGTGCGAGGATGTCGAGTCGGCGATCAACCCGTCCAAACCAATCTCCGAGATCCACCGCGCCCGGCCGACATACTCGTTGAAGATCTCGATCTCAGTAGGTACATAGACACTGCCAGCGCATTCGGGGTGGAAACCGAGACCGATGTCCAGGTCGGCGTTCATGCCGAAGAGTTCGATGAGGTCCCTGAACTCCGACGGTCGTGAGGTGGCGACGATCGGACGAATCCCCGCCGCCCGTGCACGTTTCACGGTGCCGTCCCGATCCGGGTACTTTCCGATATGGCAGTGCGCATCCACGAGGACGTTCATCATCCGTCCGCTCGGTCATGCCTCGTGCGTGAGCACGACTGACAACACTTCGTCGGGATGTTCGTCGACCAGAGCGAAAGCGCGTTCCGCCTCGTCGAAGGGAATCCGGTGACTGATCAAATCTCCAGCATGGAGCTCGTTCAACAAGCTCACGTCGAGATTCAGCCGGCGTTCGTTCGTCCAACGGGCGGACAAGCGGCCGTCAGGCGCATTCACCGACGAGCTGACCATCCGGAGCCGTCGCATGTGGAACTCCGGTGAGAGAATGAGTTCGACAGGCTTGCGCCCGTAATAGGCCGGAACCACGATCGTCCCCTCAGCCCCGGTTGCCTCGATCGCGGACTGTAACGCAGCAGGCGCGCCGCTTGCCTCGATCGACACATCCGCTCCGCGGCCGCCGCTGAGGTCGCGCACCGCTTCGAGCGCAGCCTCGGGTCCGACTGCAAGGTCGGCGCCAAACCGCAATGCCAAATCCCGCCGGTGTGCGATCGGATCGACCGCGATCACGGTCGACGCAGTTCTCCTGGCCAGCTGCAGAGTGAAGAGCCCTACAAGGCCGAGACCGAATACTACGACAACGTCACCAACGAGAACTGGATGGTCGAGCAGCGCATTGACCGCCACATCCAGAAGACCGATGGTCGTCGCCGCATCCACCGGAGACAGATCGTCCGGCAACTTCGTGGTCAGCGAACGGTCAACGACAAAGTGGCTCTGATGGGGGACGCGTGCGAAGATCAGGTCACCCCGGCGCAACCCGCTGTCGGCACCAGCCTCGAGAACTCGACCGACGTTCGCGTAGGCGTACTTGATCGGAAACCTTTGCTCGAAGGATCCGCCCATCGTCGCCTGCGGCTGGATCAGATCCTGCGGAAGGTCGAGGAAAGTCCGGACATCCGGAGCCTGACCCCGGAAGATCGTCATCTCGGTTCCGTGGCTGATACCCGATGCGATCGATTCCGCGAGCACTTCGGTCGATCCGATCTCCGGAAGTTGCTCGCGACGAATCTCCACCTTTCGTTCCGCCGGGAACCATACAGACTGCGCTTCCATGGTGCTTCCTCTGTGTCGATTGCTAATTCTGATTGGGTTATTGGGCATTGGAAGCCCATCTGGATTGCTCATCTCCGACGTAGTCGTCGCCAGCTATCCGCTCCCACGGCGATGATGATGAGCGCGCCCGCGGCGATCTGCTGGTACACGCTGTCCAGGCTGAGGAGCACGAACCCGTTCGTGATCAAAGCCAGAAACATGATGCCGACGCAGGTCTTCCAAATCGCGCCTTCGCCGCCGAGCAAGCTTGTGCCGCCAATGACGATGCCGGCCAAGACAATGAAGACCAAAGAATTCTGTGCTCCTTGATCTGCTTGACCTGAGCCAACGCGCGAGACAACGAGCACTCCGGCGAATGCGGCTCCGGCACCGCTGATCGCGTACGCTGCGACCTTCACCATGGTTACTCGAATCCCGGACAGGCGTGCCGCCTCCTCGTTCCCGCCCACCGCGAAGAGCCAGCGACCGTACGTTGCCGCGCTGAGAAGGATCCATGTGGCCGCGATGACCAGCAGCGCAAGGATGGACGTGACCTTCAGCTGACCGAATGCTGCGTTGCCCAGCTGCATGAAGCGCTCGTCGTCGACGATGAGTACCGTTCCACCGGCCACAATCGTCGCGATGCCGGAAACTACGTACGCCGTCGCCAGGGTGGTGATGAGGGGATTGATGTGAATAACCGTGACGAAGAGCCCGTTCACGATACCAATCACTAGGCCGAACACCACTGCCACTGCCACGCTGAGGTAGGGATCCCACCCGGACGAGGTCAACTTCGCTGCCACCAGACCACTCAGTGCGTAGACCGCCCCGGCGGACAGATCCACTCCCCCTGCGATCAGGACAAGCGTGCTTGTGACCGCAACGATCAAGATCGTGGACTGCTGATCGAACAAGTTGAGCAGGTTGGTTGTCGTGAGAAACGAGCTGCTGGAGAAGCTCAGGAGAATGAACAGCGCCAAGAAGGGGATGAGGATCCCCGCCTGTCGTGCATAGTTGACGGCCCTGTCGGTCAGTGAGGGCTGGTGCCGGTCGCCAGCCGGTTCCGGTGGGTCGGCGATCTTGCCGAGTAAGTTGGCCGATGTCATTTGATAGTAGCCTTTCCGTCTTCGACGCCACCGAAGGCGGCTCGTACGATCGCGTCTTCCGAGATCTCGTCTCCTACGAGTTCGCGAGACGTTGATCCTTTGTGCATCACAATGATTCGATGGCTCAGCCCGATGACTTCGGTAGCTTCCGACGACACGACGATGACCGCAGTGCCTTGCCGAGCGACCTCGACGAGAATTTCATAGATGATCCGTTTGCCCTTGACGTCGACACCACGTGTGGGCTCGTCTACCAGCAACACATCTGGCCGATCGACGAGCCACTTGGCGAAGAGGACTCGTTGTTGATTTCCGCCGGAGAGTGTTCGAACCGCGGCACCGGAAGATGTCATCTTCACACGCGTGGCGAGGGTTGACCTGTGTGTGGCCTGCCGTACCTGGCTTCTATTGACAAATCCCCATCGACTGAGGCTTGGTAGGTGGGGAAGCACGATGTTTCGGCTGATCGAGTGATCGAGATGCAGGCCCTGCGTCTTTCGATTCTCGGGAATCAGAGCTATTCCAGCACGCTGAGCGGTTTGGAGGCTCTTGATGTCGATCCGCTTTCCGTGGAGCTCGAGGATGCCTGAGTCGACCTTGTCAGCGCCGACGATTGCGCGCAGCAACTCGGTCCGTCCACTCCCGACCAGGCCCGCGATTCCGAGGATCTCCCCGGGGCGCACCGACAGCGAAATGTCGTTCAAGATTCCAGTTCGCGATAGTCCGCGGGCTTCGAGGGCCGGGGCGATCGAGTTGTCGCACAGAACCTTTTGCGGAAATAGTTCACTGAGCTTACGGCCGATCATGAGCGTAATCAGAGCGTCCTTGGTGACGTCCTTCGCGGCAATTGTCTTGACGAGGTTGCCGTCTCGCAGTACTGATACGGTGTCGACTACTCGCAGAAGGTCGTCGAGATCGTGGGAAATGAGGACGACAGCAACGCCGGCCGCAGCAAGGTCCCGCATCAATTGATAGATCTGATCGGCCTGATCCTGCGTCGTCGCTGTGGTCGGCTCGTCGAGGATGATGAGCCTGGCGCCTCCTGCAACGGCACGCAGGATCTCGACGAATTCCTGTTCCACCGAGTTCAGTTCTTCGACCAGTGTGTCCGCAGGTAGCTGTAGATTCGTGCGGCCGAGGAGTTCTTTGAACTGCCGAAGCATCTGGGGGCGCGACACAATTCCCGGAAATGCGGTGGGAAGTATCCCCGCGAAGACGTTTTCGATCACCGACCGTTTGGGAACGAGTGACAGTTCTTGTGAGACGAAGGTTATCCCGTGTTGGCGGGCAGATCTGGGTGAGGTGATATCGACCTGTTTACCGTCGATGTGGATGCTTCCAGAGTCGGGTCGGTTCGCCCCGGCGATGATGCTTGCAAGCGTCGATTTTCCGGCGCCGTTCTCCCCGACGAGGGCGTGGATCGTCCCGGCCGCTATCGAGAGGCTCACGCCGTTCAGTACTGTCTGTCCGGCGTACGATTTTCGAACAGCTCTCGCTTCGAATGAACTCTGCGACATGAGACCTCTTCCTTCCATGGTCATACGTGAGTTCGGTGTCGGTAGCTCAACCGTTGAAGTCGAAGGAGCATTGCTCGACGTTGGACTGAAGGACGCCGGAAAGGCACGGAGAATTCAGGTACTCGCCGGGATTGATGCCTGAAATAAATGGCTTACCTTCCATGGCGTTGACCAACTGCTCGAATGCCAGTCGGCCCTCCTCCCCCGCCATTGCTTGCGTACCGCCATACAGGTCGCCACTTCGGACGCCCTCGGCTCCCTGTCTTGTGAGTGCCTGACCGATCAGGAACACTTTCTCAGCGGAGTTCGCCACCGCGGGTACCGCACCGGTCACTGCCTGTGACGTGCCGACCATGACGTCGGTGTCGGGAGTGCCGGTGAGGATTGTCTGCGCGCCAGCGAGGCCACCCTGCCGGGTCGCCTCGGTGTCAGCGCCGGCGACGACCTGGATGGACGGCGAGTCGGCAATTGCCGCGTCGAACCCTTCCATCACGGCCGTGTCGTACGTGGAGCCCTTCTTGTAGTAGAGAATCGCTACCTTGCACGGATCGGACTTCGCGTCCGCGCATGCTTTCTTCGTCAATTCACCTGAGATTCGCCCACTTTCGGTCAGCGGAAGCATGGCTTGGTTTGTGACACCGTCGACGGTCGGTTCCGGTGTCGTGTAGTCGGATCCGATCGGCTGATTCCACGAAGCTACCTCGATGCCGGCCGACTTTGCCTGCTTGACCAGGGAGACAATTCCCGCTCCATCGACCGGATCGATGATGACACCGCCGTATTTGCCCGATGTCAGCGCGGTCTGGAGCTGCGAGTACTGCTTGCTCGCTTCGTACGCGGCATCGAAGACGTCGACGCTGATTCCCGCGTCTGCGGCACTGGCCTTGATGGCTTCGACGCCAGCGGCCTGGTACGCGTTCGATCCGCCACCGACGAGTACGGCGACGCTATCGGTCTTGCTCGAAGCCTCTCCGCCTGCCGATCCGCACGCGGCTCCCCCGAAGGCGACCGCGAGGCCGATACCGAGACAGCTCACTGTAATTCGTTTGACGCGGCGAACTTCGAACATGGTGACGTTCCTTTACGTTGTTCGAGGGTTTCCGGATCGCTCGGTTCTCGTGAACGAGCGGTCACGTTTGCTACTGGGAGAGGGAGACGGCCGGAATCGGCCGGAAGGGGATCTCGTACCCGAATGCGGAAGGTCCGGTCTTCTGTACGCCGGCGTCGCTGCGCCAGATCGGATGGCACGGCCACGCGATTACTGTCACTCGCTGCCCGTACTGCAGGGTGTCCGTTCCCAGGGCGTGTGCCGATTCCGCGTCCAGCACAACGATCGGGTCGGGCGTTGTCGCAACCGCGACCCCATCCTCGAGTGCGAGGAGGTTTTCGTTTTGGATCTCGAGTCGGACGAGCCGTCCACGGTCGTTGCCGGTTCCGGAGATAACCGCACTGCCTCGTGCGAACCCTCCCACATCCGCACGATCGAGTTCGACGATCTTCCCGGTGATGAGTTGCGTGGCGTCGAGGGTCTCGCACAAAGCTGCGACTCCTGTGCCGGGACGTTGAAGTAGCTGCCCCACCTCGATTGCCCTGGATACACTTCGCTCGATGACAGCACCTCTCGCCTGGGCGGCGGTCATCACGTAGCTCGTCATCAAGGCGGTCGAACCGCTTGCAACGCACACGGCTCGCGCCAGCCTTTCCGCCCATGGCCCGTCGAGCGGCCGGCAGGTTGTCACATTGCCCTGGACGTCGGCGAGAACGATGACGTCTGGTTTGAGACCGGCGAGTTGCATCGAAACCATGTCGATCTCGGGAAATGCTCGCCCCATACCGTCGGCGTCGAGAAGGGGCACTCCGAGCGAGGAGGCCCAGCCCGCAGCCCGTACTCCGTTCGCCCCGCCGATCTCGCCGGCCATCAGTGCCCGTACCGGTTTGCCGAAGATTCGCTCGACCTCCGTTCGGATCAGCCCGGGCTCGTTTCCGCTCGGCAGCATCTCCTGCGACACGGTCGGCGCTCCAATGGCGTGAAGTGGGAGAATCAGATCGTCGTCGTCGAGTGCCTCCAGGGCCACGACCTCGACGGGTCCGTGCACGGAGATCGCGTGTCGCGCGGCCCACGCACCGGTCTCGACGTTTCCACCGCCACCGGCGCCGAACACCGCGCAACCGAGCGCGAGCGCCTCGATGGCACCTTCGTCGACAAGTTGGGTGTAGGAGTCCCGGGGGGCGGTCACTGCTGTGATCGGGTTCATAGCCGAAACTATCCATCAGACATTTCTGCGCAACAATGTCGTCGATAAACAAAGTTGACTGCGGATTTGTTGGTCTTCTACAGTCGATGACGTGCAAGTTGCCGAGTTGTCAGGCATTGAAGGCCAAGACCCGCTCACGTTGCTCGCCGGGCCGACCGAGTTCCTCAGTCAGCCGGTAGCCCTGACCGCTGTCTCCAAACTGGCAGAGATCCTCGAAGTTCAAGGTCGGCTCGTGACACAGCTGAAGTCGTCCATCCTGATCGTCCCGCGGGAGGCGTTGGAGAACGCGGCCAACTATGAATTGGACGTTGCCGCCCGTGTCGCAGCCGAGTCCGGAGTCGCCGGCCTCGTCCTGGTCGGGCTGAAGCGAGTGCCATCCACCGTGCGCCAACTCGCAGAAAGAACCGGCATCCGGATCTTCGGATGCGATGGGGACGTCTCAATCGTGTTGCTCGTACGAGTGCTCGACCAAATGATCGACGTCGAGCACTACCCCTCCATCGAACGCGCCCAGCGAGCGGTCGATGCCCTCAAGCGGGCAGCCCCCGAGGCATCGCCGGACGACATTCTCCGCAGCGTTTCAGCCCACCTCCCCTCTCCGATCTCTATCCGATGGTTCGGCGGCGAGCGCGAACCCGACAACGCCGAGCCGGTCACCCTCCAAGGCATCACCATGGGGTGGTTGACGAGCAAACCCGATCCGAGTTCATCCATCGTGCTGCCGTCGGTCGCGGCTGTGGTTTCAGACCGCCTGGGCAGAGGTGTCCGCACAACGGAGCGAAGAGGCGAAGTTGTCGCCGCAGTGCTACACGCAGCCGGCGGCGCGCGACGATTTGCCGAACAACACGCGCGAACATCCGGGGTCTCCCTCGATGCCCGCCACGCCTTCGCATGCATAACGGCGGTCGATACAAAAGGATCACCCCGGGGGTGGTCGGTCGACGGACGACAGCAGCAAGCGGTGGCGACCGTCGCACTTCGCGAAGTACTTCACCTTCCCACCGACGAGTGGCTCACGACCCATATCAACAACGACCTCGGGATCGTATGGTCACACCGCGACGACTCCGTCACCGATATCGAACCCCTCCGCGACGTCGCACGCGCGGTCGTCGATACCCTTACCAGCCGCTTTCCGGGATTTCGATTCTTCGCAGGAATCAGCTCGGACGAATCGGGAGCTGCAGGGCTTCGAACAGCAGCGGCGGAGGCACAGGCGGCTGCCCGCGCCGCTCAAGCGCGAAACCTCAGCGGCCAAGTGTTGAGCCTCGAGACATCACCGCTCGAGAGAATCCTGGCCGACCTCTCGACATCTCCCGTCGCCCACCGGACGCTGTATGACGCATTGTCAGAGGTCGACGACATTCCCACCCGCTCGAAGTACACGCTCATACAGACCCTGAGCACCTACCTCGACTGTCAAGGTTCGAAAGCCAAAGCCGCCGCGGTCCTCTACCTCCACCCCAATGCGATCAAGTACCGCCTCGAGAAGGCACTAGACGTTCTCGAGGAGACTCTGAACGACCGGGACAGGCGACTCGTATTGCAACTCGCGTGCCGCCTATGGCTAGCCGAACATGACGAATCCCAGTCGTCTGATCAGTCCGCTCAACCGAATATGTAGCCGAACGACAAGAGATCGCAGTTCTCTGTCGCTTTGCGACATGGCATCGAGTACACGCAAGGTTCACAGTAATTCCACGCTGGCGGGGCAGTTTCGGCCCGAGCGAGGAACGAGGAATCATGCAGATTGAAAACCTGCGCACACAGGTAAGCGCCTTGATGCCGGAAATGCTGGACCAGTTGTGCGCCGCCGTAGCGATACCGTCGGTTTCCCTGCCCGGCTACCCTCGCGAACCGATACGGGATATGGCCAACCACGCCGCTCAACTGCTGACGATCAGCGGAGCACCACGAACAGAGCTGATCGAGATTCCGCACGGAAATCCGGTCGTCTATGCCGACGTCCCCGGACCGGTTGGCTCCCCCACCGTTGTCCTGTATGCGCACTATGACGTACAACCGGCATCGCCGGCGCAAGGGTGGGCGACAGACCCCTGGACCGCCACTTGGGGGCAGGACAAACGACTCTATGGTCGCGGCGTCGCCGACGACAAATCCGGCCTCATTATGCATGCGGCGACGCTCCGCATCTTCGGCGGACACCCTCCAGTGAACCTGAAGATAATCATCGAGGGCGAAGAGGAAACGAAGAGCAACCTTGCCCAAGCGTTGCACAACGAGATGGGCTTGGAGAACGCGGCTGCCGTCGTCATCGCGGACATGGGCAACCTGAGCGTCGGAAAGCCGGCGATAACATGCTCCCTCCGCGGAGTCGCATCCTGCCTCGCAAGAGTCAAAACTCTTACTTTCGATACACATTCAGGACTTTTCGGTGGTCCAACTCCGGACGCGCTGACGGCGCTACTTCAGACGCTGTCTTCCCTTCATGATCAAACGGGGTCAATCGTGGTTGACAAGCTGACCACAGGCAATTGGCAGGACCCGAACGTCGACGAGAACTGGCTTCGCGCGAGTGCCGGCATCGAGGACAGCTCGTCGTTGAACGGAGTCGGACCGATCGCATCTCGGTTATGGACCAATCCCGCGATCTCGGTACTAGGCATCGATGTACCCAGCGTCGACGAGTCGTCGAACGTACTCCACGCAACAGCGACGGCAAAAATCTCAATTCGGACCGCACCAACCGCCGACTCCGACGAAGAGCTCACCGCCGTCATAGACCACCTCCGCAATCACAGGCCCCACTGGGCCGAGATCGAATTCGAACGTCTCGGCGCCGCTCGGGGACTTGCGCCTCAGGCACTCGACAGTGCGGTCTACTCGGTTGCACGCGAGGCGATGTCCGCATCGTTCGACGGCCATCCAACCGAAATGATCGGTTCGGGTGGGGCCGTACCCGCCGCGAACTTGCTCCGCGATATAGCTCCATCAGCGGCGACGATTCTGTGGGGTGCGGAAGATGTTGCCCAATCGCAAATTCACGGACCGAACGAAAGCATCGATCCCTTCGAGCTCGAGCGCATGATTCTGGCGCAATGCATATTCCTCGCTGACATGGGCAGCCGCTTCACCCGTAACGGCGTAACCAACGGTGTGAACCACACCTGACGAACTCACCACATTCGGCCAGATTGGCGGCCCAGAACCCGAAACCGATACCGATACCCCCAGGGGAGTGTCGCGCGCCGCTGGCCGTACCCAAACGAGAAAGGACCGCATCGTGCCGTACGCCATTCATCTCGAGGATGTCCTCGATCTCGCGATCTTGTGGGCACCCATCGGGGGGCCACCCCCTGAGCGGATCCGATCCGAATTTGGGATCGATGTCGCCGAATATCGACGACATCTGGCGACAGCCATACGCATTCAACAGCAACGATCGGCCGACCACTCCGACATATCTATTGAACAACTGTACGCCCCATCAGTCCTCACGACACTCGCGGAAGAGCTTCGGCGCGATTAAACTTCGCGGAAGAGTTGGAGCAAATCCAACTCGATAGCACGATGCGGCACGACCGATTCCCCAATTGATACAAGATTTCCCTCGAATTGAGAACGCGATGTCTGCAAGCAAACCCGAAGGATGCCAACCCGTAGACCGGACCGGCGGATCCATGCCCTCTGCGAAGGAGCCCTCGTCTGCGGAATTGGACGTCCACCGCTACCGTCGGCGGCGCGATCGACGACGACTGGCAGAACACCGCCGTGCGCAATTACGAAGCAGAATAACAGAAGTCGAGGATATTCTCACCTTTGCACGCAGGTGGGCTCACTTCGGTGGACCACCCGAGGAAGAAGTATTCATCAATTTTGGCATGCACACAGGTCGATTCACACAGCGACTTTGGCAAATCATCCGCGAGTCCGACGGCAATGACAGCGACGAATACTTACAACTGAGAAAAGCCTATCCGCCACCATATATTTCGACACGGCACCTTTAGACCCTTCATACCGCGCTCGCGAATGCGGCCGGCAATTGTTGGTGACGGTCGCCGCTTCTTCGCGTGAATCTATGCCCACCGCAGAATGATTTGGCTACCACCCGACATTCTCGGACCCCGACATGGTATCGAGACGGCCGCTACGGGATGGTGCTCATGCGTGCGAGTGTTGCTGATGCCAAGTCGGGCCATTCCGGTCGCCATCGCCCCGTGTCGAGATCTGAGCGGAGCGAGGACAGAATGGCGTCCACTTCCTCACCGGCATCGAGGACCACGCGCCACAGACCGTGTCGGGCGCACCGATCGAGCACCGACACCAGAGTCGATTTGGCTTCGCGCACATCCCCTGTAGCGAACTGGCACGCCGCCAGAAGCACCTCGGCGTGCAGTTCTGCTCTGGGCCGCTGCCAGACTCTGATGGATTGGACCAGGCTGTCCGCGCGCTCGTGTGCGGTACCGACGGTTGCTGGGTGTCTCATCATGCGTCTGATAAGGGCTGATTCGTTGATTTCCTCGGTAACCGTCGCTACTGTCGCCGGACGTGAAGTCCACGATCGTCGTGATCGTGATATCTGAGGGATCGGTCCACCAGGCAGTTGCGAGCGCGCCCGCTCGTTGTCGACGCAGGCGGCGAGCCTCGGCAACGATAGCGTTTGCGCCGCCTCCGCACCGAGGCGGAGCAAGTTCGACGCCCCTTCGAGATCACCGCGGACCATTTTCAGACGTGCGCCCGTCACATAAGTCGCAATCAACACGTCCGCGGCACCGACCTCGAATCCGAGCTGGTAGCTCTCTTTGAGCAACGTGTCGGCCTCGTCGAGCTGGTCCTTTTCATACAGGAGGGCGCCGAGCAGAGCACCAGCTAGTTGTGAGGCGTGCGAGTGAGGACCGGTCCCGCTCTCGGCGAGGACAAGCGCGTCTCGAAAGCTTCGTTCGGCAGCCGTGATGTCAAGTTGCTCGGAAGCGGCGATGCCTGAGTAACAATGTCCATAGATAGCACCGAACGACCCCTGGGCTCGAAGGTGATACGGCTCGGCCCAGCGCTGCCTTTGTCGGGCCTCGTCGAGATTGAACGTGTAGATGTCGACGAACGACGCCGCATTCGCTGCAACAGCAACCACCCAGGGCGGAAGTGTGTCGGGAGTTTCCAGACATGGGGTGACGAGTTCGGTGACGCCCTCGATGTGGTCGGCGTTGATTCTCGCTATTGCACGTATGGCACCCGCTTCGATGCGCAGAATTCTGGTGTCCTCTGCAGGCAGCGGGTCGCGGGCAACAATGTCATCGACCTTCCTCAGGGTTTCCTCTGCCTCATGAAGACGATGGAGGGAAACGTTCGCGCGTGCGACCGCGATCTGTAGGTGTGGATGGCGTGCTGTGACCGGTGCAGGGATTTTCGCCGCCAAACTCAACAGTGTTGCCATTCGTGAATGGCCGATCAGGTTGTGCGTTTCGGCTTCGATCAGGTCGGCAGCGAAGTCCTCGTTGCCAGACGCCAGTGCGTGATGTACTGCTTCGCCGAGCATTTGGCGATCGGCGTACCACTGCGACGCTGTGTAATGCAGGGTGCGGAGACGATCGGGTTCGTGCTGTTCGAGACGACGACGCAGGTAGTCGGCAAGCAGCGGGTTGCACCGATACCACGTGGTATCACCGTCGACCCGGGTGACGAACATGTCCTGGCGTTCTGCTTCCTCGAGCAGCGATTCGGCGCGGACGTCGCCGGTCAGCGCTGAGGCGAGCGCGCCGCTGACTCGGCCGGTGATCGACATCGCCTCGAGGAGCGAGAGTTGCGGCGCCGGCAGAGTTGAGACCACGGTGTCGGTGAGGTACTCGCTTATTGCGGGATGCCCGCCAGATATTCCCCGGAGCAGGGTAGCGGGATCGCGGTCCTGATGTATTGATAACGCCGCGAGGTGCAATGCTGCGGGCCAGCCCTCGACCGCGTGACTGAGTTGCATCGCCTCGCCTTCGGAAATGTCAACGCGGGCCCTTTCGAGAAGAAAGGAACGGGCCTCGGCATCTGTGAACCGGAGGCGGGTGTGGTCGATTTCCTCCAGTTCGTCGCGCAGTCGCATGGTGTTGAGGGGAAGCCCTTCTCTATTGCGGCTCGTGACTACTAAAGACAGCTGCTCGGGGCCATTCTCCAGCAGGTATTTGAGTGCTGATGCTGTGTGGGTGTTCCCGATGTAGTGCCAGTCCTCGAGAACGAGGACGAGCGGCGACCCGCCGGCGTGCACGTCGTTGATGAGGCTGGTGAGAACGTAGCGCTCCGCGCGTTCGGCATGTTCTTCGAGGACTTGTCGCGCCGATCGGGCGATGGTCGGCCGAACATGGCGGATGGCTTCGATCACATGCGCGAGGAACCATATGGTGTCGTTGTCATCCGCATCCACGCTGAGCCATGCGACGTCAGTTCGGTCCTTTTGCAGGGTTTTCGCCCATTGTGCGACGAGCGTGGTCTTGCCGTATCCGGCAGGCGCGTGGATGAGAGTTAACCGCCGACGGGGTGTGTCACGCAGTAGTTCGAGGAGCTGTCGGCGTTCGATGGCGGTGCGTGTAGGCCGGGGAGCAAGGAATTTTGTGATCGCCGACGGCGGTAGCGTCAGCGCGGGGTTGGGTGTCGTGACCGTTCTCGAGGGAACCTGGACGGAACGGACCGTCCGCGAGGTTTCGGTCGTCGTGAATGGCAGCGCCATGTCGTCGACTTGCAGTCCTGCCCGTTCCTCGACCTCACGGAGAGTCTCGCCGAGTTCGACCGCGCTCGAGAACCGATCGGCCGGCTCTGGTGCCATCGCAATCTCGACGCACGCCGAGATATCCTCGGGGATACCAATTTGACGCAGGTCGGGAATTGGTTCGGTGGTGATTCGGACGAACTGCGCGATCATGCGCTCGCCACTGCGCCGGGCGAATGCGGCATGCCCGGTGAGCAGGCAGAACATTGTTGCTCCGAGGCTGTAGATGTCGGCGGCTACGCTGGGATCCTCACCGCGGAATATCTCTGGCGCAGTGAAGCCGGGTGATCCGTTGATGGAGCTTCGGGTGGTCTGGAAGCCTCCGACCATTCTGGCGATACCGAAATCGCACAGTTGCGGTTCGTTGTAGTCGGTGCGCAGTATGTTCGCGGGTTTGACATCACGATGAAGGATCTCGAGGTGATGTGCTGCTGCCAGCGCACCAGCGGTCTTCACCCCGATTCGCAGGACCTCCGCCGGAGGTAGTGGACCGTTTAGTTTGACCATTTGCTCGTAGGAGCCCCCGGCATAGAAGGGCATGACGATGTACGGATGCCCGGCCGCTGTCGTGCCGACGTGGAAAACGTTGACGATGTTCGGGTGGCCGGAGAGCGTGCCCATGGCGTGCTCTTCACGGAGAAACCGTGCGAGGTTCCCTCCATTGATGTCGGTGGAGAGCACTTTGATGGCGACCGAGCGGTTGAGAACCCGCTCGTGACAGCGGTAAACAACACCGAACCCACCGCGCCCAACCTCTTGGGCGTCATCAAAACCCTCATGCTCGAGTTCCGCCGCGAGCCCGGACTGTCGTTCGCCCTCGGAAAAGCGGAAATCGGAGTCGGCGCCCATATCCTCACCTCGTCATCAGAGGTCACGATACTCCCGAGCCGACTGCCGCAAGATGCCTCTGATACCGGTCGTGGTGGGCGCAGACGTGCGGGGCTGCGGCGGTTGCAGTCATTGCCCGCCCGCCGTGAGCGCTGGCGAAGACTGGTTCTGCAGCGTTCGGCCGTGCGAGTACTGGTCCGCATGACCTGATGCATCGCCGCGCAAACTAGCAACATCCGGGGAGGACTCGGCGGTGGAAAACAAAAAGACCAGTCCCCTCCTTCATGCTGTGAAGTTCGATCCGTCGACGAGCACGTGTGTTCGAACTCCGTATCCCCTCACCGGCCGACGATTCCAGCGAAACGCCAAGACTTCATGAGCCGATCGGGGATCGGCGCGCCAAAACTATCCGGCGCTCGCCTCGAGCATCCGACGCAACCAACTTCCCCGCTTTCCTTGGCTGCTGTGGTGTTGTTTAGCAGCTCTTACGCTCAGGACCACAAGGTCGGTCGCTCCAGCACTTTCAGTCGTCCGCCCGGTCGTGCAAGGTTGATTCAGCAGTTACCCACGAGTCCGGAAGGGTTGGAGAATACGGTGACATCACTAGACACTCAAGACGCCGCCACGGTGACGTACCGACCCCAATCGTGCGTGGTCACCGTTTCCACGAAGGAGTCGACGACCACCGGTATCAGCGGGTTGCTGGGGTTCCGACGGTGAACCAACGCGACCGTGCGACGCGCCCAGGGCGAGTGCAGCGGCACGATGGACACAGTCGGGTGATCGAGGATTCCCAGTGCGGGGACGATTGCCACTCCGAGTCCGGCACCGACGAATTCCGTGACGAGGTCGTAGTATTCGGTTCTGAGATTCAGCTCGGGGACGAATCCCATATCCGCACAGATGCGGTACATCGTCAGCTCACCGGCAGTGCCGGCGCCGCTCGAGATCCACTGCAACGTGCTGGCACGCTCGATGTCCGTCGCCTCATGAATCCCCTCGTCGGAGGGGCTCAGGAATACCAGATCCTCTACGATCAACGGCTTTTCGACTACCGCATCGGACCATCGCTGCTGCAGCGCCGCGTACTCGTAGGTGAACGCGATGTCGAGTTCGCCGGATTCGATCATGGGCACGGTGTCCTTCGGCTCCCCGATCCGAAGGGACACCTCCACTGCCGGATGAGTCTCACGCAAGTTCGACAACGCCGACGGCAAAATGCGTGCACCCGCGGTCGGGAAGCATCCGACGCGGAGACGACCGGTACGGCCGGTGGCGATCCCCCGCACGTCGGCGTCGAGTTCGTACAGCTCGGCCAGAACTCCCCGAGCGCGCTCGGTCAGCATTCTCGCCATCTCGGTGATCTTGACGCCACGCGCCTCACGATCGAAAAGGCGCATACCGGATGCTCTTTCGAGCGCCTCCATTTGCTGCGACACCGCCGAGGCCGTGTATCCGAGCTCGCGAGCCGCCGCCGCGAACGATCCGGTCTCGGTCACCACTTCGAGTGTCCGCAGATGAACTGGGTTGAGCATGTCGCGTCATCCTTCGAGTCGAGAACAGACGTCCACGATATCGCCGACGGCCGGAACCGGTCGACGGTCAAACACTACGCAGCACAGGAGCACACCGATCATGACCGACCTACTCTCGCAGATCGACGACTGGGGTCCCGAGAAGGTGGTGGTCGTTTCCGACCGCCGCTCGGGCATGAGGGGCGTGCTCGTCATCGACAACACGGCCCGGGGAATCGGTAAGGGCGGAACGCGGATGAGCCCTACCGTCACCGTCGGCGAGATCGCACGCCTCGCACGGGTGATGACGTGGAAATGGGCAGGCGTCGACATGTTCCACGGCGGTGCGAAGGCGGGAATCGCCGGCGATCCGCACGCAGCGAACAAGGAAGAGATCCTCCGGGCCTTTGCCCGCAAGCTTTCCAACGAAGTACCACGCGAGTACGTCCTCGGGCTCGACATGGGACTCACCGAGAACGACGCGGCCATTTTTCAGGACGAACTCGGCGACCGCGGCGCGGCGGTCGGCAGTCCGCACGAACTCGGCGGTGTTCCCTACGATCAGCTCGGTGTGACCGGCTTCGGTGTCGCCGAGTCCGCTCAGGTCGCCGCGGAACGCCGGGGCGTCGACCTCGGGAACGCACGGATCTCCATCCAAGGCTTCGGCGCGGTAGGTTCCGCCGCGGCCGAACGCTTCGCCGCGTTCGGATCCACGATCGTGGCCGTGTCGACGTCGGTGGGCGCCCTTCACGACCCGAATGGCCTCGACGTCGCTCTGCTGCTGAAACTGAAAGCTGATTTCGGTGATCACCTGGCCGAGCACTACCCGGGCGCGACCGTCCTGCCCGCAGGGCGTGAGATCTTCGTCGACTGCGACGTCCTGGTCCCTGCCGCGTTGCAGGACGTCATCGACGAACAGTCGGCCCGCGAGGTCAAGGCCACGCTGGTCGTCGAAGGCGCCAACCTGCCTGCCAGCCCGCAGGCACTGAAGGTGTTTGCGCGCAACGACGTACTGGTCGTTCCGGACTTCGTCGCCAACGCCGGAGGAATCGTGGCGGCCGGTGTCGCCATGGAGGCCCGTTACTCCCCGTTCCGCCCGGAGGGGAAGGCCGTACTCGACCTCGTCTCCCAGCGCCTCCGGGCCAACACCAGCGAAGTCCTCGACGAGGTCGCGGCGCACGGCGCCCTGCCACACGACGCCGCTCGTCGCATCGCCCAGTCGCGGGTGCGTGCCGCAATGGTGGCGCGAGGTCAGATCCGCGCGAACGCATGACAGGGACACCGATCGGAGCATGAGAAGTATGACCGTAATCCCCACCTGGCAGCTGAGGGCGCGATTCGCGGCTGCTCTGTCCTCGATGTACGGCCGTGAGGTACCGGCCTACGCCACACTCGTCGACGTGTGCGAGGACATCAACACCGCCGTCGTCGCCGGCCGCGACGACGCGGAGCGGCTCGGCGACATCGGCCGGGTGACGGCCGAGAGACACGGCGCGATCCGCGTGGGCACTCCCCGGGAACTCCGTGAGGTCGGCACGATCTTCGCCGGTTTCGGTATGCACCCCGTCGGGTTCTACGACCTGCGCGACGCAGCGCGGAGCGCAGTTCCGGTCGTGTCGACGGCCTTCCGGCCGATCGACGCCGACGAACTCGCACGCAACCCGTTTCGGGTGTTCACGTCGATGCTCGCGGTCGACGATCGCCGCTTCTTCTCCGAAGACCTGCAGAGCCGGCTCGAGACGTTCCTCGGCCGACGCACACTGTTCGGCGAGGAACTACTCACGCTGGCCGAGCGTGCCATCGCCGAACGCGGTCTTCCCTCCGCCGAGGCCGATACGTTCGTCCACTTGGCGACCTCCGCATTCGAGTTGTCGTCCGAGCCGACCGATCGTGCGTGGTACGCCGAACTGGAGCAGGTCTCGGCCGTCGCCGCCGACATCGGCGGAGTCACCCGAACCCACATCAATCACCTGACCCCGCGCGTCCTGGACATCGACGAGCTCTACACCCGGATGCAGCGACGGGGCCTGAAAATGATCGACCAGATCCAGGGCCCGCCGAGATGGACCGGCCCCGACGTTCTGCTCCGGCAAACCTCGTTCCGGGCCCTCGCGGAGCCCCGCAAGTTCCGTGAATCGAACGGGGAAGTCGTCGACGGCACGCTGCGGGTGCGCTTCGGTGAGGTCGAGTCGCGCGGAATCGCGCTCACTCCCCGCGGCCGGGAACGGTACGACGCGCTCATGGCGGAGACGGATGCCGCCGCACGCAACGGTTCGTCGTGGCAGGACGCCGGCCGGTCGGTGTGGGACGCCTCCGACTTCCCCACCACGGAAACAGGTCTCGAGGAGGAGGCGCTCGCGTATTTCACGTACCGCGTGGGCGACGTGCACTCCCCCTCCGGGGTGGCGGATCGCGATCCGGCCGCACTGGTTCGGTCGGGAACGCTGGTGGCCACTCCGATCGTGTACGAGGACTTCCTTCCGCGCAGCGCGGCCGGGATCTTCCAGTCGAACCTGTCCGGCAACGGCACGAAAGACAGCACGAACACCGGCGCCGACTACACCATCGACTGGTTCGCAGGCGCTCTCGGACGGGAAGTGCACACCCCCGAGGCGCTGTATCGCGCGCAGCAGGACGCCTCGCTGCGAGAAAGTCTGACGCAGCTCGGAATTGAACAGGGTGTCAACTCCCGCTAGTGGCGAGGCGACTCCTTCACGTCTGACCGAATGTTCGAACACATGCCGTTCGGCGTCACACGTGCGGAGTCACGGGATGGCAACATATCTGGTCGGCAGGTAGTGGATGCGCTCGACGGCACCACTACCTGCCGGGACAGACGCACTGCACATTCGAGAGGGCTTGTGATCATGACCAATTCCCCCGCCGGCGAATACCCGCTGGTGCGTGCTCGATGAGCACGACGAGGACCGGTGTCGCCGTGATAGGTACCGGCACCATGGGCTCCGCAATCATGTGGAGACTGTCGGAGCGCGGTGTTCCTGTCGTGGGTCTCGAGCAGTTCACTCCCGGGCACGATCGTGG
This sequence comes from Rhodococcus sp. JS3073, assembly GCF_026810085.1. NCBI lineage: Bacteria > Bacillati > Actinomycetota > Actinomycetes > Mycobacteriales > Nocardiaceae > Rhodococcus > Rhodococcus sp. JS3073. The sequence continues at coordinate 4,795,467 of NZ_CP113951.1, read as the reverse complement.
CTCCGGGCACGGCGAGTCGCGCATCTTCCGGACTGCATATCATGAAGATCCCGCGTATGTCCCTATGCTCCGAGCCGCACTCCGTGGGTGGAGGGAACTCGGTGAGCAGATCGGCGAACCCGTCCTGACGATGACCGGGGGCCTCAGCATCGGCCCCTCGACCGGCGTGATCGTGGGTGGCTCCCTCGAAGCAGCCAAGGTGCATGCCCTCACCCAGGAGATTCTCGACCCGGCCGAGTTCGGTACCCGGTTTCCTGCTCAGCGTTTACGGGAGGGAGATACGGCCCTGTGGGAGAAGGACGCCGGCGTGATAAGGCCGGAGTTGGCGATCACCGGTGCCGTGCGCCGTGCGTGCGAACTGGGGGCCTCTGTGCGTACCGGGAGCCGCGTCCAGGGTATCGAGGACGGTCCCGGTGACACGGTGCTCGTGCGGCTCGAGGACGAGGTCATTCGAGCCGACCACGTCGTGGTCGCGGCCGGCGCCTGGATTCCGGGCCTTCTCCCTGCCGCCCAGTTCCCCTTGACCGTGGAGCGCAAGATCCTCGCATGGTTCCCGGCCGACGATCCGACGCAGTTCGGGCCGGACCGGTTCCCGGTATTTCTGAGGGACAGTCCGGAAGGGAGGTGGTACGGCTTCCCCAGCATGGACGGCGAGACGGTCAAGATCGCGCTCCATCTCGGCGGGCGCGAGACCGACCCTGACGAGTTGGATCGTGTGGTCCACGACGAGGACACCGCTCCGTTGCGGGACCTCGTTCGTCGCTATCTGCCTGGATTGCGTTCGCGCCCGGTGCGGGCGGCGGTGTGTATGTACACGAACACACCCGACGGGCATTTCGTCATCGGAAATCCACCCGCATACAGGAACGTGACGGTCGTTTCCGCGTGCTCTGGTCACGGTTTCAAATTTGCACCGGTGATCGGGGAGATCGCCGCCGATCTCAGTTGCGGATCGACCCCTGAATTCCCCTTGGAGTTGTTCGACGTCAACCGATTCGCGGAGTGACACACCGGTACGGTGTTCGCGCGGTTCCGAATCGAGGGGGAGGGCCGTCGGCCCTCCCCCTCGCCGGTTAGGCGGAGAAGTACTCCGGGGGTGCCGTCGAATCGAGTGCCAGTGCCACAGCCGCACGCGCGGCGACGGGACCGACCAGGTTTCCCGTCCCGTTGTACGCACCGATGGCGATGACGCCGGGAAGAACCTCGGAGCAGAGGGGACGGCCGTCGGTGGTGTAACTCACGGACGCACCCCATCTCCGAACGACGTCGACGGGCTTGCCCGCCATACGTTCCGCTACTCGTTCGATGTAGCCCTGGACGTCCGGAGTTGGTGAAGTGTCGAATGTCCACTCGGTGTCGACGAAACGGTCTCGCCCGCCGCCGACGAACAGGCGCCCATCCTTCGCTTGCTGGGCGTAGTCGTATCCCCAGCGTCCGTACACAGGACACGGCAGGCGCTCGGGCAGCCCCGGCGCCGTCCCGAGCATTTGCAGGCGTGCCGTCCGGACCCGCCCCTGCAAGTCCGGGAGGACTTGTTCGAGTTTGCCGTCCACCGCGACAATGACGACAGGTGCACTGACCGAACCGTGTTCTGTTGTCACCCTTCCACTCTTCACGGAGGTGACTGCCGAGTGTTCGTACAGGCCGGCCCGGCCCCGAAGGAGTGACGCCAGCCCCAGAGCTCGGCGAGAGGGGTTCATGGCCGCGTCGTCGGGCAGAAACAGGCCGCGCCCGAGCTCGCCGTCGTATTCTTCGACAGCGATGTCGTTGTCACGCAGCACCTTTGCCAGTGCTGCGCAATCCGCGAGTTCCGCGACACGGTCGGCGGCCTCGGCGTCGTCGGCAGGTTCGCCGGGCAATCCCGCGAGGCGAATGGAGCCCGTCCGCGCGATGACCTCCGGACCCAGCATCTCGGCAAGCCGGTCCAACTCGAGAAGAGTTGCACGATAGAGATCGACCGACGACGTCCCGCAGGTCGAGAGGGACGAGTGGAGGAACGTCGCCGGGCCGCCCAGGAGGAAGCCGCCGTTGCGCCCCGCCGCGCCGGCCGCGACCCGCCCGGCGTCGACGCCGACAACCTGCAGCCCACGTTCGACCAGGGCGCCGATCGCCGCGAGACCCGACCCGCCGAGGCCGACGACACACACGTCGGCCGTGACGTTCTTTTCCAACACCGGAAGACCGTTCCACGACGCGACCACCGGGTCGTCGTCCCACGCGCTCACCGAGTCCCACTGGGTGCCGGATCGAAGATTCGTCATCGCATTTCCCTATCGTTCAGCTCGTACGTTCCGGTGTCAGAGGAAGTTGACGCCTTGGGCGAGTGGGAGTTCGGTGGAGTAGTTGACGGTGTTGGTGGATCGTCTCATGTAGGTCTTCCAGGCGTCGGAGCCGGATTCGCGTCCGCCGCCGGTTTCCTTCTCGCCGCCGAATGCCCCGCCGATCTCGGCGCCGGAGGTGCCGAGGTTGACGTTGGCGATGCCGCAGTCGGAGCCGTCGGCGGACAGGAACCGTTCCGCTTCGCGTTGGTTAGTGGTGAAGATCGCCGACGACAGTCCTTGGGGTACTTCGTTGTGCAACGCGATCGCCTCGTCGAAGTCGTCGTAGGTCAGGACGTAGAGGATGGGGGCAAACGTTTCCTCGTGCACGACCGAGGTTTGTGCGGGCATCCGGACGAGGGCCGGTTCGACGTAGTAGGCGTCGTCGAGCTGGTCGGCGAAGCGGGTTCCGCCGCCGGTGACGATCTCGCCGCCGTCGGCTTTCGCTTTCGCGAGGGCGTCTTCGAAGGCGGTGAACGCCGCCCGGTGGACGAGGGGTCCGACGAGGGTGGTCTCGTCGAGGGGGCTGCCGATGGGAAGCTGCTCGTAGGCTTTGCCGATGCGGTCGACGAGTTCGTCGGCGACGGAGGAGTGCACGATGAGCCGGCGAAGGCTGGTGCACCGCTGCCCGGCGGTGCCGGCGGCGGAGAACACGATGCCGCGGACCGCGAGGTCGAGGTCGGCGTGTTCGGTGACGACGGCCCCGTTGTTGCCGCCGAGTTCGAGCAGGCTCCGCCCGAAACGGGCGGCGACGCGGGGGCCGATCTCGCGGCCCATCCGCACCGATCCGGTGGCGCTGAGCAGGGCGACGCGGGGATCGTCGACGAGTCGTTCCCCGACCTCGCGCGGGCCCTGGATCAGGTGATGGATGCCGGCGGGGGCGCCGACGTCGGCGGCGGCCCGGCGCAGCAGTGCGTCGCAGGCGAGCGCGGTGAGCGGGGTGATCTCCGAGGGCTTCCACACGACGGTGTCGCCGGCGACGAGGGCGATCGCGGTGTTCCACGACCACACCGCGACAGGGAAGTTGAATGCCGAGATCACCCCGACCACCCCGAGCGGGTGCCAGGTCTCCGACAGTCGGTGTCCCGGCCGTTCGGAGGCCATCGTCTTGCCGTACAACTGGCGTGAGAGTCCGACCGCGAATTGGCAGATGTCGATCATTTCCTGCACTTCACCGAGCGCCTCGGAGGTGACCTTGCCGGCCTCGACGGTCACCAGGTATGCGAGGTCGTCCTTGTGTTCGGTCAGCAGCTGTCCGAGGCGGGCGACGACCGCCCCGCGTTGCGGTGCCGGCACCAGCCGCCAGTCGGTGAACGTGCGCGCCGCCGAGGAGATCGCGTCGTCGACCTCGCGTGCGGTACTGGCCTCCAGCCGGCCGATCACCTCACCAGTGATCGGACTCCGCGACACCACAGGACCATCGGGACTGGACGGGGCGTCGGCCCCGAGCCGCGCCAGGACCTCGGCAGCGCGAACAGCGAGCTCACCGGAAACAGGAAAAGAAGACATCAAACACTCCAACGGGAAGGGGTAATCGATCGGGACGGTCGAGAGTTGTCGGCTGGGATCACGCGAGGTCCCGGCGGACGGTGTGGTGCCAATGCTTCTGCGCGAACGGTTCTCCGTCGTCGAAGGCCTCGACCGTAACGTCGAGGTCGAAATGGGTGGGCGACGTCGTCACGGTCATCGTCGACTGTGTCGCCGTCCGGCCCTCGGGATAGTCGACCTCGAACCGGGCGAACGCCTCGATGCGCTGATCGAACGTGCGGAGATCGAGCGTGACCTCTCCGCTGTACTCCTCGCTGCAGGCGAAGCCCTTGGTGCTCGTCCACCGCGAACCGTGTGCCGTGCGGCAGGTGGTCGTGCGCGCCAGCACGTCACGCTCCACTCTCCAGGTCACGCCGTCGCCGGTCTGCAACGACTCGGGATGCACATGGGGCAGGGTCGACTCGGGAAGGTCGTCGATCGACTCCATCACCGACAACAGCAGGTTCGACGCCTCGCGGTCGATCTCGAGAGTCACGGGCCGCGGCGGCGCCGTCACGTTCGGCCAGTCGTTTCCGGTGACGGCGAGACGGAGTTGCCTGCCTTCGTCGAGACTCCATGCGGTGGCTTCGAGTTCGATCTCGACATCCACCCATTCGCCGGGCTCCAGCGCCACGGGGTCGCTGTCGTACCCGCCGCGGTGGGTGAGGTTGAGCAAGCCGCGCGTGATCAGTGACGCCGTGCCGTCCGGGGCCACGTCACACAGCTTGGCGGAGACGAACGCAACCGGCTGGTCGGCGCGCACTCGCAGCTGCAGTCGTGGGTGACCGTAGAGATGAAGGTCGTCCGCGGGCCAATCCCACGTCATCGACGCGGCATTGTCGTACCTCTGGTCCGTCGGCTGGCCCCAGGGAAGCGATCCCGCGCAGCTGTTCCACGCAGCGGTTCCGACGTCACCGATCACCGCATGGGTGACGCAACCGGTGCCGAGGTCGAAGTCGAGTGTCTTCGTGTCCGCGAGCGGTAGTCCGATGTGATCCCGCCACGTCCCGTTGAGCTCACGAAGATCCGGTTCCGGCGCAGTCGAGCGCCGGTGGAAGATCGTGACCTGGGGTTCGGCGTCGATCCCGTTCTGCTCGTCACGAAGCCAACGATCGAACCACCTGGCCATCTCTGCGGTCAGATCGATCCAGGGACCCGGGAGGGACAGCTCCGCGCCCATGTGACTCCACGGGCCGATCAGCAGCTTCCACGGGGTCCCCGCATTCTCCAGGGCCTCTACCGTGCGAAACGTATTGTTGCGGTACCCGTCCGCCCATCCGGCCACGATCATCGTGGGGCACGTGACGCGGGCGTAGTCGGGTCGAACCGATCCGTCCTGCCAGTACGGCTGCCTGCGCTGCTCGCTTCGCCACGTGAAGACCCACGGCTCGTTGGACTCGATGCGGTGTCGCCACTCCTCGCGCCAGTCACCGTCCCACAGGGACGGGACCGGTGGCATCGCGTTCATCGCGATCATGAACGACGGATAGTCGACGAGGTCGAGGGCACGCATCGCGCCACCCATGTAGTGCACGTCGTCGTTGAAGCGGTCGTCGGAGGAGTAGATCGGCACGATCGCCTTCAGCGCTGCCGGACGTGCGGCCGCCACTTGCAGGGAATTGAACCCACTGTACGACCAGCCGAACATACCGACGGATCCGTTCGACCACTCCTGTCCGGCGAGCCACTCGATCAGGGACGCCATGTCGTCGAGTTCGCTGAGCGGGTACTCGTCGGTGGCCAGTCCGCCGGACGAACCGGTACCGCGCACATCCACCCGGCAGACGGCGAATCCGAACTCCGTGCAGAATCGCTCGTAGTGCACCCGTTCGAGCAGATCGTCCTTGCGGTAGGGCAACGCCTCGAGCAGTACCGGAACCGGCCCGCCGGTGACCGGCAGGTACAACGTGAACGCAAGCGGGACCCCGTCGCTCATCGCGAGCGAGGAATCGATTGCGGTGAATTCGAACATGTCCGTCCTAGGAGGTGTGTGACGAGTACGGGTACGAGAGTTTCCGTGTGTGCGGTGAGGAACCCAGGACCGCGGAGAGTAGTCGCTGGGTGTAGGCGTCCTGCGGATTCTGCGTGACGTCGTGCGCGGATCCGCTCTCGACGATCCTGCCTCGGTGCATCACCGCGACACGGTCGCTGATCCGCCGGACCACGTCGATGTCGTGCGTGATGAAGAGGTAGGCGAGCCCCCGTTCGCGCTGCAACCGCAGAAGCAGATTCAGGATCTGGGCTTGTACGGACACATCGAGGGCCGACGTCGGTTCGTCGCACACGATGAAGTCGGGATCTGTCGCCAGCGCACGGGCGATGCAGATTCGCTGTCGCTGTCCGCCGGACAGCCGATGAACGTGAGCATCCGTTCCGACCTCCGACATTCCGCATTGGTCGAGTAGTTCGCGGACCCGTTCTTTTCCGCCTGCGCGGTAACGCTTCTGAGCGCGTAGCGGCTCTGCGACGACCTCACCGACCGTGAATCTCGGATCGATCGAGTCGTACGGGTCCTGGAGGACGACCCCCACGGTGCGCCGGAACTCGCGTGCCGCCTTCCCCCGGCGTGGCCGGGGTGCGCCACTGAACAGCAGCTCTCCCGAATCGAACGTCTCCAGACCGGTGACGATCCGCGCCAAGGTGGATTTTCCCGAACCGGATTCGCCGACCAGGCTGGTGGTCTTGCCACGCTCGACGAGCAAGGACACCCCGTCGAGCACCTTGGCCGAGCCGAAACTCTTGGACACCGAACGGACTTCGACCAGGGGCGTATCGACGTTACTCACGATTGTCCACCTCTGCTAGCGGCGAGTGCCGGCGTCTTGACGTCGTCGTCGGTACCGACGTCGAGTGGGTGGTGACAGGCCACCCAGTGGTCGGGGGCGAGTTCCACCGACCGGGGCGTCTCCGAGACGCAGACGTCGTCTGCTCGGTCGCACCGTGATGCGAACGGGCAGCCGGTCGTGGTCGAATGCGCGGAGGGGCTTCCGGGAATCGCGCTGAACGCTTCTTTCGGTTTCGCGGAACGCCCACTGGCGAAACAGTCGAGCAGTTTGCGCGTGTAGGGCTGCCGCGGAGTGTCGAACATCGAGTACACGTCGCTCGATTCGAGCATCCGGCCGCCGTAGAGCACGGTGACCGAGTCCGCCATCTCGGCGACCACCGACATGTCATGGGTGATCCAGAGGCACGTCAGACCATTTCGCGCCTGGAGATCGACGATCAGTTGGAGGATCTCGGCCTGCACCGTGACATCGAGCGCCGTGGTCGGTTCGTCGGCGATCAGCAGTGCCGGCTCGAATGCCAGCGCCATGGCGATCATGACCCGCTGGCGCATACCCCCGGACAGTTGGTGCGGATACATCCGCACCACTCTCTCCGGATCGTTGATGTTGACCTGGGCAAGGGCAGCGATCGCCTTCGCTTCCGCGACGGTCTTCCTGTCACCCCCGCGAACGCTGTAGATCTCGCTCACCTGCCGCCCGATGCGAACCACGGGATTGAGGGCCGCCAGCGCGTCCTGGGCGAGATAGGCCACCGTGTCACCGCGCATCTCGCGCAGTTCGTTCCCCTGCATCCGCACGACGTCCTTGCCGTTCACGCAGATCGAGCCGGAATCGATCGTCGTCCCGCGCGGCAGGAGCCTGCTCGCGGCGAGCGCAATCGTCGACTTACCGGAGCCCGACTCGCCGACGAGGGCCATCGTGGTGCCCGCTTTGATCTCGAAACCGACGTCGCGGACCGCGCAGTAGCTGCCGTAGGAGATCGACAGATCGCTGACGATGACATCGCTGCCGATGACACGCGGTGTGGCCGCCGCGGGGCCGCCCGCGGTTGCGCTCGGAGCGCTCGACGCTGCATTCACAGTGCGCCCACTTTCGCTCGGGGATCGATAAATGCTCGGATGACGTCGGCAGCCAGATTTCCGAGAACGACGAGGACAGCGGCCACGATCACCGTGCCGGTCAGCACCGGACGGTCGACGTCGGCGAATGCCTCGGTCTGCAGGGCGCCGATTCCCGGCCAGCCGAAGATGGCCTCGACGAAGACGACGCCGGAGAACATGATCGCGACGTCCATCCCCAGCATCGTGATCGACGGCGGCAGTGCATTACGGACGACATGACGGGACACGATGTAGCGCCGCGACAGTCCCTTGGCGACAGCCGTTCGCGTGAACGACGAGGCGAGCGCATCCTTCATGCCGTCTCGGACGACGTTCGCGTAGTAGGGGGCGCCGAGCACCCCGAGCGTGAGCGCCGGAAGTACCAGGTGGGAGAAGCCGGTGCCGCCGTCCACGGGGAAGATCGGTACGAGGTAGCCGAAAGCGAGCAGAAGCAGGAATCCCAGCGCGAACGGCGGAATCGACAGCAGGGCAACATTGGTGGCTGCCAGGGCCCAGCTCCGGGTGGGGCGCAGCGCCTCCCAGAGCCCGAGGGATGCGCCGAGAATCATCTCCACTGCCAGTGCCGTGACCGCGAGTAGTGCGGTGGCCGGCAGTCTCTCCAGGATCAGGTCGAGCACCGGGCGGTGTCGTGTGTAGGATTCGCCCAGGTCGCCGGTGAACACCGACGAGTAGTAGTGCCAGAGTTGCAGGACGAGTGGATCGTTGAGATGCAGCCGGTCCCGGACAGCCGCGAGAACCTCGTCGCTGGCCCGCGGCCCGGCAATCGTGCGGGCGGGGTCGCCGGGAAGCATGTACTGGATCATGAAGGTCAGGAGAATCACCAGCGCTATGGTCAGCACACCATAGAGCACCCGTGTGATCAGATATCGAGCCATGATTGCCGCTCCGAGAGAGAGTTGCGACGGTTGATGCCCTCGGCGATGAGCACGAACGACAGAACCGTGGCGATGGTCAGGACAAGCGGTACCAGCAGCAGATGCGGCGCGTAGTCGATGGCGGTGGACCCACTGGCCAGAAGGTTGCCCAGTTCCGGCTGCGGCGGCTGGATGCCGGCGCCGAGGTAGGACAGTCCGGCGCCGATCACCACGACAGCCGCGCCGTTGAGTGCCGCGATGTTGAGGAGAACTGTGGAGATGTGCGGGAGGATGTGCCGGCGCAGGATCGTCAGCTTGCCGACGCCGTGGACCGCGGCGGCTTCGACGAATCCTCTACCGCGCAAACGCAGTACCTCGCCGTAGACGAGCCTGGCGGTCCACGCCCAGTAGAGGGCAGTCACCACGACGACGATGCCCCACATTCCGCGGCCGACGATGCTGGCCAGTGCCAGTCCGGACAGCACGATGGGAATCGAGAGGAACACGTCGACGATCCGCATGAGTCCCTGTTGCACAACAGGTCCGAACGAGCCTGCGATCAGACCCACCACCGTGCCGACGAGCATCGACGTGACGTTGGCCGCGATGGCGATCACGAGGGTTGCCCGCAGTCCCGAGGCGCTCCGGGCGAGCAGGTCCCTACCGAGCGAGTCCGTGCCCGCGAGGTGGCCGGGTGACAGGATGCCCAGGGGGCTTCCCAGATCCGTCAGGCCGTCTCGGTGGAGTACGTAGGGAGACCCGAACAGCGGCGAGACCACTGCGAAGAGAATGAGAAGGCCGAGGAGGGAAAGGCCGATGTAGAGCAACTTGCTTCGCCGAACCGTCTTGGTCGGTTTGGCCGGCACTTCGACGTGTTCGTCCCGGACGGCTGCCGCAACAATGGTACTCACATCACACCCAGATTCGGTCGTAGTAGGTGCCGGTCTCGGCTCTCATTTGGTAGTTCTGGACCCGCGGTGACCGCATCGCGTAGAACTGCAGACTGCCGATGAATACACCCGGCGCGTCTTCGGCCACTATCGCTTCGGCGCGGGCAAGATGCGCGTTGCTCTCCTCGCGTGTCAGGCTCGCCAGTGAACGGCCCGCCAGGTCGTCGACTCGGGGGTTGGAATATCCCTGAAAATTCGACGACGCCCCTGTCACGAAATTGCTCGCGAGAATATCCAGTCCGGTCGGCTGAACCTGGTAGAACAGCCTCCCGAAAACATCCGCCTCGCCGTTGTCCAAGGCCGTCCAGAAAGCGGCGTTACTGAGTGTCGTGATGTTGAGGTCGACATTGATCTCCGCCCATTGCTGCTGCAATACGAGGCTGGCGGATTTCCAATAGTCGTCGTCGTTACAGAAAAATTCGAGTTCGAGGGAATCGACACCGGCATCTTTCATGAGCGCCTTCGCTCGCGTGAGATCGTACGAGTACGGCGGAACAATTCGTTGGTAATCGGGTTCCTCTTCGGGGATTATCGCCCCCCAGGATTTCTGCAGTCCGCGCGAGTACTTGGCCAATTGGTCTTTGTCGGTGGCCCAATTCAATGCCTGCCGAACGCGTGGATCCGCGAGCTTGTCGGTCGCGACGTTGAGAGCCGCCCAGCTCGCCCCCAGCACGGGAATGAACTTCGTGTACGTCTCGCGCAGTTCCGGATTACCCTGCACCCGCTCGGCAATGGTCGGCGTGAGCCCCTCGCCGAGAATGTCGACATCACCGTTCTGCAGTTGCAGGAACTGCATCGAGGGATCGATACCCCATCGATAGACGACCTCGTCCAGAAACGGCAGTCCCGGCCACGGATAGTAGGGGCTGCGGACGAACACCGATCGCCGGTTCTTGGTGTCGTACGACGTGATCATGAAGGGCCCGTTACCCACGGGCATCCGGCCGAATTCCTCGCCGAGGCGTTCGACCTCCTCCCGCGGCAGGGCCGCCGCGTAGGGCTGGGCCATCAAACTCGTAAACGTCACGTCCGGCGCCGACAGCTCCACGATCAGGGTGAGATCATCCTGCGCATAGACGCCGGGAAGCGCGGTCGAGATGCCGGCGAGATAGTCCTCACTTCCCACTATCGAGCCGAAATAGCCTGACGCCCAAGACTCTGTCGCCGGATCGAGGAGTCGCCGCCACGCGTACACGTAGTCGTCGGCGACGACGGGACGTCCGTTGTGGAACTTGACGTCGGGACGCAGTCGAATGACGTACCGAGTACCGTCTTCGGAAATCTCCGGGAGCGCGGCTGCCGCTGCGGGCGCGGGCCCTCCCGCCTGTCCCTCGAACCGGAACAGCGGGAGATAGAGCAGGCTTGTCACGGCCTCCCACGAGTGCAGGTCGTAGCCGAGTTGCGCGTCGTAGGAGTTGCCCTCCGCGGTCCACGCGGTGACGACACTTCCACCGCTGCGGCCGTGCACGACATCGCCGGGCCCCGGCGGTGCCCCCGGGATGCCGGACGGGGGTCCGACCATCTGAGCGCCGGGGGCTGTAGTGCGTCCACAGGACGCCAGTGCGAGCGCTACTGCGCCCACGCCGCCGAGCGCGAGAAATTTTCGGCGACTGACTGCATCGAAACTCACGGATCCGCTCCTTCTAGGGCCTCGAGTCGGTAGGTTCTCACCACCCCGGCCTGCAAACTTTCAATCTGTGAAAGCCACTTTCGTTATTCATAGTAGCGCTGAAGTGACCGGCGCCACAAGGCTTCACAGGGAATCGACACCGAGAATTTCGTCTGAAATCCGGAGCCAGCGCTGAATGTTTTTGACCTCGAGAAATTCACGGAGACCGTGCATTCCGAGTTCTCGACCGTTACCCGATTGCTTGTACCCGCCGGTCGGCGCGAGCACGTTGAACGGTCCACCGTTGACGACTACGCGACCCGTCTCGAGACGGCGTGCGAGTGCCAGTGCGCGATCGTCGTCAGCGGACCACACCGCACCGCTCAACCCGTATATCGAACTGTTGGCGATCCGCACGGCGTCCTCGTCGTCTTCATAGGAAATCAGCAGGGCAACCGGCCCGAAGATCTCTTCGGTTGCAATTGTCATTTCTGGATCGATTTCGGAGAAGACCGACGGAAGTATCCAGAATCCGTTCTCCATCCCGGCCGGAATCCGGTCCGGCGGGCATACCCCGCCGACCACGAGACGTGCGCCCTCGGCGAGGCCGGATTCGAGATGACCGATCACGGATTCGTATTGCGCACGCGTCGCGACGGGCCCGATGTGATCGCCTGCCAGTCGTGGATCGCCGATCGTCCAACGGGACGCGATCTCGGCCGACAACTCCACTGCTTCGTCGTAGCGGGCGGCAGGGACGAGAATGCGGGCACACGACGTACACGTCTGCCCCGAGTTGAAGAACACATCGGCGAGGGCACCGGACAGCACCCCGGCAAGGTCCGTGACATCGTCGACGATGATCGCCGCGGACTTGCCGCCGAGTTCGAGCCCGACTCGTTTGATCGAGTGCGCGGCGGCGATCGACACCTGCCGGCCGGCGTTCGTGGACCCGGTGAGCGAGACCGCGGCAACGTCCGGATGCGCGACAAGCGCCGCGCCCACCACGGACCCGTGACCGGGGACGAGATTCACCAGACCGGCCGGTGCACCACATTCCCGTGCGACTTCCTCGATCGTGGCGACCAGCAGGTACCCGTCGAGCGGTGCGTCGATGCTCGGTTTGAAGACCACCGTGCACCCGCTCGCGAGGGCCGCGGCGATCTTGACCGACGCGAGGTAGAGCGGATAGTTCCAGGGGGTGATCGCCGCCACGACGCCGATCGGCTCGTGGACGATCAGCGAGTTCCCCAGCGTCTCCTCCCACTCGAATTCGTTCACGAGTTTCGCGTAGGACTCGAAAACGGCGACCGCGAGATCGGTCTGCGTGTCGCGTGCGTTGTCTGCCGGCGCGCCCATCTCCAGGCTGATCGCTTCGGCGAATTCGTTACGTCGCAGTCGAATGCGCTCCGCAACCGCCTCGAGGAGCTGGGCTCTGAACTGAGGTGATGTGCGCGACCATCGGAGCCCCGCAGTTCGGGCGGCGTCGACGGCGAGATCGACATCAGCTGCGCCGCCGATGGCGACCTCGCCGCAGACCCGGGCGGTTGCCGGGTTCACCACCTCGGCGACCGCCGGGTCCACCGGCGGACGCCATTGTCCGCCGATGGACAGGCAGTCGTACCGAACCGCGGCCGAACCGGGCGCGAGTTCGGCGGTCACGCGCCTCGGATCCCTTCCGAGTACTTCTCGAGCACCCACTTCTGGAACCCGCCGATGAGCGCCTCGGACTGGAGCATGATCCGCCCTTCGGTCAACGACCCCGAACGGATACCTTGCTGTACCGACTCCACCAGCACACGATCCTCGACGCCGACCTGATCGTCGAATACCAGCATGTCGTCGATCCACTGCTGGGTGACGTCCGCGCTGAAGAAGTAGTCGAGGATCCCGTGGCAGTCGTCGGGACCCGTCGGCACCATCGGACCGATCGACAGGTTCGGCAAACCAGGATTGATGTTGATCTTCAGGTTGGGGAAGATGGCGAAGTATCGACCTTCCGGAACCGCGCCGTCTCGTCCCGTGTACCCCTCGGAGCGAGGGACCGCGTTCTCGGGCAGCGGACGCAACGGTCCGTTCTGCCACGCGAAGGTGTGCTCCAGTTCGAGCTGATAGGCGTCCATCTGGGTGTCCAGCACGTCGCTGAATCCGGGGTGCGCGGTCGGGCAGTGATAGCACTCCAGGTAGTTCTCCATCGCGACCTTCCAGTTGCAGGCGATGTCGTACTCCGACCGGAAGTGAAACCTCAGGTCGTCGACGTCGATCCCGGCAGCCGCGATCAGGTCCGGCACCTCACCCAATTGATCGAACAGATCGGCCGGGGAGTCGGCGAGATGCGCGAACAGGAAGGGCCCCCACGTCTGCGCGGACGCCTTGCGCAGTCCCAACTGCTGTTGTGGAAAGCACTCCTCGGATGCCGAACGCGGTGCACCCTTGAGACTTCCGTCCAGACCGTACGTCCAGGCGTGGTAGTGACACTGCAGGGTTCGACGCTGGCCCTTCTCGTCCAGTACGACCTTGGCCGCGCGGTGCCGGCACACGTTGTGGAACGCATTCAGCGATCCGTCCCGATCGCGAACGATCACGATGGGGACGTCACCGATGTCGGCGGTGACGAACATCCCGGTCTCTTCGACGTCTGCGGCGCGACCGACGTAGTGCCAGCTGGAAGCGAAGATCGCCTTCTTCTCCGCCTCGGCGACCTCGGGAGAGGTGTACCACTCGAGGGGAAGTGTCTTCCCTTCCACCAGGTGTTCTGCAACTCGCGCCGTCTCGTCCGTACTCACGGAGAAGCTCTCCGGTGCAACCGTATCGGTCATGATTCAACCCCTTCCCGCGGTTTGTACCGCTTGGTCTGTGTCGGCGGAGCTGTCCCCGCCGTCGTGCATGGAGACTCCGACCGATCGGCCACCGTCGGCCGCGAAAACCGCCCCGGTGACGTAACGCGATTCGTCACCCAGCAGGAATGCCGCGACGTCGCCGATGTCCTCCGGCGTGCCGAACCGGCCCATCGGGATCAGTTCCAGCATTCGCTCCTTCGCCCCGGGTGTCGAGAGAATGCCGGCCACCGCGTTGTCGGTCGGGACGAAGCCGGGTGCGAGTGCATTCACGCGGATGTCGTTCGGCCCCCACTCGCGTGCCACGGACTTCGTGAAGGCGATCATCCCGGCCTTCGCTGCGGCGGAGTGGGCCACCAGCGGTGCTCCGGTCCACGCGTAACTCGCGACGATGTTGAGAATTACCCCCGGGCGCGACTCCCGGATCAGACGCTTCGCGAAGGCTTGCGAAGCATTGAACGTGCCGTAGAGGGAGATCTCGACGACTGCTCGGAAACCACCGAACGACAGATCCACGGTCGGCGCGGTGAAGTTGCCTGCCGCGTTGTTGACCAGCGCATCCACGCTGGGGAGCGACTCGAACAGAGCGGCGACGCGGTCGTGATCCCGCACATCGACGGCGTGGACCGCACAGGTGCCCGGCGCGTCCGCGAGCCGATCGGCAGCGCTACGGAGTTTGTCGATGTCACGAGAGACGAGGACGACGTGGTGACCGTCGTCGACCATCCGCCGAGCGATACCGAATCCGATACCACTCGCTCCGCCGGTGATGACGACGGTGCGCGGATCGTGCCGGGTCATCGGTCACCCTCGCGTGCTGCTTCCAGCGCCACCACGATCTGGGGTGTCCAGGAACGCAGCGCCTTGATTCGCCGCGAGTATCGCTGCAGGGGAAATTCGAGGGTGAATCCCAGTGCGCCGAGGATCTGGTGGCAGTCCTTGGCGACACCGGCTGCCGTGCCGACCGCACGGCGCACGACGAACTCACTCGGCAGGTCCTCTGCCGCCAGCTGGAGCCCCTCCGTCGCGGTCGCCGCATCCGCGAGCTTTTTCGCGACCGAATCCAGGGCGGACAGCGGCTTTCCGAAGGCGATGCGGTTCTCGGCATGGTTCAGTGCCAGCTCGAGCGCGCCCGCAGCCAGACCAGCGGTGTAGCCAGTCATCGCGGCGTACCAGGCATCCACACTCGCGGACGGGACGGCCTGCGGCGTGACCGGAGTGGTCGACACGATCGAGACGCCCTGTGCGTCGATGTAGTTGACGGGAGTGGCTTCCACCACCTCGACGAGCTGCGCCGCGCCGCGCCCACAGAGCCACACAGTGTCACCCGGCTGTGAGTACCTCGCCAAGGTGACGTCGCCGGTCTCACCCGATGCCACGGCCACGCCGTGACCGAGAAGCGCATCGATACAGTCGACGGAGACCAGTGCCCGTCCGAGTTCGACTGCGCCGGCGCCGAGGAACTCGCTTCCCTGCTGTTCCGATGCGAGATCGAACCAGCCTGCGCGCGAGAGGTTCTCGCGCACCGCGGCATCGCGATCGTCCGAGGGACGATCGGGCGCCCAGGATCCCGATGTCGGGAAAGAACTGCAAATATTCTTCACCGACGACGCGAACTCTCGAACATCGTCTTTCGTCATCGTTACGTTTTCAGTCATCGCGCTGTCGCGATCCCTTCCGAAGTGTGTGTTGCGCTGACGAGTTCGGTCAGCTGCTGAGTGTGTTCACCGAGACGCGGTGCAGAACCGGCGTCGGGTCGGGCATGTCCGTCGATCTTGAAGATCGATCCCAGTACGCTGACGGGACCTATCTCGGGCTGTTCGATCGTCTGCACGAGTCCGTTTGCGCGCACCTGCGGTAGAGAGTGCGCTTGCGTGATCTCGCGAACGGGTCCGGCGGGAACGCCGAGTTCTTCGAACGCCGCGATCCAATGAGAGACGGTATCGGTCTTGATCACCTCGGCGAATCGGTGTTTCAGCGAACTTCGCATCTCCCGTTCCGCCTGGTCGGCGGGCACTGCCTGTGGGTTGACCGCCCACGGGTCGTCGATACCGAGTAGCGCCTGGACTTTCCGGCGCTGCGCCAGATTGAGGCAGGCCAGCGCAATGAATCCGTCCGACGCGGCGTAGCACCGGTAGTACGGCTCCAGTTCGTCCGACTCCGTCACCGTTTCGGCCAATTGCTCGAGTCTCGTCTCGTCGCAGACTCCGGGCGCGTCGTCGAACTCGCCGTCACCGACCGAGACGAACCGCTGCACCTGCACCGCCAACGACGCCCCGAGCAGCGACACCTCGAAACCTTTGGACACACCGGTCTCGTCGTGTCGCCGGAAGCGGTCGGTGAGACCGGCAAGCGCCGCCGCGAAGGTGAGCAGGCCGGCGGTCAGATCGGCCATGGCGATGCCACCGGATCGACGTGGGACCGGGTCACCACTGCGCGCATCCGCGAGCAGGAGTCCGGACGCCGCCTGCGCGATCAAGTCGTAGCCCAGAGTCTGCGACTCGGGCCCGTCGGTGCCGAATGCCGACACGCAGCACCACACCGCGTCGGGGTTGACGGATTTGACGGTGTCGCGATCCAAGCCGAACCGCAAGGCCCGCTCCGGGGGCATGTTGTGGATCACGACATCCGCGGTACGGATCAGCGCACGACTGAAGTCCTGTCCCCGTTCCGTTTTCAGGTCCGCGACCACTGACTTCTTGTTGCGATTCAGCGAGATGAACCATCGTCCGCCATCCGGAGTCAACGGCTCGTAGTGCCGCCAGGCGTCACCGTTCGGTGGTTCCACCTTGATGACTTCCGCGCCGAGATCGGCCAGCATCATCGCCGCGAACGGGCCCGCGACGTACTGCGCGTAGTCGAGGACACGCAGCCCGGCGAGCGGCTTGGCGGTCGGTACGGTCATGACGCTGCGCCTACCCTTCGCCTGGAGATGTTCTTGCGTTGAATGTCCGAAACGCCGCCCGCGATGGTGGTCGCCGCCGCTGCGCGGGCAAGTGCCGCGAGTTTGCCGTCGAGCACTGCGCCCGGGCCGCTTTCGATCAGCGCGCGGGGTCCGAGCACCTCTACGGCCGCGTCTGCCAGTTCCTGCAGCAGCAAGGCGATCGACAGTTTTGCCATCGAGGACTCGGCGCTCGCGTCCTGTCGTGCGTCGAGTCGCTCCGTGGCCCGGCGTCCGTGCAGGCGCGCGATCTGTGCGTCGCCGCGGAGCCCTGCGAGAATCTCGCGATCCTTCGGCGACGTGACCAGAGGGGCCATGTCGTCGAGAAGACGCAGGACGATGCCGACTTTCTCACTGGTGACCCTCTCGAAATCGAGTGTGCCCATGAGAATTTCCCAGCCCGCATTCTCTTCGCCGACGATCTGATCGGCCGGGATGGACACGTCCGTCAGGGTCAGTTCGCCGAGAGTTCCGCCGCCGAGCGTCTTGTGTACGTCCACGACGATGCCCGGCGTCGTGATGTCCACGAGGAAGACGGAAAGCCCACGGTGACGTGCCTCGGTGGAGCCGGTACGGACCGCGAGGTACACCCAGTCGGCGTGTTCGGCGCTCGATGTCCAGATCTTGCGGCCGTTCACGATGTACCGGTCACCGTCGCGGCGCGCCGTGGTGCGAAGTGACGCGAGGTCGGTGCCCGCTTCGGGCTCGGAGAACCCCTGACAGAAGATCATGTCGCCGGACGCGATCTGCGGGAGGAAGATCTGGCACATTTCCTCACTGGCGAACTGAAGTAGTGCATTCCCAATCGTTTTCACCGACAGGAGGTAGCTCGAGAGTGGCAGCCAGTTGTATCCGAGCTGCTCCTCGACGGCGAAGGTGAACAGTGCGTCCAGCCCGCGGCCGCCGTAACGCTGCGGCCAGTGCATCCCGATGAGCCCGGCCTTCCCGTATGCCGCATAAGCCGCGCGGGAATCGGCGTCGGAAGGTGAACCCTGATTGCTCGGCACTCCGCAGCCACTGACTGCAAACTCCTGCGCCAAGCGGGCTGCCGTTGCAGCCGTGTCCTCGAGCGTGAGAGCGGGGTTTGCGATCTCAAAGCCTGCCGTAGTCATAGGCTTGCCTCAACTCCATTTGGTTTCACTGTATGGAAGTAACTTTTGCTATATGAGAATAGCTCCGCGGATTGGCGGGTGTCAATGAAAATTGGGCGCCCGTGCGAAGGTCAGATGTCCAGGACCAGGCGCGGCGAGCAGGACCGCCCGACGCAGATCATCATGACGGCATTGGAAGCCCGCTCTTCGTCCGTGAGCACATCGTCCTGATGCTCCGGCTCACCTTCGACGACACGGGCTTCGCAACTGCCGCAATACCCTTCGCGACATGCCCACGGCCAGCCGGGGACGACCTCGAGCACCCGATCGAGAATCGACTCCCCCTCGTCCACCACGACCGTCGTCCCCGTCGAGACCAACTCGACCTCGAATCGCGCCAACCCGGACGGGGCGCCGGCATCGTCGGTTCGGCGCGTCGAGTCGCCGGGAAGGCGAGCGCTTCCGAAGCGTTCGAAATGCACGGCGCCCACATTTGCGTGATTCGCGCAGCACTCCTCGACTGCTCGCAGCAGCGGTTCCGGACCACAGCAGTAGACCTGCGTACCGGCCGGTGCGTCAGCGAGTGCCCCGGCGATATCGATCCGGCCGCGCGAGGATTCCGGCACGAAGTCCGTGTCACCCCGCAGCTGTCGAAGCTCTTCGAGGAAGGCCATCGACTCGGTCGTCCTGCCGCCGTAGACAACTCGCCAGCGCTTCCCCGCCGCCGCCACGGCACGGGCCATGGGGAGGATCGGCGTGATGCCGATGCCGCCGGCGATGAACAGGTACGACTCGGCGTCGACGAGGGGGAAATGATTCCTCGGACCGCGTACCTCGATCGTCGCTCCCGGGGCGATCGAGGAGTGAAACTCGCGGGAACCACCGCGCCCCTCGGGTTGGTCGAGCACCGCGACCAGGTAACTGCGATCATCCGCGGGATCGCCGCACAACGAGTACTGGCGAGTGAGGCCCGACGGGAGGGTGAAGTCCAGATGGGCGCCCGGTTCCCAGGCCTGCAAGGCGCCGCCATCAGCACGTTCGAAGCGAAACGACGAGATACCGTCGGCTTCGCGCCGCACTTCACGGGTCACCAAGAAGGCCGACTCCGCCCTCCCCGTTGCGCCGTTACTTTCAGGGAGAGAAATTGACTTTCGCATAGCGAGAACAGTACGGACGGCAAGAACTGGCCGTCAACAGTCAGTTGCGGCCTGGAACGACTCGAGGTCGAAGCGGTTAGCGCGCCGAGACCGCTGCTGCCACGTCGCGCAGCATGGCAATCGCCGTAACCCGGAATTCCTCGGTCGCGCGACTGAGCGGCAACGAGATGTTGATCCCGCGCAGGGTCCCGTCCGACTGGGGCGGCAACGCGATCGCGATAGAGGTCAGGCCGATTTCGTACTCTTCGTCCGAGATCGAGATCCCGGTCTTGCGAACCTCGTCCAGCCGCTTCTTCAGCTCGGGCCAATCGGCTGCGGTTCGCTTCGTCGTCCGATGATACGGACCTTCACCGATACGCTCCTTGACCTCCGCGTCGTCCAACTGGGCGAGCAACGCCTTCCCCAGCGCCGTGTTGTGCGCGGAGATCCGCGCACCGATCGTCGCCTGCGGCGTGAGCATGCGCGATCCAGTCACCCCATCCAGGTAGACCACCCACGGTCCGAGCAACATGGCCAAGTTCGTGGTTTCGCCCGACTGGTTCGACAACTCGTGCAGCTTCGGACGTATCACCACGGTCGGATCGCTGCGAGCGATCAACGGTCCCGCGAGCTGCAGCAGCGTGCTGCCCAATCGCAGATTTCGACCGCCCGCGACCGGCTCGAGGAACCCGTGACCGACCAGCGTTCCCACCAATCGGTGGACGGTCGGCATCGGCAGGCCACACCGTGACGCGATGTCACTCTGACTCAACTCCGGATCGTCCTCCGAGAAGAGCTGCAGAATCTCCAGACCGCGAGCGAGGGTCTTGACCGAGCTCGGCGAGGCTTCCGATTGCGCGCGCACGTCTGAAGTGGACATGCACGCAAAGCTACTAGCACCCCGGCCGGGCCGGGACGGCATCCCCGCCGAGCGGGACACAACCTCCTCGGCGTCGCGTACGACCGTGGCCGTCTCCATCCGACCCGGAAACCCGTGCACACCTCGCGGGAATTCGGGTCTTGACGGCCATATCCCCCGGTAGATACAGTTCTCGTCATGCGGAAGCTGATTTCATTCCTCGAAACTTCTCGCTCCTGGGGCGAGACGCGAATGACATCCGGCTGACAGCGCTCATCTCCGACCTGCGCTGCTCCGCGCCGACCCGAAAGGGTGGTGATTCGGCGCCGGTCGTCGAAATCGACAGGTGAGCAGCAGCGCCGCCGGCATTCGTGCAGCGACTCCTGCACTCCTGGCCTCCAGCCGCGTCGAGGCCTCACACACCATGAATCACACTGTGGTTCGAACTTCACGAAGCGGAGAAACAATGCTGGACGTGATAGTCCTCGGGGCCGGGCTCGCCGGCCTCTCAGCCGCGCGGGATCTCATGCATGGAGGTCTCGATGTCCGGGTCCTCGAGGCCAGGGATCGCGTCGGGGGCCGGGTCAAACAGACCCGACTCGACGACGGCCGGATCGTTCAGCTCGGCGGCGAGTTGGTCGGGAGTTCCCACACGTCGTACATCGGTCTGGTGAACGAACTCGGATTGTCGCTGCGTGACAGCTACATCTCCGAACCCGGCCGGACGGTGTGGGATATCGATGGAACCGTCATCCGTGGTGACCAGGCAGCCTGGATGACCGAGGAAGATGTTGCGGACTACGAGCGTGTGACTCAGATGATGGTCGCTCTCGCAAAGCAGGTTCAGCCCGAGAATCCGTGGGCACATCCCGACGCGAACGTGCTGGATTCCCTGTCCTTCGCCACGTGGCTCGACGAGGTTGCGGCCCGACCCGCGGTGAGTCGCATGTTCGAGCTGGCCAAGGCGGGACTGGCGGCGGACGGCACGGCCCGGACGTCGCTCCTGGCCGAGCTGCGCAAGATGTCTTCGGTCGGCGCGACCGCCCTCGAGAGGTATTACGACATCGACCAGTGGACCCGGTCGACGGTTGCGGAGGGTAGCGCAACGGTCGCGCATCGTATGGCTGCTGAGCTCGGAGACCGAATCGAACTGTCGAGCGCCGTCACCGCTCTCCACGTCGAGCCCCACCGAGTCACCGTGGAGCTCCGCGGCGGTCGCACGGTCGCCGCCGCGAATGTCGTGTGCGCGATTCCCGTCGCTCCTCTCAGGCGGGTCGCCATCACCGGGCTGTCGTCCGAGCGCCTCGAATCGCTTCACCGGATTCGCAACTCGCTCACGGCCAAAGTGGTCGCCGCGTACGAGACTTCATTCTGGCGCAGTCAGGGTCAGAGCGGATCCGCCTACGGCGATGGACTTCTCGGGTCCACCTGGGTGCAGGGGCCGGGTGTGCTGTCCGCGCTCGTGCCGCCGGCGCAGTTGTCGTTTCACCTCGCCGGAGATCAGGCTGCGCGTGACGTGGACGCCCGCACGGCATTGTCACGGATGTACGGAGAGGCCGCCGCCCACCCGACGGCACTGTTCACCGAGGAATGGTCCATCAAGCCATACTCATTGGGATACATGGCGCATTACGCTCCCGGTGATCTCTCCGCCATCGGCCCGCTACACGCGGCGCACGAACCGCCGTTCTTCGTCGCCGGATCCGACTACTGGGTCTCCGGATACATGGAGGGCGCAGTCCGGACCGGGCGTTCGGCAGCCCAGGCGGTTCTGCGGCGATAGCCCGCTCGGTCCGCCGGCAGCCCACCTGCCGACCCGAATCCGCGGCAAATTCACTTGATCGACAACATGTTCCGTCATCGCACGGGATCGCCACCGATTCCGTGCGATGACGTGCTGACGGTTCGCTGTCACAATCACGAATGAGGGAATGAATGAGCACAATCCGTAAGTCAGTGCTGCGCCGTGGGGCCCGCGTTGCCGGCCTTGGTGCCGCCGCGGTTGTAGTCCTCGGCCTGATGTCCACGGGTGCGGCCAACGCCGACACCTTCGTGCCGCTGCCGGGTGGCGAAAAGGTCGTCAACGCGGGAAGCGTCACGGCCAAGATCGCCCGCAACGCGGAGAGCGCTCTGGTTTCTCCGTCGCTCGCCGCCAATGGTGCGGGCCGCACAGCATGGGTGTCGGGTGACGTGTTCGCCGAGCTCGGCGGCGAGATCCCGGAGGAAGGCGCAACGCTGACCACCGGTTACATCGTGGGTTGCCAGGCCGACATCACCGGCCTCGAGGGTGGTCTGAGTGCCGATCTCGGTCTCGACTCGCTCGGCCTGGGTGGTTCGCTGTCGATTCCGATCAGCGCCGGTGAGGTGAAGTTCGCGAAGGTGAAGTCCAAGACGGACCTGAAGCCGGGTGTGTCCGCGATTCAGTACCGCGACCAGCAGATCGAGGTCCAGGGTTGCGGCGGCTACGCGCAGGCCCGCGCGTACACGGTCCTCGAGATTCCGGGGAACCACTACGTCAAGTCGACCCTCTACGGGCAGCCGTTCAGCATCGGCTGATTGCTCGTAAGCAGATCCCACTTCACGACTTCTCGCGTCAGCGACTTTCACCCTAGAGGGGAACAATGAACAGCAAGACCCTGCGCCACGGCGCCAAGGCTGCCGGCGTGGTCGCCGCGGCCACCGTCGCGATCGGCCTCTTCTCCACCGGTGCGGCCAACGCCGACACCTTCGTTCCGTTGCAGGACGGCACCGTCACGCAGACGCTGCTCGACGGCACCGTGGTGACCGTGCGCCAGACCGGCAACACCGCGAACATCAGCCCGTCGATGGGTTCGACCCCGCTGCACCGCAACGTGTGGGCATCGGGCTCGATCGACGTCTCCATCGACGGCGGGACCGCGGAGGGTGGCAACATCGACGCCGGGTACATCGTGGCGTGCCAGCTCAACTTCGGTGGCTCCGTCAACGGTGAAGCAGGTGCCAGTCTGACGCCGTCCGACCTCATCGGTGCGGCCACCGGCGGCGCTGCTGCCGCGATTCCGGCCGAGGGTGGTGCCGGCAGCGGCATCACGATCGGACCCGGCCAGGCCACCAACGTGCCGATCCTCGATGTCGAGTACACGGACAGTTATGGCGCCGAGGCGCACACCAGCGACTTCGATTTCGAAGGCAACAGTGGTGGCTTCACCTACTCCGACGAGACGTTCGGCGTCTCCGGTTGCGCCGGCTACGCGCAGGCACGCTCCTATGCGACCGTTTCGGTCTCGACCGACTCGGTCGACGGCGCCGTGACCCTGTGGGGACAGCCGTTCAGCCTCGGCTGACCGCCGGGCACACGGAGGAGCCCACTGCGTTACCGCACGGCGTCGAACGCGCGGCTGCGCTCTACGATCCGCTGCGCGCGGGCGAGCCTGGGCAGATCACTGCCGTCGCCGATGTTCCGGCCGTCGGAGCCCAGACGTTCGATGATGGCGAGTGCCCAGCTGATCTCGTCCCGGCCCGGGCTCAATGCGGCATTGATCGTCGCCGCGTGACTCTCTGCGAGACAGAGCTTTCCGGTCATACCCATCTCTGTCGCAGCGCCAACGCCGGCAATGACGTCGGCGCTGTTTTCGCCGAGGGTGGGCCCGTCGATCGGTGCCGCGATCCCCGCGACTCGGCTCGCGATCACCAGCTGGGATCGAGGGAAAGCCAGGGCAGTAGGAGTGTCGGACATTCCGGTGTCACGACGGAAGTCACCGGTCCCGAAGGCGAGCCGGACGACGGACCGCTCCGCGGCGATGGACCGGTTGCAACGCGCTGACGTCCTCGTTCCAGTGCGTAGTCGTGGCGTCGTTGATGCGAACCCATCCGTTGTCGTCCTCGAGCCAGCGTCTGGTCATGAGGCGGGCCTGCTCCTTGTTCCGCTCCGGCACGCCGTCTTCGATATCGATGATGACCACGTCGGCGTCCGAGTTGTGTGCTGCGCGAAGCCGTTCGTGGTCCACCGCCGGTGCGAGGAGCCATGACCGGGCAAGTCCGTAGGGGATCGCGGGCGTCGAGATAGTCACAGTTGACCTTTCCAGCGGGGCAACGGTCGCTGCCGGGACCGGTGTCACGAAATGTTGTGGCGGTGTCGCTCGTCGAACCGGTGGATCTCGTCGATGACGGTCTCGACGATGCGTGGCCCGGCACCACTGACGGAGGTCGCGACCGCGAGTATGCCGACCGCACCGGGTTTGTCGGCCGGGTGGGGTGTCCAGGCGGGGACCACGCCGCAGTCGACCGTCACGCCGGGCGCCGGCTCTACCCCGCGCCCGTCAGGCGTGCCCGACATTCGCCGGGCGGCGCCGAGCGCAGTACGGGTCGCGGATTCGAGCAGTTCCGCGGCGGCACCGTCGGTCCGGGAGCAGCACATCAGATTTCCGGCGTCGTCGACCACGCTGACGGCGACAGCGGCGTCGAATGTCGCGGCATGGCGCCGAGCGAGATCGAGGGCGAGTTGCGCACGTGATGCGGTGAGTGCCATGGCGTTCTCCGGTGATAGATCGCGGACGATGCGGCTCAGCTCACCTTCTTGATCAGGTCGGCGAGCTCGGCCAGTTCGACGGCGTCGAGGTCGGTCAACGGCGCGCGGACGGGGCCGGCAGGTCGGTCGATCACCTTCATGCCGGCCTTGATGATGCTGACCGCGTACCCCTGCTTCTTGTTACGCAGGTTGCAGTACGGGATCACGAACTCGTTGAGCGCGTTGATGACGAACGCGTTGTCTCCGCTGCGGAGCGCATTGTAGAAGTCGATCGCGAACTTCGGCACGAAGTTGTAGATGGCCGAGGAGTAGGTGGTGACGCCCAGCGCGAGATACGGCAGTGCGAACATTTCGGCGGTGGGCAGTCCGCCGACGTAGGTCAGCCGGTTGCCGAGACTCGCGTAGATGCGCGTCATCTGCTCGATGTTGCCGACACCGTCCTTGAAACCGACCAGGTTCGGGCAGCTGTCCGCGAGCTCCGCGACGGCGGCCTCGGTGTAGACGGCGTTGGCGCGACTGTAGATCGTCACACCGAGAGTGGTTGCGGCACAGACCTCTTTGACGTGGGCGACGAGGCCGTCCTGGCTCGCCTCCGTGAGATACGGGGGCAGCAGCAGGATGCCGTGCGCGCCGACGCTCTCCGCCGACCGGGCCATCTGCACGGCGGTGGCCGTGCCGTACCCGGCGGGCGCGATCACCGGAAGACCGTCGGGTGCCTCCTGCACCGCTGCCCGGACCACCTGCTCCACCTCCGGCGGGGTGAGCGAGAAGAACTCGCCCGTGCCACCTGCGGCGAACAACCCCGAGGCGTCGAACTGCCCGAGCCAGCCGATGTTCCCGCGGTACGCGGCCTCGTCGAACGAGTGGTCATTCTTGAAATGGGTGACCGGGAATGACAACAGACCGGAGCCGAGCTTGTGGGCGATCTCGTGGGGGGACGCAGTGGCCATGGGTTTCGTTCTCCTCGTTCGCAATCGCGTCACTGTCGGTGCGCGCTGTGTCCACAAGGCTAGGAGCGACAACCATTCAAGTCCAACACTAGTTCTGGATCTATTGATGCCCAAAAGGTATTGCGCTCCCTGGACGAACGGGACGCTCGTTCGATCTGACGCAACGAGCGTCCCGTTCGTTCAGGAGAGGTCGAGGGCGGTGCGGACGACGGCATCGGTGTCGATGCCGTGGTAGCGGTAGACGTCGTCGAGGGAACCGACCTGCCCGAACCGGCTGACACCGAGCGCGGCCCCGGGGACGTGGTTGATGCCGGTCAGGAACGCGAGGGTGTGCGGGTGCCCGTCCAGGACGGTCACCATCGGTGTGGCCCGGCCGGCGGGGAATACCTGGTCCAGGATCCAGGACGGGCCGTCGGCGAGGCCGCGGCGGGCCTGCACCGCCTCGAACAACAACCCGGGACTGGTCACACACACCACATCCGCGGCGATGCCCTGCTCGGCCAACCGGTCCGCGGCGGTGAGGGTTTCGGTGATCACCGCACCCATGCCGACCAGCGTGACCGCCGGATCGTCGGTGCGGCGGAGGATGTACGCGCCGGCGACCACCTGACGGCGGCGACGTTCCCGGGCCGCGGGGTCGGTGGGGACCGCGGCGAGGGTTTGATCGACCGGGCGGGTCGACAGCCGCAGGTACGACGAGGAGCCGTCCGGGCGGCCCAGCCGGGAGATGCTGTCGAGCAGCGTCCACTCGACGTCGATCGCGAACGCGGGTTCGTAGCTGACGCACCCGGGCTGCTCGAGGCCGATCGACGGGGTCTTGATCGACTGATGCGCCCCACCCTCCGCGGCCAGGGTCACCCCGGACGGGGTGCCGACCAGGATCGACTGCCCACCCGCGTAGATGCCGTAGGACCAGGGTTCGAGGGCGCGTTCGACGAACGGGTCGTACATCACCCCGATCGGGAACAGCGGCTGCCCCCACCGACTCCAGGTGGCACCGAGCTCACCCATCAACCCGACCAGGTTGGTTTCGGCGATGCCCAGTTCCATGTGCTGCCCGGTGGGCTTTTCCCGCCAGTGCATGATCGTCTCCGCGTCGTCGTCGAACCAGTTGCGCCGCTCGTTCGGCGACCACACCCCCACCTTGTTCAGCCACCCGGCCAGGTTGGTGGTGGAGGACACGTCGGGGCTGACGGTGACGACGCGTTTCGCCGCCTCGGGGGCCTGGCGGGACAGGTCGAGCAGTGCCCGGCCCAGTGCGGCCTGGGTGGTGGACGTCCCCGACGGGGTGCGGCCGATGTCGGCCGGCACCGCGGGCGGGGTGCCGAATTCGACCTTCTCCCGCCGCAACCTGTCCGCGGTCGCCGCACACACCCGGCCCGCCGCGCCGTCGGCCTCGAACCGGGCCCACGGGTGCGCCGGGTCCATGCCCAACTCCGCGGCCAGCTGCTCGTACTGCTGCACCGTCAGCAGCGACGAATGATTCTGCGGATGCCCCTGCGTCGGCAGACCGCGGCCCTTGATGGTGTAGGCGATGATCACCGTCGGGCGGGTGTCGTCGATCTGCCCGTAGGCGGCGCGCAGGGCGTCGAGGTCGTGGCCACCGAGGTTGCGGATCGCTTTGAGGAGGGTGTCGTCGTCGAGGTCGGCGATCAGCGACGCGATGCCCGCGGCGTCGGGGCCGTCGCCGGGCAACCGGTCCCGCACCTGCGCGGCGTCGCAGCGCAGCAGCCGCTGGTATTCGGGGTTGGGCATGTCCAGGATCCGGGTCCGCAGCGCCGGCCCACCGGTCCGGGTGAACAGCGACTCGAGCAGGGTCCCGAACTTCACGGTCAGCACCTGCCACCCGGCGGCAGCAAACATGGCCTCGAGCCGGCCGGCGGCGATGTTCGGCACCACCCGGTCCAGGGACTGCCGGTTCAGGTCCACGATCCACACGATCTCACCGAGTTCGGCGACGGAGGTGTCGAGGATCGCCTCCCACACCGCACCCTCGTCCAGCTCGGCGTCACCGACCAGCGAATACTGCCGACCCGTGCCCGCCGAACCGATCTGGGTATTCACGTAGCGGCGGGCGATGGCACCCCAGATCGGGGCCGTCGCACCGATCCCCACCGACCCGGTCGAATAGTCCACCGGATCGGGATCTTTCGACCTGCTGGGGTACGACTGCAGGCCACCGAACTCCCGCAACGTCGTCAGATACTTCTCGTCCAGCTCCCCGAGCAAGTAGTTGATGCCGTGCAGCACCGGAGAGGCGTGCGGTTTGACCGACACCCGGTCGCCCGGGCGGAGTTGCTCGAACCACAGCGACGTCATGATCGACACCATCGACGCGCACGACGCCTGATGACCACCCACCTTCAACCCCGACGGGTTCGGGCGAACCCGGTTGGCGTGGTGGATCATCGACGTCGCCAGCCAGAGCACGCGCTGCTCGATCTCCACGAGCGCTTCCGGGGTGGCCGCGCGCGGGGTGAGCTGCGCCGTGTGGTCGTCGATCGTGCGGGCGTCGTTCATCGTTTCGTCCTTGCCTGTGAGTTCCTGGCACCGAATCCGATCCTCCTCGGCCCAGTTCGTGAGCGAGGCGGATCGGCGGTGACGGGCAGGCGGACCTGTTGGGAACCGACCTCACCGCATCTTCGAGGTCTCGTGTGCAGATCTCTCACAACAGTCGAACATCGGAACGCACTTTGAGCACTACCGAGCGTCAGGTTTGAGCATATTGCGCATGCTCGGAGCAGCCGCCGTGGTCGGGGGTTGGCAAAATGCCCAGCACGACCGCCGCCGCTACCCTCCGGCGCTACCCTGACCTGGAGGCCACGCACACTGACCCAGGGGGAGAGCTTGACCACCACACCAGACCGTGTTCGCACGGCGTTTCCGGAGATCAGCTCGCGTGCGTGGGAGCACCCGGCGGATCGGGCGGCGCTCGTCACCCTGCGCACCTTGAAGGGATTCGACACCGTCTTCCGGACCATCTCGGGTCTGCTGCAGGAGCGCCAGCACCGGCTGATGTACCTCGCCACCTCGGTGCGCGTCGACGAACGGCAGTTCAGCGATCTCCACGACCTCCGCAGCGACTGCGTGCGCATCCTGGGCGCCGACGAGACACCTGAGTTGTTCGTGCTGCAGACCCCGGTCGTGAATGCCTTCACCATCGGCGTGGACCGGCCGTTCATCGTGGTCACCACCGGGCTGCTCGACGTGATGAATTACGAGGAGCAGCGCTTCATCATCGGCCACGAACTCGGGCACGCGCTGTCCGGGCATGCGGTGTATCGCACGATCCTCATGCATCTGATGCGCTTGGCCGGGACCATCGGCTGGATTCCGATCGGCGGGTGGGCGCTGCGGGCGATCATCGCCGCGCTCATGGAATGGCAGCGCAAATCGGAACTGTCCGGCGACCGTGCCGGATTGCTGTGCGGGCAGGACGTTCACACCGCCCTCCGTGTGCAGCTGAAGCTGGCAGGCGGTTCCCGGGTCAGCGAGATCGACACCGACGCCTTCCTGGCGCAGGCCGCCGAGTACGACGCCAGCGGCGACCTGCGCGACGGAGTCCTCAAGCTCCTCAACATCGAACTGCTCTCCCACCCGTTCTCGGTGCTGCGCGCCGCCGAGCTGAAGAAGTGGGTGGACAGCGGCGCCTACGCAGCGATCCTGCGCGGGGAATACCCGCGCCGCAGCGAGGACGACGACGCCAAGATCAGCGAAGAATTCCGCAAGGCCGCGAAATCGTACAAACAGAATTTCGATACCTCGAACGACCCGTTGATCCGCATGCTCCGTGAGATCGGCAGCGGACTGGGCACGACCGTGGACGCCGTCGGAAACGGCGTCGGCGACGTCGCGGCGGACATCAAGGAGCGGTTCACCCACTGGCGCAGGAATTCCGACGGCAAGAAGGATTCGGACGACGACAGCTAGCCCGGAATCGACCAGAGGCCGGGCGCGGTTTCGCGCGCCCGACCTCTCCGGTCAGTCGGCCATCGCCTCGGCCAGTTCCTCGACCTCCTGGATGACGGGTTCGGGCACCCGCACCGGGCCGGGGGTGTAGGTGACCGACCGCAGCCTGCCGGTGAATCGGAAGGTTCCGCGGCGTTCCCGCAGATCCCACACGACGGGTCCGCGGGCGTCGACTCCCACCGAGATCCCGGTCCACGGCGCCATGCCGACCAGCTGGAACTGGTCGTCGAGGGTGGCCACGTCGGTGGTGACCCCGGCCGAGTCGGTGAGGGCGATGGTGAAGTTCCACCGGACGGATTCGGTGGCCTCCGCCCGGACCTGCACACCCACCACATCCGCACCGAGGGGCGCGGAGGTGTGCGCGACGCGGCCGTAGCTGTTGACCGCGAACACGATCCGGCCGTCCTCGACGTAGAGCACGTATCCGCCGTGAGGGTCACCGTGGGCGACGAGCACCCCTTCGTCGCCTGCGGCGATCGCGTGGGTGGCGACGTCGATGGTGAAGTCGCGGTACTGGATCAGCACACTGGACCGATAGCGTTCCAGCGTCGGCGTGCCCGCGAGGATCTTCACCGGCTCCGCGAGTCGGCGCTCGTCGGGCCGCCGCTGCACGGCCTTGCGGTCGTTGAGGATCGGGAACACAGTGTTGTGCCACGCCGCCTGATCCCAGGCCTCGGCGAGTTCCCGCACCTTCTCGGGAAAGAGATGCGCGACGTCCGTGGTTTCGGCGGGGTCGGATTCGACGTCGAACAGCTGCCACTGCGGATCGTCGACCCGAGTCGGATCCGTGTGCAGCGACAGCAGTTTCCAGCCGTCCCGGTAGAACCCGCGGTGACCGCCGAACTCGGCGTACTGCTCCGTGTGGGGGGTGGGTTGCGCGGCGTCCCGCAGGACGTCGGCGATGCTGACACCGTCACGCTCCTGGGCGGGAAGCCCGTTCCGGTGGCTCGGAGTCTCGAGTCCGGCGAGATCCAGGAGCGTCGGGGTGATGTCGGTGACGTACGAGTAGTGCTTGCGCAGTCCGGTGTCGCCGTCGGCGCGCCCGAGTCCGGCCGGCCAGGACAGCAGGAACGGCACCCGGACACCACCGGCGAACGTCTGCCCCTTGTAGAACCGGAACGGGGTGTTCGACGCCTGCCCCCAGCCGCGCGGGTAGTGGACGCCGATCTTCTCCGAGCCGATCAGTTCCTCGTCGTGCGGAACGTCGCGCACCCAGTCCGACGGGACCGGTCCGTGCACGAATTGGCTGAAGTACGAACGCGTTCCCGCCGCGCCACCCTCGGCGGTGCCCCCGTTGTCGGACGTGAACACGATGATCGTGTTGTCGGTCTCGCCGAGTTCGTCGAGGGTGTCGAGCACCCGGCCCACGCTCTGGTCGATGCTGTCGACCATCGCGGCGTAGACCTCCTGGTACCGGGCGAACCGCAGCTGCTCCTCTTCGGTGAGCTCGTCCCACGGCGGGGCGTCGTAGCCGGGTTCGGTGTTGCGTTCGGCCATCTGGGTTCCGGGCGGAAAGAACCCCGCCTCGAGCTGCGCGTCGAAGCGGCTGCGCCGCACTGCGTCCCAGCCCTCGGTGTAGCGGCCGCGGTACTTGGCGAGGTCTTCGGGCTTGGCCTGGTGCGGTCCGTGCATCGCGATGTGCGAGAAGTAGAGGAAGAACGGCTTGTCGGCGTCATGGGCGCGCAGGCTCTTGATGCGGGCGACGGCCTTGTCCGTGATGTCGTCGGTGACGTAGTAGTCCGACGGATACTCCTCGACGTCGACCACGGAGTTGTCGGAGATCAGCTCGTTCGGGTAGTAGAACGAATTCAACCCTTCGAGCGAGCCGTAGTAGCTGTCGAATCCACGCTGCAGGGGCCAGGAATCGCGGGTGCGACCCGGCGCGAGGTTGGTATCGCGCGCGAGATGCCATTTGCCCACCGCGTGCGTGGCATAGCCGTTCGCGCGCAGAATCTCGGCGAGGCTGAGTGCGTCGTCGGCGAGTTCCATCCGCAGCCCGGGGAAGCCGGGGTCGAAGTTGGCGACGCTGCCGTAGCCGGCGCGGTGCGGGTTCAGGCCGGTGAGCAGCGCCGCGCGGGCCGGTGAGCAGACCGAGGTGGTGTGATAGTTCGACAGCCGGTAGCCGCTGTCGGCGAGCCGGTTCAGGTTGGGGGTGTCGATCTCGGAGCCGAACGGCCCGATGTCCGAGTAGCCCATGTCGTCGATGAGGATGACCACGATGTTCGGCGCGCCGGCGGGGGCTTTCGTCTCCGGCTTCCACCACGGCGTCGACTCCGCACTCGTCCGCCCGATGTGTCCGCCGAATCCGTCGTACCCTCGCGCGCCCGGAGGGATCTGCTGTTCGCCGGAACCCTGCCCGTTCCCGTTCGCTGTCGAATCCGTCACAATCACAATCCCTTTCACTATCCGAGGCATGTTTCCCCAGAGAATCGGAGAAATATTTCCCCGTGCAATCCGGGAAATACTACGGTCGCCCACGAGCCCGTCGAGTAGTTAGAATCATGCAGATTTCAACCACTGTGCGAACTTGGTCGGGCATCCGAGCCGGTGCTAGCTTCGATCCCATGGGCACCCCGACCAGCTGCGACCGCGTCTCCATGCGGTGTCGCTGCCGTAGCTGAACGTCCCCTCACGCCTCTCGTCGTCCGGACAACTCGTTCCGGGGTGTTCACGGGTCCCGCGTATCCCCTGCCCTTCCCACTTCCCTTCGGGTGACTCTTAGGACACAGCAATGTCTTCTCGTTTCCGCACGTCGACCGCGCACCGGCGCCGGGGCCTTCTCGTGTCGGCGGTTGTCGCCGCCCTCGTGGTGCTGGCCACCGGGTGCACCTCGGCGGTCGTCCTGCAGCGGTCGGGTACGGAATCGGTGCTCCAACCGGGAGAGAACGTGCCCACGGGCGGGATGGCGCGGATCGGGGTCGGTGCCGACCTGATCCCCGCGACGTTCCTGTCGCTGGGAAACAACCCGACCAACGGTGGGGTCTCGGCCAACGTCTTCGACACTCTGGTCCAGTACCCGCACGGCAGCCTCGAGCCCGAGCCGCGGCTGGCCACGTCGTGGCAGCTGTCGGACGACGGACGTCGACTGGAGTTGGCGCTGCGCGACGATGTCCGCTTCCACAACGGCAAGGAATTCACGTCGAGGGACGTCGAATTCACGTTGCGGACCTACACCGATCCCAGTTGGAACGCGCAGTTCCGGCGCACCGCGGCGACGATCGCCGCATTCGACACCAGCGACCCTCACCGCATCGTGCTCACCTTGTCGCAGCCGACCGGGAACATCTTCGACCTCCTGGCGGTCGCGCCCATCCTGGACGGCGACACCGTCGACGGGCTGAAGGAGGGGCGGGTGTTCAACGGCACCGGTCCGTTCACCTTCGTCTCCTGGCAGCCGAAGGTCGCGCTGTCGCTGGCCCGCAACGCCGACTACTGGGGCGAGCCGCCCCACCTGGACGGAGTGACGTTCACCGTCGTCTCCGACGATCAGGCGCTGGTGACCAAATTGCGGACCGGCCAGATCGACGCCGCCTACGATCTGCCCTCCCTCGATGCCGAACTCGCCGTGTCCCGTGGCGGATTCCGCTCCCACGTGCTCGAGGGGGCGGAGTCCGATCAGTACATCGGGATCAACGTCTCCGCACCGCCACTGACCGACGTCCGGGTCCGGCAGGCGATCGCGTACGCGATCGACCGGGACCGCATCCTCGCCGACGTGTACCGGGGCAAGGGTTACGCCTCCAGCCTGCCGTGGCCGCGGACCTCGCCCGCCTACGACGAACAGACCGCGAACACCTACGGCCGGGACGTGGAACGGGCCCGCGCACTCGTCGCCCAGATCGGTGACGTCCCGACCATCCCGCTGAACTACCCCGCCGACCGCACCTCCCGGATCATCGCGGAGATCATCCAGGCGAACCTTCGCGACGTGGGCATCGACGTCGACCTGATCCCCACCGACGCAGCCCAGATGACCAGCCTGCTGGTGGCCGGCCAGTTCCCGGGGCTGTGGGTGACCCAGCACGGTTTCGGGCAGATGACCCCGTCCACCCTGGCCGTGGCCGCCTTCCCGTTCAACGCGGTGAAGAACGCCTCCAACTTCCTCGACCCGGAGTATCAGGCGCATGCGGTGTCGGCCTGGCAACAGCAGGACCCCACGTCCCCCGCGGCGATCGACGCCTACCGCGCGCTGAACGCCGACCTGCTGGAGTCGCTGTTCCTGGTGGAGATCGGGGTGGTGCAGACCGAGGTCGTGGTGTCCACCGATCTCGGCGGGTTCGACTGGTCCCGCACCAACGATCCCCGCTTCGACTCCACGTACCTGCTGCGCACCTGATCCGACGACCGCCCGCACACCCACCGACACAGGACTCGACATCATGGTGACCTATCTGGCCAGGCGGCTCCCGTCGGCCGTCCTCGTACTCTTCCTCGCCTCACTCCTCATCTTCGCGATCCTCCGCCTGGTTCCCGGCAGCCCGGAGGAGACGCTCGCCGGGGCGGACGCCTCACCGGAACAGTTGGCGGCCGTGCGTGCCGATCTCGGTCTCGACCGGCCGCTGGTGGCGCAGTACCTGTCCTGGCTCGGCTCGCTGTTCCGCTTCGACCTCGGCAAGTCCTACATCGTCGGAGGGTCGATCGGTGACCTGATCGCCTACGGTGCCCAGAACACGGTCGTGCTGGCAGCGTCCGCCCTGCTGATCGCGGTGGTGTTCGCGCTCGTCGTCAGCACCGCTTCGGTGATCTTCCGCAATCGGGTGCTCGATGCCGTTGTGACGGTGAATAACTCGATCGCGGCGGCACTGCCCATCTTCATCACCGGAACGCTGCTCGTGCTCGTGTTCGGGATCCTGTGGCCGATCCTGCCGTCCGGCGGGACCCCACCGGACGGGTTCCTGACCCGGCCCGACATCGCCGCGCAGTATCTGATCCTCCCGGCGATCACCCTGGCGATCCCGGCGGGCGCCGCCCTGACCCGATTCCTGGTGGAGGCCTTGCACACCGAACTGCGGCAACCGTATGTCGTGACGGCACAGTCGATCGGCGTCGGCCGTCGCCGCATCGTGCTGGCGCACGCGCTGCCGAACGCGCTGCCGTCGGTGTTGACCGTTCTCGGACTGACGGTGGGCGGGCTGCTCGGCGGGGCCGTGCTCGTGGAATCGATCTTTGTCTGGCCCGGACTGGGGCTACTCACCGAGGAGGCGATCAACAGCCGTGACTATCCGCTCGTGCAGGTGTTGCTGGTCCTCTCCGTGGCGGTGTTCGTGGTGCTGCAGCTGCTCACCGACGTCGCGCACGCCTGGCTGGATCCCCGTATCCGATTGGGAGGACCGGCATGAGTGAGCTGGTCGATCGTGATCTGACAGCCCCGGAAGCATCGCTCCCCAGCGGCCCGGCGGACCTCCGGCCCGGCCTCGTCCCGGAGACCCCGGCGGATCGGGATCCACGCCGCAGCACGGAACCGTTGTGGCGCAGCCTGACGCATGGCCGAGGTCTGGCCGGCGCGGTGCTCGTCGGGATCGTCGTGCTGCTCGGGGCGCTCGCCCCGGTGCTGGCTCCGTTCGCGCCGGACGAGCAGTTGGACGCGTCGTTCCTCCTCGGCCCGAGTTCCACACACTGGCTGGGCACCGACGACGTGAACCGCGACGTGCTGTCCCGGGTGTTGTTCGGGATCCGCGCCGACCTGGTGATCGTGTTCGTCGCGGTGCCCGCCGGCGCGATACTCGGATCACTGATCGGTCTGGTGGCCGCCATCCGGGGTTACACCGACGTCGTCGCGCAGCGCGTATTCGACGTGATCCTCGCGTTCCCGGCACTCGTTCTGGCGATCGCTCTGACCGCCGTGCTCGGGCCCGGAGTCCGCGCGATCGTGCTGGTGATCGTCCTCGCCGAGATACCCGTGTTCGGCAGGCTCATACGTACGTCTGTATTGAGGGTGCGCGAACTTCCCTACGTCGAGGCCGCCGTGGTCTCGGGTGCGAGCACCGGCTGGGTTCTCCGCAAGCATGTTCTGCCGAATTCGATCGAGCCACTCGGAGTTCAACTGGCACTGTCGATGTCGGTCGCCGTGTTCATCGAAGGCGCGATGAGCTTCCTCGGCATCGGTGTGGTGCCACCGACTCCGTCGCTCGGCTCCATCCTCAGCGACGGGAACCGCCATCTCGAGACCAACCCGCTGTTCGCGGTCGGCCCCCTGGTGGTCGTCTCCCTGCTGACCCTCGGCTTCCTGCTGATCTCCCAGGCGTTCGCGCACGCCCGGCGCCTGTAGAAAGGACCACCCTCGTGACCGCAGCATCCACCACTCCCGCCCTCGAGGTGACGGACTTGCAGGTGGCGTTCAGCCATCCGCGCCCGGCTGTCCGGAGCATCGGTCTCCGCGTGAACCGGGGCGAGATCGTCGCGCTCGTCGGCGAATCCGGATCCGGCAAGTCGATCACTGCCCGCGCCGCGATGGGACTGCTCCCGCACACCGCAATCGCGACCGGCTCCGTGAAGGTCGACGGCGTCGAGGTGCTCGGTGCATCCGAACGCGAACTCGAGGCCATCCGCGGCGGACGGGTCGCGATGGTCTTCCAGGAGCCGCAGACGGCGCTCAATCCTGTGCGCACGGTCGGCTGGCTGATCGGTGAGGCCCTGCGTGCCCACGGCCACTCGGGCCGGAAGCAATTGCGCGATCGTGCGATCGAACTGCTGACCCTGGTGGAGATCCCGGAACCGGACAAGCGCGTCGACTACTTCCCGCACCAACTCTCCGGCGGCCAGAAGCAGCGTGTCGTCATCGCCCTGGCACTGGCCAACGACCCTGTCCTGCTCCTGGCCGACGAGCCCACCACGGCGCTCGACGTCACGGTGCAAGCCGAGATCCTCGCGCTGCTCCGCCGGCTGCGGGACCGCACGAATGCCGGCATCCTGCTGATCACCCACAACCTGGGTGTCGTCGCCGATATCGCCGACAGCGTGGTGGTACTCCAACTCGGCGAGGTCGTCGAACGCGGTGAGGTCACCGAGATCTTCGCTCGACCCGAGCACGGGTACACCCTCCACCTGCTGGACTCGGTCCTGCGGCTGCCGCAGCCGACCGACGTTGCAGAACCGGTCGCCGAGGTCGCCGACCCGACCACCCCGGTCCTGCACGTCGACACCGTGTCGGTCGTCTACCCGGGCCGGCGCGGTCAGGCCGCGTTCCGCGCGCTCGACAGCGTCTCGCTCGAGCTTGCCGCGGGTGAAGTGCTCGGCGTGGTCGGTGAATCCGGTTCGGGAAAAACCACTTTGGGTCGCACGATCGCCGGATTGATTGCACCGGCGACCGGGACGATCCGCGTGGACGGCCGAGATGTCGCCGCCACCCGCGGATCCGCGCTACGAGCACTGCGTCGTCGGCTGGCGTTCGTGCCGCAGGATCCCGCCGCCTCACTCGATCCCCGCTTCACGCTCGAGGAGAGCATCGCCGAGCCCCTCGACATCCACCGCATCGGCACCCGCGCCGAACGGCGCAAGAAGGTAGTCGACCTGCTGGATGCGGTAAGGCTGCCGGCGTCCTTCGCCACGCGGCTCCCGTCCGAGCTGTCCGGCGGGCAGCGCCAACGGGTCGCGTTGGCCCGGGCCCTCGTGCTCGAGCCCACCCTGCTGATCGCCGACGAACCGACCAGCGCCCTGGACGTCTCCGTGCAGTCCGACGTGCTCGAACTGTTCGCCACCCTCCAGCGGGAGCTCGGTTTCGCGGCCGTGTTCATCAGCCACGACCTCGCCGTGGTCGAGCGGGTGTCCACCACCGTCGCCGTGCTGCGGGCCGGACAGCTGGTCGAGACCGGGCCCGCCACGCGAGTGCTGACCCGCCCTCAGCACGACTACACCCGGCGGCTCGTGGCCGCTCTGCCCATACCGGACCCCGTGGCGCAGCGTGCCCGGCGACAAGCGACGGCAACGTTGTGACCTGCATCGCCGAAAAGCAGGCGCAGAACGTGATCTGCGCTATGAAAGCGGCGACATTTACACGGGCGTAAGAAATCCAGGACAAGCTTTGCGAAGGCTTGTCCACCGGCGGTCGCCGGCAGCGGCAGGCGCTGGTGAATGTGCTCCTGCCCACGTGTGACCGTCCAGAAAGCTGTACCACTGTGCTCCAGCTCATCTCGATACTCGGCTTTCTCCGAAGGGTCGGCTCCACTGCTCTACCGTCGGTGCGTGCTTCGCTGCTTCGCTTCGCGGGGTACCTGGTGCCGATCGCACAGACGGCGGTCACCGCGGGGGCGGCGTGGTGGGTGTCGGTCGAGGTGGCCGGACACGAGCAGCCGCTGCTGGCCCCGCTGGCGGCGGTGGTGTGCCTGAGCGTCGCGCGGGGTGCCCGCAGTCGCCGGGCCGGCGAGCTGATCGCGGGTGTCACCATCGGAACGATCGTCTCGGACGTCGTCGTGCGGTACATCGGCAACGGACCGTGGCAGATCTGCCTCGTGGTGGCGGTGGCGATGTCGTGTGCGGTGCTCCTCGACGGTGGTTCGGTGATCGTCCTGCAGGCGGGTTCGTCGGCGGCGCTGGTCGCGGCCATGGCATCCGCCACCGCCGCGCACCCGTTCGACCGGGTCGTGGACGCCTTGATCGGGGGCGCGCTCAGCCTGGTGGCGCTGTCCGTGTTGCCCACCGACCCCGTGCGACGGACGCGACGGTGCGCCGCCGCCGTGCTGGACAGCGTCGCCGCAGCCCTCCGGCAGACGTCGAAGGGCCTGGCCGCCGGTGATGTGTCCGCACTGGAGGATGCACTTGCACTCGCCCGTTCGACGCAGTCGACCATCGACAGCATGCGCGTCGAACTCCGCTCCGGCTCCGAGGTGGCCCGCATCTCCCCGATCCACTGGCGGGGACGACGCCGCATCGGCCGGCTCGCATCGATCGCCGACCCGATCGACAACGCCGCACGCAACACCCGGGTTCTGGTGCGGCGGGCCCTGATCGCCACGTACGACGGCGAGCGAGTGGACCCGCAGCTGGCGGACGCCGTCTCCGATCTGGCGCACCTCGCCGACCGGATGCGGCTGATGATTCTCGCGACTCCCGCGAAGAAGCCCAACGAAATCCAGATCAGCGACGAACTCGAACGATTCGCGCGCTCACTGCCGCAGCAGGAGATCTCGGCGGGATTCTCCGCGGCGGTCGTCTCCGCGCAGGTCCGATCGATCGTCATCGACTTCTTCGAAGTGTGCGGCATCCCCCGCGCCGTCTGCAGGCCGATGCTGCCCCGTCCCGCCCACTACGCGGGCGCCGCGTAGCCCGGCGGGGGTGCCCGTCTCGTACAGGGACTGACCGCGTCCGAGATGTCGCTCCACAAACCACGTCGATCGAGTTCCGCGATCATGTGATCGGCTCCGGCCAGGATGTGTGTTTCCACGAGCGTCTTGGCCGACCTGGCGGCGCGCTTGCGCAGAGCGGCAAGCAGGCGCGCCTCCTGTGGGGTCGAGATTTGGGCGTCGTGGAGGTTCGGCAGGTTCGCAGTGACCGAATCCAGGAGACGGACAAGCCGAGGAGAGCCGGCGGCGGCGTTGACTTTGCGATGGAAGGCGTGCCCGAGTGCGGCGACATCGTCGGCGTCACCGTGGGCGATCGCCTTCTGGTGGTCTCGGAGAATGGTCGTGAGCTCGTCGAGGTCGGTAGGGCCGATGTTCTCGGCGGCTCGCGAGGCGAGTTCACCGGCCAGCAGCGCATGGGCCCAGACGAGGTCGCGCACATCCTGTTTGGTGAATGGAGCAACGACATAGCCGCGGCGAGGGATCGTCTTTACGAACCCCTCACCGCACAGTTTCAGAAGTCCCTCGCGGACGGGAGTAGTGCTTACTCCGACAGCCTCCGCGATCCGTTCGATGCGTACGAACTCTCCTGGTCGCGCCTTCCCGGCAAGAATCATCTTCCGTACATAGGAGGCCACTTCGTCGGGCAGTTGCTGGAGCGCGGAGGCTGGTTGATCGAGCATCGTCGGTGGACATCTTTCCAGTGTCGGATGGGCCTTGATCAGTGGGCAGCCCGGCTCAGACTGCTTGCGTAGGCGAGGATCTCACGGGCGGTTTTGATGTGGGCGTAGTCGACGTGCATGTCTTCGTACCGGACGGCGGCCAGCCCTTGGGCTTCGACTTCCTCGAAGGCCTCGATCATGCCCGAGTAGAACGCGATTTCGGCGTCGGACGGGCTGAACACCTCGTTGGCGAGTGCGATGTGCGAGGGATGGATCAATACCTGGCCGCGGAAGCCGAGTTCGCGGTTGCGTTCGGAGAAGTTCCGTGCCCCGTCGTGGTCGGTGAGGTCCTGCCACACCCCGACCAGCGGGAATTCGAGACCGTTGGCGCGGGCGGCGAGCAGGGCCCGGCTGCGCAGATACAGGGTCTCCTCCCCGGTTGGGGTGAACTGGAACCCGACGGATCTGGAGACGTCGGCGTCGCGGGCGGTCCCTGCGAACAGGGTCGCCACCCGAGGCGAGGCGACGGCGATCTTCTCGCAGTTCGCATACGCCTCCGCAGTCTCGAGGCAGCAGATGAACTCGAGTTTGCCGGCGTCGACGCCGTTGGCCCGTTCGAAATGGGTGACCAGGGCGTCGAACCGGACGATGTCGTGGGGCCCATAGGTTTTCGGCAGCACGAAGCCGTCGAGTCCGGGGACGGCGACAGCGGCGATGTCGTCGCCAGTGATCCCGGTGTCCAGTGCGTTCAGCCGCACGTACAGTCCGACATCCGCCCCGGCGTCCCGTAGTTGCGCGATGGTCCGGGCGGTCACTGCGCGTCCCTGGTCCTTCAGGTGCTCGGGTACAGAGTCCTCGAGGTCGAGGATCAGGCCGTCGGCACCGGCGGCAATGGCCTTCTCGGCCCACCCCTCCCGATGCCCGGGGACGAACAACAACGAACGAAGCGGTCTCATGGTGTCTTCTCCAGTTTCTTGTGTAGTAATTCCATTCGGATGGCGTCGGTGTCGGCGCCCAACGCCGGGACCCGGCCCGCTGTCGTGGTCCACCCCTGTGCGAGGGCGGGCGGCACCAGGGCAGGGACCGGGCCGGCCGGGGTGTCGACGTTGCGCCAGCGGCCGCGGGCGGCCAGTTGCGGGTGCTCGGCGAGGCCGCGGATCCCGTTGAGTCGGGCGTTGCCGATCCCGGCCGCATCGGCGGACTGCTGGATCTCGGCCAGGGTGCGCTGCGCGCACCAGGCGGCGACGATCGCGTCGAGTGCGGTGCGCTCCCGGACACGGTCGTCGTTGCGGGCGTACCGCGGGTCGTCGGCGAGGTCCGGGCGGCCCAGAAGGTCGGCTGCCAGGCGCCGCCATTCCCGGTCGCTGGTGGTGCCGAGCACCGCGGTCAGGCCGTCGGCGGTCGGATAGGCCCCGTAGGGTGCGACCATCGGCGAGCCCATGCCGACCGGCTCGGGTTCGGCACCGCCGTGGATCACCTGGTTGAGGGCGAAACCCATCATCTCGGCGACCACGTCGAGCATCGCGATCGGGATGACCGCGCCGCGCCCGGTCCGCTCCCGCTCGTACAACGCGGCCAGGATGGCCGAGTACGCATACAGTGCGGTGCCGATGTCGGCGATCGGAATCCCCGGTTTGGCCGGTTGCCCGGGCAGGCCGGTGATGGTGCAGGACCCGGCCTCGGCCTGGATGAGCAGGTCGTAGGCTCGTTTGTGATCGAGCGGTCCGCCGCGCCCGTACCCGGAAATGTCGACGATGATCAACCGTGGGTACCGCCGGGCCAGCTCGTCCACCCCGAGACCGAGCCGGCCGAGCGCACCGGGGGCGAGGTTGCTGACGATCACATCCGCCCGGGTCAGCAGATCACCGAGGAGATCGTGATCGGCCGGGTCCTTCAGGTCCAGTGCAACGGACTGTTTGCCGTGGTTGAGCCACACGAAGTGCGCGGCCAACCCGCGCACCGCCCGGTCGTAGTGCCGGGTCGAGTCCCCGACCCCGGGTTGCTCGACCTTGATCACCCGGGCACCCAGGTCGGCGAGGTGCCGGGTGCACAGCGGTGCGGCGATGGCCTGCTCGAGGCCCAGCACGGTCACCCCCTCCAACGGCCCGCTCATGCGAACCTCGGCTCACGCTTGTCACGGTGCGAGGCAACACCCTCGGTCACGTCCGGGCCCCCGAAGCCGTAGAACTCGAAGCCCAGGGAGGCGTCGAAGAGCGGCATCGCCTGCCGGTACCAGTTGTTCAGGGCGTGCTTGGTGAACCGCAACGCGCTGCGTGACCCGCGTGCCAGGTTCTCGGCAATGCCCAGGGCGCGGTCCTGCACGGCGTCGTCGTCCACACACACCGAGACCATCCCGATCCGTTCGGCCTCCTCGCCGGTGAGGACCTCGTTGGTGAGCAGGTGATACTTCGCCTTGGCCATCCCGCACAGCAGCGGCCAGCAGATCGCGGCGTGATCGCCGGCGGCCACCCCGATCCGCACGTGCCCGTCGACGATCTTCGCCCGCCGACCGGCCACCGACACATCCGCCAGCAGGGCGGCGACCAGTCCGGCCCCGACGGCGGGCCCGTTGATCGCGGAGACGATCGGTACCGGGCATTCGATGATGTTGCGGACCAGATCGCGGGCCTCGTGCATCACACGGGTGCGGGTGTCCCAGTCCTTGACCATCGCGTCGATGAGGTCGAAGCTGCCGCCGGCGGAGAAGGCGCGGTCGCCGGCGCCGCGGATCAGCACCGCCCGCACCGACTCGTCCCGGGCGATCGCCGCCCACACATCCGCCAGCTCGCGGTGCATGTCCGCACCGACCGCATGCAGATCCGGCCCGTCGAGCACGATCCGCAACAACCCATCCGACGGACGATCGATCGCCAACGTCGGG
The DNA here is from genome assembly GCF_026810085.1 of Rhodococcus sp. JS3073. Classification (NCBI taxonomy): domain Bacteria; kingdom Bacillati; phylum Actinomycetota; class Actinomycetes; order Mycobacteriales; family Nocardiaceae; genus Rhodococcus; species Rhodococcus sp. JS3073. The sequence goes on along the minus strand of NZ_CP113951.1, from coordinate 4,753,194 downwards.
AACTCGTCATACGTCTTCACTGCACTACCTCGACACTCTTCTCGCTTATGTTGTGCAACGGGATGTCTTCGAGCGGTGTCGCCGGGTCGAGTGACGACATGTCCCCCACCGGGTCCCCGAGGAACCGCGCCCGGATGGCGCGGCGCATGATCTTGCCGTTCTTCGTCTTCGGCAGCGTCGCGACCGTTAGGACGGTCGGCGCAAAGGACTTACCGGCGTTCCGCAGCGCCGTAGCCTGCAGATCGTCGGGATCGACACCACCCTCGCGCACCACGGCGAACGCGACGGCACACTGACCACGCAGCTCGTCCGGTACCCCGATCACCGCGACCTCCACGATCCGCGGATCCCGCAGCAGCGCCGCCTCGATCTCCGCCGGACCTACCCGACGACCCGACAGTTTGATCGTGTCATCGGACCGGCCATGGATCCGCCACACCCCGGCCGTGTCGACGCTGGCGAGGTCACCATGCACCCACACGTCGTCCCACCGCTTCCAATACGTTTCGAGGTACCGGTCACGGTCCTGCCAGAACGCGTGGGTCATGCCCGGGAACGTGTTCCGGACGGCGAGCTCCCCCACCTCGCCGACTAGGGGCGCACCGTCCTCCCCGAGGACGACCGCATCGACGCCCGGCAGCGCCCCGTTGAACGCGGCGGCGGCCGTGGGCAGGAACGGGTACCCGATGACGATGCCGCCGCCGACCTCGGTTCCGCCGCTGTAATTGATGATCGGCCGGCGCGTCCGCCCGACCTCCTGGAACAGCCACCACCACGTGGGCTCGTCCCACGCTTCCCCTGTGGAAACGAACGAGCGCAGCGTGGGCATCTCGCGCACCGCTCTGTCGCCGCCTGCCATCAACGCGCGGGCCGCGGTCGGGGCGATGCCCTGAACGGTGACCCCGTTGCGTTCGACGATCTCCCACATCCGGTCCGCGGCCGGGTAGGTGGGCAGACCCTCGACCATCACGATGGTGGCACCGAGCTGCAAAGGCCCGGTCATCAGCAGCGGGCCCACCAACCACCCGAGGTCGGTGATCCAGGAAACCACGTCGTCGGCATGGACATCGAACCCGTAGGCGAAGTCCACTGCGGCCTTCACCCCGAAACCGCTGTGCGAGTGCACAATCCCCTTCGGGCGACCCGTCGTACCGGACGTGTAGACGATGGTGAGCGGGTCGTTCGCCTCGGTCGCCGCCGTCTCCACCGGTGCCGGATTCGGGTCCAGATCGTCGAAATAGACATCGCGACCCTCGGCCATTGCGACATTGGTACCGAGGTGGCGGAGGACGACGACGGTGCGGACCGACGGCGCCGATTCGAGCGCCTGATCCGCGGTCTCCTTCATCGGCACCGGCTTGCCGCGACGGGTCGTGCCGTCCGCGGTGATCAACATGACCGCCTCGGAGTCCTGCAGCCGGGTGGCCAGCGCGTCCGGCGCGTACCCGGAAAAGGTGGGGACCGAGATGGCTCCGATCATCGCGATCGCCAGAAACGCGATCACCGCCTCCGGGACCACGGGGACGAACAGCACCACCCGATCCCCGCGCGTGACGCCGAGTCGGGTCAGGTTCGCCGCGAACCGGCGCACCTCCCGATCCAGTTCGGCGTAGGTCAACGTCCGCCGTTGCCCGCTGTCCCCCTCGTAAACCACCGCCGTCTTGTCCATGAGTTGGCCGACAGCGTGCCGGTGCGCGCACAGGTTCGCGACATTGAGGTGCCCGCCGGTGAACCACCGCGGGAACGGTTTACCGTCGGACTCGTCACGGACCTTCTCGAACGGCGCGTCGAAGGTGATCTGCAGATCGTCGACGACATTGCGCCAGAACCGTTCCGGGTCGGCAACCGCCGACCGGTTCAGCTCGTCGATGCTCTCGTGTCCCCAGCGCCGCATTGCCGACAGCAACCGGCTGCGGTCGACTACCCTCTCGCTCGGAATCCAGGCGTACCGCCGGTCGGTGTCCTCTTGACTTGTGGTCATGGCGTTCTCTCCTCGACGTGTGCGACCGGTCAGGCGTGGACCGGTTCGGCCGCCGTGCGCTTGAGCATCAGCCCGGCCCGGCGGCACTCGCACACCACCTCGTCACGCTGGTTGATGCCGTAATGACGGAACTGAACAATGCCGGAATCGTTACGGCTCTTGGACTCCCGCTTCTCGAGGATCTCGGTGCGCACCCGGATGGTGTCGCCGTGGAACACCGGCTTGGGGAACTTGACGTCCTCGTAGCCGAGGTTGCCCAACGTGGTGCCCTGCGTGGTCTCTGGCACCGAGATACCCGACACCAGGCCGAGGATGAACAGGCTGTTGACCAGACGCTGCCCGTAGATCGAGCCCCTGCTGTATTCCGCGTCCAGATGCAGCGGCGCCAGGTTCAACGTCATCGTGCTGAACAAGACGTTGTCCGTCTCAGTCACGGTGCGGCGGGTCGGGTGGTCGATGACCAAACCCGGCTCGAGCTCTTCAAAGTACAGACCGGGCATGGGAAGTCCTTTCAATTTCGGCAGCATCGCTGCTGCCGGTGTCAGTACGTAGTGCGCGAGTTGCGCACTACGTGTTGCGGTAACAGTGTTTTCACGACCATGGGGTCAAACCCGTTCACTGGCCGTTTCGGTGGAGGTCTCAGGGCTCGAGTTCGTACCACTGCTTCGCAGCAGCACGCGGTTCTTCTGGTCGAACAGGACACCGACAACGACGAGGAGCGCACATCCCATCAGGAGGAGGGAGACACCCCAGGTGGCGTGTCCGGGGGAGAGGGTGACGATCGTCAAGGCCGCCAGTGGGGCGAGACCGCCCGCGATGGCACCACTGACCTCGCGTCCGGCCCCGAGACCCGAGGCTCGCACGTCGGTGGGGAATTGCTGTGCCATGAAAGGACTCGACGCCACGATCATGATCGGGGCCAGGATGCCGGTGCCGAGAATCAAGATAGCCCAGACGAATACCGGCTTCCCGGTATCGAGCACCCAGAACATCGGGAATGCAATCAACAGAACGCTGACAGCAGCGAACAGCATGATCCGCCGGATATCGACCCGGTCACACAGCCTGCCCACCAGGGGCACCACGGCAATTGCCACCGCGCTGGCCAATGCGACGCCGAACGACCCCACGTTCGCAGGCACATCCTGGAACTCACTGAGGTAGGAGAGCGAGAACGTCTTGAACGTGTAGGAAATCGCCGCGTAGCCCGCATACACTGCCGCAACAACCAACAGCCCACGCCAATCGGATCGCAGTAGATCACCGAAGATTTTGCGGCTCCTACGTTGGGGTCGAGCTGCTGCAACACGCTCGAATTCCGGGGTCTCCGGCATGTTACGGCGTATCCAATAACCGACTCCGACGAGCACGAAGCTGGCAATGAAAGGGATTCGCCAGCCCCAGCTGTACAGGAACTCGTCGCCGAAGCTGGTGACTGCGGTAACCGACAATGAGGCGGCCAGCAGTCCGATCTGGACACCGAGCGCAGGAAGCGAGGTGTAGCGGCCCCGGGTCTTCGCACCGGCATGCTCGTAAGACACGGCGATGGCGCTCCCGAACTCGGCGCCCGCACCGAATCCTTGAATCACCCGAAGAATCACCAAGAGAACCGGTGCGGCGACTCCGATCGTTGCGTAGGAGGGCAACAGCCCGATCAGACCCGAGGCTCCTCCCATGATCAAGAGGCTGAGCGAGAGCACAGTCTTGCGACCGATCTTGTCGCCCATGATGCCGAAGACGACCCCACCGAGCGGACGGGCCAAGAACCCGACGGCGAACGTGGCGAATGCAGCCAAGGTGCTTCCGGCGGAGTTGCTCGACGGGAAGAACACCTGCCCGAAAACCAGCGCTGCCATGGACGAATAGAGGAAGAAGTCGAACCACTCCAGCGCGGTGCCGATCACGACGGCCGCGCCGATTTTCTTCATGGGTGTTGGCGGTATTGCCTGTCCGGGAACGTCTCCTGGCTGCGACATCGATTCGATTCCTTTCGGATGCTGAGTCATTGCGTACCTTGCGACTGCTTGATCGCGTGCGTGGTTACCAGTTCCGCGATCTCGTTCGCGTCGAATCCCCAGTCGCGCAGGGCCTCGTCGGTGTGCTCCCCGGGCCGCGCTGCCGGGAGGGTGACCTGTCCCGGGGTGCGCCCGAAGCGCGGCGCCGGCGCCGCCTGCAGCACGCCGTCGAGCGGGACGAATGCCGAGCGAGCGACGGCGTGCTCGTGTTCGAGCGCCTCGTCGAGGGTCAGGACCGGGGAGAAACAAGTCTCCAGCGCCTGCAGCCTCGTCACCCATTCCTGGCGGGTCCGGGTCCGGAAAATCTCGGCGAACCGCTTGCGGGTGTCCGCCCAACCGCTCTGATCCATCTGATCCGGCAGTTCGTCCAGGGACAGGCCGAGGGCTTCGACCAGCACCGCGTAGAACTTCGGCTCGTTTCCGGCCACCGCCACCCACAGGCCGTCCGAGGTCTCGTAGGTGCCGTAGAACGGCGCGCCCCCGTCGAGCCGGTTGGACTCGCGGCGGTCGTGCCACGCATCGATCTGCCGCAGCCCGTGGAACATCGACCCCAGCAGCGAGGCGCCGTCGACCATGGCCGCGTCGACGACCTGACCCTTTCCCGAGCGGGAGGCCTCGAGCACGCCCGCGACGATCCCGAACGCCAGCAGCATCCCACCGCCACCGAAGTCGCCGACGAGGTTGAGCGGCGGGACCGGACGGCCCTCCGGGCCGATGGCGTGCAGCATTCCGCTCAGAGCGAGGTAGTTGATGTCGTGTCCGGGTACCTGGGCCAGCGGGCCCTCCTGACCCCACCCGGTCATCCGCCCGTACACCAGGCGCGGATTCCGGGCCAGGCACTCCTCGGGGCCGATGCCGAGGCGTTCGGCGACCCCGGGCCGGCTGCCCTCGATCAGGGCGTCGGCCTGTTCGACCAAACGAAGGACGACTTCGGCACCGTCGGGGTTCTTCAGGTCGACGGCAACCGAGCGCCGCCCGCGCCGGTTGACGAAGTCGATCGCACGCGCACCGTCGGGCTGCGCACCGACGTGGTCGGCACGGTCGATGCGCAGGACCTCCGCGCCCATGTCGCTCAGCATCATCGCGCACCAGGGGCCGGGGCCGATTGATCCGATCTCGACGACCTTTATCCCGTTCAGCGGTCCCATGTCAGTTGTACTCCACGGTCTTGCCGACGACGCGCAGTGCATCGACGGTCTCCTCGACGAGCCGGTCGAGCACCTCGGCGGCTCCGGGTAGGTCGTTGATCATTCCGGCGCCTGCTCCCGACGGCAGGCTCATGTGGGACTTCAGGTGAGCGCGCATGGCGGCGTACTTGAAGGGCATCGTCAGCACCCGCTGGACCGGGTAGGGGGACAGCTCGTTCTCGTGGCCCTCCCACACCTCGGTGAAGCGGTTGCGCAGCATCCGCACGTGCAGCCCGTCGAACAGCAGCGAGCGCAGCGTCGAGTCGTATCCGGCCTCGACTACGGCCTCCTTGAACTCGTCTTCCGATCCGGATTCCTTGGTGGCGAGGAACCGGGTACCGACCCACACTCCCTGTGCTCCGAGGGTCAGGCACGCGGCGATCTGCGCGCCCTTCACCAGCCCACCGGCCGCCACGACGGGCACTGTGGAGAACTCGAGCACTTCAGCCAGCAGGGTGATCAGGCCGACATCGCCGGTGTGACCGCCGCCCTCGGTGCCCTGCACGATGATGAGGTCGGTGCCGCTGCGGATGGCGCTGCGTGCGTGCTTGGCCTGACCGACGATGCTCATCACCTTCGCGCCCTTGGCGTGGCAGGCCTCGACTACCCAGGTGGGAGTGCCAAGCGCGCAGGCGATGATCTCGACACCGTGATCGAGGGACAGCTCGAGCTTCTTCTTGTTGTCGGCGAGGCTGATCGCCTGGTCGGTCGTCGGCACGACCTCGATCCCGTTCTCCCCCAGTTCCTTCTTCAGTGTCTGGAGCGGGCCGGGCAGCTCCGGGATCTGTACGTCGTCCAGGCCCTTGGGCGCGTTCGCGGGAAAGCCGAGATCGACGCACAACGGCCGATCACTGAGGGTGCGGAACAACTTGATTTCCTCGTCGAGTTCCGCTGGCGTGATGTCGATTCCGCCGATCGATCCCAGACCGCCGGCATTCGATACGGCCGCTGCGATACGCCCATAGGCGACGTTCCCCATCCCGGCCTGCATGATCGGCACATCGATGCCCAGCAGGTCACAGAGCGGCGTCCTCAAAATGGGTGACATGGTGTTCCTTTCGTTCGTTCTTCGTCGCGACCGTGGGTCGGACGCAAAACTCAAGAGATGCTGGTGATTTGGGCGGGTGCGCGGTGGACGACCCGACTCGCGTGCAGTGCGCGTACATCGTCGTCGCTGTAGCCGGCTTCGTGCAGGACCTCGTCGGTGTGCTCGCCGAGGTCGGGCGCATAGCCGCGTGGGCCGGTGTCGGCCGCCGCGAATCGGATGGGGTTGTTCGGCGCGCGATAGCTACCGTGTGTCGGGTGGGTCAGGCTGATCACCGCGTCGTTGGCGATGACCTGAGGATCCTCGAGTGCGTCCTCGAGGCGGTGGATCGGGCCGCACGGCACCCCGGCGGCTTCGAGGTCGATCAACCAGGAATCTGCTGGGCGTTTGCCGAAGATGGTCTGCAGGCGCTCGCACAACTCTCCGCGGTGCTCGATTCGCCCGGTGTTGGTCCGGTATCTCGGGTCGCGGAAGTCGCCGTACTCGTCGAGCATCGGCAACAGCTTCTGCCAGAACTTGTCGCTGAGGCAGGCTAGGACGAAGTACTTCTGATCCGAACCGAGAAACGGCTGGTACGGCACGAGCTGCGGATGCCCACCACCCTGCGGGCGGAACGGGACCCTCGTCTTGTCGTACACCGTAATGTAGTTCGCGAACGTCGCCACTTGACCGTCGAGCAGATTGATGCTGATCTTGTCGCCGTGACCAGTTCGGTCACGCAGCCGCAGCGCCGCGCACACGCCGAAGCCGAGGAGGAAGGATCCGACGAAGTCGGCGATCGGAACCCCGACCTTCACCGGACCACCACCGACCTCCCCGGTGACGCCCATCAACCCGCTCAGCGCCTGCGCCAGGATGTCCATACCCGGCTGGTGGGCGCGGGGACCTGTTTCCCCGAAAGCGGTGATAGAGCAGTAGATCAGGCGGTTGTTGAGTCCACGCAAGGTGTCGTAATCGATGCCCATTCGCTCGACGGCGTCCGGCCGGAACGCGACGACGAAGACGTCGGCGTCGCGGACCAACCGGGTCAGCACTTCGTAGCCCCGCTCGCTCTTCAGGTCCAATGCAATGGATCGCTTGCTGCGATTGACCCCGAAGAAGTACGCGCTCTCACCCTCACCGAAAGCGCTGTCGACATACCGGAAGCTGTCGCCCTCCAGCGGCTCGACCTTGATGACATCGGCGCCGAGGTCGCCGAGAAGTGAAGTGCCGTAGGGACCGGCCCCGACCTGAGACAGGTCGACAACCCGTACACCCGTCAACGGGAGGACGTCACCGGCGTCGGCCAGGCCGTTCGCCCGGTCGTTGTTCTTCGACATTGCGTGCTCCTTGTCGTGAATTGGTTCGGTTGCAGGAACCGCGGTCTCAGGTCGGTCCCGGGCTGGATTCACAGTGGCGGTCGGTCCTCACCAGCCGCCGAAGGACAACCCGCCGTTGACACTTACCGTCTGCCCATTGATCTGCCCGGCTTCGTCGGAGACCAGGAATGCGACAACGTCGGCGACCTCGTCGACGGTCGGAGGCCTCCCCTGCGGGAACCGTTCGGCTGCCTTGGCGAACAGCTTCTGCTGAAAGTTCTTGTTCGAGAAGATGCGATCCCAGGACGGCGTGCCGGACGTGAGTGTCATGGCGACGCTGTTCACCCGGATCTGCCAGCGGCCAAACTCCCTGGCGAATACTTTGGTCATCAGGATGTATGCGGCACCTGCCGCGCCCATCACAGATTCCCCCGGCGTCGGGTGTCGTGCGGCGTCGGTCGAGAGCATGACGATCGAGCCACCCCGGGCGCGCAGTGCCGGAATCGCGGCGTGGACCGGGAAGAGCCGTGGGTACAGGCGCGAGTTGAACGCCGCCTGGATCTCGTCCGGGGTCATCTCCGCGAACGGTTTCGCGCCGGGCTGCCCCTCGGCCCCGGCACTGATGACGATGTCGAGAGCGCCACCGCTCCGCGCGGCGGCCCGGTCGACGGCCGCGCCGATACTGCCGGCGTCTCCGGAATCGGCGGCCTCGAAGTGGACGTCGTCGGATACCGCCTTCAGACGAGCGAGCGCATCCTCTCCACGTTCGGGGGTGCGACCGGTCACGGTGACGCTTGCACCCGCGCGCGCCAGCCGGATGCCGGCCTCCAGCCCCACGCCGCCGGTACCCCCGCTGATGAGGGCCGCTTTGCCCGCCAATTCATGTTCCTTCATTGTGTTTACCTTTCGAGATCGGGCCACCGCCGGCCGGATGGCCGCGGCGGTTGGATGCCGGATTCAGGATGGGAGAGTCGATCTCAACGTTGCGCGATGTTCCGGCGCAGCAACCGCGATGAGGCGTTCCGCGCGCTCACGGAGAGTTGTCGCACGGAGATCGGCGATGCCGAATTCCGTTACGACGAGATCGATGTCGCTCTGCAGCGAGGTCACCGGCCCACTGAGTCTGCCGACGACCTGGCTGGTGTCCCCGGACGGACTAGTGGCCGCCATCGCGACGATGGCGAGACCGGACTTTGCAAGACGGGTGGCGCGAAAGGTATCCACCTGGCTGCCCACGGCACCGACGTAGCGCCCCTTTATCACCTCGGAGTTGACCTGGCCGAGGAGATCGACCTCCAGCGCCGAGTTGACCGCGACATAGGGGTTGCACTCTGCCACTGCCGTCGCCGACAGAAGCTTGCTTATCGGCACGAACTGGATCGCGTCGGAGTCGTGGACGAACGAATACAGCGCTGGGTCGCCCAGAGCCATCCCTGTCACGCAGGCCCCTTCCGCGGTGTCCAGGGCACCAGCGTCGTGCAGGTCGAGCAGCCAGTTGCCGACCAGGCCCGAGCGCACCCGCAGTCGTTGGTGGGCAAGGAGTTCGGTCGCGATCGCGTCTGCCAACGTGCCGATCCCGAGCTGGATCGTTGCACCGTCGGGGATCATGGAAGCGACGTTGCGGGACAGAACCCGCTCGGCCGTAGACGGCGGCCGGGACGGAGTGCCCACGACGGGACGGTCGGTGGCTATCGATGCCGTGATCTGCGAGCGATGCAGCCGCCATTGCCCGCGCGTCGACGGCAGGTTCTCATTGATCTCCGCGAGAACCACCCGGGCCGACTGCGCTGCGAGAGCCACATAGTCCACGGAGGCGCCCACACTGTGATACCCGTCCGCGTCGGCAGGCGGCAGCTGCAGCAGGACGACATCGGCCGGGATTCGGCCGCTGACCACGTGCTGTTCGAGCTGGCTGTAGTGGCATGGCATGACGTCCATCAGCCCGTTGGCCGCCAGCGGCCGCAAAGGGCCGTGCGCTGCATATCCGACAACCCGCGGCCGACCGGCGGTGACCTTCCCCCACGCATCGCTGAGCGAATAGCCGCACACCGCCGTCAGTCGCTCACACTCACCCGCCGCCTCGATGAGCCGGGCGACAAGTTCCGGAGGTTCCGCCGCTGCCTGACCGATCACCACGGTGTCGCCGGGCAGGAGGTAGTCGGCGATGTTCAGTTCTGCCCTACGTCCCACCTGAGGCAGGCCCTCGGCGGGGGTGTGTGAGGGGAGGTGTTCCTGCTGGTCACACTGACCCTGTTGTCGGAAACTCATGAGCACCATCGTGCGTTGATGAGACGCCGATCACTCGGGGGTGAATACCTGTATCCATACCTGTACGCGGTTCCGCTTACTCCCGCGTCTGGCTACGTTCGGCTACCCACACCGCGATCTGGGCACGCGAACGGAAGCCGAGCTTGGTGAGGATCCGTTCGACATGGCCTTCGGCCGTTCGCTGGGCGATCACCAGCTTGCCGGCGATGTCGCGGTTACTCATACCGCCGGCGACGAGCTCGGCAACCTCGGTCTCTCGAGGAGTGAGCCGGACAGGCTCGGAGGGGGGACGCGCCGCGGGTGGTTGGCTCGGGCCACCGACCGCGTACTCGAGTGTCTCTTCGACAGAGAATCCGGCACCGCGACTGAACGCAGCGTGGTAACTAGCTTCGCTCAACGCCTGGCGGATTGCCTGGTCGACGAGTTCCGTGTCGAGGCTGCGGACCACGGCCTTCGCGAAGATGGCCGCGGAACCGCGCCATCTCGCATCGGCCGCTCCCCACAGACACGCGGCCCGCTCGAAGTCCCCCTCGGATGCGGCCACAGCGGCCAAAGCCTCACAACACATCGCAATTCCGGCGACGAAACCGACCGAGTGAAAGAGGGTCAGGGCCTCACGCAGCCGTACAGTCGCTCGTTCCTGCTCTCCTTTGCGCCAATCCTGGAGCCCAGCGATCCACAGGCCACTTGCGGTGCGGAAAGGTGAACCGTGCTCTATGGCCAGTGCGAGCGAGTCCTCTGCGAACTCGGATGCTCGACGATCGCCCATGCCGAACGCTGTGACGGCCGCCCGATACAGGGCCTCACAGGCCCCGGCAGCGTTGCCCACCTCCCGGCAGATAGCTGCGGCTTCCCGTGCGAGTTCGAGCGTTCGAGCACTGTCGCCCCGGAAGAAACTTGCTCTCGCGATGCTGCAGGCAGCGTCGGCAAGGACCTGCTGAAGACCCAACTGCTTTGCCAGAGCTTCGGACTCGATTGCCCGCCGCTCCCCTTCGTCGCCGTCGCCCATGAGTGATGCGGCATAGCTGCACGCCGCCGAGGCGCGAGCCCTGATCTCGCTCGGTTCGAGGTCGAGATCCAGTGCGGTGCTCAGCCACCGGTACTCCTCGACGACGAAACTCGCGCCCACCCGATAGAGTTGTAGTGGCGAGACGATCTCCAGAACCGCCGTGAAATCCTGCAACTCGGTCTGGCAGAACTCCACGGCAGCACGGATGTTCGCGTGTTCCCTCCGCGCACTGCGCGACCACTCGAGTTCACGCGGACTGAAGTAATCCGTGCTCCCCCGGAGCGCGAGAGCACGGAAGTAATCGCGATGACGCAACCGTACGACTCGCTCCTCACCGGACTCACGCAACCGCTCGGCACCGAACTCGCGAAGAAGCCCGAGCATTTGAAGTCGGGCCGCACGCCCGTGCGCCTCGCCGTCTCTCGTCACGATCGACTTGTCCACGAGTCCGGCTATCAGTTCGAAGACCTCTTTTCGGGGAACGGCATCGCCGGCGCACACCTCCTCTGCGGCGCCCACCGTGAAGCCGTCCGCGAACACGGAAAGCCGCGCCCACAGGTCCTGTTCGGCAGCTGAGCACAGTCGGTAACTCCAGTCGACCGTCGATTCCAGCGTCCGATGCCGCTCCGGGGTGGTGCGCAACGCACTCACCAGCACGTGGAAGGAATCGTCGAGCCGAGCGAGGATGTCCTCCAGCGAATAGGCCCGCAACCGGGCGGCGGCGAGTTCGATCGCCAGCGGAACGCCGTCGAGGCGCTGGCAGATGCTCGTCACGAGCTCCCGGTTACCCTCGTCGATCGCAAAGCCTGGAAGCGCCGCGGCAGCCCGCTCCGCGAACAGGGCCACGGCATCGGAACCCGCAGCAAGCGGCCGCCCGGGCACGGGTGTGGGCAGGGGCCGGACCGGGAGGACCAGTTCACCCTCGACGCCCAGCACCTGTCGGCTCGTGGCCAGGACCCGGAGAGTCGGCGCTGCCGTGAGGAGCTTGCTCAGCAACGCGGCGACCGGCTCGATTATGTGCTCGCAGTTGTCGACGACCAGCAGCAGCTGCTTGCCCTGGAAGTGATCGACGAGGTCGATGACCGGGTCAGTGGTGGTGTGGAAGAGCCCGAGCGCGGAAGCCATGACCGACGGCGCCATCTCACCGGTGGCAAGATCGGCCAACTCCACCAGCCACACGCCGTCGGAAAAAGACCGACGAACCTCGGCAGCGATCTGCCGGGCCATGCGGGTCTTGCCGACTCCGCCCGGTCCGGTCAAGGTCAGCAAGCGGGCCGACCTCAGCAGTTTTCCGGCTTCGGCAAGCTCCCGGCGGCGGCCGACGAAGCTCGTGACCTCGGCCGGCAGGTTTCCTCGAACGCGCGCCGTCATGTTCGCATCGTGCCACCACCCCGGGCGACTGTGAACCGGGCCGGCTGTTCGGCTCTCCCGGCTCTGGGGCGATCTGCCGAAAGGGCCCGAGTGGTCGGTCGCGGCGACCTCAGGGCATCTCGAGCCGGCACTGTTCCGGCGCGCGAGAGTTGTCGATGACGCAGAACCGGTTGCCCTCGGTATCCTCCAGCACCACGAAGTCCGAGTCCTCGGGGTACCGGTCCCACGGCACACGCCGCGCACCGAGACCGACGAGTCGTTCGATCTCCGCGGCCTGATCCGCGCTGTCGCGGGCGTGCAGGTCGAGGTGCAGCCGAGGTTCGGGTTCCGCGTCGTGTTCGCTCTGCTGGATCGCCAGCAGTGGCCGGCCGTCGGGCAGCGTCAGGTTGGTGAAGTCGTTGTCGCCGACGGGCGGGAGCGCAGTCAATCCGAGTGCCTCGGTCCAGAACCTGGTTGCACGCCCGATGTCGCGTGCACCGATCACGGTCGTTCCCAAGATGAGCATGAACCGAATTTATCCGCTGCGCCGGGCCGGGGTGGACGATGTGGGGTGTGGAATTCGACGACCCGGTGTTGCGTCCCCTGGCCGAACGCTTGTGCGGCATCTACGGCGTCGTCGGCGTCACCCTCGGCGGCAGCCGCGCCCGAGGGACACACACGGCGGAATCCGACTACGCCCTCGGGGTCTACTACCGCGGTGCCCTCGACACCGACGGGCTGACCCACCTCGCGCAGGAATGCGCCGGCGCCGGGGCATCTGCGACGCGGACGGGTGAGTGGGGACCGTGGGTCGACGGCGGGGCGTGGCTGTCCATCGACGGCCGGGCGGTCGACTGGCTGTACCGCGACCTCGACCGGGTGACCGCGGTGTGGCAGGACACCCAGCAGGGTGTGTACGGGTTTCACGCCCAGACCGGTCACCCGTTCGGGTTCGCGGACTTCGCCTACGCGGGCGAACTCGCGTCGGCGGTGATCCTCGCCGATCCGTCCGGACGCATCGCTGCTCTTCACGCCGACATGCAGCACTACCCGGACCCCCTGCGCGAAGCCCTGGTGCGGCGACTGTGGGAGGCGGACTTCGTCACCATGCTGGCCCGCAAGGCGATCCCGCGGGCCGATGCGACGTATGTGGCGGGGTGCCTGTTCCGCGCGGTGTGCCTGTGCGCGCACGCGCTCCACGCGCATGCCCGGCGCTGGGTGATCAACGAGAAGGGGGCTGTGACCGCCGCCGGTGCCCTGCCGAACGCACCCACCGACTTCACCGCTCGCGCTCACGCCGTTCTCGGCCGGCTCGGAACGACGCCCGACGAACTGACCGCCGCCGTCACCCTGGCCGAACAACTCGTCGACGACACCCGGAACGCCTGCCCCCTGACGTGAGCCGTGCGAACCCTCAGGCGTTCTCCCCGAACCGCCCGCGGGCCTCGACCGGAATCAGCGGCTTCTCCGCCCGCGCCTTGATCTGCTGGACCGCCCACGTATTACCGTCGGGATCGGCGAATCCGAAAAAGGTTCCCCCGTCACGCTCATCGAACACGGTGATCTCGCTGACCTCGACACCTCGATCGAGCAACTCCTGGCGGGCTGCGGCGGCGTCGGCGACCACCAACTGCAGTCCCCTCATCGACCCCGGCGCCATCTCCGTCTGCGATGGGAGATCACCGATCACGATCGAACAGCCCGAACCGGTGGGGGTCAGCTGAACGACGTGCATGTGCTCGTTGGCGGTGTCGTGATCGAGATGGAAGCCGAGCTTGTCGCGGTAGAACGCGACCGATCGATCGATGTCACTGACGGGCAGAACGACCACTTCGAGTGTCCAGTCCATGATGCGAGTTCCTCCGTTTAGGCGAGGAGCAAGATTGCTCCGCATCAGATGGTGGCGCATCGATGGCGTCGCTGCCGTTGATCCGCCGAGAAACCGTCGGCGATCCCGCGGATGATGTGGATTCTTCGGTTACAGCCAGTGCTGGCGCTTGAAGACACGGAACAGGGTCACCGAGGTGGCAAGCATCAATACCAGGGCAAGCGGGTAGCCGACCGTCCAGTGGAGTTCGGGCATGTGGTCGAAGTTCATCCCGTAAATCGTTCCCACGAGTGTAGGGGCGAAAAGGATGGCAGCCCAGGCTGAGATCTTCTTGACCTCTTCGCTCTGTGCGAGGCTGGCCTCGGTGAGATGGCGCATTTCCTCGCTCTGTTGTTGCCCGACCAGGGTCGCGTGAACGGTGAGAGCGGTTTCGAGGTGTGCTCGGAACGAATCGGCCTTCTCGACCAGGCGCAGGGAATGGTCGAGTACGTCACGCAGGTGGCGTTGAAGTTCCAGGTCGACGTTGTATTTGTCGGATCCGCGTTGAAGGGCTTCGAGGATGTCGACGAGCGGGTGTGTGGCACGTTGGAACGCGATCACCTCTCGGGAGAGTTCGTAAATTCTGCGGGCGACCGCTTCCTTGCCGGTAAACAGTTGGTCTTCGATCTCGTCGAGGTCGTTTTCCAGCCCCGCGGCGACCGGCAGGTACTCGTCGACGACCTGGTCCAAGATCGCGTACAGAACCGCCTCCGGACCCAGTTTCAGCAGGTGTGGAGATCGTTCGAGCCGGTGGCGCACGCGGCTGAGGTCAGGGGATTCAGCGTGGCGGATGGTCACCACGAAGTCCGGGCCCACGAAAATGTGCACTTCCCCGAATTCGACCTTCTCCACGTCGTCGAGATAGCGGGCCGGGCGGAGGACGACGAACAGCGTGTTGTCGTACCGTTCGAGTTTGGGGCGCTGGTGGGCGGCGATGGCATCGTCGACCGCCAAGTGGTGCAGCTCGAACTCGCGCGCGACCGAGCTGATCTCGTCGAGGTCGGGCCGATACAGCCCGATCCAGGCCATACCGCCGCGCTCCCGCAGGGTCTCGTAGGTGCAGTCGAGGCTCTCGGGGTTGTCGGTACGCCTCCCGTCGACGTACACGGCGTTGTCAACGATCGTCATGTCAACCACATCCCTGACTGCGGGCGGCAACTATTGCTTGCGCCGAGGGCACACCTCATTCCACCACCGAGCGGAGCAAACGTGGCGTCAGTCTTGCGGATTCCTGCGGCATGAAAACGTCAAGATCAGGACGAAGAAATCATCGAGGCAGAGCCCTGCCCCGCCGGCGGTCCATCAGTCGTTCGTCCGGTAGAGACGCCAGAACCACCACGTCGCCCCCGCCAGACACAGTCCTCCCGAACCGAAGGCCCCCACCGCGAGGAGCATGGTTCCGAACGCACTCAACGCGATAAGGCCCGCCAACTGCAGGACAACGGAGAACTGCATACCGCGACTATCGATCACCTTGGTAGTCGACGCAAGCCGCCCTCTGCCGCTTCAGGTCGCGAAGGGGGTCCGCGCGCTTCATCGCGGGCGCATATGGATCTCGCGAAGAATGCGACGGGCCTCTTCTCACGCGCCCGCCGGCGGTCGACGCTGATCTGGTCAGTTTCACGACATCGCCTGAAGGGAAGTCTTTGTCATGGGTGATCTCCTGATCACAGTCCTGCTCCTGGGATCGTTCATCGGGGCCGCATTGATGATCCGCTACATCAATACCCGCACCGCCCGGCCCGCCACCGCCCGGCAACGCACGCGGGTGACTGCTGCGGACGAGAAGTTCCCCCGGGAGAGCCGCTCAGCCCGTCTGTGATCTGCGCCGCCGCCCACCGCCGCCGGCGTGTCAGGACTCGATTCGAATCCGTCAAGATGACATCAAGGCCCTATGA
Source organism: Rhodococcus sp. JS3073 (assembly GCF_026810085.1). NCBI lineage: Bacteria > Bacillati > Actinomycetota > Actinomycetes > Mycobacteriales > Nocardiaceae > Rhodococcus > Rhodococcus sp. JS3073. The sequence continues at coordinate 4,737,276 of NZ_CP113951.1, read as the reverse complement.
TTCGCCGGTCGCTGTCCCGACTCTGATCGTGTGAGACATGCAGTCATGATCGGCCACCGAGGTGTGGCGTCGTCGCAGGCCCGTTCTCGACGCGGCGAAGGGAGAGGGAAACTTTCCGTTGCAACGGGTTTGGCAGGGCTTTCCCTCGACGCGATGGCCTCGGTGCCCTATGGGCCCGAGGCCATCGTCCTGGTACTTGCGGTGGCCGGAGGATCCGGGCTCGGGTTCACCGTCCCGGTCACCGTCGCCATCGCCGCGCTCCTCGCCGTGCTGGTCGCGTCATACCGTCAAGTGATCGCCGCCTTCCCCAACGGAGGCGGCGCCTACGCAGTAGCCCGGAGCCGACTGGGGCGGCGAGCGAGTCTGACCGCAGCGGCGTCGTTGATCGTCGACTACGTCCTCAACGTCGCGGTATCGATCGCCGCCAGTGTCGCGGCTCTGACTTCGGCGTTCCCCGCTCTGCTCCCGTACACCGTCTGGATCGCACTGACAATCCTGGTCGGCATCACCGCCTTGAATCTCCGGGGGATCGCCGATTCCGCTCGCGCGTTCATGGTTCCGACAGTCGTCTTCGTCGCAAGTATCTTCACCGTGATCGTTGCGGGGCTGCTGCGTTCGGAACCGGCCCGCACCATCGGGGAGGGCGCCGTCGGGTCCAATGCCCAGACGATCGGAATTCTTCTGCTACTCAAGGCTTTTTCGAGCGGTTGTGCCGCGCTGACGGGCGTGGAGGCGATCGCCAACGCGGTCCCGAGTTTCAAGAAACCCGGGGTGGTGAATGCCCAGCGAGCCGAGGTTGCACTCGGTCTGCTCCTCGGAACGACGCTTCTCGGGCTGGCCGTGCTGATCGAGAAGTTCTCCCTCGCCCCCGTGGAGGGCACCACCGTCCTCTCGCAGCTCACCGCGGCCTCACTCGGTGACGACGCCGGGTACTACATGGTCCAATTCGCGACGGTGGTCCTGCTGGCCCTCGCGGCGAACACCTCCTACGGTGGGCTGCCGACGCTGATGCGCGTCCTCGCCGACGACAATGTTCTGCCACACCGATTCGCCCGGCGCGCTTCTCGGGACGTGTATCGGTACGGTGTGCTCGCGCTGGGCCTTGCCGCCGGGGTGCTGCTGATCGGATCCGGCGGGAACATGAATGCGCTGGTTCCGCTGTTCGCCATCGGCGTGTTCGTCGGATTCACCCTGGCGCAGCTCGGGATGGTGCGGCACTGGCTCGCCGTGCGCACGCGGGTGGAGATGGCGGGGCGCCCTCAACGGGGCGGGGGCGGTCCTGACCGGGGTAGCGGCGCTGGTGACGACGGCAATGAAATTCGGGGAGGGCGCCTGGCTGATCGTCGTGGCCCTACCGCTGCTGGTGGCCGGCATGGAACGGGTACGCGCGGCCTACGAACACCTCGGTGACCGGCTCACCGTCGGCCCGCAGCCCATCGACCCGCGCGTCATCGGAGCGCGGCCGACGGTGTTGGTGCCGGTGTCCGGGGTGACCGAGCTCAGCCGGATGGCGTTGTCCGCGGCCGTGACCATGACGGCCCGACCGGCCGCGATTCGCGTGTGCCTGCCAGGCGAATCCACCGCCCACTTCACCCGGCAGTGGCAGGACCGGTACCCCCACACCGAACTGATCCTGATCGAGGACACCGACAACTCGGTCGGACTGTCGCTGGCCCGGTATGTCCGCACCCACTACCCCGACCAGACCACCTTCGTCGTGCTGGCCACCATCGAACCCACCACGAGCTGGCACCGGTTGTTGCCCACTCACCGGGCCGGCGAGATCGCGCACGCACTGCGCAAACACAGCAACGCGATGGTGTGCCAGGTCGCGTGTCGCATCGACCCGGCGCACCGAGATCCGCGCCTGCGCGCATGACGAGCGGCCGCGGGGTCAGCCCGGATCGCATACGTATGGATATCGCGAAGAATTCATCGGACGGTGGCCGTCGGTGGCACGGAAGGCGCACCCTGATGTGGTGCGAGAAACGCACTACCCCAACTGTTTTCCACCACGATTGGCCCCTGATCCGTCTTCGGCTCGAGGTTCGAAAGGTCATCGCATGTTGCTTCCCATGTCGCCGCTGGATTCGATGTTTCTGCTCGGAGAGTCTCGTGAGCATCCCATGCATGTAGGTGACGTGCAGATTTTCCAGCCCCCGGAGGGGGCCGATGCGCGGGATATGCGAGCGCTGCTCGACGCCGCGCTCACCGACACCGATCAGGACGTGGCCTCGAGACTGGCTAGACGGGCCAGGCGATCGTGGACCTCGCTGGGTCAGTGGGGCTGGGAATCGGACACGCGCATCGATCTCGGGCATCACGTCCGCCACGACGCCCTGCCCGAGCCCGGAGAGGAGGCGCAATTGCTGGCCCTGTGCTCTCGTCTGCACAGCACCCCGCTCGATCGCAGCCGACCGCTGTGGGAGATCCACCTGATCGAGGGATTGCGCGACGGACGGTACGCGACCTACACCAAAATCCACCACGCCGTCGCGGACGGCGTCAGCGCGATGACGATGTTGCGCCGCGCACTCAGCGAGGACCCGGACGAGCGCGGCATGCGCGCGTCGTGGCAGCACTCTCGCCCGCGGCACCCGGGCCCTCCGGTCGATGCGGTCGAGGCGGTCGATCTGCCGAGGGCTGTCATCCACGCCGCCCGCAGCACGGTCGGCGAGTTCGCCGGACTCGTCCCCGCCCTGGCCCGCACTCTCACCCGAGCGGCGCGTGAGCAGGGTGGGCCACTCTCGCTCGCTGCCCCCAAGACCATGTTCAACGTACCGATTTCCGGATCACGCCAGTTCGCGGCCCAGAGCTGGCCTCTCGAGCGGTTGCGCCTGGTCGCGAAGCTCGCCGACGCCACCATCAACGATGTGGTGCTGGCCATGTCAGCGGGGGCGTTGCGCAGCTACCTCCTCGAGCAGGACGCGCTGCCTGCGGAACCACTGGTCGCGATGGTGCCGGTCTCGCTACGCGACGAGAAGCAGGCCGCCACCGGCGAGCGCGGCGGCAACGACGTCGGGGTGTTGATGTGCAACCTCGGAACCCATCTCCCCGAGCCTGCGGATCGGCTGGACACCGTGCGCACCTGCATGCGCGAAGGCAAACAGGCGATGGCGGCGATGAGCGGTGCACAGATCCTGGCGATGAACGCACTCGGCGCGGGTCCTGCCGGGGCGAGCATCGTGTTCGGGCACAACTCGCGGCTACGTCCCCCGTTCAACCTGATCATCTCGAACGTTCCCGGCCCGCGCCACCCCCTGTACTGGAACGGAGCGCGCCTCGACGGGCTGTACCCGCTGTCGATCCCGGTCGACGGACAAGGACTCAACATCACGTGCACCAGCAACGACGACACCATCTCCTTCGGAATCACCGGGTGCCGCCGTGCCGTGCCGCAACTGCACACGCTGACGACCCACCTGGGTGACGCCTTACGCGCACTCGAACACGCTGCTGGAATCTGATGTCTCGGAACACACTCCAGTGCAGTCGGATTCGCAGTACGCCAAGACAACGGAACTGTCAATTGACGAAGATCCCGGGCCGGGACACTGCTGGACATTTGAGCCGAAGTGGCTACCAGCCGCGCAGCCGGTCCGGGTTGACGCGGACGAGCGTCGAGTAGTCGGTCCGGAACTTGTCGGGCGTGTAGTCCAGACCGGCCATGTCCTCCCGGTACTTCTCGACGTAGGTCTCCCACTCCTCCGTCGAGGGACCGTCAGCGTCGACGTGAGCTTTCCCGGTGAACACCGACACGTCACCACCCTTCGCGCTGCTGTTGAAATTGAGCGCGACCTGCGGATTCTTGCCGATGTTCGTCAGCTTGGCGGTGCCCGGTCGACTGAAGATCAGGAACTCGGTGCCCGACCAGCTGAACCACACCGGTGTCGGAACCGGCGTGTCGTTGCGACCGACGGTCGTCAACCACACGATGGCCTCGCTTGCCAGCCGGTCGGCGAGGATTCGGTCATCGCGGACGCTGAAAGAGTCATTGCGTTCTCCTGTGTCGTTTCCGATGATCCACCGGTATCAACCGCCTCATCGCGCGCAATCTTCCCAACCCTCGGTTCGACGCGGACCGAAGCTCCACTCAACCGTGCGTATGCAGCGGCTTCCCCGACAACGTCAGCATCGCTTCGCCCAGTGCTTCGTTCTGGGTGGGGTGCGCATGGACGAACGGTGCGACGTCGGTGGGCAGGGCCTCCCAGGCGACGGTCAGTTGGGCCTCGCCGATCAACTCGCCGACGCGGTCGCCGACCATGTGCACACCCACCACAGGGCTGGTGTCGCCGGCTCGGACGACCTTGATCCCACCTGAGGTCTTCAGGATCTGGCTCTTGCCGTTGCCTGCGAGGTCGTAGACCACGGTGGTGGCGTCGCCGTACCGTTCGCGGGCGGCATCTTCGGTGAGTCCGACGGACGCGACCTCCGGGTGCGAGTACGTCACACGCGGAACGAGATGCTCGGCCACGGGAGCAGGATCGAGGCCGGCGATCTCTTCGGCGACGAAGATGCCGTGCTGAAAGCCGCGGTGCGCCAGTTGAAGTCCGGCCACGATGTCCCCGACGGCATATACACCGTCGACGTGGGTGCGCAGCCGCTCGTCGGTGACGACGAACCCGCGGTCCAGGGTGATGCCGTGTTCGGCGAATCCGGCGTCACCGGTGCGCGGCCCACGCCCCACCGCCACGAGCAGAACCTCGGCCTCGAGGGTGTCGCCGTCGCCGAGTTCCACGAGAACACCGTCCGCGGTTTCCTTTGCCGCCGCGACAGTCACGCCCGTGCGGGCGGCGATACCGCGCTTGCGGAATGCGCGTTCGAGTTGCTTCGAGCACCACGGATCCTCCGCCGCGACCAGGCGAGGGAGCGCCTCGATCACAGTCACCTCCGCGCCGAACGACGCCCAGACGCTGGCGAACTCGACGCCGATCACACCACCGCCGAGAACGATGGCCTTCTTCGGGACGAACCCGAGGTTCAGGGCTCCGTCGCTGGTGACGATGCGCTCACCGAGCTCGATGGACGGCACTGTCCGGGCGTAGGAGCCGGTCGCGAGCACCACGGACGTCCCGGTGTAGCGGGTGCCGCCCACCTCGATCGTCCTGTCTCCGAGATACTTTCCGTGCCCGTTCACGACGCCGATCTTGTGATGGGCGACCAGACCCTGCAGTCCCCTGTGCAACCGGTCGATCGTGCCGTCCTTGTAGTGGTGCACCGCCTCGATGTCGATGCCGTCGAACGTCGTTCGCACGCCGAAGGCGGCACCGGTTCGCGTGGTGTCGGCGACCTCGGCGGAATGGAGCAGCGCTTTGGTCGGGATGCACCCCCGGTGCAGGCAGGTTCCGCCGATCTTGTCCGCCTCGATCAGCGTGACCGACAGGCCGAGCTGCGCGGCCCGGAAGGCGCAGGCGTAACCGCCGGAGCCGCCGCCGAGGATCAGGACATCACTGTGCGTGTCGGTCATCTACAGCCTCCCCAGCACGGTGATCGGATTCTCGATGTAGTCGGCGAACAATCTGAGGAACCCGCCCGCGACGCCGCCGTCGCACACCCGGTGGTCGAAGCTCAGCGACACCTGGGTGACCTTCCGAACGGCCAACTGCCCGTCCACGACCCACGGTTTGTCGATGATGCGGCCGACCCCGAGGATCGCGGCCTCGGGATGGTTGATGATCGGGGTCGAGCCGTCCACACCGAAGACGCCGTAGTTGTTGAGGGTGAACGTGCCGCCGGTCAGCCGTGCCGGCGGAAGGGTCCCCTCGCGGGCGAGCGCGGTCGTTTCCTGCAGTTGCCGTGCGAGTTCGACAGTGGTGAGCGTGTCGGCGTTCTCGATCACCGGGACGACCAGGCCGCGCGGTGTCTGCGCCGCGATGCCGAGGTGGACGTGACCGTATCGAACGATCTCGTTGCGTGCGGTGTCGACGGTCGAGTTCAGTTCCGGGTACTGCTTCAGCGCCGCGAGGGCCAGGCGGCCGAGCAGCGCCATCAGGCTCACGCCGGCGTCGGCGTCGAGCGCGGCGTTGATTGCCCGGCGGGCGGCGAGGAGATCGGTGGCGTCCACGTCCACCCAGGTTGTCGCGTCCGGGATTTCGCGTCGGCTCGTCGACAGCTTGTCGGCGACCGCTTTCCGCAGCCCCTTGATCGGAATCCGCTGCGCGTCGGCCGTCTCGGGCGGCGTGGTGAGTGCCCGCTCGACGTCGGCGCGGTTGATCACACCGCCGGGACCGCTCCCGGACAGCCTCGACAGATCGAGACCGTTCTGGCGCGCGAGGTTGCGGATCACCGGCGAGATGACCCGCACGCCGCCCGTGGACCTCGGCGAAGGCGTGACATCGGGACGGCGCACACGCCGCCGTCGCACACGTGTGTCTTCGCTGGTGCCGTACCCGATGAGGACGTTGCCCGAGCCGGCTCGTTCTTCCTCCCGGTACTGCTCGTGTGCGGCGGGTGTTCCGCTGACGGTGATCAGCGGGGTGCCCACCTGCAGCGTCGAGCCTTCGTCGCCGTGCAGGGAAATCACCGTGCCTTCGAACGGAATCGGCACCTCGACCGCGGCTTTCGCGGTTTCGACCTCCACGACCACCTGGTCGATGGTGACGGTGTCGCCGACCCGGACTTTCCATTCGGCGATGTCGGCCTCGGTCAGTCCCTCGCCGAGGTCGGGGAGCAGGAACACCTGATCGCTCATGCGGTCACCGCCCAGCGGGTGTCGGCGGAGTCGTTCCACTGCAACCGGTCGACGCTGTCGAGGACGCGGTCGACGCTCGGCAGGTGGAGGCGTTCGAGTTTCGGCGCCGGGTACGGGATGTCGAATCCGCTGACCCGCAGCACCGGCGCGTGCAGGTGATGGAAGCAGCGTTCCTGGACGCGGGCGGCGATCTCGGCGCCGACGCCGGCGAATCCCTGTGCCTCCTGAATGACGATGCAGCGGCCGGTCTTGCGGACCGACGCCATGACGGTCTCGTCGTCGAACGGCACGATCGACCGCAGGTCGATCATCTCGATGTCGTGACCCTCCTTCGCGGCGGCTTCGGCGGATTCGAGCGCGACGGTCACCGACGGCCCGTACGCGACGATGGTCGCGTCCCGGCCGGCACGCCGGACGGCGGCCCGCCCGATCGGCGCGCCCACCGCGAGGTCGACGTCGGCGCGGGAGAAGTACAGGCGTTTCGGTTCGAGGAAGATCACCGGGTCCGGGTCGTCGATCGCCTCGCGCAGCAGGGTGTAGGCGTCCTCGACGGTGGCCGGGGCGACGACCTTCAGACCGGGAGTGTGGGCGTAGTAGCCCTCGCTGGAATCGCAGTGGTGCTCGACCCCACCGATGCCTCCGGCGAACGGGATCCGGATGACGATCGGCACGGACAGCGCGCCCTTGGTGCGGTTCCGGATCTTCGCGACGTGGGAGACGATCTGCTCGAACGCCGGGTAGGCGAACGCGTCGAACTGCATTTCGACGACCGGCTTGAACCCGGCCATCGCCATGCCGATCGCGAAGCCGATGATGCCGGATTCGGCGAGCGGGGTGTCGAAGCACCGGTCGTCGCCGAAGTCGCGGGTCAAGCCGTCGGTGACGCGGAAGACGCCGCCGAGGGTGCCGACGTCCTCGCCGAAGACGACGACGTTCTCGTCGGCGGTGAGGGCGTCGCGCAGCGCGGTGTTCAGGGCCTGGGCCAGGGTGAGCACGGGCATGGTGTCAGTTCTCCTCGGACTCGGCGGCCAACTCGGCCTGGACCTGTGCTTGCTGCTCGCGAAGTTGCGGGGTGGGTTCGGCGAAGACGTACCGGAACAGGTCCATGGGGTCGCCGGCTCGGTCGACGTTCATGCCGGCACGCAGCGCCGACGCGGCGGCCTCGGCGTCCGCGGTGAGGGCTGCCGACGATTCGTCGTCGAGCAGGCCCTTCCCGCGCAGGTACTTCTCCAGCCGGGCCAGTGGGTCGCGTCCGAGCCACTGCTCCACCTCGGACGAGTCGCGGTAGCGGGTGGCGTCGTCGGCGTTGGTGTGCGCGTCGATCCGGTAGGTGTGGGCTTCGACGATGACCGGGCCGTTACCGGCACGGACGAATCTCGCGGCCTCGTCCATCACGGCGAGCATGGCCACGGGGTCGTTGCCGTCCACCTGCTCGGAGCCGATTCCGTAGCCGACGCCCTTGTGCGCCAGGCTGGGTGCGGCGCTCTGCCGGGCGAGGGGCACGCTGATCGCGAATCCGTTGTTCTGCACCAGGAACACCACCGGGGCCTTGAACACGGCGGCGAAGTTGAGGGCCTCGTGGAAGTCGCCCTCGCTGGTCGCGCCGTCGCCGCAGAACGCCAGGGCGACGGTGTCGTTTCCCTTGCGGTGTTCGCCGTAGGCGACACCGGTCGCGTGCAGCAACTGGGTGGCCAGCGGGGTGCACTGCGGTGCGCTGCGGTGGGCGGCGGGGTCGTAGCCGCAGTGCCAGTCGCCGGCGAGCATGCTGAGGATCTGTACCGGGTCGATGCCGCGGGCGGCGAGGGCCACCGAGTCGCGATAGGTGGGGAACATCCAGTCGCCGGGGTGCAGGCTCATCGCCGCCGCGATCTGGCAGGCCTCCTGACCACGCGACGACGGATAGACAGCCAGCCGGCCCTGCTTGGTCAGAGCTGTCGCCTGCTGATCGAAGCGCCTGCCCAGCACCATGTTCCGGTACATCTCCACCAGACGGTCGTCGGCGGGTCTCGGATACCGGGCCTCGCTCTCGGTCAGCTCGCCGGCCGCGTCCAGATACTGCACCGCACGCTCGGCGGGAAGGAACTTCCGATACGGCCTCGCCACCGGCGGCTCTACGAGCGTCACGACTACCTCCAGATGCATTGTGTTCGTCAATGCTCGCAACAGAACGACCGATAGACAACGACAAGGAAGAATCAGAGACAAACGGTCTAGAATCAGCTCATCGGGAGCAGAATGTCTCACCGGAGTGTGAGCGACCACAGCAGGGATGGACAGATGGCCGGCGACACAACCGACACGTACGAACTCGACGCGATCGATCGACGCATCATCAAGGAACTCGTCGCCGACAGCCGCATCTCGATGCGAGCGCTGGCGGAGAAGGCGCACATCTCCCGCGCGCACGCCTACGTCCGCATCGAGCGGTTGCAGGAGGCGGGAATCATCGAAGGCTTCACCACCCGGATCTCGCACTCCAAGGCGGGACTCGGCTCGTCCGCCTTCATCGCCCTCTCGATCCGGCAGGACTCGTGGCGGGGCATCTCCACCCAGCTCCGGACACTGCCCTTCGTCGAGCACTTCTCGCTGCTGGGCGGCGATTTCGACGTTCTCGTCCTGGTGCGCGCACCGGACAACAGCGCACTGCGCCATGTCGTCCTCGAACGGTTGCAGAGCCTCGAAGGGGTGCAGTCGACCAAGACGTGGCTGATCTTCGAGGAAGACAACGGGCCGGGACCGGAATGGGTTCGTTGACGGGGCGGATAGGATTCCGTCATGCGCAGCGACCTGATGAAGAACGCGGAACGCAGTGGTGAACCGGGCACCTTCGTGCTACAGAATCCCCGAATGCTCAAGGTGGACTTGGCCGGAACCAGCGGCCACTTCTTTGCCCGGCAGGGGTCGATGGTCGCCTACCAGGGTGACGTCGACTTCGCCTACCAGGGCAGCGGCGGCGTCGGGAAGTTCTTCAAGAAGGCGCTGACCGGCGAGGGCATGTCGCTGATGAAGGTGTCCGGCAGCGGCGACGTGTTCCTCGCCCGCGACGCCGACGAGATCTTCCTGCTCGAACTCGAGGACGAGTCGGTGACCGTCAGCGGTTCCAACGTTCTCGCATTCGACAGTTCGCTGAGCTGGGACATCAACCGCGTCGAAGGCGCGTCCATGCTCAGCGGCGGACTGTTCAACACCACGTTCACCGGCCGCGGCGTCCTCGCCGTCACCATCTACGGCACCCCCGTCGTCCTGAACGTGGACACCCCCACCTACGTCGACATGCAGAGCGCGGTGCTGTGGTCGACCGGCCTGAATTCGACGATCCGCAAGACCGCGAAGATGGCCGCCGCGATCGGCCGAGGTTCCGGTGAGGCCTATCAGCTGTGCCTCACCGGAAACGGCATCGTCGTCGTCCAGGCGTCGGAGGGGCACCCGGTTCCCAAACCGTGAGGGGTCTGCCGACCCAGCCTTGGTGAGGAGGGTTGAACCGTTCAGGTTGCGCAATCCTCAGATCCGGCGCATCACCGATACCACCTTGCCCAGGACGACTGCGTCGTCGCCGTCAATCGCGGTATAGGCGGGATTACGGGGCTCGAGGAAGACGTGGCCATCGCGGCGCCGCAGCACCTTCACAGTGGCCTCGCCATCAATCATCGCGGCGACGATCTCGCCGGAATGGGCTTCGTCCTGGCGGCGCACCACAACGACATCGCCATCGCAGATCGCGGCGTCAATCATCGACTCGCCGCGCACACGCAACCCGAACACGGTGCCGGAGCCGACGAGCTCGCGAGGGAGCGTCAGCATCTCATCGGCGTGCTCCTCCGCGAGGATCGGTGCGCCGGCAGCGATGTCGCCGACTACCGGTACCGTCACATTGTTGTCGGACGAGCCTCCGTGCTTCGCCTCGGACAGGAACGGGCGCACGTCCAACTGCCGAGCCATGGCCGTGCCCCTGCGGAGAAAGCCCTTTTCCTCGAGGCTCTTCAGATGCTTGGACACCGACGACGCCGACCGCAGGCCCACCGCGTCCCCGATCTGTCGGGTGCTCGGCGGGCATCCGTGTGCAGCCACCCAGTCCCGGATCGTTGCCAGAATCCGCTGCTGGCGGGGTGGCAGGGTGGAGGCGTCGAGGCCGCCGAACATGTCGAGATCGTCGTAATCGGTCACCGAAGAATGGTAGGGGGTGACGACAGCCCCCTCGAGCACGGCGTAAGGCCGGTCGATGCGTGGTGCACCTGCCGGATCGTTCGAAAACCCGGCGGCACCTCCCGAGGAGATGCCGCCGACGGAAACCTCGACCTGGCGGGGAGCCCTTTTCGCTCACCCTGCCCGGGTGCGGGCGAGAGCGCCGACCGCGACGTCGACGATCAGGAACGCGAGGAGGCTGAGGCCGAGCAGCGGAACGAACCAGCCGACGAGGACGACGCAGGCGACTCCGGCCACGGCTGCGGCCGGGTGGATTCGGCGCCAGGTTCCCCGCATCGGCGGCCTGCCCACTGCCCGCGCGGTGCCGCGGGTGGGCCGGCGCCGCCACCACAGGAGGTAGCCGCGGACGATGACCGCGAGCAGTGCCACCGCGAGGGCGGCCAGGACCAACTGGTTGAGCAGGCCGAACAGCAACCCCATGTGCAGGGCGATGCCCCAGGAGGTCAGCTTCGCCGCGAGCGGCCAGTCACCGAATCGCGACACGTCCGTCACAGTGCCCGTGGCCCCGTCGACCGCGATCGAGTCGGTCGAGAACTGCCACGGTTCGCGGGTCTGGGTGACCGTGAACGCGGTGCCCGCGTCGGCGGGAACGGTCGCCTCGACAGCACCGGTGACACCGCCCCGCCGAGCCACGTCGAGGACGGTATCGAGTTCGCCCACGGTGCTGTCGACGATTCCCGGATCCGACGCGGGGATGTGCCCTGCGCCGTGCCCGCCGTGATCGCCCGATGCGGCGGCGCCGGAAGCGGGCGCCGAATCCAGCGTCTTGTCGATCTTGGGGGTGGTCCAGCTCAGGGCGGTACGGAGTTCGTCGACGTTCTCGCCCGCGTACCGCGACCACGTCAGACCCGTGGCCGAGAGGAACACCAGGCCGACCGCGATCCAGATACCGACCACCCCGTGCCAGCTCAGGGTGCGGTTGCGTCCGCGGCTCGACCGGTCGAGCGTCCACAGCCTGGCGGCCTCCGCGTTGCGGGCCCGGGTGGTGCGGTAGCGCTGCACCCACAGGTACACGCCACCGAGCGCGATCACCCACAGCCACGAAGCGGCGAGCTCGCTGTAGATGCGGCCGGGCTCGCCCAGGTGCAGATGTCGGTGCAACTGCGAAATCCAGGTCCGCATCGGCAGCGCCCCACTGCTGCCGTACACCACCAGCTCACCCACCGACCGCGCGGTGTCGGGATCGACGAAGACCGCGAGGCGTTCGGACTCCCCCAGGCTGGGGTCGGTGAACATCACCTGGGTCGTGTCACCCGAATCGGTCGCCGGGCGCACGGCGGCGACGGCGAGATCCGGGCGAACCTGCTGCGCGGCCCGCACCTGTTCGGACATCGGCAGGTCCGGGCCGGTCGAATCGACGTGCAGGTAGTCGCGGTAGACGAGCTGCTCGACGGATGGTGCGAGGGCGTAGAGGCCGCCGCTGACAGCGGCGATCACCAGGAACGGGGCCACCAGGATCCCCGCGTAGAAGTGCAGGCGCAGGATCAGTGGCCGGAAACTGCGCGGCGGCGAGGAGTCTTTCGACGCAGGGTCGGGCGCGACCGGTGTGTCGCGTTCGAGTTCAGGGATGGACATGACGATCTCGCTTCGAATCGGGTGAGACGGGCACCCAGCGCCCTCGAGGCCGCACACTGCGGGGTGCGCTGGGCACCTCGAGGTCACAGGTCGGGGATGCGCCGACTCAGGAAGGGATCGGCACCGTGACTCACCGGGGAGTCTGCTGGTGCCGTGAGAACACGCCGAACCGACGACCACACGTCTGACGTGTGTGCCGGGAAGGCGGTGAGGAAGGATTCGACTAGACGAGAGCGGGTGGTCCGCGGGTGCCGGCGCCCGCGGCGACCAGCAGCCACAACGAGAGCTTCGCGCGGTAGACCGGGGTCGCCGTCCAGGTGCCGGTGTCGACCTGCAACGGGGCCAGGACGGCGAGAACGATGCGCGACAACGCCGCCAGCGCCCTCAGGCAGGCACGTTCGGCGGACCGGACCAGCACCGCCGCCACCGCGATCGCGGCGAGGTGCGCGGCGATCATCGGGGTGGAGAGCCCGAGGCCGTGGGAATGGTCAGCGGCCAATGCCAGCGTGGTGTGGCCGATCAGCTGCCCGGCTGCGAGCACCGACAGCACGAACAACCATTCGCGGGTGGCCACCCGAACCGCGGCGACCGAAGCGCCGACTGCGGCGCATGCCGCGAGAAGCAGCACCACCGAGCCATCGCTCGGGGGCATTCCGCCTCCACCGATGCCGTGCGCGGCGATGCTGACCGCGCCGGACAGTGAACCCACGAAGGAGCCGCGCACCCGCGCGACCACCTCCAACCGTGAATTCACCCCGCGAGGGTACCGCCTCCGATGCTCACCGCGGGACCCGGCCGCGGTGGGCGAAGCGGGTCAGGCGGTAGTCCCGGCCGCCGGGCGCAGTCGCGCGAGGACGTCCGTCAATGTGACGACACCGGTCAGTTGACCGTTGTCGGTGACGATCGCGAGATGGCTGCGGGTCTCGCGCATGGTGTGCAGTGCCTCGTACACGGCGGCGTCCGCGTCGAGGGTCAGCACCGGGCGCATGAGGTCGGCGGCCGTCACTGCGGCGCCGGCTCGCAGGCTGTCCCGGGCGTGGACCACACCCTTGATCCCGTCCTCGTCGCGCACGAGCAGCCGGAGGTGGCCGCTTCGATCGGCGGCCGCCTTGATCGCCGCCGCAGTCGCATCGGTGGCGACACTGCTCGGGGTGGTGTTCGGCCGCACCATGTCTCGCACGGCGAGCGATTGGAGTTTCAGGGCGCTGGTCAGTTGGCCGTGGTACCGCTCGTCGAGCGTGCCGACGGTCGCCGAGTGCTCGACGAGGTGACGCAGCGCGTCGGGATCCTGCCCGGCCCCGACCTGGTCGACCGGTTCCACGCCGAACCTTCGCAGACACCGGTTCGCCATCCGGTTCAGCACCGACAGCAGCGGGCGGGTGGCCCACATGAACCCGCGCATCGGGATCGCCAGCAGGGTCGCCGATTTCTCCGGGTGCGCGATCGCCCACGACTTCGGTGCCATCTCACCGACGACGAGATGCAGGAACGTGACGATGATCAGGGCGAGGATGAATCCGAGCACGTCCGCCAGCCACAGCGGGGCACCCCACCCCTCGAAGGCCGGGGTGAGCCAGTGATGCACGGCCGGCTTCGTGACGGCACCGAGCGCAAGGGTGCAGACCGTGATACCCAGCTGGGATCCCGCCAGCAGCACGGACAACTCGGATGCGCTGCGCAGAGCCGCGCGGGCCGCCCTGCTGGTGGGGGCGGCGTCCTCGAGCCGGTGGCGACGGGCAGCGATCAACGCGAACTCGATCGCCACGAAGAACGCGCTGGCCGCGATCAACCCGACGGTGACGAGCACGATGACCCACGGACTACTCATCGGTCGAGTCACTCTCCAGGATGCGGAGCCTCACGAACAGCGAGGACGGGACGTGCTTGTCGATTGCCCGCACCTCGGCGGCGAGGCTACGGACGGGTAGGTCGACGTTGTTGATCAGATAGGACGGGTCCGGGTTCAACCGGATCGCGACGACGTCACCGACGACGGGGAGACCGCCGAACCCGGCGATGACGGCACCCGCAAGCGTCTCGAAGTCACCGGGCGGGAGGTCGTGTCCGAGGATGCGCTCCACCTCGTCGATGTGCAGATCGCCGGGCATCGTCCAACCTTCGGACGCCGACCCCGTCACCGAGGCGTCGCCGTCGGGATCGTGTTCGTCGGCGATCTCACCGACGAGTTCCTCCGCGAGGTCCTCGACCGTGATGACACCCGCGAAACCGCCGTACTCGTCGACGACGAGGGCCATCTCGTCCCGGGCAGCTGTCAGCTGTTCCAGCACGTCGGGCAGAGGCAGGGACGTCGGCACGACCACGGCCGTACGGGCCCAGGACGCGGCCGTCCCGTCGGCCTGGTCGCCGAGCAGGTCGTGGAGGTGGATGACGCCGAGCAGATCGTCGGAGGAACTCCCGACCACGGGGTAGCGGGTGTGTCCCGCGCCCATCTTCTCGAGAACACTGCCCAGGGAATCGGTGGCCCGGACGGTGTCGACGTGGGCACGCGGAATCATGGCGTGCCCGGCCGTGCGGGTGGGGAAGTCGAGGATCCGGTCGAGCAGGGTCGACAGTTCCCGCGGCAGCTCACCGGCGTCGCGGGATTCGGCGACGATGTGTTCGAGGTCGCGCGCGGTGGCCGAGTGTTCGACGTCGTGGACCGGCTCGATCCGCAGCGCGCGCAGCAGCAGGTTCGACGACTGGTCGAACAGCCAGATCAACCAGCCGAAGAGTTTCAGGTAGACCGTGGTCGACAGCGCGAGCCACCGGGCCACCGGTTCGGGCCGGGCGATCGCCAGGTTCTTCGGGAAGAGCTCACCGAAGAGCATCTGGACGAAGGTGGAGAACAGGACGGCGAGGACGGCGCCGGCGCCGATCCCGACCGCGGTGGGGATGCCGACGCCGCCGAGGAGCTCACCGAGGCCGCGGCCGATCAGGGGTTCGGCGACGTAACCGACGAGCAGGCCGGTGACGGTGATGCCCAGCTGCGCGCCGGAGAGCATGAACGAGGTGTGGCGAGTGACGCCGAGGGCCCGGGCGGCGCCCACGTCTCCCGCCTCGGCCCGGGCTTTGAGCCGCGAGCGATCGACCGACATGTACGCGAATTCCTGGGCGACGAAGTAGCCGGTCAGGGCGGTGATCAGTAGAACGACGAGGACGCCGAAGCCGATGCTCAGGACGGTCACCATGGATTCACCCGCGCCCTGCGTCCGGGACTGCGGTGATCATTCTGGGGCGGGCTGGGTCTTCGGGGGCGCGAAGCGCTGGTCATGGCTCTCTCTGCAGTCGGGGTACGAATCACCCATAGTAAAGGACTCTTTACTCTTGCCGCCGACGGGATGTGACGCCACAGGAAAGTGTTACAGCCGGATTTCCGGATTGGGGCCGCGGTGAGGGTTACGAAACCTGAGCTTGTTCCGCGCGTGACCATTCGGAAATCACCGAACCGTGTACTTGTTTCAGGTCGGCGGAGTACGCAGTGCACGTTTCCCAGTCGGAGCGAACGGACATCGAAGTCTACGCCCGAGCCGTCGCCCCCCAGCATCTCATCAGCGCGTTCAGGCCCTTCGGGCGCCTCCGCCCCACGAACAACCAGGAGTCCCCTGTGACCGACATCGAGACCACCATCGCCGAGAACATCCAGAAGTCACTCGGCGAGATTCCCCACCCGGTGCTGCCGAAGGGCAGCAACATCTACGGGTCGACGAAGATCTTCCCCGACTACAAGGCCGAGGACGGCGAGTCCTACTTCACGCTGGTGCACGGCATCGCGCACGAATCCTCCGTCAGCTTCGTCGCCGTCCTGCAGGCAACCCGCGCACTGCGCAAAGGTTTCGAGTCCGCGATCTATTTCTACGGCCCCGGCGCTCTCAACTGCCTTGCAACACGCGGTTTTCCGACCACCGGCGACAACGGCTTCCCGGGCGAGCAGAACATCAACGACGCACTCGCGACGTTCATCGCCGAAGGTGGGACCGTCTTCGCGTGCCGCTTCGGCCTCGCGCTGCACGGCGGAAGGGAAGAGGACCTGATCGAGGGCGTCGTGCCCGCACATCCCCTCGATGTGCAGGACGCCATCATCCATTACTCCCGCAAGGGCGCCATCATCAACTCCACATACATGGTCTGAGGTGTGAACCATGAGCGATCTCTCGACACGAGTTGACGTAGCAGTACGTGGGATTCGGTCACTGAACGTCCCGGTGACCCGGACTTCCGGCGCCGGCCCCAGCGACGACGGCCATGTGCTGATCGGCGGGATCGGCGGCGCCATCCCCATCCGGTCCGACAGCCCGTACGAAGTCAGCGGAAACCGCCTGCTGATGAACGGCACCGACATGGGAGTGGAGATCGAGCCGGTACGCCGGCCCCGGTTCTACGACCTGGACACCGTCGACGGCATCTCCTACGAGAAGATCGCCCGGCTGCACGGGACGAACGTCCTCGCCACGACCGTGGTCCAGACCTGCATTCGATACGACCCGGCACAGCGGTGCCGGTTCTGCTCGATCGAGGCATCACTGCAGTCCGGCTCGACCATCGCGGTGAAGAAGCCCGAACAACTCGCCGAGGTCGCCGAAGCCGCCGTGCGCCTCGACGGCGTCACCCAGATGATCATGACCACGGGCACGTCGGCGGCCAAGGATCGCGGTGCCCGTCACCTGGCGCGATGCGTCGCGGCCGTCAAGGCAGTGGCCCCGGACCTCGCCATCCAGGTGCAGTGCGAACCGCCCGGCGATCTCGGGACCATCACGGATCTCCGGGACGCGGGGGCCGATTCCATCGGCATCCACGTGGAGTCCTTGGACGACGAGGTTCGGCGGCGCTGGATGCCCGGCAAGGCGACGGTTCCGCTGGACGAGTACCGGGCGGCGTGGCGCGAGGCGGTACGGGTCTTCGGACGGAATCAGGTGTCGACGTACCTGCTGGTCGGGCTCGGTGAGGATCCCGACGAATTGGTCTCGGGCGCAGCCGAACTGATCGACATGGGTGTCTACCCGTTCGTCGTCCCGTTCCGGCCGCTCGCCGGCACACTGGCCGTCGAGGAGGGGGCGCAGGCGCCGTCGCCCGCCCTGCTCGCCGACGTCACCTCGCGGGTGGCGAAGGAATTGCAGGCGGGCGGCATGCGCGGCGCCGACCAGAAGGCGGGCTGCGCCGCGTGCGGGGCCTGCAGCGTCCTTCAGAATGCCGGAGGCTGACATGTGGGACCTGCCGACCGCCGAGAGCACTCCTTCCGACTTCGCCGTCCTCACCGGGCCGTCGATTCAGGAGTCGCAGCGGAACTTCCTCGTGCAACCCGCCACCGGTCGCGTGATGACCGAGGCGTACCGACGACTGCGGCGTGAGACGTTCGTCGTGGAACAGGGACTGTTCACCGCCAGCGACCGGGACGATGTCGACGACGATCCCCGGACCGTGGTGCTCGTGGCGATCAGCACCACCGGCGAGGTGCTCGGCGGTGTTCGCCTCGCACCGATGACGGACGGCACCGACCTCGGCTGGTGGGCGGGAAGCCGCCTCGTGGTGGGTCGAAACGTCCGGAACAGCAGGGGAATCGGGAAGGCACTCGTGCGCGCCGCCTGCGCCCACGCCGAATCCCGCGGTGTGTTGCGGTTCGACGCCACCGTACAGAGCCAGAACGAAACGATGTTCGCTCACCTGGGCTGGACGCGGATGGGAGACGTCACGGTAGCGGGCGCGCCACACGTGCACATGACGTGGCCGATCGATCGAGTCGAGCGTCTGGTCCAGAGCACGAAGTCGTGTCTGGCCGACACATTGGCACCCTTCGGCGTGCACGGTGAAGCGCTCGGCGGCAGCGGGTTCCGCGGCGACGACGGCGCACCCGTACCGGGCAGCGACCTGATCGCGGCGTGTGACGCCATCCTGCCGTCCATGGTTCAGCGTGATCCCGAGTGGGCCGGTTGGTGCGCCGCCCTCGTCAATCTCAACGATCTGTCGGCGATGGGTGCCGTCCCGGTCGGAATGCTCGACTCGGTCGGCGCCCCGAACACGTCGATCCTGTCGAAGGTGATCCGTGGGCTCAGTCGGGCTGCGGAGGCGTGGAACGTACCGGTACTGGGCGGCCACACCCAACTCGGTGTTCCCGCGGCGCTGTCGGTGACGGCGCTCGGGCGCACCGCGGATCCGGTGCCCGCGGGTGGTGGCCGGGTCGGCGACGAGCTCACGCTCACGGCAGATCTCGACGGGCAGTGGCGGCCGGGATATACCGGACAACAGTGGGATTCGACGTCTCATCGCAGCTCGGACGCACTGCGGGACATGGCCTCGTTCGTCGCCCGCACCCGCCCCGCCGCGGCGAAGGACATCAGCATGGCGGGGATCGCCGGCACCACCGGAATGCTCGCCGAGGCGAGTGGACTCGGCGCCGTCCTCGACGTCGCATCGGTCCCGCGACCGCGCGGGACGACGGCGGGCGACTGGATGACGTGCTTTCCCGGGTTCGCGATGGTCACTGCCGATCGGCGGGGTAGCGCGGTGGCGCCCGCCGGACCGGCCACCTCGGCTGCCTGCGGGGAACTGACATACGAGCCGGGGGTCAGCCTTCGCTGGCCCGACGGCGTAACGACACGCGTGGTGCAATCCACGGTCACAGGATTGGGAAGAGCATGACTGACATCGGAATCTCCGTTGCGGCAGCAGAGTTCGGCCGCGACATGGAACAGGCGTACCGCACAATCGGTGAATTGATCGGGCAGGCGCGGGCGGCCGGGAGTTCGCTACTCGTGCTTCCGGAGGCCTGCCTGGGCGGCTACCTGCCCAGCCTGGGCGGAGGCGACGAAAGCGAGGAGCAGCGGCAGCGTCGGCTCCGCAGCCTCCCGCCCGCACTGGAATTGGACGGGCCCGAGATCCGGCGGGTCGTCGACATGGCCGGCGACCTGGTGATTACCCTCGGATTCTGCGAGGCCGACGGCGCCGACCGGTACAACGCCGCGGTGACGCTGCACGGCGACGGAGTACTCGGCTCGTACCGCAAGGTACACCAGCCGCTGGGGGAGAACCTCTGCTACCGCGCCGGCGACAAGTACGAGGCATTCGACACACCGGTCGGACGGATGGGCATGCAGATCTGTTACGACAAGGCCTTTCCCGAGGCCGCGAGGACGCTCGCCCTCGACGGCGCGGAGATCATCACGTCGCTGTCGGCGTGGCCCACCGCCCGCACCAACCGGGTCGAGAATCCCGAAGACGACCGGTGGAAGCAGAGATTCGACATCTACGACCGCGCGCGGGCCACGGAGAATCAAGTGGTCTGGGTGGCGTCGAATCAGGCGGGGACGTTCGGTTCGCTCCGGTTCGTGTGCAGCGCGAAGATCGTCGGCCCCGGCGGCGAGATCCTCGCCACCACAGGCGTGGAACCCGGCCTCGCCTCGGCCACGCTGGATGTGCAGGCCGAACTGGACGCGATTCGCAGCGGCGGGATGTACAACCTCCGCGACCGCCGGCCGGAACTGTACGGAGACGTCGTCGCGGACAACCGGGTGAGCGGCACCCGGCTCGACGCGACGGCCCGACCGTCGTTCCTCCGCACCACGACAGCCGAACTGGAGCCCGTCGATGCCTGAGATGACGTTCACGGTGCGGTGGCCGGACGGAAACACCCAGTCCTGCTACTCCCCGTCGCTGGTCATGCACGACCACCTGGTGGCCGGGGAGGACTACACGGTCGCCGATTTCCTCACCCGCACGACGACGGCGCTCACCGAGGCCAGTGAGCGGGTTCGTGCCAAGTTCGGGATGTACTGCACGTCCGCGTCCGAGCAGATGCAGGAACTCGAACGCGCCGGCCGCACCCTCGACCCCCAATCCCTCGTCCGGGTCCTCGAGATGAACCCGGCTTCACTCCCCGGAGAGTCGTGATGACCGAACAACACACAGTCGTCGTGATCGGCGGCGGCCAGGCCGGTCTGTCGATCAGCTGGCATCTGGTGCAGCGTGGAATCGACCACGTGGTGCTCGAACGAGACTCGATCGCCCACGAGTGGCGCGACAGTCGCTGGGACAGCTTCACTCTCGTCACCCCGAACTGGCAGTGCACCCTTCCGGGATACAGCTACTCGGGCGGCGATCCGGACGGGTTCATGAACCGCGAGCAGACCTACCAGTTCGTGCGCGGGTACGCCGACACCTTCGATCCTCCTGTGCGCGAAGGGGTCACGGTGGTCTCGGTGCGTCAGTCGGGTTCCGGAGGGTTCGACGTGGACACGACGGAAGGTCCGATGCGCGCCGACCACGTCGTGGTCGCGGTCGGCGGGTATCACACACCGGTCGTGCCCCGGTTCGCCGAACGGCTGCCCGCCGGCATCACCCAAATGCACTCGTCGCAGTACCGGAGCGCCGGCGACCTGCCCGCGGGCGAGGTGATGGTGGTCGGCAACGGCCAGTCCGGCGCCCAGATCGCGGAGGATCTTCATCTCGCGGGCCGCACCGTCCACCTCGTCACCGGTGGGGCTCCGCGGGTCGCGCGGTTCTACCGCGGACGGGACTGCGTGGCCTGGCTGCACGACATGGGCACCTACGACGTCTCGATCGCCGATCACCCGGGCGGTCTGGGCAAACGCGAGAACACCAACCACTACGTCACCGGCCGGGACGGTGGCCGCGACATCGACCTCCGTGCCTTCGCGCTCGCAGGAATGCGTCTGTACGGGCGGCTGCTCGACGTCGTGGACGGAACCCTGCGGTTCGCGCCCACGCTGGAGTCGTCGCTCGATGCCGCCGACGCCGTCAGTCAGAGCATCAAGGATTCCATCGACGCGTACATCGACCGCGCGGGCATCGATGCGCCGCGCGAGGAACGGTACGTGCCGGTCTGGCGTCCCGAACGTGAGGTCACCGAGTTGGAACTGTCGACGTCGGGCATCACGTCGGTGGTGTGGTCCATCGGTTTCCGGACCGACTACCGGTGGCTCCGCGCGGGCGTGTTCGACGGTGAGGGCCATCCCACCCACAACCGCGGCGTCACCGCGGTGCCCGGGCTGTACTTCCTCGGCCTTCCGTGGCAGCACACGTGGGGTTCGGGACGGTTCGCGGGAGTCGCGCGGGACGCGGAGTACCTGGCGGACCGCATCGAACTGGAAGCGGGTGTGTTGCCGGCGACGGCAACACTAGCCTGACGCCTATGGTGACGACACGGTTGGCAGCGTTGGCGGGGCACTTCGGCCGCGACATCGATCGCGCGCTCCTGAAGTTGCAGGCGCTGATCGAGAGTGCGACGAACGACGGGGTGGACCTGCTCGTCCTGCCCGACGCCTGCCTCGGCGGCTACATCTCGGACCTCCGGCGACCGGACACGGAGGAACTCCCACCCGCGCTCGCCGCGGACAGCCCGGAACTGCAGGCCGTCGCGAAGATGGCGGGCCGCATGACGGTCTGCATCGGGTACACGGAACTGTGCGACGGGGTGCGATACAACGCCGCCGCCTGCGTAACCGGCGACGGTGTGCTGGGCAGTCACCGCAAGGTGCATCAACCGGCCGGGGAATCCCTGGCGTACGCAGCGGGTGACTCTTTCACCGCCTTCGACACACCGGTGGGCCGGATCGGGATGCTGATCGACTACGACAAGACGTTCCCGGAATCGGCCCGCACCCTCGCGCTCGACGGCGCGCGGATCATCGCCGCGTTGTCCGCGTGGCCGGCCAGCATCACGGACCGGGCGGCGCGCATGACGCAGGACAGGCAATCACGCCTGTTCGATCTGTACGACTCGGCGCGGGCCGCCGAGAACCAGGTGGTCCTCGTGTCGTCCAACCAGACCGGAATCCAGGGTGGACTGCGGTTCCTCGGTCAGGCCAAGGTGGTGGGCCCGGGCGGCGACGTGCTCGCGCGAACGGGGACGAAGGGCGGCCTCGCCGTCGCCGAACTCGACGTCGACTACGAGGTGAACCGGGCAAGGAAGGTGCTGCGGCACCTGGAGGAGCGCCGCATCGACACCTACCGGAGCCTGCTGGACCGAGGAGAATACTGACGTGCGGATCGCGCTTCTGACCTATTCGACCAAACCGCGAGGCGGAGTCGTGCACACGCTGGCGTTGGCCGAGGCCCTCGCACGGCAGGGCGCGGACGTGACGGTCTGGACCCTGGGCAGGCACGGCGACGCCGCATTCTTCCGTCCGGTCGACCCGACTGTCACCGTGCGGGTGGTGCCGTTCGCACACGTCGACGACGAGACCGTCGGTGAGCGGATCCTCCGATCCATCGAGACGATGCGCGCCGCCTTCACAGCGGAGGCCTACGACATCGTCCACGCGCAGGACTGCATCAGTGCCAACGCCGTCGGGCGGTGCGTGCGAACCATCCACCATCTCGACCAGTTCACGACGCCCGCGCTGGCCGCCTGCCACGAGCGCGCAATCGTGGATCCGTACGCGCGGATCTGCGTGTCCGCGGCCGTCGCCGCGGAGGTCTCCGCCGGGTGGGGTCTCGACTGCGCCGTCATCCCGAACGGCGTGGACGCCGCCCGATTCGAGGAAGCCCGCGAGGACACCGGGCGCCGCTGCAGGTGGGCCGCCGAATTGGGCGACTACGTGTTGGCGGTCGGCGGTATCGAACCGCGCAAGGGCAGCATCGACCTGGTGGAGTCGTTCGCACTACTCGTGAAGGAGCGACCGGACCTGCGGCTGGTGTTCGCCGGCGGCGAGACCCTGTTCGACTACCGGGGGTACCGGGACGAGTTCGACCGGCGGGCCGCAGAGCTGGGTGTGACACCGACCATTCTCGGAACGATCGACGACGCCGAACTCCCCGCACTGGTGGCCCAGGCGCGCTCCTTCGCCTTCCTCTCCACCAAGGAAGGATTCGGGCTGGCCGCGATGGAAGCCCTGGCGGCGGGCGTTCCCGTCGTCGCACGCGACCTGCCGGTCCTGCGGGAGGTCTTCCGCGGGACGGTCCGGTACGCGTCCACTTACGAGGAGATGGCACGCGCCCTGACGGAACCTGCCGACGATTCCTCCCTCGACGAGGGGCGCGCCTTCGCTCGCTCACATCGATGGGACGACGTCGCGCAGAAACATCTCGAGTTCTACCGGGAGGTCGCGGCACACCGCTGACTCAGTCGGCGCTCTTGATGGTCTTCATCGTGATCAACGAGGTGACCCGCGACACCGCAGGGAGCCCGCTGAGCTTGGTGGCCATGAAGTTCTCGTACGTCGCGAGGTCGCGGACCGCCACCCGGATGAAGTAGTCGGGGATCCCGAACAGCCTCCGGCATTCGATCACCTCGTCGAAGGCGGCGACCCGGGACTCGAACTGCTCGATGGTCGCCTGGTCGTTCACACCGATCTCGGCGGTGACGATCACCTGGAAACCCCGATCGAGCGCTTCCTGGCTGACGATGGCCCGGTAGCCGGTGATGACTCCGTCCGCCTCGAGCTTCTTGACCCTGCGCAGGCACGGGGAGGGAGTCAGACCCACCAGATCCGCCAATTCCGTGTTGGTCAGACTCGAGTCATTCCGCAGGTGGTCCAGAATTGCGTGATCGATGTCATCCATTGAACTATTATTGCGCAGAGTGCGGAGAATGGGCATTTGCTCGCAATCGCACACCTGGATAGTTGCTATAGATTTGCGTGGTGATCGATCCAGCAACCCTCTCGACGACCGCAGTCGTCGACTCCGGCCCCCGGCAGCCCCCGGAGTGGCGTCGCGCCCTGCAGGCGTCCCTCCCCGTCGGAATCGGGCTGGTCCCCCTGGGGATCGCCCTCGGGGTGCTCGTCGTCCAGCAGGGGTTCAACCCGTGGTGGGCGATGGTCTTCACCTCGCTGATCTACGCCGGTTCCCTCGAATTCATCGCGGTCGGCATGGTGGCCACAATGACGCCGCTCCCGTACATCGCGCTGACCGCGCTGCTGGTGAATTTCCGGCACGTGTTCTACGCCTTGAGCTTTCCCCTCGACCGGGTGAAGGGCCGGCTTGCCCGTTTCTACAGCATGTTCGCGCTGACCGACGAGGCCTACGCCATGACGGTCACCGGCGACCGGAAGTCGATGTCCGGCCGGGTCATCGTGTACTCGCAGTTGTACCTCCACGCGTACTGGATCGGTGGAGCGATGCTCGGAGCGACCGCGGCGCAATGGATCCCGGAGAACATCGTCGGTCTCGACTTCGCGCTGACCGCACTGTTCGTCGTGCTGTCCATCGAGGCCATCCGCGCCCAGCGTGGTTTCGCGGTTCCCTCGATGGCTGTGATGTGCGCGCTGATCGCTCGACTCGTCGACCCCGGACACATGCTGCCGATAGCGATGGGCGCCTTCGTGAGCCTGCTCGTCATCCGCTACTTCTGGACCCGGCGAAAGGTGCGCACCGATGCCTGACCCCGGTTACATCCTCGCGGCCATCGCGATCATGGCGCTCGTCACGTTCGCCCTGCGCGCCGTCCCCTTCGCGATCGTCATGCCCTTGCGCTCGTCCGCACTCGTCGGCTATCTGGGTGTCTACCTGCCGGCCGGGATCATGCTGATCCTGGTGGCGTACTCGCTGAAGAACGTCTCCGTCACCGCCCCGTCGCACGGGATCCCCGAACTGATCGCGGTGGGTGCGACGGCCACGGTGCACCTGTGGCGCAAGAATGCGGTGCTCTCGATCGTCGTCGGGACCGGGCTGTATGTCGTCCTGATGAACTGGGCATTCGCCTGAGCCCGGCGCGCCTCACGTTTACGATGCAACCACACGGGTAGGCAGGAACCACAAGACAGTCGGCCGTTTCTCGGGAAGGACGCACTGATGAGCGAACAAGATGCACGTTCGGTGACGGGTATTCGGGACAAGGACTACAACCTGATTTGGTTCGTCGAAGCGTCACTGAGCAACGCTCTGCGTCTCGAGGGTTACATTTCGGACGCCGACATGGACGGCGACGCCGAGTTGGCCGACTTCTTCCGCCGCGCCCAGGCCGTGAGCCGGAAGGGTGGCGATCTGGGTAAGGCCATGCTGGCCGCCCGCCTGAAGAAGGAGCAGTAGGCCTCCGCCCCGACTGGCCCGAATCGGAACTCAACTGCTCTGCGTCGGCCAGGGACCGCCGCGGACAGGCCTACCCGCGGCGGTCCGCTTTTCGTTGTCGCGGAACCGCGGCTCGTAGTGATGGAAGAACACCTTGCCGACCAGGTCGCGTCGGCTGTGCACGCCGGTCTTGTCGAAGATGCTCTTCAGATGTTGCTGCACGGTCTGTGCCGACACGTGTAGTTCGGCGGAGATCTGCGAAGTCGACGCCCCTTGCAACACCATCGACGTGACCTCCTTCTCGCGCTCGGTCAGCCCGTACGCCGACATCAGCAGCGGATACAGACGGCTCGGATGTGCCGGCTCCACGATCACCGCGATCCGCCGCCTGCCCGTCGACGTCAGGCATGCCCCGTGCAGCACCAACCACGCCCCCGACCGCGACAGCACCCGCGAGATGGCCACGTCGCCCAGCCGGTCGCGGTCTTCCACGCACCGCAACACACGACCGGCGAGAGTGATCACCGCAGCCGGCAACTCCCCCCGATCCCAGTCCCCGCCCGGCAGATCCACCATCCACCGGTCGACCCCGGGCGTCGCCGATTCGATGTTCCAGTTCTCGTCGAGGACGAGTAGACCCGGCGAATCGGCATACTCCGGTTCCTCGGCCTGACCGCACAGCAGTGCACGGCGGGCACCGCCCGCGAGGACCGGCGCGATCTCCTGCACGAACGACTTCTCGGTTTCCGAGAACATCGGCATCCCCTCGTCGCGATAGAGGCTCAGCGCTCCCCAGGTTTCTCCCGAGCGCGTGCGTAACCGCGCAATCAACTCCTGGTCACCGCCGAGTGTCCGGTTCCTCCGCCAGCGCGGACTTCCCGACGGATCGCCGTGCGCGGCTTCGTGCAACGTGGAAATCCCTTCGGCGGAACGCATTACGTCGGGGACGGACTGAACGTCGTCCTCGTAGTACTCGGCGGCCAGCCATTCCCCGGGAAATTCGTCCATGCCGAAGTGATAGTGACTGGTCATCAGCATGGACACGGGGTCGAGGGTGAACCAGCACGGCGTCCAGTAGTACGGGACGACACCGGCGACGACATCCGACGCGTCCCGCCACAGCGACACCAGGCCGCGGGGTGCGGCGCACAATCGTGCGACCTTGTCTGCCGCGCACTGCACGGAATCCACGCTCACGAGTCAAGCGTACGAGCGCGGATCGGCGCCGGAAATACCAGAATTGTGGAATGGTGCGCCCGCTCCACCGCTCCTAGCGTCGGTGACACGTTCCACTCCGCCACGGCCCCGAAGAGCGAAAGGCAATCCCATGCGTATCAACAGAATCCGACGCGACCTCACGGTACTCGGCGACGAACTGGAAGTACCGGGGATCGGGCACCTACCGGTGAACGCGTACGTTCTCCACGCCGCCGAACCCGTCGTCGTCGACACCGGACTCAGCCTGCCCGGACGCGGCTTCATGGACGCCCTGGGATCGGTGCTCGACCCCGCGGACGTCGAGTGGATCTGGCTGACGCATCCGGACCGCGATCACACCGGCGCGCTGTTCGACCTACTCGACGCGGCGCCGCGCGCCCGCCTGATCACGACGTTCGCGGGCGTAGGCATCATGTCCTGCGCACGGCCCGTCCCGATGGACCGGGTCTACCTGCTCAATCCGGGTCAATCCCTCGACGTCGGCGATCGGACACTGACGGCGCTGCGGCCCCCGCTGTTCGACAATCCCAGCACCGTCGGCTTCTACGACGACCGCAGCGAGGCCTGCTTCTCGTCGGATTGTTTCGGGGCGCCGATGGAGACCGCCGAACTCGCCACCGCCAACGACGTCGGGTACTCGGCACCCAGCGCCGTCCGTGCCGCGCAGCACCTGTGGGCCACCGTCGACAGTCCCTGGGTGCACCTGGTGGACGAGACGAAGTTCCTGCGCACCGTCGCCGCGCTCCGAGCACTCGCCCCGCGATGGATCCTCAGCACCCACCTCCCCCCGGCGGACGGACGCACCGCCGAGTTTCTGGACACGCTCGCCGAGGCACCGAAGTCAGACCCCTTCATCGGGCCCGACCAGGCCGCACTCGAGCAGATGCTGGCCGGATTCGAGCCGGTCCGGTGAGGTCCACGGCAGAAAAAAGCCGCCGACACCAAAAGGTGCCGGCGGCCTCTGCGACGGTGCCGTCATATCGCCTCTCGGCAAGTGGTCGCTCTCGGCGACAATTTTAATGTGGTACCCGGGGTATGTCCGACACCGTCGACGGGTTCAACTGTACCGCCCTCGGACATATTCCGCCCCTTCCGGCGTCACACGTCGCGGTCAGCCGTCGGATACGCGATCGCGAGCAGCGCCGGCGCACCTCGGCCCGGCCAGGTGCCCTCCAGGGTGTGCGAGCCGAGGTCCGCGACCCGATCCGGATCGATCACCCGGAACACCCGGATGCCGATCGCGGCCGTCGTGATGACGGTGGCCGTTCCCTCATTCGCACAGGTCACGGCACCGACGACCGGCACGGTCGAGCCTGGTGAGCCGCTACCCGACACCCTGGTGGTCACCTCTCGGCGCTCGCCGGGTGTGGCGAACTCGAGTTCCGCCTCGGTCCCTCCCGTCAGGATGGCCGTCGATAGCGCACTCGCGTACACGGGGTCGGCGCACGCGTCGTAGACCCACCGCTCACCCAGCACGGAATGCTGCATCGTGGTGATCAGTGACGCCTCCGCTCCGGCCATCGGGGCACCGCGATAGGTCACCGGCACCTGCACGACCTGTCCGTCCGCCGTCCGGACCAGGTGGGTTTCGATGCCGACCTCCCCGGCGGGATCGTCGAACCGGTATGCCCCGACGACTTCCAGGGACGACGCGTCGGCGGACCCGATCCAGGACTGGCGAGGAACCCAGTCGCCGAGCATCTCGGCCTTGGACGGGGACAGTTGAGCGTGATGGATGAGAGCCACCCGGCCGACGGTACCGCCTCACCCGGCAACCGGCGCCGCATCGAGATCGGCGGCGTAGACGGTCATCCAGTGCGGATGCAGCCGGTAGTAGACCACGTCATTGTCCCAGTCGAAGAAATCTTCGCCGTAGAAGCTCTTGAAGTAGGCGAGCAGGTCCGGCCAGTCCGCGGCCGGCTCGCCGTCCTGGGGGTTGAGGATCTCCACCGTGCCGTGCGTGAAGACGCCCAGGTCCTCACCGCGCATGTGCGCGGCGCTGACGGCAGGCCGGGCGGCGAGGTGGCGGGCCTTGGCGGCGCCGCGCGCCGTGCCGAAGTGCCACTTCCCGTGCAGGAAGTGCCCGTCCACACCACTGATCCGCGGTTCGCCCTTGGCCGTGACGGTGGACAGGGCGAGGGTGCACATGCCGGTGACGACCCGGGTGAGCTGCTCTGCGGTCAGGGTGCTCTCGGTGTTGATGATCGAACGCAGATGTGCGGTGGAGCGGGACAGGGAGGCGTCGAGGAGGGTCTGGAGCTCTTCGAGCTCTTCTCGTGTTTCGCGCATGGAGGTCCTTGTCTGTATCCGTGTCGATCCAGGGGCGTCGACCGGTGGAATCATGCTCGCACCGAGACCCTGACATCCTGTGTCAGGAATTGGGTTTCTCGACTCAGCTCGTGGACTTGTTCCCCAGTGCGGACATTCCGGCATCGAAACTCTCCAGTGCCGCGCCGACCGCCGCCGCGACGGTAACCTCGAAGATCTGATCCTCGGTCGGTCCGGCGGCGAGGAGCCGGCGGATGTCGGTGTCGGTGATCGTGTGCGAGGCGTCGCGGACCGTCGCGGCGTACGTCTGCCACGGTTCGGGAAGCGGGTCGCCCGCCGCGGCGGCGATGCGCAGAGCCGGGTCGGTGGTGGCGGGCCGATCCAGCACCGAATGGCGGAGGTTGGCCACGACATCACCACTGTCGTCGGGTTTCTCGCCATCGGCGAGCAGGAACCCGGGAAAGCGGTAGCCGAATCGGTGCAGGGAGCGGGTGCCGCTGTGCAACTGGCCTTCTCGGAGAGTGAAGCCGAACGCGTTGGCCAGGCGGTTGACGATGTTCCACACCAGGTTGACACGCAATGCCTCCAGAAGCGCCTGTTCGGGCAGGTCGGCAACTCCGGCGATGTCGGCGCGGTCCGGCGTGCGGGTTGTCGTGTCGAGGAACTCGCGGACGGCGCTCAGTGCGGGCCGTGCCGATGCGGGATCATCCGGGTCGATCTCGCCGTGGCCCGCGATGCGGGTGAGCTCGGCGTGAGTGTCGATGCAGAACGGGCAGCGGTGCAACTGCGCGGTGCACATCGCGAGGTACTCCCGTTCCGCGGCGGACCAGTACGACTGCCCGCGCATCGCGTCGGCGGTGAGCTCCAACAGCGGACGCGTGAGGAAGCCCGGTCGGTACAGCAGGAGCTTCACGATGTCGGGGCTGTCCACACGCGACATGGTGGAAGTGAGCGTGAGGAACAACTTGGTGCGTCGGGTGTGGCCGTGGTCGAGAATCGACAGTCTCATCGGGGCTCCGTCAGGTCGAGTTCGAGCAGACGTCGGGCGAGGAATCGCCGGTCTGCGGGATTGCCGGCGAGTTCGTGTGCTCGCCGGTAGGCGATTGCCGCCTCGGTGGTCCGGCCGAGGCGGCGCAGCAGGTCGGCTCGTGCCGCGTGCAGCAGGTGGTAGCGGTCGATTCCGTCGATTCCGTCGATCAGTGCCAGTCCGTCCTCCGGACCGGACGCCATGGCTATGGCGACGGCGTGGTTCAACGCCACCACCGGTGACGGATCAACCGCGAGCAACTGGGCGTAGAGGGCGGCGATCCCCGGCCAGTCCGTGTGATCAGCCGAAGCGGCCTGAGAGTGCACAGCGGCGATCGCGGCCTGCAGTTGGTACGGACCCGGTCTTCCCAGGCGTAGTGCCCGATCCAATACGCCGATCGCTTCGATGATTTCGGCGCGATCCCAGCGTGAGCGGTCGTGATCCGACAGCAGCACCACGTCACCGGCGGAGTCGTAGCGGGCGGCGCGGCGCGAGTGTTGCAGCAGCAACAACGCGACCAGTCCGAGCGCTTCCGGTTCGTCGGGCACGAGTGTGGCGAGGAGCTTGGCGAGCCTGATCGCTTCCTCGCACAGCCTGCTCTGTTCGAGCTGCTCGGGGGAGGCGGTGTAACCCTGGGTGAAAATCAGGTACACGACCGCCAGGACCCCGGCAACCCGATCGGACAGCTGGTGATCGGTGGGGACCTCCAGACTGATGCCGGCATCGCGGATCTTGCGTTTCGCCCGCACCAAGCGCTGCGCCAGAGCCGGCTCCCCTATCAGAAACATGCGGGCGATCTGCCCGGCGGTCAGCCCGGCCACGGCCTGCAAGGTCAGGGCGACCCGCGCGTCCTCCGCCAGAGCGGGGTGGCAGCACGCGAAGATCAGGCTCAGCCGCTCGTCACCCAGGCGCAGCAGGCTGTCCTCCCCGATGTCTGTCATCGCCGTCACCACCCTGGACTGTTCACCCACTTGGGCGAGCTTCTCCCGGCCCAGCCGGGCCCGCCGCAGCCGGTCGATCGCGCTGTTGCGGGCCGCCGTGAGCAGCCAGGCGACAGGGTCGTTCGGTACCGTGTCGCCCCACTTGCGCATTGCCAGTGCAGAGGCATCCTGCAGGGCGTCCTCGGCGAGTTCGAAGTCGCCGAGCACGTGGATCAGGGCTGCGAGCATCCGGGCCCGGTGCTCCTGGTAGACCTGCTGCAGCCCGGGCTCGGCGTTCATTCGCCGTCGGCCGTCACATTCGCCGGACGGTGGTCGAGGCCCGGCACGCTGACGATGGGCCGCACCTCGATCGTGCCCTGCTCGGCCAACGGGCACAGGGCCGCCAGCTCCAGTGCTTCGTCCAGATTGCGGCAGTCGAGGACGTATGCGCCGCCGAGGTGTTCGTGGGTTTCAGCGAACGGGCCGTCGGTGATCAGTGTCCGACCGTCCCGAACGCTGACCGTGGTGGCGGTGTGTTCAGGCTGCAGTGGGTGCCCGGAGACGAAGACGCCGCGGCGACGGCACTCGTCGGCGAAGGCGTTCACCCGGGCCAGCGCCTCGGCGAAACCCGGATCACCCGGTTCGGGCCGCTCACAGTTGTAGATCAGCAGCATGTACTGCACAGGTCCTCCTCTCACCCGTATCAATTTCGGCTGTAGAGAATGACGAACAGACCAACCCTATCTCGACGTTTTCGGCCACATCGATTTTGGCGTCGACACCTTCGGTGGCCCCTTGTCCGGTGAAGAATCACAGGAAGGATCGTCCCGGCCCGCGCTCGCAGCGCGCGTTCACGTCATCGGTCAGGAGGAGGGGTCGGGCTGCGTCAGCGTCGCGGTCAGGCCCGCGAGCAGGATGTCGACTCCACGTTCGAGTTCGGCGGCGCCGTCGTAGGACGCCAGCACCGGTGCCAGGCCCCGGAGAAGGGGGAACTCGCCGATCGGCAGGCGGTGAAGGCCGAGGCGCAGAAGGTCGTCGGACTCGTCGGGACGCTCGACGAGTTCCTGCAGCTCGTTGAGGACGTGGCCGTAGAGGAAGCCGAACAACGCCCGATAGACGTGCAAGGCATCGGCGTCGGTGAAACCCGCCTTGGTGAGCAGGGTCAGGATGTTCTCGAGGGGACGCAGGGTGCCGAGTGGCCTGAGCCCGAGCGGCGTCGACAGCGGCCGGGTGACCAGTAGCGGTACCACCTGAGGATGGGCGAGTGCCAACCGGCGGAAACCCCGCGCGACCTCCCGTAGCTGGGTGGCCCAGTCGCCATCGTCGGTATCGACCTCGAGTTCTTCGAGGACAAGCTCGGCGACCCCGTCGAGCAGTGCGGCCTTGTTCGGGGCGTGGCGGTACAGCGTCATCGGGTCGCGGCCGAGTGCTTTACCGAGGCGGCGCATGGACAGCCCGTCGATTCCGTCTCGGTCGATGATCTCGAGCGCGCAGCCGAGTATCCGCTCACGGGTGATCGGGCCACCGTCGGAGTGGATCGAACGACGCTCGGGCACCTTCGCCATCACGACACCTTCCCTCCCTCCTACTGTAGGCCTAAACCGTAGATCTACAGTGTTGACAGGTGGCGAAATGCGGCGTTGACTTAGTAAGTGCAACGTAGGCCGTAGGAGGCCTCATGATCGTCCGAGATCGTCGGAGTCGCAGGCGTGTTGAACTCCGGTATCGACGCACATCGGCCGCCTCCCTGCGTCCGCGCCGGCCGGCACCCAAGAGATGAGAAGCATCGCCATGAGCATCGGGAAGAAGATCCGGCACAAGGCTGAAACCGCTGAAGGCGCCGCCAAGAAGACCGTCGGGAAGGCGCTCGGAAACGAGCGCATGGAGGCCGAGGGACGCTCACAGGAAGCCAAGGGCAAGATGAAGCAAGCCGGCGACCAGGCCAAGCAGGCAGGGCAGAAGATCAAGAGCATTTTCAAACACTGACCCGCACTGCACACCTGCCCGACAACTCAACCCCGTCCCGAAATCAGGCCGTCATCATGATCATTCTCGGAATCATCCTCGCCATAATCGGCTTGGTCGTCAGCGTCCCAGTGCTCCTGTACATCGGGATTGCGCTCATCATCATCGGAGTGGTCCTCGAGGTCATGGGCATGGCCGGGCACGCGGTCGCGGGCCGACGCCACTACTACTGACGCACAGCCGATCCGGGGTGGTTCCGGAGTCTGGAGTCGACCATGGCGATATCCGACATCAAGGAATACGCGCACCTCACCGCAGAGGACGTCGAGGCACTCAGTGCCGAACTCGACGCCATCAGGCGGGACATCACCGATTCACTCGGCGAGCGCGACGCCACCTACATCCACCGAACGATCGCCTTCCAGCGCGCGCTGGATGCCGCTGCGCGGCTGGTGATCCACACAAGCCGGGCGCGAGCCGGGTGGGTCCTCGGGACCACGGCTCTCGCGGTGGCCAAGAGCGTGGAGAACATGGAGATCGGGCACAACGTGTCCCACGGCCAGTGGGACTGGATGAACGACCCGGAAATCCACTCCAGCAGCTGGGAATGGGACATGGCGGGCCTGTCGTCCCAGTGGCAGTACTCCCACAACTATCGCCACCACGTGTTCAGCAACGTGGTCGGGATGGACGATGACCTCGGATTCGGGGTCATCCGCATCACCCGCGACCAGCCGTGGAAGCCGGACAATCTGCTGCAACCGCTGCGGAACCTGTTGTTGGCGGCCACGTTCGAATGGGGAATCGCTCTGCATGGGCTGTATTCCGAGCAGGAGCGCGCCGGCACCGCCGCCGAGAAATCTGCCCACACAAGAGCCCTGCTCGGCAAGATCGTTCGGCAGACGGGCAAGGACTACGTGCTCTTTCCCGCCCTCAGCGGGCGTCGGTGGCGGCGGACGCTGAAGGCGAACCTCGCCGCCAACCTGCTGCGAAACCTGTGGGCCTATGTCGTGATCTTCTGCGGACACTTCCCGGACGGCGCCGAGAAGTTCACTCCCGCGGAACTGGAGAACGAGACCCGGGCGGAATGGTATCTACGCCAGATGCTCGGCACCGCCAACTTCCGAGCCGGCGCCGTACTGGCATTCCTCAGCGGCAACCTCTGCTACCAGATCGAGCACCACCTGTTCCCCGACCTCCCCAGCAATCGATACCCGGAAATCGCGACGCGGGTCCGCGCATTGTGCGAGAAGTACGATCTGCCCTACACCACCGGTTCGCTTGCCAAGCAATACTTTTTGACCCTGCGCACCATCCACAAGCTGGCACTCCCGGACCGGTTTCTGTCCGCGACCGCCGATGATGCTCCCGAGACCGCGTCCGAACTGAAATTCCGCACAGCATCCACCACGCCCGCCGACGGAAGCACCGGGCGTCGCGCGGGTCTCCGCACCGCGCTGCGCGCGGACCAGCGTTGAGCTCTCGACGAATGCGTGCGCCCTGCCCTTCGCCCTCGTACGGGAAGAAGAGGTCGGCGTCCATGGACCGGCATCGCGCGTGCATCCGCCAATCCCAGTCCGATGCGGAGGATGCGACCTGCTGGAGTTCGAACCTGCGCTGAGACAGCCTGCTCGCCTTCTTTCGTGAGAAACGGTATTCGCTCGACGGGAGGTCGTGGTGATCGATGGGGCACCTTCCGGCCATTCGTTCTGTGAAAGGACTGTAAATACGGCCATTAGGTCCAGCGACGCTTCCGATCTCGTCCTGAGGCCTTGAACAGCAAAAATAGGAGCAATACGGGCCAAATCGCGGCACCGAATGCGGGTGGATGTCAACGCGGAGACTTGACCGAAGCGTACATATCAGAGAATATGGCCGTACAAATTTTGTGCGAGTGCGAGGTGGAGTGATGGGCAAGCTGAACGAGGAAGAGGCGTACCTGGTCGAGACGGTGCGCGCCTTCATCGACCGCGACGTGAAGCCGACGGTGCAGGCGGTGGAACACGCCAACGAGTACCCCGAGAAGTGGATCGAGCAGATGAAGCAGATCGGGATCTACGGTCTGGCGGTCCCGGAGGAGTACGGCGGATCACCGGTGTCGATGCCCTGTTACGCGCAGG
The DNA here is from genome assembly GCF_026810085.1 of Rhodococcus sp. JS3073. Lineage (NCBI taxonomy): Bacteria > Bacillati > Actinomycetota > Actinomycetes > Mycobacteriales > Nocardiaceae > Rhodococcus > Rhodococcus sp. JS3073. Next base: position 4,702,329 of record NZ_CP113951.1, on the reverse strand, counting down.
TGACCCAGGAACTGGCCCGCGGGTGGATGAGCCTGGCCGGGGCGATGGGCGGGCACACCGTCGTCGCGAAGCTGCTGTCGCTATACGGCACCGAGGAGCAGAAGCAGCAGTACCTACCGAAGATGGCGACCGGCGAGATCCGGGCCACGATGGCGCTGACCGAGCCCGGCGGCGGGTCGGATCTGCAGGCGATGTCCACCAACGCCAAGACCGACGGCGACGACCTGGTGATCACCGGTTCGAAGACGTGGATCTCCAACGCGCGGCGGTCCGGCCTGATCGCGCTGCTGTGCAAGACCGACCCGCAGGCGAGCCCCAAGCACAAGGGCATCTCGATCGTCCTGGTCGAGCACGGTCCCGGCCTGACGGTGTCGCGGGATCTGCCCAAGCTCGGCTACAAGGGCGTCGAGACCTGTGAGCTGTCGTTCGACGGTTACCGCACCCCCGCCACAGCGATCCTCGGCGGCACCCCCGGCAAGGGGTTCGCGCAGATGATGAAGGGCCTCGAGACCGGACGCATCCAGGTGGCCTGCCGGGCCCTCGGTGTGGCCACGGCGGCGCTCGAGGATTCCCTCGCGTATGCGCAGCAGCGGGAGAGCTTCGGGAAGCCGATCTGGAAGCACCAGTCGATCGGCAACTATCTCGCGGACATGGCGACCAAGCTGACCGCCGCCCGGCAGCTGACCTGGCACGCGGCCGAGCAGTACGACAGCGGCGAGCGGTGCGACATGGAGGCCGGGATGGCCAAGCTGTACGCGTCCGAGGTGGCGATGGACATCGCCCTCAACGCGGTCCGGATCCACGGTGGCTACGGTTATTCCACCGAATACGACGTCGAGCGGTACTTCCGCGACGCCCCGCTGATGATCGTCGGCGAGGGCACCAACGAGATCCAGCGCAACGTCATCGTCTCGCAACTCGTATCGCGCGGCGGGCTCTGATTCGCGCGACTAGTTGTCCGGCTTCCAGTGAGCGGACGGCCACTCACCGCGCTCGACGGCGTCACGCATCTGGCGGACGAGCAGATCGGCCACCGCGTGGACGGCAGGCGGGATCCGGGGGGGCGCTCGGCAACGCGAGCACGACGGTGCGCTCGACCGCCGGGGAATGGAGCGGCGCCGCACTGAGCAGGCCGCTTGCGACATCACCGGCAACGGCGATGCCCGGCAGGATCGTCCAGCCGTGACCAGCTCGCACGAGTCTCTTCTGGATGCTCACCTCGTTGGTCTCGACGACGATGTTCAGGCCGATGTCGAGTCTCGCGCACGCCTCCGCTACCAATGTCCGAATTCCGTGGGGCGCACTGGGCATCACGACCGGGTGGCTCGCGACTTCCTCGAGGGTGACCGGCCGTCCGGTGTCGAGCCCGCCGTCGGGCGGGGCCACCGCCCAGAGGTTTTCGGCCAGCAGTGCTCGCACGTTGAGCGACGACGTGGATTTCAGGTTGTAGAGCAGGCCGAGGTCGATGTCACCGGCATCGAGCCACTGCCGCACGTGTCCTGCGTAGCCGGACACTATTCGCAGCCGGACGGCGGGATGCTCCTGCAATACGGCCGCGACGAGTCGTTCGGCGAGCAGTTCGGAGGTGGAGGAAAGAAGTCCGACCGTCACGATCCCCTGCAGCACCCTCGGATTCGGGCGGATCTCGGCCCGCGCCCGCTCGAGTTCGGACAGCACCCTCCGGGCGCGCTCGAGCATGAGCCGGCCGGACTCCGTCAACTCCATTCCCGCACGGCTGCGTTCGAACAGTGCAACACCCAGTTCCTGTTCGAGCGTGTGAATTTGGCGTGTCACCGCTGGCTGGACCAAGTGGAGAAGTTCGGCTGCGCGGGTCACGCTCCCGGCGTCCGCCACCGCAACGAGCGCAGTCAACTGCTTGACGTCCACCGGACGACCCACCTTCCCGAGCTACCCGCCGTCCCACACCATCAGCAAGCGATATGCAAGAGCGACATCGATCACAACGAAGAATAGCAATGGTCAGGCAGACGATGAAGTGCGCCTCAACCCAACTCGTGAGCGAATTCTCACGGTTCGGCGAGGAAGCCGATCGCCGCGGCGCCCGCGACAGCGTGCGCTTCCTCGAAGTAGGCGTGCCGTGCACCCGGGAGCAAGAGCATGCGGGAGTTCGGGATCCGCTCGGCGAGCAAGGGGGCGTTGTCGACCGGGGACAGAAGGTCGTCGGTCCCGTGCAGGACAAGGGTCGGCGCACTGATCGACGGCAGCGCATCCCACGCGTCATGACCGTTGCTGGCCCGCAGGTGGGCGAGCTTGGCGTGCGCGGGCATGTCCGGGTCCCCGAGGGTGTTGTAGGGACCGGGATTTCGACCGATCCAGTCCCGCGTGTACATCAACTCCAGCAGGGTGCGGCGCGACCGGTCGGGATCGGGTTGCGCCAGGCTCGCTCGGACTTCGCGGCTGCGCTCCACCGCGTGCGTTCCGCCGGGCGAGGTGCAGCCGAGGATCAGGGCGCGGACACGCTCCGGGTGGCGGGCGGCGACCCATTGCGCCACCCGGCCTCCCATGGACGTGCCGTAGACGTGCGCCCTCTCGAGGTCGAGGGAGTCCAGCACGCAGATCACATCGTCGGCGAACAGTACTGTGCTGTAGTCGGTCTCGGGCTTGTCACTTGACCCGGTTCCGCGGTAGTCCACCGTGATGGTGCGGAAGTGCGTGTCGAAGTCCGCGCGGACGCGGTCCCACCAGTGGTGATTGTTGGCCTGACCGGCGAGTAGCAGCAGCGGCGTTCCGTCGCCGCTGACCTGGTACGCGATACGCGTTCCGTCGGACGCCACTGCATGGGGCACTTCCGTCCCTCAGACCGTGTCTGCCGTGTGCAGCTCGGAGATCGCGCGGTCGGTGTAGCCGAGCTCCCCCAGGATGGCGTCGGTGTGCGCGCCCAGAGCCGGAACCGGGTCGAATCGAGGTTCCACACCACTGAGGTTCGCGGGCGGCAGCAATGCCCGAACCGGGCCGCCCGGGGTAGCCACCTCACGCCAACGGTCACGTCCGGCCAGGGACGGGTGGGACAGAAAGTCCGATACGGTGCCCAGCCTGCCGTTGGCGATCGACACCTTGTCGAGCAGGGCGAGGGCGTCGTCCGTGCTGAGCAGACGCGTCCGCTCGGAGATCAGAGCATTGCATTCCTCACGGTGCGCCACCCGCGCGGAGTTGCGGCAGAAGCGCGGGTCGGTGGAGATCGACTCGTCGCCGAGCACCTCGGCGCAGAACGCGGACCATTCGCGGTCGTTCTGGATCGACAGCAGGACCGTGCCGTCGGCGGTGGGGAACGGGCCGTACGGGGCGATCGTCGCGTGTTCCGCTCCGACCCGGCTCGGCTGCCGGCCACCGTATTCGGTGTAGTAGGCGGGAGATCCCATCCATTCGCCGAGCGCCTCGAACAGAGCGACCTCCACAGCGCGGGCGGTGCCGGTGGTTGCACGCGTGTACAGCGCGGACAGGATCCCGCTGTAGGCGTACATACCGGCCGCGATGTCGGCGATCGACACACCGACCTTGGACGGGCACTCGTCGGGGCCGGTCAGCGACATCAGACCGGATTCGCCCTGGACGAGCATGTCGTAGGCTTTGCGATCCGACCAGGGCCCGGTGTTGCCGTAACCGGACACGTCGCACGGAATCAGCGCGGGGTACCGCTGCTGGAGCGACTGGGCGTCGAGGTTCATCCGGGCTGCCGCGCCGGGCGCCAGGTTCTGCACGAAGACGTCCGCTGTGGACAAGAGCTTTTCGAGGATGTCGCGGCCCTCGTCGGACTTCAGGTCCAACGTCAGAGACTCCTTGGAACGGTTGAGCCAGACGAAGTAGCTCGATTCACCGTGCACGGTCTCGTCGTAACGCCGCGCGAAGTCGCCGGCGTCGGGACGTTCCACTTTGATGACGCGGGCACCGAGGTCGGCCAGCTGCCGGGTCGCGAAGGGTGCAGCAACTGCTTGTTCGATACTCACAACGGTGATCCCCGCGAGCGGTAGGGCGGTCTGCGATGCCATGGAGCCAGCCTTCCTCGAAATGTACGGCCATTTTGCCTCTATGTAGCGACCACCGTCAATCGTGTGGATGACAGGTTTTACACGTACTTGAGGTTGTCGGCCGTACCCGGCCGCGTTCTAGCCGTGGTGGCGGCGGTACGCCTCGACCGCCCCCGGATGGCGAGGGACGCCGGCCGTCTGGATCAGTGATCGGGCGTCGAGAAACTGCGCGCCGACGGTATCGGGGGGAATCAGATCCTGGGCTCGATCGATGAGAAGGTCGACGAGGGCACCGGCCACGGCGTCGGGCAGCTGCGGCGAGGCGACGAGCAGACTGGGAACCCCCACCGTCGCGGTCTCGGCGGTGTCACCGTACGTCCGGGCAGGAACCGAAACCGGTTCGTACATGGGCCCATAGATCCTGCGCATCTCGACGTACTCGACGGACAGGTCGAGTAGCCGGATCCCACCGTCCGGACCGTGCCCCGGCCGCGGAATCGCCGCCGGGGTGGGCACGCCACCGGCCCACAGCGCGGCGGCGACCGTACCGTCGCGCAGGGAGTCGAGGACGGTGGTGAGTGACACCGGGCGCACCGTCACGTCGTCGACGGTCAGTCCGCTCGCCTCGAGGACCCGCCTTCCGGTCTGTGCGGTTCCGGAACCCGGGGAGCCGAGACTGATCGTCTGACCGCGAAGATCTTTCATCGAGCGAATGGGTGAGTGTGCGGGCACCGCGCACTGGAGATAGTTCTCGTACACCCGGCCGATGGCCAGCATCGGAGTAGCCGACTCGACGGCGGAGTCGGCCAGCGTCAGCCCGATGAGTACCTCACCCGACGCCAGCAGCGACAGGTTCTCCAGGGAACCGGTGGTGTAACGCACCGTCAACCGGAGATCCCCACCCGAGGCGGGCGGGACGTCTGCAAGCAACTCGGCGAACTCGGCCTGGAATCCGTCGCGCTCCCCGGACGCGATTTCGTATGTCCCCGTGGGCTGGGTACGTGCGCATCCCGACAGTGCGACAGCTGCGGCCACACCGCCGATGAACTGTCGCCGGCTAATCATCGTCCAGCTTCTCCACGTGCGGTTCGAGCCACAAGCGTACGCGCAGTCCGCCGGCGGGGGCCTCGTCGATGACAAGACGGCCGCCGTAGGCTGCGGTGACGACCTCGACGATGGACAGGCCGAGTCCCGTTCCGGCCTGGTCGCTGGCTCGGAAGAAGCGGCCGGTGAGCTTGTCGCGCAGCTCTTCCGGAACTCCCGGACCGTCGTCTGCCACCCACACGCACACCGGAGAGCGGTCCTGTGACGGCTCCACGACGACTCCGATCTCGATGGTCGGGTGTGGGCCTGCGTACCGGGAGGCGTTGTCGATCAGCACATCGAGCACCTGGGACAGATCGTTCTCGGCGATCGCGACCGGAACACGGTCGACGTCGGGGGCTGCGACCGTGACCAGACGCGCACCACGTTCGCGGGCCGTCACCGACCAGAAGTCGACCCGGTCGGCTACCACCGACAGTGCGTCGCAGGCCGCCTCGGACCGATCGGCCCCGAATCGCGGTGTCTCGGCCGAGGCGAGCGAGAGAAGGCTGTCGAGAATGGTCTGCAAGCGTTTGGCCTCCTCGGTCACGCTGTGATAATCCTCGCGCGCACTGTCCGGTACACCGTCGTCCAGAAGGTCGAGGCGAAATTGCAACGCCGCAAGCGGGTTCCGCAGTTGATGGGCGGTGTCGGCGATCAGGCGCTGTTGCGCGTCCGCTGCCCGCAGCACAGCCGAGGACATCACGTCGAACGAATGCGCGAGGCGACGCACCTCGGGAGGCCCGCCTGCCGCCGTGGCCGGCAGCACCGACTGCGGCGGCGCGGAAGTCTGCGGCATCCCCGTGTCGGGCATCCGGCGGATGAGTTGCACGATCCCCTTGGACAGGTTCGCGAGCGGCCCGAGTACCCACCGGCTCAAGGCGATCGCGAGGACACCGAACGCGACCAGTGCCAGCACGGCGCCGGCCGCGATCACCGCCCATTGCCGGAGGATGTCGGAGCGGGCCTCGGCGGTCGAGGCACGCAGCACGATGGTGCCGTTCACCTGAGCGCCCGACCCCACCGGCTTGACGAACAGGGCCTCGTCGTCGCTCCACGGGAACAGCCGGTCGACGGTGGACACGCGCTCGTTGCGCAGTCCGCTGCGAATCGCGGCGTCGATTCCGGGTTCGTCGCCGTCGAGGCCCACGCCGAGGGTGGGTACACCCCGCGTGGAGACCACCAGCACGCCCTCGCCGTACACGTCGTCGTACGCCTCGACCTCCCCGGCGATCCTGGCGGGGTCGCCGGTCCTGACGTACTCCTCGGCGAGGACGGCGAACCGTTGGATGTCTCCCTCGCGGCCGAGTGTGAACGCCTGCGTCCGCGAGTCCGCTGTCGCGAGCGCGAGGGGAATGGCGAAACTCGCGACCGCACAGGATCCGAGTATCGCGAGAATCAGCAGTAACCGTCGGCGCATGTCGATTCGACCCCGAGGTCAGCACACCCACCGGTAGCCGAAACCACGGATGGTGCTGATCAGCCCGGGCCGGTCCAGTTTGGCGCGCAGAGTGCCGATGTGGACGTCGAGCGAACGCGAAACCGCCACGAACGCGTCCCCCCAGACCCGATCCATCAATTGCTGACGGCTGACAGCAGCCCCCGGGTTCTCGAGCAGGATCTCGAGAAGGGAGAACTCCTTCGACGTCAGGTCCACCTCGGTGCCCGCCACGGTGACGGTGCGGGAATCGAGGTCGACGCGGACGTCTCCGGTGACCACTTCTCGTGGTGCGCCGCCTTCGCCGGCCATACTTCGCCGGCGCACCACTTCGATGCGAGCGAAGAGCTCCGACATCCGCGCCGGCTTGACCAGGTAGTCGTCGGCGCCGCCGCGCAGGCCGCGCACCACCGAACGTTCGTCGTCGCGGGCGGTCAGGATGATGACGGGGACGGCGCTGACCTGGCGCAGCTGACGCAGCACCTCGAGCCCGTCGCGGTCCGGTAACCCCAGATCGAGCAGGACGAAGTCCACCTCGCCGTGGTGCAGCAACAGTTCGGACCCGAACTTCATCCGCACAGGCTGGTGCGCCTGCCGGGTCAGTCCCGCAACGAGTGCGTTGCCGACGCCGTCGTCGTCTTCGACCACCGCGATGCGCATAACCGGCATTGTCCCCCGGCCGCGGTGCGCCGGGGGAACAATGCCGGGGGACGAGGGATCAGACACGCTCGAGTCGGCGGTCGTCGCGGTCTTCCTCGCGTCCGTCGCGGACGGGATTCTCCGTCTCGGGATCGAGGGTGGTGCCGCCCTTGCCCTTGGCCATGAACAGCGCGGCGACCAGGGTCAGTGCCGAGCAACCGACGACGTAGTAGAAGAACGCCGATTCATGTCCGGCCTGCTTGAGAGCGAGCGCGAGAGGCTCGGCCGTGCCACTGAACAGGGCGGCGGTGATCGCGTGCGGCAGGCCGACACCGAGCGCGCGGACCTTCGTCGGGAACAGCTCCGCCTTGACGATCGCGCTCAGCGCGCTGTAGGCGGTCACGATGACCAGTCCGGTCATCATCAGGCCGAACGCGACGAACGCATTGGTGGTGTTGCCGAGAACGGTCAGGATCGGGACGGTCAGCACGGTCGAGCCGACACCGAAGAACAGCATGACCTTGCGGCGACCGATGCGGTCGGAGATCAGTCCGGCCACGGGCTGCAACAGCATGTAGATGAACAGTGCGGCGAAGTTGATCCACGCCACCGTTTCCGGGGCGATCCCCGAGGTGTTGATCATGTACTTCTGCAGGTACGTGGTGTACGTGTAGAACGCGACGGTGCCGCCGATCGCGAGGCCGAACACCATCGCGAGTTGCTTAGGGTACTGCAGCAGCAGTCGCAGGGTGCCGCGCTTGGCCGACGGCTTCGTGCCGGATGCCTTCTCGGCAGCGATCTGGGCCGCTTCCTCCTTGTACTGATCCGACTCGTCCATCCCACGACGGAAGAGCATCACGGTCACGGCGGCGACAGCGCCGATCACGAACGGAATGCGCCAACCCCAGGCCTGCATCTCGTCGATGGTCAGAAGCTGCAGCAGGATGATCTGGACACCGAGCGCCGCGAGCTGACCCAGAATGATCGACACGTACTGGAAGCTCGAGTAGAAGCCGCGTCGACCCGGCGTCGCGACCTCGGAGAGATACGTGGCGCTGGAGGCGAATTCGCCTCCCACGGAGAGTCCCTGGATCAGTCGCGCCATCACCAGCAGCGCCGGCGCGAGCATGCCGATCGCCTCGAAACTCGGTGTCGCAGCGATGATCAGCGATCCCGCGGCCATCATCAGCACCGACAACGTCAGAGCGTTCTTGCGCCCGTACCGGTCCGCGTATCGGCCCAAGATGTACCCACCGATCGGGCGCATCAGGAATCCGACCGCGAAAACCAGTGCGGTGGAGAGAAGCTGGGCAGTCGTGCTGCTCTGCGGGAAGAAGGACGCCGCGAAGAACACGCTGAACGCTGCATAGACGAACCAGTCGTACCACTCGACGAGGTTGCCGATGCAGCCGCGAACCACGTTCGCAACAACCCGCCTCTCGCCGGTCGACGACGCTGGGTTCGAAGTCGTGTGTCGCATGATGTTCCTTCCTCAACTGCTGTGATGATGCATAGTCACTGACACCAATGTGGTCGCCGCCACAGCGAGAGGGAAGGGGTGAGCCGCTTTCCTTACATTCGCTTTAGACGGCACTGCTGCGGGTCGCTCGGAGCCCGGCCGAGGGCGAATCTCATCGACATCGGCTATGCGACCGTGCCACGCACGTTGTCGCCGACGTCAGCGCAGAGGGCTACCGAGATCGGAAGCCGAACTCATGGCCAGCGGGGGCGCAGGCGGCACAAATTCCGGTGTTCGGCGGATGAAGTCGGAGATACGGCTCCACATTTCCGGAGGGTTCGAGTACATCGGAAAATGTCCACTGTCCGTAATTTCGGCGACCTCCACACCATGGGTAGCCAGGTGTTCCAAATAGGACAACGATGCGTTCTGCTGTCCATACATGAACATCTTGGGCGCGGGTATCGCCAGGAAGCGGTTCATCAGATCGCCCTGGTCGGAGAGTTCCACCATCGACTCGAAGATTCCACGCACGGCAGCGGCCCGGACCTTGTGCCGCAGACTGGCGGAATACAGAGCGCTCGAGAAGTACCGCGAATTCCAGGCTCGGTCGATGAATCCGGCCAAGAAGCCTTCTGGGTCGTCGTTGGGATGGTTGATGATCTGGCGACTGAGAAAACAGTCCTCGGGTGCCACGTTCCCTTCGATGTCGATGAAGGAGGCGATCCGGTCGGGGTGTTCGTCACCCAGGATCAGTGCCGTCAGACCGCCCATCGAATGCCCGATGACGTGAAAGCGGTCGATCTCGAGTTCCTCCAGCACCCGTAGCGCCGTGGCAACGAGAAACGGAATGGAAATTCGTGAAAGGTCGGCGCAGTCGGTTTCACCGCAACCTGGAGCGTCGTAGGCGAGAATCGGATGCTCGGTGAGTTCCGCCCTCTGCATCACGTCTGCATAGTCTTCTTTTGTGGAGCCGAACCCGTGAAGGAAGACCAGAGGGACCCCGGTTCCCTCACGGAACATCGCCGAGATCTCGACTTGGACGCCGTCGATTACGAGCGGTAGTCGAAACTTGTTCATTCTCTTCAATTCTGTCACGCGGAATGTCTCCTGCTATCGGTATTCAGTGGGAGTACGCACTCTGACGGCCCGACATCGCCGGAACGTGGATGCCACGCTTCGGCACCATTTCGACGAGATCCCTGCGCCTGAAGCAAACGCTCGGCATTCGCCGCCCAGGTTGTTGCCGCGCCGGCCCTGCCTGCGCGGCCACTCGTTCAACTACTCGATCCCGGCTGCGCGCCGTGACCGGTCGTCCCACTTGGGGTCGACGCCCGCCGTGTGCGGTCCGTGTCCCTTGCGATACACCATGAGGGTCCGTTCGAAGGTGATGACGATGGTGCCGTCCTGGTTGTAGCCGATAGTGCGCACGGTGACGATGCCGATGTCCTTGTGGGACGAGGACTCTCGTTTGGTAAGGACCTCCGATTGGGAGTAGATGGTGTCGCCCTCGAACACCGGATTCGGCAGGCGCACCCGGTCCCAACCGAGGTTGGCGTGCACGTGCTGGGAGATGTCGGTGACGCTCTGCCCGGTGACGAGGGCAAGGGTGAAGGTGGAGTCGACGAGCGGCTTACCCCACGTCGTCTGACTCGAATAGTGCGCGTCGAAGTGGATCGGCGCCGTGTTCTGGGTGAGAAGCGTCATCCACGAGTTGTCGACCGGCAGCACCGTGCGGCCGAGTGGGTGCCGGTACACGTCTCCGATCTCGAAGTCTTCGAAGTAGCGGCCGGGCCAGCCGGTGACCGGGGGCGCCGACTGCTCGACCTGGGTTTCGCTGCTGCTCAAGGTAGTTCTCCTTCGGTAGTTCGTCGCCGACGACGCGACCCGGCCGACGGCGGAGGGAAGAGTGTGTGTTCAGGACCTGACCGCTGCGTACTCGCCGAGCCACGTCAGGATGCTGTCGGTGTGTTCCCCCAGACCGGGTACGGGGCGCATCTCGTGTTCGGCGCCCATCACCGTCACCGGGGGGAGTAGTCCTTCGAGCGGTCCGACGGGGGATTCGAATTGTGCCCACCGGGAGCGTGCCACGAGCTGCGGGTGCTCGGCGAACTCGTCCATCGTGCGCTGCCGGGCATACGCGATCTTCGCCGCTTCCAACCTGTCGACGAGGTCCGCGCCGGTGAGGCCTGCGGCAACGTCGTCGATGACGCCATCGAGGTCGGCGCGGTGCGCGACCCGGTCGGCGTTGGTGACGAACCGCGGATCGTCGATCAGCTCCGGCGCCTGCAGCACGACACGACAGAACACGTCCCATTCGCGTTCGTTCTGCAAACCCAGGTTGACGACCTCCCCGTCCGCCGCAGTGAACGGTCCGTACGGCGCGATGGTCGCGTGGCTCGCTCCCGTCCGCTTCGGCGCCGATCCGCCGTATCGGGCGTAGTAGTCGGCGTACCCCATCCACTCGCCGAGCGCCTCGAGCATCGAGATCTCGAGGTTGGCGCCCCGGCCGGTCCGCCCACGATCGAGCAAGGCGGTGAGGATCCCCGAGTAGGCGTACATGCCGGCGCAGATGTCCGCGATGGACAGTCCGACCTTCGAGGGCTCGTCCTCGGTTCCGGTGATCGACACCAGTCCGGCCTCGCATTGGATCAGCAGGTCGTAGGCCTTGCGTGCCTCGTAGGGGCCGCCGCGGCCGTATCCGGAGATATCGCACGTGATCAGGTTCGGGTGGGTATCCCGCAAGCGCTCGGCCCCGATGCCGAGGCGTCCGGCAGCGCCGGGTGCCAGGTTCTGGACGAGGACGTCGGCGCGGTCGACGAGTTGGTGCAGGATCCGGTTGCCCTCCTCCGAGCGAACGTCGAGCTCGATGCTCTCCTTCCCGCGGTTCGTCCACACGAAATGGCTCGCCATCCCCTGGACCGTTCGGTCGTATCCGCGTGCGAGATCTCCGACACCGGGGCGTTCGATCTTGATTACCCGAGCACCGAGGTCGGCGAGGTGCCGGGTCGCGAACGGTGCCGCGATCGCCTGTTCGAGCGAGACCACCACGACACCCTCCAATGGGCGATGCACAGGGTGGGGAGCAAAATCCGAACGCTCGGTACTCACGTCATTCTCCTTGCCGGGTCGGTCGTGTCAGTGCTGTTTCACTGTCGCGCCCCTGCGTGTGTTTGTGAAATGCCGATATCCGCCGATCCTCATACGTTCCGCGTATAAGCTCAGGCAGTGAACTTGCAGGAGTTGCGATGGTTCGTCGCCCTCACCGAATCGGAGAACATCACCGCTGTCGCCGCGGAGATGCACGTCACGCAACCGACGTTGTCGCGGGCCATAGCCCGGCTGGAGACGGGGTTCGGGGTGCGGTTGTTCGACCGGCGGCACAATCGGCTCCATCTCAACCGGTACGGCGAGATTCTTCGCGCACATGCGTTGCGCGCATTGAGCGAAGTGGATTCCGCGCACAACCGGATCAGCACCCTGGCAGATCCGAACGAGGGCACCGTCTCCCTCTGCTTCCTGCACAGCCTCGGCGAGTGGCTCGTGCCGGAACTGATCAGCAGGTATCGCGCCGAACATCCCAAGGTGAGATTCGAACTACGCGGTGCTGCAGCAGATTCGGTTGCCGACGACATCCGGGTCGGCCGGTCCGATCTCGGTTTCGTAGCCCCCGAGCCCTCCGTCGACGACCTCGTGTGGACACCAGTGGCCACCGAACCGGTTCGCTTGCTCGTTCCTGTCCGTCACCGGCTGGCTCGCCGCAAAACGGTGAGTTTCGCCGAGGTCGCCGAAGACGATTTCGTGGCTCTCACGCCGGAGTACGGGCTGCGCCAGCTCACCGACCGTCTCGCCCGAGCTGCCGGCTTCGCCCCGCGAATCGCGTTCTCGGTCACCGAGGTCGGCACGATGCGCGCCATGATCGCGGCCGGAGTGGGCGTGGGAGTTGTGCCTGCTCCATCTGCGGCCGCGGACCCTCCCGACGGAACTACACTGATCGAATTGCGTGATCGCGATGCGTGGCGAACGATCGGCATGATCCAGGCCGATCGGCCCCTCACCTCCTCGGTCGCCGAAGGCTTTCACAGGTTCGTCCTCGAGACGCTCGTCGAGAACACCACGGGACCCGCCGGGCCTCCTCGACGCGGGTGATCGTGCCGGCCGTCCAGCTCTCAGTCGAAGACACCCCCGGCGCCGGGGGTCAGCGCAGGACGAACGGGTTTCCGGTCGGTGCTCCGATGTTGATCCACACGCTCTTGGTTTCGAGGTACTCGTCGATTGCCTCGGCACCGTTTTCCCGGCCGATACCGGAGTCCTTCACCCCGCCGAACGGCAGCATGAAGCTGACCGCGCGGTAGGTGTTGACCCAGACCGTCCCGGACTCGATCGCCTCCGCCATGCGGAACGCGCGGGGCAGGTCGGTGGTCCAGACACCGGCACCGAGACCGTACTTCGAGTCGTTGGCAATGGCGATCGCCTCGTCTTCGGTGTCGAACGGGATCACCGCCAGCACCGGGCCGAAGACTTCCTCTTGCGCCAACCGGGATTGATTGCTCACCCCGGTGAACACTGTCGGCTGTACGAACCACCCATCGGTTCCGGTGCCGGTGGCCACGCCGCCCCCGAGCGCGAGTTGTGCACCCTCGGCGGTGGCGATGTCGATGTACTCGAGCACCTTCTTGTGCTGGTCACGAGTCGTGATCGGACCGACCTGGGTGTCGGGGGACATCGGGTCACCGATGCGCGCTGTGGAGGCAAGCGCGACCAGCTTGGCGACGACCTCGTCGTGCACGGATCGCTGCACCAGAAGCCGGCTTCCGGCAATGCAGGTCTGACCGGACGCGGCGAAAATTCCCGAGACCGCGCCGTTGACCGCGGCGTCGAGATCGGCGTCGGCAAAGACGATGTTCGGTGACTTGCCGCCGAGTTCGAGCGAAACCCGCTTGAGACCGCGCGCCGCCGCGGCCCCGATGTGCCGCCCGGTCGCGTCCGAGCCGGTGAAGCCGACCTTGCGCACCAGGGGGTGGTCGACCAGCGGCCCTCCCACGTCGGGCCCGAATCCGGTGACCACGTTGACCACTCCCGCCGGCAGGCCTGCCTGTTCGAGGATACGAACGAATTCGAGGGTGGAGGCGGAGGTGTATTCGGAGGGCTTGACGACCACCGAACAGCCAGCGGCCAACGCGGGTGCCAGCTTCCAGGTGAGCAACAGCAGCGGCGAGTTCCACGGGGTGACGATTCCGACGACCCCGATCGGCTCGCGCCGGGTGTAGGTGAAGTATCCCGGCTTGTCGACGGGAACGACGCGGCCTTCGATCTTGTCGGCGAGACCACCGTAGTACCGGTACCACTGCGCGAGATACCGGCACTGGCCGAGCATTTCGCTGTAGAGCTTGCCGTTGTCCCGGACCTCGGTGCGGGCGAGGAGTTCGGCGTTCTCCTCGAGCGCGTCGGCGACGCGCTGCAGGATCAGACCGCGGGCGCTGGGACTCATCGTCGCCCACGACCCGGTGGTCATGGCACGGTGCGCGACCTGGACGGCGTCCTCGACGTCCTCGGCCTGCCCGCGCGCGATCTGCGCCCACGGCCGGCCGGTGAAGGGGTTGTCGGTCTCGAAGTACGTCTCGTCAGCGGACGGGCGCTGCTGCCCGCCGATGTGGAGCAGGTATTTCTGCATGGCAGGGTTCTCTCTCGGTTCGGCGTCGGCCATCAGAACGTGTCGAGGCCGAGCGCGGCGCGGAACTTGTTTTTCACCGCCGTGCCGTCGCGGGGCGGAAGGGCGCGCGGCGGCTCGGTCTGCTCGATGAACACCTGAACGAAGGTCGTACCCTCGCGGGCGGTGACGATCTGTGCGACACGGTCGACGTCGGCGATGTCGCGGACCCGTTCGGTGCGGGCAATGCCGAACGACGACGCGATGCCCGCCAGATCGGCTCCGAGACTGGAGTGGCTGCGCTGCATGCCCGTTTCGCCGAAGTGCCCGTTGTCGAGGACGACGATGGTGAGGTTCTTCGGGGCCTTGACCGCGACCGATCCGAGCGCGCCGATTCCCATGAGCTGTTCCCCGTCACCGGTGATGACGACCACGGACTCGGCCGGACGAGCGAGAGCGAGGCCCAAGCCGGTGGGTACGGCGGCACCCATGGCGCCCCATAGATAGAAGTTGCGGTCGCGCTCCCCTGCGGCGAAGACGTCATAGGACGGGGAGCCGAGACCGGTGACGACCAGTGCCTCCGGCGCCCGGTCGAGCAGTGTCGCGACGAACTCGCGTCGGTCGAGGCGTTCGCCGGCGAGGGTTCCGATGGTCGAGTTGCTGACGTTCACTTGCGCTCCCACTTCTTGCGTCCGATGAGCCGCTGACCCAGGAGCACTGCGACGCGCTCACCAGCGAGAAAAGCCTGATCGAAGGCGGCGGAGACGACCTCGCCGACCTGATCGGGGTCGTCGACCCGGAAAACTGTGATGCCCATGAGTTCGAGGGCCTGCTGCGTGGTCGAACCCATGGGGATCTGCCACGGGTTGAACTCGGCGTACTCACCACGCATGGTCACCAGCGTGAGGAACGGAAACTTGCACATCTCCAGCAGGGAGAACATGTTGACGCAGTTACCGACTCCGCTGCTCTGCATGAGCAGGACCGCGCGCTGCCCGCCGAGCCAGGCGCCGCTGACAACGCCGACGCCCTCTTCCTCGGTGGTCAGCACGACGTCTTCGATGCCGGGGTCGGCGATCGCGGCTTGGATCGCGTACGAGTGGCCGGCGTCCGGTACGTACGCGATCTGCTGGACATCTCCTTCACGCAGAACGTCGAAGACGGACTTCTGCCAGCCGGGTGCGCTGACTGTGGAATTCATGGGTGCTCCGATTCATGACGATGGACGCTCCCAAAGATCATGAAACAACATGGTGGCGGTGTGGTAATAGAATTTCGTGATACTGCTATCAAAGGTTTTGTTTGCGCGGGAGGGACCCACCGGACAGGCCTTGGTCATCTACGTTCGCGACGGCATCGCTCAGCCCGGACGTGTTCCCGGCGTTCGCACAGGGGTGGGCAACGCGCACCCTAGGGTGTCTGTCGAACCGCGTGTCCGGACGGCAGTGTTGTTGTGGCCAAGGAATACTCGACCACAACCACCAAGGACTCCGCATGTTTCGCCACACCGCCCTTCGCGCCGGCCTGATGTTCGCCGCGGTCGCATTCTCTGTCACCGGCGCAGCCGGAATCGCGCACGCCATGCCCGCCTCGTCGGGGGCGGCTGATGTCGCAGCGGTCTCACAGTCGGACCGCGATGCCCGCGACCGGGATCGGCGCGATCGTTTCGACGACGACGAGCAGGCCATGCTCTGCGAGGGTCAGGCCATCGTCGACCGGCCCAGCTGCTCGTCCTTGCCGTACTGATTCGCATCGATCGGGCGGGCCCTCCGCCGGCGCCGCTGCCGCGTTCAGTGCGGCAGCGGCGGGTGAACCGATGCCGCAGCCGCGTATCGTCTGCTGCAAGGTAACCCCGCACCCGATGGCTTCGCCCATCGGTCCGCCTACTGCGCGGGGTCTGACGATGCTCGAGCATGCCTCACCCCAGACGCTCACGGTCTTCGTCGACGACGAGCCTGTCTCCGCAGACTCCGTCTGGCACCCGGGTGACACCGTGACCACCGCCCTCTCCTGGCTCGACGAGCAGCAGCTTCCCGCCGAGCTCCGATCACTGGCCGAGGAGGGCGAGATCGGGCCGAACGGTGTCGGCCGAGGAGTCTTCTACGTCGACAGGTACCCGGGGTTCTCCCCTCAGCCCGTGCTGTCCGTGAGCGGAGTGGTCGCGACGATCGAGGTCGTCGCGAACCTCGAACTGCACACCGACCACGGCTGGAAACTGTTGCCCGACACCGTACAGATGTGGGAGGTACCCGACACGGGCACATGGCGCATGCCGAATCGGCAGTACTCGACGCCCGGCACGTCCGGTGACCTTCGATTCATCGAACAACACGAGTTCGTCGAGCGGTACGGCGTCACCATACCGACCTTCCGTCGCGATTCCCGATACTTCCGGGTGGCTCTCTACGTGGCCGAGTGAGAGCTACCGCCTACCGGAGTTCTAGCCGCACATCCCGGAACGCGAAGATGCCGACAACCCAGTCGAAAGCCGTGGGCCCGTCCTCCCTCAGAGCACGCTCGAGGTCGGCGCGCACCCTCTCCCGGTTCGTGGGGTGGCACTGCGCGAGACGCTGCTCGAGCTGACGCGCAGTCTCTGCGTACCCGAGAGCCTCGCGGGATCTGTCGCTGTACTCCCATACGAACAGGAAGCGGCCGTCATCAGGCGTGCCGTATCCACCGGTGAGGCAGTCGGCGAACGCGTCCAGGTTGCGGCCGAAGTACCCGCCTTCACCGCGTACCGCTTCTCCGACCACCGTGAAGACGTCGTCGAGCGTGTGGATGCGCGAGCCGTCGATCACGTATGTCACGGGCTGTCCGGTCATGGTTCGATCATTCCTGACGGGAGATGTAAAGGGTCCGTGACGAATCAATCGGTGTCTCTTCACTTGTCCTCAGATGTCGATCGAATGACGTATTGACTAAATTGCACGACTCCGAGACCGCGATCCCATGTTTGTTCACTCGATCGATTTTGATATTCATTGGGCATGACAACGCCGATTCCTCCTGGCTGGCACCCCGATCCTCAGGGCCAGCCTCACCTTCGATGGTGGGACGGCAGTCGGTGGACCTCCGCTACACAACCCTTCGCGGGCACGGAGAATCCGGTACCCCGCACACCGGCCTCCGGCACCGCCGACATTGTGCAAGCGCAGCGACCCCTGTCCGTGTTCAACGCCAAGAAGCGCGCTCAGGAACTTCAGACCGAGGTCGACAGACTGCAACTTCTGGTCGACCGCATGGGCCTTGCCGGGGTCTCCGCGCTCGACGCCGAATCCACCCGACTGACGGCGGAGGTCGCCCGACTTCAACACGAGAAGGTTGATCTGGATCAACAGATCACAGCGGCGCGGGGTGCGCTTATCGAGGCGCAAGTGCAGCAAGAATTGCAATCGGTCGGGCTATATCGTTACCAACACCCCGCAGAGACGTCTGTGCAACTCAAGGATGAGCTTCTCCGCGTACAGTCCGCGATCAAACAGGCTGTCAAAGACAAGACGGCAATCACCGCGACCACAAACTTTACGTTCAATAACTCCGCAGCTCAGGGCCGCAGGTTTGTCTCCGATATGTCTCGAATGATGCTCCGCGCCTATAACGCCGAGGCCGAGAACTGCGTCAAGACTGTGAAGGCCGGCAACCTGCCCGTCGCCAGCCAGAGACTGTTCAAAGCGGCTGACCAGATCTCGAAGCAGGGCCAGATGATCAGCTTGCGGGTCACCGATCATTACCATCGACTGCGGCTCACAGAACTCGAACTGGCGGCCGACTTCCACATGAAAGTTCAGGAAGAGAAGGAAGCTGAACGCGAACGCCGGGAGGAGTTGCGCGAGCAACGCAAAGCTGAGCAAGAGCTTCAGGCGGAACGCGCCAAGCTGGAGAAGGAACTCGCGCACTACCGCAATGCCCTCACCGCACTCGAAGCGAGTGGTGACACCGCGGGAGCGCAGCGTTTACGCGACAAACTCGGCGACGTTCAGCACGCTCTCGATAACGTCGACTACCGAGCTGCGAACATCCGCGCAGGATTTGTCTATGTCATCTCCAACATGGGGGCGTTCGGAATCAACACGGTCAAGATCGGCATGACCCGCCGACTCGAACCAATGGACCGCGTCCGCGAGCTTGGTGACGCATCCGTGCCCTTCCGCTTCGACGTACACGCGCTGTTCTTCGCCGATGACGCGGTGACCGTCGAGGCCAAGCTTCACCAGGCCTTCGCCGACCGCCGCGTCAACAAGGTCAATACACGGCGCGAGTTCTTCTATGCGAGCCCTGCGGAGGTACTCACAGTCCTGCAACGCGAGATTGGCGAAGTCATCTCCTTCACCGAAGAACCCGAAGCTGACGAATACCTCATAAGTATCGGAAAGAAGGATGTTTCGTTGTAGCGACAGCGGTGTCAGCGAACGGGTCGACTGTGTCGCACGAGATCGTGTACGGGCGGCGAGTGAACCGATCAACGCTGGTGGCGCGCCGTGAAGCGCTCGGACCAGCGGACCCCGGGATGCGCCGCGAGCAGTGCCCGGCGCTGACGTTCCGTCATCCCACCCCAGATGCCGAATTCGACTCGATTGTCGAGTGCGTACGCACCGCATTCCGTCAGCACCGGGCAGTGCCTGCAGAGGGCGGCGGCCTTGCGTTGCGCGGCACCTCTGACGAAGAGCTGATCCGGGTCTCCTTCTCGACACTGAGCCCGCGTTATCCACTCGAGTTCCGCTGCGGGGCGTGCGAGGTCGTGACGCCTGTTCGGTTTGCACATGAGTCATCCCCCTCTCGAAGATCGAGCACAGGTCGGGGCAGTGGGAATGTGGGTACGTTCCGGTGAAATGAGTGAAAGATCCAGTTGCGAAGAGTTTTTCGCAACGCATCGGCTCCGGTGGCGAGGTGCGATCGACGATTGCACCGATTACAGATTAACTGCACTCCGTGCCGATCGCGCGCCGAAGATCGGCACGGCCGTTGTGGGTGCAGACTGGATCCATGGTGTCGACGCAGCGCGAGCGGGAAGACAAGTACGAGGTGGGGCTCGAGTTCGTCCTGCCGGATCTCGAGGACGTGTTGCCTGCCGAGGGACGGATCGAGCAGGGCACGGTGAATCTGAACAGCGTCTACTACGACACGGATGACCGCGATCTGCTCCGTCAGAAGATCACGTTCCGCCGCCGGACCGGGGACGCCGATGTGGGATGGCAGTTGAAGGTCCCCGCAGACAAAGCACGCACCGAGATTCGCATGCCTCGAGGCGAGAGCGACGAGGTGCCCGACGAGTTGGCGACCATGATTGCGGGTGTCGCACTGGGCAAGCCCGTGCACCCGGTGGCGACGCTGAAAACCGTGAGACGCACGCAGCGACTCCTCGACCGGGACGACCGTCTGCTGGCGGAAGTGGCCGACGACCGCGTGCGCGGCGCCGTCGCCGGTGACCGCGCTGTCCTCAGCGAGTGGCGGGAGGTGGAGGTAGAACTCGGCGACGCCGGGGACGAGAAACTGCTCGGGAAGATCGGCAAACGCCTCACCCGCCGTGGTGCGCAGCCGTCCCCGTATCCGTCGAAGCTCAGCCGTGTGCTCACCGCCGCGCACCTCGCGGTCGACGGCTGGGACACGAAGCGAACGACAGTGGAAGCGGTGCTCGTCGACTATCTGGATTCCCAGGTCCAGGCGATCGTGGCAGGCGACGTGTGGTTGCGGCGTGGGCTGGACCCCGTCCACCCCACCCGCGTGGGGATCCGACGTTTCCGCAGCACGCTGCGGGTATTCCGGCGCCTGTTCGAGCCGGCCGCGCGGGCAGAACTCGACGCGGAACTCTCGTGGTACGCGGGACTGCTGGGGGAGGTGCGGGATCGGCAGGTGCAACGCGCACGCTTCGCGGACGCGCTCGCCGCCCTGCCTTCGGAACTCGTGTTGGGCCCGGTTGCCGCGCGCATCGAGAACGATCTGCTCGCCGAGCAACTCCGTCGTACGAAGGAAGTGATGGAAGCCCTCGACGGTGACCGCTACCGCGCGCTGCTGGCCACCCTGGCGCGGTGGCGCACGACGCCGCCGCTGACCGCCGCGGCGGGCGACGATCCCCGGGTTATCGAAAAGTCGGTGCGGAAGGCCGAACGCAAGGCGCTCACACGCGTCGCCGCCGCTGCTGCCGGCGACGACGATGCGGCCCTGCACCGCGCGCGGAAGGCCGCCAAGCGTGCCCGGTACGCGGCCGAACTGGCCGCACCGATTCTCGGGAAGAAAACCGCACAGAAGAAGGCGGCACGGTTCAAGAAGATGCAGCGAGTTCTCGGCGAGCACCAGGACAGCGTCGTCGCCGCGGAGACGCTCCGGACGCTCGGTGCCCGCGCCGGCACGACACCGGGCGAGAACGGATTCACGTTCGGCCTGCTGTACGGCCTGGAATTGCAGAATGCGCGGCAGGCCCGGGAGGACGCCGCCGGGCTCGCGGCGGGCGAGTAGTCGGGGTCAGCCGGCCGGAATCGGCGCGAGGTACCGCAGCGTCGGGGGCGGACCCGCACCGCAATCGACGAACCACACGCCCCCTTTCGCGGTCGCCCCCGAGGGCGGGGCGTCCGGTGCGCCTCGGGACCGCGCGAACTCGGCCAGCGCGTTGAGGATCTCCCCGTGGGTGCAGAAGGCTGCCCCGTCGGCTTCGGGTCCGTGTAATAGGGCGAACAGTTCGTCGGGCGGTGCGTCCGGTGCCAGCAGTGGGTGATCGGCGACGCGCAGACCGACCGCCTCGGCGAGCGGCAGAAGGGTCTGGCGGCAGCGGGTGGTGGGACTCGAGAACAGTGTCGCGATCTCGATGCCGCGCAGCGCTGCGACAAGGCCGTGGGCCTGGTCGTGCCCGAGCGGGCTCAGTGGACGGTCGGCGTCGGGGCCGTCCCATTTCTTCTTCTCGCCTGCATGGGCGTGCCGGACCAGGACGAACATTCTCACCTTCTCCCGGCGTAGGGATAGTCGTTGAAGACTCCCACGCGAGACGACAATTGGCCACCACGGCTTCTCGACGGTCAGGTGCGGCGGGACGAGCGGATCCCGTAGATCACGGCCCCGACACCGAGGACGATCACACCCGAGATCACCGAGGCACGAGGAAGGAACGCGGCGAGAACGAGACATCCGGCGGCGCCGACGACGGCCACCAGCCGCGGCCACGGTTTCGCGGACAAGGTCCAGGCCGACGCGTTGGCGATCAGGTAGTAGACCAGCACCGCGAACGAGGAGAACCCGATGACGCCGCGCAGATCCGCTGCCGCGGCGAGAATCGCCACCACCGCACCGACCGCCAGCTCCGCCCGATAGGGCACCGCGAACCGGGGGTGGACGGCGCCGAGCAGACGTGGCAGGTGGCCGTCCCGTGCCATCGCGAACGTGGTCCGCGAGACCCCGAGGATCAGGGCCAGCAGCGAGCCGAGCGCCGCGATCACCGCGGCGACCCGGACCGCCGATTCGAGGGCCCCGAAACCCACGGCGGCGACGGCCTGCGCGAGTGGATCCGTCGCTGCAGCGAGTGCGTCGGCGCCGAGGGCGTTCAGTACGGCGATCGCGACGCACAGGTACACGACAAGTGTGATCGCCAGGGCGATGGGGATCGCCCGGGAGATGGTCCGGGCCGGGTCCTTCACCTCCTCGCCGAGCGTGGCGATCCGGGCGTACCCGGCGAACGCGAAGAACAGGAGGCCGGCGGCCTGGAGGACTCCGGCCACGCCGTGCCCGGAGGTGATCGCGAGCCCGTCGAAGCCGGTGTCGGAACCGGTCAGGCACACGACGACGACCACTGCGAGGACGGCGAGTACCGCGAACACGATGCCCCGGGTGACCAGCGCGGACTTCTGCACGCCCAGGTAGTTCACCGCCGTGATGGCGGCAACGGCGACGACCGCGACGACGTGCTCGCGGCCGGGCCAGGCGTAGGCGCCGACGGTCAGGGCCATCGCGGCACACGAGGCGGTCTTGCCGACCACGAATCCCCAGCCCGCGATATACCCGAAGAACGGTCCCAGGCGTTCACGACCGTAGACATAGGTGCCACCGGATTGCGGGTACAGCGCGGCGAGCCGAGCCGAGGAATCGGCATTGCAGTACGCGATCACCGCGGCCACTGCCAACCCCACGAGCAGGGCGCCACCGGCGGCGGACGCGGCAGGCCCCAGCGCGGCGAAGATCCCCGCCCCGATCATCGACCCGAGGCCGATCATCACCGAGTCGAACACCCCCAACCGGCGGCGCAACTGTGGCCTCGCGGGCGGGTGCACGTCGTTGCCTTCCGAAACCTCGTCACCGGCCATGCGTGGCAGTTTCCCTTCGGACGTGCGGATGTCGGGCAGTCCAACGCTAGCGTTCGCCGGGGACCCACACGTGAACCCTTCGGGACCAAGCAGTTTCGGCACGCCGACCGGATCGCCGGCCACGGCCAGGGTTGCGACGGTCGGGGCGCGGCAGGTGCGGGCATCGCACTCGAAACACCGATAACCGCCCGAAGGGGGTGATTTCCGCCAACGGGTCGGACCATAATTGTTTCATCGGGAAAACGGATACACCGAAATCATTTCCAACCCGAGAATCATCGACCGGTGAGAAGCCGGGCGACAATCGAATCAAAGGTGACATCAGATGAACACGTTCGCATTGCGCACGGCGGTTACGTCGGCTGCGATCGCCGCCTTTTTTGCGCTCGGTTCAGGCGTCGCAGCGGCGGCACCGGCATTTCATGGAGACCCGAACACACCTGGCACACAACTCCACGTTCACAACGACCCCAATACCCCCATGGACAACAACAGTTACCAGTGCGGGGCGATCGGCGTCGGGGGCGCGGGAGTCGGATCGAACCCTCCCGGAGGAAGCGGGCAACTGAACGGCGTCTTCTTCGGCAGCGGCCCGGTTCAGGGTGGTTGCATCGGAAATGACGGGTCGGTGCACTTCCCGTCCGGACGTGCCGAGTAGTACGGCCTGATCCGCGCCCCGTCCGTCCGCTGCGTTGCACCCTGATTCGACATCTGTCAATATCGACGCATGTCGAATCAGGAGTTGTCGGACGGTGGTGCGTGTTGCTCGCCGCTCGCGCGTGAACCACTCACCGAGGACTGGGCCGGGGATCTGGCCCGGATGTTCAAGGCCCTCGGCGATCCGGTGCGCCTGCGCCTGCTGAGCCTGATCGCCAGCCACGCCGGCGGTGAAGCCTGCGTCTGCGACATCTCCGAGTCGTTCGACCTGTCGCAGCCGACGATCTCGCACCACCTGAAAGTGCTCCGCGCCGCCGGCCTGCTCGACTGCGAGCGTCGCGGCACCTGGGTGTATTACTGGGTGATCCCGTCGGCGCTGCAGCAGCTGTCCGCTGTACTGCTGACCGAGAGCGGCCCCGCCGTGCCGTCCCCCGCGTGCGCCGAGGCGCAGGCATGAGCGGGGCAACCACAACCACTACCGGGCACCCCGCCGTCGTCGGCAAACTCTCCACCCTCGACCGGTTCCTGCCGGTGTGGATCGGCGTCGCCATGGTCGGCGGACTGCTCCTCGGCCGGATGATTCCCGGGCTCGGGGACGCCCTGAGCGCCGTCGAGATCGACGGCATCTCGTTGCCGATCGCCCTCGGCCTGCTGATCATGATGTACCCGGTGCTCGCCAAGGTTCGCTACGACCGACTCGACGCCGTCACCGGCGACCGCAGGTTGCTCATCGGCTCGTTGGTACTGAACTGGGTGCTCGGTCCGGCACTGATGTTCGCCCTGGCCTGGCTGCTGCTGCCGGATCTGCCGGAGTATCGCACCGGTCTGATCATCGTCGGCCTGGCCCGCTGCATCGCCATGGTCATCATCTGGAACGACCTCGCCTGCGGCGACCGGGAGGCCGCCGCCGTGCTGGTCGCGATCAATTCGGTGTTCCAGGTGATCATGTTCGCGGTGCTCGGCTGGTTCTACCTGTCCGTGCTGCCCGGGTGGCTCGGCCTCGAGCAGACCACCATCGACACGTCGCCGTGGCAGATCGCGAAGTCGGTGCTCATCTTCCTGGGCATCCCGTTGCTCGCCGGCTACCTGACCCGCCGGTTCGGTGAGAAGGCCAAGGGCCGCACCTGGTACGAGAGCAACTTCCTCCCGAGGATCGGGCCCTGGGCGCTGTACGGGTTGCTGTTCACGATCGTGATTCTCTTCGCCCTGCAGGGTGACCAGATCACCTCCCAGCCGTGGGACGTCGTCCGGATCGCGATCCCCCTGCTGGCGTATTTCGCGATCATGTGGGGCGGCGGCTACGCCCTCGGCGCGGCGATGGGTCTGGGTTACGAGCGCACCACCACCCTGGCGTTCACCGCCGCGGGCAACAACTTCGAACTCGCCATCGCCGTGGCCATCGCCACCTACGGCGCCACCTCCGGGCAGGCCCTGGCCGGTGTCGTCGGACCGCTGATCGAGGTCCCCGTCCTCGTCGGACTGGTCTACGTGTCGCTCGCGCTGCGTTCCCGGTTCCACGCGTCCGCCACGAAAGGTTCGCTCCCATGACCACGCCCAGCGTGTTGTTCGTCTGCGTCCACAACGCCGGCCGCTCCCAGATTGCCGCCGGATTCCTCTCCCACCTCGCCGGTGACGCAATCGAGGTCCGCTCCGCCGGGTCCGCGCCGGCCGAGACCATCAACGCTGCCGCCGTGGAGGCCATGGCCGAGGTCGGGATCGACATCTCC
Source organism: Rhodococcus sp. JS3073 (assembly GCF_026810085.1). Taxonomy (NCBI): domain Bacteria; kingdom Bacillati; phylum Actinomycetota; class Actinomycetes; order Mycobacteriales; family Nocardiaceae; genus Rhodococcus; species Rhodococcus sp. JS3073. The sequence goes on along the minus strand of NZ_CP113951.1, from coordinate 4,677,405 downwards.
GACCAAACCCCGAAGATCCTCACCCCCGACGCCGTCGACACCTCCGACGTGGTCATCACCATGGGCTGCGGCGACGCCTGCCCCGTCTTCCCCGGGGTCAGCTACCGGGACTGGGCACTCGACGATCCGGCAGGCAAGGGCGTCGACGCGGTTCGTCCGATCCGCGACGAGATCAAGACGCGAGTCGAAGCCCTGATCGCCGAGCTGGTCCCCGCCAGCGCCTGAGATGCGAACCGGCACCGAGCCGCCGGTCGAGTGACTAGGGTCGATCCGTATGACCACACTCAACGTCGCCGGACGGGTCGGCGCCACGGTCCTTGCGACCGTCGCGATCTCCGGCTTCCTCGCGTCAGGAACGGCGGCGGCCGCGCCGAGCACGGTGCCGTTCCAGGTCGACCCCGTCATCCCGCTCGTCGAACTGCCCACGCCCCACCTTGCCGCGACCGTCGGCGACCAACCGGGCGTCGCCGTGTTGCACGTACGCCGCACGCCGGGGGACGGAAACCCGCACTCCGCGGTCGTCCACTGGGTGAGTCTCGGCACGGGTGCGTCCGGTTCCGCATCGTTCCCGACGCTGGATGCTCAACCCGTCACCATTCGTCCGGGCTCGGGTCAGGTCGTCGCATTCGTCGACCCGCAGGCGATCGGGACACCGGGCTTCGGCACGTTCTTCGTTCCCTGACACCCGGATGACGGTCAGATCGCGGTCTCCTGCGCCGACAGTGCCATCCACGTGCCGTTCTGCTTGACGAACACGTCGGTGAAGCGTTCACGGGCCAGCACATTGCCCGACTCGGTGAGGGTGTTGACGCCATGGATCACGGCGGTGTCGCCGACGATGTCGACGGACTGCTCGGTGGCATTCATCGTGAACGTCACCGGAACGATGCTCGCGATCTCCTCGTCACGACCGAGCAGTGTTCCCTCACTCGTGATGTGCTTGAAATCGGGGCTCAGGATCGATTCGATCGTGTCACGGTCGCCGGCGGTGATGGCCGTCAGCCACCTCGCTTCCTGAGCGAGAACCGCGTCCTGTTCCTCGGTGGCGCTGACCGATGCGGTCGGCGACATCGACGCCGACGCCGTCTCACTCGTGTCGCCGCCGCATCCGGCCAGTCCACCGAACACCAGCACCACAACGACGACGCCGATCGCATTTCGTGTCGCACCGACGTTCATACCGACTCCAGGTGGCCGCGGGTTTCGGTCTCTCACAACAGTGACACACGACGCGCCGCCCGCGGCCGAAAACTACGGAGCCCCGCCCCGTACTACAGGCCCCTCCCCGGATTCAGGATTCCCGTCGGGTCGAATGCCTCCTTGACCCGGGCCATCAGCTCACGTTCGGTGGCACCCACCATCGCCTCCATGTACGGCTCCTTGAGCACTCCGATTCCGTGCTCGCCGCTGATCGATCCGCCCAGAGCCAGGCACTCGACCACCATCTCGTCGAACGACTGCAGCGCCCGTGCGGACTGCTCGCTGTCGGACGCGTCGAACACGATGGTCGGGTGCAGGTTGCCGTCCGCGGCATGGCCGAACGTGCCGATCGTCAGCTCGTAGCGCGTCGCAATGCCCTCGATGGCCTGCAGCATCTCGGGTAGCCGGTGCACCGGGACGGACAGGTCGTCGAGCAGTGTGGAGCCCCGCCGCTCCAACGCGGTCAGCGCCACACGGCGCGCCTGCATGAACGCTTCGCCCTCCACCGGGTCGTCGGTGTCGTACACCTCGGTGGCGCCGGCGTCGGCACAGGCCTGCGCGCAGATCCGGGCTTCGGCGGTGGAATCCCGTCCATCGCATTGGATCAGCAGGAGCGCCCCGGCGGACTCGTCGAGGCCCATGTGCGTCATGTCGTTGACGGCGGCGATGGTCGTGCGGTCCATCAGTTCCGCCAGACACGGTTCGGCGACCTGCCGGATCGCGAGCACCGCGTCGATGGCCTGCGCGGTCTCGGGGAAGCTGGCGACCACCGTCGCGGCGGCGGTGGGCGCCGCCCGCAACCGCATGGTCGCTTCCACGATCACCGCGAGGGTTCCCTCGGACCCGACGAGAAGTTGCGTAAGGTTCAGCCCTGCAACGTTTTTGCGCGTCGCCGCGCCCGTGTGGATGATCCGCCCGTCCGCGAGCACCGCCTTGATGCGGGCCACGTGATCGGCGGTGACGCCGTACTTGGCGCAGCAGGTGCCCCCCGCGTTGGTTGCGAGGTTGCCGCCGATGCTCGAGATGGCCCGGCTGCCCGGGTCCGGCACATACCAGAGCCCGTGCTCGGCGGCCGCCGCCGCCAGGTCGCCGTTGATCACGCCGGGCTGCACAGTTGCGGTCCGTGCGGCCGGATCGATGTCGAGGACGGCGTTCATCTTCTCCATGCTCAACACGATGCACCCGTCGAGTGCGTTCGCGGCTCCGGCGAGACCGGTGCCGGCGCCGCGGGTGACGACCGGAACACCGTGCCGGTGAGCAATTTTCAGTGCTGCCACGACATCGTCCGTGTCGCGTGCACGGACCAGCGCGAGCGGCATTCCCGCCGCGGTCAGCAGCGATTGGTCGCGCCGGTAGGCGAGCATCAGGTCGGGTTCGGTGACGACGGCGTCGCCGAGGGCGGCTGTCAGTTCGGAGACGGGGGTCAGTACGTCGAGACTCATGGAACCATCCATCCGAGTACGGGGGTCGATTGCAGGTAGATGATGATCGTGAGGAACACGAGCAGTCCCAGGCTCCACCCGACGAGTTTGCGCAGAATGGCCCCCTCACTGCCGGGAAGTCCCACCGCTGCGACGGCCACCGAAAGGTTCTGCGGCGACAGCATCTTGCCGAGCACGCCTGCCGAGGAGTTGGCGGACGCCATCAGCACCGGATCGAGCCCGGCCTGCTGTGCCGCGGTCATCTGCATGACGCCGAACAACGAGTTGGACGACGTGTCGGAACCGGTGATGGCGACGCCGATCCACCCGATCACGGGGGACAGGATCGCGAACAACCCGCCGGTGGAGGCCAGCGCCATTCCGAGACTGCCCGTCTGACCGGACAGGTTCATCACGAACGCCAGCGCCAGGACCGCAGTCACGGTGACGATGGTCCACCGCAGTTGCACGAGAGTGTCCCAGTACGCGCGGAGCGCCTCCCGGATCCCGATGCCGTAGATCACAGTGGTCACGACCGCCGACAAGAGCAGAAGTGTGCCCGTCGCCCGCAGATGGTCGAGCTTGAACGTCTGTGCACCGACAGCGTTTCCGTCCGGATCGACAATGTCGAGTCCGGGCCACGCGAAGGCGACGGTGCCGACGTCGGCGAGCCAGGACTTCACGACCGGCACCTGAGCGAGGGAGAAGATCGCAATGATCGTCACGTAGGGGGCGAGCGCATAGACGGCGCGGCGCCCGCGCCCGTAGTGGTCGAAACGACCGGGTGACGTGGGTGCCGTCGTGTCGGCTCCCGATCCCGTCGTGATGCCGACCCCGATACCGGCGCCCACGGGGGCCCGGCCGCCGTCGCGTGCCGGCACGTCGGGGGTGGCCGCCAAGGTCTCGGCGGGACTCCAGAATTTCAGCATGCCGAGCACGGCGATCACGGTGACGATTGCTGCGACCACGTCCGTCAACTCGACCGTGAAGTAGTTGGCCGTGAGAAACTGTGCGAACCCGAAGACGAGTCCGGCGACCAGCGCGACCGGCCACGTCTGGCGGACGCCGCGGCGGCCGTCGACCAGGAAGACCATCACCAGCGGGATGATGGCGGCGATGAACGGGGTCTGACGTCCCGCCATGGCGGACAGGTCGTCGAGCGGCAACCCGGTCACCCCGGCGAGCGCCAGGATCGGCGCACCGAGCGCGCCGAACGCGACCGGCGCCGTGTTCGCGAGGAGCGAGGTGCACGCGGCTTTGAGCGGTTTCATGCCCGCAGCCAGCAACATCGCCGCCGAGATCGCGACGGGAGCGCCGAAGCCGGCCAGTGACTCGAGGAGAGCACCGAAGCAGAAGGCGATCAGGATGGCCAGAATGCGCTGGTCATCGGAGATCGACCGAATCACCCGGCCCAGTTCCTCGAACCAGCCACTGACGACGGTCAGCTTGTAGACGAAGAGGGCGTTGACGAGGATCCAGAGAATCGGAAACAGCCCGTAGAAAGCGCCTTCCGCGGTAGCACTCGCCGCCTGTCCGATGGGCATCTGCCAGCCGACGATCGCCGCGCAGACCGCGAGGGCGAGTGCGATCAGGGCTGCCCGGTGCGCTTTCCACCGGAACACTCCCAGCATCACGAACATCGCCAGGAGCGGCACCGCCGCGATGACTGCCGACCATCCCAGCGACCCTCCGATCGGGTCCAGTGTCTGTTGATACATCGAGATCTCCTCTGTGATTGCCGCCACTCCGCTCACAGATTGTCAGACAAGTACTCACGACTGTCAAGAACGCATGTGCGTCGTTGTGGGAAGATCGGGTAGTTCATCCACGAGTGGAGGAGATCGACATGGCGGGACGGGTCTCGGCGCTCTCGATCGTCGACGCGCTGGCTTTGGAGCTGCGTCAACGACTGTTTTCCGGCGAACTCACCCACGACGACGCGCTGACCGAGGCCGAGGTTGCCCGCAGCTACGAAGTGGCCCGGCCGACCGCGAAAGCGGCCATCGAGAAGCTGGTGGGCGAGGGATTGCTGCAGCGCAGCACCCACAAGACCGCACGCGTGCCGAACCTCGGGCCCGATGACGTCCGCGACATCTACCGAACCCGCGAACATCTCGAAGCCGCCGTGCTGCGCGAACTGTCGAAGACCCGCATCGTTCCCGACGAGGCCGTGGACGCCAATGCGGAGATCTCGGCGATGACCGACACCACCCCGCTCGCGATCGTCGAACCGGACATGCGGTTCCACACGGCACTGGTCACCGCGATGGGCAGCCCACGGACCAGCCGCGCCTTCCGGGCGCTGGTGTCCGAAGTGCGGCTGTGCATGGTCCAGGTTCAGGGCAAGCATCTACTGACAAACCAGAGCATCGCCGCCGAGCATCAGCAGATACTCGATGCCATCGCAGCCGGCGACGGGGACGCGGCCGCGGAGATACTCACCAGCCACCTCAGCCGGGCGCGGGAACGCCTGGCCGCGGCCCTCGGTGGCATTCCCGGCCCCGAGGCCGAGCTGACCGAACCGTGAGCGCATCCCAGGCGGCGGTGCTCCGAACCTGACCGCGTGGGGAGCCGACTCCGCTACCGCTCGATCACCGACACCGATCATCGACAGCAAGTCGTCGCGACTGCTGGTGACGTATGCGGTGCCGGTGGACGGGTCGACCGTCGCATCGAGCAGTGGTCCTCACCGACATTCACCGTGGCGGTGACTGTCGGTGTCCCCAACGGGGCACCGTCGACGGCGGAGTCGCTCCGGGATTGCCCGCACGCCGCAACGGTGAAGAGCATCGCGGCCACGGTAACCCAAGGCGTCCACGTGCTCCGTGGCCCGGACGCCCTGATCACCCCTCACTCTGCGATTCCACGACCCACGCCGCGATCTGTGCACGTGAATTGAACCCCAGCTTCGTCAGGAGATGTTCCACGTGCCCCTGTGCCGTGCGGGGCGAGATCACCAGCCGAGCGGCGATCTCCTTGTTGGTCAGCCCCTCGGCGACGAGTGCCGCAACCTCACGCTCCCGCTTCGTCGGCGTGGGCGACGCACCGCCGGATGTCGGTAAGGGCGAAACCTGCTCGCCCAGTGCGTAGGCGACGGCTGCGTCGAAACCGAACGCCGCACCCTTTCTGTGGGCCGCGGCGAAAGCCTGCTCACTCATCGCCTCTCGCGTTCGGCGTTCGCACTCGTCCTGGTACACGCTCAGGCCGGGCACCAGGACCGTCGAACTGCCCACCGACCGCGTGAACTCGTCTGCGGCGCCCAACAATACGACCGATCGCTCCATGTTCCGCTCCTCGGCGGCGATCCACGCGAGTGACCGCAGGCACACGCTGGCACTGAGTCGGTCGTTCACCCGGCGGTCGATCTGGAGCGCCTGCCCGAGGAGCCGGACCGCCCGTGCTCTGTCCCCGAGCCGCCACACCGCAACGGCCAGCGCCCACAACGAATACGACCGATACACCGATTCGCCGTGCGCCTCGGTGATCGCGAGGACGCGCTGATGGCATTCGATGGCTCGTTCGGTGTCGTTCAAGAGGTCGTGCGTCATGCCGAGCCCCACGACGGCGGCGACCTCGTGGAGGTCGTTGCGTGCCGCGAACCCCTGGACGGCCTCCTCGAGGTGTACGCGCGCGTCGGGAAGGCGCCCCGCGAACAGTGCCGCGTATCCGACCGCGTGTTCGGCGTGCGCGCGGACCAGCGGATCGGTCGTCTGTGCGGCGACCGCCTGCGCCTCTTCGGCCAGTGTGTCCGATACCGGTATGTCCCCCTGCACGCCGGCCAGCACGCTGCCGGCGTAGAGCGCCTTGGCGCGATCGACCGAGGGCTCGGCCGGCTGCCCGGGCAGGAGGCGGCCGAGCCAGCGCCGTCCCTCTCTGAACAAACCCCGGGACAGCCAGAACGGGTACATGGCGGCTGCGATCCGAAGTCCGGACTCGGGACTGTCGGACACGCAGAAATCCAGCGCCTCGCGGATATTCGGTTGTTCCCGGCCCAGACGGGCGATCAACTCGAGCTGCCGGGAACTGATCCATTCGGATTCCGCCTCGACGGCCAACCGCTCGCACCAGTCACGGTGCCGACGGCGAAGCTCGGTGTAGTCGCCACTCTCCTGCGCCTTTTCCCGCCCGTAGGCGCGGACGGTCTCGAGCATCCGGAACCGCACCGCGGTACCCGACTCTTCCCGCGTCAGAATCGACTTGTCGACGAGGAACGTCACCGTGTCGAGAAGGTCCTCGGCATCGTCACTGCCGCAGACCTGTTCCGCAGCCTCGAGTTCGAAACTGCCCGCGAACACCGACAGCTGCGCCCACATCCGTTGTTCCGCAGGGGTACACAGGTCGTAACTCCAGTCGATGCACATCCTCAACGTCTGTTGCCGCGACGGCGCGTCCCTGCTGCCACGAGTGAGCAGCAGGTAGCGGTCGGTGAGGCGTTGCAGGATCTGGTCGGGCGTCATCGCGCGAAGTCGGGCGGCTGCCAGCTCGATCGGTAGCGGCAACCCGTCCAGCCGCTGACATATTCGGGCGATGGTGACCTTGTTGTCCTCGGTGAGCTCGAATCCCGGGACGGCGGCGGCGCCCCGCTCCGCGAACAGGGTGACCGCATCGTTGCGGGGCAGCCCTTTCGGCAGGTGATCGGGATCCGGGACGGGCAGTGGGGGGATCAGGAGCGTGGATTCCCCGCCGATCCCGAGCGGTTCGCGACTCGTCGCGAGAATCCGCAACCGAGGGCACGCGCGTAGCAGGGTTTCTGCGAGCCTCGCCGCAGCGGCCACCACCTGCTCACAGTTGTCCAGCACGAGCAACAGCTCACGCGGGGCAAGGAACTCGACGAGCACCTCATGTAGGGAGCACGCCGACTGGTCGCGCAATCCCAGTCCGGCCGCCACTACCCCCGCCAGTAGCGAATCATCGAACAGCTCAGCCAGTTCCACCAGTGTCACACCGTCGGAGAAGTTCCGTTGCGCTTTGGTGGCGGCACGCAGAGCAAGCCGGGTCTTGCCCACCCCGCCGATTCCGGTCAACGTCACCAGCCGGGCCGTCGACAACAAGTTCGTCGCCTCGGCCAGCTCCGTGCGGCGATCGACGAAGCTGGTCAGCTCCAGCGGAAGTCCACCCGTTCGGCCCGAATCCGCCGGTGACCAGGAGTGCCGGACCGAGGCTCCGCCCTGCACCGCGGCCGGTTCCGCATGCATGGCCATCTCGTCGACCGGGAACCCGTGATGACGTTGGGACTCACGGAGTTGCCGACCCAGTTCCACGGCGGAGGGCCGGACCCCGGGTTCGGCAGACATGGCACGTTCGACGATCGCGCTGACGTCCTCGGAAATGCCGTGCACGCGCGGGTCCGGAACCGGCTCGGCCGTGATTCGCACGAACTGTGCCATCAGTTGCTCACCGCTGCGTCGTTCGAAGGCCGCATGACCGGTGAACGCAGCGAACAGGGTGGCGCCGAGCCCGTAGACGTCGGCGGCAGGAGTCGGGGGCTCGCCGGCCACCACCTCGGGGGCGGTGAACGCCGGCGAACCCGTCACGATGCCGGACGCGGTTTCGAACCCGCCGGCGATGTGGGCGATACCGAAATCCGTCAGCGCCGGCTCGCCGTAGTCGGTGATCAGGATGTTCCCTGGCTTGACGTCGCGATGAAGGATCCCGAGGCGGTGCGCCGTCTCGAGGGCGCCGCCCATCTTCACCCCGAGTCGCAGCGCTTCGTCGGGCGGGAGCGGTCCGTGACGCCGGATCCGCTCGTCGAGAGAACCCTGAGCGTGGTACGGCATCACGATGAAGGGCCGACCGTTCGCGGTGACACCGGCGTGGAGAACAGTGACGATGTTGGGGTGACCCGTCAACCGGCCCGCCGCATGCTGTTCTCGCAGGAACCGTGCCCGGTTCTCCTCGTCGAGGTCGGCAGTGAGGACCTTGACCGCCACGGTGCGATCGAGCGCAGCCTGGGTGCACCGGTACACGACCCCGAATCCGCCGCGGCCGATCTCCTCGGCGTCCTCGAATCCGGCCGCCGCCAACTCCGCCGTGACCGAACCGGACACGTCGCGTTGCGTCGCGAACGGATCGACGTCCGTCATCGACTACATCGATTCATCCCGCTCGAGGCATTGCCGACGAATGCCACACTGCTCACCTCTCGACGATGTACCCCAGGATATCGCCGCACGACCCGGCCCGGCGCCGAAGATCGCAGCAAGCTTCGGACCAACCACCAGCTTTCCAACCTCCCGATCCGTGCGCCCAGCGGCTCCACTCCTCTATCCAGCCACGACAGTGGACCGCCGCGCCGCACCGCGGCGAAGTCGACGAGAAGGGTGAACACGGAGTTGGCTGCACAGCCGAAGGCGAACCGGGTGGCTCGGAATGAGCCGCCCGGTCGCCCTCAGATCGTGCGCCGGCGCACGTCCCACTTCGGTCGTTATCGCAGCGACCGCAAGCCCACGCGAACCTCGTCCACCAAATGCTGGGGCTGCTCCCAGGCGGCGAAGTGCCCGCCCTTGTCGAGCTTGTTGAAGTGGATGAGGTTGGGGTAGGCCTTCTCTGCCCAGCTGCGCGGTGCCTGATAGAGCTCGTCGGGAAAGACGCTCACGGCAACCGGGATGGAGACGCTACCGGCGGCGAAGAACGGGGCCTTGTTCTCCCAGTAGAGACGAGCAGCTGACAACGCCGTGTTCGTCAGCCAGAACAGGGTGATGTTGTCGAGTACATCGTCTCGCGTCAAGCCTTCGGGCTGTCCCGCGAAGACCCGAGAGATCAGCGCCAAACTCGCCGGGTCGTGGTCGATCATGAAGGCCGCCAGACCGACGGGTGAATCCGCCAATCCGATCAGTGTCTCCGGGCGTGACCCCATCTCCACGGCGTAGCCGATGTGCTGATAGAAGAATGCCAGCTGGTCGCACGCAGCCTGTTCGTCGTCGGACAGATCGGATGGCACGGGATGCCCGGTGAGGAGCGCCTGGTCGATCTCGGGTGGAACCACCTTAGCCATGTTGGTGTGAATGCCGAGCAGTTCCGGCGGTGCCTGCACCGCCATCGCCTCTGTCACGATCGCACCCCAATCGCCGCCCTGTGCCACGTAGCGGTTGTACCCGAGGCGTTTCATCAGCTCCACCCAGGCACGTGCGATGCGGTCGGGGCCCCAGCCGGTCGTCGTGGGCTTTCCCGAGAAGCCGTAGCCGGGCATCGACGGAATCACCAGATGGAAAGCATCCGATGCGTCGCCACCGTGGGCGGTGGGATTGGTCAGGGGGTCGATGATCTTCAGTTGCTCGACGATCGAACCGGGCCACCCATGTGTGACGATGAGCGGCAACGCATCCTCGTGCTTCGAGCGGACGTGAATGAAATGGATGTCCAACCCGTCGATCTCGGTGATGTACTGCGGCAGAGCATTCAGCTTCGCCTCGACCTTGCGCCAGTCGTATTCCGAGGCCCAGTACTGCGCCAGTGCCTTGCTCGTCGCGAGCGGTGTGCCCTGCGACTGATCGGCGACGGTTTCCGTTTCGGGCCAGCGGGTGGCCTCGATGCGCTCACGCAGCGCCTCGAGTTCGGTTTCGGGGAACTCGACTGTGAACGGCCGGATGGTGACGTCGGTTGTGAAAGACATGGAGGTTTCCTTGCTGTGTTGGTGTTGGTCGAGAAGGGGTTTCGTTGCATTGGTGACCCTGGCGGGACCAGGGAGCGATGACGTTGGTTCGGCCCTCGGGGAGCCTTCGACGGTGCGACCGTCTACCTTGGGTTGCTGCTGATCCAGCCGTCGAGGATCTCGTTGCCGATGGTGAGTTCGGCGCGGCGGTCCTGCCTCTGCTCGCGTTGACGGTCGTGCCGGCGCTGCTGCTGCATGGGGTTGTCGTGATCGCGGGGGATGTCGTGGCTGACGACGGCCGCGAGGGGGATGGGCGCCGGTGTGCTGGTGGATGCGGCCGAGACGCCGGCGGGGATGATGCCGACTGCGGCGGCGGCGACTCCGACGGTGGCGAACCGCTTCCAGGAGCTGCCGGTGGTGTGTGCCTTGGCTTGGTGGGGGTGTGTGCTGTTCATGCCGATAAGACTCGCAATTGCTGGGCGAGTGGAACGGCGAAGATCTACGTGCTTCACTACCCGCGTTTCCTACGCAGGTACCTGCGGGGACCAGCGAAGCCTTCGATGACTTCAGCCCGGTCAGCACCCAACGCATCGGGTGGCACTGCCCGAATTACGGATTTCGGGACTCGATGCTCTCCTGGCGGGCGATCCAGGCGGCAAGCTGCGCGCGGGATCGATGTCCGGTCTTCGTGAGGATCCGATCTACGTGTCCTTCTGCGGTGCGGGGCGAGATGACCAACTTTTCCGCGATCTCCTTGTTGGTGAGTCCCTGGGCCACCAGCTTTCCCACTTCTTTCTCACGAGGTGTGAGTTTCACCTTCGCTGAAGGAGTGGCCGGCGCCGCTGGCTCGGACGTGCGCTTGTGCAACGCGAATTCAATCGACGCGAGGTGTTCGAGACGTTCACCGGCCCGGGATTCTTTCTCGAATGCGGCGTCACCCAGCAGCTGACGGGTGCGTTGTTCGTAACGAGTCCGCGTGCGGATCAACGTGTCGTTTCCGAAGAGTGGAGAGCTCCCCATCTCGCCGCACAGTGTGCGCCCGATACCGAGCAGGCGGGCGGATCGGACGGGGTTTGCTTCCTCGATCGCGATCCACGCCAGAATCTCGGTGCATGTACTCACGCCCAACCAGTCACTCAATGACTGCTTCAGTTCGAGCGCTTCTTTCAACGAGTCCGAAGCGTCCGGGTACTTGCGCTGGGTCCAGAGGGCAAGTCCGCGGGCCCACAGCGCCCATGACGTCGAGAAGTGCTCCTTCAGCGACTTACCTGCGGCGATGGTTTCGTCCGCCCAGGCAAGGGATTGTTCCAGGTTTCCGGACAGGCAGTGCACTAAAGCGAGCTGAGCGCCGCCCAGCAGTGTCAGAGAATTGACTTCTCCTGACTCGGCGTGAAGTGCCATGCCTGCAGTCAGGTACTCCAGTGCGACGTCGAGATTTCCGTTTCCGAGCATCTCCGCCGCACCCCGGAACTGAACTGCAAACGCCTGGGCGGCTCGATCACCGATCGCTTCCGCGACGGCGCTGCATTCCAGCAAATACTGTTTGGAGGTCGGGTTGTCGCCCTGAACCATGGCGTTCCACGCGATCACCCAGAGCGCTTTCGCCCTCTCGCTGCTCGCCTCCCGGTCTGCCTCCAAGGCCCGGGACAGCCAGTACCGCCCGTCGCGCAGCAGACCACTCGCGTTCCAGAAGAACCACAGCGCACCCGCCATCCGGAGACCCGTTCGGGCCTCCCCGGGCGTGGACAGGCAGTACTCCAGCGCCGACCGCAGATTCGCCCGCTCGTGCCGCAGTCGACGGTTCCATACCAGCTGCCCTGACCCCAGTGACTGGCTCTCGCTGCGTTCGGACAAACGCAGGAAATAGTCTCGATGATTCCTGCGCCACGTGTCCTCGTCGCCTTGCTCGGCAAGTTTCTCGGCCGCGTAGTCCTTGATGCTTTCCAGCAGTTTGTATCGAACTGTCGATCCGGATTGGACCGTGGAAATGACCGATTTTTCGACAAGACTGGAGATTATCTCGAGAGCGTCCGGAACCATTTCCGGATCTGTGCAGACGCTCTCGACCGCATCGAAGTCGAAGCCGCCCGCGAAGACGGACAGCCGCGCCCACAAAACTTGCTCCTCCGGCGAGCATAGATTGAAGCTCCAATCGATGGCGCCACGCAGCGTTTGATGGCGCACCGGCCCGCCACGGTTTCCTCGGGTCAGAATTTCGAACAGTGCTCCCTCGCGCGACAGGACGCGGTCGAGGGGAAGGGACCTGATCCGGACCGCTGCGAGTTCGATCGCCAGAGGGATGCCGTCCAGCCGCTGGCACAGGCGTGCAACCTCCAGGCGGCTCACGTCGTCGAGGGTGTATCCGGGGACTACGGAGGCAGCGCGTTGCTCGAAAAGGTCGACCGCCTCGGAATGAAAGCTCTTGGCGTTCTGTCCGTCGGCGAGTTCAGCTTCGTCGGGGACCGGCATGGGGGGTACCTCGAACACCGTCTCACCCAGCACACCGAGAGGCTCCCGACTCGTTGCCAGGATCTCCACGCGGTCCGACCGCCGAACAATCTCGGCGGCGACGCTTCCGCTCGCATCGATCAGGTGCTCGCAGTTGTCCAAGACGATGAGTGCATGTCTTCCACCGAGGAATTCGAACAGGAAGTGACTACCGTCCGCATTCATTCCGTCTCGAATGTCGAGCGCCTCGGTAATCGCGCTGACGACAAGGTCTGGGGTGGAGATCGCGGCGAGATCCACAAACCAGACGCCGCCGGTGTAGGTTCTGCGAACTTCCGAGGCGACGCGGCACGCCAGCCGGGTTTTCCCTACCCCACCAAATCCGGTGAGGGTCACTATCCGGGAATCCGACAGACGTGCCTTGACGGCGGCTACTTCATTGCGGCGTCCGACGAAACTTGTCACCTCGCGAAAGAATTCGTGCGCATGGGAGACGAGTTGGTGAGGCGGCGGCACCATCACGTTCTCCTTTGGCTGCACCGTTCCCGCCTCGGCGTGCAGTGCCATCTCGACGACGGGAAAACCATGGAGGCGTTGAGATGCTCGGAGTTGCTGACCGAGTTCCGTGGCGGAGGGACGGCCCTCCGGGGTGCCTGACATGGCACGTTCGATGATCGTGCTGACGTCCTCGGGGACACCGTGCTTCCGTGGGTCCGGACCAGGCTCGGCGGCGATCCTCAGGAACTGGGCAACCACCTGCTCCCCGCTGCGGCGTTCGAAGGCAGCGTGACCGGTCACCGCAGCGAACAACGTGGCACCGAGGCCGTACACGTCGGCAGCAGCACTCGGGGGTTCGCCGGTCACCACCTCGGGGGCGGTGAACGCCGGCGAACCCGTCACGACGCCGGCGGTGGTTTCGAACCCGCCGGCGATACGGGCTATGCCGAAATCTGACAGTGCCGGCTCCCCGTAGTCGGTGAGCAAGATGTTCCCGGGCTTGACGTCGCGGTGCAGGATCCCGAGGCGGTGGGCGGTCTCGAGGGCACCGGCCATTTTCACCCCGAGCCGCAGCGCTTCGTCGAGCGGGAGCGGTCCGTGGCGCCGAATCCGCGCGTCGAGTGAGTCCTGGGCGTGATACGGCATGACGATGTACGGCCGACCGTTATTGGTGACACCCACATGGAGCACATTGACGACATTGGGGTGCCCGGTCAGCCTGCCCGCCGCGCGCTGCTCGCGCACGAATCGTTCCCGGTTCTGCTCGTCGAGGTCTGCGGTGAGGACCTTGATTGCCACGGTGCGGTCGAGCGCCGCCTGGGTACAGCGGTAGACGACGCCGAAACCACCGCGCCCGATCTCTCGAGCGTCCTCGAATCCGGCAGCCGCCAGGTCGGCCGTCACCGAACCCGACGCGTCGCGTTGCGTCGCGAAGGGATCGATGTCAGTCATCGACTACATCGATTCTTACGGCCCGAGCCACTGTCGAAGGAAATACACCACTGCTGGCCTCTCGAGGATGTACCAAGGATATCGCCGACTACGCCCACTCGGGGCGGGGTTCTCTCGGGATTCCCTTCAAGGGGCGACGAAGCCTCCGACTTCGGGGAACGCCGACTGCATCGCCACCCGCAAAGTTCGTGTTACGCGCAACTAAACACCCGCGCACTCGTTCCCGGGGCCTCGCGCTCTCGTGCGCGTCCGGCGGGGTCACTCGGGCGAAACTTTTCCTGCCCGAAGCGAGTAGCCCCGCACGTCGGCGGGTACCCGGCATCCACGCTGCCCCGGGCTCGACGGCCCCGAGTGGCAGCCAGGCCCCCTGACCGGTCCCCCTCGGCTGGGAGGCCGTCCGCCGCTCGTGGCCGGGGACGCCCCCCTCTTCCTCGGCCGCGGGCGGCTCCTCGTGCATCGCGCGCGGTGCTGTCAGGACGAGGCACGCTGTGCTGGCGATGGGGCGAGTGCCGCCCGAACCATGTGTAACAACTTCGCCGACAACAGAAGTGGAACATTTCGGCACTACCGGATACGGTCAGGGGCGTCAGATTTTCGCCGGACTCCAGTCGGGCGCCTCGACGAGGGCGACCTGCTTCAGGAGGTTCGCCGCCCGGCCGACGCCTTCGAGGGAATTGACGAGTGCGTCCTCGTGCTCGATGTTGAGGGTGCCGTCGTATCCGACCGCGCGAAGGTTGTAGACGAAATCCGCCCAGAACGTGGCGCCGTCCGGGTGGCCGAGACCGAGGGTGACGTAGTTCCAGGCCCGCCCCAGCGGATCGGTCAGGGGCCCGGTGTCGAGGAGTCCGTCGCGCTGCGCGGTCCAGGCGTTGATGCGAATGTCCTTCGCGTGCACGTGGAAGATCGACGTTCCGAGGGCGCGAATGACGGTGGGGATGTCGGCGCCCATCCACATCAGGTGGGACGGGTCCAGGTTCGCGCCCACCACGTCGGCGCCCACGCTGTCGATCAGCCGGAGCATCGCCGAAGCGCTGTGCACGAGTTGGCCTCCGCACGCTTCGACGGCGAGCTTGACGTTGTGGTCCCGGGCGAAGGCGGCGAGTTCCTTCCAGTAGGGGATTGCGACCTCGTTCCACTGGTAGGCGAGGACGTCGAGGTTCTCCGGCGGCCACGCCGTGGTGATCCAGTTGGGGTTCGTGTCACCCTTCGCGCCCGGCAGTCCGGACATGAGGACGACGGTCGGGACGTCGAGTGCGCTCGCGAGTTCGACGGTCTTGCGGATGACGGCGTCGTGCGCCTTTCCCGAGACCGGATGCAGTTGGTTGCCGTTGGCGTTCAGGGCGCTCAGTGTCAGACCCCGGGTGGAGATCTTCTCGGCGAACTCGGCGCGGGCGTCCGCGGACGAGACGAGTGCGTCGAGGTCGGCGTGCGGCGCCTCCGACCAGTTTCCCGTTGCGACCTCGACCGAGTTCAATCCGTGTTCCTGCGCGAGGTCGAGTGCTGTCTCGAAGGGCAGATGGCTGACCGAGTCGGTGATCAGTCCTATTTCCATACCTGTTCTTCCTCACACTCGGCGTCCTACAACTAGTACGTTCTAGTCCTCCTATTTGTCAAGACATTCTCAGCTGTGACTGTGCAGTGGTGTTCCCGCGAGAGCGAGGTGTGCCTCGCCGAGCGCTTCGGCCTGGGTGGGGTGCGCGTGCACGAGGGTGGCGACCTCGTCGGGGTAGGCACCCCAGTTGACGATCAGTTGGGCCTCGCCGATCAGTTCGCCCACGCGTTCCCCGACCATGTGGATACCGACGACCGGTCCCTCCGTCGCTCCGGCCCGCACCAGTTTGACGCCGCCGCTGGTTCCGAGGATCTGACTCTTGCCGTTGCCTGCGAGGTCGTAGACGACGGTGGCGACGTCTCCGTGCCGCTCGCGGGCCTGGTCTTCGGTGAGCCCGACCGACGCGACCTCGGGGTTGGAGTACGTCACCCGGGGGATGCCGCTGTCCTCGATCGAGGTCGGGCTCAGGCCTGCGATTGTTTCCGCGACGAAGATGCCCTGCTGGAAGCCGCGATGCGCGAGTTGTGGTCCGGCGACGATGTCACCGACCGCGTACACGTCCGGCTGTGAGGTGCGCAGCGAGTCGTCGACCGTGACGAAACCGCGGGAGTCGAGTGCGACGGAGTTCTCGGTGAGTCCGATGCCTGCGGTCCGGGGTCCGCGGCCGACCGCGACGAGGAGCAGGTCCGCCTCCATCGTGTCGCCCGACTCCACGGTGACGCTGACCGTGCTCTCGTCCTGGACCGCTTTCGCGAATCGGGTGCCGGTCATGATGGTGATGCCGCGTTTGCGGAGGGCCCGGGTGAGTTGCTTCGAGGACCACTCGTCCTCGGCGGCGACGAGCCGGGGCAGCGCTTCGACGATCGTGACGGCCGCGCCCAATGATGCCCAGATACTGGCGAACTCGACCCCGATCACGCCGCCGCCGAGTACGACGACGCGCTTCGGGAGCTCGGGAAACGTCAGTGCTTCGTCGCTCGTGAGGATTCGGCCGCCGATCTCGAGTCCGGGCAGGCTCCGGACCTGCGACCCGGTCGCCAGGACCAGCGAGGCGCCGGTGATCGTGCGGTCGCCCACGTGGACGGTGCGGCCCCCGCCGTAGCGGCCGGTGCCGTGCACCACCTCGATCTTGTGGCTGCGAACCAGCCCCTGCAGACCCTTGTAGAGGCGTTCGACTGTCGCGTTCTTGTAGGCGTGGACACCACCGAGGTCGATCCCGTCCAGCGTCGCACCGATCCCGAGGGCCGACGCGTGCGTGACGGTGTCGGCGACCTCCGCGGCGTGCACGAGCGCCTTGGTGGGGATGCACCCTCGGTGCAGGCAGGTGCCGCCGACCTTGTCCTCTTCGATCAGGGTGACGGTCTTGCCCAGTTGCGCGGCGCGGAAGGCGCAGGCGTACCCGCCGGATCCACCGCCGAGAATCAGGACGTCCGGTTGGTCGGACATGGGAGAACTCCCTCGGTCGGGCACGCCATGGGACGTGCAGCAAAGGTCGAGTGGACTGGTTTCAGCTCAGTGCGATCAGGGTCAACGGGTCCGACAGGATCTGCCCGATGGCCGCGAGGAATTTCGATCCCTTCTCGCCGTCGACCAGTCGATGGTCGAACGACAGGCTCAGCGTGGTGACCGACCGCAACGCGATCTCTCCCTGGTATTCCCACGGCTGCCTGCGGATCGCCCCGAAGCACAGGATCGCCGCCTCGCCGGGGTTGAGGATGGGGGTGCCCGCGTCGATACCGAAGACACCGACATTGGTGATCGTGATCGTGCCGTCGGCCAGATCTGCGGGCCCGGTCTTGCCCTCCTTCGCCGTGGTCGTCAGGTCCGACAGGGCGATCGCGAGGTCGCGCAGACCGAGGGTGTGGGCGTTCTTGATGTTCGGCACCATCAGCCCGCGCGGGGTTGCGGCCGCGATGCCGAGATTCACGGCGCGTTTGAGGACGATCTCCTGGGCATCCTCGTCCCAGGACGAATTCAGGGTCGGGTTGGTGCGCAGCGCCACGAGTAACGCCTTGGCCACCAACGTCAGTGGGGTCAGCCGCACGTCGGTGAAGTGTTTCGTTTCGCGCAGCTGATCCAGTAGGTCGAGCGTCGAGGTGACGTCCATCGTGACGAACTCGGTGACGTGCGGGGCGGTGAATGCGCTGCGGACCATCGCTGCGGCAGTGTGTTTGCGGACGCCCTTGATCGGGATGCGTTCCTCGTCGGCGTCCGGCGGGACGGCAACCGGCGACGTCGTCACCGGGGTGGCGGTGCGGTGGCGCTCGAGGTCGTCCCTGGTGACTTCACCGCGCACCCCGGTTGCGTCCACTTCGGTGAGGTCGACTCCGTGTTGTTTCGCGGCGAAGCGCACTGGCGGAGAGGCCAACGGCCGCAACGGAGCCGGGGCAGCTGTGATCCCGGTTTCCGCCACCGGACGCCGCTGCCGGCGTCGGCTGGACGAGTCCTCGGCCACGCCGTAGCCGACCAGGACCGGCGTCCGCTCGGCCGGGGCTGCGGGCGCGCTCGGCTCGGGTGCGTTCGCCGGGTCCTCGCCGGCGACGGCGACGTCGATGAACGGGCTGCCGACGTCGACGGTCGTCCCTTCCTCGGCGCGCAACGCGACGACCGTTCCGGCGTAGGGCGAGGGCAACTCCACGGAGGCCTTCGCCGTCTCGACCTCGGCGATGATCTGGTTGAGCGTCACGGTGTCGCCGACCTTCACCAGCCAGGTCAGCAGTTCGGCGTCGGTGAGGCCCTCGCCGAGGTCGGGCAGCAGGAATGTCTTGACAGTGGGCATGGGAAACTCCTGGTCCTACGCTGTGAAGGTGCGGTCGACGGCGTCGAGGATGCGGTCGACGTCCGGCAGGAAGTGCTCTTCGAGTTTCGCCGGCGGATACGGGACGGTGAAGCCGCCGACGCGGGCCACCGGCGCTTCGAGGTGATAGAAGCAGCGCTCGCTGATGCGGGCAGCGATTTCGGCACCGATCCCGAGGAACACGGGTGCCTCGTGCGTGACGACCAAGCGTCCGGTGCGCTGCACGGACGCGGCGACGGTGTCGACGTCGAGCGGGGAGAGGGACCGCAGATCGATCACCTCGATCGATCGTCCTTCGCCCGCAGCGACTTTCGCGGCTTGGAGTGCCGTCGTCACGAGCGGTCCGTACGCGACGACGGTGGCGTCGGTGCCCGGGGCGACCACCCGGGCCTTGTGCAGTGGGCTCGCCTCGGCAGCCGGGTCGATCTGCCCCTTTTCCCAGTAGCGGCGCTTGGGTTCGAAGAACAGCACCGGATCATCGGACGCGATGGCCTGCTGAATCATTGTCTGCGCATCGGCGGCATTGCTGCAGGTCACCACGCGAAGACCCGCGGTCGCGGCGAAGTACCCCTCCGGCGACTCGGAGTGATGCTCGATCGCGCCGATCCCGCCGCCGTACGGGACGCGGATGGTGATCGGCATCTTCACGTTGCCGCTGGTGCGGTAGTGCAGTTTGGCGACCTGCGAGACGATCTGGTCGAAGCCGGGGTAGATGAACCCGTCGAACTGGATCTCGCACACCGGCCGGTATCCGCGCATCGCGAGACCGACTGCGGTGCCGATGATCCCGGATTCAGCGAGCGGGGTGTCGATGACACGGTTGGGACCGAAGTCCTTCTGCAGTCCATCGGTGATGCGGAAGACGCCGCCGAGTTTGCCGATGTCCTCTCCCATGAGCACGACCTTCGGGTCGTTCTCGAGGGCGCGGCGCAGGCCGGCGTTCAGCGCCTTGCCGAGCGGGAGCGTGGTCGGGACGGCCGCGGAGATCGCTGTGCTCATGCGTCGGTTCCTTCGAAACTGTCGAGGTAGGCGGCGAACTGGCGCCGCTCTTCGTCGACGAGGGGATGGGGTTCGGCGTACACGTTGTCGAACAAGGACATCGGCTCGGGTTCGACGGTCTCGAGGCAGCCGCGGCGCAACGCCGCTGCGGTGTCGTCGGCGCGCTGCTGCACGGCGGCGAGGTAGTCGTCGTCGATCGCGCCTGCCGAGTCGAGAAGGGCGCGGATGCGGTCGAGGGGATCCTTGCGTTTCCATTCCTCGTCGAGCGCGGCCGGCCGGTACCGGGACGGGTCGTCGGACGTGGTGTGCGGGCCCATCCGGTAGGTGACCGCCTCGATCAGGGTGGGTCCGCTGCCTTCCCGTGCCCGTTCGAGCGCGGCCCGGGTCACGGCGATCACGGCGAGGACGTCGTTGCCGTCGACGCGCACGCTGGGAACACCGAAGCCCCGGCCCCGCGCGGCGATACTCACCCGCGATTGCAGACTGACCGGTTCGGAGATCGCCCACTGGTTGTTCTGGCAGAAGAACACCACGGGCGCGTTGAAGCTCGCGGCGAACCCGAAGGCCTCGGAGATATCGCCCTGACTGGTGGCGCCGTCGCCGAAGTAGGTGATCGCGGCGCCGTCGGAGCCGTCGAACTGCATGCCCATCGCATACCCGGTGGCGTGCAGCGCCTGCGCGCCGACGATGATCGCGGGGGTCGTCATGTTGTATTCGAACGGGTTCCAGCCCGAGTGCGTCGACCCTCGCCAGAACCTGAGCATGTGGGTGGGATCGACGTCGCGGCAGTACGCAACCCCGTGTTCGCGGTAGCTGGCGAAGACGAAGTCGTCCGGAGCGAGGGCGCGCGCCGACCCGACCTGCGCCGCTTCCTGGCCCAGCAGCGGAGCCCACAGACCCAGTTCGCCCTGACGCTGCAGCGCGGTCGCCTCCGCGTCGATCCGCCGCACCACGACCAGATCTTCGTACAGCGCGCGCACCGCCGGTATGTCGACATCGTCGACGAACCGGGAGTAGTCCGGATGACCCACTCGCGCACCGGCTTCGGTGACCAGCTGCACTACATCGTCATTGTCGAACACGAAAACCTCCGAAAGAGATGTCACGGGAGAGCCGGCCGCCCGCGGGTGACCGCTTCGGTCAGAATGTTGCATTCACACAATCATCAGGATTCATCATGCGCAAGTGGTGTCTGCCAAAATGAGCAGAATGCTCAACTATCGAGCTACGATCTCTGGAATACTGCGCTACATGACGAAACTCGATCGGACCGACGCCCGACTGCTGCTCGCCCTGTGCGACGCGCCTCGCGCCACCGGGGTGCAATTGGCGTCCCTACTGGGAATGGCACGGAATACCGTGCAAGCAAGGATGTCTCGCTGGGAAGAGCACCGCGTGCTCGCACCCGTCGACCGCTGCGTGTCACCCCGCGACCTGGGATACCCCCTGCAGGCGTTCGTCACCGCGGTGGTCGACCAGCACCGCCTCGAGAATGTCATCGAACACCTGCGGGACATCGCCGAGGTCGTCGAGGTCGTCGGCATCTCCGGTGCGGCGGACCTGCACATCGGCGTGGTCGCAGTCGATGCAGACGATCTGTACCGGGTCGCCGGTCTCATCCTCGCCGTGCCCGGGATCGAGCGCACCACGGTGTCCGTCGCGATGCGCGACGCCATCCCGTACCGAACCCGTCCACTGCTGGAGCGGATCGCCGAGGAGCAATGATGAAGGCGCGGCCCACAGTTGGGCCGCGCCTTCGCGAGTTCACCGGCTCGCGGCGACAACACTCCCGCTGATGTCTTCGTCGCTGCGAGTGGGACTTACCCGCGATCTGAGCACGAGAACCAGCACCACGGCGACGAGCATGACCGCCCCGACGACCCACAGGCCTGCGCGTGAGTTCCCGGTGGCGTCGAACAGCCACCCCGTGACGTACGGGGCGCCGAAACCGCTCATGTTGCCCACGGAGTTGACGACGGCGATACCTGCGGCGGCACCCGCGCCGGTCAGGAACGTGCTGGGCAGGTACCAGAACACCGGCAGGGCGCAGAACACACCGACCGCATTGACGGTGACCGCGATCATCGTCGTGAGCGGCGACTGCATGTACAGGGCCACCGGAATGGAGACGGCTCCGATCAGGGTGGGGACGGCGACGTGCCAGATCCGCTCACCGGTCCGGTCGGAGTGCCTGCTCCACAACACCATTGCGACGGCACCGACCGCGAACGGGACCGCAACGATCAACCCGGTGGTGAACAGCGAGAAGTCGGTGTCGAACGTCTTCTTGAAACCGGCGACGATGCTGGGCAGGAAGAAGCTGAGCGAGTACAACCCGTAGGTGATTCCGAAGTAGACGAGCCCCAGCATCCACACGCGGGAATCTGTCAGCGCCCGGCGCACCGACCCGCTGATATGGGAACCGGATTCGGATGCCTCGGATTCGAGTTCGCGAGTGAGCCACACCTTTTCGTCCTCGTCCAACCATGTGGCCTGCGAGGGCCGGTCCGTCAGGTAGAACCAGGTGACCACCGCGAGCACGACGGCGGGGATCCCTTCGAGCAGGAACATGACACGCCAGCCGGACAATCCGAACAGCCCGTCCCAGTATTGAATGATGGCGCTCGACAGCGGGGCCCCGAGCGCCGACGAGACGGGGAGCGCGAGAAGGAACAGACCCATCAGCCGGACCCGATAGGCACGGGGAAACCACAGCGTGAGGTACAGCAGGACGCCGGGAAAGAATCCCGCCTCGGCGATACCGAGCAGCATCCGCAGCGTGTACAGCGAGCCGGCATTGGGCACGAAGGCCATCGCCGCCGCGATGATTCCCCACGTGAGCATGATCCTGGCGATCCACCGGCGTGCCCCGAACCTGTGCAGCGCGAGATTGCTCGGCACCTCGAACAGGAGATACCCGATGAAGAAGAGCCCGGAGGCCAGACCGAACATGGTCTCGGTGAGCCCGAGTTCCTCGCTCATGGTCAGCTTCGCCAGCCCGATATTCGTGCGGTCGAGGTAGTTGACGAAGTAGGCCAGGCCGAGGAACGGAATCAGCCGCCGAGCGACCTTCCGGACCACCCTCGCCTCGATCTCGGGTTTCTGCAGTACAGACGACATGAATGACTCGGCTTCCTGAAGAGTGGGCGCCCGACCGGGCAACGTGATGCAGACCACTGTATGAGCCGGATCGCGTGGAAACCATGGAGAAATCACCCACACCGCGACAGGATCAATGGAGAGAATCACCGCCTTCGGCGACCAGGGTGTGCATCACGCCGTCGAGGCGTCGGAGTCGCCGCGTCCGACGAGCCCGTGCAGGAGTGAGTCGACGAGGAGCTCGGGTAGCTCCGGGTCGAGAGGTTCGCGGGTGAGCACGACCTTGAAGTGCATTGGGGCGACCAGCATTTCGATGGCGAGTCGGACATCGGTGGTCTCGGGCAGCTCACCCCGTCCGATTGCCCGCTTCACGATCTCACTCGACCGCGCGAAGCGCGTCTCCCAGTACCGGTTGCGCGCCTCGGTGGCGGCGGGGTCGTCGCCGGAGGCAGCCAGCGCCCTGTCGAAGGCGGAGCCGACCGGGCTGGTCAGGTACGTCGCGAGCCGACCGGCGTAGGCGATCAGATCGTCGCGAAGCGATCCGGTGTCGGGCACCTGGCCCCATTCTTCTGCTTCCTCGAGCAGCGCCTCGATCATCAGGTTCTCGCGCGTGCCCCACCGACGGTAGATGGATGTCTCGTGTACGCCCGCCCGGGACGCGACGTCCGCGACCGCCATGCCCGCCATGCCGTGCTCGTGCAGCGCGTCGAGAGCGGCATCGAGGACTGCGCGGCGGACTCGAGCGGAACGGCCACCGGGTCGACGCTGGGCTCCTTGATCACTCATGACCCCACCTTAACGCAAGACCCTTGCGTTTATGACGTGACTCAGCTCATACTGTTAATGCAAGTTTCTGGACTTAAGAAGGTGGGTAGTCATGACATCGCAAACCAGTGCGGAGATCACCGAGCGCAGCGAGACGGCGGACGGAATGCGCATCGACTGGGACGTACCCGTACCGATGGCGGACGGCACGATCCTGCGGGCCGACGTCTTCCGGCCCGACGACGAGGGCCGACACCCGGTGCTGATGACTCTCGGGCCGTACGGCAAAGGCTTGGCGTTCCAAGAGGGATTCGGGCCGATGTGGCAGCAGCTGATCAGCGCGTATCCGGAGGCAGCGGCCGGGTCGAGCAACCGCTACCAGGTGTGGGAGACCGTCGATCCGGAGAAGTGGGTTCCGGACGGATACATCTGCATTCGGGTCGATTCCCGCGGCGCCGGCCGCTCGCCCGGACTGTTGGACATGCTCAGCGAGCAGGAGGCCCGCGACTACTACGAGGCCATCGAATGGGCCGGCACCCGAGACTGGTCGAACGGCCGGGTGGGACTGCTCGGGATCTCCTATTACGCGGCCAACCAGTGGCTCGTGGCGGCACTGCGTCCGCCGCATCTGACGGCGATCTGCCCGTGGGAGGGCTTCACCGACTTCTACCGAGACCTGAACCGGCACGGTGGCATCCTGACCCGGTTCGGCCAGGCGTGGCAGGAGCACCAGATCTTCACCGTCCAGCACGGGGCCGGGGAGCGGGGCCGACGCAATCCCAACACCGGTGAGTTGGTCGCCGGACCGCCGACACTGACCGACGACGAACTCGTCGCGAACCGGGTCGACTCGATCGGGGAGGGGAAGCGCCGGGCGCTGCTCGACGAATTCGCGCAGGCCCGCACCCCGGACCTGACGCGGATCGAGGTCCCGGTGCTGTCGGCGGCGAATTGGGCGCACCGGTTGCACACCCGCGGCAATTTCGACGCCTACGCCCAGGTGTCCTCTTCACAGAAGTGGCTGGAGGCGCACGGTCACGAGCACTACGCGGAGTTCTACACCGACTACGGCGTCGACCTGCAGAAGCGATTCTTCGGCCACTTCCTCAAAGGCGAGGCGACCGGCTGGGGAGACCAGCCCCCGGTTCGACTGAACGTGCGCCACCTCGACGGCTCGTTCGAGGGCCGCGACGAACAGGAATGGCCGCTGGCCCGCACGCAGTGGACGCGGTTCCACCTCGACGCCGCGTCCGGAGCGATGAGCCCGACCGAACCACCGGCCGAGGGCACCGCCGAGTTTGCGGCGCTGGGGCCCGGTGTCGACTTCTGGACCGCGCCGCTGACCGGGCCGTTGGAGATCACCGGACCGGCCTCCGCCCGCGTACGTCTGGCGTCCTCGACCACCGACGCCGACCTGATCGTCACCCTGCGCGTGCAGGACCCCGACGGGAACGAGATCTCGCTGGTGGACGCGATCGATCCCCACGGTGCGCTCGGCGTGGGCTGGCTGCGCGCATCCCACCGCGAGCTGGACGAGGAGGCCAGTCTGCCGTACCGCCCGTGGCACCGGCATACGAGCAAGCAGCCGCTGACGCCGGGCGAGGCCGTCGATCTGGAGGTCGAGATCTGGCCTACTTCCATCGTCGTGCCCACCGGCTACCGGCTCGGCGTCACCCTCGCCGGCCGCGACTTCGACATGCCCGGCGACGGACCGTGGCCGGTGATCTACGGCATCGAGATGCGCGGCAACGGATTGACCCCGCACGACGATCCGGACGACCGGCCCGCCGGCATCTTCGACGGCACCACCACAGTGCACACTGGCCGGGACGCCGGCACCTCCCTGCTCCTTCCCGTGATCCCGCAGTAAGGGCCCGAAATCATGCGACGAATCATCGATCTGTCCGTGTCATTGCAGGCAGGTATTCCCTCCGACCCACCCGGTCATCGACCCGAGATCGACTACCTGGACCACGAACACACACGTGGTGATCTGCTGCAGTTCTTTCCCGGCGCTCGGGTCGACAACCTTCCCGACGGGGAAGGGTGGGCCATCGAGCGCGTCCAGCTGTCCACCCACAACGGCACCCACCTCGACGCCCCCTACCACTACGCGTCCACCATGGACGGCGGCCAGCGGGCCATCACCATCGACGAAGTCCCGCTCGAGTGGTGCTTCGGGCGCGGCGTCAAACTCGACTTCCGGCACTTCGACGACGGCTACGTCGTCACCACCGCGGACATCGACCGCGAACTGGACCGGATCGGACACACCCTCTCCCCGTTCGACATCGTCCTGGTCAACACGAGCGCCGGCGCCCGCTACGGCCACGACGACTACGTGAACACCGGCTGCGGCATGGGCCGCGAGGCGACACTGCACCTGCTGCGCCAGGGCGTGCGGGTCACCGGCACCGATGCGTGGGGTTGGGACGCACCGTTCATTTACACCGCCCAGAGGTACGCCGAGACCCAGGACGCCGGCATCATCTGGGAGGGCCACCGCGCCGGCCGCGAAATCGGGTACTGCCACATCGAAAAGCTCGGCAATCTCGAATCGATCCCGTCCTCGGGTTTCCAGGTGGCGTGCTTCCCCGTGAAGATTCACAAGGCCTCGGCCGGATGGACCCGCGCCGTGGCCATCTTCGACGAGGAGCAGGCATGAAAATCGGTTCCCTGTTCGTCGACGGTGTCCAGCGTTACGGCGCCGTCGACGACAACCACATCACCCTGTTGGCGGAGTCCGCCGACGTCTTCGACGTGCTCGAGTCGGACGACCCGAGCGTGGCCTCGACCGGTCACCGGCTGCCCTGGGATTCGACCACCGAACTGGCGGTGCCGGTTCCGGTCGCGAGCATCCGTGACTTCATCACCTTCGAACAGCACACCGCGGGCTCGCTGCGTGCGGTCACCGGGGCCGGCGCGATCCCGGACGCCTGGTACGAAGCGCCCGCCTTCTACTTCTCCAATCCCCACGCGGCGATCGGCTCGGGCGCAACGGTTCCGATGCCGCCGGGCTGCGAGGTACTCGACTTCGAATTGGAGGTCGCCGTCGTGATCGGCGCAGCCGGTTACAACCTGACCGTCGACGAGGCCTTCGATTATGTCGCCGGGTTCACGATCCTCAACGACTGGTCCGCCCGCGACCTGCAGGGACGTGAAATGCGGGTGGGCCTGGGAGCTGTGAAAGGCAAGGACACCGCCACCACCCTCGGACCGGTGCTGGTCACCGCCGACGAGTTCGTCGACCACGAGGTCGATGGTCGCTTCGACCTGAACATGGACGTCTTCGTCAACGGCACCCGCATCGGCGGCGACACCCTGGCGAACATGGCGTGGACCTTCGCCGAGTTGATCGCCTATGCCAGCCGCGGCACCTGGGTGCGGCCCGGTGACGTAATCGGCTCCGGAACCTGCGGGGGCGGCTGCCTCGCCGAACTGTGGGGATGGCGCGGCGAACAGCAACCACCACCCCTGCGAATCGGGGACACCGTCACCATGACCGTGGAAGGCATCGGCAGCATCCACAACACCGTGATCGCCGGACCACCACTCCACGAGGTTCCACCAGCGCGCCGCCGGCCCTCTGTCAGTGCGTCGTTCGGCGACGACCGCCGCGGAGAGGCTGCTCGGCTGTGAGCCGTGGGCTTCTCGCCGCCCGCTGATGGGCGGCGAGAGGCCGAATCAGAGAGTAAGGGCAGGCTATGCTCGCCCCATGGAGAATTCCGACTCTCCCTCCCCGCGGCTCGGCGAAGGGCTGTCCCTGCGCCGGATGCCTGCCCACTGGATGCTCGGGCGACTCGGCAAACGCGTCATGAGGCCGGGCGGACTCGGCCCGTCCCGGCGCATGATCGACACACTCGGCATCAGCGCGGACGACGACGTCGTGGAGATGTGGCCCGGTCTGGGACAAACCACCGCACTGGCGCTCACCGGCGAACCTCACTCGCAGCCTTCCTCGGCCGCGCCCTCGCACACCCCACCGTGCTGCCACGACTCGCCGACATCTGGCGGACCTTCCACCGTTACCGCGACCACCTGGGCGCCATCACCCTCGTCGCCGAACGAACAGAAGGAAGCTAGACGGACTACTCGAAGATCTTCCCGGGGTTCATGATTCCGCCCGGGTCGAGCGCGTTCTTCACCGCTCGATGCATGCCCAGGACGACCGGATCGAGTTCCTGGGCGAGGCCGTCCATCTTCAGGAGACCGACACCGTGCTCGCCGGTGACCGTGCCGCCGAGTTCCAGTGCCGCGTCGATGATGTCCGCGAACGCGGCCTGTGCCCGGGCGCGGGCCGCCTCGTCGTCGCGGGGTGTGATGAGCAGCGGGTGCAGGTTTCCGTCACCGGCGTGTGCGATGTTGGCGATGGTGGTCTCGTGGGCGATGCCGATCTGTTCGATACGCGCAAGCATTTCGGGGACAGCCCGTTTCGGCACGCACACATCTTCGGTGAGCACCGGTCCGAGTCGCTCCATCGCGGGGTAGGCCAGACGACGCGCAGCGAACAACGCGTCCGCCTCCTCCTGGTCGGTGGAGACGGCCGACCACGTGGCTCCGGCTTCGTCGAAGCACGACAGCATCTTTTCCGCTTCCTGGTCGCCGACGACTCCCGCGGTGTCGATGCGGCCGAGCAGAACGACGTTCGCCTCCACGGACAGGCCCATCTTCTTCCAGGCGTCGACGGCGATGAGGCACTGCTTGTCCACCAGTTCGAGCGCCGACGGGGTGAGCCCCGCCGCGGCCACCGCGCTGACGGCCCGACCCGCGTCGACTATGGAGTCGAAGTAGCCGGCCACCGTGCGCTGCGGGTCCTGGAGTGGGCGCAACTTGACGGTGATTTCGGTGATGACGCCGAGCGTTCCCTCGGAGCCGACCATGAGGCCCGCCAGATCGTAACCGGCCACACCCTTGGCGGTCTTGCGTCCGAGGCGCACGAGGTCACCGGTGCCGGTGACGATCTGCATGCCGAGCACGTAGTCACGGGTGACGCCGTACTTGACGCAGCACAGTCCGCCCGCGTTGGTGGCGACGTTCCCTCCGATCGTCGACCACGGTGAACTGGCCGGATCCGGGGGATACCAGAGTCCGTGTTCGGCGCACGCGGCGCGGAGATCGTCGTTCACCACGCCGGGCTCGACGACGGCGTACCGCTCGAGCGGATCGATCTCCTTGATCGCGTTCATGCCCTCGAGCGCGAGGACGACGCAGCCGTCGGTCGCGTTGGCTCCGCCGGACAGGCCCGTGCCGGCACCCCGCGTGACGACGGCGGTGTCGTGGTCGAGGCAGGCGCGCACGACCGCCTGGACTTCGAGGGCCGTTCGGGGCCTGACGACTGCGACCGGGGCGGCGTACGGCGCCCACTCCGCTTCGTCGTGCTGGTACTTGGCGACGACGTCGGGGTCGCGCACGACGCGATCCGCGGGAAGGGCTGCCAAGAGCGCATCGATCAACATGACGAAAACCGGTCCTTTGCGGGCGAGAAGGTGATGTCTCGAATCTAGCTGTGATCTGGATCTCGGCCAATGTAGATTTCATCTATCAAATCCAGTTGCCCATGGATGGAGGCACCAGTGAGTACTGCCGATCGCGGCTGGATGGAACTGCTGCTCGACGACGCACCGATCGACGAACTCGATGCCCTCCGGCGCACGTTGATCGAGGAATCCGGCGCGTCCGACCGGGCCGCGGTCGAACGCGAAGCCAACGCTGCGCTCCGGCTCCGGGCGCAACTCGACCAGCGCCAACAGCGCAGTAGGGAGTTGGCGGCGCTCAACGACATCGCCGTCCGTTTGACGACGGTTCGCGACGACCGGGTGTTGCTGCAGGAAGTGGTCGATCAGGCGCGGCAACTGCTCGGCGTGGATCTCGCCTACATGGGATCGGTCTACGACGAGGAATTCGTCATCGAGGTCACCAGCGGGGCCTTGACCCCGAATCTCGTCGGAATCCGACTGTCCCTGGACGAAGGACTCGTGGGTCTGATCGTCCGCAGGTCCGCGCCGGAGTGGACGCCCGACTACCAGAGCGAACCGGCGTTCCGGCACATCACCGGAGCCGACAGTGCGGCGCGGTCGGAGAACATGCGCGGCCTGCTCGGGGTGCCCCTGCGCGTCGCCGATCGCGTCATCGGCGCACTGTTCGCGTGCAAGCGTCAGGAACGGGCCTTCACCGAATCCGAGATCGCGCTGTTGTCGGCACTGGCAGCCCATGCGGCGATCGCGATCGAGAACGTGCGCTCGTTGGAACGTGAGCGAGACACCGTCGCACGGCTCGAATCGGCGAACACCGAATTGTCGCAGCGCACAATCGAGCTCGAACAGATATTGCAATGGGATCGGACCCTGACTCAGGTGGTGCTGCTCGGCGCGGGGGTGCAGCGGCTGGTCCAGGAGGTCGCTCAGCTCTCCCGGCAACCGGCCTATTTCGTGCAGGACGAATCCGCGTTACCCGTCGACCTGATACCGCACGCCGACGACGTGTCCGCGGCGGTCGGTGAACTACGCGCGGGCGGGAAGGACCACGTCGAACGCGGCGAGGTGATCGCGCAGCGCGTCGCGGCGGCCGGCGAGATGCTCGGCGCACTCCTGTCCGTGGGAGCCGGGCAGCCGACCACGCGTCTGCTGCTCGAACGCGCGGCACCCGCGATCGCACTGTCGCTCGCCGAGGAACGTGCCGCGGGGGAGGCGACGCGGCGCGCACGGGATGCGTTTCTCGTCGACCTGCTGACCCATCCCGCCGCCACCGCACAGGACGAGCGCCGCCAACTGCGGTTGGCCGGGCTGAACCCCGACACGACGTACTGCATTGCCGTGGCGATCACCACGGGCCAGAACACGTCGGTCCGCACCGCTCTCGGGACGTTGCCCTTCCCTTCGGGAACCGTTGCAGCGGAACACGGTTCACGGGCGCTGGCAGTCGTGCCCGCCAAGGATTCCGCCTCTGTCCGGGGGGTGTTCACCGCCGGACGGCTCGACGCGACGATCGGCATCGCGGAGCCCGCGCGCGGTGCGAAGGCGCTCGCCGACGCGTACGTCGAAGCCCAGCAGACCGTCGACGTGCTCGACACATTGGGTCGCGCGGGCGAGGTCTCGTCCGCGCGCGGTCTGGGCATCTACCGGATCCTGCTGAGCCACCTGGCCCGCGAGCACCTCGACGAACTCACCGAGGCCCAACTGGGGCCGCTGATGACGGAGCAGGCCAAACGCGGAGTGCCACTGCTGGAAACACTGTCGGAGTATCTGGCTCACGGCCGCCACCATGCGGCGACCGCGTCGAGTCTCGGCGTGCACGTCAACACCCTCTACCAGCGTCTCGACGCGATCGACCGCCTCCTCGGCCCGGACTGGCGTAACCCCGACAAGGCCCTCGATCTGCAGGTGCTGATGCGGTTGCGCAGAACCGCGGAACTCCTCGGCACTCGCACTCGGTGACCCGGTTCAGGCGCTGATGCCGCCGGTGAGGATGGCGGCGAGTTCCGCGTAGGCGTGCGCGTCGTCGAGTCCGGTGCTGTCACGGACCCCGCGCTGCTGGATGCGGACCATCATGGTGGCGGCGAGATCGGCGGCGAACGCGGCGTGCACGTCGCGGAAGTCCCCGTCGGCGACACCTTCGGTGATCAGCTCCTGGACCCGCACGGCGGCGAACTGGGTGTTCCGTTCGTACACCTCCCGGGCCGGCGGGAAGGCGTCGAGGTCAGCCATGAACTGGTCGGATGCGGCAGAGAGGGCGTTGCCCACGGCCGACAGATAGGCGGTGATCCGGGCACGGGCCCCGGTGATCGGCTCGACGTGGGACTCGACGTCCTCGGTCGCGCGGCGGAAGAAGTGCACCGTGGCGGCCCGGACCAGCTGTTCTTTGCTGCCGGCGAGGGTGTACAGCGTCGACTTCGAACAGCGCAGCCGGTTCGCGATCTCGTCGAGCGTCAGGTGGGCGAACCCCTCGACCAGGATGAGGTCGACGAGGGCGTCGAAGAGCTGGGTGCGCCGTCGGGTGGCGAAACCGGTTCGGGTGGGCTGCTCCATGACAGAAATAGTACTGGTCGATGCCTTGCAGTACTATTTCGCAATCAGTACCCTGGGGCGTAATCCAGTACTGTTTTCCGTAGCCTTCTCGAGGAGAAACCGTGGCCGTCGATCGCTTGCTGCCTACTGACGAAGCCCGTGACCTGATCCAGCTCACGCGGGACGTCGCCGACAAGGTCCTGACGCCGATCGTCGACGAGCACGAGAAGGCGGAGACCTACCCCGAAGGGGTGTTCGCCACCCTCGGCGAGGCCGGACTGCTGAGCCTGCCGTACCCGGAGGAGTGGGGCGGCGGCGCACAGCCCTACGAGGTGTACCTGCAGGTGCTCGAGGAGATCGCCGCCCGCTGGGCCTCCGTCGCGGTGGCGGTCAGCGTCCACAGCCTCGCCTGCCACCCGCTGATGGCGTTCGGCACCGACGAGCAGAAGCAGCAGTGGCTCCCGGAGATGCTGGGCGGCAACACCGTCGGCGCCTACAGCCTGTCCGAGCCGCAGGCCGGGTCCGATGCCGCTGCACTGACCTGCAAGGCCACCGCGACCGACGGCGGGTACGTCGTCAACGGCGCAAAGGCATGGATCACCCACGGCGGCATCGCCGATTTCTACAACCTCTTCGCCCGCACCGGTGAGGGATCGAAGGGAATCTCCTGCTTCCTGGTCCCGAAGGGCACCGAGGGACTGACGTTCGGCAAGCCCGAGGAGAAGATGGGCCTGCACGCCGTGCCGACGACGTCCGCGCACTACGACGACGCCTTCGTGCCCGCGGAACGACGGATCGGCACAGAGGGTCAGGGTCTGCAGATCGCGTTCAGCGCGCTCGATTCCGGCCGACTGGGCATCGCCGCGGTCGCCGTCGGTCTCGCGCAGGCCGCCCTCGACGAGGCCGTCGCCTATGCCACGGAGCGGACCGCGTTCGGGAAGAAGATCATCGACCACCAGGGCCTCGGCTTCCTGCTCGCCGACATGGCCGCCGCCGTCGACTCCGCGCGCGCCACCTACATCGACGCGGCCCGCCGCCGCGACGCCGGCCTGCCGTACTCGCGAAACGCGTCCGTCGCCAAGCTCGTTGCCACCGACGCCGCCATGAAGGTCACCACCGACGCCGTCCAGGTGCTCGGCGGCTACGGCTACACCCGCGACTTCCGCGTCGAGCGGTACATGCGCGAAGCGAAGATCACGCAGATCTTCGAGGGCACCAACCAGATTCAGCGCCTGGTCATCAGCCGCACCCTCGCCGCGAACTGACGCACCCACCACCAGAGAAAGGCTCTTCGCCTCATGCCCACCTCCGTGATCGTCGCCGGCGCCCGTACCCCGATCGGCCGTCTGCAGGGTTCTCTCGCCGGATTCTCCGGCGCCGACCTCGGCGCCATTGCCATCGAGGCGGCGCTCGGCAAGGCCGGTGTCGCCCCGGACCGGGTGCAGTACGTCATCATGGGGCAGGTCCTCACCGCCGGCGCCGGGCAGATGCCCGCCCGTCAGGCCGCCGCGAAGGCCGGCATCCCGATGAGCACCCCGTCGCTGAACATCAACAAGGTGTGCCTGTCCGGGGTCGAGTCGATCATCCTCGCCGACCAGTTCATCCGGTCCGGCGCGTTCGACGTGATCGTCGCCGGCGGCATGGAGTCGATGAGCCAGGCACCGCACCTGCTGCCCGGTTCACGCAGCGGTTTCAAGTACGGCGACGTCACCCTCGTCGACCACATGGCCCTCGACGGTCTGCACGACGCATTCACCGATCAGCCGATGGGGCTGCTCACCGAGGCCGGCAACGACAGGGACGTCATCGCCCGCGAAGACCAGGACGCGTTCGCGGCCCGCTCCCACCAGTTGGCCGCCAAGGCCTGGGACAACGGGATCTTCGACGACGAGGTCGTCCCGGTCGAGATCCCCGCCCGCAAGGGTGAGAGCACCTGGCTGCGCCGCGACGAGGGCATCCGCCCCGACACCACCGCCGAAACCCTGGCGCGGTTGCGCGGCGCGTTCCGGGACGGCGGCACCGTCACCGCGGGGAACGCGTCGACGATCAACGACGGCGCCGCCGCCGTCGTCGTGATGAGCAAGGAGCGCGCCGAGGCCGAG
The DNA here is from genome assembly GCF_026810085.1 of Rhodococcus sp. JS3073. Taxonomy (NCBI): domain Bacteria; kingdom Bacillati; phylum Actinomycetota; class Actinomycetes; order Mycobacteriales; family Nocardiaceae; genus Rhodococcus; species Rhodococcus sp. JS3073. The sequence goes on along the minus strand of NZ_CP113951.1, from coordinate 4,643,979 downwards.
GGACTGACCTGGCTGGCCGAAATCGGCGAGCACGGCATGGTCGCCGGACCGGATTCGGGTCTGCAGTTCCAGCCGTCCGGCGCCATCGCGAAAGCCTGTGACGCGGCAGGTATCTCGGCCTCGGAGCTGGATCTGATCGAGATCAACGAGGCGTTCGCCGCGGTCGGGATCGCCTCCACCCGCGAACTCGGTGTCGACCCCGACCGGGTCAACGTCAACGGCGGTGCCATCGCCCTCGGTCATCCGATCGGCATGTCCGGCGCCCGCATCACCCTGCACCTCGCGCTCGAACTGCAGCGCCGCGGCGGCGGCACCGGCGCCGTCGCCCTCTGCGGCGGCGGCGGACAGGGCGACGCCCTGATCCTGCGCGTCCCCTGACGTCCCCCTTTCCTATCACTGCCGCAACCACATTCGAGGAGAACTTTGTGAAGATCGATGGAGCCGTCGCTGTCGTCACCGGCGGAGCATCCGGGCTCGGGAACGCCACCGCCCGGGCCCTGCACGAGCGCGGCGCCCAGGTCGTGCTGCTCGACCTCCCGTCGTCCGACGGGGAAGTGGCCGCCAAGGAGATCGGGAAGGGCGCCTACTTCACGGCCGCCGACGTCACCTCCGCCGGTGACGTCACGTCCGCAATCGACTTCGCCGCGTCGCTCGGCGACCTCCGCGTGCTGGTCAATTGCGCGGGAATCGCGACGCCCGGCAAGGTTCTCGGCAAGGCGGGCGCCCTTCCCCTCGCGGACTTCGAACGCGTCGTCCGCATCAACCTCGTCGGCACCTTCAACGTCCTGCGCCTCGCCGCGGAGAAGATCGCCCAGACCGAACCCGTCGACGGGGAACGCGGCGTCATCATCGACACCGCCTCCGTCGCCGCGTTCGACGGCCAGATCGGCCAGCCCGCCTACGCGGCATCCAAGGGCGGCGTCGCCGCGATGACACTGCCGATCGCCCGCGAACTGGCCCGCCACCTCATCCGCGTCGTCACCATCGCACCTGGAATCTTCGAAACGCCCATGATGGCCGGGCTCCCCGAGGAGGCGCAGGAGTCCCTCGGACAGCAGGTGCCGCACCCCTCCCGGCTCGGCAAGGCCACCGAATACGCCGCCCTCGCCGCGCACATCATCGACAACGCCATGCTCAACGGCGAAACCATCCGCCTCGACGGAGCCATCCGGATGGGTCCCAGGTAGAAGTCGACGAATACTGCCGGCGGCACCGAGTCATCGGGTGCCGCCGGCGGCACCGACCGGACGGATTCCTCGATCAGACTGGGGCCGGATCGATCGGCCTACATACCTACGTAGTTCGCGCATTTGACTGCTGATCGACGCACCCGCGCTTTTCGGAGGGGGTCGAAATTTGCCGTCACACATGCGACCACATCTTCGGTGCGGGGGCATGCAGGCCGCGGTTGCAAAGTGAGACATCCGGTGCGGAGGCGAAGACTTGGCTCCATTCCACGCAACAGCCTGGAGATGGAATGATTTCTCCACTTGGAGTGCGTTGCGAGCAGCGGAGCCTTGTCTGAGCCCTACGTCGGAACGGTTTGTCTTTCGGCAGCCGATTGCATTGTTCCTCGGTCGCGAAGATCATCCGCTCCCGTCCTTGCTCCACTCCCTTTCGCACTGTGCCTACGAGGCTGCCAGTCGCTTTACGCAGCAAAGCTTTCCGACCACTGAGGTCGTTCGCGAGGGCCACCACGCGGTATGGGCTGACTGGCCAGACGATATACGGTGACGAGATCAGGCTTGGCCGCACGTTGTGCCTGAACGGAACAAGGACCGGAGCGTCGCACGTCAAGAATCGCCCTTGCGGATCGTGCCAGATCTCAATCTGTCGAGTCGTGAGGACGTCGGCGGCTTCCCACATAGCCTTGAACAACAGTTCGGTGTGGATGCCTGCCAGTCGATTCGGGTTTGCTGCGTCGTTATCGATCGACTGGTGCTGCTCAGGATTCTGGGCGAGCAGCCACTCGTCGTACTGAAGGTGAAGGCGCCGCTGCTGCAGCGTTCGCATTCTTTGAACTGCGATTGAGACGCACAATCCTACTAAGTCATCGAAGTCGAGAATGTGGGGGTCCTCCAGCTCGTTAAAGAGACGCTGGACTCGCCGCAGTTCGGTATCGACGACGCCGAACAACAACTCGACGCGGTTGTGCGGCGATCCGTCAGGTCCAACAACTCTGTAGAAGTTTTCCTTCACGCAGACATTCGAGGTTCCGAGGGGCTTCGATATGCCGGTGACTGTGTCGAGGGTCCAGACTCGCTTTCCGTCGAACGACCACTGCCGAAGGTACGACTGCGGTACGTAGTGATGTCGCCGGCTCGGCGGGTCCTCGGCGCGCTGCTGCATGAGCAGGCGATCCATGTACTCCCGCGCTCGACCAGGCAATGATCGACCGCCAGCGGTCAGAGGAACCTGGCCCCAAGGGTTGGGAGTCGATTGGATTATCTGCCACCTCCCGCCTTCGACGGCGCCTGAGTTGATCTGCATAGTCCAGAGGCTACGACATTCAGGCCAACCAGTTCGGCCGTATCCGTGTCGTCTTCCAGTGGTGCAACGCCACCCGGCTACCGTTCAAGCTCGTCGGCGGCATCAACAAGGGACGACGCGACGCTACAGACCTCGAGGCGGCGCGCACGTTTGCCGAAGGGCTACGGGCCCAGTCCAACCGCGTTACCGCGTGATCGCCGGCAGCATCGGCCGGGACGGGTCAGGGAGCCTCGGCTGCGAGCTGCTCGAGGATCCAGGCGGCGGCGTACGGACTGGAGCGCAGGCTGGAGTGGTCGACCGCGGGTGCGTCCGGATAAGCCTCTTCGAACAGCGTGTTCGTCACTCCGGGCTCGGTGATGAACGAGCACGTCCCGGCGGGTGTCGCGATCTCGTCGTTCGCAGTGGCCAGCGCGGAATAGCTGACGCCGGGTTGGGTGATCGACCCATCGCCGAACACCGCCGTGTGCACTTCCGAGCCGGGCGCCAGCTGAAGGGCGACCGCCAGCTCCGGTGACGCGTGCCCGAGCAGCGGCGACAGGAACGGTAGCGCCTGCAGCGCCTGCACTGGGGTGACGGGCGGATTGTGTATGCCGTACGTGGCGAGGAAGCCGGCGCCGTCGCAGTCCCGTCCCTCCGGTGCCAGGAAGACGGCATGCGTCACGTTTTGGGCACCGCCGAGCACCTTCAGATAGTAGTTCGAGACGACCGTGCCGGCCGAATGCGCGACGATGTCGACGGCATCGGCCCCCGTGACATCAGTCACCGACGTGACGAACTCCGCGAGCTGGGCAGACTCGTCGGGAATGGCTCCGGCCCAGCGTTTTCCGTCGACGACACCACCCTGGAACACCAGGGTGCAGGCCGCCGATTCGCGCAGCGCCGACGTCACCGTCGACCACTGGTCTGCGGTCTCGGCGGTGGTGCCGTCCGCGCCCGGCAGCACGATCACCGGGCGTGGATGCGCGGCGGTAGGACTACAGTCGATCGGCGGAGTCACCACCTCGCCCGCGGGCAGCACGACCGGATCCACGGATCCCGTGGATGGCGCCGCCTGCGCGGACCCTCCCGCAGTCACAACAAATCCGACCGTCAGTGCCACGAGAACACTCGCGCATCGTCCACCCATGTTCGAAGTCTCCCCACCTCGTGTGCGACGCCCAGATGGTAACCCGAATCCACGGACATCTCGGGTGTTCAGTCCGGCACAGCCAGCAGGATACGGGTGCGAGTGCCGCGGTCGACGAGGTCGTGAGCGCGCGCGGCCTGATCGAGAGGCACGGGTTCGTCGATGGCGATCGACAGGGCACCGCCTGCCGCTGCGGTGGTGAGGTCGGTGGCGGCCTGTTCTTTAGCCTCGGCCGGGAAATCGTCGCTACCCAGCAAGCGAATGGTGATGTTGTCGAACAGCATCGGCCAGAACGGGAAGCTGGGTCGGTCCTCGCTGGTGCCATAGGCGGCGATCACGGTGTTGTTCTTCGCTACCGCGGCGTCGAGGTCGACGTTGTCGGAGAAGGCGACCTCGACAATGCGATCGACCCCGCCCGGCGCATGTTCTCGGATCTGACCGGCAGGATCGGGACCATCCAGTGAGACGACCTGCTCGACGCCGCGGCGGTGGGCATTCTCGAGGTCGAGGCGATGACGCACGGTCCCGATGACGGTCGCTCCGCCCCACGTGGCGAGTTGCGCCGCAAGGGTTCCGACGCCGCCGAGCACGCCGTGCACCAGGACGGTGCCGCCCCGAACCGGTCCGTCACCGAAGACCGCACGGTGGGCGGTGATGCCGGGGATACCCAGGCACGCGCCGACATCGTCGCCGACGGTATCGGGAAGAGTCACGGCCTGAGCGGCAGGGACAACCGTGAACTGGGCCGCAGTGCCGAACGCGCGGTAGGACTGCGCACCGAACACCCAGACCCGTTCGCCGATGCGGGCAGAATCGACACCCGCACCGACCTTGTCGACCACGCCGGTGCCGTCGCTGTGCGGGATTACCCGCGGGAAGGGCATCGACGACCCCAACCAGCCCCGACGCTTCTTGGTGTCGCCGGGATTGATCCCGGTTCGGGTGACCTTCACCCGAACCTCACCGGCGCCGGGTTCGGGCGTCGGCAGGTCCCCGAATCGCAGCACCTGCTCGGCCGGGCCTTGCATGTCGTACCAGACTGCCAGCACAGGGGGTCCTTTCTTGCGCCCGCACACGCGATGATGTCGTTGGGGATGCTCTACCTGGGATCAACTTTCGGTTCGGCAAGTATTTCGTGCAGCCAGGATCGCTCCGCGGTACTGGTCGCCCGGGCGACGCGGAGCATCCCGCGGCGGTAGGGGTCACCGACCTCCTCGGCGCGCAGCGGCCGGTCGCCCTCGTAGAAGAAGCTGGCCGGTTCCTCGAGGAACGCCAGGCGCCGCCGCAGCACCGCCGCCCGAGCGACGGGGTCGGGCAACCGGGACAGGAACGCCAGGATGGTCATGAACTTGGTGTTGTCGGTGATCTCGTGCTCGTCCGGTTCCCGCAGGCGGCGCAGCAGTTCGCTACGGCCGACGGCGGTCAGGTGCAGTACCTGCCGTGGGGCCGCCGCCGAGCCGGGTTCGGCCCGCTGTTCCAGAAGCCCTTGCCGCACCAGGCGTTTGATCGCCGGGTACAGGCTGCCGTCGCTGACCGGGCGGGTGTAACCGGACAACTGGGTGACGCGGCGGCGCAGCTCGTAACCGTGCAACGAACCGTCGGCGAGGAAACCCAGGATGGCCAACTCCAGCATGCCACAAGCGTACACCTCGAAACGAGATACCTCGATACGAGGTATCGTTTGCCTGCGCAAACTCGGCGCCTGACTCTTCGACACCCCGGAGTGCACTTCCTCATGACGATCAATCCCGCTGCCCCCGACCCTCAGGGGCCGCCCACCGCAGGCAACGCGGCCACCGACCACCCGCTCCCACGGGCCTCGATCGTGGTCGCGGCCCTCTCGACCGTCGTCGAGTGGTACGACTTCACCCTCTATTTGTTCATGGCCACGGTGCTCTCCCGGGTGTTCTTCGGCGACGGACCAGAATCGATCCTCACCACCCTCGCCGTCTTCGCGATCGCCTATGTGATGCGACCGATCGGAGCGCTCGTGTTCGGATACTTCGGTGACAGACTCGGCCGACGCCCTGTCCTGCTCGCATCGATGACCGTGATGACCGCCGCGATGCTCGCGACCGCGCTGCTACCCACCCAGACGCAGATCGGGCCCACCGCCGGGGTCCTGTTGCTGTTGTTTCGGTGCGTCATGGGGTTCTCCGTGGGCGGGGAATACACCGGCGTGATGACCTACCTCGTCGAGGGTGCGGTTCCGGGCCGTCGCGGGTTGGTGGCGTCACTTGCCGCCGCGGCGAGCGAGATCGGCGGTCTGCTCGCCGCCGGGGTTTCCGCATTGACCGTGTTCTTCGTCAGTGGTGATGCGCTGGAGGAGTGGGGTTGGCGGATCCCGTTTCTGGTCGGAGCCGTGCTTGCCGCGCTCACCCTGGCAGCTCGCTCGATAATGCAGGAGTCGCCGGCTTTCGAGCAGTTGCGAAAGTCCGGGTCGGCGCCTTCGCGCCCGCTCAGCTCCATTCTGCGATTTCATCGGCCTGCGCTGTATCGAACGTTCGCAATCTCCGCGTTGGCCTCGGTGACCTACTACGTCGGCATCACGTACGTGCCCGTCTTTCTGTCCACCGTGACCGGCTACGACGAACGGTGGTCACTCGGGCTGACGACGATCGCGTCGGTGGCCGTCGTCGCGGTCACCCCGATCGCCGGAGCACTGACCGACCGGTTCGGGCGGCGACCGACACTGATCGTCCTCGGCGCACTCGCGGTTGCGTTGCCCGTGACCATGTTCGGGCTCATGGCCCACGGCTCGCTCGCTCTCGCGCTGACCGGCGCGGTGACCCTGGCCTGCATCGCCGGCGGCCTGAGCGCTGTCGGGGCCTCCGCCACTCCCGAACAACTCCCCGTCGCCGGCCGGTTGAGCGGTCTGGCCGTCGGCACCGTCGCAACCACCATCTTCGGTGGCCTCACCCCCTACCTTTCCCAGGCGCTGGTCCAGGACAGCGGTTCGGCGATCGTCCCCGGAGCCATGGTCGCCGCTGTCGCCCTACTGGCCCTCCCCGTCCTGTGGCGCATGCCCGAGACCGCACCCGGGTTTCTCGCACCCGGCCTGCCGTCGGTCTTTACGTTCTGTGAAACAACTCCAACTGGATGTTGTCCGGATCGCGGAAGACGACCACAGAGTAGGGGCGTGCGCTGTCCTTGTCGATGACACCCGAGTGCGGAACACCCAGCTCACTCAGCCATGCCGCCCAGGCGTCGAGGTCGCTCCGCTGGGGCACACCCCACGCGATGTGATCGAGGCCGACACGACGCTCGTCGAACGAGCCTGCGACGACAGCCGTGTGGTGGTGCAACCCGATGAGGAAACCAGTGCGCGGATCGATCAACAACACCGCATATCCGCCCTCCTCGTCGCCATGGTGAGGAGCGACGGTCGGTAATCGTTCGAGTCCGAAGACTCGGCTGTACCAGTCAGCCGACGCCTCCACGTCGGAGACCGTCGGGGAGAAGTGGTGAATTCCGGTCGTGGGCGGTGCGTAAGAGTGCGACATACGCGATCACCCGATTTCTTTGTGGAGCACCGACGACGTGCCGTTCCTGCGGAATATGAGCCGGAACATCACGACTCCTGCCGCCGACTGTCCGTGGACTCGGTCACCGGCGGCCGCCAGCGTCGTAGTTCGGTGCCGGCTTCGTAGGCCTGCGAGGAAGGGTAAGTCACCAGCTCGACCGTGCTTCCCCAGGGAGTTCTGGCGTACAGGTACCGGTTTCCGGGCCCGGCGTCGCCGCCGGGCAAGTCACCCGGCGCACTGAGCAGAGTTCCACCCGCCTTCTCCAGTTTTCTAGCGGCGGCGTCGATGTCGTCGACGTAGACGCAGAAGTGCTGGATGCCGAAATCGCTCGGCAGCACGGGATCTCGCTGTTTCGTCCCGGAGTAGACGAACAATTCGAGGTTCGGGCCGTTGCCCAACCGCAGCATGCGGATCGACTCGATCGCGGTTCCCGGTGGAACACCGAGGCCGGATTCGATGCCGGGACCGGACAGCGGGGCATCGATCATGTCGTAGATCTTCTCGGCGCCGAACGCGTCGGCGAAGAAGGTGGTCGCTTGTTCGAGGTCCGGCACGGTGATGCCGATGTGTTCGATCGCTCGGACGGTCATCTTGTTCCCCCTCAGATTCGTGCGGCTGTCCAGAAACCGGACTGGGTGGCCTCGTACAGGCGGCCCCCGCGGAAGCGGGTGCCGATGGTTTGCACACGATCGTCGTCGACGGCAGCGGACAACACTGTGGACGGGACCCGTGGGGTGGCCCAGACGACGGTGCCGGTGTCGGGGGCGGACGCACCGAGCCGGATGGTGACCCCGTGCTCGGTGGACAGGCCGGTGAGGTGTTCTCGCTCCATGTCGTTGGTGTCGACGCCGACGACGTCTTCCGGGGAGAGCAGGGTCGTGTGCTTGCCCTGCTCGGCGAGCCACAGGGCCGCGAACATGGCAGTTTCGGTCTCGCCGAAGACGGTGACCTCGTCCGCCTCCGGGGCGCGCCGCTCGGTGAGCATGGTGACCGCGTCGAGGCCGTCGTGGGTGGGGACGGTGCCGGTTGCCAGCAGCACCGAGTCCCACGCGTCGAGGTCGAGCGAATCGCCCGCGGTACCGAGACGGAGGGTCACGTCCGATCGGTCGAGCTCGGTCTCGTAGAAGGCCATAAGGTTCTCGATCTCGGCGCGGAACGCACCGGGCGCGGCCCAGGCGTGAAGCTGCCCACCGATGCGGTCGGCGCGATCGACCAATTCGACGTCGTGACCCCGGGCGGCGGCGAGCAGGGCGGCCTCGCAGCCTGATGGGCCGGCGCCGACGATGAGCACCCGTCGTCGTACCGCCACCGGCCGTCGGGCCTCGGCTGCGCGGCGTTCCTGGCCGAGGGCGGGGTTGATCACGCATTGAGTACGTTTGCCGTTGAACATCCACCGTGAGATACATTCGTTGACGGCCAGGCAGCGTCGCACCCGATCAGGTTCGCCCCGGCGGGTTTTCGCCACCGTCTCGGGGTCGGCGAGTTGTGCCCGGCCCAGTGCCACGAAGTCGAGTTCCCCGTCGCCGACGGCCTTGTGCATGTCGTCGAGGATCCAGGTCAGGCGACCGACGCCGATCACCGGCACGGACACCCGCTTCTTGACCGCTTTTGCGTAGCCGACGAGGGATCCCGGGGCGATCATCGGCAGTAGCGTCGCGGCGGTGTCGTAGTTGCCCGCACTGACGTCGAGTGCGTCGACGAGCGGGTCGAGCATCTCGCAGAACGCGAGGCCGTCGTCGAGGCTGAGGCCACCTTCGTAGGGTTCCTCGGCGCTGAGTCGGTACATCAATGGGACGTCGGGTCCGATCTCGGCGCGGACGGCCTTGACGACCTCGAGCGCGAACCGGGCGCGGTTCTCGAGTGGGCCGCCCCAGTCGTCGGTGCGGTGGTTGGTGAACGGGGACAGGAACTGTCCCAGCAGGTAGCCGTGGGCGCCGTGCAGTTCGACGGCGTCGAATCCGGCGGCGACGGCGCGGCGGGCACCCTGCACATAGCGGTCGATGAGGCCGGGTATCTCGTGTTCCTCGATGGCCCGCGGCGGCGTGCCGAACGCACTGGTGATTCCTGCGGTCGGGGCGAGGGGTGGTTCGTTGCGCTCGGTGTTGCCCTGCGAGTTTTGGCGGCCGGTGTGATGGAGTTGGACGGCGATCTTGGCGCCCTCGTTGTGGACGGCCTCGACCAGGTCCGACAGACCGGCGCGGAACCGGTCGTGGTCGATGCGGATCGGGTGACCGACGGTGCGGCCGACTTCCCAGTCGATGGACGTGTTCTCGATGATGATCAGTCCGACCCCGCCGCGTGCACGTGCGCGGTGATATTCGATCAGTCGTTCGTCGACCTCGCCGAAGGTGCTCGCGAACTGGGTGAAGATCGGGGCTTGGACGAACCGGTTGCGCAGTGTCATCTTTCCGATTCGGCCGGGCTGGAAGAGTGGGCCGTCCTGCGGCGCGCGCACGCCGGCGGGATCGGGTGTCGTGATCGTCATGGTGGTGCCTGCCTTTGCGTCGTTGAAATGAGGCGCTGATCACAGGCTGGCATGCACCCGGGGGGCGAGTCTTGGCGTGGTGAGCACGAAACTTCACCGGAAGCGCACACCCTTACGCGGCAGTGGACTGCCGCCGCGCCTCGCGCGGTGCCACACCGAATCGGGTGCGGTACGCGCGGCTGAAGGACGACGGGCTGTCGAAGCCGCTACGGATGGCGACCTCGGCGACCGGTAGCTCCGGTCCGGAACCGAGCAGCAGGCGCTGGGCGCGCTCGAGGCGGCGGCGTCGCAGGAATTCCCGGGCGGTCTCGCCGGTGCCCTGAAAGAGCATGTGCAGATAGCGCACCGAGACCGCATTCGCCCGCGAGACCATGTCCAGCGTCAGATCCGGGTCTCCGAGGTTGCGGTCGAGGAAGTCCTTGATCTGCAACAAAAGGACTTCCCGGGAGTCACTCACATCGCCGCGAGTACGCGCGAGGGCGGAATGCAGCAGATCGACCGCCATCCGGCCCGCGGTGTGCGCCGCGTCGCGGTCGAGCGCGGTCTGCCGCATCGACACGTCGAGCCATCCGGTCAGCAGTCGCAGGGTCGCCGAATTCTCGATCGTGCGCACGAACACGGATTCGAGTTCGGGGATCCCGGCCAGCGACGCGCGTGGGATGAACATCGTGCTCTTGACGAGCGTTGCGGCACTGAAGCACTCGACGGGACGCACGCCGTCCCACAGCGCGGCAGTGCCTGCCCGCACCTCGGTGGTCCTGCCTTGCTGGGTCAGGATTTCGGTCCCGCTGTGCACCATCAGGACCGCGGCATACTCACCCTGTGTGTTTCGTATCTCGGGAGCACGGCGACGTCCACTCATGCGCCCGACGCGGCAGCCGACCACCCACGGTTCACCGAGATCGACACGGGTGGTGGTGGGCGCCACTGCGGGATCGAACTCCAGGTTCCACGGCAGATGGCTCGTCCTGAACGGGTTACCCGGTGCGTCATCGACGAAGGTGCGAGTGGCCGAGGGGTTGTCGTGTGCTGATGTGTCGCGCATGTGTTCATCACCGTTCGCCGGAGAGCCTGTTGGTGTGAATCACATCATACCGCACGTCAACCATGTTGCCCACCAAGGTGACTGGTCCGTGGGCGACCCAACGGACGGGTTCCGCCCTTCCATCGAAGGACGGAACCCGTTGCAGCCGAAGACTAGAAGCTGGTGCGACCGGCGTCGACGAGTTGCGCGAGTAGTGGTGCCGGCGTCCACGTTCGACCGTGTAGGTTCTCGAAGTCGCGGATCTTCTGCAGGGTGACGTCCAGACCGAGGGCTTCGGCGTGGTACATCGGCCCGCCGCGAAAGGCGGGAAATCCATATCCGTCGACGTAGACGACGTCGATGTCGGAGGCGCGCTGGGCGATACCTTCACCGAGCAGTGTGGCGCCTTCGTTGACGAGGGCCAGTACGCATCGGTCGATGATTTCCTCGTCGGTGATCGTGCGGCGTTCGATGCCGTCCTCGGCGGCGCAGGTGCGGATGATCTCGTCGACGACGGGGTCCGGAACTGATGTGCGGCTGCCCTTCTCATACCGGTAGTAGCCTGCACCAGTCTTCTGCCCGAACCGTCCGTTCTCGCAGAGGGTATCGGCGACCCGCGAATACCGGACGTCTTTCAGCCTGGTCGGGGCCAGTCGCTTGCGCGCCGCCCAGGCGATGTCGAGGCCGGCCAGGTCCGACATCGCGCACGGTCCCATGGCGAACCCGAACTGGTGCAGGGCCGTGTCGATCTGCTGCGGAGTCGCACCCTCTTCGAGGAGGAATTCGGCTTCGCGGCGGTAGGGGGTGAGCATGCGGTTGCCGATGAAACCCTCACACACCTTCGACAGCACCGGGATCTTCCCGATCTGCTGCGCGAGCGTCAGGCCGGTGGCGACGACGTCGTCGGCGGTGGCTTCCCCGCGGACGACCTCGACGAGTTTCATGATGTTGGCGGGGCTGAAGAAGTGCAGACCGATCACATCGGACGGACGGCTGGTGGCACGTGCGATCTCGTCGAGGTCCAGTCGGGACGTGTTCGACGCGAGGATCGCCCCCGGCTTGCAGACGGCGTCGAGTTTGCCGAACACCTCCTTCTTCACGGCCATGTCCTCGAAGACGGCTTCGACGACGAGGTCGGCCTCGGCGGCGGCGTCGAGATCGAGGTTCGGTTCGATCAACGCGATGCGGTCGCGTGCCTGCGTCTCGGTGAGTTTGCCTTTGGTGGTAGATGATTCGTAGGTCTTGCGCACCAGGGCCGTTCCCCGGGTCAGGGCGTCCTGGTTCTGTTCGATCAGCGTGACCGGGAGTCCGCCGTTTGCGAACGCCATGGCGATCCCGCTGCCCATGGTGCCGGCGCCGATGACCGCCACCCGGGAGATCGGCCGTGCGGACGCGGCGGGAACGCCGGAGAGTTTGGGGGCGGTCTTCTCCGCGAAGAACACGTGCCGCAGGGCCGCGGATTCCGGGCCCCCGAGCAGGCCGAGGAAGGCGGCCCGCTCGAAGGCGAGGCCGGCGGCGGTAGGAAGCCGGGTCGCGGTCTCGACGGCGTCGATGGCGGTGAGCTGGGCCAGACCGTTGCGGGTGCTGGGCCGCACCGTACGGCGGGCGTCGTCGAAGTCGACACCTGCCGTGTCGGCGGGCGGCAGACTGTCGACCACCGGTCCCGAGGTACTGGTGTCGACCTGGGTGCGCAGGAAGTCGAGGGCAGCGCCGAGCGGGTCGCCGTCGAAGCAGTCGTCGGCTATACCGAGTTCGGTGGCCCGGGCTCCGGACACCGGCGTGCCCTGCTGGATCATCCGCAGCGCGGCCGCGGCGCCGATCAACCGGGGCAGACGTTGGGTGCCGCCGGACCCGGGGATCAGTCCCACGTTCACCTCGGGCAGGCCGAGTTTCGCGTCCCGGTGTGCGATGCGGTAGTTGCAGGCGAGAGCGAGTTCGAGTCCACCGCCGAGGGCGAAACCGTGGATGGCGGCGATCACCGGTTTCGGTGAGTGGGTAATGGTGGAGACGACGTCCGGCAGGGTGGGGTCGGCGGTCGCTGCGGGGGTGCCGAATTGGCGCAGGTCGGCGCCACCGCAGAATCCCTTGCCCTCGCCGACGATGATGACGGCCCGTACGTGGTCGTCGGCGGCGGCACGGCCGACGGCCACGGCGAGACCGGCGCGGACGGTGTCACCGAGGCCGTTGACGGGCGGATTGGCGAGGCGGATGACGGCGACGCCGTCGCGTACCTCGTACCGCACTGTCGGCGACGGCTGGTTTTGCTGGGACGTACTCATGGACCCTTTTCCTCGGATGCTGATTGCGGGTGTCGCGGTCTTCTCCGTTGTCGCCTCTCCATCGTGTCCGATTCTGCGGCGCCGTGGTGTTCCGATTTGGAACAACCGGACGCCCCCTGGTTGACCGATCCTGGAAGTACACACCACACGCCGCATCCGGCGTCCCGAAGTTCGCCTGCCGCGCGAACTGACGATCAATTCGCATTTCGATTTTCAGGAGACAACCGTGACCGCCACCGCGACCCGTGATCCGAACACCGAGTTGGACGACGACGACTTCCGCGACATCCTGGCCCACACCCGGACTTTCGTGCGCAACGTCGTTGTCCCGCGTGAGCAGGAGATCGACGAGACGGACGCGATCCCCGCCGAGATCCGGACCGCGGCCAAGGACATGGGCCTGTTCGGGTTCGCCATACCCCAGCAGTGGGGCGGCCTCGGCATGAACCTCGTGCAGGACGTCGAACTCGCGATGGAGTTGGGGTACACCACCCTCGCGCTGCGGTCGATGTTCGGGACCAACAACGGCATCGCCGGTCAGGTACTGGTCAATTACGGCACCGAGGAACAGAAGACGACCTGGCTCGAGGGTCTTGCGTCGGGTGAGGTCGTTGCCTCGTTTGCTCTGACCGAGGCCGGCGCCGGCTCCAACCCGGCCGGCCTGCGCACGAAGGCGGTACGCGACGGCGACGACTGGCTGATCACCGGCGAGAAACGCTTCATCACCAACGCCCTGATCGCGAACCTGTTCGTGGTGTTCGCCCGTACCCGGCCCTCCGACGGTGACGGCCCCGGCATCGCCGTGTTCCTGGTGCCGTCCAACACCCCCGGCGTTCAGGTCGGAGGCAAGGACCGCAAGATGGGGCACGCGGGATCGACCACGGCGACCGTGCACTTCGACGGCGTGCGGGTGCCGTCGTCGGCGCTGGTCGGTGGCAGTGAGGATGTCGGCTACCGTGCCGCGATGACATCGCTGGCCCGCGGCCGGGTGCACGTCGCGGCGCTGGCGGTCGGGCAGGCGCAGCGTGCGCTCGACGAGTCGGTGGCCTACGCGGCGACCGCAACCCAGGGCGGCACCGCGATCGGGGACTTCCAGCTGGTGCAGGCGATGCTCGCCGACCAGCAGACCGGGGTCATGGCCGGGCGGGCCCTGGTGCGTGAGGCCGCGCGGGCCTGGGTCGAGGGCACCGACCGGCGGATCGCCCCGTCCATCGCGAAGCTGTATTGCACGGAAATGGTCGGCAAGGTCGCCGACCTGGCGGTGCAGATCCACGGTGGCAGCGGGTACATGCGCGAGGTCGCCGTGGAGCGGATCTACCGCGACGTCCGGCTGTTGCGCCTCTACGAGGGCACCAGCGAGATCCAGCGCCTGATCATCGGCGGCGGCCTGGTCAAGCAGGCCCGCAACACCGCAGGCGGGCAACGATGAGCAACCAGCTACCCGGTCTACTGCCCCTCGACGGAATCACCGTCGTCAGCTTCGAGCAGGCCGTCGCCGCCCCGATCGCCACCCGGCACCTGGCCGATCTGGGTGCCCGCGTCATCAAGGTCGAACGCATCGGTGAGGGCGATTTCGCCCGCAACTACGACAGCGCCGTGCACGGAATCGCGTCGCATTTCGTCTGGCTCAACCGCGGCAAGGAATCGGTGACCGTCGACCTGAAAACGGCCGAGGGCGTCTCGATCGTCCGCAAACTCGTCGGCCGGGCAGACGTCGTCGTCCAGAACCTCGCACCCGGCGCCATGGACCGGCTCGGTCTGGGCGCGGAGGAACTCCGCCGGGATCGTCCCGAGCTGATCGTGGTCAACATGTCCGGATACGGCACCGATGGGCCGCTGAAGGACCGCAAGGCCTACGACATGCTCGTCCAAGCCGAGACCGGGCTGTGCTCGATCACCGGCACCCCCGAGTCCGCCACAAAGACCGGTATTCCGGCCTCGGATATCGCCACCGGTATGTATGCCCTCACCGCAGTGCAGGCGGCGCTGTTCCGGCGGGAACGGACCGGCGTCGGCGCCGTTGTGGATGTGTCGATGTTCGATGCCACCGTCGAGTGGCTCGGGCATCCGATGTACCTGCAGATGTACCAGGACACGCAGGTGCAACGGATGGGACTGAGTCACGCCTCGATCTCACCTTACGACGCCTACCCGACCATCGACGGCCGGATCCTCATCGGCGTGCAGAACGACCGCGGCTGGCGGGCCCTGGTCACCGAGGTGTTCGACCGCCCCGACCTCGTCGAGCACCCGAAGTTCGCGACCAACATCCTCCGGGTCAGGCACCGAGCCGAGACCGACGCGGTCGTCGCCGAACACACCCGCCGGTTCGACACCGATGAACTCGACAAAAGGCTCGCCGCAGCGGGGGTGCCCGCTGCACGGCTGAACGACATGCGCGATCTCATCGACCACCCGCAGCTGTCCGAGCGCGACCGGTGGCGTCAGATCGACACCGAGTCCGGCCAGGTCCGGGCCGTGTTGCCACCGATGACGTTCACCGACGTGGAACTGCCCATGGGACCGGTCCCCGCCCTGGGGCAGCACACCGACACCGTGCTCACCGAACTCGGCCTCACCGACGCCACCATCGCCGGACTGCGTACCGGAGGAACCGTCGGGTAGATACCTCACTTCTCCGACATATCGCCGGTGTTTCATTGTGGAACACCAGCGCATACTTGAACTGACCGAAAATGTGACGTGGAACACTGTTGTATCGGGTAAGGGGAGCACATGGCTCAGCGCGCCGCCGGCGGCAAATCCGGTCGTGTCGCCGGTCCACTCGATCAGGAGCGGATCCGACGAGCGAAAGAGGAACTCCTCGCCAAGGGATTGCTGGACCCGGACACGCTGCGCTCCGGTGTTCGAGAGGTCATCGACCGTAGCTGGCGACGTTGCATCGGCGAGGAAGTGCAGTCCGTCCAGCCGCCGCACCGGGGCAGTCTGGTCACCAATTCCGCTCTCGAAGAGGCTGCGGAGCCGGTGCTGGCGCGCTTGGCGGATCACCTGGCCGACGTGCGCGTCGCGATGTTCCTCAGTGACAGCAGTGGCAACATCCTCAGCCGCAAGGCCAGCGAACCGCGCCAGCGCTCTCGACTCGACAGCGCCTACGCTGCAGAAGGGTTCGACTTCTCGGAGCGCACCATCGGTACCAACGGGATGGGGACCTCTCTCGCCGAGAGGCGTCCGCTGGTGATCCAGGGCAACGAGCACTTCAGCGAGCGATTGGCCGCGTTCTCCTGCGCCGGGGCCCCGGTCTTCGAGCCCTTCACCGGTCGCCTGCTGGGGACGTTCTCACTCGCCGCCAACACCGAGGATGCGTCTCCGCTGATGGGGGCGATCACTGTCGACGTCGGACGGCAGATCGAGAGCAACCTCGCCGCGACACTCGAAATGCACGATCATGCCCTGGTCCGGTCCTACCTCTACGCGAACCGAAACAAGCGCGATCAGGTCATCGTGATCAACGAGCAGACCATGTTCGCCAACACTGCCGGCCTGTCCCATCTGGGTCCTGGCACGCACGCCATGCTGTGGCATTACCTGAACGACAACACACCCACCCGAGACAAGTGCCGGATGCCGATACCTCTGCAGTCCGAGTGGCACGAGGCCGAGGTGGAGATGATCGACCGCGGGTCCGGATCGAGCCCCACATACATGATTCGTGTGCTGCCCGAACAGGACAGCGGCCTGCGACTGGGCCGGGGTGAGGCCGCGACCGTGCGTCGTCGATCGCCCACGGCGACGAGATCACCCCGACTGCCGGTGCATCCGGTGCCCGCGGTCGACGAGCAGCTGTCCCTGGTGGCTCGGCACCGTGAATGCCTTGCACTCGACGGGGGTCCGGGCACCGGGAAGCTTCACACGGCCGTTGCGTTCCTGCGCACGCACTTCGCGCAGCAGGATCCCCACGTGGTCGATGTCGCAACCCTTCTGCCGGACGAGGGACCGCAATGGTTCGTCGCAGCGACCGCCGCCCTCGAGTCGGGACGGCCGGTGATCGTGCAGCACCTGCAAGACCTCGCCCCGCTGCAGGTGAATCGGGTCAAGGCGCTCATGCGTCCCGCAGATTCGCACGTTCCGGTAGTCGTCACCGTCGAAGGCGACAACGCCCCCGCGCACGTCAGTTCCCTGATCAGTCAGATGGCCACCACCGTCGCGTTACCCGACCTCCGGGACATGAGCGAACACATCCCCGGCCTGATCGATGCGGCCTTGTCGGAACTGGAGGGTTCTGAGCACTCGACGAAATTCTCCTCCGAGGCGCAGCAATTGCTGATTCGCTGGAGCTGGCCCGGAAACCTCGCCGAATTGCGTCGGACCGTAGAACAACTCGTCCGCCGTATGCCCGGCCGGGTGATCCAGATTGCCGACCTGCCGGCTCAGATTCAAGGGGCGCGGTCCGGGCGTCGGCTGTCCATGATCGAAACCTCCGAACGCGAGACGATTCTGCGGGCTCTCCAACAGTTCTCGGGCAATCGCAGCAAGGCCGCGGAGGCATTGGGAATCGGCCGGACCACGCTGTATCGAAAGATGCAGGCTCACAACATCGAGGTGTAAGCCTGCATCCTCCGGGCCACCTCAGGTTCGGGCGCTGAGTTTCTCGGTCACCACGGGGATGACCTTGTCGGCCAGGTACTGGATGCGCGCCGATCCGGATTCGACGGACTCGCCGGGCAGTTGGGCCCAATAGTGGAAGTCGCGGATCTGAGGATAGGTGGTCGCCAGTGACACCAGTTCGTCGACCGCCATCGAGGCGTCCATCAACCGGTAGGCGCCGGCGTCGAGGATGGACTGGGTGTCGGGGAATTGTGATGGCTGATTCGGGCCCTCGAACGATCCCCACTCGATGTATTTGTTGAGTTGGTATCGGGCGTGCTCGCCCACCTGCGACCAGACTCGCTCAGGATCGTCGGCGACGATCGCCCACTGACTCGCGTAGATCCGCGCATCGGCAGTGCTTCCGCCATGGCGTTCGACGGCGTCCAGGTAGACCTGGCAGTGGTCGTTCGACAGGGTGATCAGGCCGTCGCCGAGTCGGGCGGCCCGATCGATACCCGGCTCGGACTGGCCTCCGATCAGCAGTCGCGGCGACACTTCCGGGAGGGGTGTCACCGGAACTCCGGGCAGCGAGAAGCGCTTGCCGTCAAAGGGTTCTCCGCTGCCGCTCCAGGCGCGTCGGATCACGGCGATGGCATCTTCGAGAAGGCTCGGGCGTTGCTTGACCGTGCGACCGAAGGCGGCGAACTCCATTGCGCGGTAGCCCAGTCCGACGCCGAGCTCGAACCTATTGCCGGTCAGCAGCGACAGCGCCGCAGCGTCCTCGGCGAGGCGCACCGGCTCGTGCAAACCCGCGACGATGATGTTGGTGCCGATCCGCATCTTCGACGTCCGTGCGCCGATCGTCGCGGCGACCGTCAGAGGGGAGGAGGCGTAGTCATCGTCGGCGAAATGATGTTCGCTCAGCCACGCGGAGGTGAATCCGAGTTGCTCCGCCCAGACCACCTGGTCGATGGAATCCCGGTAGAGACTGCCGAGCGGCTGCCGCCACTGGGCCGGGTTTCGGAAGTCGTACCAGAGGCCGAACGTCGGGACGTGAGAGGAGGTCATGAGGGGCTCCACAACTGTGGGGAGGGGTGACGGGAAGTGCGGATCAGACGAAGAGCATGCCGCCGTCGATGAGGGCGGATTGGCCGGTCATGTAATTCGAGTCCGGTCCGGCAAGGTAGGACACGAACCCTGCGACGTCCTCGCCCCGGGACACTCGTCCGAGGGTGATGCCGGCGGCCATGGCCTTCATGGACTCGCCCTCGCCGACATTGTTGATGGCGCCGAGGTCGCGGTCGACCTCCACCCACATGTTGGTGTCGACGATGCCGGGACAGTAGGCGTTCACGGTGATGCCGTGCTCGGCCCATTCCTGCGCGGCCGCCTGGGTGAGGGCGCGTACACCGAACTTGGACGAGCTGTA
Organism: Rhodococcus sp. JS3073; assembly: GCF_026810085.1. Classification (NCBI taxonomy): domain Bacteria; kingdom Bacillati; phylum Actinomycetota; class Actinomycetes; order Mycobacteriales; family Nocardiaceae; genus Rhodococcus; species Rhodococcus sp. JS3073. The sequence continues at coordinate 4,625,074 of NZ_CP113951.1, read as the reverse complement.
GACGCCCAGCAGGGGGAAGCCCTTGTGGCCGGCGATCGAGGACGCGCCGATGATCTTGCCGCCGGTGCCCTGCTTGATCATCTGTCGTGCCGCCTCGGTGTAGCAGAGGAAGACGCCGCGGCCGTTGACGGCGTGAACCCGGTCGTACTCCTCCGGGGTGACGTCCAGCAGTGCTTTGGTCTGCGCGATGCCCGCGTTGGCGACGAAGACGTCGAGGGAACCGAGCTGATCGGCCGTGTCCACGACCAACTGCCGGACCGAATCATGATCCGACACATCGCCGGTCAGGGCAACCGATCGTCTACCGAGCGCTTCGATGCCCTTGCGGGTGACGTCGAGCTCGTCTTTCATCGAGGGCAGGTCCGAGACGGCGACGTCGTGGCCGTCCTGGGCGAGGCGCAGGGCGATGGCCTTCCCGATGCCGCGTGCGGCACCGGTTACATGTGCAACTGTCATTGTCATTCTCCTGTAGTGAAAGTGGGTGGGATCAGAGTGTGGGATCGACGAGCAGCTTCATCTTCTGGCCGGCACGGAGCGCCTCGAACCCCTGCTCGATGACACCGCTGAGGGGCACGGTGTCGACCCATCCGGTGGTGTCGTAGTGGCCCCGGGCCATGAGGTCGATGACGGCCCGGTAATCGTCGCCGGTGTAGCAGATCGTTCCCTGGATGCGGCGCTCGCGCAGAACGAGGTTGATCAGCGGAGTGGGCAGTGGCTTGTCGTAGATCGCCACGCTGATCAGGGGTCGGCGTTCGCCGACGCACTCGAGCGCCGAGGTGACCGCCGGGGCGACCCCTGCGGCGTCGAATGCGGCGTCGACACCGTCACCGTTGGTGCGGTCGGCGATGAGTGCGGACACGTCCTGGCTCGTCGGGTCGAGTGTCCGCGCGCCGAGCGCCTCGATCGACGCGCGACGGGTCGGTGAGGGCTCGACCACGTCGATCTCGGTCAAACCCATGCCCCGCAGCGCGAACCAGAGACCGATGCCGATGGGGCCGGCGCCGTAGATCAGCGCACTACTCTGGTCGCCCACCTCACCGAGGACGGCGGCGTGGTACGCGACGGCCATCGGTTCGACGAGTGCGCCCATCTCCAGCGGGATGCTCTCGGGGAGGGCGTGCACCTGGTTGCGGGGGACGACGGTGTATTCGGCCATGCCGCCGTCCGCCATGAGGCCGTGGAAACCCACCGACGTGCACAGGTTGTAGCGACCGGACTTGCAGGGGCGGCACTCACCGCAGCGGTAGACCGGTTCGATGGCGACGTGGTCGCCCTCGTGCACATCCGTGACACCTCTGCCGACGTCGGTGACGACACCGGAGAACTCGTGTCCGATGACGAGGGGCATGGCCTTGCCGGTGAGCGGGTGGGGGTCGGACGGCGGGATGAAGATCGGCCCGTCGTAGTACTCGTGAAGGTCGGTTCCGCAGATTCCGTTGCGGCTGACCCGCACCTTGACCTGCCCGTCTCCGGGTGTCGGCTCGGGAACGTCTTCGATCTCGAGCTTCTTGTTGCCGTAGTAGACGGCAGCGCGCATGACTACTCCTGGTGTCGCAGTGGTGGGGTCGGCCGCTCAGACGATGCGGACGAGTTTCTTGTTCGCGAACTCGTCGAGGCCGAAGCGGCCCAGTTCCCGTCCGATTCCGGAGTTCTTGACACCACCGAACGGCAGATCCGGGGCGCTTCGGATGGTGGTGTTGACACCGACCATGCCGACGTCGAGCCGGTTGGCGACGTAGTCGGCTTCGTTCTCGTCGCGGGTGAACACCGCGCTGCCGAGCCCGTACGGTGAGTCGTTGGCCAACTCGATGGCCGCGTCCACCGACTCGACCTTGTGCAACACTGCGACCGGGCCGAACAACTCCTCGTGGAACGCGCGCATCGCCGGGGTGACACCGGAGAGCACCGTGGCCGGGTAGTAGGCGCCGGGGCCGTCCGGGACCTCACCGCCGAGGTGGACGACGGCGCCCTTGGCGATCGCGTCGTCGACCAGGGCGGACAGGTCGGCACGGGCGGCGACGGATGCCATCGGGCCGAGACGGGTGTCTTCACTCATCGGGTCTCCAGCCCGCCATTGCGCGGCCTGTTCGACGAACGCCGGGACGAACTGGTCCCACACCGAGGCCTCGATGATCATCCGCTTCGACGACGTGCAGGCCTGGCCCGCGTTCCAGAACCGGCCGGCGACCGCGGCGGTGACGGCCGTGTCCACGTCTGCGCCGGGCAGGACGATCAACGGGTCGGAGCCGCCCAGCTCGAGCACGCACTTCTTGAGGTTGCGCCCGGCATGCGCGCCTACTGCGCTGCCGGCTCGTTCGGATCCGGTCAGCGACACACCCTGCAGGTGAGGGTCGGCGATCATCGTCGCGACCTGATCGGTGGTGGCGAACACGTTCTGGTAGATCGCGGCCGGTGCTCCGGCCGCGTCGATGATCTCGGCGATCCGCAGGGCCTGCTGGGGGCAGGAGCCGGCGTGCTTGATCAGAATCGTGTTGCCCAACAGCAGGTTCGGCGCGACGAATCGGGCGACCTGATAGTAGGGGAAGTTCCACGGCATGACGCCCAGCAGGGGCCCGATCGGTGCGGTGCGCACAATGGCCCGCCCGGTGCCGGCGATGTCGAGTTCCTCGTCGGCGAGCAGTGCCGGTCCGGTGGTGGCGTAGTAGTCGTAGATCGAGGCCGACAGCTCCACCTCCGCCTCCGCCTGGGCGATCGGCTTGCCCATTTCGAGGGTCATCAGCTTGGCCAGCTCGGTGGCGTGCTGTCGGTGTAGCTCGGCCACCTTCGCGAGCACCGCCGCCCGGTCGGGCAGATCGACCTCACGCCACAGCCGGTAGGCGTCGGCGGCTCGTACGAGCGCCTGATCGGCATCGGCGTCCGACATCGTGGCGAACTCACGCACCACGGTTCCGGTGGTGGGGTCGACTGTTGCGTACTTCGTCATTCCTCGTCCTTCGTTGCAGATCGAATCCGGCCTCGCAGGGTGGTGTCAGATCGCCGGCTCGAGGACGTCGTCATTGGTGGTGTAACTCGGGTATCCGGCCGACGATTCGGCGGCGAGGGTCGAGCGGTAATCCTTGAGTCCGCCCAGGTAGAACAGGACCGTGCGCTTCTTGCCCGGGATGTTGGCGCCGAAGATCCAACCGGCGGCCTTCGAGAACAGGGTCTGATTGGCGATGTCCGTGCAGGTCTGCGTCCATTCGGCTTCGGTGTCGGGCTTGACGTCGATCCAGCCCGCGTCGGTCGCCGAGACGTGGCGGACGGCGTCGCCGATCCATTCGACCTGAGTCTCGATCGACGGGGGGAGGTTCGTGAACGGACCGTTGGGGCCGAGGATCATGAACATGTTGGGGAACCCTGCGGTGGTCATGCCGAGGTAGCTCGTCGGCCCGTCGCTCCAGTGTTCCTTCAGGGTTTCACCCCCGCGGCCGCGGATGTCGACGCGCACGTAGTTTCCGTCGACGGCGTCGAATCCCGTGGCACACACGAGGACATCGAGTTCGTGGAGGGTGCCGTCCTCGGTCACGATGCCCTTCTCCGTCACCTTCGCGATCGGGTTTTCCTTGACGTTCACCAGTGTGACGTTGGGGCGGTTGAAGGTTTCGTAGTATCCCGAATCGCACAGCGGGCGACGCGCGTACAGGTCCGTGGGCGTGAGCTTGCGGGCGGTCTCCGGGTCCTTGACGATCTCGGCGATCTTGCGACGGATGAACTTTGCCGCCTCTTCGTTCGCGTCCTCGTCGGTGGCGATGTCACCGAACGTCTCGAACATGAACCGGAACCCGCCGCCCTCGTTCCACGCCTTCTCGTACACGGCTTCGCGTTCCGCTTCACCGAGGCTGAAGGTCTCGACGGTGCTCTCCACGAAACCCATGGCGGTGCTCGAGTTGTGGACCTGGTCCCAGATGGCGTCGAAGTTGTCGCGGTGATGCTGAATCTGTTCCGGGGTGAGCTCGCGGTTACCGGCGGGCACACTGTACTGCGGGGTGCGCTGGAACGACGTCAGGTGCGCAGCGATCGGGGCGCTGGCAGTGATCACCTGGTTGCCGGTCGATCCGTTACCGATGACACCGACCCGCTTGCCGGTCAGGTCCAGGTCCTCAGGCCACGCGCCGGTATGCACCAGGCGGCCCTCGAACGTCTCGATACCCGGGAAACTGGGCATATTCGTCGCGGACAGCAGACCGAGGCCGGTAACCAGGAACCGGCACCGGTAAGTGACACCGCGGTCGGTCCGCACGGTCCAGCGGCCCGAGAGCTCGTCGAATTCGGCGTCGGTCATGCCGGTCTCGAGCTCGATGCGCTCACGCAGGCTGTAGCGATCCACGACGCCGTTGAGGTACTCGAGGATCTCGGGCTGGGTCACGAACTTCGTCTTCCACGGGGTCTGCTCGTACAGATCGCGGTCGAACGAGTACTGGTAGACGAAACCCTCAGAGTCCGAGAGCGCTCCGGGATACTTGTTCCAGTACCAGGTTCCACCAACTCCACCGGCCTTGTCGATGGCGACGGCGTCGAGGCCCAACTCGTTGCGCAGCTTGTACAGCATGTAGATCCCGCCGAATCCGGCTCCGACGACAAGGGCGTCGAGGTCGTGGATCTGATCGTGGGCGGTTGCATCCATGGCACATGTTCCTTCGGTCTCGCGTGGTGTGGCGTGCGCCACTTGCTTGAGACCATCATGGAAGGGGACACAGGTGCCGCAGTTGTTCCGATTTGAAACAACGCGCAAACATACGCCGTGACCTGCGTCGATGCTTGAGTTGTGCGCTCGAATTTCTCGAAACGACGATGGCCCGGGACGTTATTGCGTCCCGGGCCATCGAAGTCGATGAAGGTATTGACGGTTGGTGGGCGGCTCGCTCTCCCAGCGCTGTGGCTATTCGATGCCCGGTATGAGCAGGACCTTGCCGGCGTTGCTCCCTTGTAGGTCCAGGGCTTCCTGGAATTTAAACAGTCCCATCCGGTGAGTGACGAGCGAGTTCAGATCGAGGCGTCCCTGTGACACCAGGGAACCGAGGACATCCCAGGTCTCCCAGAGGGATCGGCCGAAGCTGCCTTTCAGGGTGATGCCGTGTTTGATGACATATCGGGTGATGTCGAGGGCGAAAGGTTGTCTGGGCACTCCGATACACACCGCGGTGGCCTCGCGGCGCAACGACTGCAGAATGATGTCGAGTGCGCCGGGGGCGCCGGTGCAATCGAAACCCACATCGAACCCGTGCCGGTCGGCGGCGTCGTTCAGGCACCATTCGACCGCCCCGTGGTCGGACTCGAGGGCGACGGCGCCGAAAGATTCGGCGATGCCGCGACGGAAGTCGTTCGGCTCGATCACGACGACCCGTATCGCCCCCGACAGGTGGGCGAGCTGAACAAGTGCCAACCCGATCGGTCCGGCGCCGGCGATGATCACCGAGCGCCCGGCGAGGGTGACCTGGCTGCGCAGCATGGCATGCACCGCAACACCGGCCGACTCGAACAGGGCGCCGGTCTCAGTGGGGACGTTGTCAGGCAATGCGTAGCAGGCGTGTTCGGAGACGACCAGTCGCTCGGCGAACCCACCGTCTACGTGCAGGCCGAGCAGCGCCATGTTCAGGCAGTTGTGTCCTTGACCGATGCGGCAGTGGTAGCAGTTCCGGCACGCGATATGGGATTCGAGGGCGACGCGGTCGCCGAGTCGGAGGGTCTCGACGCCCGGTCCGACCTCTATGACGGTTCCGGCGACTTCGTGGCCGAGGATCACCGACAGCTCGAGACCGAATGCTTTCGCGGTGGCGCTGTATCGGACGAGTTCGCGGTCGGTGCCGCACGGTGACGCGGCGGCGACGGCGAGGCGGACCTCACCGTGCGCGACGGAACGCTCCGGGTAGTCGGTGATGAACTCGAAACCCTCGGTGGCGGTGGTCTTGACGATAGCTTTCATGGCGGTCTCCCACGGACGAGGCGATCAACGAGGAGCTCGTTCAGGCGGCGGCGATACCGGCGGTCAGACCCCCGCACACGTAGAGGATCTGTCCGTTGACGAATCCGGCCCGGTCGTCGAGGAAGAACCCCGCGGTGTGGGCGATGTCGTCTGGTTGTCCGATGCGCCGAACCGGGACGGAGTCGACGATCTGCTTGGTGCGTTCGGGATCGTTCGCCTTCGTGAACAATTCGGTCGCGATCGGCCCGGGGCCGATCGCGTTCGTAGTGATTCCGAGCGGCCCGAGTTCGAGCGCCCACACCCGGGTCAGGCCGATGAGTCCGGCCTTCGATGCGGCATAGGCGGTGCGCAATTCCTTTCCGAGTGCCGCCCGGGAGGTCATGTTCACGATTCGCCCGAAGCCGGCGTCGGTCATCCCGGGTAGCAGGGCCTGGGTGCACTGGACGGCGCAGCGCAGGTTGAGAGCGAATGCGGCGTCCATATCCGCGAGAGTCTGCTCGCGGAGCGGGCCGGGGAAGACAGCGCCGACATTGTTGACGAGCCGGGTGACGGGGCCGTTGGCGAGTACCTCCTCGAGTGCTGTGGCGGTGGACGCGGTATCGGCAAGGTCGGCGAGCACACTCTTGCCGATCGGCGATGGGTCGCGGTCGATGACCACGACGTCCCATCCGCGAGCCAGACCTTCCTCGGCGATGGCACGGCCGATGCCGGAGGCACCGCCGGTCACGAGAAGACGTTCGGGAGAGGAAGACACGTTCATACCGTCGCAATCGGGGTCAGAGGCGACCCGGTTGCGCCGGGTAGCCGAAGTGGGGGGGCAGTAAGCAGAAACCGCGAGCGTCGTTGCGCTCGTAGATGGTTCGCGAGATCGGACAGCCACCATAGCTCACCGAGGTGCACGCCGAGCCGGAACAGGCACAACTCGTGCAGCGGGAGAGCGGGGGCATCGTGAAGCTCGATGGTAGGGGGAAACGCCTCGACCGCGTAGTTGTCGGCGGCGATCGCGACGACTCCGCTGTCGCGGATCCAGTCGTGCAGGGCAGGGTCGGAGCCGTCGAGGACCGCGCACACCCGGAGCGCCTCCGGGGTGGGAGTGCCCTGCTGGGCGAGCACGTGCCGGGCGAAGCCGGTGTGCAGGACCAGCAGGTCGCCGGGTTCGACGACGACGGCGTCGGCCGCGAGGACGCGTGCGAGGTCCTGGTACCCGACGACCGTGCGGTCGGCGCCGAAGTGGGCCTCGAGGTCGACCAGGACGGCGCGGCCCTGCACGCCGTGCCGCGCCATGTGGCTGATGTCGACCGGACCCGCGTGTGAGGTCGACGCCAGACCGTCCTCGGCGCCGTCGAGTCGACCGAGGCTGCCGATTCCGGCACCGTGGGCTCCGTCCGGTCCCACGACGTCGACACCGGCGCGCCAGCCGTTGTAATAGACCCGCTCGGGCACACCGTGTCCGTCCGCGTCGAACAACGCACCCGCGTGACCGAAGGCATCCCACTGCGTCGAGTACTGGGTATGCAAGACCACGAGATCGTCGCTCATCACGTCGGTCGCGCCGGAATGGGCAACGGCCATGTCGCAGTTGAAATTGACCGCCCCGGCCCGCAGTGTGGGACGCACGACGGGCGGGAACCGGTTGGCGTTGAGGGCAGTGCCGCCGGGCAGATCGAGCGGCAAGGACAGGCAGAACACGACGCCGTCACGGACCTCGGCGATGCCCTTGCGGACCTGGTCGGGTCCGAGCAGGTTCAGCCGTCCGAGCACATCCTCCGGGCCGAAGTCCCCCCAGTTCGAACCTTCGGGTCGGTTCCGCCAGCGTGTCATCCTCTACCTCTCCTGCTGCAGTCCAGATCCTGCGGTCTCCTAGTCCGGAAGCGAGCACGTGCCGGTCGGACGGTGGCTCATGACTCGTCGTCGGGCTCCATGACCTGATGGATCTCGATCATGTTTCCCGCCGGGTCGGTCAGGAAGATCTGGTACCAGCCCTCGACTGACCAGATGCCCCAATCGTCGAACGGAATGTTGTTGTTGCGCAGACGCTCCATCACGGCTTGGATATCGTCGGTGCGGAAGGCGACATGTCCGCCGATGAGGGGATTCACCGTATGGCCCTCTGTCAGAGCGAGATACGGCTGGCGGCGTGTGGCATGCAGCTGAAGCTCGTCCTTGTCGCCGGCATCGTAGAAGCGCGCGCGCGTCGCCCACTCCTCGTCACCCGAATCGCCGCTGTCCGCCGACCGAGACGTCGCAATCATCGGGGGGCTGGCGATCTCGCTGAGTCCGAGGGCGTCGGAGTAGAACTTGCCCAACTCCCCCATATCGTCCGAGGTCACGTTCACGTGGTGCAGGCGCAGATACATCGTGTTTCCTTCCTTCGTGCACGGTGCGCGACGGCTCCGTGAGTATTGGCCCCTGTGCTGGGTGTGCCTCGCCGGAACGCTCGGATGTGCTCTCACGGGAGTGACCGGTGGTGGCGAGTACCGCGCCAGGTGGCGCTACTCACATGATTACCCACCTGAACCGGCAAATCCAATACGAATCCTGTGGCAACTAATATCGTCAGAGTATTAGTGTGGCATTTCATGGACCTGCGTGACCTCGAAGCATTCATCGCGGTGGCCGAAGAGCGGCATTTCGGTCGGGCCGCGGCCCGTCTGCACATGGCGCAGCCGCCGCTGAGTAATCGCATCACCCAGCTCGAAAACGAGTTCCGGCTCAAGTTGTTCCAGCGGACGACGCGCAACGTGCGGTTGACCGACGCGGGGGAGCGGCTGCTCGGACCCGCACGGCGGGCGGTGAACCAGGCGGCGTCGGTGCGGGAGCTGGCGACCGCGATCGCGTCAGGCGAGGAAGGTCAGGTCCGGATCGGCTTCGCCGGTGCGTCGAGTCAGCGAGTGCTGCCCCTGCTCACCCGTGCGGTCCGGGCAGAGCATCCCGGGATCGATCTGGTCCTGCAGTCCCAGACGTACGTCTACCGGGCGTTCGACCTGCTCGTAGCGGGCGATCTGGATCTCGCGTTCGTCCGGATACCGGTGGCGCGTCCCGAACTCAGCTATCGGGTCGTCGAGGTGGAGGAGGTGCTCTGCGCGTTGCCGGCTGGGCACCGGCTCGCCGATCGCGACAGCGTGCGCCTCGAGGACCTGATCGACGAGGACTTCGTCAGCCTCCCCGAGGACAGCGGATCGATGCTCCGGTTGACCATGTACTCGATGTGCATGTCGTCGGGGTTCCGGCCGAAAATCACCCAGGTGGCGCCGGATTCGAGCACGGTGCTCGCTTTGGTTGCGGCGGGCGCCGGGGTGACCATCACGCTGAGCTCGGTCTGCCAGGCGCAGAGCGTCGGGATCATCTACAAGCCGATCGAGGGAACCGAGCCCAGTCACCTCTTCCCAGCCCTCGCCTGGCGCACCGACAACACCTCACCCGCACTGCAGCGCGTGCTTGCAGTCAGTGAAACCGCCCTGCCAACCCCCAACCTTGATTCATACGGTCTCGATATCAACAAATGAGAAATGAGTCTTGGACAAGGATAGATCTGGGAAGATAACTTTCTCTCGAAGCCTGTGGCGAGCATCACGCGTTCGAGGGAGCTAGCTCATGACGAGTCCCTGGTGGGCAGACCGCACAACGAGGTACTCCCACTCGGTGAGCCCCCTCAACGGTCGCAGACCTGCCGAACCGGGAACTCCCGGAGTTGCCGCACTGCGGACGAGCATCGACCCCGGGCGTTATCCACCCAGTGACGAGAGCAACGGACAACACCATGAACACAGCGGAAAAGAACCTCCCCACAGTCACGTTCGTCGGAATCGGTGCCATCGGCATGCCGATGGCGCACCGCCTGGTCGACCGCGGCTACTCGGTCGCCGCGGTCGATCCGAATCCCGCCTCTCGTGACCGCGCGGAGAACGACGGCATGCGGTCCTTCGACGACATCGCCGCGACCCCGATCAGCGACGTGGTGCTGGTGATGGTCGCCACCGGGCAGCAACTCCTCGATACTGTCAAGGCCGGAACCGCGAACAGGCAGGTCGATCACCAGATCTGGGTGATCTGCTCGACCGTCGGCCCGCGCGCGGCGCAGGAGGCGGCGCAGATGCTCACGGACGCGGGCGCCGCTGTCATCGACGCACCGGTCACGGGCGGCGTCCCGGGGGCCGAGGCGGGAATGCTGCGCTTCCTGACCGCCGGCGAACCCGCCCCGGTCGAGGCGTTGCGCGATCTGTTCGGCGTGCTCGGTGAGGTGGCACTGGTCAGCGAACGTCCGGGGGACGGTCAGGCCACAAAGCTGGTCAACCAGTTGTGCAGCTCGGTGCATCTCGCGGCGGCCGCGGAAGCGATCGCCCTGTCCACCCATCTCGGTCTCGATCCGGTCAAGACCGTCGACATCATCAGCGGCGGCTCCGGTGCGTCCTGGTTCTTCGACGAGCGCGGGCACCGGATGGCCGACCTCGGCACCGTCCCCGATGTGCTGACCAGGCTGGCGATCCTGGCGAAAGACAACGGACTTGTCGAAGCGGAAGCCGATGAACACCGCGCCCACGTCCCGCTGCTGAAGGCCGCCAAGCAGCAGTACCAGCGCGCCGCCGAACTCGGCCTGCTCGAGTCCGACGACAGCCAGATCATCCGGACCTACCTCACCTGACCCGCACCACCGCAGACCCGTCGGGCACCGAGACCCGCACCAGACCCAATCGATCGCTGGTCCCGTCGCGACGACGGGACCGGTGTCCCGATGCCCGAAATAGGGGAAACACCATGAAAATCACGCACATCCGGGCGATCCCGTTCGCCATCCCGTATCGCAAACCACTGCACTTCGCCAGCGGCCATATCGATGTCGCCGACCATGTCCTGGTCGAGGTCGTCACCGAGGACGGCGTCACCGGTATCGCGGAGGCACCCCCGCGCCCGTACACCTACGGCGAAACCCAGGCCTCCATCGTCGCGGTGATCGAGACCGTGTTCGCCCCCGCCGTCACCGGCATGTCGCTGCTGGCACGCGAACAGGTGCGGGAGAAACTGGCCCGCACGGTCGGCAACCCTACCGCGAAGGCAGCCATCGACATGGCGATGTGGGACGCCTGGGGCAAGACCGTCGACCGGCCGCTGCACGAGCTGCTCGGTGGCTACACCGACTACCTGAACGTCAGCCACATGCTCGGATTCGCCGACCCCGCCGTCATGGCCGACGAAGCCCTCCGCATCACCGACGAATACGGGATCACCTCGTTCAAGATCAAGGTGGGACGGCGCCCGATCGACCTCGACATCGCCGTGTGCCGGGCGATCCGCGACGCCGTCGGTGACGGTGCCGAACTCTACCTCGACGGCAACCGCGGATGGACCGCCTCCGAATCGGCGGCCGTACTCCGCCAGCTCGAAGACCTCGGTCTGTCCCGGGTCGAGGAACTGTGCCCCGCCGACGACGTCCTCGGCCGCCGCTGGCTGGTACGACAATCCCCGATTCCCTTCGTGGCCGACGAAAGCGTCCCCACCCCAGCTGATGTCACCCGGGAGATACTCGCCGGCGCAGCAACGGCTGTGAGCATCAAGACCGCGCGCACCGGGTTCTCCGACTCGCTGCGCGTCGCACACCTCGCCGAAGGTCTCGGGGTGGAGGTCGTCATCGGCAACCAGATCGACGGCCAGATCGGAACCGCCTGCTCGCTGGTGTTCGGCGCCTCCCAACGCACGACCGCCCGGCACGCGGCCGAGCTGTCGAACTTCCTGGACATGAGCGACGACCTGCTCACCGAGGACCTGTGCATCCGCGACGGAAAGATGAGCGTGCGGCCGGGCCCCGGGCTCGGCATCGAGATCGACCCGGCCAAGCTCGACCACTACCGCACCGATAACTGAAACACACTGTTCTCGTCCCCGACGGGGAACGCGGCTGGACGCATCCGCATCAGCCGCCCGCATCCCTCAAAAATATGCAGTCATCGCGACGACGACCCGGCCCCTCCGCCACGCCGTCGTGACCTCGAGGAAGCCGATCCCATGACCCATTCCGTACCCCCAGCCGACCTCGACGTCGATATGGACATCGAAGTACGCATCTACAAGAAGACGCTGTTGCGCGTCATCCCGATAATCATGCTCGGAATGTTCATTTCATACATCGATCGAGCGAACATCGGCGTCCTGGCCGGGCCGATGTCCAAGGACCTCGGGCTCACCGCGGCAACGTTCGGTCTTGCGGCCGGGCTGTTCTACATCGGCTACTGCTTCTTCGAGATTCCCTCGAACATGGCCCTGTCCAAGTATGGTGCGCGGATCTGGCTCGCCCGCATCATGGTCACCTGGGGTATCGCCACCATGTTCATGGGCCTGGTCCAGAACGAGACATCGCTGTACATCGTGCGCATCATGCTCGGTATCGCCGAAGCCGGATTCTCGCCCGGCGCACTCCTGTTCCTGGCCTTCTGGTGCACACCGCGCATGCTTCCCAAGACATACTCCATGCTGAACCTTGCCGTTCCCATCGCCCTCGCTGTCGGGTCCGTCTTGACCTCGGCGTTGTTGTCCCTGGACGGATTGCTGGGCCTCGCGGGGTGGCGGTGGGCGTTCCTGCTCGAAGGCATCCCGGCGATCCTGCTCGGCATCTACATTGTCTTCCGCCTTCCCAACGGGCCGGCGACTGCCGCGTGGCTCGACGTGTCCGAGAAGGCATACCTCGCCAAGGCCAGTGCTCAGCGACCCGACCATGCCGGTCACGAATTGGGGCAGTTGTGGGCGGTCTTGCGGCGACCGGCAGCGTGGCTGTTCTGTGTGCTGTATTTCTGTATGACGATCGGATATTGGACGATTGCGTACTTCCTGCCCACGATCGTTCGGGACCAGTTTCACCTCGGTGCTGCCGGTGCCGGATTCGTCTCGGCCATTCCGTGGCTGTTCGCCGCGATCGTCATGGTTTTCGTCTCGAAGAACGTCTCGCGCACCGGTGAACGGACCTGGCACATGACGCTGCTGCAAATTGCAGGTGCCGTGGGGCTGGCCATCGCCGCACTGAGCGGCAATCCCTACCTTGCATTGGTGGGCATCAGCCTGGCAGCGGCTGGTTTCTTCGGTTCACTTCCGACGTTCAATTCGATGCCGGCCCAACTGTTCACTGGTGGGCTCGCGGCGGTGGCACTGGCCATGATCAACGGTCTCGCCAGCCTCAGCGGCCTGGCCGGTCCCTACCTCTTCGGGCTGCTGAAGGACAACACCGGCTCGACGACGACCGGTCTGCTCATCATGGCGGGCTTCTTCATTGCCGCCGCCATCCTTGCCTTCACCATGAGCCGATGGACCGACAAGGTCACCGGAGGCCTGCTGCACTCGGAGCCGATCCGGGTTACAGACTCGGCACCCCTGACCACGAACAGTTGAAGGATCGCCGGGTGGCCGAGCAATCCCTCGGCCACCGAGCCCTGTCCGGGATCCCCACGGATCATGTAGTCACCGTGGTTCGCGTCCTGTCGCGGTGATATCGGACGTGGTGACGATATCCGCGATGTTCGTCAGGGCGTAACTGACCGCCGCCGTTTGCCAATCTGCGCTGAGGCTCGAGGTGGCGTCAGCGGCGAGGACTACACGGTACCCGTGGTCCGCGGCGTCGCGGACGGTGTGCTCGACGACCATGTTCGTCCACACTCCCGCAACGATGACGTCAGTGACCTCCAGGTTCCGCAGCAGACCGTCGAGTGGTGTTCCGTTGAAGCAGCTCATCCGGTTTCGGTGCAACACCGGCTCGTCCTCCCGGGCCTGAAGGCCGTCGAGTGACTGTGCGCCCCACGAGCCGAGGCGAAGTGAGTCCGGTCCGATCATCCGGAAGATCGGAGCGTTGTGCCCGCCGAAGGGACGACCAGGAAACGTGGCCTCACCCCATACGTATCCCAAATGCTGGTCCACGCCAGCGGTTCGGCGAGCGTCCCCGGCGTCATCGTGACCGCCGTCGCGCTGGCAGCGCTTCCCGTCCTGTGGTGCATGCCCGAGACTGCTCCCAGACGGGCGTCGCAGACCGGCGACAACTCGCACTGCGACCCACCGCAGCGGCAGTGGTAAACCAAGAACCAACGTCGGTGACACTGCATCCGAGGCGGAGACAGCGCGATGACGCCCATGACCCGCGGGACACGCGTGTGATTCCGTGTCAGAACTCCGACTCAGAGGAAGGATGGCCGCCAAAAGCGCTGCCCGGAACGATGATGCGGCTCCGAGCGCCGAGCATGTTTGACGCAGAGTGGCGCTGGTGGCTGATTATTCCGAGAGGAAGTCTGCCACCAAGCGGCTGAACCGAGCCGAGTGCTCGATCTGGACCCAGTGCCCGCAGCGACCGAACACGTGCAGTTGCGAACTCTCGATCAGTTCGAGCAGTCGAAGGGAGTTCGAGAGTGGGATCACCTGGTCGTCGCGGCCGTGCACGATCAAGGTCTCGTGTGCGAGTGCGGCGATTCGATCTTCGTCGACAGCCATCTCGTCGACACCGTTTTGGCGTGGGGCCGGGAACATCGCGCTGAACGCTTCCTGCACGCCGGGCCGCGTGGCGGCAGCGAGTCTGAGTTCGGCGAGTTCGTCGTTGACCAACGACCGGTCGTACGCGAAGATGTCGAGCAGTGACCGCATCGCGGGCAGCGAGGGTTCGAAGCCCCACACCGCGTCGAGGCCGGCGGTGATGTCGAAGGGCACCCCGACACTTCCCATCAGCACCAGCTTGTCGACGCGATCGGGGTGTTCGGTTGCGATGCGCAGAGCGAGCGAGCCGCCGAAACTGTTACCGACTATCGAGACCTTGTCGAGTCCGAGAGCGTCCAGGAAGCCGACGAGGTGCTCGGTCCACGTGGTGGAGTTGTAAGCCACGCCGTCCGGGCGTTCGGTGTATCCGAACCCGAGAATGTCCGGGGCCAGAACTCGGAAATTCTGTGCGAGAACGGGAATCGTCGTTCGCCAGTTCGCCCAGGCGGTGACACCGGGGCCGGATCCGTGGATGAGGACGACCGGGGCACCCTCGCCCTCGTCGTGATAGTTCGTGGCGATCCCGTTCACGTCGATTGTCTTCGCGATCTCGGGGCTGTGCTGAATCGATGTGGTCATATGCTTTTCTTCTTCCGTGCAACGTTGTGGTCGGGGGCGCCGGGACCACGCACAAACGACGTGGCACCGCAGTGGTCAGGTGACAACCGTGAGGAAGTCCTGGTCGAGTTCACGGTGCGTGAAGTTGATGCCCCTGGCAGCCTGATCCATTGTCCAGGTGATGGTTCGGAAATCCTTTCCGGTGCGGTATCCGCCGGAGAAGACTTCGTTGCGGTTGCCCGCGGGGTCGAAGAAGTAGATGGTTTCGCCGCGTGTGATGCCGTGACGAGCAGGACCGAAATCGATGGGCACGTCGTGCATCGAGAACACATCTCCGGCGTGCAGGAGGGCCGACCAGTCCGCGATGTGGTAGGCGAAGTGGTGGAGTTTGCCGTTCTCGCCCTGGACGAACGCGATGTCGTGAGGCTGTTCACCGCAGAACATCCAGGAGGCGACCAGTTCGGTGTTGTCTTCTCCGCCGACGAGTCGTTCGGCCGGTTGGAAGTCGAGGACCTCGGAGAAGAACCGCTCCAGGAGGGTGGGATCTTCGGTGGTGATCAGGGTGTGATCGAGGCGCGGTACTCCGATACCGCGGGTTCCGGCGCGCGGCCACGGGTCCGGATTCCACAGCCCCGTGGCGGTGCCGACGTACTCGATGTCGCTGTAGAGTTCCAGCGTGTGCTCCGACGGGAGCGTGATCCGTAGTCCGTCCCCGACGGACTGGTTGTCGCCCTTGCTCATTCGTTGGAAGGATGCGCCGAATGCTCGGACGCGGTTCTCGATCTCGGCGAGCGAGGCGTCGTCGGCTACTTTGTAGCCGAGCTTGACCAGTCCGACGCCGCCTTCGGTGAGAACGACCGAGTGGTGGTCTGCTTCGTCCCAGGATTTGAGGTACACGGTGCCGTCGTCTTCGTGGACGGCGTCCATGCCGAGCGTGTTGATGTAGTGGTTCTTCGATTCTTCGAGGTCGGTCACGTTGATGTGCACGTAGCCCAGACGCAGAACGGACATGGGGTATGTCTCCTAGGTGTTGGCGGGGGTGGACGGGGGTGCGCTCGGGGGTGCCGGTCGCGGCGTTCTCGCAATGGGGAAGACGTCGACGACGTGGTCTCGTGGGCCGAGTTCGATGGTGGAGTCACAGGTTGGTGCGGCTCGGCACGGCAGACATTTACCGGTACTGAGGGTCTCGTCGCTGCCCTCGATCACGGGGGCGCTGACGTGGGCGACATAGGTGATCTGCCCGTCGATCAGCGTGGCCCGGCAGGCGCCGCACCCACCGCGCCGGCATTTGTAGCGGGTCCGGTAACCCTGACGGCGTAGTGCGTCGACGATCGTCTCGTTCGTGCGAACCGTGATGCGAATCCGACCCGGAAGGATGGTCACCACGTACTCGCTCTCGGGGTGCGGCGCACCGGTCCCGCAGTCGACGGGGTCCTCCACTTCTCCTCCTCGAGGCGATGGGGTGGCGAGGGCGACAGGAGATCCTCCCGGCGGTTAACGGCGGCCGAAGTAGGACACGTCGTCGTTGCCGATGAGGTCCGGGACGGTCCAGCCGTCGAGGTCGTACTCGCTCATGAACTGCTCTGCTAGTCCCTTCATGCCGGACACCACGCCGGTGGCCTGCGCGCCGAACAGCAACTCCGCCTTGACGTTCTCGTGGTTTCCGGAGTAGTTGCGCTCGTACAGTTCGTGGCGCCCGCCGAACTCGCTGCCGATCGAATCCCACAGTGCCTTCATGACCTTCACGCGGTCTACCGCCGGGATTCCGTCCGAGCCGCGCACGTACTTGTCGAGGTAGGGGCGGATTTCCGTCGACTTGAAGTCGGCCGCCGAGGACGGGAGGTAGATCAGCCCGGAGGCGACGTCCTGTTCGATGATCTCCTTGATCCGGGGATAGCCCTGCATCATGAACATCCGGTAGGTCAGGCCGTATTCGAGCTTGGGAATCACGGTGTCGCCGATCCACTGCTCGGGATCGCGCGCCATCGATTCGGTCAGCGACCAGAACAGGTTCCGCCAACCGATGACCTCGCCGACCCGGGTCTGCACGCCGCGGAAGCCGCCGGCGCCGGTGCAGTCGAGGGCCTTCATCAGCAGCCCGGCGATGAAGTCGAGCTTGACCGCGAGCCGGGTGCAGCCCTGCAGCATCGCGCGCGGGAGGAAGCCAGACTGCGGGAAGAAGGTGTTGATCTTGTCGACGGCCCCGTACATGAAGACGTTCTCCCAGGGCACCAGTACCTTGTCGAAGACGAGGATGGCATCGTTCTCGTCGAACCGGCTCGACAGCGGGTAATCGAACGGGGTACCGGTGATCGCGGCGTTCTGCGCGTAGGAGGCCCGGGAGATCAGCTTCACCCCGGATGCGCCCATGGGCACCGTGCAGATCAGCGAGAATTCCTTCTTCTTGATCGGCAGCCCGTAGTGGGCGATGAAGTTGTAATTGGTGATCGCCGACCCGGTCGCGACGACCTTCGCGCCCGACACGATCAGGCCCGAGTCGGTCTCCTTCTCCACCTTCATGAACACATCGCCCACCTCATCCGGCGGGAGTTGCCGGTCGACCGGGGGGTTGACGATGGCGTGGTTCCAGTACAGGACCTTCTCCTGGGATTCGCGGTACCAGCGTTCGGCGTTGTCCTGGAACGGGGAGTACAGCTCCTTGTTGGCGTGCAGCGTCCCAAGGAACGAGGCCTTGTAATCGGGGGAGCGGCCCATCCAGCCGTAGGTCATCCGCGCCCAGGTGGCGATCGCGTCGCGGTCGGCGAGCACATCTTCGGTGGACGTGGCGGTACGGAAGAAGGGCATCGTCACCCCACCGTTGCCGGTGTCGGTCGGACAGGTGAGGGTGTCGACGTGCTCACCGGTGTGCAGGTTGTCGTACAACCGGGCGATCATGCGAACCGAGTTGCGAAATGCCGGGTGATTGGTGTGGTCCTTGACCCGCTCACCGTGCAACCAGATCTCGCGGTCGTCGGTGATCGACTCGATGTACTCGTTGCCGGTCATCGGCTTCGTGGCATAGATCTGGGGTTGGTTGACGGGTGCGTCCGCGGCTGGATTGACCTGCGTCGGGTCGGTGGAGGCCACGTCGGTGACCGGGGCAGTGGAGGTCATGGTGTTCCCTTCGATATGTCCGAGCTGTGAGGCAGAGAGTTGTGCGGATTACGCCGGTTGCCCCGCCATGAGGTGAAGTGGGGTGAAGGAGGTGGTCGCGTCGAACCAGCCGCTGTGCGGGTCGTCCATCGACCCGTTCCACGCGGAGCCCGACGAGGGGTCACCGAGATTGTGGAATTTGCTGCGGTAGAACAACAGTGGGTCGTCATTGCTGGTGGTCACGTCGACGATCTCACCGATGAAGATGATGTGGTCACCGCCGTCGTACTGGGCCCACGGTGTGCAGGACAAGGTGGTGGCCGCCCCGCAGAGCAAGGGGGCGGTCGGCCCGTCAGCCCACACCGGGCCGGGTACTTGCGGGCGTCCGGCGAAGTGCATCGCGGTGTGCACCTGATCGGCGCCGAGGATATTCACCGCGAACGGCGCGTCACTGAGGAAACCGCACGCCTTCGATTTGCGGGTGAGCGTCACCTGGCACAGCGCGGGTTCGAGCGATACCGAGGTGAACGCGGTCACCGTCGCGCCGTGGGGTTCACCGTCGGCGTTTCTGCAGGTAATGACGGTGACACCGCTGGCGAACTGCCCGAAAATGTCACGTAGGGTGCGTGCGTCCATGCGTGGCCACCTGCTTTCGTTCCGCTTTGCCGAGTCGACTTGACTTCGGGGTACGGACTCAAGGTATGACTGGGGTCACAGGGCTGGCGATCCACTCAGCGAAGGGGCTATCCACTCAACGCAACGAGAAAATCGCGGATCTGATCAGTAGTTTCTGGTGATATAACTCACTAGAAGCGACATTGTCAGGCGCGGCATCATCGAAGGACGCGCTGGAGAGGTTGGTGCGACTCTCGTGGAGAACCCAGGCGAGACCCCCCACTTCGAGGATTGGCACCACGTCCACGAAGCGGTCGCTGATGCGTACTTCCCGCACGTGATGAGGCCGCTGGCCGCCGGGGCCAAACCGCATGCGTCACTGGGAAGTGTCGATCTCGGATCATGTCGCATCACGCACATGGCGCTCGGCGGTGAGGTCACCGTGGTCTCGGAACACCCCGGCGCCTATGGCATCAACATCCCGGTCAGCGGAGAAATGAAGTCGGTGATCGAGCGCACCGAAGTGATCTCCGCGGTCGGGCAGGCCACCGCGTGCCCACCGAACGTCCGCACGGTGATCCCGCACTGGAACGCGGAATGCCGCCTGATCGGATTCAAGATCGACGAGGACTACCTGCGCCGCGAGATGGACCGCATTCTGGGCCGGCCCGGACGACAGCTACCCCTGCAACTCGATCTCCGCAGTGACACCGCACAGAGCTGGTTGAAATTCCTGCGTTCGACCTACGACCAGATCGACTCCAGCGACAACCTGCTGCGAAACGACTTGATGCTCGCCCAATTGGCCGGGGCCGTCACCACAGGGTTCGTCCTCGCCGCGGTACCCGACGAGGAACCCGGGCGGTTCACCGACCGTCCCCGCGTCGTAAAGCGTGTTCTCACAGCGATTCACGATGATCCTGCACGCGCATGGACACCGGGAGACATGGCCGAGATAGCGGGAGTCAGCGTGCGAAGGCTGCAACAGGCATTCCGCGAGTACGTCGGGATGACGCCCTTCGCCTATCTGCACGAGGTCCGGCTCGAATGCGCGCACGCGGACCTCAGGGCTGCGGCACCACCCACAACGGTTTTGGACATCATCTTCCGTTGGGGTATCACCCATTCTGGAAGATTCGCGGCCGAGTACCGCCGTAAGTACGGTGTATCTCCCTCGAAGACACTCACGAGCTGAGTCACATACAGCTGCTGCTGGCTTCGATTACGACAGAGCGCATCTCACGCTCGGTGTCATGCGCAGGTGTACGGGCGAGACAGCCGGGCCAGAGTGTTCGCCGTCCCGGCGGTCGTATCGTGAGCAACCTGATGACCACGCAACTGTCATCCAGAAGCCAACTTCCGCAGGGGCATGCACCCGGTCCACCACCGCATCACCCCCCGACGACGTCAACCGGATGGTGGTCGCGCTCGATGCCGCCGTGTCGACGGCATCGCGGTCGCCCAACCTCACCCATGCCTGTCTGGCCACACACTGCTGCTGCCCGGTATCGGCTCCATCGCGGAACTCGGACAAGCTCTGCGCGACGCCGCCGACGACCTCGTCCTGGCCGGTGCTAGACCGACCGGTCTGCGTCGACCGTCGCACTCTGCTCCTTGGGTCGGCTGCCGCGGCCTCGTCGGCGCGCAGGAAGGTCTCATCGTTGGTACTGCCCGCGATCTCCTTGCAGAAGCTTCGGCGGGCGTAGCGAGCAAAATTGTCGTTTGAGTCAGGCGCCGGTGATGGTGATTGCGCCGAGGTTGGTGAATTCGGCGACGATCTGTTGCCCGGGTTCGACGCAGACGGCGTCGGTCATTCCGCCGGTGAGGACAATCCAGCCCGCTTCGAGGGCGAGGCCGCGTTCGGCGAGAGAGTTCGCCGCGAGGGCGAGAGCGGCCGCGGGATGGCCTTGGACGGCAGCGCCGGTAGCGGTGTCGATGACGGCGCCGTCTACCGACAGAACACAAGTTTCGAGGGCTAGGTCCAGGTCGGCGGGGTGACGTTCGATTCCGCCGAGGACGAATCTCGCTGAGGATGCGTTGTCGGCAACGACGTCCGGCAGGGTGAAACGGAAGTCGGTGTAGCGGCTGTCGATCACCTCCACACCGGCGTACACGGACCGTACAGCCGCCATCGCGGACGCCGCAGTCACACCTGGACCTTCCAGCCTCTCGCCGAGGACGAAGACGATCTCGGGTTCGACACGGGGGTGGATGAGTTCGTCGGTCGGAACCGGCGCCCCCGCTTCGAGAACCATGCCATCGGTGAGCCACGCGGTGAGTGGCGAGCGGATGCCCATCCGCTGTTGCTTCGCGCGGGACGTGAGGCCGAGTTTGACGCCGACACGTTTCTCACCCAGTGCCACCTTTCGGGCGATCAGTCGGTCCTGCACCTGGTAGGCGGTCTCGAGGTCGAGCGCAGTCCAATCGTCGGTGATGGGGTGTCGATCAGTGCGAGTTGCCTCGGCCGCGAGGAGAACATCGGCTGCCGTCTCCACAGTCCAGAGAGAGTCGCGGCTCATCAGGTCTCTTCGCGTTGTTCCGCAATGACATCGGCTGTGGTGACGATCTCCGCGATGTTCGTCAGGGCGTAGCCGACCGCTGCAGCTTGCCAGTCCGCGCTCAGGCTCGACGTGGCGTCGGCAGGGAGGATTGCGCGGTAACCGTGGTCGGCTGCGTCGCGGATGGTGTGCTCGACGGCCATGTTCGTCCACACGCCCGAGACGACGACATCGGTGATGCCGAGGTTTCGCAGCAGACTGTCGAGCGGTGTCCCGTTGAAGCAGCTCATCCGGTTACGCAAAAGTACGGGCTCGTCGTCTCGAGCCTCGAGTCCGTCCAGCGCCTGGGCGCCCCACGAGCCGAGGCGGAGCGAGTCCGGACCGATCATCCGGAAGATGGGGGCGTTGCGGCCGCCGAAGGGTCGACCGGGAAAGGACACGATGTGGTTGTGAACTACGGGTACAGATTTCGTCCGAGCCCAGTCAAGCAACTCGCCGACGTGCGTGAGTAGTTGTTGTTCCTCCGCGTGTGCAGCGGCGCCGAAGGACGCGTACGCGCCGTCCCGGTGAACGTTGTCGTTTTGAAGGTCGATCAGGACGAGTGCGGTGCGGTCCGAGTCAAGCGTGAGGTTGGTCATGAGGCTCTCTATTGGATGCGGCTCGGTAAGGGGAGGTTCTCGGAGGAATGCGAGTCGATGAGCCAACCGGTCGCATAGGCATGGCTTGCCGCGACGACGTCCTGGATTGTTGCGAGCTCGTCTTCGTCGCGGGGTCCATAGACCATCACGAAGCCGGGTGAGAGCCGGGTTCCCGCCCACGGGTGCATCCGCCCCCACCCATGGGCCACGAGGTCGGCCGCCAGATCGGCAGGCAGGGTGAGGTGCAATGAGCCGTCGTACTGCGGATGCAGATGCGCGAACTCTCCTGCCGACGGAACGAGATACGCCTGCTCGTCGGGCCCTCGGTCTTCGAGACTGAAACCGACTGCTCCGGGCACTGAGATGTGTGAGGCACCGACGGTGACGCCGGCCATCTCGCGGACGTGCGCGAGCAAACGTTCCTGCAGATGGACGGGGGCATTGTCGGTCCTCTGCTGCTGGGGGATCGACCACGACACACGCGGGTGGGGGCCACGACGGTCTGGTAGCCGACCGCCCGGGACGGTCGGCCACCGGACAGCGGCTCGCGGGCCGCCGGAAGGCACGTGCTGGTGCTTCACGAAGCGCAGTCGATGCGCAATCCATTCTCCCAGAGCTGACACCACGGTCGCGGACAGCCCGTGTCCGCCGGGGTCGCGGTGCGCTTCTGTGGGTGCACCGGAATCGCTGAGTAGGTAGTTCCAGGTGCGTTCGAGCAGCTCGGCCGGGATGACATGGTCCTGGTCACCTTGGGCGACAAAGACCGGAAGGTGAGCGAGACGGGCAGGCTCCACCGAAAGGCCCGCGTCGAAGGGCAGAGTCCCGTACAGGACAGCAGCGCCGGTGAAGCGGGCAGGGTCGTCGAGGATCAGGCCGCCGGCGAACGCTGCTCCACCGCTGAAACCGACGAGAATCACCGGACGCCCGGTCGGCGCGACGGAGTCGAGCCAGCTCCGGAACCACTTCATGGACAGGGCGATAGAGGCGGCAAGGGGCCTGCCGATCCCGCGATTGGCAAACCAGGCGAACCCAGATCCCTCGGCAAGTGGGGCGCGCACCGCGGTGTAGGCGATGTCTCCCGGTAACTGGGTTGCCAGCGAAAGGATTTCGCGCTCGTTCGACCCGCGTCCGTGGAGGAGCACCACCAGGGGAGCGGTCGGGTCGGCGGAGCCGTACGTGGCGGTGACGGGTTGGCCGAAGGCCACTGCGCTCATGATTGCTCGATGTCGTCGACGGTCACTGGGTGTCCACCTTCCAGTTGGTCGTTCCGGGGCGATACCGGCGAACTGTCGTTACAGGGCGATTTTTCGCACACGGAACAGCTGTTGCCTGGTGACGGCGTTGCAGCCGACGGCGAGAAACTCCTGCCGCACACATCATGGTTGATGCTTCAAGTAAAGCCTAGTTGATTTAGTTGTCGTGTCAAGTAATGGAGGTAGGCTACTGGTGTGGAAACGAGGTGGCTGAACGCGGATGAACGGGCAACGTGGCTCCGATTGGTCGCCGTCGTCGAACTGCTACCCGGCGTCCTGGACTCGCAATTGCGACGGGACGCAGGCGTCACTCACTTCGAGTACTTCGTACCCGCCATGCTGTCCGAGGCAACCGACCACACCCTGCGGATGACTTCGCTGGCCCAACGCACCAGCGCAACTCTGCCCCGACTGTCCCATGTCATCCGGCGTTTGGAGAGGAGAGGATTCGTGGAGCGAAACCCGTGCCCCGAGGATGGCCGGGCGAGCAATGCGCGACTTACGGCGGCAGGGTGGGATGAGGTCGTCGCCGCTGCGCCCGGACACGTCCGTACCGTGCGCCGCAACGTCCTCGACCCGTTGACGCCCGCACAGCTGACCCAACTCCGCCGCATCGGTGAAGCATTGTTGACGCAACTCGATCCAGAAGGGCGGATGACCGGGCTCTACAACCCCGCGGACACCGTGGGCGATGCGCCGGCGAGGTGAAGTGCGATGTGATTCGGGCTGCGCACTCGGAAGTGGAGTCCGACCAGAGTTCGATACCGAAGCTGCGACGCCGGAATCAATTCTTCCGTGCGGCGCCGACACCGAGTTCCATCAAGTCTTCTCCGACGAGTATCTCGCCTGAGAAGTCTCTTCCAGCTTCGAGCCACCGCTCTGGCGGATTGTGCGCTGGTGCCAGATGGGTGAGCACGAGCGTCCGCACACCCGCTCGCTCAGCCACTTTCCCGACATCCTCGATCGGTGTGTGCGAGTTGACGAGGTGATCGATCTTCGCTTGCTGTGCCGGGCTGGGCGGGTCCGGAAAGAGTCCTTCCACCCACGCAATGTCGATCACCTCGTGGACGAGTATGTCCGCGCCCCTGGCAAGCTCGACAAGATTGTCACATGCGTTCGTATCTCCGGACACTACAACCGATCCGTCGGCGGTATCGAAGCGGAAGGCAAAGGCAGGAAACACCGGTGCGTGATCGACCAGCGTGGCCGTGACTCGCACCCGTTCGTCCTCGAACACAGGGAACGGTGACATGCGTGGTGCCACATCGATGTTCGGATCGACGGTGATGCCGACCGGAAGTTCGATATCGTGAACGGCGATCAGCGAGTGCGGGTCGGGCTTGAGGCTGTCTCGCATATTGTCGTTCAGATCGTTCGCGAATGCCTGGTAGAGGTATTCGGTGGTATCGCGCAGTCCCGGAGTCGGATTCGACGCATTCAGAACGGGGGGCTCCGGAGCGGACGAGATGCCGAGCGGCACGAGCGA
The DNA here is from genome assembly GCF_026810085.1 of Rhodococcus sp. JS3073. NCBI lineage: Bacteria > Bacillati > Actinomycetota > Actinomycetes > Mycobacteriales > Nocardiaceae > Rhodococcus > Rhodococcus sp. JS3073. Next base: position 4,600,511 of record NZ_CP113951.1, on the reverse strand, counting down.
GGGGCGGGCACCCGGGCCGAAGACCTGAAGGGGCGTTGGACGGCTCGCCAAACCGTCCGATGACCCGAAGGTGAGGATATTCGGGTAGTCGACGATGTGGTCGGAATGAAGATGGGTAACGAAGGCTGCCTCGAGCCGCTCGAGGCCGTGAAATTCCTCCTGTCTCCCCAGTCCTGCTTGTAGGTACCGCCTCGCCCATCCTTCCCCGAAGTCGACCAGGTACACCGAGTCCTCCACCACGACAGCGGTAGATATTCCCTTCCGCTCCGAGCCACCCCACCACGTCCGGCCGGCGGCTGTCCCCAGCAACACGAGGCGTGTCCGAACATCAGCTGCACTGCTCGAGGAACCGACCGGTCCCGCTTCGGCTACGTGACCGTCCTCCGTGCATCCACTGAGAGCGGTGGATGCTACGGCGGCACCGGACATAGACAGTGCCACCTGGACGAACGAGCGCCGAGAGATTCCGGCGAGAGGACGAGCGGTATCGCACATTGAATCAGTTCCAATCGATAAGCGCGTCGGACAGCGCGAATACACGGTTTCCGACAGGATCAGGGAGTACTCGGTTTCCGGCGATGGTCGTCAGCCCCCGCTTCGGGGCGCGCCCACACCGATCACATCCAGGTCCCGGCCGATGATCAGCTTTCCGTCGAAACCGTCCCTGGCCGCCTCGAACCGTTCGTCCGCGCCGTTTCCCGGGACGATGTGGGAAAGTGCCAACGTCTTCACGCTCGCCTCCTGCGCGACCCGCCCCACGTCCTCGACGAGGGTATGAGCGTTGATCAGATGCTGGAATATCGATTCCTGCTTCGCGTCCCGAGGTTCCGGGAAGAGCGATTCCGGCCAGGACTTATCGATCACCTCATGGACGAGGACGTCGGCGTTCCTGGCCAACGGCACCAGGTTGGGATTCTTTCCGGTGTCACCCGAGAAAACGATCGAGCCGTCGGGGGTGTCGAAGCGGTACGCCAGGGCGGGGAAAACCGGCGCATGGTTGACGAGTGTTGCGGACACCTTGACGTGATCATCTTCGAAGAAGACGAAGGGATCCATCTCCGGGCAGGGCTGCCCATTCGGATCGGACAGATACTGCGCGGGGACGGGGACGTCTTTCGCCTCCCACATCTGTTCCGGGCGCGGCTTGGCGTTGTCGAACAGCCTGTCATTGAAATCCGCGGCGAATGCTTGCACCAACAAGTCGGCCATCTCGCGAGTACCGGGCGTGGGATTTTCCGGGTTGACCGGAGCCGGGGGCGTACCACCGCCGAAGAACGGTGGAACCTGGCCGCGGTTTCCTGGCCCCCAGATGGGGATTCTATTCACGAACTGGAGACCGTTGTACATTCCCTCACTGAGAATGTTATTGAGGTCGACGATGTGGTCGGAATGGAGATGAGTAAGGAACACTCCCGCCAGTACATCGAGGGGACCATCGAAATCCGTGTCGTAGTTCCTACCCAGCTTGGCGTTTCGGAGCTGACGCATCACCCCGTGACCGGCGTCGATGAGATAGAACCGATCGTCGACCACAACGGCGGATGCGATACCTTCACGAGTTCCTCCCGGCCAGTACGGTGGCCCGCCCGATGTGCCGAGCAGAATGAGGCGCGTGCGCTGATTGGCATAGGGTTCGGGACCGTAGGGGCGTGCGTCGAGCGCGACGCCGCCACCACCGGTGTCTGCATCGGACGAGCATGCTGCCGCAGTGGCGGTCGCCGCAGCGCCGATCGCCAGGCTGGCGAGAATCCTCCTTCGCGAGACTCCCCTGGATTCGAGGCCTGCAACTATGTCACACAACGAAATCAGCCTTTCCTGTTGTCCATGCGGACGTTCGTGCTCGGTGAGTGGTGCATCGTGGTCCGAGTTGTCATGCCGGTGCCGGTCCCGGCCTTCGGTCCATTCGTCGCCCGTGTGCGGAACAGTGGATCGGCCACGGAATCGGCGGCGGATGCAAGAGTGCGGAGTGTGGCGGTGGCGCGATGACGAACGCACCGCCACACTCTTGCGCCGGCTACTTCACGACGCGGATCGCGTGGTCCTCGACGTACTCGCTCATGCCAGCTTCGCCGAACTCCCGTCCGATACCGCTCTGCTTGACACCGCCGAAAGGCATGCGCAGGTCGAGGGATTCGAACGCGTGCGAGTTGATGAACGTACTGCCGGCCTCGATCTGACGCGCGATCGCAAGCCCGCGATCGATATCGGTCGTCCAGACTGATGAGCCGAGCCCGTATTCGGAATCGTTCGCCCACTCCACGACCTGGGTTTCGTCGTCGTAGGCGATGAGGGGGATGACGGGGCCGAACTGCTCACAACTGCTGATCGGCGCGGAGTGTTCGACGTCACGAACCACATGCGGGAGAACGTAGTAACCGTCGACGGCCGAGTCGAGCTTCTTTCCGAGCTGGACGATGTTCGCGGAGGAGTTCTTCGTCCCCTCGATCAGATTCGTGACGCTGTCGAACTGGGCCTTGTTGTTCAGCGGTCCGAAGCTGGCGTTTTCGTCCAGCCCGTGTCCGACGGCGTACTGGTCGACTCGTTCGCAGAAGGCGTCGGCGAAGGTGCGGTACAGCGAGCGGGGCACGTAGATGCGCTTGACCGCGAAGCAGATCTGCCCGGATCGGGTGAACACACCCTTGAGCATTCGGTCGAGCGCGGCATCGATGTCGACATCGTCGAGGACGACGGCCGGGTCGTTGCCACCGAGTTCGAGGGTCAGATTCTTGATCGTGCCTGCGGCCGAGGCCATGACGTGCCGGGCGGTGGCGGTGCCGCCGGTGAACCCGACCTTGCGCACCAGCGGATGGGAGGTGAGTGCCTGCCCGACGTCCGCGTTTCCGTGAACGACGTTGACCACACCCTCGGGAAGTTGTTGCGCGATGCGTTGCAACGCCAAGGTCAGCGCGGCAGGCGCGAACGGGGACGGCTTGAGCACGATGGTGTTACCTGTGGCGAGCGCGGGCGCCAGCTTCATCATGGTCAGCACCACGGGCATGTTCCACGGCACGACCGCTGCGACGACGCCCCGGGGAACACGCTCGATGCTGATGAAGCTCTGCTCGTCGTCGTACTGGACGGGTGTGAAGAACCCGTCGACGAGACTCGCGGTGTGCTGGAGCACACCGGTGCCGAGGGCGAAGTCGGTCTGCGCTTCCCACAGCACACCGCCGTGCTCGCGGACGAGCAGCGGCGCGAGATCCTCCGCGCAGCCGGCGAGCACGTCTGCGGCGCCGAGCAACAGCTGAGCCCGCTCGGCGGGCGGGACGTTCCTCCACGACGCGAACGCGCGGTGCGCCAGTTCCACCGCCTGGTTCACATCGGCGGGGGTGCCGACTGCGACACGGGCGACGACGTCGTCGAGGCGGCCCGGGTCACGGACCTCGTCGTAGCTGTCGACGTCGGTCAGGGTGTGGCCGATGAGGTGGCCGATCGACAGGACATCGTGGGTGGTGGTCATGAAATTTGCTCCTTGGCTGGTTGCAGAGAAGATGGTTTGCCGGTGCGGAGGTGTACTCAGAACACGACAACTGGCTTGATCGTCGACCCGTCCGCGGAGTCGGCGAACGCAGTGTTGATGTCGGCGAGGGAGTAGGTGCGAATCAGCTTGTCGAACGGGAATCTGCCCTGTTTCCACAGTTCGACCAATCGGGGGATGAACACCTGGGGCACCGAACTGCCCTGGATGATCGTCTTGAACGTCCACCCCTTGACCAGCGACGCGCCGATCTCGAAGTTCACCTCGGTGCCCGGTGCGGCGGCGCCGACGAGGGCCAGTGTTCCTCGAATTCCGAGGGAATCGGCGGCTTGGCGCAGCACCGCCGGTACCGCGGTCGTGTCGATGGCGTAGTCGACGCCGTCCCCGTTCGTGATCTTCTTCAGTTCGTCGACGACATCGACGGTGCCGGCGTTGACGGTGTGCGTGGCGCCGATCTGCTGGGCGAGCTCGAGCCGGGAATCGTGGAGGTCGACGGCGATCACGGTGGTGCATCCGGCGACGCGGGCTGCCATTATCGCGGCCGAGCCGACGGCGCCGGTCCCGAACACCACGAGGGAGGTTCCCGGCTCGGGACGCAGGTCGTTGAGGACGGCGCCGGCACCGGTCTGCAGGCCACAGCCGAGCGGGGCGAGGGTGGCGAGTGGCGCTCCGGGATCGACCTTGACGACGCTGGTCTCGACGACGTTGGCGTGCGTCGCGAACGAGGACTGCCCGAAGAAGTGGGAGGAGATCGGCGCGCCGTCCACCGACAGTGCCGTCGTGCCGTCGTGTCGGCGGCCGCCGAAGTCTTCTTCGAAGAGGTTCTCGCAGTATGCCATTCGACCGGACCGGCACTGCCTGCAGTGCCCGCAGTAGGCGGCGGACAGGACGACGTGATCACCCACATCGACGGTGGTGATTTCCTCTCCGATCGCCTCGACGACGCCGGCACCCTCGTGGCCGAGGACGGCGGGGAGAGGGGTGGGGTAGATGCCGTCGCGCACGATGGCGTCGGTGTGGCAGATGCCGGTGGCGACCATCCGCACCCGCACCTCGTTCGAACGCAGCCCGTCGAGCTGCAGCTGCTCGATGGTGAGTGGTTCGCCGGTGTTGCGGGCGACGGCGGCGGTGACGGTCGTGGTCATGAACTCTCTTCTCTCGGAATGAAACGGCTATCCGGTCAGCTCGCTGCGGCCTCGACAAGGGCGGCGGCGAGCGGCTCCGGCTGGGTGAGCTGGGATTCGTGGCTGCCAGGGGTGTAGATCACGGGTGCGCCTGGAAGCCGTTCGGTGAAGCGAGGGGCCCAACCGAATTCCCCGGGCGGCAGGGCGAGGTCATCCTTGGACAGCACGTAGGTAGAGGGCAGTTGGAGTCGTTCCCACTCGTCGAGGTCCAGGGACTCGTTCATGGTGTGGAACGGTTGGCTTTCGAGCAGTGGATAGACGATGCGTTGGGTCTCGGGGGTTGCGTCCTGCATGAAGGCGGCGCAGAACACTTCGAACGGGAACGTCACCGAGTTGTCGGTGGAGGCTGCCGCGGAGGCGCGGAACATGTCGCCGTAGGCGGGCGGGCACAGATCGATCAACGACTCACCGCTGTGCGGAACGAACGCACTCCAGTAAACCAACCGGGAGATGCGTGTCGCGAGCCGTGCGGAGGCGCCGGAGACGGGGAAGCCGCCCCAGCTGTGACCGACGAGGACGATGTCCGTGAGATCTCGCTTCTCCACGTAGTCGACCAGGTATTCGATCGTATCGGCGAGGTGTATGCCGGCTTTCGTGTCTTCGGTGCCGAGTCCGGGCAGGGTCGGCATGTACACGCGATGTCCCTGAGCGCGCAGATAGCCGGCCACGGGCCGCCAGGACCAGCCGGCGTGACAAGCGCCGTGGACGAGCACGAAGGTTGTGGACATGGTGTCTCCTATCGAGGGGTGTCAGCGTCGTTCCGACGATGCCGAGGCAGTGGGCTGCGAGGTAGCGGGAACGGTGCTCGACGGGTGAGGTGTGCTTGCAGCCGATCGGCTGACCAGCGCGACCGCGAGGCAGCCGAGCGCGGCGAAGGCCGCGAACGCGTAGAAGTTCCACTCGACGCCGAGCGCGGAGGAGGCGATCCAGCCGCCGAGGATCGGCCCGACGATGGCGCCGACCCGGCCGAGTCCGAGTGAGAGGCCCAGAGCGGCGGCGCGCTCGTTCTCACCGAAATACGTGGCGACGTAGCCATTGACGAGAATCTGGGTGCCGACGGTGCCGAGCCCGGCGACGGCGACCACGGCCATGGCTGCGGACACCGGCAGTCCTGTTCCCAGGGCGAGGATGGCTACGACGGCGAGCAGGAAGGACGTGACGGTCACCGGTTTGCTGCCGAATCGGTCAGCGGCTCTCGAGGCAGCGAGTGCGCCGACGATGGCTCCGAGGTTGAGCACCAGAAGGAAACGCAGTGAGCTACCCAGCGAGTAGCCCGACTGGCGCATGATGTTCGGCAACCAGGTGTTGACCCCGTAGACCAGGAGCAGGCCGCAGAACGAGGCGACGACGAGAAGGAGCAGGGGGATCCGGCGGGGCCCGGTCACCAGCGATGCCATGCTTCCGTTCGACGTGGTGGCCGACGGTGCGGGGAGGTCGATCCCGAACTTGTCGGCGAGCGCCCGCGCTTCGATGATTCGGCCCTTGCCGGCCAGGAACGCCGCGGATTCGGGGAGGTACCGCCAGGCCAGGGGCACGATGGTGACCAGCGGCAACAGACCGAGGGCGTACATGATTCGGAAACTGTTCTCCGGGAGCAGAGCCAGCGCTGCGAGGGCGGAGAGCATGCCCCCGACGGAGTAGCCGCTGTACATGAGTGCGTTGTTGAACTGCCGGCGCGACGGCGGTGAGTACTCGACGGTCAGTGCGATGACGGTGGGGACGACACCACCGAGACCGAGACCTCCGAGGAATCGCAGCAGGCCGAACACCTCGGGGTTGGGGGCGAGCGCGGTGAGGCCCATGATCACCGAGAAGGAGATCAGCGAGCCGAGCACGATGGCGCGGGCGCCGACCCGCGAGGCCAGCCAACCCGACAACAGCGCCCCGAGCAGCATTCCGACGAGCGCGTAGCTGCCGACCGCACCGATCTGGCCCGCGGTGAGCTGCCAGGGTTCGTAGGCGAGGAGCGACGGAACGGTGGCGCCGTAGACGACCAAGTCGTATCCGTCGTAGACGATGATGACGAAGCAGAGGGCGACGATCGAGGCACTGGAACGCCGGGTGCCGGGGCCGTCCAGTGTGGATGCGGTCAGGGGGTTCAACTGTTTCCTCCGGGAGTGTGGGTATCTGGAGGTAATGCCGGGGAGTTCGTTCGCACCCGTGGGTGCGGGACCGGTGGGTGCCGGTCGGCGGTGAGCCGCGAGAATGATGTGTGAGCACTGTCACTATGTGACATGATTCGATAGTATGTCAATACTGATGACACATTTTGTTGGTCGATGGTTTCGATCACGGGCGAAGGGATGGCACTCATGCGACCACGGGCACTCGTGTTCGATCTGTACGGCGAATACTTCCGCTATACCGGCGGGGCGGCCAAGCTCGGGGCCCTGACCGAACTGATGGGAGTCTTCGGCGTCGAGCCGGCCACGGTGCGGGTGGTGATGACACGCCTACGCAAGGAAGGGTGGTTCGACTCGGCGAAGAATGGGCGCGAGGTGTCGTACCTGCTCAACGACAAGAGTTGGCACCTGCTCGACGACGGCCGCACCCGCATCTTCGAGCGACACTTCGACGAGTGGGACCGCACCTGGACGCAGGCGCTCGTCGACGACTCAGGCCTCGATCGGGAACGGCGCAAACGGATCGAAACCGCACTGACCTGGTGGGGATTCGGGCAGTACGGCGGTTCCGCGTGGTTCTCGCCGCACGATCGCGAGAAGCAGCTGCGCGAAATGCTCTCGGGTGACGACGAGCTTCATATTCAGTTCCTGCGCAGCCAGACGGCGGGCCTGCCGAGCGACCGGCTCATCGCGGAGCGTTGCTGGGATCTGCGTGAACTCGGCGCCGACTACCAGGGGTTCATCGAAGAGTTCCAGCCCAGGCTCGCGCGCTACCGCCGAGGCCTGGGCGGCCAGGCGGCCCTCGTCGAACGGATGCAGCTGATCCAGGAGTACCGGAAGTACCCCTTCCGTGACCCCGACCTGCCCGAATCGCTCCTGCCTCCGGGATGGCGCGGCCGGGTCGCGCACGAGGTCTTCACCGAGTGCCACGACACGCTGCGCGCAGATTCCGAGGAGTTCGTCGCCGAGATCGCCGCAAACATGTAACAAACCTCTTGACCTTTCGATAATTTATGTCACATAATTGGAGGAGAGTCAGCCCGAGATCCGGGCCACAGTCACATGAGGGGCCGACATTGATGTCCATCCCAGATCAGAATTCGTCGCCTGGCGCAGCACCACTGCGCGTCGCCTGCATCGGCGGTGGACCGGGCGGATTGTTCTCCGCCATCGCGTTGGCACAGACCGTGCCGGGCTCGACGATCGACGTCTTCGAACGCAACAACGAATCCGACGTCTTCGGCTTCGGGGTCGTGTTCTCCGACGCGACGCTCGACAACGTCGACCGGATCGATCCCGTACTGCGGGACGCTCTGGCCGAGCACGGCAGGCACTGGGACACCATCGAGGTGCGCAGCAAGGGTGTGACCACATCCGCCGGCGGCAACGGAATGTCCGCCGTGCACCGACGGGTGCTGCTCGGAGCACTGCAGGACCGAACGACCGAACTGGGCGCGCGCCTTCATTTTTCGACCACCGTGGATGTCGACGCGCTCGACGCCGGCGGTGAGTACGACCTGATTATCGCCGCCGACGGCGCGAACTCTGCGTCGCGGGAACGCTTCGTGGACGAGCTCGGGCATTCGGTAGACGAGGCCGCGGTCAAGTTCATCTGGTTCGGCACCACGTTCCAGTTCGACGGACTGACCTTCCTGCACAAGCAGTCCGAGCACGGCAATTTCGCCGTGCACGCATACCCGATCGGCTCCGACCTGAGCACGTTCATCGTCGAAACCGACGAGGGCACCTGGCGCCGCGCGGGCCTGGACGGCTTCGACATGTCCACCCCGCCCGGGCAGTCGGACCTGGTGTCCCAGCGCTACCTCGAGGAACTGTTCGCCGATCAGATCGACGGACACCCGTTGGTGGCGAACAACTCTCGGTGGGCGAACTTCCGCACCCGCCGCACCCGCCGCTGGCACGTCCGCGCCGCGCAGGGCACCCCCGTGGTCGTCCTCGGCGACGCCGTGCACACCGCCCACTTCTCGGTCGGCTCCGGCACCAAGATGGCCATGGAAGATGCTGCCGTCCTCGCCCAGACCGTCGCCGATCATCGCGGCGACCTCGATGCCGCCCTGGCCGCGTTCGAGGACATCCGTCGCCCGCAGGTCGCGAAGATCCAGGACTCGGCGATGCCGAGCCTGTCCTGGTGGGACCACTTCGGGGAGTACTACCGCGCACTCGAACCGTGGCAGTTCGGATTCCATTTCTTCAGCCGCGCCATCTCGGCCGAGAAGATGCGCGTGCGCGACCCCCGGTTCGTCTCCGACGCCGAGCGCGCCTGGAACACCCAGCACGGTGCCACGCCCCTGGATACCCCGCTGGCCATCGGCGCCGTCACGCTCGGGTCCCGGCTGCTACAGATCACCGAATTCTCCAACGATTCCCTGCATTTCAGCGACGGAACGACTTCGGTGGTCGCCGAAACATCCACCGGCGAACCGGACGTGGCGGCGATCTTCACCGCACCGGACGCAGACCGGACCTCGCTCGACGTCGTCACCCGCACCGAACTCGATGAGCTGTGTGCGCAGAAGCCGGTTGCTGTCGCGGTCCGCGGAGGCACTGCCCTCTCCCGCGTGCTGTGCGCCGAACACATCCGCTTCACCCATCGCATCCCGGTGATCGTCGTCGACCAGCCCACATCTCTGCGCGCCCGGCGCGCTGTCGACGAACAGGACTGCGCCGCAACATTGATCCTGTCCGGTCGCGCCGACGCCGTCGCCTTCGAACCCACCGCCGACGCGCATCCGCGTGTCCTCACCTCCGCCGAGGTCGCGAAATGACACTGACACACACTCCCGCGCCGACGAACACACGACTGAACCGACTGTTCGCCCCGACGTCGATCGCCGTCGTCGGAGCATCCGCCTCCCCCGGGAAACTGGGGTCGGTGATGCTCGACGCGATCAACCGTGGCAGCGACGGCACCGTGACCGCCTACGGGATCAACCCCAAGGGCGCGGGCGACGGATTCCACGTGTCGCTGGCCGCCGCCACCGAATCGCACGGCGCGCCGATCGACCTGGCCGTGCTCTGCATTCCGGCCGCGGCCACCCCAGCCGCGCTGCGTGAAGCCGCGGACCGCGGCGTCGGCGCCGCACTGATCTGCTCGGGCGGATTCGCCGAGGCCGGCCCCGACGGTATCGCGCTGCAGAATCAGCTCGCCGACATCACTGCCGAGACCGGGATCCGGTTGCTCGGCCCCAACACCTCCGGCTTCTTCCGCCCGGGAAACACCACCGTGAGCTTCGTGCCGACGGTCGAACACATCAGCCGCGGCACCGTCGCGGTCGTCGCGGCCAGCGGCGGCATGAATCACGCCCTGTCGTTCCTGCTCTCCGAGCAGGGGGTCGGCGTCGGACTCGGGGTCGGGCTGGGCAACAGTGTCGACGTGACCAGCGTCGACGTACTCGAATACCTGCGCGAGGACCCGGCCGTCACCGCCATCGCGCTCCACGTCGAATCCGTCGACGACGGCCAGGCCCTCCTCGCCGCGGTGCGTACGGTCACTGCCGAGAAGCCGATCGTGGCGATCGTCGTCGGGCGCAGCGACGTCTCCGCCTTCTCCGAATCGCACACCGGCGCCCTCGCGACGTCCTGGAAGACCACCCGGGCGCTGCTGGCCGAGGCAGGCGCCGTGGTCGTCGACTCCGAGCGGCAACTCGTCGATGCGCTCGCCGTGCTCAGCCGCACCCGGTTGCCCGCCGCCCCGACCCCCGGCATCGGCCTCGTCACCGCCCAGGCCGGCCCCGGTCTGATGATCCTCGACGAATTGCTCGCCCAGGACGTGCAGGTGCCCACCCTCACCGGATCGACCCAAGCGCGGTTGTCGGAACTGCTGCCGCCGTTGACGTTCCAGGCCAATCCCGTCGACACCGGTCGGCCCGGCGCCACCTTCGGCAACGTATTGGCGACCGCAGCGGCCGACCCCGGGATCGACGCCCTCGCGGTCTACGCCCTCGCCGAACCCGACGCCATCGATCTCGCCGCCGCCGTCCGCGAATCCGGAGTACACACCGACGTGCCCGTCGTACTCGGCATCGGCGGGCCCGGAGACGCCGTCGGCAAGACCTCCGCGTCGGCCGCAGAGATCGGTGTCCCGGTACTGCCGAGCCCGACCGCCCTCGCCACCGGCATCAGTGCGCTGGTACACGACGCACGAAGTCGCTACCTGCGCGCCGCCGACCCCCGGCCGACCGCTACCGCCACGGCCCCGGCACTCTCGCTACCCGCCGACGAGGCCACCGCCAAGGACCTCCTCGACGCCCTCGGAATCGCCACACCCCAGAGGCGCGTCTGCGCCGACCGCACCGCCGCACACCAGGCCCTCGCCGAACTCACGCTTCCGGTCGCGGTGAAGATCCTCGACGCCACGGTCGTGCACAAGACGGAGATCGGTGGAGTCCACCTGGGGATCCGCACCGCGGAGGACCTCGACACCGCACTCGACGCACTCGACGCCATCAACGCACCTGCGTATCTGGTCGAGAGCATGGCCACCTCCGGGGTGGACGTGTTCCTCGGCGCCCGCCGCGATCCGGTGTTCGGGCCCATCGTCGTCGCCGGTCTCGGCGGCACGGCGGCAGAAGCCATCGGCGATGTCACCATCCGCAGCCACCACCTCACCCACGCCGCGGCCGCCGCCATGCTCGACGACCTCCAGTGTGCGCCGTTGCTCGACGGCTGGCGCGGCGGCCCCGTCCTGAACCGGGACGAGTTCGCCCACCTCGCCGTCACCGTCGCCGGCTACCTGGCCACTCATCCCGAGATCAGCGACATCGAGATCAATCCACTGCGGCTGACCCCGACCGGACTGACGGCCCTCGACGCGGTCATCCTTCCGGCACCGAATCGGCCCACCGCACTCGAAGGAGAGCTGCAATGAGCACCCGCACCCCGCTGTCCATCGAGGGTGTCGTGCCCTGGCCCGACGAGGTCGTCGAACAGTACCGCAAGGCCGGGTACTGGCAGGGCACGTCGATCGGCTCCCACATCGCCGAACAGGTCGACCGCCGACCCGACGACGAAGCCCTCGTCGACGGCTCCACCCGCCTGACCTACCGGCAACTATGGGACAAGGCCGCCTCCTGTGCCCAGTACCTGCTCGACCTGTCGATCGCTGCCGGTGACCGGATCGTGCTGCAACTGCCCAACAGCTGGGAGTTCGTCGCTCTCACCCTGGCGTGCTTCCGGACCGGCGTCGTCCCCGTGATGGCGCTGCCCGCGCACCGGCGGCACGAACTCACTCACCTGGCATCGCTGTCCGAGGCCACCGCGATCGTCGTCGCCGACACCGACCGCGACACCGACCTGCGCCAGATCGCCCAGCACGTCGCCGCCGAGGTCCCCAGCATCCGGACCGTGCTCGTCCACGGAGAACTCTCGAACGACGCGACGCCGCACGCACCCGAGCGCGCATTGGCCGCCGGCATGGACACCCCCGTTCGGTTCACCGACGCCGAATACGAACCCACCGGCGCCGACGTGGCCTGCCTGCTGCTCTCCGGCGGCACCACCGGACTGCCCAAACTGATCGTCCGCACCCACGACGACTACGTCTACAACGTCCTCCGGTGCAACGATGTCACCGAATTCGACTCCGACACCGTCTATCTCGGGACCTTGCCGAGCAGTCACAACTTCCCACTGGCGTGTCCGGGCATTCTCGGTGCGCTGTTCGCCGGCGGCCGCACCGTCATGCTGCCCTCGCCGGCCCCCGAGCGAGCCCTGCGCACCATCGACGCCGAAGGCGTCACCGTCGCCACCGTCGTTCCCGCCGTCGCCCAGACCTGGATCGAGCACCAACGCGAGCACCACACCATGACCGGCCGCACGCTGCGGGTGCTCCAGGTGGGCGGATCCCGCATGCCGGACGAACTCGCCGCCCGCGTCGAACCCGTCCTCGGCGCCCGCCTGCAGCAGGTATTCGGGATGGCCGAGGGTCTGATCAACATGACGCGTCTCGACGACGACCCGGAGATCATCACCAACACCCAGGGCCGACCGGTCAGTGAGGCGGACGAGATCGCCGTCGTCGACGAGATCGGCGAACCGGTACCCGACGGCACCCCTGGCGCCCTGCTCACCCGCGGCCCCTACACACCGCGCGGCTACTTCCGGGCACCCGAGCACAACGCGAAAGCGTTCACTCCCGACGGGTGGTACGCCAGCGGCGACATCGTCGTCCGCCGCCCCGACGGAAACCTGGTGGTCGCCGGCCGCGACAAGGACATGATCAACCGCGGCGGGGAGAAGATTTCCGCCGAGGAAGTCGAGAACTTCGCGTACCAGATCGACGGCGTCGAGATGGCCGCCGCGGTCGCCATGCCCGACCCCAAACTCGGTGAAAAGCTGTGCCTGTACCTGTCGCTGACCGAAGGCCACGACATCACCCTCGACGACGTCGTCGCTATCATGAACGAGGCCGGCGTCGCCCGATTCAAACTCCCCGAGCGGCTCGTCATCGTCGATCAGATGCCCACCACCAAGGTCGGAAAGATCGACAAGAAGGCCATGCGCGAAGACATTCGCCAACGCCTCGCGCAGGAACACGCCGCGTCGTAAGACTTCCGAGGATCGGCGACGTGTATGGCGCCGTCGCCGATCCTCGGTCTCCAAATCTGAAGGAGCCCTTCATGCATACCCCCGACCCCTCGCTCGACGACGCTCCGGAGCTGAAGCAGCTCTATACCGATTTCGAGGCCGAGCACCTGAATCCGTTGTGGACCCAGCTCGGTGATCTGATGCCGATGACGCCGACGTCGCGGGCGGTGCCGTTCGTGTGGAAGTGGTCGACGTTGTATCCGTTGGCGCAGCGGGCCGGGGATCTGGTGCCGGTCGGCCGGGGCGGGGAGCGGCGGGCGATCGCCCTGGCGAACCCCGGGTTGGGTGGGGTGCCGTATGTGACGCCGACGTTGTGGGCGGCGATCCAGTATCTGGGCCCGAAGGAGGTGGCGCCCGAGCACCGGCACGCGCAGAACGCGTTCCGGTTCGTCGTCGAGGGGCAGGGGGTGTGGACGGTCGTCAACGGGGACCCGGTCGCGATGCGGCGCGGCGACTTCCTGCTGACCCCGGGCTGGCATTTCCACGGCCACCACAACGAAACCGATCAGCCGATGGCCTGGATCGACGGCCTCGACATCCCGTTCGTGCACTACACCGACACCGGGTTCTTCGAATTCGGGTCCGAGAACGTCACCGACGATTCCACCCCGGACGTGTCCCGGTCGGAACGGTTGTGGGCGCATCCGGGTCTGCGACCGCTGGTCGGGCTGGACGCGAAAACGTCCTCGCCGATCGCGGCGTACCGGTGGGAGCACACCGACGCCGCACTGCGCGAGCAACTGGCACTCGAGGACGAGGGGTTTGCGGCGACCACCGAACCCGGTCACGCCGCGGTCCGCTACACCAACCCGACCACCGGCGGCGACGTGATGCCCACGATCCGCGCCGAGTTCCACCGCCTCCGGGCGGGCGCGCGCACCCGGCCCCGCCGCGACGTCGGGTCGACCGTCTACCAGGTGTTCGACGGGACGGGGCGGTTCGTCCTCGGCGGCGAGGCCCGCACCGTGTCCACGGGGGACATGATCGTCGTCCCGTCCTGGACGGAGTGGTCGATCGAGGCCGACACCGAGTTCGACCTGTTCGCGTTCTCCGACGCCCCGATCGTCGAGCGCCTGCACTTTGACCGCACATTCATTTCCGAAGGAGCCTGACAATCTCATGAAGCTTGCCACCCTGCGCCGCGGCGGTAGTACTGTCGCCGTCCGCGTCGATTCCGACACCACCGCCACGATCATCGACGGGTATCCGGACCTGTCCGCCCTGCTGACCGACCCGGACTGGAGGTCGATCGCGGACAACGCGTCCGGTGCCACCGTCGACCTCGACGGCGCCGACTACGCCCCGGTGGTCCCGCACCCGGGCAAGATCATCTGCGTCGGCCTGAACTACGCCAACCACATCCAGGAGATGGGCCGGGAGCTGCCGCAGTATCCGACCCTGTTCGCGAAGTTCAAGGAAGCGTTGACCGGCCCGTACGACGACGTGATCGTCCCGGCGTATGCCGCCGCCCAGCTGGACTGGGAGGGGGAGTTGGCGTTCGTCGTCGGCAGGCAGGCGTACCAGGTGCCGGAGGCGGACGCCGAGTCCTACATTGCCGGGTATTCGGTGATGAACGATTACACGATGCGCGACTACCAGTACCGGACGCTGCAGTGGGATCAGGGCAAGACGTTCGAGAAGACCAGCGGTTTCGGGCCGTTCCTGACGACCACCGACTCCTACACGTTCGGCGGCACCCTGGTCACCACCCTGGAGGGGCAGGTGGTGCAGACCACCACCACCGACGATCTGGTGTTCACCCCGGCCAGGCTGGTGGAGTACATCTCGCACATCGTGACGTTGCAGCCCGGTGACGTGGTGATCACCGGCACCCCCGGCGGGGTCGGGCACGCCCGCAAGCCCGGGCTCTACATTCAGGACGGGCAGACCGTGGAGGTCACCATCGAGGGCCTGGGCACCGTCCGCAACACGACGATCGTCAAGTAGGGGTGCACCCGGTGGGTTTCCACGATCTCGATGTGTCCGAGCGGTTGCTGATCGCCCGCCGCGGCACCGCCTACTTCGCGCAGCGCCTCGCCGAGGTGTCCGATTCCGACCTCGACGGGGAGACCCTTCTGTCGGGGTGGTCGCGTCGACATCTGGTGGCGCACGTCGGGTACAACGCGGCCGCGTTGTGCCGGTTGCTGGACTGGGCGGCGTCGGGGGTGCAGACCCCGATGTATGCGTCGGCGGAGCAGCGGGGCCGGGAGATCGCCGAGGGTGCCACCCTGTCGGCGGCGGCGCTGCGGAACCTGTTCGATCACACCGTCGCCCGGCTGGACGAGAAGTGGCGAACCCTGCCCGCCTCGGCGTGGGATGCGCAGGTGCGGACCGCGCAGGGCCGGACGGTGCCGGCGTCGGAGACGGCGTGGATGCGCACCCGGGAGGTGTGGATCCATGCGGTCGACCTCGGCAACGGCGGCCGGTTCGGCGACTTCCCCGACATCGTCCTGGAGTCGTTGCTCACCGACATCGTCGGAATGTGGCAAAAGAAGGACCTCGGCGCCGGCCTGATCCTCACCGTCGACGGGGGTGAACCGGTTGCGGTGCAGACGGATTCACCACCCACCGAGAAGGTGTCCGGCCACCTCGCCGCCGTCGTGCGGTGGGCCGCCGGGCGCGGCACCGTCGGCGTAGGAATCGAAGGGGATCTGCAAGAGCCACCGCACTGGCTGTAAGCGGGCGGC
Source organism: Rhodococcus sp. JS3073 (assembly GCF_026810085.1). NCBI lineage: Bacteria > Bacillati > Actinomycetota > Actinomycetes > Mycobacteriales > Nocardiaceae > Rhodococcus > Rhodococcus sp. JS3073. Next base: position 4,584,433 of record NZ_CP113951.1, on the reverse strand, counting down.
CGATCCTGCGCGAGGTTGAGCGGCCAGAGTCCGGCCTGACGCATGAAGGCCGTGCGTCGCGGCACTCGTGGAAGGCCGTCCTCCTCGTTCTAGGACGGGCACGTCTGAGCAATGAAGGACGCTGGGATGGACGGCCACTCGGGCTGCCAGCGGCCGTGGCGTTGATCGTCGGCGATTTCGGTGAGAAGTCCGGTGACGGGTTCGCCGCCGTCGGCCACCAGGCGGGGCAGTCCGTATTCGGCGCAGTCGACGGCAACGGGAATGAGGACCTGTTTCGCGTCCGCGACTCTTCCCGAGGCGGCCAGGCACCGGGCGTGCAGAATCCTGGCCTCGAGGAGGGCCCGCGGTCGCCGCGCTGTGTCGAGTGTCCGTACTACCGCTTCTACACGGGCACAGGCATGGTCGTAGGCGTGGGCGGCCAGGAGCAGCCGGATCTGGGAATCTTCGTCGATTTCGGTTGTTCGTGTGCCGATCGCGGCTCGCTGGTGTTCTGACGTTGATTTCTCTGTCCGAGTGCGGAATTCGATGCCTGATTCCACTCCGCAGCGAATCCGTTCGTTGTCGATCCGCGCGGCGAGCCGCGGCAATGACAACTTCCGGGCGGTGTCGGCGCCCTCGTCCAATCGCTGCACGGCCGCGGGCATGTCCCCGCGCAAGACTTTGATCCGGGCTCCGGTGCCGTAACTGGCGAGCATGAAATCGACGACTCCGCCCTCGGCGCCGAGGCGGTAACTGGCATCCAGCAAGCGCTCGGCCTCATCGATCGTGCCCTCCTGGTACAGCAGGTCACCGAGCAGGGCACCGGACAGCTGTGCCGCGTACGAGTGGACACCGACCGAGGCAACGGCGAGGTTCCAGGCGGCGCGGAAGTGGCCCTCGGCGGCGGTGATGTCGAGGAGTTCATTGGCGGCGATGCCGGCAAAACACGCGATGGCGGAGGCGTTCAGGACTGACACGAGATCGACTAGGACGAACTCGTCAGTGTGGGTGGCAAGGTATCTGCGGATTCGCACACCGTTGCGGTCCAATTTCGCGTGTTCGGAGCGATATCCTGGTGGGACGTTTTCGTGAGGTGAGCGCCGTGCTGCATCGTCAAGGGTGTCGCGGATCGGGTGAATCGGCGTAGCCGATGGTTGAAGCCGATCCGTACCGGACGCAGCGCGAGGTTGGCGCTTCGGTCACAGCGGAGCTAGCAGCCGCCGGGTTCGAGGACGCCCAGGAAATCGGCCGCGGTGGCTTCGGCGTTGTCTACCGGTGTATCCAGACTGAGCTGGACCGAACGGTCGCGGTGAAGGTCCTCACCGCCGACATGGAAGCGGAGAACCGGGCACGGTTCTTCCGGGAACAGCAGGCGATGGGCAGGTTGACCGGTCACCCGAACATCGTCCCTGTCCTGCAAGTCGGTGCCACCGCCACCGGCCGCCCCTACATCGTCATGCCCTTTCACCCGCAGGACTCCTTGCAGGTGCGGATCCGAGACCACGGTCCCCTGCCATTGGGCGACGCGCTGCGGCTCGGAGTAAAGCTGGCTGGCGCGGTGGAGACGGCGCACCGGCTCGGCATCCTGCACCGCGACGTGAAACCGGCGAACATCCTGCTCACCGACTACGGCGAACCCGCGCTGACCGACTTCGGTATCGCGCACATCTCCGGAGGATTCGAGACGGCCACCGGCACCGTGACCGGCTCGCCGGCATTTACCGCGCCCGAAGTGATCGCGGGCGATCCGCCGACCTCCAGTTCGGATATTTACGGTCTCGGGGCGACGCTGTTCTGCGCGCTCACCGGCCACGCCGCGTTCGAACGGCGCAGCGGTGAACAGCTGGTTGCCCAGTTCCTGAGGATCACAACACAGCCGGTACCGAATTTACGTGAGCGGGGAATCTCCGCCGACGTGGCGGAAGTGATCGAGCGGGCGATGTCGGCGAATCCGCACAAGCGCCCGTCCGCCGTCCAATTCGGCGACGAACTCCGCGAGATCCAGCTCCACCGGGGATCTGCGGTCGACGCGATGGCCCTGCGAGGCGAAACGGGGTCCGCGCCCCGGAAACTGCCGGACTCTGTCGTGCAGCGCCTGACGATGGCGCGCACCGTCGGGGACGTCAAGACGAACATTCGCCTGGAACTCACCAGTTTCGTCGGCCGACGGAACGAGGTGACAGAACTCAAGAACCTGTTGTCGGTGTCCCGTTTGGTGACGCTCACCGGGATCGGTGGTGTGGGGAAGACGCGTCTGGCGTTGCAGGTCGCGACCATCACGCACCGCGATTACGCCGACGGAGTGTGGCTCGTGGAGCTGGGCGAGCTGCGTGACGAGTCGTTGCTCGTCGACATGGTCGCCGCAACTCTCGGATTGGGTGATCACTCGGCCAGGCCGTTGATCGAGGTGCTGGTGGAGTTTCTGGTGCCGCGCGAGCTGCTGCTGGTCTTCGACAACTGCGAGCACATCCTCGGCGGGGTCGCGGGGTTGGTCGAGACGCTGCTGCGGACGTGTCCGGGATTGCGAATCCTCGCCACCAGCCGCGAGCCCCTCGGTATCGGCGGGGAATCACTTCTCCGGGTGCCCCCGCTCACTGTCCCCGACCCCGACCGACCGCCCTCCCTGCAGGGCCTGCCCAGCTACGATGCGGTGACCTTGTTCGCCGATCGCGCAGCCGCAGCTGTGCCCGGATTCGAGCTCACCGAGGACAACGGTGTCGCGGTGGCCGGGATCTGCCATCGACTGGACGGATTGCCGCTGCCGATCGAACTGGCGGCGACGCGGTTGCGGGCGATGTCGCCCGAGCAGATCCTTCAGCGGCTGACCGACCGTTACACGCTGCTGACCCGCGGCAGCCGAGGCGCACCCTCTCGTCAGCAGACCCTTCGGCTGTGTATCGATTGGAGCTACGATCTGTGCACCCCGCAGGAGCAACAGTTGTGGTCTCGGCTGTCCGTGTTCGCCGGTAGCTTCGAACTCGATGCGGTGGAACAGGTCTGCGGTATGGGCCTGGCATCGTCGGATCCACTTGACGTCGTGGCCTCCCTGGTGGACAAATCGATCGCGATCCGGGTGGAATCCGGCTCGGCCGTGTGCTTTCGTCTGCTCGAGACCCTGCGAGAGTACGGGCATGAGAAGCTCCAGGCCACCGAGGAGTATGTCGAACTGCGTCGACGGCACCGGGACTGGTATGAGCAACTGACCGCCCAGGCTGAGGCCGAGTGGATCAGCTCCCGGCAACTGGACTGGATCGCACGATTCGAGCGAGAACAAGCGAATCTACGGGAGGCGATGGAGTTCTGCCTGTCCGACAGCCCCAATATCGGACTTCGCATCGCCGCGAACTTGCTCCCCTTCTGGCTCTCCCGGAGCTTGCTCAGCGAGGGGCGATACTGGCTGGGCCGCGTCCTTGCACACCTGCCAGCGGAGCCGACCCTGGAGCGGATCAAAGCGGTGTATGCCGGCAGCGTCCTGGCCGAATTGCAGGGCGACCTCCCTGCGGGGGCGGCACTGGTGAAGGAGGGCCGCGGGTTGGCCGAGCAGACTACCGACGCGGTGAGCCACGCATACATCGAGTACGCGGACGGACTTCTCTCCCTTTTCAGGGGTGATCCGACTCGCGCATGTGCGCTACTGGAAAGCGCCGGCACCGTTTTCGGCACGCGGGAGGACGCTTCACACGTCGGGGTCCTGCACCGGCTGGGGATGGCCTACGAACAACTCGGCGAATCACAACGGGCGAGTGACTGTTACGAACAGATCGTCGCGATCACTCAGGCGCACGGTGAATCGATGTACCAGTCGTTCGCCCTCTGGGCGATGGGTGACGCGGTGTGGCGCCACGGTGATACCGATCGGGCAGTTCGGCTACTCGAACAGTCACTGCAGTTGACCCGGCGGGTGAACACCCCGCGCACCGCGGTCGCGTGCCTCGAGACACTGGGCTCGATCGCCGCCGAAGCGCACGACGCGCGACGCGCGGTCGTCCTGATGGCGGCCGCCGAGGAGCTCGGGCGCACGGTGGGTAGCCCCACGGTGGGGTTCCCCAATCTGCTTGTTTCCCGTGAGGAGTCCGAGCAGAGGGCGTATGGGACGCTCGGCAAGAGCTCCGTGGAGGCGGCGCGCCGAGAGGGGCGGCGCTTGGGCTTTGACGCCGCCATTGCCTATGCCCTCGGCGAACGGCTTCCGGACGCGTCGCCTGATTCGTCGGTGAAACTGACCAAACGTGAACGGCAGGTCGCCGAACTGATCGCCGCCGAGGGCCTGACCAACAGGGCGATCGCCGCACGATTGGTGATATCGCCTCGCACTGCGCAAGGTCACGTGGAGCACCTACTCACCAAACTCGGTTTCACGTCCCGTGCGCAGATCGCAGCGTGGGTCGTCGAGCAGGACCGGCAACCATGACACAAGGAAATGGCGAATGACGTCGGGGACGGTGAATTCCCCGATTTCCCTGCCCCGGTAGATATTCTGCCAGCAGTGGATCCGTCTATTCGCGCCAAAATGAGTAGGGGTGAAGTGCTGCTGGGCGACCGGTGATCGGGTCGCCCAGCAGGCGATCAGGTGTCAGGCCGGGCGGTCACCGCTGAGGGTGACTCGGTGCATGCGCCTGTAGTGCGGGTGGTAGTCGCCGACCGCGTAGTGTTGCGTCGACCGGTTGTCCCAGATCACGAGGGAGTTAGGCTCCCAACGGAATCGGACCTGATACTCCGGGGTCTTGGCGAGGCCCGTGAGCATGTTTCGTAGCGAGTCACTCAGCTGCGGAGGAACCCCCGAGATGCGCGAGGTGAACAACTCGTTGACGTAGACAAGTCTGCGACCGGTTTCTGGATGCTTGCGCACGACGGGGTGGGTCATCGGAGGATACTTTCGGCGTGTTTCCTCGTACCGTGCTTCCCCGTCATCTCCCTGGCGGACAACGCCGGTCAGTTCCTTTTCCCAATCGTGCACGGCTTCGAGCCCGTCGATGAGATTCTTCATCGTCTCCGGTAGCGCGTCATATGCGGCAGTCATGCTCGACCACAGTGTGTCACCGCCGCAGGGTGGGATCTCCTGGGCATGGAGGCAGGTCGCGGAATTGGGAGTCGCCTGCCAGGTCAGATCGGAGTGCCAGACGTCGGTTCCGGCTGCGCGACCGCGAGATTCGAGCACCTCGATGAACGGGTTTCCCGGAAGGGAGGGAAAGAATGCACTTACTTCCTGGGGGTCGCCGAACACCTTCGCGAATCGGAGCTGATCTTCTGGCTCGAGGTGCTGATCGCGGATAAACAGGACCTCGTGTTGCAGGAAGGCTGTGCGGAGTTCAGTCTGGCACTGCGGTGTGATCTCGTCGCGAAGATCCAGGCCGTGGATAAACGCCCCGATGGTCGGTGTTGCGCGTTCGAGGGTGAATGTTTCGTAGCGGCATTCGTTGCTGCTCACAGTTCGTCCTTCCTTCAGCGTGTTATCTGTTGTTAGCGTGGGCGCATTCTGCGCCATGGGGGCACCTACATGCGGGGTATCACTCCGAGTAGGTGGGAGTGCGGAGCCCGCTCGCGTTATCGGTGCCGATTCCACTATCGGCTTGCTTGGCTTTTTTCCGGTTCGTCCGTCCGAGCACCAGCACGCAGACGAACGACATTGCTGCGGAGACGAAGACATACAGGGAAATGGAGATGGACGCATGAGTTGCGCTGAGTAGTGTGCCGGCAATGAGAGGCGCGATAGCGCTGCCCAAGAGGTTGCCGAGGGTGGTGGCCAACGACAGCCCGCTGTAGCGGACTCGCGCGTCGAACGCCTCGGAGAAGTATGCCGGCTGCAGCGCCCACGGGATGTATACGGCGATGGTCGCGGCGACGTAGCAGACAGCGATGAAGCCGTACGAGCCCGAGTCGAGCGCCCAGTAGAGCGGGAAGGCGAGAGAACCGATGAGGGCAAGGCCCAGCAGGAAGAGCCGTTGCCGGCCGAACCTGTCGGAGAGCGCACCTGCGATCGGGGTGACCACGAATCCGACCGCGGAGGTGACGATCACCAGAATCAGCATGGAGCTTTGGCTCAGGCCGCCCGCCTCTTGCGTGTAGACGAAGTTGTACACGGTCAGGAGGTAGAAGAAGATGCCCGGCGACAGGCTGGCGCCGGCGACCAGGAGCACCTGCTTCGGATGTGTGCGAAGAACTTCGATGATCGGCAGGCGCACGACCGCGTGCACATCCTTGACCCGGTCGAACTCCGGACTCTCGGCGACCTGTACCCGGATGATCAGTCCGGTGATAACCAGTACCGCACTGAGCAGGAACGGAACACGCCACCCCCACGCCATGAAGTGATCATCGGCCATTGCATCGAGGGGTAGGTACACGGTCATCGCCAGGATCAGTCCGACCGCCACCCCCGCCTGCGGCCAGCTGCCGAAGAAACCACGTCGGCTGTTGGGGGAATGCTCCGTGGCCATGAGCGCAGCGCCACCCCATTCGCCGCCGAGCGCGAAGCCTTGCGTCAGTCGCAGCAGCACCAGCAGCACCGGAGCGAAGGCGCCGATGGTGGCATAGGTCGGCAGCAGGCCGATCAGCACGGTGGCGACGCCCATGATCAAGATGGTGACGACCATCATCGATTTTCGGCCCACCCTGTCCCCGAAGTGACCGAAGACGATGGCTCCGATCGGACGGGCGACGAAGCCGGCGGCGAAGGTCGAGAAGGCCAGCAGCGTTCCGATGGCCGGGTCGAAGCTGGGGAAGAAGTGATGGTTGAAAACGAGCACCGCTGCGGTGCTGTAGATGAAGAAGTCGTACCACTCGATGGTTGTGCCGATCAGGCTCGCTAGCGCGACCTTCTTCGGCGAGCCTGCGCCCGCTGGTCGTGCGACTGCACCACCCATATTGTGCCTCCCGGCTATTTGACGAACATGCGATCACGCGGCGCGTGAACCGCGTGGCGAATCAGAGCGTTCTAGAGAGCCTCTGTTTCTGAATAACGAGCACAGTTGCAAATCTGCAAATTACTTAAGTGGTCAATATCTTAATGCTGAGGCTAGTTGTGCGCAAGCTCTCATTTTTACAGTTTGAGCCCTCAACCTGCTGTTATGCCGAACCGCGGGACCGCAAGATTCAGGCACTGAGTGACATATGAAATAAAGCGGAAAATGGATTCCCCGGCCCGAAACGCCGCTACAGACCTCGGCGGAATCAGCCACGCATGGCTCGCAGGAAGAAATAGACCGTGTGCACAGTTAACGATTTCCACTCGTGGGCGGAAAGTAAGAGAAGTCCACGCGGGATCAACTTGCGAAACATGGCCAGCGGCACGCTGGCACACCACGAACAGAAATGTCCGGAGAGATGGGGATCCTGACGGGGTTGCCCGGCACTCACCCAAGCCGCGGGTGCGATCGTGTGGGACGTCAGCGTGGATTCGACCATCGCGCAGGCTCACCAGCATGCGGCGGGCGTGCGCCGGGCTCCCGAGGCACAGTCCGTGCCGCCCGGCGAGGTCGAGATCGAGCCCGCCGACCACGCGTTGCAGCGCTCCCGAGATGGGTGGACCACCAGGACGCATCTGGCCTACCTGGCCGCAGCGGCACCTGATCACCTCGGCCGCGGCGTCAGCGTAGTCGTCCAGGTGCAACCGACGTCCGAAATCCCCGCTGCGCCCGGAACCGGGGGCGTCCCACGCGAGCAGCCTCAGGGAACTGTTGAGCTCACCGAATTGTGGTGCGAACCTGTCGGCACTACCCCCGATTCCGCGCAGCAGGAGAGCGCGACCGGTGCCAGCCCCAACTACGTCCGCCACAACGCCCGCCCGCTGGACGGCACCTTCCTCACCCCTGACTGATTGTGTCCACATGCATCGACCTCGACTTCGTGGGCCGGGAGTCCCGGTTGCGCAACTCGCGCTCAACCACTCTGAGTGGCGCACCTCACGAGACCTGGGTTTTGGCCGATATCCATAATTTTTAGGGCGATAATGTCCAATATGACGTCTCAGGCTGCAGCTGAACTGGACCTTGCAATTATCGGCGCGCTGCAGCTCAACCCACGCGCTGACTGGGCGGACTTGGCGGAGGCACTTCAGTACTCGCCGAAGACACTCGCCCGAAGATGGAAGCTGTTGTCCGAGAGCGGCTCGGCATGGATCGCGGTGGCTCCGGGCCCGACCTTCCTGCAATTCGGATGTGCCGCATGGCTTGCGATAACCTGCAGACCCCAGAGCAAGCATGACGTTGTAGAAGCCCTGATTGCCGAGCCAGCAGTCGACACGGTATCGAGCACATCCGGGACGTCGGACTTCCATGTGATCGTGTTCGTGTCCAGCATTGGCGACCTCACCCGTCTGCTCACCGACCGCATCGAGGTGATCGAAGGAATCAGATCGGTGGCAACGACGGTCGTGCTCACCAACTACACAGAAGGCGCGCGGTGGCGCGTCCAGGCGTTAGACCTGGAACAGGCCCATCTTCTCCAATTGCCCCAGGCAGCGCCCACACGCAGGAAAACGATTCCATTCCTGGACGATCTCGATCGTTCTCTGCTCGGAGCTCTGGCGAAAGATGGGCGTCAAGCATGGACCACACTCGGCGAGCAATGCGATGTGACCGGACCGACCGCGCGACGCCGCGTCGAAAGGCTGATCGACGGGGGCCGCGTGGCCCTGCGCTGCGAGGGAGCGAACACACTTGTCGGACCAGTCGTTGAGACGACTTTCATGATCACGACCGCACCGAGCGAGTTGAACACGGTCGGCAACCTATTGAGCCGAATTCCAAAATGCCGAATTGCGAACGCCACTACCGGAACCTCGACAATCGTCGCCACGATGTGGTTTCAGACGATTAGCGAGATCGCGCCATTCGCGGCTGCACTCACGCGAGAACTTCCGTCCATCACCATTTCGGACCGGTTCATCAGCCTCCACACATTCAAGAGGGCAGGACATGTCCTGGATCAGGATGGACGAACCACCGGATTGATCCCACGGGCCATCTTCTAGCGGGAACCGAGTAACCCGTAACGAGCCGACACCCGGAGCTCTTGGGGTGACCGGTCATCGATCCGCTTCCGGAAGAGCAGGTCATTGACATCGACAACCTTGTTGGCGCCCTCCTGCTCGGCGCCAACGACGCCAGCCCAAACGCCACCGCCAGCACCAGCCAGTCGCTGAAGATCTCGGGTCGGCGGCGACCCGGCTCTCCAAATTGGCAGGCATGACAGGCCGCGACGACCTGCGAGATGCGGGCGTCGCAATGACAAGGTTGGATAATCGGACAGTCCCTGTCGAGACGCCGAGAGCTACATCGCTGCCGGTGAGGGCTGGGTGGGACGGGGACGACTGAAAGAGCATCGTGACGGCATGCTCGATGCTGCCTCTCCTGCGGCCCGTGAGTTGATGCTCACGCTGCTCGGTGGTCCGCCCAGCGGGATCTATGTCGAGGGCCGCGACGATCGGCCCTGGTTGGACCCGATGATGATTTCGGCCGCAATGGAGATTGCGGTCTCGGCTGGTCCACGGTTGCCGATATCGAGGCCGATCGGGCTCGATAGGGCGGTGAGGTGTTCGGGGCGGAGACCGGCTGCGGTGAGTGCTTGTCGTCGGTTGGCGTCGGCGGTGAGTGACCCCATGGCACCGATATAGGCGAGGGGGTGTGCCCATTTGGCCTCGTCGAGGCATTCGAGGAGGACCGGGATATCGATCTTGGGGTCGTGGGTGAGGACGACAACGACTGTGCGGGAATCGAATCGGCCTTCGTTGCGTTCGCGTGCAATCCAGTCCGACGGCCATTGGCATACGACTTCGTCGACGTCGGGAAACCGCTGCGGTGTCGTGAACACGGGGCGGGCATCGCAGATGGTGACGCGGTAGCCCATTCTGGTGCCGAGTAGCCCGGTCTCGGCGGCGAAGTCGGTGGAACCAACGATCACCATCCGCGGCCGCGGTTCGAAGCGTCGTATCAGTGTTCCGGAGGGGGTCAGTCCGGTTGCAGTGTCGAGTTCGTGTGCGATGCGGTGGGTACCTGCTTCCGGTCCGGTGAGGACCGTCTCGAGGATGACGGTTTCGTCGCGCAGTGTCCGTTCCATGAGGTCGGCGAGTTGCGGCATGGTCTCGCGGTCTACGCGTTCCACGAGCACGGTCAGCGATCCGCCGCAGGTCAGTCCGGGTGCGAGGATGTCGCCGGTGGGGCCGTAGTGCTCGATTCGGGCGTGGCCGGTGGTGAAGACGTCGAGGGCGGTCTCGTAGAGGGCGCCTTCGACGCAGCCGCCGGAGATGCTGCCGACCACGGTTCCGTCCTGATGGACTGCGAGCATGGCGCCGGGGTCTCGCGGGGATGACCCGTGGGTGGCGATGACGGTGGCGACCGCGACAGCGCGGTGTGCTTCCCATTCGGTGTGGATGTCGCGCAGGACGGTGTTCACGGGTGCCTCGCAGTTCTGTTGGCATCACGGTTCCGGCGACCGGGGCTGGGGAGCCGTCGCGGGTGGTGGCGAGGATCGTACAATAGTTTTGCGCAAAGATAAGTCCTGAAATTGTCGTTGAGTCGGTCGCCGGTAGGCGAGACTGATTCGCGGCACCGTGCCCGTATCGAATCTGGAGTGTGAAGTGGCCGAATCGGATCGGGTAGATGGGGTCGGTGAGATCATCCGGCAATGGGCCCGGACGCGTCCCGAGCTGGACGTGTCGGCGCTCGAGATTTTCGGACGGCTGCATCGCAGCTTCTTGCTGTACCGGTCTCAGATCAACGAGCTGTTCGAAAGCTTCGGTACGAACGAGGCCGGGTTCGATGTTCTGGCGTGCCTTCGGCGTGCGGAACCGACGTTTCGGCGCACCGCGGGGGAACTGGCGAAGCAGACATTGATCACCACCGGTGGCCTGACGATGCGGGTGAACCGGCTCGAGGATGCAGGCCTGGTGCTGCGTGAGCGCGATGACATCGACTCACGCGTGGTGTATGTGACGCTGACAGAGGCGGGCCGAGAACTTGTCGATGCTGTCTCGGATGCGCACTTCGCGGAGTTGGCGCGGATGCAGGGTGGACTGGGTGGTGGTCAGCGCGAGCAGCTCGCCGATCTCCTGATGGTTCTCGAGGGATCCTTGCGGGCTGCCGCATCGGAGAATTCTGCAAAGTCACTCGGCGCGGAGTCTGCGTAGGGGCTCGAATCCCAGAAGAGCGACCTCGGCAGCGTGTTTCCGCGCAGACCTGCCGTGTGCCCGGGGTAGCGCCATCATGCTCGCAGATGGCGCATCGGTGGCAACGCTGGCTGTGACCTGCTCCTCTTCGGGGAGCGTGGTGATCGGGTTCGGTAAGCCCCGAAAGTATCGGTCCGGCGACTTTGGCCGAGCTATTGACCTCGGGGAAGCGAGAACGTAGAACTATCTTATAGCAAAGATACTTTGTGCTGAGTGTTCTTGCGCCGGCATCCGTAGTCCTTTCGAATGGAAAGATCCACATGAAAAAGAGCGGCTGTGCCCATGTGGCGGCGGAGGGCGGCGGCACCGTGACTGCCGTACCCGTGCGCGGTGATGCGACCCCCGAGCAGGACGCCGCAGACAGCAGGCGCGCGTCGTGTGACGGCGTGGCCACCGTCCTGTTCCTGACCGACTGGTCGGGCGCCTACGACCACGTTGATGACGGGGATCCGATCGTCGTCCGTGACCATCTTCGGGGCCGGACTCGGCGTAGGTTCGACTACACCGGATTCTGTTCGGTAGCCGTCCGCACCGCACTCGATGTCGTCTCCGTGGCCGTCGAGCGGCGCGCCCTGCCCTCGCGACGAGGGGTGAACCAGCAGATGCCCAGAACCACACGCCGCAGCACGACACCCGCGCTCGGTGGCCACGTCAGACCGCGTCTCGCACTCGTGCGGGGAGCCCGCTGATGCGCACCCAGGCCCTCGGCGCCGGGTTGGTGGCTCAGACCCAATTCGCGATGGCCCCTTTCCGGCTCCATCGCCCCACCACCATCGAGGACGCCCTGGCGATCGTGTCCGAACATCCGGATGCCGTCATCGCCGCCGGCTGCTCGGATCTGGTCGCCCAGATCCGTGAGGGCTGTGCCCCAAACACGTTGGTGTCGCTGCAGAAGGTCGATGCGCTACGCGCAATCAGACACGAGGCCGGCGTACTTCATATCGGCCCGATGGTGACCCACCACATGGGTGCGACGGACGAGATCGTCGGCACCGCGATCCCGAACCTCGCGGCGGCATGGGCATCGATCGCCACGGTCCGGATCCGCTACACCGCGACCGTCGGCGGAAACCTGATGGCGCGGCGGTACCGCTACGAGATGCCGCTGCTTCTCGGGGCGCTCGACGCGGACCTGATCTACGACGCCGGCGCGCTCTCCCGCCCGGTCGCGTCGTTGTGGGCGGACAGCGGAACCGCTCAGCGCAGCGTGTTGACCGACATAACCGTACGAACGGACGACCTCGTCTGGTTCGGATATGAGCGTTCGATGCGTCCGACGGCGACAGTGGCGCTTGCGGTGCGGCGCAGCCCCGACGGCACCCTGCAGGTGCGCGCGCAATCGGGCTCCGAGTACCGCCACGGATTCGCTCTGACGGCCGACACCGGCGCCAGCGAACTCGATCCGCTCGAGGTGAGTGCGCAGCTTGCTCAGCAGCTACCGGACGAGTGTGCCGATTACACCGGCTCGGCGGAGTACCGCCGGCACCTGGTGCGTGTGTTGACGCGCCGCCTGCTCACCGCGGCGTGTGCTCAGCTGAAGGGAAAGACAACGAGATGACCGAGTACCCCGATCGCGAGACCGATCGATCGGCTGCCGCGGACGGAGAACTCGACACCTGCATCGAGTTCGCCCTGAACGGCGTCAAGCAGACCGTGCGCGTCGCCGCCAACGCCATCCTGCTCGACGTCCTGCGCAACAACCACGGCTGCAACGGCGTTCGCGGTTCCTGTGAGCGCGGGGTCTGTGGAGCGTGCACCGTGCTCGTGGACGATCTGCCCGTCGCCTCCTGTTCGACGTTCGCGTTCAGCGTCGACGGCGCCTCGGTCGAGACAGTGGAAGGGTTGGCCGCGCCCGACGGCGCGCTGTCCCCGCAGCAACGTGCATTCTCCGAGTGCGGGGGTTTCCAGTGCGGCTTCTGCACGTCCGGGATGTTGATGCTCACCACCGGGCTGCTGCGTCAGGACCCACAACCCGATCGCGGCACCATCCGCGAATGGATCAGTTCCAACACCTGTCGCTGTACCGGATACGAGATGATCCTCGAATCGGTCGAGCGCGCTGCCGAACTGACCGGTGAGACGAACGGGGAATCCGCGTGAGAGCGACACCCGAGTCCTTCACTCACGACGTCCACTCCGACGCCGCGAGCGCCGGATACACCGTGTATTCGCTGCCGACCGCCTCTCCGGACAAGCGAGTCACCGGACGCGATCTGCCGCGCGCGGACGCCGCGGTCAAGGTGACCGGCAAAGCGGTCTACAACACCGACATCGTGCGACCGGGCATGCTGCACGCGAAGGTGCTGCGTAGTCCGCACGCGCACGCTCGAATCGTGTCCATCGACGCGAGCGCCGCCCAGGCACTGGACGGCGTCACCGCGGTGCTCACGCGCAACGAAACCGACGGCCTGGCGTGTTACGGCACCATGGTCAAGGACCAACCGGTCGTCGCGACGGACGCCGTCCGTTATGTCGGCGATATCGTCGCCGCCGTCGCTGCGGTCGATGAGCGCACGGCCCTGGCTGCACTGGACCTCATTCAGGTCGACTACGAGATCCTGCCCGCGATATTCGACGTCGACGAGGCCCTCGATCCGTCGTCGCCGACAATCCATCCGCTCGAGCCGCGCGGCGGTCTGCCCCCGTACCGGAACGGCGCGTCGGCGTCGCTGCGCAGCGACCACAACGTCAGCTACGAATTCCGATACAGCACTGGATCACCCGAGGTGTGGGAGGAGTGCGACCACATCTTCGAGGACACCTTCCTCTTCTCCCGGATGAACCACATGCATCTCGAACCGTTCGTCACGGTCGCGGAGGCAACCGACGAACAGATCGAGGTCTGGACGGCGACACAGAGCCCGTTCAACCTCCGCCAGGAACTCGGGCACGTATTCAACCTCCCCGAAAACCGGATCCGGGTGCACGTCGCCCTGCTCGGTGGAGCGTTCGGCGCGAAGAACGGCCCGAAGGCCGACCCGGTCGCCATCCGCCTGTCCCAGCTCAGCGGCGGGCGGCCGGTGCGGTTCTGCATGAGCACCGAAGAGGGCTTCCTCACCGTGTCGCAGCACGCGGCGAAGCTGATCGTCAAGGCCGGCGTCAAGGCGGACGGCACCTTCATCGCCCGCCAATCCACGGTGCTCCTCGACAGCGGAGCGTACGCCGAACACAGTCCGGCGGTGGCCGAGAAGGCCGGCTACCGGATGCCGGGCGCGTACCGCTGGCAGCACATCGACACCGTCTGCAAGGCCGTCACCACGAACACTGTGCCCGCCGGCGCCATGCGCGGCTTCGGGGCCACCCAGACCACGTGGGCCGGCGAACGTCAGATCGACCTCATCGCGCAGCGACTCGGCATCGATCCCTACGCACTGCGGTTGAAAAACCTCAAAAAGCTCGGCGAAGAATTCGTCCCCGGGGATGCGGGGATCGACTCCGACCTCGCCGAGGGAATGCGTCTGGTCGCGGACGCTATCGGCTACCACTCCAGGGATCGCAGCGGAAACCGAGGCATGGGGGTATGCGTCGGGCTCAAGGACAGCGGCGGCGGCAACAAGCCCGCGATGGCGCGGGTCAAGGTGACCGCCAACGGCGACGTCTTCCTCAATTGCGCGCTCACCGAAATGGGCCAGGGCGGGCACTCCGCGATGTCCCAGATCGTCGCCGACGTCCTGCGCACCAGCCGCGACCGCGTCGCGTACACGGGCATCGACACCGACCACACCCCCTTCGATCAGGGCACCAACGCCTCGTCCGGAGTGGTGGTGATGGGACAGGCCGTCCGCAACGCCGCGGAGAACCTGCGTAGCCAAGTGCTCGCGTGGGCCGGTGAACAATTCACCCTCGACCCGGCCACCGCTGTGCTCGACAACTGGACAGTGCGCACCCCCACGGGCGAGGTATATCCGCTGTTCGAACGGATCATGGAGTTCTTCGGCCACACCGGGTTCGAATTTTCTGCCGACGGCTACTACAAGGTCCGCAACGACGCCGACGCGCCCTTGGCCGCCCGATGTGTCTTTTACGAGATCGGGTGGGCGGCCGCCGAGGTCGAAGTCGACCCGGAGACCGGAAAGGTCACGGTCCTACAGCTCGCGGTCAGCGGTGACGCGGGCAAGGTGATCAACAAGATCGGCTGCCGCGGACAGGACGAAGGCGCCGCCGTGCTGGGACTCGCGCAAGCACTGTTCGAGGAAATGCGCTACGAGAACGGTGAACTCCTCAACGCAGAGGCACTGCTGTACCGCGTCCCACTCGCGGAGGACCTCCCCGAGCGGTTCGTCTCGATCACCCAGGAGCAGGGACACGGCGCCGGCCCCTTCGGCGCCAAAGGCATGGGGGAGGGCGGCATGCTCCCCATCGCCCCGGCAATTGCCCAGGCCATCGCCGACGCGGTCGGTGCCCAGCTTACCGAGTTGCCGATGACACCAGAGCGCGTCTTTCGTGCACTCTCAACCGGCGGCGTGCCCGGTCTCCCGCCGTTGTCGCACACCTGAATGCAACCGGACCTCAGACCACCGGTCGTCGGCACAGACGCCGACGACCGGAACGTCGACAGGAGCAGGACCCGACGGCGGCATCCTCACGTGCAACGTCGCTGTTCCTGCGTCGCAGCGACACTTCGGCGCCGCACCCACACCCCCGCCCGCCGCCAACACCGGAACAACCCGCACACCGTGCCACGGCTCGTACCGGGCCGGCACATCCCGCCACGTCGTACCCGCCCGAATCCGCCACCGGATCCCGTCGATGAGCTGCCGTTTCGTCCACTTCGGCGAACGGCCCGCCTTCCTACCCAGAGGCAGCAGCGGCACCAACCGCGCCCATTGCACGTCGGCAACATCCGCCCGCCCCTGCACCGCGACGCTGGGCACGAGGTCTCCGATATTCAGGCTTTTGCTTGGTCGCTGAACCCAGATACCGGAGACCTCACTCACTCAACGGCAGCGACACACCCACTTGACCGAAAACTCACAGCCGAACCACCTTTGAAACACGACCTGAGCCTCGGGGTCCAGCCAAGGCCGATCGTCGCGGCCCTCGACATAGGTCCCGCCGGGCGGACCGTCGAGCAGCCCCAGCAGCAACTCACGCGCCGCCCGAGCGGCACCGGCGAGTTCAGTCCGGGTGAAAACAGGTCCATCCCGATGACGAACCACGCCGCCAGCGCGGCGATCGGCGCAAACAAAGATGTTGGTACGAAACCCGCAGGGACAGAGATAGTTACACCCCATCGCCCACCGTCCTTCCGGCCCCGCACCACGCCTCGGTGAACCAACCAGGCGTGGTGCACGGCGGCTTGCGAAACGTCGCTTCCGACAAGCTGACGAGGAATACCCCATGACCACAGATCGCTATCAGGGCGGCCTCGACCGCATGCTGGAGCTCGTCTCCCCCGAGCACACCAACACCTTCGACCACGTCAAGCTCGTGGAGTCCTACCAGAGTCTGGACGCGGATCTGTCCGACTACATCGTCTCCTTCGCCTTCGGAGACATCTACTCCCGGACCGGCCTGACCCAGCAGGAGCAGACGATGGTGACCATCTCCACACACTGGTCGCCCTGGGCACCGAGCCCTAGTTGAAGTTGCACATCAACACCGGCTTCAACGTGGGCCTGACCAAGGAGAAGATCGTCGGTGCTCTGATCCACTGCATCCCCTATGTCGGGTTCCCACGCGTGCTCAACGGCCTGACCCTCGTCAAGCAGGTCATGGCAGAGCGGGGTCTCGTCCCGGAGTCCCCCACGGTCTGAGCCGAATTGCCATGCCGGTCCGGCATTCTCTTCCACACCTGCTCGCTCACACACTCGAGGAACGCTCATGCACTTGGTAATTGGACTCGGACCCATCGGCGGAAACATCGGCGCACATCTCGCCCAGCTGGGGCAGGAGGTGTACGGCTACGACTTCAACGCGGAACGCGTCCGCGAGTGGTCGGACGAGACCCAGTCACCGGCCGGAAGCGACCTCGCGGCACTCGACTGGCCGTCCATTGACAGCGTCCACGTCGCGGTGCGGCTGGCCGACCAGGTGAAGCTCCTCAACAATGCGCTGGCCACCTACAATCTGGCCGCCACCGCGCGGATGCTCACTCTCGCCGAGCATCTCGGCACGCCCGCCAAGGGCCTTTTCGACGTGATCGCCGTGTCGACCGGACAAAGCTGGATGAGTGACAACCTCGTCGACGTCCAGTACGACCTGCTGCTCGAGGACGTCGGACTGCTCCGCAGCGAAATCGGTGCACTGCCCGCCGGAGGCCTCGACGACGACGTCGAGCAGGCAATCCTTCAGGCGCGTGCGCTGCTGGGTATCGACTAGGTTGCGCACCCCGGGAAGAGATTCTTCACCGTCGCCCACCGCCACGACAGGTTCCAGCCCGACGCGCTCCGCGAATTCGATTCCGCCGCGGACATCGGTGATCGGGGCACACGGCAACCGTGCCTCGGTGAAGATGTCGAACCATTCGGACGCGGGCTGTGCGGCCAGCAGTTCCTGCAGGATGGGGCGCAGTATCGCACGGTTGTGGCTGCGGTCCGGCGGTGTCGCAAACCGGGGGTCCGTCGCCAGCTCAGGTGTATCGAGGACTTCGCACAGCGTCCGGAACTGCCGGTCGTTTCCGATGGCCAGGACCCCGTGGGCGCCGAAGCCGGATGCTCTCTGACGGTGTCGTCAGTCGCGCAGAACGTGACCGCCCCGCATGTGCGCTTCCTGCGAGTGCTCGACGAGACGCTGCCGATCCACCTGCGCATGGCGTGGCGACCGGCCTCCGACAACCCGGCCCTGCCTCCGGTCCTCGCCCTTGCGGAACGCGTCTGGCCCGGCCGTCCCGACGACGCAGCCCCGCACGAGTAGAGCAGCCACGGCGACCCCGGTAATCCACAGAGCGGCAACGATATCCGGCGTCACGTCGGCCAGGCGGTCCGCAATGTCGGCGACGATGTTGGGAAACCCAACTCGATCGAATACCCATCCGACTGCTGCTGCCGTGGCGAGTACGGCTGCGGTTACCCGGACGGGATGGTAGATGCGGGTTCGCGCGAGCACGATGAGCGGCGGCAGCACGACAGCGATGACGGCGAGTTGCATCAGCTCGATGCCGATATTGAAACCCAGCAGGCTGACTGCGAGTTGCCCACCGATGAGATCGAGTTCGGTGAGCGTCGCCGAGAACGCGAGACCGTGGACGAGACCGAACATCCCCGCTATCAACGCTTCACGACCGACGAAGATCGGCACGATTGCGTGAACGGCAGCGACGAGAATGCTGATCGCAATGAGAACCTCGACGGGCTGCTGCGGAACCGGAAAGCCGATCGTGCCCAACGCGAGGGTGACCGAGTGGCCGACGGTGAACGCCAGCGTGATCGCAGCTATCTTGCGCACCGCCACTACAGGCCGCGCTGGACCACCCCATCGCCGGGCGGCGACGAGCAACGGAGCGGGTAGCAACAACGTGAGCAGAAACAGCTGGTGATCCGTTCCCTCCCGGATATGCGTGATACCGAGCGCGACCATACTGACGAATCCCTGCCAGGCGCTTCCGTCGTCGAGGCGCACTGTCAGTGGCGTGATGTCTCCGGTGACGGAGTCCACTCCGACAGTGCCGATCTCTCGCCCGGAATCTATTGTTCCCGTGGACCAGTCGGATCGTACGGTGACCATGACGACATGGGTGACCACGCGATGGATCACCGCGTCGTAGCCGAGATCGAACGAGCGTTCATCGGCGCCGGCAGGTGGAACAAGATGCGCCGTCGTCGTGACCGTGTCATAGATTCCGGTACCGAGGTCCTCCGACGAGCCCACGGTGAGTTCGTCGAACGTGACCGCCCACGGCCGGCCATCCAGCGCAGTCGGCGCGAAATGGTCCTCCAGATAGTCCAGCAGTTCGCTCGAGTGCGCGTCGACGTCGCTCTGGCCGCCGGATCCGAGGTCGATCCCGCTTGCGGCCTCCAGGTCGCTCAGTGGAATCGTCAGTGCGGCAGCGATTTCCCCGGAACCGACGCCGAGTTCGATGGTGGTGGTCGGAAGAACGTGAGCCTGTGCGGTACCACCGATCAGCCACACTCCGATCGACGAGAGCACCACCATCAACCCCGCAACCGACTTGTGTAGCCGAGGGATGATCACTCCTGCGTTCCGCCGTAGTCCGTCGTCCGATCACGCCACACCGAGTGCGGGTGGTTCCCGGACAGCACGATGCCGTGCTGCATCGAGAACTCGATCCAGACCGACGGTCCGTCGATCCGCACGTAGTCGTTCTGCTCGGTCACGCCGGTGCTACCCGAGTACGAGACATGGGTCTGGTCCAGCTCGCGTTCATACTTCGCCAAGATGGTGGTCGCGTCCGCGTCGTCGATGTCGTCGACGTAAGTGGCGATCGCGGCCATGACGAGTTGCTTCTGTTCCGGAGTGAACGTCGAGACCTGCACGCCTTCCTTGGTCGTCGGGAATGCCCAGTCGTTACCCGGCTTGAGCACCAGGTCGCTGTACACGGAATCGAGTTTCGCTGTGGCCAACTCCTCGGTGGACAGTCCTGCGAGCAGCGCCGCAAACGAAGACTGCTCGTTGGCGAGAGGGGAATTGGACGTGCCGTTCTGCTCGAACGTGCCGAACGGTTCGACCCCGCGGAACGACGGGGTGGCACCGACGAGTGCGCCGTCGACGTAGGTGTTCGCGAACGCCAAATGGTGGCCTCCGAACTGCAATTCCCACGTCCCGGAATCGGACGGGGTGCCGAGGAAGGCGATGTAATAGTTACCACGGCCGTAGTCGGTTCCGCCGCCGCTGGCCGCGAGGTAGTCGTCCGCGTTGAGCAGCTGTTGGATCTCGTCGTACCCGTCGCCCGCCGCGGAGCCGGTGACCGCCTGCAACAGGGTGTCGAGCGCGGCGATCTGAGTGTCGTCGAGCTCGCTCAGTTGCAGGCCGATCCGCCCCTGACCGCCCCGGAGCAGTGCCTGCGGCAGATTCGACCACTTCTGCGCATTCTCGAGCGAATACTCCTGTTGCAGTGACGCTTTCTGAGCGTCGGTCAGAGTAGCCGCGAATGCCTCGGCGCCGGCGACGACGCTGCCCGCGTCGGCGGTGGCCATAGTCGCTGCGACAGAACCCGAAGCGGAGGTGGGTGCCGGGGTGGTGGTGTCGCTGTCGGTCCCGCACGCAACGAGTGAGAGTCCGAGAAGCATCGTCATCGAGGACGCGACGATCAACTTCTTCGGCGAGGTGACACGGGAGTTCTGAGTTCGCATGGAAGGAGCGTAAGTAGACAGAATCCGGTCGACCCGTGAAGTCGCTGGCACTTTCCTGTGAACCGCCGGACGTTCACATCAACTGCATGCATGTTCCTATATGAACAATATGAGTTGGATTTATGTGAGTGGAGTCACTTCACTGGGTGCATGACCAGCACACCCGCGAGTTCCGATATCGACCTCTTCGCCGACGAGATCCTGATCGACCCCTATCCGACGTACGCCGAACTCCGCGATCTCGGCGCGGTGGTGCATCTGCCCGCCAACGGCGTCTACGCTCTGACCCGGTACGACGCCATCCGCGACGCTCTGGCCGACCCACGCACGTTCTCGTCCCGGACGATCGGCTTCAACTCCATGGTCAACGAGGCACTGCAAGGCACGTCCCTGGCCTCCGACCCGCCGATCCACACCGACTTGCGCGCGACGCTCACCGAGAACCTCTCCCCACGGGCGCTGCGGGGAATCAGGGACCAGATCCAGACCAAGGCCGATGCGCTGGTCGCGGACCTGGTCGACAGGGGATCGTTCGAGGCCATCGATGCGCTGGCCCGCGCCCTTCCGCTCGAGGTTGTCGCGGACCTGATCGGATTCACCGGCGAGGTGCGCGACAACATGCTGCGCTGGGGACAGGCCGCGATGGAGGTCATCGGCCCGATGAACCAGCGGACTGCGGAGAATTTCCCGATCGCCGGCGAACTCTACGGTTGGTGCACCGGGGTCCGGGCGGAGGATCTGGCGCCGGGGTCGGTCGGTCGCGGCATCTTCGATGCCGAGAACCGGGGCGCCATTCCTCCCGGCACCGCCGGCCACATCATCCACCAGTACCTGGGCGCGGGAGTGGACACCACGATCGCCGCGCTCGGCAACATCGTCGCGCTCTTCTCGGCCTTCCCCGACCAATTCGACCTGGTCCGAAGGGATTCCGCCCTGGTGCCGGCAGCCTTCAACGAGATACTCCGATATTGGGCGCCGGTGCATGCCTGGGGGCGCCTCGTCACCCGGGACGTCATCATCGACGGCACCGTGGTGCCGGCCGGATCCCAGGTGGCGATCCTCTTCGGTGCGGGCAACCGCGACCCACGGCACTACGAGAACCCGGACGACTTTCTGGTCGAACGGAACCCGGTCGACCATCTCTCCTTCGGCTACGGCCCGCACGGCTGCGCAGGCCAGGGCCTGGCCCGCTTGGAAGCCCACGCCGTCATCGGGGCACTCGCCGTCCACGCACAGCGTCTGGTGGCCGCCGAGCCGGTTCGGTTGCCCAGCAACATCACCCGCTCCATCGACACACTCGAGATCCTGAAGGTGGTCCCGGCATGAGAATCGTGATCGACCGGCCTCGGTGTGAGGGCCACGGACTGTGCGAAGAGATCGCCCCCGACCTGATGCATCTCGACGACGAGGGCGAACTGATCCTCGACGTCGAAGAACTCCCCGAGGGGAGCCCTGAACTTGCTGACGCCGGCGCCGCTGTCCGGGTTTGCCCCGTGGCCGCCCTCAGACTCGCATGAAACTCACCGAAGCTCCCCGGCGAATTCTGGTCGTCGGCAACGGGATCGCCGGCCAGACCGCGTGTGACAGCCTCCGTGCCGCAGGTTTCGACGGCGACCTGACCATCGTGGGCGACGAACCCCGGGCGGCGTACTCGCGGCCTGCGCTTTCCAAGGCCCTTCTGGTCGACGGTGGTTCGCACGAACTGGCGCCGCCCACGCACGAGGCCACCGAAGTGCTCGGGGTGGCGGCAGTAGGGCTCGACGTCGGGGCCCGCCGCGTGTGTCTCGACGACGGTTCGGACCTGCCCTACGACGGACTGGTGATCGCCACCGGTTCCAGGGCCCGGCGTCTGGGTGGCGGCGACAGCGTTGAGCTGACCCTGCGCACCCTGGACAATGCCCTGGTTCTCCGGGAACGGCTGGCAGCCCGGCCGTCGGTGGTGGTCGTCGGAGCCGGTCCACTGGGCATGGAGATCGCATCCGCTGCGCTGTCGGCGGGATGCGAGGTCACGCTGGTGGCCGACGGCCGGCCGATGCTGTCGCATCTGGGGCCCTGCCTGTCCGACGCGTTCACCGCGGCCGCGGTC
This sequence comes from Rhodococcus sp. JS3073, assembly GCF_026810085.1. Lineage (NCBI taxonomy): Bacteria > Bacillati > Actinomycetota > Actinomycetes > Mycobacteriales > Nocardiaceae > Rhodococcus > Rhodococcus sp. JS3073. The sequence continues at coordinate 4,561,956 of NZ_CP113951.1, read as the reverse complement.
GCCCGGGGACTCACCATCGTCGTCGGCGCGGCCGCCGGGATCGACACTGCGCGTGGGCTGGTTCTGCGGGACGGATCACGGGTCGCGGCCGACCTGCTCGTCAGCGCGATCGGCGACATCCCCAACACGGAGTGGCTGGCCACCAGTGGACTGATGACCGGCGGCCGCCTCGAAGCGGACTCGCGGGGACGAATCGGGCCCGGCATCGTCGCGGCCGGGGACGTCGCGGCCGTCCCGACGCGGACGGGAGTACGCCGGATTCCGCTGTGGAGCAGCGCCATCGAACAGGCCAAGGTCGCTGCCCTCGCACTACTGACCGGCGACGAGGCGCCGGAACTCGACTTCGATCCGTACTTCTGGACCGAGCAGTTCGGGTTGAACCTCAAGGCCACCGGCCACCTGCCGGCCGCCGGTGAACCCGAGTTCCTCCTCGGGGACAGCCCGCACGGTCCGTCGGTGATGCGCTGGACTCACGACGACGGTCACGGTGTCGCGGTCGCCGTCAACCACCGGATCCCGATCCCGAGACTGCGCCGTATGGCCTCGGCCGAGGCATGACGCCGACGGTTCGGGAGGAGGACGCGTAACTTCGTGTGGATGAACCAACCCGGGGATCATTCGAGTGATCTCGGCCTGGAGCGGCTCGCCTCGGTCAACCTCAATCTGCTGGTGCCGCTGCTGGCGCTCCTCGAGGAGGGATCGGTCACCCGCGCCGCGGCCCGGGTGGGCATGTCCCAACCCGCGATGAGTCATGCCCTGGGACGGATGCGCCGAATGATCGGTGACGACCTGGTGACCCGGCAGGGCAGCGGGCTGGTGCTCACCCCGCGCGCCCTGGAACTCATCGCGCCACTGCGTGAAGTACTGCGGCAGACCGCCCAGGTGGTGAACTTTCCGGGCTTCGACCCGGCCCACGACAGCCGTACCATCACGGTGGCGATGACCACCAGCACCGCATTCGTCGTCGGGCCCGCTTTGGCGCGACTGATCGCGGAGCGGGCACCGAATGCGACCCTCCGGGTGCGCAACTTCGTCGAGCCTCAGGCAAGCGACTTCACCGACGACGGGGTGGACGTCGTACTCCTGTCCGAGGCGTTCGCGTCGCCGCACCCGCGCGAGCGGCTGTACGAGAACCGCTGGGTGGTGATCGCCCATCCGGACAGCGATCCCGAGGCGTCTGCACTGGACCTGCTCACCTCGGTGCCCCACGTCACCTACGACTCCCGGCACCGGGTGGCGCCGTATGCAGCGTTGGACGCGCACGGCGTGCAGTACCGGATCGGGCAACTCGTCGCCGACCACCTGCTCATCCCGCATCTGGTGGCGACGGCCGGTGGGGTGGCGGTGCACACCCTGCGGGTCGCTGTCGCGATGCGCGAACGGGTGGACCTCCGGATCGAGGAGTTCCCGCTGCCGATCTCGCCGTTGAGGGTCGACATGGTGTGGAACCCGCGTCTGGCAGATGCGGCGTTCATCGGCTGGTTGCGGGAGATCCTCGTCGAAGCGACGACTTTCGAGGCTCAGTTGTCCGACGCGAGCAGGTGGCACCAGGAGTCGGTGAGTTCGTCGAGGCAGACCTCGCGGGGAATCCGCCAGCCGACCGAGAAGTAGCGGCGCGAGAGGTACTCGAGCTGGCCGAAGGCGAGCACGCACCGGACCTGGCGACGGTCCGGCGGGAAGCGCTTCGCCCGGTCCAGTCCCTCGGTCATCTGACCGACCGCGTCCTCGAACCACTGCTCGGTCTTGGCTGCGACGTCCGGCTCGTGTGCGGCCTGGAAGGACGCGGTGAGGTAGGGCTTGATCTCGTCCCATTGCGAGAACTTGCGGTCCAGCCACTCCCGGATCAGGTCGCGCGAGCCGGACGCGACCACCGCGGTCAGCGTCGGGTCGTCGGCCGTGGTGAGTATCGCGTCGACCTTCGTCAGGAGCGCGCTCATCACCTCGGCCTTCGACGAGAAGTGCAGGTAGAAGGTGGTCCGGGTCGAGCCTGCGGCGGTGGCGATGTCGTCGATCGTGGTCGCGGAGTAGCCCTTCCCGCCGAACAGCTCGAGCGCCTTCGCGAGGAAGAGCTCGTAGGTCATCTGCTTCTGAGCGGCACGGAGCGACATGGCCCGGATTCTATCCGCAGTACAGCCACGAATCCCCCCGACAAGTCACCTGTCTACCAATTCACTCACTTGACAGTCTGTAATGTTAATCCCTACCGTGATGCGCAGCACGTCATGCAGACATGACGCTCACGAAAGGAAGTGCCGATGACTGGCACCCAGACCGCCGAGAACAACACCGTCAACACCGTCCTCGGCCCCGTATCCGCCGGCGATCTGGGGATCGTCTCGGTTCACGAGGCACTGCTTTCCGTGGTTCCCGGCGCGGAGCATGCGTTCGACATCGCCATGGACCGCGCCGAGATCTTCGAGATCCTGGCGGCGAAGGTGACGGATTTCCGGGACCACGGCGGACGGACGATCGTCGACAGCACCGGCATGTTCCACGGTCGCGACGTGAGGATGTACGAGGCGCTCTCCCGCTCGACCGGCGTGCACATCGTCGCGTCGACGGGCATGGGCCCCGAAGAGATGCTCGGTGGCTATTTCCTTACGCCGCAGACCAACCCGCCTACACCGTGGCCCGCAGAGAAGTTCGCCGACCTCTTCACCAAGGAGATCACCGAGGGCATGGTGATCCCGCGTGTCGAGCGACGGGGTGCCGCGGGTCTGGTGACCACCACCGCGACCCGCGAAGGCATGACACCCACCGACGAGAGCCTGTTCCGTGGCGCTGCCCGGGCCGCACTGCAGACCGGAGTCGCAGTCTCCCTCCGCTACGGGAAGGACGCGGCGGCTGACCTCGAGATCGTCGTGGACGAAAAGCTGCCGGCCCATCGCGTCGTCGTCGGCGGGCTCGACCGCAAGGATGCGGTCGCCGACGCCGCACCGCTCGAGATCGCCCGCCGCGGCGCGTACGTCGCCCTGGACCACGTGGGATCGGAAGGCGACGCCCACATCACCGACGACGAGCGCGCCGCCGTGGTGCGCGAACTGGTCGAGGCCGGCCACGGAAACCGAATCCTGCTCTCGAGCAATGCGATCGGAGTGGCCAAGGGTCAGCCCGATTGCGCCGTGCCGTTCAGCTACATCCTGTCGACGTTCGTGCCCCTCCTCACCGCGCAGGGGCTCGGCGACGCGGACGTCCAGCGCATCCTCGTGGACAACCCCCGCGAACTGCTGTCGGTGCGCTGACCGCGCGAAATCCACCATCGAAGTGTCGTCTTTCCCGAAGGGGAGTGTTGTGTCGAGAGTCAATACAGTCCTGGGGCCGATCCCGACCGAAGAGTTGGGCATCGTCGCCATCCACGAGCACATCGGGTACGGCATGCCCGGCTCCGAGCTGGACACGAGGTGGTGGAAAACCCCCGAGGAGCGGTACGCGGAGACCGTCCCGAAGCTGCGCACGTTCCACGAGTACGGGGGCGGGACCTTCGTCGACGTCACCGGAATCTGCAACGGTCGTGACGTCGACTACTACAAGTCGCTGTCCGCGAAGACCGGCGTCCACATCGTCGCCTGCACCGGATTCGTCGGCGGCGACACCGCCCTGCCGTTCTTCGAGCGGGCGAGCGTGGACTACCTGACCCGGCAGTTCGTTCACGAGATCACCGTCGGCATCGGGAACACCGGCAGCCGCGCCGGCGTCATCAAGGTCGGGGTGAGCCGCGGTGGCCGAATGACGAAGCTGGACAAGCGAATCTACCGCGCCGCGGCTCGCGCCGCCCTGAGCACCGGTGTGCCGATCCTGACCCATCTGGCGATCGACGCCGAGAACGCCATCGCCATCTTCCACGACGAGGGCCTCCCGCTGGACCGCGTGCTGTTCGGACATGTCGACGACGGCGTGAACGCCGAGAAGACGCGCGACACCTGGATCGCCGAGCAGGGCGGTCGCGTCGGCTTCGACACGTTCGGGTACGAGACCGAACTCGAGGATCCGCCGTTCTGGGCCCGCCCCCGCAAGGAGCGCCTGGACCACTTCCTCCGGTTCCTCGGCGCCGGCCACCTGGACAGGGCGCTCGCCGGCGTCGATGCCAACTGCAGTCCGCTCGGGTGGCCGGGGGTCAAGGGCCACACCGTGAACTACCTCTTCGAGGACCTCATCCCCGACCTGCGGGAGGCCGGGATCGACGAGGCCACGATCACCCAGCTGTTCGTCGAGAACCCCGCCGACTTCTTGACCATCCAGAACTGACAAGGACGAGAACCATGCAACCAACAGAGCTGAAGAACCTGAACATCGCCATCGTCGGCGCAGGGTATGCCGGCGCTGCGGCGGCCAAGGCCCTGAGCCTGCTCGGCGCCGACGCCACCGTGTACGAGCAGGCCACCGCGGTTCGGGAGGTCGGCGCCGGCATCGGTCTACGTCCGTCCACCATGGACCGCTTCCGCCGGTGGGGGATCTTCGACGCGATCGCGAACGTCAGCTCGCCGAGTGACTACTTCGAGATCCTCACCGCCACTGATGATCCGATCATGAAGGAGACGTGGCCGGGCATCGACGACTTCGCCGAGGAGACCAAGACCCACCTGATCCACCGCGGGGACTTCATCGACGCTCTCCTGGGCGTGCTCCCCGAGGGCATGGTGCACCTCGGTCACAAACTCGAGTCCGTCGAGGACCGGGGCGACCGCTCCGTCCTCACGTTCGCCAACGCCGAGACCGTCGAAGCCGATCTGGTCATCGGCGCCGACGGCATCAAATCGGTGGTGCGGCACGAGCTTTTCAGCGACAAGGGCCCGGTGTTCTCCGGGGAGCACGCCTACCGCGCGGTGATCTCCGTCGACGACGCCCACGGCATGATCGTCGACGACAACCTCCGGATGTACATCGGCAGGGGCACGAAGGTGTACCTGCTGCCGTTGCGCCACCGGGGCCAGGTGTCCTTCGACATCACCGCGCTGTGCCCGGACGGTACCTGGGCGCCGCAGATCACGAAGGACGACATCGTGGCAACCGTCGAGGGCTTCGACGAGCGGATCGTAAACATCGCCCGCGGCCTCGACCTGGACACCGTCAGCATTCGAGCGGTCTACGACATCGACCCGGTCGAGCGGTGGCACTCCGACTCGGTCGTCCTCGTCGGCGACGCAGCGCACTCGATGCTGCACCACCAGGGGCAGGGTGCGAACTCGGCGATCCTGGACGCCGGCGCGCTCGCCGACGCCCTGCAGGAGGCCGACTCCGTCAAGGAAGCTCTGGCGTCGTACCAGGCGACCCGCAAGCCGGTGACGGACGAGCTGCAGCGCATCTCGCGTCAGGGGTGGACCGAGGACGAGGTCGACGACGTCTTCCCCGGTCAGAAGCCCGCCGCTCAGCAGCCCGCCACAAAGTAGAAACCAGGTCACCGACATGCCGTTGCACCCCCAGATCGCCCAGGTGATCGCCAACCTGCCCGCCCCACCCGCGGGCCCACTCGACCCGGCGGCCATGCGCGCCGGCGAGGAAGCGCAGGTCGCGCCCGTGGAGGAGCGCCTGCCGCTCCACGCGGTCGAGGACACCACCACAGGGGACGTGCCGGTCCGGATCTACACGCCGGTCGACGCCGACTCGTACGGACTGCTGGTGTACTTCCACGGCGGGGCGTTCTTCCTCGGAAGCCTCGACACCCACGACCATGTCGCGCGGTCCCTGGCGAAGGAGACCGGGCTGAAGGTCGTCTCCGTCGGGTACCGCCGGGCGCCCGAGGCTGCGTTCCCGGCCGGCCTCCAGGATTGCCTCGGGGTGGTGCGGTGGGTCGCGGAGAACGGCGGGGCCCTGAAGTGGGACGGCTCGACGCTCGCGCTGGCCGGCGACAGTTCGGGCGGCACCTTCGTCGCCGCCGTCGCCGCGGTGGCACACGACGAGGGTTTCGATCGCATCACCCACCAGGTCCTGTTCTACCCGTCGCTGGACCTGGACTTCGACGTCGACCGCTACGCCTCGCTGCGGGAGAACGCCGAAGGGTACGGCGTGGAGACCGCGGGACTGAAGCCCTTCAATGCCTTCTATGTCGACAGCGGCGCGGATCCGGCAGACCCGCTGGTCTCCCCGATCAAGCGCGAGGATCTGACCGGACTGCCCCCGGCGCTGATCGTCACCGCCGAGTTCGACCCCATGCGCGACGAGGGCGAACTCTACGGCGCGCGGCTGAACGAGGCCGGAGTGCACGCGAAGGTCAGTCGCCATGCCGGAGCCAACCACGGGTTCGTCCAGAACTTCTCCTGGATTCCGGAGTACCAGAAAGTGTTCGAGGAGACGGCCGAGTTCCTTCATTCCGCTCCGGGGAAGTGACATGACGCAGGACGTGAAGATTCACCCACTCGTTTCGCCCTGGGGCCGATTCGGTCTCTACAGCTTCTTCATCGACGCCCCCGAGCCGGCGATCGTCGATACCGGAATCGCATCGTCGCCCGCCGTGGGAATGGCCCCCGCGCTCGAGACTCTCGGGCGCCGCATCGAGGAAGTCCGCTGGATCCTGTTGACCCACGGCCACATCGACCACCTCGGCGGGGCGCACGCCCTGTGGGAATTGACCGGAAGGCGTGCCCAGGTGGTGATCCACGAGGCCGACGCACACCTGTTGCGATCGCGGCAGGCGCACGTGGACGAATACGTGACGGTGCGTGGGCAGTATCTGAACGACCCGCAGGGCGCCGCGAAGCAGACGGCGACGGCGCAGACGGTCATCTCCGGGGAGATGGAGCCGTCCATCGTGGTCCGGGGCGGCGAGACCTTCTCCCTCGGTGGCGATGTCACCGTCGCGGTGCATTCCATCCCGGGCCACACCGCCGGATCGGTGGCCTATGTGGTGAACGGCCAGAACTCCGTGTTCGTCGGCGACGCCGTGCAGGTCCACGGCGCCGCGAACGGCTTTCCCGGTTACGAGGATCCGGTCGCCTACCGGTCGAGCGTGCAGTACCTGCGCGACGAGATCCGTCCGCAGCACCTGTATCTGGGGCATCCGTACCGCCGGGCGGACGGGGTGGCCTACGGGGTCGAACTCGACAGCGAGCAGGCTCGGCAGGCCCTCCAGGAGAGCTTGGACATCCAGTCACGGGTCAGCGACGCGGCCCATCGGTATCTGCAGGACGGCTTGCAGGAAACGGACTCGGCGTATTCGCCGTTCGCCCGGGTGGCGGAGGAACTCGGCTACGAGGGGGACCCGGCACTCGAACCGTCCCCGTTCTTCACGACGCTGCACGGCTACCGCACGCAGTTCAACCAGAAGCTCTGACAGAGAAAGAGAGTCGCGCACTCATGACGGATTTTCGAACTCTTGACGCGGGTGGGCAGAAGATCGCCGTCCGCAAGGACCTCCGGGTGCCGATGCGGGACGGTGTCACGCTCGTCGCCGACTCGTACTCCGGTGTGGAGGACAAACCCCGGCCCGCGCTGGTCGCCCTGAGCCCGTACGGCAAGGAGTTGCAGGCCCTCGCCCTCACCACGCCGCCGCAGCGGCGCCCCAGCCCGATCTGGGACGGCTGCATCGAGGCGGGCGACATCGCACGCGTCGTCGAAGAGGACTACGTCCACGTGATCGGCGACCTCCGCGGTTCCGGCGCCTCCGAGGGCGAGCACATCGGCAACTACAACGCCGGCGGTGTCTCATTGGGCCAGGACGCGTACGACTTCATCGAATGGGTTGCCGAGCAGCCGTGGTGCGACGGCAACGTCGGGATGATCGGCATCTCCTACTTCGGGTCGATGCAGGTGCTCGCCGCCGCGGAGCGCCCGCCGCATCTGAAGGCGATCTTCGTCAGCGGCGGGCACTACGACTTCTACGAGACCACCTACCACGGCGGCATCATGTGGTTCATGCCCCGTGCCGCCCGCGAGGGCCGCGGCGGCGACTCCGGCTGGGCTTTCACCGACAACGTCAAGTCCCGCATGCTCGAGACGTACTCCCCGGAGGAGATCACGAAGCGCGTCGCCGAGCGCCTCGCGGATCCGGATGTCGCCGCCTGGCCGAACCTGGTCCACGTGCTGAACTACCCGAAGCATCACGAGGCCTGGTTTGACATCGTGACGAACGACCTGGACGGGGACTGGTACGAGGAGCGCAACCCCGTCACGCTGGCTCCGAACATCGACATTCCCGTCTATCTGCAGATCGACCAGGGCCGCGGCTGGACGGTCGACGGCACGATCGAACTCTTCGACCGGCTGAGCGGCCCGAAGAAGCTGGACATCGGCCCGTACCCGCCCATGCAGTCGCGCCCCTTCATCGAGGAGCACGACAAGATGTTCCGGTGGTACGACTACTGGATCAAGGGCATCGACAACGGGATCATGGACGAGCCCGCGGTGAACGTCTTCGTCGAGGGCTCGCGTGAGCGGGTGACCGGCAGCCAGTGGCCACCGAAGGACGTGGAGTACCGGTCGCTGTACCTGCGCCCGCGCGGCACGCTGTCCACGGAGCCCGAGCGGATGGGTGCGGAATACGCCGCACCGGACGGTTTCTACCAGGCCCCGCTCACGGTCACCGACACGGTGTCGATGCTGCGCTGGAGCACCGAGCCGTTCGAGGAGCCCACGGAACTGATCGGCACCGGCGCCGCGCACATCTTCGCGGAGATCGACCAGGACGACACGAACTTCATTCTGCGTCTGTGGGATTCCGGCCCCGACGGCAGGCGCCAGCTGATCACGTCCGGGTACCTCAAGGCCTCGCACCGCGAGCTCGACGAGCGCACCACCGAGGGCAACCCGTACCACCCGCATACCCGCGCGGTGCCGGTCGAGCCCGGGACGATCGACGAGTATGTGCTGCGCCTCTACCCGTTTGCCGCGACGTTCCGGCCGGGACACCGTCTGACGGTGGAGCTCTCGAACGACGAACCGCTGGCCGACGCGCACAACGCACTGCTGCCGCCCGATGCCTTCCACCTGCCGGTCGGCCGCCCGGTCACCCACAAGATCTACCGGGACGCCGCGCACCGGTCCCGCCTCGTGCTGCCGTTCACGACCCACAAGGCGACGTAAACGTTTCGGTGGCGGCGCGGGGGTGGCACTGGCGGTCCGCCTGCGGATCGGTCACGATCGACGGGTGGACCGCACCGCCAGACTCGCCCTCGCCGTCGACCGGCAGGGCGGACGATGCCTGTGGTGCGGTCGTCGTTTCGGACCGTTGATTCCGCCGACCACCGAACACCTCGTGCCACGACTCAAGGGCGGTCCCAGCATCGCGGCCAACGAGGCCGCCGCATGCCCGCGGTGCAACGCGGACCGCGGCCACACCGGTCCGGTCGACTGGCTCGCGCAGTGCCGGAGCCGACACGGTTGGGCTCCGCAGGCGAGCCTGCTCGCGACGCTCCTGAACGCGTTGGAGGTCGAACTCGACAATGTGGGTGGACATCGCCGCGCCAAGCGGTACCTGTCCGGCCAACTGCGGCGGTGCCGGAGCGGTCACTGATCACCGTAGGAGCGTGATGGCGGCCTGTGTGGCCCCGACCGGGGCCGGGCACTCTCCAGTATGGGATCGAACGCAGGCCGCCCCACCAGCTCGACGGCCGCAGCTCTCGGCGGCCGGCTGATGCAAATGGTCGGTGACCGCGACGCCGCCCGGTTCTCGTTCGAGATATCCCGAGTGTGCGCCGAGCCGCACCCCGCCGGACAGCGGCCGGCATACGGCGATGTGCTCGCCTGGGTTGTCGATGCCATCGTCGGCGTGGTCATCGCGCGCCTCGGCGCCGCAGGCCCAGGGGAGAGGTTCATCCTCGACCTCCGCTTCACGGACGGCGGATACGTCGACGTCGACACCTTGCCCGCATCGGCGCGCTGGGTGCTGCGGACGGTGTCGGCCGTCCTCGCCGAGGATCACGCGGAAGTGGAGCGGTCGCTCACCGCCGCCGAGCGCGAGTTCGACGTGACCATGCGCGCGGAAACACTGGCCGACGCGCTCATCTGGCTCGACTTCGTTCTCGGAGTCGACCTTCCCGACCCGCCCGACGTCACCACCGAATAGCGAAATCTCGGGTCGGGGGAGGCGGTTCCCGCGGGGTCGCCCGTGAGTCAGTCCTGTGCCCCTGCCGGGGTGCCGGGCAGCTCGTGTGCGGTCAGGAGCAAGTGGTCGAACCGGGCGCGAAACGACTCGGGCAGGGTCGCCTCGGCGGCGAGGGCGGCGACGAAGCGCTCGGCGAGGGTGTGAAGTTTGGTGTTGGTCTCCTGGGAGCGCCAGGTGAGGATGCCGAAGGCGCGTTCCGAGGAGATGCCGTAGACGAGCATGAGCGCACCCTTGGCCTGCTCGATCACCGCCCGCGATTGTTCGAGTGCGGCGACGGCCTCGGTGATCGCCGCGTTGAACTCGCGGAGGTCGGTTTCCAACGTTTCGGTGACGTCGATGTAATACCCGGATGTGCCGATGACCTGGCCGTCCTCGTCGAGCATTCGATCGCCGACCACGATGACGTGGTGGATGCGGCGTTCCGTGTCGATGATGCGGTGCTTGCTGCTGAACGGCTCGGCGGCGTGGATCATCCTGTCGAAGAGCGCAGCGACCTGCGCGTGGTCGTCCGGATGCTTGTGGGAGAGTAAAAGTTCGGTGGTTGGGGTGATCTCGCCTGGTTGGTAGCCGTGCATCCGGGCGACAGGGTCGGACCATTCCCAGCGCTGGCCGTCGAGGTAGAAGCGGAAACTTCCGCCCTGTGGGGGTGCGTTCGAGCCGAGTAGCTCTTCACTGTCCACAACGACACCCACGGCCCTGCGTGCTCAACCATCCGCGCCTTGCAACCACTGCCACAGTATGCCGCGCACTCACATCGGAGTGCGCGGAAATCACGTTCATGGCATGACGGGCCACGCAGTCCGGGGCCGACGACCCCGCACTGCCTCTTTCCGGTCAGTTCGGACCTTGGCTGTGCTTGCCCTCCGTCGCCGTAGTAACGGCCGCCGGTTCCGTCGTCGTCGGAGTGCGGCCCGCAGCTTCCTCCAGTGACACTCCGTTCGTCGGGGCACTCGTGTCGGTGCTGCGGTGGGTAGCCTTCTTCGCCAGTTCCCCGACCTTGTGCTGTATCTGCGGCGCCTTGTCCTTCACGGTCTCCGTCGCCTCGCTCACCTTCTCCTGCACGGTGGGGTTGTGCCAGAGTTCGAGGGACTGATGCCTCATCTTCTCGTAGGTCTGTCGGCCCGACCGAGTGCCCAGGACGAACCCCGCGGCCGCGCCCGCTGCGAAGATCAACACTTTCTGCATGACATCTCCTGATTGTTGTGTGGCACGAGCGGCCGGCCGAATCGTCGTCCGAACGCCCTCCCTGCACAGCTTGCCCTCAGCTGCCGAGCCCAAACCACCGGTCCGGGTCGTCTGTCCCGCCCATTACTAACTCAGACCTCATCTGCACGTAACCTACGGTTGCGTAACTTGCCCTACCGTAAGGTTATGGCGATTTCGGATGTCAAGATGTACACCCACCTCACCGAGGCGGATGTCGAAGCTCTCGGGATCGAGTTCGACACGATCCGACGCGACATCGAAGCCTCTCGCGGGGAGAGCGATGCCCGGTACATCAGAAACGCGATCCGGCTGCAGCGGTCACTCGAAATCGGCGGGCGTGCACTCTTGTTCGCGAGTTTGTTCCCGCCGGCATGGCTTGCGGGCACCTCGATGCTCGGCACCGCCAAGATCATCGAGAACATGGAACTGGGCCACAACGTGTTGCATGGTCAATGGGATTGGATGAACGATCCGGAGATCCACTCGTCGTACTGGGAGTGGGACATCGCCGGCCTGTCCGAGCATTGGAAGCAGACCCACAACTACGTTCACCACAAGTACACGAATGTGCTGGGGATGGATGACGACGTGGGCTACGGCATGCTGCGGGTCACTCGCGATCAGCGGTGGACACCGTTGAGCGTCGGCAACCCTGTCTACAACCTGTTGCTGCAACTGTTCTTCGAGTACGGCGTCGCCCTCCAGCACCTCGAGCTCGGCAAGGTGGTTGCGGGCGGTGTCGATCGTGGGGAGTTCGAGCGCAGGTGCCGCGAGGTGCTCGAGAAGGTCGGCCGCCAGGTGCGCAAGGACTACGTCATCTACCCGGTGCTCACCGGTCCGGCGTTCCTGACGACCTTCACCGCGAACCTGACGGCGAACATGATCCGCAACGTGTGGACGAACGCCGTGATCTTCTGCGGTCATTTCCCCGACGGTGCCGAGAAGTTCACATCGAAGGACCTCGAAACCGAGACACGAGGCCAGTGGTACCTGCGGCAGATGCTGGGTAGCGCGAATTTCGAGGCCGGCCCGGTCATGGAGTTCATGAGTGGCAACCTCTGCTACCAGATCGAGCATCACCTGTTCCCGGACCTGCCGAGCAACCGCCTGCGCGAGATCTCCGTGCGGGTGCAGGCGCTGGCCCAGAAGTACGACCTCCCCTACACCACGGGTTCGATGCCGGTGCAGTACTTCGAGTCGTGGCGGACCATCGCCAAGCTGGCGCTGCCGAACAAGTTTCTCAGGGCAACCGCTGACGACGCGCCCGAGACGGCGTCGGAGCGCAAGTTCACCGACCCGCGGCCGCAGATCGATCCGGTAACGGGCAAGCGCCGTGGACTGCTGACAGCGCTACGCGCACGGGCGGGAATCTGATATCGCCGGAGGTGGGGCAGGTGCCGGGTCTCATCTGCGTTCGGTGATCCGCTGCGCGATCACACTCAACCGGGTGTTGGTTTCCTGAGAGAGTCGGGTGAGCAGGTCGAACGCACGGATCGCGTCGATGTCGAATCGCTCCATCAGCATTCCCTTCGCCTGCCCGATGACGTCGCGTGAGGCGACCGCTGATCGCAGCTGCTCTTCGGTGCGTGCAGCGGTGAGGGCCAACGCGGCGTGGGCGGCGAGTACCTCACCCGCCACTTCCTCGTTGGGACCGAACGCGTGCGGAGAGAACGCAAACAGGTTGAGTGCGCCCATCTTTCCTTCGGAGGTATACAGCTGAAAGGACATCGAACTGAGAAGTCCCACGTCGACAGCGGCCGCAGCGAACTGCGGCCATCGCGGTTCCGAGCGAAGGTCCTCGCTTCGCACCAGGAGATGGTTGAGCGCCGCAGCCACACACGGTCCCTGCCCGAGTTGTTGCTGAGCGTGGTCGAGCTTTCTGAGCAGCTCGGATGTCGGCGCGACGGTCTCGAATTTCTTGCCACCGGAGATGAGCAGAATGCCCGCGCACGTTTCGTGCGGCATCAGTTCGACAACTGCGGCGGTGACAGCGCGCAGACGTTCGTCGAGGGTGCGTGGGCCGGAGAGACTGCGGGCAAGTTCGGCCATGGTGCGACTGAGGTCCCCGGCGCCGGAATCGCTCATTACCGCTCCTCGGTTCGATCGAAAGGATGGCTGTAGGAGAGTGCCCAGTCGGCACCCGTCCACCTACCCCACCATAGGCACCCCGACTCCGGCTCTGAACCGAAAATGCAGGTTCTCTCCGCCGGCAGGGACGCACTGTCCCGGCGAAGGTAGTGACTGTCAGCACGGGGAACTACGCGCCCACCGCAGTGCCGGTCCACACCGCCACCTATCCGTGGGCGGTTCACGCGGGCCACCCTCGACACGGGCCGTGTTAGCGAACGGCGCGGTGGGGTACAGCGTAGGGACGACACTGCGCCCGCCGATCAGCGATGGGCGACGTGCACGTCCCGACCCAACTGTGAGGTATCCATGTCGACCGATGCGATCGTGCTGTTGAAGAACGACCACAAGGAGATCCGGAAGCTGTTCCGCGACTTCCGCGGTGCCGGGCCGAACGCCCGCGTGGAAAAGGGTCGCATCGTCGACGAGATCATCGAAGCCCTCACGGTGCACACCTACATCGAGAACGAGGGCATGTACCCGGAGGTGCGTGACCTCGCCCCCGACCTCGAGGACGACATCCTCGAATCCTACGAAGAGCACCACGTCGCGGACGTGCTGGTCGTCGAACTGGCAGCGATGAAACCCGACGACGAGCGGTTCGACGCGAAGACCACCGTGCTGATCGAGAGCGTCGAGCACCACATCGAAGAAGAAGAGCAGGAGTGGTTCCCCAAGGTCCGAGAAGAGCTGGGGCGCAAACAACTCCGGGAGATGGGTGCGCGGATGCTGGAACTGAGGGACAAGGCACCCAGATCCCCCGCCCAGCCGTCGGCCCTGAAGAAAACGGTCGACGCGGTGATCAAATAGCGACGACCGCGTCGAGGCCGCGGATCATCGGCGACCGCGGCCCCGCCCTGTAGTCGGCGATCAGATCAGCGTTGCCCGTTGGCTGCCGTCTCGTTGCGACGCTTCGCCTTTTCCGCTTCGGCCAATTTCTCCACCCGGTCGGCGCGAGCGCGTTTGCCGGCTGCCTCGTCCTGTTTGTTCGCGGCGTCCTTCAGTTGGGCCTTGGCCGGCGCTGCCGCCGCCTTCTCCGCTTCCCGGAGTCTGGTCTGCTCGGCACGGTGCTCGGCCTCCGCAGCCTGAGTGCGCTGGGCGGCAAGCTGGTCGGCGTTCTTCTTCGCGACCTGTTTGCGTTGCAGGGCGTCCCGTTCGGCGGCGTGTTTGCGCTCGTCCTCACGCCGGCGTGCCTGTTCGACGTCGCGCTGCTTCGCCTCGCGCGCTGCCGCCTGCTCGTCGTGGACCTGCTTGCGCTTGGCTTCCAGTGCGGTGTCGGCCTCGGCCTCCGTGCGTGCCGCCTCCTCTTCGAGTTGCGCCGCCCGGGCCAATGCGTCGCTGCGCTCGGTGAGTGCGTTGCCGCGTCTCTCGGTGTCACGGTCGCCGAGGGCACTACCGACGGCGCCGTCGAGCACGCCGAGGGTGCGCTCGTACATCAGCCGGGCCGGGGATTCGGTGGCCAGCCGGGACATCAGCTGGTCTTCGACGAGTTGCAGGGGAATACGCAGGATCGTGTACTGCAACCGCAAGAGCGTGATGGGGACGGTGAGGATGTTCATGGAATCTCCGATGATTCGTGGGGAGTGGATCAGGACAGGCCGGCGTCGCCAGTGAGGCCCTCGGCGGCGCGCCGCACTCGTTCTGCCTCGTCGCGGGCGGCGGTCGCGTCACGGACCGCCCGCCGGTGTTCGTCGGTGGCGTCGACGGCTTCTTCGGCGGCGGCGGCCGTCTTCGCTCGCTCGAGGGTCTCGGCCCGGGCCGCTACGTCGCGGGCGTCGGCCGCCGCGCGGGACTGCTCCTGCGCGACCTGTCGGTGCTGTTGTTGCTCCGCGGCCCGGTGCTCTGCGTCCTGACGGTTCCGGGCAGCTTCTTCGGCGGCCGCGGTTTCGGCACCGATCGCAGCACGCTCCTCGGCACTCTCGCGACGCACCTGGCCGAGTTCCGCTGCGGCCTGCGAGGTTTCCGCCCGCGCCACGGCCTCGGCATTGTTCGCCTCTTTACGTTGCTGCGCCTGCGCCTGTTGCAACTGTCCTTCGGTGGCCAGCGAGTCGTTGCCGGTCACGGCTCCGGCCACTTCCTTCACCTTGCCCTTGACCGAGTCGAGGAGACCCTTGCGCGCTTGTCCGGACGTGTTCTGATCGTTCATGAGAATGTTCTCCTGGTATTCGGGCGGGCGACGGTACCGCCACCCGCATGTTCGGTGGCTAGATGATGCCGACTACTTCCTGCGCGATGGCGGTGCGGTGTGCGCCGGCCGGACGCCTGGTGGCGTCATCGACGCCGGCCCTGCGGCGGGCGAACCGTGAGATTCCGAGCAGCCCGCGCGATGTGGTGGTCGGTTTGCCGGCGCGGCGTTCGAGGTGGTTACCGAGTCGGGACAGTACGGTGGCCACGAGGGGAAGAGCGAGAACGATCATCTTCCATCGCCGCAGCAGACGGCTGACGAGAATCAACATGGGAAGAACCTTTCTTATCGAGCAGTCAGGCTGCGACGCAGCGCAACCCGGGCACCGACCACGGTGAGCAGCCCGAGGGTCGCAACCGAGAGTGATGTCGTCGCGGCCACGGCACCCGACAACATGGTGAGCGCCGCGAGGTCGAGGACACGTCGGACGCCGGGCAGTTCGACCAGGGAGGGGTGCGCCCCGGCCGGGACGGAAGGACGGGTATCGACGCTGCTCGACAGTAGACTCGAGTGGTCAATATGGTTGAGGGAGAATGTGTCTGACAAGATTTGGCCCAACTATCGGCGACACCGACCCCGCTGATTTGGTGCGGAGGCGTGTCGCAGATTCGATCGACAAACGAACGTAACGCGGCGAGAGTTAGACGCCGGTATGCCGATCGGTGTCCGTGTAGTGCTCGCGGCTGCCGGACTTCGCAATGCCCCGGCTGACGATGTAGGCGATCGTCAGAATGACGATGTAGAACCAGGCGCGGTCCGCCCGGAAATAGTCCTCGTGCCCATCGGTCGTCTGCACCAGATACGAGGCGATGAGGACTCCGATGACTGCGGCGATGTAGACGAAGAACTCGGTGGTCTTGAACGCGGCCTTCGTCTCGGTGCTGCGGCGCGGATCGAGCTGAGCGCGCGGGCCGGAAGTGACGGCTCCGGGGGTGGTGTGGGCGGCAGGATTAGTGGAGGTCATGGATGACTCCTTCAATGGGGTGCCCGGCTTTGCAGATTCGGGTCACCACGTACGTCTCCTCGAATGAGGTGGACGTTGGTGAGCGCGACCCTCTGCTGGAGCGAACCCATACGCCGCAAGTATACCCATTAGTAACTACAGCGCAATTCTACAGCGTAGGTGCAGAGGGCCACTTTCCCCGGTTACGCTGCCTCGCTTCCGAACTCGACGATCATGACGGTGCGCAGGCGTTCCGACGAGGGCCTCGACATCACCGTCGGCGGTGTCGAGGCCCTCGTCCAGACCGTTTACTTCACAACCGGGTCACCCACGGTGACGTCACACCTGGCGCTCCCAAACCCGGTGGGACTTCATCAGTGCTGTGATGCCGTCGAACAGTGCGGACGCGTCGTCGGCGATCAGAATGCCCGGGGCCTCGGCCGGGATTCCGGCCGCTTCGAGGAGACCACGGCCGGCGGCCCATCCCCCGATCGCCTTGCAGTGCCGGAACGCTTCCGCCAGCAGTACGTGCACCCGAGGGTCCGACGCCGGCGCTGCGACGAGAATGGCGTCGAACTCCACCGACCGCATCGTGAGGAACGTCCGGGACACCGGCACGGCGCCCTTGCCCGACCCCAATTCACCGCCGTGCGGTCCGATGACGAGCGGCACCATGCCGTTCTTGCCGATCATCTCGACCGCGTCCGCCACCTCGGACAGATCCGAGTCGTCGTCGGCGACGATGCCGATGATCCGGCCGTCCAGCGGCCACTCGGCACCGACCTGCGACAGCGCGGGACTGGGTGTGGGCGCCGCGTCGTAGGCGACGGTCGGCGCGGGCGCCGGGAGGCCGAGACCCGCGGCCACCTGCTCGCACAGACCGGGGTCGATGTTCGCGACGACCTCGAGTGCGCGCTCCTTGATCACCTGCTCGTAGCACTTGCCCAGCTCGAACGTGTAGGCCTCTGCGACGTGCGCCTGCTCGACCGGGCTGAGGCTGGCGTAGAACAGTCGTGCCTGTGAGAAGTGGTCGTCGAAGCTGGCGGGGGCGGCGCGCAGTTTCGTCGACTCCGGCATCGGCACCGGCACCTCGACGAACGCCGTGTCCGCACCGGCCAGGAACGGGCAGCCGGCGTCGAGGGAATTGGGACGGTACGGCGCGACACCCGGGTGGACTCCCGTCTGGTGCATGCCGTCGCGCAGCATGTCGTTGACCTCGGCGTGGGGCCGATTGATCGGTATCTGCCCGAAGTTGGGCCCACCGAGCCGGCTGATCTGGGTGTCGAGGTAGGAGAACAACCGCGCCTGTAGAAGCGGGTCGTCGGTGACGTCGATTCCGGGAACGAGGTGCCCGGGATGGAACGCCACCTGCTCGGTCTCGGCGAAGAAGTTCGTCGGATTCGCGTCGAGCGTCATCAGCCCGATCGGCTGGACGGGGGCTAATTCCTCGGGCACCATCTTGGTCGGGTCGAGCAGGTCGATGCCCTCGAACGTCTGGTCCGGGGTGTCCGGGAACGCCTGGATGCCCAGTTCCCATTCCGGGTACGCACCGGACTCGATCGCGTCGGCGAGATCGCGGCGGTGGTAGTCGGGGTCCATGCCGTTGACGATCTGGGCTTCTTCCCACACCAGTGAGTGCACACCGAGTTTCGGCTTCCAGTGAAATTTCACAAGCGAGCTCTCGCCCGCAGCGTTCACCATTCGAAATGTGTTGACGCCGAAGCCTTCCATCATCCGGTACGAACGGGGGATGCCACGATCGGACATGTTCCACAGCGTATGTGCGGTGGCTTCGGTGTGCAGAGACACGAAGTCCCAGAACGTGTCGTGCGCGCTCTGCGCCTGCGGAATCTCGCGATCCGGGTGCGGCTTGGCGGCGTGAATGACGTCGGGAAACTTGATGCCGTCCTGGATGAAGAAGACCGGAATGTTGTTTCCCACCAGGTCGAAAGTGCCTTCGCCGGTGTAGAACTTGGTCGCGAACCCGCGGGTGTCGCGGACGGCGTCGGCCGACCCTCGGGAGCCGAGCACGGTGGAGAACCGGACGAAGACCGGTGTCTCGACATCCTTGCCGAGGAACGCCGCCTTGCTGATCGGTTCGGCGGAACCGTATCCGCGGAAGACGCCGTGGGCGGCCGCACCGCGCGCGTGCACCACCCGCTCCGGGATCCGCTCGTGATCGAAGTGCGTGATCTTCTCACGGAGATGGTGATCCTGGAGCAGTGTCGGACCCCGGGTTCCCGCCTTCAGC
The DNA here is from genome assembly GCF_026810085.1 of Rhodococcus sp. JS3073. NCBI lineage: Bacteria > Bacillati > Actinomycetota > Actinomycetes > Mycobacteriales > Nocardiaceae > Rhodococcus > Rhodococcus sp. JS3073. The sequence continues at coordinate 4,543,208 of NZ_CP113951.1, read as the reverse complement.
GAGTGATCGGTGTCGTACAGCCGCGCGCCCTGCGCCGTGGTGAGGTGCTCACCCTGCTGGCCACGGGCCGTGTCCGGACCGTCGACGGGTTGCCCGGTTGCGGTCCCCAGCGCGGGAGCCCGCTGATCGGGCTTGGGGGGCAACGGCTCGGTGGGTTCCGTGGGCTCGGAGAGCGTCGGGGTACCGGAACCGGGAGTTCCGGGAATGGGCGGGTTCTTCTTGGGCACGGCGTAGCTCCTCGCTGAAAATCCGTGGGATCGGCGCCGCATCGTTGCTGTACGGTCCGCTCTTCTCGGAGTGCCCAAACGGTCGCACAACGAATCAGGGTGGGCGCAGCACCAAAACAATGCCCCGATCGAGAGACGCGGTTTCGCATTCGCGTCCCAGGGCATAGCTACAACAGATGTCAAACACACACGAGTAGGAATCCGGCGTTCTGCTGCGTCGGGAAGGAGTGATCATGGGTATCGAGCCAGGCACGCAGTTGCATGAGGAACCACAGTCCGAGCGTGGCCCCCAGGGCTCACGAGACGCGGGCCCGGACCAGGCCGGAGCAGGCCAGACGGACCGCAAGCCGGGGTCTCTGGATGAGGAAGAAGTCACCTCCTCCGGGGAACCGGGCACGAACCCTGCGCCCGCCGGCGGCTCGCTGCCTCCCGGCGACGCGGAGCCGGCGATACCGCCATACGACGGCCGGACCACCAGCACGAAGGAAGGACGCCCGGAGCACGACGCCCACGTGGACTCCGGCGGAATGCAGTCGCCGAAACCCGGGGAGACCCCACGTGGCGCGGTGGCCTCGCCGGCCGAGGAGAAGCCCGCCGCACACGCCGCCGAGACCGAGGGAAGCGACTCCGGAGTGGGACCCGCGCATCAAGGAGGCGTCGGCAAGGCCGAAGACAAGAAGTGATTGCCGCCGGACGCAGCGACACCTCTTCTTGGTCTCTCGCGCAGGCGAACTGGTGTTCCTAGGACCTTTTCGGCTCGTACCGCATCGCCACCGCACCCGAGCTGAACTCCAACCGGCTCACGAGCTTCAAGTCGACATGCTTCGACAGCCCCGCGAACAACGTCGGCCCGTGGCCCGCGAGCCTGGGCTGCACCACGAACTCGTACTCGTCGATCAATCCCAGCTCCGTCAACGCCAGCGGGAGCTTCACACCGCCCACGAACAGTCCCTTGCCGGACTTCCGCTTGAGCTCCCGGACGGCCGTGTCCAGATCCCCGCGCACGAGTTCGGCGTTCCAATCGACCCGCTCCAGGGTGCTCGACACGACGTACTTCTTTGCCGCGTTGATCGTCTGGGCGAAGGGTTCCATCCAATCGGGTCTCGCTCCCGGCGGCGCCGGCGGCCGCCACGCCTCTTCCATCATTTCGTAAGTCACCCTGCCGAAGAGAAGCGCATCGGCCTGGGTGAGGTTCCCGACGTGGTGACGATGCAGGTCTTCGTCCGCGGGGATTGCACGATGATCGCAGCACCCGTCCAATGTGACGTTGATGGAGTACCGAAGGGGTCGCATTTGGCAAGAGTACGAGGTACACGGGTGAGGTGTCGCTCGAATAGCGGGTGACGGGACGCGACGCGGTGGTTCGGCTCCTTACCCCGGGGAGGGGGACGACACGGGGTAAGGAGCCGCGCTTCGGGGTTATCTCACAGTGAGGTGGTCACCGGTGCGCGCCTGGCCGTGGTTGTGCGGGCGAGTGTTGTTCGCGCAGCATGCACTAGGCGGTCCACTGTGAAGCCGAACCGCTCGAAGAGCTCGGGTCCGGATGCGCTTGCCCCGAAGTGTTCGAGGCTGACGATTTCGCCTGCATCGCCGACGAATTCCCGCCACGGGGTGGCGATGATGATGTGGTCGGGTTCGCCGTTCTCACCCTCGGCAAGTATGTAACCGCCACGTGCGGTGCATTCTGCGGAGCCGTGAACGGTGCGGTCCCAGGTCGGTACGTTCTGCCGGGTCAGGGCGAGGCCGGCGGGGCGATCGCTGTTCGTGAGGAGCGTTCGCCACGCGACGGCAGTTCGTTGGCGTCGGCGGGCCGGACGACGTCGAGAGGAACGACGGCTCACCGGCAGGTTGGTGTTGTTCGACTCGGCGAGATCAGCTGAGCCGAGCCATAGTTCAGGAAGTTCGGGGGCGAGCACCGAAAGCACAGTCCCGGATGCCTTGCGGGTCGCCATGCCGGTCGCATCGGCGGGGAAGGAGGGCGGTGCGTCGTCCCAGCCGGCCGGCAGCGTACGGGTGCTCAGGCGGCCGAGAAGGGCAGCCGGTGCGGCGGGCAGAGCGGCAACATTCTCTCGGTCGCTGCCGATGTTCGTGTCGTCCTCGATGGAAATATGGTTGTCGTTCCACATCCATCAGCATCGCGAGACGGTCCAGGTCAAAAGGGCGATGTTCGATGCCGCTCAGAAGCGAGTGCTGTACGCCGACCACACCAAGTTCGATCAATGCGCATTCCACGCGATGGCACCGTTGCCCGATTTCGACACGGTCATCGTCGTCGCGGCAACAAATCAAAAACACATCGATCGACTTCGTGATGCCGGCAACGACGTCGTCGTCGCGAAACCGCCTCGCCGCCACTAGCGGCCTTCACCGTCTCGCGCTGAATCGCCCTCGGCCCCGGCGACGTTGGGTGCAGGTGCCGCCCAACCAGCAGCTCGGGCGACACCTGCACTCCACCCCTCGCGTGAATCGACTCGTGTGCCCGAGACGTCCGCGTCGTCATGTGACCACCATGACGGAGCAGACGTTACCAGAAAACGGGCCAATTGGTTTGTTTAGTGTCCAAGGGCAGAAGTGCGCTGATCGATGGATCACTGGGGCACGAGATGGCACCGGACGGCGTGCACGCTGTCCTGGGCGTGTCCTGGGAACCGGACACCGGCGTGAACGACCGCCGCGGGATCGCCGAGCCACGAGCGCCGCCGCCGTCGGGCACGCGGACCAGCCCGCGACCCGATCGACAAGGACAAGCCGTTCGAGCGCAGCGGCGGGAGCGGGGGAAGGCAGGGCGAGTCATCGAAACGCCGTCATGTGGTCTTGCGCTCGCGAAGAAGGCGGTCAACCACGACCAGGCCGAAGCCCGTCGGCATGGGGCGAAGACACGTACTCAGGGGGTAAGCGACGTGTATCGCTGCGGCGCCGGCCGACGCCGGACACCGCAGCGATATCGTCGTGACTTGTTACGGCAACGTTGTGGCGCTGGTGGACTCGTCGATGTCGAAGAGTTCGCCGATCAGACCGCCGAGGAACCGCCGGTGTTGCGACGATATTTCGGCCGCCGCTGCTTCGTCCCGGGCCGCGCACAGTGTGATCAGGTTGTCGTGGTGTTCGATGGCGTCCTGCCAGCCGCGGAGGCTGGAGAACTTGCGGTAGTAGATCCGGTGGATCTGCGGGTGCACCTGGTGCATGAGCCGCTTGAGCAGCGGGTTACCGGCGGCGTCGACGATGACGCCGTGGAACGTGTCGTCCGTGGCGAGGGCGGCTCCGATGTTGTCGGTCTTGATCGCCTGCGCGAGGTCGTCGTTGGCGGTGCGCATCACGTCGATCATGTCGTCGGTGAGGTTGGGCACCCCCGTTTTCACGGCCAGTTGGTCCAAGACCTCCATCACGGCCAGCGTTGCCTCGACATCGGCCCGGTTCAGCGGGGTGATCCGGGTGAAGGCGGCGGGTTTGGCCTCGACGAGTCCGGTGTCGATCAGCCGGGTCAGAGCCTCGCGCACCGGGGTGCGGCTCAGACCGAGATGTTCGGCCAGCTCGCTGTCCTTGACCTTGGATCCGGGCGCGAGCTCACCGGTGACGATCGCGTCGCAGATCCGCTCGAACGCGACGTCGCTCATGCGGGGGCGCTCCACCGGATTATCACGCAACATACTGGATACTGTACTCTGCACGCCGCACGCTCCCGGGGTCCGCGTGTGCGAGTGCCAGGCGCCTTGTCGCGAGGATACCGAGAGCGCCTTCGTCGACCGTCCATCGTCCGGGCCTCGACTACCCATCCGCGCTGCGTCGCCCGGCGAGGACCTTGCCGCCGAGTTCGTCGCCAGGCTCGCCCCCGGCCGCAGCAGGTACGGAGCTGGGCGTTGCGGCGGATCGACCGGCCTTCGCCTCGGCTTTCTCTTCGGACTTGTCGATCACCGACGCGGCCAGGGAGTTTCCGACGACGTTGACCGCGGTGCGGGCCATGTCGGCGATGAAGTCCACCCCCAGCAGGAGTGCGACAGCTTCGGCAGGGAGGCCGATGGTGTTACCTGCGGCGATGAGCACCACGATCGAGGCGGAGGCAACGCCTGCCATGCCCTTGGACAAGATGACCAGCACGCCGACCATCAGCAGCAGGGTCGGGATCGAAGTGTCGACGCCGTAGGCGTTGGCGAGGAAGACCAGGGCCACAGCCTGGTAGAGGACGGAGCCGTCGGTGTTGAACGAGTAGCCGAGCGGCACGACGAACGAGGTCGTCGAGCGGCTGACGCCGAGCCCCTCGAGCTTGAGTAGAAGCGGTGCGAGCACTGCCTCGGAGCTGCGCGTGACGAAGGCCAGTCCGACGAGATTTCCGATTGCTTTGAGCATGGTGACGTACTCGACGCGGAAGATCGCGGCAATGATCGGAAAGATGATGCCGAGGATGATCGCCATACCGACGTAGACGACGGCGAGGAAGCCGAGCAGGCTCGACAGGTTCCCGAATCCGTAGTGCGCGACGTCGTAGCTGATGAAGCCCAGGACGCCGAGGGGGGCGAGGCGGATGACGTATCCGACCACCTTGAACATCGCGTTGGCGAGCGAGTCGAGCACGGACGTCATCGGCTTGGACTGCTCACCGATCGCGGCGAGTGCGACGCCGACGAACCCGGCGAACACGATCACTGCCAGCAGGTTCCCCTCTGCGAACGCGGCGAAGACGTTCTTCGGAACAGCATGCAGGAGCAGTTCGTGGAAGTCGATGCCCTGCTCGAGGGTCTCGACTGAGGCTCCGTCGGCGCCCGCGACGGGGGCGCCGGCACCGATGTCGAGCAACTTCGCCAGCGCGACCGCCATCAGCAGGATGATCGTGGTGACGACCTCGAAGTACAGGATCGCCTTGGCGGCCATGCGGCCGACCTTCTTCGCCGAATCCATGCGCGCGATTCCGAGCACGATGAGCGGGAAGACCAGTGGGACGACGATCATCTGAACCAGATTGAGGAACACGTCGCCGGCCAGTTTCAGTTGCTCGCCGACGGCGGGGGCGAACGTGCCGATGAGTGCGCCGACGCCGACGGCGATCAGTGATTGCACTCCGATCGGAAGCTTCCAGAATTTCCACCACTTGCGTGGTGTGCGAGACGCATCGGCGTCTTCGGGTGCTGTCGCGTCGTCGGCAGGGATGGCGGGGGATGTCGTCATTCAACAGCTCCGATATATTGGATGTGGTGTACTGTTCGACAACAGTGATCGACGTCATAGTCCCTGTCAAGTAGAACGGCGAAATAGGTGTTGGTGGAAAAGTTGAGCGGCAGCGATGTGCGGATCGAGCACGACTCGATCGGAGATCTGGCGGTACCGGCGCGGGCCTACTACGGCGTTCACACCGCCCGGGCGATCGAGAATTTCGCGATCACCGGGTCCACCATCGGTCAGTACCCGGCATTGGTCGCGGCGTTGGCGACGGTCAAACAGGCTGCCTGCCTGGCCAACCGGGACCTAGGCCTCCTCGATACGCGGCGGGCCGATGCGATTGTGGCCGCGTGCACGGAGATTCGCGCCGGGGCGCTGCTCGACCAGTTTCCGATCGATCCGATCCAGGGCGGGGCGGGCACCTCGTCGAACATGAACGCCAACGAGGTCATCGCGAACCGCGCACTCGAAATCCTGGGGTACGGGCGCGGCACCTACACCGAGCTCGACCCCCTCACCCACGTGAACCTGGGGCAATCCACCAACGATGTGTACCCGACCGCAATCAAGCTCGCGCTGGTCGAACATCTCCGACTGTTGATCGCGTCGCTCGGTCGGCTCGCGGAGTCGTTCGAGCGCAAGTCGATCGAATTCGACGACATCATCAAGATGGGTCGCACCCAGCTGCAGGACGCGGTACCGATGACACTCGGTCAGGAGTTCGCCGCCTACTCGATCATGCTCAACGAGGACTGCGCCCGGCTCTCCGAGGGAGCGCTTCTGCTGCTGGAATCCAACCTCGGCGGCACCGCCATCGGCACCGGGATCAACGGCCATCCCGAGTACTCCGCGCTCGCCTGCAACTACCTGCGCGAGCTGACCGGTGAACCGGTCGTCCCGGCCGGCAATCTGATCGAGGCAACCCAGGACTGCGGGGCATTCGTGCAGGTCTCCGGCATCCTCAAACGTGTCGCCGTGAAATTGTCCAAGACATGCAACGATCTGCGGCTCACCTCCTCCGGCCCTACCGCCGGGCTCGGTGAGATCAATCTTCCTCCGGCCCAAGCTGGTTCGTCGATCATGCCCGGCAAGGTCAACCCGGTCATCCCCGAAATGGTCAACCAGGTCGCGTTCGAGGTGATCGGCAACGATCTGACCGTCACGATGGCCGCCGAGGGCGGACAGCTCCAGCTCAACGCCTTCGAACCCGTTATCGTCTACAGTCTGCTGCGCTCGACGACACACCTCGCCGCGGCCTCGGACACCCTGGCTGTGAAGTGCATCGACGGGATCACCGCCAACCGTGACCACCTCGAGCAGGGTGTTCGGCGCTCGATCGGCATCGTCACCGCGCTCTCGCCGTTCATCGGATATACCGCCAGCGCGGATATCGCCAAGAGGGCCCTCGCAACCGGCACCTACGTCGGCGACCTCGCCGTCGAGGACGGTCTGCTCACCCGCGCGCAGGTCGACGACATCCTGTCCCCCCGTAGACTTGCCGGCCTGCTCACCGCCCCGATCGTGGACCGCGAATTCTCCGCACTCGACCATTCCACCGGTGTCGCCGCGCACTGATCGACCGCATCACATCCCGCACCTCGGATACAGGACGCCGCAGTCTTCGCCCGAAGAGAAGTACCCATCGAGAGGAAACGAGAATCGGATGACGCTCACATCGACGGCACACTCCGTCGCAGTCCCTGCGACACATGCGCGCTCCTGGCTTCTGGTCGCGGGCTCACGTCCGGACGAGTTCGCCGCCGCCACGAACTCGGCGGCAGACGCGGTGATCTTCGATCTCGAGGACGGTGTTGTTCCGTCCTCGAAAACGCAAGCCCGCGAGGACGTCGCACGTTTCCTCGCCGGTGGTGGCACCGGGTGGGTGCGCATCAACAGCGTCACCACCGCGGACTGGTCCGCTGACCTCGACGCGATTCGGGGGCTGCCGGGATTGAGTGGCGTCATGCTCGCCAAGACCGAATCCGCGGACCAGGTCGATCGCACCGCTGCCGAGCTGCCGCACACCCCGATTCTCGCCTTGGTCGAATCGGCGCGTGGCGTCGAATTCGCATTCGACATCGCCTCGGCCGACGCCACTACCCGGATCGCATTCGGCACCGGCGACTTCCGACGGGATACCGATGCGGGCGCCGAGCCCGACGCCCTGGCCTACGCACGTGGACGACTCGTGGTCGCGAGCCGAGCCGCCGGCATCCCCGGACCTGTCGACGGCCCCTGCTTGACAGGCGAACCCGAACTGTCCGAGGCCTTGGCCGTCACCAGGTCGATGGGCATGACCGGCAAGCTGTGCATGCACAGTGGTCACACAGGAATCGTCAATCGTGAACTGTCCCCGCTACACAGCGACGTGACATGGGCTGCCGAAGTCATCGCACAACTCGGCGCCAACGGCGAGAACATCGCCGACGGCAGTGATCGCCCCAAACTCGCCCGCGCCCTGCGAATCACCCACCTAGCCGACATCTTCTCGAGTTCCGCCTGATCACACAACCAACCGAATCCGTCGTTCGGACAACGGTCGGTGAGCGCACGGACAGCGACGGCGCACAAAGACTCGATTCCCACCGCTACAGACGCACCCCGGGGTCAAAATTCAGATGCCGCTGGCGGTTACACACGACGTCAGCGGCGTGGCACCAGCCCCCACCAAACAGATTCTCACTGACACCCGACGGGACTCCGGGCACGACGGCATGCCGGCTCGGCAACAGGAATCGTCCTGTTGCAGAGTCGGCATGGTGTGCGTTGCCCCGGGTCAGGATGCTCGGGGCCGGGCCCGGTTGTGCGCCGGTATCGGTTTCCGTTCCCAGTCGACCTGCCGGGGTGGGATGAACGTGGGGTGCCGGTCGGCTCCCATTTCTATTTCCCAGTCACTGTGGTGGAGCAATCGGTGATGAAATCCGCAGAGCAGCACCAGGTTGCCCATGTCGGATGGCCCACCTGCGGACCAGTGAACGATGTGGTGGCCTTCGCACCAGGACGGCGGCGCACCACACCCGGGGAACGCGCACACTCGATCTCTCGCCACCAACGCTTTTCGCTGCCGCTTGGTGACCGTTCGGGTCGATACGCCGAGGTCGAGTGGTGCACCCTTGTCGTCGAGCACGATCGGCGTGTAGATCGAGTCGCAGCTGAGGAGCCGGGCTGCTGTGAGGCTCAGCGGCCCCATCCACTCGGTCCACGCGACTCCGTCGACGGCGAAAAGCGACTCGCCAGCGGCGGAGGCATCGCGCTGTTGTCGCGCGCTGCAGTCAGTGTGGTCGGCGAGATCCTTGACGTTCACGTGGAGTGAGACGTGTGGCCGTTCGCCGCCTTCTTCGCCGGCTATCCCGGAGTCGAGGTAGCGGCGAAGGAGTTCGGTCAACCCGTCGGCCCGTCGCTGTCCGGGCGTGCGGCCGTCCTTGGTCCCGTCCTGCGCGGGTCGCGGCTTGGACAGTCCGGAGAGCGCCGAGAGCAGCATTTCGCCGGTGACGGCGTCCAGGTCGCCTTTGACGGCGACGCGTCCGTTGAGTGTCTTGGAGGCGTGGAACTCGTTGAGGTCGGTGTCTTCGCTGGGCGGCGGATCGTCGGATTCGAAGGCGCGTTCCAGTCTGGCGATGACGGCGCGCACCGCGTCCGTGTTCGCGGTGGGACCGGTTGCGGCGAACAGCAACGTATTTCGGCAGTCATCCATCGCTTCGAGCGGCATGCCCTTGGGTGGCCTCTCGCAGAACTTCATGATGAGTGCCGCATGCTCCGCCGAAATGTTGGTGTCGAAGTACTCTTCCGCGATCTCCGGCTGCTGACGCAAACCTCTGCCCAACACCACGATTCGCCCCGCCGCACCCACCTCGAGCAATGTCTTGGAGGCCAACCACATTTTCGCGTTCGGAAACCCCAGCACATCGACCTTGCAGCGATGATCGACGGCACCGACGAGCCTGACACGCAACGCCTCGAGTCGCTGAATCTCCTCTGAGATACGAACGACCGAGTCGAGCAACTCGGCCTCGGCCAGACGCCACGCATCACCTACCGCGGTCGCCAGAATCTCGTCCGACAACGCCCCCTGGATATCCTCCCCGATCCCCATACACAGATCTTAATTCGCACGCATGTTCGAGTCAATGGTCGATTCGAACCACCGTCATCGGGTTGCCGACCAGGAGGGAAGCGCAGACCGCAACATCGCAGCCAACGACCGAGTGTGCCTGCGCCACAGACTCGCCGGGGCATGGTCCATCGCGCCACGTAGGTCCACCCGGTCCCAGATCGCGCGAGCCGCACGAATTCGCAAGAGGGCGGGAAACGGTCGTCGCCTCCGCAAGGAGGCGGCGCTCCGGTTGTAGCTAGCTGCCGAACCCGCTGAAGAGGCTGAGCAGATCCTCCAGACCGAGGTTGGCGCTTCCGCCGCCGCCCGGAGCCGGAGTCCCGGTCAGGGTCACCTGCGCGAGAGGACCGAGCTTGACATACGGGTTGGTGCTCGCACCCTCCTTGCACTGCGTGATCACCGCATAGGTGCCCGCCGGCAACTCGATCGAGGTATCCGTGGCCTCACCGCCGGTGAACCGGCGTACTTGATCGCGTCGACACGGTTGGTCTTGTCGAAGACCGGCGCGCCGAAGGGGAAGATCTGCGCCTCACGATGATTGAGCGCCTCGGTGGTCGCGATTCTCAGCGGGCTCGGCACGCGGTATCCCGTATTCAGTATGCGGGTTGCGATCCGTTCGGTGGAGTCATCTGTGGCCTCTATGCTCGCGGTCATCACCAGTCGCGTCGCCGCCGCCGTATCCGATTCATCAACGAGTTGGTGGAAGTACCGGTGCTCCTGCGTTCCCGACCAAACGCCGAGGCCGTGCTACCCCTCACCGATGCGTGCCCGTTGCGCGCTCGGCGAGGTAGCCCTCGTCGGCAGCGACGTACAGGGCGCCGCCCGGATCATGCTGCGCCCGGAACAGATCGAGGCGAGCACCGACGGTGTCGGCGTCTCCGGGACGGTCGTCGACGTCGAGTATCTCGGCGCAGAGATGCTCGTGGGTATCCGCCTCGGCACCGAGGGCGGCGTAGTTCCCGAGCGAGTCACCGTACGCCGCTTCGGTGCTGGAAACCTCACACCCGGTGACCGGGTCGGCATCCGGGTCCTCGGTAGAGCAGTGGCATACGAACCATGACGTAACGCGGCACCGGCCGCAGCAGCGGCTATCCCCGCGCCATGTCGACGAACTTGGACAGGTGAAGCTGGTGCGCCACAGTGATTGTCGCGGTCGGACCGTTACGGTGCTTGCCGAGGATGAGGTCGGCCTCGCCGCCGCGGGGGTCGTCGCGTTCGGTCGCGTCGGGGCGATAGAGAAGGATCACCATGTCGGCGTCCTGCTCCAGCGATCCCGACTCGCGAAGGTCGGCGACCTGGGGGCGCTTGTCCTGCCGCTGTTCGGGACCACGGTTCAGCTGGCAGATCGCGACCACGGGAACCTCGAGTTCCTTCGCCAAAAGCTTGAGGCTACGGGAGAACTCGGAGACTTCCTGCTGACGTGACTCGACCTTCTTACCGGAGCTCATCAGCTGCAGGTAGTCGATCACGATGAGCTTGATGTCGTGTTTCTGCTTGAGCCGCCGGGCTTTTGCCCGGATCTCCATCATCGTGAGGTTGGGGGAGTCGTCGATGAACAGCGGCGCCTCACTGATCTCACTCATACGTCGAGCGAGCTTCGTCCAGTCGTCGTCGGTCATCTTGCCGGAGCGCATGTCGCCGAGCTTGATCTTCGCCTCCGCCGACAGCAGACGCATGACGATCTCGGTCTTGCTCATCTCGAGCGAGAACATGACGCTGGCCATACCGTGCTTCACGGAGCAGGAGCGCAAAAAATCCATGCCGAGGGTGGAGTTGTGGGTCGGCACCATAGAATGGCCCGCGAGGTACAAATGGTCGGCGTTGTCGACTTCGACGCACCGCACGGGGACACTCTCGACCTTGCGTACGTCGGTGATGAAACGAGAACCCGAACGAACGGTAGCGCTGCTCGCGCGACGTTCCTTGTGGAGCAGAGCCTTCCGCGGAAGTCCGAAAACCTCGTCATCGGTTGCGAACGTAAGGGTGTAGGCAGTCGACGACGCCTCCGTACGACCGTGCACCTTCTTGGTGCTCATCTGGCAGCGGTGGCCGAGGCTGACGATCAGCTCCTGCGCGTCGCGCACCAAACGCTCACTCGTAACGGAGAACTGCACGGAGCCACCAGCCGTCACAGTGCCGTCCGTGTCCAGCAAACCGGCGAGCACCCAGCGGCGCTGCAGCTCAGATCCACGCAGGTACTGGATGGGAATGTGCTTGTTACCCAACACCCCGAGGGTCCGCAGTCGCGCCTGGAGAGTGCCCACCTCGTTTCGGCACCTCTGGCAGAGCCTCATGCCGATCGAAGGCCCGCCGCAATGTGCACAGGTTGGAGCCGGCACTGGATCCGACATGAAACGCGCCTTGCCACCGCAAGACTGCCCACAGGTACGCACCTGGCTCGTGAACGGCACGAAGGATTCGCCGCACACCACGCAGCCGCGGGCAGCGATCGGAGCTTCAGGCGCCAACTGCAAGCTGTATCGCAATTTCGCAGTCGTCGACGGAACCGCAACCAAACCTTCCGCCTCGATCAGCATGATGATCTCGGGGTCGGCGCACGTGATATGAGCAGCCGCCGAAGTGCCGTCACCGAGCCACGCTCCGAGCGTGTACGGAGGCACGAGCAGGTCCTGTGCAGGCAACTCGAGCGGTTTCGCATTGGTGACCGAATGATTCACGCGCGAATCCGCGGTAGCGCAGCGAAGTGTGGCGGCGATTTCGGCTGTCGTACGCACCTCAGCGAACGTGCCCTGGTTCTTGTATCGGTTGTAGCCGGTGGCGGCCTGCTGCGCCGACCGCCGAGATGCCCGCGTCTCCGTCAACCACTGATGCTGCTCGTCGGCGACGAGGACGGTGCCGTCCGAGAATTCCACCTCGTAGCAGGGCCTGCCGACCATGACGTCGGTGGTGGCGACGATGCGGGTGGGTTTGCCGTCGGCGTCGATGAGGTGATCGCCGACCTGGACGTCACCCATAGTGGTCCAGCCGGTGGGCGTGGCGAGGGGAGTGTCGAGGGCGAGCGCCTTGCCCACACCGGGTCGGGCCGCGACGATGATCATCTGGCCCGGGTGGAGGCCATTGGTGATCTCGTCGAGTTCGACGAAGCCGGTGGGCACACCGAGGGAGATGCCGCCGCGGCTGGCGATGGAGTCGATCTCGTCCATCGTGGGCTGCAGGAGCTCTTCGAGGGGGACGAAGTCTTCGGTGGTGCGGCGTTCGGTGACCTCGAAGATCTCGGCCTGCGCACGATCGACGACCTCGGCGACGTCCTGACCGTCGGCGCCGGTGTAGCCGTACTGGACGATGCGGGTGCCGGCGTCGACGAGGCGACGCAGGATGGCCTTCTCCGCCACGATCTCGGCGTAGTAGCCGGCGTTGGCGGCGGTGGGCACGGTCTGGGTGAGCGTCACCAGATACGGCGCTCCGCCGATGCGACGGAGCTCGCCGCGACGATCCAGCTCCGCAGACACCGTCACCGGGTCGGCGGGCTCACCGCGGCTGTAGAGGTCCAGGATCACGTCGTACACCGACTGATGCGCGGGACGGTAGAAGTCGCCGGGACGGAGCACCTCGAGCACGTCCGCGATGGCGTCCTTGCTGAGGAGCATGCCGCCGAGGACCGACTGCTCCGCCGCCATGTCCTGAGGTGGCTGCCGGCCGAACTCTTCGCCGGGCTCCGCGTCAGGCGGACCCGGGTATTCGGAACGGCCCCGATCGTCTACTACAGCCACTCGACCGACCTTCCCCATCACTGTTGCGCCACCCCGGAAAATGCTTCCCGGTGTTGGTGCCCCGAACTCTTTGTACTCGCCCCTACCGACAACCTTCGCAGGCTCTTCGCGGCAGCCGGCGTCGTGATCGCGAGACACGCCGGGACGACGTTAGGGATTAGCTACCCGGTGTTCAAACCAGCCTGTGTACACAGTTGGGGACGAATTGTGGAAACTGCTGGGTACGTTTGTTAACCCCATGGGGATAACCTGAGGATAAGTGCATATCACAATCCCAAAGACCCAGATCAGAGCCGTTTTTTGGTTTCTCACCACTGTGGATGAAAACCCGTTCGGCGTGTCTTTCGCGTTGACGACTCGGGCGTGTTGAGTTGGTCGCCCCTGCGTGGCAATATGATTCACCTCACAGATCGTCGGCGGGGCGGCTAACTTCCAGACACAGCTGGAAGCCGCTCCTCCGCGTGCTTCAGACCGCTGAAAACGGGCTCGAGAGGGCGGCTGCGGGCCGGAATCGACAAGCACAGACCCCCCACACGCCGAGGCGTCCGGGGGGCCTGTGAGTAAACGAGTCGACTAGGCGCCGACGACGTTCAGGTGGAACTTCGCAACCACGTCGGGGTGCAGGTTCACGACGATGGCGTGCTTGCCGGTCGCCTTGATGTGAGCCTTCGGCAGCTCCAGGCTGCGCTTGTCGACGACGGGTCCACCGGCGGCCTTGATGGCAGCGGCGACGTCGGCGGCGGTAACCGAACCGAAGAGCTTGCCCGAGTCACCGGCGGTCTTGACCGACAGCGAGACGCTCTCGAGACCCTCGATGGCGTCCTTGAGCTCCTTGGCGTGGTCGAGTCCGCGCACGGCGCGGGCTTCCTGCGCACGACGGATGCCCTCGACCTGCTTCTCGGCGCCACGGGTGGCGACGATGGCCAGGCCGCGGGGCAGCAGGTAGTTGCGGCCGTAGCCGTCCTTGACCTCGACGGTGTCGCCAGGCGCACCGAGGTTGTCCACGTCAGCGGTGAGGATGAGCTTCATGTCTTTCCTCCCTTTCCTTAGCGAGCCACGGTGGCGTAAGGCAGCAACGCCACCTCACGTGAGTTCTTGACGGCAATGGCAACGTCGCGCTGGTGCTGGACGCAGTTGCCGGTGACACGGCGCGCGCGGATCTTGCCGCGGTCGCTGACGTACTTACGCAGAAGCGTCGTGTCCTTGTAGTTGATCTGCGTGTTCTTCTCTTTGCAGAAGATGCAGATCTTCTTCTTCATTACCTTGTCGCGCAAGGGCGGCTTCGGCATTAGTTTGCTCTTTTCTGGATGTTCCGATCAGGTACGGATCAGAACGGGGGTTCGTCGCTCCCGCCACCAGAGCCTCCGAAGGAGCCGGACGCCTGCGGCGCACTGCCCCACGGATCATCTCCGCCGGTGTTGGATTGCGGACGTCCGCCGCCCGATCCGCCGGAGGAACCGAAGCCACCGCCGCTGCCGCCACCACGGTTGGCCTTGTTGACCTTGGCCGTGGCGTACCTCAGCGAGGGGCCGATCTCGTCGACCTCGAGCTCGACGACAGTGCGCTTTTCACCTTCACGAGTTTCGTAGGAGCGCTGCTTGAGCCGGCCACTCACGATCACTCGCGAGCCACGGGTCAAGCTCTCCGCGACGTTCTCGGCTGCCTCGCGCCAGATGTTGCAACGCAGAAACAGTGCTTCGCCGTCTTTCCATTCATTGGTCTGACGGTCGAAGGTGCGGGGCGTGGACGCGACAGTGAAGTTCGCGACCGCGGCACCCGCGGGGGTGAATCGGAGCTCCGGATCAGCCGTCAAGTTTCCGATGACGGTGATGACGGTGTCGCCTGCCATATGGTTCCTCCTGCAGAATGTGGAGTTCGGTTGGGCACGAGCCTAGGGCTGGTGACCGACAGAAATCACTTGTTGTGGCGCAGAACCTTCGTACGCAGCACCGACTCGTTCAGACCGAGCTGACGGTCGAGCTCTGCGACGGTGGCGGGAGTAGCGCTGATGTCGATCACCGCGTAGATGCCTTCGCTGTGCTTCAGGATCTCGTAGGCGAGACGACGCTTACCCCAGACATCGACCTTGTCGATCTTGCCGCCGTCCTGGCGAACAACATTGAGGAACGTATCCAGCGAAGGAGCAACAGTGCGCTCGTCCAGGCTGGGGTCAAGGATGACCATCAATTCGTAATGACGCATAAGACCTCATCACCTCCTATGGACTAGTGAAAACGGCCACGGACTGTCCGTGGCAGGAGGGTCGTTGCGTCAGCAACCTTTGCAGGTTACACGACGAGCCCCTGACCAGCGAAATCAGGACAGCCGGTGTGATCCCGGGAACCGCGGGGTACGCCGACACGATGGCAGAAGAGAAGAAATTCCGACAGGGCGACGAGGTGGAGTGGAAGACCCACGGCACCACCACGTCGGGGACGGTCGAGGAGAAGATCACCGAGGACACCGAGGCGGCGGGCCGTACGGTGCGGGCCACAGAGGACGACCCGCAGTACCGCGTCGTCAGCGACAAGAGTGGGCGGGATGCCGTGCACAAACAAGACGCCCTGCGCCGGGCGAGCGACTGACCTCCGCACCCGCGGCGTTTCCGCTTCGCACGCGGAGGCCCGCGCACCCTAATGTGGATTCATGCATATCGGAGCTCGGCAGCGGTCGCCGATCACGGCGCTCGTCGTCGGGTTGGCGGGTCTCTCCATGCTCGCCGGCTACCTGCAGAAGGCGCGGTGCGCCGGGGCTCCGTTCGACGGCTCCGGGCGAAGCCTGATCTTCGACCGCATCAAGGACACGCAGGTCTGCTACTCCGACATCCAATTCCTGTGGCTCGGACGCGACGTCAACCTGCACGTCTTCCCGTACGTCACCGGGGGGATCAACGCCGACGGCATCCTCACCGGCGGCACCGTGGAGTACCCGGTGCTGAGCGGTGTGCTGATGTGGCTCGGCGGCATCGGTTCACACACCGACGCCGACTTCCTGCTGCACTCGGCGCTGATCCTCGCCCCGTTCGGACTGCTCACGGCGTGGATGCTGGGACGCCTGGCCGGCTGGTGGGCGCTGCTGTGGTCGGCCACTCCGCCGCTGGTGCTCTACGCCTTCCACAACTGGGAACTGCCGGTGGTCGCGACGTCGGTGGCCGCGATCTTCGTCATGACGCTCGAACGCATCCCCCTCCGCGCCCGGGCCGTCCTCGCTGCGGTGCTCCTCGCCGTCGGCTTCTGCCTGAAGGTGTATCCGGGAGCGTTCGTGTTGCCGCTGATCGCCTACGTCCTCACGCAGAACGGCACCGCGGGGCGGCGCTACGACGTGCGCGGCGCGGTGATGGTCGCGGTGGCCGCGATCACCACCGTCGTGGCGGTGAACCTGCCGTTCGCCCTCATCTCCTACAGCGGATGGCGGGCGTCGTTCACGTTCCAGGAGAACCGTCAGGCCGATCTCACCACCAACTCCATCTGGTACTGGGGCCTGCGACCGCTGTTCGGGCCGGTCGCCGACGACGTCCCGCTGCCCGCGTACGACCAGACGGTGAGCCTGCTGTCGCCGCTCCTCGTGTGCGCCGCGTTCGCGATCGCCCTGCGGCTCGGCTGGTCGCGGCTCCAACGCGACGGCGTCTACCCGTGGATCGCCGTCAGTGCCGCGATGCTCTGCGGATTCCTGCTGCTGCACAAGGTGCATTCGCCGCAGTACACGTTGTGGCTCATCCCGTTCTTCGTCCTGCTGCGCGTCCCGTGGGGGCTCGTCGCCGCGTACCTCGTGGCCGACCTGTCGATGGGGATCGGCGTCTTCAAATACTTCGGTGCGCTCGCCGCCCAGACGGACGCGTCGACGTTCGAGGTTCTGGTGAAGTTCGGGGTGTGGGGCCGCGCGGGTCTGCTGGTGGTGCTGTTCTTCGTGTTCCTGCGCGCCGCCCAACGGCATCCGCCCGTCCGCGGGCGTACCGGTCCCGAGTCCGGCAGGCGGCCGGTGTTGAAGTCTCCCGAGCCGGTGCGATGAGCGAATCCTGGTTCGCGCACCCCACGCTGACCGGGCGGCACGTACGACTCGAACCGATGGGCGAGGACCACGTCGACGGCCTGGTGGACGCCGTCGACGACCCCCGCATCTTCCATTGGACGTCCGCCGCGATCGCCGACCGCGACGACGCGGTGGCGTTCGTCCGCAGCGCCGACGAGGATCCGGCCCGCCTCGCGTACGCGCAGATCGACGTCACCACCGAGAGGATCGTCGGCTCGACGTCGCTGTATCTGATCGATCCGAAGAACCGCAGCCTCGCGATCGGGCACACCTGGTTGTCCCGTTCCGCGCAGGGCACGCTCATCAATCCGGAGGCGAAACTGCTGTTGCTGCGGCGGGCGTTCGAAGACCTCGGCGCGGTCCGCGTCGAATGGCACACCGACGAACGCAACGCCCACTCCCGCGGCGCCATCGCGAAGCTGGGGGCCGAGTTCGAGGGAATCCTGCGCAAGCACCGACGTCGCCGCGACGGGACCTGGCGCAACACCGCTCTGTTCTCGATGATCGACGAGGAGTGGCCGCGCATCTGCCCTCGACTCGAGGCGCGAGTCGAGGGCTGACACGGTCGGGTCACTTCACGCGACGGGAGCGGTGGCCGTCACTCTGTTCACGAACTCGATGACCGCCGAGCGCATTTCGGCGCTGCGCGGAACCGCCCCGGACATCCAGAACGCGCCGTGGATCAGACCGTCGAAGCGGATCGCCTCGGTGTCGACCCCGGCCTGCCGCAGCGACTCGGCGTACGCCTCCGCCTCGTCGCGGGCCACCTCGTTCTCGGTGGTGAGCACGAGGGCCGGCGGCAGCCCCTCGAGTGAGGCCGCGCGGCTCGGTACCGCGTGCGGGTGTTCCGCGTCCTCGGGGGAGGACAGGTAGTTGGCCCAGAACCAGTCGAGGTCCCCGGCGCCGATCACGTACCCCTCGGCGAACTCCTGCCGGGACGGGAAGTCGGCGTTCGGGTCGATCACCGGGTAGATCAGTACCTGCCCCCGCAGGCGCGGTCCGCCCTCGTCCCGGGCGCGCAGCGCGGTGACGGTGGCCAGGTTGCCGCCGGCGCTGTCGCCCATGACGACGACGTTGCCGGGGTCACCGCCGTAGCTTCCGACGTTGTCGGCCACCCACTGCAGGGCGGCGGACGTGTCGTCGGCGGCGGCCGGGAACCGGTGTTCCGGTGCGCGACGGTAGGTCGCGGCGACGACGATCGCGCCGGCGCCGTTCGCGACCGCCCGCGCGGGTTCGTCGATGACGTCGAGGTCACCGGCGACGAACCCGCCGCCGTGGAAGTACAGGACGACGGGGTGCGGCGCCCGGCCCTCCGGCACGTAGACCCGCAGCGCGATCTGTGCTCCGCCGCTCTCGTAGTGAGTCTCTTCCACCCGGGCGACGGGTTCGGGCGGCGCCTGCAGTCCGGTGAACGTCGCCACGACCGCCCGCACCTCCTCCACGGTGCTGTGTTCGAAAGCCTTCAGCCCCTGCGCCTGTAGTCCGGCGATCAGTTCTGCTGCGTGTGCGTCGAGTGCCATGTCGGTCTCCTTTGTCGCGGGGTTCGGGGTCAGGACACGGTGGAGGCCACGCGGGCATCTGCCCGGGTGAGCGCGAAACCGGAGTAGCCGCCGGCCACCACCTCGTCGCACGTCGCCCGGTAGGTGGGCGCTCCGCCGAGGTAGACCATGCAGGCGCGGGGCTTGCCGGGAATGTTCGCGCCCATGTACCACGAGTTCGTCTCCGGCAGCAGGGTCTGATTGGCGATGTCGTTGGTCAAAGCACCCCAATCGCTTTCGGCCTGCGCGGTGGGCTCGATGACGTCGAGGTCGCGGCGGTCCAGGTAGTCGATCGCGTCGGTTGCGAAGTCGACGTGGTCCTCGATGGCGAGGGGCATGTTGTAGAGCACCGACGGCGACTGCGGTCCGGTGATGAGGAACAGGTTCGGGAACTCGTTGACCATGATGCCGAGGTAGGTCTTGGGTCCGTGCTCCCACTTCTCGGCCAACGGCAGCCCACCCCGACCGCGGATGTCCATGGCCATGAGCGGACCGGTCATGGCGTCGAATCCGGTTGCGAGCACGATGGTGTCGACCTCGTAGACGCGGTCGCCGACCCGGACTCCGCTTGGCGTGATCTCGTCGATCGGCGTGGTCTTCACGTCGACGACGCTCACCGAGTCACGGTTGAACGCCTCGTAGTAGTTGGTCTCGAGCGGGGGACGCTTGGTGCCGTACGCGTAGCCCGTCGGCGCCAGCGTCGCGGCCTTCTCGGGGTCCTGCACACGCTCGTGGATCCGGTCGCGGATGTAGTCGGCGATCGTGTCGTTGGCCGCCTTGTCGAACAGGATGTCCTGGTAGGAGTCGATGAACAACCGGAACCCGCCGGCGTTCCAGCGCTCGTCGAACGTGCGGCGGCGCTCCTCGGCGTCGACGGCGAGCGCGGACGGCTGCACCTGGTCGAACGGGACGCCGAGGAAGTGGTTGCGGGCCGCGGTCCGCACGTCCGCGTAGTTGCTCTTGATGTCCGCCACTTCGTTCGGGTCGATCGGACCGTTGCCGAGGGGGGTCGCGAAGTTGGGGGTGCGCTGGAAGACCACCAGTTCGGCGGCGTCCTCGGCGATGAACGGGATGGCCTGGATGCCGCTGGCCCCGGTCCCGATCACGGCCACCCGCTTGCCGGTGAAGTCGGCGCCCTCACGCGGCCAGTTGCCGGTGAGCAGCACCTCCCCGCGGAAGTTGTCGATTCCGCCGAACTCCGGCGTCTTCGGCACGGACAGGTTGCCTGCCCCCGAGATGAAGTACCGGCTGCGCACGACGGCGCCGTCGTCGGTGCGGACCACCCACACCGAGTCCTCGTCGTCCCAGTGCACGCCGACCACCCGGGTGTCGAACGTGATGTCCTTACGCAGGTCGAAGCGGTCGGCGACATGTTCGAGGTAGCGCAGGATCTCCGGCTGTCCGGCGAACCTCTCACTCCACCGCCATTCCTGCTGCAGGTCCTCGTCGAACGAGTACGAATAGTGGACGCTCTCGATGTCGCAGCGGGCTCCCGGATAGCGATTCCAGAACCAGGTGCCGCCCACGTCCGAGCCGGCCTCGAACACCCGCGTCGACAGCTTCATCGTGTCGCGCAACTTGCGCAGCGCGTAGAGGCCGGCGAATCCGGCACCCACGACGACGACATCGACGTCGGCGGAAGAAATGGTCTTTGACATGGCGTTGAGCTCCTCGGGACGATGGGTTCCGGCTGGAGTCGAGCGGGCAACCGGGGTATGCCAATGACAATGACCCACGTCACATCACCCCCACACCGGGTAAATCACCCCCTTGGTTACCTGTGTTGTCCGTCACAACCAGTGGGGGTAGGTTCGTGCCACCTGGCCAACCGGAACGGGAGAGATCCACTGACTCGCTCGAGAGAACTCACGAGGTCGATGACCAGCTTCGTCGGCCGCCGCCGCGAGATCGAGGAAGCCCGCGCACGACTGCAACAGTCCCGGCTCGTGTCGCTGCTCGGTGCCGGCGGCGTCGGCAAGACGCGGCTGGCCGAGGAACTCGCGGTCCGCTCCGCGCGCGCCTTCCGCGACTCCGTCCGGTGGATCGACCTCGCGCCCGTCCGCGATCCCGACGCTCTGCCCTCCGCGGCCGCGGCCGCCCTCGGCGTCACCGACCAGTCGAGCCGCGCCGTGATGGACAAGGTGATCGACCACCTGCAGTCCCGGCACCTGCTGATCGTCCTCGACAACTGCGAGCACCTACTGTCCGCCGCAAGCGAATTCGTGAACACCGTCCTCGCCTCCGCGCCGGAGGTCCGGATCCTCACCACGAGTCGCGAACCGCTCGGGATCGCAGGCGAATTCACGTACCTCCTCCCGCCGCTGAGCACTCCGGGTGACATCGAGGACTGCCGCGCCGCGGACATCGCCCCGTTCGAATCGGTGTCGTTGCTCGTGGAGCGTGCGCAGGGCGTCGTCGCCGACTTCCGGCTCACCGACGCGAACGCCCCCGCCGTCGCCCAGTTGTGCAATCAGCTCGACGGGATCCCGCTCGCCATCGAACTGGCCGCGGCCCGGCTGCGGTCGCTGTCCGCGTCGCAGCTCGTCGAACGCCTCGACCAGCGTTTCGCACTCCTCACCGGCGGCGACCGGGCGGCGATGCCCCGCCAGCAGACGCTGCGCGCCCTCATCGACTGGAGTTACGAACTGTGCTCGGACACCGAGCGGCTGCTGTGGTCCCGGCTCGCCGTGTTCCCCGGAAGCTTCGATCTCGAAGCCGCGGAGGCGATCAGTGGATTCGGTGCGCTGTCGGACTCGCCGGTCGTCGACGTCCTCGATCGGCTGGTCGGAAAATGTCTTGTCACCGTGGACCGTTCGACCGAGCGACTCCGCTACTCGCAGCTGATGACGGTGCGTGAGTACGGGCACGAGCTCCTCGAGCGCAGCGGGGAGCACGACGAGCTGTACCGTCGACATCTCGAACACTATTCGGAGCGCGCCCGCCGGTCGTCGCTCGACTGGTGCGGGCCAGGACAATCCGAGATCCTCGCGGGACTGCGGATCGACCACCCCAACCTCGTTGCCGCCCTGGACTGGGCGTTGCACGACGACTCACAGCGGGCCGCGGCCGCGGAACTGGCCGTCGCCTTGCGATACCACTGGATCGCAGGCGGCAACCTGTCCGACGGACGGATCCGGCTCGAGCGGATACTGCTGCGGCTTACCGAACCCACCCGGGAGCGGGGCGACGTGCTGTGGGTGACCGCCTGGACCGCGCTGATCCAGGGCGACCGCGACGCCGCACGCGAACACCTCGACGAGTGCACGACGATCGCGACCGCGCTCGGTGACGAACGTCTGCGGGCGCACGCCGATCACTGGGCGGCGATCCACGCCGTGTTCTCCGGCCACCCCGACGACGCCATCCGGCTGTTCCGTGATGCCATCGCCGTCCACCGCGCTGTCGGCGACACGGCCTCGGTGCTGACCGCGTCGTTCGAGATGGGCATGGCGCAGACCTACGACGGCCGACTCGACGACGCCCTCGAGACGTGCCGCGACGTGATCGCGGTGGCGGACGTGCACGGCGAGAAATGGAACAAGGCCTACGCCCTGTGGGTTTCGAGCGTCGCGTACTTCCATCTGGGCCGGGGCGACGACGCCGTCGACGCCGCCCAGCAGGCGCTGCGGATCCAGCGTGACTTCAAGGACAAGATCTGCACGGCCCTGTCGATCGAGGTGCTGTCGTGGGTGGCCACGTCGAGCGGAGACGCCAACGCGGCGGCGAGACTGTGCGGCGCCGCGAAGGGCGTGTGGCATCGGCTCGGCACGTCCGTCGCGGCGTTCGGCCCGCACATCACCGACGACTCCCTGTCGTCCGAGCGCGACGCCGCCCGCATGGTCGGAGCCGACGAGTTCGCCCAGCTCGCAGCGCCCGCGGTCCGGCTCACCATCGAGGAGGCCGTCGACCTCGCACTGGGAACCCCCACCGAGCACCGGGCACCACCCCGCGCCGAGGCGTCGCCGCTCACCAAACGGGAACAGGAGATCGCCGACCTGCTCGCCCAGGGACTCAGCAATCGGCAGATAGCCGAGGCGTTGGTGATCTCGCGGCGCACCGTCGACGGACACGTCGAGCACATCTTCGACAAGCTTGCCGTCAGCTCCCGCACCCAGGTGGCGGCGTGGGTCGCAGCCCGGGCGCATCCACCCGTCGTGGAGACCGGCCGATAGCCGGACCGTAACCGCCGGCCGCGCGAAACGCACTGCACAGTCGGGAATCTCGACGGTCTATACTCCACCTCGTCGCCCACGGTCGTGGGCTCCACCAGCGGGGAGGCAACGCATGACGTCGCAGCAGCAGGACACCTCGGCGGACTACTGCGGGCCGCTGGCACCGCCGCCCGCGAGCAGTCTGCCGCTCGCCATTCTTGCGATTATCGCGTTCCTGCCGTTCGGCATCGTCGCGCTGCTGCGCTCGCTCACCGTCCACCGACTGTGGGAGCGGGGCGAGTACGACCTTTCGGTGCGCGCCGCCGCCGACGCCCGCCAGTGGTCGATCCGCGCCATCGCCCTCGGCCTGTCGATCGCGGTGTTCGCGGTCGGGGCGACGCTGGTGCTGTCGAAGAACTAACCGGTCGACGGCGAAACGCTGTGAGCGGGAGCCGCTTCTACCGGCGGCCGCGGCCGTAGCCAGGCGGGCAGCCACCGCGGCTGCGCATCGGGCGCCTGATCGAGCACGCCGCCCGCCGGATCGTCGATGAAGCCGTACCGCACCAGGTCCTCGCCGGGCCGGTAGATCTGGCGGATGATCAGCGCGCAGATGACCACGACCGCGACGTCGCGGACCACCACCGCGCCGGTGAACCACTGCTCGGGGAGCCCCTTGTTGGACACGCCGAGGTAGTAGAACATCCGCGGCACCCACACCAGCGCGTCGATCGTCATCCAGGCCAGCAGGATCCGCCGGTGCGGGAACGCGAGCACGGCCAGAGGCACCAGCCACAGCGAATACTGCGGGCTCCACACCTTGTTGGTGAGGAGGAAACCCGCGACCAGCAGGAAACACAGTTGGGTCAGCCGCGGGCGTCTCGGCGCCGTCAGCGCGATGTACCCGATCCCGACGCACACGAGGGCGAACAGCAGGAACGACACCGCGTTGAGCACGGTGGGTGCCTCACCGGCCGACAGGATGCCGTCGAATCCGGTCCAGCCGGTGAACGACGAGATGACGTTGTAGACGGAGTCCGGGTCGGCGCCGCGTTCGGAGTTGAGCCGGAAGAATTCGGCCCAGCCCCGTGGGAACAGCAGGGCGATCGGCAGATTGACCGCCAGCCACGCGCCGATACCGGTCAGCGCCGTCACCGACCACTCACGAACCCTGCCCGTGCGCAGGCACAGCACCAGCAGAGGTCCGAGGAGCAGCAGCGGATACAGCTTGGCGGCACCACCGAGGCCGAGCAGGATTCCAGCGAGCACCGGCCGTTTCCGCGACCACGCCAGCAGCCCACCCGCAGCGAAAGCCGTTGCGAGGGGATCGAAATTCGTGAACGCGTGGACGATCACCAGCGGGGACCCGGCGATCAGTGCTGCGTCCCAGACGCGGCGTCCGGCCAGAAGCGCACTCGCCCAGACGGTGACCAGCCACGCCAGCGCCAGACCGAGCGCGACGACGTTGAAATAGATCGCGACCTGCAGCGCACCGGGCAGCCAGTGCACCGCGTCCCAGGACTTCGCGATCGTCATCGCGCCGTACTGGTAGAGCCCGGAGATCACCGGGTACTCCATGTAGCGGCGCTGGAGCCGGCCGTTGCCGGCGTCCTCCTCCCACCACTTCTTGTAGGGGAACGCGCCCTCGTTCAACCGTTCCGCCCCGTACAGGGGCACTGTGTCCGAGTAGCACATGGCGACGTACTGCCGGCTGCCACTCCAGTCGAGCCCGAGCGCGCCGTTCTCGCCGACCGGCGCCTGCTGGATGCACGGCGCCTTCGCGAACCAGCCGAGCGCGAGAAACACGATCGCCAGCAACAGAATGGCGCGCATCGGCGTGAAGAACCGGCTGCGCCCGACGACGGCGTGCCGACCGACCGGACCGCCGATCACCCCGGAGAGGTCGGCGGTCAGCGGGTCGGTGCGCCCCGGAAGGTCCCGCCAGTCCGCGGAACGCCGATCCTTCGCCAGAGGCGCGGGCGAGACGAATCCCGTCTCGCCCGCGTCTCGGACGGCGTGCGCGTCAGGGTTGTCGGCCACTCCGCGAGGCTACCGTTCGCCGTTAACGGGCCGGAACCTGCTGCTGGCCGTTGCCGTTACCGGCGTTCGGCGGCGTCGTCGTCTCCGGTTCCGCCGGAACCGCCGGGGCCGCCGTCGTGGGCCTCGGTGCCAGACCCGGAATCGGAATGGTGATGCCGGGCAGGATCTCCACCGGCGACGGCGTCACGACCACCGGCGGCACGAGCTCCGTCGGCAGCTGGAACGTGCTCGTCGGAGGCGCCGACGTCTTGGTCGGGGCCGGCGCCGAATAGGCCGGGATACCCGACTGGCCACCGATCGCACCCGGCTTCGGGAACTTCTCGACGTCGGTGCCCTCGAGGGCACCGTCCATCGTGTCCTTCCAGATGTCGGACGGCAGACCGGAACCGTAGATCATGGCGCCGCTGCTGTTCTCCAGCGCCTGACCGTCCGTGGTGCCCACCCAGACCGCCGTGGACAGCGACGGGGTGTACCCGACCATCCACGCGTCCTTGTTCTTGCCGGTGTCACCGAGCTGCGCGGTACCGGTCTTGGCCGCCGACGGGCGTCCGCCCGCCAGGTTGTGGCCCCGCGAGTACCCGGCGATGGGTTCCATCGCCGACGTCACGTTGTCGGCGACGTCCTTGTCGATGCGGTCCTCACCGGTGTCACCGCCGCGGTCGAGGAGCACCGTTCCGTCCGCGCTGACGACCTTCTGCACGAAGTGCGGGGCGTGGTACGTACCCGAGGCGGCCAGCGTCGCGTACGACGACGCCATGTCGAGGACCCGCGACTGGTACTGGCCGAGCACGATGCCGTTGTTCGGACCACTACCGTCCGGCTCGGTCAGCGACGGTCCGACGCCGGGGATCTCCTTCGGGATGCCCGCCTTGTGGGCCATTTCGGCGATCGCCTGCGGTCCACCGTCGAGTTCGAGTTCCTGACGGTAGAAGCTGGTGTTCAGCGAACGCTTCAGCGCCTCGGCGATGGTGCAGGTGCCGCAGCCCTCGCCCTCGACGTTGCTGATGGTGATGCCGTTGACCGTGAGCTCCGAGCTGTCGTACATCTGCGACAGCGGGATGCCCTGGTCGAGGGCCGCGGCGAGCCCGAACACCTTGAACGACGAACCGGTCTGCAGTCCGGCGTTCGCGAAGTCGTAACCGCCACCGTCCTCGCCGCCGTAGTACGCCCGCACCGCGCCGGTCTTCGGATCGACCGACACGACACCGGTGCGCAGGTTCTCCGGCTCACCCTCCATGTTCGAGCGGGCCGAATCCACCGCCGCCGCCTGGGCGACCGGGTCGATCGTCGTGGTGATCTCGAGGCCCTCGGTGTTGAGCAGCTGCTCGCTGATTCCCGCCTCCCCCAGCTCCCGCAGAACCTGGTTCTTGATCAGGCCCTCCGGTCCGGAGTCCTGGTTGCCGTTGTCGACCTGCGCGATCGGCACGTACGGCGGGTACTGCATCACCGACCGGGCCGACTGCTCGAGCGTTCCCGCCGACACCATGCCGTCGAGCACGTAGTTCCAGCGCGCCTGCGCACCCTCCGGGTTGGTCTCCGGATCGAGCAGCGACGGCAGCTGGATCGACGACGCCAGCACCGCACTCTCCTCGACCGTCAACTGGTCGACGGGCTTGTTGAAATACGCCTTCGACGCGGCCGCGATGCCGTACGCACCACGCCCGAAGTAGATGGTGTTCAGGTACGCGGCGAGGATGTCGTCCTTGGACCACTCGCGGGCCATCTTCGACGAGATGACGAGTTCCTTCATCTTTCGCGTCAGCGAACGTTCGGAACCGACCATCGTCTTCTTCACGTACTGCTGCGTGATGGTCGAGCCACCGCCGGCGCTGTCCTTGCCCAGGACGTTGTCGCGGGCGGCGCGCGCGAATCCACCGATCGAGAAGCCGGGGTTCGAGTAGAAGTCCCGGTCCTCGGCAGCGAGCACCGCGTCACGGGTGTGCTTCGGGATCTGGTCGAGCGTCACCTCGGTGCGGTTGCCCTCCGGCGGCACGACCTTGCTGAGCACCGACGTTCCGTCGGACGCGTAGATCGTGGCCACCTGGTTGGTCTTGAGGTCGCCGGGGCGCGGGACGTCCTGGACGACGTATGCCGCCATGAACAGCAGGATCGGGATGATCATGCCCAGCGCGACGCACGCGTACGCCGTCCGGCGCACGATCTTCCACCGCGACTTCTTCACAGCCGTCTTCTTTCCACCCTTCGGCGGTTCGCCACCGCGGCCGCCGCCGGTCTTGCGACCGTTCGACGGCGGAGGTCCCGGCGGGCGCCCACCGGGACCCGACTGGTTACGCGCAACCGGGGGCGCGCCCGCGGGACGGCCGGGCGGCGGGCCCGGACGACGCGGCGGGGGACCCGGCGGACGGCCACCACCCTGCGGCGGCGGACCGGGACGACGAGGCGGCGGGCCCGGGGGACGGCCACCGCCCTGCGGGGGCGGAGGCGGCATCCGACGCGGCGGCGAGCCGCCCGATCGGCCCGGCGGGGGCCCACCCGCAGGCTGTCCGCCGCGGGGTGGTGGACCTCCGGGGCGTCCCTGTGGCGGGGGGCCACTCGGTCGTCTCGGTCCGTTCGGTCGATCACCCGGGGCGTTGCTGCGGGGGGAACTCACGTACAAATCTCCAGTGGTTGTGGACCGGCTTCAGTCCTGCGTTACGTCTGTGGGCACTCTTCTGCCCGCGTCCGTGTTCGGGCGTGTCTACTCGCTCGCGGTACGACGGCTCGGAGGCCGCGGCCGTGGCGACGAACGCCTGGGCCGTTTCGGTTCGGGCACGGTACCGAGAACATAGGACTGGACCAAATGGTTCCAGCTGCATGTCCGGCACACCTCGACCACGTGAACCGAGAATTCCTCCTGAGTGGACGCGAGACGCACCAACTCCTCGGCCGTACGAGCCGAACCCGACACCGGGCCCAACTTGTCACCGAAGACCCAGGAGACCAGAGTCAACTGCTCCTTACGGCAGATCGGGCACACCACATCACTGCCCTTGCCGTGGAACTTTGCGGCACGAAGCAGGTAGGGGCTGGCGTCACACACCTCCGTGACACCCGTCCTGCCCGAGTAGACCTCGGCCAGGAGTGACCGGCGCTGAAGCGCATAGTCCACCACCTGCCGCTGTATCCGCACGGAGACCAGAGTACGTGCGTCGCGTCCGGAGAGAAGGGGTCGGTCGAGTGACGCTGGTCAAACACGGTCGCCGCACTACGATGCCGGTGTGGCCTCAGGACCGTCCTCGCAGACTCGCGCACGCGACCTCGATCGGGTCAACGCATGCAGCCAGCTCGACGCCGCCTACGCCGACGGGCAGCTCGGCGCCGACGAGTACCACGACAGGACGGCCCAGGCCATGTCGGCGAAGACCCTCGCCGAACTGAACCTGCTGATCAGCGATCTGCAACTGCCGTCGTCGATCACCACACAGGCACCTGTCCGGACAGCGGGATCACCCCGCCGGGCGCTGCGGATCGCGGTCGCGTGCGGGACGGTGATCGCGGTCGGCGCGATCGGTCTGGCACTCACCGAGCAGGACGGCCCGGACCCCGTCACCCCACCGGTCCCGGTGCAGGTCGAGAAGCCACTGGCCCGGCCGGAGGTCGAGGTGCCCGCGGTCGAGCCGATCATCGTGGGGCAGGCGCAGCCCCTCACCCAGGATGGGATCCACGCCCTCTTCGAGCAGTACCGGCAGAAGTTCGGCGACCTCACCGTCCACGAACTGGGGTTGTACGACGAGTACGCGATCCTGTCGCGGACGTCCCCGGACGCGCCCGACAAGGTCGACCGGTACGACTTCCGCGGCGGGTTCAAGACGTCGGGCACCCGCACGCAGCGTCTCCCCGGAACCGGGGAGGTCGACCTCGCGCAGGTAAACGTGCCCGCACTGGTCGCGCTCATCGCCGACGCACCCCGGCTGGTCGGAGTCCCGGACGGCACGATCGGGCACGTTCTCCTCGCCGACGGCGGCAAGGGACCGACGATCAACGTGTACGTCTACGACAAGGAACAGACCGGCGGGGGATACCTGCGGGCGACGCTCGGCGGGGACGTGTGGCAGGTGAACCCCGCGAGGTAGGCGTCCGGGCTCTAAGATCCTCCCGTGGCCAGCCGATACCCACCGAACACGCGGGCACGCGACGTCGATCGAGCCAACACGTCCGCACTGCTCGACGCCGCGTTCGGCGACGGCCAGATCAACGAGGCGGAACATCGCGCGATGTCCGACCTCGCCGCGGAGGCTCGCACCCTCGCCGACCTCGAGGTCCTGGTCAGTGACCTGCAACGACCCGCCGACGCACCACCGGACGCACGTCCGCCGCGCGACACCGCCAAGCACTGGTTCCCGGCCGCCGTCGCCGTCGCCGCAGTGATGGCAGCCGTCGGCGCCTTCATGCTCGTCGACAGCGACGACGTTCAGGCCACCGTGACCCCCGTCGCGCAGCAGGTCGATTTCGATTCCGTCCAACCGCTGGTCGTCCCCACACCGAATCCCGTCACACCCGAGGGCATGAAGGTGTTCCTCGATCGGTACCGCGCCAAGTTCGGCGATCTGATCGTCGACGACCTCACCCTCTACGAGGGCGGCCACGCCAGCCTCGAACGCGCGCTGCCCCTCGAACCGAACCGGATGGTGAGCTACGACTACCGCGGCGGATTCACGCCGGCGAGAACCCCGACCACCCGGAAAGTCGACACACCCGTGTTCGACCTGTCGACGCTGAACCTCGACAAGATCGGCGGAACAGTCGTGGGTGCCCCGGTGAGCCTCAATGTCCCCGACGGAGAAGTCAGCCACATCTCGTTCGAGGCCGACGACGACGGCCCCACGGTGTCGATCTACGTCACCAACGAGTTCAGCGAGAGCGGACACATGGAACTCGACCCGTCCGGTGCACCACTGAGCGTCTACCCCTTCGGCCGATAGGACGCAGATGCCCAGGACCACACTCGCGGGTATCCGCGCCCGCGACTCCGACCGCGCCGACGCCTGCGGGATGCTCGACGCCGCGCTCGCCGACGGGCAACTGTCCGCGGAGGAACACACCTCCCGCACCTCCACGGCGATGCGGGCGAAGACGTTCGACGAACTCGACCGCCTCATCGGGGACCTCCAGATCCCCAGCCGGCTCTCCGCCAGCCCCGTCGTGTCCCCGCGACGCCGCCGATCGTCGCGGCGGTGGGTGTACGCCGCGGTCCTCGTCGTCGCCGCGGCCGCGGTGGGCGGTATCGCCGGAGCCGTCGCGAACAGCGACCTCGGCCCGTCGAAGTCGGTGCCGAACCTGACCAC
Source organism: Rhodococcus sp. JS3073 (assembly GCF_026810085.1). Lineage (NCBI taxonomy): Bacteria > Bacillati > Actinomycetota > Actinomycetes > Mycobacteriales > Nocardiaceae > Rhodococcus > Rhodococcus sp. JS3073. The sequence continues at coordinate 4,512,948 of NZ_CP113951.1, read as the reverse complement.
CGGCGCCGGCCTGCACTTCTTCCTCGACGAGTACCGCGCCGAGTACGGCGACACCGTCGCCGACGAACTCGGCCTCTACCCGGCCCACGCCGTCTTCGACCGGCCGTCCGCCGGCAACGCGCTGCAGGCCGACTCCTACCTCTACGACGGCGAATTCGACGACTGGGGCAGCTCGTCCACCCGCTCCGACGACGAGAAGTCCTTCGACCTCGGCACCGTCGACCAGGTCGCGATCGCGGGACTGCTCGCCGGGGCACCCGAAACCCTGCGCGTCCCCGACGGCGCGGTGGAGATCGTGTCCTTCCGGTACGAACCCGGGTCCGACGACGGACCGCCGACCATCTCCATCCACGTGAAGAACGCCGCCGGCCACACCGGACACATGGTCGTCGGATTCGACGGCGAACCGTTCGACATCTACCCCTACGAGGGCTGAAGGTCCGGGGTCGTTGCCCTGCTGGGGCCGGTAGCCGCCGTTGGGTGCCGTCGGGTGCCGTCGGCCGCCGGTTGGTCGCCCAATGTGACATTCGTTCAGTCAGACGGCACCGGTGTGACATTCGGCGACGAGGCCAGACGCCCGGCCTCGGTTAACAACCTGTGACGGCTTGTCCCATGTATCGAGCGGGCGTATCGTCCTATATATCGGTGCGATATAGTTTTGAATCGCATCACACGGTTAGGTCGGGCGACTCAGGGGGTGGACGTGCTCGAATTGGCAATTCTCGGGCTGCTCCACGAGTCACCCATGCACGGATACGAGCTCCGCAAACGGTTGACGGGACTGCTGGGTGCATTTCGCGCCTTTTCGTACGGTTCCCTCTACCCGACGCTTCGACGCATGCAGGCAGACGGTTTGATCGCCGAGGACGCAGGTCCTCCGGGGACCGTCAAGCGTCGTGCCCGCCGCGTCTATCAGCTCACGCCGATCGGCAAGGAGCGGTTCAAGGAACTGGTCGCCGACACGGGTCCGCAGAACTACACCGATGACGGATTCGGCGTTCATCTCGCCTTCTTCAGCCGCACTCCTGCCGAGGCGCGGATGCGGATTCTCGAAGGCAGACGACGCCAGGTCGAGGAGCGCCGCGAGGCGCTTCGCGACGCGATCGGAAGAGCGAGCGGCACGCTGGATCGCTACACCAAGCAACTCCACCAGCTCGGACTCGAATCCAGTGAGCGTGAAGTGCGCTGGCTCAACGAGCTGATCGCCGCCGAGCAATCGACAGCAACACCTAAGAAAAAAGGAGAACCCGACCATGGGTGAGAACAGCACCGCGGTGCGCGTGGCCATTGTGGGCGTGGGGAACTGTGCCTCGTCCTTGGTTCAGGGCGTGCAGTACTACAAGGACGCCGACGAGACGGCGACCGTTCCCGGCCTCATGCACGTCAAGTTCGGCAAGTACCACGTGCGCGACGTCCAGTTCGTCGCCGCGTTCGACGTCGACGCCAAGAAGGTCGGATTCGACCTGTCCGAGGCCATCTTCGCCAGCGAGAACAACACCATCAAGATCGCCGACGTCCCGCCGGCCGACGTTCCGGTGTTGCGCGGCCCCACCCTCGACGGCATCGGCAAGTACTACGCCGAGACCATCGAGATCTCCGAGGCCGAGCCCGTCGACGTCGTCAAGGCTCTGAAGGACGCCAAGGTCGACGTGCTGGTCTCGTACCTGCCCGTGGGTTCCGAGGACGCCGACAAGTTCTACGCCCAGTGCGCCATCGACGCGGGTGTCGCATTCGTCAACGCCCTGCCCGTGTTCATCGCTTCCGACCCGGAGTGGGCCGCGAAGTTCAAGGACGCCGGCGTCCCGATCGTCGGTGACGACATCAAGTCGCAGGTCGGCGCCACCATCACCCACCGCGTGATGGCGAAGCTCTTCGAGGACCGCGGCGTGCAGCTCGACCGCACCATGCAGCTCAACGTCGGCGGCAACATGGACTTCAAGAACATGCTCGAGCGTGATCGCCTGGAATCGAAGAAGATCTCCAAGACGCAGGCCGTGACGTCGAACCTGACCCGCGACCTCGGTCCGGGCAACGTGCACATCGGCCCGTCGGATCACGTCGGCTGGCTCGACGACCGCAAGTGGGCGTACGTCCGCCTGGAGGGTCGCGCCTTCGGTGACGTTCCGCTGAACCTCGAGTACAAGCTCGAGGTCTGGGACTCCCCGAACTCGGCCGGCATCATCATCGACGCCGTCCGCGCAGCCAAGATCGCCAAGGACCGCGGCATCGGCGGACCCGTCTACCCGGCGTCCGCGTACCTGATGAAGTCCCCGCCGGTCCAGATGGCGGACGACAAGGCTCGCACCGAGCTCGAGGCGTTCATCATCGACGCATAGTTCACCGCGCAGAAGTAGTACGGGGCGAATGCACCTTTCGTCGTCTTCACGGCGACGAAAGGTGCATTCGCCTTTGTGTTCGATTTCTTGTCAGACCCTCCCTCTACGGTGACACCCAGGATTCATCGAGGGAGGCGTGATGTCCGACAACACTTTCGATCGAGAGATCGACGACGCCTGGACCGAACTCCAGGACCGTCTGACCGGGTACGTGCACGCTATGGAGGACGACGACGAACTGGTGCTGCAGTCGCAGTACGACAGCGTCGACGACGGCCTCGTCGAGACCGCCGCGTGCGTGCGGTTCTTCGCCTGGGCCGGCGACAAGGTGCGGTGCGAGGTGCCGTCCAACCGCTTCCTGCACCCGGCGCGGGCGCTCACCGCCGAGGAGCACGAGAGGCTGATCGAGCTCGGCTGGAACCGGCCCGACCTGTGCGAGCACGTCGACGAGGGAAACGGTTCCGCGTCGTACTACCTCGACGCCGACCGAGAGGACGCCCACCTGCTGGCGTCGATGACGGTCACCGTGTTCCGGGAGATCTGGGACCTTCTACATCCCTCGTTCCTGAAGGCGATCACCGGTGGCCGGGCTGAGACCCCGGAGTTCGGTACTGCTGAAGTCCCAGCCCAGCTGCGTGACGGCGCCGGGTTGCGCGACCGTGTCGATGCCGCGGTCGAATCCATGCTCGAGCAGGCACCGGGCAAGGACGCGGACGGCGACATCCTCGTGTGGGTCGGCGACCTCCCCACGTACGTGCGGGTGATCGAGGAGGATGCCCGCGTCGAGGTGTTCGCCCGCGTGGTCCACACGATCAGCGATCGCACGCGCACCGCAGAGGCGCTCGCCGACCTCAATCGGCAGTGGCCCGACATCAAGTTCCTGCTCATCGTCGACAACGTGGTCGCCGTCATGCGCGTCGACGGGTCACCGTTCGTCGCCGATCACCTGGTGTCGGTGTTCCGGATGTTCGAGCATTTCGTGGATACCGTCGACGACGCGTTCGCCGAAAAGCTCGGCGGCAAACTCAATTCCACACCCGGTGCCACGTCCTCGTACGCCGAGCACGAATGCGAGGACGAGTTCCCCGCCGCCCTCGTGACCCTGATCCACCTCGACTCCGAGAGCGGGCTCGACCCGGACGACGTCGCGGAGATCTGCGGACGCGACCGCGACACCATCCTCGAGTTCCTCCGACTCTGCTCCGAGCAGGAGATCGAGTGGCGCCACAACGCGGAACTCGCCCGCGAGGAGGAGCCCGAAGAGGCCGACATGTGCGAGGACGAGGCGAGAGCCTGGGCCAAGACGACGGAAAGCCTCCGCGCCGCGCTGCGGGTTGTGGTGCTGCCGAACCGGACTCCGCCGCGCGGCGGGTTTCAGAACCTCGGCTAACCCGGCAGCGGGATGATGACGCCCGGGAGGATTTCGATCTGGGTCGGCGCCGGGACGGGTGCGGGCACCGGCGGGACGGGCGGGACCGGGACGGCCGGTGGCGGAACCTCGACGGGTGCGGGAGTGGGGGCACCGGGCGGCGGGACAACCCCGCTGGTGCCGGTTCCCGCTCCGTCGCCGCTGGTTTGACCGGTCCACGTGGGCACACCGGCTTGGCCGCCGATCGGGTCGGGCCACGGGAAGTCTTCCCAATCGGTGTCTTCGAGCGCGCCGTCCATCGTGTCTTTCCAGATGTCGGACGGCAGACCCGAACCGTAGATCAGGCCGCCCCAGCTGTTGTTGATGGCGGTGGCGTCGGCCTTGCCGATCCACACCGCCGTCGCCAGCGACGGCGTGTACCCGACCATCCAGGCGTCCTTGTTCTCACCGGTGTCGCCGAGCTGCGCCGTGCCGGTCTTCGCCGCGGACGGGCGTCCACCCGCCAGCGCATGGCCCCGCGAGTAGGAGGCGATCGGCATCAGTGCCTGACTGATGTTGTCGGCCACCGCGGCATCGAGCCGGCGCTCACCCGGGCTGGGCGCACGGTCCAGGAGCACGACGCCGTCGGCGGTCACGACCCGCTGCACGAAATACGGCTGGTGGTAGATGCCCGACGCCGCGAGCGTCGCGTACGCGGATGCCATGTCGATCGGCCGCGACAGGTACTGGCCGAGGACGATGCCACCCTCGGGTTCGCCGCCGTTCTCGCTGAGCGTCTTACCCTGCACCCCGGGAATGAACTCCGGGATCCCCGCCTTGTGGGCGGCGTCGGCGATGGCCTGCGGACCGTTGTCCAGCGACATCATCAGCCGGTAGAAGCTCGTGTTCAGCGACCGCTTCGTCGCCTCGGCGATGGTGCACGTGCCGCAGGACTCGCCCTCGACGTTGCCGATCTGCACGCTGCCGACGGTCAGCGGTGCACTGCTGAAGCGGGCGGAGAGCGGGATGCCCTGCTCCAGCGCCGCCGCCAGACCGAACACCTTGAACGACGACCCCGTCTGCAACGGCGCCTGCGCGTAGTCGAAGCCGGCGCCGTCCTCGCCGCCGTAATACGCGCGTACACCTCCGGTGCGGGGGTCGATGGACACGACCGCGGTCCGCAACCCGGGATCCTCACCTTCGAGGTTGTCGTGGACTGCCTCGATCGCGGACTCCTGCGCCCGCGGGTCGATCGTGGTGGTGATCTGCAGCCCCTCGGTGTTGAGGGTCTGCTCGGAGATCCCCGCATCCGACAACTCGCGCAGCACCTGGTTGCGGATGAGGCCGTCCGGGCCGGGCGCGGAGTTGGCGTCGGTGGGCCGGTTGGACGGCGCCGTGACCGGGAACTCCGCCGCACTGCGGTCCTGCTGACTGAGCACACCCATCGCGACCATGCCGTCGAGAACGTAGTTCCAGCGCGCCTGCAACTGGTCGAGGTTGGCCTCGGGGTCGAGATAGGACGGGCTCTGGATCACGGACGCGAGCACGGCGCCCTCGGCCACCGACAGGTCGCCGACCGGCTTGTCGAAGTAGGCGCGCGACGCCGCCTCGATGCCGTACGCGCCGCGGCCGAAGTAGATGGTGTTCAGGTAGGCGGCGAGGATCTCGTCCTTGGACCACTCGCGGGCCATCTTGGTGGAGATCACGAGTTCCCGCATCTTGCGGTACACGTTGCGGTCCGCGCCGACCAGCACGTTCTTGACGTACTGCTGCGTGATCGTCGACCCGCCGCCCGCGCTTTCCTTGCCGAGGACGTTGTCGCGGGCGGCACGCATGAACCCGGTGACGGAGAAGCCGGGGTTGGAGTAGAAGTTGCGGTCCTCCGCCGACAGGACGGCGTCGCGGACGTGCTGGGGGATGGCGTCGAGCGCGATCTCGGTGCGGTTGCCCTCCGGCGGGATGACCTTGGTCAGTTCGGTGGTGCCGTCGGCGGCGAAGACGGTGGCCACCTGGTTGGTCTTCATGTCCGACGGGCGCGGGACCTCGGCGCGGACGTAACTGACCAGGAACACGACGAGCGGGATGACCAGCAGCAATGCGATCACGACCAGGCTCACCCGGCGGACCGTGCGCCACCGTGTGCGCTTGTTCTTCTCGTCCGGTGATGGAGTGGGTGTGTCAGCCGAACCGTCGTCTACGGGCGGTGTGCCCCCCGATTCGGAGGCATGATTGCCCGTCGCGTCGTTGCCAGAACTCACTTCCACACTCCCGGTCAGTTATCCGGTCACGGAGGATCATCGCACCCACCCGTACGTATGTTATGTGAATGGCCTCGAGTGTGACGCGCGCCGCGCTAACGCTCAGCAAATTTCCATACCGACCGTACTGTTTCAGCGCACCCGATTCCGGGCGGCAATCGCCAGCCCCGACAGCACCAGGCAGCCGAGCAACACCAGCGCGGGAGTGACGCCGGGGTCGCCGCGGACGACCTCGACGACCGCGGCGACGAACGCCATCACCGTGAAGAACCCGAGCACGCCGATCAGTACCTCGAGCCGCTGCCGCTTCGCCACCGGATGCATGGTGCTAACTCTTCACGCCGCCGGCCGTCAGGCCCGACACGATGCGACGCTGGAACAGCAGCACCATGATCACCAGCGGAATGGTGACGATCGTGCCCGCCGCCATGATCGCCGCGTACGGCACGACGTGCGGGTCGTTGCCGGAGAACCGGGCGATCGCGACCGTGACCGGTTCGGTGGCGTCGCTGGAGAGCTGGCTGGCGAGCAGGTACTCGTTGACGGTCGCGATGAACGCGAGGATGGCGGTGGTGAACAGGGCGGGCGCCGCCAGCGGCAACATCACCAGACGGAACGCCTGACCGCGGCTGGCGCCGTCGATCCGGGCCGCCTCCTCGAGCTCCCAGGGGAGTTCCTTGAAGAACGACGTCAGCGTGTAGATGGTGAGCGGCAGCACGAACGAGATGTTCGGGATGATCATCGCCTGGTAGGTGCCGATCCAGCCGATGTTCGTGAACAGCTGGAACAGCGGGGTGACGAGGGCGACGACGGGGAACATCGACGCGCCGAGCACGATGCCGACCACCACGTACTTGAACCGGAACTCGATGCGGGCCAGCGCGTAGGCGGTGAAGATGCCCACGGCGAGGGCGACGACGGTGGTGATTCCGCCGATGATCATGCTGTTGACGACAGCCCGGGTGAAATTGTTGCCGCTGCTCGTCGACAGCGCGTTCTGGAAGTTCTCGAGTGTGAGATGCGTGGGCCAGGGTGTGGTGTCGAACGTGTAGTCGGGGTCGCGGAACGCCGTCACCATCATCCAGTAGAACGGTGCGAGCCCCCAGACGAGGATGATCGCGACACCGATGTAGATGCGGGAGTTCTTGAATGCGAACCGCTTCGGACGGTTGCGGGGAACGGGCCTGCTCGGGAGTTCGAGCTCCGGGGCGCGATGGGTCACGGCTTCGGCCCCTTTCGCTGGGCTTCCTGAGTCTCGACGGCGTTGGCGCCGAGGAATTTCACGAGGACGAATGCCACCGCGAAGATCAGCAGGAACGTGATGGTGGAGAGTGCGGACGCACTGTTGAACCCTTGCCGCACCTGGTCGACGACGAGAATCGACACCGTCGTGGTGGCCGGGTTGCCGCCGGTCAGGATGGCGGGCAGGTCGTACATGCGCAGGGCGTCCATCGTGCGGAACAGGATCGCGACCATCAGCGCCGGCTTCACCAGCGGGAGCGTGATCTGCCGGAACCGCTGCCAGGCGGAGGCGCCGTCTACCCGCGCCGCCTCGTACACGTCCTGCGGAATCATCTGCAGTCCGGCGAGGATGAGCAGGGCCATGAAGGGGGTGGTCTTCCAGACGTCCGAGATGATCACCGCGAATCGCGCGGGCCACGCGTCCGATGTCCACAGGATCTCGGTGCCGAGGAGGCGGTTGGCGATGCCGTCGTAGGCGAAGATGAAGTACCAGAGCTTGGCGGTGACCGCGGTCGGGATGGCCCACGGGATCAGGACCGCCGCACGCAGCAGGGCGCGGCCCTTGAACGTCTTGCCCATGATGATCGCCATCCACAGGCCGATCGCGACCTCGAGGCCCACCGTGACGACGGTGAAGAATGCGGTGTTCCCGACGGCCGACCAGAACTGGGAGCCGAGCGTGCCGGGCGGGCACGCCACGGCCACCCCGCTCGGGGAGGTGCACTGCTGCAGAATCCAGTGCGTGTAGTTGGTGAACCCGGCCCAGCCGCCCTCGACGAACATGCCGGTCGTCGGATCGAGTCCGGCGTCCTTCTGGAACGACATCACCACTGCCCGGATCACCGGGTAGCCGATGACGACTGCCAGCACGGCGAGCGTCGGCACGACGAACAGCCACGCGCGGCGACTGCTCAGCCCAAAGCGTCGCCCGTTCTCGCTCTTCTCACGCGAACCGCGGCCGGGGTCGGAATCCCCGGCCGCGGGACGGGCCGGCGCCCCACTGGTGGTCCCAGTCGGAACGGCCATGTTCACTCCTGTGCTCTACGAGCCTGCGGACTGGATGCCGGACTGCATGTCCGTGATCGCCTGATCCACCGACTTCTCACCCTTGATGGCAGCGTAGGCGTTGTCCTGCACGGCCTTCGACACAGCGGGGTAGAACGGCGTGACCGGACGGGGAACGGCGTTCTCGATCGACACCTTCAGCGTCGGCATGAACGGGTAGGCCGCGATGATCTCCGGGTCGTCGTACAGTGCGGCGCGGACCGGCGGCAGCGAGCCCATCGCGATGATCCGCTGCGCCTGCTCACCCTGCAGGAAGGTGAGGAAGTCGCGGGCCGTCGCCTTGTTTTCGGAGTACGCGCTGATGGCGGCGTTGTAGCCACCGAGCGTCGAGGCGCCGATGCCGTCCTTGCCGGGCAGCGGGGCGACCGCGAATTTGCCCTTGACCGCGGACGAATCCTTGTCTGCCGTGCCGTACACGTACGGCCAGTTGCGCAGGAACAGCGCCTTGCCGTCCTCGAACGCCTTCTGGCTCTCGGGCTCCTTGAACGTGGTGTCCTGGGCCGGGATGTCGCCGTTCTTGAAGTTGTCGACCAGCACCTGCAGGCCGGCGCGGGCCTCGGGGCTGTCGACGGTCGGCGTCTTGCCGTCCTCGCCGACGAACGAGCCGCCGTACGCGTTGATGACCTCGGCGGTGTTCACCGTCAGGCCCTCGTACGGTGCGAACTGACCGGCGTAGCAGTCGATGTTGTTGGTCTTCGCGACCTCGCACGCGGCGGCCAGCTCGGCCCACGTCTTCGGTGCGGCGGGCAGCAGGTCGCTGCGGTAGTACAGCAGGCCGCCGTTGGTGTTCTTCGGCGCCGCGTACTGGGTGCCGTTGTAGGTGGCGCTGTCGACCGTGGCGGGGAGAATTCCGGTGTTGTCCACCGCGAACTCGCCGGTCAGCGGCTGCAGCCAGCCCTTGGCCGCGAACTCCGCGGTCCAGGGGACGTCGAGTGCGACGACGTCGTAGTCGGACTGCTTGGCCTGCAGGTGCTGGACCAGGTCGTCGTGCGCCTGATCGGCGTCGTTCGACTGCTCCTTGAACGTCACCTGCTCGTCCGGGTGCTCGGCGTTCCACGCGTCGATGATCTGGCGGACGACCCCGGTCTCGGTGGTGTCCTTGCCCTCGACGTACGTGATGGGTCCGCGACCGTCGAGGTTCTCCGACGTGGAGTCGCTGCCGCTGTCGCTCGAGCAAGCGGTGAGCGTGACCAGCGAGGCAGCGGTGGCAAACACCGCGGCGCGCCGGACCGCTCTCGAAATCTGAACCATGGAGTCTCCCCGTAGGTAGATGTGGATGAACCCGTTACCGGCACGACGGAACTCGCGGCACCGGCGCGGTGTCGGAACATACTGTGGCATGGAACACCGCAGAAGTCCGGCATTACCCCCGACCTGAATCGGTCAGGAACCGCCCCGGCCGCCGCCGGGTCAGCTCAGCCGGTAGCCCTCGGACGCCGAGAACAGGTGCACCTGGGACGGGTCGACGTGCAGTTTCACCAGGTCACCCTTGCGGGGCGGGTTCCGCCAGTCGGCGCGGGCCACCAACTGCTGTGTCTCCCCGTTGACGGTGCTGCGGCCGTAGATGTAGGCGTCGGATCCGAGTTCCTCCACCACCGCGACCTCCATCGGGATGCCGGTCGTCGACAGTTCCAGGTGTTCGGGGCGGATCCCGACGACGACCTGACGCTCGTCGCTGTCCGCGCGCAGCTGCCGGGGCAGCGGAATGGTCGCGTCGCCGAGGACGACACCGTCGGCGGTGATCGGCAGCGTGAAGAGGTTCATCGACGGCGACCCCATGAAGCCGGCGACGAACACGTTGGCGGGCCTGTTGTAGAGGTCGCGCGGCGACGCGCACTGCTGCAGCACCCCGTCCTTCAGCACCGCCACCCGGTCGCCCATGGTCATGGCCTCGACCTGGTCGTGTGTCACGTACACCATCGTCGTCTCGAGGCGGCGCTGCAGCTGCGCGATCTGGGTGCGCGTCTGCACGCGGAGCTTGGCGTCGAGGTTGGACAGCGGCTCGTCCATCAGGAACACCTGCGGCTGCCGGACGATGGCACGACCCATCGCGACGCGCTGCCGCTGACCGCCGGACAGCGCCTTCGGCTTGCGGTCCAGATACGGCTCGAGGTCGAGGAGTTTCGCCGTCTCCTCGACGCGCGTGCGGATGTCGTCCTTCGCGGCGCCGGCGAGCTTGAGCGCGAACCCCATGTTCTCGGCCACCGACATGTGCGGGTACAGCGCATAGTTCTGGAACACCATCGCGATGTCGCGTTCCTTGGGTTCCTGGGTGGTGACGTCGCGGTCACCGATGAGGATCCGGCCGCTGTGGACGTCCTCCAGCCCGGCCAGCATCCGCAGCGACGTCGACTTGCCGCAGCCGGACGGGCCGACGAGGACCAGGAACTCACCGTCCTCGATCTTCAGGTCGAGCGTGTCGACGGCCGGTTTGTCCGAGCCGGGGAACAGGCAGGTGGCACCGTCATAGGTCACTGTGGCCATGAACGTCGAAGTCCCTTCTACCCGGCGCCGCGCACAGGTGCGAAGAATCTACCCCGTGCGCCTTTCGGTAGCCCCGCTACCAGAACGGCGCACGGGCGGCTACGGCGCCTCGGCGATGAGGGTTCGAAGCTCCTCTCCGAGTTCGGGGGTCGCCGCGACGATGCCGCTCCAGCGGCGGGTGAGGTCGGTGTCGAACTCGACGGGCCGGCCGAAGGCGTCCAGTACCACGCCACCGGACGCTCCGACGAGGACGACTGCCGCGGCGATGTCCATGAGCCGGTGGGTGTCGCTGCCGGCGTCGACGAACGCGTCGACGGCTCCCGTGGCGACCAGGACGGCGTCGAGGGTGCTGCAGCTGAGGATCCGGATGCGGGTCGCCGTCTGCGCGACGCGGGTCCACGCGTCCCAGTTGCGCTGATGCGGGCGCAGCATCGACACGGCGGCGTCGGCGACCGTGCGGCAGCCGCTGGTGGTGTACGGCGACAACTCCCGTGACGCCCACCAACGTTCATCCGTATGTAACCACGTGGTCATCGCCTCGGTGAATTCGCCGTCTATCGCGACGGCGGCACTGAAGCAGGCCAGCGGCACACCGGCGGCGGCGTTCGCCGAGCCGTCGACGGGATCGACCACCAGGGTGACGGCCGAGCCGACGTCGACCCAGCCCCGCTCCTCGGACAGCACGTTGACCCCGGCCGCGGTGGCAGCGTCGATGATGGCGTCCTCGACGATCACGTCGACGAACATGGTCGGGGTGCCGTCCGCGCCCTGCATCGCGATCGACTTCAGCTTCTCCCGCGGGTAGGTGGCGACGGCCCTCCGGTAGGCGTCCGTCGCAGCGTCGGCGGCCGCCATGAGTCCTGAATTTGCCTCGGTCCGAATCGTATTGGTCCGGTTCATCAACAGGTTCCTCCACAGGTTGGGGATGAATCAGGACATCGCCCGGCGCATCCACATCGCGATGCCCTCGACGGCCATCACGACGGCGAAGATCATGAGCACGATGGTGGTGACGACATCGAACTGCAGGACCCGGGCGGCGTTCATCAAGTAGAACCCGATGCCGCCCGCCCCGACGACGCCGAGGAGCGTTGCGGCGCGGATGTTCACGTCGAGTTGGTAGAACAGGTGCGCGACGAGAGCGGGCGCCGACTGCCGGAGTGTCGCGGCGGTGAACACCTGGGAACGGCTGGCGCCACCGGCCGACACCGCCTGCTGCACGGACACATCCGTTTCCTCGGGGGAGTCGGCGATCAGCTTGCCGAGCAACCCGACCGCCCCGACGGACAGGGCGAGCGCGCCCGCGGTGGCGCCGAGCCCGGTGACGACGATGAAGATGATCGCGAAGATCAGATCGGGGATGCCGCGGACCACCACGATGACGATGCGGAAGAACTTCGCGACACCCGGGGTGGGAGCTACATTGCGGGCGGCCAGGATTCCGATCGGCACGGCCAGGAGCAGACCCAGAAGCGTTGCCGCGAGTGCGATCTGCACCGTGACGAGCAGCTGCACGAGCAGTTCGTCCCAGATTCCGCCGGTGCCGGGTGGGAAGAACAGGTCAAGCATGCGGGGCAGGGACGTGATTCCCTCGGCCAACCGTGACAGGTCGATGTCGGAGCCCCACGTGGCGGCGGCCAGCGCCAGGACGTCGCGGCGGCGAGGGTGGCGGCCCGGTCGTCGCCCATGCGCATGGCCCAGCCCCGCACTCCGGCGAGACTCACCTCGGCACGGAAGGCGAGGACGTCGCCGAGGCAGAAGTGGTCGTACGCAATGGGTTCGCGCACCTGCGCCGCGACGGAACCGATCTCCGGCGCGGTGAGGCCCGCGAGTTCGGCGCCGTCGGACAGGCAGGCGTCGGCGAGCTCGACGAGATCGCCCGCCGATGCCGCGGCCAGCAGCTCGGCGACGCGTTCGCGACTGTAGACGTGGCAAATCATGGGGTCGAGACCTCTTTCGTGTCGTTCTCGATGTCGGTGTTGAGTGGTCGGGGTTCGTCCGGAGAGCCGATCTCCATGACGACGCGGACGGCGTCGCCGCGCATCCACGCCTTGCTGTAGGTGAGGGGTGTGCCGGTGTCGGCGTCGCGATTGACGCTCTCCACCACCCACACCGGGACCGCGGACACGAGCTGCAGCTTCTCCTGCACGTCGGCCGGCGGAATGTCCGAGGCCGTGCGGCACCAGGACCGGACCGAACGGACATGGCCCATCTGACGGAGCACCTCGTCGAGGGATTCCTCCACCCGCATGCCCTCGGCGAGGTCGGGGACGGCATCGTGGGAGATCCACTCGAATCCGAGACCCGCGACGACGTCGTTGATGTAGCTGAGCCGGACCATGTGGTGCGCCGGGGTGCCGTGCGGCACCTCCAGCCGGTCGGCGCAGTCGGCGGGCAGCGGTGCGAGCGACCGTTCGAGGATCACCGACCGCGGTACGGCCCCGGCCTCCCGGACGGTGCGGTGCCACGACGGCCGGCGGTCGCGGGAGATGACGTAGTCGATCCGTTCGGCGACGAACGTGCCCGCACCCTGGACGCGCCGCACCCGCAGTCGCCGCTCCAGCTCCTGCACCGCACCCCGCGCCGCCGCCCGGCCCACCCCGAAGCGCTTCATCAGCTCGTGTTCGCTGTCGAGTTTGGTGCCGGGCGCCAGCCGCTCGATCTCGCACTCCAGTTGGTCCGCGATGGCGCGGTACCGATGCTCCGTCATGGCGACCACTGTCACGGGCCGAGTTGTACGGACAACTGCCCTGCAGGTAACCGGGAAGGAAACGCCGCTGAACGTGTGGGCAAGTTGTCAGGCGCTTCGCACCCGTGCGCCTTTTTGGTTGTCCTAGCTACCAGAACGGCGCACGGGTGGCGGAGCCGCCTCGAACCGGTCCGGGCTGTCCACGACACCCGCGCTGCAGGCGGTCAGGCGGGGTTGGGCGCGGGTCGTGCGCACCCGGACCACGTCGGTGCCGCCCGGGTGCCGGACCAGGACGTCGGTGTCACCGTCCGGTCGCGGGACCGCCGACAACGGGATCACGTCGTCGAGTCCGAGCAGTGACCGCTCGGCCCGGACGGTGTGCTCGGCGAACTGCAGCACCGGGTCGTCGGTGCACCGACCGCGGTAGTGCTCGAGCACAACCCGTCCGCGATCGTGTTCGGCGACAATGTGTTCCGCAGCCTCCGCGGTGACCCGGCCGTAGTAGATGCCCGACGGTAGACACACCACGGTCGCGGCGAACCGGTCGCCGCCGACGTGCGTCGACTCCCAGACCCGTCCGCCGCGGTGGCCGAGGCCGGTGACGACGGGGCGTCCGAACGACGCGCAGCAGGCATCCTTCTTGCCGTGGGTGCAGACGAGGAACAGAGATTCGGCGGGGTCGAGACGTTCTCCAACTCCGGGGGGCAGGTCTAGGTCGAGATCGAGCAACTCCCGGTCCTCACGCACCAGCAGTCGCTCCGCCCAGCCGTCGGCGCGGCCCGGTCGCACGAGGTAGACGTGACGTCCGGCGGCGAGGTCGCGGCGCTGCCGGGTGCGGATCAGCACCGGACGCACCCCGGCGTCGGCGCACCGGGCGGCGAGCGCGTCGCCGAGGACCGGGTCGAGGCGGCTCTGCCGGAGCCGGTCGCGGCCCCACGGTCCGGGTTGCTCGATCAGCAGCCAGCCGCGCACCCGCGGCGCGGTGCCCCACAACGGCTCCTGGAGCGATTGGGAGAGCGCCGCGCACGCCGGTGGCGTCCACCCCTCGGGCGACGTCGTCGTCTGCACGCTCACGCACCAGACTGTATAAGGTTAGGTTCGCCTATCTTCTACCCCCTTCGAGATCGAGGTCCAGGATGCGTTCAGCCACGTGCTCCCCGAATGTCACCGACGTCCAATGGCAAGAGATCGTCGATGCCCTGACACGACGAGAATTCGGCGCCGGGCTGGGAGCAGCCGCGCTGGCCGCGCTCACCGCCGCATGCGCGCGACCCGACGCCGCAACTGGCAGCGACAGCGGCGCCCAGCGCACCGTCACCCACGCCATGGGGACGACGACGGTGAGCAATCGGCCCAGTCGCATCGTCGCCCTCGACAGCCTCCCCATCGACACCGTCGTCACACTCGGAAAGACACCGGTCGGCGCAGCTCAGGCGGGTTCCGCCGACGCGCTGCCCGCATACCTCGGCGGCGGACTGGACAGCACCACCGTCGTCGGGTCGATCGCCGAACCGAACCTCGAGGCGATCGCCGCGCTACAGCCCGACCTCATCCTCAGCAGCAAGCAGCGGCACGGCGACCTGTACGACGCGCTGTCGGCAATCGCGCCCACCGTGTTCTCCGTGTCGCCTGCGGTCGACTGGCAGGGGACGCTGCGGCTGTTCGCCGAGGCCATGGGGGAGACGGAAGCAGCCGAACAGAAGCTGTCGGCGTTCCACACCCGCGCCGCCGCGTTGAGCGAAACCAACCGGGGCCGCACCGCGCACGTCATCCGCGTGATGGACGACGGCCTGCGCCTCCACGGACCCGGCACGTTCTCCGGTTCCGTGCTGACTGCGGCCGGCTACACCATCACCGGACAGCCGTGGGACGCGAAGAACGACATGTCCGAGATCTCGCTCGAGAATGTCGCCCTGATCGACTCCGACATCGCGTTCGTCGCCAACACGTCCGCACCGGGGGAACTGGGGATCGACCCCGTACTCGTCGGGCAGATGGGGCCGTCACGACGCGACGGCGTCCGCCAGACCGACTACCGGGTGTGGATCACCGGCATTGGCCTCACCGGCGCAAACCTGATCCTCGACGACCTCGAGCGGCTGTAGGCGGCTCCGCCGCCCGTGCGCGGTTAAGGAGTGTCAGGACTCGTCAACCACGCACGGGGGCTAGCCTGCCTGGGTGAGTTCCGACAAGATGCTGACCCGCATCGGTGGGCTCCTCCGGCAGGCGGAATCCACCGACAACCCGCACGAGGGCGAGGCCTTCATGGCCGCCGCGCAGCGGCTCGCCACCGCCTCCTCGATCGACCTCGCGGTGGCGCGCGCACACGCCGCGGGCAGGGAGAAGCGGGCCACCCCCACGCAGCGCCTGATCACGATCGGTGAACCGGGCAAGAAGGGTCTGCGGACGTACGCGCAACTGTTTCTTGTGATCGCCGCCGCCAACGACGTCCAGTGCGACATCGCCCAGACGTCGGCCGTCATCTACGCGTACGGATTCGCCGGCGACATCGACGTCTGCGAGGCCCTGTACGCGAGCCTGCTGATCCAGATGGTCCGGGCGTCCGACGGCTACATCAAGTCGGGTGAGTACCGCAGCGAGACGACGCTGCGGACGCAGGTCGAGAAGCGCGGGCGCCGCCGGGTCGCGACACGGGTGCGACGGCCCGTCGCCGGTGTCACCGCCCGCTTGAACTTCCAGCTCGCCTACGCCGCGCGGATCGGGCAGCGCCTCGCCGACGCCAAGAAGGAGGCCGAGGATCAGGCGGTGTCCGTGCCGGAGTCGTCGGCGGAGACGGCGCTGGTCCTGCGCGACAAGCAACTCGAGTTGAAGGACTACTACTCGGAGAACTCGCAGGCCCGCGGCACGTGGCGGGGAGGGCGCGCGTCCGCCGGACATTCGTCGAGTGCCCGCCGGGCCGGCGACCGCGCCGCCCGGACCGCACGACTGAGCAACTCACCCGAACTGTCGACCGCCCGCAAGCAGATCCCGTCGTGAAGCGGCCCCGCGACACTCAGCGGACCGCCGTGTACGACGCGGAAGCCCTGGTGCGCACCATGTTCGACCGCGCCGACGAGCGTGGACTGCGCGTCGTCGACGTTCTGGGATCGCAGGTGACGCTGCCGGTGGAACGCAAGTTCGCGTCGATCGATTCGGTGCAGGACTACGTGGACCGGGTGCTCGCCCTGAATTGGGTGCGGTCGACGTGGACGCGGGCAGCCACCCCGATTCACGTCCGCGCGCGGTCGGGCAACAAGGCCGCGCACTACGAAAGCGATTGCGCGACAATCGCGGTACCCGAGCACAGGAACGGCAACGCTTGGGCCTTCCGCGAACTGGTGGTGCTCCACGAAGTCGCCCACCACCTCGATCCGTCCGACCCCGAGTACCCGACGGTCGCGCCGCACGGACCGGAGTACGTGGACCGCTACCTCACCCTGGTCGGGGAGATCATCGGCCCCGAGGCGGCATTCGTCCTGCGGACCATGCTCCTCGCGGGCGGGGTCCGGCTGAACTGACGACCTCAGGCCCGGGTTCGCAGCCTGACGAAACGGATCTCACGGCCCGCCGCCCGGAAGTCGGACGCGCTGCCGTCGACGTCGAAGCCCATGCCCCGGGCGATCCGCATTCCGAGTTTCGGATGCTCCGCCGCGTAGTGCGCCATGAAGTCCGCACCGGTCTCCGGATCGAGGAATTCGGCTGTCACAGGCAGTCGCCGACGGCCCACCTGGATGTTCGCGTGCGGCTGCGCCCGCAGGTTCCGGTACCAATCGGACTTGGGTCCGAACCCGGCGGCCAGCACGTACCCGTCGCCGACGGCGTCGTGGTTGACCACCTCGAGCACGACCTGCCGCCGGGCGCCGGTCTTGCGTCCGACGTGTTCGAGAAGCAGGAATCGACCGCCGAGCAGCGACCCGAGATGGAAGCGGTAGAGGTAGATGGGGGCGCGAAAGAACGCCCGCCGGATGCCGGTGGGCGGGTCAGGCCTCTGCGTGACCTTCACACACCCAGTCTTCCACGTCCGCCGCGTGGTCGGGTGGTGATGCGGCCGCGTCCGTTTCGGAAACGATGGGCGGAAGATGCCGGAAGTACACGGCGTCGACGACGGCGACCAGCAGCGCGATCGCGGCGGCGACCCATCCGACGACGTGCACGCTGGTGGTGAAGGCCTCGCGGGCGGAGTCGAGCAGCGCGGCGCCATCGGGCCCGAGTTGTGCCGCCGAAGTCGCGGCGCCGGCGAGGCTTTCGCGTGCCCCGTCGGCAAGGTCGTCGGGAACATCCGGGGCGATCGACAGCTGGGTGCGGTACACGAGCGCGCCGAGGCTACCCACCACGGCGAGCCCGATGGCGTACCCGAACTCGGCGCTCGTCTCGGACATGGCGGCAGCCGAACCGGCTTTGGCACTGGGCACCGAACCCACGACGATCCCGGTGCCGAGCGTGACCAGCGGTCCGCAACCGAGGTTCATGACGGCCAGGCCCGCGATGATCGCGACCAGTCCACCGTCTGCGTCCGCGAGCGTGTAGAGGAAGCAACCCGCCGCGGCGACCAGCATGCCGCCGGAGATCGCGAACACCGGCCGGATGTGTTGCGCGAGTATCGGGGCTCCGCCGAAACTGACGATCGCCGCGAGCGCCGCCGGTAGCATCGCGAATCCCGCCTGCAGCGGCGTGAGACCGGCGACGAGTTGCAGGAACTGCGCGGTGAAGAACATCAGCGAGCCGATGACGGTCACGAGCATCATGCTGATCACGACGGTCGTGAACGCCCGGTTGCGGAAGAGACTCAGATCGACGAGCGGGTCGTCCAGGCGTTGCTGCCTGCGCACGAAGACCCACCCGAATGCGGCGCCCACGACCACGGCGAGACCGGATGTCGCGGCCCAGCCGTGGGTTGCGAACTCCTTCAGCCCGAACACCGCGGGCAGGATGGCGGCGAGCGACAGGGCGACACTGGTCAGGTCGACGCGACCCGCGGCCGGATCGCGTTCCTCGGGAAGCAGAATCGGCCCGAGGACGAGCAGCAGGACCATCGCCGGCACGCCGAGGAGGAACACCGAACCCCACCAGAAGTGCTCGAGCATGAAACCGCCGACGACGGGTCCGGCGGCGGCACCGCCCATGAACCCGATCATCCACAGCCCGATCGCCACCGACCGTTGCCGGGCGTCGCGGAACATCGTGCTGATCAGGCCGAGAGTCGACGGCGCCAGCGTGGCACCGGCGATGCCGAGCAGCGCGCGTGCGGCGATGAGCATCTCCGGGCTCGTGGAAAAGGCGGCAACCACCGACGCGGCCGCGAACCCCGCGCCGCCGAGAAGCAGCAGGGTGCGGCGCCCGATCCGGTCACCGAGCGTGCCTGCGGTCAGCATGAAGCCGACGAGCAGGAATCCGTAGATGTCCATGATCCACAACTGCTCGGTGGCACTGGCGTCGAGATCCCGACTCAGGCTGGGCAGGGCGAGCAGCAGCACGAACACGTCGATGGACACGAGCAGGGAGGCGAGGCCGAGGACCGCGAGACCGGCCCATTCGCGAGTGCCTGCGGTGGCGGTCCGGGTTGGTGAGGGATCGGTCGATTCGCTCATGAGAGCCACCGTAACCAGGCGTGGTCCTAAAACACAACCACTTAGTCGTGATTTGGTACCATCAGGTATGGCGTCCCGACGTACCTACGGCTCCTACGACGACGGCTGCGCCGCCGCCCACGCACTCGACCTGGTCGGGGAGCGGTGGTCGCTGATCGTGGTCCGCGAACTGATGCTCGGGCCCAAGCGCTTCACCGACCTCCGCACTGGCGTACTGGGCGCGAGCGCGAATGTGCTGTCGCAACGACTGCGCGACCTCGAGGACGCGGGCGTCGTCCGCAGGGTCACCCTCGGACCTCCGACGCGGGCGCAGGTCTACGAACTGACCGAATGGGGGCTCGAACTCGAGCCGGTGCTCCGGGCGCTGGGACGCTGGGGAGTGCGCTCGCCCACCATGCCGCACGGCGCGCAGGTCAGCAACGAGACCACCGTGCTGTCGATGCGGACCATGCTGGAGGACACCCCGCTCGGCGACGTGCAGGTGCGCCTCGAACTTCGACTCGGGAGGGGAGACGTCATCCGAATCGACACCACCGACGGTCTCGTCATCGAGCGCGGCGCCGCCACCGATCCCGATGCGGTGGTGACCACCGAATCCACCGTCTTCACGTCCATGGCGTTCTACGGCCGCGACCTGGACGAGGCCGTAGACGCCGGCGACGCCACCGTCGACGGCGACCGGGCAGCGGTACGGCGCTTCCTCGACCTGCTGCCCGAGTTGACCTGAGCCGCAACACCCGTCCGATCCGCGGGCCCAGCGCATCGTGCCCGGATCCACGTCGACGCCGCTCGCTTCACCGATGTTCGCCCGCACTGCACCGAACTTCGCAAAGAAGAGCAGGTCGCAGGCCTTTCAACTCGTCCAGCGGAATGTCGGGCGCCATCAGGTCGGCGGCGAGGCGCGTGTGCACCTCGACGGGAATCACCTCGTCCGCGTGCGGACACCCAGCCGGCGGACACAGCCCTCATGGTCGAACGAACCTCTCCTCGGGTTCGGAGGTGAATTCATGCTGTGCACGGGTCACGGCCGTAGTAGCCGCACTCGGCGCGGGCGAGCAATATGGTTCAGGGAGGGACTTGCACGCACGGGCCCTGCACGCAGGGTCTCCGTACTCATCCGAGGAGCCACGAATGACTCGTCCAGTTCGCATCGGTGTCCAACTTCAGCCGCAGCACGCGCCCGACTACGGGATGATCCGCGACGCGGTGCTGCGGGCCGAGGACGCCGGCGTCGACATCGTCTTCAACTGGGATCACTTCTATCCGCTGTACGGCGACCCGGCCGGCGCGCACTTCGAGTGCTGGACGATGCTCGGGGCGTTCGCCGAGCAGACGGAACGGGTGGAGATCGGCGCCCTCGTCACGTGCGCCGGCTACCGGAATCCGGACCTCCTCGCCGACATGGCCCGGACCGTCGACCACATCAGCGGCGGACGGCTGATCCTGGGCATCGGCTCGGGCTGGTTCGAGCGCGACTACGACGAGTACGGCTACGAATTCGGCACCGCGGGGTCGCGGCTGAACCTGCTCGCCGAATACCTTCCGCGGATCACCGCGCGGTTCGGCAAGCTGGAACCCGCACCCACCCGGCACATTCCGATCCTCATCGGCGGTGGCGGCGAGAAGAAGACGCTGCCGCTGGTCGGTCAATACGGCGATATCTGGCACAGCTTCAGCGACATGGACACGTACAAACGCAAGTCGGGGATCCTCGCCGGGTACGCACGGGATGCCGGGCGCAGCCCCGACAGCATCCAGCACTCCACGTCGTGGCCGGGTGTCGACGACGCGGCAGCCCACGTCGACGCCGGCGTCACCCTCTTCACCGTGGGTGTGGGCGGTCCGGACTACGACCTCGGCACCCTGAAGGAGGCCATCGCCTGGCGGGACGAGAACACCCCGCCGCCGCTGTCGGGCCTGGCCTAGGTGCTTCGCACCCGTGCGTGGTTGACGAGTCCAGAGACTCGTCAACCACGCACGGGCGGCGGAGCCGCCTACAGCCGCTCGAGCACCATCGCCATGCCCTGTCCGCCTCCGACGCACATGGTTTCGAGGCCGAACTGCTTGTCGTGGGTGGTCAGGTTGTTCAGCAGGGTGGCGGTGATCCGGGCACCGGTCATGCCGAACGGGTGGCCGAGGGCGATGGCACCGCCGGAGACGTTGAGCTTGTCCTCGTCGATGCCCAACTCCCGCGCCGACCCGATCACCTGCACCGCGAACGCCTCGTTGATCTCGACGAGGTCGATGTCGGAGATGCCCAGGCCCGCGATCGCCAGGGCACGCTTGGACGCCTCGATCGGGCCCAGCCCCATGATCTCCGGCGACAAACCGGACACCCCGGTGGACACGATCCGGGCCAGCGGGGTCAGTCCCAGCTCCTTGGCCTTGGTGTCGGACATGATCACCAGGGCGGCGGCGCCGTCGTTGAGCGGGCACGCGTTGCCGGCGGTGACGGTGCCGTCCGGACGGAACACCGGCCTCAGCTGGCTGACCGCCTCGTAGGTGGTGCCGGCGCGGGGGCCGTCGTCCTTCGTCACGACGGTGCCGTCGGGCAGGGTCACCGGGGTGATCTCGCGTTCGAAGAAACCGTTGCCGATGGCCTCCTCGGCGCGGTTCTGCGAGCGCACCGCCCAGCGGTCCTGCTCCTCGCGGGTGATGCCGGTGATCTGCGCGACGTTCTCCGCGGTCTGGCCCATCGCGATGTAGGTGTCGGGGACCAGCCCCTCCTGCCGCGGGTCGACCCACCCCTGGCCGCCCTGGGCGAGCTTCTCGGTGCGGGTCTGCGCATCGGCGTACAGCGGATTCTGGGTGTCGGGCAGCGAGTCGGAGTTGCCCGCGGTGAACCGGGAGACGGTCTCGACGCCGGCGGAGATGAAGACGTCGCCCTCACCGGCCTTGATGGCGTGCAGGGCCATGCGGGTGGTCTGCAGCGACGACGAACAGTACCGGGTGATGGTGGTGCCGGGGATGAAGTCGTAGCCGAGCTGGACCGCGACGTTGCGGCCCATGTTGAAGCCCTGCTCGCCGCCGGGCAGGCCGCAGCCCAGGATGAGGTCGTTGATGTCGGTGGGGTCGAGCGCGGGCACCTTGTCGAGTGCCGCCTGGACCATCTGCGCGGCGAGGTCGTCGGGGCGCATGCCCTTGAGCGATCCCTTCATGGCGCGACCGATCGGGGAACGGGCGATGGAGACGATGACGGCCTCGGGCATGAGTAACTCCTACCGATTGACGTGGTGGACGGCAGTCGGTGCGGACCTGCAGCCCCTCAGTTCTAAGCATGTGCTTATTTTCTAAGCGTTTGCATATATTGACCACGCCCGCGGCGCGGTGTCAACCCCCGGGGGGTCGCGATTGTGCTCAACCGACAACGAACCGCCCGAACTCGAGCCCCCGAGGCCGTTTCTTGCACGAAAACCCGTCGATAGTGTTGTGGATCACACCACAACGAAAGGGCGGACGAAATCGTGTCGCACATCGGCTATTTCGCTTGGAACCTCGCCACAGAGCGTTCGGACGCGCCGTGCCTGCGCGATGACCGACTCGAACTGACGTACCGGCAGTTCGCGGACCGGGTCGATGCCTTCGCCGCGCAGCTGTCCGAGAACGGTGTCGGACGGGGCGACGTCGTCGCGATCATGCTGCCGAACCGGGCGGAACTGCTCATCGCCCTGATGGCTGCCTGGCGAATCGGTGCGGCCGCGACGCCGGTCAATCCCACTTTCACCGCGAGCGAGGCGGACTATCAGATCGACGACGCCACAGCGGTTCTCGTCGTCAATGAGGGACCCGACGCACCGACCGGCGGCCGTCCGGCGATCGCCGTCGACGACATGGCCACCATCCCCGATCCCGCCTGGGAACCGGGCATCACCGCCGGCGGAGACGACCTCGCCCTGCTGATCTACACGTCCGGGTCGACCGGTCGCCCCAAGGGCGTCATGCTCACCCACGACAACCTGCAGTTCATGAGTGCGTCGATGGTGCAGCACTTCTCGTTGACCGCCGACGACCACTGCCTCCTGATCCTGCCGCTGTTCCATGTCAACGCGATCTGCGTCAGCTTCCTGGCCCCGATACTCGCCGGCGGCCAGTTGAGCGTCACCGGACGTTTCTCGCCGGCGCGGTTCTTCGGCGACGTCGCCCGCCTGCGCCCGACGTACTTCTCCGCGGTACCGACCATCTACGCCCTTCTGGTCTCGCAGGACACCGTCGGCGACACCTCCTCGCTGCGCTTCGCGGTCTGCGGGGCCGCCCCGATCTCGAAGGAACTCCTCGACCGCGCCGAACAGCGTTTCGGACTCGTCATCGTCGAGGGCTACGGGCTGACCGAGGGCACGTGCGCGTCCGCGTGCAATCCGCCTGCCGGTGTTCGCAAACCGGGCACCGTCGGCCCCGCGCTGCCGGGTCAGACCATCGCGATCGTCGACGAGTCCGGGACACCGGTCCCGGCGGGGACGGTCGGCGAGGTGGTGATCCGGGGCGCGAACGTGATGCGCGGTTACCTCGGCCGCCCCGAGGAAACGGAACGCACCGTCGTCGACGGCTGGTTGCACACCGGCGACGTCGGCCGACTCGACGAGGACGGCTACCTCACCCTCGTCGACCGCATCAAGGACATGATCATCCGCGGCGGGGAGAACATTTACCCCAAGGAGATCGAGAACGCCCTCGCCACGCACGACGACGTCCTCGAGGCAGCCGTGATCGGAGCCCCGCACGACGTGTACGGCGAGGTGCCGGTCGCGTACGTGGTCACGTACCCGGACACCACCGTCACCCACGACGTCCTGGCCGAGCACCTGACAAGCCGACTCACGAAAGTCAAACTGCCGGTTGCCATTCACATCGTCGACGCGCTGCCCCGCAACCCCGTCGGCAAGATCGACAAGCCGGGACTGCGGAGCCGGCATCGGCCTGCCGCCGTCAGCTGATCCAGTAGAACTCCACACCTCGGGACGCACCCGAGGCGATGCCCCCTACCCTCAGGAGCCTCCCATGGGATTCAAGACCGGGAACTTCCCCGAAGTCGACCCCGCCACCTTCCTCGACCTTCCGTTCCGCGACCGCCTGCGCGCCATGTCGACCCATTGGGTCGACTACGGCTTCGGAACCCCGAAGATGGTGCACACCATCTACATTCTGAAACTGATCGTCCTCTACCTCGGTATCGGGCTGTCGCTCGCGACGTTCACGTCCGGCCTGAACGTCCTCGACGTCGGCGCCTGGTGGAACCAGCCGATCGTCTACCAGAAGCTGATCCTGTGGACGATGCTGCTCGAATCGGTGGGTCTCGCCGGTTCGTGGGGTCCGCTCGCCGGCCACTTCAAGCCGATGACCGGCGGCATCCTGTACTGGCTGCGCCCCGGGACCATCAGGCTCCCACCGTGGCCGGGGAAGGTGCCGTTCACCTCGGGCGACACCCGTACCGTCGGCGACGTCCTGATCTACGCGGCGTTACTGCTCAACATCATTGTGGCGCTGATACTTCCGGGAGTACACACGTCGTCGATCGACGCGGCCATCACCGACAACTCCGGACTCGTCCGCCCCGCCGTGCTGTTTCCCCTCATCGCGCTGCTGGTGCTGATCGGTCTGCGCGACAAGGTCATCTTCATCGCGGCCCGCAGCGAGCAGTACCTGCCCGCGATCGTCTTCTTCGGGGTCCTTCCGTTCGTGGACATGATCATCGCGCTGAAGCTGCTGATCGTCTCGGTGTGGGTCGGGGCGGGCGTCTCCAAGCTCGGCCACCACTTCTCGATGGTGGTGCCGCCGATGCTGTCCAACACCCCGTGGATGCCGTTCAAGAAGATCAAGCGCGCCCACTACCGCAACTTCCCCGAGGACCTGCGGCCGTCGATCGTCGCCGGTGGTGTCGCCCACGTACTCGGGACGGTCGTGGAAGTGGTGACCCCGCTGGTGCTGCTGTTCTCCACCAACCGCACGCTGACCCTGCTCGCGGTTGCGTTGATGGTGGCGTTCCACCTGTTCATCCTGTCCACGTTCCCGCTGGCGGTGCCGCTCGAGTGGAACCTGCTGTTCGCCTACGCGTCGATCTTCCTGTTCCTCGGATTCCCCGCCTGGGACGGGTACGGCGTCGCCGACATGTCCTCGGTGTGGCTGACCGCGGTGATCGTCGCCGCCCTGGTGTTCTTCCCGATCCTCGGCAACCTGCGCCCCGACCTCGTCTCGTTCCTGCCCTCGATGCGTCAGTACGCCGGCAACTGGGCGTCCGCCACCTGGGCCTTCGCCCCGGGCGCCGAGGAGAAGCTCGACGAGCACATCATCCGTCCCACCAAGAACACGCGCACCCAGCTGCTGGCCACCTACCCGCCCGAGGTCGCGGACGTGGTGATGCACCAGTTGCTCGGCTGGCGGTCGATGCACAGCCAGGGGCGGGCGTTGTTCTCGCTGATGATGCGCCACCTCGGCGACGACATCGACACCTACTCGCTGCGCGAGGCCGAGTTCAGCTGCAACTCGCTGGTGGCGTTCAACTTCGGTGACGGCCATCTGCACAACGAGTTCCTGATCGCCGCACTCCAGCGGCGCTGCAACTTCGCGCCCGGCGAGTTCGTCGTCGCCTGGATCGAATCGCAGCCCATCCACAAGGGCACTCAGCAGTACAAGGTGATCGACGCGGCTCTCGGTGTCATCGAGCGGGGAACGTACAAGGTATCCGACGCGATCGACGAGCAGCCGTGGCTGCCGAACGGTCCCATTCCGTTCGACGTGCAGTGGACACTGGAACGTGACGGCTCGAACGTGCGAACGCGGGAGGCGAAGATGCAGGAGACAGATCTGGTGGTGCGGCCGTGACCACGGCAGTCGTCGTCGGCAGCGGGCCCAACGGGCTCGCTGCCGCGGTCCACCTCGCCCGGCACAGCGTCGACGTCCAGGTCCTCGAGGCCGCCGACACCATCGGCGGCGGCACCCGCTCCGGCGAACTCACCGTCCCCGGCCTGCTGCACGACGAGTGCTCGGCGTTCCACCCGATGGGCGCCGGATCGCCATATCTGCAGACCCTCGACCTCGGCCGATACGGCTTGACGTGGAAGTGGCCGGAGATCGACTGCGCCCACCCCCTCGACTCCGGTGAGGCGGGGTTGCTGCACCGGTCGGTCGCGGCCACCGCCGCCGGACTCGGCGAGGACGGCGGGCGCTGGCAGCGCATGTTCGGCGGGCTCGCCGACGGCTTCGACGACCTCGCCGCCGACCTGATGCGTCCGATCGCGAACGTGCCCCGGCACCCGCTGAAGCTCGCGAGCTTCGGGCCCCGAGCCCTCCTGCCTGCCGCCGTCACGGCCCGCTGGTGGCGCACCGACAAGGCCCGCGCACTGTTCGGCGGTGCCGCCGCGCACGCCTATTACCGCTTGGACCGCCCCGCGACATCGGCGGTCGGCATGATGATCATCGCCGCCGGTCACCGATACGGCTGGCCGGTCGCCGAGGGCGGATCGCAGTCGATCACCGGTGCACTGGCGGCCATGCTCACCGACCGGGGCGGCAAGATCACGACCGGTGTCCACGTCCGCGAGTGGAACGAACTCCCGACCGCCGACGTCGTCCTGCTGGACGTCGCGCCGTCCGCCGCGCTCGGCATCCTGGGCGCTCGCCTGCCCGACCGGGTGGCCCGCGCGTACCGGCGGTTCAAGCACGCGCCCGCCGCGTTCAAGGTCGACTTCGCGATCGAGGGCGGGGTGCCGTGGACCGATCCCGACTGCGGACGCGCCGGGACCGTCCACCTGGGTGGCACTTTCGCCGAGATCGCCGCCGCCGAACGCGACATCGCATCCGGGCGGATGCCGCAGCGGCCGTTCGTCCTCGTCGGCCAGCAGTATGTCGCCGACCCCGGACGATCGAACGGAAATCTGCATCCGCTGTACGCGTACGCCCATGTCCCGCACGGCTACACGGGAGACGCGACGGAGGCGATCACCGCGCAGATCGAACGATTCGCGCCCGGGTTCCGGGACCGCATCGTCGCCACGGTCAGCAGCGGACCGGCGCGCCTGGCCGCGTCGAATCCCAATTACGTCGGCGGTGACATCATCGGCGGGGCCAACACCGAGACGCAGGTGGTGCTGCGGCCGCGCATCGCCCTCGACCCGTACAGCACCGGGATCCCCGGCACCTACCTGTGCTCGGCATCGACGCCGCCCGGCGCCGGGGCACACGGCATGTGTGGGTACAATGCGGCGCAATCGGCCCTGCGCTTTCTGCGACGAGGCGGAGGGGACGTGCTGTGAGCAGTCCCGCCCCCGGCGACCGCGGCGCCGGTGCCAGGCGCCGCATGGCGCGGGTGCCCGCGATGGCGGAGGCCGAGGTCCTCGACATCGTCGCAGGCATCGCCCGGAAACTCGATGCGCGGCAGGCGGAGATCACCCGCACGATGAGCGCGCTGCTCGCGCACGAGATCGACCAACTCGACGAAGACCCGCAACTCGTCGAACTGCTCGAGGCCAGCGTGAACGGCAACGTCTCGACGATCGTGCACGTCCTCGCCAACGACATTCCCGTCGATCACCTGCAGCCCACCACGGCCGCCGTGGAGTACGCGCTGCGGCTGGCGCAACGCGACGTGTCGTCGAACTCGCTGGTCCGCGCGTACCACATGGGCCAGGACGACCTGATCAAGATCTGCTACGACGAGGTCAGCTCCCTCCAATTGTCCGGACCGCTGACCCTCGCTGTGCTCAAACACATTTCGGAGGTCGTGTACAGCTACATCGACTGGATCACGCTGTACGTGTTCGACGCCTACGAGCAGGAACGACGGCGATGGCTGGGTGCCCGCGGCAACGTCCACTCGTCGACCATCCACACCCTCCTCACCGGAACGGGCAACGACGGGTCCGCATTCGAGGCCGAGACGCACTACCGGCTCGAGCAGACGCACGTCGCGATGATCCTGTGGTCCACCGGTCCCGACACCGAGGCGAGCCTCAACACTCTCGACCACTACGTGCGGGACCTCGCCCGCCACCTCGCCACCGACTCCGCACCCATCGTCACCGCCATCGACCGCCGAACACTGTGGGCCTGGCTCCCTTTCGGTCGCCGGAAACCCGTCCTCGACACCACCGAACTCGCCGCGGCCCTGCCCGCGAACCCGGGAATCCGGACCGCGATCGGCCTACCCGCGACCGGGGTCGCGGGATTCCGGCGATCGCACGAGCAGGCCCGCGCCGCCTACTCGGTCGCCACCGTGCCCAACACCCCGGCCCGGCCGATCGTCGGCTTCGGCGACCGCGGTGTAGCCGTCGTCTCGCTCCTCGCCGAGAACCTGGACTCCACCCGTGCCTGGGTGTGGGAGGTCCTCGGCCCACTCGCGGAGAACACCGACCAGGCCGCGACACTGCGGACCACGCTCAGCACCTACTTCGCGACCGGCGAAAGCCACCTCCACACCGCCCAGCAGATGAACCTGCACCGCAACACCGTCAAATACCGCATCACCAAGGCACTCGGCGACCCCGCCACCGGCACGCACAGCAAGCTGGATCTCGCTCTCGCCCTGCAGGTGTGCGAGTTCCTGGGTCCGACGGTGCTGAAGTAGGCGCTTCGCGGAGCCGCCTCAGGTGTTGCGGGCGAGTTTGTCGCCGATCACGCGTAGGCCTTCGGGGAAGGCGCCGGGGTTGGTGCCGGAGTAGTTGAGTCGGATGAATGGCCCGGCGGGTTCGGCGGGGAACCACTCGGCGCCGGGGGCGATGAGCACTCCTGCCGCTTCGCAGTCGCGGACGAGTTGTCCGAGGTTGGTTTCGTCGGGCAGACGCACCCACAGGTTGAGTCCGCCTTTGGGCACGCTGGTGAGGTGGGCGCGGGGGACGTGCTCGCGCAGGCTGGTGACGAGCAGGTCGCGGCGCGCTCGGAGTTGTTGCCGGAGATTGCGCAGGTGGGTCTGCCACCCGGGCTGGGTGACGACGTCCAGTGCCGCGGCCTGGAGGAGTCCGCTGACGTACATCGAGGAGGCTCCGCGGTCGGCGAGGATGCGTTCCCGGGCCGGACCGCGGGCGATGACGGCGGCGACGCGTATGGACGGCGACACGCTCTTGGTCAGCGAGCGGAGGTAGACCACATGGCCGGCGTCGTCGTGCGCGGCGACGGGGTTGGAGTTGGTGTCGATTCCGAAATCGTGGGCCCAGTCGTCTTCGACGAGGAAGGCCCCGTTCGCCCGTACGACCTCTAATATGTTTTCGGCCAACGTGTTCGACCATTGTGCGCCGGTGGGGTTGGCGTAGTTCGGTTGCGCGTAGAACACACGCGCGCCGGTCTCCTCGAAGGCTCGGGCCAGCTCGTCCGGGTCGGGGCCGTCAGGTCCGCTGGGGACGGGGACGACGCGCACTCCGGCCTGGGCCGCGGCCAGGATCGCGCCCCAGTACGTGGGCGACTCCGTCAGCAACGGTTGCCCGAAGGGGACCAGGGCCCGGAAGACGGAGCTGAGCCCGCTCTGGCTTCCGGGCAATACGATGACGTCGCTCGCTGTGGGCGGCGTGACGCCGACCGGTGTCGAGCTGCCGAGCTCGTGGGCGAACCACGATTGCAGCTCCGGCAGACCCGCGGCGGGAGAGGGCGACAGCGCGACGTCGCTGCGGGCTGCTCGGGTCAGCGCCGACCGGACCAGGCGCTCCGGTAGGAGTTCCCGGTCCGGATAGCCGGCGTGCAACGCGATCGCGTCGTTGGGTGCTCGGCGCATCGGGGTCGACAGCGAAGGCAGGCGGCTCGGCGGGGATCGCAGAGCCGCGGTCTGCCATCCGTAGTCGAGCGGCCGCGCCGTCCGAACGGCGCGAACGAACGTCCCGACGCCGGGCCTGCTCTCGATCAGCCCCTGCGCGGTGAGGGTGCGCAGGGCCTTCTGCACGGTGACCGGACTTGCGGCGTATTCGGCGACCAGCGAGCGGGTCGATGGGAGCCGCGCCCCGGGTGGCGCCTGGGCGATCCACTTGCCCAGTGCGGCGACGATGCGCGCACTGCTATCGTTGACCATGACGGTAGATAGTAGCGCTACTCTAATTCACGCACCAGTGTTATCGCATTCTCGTGCCGGTCTCTGGTGGGGCCTGCTCGGGGTGGCGGCGTTCTCGTTCACGGTGCCGTTCACTCGGGTGGCGGTGGGCGGATTGTCGCCGCTGTTCATCGGCTCGGGCCGGGCCGTGATCGCGGCGGTGCTCGCAGCGGCGGCCCTGACGATGACCCGGCAGCACCTGCCGCAGCGTGCGCAGTGGATGCGACTCGCCGTGGTGGCGGCGGGAATCGTCTTCGGCTTCCCGCTTCTCACGTCCTTCGCCCTGACGACTGCGTCCGCCAGCCACGGTGCCGTCGTCATCGCGCTGCTGCCGGCGGCGACGGCAGTCACGGCTGTTCTCCGGGGCAAAGAGCGTCCACCGCTGTCGTTCTGGATCATGGCGGGGGTGGGTGCCCTGGCGTCCGTCCTATTCGCATCCATGCAGGGCGGCGGGGTTGGTCAGTTGCACTGGTCGGACCTGCTGCTGTTCGGAGCCGTCGTGGCCGCCGCTGTCGGATACGCCGAGGGCGGCCTCCTCGCCCGCGAGCTCGGCGCATGGCAGACGGTGTCCTGGGCCCTGGTGCTCTCCGCGCCGCTGATGATCGCCCTGACCGTCATCTCGGCGGTCCGGCAGCCGCCGACCGCCTCACAGATCGAGTGGGCGGCGTTCGCGTACCTGGGCGTGGTGAGCATGTTCCTCGGCTTCTTCGCCTGGTACCGCGGGCTCGCGATCGGGCCGATGGCGCAGGTCAGCCAGGTCCAACTGGTCCAACCCGTGTTCACCCTTTGCTGGGCGGCCCTGCTGCTGCGTGAACAGCTCACCTGGGCCACCGTTCTCGGCGGCGTAGCCGTCGTCGTGTGCGCGGGGACCGCGGTCCGAGCCCGAGGGCGCTCCGCACCCGTGCGCGGTTAAGGAGTCCAGAGACTCGTCAACCGCGCACGGGCGGCGGAGCCGCCTACGCCCGCCTGAGGATCGCCTGCAGGTCGGCGGACGGGGAGAGAGTGCCGTATTCGTGGGTCCGGTCGGGGCCGAGGCGGGCGTCGATGAATGCATCGGCGACGGCGGCGGGCGAGAACCGGGTCAGCAGCGACGCCTGAAGTGCGAGGGCCATCGATTCGACGACGGTGCGGGCACGCAACTGGGCGGACGCAGCGTCGAGTCCGGCGAGTTCGCCGAGTTGACGACGGACCCGGTCGAGGTGGTCGTCCAGCAGCGCGTTGCTGCCGCGGGCCAGGTTCACCTCGGCGTCGAACGCGGCGACGCTGTCGGGTTCGCGGGTCATCGCGCGCAGGACGTCGAGGGCGATGACGTTGCCCGACCCCTCCCACACGGCCATGACGGGCTGCTCCCGGTAGCGGCGGGCGAGCGGGAAGTCCTCGGTGTACCCGTTGCCGCCCAGGCATTCCAGCGCCTCGTAGGCGTGGTGCGGGCCGCGCTTGCAGATCCAGTACTTCGCGACCGCGGTCGCCAATCGGCGGAAGCTGCGTTCCTGCTCGTTCGCGTCCTCGTCGTGTGCCCGGGCGAGGCGCAGCGCGGTGACGGTGGCCGCCTCCGACTCCAGCGCCAGGTCGGCCAGCACCGACGTCATGGCCGGCTGATCGGCCAGGACCTTCCCGAACGCCGAGCGGTGCCGGGCGTGCCACACCGCCTCGGCGACGGACTGCCGCATGCCCGACGTGCTGCCGAGCACGCAGTCGAGGCGGGTGCGCGCGACCATTTCAATGATGGTGCGGACGCCGCGTCCCGGTTCGCCGACCATGACGCCGACGGTGCCGTCGAGTTCGATCTCGGACGACGCGTTGGACTTGTTGCCCAGCTTGTTCTTCAGCCGCTGGATGCGGAAGACGTTGCGAGTGCCGTCCGGGAGGATGCGCGGCAGCAGGAAGCACGAGAGACCCTCGCCGCCCGCACCTTCCGCCTGTGCGAGCACGAGGAACGCGTCGGACATCGGCGCGGAGCAGAACCACTTGTGCCCGGTGAGCAGGTAGTCGGCGCCGGGACCGCCGCGTCCGGCGGGTGTCGCGACGGTGGTGTTGGCCCGCACGTCCGAGCCGCCCTGCTTCTCCGTCATGGACATCCCGAAGATCGCGGACGCCTTGCCGGGTGCATCGAGTTCGGGAGTGTAGCTGCGGGACAGCGCGCGCGGCTTCCAGATCGCGGCGACGTCGGGTTGCAGGTCGAGGGAGGGGATGACGGCGTTGGTCATCGAGATCGGGCAGGAGTGTCCGGGTTCGATCTGCGCGAACATCATGAATGCCGCTGCGCGCGCGACGTTCGCGCCCGGCTTCGGGTCGGCCCACGCCGACGTGTGCGCCCCGTGCGCGACGGCGGCGGAGATGATCCGGTGGTAGCTCGGGTGGTATTCGACCTCGTCGATCCGGTTGCCCCAGCGGTCGAACGTCTTCAGTTCGGGGATGATCGTGTTGGCCAGTTCGGCGTCGTGCTGGAACGTGGCGCTGCCGACGAGTGCGCCGATGTCGGTGAGTTCGCCGGTGGCCCAGTCGGCGTCGTGGCGGCGCACGCCCTCGGCCAGCACCGTGTCGAGGGTGAACTCGTTGACATCGGCGCGGGGCACCGACTGGTTGAGCACGGTGTGCGTCCGGTGGGGTGCGGGATGGGTGACGTTCGTTTCGGAAAAAGTAGTCATGGCACTGTCTTTCGTGAGTCAGCCCGCGGAGCGGATCAGGTGCTTCTGGATCTTGCCGGTGGGGGTGCGGGGCAGTACGGTGGCGAACACGTAGTCGCGGGGAATCTTGTAGCGCGCCAGCTTGTCCGACAGGTAGTCGCGGATGTCGTCGGCACCCACGACGTCCGGTTCGCGCCACACGACGTGCGCGACGACGGTCTCGCCCCACTCGGGGTGCGGCCGGCCCACCACCGCGACGTCCACGACGTCGGGATGGCCGGAGATGGCGTCCTCCACTTCCTTGGAATAGACGTTCTCGCCGCCGGCGATGATCATGTCTTTCGCGCGGTCGACGATGAAGAGGTAGCCGTCGTCGTCCTGGCGTGCGAGATCGCCTGTGCGGTACCAGCCTCCGTCGGCGAACACGGCCGCGGTGGCGGCGGGATCGTCGAGGTAGCCCTGCATCACGGTCTCGGTGCGCAGCCAGATCTCGCCGATCTCCCCGGCGGGCACGTCGACGCCGTCGGGGCCGGCCAGGCGCATGTCGACGCCGGCGAGCGCCGCCCGGCCGATCGAGCCGGCCTTCGCGAGCTGTTCCTCCGGGTAGAGGACGGCCCCGACGGGACCCGTCTCCGTCATCCCGTACACCTGGTAGAAGCGGGTGGTCCGGTACGACTCGACGAGCCGGCGCGCCACGTCGGCTCCGATCGGCCCGCCGCCGTAGAGCCAGGCCCGGACGCTGGACAGGTCGTAGTCGGCGAAATCCGGTACCGCATTCAGTGCCGTGGTGTAGATGACCGGCGGTCCGAAGCACAGCGTGATGCGTTGCTGCTGTACCGCTTCCAGGAAGTGGACGGGGTGGTACTCGCGGACGAGGACGACGGTGCCGCCCATGTAGAGCGTCGCCATCAGCCAGTTGTTGAGCGGCGACGCGTGCCAGATCGGGACGGCCATCAGCAGTCGCTCGTCGCGGGTGATCGACAGGCCGAGGGCCGCCGTGGTCGCCACGAGCACGACGTTTCGGTGGCTGTGCACGCAACCCTTGGGCGCGCCGGTGGTGCCGGACGTGTAGAGGATTTCCGCGGGGTCGTTCTCGTCCGGCTCGATGCCGTCGATGCCGTCCAGGTCCGCGATCGCGTCGTCGAAGCAGGTGCGGCCCTCCACGGCCGTGTCGGTGGACAGCAGCTGCACCGGCGTCTCGAGTCGCTCGATGACGGGTGCGAGTTCGCCGTCGAAGACGCAGACCTTCACCTGCGCGTGCCGCAGGATGTAGTCGACCTCGGGTGCCTGCATCTTGTGGTTGACCGGCACCACCACCGCGCCGAGGCGCCAGGCCCCGAGCATCGCGTAGACGAAACCGGGGGTGTTGAAACACATGAGGGCGACGCGGTCGCCGCGCCCGACACCCAGTTGTCGCAGCAGGGCGGCGGCGCGGCGGCTACCGTCCTGCACGGAACCATACGTATGGTCGCGACCCTGGAAATGGAGAAACGCCTTGTCGGGCGCCTTCCGAACGTTGCTGTCGAATACGCGAACGATGTTCATCGCGCTCCTTGGAGAAGAGGGGTTCAGTCGATGGAGGTGTTGCGGACGGTCTCGGGGATCTGCAGGTTCGCGAAGATGACGGCGACGGCCTCCTCCAGCGAGTAGCCGAAGCTCTCGCCGGTGGCGGTCTTCTGGATCACCAGGCCAAAGATCGCCGACCAGAACGCCTTCGATTCCACGTCGATGCCGGCGCGTAGTTGCCAGCCGGTGCGCATCAGGGTGCGGATCAGCGCGTCCTCGCCCGAGGAGTGCAGTGTGCGGAGGGTGTCGGTGATGAGGTCGCGCAGTTCGCTGCGGCGTCCCGTCATCAGCATCGCCGACGTGAAGAGTTCGACGCTGGGCGCGCCGGGCCCGAGCAGGGAGCCGACGAGTTTCTCCGTGTAGTCGCCGACGGTCTCCGCGGTGGCCGCGTCGTCCTCGGCCCGCTTACCGGCGCGCAGCACGGCACCGCACGCGACCTCGACGAAGAGTCGCTCCTTGGAACCGTAGTAGTAGGTGACCTGGTTGGGGTGGGCCCCGGCGGCGGCGCAGATCTGCGTGATCGGGACACCCTCGCCGTGCTCGAGAAAGAGTTCCGTGGCGGCGGCGAGCAGGGCGTCGCGGGTCTGACGACCGGACTCCCGGGTGGCTCGCGCTGCTCGTCCCGTCTGCGGCACCATGACTGCACTCCTAGTTGTTTGTATGACAAACAATAACTTGACTTTGTTTGTATGACAAACAAGGGGAGTGACGGGCGTCGCCCCGGACGTCCTCCGACCCCGGAAATCCCGACTTCCAGGGTTACGCTGCTCACCATGTTTTCTTCCGTCGGAGCGAAGATCCGTGTGGTGGTGGCGCTACTGCTCACCGTCCTGCTGGCGTTGACCCTGTCGTCGTGTTCGAGTGACGGGGAGACGTCCGGGGCGGCACCGCAGGATCTGTGTTCGCCACCCGGCGTCGGCGCGGCCACCGCGGCCCCGACCAACCTGGCCGCCGCAGGCGCCGCGGCCGAAGACCGCTACACGACGCCGTCGACCACCCCGATCGACCAGATCGACGCGTCGAAACTGAACCTCATCACCCCCGGCGTGCTCACCGTCGGCACGCTGTCCGACGCGCCGCCGAGCATCTGCGTGAACTCGGAGAACCAGTTCACCGGCTACGACAACGAACTACTGAAGGCCGTCGCCGACAAGCTGGGCCTGCGCGTCGACTTCGTCGGCACCGAGTTCGCCGGCCTGCTCGCCCAGGTGGCCGGCCGCCGCTTCGACGTCGGATCCTCGTCCATCACGACGACGGACGAGCGCCGCAACACCGTCGGCTTCACCAACGGCTACGACTTCGGCTACTTCTCCCTCGTCGTTCCCAACGGCGGTCCGATCCAAGGCTTCGACGACCTCACCGCGACGACCCGCATCGGCGTCGTCCAGGGCACCGTCCAGGACGACTACGTCGTGAACACGCTGAAGCTGAACCCGGTGAAGTTCCCCGACTACGCCACCGCCTACGCGAACCTGAAGTCCGGGCAGATCGACGCCTGGGTGGCGCCGTCGCAGCAGGCCGAGGGTGCCATCGCGCCGGGCGATCCCACGTCGATCGTCGAGAACACCTTCAGCGTCAACAACTTCGTGGGCTGGGCCGTCAACAAGGAGAACCAGCCGCTCATCGACGCCCTCAACTCCGGCCTCGACGCCGTCATCGCCGACGGCACCTGGGCCCAGCTGTACTCCGACTGGGTGCCCCGCGAACTGCCCGAGGGCTGGAAACCCGGCAGCAAGGCGGCACCGGCGCCCGACCTGCCCGACTTCGCCGCGCTCGCCGCCCAGAACGCGCAGAACACGACCGAAACCCCGGTCGCGGAACCCAAGTCGACACTCCAGCAGCTGAAGGACACGTTCTTCAACTGGGACCTCTACACGCGGGCGTTCCCCGATCTGCTCAAGACCGGTCTGCCGAACACGCTGATCCTGGCGCTGGCGTCGGGCATCGTCGGCACCGTCCTCGGCATGCTGCTCGCGATGGCCGGGATCTCCCGCACCCGCTGGCTCCGCTGGCCCGCCCGCGTCTACACGGACGTGTTCCGCGGCCTGCCCGCCGTCGTCATCATCCTCATCGTCGGCCTCGGCGCCGGCCCCATCGTCAAGGGACTCACCGGAAACAACCCCTACTGGCTCGGTGCGGCCGCACTGTCACTGCTCGCGTCCGCGTACATCGGCGAGATCTTCCGGTCCGGCATCCAGAGCGTCGAACCCGGACAGGTCGAGGCGTCCCGGGCGCTCGGCTTCAGCTACCGGAAGTCGATGACGCTCGTCGTCGTCCCGCAGGGTGTGCGACGGGTGCTGCCCGCGCTGATGAACCAGTTCATCTCCCTGATCAAGGACTCGTCGCTGATCTACTTCCTCGGCCTGCTCGTCAGCCAGCGGGAACTGTTCGCCGTCGGCCGCGACCTCAACGCCCAGACCGGCAACCTGTCGCCGCTCGTCGCCGCCGGCCTGTTCTACCTGGCGATGACGATTCCGCTGACCCACCTCGTCAACTACATCGACAACCGTCTGCGCACCGGCCGCGCCGACACGTCCGGCACGCTCGACCCGGTGGAACAGTCCATCGTCGTGGAAAGGGGATAAGGCGATGGCCGTCTCTCTCACTGGCACCGACCTGCATCTCGCGTTCGGCACCAACAAGGTGCTCCGCGGTGTCGACCTCCACGTCGACGCCGGCGACACCGTCACCGTGATCGGACCGTCCGGCTCCGGAAAGTCCACGCTGCTGCGGGTCCTCAACCGGCTGCACGAACCCGATCAGGGCGACGTCCTCCTCGACGGAAAGTCGGTGCTGAAGGACAACCCGGACAAGCTGCGGCAGCGCATCGGCATGGTGTTCCAGCACTTCAACCTGTTCCCGCACAAGACGGTCGTCGACAACATCGCCCTCGGGCCCCGCAAGCTCAAGGGGATGTCCAAAGACGAGGCGCGGTCGCTGGCCCTCGAGCAACTCGAACTCGTCGGACTCGCCAACAAGGCCGACTCGCGGCCCGGCAACCTGTCGGGCGGGCAGCAGCAGCGCGTCGCGATCGCCCGCGCCCTCGCGATGAAACCCGAGGTGATGTTCTTCGACGAGGCCACCTCGGCGCTCGACCCCGAACTGGTGAAGGGCGTCCTCGCGCTGATGGCCGACCTCGCCAAGGGCGGCATGACGATGGTCGTCGTCACCCATGAGATGGGCTTCGCCCGCGAGGTGTCCGACACGGTGCTGTTCATGGACCACGGTGCCGTCGTCGAGACCGGCAAGCCGGACCAATTGTTCGACAAGCCCGAAACCGAACGGCTGCAGCAGTTCCTGTCCCAGGTGCTGTAGGCCGCTCCGCGGCCTGTGCGCGGTTGACGAGTCCAGAGACTCCTTGACCACGCACGGGCGCGAAGCGCCTACCGCGTCATCGCCCGGATCCGCCTGGCCGCCACGGAGATCAGCGCCAGGGTGGGCTCGGTGGCGACCTCCGACTCGATCTCCGTCAGCAGTGCACGCGCGCGGGCGAGCCGGGCGGCGTTGTGCTGTTCCCACTGGTCGACCTTGTCGGCCGCGTCCTCGCCGGGTTCGCTGACGGACAGCGCGTCGAGGGTGATGGCGCGCAGCGAGCTGTACAGGTCGTCGCGCAGGGCGAGGCGTGCGAGTGCGTGCCACCGGTCCAGCCGGGGGAGCGCCGTCACGGCGGTCAGCGCGGTGTTGATGTGCAGGTGCGCGGACAGCGCGAAGTACAGTTCGGCGACGTCCTCGGGCCGGTGCTGTGAGATCTCC
Organism: Rhodococcus sp. JS3073; assembly: GCF_026810085.1. NCBI lineage: Bacteria > Bacillati > Actinomycetota > Actinomycetes > Mycobacteriales > Nocardiaceae > Rhodococcus > Rhodococcus sp. JS3073. The sequence goes on along the minus strand of NZ_CP113951.1, from coordinate 4,474,990 downwards.
GCGATGTCCACGATGTCGAGGAGGCAGTACGTGTGCAGCAGGTCCGCGACGTCCGCGGCGAGGCCGGCGTCCGCCCCGCGCGACGTGAGGGCCTCGGTGCGCCGCTCCACCGCCGTGATCTCGTCGCCCCGCAACCATTCCCGCACGCGCGGCCCGAGGTCGCGGACGACCGGCCGGTAGCGGGCGATGGTGGCCTCCAGCGGCAGTGGTTGCGGCCGATGGGTGGTCAGCCACCGCGACGCGCGGTCGATCAGTCGCTGGGTCTGCACCGTCAGTGCGTTCGTGCCCGCCGTCGGCGTCGTGTCGGCTGTCGCCCGGATCCGCTCGAAAGTCGCTCCGAGGTCGAAGATCTCGGTGACCGCGGTGAAGGCGTTCACTGCCTCCGCGGAGTCGGCGCCCGTCTCCTCCCGCAGCCGGAACGCGTACGTCATCCCCGCGCGGTCGACCATGTCGTTGACGACCGACGTCGTGACGATCTCCCGGCGCAGCGGGTGCGCGGCGACCGTGTGCGCGAACTCCCGGCCGAGCCGCGGCGGGAAGTAGTTGTGGAGCCGGCCGGCGTACACCCCGTTGTCGGGGAGGCTGGTGCCCGACACCTCGCTCTTGATGAAACGCTTGACCTGCGCGGTGAGCTGCGCCAACTCCGGGCTCGTCAGCCCCTTCTGCTCACGTTCGAGTGCGCCGAACTGGGCGGACGTCGGGAGCACGTCGATCGCGCGGTCCACGTGCCCGCGCCGTTCCAGGTCGTCGACCATGCGGGAGTGGAAGCTGACGAGTGTGCCCGCCTGCGCCCGGTTCAGGCTCATCATCTCGTTCTGGCTGCGGTTGTCGGCGAGGACGAGCCTGCTGACGTCGTCGGTCATGTCGGACAGCAGCTCTCGCCGGTCCTGCGCGGTGAGGGTGTTATCGGCGGTGGCGCCCGCCAGCGCGATCTTGATGTTGACCTCGTGGTCCGAGCAGTCGACGCCGGCCGAGTTGTCGAGCGCGTCGGTGTTGACGCGACCACCGTTGCGCGCGTATTCAATTCGCCCGAGTTGGGTCAGCCCGAGGTTGCCGCCTTCGCCGACCACCCGGACGCGTAGCGCGGGCGCATCGAGCCGGACCGCGTCGTTCGACTTGTCGCCGACGTCCGCATGGCTCTCCGTCGTCGCCTTGACGTAGGTGCCGACTCCGCCGTTCCAGAGCAGGTCCGCGGGCGCACCGAGGACGGCCCGCACGAGTTCGACGGTGGTGAGGACGCGATCGTCCTCGATCCCGAGAACGCGCCGGGCCTGCGGTGTCAGCCGGACCGACTTCGCCGACCGGTCGACGATCATCGCGCCGTCGCTGAGGACCGCCGTGTCGTAGTCCTTCCAACTCGACCTGCCGACCGCGAAGAGCCGTGCCCGCTCGTCCCACGACCGCTGCGGGTCGGGATCGGGGTCGATGAAGACGTGGCGATGGTCGAACGCCGCGATCAGGCGGATGTGGGGGCTGAGCAGCATCCCGTTTCCGAAGACGTCACCGCTCATGTCGCCGATGCCGACGACGGTGAAGTCGTCGGTGCGGGTGTCGACGCCCATCTCGCGGAAGTGCTGCATGACGCTTTCCCACGCGCCGCGGGCGGTGATGCCCATCGCCTTGTGGTCGTATCCGACGGAACCGCCGGACGCGAATCCGTCGCCGAGCCAGTACTCGCGCTCCAGCGCGATCGCGTTGGCGACATCCGAGAATGCCGCCGTCCCTTTGTCAGCGGCGACCACGAGGTAGGTGTCGTCGCCGTCGCGGCGGACGATGCCCTCCGGCGCGATCACCTGCCGGGTGGTGATGTCGAGGTTGTCCGTCATATCGAGGAGGCTCGAGATGAACTCGCGGTAGCAGGAGATGCCCGCCGACGCCGTCGCCTCCCGGTCGGCGGCAGCGTCACCGGTCGGCACGGGCGGGTTCTTGACGACGAAGCCGCCCTTCGCTCCCGCGGGGACGATGACGGCGTTCTTGACCGCCTGCGCCTTGACGAGTCCGAGGATTTCGGTGCGGAAGTCGTCGCGACGATCCGACCACCGGATGCCGCCGCGGGCGACGTCGTCGAATCGCAGGTGCACGCCCTCCACCCGCGGCGAGTACACGTAGGCCTCGTATTTCGGCCGGGGCAGCGGCAATTCGTCGATCGATGCGGAGTCGAACTTGAACGCGAGAGCTCGCGCGGGCCGACGGTCGCCGGCGTAGTACGTCGTGCGGGTGGTGGCGCGGATCAGGGAGAGCAGTGCCCGCAGGATCCGGTCGGCGTCGATTCCCGCGACGGCGTCGACCGCGTCCACGATGCGGCCCTCGAGCGCGTCCTCCGCGGCGGCGTCGCGTTCGACGCCCGGGTCGAGCCGAAGAGCGTGGAACTCGACGAGGAGTTGCGTGATTGCACTGTTGCTCAGCAGGACTCGTTCGACGTTGCTGCGGCTGTACGGGAGCCCGGCCTGGCGCAGATAGGCGGCGTACGCGCGGAGGACGGTCACCTGACGCCAGCCGAGCCCGGCGTGCAGGACGAGCGCGTTGAACCCGTCGACCTCGGTCTCACCCGTCCACGCCGCCCGGAACGCGTCCGCGATCCGGCTGTCGCGGGTCACACCGTGACCGTCCGTCACGGCGACCAGATCGACGGTGAGGTCGTAGATCCAGGCGCGGTGCCCGTCGGGGCGGGTCAGCGCGGCCGGCCGTTCGTCGAGCGCGTTGACTCCCAGGCTGGACAGGATCGGCAGAACCTCGTTGAGCGGTGCGGGTTTCCCGACCGCGTAGATCTTGAGGTTCTCGTACGGCGCGGACGCCTCGGTGGTGGTGAACGTCAGCGCCACACTGTCGACGTCGAGACGCTCCACCTCGGCGACGTCGCGGATCGCCTGTGCCGGATCGGTTTCGGTGGCGTAGCTGATCGGCAGCGCGGACGCGTAGTGGCGCGCGACCGCGGTGCCCTGACGGTGCGGTTCCGCGAGCAGCGTGCTGCGCCACAGCTCGTGGGACCAGGGTGTGTCGAGTTCCGTGCCGATGCTGTTCATGACGATGGGGTGATCTCCTGTAGTGGGATCGGTGCGAAGCCGATCACGCAGTGGTGAAGCGAATCAGTTGGCCTGGTCGAGCCTGGGCGATCCGGTCGATGTCCTCGTCCGCGACGACGCCGATGACGGGATAGCCGCCCGAGATGGGATGGTCCGCCAGGAAGACGACGGGCTGCCCGCTCGGCGGAACCTGGATGGAGCCGAGCGCGACACCTTCGGTCGGGAGCTCGGCCTCGGACGTCCGCACCAGCGCGGGCGCGTCGCCGTGCCGGTTGAGGCGCGCCCCGATGCGATCGGTGTCCGGGGAGACGGCCCACACCCCCGCGGTCAGCGCGTCGGGGTTGGTGAACCAGTCGTCGCGGGGGCCACCGATGACGCGGACCGGCAGCGTTCCCGCCTCCATCGGGGGAACGGGAGCGACGTCGACGTTCGGGAAGCTTATCGGCGCGGTGCCGACGGGTAGAACGTCGTTGGGTTTCAACGCTTCCGGTCCGATTCCGGAGAGCGTGTCGGTGCTGCGGGAGCCGAGCACGTCCGGCACCGCGACGCCCCCTCGAACGCCGACGTAGCTGCGCAGGCCGACCTGCGCGTACTGCAGGCGCAGCGTCTGTCCCGGCTGCATCACGATGACGCTCGCGTGGCCCATCGGGATTCCGTCGAGCAGCGCCGTGGCGGGTGCACCGGTGACGGCGACGATGGTCACCTCCCGCGCGCGGAGGGCGAGGCCGCCCATCAACACCTCGATGCACGCGCGGCTCTCGTCGTTTCCGACCAGCCGGTTGGCCAGCTTCGCGGACCCGCGGTCGGCGGCGCCGGACACGCCCACACCCGAACTGAGGTAGCCGGGGCGGCCGAGATCCTGGATCAGGCTGAGCGGACCCGTTTCGAGTACTTCGAGTTCACTCACAGTGTTTCCTCGTCGACGAATCGGACGCGGCGCCCCGGCTGCAGCAGCGCCGGAGGGTTCGCGTCGAGGTTCCACATCGGGGAGTCCGTGGTTCCGATGATCTGCCATCCACCGGGTGAGGACCGCGGATACACCGCGCCGTAACCGCCGGCGAGGGCCACGGACCCGGCGGGCACCACGGTGCGGGACTGGGCCCGTCGCGGCACGGTCAGCCGGTCGTCGCCGCAACTCAGGTAGGCGAAACCCGGTGCGAATCCGATGAATACACAACGCCAGGTGGCGGCGGTGTGGGCCGCGATCACGTCGTCGCGACTCATCCGCAGATGGTCGGCGACGTCGGCGAGATCGGCGCCGTCGTAGCGGACCGGGATCGTGACCGGCTCGGATTCGGATGCGCGGCTGTCCTCGTGCACCTCGAGTCCGTCGGTCATCGTCCGCAGCGCACGGCGCACCTCGTCGAGATCGGTGCGCGGTGTCGTGGTGACGAGCACCGTCCGCGCCGCGGGAAGCACGTCCTCCACACCCGGAAGCGGGGTGCGGCGGAGGCGTTCGGTCAGCGACACGACGAGGGGTTCCGACTCCAGTTCGACGAGGAGGGCCCGGGTGCCCGCCGGAAGGATCCGGGTGCCGGTGCTCGCGGTGGTCATGTGAAGGACCCGAGCGTGACGTCGGCACTCTCCAGGGCGTGCCGGACCTGGCGGGCCGTGCGCACGGATCCGGGCGAATCGCCGTGCACGCAGATGCTGTGCACCGACACCGCGACGTCGTCGCCGTCGATCGACTCCACCGTTCCGCTGGACACCATGCGCACGGCCTGGGCGGCGGCGACGTCGGGATCGTCGATGACGGCGCCGGTCACCGAGCGCGGAGTCAACGTGCCCGCGGCGGTGTAGCGGCGGTCGGCGAAACCCTCGGCGACGAAATCGATGCCGTGGGTTTCGGCGGCACGCTGCAACTGCGAGCCGGGTGGGCCCATCAGCGCGAGCGGTTCGGTGAACCGGTCGATGGCCGACGCGATCGCCTCGGCCCGCTCGTAGTCGAGCGCAGCGGAATTGTAGAGCGCACCATGCGGTTTGACGTACGACACGCGGGACCCGGCGGCGCGCGCGAACCCGGCGAGCGCGCCGACCTGGTACAGCGTCTCGTCGCGCAGATCCGCCGGCGACACCGCGAGTTCACGGCGGCCGAATCCGGCCAGATCCCGGAAACCCACGTGCGCACCGATCGCGACGTTGCGCTCGGCCGCACCCTCGCAGGCCCGGCGGATGATCATCGGATCCCCCGCGTGAAATCCGCACGCGATGTTCGCGCTGGTGACGATGCCGAGGAGGGCGTCGTCGTCCGCCAGGGACCACTGCCCGAAGCCCTCACCGAGGTCGCAGTTCAGATCAACGCGCATCGGGAACCTCCAGGACGTACTCGCTGTCCGGGGTGTCGGTGATCAGCATGTATCCGGGCGCATGGGTGATCGCGAACGGCAACCGGGACGCCATCACCGCCGCCTGCGGGGTGACCCCGCAGGCCCAGAACACCGGCACGTCGCCGGGCTCGAAGTTCACCGGATCGCCGAAGTCGGGGGCCGCGACGTCGGCGATGCCGAGTTCCGCGGGATCACCGATGTGCACGGGTCCACCGTGGACGGCGGGCATCCGCGCGGAGATCGCCGCCGCGAGCGACACCTGATGTTCGGGAACGGGCCGCATCGACACCACCATCGGTCCGCTCATCCGGCCTGCGGGCCTGCATTCACGGTTGGTCACGAACATCGGGACGTTGCTGCCCTGCTCGACGTGCCGGAGCGGCACCCCGGCAGCGGCCACCGGATGCTCGAACGTGAAGCTGCACCCGATGTGGAAGGCCACGAGGTCGTCCCGCCACAGCGCCGACACGTCCGCGGTCTCGTCGGCCAGTTCGCCGTCCTTCCACACGCGGTACAGCGGCAGGTCCGTGGTGATGTCGGCGCCGGGGGCGAGCATCGTCTCCCGGGAGCCCACGTCGCCGACGTCGAGGACGGGGCACGGCTTGGGGTTCCGCTGCGTGAACAGCAGAACGTCGTAGGCCCAGTCCTGCGGAACGGCGATGAGGTTCGTCTGCGCGAATCCGGGCGCCAGACCGGCGGTCGGGGTGACACGTCCCGAACGGAACGCGGAGCGGAGGTCGGCCGGTGAGTCAGTCAAGTTGGATCCCGCGGGTCTCGGGGAGGAAGAACAGGGCGAAGACGGCGATGGCGTAACCGAGCGCACCGAAGATCATCGCGCCGCCGATACCCAGCTGGGTGGCCGCCAGGAAACCGACGACCGCGGGGAACACGGCACCGACCGCGCGGCCGAAGTTGTAGGTGAAGCCCTGGCCCGTGCCGCGGGACTGCGTCGGGTACAGCTCGGACAGGAACGATCCGAATCCACTGAAGATCGCCGACGTGCAGAAGCCGAGGGGGAAGCCCAGGATGAGGATCAACGTGTTCGCACCCTCGGGCACCTGCGTGTAGCCCACCATGAAGATCGCCGACAGGAACGCGAACAGCTGCATGGTCCGCTTGCGGCCCAGCTTGTCGGTGAGGATGCCGCCGCTGACGTAACCGAGGAACGCACCCGAGATCAGGATGGCGAGGTACCCGCCGGTGCCGACGACGTCGAGTCCGCGCGAGGTCTTCAGGAATGTGGGCAGCCAGGACGCCAGCGTGTAGTAGCCGCCCTGCACACCGGTTGCGAGCAGCGACGCGAGCACGGTGGTGCGGAGCAGTCCGCCGCGGAAGATGGCGGCGAACGAGCCCGTCTGCTTGCCCGCGGACTCGCGGCGCTCCGTGACGACCTCGGGGTCCTTCAGATTCCGGCGAACCCAGATGATGAGGAAGGCGGGCAGCACACCGGTGAAGAACAGCACGCGCCACGCGACGTCGGGATCGAACAGCTGGAAGACGACCGTGTAGACGATCACCGCCAGCGCCCAGCCCACCGCCCACGCGCTCTGGACGAACGCCACGGCCCGGCCCCGGTACTCGGCCCGGGCGTATTCGGCCACGAGAATCGCACCCGCCGCCCACTCGCCGCCGAAGCCGAGGCCCTGGAAGGCGCGGAAGACGAGCAGCGTCTCGAAGTTCTGCGCGAAGCCGCACAGCACCGTGAAGATCGTGTACGTCGCGACCGTGACCTGCAGGGTGCGGACCCGGCCGATCTTGTCGACGAGGATGCCGGCGAGGGCACCGCCGAGCGCGGACACGACCAGCGTCACCGTCGTCAGCAGACCAGCCTGTCCGGTGGTGAGGCCGAAGTAGGCGGCGATGGCCGCGAGGCCGAGCGGGAGGACCTGGAAGTCGTAGGAGTCGAGTCCGTACCCGCCGAACGCGCCGATGAAGGCTCTCTTTCCCTTCGGCCCGAGGGTGCGGAACCAGTCGAAGGGGCGCGCCTGCGCGACCTCGGTCTGTGTATCTGTGGTCATGGCACCTCGCCTGAAGAAGGGATGTAACTGCCGGAAGAAACGGTGTAACTCCCATCACGGTACAAATCGTTCAACGATCCTGCAATACCCTGAGAGGATCGTTTAACATGGAAGTCATCGCGGAACCGAGCTCACAACTATGATTGCGGTCGAGATCGAAACCTGAGGAGTGGACTTGACCAGCTCGAATGCCCTTCGCGGCGATGCGCATTCCCGCCTGGCCGCTCACCGCGGCCTGCTCGAACGCACCAGCAGGACCACCCGGGTAGCCGGCATTCTGCGGGACGCGATCATCGACGGAACGTTCCGACCTGGGGCGCGACTCTCCGAACCCGACATCTGCGCGGCCCTCGACGTCTCCCGCAACACCGTGCGCGAGGCGTTCCAGATCCTCATCGAAGACCGGCTCGTCGCGCACGAACTCAACCGCGGCGTCTTCGTCCGCGTGCCCACCGCCGAGGACATCACCGAGCTGTACATCTGCCGGCGCGTCGTCGAATGCGCGGGTGTCAACGGCTTCGACCCCGCCACCGGCGACCTGTCCCGCGTCGCCGAAGCCCTCGACCTGGCCGACGAACGGCACGCCGTCGAGGACTGGACCGGAGTCGGCACCGCCGACATCCACTTCCACAGCGCCCTCGCCAGCCTCAACAACAGCAATCGCATCGACGAACTGATGCGCAGCGTGTGGAACGAGGCGCGGCTCGTCTTCCACGTCATGGACGACGCCCACCGATTCCACGGCCCGTACCTCACCCGCAATCACGAGATCTACGACGCACTGAAGGCCGGCAACACCGAAGCCGCAGGTCAGCTACTCAAGACCTACCTCGAAGACGCCGAGGCGCAGATCCTGGGGGCGTACCGCCCCGTGAGCGGTTGACGAGTCCAGAGACTCGTCAACCACGCACGGGCGCGAAGCGCGAGAGCTGCGGTGAGGCTGCGAGGACACGCTTGACCAACGATGCTGCGGCGGTGACCTGCGCCTGATCGATGCCGGTTTCCACATCATGACTGTGAAAATGCGCGACCAGCTCCTCGGTCGCGAGGTTGCCGTGTGCGCCCGGTGCGAACGGGCACCCGCCGTATCCGCCGGCCGCGCTGTCGAAGTGTGCGATCCCCAGATGGCGTGCCGCTTGCAGGGCGGTAGTGAGTGCTTGGCCGTCGGCGTTGTGCAGGTGCAATCCGATGGTGATGTCGGGCAGTGCTTCGCGCACGGCGCCCACCGCGGTGAGCACGTGCCCGGTGGTGGCGGTGCCCAGGGTGTCGGCCAGCCCCAGGGCGCGTATCCCCATGGCTGCGAACTGTTCGGCGACTTCTACCAGACGTGTGGGTGAGACGGTTCCCTCGAACGGGCAGACAAATGCGGTGGATATCCCGCCGAGGAACCGTTGCTCCGGGTAGCCGGCCACCGCCTGGGACAGGTCCTCGAGGGCCTGTGCAGCGGACTTGCCGGCGTTCGCTTGGCTGTGTGCGGAACTGGCCGATGCCGCGATGTGCACGACGTCGACTCCGGCGGCCACTGCACGGTGGACCCCGGTGGCGTTCAGTGCCAACGCGCTGACCTGTGTGGTGGCGCGGTAAGGCTGCAACCTGGCGATGAGTGCGTCGGCGTCGGCCATCTGAGGAACGCGGGTGGGCGAGACGAAGGACACGGCTTCGATCTGCCGGACTCCGGCTGCCACCAGCGCGTCGGCGATGGTGAGTTTGTCGTCGGTGGCGACGAGGACGTTCTCGTCCTGTAGACCGTCGCGCAGGACGACGTCGGTGATGGTGACGGGCATGCGAGAAACCTTCTCGAGAGGGCCGGGGGTCAGAGCGAGGTGGGAACGACGATCAGGGCCCAGGCCACCAGCGGGGCGAGGAGCACGACCAGGCCGCAGTAGGCCAGGACGCTGCGTTGGAACCGTTGACGGTCTTCGACATCGGCCTCGGCCACCACGATGGATCCGTTCGTGGCGAAGGGGCTGACGTCGACGACGGTGGAGGCGAAGGCCAGCGCGATGATGAATCCCAGCGCGCCGAGTTCCCCGGCGGCGAGCATGGGGGCGGCCAGCGGCAGCGCGATTCCCAGCGTGCCGATCGAGGAGCCGACCGCGGAGATGATCGCGGCGGCGTACAGCAGGATCAGCGCGGCGGCGAGAGGGGAGCCGAGGTGGGTGGCGGCGTCGCCGAGGAAGTCGAGGGTGCCGTTTTGTTTGAGCACCGTCATGTAGGTGAGCATGCCGCAAACCAGCACGACGGCCGGCCACGCCACGTTGTCTTCGATCCGGGGCATCTTCTTCGGGGCCATCAGCAGCAGAACCGTGCTGATGCAGATCGAGCTGACTCCGACGTCGACGTTGAAGGCCACCGAACCTACTGCCAGGAGCAGGATTCCGATGAGCGTCGCGACCCGTTCCCGGTTGAACGGGGTGCGGCCGATGACATCGACGTCGGGCAGGACGGCGGTCGCGGAGGCGGTGCCAGATCCCGGGCTGGGATAGGGGCGGGTCGGTGCGGCTGCGCCGGCGCCGGTGATCTCGTCACGGTCTTCGGGCAGCTCGTGGATCAGGTCGCGGCCGTAGATCGCGAACAGTACGGCGAGGAACAGGGTGTTCAGTGCGAAGGGAACGATGAACAGCAGCAGCGGATTCGCCTCGTACCCGGCGGATTTGATCAATCCGTTGACGAAGGCGCCGTAGATCGTGATGGGCGAGAACGCGCAGCCCAGAGCGCCGTGGTTGATGGCCATGCCCATCAGCAGGGGGTTGATCTTCTTTTTCCCGGCCAGCCGCATCGCGATGGGGGCGAGCATGCCTGCCGCCATCGGTGATCCCAGGGCCATCAGCGCGCCGGAGAGCAGGAACATCATCCACACCAGCGCCCAGCGCCGTCCGTGGACCAGGCGTAGGGCCGATTCGACGATGATGTTGATGGTGCCGTTGGCCTTGGCGATGGCGAACAGCAAGGTGATGCCGGCGACGATCAGGAAGATGTCACCGGGAAATGCGTCGACGATGTCGTCGATCGGGATCCCCGACACCCATCCGCCGACGAGGAAGGCGCCGGCGAAGGCGAGGATGCCCATGTTGATCGGCACCTTGGTGGCGATGGTGAAGATCAGTACGAGGGCGAGGATGGAGATGGCGTAGACCATGGGACCGTGTTCTTTCCGTGCGGGGCAAACGGGAAAGGTGCGGCTGCACCAGGGAGCAGAGGGGCGGCGGATGCCCGCGGGTCAGATGACGCCTGCTGTGCGCAGTGCGTTCAGACGGTCGGGCGTCAGGCCCAGCATCCGGCCCAGTACCGGCTCGGTGTCGGCACCGAGATCGGGACCCAGCCATCCGACTTTCGTTGCTTGGCCGTCGAACTGAGGTACCACGCCGGGGAATCGCACCTCCTCGGATGAGCCGTCTTCGACGTCGACCTTGAACGGCTGGATCATCCCGCGGGCCAGATAGTGCTCGTCGGAGACGATGCGGGCAGCGTCGTAGACGTCGCTGGCCGGGACACCGGCGTCGGACAGTTCGGTGACCACGTCTCTCGTGGATCTGGTCGTCGTCCATGCCACGATCGCCTCGTCGAGATCGTCTTCCCGTAGGTAGCGTTTGGTGCCGTCGACCAGGTCGGGATCACTGGCCAGGTCCGGGCGACCGACGGCGTTCATCAGCCTTGCGAAGACCCCGCTGGCGTTCCCGGCGATCAGAACCGAGCCGTCGGCACACGGGTAGGAGCCGCTGGGCACCACACCGGGAAGATTGCCGGCGGTTCGCTCGCGCACCATGGCATAGGCGTCGTAGTCAGCGGTCAGCGACTCCATCGCCATGAAGACCGATTCGTAGAGTGCGACATCGGCGACCTTGGGCCGCGGGTGGTCGCCGCCGCGGGCTTTGGCCAGAAGCATCATCAACGCGCTGACCGCGCCGTAGAGACCGGCGAGGGTGTCGCCCAGCGGTGCTGCCGGACGCACCGGCTCACGGTCGGGATAGCCGGTTACATAGCGCAATCCACCGAACGCCTCAGCGACCCCGCCGAAGCCGGCGCGCTGTGCATAGGGGCCGTTCTGGCCGTAGCCGGAGATCCGAACCAGGACAAGGTCAGGGTTCGCTGCCTGCAACTGGTCGGGGCCGATGTTCCAGCGTTCGAGCGTGCCGGGGCGAAAGTTCTCGATCACGACATCGACGTTGGTGGCCAGGTCGAGCACCAGCTGCTGCCCCTCGGCGCTCTTCAAATCGAGCGTCACCGATCGTTTGTTGCGGGCGATGGTGCGATACATCATCGAGGTGGTGCCCCTGCTGCGACGCCAACCGCGCAGCTCGTCACCACCGTCGGGACGTTCGATCTTGATGACCTCGGCGCCGAAATCAGCCAGCAGCCGAGTCGCGAAGGGCGCTGCGATGAAGTTGCCCAGTTCCAGGACAGTGATGCCGTCGAGCGGACCTGTGGTGGCGTTGTTCATGACGCTCCGATTCCTGTCGGCGATGCGATCAACCTTCGTGATGACCCATTATTTGGGTCATTACGGCCCGAATAATGGGGCAACCATAGTGCTCCGGGTCACAGGGCGCAACGATGCATGCCGGCCGGCACAGGTCGGGATGACAAGGAGAAGACGCACCCGCCGCGGCGAGGCGGCGCCGGTTCAGGAGTCGAGAAGTGACTTTTCGATGCGATGAGCGGCGTCGATGGCCGAGGGACCGAGGCGGGGTCCGGGATCGTCACCGAGCCGGTGCAACGGGCCCGACACGCACACCGACGCGACGATCTCGCCGTGTATTCGTACCGGTGCACTGACCGAGCCGAGGCCGGGAACCCGCTCGGAGAGCGTCTGCCACCAGCCGCGGCGTCGCGCGACGGGGTCGTTGTCGAAATCTCCGGCCAGCACGTGACCGCTCGACCCTTCCGCCAGCGGAAATGTGGTGCCGACCGGCATGGTAGCCCGTAGTTCGTTCGACGATTCGACACTGGCGGCGCACAAGCGCAGGTCACCGCGCCGGACCCACAATTGCGAGGACTCACCGGTGCTGTCGCTCAGCTCCCGAAGCACCGGCATCGCGATATCGGTCATCCCCGCCGCAGTGAAGCGATACCCGAGCCAGTATCGGCCCTCGGCATCTCGACGCAGGTAGCCATAGTGGGCGAGCTCGGCCACGAGACGTTGGGTGGTCGACTTCGACAAGCCGACAGTGCGCGCAAGTTCGCTGGTGATCATCGGTCGTAACTCGACGGCGTCGATGATGGCGAACGCACGCGACAAGACACCGACCGTCTTGCGCTGCTCGTCCGCCATGGCCCGATTCTCCCCACGAAACCACGCCCGCGAACTGCATGGTGTTGCCGCCTGTGTCAAACGATCCTAGCTTCGAGCACCAGCGACACCACGGACAACTGGTCCGGCCACCTCCCCGAGCTCGGCGGCGGCGGTGCCGATGCTTTACTCGCCCGATCGCCGCCCGCCTCTACACGTCACCCGACCCACGCACGGGCGCGAAGCGCCCGTAGAAGCCCTCGATGTGTTCCCGCACCAGACCGGCAGCCTCGGCGCCGTGGCCGTCACGCAGGGCCGCGACGATGCCGCGGTGCTCGCAGCGGAGGTGGGTCGCGACCGCAGGCCAGTCGTCGAGGAGCGGAACGGCCTGCATGACGTAGCCGTGGATGGAGTCGCGGAGCGAGACCATCATCGCCTCGACGAGGACGTTTCCCGCGAGTCCGGCCATCGCGACGTGCAGGTCGGCGTCGAGCCGGTGGAACGCCTCCGGGGAGAGGTCCTCGTCGTCCATCGCGTCGAGCAGGGTGTCGATGGCCGAGAAGTCGAGGTCGCAGGCCTGCCCGGCGGCTTCCTGCACCGCCCACGATTCGAGCAGCGTGCGCGTCTGGACGACGTCGCGGATCGGCAGCGTGCGCGTTGCCATGTGTAGTCGGAGGGCCGCGCCGATGGACGCGGCCGGGTCGGCGGCCACGATCGCGCCTGCGTCCGGTCCGGACCCGACGGCCGTGCGGACGATGCCCATCGCCTCGAGCACGCGCATGGCCTCGCGGACGGACGAGCGTCCGACCCCCAGTTCCTCCGCGAGCGCGCGCTCGGCGGGCAGACGACCGCCGACGGTGAGTTTGCCTGCCGCCAGATCCTGCTCGATGCGGTGCAGGACGACCTCGTGTGTGCGCACGAGCGAAGTTTACCTGGTGTGGTCTGACCACAGTGCGCTACTGTGGTCAGACCACAGCCCAGCCCGGTTGGAGTACCCGATGAAAATCGCCCTGTTCGCCACGTGTCTGGCGGATGCCCTGTTCCCCGAATCCGCCACGTCGACGGTCCGCCTGCTCGAGCGGCTCGGCCACGAGGTCGTGTTCCCGCCGAAGCAGACATGCTGCGGGCAGATGCACGTCAACACCGGCTACCAGGCCGAGGCGCTGCCGCTCGTCCGTCACCACGTGGAGGCGTTCGAGAGCGGACCGTCCTGGGACGTCGCGGTGGCGCCGTCCGGTTCCTGCGTCGGATCCGTCCGGCACCAGCACGCGATGGTCGCCCGCCGGTACGGCGACGAATCGCTCGCGACGCGCGCCGAGGACGTCGCGTCCCGGACGTACGAGCTGTCGGAACTGCTCGTCGACGTCCTCGGCGTCACCGACGTCGGCGCCTACTACCCGCACCGGGTGACGTACCACCCGACGTGCCACTCGCTGCGGATGCTGCGCGTCGCCGACAAGCCGCTGCAATTGCTTCGCGCGGTGCGGGGAATGACGCTGATCGAGCTCCCCGCGGCCGAATCCTGTTGCGGTTTCGGCGGAACGTTCGCGCTGAAGAATTCCGAGACGTCGACCGCGATGCTCGCCGACAAGATGGGCAACGTCCTGAGCACGGGCGCCGAGGTGTGCAGCGCCGGCGACTCGTCCTGCCTGATGCACATCGGCGGCGGACTGTCCCGGCTGCGCAGCGGCGTCCGCACCGTCCACCTCGCCGAGATCCTGGCGAGCACCGAGAAGATCGGGAGCAACGCATGACCACGTTCCTCGGCTCGCCCACCTTCCATGCGGGCACCGGAAACATCCGGGGCACAGAATCTTTCCCCGACGCGGCACGGAAATCACTCGCCGACACCCAGTTGCGCGCCAATCTCGGCGCGGCCACCACCACCATCCGCAACAAGCGCATCGCCGCGGTCGCCGAGGTCGACGACTGGGAGGAACTGCGCCGGGCGGGCAGCGCCCTGAAGGCGGACGTGATGGCGCGGCTCCCCGAACTGCTCGTGCAGTTCGAGGAGAACGTCACCGCCCGCGGCGGCACCGTCCACTGGGCACGTGACTCGGAGGAGGCGAACCGGATCATCACCGACCTCGTCCGGGCCACCGGCTCCGACGAGGTCGTGAAGGTCAAGTCGATGGCCACCCAGGAGACGGGCCTCAACGAGCACCTCGAGGAGAACGGGATCGCGGCGATCGAGACGGACCTCGCCGAACTCATCGTCCAACTCGGCGAGGACAAGCCGAGCCACATCCTCGTTCCCGCCATCCACCGCAACCGCGCCGAGATCCGCGAGATCTTCCTGAAGTCGATGCCCGGCATCGACAAGGACATCACCGACGACCCGCGGGCGCTGGCGATGGCCGCGCGGGCACACCTTCGGCGAAAGTTCCTCTCCGCCAAGGTGGCGGTCAGCGGCGCGAACTTCGGGGTCGCGGAAACCGGGACCCTCGCGGTGGTGGAGTCGGAGGGCAACGGGCGGATGTGCCTCACCCTCCCCGACACCCTCATCACCCTCATGGGCATCGAGAAACTGGTCCCGACGTTCACCGACCTCGAGGTGTTCATGCAACTGCTGCCGCGGTCGTCCACCGCCGAGCGGATGAACCCGTACACCTCGATGTGGACCGGGGTGCATCCCGGCGACGGCCCGCAGAACTTCCACGTCGTCCTCCTCGACAACGGTCGCACCAACGTCCTCGCGGACGAGGTCGGACGGTCCGCTCTTCACTGCATCCGCTGCAGTGCCTGCCTGAACGTGTGCCCCGTGTACGAGCGGGCAGGCGGTCACGCGTACGGGTCGGTGTATCCGGGTCCGATCGGCGCGATCCTCAGCCCGCTACTCACCGGGACCAGCGGTCACGACGACCCGAACGCGTCGCTGCCGTTCGCCTCGACGCTGTGCGGCGCCTGCTTCGACGCCTGCCCGGTGCGCATCGACATCCCCAATATTCTCGTGCACCTGCGCGCGGAACAGGTCGATTCCGAGCGGCACGGACTTCCGGGCGGCCAGGACCTCGCGATGAAGGCCGCGGGCTTCGTGATGGGCTCGGAGAAGCGGTTCGCCGCCGCCGAGACGGCGTCCAAGGTCGGGCGGGTACTGGCCGGCAAGAAGGGACACATCACGTCGCTGCCGTACCCGGGGTCGAAATGGACCGCGAGCCGCGACCTCCCCTCCCCGCCGAAGGAGACCTTCCGACAATGGTGGGCCCGCACTCACGAGGACACGACACGATGACTGCACGCGAAGAGATCCTGTCCCGGATCCGGTCGGCGCTCGCCGAGGCGCCTGCCCCCGAACCCGTTCCCCGCGACTACCACCGGCAACCCGCGTCCGGCCCCGGGGACGTCGAGTTCTTCGCCCACACCGTCGACGACTACCGCGCGCAGGTCCATCGCGCCGACGAGAGCACCGTTGCCGAGATCGTCACCGGACTGATCGAGGAGGGCGCGCGCGCCGTCGTCCCACCGGACCTTCCGGAGGCGTGGCGGCCGCGACGTGACGTCGTCGTCGACGGCGCCCCCGCCGAACTGTCGACGCTCGAACTCGACGCGCTCGACGTGGTCGTCACCGGTTGCACCCTCGGGATCGCCGCCACCGGGACGATCGTGCTCGACGGTGGCGCCGGGCAGGGGCGGCGGGCGCTGACCCTCGTCCCGGATCACCATATCTGCATCGTCCGCACCGATCAGATCGTCGACACCGTGCCGCAGGCCTTCCAGACCCTCGACGCGACCAAGCCGCTGACGTTCATCAGCGGTCCCAGCGCCACCAGCGACATCGAACTCAACCGCGTCGAGGGCGTCCACGGCCCCCGGACGCTGGACGTCGTCATAGTGCGCTGACGCGCCTGTGCGTGGCTTACGAGTCCAGAGACTCGTCAACCACTCACGGGGCGCGGAGCGCCCTCGTGGCGCGGACGATCTCCGCGCCGCCGAACATCACGTCGTCGTTGTGCCCGGCCCCGGCCAGCACGACGGTTTCCACCGGGCCGAGCGCCGCATCGGCAACGCGTCGACTCTGTTCCGGTGGGACGACGATGTCGGCCGTGCCGTAGACCACGGTGGTGGGCACGTCGATGCGTGCGACGTACTCCGCGACGGGGAACCTGTCGCGCAGCAGCAGCCGGACAGGCAGGAACGGGTAGTGATGCCGGCCGACGGCGGCGAGGTCGACGAACGGCGACCGGAGCAACAGGCCCGCGGGCGGATGCTCGGTGGCGAGTTCGGTGACGACGCCGGTGCCGAGGCTTTCCCCGAAGTAGAGCAGCCGCTCCGGCGGCACGCGACGCTCGTCGACGAGGTGCCGGCGGGCCGCCCGGACGTCGAGTGCCAGTCCGTCCTCGCTGGGGTGACCGGGATTCCCGCCGAACCCGCGGTAGTCGAAGAGCAGCGTGGCGAAACCGGCGGCGGCGAGGTCCGACGCCAGCTGCGCCCGGTCGGCCCTGTTGCCGGCGTTCCCGGGGGCCACGAGGACGGTCATCAGCGGGTCCCCGCTCGCGGGCGGGACGTACCAGGCGCCGAGTTCGAGGCTGTCCGACGTGGTCAGCGTGACGTCCTCGGCCCCGGCGATCAGTCGGTCGGCGGGTGGCACCGGGGACGTGTCGGGGTAGTAGATCAGTCGTCGCTGCAACACCCACACGGCGGCGACCAGCAAGGCGACAACCAGGAACGCAACGATCCCGACACGGATCATTGCCGAATCGGGGTTCCGGCCCACTCCAGCAGCTCGGCCACGGGCAGGGTGTTGATCACGTCCGTCGGTTCGACTCCGCGTTCGGCGGCGCGCTCGCAGGCATAGCCCTGCCAGGCGAGCTGACCGGTGGTGTGCGCGTCGGTGTCGATGGAGAACTTGCAGCCGCTGCTCAATGCGAGGTCGATCAGCCGTCCCGGCGGGTCGCGCCGCTCGGGGCGGGAGTTGATCTCGACCGCGGTGCCGTACTCGCGGCACGCGTCGAACACCCGTTCCGCGTCGAACTTCGATTCGGGCCGCGGTCCTCGTGCACCCTCGACGAGCCGGCCGGTGCAGTGCCCGAGGACGTCGACGTGCGGGGACTTCACGGCCTGCAGCATCCGCTTGGTCGTCGTCGCGCGATCGGTGTCCAGGTGCGAGTGCACGCTGGCCACCACGATGTCCAGGTCGGCGAGCAGGTCGTCGTCCTGGTCGAGGGTGCCGTCGACGAGGATGTCTACCTCGATGCCGGTGAGCACGCGGAACGGTGCGAGTTCCGCGTTCAGTTCGGCGACGACGCTCAGCTGGGAGAGCAGCTGCTCCGACGACATCCCGTTCGCGACCGTCAGCCGCGGCGAATGGTCGGTGATCGCGCAGTACTCGTGGCCCAGGGCGGCCGCGCGACGCATCATCTCCCGGATCGGGCACCGGCCGTCCGACCAGTCGGAATGGGTGTGCAGGTCGCCGCGCAGGGCGTCGAGCAGTTCGGTCCCGCCGAGGCCGATCGGCTCGGCCGCATTCCGGAGGTATGTCAGGTACAGCGGCACCGACTCGGCGCACTCACGGATGATCGCGGCGGCCTCGGACCCGATGTCCGGCGGCGACACCCAGCCCCGCTCCTCCAGATCGGCCAGTTCGTCCTCGTCCGCGTACGTCAGCACGTCGGCCGCCCGCCGGAATGCGGCGATCCTCGGTGCCTCGTCACGCGAGCGCTCGAGCCAGAACGCAATTTCCCGCAGCGCTTCGACGGGGTCCATCTTTCAATGGTGCACGGCTGCCGGGCTGCTGGCTAGAAGCAATTTCTGCCAGAACTTAGGGTCACCTCGTTGTCCGCACGTTCACACACACGTTCCCTTCGTCTCGCTTACGACTTCTACGGTGCCGGAGTTGTCCACATTCGAATCGGGAGCCACGGTGAGCTTGAAACCCCTCGCACTGTTCGTCAAACACGACGGAGTGTCCTCGCGCGCATCCGTCACCTGTCAGTACAAGTGCGGAAACGCGTGCTCCCACGACGTGCCCAACACTTCGCCCGGCGAGTACTTCCGGGACATCGCCCGAACCGCCCTGTCGCGGCGCGGGATGCTGCGCGGGACGGGGATGGCCGTCCTAGCCGTCGGCGCGGGCAGTGCGCTGGTGGCCTGCTCGGACGACTCCGGCAACGGAAGCGTCTCCGGCACGGGTGGGTCGGACGGCGCGCCCGCCGGAACGAACTTCGACGCCGTCGCCCCCAACACCGAGGACACCCTCGTCGTCCCCGACGGATACGAGCAGGCCGTCGTGATCCGCTGGGGCGACCCGGTGCTGCCCGGGGCTCCCGCGTTCGACTTCGACAACCAGACCGCCCAGGCGCAGGCGCAGCAGTTCGGCTTCAACAACGACTTCGCCGGACTCCTGCCTGTCGAGGGGCAGCCGAACACCTTCCTGCTGGTGGTCAACCACGAGTACACCACCGAGCCGTTCATGTTCACGGGCTACGACGCCGAGAACCCGTCGCCGGAGCAGTTCCAGACCGCGCTCGCCGCACACGGGCTGTCGGTGGTGCAGGTGAAGGGTGAATCCGCCTCGGGCACGCTCACTCCCGAGTTCGGGCCGTACAACCGGCGCATCACGGCGACGACGGAATTCGTCGTCACCGGTCCCGCCGCGGGCAGCGACTTCCTGAAGACGTCCGCCGACCCGACGGGCACGAAGGTGCTCGGCACCTTGAACAACTGTTCGGGTGGCGTCACACCGTGGGGCACGGTGCTGTCGGGGGAAGAGAACTTCAACCAGTACTTCGCGAACGCCGAACTGGTCACCGACCCGGTCGTCGCCGCACGGCTGAAGCGGTACGGCGTGGAAGGTGCTGCGTCCGAGCGCAAGTGGGAACGGTTCGACAAGCGTTTCGACCTCGCCCAGGAACCGAACGAGGTCAACCGCTTCGGCTACGTCGTCGAAGTCGATCCGTGGGACGCGACGTCCGCGCCCGTCAAGCACACGGCACTGGGCCGGTTCAAGCACGAGGCCGCCACCATCCACGTCACCGACGACGGCACCGTCGTGGCGTACAGCGGCGACGACGAACGCTTCGACTACATGTACAAGTTCGTCTCCAGCCGCAAGGCGATGGACGGCAGCAGCCAGGCGGCCGTGCGCCACAACATGACGCTGCTCGACGCGGGCACCCTGTACGTCGCGAAATTCAGCGGCAACTCGGCGGACCAGATCGACGGGTCGGGCACGCTGCCGTCGAGTGGGACGTTCGACGGCACCGGTGAGTGGATCCCGCTGCTCCGCACCGGTGAGGACGGCAAGGGCGAGTCGCTCGTCGACGGCATGAGCGCCGAAGAGGTGGCGGTGTTCACCCGTCAGGCCGGCGACAAGGTCGGTGCCACCAAGATGGACCGTCCCGAGGACTTCGAACCCAGCCCGACGACCGGCAAGGTGTACGTGGCGCTGACCAACAACACCAAGCGCGGCGTCGACGGTGCCGCGGCGGCCGACGAGGCCAACCCGCGGAACAACAACAAGAACGGTCAGGTCCTCGAACTCACCGATGACCACGCCGGCACCGCGTTCACGTGGAACCTGCTGCTCGTGTGCGGTGACCCGAAGGAGGCCGACACCTACTTCGGAGGGTTCGACAAGGACAGCGTCAGCCCGATCTCCTGCCCCGACAACCTGGCGTTCGATCCGCACGGCAACCTGTGGATCTCCACCGACGGCAACGCGCTGAAGTCCAACGACGGCCTGTTCAGCGTCGTCCTCGACGGCCCGAACCGTGGGGAGACCAAGCAGTTCCTCACCGTGCCCAAGGGCGCCGAGACGTGCGGTCCGATCGTCGGCGAGGAGCGGGTCACGGTGTGTGTGCAGCACCCGGGTGAACTGGACGACGCGAGCGCCGACAACCCGGCGTCGCACTGGCCCGACGGCGGCGACGCTCAGCCGCGTCCGGCCGTCGTGGCGGTGTGGAAGTCGGGCGGCCGGATCGGCGTCTGAGCACGTGAGTGGCAAAGTGTGCCCCGGCACGCTTTGCCACTCACGTGACGGGGGCGGGCGGGCGCCCGAGCAACGACTCGAACATCGCGCCGCCCGCGAGGAACCCGTACCGGTCGTAGAACTCGAACATCGCGGACAACCGCGCGCGACCGTCGTCCGTCAGGTCCCGCCCGTGCCGCGACATCCACTCGTCGACGGACACCTGCTTCACCGACACCGGCCCACCCGCCCGGTCGCACAGTTCCCGGACGCTGAGGGCTTCCGGGCCGCCGAGTTCGTAGGTGGCGCCGTGGTGGATGTCCGGGCCTTCCGACAGCACTCGCGCAGCCACCCCCGCGACGTCCGCGAGCCGGACGAACGAGAACGTCGCGTCGGGACTGTAGGGCAGTTCGACGGTCGTGGCCGAGCCGTCCAGCACCGCCCCGAAATTCTCCGCGTAGGCGCAGGGCTGCAGGACGGTCCACCGGAGCCCGCCGAACGTCCTGAGCACGTCCTCGCACCGCGCCTTGTCGACGTGGTGGGGCATGAGCGGGGTGTACGGCCAGGCCACGGAGTGGTAGACGACGTGCTCGACCCCCGCGGACACGGCCGCCGCCAGCGCGTTTCGCAGCAGTGCCGGCTCGTCGGGGTGCACGTTGGGGGCGATGAAGTACACGCCCCGGCAACCCGACAGCGCCCTGTCCAGTCCCGCGCCCGTTTCGAGGTCGACGGCGAAGTCGCCGGGACGCCGGGCGGTGTGCACCACCCGGCGTACGTCGGCGAGCCCATCGAGCGCCGCGACGGCGGCGGCTCCGGTCTTCCCCGCGGCGCCGAGGACTGCGATCTCGGTGCCGCGGGAGAGTGACTCGGTCATCGGATCACCGGTCGATGAAGTCGAATTCGGCGAACTTCGCACCGCCGGAGAGGCGTTCGTACCCGGGACCGCGGTCGAAGAACGGCTCGTCCAGTCCGCGGTCGTTGCGCATATGCTCGCGCAACGCCTCGGTGGCGTCGACGTCCGCGGCCGGTTCCCCGGTCGACGACGCGAGCACCACACCGTAGTCGACGCGTGCACCCTCGGCGGACACCTTGCCCCACAGCACGTCCCGGACGACTTCCTCCACCGGCCGGTCGAGTGGGTCGCCCCAGCCGCCGCCACCGGTGGTGCGGATGCGCACCACTTCGCCGGCCTTGATCGGTTCGGCGTCGGTCAGCGCGTCGAACTCGCGCTCGTTCGGGCCGCCCGGGTCGAGGACCACCGAGAAGGGCCGTCCGGCCTTGCCGCCCTTGACTCCCCAGCAGGAGAGGATCGAGCGGTCGGCGATGGACATGAAGTTCGCGTCCTTGAGCATCCGGATGTGCTTCTCGTAGCCGAGGCCGCCGCGGTAGCGTCCGGCGCCGCCGGAATCCTTCGCCAGGCCCAGCTTCTCGACGATGAACGGGAACCGGCTCTCGGTGAACTCGGTCGGCAGGTTCCGCGAGTCGGGAACGACGTGGATGGTGTCCTCACCGTCCGCGTAGTGCCTGCCGCCGGAACCGCCGCCGAGCACCTCGCGCATCAGGTACGAGTGCCCGTCGAAGTCCTCGCCGTACACACCCGTGTAGCGGATGGTTTCCTGGTCGGCGGGCATGTTCCCGTCGACGGCCTTCGCGACGACGCCGGCGAGCACACCGAGCAGACGCAGGATCACGAACGTCCGGGCGTTGGTGGGCGCCGGGAAGATCGGGGTGATCAGCGTGCCCTTCTCCGGGAACTTCATCTCGATCAACGGCACGACACCTTCGTTGACGTCGAGTTCCGCCATCCGCTCGGGACTGTCGGCGAGGTTGCGCAGGATCGGCGCGAGCCACTTGATGAGGAAGTTGCCGTCGGCGTAGTCACCGCAGTGGTTGATGGGACCCTTGGCCTGCGGTCCGGTGCCGTTGAAGTCGAGGATGAGGCGTTCGCCGCCCTCGTCCTCCGGGCCGGTCTTGGTGAGCGTGATCCGCTGGCGGTGCAGCATGGGCTCGTCGACGCCGTCGTGTTCGGCGTAGTCCTCCCACGTGTACTCGCCCTTGGGGATCTTGCTGAGGATCTCCCGCCGGTACGTCTCGGTGGTCGCGTCCATCATCGCGTCGAAGCAGGCCTCGACGGTGTCGCAGCCGTACCGCTCGAACAGCTCGGTGAGGCGGCGGGCGCCCATGAGGCACGCCGAGCACTCGGCGTCGAGGTCGGCGGCCAGCGCGTCGGGCATCCGCGAGTTGCGGGTCATGATCCGCAGCGCCGCCTCGTTGGGCACACCCTGATCCCACAGCTTGATCGGCGGGACCATGAGGCCCTCCTCGTACACCGTGGTCGCGCCCGAGGGCATCGATCCCGGGCAGCAGCCGCCGATGTCGTCGTGGTGGCCGAACGCCTGCACGAACGCGACGACGGACGGTTCCGCGTCGCCCGGCCGGGTGGCGAACACCGGGACGGTGACGCAGAGGTCGGGGAGGTGGCCGATGCCGCCTTCGGACAGGTAGACGTCGTTGTGGAAGTAGACGTCGCCGGGCTTCATCGTGTCGAGCGGGAAGTCCCGCGCCACCGGGTGCACCAGCGCCGAATACGAACGGCCCGTGAGCTTCCGGAGGTTACGGTCGTGGATACCGGCGCGGAAGTCGTGCGCGTCGCGGATCATGGGGGAGCGGGAGGTCCGCGAGATCGACGTCTCGACCTCCATCTCGACGCTGGCGAGGTAGCCGGCGACGATCTCCACCAGCACCGGGTCGGGCGTCGTGCCGTCGACCGGTGTCAGCCGGTAGGGCTTGGCCGCCTGCACTGCAACGGGTTCGGTGGTGACGATCATCGGTTCGCTCCGTTCGAGTCGGCGATCTTGGTGATGCGGATGTTGCCGAAGGTGTCGATCCGCGCCTGGAAACCGGGGTGCACGGGGATGGTCGAGCTGAATTCCTCGATCACCGCCGGACCCTCGAGGACGTCGCCCGCGCCGAGCCGGGCCCGGTCGTAGACCTGGGTGGTGACCCACTCGTCGAAGTAGGCCGGACGGGTGCCGGTCACCGCGGACTCGGCCCCGGTCCCCGCCGCAATCTCGTTCAGCGTCGGGCGTTTGATTGGGCCGATGCCGCTGACGCGGAGGTTGACCCACTCGACGTGCTGGTGCGGGTCGCCGCGGAAGTCGTAGCCGTACAGCTCCTGGTGTGCCTGGTGGAACCGCTCCGCGGCCTCGTCCATCAGCTCCTGGGTGACGGCACCCTCACCGACCGGCACCCGGACCTCGAAGGCCTGGCCGAGGTAGCGGAGATCCGCCGAGCGCGCGTACTTGCGCTCCGACTCCCCAAAGCCCTCGTCGGCGAGTGCCCGTTCCGCCTCGGCGGCGAGCGCGTCCAGCCCCGACTGCAGTTCCTCGATCTCCAGCCGGTCGTGCCTGCAGACGTGGGTCTGCACGTAGTCGTTGCGGACGTCGACCGTGAGCAGCCCGAACGCGGACACGTTGCCCGGGTTCAGCGGGACGAGGACGTCCTTGAGACCGAGGATGTCGACGAGCCGGCAGGCGAGCAGCGAACCGGATCCGCCGAACGTGACCAGGGTGAAGTCGCGGACGTCGAGGCCGCGCTTGACCGTGATCTGCCGCAGCGCGTTGGCCTGGTTCCACGCCGACACCTCGAGGATGCCGGTGGCGCAGGCCTCGAAGTCGAGCTTCAGCTGGTGCGCGAGCTGCTCGACGCCCTTGCGGGCCAGTTCGGTGTCGAGGGGGATCTCGCCGCCGAGCAGGTGGGGTGGGATGCGGCCGAGCAGCACGTGGGCGTCGGTGATCGTCGGCTCGCTGCCGCCCTTGCCGTAGCAGAGCGGGCCGGGGTCGGCGCCCGCCGACTGCGGTCCGACGCGGAGCGTGCCCTCGGGGGTCTGCCAGGCGATGGAGCCGCCGCCGGCGCCGACGGTGACGACGTCGATCATCGGGATCTTCGACGGGTACGCCCCGACCCGACCCTCGGTGGTGAGCGCGGGCTCACCACGGACCACGACGGTGACGTCGGTCGACGTTCCGCCGCCGTCGCACGTGAGGACCTGCTCGACACCCGCGACGCTCGCGATGAGCGCCGCACCGAGTGCGCCTGCCGCCGGGCCGGACAGCACCGTCGTGATCGGCTGGTGCACGACCTCCTTGGCGGAGAGCACGCCGCCGTTCGACTTCATCACGTAGAACGGGATGTCGCGGGCCTCGCCCTCGTCGGACGAGAATTCGCGCAGCCGGTTGGCGATGTTGTTCACGTAGTTGCGGATGTTCGGCTTCACGGCCGCGTCGACCAGCGTGGTGATGGACCGCTCGTATTCGCGGTACTCGCGCAGCACCTGGCTGGAAATGCTCACCGTGGCCTCGGGGTATTCCTCGAGGAGGATGTCGCGCACGCGCGTCTCGTGGCTCGGGTTGGCGTAGGAGTGCATGAGGCACACGCCGATGGTGCGGATGCCGCGGTCGGCGAAGAAGCGGGCGGCCGTGCGGACGTCGTCCTCGACGAGGGGGCGGATCTCGCTGCCGTCGAACGCCAGCCGGCCGCCGATGGTGCGGACGCGGTCGGCGGGAACGATGCGGTCGGGCTTGACCCAGAAGTAGGAGTTGCCGTAGCCGTCGGGGACGGACTGGCGGGCGATCTCGAGCACGTGCTCGTAGCCCTCGGTGGTGATGAACCCGAGGTTCTCGACCTTGCCTTCGAGGAGCTTGTTGGTGGCGACGGTGGTGCCGTGGCTGACGGCGCCGATCGCGTCGCCGGTCTCGCCGAGCTTGGCGAGCACCTTCTCGATTCCGGTGAGGAATCCCTGCGCCGGGTCGGCAGGCGTCGAGGGTGTCTTGGTGGTGACGACGGCTCCGGACTCCTCGTCCACAGCCACGACGTCGGTGAATGTTCCGCCGGTGTCGATACCGACCCGAATCTTTCTGGATTCCACGATTCCTCCTGGGCTCGTCTCTGTAAGGCAATTGCACCGCTTCCGCCGCCCCGTTTCTTTGTCACATATCGCCGAACTCACCGGTCCTCGTTCGGCGCTGCCCGCGACCGGGTGCCCCTGCACAGACGACAGCACCCCGAACCGGACGGTTCGGGGTGCTGGGTGACGAGGTGTTCGCGACGCTACTTCGTGCAGGTGCCCCGCACGAGGATGCCGCCGACGAGAACACCGGCGAGGGCGATACCCGCGCCCAGTGCGGCCGACGCGAGAACGGTTGTCGTGGAGGTTCCCTCGGGTACCCGCACCCGCGCGGCGGCCGCCGCGGGAACCGGGGCTGCCGCCGCGACACCGGCGACCGCAGGCGCCTCGCCCGCCGCCGCGGCGACCTCGGCCGGTGGGATGCCGTTGGCGATCACGCCGTCGATGCCCTTGAAGAACACCCCGGCCATCTTCTTCGCGACACCGGTGATCATCCGCTGCCCGACGCCCCCGACCATGCCGCCGACGACGGCGTCCGCGTCGTAGCTGAGCAGGGTGCCGCCGTCGCGTTCCTCGAGCCGCACCGTCACGTCGGCCTTGACGGTGCCGGGGGCGCCGGCTCCCGATGCCGTCATCACGAACGATTGGGGCCGATTCTGCTGCGACAGAATCACTTCGCCGTCATAGGTGCCCTTGATGGACGCGACACCCGCGGTGATGGACAACTTGTAATGGTTGTCGCTGAGCTGCTCGAGGGACTGCACCCCGGGGATGGTCGCCGCGAGGACCCGTCCGTCCTGCAGGTTGTCGTACACGGCCTCCGGTGGGGCCGTCAGTAGGGCGGTGCCGGCGATTCTCATTCGTTCTCCTTGCTCTGTGACGACGCGTGTGCGAGGCGAAGCTCGAACAACTCTGAAGGGGATATCGGCATGGAGGTGATCGGGATGCCTTCCGCGTCCTCGATCGCCGCCGCGATGACGGCGGACGTCGGGATCACGCCCGCCTCGCCTGCGCCCTTCATCCCGAGGGGATTGAGCCCGGACGGGGTGACGGTGTGGTCCATCTCGAGCGAGTCGGGCATCTCGGTGACGAACGGCATCAGGAAATCCATGTACGACGCGTTGAGCATCTGGCCGTGCTCGTCGTAGACGATCTTCTCGTACAGCGCGCCACCGACACCCTGCGCGACGGCGCCCATGACCTGGCCCTCGACGATCCGCGGGTTGATGACGTTGCCGCAGTCGTGGATCACGGCGTACCGCCGCACGTGGATCTCCGCCGTCACGGGATCGGTTTCGACGATCGCCGCGTGCACGCCGGACGCGAACGTCGACGTCGGGGGCGAGTAGTAGCCGGTGGCCTCGAGCCCGGGCTGTTCGCCCTCCCGGACCGGCGGAATCGTCATGTCCGTATCGGCTTTCGCGAATCCGGTGGCCTGCCTCGACGCGTCGTCGAACGCGTAGCGCAGCGGGTTCGACAGCACGGCGACCACACCCAGCGAGATGGACGTGCCCTCGGCGCCGGGCACCGTACCGATCTTGCACACGTGCCCACCACGAAGTTCCAGTTCGGCGGGATCGAGATTCAGCGCCTCACCGGCGATCGTGCGGGCCTTCTCCGCCACCATCCGCGCGGCCACGTGGAACGCCGAACCCGACATCACCGCGCCACGGGACGCGAACGTGCCGACGGCATAGCCGAATCGGCGGGTGTCGCCGGTGACGATCTCCACGTCGGTGACCGGCACGCCGAGGTCGTCCGCGACGATCTGCGCGAACGCCGTCTGGTGTCCCTGCCCCTGGGTAGTCAGACCCGTTGCGGCCTTGACCTTCCCGGACGTTTCGACGAGGACGTGGGCACCCTCGTACGGGCCCGGTCCGGTGCCTTCGACGTAGGCTCCGATCCCGATGCCCACGGCCCGGCCCTCGGCCTTCGCCTGCTTCTTGTACTCGGCGAACCCGTCCCAGTCGATGAGCTTCTTGAGCTTGTCGATCCCGGCCTGGTAGTTGCCGGTGTCGTAGATCAGGGGGCGACCGTCCTGGAACGTGAGGTGGAAGTCGTACGGCATCTCCTCGGGCCGGATGAAGTTGTGTTCGCGGACCTCGATGACGTCCTTGCCGAGATATTTCGCGATCGCGTCCATCGCCCGTTCCATCGCGAACACGGCCTGCGGGCGGCCCGCCCCGCGGTAGGGCGTGACGATGACGGTGTTCGTGTACAGCGAATACGCGTCCACCCGGAACGACTTCGGCTTGTACGGCCCGAGCACCTGCGTCGAGGTGTTCAGCATGACGATGATGCCGTACGGGAGGTAGGCGCCGTTGTCGTGCCAGAACGTGAAGTCGAACGCGAGGAGTGTGCCGTCGTCGTCGAATCCGACCGTCACTTCCTGGATCTGGCCGCGCTCGTGCGCGCTCGACACGAAGTGCTCACGCCGGTCCTCGACCCACTTGACCTCGCTCGAGATGCCCGCCGTCCCGAGCCGCCGTGCGGCCCAGGTGACCATGACCTCCTCCGGCCACGGGTGGACGATCTTGACGCCGAAGCCGCCGCCGACGTCGGGTGCGATGCAGTGGACCTTGTTGTGCGCCATCTTGAGTCGGGCCGCGATCGCCGCTCGGGCCGACGTCGACGTCTGCGTGGACGTCCAGAACGTGAGCGCCTGCTCGTCGGTGTCCCAGCGCGCGTAGACGCCCTTGCCCTCCATCGGCATCGACGCCGACCGCTCGATCTCGAGGTTCAGGGTCAGCCGGTGCGGCGCGTTCGCCAGTTCCGCGTCCACGTCGCCGAACCCGTGCTGCAGGTGCGCCGCGACGTTGTCGGGGACGTCCGCGTGCACGGCGTTGTCCGCCTGCCGCGCCACGTCGATGCCCACGACCGGTGGGAGCATCTCGTACGTGACATCAATCTTGGCGCACGCATCCTCGGCGATGTACCGGTTGTCGGCGACCACCATCGCGATCGCCTCGCCGACATGGTTCACCTCGTCCTTGGCGAGCGGATACCCGTTGCGCGGGGCGGTGATCGCCGGATGCGGGATGAGGAGGGGGAGGTTCTCCGCCATTTCCGGGGAGTCGTCCGCGAGGTCGTCGTACGTGTAGATCGCGTGCACACCGGGCAGATCGAGCGCGGCATCGATGTCGATCCCCGTGATGCGGGCATGCGCGTGCGGTGATCGGACGAACGCGGCGATGAGCGCGTTGTGGCCCAGATCGTCGAGGTAGCGGCCGTTGCCGGACAGGAGCCGGGCGTCCTCCGTGCGGGGAATCGGCTTGCCGAACAACTTCTCCGCCGCTGCGGGCGCGTCGGCGCCCTTGGTCCGCGCGGGCTCGGTGCGGGGTTTCGTGACGCTCATGCTCGCCCTGCCCTTCCACCGACGGGGTTGGTCGTGCCGCGGACCTTCGGGTCGAGTGAGGCCCGTGCCGACTCGTCGTCCTTGCCGAGCGGGAATTCGCCCGAACGCTCGCGCTTGATCTCCGCGGCGCGCAGCACGGCCGCCCGGATGTTCTGGTACCCGGTGCACCGGCAGAGGTTGCCCGCGATCGCGTCGGTGGCCTCCTCGCGGGTGGGCGAGTCGTTCTCCTCGAGGAATGCGGCGATGGTCGTCACGAAGCCGGGAGTGCAGAATCCGCACTGCAGGCCATGGCAGTCGATGAACGCCTGCTGCACCGGATGCAGCGTGCCGTCGGGTTCGACGAGTCCCTCGACGGTGGTGATCTCCCGGCCCTCGAGGCTCGCCGCGAGCACCAGGCACGACCGCACCGGTTTCCCGTCGAGCAGCACGGTGCATGCGCCGCAGACCCCGTGCTCGCACCCGACGTGTGTGCCCGTCTGGCGCAGATGATGCCGGATCGCGTCGGATGCGAGCGTGCGCGACGGGAGCACCACCGTCTGCGTCACCGCGTTGAGCGTGAACGTCACCGCGACGTGCTGTTCGCCCGTGTCCTCCTGCAGTTCGGCGAGTTGCTCGTCGATGCTGCGCGTTGCCTTTGCCATGGTCACCTTCCTCCCGCCGACGCGTGCACGGCGGCAATGTCGAGCACTGCATCCTGCGCGGCCGCGAAC
This sequence comes from Rhodococcus sp. JS3073, assembly GCF_026810085.1. Lineage (NCBI taxonomy): Bacteria > Bacillati > Actinomycetota > Actinomycetes > Mycobacteriales > Nocardiaceae > Rhodococcus > Rhodococcus sp. JS3073. Next base: position 4,445,515 of record NZ_CP113951.1, on the reverse strand, counting down.
CCGACCCGGGCGGTCAGCGCCGCCACCAGCTGCGACCGGTACCGCGCCGTGGCGTGGATGTCGGGTTCGGTGTCGATCCGCTCCCGCGCGAACTCGGACAGATTCCGCCACAACGGGTCCCGGTCGTCCGTCGCGGATGCACCCCGCAGCACGTCCGTGTAGTCGACGACCTCACCGAGTTCGCCGGCCGACACGTACGTCATCCGGGCCTCCGCGACCGCGCCGCCCTCGACCCGCACCTGCGCCGCGACCCCGACGAGTGCGTAGTCGCCGTGCCTGCGGGCGATCTCGTCGATCGCCGTCCCGACACCGGGCTCGGCGGCCGGGACGGTGACGCTCGTGGCGATCTCGTCCGGCTCGAGCGTCGTTTCGAGCGGCCCGGCGAACAGGTCGGTCGAGCGGATTTCCCGGACCCCGCGCACGGAACGCACGGTGACCGAGCCACCGAGCAGCGCGAGCACGGCCGGCATCTCGGCGGACGGGTCGGCGTGAACGATCGAGCCCACCGTCGTGCCGCGGTTGCGGATGGTCGGGTGTGCGACGAGACGCAGCCCGCGGCCGATCAGCGGCTGCACCTGGGCGGCGCCGCGGTCGGATTCGAGCACCGAATGGGTGGTCAGTGCGTCGAACGTGACACCGAGCTCGCGTGACGACGACACCGCGTCCAGCCGGGGGATCGATCCGATGTCGACGAGATGCGCCGGCGCGGCCAGCCGCATCGAGAGCAACGGGATCAGCGACTGCCCGCCCGCGAGCACCTTTCCCTCGTGAGCCACGTCCGCGAGGATCTGACAGGCCTCGTCGATCGACCGAGGTCGGTGATAAGTCAGTGGCGACGGTTTCATTCCTCAGATCCTGCCCGTATCGTACGCTCGACGTTTCGTGAACTAGTGACAAAACTCACGTGCTGACGATGGCAGATCACGTGAGCTGGCCGACCCGATCCGGGGCCGTTCCGTCGTCCGCGGTCGGCTTCGGGTGGTGTCGGCCGGTGCCGGTGTCGTCGGTGTCCCTCGGGGCGATGACCCGGCACAGGTGGTACATCCCGATCACGACGATCGTGCCGAGCGCGATGCCGCTGAGGGAGAAGCTGTCCGTGAACGTCAGCTCCGTGTCACCGATCGCGATGATCAGGCCGGCGGCGATGGGCATCAGGTTGAGCGGGTTGCCGAAGTCGACGCCGTTCTCCTTCCAGATCTTCGCGCCGAGCAGGCCGATGATCCCGTAGAGCACCACCGTGATTCCGCCGAGCACGCCGCCCGGGGTCGCGGAGATGACGGCACCGAACTTGGGGGAGAAGCCCAGCAGCATCGCGATGACGCCCGCCGCGGCGTATGCGGCCGTGGAGTACACCTTCGTCGCGGCCATGACGCCGATGTTCTCGGCGTACGTCGTCGTGGGGGATCCGCCGACGCTGGTCGCGATGGTGGTGGCCAGGCCGTCGCCGATCAGGGCGCGTCCCATCATCGGGTCGAGGTCGGTCTTGGTGATCTCGGCGACGGCCTTGACGTGTCCGGCGTTCTCCGCGATCAGGGCGATCACACCGGGCAGTACGAGGACGATGAACGTGAGACTGAACGACGGCGCGTGGATGCCCACGATGCCGTTCGCCTCGTCGGAGAACGGCGGAAGCCCGATCCACGACGCCGAGGAGACGCCGTCCCAGTTGACCCGGAAGTGCTCGGTGACCCCGCCGGCGACCGGGTCGTACGACGTGATCATGCCGGTCGTCAGGTCGAGCACCCACGACAGCACGTATCCGAACAGCAGCGTCAGGAAGATCGCGACCCGTCCGAGGAATCCGCGGAGCGCGACGCTCGCCACCACCAGCACGACCATCACCGTCAACGCGACCCACTGGTCCTGCGGCCAGTACGTGCCTGCCACGACCGGGGCCAGGTTGAACCCGATCAGCATCACGACGGCGCCGGTGACCACGGGCGGCAGGATCTTGAACACCACCCCGCCGCCGAGGAAGTGGATCAGCACGCCGATCCCGGCGAGCACGAGACCCGACACCAGGATCGCCCCCGTCACCTGCGCCGAGGTGCCGCCCTGGGCGCGGATGGCGGCGATGCCGCCGACGAACGCGGCCGACGTCCCCAGGTAGCTGGGGATCCGGCCCTTGACGACCAGCAGGAAGAACAGGGTGCAGAACCCCGACATCATCACGGCCAGTTGAGGATTGAGACCCATGATGATCGGGAAGACGAACGTGGCCCCGAACATCGAGACCACGTGCTGCCCGCCGAGCCCGATCGTGCGACCCCAGGTCAGCCGTTCGCTCGGGGCGACGACCTCCCCGGGCGCGATGGTCTTGCCATCTCCGTGCAGTGTCCAGATAGGCATAGGGTGACCTTTCAGACAGGTGACGGTGCAGGGGTGCCCGCGGCCAGCTCCGATGATGTGCCGCATGTCACAGTTGCACCTCGATAGGAGGGAAACGTTATTACAGCGTCAGCCACCCGGCGTGAGAAGAATCTGCCAGTGCGTGCCCGGCGAAATTGGCAACTTTAGGAATTGATGCCGCGCATCGCCATGATCTTGAGGGCGAGAGACAAGTCGAGCCGCAATTCGGGGTGGTCGGTGAACGACCCGAGCATCTTCTCCAGCTTCACCACCCGGTACCGCAGGGTGTTGTAGTGAAAGTGGAGTTGACGTGCGGTTTCGGCGATGTTGATGTTGGTGGCGAGCAGCACCTCGAGGGTGCGCCGCATGTCCTGCGCCTCGGCCGTGTCGGCGGTCAGTTCGCGGAGGGTCTCGGTGGCGAACGACTCGAGTTCGCGGTCGTCCTCGACGAGGCTCAGCAGCCGGTAGACGCCGAGGTCGTCGAAATGCGTCACAGCCCAGGCACCGGTGATCTGCCGTCCCACCTTCAGCGCGGTCCGGGCCTGGCCGTAGAGGGCCGGGATCCCGTCCACCGAGTCCGTCGGCCGGGACACCCCCACCCCGAAGGGCCTGCGCCCGCCGCCGCCGTCGCCGCGCACGTAGGCGACGAGTTCGTGGACGAGGTTCATCGTGTCGGTGCCGACACCCATCAGGATCACCGTCTCCGTCGCCAGCGCGGTGACAGCGGCGCCCGTGTCACGGCCCGCGACGGCGCTCGTGAATGCCCGCGCCTGCCGCTCGACGAGGGGCATCCGGGTGGGCATCGACGGCTCGTCCTCGCCGACCGGATCGGGTTCGATCACCACGACGACCACGGGACGGTCCAGGTCCCAGCCGAACGTCTTGGCGTGCGCGACGACGTGCTCGTGTTCGCCGCCGCGGCCCAGCAGCAGGTCCCGCACGAAGTTCGCGCGGTGTTTCTCCTCCACCGAGGACACGACCAGTTCGCGGGCGACCACCAGGGCGCACACCGCCGCCGCCTGCTCGACGAGATACAGGTCTTCGCTGCGCAGCGGGTGCCCGGCGCTGAAGTGCACCAGCCGCCCGTGATCGATGCCGTTGGCCGAAATCGCTGAGACCGCGATGAACTCGTCGCCCAGCCGGTGCAGTCCGAGACCGCCTTCCGTCGAATCGGTGCGGACCCGCCCGGTGGAGTCGAGCGCCGCGCTCGACGCCAGCCGGTTCAGCTCGGACTCGTCGCCTGCCCGGCACAACTGACGTCCGTCGGGTGTCGTGATCAGCACGGCCCCGCCCAGTTCACCCGCAACCGCGACAGCAAGTTCGGCGAATCCACCGCCGGCCATCACGACGTCAACGAGCACTCTCCGCAGCCGGTCCGCCTCGAACACGGCGTCGACCTGCCGGGCCGACAACTCCGCGAGAGCACCGGACAGCGGGTGGACCTGCGAATACAGGTCTGAGACCACGACGACGGGAAGCCCGAGTTCGTCGGCCGCATCGGACATCTCGGCCGGCAGCGTCGCGGTGGGGTCGTCGAGTCGGATGGCGAGCCCGGAGACGCCTCGCCTGTCGAGCCGGGCCAGGAACGCGTCGATCGGCTCGGCCAGCCGGCCGAGAACCGCGGGCGTGGTGATCAGCAACTGTCCGGCCCGGAGCCACGGTCCGATGTCCGGCACCGCCATCACGGCGACGTTCGACACCTCGCGGGACGTGCCGGTCTCGCCGGCGACCAGGATCGGGGAGACGAGGAGATCGGACAGCAGCAGGTCGGCGAACGATTGCGGCGCAACGCCCGGACCAGGCCCGTCGCCGGTGTCGGCGGCTGCGCGGAACCCGGGAGCGGAACTACCGACATCCCTCGCCGTCACTGCAACACCCTGCTCACCTGATCCGATACTCGCCCCGGATGGCGCGAAAGTGTGACCTTAAGTCGCGACCCGAATACCCGTCAAACGATGGTCACGCGGTGCACTCGAGCGGACGGCCGGTCCCGGCCGGCGCATCACGGTGGATCGGACCGCTCAGCTGCTGGAGCTCGAGCCCGGTGGTGCCCCGGGTCGTCTTCATCATCTCGGCGAGGATCGACACCGCGGTCTCCTCGGGAGTGCGGGCGCCCAGGTCGAGGCCGATCGGTGAATGCAGCCGCGCCAACTCGGGCGCGGTCGTCCCCTGTTCGCGCAGCAAGGCGACCCGGCGCTCGTGCGTGGCCCGGCTGCCCATCGCGCCGATGTACGCGGCGTCCGATCGCAGGGCGAGCCCGAGCAGCGGAATGTCGAACTTCTCGTCGTGGGTGAGCACCGCGAGCACCGTCCGGCGGTCGACCGCCGCGGTCTCGAGGAACCGGTGCGGCCACATCACGACGACGTCGTCGGCGTCCGGGAACCGGGCCCGCGTCGCGAACACGGCGCGGGCGTCGATCACCGTGACGTGGTAGCCGGCGAACGCGCCCAGCGTGCACATGGCCGCTGCGAAGTCGATGGCCCCGAAGATGTACATCCGCGGTGGGGGCGCGAAGATCTCGACCATGCACACCGTGTCGGACTGCAGCTGATACACCAGCGACTCACCGGCTTCGAGTCGGCGGCGGACACTCTCGACGTCGGTCTCGGGCAGGTCGAGGTCGCCCGCCTGCCGGCCCCCGGCGATCACGCAGCGCCGGGTCCGTGATCCGTCGCCGGTCTCCGTCACGACGGCAATCGACTCACCGCCGCGGATGCGCCGCGCCACCTGCGCGAAGTCCGGGAAGTCGTGGTGCCCGATGCGCTGCACGAACACCTCGATGGTGCCGCCGCACGTCAGACCGACACCGATCGCGTCGTCGTCCGCCACGCAGAACACTTCCGTCCGGCTGCGCCCGTCGGCCAGCACGTCCCGCGCCGTCTCGTACAGCGCGCTCTCGACGCACCCACCGGACACGCTTCCGAGCACCTCACCGGATTCCGACACGGCCATCGCCGCGCCCGGTGCCCGCGGGGACGACTTCCAGGTGCGCACCACCGTGGCGAGGGCGAAATTTTCGCCGCGGCCGAACCACGATTCCAGGCCCGTCAGGATGTCGCGCATCGTCTCGTCCTCCTCGGGTTTCCTCGGTAGCTCACGCTAACCGGCGGCGGCAGCCCGTCGCGGCACACAATGCGCCGAAATCCCCAGCGGCCGCTTGTGCATTCTCGCCATCGCTATCGATCGGCGGGTCCGCAATTCTCGGACGGTCCCCCTTCCTTCACAGAGAACCGAGGATCCACCATGAACCAGTTGCTCAGCGGGATCCGGGTCCTCGACCTCACGCGGGCCCTCGCCGGTCCGCTGTGCACGGCACTGCTGTCCGATTTCGGCGCCGACATCATCAAGGTCGAGACCCGTTCCGGTGGCGACAGTTCCCGGCAGTGGCCGCCGTTCGACGGCAGCGACAGCCTGTACTTCGCCTCCGTCAACCGCGGCAAACGGTCCGTCGCGCTCGACATGCGCAGCGAGCAGGGTCGGAAACTGCTGCGCCGCATGGCCGTCGACGTGGACGTCATCGTCGAGAACTTCCGACCCGGCGTCCTCGCGGACATGGGGCTCGATCAGGAGTCGCTCGCCGAGGACAATCCCGGAGTGATCGTCATGAGTGTCAGCGGTTTCGGGCCGACCGGCCCCGAGCAGTTCTCCCCGGGACTCGATCAGGTGGCGCAGGGCATGTCGGGTCTGATGTCGGTGACCGGCGCGGGCGACCACACGCCGATGCGCGTCGGCATCCCGATCATCGATACGGTGTCCGGTATCTATGCGGCGCTGGGCATCACGGCGGCACTCGTGTCGCGGGGCCGTGACGGCGCCGGCCATCACGTGCAGACGTCGCTGCTCGAATCGGCCCTGTCGATCATGTCGTTCCAGGCGCAGAACTACCTGAGCACCGGACGCGTCGCGGAGCCGAACGGCAACACGCACCCGACGATCACGCCGTACGGCACGTTCGACACGGCCGATTTCCCCATCATCATCGCGACCGGCTCGGATCGGCACTGGGAGTCGCTGTGCCAGGTTCTCGGGGATCCCGAACTCGCCGACCGGCCCGAATACCGCACCGGCCAGTCACGACTCGCGCACCGCGATCGGCTCACCAAGGAACTCCTCGAACTGCTGTCCGTGCGGCCGGCCGCCGAATGGGTGACGGCGATTCGCGCGGCGGGCATCCCGTGCGGTCCCGTCCACACGATCGATCAGGCCTTCGCCGACCCGCAGGTGCAGGCGCTGAAGATGGTGCAGCCGGTGGCCACACCGAACGGCGGTGAAGTGCCGCTGGTCCGTGGTCCGTTCTGGGTGGACGACGAGACGCTGCCCATCCGGAATGCGCCGCCGATGGTGCTGGGACAGGACACGGCCGAGGTGCTCGGTGATTTCGGGCTGAGCGACGAAGACATCGAGGGCCTGCGGCGAGACCGGGTAATCTGACACCCGCGTCGGCCGTGGTCGCCTCACAACCGGGCGGCCACGGCCAACGCCACGTGCTCACACCACGGCCGCGCGACGACCTGCACGCCGATCGGCAACCCGGACTTCGTGTTTCCCACCGGAACGACGACGGACGGCAGACCCGTGACGCTGATCGCGCGGCAACTCGCCAGGGCCTGCGCCCAGGTGAGCGACTGCCCACCGACGTCGAACAGTTCTTCGCCGAGCGGCGGCGCCGGGATCGAGGCGACGGGAAGGACGAGGACGTCCCCCATCTCGCCGAGCAACCGGTGGACGAGGTCCGACCGCTGCGCCCACAGTCGCTCGACCACTTGCCGATCCACGTCCCGCACGCCGGAGAGCATGGTGGCGATGTTCGCCCCGAAGTCGGTGCCGAGTTCCTCGATGTCGGTGTGGGTTTCGACCGACCGCAACGTCCCGAACAGGTCGTTCCCCTCCGCCAGCGCCCCGCCCTCGTACGAGCGGGCACCGAGCCTTCGGGCCGCACCTGCAACGGCCGCGACGATCTCGACGCCGACGGGCACGGTCCCGTCACCGGGCGCCCACGTGATGTCGAGGCGCGCGAGGTCCACCGAACCCGGGTCCGTCCAGAGATACTGCCGGGACGAGAGCACCCGCAGCACCAGCGCCGCGTCGTCGAGGGTCCGTGCCATCGGACCGATCGTCTGCAGTGTGCCGTGCATGGTCGCCGGATTGGTCAGCAGGTGATCGCCCGACGGGACACCGGGATACTGCCCGTCGGGGTCCACCCGGCCGATCGTCGGGCGCACGGAGCGCAGTCCCGTGCAGTGGGCAGGCCAGCGGACCGAGCCGCCGAAGTCGGTGCCGAGACCGACGACACTCATCCCGGACGCGACCGCCGCCGCCTCACCGCCGCTCGAACCGCCGGGGGAGCGGGGGACGCCGCCGGGCCGGAGGGGGTTCACGGTGTACCCGAACAGGTCGTTGTGCGTGAGGCCGCTGGCCCCGAACTCCGGGGTGTTCGTCTTCCCGACGAGAATCGCGCCGGCCGCCCTCATCGCGGCCACCGCGGGTGCGTTCACAGAAGGCACGTTGTGCTCGAGCGTCCGCGATCCCGCCGTCGTCCGGACACCGGCGGTCGCGATCAGGTCCTTCACCGTGAACGGGACCCCGGCCAGCGGACCGACGTCCTCCCCTCGGCCGATCCGGGTGTCGAGGTCGTCGGCGGCCCGGATCGCCTGATCCTCGGCGACGGTGACGAGAGCATTAAGCTCCGGATTCCGAGCCTTGATGTGCGCCAGGTGGTCGTCGAGCACCTGGCTCGCGGACACCTCCCGGTTCGTCACCGCGCGGGCGATCGTCTGCGCGTCCGAGCCGACCCAGCTGCCGTCGTTACCCCACACATGTCCTCCTCGGCTCGTGTGCTCAGGGGTCGACGCTAGAGGTCCCCGAACCCGCCGCACACGGCCATGGTGCACAGGAATCCGCCGCCCGAGCTGTGAAGAGTTGATACTTCGCCGCGCTACGGGCTCTGGGAGGATCAGGTGATGCTCTCGCCCTGGGTCCGCCTCGCCGCCGCGCTGTTCGCGGTCAGCTGGGGTGCCAACCAGTTCGCCCCGATGCAGCTCGTCTACCGCGAACATCTCGGTCTCGGGAATGGTTCGTTCACCGCAATGCTCGCGTCGTATGTCGTCGGGCTCGTACCCGCCCTGCTGTACTTCGGGCGCGTGTCCGACCGGTTCGGCCGGCGCGCGGTGATCCGCCCGATGATCCCCGTCGGCATCGTCTCCTCCCTCGTCCTCATCGCGGGGGCCGCCGTCCCCGACCTGCTCTACCTGGGCCGGGTGCTGGCCGGACTGGCCTCCGGCATGGCGTTCGGCGCCGGAACCGCCTGGATGAAGGAACTCAGCTCCACCGCGCCCGCCGGGGCGGGTGCACGCCGCGCCGCCGTGTCGTTGTCCGCGGGATTCGGTTGCGGAGCCCTGTTCGCCGGCGTGATCGCGCAGTGGCTGCCCGCCCCCGAACTACTCCCGTACCTGGTGCACATCGCGTTGATGGTCTGCGCCCTGGCGCTGGTGTGGGCGGTGCCCGACGAGCGGATCCGTTCGACTGACCTCACCGCGAAACCCCTGTCGGTGCTGGCGACGCCCCAGTTCCGGTGGGGCATCGCGCCCTGGGCGCCGTGGGTGTTCGGTGTGGCGACCGTGTCGTTCGCGACCCTTCCGCCGCTCGTCTCCGAGTCGCTGCGCTCCACGTCGGTGGCGTTCACCGGGCTGGTGGCGGCACTGACCCTGATCACCGGGGCGGTGATCCAACCGTGGGCCAAACGGTGGTCGCAGCAGGACGACGCCGTCACCGGGATCCGGGTCGGCATCACCCTCGGGGTGCTGGGCTTCGGCGCCGCGACCGTGGTCGCGTATACGGACGGTGCGCTGTCCGTCGCCGCGATCGTCGTCGCGGCCTTCCTCCTCGGATCCTGCTACGGCATCCTGCTCGGTTCCGGTCTCGCGTCCGTCGAAAGGCTGGCGCCGGCCGACGAACTCGCGCAGACCGTGGCGGTGTTCTACTGCCTGATCTACGTCGGCTTCGCCGTCCCGTTCGTCATTTCACTTCTTGCCCCGCACCTCGGCTACGCCACCTGCTTCGCGGGGTCGGCGCTGCTGATGCTGCTGTCCGTGGCAGTGGGCCGGAAGGTCAAGGACCGGCACCTCACCCGCACGTGAGCGGCAAAGCGTGTCCGGGCACGCTTTGCCGCTCACGTGGGGGTTACCGTTCGGTCGCGCCGCACTCGCCGCACGCGGGCACCAGCGCCTCACTGCGCAACTGCGGCGCACCGGCCCGCGACCGCACCGGGAGCAGCGGCGGCCACGGCCAGTGCTGGCCGAGGCGGCCCCGCGCACGCAGGAAGCCGAGGCCGAGCACGAGCCCGAAGATCAGGTGCCCGATCAGCGACAGCGTGATCGTGGTCGGCGTGAGCGGAAACATGTCGTGCTGTCCCCGTGGCGACAGGGCGACCGTTCCGATGAGCCCGGCCCATACCGGGAACACCGCGAAGGTGACGAACGCGAGGAGGACGACGCGGCGTGACCGATGTTGGAGGCCGAGCGCGAGGGCGATGAGGAAGAACGCGATTCCGATGCCGCCGCCGTCGCCGAGGTAGCGCCACAGGTACCCGACGATCGCGCCGGTCCGGGTGTCGGTTCCCGAGTGGAGCCACGTCCCCATCTTCGGAATGAAGTCGCCCCACATCCCGAGCAGATACACGGTGTCGAGGCGGAAGACGTCGTAGGCAAGACACGCGAACATCCCCCAGCCGAGGCCATGACCGACGATGCGGTCGATCGGGTGCGGAGCGAACACGCACAACACGGCGAGGGTGGCGGCGAGCGGAATGATCACCAGCGCACCGGTGGCGTTCATCGGCACGACGCCGAACACCTGCGCCGAGATCGCGAGCAGCGGCAGGGACGCAAGCAGCAGGTACAGGCCGATCCGGGCAAAAGCCCAGTGGTGACGGACCGGCTTCGGGACGGATTCGGCGGCAGGCATGGCCGCGGCGCCCGGCGGATCATGTTCGTGGACGTCGGGGACGGTGGTGCCGAGGATGCGAGGCATGCGACGGGTTCCTTTCGATCGCGGGACTTCTCTCTCCGAGTGGTCGGTTTTCGAGATCCCCAGCGTCCGTCGAGTGCCCGGCCTGCGAATAGTCCCCCGAGGGGTGGTGATAGCCACCCCTGCACGCACCGTGTGCGCCCTTTCGCCCGGGTCGCGCCGCTCAGTAGGCGCGCCCGAAGATCACCCGCTTGCCGTACGCCGACGCCGCGCCGCATCGCACGCACACACCTGTCTCCGGTTCGCCGCCCAGGGGAACGCACCGCGGGGTCGCAGCGGTCAGGGACTTGATCTCCTCCTCGCACGTGGAACTCCCGCAGTGCAGTGCCAGTCCCCACCCCGTCGACACCGCATCCGCGAAGTCCTCCCAGTTGTCGACGGTTCGAGTGTGGCTGTCGCGGAACGCGGTCGCACGAGCGAGCAGAAAGGCCTGAAAGTCGTCCAAGACCCCCGGCATGGTCTCGGGCAGGGAGTCGATCGGCACGGCCTGCTTGCCGTCGCCGAGTCTTCTCACCATCATCACGGTGCCGGCCTCCAGATCCCGCGGACCGAGTTCGAGCCGGATCGGAACGCCGCGCATCTCCCACTCGTTGTACTTGAACCCCGGGGTGAGCTGCGGGCGGGCATCGACATGGGCACGCACTCCTGCCGACCGCAAGCGGCGGGCCAGGTCGTCGGCCGCGTCCTCGACCGCAACGTTGCCGCCACGGGTGATCGGCACGATCACCACCTGGTGGGGCGCCAACCGCGGCGGGAACACCAGGCCCTTGTCGTCCCCGTGAGTCATGACGATGCCACCGATCATCCGGGTGCTCATTCCCCAGGACGTGGTGTGACACAACTCTTCCCGATCCGCCTCGCAGGTATAGCGGATATCGAACGCCGACGCGAAGTTGGTGCCCATGTAATGCGAGGTGCCGGACTGCAGCGCACGGCCGTCACGCATCATCCCCTCGATCGTGTAGGTCGCCACCGCACCGGCGAACCGTTCACCCGGCGTCTTCTCACCCGGGACCACCGGCATCGCGGCCAGCTCACGCGCCACCTCGTGATAAATGTCGAGCGCCAGCATCGTCTCGCGGCGGGCGGCCGCCTCGTCGGCATGCGCGGTGTGGCCCTCCTGCCACAGAAATTCCGTGGTGCGAAGAAACATTCGAGGCCGTAGCTCCCACCGCACCACGTTCGCCCACTGGTTCAGCAGCAGCGGCAGGTCGCGGTGCGAACTGATCCACTTGGCCATCATCTCGCCGATGATCGTCTCCGACGTCGGCCGCACCACCAGCGGCTCTTCGAGCATCTTCCCGCCGGCATGGGTGACCACCGCCAGTTCCGGAGAGAACCCTTCGACATGTTCCGCTTCCCGCCCGAGGTAGCTTTCCGGAATCAGCAACGGGAAGTATGCATTCTCGTGACCGGTGTCCTTGATGCGGCGGTCCAACTCGGACTGCAACAGCTCCCACAGCCGGTACCCGTACGGTCGGATCACCATGGTGCCCTTGGCCGGACCCCGGTCCACGAGGCCCGCCTTGAAGACCACCTCGTTGTACCAGGCAGCGAAGTCCTCACTCTGGGCTGTCACGCCACGCTCATCCCGTGCCATGCCCAGACAGACTACTCGGGAGGCCCGAGCCGTGGTCGATCCTGGCGCACCCGGCTGCCGGCCGCTCGGGCTGCGGCGACAAGATTGATCGGCTACATCTCGACGTGCCGAGAACCTGCGCGGGGTCGTACCCCACAGTCTCGTCGAGTCCACAGCGTGCCTCCACAACCGACCACGGTGGGCCGAATGCTCACCTCCCGTGAACTTCCCGGTTGCCAGATCATTTCTGGCCGGCAGCGGCCGGAGCTTCCCCGGTGTCGGTATCAACCAGAGAGGTGTAGGCCACGATGTTGGACAGGTAGCTACGGGCTTCCGCGTCGTACTCTCCCCCACAGGTAACCAGTTGCAGCGTTTCATCACCGTGAGAGCCGTACACCTCCTCGGCCGGGAACTCCGTCTTCGGATACGTCTCCACCTTGGTGACCGCGAAATGAGCGATGGTGCCGTCGGCCAAGCTCACCTCGATCGAGTCTCCCGCCTCGAGGTCTTTCAATCGGTAGAACACCGCCGGACCCTCATAGGAATCGACGTGCCCCAGGATCACTGCCGAACCCAGTTGGCCCGGAGCCGGCCCGAACTTGTACCACCCTGGCTTGTCGAAATCGGTGGGCACCTCGACTGTTTCGTCGGGATTGAGTCCGAGAGTGATGAGTGATTCGTCCACCCCCAGCGCAGGGATCCGCAGCGCGACCGGCGCCGGCCCGGACGCCCCGTCGGAGGGCACCGGCACGGTGTCGGTCACGGATGGCTGTCCGAGCTGCGGATCTCCCGAATCCTGATAGCTGCGTAGGGCGAGGACAGCCGTCGCGATGAGTATCAGGACCGCTGCCACCACCCACCAGCGTTTTACCCTGCCCATCGCCCCCTCGGGCCCTGGCCACTCGGGGCCCGGGACGGGCTCTGACATTTCGGAGCTCGGGTCGCTCATCGCTGCCTCCTGCGCAGTCGCGCCCCCTGGCCTGCCGCCATGCCCGATCCGGCCAGGGCCAGCACTGCAAGGGATCGGAGAAGCACGCTGTCACGGGAGGGTGGAGTGGTGCCGCCGGCCCCCGTTTCCGGATGCCCCTTGGGGATGATGTATCCGTTGCCGCCAGGGCCGCCCTTGCCTCCGCCGCCGGGGCCGCCTTGCTCACCGGGTCCGCCTTGTTCACCAGGTCCGCCTTGCTCACCGGGTCCGCCTTGCTCACCCGGGCCGCCCTGCTCACCAGGTCCTCCAGGCCCGCCGGGGGGAGCGGGAGGAGCCGGAGGAGCGGGAGGAGCGGGAGGAGCCGGAGGAGCCGGAGGGGCCGGGGGAGCCGGAGGAGCCGGAGGAGCCGGAGGGCCGGGGGGTGCCGGCGGGCCCGGAGGAGCGGGAGGGCCGGGAATTCCGGGGACACCGGGGACACCAGGGATGCCGGGGATTCCTCCGCCGGGTGGGATCGGAATGGGGATGGGGATCGGAATGGGAATCGGAATGATGGGACCGTTGGTGACGGTCGTAGTGGTGGTGGTCGGCGGTGCCGTGGTCGTGGTTGTCGTGGTCGGCGGCGGTGTCGTCGTGGATGTCGGCGGCGGCGTGCCGCAGTTGGGCCGGGTGATGGTGTTGGTGTCCAGAGTGACTGCGCCGTTACGTGCCAATACGCGTCCGTTCACGGTGGTGCCGGTCTGCACCGAGATCGAGGTCAACGCCATAATGGTTCCGACGAAGGTGGTGTTGGTCCCCAGGGTCGCAGAGCTACCCACCTGCCAGAACACGTTGCACGGTGAGGCCCCGTTGATGAGGGCGACCGTGCTGTTCGACGCGGTGATCAACGTGGACCCGGCCTGAAAGATGAACACCGAGTTGGGATCACCCTGCGCATCGAGGGTGACGGTCCCGGTCAGGCCCATCGGACCGGCCGTGTTGTAGGTGCCGTCGACCAGAGTCAGGCCACCGAGATCGGGGGGCGCCGCAGTGGCGGGCGTCCGTCCTGCCGCATCGTTGTATGCCGTCGTCAAGTCGGATTGAGCTTGCAGTGCAACAGCATCGGCAACGTGTTGCGTGCCGTTGATCACCGTTCCTGGTGGAAAGCCGGTGACCGCGCTGCCCGGGCTGACACCCAGATCCCCGGAGATGATCGAAGGGCCGGTGTTGGTGACCGTTTGGCCCGCCAATATCGCGAAGGAGGTGGCTGTCCCCAGTCCGACCGGAGGGTGGGCCGCTGACGCGACTCCACCGAAGATGATCACAGCCGTGGCGGTCGCCATGGCGGCCCCCGCGACAAACCAGCGACGCGGAGTACGCGCCTGGGTCGAAGTGTGCACCGATGTCACGAATTTCCCCTCACCGTGGAGCGGTTGATGGCAGGAATCATTCGCAAACCACCCGGTATGTGTCAACGACCGGCGCGGTGTGTCGGTTATTAAATAATTTACGTCCGAATGGCGAATCCGCGCTCGCGGGAATCGGCAACTTTGGAAACTGTCGACCGAAGAGGCGTGACCGCGGCCGTCACGGCGAAAAGCATTTTTCTTCACAAGAACGAGAAGCACGCGCCTGAGCAAGAGAACCCCGGATCTGACCTGGTAGTGCGCGTTTCGCTCTCGGTTGGACGTACAGCAAGGTTCGCCAATTTATACTGCTTGGACGTTCGATAAGTTAAATTGAAATATTGTTACCAAGCTACATTGCATGCATTTTCATACCCGCGGTACGGTACGCGGCGTCAAACAATTTCAGGAACGGTAAATCCTCGCCCTTTTGGACCGATGTCACCATTCTCGTATTTGTTTATTTTTCTGGTAACAAGTTACGTTGCGATCACGCGTGCTATCTTTCAATGCGTCAGCTTTCAAGTTCCGACCGCTCCGGTCGTAACTGTGGCAACAGAATTTTTTCCGATATTTCGCGTAACGCTCAACATGTGCCTGCAAAGTCAGCCCTCCCGGACTGAACACGCGAGGGTGCGGCACCGAGGCCGCCGATCTCGTCGAACAGCTACCTCATCGGTACGTCAAGGAGATGAAGATGGGCAACGAGCACTCTGCGGGAGCGTCCGACACCGTTCTGCAGATCGCGGCGCTGGGTTGTGATTCGGATCCGCTCTTACCGAGGACTACAGCCGAGGCCGCTCCAGTCTCCGTCGGTGCGACGAAGCTCCCGCAGTTCTCCGCGCGCGTGGACCCGGAGTTGCTGCGGCAGGTGAAGATCGAAGTAGCCACCCGCGGGACGACTTTGCAGGCGGCGACGGCCGAAGCATTCAGGCTGTGGCTATCGTCGAAGTAACCCCGACCGAGGACATCCGATCTCGCCTCCGGCCCCGAGCCGCACAGATTTCATCGGTAGGGATCGTCTCGCCGCCGGCAGGGCAATCTCGAGCATTTCGAGCCTCGCCGATCGTGCACTGTTGCTCGGCGGCACCGACAATGGGACACCGGGAGGGACGCCACAACACGATGGCCGCTGGAGCCGCAGCTGACCCTACGGTCCGACTGGGCACACCGTGACGTGGGACACGGTGGCGGTCCGATTCGTCTCCTCGAAAGGATCGAACGCATACGATCCGGGAATGCAAAGGCTTCCCGCTGATGTTCGCCGCGGACAGCTCATCGAGGCGGCGCTCGCTGTCACCGCGCAACAGGGTCTCGCTGCGCTGACCATCCGTAATGTGGCCGAGGCCGCCGGGGTGTCGCTCGGAGTGGTGCACTACCACTTCGAGCACAAGGAAGAGCTTCTCACCGAGATGGGGCAGTGCCTGATCCTCGAGATCAGTGAGGCGATGCGCCTAGCCTTCAGTCAGCTGGTCGGTCCTCTGGAACTGCGCGGTATTGCGGGTCTTCGAGAACTCCTGGGGGCCGGAATTCGCGGCCTGTGGCCGATCATCGAAGCCAGTCCCGACCATCAGTTGCTGACCTACGAGATCACCGCGCAAGCCCTGCGCCAACGCGGGGCCGGCAATGACTCCGCCGGAGCAATCGCGGCCCGCCAGTACCGCACCATGGACACCGAGGCCGTCGCGTTCCTCGACCTGTGCGCCCACCGGGCCGGCGTCACCTGGAGCACTCCGGTCGACCAGGTCGCGCGCTTCGCCCTGGCTGCGCTCGACGGGCTGGTACTGCGCTGGCTCGTCGACCGTGACAGCGGCGCCACCCTCACCGCACTCGACGATCTGGTCCAGATCATTGCCACGAAGGCCCGCCAGGATTGCTCACCTAAGCACCATCCCGAAACAGTAGGCGACCCCCTGTAACCGGACGGCATCCCCTCAGCCGTCGAATTCGGCATGCCGGCACGCCCCAATAGGGTACGGGACATGCTCGGGCACAGAGCCTGCGGGATTGTTGCCCCGATGTCCCCGCTCGGGCATGAATACCAGCGCCAGCCTGTAGGGCGACAGACGTCTGGTGAAGGCCGGTCTCCCGAACTGGTAGGGACACGTCGTGCGGTCGGTTCATTCTGCTTCCTCAACAGTCGAACCGGGTTCCACGGAATTGCCAACACCGTTGGCGCAGATCGGCTTGCCTGGCCGGGCAAACGATCCAGCGCTGTCCACTTGGCTGCGGCCTGGTGCAGACTGTCTGAGATCAAGCTCGCCGGACAGGAGAGGGCAGGAGAGAAGGAGAGAAGGAGGTCTCATGACGAGGACGCCCGCGTCCAGAAGATCTACGCGGGCGCCAACGAGGTGATGAAGGGAATCATCGCGAAGTCGCTGTAGCCGACGCCGGCTCACGCGACACTCGACTACATGGAGCCTGTGCGGGTGCTCCGTATCAGCAGGTTCAACTCGGCGCCGGCCGTGCAGGCGCGGGAGACGTCCACCACCCCGTCTCGTCGGAGTTCGGCGGTGATGCGGGAGAAGCGGTTGATGGCGTCCGCAGTGCGTTCCTGTCATACGAGCACCTGGTCGTCGCCTCCGGTGTCGAGATCGAGGATGGCCCCGACGAGCGCATGATGGCGTTCGGCGAGGTCGTCGCGCACTGTCGCGGCCGCCATCGCATCCCACCAATTGGTCGTGACGTGGTGCTCGAGGCGGCCGGTCAACCAGGTCAGTCCGAGGACGGAGTCTGTTCGGGCATGGATGGCCGCGGCAGCCTCGACGGGGCAGCCGCCATGTCGGGCGGTCTCGATCAGGTCGAGGACCTCGCCGAGGAATCGCAGTCTCTCGGTGGTCTCGGCGATCGTGGTCGGGTGGGGACGGTGTGCCACCAACTCGCGAACGCTGGGACGGTACCGGTCGATCTCCGCCTCGACGTTCAGTGGGGCGGGGCGGCGGCGCAGAATCCACGAGGCGGTGTGCTCGATGAAGTGCTGGAGAGCGCGGAGGAGGTTCCAGCGTTCGGCCTGCGTGACGTCGGTGCGCTGTTCGGCGTCCGACCACAGTTCGTCGATGTCGAACACGGCCCGGACAACGGCGTAGGCCCGGGCCACTGCCGGGGTTGTGACGCCGAGGCGCTCGTCGAGTTGATAGATCAGGCCGGGGCCTACGTGGTTGATCAGGTCGTCGGCGATCTTCGTCGCCACGATCTCGCGGGCCAGGCGGTGGCCGCGGATCTCCTCCTCGGAGAGTTGTTCGCGGATCCGAGGCGGGAAGTATGCCGACAGGGCCTGCGCGAAGACCGGTTCGTCCGGAACGGATGAATTGAGCAGGTCCTGCTGAACCACGTTCTTCGACTGAGCGAGGAGGATGGCGATCTCGGGTCGTGTCAGCCCGAGACCGGCCTGCGTCCGCGACACCAGCTCTTTCTTTGTCGGCAGAACCTCGGTGGCCCGGTTGATGCCGTTGGTGTGTTCGAGGTTGTCGATGAGCCGCTCGTGACGGTTCAGAAGCTGCGGGGCCTGAGAGGAGGCGAGACTGATTGCCAGCGTTTGACTCTCGCTGTTGCAGAGTACTGCGTCGGCAACGTCCCGGCGTGACGCGGAGAGTAGGGCGTTGCGCTCGTCATGGTTGATTCGCCCGCTGCGCACGGCGCCGTCGAGAGCAATCTTGAGATTGACCTCGAGGTCTGACGTGGCGACCCCGGCGGCGTTGTCGATGAAGTCGGCATTGATCCGACCGCCTCCGAGCGCGTATTCGATGCGTGCCCGCTGCGTCAGCCCGAGGTTGCCGCCTTCTCCGATCACGGCGCAGCGCAGGTGGGCCGCGTCCACTCGCACCGAATCGTTGACCGGATCGGCTGCGTCGGCGTGGGTTTCGGTCGACGCTTTGACGTACGTGCCGATTCCGCCGTTCCACAACAGATCGACGCGGGCCGACAGGATTGCCTTGATCAGGTCGTTCGGTGAGATCAGATTCTGCTGCACGCCCAGGAGTTTCTGGGCCTCGGGCGAGAGCGAGATCCGCTTGGCGGTGCGCGGCCAGATGCCGGCACCGGCGGACAGGGTGTTGCGGTCGTAGTGATCCCAGGTGGTTCCGGGGAGTGTGAACAGGCGCTGGCGTTCGGCGAACGCGCGGGCAGGGTCGGGGTCGGGGTCGATGAAGATGTGCCGGTGGTCGAAGGCGGCGACCAGCTTGATCGACTCGGACAGCAGCATTCCGTTGCCGAAGACGTCACCGGACATGTCGCCGACGCCGACGACGGTGAAGGGGTCGGTGTCGACGTCTACGTCGAGTTCGTCGAGGTGCCTGCGCACCGAGACCCAGGCGCCGCGGGCGGTGATGCCCATGGCTTTGTGGTCGTATCCGGTCGAGCCGCCGGAGGCGAATGCATCTCCGAGCCAGTAGCCGGCGTCGAGGGCAATGTTGTTGGCTAGGTCCGAAAAAGAGGCCGTTCCTTTGTCGGCGGCCACGACGAGGTAGGTGTCGGGTCCGTCGTAGGTGACGGTGCGCTGCGGTGCGATGGTGTGACCGTCGACGATGTTGTCGGTGACATCGAGAAGTCCCCTGATGAACGTCGTATATGCCTCTGCGGGGGTGATGTTCGGATTCTTGCGGACGAATGCGCCCTTGGCGCCGACGGGAACGATCGGGGAGTTCTTGACCGTCTGGGTTTTCATCAAGCCCAGCACTTCGGTGCGGTAGTCCTCGGGGCGGTCGGAGAATCGCAGCCCGCCACGCGCGACGGCGCCGCTGCGCAGGTGGATTCCCTCGACGTCGTTGGCGTAGACGTAGATCTCGCGGTAGGGGACAACCGGCCCGGTCAGCGCGAGTCTGCTCGAGTCGAGCGTGAAGGAGGCGTACGGCTTCGCCGTGCCCGTGGCGTCGGTCTGGTACCAGTTCGTGCGCAGGCACGCGGTGACGAACGACTCCAGCGACCGCATGATCCGGTCTTCGTCCAAGGTCGTTGCGGCATCCAGGTGTTCACGCACGGCCGAAACAGTCTCCGCGACAGCCGTATCTCGGTCGTCGAGGTCGGGATCGAACCGCGCACCGAAGTAGTGCACGAGAGACTCGGCGAACTCGGTGTGCCGCAGCAGGGTGTCGATGACGTAGCTCTCGGACAGGCCGAGCCCCGCTTGACGGACGAATCGGCTTGCCGCACGGATGAGAACGATCGCCCTCCAGGACAGGCCGGCGGCGACGATCAACTTGGCGAAGTCGTCGATTTCGAAGCCGTGGAGCGTCTGCGCCTCGAAGGCTTCCGACACCCGGCTCAGTGACCGGCGTCGTGACACTCTCGGTGCCTGGAAGGTGAATTTGTGGAGTGCGGCCGCGGTGGACATGCCGGGAGGCAGCGGCAGGGTGTCTCGGTCCGCGACGCGCAATCCGAAGTGCTCGAAGAGATGTGCGACGTCGGCGAGGAGTGGTGTGCCGTTCGGCCAGAGGATGACGGCTTCGGCGGTGCTGCCTCCGGTCGTGTCGGACAGAAAGATCATCCGAGGCGTTCCCGATCGGTCGCTGCTGGTGAGCAGTAGTCGGCCGATTGCCTCGTCGACGTCCACAGCCAGGGGTGATTCGAGTTGATCTGCCATTGTGGCGCCGTTGCCCATCGCAGTGTCCTTCCCAAGTCTCGGTGCAGCAAGTGTGCGTGTCCGTCGCCGAAACCGGGTTAGCCAGGAGGGCCATGATCGGTCGTCGAAATGTACAGCTCGGCCATGTCCTGCTGGGCGACTTCGCCCATACAGTCTCGGTAAACCGACTGGAGGACACGACATGACTGCTGTGCACACACCCGTCGGCGGACCGCAGCTCGAGCAGGTACGCCGCATCGTCACCGAGGTACCCGGACCCCGCTCCCGGGAACTGGCAGCCCGCCGTAGTGCCGCCCTCCCCGCAGGCTTGACCAGCGGCGCGAACATCTACACCGCGGCCGCCGGTGGCGGAGTCCTCGTCGACGTCGACGGCAACTCGTTCATCGACTTCGGTAGCGGTATCGCCGTGACCACCGTCGGCAACGCTGCACCGCGTGTGGTCGAGCGGGCTTCCCGCCAGCTGGCGAAGTACACGCACACCTGTTTCCTCGCCACCCCGTACGAGCCGTACATCGAGGTGGCCGAGGCGCTCAACCGGATCACCCCCGGTGATCACGAGAAGCGCACGGCGCTGTTCAACACCGGCAGCGAGGCGGTGGAGAACGCCGTCAAGTACGCGCGGGCGGCCACCGGCCGGCCCGCGGTCGTCACCTTCGACCACGCCTTCCACGGGCGCACGCTGATGACCATGACGATGACGGCGAAGAACCAGCCGTACAAGAGCACCTTCGGTCCCTTCGCACCCGAGGTGTACCGCGCACCGATGGCCTACCCCTTCCGGTGGCCGAGCGGCGCCGAGAACGCGGCCGACGAAGCGTTCGCCCAGTTCGAGATGCTGGTGGATTCGCAGATCGGCGCCGACGCCGTGGCCTGCGTCGTGGTCGAACCCATTCAGGGCGAGGGCGGATTCATCGTCCCCGCCGACGGTTTCCTGCGCCGCATCGCCGACTTCTGCCGGGATCGCGGAATCCTGTTCGTCGCCGACGAGGTGCAGGCCGGCATCGCCCGCACCGGCAACTGGTTCGCCTCCGAGCACGAAGGCGTCGTGCCGGACCTGATCGTGACCGCGAAGGGGCTGGCCGGGGGGATGCCGCTCGCCGCGGTCACCGGTCGCGCCGACATCATGGACACCGCGCACGCCGGCGGGATCGGCGGCACCTACAGCGGCAACCCCGCCGCCTGCGAGGCCGCGCTCGGTGTCTTCGACACCATCGAAGAGGAGAACCTGCTCGCGCGGGCGCAGGCCATCGGCGACCTCATGTTCCGCGAACTGCGCGACATCGCCGCCCACACCGACATCATCGGCGATGTCCGGGGTCGCGGTGCCATGGTGGCGATCGAACTCGTCCAACCCGGCACGAAGACCCCCAACCGCGAGGCCGTCGCCGAGATCAACCGCTTCTGCCTCGCCCACGGTCTGCTCACCCTGACCGCGGGCACCTTCGGCAACGTCCTGCGTTTCCTTCCCCCGCTGTCGATCTCGGACGAACTGCTGATGGAAGGCTTCTCGGTCCTTCGGGAAGCCTTCGCCGCTCTGTAGTACCCCACACCCGAAGAAGGACGACCCTCTCATGACCACACCCGCGCACCTGCACCATCTCGTCGACGGACAATGGCTCGACGGCGCCGGCGATACCGTCGTCAGCACCAGTCCGGCCGAGCCGGACGTCGTCGTTGCCCAGGGACGACTGGCAGACACCGCGGCACTCGACGGGGCCGTCACGGCGGCTCGACGGGTCAGGCGAGAGTGGGCGCGCACTCCCGCGCACGAGCGGGGCGCGATCCTCGTGCGTGCCGCGGGAATCGTGGAGAGCGCAGCCCAGGACTGGGGCACCGAACTCGCCCGCGAAGAAGGTAAGACCAAACCCGAAGGCATTGGCGAGGTACTGCGCGCGGCGCAGATCCTGCGCTACTACGGCAACGACGCCGACCGCGACGCAGGCGAGGTCTTCTCCTCGCCGCGCCGCGGTGAACGCATCCTGGTCACCCGCAAACCCATTGGCGTGGTCGGTGTGATCACGCCCTTCAACTTCCCGATCGCCATCCCGGCGTGGAAGATCGCCCCGGCCCTGACCTACGGCAACACCGTGGTCTGGAAGCCGGCCGGCACCGTTCCGCTCCTGGCGATGCGCCTGGCGCAGGCCCTCACCGACGCGGGCCTGCCTGACGGCGTGCTGAACCTGGTGATCGGTGACCGGACCGTCGGCAACGGTCTCGTCGAGCACCCCGGCATCGACGCGATCACGTTCACCGGCTCCACCGGTGTCGGCCGTAGGATCGCCGCGGCCGGTGCCGCCCGCGGTGTTCCGGTGCAGGCGGAGATGGGCGGAAAGAACGCGGCGGTCGTCCTCGGCGACGCCGACCTCGAGCTGGCCGCCGAGCAGGTGATGTTCGGTGCGTTCCGCTCGACGGGGCAGAAGTGCACCGCGACCTCTCGGCTGATCGTCACCGACGACATCGCCGAGGACTTCCTCGCCGAACTCGGCAAGCGCGCCGACGCACTGAACGTCGGTAACCCCGTTCAGGACGGCACGGAGATGGGACCGGTGGTCGACGCCGCCGCCCGCGCCTCGATCCGGGCGGGCATCGATCGCGCGATCGAGCAGGGGGCGCTGCCCGTCGCCGGCGGCCACGAATACTCCGAGGGCGCCTTGGCAACAGGGTATTTCGTGCCGCCGACCATCCTCGAGCTGCCGTCGCAATTGCCTGATGTCTGGCGTGACGAACTGTTCGGCCCGGTACTGGCGGCCCGGCGAGTAGGCAGCGCCGGCGAAGCTTTCGCCCTGGCGAACGACAGCGAATTCGGTCTCTCTGCTGCCATCTTCACCCAGGACCTCACGCGCACCCTGGATGCCATCGACGACATCGATGTCGGCATCCTGCACATCAACTCCGAATCCGCCGGCGCCGACCCCCACGTGCCGTTCGGCGGCGCGAAGAAGAGCGGATACGGTCCGAAGGAACAGGGCCGCTCGGCGCGGGAGTTCTTCACCCACACCACCACGGTGTACCTGCGCGGC
Source organism: Rhodococcus sp. JS3073 (assembly GCF_026810085.1). Taxonomy (NCBI): domain Bacteria; kingdom Bacillati; phylum Actinomycetota; class Actinomycetes; order Mycobacteriales; family Nocardiaceae; genus Rhodococcus; species Rhodococcus sp. JS3073. Next base: position 4,422,654 of record NZ_CP113951.1, on the reverse strand, counting down.
GGACAGTCGACGATATGAGCCCCGGCGCACTCGACGGCACGATCATCGAACCGGTCATGCTCGAGGACGTTCTCCCGGACGGCGGCAGCCACGGAAGCGGCCCGCTGATCGCCGTCGTGGCGCCCCTGAACTTTCCCGGCCTGACGACCGAGACCCGGGACCTCATCGTGCGCTTCACCGGCTCGGCGCTGGCCACGCTGGTGGAGCTGGGAGCCCGGGTCAACGTCATCGACATCTCCCGGGACGCCCCGTTCACCATCGACGAGGAGACCGACGGGGTGATGCTGCTCGGTGGGGGAGATGTCGACCCCACCCTCTACGGGCACACCGGGTTCGTCGACAATCTCTACGGGGTCGACCGGGGAACCGACGAACGCACACTCGCCGCGATCGATCTCGGGCTAGAGCTCGGGGCGCCGATGCTCGGCATCTGCCGCGGCTCCCAGATGATCAACCTCGCCTGCGGTGGAACGCTGATCCCGGATCTGGGGGAGAACAACCCCCACCGGGGCGGTGACGGGGAGCCGATGTTCCTCGACGACCCGGTCGTCGTGGTCGAAGATTCACGCCTCGCGCAGATCCTGTCACGATCGCGGGTGATCGTCCGCAACGGGCATCACCAGGCGGTCGGCGAGGTCGGCGAGGGACTGAGGGTGACAGCCCGCGGTGTGGACGGTGTCGTCGAGGCAGTCGAGCACGAGAGCAAATGGATCGTGGGTGTGCAGTGGCATCCGGAGGACACCGACGGGTCGGAGGAGGACCGGAGGGCCCTGTTCGGCGCGTTCGTCGAGCATTCAACGGCGCATGCTGCGGCGAAACGCGGACAACGGACCACACCCGCGGTGTAAGGAAGTCCAGTACAACTGGATCCCTGGTTGGGGCCGGGCGAGCTCGATCAGCACGCCCGGCCCTCACGCCGCCCCGACCTACCGAACGTGCCGTGCAGCACTGGTTTTCATCCAGGAGGTGTTCTACTCCGCGTCCCGAAGCGGCACCAGCGACCAGGGAGTTGCCCGCACCGGCACCGCTTCGCCCGACCGGGCCACGGAAGCGACCTTGGAACCGGTGATGTACTCCGGATCGTTACCCACGATGACCCGTCCGTCAGCATTGACGAGGACCAGACCGGACCCCGCGCGACGAAGTTGCGGCCACAGCCTCGATTCGATACTCGACACGGGAATATCGGCGCCGGCAACACCGAGGAAGGTTCCGTCGCCGAGCCTGACCGGAACAGCGAAGGTGCACACGTACAGGTCGACACCGGTGTAATCGAGATATGGCCCATAGACCCACTTCTCGTTCCGATCCCGCGGTATCACGAACCATTCCATGTCGGAATAGTCGTAGTAGTACTCGCTACGGGGATTGAGGTCGAGGACCAGCCGCTGCGAATCGGGGCGGTCGCCCCCGTCGGCGCGCCACCATTCGAGGTAATGCTGCCGATCGGCGAGGCTGCCGTCGGCCATGACGACTCCTGCGCCGTTGAACAGCGGCCCGCGTGATTCGAGTTCGCCGACCACGCTGCCCTTGAGCGACTCGAGGTCGGTGGACCGCGGTGTCGTTCCGTCGGCCTGCAACCTGGCCCACAACTCGGTCAACGCATCGCCGATCGAGGCGAGGGAACCGTAGATCACCTCGACGAGGTCCGTCGTCGCTTCCGCGACCGAGTCGACGGCTGCCTGCGGCCGAGAGTCATCGACAGGACTCATTCGTTCCTCAGCTCCATACGTAATTTGATCAGGCGGCGAACGTGGGCAACGCTGTGTGATTCTGCCAGTTCCCGTGCCAGATCGGGATTCTCGGCTTCGATCGCATCCACCAGAGCGTGGTGGGTGGCGGCTTCCTCGGCTGGATCGACCGCTACCTGCGGAAGCCAGATCATCGCCGACAACTCAGCTTGCAGGCTGACCTCGGTTCGGGTCAACCGCGACGACTGCGAGCTCACGGCGACCTCGATGTGGAAGCGGCTGTCGGCGCGTCGGCACTCGAAGGGGTCGGCGGTCTCCCGCATCCTGGTCACCAGCGCCCGCAACCGGGTCACATCGGCGGCCAGGCTGCGGCGGGCCGCCAGGGCGGCGGCTGCGCCGGAGACCGCGAAGTGTTCGTCGCCGATGTCCCGCAGTTCCTCCACGCTCAGCTGCTGCAGCCTGGTCAGCGAATTGCTCTGGACGACGTCGGCCGACGCCTTGACGAAACTGCCACCGCCGCGCCCACGCTTGGTGTACACCAGCCCCTCGTTGCGGAGCACCGCCAGCGCCTCACGCAGGGTCACCGTGGAAACCCCGAGTTGGCCGGCGAGGTCCAGTTCCGGCGGCAGCTGCTCGCCGTCGACCATCACGCCGAGCCCGATAGCTGCGGAAATGCGCTGGACGACCGCATCGGTCCGGGGGCCGCCGCCATCGAGCGGGGCGAGAACAGCGCCGAGCGCAGTCAAGCCTCCGAGCTGGTCGATCGGCACCGGTACCCCCTGAGGTCGTAGAGCTACACAAGATCGTAACGCTGACACCTTGAACTATGAACTATCACTGTATATGTTTAAGCGACGGATGTGACCGGCCCCACAAACCGGACATTCGATTCTCACGGCCCCGCGGTACCTCCCGACGAAAGAACGAGACCCGTGTCCCAGATACCTCTTCAGCGTCCTGACGACGCCATTTCCGACGACGACGCCCAACTGGCCGCTCTCGGCTTCGAGTCCGAGTTCAAACGAGACATGAGCCTGTGGGCGAACTTCTCCCTCGGTTTCACCTACCTGTCCCCTGTTGTCGGCATCTACACCGTCTTCGCGATCGCGCTGGTCGCTGCCGGGCCTCCGATGATCTGGAGCCTGCTGATCGCCGGTGTCGGCCAGTTCCTCGTAGCCCTGGTTTTCAGCGAGGTCGTCGCGCAGTTCCCGGTCGCCGGTGGGGTGTACCCCTGGGCCCGCCGCTTGTGGGGCCGAAAGTGGGCGTGGATGACGGGCTGGGTGTACCTGTTCGCCCTGCTCGCCACGATCGCCGGCGTCGCCTACGGCGCGGGCCCGTTCGTCGCCACCGTGGTCGGGTTCACCCCCTCGGTGACCACCACCATCGCCTGCGCCCTCGCGGTGCTGATCCTGGCCACGGTCATCAACTTCGGCGGGACAAAGGTCCTGGGCTATGCCGCGATCTTCGGTTTCGGGGCCGAGTTGCTCGGCGCACTCGTCGTCGGAATCTGGTTGCTGGTCGCCGAGCGTCATCACGGACTGGGAGTTCTCTTCGACAGTTTCGGGGCGCAGGGCTCGCACAGCTTCCTGTATGCGTTCCTCGCCGCCAGCCTGATCGGTGTCTTCCAGTACTACGGTTTCGAGGCCTGCGGCGACGTCGCCGAGGAAGTCAAGAATCCCGGCATCCAGATCCCGAAGTCCATGCGCCGCACCATCTACATCGGCGGCGCCGCGGCAACCTTCGTGTGCCTGAGCCTGATTCTGTCGGTCGTCGACTTCGGTGCCGTCATCAGCGGCGAAGACCCTGATCCGGTCGCGACCGTCCTCAGCGACGCGTTCGGTCCGGTGGGCTCGAAGATCGTCATCGTCGTCGTGCTGATCTCGTTCGTCTCCTGTGCCCTGAGCCTGCAGGCGGCGGCGAGCCGACTGATCTACTCCTATGCCCGTGACGGAATGATCGTCGGCAGCCGGCTCTGGTCGAAGTTCGACCACCACCGCGCCGTCCCGCCGTACGCGCTGCTGTTCGCCGCCGTCGTCCCCGGAATCTTGATCATCGGGTCGGCCGTGTCCACCGACGCCCTGACCAAGCTGATCAGCTTCGGCGCCATTGGCATCTACATCGCCTTCCAGATGGTGGTCTTCGCCGCGCTGCGTGCCCGCGTCAAGGGCTGGATCCCGAACGGGAAATACCAGCTCGGCAAGTGGGCGATGCCGATCAACATCGGCGCACTGGTCTACGGCGTCGCCGCCATCGTCAACATCAGCTGGCCGCGCACCCCCGACGCCGTCTGGTACGACAACTACATCGTCGCCCTGCTGTGCGCCGCGGTCATCGGATCCGGCCTGCTCTACATGGCACTCGGCCGCTCCCACAGCAACGGGACCGCACCCTTCGGCGACGCGATCCCCCAGCGCCCCAACCCCACCCACGCGGCTTCTGTCGAACCGCAGCCCGAACCCGCAGGAGCAACCGATGTCCACTGATCAACTGACCCAGGCGCCGTTTCTGAACCTGGCCGATCCCACCTTCTCGGTGCAATCCGATGCCGTCCGCCAGGCGCGCGAGGCCAGCTGGTACGCCCATACCAGCTACGGACTCGCCGTCCTGCGGTACGACGAGGTCGGCAAGCTGATGAAAGACCGTCGCCTGCGGCAGGGAAGCTGGGCATGGCCGGCGCACAACGGAGTCCACGACGGTCCGTTCGCGCACTGGTGGACGAGCGCGCTGCTCAACCTCGAAGGCGACGATCACCATCGCCTGCGTCGCCTGATGAACCCCGCCTTCTCGCCGAAACTGATCGGTGGCCTGGTCCCCAGGTTCCAAGCCCTCGCGAACGAGTTGATCGACGGGTTCTACGACCGCGGCCGATGCGACTTCGCCTCCGAGTTCGCCGAACCGTACGCAGCCCGCGTCATCGCGATCATGCTCGGTATCCCCGAGGGCGAATGGAAGAAGATCGCCGCCTGGTCCAACGACATCGGCCTGGCCTTGGGCGTCACACTGAGGCAGGACCTCGCCAAGGTCGAGGCGGCGCTCGAAGGGCTCTACGAGTACGCCGACGAACTGATCGCCGACCGGCGCAAGAATCCGGGAGACGACTTCGTCAGCCGGCTCGTTCTGGCCGAACGTGACGGTGAACATCTCAGCCACGACGAGCTGCGCGTGTCGCTGGTCCTGCTGATCTTCGGCGGGATGGACACCACCCGCAACCAGCTGGGCCTGGCCCTGCAAACGTTCATGAAGTATCCCGACCAGTGGACGCTGCTCGGGAAACGCCCCGAACTGGGCACGGCGGCGGTGGAAGAGGTCATGCGCGTCAACCCGACCGTCACGTGGGTGACACGCGAAGCACTCGAGGACTTCGAGTACCAGGGCGTCGAGATCAAGGCCGGCACCACCATCCACCTGTTGTCCGAATCAGCCGGCACCGACCCGCGGGTGATCGACGGTGAGCCCTTCGATCTGACTGCTCAGCGACCGCCGCACTTCGGTTTCGGTGGCGGCGCACATCACTGCCTCGGACACTTCGTCGCCCGCAGCGACATGAGCGAGGCACTGCCCTTGCTTGCCCAGCGGCTGAAGAACCCGACCGTCGACGGCATCGCCACCTGGTTGCCGCTCAGCGGCAACACCGGCCCGTTCTTCCTGCCGATCGCGTTCGAACGCGGTTGACACCCAACATCATCAGCACTTTTTCGGTAAGAGAGGTAAAAGAAATGGACGTTCGCGTCGACTACGGAATGTGCCAGGACCACGGACAGTGCGCCATCGCGTCACCCAGGGTCTTCCAGATGGATGACGACGGCAAGCTCGTCTACGACAAGCATCCGGAGGATTCCCAACGCGACGAGGTAGAGGAAGCAGCCGACGTCTGCCCCGTGCAAGCGATCTTCCTCGACGAGAGCTGAACCGATGCCTTCGCACGTTGTCATCGTCGGTGGATCGATGGGCGGTCTCCGCGCAGCCGAACAGCTGATCGCCAACAAATTCGACGGAGTCATCACCATCGTCGGCGACGAACAGCACATGCCGTACAACCGCCCGCCCCTGTCGAAGGACGTGCTCGCCGCCGAACGCGACGAACAGAACTCCACCCTCGACCACTGGCACTCCTCGGTCGCCTTCCGCCAACGTAAGAGCATCGCGGATGTGCAATGGAAACTCGGAACACCCGCGGTGTCGAGTGACCTCGACTCCAAGACCGTCACCCTCGCCGACGGCGAGGTACTGCACTACGACGGGTTGGTCGTGGCGACCGGCCTGCGCCCGCGGCGCCTGGACCTGCCGGGACCGAAGTCCGGCCGGCATGTCATTCGTACCCTCGACGACGCCATCGGGTTACGCGGGGAACTCGAGCCGGGAAACCGGGTCGTTGTCGTCGGCGGCGGATTCATCGGATGCGAAACCGCTGCCACCGCCCGCACACTCGGGTGTGAGGTGCACATCGTCGAGCCGCTGGCCGTCCCGATGATCCGGCCCCTCGGCGAGGAATTCGGCAACGCACTACGGCGAGTGCATGAAGCATTCGGCGTGCACGTCCACACCGGGGTATCCGTCGAACGGGCGGTCGCCTGCGGCGATGATTCCGGCCGGCTGTCCGCAGTGATCCTGTCCGACGGCACCCGACTCGACGCCGACGTGCTGATCGAATCGGTCGGCTCCCACCCCAACGTCGAATGGCTCGACGGCAACGGCCTCGACCTCGGAAACGGTGTCCTGTGCGACAACCACCTGCGCGTCGAATCGCGGCCCGACGTCGTCGCAGTCGGCGACATCGCCCGGTTCCCCGATCCGGCCACCGGGAACATCCCGCGCCGAATCGAACACTGGTGCATCCCCACCGATACCGCCAAGCGAGCCGCGGTCTCGCTGATCCACCACCTGAACGGTGCCGGCGAGGACACCACCGTGTTCTCACCGCTGCCGTCGTTCTGGAGTGATCAGTTCGGGCTACGACTGCAGGGCTACGGCTCACCGGGCGACGCCGACCACGTCTCGGTACTCGAGGGGGACCTGTCGAACCCGATCGACGACGACCCGTCCGCACTGGACGGCACCGTCGTCGGTTACTACCGCGGGAGTCAGCTCGTCGGGGTCGTCATGATTTCGCCCGCACCCGCGTCGGCCCGGAAATACCGCGACGCCGTCGAAACCTCGCGCGCCGCAGTCCTCACTTCTTGACCCCGCGACCTACCCACACCACAAGGAGACATCCGATGACCTCATTGGATCAGCACCGGGAACTCAATTCTTCGGATGCCCGTATCGCAGACATCCAGAACCAAATCGACTCCACCGGAGTCGAATACATCTACTACCAGGTCGTGACCCTCACCGGGCGAACCGTCGCCAAGGTCGTCCCCGCCCGGCACCTTCGCCGCAACCTCGTCAAGGGCGTGCAGTTCCACCGCACCGCCATGGTCGATCTGCACACCGACCGCACCGGACAGCTGCTCGGAGGTGGTGTCGACGCGGCCGAGTTCACCGCCATCCCCGACCTGGACACCTTCGCGGTGCTTCCCTGGGACACCACGGTCGCGCGGTTCTTCTGCACCACCTACGAGCCCGACCACATCCCTGACATCGGTGGCGAATACCTCGCCACCGACACGCGCAGCACACTCATTCGGGCACACAGCCAGTTCAAGGCCGACACCGGCCTCGAACTCAAGAGCGGCTGCGAACCCGAGATGAGCTGGCTCGGCGCGAGCATGGACGTCAAGGTCCGCCCGGGTGGCAGCGCCGCATACCAGACCGCGAACCTCGAGCTGATGCGCCCGATCTACCAAAAGGTCATGACCTACGCCCACGCCCTCGGATTCGACATGATCGAAGGAGATTACGAAGACCCCGGGCAGCTCGAACTGAACTGGCAATTCGACCGCTGCACCGCCACCGCCGATCGCCTGATCACCTACCGGCAAATTTGCCACCAGGTCGCCAAGGAGCACGGTGTCATCGCCAGCTTCATGCCCAAGCCCGTCACCGGCTCCATGGGCAACGGCTGCCACCACAACGTCAGCCTGTGGAACGGCGACGAGAACGTCCTCGAAGAGCCGGGCCGCCGCGAACTCCACCTGAGCAAGATCGGCCAGCACGCGCTCGGCGGCATGCTCGACCACGCCCCCGGATCGATCGCGATCATGGCCTCGACAGTCAACTCCTACAAGCGATTCTGGGACGGCGGACAATTCGCCCCCACCGCCGTCAACTGGGGTATGGACAACAAGACCTGCACTGTCCGACTCTCCGCCGTCGGACGTCTCGAGTACAAGATCCCCGACGCCAGCGTCAACCCCTACCTCTCCCACACCGTGCTGCTCGCCGCGATCAAACACGGCATCGACAACGCGACCGATCCCGGGGATCCGCAGATCGGCAGCAGCTACGGCGACGACACCTACGAGACGTTGCCGCTGACCCTCGGGGACGCGGTGCAAGCCTTCAACGACAACACCGTCATTCGCGGCAGTCTTGCCCCCGAGCTCGCCGACCAGTACTCGGCTCTGAAATTCGACGAATGGGCTCGCGCATGCGGCGCCGTGACCGACTTCGACCGCGACATGTACCTGGAGTTCCTGTGAGCAACGAACTGAAACTGATCTGCGTCGACCTGCCCGCACCGCCGCTGTTCGACAAGGCGGCCCCCGACGGAACGCGGGTCGGATACGAGCCCTCCGCGGCCGAACTCGTTGCCGATGTCCTCGGCAAGACCGTCCGCTGGGTCGTGACGTCCTGGAGCGACATGGTTCCCGCCGTGCAGGATGGCCGCGGTGACGCCATCTGGTGCGGTCAGGGCATCACCCCTTCGCGCGCGGAACTGGTCGACTTCACCCGCCCCTACGCAATCTTCGACGAATCGGTTCTCGTCCTCGCGGACAGCGGAATCAACGCCGCGGACGACCTGAGGGGCAAGCGGGTCGGCGCCATCGTCGGCAGCACGAACCTCGCACTCGCGGAGACCTTCGACGGCGTGACGACGGTGCCGTTCGACGGTGCGACCGACGACGTCCTCGGCGACATGGTGCAGGCACTGCGCGATGGCGAAATTGACGCCGTGGTCGACGACGACGTCGCCATCGTGCCGCTCGGGGAGCAGTCCGACCTGGCCGTCGCCTTCACCGTTGCCACCCGGAACCGGTGGGGTGTCTCGGTCGCGAAGGGCAACGACACCCTCCGCATCAGCATGGACGCAGCCTTGAACAAGGTCATCGCCGACGGATCACTCGAGGCCGAGTGGAAGCGGTGGATGCCGGACCTGCCCTTCCCCCTCACCGCCGATGAGTGAGACCGACGGCCAGGGCCGGCCACTGATCGCCGTACCCGGCATCCGCGCCGCCTCGATCAGCGGTCTGCGACGCTCCGGAACCGTGGCTGCCGACAAGATCCTCGAAGCCATCTTCCGGGCCGGGGGAGAACCGGTCATCGTGCCGCCCGGACCGGGCAACGTCGCGCGCCGGCTGACGATCTTCGACGGCATCGTTCTGCCCGGCGGCGCCGACCTGGACCCCGCTACCTACGGGGCCGAACGTGACTCCCGCACGGAGGCATCGGACCCCGTGCAGGACGAGTTCGACCTGGTTACGGCGCGGGCGGTGATCGACCTGGGACTGCCCTTCCTCGCGATCTGCCGCGGCATGCAGGTCGTCAACGTGGCGCTCGGCGGCACCCTGGTGCAGCACGTACCCGACAGCCACATCCGGCACCGCGAATGCATGCACCCCGTCCGGATAGAATCCGGCTCCGCGGTCGCACAGGCGATGGGCGGCCGCGTGTTCGAGGTCTCCTCGTACCATCACCAAGCCGTCGACCGACTCGGCGCGGGACTGCGGGTGGCCGGCCGTGCCGGGGACGGGTGCGTCGAGGTGCTCGAGCACGACAGCTCCCCGATGCTCGGCGTGCAGTGGCACCCCGAGGACGACGCGGACACCGCACCGCACCAGCAAGCACTGTTCGACGCCACGGTCGAGCGCGCTCGGCTCGCCCGGGCACGACGCGACGAACTCGGGCGGGACCTCGTCCGAACGAAGGAGTACTGACATGACCGCAACCGTGCCCAGCGAGGTGGACCGCCTGCTCGAGACAGCTCGGCGACTGTCACCCCGGAACGATGTCTTCATCGACGGCACATTCGTTCCCGCCCTCGCAGGCAGGCGCTTCGACTGCATCTCACCCCGCGACGGCCGGGTACTGACCACCATCGCCGAAGGCGACCGCGAAGACATCGACCGCGCCGTCCAGTCAGCTCGCCGCGCCTTCGAAGACGGTCGCTGGGCCAAGCAGCATCCCCGTGAACGCCGCCGGGTGCTACAGGCCCTCGCGCGGCTGATCGAGGAGAATGCCGACGAGCTCGCTCTTCTCGAAGCCTTGGACATGGGCAAACCCGTCGGGGATGCCCGGGCAGTCGACGTGCGAGTAACGGTGCAGTGCTTCGACTTCTATGCCGAGGCCATCGACAAGCGCTACGACGAGGTGGCGCCGACCGACGACGCCACCTTCGCGACCATCACCCGTGAGCCGTACGGTGTGGTCGCGGCGATTGTGCCGTGGAACTTTCCGCTGATGCTCGCGGCCTGGAAACTCGCCCCCGCCCTCGCGGTCGGCAACAGCGTCGTTCTCAAGCCGGCGGAGGCGTCCTCGTTGACAGCGCTGAAGCTCGCAGAACTCGCCGCGGAGGCCGGCCTGCCCGCCGGTGTCCTCAACGTGGTTCCGGGGTTCGGTGCCACCGCCGGCGCCGCACTGGGACTTCACAACGACGTCGATGCCATCACTTTCACCGGATCGGGCCCGGTCGGGCGGACTCTGCTTCGCGCCTCCGCCGATTCCAACTTGAAGGAGGTCTCGCTCGAGCTCGGCGGGAAGAGCGCTCAGCTCGTCCTCGCGGACGCCACCGGACTCGAGAACATCGCAACATCCGTCGCGAGTGGCATCTTCTTCAACCAGGGTGAAGTGTGTTCGGCCGGTTCGCGTCTGGTGGTGCACCGTTCACGCAAGGATGAACTCGTGGAACACCTGCTGCGGGCCACTGCCAGGATGGAGGTCGGTGACCCCCTCGATCCGGACACTTCCGTCGGCGCGCTCGTGGAGGAGAAACACTTGCACCGCGTGCTCGGCTACATCGCAGCGGCAACCGACGAAGGTGCAACCACCCTCGCCGGTGGCTCGCAGGCACGGATCGACTCTGGCGGGTACTTCGTGGAACCGACGATCTTCGACGACGTCACCCCGGAGATGACGATCGCCCAGGAGGAGGTCTTCGGCCCCGTACTGTCCATTCTCACGTTCGACGACATCGACGAGGGCGTGCGGATCGCCAACGGCACCCACTACGGTCTCGCCGCCGCGGTGTGGACCGACAGTCTGTCGAACGCACACCTCGTCGCGCGTGCCCTGCGCGCGGGAACGGTGTGGGTCAACAACTACGACGGTAGCGATATCACCGTGCCGTTCGGCGGGTACAAGCAGTCCGGGTTCGGAGCGCACGACAAGTCGCTCCATGCGCTCGAGAAGTACACCACGCTCAAGAGCACCTGGATGAAGCTGTAAAGGGACACCTTCCGGTAGTGGTAAGGGTCCCTTGCGAACTCGGATTCAGGGCGCCTCCTGGATCGTGCCGAGCAATTCCCGTGCCTTGACCGCGATCCACAGCTCGGCGCGGACATGGGCGGAGTTGATGTCTCGGCCCGTCAGCTCCACCACTTTGTTCAGACGGTTACGCATGGTGTGGCGATGAATGCCGAGCGTCGCTGCTGCAACTTCCGTCTGCCCGTTGTGTTCGAGAAACGCGGTCAGTGTGGCAACCAAACTGCTTGATGCAGGGTGGGTCGCGTCGTATACATCCAACGCGCCGAGCATCGATTGCTCCAACGTGTGTAGTTCCTCAGCGCTTTGGCTGCCGAGCAGGAGGGAGAAGGTTCCGAGGTCCGCGAAGTTGACGAGCTGCCCCGTCGGTGACCGGCCGGCTCGCATCGCTGCGGTCGCCTGCCTGACACTGAGCGCGGCAGCAACGATCGGAGCGGGCAAACCGAGGCCGCCTCCGAGTGTCCGCTGTAGTTGAGCGCTAACCTGTTGTTGTAGTTGTGATCCGAGCTCCAAGGAGCGTTCGGCTGGGACGATGATCGTGAGCTCGTTCGCTGTTGGGGTCATGAGGTACGGAGTTGCATGCCCGGCGAGTGCCGCCGCGGTCTGCCGCTCGGCGGCCAGGAGGGGCCCGACATTCGTGAGCACGATTGCGGCGATGCGAGAGTCGGCGTCGAAACCGAAGTACCTGAGCAAGCTCACATCGAGATCGTCGCCGAGGCTGAGTAGTGCCTGGGTCACGGCTGCACGCAGGCGTTGCTCCGTATCAACCACTTTGGCAGGTTTGCCCAATTCGATCGAGACCAGCGACACCGCGTGAGCGACCAACAGGCGATCCGAGGACGGGAGGGGCTCAGTCGAGCTGACTGCGAGGTAACCGTGTTGTTCCTGGGCCGCCGAGACGCTCTGAATCGTGCAGTACCCTTCGTCGTCGGCGACGACCTTGCTGGTCTGGCGCCGACCAGACCGCGAGCGAGCCGAATCCGCCATCCGACGGGCAAGGCGAATGACGCGCGCCGAGTCCGGTCCGTGGACGGCGAGGACGCGGTCGTCGGTGTCGATCACGGCAACGGTCGACGAGAGGGCCCGGCCGAGCGCCGAGATCACTGCGGGAATTCCGCCACGCAGTGTTGCTCGGGCGAAGTTCTCCTGTTGGTCGACGACGCGCTGAACGCCGCGGACCTGGTCGGCTGTCAGTTCGTCGATGACCGCGCGGGTGATGGCAATGAATGGCGTCGACGCGGGTACTGCAAGAATCGGTAGACCCAATTCGTCGCCTGCGCTTCGGATGCCGTCGGGGACTCGATCGAAGGTGGTGCCGGTGTCGAACGCGAGCGCGACGGTACCCGCTTGCACGAGCCCGGCGACGTACTCGAACTGTTCGTCTGCTTCGGTTCCGATTTGGAGTCCGGTCGTCATGACCAGTTCGCCGCCGGCGAGCCACGGCGTCGGGTCGGCGAGTTCGATGGCGTGGGCCCAGTCGATCACACGGTCGGCGCCCTCGAGGCCCGCGACGATCGAAAGGCCGAGGTCACGGCGCTGAGTCAGTCTGCGAACGGTGATCGCCACGGTGACACTCTCCCGCCTACCAGGAAACGAGCAATACCCGGCCCCCTGCTCGCCGTCATTCTATGCGCTGGGAATGTGGCGGACTCAGGCGGATTCACGGGCGAGCGGTGAACTCGCCCAGGCGGCTCGGGCGATCACAGCCGGTGTCCTGGGTGTGGGTGTTCCCACGCTGCCGCTAGTCCGGTGTCAGACATTCGAGGCTGAGGTGGATCTCTGTGATCACCGCCGGCGAGCGGAGCGATGTCCGCAGGATGTCCTCGATTTTCTTGATCCGGTAGCGCACGGTGTTCGGGTGGAGGGCGCACTGCGTGGCCGTCGCGGAGACGTCGAGGTCGTTCGCGAAGTATTGACGTAGGAAGTCCAGAAGGTCTGGATGTTCGTCGATGAGGGGTGCCAACTGGTGGGCCGCTTTACGTGAGGTGGGTGCGGTGGCGCGGCCCGCTAACAGCCAGTCGCTGATTCCGACATCTTCGAATCGCGTGGCGGTGGAGCCGCTGCGGGTCGCTGACCGCCGTGCGCACTGTGCATCACGGACCCGTTCTCGACCGGTGCGAAGGTCGGTGAACGGTCCGCTGAACCCGCAGGCCACTCCGTCTTGGAGGTTTTGGATCCACGTGTCGACTGAGCTGCTGGTGGCCGGCACGATCCCGAGCAGTTCGCGGTCGGCCTGCGCCAGGAGCAGTGGCAGGCGCGAGTCGTGGGCAAGGTCCACTACATCCTGTTCGAGAGCGTCGAGCAGGGTATCCGAGCGGAGTGTCCATCGGCCGTCGTCGTAGGTATTCGCTGCGGTCAATGACACCATGCGCAGGTCTGCTTGCCTGCCGAACCGCAGCATTTCCAGTCGGTCGATGACGGAGTCGAGATCGGGTATCTCACCGGAAGCGAGGGTCCGAACGAGAGCGGCTCGTATGGCCCGGTTCTCGGTGGTGGCGCGGTATCGCGAGCGTTCGATCGTATTGAGCAATCGCAGCGCCACCTCGACTGCGGGAGCGGCCAACGGGTCGGGTACTTCGTGGCGTTTGGAGGCAACTGCGAACCAGTAGTTCTGGCCGCCGGGGGCGATCGAGTAGGCACTGACGGCCCATCGACCTACCCGGAATCGTAATCGGCCGGTACGTCCTCTCAACTGAGCGCGGATCAGATGCAGAGGTGCCTCGCCTGCAGATGCGACAACGTCTCCTACCTCGCTGTAGAGCACGACGCTGCTGCGCAGTAGTCCAGCCAGGCGCGCGACGAGGTCTGCTTCGGGGGCGGGAGATGCCATCGCTTCGAGCAGATGATTCTGCATTTGCAGGGTCCGTCGGAGCAGCATCGAGTCCGTCGTCTTCGCCGCTGCCGCCACTCGGGACACGACGTCCATGAACCGCACCTGGGCGGGTACGGAGATCACCGCGAAGTGGTGACGGTTCGCTTCGTCGATGAGGGCGCGCGGCACGGTGTCGGTGACTACTCCCACGCCGTAGCCGAGAGCAGAGACGCCGGCATCGACCAGTTCGCGGACAAGTTGACGCTGGGCGAGGGACGCCTTCTCCTGCCCAACGAAGCGAGTCCCGGTCGTGAGCATCAGGGTGCGGGGTTCCAACCACCGGGCCGGCGCCTCGATCTCGATGGGGTGCGCGCTGACGAGCTGCACGTTCGGGTCGCCGTCGCTCTCGAGAGTCAGGCCGAGGTCCTGTTCGAGCAGCAGGTCGACCAGGCGGAAATACTCAGTTTCCACGTTCGAAACACCTCACCCGGAGATGTTAACAAGTCCAAAGAATGGGGAACAATATTTCGTTTTCTCCAATTGTTTGCGCTGTTTGCCTGGGCAGATACTGGGCGAACCCGAACGCAGGAGTATGACCGTGATCACACCCCCCGAACGCAATCTTCGAGTCGCCGTCGACGTCGGCGGCACCTTCACCGACGTCTGCATCTTCGACTCACGAGCGTCGACCACCCGCGTGGCCAAGGTCCCGTCGACACCGCACGACCCCATGGAGGCCGTCGTCGAGGGTGTCCGCAGCGCCGGAATCGACCTGGCTGACGTCGCCCTCTTCTCCCACGGAACGACAGTCGCGACCAATGCGCTCATCACCAGGAACTTCCCACAAGCAGCACTGGTCACGACCCGCGGGTTCCGAGACGTCCTCGAGATTCGAGACGGGACGAAGGACGAACTGTGGGACGCCTACTCCGATGTGGGTACCCCTTACATCCGTCGTCGCGACCGGTACGAGGTCACCGAACGGATCGACTATGCGGGCGAGATCATCACCCCGCTCGACGAAGCCGGCGCGCGCGAAGTTGCGCGACTGCTGCGCCGCAAGCAGATCCAGACCGTTGCGATCTGCTTTCTGAACTCATACGTCAACTCCGCCCATGAGCTGCGCATGCGGGAAATCCTCGAAGAGGAACTTCCCGGCGTCAGTGTCTCCACCTCCAGCGAAATCCTCCCAGAGATCTTCGAGTACGACCGTGCCTCGACGACTGTCGCCAACGCCGTGCTCGCCCCCTTGGTCAGCGGCTATGTCAACCGGCTCGAGGAACAACTCCGGGCAGACGGATACGACGGCGACCTGCTGCTCCTACACTCCGGTGGGGGCTCGATGACGCCGGCGATGGTTGAGCGTTATCCCGTTCGACTGGCTGCGTCGGGCATCGCGGCCGGGGCCATCGCTGTCGCGGACATCGCCAACCGATGTGGATACCCCAATGCCATCGGCCTCGACATGGGCGGAACCAGCACCGATATCTCTCTCGTCTACGACGGCGAGATCCGGACGACGAAGCAGTGGCAGGTCGAGTACGGTTTCCCGATCTCGTTCCCGAGCATCGAAGTGCTGACCATCGGTGCAGGCGGCGGGTCACTCGCCTGGATCGACGAAGCCGGCTCGCTGCGCAACGGTCCGACCTCCGCCGGTGCGGACCCCGGACCTGCCTGCTACGGGTGGGGCGGTGTCGAACCGACCAACACCGACGCCAATCTCGCGCTCGGCCGCCTCGGCTCGTCGTTGATCGGCGGCGGGCTGAACCTCGATGTCGATGCCGCCGAGAAGGCAATCCGCCGCGTCATCGCCGACCGGCTCGAACTCGACACCGACACTGCCGCCAGCAACATCATCCAAGTTGCCAACGCCAACATGGCCGACGCGGTGCGACTGTTGTCGATCCGCCGCGGCTACGACCCCCGCGACTTCGTCCTCGTCGTCTGTGGCGGTGCCGGTGCCCTGCACGGAGCGGCCCTGGCCAAGGAACTGAACATCCCCACCGTCGTCGTGCCCCCACACCCGGGAATCACCTCAGCGCAGGGTTGTCTGCTCGTCGACATCCGCCACGACCTGTCCGCGATGTTCCAGGGACTCGTCACCGACATCGACACGGCGGCGCTCGAGCGCGAGTTCGTCCGACTCGAACGTGAAGGACTCGAGCGGCTCGAGCACGAAGGTGTACCCGCCGACAGGATGGTGCTCGACCGGAGCATCAGCATGCGCTACTCCGGGCAGTGGCGATCGTTGACCGTCTCGGCAGGTACCGGCGCAGGATTCCTGACCGAGGCTGTCGAACGGTTCCACGAGGAGCATGAGCGGGACTACTCGTTCCGGCGGGACGACACGCCCGTCGAGATCTACCAGATCGGACTCCGCGCGATCGGCACCACACCGAAGCCGCAGTTCCCCCAGGCGAGCGTGCCGTCCACTGAAATGCCTGCCGCCACCGGACACCGGTCTGTCTACTTCGACGAACTCGGCCGGCGAGTCGCGGCTCCGGTGTACAACCGCGACGATCTGCGTTTCGGCACCGAGATCGAGGGGCCCGCGATCATCTCACAGCTGGATTCCACCACCGTAGTGCCGCCGGGAACGACCGCCGTGATCGACGAGTGGGCCAACATTCGCATCAACATCCTGCAGGAGACCAAGTGACTACCTCATCGACGCTCGACCGCACGCTCGACCCCGTGACATTCGAGGTACTCAAGAACGCCTTCGTCACCTCCGTCGACTTGATGTCCGAGCAGATCCTCCGCACGTGCTACTCGTTCGTCATCTACTCCCGCGACTTCTCCTCCGCGCTGTGCGACGCCGACGGCAACACGGTGATGCAGGGCAGCCAGGACATCGCCGTCCACGTGGGCACGCTGCACTTCCAATGCAAGGCAGTCATCGAGGAGTTCGGCGAAGACATCAACCCGGGCGATGTCTTCGCGATCAACGACCCGTACCGCGGCGGAACCCACCTCAACGACGTCAGCTTCATCAGGCCCATCTTCGCCGACGGCACGCTGATCGCTTTCGCACAGAACAAGGGTCACTGGGCCGACATCGGCGGGAGCGTACCCGGATCATTCGACGTGACAGCCACCGAACACTTCGCCGAGGGGCTGCGCATTACGCCGGTACGGCTGTGGCACGAAGGCCGGTTCCTCGCCGATGTCGCGAAACTGCTCGTCGCGAACACCAGGTCGCCGGAGATCAGCATGGGCGACCTGCACGCCCAGGCAGAAGCCACGGGAGTCTGCGAACGCGAGCTCCATAGACTGGTCGACAAGTACGGTCGCGAAACCGTCACCGCCGCCATGCAAGAGGTTCAGGACTACGTCGAACGCATTGTGCGTCAACGCGTCGCGGCCCTACCCGACGGCACCTGGACCACCGAGGACTACCTCGACTCCGATCCCGCCAAACCGGAAGGCCTGGTGCCGATCCGGGTATCGTTGACCATCAAGGGTGATCAACTCAGCTACGACCTCAGCGGCAGCGCCCCCGCGGTCGCCAGCTTCCTCAACTGCGGATACGGCACGGCCTTCTCCGGGATCGTCGCAGGAACCAAGACATTCTTCCCCGATGTTCCACTCAACTCGGGTCTCTACAATGCCATCACCACAGAGCTGGGCCCGGAAGGCACCGTGGTCAACGCAGGGTGGCCGCATGCGGTGACCGGATTCTGTTCCGGGCCTTACGAGAAGATCATGAACGCCATCTTCGAGCTGTGGTCGAAAATCGTTCCCGAGCGGGCCATCGCCTGCTCGTTCAACCTCGAATACCTGCTTATCGGCGGACGGGATGCCCGGGACGCTCAACACCCGTTCTTCATGTGGTACGACTGGATGGCCGGTGGGTGGGGAGGACGGAGCACCAAGGATGGTGCGACCGCGACGGCCCCGGTCTTCGGCGTCGGGTTGGCTGTGCAGCCCTGCGAAGGTCAGGAACGGCTCACGCCGGTCCTGACCAGCGAGCACGCCATTATCACCGATTCCGGCGGTCCGGGTACCCACCGCGGAGGGTGCGGGCTCACCAAGGGCGGCGTCCTGACGGACTGTGACAACACGGTGATGTCGTACTGCTGCGACCGCGCCCGATCGCTGACATGGGGAATCGAGGGCGGACTTCCCTCCATTCCACACGGCGTCTGGCTCAACCGGGGCACACCGGACGAACAGTTCCTCGGCTCCGTCTTCTCCAACGTCACAATCCAGGCCGGTGACTCGTTCGAACGTCCCTCGGCGGGCGGCGGCGGATACGGCGACCCGCTCGACAGAGATCCCGCCGAAGTTGTCGAGGACGTCATCGACGGCTATGTCTCCCTCGAGCGTGCCGCACTCGACTACGGAGTCGTCATCGATGCGATCGACCCGGAGATCGACCACTTCGCCGTGAACGACGGAAAGACGAGACAGCTTCGTCAGAGCATTCGCGAATCGCGCCGCGGGTGGCTCACCACCGACCCCGAAGAAGTTGCGGAGCGCTACCGTAACGGCGAACTCGACATGCTCGATCTCGTCCGCAGATACGGCGTCATCGTCGACTGGGGAACGGGTGAACTCCTCCCCACCACCACAACCCAGTTCCGTTCCCTCCTCCAGACTCGCGCAGCGCAGCACTGGACCTGAACCGCAACCTTGGCGAGGTCTTCCGCACCTCGCCAAGGTTGCGATCCCACCGGGCAGCCCCCGCTTACCACTGCATCAGCCGACCCAGACCACTATGTTTTCGGGCCCATCGTCGACAGATAGCGTTTCTATCCAACGGAATCGGACCCGTACGGGGAGGCAAGAACAAGCGCTCTCAACTACGTGTCCGGCCGGTGCGCGATCAGAAGGCCATCGCGTCGGTCCCACGTGCCTCCCCTCAACATCGAGTCGCACCGCCCCTGCATCGCCTGACCACTCGCTCTCACAGAGAGAATCACCATGTCCGAACGCGACATCGCCACCCCGTCCCCTGACTGCAGTCCCACCGCCGACGAATCCGCAATCCCCGAATCCCAACGCGCGCCCCGATGGTCGCTGACCATGGCGTGGTGGGCGATGTTCAGCGCGATGTTCTGGCTCTACATCGCGTCCGCATCATCCGACGCCGTGGGAGTGCCGAACACCCTTGCCGGAATGGCCCTGACGATCGCCACCTACGGAATAGTCAACAGAATCCTGTCCCGGTACGCGGCCCGAACGGGACTCTCGGTAGAGTCGCTCTCCCGCAGAATGTTTGGTTCCATCGGATCGATCCTCGCCCCCTTGGTGTTTGCGGCAACCGCTCTGTATTACGGCGTGTTCGAAGGATCGATCGTCGCCGTAGCGCTGCAGGACTATTTCGGCGGCGACCTACGCATCTGGTACCTCGTCTGCGTCATCTACATGATTCCACTCGTCCTCGGCGGAGTTGCGACCTGGCTGGACAAGATCAACGGTATCCTTCTGCCCTTCTACGTTATCGGGCTGATTGCGGTGATCGCCGCGGCGACCATCAAACAGGGCTACCCCCACGGATGGCTCGACTCCGCACCGACTACCGGGCCGCTGCCAGGGTGGCTGACCTCGTATCTGATCTACATGGGTGTCTGGGTCATGATGATGTACACCTTCGACTACGCGCGCCTCGCCAAACCTCGAGACGCGAAGTTTCATGGCACGGTCACCTTCGGCTGGGTCTTCTACCTCTTCACCTTCGGCGTGAACGGGCTGATCGGCATCTACATCCTCGATTGCTGGGGAATCGCAGGCAGTGAAAGCGGCGTTGTCCAGGCCGTCGTCAACTCTCTCGGGTTCGCCGGCGTAGTTCTGATTCTCATCTCACAGACCCGCATCAATACCGCCAATTACTACCTCGCTTCGAGCAACCTCCAAGTCCTCGCCGACCGCTCTCTGGGAATAGCCTCGCCGAGGGCGGTATGGGTTATCGCAGCCGGGATACTCGCCTACCTGTTCATGCTCACCGATGTCCTCAGCTATCTACTGAAAGCTCTTGCATGGCAGGGTGTATTGGTCACCGCCTGGGTGGCGATAGCCCTGGTGCACATCGCGCTTCACCGTCCTGGCGGTAAGGCGACAACTGGCAACGGGGTCGGGGCAGGAGCTTTGGCATGGCTCGTTGCCTCCGCGATCGGCATCGCCGCGACGGTGCAAACCACGTACCCGGTACTTGCCCAGCTGGCACCGATAGTCACGGTGGTATTCGCGGCGAGCTTGTATTGGTTGTCGTGTTCCCGGCTGGTCGGAAACCCGATTCGACAGGCGGAAGGAGTCACAACGAACGACCGCAACCACCCAACTCCTGAAGAAGCGCAGACCGTCTGATCCACGATCCGCGGCGCGGTCCGTGTATCCCTACGTGGGGTAGGGATACACGGGTAGGCGTAATCCGAGTCATCCGACGACGAGCGGGAGTTTCGTCGCCAACTCGCCCAGTTCGGCCTTTTCCGCGTCGGTCGGGGACCGCCTCCCGGTGCCGACGAGCAGTGCGTCCTTGTCGGAGAACGAGGCGGGGAACGCGATCCCGGCGATTTGCTCCAGCATGTCGCGGGAACGGGCGAGGCCCTCTGCGGGTGGTTCCGCGGCGCCTGGGAGGTGGGCGATCAGGTCGAGGTGGTGCAGCGTCGACTCCAAGACGTAGGCGGAGAGGTAGTCGCCTGCGATGAGGACCTCGTCGCGGGTCGGTTCCGTGTCGGCGGGGGTCACGAGGGTGATCAGGACGTCCTGCGCGTCGATGATCAGGTGGCACACCAGATCCCGCACGAGCCACCCGGTGCAGCCGGACGGCTGTGCGAAGTCCTCGTCCCGGAGTTCGGCGACCGCCGTGCGCAACGCCGACCACGAGCGTGAGAAAAGATCCACATCCGCACGGTAGTGCGGGCGTACCGTCGATGTCATGACCGAGGACAACCAGGTTGCGCCGTGGGATGACATCTACCGAGGCGACGCGGACGAATTTACGGGACCGGTGCCGTGGAACATCGGCGAGCCGCAGCCCGAGATCGCCGGGCTGATCGCGGAGGGCAAGTTCCGCAGCGACGTGTTGGACGCGGGCTGCGGACATGCCGAGACGTCCCTCCACCTGGCGGCGCAGGGGTACACGGTGGTCGGCCTGGACCTGTCGCCGACGGCCATTGCGGTGGCCCAGGCCGCGGTCGCCGATCGCGGACTGACGACGGCCACGTATCAGGTGGCGGACATCAGTTCGTTCACGGGTTTCGACGGCCGGTTCTCCACGATCGTCGACAGCACCCTGTTCCACTCCCTTCCCGTCGACCGGCGGCGCGACTACCTGCACGCCGTCGCCCGGGCGGCGGCGCCCGGCGCGTCCTACTACATCCTGGTGTTCGCGAAGGGCGCCTTCCCCGAGGGGGAAGGACCGAACCCGGTGACCGACGACGAGCTGCGCGAAGCCGTCGCCGAGTACTGGACCATCGACGAGATTCGCCCGGCCTTCATCCACGCGCTGCTCGGCCCGGAGCAGGCCGCGAGCTGGGAGCACGACGAGAAGGGCCGGGCCATGCTGCCGGCGTGGCTATTGTCGGCTCACCGCGACTGAGTTACGGACGTAGGAGGAATTCTCCGGCGAGTCGGATGGCTTCGCGTGTGCTGTACCCGGGATGGTCCGCGACGATGAAGTGGCGGCCGATCGCGAGCCCGAACATCAGGGTGCTGCGCGCCTCGATCTCGTCGGGGTCGGTGACGAAGGTGCCGAACATCCTCCGCAGGAAGTCCATCCGCTCGTTGTCGATGCGCTGGAGGCGCGTCGCGACGGACCGGTCGTGGTGGGCCCAGGCCCGGATCGCGAGGTCGATCCGTTGAAAGTCCTCCGAGTAGGTCAGTTGCCCCACGCGCCGGATTCTGTCGGCGGGGGTGCCGCCTTCGGCATCGGCTTGGGCGATGACGGCTTTGGTGCAGCGGCGTTCCCACTCGTCGAGCATCTCGGTGAGCAACGCGGGACGGCCGTCGAAGTAGCCGTAGAACCCGCCCTTCGTCACGCCGAGCTCGGCGGCGAGTGTTTCGACGCGGACGGCGTCGGGCCCTCCTCGTGCGAGGGCGTCGAGGCCCGCCTCTATCCAGCGGGTTCGTGTCGTGCGGGCGACGGCGGGAATCGGGCCACCTCCATTGATCGCGTCCGATTTGTACGGTACCGTATAGATCAAATATACGGTGCCGTATAGATCGGGGACGACAGTGCCACGAATAGCAGAGGCCACCTACATCGAGCAGCCCTGGCGCATCCACGAATTCACGAGTGACTTCGATGTCGAGGACGTGTGGTCGTTCCGCACTCCCGGAGCCGGGCCCGACGACTTCCCGACGATGCTCGCAGCGATGCGAGCCGCGGGCGGACCCGCGAAGCAGCCCCGGCTGGTGAGGTTCTTGTTCGCCGTTCGATGGAAGCTCGGGGCACTCTTCGGCTGGGACAATCCCTCGACCGGTGTCGGTGAGCGGGTTGCCTCGCTCCGCGACCGCCTGCCCAGCGATCTCCGCGCCGCTCCGCGCGGCCCGGACGACGAAGGCATGCCCCTCACAGCGGTGTACGAACTCGACACGGAGGCCGCCCGCGAGCTGGCGAACAAGACCGTGCACACCGTCATGCATCTCGGCTGGGCGAGCGGAGCGAACGGCGACTACGAGCTGCAGATGACCGTCCTCGTCAAGCCCAACGGATGGTTCGGGCGGCTCTACATGACCGCCATCGCGCCCTTCCGGTACCTCATCGTCTACCCGGCCCTGACCCGGCAATGGGAACGAGCCTGGCGCGACCGCCATGCGGAGGCGAAGTAGGGAGGTATTCGGCCTCAGCGGCTCACCGCGGTTTCGCGCTCGACGCGCGACAGCTTCTCGGGATTGCGCACGATGTAGAGGCCGGTGATCATGCCGTCGTCCATCCGCACCGCCACGACGTCGTCGATCTCCCCGTCGAGTCGGACGATCAGAGCCGGGCAGCCATTCATCTGCACCGGCTCGACCGACACCTCGCCGTCGATGCGGGGCAGGCCGGCCGCCAGGAGGCGACCCACCTTGTCGGCCCCCATGATGGGTCGCAGCACAGCCTGCTTGACGCCGCCACCGTCACCCAAGAGGACGACGTCCGGTGCGAGCAGGTCGAGCAGGCTCTGCAGATCGCCCGTCTCGAGCGCCCGTTGGAACGCCTCGAGTGCGTCTCGGGACTCGGCTGGGGATACGACGCCGCGCGGTCGGCGGGCCGCGACATGCGCCCGCGCCCGGTGCGCGATCTGACGGACTGCGTCCGGGCTCTTGCCGACGGCGTCCGCGATCTCGCCGTACTCCAGAGCGAACACCTCACGCAGCACGAACACCGCCCGCTCGGTCGGCGCGAGCGTCTCCAGCACCAGCAGCATCGCCATCGAGACGCTGTCGGCCAACTCGACATCCTCGGCAACATCGGGCGCGGTCAGCAGCGGCTCGGGCAACCAGGGGCCGACATAGGACTCCTTGCGCCTGCTGAGTGTGCGCAGCCGGACGAGTGCCTGGCGGGTGGTGATCCGGACCAGGTACGCACGCTGATTGCGCACCGTGTCGAGATCGACGCCCGCCCACCGCAGCCAGGTCTCCTGGAGGATGTCTTCGGCGTCGGCGGCCGAGCCGAGCATCTCGTAGGCGACGGTGAACAGCAGGTTGCGGTGGGCGACGAACGCCTCGGTGGCGGGGTCCGAACGGTCGTCCTGGCTCCCGCCGCGATCTGCGGGCGTGGTCTGCGACGTGCCGGCCATGGGTGGCTCCTCTTCACTCTCGACGGTGTCACACACCAGACACCGGGCCCCGCCGTTTTGTGACACCCGAACTGCAGCCGACCGGTGTTGCCCGCTGCCAAATTACGTGACTTCGAGGCAGCGGCGTGAGCGTTTGTCACAAGGATCGGGTCTCCGGCATCTCATGTTCGTCCAGCAACACACAACACCACGAGTGAGGACGAAGTCATGGACCCCCGATTCAACCTGTTCGACAACGAGATCGCCCTGAAGTTCGGCAAGAGGTTCGCCAACGCTGCCCTGGTGATCGACCAATCGCCGCTGCCGAAGGCCACCCAGCACCTGGTCGAGATCCGGGCCAGCCAGATCAACGGCTGCGGCTTCTGCACCGACATGCACACCAAGGACGCCACGGCTGCCGGCGAGACCCAGGTCCGGCTCAACCTCGTCGCAGCCTGGCGCGAGGCCACCGTGTTCACCGAGCCCGAGCGGGCCGCGCTGGCGCTCAGCGAGGAAGGTACCCGGCTCGCGGACGCCCACCACGGAGTGTCCGACGAGACGTGGGCCCAAGTGCGCAAGCACTACGACGACGACCAGATCGCCGCACTGGTTTCCCTGGTCGCCCTCATCAACGCCGCCAACCGGATCAACGTGATCGTGCGCAACCCGGCAGGTTCCTACGAGCCCGGCATGTTCGCCAGTATGACGAGTTGACCGGCACACAACGGCCCGGTGAAGGATCGCCGACCGATCGGCGATCCTCGACCGGACGAGCCGACCAACTATCGCTGTTCCTGATAGGAGACGACCAGAGCCGAGTACGTTCGTGGCATGGGTGACGAGGCAATCGACCCCGAAGTGGCATATGAAGCCCTTTCCGCCGGCGCGCGCCTCGCCCTGCTGCGAAACCCCGAAGGCATCATGCCGCCGCAGTTCATCGGGCAGGTGATGACCGTATGCGGGCAGGAGTGCGTCGCAGGGATCAGTGGTGGAGCTGATCCGGTACCGCAAATGGCGGTACTCCAAGGACCACTCTCCGAATACCTCTCCCAGTGCAGGTGTGTGCTGGACGCCTGGTGGATCTCTTTGACGCCGCAACTCCGGGCGGTCATCCGATGCCGCGAAGCGGTACCCGAATCGTTGACACTGCAACTACCCAAACACACGCCGTGGACCGCGGTGTCCACTCCGTGTTCTCACCTGTTGGTGCGCGACTATCTCGAATTGCAGGCAACGGGACTCGAACTGATGTAGCCGCAGGCGGGAAGATCGCGCGGTCAGTCTGCGATTTTCTTACCTGCAATCATGTCCGGTTCGTAGTCGTCGTGACGGCGAAGCCAACTCATGAAGGGGTCGTCGCCGCGGCGGGGTTGTGGTTCCCAGTCCTCCTGGCGGCCGCGGGCGGTGAGATCGAGCCAGTGGTAGGTGCCGAGGAGAATGTCGGTGGAGCGCGCGTAGCCAGAGTAGGTGTGGAAGATGCGCTCACCCTGACGGAGGAAAGCACTGACACCGTGCTCTTCGCCGCACCAGTCCTTCCAGGCGGGATCCATCCGCTCGAGCTCCGCCAGATCCTTGTAGTTGTATTCGACCGGTGCGACCGACGCGTCGAGAGTGACGTGGAAGTCGTAGTTGAAGTTGCTGCCGTACGAGGAGTACCAGGGGAAGGTCCAGCCCATGCGCCGGCGGTACTGCTCCAGTTTGTGCAGCGGTGCGCGCGACACAGCCGCGAACGAGGTGTCCCGGGCGTAGAGGTGATCGAGGGGGCCCACGTTGTCCATCGTGAACGAGCAGGACGGGCACCCTTCGTCGGCGTCGGGCTCGAACATGAAGTGGTAGATCAGGAGTTGGCTGCGGCCGCCGAACAGGTCCACGAATCCGGTCCTGCCACTGGGGCCGTCGAATGCGTAGTTCTCGGTGATTTCGACCATCGGTAGCGCGCGCCTGGCGGCGTTGACCCGGTCGCGGTGGCGGGTCAGCTCCTTCTCCTGTGCGAGTAGCTCGCGCCGCGCGACGAGCCATTCCTCGCGGGTAGTGACCTGTGGATCGGACGCTGTCATCGTTCGTCTCCTCTCGAAGGGCACGTGTAATCGTCTCAGGCGACTCTCGTCCAGCCACGGTGTTCGAGAGGGTCGATTCGCGGACCTTCACACAAGACCCCGCTGGTCGCCTTTCGGTTGCACTGGCCTGCCGCCAACGAGTAGGCCCTATTCGAAGTGTGCCGGCCTACATCCATAGCTTTGCGGCATCCGATACCAAGGACTGTGCCGGGCGATTTCACCACACGCCGAACACCTGATGCGCCGCGGCTCGTTCACAACCAGTTTGTTTCCGACAAATGTGTGCACGATGAGCGACTTCGAGTGGCTCGCGTCCACCAGGCCGGTGAATACGAAGTCGTACATGGTCAGCAGCCGTCCACAACATTGACAGGACAATCTTTCGAGGTAGTACTCGTCGCCGGCCAGCATGCCCGGTCTCAGGTCCAGGAGCCGCTCCATCTTTGCGATATCGACTTCATCCGATTTCGTCGACTTGGTTTCATCGTCGAGTTCCGCCCGACTCGGCCCCGAACGCTCGAATTCCTCACGGGACAACGAAACAACGCTGTTGTAGTCAGCCATTTCTTCACTCCCACTTCCCAGACATCGGCCCCCTGTTCAACAAGACCGATTGGTTCTGATCCTTCTCGGCGGCCCCGGGAATGTCACTGGTGGTTCGCTTCTCTAAACGAAACCGCGGCCACGTCAGGAGCTCGTGAGGATGACGAGTTGCCGGGTCGCCCGGGTCATGGCGACGTAGCGGTCGACCGCTCCTTCGATCCCCGTGCCGAAGGTGTCCGGGTCGACGAGGACGACCAGGTCGAATTCGAGCCCTTTCGACAGTTCCGGGGTCAACGACCGGACGCGGGACGTGGCCCGGAACGTCGGATCGCCGATGACGCAGGCGATTCCGTCGGAGTTCGATTCGAGCCAGGTGTCGATGATCGAGGCCAGATCCGACGCGGATCCGTGTACGACGGGAATGTCGTTGCTGCGGATGGAGGTCGGCACGTTGGCGTCCGGGAGCACGGCGCGGATGACCGGCTCGGCTTCTGCCATGACCTCTTCCGGGGTCCGGTAGTTGACGGTCAGAGAGGCCAGTTCGATCCGGTCGAGCCCGACACGCTCGAGCCGTTCCCGCCACGACTCCGTGAACCCGTGCCGGGCCTGGGCGCGGTCACCGACGATCGTGATGCTCCGGGACGGGCAGCGCAGCAACAACATCTGCCACTCGGAGTCGGTCAGTTCCTGTGCTTCGTCCACGACGATGTGCGCGAACGTGCGGTTGAGCAGGTCGGGGTCGTTGCTGGACAGCGCGGCTTCGTCGACCAGCATCTCCTGCAGGTCCTTCTGCCGCAGCTGTGTCATCAAACTTTCACCGTCGTCGTAGGCATCGGACGCGATCAGGTCGTCGATGACCTTGGACCTCTGCTCGCGTTCGGCGGCGACGGCGGCCTGGTGGCGACGCCGGCGTCGTGATTCCTCCGGGTCGCCGAGCCGCTGCCGTGCTGCGTCGAGGAGCGGCAGGTCGGACACCGTCCAGCGCTGGGCGTCCGGGCGTTGCAGCTTCCGAACGTTGTCGGGGCTGAGCCAGGGCGCGCACTTGCGCAGGTAGGCAGGCACCGACCACAGATCTGCGACGAGGTCGGCCGCCTCGATCAGGGTCCACGCCTTGTCGAGGGTCGCGCGTAATTCGTCGTTCTGCTGCAACGACTTCCGGAGCTGGCCGGCCGAAACGTCACCGTCGTACTTGTCGATCAGGATCGTAAGCAGTAGCTCCCAGATCTGCTCGCGCGCCTCGTTGTGCGGAGTACCGGGTTCCGGCGCTTCGAACGCCTCGGCCCAGTCGTCGGCGCTCAACCAGATGTCGGACCACTCGGTCCCGACCGTCATGCCCTCGGTGGGCGGCTCCTCGTAGAACGCGACGGCCGCGTCGATGGCCTTCACCAGATCCGCGGACGACTTCAGGCGGGCCACGTCCGGGTCGGTTTCGACCGTCGCGGTGGCACCCTCGGCGACGAGGTCCCGCAGGGTGCAGAGCTGCACGCCTTCCTCCCCGAGGCTGGGCAGGACATCGGCGACGTAGGCCAGGTAGGGCTCGTGCGGACCGACGAACAGCACGCCGTGACGGAGTCGGGGGTCGGAGTAGAGCAGGTACGCGGCGCGGTGCAACGCGACGACGGTCTTGCCCGTACCCGGCCCGCCGTCGACGACGAGGGCGCCACGCGATCCCGCGCGGATGATGGCATCCTGGTCGGCCTGGATGGTGCCGAGCACGTCACGCATCCGGGCCGACCGGTTGCTGCCCAGGCTCGCGATGAACGCCGACTGGTCGTCGAGCGCGGCGTTGCCTGCGAACCCGTCCGGGGTGAACACCTCGTCCCAGTAGTCGCTGACCCGGCAGCGGGTCCAGCGGTACCGGCGGCGGCGTTCCAGACCCATCGGATTGCCGTGGGTCGCACCGAAGAACGGCTCGGCCACGGGGGAGCGCCAGTCGACGAGCAGCTGATTGCCCGCACGGTCCATGAGGCCGAGTCGTCCCACGTACACGGGCTCGGGGTTGTCTGCACTGACGAAGTGCCCGAGGCACAGGTCCAACCCGTAGCGGCGCAGGGCACGCAGTTCGGCGTTCAGCCGGTGGACCATCATGTCCCGCTCCATCGCCTCCTGGCCCAGCCGGCGAGGTGCCTTGCGCTCGACGTCGATCCGGTGGGACAGGTCGGCGATCGACTGCTCGAGGCTTTCCGCGATGGCCGCGAAGTGTTGCTCGTCGTCGGCGATCAGCGTCGGGTCGGCCTTGGGCGCGAGGTGGTCGGGAAGGTCGAACGCGCTGGTAGTCAATGGGGTCATGTCATCAGCTCCGATCTGAGGTTCGGACGATCGTGTCGAGCAGCAGCGTCGCGGCGACCGCTGCACCGTCGGTGCGGATCGTGCCCGCCACGGCGGCCGCGCGTGCTCCGGTCTCGGGGGTCAGGGCCGCCGTGAGCGCAGGGCCAGGTCTGCCCAGCCACGCGCCGGTGTGCACGACGTCGCGGTCCGGCGGCTCCTGCCACGGGTCGAGGGTCGGTTGGTGTCGAGCGCCTCATCGAACAGCGCATCGCACACTCGCACCTCCGCGCCGAGTGCCTTCAACTGCACCACGAGTCCCACCAACGGTTCGACATCCCCACGCGACCCATACGTCGACAACAACACACGCAATTCGCGACTCCCATTTCCGCAGGTTCTGGCTTCGGCCGGTAATTGTGCGGCACCACCCGGCCCTTGCCGCAAGCCCCCCGGTGCGCTATAAATTGAAAGTGGAAAGGGGTTGGTACTCCTCTCCGCTTCCTCGTCCGATTCGGACAAGTCCCAGACATCGTCGGCGCGTCGTAGATCGAATACGTTCGCACACCATCGAGGTCACTGATCGCGGTAACGCCGTCCGGCCACGGCAGTTGGCGGGATAGACTTCTCGGCACACGCCGCTGGTACGCCCTGGCCTGACGTCTGCCCGTTCGGGCGCAGCCCCCGCCGGGCGCGCCGTGGTGCGGCGCGCGAATCGTGGTGTTTCCCAACACTGTGCGACAGGAGCGTCGGGATCATGAGCGTGGAACGAGAGAACAAGACGACGAACGCGACGGGATCGAGAAGGCGCACCCGGACGTGTTCAACATTCTGCTGCAGCTCCTCGACGACGGCCGCGTCACCGATGCGCAGGGCCGCACCGTCGACTTCAAGAACACGATCGTGATCCTCACCAGCAACATCGGCTCCGACCTGATCCTCGACGGCACCCGCCGGCTGCTGAAGGCGCAGGACATCGGGTTGGAGGTGACCACCGCGGCCGAGGACCACCTCGCCGAGGAAGGGTACGAGCCCGAGTTCGGTGTCGGGAGCGCCGCAGGTGACGGCTCGACACCTCCTGTGGAGGGGTAGACATTGCACGTTCCTCTCCCGACCTCCGCAATCCCGAGGGTGGCCGCCGCGGTGGTGGTCGGTATCGCGGCGGGCTTCGTCGGCGGCCTGGTGATCACAGCCGCGTTGGGGGCTCTCGTCGGTATCGCCGCCGCTGCCGCCGTGTTCGTCGTATCCGGTTGGGCGGTGTTGTGGCCGATGGATGCGGCAGCGACTCGCCGCAACGTGGGACGCGAGGATTTTCGTCCGATAGTCGACGAACTGGTCGTGGTGACAGCGGCTTCAGGAGGTCTCGGAGGAATCATCGCACTGCAGGTGGCGGGTGGATCGTCGGCGGGAACCGCGCACGCCGCCGTGGCCCTGATCGGGGTATTCCTGGCGTGGGCTTCCCTGCACCTGATGTATGCGGCCCGATACGCCTTTCTGTATTACGAGGGATCAGGTCCTGAAAAGTCGACGGGTGGTATCGATTTCAACTCCACCGCCCCGCCCGCGTTTCGCGACTTCTTCTACTTCAGTTACAACCTCGGGATGACCTACCAGGTATCCGATACCGGCGTCTCGAGTTCGGAGATTCGGGCGGTGGCGCTCCGGCACTGCCTGTTGTCCTACGTTTTCGGTGCAGTCATCCTCGCGACGACGATCAACCTGGTTGCCGGAATCCTCACCAGGTGAGGATCCTCTCCGGATCCGACTGCCCGCAAGGCCGCACGAGTAGGGCCGCCGCACTGGGACTCGCACTGCAACTGTTCCTGCCGTTCGTGCTGGGACAGATCGTCCGCCGACTGGTCGGCGACTGGGTGGCACGACATGGATCCGCATCGAGGTACGTCGGCCGCGAATCGGTCGTGCTCGTCGTGTATTCGGCATTCTCGGCGGGCGAACGTGACGGAGTGTGACACTCGGTCCCGTCCACCGCGTTACTGCAACTGGTGTTGCCGTCCATGATGCTCGTGACGGCCATGCTCTGGCTCACGCGATTCACCGCAGACCTGCTGCGGTTCGAACGTGCAGACGTGCGGGCCATCCAGTTCTGTGGAACGAAGAAGGCGCTCGTGACCGGGCTGCCGATGGCGGCGGTCCTGTTCGCCGGGCAGCCCGTCGGGCAGATCATCCTGCCGCTGATGGTGTTTCATCAGGTCCAGCTCACGATGTGCGCTTGGCTGGCGAATCGATATCGGCAACATGTCGCGTGATGCCTGCGCTCTGACCACGGACGCAGATTTCGGGGCTCGAGAGAACCGCGCATCCAGCGTGTTCCCCGGTGTTAATGTTGATCTACTCGGCCACACCGAAAGGTGCACCTCGATGAGAAGATTCACTCGAAAAGTCGGTGGAACCATCGTGGCGCTGACGCTTACCGCTGCCGCATTCGTCGTGTCACCGCCACCGGTGTACGGATTCGCCGAGGATATTTGCTACACCGAGGACGGTGCCCCACCGCACAACTGCGCTCCGCTGCCCCCCGAATGTCTACTCGACGATCCCAACTCGCCGATCTGCGGCGCCGAGGCGTTCCTCCGCTACGGGTTCACGTTGCGCCGCCCGCTCGGCGGACGCAGTCTCGTGCACTCGGACTCGACGTACATCATCGCCCGCACCGTCGGTTTCTCCGAGCAGGATGCGTACTGGATCGCGGCGTACGACGAAGCGACCGACCTCGGCACGTTCGCCCCACGCGACATCTTCGGCCGACTCGTCCCCGATGCCGGTGCGCTGACCACCAAGGACATCAGCGGACTGGTCCGCACCCACTTCGCCACCGGCGGGTTCCTCTTCCACTTCCTGCCCACGTTGCGCGGGCCGGCGGATCCCCTGCCCAACGGGCTGCGCCCCGACGTCGACGATCCCCGGCACGAGATCATGCTCACGCACCTGAGGAATTGGGCCATGGCCGGGCCGGGAAGCGACGCGCCGCTGTGCACGGGAGGTTTCACAAACCTCTCGGAGAACGGCGACTATGCCACGGGTGCAACATGTTACGGAGACGCGAATCCCGTGCAGATCAACGGCACGTACAGCCTGGAGACCCCAGCCGCCATCCCGTTCACGAACATGACCGGGCAGCAGGTCATCTCCGACACGGTCCTGTCGTCACAATTCGACTCCTGGGTCGGTGACAACTCCTGGAATGCGCGGACCGGCATCTACATTCACGCGCTCGGTGATCGCATCTCGCACCATGTCTGCACCGACGCCGGCACGATCACGCCGCCGGGACCGGCCGGGCCGGATTTCGGGATCGATCTGAACCAGCCCACCTGCGACCAGGGCCCCCATGCAGTCCGCCACGAATACGAGACGGGTGTGGATTTCGCCGGACTGGCCCCGGAGGACCGAACCACCGAGGCGGCCCTGTCGATGGTGTACGACGAACTCGTCGCCTTCGCGCGGGTGCGGGGAACCCTCGACGAGCGCGCCACGACGCCGGCGACCAAGAGTGCTCTCCTGGCCGACGGCCTCGTACCGGCGCTCGAGATCCGGGAGCCGGTCGAGCGGTTGAACGCCGTCACCGACGTCGGCTGCCGAGTCGGCGTTCCCGCGTTCCCCGGAAATCCGGCGTGCCGCGATTGATCGCGCCCGCCTGCAGTCAGCTGCCGAAGGGGGATGCGCTGTTGGAGTACCGCGCGAAGTCGCCCTGCGCCCCGCTGTAGACGTTGAGGTCGACGTCGCCGTTGACGCCGGCGATGCGACCGGTGCTGGTGTACTGCCAGAACGTCCAGTTGCTCCAGCCGCCAGGGAGGGGTCCGGGCGTGTTCTGACCGTTGTAGTCGGCGATCCACAGCGGGTAGCCGGCGAACTCGTTCGTGTTCGCCATCGCCGTCCGCCAGAAGTTCGGGTACGTGTAGATGATCGGCTGACGTCCGGTGAGCGATTGGACCGTGTTGAGGTAGCGGTGCGTCCAGTCGATCAAGGCCGCGGGCGGAAGCCCACCGGAATGCTCGATGTCGAGGACCGGGGGCATGTCACCCGGACCGTTGATGCCCAGCACCACCGTCGAGTAGAACGCGGCCTGCGCTTCCGGCGACTGGGTGGGGTCTGCGTAGTGGTAGGCGCCCCGGGCGACGCCGGCCACCCGCATGGCGAGGCAGTCCTGGACAAAGAACGGGTTGACGTAGTTGAGACTCTCGGTGGCCTTGACCATCGCGAAGTCGTGGCCGGCGTTGCGGACGGCGAACCAGTCGATCGGTGACCCGCCCGGGTGTTGCCACGAGGCCACGTCCGGACCTCTGACCGGTTCGGCGGCGGCATGCCCCGGCACCGCGGCCGCGAGTGCACCGGCGAGCAGTAGTGGTGCGATCTTGGAGAACCTTCGGACCTTCACCCCGATAGCCATGCGCCCGACAGTAGCGCCTACTTCGGGCGAGTTCTGGTCAACCGCGGGGGTTGCCGGCTTGCGCGACCACAAAACCAGCCCCTCGGTCTGTTTTGTCCAAAAATTTGACCATCGCAGTAGGTTATGCCACTCTTCCCTAGTCAGATCCATAGGTTACCCAAACCTAACTTGAGTTTTCCCGTAGTCGGTCCCCGGAGCACGAGTCGTCACCCGCTGCTCCCAGCAGATAAGAGAACGACCCTTGGAACCGGCAGAATTCGCGGCTGGTAGCCCCGCCCGCATCGACACGAGTGTCAGCGACCACGATTCGCGACCCTTCGCGCTGACCGCCGCTCAGCGCGGTATCTGGTTTGCCCAGCACCTCATGGGCGACGTGCCGATCACGATCGCGCAGTACGTCGACATCGAGGGCGAACTGGACGTCGACGCCCTTCGCCGGGCCGGTCAGGCCGCTGCCCGCGAGATCGGTAGCGGCATGCTCCGCATCGTCGAGATCGACGGCGCACCGCTCCAGATGGTCGACTTCACCCTCGACGACGGGGTGGAGCATCACGACTTCCGGGCCGAACCGAACCCCCACGCCGCCGCCCTGCACTGGATGCGCGCCGACTACGCCGCACCGCTCGACCTGCTCTCGGACCGGCTGATCCGGGGCGCCACGCTGCAGATCGGCGAGAACCACCACCTCTGGTACTGCCGCATCCACCACATCGCGCTCGACGGCTACGGCGCGATGAAGTTCATGAACCGCGCCGCCGAGTTGTACACGGCCGAGGTCCGGGGCGTGGAGCCGACGGCATCGGTGGCGGGCGACCTCCGGGACGTCTCGGCGGCCGAGGACGTGTACCGCGGTTCCTCCCGGTTCCGCACCGACCGCGACTACTGGGCGACCCGCTCCCGGGACCTTCCGGCCCCGACCGGCCTCGCGGGCCGCAGCGCCCCGGCGCAGGCCCGGTCGCGGTGGCACGGCGGCCCGGTGCCCACCGACATCGCCCGGTCCGTGGACCGGGCGGTCGAGCGCCTCGACTCCGCCTTCGCCGCTGTCGCCGTCGCCGCGACCGCCGCGTTCGTCGCCCGGATGACGGGTTCCGACGACGTCGTTCTCAGCCTGCCCGTGTCGGCCCGCACCAACGCCGTCCTGCGCCGATCGGGCGGCATGGTGTCCAACGTGGTGCCGCTGCGGGTGTCGATCACCCCCGGGACGACGGTCGGCGCGCTGGTCTCCGCCGTCCAGCTCGAGCTCACCGGTGCGCTGCGCCACCAGCGCTACCGCAGCGAGGACATCCGGCGCGACGCCGGTGCCGCCCGGGATCAGCGGGGCTTCTTCGGGCCCGCGATCAACATCATGAACTTCCACTCCGAGATCACCCTCGGCGAGCTCACCGGACAGTTCCACGTGCTGTCGACCGGACCGGTCGAGGACCTCTCCGTCAACCTCTACCCGAGTGTGGCGGGAAGCTCGTCGCGCATCGA
This sequence comes from Rhodococcus sp. JS3073, assembly GCF_026810085.1. Classification (NCBI taxonomy): domain Bacteria; kingdom Bacillati; phylum Actinomycetota; class Actinomycetes; order Mycobacteriales; family Nocardiaceae; genus Rhodococcus; species Rhodococcus sp. JS3073. The sequence continues at coordinate 4,388,119 of NZ_CP113951.1, read as the reverse complement.
TTTCGAGGCGAACCCCGCCCTGTACGGGGACGGGGAGCTCGCCGAACACCACGCACGTTTCCTCGACCTGCTCGCCCGGTTCGCCGGCGCGGACCCGGACGCTCGGGTCGCCGCCCTGGACGTGCTGACGGCGGACGAGCACGCACAACTCGTGCCTGCCGCCGGCCCGGTGGCCCCCGCCCCGATGCTGCTGGCCGAGCTGTTCGACTCGGGTGTCCGGGCGAATCCGGACGGCACGGCACTGATCCTCGACGGCACCACGATCGGCTACCGCGAACTCGACGAGCGCAGCACCGCGCTCGCACGACTGCTGCTGACCCGCGGCGTGGGCCCCGGCGATTTCGTGGCGGTGTCGTTCACCCGGTCCGTCGACTCCGTCGTGGCGGTGTGGGCCGCGGCGAAGTCGGGTGCGGCCTTCGTCCCCGTCGACCCGGCCTACCCGGCCGAGCGCATCGCCCACATGCTGTCCGATTCCGGAGTCACCCTCGGACTGACGGCAACCGCCCACCGTGACCTGCTTCCGGGTACCGCCGTCGAATGGCTCGCCCTCGACGACCCCGCGCTCGCGTCGGCGTGCGCGGAACTGTCAGTCACGCCGGTGACGGACGCCGATCGGCCGGCCCGGCTGACGCCCCACCATCCGGCGTACATGATCTACACGTCCGGTTCGACGGGCACGCCGAAGGGCGTGGTGGTGACGCACACCGGCCTGGCCACGTTCGCCGCGCCGGCCCGGCCCGAGCTCGGCGTGACCCGCCACTCGCGGGTGCTGCGCTTCTCGTCGTCGAGTTTCGACGCGTCCGTGTTCGAAATGGTGCAGGCGTTCAGCGCGGGCGCGGCGATGGTGATCGCACCTCCCGACGTCTACGGCGGCGACGACCTCGCGGCCCTGCTCCGTTCTCAGCGGGTCACCCACATCATCAGTGCACCCGCGGTGCTGGGAACGGTGGATGCCGCCGGCCTCGACTCGCTCGAGGCCGTGGTCGTCGGCGGCGACGTGTGCCCGCCGGATCTCGTCGAGCGCTTCGGCAGCCGCTGCCGCCTCTACAACAGCTACGGTCCCACCGAATCGACGATCGTTATCACCATGACGGGTCCGCAGACCGACCCCGCGGCGATCACCATCGGCGGTCCGATGCAGGGCGCACGCGCACTGGTCCTGGACCGCTGGCTGCGGCCGGTGCCCCGCGGAGTGACGGGGGAGCTGTATCTCGGCGGCCCCGGGCTCGCCGAGGGATATCACGGCCGGTCGGGTCTGACGGCGTCGCGATTCGTCGCCGATCCGTTCGCCGCGGCCACGGGCGACCGCTTGTACCGCACCGGCGACCTCGTGCGGTGGGGCCGCGGCGAGAGCCCCGTCCTCGAGTACGTGGGGCGCAGCGACTTCCAGGTGCAACTGCACGGACTGCGGATCGAACTCGGCGAGATCGATGCGGTGCTGTCGGCGCACGAGTCGGTGGACTTCGCGGTGTCCGCCGTGCACGAACGCGAGGGCGGCACCTCGGTGCTGGTGTCGTACGTGCGGATCCGGCCGGATCACCGTTTCGATCCCGTCGCGCTGGCCGCGTTCGCCGGTGAGTTCCTCCCGGCGCACATGGTGCCGTCGCTGACGATGCCGCTCGAGACGATCCCGCTGACGCCCGCGGGCAAGGTGGATCGCGGTGCACTGCCCACCCCCGAGTTCGGCACCACCGCAACGCCGTTCCGCGCGCCGTCGACGCCGATCGAGCAGATCGTCGCCGACGCGGTGGCCGAGGTGCTGCACGTCGACGCGGTCGGCGTCGACGACTCCTTCTTCGCTCTCGGCGGCGACAGCATCGTCGCGATCCAGCTGGTGTCCCGGGCGAAGGCCGCCGGCGTGGCGTTCACCCCGCGGGACGTGTTCGAGCGCAAGACCGTTGCCGGGCTCGCCGAGGTCGCGGTCGACCTGGCCGCGGCGCAGGATCTGCGCCTGCCCGAACTGCCCGGCGGGGGAGTGGGCGCCCTGCCGCTCACACCGATCGGTCGTGACGTCCTCGGTCGCAGCCACGGGGACCGCGCCCGCCTCGACACCTTCTACCAGGCCGTGACGCTGACGGCGCCCGCCGACGTCGACCTGCCGCGGCTGCACCGGACCGTCGCGGCGATCCTCGACCACCACGACGCGTTGCGCTCCCGCCTCTCGGCAGACGGCCGGGAACTGGTGGTCGAGCCCGCCGGGTCCGTGCGTGCCGACGATGTCGTCACATACGTACGTACCGATTGCATGCCCGGCACCGAACAATTCGACGCCGTCCTCGACACCGAATGCCGGGCCGCTGCGGGCCGCCTCGACACGGCCGCCGGCACGATGCTGCAACTGGTGTGGGTCGACCCCGCCGACGCTCCCGGAACACTCCTCGTGATGGCCCATCACCTGGTGGTCGACGGAGTGTCGTGGCGGATCCTCGTGCCCGACTTCGCCACCGCCTGGGCGCAGGTGGCCGCCGACCGCGCCCCCGAACTTCCGCCGGTCGCGACGTCCGCTCGCCGCTGGGCGCACGCCCTCGCCGAGACGGCGGGCACCGACTCGGTGCCGGCCGAACTCGACGTCTGGCGGTCCATCCTCGACGGCCCGGTTCCGGCACTCGGTTCCCGTTCGCTCGATCCTGCCGTCGACACGGGCGCGACCACCGGGCGGGTGTCCGCCGAGATCGGACCCGACGTCACCGCCGACCTCCTCACGACTCTGCCGACCGCGTTCCGCGGGGGCGCCACCGACGGCCTGGTGACGGCGCTCGGTCTCGCCTTCGCCGCGTGGCGCGGCGACCGCACACTGCTGTTGTCCCTCGAGGGCCACGGCCGCGACGAGTCCCTCGTGCCCGGCGCCGACCTGTCGCGCACCGTCGGCTGGTTCACCACCGCCTACCCGGCCCGGATCGCGCTGGACGCGCTCGACGTCGCGGACGCACTGGCAGGCGGACCCGAGGCCGGGCGGGCCGTGAAGGTCGTCAAGGAGCAGCTGCGTCGTATTCCGGGGAACGGCACCGGTTTCGGACTGCTGCGTCACCTCCGCGACGACAGCGGCGTAATCCTGAATGCGCTGCCCTCTCCGCAGGTCAGCTTCAACTATCTCGGACGCGTCGGCGCCGGCGACCTCCCGGACGCGGTGCGCGAGAACGGCTGGATTCCCGCAGCCACCCGCGTCGACCTCAATGTGTTCAGCGGCGCGGGACTGTCGACCGCCTTCGTCCTCGACATCAATGCCGTGGTCGGCGACGACGGCCGGCTGACCGCCACGTTCGACTTCCCGTCCGGAGTGCTGACCGCGCCCGAGGTCGAGCGGTTGGCGGACCTGTGGCGGACGGCGCTCGAGGGCCTCGCCTCGCACGTGCGGGGCTCGGGCCCGGCCGGGCTGACTCCGTCCGACGTTCCGCTGGTGTCCGTGGGCCAGGACCGGATCGAGCTGTGGGAGAACAGCTACGGACGGCTCGACGACATCTGGTCGCTGTCGCCGCTGCAGTCGGGTCTGCTGTTCCACGCCGGCCTCTCCGCCGGCGCGGTGGACGTGTACACGTCGCAGATCCTGCTGGATCTCGGTGGCGACGTCGACGCGGGCCGGTTGCACCGCGCAGCGCAACGCCTGCTGGAGCGGCACGCGGCTCTGCGGACCGCGTTCGTCTACGACACCGACGGTGTCCCCGCGCAGCTGGTCCTCGATTCGGTGACCGTGCCGTGGCGCGAGGTCCACCTGCACGGGGAGGCGGGCGGGCTGGACGAACTCGTCGCCGCCGAGCGCGCGACGCGGTTCGACATGTCGGCAGCGCCGCTCCTGCGGTTCGTGCTGGCACACTCCGGCGACCGGACGTCGCTGGTGATCACCAACCACCACATCCTGTTCGACGGATGGTCGATGCCGCTGTTCGTCAAGGATTTCCTGCTGCTGTACGCGTCGGACGCACCGATCGCGGCGCCCGCGCGCCCCTACCGCCGATACCTGGCGTGGCTCGCCCAACAGGACCGCGCCGGCGCGCTCGACGACTGGGCGGCCGCCTTCGACGGCTCCACCGAACCGACCGTCCTCGCCCCGCAGCACACCGGCCACGGCTCGGCTCCCCGGGACGTCGACGTCCCGGTCACGGCGGAACTGGCCGGACAGCTCACCCGGATCGCCCGTGAGCACGGCGTCACCGTCAACACGGTGATCCAGGCCGCGTGGGGACTCCTGCTGTGCGGCTTGCTGTCCCGTGACGACGTGGTGTTCGGCGCCACCGTGTCCGGACGTCCAGCCGATCTGCCCGGCGTCGAGGAGACGCTCGGGCTGTTCATCAACACCGTTCCCGTCCGCGTACGCCTCGATGCGGACGAACCCGTCTCGTCCCTCCTCCGCCGGCTGCAGGACGAACAGGTGCGTCTGCTCGACCGGCACCAAGTCGGGCTCACGGAGATCCAGTCGGTCGCCGGGCCGGGCAGTGTGTTCGACACGCTCACCGTGTTCGAGTCGTATCCCGTCGACCGCGCGGCCCTCGACCCGGACACCGACATCGCCGGCCTGCGGGTCCGCGGTATCGACGTCACCGACGCCACCCACTACCCACTCGCGCTCGTCACGGTGCTCGAACCGGATCTGCACCTCACGCTGGAGTATTCGGCCGACACGTTCGGCGAGAACGACGCCCGTCGGATCTCGGATCGATTCGCGCGGGTGCTGACGGCGATGACCCGGACGCACACCCCGGTCGGTGCCGTCGATCTACTCGGGGACACCGAACGCGCCCTCACCCTGCAGGCGTGGAATGCGACCGATCATACGGTCGACGCCGTCACTCTCGTCGATCTCCTCGACGCCGCCGCGCTCCGCACACCCGACACGGTGGCGGTGACGTTCGAACGGGAATCGCTGTCGTACGCCGAGTTCGAGGCCCGGGCGAACGCCCTTGCGCGCCACCTGATCTCGCAGGGGGTGGGCCCCGAATCCATCGTGGTCGTCACGCTGCGCCGGTCACTCGATCAGTTCGTCGCCCTCCACGCCGTCGTCCGCGCGGGCGGGGCCTACCTCCCCGTCGACCCTGACCATCCGCAGGCCCGCATCGCCCACGTACTCGGCAACGCCCGCCCCGCACTGGTGCTCGTGACCGCCGCCGACACACGGGTCGTCCCCGACGGCCTGCGCACGGTGCGCGTGGACCGGCTCGACCTGTCCACCGTCGCGACGTCACCGCTGTCCGACGCGGAGCGTCTCACCCCGCTGCGCGCCGACCACCCCGCCTACGTGATCTACACGTCGGGTTCGACGGGACGCCCCAAGGGCGTGGCGGTGTCGCACGCCGCCATCGTCAACCGTCTGCTGTGGATGCAGGACAGCTACCCCCTCGACGCGCGGGACGTGGTGCTCCACAAGACCCCGGCCACGTTCGACGTGTCCGTGTGGGAACTGTTCTGGCCGTTGACGACCGGCGCGCGGACGGTGATCGCCGAACACGGCGGGCACCGGGACCCGCACTACCTGTCCCGGCTGATCCACGACGAGGGTGTCACGACGCTGCACTTCGTCCCCTCCATGCTCGACGTGTTCCTCGAGCACGCCGACACCGCGCGCTGCACCAGCGTGCGGCAGGTCTTCGCCAGCGGTGAGGCACTCCCGCGGACCACCGTCACGCGCTTCCACCGGCAACTCGGTGCCGCCCTGCACAACCTGTACGGTCCCACCGAGGCCGCGGTGGACGTGACGTTCCACCGCACCGAGGCGTCGGCGACCGGTCCGGTGCCGATCGGCGCGCCCGTGTGGAACACCCGCGTGTACGTCCTCGACTCCCGGCTCCGCCCGGTGCCCGTCGGTGTTCCCGGCGAGCTGTATCTGGCCGGCACCCAGCTCGCCCGAGGATACGTGGGACGCCCCGACCTGACGTCCGACCGGTTCGTCGCCGACCCGTTCTCGGCCGACGGCGCCCGCCTGTACCGGACCGGCGACCTGGTGCGCTGGACGGACGGCGGGGAGCTGGAATATCTGGGCCGCACCGACTTCCAGGTGAAGCTGCGCGGGCAGCGACTCGAACTCGGCGAGATCGAGGCCGTGCTCCTGAACCATCCCGACGTGGCCCAGGTGGCCGTGCTGGTGCGCGGGGACGGGCCGGCCGAACGCCTCGTCGGCTACGTCGCTCTCCGGTCCGGAAGCACCGCGGACCCCGACCGGCTCTCCGCTCACGCGGCCGCGGAGTTGCCCTCCTACATGGTGCCGTCGGCGTTCGTCCTCCTCGACGCGCTGCTGCTGGGGCCCAACGGCAAGCTCGATCGCCGGGCACTGCCCGAGCCCGCGTTCGCGACCGCCGCGTTCGAGGCGCCGGCGACCGCCGCGGAGATCGCCGTCGCCCGGATCTTCGCCGACGTCCTCGGCGTCGCGGAGGTCGGCGCGACCGACAACTACTTCGACCTCGGCGGCAACTCGCTGACCGCGACGCGGGCCGTCGCCCGGATCAACGCCGAACTGGGCTCCGCGCTCGGGGTTCGGGAGTTGTTCGACGCCCCCACCGTCCGCGCTCTCGCGGCGGCGTCGACCACGGACCCCGCCGGGCACAGCCACCCCGCCCTCGTCGCCGCCCGCCGCCCGTCGCGGCTGCCGTTGTCGCCGGCGCAGTTCCGGATGTGGTTCCTCAACCGGTTCGACACCACGTCCGGCGCCTATAACATCGCCGCCGCGCTGCGGCTGACCGGACAACTCGAGGTCGGCGCGCTCGCCGCGGCCGTCGGCGACGTGATCGCGCGTCACGAGGTTCTGCGGACCGTCTACCCCGACTCCGCCGACGGACCGCACCAGGTGGTGCTCGACGCGACCACCGTCGACCTCGCACCCGTCCCCACCACGGAGCAGCACCTTCCGGCCGCCGTCGAAGACCTCGTGACCCGTGGCTTCGACGTGACGACGAACGTCCCGCTGCGCATAGCCCTGCTCGGGGTCGCACCGGACGAGCACGTGCTGGTTCTGGTCACCCACCACATCAGCGCCGACGGCTGGTCGATGGGGCCATTGGCGCGGGACGTCATGTCCGCGTATGTCGCCCGCGCGGCGGGAGCCGCACCCGAGCAGCCACCACTGCCCGTCCAGTACGCCGACTACGCCCTGTGGAAACTCGACGTCCTCGGCGACGAGGCCGACGCCGGATCGCTCGCCGCCCGGCAGATCGACTACTGGACGCACACTCTCGCCGGGCTGCCGGAGCGGATCGAACTCCCCACCGACCGTCCCCGACCGCAGGTCGCATCGCATCGCGGCGCAACCGTCGACTTCGCCCTCGACCCCGAGACCTACGGCGCGGTCACCGCACTCGCCCGCTCCGTTCGCGCGACCCCGTTCATGGTGCTGCACACCGCCCTGTCCGTGCTGCTGTCCCGGCTGTCCGGCAGCGCCGACGTCGCCGTCGGCACCCCGGTGAGCGGTCGCGGGGAGGCGGCGCTCGACGACGTGGTCGGCATGTTCGTCAACACCCTGGTCCTGCGCACACAGGTCGACCCGGCGCGAACGTTCCGCTCGCTCGTCGAACAGACCCGCGACACCGACCTCGCCGCCTACGCGCACGCCGACATCCCGTTCGAGCGTCTGGTGGAGATCGCGAACCCGGACCGCTCGACCGCCCATCACCCGCTGTTCCAGGTGGTGCTGTCGATCGACGACGTCGCGCCGCCGCGCATCGACCTCCCCGGACTGGCCGTCGCGGCACTCCCGCTCGACGAGGCCGTCGCCAAGTTCGACCTGCACCTGTCGGTGACGGAGAAGCCGGGCGGGTCGGGCGCCCAGGGCAGGTGGACGTTCGCCACCGATCTGTTCGACCGCACGACCGTCGAGGCGTTCGGGCGCAGGTTCGTCCGGATCCTCGCCGCCGCGGTGTCGGACCCCGCACTCGCCGTCGGTGACGTCGCACTGCTCGACGACACCGAACGCGCCGCCCTCACCACGCGCACCGGCCTGCGGCACTCCGGACGGCGCACGCTCCCGGAGATCCTCGACCACGCGGCTGCGGCAGGCGGCACGGCGCTGGTCACGGACGACGGCGAACTGTCCTACGCGGACCTGGACGCCCGCTCGAACCGGCTCGCCCGGGTTCTTCTCGCGCGGGGAGCCGGACCCGAAACGGTGGTCGCGGTGGCGCTGTCCCGCTCCGCACTGTCCGTGACCGCGGTCTGGGCAGTGGCCAAAACCGGCGCCGCGTTCGTGCCCGTCGATCCGGACTACCCCGCGGACCGCATCGAACACCTGCTGACCGATTCGCGCGCGGTCCTCGGCCTGACCGACTCCCGGTTCGCGGCGACCCTGCCCGGAACCACCGACTGGCTGTTCCTCGACGACCCGGAACTGGGTGCAGGCGCGTCCGCCGATCCGGTCACCGACGCCGACCGGACCTTGCCGCTCCGCGCCGAACACCCCGCCTACCTGATCTACACGTCGGGTTCGACGGGAATCCCCAAGGGCGTCACCGTCACCCACGCCGGTCTCGACGCATTCGCCGCCGAGCAGGTGGAACGGTACGCGCTCGACAATCGGAGCCGGACACTGCATTTCGCGTCACCCAGTTTCGACGCATCCATTCTCGAATTGCTGATGGCGTTCGCGGCAGGCGCGACGCTCGTGACCGTGCCCACCGGCGTGTACGGCGGGGAGGACCTCGGCTCACGGATCCGCGACCGGCGGGTGACCCACGCCTTCGTCACCCCGGCCGCGCTCGCGACCCTCGACCCGAAGTCGCTGCCGGAACTCGGCACCGTGGTGGTGGGCGGCGACGCCTGCGATTCGGCACTGGTCGCGAGGTGGGCGCCCGGGCGACGGATGTTCAACGCGTACGGGCCCACCGAGTCGACGATCATGGCGACGCTGTCGGGACCGATGACGGCGGGCGAGCCGGTGCGGATCGGTGCTCCGATCCGGGGAACCACTGCCCTGGTCCTGGATTCGCGGCTGCATCCGGTGCCCGACGGCGTCGTGGGTGAACTGTATCTGGCGGGGCCCGCGCTGGCGCGCGGCTACCACGACCGTCCCGCGCTCACCGCCGAACGTTTCGTCGCGAACCCGTACGCCCCCGGGCGCCTCTACCGCACCGGCGATCTGGTGCGGTACACCCCGAAAGGTGAACTGGAGTACCTCGGCCGCGCCGACTTCCAGGTAAAGATTCGCGGATTCCGCATCGAACTCGGCGAAATCGACGCCGTCCTCTCGTCGCACCCGAGCGTCGAGTTCGCCGTCACGGCCGCGCTGCCCGTCCGGGGCGACGCGACCACTCTGGTGGCCTACGTGCTTCCCGCCGGTGAATGCGCCGTCGACCCGGCCGAGGTGACCGCCCACACCGCCCGCCTCCTGCCCGGACACATGGTGCCGTCCACCGTGATGGTGCTCGACCGGGTTCCGCTGACTCCGGCAGGCAAGGTGGATCGCAAGGCCCTGCCCGAACCGGTCTTCGCGGTCCGCGAGTACGTGGCCCCGCGCACCGACACCGAACGGCTGGTCGCGGCCGCCTACACCGACGTGCTCGGCGCCCAGACCGTGGGAGCCGAGGACGATTTCTTCGACCTCGGCGGCAACTCGCTGAGTGCCACTCGAGTGATCGGCCGGGTCAACGAGTCGGCAGGCACGTCGCTGGCCGTGCGGGTGATCTTCGAGGCACCCGGCGTCGCGGACCTCGCCGCGGTGGTCGACGCCGCCGAGCGCGGGGACCGTCCGGTGCTGGCAGGCATCGTACGACCGGAACGTATTCCGCTGTCCGCGGCGCAGTCCCGGATGTGGATCCTCAACCGCTACGACCCCGAGTCGGTGGCGTACAACATCCCGCTCGTGCTGCGGCTGTCCGGCGACCTCGACACGGCCGCCCTCGGCGCGGCACTGCGCGACGTCCTGGAGCGCCACGAGGCGCTGCGGACGGTGTATCCCGAGTCGGCAGACGGCCCGTACCAGCGGATCGTTCCCCTCTACGACCTCGCGGTGGACCTCGAACCGCGCCGGGTGGACGACGAAGACCAGCTGTTCGCACTGCTGACCGCCGAGCTGTCCACCGGCTTCGACGTCACAGCGGCGGTTCCGTTGCGCAGCCACGTCTTCCGACTGTCGCCGGACGAACACGTCCTCGTCGTGGTGGTGCACCACATCAGCGCGGACGGCGCGTCGATGGGGCCGCTCGCCCGCGACCTGATGCTGGCGTACACCGCCCGCGCCGGTCACCGGGAGCCGGATTGGACACCGCTCGCCGTCCAGTACGCCGACTACAGTGTCTGGCAGCGGCAGCTTCTCGGCGTCGAGTCCGAAACCCACAGTGTCGCAGCGCGTCAGGCCGCATACTGGCGTCAACAGTTGCGCGGGGCCCCGGAGTTGCTCGAACTTCCCACCGACCGGCGGCGGCCGGCCGTGGCGTCGCTGCGCGGGGAGGTCGCGACGTTCCGCCTGGACAGCGCACTCGTCGAGCAGGCCACCGCATTCGGACGCAGCCACGGCGCCACCCTGTTCATGGTGGTGCACGCGGCCCTCGCCACCCTCCTCGCACGCCTTGCCGCGACCACGGACGTGGTGGTGGGCACTCCCGTCGCCGGCCGCGGCGAGCAGGCGCTCGACGACCTGGTGGGCATGTTCGTGGGGACCCTCGCGCTGCGGACCCACATCGATCCGGCGTCGTCGTTCGCGGAGGTGCTGGGGCATGTCCGGGAGACCGATCTCGCGGCGTACGGCAACGCGGATCTGCCGTTCGAGCGGTTGATCGATCTTCTGCAACCGGCTCGCTCCCAGGCGTATTCGCCGATCTTCCAGGTGGCGTTGTCGCTCGAGGACCAGACCGTGGACCAGCTCGCACTGCCCGGGTTGTCGGTGTCGGCGATGGATCTCGGTGTGGTGCCCGCGAAGTTCGATCTGCAGTTGACCCTCCGCGCCGACAGCGACGGAATGGCGGCGACGTGGATTTTCGCCACCGATCTCTTCGACCGCGACACGATCGACTCGGTCTCCCTCCGTTTCGAACGGATCCTGCGGAACGCGATCACCGAACCGGGTCGCGCGGTCGGCGATCTCGATCTGCTGGACGCCACCGAACGCGCCGGACTGATCGCGCGGCCCGAGCCGTCTGCCGTGGTCGCGCGCACGTTGCCCGACATCTTCACGAGCGGAGCCGGACAGGGCGGGATCGCACTCGTCTCGGAGGAGGGTGAACTCTCCTACGCGGACCTCGACGCGCAGTCGAACCAGTTGGCGCGCGTACTCATCGCGCACGGCGTCGGACCGGAAAAAATGGTCGCGCTGGCACTTCCGCGGACGGCGCGGGCCGTCCTCGCCGTATGGGCCGTGACCAAAACGGGCGCCGCGTTCGTGCCCGTCGATCCGAGCTACCCGCGCGAACGCATCGAGCACATGCTCTTCGACTCCGGTGCGACGCTGGGGTTGACCGACACCGCCACCGCTGCGGTGCTGCCGGCCGCCACCGAATGGCTGGTGCTGGACGACGCCGCACTCGTCACGTCGGCCGCACCGGTCACCGACCGCGACCGCGTCACGCCGCTGCGCCTGGCACACCCGGCGTACCTGATCTACACGTCCGGCTCCACCGGAACACCCAAGGGTGTCACGGTCACCCACACGGGGCTGAGCGCTTTCACCGCGGAGGCACGCCCGGAACTGGCCACCACCCCGCGGTCCCGCGTGCTCCGGTTGTCGTCCGCGAGTTTCGACGCCTCCGTCTTCGAGATGATCCAGGCGTTCAGCGCCGGTGCCACCCTCGTGATCGCACCGCCGTCCGTGCTGGGCGGCGAAGACCTCACCGCCCTGCTCCGCGACCAGCGCGTCACCCACGTGATCACCGCCCCGGCCGCACTGAGCACCGTCGATGCCAATGCACTCGACGACCTGCGCACCGTCGTCGTCGGAGGTGAGGTGTGCCCGCCGCAACTGGTCGAACAGTTCTCCCCGGGGCGCCGCTTCTTCAACAGCTACGGACCCACCGAAACCACCATCGTCGTCACCATCGGGGAACCGCTCACCCCGGGCGCCGACATCACCATCGGCAGCTCGCTCGACGGCGCGCAGGAACTCGTCCTCGACTCCCGGCTGCGGCCCGTGCCGCGCGGTGTCACGGGTGAGCTGTATCTGTCCGGCACCGGGCTCGCCCGCGGTTACCGCGCCCGGCTCGGCCTGACGTCGGAACGGTTCGTCGCCAATCCTCATGGACCCCAGGGGTCCCGGATGTACCGGACCGGGGACCTGGTGCGGCTGCGGTCCGACGGGCAGCTCACCTATGTGGGCCGCGCCGACTCCCAGGTGAAGCTGCGGGGTCTGCGCCTCGAACTCGGCGAGGTCGAGGCCGCCCTGTCCCGGCACGGCGACGTGGTGGCCGCGGCAGCCTCCGTCCACCACCACCCTCGGCTCGGCGATCAACTCGTCGGCTACGTCGTGCCCGCGCCGGGGACCAGCCCCGACGTCTCCGACATCCTGGCGGCGGCGGCCGAACTTCTGCCCCGCGCGCTCGTGCCGGCAACCGTCACACTGCTCGACGCCATTCCGGTCACCCCCGCCGGGAAGATCGACCGCACGGCGCTACCCGCCCCGACGTTCACGGCGCGGACGGTGTTCCGAGCGCCTGCGACCGCGTCCGAACTGGTTGTCGCGCAGGTCTTCACGGATATCCTCGACGTCGAACGGGTGGGGGCCGACGACAGCTTCTTCGAGATCGGCGGCAATTCCCTGTCCGCCACGCAGGTGATCGCCCGCCTGCGCGCGGCCACGGGCACGTCCCTGTCCGTGCGGTCTCTGTTCGACGCACCCACCGTCGCCGCGCTGGCCGCCGCCGTGGACACCGCCGGGCAGTCCGACCGTCCGGTGCTCGCGGCACGCCCGAGACCGGATCGGATTCCGCTGTCCCCGGCGCAGGCGCGGGTGTGGTTCCTCAACCGTTTCGACCCGGCGTCCGCCGTCGACAACCTGCCGCTCGGTCTGCGTCTGGCCGGGTCGCTCGATGTCTCCGCTCTGCGGTCAGCGCTCGGCGACGTCCTCGAACGGCACGAGGCGCTGCGCACGATCTATCCCGACTCACCCACCGGCCCGCATCAGGTCCTGCTCTGCACCGAAACGGCGCTCCCGGACCTGACCGTGCTCGAGGTGAGCGAGAGCGAGGCGCTGCAGCGAGCCGTGGAATTCGCGAGCACGGGATTCGACCTCACCGTGGAAACCCCCCTGCGCGCCGGACTGTTCGCCGTGTCCGAGAACGAACATTTTCTCGTCGTCGTGGTCCATCACATCGCCGCCGACGGATTCTCGCTCGCGCCGCTGGCCCGCGACGTGATGGTCGCGTACACCGCACGCGCGCAACAGGACGAGCCCGCGTGGTCGCCGCTCCCGGTCCAGTACGCCGACTACAGCCTGTGGCACCGCGAACTGCTCAGCAACGAGGACGACCCCACGTCGCTCGTGTCCCGCCAAACCGACTACTGGGTGCGCACTCTCGCCGATCTGCCGGACGAACTCACGCTGCCCACCGACCGGCCGCGCCCGCGGCGACAGTCGCACCGCGGCACGGAACTGGTGTTCGCCGTCGACGCCCACACCCACGGGTTGCTGCGTGAACTCGCGGCCGCCCGCGACGCCAGCCTGTTCATGACCGTGCACGCCGCCTACGCACTGTTCCTGAGCCGGTTGTCGAACACTGCGGACATCGCAGTCGGGACTCCGGTCGCCGGTCGCGGCGAGCCGGCCCTCGACGAGCTCGTGGGCATGTTCGTCAACACCCTGGTCCTGCGGACCCACGTCGACGCGAACGCCACGTTCGGGGAGCTGGTGGAGCGCACCCGCGAAGCCGACCTGGGTGCGTTCTCGCACGCCGACGTGCCGTTCGAGCGGCTGGTGGAAGTACTCGATCCGGTCCGCTCCCAGGGGCGTCACCCGCTGTTCCAGGTGGCGCTGTCCTTCCACAATCTCGCCCCCGCCACGTTCGACCTGCCGGGACTCGAGGTCTCGACCGTCCCGGCCGAGCTGCAGACAGCCGAATTCGATCTGCATCTGACCCTCACCGAACAGGCTGAGGGCGGTATCCACGCGTCGTTCACCTACTCCACCGACCTGTTCGACGCCTCCACCGTTGCCACGTTCGCCGAACAGTTCACACGCATCCTGCGGGCCGTGGCCGCCGACCCGTCCACGGCGGTCGGGGATGTGGCGTTGCTCGATTCGGGCCAGTACGACGAGCTGGTCGATATTCGCAACCGGACCGCACATCCGCTGCCCGAGGCCCGGCTGCTCGACGCCTTCGCGGATCAGGTTCGGCGGACCCCGGACGCGACGGCGGTCGTCTTCGAGGGCGAATCGCTGACCTACCGGGAGTTCGCGAACCGGGTGAACCGGCTGGCCCGGGTCCTGACCGCCGAGGGCGTGGGACCGGAGTCGTTGGTGGCGTTGGCCATGCGCCGCTCCCTCGACCTCGTCGTCGGCATGTATGCCGTCCTGACCGCCGGCGGCGGCTACGTCCCCGTGGACCCGGACCATCCCGCCGACCGCATCGGCTACATCCTCGACGCCGCCGACCCGATCTGCGTCCTGACCACATCCCGGGACGCCTTCACGAGCGACAGGTCCGTCATCCTTCTCGACACCCTCGACGTCGATGACGTTTCCTCGGCACCGCTGACGAATCCGACGGTGTACCCGGATGGGGTCGCCTACGTGATCTTCACGTCCGGTTCCACCGGCAAACCCAAGGGCGTCGCCGTCACCCACCGCGCCATCGTGAACCAGATCGCCTGGATGCGTGCCGAATACGCACTCGACGCATCGGATGTGTACCTGCAGAAGACCGCGACGACATTCGACGTGTCGCTGTGGGGCTACTTCCTGCCCCTGGCCGCCGGCGCCACCCTCGTGGTCGCGGCACCCGACGGGCACCGCGACCCGCAGTACCTCGCCGGGTTGATCGATGAATACGGCGTCACCGCAACCGACTTCGTCCCGTCCATGCTGTCCGTGTTCGCGGGGTCCGTGGATCCACAGCAGATCGCGTCCCTGCAGCACGTGTTCGTGATCGGGGAGGCCCTGCCCGCCGCCACCGTCCACGACTTCGCCCGGATCTCCCCGGCCCGGATCCACAACCTCTACGGACCCACCGAAGCCGCCGTCTCCATCACCTGCGCCGACGTCACCGACACCCCCCAGGGCGGCGCCGTCACCATCGGCACACCCGAATGGAACAGCCGCGTCTACGTCCTCGACTCCCGCCTGCACCCCGTCCCCACCGGAGTCCCCGGCGAGCTCTACCTCGCCGGCGTCCAACTGGCCCGCGGCTACCACGGCCGCGTCGACCTCACCGCCGACCGCTTCGTCGCCGACCCGTATTCGAATACGGGCGAGCGCATGTACCGCACCGGCGACCTCGTCCGCTGGACCACCACCGGCCAACTCGACTACATCGGCCGCACCGACTTCCAGGTCAAATTCCGCGGCCAACGCATCGAACTCGGCGAAATCGAAACCGCCCTCCTCACCCACACCCAGGTGTCGCAGGCCGCGGTACTCGTCGTCCCCACCACCACCGGCGACCACCTCGTCGGCTACCTCGTCCCCGCATCGGGCGCGAACCTCGACACCGCGGACATCAGGGCACACCTCGCACAGGCACTGCCCACCTACATGCTCCCCGAAACCCTCCTCGTCCTCGACAGCTTCCCCCTCGGCACCTCCGGCAAACTCGACCGCAAAGCCCTCCCCGCACCCACATTCGAAACCCGCACCTTCCGGGCACCATCGACCGACACCGAAACCACCGTCGCCCAGATCTTCGCCGACGTCCTCCGCCTCGACCGCATCGGCCTCGACGACGACTTCTTCGCACTCGGCGGCAACTCCCTCATCGCCACCCAGGTCGCCGCCCGACTCGGCCGCGCCCTCGACACCCGAATCCCCGTCCGCGAACTCTTCGAAGCCACCACCGTCGAAGCACTCGCAGCACGTGTCGCCGTCCTCGCCGGTACGGGTGGCGGGACGGCACTCGTGGCCGCACCGCGACCCGAGCGAATCCCGCTGTCGCCGGCGCAGAACCGGATGTGGTTCCTGAACCGCTTCGATCCCGAGTCGGCCGCATACAACCTTCCGCTCGCGATCCGGCTGACCGGATCCCTGAACGTCGCGGCCCTCCACACCGCCGTCCACGACGTGCTGGAGCGTCACGAGTCGCTGCGTACCGTGTTCCCGGACATCGAGGACGGCCCCGTGCAGGTGATCCTGCCCGCAGACCGAGTCGACCTCGATCTCACCCCGGTCGACGTGACCACCGACGAACTTCCCGACGAGGTTCGCCGCACCCTGCACGGTGGCTTCGACGTGACCGCGGGAATCCCCATCCGGGGAAGGCTTCTGCGCACCGCCGTCGACGAGTACGTCCTCGTCATCGTGGTGCACCACATCAGCGGCGACGCCGTGTCCATGGGCCCGCTCGCCCGCGACGTCATGGTCGCCTACACCGCCCGGAGTGCGGGCCGTACCCCGGATTGGTCTCCGCTGCCGATGCAGTACGCCGATTTCGCGATCTGGCAGCATGCGGCACTCGGCTCCGAGACCGACTCCGAATCCCTGTCCGCACAGCAGATCCGGTACTGGACCGAGACGCTGTCCGGGCTTCCGGACCTGTTGGAGCTGCCCACCGATCGGCCGCGCCCGGCCGTGCCGTCGCAGCGCGGCGACACCGTGCGCTTCGATATTCCTGCGGCGACCGCCGTGGCACTCGAGCAGGCTGCCCGCGATCACGGCGCATCCGTGTTCATGGTGCTGCACTCGGCGCTCGCCGTCGTGCTGTCGCGGTTGTCGTCGACGTCCGACATCGCCGTCGGCACACCGGTCGGTGGACGCGGTGAGCAGCACCTGGACGACCTGGTCGGGATGTTCGTCAACACCCTGGTTCTGCGTACCCACGTCGCGGCGCACGAGAGCTTCACCGAACTGTTGACGCGGGTCCGGGACACCGACCTCGGCGCGTACGGTCACGCGGACATTCCGTTCGAGCGGCTCGTCGACGTCCTCGCCCCCGCCCGCACGCAGGCCCACACACCCCTGTTCCAGGTGGCGCTGTCATTCGAGCATCGGGGCGTCACGCGCTTCGAATTGCCGGGCGTGACCGTGGAACCCGTTCCGTTCGAGACGGACACCGCTCAGTTCGACCTCGCGTTGGTCCTCTCCGAAGGCGATTCGCCTGCCGGGTTGTCGGGTGCGCTGCGCTTCGCCACCGACCTCTTCGACCGCGAGACCGCGGAGGATTTCGCCCGGCGATTCGTCCGCGTCCTGGACGCCGCGGTGGCCGACTCGGGTGCGATCGTCGGCGACATCGACCTCCTGGACCCGGCCGAGTGGGCGGCGGCCCGCGTGCGGGGTGTGCCGTCGGCGCCGCCGGCCACCCTCGCGGGCCTGATCGACGCCGCCGTCCGGACCGATCCGAATGCGTCCGCGCTGTACTGGAGCGGCCGGGAGTACACGTACCGCGAGGCTGACGAGTGGTCCACGCGGCTGGCGCGGGTGCTGCTCGAGCACGGTGTGGGGCCGGAAACGTTCGTGGCCCTGGCTCTGCCGCGTTCGCTCGACTCCGTGCTGGCGGTGTGGGCGGTCGCCAAGACCGGTGCCGCGTACGTGCCGGTGGATCCGACGTACCCGGCGGATCGCATCGCGCACATCCTCACCGACTCGGGCGCCGCTCTCGGTGTCACGCTGTCCGGTGAGCGGGCGGCGTTGCCGGACACCGTCGCCTGGCTGACCCTCGACACCGCCGACGTCACCGCCCGGCATGCGTCCGCGAGCGCCGACCCGATCACCGACGCGGACCGGATCCGTCCCGTCCGCGTCGAGAATCCGGCGTACATGATCTACACGTCCGGCTCGACGGGTCTGCCCAAGGGTGTCGTGGTCACCCACGGCGGCATCGCGAACCTCGCGGCCGAGCGTCGCGAGCACTACCGCATCGACGCGTCGTCCCGGTTCCTGCACAAGGCGTCGCCGAGCTTCGACATGGCCGTCGGCGAGATGGTGTCGGCGCTGAGCGCCGCCGCCACCTTGGTGATCACACCGACCGAGGTCGTGGGCGGCGACGAACTGTCCGGCCTCCTGGACCGTCAGCAGGTCACCCATGCGCTGATCACCCCGGCGGTGCTGGCCACGATGGATCCCGGCGGACACCCGCAGTTGCGGGTGCTCGGGGTCGGCGGCGAGGCCTGCACCCCCGAACTGGTGGCCCGCTGGCAACCCGGACGGACCATGCTCAACGGCTACGGCCCCACCGAGGCCACCGACATCTCCACCGTCGGCGACCTCCTCGCCGGTGCACCCGTCACCATCGGACACCCGGTCCGCGGCTTCGACATCATGGTCCTCGACACCCGCCTGCGCCCCGTCCCCGCCGGAGTCCCCGGCGAACTGTACGTCGCGGGACCGGCACTCGCCCGCGGCTACCACTCCCGGCACGGCCTCACCGCCGAACGATTCGTCGCCAACCCCTACGGCGCACCCGGCGACCGCATGTACCGCACCGGCGACGTCGTCCGCTGGACCGGAACGCACGGACTCGAGTACTTCGGTCGCGGCGACAGCCAGGTGAAGATCCGGGGCAACCGGATCGAGCTGGGGGAGATCGAGTCGGCGGCGACCCGGCACGACACGGTGGGTCAGGCCGCCGTCGTCGTCCACGACACCCCGTCGGGTCAGCGCCTCGCGGCCTACCTCGTGCCTGCTCCCGGTCACGCACTCGACACGGACACGATCTGCCGCCACCTCGAGGACACTCTGCCGGCGCCGATGATCCCGGATGCCTACGTGGTGATCGAGTCGCTGCCGGTGACGGTGAACGGGAAGCTCGACCGAGGAGCACTGCCCGAACCTGTATTCGTCGCAGCATCCGCACGGTTCCGGGCACCGGTCACCGACACCGAGAAGGTCCTGGCGGCCGTGTTCGCGGAACTTCTCGGCGCCCCGACGGTCGGTGTGGACGATTCGTTCTTCGGCCTGGGTGGCGACAGCATCGCGTCGATCCAGCTGGCGTCGAGGGCGAAGGCGCACGGCCTGATCATCTCGCCGCGGGACGTGTTCGAGCACAAGACCGTTGCCGGTCTCGCACAGGTCGCGGCCAGGGCCACCGACACCGAACCCGTCGTGCTGGAGGAACTCCCGGGCGGCGGAGTCGGCACGCTGCCGCTCACCCCCGTGATGCGTCTGGTCACCGAACGCGGCGGCACTCTCGACCGCTACTCGCAGTCGGTCGCACTGGAGTTGCCGGCGGGCATCGACCGGTCAGGTCTGCTCGCGACCCTGTCTGCCGTGATCGATCACCACGACATCCTGCGTGCCCGCCTCGTCGGCGACGACACCCTCGAGGTGGCACCGGCAGGCGCCGTCGACGTCGCCTCCCTCGTGCACCGGATCGACTGGGATCCGCGGACCGATCCGACCGAACCGGCACGGCGGGAACTCGATTCGGCACTCGACCGCCTCGACCCGCGGGCCGGTGTCATGCTGCAATGCGTCTGGCTCGATCCGGTGGGCGCACCCGGGCGCACCGGCCGTCTGATCGTCGCCGCCCATCATCTCGTGGTCGACGGCGTGTCCTGGCGCATCCTGATTCCGGATCTGATCGCCGCGTGGGCGCAGATCTCGTCTGGTGGGGCCGCGACTCTCCCGCCGGTCGGCACGTCGATGCGCCGGTGGGCGCACGCCCTCACCGAGGACGCGCACACCCCGGAACGGGTTGCGGAACTGCCGCTGTGGCAGAGGGTTCTCGACGGTCCGGACCCGACGCTCGGGTCCCGGCCGTTCGACCCCGCCGTCGACGTCCTGGCCACGGTCGACCACGTGCGCGTCGAACTCGACGCGTCGGTGACGCGATCGCTCGTGACGTCCGTTCCGGCTGCCTTCCGGGGCGGCGTTGGCGACGGGCTGATCGCCGCGTTCACCCTGGCCGTGAGCGCCTGGCGGCGTCGCCGGGGGATCGGCGAGCCGTCGCTGCTCCTCCAACTGGAGGGCCACGGACGCGAGGAGCAGGCGGCGCCCGGCGCCGACCTCTCCCGCACGGTCGGATGGTTCACCAGCGTGTATCCGGTTCGTCTCGACCTCGGCGGAATCGACGTCGACGCCGCCCTCGCGGGGACGGCCGACACCTCCCGCGCCGTCAAGGCCGTCAAGGAAGAACTGCTCGCGGTGCCCGCCCGCGGGCTGGGCTACGGACTGCTGCGCCATCTCAATTCCGGGACCGCCGCGGCGCTGCAGGAACTCCCGACCCCCCAGGTCAGCTTCAACTACCTGGGCCGGGTATCCGAGGCGGACATTCCGGAGGAGTTCGCGCACCTGGGCTGGACGCCCGCCACCGACATCGACGACCTCCGGGGCGTCGGCAACGACGACATGCCCGCTGCCGCCGTTCTCGACGTCAATGCGATCGTCACCGGCGTCGACGGCGAATCCCGGCTGGCGGCCACGTTCTCGTATCCCCGGGAACTGCTGTCGGCTGCGGACGTCCGGGAACTGGCGGACCTGTGGACGAGCGCGCTCACCGCAGTCGCGGCGCACGTGGACAGCGGGACAGCGGGCGGGCTCACCCCGTCGGACGTGCCCCTCGTCCTGGTGGGGCAGCGGGACCTCGAACTGTGGGAAGAGCAGTACACGGCACTGTCCGACGTCTGGTCGCTGTCGCCGTTGCAGCACGGACTCGCGTTCCACGCGCAGCTCGCTCAGGACACGGTGGACGTCTACACGACGCAGACGGTGCTCGAACTCGGCGGCGTCGTGGACGCCGATCGGATGCGTGCGGCGATCTCCGCGTTGCTCGACCGGCACGCGAACCTGCGCACCGCGTTCGTCGGCGCGACCACGGGTGAGCTCGTGCAGGTGGTGCTCGACAGCGTGGAGATTCCCTGGAGCACCGTCGATCTCGGGGCCATGGACGAGTCCGCCCGAGTGGCGGCGCGGGACGAGGCGCTCGCCGCCGACCGCGAACGCCGATTCGACCTCGCGTCGCCCCCGCTCCTGCGGTTCACGCTGATCGACGACGGCGGCGGCCACCACGCCCTCGCCGTGACCCTGCACCACATCCTCGTCGACGGCTGGTCCATGCCGCTGCTGCTGAAGGAACTCCTCGTCCTGTACGCCACTCGGGGTGACGTGTCCGTCCTGCCGCGGGTGCCGTCGTACCGCGCGTTCCTGTCGTGGCTGGCGTCGCGCGACCGGGCAGCCTCCCGGGAAGTGTGGGCCGAGGCGCTCGCCGGCGTCGAGCAGCCGACCCTCGTCGCCTCCGACGGTCCCGGACTACCTGGGCCCGCAACGGTGGCGGCGGTGGATGCGGATGCCGGACCCGGCCTGTCCGCGCAGCTCACCGCGCTCGGCGCGGAACTGGGTGTCACGCTCAACACGCTCGTCCAGACGGCGTGGGGAATCCTGCTGTCCCGCATGCTCGGCCGCGACGACATCGTGTTCGGGGCGACGGTATCGGGCCGCCCGTCGGAACTCGAGGGCGTCGAGTCGATGGTCGGCCTGTTCATCAACACCCTGCCCGTGCGGGTACGCGTCGACCCGGACGAGTCCGCGGCCGGCCTCCTGATCCGCGTGCAGCGCGAACAGGCGACTCTGCTCGATCATCATTACCTCGGCCTGAGCGACGTGCAGCAGACCGCCGGCAGCGGCGCCCTGTTCGACACGTTGACGGTGTTCGAGTCGTATCCCGTGGATGCCGCCGCGCTGGCCGAGGTGACGTCGATCGACGGCATGACCGTCCTCGGTGTGTCCGGCGAGGAAGCCACCCATTACCCGCTCACCCTCACGGTGTTCGCCGACGACGGATTGCGGTTCACGCTGAGGTATCGAACCGACGCGTTCGACGCGACCTACGTGACCGCGCTCCGCGCACGGCTGCTGAAGGTTCTCGCCGCGCTGGTGGCCGACCCCGCCGCACCGATCGGTGGCATCGAGATCCTCGATCCCGACGAGCGCGCGGCACTCGCTCCCGTCCGTGGTCTGCCGACCGCGGCGCCGGCCACGCTCGCCGGGATCATCGACGCCGCCGCGAGTACCGCCCCGGACCGGGTCGCGCTGTCCTGGAAGGGTCGCGACTGGACGTACCACGAGGCCGACGCCTGGTCGAACCGTCTGGCCCGGCTGCTGCTCGCGCAGGGTGTGGGACCCGAGGCGTTCGTCGCCGTGGCGTTGTCGCGGTCGGTGGAATCGGTGCTGTCGGTGTGGGCAGTGGCCAAGACGGGAGCCGCGTATCTCCCCGTCGACCCGACCTACCCGACGGACCGCATCGACCACATGTTGTTCGACTCGGGCGCCCACATCGGCATCACCGCCGCCGGCGATCGGGATGCCCTGCCGGACAGCGTGTCCTGGCTCGTTCTCGACGAACTCGCGGACGCACTCGATGCCGCCCGGGCCACCCCGGTGACCGATGCGGAACGCGCGCGTCCCGTGCGCGTCGAGAACCCGGCGTACATGATCTACACGTCCGGCTCCACCGGGCGACCCAAGGGTGTTGTCGTCACCCACGGCGGGCTGGCGAACCTCGCAGCCGAACGTCGCGAGCACTACCGCGTCGACGCGTCGTCCCGGTTCCTGCACAACACGTCGCCCAGCTTCGACATGGCGGTGGGCGAGATGATGTCCGCCCTTTCCGCCGCAGCGACTCTGGTGATCACCCCACCGAGCGTGATCGGCGGGGAGGAACTGGCGGCCTTCGTCCGCGGCGAGCACGTGACGCATGCGTTGATCACCCCGGCGATGCTGTCGTCGATCGACCCTGCGGGGCTGGAGGAGCTGCGCGTCCTCGGTGTCGGCGGCGAGGCCTGCACCCCCGAACTGGTGGCCCGCTGGCAACCCGGACGCACCATGCTCAACGGCTACGGCCCCACCGAGGCCACCGACATCTCCACCGTCGGCGACCTCACCGCCGGTGCACCCGTCACCATCGGGCACCCGGTCCGCGGCTTCGACATCATGGTCCTCGACACCCGCCTGCGCCCCGTCCCCGCCGGAGTCCCCGGCGAACTGTATGTCGCGGGACCGGCACTCGCCCGCGGCTACCACTCCCGGCACGGCCTCACCGCCGAACGATTCGTCGCCAACCCCTACGGCGCACCCGGCGACCGCATGTACCGCACCGGCGACGTCGTCCGCTGGACCGGAACGGGAGAGCTCGAATACAGCGGCCGCTCGGATCATCAGGTCAAGATCCGCGGCTACCGCATCGAACTCGGTGAGATCGACGCCGCTGTGCTGGAACACCCCGACGTCGACTACGTGATCACGCTCGGCCGCCGCGGCCCGTCCGGCGACACCGTGCTCGTGTCGTACGTGGTGCCCGCCGCGGGATCTGCCCCGGACCCCGCGCGGGTGCGCGCGTTCGTGTCGGAGTTCCTGCCGACGCACATGGTGCCGTCGGCGGTGGTGTGCATCGATTCCGTCCCGCTCACCCCCACCGGGAAGCTCGACGCCGATGCGCTGCCGCGCCCCGATTTCGTTGCCGCCGAATACCGTCGGCCGGCCGAGGGGAACGAGAACACGGTCGCGTCGGTCTTCGCCGAAGTCCTCGGCGTCGACCGGGTCGGCGCCGACGACAACTTCTTCGACCTCGGTGGCACGTCGCTGTCGGCGATGCGGGCGGTGAGCCGTCTGCGGGCGAGCAGCGACGTGACCGTGTCGCTGCAGTGGCTGATGACCGAGCCGACACCCGCCGCGATCGCCGCGCGCATGGACGCGGCCGACGGCGACACCGGGGACACCGCCCTCGACGTGGTCTTCCCGATCCGCACGGGCGGTGCCGGTATGCCGATGTTCTGGATCCACCCGATCAGCGGACTGTCCTGGTGTTACACGGGATTCGCCGAACACATCGACGAAAACCGGCCCGTCTTCGGCATCCAGACTCCGGCCGTCACCGGGGAAGAGCTGCCCGGCTCGATCGAGGAACTCGCCGCCCGGTACATCGCCGAGGTGCGGAGGATCCAGCCGGACGGTCCCTACGATCTGGCCGGCTGGTCGATCGGCGGCGTCGTCGCCCACGCGATGGCGGTGCAACTGCAGCAGGCGGGGGATTCGGTCGGTTCACTGGTGATGCTCGACAGCTTCGCGGAAAGGCAGCAACCGCAGGACACCGGTGAGGCGACGGTGCCCGCGGAGGGTGCGGACACGGTGGCCGCGTTGTCGGCCCTGAGCCCCGAGCACGTGCACCGCCTGACCGCGGCCGCGCACCACAACGCCGGCCTCATGCGCGACTACCGGCCCGGATTGTTCGACGGCGACGT
Organism: Rhodococcus sp. JS3073; assembly: GCF_026810085.1. NCBI lineage: Bacteria > Bacillati > Actinomycetota > Actinomycetes > Mycobacteriales > Nocardiaceae > Rhodococcus > Rhodococcus sp. JS3073. The sequence continues at coordinate 4,363,900 of NZ_CP113951.1, read as the reverse complement.
GCTGTTCTTCACGGCGGCGCACGACGATCCGACGCTGCGGCGCGCGGTCGGCACCTGGCGTCCCTGGGTGAACGGACGGATCACGAATCACCCTGTGGAATCGAACCATTGGCAGATCACCGAACCCGCCGCGGTCCGGGTGATCGGCCCACTGCTCGCCGAATACCTCACCCACGGCGTGCATCACGCTTCGAGAATGGAGATCGACCGATGAGACTGTTCACCGCGGGGGTGGCCACCGTCGCCGCGTTGCTCGGCCTGCCCGGGCCCGTGGCGACGGCCGAGCCCGCCGACGGCGGTGCGGTGGTGGCGCCGAGCACGTCCGGCAGCCTCGACCGGATCGAGAAGGTCGACGACCGCCGCTGGAACGTCTTCGTGTACTCGCCGTCGATGAACGAGGTCGTGGAACTGCAGGTGCTGCGCCCCGCCGACACCAGCGTCCCGCGTCCCACGCTGTATCTGCTGAACGGAGCGGGTGCCGGTGAGGACGGCGCCAACTGGATTCGGCAGACCGACATCGTCGACTTCTTCGCCGACAAGAACGCCAACGTCGTGATCCCCGTCGGCGGCTACATCAGCTATTACACCGACTGGCGCAGCGACGATCCCGTCCTCGGACGGAACAAATGGCAGACGTTCCTCACCGAGGAACTGCCGCCGGTGCTGGACACCGCGCTCGGCGCCAACGGGGTGAACGCGATCGGCGGGCTGTCGATGTCGGCCGGTTCGGTGATCGACCTCGCGGTCCAGGCGCCGGGCCTGTACCGGGGTGTCGCGTCGTACAGCGGTTGCGCGATGACCAGTGATCCGATCGGGCAGAACCTCGTCCGGCTGGTGGTCGAGGTGGTGGGCGGCGGCGACACCGAGAACATGTGGGGTCCCACCGACGACCCGGCCTGGGCGGCACACGACCCCTACGTCAACGCGGACAAGCTCCGCGGGCTCGAGCTGTACATCTCCAACGCGAGTGGACTGCCCGGACCGTACGAATCCCTCGGCGCCGTCCGTCCCGCCGGGGCGCCGCCGCTCCCGGACCAGATCGTGATCGGCGGCGTCATCGAGGCGGCGACGAACTACTGCACGCACCGGCTGGTGGACCGGCTCGACACCCTCGGCATCCCCGCGACCGTCGACTTCCGGGACACCGGCACACATTCGTGGGGGTACTGGCAGGACGCCCTGCATGAATCGTGGCCCGTCCTCGCCCGAGCCCTCGATATGTGAGCTCGGGCGCAGGCGGACGTCACTTCGTGACGAACGCCGCCTGCCGACGGGCCTCGCCGCGCGCAGCCCGTCCCGGGGCCGTCGACGCGTTGATCGCGAGCACCGACAGCAACTCGTACGCGACGTGCGCTGCCGCGATGCCGGTGATCTCGGCGTGGTCGTATGCGGGCGCGACCTCCACGATGTCGGCGCCGACCACGTTCAGGCCGACGAGTCCGCGCAGCGTGTTCAACAACTCGCGGGACGTCATGCCGCCGGCCTCGGGTGTTCCGGTGCCCGGCGCGTGCGCGGGATCGAGGACGTCGATGTCCACGGACACGTAGACCGGACCGCCGTCGAGCCGTCGACGCATCCGTTCGACGATGCTGGCAACGCCGTCCACCTCGTAGTCGTCGGAGCGGATGACCTGGAAGCCGAGAACGGCGTCGTCCTCGAGGTCCTTCTTGCTGTACAGCGGGCCGCGGATGCCGATGTGCTGCGAACGCTCCAGGTCGATCAGCCCCTCCTCGCTGGCCCGCCGGAACGGGGTGCCATGCGTGTAGGGGGCGCCGAAGTAGGTGTCCCACGTGTCCAGGTGCGCGTCGAAGTGCAGCACGGCGATGGGACCGTGGTCGCGGGCGAGGGAACGCAGGATCGGCAGGGCGATGGTGTGGTCGCCGCCGAGCGTCAGCACGGTCGAGCCGTCCTTGCGCAGGTCGGTGACGGCGCCGTCGACCGTGGCCAGGGCTTCCTGGATGTCGAACGGGTTGACGCCGATGTCACCGAAGTCGGCGACCTGCTGCGCCGCGAAGGGGTGCACGTCGAGTGCGGGGTTGTACGGACGCAGGAGCTTCGACGAGGCGCGGATGTGGCCGGGGCCGAAGCGTGCGCCGGGACGGTAGCTCACGCCGGAGTCGAACGGGACGCCCATCACCGTGACGTCGGCGCGGGACACCTCGTCGAGCCGGGGGAGGCGGGCGAACGTGCTGGGTTCGGCGTAGCGCGGGGTGCGGGTCGCGTCGACGGGGCCCTGGATGCGGGTCGCGTCGATTGGGCCCTGGATGTCGTCTGTACTCATCGGAATCCTTCGGTGTGTGCCGGAGACGTGGCGTCGTCGTATCGTTTCCTTGGAACGCATTCTTGTCAACACTTGTTTCCTATACGAGACACAACGAAGGATCAATGCATGGCGAACGAGCTCGCAACCGAAGGTGCGTCGGGCGTCGACGCGCCCCGGATCGGACCCCGGCTCAAGGCCGCCCGGCAGGCCCAGCGCCTGACCCTCGACGAACTGGCCGCGAGCTGCGGCATCACCAAGGGCTACCTGTCGAAGATCGAACGGGACCACGCGAGCGCGTCCGTCGCCACGTTGGTGCGCATCTGCGCCGCCCTGAACATTCCCGTCGGGTCCCTGTTCGAGAGCTCCGCCGCAGGTGAGGTGGTACGCGCCGACAACTACCCGCCGATCAGCTTCGGCGGCGAGCGCATGGCCGAGTTCCTGCTGACACCGTTCGGCGAGCGCCGCATCCAGTCGCTCCTGAGCCGGATCGAGCCCGGCGGCGGGAGTGGCTCGGAAACGTACGAACTACCGGTCGACGTCGCCTTCGTCTACGTCGTCTCGGGCCGGATCTGCATTTCCTTCAACGGTCCGGGGGCCGGGGAGGACGTGACGCTCGCGACCGGGGACGCGTTCACCTTCTCTCCCCAGTTGCCGCACAGCTTCCGCGCACTCGGCGACGACACCACGACCGTTCTGTGGATTCTGGCCCCCGCACTACCGGACGACGTCCGGCCCACCTCCCGCTAGGAAACCGTCAAGCGGTTTAGGAAACATGTGTTGACAGTCACGGCTCGCCCGTTCATTGTTGTCCACATCACTCCACCGCTCAGGAGCTCAACGTTGGATATCACCAAGATTTCTCCGCGCCCGCCGGGACTGGCAGGCGCACTCCGCGCCCGCAAATCGGTCGACGCGATCGTGGCGCGCAACGACCAGGAACCCGGTCACGGCCTCAAGCGGTCGATGGGCCTGGTGCACCTCACCGCACTGAGCATCGGTGCGTCGCTGGGAACGGGCATCTTCGTCATCCTCGGCGAGGCGACGCCCAAGGCCGGCCCCGCCGTCGTCCTCGCCTTCGTGCTCGCGGCGTTCACCGCACTCTTCTCCGCCCTCTCCTACGCGGAACTCGCAGGCAGCATCCCCGTCTCCGGTAGCTCGTACTCGTACACCTACGCGACGATGGGCGAACTCTTCGCGTGGATCTGCGGCTGGTGCCTGATGCTCGAGTACGGCGTCTCGGTCGCGGCCGTCGCCGTCGGCTGGGGCGAGTACATCAACGAACTGCTCCACGGCATGTTCGGCATCGCGCTACCCGCCGCGATCAGCGAATCACCGGGAGCGGGCGGCATCGTCAACGTGCCCGCCATCGTCATCGTGCTCGTCGCGGTGGCACTGCTGACCCGGGGAGCGTCCGAGAGCGCCCTGGTGAACACGGTCATGGTCGCACTGAAGATCCTCGTGCTCGTGTTCTTCTGCGCTGTCGCGTTCACCGCGTTCCGCGCCGGAAACTTCACGCCGTTCATCCCCCTCGGTGCGGCAGGCGTGACGGCCGCGGCCTCCCAGGTGTTCTTCGCCTACATCGGGTTCGACGCCGCCTCGACCGCAGGCGACGAAGCGAAGAACGCGAAGCGCGACCTTCCCCGCGCCATCATCCTCTCGCTCCTGATCGTCACGATCCTCTACTGCCTGGTCGCGATCGCGGCTGTCGGCGCGATGCCCTGGCAGGACATCGCGGGCGAGGGCGCCGCACTCGCGACCATCCTGAATGCCGCCACCACCAGCACCTGGCCCGCCATCCTCCTGTCGGCCGGCGCGGTGATCGCCATCGCCAGCGTCGTCCTCGCCGTCATGTACGGGCAGACCCGGATCCTGTATGCGATGTCGCTCGACGGTCTCGTGCCGCGGGTCTTCTCCCGCGTCAACCCGCGCACCCGGGTGCCCGTCGTCAACATCGTGGTCGTCGGCGGTGTCGTCTCCGCGCTCGCGGGGTTCGTGCCGCTGGGCGAACTGGCCGACGCGACGAGCATCGGCTCGCTGTTCGCGTTCATGCTCGTCAACATCGCCGTGATCATCCTGCGCCGCCGCCACCCCGACCTGCACCGCAGCTTCCGGACCCCGCTGTTCCCGCTGATGCCGGTCCTCGGCGTCGTGTTCTGCGCGCTGCTGCTGTTCGGCCTCGGCGTCTCGACCTGGGTGGCGTTCGCTCTGTGGATGGCAGTCGGGCTCGCGATCTACTTCGCGTACGGCGTCCGCAAGTCCGAACTCCGCAACAGCCCGGAAAGGGTGACGGCACCATGAGGGCAGCACTGTTCCAAGGCCCCGAACTCTCCTTCGACGTCGCGGCGAACCTTTCCGCCATCGCGTCCGCCGCGCAGACGGCGGCGGCTTCCGGGGCGTCCATCCTCGTCTGCCCGGAGATGGCGGCCACCGGCTACAACATCGGATCCCTCATCGCGGCGCGGGCCGAACCCGCCGACGGACCGATTGCGGCACGGATCGCGGAGATCGCGCGCGAATCCGGAATCGCCGTCGTCTACGGATACCCCGAGGCGGACGCCGGGGTCGTCTACAACAGCGTGCAGGTGTTCGACCCGTCCGGGACGTCACTCGCCAACTACCGCAAGACCCACCTGTTCGGTGAGCTCGACCGCTCGCACTTCGCCGCCGGCGACGAACTGGTGGTCCAGTTCGACCACGCCGGAATCCGGTGCGGACTCCTGATCTGCTACGACGTCGAGTTCCCCGAAACCGTTCGCGCGCACGCCGACCGGGGAACCCAGTGGCTCGTCGTCCCCACCGGTCTGATGAGTCCGTACGAATTCATCGCGGAGAGCGTCGTCCCGACCCGGGCGTACGAGAGTCAGCTGTTCGTCACGTACGTCAACAGGTGCGGCACCGAAGCCGACCTCGACTACTGCGGATCCAGTTGCGCGATCGCGCCCGACGGCACCGAACTCGCCCGCGCCGGCCGCCACGAGGAGGTCGCGATCGTCGACCTCGAACTCGACGTCCTCCACCGATCCCGCCGTGAAAACACCCATCTCGACGACCGACGCGTCGACCTCTACCCCTTCATGCAGGAGAAGACTTCATGACGATCCCCGTCACTCCGGACAGCACCGCCGCGGACACCGATCCCAAGCCGCTCACCATGTTCGGCCCCGACTTCCCGTTCGCCTACGACGATTACATCGCGCACCACTCGGGCCTCGGCGCGGTGCCCGCCGACCGCCACGGCACCGAGGTGGCAGTCATCGGCGGCGGACTGTCGGGAATGGTCACGGCGTACGAGCTGATGAAGCTCGGCCTCAAACCGATTGTCTACGAAGCCGATCAGATCGGTGGCCGGATGCGGTCGCAGCCGTTCGACGGGCACCCGGACGTGGTCGCCGAGATGGGCGCGATGCGGTTCCCACCGTCGTCGACCACCCTGTTCCACTACCTCGACGCCATGGGACTGCGGACCGAGGCGTTCCCGAACCCGCTCGCCGACAGCACCCCCAGCACGGTCATCGACCTCAAGGGCGAAAGCTACTACGCGCAGCACCTCGACGACCTGCCGCCCGTGTTCCGGGAGGTGTCGGATGCGTGGCAGCGCACACTCGAGGATCACGCCGAGCTGATTCCGCTGCAGCAGGCGATCCGCGACCGCGACACCGCCGAACTCAAGCGCATCTGGAACGACCTGGTGGTCCGGCTGGACGATCAGACGTTCTACGGCTTCCTCGCCTCGTCGAAGCACTTCGCGTCGTTCCGGCATCGGGAAGTCTTCGGGCAGGTCGGTTTCGGCACCGGCGGCTGGGACACCGACTTCCCCAACTCGATCCTCGAGATCCTGCGCGTCGTCATCACCGCCGCCGACGACCACCACCGCGGCATCGTCGGCGGGTCGCAGCAACTGCCCCTGCGCCTGTGGACCGACACTCCGTCGGGGATGACGCACTGGCCGGACGGCACGTCGGTGCGCGCACTGAACGCCGGAAGCACCCGTCCCCGCGTCACGGAGGTCCGGAGGACCGCACCGCACCAGGTGACGGTCACCGACTCGTCCGGTGAGATCCGCACCTACCCCGCCGCCGTCTTCACGGCGCAGAGCTGGATGCTGCTCAACAACATTCACTGCGACGACGACCTGTTCCCGATCGACCACTGGACCGCGATCGAACGCACCCACTACATGGGGTCGACGAAGGTGTTCGCCCTCGTGGATCGTCCGTTCTGGAAGGACAAGGATCCGGTCACCGGCCGCGACCTCGTCAGCATGACCCTGACGGACCGGATGAGCCGCGGCACCTACCTCCTCGACCACGGCGACGACAAGCCCGGCCTGATCTGCCTGTCCTACACGTGGTCCGACGATTCGCTCAAGCTTCTGCCGCTCGACGCGACGGAGCGGATGAACCTCATGATCAAATCGCTCGAGGAGATCTACCCGGGGGTGGACTTCCGCAGTCACATCATCTCGACTCCGGTCACGCTGTCGTGGGAAACCGAACGCGACTTCATGGGTGCGTTCAAGGCCAACCTCCCCGGCCACTACCGGTACCAGGAACGGCTGTTCAGCCATTTCGTCCAGGACGAACTCGACCCACGGCATCGCGGCATCTTCCTGGCCGGCGACGACATCTCATGGACCGCGGGCTGGGCGGAGGGTGCCGTGCAGACCGCACTCAACGCCGTCTGGGGAGTGATGCACCACCTGGGCGGCGCCACCCCCGCCGACAACCCCGGCCCGGGCGACCGGTACGCCGAGCTCGGCCCGATCCGCTTGTGCGACTAGTGCCTTCGGCCTGTGAGTACTTATTAACGTCCCGCGGTTAATAAGTACTCACGGGCGCGTCAGCCCAACCAGTCCAGGACCGCGGCGGCCGTCCACGACTGCTGCATGCTGCCGAGGGGCTGACCGGTGAACGGTTCGTAGTACTCGGCGAAGCTGCCGTCGCTCGCCTGCCGCAGCCCCTCGGACCGCAGCAGGTGGGCGCGCTCGGCCCACCCGCGCCGGGCGAACGCCCAGGAGAACAGCCACGTCATCACCGGCCACACCGGACCGCGCCAGTACTCGCGCGGGCGGAAGTCGCCCGACACCGGCGACGTCGACGGCGGCACGGCGTACCGGAGGTCGGGGTGACCGCAGAATTTCGGTCCCTCGAACGTGCGGAGCAGGGCCCGTTCGGCGTCCCGGCTCAGGCCGCCACACAGCAGGGGCGAGAACATGGCGAGGGTTTCGGTGGAAATCCACCGGCCGCTGCGCAGATCGAAATCGCGTGCCGCCCCGGACCGTTCGTCGGTGGTCGTGAGGACGCCCTGCCGGAACCGGGCCGCCCACCCGTGCAGCTCCCGGACGTCGGAGTTCGGCATCGAGTGTTCCTCACCGATGGTCGCGAGCACCTCGCACGCCATCGAGAACACGGCGCTGACGAACACGTCCTCCACCGCGAAGCTCATGGCGGTGGCCAGTTCCTCGTCGTCGTAGCGGACGGTCTTCATCTCCTCGAGCAGCCACAGGTAGCGGTCGTATTCGCCGTTGGACGGCCGCTGTCCGGTGTCGGCCACGTGGGACAGGTCCTCGCGCAGATACGTGGGCATCACCCCGGCCACGACGTTGGCGTACGAGTGGTCCCAGCGCGGCGAGTTGTCCATGCCGGACTCCCAGCCGTGGTACAGCGCGATCCGGCCGTTGCCGTCGAGGTCGCGGGCGTTGGCCAGCCAGCGGTGCCAGCGCACGAGGTCGGGCCAGCGCCGGTCGAGGAACTCCTCGGCGACGGCGCGGGTGCTGCGACCGTGCCTGCGCGAGTGGTCGAGGATGCGCTGCACGGCGATGGCGTGCACGGGCGGCTGGGTGATCCCCGACGTCTGCGTGCCGCTCGGCGCGTGCGCCGCGAGGGTCCCGCACTCCCACCGCCCGGGGCCGGGGAAGTATCCGTCGACGCCGTTCGCGAACACGATGTGCGGGATCATGCCGTTCTTCCACTGCGCCGACAGCAGGGTGTCGAGTTCGACGACGGCCCGCTCCACACTCAGGGGCGCCAGGCCGACCGCGACGAACGCCGCGTCCCAACTCCACATGTGCGGGTACAGGCGCGGCGCGGCACTCGTCATCGTGCCGAGGTCGTTGCCGCGAAGCAGGTACGCGGCACGTGCCGCGAGCTGTGTCGGGGTGAATCCGCGGTCCGCCATTGCACCATTCTGCTGCGGGTCGGCCCACATCGCTCGTCGGACGGGGTTCAGCCTGCGAATCCGCACAGGGTCAGCGTCGGACGCGAGTTGCGCAGCGGCCGCGATTCCGACAGCCTGCGGAGCAGGGTCGACCCCCACAGACCGCGGCCGAGAGGCAACATCACCTCACGGGTGAACGCGAGGTCCGGCACCTGTCCGGGCAGGTCCGCCGCCTCGCCGGCGGAGAGATGGAACGGCATCGGCGGGACGGTGTAGCCGCCGTGAATCCGCAGTCCCTTCTGCGTCTTGCGGCTGAACCATTTCGGCACCGAATCGAACATCATCCGGCCGCCGGGGAAACGCCGGGCGCAGTCGCCGATCAGGGACAGCGACTCGTCGGCGGGCAGATACATCAGCAGGCCCTCCGCCGAGACGAACACGCCCCGGCCGGTGTCGACGTGGTCCATCCACGAGCGGTCCAGCGCGGACACCGCAAGTGTGGTGACGTTCGGCTCGTCCGGCAACAGTTGCCTGCGCAGGGCGACCACCTCGGGCAGGTCGATCGACACCCACCGGACGTCCGGGTCGCCGATCCGCCAGTAGCTGGTCTGCAATCCTTCACCGAGCGCGACGACCGTTCCGCCGGGGTGACCGTCGAGGAACTCCCGTATCTCGTCGTCGAAGGCCCGAGCGCGCAGAGCGTGGGATTGGCTCGGCTTCCCGAAGTTCTCGTACGGATAGTCGAGGGTCTCGTAGAGCGTCACCGGCGAGCGGGTCGACCAACGTGCCGTCGGGACGCGACGCCTCGACGGCACGGTTGCGGAGGGTCCACATCATCGTCGCGGGAACACCGGTCAGGGTGGTCGCGTCCACCCGTTCCCCGTCGTCGTCAGGCACGCGGCACCGGCTCTGCTTCTTCGAGCTTGGAGTGCTTGCGCGAGTAGAAGAAGTACACGATCAGACCGAGGATCAGCCAGATCCCGAACCGCAGCCAGGTCTCCCACGGCAGCGAGAGGATGAGCCAGCCGGAGAACACGACGCCGATGATCGGGATGACCGGCATGAACGGAAGCTTGAACGTGCGGGGGACCTCGGGGCGGGTGCGCCGGAGCACCGCGACCGCGATGCAGACGACGATGAACGCCGACAGGATCCCGATGTTGGTGAGTTCCGCGACCGTGTTGATCGGGAAGAACCCGGCCAGCAGCGCCGAACCGATCCCCACGATCCACGTGACCCGCGTCGGAACCTTGCGCACCGGGTGCGTCTTCGCGAACCATTCCGGGAGCAGGCCGTCCCGGCTCATCGCGTACCAGACGCGGGTCACACCGAGCATGAAGGTGAGCACGACGGTGATGATGCCGACGATGGCACCGACCGCGATGATGTTCGCGACCCCGGGCATGCCGACCGAATCGAACGCGGTGGAGAAGCCGCTCTCGGGGCTGATCTCGGTGTACTTCTGCATCCCGGTCAGCACGAGGGTGACCAGGACGTACAGCGTCATCGCGATGCCGAGGGAGTACAGGATCGCCTTCGGCAGGTGCTTGGTGGCGTCCTTCGATTCCTCGGCGGCCGTGCTCATCGCGTCGTACCCGAAGACGGCGAAGAACACGGTGGCCGCGCCGGTGAACACGGCTGCGGTGCCGAACGGGAAGTAAGGGGTGTAGTTGGCGCTGTCGATGTGGAAGACGCCCAGCACGATGATGAGGACGACCAACGCGACCTTGATCGCCACCGCGACCGTCTCGAATCGGCCGACACTGCGGATTCCGCGCGAGAGCACCCACGCGGTCCCGAGGCAGAACAGGGCTGCGAAGACGTCGAACACGTGCCCGTCGCCGGTGCCCAGCGCGCCCATCATCCAGTCGGGCAGGCTGATGCCGATCTGTTCGAGGAGAAACCGGAAGTACCCGGACACGCCGATGGCGACGACGGCCGCCACCGCGATGTATTCCAGCAGCAGGTCCCAGCCGATGAACCAGCCGACGATCTCGCCGAGCGCCACGTAACCGTAGGTGTAGGCCGATCCGGCCTTGGGGATCATTCCGGCGAACTCGGCGTAACACAGTGCGGCCGCAGCACTGGCGACACCGGCGATCAGGAAGGAGATCAGCACGGCCGGGCCGGTGACGGAATGCGCGACCGAGCCGGCGAGGGAGAAGACGCCTGCGCCGATGATGCCGCCGACGCCGATCGCGGTGAGTTGCCACAGGCCGAGCGATTTGGTCAGACGCTCGTCGGGCGGGGTGTCCTCGTCGACCTCGGTGAGCGGTTTGCGGCGCAGCATTTGGGTGCGCAACTTGTCCATCGACATTGCCGGGCTCCGTTTCCCAGTGGGGTGAGATGCGGTATCTCACTCAATCACCTTTTCGGGCCGGCGTGGGCCAGGAACACCGGACTCGGTGGCCGTCGTCACCCTTGCAGGAATACGGTAGGGGGGTATGGTAGTTCTCGGATAGGACATCGATACCCCCGAGAGAGGCAGATCCGTGAGCACCTCGAGCGTCACCGTCACCGGCATGACCTGCAACCACTGCGTGTCCTCGGTCACCGAGGAGATCAGCGCACTCCCCGGCGTCACCAACGTGAACGTCGATCTGGCCACCGGCAAGGTCGTCATCGACAGCACCACCGACCTCGATCCGAGTGCCGTCGCGGGCGCTGTCGAAGAAGCCGGGTATTCCGTCGCCGGCTGAGCCGGCACCTCCAACGCGGCCGCCTGAGCCGGCACCTCCAACGCGGCCGGCTGAGCCGGCACCTCCACCACAGGAGACCCACCATGAACGCAACCGGCAAGTTCGCCGGATTCACCGTCGGCCTCGTCGTGATCTTCGGCGCCGCGCTCGCACTCGGGTCGGTTGCCGGCCCGGATGTGGCCGAGCCCGCCGCGCACACGGCCGAGGACGACGGACACGGAGCGGCAGGTCACGGCGCCGCCGCCGACCCGACCCCGGGCGGACTGACGCCCACTGCCGACGGCTACACCCTCGCACTCGCATCCGACCAGGTCACCGCGGGTGCCGCGGTCCCGGTGCAGTTCCGGATCACGAACCCCTCGGGGGTACCCGTGACGGACTACACCGTGGAGCACGAGAAACTGCTGCACCTGATCGTCGTCCGCCGGGACCTCGCCGGGTTCCAGCACGTGCACCCGACGCTCGACGCGACCGGAACGTGGAGCGTCCCCCTCGACCTCACTCGCGGCGGCGACTACCGCGTGTTCGCGGACTTCACCCCGGCAGGCGGCGAAGGCGTCACCCTGGGCACGGATCTGCGCGTCGCGGGCACCTACGACCCGCAGGAACTGCCGGCACCCGCACCGACCGCCACCGTGGACGGCTACACCGTCACACTCGACGGCACGTTGCGGCCGGGAGAGACGTCGAACGTGACGCTCTCGGTGAGCCGCGACGGGCAGCCCGTCACGGATCTGCAGCCCTACCTCGGCGCATACGGTCACCTGGTGGCGCTGCGCACCACCGACCTCGGATACCTGCACGTACACCCGGACGGACGTCCCGGTGACGGCGTCACCGCGGCGGGCCCCGGAATCGACTTCGCCGTCACCGCACCCGGCGCGGGCGACTACCGGCTGTTCCTGGACTTCCAGCACGCCGGCGCCGTCCACACCGCCGAATTCACCGCCACCGCCGGACCGGAGGAGAAGTGATGACCCGCTCGACCGACCTCGCGGCACCGCCCGATTCCCAGATCGAACTGGCCATCGGCGGAATGACCTGCGCGTCGTGCGCCAACCGCATCGAGCGCAAGCTGAACAAACTCGACGGCGTCACCGCGACCGTCAACTACGCGACGGAGAAGGCCCGCGTCCATTACGACGCCGCCGACGTCTCGCCCGAAGACCTCGTCGCCACGGTCGAGCAGGCCGGGTACACGGCGCGACTGCCCGAGGTGAAGCCCCCGGCCCCGGAGGAGGAGGACCCGGCGGCGGAACTGCGGCAGCGGCTGCTCGTGTCCGCGGTGCTGACGGTCCCGGTCATCGCGATGGCGATGATCCCGGCACTGCAGTTCACCAACTGGCAGTGGCTCTCGCTCACCCTCGCGGCCCCGGTCGTGGTCTGGGGTGCGTGGCCGTTCCACAAGGCCGCCTGGACCAACCTGCGGCACGGCACCGCGACCATGGACACCCTGGTGTCGATGGGCACGCTGGCCGCGTTCGGCTGGTCGCTGTACGCACTGTTCTGGGGCACGGCAGGCATGCCGGGGATGACGCACCCGTTCGAGCTCACGATCGCGCGGGTCGACGGCACCGGCAACATCTATCTGGAGGCCGCGGCCGGCGTCACCACGTTCATCCTGGCCGGCCGCTACTTCGAGGCCCGCGCCAAACGCCGGGCGGGAGCGGCACTGCGGGCGCTGCTCGAACTGGGCGCCAAGGAAGTGTCGGTACTGCGTGACGGCACCGAACAGCTGATCGGCATCGACCAGCTCGAGGTCGGCGACCTCTTCGTGGTCCGTCCCGGCGAGAAGATCGCGACCGACGGCGTCGTCGCCGAAGGTTCGTCGGCGGTGGACGCGTCGATGCTGACCGGTGAATCCGTGCCGGTCGAGGTGTCGCCGGACTCCGAGGTGGCGGGTGCGACGGTCAACGTCGGCGGTCGAATCGTGGTTCGCGCCAGCCGGATCGGAGCCGACACCCAGCTCGCGCAGATGGCGTGGATGGTCGAGGACGCGCAGACCGGCAAGGCCGAGGTGCAACGCCTGGCCGACCGGATCTCCGGCATCTTCGTCCCGATCGTGATCGCATTGTCGGTCGCGACCCTCGGTTTCTGGATCGGCACCGGCGGTTCGGTCGCCGCCGCGTTCACCGCCGCGGTGGCCGTCCTGATCATCGCGTGCCCGTGTGCGCTCGGACTCGCCACCCCGACCGCCCTCATGGTGGGCACGGGACGCGGAGCCCAGCTGGGCATCCTGATCAAGGGACCCGAAGTTCTGGAATCGACCCGGCGAGTCGACACGGTGGTGGTCGACAAGACCGGCACCGTCACCACCGGCACGATGTCGCTGCACGACGTGATCGCCGCGGACGGCCAGGACGGGGAGCAGGTTCTGCGGTTCGCCGGCGCACTCGAGGACGCGTCCGAGCATCCCATCGCACGGGCGATCACCCGCGCGGCACGGGACCGGTTCACGACGCTGCCCGAAGTGGAACAGTTCACCAACATCGCGGGACTCGGCGTCCAGGGCATGATCGACGGACATGCGGTGGTCATCGGCCGCGCGAAACTGCTCCGCGACTGGTCGCTGCACCTCACCACGGAACTCCAGCGCGCCGTCGACGCGGCGGAGTCGGAAGGCAAGACGGCCGTCGGGATCGGCTGGGACGGCCAGGCGCGCGGCGTGCTCGCGGTCGCCGACACCGTGAAGCCGACGTCACGCGAGGCGGTGGCGCAGTTCCGCGAACTGGGCCTCACCCCGATCATGCTCACCGGCGACAACAATTCCGCGGCCCGGGCGATCGCCGCCCAGGTCGGCATCGGCGAAGTGATCGCGGAGGTACTGCCCCAGGACAAGGTCGACGTGATCAAGCGTCTGCAGGCCGAGGGCAAGGTGGTCGCGATGGTCGGCGACGGGGTCAACGACGCCGCCGCTCTCGCGCAGGCCGACCTCGGTCTCGCCATGGGAACCGGCACGGACGTGGCCATCGAGGCCAGCGACCTCACGCTGGTGCGCGGCGACCTGCGGGCCGCGGCCGACGCGATCCGGTTGTCGCGCAGGACGTTGAGCACGATCAAGGGCAACCTGTTCTGGGCCTTCGCCTACAACGTCGCGGCGTTGCCACTGGCGGCGGCGGGCCTGCTCAACCCCATGCTGGCCGGCGCCGCCATGGCATTCTCATCGGTGTTCGTCGTGAGCAACAGCCTGCGACTGCGCCGCTTCCAGCCCCTGACCACTCCCACCCGAGGGGAACACTCATGACCGAGCAACCGAACACCGACCACGACCACACGGCCGGCCACGGGTACATCAGCGCCAAGGACGACTACCTCAAGCGCCTGCGCCGCATCGAGGGCCAGGCGCGGGGACTCCAGCGGATGGTCGAGGACGAGAAGTACTGCATCGACATCCTCACGCAGGTCTCCGCGATGACCAAGGCGCTGCAGGCCGTGGCGCTGGGTCTGCTCGAAGACCACATCAGCCACTGCGTCGTCGACGCCGCCGTCGCGGGCGGCTCCGAGGCCGACGCGAAGATCAAGGAAGCCACCGACGCCATCGCACGACTGGTGCGTTCCTGAAACCAGACCACGAGAGCAGCTTCCGAGGGAGCAGGCATGTCTCACGATCATCAGCAGCAGGAAATGGAACGGGTCCGGCACACCGACCACGCTGATCGGCACGCCGGTCACGGCGCGCACGGCGAGGTGTTCCGGCAGAAATTCTGGATCAGCCTCGCACTGTCGGTGCCGGTGGTGGTGTTCAGCCACATGTTCGCCGACCTCCTCGGCTACACCGTCCCCGACTTCCCCGGTGCGTCGTGGATTCCGCCGGTGGTCGGCACCGCGATCTTCTTCTACGGGGGCGCGCCGTTCCTCACCGGCGCGTGGGGTGAGCTGAAGTCGCGGCGGCCCGGCATGATGCTGCTGATCGGCATGGCGATCACGGTCGCGTTCGTCGCGTCGTGGATCACGACCCTGCAGATCGGCGGGTTCAACCTCGACTTCTGGTGGGAGCTGGCGCTTCTCATCGTCATCATGCTGCTCGGCCACTGGCTGGAGATGCGGGCGCTGGGGTCGGCGTCCGGCGCCCTCGACGCACTCGCCGCGCTGCTGCCGGACACCGCCGACAGGGTCACCGACGACGGTGTCACCGAGGTGCCCGTCTCCGAACTCGCCACCGGCGACCTGGTGCTGGTGCGGGCCGGTGGTCGCATCCCCGCCGACGGCACCGTCGAGGACGGCCGCGCGGAGGTCGACGAATCGATGATCACCGGCGAATCCAACCCTGTCCCACGGTCGGTCGGCGACACCGTGGTGGCCGGCACCGTCGCCACCGACAGCGCGCTGCGAATCCAGGTGGGCGCGGTGGGGGAGGACACCGCCCTCGCCGGCATCCAGCGGCTGGTCGCCGACGCGCAGTCCTCCTCGTCCCGGGCGCAGGCCCTCGCCGACCGCGCCGCGGCGTTCCTGTTCTACTTCGCCTCGATCGCAGGGCTTCTCACGTTCCTGGTGTGGTCGCTGCTCGGCAACGTGGACGAGGCCGTGGTGCGGACCGTCACCGTTCTGGTGATCGCCTGCCCGCACGCACTCGGTCTGGCGATACCCCTCGTGATCGCCATCTCCACCGAGCGTGCCGCGAAGGCCGGTGTCCTGGTGAAGGACCGGCTGGCGCTCGAACGCATGCGCAACGTCGACGTCGTCCTGTTCGACAAGACCGGCACCCTGACCCAGGGCAAGCACGTCGTCACCGGGGTGGTCACCACCGCGGGTGTCACCGAGACCGAACTGCTCGCGCTCGCCGGCGCCGTGGAGGCCGACAGCGAGCACCCGGTCGCGCGGGCCATCGTCGCCGAGGCGGCCGCGAACGTGCCCGCGGACGAGCGGCGCACCGCGTCCGACTTCCGGTCGCTGCCCGGACGCGGGGTGCGCGCAGACGTCGACGGTATACCCGTAGAGGTGGGCGGGCCGGCGATGCTCGCCGAACTGAACGTGACCGTCCCCGAAGACGTTGCCGCGCAGACGACACGGTGGGTCGAGCGCGGTGCCTCCGTCCTCCACCTCGTCCGCGACGGCGCGGTGCTCGGCGCGGTGGCGCTCGAGGACGCCGTCCGCGAGGAGTCCCGGCAGGCGATCGACGCCCTGCACGAGCGCGGTGTGAAGGTCGCGATGATCACCGGAGACGCCCGTCAGGTGGCCGACGCCGTCGCCGCCGATCTCGGTATCGACGAAGCGTTCGCCGACGTGCTACCGGAGAACAAGGACGCCGAGGTGGCCGCCCTCCAGGCCCGCGGTCACCGGGTGGCGATGGTCGGCGACGGCGTCAACGACGCGCCTGCACTCGCCCGCGCGGATGTCGGCGTCGCGATCGGCGCCGGCACGGACGTCGCCATCGAGTCGGCGGGTGTCGTCCTCGCCGCCGACGATCCCCGCGCCGTCCTCTCGATCATCGACCTGTCCCAGGCGAGCTACCGCAAGATGTGGCAGAACCTGGTGTGGGCCACCGGCTACAACGTCATTGCCGTCCCTCTGGCCGCCGGTGTCCTCGCGTTCGCCGGGGTCGCGATTTCACCCGCGGTCGCGGCGATCCTGATGTCCGTGTCCACCATCGTCGTCGCACTCAACGCGCAGCTGCTGCGACGCCTCGATCTGGATCCGGAACGGCTGAGCCGACACTGACCCGCTCTGCGTCGACCGGGCCGGCCCCCTCGCTATCTGCTGTCGGTCAGTACTTCGATCTTGCGGGAGAGGCCGAACAACACCGCTCCCAGAAGGACGGCTCCCGAGCCGACGAGGAGGAAGAAGGTTCCGGTGGAAATTGTCGTGAACAATCCGCCGAGTAGGCCGGAGAGCGTCGATCCACCGGCGAGGGTCAGGAAGAGCAGTGCCACGGTTTGCGCCGTGAATCGCTCGGGTGCAATGCGCGTGGCCAGTGCGAGTCCGACCGGTCCGACGAAGATTTCGGATGAACCGGCAACGGCCATGCTGACGAGAACCAGGAGCGGTGGCACGGTCTTGTCGGGAAAGAACTGCGAGAGCAACAGCAGCAGGTAGGCGCAGCCGACCATGGTCAGCCCGATGGCGAACTTCGCGGACGTAGTCGGTTGGCGAGTACCGAGTTTCGTCCACAACATGGCGACGAGAGGGGTGAGCAGGACCGCGGAGACCGGGCTGATGGTGGTCAGCCAGGGAGCGGGTACCTGCCAGCCACCGACATCGAGATCGACCCGATCCTTGATGAACACCGAGATGGTGGTGAACTTCTGGAACAGGAACCCGAAGTACAGCAGGCTTGCGATCCACAGTGGGATGAAGCCCCTCATACGACGCTTCTCCGCCGGTGTCACGTTCGGCGAACGCAGGATCACGGTGAAGTAGATGATCGCGGCGACGAGGATGACGGCCCCGACGAAGTGCGAGAGGTTGGTGTTGTCGACGAACCCGAGCTGCCAGAGGGCGACCACGAACGCAGTCACGGCGGCGACGGCGGCGAACGCGTAGGGCAGGTGCGTGCGAGCGATCGGATTCTTGACGACGCCGGCCTCGGCGGGAAGGTCGCGCATCTTCCACGAGTATTGGATGAGCGCCCCGACCATTCCGACAGCGGCGAGGCTGAAGGCCGCGTGGAATCCCCACCTGCTCTGGGTGAATCCGGTGAGCAGCGGTCCGAATGCGGAGCCGGTATTGATGGCCATGTAGAAGTACGAGAAACCGGCGTCGCGTGCGGGGCGATTGTCGGCATAGAGCATGCCCACTATCGACGTGATGTTCGTCTTGAGCGCGCCGGTACCCAGGACGATGAGCGTGAGCCCGAAGGCCAGGCCGGAGAGTCCGTCGAGTATCGCGAGAGCGAGGTGGCCGACGGTGATGACGACGGCGCCGTAGAGGACCATTCGGCGTGGCGCGATCAGCCGATCGGCGATCCATGCCCCGAGAATCTGGGACAGGTAGACCGATCCGCCGTAGGCGCCGACGATGCTGACCGCGGTCGCCGGCGCGAGATCGAGTCCGCCGTCGCTGAGTGAGTACAACAGATAGAAGCTGAGAACTCCCTGCAGGCCGTAAAAGCTGAAACGCTCCCAGAGTTCGGTGAACGCCAGGTTCCACAGACCCTTGGGTTGCCCGAGCGAGTCGGACCGCGTCCGTTCGACCGTGCGGTGGTACTCGGTTGCGACGCTCTTGTCGATCTCGGTCATGTCTCTCCCTGTGTTCGGGGAAGGGGTGTAGTTCGTACCGGCGCCTCGGCGCTGAGCGCGTGCTGGTGGTGAGAGATCAGCGCCCGGCGATCTTGTCGGCCAGCAGCGCGAGTCGGGAGGTGCGAGGGCCGGCCGCTCGAGCCTCGAGAACGTCGGCGATCGAGTAGATGCGGTAGAGGCCGTGTGCGCCGATCCACCGGAGCGGTTCGGGTTCCCAGCGTCGGGGCATCTGACGAACCCACGGCAACGTGGAGAGCTTGGTATCACCCTGCAGGATCAGGTCGGAAGCGATGCGGCCGGCGAGATGGGCGGCCGTCAGCCCTTGGCCGGCGTAGCCGCCCACGCGCAGGATCTTGCTGCTCGGGTCGTTGTCGATGAACGGTGACCAGTCGCGGGTCACCCCGAGCACACCGCACCACGCGTGGGCGGCGGCGAGGGGGACTTGCGGGAACAAGTCCGCCAGGAGGTTGGTCAGTGCGGCAATGGTGTGCTGGTCGACTTCACCGTCACGGTCGACTCCGGAGGCGAAGCGGTACGGTTTGCCGCGGCCGCCGATCGCGATGCGCCCGTCGGGCGTTCGCTGGCCGTAGAAGTACGTGTGGGCTGCACCCGACACGCCGTCGCCGTGCGCCCAGCCGATCTGCTCCCACTGATCGTCGGTGAGCCGATCGGTCACGAGCATCGCGCTGTTGAGGGGGAGCATCCGCCGGCGCTGTCCCCGCTGCCGGGAGGAATAGCCTTCGGTGGCGAGCACGACATGCCGACGTGCCCGGACGGTGTGAGCGCCGACAGCGAGTCGGCCGGGCTCGATCGTGTCCACCCGCGACGAGGTGTAGATGCGCACCCCGGCCTTTTGAACGGTCCGGGCAAGGGCGAGCAGCATCTTCACGGGATCCACGCAGTAGTTGTCCGGTGAGTACAGGGCGCCCGTCACACCGGCGATGTTTACCCGCTCGCTCGCCTCGGCGGCGGTGAGGAGGCGGAGGCGGCCTTCGTCGACGCCCCAGCTACGGCTCTTGGCAAGGTAGTTTTCGATCCGGTTCTGTTCGCTGGCCGAGCGGGCCACCTGCATCCAGCCGCCATGGCGGGCGTCGATGTTCTGAGCGCCGAGCACGTCGACGACGTCGTGGATGGATTCTTCCAGTCGCTGTTCGATCTCGAGGACACCGGCACGACCACCGTGTTGACGTGCCAGAACATCACGGATTCCAACGGGTTTCGCGGACAACCAGCCGCCGTTGCGTCCGGAGGCCCCGAATCCGAGACGCTCGGCTTCGAACACGGCGACGGACAGTGTGGGGTCGGCCTGGGTGAGGGCCCACGCGGTCCACAGTCCTGAGAGTCCACCGCCCACGATCGCGACATCGACTTCCTCGTCGCGGTCCAAGGGCACGGTCGCGGGGATGTCGAGATCATCTCGCGACATCCAGTGGGAAAGGTGGCCGTTTCGCATGGAGAGACTCCCCGGTCAATTTTTCTTTACCTAAGATCAAGTTATCTTGATCACAACCAAAGGCTGATGTACTTTCTGAGGTATGTCAAGTGCATCGACGGACGACGGTTCGCCAGCGGTCGATCCCCATTCACTGGGTGCGCGACTGCGCTCACGACGGCGCGCGCTGCGGTTGACGCTGGCCGAGGTCGCCGCAAAAGCCGAGGTCAGTGAGGGGTTTCTCAGCCAGCTCGAACGGGACCGCAACACTGCCAGCATCGCGACGCTGCAGAGGATCTGCGCGTGCCTGGAGATGAACGTCGGCGAGTTGTTCACCGAGGCATCGACGACCGCTGTGCACCGGTACCGCACCGCGCATTTCAATGCCTTCGGCACCAACGCGCGGAAGGTCCGCATCACGCCGACCACCCATCGCCAGCTCGAATCGTTCATCGGGGAGTTCGGCCCGTACGGGACCACCGGTGACGAGCTGTACGCACACGGCGACTCCGAAGAAGTGCTGCTCGTCATCTCCGGCCGCATCGAGGTCACCGTCGGTGAGCACACCGACGTGCTCAACGCACTCGACAGCGTCGCGTACTCGAGCGCCAGCCCGCACCGCGCCCGGGAGATCGACGGCAAGCCCGCTGTGGCGCTCTGGATGATGTCGCCACCGAGCTACTGAAGCGTCACCCGTCGCAATGCGGACATCAGCCCGTCGACCGTGTCGGTGACCGCCGCGACGTACGCGTCGGGGCGGATGACCCACACCTCACCGGGCTTCGCGTCCAACGCGGCGGTGAGGACGCCGGTGCTGTCGATCTCCGACAGCCGGACGAGGCGGATCGGCGTGTGCACCGTGTCGAGTGCCGCGCTGCGGATCTCGTCGACGTCCACACCGTCACCCGCGAGAAGCAGGATTCCGTGCCGGGCGATGGCGCGGAGCCGGGTGCCGGCACCGCCCTGCAACGTCACCGGGGTGTCGGGCAACAGGATTCCCGGCGCCGCGGCCGGGGTGCAGCCACGCTCGGGGCGCCCGGCGAAGGGTCGCTGCGGATCGATTGTGGTCACGGGTGATTCGACGTACCAGAACGGCTCGGCGAGGCGTCCGCTGTCGACCCGGGCCCGCGCCTCCGGGTCGGTGACCGCCGCGGTGAGCACGTCGCGCCGGTGCCGGTGCTGATCCTCGGACTGCGGGACGAGGAAGTCCATCGTCGCCGTGGTGACCGCGATGTTTTCGACGGCCGCCGCGTGCCGCTCGGTGTGGTACGTCTCGAGCAGCGACTCGCCGGCCCAGCCCCGCAGGACGAACGCGAGCTTCCATGCCG
The DNA here is from genome assembly GCF_026810085.1 of Rhodococcus sp. JS3073. Classification (NCBI taxonomy): domain Bacteria; kingdom Bacillati; phylum Actinomycetota; class Actinomycetes; order Mycobacteriales; family Nocardiaceae; genus Rhodococcus; species Rhodococcus sp. JS3073. The sequence goes on along the minus strand of NZ_CP113951.1, from coordinate 4,342,847 downwards.
CGTTCTCGGCGTCGGCGACACCGGAATTCAGTCCTCGCGCCCCGAATGGCGACACGATGTGCGCGGCATCGCCGGCCAACAGCACCCGGTCGACGCGCATTCGGTTCGCGACCCGGGAGTGGAAGCGGTACACCGATTTCCACACGATCCGGTAGTCGGTGTCGCCGATGATCTTCCGGATCCGCGCGTCCAACGCGCCCGACTTCTCCTCGGCCTCGAGGTCGTACTCGCCGGGCACCTGCCAGTCGATGCGGAACGTCGAGTCCGGGCACGGGTGGATGAGCACCTGCCTGCCCGGGTTCCACTCGGGATCGAAGTAGAAGCGGCGTTCGTCGGCCCAGCCCGGGATGTCGGCGGCGATGTCGCAGATCAGGAACTTGTCGTCGAACGAACGACCGTCGAACGTGACACCCAGCTGCCGCCGGATCGCGCTGCCCCGCGACCCCACAGCCACCACCGCGTAGTCCGACGTGACGGTCTCCTCCCCGGAGCCGGTGCGGCAGGTGATGGTCACGCCGGTCTCGTCCTGATCCACCGACGTGGCCTCGTATCCCCACCGGACGTCGATCGACGGCGTCGCCGCGATCCGCTCGTCGAGCAGTTCCTCGGTCCGTGCCTGGGAGATGTTGACGAACGGCGGGAACGACGAGATGCCGCGGTCGACGAAGGTCTGCGCGAACAGTTCGTGGTCGCGGTGGAAGGTGCGGGCGCACCCCCACGTCACGCCCTCGTCGGCCAGTTGCCTGCCGACGCCGATCGCGTCCCACACCTCGAGGACGTCCCGCTGCTGGCAGATGGCTTTCGATCCGATCGGGTCCCGTTCGGCCCGGGCGTCGAGCAACGTGACCGGAATGCCCCAGCGTGCCAGCAGCAACGCCGTCGTCTGCCCCACCGGGCCGTTGCCCACGACGGTGACCGTGCCGCCGCGGGTGTGTCGTCTTCCCATGATCCTCGCCTTGTCAGTGTGAAACGGTGACGGACGTCAGCCCTGCAACTGGTCCCAGACCTCGCGGTCACGCTCGGCGGTCCAGATGACGGGCCGTTCGATGCCCGACAGCTCGTCCCACACGCGGGAGACGTCGAACGGGAGGCAGTGTTCGAAGATCGGCCAGTGCCCGTACTGCTCGTTCAGTGCGGCATGGGTGGCCTCGAACGCCTCCTTCAGGGTGCCGCCGCGCTGCTGCACCGCCCCGACCTCGGCCAACATGACCTCGATGAAATGGCGGGTCTGCTCGATGGCGGCGTCGACGGCCTCCCGACCGTGGGAGACGGCGCCGCGTCCGCCGATCAGGACCTCCGCGCCGAGCGCCTTGATCCGGTCGAGGGTGCCGGTGGACCAGTCGCGGTGGAACGCGTCGCCGGTGTAGAGCGCGGCCTGCGCCTCCACGAGGTCGCCGGCGAAGAGGATCTTCTGCTTCGGCAGCCACGCGGTGATGTCACCCTCGGTGTGGCCGCGGCCGAAGTGCTGGAGCACCAGGTCGCCGCGTCCGCCGCCGAGGTCGATGGTGAGCCTGTCGGCGAACGTCAGGGTGGGCCACGTCAGTCCGGGCACCGAGTCGGCAGCCTTGGCGAGGCGGGGCATGCGTCCGAATTCGCTAGCCCAGTCTTCCTTTCCACGCTCCTCGATGAGGGCGCGGGTGGTCTCGTGCGCCACGATGGTCTCGGCGTCGAACGCGGACGCACCGAGCACGCGGACGGCGTGGTAGTGCGAGAGCACCAGGTACCGGACCGGCTTGTCGGTGTGCTCGCGCAGCTTGCGCAACCAGTCCTGCGCGGCCACCGGGGTGGCGAGTGCCTCGAAGCAGACGACGAAGTCCTCGCCCTCGATGGCGCCGATGTTGGGATCCCCCTCGGCGGTGAGGGCGTACACGCCGTCGGCCAGGACCTCGAGCGTCTGCTCCTTCTCACCGAGGTCGGCCGACGAAGCGAAGCTTGTGGGGCTCATGCGATCCACCTAACTAATCAAAGGTTTGATTGATGGTGGCCACAGTAACCCGGATCACAAAATAATGAAAGCCTTGATCAAAAATCGGCCTGGGATCCCTGCGCCCGCGGCCGACCGACCGGACGAACGGGACGCTCGTTCGATCTGACGTAACGAGCGTCCCGTTCGTCGCGACGGGGGTGGGTAGACGGGGGTGGGTATCCGGCAGGCTCAACCCTTGATGAGGTCGTCGATCTGGCCGATCGCCTGCGAGGCGCCCTCGACCACGCCCATGTCGAGCACCTGCTGGAGACCTTCGGCGGTTGCGTAGGTGCTGACGTAGGTGGCGATGGTGCTGCCGTCCTTGTCCTGGAAGGAGAACTCGTTGGTGGACACTGGCATCGATTCGATCGGGGTGAAATCCGCATCGGCGAATCCGTCGGTGAAGGTGAATCCGGTCGGCTCGTCGACGGAGATGATGTTCCAGTAACCGGCATGCTTGTCACCCTCGGGCCCGGTCATGTAGTAGGTGACCCGCCCGCCGGGGGCGAACTCATGGTCGACCACCGTCGCCGGGTATGTCGGTGGACCCCAGATCTTTTCGAGCTGGCGCGGATCGGCATAGATCTGCCAGATCCGTGCTCGGGGCGCGGCGAACTCGGCGGTGATGGTCAGGGTCAGTGCATCGATGTCGTGGCTGACATTGGTGACAGGCATCGTTCATTCCTTCCGTTGGGGTTGTGTTGCGATCAGTTCGTCAATGCGTGCGATACGTCCACGCCAGACCTGTTCCAGCTCGGCGAGCATGGACGACACTGCGCGAACTGCGTCCACATCGCCCGTGGCGAGTTGTTCACGGCCGCTGCGTCGTTTGACGAGTAGGCCAGACTTCTGGAGGACGGCGACGTGCTTCTGCACGGCAGCGAAACTCATGTCGTATTTCGCGGCCAGTGCCGAGACGGAATGCTCGCCGGCCAGCACGCGACGCATGATGTCGCGCCTCGTTCGGTCGGACAGCGCGTGGAACAGGGCATCGGCCCGGTCCTCATCTGTTTCTGACACCCTCAGAACATACAACCGATTGGTTGTATGCGCAAGGCTGCTTCGACTTTCAGGATGCGAGTGGGCGCGGATGGCACCTTCGACGTACGAGCTCGCGAATCACCTCAGGGAGCTGGTCACGCTGCCACCGGCATTCACGTCGTCCTGCTGCACGCGCGGCTTTGATCGCATAGGCGGCAGCACCGAGTTCATGCGCTGCAGGGCCAGAAGCTGATGATCCGAGTCGGTGAGGGTCCCACCGCGGCGGATCGTGACGAAGCGAGGGTCTCGGACCTTCGGGAGGATCTGGCTGGAACTTCTCTCACTTGCATCCGGCCACAGCACCCGACGGCCGCGCATACCACCCGCCTCGGATCTGAATACTGTTTGCGGGCAGCGCAGGTCGAGATGGAGAATTGTTACCCGGTTTGCCGGAGACCGGTGTGGGCGAGGCAGATGTCGGCAAGCTCGTCGAGCGACAGGGGAAGCACCCGGGCGAGGGCCGCGACAGTGGTGAACGCGGGTGTCGCCATCCGCCCGGTCTCAATTTTTCGAAGAGTCTCCGGTGAGATCCCGGCCTCCTGCGCGACCTCGGCGAGGGTGCGATCACCCCGTGCCTGCCGCAGCTGATGACCGAGGCGCTTGCCTGCGGCCAGCTGTTCCGGGGTCAGAGGGAGACGCACCATGCGAGCAGTCTAACCCTGCAGCGGTATGAAAATCCCAGCCCGCGGTCTAGAGTGGTATTTTAATACCGAATTTGTGCGTACGAAGAGGAGTAGTTGGTGCTGGAACTGAAAACACCCCGCGAGGTCGCTGCGATGGACGTCACCGGCACATTCATCGCCGAGTTGCTCGACGATCTCGAACACCGCGCCGAACCGGGCGTGAATCTGCTCGAACTCGAAGACCGAGCCCGCCAGTTGATCGCCCAGCGCGGCGCCACGTCGTGCTACTGGGACTATGCGCCGTCATTCGGGCGCGGACCGTTCCGCAACGTCATCTGCCTGTCGGTCAACGACGCGGTACTACACGGCCTGCCGCACGACTACGTGCTGCAGGACGGGGACCTGCTGAGCATGGACATCGCAGTCTCCATCGACGGGTGGGTCGCCGACTGTGCCCGCAGCATCATCGTCGGCGATCCACGACCCGAGGACGCGCGCCTCATCGCAGCCACCGAAAAGGCCCTGACAGCCGGAATCGCCGCCGCGTTACCCGGCAACCGGCTGGGCGATGTGTCTGCGGCGATCGGCGCGGTCGCCGCCGAGTACGGGTACCCGGTCAACACCGAGTTCGGTGGTCACGGGCTCGGGCGGACCATGCACGAAGATCCGCACGTATCGAACACCGGACGTGCGGGCCGAGGACTCACACTGCGCCCGGGGCTGACCCTCGCCCTCGAACCGTGGTTCGCCGCCGGCACGGACGAGATCGTCTACGACCCCGACGGGTGGACCATCCGCTCGGCCGATGGATCGCGCACCTCGCACAGCGAGCACACCATCGCGATCACCGACGGCGCGCCGCTCGTGCTGACGCGCCGGGAACAGGTCGCTGCATCTGCACCGTGATTGCCAAGCCCCCGGACGACGGTCCCCGCCGAACGAACGGGACGCTCGTTCGATCTGACGCAACGAGCGTCCCGTTCGTCGCGACGGGGGCGAAGGGGGCGAAGGGGGGGTGAGGGGGTGGCTAGCGGTGTCACCCCGCGAGCAGGACCCCGACCAGGGCGATCGATGCCACCCAGACGGTGGAGATGCCTGCGAGGACGAAGGGTCGTGCGCCGACCTTCTTGATCGTGGCGATCTGGACGCCGGCGCCGAGGGCGAACATCGCGGCGGTGAGGAGGGCGGTCTGCACGATCTTGGCCTCGGCGAGCAGGCCCGTCGGCAGCAGGCCGGACGACCGCAGGCCGACACAGGCGAGGAACGCGAGGACGAAGAGCGGGACGAGCGGCGGCCGCTTCACGTCGGCGTCGGTGCCGGCGAGCCTGCGCTGGCGCACGCTGAGGACGGCCATGACCGGGGCGAGCATGAGGACGCGGGCGAGTTTGACCACCGCGGCCACGCCGAGGGCGGCACCGCCGATCGCGCCGCCCGCGGCGACCACCTGTGCAACCTCGTGGATGGAGCCGCCCGCCCACAGGCCGGCGTCGGTGTCGGAGAGTCCCAGCGCCCGCGACAGCAGCGGGATCGCGGGAATCATGAGCGTGCCGAAGATGACGACGAGCGCGACCGCGGTGATCACCTCTTCCTCGTCGGCGTCCACGACACCGTCCACCGCCGCCACGGCGGCCGCACCGCAGATCGAGAATCCACAGGCGATGAGCAGGTGCTGCGTCCAGCTCAGGCCGAGCAGCTTGCCCGCGAACATCGTTCCCACGATGCCGAGACACACAATCGCGACGACCACGACGATGACGCCCCAGCCCAGTCCGAGGATGTCACTCAGCATCAACTGGAGCCCGAGGAGGGCGATGCCCACCCGCAACAGCTTCTTGGCGGAGAACTGCAGTCCCGGGCGCAGGCGTTCGGGCAGATGCACGGCGTTCGACAGAACGGCGCCCAGCACGATGGCGATGAGCAGCGGGCTCACCGTCGGCAGGAACCGGCCGACACCCATGGCGACGGCGGTGGCGACGGCGCACAGCGCCAGGCCCGGCAGGAGAGTGGCCGTGGCGGTCTGGAGTCGCGGCAGCGTTCCCGTGCTCTCGACGCGCTGTTCCTCGGACTTCGATTCGCTCAGTTGACTACTCATGAATCCACGGTCCGTCACGGCGGCCGTCTCCGGTAGCCGTCATCTCGGCATGTACATATATCATCGTGATATGTCTTGCGCCAGGGTCATATACTCAGTGCATGTCCCGCAGATGGCCCGAGTTCCCCGTTCTCGAGTTGCTCGTGGGCGTCGACGACCACGGAAGCCTCAGCGCTGCCGCCAGACTCGCCGGAATGGCGCAGCCGAACGCGAGTCGCGCCATCAAGCAACTCGAGCGCCAGTTCGGCATGACGCTGCTGCAGCGCAGCCCCACGGGCTCGATACTGACACCGCAGGGAACCGTGATCGCGCACTGGGCGCGCCGGGTGCTCTCCGATACGCGCCGGCTTCTCGACGTGGCCGAGGGACTGCGCGCGGAACGCGCCGCCGAGTTGACGGTGGGTGCCAGCATGACGGTCGCGGAACACCTGATGCCGGGGTGGCTGGGGCAGTTTCGCCGTTTGCACTCCGACGTGACCATTCACCTGCAGGTGCACAACTCGACTCAGGTGTTCGAGCGGATCAACAGCAGGATCTGCGACGTCGGGTTCGTCGAATCGCCGACGGTGCCTCGACCGTTGAAGAGTCTCACGGTCGCGCATGACCGGTTGGTCGTCGTCGTTCACCCCACCCATCCGTGGGCACGGCGACGGAAGGCGCTGTCCGTCGCCGAGTTGGCGCTGACACCGCTCCTGGTCCGCGAGCCGGGATCCGGCACGCGGACCACGCTCGACGTGGCACTGCAGGAATACGACCGGGCGGCACCGCTCCTCGAACTCGGGAGCGCCGCCGCGATTCGCACCAGCGTGCTGGCCGGGGTCGGTCCCGCGGTGATGAGCACCCTCGCGGTGGCGGAGCAGGTCGGTGCCGGCGAGCTGAAGGTGATCGACGTCGACGGTCTCGAGCTCGACAGGGTGCTGCGGGCCGTGTGGCGGGGCGCGCGTCAGCTCGACGGTCCCGCAGGCGAACTGGTGCGTCTGGTCCGCCGGGTCGGTGCCGAACCGTGAGCGGCTGTCACCCGAGAATGCAGGTCGCCGCACCGGCGGCGATCACCAGGACGATGACCGCGGAACGAAACACCCCCGGCGGAAGTCGGCGGGCGATCGCCAGCCCGGTGACGTTGCCGATCAGCGCGGCGGCGACGAAGACCGGGAGTCGCGGCCAGAACATCGATTCCGTGATCTCGTCGTGGAACCACAGGACACCGAGCGCCATCACGTTCGCGACGATGAAATAGCCTGCGAGATCGGCGATGAATGCCATCGGTGGCAACCGCGCTCGCATCAGCAACAGGACCGGTGGCGGTCCGTTGAGCGACGTCGTCGTTCCGAGGTAGCCACCCACGGAACCGGTGAGGACGTGCGCGGTCGTGGAGGGCACACGTGTGGCCTCCGCCCGGTTGGGGAGCGCCATCGCAAGCCCGCACAGCATCACCACAACTCCCGCTGCCGGCTTCAGATACTGCTCCGGCAGCAGACCGAGGGTGACCGCGCCCAGCCAGGCGCCGGGCAGACTGCCACCGCCGAGCAGCGCCACCCGTCCCCAAGTGATGTGTTCTCGCAACTGATACGCGGCGCCGATTCGCGTGATCAGGCCCGCCACCAGATTGACGAACACCACTTCGGGAACGGCGAAGCCGACCATCAGCATCACCGGCGTCGCGATCAATGCCGTCCCGAACCCGGTGGCGCCGCCGATGACGGACGCGATGCCGATGCACAGGGCGCCGATGAGGAGCATCGTCATCGCGACTCCCTTCCCGATCCGGTGGTACGTTCCCGTGCAGGTCTGATGTTCAGGTGGCCAAAGATTGGACTGCGCTCACCAGAGCCATCAGTTCGATGTCGCTGCCCGTGCACCCTCGGGACAGGTCGTTCCACGGTGCGGCCAGGCCTTGCAGGATGGGACCCAAGGCTATTGCACCCCCGAGCCGCTGAGCAATTTTGTACCCGATGTTGCCGGCATCGAGATTGGGAAAGACCAACACGTTCGCCCGGCCGGCGACCCGCGAACCGGGCGCCTTGGACGCGCCGATCTCGGCGACCAGCGCGGCATCGAATTGCAGGTCACCGTCCACGTGCAATTGCGGGTCCCGGACGCGCACCAGTTCCGCGGCCTCGCGGACCTTCTCCACGCGGGGGTGGCTGGCGCTGCCCTGGGTGCTGAACGACAGCATCGCCGCGATCGGGGTCTGCTCGGTGAGCTGGAAGTGGGTGGCGCTGGCGGCCAGCGCGATGTCGACCAGTTCCTCGACCGTGGGGTCGGGTACGACGGCGCAATCGGAGAACGTCAACTGCCTGCCGTCCGACAGCAACATCAGGAACGAGCTCGACAGGATGCTCGAACCCGGCGCGAGACCGACGATGCGCAGTCCGGCCCTCAGCACGTCGGACGTCGGCCTGCTCGCACCCGCGACGCAGGCGTCGACCACTCCGGCGCGCAGTGCCGCTGCGGCGAGGCACACCGGGTCGGACAGCGCCGACTCGATCCGGTCGGGGTACCTGGCGAATCCCGATTCGACGGCGTCACGGATCGCGGGGTCGGCAGCCGCCTCGGCGACGTCGACGACGAGTTCCTCGGCCAGCGGGATACCCGCGGCCTCGGCGATGCGCCGGATGACGTCCCGCCGCCCGAACAGCCGCGGGGACACGACACATTTGTGGTGCAGATGGTGGGCCGCACGGATCGCGCGTTCGTCTTCTCCGTCCGCGAGACCGACGACGCGGTTCTCCCCACGCAGGGTGGCGATCCAGTGCTCGATCAGCGACGAATCATTCAGTCGTGCAGCGTCGGTGGGTGGTACAGCGGTGACGCCCGGGGCCATGGCCTCGCACTCCCATCACTACGAAGAAGGGTGGCGGTCGTCGATCTCGACGACCGCCACCCGCTGGAAATCGGGGAACGTGTCGTTCCCTACGGCTGGATTGCCTTTTCGATGTCGGTGAGCATGCTGTCGATGCCGTGGAGCAGTTCCGAGAGCACCTCGTCGTCGGCGACGAGGGGCGGCGAGATCATCAGCATCGTGGCACCACGGTCGTCGCCACGGAGAATCACCTTGGTGCGGGCGAACGCCTCCGGCAGTACCTTGCGCAACACCGTCAGCGATTCCTGCTCGGTGAACTCGCGGCCGCTGTCGCTGTCGGCCATCAATTCGATCGCGTAGAAGAATCCGGTGCCGCGCACGTCCTTGACGCAGCGGTGCGCGCTCATCAGCGAGTCGAGTGCCGACTTCAACTTCGGGCCGCGCGCGGTGACGTTGCCCAGCACGTTCTCGTCGCGCATCGCGGTGATGTTCGCGACCGCCACCGCCGTCGACACCGGGTGTCCGCCCCACGTCGCGCCGTGTGTGAACACGCCGCCCTTGGGCGAGTCGTAGAGCTCGCGAACCAGCTGCTCACGCACGATCAGGCCGCCGAGCGGGGCGTATCCGGAGGTGGAACCCTTCGCGAACGTGATCATGTCGGGAACCACACCGGTCAGCCCGTGCCCGAACCAGTGTCCGAGGCGGCCGAACGAGCAGATCACCTCGTCGGAGACCAGCAGGATCCCGTGCTTGTCGCACAGCGCGCGCAGCGCGGGCCAGTATCCGTCCGGCGGGACCAGGGCGCCGCGCCCGTTCTGAACCGGCTCGGCGAACACGGCGGCGATGGTCTCGGCGCCCTCTTCCTCGATGACGGCTTCGATCGCGGCGATGCAGTCGAGCTCGTTCGCCGGGCCGCAGTCGCCGAGGTAACCGAGGGTGTTGGGTACGGAGCGGACCCCGGGCAGCAGCGGACCGAACGGGTCTTTGATCTTGGGCAGCTGCGTCACCGAGAGCGCACCGAGAGTGGTTCCGTGGTAGGCCATCTCGCGGCTGATGATCTTGGTGCGCTGCGGGTTGCCCTGGCTGCGGTGGTACTGCCGGGCGAACTTGACGGCCGTCTCCACGGCTTCGGATCCCGAGTTGACGAAGAAGGTCGTCCCGAGATCGCCGGGAGCCAGGTCGGCGATGAGCGCGGACGCCTCGATCGCGGGAATGTGGGCGCTGCCCCAGTTGGACGCGTACGCCAGCGTTCCGATCTGCTCGCTCGCCGCCTTGGCGATGTCGTCGCGGCCGTGACCGATGTTCACGCAGAACAGGCCTGCCAGACCGTCGAGGAAACGGTCCCCCTCGGTGTCGATCAGATAGCTTCCCTCGCCACGAACGAACACCGGGAAGTCGCTTTCCCAGGTGTCCTTACGGGTGAAATGAGGTCCGAGGTGCCGGCGGGCCCGTGCTCGCAATTCGGTGACGTCCACGACCATCTCCTTCGTTGTCGAATGGCTGTGATCCACAACATACCGACGGGGCAGACCGCAGGTCAGGGCCAGAAGAGCGATATTCGATGGGTCCAGTCTGGTCCCCGCAGACGGCGCTCAACTGGTCCTTCTGGTCCCATGCCAGAGTGATCCAGACTTCGGTATCGCTCGGGCACCACGGCGTGTGGTCGGAGCGGCGAACAGCCCCAGCTAACGGAGGTCTCACATGAGGATCGGTATCCCCAAGGAAGTCAAGAACCACGAGTACCGGGTGGCGGCCACTCCCGCCGGCGTCCACGAAATGGTCGCCCACGGGCACGACGTGTTCGTGGAACGCGGTGCGGGGGAAGGCTCGTCGATCGGCAACGACGCCTACGGTGCCGCCGGCGCGAAGATCCTCGACTCCGCCGATGCGGTGTGGCAGAGCGCGGAACTGCTGCTCAAGGTCAAGGAGCCCATCGCCGAGGAATACCACCGGATGCGTTCGGACCTCACGTTGTTCACCTACCTGCACCTCGCTGCGGGTGAAGAGTGCACCCGGGCACTGCTCGCCGCCGGAACCAATTCCGTTGCGTACGAGACCGTTCAGCTTCCCGACGGTTCGCTGCCGCTGCTGTTCCCGATGAGTGAGGTCGCCGGCCGGCTCGCACCGCTCGTCGGTGCGCAGGCGCTCATGCGACCGGAGGGTGGCCGAGGCGTACTGATCGGCGGCGTGTCCGGTGTGTCCCCGGCTCGCGTCGTCGTGATCGGTGCCGGCGTATCGGGCATGAATGCCGTCGCCGTCGCCGCAGGCACCTGGGCCGACGTCGTCCTGTTCGACAAGAACGTCGACAAGCTGCGCGCCGCCGACCGGATGTACCAGGGCCGGATCCGCACCCTCGCCGCGAACGCCTACTCGATCGAGCAGGAAGTCATGCAGGCCGATCTCGTGATCGGTGCCGTGCTCGTCCCGGGCGCCAAGGCACCGAAGATCATCTCGAACTCGCTGGTCTCGCGGATGAAGCCGGGCAGCGTCCTCGTCGACATCGCGATCGACCAGGGTGGTTGCTTCGAGGATTCGCGTCCCACCACCCACGCGGAGCCCACGTTCAAGGTTCACGACTCGGTGTTCTACTGCGTGGCGAACATGCCGGGAGCGGTGCCCCACACATCGACGTACGCACTCACCAACGTGACCTTGCCGTACACCCTGCAGATCGCCGAGAAGGGCCTCGCCCGCGCGGCCAGGGACAATGCCGCACTCCGCGCCGGAGTCAGCACCGTCGCCGGGCGCCTGACGAACGATGCCGTCGGTGCCGCACTCGGGATCGAGTCGGTCAGCGTCGACGACGCGCTCAACCTGGTTTGATTTCGCCGCCGGCCCGGCATACTGAGAAGTGCTCGTTCGAGAACTTCTCGGCGTGCCGGGTCGGCCTACATCTGGCCACTCTTGGATCCACAGGAGGCGATGCGTGCCGAGAACACTGATCGAGGTCGACCGCAACTCCGCCGAACCGCTCTACCGCCAGGTTCGACGGGCGATCGAACACGGCATCGCCAACGGACTGTTCGATCCGCGCCACCGCCTTCCGAGTTCGCGTGAACTCGCGGTCGATCTCGCGATCTCACGGAACACGATCAACCTGGCGTATCAGGAACTGATCGCCGAGGGACTCGTTCAAAGCCACCAGCGCTCGGGCATGTTCGTGAATCCCGACATGATCGAGACGCTTGCATCGGACGCCCGCGCGACCATTCCGCGCATCGACTGGTCGTCCCGCATCCGGCGTTACCCCGATGCCGACGTCCCGCACATCGAGAAGAACGTCGACTGGCACAGCTATCCGTACCCGTTCCTGGCCGGGCAGATCGACATCCGCAGCTTCCCCGCCCGCGCGTGGGTGCGCTGTCTCCGCGACGCGCTGTATCAACCCCACGCCTACGCGAGTCTCCAGGACAGCGTCGGTGCGGACGACCCGATGCTGATCGACATGATCCGCCAGCATCTGCTGCCCTCGCGCGGCATCGAGGCGAGCGCGGACGAGGTTCTGGTGACGGTCGGTTCCCAGCAGGGGCTGGACCTCGTCGGCCGGGTGCTGCTCGGACCCGAAGATCGGGTTGCCATCGAAAACCCCGGCTATCTCGATGCGCGACACATCTTCCTGCGCACCGGCGCCCAGGTGTACGGCATCGACGTCGACGACCGCGGCCTGCGCCCGCCGGAGACTCTGCGCGGCACGGACCTGATGTATCTGACACCGAGCCATCACCATCCGACCAACGCGACGCTCGGCATCGACCGTCGTCAGCGTCTGCTGCAGCTGGCCGCGGAGTCCGGCACCGTGATCGTTGAGGACGACTACGACAGCGAGTTCCGCTATCACGGCAGCCCCAGCCCTGCGCTGAAGGCGCTCGATTCCAGCGGCGACGCCGTGTATCTCGGCACGTTCTCGAAGTTCCTGGCCCCGGGTCTGCGTCTGGGCTACCTCGTCGGACCTGCGGACCTGGTGCGCGAACTGCGGAAGGCCCGGCGGTACGTGCTCCGTCATCCACCGGGCCACCAGCAACGGGCCCTGGCCATGCTCATCGACAGCGGGGAGTATCACCGCGCACTGCGCCATCACCGCACCCAGATGAAACACAAATGGGAACGGCTGTGTGCGGCCGTCGACAAGTACCTCCCGTGGCCGCAGGAGCCGTATCCGCCCGGTGGCGTCAGCTTGTGGATGACCGGTCCGGAGAACCTCGACTGCCGGGTGCTCGTGCGCGAGGCGGAGGCCCGCGGTGTGCTCATCGAGCGGGGCGACATCTTCTTCACGCAGCCGGTCCCGCCCCGCAACCACTTCCGCATCGGCTACGGGGCGATCCCGCTGCGTTCCATCGAAGAAGGCATCGCGCTCCTCGGCCAGGCGTGCCAGGCGAGTTTCCGCCGGTAGCGGGAACCCGCCCTCGCCTGATCGGCGGGGACGGGTTCCAGTTCCGTTTCAGCTGAAGCACTTACGTTCGGGCTACCGCATGTCCGCCGACTCTCCGTCGATCATGACCATGGTGGGACGGGGTATTTCGGTGGTGCCGTCGGCGAGATCTCCGAGGTTGCCGTCGAGCGCCACCAGGTCCGCACGACGGCCCGCCGTCAAGGTGCCGACACGGGTCTCGTCGTGGACCAGGTACGCGCTGTCGACGGTCATGGCACGGATCGCGCGATCCACTCCGATCCGCTGGTTCCCGCCGAGCACGGTGCCGCCCCTCGTCATCCTGGTGACCGCGGTTCTGATGGTCGCGAGCGGATCCATCGGGGTGATCGGGCAGTCCGAATGCAGTCCGAATCGCAGCCCCAACTCGTCGGCGCAGGCGAGGGGATCCATCTCGGCGGCGCGCTCGGCACCGAGGAACCGGTCGCGGTGGCGGTCGCCCCAGTAGAAGATGTGATTGACGAAGAAACTCACCCCGAGTTCGGCTTCCCGGATGGCGGCGAGGTCGCTCGGTGCGCTCACCTGGCAGTGTTCGATGCGGTGCCGTCCCACCCGGCCGTCGGTGGCTTGCGCCCTCCTCAGCGAGGTGATCGCGGCGCCGACCGCCGCGTCGCCGTTGGCGTGCACGGCGACCTGGCCGCCCGCACGATGCACCCGCAGGATCATCTCGTCGAGCTGCGCCTGAGGGTAGAGCAGGTCGCCGTGATGACTGGGGTCGCACGCGTACGGCGTGCGGAGTGCGGCGGACAGCCCCTGGATCGACCCGTCGGCCCAGAACTTCGCGCCGGCCAGCCGGAAGCGTGCGCCGGCCGCGGGTGCGTGCTCGAACGTGACTCCCCGGTCGTCGAGGGCCTCGAGCGCCATGTCACCGCGCAGGAACCCGACGACGTGCACCGGTAGCTCACCCGAGGCGTCCAGCGAGCGGTAGGCGGTCAGCTCCTGCTCGCCCGCCGAGAGACCCACCCCGAGATCGTGGATGGTGGTGATGCCCCGCGACCGCGCCGACAGCAGGCTGCGAAGCAGGGCGCCGTTGACCTCCTGCTCGGTCAGCGCGGGAACCGCCGCGGTGAGCCTGGCCACCGCATCGATTTCCCACGCCATCCCGGTCAGACGACCGTCGGCGCCGCGAGGGAACAGCGGGTCGTCCACCGGCACCGTGGATTCGTCGATGCCTGCCGCCGCGAGTGCGGCGGTGTTGGCGACGGCGAAGTGCCCGCAGATGTGCAGCACGATGACCGGCCGCTCGGTGCTGACGGCGTCGAGATCCGTCCGGGTCGGATGCCGTCCCTCGGCGATCTGGGTGTCGTCGTAACCCCACCCCCTGATCCATCCGCTGCCGGTGGCCGCGGCACGCAACGCCCGCTGGATGTCGGCGATCGACCGGCACGGTGGTGTCCGGCAGTCCGCCCAGCCGTCGGTGAGGCCGGCATAGGTGGGGTGGATGTGCGATTCGATCAGTCCCGGGATAACCGTGGCACCGGGCAGGTCGAGGCGGCGGGCCCCGATGCCGGCGTAGTCGGCCATGTCCTTCCTGGTGCCGGTGGCGACCACGTCGGCTCCGTCGATGACCAGCGCTTCGACGGTCGGCGACGACGGGTCCTGGGTGTGGATCGAATCGGCGGTGAGCAGTGTCCTGGACATCAGGCACCCACTTCGCTGCGTGCGGCCACGGATCCCGCGGCGGTGCCGGACGTTCGGCCGTCGGAGCGAAGGCCACGGACGGGATCGGTGGGTGGCCAGAACACCCGCGTCGACACCACGAACAGGATGTTGAGGACGAGGGCGGCCGCGCCGAGGTTGACACCGTGCTCGGCGAGCCACACGGACACGGGGCCGTGCTTGTCGAGATACAGCCACAGCACCACGACGTCGCCGAGCACCACACCCATGGCGAGGGCAGCGGGACGCAGTTTCCATCCGAAGACCATCGTCGCGAAGACCACCGCGGCCTGGGTGACGCCGTAGTACGCCGTGTTGACCAGGGTGAGCAGGAGCTGAGGTGTCGCGAGGGTGAGTAGGAGCGAGATCCCGAGGTACGCCACGACGACTCCGCGCACCCAGACCCGTTGGCGGGATTCCGGGATCCCGGGAATGATGTTGCGCGACACGATCGCGCCGATTCCGAGGGCCGCGCCGCACAGCACCACGATCGCGCAGAGGGCCGCGCCGCCTGCGACGACGCCGGTCAGCCAGTCGGGCAACAGTTGCCGCGACAACTGCAGGAGCACCTGGTCGGATTCCGTGCCCTCGAGCTTGGTGGGCAGCAGCGTGATCGCCCCGAAGGCGGCGGCGACGAGGAACGGGTACATGAGCATGTACAGAGGATTGAACTTGGCGACCCGCTTGATCGTCGCCTCGGACTTCGCCGCGAGCACGGCCTGCACGATGATCGGGAAGATGAAGAATCCGACCGATTGGAACACGATCGTCGTCAGGACGAACGTCAGTGACGAGCCGGTGACCGTGGAGTGTGAGGCCGCGCCGCCACCACTGGCTGCCGCCGCGGCGAACAGCTTCTCGGTACCACCGGTCTCGATCACTGCCGCCAGTCCGATCAGGACGGCGCCGAGCAACAGGGCGGTGTCCTTGACGTACGACACGAATGCGGGGGCGCGCACCCCGGACAACATGAGGAACAGCAGCGCGAGGGCTGCGCCTGCGAATACCGCGACGGTGGGGTCGATGGAGATGCCCAGACCGGTCAGCGCGATCTGCAGTCCCGCGAGCTGAAGCTGGCCCCACGGGATGAGGAATACGACCGAAGCGATGGCGATCGTCAATTCCAGCCCACGCGACCGGAAGTGGCGCCCGGCCACATCGGGCAACGTCATGGCGCCGTATCTCTTGCCCGCGCGCCAGAGGTAGGGCGCGAAGAAGTATCCGATCGGGTAGGCAAGCAGGATGTACCCTATGAACCAGACGCCGTAGCTCGCCCCGTGCGCGTACACGCCGCCGGGGAACCCGATCAGGGTGCCGATGCTGTACGCCTCGCCCGCTCCCAGGATGAACACCAGCAGCGGACCGAACGACCGGCCACCCACGAGGTAATCGGAGATCTCCTTCTTGCTGCCGCGCCGCGACAGCACGCCTGCCCCGAGGGCGAGGACGAGCACCAGGGTGAAGAAGGCCGCGGTCATGATTCTCCGATCCGAGCGCTCGCAGCGGCTGACTCGGCGCGCTCGGCAGCTTCGAAGTCCTTACGGTCGAATAGCTTCCAGGCAAGATGGAGGCACAGCGAGGTGAGCGGCATCCACAGGAACAACCACGCGAACAGGATGGGGACTCCGAAGACCGTGGCCGTGGATCCGGACAGCGCGACGATGCCGCCCAGAACGCCGGCGAACGGGACACCTATCGCGAGTAAGGCGCTTTTTGCCTCGTTGGACATGATTGTTTTGTCTCCTATTCCGACTGCGTCCACCGGCGTCGCGGGTTGGGTCCGGTGCCGGTCGACGTGCACTCTGGCACTAGTGTGGTCTGAATCACTCCCCTCGGGCCATGGGCGAATCCCGGAAAACGCCGAGGCGGTTCGTGAATTTCACGGGAGTGTGGAATGCGAGGGAGAGGGTGCCCGAGGCCGTGGGTGAAGACACGATCCAGCGGTTGTGCCGGCAGGTCTCGGAGGAGATCGAGTCGGTAACCGACCGGGCGGTGGGTCAGATCCGCGCCGAGCTGCAGTCGTACGCCGCCGTTCCGATCGACGAGCAGCGCGGATACATCAGTCGCCAGCTCGCGGCGACGTTGCGCGCCCTCGCGGAGAGCGAACCTCTCGCCGACGACGTCCTCGAGCGTTCGCGTCAGCTCGGCAGGCGCCGGGCCATGCAGGGGTTGCCGCTGTCCGACGTCATCGAGACGTACCACATCGCGTCCCGCGAATTGTGGAACACGATGGTGGCCACAGCCGCCGAGCCGACGACCGACCTGCTGCGCGCAGGCGGCATGATGTGGGACCTCGTCCACACCGCGACCAGCGCGGTCGCCGTCGGACACACCGACGCGACCCGAAGCGAACAGGCCATCCGCGCGGGGGTGCGTTACCGGTTCTTCGAGTCCCTCGCGAGGTCGGTCGACGGCGACCACCGTGATGTGCGCGAGCTGGCAGAGGCACTGGGTTTCACCGCGCAGCACGAGTTCCAAGCGGTGTGCGTCGCCGCGGAGGAGTGGTCGGAAGCGCAGCTCGAGCGCCTGCAACGCACCCTGGACACGATCCCGGGCACCACTCAATGCAGCGGGCACGGCGCCGTCATCATCGCCCTGAGCCAGCGCGCACCGGTCGACGACATCATCCGCGAGGTACGTCTCGGCCACCCGGGGACCACGGTCGGAGTCGGATTGGGCCGCCCCGGCCTGGCCGGCGCGGCGATGAGCATCACGGACGCGCGACGGGTCCTGCAGTTGGCCTCGCCTACCGGTGAGGTGGTCCGTTTCGCCGACGAATGGGTTGCCGCCACCCTGGCAGACCATCGCGACGAGCTCGCCACGCTGCTGGAGCCGGGTGTCGCGGTCGCCGCGGACCATCCGCACCTCGTCGAGGCGGTATTGGCGTTCGCCCGCAACGAGTTCTCCATCAGCGCGGCCGGGCGGGACATCCACCTGCATGCGAACTCGATCACCTACCGGCTCGACCGCTGGCAGCAGCTGACCGGCTGGGATCCCCGGACTCTCGACGGCCTGCAGCGGTCGGTGTCGAGTCTGAGTCTGTTCCAGCGTGATTCGGGCGATTCGGGTTCCCGGGAAACGCGGTCAGCGCAACGCCACCTGCACGAGGACGGCGGCGCCGAGGAAGCCGAGTAGCCACAGCACCCGTTGCCGGACCTGCTGGGCGGTGGTGCGGTCGAACAGCCATTTCCCCGCGGCGGCGCCGAACATGCAGAGCGGCACGAACAGGGCGATCTGCGCGAGGACGGGCACGGTGAGCAGACCACCGGCGGCCGACCCCGCGGCGCCGAACGCGTCGATGACGAGGAAGAACACGACGAGCGACGCGCGGCCGGCCGCGACGTGGGAGGACGCGGAGAAGTACATCAGGACGGCGGGCGGGCCACCGAGGGCGAAGCCGCCGTTGAGGAGACCGGACGCCACTCCCGTCACGGTGGTCACCCCGGGGCCGGGCAGCGACTCCCGGTCGGGGACGGCGGCCATGGCGACGGCGGAGCCGATGATCGCGACACCCAGCAGCACGCGCACCAGGTCACCGGACAGCTGCGTGAGCGCCCACATCCCCAGCGGCATACCGATCAGGGTGCCGGCGAACAACCAGCGCAACGACTTCCAGTGCACCTGCCGCCACACCTGGGGCAGCATCGCGGCGCTCGCGACGACCTCGAGGACGAACACGGTGGGAATCACCGACGTCGGCGGGAGCAGCACGACGAGTCCCGCGACCCACACCATCGCGCCACCGAACCCCCCGAAACCGCGGACGACACCGCCGGCCACCACGACGCCGAGCGCGAAGAGGAGGGCAGGCAACGACAGATCCCACACCGTTGCCGCCATACCCTGTTGCACCGCTTTCGTTCGCCGTTGTCTCCGTCAGAAGTGTGGGGGTCGCGGCGGCGAAGCGACAGGTCCAGACGACGTCGAATCGTCGGTACCAGGAACGCACGGGACGTGGCCCCCGGCGTCTGCTGCGCCGGGGGCCACGTGCTCGCAGGGAGCGGACTACACGTAGTCCTTGTACTTGTCGAGCAGGCGAACCGGCTTCGACAGCGCGTCGCGGCGGAAGGGATCGCCGAGTTCGCGGGTGCACATGATCTCGATGACCGTCGTCTTGCCCTCGTTCATCTGTGCGGCGACCGCGCGCTGCAGTGCGGGACCGACCTCTTCGAGCTTGTCCACGACGATGCCCTCGGCACCCATCGCCTGTGCGATCCCGGCGAAGGACTCGCTTTCGAGCTCTCCGGCGACGAAGCGGCGGTTGTAGAAGTCGACCTGGTTCTTCTTCTCCGCACCCCACTGCCGGTTGTGGAAGACGACGGCGGTGACCGGGATGTCGTGCCGGACAGCCGTCATGATCTCGCCCAGGCTCATGCCCCAGGCGCCGTCGCCTGCGTATGCGATGGCGGGCCGTTCGGGTGCCGCGGCCTTCGCGCCGATGATGGTCGGCAGCGCGTAACCGCAGTTGCCGAAGCTCATCGGGGCGAGGAAGCTGCGCGGCTTCTCGAACCGGAGGTAGCTGTTGGCGACGGAGTTGATGTTGCCGATGTCGGTGGAGACCATCACGTCTTCCGGCATCGCCTTCTCCAGCTCACGCAGCACCTGGCGCGGGTGCAGCCAGTTGCCGTCCTCGCCTTCCTGTTCGGCGATCATGTCGAGGCTGAACGCATCGCGCTCGTGCGTCCACTCGTCGAGTTCCTTCTCCCACGCGGCCTTCTCGGCGTCGATCTTCTCGCTCCGTGCCGCACGGTTGGCGTCGCAGACGAGGGCCTTGCCCTCGAGCCGCTCGGTGAGCGCGACGGCGGCGGCCTTCGCGTCGCCGCAGATTCCGACGGAGATCTTCTTGACCAGGCCGAGCATCTTGTGGTCCGCGTCGATCTGGATGATCTTGGCATTCTTCGGCCAGTAGTCCATGCCGTGCTGCGGCAGAGTCCCGAAGGGGCCGAGGCGGGTGCCGAGAGCGAGCACCACGTCCGCCTGGCTGATCAGCTTCATCGCGGCCTTGGAACCCTGGTAGCCGAGCGGTCCGGTCCACAGCGGGTGGCTGGCGGGGAACGAGTCGTTGTGCAGGTAGCTGTTGACGACGGGGGCGCCGAGACGCTCGGCGAGTGCCTTGCACTCGTCGACACCGTCGGCCATCACCACGCCGCCACCGGACACGATCACCGGGAACTCGGCCTGTGCCAGCAGTTCTGCCGCCTCGTTCAGGCTCTTCTCGCCGCCGGGACCGCGGTCGAGGCGGGTGGGCTGCGGGATCTCCGTCTCGATCTCACCGTAGAAGTAGTCGCGCGGAATGTTGAGCTGCGTCGGGCCCATCTCGGACATCGCGCGGTCGAAACAGCGGCCCGTGAACTCGGCCATGCGCTTCGGGTTGTTGACGTGCCCCTGGTACTTCGTGAACTCCTGGAACATCGGCAGCTGGTTGGCTTCCTGGAAGCCGCCCAGGCCCGTTCCCATGGTGCCGGCCTCGGGGGTGACGATGACAACGGGGCTGTGCGCCCAGAACGCGGCAGCGATCGCGGTGACGCAGTTGCTGATACCCGGACCGTTCTGCCCGATCACCATGCCGTGGCGCCCGCTGACCCGCGCATATCCGTCGGCCATGTGTCCCGCGCCCTGCTCGTGCACGACGGGGACCAGTCGAATCCCGGCGGGAGCGAAGATGTCCATCGCATCCATGAAGGCGGATCCCATGATGCCGAACATGTCGGTGACGCCGTTGGCGACCATCGTCTCGACGAACGCCTCCGACGGTGTCATCTTCTGTACACCGGAGACAGCGGTGCGATCGGCACCGTTCTTCTTCTTGCTCATGTGTGATCCTCCTTCAAGGGCGCGCCGGAACCGGCAGAGAATGTCAAAAATCGGAACGTTTCGTTCGTGATTTTGTGATCTGCAGTGACAGTAGGCCACGTCACACACTTCGTCAATGAATGTTCCTAAAACTGGAACGGGATGTATGATTTTTCGATACACGATGCGAATGCGTCGCCGTTCGGCCAAGGAGGAACCGTGGGTGAGATTCACCGGATCGACGAGTCGAACGGACACCCGACTACGGAGCTACCCGGGGACACACCGACGCTCCGCCTGTTCGCACTGCTCGAGATGATCGCGTCCAAGGACCAGCTGTTCACGTTGCAGGGGCTCGTCGAAGAGACGGGCATGGCCAAGCCGACCCTGCACCGCATGCTCCAGCAGCTCGAGGGAGCCGGCCTCCTCACCCGGCAGAACAACGGCAGGCATTACGGCACCGGTGTGCGCCTGCGACGCTTCGCCGAGAATCTGCTGCTCAACGACACCCACCACGGCGCCCGACACGCCATCCTCCGAAACCTCGTCGCGGAACTCGGCGAGAGCTGCAACGTGACCACCCTGTCGGGTAGCGAAGTGGTGTATCTCGACCGCGTGGAAACCTCAGAGCCCCTTCGGTTCACCCTCCATGCGGGATCGCGGGTGCCTGCGCACTGCTCGGCCAGCGGCAAGATGATCCTGTCGCAGCTCAGCCCCGCCCAGCGCCGGCGACTTCTCGGGCGGATGCCGCTCGAGAGGTACACCAACAAGACGGTCACCGACGTCGAGCTGATCGAGACCGAACTCAAGCAGGTCCGCCGCGACGGTTACGCCATCGACGACGAAGAGTTCCTTCCCGGCCTCGTGTGCGCCGCGGTGCTCGTCCCTTGTGCCACAGGTAATTCCAATCTCTGCATCGCAGTCCAGGCCCCGGTCATGCGACTCACCCCCGACAAGGCGCTCAAGCTTCTGCCCGCGTTGCGGCGGGCGGCCGACGCCATCGGTGAGATCGAGAACGAGGTCACGGACGACGGATCGCCAGACCTGAACTGAAGGAGGGCGCATGCCCGAAATGACCACTGCGGCACCCAGCCACGTGCTGTCCGCACGCGAGCTGTTCGGACTCGACACCGACCTGACGGTGCGCGCCTTCCGCGAACCGGTCGACCACGTCCCCGACATCGACCCCGCGTACCGGTTCGATCACGCGGTGACGACGGCCCTGCTCGCCGGGTTCGGCCGTAACCGCCGGGTGATGGTGCAGGGTCTGCACGGCACCGGAAAGTCCACGCACATCGAGCAGGTCGCGGCGCGGCTCAACTGGCCGTGTGTGCGGGTCAACCTCGACGGACATCTCAGCCGGCTGGACCTCATCGGTCGCGACGCGGTGGTCCTGCGAGACGGCAAGCAGGTCACCGAATTCCAGGAAGGCATCCTCCCCTGGGCACTGCAGCGACCGGTCGCCCTCATCCTCGACGAGTACGACGCCGGCCGGCCCGATGTCATGTTCGTCATCCAGCGTCTCCTCGAGCGCGACGGGAAACTCACCCTGCTCGACCAGAACAGGGTTCTGACTCCCCATCCGGCCTTCCGGTTGTTCGCCACGGCCAACACCGTCGGTCTGGGCAATCTCAACGGCTTGTATCACGGCGTGCAGCGGCTCAATCACGCGCAGATCGATCGCTGGAACATCGTCGCGACGCTCGATCACCTCCCCGCGGAACAGGAGATCGAGATCGTGTCCGCGCGGGTGCCGTCGCTGAGCCGGGAGCTCATCGGGTCGATGGTGGCCGTGGCCAATCTGACGCGCAGCGGGTTTCGAGTCGGTGACCTGTCGACGCTGATGTCGCCGCGCACGGTGATCACCTGGGCCGAGAACATCGAAATCTTCCACGACCCCGCCCTGGCATTCCGGTTGTCGTTCGTCAACAAGTGCGACGAGGCCGAGCGACCCGTGGTCGCCGAGTACTTCCAGCGATGCTTCGACTCGGAACCGGAGCGGTCGGCGATGCTCGCGACGAGCACGGCGTGAGCGGGCAGTCATGACAGAACTGCCCGTGCGCCCCGCGTCGGTTCGGCATCGACAGGAGGTTCACGAACTCTGTGCCGGCACGATCCGCGCCCTCGCGGGGCAGGCCGAGTTGCACTTTCGCGGACCGGAACTCCATCGCGGACATCGGCGCGTACCGATGCCCGCCCCACACCTGCACCCGTCCTTCGACGGCGCCGACTTCGCGTCCTTCCGAGGCGCGGCGGACGGCATGGCGTCGCGCCTCCTCCACACCGACCCCGCCCTGCATCGCAGCCTGTGCCCGGACGACACGGCGGGTCGGCTGATCTTCGAGATCCTGGAACAGTTCCGCGTCGAGTCGCTGGCCGCCGACGCGTGGAGCGGCGTGCGCGCCAACCTCGCCCACCGCTTCGCGCAGTGGTCGCAGGATTACGTGGCGTCCGGGCTGACCGAGACCGTGCACGGGATGCTGCTGTTCACGGTGACGCAGATGTGCCGGGCCCGGATCACCGCCGAGCCCATACCCGAGGCCACCGAGGACCTGATCGAATCGACCCGGTTCGCGCTCGCCTCCGTTCTCGGCGGCCACCTGCCGTTGCTGCGTCGAACCCGTTTCTCGCAAAACGACTTCGGGGGTCACGCCCAGGCAGTCGCCGAGCTGATCGGCCGTCACCTGGAGCCGCCCACCGACACGGACGGGTCGGGCGACGACCGGCGCGACGGCCGGGCGGCGTTCTCCCTCCTGTTCGACTTCGACCCCGACGACGAGACCTTCACGACCGCGGTGTCGGGACGCAGTCGCGCGCTGGGGGAGTGCGGAGACGGGTACCGCGTGTTCACCCGCGCGTACGACGAGACCCGACAGATCGCGTCCCTCGTCCGGCCCGAACTGCTCCAGGACTACCGACGACGGCTGGACCTCACCATCGACACGCAGCGCCTCGACGTCCGAAAACTCGGACGGCAGCTGAAGGCCCTGCTCTCGAAACCGGTCCCCGACGGGTGGGACGGCGGCCGGGAGGAGGGATACATCGACGGTCGCCGGCTCGCCCAGTTGGTCACCTCGCCCACCGAGCGCAGACTCTTCCGGGCCGAACGCACCGAGCCGCAGACCGACACGACGGTCACCTTTCTCATCGACTGCTCGGGTTCTATGAAGGAGTTCGGTGAACCGGTTGCGGTCCTGGTCGACGTGTTCGCCCGGGCACTCGAACTGGCCGACGCCCGGTGCGAGATCCTGGGTTTCACGACCGCCGCATGGAACGGGGGACGAGCCCGCCGAGACTGGCTCCGGTCCGGCCGTCCGCGCAACCCGGGACGCCTCAACGAAGTCCGGCAGCTGGTGTTCAAGGACGCCGAGACTTCGTGGCG
This sequence comes from Rhodococcus sp. JS3073, assembly GCF_026810085.1. Classification (NCBI taxonomy): domain Bacteria; kingdom Bacillati; phylum Actinomycetota; class Actinomycetes; order Mycobacteriales; family Nocardiaceae; genus Rhodococcus; species Rhodococcus sp. JS3073. The sequence goes on along the minus strand of NZ_CP113951.1, from coordinate 4,319,062 downwards.
CCGAGCCCGTCCCGCGATCGCGGGGCTGCTGAAGAACGACCTGTTCAAAGAGGGCGTCGACGGTGAGGCCGTCGACTGGGCATGCTCCCGGATGCGGGGCACCCAGGGCAGGCGGCTCCTGTTCGTGATCTCGGACGGAAGCCCACTGGACGGCGCCACCGCGCTGGCCAACGACGAGTTCTACCTGGACCACCACCTGCAGGTCGTGGTCGAGCGACACGAGGACGAGCGGGCCGTCGAGGTGTACGGACTGGGGGTCGGGCTGGACCTGAGCCCGTACTACGACCGCTGCCGGACGCTCGATCTGTCGCGCGGTACCAACAGCGACGTCATTGCCGACGTGCTGTCGATGATCGCCCACTGACAGCCATCACCTGTCAGTGGCTCAACAGTGAAGGAGTCACACCCATGACCGAACACGGGGTTTCCCTGGTTACCTTGGACATTGCCGGAACGAGCGTCGACGAGGGCGGCGCCGTGTACGTCGCGTTGCGCGACACCGTCGAGAAGCATCTCGGCGAGCCGATTCCGGACGATCGGTTCGATCGATGGAAGGGCACGGGCAAGCGGCAGGCCATCGAGGGACTGCTGCGGGTGAGCGGGGTGCCGGCCGAGAAGAATGTTCTCGACGCCGTCGAATCGAATTTCACCGCAATGCTTCTGGCTGCGTACCGGGCGACGCCGCCCACCGCACTGCCCGGGGTTCACGACGCATTCGGTACGTTGCGCCAGCGCGGCATCAAGATCGTGCTCCAGACCGGCTATTCACGTGAGATCGCGGAACCGCTGCTCGAGCAGGTCGGGTGGGAGATCGGGCGGGACATCGACGGTGTGATCACGAGCGATCAGGTGCGGATGAGCAGGCCGTCGCCCTATCTCATCTTCCGCGCCATGGAACTCGCCGGAGTGCAGAGCGTCGACGAGGTGCTCGTCGGCGGCGACACCCCGAACGATCTCCGGGCCGGGACGAACGCTGGGGCGCGGTACGTGGTCGGTGTCCTGACCGGTGCCCACGACGCGGCGACGCTGCGTCCGGAGCCCCACACGCACATCCTGGAGAGCGCAGCGAAGCTCCCCGAACTACTGGGCTGAACGAAACAACTGTGGGCCGGTTCTGCCGCACGACAGCAGAACCGGCCCACAGTGTTTCGGACGAGCAGTGTTTCGGACGAGCAGTGTTTCGGACGAGCAGAGTTCAGTACGTCACCAGCCGCGTTCGGCGAGCCGGTGCGGGACGGGGATGTCGTCGACGTTGATCCCGACCATCGCCTCACCCAGCCCGCGGGACACCTTCGCCAGCACGTCCGGGTCGTCGAAGAACGTGGTCGCCTTCACGATCGCCGCGGCCCGCTCGGCCGGGTTACCGGACTTGAAGATGCCCGACCCGACGAACACACCCTCCGCACCGAGCTGCATCATCATCGCCGCATCCGCCGGGGTCGCGATACCACCGGCGGTGAACATCGTGACCGGCAACTTCCCGGCCTTCGCGACCTCGACGACCAGGTCGTACGGCGCCTGCAGCTCCTTCGCCGCCACATACAGCTCGTCCTCGCTCAGCGAGGTCAACCGGCGGATCTCCCCACCGATCGTCCGCATGTGCGTAGTCGCGTTGGACACGTCACCGGTACCGGCCTCACCCTTGGACCGGATCATCGCCGCACCCTCGGTGATCCGGCGCAGCGCCTCACCGAGATTGGTGGCACCACAGACGAACGGAACCGTGAACTGCCACTTATCGATGTGGTTCGCGTAATCGGCCGGGGTCAGCACCTCGGACTCGTCGACGTAGTCGACCCCGAGGGACTGCAGGATCTGCGCCTCCACGAAGTGCCCGATCCGGGCCTTGGCCATCACCGGGATCGACACCGCGGAGATGATGCCGTCGATCATGTCCGGATCGCTCATCCGGGACACCCCACCCTGCGCGCGGATGTCCGCGGGCACCCGCTCGAGCGCCATCACCGCGACCGCACCGGCATCCTCGGCGATCTTCGCCTGATCGGGTGTGACTACGTCCATGATGACCCCGCCCTTCAACATCTCGGCCATGCCACGCTTGACGCGGGCCGTACCGACGGCGGAAGTGTTCACGAGTGTCTCCTCTGGTGACGATGGGGGTTCGGCTTCTGTTGTGCCGCGGCCAGCAGTTCGATGTCCGAGCCGCCGAGCGTCTCCACGGACTCGATGCGCTTCTCGGCCTCCGCGACCGACTCGTCCGCGGAACCGATCGGTGGAGCACCGGACAGTGATTCGTCGTCGCGACCGCCCTTGCCGAGCAACTTCCGCACCTCGTAGCTGATCAGGATGACGATCAACGTCAGACCGCTCATGAGGAACTGGGAGCGGGTGGTCGGCAGGAACGCCATCGCGAGGATGACGGTGGCCATCAGGGCGATGGTGGCGTAGCTGAGCCACGGGAACAACCACATCCGGAGTTGCAGTGCGGCAGGGTCTTCACGCTCGAGTCTCCGGCGGAGGACCACCTGGGAGATGGCGATCAGGAGGTAGACGAAGAGCGCGACGGCGCCGTACGAGTTGACGAGGAAGCCGAAGACGACGTCGCCCCACACGTAGGTGCAGGCGACGGACACGTATCCGACGGTGGTGCCGAGCAGGATCGCACGTCGGGGCACGCCGTTCCGGGACAGCGTCGTGAAGAACTTCGGGGCGTCACCGTTGCGGGTGAGCGCGAACAACATTCGGGACGTGGTGTACAGCGCCGAGTTGAGGCAGGACAGGACGGCCGTGAGGACGATGAAGTTCATGATCGTCGCGACACCGGGAATTCCGAGGACCTCGAGCACCGCGGCGTACGGGCTCACCCCCACGCTTTCGGTGTTCCACGGTTGGATCGTGACGACCACGAGAATCGAACCGACGTAGAACGTCACGATCCGGACCACGATCGACCGCATGGCGTGGGCGACAGCACGCTTCGGCTCCTCCGACTCGGCCGCCGCGATCGTCACGATCTCGGCTCCCGTGTAGAAGGCCACGCAGGGGACGACCGCGGCGAGCACCGCACCCCAGCCGAGCGGGGTGAAGCCGCCGTGGTTCACGAGGTTGCCGAGTCCGGGCGTCGAGTCGGGCCACAGCCCGGTGATCCAGAGGGCGCCCATCCCGAGAAACAGAACGATCGCCACGACCTTGATCGACGAGAACCAGTACTCGAACTCGCCGTAGGAGCGGGCAGACACCATGTTGGTGGCGGTCAGCAGGAGCATCAGGCCCAGGCTCAGGAGCCACAGCGGGATCATCGGCAGCCAGAGTTGCAAGATCCGGCCGCCGGCGATGGCTTCGACCGCGACGACGATGACGAAGAAGTACCAGTACATCCAGCCCGTCGCGAACCCGGCGCGACGCCCCAGGGCCTGGCGAGCGTAGACGTAGAACGATCCGACCACCGGCCGGGCCACCGCCATCTCCGCCAGCATCCGCATGATCAGCAACGTGATGATGCCTGCGATGAGGAAGGAGATGATGGCGCCGGGACCGGCGCCGCCGATGACGACACCGCTGCCCACGAAGAGACCGGCGCCGATCACCCCACCCAGGGCGATGAGATTCATGTGCCTGCGTTTCAGGCCCTTGCCGAGACCTGAACTGTCGGTATGTCCGGGAGCAGTACTGTCCACATTTCCTCCAGAAGGCGCTGCGAGGGGCCCTCGCCTGACAGACCTCGTCGGTCGTACGTCGATGCGGGCACCCACCGGTTCAGCGACTAAATTATGTGTGATCCACATCACTTATTCGAGTGTTCACCTCACACTACGACTGGTGCCGGAGCTCGCCCAGAGCCAGTTGCCTCGCAAGCGTAGGGGCCAGTTCGACAGCGGAATCGCCGCCGGGGAATGCGTTCTGACCTGGGATGACAGCGATCTTCACGAAGAGGGCGGCGTGCGCATGGCCCGGCGGCGCGGTTTCACGGCACATCTGGAACCCCCGACTGCGGTGTGCACCCGGGAGACCCCGAGAACACCCATACCCTGTGACCAGTGGTAACGAACTGGTCCTCAGACGTGCCGTCGAACTGGCACTGTGCTGCCCACCAGACCCTCCATACAGTGTTGTGCATCACATCAACAGTTCAGTTCGCGGTGGATCGTCTCCCGTATCTCCGCCGGCACTGTTCTCCGTTCCAACCGCCGACGATCCGACCCCGGATCGCGATGGCGACCTGACGATTCCGGTCAGCGCACAGTGGAGGAAAACGTGACTTCAACACCACCCCCGGTCCAATCCCAGGACTCCGGCCTCGGAAAGGGCCTGAAGAAACGGCACATGAACCTCATCGCCCTGGGCGGCGTGATCGGTGCCGGATTGTTCGTCGGCAGCGGCGTCGTCATCGAGAGCGCAGGCCCGGCGGCGATCGTGTCGTTTCTCATCGCGGGGGTCATCACACTCCTGATCATGCGGATGCTGGCGGAGATGGCGGTGGCCCGGCCGGTGGTCGGCTCGTTCTACGTGTACGCCAGGGAAGCGCTCGGCAATCGCGCCGGCTTCTCGGTCGGCTGGATGTACTGGTATTTCTTCGTCATCGTCGTCGCGGTCGAAGCCATCGCCGGCGGCCGAATACTCCAGCTCTACCTCCCGTCCGCGCCGCTGTGGATCCTCAGCCTCGGCCTTCTCGTGATCCTGACCTGCACAAATCTCGCGTCAGCACGTTCGTTCGGCGAATTCGAATACTGGTTCTCGTCGATCAAGGTGATCGCGATCGTCCTCTTCCTCGGGTTGGGCGCACTGTGGATCACCGGTCTGTGGCCGGACTCGACCCCCGGAGTGGCGAACCTCGTCAGCCACGGCGGATTCGCTCCGCTCGGCTGGGGCGCAGTGCTCGCCGCGGTCGTCCCCTGCGTGGCCTTCTTCACCGGTGCCGAGATCGTGACCATCGCAGCGGCCGAATCCGCGGAACCCAAGAAGGCGGTCGCCCGGGCGATGCGCTCCATCGTGGTCCGGATCATCACCTTCTACGTCGGTTCCATCTTCGTGGTCGTCGCGGTGGTGCCGTGGAGCACGGAGGCCGTCGGAGTCAGCCCCTACGCCGCAGCGCTCTCCGCCCTGCACATTCCCGGGGTCGCCACGATCATGAACGTCGTCATCCTCACCGCGGTCCTGTCCTGCCTGAACTCGGCGCTGTACACCTCCTCGCGGATGCTGTTCGCCCTCACCCGCAACGGCGACGCCCCGCACATGTTCACCCGCCTGTCCGGCGGTGGTGTGCCCCGGCGCGCGATCCTCGCCGGAACGGTGATCGGCTATGCGTCGGTGATCGCGGCGTTCGTCTCCCCGGATCTCGTGTTCTCGTTCCTGGTCAACTCGTACGGCGCCGTGGCGCTCTTCGTCTACCTCATGATCGCGATCTCCCAGGTCGCGCTCCGCAGGAAACTGGAGGCTCGAGATCCCGAGGCCCTCAGCCTGAAGATGTGGCTGTTCCCCTGGCTCAGCTACGCGACCATCGCCCTGATGGGAGCCGTGATCGCCGCGATGGCCGTTCTCCCCACCACCCGTTCGCAGTTCTGGCTGAGTGTGGTGACTCTGGCCTTCATCCTGATCGGGTACGAGTTCCGCCGACGCAGCCGGACCAACGCCGAACGCCTCGACACCGTCACGGCGCCCGCGGAATCGCCCGCCGACGGTTCCGACGCGGAACAACTCGTCGGGGTCGTCACCCCCGAGCAGCACTGATCTCGAACCGCAGCACGAGATACGCCGCGACGGCGAGCCCGAACCCCACGGTGCTCATACGCCGGATCCGCGGCGTTCTCGGCGTTCTCGGCGCTGAGCAACTTCTCACGATGGTCCGCGGGCACTTCGGGGTCAGCCCCAGCTGTTGGCGGGCTCAGCGGACAACCGACCGCGGCTAGCCCCGGGCACCGGCCTGTTCCGTGACCCAGGCCGCGATCTGCGTTCGGGAGGAGAATCCGAGTTTCGCGAGAATGTGTTCGACGTGGCCCTGCGCAGTGCGTTGGGAGATCACGAGGCGGGCGGCGATCGCCTTGTTGGTCAGGCCCCGGGCGACCAGGTCTGCGACCTGGCGTTCACGTGTGGTCAGAGCCGTAGCGGGATCGACGCGCGGCGGTGCGACCGGTGCAGGTTCGCCCAGGGCGTAGGACACGGCGGCGTCGAAACTCAGCGCCTCGCCCTCGTGAGAGGCAGCCGTGAAGGGCCGTTGACCCAGTGCGCGGCGCGTGATGAGCTCGCATTCCTCATGAGATCCGGTCAAGTTCGGGATCTGAAGAGTGGAGGTGCCCACGCGCCGTCGTAGTACCTCAGCGGCGGCCATCAGGACTGCGGCACGGTGGAAATCCTTCTCGGAGGACGAGATCCAGGCAAGAATCTCGATGCACCAGGTGGCCCCCAACGGATCGTCGACCAGGCGGGCCAGCTCGAGTCCCTTCCGCAGCAGCATCACGGCGCGATCGCGGTCACCCTTTCTCCACATCACCAGGCCCAGGGTCAGGGACGAGCGTCCGCAGGTCACCGATTCGCCATGGGATTCGGCAATCCGGATCGCCTCTTCGAGGCACGCGGTGGCGTCCTCGGTGTGCCCGAGTACCTCGTGGGCCAACCCGATCCCGTGCAAGGCCGTGATGTGCGCAAGGAGGTTGTTCCCGCCGCGCAGGACTGTCAGGGCCTCGGTGTACGAGCGCACGGCGCGATCCGGATTGCCGCTGTGCAGCGCGTGAGCTGCGGTGGCGTGATGCATGAGTGCGCGATCGAGGGCACTTCCCCGGCTCTCGGCCAGCGCACGCCCTCGATCTATCAGCGCAGCTGCCCGCTCCAGATCTTCGTGTCGGGTGGCGAGAACACCGGCCGAATACAGTGCCTTCACTCGGAGCGCGGTGTCGTGTTCATCCTGGAACGCCAGCGCGCGGTCGAGCCAGCGGCGGCCTTCGCGGAGCCGTCCACGGGAGAGCCAGAACGGAAACAGAGCAGTGGCGATCTCCAGCCCCGCGTCGGCCGAGGACTCATCGGCCTGGGACAGGCTGAACTCCATCGCTTCGCGCAGGTTGGGTTGTTCTCGGTCGAGGCGAGCGAGCCAGACGACCTGTCGGTGGCTGATCCACCCGGACTCAGCGTCGAGGGCAAGCTGCCGATACCAGCTACGGTGCCGTCGTCGGATCTCCGACAAGGTGCCGGCCTGCTCGAGCTTGTCCCGGCCGTAGTCACGCAGCGTTTCGAGCATCCGAAAACGCACAACAGCCCTCGCCTCCTCGCGGATGAGGATCGACTTGTCCACCAGCGACGCAATGAGATCGAGCAGACCGCCTGGTTCCGCGTCGTCCGCGTACACCCATTCGGCGGCTTCGAGTTCGAAGCTGCCGGCGAAGACCGACAGCTGGGCCCAGAGCTGCTGTTCTGCCGGGAGGCACAGGTCGTAGCTCCAGTCGATGCTCCAACGCAAGGTCTGCTGACGTGTTGGCGCACTCCGACTCCCGCGGGTCAGCAGCTCGTACCGGTTGGTCAACCGTTGCAGGATCTGTTCCGGCGACATGGTGCGCAGTCGGGCCGCCGCCAATTCGATGGCCAGGGGCAGACCGTCCAGCCGGATGCAGATTCGGGCGACGGCGTCGGCGTTGTCCTCGGTGACCTCGAAGCCGGGCACCGTGGTGGCGGCGCGTTCGGCGAACAACGTCACCGCGTCGTAGCTGGGCAGGCCCTTCAGTGTGGGTTCCTTGTCCGAATCCGGAACTGTCAAGGGGCGCACTCGGAGTGCGGATTCTCCGGCGACGTCCAGGGTTTCGCGACTTGTTGCGAGAACCCGCAGACCGGGGCAGGTCCGCAGTAGCGTCTGCGCCAGGTCCGCCGCAGCGTCCACTACCTGCTCGCAGTTGTCGAGCACCAGCAGCATTTCCCGTGTACGCAGGAATTCCACGAGGGTGTGCAAAGGTTTCGGTGAGCGGTGGCGTAATCCCAACTCGGTCGCCAGAAAAAAAAGGGGGGGGGGGGGGGGGGGGGGGGGGGGGGGGGGGGGGGGGGGGGGGGGGGAGGGAGGGGGGGGGGAGGGGGGGGGGGAGGGGGGGGGGGGGGGGGGGCGGGGGGGGGGGGGGGGGGGGGGGGGGGGGGGGAGGGGGGGGGGGGGGGGGGGGGGGAGGGGGGGGGGGCAAAACCAAGGGGGGGGGGGGGGGCGGGGGGGGGGCGGGAGGGGGGGGGGGGGGGGGGGGGGGGGGGGGGGGGGGGGGGGGGGGGGGGGGGGGGGGGGGGGGTGGGGGGGGGGGGGGGGGGGGGGGGGGGGGGGGGGGGGGGGGGGGGGGGGGGGGGGGGGGGGGGGGGGGGGGGGTGGTGGGGGGGGGGGATTGGGGGAAGGGGGGGGGGGGGGGGGGGGGGGGGGGGAGGGGGGTGGGGGGGGGGGGGTGTGGGGGGTAGGGGGGGGGGGGGGTTAGGAGAAATTATTATGAAGAATGATAAATTGGATAATAAATTAGAATAAAGTTGAAAATAGGGGAAATAAAGTGAAATAAGGGGAGGGAATAAAATAAGAGAAAGATTGTATAAGTAAAGGGTTATAAGAAAGAATGAAAGGAAAAAATTATATAGAGATTTGAAATATTGAAAGAGTAAAATGGGTTATGGAGTTGAGGTGAAAAGAGTAGAGAGAAGAGGGAGAAGAAGGGAGGATAATTTAGAGATATGTGGTGTAAGATGTTAGTGGGAAGGGTTAGATAAAATATAAAGATTAATAAAAGTTGAAAGTAATAAGAGTGGATAATAGAAATAGAATGAGTTTAAGGAGGATATATGAAAGGAGGGGAGTGGTGAAAAAGCTAAAGTAAAATAAGATAAAAGAAAGGAAGAGTTAGAAGATGAAATAATAGACGATATCATAGTAAGAAACATGAAGTTTATAATAGTAGTAGAGAGAGAATAAGGTTAATAAAGTTAAGGTGAAGTTGAAGGAGGGAATTTTAAGAAGGTTGGAATGTAAGTTGAGACAGAAGGAAAGTGAGTGTGATGTGGGGAAGGGGGTAGAGGAGGGTTATGAGTAAAGGGAAATAGATAAAAATGATTATAAAAATAAATAGGTAAAATTATTGAGGTAGAAAAGAGAAAAATGATTTGAAAGAGGGTGAGAAAAATTGGGTTAAGATAAGTAGAATATGAATATATATATATGGATGAAAGATAAACCATAATAGATAGAAAGTGTTGAGGAAAGTAAGAGAGAGTGTGAAAGGATTAATATAAAAAAAGATAGGAAATGGAGGTAGGTAAGAGTTATAGATAAAAGAAGAAAAAGCAAAGTGATAAAGATAATAGAAAAATGAAGAAGAAGGTCGTCCGTGATCGCGGAGTCTGTGGCGCGCTGAGTTCGGAGGGGATCGTCGGCCGTCACCGTGCTATCCGTCCCTGTGAACCCCTGGGAGCATCTGATCAGCCTCTCGACGACGTCCCCTCAGACTATCGCCATATCGCCGCACCCGTCTCGAGCAGTGTCGTCACGGGGAGCTGGGGAGTTGTGCCGCATCCGGGCCCACGTCGATCAGGTAGTCCTGGAAACGTTCCCGCAGTGGCGCCTTGAGCATCTTGCCGGTCGCACCCATGGGAATCGAATCGGTGAAGACGACGCCGTCGGGGATCCACCATTTGGCCATCTTGCCTTCGAAGTGGGCGCGCAGTTCCTCGGCGGAGACGTCGGAGCCGCGTTTCCGTACTGCGACCAGTAGGGGACGCTCGTCCCACTTGGGATGCCGTACGCCGATGCAGGCCGCGGTAGTGATATCCGGGTGGCCCATCGCGATGTTCTCGATCTCGATGGAACTGATCCATTCGCCGCCCGACTTGATGACGTCCTTGCTGCGGTCGGTGATCTGCATGAATCCATCCGGGTCGATGGTTGCGATGTCACCGGTGGGGAACCAGCCGTCGACGAGCGGGTCGTTGTCGGCCTGTCCGAAATAGTGCGACATGACCCAGAGACCGCGGGCCATCAGGTGACCCGCGGACACCCCGTCCCATGCGAGTTCACGGCCGGTGTCGTCGACGATTTTCAGATCCATCCCGAAGACGCATCGTCCCTGCTTGCCCTGCACGGCGTACCGTTCCTCGGGCTTCGCCTGAAGGTGCGTGTTCTTCAGGACCGAGGCGGTACCGAACGGGCTGGTCTCGGTCATGCCCCATCCGTGGACGACCGTGACGCCATGGGTCTCCTCGAGTTCGCGGAGCATCGCGGGGGGACACGCTGCACCGCCGATGACGGCGCGTCGCAGCGTGGTGAACCGCAGGTGCCGTCGTTTCACGAACTGGAGTTGTCCCTGCCAGACGGTGGGCACGCTTGCCGACACCGTGACCTGCTCGGTTTCCTGCAAGTCGTACAGCGCCCCGCCGTCGAGGTCGGGCCCCGGAAAGACCACCTTCGCGCCGACCATGCACGCGGCGTAGGGGAGGCCCCAGGCGTTGACGTGAAACATCGGCACGATCGGCAACACAGTGTCGCGTGCGGACAGGCCGACCGAATCGGGCAGGGCGACCGCGAAGGAGTGCAGGACCGTGGATCGGTGGCTGTACAGGACACCCTTGGGGTTTCCGGTGGTTCCGCTCGTGTAGCACAGCGAGGATGCGGCGGCCTCGTCGAACTCGGGCCAGTCGTACATTCCGTCCTGTGCCTTCAGGAGGTCCTCGTAGGCCAGGATCGGGCCGGCCGGATCGGGCAGGTGGTCGCGGTCCGACATCAGCACGAAGTGCCGCACACTGGTCAGACGCGGCGCGAGTTCCTCGATGACGGGCAGGAATGTGAGGTCGAAGAAGAGCACCGTGTCCTCGGCGTCGGAGACGATCCACTCGAGCTGGTCGGGGTGCAGGCGGGGGTTGAGGGTGTGGAGGATGGCACCGGACCCGGAGACCCCGTAGTAGAGCTCGAGGTGCCGATATCCGTTCCAGGCCAGGGTGGCGATCCGGGTTCCCGGTTGGACACCGAGCGCCTCGAGCGCCTGGGCCAGCTGCCGTGACCGGGCGGCGAGGTCGCTGAAGGTGTAGCGGTGGAGGTCGCCTTCGACCCGCCGAGAGACGATTTCCTGCCGGCCGTGGTGGCGTTCGGCGTGGGTCAGGAGAGAGGAGACCAACAGGGGCTGGTGCATCATCAGACCGTTCACGGGAGCCTCCTGGTTGTCGGCAGTTCGGATTCGAGGGCGCGCGCGGAGATTTCGGAGAGTAGGGCGAGTGCCTGCTGTGCGGCGTCGGCGCCTCCGTCCACGTCGCCCCGGACGAAGAGGGGGCGGAGTTCTTCGATGTCACCGAGGGCGCGGAGCAGGTCGGGCTCGACGATGGAGTATTTGCGGAGTGTGTTCACGACCAGCATGGACGTGTGCACGATGTCCTCGTCCTCGGGGGAGACGCCGTGGTTGTGCAGGGCGTAGTTCGCCCAGTGGGTGCCGGCGAGCATTGCGGCCTCGATCTTCATCTCCCAGTCGCGGTCGCCGCAGTGCACTACCGCCCGCTCGATGCGCTCCGCGAGGAAGCGGTGGCGTTCTGCCCTCACGACACCGTCTCCTTCACTCCGGCCCTCGCGAAGAGGATCGCCTGCACGCGTTCGAATTCGCGCTCGCATTCGCCGACGATGTACCGGGTGGGGCGGCGCTCACCGCGCAGGCACGGGTCCCGGTGTTCCTCGAGCGCCTCGAGAGCGATTTCCAGGCACTGGATGTCCTCGGGAATCTCACCCTCGATCGGGGGCCACCCGACGTGGCTGACGTCGCCCGGGCCTCGCAGAACGCGCGCGTAACCACCGTCGGGCTGCGGCGCCAGGTGAACGCCGGGAATGGTGGAGAAGACCGGGTCGTCGCTGGTCAGGCCGGCGAGGTGCAGGCAGGCGTTGTAGGCGTTGGTGCCGGCGGTGAGGGTGGTCCAGTACCACAGCTCGAAGTGTTCGAGCGGGTCCAACCGAGTGCGCAGGTCGGTGAGCCGCTGGAACTTCTCCACATGGGATGCGGTCCTCACGATGCGTCCGCGAGTGCGTCGTCGACCAGCAGGACGATCTTGCCGAAATGCTGGTCGGTCTGCATGTAGGCATGGGCCGCCGCGATCTCGTCGAGCCGGTACGTCCGGTCGATGATCGGACTGATCGTGCCGGCTTCGAGCGGCGCGAGCAGGTCCCGGGCGCAGGCCTGCACACACGCCAGCCGCTCCTCCTCGGTGCGGGTGCGAAACGTTACCCCGATGAGCTTCAACCGTTTCAGCCACAGCGCGTTGAGATCGATGGTGGCGGTGCTCGACCCCAACCGGCCGATGTTGACCAGTCGTCCCTGAACGGCGAGGGACTCGAGATTGGCTTCGAACGCGGTCCCGCCGACCGAGTCGACGATGACGTCGACGCCGCGGCCCCCGGTGAAATCGGTGACGGCGTCGACCTGGCCGGTGGCGGAGACGTCGATAGCGCAGTCGACGCCCATCGACTTCAGCCGCTCGACCTTGCCTGCCGAACGGGACGTGGCGACGATCCGGGACGCGCCGAGTGCCCGGGCGATCTGGATCGAGGCCAGCCCGATGCCGCTCGATGCGGCGTTGACGAGCACCGTTTCGCCGGTCTGCAACTGTCCGTTGGTGATCAGCGCGTCGTGCGCGGTGATGAACACGTTGGGGAAGGCCGCGGCATCGGCCCAGGAGACGGAGTCCGGGACGCGCATCAGGGCGCGCGACGCGGCCGACGCGTACTCCGCCTGCCCGCCGTTCCCGTGCCCCATCACCCGGTCGCCTTCGCGCCACTGGGTCACACCGGGGCCGACCGCGGCCACCTCGCCTGCGAACTCGACCCCGATCGGTTGCGGCTCGCCGGTGCGCACCCGGCCGGCCTGCAGGATCTCTCCACGGTTGAGCCCGGCGGCTTTCACCTTCACCAGCACCTGATCGGGGCCGGGGGTGGGCGTGGGGACGTCGAGGACGGCGACCTTGCCGCCGTCGGGATGGGGGACTGCACGCGCTGCTCGCATGGGCTGCTCCTTCGACTCGATTGAGGAATTGATGTCGACATTAATCAAAATTCGAGTATTCTGCTAGCCAGCGGGCCACTTTTTCCGGCCCCGTTCATGAATCCGACTTCAGGAGACAGTCATGAGTGCTTCGTCTGCAGAACGTCTCGCCCGACTCCAGGGCAAGATCATCGACTTCCGTCTGCGGCCCCCCACCGGCCCCTACCGCAACTTCTTCACCCCCACCGTGGTGGGCTCGGTCAACCGCATTCTCGGCCATAGCGTGCCCCGCTCCTACACGATCAGCACCGACCCCTTCCCCCAGGCCGAGGAACGCGCACTGCGTGCGCTGATCGACGAGATGGACGCCGTCGGCGTCCGACTCGGCGTGATGAACGGTCGCCATTCGGTGAATCGCCCTGTGCCGGTGCATATCGAGGACGCCGACCTGGCCGAACTGACGCAGCGCACCGACAACCGGGTCCTGGGAATCGCGGGCATCGACTTCGACAAGCCCACCGAGGAGATCATCGCCGGGCTCGACACCGCGATGAAGGAATACGGCCTCGTCGGTGTCTGCATGGAGCCCGGCCTGGCACGCGAGCCCATGTACGCCGACGACGAGCGGATCTTCCCGATCTACGAGAAGATCGCCGAACTCGGTGTGCCGCTGCTGTTCATGACCGGGCCGCTGGCGGGACCCGACATCAGCCACACCGATCCCGTTCGTTTCGACCGGGTGGCCAAGCGCCACCCCACCATGCCGGTCATCCTGGGCCACGGCTGCTTCCCCTACGTCAACGAGGCGATCGCACTAGCGTTCAAGAGCGAGGCGACGGGCATTCACAACGTGTTCGTGTCCCCGGACGTGTACGCGTTCGCCCCGGGCGGACAGGGCTACACCCAGGGCATCAACTGGCTGCCGAACCGGTTCGTCTACGCCTCGGCCTACTCGTTCTGCGGTGTCGAGGAATCGGTGCACGAGACCCTGAAACTCGACATCGACGACGCGGCGCTCGATGCCTACATGTACCGCAACGCCGAGGCGCTGCTGCGTGGGATGGGGGCGTGAGATGACCGGGCGTAACACGAAGGTCACGATGCGGCGGCACCCCGCCGCCATGGTCAGCGAGGACGACTTCGCCGTCGAGGAGACGGACCTGCCGCGGCCCGGCGACGGGCAGGCCCTCGTGAAGGTTCTGTACCTGTCGCTGGACCCGTACATGCGGCCGATGATGGACCCGGTGCGCTCGTACGTGCCGCACCTGAATCCGGGTGACGTCATGCCGGGTGCCACCATCGCCGAGGTGATCGAGAGCAACGAACCCGAGCTGCCACAGGGCACCGTCGTGGCGTGCTCTCTCGGGTGGCAGACCCACGGTGTGGTGACCAAGGACGTGGTCCGTGTCATCGACCGGAACGCCGGCCCCGTGTCGGCCGCGCTCAGCGTGCTCGGAATGACCGGAGCCACAGCGCATTATGGTCTCCTCGAGCTCGCCAAGCCCACGCCCGGCGAGACCGTCGTCGTGACGGCGGCCTCCGGTGCGGTCGGCGGTGTCGTCGGACAGATCGCCAAGATCAAGGGCTGCCGAGTGGTCGGTATCGCCGGCGGGGCCGAGAAGTGCCGGTACGTCGTCGACGAACTCGGCTTCGATGCCTGCATCGATTACAAGTCCCCAGACTTCGAGAAGCAGCTCGCGGCCGCGACGCCCGACTACGTCGACGTCCTGTTCGAGAACGTCGGGGGTCCCGTACTCGACGCCGTGCTCGGGCGTATCAACGACCATGCACGCATCTCGCTGTGCGGCAACATCAGTGACTACAACGCCGACGAGCCGTACGGTCTCAGGGGCCTACGCCACCTGTTGATGCATCGGGTCACGGTCCATTCCTTCGTGATCGCCGAGCACCGCGACTACTGGCCCACCGCGATCGCCGAACTGTCCGGCTGGCTTGCAGAGGGAAAGATCAAGTACCAGGAGGACATCGCGGAAGGCCTGGACAGCGCACCGAAGGCATTCATCGCCATGCTCACCGGCGGAAACTTCGGCAAACAGCTCGTCAACATCGGGGCGTGACCCTTCCGATGCCCGCGTGTGCGGCCACTCGGGCACACAGGCGGGCATCGGATCGCGTCTGCCCACTCAACGACGGAACCGGCGCCGCGGTGGTGATGAGCGACACCAAGGCACAGCAACGAGATCTCACCCCGCTTGCGCGGATCGTCTCGACCGGTGGCGGCGCGTCCGCCTCGGCCACCCCTTCGGCATGACCGGCACACGAGTTACCGGAACATCGATCAATTCCCTTGTCCACCAAGAACAACAGTTCTGCATCACGCCAGTGTGCGTCGGCGGCGGTCGAGGTATGGCGATGGCGCTCGAGCGGCTGAGCTGAACCCGACAACAGAACCAGTTCGCGCGCCGAGGCGAACGCGAATTCCAGAGAACCGGAGCATGCGAGATGAACACACGATTGGGCAACAAGGTCGCGATCGTCACCGGAGCGAGCCGGGGAATCGGACTCGGCATCGCCGAGCGACTCGTGGCAGAGGGCGCGAAGGTGGTGATCACCGCCCGCAAACAGGATGCGCTCGTCGAGGCAGTCGCGGCACTGGGCGGCCCCGAGTACGCGCTCGCGGTGGCGGGCAGGAGCGACGACATCGATCACCAGACAGAGACTGTCAAGCGGGCGATGGACACGTTCGGGAGTGTCGACCTGCTCGTCAACAACACCGGAATCAACCCCGTATACGGGCCTATGGTCGAACTGGACTTGGACGCGGCCCGCAAGATCGTCGAGGTCAACTGCCTCGCGGCACTGTCCTGGGTGCAGCAGGCCCACAACGCCTGGATGGGCGAACACGGTGGGTCCGTGGTGAACATTTCGTCGGTGGCCGGAATACAGCCCGCGCCGGGCATCGGGTTCTACGGCGCCACCAAGGCGATGCTGGCACATCTCACCGCCCAGCTGGCCGTCGAACTCGGCCCGGATCTACGCGTCAACGCGGTCGCTCCGGCGGTGGTCAAGACCCAGTTCGCGACGGCCCTGTACGAGGGCAGGGAAAACGAGGTCATCGCCGCCTACCCGCTCAAACGGCTCGGTGTGCCGCAGGACATCGGTAGCGCAGTCGCCTTCCTGCTCTCCGACGACGCCGCGTGGATCACCGGGCAGACCATCGTCGTCGACGGCGGCCTGACGTTGACCGCGGGAGCCGAATAGCACTGCGTCACAACGTCTGTTCTCACCCTCGCGAGCCTTCCGGCTCCCACATCTCTTCAGCAATGACAAGGAGCGAGACATGTCTGATCAGCGCACCGCCATCGTGACGGGAGCCGCGCGCGGAATCGGCGCCGGCGTGGCGAAACGGCTGAGCCGCGACGGATTTGCCGTCGCCATATTCGACCTCGAGGAAGCTGCCGGTAAGCCGGTGGTGGAGGAGATCGAGAAGGCCGGGGGTCGCGCCCTCGCAGTCGGCGTCGACGTCGGTGACGAGCAGGGGGTGACGCAGGCCGTCGACCGGGTTGTCGAGGAGCTGGGTGCCCCGACGGTCCTGGTGAACAACGCCGGCATCACCCGCGACAATCTACTGTTCAAAATGACGACCCAGGACTGGGATGCGGTGATGACCGTTCACCTGCGCGGCGCATTCCTGATGACCCGCGCGACGCAGAAATACATGGTCGACGCCGGGTGGGGCCGGATCGTCAACCTCTCGAGCACGTCGGCGCTGGGCAACCGGGGCCAAGCCAACTACGCGGCGGCCAAGGCCGGTATGCAGGGTTTGACCAAGACGCTGGCGCTCGAGCTCGGCAAGTTCGGCGTGACCGCGAACGCGATTGCTCCCGGGTTCATCGAGACCGAGATGACCGTCGCCACCGCGGAGCGGATGGGTATGTCGTTCGAAGACTTCAAGGCGATGGGCGTCGCGGACATCCCGATGGGCCGGGTCGGCCAACCGGAGGACATCGCGGCGACCGTGTCGTTCTTCGCCCGCGAGGAATCCGGGTTCGTCTCCGGTCAGGTGGTCTACGTCGCCGGCGGGCCACGGGCATGACCGCTGAGAGCACCACTCACCGTGAGGTCGGCGCACGAATCGCGGAGCTCACCACAGCCTTCCCCCCTCGGTCCACCGAACCTCGCGAGTTCCAGAGGGCCCGCTTCGACGCCGGGCTTTCCTGGGTGCACTTCCCCCTCGGACTCGGCGGCCTCGGCCTGGTATGACGTGGGAGTATCCGGCACACCTCTACCTCCAGCGTGCCAAGGCCGACCAGATCGCATTCGGCACGCCGAGCGTGCATCGCACAGTCTTGAGCGAACTCGTACGCCTGCCGATCAAGAGGCTGCAGAACGGAAACCAGCAGCGTCGGAGTGGATCTCGCACATCGGTGTCGCTCGTCGCGGCACACACACCATCTACCGCAGGAAGTCGACAAATGGATATATCGCGAAGTGTGGCATTGCCACCCCCGACGATCGGCGTCGTTCGGGAGTCGAACGACGGTGAGCGTCGGGTGGCGTTGGTGCCGAAGATCGTGGCGTCGTTGATCGCCAAGGGCGTCGACGTGGTGGTCGAGTCGGGTGCCGGGTTGGGCGCGCTGATCCCGGACGAGTTGTACACCGAGGCGGGGGCGAAGATCGCCGACCCGTGGTCGGCGGACGTGATCGTCAAGGTCGCGCCGCCGTCGGACGAGGAAGTGGGCCGGTTGCATGCCGGGCAGACCCTGATCGGGTTCCTCGCCCCCCGCAATCAGGACAATCAGGTCGCCGCGCTGAAGTCGGCCGGCGTGCAGGCGTTCGCGGTCGAGGCGATCCCGCGGATCTCCCGCGCCCAGGTGATGGACGCGTTGTCGTCGCAGGCGAACGTGTCCGGGTACAAGTCGGTGCTGCTCGCGGCGTCGGAGTCGACCCGGTTCTTCCCGATGCTCACTACCGCCGCGGGCACCGTCAAGCCGGCGACGGTGCTGGTCCTCGGGGTCGGTGTCGCCGGCCTGCAGGCCCTGGCGACGGCGAAGCGTCTCGGCGGCCGGGCCACCGGCTACGACGTGCGCCCGGAGGTCGCCGACCAGGTCCGCTCGGTCGGTGCCCAGTGGCTCGATCTGGGGATCGACGCCGCCGGTGAGGGCGGCTACGCCCGCGAACTGACCGAGGCCGAACGCGCGCAGCAGCAGCAGGCGCTCGAGGATGCGATCAAGGGCTTCGACGTGGTCATCACCACCGCCCTGGTGCCGGGCCGTCCGGCGCCGCGCCTGGTGACCGCGGCCGCGGTGGAGGGTATGAAGCCGGGATCCGTGGTGGTCGACCTGGCCGGGGAGACCGGCGGTAACTGCGAGCTCACCGAGCCCGGCCGGACCGTGGTCAAGCACGGGGTGACGATCTGCTCGCCGCTGAACCTGCCCGCGAGCATGCCCGAGCACGCCTCGGAGCTGTACTCGAAGAACATCTCCGCGCTGCTCGAGTTGATGCTCGTCGACGGGGCGCTGGCCCCCGATTTCTCGGACGAGGTCCTCGCAGCGTCCTGCGTCACCCGAGACCCGGAGGGACACTGATGTTGTCGATGATCCTCGAGAGGTGCACAACGTCCGTGACGGCGTCCTGCACCGAATCTTCACACCATGCGACAACTACGCCCACTTCGATTTCTCGTATGGCACGCCGATCGAACTGGACACGAAAATCGAAGAGGGAGATCGGTAATGTACACCGAATTGTTGGCGAACATCGCGATCCTGGTGTTGTCCGGGTTCGTGGGGTTCGCGGTGATCTCCAAGGTCCCGAACACGTTGCACACCCCGCTGATGTCGGGCACGAACGCCATCCACGGCATCGTCGTGCTCGGCGCGCTGGTGGTGCTCGGCAAGGTCGAGAACCCGCCGTGGGGTCTGCAGGTGATCCTGTTCGTGGCCCTGGTGTTCGGAACGATCAACGTGGTCGGTGGTTTCGTGGTCACCGACCGGATGCTGGCGATGTTCAAGTCCAAGCCCACCGCCCCCGCCGCCCCTGTTGCTGTTGAGAAGGGTGGGGACAAGTAATGGAATACCTCGTCAACGTTTTGTACATCGTGGCGTTCGCGATGTTCATCTACGGTCTGATGGGCCTGACCGGCCCGAAGACCGCGGTCCGCGGCAACCAGATCGCCGCGGTCGGGATGGGTGTCGCCGTGGTCGCCACGTTGATCGCGATCCGGGACACCTCCAACTGGGTGCTGATCGTCGCCGGTCTGGTGATCGGTGTGGTGCTGGGGGTGCCGCCGGCGTTGCGGACGAAGATGACCGCGATGCCGCAGCTGGTGGCCCTGTTCAACGGGGTCGGCGGCGGCACCGTCGCCCTGATCGCGTACGCCGAATTCCTCGACTCGGACGGGTTCACCGCCTTCGCGCACGGTGAGTCGCCGACGGTGCACATCGTCATCGCGTCGCTGTTCGCGGCGATCATCGGGTCGATCTCCTTCTGGGGTTCGGTGATCGCGTTCCTCAAGCTGCAGGAAACCCTGCCCGGCCGGCCGATCGGCATCGGCCGGTTGCAGCAGCCCCTCAATGCGGTGCTGCTGATCGGGGCCGTCGCACTCGCGGTGGCCATCGGGATCAAGGCGATCGACCCGACCGGACCCACCAGCCAGTGGTGGATCGTGGGGGTGCTGGTGCTGGCGGCGGTGCTCGGGTTGATGGTGGTGCTGCCGATCGGCGGCGCCGACATGCCCGTGGTGATCTCCCTGCTCAACGCGCTCACCGGTCTGTCCGCCGCGGCCGCCGGACTGGCTCTGAACAATCAGGCGATGATCGTGGCCGGCATGATCGTCGGTGCGTCGGGTTCGATCCTGACCAACCTGATGGCGAAGGCGATGAACCGGTCCATCCCGGCGATCGTGGCCGGCGGGTTCGGCGGCGGCGGCGTCGCGGCGGCGGTCGGGGACGGCGCCGCCAAGACGGCGAAGTCCACCTCGGCGGCGGACGCGGCGATCCAGATGGCGTACGCCAACCGAGTGATCGTGGTCCCCGGGTACGGGTTGGCCGTCGCGCAGGCCCAGCACGCGGTCAAGGACATGGCCAAGCTGCTCGAGTCGAAGGGGGTGGAGGTCAAGTACGCCATCCACCCGGTCGCCGGCCGGATGCCCGGGCACATGAACGTGCTGCTGGCCGAGGCCGACGTCGAGTACGACGCGATGAAGGAAATGGACGACATCAACGACGAGTTCGCCCGCACCGACGTCACCCTGGTGATCGGTGCGAACGATGTCACCAACCCCGCCGCCCGCAACGACCCGTCGTCGCCGATCCACGGGATGCCGATCCTGAACGTGGATCAGTCGAAGTCGGTGATCGTGCTCAAGCGGTCGATGAACTCCGGCTTCGCCGGCATCGACAACCCGCTGTTCTTCGCCGACACCACCTCCATGCTGTTCGGGGACGCGAAGAAGTCGGTCGCCGAGGTCACCGAGGAACTCAAGGCCCTGTAAGCGGCTCCGCCGCCCGTGCGTGGTTGACGAGTCCAGAGACTCGCTAACCACGCACGGGCGCGAAGCGCCTTCGCGGCAGACTAGCCTGTGAAGGAACTGACCGCACACGGCAGAAAGGTTCGCGATGGGTCGGATCAAGACGCAGGATCTTCCGGACCTTTCCACGCTGCTGGTTCCACAGAACGAGCTGATGCTCGCGGTGGAGCAGGCCGTGCTCAGGAACCGGGGCGCGGCCGGTGTGGCGGCGTCTCTCGCCGAGCAGATCGCGGCGAAGCTCGCAGGGGTCATCACACTCGGCCATGTGGACTCGGGCCAACGCCTCCTCGAGCAGGACATCAGTGCAGTGCTGGAGGTCAGTCGGGCACCTGTGCGCGAGGCGCTGCGAATTCTCGAGCGTGACCGACTCGTGCACTTCCAGTCTCGGCGGGGTGCGGTGGTGACGGACCTGTGTGCGGGCGACGTTCGCGATCTGTTCGACGTCCGCGCCGCCCTCTACGTGATGTTGCTGCGCCAAGAACTGCTGGAGCAGCCGGAGGATCTGAAGGCGGTATTCGACGCCAACATGCCACGGGTGCTGCAAGGGGCGCGCGAGTCGGTCGACGCCTACGCGGTCGCCACATTTCTGCTGAACAGCACCGTTGCGCAGGTCTCGCGCAATCGCATCGTGGCGGAGCTGTTGCAGTCGGTCTCCTTGCAGACCCTTCGGTATGTGCGCGTCGGTCTGTCCGCCACGCCCCGCGACTTGCCGAAGTTCGCCAAGCGCTGGCGCGCTCTCCACAACGCGATCGTCGAGCACGACGCCGACCTCGCGGTCGAACTTGCCGAGCAACGGATTATCAGCGTCCGTGATTCCGCACTTCGCGAGCTCGCAGCGTCCGAGGAGAACGCCGGAGACCGGCGCGCCATCTGATTCCTGGCCCTCGCGCCTGCTTTCCTCGACCGCAGGTCGGGACGTTGTCGCTCGACCGGTCGGTGTGTGCAGAACTGACCAAAATTGTTGTCGACATAAATTGTGATTCCTGTTACGTTGTGACAGGCACCACTCATCCGGCCTGTGCCGGACATTCGAATCGTGAAGAATCAGCCGAAATCGAGGAGCCCTCGTGAAGCTTTGTGTCACCCCCCTGACCGGATCCATCGGCGCCGCAGTGGACGGCGTTCGCCTGGACGAGCCCATCGACGACCAGACCGTGGAGGCGCTGCGCGCAGCCTTCCGCGAGCACTGCACGCTCGTATTCCGGGACCAGTACGTAAAGCCGTTGGCGCAGATCGAATTTGCCCGGCTGTGGGGCGAGCCGGTAGTCACCGAAATGCTGAACCCGCTGGACGGGCACCCGGAGATCTTTCAGGTCGCCAACGTCAAGAAGGAGACCACCGCCACCGAAGCCTGGCACTACGACGGATCGTTCACCGCGGCACCACCGAAGATCACGATGCTCTCGGCGATCACCACCCCGGTGGGCGGGGACACGATGTGGTCGAACCAGTACCTCGCATACGAACGACTGTCCCCGGCACTGAAAGACACCCTCGACGGACTCATGGTGCGATTCAGCGGCATCCGGCTCGGCCGCATGCTCAACGTCGCCGAGCAGGACACCCCGACCGCGGTGCATCCGCTGGTGCGGACCCACCCCGAGACCGGGCGAAAGGCCCTGTTCGTGGGACACCGGGACAACGCCTGCATCGACGGCTGGACCCGGCAGGAAAGCGAACCCCTGCTCGAATACCTCTACCAGAGCTCGGTCACCCCCGACAACGTCTACCGCCACGCCTGGCGCGAAGGAGACCTCGTCATGTGGGACAACCGGTGCACCATGCACTACGCGATCCACGGCTACGGCACCCAGGAACGAGTCCTCAACCGCATCACCCTCCGCGGCGAGGTTCCCGCGTAGGAGCCCCTACCACCCGCTCGCCGCCGCGGCCGCGTAGCGCACATCCAGACGCGGTGCTCACTGATTGGAGCAGCAATGCAAGAAATCGATCGCCCCTCGGTGAGCGCGACCGCAGCGCCGGGCGGATCGGCACTCTCGGATCGGTCGTGGAAGGTGCCGAGCGAGACTGCTTGCATCTCGACGACGAAGGGAGAGGATGTGTTCATGGCACTCCCGGACGACACCGAACGGGCAGACGACCCCGCCGACGGCGGCAGAAGGGTCGCCCCGGCGGTGAGCGCTCCGACCGCCCGCACCGCATGGAGTATCACGTTCCTCGTGATGATTCTGCAAACGATCAACTTCGCAGACAAGGCAGTACTCGGGATCGTCGCCCGACCGCTGTCCGAGGATCTGGGACTGTCGAACGCGGACATCGGACTCTTGGGCAGTGCCTTCTACGTCCTGTTCGTCATCACCGGGCTGGTGGGCGGATTCATCGCCGACCGAGTACGCATCGTCTGGGTGCTGCTGGCTCTGGCCCTGCTGTGGTCACTGGTTCAGATCCCGGTACTGCTCGTGGGCACGTTCACCGCGCTGATCGTCAGCCGCGTACTGCTCGGCGCCGCGGAAGGCCCCGCGGGCGCGTTGAACAACGTGGCGGTGTTCGGATGGTTCCCCAAGAGCAAACGCGGCCTTCCCTCCGCGGTGGTCAGTTCCGGAACGTCGCTGTCGAAGATATTGATGGCACCCGCGCTCACGGTGATCGTCGCGGCATATGGATGGAAGGCCGCATTCTGGACCCTGATGATCGTCGGCCTGGTGTGGGCGGCGGTGTGGCTGGTTGTCGGCAAGGACGGACCGTATTCGGTGAGCAGTGCACGCCAGGTGGCCCGGTCCGGTGCGCCTGACGGCAACGTGACAAGGGTGAGTTTCCTGCGGATCGCCGCATTACCCACCTTCTGGGGTGGGGTGCTCGGCATGTTCGCCATCTACGGGATGGTTGCGGTGATTCTCACCTGGCTGCCTTCCTACTTCGAGCAGGGGCTGGGTTTCAGCCGGGTCGACTCGGGACTGCTCTTCGCACTGCCGAGTGTGACCGGGATGGCGTCGATGTTGTTGGTGTCCTTCATCACCGATCGACTCGCCGGCAGGGGGATGACAGTGCGGGTCTCGCGCGGAATGGTGTCGGTGGTGGCATTGTTCGCCTGTGGCGTCATGTTGGCCTCCATCCCGTTGGTACACAGTGCGTGGCTGGCCGTGTTCCTCGTCGTCGCGGGATACGGAGCCGGGGTGGCCAGCTACCCGCTGATGAATGTCGCGGTGGCACACATCAGCCCGGAACGTCAGGTCGCATCCACTTTGGGCGTGTTCACCGCATTGTTTTCGACCTCGGGCATCCTCGCGCCGTGGCTCACCGGTCACCTCGTCGATGCGGCGACGACGCCGGCACAGGGGTACACGACGGCTTTCCAGATCTTCGGTGTCGTGGCGATCATCGGCGCCGTGGTGATGGCGCTGACGGTCGATCCCGAGCGTGATCGTGCCCGGATCGCAGCGATCGATACGCTGACCAGCGCCGACGACAGGTCCTGACGAAGGCGCAACCCAGCCGAACCAGTATGCGAGGCCGCGCGGCCACCCGGCTTCGGTCATCGCACACGAATCCACCACGGGCGATTGGCTGACGATACGTCAATTGCTGTGTAGTCCTGCGCTATTCACAGCAGTCGAAACTGACCAAAATTGTTGTCGACATAAATTGTGATTCCTGTTACGTTGTGACAGGCACCACTCATCCGGCCTGTGCCGGACATTCGAATCGTGAAGAATCAGCCGAAATCGAGGAGCCCTCGTGAAGCTTTGTGTCACCCCCCTGACCGGATCCATCGGCGCCGCAGTGGACGGCGTTCGCCTGGACGAGCCCATCGACGACCAGACCGTGGAGACGCTGCGCGCAGCCTTCCGCGAGCACTGCACGCTCGTATTCCGGGACCAGTACGTAAAGCCGTTGGCGCAGATCGAATTTGCCCGGCTGTGGGGCGAGCCGGTAGTCACCGAAATGCTGAACCCGCTGGACGGGCACCCGGAGATCTTTCAGGTCGCCAACGTCAAGAAGGAGACCACCGCCACCGAAGCCTGGCACTACGACGGATCGTTCACCGCGGCACCACCGAAGATCACGATGCTCTCGGCGATCACCACCCCGGTGGGCGGGGACACGATGTGGTCGAACCAGTACCTCGCATACGAACGACTGTCCCCGGCACTGAAAGACACCCTCGACGGACTCATGGTGCGATTCAGCGGCATCCGGCTCGGCCGCATGCTCAACGTCGCCGAGCAGGACACCCCGACCGCGGTGCATCCGCTGGTGCGGACCCACCCCGAGACCGGGCGAAAGGCCCTGTTCGTGGGACACCGGGACAACGCCTGCATCGACGGCTGGACCCGGCAGGAAAGCGAACCCCTGCTCGAATACCTCTACCAGAGCTCGGTCACCCCCGACAACGTCTACCGCCACGCCTGGCGCGAAGGAGACCTCGTCATGTGGGACAACCGGTGCACCATGCACTACGCGATCCACGGCTACGGCACCCAGGAACGAGTCCTCAACCGCATCACCCTCCGCGGCGAGGTCCCCGCGTAGGAGCCCCTACCACCCGCTCGCCGCCGACACCCGATGTTTCCGATTCGAATTCGATTGCGGTACATACTGACTGGAGCAAACCCATGCAAGTTCTCGACCAGACCTCGGTGAACGCGACGGCATCCTCGAGCGAGGCGGAACCCACACGCCGAACCTGGAAGGTGTCGCGGGAGTCGCTGGTGGTGCGGGGAGCGCAGATCCTCCTCGGCCTCGCGTGGCTGGGACTGTGGCAACTCACGGCAGAACACGAGTGGCTGGACCCGGTACTCGCGAAGACACCGGGGCAGTCGTGGGAGTACCTGGTAACGGCGGCGAAGTCCGGCGAGCTGTGGACCAACACTCGGTACACCATGGTCGCAGTTCTCATCGCGTGGATCGTGGCAGGTGCTATCGGCGTCGTCTTCGGTGTCGCGCTGGGACTGCTACCCCGAGTCGAGCGAGTGCTGACTCCGTATCTCGATGCGGCCAATGCAATGCCGCGGATCGCCCTCGCGCCGTTGTTCATCGTGGCACTCGGCATCAACACTTCGGCGAAGGTTGCGTTGGCCTCGACGTTGGTCTTCTTCATCGTGATGTCCGGAGCACGCGCCGGGGTGCGATCCACCGACGCGGAATGGTTGCGCCTCTCCACTGTCTTGGGGGCCACGAAGTCTCAGATGTTTCTGAAGGTACTCATTCCGGTCGCGACGCCCGCGATCTTCGCAGCGCTGCGGTTGGGGCTGATCTATTCCCTGCTCGGCGTGGTCGGTTCCGAACTGATCTCGGCCCGAAACGGATTGGGCCAGTTGGTCGCCACATACTCTGCGACGTTCCGGATGGAGGCGGTGTACGCGATCCTGCTGTTCCTGGCGTTGATGGCAGTGGTACTCAACCAGGCGATGAGTCACGCCGAGCGCTGGTTCCTGCGGTGGCAGCCCCCAGTTGATCGATGACCAATCCTGTCATCGGAAAAGACAAGTCTGGAGCACATGAGATGTCCATGATTTCTACCGCACGGCATGCAGCACGTTCCGCCGGGGTCGGCTCGCCTGCGGATCCGGGCAGGAACGCGATCGAGTTCGAAGGCGTGGAAGTAACCTATCCGGCTCCACAGGGCGGCACCCGGACCGTGTTGTCCGGAATCGACCTACAGATCCCGGCCGGCGAATTCATCGCCATCGTCGGCCGAAGCGGTTGCGGCAAGACGACATTACTGAACATGGCGGCCGGTCTCGTCGACCCCGCTGCGGGCAGGGTATCCGTTATGGGAAAGACACCGCGGGATGCGCGGTCGCATCTCGGATTCATGCTGGCGCGCGACGCCCTGCTGCCGTGGCGCAGCGCGTTGCGCAATGTCGAGTACGGGCTCGAGTTGCGGGGCGTGCGCCGGGCGGAGCGCAGGGCGCTGGGGCGGCGGTGGCTGCAGGCGGTTCACCTCGAGGAAGCTGGGCATCTGTGGCCGTGGCAGCTGTCCCAGGGAATGCGGCAACGCGTGGCACTGGCACGAACCTGGGCGCTGGACCCGGAGGTGCTGCTGATGGACGAACCCTTCGCCGCACTGGACGTCAACACCCGGATGTCGGTGCAGAAGGAATTCCTCGAGTTGTGGCAGCGCGAAGCGCACCGCACCGTCATCTTCGTCACCCACGACCTGGGTGAGGCGGTGGCCCTCGCCGACCGGATCGTGCTGATGGGGGAGGGGAAGGTCCTCGACGACGTACAGGTGGACATCCCACGGCCACGAGAACTCGCCACGGTTTCCGCTGACCCTCGGTACCAGGCGATATACGAACGCCTGCGTGAACGACTGCACTGAATCATCCTCGGCAACCAAGCGTCCCGACAAGCAGGAGACCCAGATGCTCGACAAGCGTTCCGCAATCACAATCGCAGGGGCACTAGCCCTGCTCAGCTCGATGGTCGCGTGTGGCTCCGCCGGCACCGCACCCACGTCGGAGAACGGGCTCACTTCCATCACGATCGGCAGTATGGAGAGCAACTCGCTCAGTTTCCCGTACACGATCGCCCAGGAACAGGGTTTCTTCCAAGGGGCAGGTCTCCAGGTCGAAACTGTCACCGCACCCTCGGGGCCCCAGCTCACGGCGGCGTTGATCGGGAACACGACCCAGATCGCGATCGGGACACCCGAGAACGTCATGGGTGCCATGAATCAGGGGCAGCAGATCACCGCGATACCACCTTTCGGGCACATAGACATGTCACTCGTCACTCCCGCCGACAGCGGGATAACCGATGTCACATCTCTACGCGGAAAGCAGATCGGCGTCGTTCAACGGGGGAGCGCCTCGGAGAGGTTCGCCCGCACGGTTCTCTCCGGTAACGGTGTGGATCCGGATAGCGTGACCTACGTCGCGGTGGGATCCGGCGCGACGATGGAGCCGGCGGTGCGCAACAAAAAGGTCGACGCAACTGTGGGTTCGACCTCCACCGTGGTCACGATGGAGGACCACGGCATCGAATTCCGTACCTTGGCGAGCCCGTTCGACGGCACGGCAGGCGAGCTGGGCGATGTGGGACTGCAGACGTTCTGGACGACGACCGAAGAGTTTGCGCAGCAGAACCCGGAAATCCTCAACGGATTCTGCACCGCGATGAACAAGGCCGCCGACTGGATCGCAGACGACGCGAACCGTGGGTCCGGTGTGCAGTCCCTGGCGACCTTGCTCCGGATTCCGGCGGAGAGCGCCGGACGGATCTGGGACAAAACACACCTGTCCTGGAGTCCGACGATCAATGAAGCCACGTGGACCGCGAACGTCGACTGGATCCTCGGCGACGAGAGTTCGGGTCTTTCCTTCGAGCAAGCCGTCATGCCCGAATGTGCCTGAGGCAGTGAATGCTCCCGCATGTTCGAGGGAGTAGGTCTCGCCCGGCGGCGGCCGCAGGGGCAGATCTGTAGCAACGCGTGAGAGTAATCGCTATGCGAAAGGGTCGACTGTGTCTGAAAGATTGCGGCCGGTAATCGATCTCGAATCATTGCGCATGCTCGTGCTGGTCGCTGATCTCGGCAGCATCTCGGCAGCTGCCCGTGCGGAACAGATCAGCCAGCCGTCGGCGAGTAGGCGAATCAAGGCATTGGAAGAACAGCTGCGGCTGGAACTGATCGATCGCCGGACCCGGGGTGCGGAGTTGACCGTGCACGGCCGAATGGTGACCGACTGGTCTCGCGGCGTCGTGGACGCCGCGGATACCCTCGTGGGCAGCGCCCGGGCGCTGACAGCGCAGGCCACCGAGACGGTGAATATCGGGGCGAGCCAGACCGTCGCGGAGTCTCTCGTGCCGACATGGCTGGCCGAGTTTCGCCGGCACGGCGAGTGGCCCCAAGTGCAGCTGCGCGTTACCAATTCGCAAGGAGTGATCGCGGCACTGCGTGCGCGCGAGATAGACCTGGGGTTCATCGAATCTCCAGACGTTCCCAGCGATCTGCGCAGCGTCCCGGTCGGCCGAGACCGCCTCGTGCTGGTCGTCTCACCTCTGCATCGGCTGGCGTGCTGTCGTCGGCCGCTGTCTGCTCGCGAGTTGGACGAGCTGCCGCTCGCCACCCGTGAAGGTGGCTCGGGAACCCGGGAAACGCTGCAGCGTGCGATGGGCGCAACGATGTCGCCTCCAGCGATCGAACTGCACTCGAATACTGCGGTGAAGGTGGCGGTCAGTGGGGGGGAGTACGCCGCCGTACTCAGTGAGTTGACCGTGCGGCAGGAACTGCGCGACGGACGGTTGCTCGAGGTCCCGCTCGCCGATCTGGACCTGACCCGATCGCTGCACGCCATTTGGCGAAGTGGCACCCGCATTCGGGGCTCCGCCGGTGACTTCCTCGCCCTCGCCGCACCGTCCCCAGGCCCGGAACCGGCCGTGGGTCCCGGAGTAGCCCACGACAAGGTGTAGCTCCCTCTAGATTCGGGGTATGGACCTGCGTCAGATGGAGTACTTCCTCGCCGTCGTCGATTGTGGCGGGGTCACACGGGCCGCGACACAGTTGCACGTCGCGCAGCCCTCGCTGTCGCAGGTGGTCCGCAAGCTCGAGAAGGACCTCGGGGTCGAACTGTTCCATCGCGTCGGCCGAGGCCTGGTACTTTCCCCTGCCGGCGAGGCACTCGTCGGCCCGGCGCGGACGATCCTTCGGGAGGTGGAATCGGCCGAGAACGCGGTGCGCGACGTCGGGGCGATGCGCGGCGGCCGGATCGACATCGCCTCACTGTCGGACCTGTCCTCCGATCCACTGTCGGTATGGGTTGCGAAATTCCGCCTGCAGTACCCCGACGTCCGGTTCCACATCGAAGAGCGCGACGAGATTGCCGATGTTGTGTCCTTGGTCCGGTCGGGGGCGTGTGAGCTGGGTGTTCTTGCTCTACCGCTGCCGACCGAGGGCCTCGTCGGGGAGGAGCTGATCGACCAGCAGCTCGTGCTGGTGTGTCCGCCCGGCACCGACGCACGGTGGCCGGATCCGGTGCCCATCGAGGAGCTGACTCGTGTTCCGTTCGTCATGGGCGAAAGGGGAACGGCGACCCGGGACTTCATCGATCGCTCGCTGCGGTTGCACGGAGTCGAACCCGACGTCGCGGTGGAGGTGCGTCAGCGCGGCGCCGTACTTCCGATCGTCCTCGCGGGCGGCGGCGTGTCGATCGTCGCCCTGCGCAGTGGACTCGACGCGATGTTGCGTGGCGGGGTGGTGCGCGAACTGTCGCCGCGGCTCACCCGCCGTATGGGTGTGGTCCGCCGTCCCGGCCGGATCACCGAGGCGTCCACGCAATTCTTGGCATGTGCTCGCGCGTCCTTCGAGGAGTTCGCCGCATCCATCGCCGCGCACATGGCCTCCGGTACGTCCCTCGTGGACGCGGCGAAGCTGACGCGGGCCGAGTCCGACCGCCAGATACGCGAGGACATCGCGGGCAGCATCGACTCATAGGTAATCGCAGTACTTTTCCTACTTTTCTGGTCTTTGACCTGATCGATTCTCGCGCCTTGAATGGTGTGTACCTGATCACACCGTTGCGGCGGAACCCGGCTCGATCACCTAGGCGGTCGCCTGCGGAATCCATCCGGACCGGTTCACACGCCACGCACATCATCGCGACGGTTCGTTCCACGAAGAGGACCTATGACCCAGACATCATCGCCGACGACCACGTCGGCCAGGCACACCAGATCGGCGCCGATGCGACGCGCCTGGATCGTCGTCGGCCTCCTGGTCGTGTTCATGCTCATCAATCACGCGGACAAGTCCGTCATCGCGTTCGCCGGTGTGCAGATCCAGAAGGACCTCGGCCTGAGCCCGCAGGAGTTCGGCATCATCCAGAGCAGTTTCTTCTGGCTGTTCGCCGTCGGTGCCCTGTTCTTCGGCTGGTTGTCCTCCAAGGTGAGCCTGCGCTGGCTGATGGCCGGCCTGATGCTGACGTGGGTGGCCACCATGGCCCCGCTGCTCGGCACGGTCAGCTTCAGTGTGCTGGTCGCCTGCCGGATCGTGCTCGGCTTCGCCGAGGGTCCCGCGTACGCGCTGGCCAACCACGCCGTGCACTCCTGGTTCACTCCCGAGAAGCGAGCCATGCCAAGTGGATTCGTCACTGCCGGTGCCTCGATCGGCACCCTCATCGCCGCACCCCTGCTGACCTGGATCATCGTCCGCTGGGACTGGCACGCCGCGTTCTACATCCTCATCGTGATGGGTCTGGTGTGGGCGGTGGCCTGGATGATCTTCGGCCGCGGCGCCCCCGAGGAGAACACCCCGGCCGCGAAGACCGCGATCGTCGTCGACACCGTCGACGCCCCGTACAAGACGATTCTTCGCACCGGCACCGTGCTCGGCATCGCGCTGCTGATGTTCTGCTCGTACTGGTCCACCACGCTGAAGGTGGCCTGGCTCCCGGTCTACCTCCAGGACGGACTCGGCTACGACACACTCACCACCGGCCGCCTGGTAATGCTCCCCTATGGGTTCGCAGCGGCAGGCGCGATCGCCGCGGGTTGGTTCTCCAGCCGCCTCATCGCGCGCGGTGTCTCCCGGAAGGTTGCCCGCGGATACCTCTCGGCCGTGCTGATCGGCGGCGCAGGCGCCGCAATGATGGGCTTCACCGTGCTGCCGCAGGGCCCGGTGCAGATCCTGCTCGTCTCCCTGGCCTTCTCGCTGAACACGGCAGCATTCGGTGTCGCGCTGTCGGCCATCGCCGACGTCGTGCAGTCGAAGAAGCGCGGCATGGTCCTCGGTGGACTCAGCGCGGTGTCGAGCATCTCCGGCATGATCGCGCCGCTCGTGCTCGGCTTCACCGTCGGCGGTACAGCCGACAAGATCTCCGGCTACGCCAGCGGCTTCCTGATGAGCGGCGCGCTGATGGTCGTCGGCAGCATCATCGCGGTGTTCCTGGTCAACCCGGACCGCGACATCGCCCGCATCCGCCGCAGTGTCGAGGAGGCAGCATGAACATCGACAAACCCCTGGACGGCGTTCGCGTCGTCGACTTCGGACAGTTCATCGCCGCCCCGGCCGCCACCCAGATCCTGGTCGACCTCGGCGCGGACGTGATCAAGGTCGAGCCGCTGCACGGCGAGTCCGCCCGCGGCATCGGTCCGGCGGGCGAGGCCATGCTGCAGAACTACAACCGCGGCAAGCGTGCAATGGCACTGGACCTGAAAGACCCGCAGGCACAGGAGATCGCGCGAAAGCTGATCGCGAGCGCCGACATCGTGGTGCAGAACCTGCGCCCGGGCGTCATGGAGTCGTTCGGCCTCGGCGCCGAGGATGTCCTCGAGGAGTACCCCTGGATGGTCTACGCCACGGTCAGCGGATTCGGCCTGCACGGACCGTCGAAGTACCGGCCCGGACTCGACATCGCGGCGCAGGCCGAGAGTGGGATGATGTGGGTCACCGGCGAGACCGACAGCGAGCCGCAGAAGGTCGGGTCCCAAATCGTCGACGCCGCTTCCGGTTACGTCTGCGCCCAGGCGATCCTGGCGGCCTACGTGCGCCGGCTCCGCACGGGCGAGGGCGACACCGTCGAGGTGTCGCTGCTCGAGGTCGCGATCCACCTGCAGGGCACGAACTGGGGCCAGTACCTGATCACCGGTGAGGAGCCTGTCCGCAAGGGCAACGGTCAGCCCAGTATCGCCCCCGCCGCGGACGTGATGACGACCAGGGACGGCAGCCTGGTCCTGTCCGCCTACTCGGATGTGCACTTCACCCGACTGTGTCGCCTCATCGGGCGCCCCGACGTCGCCGACGACCCGCGCTTCGCGAACAACACCCTGCGGGTGGCAAACCGCAAGGCGATGCTCGTCGAACTGCGGAGCGCATTCTCGACGATGACGAGCGACGAGGCCATGGAACTGCTGACCACCAACGGCGTTGTCGCGGGCAAGATCAACACCTATCCCGAGGCCATGCGGAGCGCGGACGTGAACGCGTCCGGACTGTTCCTCGAGGTCAGCGGCGCGGACGGGGTCCCGAACACCGCTCTCGGATCGCCCTGGCACCTGGGCAGCGTGGCCAAGCTGTCCAGCGAAGGTGACCCGGACCTCGGCCAGCACACCGCCGAACTGCTCGCCGAACTCGGCTATCCCGCCGCCACGGTCGACGCGCTGGTCGCCGACAAGATCGTCGGCGTCGGCTAGACATCGGCACCCACCTGCCGCCCCCCACTTTCACAAAAGAGGATTCACCATGCAACGCACCATCTTCACCGAAGACCACGAAGCCTTCCGGGACTCCGTCCGCCAGTTCATCGCCAAGGAGATCACCCCGAACCTGCCCGAGTGGGAGGCCGCCGGTTTCATTCCCCGCGACTTCTACAAGAAGACGGCAGAGATCGGAATCAACGGGCTCCAGATCCCCGATCAGTACGGCGGCGGCGGTATCGACAGCTTCTTGTTCAACACCGTCGTCTACGAGGAGATCGGTTATGCCGCAGCATCGCTCGGCGGGTTCCAGGTCCACCTGAACACAGTGCTGCCGTACTTCCTCGAGTACGCCGGCGAGGAGCAGCGCGACCGCTGGTTCCCCGGTTTCGCCGACGGCAGCCTGGTGAGCGCGATCGCGATGACCGAGCCGGGCATCGGTTCCGACCTGGCCGGCGTCACCACCACCGCCGTCCGCGACGGCGACGACTACATCCTCAATGGCAACAAGACCTTCATCACCGGCGGCATCAACGCCGACCTGGTGATCGTGGTGGCGCGCACCTCGAAGGATCCCGAGAACCGCCGCAAAGGCCTGTCGTTGCTGGTCGTCGAGGGTGACATGCCCGGCTTCATCCGCGGCCGCAACCTGCACAAGATCGGCATGAAGTCGTCCGACACCGCCGAGCTGACGTTCGACAACGTCCGCGTGCCGGCCCGGAACCTGCTCGGCGAGGAGGGCGCGGCATTCAAGATGCTCGCCCACAACCTGCCGCAGGAGCGGCTGTCGATCGCGATCACCGGTCTCGCCACCGCGACCGCCGCGGTGAACCTCGCCATCGACTACGCCAAGGAACGCCTGGTCTTCGGCAAACCGCTGGCCGACTTCCAGAACACCAAGTTCGTGCTCGCCGAGTGCGCGACCGAACTGCAGGCCGGCCAGGCGCTCGTCGACCAGGCGCTGATCGCGCTGGACGGCGGCACCCTCACTCCCGCCGACGCGGCCAAGGTGAAGCTGTTCTGCACGGAGATGCAGGCCCGGGTCATCGACAAGTGCCTGCAGGTGCACGGCGGCTACGGCTACATGAGCGAGTACCCGATCGCGCGGCTGTACGCCGACGCCCGCGTCACCCGGATCTTCGGTGGCACCAGCGAGGTCATGAAGAGCGTCATCTCGAAGTCGATGGGTCTGTAGGCATCCCATTCCGCCCCGGCGGGCCACACACCGTTCCCACCCCGGACGCCACGCGGCCGGACAACCCGAAAGACCTTCTCCATGCAGATCAAGGACATCAACGCCGTCGTCACCGGCGGCGCATCCGGACTCGGACTGGCCACCGCGACCCGCCTGGTCGAGGCCGGCGCCACCGTCACCCTGCTCGACCTCCCCGGCTCGTCCGGGGCCGAGCAAGCCGACGCGCTTGGTGCGGCAGCGCGGTTCGTGCCGACCGACGTGACCGACGGGGACGCCGTCGCCGTCGCCTTCGCGGCAGCCGCCGAGAGCGGCCCGGTGCGGGCCGTCGTGCACTGCGCCGGCCGCGGTAGGCCCATGCGCGTCCTCACCAAGGATCGCAAGGCCGCCGACCTCGAGCCTTTCGAGTCGGTGATCAGGCTCAACGTGATCGGCACCTTCAACGTGCTGCGGTTCGCGGCCGAGGCGATGGCCGCGAACGAACCGCTGGACGGCGACCGCGGTGTGTGTGTCTTGACCGCCTCCGTCGCTGCCTACGAGGGGCAGATCGGGCAGATCAACTATGCGACGTCCAAGGCCGGAGTCGTAGGGATGACTCTGCCCGCCGCCCGCGACCTCGCCGGTGTCGGGATCCGGGTGTGCACCATCGCGCCCGGGGTGTTCGCAACCCCGTTGTTGCTCAATGCTCGTGACGACATCCGCGACGCCCTGGCCGCTTCGGTTCCGCACCCGCAGCGGCTCGGCGAGCCCTCCGAGTTCGCCGCGCTGGCCGCGCACATCATCGAGAACGGCATGCTCAACGGCGAGACGATCCGCCTCGACGGCGCGATCCGGATGGCACCCCGGTGACCGACGAGACACCCGCACCGGTCGTGCTGACCGAGCGGGTGGGACCGGTGCTGGTGATCACGCTCAACCGCCCCGACGCGCGAAACGCGGTGAACGGCGCGGTCGCACAGGCGGTCGCCGCGGCGGTCGAGCTGCTCGACTCCGATCCGGACCTGCGGGTCGGCGTGATCACCGGAGCCGGCGGATATTTCTGCGCCGGTATGGATCTCAAGTCCTTCCTGCGGGGCGAAAGTCCCCGCGTCGAGGGCCGGGGGTTTGCCGGTCTCGTCGAGGCACCCCCCGCCAAACCCCTCATCGCCGCAGTCGACGGTCCTGCCCTCGCCGGCGGATTCGAGATCGTTCTGGCCGCGGACCTCGTCGTCGCCGCGCCGACCGCGACGTTCGGCCTGCCCGAGGTCCGCCGCGGTCTGGTCGCCGCCGCGGGCGGACTGACCCGGCTTCCCACCCGACTGCCCCGGGCTGTCGCGCTGGAGATGGTGCTCACCGGCAAGGCGATGACCGCCGCGCAGTTGCACCCGCTCGGCCTGGTCAACCGGCTGGCCCCGGAGGGCGGGGTGCTGGCGGCGGCGCTCGAACTCGCCGAGGAGATTGCCGGCAACGGGCCGCTCGCAGTGCGGGCCAGTAAGAAGGTCGTCGACGAGTCTCCGGGCTGGCCGCCGGCCGATGCCTTCGAACGGACCCGGCAGATCGTGATGCCGGTGTTCGACTCCAACGACGCCCGCGAGGGCGCCGCCGCATTCACCGAACGCCGCGCCCCGGTCTGGACCGCGACGTGATCACCGAGAACGAGAGAACAGGAACACACCATGCGTGATGCAGTCATCGTCGAGGCCGTCCGGAGCCCCATCGGTCGCCGCAAGGGTGGCCTCGCGGAGGTTCACCCCGTCGACCTTTCCGCGACCGTCCTGACTGCGCTGCTCGACCGGTCCGGGGTCGACGCCGCAACAGTCGACGACGTCCTGTGGGGATGCGTCGGTCAGGTCGGCGAGCAGGCAGGCAACATTGCCCGCAACGCGGTTCTCGCCGCGGGATGGCCCGAGTCGGTTCCCGGCACCACGATCGAGCGGCAGTGCGGATCGAGCCAGCAAGCACTGCATTTCGCGGCCGCCGGTGTCATCTCGGGCCAGTACGACATCGTCGTCGCGGGTGGAGTCGAATCGATGACCCGGATCCCGATGGGATCGGCGCGACGCGTCGGACTCGGCGATCCGAACAGCGAAGCGATCCGGCGACGCTACGAGGGCATCGAGTTCAACCAGGGCCGCGGTGCCGAGATCCTCGCCGACCGCTACGAGCAGAGCCGTGGCTGGCTCGACGAGTACAGCCTGCGCTCACACCAGCTAGCCGCACAGGCGGCCGACGACGGCCGATTCACCGGCGAGATCGTGCCGGTGACCCTGCCCGGCGGAACGAAACTCGAGGTCGACGAGGGAATCCGTCGGACCACCACCCTCGAGAAGCTCGCGCAGTTGGAACCGGCTTTCGGTGAGGACGGCCGCATTACCGCAGGCAATGCTTCGCAGATCTCGGACGGCGCAGCCGCATTGCTGGTGATGTCAGGCGAGCGCGCACGGCAACTGGGACTCACACCCCTTGCGCGGGTGCACACCGCCACGGTGGTGGGCGACGATCCGGTCGCGATGCTGGCAGGGCCGATCCCGGCCACCGCACGGGTGCTCGAACGGGCCGGACTGGCAATGGACGACATCGGGGCATTCGAGGTCAACGAGGCGTTCGCCAGCGTGGTGGGCGCGTGGCTACGGGCGACCGGGGCGCCTGAAGACAGGGTGAACTCTCTCGGCGGCGCGATCGCGCTCGGACACCCGCTCGGCGGATCCGGCGCCCGCCTGGCCACCACCCTCGTGCATCACATGCGGGCCGACGGAGTCCGCTACGGACTGCAGACGATGTGCGAAGGCGGCGGCATGGCCAACGCCACCGTCTACGAGAACCTCGCCGTCGCAGGCTGACGCTGGTCATCGTTGGACCTCAGGACCGGGAGATATCGAATGCCATGAACTACCGAGAACCTCGCCGATGGCAACAGAGGCGTCGCGTCGAGTGGATCGATGTCGACCGCAACGGCAAGCACCCTGACAACGAGGCGCAGCGGCTCATCGAGTTCGCCGGCCGGTGGGCACCCTACGGGGGCGCGACCGGGGAGGAGATCCTCGTCAACTTCGGGATGACATCGCTCCGATTCGTCGAGCGTTTATGGCAGGTCATTCCTGAATCGACGTGCGACCAGGAAGAGATTCGCAGTCTCGCCAGCGCGTACCCGCTGGATCGGCCAACGAACCGGTCCTGACCACCCGCAGCCTCAGGCTCTCGGACTCGGGGCAGTGGCCGTTGATGGTGCCCAGGTCGGGGAGGGGCGGACGATCCGTCCCACCCCTCCCCGTCCTTCTGTGTGCTTCCGACACGACATCGGCTTTTCCGGCACGACCCGCCGGGAATCGGGGCACACTTGCAGAAGACCTCGGCGGAGGAGGACACCGTGTTCCACCGCGGAGACGATGCCGTCACCGAAGAACACTCGCTGGACGAGTCCCTGCTCGTCGAGCCCGAATCCCCGCGCCGGCCGTGGCGGGAATTCCTCGTCTCGACCCCGGGACGACTGTCCGTGCTGGGGATCGCCCTCGTCACCGCCGCGCTCGCGACCGGGGCGATCACCTCGGCGGCGATCAGTGCCCGGCAACAGCGCATCGAGACCCTGCGGACGCACACCGAACCCCTCACCTACGCGGCCGAACGGCTCTACAGTTCGCTGTCCATCGCCGACGCCGCGGCCGCCACGTCCTTCATCTCGGGCGGTGTCGAGCCGATCGCCGTCCGAAATCGGTACAACCAGGCGATCGGGGACGCGTCGAACGCGCTGGTCACCGCGTCGAACGGCGTCGCCTCGACAGACGCCGCGGCCCTCGCGCTGCTGTCCGAGGTGTCGAGGGATCTCGCCGACTACACCAGCCTGATCGCCACGGCCCGCGCCAACAATCGGTCGGGCAACCCGGTCGGCGTCGCCTATCTCAGCGATGCCTCCGCGATGATGCAGGACACGATCCTGCCCGCAGCCGAGCGTCTCTACTCGGAGCAGTCGAGATCCGTCGCCGACACCCAGTTCCTCACCGGGCGGCTCCCGAGGGCCGCGTTCGCCGTCGCCGTCGCCCTGCTCGTCGCGCTCGTCCTCGCGCAGGTGTACCTGGCGCGCAAGAGCAAACGTCGCGTCAATCCCGGCCTCGTCCTCGCCTCCCTCCTCGCTGCCACCCTCCTGATCTGGCTGGGCGCCGCCACCCTCGTCTCCACGGCAGCCACGGACCGGGCGAGAACCGAAGGGGCGCAACCACTCGGCACGATCACCCAGGCACGGATCCTCGCCCAGCAGGCCCGGGCGGACGAGACGCTCGCGCTGCTGCAGCGCGGCTCCGACGAACAGTCCGAGGTCGACTACGCCCGGCGGTCGGCCGAACTCGCCGACATCCTCGGGGGGCTGCAGGACGGCGATCACGGGCCGGCGACGACACCGCCGATCGACGCCGCCGTCACCGCGCTCGGCGACTGGCGGCGCGCGCACACCATGCTGCAGGAGAAGCTCGACGTGGGGGACTACCCGGGGGCGAAGGCCATCGCGATCGGCCCCGCGGACTCGGCGTCCCCCGCCACGTTCGCGGCCCTCGACGAGTCGTTGCAGGACGGCATCGACCGATTCCGCAGCGAGGAACTCGACGGGATGGCCGACGCATATCGCTCGTTGTCGCTGCTCGCGGTGGGTAGCATGGTGATCGGCGTGCTCTGCGGGTTCGCCGTCGGTGGGGGGATCTGGCCCAGACTGAACGAGTACCACTGATGACGCGGGTGAGTCGACCGAGACGGCGGACGCGCCCGCGCGCCCTCCTCCTCTCCGCTGCCGTGGTCGCCGTCCTCGCAGCCGGATGCGCCACCCCGCAGCCCCTCACTCCCACCGTTTCGGGCGACTACTCGGAAACCCCGTTGACGAGCGGGGCCGAACTCCTTCTGCCCACCGGGGGCGACGTACCCGAGGAGCCACCTGCACCCGACTCCTGCGGCGCGCTCGCGAGTCTCCGCCCCGCCGCGCCGGACATCCGGGCGCCGGGAAGCTCGCTTGCCGAGATCACCGCCCGCGGCCGGCTGATCGTCGGAATCGACCAGAACACCAACCTCTTCAGTTTCCGGGATCCGACCACCGGCATGCTGATGGGATTCGACGTCGACGTCGCGGGAGAGGTGGCGCGGGACCTGTTCGGTGACCCCTCCCGGGTCGAGTTCCGACTGCTCACGTCCGGCGACCGTTTCGATGCCCTCGCGAACGAGGACGTGGATCTGGTGGTCAAGAGCACGTCGATCACGTGCGAACGGTCCGAGCGTGTCGCCTTCTCCACCGTGTACTTCCAGGCCTATCAACGTCTGCTGGTGCCGAAGGGATCCGGCATCTCCGGCCCGGAGGATCTGGCGGGCAAGCGCGTCTGCACCGCCGGCGACACCACCTCACTGGACACCGTTCGCCGAGTGCAGCCCGAGGCCACGATAGTGGCGGTACCCGACTGGGACGACTGCCTCGTGGTTCTCCAGCAGCGGCAGGCCGACGCCGCGAGCACCGACGACTCCATCCTCGCCGGGCTCGCCGCCCAGGATCCGAACCTGGAGATCGTCGGCCCGCCGCTCGAGTCGGAGCCGTACGGCATCGGGGTCAACAAGACCAACGAGGATCTGGTGCGCTTCGTGAACGGCACGCTGGATCGGATGCGTGCGGACGGAACCTGGACGAGGCTCTACGACAACTGGCTGACGGTTCTCGGCCCTACCGCCGGACCACCCGCCCCTACCTACCGGGACTGAGGTGACACCGACGTGAGCGACGAAACCAGGCGAACGCCGATGGACGACGACCCGCACTCCACCAGGGGTGTGCGATTCGATCCGTTCGCGGATGACGACGACGAGGACGTCCCCTCGTCGCGCACGGTGCCGGACGCCGTCCACACCTCCGACCTGTCGATGCTCCTGACCAATCCCGTTCTGGCGGAGCACAAACGCTACTGCGACCGATGCAAACGCCCCGTCGGACGTTCCACCGCCGCGCGGCCGGGAGACACGGAGGGGGTGTGCACCCACTGCGGCACCGTCTTCTCGTTCGCCCCGCAACTCGAGGCGGGCGAACTCGTTGCGGGCCAGTATGAGGTCCTTGGGTGCCTCGCCCACGGCGGCGTCGGCTGGATCTACCTCGCGCTCGACCACAATGTCAGCGACCGCTGGGTGGTCCTCAAGGGCCTGCTGCATTCGGGCGACCCCGTGGCCCAGGAGATTGCTCTCGCCGAGCGCCGGTTCCTCGCCGAGGTCACGCATCCGAGCATCGTCAAGATCTACAACTTCGTCGAACACCCCGGGATGGACGGCAATCCCATCGGCTACATCGTCATGGAGTACGTCCGGGGCAGAACGCTGCGCGACCTGCTCACCGAACTGAAGGAGGAGGCCGGGCCCGACGAACCGAAGCCGATGCTGCCGGTGGAGCACGCCATCCGCTACCTCCTCGAGGTCACGCCCGCGCTCGGATACCTGCACTCGATGGGGTTGGTGTACAACGACCTCAAACCCGAGAACATCATGATCGGCGACGACTACGACCAGCTCAAGCTCATCGACATGGGCGCGGTCGCCAGGATCGGGGACCACGGATACATCTACGGCACACAGGGTTACCAAGCCCCCGAGATCGCCACCACCGGTCCCACCGTCGCCTCCGACATCTACACCGTCGGGCGCACACTCGCCGTGCTGACCCTCGACATGCCCACCGCCGGGGGCTGTTACGTCGACGGCCTGCCGACACCTGAGGAAGCGCCGCTGCTGGCGGAGTACGAGTTCTATCACCGGCTGCTGCTGCGGGCCATCCAGCCCGATCCGGCCCGCCGCTTCGCGTCGGCCGAGGAGATGTCGACGCAACTCGAGGGTGTCCTGCGCGAGGTGCGGGCCCAGCAGACCGGCCAGCCGCATCCGGGACTGTCCCACCGATTCAGCCCGCAGCGCACGACGTTCGGGACCGACCTCACGATCAGCCGCACCGACGTCTACGTCGACGGGCATCGTCGGGACGAGCGGATCAGCGCGATGAGTATCGTTCGAGCACTACCGATTCCGTTGGTGGACCCGGACGATCCGGCCGCGCCGTTACTGTCCGTCGTCCACAGCAGACCGAGGGAACTCCTCGATTCACTGCACAGGG
Organism: Rhodococcus sp. JS3073; assembly: GCF_026810085.1. Lineage (NCBI taxonomy): Bacteria > Bacillati > Actinomycetota > Actinomycetes > Mycobacteriales > Nocardiaceae > Rhodococcus > Rhodococcus sp. JS3073. The sequence continues at coordinate 4,278,287 of NZ_CP113951.1, read as the reverse complement.
CGAAGGAGGCGGCGGACGACGGCGTGGCGTCCACGAGCATCGAGATCCCGCTCGCCGAGGTACGCGCACACCTCGATCTCGGGCAGCCCCGTGATGCCGCCACCATTCTCGAATCCCTCGACCACCAACGTGAGGACACGTGGCGCGTCGACTGGCACACGGGACTGTGTGCACTGGTGGGCGGTGACTTCGAGGCGGCGTTCACCCGATTCGATTCCGTCCTGACCGCGCTGCCGGGCGAGGAGGCCCCGAAGCTCGCCCTCGCGGCGACGGCCGAGATGTGGTGCGAATATCGCTCCGGCGAGGACATCGAGCGGTGGCGCCGAACCGCCGAAAAGTACTACTGCACAGTGTGGCGCACGGATCACGGCGCGGTCAGTGCTGCGTTCGGGCTGTCGCGGCAACTCGAGCACCGCGACGACCGGGCGGCCGCGGTGGAGGCGCTCGACGAGGTGCCACCGACATCACGGCACTATGCCGAGGCCCGGTTGACGAGTGTGCTGATGCTCGTCCACGATCGGCCCCTCGCCGAGGTGAGCGAACTGGATCTGCAGGAGGCCGCCCGGCGCGTCGAACTGCTCGCCCACGACGAGCGTCGCGCACTCCAGACCCGGGTGCTCGTCCTCGGCGTGGCCGTGGACTGGCTGCACGCCGGTGGTGTCCCCGAGACGACGAGGATCCTCAGCGTGCCGTTCACCGAACGCGGTCTGCGCACCGGGGCGGAGTCGGCGCTCCGGGCCCTCGCCCGCAAGGCACCCGAGCGCAGGCATCGGTACACCCTGGTGGATCTCGCCAACCTGATCCGCCCGACCACGTGGCTGTAACACCCGAACTTGGGTCACAGCACCCCGAATCCGAGGTGCTCGCGTCCCCACCGGGCATTCCACGCCATCACCTGGATACGGTCGGTCAAAGCATCACGGCTGCGGACTGTTTCGGCCAGCTGGCCCATGAGTTCGATGATCCGTCGCCGAGCGTCCTCCAGTTCCGTTGCCAGGCGCTCCTCCTCCCTCGACCTCGCGGTGCGGTTCCTGCTCGCGATCATGGTGTTCATCTCTACTCCGATCGTGACGACGTGGCGTTCTCCACGTGGTTCATCGCACCGACAACTCTGAGCCATCTGGTACGGGTCCAGAAGATCCAGAAAGACGGCGAGACAGGGGACCAATCTGGACCTATGACGTAGCGCACAAGTGGCTCTGACGCCGGAGACGATTCGATCGTAGGGTTCGAGTGCTCGCTGACATCTCGACCGGAGGTACCCATGCGTATCCACACCGACGCACTCACCATCGCGGGCCGGGACTTCTCGTCCCGGCTTCTCATGGGCACGGGCGGTGCGGCCAACCTCTCGGTACTGGAAGAGGCACTCGTCGCCTCGGGCACCGAACTGACGACGGTGGCGATGCGCCGAGTGGACGCCGCAGGGAGAACCGGGCTGCTCGAACTGCTGGATCGACTGGGCATCGCGTTGTTGCCGAACACAGCCGGCTGCCGGGGCGCCGCGGAGGCCGTGCTGACTGCGCGCCTGGCCCGCGAGGCCCTGGGCACCAACTGGGTCAAGCTCGAAGTGATCGCCGACGAGCGCACGCTCCTGCCCGATGGGATCGAACTCGTCTCGGCAGCAGAACAACTCGTGGACGACGGATTCGTCGTGCTGCCGTACACCAACGACGACCCCGTGCTCGCCCAGCGCCTGGTCGATGCCGGATGCGCCGCCGTGATGCCACTCGGTTCGCCGATCGGCACCGGGCTCGGCATCTCGAACCCCCGCAACATCGAAATGATCGTCGCGCGCACCGACATCCCGGTCATCCTCGACGCCGGGATCGGCACAGCGAGCGACGCAGCATTGGCGATGGAACTCGGCTGCGACGCAGTACTGCTCGCGTCGGCGGTGACGAGGGCTTCGGACCCTCCGCTGATGGCCGCGGCGATGGCCGGAGCGGTCACGGCCGGGCGCCACGCCCGGAACGCCGGACGAATCCCGAAACGGTTCTGGGCGCAGGCGTCGTCACCGGTCGCGGTGTAATCGGGCGTCCCGCGAACGCCGACTCGGCTAGCGTGAACCCCCATGCGGGTACACCACCTCAATTGCGGCTCGTTCTCCTCGGCGCTCATCGGGCGGTTGGTGTGCCACGTACTGGCGTGTGAAACCGACGCGGGTATCGTGCTGGTCGACTCCGGCTTCGGGAAGGCGGATGTCGCCGACCCCACCGGACGCGTCGGCCGGTACTCGAACCTGATGGGTGCCCGGTTCCGGGAGTCGGAGACGGCGGTCCGCCGGCTCGAGAAGCTGGGCCTGAATCCTGCGGACGTGACCCACATCGTGGCGACCCACCTCGACTTCGACCACATCGGCGGTGTGGCCGACTTCCCGAACGCCACTCTGCACACCACCGCCGCGGAACGGACAGCATGGGAAGGACGTTCGTCGTTCCGGGAGAAGGTCCGGTACCGTCCCGCCCAGCTCACCCCCGCACCCACGGTGCACACCTACTCGGGGCCGGGCGAATCCGTGCTCGGTTTCTCCGACACCTACCCGATCGCCGGGGTCGGCGACCGCATCGTGCTCGTCCCGTTGCCCGGCCACACCCGGGGCCACGCGGCGGTGGCCGTCGACACCGGCGAGAAGGGCTGGCTGCTGCACGCGGGCGACGCGTTCTACCACCGCAGCACTGTCGCCGCCCCCGGACAGGTGTCGCCGGGAACCGAGGGTCGCGCCCTGCGCGTGATGGAAGAGCTGATCGCGGTGGACCGTTCGAAGATCCGCGGCAATCATCGTCGACTCCGGGAACTGAACAATCAGGAGGCGCCGCGGGTGCGCGTCTTCTCCGCCCACGACCCGACCCTGTTCGAGGAACTGGCCGGTGAGCGGGGCTAGCGCTACCGCTTCACGAAGGGGCTCAGTCGATCGCGAACCAGGCCCGCACCTGAGCCTCGTGGTCGATGTACCGTTCGCCGGACACGTCGACGACGACCTTGTCGATGGCGCCGCCGGTGAAGGTGAACGGTGCGGTGTAGTCCGGGGTCACCGGGGATGCGCTGTCACGCCCGACGCAGATGCCGTCGCCGACGAGGCAGAACGCGCCCGGCTGGGTCACGATGTTCCCGCCCGCCACCCGCTGGTCGTCGACGTATAAGGTGACGGCTCCCGCGAACCCCGGCACTGCCGGGTCGGTGTTCTTGCCCTCCACCGTGAACTCGGCTGTACAGACATGTGATCCCGGAGTGATCTCGCTTTCGGCGGTGATCTCCTGGAGGTGTGTTCCGAGCCAGTTGTACACATAGTGCAGTCGCCGATCCTTCAGGTAGAGGCTGTGTCCGCCGGCCACGCCACCGTGGGCGTAGAGGACGCCCTCGGCGTCGGCGGTGTCCAGGCGAACCCCCGCCGCGATCGTGAACGACCGGCCGTTGATCGGGACACCGGCCGACTCGGGAACATCCGCGCAATCCGGGTAGTACACATACTGATCTCTTTTCTTCCCGGAGTGCGGGCGCTCGGCCACGACCTGCTCGAGGGCGCTGCGGTCGTCGAGTGGCAAACCGTTGTAGAGACCGGCGTAGTAGAACCACAGGCTTTTCAGAGTCGCCAGACGTTCCGGTTCCTGCGCGGCGAGGTCCTTGGTCTGGGCCCGGTCCTCGTCGAGGTGGTAGAGCTCCCAGACGTCGTGCTCGTAGTGACCCCACCCGGACAGTGGCGGATGCACGGCAGTGGCGAGCCACCCCCGCTGATACAGGGATCGCTGACCGAGCATCGTGTAGAACTGCAGTTCCTTGCCCGGTGCCGTCGCATCGGTCAGGGATGCCGCGAAACTCTCCCCTTCGATGGGGTTCTGAAGGTATCCCCCGAGGGTGCGCGGCGGTTCGATTCCCACCAGTTCGTAGATCGTCGGAACGATGTCGACGGCATGGATGTACTGGTGCAGGGGCTCACTCCTGGGCTCGAGCTTTGCCGGCCAGGCGACCATGCACATGTCGGCGATGCCGCCCTCGTAGCCGGCCCACCGCTTCCAGTACGGGAACGGTGTATCGAACGCCCAGGCCCATCCGGTGTTGTAGTGGTTGTACGACGCCGGCCCGCCCAGTTCGTCCAGGTGTGGGAGTGTCTCCTCGGTCGTGTCGGCGACCCCGTTGAAGAAGCGCCACTCGTTGAACGATCCGTTCGGGCCGCCCTCACCACTGGCGCCGTTGTCGGAGATGACGACGATGAGCGTGTTGTCGAGTTGCCCCGAGTCCTCCAGAAAGTCGATCACCCGACCGAGCTGATCGTCCGCGTAGGAAACGAAGCCGGCGAACACCTCAGCCATGCGCGCGAAGAGGCGCTGCTCGTCGGCGGTGAGCGACGCCCAGGGCCGGACCGTGTCGAGTTTCGGCCAGGGTTGCCCGTCGGGTCCGGTGCGTGTCGGCTCTCCGTGCGGATTGATGGGTGAGAGCTCGGTGTTCTCGGGCAGAAGTCCCATGTGCTTCTGCTGCTGCAGGATTCCGGCGCGAATGGCCTCGTACCCTTCGTCGAACCTGCCCTTGTACCGGTCGGCCCACTCCGCGGGGACGTGGTGCGGTGCGTGCCCGGCCTGCGGCGCGAGATACATGAAGAACGGTTTGTCGGGGTCGACGGATTTCGCGTCGCGGATGAACTCGATGGCCTTGTCCGACAGGTCCTTCGACAGGTGGTAGCCGTTCTCGGGGGTGCCGGGAGCATCGACCGGGTGATTGTCGTAGACGAGATCCGGGTACCAGCTGTTCGTCTCGCCGCCGAGGAATCCGTAGAAGCGTTCGAATCCGCGGCCCAGTGGCCAGCGGCTCTTGACCGCAGACATGTTCGTTTCTTCGCCCGGGGTGAGGTGCCATTTTCCGACGCAGTAGGTGTTCCAGCCCTGCTCGGCCAGAACTTCGGAGATGAACGCATTCTCGAACGGGATGTGGGTCGAGATGCCCGGGAATCCGGAGCTGAACTCCGCGATGGTCGCCATGCCGTTGGTGGTGGCGTTGCGACCGGTCAGCAGCGACGCTCGGGTCGGGGAACACAATGCCGTGGTGTGGAAGTTCGCGTATTTCGTCCCCATGTTCGCGATGCGTCTCATGGTCGGGGTGTCGACCGGGCCGCCGAAGACGTCCATGGTGCCGTATCCCACGTCGTCCCAAGCGAGGAGCAGGATGTTCGGGGCACCGTCAGGGGCTGGTGTCGGCAGGTATGGTTCCCAGTCCGGGACCGAGTCACGAATATCGACCGCGATCTTCCCCCGCTGATTCCTGGCCATGGTGTCACTCCTCGACTGGGTAGGGTTGACCTGCCATGCGGTCGCTGCACCCGTGCACCGGCCGCCGGCGGGGATCGCCGGTGATCCCCGCCGGATTCATCGTCCGGCCGCCGACGACCGGGTGTCTACGCCCGCACGGTACGAGCCGACACGATCTTCTTCCCCCACTCCGGGCGAGTCTTGACGGGTTGAATTCCGGCCCCGAAAGGGCCGGCACCTACGGCGGTGCGCGTGTGCGGCGACACCGGATGGACGTCAGGGGCTTACAGCACCGTGGTGAGAATGGTCCTGACGATCATCGAGATCGCGACGACGCCGAATATTCCGAGTCCAACGATCCACACGTAGAACATGAGCCGCAGGTGTATGAGGTTCCCGAACCAGCCTGCATCCAACTTCGTTTCATAGGGTTTCCGGAAGGCCGCGCCGTGCGGCCCCCAGTCTCCCGCCCCGAGTTCGTCCTGTTCGAAGCGGTCGAGCCACTGTACGTCCCGAATTTCAGCCTGTCGGTGGCTCGCCATGAGCATGATCGAGATCACCGACAAGTTCAGCGCGAGCACTGCGGAGAAGATCCGAGCCCACGTGTCGACGCCCTGACCCAACGCGATGCTGAACAGGAAGGCTTGGGCGGTCAGGCTCAGGGCCGGGACCTGCCAGAGCAGGTTCTCGTATTGCAGGCGGCGGGCCGCCACCACCCGGTACAAGGCCTCTGGATCGGTGGGGCGCCGGGGCGCGGGATTGGCCACACCGGCACTGTCTCATGAAACAAACATCTTCCGCCAGAGCCGTAACCCGGTGCTCGGCGTCGCCGTGCACGCTCAGTTCGGGCGGGTCGATTCGTGCCGACCACCCGAGAGGATGAACACACTGATCAACAGCACCCACGCCGGAAACAGCAGAGTCACCCAGAAACTCAGGCTGACGACCAGTAGCAGGCTCAGCGCCACCAGATAGGTGATCACCGCCAGCCAGCGCGGCATCAGGCCGGTGCGTAGCCAGATCGTGCCGAGCGAAATCATGAACACCCCGGCCATGCGCAGCGCGTAGACGTTGTTGATCTGCAGCATCACCTCCCGCCCGAAGTAGACGATCGACGATTGCGGGAGGTCGGACTGCCGCGAGATGGCGAGCACACCACCGGCGACCGCCGTCGAGGTGAAGATCATGGCCAGAAACAGCAGCCCGCTGCCCAGGAACACCGTCGAGAAGAATCGGTCCTCGAGATCCCCGAGCCGGTCGCGGATGACGGCGACGAACCACAGGAATGCGATACCCGCGAACGGTAAAAGAGTCAATGCGACAGACATTCTCGATCCGGTGCGCCCCACCCACGCCGTGTCCGTGACGACGCTGCCGGGCAGCGCGGTGCGCACCAGCACGAAGCTGATGGCGAAGAGCACGGCGAACACGATACCGGCGATCGCCGCGGCGCGCGGAGTCTTCAGCTGCCGCAACCGCGCATCGCCCTGCACTTCGGCCATACACCAATCTAGACCGAAGTCGTGTTTCCCGACAGGCCTTCGGCCCGTGAGTGGTTGACGAGTCCCTGCACTCGTCAACCACTCACGAGCGCTGCTTTGCCCATTCCAGCAGATCGTCGGCGGACCACGTGTTCACGACGCGGTCGGCCTCCACACCGCACCGCATCGCCCGCTCGCATCCGTACCCCTGCCAGGCGAGTTGCCCGGGGGCGTGCGCGTCGGTGTCGATCGAGAACAGGCACCCCAGGTCGATGGCCAGATCGATGAGGCGACTCGGCGGGTCGCGGCGCTCGGGACGGCTGTTGATCTCGACGGCGGTGCCGTTGTCGCGGCAGGCGGTGAACACCTGCTCCGCGTCGAACGTCGACTCCGGCCGGGTTCCGCGACCGCCTTCGACGAGGCGGCCCGTGCAGTGCCCCAGCACGTCCACCAGCGGATTCTCCACCGCCCGGACCATCCGGCGGGTCATCGCCCCGCGCTCCGCCCGCAACTTGGAGTGCACGCTGGCGACGACGATGTCGAGTTCGTCGAGAAGATCGGGATCCTGGTCGAGCGAACCGTCGTCGAGAATGTCGACCTCGATGCCGGTGAGGATGCGGAACGGTGCCAGTTCCTCGTTCAGCTCGGCGATCACCTCCAGCTGAGAACGCAACCGCTCCGCCGACAGCCCGTTCGCGACCGTCAGACGCGGGGAATGGTCTGTCAGAGCGCAGTATTCGTGACCCAGGGCGGCCGCGCTGCGCATCATCTCGTCGATGGGGCTGCCGCCGTCCGACCAGTCCGAGTGGGTGTGCAGGTCGCCCTTCAGCGCGTCGCGCAGCGCACCGCCGCCGATCGATTCCGCGTTCTCCCGTAGTTCCGCGAGATAGACGGGCACGCCGTCGAGCGCCTCACGGATGACGGTCGCCGTCTTGGGTCCGATGCCGGGCAGATCCTTCCAGCTGTCGGTGCGCTGCCGGACGTCCCGCTGTTCCTCGGACAGTTCGGCCACCACGTCGGCCGCGCGCCGGTACGCCTTCACGCGATGCGTCTCGGCACGCGACCGTTCGAGCCAGAACGCTGTCTCTCGCAGGGCCTGCACCGGGTCCATTGGGCTGTCGGCGTCCATGACTCCAGTGTTGCGCCCACCCCGACGTCACCGCAACGCTTCGCGCGCCCCGTCCCGGACCGCGGTGGTGAGCGCCGCGAGGATCGGCGAATCCAGCTTCCACCGCTGCCAGTACAGCGGGACATCGATCGGGCGGGACGAGTCGAGTTCGACGAGCCCGTGGTCGTCGCCGGTGTGCAATTCCGGCAACAGTCCCCAGCCCAGTCCGTGGCGGACGGCGTCGGAGAACGCGGAAGACCCGGGGACGAAATGCCGCGGCGGCTGCAGCCGGCGCCGCGTGAAGCCGCGCAGGAACCGGGCCTGCAGTTCGTCCTTGCGGTCGAAGTCGAGCATCGGTGCCACCGCGAGGGCGTCCGCCGTCGGGCCGTCGGGAAGCCAGCGTTCGGCGTAGTCGCGGCTGCACAGCGCGCGGTACCGCATCGACCCCAGCTTCTCCACGGTGCAGCCCTGCACCGCCTCGGGGACGGACGTCACCGCGGCCATCACCGTGCCCTCCCGCAGCAGGGTGGTCGAGTGGAATTCGTCTTCCCGATGCAGGTCGAACAGCGCCCTATGTTCCGGCGCCAGACGGGCAAGGGCCGGAATCATCCACGTGGACAGCGAATCCGCGTTGACGACCAGCGACAGCGTGCTCGCCGTCGCCTCCTCGGGATTGAGGGACGACATGGCCTCGCGCTCGAGGTGGGCCATCTGGCGGGCGAGCGTGAGCACGACGTGCCCGGACTCGGTGGCCCGGGCCGGCTTGGTCCGCTGCACGAGGACGCGTCCCACCTGCTGCTCGAGTGCCTTGATCCGCTGGCTCACTGCGGACGGCGTGATGTGCAGGACGCGGGCCGCGGCGTCGAAGGTGCCTTCGTCGATCACTGCGGCGAACGTGCGGAGAGAAGCCAGGTCCAGATCCATATGAAGCGATGCTAATGGCAATGAAGGATAATTAGCTGGATTGATGTACGCGGGGTTCGTAGCGTGGTTTTCATGCACCTCACCCCTGCCTTGCTCACGGTGGCGGCCGGCTTCGGTACCGGCCTGTCGCTGATCGTCGCGATCGGCGCACAGAACGCGTTCGTCCTGCGACAGGGGATCGCGCGCAGGCACGTCCTGCAAGTGGTCGTGCTGTGCGCGGTGTCGGACGCCGTGCTCATCGCCGTCGGGATCAGCGGGATCGGCGCCGTACTCGCGCACGCTCCGGCCGCCATCACTGTGATCCGCTGGGCGGGAGCGGCATTCCTCGTCTCCTACGCGGTGCTCGCCGCTCGCCGCGCCCTTCGCCCCGGAACTCTCGATGCCACACAGGAAATCGGATCGGCAACTCTCGCGACATCGATCCTCACCTGCCTCGCGCTCACCTGGCTCAACCCGCACGTCTACCTCGACACGGTGCTGATGCTCGGCTCGGTGGCCAACAACCAGGGCAATTCGGGCCGGTGGCTGTTCGGCCTCGGCGCCGCCACCGCCAGCGTCTTCTGGTTCCTGGCGCTCGGCTACGGCGCCCAGTTCCTGCACCGCGTGTTCGCCCGACCCGGCGCGTGGCGCGTGCTCGACGCCGGGATCGCCGCGCTGATGCTCACCCTCGGCATCACCCTCGTCGCCAGTTAGTCACCAGCTTGTCAAGATCTTGTTGACAACGGAACTCTTGTCAACCAATACTTGACACATGCCGGATGCCGCGCTCACCCAATTGCTGTCGGACGCGATCGCCAAGGCCGACCCCGAGATCGACCCGGGACTGGACCACGACCCCGCCGCCTACCTGGCCCTCGTCCGGCTCACGTCGCAGGCACGGGAGTCGGTCGACGAACTGCTCGTCTCCGCGATCGCCGCCGCGCGCTCCGCCGGACACAGCTGGGACACCGTCGGCGCCGCACTCGGCATGTCGCGGCAGGCGGCGCAACAACGCTTCGGCAAACGGATCGGCGACGCCCCCGACACGGACCCGGACGGCCGGACCCGCAGGCTCACCCCGCTCACCGCGTTCAACGAGATGCGCATCCTCAACCACGCGGGCTCGTACGGCTGGCACTCCGTCGGGTTCGGCACCCTGTTCCACACGGTCCGCAAGTCCGAGGAACAGTGGGAGCACACCCGGGTGTCGGCGCTGGCGAGCCGCCAGAAGCTCGAGGCCGACGGCTGGCAGAAGGTCGGGACATTGTGGTTCCCGTGGGCATACTTCAAGCGTCCGTTGGGCATTCCCGCCCTCCCGGAACCGGTGAGCGGCGACTATCTGATGGAACCGTGATGGACGCCGTCGCGCGGTTCGCGGCCGCCCGCATCGCGCGCCTCGCCACGGTCGGGTCCGACGGGGTGCCGCACCTCGTCCCACTCGTCTTCGCGCTCGACTCCGACACGATCTATTCCTGCGTCGACCACAAACCGAAGCGCAGCAACGTATTACGGCGCCTGACGAACATCGCGGCCAATCCCGCCGTCACCCTGCTCGTGGACCACTACGACGAGAACTGGGACCACCTGTGGTGGGTGCGGGTCGACGGGCGGGCAGAGGTGCTCGCCCCCGGCTCCCCGGAGAGCGGGGCCGCGATCGACGTTCTCGCCGCGAAGTATCCGCAGTACGTCGACCGCCGCCCGGACGGACCGGTGATCGCGATCCACGACCTGCGGTGGCACCACTGGAGTGCCTTCGGCCCGTGAGTACTTATTAACCTCCCGCGGTTGACAAGTACTCACGGGCGTTAGCCTCGACAGCATGCCCACAGCCCTGATCACCGGCGCGAGCCGTGGCCTCGGAGCCGCCATCGCCCGCGAACTCGCCCCGACCCACGACCTCCTGCTCGGCGCCCGGTCGGCCGGATCGCTGACCGACATCCTCGACGAACTGCCGGGCGCCACGCCCTGGCCGGTCGAGCTGACCGACTACGACGCGCTAGCGGCCGCGTGCGCCCCGATCGACCGGCTCGACGTGCTCGTCCACAACGCCGGCGTCGCCGATCTCGCGACCGTGGGGGAGTCGACCGTCGCACAGTGGCGGCACACGCTCGAGGCGAACGTCATCGCGGTGGCCGAACTGACACGACTGCTGCTGCCCGCCCTCCGCGCAGCGGGTGGGCACGTCGTCCTGATCAACTCGGGCGCCGGGCTCCGCGCGAACGCCGGCTGGGCGTCGTACGCGGCGAGCAAATTCGCCCTCCGGGCGTTCGGTGACGCACTGCGGCTCGAGGAGCCGTTACTGCGCGTCACGTCAATTCACCCCGGTCGGATCGACACCGATATGCAGCGGACCATCGTGGCCGGCGAGGGCGACGAGTACCGGCCGGAGAAGTATCTGCAGCCGTCGACCGTCGCAAAAGCCGTGCGTAACGCGGTGGAGACACCGGGTGATGCGCACCCCACAGAAGTCGTGCTGAGGGTCCGCTGACCGCGGAGAAACCTGCGTGAGATAGATCACAGATTGATCTCACAGAAAGGCTTTAAGCTGCTCACAATTAGTCGCCCTACAGTTCTTCTCATCAGCAGAGGTCGCAAACGTGAGTCAGGTTCAACGAGCTGACTCCCAGGAGGTATCCCCACGATGAACACCGACCAGCGTATGTACAGCGACACCGTCGTCGCCGTCGACGGCGACGTCTTCGCGACGATGTTCACTCTCGACCTCGGTGACGGCGAGGTCGATCGCGAAGCAGTCGAGCGGATTCACGGCGGCGACTTCGACGAGTGGATCGAGGCGGCAGCGCGGTCCGGCCTGTTCACGCCGCAGGCGGTCGCGGGCCTGGTTCAGTCGTGGCAGGACAACCCGAAGTCCCTCTTCGACGCCCTGCTCGTCGATGCCGACGAGATGACCCACAAGCGCTACGCGATCATCTGGAACGCGCTCGACGACGCCGACACGTTCGAGAACGTCGAGTACGCCTGACGATCAGAACGGCCACGCGGGCACGGGCGGCAGACCCTCCCGCGTGGGGCGCCCGATAACCCACGCCAGCAGTTCGGTGCGCGGAAGTTCCGGCACCCCGAGATCCGGATGCCGAGCGGCGAGCTCGGGCAGTTCCGATTCCAGCGTGTGCTCCACGAAGGCCGACGGCCAATCGGCCGCCGAGTAGTCCAGCCCCAGGTCGACGTGGTGGATCTCGAGCTCCCGCCACCGCAGCACCGGCACCTGCCGCGCAGGCACCCGCTTACGCCAGTTCACCGGCGTCTCGTACAGATCTTCGGTGATCCGGCGCAGCGACTCGATCACCCGCCGTCCCGCGAAGCGGAAATCGGCCACCAGCAGTTCGGCCGGACGTCCGGCCCCCTCCTCGATCGCCGCGGCCCGCGCGGCCGGACCGCCCGGGTACATCTCGGGCGCGGCCTCGCCGGTGATCACCCCGACGGCGAACCGGTTGAGCGCGTCCGCATTCCTCGCGAGGTGCGTGACGACGTGCCCCCGGCTCCACCCCGGCAGCAACGACGGCTCTCGCGCCTGATCGTCGGTCAACCCCTCCAGCGTCGCCTCCACCGTGCGGTGCGATTCCGCAACCGCATCCAGCAATTCGGCATACGACAGTGCGGCGATCGGCGACGTCATGCTGACGATGCTAGGCGATGCCACCCACAGCCACCTCACGACGAATCCCCAGGATCTCGATAACGGAACGGTGACGATCGGCACCCGGCGGGTGCAAATCGGACAATCGTACTGATACTGAGATCGACTGTCGGACAACGTGGTTGAAAGGTGGTGTGCGATGTACAACGAATCCGCTACGTGGGGGATACCGAGCGAGACCTTCCTGGTGATCTACGTCGCCGCCGCCGTGCTCGCGGTGGGGCTGGCGGTGTTCCTCCGGTCCCGGGGCACCGCATCCGCCCCGACCGACGGCGTCCGCCTCGATCCGGTGCAGGCCGGCATGCTGACCAGCGACGATCGCGCCATCGCCGCGTCCCTGACGCTGCTGCGGGGAGCCGACCTCATCTCCGCCGACGGGACGGTCCTGCGGGCGTGGGGGGTCACTGACAACGCCCTCGGATGGTTCACGCGGGCCGTTTACGACGAACTCGCCTCCGGGCGCGGCGCCCTCGGCAACCTTCGGCTCCCGGGCCGGTTGCAGGCCCCGCTCGACCACCTGCGCGCCACGCTGGTCGCGCAGGGGCTGCTCACGGGACCCGAACAGAAGGCCTGGAATCGCCGCGCGAGCCTCCCGATCCTCGTCGTTCTGGCCATCGGCGTGGCACGCCTCGTATCCGGGTTCGCCGGCGGCAAACCGATCGGCTTCCTGCTGCTCGCGGTGGTCCTGCTCTCGGCCGCGCGGGAGCTCGTTCGCCGGACCGGCCGCCGGACACACCAGGGCACGGCGGAACTGCAGCGACTGCGCCGCGAGCACTCGTACCTGTCGCCGCGGATGCGCCCGTCGCTCACCGCATACGGTCCGACGCCGATCGCACTGTCGACGGCACTCTTCGGGATGGGGGCCGTCGGCTTGTTCTCCCCGGGGTTCGCCAGCGCGGCCGGTGTCACCGACAGCGGCAGCGGCGACGGCGGCAGCAGCAGCGGTGGGGGCGACAGCTCCTGCGGCGGCGGCGGTGGGTGCGGCGGCGGTGGGGGGTGCGGGGGATGACCACCCTGATCGAGCCGGGCCTCGGCATCGGCTGGCGCCCGGAGATCTGCGGAATCATCGACCGGCTCGACGGGCTGGGGTTCTGCGAGGTGATCGCCGAATCGCTGCCCGCACGCCGGCGCGGAGTCGGCGTTCCGGACGAACTGCGGTCGCTGGGGGTTCCCGTCGTCCCGCACGGCATCTCACTGTCGCTGGGTGGCGCGGACGGCGTCGAGCAGCGCCGGATCGACCATCTGGCGCGGTGCGCCGACGCGCTCGGTGCGCCGCTCGTCAGCGAGCACGTCGCGTTCGTCCGGGCGGGCGGCCTCGAGGCCGGGCACCTGCTGCCGGTGCCGCGCTCGGCGGAGGCCCTCGACGTGCTGGTGCGCAACATCCGGCGCACGCAGGAGTCCCTGCCTGTGCCCCTGGCCGTGGAGAACATCGCGGCCCTGTTCGACTGGCCGGACGACGAGTACTCGGAGGGTGAGTTCCTTGCCGAACTGGTCGAACGCACCGGCGTGTACCTGTTGCTGGATGTCGCCAACGTCTACGCGAACGCCCGCAACCGCGGATGCGACGCCGGTGAGGAACTCCGGCGGCTTCCCCTCGAACGCGTGGCGTACTGCCACGTCGCCGGGGGATCCGTACGGGACGGCGCGTATCACGACACCCACACCGACCCGGTGCCCGGCGAGGTGCTGGACCTGGTCCGGCAGTGGGCAGCCGATGCCATCCCCGCGGTGATGCTCGAGCGCGACGGGAACTACCCGCCCGCCCGGGAGTTGTTCGACGAGTTGGATGCGATCGCCGATGCGGCCGGCTTCGAGCGGATCACCGGGGGCGCCGTGTGGAGCCTGCCGTGACCGGGCTCGTGGCGCGGCAGGCGGCCTTGGTCCGGGCTCTCGTCGCAGCGGGGGAGCTGCCGGAGGGATTCGACCGCCACGCGATCGACACCGGATCGAAGGCCTTGCTCCGCAAGCGGTCCGGGGAAGTGGGCGGACACCTACCCCACGTCCGCGCCGCCCTCGGCGACCGATTCTTCGCGCTGTTCGCCGCCTGGGCCGAGGACAGGCCGAAGGTGAGCACCCGCGCGGACGCCGCGGCGTTCACCGCGTACCTCGAGTCGATCAGCGAACTGCCCGAGCGGAGTCGGCGTCTGTTCCGCCCGCGACGAATCTGAGCAGCATCTCGTTCACCTCGTCGGGCCGTTCCTGCTGCACGAAATGCCCGGCTCCCTCGACGAGATGGAGTCCGCGCAGGTCGGGGACGGTGTCACGCATCCGGTCGAGGGCCTGCGCACCACTCATCACGATGACGGGATCGTGCGCGCCGGCCACGAACAGCGTCGGCACCTCGATGTGGGCGCCGGCGAGACTCCCGGAGCGCTCCCAGTTGGCGTCATACGCCCGGTACCAGTTCAGTCCGCCCGTGAATCCCGTCCGGGTGAAGACCTCCACGTAATGGTCGAACTCGGCCTCCGTCAGCCACGACCACGGCAGGGGTGGGGCGCCGGGCAGCACGTCCAGGTAACCGTTGCCCTCCGAGGGATGCTGCCAGATGTCCAGATAGCGGTAGGCGCCCGACAACGCGTAGAACAGTCGCTGCAGGAATCCTCGGGGGTCGGCGTCGAGTTCGCGGTCGGCGACACCCGGTTCCTGGAAGTAGTGGATGTGCAGGAAGTGCTTGCGCGCCATCGACGCATAGAGCTCCGACGGTCGCAGCGGGAACCGGTCGGGCGCGTAGGGGACGGCCAGGAGCACCAGCCCGGACACGCGTGCGCGGTGACGCAGTGCGACGGTCCAGGCGACCGGTGCTCCGAAGTCGTGGCCGACGAACACGGCCTGCTCGTGACCGAGCGCGTCGAGCAGATCGATCAGCGCGTCCGACACCCGCTCGTTCGTGTAGTCGTCGATGTCGCGGGGCACGTCGGTGCCGCCGTAGCCGGGCATGTCGGGGGCGATCGCGCGGTACCCGGAGGCCGCGAGGGCCCGCATCTGATGGCGATAGCTGTAGCCGAGGCCCGGGAATCCGTGACACAGGACGACGGGCGGCCCGTCACCCAGTTCGGAAATCTGCCAACGGAATCCGTCGACCGTCACCACCCGATCCGTCGACGACGGCATGCTCCGCACCCCCTCACCGGATAGAACGCGTTCTCGCAACGTAGCGTATCTGCGACGCCACTAGAATGCAGCTGACTCGCAGTGGCGACCGTCGACCGACCGGGGAAGTGGGGTGATGCGCAATGGTGGAGGCACGCTCCCGCCATGAGTTCGTCGCACTCCAGCTCCGGCAGCGCATCATGCAACGGCAGTACGCGGTGGGTGAGTCGCTGCCCAGCGAGAGCATGCTGTGCGCGGAGTTCGAGGTGTCACGCGGTCCCGTGCGCCAGGCTCTGGCCACGTTGAAGAACGAGGGGCTCATCCAGCTGTCCCAGGGCAAACCGGCCGTGGTGCGCAGCCACGACATCACGCAGACCCTGGACACGTTCACACCGTTCTCCCAGTGGGCGCGCCGGACCGGCCGCGCCGCGGGCAGCCGCACGCTCGAGATCGCGCGTCGCCGGGTGTCCGAACCCGCCGCCGCCGCACTGGGATCGAGTGCGGACGACTTCGTCGTCGAGGTGCTCCGCGTCCGACTGCTCGACGGCGAACCGACGATGATCGAGCGGAGCACGTTCACCGAGCGCGTCGGCTCCCTGCTGTTCGACTTCGACATCGACACCGGATCGATCACCGACTACCTCACCTCCCGCGGCGTCCGCTTCGAATCGATGGAGCACGTGCTCGACGCCGTCGCCGCAACCGAGGTCGACGCCGAGAATCTCGGCATCGACCCCGGCAGCCCATTGCTTCGGGAACGTCGGACGTCGCGGGATCAGAACGGCGACACGTTCGAGTACGCGGACGATCGGTACCGTCCCGACCTGGTCGCCTTCAGCATCGTGAACGCCCGCACCATCGACCCCCGGCTTCCGTCGGACGACGGCAACGGAGGCTAGTCGGCTGCCGGCATGCGGTTCCAGTGCGGGATCAGTAGCAGCATCGCCACGAACGCCGCGACCGCGAAGCCGTAGAACAGGGTGGACGTCCCGACGTACCCGGGGAGCAGCCCGCCGAGGATGGCGCCGACCGATCCGCACCCGTTGATGATGCCGCTGGCCGCGCCCGCATGCTTGGACGTGCCGAAGTCGACGGCCGAGACGCAGGAGATCATCGCGTCGGCGCCGTAGATGGACAACCCGATCACGGCGAGGACTCCCACCATGATCCACGCGTTGCCCGCCGCGGTCAGCGGCGTGAACAGTGCCAGCACGGCCACGAGCACCGCCAGGCTCAGGACACAGGCCGGGATGCGCCGCGCCGTGAACACCTTGTCGGAGATCCGGCCGATGACCATCGGTGCGACGACGCCGGCGACCCCGAACGCGATCGGGATGACGATCGCCTGGAAGTGGCCGGCGCCGTGCAGGCGCTCCGCGACGATGACCGGGCCCCACAGGAGGATGGCGTAGCGGGCGGGCTTGAGCAGGAAGTATGCCATGCCCAGCGTCATCACCATGCGGTCCTTCAGCACCACCACGAACGACTCGCGCACCGACCGCGCGGGTTCGGCAATGACCTCCGCCACGGCCGAATCATCCAGTGGCAGAGTCTTCTCCTCCGCGCGGTATTCCTCGATCGGTGGCAACCCCACGTCCTCCGGGGTGTTCGGCTGGAAGACGAGGACGGCGACGAACACGACGACCACGATCGCAGCGCCTGCGAAGAACGCGGCCCGCCAACTGTCGAACACGCTGTACGCGACCCAGCCGAGCACGGGCGCGGCCACGAGGCCCCCGAACGCGTAGTTGGTGCTCCACAGCCCGAGGACCCGGCCGCGTTCCGAGATGGCGAAGAACTGGGCCATGTTCTTCAGCGTGCCGGACCAGCCGGTCGACTGCGCAAGACCCTGAATGATCATGAGCGGCAACAGGAAAGCGACAGCAGGCAGGATTCCCATGAACATCGTCGCGACAGCCGAGATGGCCAGGCCGCCGAGAACGACGATGCGCGGGCCGTAGCGATCGGAGACGGAGCCCCAGACGAATTGGCCGAGCGCGTAGGCGGCGAGGTACACCGCATCGAGATTGGCGAGCATGCCCTTCGTCAGGACATCGTTGACGAGTGGGTCTTCCAGGATGCCGAGTTTCGCGACAGCGAAGGATTGCCTCGTGAAGTAGAACCCGGCATACGCGATCCAGGTGATCGCGAAGATCTGTATTCTCCAGCGTTCGTAACGCGGGATCGTTGTGCGTGTGGTCATGATTGTCTGCGCCATGATATTCACCTCGAGGTGAGTGCGGCGGCCTACGAGAGATGTCGAGGCCGGTTCAGGCAGATACGCGGGCTGATGTGCCGAGAAAGGGGCGGCCCCGGAATCGGGGCGGCCACGTGCGCCGAGAATGCGGAAGATGTTCGGCTGTAGAATTTTTCGCCGGTGCGCCGGGCTGGGGCGCCGCGTCGGGCGGGGTGTGCGAAGCGGAAGAACGGGACTGCGCCGCCGAATGACCTGCCGGCGGCGCAGCCGGCTGTGGAACGGGTTTGATCAGGTGTTGCGCAGTTGAGCGAGCAGACCGGGCAGGTCCGCGACGCTGTCGAGAACGTGGGTGGCCCCGGCCTCGGACAGCTGGGTGGCGTCATGGGCGCCGGTGAGCACGCCCACGGAGGCGAGCGCTCCGGCGCGGAGGCCGGTGGTGACGTCCGACGTGGTGTCGCCGAGCACCACCATGGACTGCACGGACGGGGCGCCGGTGCGCATCAACGCGGTCAGCGCCAGGTCCGGGAAGGGGCGGCCGCGGACGCCGTCTCCGGGGCACAACACGACGTCGGCGACGTCCTGCCAGCCGAGCGCGCGGATGATCGACATCTGCGTCTCGTGCGCGAACCCGGTGGTGAGCGCCGTCTTGATGCCCTGCTCACGCAGCGAGCCGAAGAGTTCCTCGGCGCCGGGGATGGCGCTGCATCGGCCGTCGTCGACGAGTTGCGAGTAGCAGCGTTCGAATTCCTTGTTCGCGGCCTGCGCCTGCTCCTCGTTTCCGCCGCTGAGATGGCGGAAGACGACGATCTTGGACTGGCCCATGGTGTCGGAGACGTATTCGAGCATCCGTCGGCGGTCCTCGTCCGTCTTCGACAGTCCGGCATGCTCGTCCGCGGCGAGGAAGGACTGCTGTACCAGTCCGCTGTCCTCCACGGTGGTGCCTGCCATGTCGAAGACGACGAGGCTGATGTCCCGGTGATGTGTTCCCATTGTCTGGTTCCTCTCGATGTTCGTGAGTGTGGTTGTGCTGCTATGCCATTACAGGCACGGTCTCGCGACCGAAGGCGTGGTCGATGCGATCCTTCGCGAGACCCATGCTGGTCGTCATGCCGATCCCGGTGGTCACGGTGACGATGTGCACGCCGTCGATCGGCTCCTCGATCAGGAATTCCGAATCGGGGGCCGAGCTGTACACGCCCTGCCAGCGTTCGGTGACGGTGACGTCCGAGACCCCGAACAGGGCGGCGGCTTCGCCGATCAGCACCTCGAACCCCTTCTCCGACTGGAACGGTTCCGCCGAGATCTCGCGGATGTGGGTGTCGCCCAGCAGGATCGATCCGTCGGGCTGCGGTGTGTACATCTGGTGCAGGTCGAGGTCGACGTAGTCGGGGTACTCTTCCCGCAACCGCGCCGCGAGCGCCGCCGTCGCGGGAAGATTCTCGAAACCGCTGTACCGCACGAGCGACCAGCCGGTGAACAGGGGCGCGGGCAACGGCGCGGACAGCGGCATCCTCGCGCGCATCATGTGGAGCCGGCACCGCAGGAGTCCGCCGCGCTCGGCCGGCTCCGGGAACAGGCGGTCGATGTCGTAGTTGACGGTGACGAACACCGTCCCCGCGTGCAGATCGCCCCGCGAGGTGTGGACGACTCCGGTCCCGAATCCGGTGGCGGCGGTGCGCCAGAAGAAGTCGACACCCGACGCCTCGAGCCACTGCGCGATGGTGGGGGCCGCTTCCCGCGGGTTCACCTGGAGGTCGTCGGCCATGTACATGCCCCCGACGACGCGATCGCCGGCGATGGGTAAGGCGCCGAGGATCCGGTCTCGGGACAGCAGTTCCACTTCGGCCGGTCCGCGTACGTCCGCGAACTCGGTCATGGCGGCCAGCTCGTCGTCATGTCGTGCCACGCAGTATGTTCCGGACTCGGCAGACCAGAATCCGGCCTTGCGTGCCAGGTCGAGCCAGTGCTCCCGGCCCGCTCGAGCATAGTCGCGGGCGACGCCCGACTGGGCGGTGATGCAGGCGTGGCCGAAGTTCTGGACGGAAGCGCCCGCAACTCGGTCGGCATGGTCGATCACCGCCACGGACAGGCCTCGATTGTGTGCGTGGTATGCGTGCGCGAGGCCGACGATTCCGGCACCGACAACCACCACGTCGTAGCGTCGTTGATTTGTCATGGATCCCACTGTGAACCCGCCCACCCAACATGTCAATACAAGTTGGTGGAATTTACCGCAGGTATATATAAGTTTCCTTCCGTTAACCGTCCGTTGCGCGTCCCGGCAGGCGCGTCGAGTGGTCGCACTTCACTCAGGCAATCGTGATCAACGCCGCGCACGTCGCCCTGTAGCCGAGTACTCCGCGGCCGACCCTCAGTTGGGAATGGGGATGACGATGGGTGGCAGACCCGGTATCTGCACCTGAATCTGCTGTGGCGGTGCGGGCGCCGGCGCGGGCGGAGGCGGGTAGTTCACCTGCGGCTCGGGTGCGGGCGGTGGTGGAGGCGGGGGTGGGGGTGGCGGCGGAGGGGGTGGCGGCGGGGCGGCCGCCGGTGCCGGTTCGGGAGCCGGCGCGGGACGGGGAGCGGCTTGCTGCACCACGGCGGGCGGCGAATCCACCACCGGCGCCTGAGCTTCCACGGGTGCCACCGGATTCGGGCGCTCCGCCGGCTGCTGCGGGCCGGAACCGATCGGCACCGGCGACAGTCCACCGGTCATCAGATCCACCACGGTCACTTCGGTCATCGCCAGGTTGGACGGCTGCACGACGTACAACTTGTCCTGCTGGAAGCCCGGCCACGGATCGCCCTGCACTTCCGCGTCCTGGTTCACCACCGGGGACAGCAGTGGGCTTCCGCGCACGCATCGGACGCGGGGAACGCCGTGGTCGTCGATCAGCACGATGGTCCCCGCCTCGAGGACCGACTGGAATGCGGTCACCTGACCGTCGTCGAAGCCGTGATTGGTGACGCGGGTATCTGCCCGGAGCAGCACCGGCGTCAGGGTGCGGACGTAATTCCGCACGTCGTCGACCTGGAACACACTCGACCAGGCCTGCAGCCTCGCCGGATCCTTCTCGAGGTCGTCGACGAGACGCTGGCGGTCGCAGAGCACCCGATCGGGGCTTCCGCCGTAGAGACCGGCACGGTCGCCGATCACCCGGATCCCGGCAGCGCGGGGCTCGCTCGGGAGGTCGGTGCCGGGCGGACCGAACGGAACCGTCGTCGGCGTCTGCGGCGGAAGCAGCACTTCCGTCCACGGAAGCTGCCCGTTGTCGGTGGCCCGGTCCAGGTCGACGGGATCGGGGTGGCCCCCGGAACCCGAGGAACACGCCACGAGCACCGCGGCGGTCAGGGCGCCTGCGACCGCCAGCCAGCTACGCGGTGCGCGCCCGGGGCGCGTACCGGCTCGAACGACTGCTCTGCGTCGGGCACGCCGTGCGGCCTGCCCGGCGACGTCGGTGGCCACCACGCCATGGTAAGCACAGTCGCTGATCAGCCGGGCCGAATTGCGGTGTGGTTGCCGGGCCCGGCAGTCGGTCAGCTCGTGATCATGTCTTCCTGCGACCAGAAGGCCCGCATGGACGTGATCTTGCCGTCGTCGTCGAACGTCATGACGTCGATCGGCGCGATCTCGAGCTTCTGCTCACCCAGGTCGGTGACGAGGGAGAAGTGGAACGCAGCCGAGTTGCCGGCGATCTTCAGCGTCAGGAGCTCGCCGGTCTGCTTCAGCGGTTCGATCACCCCGTAGAACTCCCGCAGCGATTCCACCGTGCTCCGCGGCTCGGTACCCACCGGATCCTCGACGGTGGCGCCCTCGGCGTACAGCGCGACCACGTCGTCGGCGGTCCCGGTGGCCACCGCCTCGATGTACCTCTCGACGGTCTTGCGGATGTCTTCTGCGGACGGTGCCATGATGCGAACTCCTCAATCGAATAGAACGTGTTCTAGTGGTGAGAGTAACGCAGCACCGGCCCGGTGGGGAGCCCCTTCTCCCAGGCAGCGGGACATGTCCGCACAGGGGTCCGCCCCCGCCGACCTCGCGGAAGTCGGCAGGGGCGGACGGGAACGATTACTCAGGTTCGCGGCGCGGACGCCTCCTCCAACTTCTCCAGCCGCGGAGCGCTCGTCCCCATCGCCGGCGCAGCGGTCACGGAGGACACCTCCTCCAGCGACTTGCCCTTCGTCTCCGGAGACATGAAGAAGCAGATCACGAACGCGACCGCCGTCAGCACGGCGCCGAAGAGCATCGTGGTGCCCGTGCCCAGCGCCGAGATACTCAGCGGCAGCAGGTACGTGCCCGTCGCGGCGCCGAACCGGCTCACCGCGGTGGCGATTCCCACCGCAGTCGCCCTGAACTCGGTGGGAAAGAGTTCGTTGGGGTAGATCCACACCAGGATGCTCGGACCGCCGGAGATGAACGCGTACGCGCAGAAGGCGGCGACGATGAACCAGAGAGGTCCGTCCGCCCACAACCACAGCCCTGCCAGCGGAATCACCATCAGTGCCAGGGGGACCACTGCGATCGGCCGCCGGCCCCACTTCTCGACCAGGAACAGCGCCGGGATGGATCCGGCGACGATGAGCCCGATGATGACGGTTTCGACGATGAGCCCCGCGGAACCGTCGCCGGAGATCGAGAAGCCCGACAGGATCGTGGGCAGGAAGGTCAGCAACGCGTAGAGCGGGGTGACGACCGCCAGATACAAAGCGCTGCACATGATCAGCCGGGCAAGGTACTGGCCCCGGAAGTAGATCCGGATGTCGGCCTTCGGCTTGTCCGCCGTGTCCTCGACCGTCACCTTGCTCAGGTCGAGTTTCTCCCCGTAGATCTTCTCGACCACGGCCTCCGCGTCGGCCACCCGGCCGTTCTTCAGGAGCCAGCGCGGCGACTCCGGGATTCCGCGGCGCACCAGGATCACGATCAGACCCAGGACCGCACTGGATGCAAGCAGCAGGCGCCAGTGGTCGTTGCCGCCGGAGATGCCGACGACGAGCGCACCCACCACGTACGCGGCAACCGCGCCCGCCGACCACGCGACGGCCGACATCCCGACCATGGCGCCGCGCTTCTTGGTGGGGGTGAACTCGGTGAGCAGCGAGGTGGCGATGGGGTAGTCCGCACCGATGGCCGCACCGATGACGAAGCGCAGGACGATGAGCTGCCACGGCAATTGCACGAACACCGACAAAACGCACGCGACGACCAGCACCACCAGGTCCAGGGCGTACATCTTCTCCCGGCCTATCCGGTCGGTCAGGAAGCCGAACACGGTGGCGCCGAAGAAGATACCGATCAGCGAGGCGGCGCCGATCAACCCTGCCTCGGCTGTCGTCGGGTGAAGCTGCTCGGTGACCCCGAGCAGGGCCACACCGATGATGCTCATGACGTACCCGTCCAGGAATGGTCCGCCACAGCACGCGATCAGGAGCTTGGTGTGGAACCCGCGTTTGGCGGGTCTGTCCATCACGTCGAAGGAACTCATGTCGTCTCCACTACGTCGATTGGTGCCGTCACCCTGGGGGTGGCGGTCGAGTCGGCCGCACTCGGCCGGTACCGCTAAGGGGTTGTCTTGTTCAGTGCCGAGTAGGCGAGCTGCTCGAGCAGCAGCGAGGCATGATGCGGGGAGTCGGCACTGACGTCCAGCACCTGCTTGGTGATGCTCAGCGCCAGAGGCGAATACGCCGCGAGTTCGTGCGCGATGCTCAGAGCCTGCTTCACGTGCTCCGCGGGAGGGGCGATCTCGCTGACGACGCCCCAGCGTTCGGCGTCCGTGTGGTCGAAGCGCCGCCCGCGCAGGACGAGGTCGCGGGCACGGCCTGCCCCGACGATCCGGGTGATGCGGGTGACCCCACCGGAGCTGGGGAGGATCCCGATTCCGATCTCCGGGAAACCGAACACCGCGGCCGGGTCGGCGACGCGGATGTCGGTGGCGAGCGCCAGTTCGAGCCCGCCGCCGAGGCAGTAGCCGGTGATCGCGGCGACGGTGGGTTGTGGGAGTGCCGCGAGCGCCTCGTACACGGAACCGGAGGTCCGGTAGTACTCGGCGATCGCCTCCGGGGTCATCTCCCGCAGTTCGGTGACGTCCGCGCCGGCCGAGAACACCGAGTCGCCCCCGGTGAGGACCACCGCACGACTGGATTTCACCTCGGGGGAACCCAGTGCGCCGAGCAGTTCGGCTTCCATGTGCGTGGACAGCGCGTTCCGCTTCTGTTCCCGCCTCAGGGTGACGACGGCGACGTCGCCGTCGCGGCGCACATCGACGGTCCCGGCGTTCTCGGTCGGCATCGTGCTACTTCTCCCCGGCCGCGTAGCGGAAGGACAGCAGGTTGTCCAGACCCCGCTTGTTGGCCTCGTTCGCGATGACCAGGCGCTGAATCTCCGACGTGCCCTCCCAGATGCGGTCGACGCGCAGTTCGCGCCACAGCCGCTCGACGGGGTAGTCGCGGATGTAGCCGCGCCCACCGAAGATCTGGACGGCCCGGTCGGCCACCCGGTTCGACGCCTCGGAGGCGGCCAGTTTCACCGTCGCGGCCTTGGCGTGCAACGTCTTTCGCAGCTCTGCGTCATTGGGGTCGGCCTGGTCGAATTCCCACGCCACCTGGTGGGTGAGCGCCCGGTTCGTGGTGATGTCCACGACGGAGTCGGCGATCATGCCCTGGATCAGCTGACGGTTGATCAGCGGCTCGCCGCCCTGCACCCGCTCCCGTGCCCAGTCGACGGCCAGGGTCAGCGCCCGCTCGGCGGCACCGATCGTGCGCGCGCCGATCATCAGCCGCTCCTCCGTGAACCAGTCACGGGTGAGGTCGTGGCCCTGCCCGATGCCACCGAGCACGGCGTCCGCTCCGACGCGCACGTTCTCGAACGTGAACTCGGGGTGCTCGTAGACGAACGTGTGCGTGTAGCGGGGAATGTGCTTGATCTTCACACCCGGGGTGTCGACGTCGATCAGGAAGATCGTCGCGGCGTGCTCGGGTTCGACGTTGGCCAGCACGATGAGGTAGTCGGCGACGTCACCGACCGTGACGAACCACTTCTCGCCGTTGATGATGTACCCGCCGTTGCCGTCGGGGGTCGCGGTGGTGCTCGCCGCGGAGAAGTCCGAGCCCGCGTTGGCCTCGGAGATCGCGACGGCGTCGCGGCGGTCGCCGCGGGCACCGGGAATCAGGTAGCGCTCCCGCTGTTCGGGGGTCGCGTGAGTCAGCGGGTTCGCCGGCCGCCACACCGTGTCCCACAGCGCATTGGTGAGCTTACCGAGTTCATCCTGCACGACGGCCTGCTCGAGCACCGTCAGTCCGGCACCGCCGTATTCGACGGGGGTGTTGATCGCCTGCAGTCCCGATGCCAGGACGGCCGCCTTGATCGTGGCGTGGGATTCGTCGGAAATTCCGTTGTTTCTTTCGCACTCGTCCTCGAACTGCATGATCGTGTCGGTCAGGGCGCGTGCGCGCTCCTTGAGGTCGGCGAGGCGGGGGCTGTATGCGAATTCCATGATGAAAGAACTTCCTTGTGTCAGTTGATGTTCGATGAGCTGAGGACGATGCGTGCGTCGAGTCCGAGGGCCTGCTTCGGAGTGACGAACAGTGGGTTGATCTCGAGTTCCGCGATCTCGGGGTGCGCGGTGGCCACGGCCGTGACGGCGGCGATCGCGTCCGCGACCGCGTCGAGGTTGATCGGCGGCCTGCCGCGAACCCCTCGGAGCAGAGCGGACGCCCGCAGGTTGTCGAGCAGGCCGCGTGCGGTCTCCGCATCGACGGGCGCCAGCGCGAAGGCGACATCGGCGAGGACCTCGGTGAAGATGCCGCCGAGACCCACCATCGCCACGGGACCGAATCGCGGGTCGGTCTGGACACCCACGATGAGTTCGACCCCCTCGCTCAGGTCCGCCATGCCCTCCACGCAGTAGGCGGGCGCGGCGAGCGAGCCGTCCATCCGCGTGAACGCGTCGGCGAGTTGCTGTGCGGTGTCCAAGCCGAGGGCCACGCCGCCGGAGTCGGACTTGTGCAGCAGCCCCATCGCCTTCAGGACCACGGGGTACCCGACGGTGTCGGCCGCCGCCACCGCCTCGGCGCAGGTCTGCACCAGTCGCGCTTCGGGGAATTCGACTCCCGCACTGCGGAAGAGTTCCCGGGATTCCCAGTACGCGTCGCTGCCGACCGGCTCGGCCGGTTCGGTCTCCTGGCCTGCATGACGTTGCGGCGCAGTGGTTTCGGCGATGACTCCGAGCGCACCGGCGGCGTCCTCCACCGCCCGGAAGACCGGGACTCCGCTGTCGGCCAGGACCCGGGCTGCTGCACTGTCGGGATGCATCGTGTGCACGACGACCGGCTTGCCGTGGGTGCGCGCCGTCTCCGCCATCGCACGGGCGGTGTCGATCTCCGCTCGCGCGAGGTTCTCGCCGTAACTTCCGTAGCCGCCGAAGTATCCGGTGAGCAGGACGGAGTCGATGGCCGGACTCTGCAGGATCGTGTCGAGGACGGAGACGAACGAGGTGATGTCCTGTTCCCCGGCGCCGGCCAGGTCGACCGGGTTGGTCACCCCGGCGGACGGCGGCAACAGGGCGCGCAGCGCGCTGCTGATGTCGGCGGTGAACTCCGGCACCGCGAGTCCGGCTGCCTCGACGACGTCGGACGCGACGCCTGCGTGCCCACCGCCGTCCGCGATGACGCCGACCCGGCGCACCTCCGCCGGTCCGTACCCGAGGAGTGTGGCCGCGACGTCCGCGAGTTGCCGTGGACTCGACACCCGGTATACCCCGGCGGCACGGCAGGCCGCGTCGATGACCGCGCTGTCGGACGTCAGTGATCCCGTGTGCGACTGCGCCCCGCGGATGGATGCCTCGCTGCCACCGACCGTCAGCAGCAGAACCGGCTTCCCGGCCCGGGACGCCTGGGCGGCGGCCTCGACGAACGCCCGCCCGTCACCGAAGTCCTCGCAGTACACGGCGATGAGATCGGTGTCGTCGTGCTCGACGCAGGAGCGGATGAGGTCGGCGGCGCCGAGGTCGGCCTGGTTCCCGAGCGAGGCGAACCGGGAGAACCCGTGCCCGCGGGCCTCGAGGAACTGGCTGAGTTCGAGTGCCATGTTGCCGCTCTGGGAGAGCAGCGCGACCCGGCCGGCGGGAAGCGGGTTCGAGGCCAGCGTCAGCCCGGTGCTCGAATCCAGCACACCCAGGCAGTTCGGCCCGAGGAGGACGGCTCCGGCTGCCCGCACCCGCTCCACGACCCGATCCTGCACAGCCTTTCCGGCAGCGCCGAGTTCGGCGAAACCGGCGGTGACGCCGACGATCGCGGTGGCGCCTGCGGCGAGGGCGTCGTCCACGGCCTCCTCGAAACCCTGTGCCGGAACGGTGATGACGACGAGGTCGACTCGTTCGTCGAGTTCCGACAGGCTCCGGAGCGCGGGGTGTCCCAGGATGCGCTCACCGCGCCGGTTGACGAGGTGGACCGACCGGTGGCCCTTCATGCGGAGGGCCTGGACGCTGATCCAGTTGCCGTATTTCGTCTCGTCGTTGCTGGCACCGAGGACGGCGACCGACCGGGGATCGAACAGTGCCGTGAGGTCGCGGTCGGTGGTCGCGTTCATCGCTTCTCCTCGACCTTCGGAGCGGGGTGACCCGTGCCCCAGGCGTCGGCGCCGCCGTCGACCACCAGGGTGGTCCCGGTGACGTAACTGCCTGCGGGCGAGGCGAGGAACGTGACGACCCCGGAAACGTCCTCGGCCGTACCCAGACGTCCGAGCGGCACCGCGGACGTCCATTGTGCGCGGGCCTCTTCGGTGTAGTTGCCCTCCATGCCCTCCGTCGCGATGGTGCCGGGGGCGATGCAGATCGACCGGATCCCGTACCGGCTCCACTCCAGCGACAGTCCGGATGCGAGGTTCTCGAGGGCGGCTCGGGCCGAGGTGGCGTGGACCATCGATGCGATTCCGCGACGCGGGGAGAACGCCATGAAGAAGATGCATCCCGACCGCTGCGGAATCATCGCGCGAACGGCGACCTCCCGGGTGACCGCCCACGTGGCGTCGACGGCGAGGCGGTGAACGGCGCGCCATCCCTTGCTCGTGATGTCCTCGGCCGGCGCCGCGAACTGACCGCCGGCGTTGTTGACCAGGATGTCGATCCGGCCGAACGTGTCGAGGGCGCGGTCGACCAGATCGGTCACCTGCTGTTCTTCGCGGATGTCCGCGAGCACTACGAGCGCCCGGGCGCCCAGCGCCTCGATCTCGGCGGCGGTCTTCTCGAGGGGCTCGGACCGCCGGCCGCTGATGACGACGTCGGCTCCACACCTAGCCATGTCCAGGGCAATCGCGCGTCCGATCCCGGTGCCTCCACCGGTGACCAGTGCCACCCGCCCGCGATGGACGTCGGGACGCAACACCTGCCCGGCGCCTCCACCTGGGTTCTCACATTCCATCGAGCGTTCGCCTCTCGTCGCTACCGTTCCGACCGCCAGGGTCTGACTGATGCATCAGTTATACCGTGACGTAGCCCACAGATGTCAAGGGTTTCCCGGAAACTGACTCGGCGTCCGAATGTTCGACGTGTGCGCAATAGCGCTGTGAACTGCGATTATTTGCGCGATTGCGGGACGTCGATCATTTCGAGGTGGGTCGTTCGCCGTCTGACTGATGCGTCAGTTTGAAGCGTATGATTTGATGGATCAGTCAGATGACTATCGAAGGAGGGACCGTGACCGCTCAACTCACCGAGGACGCGCGCCGCACGGCGATACTCGATGCCGCGGCTCAGCTGATCGCCGAGCGCGGATACCACTCGGTCCGCATCTCCGACATCGCTCAGGTCGTCGGCACCAGCACCGGCGCGGTGCACTACTACTTCCCCGGCAAGAGTGACGTCCTGACGGCGGCCCTCCGCCACGCCATCGACAACGCATTCGACCGGCAGAGTCGGGAACTCAAGGCGATCGACAACGCCCACGAGCGGCTGCTCCGCCTCATCGACATGCAGTTGCCCCGCGTCGGGCCGCTGCGCGACGAGTGGTCCATCTGGCTGCAGTTCTGGGCCGAGGCCACGCTGCGTCCCGAACTCCGCCCGTTCCACAACACGTACTACGCGCGCTGGCACGAAACCGTCGTCAAGATCGTCCGGCGCGGACAACGCCAGGAGATCTTCCGCACCGACGTCGACCCGGAAACCATCGCGCAGCGGCTCACCGCGCTCACCGACGGCACCGCCATCCAGGTGCTCACCGGCGCCCCGAACATGACCGTCGCCGCCATGAAAGAGGTTCTCGTGCAGTTCGTTCACGACGAACTCGTCGCGCCGCGGACATGGTGAACCGACCACTGCGGACCGCTCGCGTACGGGTCCATGAGCGATAGCACCACCCGCGGTGGCAGTGCCCTCGCCTGGGGATGCGGTGCGGCCTCTGCGATCGCGTACGGCCTCACCCCGACGTTCGCCGCGATCGGCTACGCCGGTGGCGTGTCCCCGGCCGTCCTCGTCTGCCTCCGCAGCCTCGTCGGTGCCGCGCTCCTGCTACTCCTGGCCTGGTCCACGGGAAGACTGACGGGCGTGACCTGGAAGTCCGCTGTCGGGCTGTGCTTCGTCTGCGGCCCGCTGTTCGGTATCCAGCTTCTGTGTTTCTTTGCGGCAGTGCGGGTTACCGGTGCCCAGATCGCGGTCGTGATCGTCCACATCTACCCGCTGTTCGTGATGGCGCTGGTATGGGTGCTGACCCGGAACAGGATCCACCGCGGTCAGTTGGTGCTGGCCCTCGCGATGTCCGGCGGCATCGCCCTCGTCGCAGGCGCGGGCACCTCCACCGTCGCCCTGAACGGGGCCGTACTCGCCCTCCTCAGTGCGGCCGGGTACGCCCTGTATCTGGTGGTCGGGGAACGATGGGTACACCAGGTCAGCCCCGTCGCCGCCGGCGGGCTGGCGTCACTCGGCGCCGGAATCGCCACCGGCACGATCGCCGTCGTCGACGGACAGTCGTGGACGTTCGCACCCAGCGGGTGGGGATCCATCCTGTTCCAGGGGCTCCTGCTGATGCCCATCGGTATCGGCTGCTCCTTCATCGCGGTCCGAGCGCTCGGATCGGCCTCGGTCAGCCTCCTCGGACTGCTCGAACCGGTGGTCGGGGTGCTGGCCGCACAGATACTGCTGGGCGAGCAATTGTCGCCGGTGCAGTGGGCGGGAATGGCCGTCGTCCTCATCGCGTCCGCAGCGCTGCCGTGGATGCGGGAGCGGCGTCCCCGTCACGTCGACAGGCCCCCGGCCCTGCACGGGGCCGAGACCCGATAGCGGTTACCTACTGGTCGGTGGCGAGGCCCACTGCCCTCTGCATCGCCTCGAACGCGTTGTCGGCGTCGGTGTTGGGTCCGACGATCAGGATGTCGAGCCGACGTCCGTCGGTACCGAAGACGTACATGGTGTCGGGCGGCTGGTCCGGATCCGGACCGGACACCTCGACACCGTCGCGACGGTCGATGCCGCGTTGCGAGATGCTCAGCGAATTCCAGTCGAAGGCGACCCGTTCGGTCGTTCCCACTCGATCCGTCAGAGCGCTGATCAGGTCGTGCAGTTCGGTGGTCAGGTTGGTGGTTCGGGGCCACCACGCACCGTCGACACCCTCCGACACCTCGCCGCGAGCGCGCAGAAGCAGTCTCGGGGTCCGGGTGGGAGCGTCGAAAGGCTGCCCACCGTCCGCCGTCGGCCGAGAGAGTCCCAGCCCCCGGCCGGAGTGCGTGATGTTTTCGTCGTGCATCATCGTCCACGTCCCTTCACGCTCGCAGTGCAGTCGAAGCCACCCCTGATGCCCGACATCAGCAGCTCGTCGGCGGTCAAGGCACTGTTGGGGTTGGCCGCCGTGTGCATCGTCGAGTCGGCATAGCGGGCGTCGGCCTCCGGAGGCACCACCAGAAGCGTCAGCCTCGTCCGCTTCAGACCGCTCACGTACAGGGTGTTGAGCGGCTGGTACTCGTAGCCGTCGAGATGCACCGATCGCCCCTCGACCGTGATCCGGCGCGGCGCAGGAAGCCATGCCTTGATGTCGTACACGATCCGTTCGACGACACCCACCCGAATCGCCACCAATGCAACAAGATCCGGGATCTCCGCGGTCAGGTCGCGGGACCGGGGCCACCAGGCGCCGTCCACGGTGCCGGCACTGGGCGCTTCCGGCTTCAACCGCAGTCGCGGCGACTGCGCCGGTCCGCCACGAGTGTGGGCACCGTGAAGGCGACCGGGAAAGTTGCGATCCTGTTGTAGCGTCATGACGACGCTCCCGCCTCGGCCGCGAGGCAGCCGATATCTCTGTCGGCGGCGACGCGATCTTGGGCGTTCGCATGCGAAGTGCCTCCGATACCCTCACCCTACGCGCAGGGGGTACGGCGATCGGCTACGCCGACCACTCGACCAACGGCGGACGCACCGCAGCGCACAGCGGATTTCCCCGGGCGTCGGTGAGCCCGAGCCGCGCCGTGATGCGACCGGCAGCCGACGCCGCGTCCGCAGTCGCCGGATCCACCGCGTCCCACATCAACTTCGCCCGGCGGAACATGTCGAACCCGCCGTCGGCGTCGACCGTCCCCCACGACAGGTAGACGAACCGCGCGCCCGGACGGCCCTGCACGTACGGTCCGGTGATGTCGAGACCCGTCGGCGTCGGGGTGGTCTTGCAGTCGAGAACCCAGCGCGCGGTGGTCGCGTCTCCCGGATGCAGACCGAGCAGGTCGCCGTGTGCACCGCGGCGTTGCACCGCCACGTGAATGTTGTCGTAACCGGGAAAATTGGCCCCCGGCGGGCACGACGATCCGGGAAGGTCGGTTGCCTCGATCACGAGTTGCACCCACGTATCAAACCACCCGTGAGTACTTGTTAACCACGGGCGGTTAACAAGTACTCACGGGTGCGTCAGCGCACTATGTTGACCATCTTGCCGGGAACGACGATCACCTTGCGGGGATCCTGGCCGTCGAGGAGCGCCACGATCTTGTCGTCGGCCAGCGCGATCTTCTCGATCTCCTCGCGCGGGGCATCGGCGGCGACCGTCACGCGGCTCCGGACCTTGCCGTTGACCTGGATCGGGTACTCGACGGTGTCCTCCACCAGCCACTTCTCCTCCGCCACCGGGAAGGGTCCGTGCGCCAGGGACTTCTCGTGCCCGAGCCGCGACCACAACTCCTCCGCGAGGTGCGGGGCCAGCGGTGCCAGCATCAGCACCAACGGCTCCACCACCGAGCGGGGCGCACCGCCGGGGTAGGCCTTGGTGAGGTGGTTGGTGTATTCGATCAGCTTGGCCGCGGCCGTGTTGTCGCGCAGGGCCGTGTAGTCCTCGCTCACACCGGCGATCGCCTTGTTCAGCGCGCGCAGCGTGTCCTCCGTCGGGGCGTCGTCGGTGACCCGCAGTGCACCGGACTCCTCGTCGACCACCACACGCCAGGCGCGCTGCAGGAAGCGCTGCGCACCGACGACGTCCTTGGTCGCCCACGGACGCGACGTGTCCAGCGGACCCATAGACATCTCGTACACGCGGAGCGTGTCGGCGCCGTACTCCTCGCAGATGTCGTCCGGCGACACGGAGTTCTTGAGGCTCTTGCCCATCTTCCCGTACTCGCGGTTGACCTCGGCGCCCTGGTAGAAGAACTTGCCGTCCTTCTCCTCCACCTCGTCGGCAGGCACGTACACGCCGCGCGCATCGGTGTATGCGTACGCCTGGATGTAGCCCTGGTTGTACAGGCGGCGGTACGGCTCGCTCGAGCTGACGTAGCCGAGGTCGAACAGCACCTTGTGCCAGAACCGCGAGTACAGCAGGTGCAGCACCGCGTGCTCGACGCCGCCGACGTACAGGTCGACACCGCCGGGATCGTTGGGTCCGTGGATCTCCGGACGCGGACCCGTCCAGTACCGCTCGTTCTCCTTGTCGCAGAACACGTCCGGGTTGGTGGGGTCGATGTACCGCAGCTGGTACCACGAGCTGCCGGCCCATTGCGGCATCACGTTGGTGTCGCGGCGGTACGTCTGCAGTCCGTCACCGAGATCGAGTTCGACGTCGACCCAGTCGACGGCCTTCGCCAGCGGGGGAGAGGGCTCCGAGGACGCGTCGTCGGGATCGAACGACACGGGTGCGTAGTCCTCGACCTCCGGGAGCTCCACGGGCAGAGAAGATTCCGGCAGAGCGTGGGCGTTGCCCTCGGCGTCGTACACGATCGGGAACGGCTCGCCCCAGTACCGCTGGCGCGCGAACAGCCAGTCGCGCAGCTTGTACTGGATGGTGCCCTTGCCGGTACCGTCCGCTTCCAGGCGCTCGGTGATCGCCTTCTTGGCGTCGGCGACGCTCATCCCGTTCAGGAAATCGGAGTTCACGATGGTGCCGTCGCCGGTGTACGCGTCCTTGGTGAGGTCGCCGCCGGAGATGACCTCGACGATGTCGAGGCCGAACTCGGTCGCGAACTCGTAGTCGCGGTGGTCGTGGCCGGGGACGGCCATGATGGCGCCCGTGCCGTACCCGGTGAGGACGTAGTCGGCGATGAACACCGGCAGCTCGAGCCCGTTCACCGGGTTCACGGCGTAGGTGCCGAGGAAGACACCCGTCTTCTCCTTGTATTCCTGCCGCTCCAGATCCGACTTGGCAGCGATCGACTTCCGGTACGCCGCAACCGCTTCGACGGGAGTCGCGGCGCCACCGGTCCAGCGCGAATCCACACCCTCGGGCCATTCGCCCGCGACGATGTCGTCCACGAGTTCGTGCTCCGGCGCCAGCGTCACGTACGTCGCGCCGAACAGCGTGTCCGGACGCGTCGTGAACACCTCGATCTCATGACCGTCCGCCTGGAACTTCACCTGGGCACCGTGCGAGCGCCCGATCCAGTTGCGCTGCATGGTCTTGACCTTCTCGGGCCAGTCCAGGTACTCCAGGTCGTCCACCAGCCGGTCCGAGTACGCGGTGATGCGCATCATCCACTGCTGCAGGTGCTTACGGAACACGGGGAAGTTGCCGCGGTCGCTGCGACCGTCGGCGGTCACTTCTTCGTTCGCCAGCACCGTGCCCAGACCCGGGCACCAGTTGACCATCGAATCGGAGTGGTAGACGAGGCGGTAGGAGTCGAGGACGGCCTCCTTCTCGGACACGGACAGCGACGACCAGTCCCGTCCGTCCTCCAGCGACCGCTCACCCGACACGAACTCGGCCTCGAGCTCCGAGATACGACGGGCCTTGCCGGCAGCCTTGTCGAACCACGCGTCGTGGATCTGCAGGAAGATCCACTGCGTCCAGTGGTAGAAGTCGGTGTCGGTGGTCGCGAACGTGCGACGTTCGTCGTGGCCGAGCCCCAGGCGGCGCAGCTGCCGCTTCATGTTGCCGATGTTGGCCTCGGTGGTGGTCCGCGGGTGCGTGCCCGTCTGCACCGCGTACTGCTCGGCAGGCAGACCGAACGCGTCGTAGCCGAGGGTGTGCAGCACGTTGTGGCCCTGCATGCGGTGATAGCGGGCGAACACGTCGGTGGCGATGTAGCCGAGCGGGTGGCCCACGTGCAGACCCGTGCCCGACGGGTACGGGAACATGTCCTGCACGAACAACTTGTCCGCGGGAACGTCGCCGGCGAGGGGACCGACCGGGTTGGGCGCGTTGAACGTGCCCTCCTCGCTCCACCGGTCCTGCCAGCGCTGCTCGATCTGGCCGGCGAGCTCCGCGGTGTAGCGGTGCTGCGGGGTCGCGTCGGACGGGTTGGCGGGCTGCACGTGCTCGGTCACTGTGGTCGCTATCTACTTGGCTGACATTCTGAATTAGGGGGATACCGTCAACCAGGGTAGAGCCTCACCCCACCCGGGCTCACCTGCGCGTCCGGGTCCGCCGTATCCTGGTCTCGTGTTGATTGCCTCCGTCGTGCTGTTCGTGCTCGCCGTCGCTGTCTCCGGTGTCGCCGTTGCAGGCCTCGCCGAGCGCCTCCCGCGCAACCGGTGGGCGGGTGTCCGCACCCCCGAGACGATGCGCGACGATCAGACGTTTGCGCTGGCCAACAAGGTCGCAGGGCCCACCCTGCTCGCCGCTGCCGGGCTCCTCGTGATCGGCGGAATCGCCGGAATCCTGATCGGCGGAGTCTTCGGAATCGGTGCCGTCCTCGTCAGCGTCGTGGCTGCCGCTCTCACCGCGGCGACGGGCGGATCGCTCGGTGCCCGTGCCGCCGCGGCGGTGCCCGCTGCCGACACCGGCGGGTGCGGCAGTTCCTGCGGTGCGTGCTCGCTGAAGGGTGCCTGCCAGCCGTCCTGACCGGCTGCCGACGGCCCGTCCGGTGAAGTCCTCGCGCGTCGTCGACCCCGCAGGCGCAGTGTTCGGTCTCCTGCTTCCGGTCCTCGCCGCTCTGTTCGGGGTCGTCCTCACGAAGGTCTGGGAACCGCGACTGCCCGCGGAGATCGCAACCCACTGGACCACCACCTCGCCCGACGGCTTCGCCACCCCGATGTCCAGCGCCTGGACCTTTGCCCTGGTGACGGTCCTGTTCGGTGGCGGATGTGCCGCGATCGCCGCACTGGCCCAGGCGATGCTGATGATGCGCCGCACGATGCTCGTCGTCGGACTGTCCGTGGTCGGTCTGATCCTGACGGTGCAGGTGGTGCTGCTCTACGTCCAACTCGACGTCACCGACGCCTCGAACACCGAACTTCCGTTCTGGTCCCTTGGCCTCGGCGTCGTGATCGGCGCCGTCGTCGGCCTGCTCGGCGCCGCCCTGCTGCGCGACTACCGGCCCCGGGTGTCCGCCACCAGTCCTCCCGACCCCCGGTTGCCGCGCGCCGACGACCCGGCGACGGTCGCGGACACGGTCGGTTTCGGCACCGTCGGCTCGCTGGTGTTGCTCCTGCTCCTCGGTGTCGCGCCCGCTGTCGCGGTCTGTCTGCTCGTCGACGGGTGGTGGCCGCTCGCGGTGTTCGTTCCGGTCGGACTGCTGATCGTCAGCCTGCTCCGCTTCCGGGTGATTGTCGATCGGTCCGGCATCCGGGTGGTGAACATGGGCATGACCGCCCTGCAGTACGACGTCGACGAGATCGAGGGCGCCCGCGTCGACGTGATCAAGCCGTTCGACGACTTCGGCGGCTGGGGACTCAAGGTGAAGGGCCGGCGGAACTACGGCGTCGTGACGAGGACCGGTCCCGCCGTGATCGTCACGACGGCGTGCGGCGACCGGCTGACCGTCACCAGCGCACGGGCCGAGGACATGGCCGGGGCGCTCAACACGTTCGCCGACCGGCGGCTCCGCCACCTGTGAGTGGCCCGGGAGTGAAGGGACTCGTCAACCGCTCACGGGCGGGAGGCCTGGTGCACCGCATCGAGCACGCGGTCGAGGTAACCCAGAGCGGCACGGACTGCGGCGTCCTCGTCGCGGGCGGCGATCGCGTCGACGACGGCGCGGTGGTTGTCGGTGGTCAGCGACGGAGGATGAACGCCCTCGGTGAAGTCGTACGTGGCGCGGGTGGGTTCGAGAATCCCGGCGAACAGGTCGGACAGCACCGGATTGTGCGCGGCCTCCACGACCCCGAGATGAAACGCGAGGTCGGCGTCCGCGAACCGGGACGGCGCCTCCGTCGTTCGCTGCCGCTCGTCGAGTAGCGCGGACAGGGACCGCAGGTCGTCGTCCGTGCGGCGACCACACGCCAGCCGGACGGCTTCCGTCTCGAGCGCCCGCCGGACTTCGAAGACGTTCAGCATCTCCGCGACCGCGACCTGCCGTCCGAGCAGCCCGCCGATGTCGGTGCGGGCCCGCACGAACGTCCCGGACCCCCGCCGGATCTCGAGGATGCCCGTCGACGTCAGGGTCTTGATGGCTTCGCGCACGGTGTTGCGCCCGACCCCGAGCAACGTCATCAGCTCCGGTTCCGTCGGGATCCGCTCGCCCACCGTCCAGTCGCCCTGGGCGATCCGGCCGCGCATCCAGTCCAGGGACTGCTGATACGCGGACTCCCGCCGAACCACTGTCATGTACTCATCCTCACACCTCGTCGGCTCGCGGCTCACGACCGGCCCGCCTAAACTACGTAGGACGTCCCATGTATTCGGACAGCCCGAGGAGGCGACCCCACACGTCCACGTCAACCGCTCACGCCGACACCGTCCCGACCGTCACCGCCCGCACCACCAGCCGCCACTTCCACGGCCTGAACTATCTCCTCGTCGTGCTGCTCCTCGGCGCCAACATCCCCACGGCGCTGTACTCGCTGTACCGCCACGAGTTCGGGTTCACGCCGCTGGTCCAGACGCTGATCTTCGCCGTCTACGTCGCCGGACTGCTCCCCTCGCTGCTGTTCTTCGGCCCGCTCTCCGACGCACTGGGCCGCCGTTTCGTGCTGCTGGCCGCCATCTCCTTCAGCCTGCTGGGCGCCGTGGTCCTCGCGTTCGCCGACTCGACCATCTGGCTGTTCTTCGGCCGAATCGCCCAGGGCATCGCCGTCGGTGCGTGTTCGGCCGCCGGGTCCGCCGCCCTCATCGAGCACGAACCCGCCCGGAACCTGCGCCGCGCGGGCCTCGCCGCCACCCTCACCACCGCGCTCGGCGCGTCGCTGGGCCCGCTGTTCGGCGGGGCCGTCGCGCAGTACCTGCCGCACGCCCTGGTCCTGCCGTACGTGCTGTTCGCGCTGGCACTCCTGCCCGCGCTGATCATGGTGCTGCTGCTCCCCGCGCCCGCCGGCGGGCAGTCGCGACCCACCCAGCTGTTCCAGGTCCCGCACGTCCCCGCACCCATCCGTCAGGTGTTCTGGCTGTCCTCCCTCGGTGTCGCACTGGCGTGGGGCGCCGTCGGCCTGTTCCAGTCGGTGGTCCCGACGTGGATCATCGGCCTGCTCGGCGTGAGCAACCTCGTGGTCGCCGGCGGTGCCGCCGCACTCGTCATGATCTGCTCGGTGACAGCGCAGCTCGTGGCCAACCGGCTCGGAACCGTGCTCTGCCGGACCCTGGGCATCGGCGCCGTCGGTGCAGGCATGATCGGGTTGCTCGTCGTCGACTTCGTCCCGTCCCTCGTCCTGCTGTGCGTCGTGACCGTCGTCGTCGGTGTGGGACACGGATTTTCGTTCGCCGGTGCGATGCGGGCGGTGGGCGCCGCCGCCGCGGAGCACGCCCCCGACGCCCAGGGCGGGACTCTCGCCGCGTTCTTCACCGTCGGCTATATCGGTCTCGCGGTGCCGTCCATCTGCGCGGGCATCGCCATCACCGTCCAGGGCATGCACGTGGCCATCATCGAACTCGCGATCATCGGCGCCGTCCTGTGCGGCGTCCTCGCGGTGCTCAGCGTCCGCACGACGGGTCGTGACCACGCCGCTCTACCCTCGACGCAGTGAAATTTCTCGGCCGGTTCTACCTCGACGGGTTCATCCTCGGCATCGTCGCCGTGGCGATCCTGGGGAGCATCTTCCCGGTGTCGGGGACCGGTCAGACGGTGCTCGCCTGGTTCCGTCGACGGTCCAGTCGTCGATAGCGTTCACGTCCATCGCCAAGGGCAACGTGGCCGGGGCGATCGTGAGCGCGTCGTTCTCCAATCTCATCGGTGTCTTCGTGACACCGGCGCTGGTGATCTCCATCAGATCCAGCTGATCGTCTGCGCCGCACTCGCGCAGAAGTATTCGAGGCGCAGCCGCGAGGAGTCGGCCAGTACTGTGGCATGAGGACGTGAAATGCCGATGCCCGAGCCACTTCGTCACTGCGAGTTCCGCTTCTACGAGGAGCTGAACGACTTTCTGCCGCCGGTACGGCGGAAGCACACCTTCGAGCACGAGTTCGACGGCACACCGTCGGTGAAGGACCGGATCGAGGCGCTGGGCGTACCGCACACCGAGGTGGACCTGATCCTCGTCGACGAGGTGTCGGTCGATTTCGGGCACCTGCTGCGCGGCGGCGAACGCGTCGCGGTGTACCCGATGTTCGAGCGACTCGATCTGACCGGGGTCACGAAACTGCGTCCCCGACCGTTGCGGGACCCGACGTTCGTGCTCGACGTGCATCTCGGCCGCCTCGCCCGCTACCTTCGCCTGCTCGGCTTCGACACCCGCTACCGCAACGACTTCGCCGACCCGGAACTGGTGGACATCTCCCTGTCCGAGCATCGCATCGTCCTGACCCGGGACACGGGCCTACTCAAGCGGTCGGCGCTCACCCACGGCGCGTTCCTGCACGAAACGGACCCCCGCCGGCAGTTGCGGGAAGTGCTGGACCGCTTCGACCTTCGGTCGCGGATCTCGCCGTTCACGCGGTGCGCGCGATGCAACGGGCTTCTCGCGCCGGTTCCCCGTGCCGAGGGGCTCGCCGAGGCACCACCGGGCGTCGCGGGCAACGAACACCAGTTCAGTCGGTGCCGGGACTGTGCGCAGCTGTACTGGCCGGGCAGCCATCTTCCGAAACTGCGCCGACGCCTGTCGGAGGTCGGGGTGACGCTCGAGGTGGATTCTCAGGATGCGTGACGCAGCTGCTCGGCGAACTCCGCCGAGCACACGCAGTCGCCGAATTCGTCGCAGTCGATGATCAGTGCGTGCCGGACCTCGGACAACTCGACGCACGACTCGTCCGTGCACTCTGCTCCGTAGAGCGCGTGCACGATCAATGTTCCGTGACAGGTGTCGATCACGTGTGCTGTCCTCCTCACTTCTCGTTCCCCACCTCTGTTGATACCACCCGTCCCCGACAGTGCAGGGACGTGCGCGGGGTGTGTCTAGTTGCGCTCGACGTCGATCGGGTGAGTGGCGAGCAGGGCGAGGGGGAGTGGCTGCCGACGCAGCACCTGGGCCCACACGTCGACCCGGGCGGGAGCGACCACGTCCGACGCGAGCGCCGAGATGACGATCCAGTCGTCGCGCTGGAGTTCCGAGTCGAGCTGGCCGTACGTCCAGCCCGAGTAGCCGGCGAAGATGCGGACACCCTCCACCAGCGGGGCGATGACCTCGGGGTCGGAGTCGAGATCCACCATCACCACGCGGCCGTGGACCCGGCGCAGACCCTCGACCCCGTCGGCCTGCGCGCCGGTGCGCAGCGTCGCCAGGCACAGTGCGGCGTCACGTTTGACGGGACCGCCGACGTACAGCGCGGACGGGTGCGCGGCGAGCGGTGCCCACTGTGGCAGCACGTCGTGCACCGCGGTTTCGCTGGGACGGTTGATGACCACGCCGAGGCTGCCGGCGTCGTTGTGCTCGATCACATAGATCACGGTGCGACGGAATGCGGGTTCGACGAGATCTGTGGACGAGACCAACAGGCTGCCGGGCCGGACCACCGGTTCCGTCGACGCCGTTCGATCTTCGGGTTCTTCTGCGTGCGCCACCTGAACATCATCCCACCGAGGCGGACGCGATGTGACGGAGGACGCGACCTGCGTCCGGTTCGCCGCTTTA
The DNA here is from genome assembly GCF_026810085.1 of Rhodococcus sp. JS3073. Classification (NCBI taxonomy): domain Bacteria; kingdom Bacillati; phylum Actinomycetota; class Actinomycetes; order Mycobacteriales; family Nocardiaceae; genus Rhodococcus; species Rhodococcus sp. JS3073. The sequence goes on along the minus strand of NZ_CP113951.1, from coordinate 4,238,282 downwards.
CGCCGCCGGCAGCCCCGCCGTCTCGGCCAGGACCGCGAGGTGGTGCTCGAACAGTGCGCCCGGTGTGGTGAACGTGTCGGCGCCGTACTGCCCGAACACCTCGAAGTTGACCGCCCCGAACAGCGCCGACCAGACCAGGACGCCGCGGGCGAGCAGATGGTCGGGTGTGGTGAGTCCGAGTTCGGCGCGGATGCGGTCGAGGTCTGCGGCGAGTGCGTCGTCGATGGGCGCGGCCGCGTCCGCCTCGAGCTCGCCCTTCTGGAACGCGTTGTCGAAGATCCCGACGAGGGCGTAGATGACCCGCGTCCCCGGAGTCGTGGTCTGCTCCCCGGGCGCGTGGTAGCCGGGAACCGGGCTGCCGAACAGCAATCCGTAGCGGGCGGGCTCGCGGAGCGCCCACTCGCGCACCGCGCGGCCGAGCGCCAGGAACTGTTCCCGCGGTTCGGCTGCGGACGCCACGGCCGCTTCCGCGGCGTCGCCGAGTTCGTTGTATCCGTCGACGACGAGCAAGGTCAGCAGCTCGTCGCGGCTCTTGACGTACCGGTAGACGGCGGACGACACCACGCCGAGGTCCCGCGCGACGGCCCTCAGCGACAGGGCGGCGGCACCGACCGCGGCCAGGTGTTCGCGTCCGATCCTCGTGATGTCCTGCAACGTCTGCTCGCGTGCGCGCTCTCGTGGTGTTCCTGGCATGGGACCCAGCGTGACGATTCCAGAGAGCGGTGTCAACAAACGAGAGCACTGCTCTTGACAATGACGACAGGGGAGAGCATGCTCGAATCAGACAGAGAGCAGTGCTCTCGAATTACCGAAATCGACTCACACAGCAGGAGCGGACATGTCGAACATCGAGATCGTCACCGGAGCAGGACCCGTCGGCTGGACAGTCGCTCAGCAGCTCGCCGAACAGGGACGACAGGTGCGGGTCCTCACGCGATCGGGCAGCGGCCCGGACCATCCCCTGATCGAGCGGCGGCAGGTCGACGTCTCCGACGCCGACGCACTGCGTGAGGCATTCGACGGAGCGGTCGCCGTCTATCACTGCATCCACGCCGCCTACAGCGCCGACGCGTGGGAGCGCGAACTCCCCGCCGCCGAGCGCGTCGTCCTCGAGGCCGCCGGACACGTCGGCGCCGTCGTCGTGTTCCCCGAGAGCCTCTACTCCTACGACACGTCGCAGCAGCCGATGACCGAGCACACGCCCCGGTCGGCCGACTCGGGCAAGCGCGGCATCCGGACCCGCTTGCTGAAGGCCCGCGCCGAGTCCCCCACCCCCACCGTGAGCGTCGTCGCGTCCGACTTCTTCGGACCGCAGGTGCGCAACGCGCACGCCGGCGAACGCATGGTGCCCGTCGTCCTCGCGGGCAAGACGATGCGCGTCCTCGGTTCCGCCGACCTGCCCCACTCGTTCACGTACGTTCCCGACTTCGCGGCCGCGATGATCGCCGCCGCCCACGACCCCACGCTGTGGAACTCGGTGCTGCACGCACCGACCGCGCCGGCCGTCACCCAGCGGCAGATGGTCGAGGCCTACGCGAAGGCCGCCGGGGTTCCCGCCCCGAAGGTGGGCACCCTGCCCGGCTGGGTGATCCGCGGCGGCGGGCTGGTGCACCAGGGGAGCCGCGAACTGGCGGAGATGCTTTACCAGTTCGAGGAGCCGTTCGTGATGGACTCGTCCGAGAGCGAGGCCCGGCTCGGACTGGCCCCGACGCCGCTGGACCGCGCCGCCGAGGAGACCGTCCGGTGGTGGCAGGACAGGTCGGTCGCGGCCGCCGGATAGGGTCCTGTGAATGGCGAAACAGCTCGGCGACCGGCGCGAGGCGTGGCGCAGAACGGCGTACACCCTCCGGCGGTCGCCCGGGCTGGCCCGGCTCGCGACGGTGCGATTCGCCAGTCAGCTGGGCGACGGCATGTTCCAGACCGCACTCGGCGGCGCGATTCTGTTCAACCCGGAGCGCGCAACGGATCCCGTCACGATCGCCGCCGGTTTCGCGGTACTGCTGCTCCCGTACTCGGTGATCGGACCGTACGCGGGCGCGCTCCTCGACCGCTGGGACCGCCGCGCCGTGCTGCTGTGGGCGAATGTTCTCCGCGGACTGCTGATTCTGGTGACGGCCGTCTTACTGGAGACCGGGACCGGTGAGTCCGCGCTCCTCCTCCTCGCCCTCGCCGCCATCGGCGTGAGCCGGTTCGTTCTCGCGGGAGTCTCGGCGGCGCTGCCGCGAGTGGTGCACCGGTCCTGGCTCGTGGCCACCAATTCGGTGCTCGCCACCGCCGGCTCCGTCGTCGCCGCACTCGGAGCCGCGACGGCGGTCGCGATCATCTCCCTCGTCGGCGCCGGCGACCGCGGCTCGGGAATCGCCGTCGCGACCGCCGCCTGCGGTTCCGCGGTGGCCGCGTTCGCGGCGTCGCGCTTCCACCATCGACTGCTGGGTCCGCACGCCGACGAGAAACCTGCATACGGGGCGGTCCGCGCCGTCGCCGCCGGACTGCGTAACGGGGCGGTCGCCGTGTGGCAGTCCCCGGGCGTCACGACCGCGATGATCGGAATAGGCACGCACCGGATCGTTTTCGGGGTCAACACGTTGATCATGGTTCTGGTGCTCCGCGACACCGCCACCGTCAGCGCCCTGCCGGGCGGCCTGGCCGGGTTCGGCGTCGCCGTCGGCGCCACCGCCGGGGGCATGCTGCTTGCGGCGATCTCGACACCGTTCCTGATTCCGCGCGTCGGACGGTCCCGCACCATCGTCGGCGGTCTGATCCTCGCCCTCGTCGTGCAGTGCACGCTCGTTGCGACGCTCACGCAGGCGTCGCTGCTGTGCGGCGCGCTCCTCCTCGGATTCGCCGGGCAGTCCATCAAACTCACCGGAGACGCGGCGATGCAGATCGAGATCGAGGACGACCGCCGGGGGCAGGTGTTCGCGCTGCAGGACACGGTGTTCAACGTGGCCTTCATCGCGTCGATCGCCGCGGCCTCCCTCGTGATCGCCCCCGACGGCCGGTCACTCGGATTGGTGCTTGCGGGCGGCGCGGTCTACGGACTCGGACTGCTCGGCGTCCTGTTCAACTCCCGACGCGAATCCGTCTGAGAGCGGACCTGTCTGAGGACCGGCTACTTCGACCCCGGCATGGGCACGTTCTGCAGTCGGACCTGACCGCGAGCTACCTCCTTGCCGGTGTCGGTCGCGGTGACCACCACCGACCACAACTGCTGCACCCGGCCCTGCTGGATGGGCACCGCGACCACGTCGACCCGCCCCTCGGTGCGGGCCCGCAGGAAGTCGGTGCCGTTGTGCACGCCCACCGCGAACTCACCACGGTCGGCGACGGCGGTACTCGCGCCGATGCTCGCGGCCGATTCGACCGCCGTCGTGTAGACGCCGCCGTGCACCACGCCCCACGGTGTGTGATGGTCGGTGGACAGATCGATGTGGCCGACGACCTTCGTTCCCGACACCTCGTCGAGTTCCAGGCCGGCAGCGGCCACGAAGGCGCTCGCCGCCTCCCGCGTCAGATCGGTCATGGTGGGTTCTCCTCGAACACTCGGTCAGTTTGAAATCCCAACCCACCTTGCCCGGCTTCGGCCCTGACGTCAATGGCTTCAGCAGTGCCGATCACCGGATCGGGGCGCCACGTATGCACCGCCGCGATCACCGGTGGCTCGGCCATCGTCATCTCGACATTCCACGTCCCGTTGCCGGACGGGTCGGTGAAGTAGCGGGCCTCGCCGTCGGCGTCGTAGTCGAGCACCGACCGATCGGCCACGCCGTCTCCGTCCGAATCCCACATCGCGTCGTCGAGGAGGCCGTCGCCGTCGAAATCCAAGCGCACGGCGTCGACACCTCCGGACGGCCCCAGGTCGAGATCGGCGGGTGACGTCCACGCCGTCGGGGCCTCGGCGCCGGTTCCGAACGAATACTCGAGAGAATCCATATGAAGGTAGGACGCAGCGGAATCGGATCCGGTTCCATCTGCGCCCGATCAAATTCTCCACTGCGACAGTGAGACCGCACTGTGACCGGACGTGCCGGGCTCGTGCGCGGAGGATGCCGTCGCCCGGTGTTATCTTCAACCCGAACGTGCAGGTCGGTCCACCAATCACTCCGACCACCGATCTGGAGGGGTCCCGTGGTCGAGAAGTCATGGTCTGTGGCCGGAGTGCCGCTGTGCGTCGCCGCCGTCGTGGCCGCGACGATCGGCTTCACCGCCGCCCCTGCCGCGGCCGAGACCATTCCGTGGCTGCCGGTGAACGCCTGCGGCGAGACCGGGTTCAACCCGGCCAAGGAACCTCCGAGTCCGGGCGGCGGCCCACTGCTTCCGCCCATTCCCCCGAGCGTGAGCATCCCGATCCCGTACCCCGACTTCGTGCCGGTGCCGGTCCCCGGGCCGACCGCCGATCAGACGCGGGTCGCCCAGGACCTTCCCGCCGACCCGTGTGCGGACCCGTGCCCCGACCTCACCGATCCGGTCGACGATCCGGAGGCGGAGACCGGGTCCTCGGGTTCTGCAGGCTCTTCCGGATCCGCGGGGTCCTCGGGTTCGTCCGGCTCCAGTGCGCTGACCATCCCGAAGATCTCGATCGATCCGCGTCCCGAAACCATTCCCATCCCCGTTCCCGGCGGCCCCGGCCCCGAACCGCAGCCGGCGCCTCCCGTCGAGATCAACCCGGCCGAACGGGGTTCCCTCACCGCACCCGTGGCGAAGCCGGAGGTCGGCGACGTCCGGCTGGTGTCGCAGCTGACGGGCCGCGGTTCGGAGAACCGCACGGACAAGCGCTGGCAGGTCGACGGCACCGACCTCGGCATCACCTGGGAGACGAGGCCCGGTGAGGTCGCGGTCGCGTTCGGCGACACGTTCGGCAAGGACTGGGCTCCGCCCGGCGCGTTCGGCGAGGACTGGCGGAGCAACGTTCTCGGCCACAGCACCGACACCGACCTGTCCGACGGCATGACCATCGACAGCATGGTCCAGGACAGCCGGTGCCATGCCGCCGAGATCATCGACAGCAGGCACATCAACAACTTCGAGACCACCACCATCCCCACGTCGGGGTTCGCGATCGGTGACCGTCAATACCTCAGCTACATGTCGGTGAAGCGCTGGAGCATGGTCCCGGGCATGTGGTACACGAACTACGGCGGCATCGCCTACTCCGACGACAACGGGCAGACCTGGACCAAGGACCAGCACGCCAAGTGGGACAACATCTTCGGCGCCCGATTCCAGGTGTCCGCGATGGTGCCGCAGGGCGACTACGTGTACATGTTCGGCACCCCCAACGGGCGGATCGGCACCATCGGCCTGGCCCGGGTGCCGGTCGATCGGGTCTTGAACACCACGTCGTACCAGTACTGGTCGGACGGCACGTGGACCCCGGTGTCCCAGCACCTCGCGACCCCCATCGTCGGCGGGGTGGCCAGCGAACTGTCCGTCCGCTACGACGCGACCGCGGACACGTGGCTGATGAGCTACCTCGAGCCCGTCGGCGGCTCGATCATCCTGCGGCGGTCGTCGAGCCCGCAGGGTGCGTGGTCGGACGGCGCGACGCTCGTCGACACGGCCGACTACCCGATGGCGTACGGCGGCTTCATGCATCCGTGGTCGACGGACAGGGATCTGTATTTCACGATCTCGGAGTGGGACAGCTACAACGTCTACCTGATGCACGCGTCCCTGCACCCGTGAGTACTTGTCAACCGCCCGCGGTTAACAAGTACGCACGGCATGGAGGGCGACCTCGGTGGCCTTGACGACGAAGAACACGTCCAGCCCCGGCACCAGATCGAGTTCCGCGACGGACGCCGCCGTCACGTCGGCGCTGAGTTCGAACCGGCCGCCGGCTTCGGCGGCGCGCACCCGGACCGTCGGCCCGCGAACCTCGATTTCCGAGATGGACACCCGGAAGACGTTGCGCGGACTGCCTTCCGGAGAGCGGCGGTGGACGGCCACCGAATGGGGAGCGAACACCGCGACCGCCGGCGCGCCCGGCACGAAATCGGCATCGGGCAGACCGTGCAGCCGAACACCGGTCTCGGTCTCGAAGCCGTCCTGCGCCCCGAACACGGGAACGAGGTTGAGCCCGGCGATCCGCGCGGCGAACGCACTGCGGGGACGCGTCAGCACGTCTCGCACCGAACCGAATTCGACGACCTGACCGCCCTCGACGACGATCACGCGGTCGGCCAGCGCCAGCGCGTCCAGGATGTCGTGGGTGACCACGACCGCTGTCCGGTTCCCTTCCCGCAGCACCCGCCTGAGCAGTACGCGCAGGGCGGGCGCTGCGGCCACGTCGAGGGCCGCCATGGGTTCGTCGAGCAGGAGGGCCTGGGGCTCCGCCGCGAGGGCCCGGGCCACCGCGACCCGCTGCGCCTGCCCCCCGGACAGCTCGTGCGGGCGTCGGTCGGCGAACTGCGTCGCATCCACTGCGTCCAGCCATTTCTCGGCGATCGCCCGCGCCTCCCGACGTCCCCGGCCGGCACTGCGCGGGGCGAACGCCACATTGGCGGCCACCGTCAGATGCGGGAACAACAGCGCCTGCTGCGCGAGCAACGCGATACCGCGCCGGTGCGGCGGCACTGCCACACCCCGGGTGGTGTCGGTGAGCACCCGACCGTTCAGTTCGACCCGCCCGGCATCCGGCCGCACCAGGCCCGCGACCACCGAGAGTGCCGTCGATTTGCCGGCACCGTTCGGCCCGAGCACCGCCAGCACCTCGCCCTCGCCGAGGTCGAACCCCACGTCGACGCCACGCGCATCCACCCGCGCCTCGACGCTCAGGCCGGTCATACCGCGGCCCTCGACGCCCAGCCCCGCGAACCCACCACGATGAGCACCGCGACCACGACCAGCACCAGCGACAACGCCACCGCTGCATCGGCGTCGGTTTCGCGCTGCAGGTAGATCTCGAGCGGCAGAGTTCGCGTGACGCCCTGCAGACTGCCCGCGAACGTCAGCGTGGCCCCGAACTCGCCGAGCGCCCGCGCGAACGACAACACCGCCCCGGACACCAGGCCGGGCAGCACCAGCGGAAGCGTCACCCGCCGGAAGACGGTGGTGGGGCTCGCACCGAGCGTCGCGGCGGCGTGCTCGTACCGGCTGCCTGCGGTCCGGAGCGACCCTTCGAGGCTCACCACCAGGAAGGGCAGCGCGACGAACGTCTGCGCGAGCACCACGGCCGTGGTGGTGAACGCGATGTGGATACCCGCGACCTCGAGGTGCTGCCCGATCAGGCCCTTCCGGCCGAACGTGTAGAGGAGGGCGATACCCCCGACCACCGGTGGAAGCACCAGCGGCAGGAGCACCAGCGACCGCAGCACGTGCAGTCCACGAAAACTGCTGCGCGACAGCACAGCCGCCATCGGGACGCCCAGCAGGACGCACAGCACGGTACTGAGGGCGGCGGTGCGCAGGCTCAGTTCCAGTGCGGCGAGCGAGGATTCCGATGTGACCAGCTGAAAGAACCGCGACCAGTCGACGCTCGCCAGCATCGCGAACAGCGGCAGGACGACGAACAGTCCACCCAGTGCCGCCGGGACGAAGATCCAGCCCGGAAGTCCGGACGGGACTCTGACGCGCGCCGCCCGGATCACGGCTGGGCGAATCCTGCCTTCGCCAGCACTGCCTGACCGTCGGGTCCCGTGACGAGGTCGACGAAGCCCTGCGCCGCGTCCGGTGCCTTCGACGCGGACAGCGTCGCAATCGGATAGGTGTTCACTGCCTGCGCGGACTCGGGGAAGGCCACGGCTGTCACCTTGTCGCCCGCGCTCGCCGCGTCCGTGACGTACACGAGTCCGGCGTCGGCCTGTCCGGCCGTCACCTTGTTCAGCACGTCGGTGACCGACGACTCCTCGCTGACCGGGGTGAGGTCGACGCCCGACGCGGTCTCGACCTTCTGCGTCGCGGAACCACACGGAACCTGCGGGGCGCACGTGACCACCAGCGTCCCCTCGCGGTTCAGATCCGCGAAGGAGGTGATGCCCTTGGGGTTTCCGGGTGCCGTCACGATGGTCAGCGTGTTGGTGGCGAAGTCGACGGGACTGCCCTCGACGAGCCCGGCGTCGACCACCTTCGTCATGTTGTTGGTGTCGGCGGACGCGAACACGTCGGCCGAGGCGCCCTGGTCGAGTTGTGCGGCGAGGTCGGAGGATCCCGCGAAGCTGAACTCCACGTGGGATCCCGGGTTCGCGGTCTCGTACATCTGGCCGAGTTCCGTGAACGTGCCCTTCAGCGACGCCGCGGCGAACACCGTGATGTCGGCACCCGACGCGGCCGCCGACGTCGACTCGGCCGAACCCGGGGCACTGCTGTCCTCGTTCGACCCGCAGCCGGTGAGAAGACCGAGACCGAGTGCGGCCGCAGCAGCCCCCGTCGTGGCCCTGCGCCAGGACATCTTCATGAAACTCCTCCAGGTGTTTCGACGATCACCGTGGTCGACTTGACGACGGCTACCGCGACCTTGCCGGGCTCGAGCCCGAGGTCGCGGACGGCTTCACTGCTCATCAGGGAGACGACGCGGAAAGGCCCGCACTGCATCTCGACCTGGGCCATCACCTTGTCCATCACCACCGAGGTCACGATGCCGGTGAATCGGTTACGCGCCGAGGACTCCGATCCGAGCAGATCGGGCGACTTCGACGCGTTGGCGCGCGCGAACTCGGCGAGCGCGGGGCCGTCGACGACCTTGCGTCCCGACTCGTCCTTCTCGGCCGCGAGACTGCCGTTGTCGATCCACCGCCGGACGGTGTCGTCGCTGACGCCGAGCAGTTCTGCGGCCTGTCGTATCCGGATACCCGTCATCCGAGAATTGTCCGCGCATGCGTCATGACCGACATTCTATGTCGGCAAATACGGACCGATCAAGTGCAGTCTTCCGCAGATGCGGATCAGTACACGTCCCGCACGTAGCGTTTGTCGGTCGCGAGCTGCTTCATGTACAGCTCGGTGTCCTCCTCGTCCAGGCGCCCGTGGGTGCGGACGACCTCACGGACCGTCTCGTCCACGTCCTTCGCCATGCGGCTGGCGTCGCCGCAGACGTACAGGGACGCGCCCTCCTGCATCCAGCCCCACAGCTTGGCGCCGTGCTCGCGAATGCGGTCCTGCACATAGATCTTCTGCCGCTGGTCCCGGGAGAACGCCGCATCGAGGTGGGTGAGAAATCCGTCGCGGTGCATAGCTTCCATCTCCTCGCGGTAGTAGAAGTCGGTAGCCTCGTGCTGCTCACCGAAGAACATCCAGTTCTTACCCGTGTGACCCAATTCCCGTCGTTCGTGCAGGAATCCGCGGAACGGAGCGATACCGGTGCCGGGACCGACCATGATCATCGGCGCATCGGCGGCCTGCGGGGGCCGGAAGTGCGCCGACTTCTGCACGAAGATCGGCACGTCGGCCTCGTCGCAGTGATCGGCGAGGAACGTGGAGCAGACCCCGGAGCGGTTCTTGCCCTCGTGGTTGTAGCGCACCGCGGAGACGGTCAGCTGCACCTCCCCCGGGTCCACCTTTGGGCTCGACGAGATCGAGTACAACCGCGGCTGCAGGCGCTTGAGGACACTCAGCCACTCGTCGGCGTCGGCGTCCACCCCGTACTCCGCCAGCACGTCCATCGACTGCCGCCCCCACAACCACTGCTGGAGCGCGATCTTGTTCTGCGGGCGCAGCAGCCGCGCCAGCTCGGTGTCCTGGGTGCGGCTCTGCACGAACCGCAGCAGCTCGGGAGTCACCTTGGTGATCTCGAGCTTCGTGCGCAACGCATCGCGCAGCGTCATCTCCGGCAGGTCCGGCAACGTGACGGGGGTGTCCGGGATCGATCGGGTGACCTTCAGCCACTCGTCGACGACGGCGTCGCTGTTGGTCGGCCAGACACCGAGAGCGTCGCCCGCCTCGTAGGAGAACTCCGCATCGCTCACCTCGAAACCGAACTGCCGCACGTCCTTCGACGATCCCGCCGCGCTGAGCGGAATGTTCTTCGTCAACCGCGTGATCAACGGCGACTTCCGTGTGAACGTCGCCGCCTTCTTCGCCGCGGGCCTGGCCGGCGCGGGTGCGGCCGCCGCCACGGCGGCACCGTCGGCGGCCGCGCGCTCCCGGACCAGATTCTGGACCTGCTTCAGCCACTGACGTGCCTGCTCCTCGTAATCCGGTTCGCAATCGACACGCTCGGTGAGGCGCTTCGCCTCGAGCTGCTCCAGCCGGGCGTCGATCCGCTTGCCGTGCCCGCAGAAGTCGTCGTAGTTGGAATCGCCGAAAGCCAGTACTGCGTACCGGGTCTGCGACAACTTCGGGGCCTCGTCGCTGCTGAGCGCCGACCAGAAACTGCTGCCGTTGTCGGGGGCGTCGCCGTCCCCGAACGTGCTGGTGATGATCAGGAGGTCGCGGACGTCGGCGAGGCCCGCGACGTCGTAGTCGTCCATGCTCATCAGGCGGGTGCCGTGCCCGGCCGCCTCGAGTTGTTCGGCGCATTCGGCGGCGAACTCCTCGGCGTTGCCGGTCTGCGACGCCCACACCACCACCACGGGGTGCTGTACCGATTCAGCGTTCGCGGAGTTCGCGTCCGGCACCACGGCACTCTGCGGAACGTCGGACCGGGAGAACAGCCCCGCCATCAGACCGTCCAGCCACACCCGTTTGGACCCGGAGATCGGCGCGCTCCGCGGTAGGACCGGAACGCCCTGGATCTCGGTGGACTGCAGCCCCGACAGCAGGCCGGCGAGGTACATGCGTTCGTGTTCGTCGAAGGTGGGCGAAGCCGAATCGTCCAGGCCCAGGATGCGACTCATCTCGGCGGCGGGCGAACTATGCGCGAGGGTGAATGCTCCGCCGGTCTCCGGGACCTCCTGCGCCGACACCGGGGCCACCCGGGTCAGGGAGACGGCGCACGCCTTGAACTCCGGCTGGAAGGACGTGGGATCGACGGCGTCGTTGGTGACGGCATTGATGCTGAGGTACTCACCGAACGAGTCGTTCCAGTGGAACGGGGCGAAACACCCTCCGGCGAGGACGCGGTCGCTCACGACGGCGGGAAGCACCGCGCGGCCGCGCCGGGACGCCACCTCCACCTTGTCGCCGTCGGCGATCGAAAGTTTCTGCGCGTCAGCCGGATTGATCTCAACGAACGGGCCGGAGTTCAGCTTGTTGAGCTTGGCCACCTTGCCGGTCTTCGTCATCGTGTGCCACTGGTGCTGCAGGCGACCGGTGTTGAGGACGAAGGGATAGTCGTCGTCGGGCATCTCCGCGGGCAACATGTGCGGGCGAGGGAAGAACGCGGCCTTGCCGCTGGCAGTGGCGAACGCGAGCCGGGGGAGTGAACCGTCGGGAGCCGACAGCAGGTTCTGGCTCACACCGTCGTTGAGGTAGCGGAGGGGATTGCGATCGGTGCGGTTGCCGGGCGGGCTCGGCCACTGCACCGGCGTCTCCCGCAGCCGGTCGTAGGAAATGCCGCGAAGGTCGTAGCCGGTCTTGGGATTCCAGGTGCGCTTGATCTCCTCGAACACGTCCTCCGAGGAGTCGTAGGTGAACGCGTCCGCATACCCCATCTCGCAGGCGACGCGGGCGATGATCTGCCAGTCGGGCAGCGCCTGGCCGACCGGATCGACGGCCTGCTGCAACAGGGTGAGGTTGCGCTCGGAGTTGATCATCACCGAATCCGACTCCGCCCACAGCGCGCCCGGCAGCAGGATGTCGGCGTAACCGTTGGTCTCGGTATCGAGGAAGACGTCCTGCGTGATCACGAGCTCGGCGGCCTCGAGGCCCTCGATCACGGTCCGCCGGTTCGCTACGGTGGCAACGGGATTGGTGCAGATGATCCAGCAGGCCTTGATGTCACCCGCGACCATCCGCTCGAACATGTCGACGGTTCCGGTGCCGACCTCCGTGCGGATGCTGCCCTCCGGCAGTTCCCACAGATCCTCGATGAACGCCCGGTCGTCGGCGGCGAGTACCGACCGCTGCCCCGGCAGGCCGGGACCCATGTACCCCATCTCGCGGCCACCCATCGCATTGGGCTGGCCGGTGAGGGAGAACGGGCCGCTGCCCGGACGGCAGATCGCACCGGTGGCCAGGTGCAGGTTGCAGATCGCGTTGGTGTTCCAGGTGCCGTGGGTGCTCTGGTTGAGGCCCATCGTCCAGCAGCTCATCCAGTTCCCGGCCTCACCGATCCACTGGGCGGCTTGACGGATGTCGGATTGGGGGATGCCGGTGATGTCCGCGACCTTCTCGGGGGTGTACTCCTCGAGGAATTCCGGCATCACCTCCCAGCCCTCGGTGAACTCGGCGATGAACTCGGGGTCGGTGTGCCCGTTCTTCACGAGGAGGTGCAGCAGGCCGTTGAGCAGCGCGAGGTCGGTGCCGGGCGTGATCTGCATGAACAGGTTCGACTTGTCGGCGGTCGCGTTGCGGCGCGGGTCGACCACGATCAGCTTGGCCCCGGCCTTGACGCGGTCCATCATCCGGAGAAACAGGATCGGGTGACAGTCCGCCATGTTGGCGCCGATCACGAAGAACACGTCGGCCTTGTCGAAGTCCTGATACGAGCCGGGCGGGCCGTCCGCGCCCAGCGACTGCTTGTAGCCGGTGCCCGCACTGGCCATGCACAGCCGCGAGTTCGACTCGATCTGGTTGGTGCCGACAAAGCCCTTCGCGAGCTTGGTGATGAGGTATTGCGCCTCGATGGACATCTGACCGGAGACGTAGAAGGACAGGGCGTCCGGTCCGTGCTCGTCGAGTTGTTCCTTCAGCCGGCGGGCGGTCTCGCTGATGGCGGCGCCCACGTCGATCGAGGTGGGCGCCTCCCCCCGCTCGTCGCGGACGTACCCGGATTCCATCCGGCCACCGGCCACCAGCATCTCGGCGCTCGTCGCACCCTTGGTGCACAGCCGCCCGAAGTTGGTGGGATGGTCCTTGTCGCCGGACGCCTTGAGCACGCGGCGCGCACCGGTCTCGGGATCGACCCCGACCTCGAGCACCATGCCGCAGCCGACACCGCAGTACGAGCAGGCGGTCTTCACTGTGGAAGTCCCGGCTTTCTGCTGCTGCATCGACTAGCTCCTCACCTGCACGGTCGCAGCCTGTCCACCCGGCTCACGACCTGTATCAATGCTGCCGTGAACCGTGTTTCGTCGGGATTAACCCCCGTGAGCGTTCGGTGACGTCTCTCGCACCCGGCCCCGGGCACGGTGGTGATGTCGGCAGGCAGAAACGACCAGATCGTGTGACCGTTGTCACTTCAGGTGAGTGGCCGCCCGAAAGCGGAGTAAGCAGATGACGACGTCGACCCGCGCGGATCGACGATCGATCAGCCCTGCTGCGTGGCCCACCACGACAGCAGTTCGGCCTCGGCGTCGTCACGGCTGAGGGGACCGCGATCGAGCCGGAGCTCCTTGAGGTACTTCCACGCCCTCCCGACGTCGGGGCCCGCGGGAATGCCGAGCAGCTCCATGATCGCGTTACCGTCGAGGTCGGGGCGCACCCGTGCGAGGTCTTCCTGCTCGGCGAGCCGAGCGATCCGCTCCTCGATGTCGTCGTACGTCGCCTGCAGGGCGGCCGCCCGCCGCTTGTTGCGGGTGGTGCAATCGGCGCGGACCAGCTTGTGCAGTCGCGGCAGCAGGGGCCCGGCATCCGTCACGTACCGGCGCACGGCGGAATCGGTCCACTGACCCTTGCCGTAGCCGTGGAACCGCAGGTGGAGGAACACCAGCTGCGAGACGTCGTCGACCATCTGCTTCGAATACTTCAGAGCCCGCATCCGCTTGCGGACCATCTTCGCGCCGACCACCTCGTGGTGGTGGAAGCTCACGCCGCCGCCCGGCTCGTTGCGCTTCGTGTCCGGCTTACCGATGTCGTGCAGCAGTGCCGCCCACCGCAGCACCAGGTCGGGGTCGCCGTCCTCGAGGTCGACCGCCTGCTTCAGCACGGTCAGCGAGTGCCAGTACACGTCCTTGTGCTGGTGGTGCTCGTCGATCTCGAGCTTCATCTGCGGCACCTCGGGCAGGACGAAGTCGGCGAGACCCGTCTCGCACATCACGTTCATGCCGTCGATGGGGAACTCGCCGAGAATCAGCTTGTCGAGTTCGGCCCGCACCCGTTCGGCCGTGATCCGCTCGATCTGCGGTGCCATGTCGACAATGGCTTGATGTACACGCTCGTGCAGGGTGAATCCCAGCTGGGACACGAACCGCGCGGCCCGCAACATGCGCAGCGGATCGTCGTTGAAGGAGTTCTCCGGCGCCGACGGCGTGTCCAGCACCCCGGCCAGCAGCGCGTCCATGCCGCTCAGCGGGTCGACGAACTCCTGCGAGCCGTCCGCACCGATGCGCACGGCCATCGCGTTGACCGTGAAATCGCGCCGCACCAGGTCGTCCTCGAGCTTCGTCCCGAACTGGACGACGGGATTGCGCGACACCCGGTCGTAGGCGTCGGCCCGATACGTCGTGATCTCGATCTGCTGGCCCGCCTTGGCGGCACTGATCGTCCCGAACTCGATGCCCGTGTCCCACTGGTTGTCGGCCCAGCCGGACAGCAGTTTCTGCACCTGCTCCGGGTGGGCGTCGGTGGTGAAGTCGAGGTCGGTGCCGAGGCGGCCCAGGATCGCGTCCCGGACACTGCCCCCCACCAGGTACAACTCGTGACCGGCGGCAGCGAACCTCTCACCGAGCGGCGTCAGGACTTCGGACAGCTCGCGCAGCGTCACCGCGGCGCCGGCAAGCAGTCGCGTACGGCGCTCGTCGTCGAGAGAAGGGGCAGTCACGTCCAGGAAGCTTACCGAGGTGCGCAAATAGCGGGATACGCATACACGCTGTCACCTCCCCGTTCGGTTCACCACAGGTGTGTCACGAAGCGTCTCGGTTCGGGTGCGGCGTTCCGGTGGAGACGGCAAAGCCAACTACTATCGATGGGGTGTCTGCTGCCGAACGTGCGAACAGGAGTCGCCGCAACTCGCGGCGGCGCGGCGCCGTCGGCAAACCCGCGAAACCCCACATGAGGACGGTTCGCGAAACCTCGGCGGGCGGACTGGTCGTCAACGGTCTCGGCGGACCGCGGGAGAATCTGTGCGCCGCGCTGATCGGACGCACCGACCGCCGCGGGCGGCTGCTGTGGTCGCTGCCCAAGGGACACATCGAGCAGGGTGAGACCGCCGAACAGACCGCGATGCGTGAGGTCGAGGAAGAGACCGGCATACAGGGCACCGTCCTCGCGTCGCTCGGCAGCATCGACTACTGGTTCGTCACCGAAGGCCGGCGGGTCCACAAGACCGTCCACCACTATCTGCTGAGATTCCTCGGTGGGGAACTGTCGGACGAAGACGTGGAAGTCACCGAGGTAGCGTGGGTGCCGCTCGCCGAGCTGGGATCACGCCTGGCCTACGCAGACGAACGGAAACTCGCAGAAATCGCCGGTGACTTGATCTCCAAGATGACTACCACCCCGACCGCGCCCGACCTGAAGCTCCAGAAGGGGCCAGACGCCGGATGAGGATGGCTTTGCGTCGGGTCGGTGCCGTGACGTTGACCGCACTCGCGGTCGTTCTCGCTCCCACCAGCACCGTGGTGGCGGCGGCCCAGGACCCGGTGCCCCCCGAGAGCGCCGGGACCCAGACGGTCGACGAGGACCCCGAGTTTCTCGAACTGCACATCGACAACGTCACCCCGTCCACGGTCACCACCACCAGCGACCCCTTCGTCACCGTCACGGGCTCGGTGAAGAACATCGGCGACCGCACGGTCCGCGACGTCAGCGTGCGCTTGCAGCGCGCTCCCGCCGTCGCGAGCAGCGAAGGCCTCCGCACGTCCCTCACCCTCGATCAGTCCCGGTACGACACGGTCGGCATGTTCGACACGGTCGCGAGCCGCCTCGACGAAGGGCAGAGCAAGCAGTTCACGCTGTCGCTGCCACTGCGGTCCGACACCGACATCTCCCTCGACATCACCGAACCCGGCGTGTATCCGCTGATGGTGAACGTGAACGGCACCCCCGAGTACGGCGGGGCCGCGCGCCTCGACGACGCCCGTTTCCTGCTCCCCGTGTTCGGGGTCCCCGGCAGTCCGGCCGTGCCCCCGGACATCTCCAGTCCTGTCGCCGTCACCATGCTGTGGCCGCTCGCCGACCGGCCCCGGCTCGCGGCGGGGGTGCCCGGCTCCGTCACCGAACCGGTCCGTCTCGTCGACGACGACCTCGCGACCTCGCTCGCGGACGGAGGCCGGCTCGACGAACTGCTGGGCGCGGCGGAGTTCGCCACCCGGGAGAGCGTCGACCGCGACCACACGCTCCGCGACAGTCTGTGCCTGGCCGTCGACCCGGACCTGCTGATCACCGTCGAAAACATGACCCGCGGATATCTGGTGGTGGACGACCCGTCCGATCCCACCGGTTCCGCGCACGAGGGCGCCGGTAAGGATGCCGCGTCGGCGTGGCTCGACCGCGCCCGGTCGCTGGCCGCGTCCATGTGCACCACATCGGTGCCGTTCGCGCAGGCCGACCTGTCCGCGATCACCGAGGTCGCGAACCCGGACCTCACCGCGACCGCCGTCGAAACCCCCGCGGACATCGTCGACAACGTTCTGGGTGTCACGTCGCTGCGCAATTTCGTGTGGAGCGACGCCGGCGTGCTCGACGACGCGACGGCGCAGATGCTCCGCGGAGACGAGGCGACCACCACGCTCGTGGCCGCGAATTCCATCGACACGACCACACCCCGCGACAGCGCCCACGTCATCGAGGCGACACCGCCGCCCGCTCCCGTTCCCGCGAACGGGGAGACGACCCCGGCGGCCACCGAGACGCCCACGGCCACCGGAAGCGTCGACGCGCTGCTGTTCGATCCGTCCGTCGGCACGGCACTCGCCGCCATGGGGACGACACCGCAAACTCCCTCCTACACCCCCGAACGCGCGCGGTACGACCTCTCGGACGATTCCCAGACCGCACGACTGCAGGACGCACTCGGTGCGGTGTCGTGGTCTGCCCTCGAACCCGGGGCCGCACGGGCCGCAGGCACGCCCCGATCGCTGATGGTGGTGCCGCCGCAGCTGTGGACGGCCGGCGCCGAGGACGCGAAGACGCTGCTGTCCACGGTGTCCTCGCTGATGCGCTCGGGGCTGGCGACGCCCAGACCGCTGTCCGCGATGCTGGGCCGTCAGCCCGGATCACCGGAGCTCGCGACCTTGGAGTACCCGGATCAGGCAGCCGAGGACGGCGTCCCCGCCCATATCCGCGACGCCGCCGCCACGCAGACGCCGCGGATCGAGGCACTGAACGCTGCTCTGGTCGACGACCCGCAGGCCCCGCTCACCCCGGAGCGATTCACGGCACCGCTGCGCGAGGACCTCCTGCGCTCCATGAGCCTCGCGCATCGCCGCGACGACGAACGGCGGTCCGCGGAAGAGGCGTCCGACGTGCGCGCCGACGAGGTGGCCGAAACCATGGACGACCTGTTCGGGGCCGTCACCGTCGTGTCGCCGGGCGGCGTCTACACGCTGGCGTCGGAACAGAGCCCGTTGCTGCTGGTGGCGAGGAACGACCTGCCGGTCGGAATCACCGTCCGTCTCCAGGTGGATGCGCCTTCGGGGATGACCATCACCGACATCGGCCCCACCACGCTGCCTCCGCGCGGCAGTCGCACCCTCACCGTTCCCACCGAGGCCAACGACTCCCGCAAGCTCGTCGTCAAATTCTCTCTGACCACCGCCGATGGACAGCAACTGGGAGAGCCGACCAGCGTGACGGTACGGTCCAACGCGTACGGGCAGGCGTTGGCGATACTGACAGCATGCGCGGGTGCTCTGCTGCTGTTCCTCGCCGGCCGCCGGCTGTGGCATCGATTCCGCGGCCAGCCGGATCCAGCTGACGAAGGGTACGAACGTTCATGACCGGGAACTTGCCCAGTAGGGGCCAGAGGCTTCCCGATCGCTCCCATCCCCGGGTCGCACCGTGGGAACGGGACCACTGGGCTCGGGAGATCCGGCCGGACGAGGCGCCGACGGTGCAGTTCGCGGCCATCCGCGTCGACCCCCCGCCGCCTCCGGTCCGGGACTCCGGGCCCTCGACGGCGCCGCAGAAGCAGAGCAACTCCCGACTGCTGGCGTCCACCGGTTCGATCGCGGTGGCGACGCTCGTCAGCCGCATCACCGGATTCGCCAAGCAGCTCCTCGTCCTGACGCTGCTGGGTGGGTCGGTGGCCAGCTCGTTCACCGTCGCCAGCCAGATCCCGAACATGATCTCCGAGCTCGTGCTGGGAGCGGTGCTCACCGCGATCGTGGTGCCCGTCCTGGTGCGCGCCGAACGCGAGGACCCGGACCAGGGTGCCGCGTTCGTACGACGTCTGTTCACCGCCACGTGCGTGCTGCTCGGCACGGCGGCGCTGCTGGCGACCGCCGCGGCACCCGTGCTCACCACGCATGTGTTCCTGTCGGCCGACGGCAAGGTGAACACCTCTCTCACCACAGCTCTGTCCTATCTCCTCCTGCCCGCGATCCTGTTCTACGGACTGTCGGCGCTGCTCACGGCCATTCTCAACACCCGGCAGGTGTTCAAACCCGGTGCCTGGGCGCCGGTGCTGAACAACGTCGTGATGCTCACCGTGCTGGTGATCTACTACGCGACACCGGGGGAGATCACCCTCGACCCGGTGCGGATGAGCGACCCGAAACTGCTGGTCCTCGGTGTGGGCGTCACGCTCGGTGTCGTGGTGCAGGCGATGAGCCTGGTGCCTGCGATCCGGCGCGAGGGCATCTCGCTGAAACCGCTGTGGGGCCTCGACGACCGGCTCAAGCAGTTCGGCGGCATGGCCGTCGCGATCGTCCTGTACGTGCTGATCAGCCAGGCGGGCATGATCGTCGCCACCCGCATCTCGTCACACGCGGACGCGTCGGGTCCCGCGATCTACAACAACGCGTGGCTCCTGCTGCAGCTGCCGTACGGCGTGCTCGGTGTGACGGTGCTGACGGCGATCATGCCGCGACTCAGCCGCAACGCCGCCGCCGACGACACCCCCGCCGTGGTCGACGACCTGTCCGTCGCCACCCGGCTGACGATGATCTCCCTCATCCCGATCATCACGTTCCTCACGTTCGCCGGCCCCGAGATCGGCCAGGCGCTCTACGGGTACGGCAATTTCGGGACCGGTGACGCCGAACGCCTCGGCCAGGCCGTCAGCTGGTCGGCCTTCACGCTCATTCCCTATTCCCTGGTGCTGATCCAGCTCCGTGTGTTCTACGCCCGCGAGCAGGCGTGGACCCCCACGTGGATCGTCCTGGGCATCACCGCGGTGAAGATCGCGCTGTCGGCGCTCACCCCGATGATCGCCTCCAGCGACGACCAGGTGGTCATCCTGCTCGGCGTGGCCAACGGCCTCGGCTACATCACCGGCGCGCTCGTCGGGGGCTGGCTGCTGCACCGCAGTCTCGGCAACCTTCAGATGGCGAACGTCGGCAAGACCGTATGGGTGGTGGTGCTCGCGTCGATGGCGGGTGCGCTCGTCATGCTCGGCGCCGACCGCCTCCTCGGGCTCGACCGTCTCACCAGTCTGTTCGGCGGTCCGGGCTCGATGGTCCGGGTCATGATCAGCGGCGTCCTCATGCTCGTCGTCACCTTCGTGATCCTCTGGTTCGCGAAGGTCCCCGAAATCGTGTCCATCACCGTCGCCGTCGCCCGCAAGGTTCGCGCCCTGCGCGGTCGCGGCGCCGCACCGGAACCGGAGGCCGACCCGCTCGCAGAGGCCGAAACAGAACTGATTCCCGTGGTCCGCGCCACACCGCACGACTTCGGGGCACAGCCGCGTGGTATCGAACGACCCGGTGGACTCCCGTACCCTGGACACGAGCGGGTCGGATCGCCGCCCGGTACTGGTCGGAGTTGGGCATTCGAGAATGAAGGAGTGAGGGTGAGCGACGACGACGTGGCCGGCAGCAAGAGAGCCGGAGGTTCTACGGTGCAAGCGTCCGAACGCGATTCGGCCGCCGCCCCCAACGGCATCGACGCCCCGACCACCCGGATCTCGTCCGAGTCGGCCTCCGCCGACTCCGCGACGCCCGACAAGCAAGCCGGCGCCGACGCACCGCAGAAGAAGGACGCAGGCACGTCCGCGGGCTCCGCAGACACTCCGAAAACGGGGCAGAGCAAGGAGACCGGCGATCGTGCGGATGCGCAGACGAAGGCTGCGCCGAAGACTCCCGCGGACGATGCAGGCGAATCGCGCGGAGACACACGTCACATCGGCGCGGCACCCGCACGGGATCTCAGTTACGACACCGGCGTGATCCCGATCACACCGGCACCCGGACGTGAACCCGGCGCGGGCCCGCGTCGTACTCCCCGTGGCCCCAAGCTCATTCCCGGCGCGTCCGTCGCCGGCGGTCGGTACCGCCTGCTGACACCGCACGGCGGTTCGCGGGGACTGCAGTTCTGGCAGGCACTGGACGTCAAGCTCGACCGCGAGGTGGCGCTGACGTTCGTGGACGCCGAACAGCGCTCCACCTCGGCCGGTCCCGAAGGCCCGCAAGCCATTCTGTCGCGCACCCTGCGACTGGGCCGGATCAACTCGCCCGGACTCGCCCGCGTGCTCGACGTGGTCCGCGGCAGCTCCGGCGGCATCGTCGTCGCCGAGTGGACCCCGGGCCGCTCGCTGCGGGAGATGGCCGACACCAAGCCGTCTCCGATCGGCGCCGCCAGTGCGATCCGCGCGCTCGCCGCGGCCGCCGAGACCGCGCACCGGGCCGGTGGGGCACTGTCCATCGACCACCCCGACCGCGTCCGTATCAGCATCAACGGCGATGCCGTGCTGGCGTTCCCGGCCACGCTCGCCGACTCCGATTCGAGTTCCGACGTGCGTGGACTGGGCGCCATGCTCTACGCCCTCATCACCGCGCGCTGGCCGCTGGGCGACCCGTCCGCTCCCGCGGGTGACCCGTCGGGTTCGCGTCCAGGCAGCGTCGGCGGTATGCGACTGGCCGACCGCGACTCGAGCGGGCAGCCCATCGGACCGCGGGTGATCCGGCCGGAGGTCCCGTTCGAGATTTCCGCGGTGGCCCTGCGCTCGCTCGAGCCGAACGGCGGCATCCGCACGGCGGCCACCGTGCAGCACATTCTCGATCAGGCGTCCGTCGTCAACGACAAGACCGAATTCATCCCCGCGCTGCGGCTCGGGCAGCGGGGCCCCGGCACGCCCGGCCACGCTCTCGCAGACCCGGAAGCACTGGAGGCGGAGAAGAAGAAGTCCAACCGGATGATCGCGGCGCTCGTGGGCCTCGCGGTCGTCACGATCATCGTGCTGGCGCTCCTGGGCTTCTGGCTCGCGACGTTCCTCACGGGCAGCAGTTCCGACGCGCCGCTCACCGAACAGGACTTCGGACTCACCACTTCGGCCGAGGCTCCGCCCAACCCCGAGTCGCCCGCACCCGCGCCCGCCCCGGCGGCGAACGTCGCACCGGTCGCGCCCGCGGGGGCAACGGTGTTCTCGCCGCAGGGCACACCCGACTCCGCCGCGAACGCCCGGCTGGCCGTCGACGGCAACACGTCCACCGTGTGGAGCACCGACTCGTACTTCCAGCCCTTCCCCGCGCTGAAGAACGGTGTGGGCCTGATGGTCACGCTGGACGAGCCGGCGACCCTGTCGAGCGTGTGGATCAACTCGCCGACACCGGGCACCAACGTCGAGATCCGCAGCGCGCCGTCGGAGAACCCGACCCTCGACCAGACTCAGGTGCTCGGCTCGAAGGTCCTCGGGAACGGTGTCACCGAGATCCCGGTGAAGTCGGAGGGACCCACCAAGAACGTCCTGGTGTGGATCACCGGCCTGAGCAATTCCGGTGGCAAGAACCAATCGTCCATCGCCGACATCGGTTTCAACTCCGCGACGTAGTCGGCACCCGATGCTCGCGGACCGGCGAACTGAGCTAACATCCGCCGGTGCGAATCTTCCGGGGGGATTCCGAGGGTGAGCCCTCGGACGTCGACCTTTTGGCTGCGCACGTCGCCGGAGATCGCCACGCCTTCGAGACGCTGCTCGGACGGCACTACGACCATCTGTGGCACGTCGCCAGACGCACCAGCTACACCACCGAGGATGCGGCGGACGCCCTGCAGGAGGCGCTGCTGTCGGCGCATCGCAACGCGGGCTCGTTCCGCCGGGACGCCGCGGTCCGGAGCTGGCTGCACACGATCGTGGTCAACGCCTGCCTCGACCGCATCCGCCGGAACAAGGCTCGTCCGGCGGTGTCCCTGTCCGCCGACGAGGACGACGAACCGCGCGACGCGCGCGACTACGTCTCCGAGGTGGAGCTCAGCCTGGTGGTCGAGCGCGCACTGGCGCAACTCCCGCCCGATCAGCGGACCGCGATCGTCGCCGTCGACCTCGAGGGTCGTTCGACCAGCGAGGCGGCCACCCTGCTGGGGGTTCCGGAAGGCACCGTGAAGAGCCGCTGCGCCCGCGGCCGGAAGAAGCTGGCCGCCTCTCTCGAATATTTTCGGATGGAGGGGAACCGATCATGACTCCGGGGCGTCAAAACGTAATAGGAGCGGGGAAGTGTCCCGACGTCCCGGACCACGATGAATCGGTGAGGAGGTGCCATGGCCGACCGTGAATCCCACCCGTCCGATGCCGCGCTGCCTGCACCGCCGTACTCCGAGGACCTGTTGGCCGATCTGCACGCCGGAGCGCTCCCGGAGTCGGTCAGCGACCGCCTGTGGCCGCTCGTCCGGAACGACCCGCAGGCCATGGCCGTCATCGACGCACTCGACCGGGTCACCGATCAGCTCGGTGCGCTCGGACGCGATCATTCCGTCTCGACCCCGATTCCCGCCGACGTCGCCGACCGCATCAACCGCGCTCTCGCCGCGGAACGGGACACACCTGCCGAGGACACCGTCGTACCGCTCGCCCGGCGACGGAAGTGGGCTGCCGCGGCCGCGGGAACGTTCGCGGCGGCGGCCGCGGTCGTGGTGGCCGTCGCGGTCGTCACGCCGGACAGTCGGGAACCCGAGACACCGGGCGTTGCCCTGCCCAGTTCCGAAACGTCGCCGACACCAGCCGTTCTCGATCTGGGCAGCGATCTCGACTCCGGACGTCTCCTCACCGTGATCGGTTCGAGGCAGCTCGGACCGCTCGCGGATCCCGCACAATTGGCGGAATGCTTGCGCGCCAACGGTATCGAGGAGTCCCGCCCGCTTCTCGGTTCCGGTGAGGTTCGCCTCGACGGAGTTCCGGGGGTGCTGCTGCTGGTGGCCGCGCCGCGTCCGCCGCAGATCACGGCCCTGGTGGTGGGCAGCGAGTGCGGCCCGGGCGGCCCGGCGACGATCGCTGTCACCGATATCGGTTGATTCTCAGGATCTTTCCTGCTCCGAACGGGCGACCGGCATGAGCAGCTCGAGGATCTTCGCACGCAGTTCCGGAGTGTCGTCCTCGACGGCGATCAAGCTCGTGAACAGTGCGGCGCCGGCTGCGAGCACCAGCACCGCCGTCGCGGTGCTCGACCCACCACCGTCCTCGGATTCCTCACTCCCGAACAGCTGAGTGCTCGGCCCGCTGAATCCCCGCCAGAGCGCGGTGCGGAGATCGTCGTGGTCCCGGATCGCGGCCAGCAGACCCGGCGTGGCTGCTCGCACCTCCGGTCGTGAGAACAATTCGGCGCTGCCGGTCACCACCCAGCGGATCCAGCCTTCGCGATCGGTGCCCTCGAACGGTGTCAGGTCGGGTGTCGCACCGAGGATGGCGTCGAGAACGAGGTGGGCCTTCGAGGGCCACCGTCTGGTGATGGACGCCCTGCTCACCCCGGAGCGCGTCGCGATGGCGCGCATGCTCAGTTGTTCCCAGCCCGACTCCACGAGCATGGCCCGGGTGACCGCGAGGACGTCGGTGTCGATCCGCGGGTCGCGGGGGCGGCCGGTTCCAGTTGCATTCATTGGTTCGAATTGTGGGACAGAAGTGCCTTCCGCGCTATATCGTACCTATTACGAGTCCAGTGGCATCGTAATTCGAACAGGGCGGGCACATGAAGATCGCGGTCACCGGCGGCACCGGATACGTCGGCGCCCACACCACGCTGGCGCTCCTCGCTGCCGGCCACACGGTTCGACTGCTGGTGCTACCCGCCGAATCCTCCGATCACCTGCTCACCGCAGCCGGGGACGACGCCGCGGGGATCGAGCGGGTGGTCGGCGACATCCGTGACGCCGCGGCAGTCGCACGCCTCCTCGACGGATGCGACGCCCTGCTTCACGCTGCCGGGGTAGTGGGCACCGACGACCGTCGCGAGCAGCTGATGTGGGAGATCAACACGCAGGCCACCGCCGCGATTCTCACCCAGGCGGCCTTCCTCGGACTCGACCCGATCATCCACGTCGCGAGTTTCAGTGCCCTGTTTCCGTCGCGCGACGCCGTCATCGGACCGGACAGTCCGACGGCGTCGGGCCGCAGCGCGTACGGCCGGACCAAAGCCGCCGCCGATCGCATCGCCCGCGCGCTCCAGGACGCGGGCGCCCCCGTGGTCATCACCTACCCGACGAGCGTCGTCGGTCCCGGGCTCGGATCCACGCAGGGCGTCACCGAACAGGGCTGGGGCGCGATCGTCAGCGGCGGGGTGGCGCCCCGATTCGACGGCGGAATGCAGATGATCGACGTGCGCGACGTCGCGGCGGTCCACGCTGCGGCGATGCATCCAGGTCGCGGTCCCCGGCGCTACGTCTGCGGCGGCGAACTCGTCGAGTTCAACCAGCTCATCGACGTCCTCGAACACTCCTCGGGCCGTCGACTCCGGCGTATCCCACTGTCGGGCAGCGCCTTTCGCACGGTCGGCCGAATCGCCGACGTGATCGGCAAGTTCACACCCCTCAGCGCGGGGCTCAGTTACGAGGCCGCCTGGCTGCTCACCTCGGCGACGCCGACCGACGACTCGCGAACCCGCGACGAGCTCGGGCTCACCTGGCGCCCTGCCCGCGCGGCGCTTGCCGCGACCTTCGCCTGAACGCCCTCACACCACCACCCTCGAAGGCAGACCACCATGACCGTTCCACCGCACCCCGGTATCTGGGAGCCCGCCCGCCTGGGTCCCCTGACGCTGCGCAACCGCATCGTGAAGGCAGCCACGTTCGAGGGCGTCATGCCGCGCGGCCGGGTCACCGACCGACTCGTCGACTTCCACGCCGAGGTCGCTCGCGGCGGCGCCGCACTGACGACCGTCGCATACTGCGCCGTCTCACCCGGCGGACGCGTCCACGCGAACACTCTCGTGCTCGACCGCGCCCGCATCCCCGACCTGCGCCGGCTCACCGACGCCGTTCACGCCGAAGGGGGATTGGTCGCGGCGCAGATCGGTCATGCCGGTCTGGTCGCGAACACCCTGTCCAACCGCACCAAGACCCTCGCACCGTCCACGCGCCTCAGCCCGCCCGCCATGGGTCTGGTGAAGGGTGCCACCCGGGAAGAACTCGACCAGGTCACCCGCGACTTCGAGAACTCGGCGCGCAACGCCGTCGACGCCGGATTCGACGCGATCGAGGTCCACCTCGGCCACAACTACCTCCTCAGCTCGTTCATGAGCCCCAACCTCAACAAGCGGACCGACGAGTACGGGGGCAGCCTGGAGCGGCGGGCGGCCTTCCCCCGGCGAGTGGTCGAGAGAGTGCGCCACGCCGTCGGCGACTCAGTGGCCGTCACGGCCAAATTCAACATGACGGACGGTGTTCCGAAAGGGCTGTGGCTCGACGACAGTCTCCGCATCGCCCAGCTCCTCGAAGCCGACGGGCACCTCGACGCACTGCAACTCACCGGCGGCAGCTCGTTGCTCAACGGGATGTATTTCTTCCGCGGCGAGGTCCCGATGGCGGAATTCGTTGCCTCACAGCCCAAATTGGTGGGCTGGGGCCTGAAGGTGTACGGACCGCGCATCTTTCCCACCTACCCGTTCGAGGAAGCGTTCTTCCTCCCGATGGCCCGGCAGTTCCGTGAGGCCCTGTCGATGCCCCTCATCCTGCTCGGCGGCGTCAACAGGCTCGACACCATCGAGAACGCACTCGGCGAAGGGTTCGAGTTCGTCGCGATGGCGCGCGCCCTGCTCCGCGACCCGGACCTCGTCAACAAATTCCGCGACCTGCACGTGCCCGAGGGTCTCTGCATCCACTGCAACAAATGCATGCCCACCATCTACACGGGCACCCGCTGCGTCATCCGGGAGACTCTGCGCTGATCAGGGCACCTGCGAGGGGAGCGACCGGTATCACCTGCAGTCGGGGAACAACACCCTTTAGTCTTGTGTTGATCCATACGACTGAGCACCCCTCACTACTGGAAGGCCCGCATGACCACTCCATCGACGGTTCATGAACTCATCATCGTTGGTTCGGGACCTGCCGGATACACCGCAGCCGTCTACGCGGCGCGCGCGGAACTCGAACCGCTGCAGTTCGAGGGGACCCAGTTCGGTGGCGCCCTCATGACCACCACCGAGGTCGAGAACTTCCCCGGATTCCGTGAGGGAATCATGGGACCCGACCTGATGGACCAGATGCGCGAGCAGGCCAAGCGCTTCGGCACCGACATCCGCACCGAGGACGTCGAGGAACTCGACCTCACCGGCCCGATCAAGAAGGTCGTCGTGAACGGCGAGACCTACCAGGCGCACGCAGTCGTGCTGGCAATGGGCGCCGCAGCCCGTTACCTGGGGATTCCGGGGGAGGAGAAGTTGCTCGGCCGCGGCGTCAGCGCCTGCGCCACCTGCGACGGATTCTTCTTCAAGGATCAGGACATCGTCGTGGTCGGCGGCGGCGACTCCGCCATGGAGGAGGCCACCTTCCTCACCCGCTTCGCCCGCAGCGTCACCGTGGTGCACCGCCGCGAGGAGTTCCGCGCGTCCCGCATCATGCTCGAGCGCGCCAAGGCGAACGCAAAGATCCGGTTCGTGACCAACGCCGCGCCCGTCGAGGTCCTGGGCGAGAACAGCGTCACCGGACTCGTGATCCGCGACACCGTCACCGGTGAGACCTCCACGCTGGACGTCACCGGCATGTTCGTCGCCATCGGTCACGACCCGCGCAGCGAACTCGTCAAGGGACAGGTCGACCTCGACGACGCCGGATACGTCATCGTCAAGACGCCGACCACCGCCACCTCCGTGGACGGAGTCTTCGCCGCAGGCGACCTGGTCGATCACATCTACCAGCAGGCGATCACCGCGGCCGGCACCGGATGTTCCGCGGCGATGGATGCCGAGCGCTGGCTGGCAGAGCGCGGCGACATCACCGCCAACACCGTCGCCGCCGCCGGCTCACCGGTCGACGCCTAGCACTCCACAAATACCCACCGACCACCTCGAGTAAGGGAAATCCCCGTGTCGAATACCGTCACCATCACCGATGATTCGTTCCAGCAGGACGTCATTTCCAGCGACAAGCCTGTCCTCGTCGACTTCTGGGCCACCTGGTGCGGCCCGTGCAAGATGATCGCCCCCGTCCTGGAGGAGATCGCCGGTGAGCACAGCGACAAACTGACCATCGCGAAGCTCGACATCGACGCCAACCCGGGCGCTGCCCGCGACTTCCAGGTCATGTCGATCCCCACGCTGATCCTGTTCAAGGACGGCAAGCCGATCAACACGATCGTCGGCACCAAGGGCAAGGCTGCGCTGCTGAAAGAGCTCGCCGACGTTCTCTGATCGACACCCGAACACCCCGCGCGATTCCCGATTTTGTGGGAATCTCTGAGACAATCGATCGATGTGCTCCAGTCGCATCAGCTAGACCGACCGGAACACATCGATCGTTTTGTTTGTACCGAGACTCGTAAGTACTCGTTGATTCGGACTGAGAGGCCCTGAAACATGCACCGACTCCGTCACGGCGACCATGGTCCGGCCGTCGCTGAGATTCGGGGCACTCTGGCCGGTCTCGGTTTCCTGCACAACGGCGTCGCCGACACCCGGCGCGAGGGCACCAACGGTTCGCACTGGATCGCTCCCGACGCCGTGTTCGATCATCACCTGGACAGCGCCGTACGGGCCTTCCAGCAGCAGCGTGGGCTCCTCGTCGACGGAATCGTGGGTCCTGCCACGTACCGGTCCATGAAAGAGGCGTCCTACCGCCTGGGCGCGCGCACGCTGATCTACCAGCTGTCCGCACCGCTCTACGGCGACGACGTCGCCACCCTGCAGACCCGCCTACAGGATCTCGGGTTCTACGTCGGTCGCGTCGACGGGTTCTTCGGCCCGCAGACCCACGATTCGCTGTCCTCGTTCCAGCGGGAGATCGGGATCGCCGCCGACGGCATCTGCGGTCCGGCAACCCTGCGGTCGCTCGAGTTGCTCGGCACCCGCGTCACCGGTGGGTCACCGCATGCGATGAGCGAAGAAGAAATGGTTCGTAGCTCCGGACCCCAGCTGAGCGGCAAGCGGATCGTCATCGATCCGGGCCTCGGCGGCGACACCTACGGCACCATCGTGCGGTCCGCGTACGGCACGATCTCCGAGTCCGACATCCTGTGGGACCTCGCCAGCCGCCTCGAGGGCCGCATGGCCGCGACGGGCATGGAGACGTTCCTGTCCCGGCCGCACCACGCCAATCCCACGGACATCGAACGCGCATCCACGTCGAACGCCTTTGATGCCGACCTGATGATCTCGTTGCGCTGCGATGGAAACACCAGCCCGTCCGCCAACGGTGTCGCGAGCTTCCACTTCGGCAATTCGCACGGTTCGACGTCGATGATCGGTCAGGTTCTCACCGGATTCATTCAGCGGGAAATCGTGGCGCGCACGCCGTTGCAGGATTGCCGGACCCACGGCCGCACCTGGGACCTGCTGCGCCTGACGAACATGCCGACCGTGCAGATCGACCTCGGTTACCTCACCAACGACCTCGATGCCGCGGTGCTCTCCAACCCGCGGGCGCGCGACGCCATCGCCGAAGCGATCCTCATCTCCGTCAAGCGTCTGTACCTGCTCGGTCAGGACGATCAGCCGACCGGAACGTTCACGTTCGCCGAGTTGCTCGCCGAAGAGCTGTCTTCCTCCGAACGTTCCTGACTTCTCGTTCCCGAACGCTCAGTGCGCACCGACAGGTGTGCGCTCCCCGATGTCGACCATGCTCACCGTCGCGGTGTGGATCAGACGCTCCAAGGCAGCCTCGACGTCTTCCTTCCACCCGTGATCCCGGTTCAGCTCGAGCCGTAGGCGGGGGAACCGATGATGGGGCGCGACGATCTCGAAGCCGTTGTCCTCGAGGAAATCGGCCGGGATCATGCACTCCTCCGGGGAGCACTCGCGCGCTGCTGTGGCTGACGCCATCCCATGTGTGTCGATCGGCCCGGTTCCGTCGGTGTTGCGGATACCGAACGCCTCGAGCGCGCGAACACCGCGGCGCACCAGATCGGCCACCACGGCTTGGATCAACGTGGTTCCCAGATTCTGTTCTTCCCCGGCAGGCTCGAGCCGAAGGCTGGTGAGCAGGACGGCGTCGGCACCGACCGGAGCGGTCGGGAGAAGCTGCGCGCGCGGCACGGTCCGTGGGGGAGCGTAGAGGGCGCTGCCGACCGGCTTCCCGTCCATGACGGCAACCTGGCCGCACGATCCCCATTCGAGCATGACCATGGAGAGCCAGGCTTCCTTCTCGAATTCCTGGTCGCAGAATCCGCGCGAACTGTGGATGGCCGCGGGATCCATTTCCCAGAAGACACAGCGACGAGCGTGGGCGGAGAGCTTGTCCAAGCCGTCGAGAGTGAGCGATGTGACGTGAGTCGACACTGGCTAGCTCAGCCTCCATATGTCACTACCGCAGATCATTCGACATCCTCTGGTATTCAATGTTTTTCGCCCCCGATAGTTCTGCTGGAGTCGGTCCGTCAGCGGCCACTGTCACAGTGACGGATCACCCGCGGGTACTTCTACCTCTCTCAGGCGCTCATGAATCGGCCTTCTGTGCCTCCATCATCCCAACAATCCTCTGAAGATCGTCCACCGAACCGAACTCGACCACAATCTTGCCCTTGCGCTTGCCGAGGCTGACCGTGACCCTCGTGTCGAACGAATCCGACAGCCGCTCCGCGACGTCCTGCAGGCCCGGCATCTGGATCGGCTTGCGACGCTGGGCGGGCTGCGCCGCCTGGTCGTCGCTGCGGTTGGCGAGCGTCACCGCCTCCTCCGTCGCGCGAACGGACATTCCCTCCGCGACGATGCGTGCCGCCATCACCTCTTGCGCGTCGGCCCCGGCCTCGAGCGACAGCAGGGCGCGAGCGTGACCGGCGGACAGCACACCCGCCGCGACGCGTCGTTGCACGGGAATCGGCAACTTCAGCAGTCGGATCATGTTCGTCACGACGGGACGCGAGCGGCCGATCTTCGCCGCCAGTTCCTCGTGGGTCACCTCGAACTCTTCGAGCAACTGCTGATACGCCGCCGCCTCTTCGAGAGGGTTCAGCTGGACGCGGTGGATGTTCTCCAGGAGCGCGTCGCGGAGCATGGCGTCGTCGCCGGTCTCGCGGACGATCGCCGGGATCGTCTCCAGCTCGGCTTCCTGGCTGGCACGCCACCGACGCTCGCCCATGACGAGCTGGAACTTGCCGTCGTCGAGCGGCCGCACCACGATCGGCTGCATCAGCCCGAACTCGCGGATCGAGTGGACGAGCTCGGCGAGAGCGTCGTCGTCGAACACCTGACGCGGCTGCTTGGGGTTCCGCTCGATCAGGTCGGGAGCGATCTCCCGGTACACCGCTCCGGTGGGGGAGGGGAGGGGTTGAGCACCGTTCCCGGATGCGCCGTCGGCGCCGTTGCTCCCTCCGTTGTTTCCCGTGGACGCGGGAGCGGTCTTCTTCTCGGTCGCAGAGTCCGAAGAGTCGGGTGCGGGAGCGGTCAGTACGTTGCGCCGGTCCGCACCGATCACAACGTCGGCGGCGGCGTTGCCCAGCCCCGGTCCCGTCGTGGTCGGTCCCGTAGGAATGAGCGCAGCCAGTCCACGGCCAAGTCCACCCTTACGCGTCTGACTCATCGCTGCTCCTGCTTCGTGATGTGTGCGGTGCGTGCTGCGAGTTCACGTCCCGCGTCGAGGTAACTCATGGCTCCCCGCGAACCGGGGTCGTAGTCGAGCACGGTCATCCCGTACCCGGGAGCTTCGGACACCTTGACGCTGCGGGGAATGACAGCGCGGAGCACGGCGTCACCGAAGTGGGTGCGAACCTCTTCGGCCACCTGGTCGGCCAACTTGGTTCGACCGTCGTACATCGTGAGAAGGACCGTCGACACGTGGAGGTCCGGGTTGAGGTGCGCCTGCACCAGTTCGATATTCCGCAGCAGCTGTCCCACACCCTCGAGGGCGTAGTACTCGCACTGGATCGGAATCAGCACTTCCTTGGCCGCGACCATCGCGTTCACCGTGAGCAGTCCGAGTGAGGGCGGGCAGTCGATCAGGATGAAGTCGGCATCGACCTCGCCGAGAGCCTTCTCCGAGAGCGCGCCCTTCAGCCGCCCCTCGCGGGCGACCATGGAGACCAATTCGATCTCGGCGCCGGCGAGGTCGATCGTGGCCGGAATGCAGAACAGCCGGTCGTTGTGCGGGCTCTTCTGGATGGCTTCCGCAGCGGTCACCTCGCCGAGGAGAAGCTCATAGCTGGATGGCACACCGGAGTGGTGGGCGACGCCCAACGCGGTGCTGGCATTACCCTGCGGGTCGAGGTCGATCACCAGAACGGTGAGCCCCTGTACCGCGAGGGCGGATGCAAGGTTGACCGCGCTCGTGGTCTTGCCGACGCCACCCTTCTGATTGGCGATCGTGAGGATTCGCCGTTCGGGTGGCTTCGGCAGGCTCACCGAGTGGGGGTGCAGCACCTGACTTGCGCGGTGCGCGGCCGCACCGATCGGAGTCTCCTCGACGGAGATTCCGTTGTAGGGGGCCGTGAATCCGTCGTCTCCGTTCCCGGAGCTCGTCGCCTGGTCGGATTGATGGTCGGTTTCACGTGAAGCTGTTTCACGTGAAACGGCGGATTCAGGCCCACCCGACATTGACTACTCCTTCGATTGGGAATCGCTCGTTACTCGACATACTCACTCCCTGGTCACCGTGCACATCGTCATCGACGCTGACGGCGTTTCGGTACACGTTCTGCCCGAACGACAACGGTGGGGACAGGAAGCAGGCCCACTCCGCATTCCACGATATCCAGCTTGCCAGCACCCAACCGAGTCAGGGAAGCGCGATCACGGGAAATCTCTTCGGCGGCGCTCGAACCTTTCAATGCGAGCATTCTCCCATGCTCGTGGATCAGCGGCAGCGACCACTTGGCCAATTTCTCCAGCGGTGCCACCGCGCGGGAAGTGACGACGTCGGCACCACCCGCTTCCTTCACCACACCCGACTCCTCGGCGCGGCCCCGCACCACGAGCACGTCCAGACCATTCGACTCGACGAACTCGGCGAGGTACACCGACCGTCGCAGCAGCGGCTCCACCAACGTGATCCGGAGATCGGGACGGGCGATAGCGAGAGGGATACCGGGCAACCCGGCACCGCTTCCGACGTCGACGACCGACTCGCCCTCGGCGATCAACTCACCGACGACGGCACAATTGAGGAGGTGACGTTCCCAGAGTCGCGGAACCTCTCGCGGTCCGATCAACCCCCGCTCGACACCGTCGGTCGCCAACGACTTGTAGTAGCGCTCCGCAATATCGAATCGTTCACCGAACACCTGGCGTGCCGCCGCTTGTTCGTCCCATTCGGCCGGCTCTCCACCATTCGGTTCCACGTGAAACATCCTCCCGCGAATAACGCGAAATCAACAAACACAGTTTCTTTATTATCCGCCCTCGCTCGCGACTATGTCCCTTAACTCGAACGCGCAACGCCGGAACAGTGTCGAGCCGCACCCCCTTCCGGTGGGGGAGGGGAGGGGTTGGGTCGTTCGCCGTCGCTGATGATCGACAGCGGGGAGATCCTCCGCGGATGTTTCACGTGGAACAGGCGAACTCGTGCAGGACAGAACTCGAGAGTGCCGATAGACCCGGCCGGTTAAATCCTTGGTCCCGGTATGCCCGCACTGATCACGGTGCGCGGAGTACCGGGGGGCCCACTCGGTGCGGTCGGCGCGAGTTTGGCACGCGAGACTTGTCCGAACTTCATCGCGTTTGTCGCGGGCAGTTTCACGTGGAACAACCATCGTGGTTTCACGTGGAACAGACCGAGGTCGCCGCAACCCCGTCCGCGCATCAGCGGCAGCCTTCCGGAGCACGCGGGCGCAAGCTTCCAGCGAATGACAATCGCGTCGAACCTCCCCAAGGGGAAGCAGCCGTCCGCGCCTGCCCGACGCTACCTTCTCGGCAGCTCCACTCGACTCAACCCTGATCTCTAAATCATCACAGTGACGAAACTCCCGGGTGTGGTTGGGTGGGTGAAACTACAACCTAAATTGCTTCGAAAACGCTCGAGAACGACGGTCCGGAGACTCCGAATCCGCCATGCGTCAGACAGTAGTGTCCGGGAAAGAGTGGTGCTCGTGAGCGACGAGCCACCGACCATCTTCCTTCCGCAACCCCACTGTGAGGCGGAGTCGATTCTCTGGATTGTCGGCGAGTTCCGCTTCCATTCCACAGCGGAGGAGGGCATGGGCAAACGCAACGTCTTCGCCGGCCGTCACATCCAACGACACCATCTCGAATCGGGCACCCATCGATTGCCATTCGAAGAACGGCGGCCATGTCTCGCGATACGCATCGATTCCGCGAGCACCCTCGAATGGCGGTGGCACGTCGAACATCACGATGTCATCGGAGTGGTTCGCCAGAACCCCTGCCATGTCGCCATCGTGCACGGCCTGCGCCCAGCGTTCGATCAGGTTCCGAATCTTCTGTTCGTCTTCGCTCATCGTTCACTCCATCCACTCGACGGCACCGGTTCGGTCCCCTCGATGATGTGGACTTCGAGCGGGATCCAAACTCATCGCGTCGACGCAGCCTCGCGTGAATCGTATGTCTCAGGACATCGCGAACACTCCCAGATCGTTCGGTGACTATCGCCGGATCGGCGGCGCCGAGGGCGTAGGTGGATCCAGCACTCGTCTTCACGACTTCAGCAGTGGGCCGCGCCGGGAGTACGGGAGGATCAATCATCGCTTCACCACAATGCACCGACGGATTCACGTGCAAGCGGACACTGAAAACTGTGATCTCCGCTCCGGGAGTATGGGTCCGGGACGACGAGGGCGCGATCGGACTGACGCACCACCAGGCCGAGACCCACCACTGCCACTGCAGCGTCGGGGCGAATGTCCTGAACTGCAAGCCCGCCGACCCCGAGCCAAATGGATCATCGACGCGCACCACGGAAAACCTGGAGGCACGCATGCGCGCCTGCCGGCCGGATCGATACCGAGGTGCCGATCCAGTCCTCGAGCGACTACGAATCCGGACCGGGGATCGGCAAACTACGGGGGCATCGTGATCGGCCGACACTCGACCTCTCGGTGGGGGAGGGGAGGGGTTGGTGTTTCACGTGAAACGAAACGAAGCCAAAGTGACGAATCACGGCATACGGATAGAGAAAAAGACGGGGCTCCCGGAGATGAATCCGGGAGCCCCGCCTACGTGATGCTTGTGTGGATCAGTCCTTGATGACGACCACGCGACGTGAAGGCTCGGCGCCTTCGCTCTCGCTCGAAACGCCATCGACCTTGGCGACTGCGTCGTGAACGATCTTGCGCTCGAACGGCGTCATCGGAGCGAGCTCCTCGCGTTCGCCGCTCTCGAGTACGCGGCGCGCAGCCGAGGAACCCAGCTCGGTCAGCTCGGCACGACGGCCGGCACGCCATCCGGCGATGTCGAGCATCAGGCGACTACGTTCACCCGTCGCCTGCTGCACGGCGAGGCGAGTCAGTTCCTGAAGTGCGTCCAGAACCTCACCCTTGCGCCCGACCAACTTGGTGAGATCGTCTCCACCGTCGATGCTGACAACAGCACGGTCGCCCTCGACGTCCAGGTCGATATCGCCGTCGAAGTCGAGTACGTCGAGCAGCTGCTCCAGGTAGTCGCCGGCGATTTCCCCTTCCTCGATCAGGTAGTCGTCAGAATCGGAATCCACCTCGGTGTCCGGGTTCTGCGTCGGTGCAGTCACGTCTGTCTCATCTCCGTCCACTGCGATGTCAGGCTCACTAGCCATGCTCGTTCTCTTTTCTGAATCAGCGCCGCTTGCGCTTGGGGGACTTTCCGCGGTTGGACTGGGGGCGGGCACCGGGCTTCGGCTTCGACGTACCTGCGGCCGAACCGTCACCACTCACCTGATCGGAGGCGCTGTCTTCGACGACGCCCTCGACGATCTCCGGCTCGTCCGCCGAGGAAGAACCGTCCGTTGCGGTCGCGGACTTCTTCTTTTTCTTGGTGAGATCGGGACGTGCACCGGGCTTCGGAGCGTTGTCCGCCCGGCGTGCGATGGCAGCCTGCTTCTTCTCTTCCTCTTCTTGGTCGATGCGACGGAAGACGATGTGCTGCTGCCCGTAGGTCCAGATGTTGTTACTCACCCAGTACAGAAGGATCGCGATGGGGAGGAACGGACCACCGACGAGCACACCGAGCGGGAAGACCCAGAGCGCGAGCTTGTTCATGATCGCGGACTGCGGGTTGGCGGCGGCCTCAGGGCTCTGCCGCGCAACGGACGCACGCGAGTTGAAGTGGGTCGCGATGCTGGCGATGATCATCAGCGGAACCGCGACGACCGCGATATTCAGCACGGTGGGAATCGGACCGTACGCAGCGAACGCGTCGAGCTGCGCCTTCGGCATCGTGATCCACGCCGAGATGGGTGCACCGAACAGTCGGGCACTCAGGAAGGACTGAACGTCCTCCACGCTGAAGAAGTAGTTCGGCGTGTTCGCGTTGGCCTCGACCGACATGCCGAGCTGACCGATACCGGTGCCGGTGCGGTTGAACGAGCGAAGCACGTGGAACAGGCCGATGAAGACCGGCGCCTGCGCGAGAACAGGGAGACAGCCCATGATGGGGTTGAACCCGTGCTCCTTCTGGAGCTTCTGCATCTCGACGGCCTGACGCTGGCGGTCGCCGGAGTACTTCTTCTGCAGCGCCTTGATCTGCGGCTGAAGTTCCTGCATCTGACGCGTCGTACGAACCTGCTTGACGAACGGCTTGTACAGCACGGCACGCAGCGTGAACACGAGGAACACGACGGAGAGCGCCCACGTGATACCGCTGTCCGGACCCAGGAAGGGAATGGCACCGAAAACCTTGTGCCAGACCCACAGGATCCCGGACACCGGATAGTAAATGAAGTCGAGCACGGCTCTATGTACTCCTCTGTTCGTCCACGTTCGCCGGACAGCAACGTCGGCCACCCGCATGACGGTCGTGACGGGCAGGGACCGGGTCCCACCCACCAGGGTGCCAGGGGGCACACTTCGCCAACCGAACCACCGTCAAAAAAAGGCCTTTGATCACCCCGTGGGTACGCAGGGACTCCACCGCGTACTCGCTACAGGTCGGCATGAACCGGCAGGTCGGCATCCTCAGGGGCGACACATACGTCCGGTAGAGCTCGATAAAGAAGATGAGAGTGCGCGCCGGTAACGCACGGACCGACTTCCACGCGGAAGAGGCCGAGGAGGTGGCCTCGGCCGTGTTGGCGCGCGACTCGTGGAGTGCGCTTTTCATGCGGAGTTACTCACGGGCGCAAGAAGGTCCAATCGAAGGAGACCTGCACGAAGTTGCTTCTCCAGGTCCCGGCTACTTGCAGTCGCAGCTCCCGGAAGAGCACGAATCACCACATCGGTTCCCCGTGGAACCACGTCCACGAGGTCGATGCAGATATGACGAAGCCGGCGTGCGACTCGATGTCGAATCACCGCCGGCCCGACAGCCTTACTCACAACCAGTCCGAATCGCGGACCGCCGCTACTCACCAGCTCATCTGCCTGTGCACGGTCGAATGCGTGCACAACCAGGTCGCGTCTTCCCATCCGACGACCACGTCGCACAGTCAGCGAAAAATCTGAATGACGACGCAATCGGTGCGGCTCAGGCAACACCCCGAGCTCCCGAACCCAGTGTCGGGATCAGGCGGTGAGGGATTCGCGGCCCTTACGGCGACGCGCCGAAACGATTGCACGACCCGCACGGGTCCGCATACGAAGACGGAAGCCGTGAACGCGCGCGCGGCGTCGGTTGTTCGGCTGGAACGTCCGCTTGCCCTTGGCCACGGTCAACACTCCTCGAAGTTCATCGACGCCTCCCGGCGTCATGGATCTAACATTGGCGAAAACTCAGGTGTTCATCCACAGGGTGGGGATGGAACGACTTCGAAACTGGACTCGAGCCAGCACGAAACCGCCACCTCACCACAGGGTGACTGTTCGAGAGTACTTACCACTCACGGTCAGGTCAAACTCGCTCACCTGCGATTCCCCCGCGAATCGGTTGACCGACACGCCGAGGATCGACAAATGCTTGCACCCCAACTTCCAATGTGCCAAACCGCTGTGAGCTTGCCGACACTGTTGCTAGCGTCTATGCATGGTCTCGCCGATGAACCCTGATCGAGTGCCCAGCTCTCGACTTCACCGTTCTCATCTGCATATTCACCACAATTCATCCACAGGGCACAGATGGTGTGCCGCTTCGGATCGCCACGAGGGTTGTTGACACCCTTCACTTCCCGGGTCCTCGAACCCACTCATCCAGGTTTCGCATGCATA
Organism: Rhodococcus sp. JS3073; assembly: GCF_026810085.1. Classification (NCBI taxonomy): domain Bacteria; kingdom Bacillati; phylum Actinomycetota; class Actinomycetes; order Mycobacteriales; family Nocardiaceae; genus Rhodococcus; species Rhodococcus sp. JS3073. Next base: position 4,200,631 of record NZ_CP113951.1, on the reverse strand, counting down.
AGCGCAGGTCAGCGCGCTCGATCTGGACTCCTCGCCACGCAACGGCGTCTCGACAGGAGGCGTCTGCACTTTGTCCACATCTGTGGATAATTGTGTGGAAACACAGTTCAGATGGCATATTCGTAGGTCCGTACGGGGTCCATCCTCAGGTCGGGGAAGCTCCAAATTCCACCTCGACGACGGCACCGACACTCGACTCGGCACCGCTGGCGCCGAGTCCGCGAACACACTGGGGAGGAACCACGTGAACGACGATCCGAATGCGCTCGCACGGATCTGGATCGACGTCGTCGCAGACCTCACATCCGATTCGCCCGGCGGCGATCTGCCGCCGCTGACGAGGGGACAGAAGGCGTGGTTGGCGCTCGTCAAACCGCTGACGCTCGCACAGGGCTTCGCGCTCCTGTCCGTTCCGTCGCCCTTCGCGCAGGAGGCGATCGAGCGGGATCTCCGTGAGCCGATTCTCCACGCCCTCGGCCGGCATCTCGGTGAGCAGGTCGAAGGCCTCGGTGTGCGTATCGCGGCCCCGGTCGACGACGAACCCGAATCCGAGCCACCGAGCCGGGACCACCGGCCCGAGCCGGAACCCATCCACACTCCTCGCCACCTCGAGCCTTCCGTCACCAGTTCCGGGTCGTTCCGCAGGCGCCGCTTCGGCTCCGGTGAGGATCAGCCCTACTCCGACACGACGGACTTCGAGGAAGTCGACGACGACCGCGAGGCCCTCGCCAGCGTCCACGAATCCTGGCCGTCGTACTTCACGAAGCCGCCGTCGGGCCCTCCACCGTCGGCGACCGGGGGGAACAGCCTCAACGCGAAATACACGTTCGACACGTTCGTGATCGGCTCGTCCAACCGGTTCGCCCACGCCGCGGCAGTCGCCATCGCCGAGGCTCCGGCGCGCGCATACAACCCGTTGTTCGTGTGGGGTGCGTCCGGCCTCGGCAAGACGCACCTCTTGCACGCCGCCGGCCACTACGCCCAGCGGCTCTTCCCGGGGATGCGGGTGAAGTACGTCTCCACCGAGGAATTCACCAACGACTTCATCAACAGCCTCCGCGACGACCGCAAGGTGGCGTTCAAGCGCCGCTACCGCGAGACCGACGTGCTGCTGGTCGACGACATCCAGTTCATCGAGGGCAAGGAAGGTATCCAGGAGGAGTTCTTCCACACCTTCAACACCCTGCACAACGCGAACAAGCAGATCGTCGTCTCGTCCGACCGGCCGCCGAAACAGTTGGCGACACTCGAGGAACGACTGCGGACCAGGTTCGAATGGGGCCTGATCACCGACGTTCAGCCACCCGAACTCGAGACCCGCATCGCGATCCTCAGCAAGAAGGCCCGAATGGACCGGCTCGAGGTGCCCGACGACGTCCTCGAGTTGATCGCCTCCCGGATCGAACGCAACATCCGGGAACTCGAGGGTGCCCTCATCCGCGTGACGGCGTTCGCGTCCCTGAACAGGCAACCCCTGGACCTCACGCTCGCCGAGGTGGTGCTGCGTGACCTGATGCCGGACTCGTCGAGTCTCGAGATCAATGCGGCGACGATCATGGCGGTCACCGCGGAGTACTTCAACATGTCCATCGACGACCTGTGCGGCCCCGGCAAGGCACGTCCGCTGGCGTCCGCGCGCCAGATCTCGATGTACCTGTGCCGCGAGCTCACCGATCTGTCCCTGCCGAAGATCGGGCAGACGTTCGGCCGCGACCACACCACCGTCATGTACGCGGACAAGAAGATTCGCAAGGAGATGACGGAGCGGCGGAAGGTCTACGACCAGGTCCAGGAGCTCACCGCCCGGATCAAGCAGCGTTCCAAGAGGTAGTCGCCGACCCCTGCCTCTCCTGTGCCCCTGGTAGCTCGCCTACCGGGGGCACGGGTCGTTTCGGGGGAAACGCAGTCCGGCGGGCAACTCGAGGGACTCCTCGAGCCGGTCCTCGAGGGTTGGCTCGAGCGGGTCCTCGAGGTGCCGCTCGAGGGTCTACTCGAGGCTCGCGCGACCCCCCGCCGACACGACACGCCGGTGCAACACGCCGACGCCAGGACCTGGGATAAAGCATGCACACCTGTGGATAAGTGTGGGGATGAGGTGGAATCTCTGTGGACAGAACGTGCAGAACTTTGAACAACCTCGAGTAGTCCACATGGGTGCCGGATCGGTCCTCGAGTTTGTCCTCGAGAATTCCCCATACGACGACGCGGAAGGACCAGCGTCTACACGCCTTCGTCCACAGTTTCCACAGGACCTAATAGTACTTCTCATTAATTCTTATAAAAACCTCTTTGAAAACAGGGTTGGGGACAGCATCGGTTCACAGGCCTCGGTCGGCGACTCGAGGACGCGACGGTTCCGCTTTCAACTTCGTCCTCGAGGGCATACGGTTATGCATCGCCGCTCTGTGAAAGACTGCAGTGCTGTGGTCACGGCCCGACCGTGGCGAACAACCGTGCCTACCGAGAGGAACAACCCGGCGATGGAGCTTGGAAGCCTGAAGTTTCGTGTCTCCCGGGAAGAATTCGCTGATTCAGTGGCATGGGTCGCTCGCAGTCTGCCGTCGCGGCCTCCTGTCCCCGTTCTCGGCGGTGTTCTCCTGGACGCGACCGAGCAAGGGTTGACGGTTTCCGGATTCGACTACGAGGTATCGGCCCAGGTCCGGGTCGCAGCCGAGGTCGGTAGCGCCGGTCAGGTCCTCGTCTCCGGCAAGCTTCTCGCCGACATCACGAAGTCGCTTCCCAACAAGCCGGTCGACGTGACTCTCGAAGGCACCCGCGTGCTGATCACGTGCGGAAGCGCCAAGTTCTCCCTGCCCACCATGCCGGTCGAGGACTATCCCCAGCTTCCGCAGTTGCCGCAGCAGACCGGCTCCATTCCCGCCGACGTCTTCTCCGAAGCGATCAGTCAGGTGGCTGTCGCAGCGGGCAAGGACGACACCCTGCCGATGCTCACCGGCATCCGTGTCGAGATCGAACGCAACGCGATCGTGCTCGCCGCCACCGACCGGTTCCGTCTCGCGGTCCGTGAACTCGAGTGGTCGCCGGCGAACCCCGACACCACCGCGGCCGTCCTCATCCCCGCGAAGACGCTCTCCGAATCGGCGAAAACGCTTGCAGGAGATGCTACTTCGCCGGTCGAGCTGGCACTCGGTTCGGGTTCGGCGGTCGGAAACGACGGCCTCCTCGGCATCGTCAACGACGGTCGCCGCACCACCACCCGACTGCTGGACGCGGAGTTCCCGAAGTTCCGGCAGCTGCTGCCGTCCGAGCACACGGCACTTGCCACCGTGGAGATCGCTCCGCTCGTCGAGGCCATCAAGCGTGTGGCCCTCGTCGCCGAGCGTGGCGCGCAGGTTCGCCTGCAGTTCTCCACCGAGGGGCTTCTCCTCTCCGCAGGCGGCGACGATGCAGGTCGCGCCGAGGAAGGGTTGAACGCGGTCTTCCAGGGTGAGCCGCTCACCATCGCCTTCAACCCCGGCTACCTGATCGACGGCCTGTCTTCGCTGCACAGCGAGCAGGTGCTGTTCGGCTTCACGACCCCCAGCCGCCCCGCGGTGCTGCGTCCGGCCACCGAGGACGAGATCGAGCCCGACGATTCGGGTAACTTCGCGGCGCCGGAGAGCGCGTATACCTACCTGCTGATGCCGGTGCGTCTCCCGGGCTGACGGTTTCGCGGAAGCGAAATCAGTACTGCCGAACGAAATCTCACGAGTGGACGGAGATCACGATGCAGATCGGGTTGGTCGGGCTCGGAAAGATGGGATTCAACATGCGCGAGCGGTTGCGCGCGCACGGGCACGAGGTGGTCGGTTACGACCCACGCCCCGAGGTCACGGATGTGGCGTCGCTGGCGGAACTCGCTCAGCGACTCGAGTCTCCGCGAGTCGTGTGGGTGATGGTTCCTGCGGGAAGGATCACCCAGGACACGGTGACCGAGCTGTCGTCGGTGCTCGAGACCGGTGACCTGGTGATCGACGGCGGCAACTCGAGATACACCGACGACAAAATTCACGGCGAACTGCTGGGTTCCCACGGGATCGGCTACCTCGACTGCGGTGTGTCCGGCGGGGTGTGGGGACTCGAGAACGGCTACGGGCTGATGGTCGGCGGATCGGAGGCGGACGTCGAGCGGGCGCTGCCGATCTTCGACGCCCTGCGCCCAGAGGGTGAGCGTGCGGACGGCTTCGTTCACGCCGGCCCGATCGGTGCCGGGCACTACGCGAAGATGATCCACAACGGCATCGAGTACGGACTGATGCAGGCGTACGCCGAGGGTTACGAACTGCTCGAGGCGGAAGACCTCGTCACGGACGTCCACGGAGTGCTGCGCGCATGGACCAAGGGCACGGTCGTCCGGTCGTGGCTGCTGGAGCTGCTCGTCAAGGCATTGGGTGAGGATCCCGATTTCGCCGAGATCTCCGGCTACACAGATGATTCGGGTGAGGGCCGCTGGACTGTGCTCGAGGCGATCGACCACGCCGTGCCCGCACCGGTGATCTCGGCCGCGTTGTTCGCGCGGTTCGCGTCCCGTCAGGACGATTCCCCCGCGATGAAGGCCGTCTCGGCGCTGCGCAACCAGTTCGGTGGTCACGCCGTGAAGAAGGCGGCAGGCGAGGCAGAAGCCGGTTCTGGAACGTAGGTGTTCGTTCGCGCACTCTCGCTCAGAGACTTCCGTTCCTGGGACGCCCTCGGCCTCACCCTGCGTCCGGGCTGCACCGTCTTCGTCGGACCCAACGGTCACGGCAAGACGAACGTCCTCGAGGCGCTCGGCTACCTGTCCACCCTGTCGTCTCATCGGGTCAGCTCGGACGCCCCGCTGATCCGGACGGGTACCGGGCAGGCATTCGCCGGGGCGACCGTCGTCAACACCGGCCGGGAACTGACCGTCGATCTCGAGTTGAACGAGGGCAAGTCCAACCGGGCGCGGATCAACCAGTCACCAACCCGGCGGCCGCGGGAGATTCTCGGAATTCTGCAGACGGTGCTGTTCGCGCCGGAGGATCTGTCGCTGGTCCGCGGGGATCCGGGGGATCGGCGGCGCTACCTCGACGAGCTCCTCACCTCCCGTATCCCGCGGATGGCGGCGGTGCGCTCCGATTACGACCGGGTGCTGCGGCAGAGGTCAGCGCTGCTCAAGACGGCAGGCGGCGCATTGCGACGGGTGTCGCGCGGCAGCGGCCAGACGAGCGAGGACGGCGCGAGTGCCCTTGCGACGCTGGAGGTCTGGGACGGACATCTCGCCGCACACGGCGCGCAGCTGCTCGCCGGGCGGCTTCACCTCGTCCACGATCTCGCTCCGCACCTGGCCGAGTCGTACCAATCGCTGGCGCCGGAGTCGAGGCCCGCGAGCATCCGCTACCGCTCGAGTCTGGGCTCCTCCCTGCCGCCGGAATTCACCGAACCGGCTCGAGTGCCCGAGGCGGGCGATATCGCGTTTCTCGAGGAGCGGTTCCTCCAGGAGCTGTCCGTGATGCGCTCCAAGGAGATCGAGCGGGGTGTGTGTCTCGTCGGACCGCATCGTGACGATCTCGAACTACAGCTCGGCGACACCCCGGCGAAGGGATTCGCGAGTCACGGTGAGTCGTGGTCGTTCGCGCTGTCGTTGCGGCTGGCCGGATTTGCACTGCTGCGTTCGGACGGCAGCGATCCCGTCCTCATGCTCGACGACGTGTTCGCCGAACTCGACCGTCGTCGACGGCGGGCACTCGCCAAGGTCGCGTCGGACGCGGAACAGGTGCTGATCACGGCGGCGGTGCCGGAAGATGTTCCGGAGGAACTCGACGCCGTCCGATTCGGTGTGGAGGCCCGCGACACCGATCGAGGACGGATCTCGCACATCGTGGAAGAGACGGAGGACCGCCGTGATGGATGAGCCCGAACCCACCGCACCTGCTGCGGCCCCCGAACCGGAGGTGAAGGGAATCGATCTCGCCCGCCGCGCCCTCGAGGAGGCGCGTGCCGCGGCGAAGGCGAGCGGAAAATCCGTCGGGCAGGGCCGCCGATCCGGAACCGGTGTCCGGGCCCTGCGCGCCCGGCGTCGACGCGGATGGTCGGGTCCCGGGCCGGACGACCGCGACCCGCAGCCGTTCGGTGCGCTGACCAACGCGATCGCGAAACAACGCGGCTGGTCGCCCAAGGTGTCGGAGGGAACGGTCCTCGGTCGGTGGGTACAGGTGGTCGGTGAGGACATCGCCGCGCACGCCGAACCGACCGGGCTGCGGGACGGGATTCTCAGCGTCTCCGCGGAGTCGACGGCCTGGGCGACGCAGCTGCGGATGATGCAGTCGCAAATTCTCGCGAAGATCGCCGCGGCCGTCGGCGACGGTGTCGTGAAGTCGTTGCGGATCACCGGTCCGACCGCTCCGAGCTGGCGAAAAGGGGAACGGCACATCCGGGGGCGCGGCCCCCGGGACACCTACGGATAGGCCGGAGCGGACGTTCGGTTCCTGGTTTTGTCTATTACCCGGTGTTACAGTTACTCCAAGTTTTCGAGTGAACTGTGCCACAGGCCTTCGTCGTGGCGCAGCCGCCGGCACGAAGGAGTAATGAGATGTCCGCCCCGACTGCACCCCGGAACGCGATCCCCGAACCGGACCACATCCTGTTGCAGGCCAGGAACGTGGAGTTCGACTGGTCGAACCTCCCCATGCACTGGATCCCGGGCGACCCGTTCAGCACGCACGTCCTCAACGTCCTGCACCTACTCCTGCCCGCCGGCGAGGAATGGTTCGTCGAGACGTTCAAAGAGGCACTGCCGCTGATCGAGGACGAGCAGCTCCGCGACGACGTCGTCGGGTTCATCGGCCAGGAGGCGATGCACGCCAACGCCCACACCGGCGTGCTGGGGCACCTGAAGGTGAAGGGCCTCGACCCGACGCCCTTCACCGAGCAGATGGAATGGACGTTCTCCAAGATCCTCGGACCGCGACCGCTCACCGGTCTGCGCGAGAAGAACTACCTGATCGAGCGGCTGGCGGTCATCGCCGCCATCGAGCACATCACCGCGTTCCTCGGCGACTGGGTGCTCAACGCCGAGGGGCTCGACCGCGCCGGGATGCATCCGACGATGCTCGACCTGCTGCGCTGGCACGGCGCCGAGGAGGTGGAGCATCGCTCCGTGGCGTACGACGTCATGCGGTACTTCGACAAGCGTGAGTCCCGGCGGATCCGCACCCAGGTGATCGTCACCCCGGTCATCGTGTGGCTGTGGGTGCGCGGCACCCGATTCCTCATGCGGAACGATCCGGAGCTCGCCCAGTGGTCGGCGCACCGGCGTAAGCCGCACCTGACGGATTTCTTCGCGGCAGGCAAGCGCGGCACCCTCCCGACGGCCCGGGAACTCGGCAAGCGGATGTCGACGTACTTCACGCGTTCGTACCACCCGAGCAACGAGGGTTCGACGGCACAGGCCGTGAAGTACCTGGCGTCCTCGCCCGCGGCTCAGGCGGCCGAGCGATGAAGCTGTCGCAGGTGCGGGAGGTGCTCACCGGGCAGGGCCTGCCCCGCCACGACGCTCCCCCGGACATCAAGGGGCGACCGCGCCCCGACCGCGCCATGCGCATCACCGAGGCCGTTGCTGCCAAGTATCTCCGTGTTCTCACCGCGTACGAATACGACCCGGGCGTCGCCGGTCACAACCCGGACGTGGCGATGAAAATGGTTGTTTCCCAACGGGATGTCGTCGCGCTGGACGAGAACGTCGTGCAATTGCGGTTCGAGGCCGAGGACGGTGCGGAACTCCCTGCGTGGCAGCCGGGTTCGCACCTCGACTTCCATCTGCCGTCCGGGCTGCGACGTCAGTACTCGCTGTGCGGCGACCCGTCCGATCGCACGGGCTACAGTATCGCCGTCCGCCGGATCCCCGACGGTGGTGGTGGATCCCTCGAGATGCACGCGCTCGAACCGGGTGCTCCGGTGACGGTTCGCGGCCCCCGCAACGGGTTTCCGTTCGTCGGCGAGGGGAGTGCGCTCTTCGTCGCCGGCGGCATCGGTATCACGCCGATCCTCGCGATGGTCCGGGCGGCGCGCGATCTCGGCATGGACTGGCAGTTCGTGTACTCCGGCCGCTCACGGGAATCGATGCCGTTCCTCGACGAGATCGAAACGTTCGATCGGTCACGGGTTTTCATCCGTCCCGACGACGAGTTCGGGCTGCCGACCGCCGAAGAGTTGCTGGAGCGCGCCGCACCGGGCGGTGCCGTCTACTGCTGCGGTCCGACGCCGATGCTGGAGTCGGTACGCCGTGCATTCCCCGGAAGCCCGGCCACCGCATTGCATTTCGAACGATTCGGGGCACCGCCGGTGCTCGACGGCACCGAGTTCGAAGTGCAGCTCCTCAGCACGGGTGAGGTGCTCACCGTGCCCGCCGACGAATCCGCGCTGACCGTGATCAAGAAGACGATGCCCGGAGTGGGGTATTCGTGCCAGCAGGGATTCTGCGGCACCTGCCGGGTGAAGGTGCTGTCCGGCACCCCGGATCACCGCGAGACGCGGCTCACCGACGCCGAGCAGGAGAACGAGATGCTGATCTGCGTGTCCCGCGCCGACAGCGGCCGTCTCGTCCTCGATCTGTAGTTCCCACCGTCGATCCCATACCCGATCCCGCACGACCAGAGGACCCACCATGACTCCATCCGCATCCGGTACCGCCCGGCGGATCACCAACGGTTCCGTCCAACTCGCTGTGTTCGAGGAGGGCAACCCCGACGGCGAGACGATCGTGCTGGTGCACGGCTGGCCCGACACCCACGACCTGTGGAGCCGGGTGGTGCCGTTCCTGACGGAGCGGTTCCATGTGGTCAGTTACGACAGCCGCGGCGCAGGCCGGAGCACCGTGCCCACCAGGGTCGAGGACTACCGGCTGCCGGCCCTGGCCGGCGACCTGTTCGCGGTGATCGACGCCGTGAGCCCGGGCCGGCCCGTGCACGTCCTGGCGCACGACTGGGGATCGGTGGAGGCATGGGAGGCGGTGTGCGAACCGGGAGCCCGCGCGCGGATCGCGTCGTTCACCTCGGTCTCGGGACCCAACCTCGATCACCTCGGCAAGTGGATGCGCCGTCGCCTCTCGGACCGCAGCTTCGGGGGGCCGCTCGCGCAGGCCGTCGCGTCCGGGTACACCGTCCTGTTCCAGATTCCGGGCCTGGCGACGCTGCCGCTGCGGCTGTGGTTCTCCCGGCACTGGCCTGCGTTCCTGAAGTTCTTCGACCGCCTCGACCCCACGCTGGTGCGTCCGGCGCCGACGCTGGCGAACGACATGGTGAACGGTCTCAAGCTGTACCGCGCCAACATCCGGACGAGTCTGCTGAGGCCGCGCGAGCGGTACACCGACGTCCCCGTCCAGCTGATCCTGAACAAGAACGACAAGGCGGTGCGGCCCGTCGGCTACGAGGACACCGAGAAATGGGCGCCCGACCTGCGCCGTCGAGAGGTGGATGCCGGGCACTGGTCGCCGATCTCCCACGCCGAGGACGTCGCGCAACTCGCCGCGGAATTCGTGCTGGACGTCGAGGACCGGCAGCGGGCCGAACTCTCGGACGGCCCGTCCGAAAGCGCTTCGGCGTAGGTTTTCACTCCCGAGACGCCCTGAAAATTCGTCTACGGGGCGCTCAGGGGTGTCATAGCCCGCTCCTGGGCCAGACGTACCAGTAAGATGGCCGAGGTAACTAGCGGCAAGATTCCCGATTCTCGTCTCCCGCGTGCCCGACCAGGGCGGTGGGCGCCTGCGTCGGGCATTGGACGGAGAAGGAGAGCTACCCACCCGTGGCTGCCCAGAAGTCAGACAAAAGCACCTCCAGCAAGGACTACGGCGCTTCTTCCATCACCGTCCTCGAGGGACTCGAAGCCGTTCGTAAGCGACCGGGTATGTACATCGGTTCCACCGGTGAACGCGGTCTCCACCATTTGATCTGGGAAGTCGTCGACAACTCCGTCGACGAGGCGATGGCCGGCCACGCCAGCAAGGTCGAGATCACCCTTCTCGAAGACGGTGGCGTCAAGGTCGTCGACGACGGTCGAGGCATCCCCGTCGGGATGCACGCCTCCGGTGTCCCCACCGTCGAGGTCGTCCTCACCCAGCTCCACGCCGGCGGCAAGTTCGACTCGGACTCCTACGCCGTGTCCGGCGGTCTGCACGGTGTCGGTATCTCCGTCGTCAACGCGCTGTCCACCAGGCTCGACGTCGACATCAAGCGCGACGGCTTCCAGTGGAACCAGACGTACACCGACTCGAAGCCGGGTGAACTCGTCAAGGGTGAGGCCACCAAGGAGACGGGCACCACGGTCACGTTCTGGGCCGACCCGAACATCTTCGAGACCACGGTCTACAGCTTCGAGACGGTCGCGCGCCGCCTCCAGGAGATGGCCTTCCTCAACAAGGGCCTGACCATCACCCTCACCGACGAGCGCGTCAGCGACGCCGAGGTCACCGAAGAGGTCGTCAGCCAGGTCGCCGACGCGCCGAAGACCGCCGAGGACGAGTCGGCCGAGGCGGATGCGCCTGCCGTGCACAAGGTGAAGACCCGCGTCTACCACTACCCGGGCGGCCTCGAGGACTACGTGCGGCACATCAACCGCACGAAGCAGCCGATCCACAATTCCGTCGTCGGTTTCACCGCGAAGGGCACCGGCCACGAACTCGAGATCGCGATGCAGTGGAACTCCGGCTACTCGGAGTCGGTCCACACGTTCGCGAACACCATCAACACCCACGAGGGCGGTACCCACGAAGAGGGCTTCCGGTCCGCTCTGACGGCGACGGTCAACAAGTACGCGCTCGACAAGAAGCTCCTCAAGGAGAAGGACCCGAAGCTCACCGGAGACGACATCCGGGAGGGTCTCGCGGCGATCATCTCCGTGAAGGTTGGTGAACCGCAGTTCGAGGGTCAGACGAAGACGAAGCTCGGTAACACCGAGGTCCGGTCGTTCGTCCAGAAGGCGAGCAACGAGCACCTGTCGCACTGGTTCGAAGCGAATCCGGCCGACGCGAAGACCATCGTGAACAAGGCGGTGTCGTCGGCACAGGCCCGCGTCGCCGCCCGCAAGGCCCGCGAACTGGTGCGCCGCAAGAGCGCCACCGACCTCGGCGGTCTGCCGGGCAAGCTCGCCGACTGCCGATCCAACGATCCGAGCAAGTCCGAGATCTACATCGTGGAGGGCGACTCCGCAGGCGGCTCGGCCAAGTCCGGCCGCGACTCGATGTACCAGGCGATCCTGCCGCTGCGCGGAAAGATCATCAACGTCGAGAAGGCACGCATCGACCGTGTGCTGAAGAACACGGAAGTCCAGTCGATCATCACCGCGTTCGGCACGGGCATCCACGACGAGTTCGACATCGCCAAGCTGCGGTACCACAAGATCGTGCTGATGGCCGACGCCGACGTCGACGGCCAGCACATCGCAACGCTGCTGCTCACGCTGCTGTTCCGCTTCATGCGGCCGCTCGTCGAGCACGGTCACGTCTACCTGGCGCAGCCCCCGCTGTACAAGCTGAAGTGGCAGCGCAGCGACCCGGAGTTCGCGTACTCCGACCGCGAGCGCGACGTCCTGGTCAAGGCGGGCCTCGAGTCCGGCAAGAAGATCAACAAGGACGACGGCATCCAGCGTTACAAAGGTCTCGGCGAGATGAACGCCAAGGAACTGTGGGAGACCACGATGGATCCGACGGTGCGCGTCCTGCGTCTGGTGACGCTCGACGACGCGGCCGCAGCCGACGAGCTGTTCAGCGTTCTCATGGGTGAGGACGTCGAGGCCCGGCGTAGCTTCATCACCCGCAACGCCAAGGACGTCCGCTTCCTCGACGTCTAGGTATCCGGCACAAGAGATTACGGATGTCATGCAGCCACCGGCGGTCGGAAGACCCCGGTGGCTGCACCCGTCTGGGCCGGTTGCGGGACCGGGTCACGCAGAAATCCGTCCTCGACTGTGAACCGCGATTCTGTGTAGCCTGGTCCGCTGATCCACCCCGCGACGGCAACGTCTGGGATCGGTGGTGCGCATGTTACTTAGAAGTAAGGATCGGGGAATTTCTGTGGTAAGAACGTTCCCCATGGGGATGTGATGAACTCGTTACATTCGGAAATCGGTGCGTCGGGCAGCGCTGCGCACAGCGCAACTGATCGATCACTTTCCTCTGTCGACGCGTGTCGTCCGGGCCGGTACGACTGTCCCGCCGCAGACGCGGTCACGAGCACAGAGCGACAAGCTATGAGTGGTTGGAAAGGAAGCGTGGGATGAGCGACGATTCGCCGCCCCGGGCAAAGTTCTGGGATATCGAGGGCTGGGGCCTGCGGTGGAAGGTCACCGCGGTTCTCGCAGTTCCCGTCACCGTCGCCATGGTGCTCGGCGGGCTCCGTGTGCAGGGCGAGCTGAGTAACGCCGTCCACTTCACCGAGGCGGCCGACCAGATCGTCGTCGTCCCGGACATCGTGGCCCTCGAAGCCTCGATGGGTACCGTGACCAGTGGTTACGCCTCGGGCACCCTCACCAAGCAGGACCGCGGGGACGCGGAAGCCCTGATGAACGACGTGTCCGAGCAGGCCCGGAACCCCGAACTGGATCCCGCCGTCGCGAGTTCAATCAACCAGACCGTCTCGGACGGCCGCGCCCTCCTGAATCTGATGGATTCCCCAGGTGTCGCCACCGACCTGCTCGCGGAACGCCAGCGCGCGTTCGCCGCGGACTTCATCCGCGAAGTGGACGACATCGTCCGTCCCATCGAAGACAGCGAAGTCGTCGACAAGGGTTACCAGCTGACCAACGCGTGGCAGGCGCAGCGGCGACTGTTCGAACAGGCCATGGGCCTCGTGATCGTGAAGGACGTCTACGCCGGTCCCGACGGACGGGAGAAGGCCCGCACGGGCGACATTCCCACCTCGGCCGTCGTCGCGGCCGCCGGCGCCGAATCGAGCCTCCTCGACGTCCTCGACCGGTACTACCCCAAGGGGGATGCCCGTCTCGAGACGCTGCGAAACAACATCAACGACCGCAACGCCCTCATCGACCAGGGCCTGGCGGACGCGGCGCGCGGCGGGATGCTGCCCATCCTGCAGCTGCGCTCCTCGCTCATCGCGAGCCGTGACGTCTACCAGGAGCTGACCAGCGAAGCGGCGAAGGACATCGCGTCCACCGTGCAGGTCCGCGCAGCCGAGACCCGGTCCGCCGCGCTGCGTGACACGGCGATCGTCCTCGGAACCCTGCTCGCCGCCCTCGTCCTCGCGCTCCTCGTGTCGCGGTCGCTGATCGGTCCGATCCGCCGCCTGCGGTACGGCGCGCTGAAGGCTGCTCGCCGCGACCTCCCGGAGGCGATCGAGCAGATCAAGGCCAGTGACGATCCGCGGGCACTGTCGTTCGAGCCGGTGGCCGTGCACTCCTCCGAGGAGATCGGCCAGCTCGCCCGCGCCGTGGACGACATCCACGGACAGGCACTCAAGCTCGCCGGCGAGCAGGCGCAACTGCGCCTGCAGATCAACGACATGTTCGAAACGCTCGCGCGCCGAAGCAAGTCCCTCGTCGACCAGCAGCTCGGCCTGATCGAGAATCTCGAGTTCGAGGAGAAGGACCCGAAGCGGCTCGAGAGCCTGTTCCGGCTCGACCACCTGGCCGCGCGTATGCGCCGGAACGGTGAGAACCTGCTGATTCTCGCCGGCACCCGGGTGCGTCGTTCGCAGGCAGCGCCGATCCCGCTGGGTGACGTGCTGCGTGCCGCGATCTCCGAGGTCGAGGACTACCAGCGTGTCCAGATGGGCGCGACCCCCGAAGGCGCGCTCAGCGGCACCGTCGTCACGGACGTCGTGCACCTGCTCGCCGAACTCGTCGACAACTCGCTGCGCGCTTCGCCGCCCGACACGGTGGTGACGTTCAGCTTCGCTCGCGCCGTCGACGGCGGGGTGCTCCTCGAGATCGCGGACCGCGGCATCGGTATCCCGTCCGACGACATGCGCGCCGTCAACGAACGCCTGGCGTCGGGTGGTGAGGTCGGTCCGGAGACGGCCCGCCACATGGGTCTGTTCGTCGTGAGCCGGCTCGCGAAGCGTCACGGTCTGACCGTTCGCCTGCGGTCGACGTTCGACACCGCCCGGAACCCGGGTGTGACCGTGAGCATCCACATCCCGAATGCGCTGATCGTGTCGCAGGCCGCCCGGCAGGACACGGGACCGCAGCGGAAGATCCCCGCGGCACCGGTCCGGACCGCCATCCCCGCACCCGCGGCCCCGGCGCAGCGCAAGGACAACGGACAGCAGCAGCCGGCGACCCGCAACGGACTGCCGACGCGCACCCCGTCCACGCCCCCGCCCGCACCGAGCCCGGCACCTGCGGGCGCGGTGACGACGGCGTCGGGCACGAGCCTGCCCCGACGTCAGCCCGGTGCCAGTGGCATCGCGGCCGGCGCGGGATCGGCGGCCGGTGCCCCGGCCGCGCAGTCCCAGGACACTGTCAACGTCCGGGGATCCGGGGCGATGCCGAAGCTGCCCGTGCGGCGGCCGCAGGCGGCGCCCGCGGAGACCGCACCGGCGGAATCGCAGCCGCAGCACGCACCGCACGCACCCCGTAGCGAGAACCGTAGTGAGAACCGGACCGCGGAACAGCCGGCGCCCCCGTCGTCGAACGGCGACGACCAGGCACCGGTCCGGCACCGCTACCGCACCAACTCGGCGAAGACCGCGTCGTTCTTCCAGTCGCGGATCGATCCGCCACTGGCCGAGGCCACACCCCGGCCCGGCGGCGGCACCCCGATCTTCTCCGACATGGTGTCCGACTGGCTGACCGATCCGACCGGCGCCGAAGGCGCACCCGGCGTCTGGCATTCCGCCGGCGACGCCGGATGGTCCGCCGCGGAACGGGTCAGCGAGACTCCCGTCGAGGTCGACCCGGAGATCGGACTGCCCAAGCGGCGTCCCGGCGACCGACTGGTTCCCGGCACGGTCGAAGGCGCGCACAATACGGGGACACTGCGCCGGGTGCGTGACCCTGAGACAATTCGCGCCAATCTCAGTCGTCACCAGCAGGGCGTCCGAAACGGCAGGGCCACGAGGCTCGCGGAACGTAACAGCATTGAAGGAGACCGATGAACACCGCTCATGGATCCGACGTCACGCGACCGCTCGACTGGTTGGTGTCGAACTTCGCCAGTGACGTGCCCGGTGTCTCCCACGCCGTGCTCGTGTCCGCGGACGGTCTCCTGATGGCAGCCAGCGCCCATCTCCCGATCGACCGGGCCGAGCAGCTGGCCGCGGTCACGTCGGGGCTGGCCAGCCTGTCGGCCGGTGTGTCCCGGTTGTTCGAGGGCGGCGGGGTGCTGCAGTCGGTGGTCGAGATGCAGCACGGGTATCTGCTGCTCATGAGCGTCGGTGACGGCTCGCATCTGGCGACCCTCACGGACGCCGAGTGCGACATCGGACAGGTCGGCTACGAGATGGCGATCCTGGTCGACCGCGTCGGCGCATCGGTGCAGGCCACGGCCCGCACTCCGCAGGGTCTCTGACCAGCCCATGCCCATGAACGACCACCACTCGGAGCAGCCGGGCCCGAACATCGTGCGCCCGTACTCGCTGACGTCGGGCCGGACCCGGCCTGCGGTCGAGCTCGCGCTCGAAGCGTTGATTCAGGCACTGCCGCAGTCGGTGGACCGGCAGTGGGAACTCGACGACGTCAACGCGGCGATCGTCGCGTTGTGCCAGCAGTCGCCTTCGGTCGCCGAGATCGCCGCCCGGGTGGGCGTACCCCTCGGAGTGGCACGCGTCCTGGTCGCCGACCTGGTCGAGGCCGGTCATCTCCAGATCCTGGCCACCCTGAAGGAAGACTCGACCGACTCCGAACGTCGTGAACTCATCGAAAGGGTCCTCAGTGGACTTCGCGAAATCTGATCCCCGCAATCGGGTGACCTCGACCAAGATCGTGATCGCCGGCGGGTTCGGCGTCGGCAAGACCACGCTGGTGGGGGCTGTCTCCGAGATCGTCCCGCTGCGCACCGAGGCGCTCGTGACCAACGCCAGCGACGGCGTCGACAACCTGGCTGCGACACCGCAGAAGGGCACGACCACCGTCGCCATGGACTTCGGTCGCATCAGCCTGGCCGACGACCTGGTGCTGTACCTGTTCGGTACCCCCGGTCAGCACAGGTTCTGGTTCATGTGGGACGACCTGATCCGCGGTGCGATCGGCGCGATCGTCCTGATCGACACCCGCCGGTTGGACGAGAGCTTCGCGGCGGTTGACTTCTTCGAGGCCCGGCAACTGCCGTTCCTCGTCGCGATCAACGAATTCGACGACGCCCCGCGCTACCCCATCGAGGACATCCGCGCGGCCCTCGCGATCTCCGAGGACGTGCCGATCATCCCGATCGACGCGCGTGACCGGGAATCGGCGAAACGCGCCCTGGTCGCGATCACCGAATACGCACTGACCAAGCTCCACACGGCCGCGTACTGAGGATTCGAAACATGTCGGACGAGTTGCAGCACTTCTCCATGGGGACGTGGATCGTCGCCCTCGCCGCGGTCACGTCGTTCATCGGCGTGTTCGTCGGTATCGCCAGCGCCCGCAAGGCGGTGACCGCGCCGAACCCGAGGCAGCGGTACCTCTGGCTGGCCTGGGGCGCGTTGTCCATCGGCGGCATCGGCGCCTGGCTGCCGCACTACATCGCGATGGTCGGGTTCGAGGTCTACGGCAGCGTGGTGCGCTACGACGTCCTGTGGATCGCGGTCTCGTTCGTGGTGCCCGTGGCGGCCGCCGCGGTGGCGTTGCTGATCATCAGCCCGCCGCCGACGAAACACCGGCTGCCGAGCGCGTCGGTGGAGATCGGCCGCCTCGCCGGCGGTGCGGTGCTCCTCGGCGTCGGCTTCACCGGAATGGACCTCGCCATCGTCTCGTCCCTCGAGATCCAGGGTTCGGTGGACACCGACATCCTGCTGACGGCGGCGTCGGCTGTGATCGGCCTGGTCGTCGGCGCCGGAATCATGTGGTCGATCTCCGCCCTCGAGTCCCGCACGCTGCGACTCGTGGCGTCGGTGGTCGTTGCGGCCGGACTGGTGGCCATGCACTACACCGGCGTGTTCGGGCTGAGCGTCACCGTCGACCCCGCCGTGGCGCGCCCGGACGGGCTCGAGGTGTTCTCGATCCTGTTCCCCGTCTTCGTGCTGGGCATGCTCGTGGTCACGATCCCGATCACCGCCCTGCTGATGGCGCCCGACCGCGTGGCCGCCGAGCTGGAACTCGAGGCCGACATGCTCGCCGCCGAATCCCTCGCCGCCGAAACCCAGGGCAGGGAGCTCGAACTCCAGTAGATCGGACGACTCCTGCGGCACCGATTCATGAGCGCACCCGAGTCCTTCACCCTCACAGCTGACCTGCACCTATAGACTCGGGTGGTTGCGCGACGTCGTGCAGGACCGCGAGTCCGCGAGGAGACGTCAAGCCGAGTAGAAGAAGGAGCTCATGACTGACACAACGTTGCCGCCGGAGGGACCGGGGCACGACCGCATCGAGCCCGTCGACATTCAGCAGGAGATGCAGAGCAGCTACATCGATTACGCGATGAGCGTGATCGTGGGTCGTGCGCTGCCCGACGTGCGCGACGGCCTCAAGCCGGTGCACCGCCGCGTTCTGTACGCGATGTACGACAACGGTTACCGGCCCGATCGCGGTTATGTGAAGTCTGCGCGACCGGTCGCCGAGACGATGGGCAACTACCACCCCCACGGTGACGCCTCGATCTACGACACGCTCGTCCGCATGGCCCAGCCGTGGTCGCTGCGGTACCCGCTCGTCGACGGCCAGGGCAACTTCGGTTCCCGCGGCAACGACGGCGCCGCCGCCATGCGATACACCGAGTGCAGGCTCACTCCGCTGGCCATGGAAATGCTGCGTGAGATCGACCACGAGACGGTCGATTTCACCCCGAACTACGACGGTCGTACACAGGAACCGTCAGTTCTCCCCAGCCGTATCCCCAACCTGTTGATCAATGGTTCCGGCGGCATCGCCGTCGGTATGGCCACCAACATCCCGCCGCACAACCTGCGCGAGGTCGCCGAGGCCATCTACTGGGCGCTGGAGAACTGGGAAGCCGACGAGGAGTCCACCCTCACCGCGGTCATGGAACGTGTGAAGGGACCCGACTTTCCGACGCACGGCCTGATCGTCGGAGGCCAGGGCATCCACGACGCCTACACCACCGGACGCGGTTCGGTCCGCATGCGCGGTGTGGTGGAGATCGAGGAGGACGCCAAGGGGCGCACCACGATCGTCATCACCGAACTGCCGTACCAGGTGAACCCGGACAACCTGATCACGTCGATCGCCGAGCAGGTGCGCGACGCGAAGATCGCCGGCATCTCCGACATCCACGACGAGTCCTCGGACCGGGCGGGTATGCGCATCGTCGTCACCGTCAAGCGTGACGCGGTCGCGAAGGTCGTGCTCAACAACCTGTACAAGCACACCCAGCTGCAGACCAGTTTCGGCTGCAACATGCTGTCCATCGTCGACGGCGTGCCGCGCACCCTGCGTCTCGACCAGATGATCCGGCTCTACGTCGCCCACCAGGTCGAGGTCATCCGCAGGCGCACCGAGTACCTGCTCCGCAAGGCCGAGGAACGCGCTCACATCCTGCGCGGACTGGTCAAGGCCCTCGACGCCCTCGACGAGGTCATCGCGCTGATCCGGGCGTCGCAGACCGTCGACATCGCGCGGGCCGGCCTGATCGAGCTCCTCACTGTCGACGAGATCCAGGCCGACGCGATCCTCGCGATGCAGCTGCGCCGCCTCGCCGCCCTCGAGCGTCAGAAGATCATCGACGAACTCGCCGAGATCGAGCGGGAGATCGCCGACCTCAAGGACATCCTCGAGAAGCCCGAGCGTCAGCGCCGGATCGTCCGCGACGAGCTCAAGGAGATCGTCGACAAGCACGGCGACGACCGCCGCACCCGCATCATCGCGGCCGACGGCGACGTGGCCGACGAGGATCTGATCGCCCGCGAGGACGTCGTCGTCACGATCACCGAGACCGGCTACGCCAAGCGCACCAAGACCGACCTGTACCGCTCGCAGAAGCGCGGCGGCAAGGGCGTGCAGGGCGCCGGGCTGAAGCAGGACGACATCGTCTCCCACTTCTTCGTCAGCTCCACTCACGACTGGCTGCTGTTCTTCACCACGAAGGGCCGCGTGTACCGGGCCAAGGCGTACGAGCTGCCGGAGGCGAGCCGCACGGCCCGCGGACAGCACGTGGCGAACCTGCTCGCGTTCCAGCCCGACGAGCGCATCCAGAGCGTCATCCAGATCAAGACGTACGAGGACGCGCCCTACCTGGTTCTCGCCACCCGCAACGGTCTGGTGAAGAAGTCCAAGCTCACCGACTTCGACTCGAACCGCAGCGGCGGCATCGTCGCCATCAACCTGCGCGGCGAGGACGAACTGGTCGGGGCGGTGCTCTGCTCCTCCGACGATGACCTGCTGCTCGTCTCCGCGCAGGGACAGTCGATCCGCTTCTCCGCCACCGACGAGGCGCTGCGTCCGATGGGCCGAGCCACGTCCGGTGTCCAGGGCATGCGGTTCAACGGCGACGACGAACTGCTGTCGCTGAACGTCGTGCGCGAAGGCACCTATCTGCTGGTGGCGACGTCGGGTGGCTACTCGAAGCGCACCGGCATGGAGGACTACCCGGTCCAGGGTCGCGGCGGAAAGGGTGTACTCACGATTCAATACGACAGGAAACGTGGCACCCTGGTCGGAGCGCTCATCGTGAACGACGACGACGAGCTCTACGCGATCACGTCGGGCGGTGGCGTCATCCGCACCGCCGCCAAGCAGGTCCGCAAGGCCGGTCGGCAGACCAAGGGCGTTCGTTTGATGAACCTCGGGGAAGGCGACACCCTGCTCGCGATCGCGCGCAATGCCGACGAACCCGATGAACCCGACGACAACGCCGAGAGCAGCGGCAAAGGAGCTAAGGAGTCCTAGTGAGCACTCCCAACCAGCCAGGCAGTGACCGGCAGAACCCGGGTTCCGCCAATCAGGCGAAATCCGAGCAGCAGGCCTCCCGCACTCCCGAGAACGGGTCGGCGCGACCGAACCCGCAGCCGGGTTCCGCGCCGCAGGGGCCGCAGGCGTCCGCCGGTCGTGGTCCCGCTCAGGCGGGGCCGGCTGCCCGGCCGGGCGGTGCTCCCGACGCGAGACCGGATCGGCAGGCTCCGGCCGATCCGGCCCGGTCGCCGTCGACGCCCCAGCATCAGGGTCCGCGTACGCAGACCCCGCAGGGGCGGTCCGTGCCGCCGCAGCAGGGTCACGCTCCGAATCAGCAGGCTCCCGGGCATCAGGGCCCGCCTCAGCAGGCGCCCGGCAACCGGGCTCCCGCGGGCGGTGCTCCCACCGAGTCCATCCGGGGAAATCAGGCTCCGCCGTGGCAGCGGGGAATGCAGCGAGAGCCGCAGACCAACCTGAAGCGTCCCGTGCAGGGCGGGGCCGGTGCCAAGCAGGCTCCGCGCCCGGAGGGCCAGCCGAGCGCGGCCAACGGCTCGGGTGCCGCGGCAGCGAAGGCTCCCGGAAGCCAGGACGTCCAGAAGCCGCAGACCGCTCCGACGCAGAAGACGCAGGCGCCGGGTCAGCGACCCCAGGGCGCGCAGAACTCGGGTGCTCCTACCCAGGCGGTGCCCACACAGAAGGCGCCCGCGCTGAATCCGTCGTCGCCGGCGAAGGGTCAGCCCGCACCCAAGCAGGGGTCCGATCGCACACCGTCCTCGACTGCGGCCACGGCAGCGGTCGGTGCGGTGTCCGGTGCAGCCGCGGCCGGTGCCGTGGGTCAGCGGGAGGCCGCGAAGGCGAAGGCGTCCGCGATCGACGGACCCACCCGGCACATCAACCGGGACGTGCTCCCCAAGGACATGCCGGATCTGTCCGAGGCCAAGCACCCCTTGCCCGGGGCGGCGACGGCCACGGGTCAGCAGCCGAAGATCGCCGTGGCTCCGCAGCGGGTCGAGGAGGGTGAGGCTCTCCGGGCGACGGTGCAGGTCCGCAAGATCGATCCGTGGTCGACGCTGAAGATCTCGTCCGTCATCTCGGTGTCGCTGTTCTTCGTGTGGATGGTGGCCGTCGGTCTGCTGTACGTCGTCCTGGACGGGATGGGCGTGTGGGACCGGCTGAACAACGCATTCACCGATATCGTCGCCGAGTCGAGCTCTGACGGGCTCGTGACGGCCGGGCAGGTCTTCGGATACGCCGCCGTCATCGGTCTCGCGAACATGGTGTTGTTCACCGCACTGGCGACGATCGGCGCGTTCATCTACAACCTGTGTTCCGATCTCGTCGGGGGCGTCGAAGTGACGCTCGCCGACCGGGACTGAACGCGGAAAACGACGGGGGCTGAGCTGGGAAAAGAGCGTCTCGCCGGACCGGTTTTGGTAGTTGCCGGTCCGGTGGGGTAATCTTCCGACTCGGTTCAGGGAACTGCGCGAGATGAGTTTCCAGACTTCAGGGGCCTATAGCTCAGGCGGTTAGAGCGCTTCGCTGATAACGAAGAGGTCGGAGGTTCAAGTCCTCCTAGGCCCACTCCTGGTGCCGGTGAAAGGTCATTCGCATGAAGGTCCTCCTGTTCGTGGGAGCCGGAGTGCTGGTGGCAATCGGACTGACCAAGTTGCTTCGCGGCAACGAGGTGTGGCACGAGGTAACGGGGCCTTAGCTCAGTTGGTAGAGCGCTGCCTTTGCAAGGCAGATGTCAGGAGTTCGAATCTCCTAGGCTCCACAAGTACGAATACAGAACAGTGTGCCCCGGATTCGGAAGAGTCCGGGGCACACTGCTGTGCGAGGCTGGAACGGGTGAGGTTACCCTTACTTCATGACCGCACTCGATCCCGGAGCCCGTGAACGCCTCGACCCGCGCAGCCGCGTCGCATCCCACCACCGGACCGGCGAGGGAACCGCACGAATCGGCTACCCGATCGGAGTCCGCACGGTCACGGTCCGTGCACGCGAGTACGTCACACCCCGCATGCTGCGTCTGACGATCGGGGGCCCCGGCCTCGACGGGTTCCACACCTATCAGGCCGACGATCACGTCAAGATCGTGTTCCCCGATCCGGACGGGACCCGCCGCGTTCCGGTGGTGAATGACGCGATGATGCTCGACTGGCCGCGACCGCTCCCGACCACGCGGAAATACACCGTCCGCCGCTACGACGCCGACACCCGCGAACTCGACCTGGACTTCGTGCTGCACGACGGTGGTCTCGCATCGTCCTGGGCGACGACGGTCGCGATCGGCGACGACGTGACCATCGCCGGACCGCCCGGTGCGAAGGCATTCGCCCACAATTTCGACCACTACGTCTTCGCGGTCGATTCCACTGCGCTTCCGGCGGTCGCGCGGTGGCTCGAGGAGTCCCCCGCGGACGTCTCGGCGCACGTCGTCATCGAGACCGACGACGACGTCGAGCACGGCTACCCGCTGGCCGTGCGCGAGAACCTGGACGTCACGTGGCTCGTCCGCGACGGCAGCGAGTCCGCCCTGGCGTCGACGGTGCAGTCGCTCGCGCTGCCCGACGGCCGCTCGTTCCTGTTCGCGGCAGGAGAGGCGAATGACATCAAGCCTCTGCGCGCGTGGAGCCGGGACCGGATGGATTCGCTGTTCACCGGATACTGGAAACGCGGAGTCGCGGGGCTGGACGACTGACCGGCCCTACACTCGCACCATGACCACGGTCCGGCCCGCACTCGCCCGCCGCGTGGCCGCCGCCGCGGTGATGCTCGGAATGCTGATCGCCGGCGGTGCCGCGCCCGCGAGTGCGCAGACCCGTCCACTCCAACCGATCGCCCTGGCGGTCTCCCTGCGCCTCGCGACGGCGGACGCGGTGGCGGCGGCCAAGTGGGGCACGCCGTCACCGATCGACGATCCCGCGCGCGAGGCGCAGGTCCTGGGTGCGGTCGCGGCGCAGGCGGCCGACGAGGGCCTGAGCGCGGTGCGGGTGCAGCAGATCTTCCGGGATCAGATCGAGGCCAACAAAGAGGTGCAGCGCGCTCTCTTCGGCTGGTGGAGTGTCGCACCCGGCTCTGCGCCGACCGTCCGGCCGGACCTGACGCAGGTCCGTCCGGTGATCGACCGCCAGAACACGGACATCCTGCTGCAGCTGCGCGACCAGGAGGCCGTGCTCGCCGGCCGGGATTGCGTGCCCGCTCTCGTCGACGCCGCGGTTGCGGTGGCGGCCGAACAGCGTCTCGACCCACTGCATCAGGCCACGCTGGTGCGTGCGCTCGTGTCGATCTGCGGGCCGGTCCGCGACTGACTGGCCGTTTCGGCATGGTCCGACAAGATGTCGCCAACTAGACTGGGGGCATGATCTCCAAGGTCGCGACGCTCCTCCTCGATCGTGTCTCGATGTTCGAGTTCGGGGTGGTCTGCGAAGTGTTCGGAATCGACCGCACCGAACACGGGGTTCCCCCGTTCGACTTCCGCATCTGCGGGATCCGTCCCGGCGAACCGCTCGCGTCGATCACGCCGGGGCTGACGCTGTCCGCCGACTACGGGCTGGACTCCCTGCGCGACGCCGATCTCGTCGTGGTCCCGCCGCCGGGGGCGCAGTCCGACTTCCCGGTGGAGGCGCTCGACGCGGTGCGCGCCGCGGCGGATGCCGGCGCCATCGTCCTCAGCCTGTGCTCGGGTGCCTTCCTGCTCGGCGAGGCCGGACTGCTGGACGGGCGCAAATGCACCACCCACTGGGAGTACGTCGACGAACTGGCCACCCGGTTCCCGACGGCGACCGTCGACCCCGACGTCCTGTTCGTCGACGAGGGCAACCTCGTCACCAGTGCGGGCACCGCGGCAGGCATCGACGCCTGCCTGCACGTGGTCCGCCGCGAGCTCGGTTCCACCGTCGCAAACACGATCGCCCGCAGGATGGTCGTTCCGCCGCAACGCGACGGGGGACAGCGCCAGTTCATCGAGCAGCCGGTGGTCGCGTGCACGTCGGACAGCCTCAGCGAGACGATGGCGTGGATGAGCGAAAATCTCGAGTTGCCACACACGGTCGACGAGCTCGCGACCCGCTCGTCCATGTCGACGCGCACCTTCGCCCGCAAATTCGCGGCCGAGACGGGCACCACCCCCGTCAAGTGGCTGACGACACAGCGGGTCCTCTACGCGCAGCAGCTACTCGAGGGCACCGACCTCGGTCTCGAGGCGATCTCGAGACGCAGCGGTTTCGGGTCCGGTGCCCTGCTCCGGCACCACTTCAACCGGGTGGTCGGCGTCGCGCCCGCCGACTATCGACGCCGGTTCGGCTGCAACACGGCCGAACTCACGCAATGAACGTGCCGATGGCCGGGTTCGCCTGGCAGATCGGGCTGCTTCCGAAGTTGATCGATCCGAACGCCGTCGCCACCACGTTGCCGACGCCGGTGTTCACCGTCGCGGACAGGAAGGGGTAGACGCCGCCGAGGTTCACGATCCCCGAACGTCCGCTGTCGGTGTTGACCCAGGCCACGGTGACCTGCGCGGCTGCCGGGATCGGTGGCGCGGCGGGGCGTGACTCGAAGCGGATGTCGCCGTCGGCGATGGGCGGTGACGCCTCCGGCCCGGACTGTCCGGTGAGCGCCGTCAACGACATCAGGCTGCCCTGGTTCGGACAGCCGATGGTCAGGGCCGGCCCGCCGAACGGGTGGGGTGGGTCGGCGCCGGCGGGGCCGGCCGTCAGCACAGCCGCGGCGGCGGCGATCGGAAAGGTGACGGCGGCGATGCGATGGACGATACGTCTGGCGGTCATGTCTGCTCCTCGGAACGGATCCTCGCGCTGGTGCGCATCTGCCTGCGGGATACCCCTGGTACAAGCCGTGAAACGAAGACAGGACACCAGGACGGTTGTCCACCTAGGATTCGCAGATGCCGGAGACAGCGCCTTCCGTTCCCTCCCGACTGCGGGACGGGTCCGTGCGCTACGCACGGTCGCTCCACCCCGTCGGCCTCGCGTTCGCGTTGCTGTTCTTCGTGTGGTCGATGACGCCGTCGCTGCTGCCCCGGCCGTGGTATCTGCAGGCGGTGGCGACGGGCATCAGCCTGGCCACCGGTTACGCCGTCGGCTGCTTCGTCGCCTGGGTGGTGCGTAAGTGCGGGGTCGAACCGCACTACTCACCGAAGGCCCGTCGGATCGGGTGGTGGATTCTGCTGGGGGCCGCCGTGATCCTCGTTCCCACCTTCCTGGTGCTGGGGTCGTGGTGGCAGCAGATCGTCCGCGATCTGGTCGGCACCGATCGCGCGAACCGCACCTACTACCTGCTGATCCTTATGATCTCGTTCGCCGTCGCGGCACTGCTGCTGGCCGCCGGGAGGGGACTCCGCAGTGCCGCACGGCGATTGACCGCCGTCGGATTGCGCTACGTACCCGCGCCGGTCGCGAAGATCGCGAGCGTCGTCGCACTGGTCGCCGTCCTCTTCTTCGTCGTCAACGGCGCCCTCTACGCGGGCCTGCTCGCCCTCGCCAACGGCAGCCTCGCCGCCGCCGACCACGACACGGCCGCCGGCGTCACCCAGCCCACCGCGCCGGAACGGTCGGGCTCACCGGACTCGGCGGAACCCTGGGATTCACTGGGCAAGGAGGGACGCACGTTCGTCGCCGGTGGTCCGTCGGCGGAAGACATCACCGCCCTCACCGGGCGCCCGGCGCTCACACCGATCCGCGCGTACGCGGGTCGCGACTCCGCGGACACCGTCGAGGAGGTCGCGCAGCACGTGGTGGCCGAACTGAAACGCACCGGCGCCTACGACCGCGCGGTCCTGGCCGTCGCCACGACGACCGGACGCGGCTGGGTCAACCAGGACGTCGCGTCCTCGCTCGAGTACCTGAACGACGGCGACACCGCGATCGCGTCGATGCAGTACTCGTTCCTCCCCAGCCCACTCGCGTTCATCGCCGACCGGGAGACACCGATGGTGGCAGGCAGGGCGCTGTTCGAGGCCGTCTACGCCGAATGGGCTGCGTTGCCGCAGGAGTCGCGGCCGAAGCTGGTGGTGTTCGGCGAGAGCCTCGGTTCCTACGGGGGACAGGCCGCGTTCGTCGGCGGTCAGGACATGCTGGCCCGCGTCGACGGCGCACTGTGGGTGGGAACGCCCAACTTCACCGAACAGTGGACCCGGATAACCGAGAACCGCGACCCCGGGTCGTTCCAGCGGGTCCCGGTGATCGAGGACGGCGCCGGAATACGCTTCGCCGGAAATCCCGCCGATCTCGAACTCGACGGTCCGTGGGGCGACAGTCGGGTGGTCTACTGGCAGCACGCCGGCGACCCCATCACCTGGTGGTCGTTCGACCTCCTGCTGAACCGCCCCGACTGGCTACGCGAGCCGCACGGTCCGGACGTGGATCCCGGAATGCGGTGGATCCCGTTCGTGACGTTCTGGCAGGTCACCCTCGACATGGTGTTCTCGGCGGACGTTCCCCCCGGGCACGGGCACAACTACGGGGAGGACGCCGTCGACATGTGGGCCGCGATCCTGCAACCGCCCGGCTGGACGCCGGGCGACACCGAGCGAGCGCGCGCCCTACTGGCCGGGGAGTGACGGGTCGGTAGGGGTGAGGGGCTTCGTCGCCGTGGGCGGCGTGGGCTCCTGCGTGTCCGCGCTGTCGAGGTCGCGCAGGTTCGGGGGAGCGGACGCGACGCGCGGCTGCTCGCGGCGGCGGCTCTTGACGAACACCGCGCCCCCGGCGACGGCGGCACCCACGAGGACGACGATCGCGATGCGACGGCCCTTCCGCGACTTCTTCTCCTCGACCGGTGCTACGGCCGAGGTCAGGGGGCGAACGACATCCTGGGCGACCTTCTTCACCGGTACGGTCCGGGCGCGTTCGTAGCCCTTCTTGGCCAGCGAGGCCCCTTGACGGCCGAGGAACAGACTGAGCTGGCCGGCACCGCGGGCCGTCGCGAGTGCCGCCGCGCGTGCGTAGCGCCGCGCCTGATCGACAGCCTGGGATTCCTTGACGCGGGAAGCCGAATCCTCGACGTGGGCCAGAGCGGTCTCGACTCGTTCGGAGACCTGCTCCTGCAGGGTCTCGGCGCGTTCGGTCGGAAGCAGATTCGTGAGGGACTCCGTCGCTCGTGTCATGTCCCCACTTTGTCACAAGAACCGCGAGCACGAACCGATCCGAAGTACTCGAGTCACCGCGGCGGAACCACACGGAACCCCACAATGGCAACATGGTGGTGTGACTTCACCTCATCAGACCGCAACCGCAACGCTGCACACCAACCGCGGCGACATCAAGATCGCGCTGTTCGGCAACCACGCGCCCAAGACCGTCGAGAACTTCGTCGGCCTGGCCGACGGTTCGAAGGACTACAGCACCGCCAACGCCGGTGGCACCGACTCCGGACCGTTCTACGACGGCGCCGTCTTCCACCGCGTCATCGACGGATTCATGATCCAGGGCGGCGACCCCACGGGCACCGGCGCCGGTGGCCCGGGCTACAAGTTCGGCGACGAGTTCCACCCGGAACTGCAGTTCGACCGCGCATACATCCTGGCCATGGCGAACGCAGGCCCGGGAACCAACGGTTCGCAGTTCTTCATCACCACCGGCCCGACGCCGCACCTCAACCGTCGCCACACCATCTTCGGTGAGGTCGTCGACGAGGAGTCGAAGAAGGTCGTCGACGCCATCTCCACCACCGCCACCGATCGCGCGGACCGTCCGCTCGAGCCGGTCGTGATCAACAGCGTCACCATCGCGTAGGGAACCGCAGCACATGACCAACCCCGGCTGGGGCGGTGCCGCGAACGAGGGCACTCCGCCCCAGCCGCGGTGCGTCCGCCACCCCGATCGCCCCACTGCACTGTCGTGCAATCGGTGCGGTCGTCCCGCCTGCCCCGAATGCCTGCGCGAAGCGGCCGTCGGCTACCAGTGTGTCGACTGCGTCGCCGCCGGGCAGCGTGATGTCCGGCCGGTCCGCAACGTCGCCGGCGCCGTCACCACGCAGCGTGCGACACCGCTCGTGACGTACATCCTGATGGCCGCGAACGTCGGCATCTTCCTGATCACCGCGGCGCAATCCCGCAGCATCATGCAGAACCAGGCCGGATCGAAGCTCTTCGCGGACTGGGCTCTGTTCCCACCCGCCGTCGTGGACGGGCAGATCGTCCGCGTGCTCGGCAGCGGATTCCTCCACTTCGGCATCATTCACCTGGCCGTCAACATGTTCGCGCTGTGGGTGATCGGCCGCGACACCGAACTGGTCCTCGGGCGTGCCCGCTACGCCTGCGTGTACTTCGCGTCGCTGCTCGGCGGTTCCGCCGCGGTGATGCTGTTCCAACTCGGCGCGGTCACCGCAGGTGCGTCGGGCGCCGTCTTCGGCCTGATGGGCGCTCAGGCCGTCATCCTCCTGCGTCTGCGACGAAGCCCCGCACCGGTGATCTCGGTGATCGCCATCAACGTGATCATCAGCATCACGATCCCCGGCATCTCACTGTGGGGGCATCTCGGCGGCCTGGTCGCCGGAGCCGCGGCCACCGCAGGAATCCTCTACGGGCCCCAACTGCTGGGCGTCGGGAACAACCGGGAGAAGGCCGTCACCGTCGGCTGGGTCTGCCTCGGCGTCGTGGTGCTGGTGCCACTGGCCGTCATCGCCGTCCGCACGCTGCAGCTGCGCGCGAGCTTCGGTTACTGACCCCGGCCCACCAGACGATGCACCGCGAGGGCATCGAACACGTCCTCCGGATTGGTGCCGAGATCCCAGCGGCCGAAGATCAGGAGGCGTTCGGTGCCGTCCTCGGTGCGCACGTCGATCTCGAGCATCGGTACCCGGCGGCCCAGCCGGGGATAGCGCACGAGCCGCGCGCGGTCGATCTCCGAGCGGGCATACCCGTGGCGGCCGGTCAGCCGGTTCACCACGATCCCGCCGCCCTCCTTGTCGACGGCGAGGCGCGGGCGTTGCCGGAGCGCCGACGCGGCGGTCAGCAGCAGTCCGAGGGCGGCGACGCACACGAGGACACGGCCGGCCGGCTCGGTCGACACGGCGAGTCCCGCGACCCCCAGCGCGAGTCCGCCCGCAGCGAGCGCGATCACCGCGCCGAGGGGCGTCGACCACTCCAACGGTGCCTCGTCAGCAGACATCAGCACTCGACCTGCGGCTATCCACAGGGGTTGTCCACATTGGGGATGAATGACATGGGTGTAATTGTGACCGTCAACGCCAGCGCATCGTCATGATCAGACCGACCACCATGAAGCCGAATCCGATGAGGAAGTTGTAGGCACCGAGGTTGTTCATCCACTCGAGCTGGTCGGCGGCCAGGTAGTAGACGAGCAGCCACACCAGGCCGACCAGCATGAACCCGAGCATCACCGAGACGTACAGGGTGCTCGAGGGGCCGGCCTTCACCTTCACCGGGGTGCGGCTCGCAGGGTTGATCGTGTAATCGGTCTTCTTTCGGACCTTCGACTTCGGCATGACGTCCTCGTTCGTGCGGCTCTACGGGAATGTGGGCAGGTAGATTCGGAAATACCTGCGTGTGTACACGCTAACGTAGCCGCGATTCGCGCGGCGAGGACGAGGGGACGGAAACACCGGTGACCAGGTCGATCTTCTGGCGGATCGCGGTGCTGGTGGTGTGTCTCGTGGCCGGTCTGCTGGTGGCCACCACCCGTCAGGTGTCGCACGGCAACGAGATCCGCGCCGGCGATTCCACCCGGCTGTCCGACCTCGTGCGCAACGCGCAATCCGAGACCGACCAGGTGGCCGAGACCCGTGATCGGCTGGCGGCGCAGGTCGAGTCGCTGCAGCAGGACGCTGCGGCGTCCGACAGCGGTGTCGCGCAGGCGCTCGCCGACTCCAAGGCGCTCGCCACGGATGCCGGACTCACACCGATGACCGGTCCCGGAGTCACCGTCACGCTCACCGACGCCCCCCGCGACGCGGACGGCAAATACCCCGTCGACGCGTCGCCGGACGATCTCGTCGTCCATCAGCAGGACGTCCAGAGTGTGCTGAACGCGCTGTGGGTGGGCGGTGCCGAGGCGATCAGCATGCAGGACCAGCGAATCGTGAACACGTCGGCGCCGCGCTGCATCGGCAACACCCTGCTGCTGCACGGCCGCACCTACAGCCCGCCGTACGTGATGTCGGCGATCGGGGATCCCGCGCGGCTGGAGGCGGCGCTCGCCAACGAACCCGGAATCCGGGTGTTCAAGCAGTACGCGTCGCGGTTCGGTCTCGGCTACTCGGAGGCGGCGTCCGGCCAGTTGACCGTGCCCGGATACGCGGGGCACTGACCTGAACGGTCCCCGGCCGTGCAGAGCGGGAAGCGGGCAGAATACCCTGCTTCCATGAGGATTCTCGTCGTCGACAACTACGACAGCTTCGTGTTCAACCTGGTCCAGTACCTCGGACAGCTGGGAACCCGGGCCGTGGTCTGGCGCAACGACGATCCGAACCTCACGGGACCCGACGCCGTCGCGGCGGCAGCGGCCGAGTTCGACGGCATTCTGCTGAGCCCCGGCCCCGGCACACCGCAGCGCGCCGGTGCGACGATGGACCTGGTCACGGCGTGCGCCGCCGCCAGGACACCGCTTCTCGGGGTGTGCCTCGGTCATCAGGCGATCGGGGCCGCCTTCGGCGCCACCGTCGACCGGGCACCCGAACTCCTGCACGGCAAGACCAGCGTCGTCCACCACACCGGCCAGGGTGTTCTCGCGGGTCTGCCCGACCCGTTCACCGCCACCCGCTACCACTCGCTGACCGTCCTGGAAGACACCATCCCGGACGAACTCGAGGTCACCGCCCACACCGACAGCGGCATCGTCATGGCGA
This sequence comes from Rhodococcus sp. JS3073, assembly GCF_026810085.1. Taxonomy (NCBI): domain Bacteria; kingdom Bacillati; phylum Actinomycetota; class Actinomycetes; order Mycobacteriales; family Nocardiaceae; genus Rhodococcus; species Rhodococcus sp. JS3073. The sequence continues at coordinate 4,169,854 of NZ_CP113951.1, read as the reverse complement.
TGCGGCACCGGGAGCTCCCGATCCACGGCGTTCAGTTCCACCCGGAGTCCGTGCTCACCGAGGGTGGGCACCGCATGCTCGCCAACTGGCTCACCGTCTGCGGCGAGGCCCCGAAGGAATCCCTCGTCGCCACCCTCGAGGCCGAGGTCGCGCAGGCATTGGGCGCGTAGCACCCGTGAGTGGTTGACGAGTCCAGAGACTCCTCGACCACTCACAGGCGGCGGAGCCGCCTACCGCGGGATGCCCAGCGCGCCGACACCGACCGAGACGACACCGTTCTTGGTGATCTCCGATCCCGGCGGCTGTTCCTGGCTGATGATCTTGCCGACCATCTCCGGGTCCAGGGTGGACGTCTGCGTCTGATTCAGCGAGGCCGACGACCCGCTCCAGCCGGCGCTGCGCAGCTCGGCGAGCGCCTGCGACACCGTCTTGCCCGTCAGGTCGGGCATCTCGATGTTGTTGCCGTTCGACACCCGGATCTGGATCGTGTCGCCCTTGGCGGCGGAGGAGCCGCCGACGGGGTCGGTGGAGACGACCTGACCCTTCGGCACACCGGAATCGATGTTCTGGATCTGCACCTTGAAGCCGGCACCCTCGATGTTCGCTTGCGCGACCTCGACCTTCTGGCCGGTCACGTCCGGGATGCGAATCTGCTCCGGCCCGGTGCCCAGCGTGACGGCGACCTCGGAATCGAGGGAGATGCTCGCCCCGGAGGACGGGTTCTGCTCGATCACCTTGTCGACGTCGGACACGTCGGACGGCGCGCGGGCGACGGCGGTGTCGAGCCGTAGTCCGACCGCGTTCAGCTCCTGCTGCGCTTCCTGCTGGGTGAGGCCGGCGAGCCGCGGGACCTTCACCTGTTCGGGGCCCGACGACACCTCGAGGGTGATCGTGCTGCCCTCGTCCACCTGCACCCCGCCGACGGGCCGGGTGGTGATGACGTTGCCGGTCGCCACGACGGCGTCCGGTTTCTGCTGCCGGGCGACGCGGAAACCCAGGTTCTGCAGTGTCGTCTCGGCGTCGTCCGCGGCCTGGTTCGTGACGTCCGGCATGGTCACCTGATCGGCCTTCGAGCCCGGTCCCACGGACCACAGGAACGCGCCGACGATGCCGACGACGATAAGCGCGCCCAGCGCCATCAGCGCCACCCGCATCGGGTTCTTCTTCTTGTCGGGCTCACCGCCGTCCGTCTTCGACGCGGTGGCCGGGGTGGGTGACTGCGGGCGCCGGTAGTTTCCCGCGCCGGAGTCGACGGCACCGAGGATCGTGGTGCGGTCCTCGTCGCTCATGACCATCGGCGCGCTGGGGCGCTGCCCGCCGAGCACCCGGACCAGGTCGCTGCGCATGTCCGCGGCGGTCTGGTAGCGGTTGGCGGGGTTCTTGCTCATCGCTTTGAGGATCACCGAGTCGAGCTCGCGCGGAATGTCCGGGTTGACCGCGGACGGTGTCTGCGGGTCCTCCCGCACGTGCTGATACGCGACCGCGACCGGGGAGTCACCCTTGAACGGGGGTTCGCCGGTGAGGATCTCGAACAGCACGCACCCGAGCGAGTACACGTCGGAGCGGGCGTCGACCTGCTCACCGCGGGCCTGCTCGGGCGACAGGTACTGGGCGGTGCCGATCACGGCGGCTGTCTGCGTCATGGGGCTGGACGCGTCGGAGATCGCTCGCGCGATGCCGAAGTCCATCACCTTGACCGCGCCCGCACGGTTGATCATCACGTTGGCGGGCTTCACGTCGCGGTGCACGATGCCGTTGCGGTGGCTGAAGTCGAGCGCCGCGCACACGTCCGAGATGACTTCCATCGCGCGGCGCGGTGCCATCGGGCCCTCGCTGCGCACGATGTCCCGCAACGTGTCACCATCGACGTACTCCATCACGATGTACGGCAGCGGTCCCGCGTCGGTTTCCGCCTCGCCGGTGTCGTAGACGGCCACGATCGCCGGATGGTTCAGCGCCGCCGCGTTCTGCGCCTCGCGGCGGAACCGCAGGTAGAACGTGGGGTCGCGGGCCAGGTCGGCGCGCAGGACCTTGATCGCGACATCACGGCTGAGCCGGACGTCACGGGCGAGGTGGACCTCGGACATGCCACCGAAGCCGAGAATCTCACCCAGCTCGTAGCGTGAGGAGAGGTTGCGCGGTGTCGTCATGGCAGTCCTTGTGGGGTCGGAGTAGCTGACTCCTCCGACGTGGTCGTCGTGGTCGTCGTCGTGGTGGTCGGGGCGGTCGTGGTGGTGGTAGTCGTCGTCGGCTCTGTCGTCGTCGTGGTGGTCGGGGCGGTCGTCGTCGTGGTCGGCGGCTCGGTGGTGGTGGTCGTATATGTCGGCGGCTCGGTGGTGGTCGTCTGTTCCTCGGTCGTCGTGGTCGTCGTCGGCCGCGGTGTCGTCGTGATCGTCCGCAGCGACGAGGTCACCGCCGGCGACGTCGGTTCCTTCGTGTCACCCCCGTCGAACAGGACGAGCGCGAGCGCGATGATCGCCGCCAGCAGGAGCAGGCCACCCGCACCCCAGGCCACGGCCTTCTGGCCGCTGGTCAGCCCGCCCTTCTTGCCGTCACCGTTCGAGTCGTCCGGCGGCACCTGCCCCGTGACCGGTCCCGCGTACGCGGTCTGGGAAGGCGGCATCATCTGGGTTGCCCCGGTCATCGGCGGGGGCAGAACCCGGGCGGCCCCGGTGCCCGACACGCCGGGCGGCGGGGGACGCCTGCCCGCCCGGACCGCCGCGACCGCGTCGGCGAACTCTCCGCCACTGGCGTAGCGGGTGCTCGGATCCTTCGCGATGGTGATGTCGATGAGTTCGCGGATGTTCGGCGGCAGGTCGCTCGGCAACGGTGCCGGCGCCTCCTGCACGTGCTTCATCGCGACCGTGATCGCGCCGTCGCCGACGAACGGACGCCGTCCCGACAGCGCCTCGTAGCCGACGATGCCGAGGGAGTACACGTCGCTCGCCGCGGTCGCGTCCTGTCCGAGCGCCTGCTCGGGGGCGATGTACTGCGCGGTGCCCATCACCATGCCGGTGCGCGTGATGGGCGAGTTCTCCACGGCCTTCGCGATGCCGAAGTCGGTGATCTTCACCTGACCGGTGGGGGTGATCAGGATGTTGCCCGGCTTCACGTCGCGGTGCACGACTCCGGCGTCGTGCGCCACCTGCAGCGCCCGGCCGGTCTGCTCGAGCATGTCCAGGGCGTGCGGCACCGCGAGACGGCCCACCCGCGCGAGGACGGCGTTGAGCGGCTCACCGTTGACGAGTTCCATCACCAGGTAGGCGGTGGAATCGCCGGTGGCGTCGCGGACCTCGCCGTAGTCGTAGATTCCGGCGATGCCGGAATGGTTCAGCTGCGCGGTGGTGCGCGCCTCGAAGCGGAAACGTTCGACGAACTCCGGGTCGGACGAGAACTCGGACTTCAGCACCTTCACCGCGACACGACGGTTGAGCCGGTTGTCCGTCGCTTCCCAGACCTGTCCCATTCCGCCCGTGGCGATGAGCCGGATCAGGCGGTATCGATTGGCGATCAGCGCGCCGTTGTTCAGTGCCACAATCAGCCCCCTTGTAGTCCGGCTGCGATGACGGCACGGCCGATAGGTGCAGCCACCGAGCCGCCGGTTGCGGCCAGTGCACGATCTCCGCCGTCCTCGACGATGACCGCGATGGCCACGGTCGGGTTCTGGGCGGGTGCGAATCCGATGTACCAGGCGTGGGGCGGGGTGTTCCGAGGGTCGGTCCCGTGCTCGGCGGTGCCCGTCTTGGACGCGATCTGGACGCCCGGGATCTTGCCTTCGCCGCTGGTGTTGTTCTCGGAACCGATCATCAGGTCGGTCAGGGTGGCCGCCACCTGGGACGACATCGCCTGGCCTTCGGACACCGGGTTGGTGGTCGCGAGGTTGGACAGGTCCGGCCCCTGCAGTTCGGACACCAGTTGCGGTTGCATCCGTACGCCACCGTTGGCGACGGTAGCCGCGATCATCGCGTTCTGCAGCGGAGTGAGCGCGACGTCACGCTGGCCGATGCTGCTCTGGCCGAGTGCGGCGTCGTCGGGGATCGACCCGATCGTGCTGTCCGCGACGGGGAACGGGACGCCGGGCATCTGCCCGCCGATGCCGAGCGCACTGGACTGGTCGCTGACGGCGTCGGTGCCGGTCTTCACACCGAGTTCGACGAACGCCGTGTTGCAGGACCGCGCGAACGCCTCACGCAGCGACGCGGTGGGTGCGCCGCCGCACGTGGAGCCGTTGTAGTTCTCGAGCGTCGTCGACGTGCCGGGAAGGGTGATCTGCGGGGCCGCGGTCAGCTGGGTGTCGGGGGTGGTTCCGGCGGCGAGCGCGGCAGCGGTCACCACCACCTTGAACGTGGAGCCGGGTGGGTACGTCTGCGACACCGCGCGGTTGATCAGCGGCTTCTCCGGGTCGGCGTTGAGGGCCTCCCACGCCTGGGTGGTCTCGGTGCCGTCGTGGCTGGCGAGCGAATTGGGGTCGTAGCTCGGGGTGCTGACCATCGTGAGGATGCGTCCGGTGCTCGGCTCGATCGCCACGACCGAACCGGTGTAGCCCTTCGCCGTCAGCTCGTCGTACGCCACCTGCTGCATGACCGGGTTGATGGTGGTCACCACGTTGCCGCCGCGCGGGTCGCGGCCGGACACGAGGTCGAAGAAGCGACGTCCGAACAGCCGGTTGTCGGAACCGTTGAGGACCGGGTCCTCGGTCCGCTCGAGACCGGTGCTGCCGTACTGCATCGAGTAGAAACCGGTGACCGGTGCGTTGGCCAACGGGCTGGACGGCGCCGCCGGGTTCGGCGGGTAGGTGCGCAGGTACTTGTAGCGGTCGTCGGTCGGGACGGACGCCGCGAGCACCTGGCCTGCCGCCGAGATCTGGCCGCGCTGACGCGAGTACTCGTCGAGCAGCACGCGCGAGTTCCGCGGATCGGCCCGCAGGTTGTCCGCCTTGATGACCTGGACGTAGGTGGCGTTGGCGAGGAGGGCGACCACCATCACCATGACGGCGATCGCGACGCGACGCAGCGGTGTGTTCATGAGCGCGGCACCATCTCGGTCGGGGCGTCGGCGATGGGTGCGGGGCCCTTCTTCTTCGGGACCGCCGGCTCACGCGCTGCGTCGGAGATCTTGATCAGGATCGCGAGGAGGAGATAGTTGGCGAGCAGCGACGACCCACCGTACGACATGAACGGCGTCGTCAGACCGGTGAGCGGGATCAGCTTGGTGACGCCGCCGACCACCACGAACACCTGCACCGCGATCGTGAACGACAGACCGGCCGCGAGGAGCTTGCCGAAGCTGTCCCGGACGGCCAGCGCGGTGCGCAGACCGCGGATGACGAGGATCAGGAACAGCATCAGGACGGCGGCGAGTCCGATGAGACCGAGCTCCTCGCCGATGGTGGCGACGATGAAGTCGGTCTTCGCGAACGGCACCTGAGCGGGTCGTCCGCTGCCGAGTCCCGTACCGGCGACACCACCGGTCGCGAGCCCGAACAGCGACTGCGAGATCTGGTAACCGGTGTTGTTGTAGTCGGCCAGCGGGTCGAGCCAGGTGCTGACCCGGACCCGGACGTGGCCGAACAGCTGGTAGGCGAAGAAGAAGCCGATTCCGAGCAGTCCGGCACCGATCAGCAGCCACCCGACGCGTTCGGTGGCGATGTAGAGCATCACCAGCACGGTGCTGAACAGCAGCAGCGACGTGCCGAGGTCCTTCTCCAGCACGAGCACACCCACCGACACCATCCACGCGACGAGGATGGGCCCGAGGTCGCGGGCGCGCGGGAGGTCGATGCCGAACACGTGCTTGCCTGCGGTCGTGAAGAGATCGCGCTTCGCGACCAGCACCGACGCGAAGAAGATGATCAGGAGGATCTTCGCGAACTCGCCGGGCTGAATGCTGAAGCCGGGGAGGCGGATCCAGATCTTCGCGCCGTTCACCTCGGAGAAGCTGGACGGCAGGATCGCCGGGATGGCGAGGAACACCAGTCCGGCGAGGCCCAGCGTGTAGCTGTAGCGGGCCAGGAGGCGGTAGTCCTTGAGCAGCACCAGCACGCCCACGAAACCGGCGATGGCCAGCGTCGTCCACAGCACCTGCTGGTTGGCGTCCGGCGACGGGACGGGCAGCCCGAAGTAGGCGGCGGACTGTGCGTCGGCGAGGTCGAGTCGGTGGATCAACACCAGTCCGAGGCCGTTGAGCAGCGCGACGATCGGCAGGATCAGCGGGTCGGCGTACGGCGCGAACCGGCGCACCGCGAGATGCGCGATCAGAAACAGCGCCGAGTAGGCGGCGGCGTACTTGGCGAGGTCCCAGGTGATGCTCTGTTCCTGGCTGGCCTCGACCAGGACCAGCGAGATCGTCGTGATCAGGATCGCGAAACCGATCAGGATCAGCTCGGTGCCCCGGCGCGTCGACTGGACGGGGGCTGGCGCGAACCCGCCGGGGGGACTGGGAAACTGAGCCCCCGGTGATGCACTTGCGACCGACATCAGCTAGCCGTCCTGCAGTTCTGACCGGGAACCTGGGTCACGGTCGGCGCCGGGGTGGCGGTCGGAGTCGGGGGTGTGGTCGGCGCCGGAACCGGCGGTACCTCGGCCGGGGGCACAGGTGCAGGCGCGGGCGGCGGCGTGGTCTCCGGGACGGGGGCCGGGGTCGGAGCCGGGGTGGTCGTCGTGGTGGTGGACGACTCCGACTCGCAGACCGGAAGCAGATCGTTCTGGGCGAGGCGCGTCATCTGGTTGCGGACGTCGTCGAGCTTGCCCGAGGGGAGCCCGGCACGTACCTGCTCGCGGGCCGACGGCTGGAGGTCGTCGACCTCGAGGATGGTGCACCCGTTCGGTGACTCGGTCGGCGACATCAACGTCAGGTCGCCGGCATCGCTGACACAGCCGACGAGATTCGCTTCCTGCAGGGAGTAACCCAGCACCGAACCGGGAACTCCGCGCAGCACGGTGACGCGTTCGCCGTCGGCGCCGACGTAGTAGTTGTTCCGGACCAGAGCCCGCCCCACGAAGGCAGCGACGGCGACCACGACGATCAGACCGAGCGCGAGCGCAGCCCACCACATGCGGTGACGCTTCTTCTTCGTCGGCGGTTCCTCGACCTGCGGGACGACCCGCTTCGGGGTGGCCCGCGGCGGACGCATCGCGGCGGCGCGCCCCGCAGCCGTGTTGGGCGGCGGTGTGTCCTCTTCGTCGTCGGCGGAGGCGGCACCGGCGACGATGGGGTGGCTCTGCCCGTAGTCGAGGTCGATGACGTCCGCGACGACGACCGTCACGTTGTCCGGGCCGCCGCTGCGCAGGGCGAGTTCGATCAACCGGTCGGCGCACTCGTCCTGCGAGCCCTCACGCATCGTGTTCTCGATGGTCTCGTCGCTGACCACGTCCGACAGTCCGTCGGAGCACAGCAGATAGCGGTCGCCTGCGCGCGCCTCGCGAACCGTCAGCGTCGGCTCGATCTCGTTGCCGGTGAGGGCGCGCATGATGAGCGACCGCTGCGGGTGGGTGTGCGCCTGCTCGGCGGTGATTCGCCCCTCGTCGACGAGGGACTGCACGAACGTGTCGTCCCGGGTGATCTGTGCGAGGGAATCGTCGCGGAGCAGGTAGGCGCGGGAGTCACCGATGTGGACCAGCCCGAGCTTGTTGCCGGAGAACAGGATTGCGGTGAGCGTGGTGCCCATGCCGTCGAGTTCGGGGTCCTCCTCGACGTGGTCGGCGATGGAGTCGTTGCCCTCCCGGGTGGCGGCCTCGAGCTTGCCGAGCAGATCTTCGCCGGGCTCGTCGTCGTCGAGATGCGCGAGGGCCGCGATCATCAACTGCGACGCGACCTCACCGGCCGCGTGACCGCCCATGCCGTCCGCGAGCGCCAGCAGGCGGGCACCGGCATACACGGAATCTTCGTTGTTGGAACGGACAAGGCCACGGTCGCTGCGGGCGGCATAGCGGAGTACGAGGGTCACGGGCGCAACTCGATTACCGTTTTGCCGACCCGTACGGGGGTACCGAGCGGCACGCGGACAGATGTGGTGACCTTGGCGCGATCCAGGTACGTGCCGTTGGTCGAGCCGAGGTCTTCGACGTACCAGTCGGCGCCTCGCGGGGAGAGCCGAGCGTGGCGGGTGGAGGCGTAGTCGTCGGTGAGAACGAGGGTGGAGTCGTCGGCCCGTCCGATGAGGACGGGCTGGGTGCCGAGAGTGATGCGCGTGCCGGCGAGGCCGCCCTGCGTCACCACCAGATACTTGGCCGTCTTGGTCTTCCCCAGCGACGGCAGCACGTTGCCGCTGCGCGAATACCGGGGCGGCACACGGACGCCGGATCCCGCGTAGATGTCGCCGCGCAACGCCCGCAGAACGGTCCACACGAAAAGCCACAGCAGAAGCAGGAAACCTGCTCGTGTGAGTTGCAGAATCAAACCTTGCACGGCAGTCCACCTCCTTCTGTGGCGGGAACGTTCGAGGTTCCAGCGTCTTTTTCTGGCAGCATCATATGGGCAACCCGCACCCTGGGATCAGGATACGGACAGCCCACAACGATACGGAGTCCCCACCGTGTTACGTCCGACACGGGCTCCGACGCGATGTCGGTCGAGTATCGAAGCCGTCTCGGTTGGGTCTCGGTGAGGCAGTTCGGGGTCGGGTATCGGCGGAACCTACTCGGAGTCCTAACTCGGTGGTGCCTCAGAGGATTCGGACCAGGATCTCCGAATGACCCGCCCGGATGATGTCTCCGTCGGCCAGCTGCCAGTCCTGCACGGGGGCACCGTTGACGGTGGTTCCGTTGGTGGAGCCGAGGTCGGACAGCATCGCGACCTGTCCGTCCCAGCGAATGTCGATGTGGCGGCGCGACACACCGGTGTCGGGCAGGCGGAACTGCGCCTCCTGGCCGCGGCCGATGATGTTGTTGCCCTCACGCAACTGGAAGTGGCGTCCGCTGCCGTCCTCGAGCTGCAGCGTCGCCGTGAACGTGTGACCGTCGGGTGCGTAGGCCTGCTGCCCGTAACCGCCCTGGTCGTAGTCGGCGTAGCCCTGCTGGTCGTATGCCTGCTGGTCGTAACCGCCCTGCTGGTAACCGCCGCGGTCGTATCCCTGGTCATAGCCCTGCGGCTGCTGGTATCCCGCGTCGGCGTAGGAACCGTCCGGGTAACGCGCGGGAGCCGCCTGCTGGTCGTAACCGCCCTGGTAGTCCTGCTGGTAGCCGCCCTGCTGGTAGTCGTAGCCGGCGTCCGCGGGCTGCTCGTAGCCGGGAGCCTGCGCGCCCTGGTCGTAAGCCTGGCCGTACGCGGCATCCTGGGGGTAGCCGCCGCGCTGGTCGTCGGGGTACTGCTGCTGGTCGTAGCCGCCCTGCTGGTAGCCGCCGCGGTCGTAACCGTTCTGGTAGCCCTGCGGGTACCGCTGGTCCTGACCCGCATGGGCATGACCGTTGCGCGCGTACTGCGGGTCGGGATTGCGGTTGCCCGCTGGTTCGCGGCTGGGGTCGTAGCCTGAGTTCTGCGTCATGGGGCCAGCTCCTGGGTTCGACGTGACGGGTACAAACGGTGCCTGTGGTCGCGGTGCGGGACCGCGTGGCGGTTCGGGTCGCCCCGGCGTGGCCGCACCTGGGCGGCCGGCATCCGGATCCACCGAACCCCGGGTGCGGAACTGCCCGGTGTGCAGTGAAGGCGACGGTTCGAACGCGACATGAATGGGACCATACGTCTGCCAGCCCTGGTCGCGAATGAAGTCTTCGAGGTGTCGGGCGAAGGCCTTGACCGTCAAGTCTCTGTCGGCGGCAAGTTCTTCGTGGTCCGAGTTGTTGATGGCGATGACATAGCTGTTCGGCGCGAGCACGTGCCCACCGTCCAACTGCTGGATTCGGTCGGAGGCTTCCTGTTGAAGCGCGGCCTCCACCTCCTGTGGCACGACGCCGCCGCCGAAGACCCGGGCGAACGCGTCACCCACGGCTCCCTGGAGCTTCCGCTCGAAACGTTGAACTATCCCCATCGGAACCTCCTCACGGTGCCTGGCTGTCGGGTCTTCTGTCCTCGGTGCGCGGTGGCTGTGACGAGACATGTCCGTGTCGCGCCACTGCCGTGCGTGTATCCCACGGTACTGTCATTGCCTCGAGCCACGACGCGGGTCTACGCCATTGCATGATATCGGTCTTTGCCTGGACGGGTGTTTTTGTGGCCTTTTCGGGTCCTGACCTGTACGAATCGTAATTTCTGGCGACCTCGTGTTAATGTTTCCGGGTCGCTCGGGCGAGTGGCGGAATGGCAGACGCGCTGGCTTCAGGTGCCAGTGTCCTTCGGGACGTGGGGGTTCAAGTCCCCCTTCGCCCACCACCAGCGATTCTCCGGAATCGCGACATCGAGGCCACGAACTCCACGAGTTCGTGGCCTTTGTGTTTCCCCCGCAAGAGCGGGGGTGATGCATCCCCACCCCAGGGTGGCTATCGGGCGCCCCGCCCCAGGCCGACGATGGAGTAGAAGCCTCGTCGCGAACCTCAAGCCCTTCCGGACCCGAACCCGTCCTCCCGGCGGTCCGTGACGAATGACTCGAGTGTGAACCTGCCGTCCGGCTTCTTCCGCTGGGTTTCTGCGAACGTCGAGAGTGGGTTGTGTATGAGCATCAGCCAGGTCCGGGCCACCAGCTCGGCGAATGTCGGTGAGTATGTCGGTTCCGTCGCGACGACGGTGGGCGCCCTGTCGGTCGACTGGTGGTGCACCCCCGCGTTCGACGCGGTCGTGACACTGTCCAGCGAGATTCCCTACTACCGCGGACGGAAGGCCGTTCTGGCCTGGAACCGCCACTTCGGGTGGTCGCTCGGAGTCCACGGACTCACCCAGGGGAATGTGCTGGTGGTCGAGGGACTCGGATTGGGACCGGCACCGGACCCCGCGCACTGCTCGGATCGGGTCGCCGAGTTGCTCACCGAACTTGCCGACTGGGCGCCTCGTCCGGCGTCCGGACAGCCCGCCCCACGAATCGTGCACGGCCCCGGCGCACCCCGCGGGTGACCCAGATATCGGGAACCCCTGCGTCCCCGCCGTCGACCGGCTTGGATATCGAGTATGGACGGCAGGAGAGCCCCTGATCCGCTGCGTCTCGCGGCCGGCGTCGCCGCGACAGCCGGCGGTGCATTGCAGCGTGTGATCGGATTCGGCGTCGACACGGCGCGACTCCTCCCCGGAGTCGACCCGCTGCTGGTCACCCTCGAGGAACGCGGCACCCAGACACTCCGCAGCGCCGACGAACTCGCGGATCGGGTGCTGCACGCGGTGCTGCGGAGGGTCGTGCAGGTCGCTCTTCAGGAGGTGGACCTCACCGCGATCGTGCGGGATCACGTCGACCTGGACGTGGTCGCCGAGGGCATCGACATCCAGCGGATCATCGACCGGGTGGACGTGGACGCGATCGCCGCCCGGGTGAATATCCCGCTGATTCTCGATCGTGTGGATATCGACGCCGTCGCCGCCCGGGTCGACGTGGATGCGATCGTCGACCGCGTCGACGTGGATTCCGTCATCGGGCGTGTCGACCTGGTGGTGCTCGCCGACACCGTGATCGAGGGCGTCGACCTGCCGCGCATCATCCGCGAGTCGACCGACTCGATGTCGAACGAGGCGGTCCGCGGGGTGCGGACCCAGGGCATGCAGGCCGACGACGCCGTCGCCGGTTTCGTGGGCAAGTTTTTCGGGCGCGGGCACGAACCGGACGATGCATGAGCACGCCGGCGCATCGTGCGGCCGGGATCGTCACCCGGGGTCTGGCCACCGGCATCGACCTGGCGGTCGTCCTGGCCGTGATGGGCGGCATCTACGTGGGCGTGCTGTTCGTGCGGTTGCTGTTCTCACCACAGGAGTTCTCGTTCCCCGACGCCAATGCCGTGCTGTCGGTGACCATGTTCATCGTCCTGTCGGTGCTGTACCTGACGGCGTGCTGGGCGGTGAGCGGCCGCACCGTCGGTGCCGTGACGATGGGACTGCGGGTGGTCAGCCGCAACGGTGAACTGATCGGCTGGCTGCGCGCCCTTCTCCGGGCGGTGCTGTGTGTGATGTTCGGGTTCGGACTGCTCTGGGCGGCTGTCGACAGCCGGCGCCGGTCCCTGCAGGACATTCTGCTGCGGACCGCCGTCGTCTACGACTGGGAGCCGGATCTGCATGCCGGCGAGCCGGAGATCTGACGCCGCGCCGAGTGTCGTAGCAGCTGCCTAGCATGGGGTCATGTACACGGAGCGGCGGTCGGTGTTCCCCGGCGCTGTGGTGTGGCAGAAGACCGCGCCCGGGGGTGCGGCCGCCATCCTGCCCGACGGCTGCATGGACCTCATCTGGATGAACGGTGACGTCGTCGTGGCCGGGCCCGACTCGCGGCCGTATGTCACCCGCGGCCGCGAGGGCGACCGCTACGTCGGATTGCGTTGTTCCCCAGGAACTCTTCCGGATCTCCTGGGTACGCCGGCAGAGGAGCTGACCAATCTTCGGGTGCCACTCGCCGAGGTGCTGAGCGACCGCGCCACCACGGAGTTCCTCGGCAGGATCGCCGACGACGCCGACCCCGGCAGGGCACTCGAGGAGTTCGCGCGGTCTCGGCGGCTTCTCGGGCCGCCACCGGACAGCAGGATCCCCGTGATCGTCCGACTTCTGGAGCAGCAGGCGTCCGTCCGTGAGGTCGCGGACCGGATCGGTGTCGGCGAACGGCAACTGCACCGCCTGTGCCGGCGGCAATTCGGTTACGGGCCGAAGATGCTGGCCCGGATCCTTCGGTTGCAGTCGGCGCTGGGGCTGGCGGGTTCGTCCATTCCCGCAGCTCAGGCGGCCGGCATGGCCGGGTTCGCCGATCAGGCCCATCTGATCCGTGAGGCGCACGATTTGACCGGCCGCACGTTCGGCCAGCTGGTTACGGCGTGAGCGCGGCGAACAGGTCGACGGGGTTGCCGTCGGGATCGTCGACGGTGGCGTAGCGCTGCCCCCACGGTGCGTCCCACGGCTTCTTCCGACCGTTGTAGCCGTCGCCCGTGATCTCGTCGAAGAGCGTGTCGACGTCGGCGGCGGTTCCGCAATCGAAGGCGAGTGCGGTGCGATGCCCGCCGGTGGGTTCGGTCCAGTCGGGTGTGAACGAGCGGATGGTTTCGACCGTGTCCCACAGCAGGCGGATCCCACCGGGAAACTCGAATTCGACGTGCGGCGCCTGATCGGCGTCGGCGGGAATGTCGAGTCCGAGCCGCCGGTAGAACGCGAGCGACGTGGGCAGGTCGTGGACGACCAGTTCGATGGCACTGAATGTTGCGGTCATACCGAGAACGCTAACGACCTCAGACCGACCCGCATTGAAGGTTTCGGACATCGAGCACCGGAGTCCGATTTCTTCAATCATCCGGGCGCTGCGGCAGGGATGCTGGGAGCCATGACCACCGAATCAACCCATGTCAGTGTGTTCATCGCTCGGACCGCCGCCGACGTCTACTCCTACGCGAGCGACCCCGCCAACCTCCCCGCCTGGGCGGCGGGCCTGAGCACCAACATCACCCGGGACGGCGACCGCTGGCTCGCAGACTCCCCGATGGGGCAGGTCGCCGTGGCCTTCGCACCCGCCAACGACTACGGCGTCCTCGACCACGACGTCACCCTCCCCAGCGGCGACACCGTCTACAACCCCGTCCGCGTCATCCCCGACGGCGACCACAGCGAAGTCATCTTCACCATCCGGCGACGCGACGGCGTCACCGCCGAAGAATTCGCGCAGGACGCGGCAGCCGTCAACGCCGACCTGCAGCGGTTGAAGGGGTTGCTGGAGGGGTGAGGGCTGTCCGCGTGTCCGTCGCGTTTGCACACCGATTGGTCAAACGCGCATGCAATTCGTTCGTTGCCAGGATGGTCGTGAGACACCTGGCAACGAACGCGGGGAAGTGGAGCCCGACATGATCGAGGCAGAGTTCGGACTAACCCCCACCGGCAGGCGCTCGTATCCGTTGTCCTACAGGGTCGAGTTCCTCCGGCGCTGGGACGAGTGCGTCGAACGGGGCGCAAAGGCTCGGCTGATGAGGGAGAACAACATGGACCGTGCCACGGTCCAGGCGTGGCTGAAGGCCCGCGATCGGGGAGAATTCACTGCAGCAATGGTGGCCGCAGCGGAGAAGTCTGGGAGTCCTCGGATGAACAGTCGTGAACGGGCGGAGGTGGCCAAGCTCCGCGCGGAGAATGAACGACTCAAGGAGAAAGTCGTTCAGGCGGAGGCCGCGCAACAGATCTTGGGAAAAGCATTCGAGCTCTTGCAGGGGATCACCGAGCGCTCGACGGAAGACATGACGGAGATCCCGCCGGCCCTGATGAGCGCGAGCGAGTACGCGCAGTGGCTCGAGCGCAGAAAGCTGTCCTGATCGACGCTGTCACCGCCCTCCATGAGCAGGCCGGTATCCACGTCGCCCGGGCGAGTGCCCTGCTCGGTCTGGCCCGGTCGAGTTACTATCGGCTGGCCCGCAACTACCAGCACTACCAGCCGGTCGAGCGGCCGATCCCGCACACCGATCGCTCTCAACCGGCGGCGTTGTCGGAGACCGAACGGCGGGTGATCATCGACCTGTTACTTGCCGAAGAGAATTCGGATCGGTCTGTGGTGCAAACATATTGGCGTTCGTTCGATGAGGGGCTGGTGGCCTGCTCCGAGCGGACGTTCTACCGGGTCGCCCGGTCGCAGAATCTGACCGGGGATCGTCGGCGTACTCGCCGCGGCGGAAGCAACGCGCGACCGAAGCCGGTCGTGGCGACCGCGCAAGTGGGTCAGTTGTGGTCCTGGGACATCACGATGCTCCAGGGGTCGCGCAAGCAGGACCGGTACTTGCTGTATCTGGCGATCGACGTTTTCTCTCGTTACCCGGTGGCCTGGCGAATCGAGTACGCCGAGACGACACAGATGGCGGTGCAGATGTTCGGTGCCGCGTTCGAGAAGTACGGGGTGCCGCTGGTGTTGCATGCCGACAACGGGGCGTCGATGCGCTCGACCGGACTCCTCGATGCCCTGGAGTCGGCGGGGGTTTCGGCGTCGTACTCGCGGCCGCGGGTCAGTGACGACAACCCGTTCTCCGAATCGCTGTTCAAGACACTCAAGTACGACCTGAGTTGCCCAGAACGGTTCGACGATATCGGTCACGCGCGGGAATGGACCGAGCAGTTCTTGCACCGGTATGCGAACGAGCACCGGCACGGGGGTCTGAGTCGGCACACACCGGCTGCGGTGTTCTTTGGCACCGCCGCCGCGATCCGTCGGCACCGTCAGGACCGGCTCGACCGGATCTGGACCGAACATCCCGAACGGTTCCGTCGCCGTCCCCAAGCGCCGGAACTACCCCAATTGACAGGAATCAATATCAAGCACGACCTGTCTCAGGCAGGTTGACAACTTCCGAATTGCGTGTGAAGCTGGCCAAAATGTGTGCGGATGTGGTGACTGCGCTCAGCTACTGCCGCTCGACGTCAGGGACGGCCTCCTGCCGCACATCTGCACACCGATTAGCCAATGCACACGCAATTGCGGGTGCAAACAGCAAAACCGTGGGCGGATGTCTCGAGCGGCATACGGTGTCTCTAGCGGAGCAGGAGCGAATCCTTGATGTTAATCATGCTGCCGACGTTGATGTTCAAGGTCCTGGCATTTCTCCCGGCGGACGCAAGCAACTAAAACTTGCGCGAATGTGAGTGGCCTTGATGTGCCCCTCCGGTTGGAACGGTATTCCGCTATTCGTACCGAAGTGCGGCAGTGAGAATAGTGGCGATAAAACCGGAAGGGTACTGGACGTGCCCCGCTCAGACCCGTTCCGGACGACCTTCGGCCACGGCTGACGCCGCCGCGGACACCCGCTCGTACGCGGCCCGGGTGTCCGGTGCCAGCCGGCTGTGATCGATGACGATCCCCATGCCCAGATGTTCGTCGTAGGGGATGGTCTCGATGCCCCACACCTGTCCGCCCAGGTACTCGCGGAGGAGGTCGACGTCCACCTGCCAGCCGGTGGCGTCCTGATTCGACACGGTGACGACGGTGCGGGCGAGCCCGGGTGCGCCGAGCGTGTCACCGATCGACTGCAACGCGGAGCGGAGGCGGTTGAACGCGTCCGCCCGGCACGGCACGACGAGGACGATGGGTGACGGAGTGGCCCGCAGCGGCGCGAGGTATGCGGCTCGCAACCGGTGACCGAGGTCGTGGACGGCACTCACCCCCTGGGTGCGGAGTGACCCTGTGACAGTGTGGAATTCACGTTCCGATGCGGTCTGATTCCCGATGCGGTTCAGGATGCGGGTCCCGGCGCTCGTGCGGGAGCAGTACCCGTCGAACACGTCGTCCGCGACGGGGCCGGCGGCCGCGGATGCCACCAGTTGCTCGAGGCCGCTCACGGAGAGCACGGCGTCGGCGCCACGCTCGGCGACGTCGCCGCCGGCGGGTGTCGCGTCGAGGGCCACGACCGCGCCGCCGCGAGCCGCCGCGGTGTTGGCGAGCCCGAGCGTCGTCGTGGTGGCGCCTGCTCCTCCGCATGCCCCGAGGACGAGGGTCGACACCGGAAGTGCTTGCAGTAGTGGGTCGGTCACTTGGCGTCTCCAATGGATGTGATGTACGTGCGGCCGTCGCGGTCCGCGGTGGTTACGACCTGCTCGTACTTCTTCGTCGACCGGTCCGGTCGCAGTTCCGACAGCGTCACCGCGTAGCGGCCGGGTTCGGTTTCGGTGATGGCGAGGCAGTGCTCGGTGCCCTCGGGCACGGAGTCGATGCCGCCCTGGATCGTCTCGGCGGACCCCAGCGGCGCATCGGGGGCGACCACCTCGCGGGCCTTCGCGCCGCTCCGTGCGACGTAATAGGCGTGGTCGAATGCCAGGATCGCGGCGACACCGTCGGAGGTACTGCCGGGACCGTTGCCGACAACCGTCGAGCCGTCGCGGGATTCGACGCACCAGCCCGAATCGGCAGCGGCGACGGGGGTTCCGCTCGCATCGCCGGACGTCGAGGCGAACACGGCGACCACACCGGCGATGACGGCGGTCACCGCAGCGGCGGCGCCGGCGACGACGAGCCTCTGATTACCGCGAACAGGTGGTGCAGGATCGGGCTCATCGTCCGCGGTCAGCCACGTCGGAGCCGGGGGTTGCTGTTCGGGTTCCGCGGCGGGAACCGTCGACCCCGGTACCGCGGCCGATGCGAAGGGCGGGAACCAGTGCGAGAAGCGGTCGAGGGGTGCCCTGTTCGGCGGTTCTGTCACAGTTGAATCCTCCACACCTCATTCCCTCGCGCGGAGCCGACCCCTGGCGGGCTCCGCGCGAGGAAATCGGATCACACGTGCAGCGTCGCCTGGCTGCGCACGTTCACGCCGCCGATCGTGGTGGCCGCCGGACCGCTGTCGGTGGACTGCAGCTGCGGCAGTTGCGGTGCGGGCAGAGACGCGATCGTCCGAACCAGTTCCCCGAAGGCCGGGTACCGGTCGGCCGCATCCGTGATCGCGGCGGCGACGGGTGTGACGTCGACGGGCGCAGACCAATTGGTCGGGTGCTCGGCGTTGGAGTCGGCCGAGAACGCGGAGACGGTGGCCGCCGTCGGCGAGGACGGGTCCACGGCGATGCCCGCGGTTCCGGTAGTGTCACCGACGCGCCAGCCGATGGTGCCGACGTAGCCCTCGGGGTTGCCGTACTGGCGTCCGTTGACGGCCACCGGCACCGCACCGACCAGCGTGTCGACGGCCGCATTGACCTCGACGACCGGCTTCGGCACCGGAAGTACGGGGGCGACGGGTGCCTGATGTGCCTTCGGCATGTCGTCGGGGTCGATCCACACGGTCGCCGGCTGGGCCGCCGGTGCCTCGACGACTCCCTCGGCGGCGGGCGCTGCCAGGTCGGGAGCAGCAGGCACGACCGTCTCGGCACCCGGCACCGCCAGCGGAGCCTGCGGGGGAGCGGGCGTCGTCGCGGCCGGAACGGCCGGGTCGGTGACGCCCGGCTGGGACGTGGTGGGCGGCGTCGTCGGGACCGTCACGCCGGGCTGCGACGTGGTGGGCGCAGCCGAGGGGTCGGTGACGCCCGGCTGCGACGTGGACGGCGGGGCGGTCGGAGCGGCGTGTGCCGTCGCGGCGCCGAGCAGTGCGGCGGCGGATACCGAAATCGCGGCTGCCAGAGCGTGCATGCGGATTCTCAAGTCTGTGACTCCTGAAGTCGAACGGGCATGGTGATCGAACGGACTGGTGCTGACGAAGCAAACGCAAGAGTGGTGCAGATCAGAGGCACCGGAAGAGGGAAGCGAGCACAGCAGAATGCGTCCACCGACCAGGTGGATGTGTTGTTTCCCCGATGAGATACGTCCGTGCTGCCGGCGCACTGCCGCAGCCGTCGTCCACCGCCCCCATGACCGCCCCCGGTTCTTTCTCGTCCCCCTACCGCGGCAAAGTACCAGACGGGCAAGCGTTCCCGCGCCCCCGCAGTCCGGTCAGGCCAGGCTCGCGGCCAGCTTCACCGACAGATCGCGCAGCGGATGGAGACGGCAGGTCATCGCGACGGAGGACATGGCTCGGGATCCACGCACCAGTCGCCGCGTCGCGGGCCGCCGTGCGCGGTCGTACCGGTGCAGCGCGGTGTGAATGTCGGTGTCGGCGGTGAGGAATCGGCCGAGCGCGACGGCGTCGACGAGGGCCTCGCAGGCGCCCCGACCGAGGTTCGGCGCCATTGCGTGGGCCGCATCACCGAGCAGGGCCGCGTTGCCCGACACGTACGACGGCAGCGGGGGCGACTCGTACAGGTCGTGGTGGAGCATCGCGTCGGGGGTGGCGGCATCCAGTACTGCCCGGACGTCGGCGTGCCAGTTCCCGAACCGCGACCGGAGGTAGTCGAGGCCGCCGGGGTGTCCGGCGTCGGTGCGGACGCACGCGAACCAGTTGACGAGATCGCCATCGCGCGGGGTGATGCCGAAAAGTGCGTCCGTGTCCCAGGTTTCGCTGACGGTGTCCCGATGTCCGGGCACCCACCCGCGCCAGGCGGTCGCGCCTACGTACCGCGGCTCGAACTTCTCGCCGAACAGTTGACGGCGGGTCGGGCTGCGCAGGCCGTCCGCGCCGATCACGACGTCGTGGTCCGTCAGCGCGTCGAGGGCGGGTGCCGGTGTGCCGAACGAGATCGTGCCGTCCGGCAGGGCCTCGGCCAGTGTGGCCAGCAGGGCGGGCCGCGACAGCAGGTAGGCGGTTCGGTTGCGGTTGTCGATGGTGCCGATCACGGATCCGTCGGGCCGCAGGAGCGAACCGCGGTGCTGGGGTGATCCCAGCGCGCGCACCCGATCACCTGCGCCGATCGCGTCCAGCGCCTCGAGGGCCTGCGGCCACATGCCGAGCGCGGTGCCCGACGTGGGCAGGGTCTCGGCACGCTCGAAGACCTCGACGTGCCAGCCGGCGCGGGACAGGTAGCGGGCGACGGCGAGTCCACCGATGCCGCCGCCGAGGACTGCTGCGGAGTGCGTCATGCTCGCCACCCTACTACGGATGTAGTGAATTTACTACCGTTGTAGTGTCGGGGCATGGCAGACAAACGGGAGCAGGTGCTCGACGCGGCCATCGCCCTGCTCGGCACGAGAGGGGTCCGGGCTCTCACGCATCGCGGCGTCGACGAACTGGTCGGAATGCCGCAAGGGTCCACGTCCAACTACTTCCGCAGCCGGGGCGCGCTGCTCGAGGGGATCGTCACACGGCTCGTCGAACGTGACCGCGAGGACTGGCAGAAGTTCGCGCACCTCCGGCCCGCCGGCACGGATGCGCTGGTCGAGGCGCTGGTGGCCTTCGTGACTTTCTCCACTGGTCCGGACCGCGTGCGCACGAGTGCCCGCTACGCGCTCTTCGTCGAGGCGTCCGTGACACCGGGCTTGGACGCGAAGATCGGGTCGGCGCGCCGAGCGCTCGTAGAATGGGGCGCGGACATGCTGGCCCTCGTGGGTTCGAGGAATCCGGCTTCCGACGCAGTGGTGATCACCGACTACCTGGACGGTGTAATCCTTCATCAACTCACCGTCCCGGATCCCGATTTCGATCCGACTGCGGGAATTACAGCGGTGCTCGGCGCTCTCACTTAACATGTACTCAGTGCAGTCGGACGAGGTCCGCCCTCGACAATGCCCAGTTCAGAGGGTAAATAGGCCAACCTAAGTTGTGTTTCGTCGGGGGTTCTGAATTATCGTTTTCGTTACACGTTGGACCCACGAAAGTCCGACCCGACCGAAAAGCCACGTCGCCCGGTGCGAGGACCACACCCAGCGTGCTGCAAAAGGGCGATAGCCGATCGGTGGTGCCGATCACGTCGTGACGGCACCTGCTTTGCAAGTTGATGGCCATCAGCGCTGCTGGTCGTCGGTGCATCTTTTGGCATACGAAGGCTAGGTATGAAGCAACTTCCAGGCCCCCAGGGGCTGTATCACCCGTCGAACGAGCACGATTCCTGTGGTGTCGCGTTCGTCGTGGACATGAAGGGCCGCCGCAGCAGGGACATCGTCGAGAAGGCGATCACCGCGCTGGTGAACCTCGAGCACCGTGGTGCCGCAGGCTCCGAACCCAACACGGGTGACGGCGCCGGCATCCTCCTCCAGGTCCCGGACAAGTTCTTCCGCGCCGTGGTCGACTTCCCGCTGCCCGCGGAAGGCACGTACGCCACCGGCATCGCGTTCCTGCCGCAGAGCAAGGCCGACGCGCAGCGCGCAGCCGACGCCGTCGAGAAGATCGTCGAGAGCGAGGGCCTGAAGGTCCTCGGCTGGCGTGAGGTCGCGACCGACGACTCGTCGCTCGGCGCCCTGGCCCGCGACGCCATGCCGACGTTCCGGCAGATCTTCATCGGCAGCGAGAACGACGCCCTCACCGGACTCGACCTCGAGCGTCGCGCCTACGTGGTCCGTAAGCGCACCGAGCACGAGCTGGGCAGCGAAGGCGCCGGCAAGGACGGCCCCGGCCGCGAGACCGTGTACTTCCCGAGCCTGTCGAGCCAGACGTTCGTCTACAAGGGCATGCTGACCACCCCGCAGCTCAAGGGTTTCTACCTGGACCTGCAGGACGAGCGCGTCGAGTCGGCCCTCGGCCTCGTGCACTCGCGCTTCTCCACCAACACGTTCCCGTCGTGGCCGCTGGCCCACCCGTTCCGGCGGGTTGCCCACAACGGTGAGATCAACACCGTCACCGGCAACGAGAACTGGATGCGTGCCCGTGAGGCGCTCATCGACAGCGACATCTTCGGCGGCCGCGAGCAGCTCGAGAAGATCTTCCCGGTCTGTACGAACGGCGCGAGCGACACCGCGCGGTTCGACGAGGTGCTCGAGATGCTGCACCTCGGTGGCCGCAGCCTGCCGCACGCCGTGCTGATGATGATCCCGGAAGCCTGGGAGCGTCACGAGAGCATGGACCCCGCACGCCGGGCGTTCTACCAGTACCACTCGTCGCTCATGGAGCCGTGGGACGGACCGGCGTCGGTGTGCTTCACCGACGGCACCGTCATCGGCGCCGTCCTGGACCGCAACGGGCTGCGTCCCTCGCGTCTCTGGGTGACCGACGACGGCCTCGTCGTCATGGCCTCCGAGGTCGGCGTCCTGCCGATCGACCCCGCCACCGTCGTGAAGAAGATCCGGCTGCAGCCCGGCCGCATGTTCCTCGTCGACACCGCCGAGGGTCGCATCATCAGCGACGACGAGATCAAGTCGGAACTGGCCGCCGAGCACCCCTACCAGGAGTGGCTCGATCAGGGTCTGACCCACATGGACGACCTGCCGGACCGCCCGTACACCTACATGTCGCACGAGCGTGTCGTTCTGCGTCAGCAGATGTTCGGGTACACCAACGAAGAGGTCAACCTCCTCGTCAAGCCGATGGCGCTCTCCGGCGCCGAGGCCCTCGGCTCCATGGGTACGGACACCCCGATCGCCGTGCTGTCCTCCCGGTCGCGGATGCTGTTCGACTACTTCTCGCAGCTGTTCGCGCAGGTCACGAACCCGCCGCTCGACGCCATCCGCGAGGAGGTCGTCACCAGCCTCGGCGGCACCATCGGCCCCGAGCACGACCTGCTGCACCCCACCGCAGAGTCCTGCCGGCAGATCTTCCTGCCGCAGCCGATCCTGCACAACGACGACCTGTCGAAGCTCATTCACGTCAACGACGACGGTGAATTCCCGAACTTCCGCAGCGTCATCGTCCGCGGTCTGTACCCGGTGGCCGAGGGCGGAGCGGGTCTGCGCAAGGCCCTCGACGACGTCCGCTACCAGGTGTCGGAGGCCATCGCCGGCGGTGCGCGCCTCGTCGTCCTGTCCGACCGCGAGTCGAACGAGACGTACGCGCCCATCCCGTCGCTGCTGCTGACGTCGGCCGTGCACCACCACCTGGTGCGGGAGAAGACCCGCACCAAGGTCGGCCTCATCGTCGAGGCCGGCGACGCCCGCGAGGTGCACCACATGGCGCTCCTCATCGGGTTCGGTGCGGCAGCGGTCAACCCGTACATGGCATTCGAGACCGTCGACGAGGCGGTGCAGAACAACGAACTGCAGGGCGTCACCCTCGACAAGGCCATCCAGAACTACATCAAGGCCGCGGGCAAGGGTGTGCTCAAGGTGATGTCCAAGATGGGCATCTCCACCCTCGCGTCCTACACCGGCGCCCAGCTGTTCCAGGTCATCGGCCTGTCGCAGGAACTGGTCGACGAATACTTCACCGGCTTGCAGTCGAGCCTCGGCGGCATCGGTCTCGACGAGATCGCCGCCGACGTCGCGGTCCGCCACTCCAACGCGTACCTGGACCGCCCCGAGGAGCGCGCGCACCGCGAGCTCGAGGTGGGCGGCGAGTACCAGTGGCGTCGTGAGGGCGAGTACCACCTGTTCAACCCGGACACCGTGTTCAAGCTGCAGCACTCCACGCGCACCGGGCAGTACGAGGTGTTCAAGGAGTACACGAAGCTGGTCGACGACCAGTCCGAGCGCCTCGCAGCGTTGCGCGGCCTCTTCGAGTTCAAGAAGGGCGTCCGCGAGCCCGTCCCGCTGGACGAGGTCGAGCCCGCCACCGAGATCGTCAAGCGCTTCTCGACGGGTGCGATGAGCTACGGCTCCATCTCCGCCGAGGCGCACGAGACCCTCGCCATCGCCATGAACCGCCTCGGCGGTCGGTCCAACTCCGGTGAGGGCGGCGAGAGCCCGGCCCGCTTCACCCCGGACGAGAACGGCGACTGGCGGCGGTCCGCGATCAAGCAGGTCGCGTCGGGACGCTTCGGTGTCACGTCGCACTACCTGACCAACTGCACCGACATCCAGATCAAGATGGCGCAGGGAGCGAAGCCCGGTGAGGGCGGCCAGCTGCCGGCGCACAAGGTGTACCCGTGGGTGGCCGAGGTCCGGCACTCCACGCCCGGCGTCGGGCTGATCTCGCCGCCGCCGCACCACGACATCTACTCGATCGAGGATCTCGCGCAGCTGATCCACGACCTGAAGAACGCCAACCCGCAGGCCCGGATCCACGTGAAGCTGGTGTCCGAGGTCGGTGTCGGCACCGTCGCCGCCGGTGTGTCCAAGGCACACGCGGACGTCGTGCTGATCTCCGGTCACGACGGTGGCACCGGCGCCACCCCGCTGACGTCGATGAAGCACGCGGGCGCCCCGTGGGAGCTCGGCCTCGCCGAGACCCAGCAGACGCTGCTGCTCAACGGTCTGCGCGACCGCATCGTCGTGCAGGTCGACGGCCAGCTCAAGACGGGCCGCGACGTCATGGTCGCCGCGCTGCTCGGTGGCGAGGAGTTCGGTTTCGCGACCGCTCCGCTGGTGGTGTCGGGCTGCATCATGATGCGGGTCTGCCACCTCGACACCTGCCCCGTGGGTGTCGCCACGCAGAACCCTGTTCTGCGCAAGCGATTCAACGGTAAGCCGGAGTTCGTGGAGAACTTCTTCCTCTTCATCGCCGAAGAGGTGCGCGAACTCCTCGCCGAGCTCGGCTTCCGCACCCTCGACGAGGCCGTCGGACAGGTCGACGTCCTCGACACCACGAAGGCGCTCGAGCACTGGAAGGGCAGCAAGGCCGGCAATCTCGACCTGTCGCCGATCCTGCACGAGACCGAGTCGGCGTTCATGGACCAGGACCTGTACTGCACGGGCACCCAGGACCACGGCCTCGACAAGGCGCTCGACCAGCAGCTGATCGTCCAGAGCCGCAACGCTCTCGACAAGGGCCAGAAGGTCACGTTCGAGTCGCCGATCACCAACGTCAACCGCACGGTCGGCACCATGCTCGGCCACGAGGTGACGAAGGCGTACGGCGGCGAGGGCCTGCCGGACAACACGATCGACATCACGTTCACCGGTTCGGCCGGTAACAGCTTCGGTGCGTTCGTCCCCAAGGGCATGACCCTGCGCCTGCACGGCGATGCCAACGACTTCGTCGGCAAGGGTCTGTCTGGTGGACGCCTCGTGGTGCGCCCGCCGCTGGAGACCGCGCCCGGCTTCGTCGCCGAGGACAACATCATCGGCGGCAACGTGATCCTGTTCGGTGCCACGAGCGGTGAGGCTTTGCTCCGCGGTGTCGTGGGCGAGCGATTCGCGGTCCGTAACTCCGGCGCCACCGCGGTGGTCGAGGGAGTCGGCGACCACGGTTGCGAGTACATGACCGGCGGAAAGGTCGTCATCCTCGGTGCGACGGGACGCAACTTCGGTGCCGGCATGTCCGGTGGCGTCGCGTACGTCTACAACCCGGACAAGGTGTTCGAGGACAACCTCAACACGGAACTGGTGGATCTCGAGGACCTGACGGGTGACGACTTCACCTGGCTGAAGGCCGCCATCGAGCGTCACCGCGACGAGACGGGCTCCGAGGTTGCCGCGCGCATCCTGTCCGACT
This sequence comes from Rhodococcus sp. JS3073, assembly GCF_026810085.1. Classification (NCBI taxonomy): domain Bacteria; kingdom Bacillati; phylum Actinomycetota; class Actinomycetes; order Mycobacteriales; family Nocardiaceae; genus Rhodococcus; species Rhodococcus sp. JS3073. The sequence goes on along the minus strand of NZ_CP113951.1, from coordinate 4,145,036 downwards.
GGTCGCAGCAGGTCAATCATTTCGCGAAGGTGATGCCCCGCGATTACAAGAAGGTGCTCTTGGCCATCGAGGCCGCGAAGAAGGATGGAAAGAACGTGGACGAGGCAGTGATGGAGGCAGCTCGTGGGTGATCCAAGCGGCTTCCTGAAGCACACGTCACGCGAACTTCCGGTTCGCCGGCCGGTGCCGTTGCGCCTGCTCGACTGGAACGAGGTCTACGAGGAGTTCTCGTCGGACACCCTGAAGACTCAGGCCAGCCGGTGCATGGATTGCGGTATCCCGTTCTGCCACAACGGCTGTCCGCTGGGGAACCTGATTCCCGAGTGGAACGACCTGGTGTACCGGGACCGGTGGCACGACGGCATCGAGCGTCTGCACGCGACCAACAACTTCCCGGAGTTCACCGGGCGGCTGTGCCCCGCACCCTGTGAGGCGTCGTGCGTCCTGGGCATCAACCAGGACCCCGTCACCATCAAGCAGGTCGAGGTCGAGCTCATCGACCGCGCCTTCGACGAGGGCTGGGTCAAGCCGGTCCACCCGACCCGTTCGACGGGCAAGAAGGTCGCCGTCGTCGGTTCCGGTCCCGCGGGTCTCGCTGCAGCGCAGCAGCTGACGCGTGCCGGGCACATGGTCACGGTGTTCGAGCGGGCCGACCGCATCGGCGGGCTGCTGCGGTACGGCATCCCCGAGTTCAAGATGGAGAAGCGGCACATCGACCGCCGTCTGGACCAGATGAACTCCGAGGGCACCGTCTTCAAGACGGGTGTCAACGTGGGTGTCGACATCACCGCGGACGCACTGCGCGCGCAGTTCGACGCCGTGGTCCTGGCCGGCGGTGCCACCGAGGCCCGCGACCTGCCGATCCCCGGCCGCGAGCTGGACGGCATCCACCAGGCGATGGAGTTCCTGCCGATCGCCAACCGCGTGCAGCTCGGCGACCTGGAGGAGCCGACCATCACCGCGGAGGGCAAGAAGGTCGTCATCATCGGTGGCGGCGACACCGGCGCGGACTGCCTGGGCACCTCGCACCGTCAGGGTGCCGAGAGCGTTCACCAGTTCGAGATCATGCCGAGACCTCCCGAGACCCGCGCCGAGCACACCCCGTGGCCGACGTACCCGCTGATGTACCGGGTCGCGTCCGCACACGAGGAGGGCGGCGAACGTCTCTTCTCCGTGAACACGGAACGGTTCGTCGGTGCCGACGGCAAGGTGACCGCACTGAAGGCCCACGAGGTCGAGATGAAGTCGGGTCGTTTCGAGAAGGTGGAGGGTTCGGACTTCGAGCTCGAGGCCGACCTCGTCCTGCTGGCGATGGGCTTCGTGGGACCCGAGAAGCCGGGCCTGCTCACCGATCTCGGCGTCGACCTCAACGAGCGCGGCAACGTCGCCCGCTCCGCGAAGTGGGCCACCAACGTCGACGGCGTCTTCGTGGCCGGCGACATGGGACGTGGACAGTCGCTGATCGTGTGGGCCATCGCCGAGGGTCGCTCCGCGGCCGCCGCGGTCGATGCGTACCTCGAGGGCGAGTCGGCGCTGCCGTCTCCGATCGAGACCACCACCGCCCCGCAGCGGTAGCTGTAACTGCTCGTACAATCCGCACCCCGGTAGGTTTTCCTACCGGGGTGTCGGTTTATCGTGCGGGGGTCACGTTCGGTCGGTAACGTTCATTTACCGATCGTGCATCTTTAGGTCACGTCGCCCTGGCAGCATCCCGTCTGCAGGACGGCGAAGGGGAGAACAGGTTGAGGCCATGGCAATGAAACGGGTTGTCGCATTTCTGACCGCAGTGGCTGCTGCGGCAGCCATCCCGGTGGTATCGGGAGTAGCGGGCACGAGCGCAGTGGCGAACGCTGACCCCTGCCCGAGTCTGTACGTGGTCGCGATTCCGGGGACGTGGGAAACGTCCACCAAGGACAACGTCAGGCCCACGCCGGGTCTGCTGTCCGCGGTGACGAACGGTCTGCCGTCGTCGATCCGCACCGACTACGTCACGTACGCCGCCACGGCCTTCCCGTGGGAGTCCGAGGTGTACGGGCGCTCGAAGGCGCAGGCGGTCAGTAATGCCAAGGGCATGCTGTCGTCGATGTCGCAGCAGTGCCCCGACACGAAGCTGTCGATCATCGGGTACAGCCAGGGCGCCGACGCCGCAGGTGATCTCGCTGCGGAGATCGGCACCGGCCTCGGTGTCGTCCCCGCCGACAAGATCGCGGCCGTCGGACTCGTCTCCGATCCGCGGCGGTCGCCGACCGACGCCCTCGTCGGCCCTGCCGTCGCCGGTAGCGGTGCCGGCGGTCCCCGCATCGGCGGGTTCGGCTGGGTCAGCCAGAACACCCGCACGTTCTGCGCGTACGGCGACCTGTACTGCTCCACGCCGAAGGAAGACTTCGTGACCCGGCTCGCCGGATTCCTCGCGCAGACGTCGGATCCGACGCCGACACTGTTCGGCCGCTACCAGCAGGAAGCGCTCGCGATCTGGAACGACATCCTCGCTGTCGGCGGTGTTCCGGCCCTGATGGCTCAGCTGGACGAGCAGTCCAACGAGAAGCGCATCGACGAACTGGAGCAGTTCTACAAGTCGCAGGCTCACCAGGACTACACCAGCTACGCGGTCGACGGATCGGGTACGCCCGCCACGACGTGGCTGAGGAACTGGTTGCGCGACATCGCGTGAGTTCGGCTGACGGCGGCAGGGGATGATGTCCGACGTGACTGACACCCCTGCCGCTGTCGTCGGCTACGACGCCTTCGTGACCGTCCGGTGGTCCGACATGGACGCCTTCCAGCACATCAACCATGCGCGGATGGTGACGTTGCTCGAAGAGGCCCGGATCGACTGGCTGCTCAGCGAGGGCAGCGAGAACTCGTCGCTCATCACGAGCGCATTCATCGCCGACATCCACCTGAAGTACCGGGGACAGTTGCGCCACTCCGACAGTCCCCTGCGGATCACGATGTGGATCGCCAAGCACCGGGCGGTCGACTTCACGATCGGTTACGAGGTCCGGGGTGCGCGTACCCCGATCACCGATCCGCCCGCCGTCACCGCCACCACTCAGATGGCCGTCGCGGATGTCGATGCCCAGCGGCTACGCCGCATCACCGCCACCGAGCGCGAGTACCTGAGCCGCTGGTCCCGCACGTGAGTGCGAAAGTGTGTTCCCGCACGCTTTCCCACTCACGTGCGGAGGTCGTCGGGGGCCGGTAGGGGGCTGTCGGGGTCGAGGACCGCGCCGCGGCTGCGCATTGTGGTGTCGACCAGCGCCCACGCCCACGCGGCCAGCTGTTCGGTCAGCGCGCCGACGTCGGTGCCGCCCGGACGTTCGATCCACTCCGCGGACACCGACTCGACCATCCCGATCAGCGCATTGGCCAGCGGTGTCGCGGTGGCGGGGGCGCCGAGGGCGTCCAGGTACGGGTGGAGCATGTCGGAGACCGCGGTGCTGATGGCCCGCCGCACCTCTCCGGCAGCGGGGGAGAACGACATCAGGTAGCGGTACAGGTTGGCGTGTTCGGTGACCCAGTCGAGGTGGGTGCGGGCGGCGCGGGTGAGGATCGCGTGCGGTGCGCCGTCGACGGTGATCACGGGCGCGTATTCGAGGAGCATCATCGCCGCGACCCGCCGGGCGACGGCGTTCTTGAGGTCGGTGCTGTCGTCGAAATGCCGGTAGATGCGGGTTCGCGCGACCTCGGCGTAGACGGCCATCGTCGCGACCGACACGTCGGGACCTTCTGCGCTGATGGCGACGAGTGCCCGTTCGACGAACTCCGAGCGCCGCTTCTCGCGTTGGCCGCGCCAACGGGCAGCACGCCCGTCACCGGCGTCTTGCTGGGGTTTCGTCATCGGATCGAATCGTAGTCTTCCCTGTCGGTGGGTTTCCGTATACCGTCGGCAGTATGCGGTACATCGATGTACCACACACTCTCCGCCTCGGACGTCGACACGTTGGGATATCCGTCTTGTCCATTCAGCTCTGCCTGTCCGAGCCCCGCAGTTCCGGGCGTTCGATGATCGGCTTACGAAGCACCACGGTGATCGTCGTTCCGCCCGCGATGGCCCTCGAGTACCTCGGTGATCCGGAGACCGTGCTCGATGCGATCGCGCTGCCGTCCCGTGCCCGGGTCGTCGCATCGGCCCCGGGTCGCCGGCTCGTCGTCGAGGCCGATCACGGCGTGCACGGATCGGTCTGGACGTTCGACGCGCTCAGCCCGGACGAAACGGAGCTCACCGTCGACTTCCGCTACCACTCTCCCGGCAGACCGGCCGGACAACTGCTCGGCGGTGTGGCCGCACCGGTGGTGTGGCAGGCGCTGCGACGCGCACAGGTGACGTTGAAGGACCGGATCGAAACCCTCTACCACGAGCCCGCCGACCCGGCCGGTCTCGACCGAAGGAGAGCATGACGTGGGATTCTCGGCAGCGGGCAAGACGGTCCTGATCACCGGGGCGGCAATGGGGATGGGACGTCTGTTCGCCCGGCTCGCCGCCGCCGAGCACGCGGGCGCGGTGGTGTTGTGGGACATCGACGCCGACACGCTCGAACGCACGGCGCAGGAACTGCGCGAATCGGGGTGCACCGTCAGCGCACAGGTCGTCGACGTCGCCGACCTCGAATCCGTCCGCACGGCGGCCGCCGAGGTGCGGGGTGCGTTCGGCCGCCCCGACGTGCTCGTCAACAACGCCGGTGTGGTGCGCGGCAAGTACTTCTGGGACCACGACCACGAGTCGGACACGAAATTCGTGATGGACGTCAACACACTCGCCCCGATGTGCGTCACCAACGAGTTCCTGCCCGCCATGATCGAGGACCGGGGCCGGGAGTGCCGCATCGTGAACATCGCGTCCGCCGCCGGGACCGTGGCGACGCCGAGGATGGCCGTGTATGCCGCGTCGAAGTGGGCTGCCCTGGGGTGGAGCGATTCGCTGCGACTCGAACTGGTCCAGGCCGGCCACGGGCACGTCAAGGTCACCACCGTGTGCCCGAGCTACATCTCCACCGGCATGTTCGACGGTGTGAAGAACCCCATGTTCGCTCCGATCCTCAGCCCGGAGGACGTCACGGCCCGGTCCTGGCGGGCGATGAAGCAGGGGAGGCCGCTGCTGATGCTGCCGCGGTCGCTGTATCTGTCGCGGGTGGCGAAAGCCGTCCTGCCCGTGCGTGCCTGGGACCGTCTGGCCGACCGGCTCGGTGTGTACCACAGCATGGACGCCTACACCGGCCGGGTGCAGGCCCCGACCCCCTGATGCTTCGGATCAGCCGAGGTCGAAGCGGGCGCCGAGCCGCATGCTGCCGGGGGCCAGGCGACTCAGCGCCCGCCCGAACTTGGCTTCGGGCGTGACGGGGACGACGGCCTTGTTGTGCTTGACGGCCCTCACGATCTGCGTCGCCACCCGGTCCGGGGTGAAACCGCGTCTGCGGTAGAGCTTGTCGGTCCGGTCCCGCTTCTTCGCCTGCTCCTCCGGTGTGGCGCCCGCGAAGTCGGTGGCCTTGACGATGTTGGTGTGGACGAGTCCGGGACAGATGGCGCTGACGCCGATGCCGTGGTTCACCAATTCCGCTCGGAGACAGTCCGACAGCATGAACACCGCGGCCTTGCTCGTCGCGTACGCGGTGAGTTGCTTCTGCGGCGTGAAAGCCGCGGCGGACGACAGGTTGACGATGTGCCCACCGGTTCCGCGGTCGATCATCTGCTGGGAGAAGGCGCGAGAGCCGTAGACGACACCCCAGAAATTCACGTCCATCACCCGCTCGAAATCCTTCTGCGGAGTCTTCGTGAACGTGCCCGAATATCCGATTCCGGCATTGTTGACCACGATGTCGGGGGTGCCGTGCTCGGCCTGCACCTTCTCCGCGAAGCGCTGCACCTCCTCCTCCACTGCGACGTCCACCTGATACGCGTGGGAGCCGCCACCGAAGATGGCCACCGCACCGCCGCCCTTCATCTGGGCGGAGTTGATGAGATCGGAGGTCTGCTGCGCGGATTCGAGGTCGCGGTCGGCGATCACCACGACGGCGCCTTCGGACGCGAACGCCAGCGCGGTCTCGCGGCCGATCCCGCTGCCGCCGCCGGTGACGACGACGAGTGTGCCGTCGAGGTCCCGCAGGCGGTGATGCTTCCGAGAACCGCTGCGCCAGCCCCTGACTTCGCCGAGAAGACTCATGTGACCATCTTGTCCGAGTACGGTCGTTTGTGTGCTGATCTGGTACGTCAGCTATGGATCGAACATGGCGACGACGCGTCTGACCTGCTACCTGCGTGGTGGTTGTCCGGCCGGGGGCAACCTCGTGCACGCGGGCGCCCGAGACGCGAGCGCCCCGCGCGAGTCGATTCCGGTGGTGATACCCGGCTCGGTGTTCTTCGCGGGAGAGTCGCGGATCTGGGGCGGCGGCCGCGCGTTCTACGACCCCGACGCGCCCGGCTCCGTCGCGGCCCGCGCATTCCTGGTGACGCAGGAGCAGTTCGAGGACATCCACGCGCAGGAACCCGCCTGCTACGACCGTCTGGTCACTCTCGGATCCCGCAACGGTGTCCCCATGTGCACGTTCACCACCCGGGCCCGCGGTGACGTCGTCGCCCGGAACGCACCGGCGCCCGCCTATCTCGCGACCATCGCGGACGGTCTCCGTGAAGCGCACGGCTGGGACGAACCGCAGGTCGCCGATTATTTGACGCGACTTCGGGTTTCCTAGCCGACCCAACTGTGCTTACGTGAGACGGGCCACACGAGGTGGCGTCCACGAAAGGGAGTCGATGTCCGATCTGCATGTCGTAGCGACCATTCCTGCCAAGCCCGGTTCCGAGGACACCGTCCGCGACGGACTGTCCGCGCTGGCCGCGGAGAGCCGCAAGGAAGAGGGCTGCATCTCGTACGAGGTGTTCGAATCAGCCGCCGTCGCGGGAACCTTCGTCACCGTCGAGGTGTGGACCGGTCAGGAGGCGGTCGACGCGCACATGAAGTCGCCGCACTTCCAGGCCGCGCTTGGGACGTTCGGTGAGCACCTCGCCGGGGCACCGGCGATCCACCCGCTGAAGCCGGTTTCCTAGAGTCGTAGTTCGTGACCACTCCACTCACCAGCATCACCCCCGAAGGTCCCGTCCGCGGCGGTGTCGTCGTCATCCAGGAGGCGTTCGGCGTCACCGGGCACATCGTCGACGTCTGCCGTCGTTTCGCTGCCGCCGGGTACCACGCGGTCGCGCCGCACCTGTTCCACCGGAGCGGCGATCCGGTGCTGGAGTACGACGACATGAAGTCGGCGATGTCGTTGATCGGTGAGCTCACCGCCGCGCACATCGGCGAGGACGTCGACGGGGCCGTCGCGGCCCTGTCGGCGGCCTCGATCGACCGGCGGAACACCGCGATCGTCGGATTCTGCATGGGCGGGACGGTCGCGTTCCACACGGCGACGCGACTCGACCTCGGGGCGGCGGTGAGTTTCTACGGCGGCGGCGTCGCGAAGGGGCGCTTCGGTTATCCATCGCAACTCGACGTCGCCGGGCAGCTCGGAACGCCGTGGCTCGGCCTGTTCGGAGACCGCGACAAGGGGATCCCGACCGAGGAAGTCGAGGAGTTGCGCGCCGCGGTCGCCCACGCCCCGGTCGACACCGAGATCGTCCGCTACGCCGAGGCCGAACACGGCTTCCACTGTGACGACCGTCCGGCCGTGTACAACGAGGCGGCCGCCCGGGACGGTTGGGCACGAACGCTGCAGTGGTTCGGCACCCACGTCGACGTTGCCGCCGGAACCGACTGACGGCGCTCCGGCCGCACCCCGGTGTACGCCGACGCCGTGTTTGTCGACCACTAGGACACGTAACGGCGTGTCGCGGATTCGGGTGGAAACCCGATGTGCGTCACGGGGGTACGGCCGAAAAGTGCCTGACGTGCCGTCCGGTCTGCTTCATGCGCGAGACCCGTGATCGAACCGTTATAGTCGGCGGCATGACTTCAGTTCTCGGTGTATCGGTAGGCGCCAGCGCGGTGCGCTTCGCGTGCCACGACGCCGTGACACTCGAAGCGCCGATCTTCCAATCGCGGTCGGTGACCGCAACACTCGAACGGCCGGAGGAACTCGCTGCCGAGTCCATCGGGACGGTGCTCGCCGAGCGCGACGAGACCGACGAAGTGCAGGCCATCGGTGTCGCGTACCAGGACGAGGCGCAGGCCGGTGCCGTGCAGGCCGCGATGGCACGGCTGAAGATCGGCAACTTCCAGTTGGTTCCCGAAGTGACGGCCGCGCTCCAGATGCTCGAGATGTCCGGAGAACTCGGCGACCACTCGACACTCGTGTTCTACGACCTCGGCAGTTCGGGTCTCACCGTCACCGTCGTCGACCGAGACACCGGCATGGTGCTGAGCAGTGCGCGGTCGGACCAGATCAGCGGCGACCTCGTCGACCGGCTGATCTGTGACAACCAACTCGAACTGCACCGCTTCGCGCACCCCGCCGACGCGGCAGCAACGCTCGCGCTGGCCGCGCGGTGCCGCGATGCGAAGGAGCAGTTGTCCACGCACGGCGCGGTGTGCATGCCGGGCGAGGGCGGCCTTCTCCTCCTGTCGCAGGACAGTTTCGATTCGCTCATCGTGGGCCCGGTGGAGACTTCGGCGCGCCTGACCCGCGAGGTTATTCGCCGCTCGGGACGCCTTCCCGACGCCGCGGTTCTGATCGGGGGCGGCGCGCATATTCCGTTGGTCACGTCCGTGATGGAGTCCTGGCTCGACCTTCCGGTGATCGTTCCCGCACAGCCCGAACTGGTGGCCGCCGAGGGTGCGGCCCTGCTGGCGCGTCCGACGTCCGACGAGTTCGTCGCGGCGGTGGCGCCGGAGCACCGGTTCGAGCCGGAATTCGAGCCGGAGGCGGAGTTCGAGCCGGAGGCGGAGTTCGAGCCGGAGCCGGAATTCGAGCGGGAACTGGAATCCGAGCCGGCACCCGAGTCGAAGTCGGCGCCGATCTGGAAGCGTCGTGGCCTCGTCCTCGCCGGCAGCGTCGTGGCCGTGGTCGCCGCGGTGGGTCTCGGACTCGGCGTCGGCACCGACCTCCTGCAGGGTTCGGAAGAGGAAGCGCAGCCGGCCGCCACGCAGTCGAACACGCAGGCGCCGGAAGCGCGGCAAGTGATACCGCCGCAGCCCACGACGACCGCGGAGGTGGCCCCGCCTGCGGACGCAGCCCCGTCGGTGGTCGACGAGCAGCCGGTGATCCCGCCGCAGACCGAGGTGCGCACCACGTACCAGCGGCAGGCGCAGAGTTCGACTCAGGCACCGGCCGCCCCCGAGAGTCAGAGTGTCGTGCCGTCCGACACGTCGGCTCCGCCGACCACATCGGAACCCGCTCCGCTCATTCCGGGTCTGCCGCAGATTCAGCTGCCGACGATTCCGCCGCCGGCGCCGCTCCCCATGCCGGAGTTTCCCCGGATACCCGGGCTCTGAGCACATATAACGAAGCCGGAGGCTGCGAGGCCCCGACACGCGTTCCGTGATCAAACCGTTATAGTCTTTCCATGGTTTCAGTTCTCGGTGTATCGGTGGGTGCCAGCGCGGTGCGCGTGGCGTATCCGGACGACGAGGGGGCCGTCATCCGGACGTTTCCGGTGGATGCCGCCCGCGAGCACCCGGAACACGTGGTTGCCGATGCCATCGAAACGGTGATAGCCGAGCGCCCCGTCGACGACGTGCAGGTCTTCGGTGTCGCGTACCGGGACGAGGCGCAGGCAGCTGCCGTGCAGGCCGCGATCGACTGCCGGCTGGTCCCGGAAGTGACGGCCGCGCTCCGGATGCTCGAGGCGTCGGGACAGCTCGGCGACCATGCGACGCTCGTGTTCTACGACCTCGGCAGCTCCGGCCTCACCGTCACCGTGGTCGACCGACTCACCGGCGCGGTGCTCGGGACGGCGCGGACCGACGAGATCAGCGGCGACGTCGTCGACCGGTTGATCCGCGACCACCAGCTCGACGAGAAGCGCATCGCGCCGCCGGCCGACGAGGTCGCGGAGTCGGAGCTCGACGCCCGTTGCCGCCGCGCCAAAGAGGAGCTGTCCACCAACACCGCGGTCTGCGTACCCGGGGACGGCGGTCTGCTCCTGCTCTCGCAGGACATTCTCGACTCGCTGATCGTGCGCCGCGTCGAGGCGTCGGCGCGCCTGGCCCGCGAGGTGATCGAATCGTCCGGGCGTGCTGCCGACGCCGTGGTTCTGATCGGGGGCGGCGCGCATATTCCGCTGGTCGCGTCTCTGATGGAATCGTGGCTCGCGCTCCCGGTGATCGTGCCGGCGCAGCCGGAACTGGTCGCCGCGGAGGGCGCTGCGCTGCTGGCGCAGGAGGACACTCCGGACCGCAACGGCGCCGAGAGGTTCGCGAAACCCGTGATCCGCGGTGGCGTTCTGGCGGGCGGTGCACTGGCCGTCGTCGCCGTGATCGGTCTCGGCCTCGGCGTCGGTGGCAGCCACCTGCAGAGCTCCGACGGTGACGCACGTCCGGTCGCCACTCAGCCGAGCAACGCGGACGTCTCTCCGTCGCCCGCGCCGGCACCGGCGTCGACGCCACCGCCGTCGGCCGCGGTGTCGGTTCCGGGCCCGGCCGAGGAGGAGGCGAGCGTGCCGGAACCCGCTCCCGCGCCTGCTCCCGCCCCGCGCCCCTTCATTCCCGGTCTGCCGCAGATTCAGCTGCCGACCCTCCCGCCGCCGCCGCCGCTCCCTCCGCTGCCCCGGATCCCGGGGCTCTAGCGGCCCGACGGATCGAGGCTCTCGCCGTTCGCCTCGATCTCACGGACGGCCACGATGTGGTCCATGTGCTCGGCGCCCCACGCGCCGAGCGGTTCGAGGGAGCGATTGAGGGAGACGCCGAGTTCGGTCAGCGAGTACTCGACCTTCGGCGGAACCTGGTGGTAGACCTCGCGGTGCACGATGGCGTCGGCTTCGAGTTCGCGCAACTGCTGGATCAGCATCTTCTCCGAGATGCCGGGGACCAGGCGCTTGAGGTCGCCGAACCGCTGCTCGCCGGCGTGGAGCGCCCACAGGATCAGCACCTTCCACTTGCCGCCGATGACGTCGATCGCCGCATCGATTCCGCAGGAGTAGGGACGTTGCTGTCTGCGCATGACGCTCCTCACTGACTTTTTGGTAAGTACCTGACTTTGAAGTGGGTACTTGTCGAGTGTAGTGCGCACGCTGAGACTGGAGAAGGCGTTGCTCCGCAGCGTTGCCCGGTCACTCGGGCACGGACGTCCGAAAGCGAATCATGCCTGCACAACTGCCTTCCGTCACCGTCGTCGGGCTCGGGCCGATGGGCCGGGCCATGGCCGGAACACTCCTCGATCACGCCGTGCCGGTCACGGTGTTCAACCGCACCGCGTCGCGCGCCGACGCCGCCGTCGCGGCAGGCGCCCGCCGCGCGATCACCGCAAAGGACGCGCTCGACGCCGCCGAACTGGTGATCGTCAGCCTCACCCACTACCGGGCGATGTACGACCTGCTCGAACCCGCCGCCGACCGTCTCGCTGGCAAGGTCCTCGTCAACCTCAGCTCCGGCACTCCCCGCGAGGCCGAGCGTGCGGCCGCGTGGGCGGTCCGGCACGGCGCCGAATTCCTCACCGGCGGCATCATGGTTCCGGCCACGCTGGTCGGCGACGACACCGCCTACGCCTTCTACAGCGGGCCGCGCGAAGTCCTCGACCGGTGGTCCGACACGCTCGCGCTCCTCGCGCGGCCGGAGTACGTCGGCGCCGATCCGGGTCTGGCCCTGCTCTGGTACCAGGCTCTGCTCGATCTGTTCATGACCACGCTGGTCGGCACGAGTCATGCGGCGGCGCTGATGAAATCTGCCGGGGTGCAGGCCGAGACGTTCCTGCCCTACGCCTCCGACCTGCTCGCGCAGATGCCGTTCTTCCTGGACGGTGCTGCCGAGGAGATCGACCGTCGCGAGTACCCCGACGTCGGGGCGAGCCTGGCCATGATGGCCGCCGGAATCGATCACATCGCGACCACCAGCGAGGACGCGCAGATCGATTCGCGACTCCCGGTGGCGGTCCGGGACCTGTACCGGCGCGCCCTCGACCTCGGCTTCGGCGGGCACGGTTCGGGCAGTGTGTACGAGGCGATCGTCGCGCCGGCGCAGCCCGCCCGGGGCGTCGCATGACCGGCACCGACGTCACGGTTCTCGGGCTCGGCGCCATGGGACGGGCTCTCGCGGCCGCGCTGCTGCGGGCTGGGCGGACGGTCACCGTGTGGAACCGCACGCCCGAGAAAGCGGACACGTTGACGAACTCCGGTGCGCACCCGGCCGAGTCCGTGTCCGCGGCAGTACGGGCGTCGCCGCTGGTGCTCGTCTGCGTGCTCGACGACGAGACGGTGCACGAGCTGATCGAGCCGGTCGCCGGCGACCTGCGTGGAAGAACGCTCGTGAACCTGACGACGACCACACCCGAGCAGGCGCGGGCGATGGCCCGGTGGTCAGGCGTGGCGCGAGTGGAGTACGTCGACGGCGGCATCATGGCGGTGCCCGACATGATCGGCGGCGGCGACACGTTCGTGCTCTACAGCGGCGCGGCGGAGGCGTTCGACAGGAACCGGCCGGTGCTGGAACTGTTCGGTCGCGCGGTGTTCGTCGGTGACGATGCCGGCGCCGCCGCGATGTACGACCTCGCGCTGCTCGGCGCAATGTACGCCATGTTCGCCGGGTTCGAGCAGGGCGCCGCGATGGTCCGCGGCGCCGGCGGCACCGCCGGGGAACTTGCCGCGATGGCGGCGCCGTTCCTGCGGGCGATGACCGGAAGCTTCGCGGAGTTCGCGGTCGGCATCGACACTCCCGCGCGGTACGAGCCGGTGCAGAGCGCGGAATTCACCGCGGCGGCGATCGACACGATCGCACGGGCGGGCGCCGAAGCGGGCGTGCCGACCGCTCTGCCGACCGCCGTGCGCGCCGTTCTCGCGGGTTCTATCGACGCAGCATGTCCCTGACGTGACCGGTCTCGTTGACCGACGCCACTCGCCGCTCACCGCTGCGGGAGACGAGCACCCGGGTCACGGACACGTACTCGATCGGGAACACGAGGGGTCGGTCGAGCCCCAGCAGTTGCTGCAGGAACACGTTGATGACACCGCCGTGGGCGAACACGGCGACGGTGTCCTCGTGGCCGGACTCGTCGACGATGCGGCCGAGGGACTCGAACACCCGCGCGCGGAACGCGTCGGCGTCGACGGACTTCGGGAACTCGCCGGCCCGAATCCGGGCGAACGCCTCGGGCGCCCGCGCCTCCGCCTCGTGGAACGGGATGTAGTGGTCGAGGTCGTAGTCGTATTCCGCGAGGCCGACGTACTCGGCGACGGGCAGGTTGAGGGCCTCGGCGACCGGCGCAGCCGTCTCGAGTGCGCGCCGCTGCGGGCTGCTCACGATCCGGGCAATGCGGTACGGGGCCAGCGCGGCAGGCAGCCGCTTGGCCTGGGCGTGACCTTCCTCGGTCAGTGCGGGGTCCGCGCGCCCGTCGGACGCGGTGACGAGCTCGGGCAGCGCGTGGCGGATCAGTAGCAGTTGCACGTCGATCAGCTTGCCAGCTCCCGTACCAGTGCCGCGATCTGGCCGGGCTGATCGATCATGGCGTGGTGGTGCGCGGGACGTACGACACGGAACGCGGCGCCCAGGAACTCGGCGAACTGTCTCTGCATGCGGATCCACGCCGATCCCCAGGGCGTCGGACGTCCGGTGTGGGCGGCGGCCACGACGACGGGTGCCGGCATCGTCGTGGTCTCGCGCAGTTCGGCCAGCTCTTCGGCCAGAGCCGGGTACGACGCGTTCTCGACGATCGAGGATTCGAGGTACGCGGGCTCGCGGTAGATCCGTTCGACCCAACGACGAGTGTCCGGCGCGACCCCGTCGGGCGGTGTCGAGTGGTTCAGGATCCGGCGGACCGTGGGGCCGAGGAGGCGTTGCAGCCCCACTCTGCTGGCCGTTCGGGCCACCCGTCTGCCCATCGTGACGCGCCACCGGGTCGGGATCACACGGTGCGGATGAGCCGTGACGGTGGCGTCCAACAGGATCACACCGCCGGTTCGGTCGGGGTACAGCCGGGCGAAGGCCTCGACGTAGATGCCGCCGAGCGAGTGGCCGACGAGCACTGCCGGAGTGGCCACGGAAAGCGCGTCGAGGACGTCGGCGATTCTCTCGGCCTCGCCGCGAGCGGACGGCCTCTCGGCGGAGGGGGGACTGAACCCGTACCCGGGACGATCGATCCGCACCACGAGGCAGCTCCCGGACAGCAGCTCGGCCACCTCGTCCCAGTCGAACCAGTTGCCGCCCAGACCGCCGTAGAGGACGACGGGTGGGCCCTCACCGTCGACCACCACGTGCACTCCCGCGACCATTTCCCCAGGACGTTTCACGTGGAACCATCCGTTTCCGGGGTGATGTGAATCACGCTGAGCGCCACGAAGATCAGCCATCCGCAGAACGCGAGCAGCTGGACGCGCTGGCCGAGTCCGAGCCAGGCGTCCTGTTCGTCGCGCACTCCCGCGGCCGTCAGCGTCCAGACCGTGCCCCCGACGAACACCGTCGCGACGGCCGCGCCGGTAATTTTCAACCAGGTCGGCCAGCGGTAGCGGAACGCGGCCAACAGGAACGCGAGACTCGACACCACACCTCCCGTCGAGGCGGATGCGCTGGTCACGGCGTGCAGATCATGGGTGAGCGGCAGGTGTCCGGCGGCCTCACGCGCAGCGCAGACGGGGTCGTTGGTGGCCGCGCAGCTCATCGGCAGACGCGAATCCGCGATGGTCGCGAGCGCGAACACGATCAGCGCGAGCCACCCGACCGCCGTCACCCAGCCCTGCGAGTACCGCGACAGTCCCAGCACCCCGGCCACGGCGACGACGCATCCGGTCAGCAGGTCGCCGGTCCGGAACCAGAATCCGTACGGCTGGTCCGCCGCGGCGAGTTCGCTCGCGAACCCCCGCAGCGGGTCGATGCCCGTGTCCAGCACGAATTCGAGCAGCCACGACGCGTAGCCGACGGCGCCGAGGATCAGCAGCGCCGCGACGGCCACCCGGCCACGGGAGGTCATTGCCTCGGCTTGGCCAGGGGGAACGCGAGTGTTTCACGGATGCTGCCGCCGGTGATGAGCATGACCACCCGGTCGACGCCCATCCCGAGCCCACCGGTCGGGGGCATGGCGTGTTCGAGGGCCTGCAGGAAGTCCTCGTCGAGTTCCATCGCCTCCTCGTCGCCGCCGGCCGCGAGCATCGACTGCTCGGTGAGACGGTTCCGCTGATCGACCGGGTCGGTGAGTTCGCTGTACGCGGTGCCGAGTTCGACACCCCACGCGACGAGGTCCCATTTCGCGGCGACGCCCGGAATCGTGGGGTGCGGCCGGGTGAGCGGTGACATCGACGTCGGGAAGTTGGTGTAGAAGGTGGGGAACTCGGTGTAGTCCTCCACCAGGTGCTCGTACATCTCCTGCGCCACGGCGCCCGCGTCCCAGGTGGACTGGTACGGGATCTCGTGCTCGTCGCACAGCCGTTGCAGTTCCGCGAGCGGCGTCTCGGGTGAGACGTCGACGCCGAGTTTCTCGGCGACCGCCTGGTGCATCGTCTTGACGGGCCATTCGCCGGAGATGTCGACCTCCACGAGTGTGCCGTCGGGGCCGGGGCGCATGATGATCTCGCGCCCGTATGCCGCGATCGCCGCGGTCTGGATGAGCTCCCGGCACAGCACCATCATCTTCTCGTAGTCGCTGTGCGCCTCGTACGCCTCGAGGATCGTGAACTCCGGGTTGTGTTTGAAATCGACGCCCTCGTTGCGGAACACGCGGCCGATCTCGAACACCTTCTCCATGCCGGCGACGCACAACCGCTTGAGGTACAGCTCCGGCGCGATCCGCAGGTACAGGTCCAGGTTGTAGGCGTTGATGTGGGTCAGGAACGGTGCCGCGTTGGCGCCGCCGTGCACCTGCTGCAGGATCGGGGTCTCCACCTCGAGGAAGCCGCGGCCGCCGAGCGAATCCCGCAGCGATTTCACGACGGCGCTGCGGGCCTCGAGCAGTCGGCGGGCGTCGGAGTTGATGGCGAGGTCGACGTATCGCTGCCGGACGCGGGTCTCCGGGTCGGACAGGCCCTTCCACTTGTCCGGCAGGGGGTGCAGGCACTTGCCGGTCATGCGCCACTCGTTCGCGAGCAGCGACAGCGCTCCGCGGCGGCTGTATCCGATGACGCCGGCGACCTCGACGAGGTCACCGAGGTCGAACTCGGCGGCGAATGCCCGGATGCGGTCGGTGCCAACCCGGGCCTCGTCGACGAGGATCTGGATGTCGCCGGACCAGTCCCGGACCACCGCGAACACGACCCCGCCGTAGTCGCGGATCCGGAGCAGCCGGCCTGCGATGCGGACCGTCGTTCCCTCCGGCGACTCCACGGCCTCCGTCACCGTGTGTGTCGGCGGATAGGCGACGGGGTAGGGGTCGATGCCCTGTTCGGCGAGGCCGGCCAGTTTGTCGAGCCGGACGCGGACCTGCTCGGGACGTTTCGGTCCGGTCGCCGCCGGTGCGAGGCCTTCGCCGGGTGCGCTGCCGTCGGAGTGCAGCCCTTCGGCGGCGACGAGGGCGGCGGGGACCGCGGCGTGGGTGCCGGTGTGCTCGAGGGCGTCCCGGGTTCCGGAGCGGCCGAACCGGGGCAGGGTCACGAATCCTTCCGCGACGGCCGACGCGAATCCGACGCGCAGCAGTTCCCGGTTGTCCTCGAAGCAGAGGTACCGCGGAACCCATTCCGGCTGGTACTTCACGTTGGACCGGTAGAGCGCCTCGAGCTGCCACCAGCGGGAGAAGAAGACGAGGATCGAGCGCCAGATCCGCAGGATGGGTCCTGCCCCGATGCGGGAGCCTTCCTCGAAGACCGAGCGGAACACCGCGAAGTTCAGCGACACCTTGGTGATGCCGAATTGATCGGAGGTGGTGGCCAGTTCGGACACCATCAGTTCCACCACCCCGTTGGGGGAGGTCGGCTTGCGGCGCATCAGGTCGAGGGAAACACCGGTGGGCCCCCACGGCACCAGCGACAGGATGCCGTCGATCTCACCGTCCTCGGCGATCGCCTCCACCAGCAGGCAGTCGCCGTCCAGGCGGTCACCGAGTCGGCCGAGGGCCATGGAGAATCCGCGCTCGGTCTCGGTGTCGCGCCACGCGTCCGCGAGCCGGATCGTTTCGGCCATCTCCTCCGCGGGGACGTCCCGGTGCCTGCGGATCCGGACGGTGACTCCTTGGCGCCGGACACGGGTGACGGCTTGCCGGACCTGCCGCATGTCGCGTCCGCTGAGGTTGAACTCGCGGGTGCGGAGGATGGCTTCGTCGCCGAGTTGGAGCACGGTGAGACCGGCCTTGTTGTACGCGGTGGCGCCGGTTTCGCTGGCGCCCATCACGGCGGTGGCCCAACCGTATTGGGACGCGAGTGCCTGCCACGCCTCGATCGCGTGGGGCCACGCCTCCGGGTCGCCGATCGGGTCGCCGCTGGCCAGGCACACGCCGAGTTCGACGCGGTACGTGATGGCCGCCTTCCCGCTGGGTGCGAACACGACGGCCTTGTCGCGGCGGGTGGCGAAGTAGCCGAGGGAGTCGTCCGCGCCGTACTGCAGCAGGAGTCCGCGCAACGCCGATTCGTCGTTGCCGGTGAGGGCGTTGTGGGACCGCTGGGCGCGGAACAGGGTGATGACGGCGGCCAGCAGAGCGATCGCGCCGAACAGGCCGAGGAGGGTGTTGACGAATCCGTGTGGCCGCCCGGTGAATTGTTCGTTGTCGGCGGCGGCGAGCGCGGTCACGCGGTTCAGCGCCCACAGGAAGCGTTCTCCCTGCGGCAGGGTGCCGGGGAACAGTTCGACGAGTCCCCACCCGAGGAGGGTGCCGATGGCGAGTCCGGCGATCAGTACACCGAGGGCTTTCCAGCCGGCGCCGCGCCGGACCCGGGTGTAGAACTCCGGGCGGGCCGCGATGAGGATGCCGATCAGCACCACCTGCACCACGGCGGCGACCATTGCATTCACGTTCCGGTCCGTGATGCTCACGACGACGTTGGAGATCAGGAACAGAATCAGGTAGATCGTCAGCAGCCACCAGGCGATCCGTTTGCGGCTCGCCAGCGCCGCCGCGAGCAGCGCGACCACCAGAGCCCACGACAGGCTGGTGTCGGGGGCGTCGAAGTAGTAGGTGTCGACGTATTCCCGCGGCACGTGCACGTAGTAGCGCAGCACCGGCGAGATGCTCCACAGGAACACGAGCACCGAGAAGACGCCCAGGATCAGTCCCGCGATGTGAGGAACCTGGTGCAGGCGCCCGTTCTTCGAGCCGAGGGCGGGGCGGGGCCGTGGTGCGGTGGGGGCGGCCGCCTCGGACGCGTGGTGTGTCTCGGTGCTAGCTGACATCGAGCGTTTCCTTCCCGGCGAGAGATACGTACCGATCACGGGAGACAGGTGTTCCAGTGTTCAGTGTGAGCCGTCGGGCCTCGATTTGGGTGGAGAGGGAAGATAGAGGCATGTCCGACATTCACGACGCCGTCCCGATCCGCGACGAATCCATCCGCCTCGGCCAATTCCTCAAGCTCGCCAACCTCATCGAGTCGGGTGCGGAGGCGAAGGAAGTGATCGCCGACGGACTCGTGTCGGTGAACGGTGAGGTCGAGGTGCGGCGGGGGCGGCAGTTGCGGGACGGGGACGTCGTGGAGATCGGTGGGATGACGGCCCGGGTCAGTTCTCAGTCCTGACGGTTCGCGGTCGCGAACCTCTGCAGGAACAGCGCCTCGGCGACGGCGAGGTTCTCGATCTCGCTGGGATCCACACTTTCGTTGGGGGCGTGGATGAGGCAGCGCGGTTCCTCCACCCCGATCAGGGCGATCTCCGCATTCGGGACGACGGCGGAGAAGACGTTGCACAGCGGGATGGAGCCGCCCTGCCCGACGGTTCCGAGTTCCTTCCCGAACGCCTCCTCCATCGCCGCGCCGAGTGCGGCGTAACCGGGACCGTCGGTGGTCGCCCGGAACGGGGAGCCCACCGCTTCGCGGTCCACGGTCACCCGCGCATTCCACGGGGCGGCGTTCTCGAGGTGGGCGGCGAGCGCGTCCTGCGCCTTCTGCGGGTCCATGCCGGGCGGCACCCGCAGGTTGAGGCGGGCCGATGCGCGCGGCTGGATGGCGGCGGCCGAGCCGACCACCGGCGGGCAGTCGATGCCGAGGATCGTCAGGGCAGGCCGTGCCCACACGGCGTCGGCGACGGAACCCGTACCGGCGAGACTCACACCGTCGAGCACGCCGGCGTCGGTGCGGAACTGTGCCTCGGAGTAGTCGACGCCCGCCCACCTCTGGTCCGAGTCGAGCCCGTCGACGACGGTGTTGCCGTCCGCGTCACGCAGGGTGGCGAGCATCTGGACGAGGGCGGCCAGCGCGTCGGGGGCCGGTCCGCCGAACATGCCCGAATGCACCTCCCCGGCCAGGGTCTCGACGTGGACCACGACGTTCGCGATGCCGCGCAGCGTTGTGGTGACGGTCGGGCTGCCGACCGCGGCGTTTCCGGTGTCGACGACGAGGATCATGTCGGCGTCGAAGAGTTCGGGCCTGGCCTCGACGAGGTTCTCGAGCCCGCCGGTGCCCATCTCCTCCGACCCTTCGGCGACGATTCTGATGCCGACGGGGAACGGGGTGCCGAGCGCGCGCAGCGCCAGCAGGTGCATCACGATGTTGCCCTTGCAGTCGGCCGCGCCGCGCCCGTACCAGCGGCCGTCCCGCTCGGTGAGGGTGAAGGGGTCGGTGTGCCAGAGCTTCTCGTCGCCGGGCGGTTGAACGTCGTAGTGGCAGTACAGCAGTACCGTCGGGGCACCCTCGGGCGCGGCCTGGTGGCCGACGACGGCGTGTGAACCGTCGGATGTCTCGAGCAGTTCGACCTGTCCGATTCCGGCTCCGATGAAGGCGTCCCGGACCCATTCGGCGGCGCGAACGCATTCCTCCGGTGGGAACTGCCGCGAATCGGCCACCGACCGCATCGCCACCAGCGCGGCGAGTTCGTCACGCGCCGCGGGCATCAGCTCGGCTACCTTGGAACGGATTTCGTCGGACATCAACGCCTCCTCGGGGTTCCCCTAATTCTCGTCCACGAGTTTCAGATCGGCGACGGCGGACTCGAATTCCGCCGACCTGTCCGGGCAGTACACGGAGATCGCCAGTCGCTCGCCCTCGACGAGGTTGCTGGTCGCGAGAATCGGACGCTGTCCGGGCCCGGCTGCTCCGCTCACCAGCTGCTGATCCAGCACGCCCGTCTTCAGGGCGTTGTCCGGATCGGTGCATGCCGCGGCTCCGTCGGTTCCGAGTACGCGGGCGGTCGCGTCGACGTCGAGCGGCCCGAGCCCGGCTCGTTCGAATCGTTCCGACAGTTCGGTGGCCTTGGCTACCGCCTCGGCGGACTGCTTGTGCTGGTTGAACACCACGAGACCCCAGACGAGGAGTCCGACGAACGCGGCGGCAAGGACGGAATACAGGATCCAGTGGGTGTTTTCAGGTCTCTTGTGCAGGTCGTCGACCGGGGCGGTGTTCACGGACTGGTCGTCGGGGCCCATGCGCCCGGAGGTGGTCATCATGCCTCCCCGGCGAGCGGGTCGGCCGCCAGGTCCTGTTTCCAGGACGGTTTGCGGAGCGCGAGGATCAGCAGCGGGACGCCGAGTCCGACGATTCCGAATCCGCCCCCGACGATGAGGACGTAGACGAGCACGCTGCCGCCGCCGAATTGGGAGGGCGGAACGAAGCCGATGCAGAAGGCGGCGAGGCTCGCGACGATGCCCACCCAGCACAGCACGAACAGCGCGGGCGCACGGTAGCCGCGGGGGTGGTCCGGCTGTTGCCTGCGCAGCCGCATCGCGGCGACGAACATCAGCACGTACACCACGAGATACACCTGGGTGGTGATGACGGAGAGGATCCAGTACGCGCTCGACACCTCGGGGATGAACGCGTAGAGAAGGGCGATCAGGGTGGTGACCACACCCTGCGCCACCAGGATGTTCTGCTGGATGCCGTGTTTGTTGAGCCGCTGCAGGATCGGTGGCAGGAATCCGTCCTGACGTCCGATCATGAGCAGTCCCTTGGACGGTCCCGCGAGCCAGGTGAGCATGCCGCCGAGGGAGGCGGCGATGAGCATGAGGGCGAGAACGGGAGTGGCCCAGCCGAACCCGAAGTGGGCGAAGAAGGTGTCGAACGCCTGCATCACGCCTGCGGTCAGCGACAGCTTCTCGGCGGGCACCACCCAGCTGATGGCGATGGCGGGAAGGATGAAGATTCCGAGGACCAGTCCCATGGCCACGAACATCGCCCGGGGGAACTCGCTCGCCGGTCTCCGCAGGCTGGAGACGTGGACGGCATTCATCTCCATGCCCGAGTAGGAGGAAGTTGTTGACGATCAGCACGAGACTGGCGATACCGGTCCAGGCGGGGAGCAGGGCGCTGAATTCCATCGGTGCGGCCGAGGCATTGCCCTGGCCGAGGAACACGATGCCCATCACGATGAGCAGCACACCGGGAATCAACGTGCCCAGTACCAGTCCGGCGCTCGACAGACCCGCGACGGCCTTCATTCCCCGGGAGGACACGAGAACACCGGTCCAGAACAGGGTGACGATGATGATGGCCGTGTACAGCCCGTTCGCGGCGAGGGCCGGATTGATCACGTACGCAAAGGTGCTCGCGACGTAGGCGAGGAGCGTCGGATAGTAGAAGATCGTCATCGCGAACTGGCACCAGACGGCCAGGAATCCCATCTTCGCCGAGATGCCTTCGCCCACCCAGCGGTAGACGCCACCGGACCATCCGGAGGCGAGCTCCGCGGAGACCAGCGACGTCGGCAGCAGGAAGACGATGGCGGGCACGACGTACAGGAACACGCAGGCGAGCCCGTACACGGCCATCGAGGGTGCCGATCTCAGGCTGGCCACCGAACTGGTGGTCATCATGGCCAGCGCGATCCAGGTGATGTATTGCTGCCGGGGCGCGGCTCGCACCGATCGGGGCGCGTCTTCCCGGCTGGTCTCTCCGGCGGCGTCGACACTCATCGGCTTCACCCTCCGTAGGAGCGGGTCGTGCGAACGACCGCTGGATTCCTCCGGATTATTGCGTCAGCGCTCGAAGCCTCGCAGCGGTTCGGGACCGATAGATACCGAACCGCCGCTCGGTTCTCGCCGGATCAGCGGACGACGACGCCGTCCTGATCGCTGTAGACGGTCTCGCCGGGGTTGAACGTGACGCCGCCGATCTCGATGGGGACGTTCTTCTCACCGGAGCCGGTCTGGGTGCTCTTGCGGGGGTTGGTGCCCAGCGCCTTGATGCCGATGTCGAGGGTCTTCAGGATCGCCGAGTCGCGGACCGCGCCGTTGACGATCACGCCGGCCCAGCCGTTGTCGACGCCGCGTCCGGCGATGATGTCGCCGACCAGGGCGGTGTGGATGCTGGCGTCACCGTCGACCACGAGGACGCCGCCGTTGCCGGGCTCGCCGAGGGTCTGCTTGACCAGCAGGTTGTCCTGGAAGCATTTGATGGTGGTGATGGGGCCGGAGAACACTTCACGGCCACCGAACTGGATGAACTGCGTGTCGCAGCTCCGGATGTCGGGTCCGATCTCGTCTGCCAGGTCAGCGGTTGCCACGGGTTCAGTCATACGCGTCAGGATAGAGGGCAGGCGCTGGGAGAATGCGGGCCATGACCATTGCAGTGACAGGAGCCACGGGGTCCATCGGCGGCAAGGTGCTCGAGCGGCTCGGCGGCGGCGCCGGGGTCCGGCTGATCGGGCGGAACGCGCAGCGGCTCGAGCCGCTGGCCGAGCATTTCGACTCCGCGTTCGCGGTGGCCACGTATGCCGACGGTCCGGCGATGACCGCCGCGCTGGACGGCGTCCGGTTGCTGTTCCTGGTCTCGGGCCACGAGAGCGCCACCCGCCGCGAGGAGCACCGCACCGCCGTGGACGCCGCCCGTGCCGCCGGGGTGGAGCGGATCGTCTACCTGTCGTTTCTGGGCGCGGCGCCCGAGTGCACGTTCACGTTCGGGCGCGACCACTACTTCACGGAGCAGCACATCCGGGAGAGTGGTCTGAAGTACACGTTCCTGCAGGACAGCTGGTACCAGTCGATGATCCCGCTGATGGCCGACGAGCAGGGCGTCATTCGGGGTCCCGCCGGGGACGGCCGGGTGAGCGCGGTGGCGCCGGACGACGTCGCCGATGCGGTGACGGCGGTGCTCACCACCGGAAACGGCGACCATGACGGCGTCACCTACCGGCTGACCGGACCGGAAGCGTTCACCCTCACAGAGGCCGCCGAGACGATCACGAGGGTGACCGGACGTTCGGTGCGGTTCGAGAACGAGACCCTGGACGAGGCGTACGCGTCCCGCGCTCACTTCGGGGCGCCGGACTTCGAGGTCGCAGGGTGGGTGACCTCGTACGCAGCGATCGCGGCCGGTGAGTTGGCCGTGGTGACGGGGGACGTCGAGACGCTCACCGGGCGGCCGCCGCAGACCTTCGCCGACTATCTGAACAGCTACACTTGACCCGTCCTGGCATAGCGAGCGGTAGATAGGTCTTTGATGGTCAGCTCATCCAAGGGTGCGACGCCCACCGAGGTCGGCAACGCAGCAGACTGGCGCCGCCTCGAACCCACGAAGTTGACGCCGATCCTCAGCGCCTCCCTCGACGCGTTCTACGAACACGGCTTCCACGGCACCTCGGTGCGCGACATCGCCCGCCGAGTCGGTGTCACGGTACCCGCTCTCTATTACCACCACGAGAACAAGGAGGCCGTTCTCCTGGCGCTCCTGGAACTCTCCACCAGCGACGTTCTCGAGCGCGCCCACGCCGCGAGCGCCGACGGCGGCGACGATCCGGTGCAGCGACTGGCCAACGTCATCGAGGCGATCGTGCTGCGGATGACCATGCGATCCCGGCTGGCGGCGCTCGAGAGCGAGGTGCGCTACCTGAGCCCGGAGAATCGGCAGCGTTACCGCACGGTCCGCAAGGGTGTGGAGGAACTGGTCCTCGAGATCGTCAAGGAAGGCAAGAAGCGGGAGCTTTTCGACGTGGCGGATGCCGCGGAGACGACGCGGGCGCTTCTCGGTATGTGCCAGTCGATTCCGCGTTGGTATCACACCGAGGGCAAGCTGACCCCGGACGCCGTTGCCCGCAAGTACGTCGAGATCGCGATGAAGACGGTGGGATCCACCGAGGCTCCCGTCAAACCGAAGAAGAGGCGCACCGCCGACGTCTGACCGGCGATGCGCCTCGGCAGGTTTCGGTTGTCAGCTCCCCAGGCCCAGCCCCGGTGACGGAACGGCGTCGAACTGCGTCGTCGTCTCGGCGGGGGTGCCGTTCGGTGGGGCGTAGGTGAACACGACTGTGTAGCGGCCGGCCTCGTGCGTCCGGATCGCTGCCGTCCCGGCACCGAGGGTGAGCGGGATGGTTCGTGTGTTCACGTCGCCGTCGGGCTCGGTGATCTCGAGTTCGACCGGAGTGGATCCGTCCGTGCCGGTCGGGGTGGGGGTGACCAGCGCGCCGAGCGTCACCAGATTGTTGGCGTGCACGGTCCCGATGGGCGGAACGACGGTGATCTGATAGGTGGTTGCGGCGGTTGCCGTGGGCGCCAGAGCGAGTGAGGCCGCTCCTGCCAGTGCGGCAATGGTCAGGGTCCCTCGCGAGAAGTGCACAAAATCCCTTCCTGTCGGCGGTCTCTACGCGCAGCCACGTTACGGCAGAACCGGGAGTTGCCCACCCTCATTCGCCGTGTGTCCGAGAATAGTTCGAACACACGGCTTTCCGTCGATCACATCTCCAAAGCGGTTCAGGATGCGGTGTTTTCCCGCGCGACCGTACCGTTGGTGTGCTGCACGGGGCAGGTTCTGGGGAAGGTGCCCAGTTTCTCCACTTCGTACCCGGTCGGGTAGCTGCGAATGTTGGGGAGGTCGCGGGCGAACTTGGGCTCGGTGCGCACGGGGTAGAACCGGACGAGGCGTGCGCGAGCCTTCAGCGCCCCGCGGGAGAGCGTCCGCACGAGGCGGGAGGGCCTGCGGTAGGCGAACGCGTCGAGAAGCGGATCGTCCATGAGCGCCCAGGAGAATCGCTTGATCAGGGCGGCGGGGGCGAGGTTGTTCGGCGGGAACGTGCAGAGGAGTTCGAGCGTGGAGTCGGCGACGGCGCGGCCACCCTGATCGAAGAGGAAGTGCTCACGCTCGTAGTCGTCGAGGAATTTCTCGAACGCCTCGAAGGTCTCGGGAATCTCCTTGATGCCCATGTACTTGCCGAGCGCACGGTAGTAGTTGGTGGACCCGACGATCTCGTTGCGGGTGAGTTTCCGCCAGCCGAAGTCGTCGATCCAGCGCACCGGGGTCACCACGAACGTCGACAGCACGTACCGCATGTCGTCGTTGGAGATGTCGTAGGAGCCGTGCATCTGGTTCATCCGGCGGATGCCGGCGCGACCGGAGTCGCTGGTGAAGCCGTGTTCGAGGACGGCGTCGAGGATCAGTCCGGTGTCGTCGTAGCGCTTCTGCACGCGTTCGGTGAACTCGCCGGTCTCGAACAGCAACCGGCCGATGGTGGGCACGGCGTACGTCCGGAACAGCGCGAAGCTGAGGGCTTGATTGATGTCCCAGGGAAATTCCTGCGTGGCGAGAATCCGGTAGATCTCTTCGTGCTGCGTCTCGGGATCGAGTCGCTCGGTCCGGTGACGTAGATCGAAGCGTTTCATGAGTTTCACTTCCTGCAGCGGCTGTGACAGATGACCAGGCAATTTAGCGATCGTTCAGACAGCTCGACTGTATCGCCCGTCACAGTGCGACGCCAGAGTGGCATTATGCAAACACATGGCGCGAAATTCACCGCAGACCGAACGCATCGTGATGCTGACCGAACTCCTCGCGGACGAGCCGGAGACGCCCCGGAGCCTCGCCGACATCGCCCGGCACCTCGGCGTCGCGAAGGCCACCTGCTATCCGATGGTCGTGGCGCTGACCGAGGCCGGCTGGCTCATCCGGCACCCCACCCGCAAGACCTACCGTCTCGGTCCCGCGCTGATCCCGGTCGGACGCGCCGCCGAGACGGCCACGGACGTCGTCAACCTCGCGCGGTCGGTGATGCACGAACTGGCCGACGCGTCCGACATGGCGTCCATCGCGTTCGTGCAATCGGGAAGCGACGTGGTGGTGGCGGAGGTGGTGCAACCAGTGGGGGGACGCCGCGGAACCCTGGGCCTGCGGCTCGGCGACAAGGTGCTGCTCGCGCCGCCCATCGGGTCGGGGATCGCGGCCTGGTATCCGCCGGAGCAGCGCGAGGAATGGTATGCCCTCGGCGGGCAGAATCTGGGTGTCGACGTGGACGTGCTGCGGGCGACGTACGAGCCGGCCCTCGCACTCGTCCGGGAGCGCGGATACGCGATGGAATGCATGGAACAGCAACAGCATTCACTGGCGGATGCCGTGTCGGAACTTCGCGGTCGCGGTGTGGGCGGGCACCGCTCGACCGTCGCGCTGCGGGAGGCGCGGAAACTGTTGTCGGCGGATGCGGTGGTCGGTGACATCGACCCGGAGGGCAGCTACCAGCCGCTGTCGATCAATGCCGCGGCGTTCGACCGGGACGGTGAACCCGCGGTCGTGCTGTGTGTGGCCGATGCGTCCCGTCCGATGTCGGGTGTGCGCACGGCGGAGATCGGTGAATTGGTCCGCGACGCCGCGGCGCGGGTGACGGCCGCCATGCACGGCCGCCACCCGTGAGTACTTGTAAACCGCGGGCGGTTGACAAGTACTCACAAGCTATTTCAGTTCGGCGAGGACGGTGCCCTGGGTGATGGCGGCGCCGGGTTCGACGGCGAGGCCGGTGACGGTGCCGGCCTTGTGGGCGTTGACGGGGTTTTCCATCTTCATGGCCTCGAGGACGGCGATGAGGTCGCCTTCGGCGACTTGCTGGCCTTCTTCGACGGCGACCTTGACGACGGTGCCCTGCATGGGGGCGGTGACGGCGTCACCGGAGGCGGCGCCGCCGTGGGCGCCGCCGCGGGTGCGGGCCTTGGGCTTCTTGCGGATCGCCCCGGCCGGGGCTGGGCCGGTGCCGAGGGTGAACTGGCCGGGCAGGGACACCTCGACGCGGCGGCCACCGACCTCGACGACGACGTTCTGCCGGGGCAGGGTTTCGTCCTCGTCGATCGGCTGGGTGCCGGTGAACGGTTCGATCTGGTTGTCCCATTCGGTTTCGATCCACTTGGTGTAGACGTCGAAGCCGGTGCCGTCGCCGATGAAGGCGGGGTCGGAGACGATGGCCCGGTGGAACGGGATGACGGTGGCCAGTCCCTCGACCTGGAATTCGGCGAGGGCGCGGCGGGCGCGGGCGAGGGCCTCGTCGCGGGTGGCGCCGGTGACGATCAGTTTGGCGAGCATGGAGTCGAACTGGCCGCCGATCACACTGCCGGTTTCGACGCCGGAGTCCATTCGCACGCCGGGGCCGGTGGGCGGGATGAACGTGGTGACCGGGCCGGGGGCGGGCAGGAACCCGCGGCCGGCGTCCTCGCCGTTGATGCGGAATTCGAAGGCGTGTCCGCGGGGGGTGGGGTCCTCGGTGAGGTCGAGGTGTTCGCCGTTGGCGATCTTGAACTGTTGCAGGACCAGGTCGATGCCGGCGGTTTCCTCGGTGACGGGGTGTTCGACCTGCAGGCGGGTGTTGACCTCGAGGAAGGAGACGGTGTCGCCCTGGACGAGGTATTCGACGGTGCCGGCGCCGTAGTAGCCGGCCTCCTTGCAGATGGCCTTGGCGGAGGTGTGGATGCGGTGGCGTTGGTCGTCGGTGAGGAACGGGGCGGGGGCCTCCTCGACGAGTTTCTGGAAGCGGCGTTGCAGGGAGCAGTCGCGGGTGCCGGCGACGATGACGTTGCCGTGCTGGTCGGCGATGACCTGGGCTTCGACGTGGCGGGCCTTGTCCAGATACTGTTCGACGAAGCATTCGCCGCGGCCGAACGCGGCGACGGCCTCGCGGGTGGCGGAGTCGAACAGTTCGGGGATTTCCTCGATGGTGTGGGCGACCTTCATGCCGCGGCCGCCGCCGCCGAACGCGGCCTTGATGGCGACGGGGACCCCGTATTCCTTGGCGAAGGCGACGACCTCGTCGGCGTTCTTGACGGGGTCCTTGGTGCCGGCGGCCATCGGGGCCTTGGCTTTTTCGGCGATGTGCCGGGCGGTGACCTTGTCGCCGAGGTCGCGGATCGATTGCGGGGAGGGGCCGATCCAGATCAGGCCGGCGTCGATCACGGCCTGGGCGAAGTCGGCGTTCTCGGAGAGGAAGCCGTAGCCGGGGTGGATGGCGTCGGCGCCGGACTTGGCGGCGGCGTCCAAAATTTTGTCGAACACCAGGTAGGACTCGGCGGAGGTCTGCCCGCCGAGGGCGAACGCTTCGTCGGCCAGGCGCACGAACGGGGCGTCGGCGTCGGGTTCGGCGTAGACGGCGACGCTGGCCAGGCCGGCATCGGCTGCGGCCCGGATCACCCGCACTGCAATCTCACCGCGGTTCGCGACGAGCACCTTGGAAATACGTGCACTACTCATCGAAATGTCTTCCCTTTTCTACAGTTTCAGTAGCCTGCGTTGACCAGGACGGCAGCGGCGGCTACTTGCCGACGCAGAATGAGGGCGGGAGTGCCCCACGAATCGTTATCGGACGCGGGCGCTTCCGCCGCGGAACCGGACGAGGCGATCGCAGCGAACACTGCGAGCACCGCGGCGATGTCCGTGTCGCTCGGGTTGCCCGTGAACGTCACGGCCGGCGCCGCCGGCGTCTCTTCGGCGAGGCCGGCGCCCAGCGCGATCTCGTCGAGCACCTCGTCGACAGACAACTCCGCGGTCATAGGGGGATGTTCCCATGCTTCTTGGGCGGGAGGGTGACCATTTTGCGTTCGAGCAGGCGCAGGGCGGCCACGATCTGTCCGCGGGTGTGGGACGGGGGGATGACGGCGTCGACGTAGCCGCGTTCGGCGGCGACGTACGGGTTGACGAGGGTGTCCTCGTATTCCTGTTGCAGTTGCAGGCGCAGCGCGTCGACGTCGTCGCCGTTCTTGGCGGCCTCGAGGAGGCGTTTGCGGTAGACGAAGCCGACGGCGCCGGAGGCGCCCATGACGGCGATCTGGGCGGTGGGCCAGGCGAGGTTGACGTCGGCGCCCATGTGCTTGGAGCCCATCACGTCGTAGGCGCCGCCGTAGGCCTTGCGGGTGATGACGGTGATCTTCCCGACGGTGGCCTCGCCGTAGGCGTAGAGCAGTTTCGCGCCGCGGCGGATGATGCCGTTGTATTCCTGGTCGGTGCCGGGCAGGAAGCCGGGGACGTCGACGAGGGTGATGATGGGGACGTTGAACGCGTCGCAGGTGCGCACGAAGCGGGCGGCTTTTTCGGAGGCGTCGATGTCGAGGCAGCCGGCGAAGACGGTGGGCTGGTTCGCGACGATGCCGACGGAGCGGCCGTCGACGCGGCCGAAGCCGACGACGATGTTGCCGGCGCGTTCGGCCTGGACCTCGAGGAATTCGTCGTCGTCGAGGATGCGGCGGATGACCTCGTGCATGTCGTAGGGCTGGTTCGCCGAGTCCGGGATGAGGGTGTCGAGTTCGAGGTCCTCGCCGGTGAGGGAGTCTTCGATGGACCCGGTGATCGGGTCGGTGGGCAGCATCCGGGGGGCGGCGGCCTGGTTGTTGGACGGCAGGTAGGACAGCAGGTCCTTGACGTAGTCGAGGGCGTCCTGTTCGCCGGAGGCGACGTAGTGGGCGACGCCGGATTTGACCATGTGGGTGTGGGCGCCGCCCAAATCTTCCATGGTGACGTCTTCGCCGGTGACGGTCTTGATGACGTCGGGGCCGGTGACGAACATCTGGGAGGTCTGGTCGACCATGACGACGAAGTCGGTCAGGGCGGGGGAGTAGACGTGGCCGCCGGCGGCGGGGCCCATGATCAGCGAGATCTGCGGGATGACGCCGGACGCCTGGACGTTGCGGTGGAAGATTTCGCCGTAGAGGCCGAGGGAGACGACGCCTTCCTGGATGCGGGCGCCGGCGCCTTCGTTGATGCCGATCAGGGGGCGGCCGGTCTTGAGGGCGAGGTCCATGACCTTGACGATTTTTTCGCCGTAGATTTCGCCGAGGGAGCCGCCGAAGACGGTGGCGTCCTGGGAGAAGACGCACACGTCGCGGCCGTCGACGGTGCCGTAGCCGGTGACGACGCCGTCGCCGACGGGGCGGTTGTCGGCGAGGCCGAAGTTCACCGAGCGGTGCCGGGCGAGGGCGTCGAGTTCGACGAAGCTGCCCTCGTCGAGCAGGGCGGTGATGCGTTCGCGGGCGGTGAGCTTGCCCTTGGCGTGGACCTTTTCGACCGCGGCTTCACCGCTCGGGTGCTGCGCCTCGGCCTGACGATTACGCAGGTCGGCGAGCTTTCCCGCCGTCGTGTGAATATCGGGCGTGACCGCCGAATCTGTGACTGTCATCTATGACTGCTCTTCCCGTCGAGGCTGTCGGAACCTGCGCTGCACCCTGTGGGGTACGCGGTTCGTGGGATTACCCACTCGGACGCCGCCACTTTAACGCATTACTTATCGATCGTTCACGTGCGCTGCGTCACTGTCGAGGCGCGAGTGTGATGCATCGTGCTGCTGCTACTGGTCCTCGGTGCGGCCGTGGCGGCGCTCGTAGTCCTCGCGCGTGCGGTCGGCGCGGCGCTGCGCCTTCTCGCCCACGAGGTCCGGGTCGAGGCCGTGGCTGAGCAGACGATGGCGACGGTAGATGTTCATCAGCGCGACCGCAAAGTAGAGCAGCGGGAGCAGCAGGAGGGCCATCATCGCCAGCGGAATCCAGATAGGACCGGGGATGAGGAGGAACAACGCGAGCACCGCGGCGACGGGAAGCATGAAACGGAGGACGTACCGCACCGAGGCCCCCGGCCCGACGAGGTCGTTGCGGACCCAATCCTGCATCGAATCCGGCAGCGTGCGACCGAACAGATACCCGACGTACTGACTTGGGCTGGGACGCTGCGAATCGGACATGGGTCTCAGGATAGTGCTGACAAACGGAGCGAACTCGACGACGGTGCGTGGTCGAGTTCGCTCTGTTCCCGCTACTGCTGCTCGGCGTTTGCGACGATGACGTCCCGGACGTACTGCGCCAGCCCGGGGGCGACGTCGTCGTAGTGCCGGCGAAAGCGGTCGTCGGCGAGGTACATCTCGGCGAGGTTCACCTGCATTGCGTGGTCGCAGTCGTAGAACCGTTCGATGCCGGCGCGGTGCTCCTCGGCGAGTGCGTTGGCCCGATCGGACCCGGGTTCGACGCCGTCGGCCATCGCCTGCGCGAGCGACGCCTCGAATGCGTCACCCTCGGCCTTGATTCGCTTCCAGTCCTCCTTGCTCATCTTCGCGGACCGCTGCTGAGACTGCTTCCACGCGTCGGTGTCGCCCCAGCGCTCTTCGGCCTCGGCGGCGTACTCCTCGCCCGGCCAGTTGTCGCCGAAAATTTCGTTCTGCTCCTCGGGGGTGAGCTGAATGCCCATGCTTCTCGCCTCCATCATCTTCTCCACGGCTGCAGCCATTTCGTGTAAGCGATCGATCCGTTCGCTCAGCAACGCGTGCTGTCGCCGTAGATGCGCGAGGGCATCGACGTCCGGGTCGTCGAGGAGGGCTGCGATCTCTTCGAGGGGGAAACCCAGTTCGCGGTACGTCAGCACGCGGTGCAGACGTTCCACGTCGGCATCCGAATAGCTGCGGTACCCACCGGGTGTGCGGTCGGACGGTGTCACCAGACCGATCTCGTCGTAGTGGTGCAGAGTGCGCACGCTCACTCCGACCAGCCTGGCGACCACGCCGACCGTGTGTTTCTCGCTCACGTCCTCTACCGTGCAGCCTGACGTCGCGTGAGGGTCAACTCAGGTGTAGAGATTCTCGAGTTCGTCGGAGAAATTGGTCATCACGACCTTGCGCTTGAGTTTCATGCTCGGTGTGATCTCGCCGTTCTCGACGGTGAGTTCCCGTTCGAGGATGCGGAACTTCTTGATCTGCTCCCACCGGTTCAGTCCGGCGTTGAGTTCCTCGACGTAACCGCCGATCAGGTTGCGCGTCTCCTGGGCGTTCGCGATCTCGGCGAAAGACTTGCCGCCCAGGTCGTGATTCTGTGCCCATTCGCCGATCGATTCGGCGTCGAGGGAGATCAGGGCGACGCAGTACGACTTCCCTTCACCGTCGACGATGAGTTCACCGACGTACGGGCAGATGCCCTTGAACGTGGCCGCCACGGCGGAGGGTGCGACGTATTTGCCGTTGGACGTCTTGAACATGTCCTTCTTGCGGTCGGTGATCCGCAGGTAGCCGTTGTCGTCCAGGTCGCCGATGTCGCCGGTGTGGAACCAGCCGTCGTCGGTGAGCGCTTCGGCTGTGGCTTCGGGGTTCTCGTGGTATCCACTCATGACGCCGGGACCCTTGATGAGGATCTCGCCGTCGTCGGCAATGCGGGTCTCGGTGCCCGGGATGGGCCAGCCGACGGTGCCGAACCGGTACGCCGCCGGGCGGTTGACGAACGACGCGGCACTGGTCTCGGACAGCCCGTACCCCTCGAGGACGACGATGCCGACGGCGTCGAACCATTGCGCGACATCACGATTGAGCGCTGCGGATCCGGAGATGAAGAACTTCAGGCGTCCGCCGAACCGTTCGCGAATCGTGCTGTACACCAGCCGATCCGCGACGGCGTGCTGAACCGAGTCGAGCAGCGACGGACTCTCGCCTGCCTGCTTGGCCTTCGACACCCGCAGCCCGACGCCGACGGCCCAGTCGAAGATCTTTTCCTTCGGGCCGCCCTCCTCGCGCACGGTGGAGACGATCCGCGCGTACGCCTTCTCGAAGATGCGGGGGGCCGCGCCCATGAACGTGGGTTTGACCACCGCGAGATTCTCGACGATCTTGTCGACGCGGCCGTCGACCGCCGTCGCGAAACCGATCTGCAGCGGCAGCGTGAGCAGGACCTTCCCGAACACGTGGGACAGCGGGAGCCAGAGGTATTGCAGGTCGTCGGCGTCGAGGATGCCGGTGGCGTCGATCGCGGCCGCCTCGTACGTCCACGCCGAGTGCGACAGCCGCACGCCCTTCGGTCTCCCGGTGGTGCCGGACGTGTAGATCAGGGTGGCGAGGTCGTCGGGGTCGATCGCCTCGATCCGGTCGTGCACGGCGTCGGGTGTCTCGGCGAGCAGTTCTTCGCCGAGGTCGTGGAGCTGGTCGAACGTGATCACCCAGTCGTCGTCGCCGGGGTCGCCGTCGATCAGGACGACCTTCTCCACGTCGCCGAGTTCGCCGCGGTTCTCGCGCAGCTTGGCCAGCTGCGCGTCGTCCTCGGCGAAGACGATGCGACTGCCGGAGTTGGCGACGATGTAGGCGACGTCGCCGGCCGTGGTGGTGGGATACACCGTGGTGGTGGCGGCGCCTGCGCACATGACGGCCAGGTCGGCGAGCACCCACTCGTAGCGGGTGGCGGATGCCAGCGCCACCCGCTGCTCGGCCTGCACGCCGAGGACGATGAGGCCGGCCGCGAGATTGCGCACCCGGTCGCCCGCCTCGGACCAGGTGACGCTGGACCATTGCTTCGGGTCCGCTGCGTCGACGTACCGGAACGCTTCGCGGTTGGGTGAGTGGGCCACCCGATCCACGAACAGTGCGGCTACCGACGGAGCCCGATTCTCGATCTTGGAGCGGTCAATGACCTCGTCCGACGCGCGCTGAGCTGCCATGTATCGATCTTAGGAACCGGGGCCGCTCGGGGGAGTGGTTTCGACGCAGGTCAACCGATCTCGGACGCCTCCTTGCGGGGTTTCGCGACGATGGCCAGAGACATGACCGCTGCGATCGCGCACAGTCCGCCCGCGACGTAGAACGCGGAGTCGTATCCGCCGAACTGGTCGCGCACCAATCCTGCGAGGAACGCCACGATGCCGGCGCCGATCTGGTGCGACGCCAGCACCCAGCCGAACACGATGGGTGCATCGACGCCGAAGTGCTTGCGGCACAGCGCAACCGTCGGGGGGACGGTCGCCACCCAGTCGAGACCGTAGAAGATGACGAACGCGATCATCGGCGGGTGCACGGTGTTCGCGAACAGGATCGGCAACAGCATCAGCGAGATCCCGCGCAGCAGGTAGTAGATGCCGAGGAGCTTGCGCGAATCGAACCGGTCGGTGAACCATCCCGACGCGATGGTGCCGATCACGTCGAAGATCCCGATCACCGCCAGCAGGCTCGCCGCCGCAGTCACCGGCATGCCGTGGTCGTGGGCGGCGGGGACGAAGTGGGTGCCGACGAGTCCGTTGGTGCTCGCCCCGCAGATGGCGAACGTGCCGGCCAGCAACCAGAACACCCGGGTCCGCGCCGCGGACACCAGCACCGTCACGGCCCGGCCCGCGGCACCGCCGCGACCGGTCGGGGCGGGTGGTTCCGCGACGTAGTCGGGTCCGGCGCCGTACGGGACCGCCCCGACGTCCGACGGCCGGTTGCGCAGAAACACGAGCACCAGCGGCACGACGGCGAGGGCCGCGAACGACACCGTCAGCGCCACGGTCTGCCAGTTGTAGTGCTCGGCGACCATTGCGAGGATCGGCAGGAACACCAGCTGTCCGGCGGCGCTGCCCGCGGTGAGGATGCCGGTCACGAGGCCCCGGCGGGCGACGAACCAGCGGTCGACGACGGTGGCCACGAAGGCGAGCGCCATCGAGCCGGTGCCCAGCCCGACGAGCACGCCCCACAGCAGCACCAGTTGCCAGGCGGCGGTCATGAAGACGGTCAGTCCGCTGCCGGCGGATACCAGGACCAGCGCCGCGGTGACCACCCGCCGCATCCCGAAGCGTTCCATGAGCGCCGCCGCGAACGGCGAGGTCAGCCCGTACAGCACCAGGTTGATCGACACCGCGGAGGAGATGCTCGCCCGCGACCAGCCGAAGTCCTCGTGCAGGGGGTCGATCAGGATCGACGGCGCCGCCCGGAAGCTGGCGGCGCCCACGAGGGCGAGGAACGCGACGGCGGCGACCAGCCAGGCGTAGTGGAGGCGCGGCGGGGCCGCCTGGGTGGGAGGTGCCGGGGGCGCGATGTCGGACGTCACGACGGTAAGTCTGCGGGACGGTCTCCCCTCGGAACAGTTGCCAGAATGACAACATGTGAAAGAATCTGGCCATGGTTGAACGTCATCGGGTGGTCGTGCTCGCCCTGGACGGTGTGATCCCGTTCGAACTCGGCATTCCGTCGCGGGTCTTCGGACGGGCGCACGACGCCGACGGGAACCCGCTGTACGAGGTGCAGACGTGCACAGCGGACGGACGGCCCGTGCGTTCGGACGCCGATTTCTCGGTGTCCGTCGATCACGGGCCCGAATTGCTGGCCGAGGCCGACACGGTCGTGATCCCGGCGTCCTACGAACTCGGACCGGCCTACGACGACGGGCATCTGCCCCCGAACCTCGAGACGGCTCTCGCCTTCGTCCGGCCCGGCACGCGGTACGTCTCCATCTGCACCGGCTCCTACATCCTCGCCGCCGCGGGGCTGCTCGACGGACTGCGCGCCACCACCCATTGGCGCAACGCCGAACACTTCCAGCGGACGTATCCGCAGGTCCGGGTCGATCCCGACGTGCTGTTCGTCGACGAGGGGCACATCCTCACCTCGGCGGGCGTCGCCGCCGGACTGGACCTCTGCCTCCACATCGTGCGCCGCGACCACGGCTCCGACGTCGCCAATCAGGTGGCGCGCCGATGCGTCGTCCCACCGTGGCGCGACGGCGGGCAGGCGCAGTACATCGAGCGGCCGATCCCGGAGTCCACGGCCGAGTCCACCGCGGCCACCCGGGACTGGGCGCTGGACCGGCTGGGTGAGTCCCTGACGCTGAGCCGGATGGCCGCGCACTCGAACATGAGCGTCCGCACGTTCACGCGGCGGTTCAGTGACGAGGTCGGCACCACCCCGAACCGCTGGCTGATCACTCACCGGGTCGACCGCGCGCGACAGCTCCTCGAGACCACCGACCTGTCCGTCGACGTCATCGCCCGCGAGGTCGGGTTCGGGACGGCGGTGTCGCTGCGTCAGCACATGGGCGCCGTGCTCGGCGTCCCCCCGTCGGCGTATCGCAGAACGTTTCGGGGCCAGTCGGTCACGACGAAGGCACCGGCGTAGATCCCGAGTCCTGCGCGGTGGCTGTGCGGGCCGGGCGGATGAGCAGTTCGAGTGCCGCCAGCGCGAGGAGGGCTATGAACACGATCCACAACACGACCAGTCCGGTGGGATAGCGCCAGAACATCAGCAGCAGAGCAGCGACGCCGATAATGAGGCAGCGCAGTGGAACTCGCAGCTGGTTGGCCCACCGTTCCACCTCGTTCGGCGGTCGGCCGGCGCCGGACTTGCGGACGAAGTCCAGCGCCTGCCCGTATCCGCGACGCACAGCGGTGGCGGACGACGAGCCGCCGATGAGGAAGGCGCCGATCGCAATCACCAGACCGAGAACCGCGACCGCACGCAGACTCGTCCGCAACGGCACCAGGACGGTGTCGATGACCGCCGTCGCCGCGTCGGGAGACAGGATGTCGGGTGGGACGCTGTCGAGGTAGATGGCGCGTCCGACGAGAATCCCGATTGCGAGGACGAGCATTCCCAGGGCGATCGACAGGCCGGCGAGGGAGAGCGCGCGCAGCCGACGGCCGGTGGGGGCGACGGCGACCGCGGCGGCGGCGCAGGCGATTCCCAGCCACGGCAGGATCGCCGACGCCTTGTCGAGGGCATTGACGGCGCGCTGCGCCTTGACCAGTTCGGGGGACTGGAACAGCACGAATTGCTTGTCCACCGCGGGGATCTTGTCGGCAAACGCGAATCCACGCTCGGTCAGCGCGGCCTTCACCTTGTCGATGACGGTGCCCAGAGAAATGCTGACGGTGCCGCTCTGGTCGACCTCCACCGAGCTGAGACCGTAGTTCCCCGTCATCACCGCCACGAGCGCGTTGTGCGCCGAACGGTTCGCCTGGATCCAGAGATCTTCGAACTGCTGCGACTGCACGAGTGAGCTGACGGTGTCGTGGACGAAGTTCTTTGCCTGGCTGGTGATCACCGGTGCGAGACCGATCACGGCCGCGTCCAGCCGGGGAGCGTTCGCTGCGAGATTCGAAACGTCGGTCAGTGCCTCGAGTGCGTCCTTGGTGAGCCCCTCGACGTCGACTCGGGTGAAGATCTCGTCGGTGATCTGGTTCGTGATATCCGCCTGGAGGGCCGGATTCGCTCCGAGGGGGGCGACCGTGCTCACGTAGCGGTCGGTGTCGAGGATCTGACTTCTCGTGAAGCGTGCGGTGACCGACGCGAGTGCGAGGACGGCGACCAGGACCAGCAGAATGGTGACGGCCGTCCAGCGCAATCCGTTCCGGGGTGGGCGGGCGACCGGTTCTGCCGGAACACCGGCGGCGGCGCCCGCGGCCTGTCCGCGCAGCGTCGCCACCTCGTCGCGCAACCGGAGGAGTTCGGTGCGTTCGTCCTTGTCGAGTGGGCCGGTGCTCGTGCCGTCTTCCATTGCGGATCAGATCACTTCGGGGTTCCAGGTGGCGACCGCCCAGATCACGACGGCGTTCAGTGCGATGATCGTGATCGACCACGCGGGGTAGTAGGGCAGCCACAGGAAGTTGACGAAGATCGACAGGGCGCACAGCACCATCGCGGCGACACGTGCCCAGGTGGCCCCGGTGAACAGTGCCGCACCGACGGCCGCAACGATCACGCCGAGCACGA
Source organism: Rhodococcus sp. JS3073 (assembly GCF_026810085.1). NCBI lineage: Bacteria > Bacillati > Actinomycetota > Actinomycetes > Mycobacteriales > Nocardiaceae > Rhodococcus > Rhodococcus sp. JS3073. The sequence goes on along the minus strand of NZ_CP113951.1, from coordinate 4,107,253 downwards.
GATGAATCCATCCCCAGGTGGTGACGTCGAATTGGTAGGTGTACTCGATGCCGACGACGATCACGTCGTCCTTGGCTATCGCGGAGATCCCCTGGAAGAACTCGAGCACGCCGACGGTGACGAGAAGAACCGCCCCGCCCATCGACGTTCCCTTTGCCACACCTTGCTTGACCAGCGATTCATCGGACATGACCGTTCCTCTTTCGTCACCGTACGAAATGAACTGGCGTAAGTAAGTATCCTCCGTCGGTTCCCCCTTTGTCTGGAAGATGCCCGGACGTACGCGTATTGACCTCGCTCTACGCGGCGACGGAAAATATTTGCAGGCCAAGGTATGTCCGGGAAGGGGATCGCGATGTCCGACGAGTCGTTGGTCAAGCAGGGGGTCGCGGCCGCGACGTCCATGGTGGCGGCGATAGTTTTGCTCACTATCGGAATTCTTCATGTGCTCTCGGGCATCTCGGCGCTCATGAAGGACGACCTCGTCGTCGCGGGCCCCGAGTACATCTACCAGTTCGACACGACGGCGTGGGGCTGGATTCACCTGGCCCTCGGTGTGATCGTTGCGGCCGTCGGTGTCATGTTGTTCACCGGGGCGACCTGGGCACGTGTCGGCGCCATGGTGATCTGTGCTCTGTCCCTCCTCGCCAATTTCCTGTGGCTGCCCCACTACCCGTGGTGGTCGGTCGTCATGATCGTGCTGGACGTGTTCGTGATCTGGGCTGTCGCGACCTGGAAGCCGGGCTACGAGGAGCGGCTCTAGGTCGCGAACCCGTCGAGTACTCGACGTCAGGGCGCTGCCGAGTCCCGGGCGATCCCGGGCTTCCGCCGCCAGCGAACCGACGCGGTCAGCACACGGATGCCCAACGAGATCAGGATCAGATTGCCGATGATCTGTGCCGACACCACCGCCCGCGCGGCCTCCGTGGTGGCCACGATGTCACCGAACCCGACCGTGGCGAACACCGTCAAGGTGAAATAGAGGGCGTCGAGTCGGGTCAGCGCTTCGTTGAAGTTGTCCGGCCCCGAGTACGAGAGCAGAAAGTACGTCGTCGAGTAGGCGACGAGGTAGACCCCCACGGTGACGGCCAACGCCTCTACTGCCTGTGCGACCGGGTACTCGGCATGCAGCACCCTGCGGATCTGCCAGACGTACACCGCGCAGACCACAGCGAGACCACCGAGCACCATGGACACGGTGCGCAGGTTGTCCACCGTGGTGAAGGGCAGTAGGAAATATGCGCTCACCAGCACCACCGTGGCGCACACCGGGCGCAGTACCGCCGGCACCAGCACACGCACCCGCGCATGTCGGGAGAGACTTCGCACGCCGTCCTCGGCCACCGTCACCGCCCGTTTCTCGTCGTCGGCTGCGCTCGGATCCGTTCGGGGCCCCACGTCGAGACCGCCCAGATCACCACCTGCTCGGCGATTGGTTCGAACTGAAGTCGCCACCTTCCAGTTTCCGCCGATCGAGGAGCCGACCAGAGCACATTGGTGGTCTTCGTGCTCCGGAGCGCAATTACCCGTCGATCGGCAGGGTTTCAGGGCAACCGAGTTCACACGCCGAGTTCGTCACCCGGATGCAACTCCACCGCAACGACACCCGCCCGCTCGGCGTGGTGGACGAACTCGGCGCCCGGACCGAAGAACAGCCGGGGGCGCACGGCGTCGAGGCCGATCGGCCACAGTGTGCCGTAGTGGATCGGCACCGCCACTCCCGCCTCCACCAGACGCGCGACGACCGCGGCCCGAGACGGGTCGAGGTGACCCTTGCCGAGTGTCGGACCCCAGCCCCCGACGGGTAGCAGCGCGAGGTCCACGGGGCCGACGTGGTCGGCGAGGTCCGGGTACAGGTCGGTGTCACCGGCAAAATAGGTCCGCCGGTCCCCCTCGACGACGTATCCGATCGCGGGCGCGAGCTCCGGGCCGCGCCGCCAGCGCCTGCCGTCGTGTCGGGCGGGCACGGCGCGCACCGTGACCTTGCCGATCCTTGTCTCGTCGCCGGGTCGCAGCAGCACCAGGCGGTCGGCGAACTGGCGCAGCGCGGGCAGGCCGTCGATCGCCCGCCACGGGGCCACGATCGGGACGTCCGGGTCGAGCAGCCGCAGCGACGGCAGGTGGGCATGGTCGGCGTGCAGGTGCGAGAGCAGTACGGCGTCCGGGTTACGCACGTGTGGCCCGATCGGCGCAGGCCCTCGGCGGCGGCGTAGGTGCGCGACGCGGTCGGTCAGCACCGGATCGGTCAGGACGACCGTCCCGCGGTCCACGATCAGCGCGCTGGCATGTCCGAGCCAGCGCACACCGGATGCGGCGGCATCCGACCACGGCGTTGTGCTCACACCCTTACGATTCCAGATGACGAAAGGCGGTGCGATGCGCACGGTGGGCGGCGTGGTGCGGGTGCTCGTCGAATTCTTCGTGCTGTGGGGGTCGTCGGCGCTCGCACTCATCGTGCTCGACCGCATCCTCGGCGGCATCACCCTGGACCGGTCGAGCTTCACTCCGATCCCGACACTCCCGGCCGCGCTGGTCCTCGCGTTGGTGTTCGGCCTGCTGAACGCCGCGCTGTGGCCGGTGATCATGCGGTTCATGTCGTGGATCGGCCCGGTGCTGCTTTTCGTCGGGGTATTCCTCGCCGGCGGACTGATCATGGTGTTGACGCTGTACCTGGTGCCGGTCGCCTCGGTGGACCAGCTGAGTGATGCATTCGTCCTCGCAGCGCTGCTCTCGCTGTTCACCTCCGTGGTTTCGGGAGCGATCGCGTCCCGCTCCGATACCGCGTACCGACTGATGCAGGTGCGCCGACAGCGGTTCCGGTTGCGTCGCAACGCCGCGCTCGTGGACGCGTCCCCGGGGCTGTTGTGCATCCAGATCGATGGCCTCGGTTACGACGTGCTGCGTCGCGCGATAGCCGACGGCGTCACGCCCGGGCTGGCGAAGTTGGTGCGCCGGACCCATCGGCTGACGCCGTGGCACACCGACTGGAGCAGTCAGACGGGTGCGACCCAGCTGGGCGTGCTGCACGGTTCCAACCACAACGTGCCGGCGTTTCGCTGGTACGACAAGACGACCGAACACATTTCGGTGTTCAGCAACCCGGCCGACAACGAGCAGCGCGAACTCGAACGCACCGACATCCCAGGCCTGCTGGCGCACGACGGTGCGAGCCGCGGCAACCTGTTCACCGGCGGCGCGCACGACAACGTGCTCGTCGTCAGTCGCATGCGCGGTGCCCGCCTCGGCGGCGGCGCCGGTTACAGCGACTATTTCGCGGACCCGGCGAGTGCGCTGCGCACGTTCATCCGGATGGTCGCGGAACTGCAACGGGAACTACGCCAGTCGCTGCGGCAGAAGCGAAAGGATATCCAGCCGCGGGTCCCGCGGGGCGGGGTCTATCCGTTCGTGCGTGCGTTCGCGACCGTGCTCGCGACCGACGTCGCCGCCGCCGCGGTGGTCGGCGATCTGATCAAGGGGCGCAGCGTCGTCTACGTCGACCTGATCGGCTATGACGAGGTGTCGCACCATTCCGGCATTTCCCGGCCCGAGACGCTCGCGGTGCTGACCAAACTCGACGACGTCATCGAGATGCTGCTCGCCGTGGTGGTGCAGGCCGACCGCCCGTACCGCGTCGTCGTGCTGTCCGATCACGGGCAGAGCCAGGGTGCGACCTTCCTGCAACGCTACGGGGAAACTCTGGGGCAGTTGGTCATCCGGTTGGCCGCGCGGCGAGAACCGGCCGCGGTGAGGCGTCGCTGGTACGAGCGCGAATCCGACGTCTCCCACCAGCCCGGGGCGGAGGGGCGCGGCTACGCCGCGGCCAGTGTGCACTCGCCGACGGCGGGCGAGGAGGCGCACCCCTCCGCAGGCGAGCCGATCGTGCTCGGCTCGGGCAACCTCGGTCTGATCTACTTCCCGCACCTGCCCGGACGCGCCGATGTCGATGCCATCGAGGCGGCCCATCCGGGCCTGCTCACCGGGTTGCGCGAGCATCCCGGGGTCGGCTTCCTGCTCGTCGCCACGCCGGACGGGTCGGTGGTGCTCGGGCCCCGCGGCCAGGTCGATGTCACGACCGGCGAGGTCACCGGCGAGAACCCGCTCGCGGTGATGGGATCCGACGCGCTGGCCAAGGTGCGACGCACCGACACCTTCGACAACGTTGCCGACATCATGGTCGGTGGCACGTACTGGCCCGACACCGACGAGGTCGCGGCGTTCGAGGAGCAGGTCGGCTCACACGGCGGAATGGGCGGACCGCAGAGCACTCCGTTTCTCATCTACCCCGCCGACCTGCCCGCACCGCCCGACCCGCTGCACGGGGCCGAGGCCGTCCACACGGTGCTCGTCGGCTGGCGGGACCTTTCGACGGGGCCGCGCGCACGCGACCTGTCGGGAACCGGCCCCTGACGGCTGGCGAAGACCTGTACCCCAAGACGTGCAATGTGCTGCGATCGCCTCCGGGCACGGCGGAAGATGGAAATACGACGGGACGTCGGGCCGTCGTGAGGAAGTACGCGCCGCCGGTGAGGGGGTAGTCACGTGAACAGATCAGGCATCCCCGATACCGACAACCGTGGCCGGCGCTGGTGGGCGCGTGTGGCGTTCGTGTTCGCCGTCGGTGCGGCCGCGGTGCCCGTGCTGTTCGCCGGGGTGCTGGGCACCGTGGCGCTGCTCATCGTGGGGACCGGTGGCGTCGTGGTCACGGTGGCGGCGTTGTATTGGTTCCTCACCCGGCGCGGAGTGCTCAGGTGGATCTCCCTGGGCGTGGCGATCGTCGCGCCGATCGTCGTGCTGACGCTGTTCATCCGCGCGCACCTGCTGTGGGTGGTGCTGCTCTCGTACGCGCTCGCGCTGCTGGCCGTCGTCTGTGCGCGCGCTGCTTTGCGTCGCAGACGTGCGGAGACGACCATGCCCGAATATCCTGCCCCGCCACCGCAGCACCCGTTCCTGATCATGAATCCTCATTCCGGTGGCGGGAAGGTCGCAAAGTTCGACCTGAAGCGCAGGGCCGAAGAGCTGGGCGCCGAGGTCGTGCTGCTCGAAGGGCCGTCCACCATCGACGTCACCGCACTGTCCCAGCGGGCGGTCGCGCAGGGGGCCGATCTGCTGGGGGTGGCGGGCGGAGACGGGACCCAGGCGCTCGTCGCGGCGGTCGCGGCCGAACACCACCTGCCGTTCCTCGTGATCAGTGCCGGAACCCGCAACCACTTCGCGATGGATCTCGGACTCGACCGCACCGATCCGTCCCGATCGCTGGACGCGCTCAACGACGGTGTCGAGTTGCGCGTCGACCTCGGCACCATTAACGGTCGCCCCTTCGTCAACAATGCGTCGTTCGGGGTCTACGCCGAAATCGTGCGCAGTCCCGCATACCGTGACGACAAGGCGGCAACTGTGCTGACGCTGCTCCCCGATCTGCTCACCGGGGACGCCGGGCCTCGATTGGTCGCGCGAATCGGTGAGACGGCCGTGGAGGGACCACAGGCGGTCCTGGTGAGCAACAATCCCTACGGCAACAGCGATCTGGCGGGACTGAGCCGCCGGGACCGTCTCGATCGCGGCGTCCTCGGCGCGGTCACCCTGTCGGTGGCGAACACCCGGCAAGCTGTCGGTCTGCTGCGTCGCACCAACGTTCACGGATTGACGCAGGAAACGGCGATCGAGGTGGTCGTGGACGCCGACACCCCGGAGATCCCGGTGGGAGTCGACGGCGAATCACTCCTGCTCCGTACTCCGGTGCGGTGCACCATCGAACCGGACGCCTTGCGGGTGCGGGTGCCCAGGACGAGGCCCGGGGTGCGTCCCGCAGCGCCCGCGTTCGACTGGGTTCGACTGTGGCGGGCGGCGTACGGCCCTCACCCTGCGTCCGGGTCGGCGTCCCGAGGCTGAACGTGTCGGTTCAGTCGTCGGTCGGATCGCCGGTGTGGTCGGCCCGACCGTGGAATGCGCTGACGGCGGACTCGACGGTGGGATAGAAGTGTGTCGCGTCGAACCTGTCGCCGACCCCGAACCGGATGAGCCGGTCCTTGATCGGACCTTTCATCTCCGCGAATGCCAACCGGATCCCGTTGCCCTCCAGGTACCTGTCGAGGTCGACGAGTTCGTCGACGGCGGTGGTGTCGAGACCGGTGATCGGTTCGGCCGCGACGATCACCCACTCGACAGGGCTCGGCGCGGTCGCCACCACCGAGCGCACGTATTCGTCGAAGATCTCGCCGTTCGCGAAGAAGAGGGGAGCGTCGAACCGCACGAGCACCAGTCCGGGGATGCGCTGCCCGCTGGGGTGGCGTTCGACGTCGTGGAAGCCGGGGCGATCGGTCGTCCGGACGAGTTCGGTGCGGTACGGCTGCCAGGCCTGCGCGACCACTGCGACGAAGGACAGCCCGATCGCGACGAGGATTCCCTGCAGCACGCCCACCAGGGCAACCCCGAGAAACGCCGCGATGGCGAGACCGAATTCCACGGTGCTCATGCGCCACATCCGCACCATTCCACCCACGTCGACGAGCGCCGTGGCGGCGACGATCACCACGGCCCCGAGCGTCGCGTCGGGGAGATAGGTGGTGACGCCGGGAGCGACGAGAACGAAGACCAGGACGGCGAGCGCGCCGACGACACACGCCAATTGGGTGCGGGCGCCGCTTTGTTCGGCAACCGGGGTTCGTGACCCGCTGGCGGAGATGGGGAACCCGCCGAACAGTCCGCCGGCGATGTTGGCGACGCCGACCGCCTTCATCTCCGTGCTGCCGTTCACGTCTTCGCCGTGCCGGGCGGCGAACGTGCGGGACAGTACACCCGTGTCGGCGAACGCGATCAGCGCGATACCGGCGGCGGGGCCGACGAGCTGCCCCACGTCGCCCCAGTCGACACCGCCGAACGACGGCAGCGGCAGGCCGGCGGGCAGGGCGCCGACCATCCCGATGTCGTCGGTGAGTCCGAGTGCGGCGGACAGGACGATCGCTGCGACCACGGCCACCAGAACACCGGGGATGCGGGGAATCCAGATGCGGAACGCCACGATGACCGCGAGGGAGCCGATGCCCACCGCGGCGGCGACGGGGTCGATGTCACCCTCGACGACCGCCTGTCCGATCCCGCCGATCTCGCCCAGAAGGCCGGAGGCGTCGACGGAGAACCCGAGCAGCTTGGGTAGTTGGCCGACCACGACGATGAGCGCGATCGCGTTCAGGTACCCGAGGCGGATGGGTTTCGACAGCAGTTCGGTCACGAAGCCGAGGTGCAGGAATCCGCCGACGAGGAGGATGACGCCCATGAGGACGCCCAGGATGCCGGCGAGGGCGAGGGCGCTCTCCGGGTCATCGGCCACGGCGAGGGGCAGCACCGCGGCGGCGATGAGCGGCGCCAGCGACGAATCCGGGCCGAGCACGAGGATTTTCGACGGTCCCACCACCGCATACGCGAGGAGCGGGATGATCGTGGCGTAGAGGCCGGCGTAGGCGGGCAACCCGGCGGCCTCCGCATACCCCATCCCGGCGGGAATGAGCAGGGCGGTGAGGACGAGTCCGGCGGTGATGTCCGAACGCAGCCACTCCCGGCGGTAGGCCCGGGCCGTGACGATCCCCGGTAACCGGCCGAGGCTTCCTGTCCAGGACATGGTCCGGGCCTCAGCGTGCGCGCTGGGGGTCGACGGCGGCGGGGGTGGTCATCGGTGTGGGCGGCACCGAGTGGAGGCGGCGCCGGATCGCCTTCTCCACTTCGACGACGATCGGGATGATCAGCGACCAGCCGAGGCAGGCGAGCCACTGGGCGCCGGTCAGCGACGTGGTCATGAGGAGGTCCTGGAGGAATCCGATCTCGACCGCGAACACGGTGACCACGACCGGGACGGACAGGATTTTCAGTGCGCCGAGGATCGGTGCGGTGAGCCCGGACTCGGGGTCGCGACGCATGACGAGTCCGGCGAGGATGGAACCGAACGACAACACCACGAACGCCGTCGTCATGGGGACGCTCGCCTCGGTGGTACTCATGTCGCCCGGCGCGAGGAGCATCGCGGCGAGCGTGACGGCGAACTGCAGGACGCCGTACGCCAGCCACTGCACGAACGCCCTCCGGTTGGCGATCGGCATCTGCGGGTCGCGGGGCGGCTTGTTCATCAGATCCGGCGCAGGTGGGTCGAGCATGATGACGGCGACCGGGAACAGTGTGATGAAAAAGTGCTGGAACAGCACCATCAGCGGGGTGAGCGCGACCCCGTCGTTGATGTCGAAGATGCTCGCGACGAGAAACAGCAGAACCAGCGAGAAGAGTTTCGACATCTGGTACCGGATGTACGACACGATCTTCTCGTAGATGTTGCGGCCCAAGCGGATCGCGGTGATCAGGGTTCCGAAGTTGTCGTCGGTGAGGATCATCTTCCCGGCCTGCTTGGTGACCTCGCTGCCAGATCCCATGGCGACGCCGATGTCGGCCTTCTTCAGTGCGGCGGCGTCGTTGACGGCGTCCCCGGTCATCGCGACGACCGCGCCGCCCTTCTGCATGATGTCGGCCAGGCGGAGCTTGTCCTGGGGGGTGACGCGGCCGAACACGTGCAGGTTCGGAAGTGCGGCCGCGAGGTCCTCGTCCGTCATCGCCTGGAGTTCGGGACCGCCGATCGCGCCCGGTCCGAGGCCCAGTTCGGCGCCGATCGCGGATGCGGTGATCGCGTGGTCGCCCGTGATCATGCGGACGTCGATGCCTGCTGTGTGGGCGGTGCGCACGGCGTCGATCGCTTCCGGCCGCAGCGGATCGATGATGCCGACCATGCCGACGAATGTGAGGTCCTCCACGAACGACATGGGGTCGGCCGCCGCCTCCACCTCCTGCCCGTCGAGTCGGCGGGCGGCGAATGCCAGTACGCGCAGACCCTTCTCGGACATGGTCCGGTTCGCTGCGGTCAGCTCCTCCCGGACCTCGTCGAGTGCTGCCACCTGCCGGCCCGGCCGGTAGGTGGTGGCGCATCGGGCGAGGACCACGTCGGGTCCGCCCTTGACCAGTTCCACGAACCGGGTGCTCCCGTCCACCTGGAGATGGTGGAACGTGGCCATGAACTTGTATGCGGAGTCGAACGGCACCTCGGCGACGCGGGGATACGTTTGCCGGGTGAGTGGGGCGTCGACGCCGACCTTGGCCGCGAGCACGACCAATGCGGCCTCCGTCGGATCGCCGACGACCTCCCCGGTGTCGGAGACGGTGGCGTCACTGTCGAGGCACAGTCCGTACGCGAGCAGGGTGAAGTCGGGGACGGCCTCACCCGCGACGTGGGTGATCCTCCCGGTCTTGCTGTATCCCTCGCCGTCGACGGTGTACCACCGGCAATGGAAATACAGCGACCGCGCTGTCATCTGGTTCATCGTCAGCGTGCCGGTCTTGTCCGAGTTGATCGCGCTGGTGGCGCCGAGGGTCTCGACGTCGGTGAGGTTCTTCACGACGGCCTTCGCCTCGGCCAGCTGCCGGGCGCCGAAGGCGAGCATCGCCTGCACGAACGTCGGCAGACCGGTCGGGATAGCGGACACACCCATGGAGATGCCCAGCAGCAGAACCGTCGTCAGGCTCTGTCCGCGAATCACCCCGAGGACGACGATGAGCGCGACCGCCGTCCACGCGATGATTCCGAGCACCTTGGTGAGCGAATTCAGTTCGCGCTGGAGCGGAGACTTGCTCGGTGCGACGGCCGACAGCATCGACGCGATCTGACCCATCTGGGTGTGCATGCCGGTCTCGGTGACCACCATGGTGGCGGTGCCCCGGGTGACCGAAGTGTTCTGGAAGACCATGTTGCTGCGGTCACCGAGGGGGACTTCGGCGGTGTCGAGGGTCTGAGGGTCCTTCGGGACGGGCGCGCTTTCTCCCGTCAACGCGGCCTCCTGTGCCTCGAGGGTCGCCGACGTGAGCAGTCGGCCGTCGGCGGGGACGACGTCGCCGGCCTCGAGGTGCACGATGTCGCCCGGTACGAGTTCGGTGGCGGCGAACTGTTCCAGCGCCCCGTCCCGGGTGACCCGAACCTGCGGTGTCTGCATCTTCGCGAGCGCGTCGACGCTGGCGCGTGCCTTCAGTTCCTGTTGCGTGCCCAGCACGACGTTGAGCACGACGAGTGCCGCGACGATGATCGCCGTCGGCACCTCGCCGATGACGACGCTGACGACCGCGACGGCGACCAGCATCAGGTTCATCAGATCCCTCAGCTGTTGCAGCGCGATCGCCCACGTCGACGGCGCCGGCTCGGAGGCGATCTCGTTGGGACCGTGCCGTCGGCGACGTTCGTCCGCTTCGCCGACCGTCAGACCCGCCAGCCGATCGGAGGCCAGTGCGGACACCACGGCGTCGGTGTCCTGGGCATGCCAGGCTGTCTGCGCCTGCGTGGGTTCCGTGGTGGCCATGACCGCTCGTCCTTCTCCTGCGTTCGGTCCTCAGTAGGGTGTGGGGATCCAGTGCAGGGGTTGCCTCGGCGGTGTGTAGCCGTGCGGGCCCCGCCGATCCGGCAAGGTGATGTCGGGGCGTTCCAGGGGTTCGTAGGGGATCTGGCTCAGAAGGTGGCTGATGACGTTGAGCCGTCCGCGTTTCTTGTCGTCGTTGACCGCGACGTACCACGGCGCCCAGCCGGTGTCGGTGAAGTGGAACATCTCGTCCCGGGCCCGCGAGTAGTCGTACCAATGGGTGTACGACTTCAGGTCCAGGTCCGACAGCTTCCAGACCTTCCGCGGGTCGTCGATCCTGCTCTGCAGGCGCAGCGTCTGCTGGTCCTCACTCACCTCCAGCCAGTACTTCAGCAGGATGACGCCGGAGTCGACGATCGCGCGTTCGACCGTCGGGACGAGTTGGAGGAACTGCTGCGCTTGCTCCTCGGTGCAGAAGCCCATCACCCGTTCGACGCCCGCGCGGTTGTACCAACTACGGTCGAAGATGACGACCTCCCCGCCGGACGGGAGGTGCGGTAGGTACCGCTGCACATACATCTGCGACTTCTCGCGATCCGTCGGGGCGGGTAGGGCGACGACACGGAACACGCGCGGACTGACCCGCTCGGTGATCGCCTTGATGACGCCGCCTTTCCCGGCGGTGTCGCGACCCTCGAAGACGATGCAGATCCGCGCATCCGATGCTTTCACCCACTCTTGCAATGCGACGAGTTCGCAGTGGAGCGGACGGAGCAGGCGGCGGTACTCCTTGTTCTTCATCGGTGCGCCGGGCTCGGCACCGTCCGGTCGGGGCAGATCGATCCCGGATTTCTCGTGCTTCGATTTCTTACCCACGGCTTCGACCCCGGCTGCCTGCGGCTCAGTACCGATCCGGCTGCCAGGTCGACAGGGCCCAGATCACCACGACGTCGAGCGCGATGATGAGTACCGACCACCACGGGTAGTACGGAAGCCACAGAAAGTTGGCGAGTATGGAAACGGCCGCGATCACGATCGCGGACACCCGCGCCCATCCCGCTCCGGTGAACAGTGCGAGGCCGACCGCTGCGACGAGCACACCCAGCACGATGTGGATCCAGCCCCAGGTGGTCAGGTCGAACTTGTACACGTAGTTCAGCCCCGTCACGAATACTTCGTTCTCGGCGACCGCGGCGATTCCTTGGAAGAACTGGATGATCCCGACGGTCACCATGATGATGGCCGCCCCGATCGAAGTGCCTGCCGCGACGCCCTGCTTGACTGACCTTGTCTCGGACATGACCGTCCCTTTCCCTACCGCGAGCCCGGCGGCCCAGTACCTCACATTGTCCGTCATTTCCACCTGGTGATAGTCGGGAAACTGTATTTCCGGACGGTGCCCCGGATACTGGATTCATTCCAGACGCAGGGACATTCACGGTCCTGGCGCCGAACTGAGTTGTTCGAGAGGCCGTTTCGTGTCTTGACGCTGGTTACGCAGCGGGAAGACGATGGTGTGATGATCGGTGACGACGAGTTGCTTCAGATCGAACAGGTCATCGAGCGCCTGACCACTCGTTATCCCACAGTGTCACCCGTGGACATCGAGCACATCGTTCGCACCGTTCACAAGCGGCTCGCGAAAGGCAGAATCCGTGATTTCGTCCCCCTCCTCGTGGAGAAGGCGGCACGACGCGAACTGTCGGACCGCGCAGCGACCGAAGCGGTCAGTTGACCTTGTGCTCTAGTCGCCGTGGCCCGTCGGGTGGATACTGACCAAGAGCCGTGTGGCTGTCGCTGCTGTCTTCAGAAGAGAGGTTCTGCAGTGAACGACACCGATTTCGACGAACTCGGGCCCATCGACTATCTCGTCGTGGAGTTTCCCGCCGACCGCAGACCCGACGGATCGGCGTTGCCCCTTCTGGTCGATCTGGTCGAACGACGCATCATCCGTGTGCTCGATCTGATCTTCGTTCGCAAGGAAGCCGACGGATCGCTGGTGGGGATGGCCATCGAGGACCTCGGGCTCGAGGGTGGTGTGGACGTGACGCTGTTCGCCGAGGCGGCGACGGGTCTGATCGACCGAACAGACCTCGAGGATGCGGCTGCCGTACTCGCCCCCGGGTGTTCCGGAGCCATTCTCGTCTACGAGAACTGCTGGGCCGCACCGTTCGCCTCCGCACTGCGCCGCGAGGGCGCGCAGCTGGTGGCCTCGGGGCGGATCCCCGTTCAGGGGATCCTGGCGGCGCTCGACGCGCTCGACGCCACCAATTGAGGTTCGAGGAGGCCGGAATCCTGGCCTTCTGATCGGAAACACCGAGTGGACGGAGCGTCGAAAATGGAAGGTTTCTGGGAGTTCTTCTGGTTCATCTTCGTCTGTTTCGCCTTCGCGGCCTATTTGTCCGTGTTGTTCTCGATCATCACCGACCTGTTTCGGGACCGCGAGACTTCGGGGTGGGTCAAGGCGATCTGGATCTTCTTGCTGTTCGTCATTCCCTTCCTGTCGGCATTGGTGTACGTGATCGCCCGCGGCGACGGCATGGCGAAGCGGTCGATGGCCGCCGCTCATCAGGTGAAGCAGGCACAGGACTCCTACATCCGGGACGTCGCCGGGAAGTCTCCGGCGCAGCAGATCGGGGACGCCAAGGCGCTGCTCGATTCCGGGGCGATCACCGACGCCGAATTCCAGGCGATCAAGACGAAGACACTGACGTAGCGTCGGTCGGCGGACGGCCGAGCGGAGGAGCGGTTACAGCGCTGCGCGCGAGTAGGCCGCACCGATGATTGTGCAGCGTAGAGGAACTCGCAGCTCGCGGTGGCACTCGCTGTTCGCCGGGGGGGTTCGAGTTCACCAACCCGCCGCCACTGAACTGGACGGCTCGACCGGCGACCCGGCGAAATCGAACTTGCACCCTGACCCCTCGTAACCGGATACATTCTCTGTCCCGCAACAGGTTTGCTCTGCTATCGGATTCCGACGTGGGCTCGGCCTCAGCCGTCCGGGGGCCGGGCGGTCAGCTTTCTTCGCGGCGACGGTGGTTCGTCTGGTGATGGCGCGTCTGACGGTGCCATGCCAGATCGCCGAGCCGACGGCAGGACAAATACGGTGCGAGGTCGGGCAGTCTCACCTGTGGTCTGGTTTCAGTCTTCGCGGCCCGGTCGCCGGTCGCATCCACCGAATTGGTGACGACCTGGGAAGCATCGGAGTTCAATGGAGGGGTCGAGCGATCACCCAGAATCGCCTCGGACGGACGCCGGTGCCCCATGCAGAACCCTGCAGTGCCTGATCCCGCGGTTCCCGATCGCAGGGGTCCCGGGTCCCTCGACCCGCAGCACCCGCGCCGCCCTGCATGTTCGGGTGACCCGCTGCTCACGGCCCGGTTCGCGGTCCCGGCGGCCCCGAAGATCCTCGTCCGCCGGCAGGGGCTGCTCGACCGGCTGACCGCCGGAACGGGCGGGCCGGTGACGCTCGTCGCCGGACCGGCCGGCGCCGGCAAGACGGTGCTCGCCGCCCAGTGGGCCCGCGAGCACACGGCGCTCCCACGCCCGGTATGGCTGACCGTGGAACCCGGCGACGCCCCGGGACTGTTCTGGGCCTATGTGCTCGAGGCGCTGCACCGGGGCGGGGTACTGCCGGTCGAGGTCGGGCGGCCGGCGCGGGCCGAGCAGGTCGACCACTCACTGCTGGTGCGCCTCGCCGACGCGTTGGCCGCCTCCCGGCAGCCGGCGATTCTGGTACTCGACCAGTTCGATGCGGTGTCCGCACCCGAGATCGCCGCCGGCCTGCACTTCGTCGTCACGCACGCAGCCGGCGTGCTGCGGCTCGTGCTCACCACCCGGACCGAGCCTCTGCTGCCGTTGCACCGCTACCGGGCGCACGGCGATATCACCGAGATCCGCAACGCCGACCTGATGTTCACCCCCGCGGAGGTCGAACTGCTGCTGCGCTCGCACGGGCTGGAGATCTCGCGGGCGGATGTTGCACTGCTGGCCGAACGCACCGCCGGCTGGGCCGCCGGGCTGCGCCTGTCCGCGTTGGCGATGCAGCGCAGCGCCGACCCGGAGGCGTTCATCGGCGCATTTGCCGCGGACCGCACCACGATCGCCGACTACCTCCTCTCGGAGGTGCTCGCCGCACAGCCGCCCGCGGCGCAGGAGCTGCTGCTGTGTGCCTGCATCACCGACCGGATCCACCCCGAACTGGTGGACCTGCTCACTGGCCGTGGCGACGGCGACTGGACCCTGGCACGCCTCGCCCGCAACCACGTCTTCCTCGATCGCGTCGACGGATCGGCCTGGTACCGGCTGCATCCGCTGTTCGCCGAGGTGCTCCGCGCGCACCTCTCCCAGCGGTACCCCGGCCTCGAACCCCGTCTGCGCGCCCAGGCGGCGCGCTGGTTCGCCGATACCGGGCGCGTCGCCGATGCCGTCACACAGGCCGCCGCCGCCGGTGACTGGCAGTTCGCCGCCGGTCAGCTGGTCGACAACCTTGCGGTCGGCCGGCTCCTCACCGGACTCGACACCGCACGACTCGCTCACGCGTTCGCCGCGATGCCGGCGGACCTGCCCGGCGCGGCTCCGGCGCTGGTGGACGCCGCCCTCCGACTCGCCGATGAAGACCTGACCGGTTGCACGGCCGCGCTGACCCGGGCCGATGAGTTCCTGCGCGCCGGGCCCGCGGCCCCGGCACCCCAGCTGGTCCGTTCGATGGTCGGGGTGCTCGCGGGACGGGCCGCCGGCGATCTGGCGGCCACCCGGCAGGCGGCAACCACCGCCGACCGGCTGCTCCACACGGTGCCGCAGCCCCTGCGCGGGCAACACCCCGAGATCCCCGCGATGGTGCTGGGCGGGCTCGGCTCGGCCGAACTCGGCGCCGGCCATCTCGACCGCGCCGAACAGATACTCACCGACGCGGTCACCGCGAGCGAGCAAACCGGAACCGAACAGCCGCTGCGGGATTCGCTGGGCTCCCTCGCCCTGGTCGAGCTGCTGCGGGGACGTCTGAGACAAGCCCTGGCACACTCGCGCCGAGCGCTCGCCGTCGCCGAGCGCTCGGCGGTGCCGCCGGACGACCTGGTCCGGCTCAGTCACCTCGTCCTGGCCGGAGTCGCGGCCGAACACGACGACCGCGTGGCCGCCCACACCCATCTCGACCTGGCAATCGAGCCCGGATCCCGGCCCGACCCCATGACGACGGCCACGGCCGCCGTCATCTGCTCCCGGCTTGCCACCGCCGACGGTGATTGGCGCGGCGCCCTCGAGATCCTGCGCACCGCGGAAACAGCTCTGGTCCACCCCCCGCCGCAGTGGGCGGCGGATGAATTGGTCATCGCCGCATCCTGCGCCCACCTCGCGCACGCCGACACCCGGGCGGCCCTCGATGTCCTCGACGCCGCACCCTCCGGCCGTCCGGAGCACGCCGTGGCACGGGCCCGGGTACAGCTCGCCACCGGTCACGACACCGCCCGCGCGCTGGAAGTCCTCGCGGACGTGCCGGCGGGCACATCGGTCCCGACCCGGGTGCAGGCGTGCCTGCTGCGGTCCCAGGCCGCTGCCGACGACGGGCACACAGACCAGGCCCGCCGACTGCTCCAGCAGGCGCTCGGCCTCGCCCGCCCGCAAAAGTTGCGGCGGGTCTTTGTCGAGAGCGGACCCTGGGTGCACCACTGGCTCCGGCAGAACCCGCAACGCGCGAACGGACACGACTGGCTGCCCACCCCCCTCGACCCTGGTCCGCTCCCGGCCGACGATCTGGCACTGCCCGCCGTGATCGAGTCCCCGACCCCACGAGAACTCGACGTGCTGCGCCAGGTCGCGGCGATGCTGACCACCGAAGAAATCGCGACAGAACTGTCGATCTCGACCAACACCGTCAAGACGCACCTGCTGCGCATCTACCGCAAGCTCGGCGTCACGCGCCGCCGCGAGGCCGTCCATCGCGCCCGCGACCTCGGGATTCTGTAGCGGCGGGTCGCCCATACCGGGTGATCCCAACAGGTCCGGGCGGGGCAGATGATGAAGACAACTCGCCTTCGGCTCCGAGAAACGAGCTCACATGCGTTACGAATTCCGTGTCGCTGGCGTCGTGTCGCAGGCACTGACCGACGCCTTCCCCGAACTCGACCACGTCCGCATGCCCGATCAAACCCTGTTCTTCGGTGCCGTGACCGACGAAGCCCACCTGTACGGGCTGCTCAACCGGTTCCAAAACCTCGGACTGCAGGTCCTCGAGATGCGGCAGGTCCCCGCCTCACGTGCCGGCCCACCCTCGAACGAATGAGCGTCTTTCGACACCGAACCTGCTCGCGCCCCGCCCGCCACAACGCATTCACCGCCTGACCATCCGAATCGGAGAAACCCAGATGAGCATCGACAGAAAAGTCTTGGAATCGCTCTCCGCCCCCGATCACCTCGAGACCCCATTAGGGGCACTCGAATTCACCGACGGCGCCCCGTCCAAAGAAACCGTGGAGAAGGCGTATGACCACCTCGATCTGATGCACGGAGTGAACGTTTTCCTCAACGCCTTTCCAGGAGCATCCACCTGGGCGATGCGCCAAGGTTTCCTTGGTATCGGCGCCGAAGACAACACGGTCGTGATGTTCTCCGAACTGATGGATTCCCAGTCCCTGTTCCTGACCGCCAACGCCGACACCGTCTATTACCTCTCGTTCGTGGATCTCACTAGCGGGCCGATGGTGGTCGAGACGCCGCCGATGGCGTTGGGCGTCTTCGACGACATGTGGTTCCACTGGATCATCGACTTCGGCCTCCCCGGCCCCGATCGGGGCGAGGGCGGCCGGTTCCTACTCCTTCCCCCGGGTTACGACGGGCCCCTGCCCGACAGCGGATTCCATGTGGGCCAGTCGCAGACCAACCGCGCCCTGCTGCTCGGCCGGTCGTTCATGCAGGACAGCGACCCGAAGCCGACGGTCGAGGAGATCAAGGACCGGCTGAAGATCTACCCCTACGTGCCGGGTACATACGGGACCAGTGTCGCGACATTGCTGGAAGGAAAGGTCCCCCCGGGAAAGTCGGCGACGCCGCCGAAAACCAACTTCGTCGAGGCCAGCGGGAAGGCGTTCAACACCATCCCGCCGTCCGACTTCGGTTTCTACGAGACGCTCAACGCGATGGTCCAGGAAGAGCCCGCCACCGCCACCGACCCAGAGACGATGGGACAGCTGGCCGCGATCGGGATCGTCAAGGGTGAAAAGTTCGACCCGGACGAGCGGATGCGCAAGATTCTGGAGGAGGCGGCCGCGGTGGGCCATGCGACCTCGCGGTCGTTGATGTTCGACGCCCGCGAGTCGGAGGGACATATCTACTACCCGGGATCGGCGTGGACCGCCATGCTCTTCCCCGGGGGCTACACCTTCGAAACGCCGCCGCCGCTCGTCACCGAGGAGGGCATCAAACCGTTCCCGCCAGGCGGCGCGAAGAAGCTGCACCTGCGGACGTTGTTCTTCTACGGCTACACCGGCATCACCCCGGCGATGTGCATGCGCCTGACCGGTATCGGATCGCAATACCTGGTGGCGTTCAAGGATTCCGAGAACAACTACTTCGACGGCGCCAAGCACTACACGGTGACGCTGCCGCCCGACATCCCTGCCGCCCGGTTCTGGTCGGTGACCTTGTACGACAACCAGACCCGGTCGATGCTGCAAACACCGCAACGCTTCCCGAGGTCCGGCAGTCAGAGCTACCCCACCCCGTCCGCCAAGGCCGATGCCGACGGGTCGACCACCGTACACATCGGCCCCGAGCAACCAGACGGCGTGGGCGGGGGCAACTGGGTCCAAAGTGATCCGGGCAAGGGATATTTTGTCATCCTGCGCCTCTACAGTCCGCTGGCGTCCTTCTTCGACAAGACCTGGCGACCCAGCGAGGTTGACCAGGTGCGTTGAGGCGGTGGCACCGTGACATGGGCATTGCTCGCAATCGCGGGTGTGCTGCTACCTGGAGACCCGGCGAGGTTGACCGGGTGCGTTGAGGCGGTGGCACCGTGACGTGGGCATTTCCTGAAATCGCCGGCGTACTGCTCGTCTTCGCCGCCATCTCCGGCCGCATCGAGGGCACACCGATTACGGCCCCGATCGTCTTCACCGGCAGTGGCCTCCTACTCGGGGGCATATCGGTGGGGCTGATCGACGTCGAGTCCACCGGCGAGATCATCAAACTCCTCGCCGAGGTGACGCTGGCACTGGTGCTGTTCTCCGATGCCTCCCACGTGGACCTGCCCGCACTTCGCGCCGAAATCTCTTTGCCCGCACGACTGCTCGGCATCGGGCTACTGTTGACCATCGCGGCAGGTTTCGGCGCCGCGGTGGTGATGCTCGGCGACCTCGCCTGGCCCGAGGCGCTGCTCCTCGCGGTGATCCTCGCCCCCACCGACGCCGCGCTCGGGCAGGCCGTGGTCACGCTCCCGCTTCTCCCGTCCCGGGTACGCCAGGGCTTGAACGTCGAGAGCGGTCTCAACGACGGGATCTGCGTGCCGCTCTTTCTGATCGTGCTGGCGATCGCTCAGGCCGAGTCGGGGGCGATCGGGGGCGGCGCGGCCGTCCGGTTGGTCGCCGAACAGATCGGGTACGGCATCGTGGCCGGCCTCGGCGCCGGGGCGGTCGCCGCCACGATCCTGATCACCGCCCAACGGCGCGGAACGATCGACCCGTTGTGGGCGCAGATCGTTCCCGTCGCCGCCGCCGTGCTCGCCTACACCGTCGCCGTGCCGCTGGGCGGGTCGGGCTTCATTGCCGCGTTCGTCGGCGGACTGACCTTCGGGACCATCCGCCGCCGCAAGGCGGCCGGCAGTGACGGTGCGGGTCTCCTCGACGAGTCCGGGGACCTGTTCAACGCCGTGACCTTCATCGTCTTCGGCGCCATCCTGCTAGGCCCCGCCCTCGGTCACCTGTCCTGGGCGGTGCTCGGTTACGCGGTGGTGAGCCTGACCGTCGTCCGCATGATCCCGGTGGCGTTGTCGATGATCGGGATGCACGCCCGCGCAACGACCGTCGGCTTCATCGGCTGGTTCGGCCCACGCGGGCTCGCCACCATCGTCTGCGCCATTCTCATCCTCGAAGAACCGGGCGAACTACCCCACGAGGAACTGCTCCTGACCACCGCGATCGTCACGATCGGCCTCTCGGTCCTGGCCCACGGACTCAGCGCCTCGCCGCTGGCCAACCGCTACGCCACCTGGTTCCGCAACAACCCCCGCGGTGAGACACAACCAGCCCAGCAAACGACACCCTCGACATGACACATGACACATGACACATGACAACCGGGCACCGAACACACAAGGGAGAAGATCCGATGGCCACAGAATTCCGGGAGAGGGCCCGCCGGCTGCGCAACGCACTCGAACCCGTGGCGGCCGGGGTGTACTTCGCCCCCGAGGCGCACGCGGCGTACGAGAAACTCGGTTTCGCGGGCAGTCCCGTCACCCACGAAGGCGCCGCCCGCCCGGAAATGACGGCGTACTTCACCAGCCGCAGCGCCTGCATGGGCGACGTACCGGGGGAAGTGGTCGCCGCCGCCTTCGGCTGCTTCAACCCGAAGGCCGTCGTGCCCGCCGTCGAGAAAGGACGGCAGCTCGCCGACCGCGAAACAATCCTCGCAGCCCGGGAAAAGGGGGCGACCGCCATGCTGGCGCGGGTGCTCGGCGATAAGCCCGAGGGGCTCGCTCGGGTGACCGACCTGCTCCGCCGCGGCGCCGACGCGGCCCGGTGGGAAGCGCACCCGATCTACGGGGGCCTGCGCTCGCTCGGCTTCCCCGGCACCCCGATCGGTGACTTGTGGCGGGCGGCGGACCTGCTGAGGGAGCACCGAGGCGACAGCCACGTCATCGCCTGGGCGGTCGGCGGCGTCGACGCGGTCGAGATCCTCCTGCTGACCGAACAGTGGTGGGGACTCCCGGCCCGCGCCTACGCCCCGACCCGCGGCTGGAAAGCGGCCGATATGGACGCCGGCTTCGAGCGACTCGAGAAACGTGGACTTGTGACCGGCGACGAGAAGCTCACCGACGCCGGCCGCGCATTCCGCGAGGAAATCGAGGTCCGCACCGACGAACTCGAACGGTCCGTGCTGGACGCGCTCGGCGACGACCTCGACGAACTGCTCTCACACCTCGACCCCTGGTCCGAGGCCGTCGTCGCCGCCAAGTCCTACCCCAAGCGGATCGCCGGTATCTACAACGTCGGCGGCGGGCCGCATTTCGGCTCCGGATTGACCATCGACACCGCGGCCGAAAAGTATGAGAACAAGGCATGAACCGCCCTGGCCGATAGCCAGCGTTAAGAGTGGAAGGGAACCGTCAGATGAGTGTCGACCGAAAAACCCTGGAATCGATCTCCGCACCGGACCGCATGCACACCCGCCTCAACGCCCTGGAGTTCACCGACGGCGCGCCGGCCAGGGACACAGTGGAGAAGGCGTACGACCACCTCGACTTTCTCCACGGAGTGAACGTCTTCCTCAACGCCTTCCCGGGAGCATCTACCTGGGCGCTGCGCCAAGGCTTCCTCGACGCCGGTGCCGAGGACAACTCAGTACTGCTCTTTTCAGAGCTGTTGGATTCCCAGTCGCTGTTCCTGACCGCCAACGCCGACACGATCTACTTCTGGTCGATCGTGGATCTGAACGGCGGGCCGATGGTGGTCGAGACACCGCCGATGGCGTTGGGCGTCTTCGACGACATGTGGTTTCACTGGATCAGCGACTTCGGACTGCCTGGCCCCGACCGGGGCGAGGGCGGCCGATTCCTGCTCATCCCGCCGGATTACGACGGTCCCCTGCCCGACAGCGGAGTCCATCTGGGCCACTCGCGGACCAACCGCGTCATGATGATCGGCCGTTCGTTCATGCAGGACAGCGACCCGAAACCCACGGTCGTGGTGATCAAGAAAACGCTGAAGCTGTACCCGTACGTGCCCGGTGGGTACGGCACCGCCGTCGCGACCCTCCTGGAAGGGAAAGTCCCGCCAGGGAAGTCGGCGGCGCCGCCGGAGACCCGGTTCGTCGAGGCGAGTGGGAAGGAGTTCAACACGATTCCACCATCGGACTTCGGGTTTTACGAACTGCTCAACGCATTGGTCCAGGACACACCCGCCACCGCCACCGACGCCGAAACCCTGGGACAGCTGGCCGCGATCGGCATCGTGAAGGGTGAAAAGTTCGACCCGGACGAGCGGATGCGCAAGATCCTGGAGGAGGCGGCCGCGGTGGGCCACGCGACCTCGCGGTCGTTGATGTTCGATGCCCGCGAGGCGGAGGGGCACGTGTATTACCCGGGGTCGGCGTGGACCAACATGCTCTTCCCAGGCGGCTACACCTTCGAAACGCCGCCGCCGCTCGTCACCGAGGAAGGCATCAAACCCTTCCCGCCCGGCGGTGCGAAGAAGCTGCACCTGCGGACGATGTTCTTCTACGGCTACACCGCGATCACCCCGGCGATGTGCATGCTGCTGACCGGCATCGGGTCGCAATACCTGGTTGCGTTCAAAGATAGCGAGAACGCCTATTACGACGGTGCGAAGACGTACACGATGTCGTTGCCGCTAGACATTCCAGCGGCCCGATTCTGGTCACTGACCTTGTACGACAACCAGACCCGGTCGATGCTGCAAACACCGCAGCGCTTCCCGAGGGCCGGCAGCCAGAGCTACCCGTCCCCGGCCGCCGACGCCGATGCCGATGGGTCGACCACGATCCACTTCGCCCCCGAGAAACCGGATGGTGTCGGCCAGGGAAACTGGATCCAAACCGACCCGGACAAGGGATTCTTCATCATCCTTCGGCTGTACAGCCCGCTGCAATCCTTCTTCGACAAGACCTGGCGACCGAGCGAAATCGAGCGGGTGCAGTAACGCGGTAGGGAAGTCTTCCGCGAGTGTCCCAGGGAGGCGACCTGATGTTCGACCACTCACCGGCGCCGACACGCGCGAGCCGGCGCGCACAGCTGCGCGGAGCGATTCTGCGTCCGATACTGACAACGGCACTGCTACTTGCGCTGTATTTTACTGTGCCACTGGACAATGTGAACGATCCACGGAGCTGGCTGCTGCTCGTCGGGGCGATTTGCGTGTTCGGTGCGGTGACCACGTGGCAGTTCCGCCGGATCCTGCGATCGCGGTACCCGGTGCCCCAGGCCGTCGAGGCGATCGCCACCGTCCTGCCGCTCTACCTGCTCGGATTCTCGATCATGTACTACCTGATGGCGGCGGTGAACCCGGGCAGCTTCTCGGCCGCGCTGTCCCGGATGGCGTCGCTGTATTTCACCGTCACCGTCTTCTCGACCGTCGGATTCGGGGACATCCTGGCCGTCTCGGACACCGGGCGGGCGGTGGTCACCACCCAGATGGTCACCAACCTGGTGCTCTTGGGGATCGGCGGCAAACTCCTCTACGGCGCCATCGAGCGCTCACGGAAGCGCCGAGAGCCCACGGACCCCGTCTAGAAGAATCGGGCTCGCCCTCGACGTCGTGCGACCGGAGGCGCGAGGCGTCGAACCGTCGTGTCGGTGCAATTCTCAGGACTTGGATGCCTCGTCGATCTCCTTGCTGACCTGCTCCGTGTCCGCCTCGAGCTGCTTCTTGGTCACCTTGGAGGCGCGTTCGAGCGCCTTCTCGACGCGCGCCTCGAGGTCCGTCGCCGCAACGACGATCAGTCCGCTGTCACCCGCGTCGAGCAGCTCACCCACCTCCTTGAGGTCGGAGCGGCTCATCCCGGCCGCGACGTGCCCGCCGAGGGCCCCGAGACCAGCGCCGCCGGCGCCACCCAACAACAGCCCGGCCCCGAGCCCTACGGCTGGGAACAGGGCAACGAGCGCACCCCCGACCAGGCCGATGCCGAGTCCGCCCCAGGCGCCCTGCCGGGTCGGCTGCTCATGCTTCTTGACTATCTTGACCTTGCCTTTGTCCGTTCTGGTGATGACGGCGGCGTCGTAGGTATCGACCAGGCCCGTCTCGACGTAGAGCTCGTGCACGGCGTCGTAGTCGGCGATCGCGGCGTCCTGCGAGTCGTAGGTCGCCGCCAGGAGGGCGAATGTATCGAGGGCCATGGTTTCCTCCAATTGATGTGGATGACGGTGGGTCAGTGAAGGCGCGGGCTAGGTCGGCCACCAGGCCGGTGGGTCGCCCGGCTCGGCCAGTAGTTGGCCTTCGCGCGGAATGGCTCCGACCAATCGCGGATATCGATTGACGTCACCTCGATCCGGTTGTGCATGCTGTAGCCGCCTCGCATTGTTGTCCGGCATCCAGCCTCGACACCCGCAGCGCCGGTCACATCCCCCGAAACGGGTGACTACCAGGCGACCACCCGGGTAGTGGGTGCGTGCTCATGAGGCTTACCGACATGTCGCGATTGCTCGTCGGGGTTGTTGACCCCTGTGCTGCCACATCGCGCCGGTGGCCTATTGGCCGACGTGTGGAGCAGTAACGCCTTTTCCGCAATGTCGGAGGCTGCGGAAATGTCTGGGGGAGAAAGGAAGTCGTCGGTGCCGTAGGCGGGATCGGGATAGTTGTAGTATCCCCGTCCTGTCTGCAATCCCAGCAGACCCTGATCGAGGAAGTTCTTCTCGATGTAGTGGGCATTCCGGAGCATCTGCTCGTCGTTGTTCACATGCCCCCAGTGGTCGAGAACATTGAACACGGTGGTCATACCGACGACGTCCATCAGCCCCAATGGGCCCATGGAGCAGCCTCGATTGACGATCATGTAGGTGCGGTCGACGTCCTCGGCGGTTGCGACATCGTTTGTCACGAGGGTTTGTGCGGCATTCAGCAGGGGAACGAGCCAGGTATTGATGGCGTACCCATTCTGCTGCTTCTGTATCGGGACGGGGACCATGCCGATTTCGATTCCGAACTCCGTTGCCGCGATCAACGTATCTCGCGCGGTTTCCGGGTGCGCCATGATCTCCACTGCATTCAGTTTCCAGATGAGATTGGCGAAATGCATCGCGCAGTATTTTTCCGGACGGCCGGTCGCTGCTGCAAAGTCCTGCGGCAACAATGTCGACGAGTTCGTCGCGATCAACGTGTGTTCGGGGAGGTGCGGTGCCATGGTCTCGTAGACGCTGGTCTTCACGTCGGGCCTCTCCGATACCGCTTCGATGACCAAGTCTGCATGCTGAACGGCCTCGGAAATATCGGTGCTGTAGGTCAACCGTTTCCGGGTCTTCGCGATGTCCTCGTCGGTGGCGGCGACGTCCACGCGGTAGATGTCGGCGTACATTTCGTGCGCAGCACGGCAATTGTCGATGGCCTTCTGGTGTAGGTCGTAGACGACTACGTCCTTCCCTTTGAACGCGCTGTGCCATGCGACCTGCCCGCCGAGGACGCCTGCGCCCAATACGGTGACCCGATTCAGGTCTGACATAACTTCTCCATTCGTGTTCGGTGATGCATATTTCTGATGTGCGGTGGGTGCCGTCTCACATCGTCAGCGACGGCGTGCTGCGGACGGGGTCGAGGACTCGGTGCAGAAAGGCGAGCTGGTCGGCCAGTGCCTGCTGCTGCCAGGGCCCCTGATAGACGTCGAAGTGATCGACGGGGTACTCGCGCAGTTGCGCGAGAGGACCGGCCTTCGCGGCGGTCCGGCGCGCCGCGTCGGGCGGCGCGATGCGGTCGCGCGTGCCGACCTGCACCAGGATCGGGCAGGTGAGATGACGGGCGAAGGTAGTGGGCCGGTTCAAACCGACCTCCAGTGCGGTGCGTGCACACACTTCGTTGCGCCAGGTCGCGCCCGCCATGGAGGTGTAGGCCTCCTCGGCGCCAGGCGTGCTGATGATCGCCGCCGACCCGGGCTGACCGACCACCGGAACGTGGTGCGGCGCGCGCTTGGTCAGCACACGGGCGACGTCCCGCAGCCCGTGTCCGGTGGCGCGAACCAGCTGGCCGGGGCCGGCGTAGCGGGCGATCTGCACCAGGGCGGCCAGCCCGTCGGTGGCCGGTGTCATGGAAACGACCGCCGAGACGCGCCCATCCTCCGCCGCGACCGCGATGACGTGACCACCGGAGTACGACGTCCCCCACAGTGCGATCCGGTCCGGGTCGACGCCCGGCAGGCGGCGGGCCGCATCGATCGCGGCACGGTAATCCTGTCGCTGACGCCGGAACGAAACATCCTGGCGTGGACTGCCGTCCGAGTCACCGAAGCCGCGGTAGTCGAAGACGAACGCATCGATGCCTGCCTGAGCGAATGCCTCGGCGTAGCCCAGCAGGCCGGTGTCCCGGGTGCCGCCGAAGCCGTGTGCCATGACCACGCACGGCCGGCCGGGTTCCCGGTCCGGCGCGTCGGTGGTGGCCGAAACGTGCCAGGCCGCACAGGTGACGCCGTGGCTGGTGAAGGTGATCTCGTTCTTCATCGTGCTCACTCCGATCACGAGGCCAGCAGAGCCGGCTGGCTGGCGGTGAACCGCAGGTCGCGGTCCTCGATCGGCCCCTCACGCAGCCGCTCGACGTCCTTCTCGTAGGCCATCGCGGCCGTCCACGGGCCGCTGGTGCCTGCACGGGGGAACGCGGCGACCGCACGCTGGACGTATCCGGAGGTGAGGTCGAGCAACGGGACCCGTTCCATGCCCGGATCGGTGAGGACCGGTTCGACGGTGGTGTAGCCGCGCTCGTCCATGTGGTCGAGCAGTCGGCAGAAGTGCTCGCTGATGAGGTCGACCTTGAGCGTCCAGGAGATGTTCGTGTAGCCGAGTGCGAACACGAAGTTCGGTAGGCCGCTGAGCATCATCGACTTGTAGACGGTCGTGTCGGGCGGATTCACCGGCTCTCCGTCGACTCTGATCTGGATCGCACCGAACGCGAGCATGTTCAAACCGGTGGCGGTGACGACGATGTCGGCCTCGAGTTCCTGGCCGGACTCGAGCCGGATCCCGGTTTCGGTGAAACGCTCGATCCGGTCCGTCACCACCGAGGCCTGGCCTGTCGAGATCGCCTTGAACAGGTCGCCGTTGGGCACTATGCACAGGCGCTGATCCCAGGGGTTGTAGCGGGGGGTGAAGTGGGTGTCGACGTCGAAGTTCTTGGGCAGCTGGCGGCGGACGTTGGCGATCAACAGCTTGCGCATGAGCTTCGGGGAGCGGCGGCAGGCCTTGAAGATCCCGCGGTGCATCATGATGTTCTTGCGCCGGATGATCGGGTAGGCCCGCTTCGGGCCGATCAGCTTGTTGAGCGTGTTCGCGATCGCGTCCTCGGCCGGCAGCGAGAGCACGTAGCTCGGCGAGCGCTGCAACATCGTGATGTGCTGGGCGGTGCCGGCCATCGCGGGGATCAGCGTTGCCGCGGTCGCGCCGCTGCCGATGACAACCACCTTCTTGCCGGAGTAGTCGAGCTCTTCGGGCCAGTGCTGGGGATGAACCACCCGGCCGGTGAAGTCCTCGATGCCGTCGAACTCGGGCGTGAAGCCGGTTTCGTGGTTGTAGTAGCCGGTGCCGGAGAACAGGAATCGCGCAGTGATCTGCACGGTCTCGTCGCTGCCGGAACGTTGCGCGGTCACGGTCCAGCGCCCCGCCGACGAGGAGAACTCCGCCGACGACACCCGGTATCCGAATCGGATGTGCTCGTCGATGTGGTTCTCGGTGACGGTCTCCTGCAGGTAGTCCAGGATGATGTGCGCGTCGGCGATCGCCTTCTTGTGCGTCCACGGCTTGAATCCGAAGCCGAAGGTCGGCATGTCCGAGTCCGAGCGGATCCCCGGGTAGCGGAACTGGGTCCACGTCCCGCCGATCGCGTCCTTACCCTCCAGGATCGCGAACGTCGTGTCGGGCCGGCGGGTCTTCAGGTGGTAGGCCGCACCGATTCCGGAGATGCCGGCGCCGATGATCAACACATCGAAGTCCATGGTCTCCACCTCGGGGATGGTCGTGATCGTCACTGGGGTCTCCTGGTCGCTGTCGTGCGAGGTTGTGATGTGTTTCACAGTAGGTCTGCACCCGCACCCAGCGACATGTCCGCTCGCCTAATCCTTGCCTCCGGCTATGTGCGGTAGCACACTCGTTTCATGATCAGCGGAACGACCCCGACTGTGATCGTCGGTCTCATGGGTGATGTCGCCGAGTCGATGCTCGCCGAACTCGATCAGTTCGTCGAAGACATGGACGCCGAGGAGGTCAAGCTGGCCCCAGCGCTGGGCGCCGATGCAGCAATCGCGGCGGAGATGTCGGCAAGCAACCGCGCGAACGTCGCGCGCCTACTCACTACACTCGCACGCCGCGACGGCCGCGCCGCACCGATCGACGTCCCACCGGAGGCGCTGGATGTGGTCCGCACCGTCGTTCGCCGCGGCATCGACCTCGACGTGATCTTCCACGCCTACCGCCGAGGGCAGAACCTGGTGTGGCAGAGCTTCATCGCGCATGCCGCTCGGATCGTCCCACCGGGCCCGCAGCTCGTCGAGTTGTTGGAGGCGTTTTCGCAGCATCTGTTCGAGTACGTAGACCACGTGATCGGCCGTGTCATTGCCGACGCGCAGCGTGAGCGCGAGGAGGTCCTCGGTGGTGCGCTCGCACGCCGTGCCGAGACCATTCGTCTGATCCTCGACGGTGCCCCGATCGACAGCCGCCGAGCCGGCGAACGCCTGGGGTACGAACTGGCCCGGCGCCATACCGCACTCGTGTTGTGGGCCCAACCGCCCGGCGAGGTGCAGGGCGCGCTGGAGTCCGCCGCCACCAGCCTCGCCCGCGCCGCCGGTGCGCGCCCCCCGCTGACCCTCCCCGCCGGGATCTCGACGCTGTGGGCATGGTTCAGCACCGACTCCGACCCCGCGCTCGACGCACTGCGCGACGCGCTCACCCGAGCGCAACCCAATGTCCGCGTCGCGGTCGGCCCCACCCAGCCCGGCATCACCGGGTTCCGCCGCTCACATGATGCGGCGCTGACCATCCAGCGGCTGCTCAGCGGGCATCCGAGCGGCGCGCGCCTGGCGCTCTACCGCGACCTCGAAGTCACGGCGCTGGCAGCGCAGAACCCAGACCGCGCGGCCGATTTCGTCGCCACGACGCTGGGCCCGCTCGCCGCGGACACACCCAGTGCAGCTCGGCTCCGCGAGACCTTGCGGGTGTTTCTCGACGAAGCCGACAACGCACCCCGCGCCGCCGTCCGCCTGCACACCCACCGCAACACCGTCCTGCAACGCGTCGCGCGTGCAACCGAACTCCTCGGTCACCATCCCGGCGAACGCCGGCTGGCGCTCGAACTCGCGCTCGAGCTCGCCCACCAGATCGGGCCACGGGTCCTCACCCGGACCTGATGAACGATTCAGGATCCCGGGGTCGCGTGCGGACACCGGTCTCACAGGTCGCCGATGACGCCGGGGTGAGCGGATTCGGCCGAAATGCGAACATCCCACGTGGGCTTCGGTGTTCGGGACGTGGTGTGATTGCGGATTGCCGTCGATAGCGACTCTGTGACGGCTACGCTTGGTAGGTGCCGAACGATGTGATCGATGGTGCACCCGAGCGCGAAGCCGGTCCTGTCCGGCCACCCGGGCATCGTCGCTGGCTTCCCGACCGCTATGCCTTCGGGGGGCTGGTGGTCGCGGTGCTGTTCGTGTGGCTGTCGTTGACGCCGACGCTTCTGCCCCGTGGTCCGTTCTTCCAGGGTCTCGTCACCGGCGTATCGGCGGCCCTCGGGTACGCCATCGGGTTCCTCGGCTCCAAGCTGGTTCGTCATCTCGTGCAGCGGGAGGCCCCGACCCGCGTGAAGATCATGGTTCGCCGGGTGGCGTTTGTGGCCGGAATCGTCGGAACCGCGGCGATGCTGGTGTGGTTCTGGGATTGGCAGTCGCAGTTGCGGGCGATCATGAGTGCCGCACCGTTCCCGTGGTTCGGCTATCTCGTCATGGTGTTCGTGGCGGTGCTGATCTTCGTCTTGTTCGTTGCGATCGCCCGGGTGCTGCTGCGGGCGGTGTGGTGGGTCGAACGCAAGATCAGCCGGGTGGTGCCGCGGCGGATCTCGGCGACGGTCATCGGTGTATTGGTGGTGGCGCTGCTGTTCGCACTCGTCAACGGCGCGATGGTGCGCGTGATCATGTCGGGGCTGAACAACTCGTTCGCCGCCGTCAACCAGGAAACCAAGGCGGGCGACGAGCCGCCGACGTCGTCGCTGCGTTCGGGCGGGCCGGACTCGCTCGTCACGTGGGATTCGCTGGGACGGCAGGGCCGCTCGTTCATTTCGCGTGCCCCGACCGTCGGCGAACTGTCGGCGTTCAATGGTGGGCGGCCGGCGCTGGAGCCGATTCGAACCTACGCCGGGCTCGCCAGCGGCGGCGATTCGATCCGGGAGAACGCACAGGTGGCAGCAGACGAACTCGAACGTGCGGGCGGGTTCGACCGCGCGGTGGTGGGGGTGGCGACCACAACCGGGACCGGGTGGATCAACGAAAGTCTCGTCTCCTCACTGGAATACATGTACAACGGCGACACTGCGATGGTCGGGCTGCAGTACTCCTATTTGCCGAGTTGGCTGTCCTTCCTGGTGGACAAGGAGCGTGCCCACCAGGCCGGGGAGGCGTTGTTCGACGCGGTGTACGACAAGTGGAAGGCCCTGCCGGCGGAGACCCGTCCGAAGCTCGTCGTGATGGGCGAGAGCCTCGGCTCCTTCGGTGGCGAAAGCGCATTCGGCAGCGTCGATGATGTCGAGGCCCGCACCGACGGGGTGCTGTTCACGGGACCACCCAATGCCAACGAGATCTGGACGGATGTCACCACGAACCGCGATCCGGGCTCACCCGAATGGCTGCCGATCTACGAGCAGGGCGAGACCGTCCGCTTCGGAGCACGCGCACCGGAGGACCTTCCGCGCCCCGATTCACCCTGGGGGATCCCACGCATGGTCTATCTGCAGCACCCATCGGATCCGATCGTCTGGTGGTCGCCCCAGCTGCTGCTGAGCGAGCCGGACTGGCTGAAGGAGGACCGTGGCTACGACGTCCTCGACAGCACACAGTGGTTCCCGTTCGTGACCTTCCTCCAGGTTGCGGCCGACATGGCGGTATCGACAGGTGTTCCCGACGGGCACGGGCATTCGTACGTCGTCGACATCGCCGACGCGTGGAGCGCGATCCTGCCGCCCGAGGGCTGGACCCCGGCGGACAACGACCGCCTGCGGACCGTGCTTGCCGAGATGGGCGCGGACGGCTGACTGCTGTGCCGGCCGGCGGCTACGGTGCCGTCAGGAAGGACGTGACGGCCGGGATGAGATCGGGTGCATTGGTGAGGATGTCGAGGTGCCCGCCGCGGTGGAGGTGCAGGGTCGCGTGCGGCAGGAGCGCGTTCATGATGTGAGCGTTGGCAATGGGAATGATCGGGTCGTCGGTGCCCGCGAGGATCAGCGTGGGCTGTCGGATGAGGGGAAGCAGCGGCAGGCTCGTCCACGCCGCTCCCGCGATGAGCTGATGGAGATAACCGATGCGCGAGCCCGAGTGCATCTGCTTTCCGAAGACTCGCGCCACGGCTTCACCCCCGAGGCGGGCCGTGCCACCGTACAGGTCGCCGGCGATGGCTGCCGCGTAGCGGGTGTCGGTGAACCGCCTCGGCGTCAGCATCTTCGCGAGCACACGCGGGTGCCCCGGAATCATCAGGGCGCCGGTCCCGGTGGCGACGAGGACGACGCGCCGGCAGCGCCGCGGGTTCTGCAGGGCGAACTGCTGGGCCAGCGCTCCGCCCCAGGACAAGCCGAGGATGTCGACGACATCGACCCCGATCTCGGTGAGGAGGCGGCTCAGGCCGCACGCGAGGGCAGGAATCCCGTACGGGACCGGTGATGCCGGCGAACCCCCGGTCCCGGGGACGTCGAAGCTGATGATCGTCGCTGTCGGGTCCATCGCGGCGACCAGCGGGTCCAGCACTTCCAGGCCTGCTCCGATGCCGTTGCACAGGACCAGGGGCACACCGGTCCCGCGGCGGACCCGCACCCGGATCGGTCGACCACCGACCGGAACAACCTTGTCGTCGAATCGATCGCTCCGGCCGAACAATTCGGTCACGCTCACGTGTAGAGCACCACGACGTCCGCGATGCACACCGGACGCGTTCCGCCGTCGATCTCGTAGGTCAACCCGAAGACTGCCTCGATGCCGGCCGGTTTCCGTTGCGCGGCGATCACGGACACGGTGACGCGCAGCGCGGAACCGACGGGCACGGGCGCCGGGAACCGCACCTTGTTCAGGCCGTAATTGAGGGCGGCGTGCACGCCGTCGACGGTGAGAACTTCGGCGAGGATGCTCGGGGCCAGCGACAGCGTGAGATAGCCGTGCGCGATGGTGCCGCCGAAGGGGCCACTGGCCGCGCGTTCGGGATCCGTGTGGATCCACTGGTGGTCCCCGGTCGCGTCGGCGAACAGATTCACCTGATCCTGCGCAATTTTGAGCGTGCCCGTGGTTCCGATGGTCTGTCCGACGAGCCCGAGGAGATCGGTGGGCTGTGTGAGATGCATGGGTAGGAATGTCCCTCTGTGGTGTTTAGAGCGGGTCAGTTGTGGTGGACGTAGGTCCCCGGGGCGGGCCCGAGCGGGGGGAACTGCCGGGCGCCGAGGCTGCCGGGGGTGTCGATGTCGGGTCCGCTGCGCTCGGCCAGCCAGCGCGCGTAGTCGGGCCACCACGAGTCCGGTGCGGTCTCCGCTGCGGCAAGCCATTCGTCCGGAGTCTCCGGGACGGGCTGCCCGAATCGGAAGGACGCCCGTGGATTGCCCGGCGGGTTCACGAGTGAGGCGATGTGACCGTTCGACGACAGCACGAACCGGGAGTCCTTGCTGCCGAGGAGGCGAGCGCTCCGGTAGGTGGACTGCCACGGGCAGAGGTGGTCGGCGGAGCCGCCGACGACGTACGCGTCGGCGGTCACGGTGGCCAGGTCGACGGGTGTGCCGAGCATGGTCGCCGCGCCCGGCATCGTCAGCGCGTTGCGCAGGCCGAGCAAGACGAGATCGCGGTGCAGTGCCGCCGCCATGCGGGTGGTGTCCGAGTTCCAGAACAGCACGTCGAAGGCGGCGGGAGCCCGGCCCTGCACGTAGTTGTTCACCCAGTACCGCCAGACCAGGTCGGTCGGACGCAGCCAGGCGAACATCTCGGCGAGGGTGCGGCCGTCGAGATATCCCTTGGCGGCCGAGTCACGGATCGCGGCCGCGGCGGCGCGCTCGCTCATGACGGCCGCCGCGGTGCCGGCCCGGGTCTGGTCGAGCACGGTGACGGCCAGGGTGAGGCCGGCGATGCGGTCGCCCTCACCGATCTCGGTGAGATGCGCTGCGACCATCGCCGCGAGAATCCCGCCCGAGCAGGTGCCCAGGACGTGGGCGCTGTCGGTCCCGGCGATGCACTGCACCGTATCGAGCGCCTCCACGATCGCCGCGCCGTAGGTGTCGGCATCCCAGTCCCGGTGCCGGGCGTGGGGGTTGCGCCAGGAGATGGCGAAGACCTGCTGACCCTGCTGCAGGAGATACTCGATCAGGCTGCGGCCCGGTGCGATGTCGAGGATGTAGTACTTGTTGATGACGGGCGGGACGATCAACAGCGGTGTGGCGTGGACCTTTTCCGTCTGCGGCGTGTAGTGGATCAGTTCGAAGGTGCGGGTCTGCAGGACGACGGCGCCCTTCGTCGCAGCCACGTCCTCCCCGACGGCGAACGCGTCGGGCTCGACCATGGCGGGCACGCGCGGTTTCGACCGCAGGTCGCGGACGAGCGCGCGGACGCCGCGTGCCGCGCTGAGGCCGCCCGTGTCCACCATTGCCTTCCATCCCAGCGGGCTGAGCAGTGGATTGTTGGTGGGGGACAGGCCTTCGACGAGGTTGTCGAGGACGAACCGCATCCGCTCGTGGTCACGCCAGTCGAGTTCGGCGTCGTCGAGCAGGGCCGCAGCGGTGTGCGACGTCGCGAGGTACGCCTGCATCGCCCGGCGCAGGGCCGGATTCTGCTGCCACGCGGCGTCGCCGAAGCGCCTGTCCGCCTTCGTGGGAGAGCGGTCCGAGGTGCCGACGGCGATGGCGCCGAGTTCGCGGGCGAGGGCACCGCCGCGCCGCGCGAGGGTACCCGGGCGGCCGGCGAGGCTCCGCCCGAGACGGGTCCACGAGCTGTCGGGGAGCATGCGAGCCGCGACACCGCGGGTTCCGCTGGTGAGGAGAAGATCGAGGGGAGCGGTGAGCTCGTCGGGGACAGTCGGGAGGGGAGTGGTGCTCACACTGGTGCTTTCGGTATCAGAGGGCGGCCGGGGCGCGGCCGAGTTCGCGTTTGAGGATCTTGCCGGTGGCGGTCATCGGCAGGGTGGTGACGAATTCGACGCTGCGGGGGTACTTGTAGCTCGCCATCTGCTGCTTGGCCCAGGCGATCAACTCGTCCGGGGTGACCTGTGCGCCGGGCTCGAGGATGACGTACGCCTTGATCTCCTCGCCGTGACTGTCGTCGGGGACGCCGACGACGGCGGCCAGGGAGATGGCATCGTGGCCGAGGAGGACTTCCTCAATCTCTCGGGGATACACGTTGAATCCGCCGCGCACGATCAGGTCCTTCGCCCGGTCGACGATGTAATAGAAGCCGTCGTCGTCGACGCGGGCGAGGTCACCGGTCCGGAACCAGCCGTCGCGCAGCACTTCCGCGGTGGCGTCCGGTCGGTTGTAGTACCCCTTCATGACGTTGTGGCCGCGCAACGCGATCTCGCCGATCTCACCGGACCCGGTGACGGTGTTCCAGTCCTTGTCGACGAGCCGGGCCTCGATTCCCCACACGGGGACGCCGATCGAACCGGGCCGGGGCTCGCCGCCGGGGTCGCTGAACGTCGCGAGTGGCGACGTCTCGGACAGTCCGTATCCCTCGAGGATCTGCACACCGAAGCGGTCGGCGAACCGGGTGAGGATCTCCACCGGCAGCGCGGCACCGCCGGAGATCGCGAGTCGCATGTTGCCGGCGATGCGGTCGATGTCGGCGGGGTGTCCGTCGAGGGCGCCGAGCAGACCCCAGTACATGGTGGGCACGCCGGCGAAGACGGTGATGTTCTCCCGCTCGATGAGGTCGAGTGCGGCGGCGGCCTCGAACCGGGGCAGCAGCACCAGGGTCGCCCCCACCGAGATCCCGGCATTGAGGGTGACCGTCTGACCGAACGAGTGGAACAGCGGCAGCGTCACCAGATACCGGTCGTGGGTGGCGGGTGTGCTGTCGAAGAGGCGGTTGGCGGTCAGCGCGTTGAGCACCATGTTGGCGTGGGTGAGTTCGGCGCCCTTGGGTTTTCCGGTGGTCCCGCTCGTATACAGGATGACGGCGGTGTCACCGGGTTCGCGGACGACGGTCTCGGAAGCGGTGTTCTGCAGCGCCATCGCGTCGGCCAACGTGCCGATGCCGTCGATCGCGGCGGGAGCGTCCGGGTCGGCGGTGATGCGGAACATGCTGCGGCAGTGCGGGCTCTGCGCGAACGCGGAGCGCCCGTACTCGCCCATCGGCAGGTCGGGGGTGCCGTCGTAGCAGAAGTACGCCTTGGCGTCGGAATCTGTGAGGTGGTAGGCGATCTCGCGGTCCTTGAGGAGCACGTTGAGGGGCACGACCACGGCGCCGGCCTTGAGGATGCCGTAGTAGACGACGGGGAACTGGGGGATGTTGGGACAGGAGAGCGCGACCGTGTCGCCGGGTTCGATGCCGCACGACACCAGCAGGTTCGCGACCTGGTTCGACCGGGCGTCGAGGTCGGCGTAGGTCATCCGCTCGTCACCGAGAACCAGGGCGTCACGGTCGCCGAACCGGCGGGCGGAGTCTTCGAGGAGTACGGAGAGGTTGAGCACGGGACACTTTCTCGTGGTGGGAAGGTGGGAGAAGCGCTACGAGAGCGGCGCTGCGGTGGCGGCGCGGACCAGGTCTTCGGTGACCCCGGGCGCGCACTCGCGCAACACGAGACCGGAGTCGGTGACGTCGACGACGGCCAGGTTGGTGATGATCCGGTGCACGACGCGGCGGCCGGTGAGTGGCAGCGTGCAGCGTTCGACGATCTTCGGGGCACCGGACTTGTCGCAGTGCTCCATGAGCACGATGACCTTGCGGGCGCCGTGCACGAGGTCCATTGCGCCGCCCATGCCCTTGACCATCCGTCCCGGAACCATCCAGTTCGCGAGGTCGCCGGCCGCGGAGACCTGCATTCCGCCGAGGACGGCTGTGTCGATGTGGGCGCCGCGGATCATTCCGAAGCTGAGCGCCGAGTCGAAGAACGACGCGCCCGCGTTGACGGTGACAGTTTCCTTGCCGGCGTTGATCAGATCCGCGTCGACCGCATCCTCGTCCGGGTAGCGACCGGTGCCGAGGATCCCGTTTTCGCTGTGCAGCGTCACCTGGACCCCGGCGGGGAGGAAGCTCGGGATCAGCGTGGGCAGCCCGATGCCGAGGTTGACGTACTCGCCCGGCGACAGTTCCTCGGCGGCACGGGCCGCCATGTCCTCGCGCGTCCAGCCGATCGTCTCGACGATGGTCGTCATGTCAGTCCTTCCTCGCGGCGACGGTGCGCTTCTCGATGTGCTTGTCCTGAAGACCGGTGTGGACGATCCGGTCGACGAAGATCCCCGGCAGGTGCACCCGCGCCGGGTCGAGCACGCCGGGTTCGACGAGCTGCTCGACCTGGGCGATGCAGATGCGGCCGGCCATCGCGGCGAGCGGGTTGAAGTTGCCTGCGGCCTTGGCGAACACGAGGTTGCCCTCGCTGTCCCCGATGAGGGCGTGGACGAGTGCGAAGTCGGCGGTGATCGATTCCTCGAGCACGTATTCGCGGCCGGCGAACTCGCGGATCTCCTTGGGCGGGGAGGCGACGGCCACCGATCCGTCGGGGGCGTACCGCCACGGCAGCCCGCCGTCGGAGACGGGCGTCCCGACCCCGGCGGGGGTGAAGAAGGCGGGGATCCCCGCACCGCCGGCACGCAGCTTCTCGGCCAGGGTTCCCTGCGGCGTCAGCTGGACCTCGAGCTCACCCGACAGGTACTGGCGCGCGAATTCCTTGTTCTCCCCGACGTATGACGCGGTGACGCGTCGAATCCGGTTGCGGGTGAGCAGGATCCCGAGCCCGCGTTCGTCGACCCCGCAGTTGTTGGAGAACACCTCCAGGTCGGTGGCGTCACCGTCGGCGATCGCGGCGATCAGCTCGTCCGGGATGCCGCACAACCCGAACCCGCCGACCGCCAGCGACGCACCGGACCCGATGTCCGCGACGGCGTCGGCGGCCGAACCGAAGACCTTGCGCGTCATCGGGCATCTGCGTTCGCGAGACCGGGGACGACCGTGCTCTCGATGAGGTCTCGGAGCAGTTCCTCGGCGTACGGCCAGTACCCGTAGCCTGCGGCCGGATTGAGGTGGCCGACGGCACCCAGGTCGACGAGCTTGCTGCCCCACGACTCGGCCATCCCGGCGACCCGACGGAATCGGGCCATCGGATCGTTCGTGCTGGCGGCGACGACGCTGGGGAACGGCAGCCGGCCCCGGGGGACGGGATCCCAGCCACCCTGCTCGAGTTCGCCGGGGGTGGGATACCCCGCGGGCAGTGGTTCCTCGAGGTCCGGTGGGGTGGCGAGCAGGGCGCCCTGGATCGGGCGGGTGGACTGCTGGGCCCAGTGGACGGTGATCGCCACTCCCGCACTGTGGGCGACCAGCACGACCGGGCCGTCGATGTCGGCGAGGACGGCGTCGAGTGCGGCGACCCGGGCCGCGAGGCTGAGCTTGTCCTGTTCGAGCGGCGGCACCGTCCGCACGGTGTCGAGTCGCTCGGCGAGCAGCGTCTGCCAGTGGTCGGCGACGTGGTCGCGCAGTCCGGGCACGATCACCACGGTCGGTGAGGTGGAAGTGGTCACGGTCGACTCCAGTTTCTTCGGAGGTGGATCAGGCGGGTGCGGCGGTGAGGGCGGCGAGCTTGCGGCGTCCGGCCGGGTAGGCGCGTTTGCCGAGGACGAGGGCGATGATCGCGACGATGTAGATCAGGGGCGCGATCTGCAATGCGGTGACGAGGCCGAAGCGGTCGGCCAGCACCCCGACGACGAAGGGTCCCAGTGCCAGTCCGAGGAGATTGTTGGCCAGGGTGAGGGTGCCGAAGGCCGAGGCCCGCACCGACGAGTGGGTGAGGTTCGCGACCATCGCGGCGATGGGGCCGGACGAGCCGGCGGAGAAGAAGGCACCGATACCGATCAGGACCAGTTGGGGCGTGCCGGTCGGCAACTGGAATCCGGCGCCGAGGAAGACGAGGGAGATCACGCCGAAGACCACCGCGGTGGTCCATTTCCGTGCGGGATCGTTGCGGCTCACGCGGTCGGTGATGATGCCGCACACCACCATGCCGCTGCCGACGAGGAGGACGAAGATCGACGCCATCGCACCGGCCTTGTCGAGTGCGAGGCCGTAGGACCGGTTGAAGAAACTCGGCAGCCACGCGAGCAGGACACCGGCAGTGAACATCTGGAGACCACCACCGATGTAGGCGAACACGACGGCGGGGGTGGTGAACAGGCTCGAGATCGGCGCCCGGAATCCGGCGGGGCCGGGTGCGTCGGCCGGGTCGTCGTCGGCCGCATGCTGAGCAAGTTTGCGTTCGGAGACCAGAGCCCGGAACAGGGCGACGAGCATGAGCCCGAAGACGGCCATCGCGGCGAACGACCAGCGCCAGCCGAGGTTGACAGCGATCACGCCGCCGAGGGCGACGCCGATCACGGACCCGAACGATCCGCCGCCCATGAAGGCGCCGCTGAGCGTGGAGTGCACTCGCGGGGCGAACACGCTGAGAACCACCGCGATGCCGACGCTGCCGTAGGCGGCTTCACCCACGCCGACCAGGAAGCGGGCCCCGAGCATCTGCTCGTAGCTGCTCGCCACCGCGCAGAGCAGTGTGGCGATGCTCCAGAGCACGGCCATCAGGACGAGGCTCTTCACGCGACCCCACCGGTCGGCGAGCAGCGACAGCGGGAGGGTCAGCAGTCCGACCATCAGCGCGACGACGCTGCTGAGCGACGCCAGCTGGGAATCTGTCAGCGTCCATTCGGTTTTGAGGAGCGGGAATACGGCGCTGAGGACTTGCCGGGACATGTAGTCCGACAGCAGCAGACCGAAGGTGAGTGCGAAGACGATCCACGGGTAGAACCGGGACCGGGAGGCCGGGGCGGTGTTCCCGGTGGTGGCATTCGGGGTGGTGGTGTTCAGGGCGGTGGTGGCAGGCAGTCCCATGAGGCCTCCTATGGCCGTCAGGAGTGATAAAGGGTGGGGGAGAGAGCCGGCCGTGCTCGTGCGAGCAGCGGTCTTCCCGGCTCTCTCCCCGGTCGTGACCGAGATCCCCCAGGCGCCGGAACTCAGGCGTGGTGGGTGAAGCCCACCTGGCCGGGACGGCGGTTGGGCGCGTAGCCGAGCTTGGCGAGGGTCTCGTCGGCATCGGCATAGGTCTGGCCGATCCGGTAGATGTCGCGGGCCTCCTTGCCGGTGGCCACCTCGCGACCCAGTTCACCCGCGACGCGGACCAACTGCTCGACCTGCTGGACGGAGGTCATCTTCTCGCCCTTGCGTCCCCAGATGGTGTCTTCGTTACCGCACCGGGGGTGCAGGCCCATCGCGATCGCCATCGCGTTGACCGGCAGCACGCTACGCATCAGGGTCTCGAGGGTCAGGCAGGCACCGTCCGGGACTCGCTGGATGAAGTTCATGATGTTGTACGGATTGGGGCCGTCGAAGCCGCCGCCGATGCCGACCCAGGTCAGGTTGAGCGGACCGGTGTAGATCCCGCGCCGGATGAGCCGCTCGACGGTCTCGAGCTGGGGGATGCTCGAGAGCTGGAAGTGCGGCTGAATTCCGGCCGCCTGCAGGCGACGCAGATGCTCCTCGACCCACGCCGGGCCTGCCGGTACCGTCATCTCCCGGTACGCCTCGGCGAGCTCGGGCCGCTCCATCGAGGTGCCGGCGATGTCGTCGGCGGTCATGAGTTCCATGATGTTCATCTGAGAGGTGTTGATCGCGATCGTCACCTGGTCGGGTGCGGGATCGAGGTCGGCCAGCATGTGCCGGGTGTCGTCCGAGAGCCACTTCGCATCCGCCCCTTCGCCTTCGGGTGCGAAGGAGATCGATCCGCCGACCTGCAGGATCATGTCCGGCACCGCCTGGCGCAGTCCGGCGAGCAACTCGTTGAACTTCGAGAGCCGCTTGGAGCCCTTGCCGTCGAGCTCACGGACGTGGATGTGCAGGACGGTGGCGCCGGCCTCGTAGCAGTCGACCGCCTTCTGGACGTGCTCGTCCATCGTCAGCGGCAGGTCTTCGCGGAAGTCGTCCGGCTCCCACTCGGGGCCGTACGGGGCACAGGTGATGACCAGCTTCTCCTGGGTCTCGGGGAAGAGGGCGTCGTCGTGGAAGTGCATGGGTGTTCTCCGTTCGAAATCGGATCTGATGAATTGGGGCAGTGAGAAATTCAGAAGGGCCGGTCGCCGATGATGCCGGCGCGCTCCATCTTGCGGACGGCGGGCCAGTAGTCCTGGACCGCATAGTGCTGGGTGGACCGGTTGTCCCAGATCGCGACGCTGTTCTTCGTCCAACGCCACCGCACCTGGTACTCGGGAATCGCCGCCTGGCTGATCAGGTAGTTGAGCAGGTTGCTGCTGCCGGGTGCGTAGTCGATGCCGTACCGGATGTGCTCGGGGGTGTGGTAGTTGACGAAGTGGGTCGCGAATGCGTTGACGAACAAGATCTTTTCGCCGGTCTCGGGGTGCGTGCGCACCACGGGGTGCTCGGCGTCGGGGAACCTCTCGTGCAGCGCCTGCCGCTGTTCCGGCGGCTGCGCGGCACCGAACGAAGCCTCGATGCTGTGCCGGGCGCGCAGTCCGTCGATCTGCTTCTTCACCGCGTCGGGAAGCTTCGCGTAGGCCAGGGCCATGTTCACCCAGATGGTGTCGCCGCCGATCGGCGGCGTCTCCACGCAGCGGAGCACGCAGCCCATGGGCGGGTTCTCCCGCCAGGTGGCGTCGCAGTGAAAGGCGTTCTCGTAGTGCTCGGCCGGGCTGTCGAGGTCCTTGTAGATTTGCACCAGCCCCGGGTGGTCGGGGTCGCTCCCCACGGCGGGGTGGTCCTCGAGCGGGCCGAACCGCTCGGCCAGCGCCACGTGCTCGGCGCGGGACATGTCCTGGTCGCGGAGGAACAAAACCTTGTACTCGAGCAGCAGTTCCCGCAGTTCGGCGAACAGGGCGTCGTCGCGGGCGGCGTCGCCGAGGTTCACGTCGAACAGTTCGGCGCCGATCGAGCAGGTGAGCGGTGCGAACCGGAAGGACCCGGAAGGGGAGAGGATCGTGTGCGGTTCGGGCGAGTGGGTCAGTTGCGCGGTGTCGGTCATGGTGGTGTCTCCGTCGTGGTGAATGTGGTGGCGCGCTGTCAGAGTCGGAACACGGAGGAGCCGATGCTGCGGCCGGATTCGAGATCGTGGTGCGCCTGGACGGCGTCCTCGAGCCCGTAACTCTGGTTGATCTCGATCCGGATCCGGCCGGCTTCGACGTGTCCGAAGAGTTCACCGGCGAGTTCGGCGCGCTCCGCCGGGTCGGCGATGTAGTCGGCGAGCGCGGGGCGGGTGACGAACAGCGAACCCTTGACCGCCAATTGCATTGCGTTGATCGGCGGAATCGGTCCGGAGGCCGTTCCGAAGCACACCAGCAGACCGCGCCGGGCGAGGCAGTCGAGCGAGGTCTGGAAGGTGGACTCGCCGATGCTGTCGTACACGACCGGAACGCCGGCGCCGTCGGTGATCTCGCGAACCCGCTCGGCGACGTTCTCCCGGGTGTAGACGATCACGTGCTCACACCCGTGGGCGCGGGCGATCGCGGCCTTCTCGTCGGTGGACACGGTGCCGATCACGTTGATGCCCAGCAACTTTGCCCACTGCGTGAAGATCAGGCCGACGCCGCCGGCCGCCGCATGCAGGAGCACGGTGTCGCCCGCCTTCAGCGGGTGGATGCGCCGCAGCAGGTAGGCCGTGGTCAGACCGCGCATCGTCATCGCGGCCGCGGTGTCGAAGCGGATCGCTTCGGGCAACGGGATCAGCGGTGCGGCCGGCATCACGCGTTCGGTGCTGTAGGCGCCGAGGGGGCTGCCTGTATAGGTGACGCGGTCACCGACCTGCACGTGGGTCACGCCGGAACCGACCTCTTCGACGACGCCTGCTGCCTCCACGCCCATGCCCGCGGGCAACTCGGCCGGGTACAGGCCGGTGCGGAAGTAGGTGTCGGCGAAGTTCAATCCGACGGCCTCGTGCCGGATCCGGACACCGTGGGGGCCGGGCTCCCCGACCTCGACGGTCTCCCACTTCATGACCTCGGGGGCGCCGTGCTCGTAGAACCGAACCGCTTGTGCCACAGTACTTCTCCTCTTCGATGTGATGACCGCCGCGCCGGTCCCTTGCTGTGATGCACCTAACAGTAGGGCTGCGATCAGGCGGCTGCTTATCCCTTCGTGACAGGCGGCGTATCATTTCGGGACATGTCGGAGGCGGTATGAAACCCCTTGCGCGGTATGCGTCGTTGAACGGGTACGTAGAGCTGTGCCGGTCGCTCGGACTCGAGCCGGCACCGCTGCTGCGCTCGGCCGGTCTGGACCTCTCCGGGCTCGGCCTGCAGGACCGCTGGATTCCGGCCGCGTCGATCGCGCGGTTGCTCGAGCAGTCGGCCGGCGCATCCGGGTACGAGGACTTCGGGCTGCGCCTTGCCGAGCGCAGGCAGTTCTCCAACCTCGGCCCTCTCAGCCTCGTCGTGCGCGAGGAGCCCGACGTTCGCAGTGCGCTGCGCGTCCTCACCCGTTACGAGCACACGTACAACGAGGCGCTGCGGACACGGATGTCGGAGCGCGGCGGGCTGGTGACTGTGCGCGTCGAACTGGACGTGGGGGAGACGACCGAGACCCGGCAGTCGGTGGAACTGGCGGTCGGGGTGCTGCACCGGCTGCTGCGCGGGTTCCTCGGTGGCGGCTGGAAGCCACTCGACGTCTGCTTCCCTCATCCGCCTCCGGCAGACACGGCGACCCACCGGCGTCTGTTCGGGCCGGTCGTGACTTTCGAGAACGAGTTCGCGGGCATCGTCATCGAGGCCGGCGACCTGGACGCGCCGAACAAGATGTCCGATCCATTACTCCGTCCCTACACCCAGCAACTCCTCGAATCCTGGGAGCCGTCGGACGACGTGACGATCGTGAGCCGGGTCCGCGAGCTGATCGAACTGCTGTTGCCGACCGGACGGTGTTCCGTCGAGCAGGTGGCCCGCAGTCTGGGGGTCGACCGCAGAACGGTGCACCGCCGCCTCGCCGAGAGCGGGGAGACGTTCTCGACGGTCCTGGACGCGACCCGCGCCGAACTCGCCGAACGGATGGTCGCGAACCCCCGGCTGAGTCTCACCGAGATCGCGGACATGCTGGCGTTCTCGGCGCCGAGCAACTTCTCACGCTGGTTCAGCGGCCGGTTCGGGTGCAGCCCGAGCCGCTGGAGAGCTCAGCGGGCGGGCGACACCGGCTGAATCGGCTCGCTCTCGTCCAGATCGAGCCTGCTGATGTAGTGGGCGCCGTCGTCGATCGGATTGTCCGGTGGGAGGTAGCCCTCGCCGACGCGGCGGAATCCGGCCTTCTCGAGTGCGCGCCACGACGCCCGGTTGGGAACGACGACGGGGACGACGATCGCGGTGGCGTCGGGTAGGTCGGCCCGGCACTTGGCCACGAAAGCGCTGATCATCGCGGTTCCCAGCCCCTGGCCGGTGTGCTGCGCGTCGCCGACGTAATAGTCGATCGAGATGCTCCCCGGTGGGATCTCGACGACGGCCGTGAGGAGCGCGAGGTCCTCGGGATAGTCGGCGATCCGGTACCGCTGGATGAATCCGAACGGCAGGCCGCCTCGCAGGACGAGGAAGTCCTCGCAGGGCTCGGTGCCGTCGATGCTGCCGCCGAAATCGCGCTCGATGTCGGCGTCCGCGGTGTCGTGGTTCCAGAACCGCGCGACGTGCGGTTCGCGGAGCCATCGTTGCAGTTGAGGGAAGAATTCACGGGTCGTGCGGACGAACTCGAAGGTGACTGCGTCAGCGCTCACGACAGGGAAACTAGCAGAAGCCCCGTCGATTCAACTTCGGCATCGATAACGAGAATCTTTGACTTGGACATGTATCGAACATGCCTCTAGCGTGATTCCTATGACTCAGGTCACGCCTGGTAGCCGGGCGTGATCGGAGTCCTCCAACGTTCCCCGCACCACCAGCGCCAGCACAGAGAGGAGTCACCGATGACCCTCCCCCTCGCCGTTTCCCCGGCGGTCGACAGCGCGGT
Organism: Rhodococcus sp. JS3073; assembly: GCF_026810085.1. NCBI lineage: Bacteria > Bacillati > Actinomycetota > Actinomycetes > Mycobacteriales > Nocardiaceae > Rhodococcus > Rhodococcus sp. JS3073. The sequence goes on along the minus strand of NZ_CP113951.1, from coordinate 4,063,610 downwards.
CTCCAAGATCTTCCGTCGCGTCGTTCCGCTGTTCATCGTCATGCTCATCTGCAATCAGCTCAACAGATCCAACATCGGTTACGCGCAGACGCATCTCGAGGCGGACGTGGGCATCGGCGCTGCGGCGTACGGCTTCGGTGCGGGTGTTTTCTTCATCGCCTATGCGATCTTCGAACTGCCGTCGAACGTGCTCATGGAGAAGTTCGGCGCCAAGGTGTGGCTCACCCGCATCATGATCTCGTGGGGCCTGGTGTCCGCGGCGATGGCGTTCGTCAACGGCCCGGAGATGTTCTACGCCCTCCGATTCCTCCTCGGTGTCGCGGAGGCCGGCTTCTTCCCGGCCATCATCTTCTACTTCACCCGCTGGCTACCGAACAACCATCGCAGCCGCGCCACGGCACTGTTCATCGCCGGGTCCTCCATCGCGGCTGCCATCTCGGGACCGCTGTCCGGACCGCTGCTGTCCCTCGACGGACTCGGTGGGCACCACGGCTGGCAGTGGATGTTCGCGCTGGAGGGTCTGCTGTCGGTGGTCGTCGGTTGCTTCGCCTACCGTCTGCTCGACTCGAAGATCGACGACGCGAAGTGGCTCACCGGCGTGGAGAAGCACGACCTGCAGGCGGTCATCGCCGAGGAGGACGTGCTGCGCAGTGAGGCGTCCGCGAAGCGCGGCGAGTCGGGTTCGCGCTGGAAGCTGCTCCTGCAGCCGCGGATCCTGGTGTGCTGCGGAATCTTCTTCGCGATCACCATGGCGATCTACGCCAACACGTTCTGGTTGCCGTCGATCATCCGGCGCATCCCGGGCACCAACGACATCACCGTCGGGCTGCTCTCCTCGTTGCCGTGGATCTGCGCGATCTTCGCGATGTACTTCTCCAACCGCTCCGCCGACCGCACCGGACGGCACAAGCCCTACCTCGTCGCCGCGCTGCTCATCGGCGGTATCGGCACGATGGCCGCCGCGTTCGTCACACCCTGGCTCGCGCTCCCGCTTCTGTGCGTCGCGACGATGGGATTCAAGAGCGCGAGCCCGCTCTTCTGGTCGATTCCGCAGCGCACGCTCCACCCGATGGTGCTGGCGCCGGCGATCGCGATCATCAACTCGCTGGGCAACCTGGGTGGCTTCGTGGCCCCGTTCGGCTTCGGGGTGATCAAGGAGCAGACCGGCACGGTGACGATGGGCCTGGTCGTGCTGTCGCTCTTCGCCCTGGCCGCGGCCGCGGCGGTGACGTACTTCCGGCGAGACAAGGAAGACATCGACGACGTCGCGGACCTGGCAGAGGTGGGCTCCGACGAGACCGCCGTGGCAGCCAAGTGACCTCTCACCGGCACAGACGAAACGCAGACGAGAACTCGAGGACTGAATCATGACAGCAACGGTAAACCGGACCGCCGTGACCGGACAGATGATCATCGCAGGGAAGCCCGTCCAGGGTTCCGGCACGACGATCCACGGCATCGACCCCACCACCGACGGACGGCTGGAACCGGGCTTCGCGCACGGTGACGAACGGGACGTCGACGCCGCCTGCGCCGCCGCCGCCGAGGCGTTCGCGCCGTTCGGCGCCACGAGCAGCGAGAAGCGCGCCCAGTTCCTCGAGGCGATCGCCGACAACATCGAGGCCCTCGGCGAGACGCTCATCACACGGGCGTGCGCCGAATCCGGACTTCCCCAGGGCCGCATCACCGGTGAGGTGGGCCGCACGTCCGGACAGCTGCGGCTGTTCGCCGGCGTCCTGCGGGACGGCGGCTGGAACGGTGCCCGCATCGATCCCGCGATGCCCGACCGGACGCCGCTTCCCCGTGCCGACATCCGCCAGCGGAAGGTGCCGCTCGGACCCGTCGCGGTGTTCGGCGCGAGCAACTTCCCCCTCGCCTTCTCCGTGGCCGGCGGCGACACCGCGTCCGCGCTGGCCGCGGGCTGCCCGGTCGTCGTGAAGGCCCACGACGCGCACCCCGGCACCTCCGAACTCGTCGGCCGTGCCATCGCCGACGCCGTCGCGAGCACCGGCATGCCTGCGGGCACGTTCTCCCTGCTGTTCGGCTCGGGCCGCGGGCTCGGCACCGCACTCGTCACCGACCCGCGCATCAAGGCCGTCGGATTCACCGGATCCCGTTCCGGTGGAACCGCTCTGGTCGCCGCGGCCGCCGGGCGTCCGGAACCCATCCCGGTGTACGCCGAGATGAGTTCGATCAACCCGGTGTTCGTGCTCGAGAACGCACTCGCCACCCGCGGCGCCGACCTCGGCCGCGCGTTCGTCGGGTCCCTGACGCTCGGATCCGGCCAGTTCTGCACCAACCCCGGACTCGTCATCGCCGTCGACGGTCCCGGCCTCGCCGAGTTCGTTGCGGCCGCGAATGCCGCGGTCGCCGAGGCGGTGCCGACGCCGATGCTCACCCCGGTCATCGCCGGCTCCTACGCCGACGGGGTTGCCGCACTCGAGGGCGCGGCCACCGTGGAGGCCCGCGGCGTCGAGTCCGACGCCCCCAATTCGTGCCGTGCCGCCCTGTTCAGCAGCGACGCCGACACGTTCCTGGGATCGGAGGTGTTGCAGCAGGAGGTGTTCGGCTCGTCCAGCCTGATCGTCAAGTGCCGCGACGCCGAGCAGGTGCGTGCCGTGGCGGCGCGGCTGGAAGGCCAGTTGACCGCGACGGTCCATGTCGACGACGCCGATCTCGACGAGGCCGGACGACTGCTGCCCGTCCTCGAGCTCAAGGCCGGCCGGATCCTGTTCAACGGCTGGCCCACCGGGGTCGAGGTCGGCCACGCGATGGTGCACGGCGGCCCGCACCCCGCGACCTCCGACTCGCGCACCACGTCCGTGGGCTCGCTGGCGATCGAACGGTTCCTGCGTCCCGTTGCCTACCAGGATGTTCCGAGTTCGCTGCTCCCCGCCGCCATCGCCGACGGCAACCCCGACCAGTTGTGGCGTCGCATCGACGGCCGACTCACTCAAGCCTGATTTTCCCTTCGTGAAGGAGTTCCCCATGCTCGACGGCGTCCTGTTCTTCCCCGTCACACCGTTCACCGCATCCGGCGACGTCGACTACGACCGGCTCGCCGAGCACGTCGCCAAGGGTGTCGACGCCGGCCCCGGAGGCGTCTTCATCGCCTGCGGCACTGGCGAATTCCACGCCCTCGGGCTGGAGGAGTTCGGCAAGATCGTCGCCAAGGCGACCGAGGTCGTCGCCGGACGTGTCCCCGTGTTCGCCGGGGCGGGCGGCTCGGTGCAGCAGGCCAAGGAGTTCGCCGCCAGCGCGAAGGCCAACGGCGCCGACGGCATCCTGCTGCTCCCGCCGTACCTGGTGACGATGCCGCAGGCCGGACTGGTGGAGTACACCCGCGCGGTCGCCGACACCACCGACCTCCCGCTCGTCGTGTACAACCGCGGCAACGCCCGGTTCGACGAGGCGGCCGCCGTGGAGGTGGCGCAGTTCCCGACCGTCGTCGGGTTCAAGGACGGCACCGGTGATCTCGACAAGGTGGGCCGCATCGTCCGTGCGGTGAAGGACGCGCTCGCCCCGTCCGGCAAGCCGTTCCTGTTCTTCAACGGCATGCCCACCGCCGAGGTCACCCAGCAGGCGTACCGCGCGATCGGTGTCACGCTGTACTCGTCCGCGACGTTCGCGTTCGCGCCCGAACTCGCTCTCGGGTTCTACGACGCGCTCGAATCCGGCAACGAGGAACTCACCGCCGCGCTGCTCCGCGACTTCTTCCACCCCCTGGTGCGCCTGCGTGACCAGGTGCCCGGATACGCGGTGTCGCTGATCAAGTCGGGGGTCGCGATGGAAGGCATCGACGCCGGGTCGGTGCGGCCGCCGCTCGTCCCGACGAGCGAGGCCCACGTGCGGGAGCTCGCGCAGATCACCGCAGCCGGCCGCGCCGTTCTCGCCGACGCCCTCGCCGTGCAGGCGGCGGTCTGATGGCTGCCGCACCCATCCGGATCACCGGCGCACGGATCACGCCCGTCGCGTTCGTCGACCCGCCGCTCCTCAACACCGTCGGTGTGCACCAGCCCTACGCGCTGCGCGCGATCATCCAGCTCGACACGGACGGTGGCCTCGTCGGACTCGGTGAAACCTACGCCGACACCGCCCACCTCATCCGGCTCGAAGCGGCCGCCGACGCGATCGTCGGGCTGGACGTGTTCGCGCTCAACGCGATCCGCGCGGCGATCGACGAGAAGATCGCCACCCTGACCGTCACGGGCGGTGACGGTGTCGCGGGCATGATCACCACGGCCAGCACCACCGACCGCGTGTTCTCCCCGTTCGAGGTGGCGTGCCTCGACGTGCAGGGCAAGGCCCTCGGCCGGCCGGTGTCCGATCTGCTCGGCGGCAAGGTGCGCGACGCCGTTCCGTTCAGCGCCTACCTGTTCTACAAGTGGGCCGGGCACCCCGGCGCCGAGCAGGACGAGTGGGGCGAGGCGATCGACCCCGACGGTCTGGTCCGTCAGGCGCAGAAGATGATCGGCGAGTACGGCTTCGAGGCCATCAAGGTCAAGGGTGGCGTGTTCTCACCCGACGAGGAGATCGCCGGCATCAAGGCGCTGCGTGCCGCGTTCCCCGACCTGCCGCTGCGCCTCGACCCCAACGCCGCATGGACCGTCGACACGTCGATCAGGGTCGCGTCGGAACTCGACGGCATCGTCGAATACCTCGAGGACCCGACGCCGGGCCTCGACGGCATGGCCGAGGTCGCGCGGGAGGCGAAGATGCCGCTCGCCACGAACATGTGCGTCGTCGCGTTCGATCAGCTCCAGCCCGCCGTGCTGAAGGATTCCGTCCAGGTCGTGCTGTCGGATCACCACTACTGGGGTGGCCTGCAGCGGTCACGGTTGCTCGCCGGCATCTGCGACACCTTCGGCCTGGGGCTGTCGATGCACTCCAACTCGCACCTGGGCATCAGCCTGGCCGCGATGGTGCACCTCGCCGGCGCCACCCCGAACCTCACGTACGCGTGTGACACGCACTGGCCGTGGAAGACCGAGGACGTCGTCGAGCCGGGTGTGCTGAAGTTCGTCGACGGCGCGGTCCCGGTGCCGACGACGCCGGGACTCGGTGTCGAGATCGACGAGGACGCCCTCGCCGCCCTGCACCAGCAGTACCTCGACTGCGGGGTGCGCGACCGCGACGACACCGGATACATGAAGTCGGTGGACCCGACGTTCGAGAACACCTGCCCTCGCTGGTAGCTGTCTCACGGAAGGCGCCGACCGCGGTCTCGGTCGGCGCCTTCCGGGTGGGCTAGATTGAGTCTTCGGGCTCGGGCCCACCTCGAGGCAAAGGAGTGGATCGGATGTTCTCCCTCGCGCGGCTGTCGTGTTTCATCGCCGTCGCGGAGGAACTGCATTTCGGTCGCGCCGCGGAGCGCCTGCACATGACGCAGCCACCGCTGAGCCGTCAGATCCAGCAGCTCGAAAGCGAACTCGGTGTGCAGTTGATCGACCGCACCAGCCGATCCGTCACCCTCACCGCAGCCGGTGCGGCGTTCCTCCCCGATGCCCGGCGCATCCTGAGTCTGTCGGAGAGTGCCGCCCTGACTGTGCGGCGCGTACCCGCCGGCGACCTCGGCACCGTCGTCGTCGGGTTCACCGGAGCATCCGCGCACGCGGTGCTGCCGAGGTTGCTCGAGGCCGCACGCGACAGGCTGCCGGACGTGAAAATCGTTCTGCGGGAGATGGTCACCTCCGTGCAGATCGAATCGCTGATCAGCGGTGAACTGGACCTCGGGCTGATTCGTCCCATCCTCACCCGTCCCGGAATCGACACCCGCCCTATCCACCACGAGCGGCTCGTCGCCGCGCTGCCCGCCGGTCACCCCCTCGCCGACGCCGAGCAGTTGGCGGTGGAGGATTTCGACGATCAGCCCGTCGTCATGTACTCGCCCGTCGATGCGCGGTACTTCCACGAACTGCTCATCAGCACGTTCACGATCGTCGGTGCCTCCCCGCGCTACGTCCAGTACGTCACGCAGGTGCACACCATGCTGGTGCTCGTCCGTTCCGGGCTGGGCATGGCCCTCGTCCCCGAATCCGCGCAGACGATGCACCCGGAAGGGGTCGTGTTCCGCCCCGTCTCCGCGATCCGCGACCGGCCCGTCCAGATGAACGCCGCCTGGCGCTCGGACAGTCGGAACCCCGCGCTGCGCAGGCTCATGGAGGACGTTCTCCCGCAGCGGGAGTGGGAGTGAGTGCTTACAGGGTGAGCTTGCACGTCTGACCGATGTCGAGCACCCGCAGCACCCGGCCCGTCCCCAGCCACAACGCGCACGACAGCGCCAGGTCGGTCAGGATCTCGTCGGAGAAATGTTCGTGACACCGCGCCCAGAAGTCCTCGTCGTCGCGGAGTGCCGTGTGATCGGTGGCGAACCGGTGCGCGAATTCCGCCGCGGTCCGCTCCTCGGCGCTGTACCCCGGCCACGACTCCCACTCGAGAACGTGATCGTAGAAGTGCTCGTCGATCCCCGCATCGGCGCCGCTCCTGTCGCGGGTGCCGAGGCACACGGCGCACTCATTGGCCTCCGCGACCGCCATCCGCGCGATCTCCCGGACCCGTAACGGTAATCGGTTCCGGTTGTACACGGCGTCCGTGAAAGCCCCGAGCGCACCACCCAGCTCGGGCGAGATCGACAGCCAACCTGCCACGTCATCGTCACTGTAGCTACCTACTCGACTCATCCCCGAATGCTACAGCGGCAGGTATCGCGGGCGGAAGATCTGACACGTGTTCTATGTTGGTGATCTCATGCTGGTGGGACGCGATGTGCCGCGGCGAGACGGCGAGGGGCAGTGCAATCCGCTGTCGCGGACGCTCGAATGCGACCGTGCCTAGTCCGGACACATCGCCGCGAGTTTGAGGGCGCACAACTCGTCGAGCCGGCGTCGGACGCTGTCGTTCACGCCGTGGTGACGTGTCAGGAGACGTTGCAGTTGCCGGTAGAACACGGTCGGGAAGACGCCGAACTCGGGCAGAATGTGTTCGTCCCCGCCTCCGAAAGGCGCCCACTTGACCGCGAAGTCGAGCATGGCCAGTTCGTCTTCGGTCACGTCGCCTCCGTTCTTTCCAGTCCTGATGTACGGGTGTGCAGGACCCCGCCCCGGTGCCCGGCGCTACAGGTCGAGGACCAGTCGTGGTCCGATGGCGCGGGAGACGCAGATCATCATCGACGTGCCTGCCTCCCGTTCGTCGTCGCCGAGCAGAAGGTCGCGGTGGTCGGGCACCCCGTCGAGCACCTTCGTCTCGCAGGTGCCGCACAGCCCCTCTCCGCAGGAGGTGGGGACGACGACGCCGACGTCGGCCAGCGCGTCAACGATCGACTGGCCCGGCGCCACGGAGCAGACCACGCCACTGCGTTCGGCGACGACGGTGAACGCGGCCGTCGGCCCGTCGGTGATTGCGCCGGAGAACCGCTCCAGGTGCAGTGACCCCGGGGGCCACGGCTTGCACAACTGCTGCACGGCGTCGAGCAGGCCGGTGGGGCCGCAGCAGTAGACCTCGGTGTCCGGCAGAGGTGTGCCCAGCAGCGCGGGTAGGTCGAGGCGCCCGAGTTCGTCCTCCGGGACCAGCTGGACCCGGTCTCCGTAGCGCTGTAGCTCGCCGGCGAAGGCCATCGAGTCGCGGTTCCGCCCGCCGTAGACGAGCTTCCACTCGCGTCCTTCCCGCTCGGCTTGTCCGATCATCGCGAGAATTGGCGTGATTCCGATTCCGCCGGCGATGAACAGGGCTCGGTGCCGGGCAGCGAATGTGAAGTTGTTGCGCGGGCCCCGAACGGCGACCTCGTCGCCGACGCGAAGTCGGGTGTGCACGTGCTCGGAGCCACCGCGGCTCTGCGGCGCTCGCAGCACCGCGATCTCGTAGGCCGCATCGTCCCGTGGGTCACCGCACAGCGAGTACTGGCGCACCAACCCGTTCGGCAGCAGCACGTCGATGTGCGCTCCGGGCTCCCAACCGGGCAGCGGTGTGCGATTGCGACGCTCCAAGCGCACCTGCCGCACACCCGCTGCCAGTGAGACGACGGCGGTGACCTCGAGAGAAAACTCGGAGTCACTGGTCATCGCGGCCGCCGAAGGAGATGGCTTGTGCGATGTCCCAGCGCCCGGTGAGGTAGGCGGAGGCGAGCTGGGCCTGGAAGGCGCGGACGCCGTCCTCGCGCGCGTCGAAGGGCCCGGGCCGGTAACCGTTGCTCAGCAGGCCCTGGTACACGGACTCGCAGGCCGCGAAGTCCTGGCGGTTGGTGATGTCCCAGAACCCCGCGGCGTACGAGGGGTCGAAACCCGGACGCTCGGCCACGTGGCGGGGGAACAGCCAGGAGCACTCCACGAATGTCTCACCGGGCGAGAGCGGCACCAGACGGTGGGTCATCACGTAGTCCGGCTGCAGGGTGAGCAGCAGATTGGGTGCGAGCATGAAGTAGATCGTGCGTCGGGCCTGCTCGTCGCTGATCCCGGCGATGCGCTCCCCGCCGCTGCGGCCGTCGAGGCTCATGGTTTCCGCATTCTCGCGCAGCTCCAACGGTCCGCCCAGCCACATGCCGGTGTGCCGCAGGCCCATCGCCGTCTCCGGCGGGCTGACCCGGCAGAGCTCCGGGTGGATCGAGGGGCAGTGGTAGCACTCGAGGTAGTTCTCGATCACCAATTTCCAATTGGTCTGGAGCGTGTAGCTGTGAGACTCGCCGACGACCATGTCCGTGGGATCCCAGGGGGCGACGACCTCGGTCAGATTGCCGACCCACTCACCGAAGTCGGGGGCATCGTCGGAGGCGTTGACGAAAATCCAGCCGAACCACTCGACTGCGCGCAACCCGACAAGCGGCCATTCCTCCTTGGCGAAGTTCTCCGTACCGGTGAACTGAGTCGCGGAGCGGAGGTCACCGTCGAGTTCGTAGACCCACGAGTGGTAGGGGCAGTGCACCACCCTCTTGTTGGTGCACGAGTCCACCGGCAACAGCTCGTGCCCCCGGTGCCGGCACGCGTTGTAGAAGGCGTGGATGGCGCCGGCGGCATCGCGGGTCAGCAGGATCCCCTGGGTTCCGACCCGGACGGCGCGCTGGTCGCCGGGGGTGCCGACGTCGCTGCTGCGTCCCACGCAGACCCAAGCGGCCTCCAGCAGGTGCTTACGCTCCCAGTCGAGGACATCGGGGGACAGATACGCTTCGGCCGGAAGCGTCCGTGCGTCGGAAAGTTGTTCCCGGAGCACGTGGTCCAGCGCAGCAGCAGCGAGGGGTGCGGGCGGGAGGGTGGTGGTCATGTCGTCTCCATCGTCGGGAGTGCCGGATCAAGTGACAATGAACTTAATCACTATTTCAGCCCGCCAACATATGCGTGTGCACAGTTTGACTAACGCTGCCTGTGCGTGACCACAGTCAATGGGTGCTGGATACGTACCGTCTGAGGAGATCGTCGGAGGCCGGCGTCTGGATTCCGAACGCCACCCCGTACGGGTCGGCGAGGATGGCGAAGGGACCCATTTCCGATTCGGTGGCCGGTACCCGGACCCGCGCGCCGAGGTCGCTCAGGCGGGCGACCTCCGCTTCCAGGTCCAGGACTCGCAGGAAGGGGATCCAGTGCGGCGCAACGGCAGACGGCAGGACGTCGAGCATGTCCACTACGCCGGCGCCTGGACGGTCTGCGAACACCAGGAGGCGGTAGTTGCCCGGGCCGGGCGCCGGCTCGTCGATCACCTGGCAGGACAGGGCCTGGGCGTAATAGGTCGCGGCTTCTTCGGCGAGCGGTGTGTACAGATCGACGAAGGCCACGTCCCCCAGTTGCTGACTCGACGGTCGGGGCCCGGTCGGGTCGGTCAGGGCGAACAGTGCCCCGTCGGGTGCGGAGTACACGGGCTGGTGCCGGCCGTCGACGGGCACGGTGCCGGCCGGGCGGGCGCCGAGGTCGAGTGCCCGGCGGCCGGCGCCGGCCGGGTCGGTGGTGCTGAAGCAGGGCACCCAGCATCCGGACGGTGGCGCGGGAACGTCGTCGGCCGGTACGAACGAGATGCGTTGTCCGGGGCTGTCTCCCGCCGGTTCGTGGTTCATGGCGAGGGTGTAGAAGGCGCGACTGGCCGGTGTGTCACCGCCCACGAAGAGGACGGTGTCGAGGGCGATCTGGGCGTTTCCGGTCATTCTGGGCCCCGCCCGTCGAGTAGTGACGACAGGTCGGCGGCGGAGCCGAGTTCCCAGCCGGTCGTGGCGAGCCAGAAGTGTGTGCGGCTGCTCGGCGAATCGATATCGCGGCCGGTGAGCTCCTCGATCAGTTTCAGCCGGTTGCGTAAGGTGTTGCGGTGCACGAACAGTGCCGTCGCAGTCGCGGCCGGTGCGCAGTCCTCGGCCAGGTAGCGGCGGAGCGTGGTCACGAGCGAGGTGCCGTTCTTCCGGTCGTATTCGAGGAGTGGCGCCAGTGCCTCGGCCGCTAGATCGCCCAGTGGCATCCCGGCCTCGATACTGGCGATCAGCAGCGCCGTGGCGAGGTCCTGGATCCGGTGCACGTGCACACCGTGGCCCTCGGCCAGGGCGTTGCGCGCCTCGAAATAGCCCAGCCGAAGACCGCGGACCCCGACGCGCGCCTTGCTCACCCCCACGCGGGCGTCCGGTCCCAGGCTGGTGAGGTGCTCATGGCACAGTTTGGCCACGAACAGTCCAGCCCCTTCCGGGACGACCAGGACGACGCGGTCGTGCACGATGGCACGCAGGTGCGGGTCGTGCTGCTGGCTCAGCAGGGTGTGCAAGTTCCACGGGTAGGAGCGGAGCCGTCGAGGCGGACAAGCCACGGACCCGACGACTACCTCGTGTGCCCTGCCGGCGTCCAAGCCGTGCTCGCCGAGCCGTCGCGCGGCCTCCTGTTCACTGGACTGACCGGCGATCACGTCCTCCAGTACCTGGCCGAGCAGCTCCCGTCGCCCGCTCAAGACGGCGTGCCGGCGGGACAGCTCGATGCCGGCCAGCGTCGCGGCGAACGCGAGCAGCGCCGGTGGGATGTCCTGTCCCCGTGCGCACAGCACCGCGACCGGCTCGCCTTCCAGTTCCACCGGCCGGAGCATGCAGCCGGCCACCAGCTCCCCGGACTGGGGAGAGGCGGCAACCAGTTCCTCCGCCGACCACTCCGACCGCGCCGGCACGCTGACCAACACTCCGCCGCGGAGATCGATCACGGCCACCGGTGCGGCCGAGAGCCCGTGAAGCGCGGTCACCAGCGCATACAGCGGCCGCTCGGCGGTCAGCGCGTCGGCCAGGACCCGATGGTCGGCGAGGTCAGGGTCGGCCGACGTCATAGCGTGCATCCTACGCACGGGCGACGTGGGCCACGCCAGTCGATGTCGGCGCGGAATCGGTGGACGATTCCTCCACGAACCGCGGAGCCGAACGCGGAAAAGTGCGGGCTACTCGACGTCGACACGATCGCCGCTGCGGTTGAATTCAGAGTGCCGCCGATACCACCAGAGGCGTTGTCCGCGAAGAATGCGGGCAAGCGCGGCCTCCGCCGGGCACGGGCATGTCGACTTCTCGCTCGTTCAACGCGGCTCCATTTCCGAGTTGGCGAGACCCGCGTCGAGGACGGCCTCGCGCAGGAATCGCAGGACCTTCCGAGTGATTTCCCAGCGCAGCTGCGCGGCAGGCAGGACCGTCCAGTAGTGCCCTGTGTACGTGACCTCCTCGGGGAGGACCCGGACCAGGGACGGGCGCCTCTGTGCGATGTAGGAGGGCATGACGGCAATCCCCACCCCGGCCAGGGCGGCTTCCTCGTGTACCAGGAGGTTGTTGGACTGTAATCGGATGATGTTGGGCAGCATCGGCCTGAGAGCCACAAAGTCGGGCACGGCTGCGAGGGGGTCCTCTGCGTACCAGCACAGGACGTGCTGTTGCAGGTCCTCGATCCGTCTGATCTCGGCGTGTTCGAGCAAGTAGTCCTCGGTAGCGTAGAGCCCGATCTCGTAGGTGACGAGTTCCTGAATCCTGACCCGGGAAGACGTGGGTTTGGTGCGGACCACCGCCGCGTCGTAGGACACTCCGTCACGGCTCGCGAGGGAATCCGCGGTCACGATACGCAGGACGACCCCGCTCTCGGCGATCAGGCGACCGCAGCGCGGCGCCAGGACTGTCGCCGCGAATCCGTCCGGGGCGAGAATGGTCCATTCCTCCGGGCCCGAGACGATCGGGTCGCCGTCCGCGAACACATCGACACCGAGGGAGACCATGCGTGCTGCCGGCAGGAGACCTTCGCCCGTGGGTGTCAGCTTCCATCCAGTCCCACTTCGGCTGAAGAGTCGAGTGCCGAGCGCTTTCTCCAGTCGACTTATCCGGCGGCTGACGGTTGTGTAGTCGACCCCCAGTTCCTGGCCGGCGCGGACCAGAGTCTTGGCTTCGGCCACGACGTGGAAGTACTTCACGTCTTCCGCATCCACTCTCAACCGGTCCCTCATTCTGCTCTCACTTCGATGCGTCCCCGACTGTCGGCGCAACCTGCCGGTCATCGTCCTCGCAGGGTCCTCACAGAGGTTCCTTCTCGAGTTCACTCGGCGTCGTCGAGTCACGGTTCGTCGAGTGGGTGGGAGAGGAATGCATCTGCCGCATCTCGTTCTCGAGGGCGAGGGCGTCGGCGCCCTGGGGCATCGCCGGAGCGGGAAGTCGCCACAGCATGGGAAGTTTGTCCTGGACCACGCGCCGATACGCATACAGCACGACCGAGAACAGCAGGACGGCCACCGCGACCAGAGACTCCCGGGCGCCGCCGTAGCCCAGCAGTTCGGGATTCAGGACACCGATCGCGGTGATGAAGACGTTGAACGCCACCAGGACTGCCACGACGGGAATCCACGCGCGGTGTCGTCTGATCGGCCGCGGCCAGTTCGGTCGGTCCCTGCGCAGCAATATGAAAGCCGACAGTCCCAGGATGATCGACAGAAGGTAGCCGAGGTTGCTCGCCAGCAAGATGCTCACCGGGTGGCCCACCAGGACCATGACGGTCGCGTTGAGGAGCACGTCCAGGGTCAGGGACCGGCCAGGCACACCCCACCGGTTGACCCAGTCGAGTTGCTTGATGGTCATGCCTTCCTGCGCAAGCCCGAACAGCGCGCGGCCCCCGTCGGCGGTCGTGGAGATGATAGAGATCAGCAGGGCCGACGCGATCACGATCGTTCCGATCCAGGCCGCGCCGCCGAACGCCTGCTCGAATGCCACGGCGACATAGTTCACCGGGTTGTCTCGGACCACGCCTTCTCCGAGACCACCCGCGAGGGCGGTCGGGACGACGACGAACAGCACGATCATGAACAGCGAAATGCGCGACATGGCCTTGGACGTGTCGCGGGCGGTGTCCTTGTATTCGGGTGCGAACGAAGCAACGATCTCGCCCGCGTAGATCGTCCACGCGGTCACGTAGAACACGACAGCGACTGTTCGCCAGTCGCCGGCGACCGACCAGGACAAGTTGGCCGTCGACCAATGGATCGAGGGGCTGACCAGGCACGCCACCGTTATGACGGCTAGACCTGCGACAACCAGCAGTCCGAGCACCTTGTTGACCGTGGCGCCGAACTTCAAGCCGAAGTAGTTGAAGGCCCAGGCGAACAGCATGGCACCGAGAGCGAAGAGGTGCTCGAGCCCGAGGTGGTTGCCGAAGATGCCGAAGGCGAGGGTGTTGTCCTGGAACCAGGTCGCCTCGATCAATTCTCCGAAGACGACCGAGGCCATGGAGATGGACAGTGACCAACCGAGCCAGTAGCCGAACGCGGCGATGGCTCCGAGTGGGGCGAAGTACTTCTTCCAGCCCTCGATGGCATAGCGTGCGACTCCTCCGGAGTCGCGGGGGAACATCGCCGCCATCTCCGCGAAGACCTGGCATTGCAGGAAGCTGATCACCGCTCCGATGAACCAGACGGTAATTGCGGTCCAGGCGCCGACGACGCCGAGAAGGTAGCCGAATGTCACGAACAACCCAACTGGCAGGGTCAGCGCCATGGCCATGCCATCGCGCCAGGTGAGCTTCTTGGCGAGTCTTCGATGGTCCATGCTGTCTTCGGTCATGTCTCGTCCTTCGTTTTATTGTCCCCCGGTTGATAGGTCGATGCGATCGTCTGGATCGGACCATCTGGTGACCTGTATGGGCAGCAGGGCCGGGACGGCAGGCCGCCGCCGGCGTCCCGGCCCTTTCATGCCCAGGCCTTCACCCCTGACTTCGCGTCCATCCGAGTCGCGCGAAAGTGGTACAGACCGTGACCGGGGTCAGCTGGGATTCCCAGAGATCCGCGCGTGAACCTCTCGATCAGCCCGGATTCCGGATTCGATTGCGCCATCGATGAACCCGTTCCATCCATTGGCGAGATCCGAACCGGCAAAGAAGACCCTGCCCTCGGGCTTCTGTAGCTCCGCGAGCAACCTCGTTGTCTGGCCCGGTCTGAACATGCACCACGTGCCGCGCGAGAACTCGTCACTTGCCCAGTCATGTCCGGTGGTGGCGACGACTTCCAGATCCCCGAACAACTTTTGGAGTTCCGCACCGACTTGGTCGATGTCGCCGGCGTTCAAATCAGCTCCCTCGGGGCCGAATGCGATGAGCAACTGACCGTCATCGAGGACCTTGTCTGTCACGACATAGTTGATCAAGTGGTTCTCCGGAGCAACAGCGAAGAACGGCTTGGGCAAGTCCCCTCGAACGTGCACCCACGCTTTCGAACCACGGCCGGGCTGGCCCTCGGAAATCCCCGCTTGTTTCGCGGCGGACAGTGGGGGACTGAAGTCAATGGCACCGAAGGTATTCAATGGTGCCGCGACGACCACATACCGAGCCTGCAGGGTATCCCCTTGTCGAGTGGTCACGACCACGCCGTCATCCGATTGTTCCACTGCGGCAACCGGAGTGCTCAGCCGAATTTCGGCTGAGGAGTCGTCCGCTATGGCCTGGATCAGAGATCGTGTTCCGTTCTTGAGTTTGTAGCGCCCGACCGTATCGAATACTGCATTGATATCGAAGCCGCTGAGCGCATACCAGCGCAGCGCGGCAACGAGGCCGACGTCTCCGCACGGCGCGGAGCCCATGGCTGTCCACAAGCCGTTGGCCAGATCTTTCTCTTCGGGGGTCAGGTCGAGTCCGTCGATCCGATCCTGGATCGACAACTTGTCGATCACCTCTAACGCATCCTTGTGGAAGAAGGGCTCGAAAGGTCGCTCGAGAACCTCCCGAGCGTCCTGAACGACCATCTCCATGAGGGACTCGATGGCCGACGAGGCCTCCTCGTAGGGAACGCTCTTCCGCCGGCCGCCAGTGACCGTGGCCGCGATCTCGGGCGCGGACACCCCAATGGTTTCGACGAGCTCGAGGTTGTAGCGGGAGATCTCCGCGAACGCATGTGGCTGGAACCAATGGACCCACGTGCCCCCCAACTCCAGGGAGTGTCCCGGCAGGGCGTCGTCCTTGTACCAGGTTCTGCCGCCGATACGATCCCTGCCTTCCAGCACCACCACGTCGTACCCCCGGCGGCTGAGTTCCCGAGAGGCGGTAATGCCGGCGAAGCCGGCTCCAATGATCACAACATCACACGACTGATTGTTTCCCATGTCCTCATCCACTGATAGAAAGAATGTGTTTATCGGTGACAAACCGATGTGGTCGCCTTCGGAACGAAGTCAAGTCCCGGGATCGGGGACTACTGTCCTCCGGTTGTCTCGCTCGGCCCTCGAATATGCGCTCCCTCTTTTGCTCCCTCTTTTCACGAAAGCTTCAGTCCCCGTTCTTGACGATGTGAATGACGCTGGTGTCGGTGAACTCCAGGAGCCCTTCCATGCCGAACTCGACGCCGAGACCCGATTGCTTGCGTCCGCCGAAGGGAACGTCGGGCAGAACGGCGCAATGCGTATTCACCCAGACGGTTCCGCTCTCGAGGCGCTGCGCGACAGTAGTGGCGCGCTCCACGTCGGTGCCCCACACCGAATTGCCCAGACCGTATTCGGTCCCATTGACCCGCTCGATGACCTCGTCGAGGTCGTCGTACTTCAAGATGGCCCGGACCGGCGCGAACGTCTCCTCGGAGACGAGCGGACTGGCGTGGTCGATGTCGCGGACGACGGTGAGCTGCACGAAGTAGCCGGGGGTGTCGAACACGTGGCCGCCGGCGATGATCTTCCCGTCACGCGCTGCGATGTCGAGCGCCGTCTTGGCAGCCTCCAACTGCTTGGGGTTCTGCACCGGACCGTATTCGGTGTCCGGGTCGAGCCCGTGTCCGACCTTGGCGTCGGTGGCAAGCCTGGCGAACTCCTCGCAGAACTCGTCGTATTGCGAAGCGTGCACGAAGATCCGCTTGATGTTGATGCAGACCTGGCCGGAGTTCCAGAAGGCCCATTCGAAGATGCCTTTGGCGACCTTCGGTACGTCTGCGTCGTCGAGCACGACAGCTCCGTCGTTTCCGCCCAACTCCAGGACGACGCGCTTGAGGGTCTCTGCGCTGCTGGCCATCACCTTGCGGCCCGCAGCGGTCGAACCGGTGAAGGAGATCTTGTCGACCTCCTTGTGGGCGGTCAGGTAGGGGCCCAGATCGCCGCCGTCGCCCACCACGTTGACCACTCCGGCCGGAACCAGGTCCTGGAGCATCTCACCGATCAACATCGCGTTGAGCGGCGTGGTCGGTGCTGGTTTGATCACTATCGTGTTGCCCGCAAGCAATGCCGGCGCCACCTTGTAGATGGTCTGGAAAAAGGGGAAGTTCCACGGGATGATCCCGAGCACCACGCCAATGGGCTTGCGGTGGATCTCGATCCGCGAGTCCTCGTCGTCACGCACCACCTCGGGGTCGAGGCGCAGGTCGGCGATGTGACGCATCCAGATGAGGGCCGAGTCGACGTCACCGTCGGCCGAGGCGGCCGGCTTGCCTGTTTCCAAGGTGATGACCCGCGAGATCTCCTCCCGCCGCGCCTCGATGCGCTGCGCGAGCTGGTGCAGGATTCGTGACCGCTCGTCCACGGTGGTGTTCTGCCACTCTCCGAAGGCGCGGGTCGCGGCCCGGTATGCCTCGTCGGCCTGCTTCTCATCCGCGACCGGTGCCGTCGCAATGGCCTCACCGGTTGCCGGGTCGAGGACCGGCTGACTCGATGCCCCCTCGACGAGCTGCCCATCGATCAGCTGCTTGAAGGTCTGATCTGCCAGGTCGACCATGGCGACCGGGGTGTCCAGCTGGAGGGGTGCGGGCGGTGGGGCGGTGGTCATGTCGTCGTCTCCATCGTGGGGGAGGGATCTGCCATTCAGGGGCATCGTCGGCCGCACCTGCATCGTCGGATGCGGAGTGCGCAGCACCGGCGGACCGTCGATAGGTGAAGGTGATCTGCTCGGCTGGATCAAGTGACAATGAACTTAATCACTAATTCGACCCGACAACATATGCTCGTGCACAGTTCGGAACGAACATTCTGTGCGCACCCACACTCGGGTGGCGCGAGATGCGTGCCGCGCGAAGTGGCGGACCCGGAACCCATCTCTGACCTGCGATGGCTGCACGAATGCATATCGCCGTGCAGGACTGTCCCTTGTTCGGCAACCGCGCTCGTTCCTACCTTTCTTCCAACCGCAGCAGAAAGGGAACATCATGGTCCAGAGCGACTCAGTCTCGTCAGTGCGTGGTCTGATTCCAGCCCACCTCACTCCGATGTCGAGGGGCGGAGCGATTCACTGGGATGCACTCACCACTCACCTCCGGTGGCTGGCGGCAATACCGGGAGTCGAGTGGATCACCACCACTGCCCACGCCTCGGAGGTCGCGACCCTGACCACCGAGGAACGGCAGCGGATGATCGAGCATGCCGTCTCCGTGGTTCCGGAATCCATTGGTGTGGTTGCCGGCGTCTACGACGACGGCAGCGCCCGGGCCGCTGCCGAGGCGCGACGTTCGGTCGAGTCCGGAGCGAAGGCGCTCTTGGTGTTCCCCTCGGGAGTCTTCGCCGGAGGGTCGCAGCGGCGCTCGGAATCCCAACGCTCCCACTATGAAGCGGTCGCTGAAGCCGTGGACGTGCCCCTGATCATCTTCAAGTATCCGGTTGGCAACCCTCTCACGTTGCCGCTCGAGACCACGCTGGAAATTTGTCAGACCATCCCGACCGTGGCGGCCATCAAGGAGTGGTCCTACGACATCGTCGAGTACGAGGACACGTGGCGGGCGATCAAGGCCGACGCTCCCCATGTTTCGGTCCTGAGCAGCTTCAGCCGCGCCCTCTTTGCATCCCTTCTGGTGGGCAGCGACGGTGTGCTGAGTGGTCACGGCAGTATCGTCGCGGATCTGCAGAGTGAACTCCTTGCCGCAATGCAAGAGGGAGACCTGACCGGTGCGCGGAAGGCCTGGGATCGCATCTACCCCCTCGCCGTTGCCTGCTACGCCGATCCCTTCTTCGATCAGCACAATCGGATGAAGGCGGCCCTGGGCATCCTGGGTCGAATCCCGCGCGACGCCACGTATGTGCGGCGCCCCTTGGTGGAGGTCGACGACGCCGAGCTCGCCACACTCGAGGCTGCCTGCGTCAGCGCTGGGCTCGTGTAACGGCTATGTCCTACGTCCACCTCTTCAGTCCGAGCGCGATCGGCGGCGTCGACATCCGTAACCGAGTCGTGTTGCCCAGCATGACCACTCGGCTGGCCACCCCCTCCGGAGAGGTCACGCCGGAGCTCGTGAGCTACTACCAGGAGCGGGCCAGGGGTGGCTGCGGTCTCGTAATCGTCGAGATGGCCTCGCCGCAGCGTCGCGGTCGGCACCGAGGGCGCGAGCTGGGCATCGACTCGGACGAGTACATACCCGGGTTGCGCTCCCTCGTTGCAGCCATCCACGAGCAAGGGGCCCGGGCCGGCATCCAACTCGGTCACGGCGGAGCGCGGGCGCTCCCGACGGAACTCGGTGGGCGCCCCCTGGCCGCGACCGCGGGGCCGGTGCCGGTGTTCGAGACGGCCCGCTTCGTGAACTTTCCCGAGCTCTTCGACGAGGACTCGCTGGAGCAGCTCGTGGTCGATCACGTCGACGCGGCCAGGCGGGCTGAGGAGGCAGGTTTCGACGTGGTCGAGCTTCACGGTGCCCATGGGTACCTGCTGGCGCAGCTGATCAGCGCCGACGAGAATCGGGTGCTGTCGGACGCCGCGGCCCGGTACGACTTCCTCGCGTCATTGGTGCGCCGCATCGTCGACGCCGTCGGAATTCCCCTGAGCTATCGCCTCAGCGGTCAGGACTACTACTCGGCCGGACAAACCGTGGACGATTCGCTCGCGTTCCTTCCCTACCTGGAGGACGCCGGCGTCTCCGCCGTCTCGGTGACCGGCGGGCACTACAAGTCCGTCGATCCCGAGATCATGATTCCGCCGATGCCGTACGAGGACGGCGTATTCCTCGACGCGGCCCGGATGGTCAAGGCGCACACGCGCCTGCCCGTCATCGCGGTCGGGCGGGTGAACACCCCGGCCGTGGCCGAGGACGCGCTCGCACAGGGGTGGGCGGACTTCGTCGCCGTGGGGCGCGGCCAGATCGCCGATCCCCACTGGGCGCGCAAGACGCAGCAACAGCAGCAAGTGCGAGAGTGCTTGGCGTGCAATCACTGTGTGCGGACCATGCGCTCGGGTAAACAGCTGGCCTGCGCGGTGAACCCCACCGTGACGACCACCGACCGGCCTGCCGCTGGAACCGCTGCGCAGCGTCGACTCGTGTTCGGTGCCGGGCCTGCCGGCCTGACCTACGCAGTCGAATCGGCACGAGCGGGACACGAGGTGTATGTCATTGCACGGGACCGCGCCTGGAAGGCGGCGGCAGCGCCCACCTTCAACGGCTACCGGCCTGATCGACAGCGGATGCACCGCTACTTCGACGGACTGTGGAAGGAGGCCGTCGACGCCGGCGTTCACATCGCCCCGGAGGGGGAGCGGGAACCACCGCCCGAATGGCGTACCGACATCGACATCGTCGCCGACGCCAGGGGCGCCACCTATGTGGGCAACCTCGGTCCTCTCGTCCGCATCCTCATCCGAGTCCTGTCCCGCGTACCCCTGCCGAAGCGGCTGATGAAGAGCGACCGGCTCCACCACATATTGCTCTACGACCTGCGCAACCCCCGGAGCAAGGAGCCGATCCGCATTCCGGGAGCTCGCACCATCAAGATCGGCGACGCGGCACAGCCGGGCGAGCTGGCCGCCGCCGTGCACGACGCATACATCCACGCTTGGAAGGAAGACAATGATGACCAGTAACCCGATGCGGTGCATCGTCACCGGGGGCAGCCAAGGCATCGGCGAGGCCATCGTCGAGAAACTCCTGTCAGATGGAGCTGCTGTCGCCGTAATCGACCGGCAGGAACCCACTGCCCGGCTGAAGGGCCGGGTAGCTTTCGCCGAGTGCGACGTGAGCGATTCCGCTGCTATGGAGGCCGCAGCTGCGGCACTGACAGATGCATTGGGAGGGCCACCCGACACGGTGGTCGCAAATGCAGGCAGGTGTGTATCCGGTCGGTTGGCGAGCGACCCGGTCGACAACCTCGTCAACCACTTTCAGATCAACACCGTGGGGGTGCTCAACACGTTCCGTCCCCACATCTCCCCTATGCGCGCCGAAGGGGGCGGGTCGCTGATCGCGATCACCTCGAACTGTGCGCACAAGCCGCGGCTCGACCTCGGCGCCTACTGCGCCACCAAGGCCGCCACCAAAATGATGGTCGAATGCCTCGCACTCGAGCTCGCAGCTGACGGAATCCGCGTGAATGCTGTCGCTCCGGGGTCCTGTGACACCGAGATGCAGCGTCGTCAGTGGGAAGAACTCGGTGTCCCGAAGGATCGACAGGTCGTCGGCGACCTGACGTCCTATCGATCCGGCATCCCGGCGGGCAGGCTGGCGGCGCCACACGACATCGCACAGGCTGTCGGCTTCCTGGCCTCACCGGCTGCCGAGTTCATGCGTGGTGTGACGTTGGTCGTCGACGGCGCGCAGTCACTCTGATCCGACAAGACGACGACGCGCACCATCGACCGTCCTCGCCACCACAATCACGCCCACCGGCCGGACCGACCGCGAGCAACCCACGTCTCCACACGGGGGATTGCCCATCCGCTGCCGGGAACTCCGGCGCCCAGGGAACCACCGAGTGCACCCGGAAACGGGTCCTCCCTACATCCTCGGAGAGTTCGTCATGACCGACACCCAGGACCCCACGGCGAACTCCGTGGCCGCGTCGCAACGCGGGACGGCCTCCCCGCCATCCACCCGCAGGGCGATGCTCGGCCTCGGCCTCGGCAACACCCTCGAGTGGTACGACTGGATGGTCTTCGGTCTCCTCGCCGCGTTCATCGGGCCGCAGTTCTTTCCATCGCAGGACCCGGTGTCGTCCACCCTCGACGCGCTGGCCGTCTTCGCGGTCGGGTTCTGCGTCCGGCCGCTGGGCGGGGTCCTGCTCGGTAACGTCGCCGACCGCATCGGCCGTCGCCAGGTGATGCTCTGGTCGGTCGGCATCATGGCGGTCACCACCCTGAGCATCGCGCTGCTGCCGTCCTACGACTCGATCGGCGTCTGGGCCGGAATCCTGCTGCTGGCATGCCGGCTGCTACAGGGCCTGTCCACCGGTATCGAGGCGCCGCTGTCCACGGCGTACGCCGTGGAGCTGATGCCGGCCGGACACGAAGGCCGGGCGGCCGGCTACATCAGCTTCTTCCAGAACTTCGGCATCCTGCTCGCCTCATTGGTCAGCTTCGCGACCAGCTACGTCATCGGGGGCGACGCCATGTCGACGTGGGGCTGGCGGGTCCCGATGCTGGTCGGCGCCGCGATGAGCTTCTTCGTGCTCTACCTGCGGCGTGCTCTCCCCGAGACGCTGTCGGAGGAGGAGAAATCCGAACACACGTCGGGCACGTGGGAGGGCGTCCGACGGCACTGGCTCGGCCTGGCCGCGATCATCTTCGTCGTCGGCGCCGCGCAGGCCTACAACTACGCGTGGAACGTCGGCCTGCCCAGCCTGGCCCGCGGCGCCTACGGCGAGAACCCGACCACGATCTTCGCCGTCACCAGCGTGCTCGGCGTGATCATGCTGGTCGGGTCGATCGTCACCGGCCGGATCGCTGATCGGGTGCGCCTGTCCCGCGCATTCGTGGTCACCCGTCTCGCGGTCGTCCCCGTCATCTTCCTGATGCTGCTGTACGCCGGCCCTGGCTTGCGCACCTTCACCGTGGTCCTGCTGCTCGGCGGAGTACTGCTGGCGGCGAACATGACGCTCTACAACGTCGTGTCCACGTCGCTGATGCCCAAGTACTGCCGGGCGACCGGCACCGGGCTGGGCTACGGTGTCGCCGTCGCCGCCTTCGGTGGCACCGCGTCCTATCTGATCGTCTGGCTGCAGAGCCGTAACTTGTTGTGGGCCTTCCCCGTCTACACCGCTCTTCTGTCGGTCATCAGCGTTGTCCTGTACGTCGCGGCCCGTCGCCACAGCGGCACATTCGCCGGAGATTGAGCACCGACGCGATGAACACGAGGACCCTCGGCAATCCGGGCTACGAAGGAGCACAACGATGAGCGACAGCGTCGACCAACATGTACTCGCCAAGACACTGACCTGGCGCGATGGCATGGCCCTCGGGCTTGCCCTACCTACCGGGTTGTTCGTGACATTCGGATACCTTCTCGGCGTCGTCGGTGCCTGGGTTGCAATCGCGGTCTGGTTCTCCGGGGCTGTCATCAGCTATCTCCAGTGCCGGGTCTTCGCGGAGATGGCATCAATGTTTCCGCGCGACTCCGGGGGAGTAGCGCGCTATGCCATCGAGGGCTGGAAGAAGTACTTCGCCCCGCTCGGAGCCATCGCCGCGTTCGGCTACTGGATTGGTTGGTCTCTGACCATCTCCATGGCGGCGGTCGTGTTCGGAGAATTGATCGAGGCGACCTGGTTCCAGGACAACACTCTCGACTTCGGCATCTTCGGCAACCACCTCGGGCTCGAGCACCTCTTCGCTCTCGGTGCCATGCTGTTCGCCTGGGCCTTCAACTACTTCGGCTTGAAGTTCGGTGCCGCGGTCAACAAGGTGCTCGGACTGCTGGTTGTCGTGGGTTTGACCGTGGTGTCGGTGGCGTGCCTGGTGAGCCCGTCGATCGATTGGTCGACGGCCAACTTGTCCTGGTCGGTCGCCGGCGACTGGCGAACAGTCGCTGTCGTGTTCTACGTGACCGCGTGGGCAGTCTATGCAGGGGAGATCGTTGCTTCGTTCGCACCCGAGTACAAGGACACCGCCCGCGACACTTCCAAGGCCATGTCGCGCATTTCGTTGTTCATGATCGTGTTGTTCGTCGTCGTCCCGACTGCTCTTTCGGGTGGTCTCGGCGAGGAAACGATCCGCGACAACCCGGTGACCTATGTCGCCGTGGCGTTCGGCCAGGCCTTCGGCGGCGCCTCGTGGATCGGAACCATCGTGATCGCGTTCTCGCTTCTGGTGGGAATGATTTCCACGACTGCGGACGGGGGCCGCGCGCTGTTCGGGCTTGCGCAGGAAGGCATGACCATCAAGCAACTCGACTGGGTCAACCGGTGGGGTGTGCCTGGCCGGTCCCTGACCCTGGACGTGCTCCTCAACGCGACCGTCATGCTCTTGGTGGGCCACCCGGTGAGTATCTTGCTGGCGAGCAACCTCGGCTACCTGCTGTCGATCATCCTGGGTCTGTCGGCATTCATATTGCTGCGCAGGGACCGACCGAACTGGCCGCGGCCGATTCGGCGGAGCAATGGCTGGATTCCTGTCGTGGCAGTCCTGGTGGCGTTCAACGTCTTCATCACCGTGATCGGCGTCCTGAATCCCGAACTGCTGGGCTACGGCGGCGCCCGGGAGTCTGTGATCGCGGTGGCCATTCTGTTGTTCTCGGTCGTGCTGTATGCGTATCGGCGCGTGGTCCAGGACAAACTTCCCATGCTGTGGCGACTTCCCGCTCCGGCGATGCCTCAGGGCGCCGACGCGCTCGCCCTCGAGTTCGAAATGCGTGCGACCACGCGTCCCCCGACCGTCCACGACGTGCACGACGAGAACGATGCGGCCTGCGCCGGCCGACGCCGAATTCATCCAAGCGAGGAAAGGAAGTAACTGTGAACAACTCGGAAACCGGTGTGGACCGCCGCGTTATCGTCACCGGCGGTACCAAGGGGATCGGTTACGCCTGCGCAGAGTTATTTGCACGGCGGGGCTACCAGGTGCTGATCTGCTCGCGCAATACAGCCCAGGTCGAGGCGGTGGCCGCGGAGTTGAACCAGCACAACGGTCAAGTTGCCGGAATGGCAGCCGATCTGGCGGATCGGGACGTGGGTGACAGCATTGTCGGTCGGTGCATCGATCTCTTCGGTGGGGTCGATTATCTTGTCAATAATGCCGGCGTCTATGAGCCGATCGCCATGGTTGACATGACGGCCGAGGGATGGGACGCCAGTTTGCACAACAACTTGCGTGGAGCGGCACTCACCTCTGCCGCGGCGGCGCGTTCCATGCGGTCCACCGGCGGCGGATCGATCGTCAACATCGCCTCGGTCAACGGGCTGGCGGCCGAAGCCAACTTCGCGCCCTACAACGCCTCGAAAGCCGGACTGATATCTCTGACGCAGACCAGCGCCATCGAGTGGGCCGATGACAACATCAGGGTCAATTGTGTTGCGCCCGGCTGCATACGAACATCGATGGTTGATCCGTTGGTCTCCGACCTATCCGATGAGGTCATCGCACGCTACGTACCGATGCGCCGACTCGGTTTGCCGGAGGAGATCGCATCGGTGGTGGCCTTCCTCTTCTCCGACGACGCTAGCTACATCACGGGGCAAACCATCACCGTCGACGGCGGCACACTGACCCGCCAGCCGATGCTGTGAAGGATTGACCTGCCGGGGTGGCTGCCGCGGTCCGACGTTCTCATGCCCCCTCAATCGCGATAGGTTGCCGGGGGCGGGCCCGCGACGGGTTCGAGCGGGGCCGCTATCCACCGGTCGTAGATGCTCATCCACGTTCCGTCTGCACGTAGTCGGTCGAGGGTGCCGTTGACGAACCGCACCAGGTCCTCCTTGTACTTGTTGACACCGATGGCCCAGTGCTCTTCTGTCTCCAGCCGTGGCCCCACGATCTGAAAATTCGGGTCCTGGGAGGCGAGCCCGGCGAGGAGCGAGTCGGAGGTGCTGGTCGCGTCGGCCTGCCGTTTCTGCATGGTGACAAGGCAGTCGTCCCAGTCGGGGACCGCGATGATCGTGGCGTCCGGCGCGACCCGTTGGACGGTGCCGAGCGAGGTAGTGTCGAGAAAGGTGCAGACCCGTTTTCCGGCCAGGTCCGCCGGTCCGGCGATGTCGGAACCGCGAGGGACCAGAATACGTTGAAAGGCGCGGAAGTATTCGGTGGAGAAGCCGACGCGTTGGGCGCGTTCGCACGTGATCGAGAATCCATGTGCGACGACGTCGACGTCGTTGTTCTCGAGTGCGGAGAACCGGCCGGCGGTGGTGAGGAGCCGGAACTCGACTTTCGTCGGATCGCCGAAGATGTCGCGGGCGATCTCCTTCGCCACGTCGATGTCGAACCCCTGCAGGGTGCCCGTGGTCGGGTCTCGGAAGCTGAACAGATTGGTGTTCTGGTCGACGCCGACGATCAACCGGCCCCGCCCCGCGATCTCGGCAAGTGATCCACCGGTCGGCATCTGCCCGGGTGGGGGCTGCGGGCCCGGGCGCAGGCTCGCGAGCGCCCCACACGACTCGGGGAGCGGTGGCTTCGGCGGCGGACTGTCCGTGGGCGGGATGATCTGTGCGCCGTCCGTCATCGGTCGTGCGGTGTACGTGGCCGCGATGGTCGGGGTGAGAGGGTCGGGTGCGGCGCAACCGGCGAGGACGGCGACGGCGAGTACGCCGACGAGGTGCCGGGCACACGGTCTCGTCCCCGGTCTCGGAAGCCTCACCTGTGTCATCAGTGGTACTCGTTCAGTCGCGGCCAGATACCCCCGCCGACGGCGAATCCGCAGGACACGCCGATAACCATGCTACCGACGGCCAGCGACGACATCGATCGATAGACGTCCGTCACGGCGTTGGCCTCGTCGTCGCGGAGCCGGTCGATCGCGTCCCGGAGGGACTCGTCCAGGGCGGCGAACTGCGCCGACGACGTGCGGGCGCCGGATCCGGCGGCGATCGCCGCGGCGGTCGGGTAGTCACCGCGCTCGAGGGAGATCTCGATGTCCCGGTGCGCGGCCAGCCAGCCTTCACGGGCCGTCATGGCGTCGCGGAGGTGTTGCTCGGCGGCGCGACCATGCGAGCTGTCCAGCTGCCGGGTGAGTTCGTCGGACAACGCCTGGGAGTGCCGCGCGTAGTCGACTTCCGACTGGGTGTCGGACCCGCGTTGCAGAATGGCGAGGGTTTCGTCGGCGCGGGCCTGCTGTGCCAGGATGCGAGCGCGGGCAACAGTGTTGATGGGTTGCGTTCCTTCGGTTCTCGCGTGTTCGCTTGCCGACGTCGACACCAGGCTTCCGGCGATCAGCCAGAACAGGAGCCCGGCCATGAGGAGGGTGGCGACAGCGAGGCCGGGGTTGAACCGGCGCTTGCTCTTCCGGATGAGGTACAGCTGAGCGAGGACGAGGGCGACGAGGGCGGCCGCGGTCACCGTGAAGGCGGTCGCGGGCAGTTGGGCCGTGTGCGTCTGGGTCTCGGCGACCGCCTCGGCCTGGTGGACATAGAGTCGCTCCGCCAACGGGAGGATGGTGCCCTGCATGATCGCGGACGCATCGGCCAGATACGCCACCCCGACCGGGTTGCCGGCCCGATCGTTCGCTTGAGCCGTGGCGACGAGATTGAAGTACTCGGCGAGGTTGCGCACGACGTCCGACAGCAGCGCCAGTGATTCGGCGTCCTGCGACGACACTCCATTGGTCGCCGTGACCAGCGCGTTCGACGCATCGCCGATCGCCTGGGTGAACTGGTCCGGCCCGGTTGTCGACTCGATCGCGCCGCCACCGGAGACGAAGGACGTGGTCGCGGCGGCATCGGCGATCGACAGCGAGCTGTACAGGGCCTGGGCGGCGTTTGCCAGGGGTTCGGTGTGGGTGCGCAGTGTCTCGACCCGCTGTTGACGCGCGCCGACCGCCGCCGAGGTGATCGCGCCCGCGGCGATGACCGCGGCGATGAGTGCGATCCCGAGCACGGACAACCGACCGGGCGTGGACGTGAAGAATTCGACCCACGGGCGGCGGCGGGCCACGGGCTCGACGAGCAGGCCCTCGTCGAGCGTGGGGGCTTCGGTGACGGCGTGCTCGCCGCGGTGGAACATCCGGTCCTCCTGCACCGCCTCCGTGGCTCCGGGAAGAGCACCGATCCGGGCCACGTTGCTGAGTTCAGTGTGCACCGACGGTGCCGACCGGCGCACCGACTCGGGGAACGGACAGCGTACGAACAGACACAGCTCTGTGCATGGGTTCGGGTGAGCCGATCTGTCGTTTCCTTTGCCGCACGAAGCAATGGCTCCCTCGCTGGAGGCGACAGCGATATCCTGGGAACACGTCACCGAGAGGCTAGTCGTGCGGATTTCGTCGAACGTATCGCAGACCGGATGAATCGACCTGGACGATGCCCGATGTCGATCCGTACGAGACCCACCGCGATGTGACGCCCTCGGTCACCTCGGAGCTCGGTGCTGACGGATTCGACGACGCCCGGGAGATCGGGCGTGGCGGCTTCGGTGTCGTGTACCGGTGCGCGCAGACCTCGCTTGACCGGACCGTCGCCGTGAAGGTGCTCACCAACGAGCTGGCGGAGGACAATCGGGAGCGCTTCTTCCGTGAACAGCGTGCAATGGGCCGTCTCACCGGTCACCCCAACATCGTCACCGTGCTCCAGGTCGGGGTCACCGATGGCGGGCAACCATTCATCGTCATGCCGTACCACCCGCAGGGCTCCCTGGACGAACGGATTCGGCGGCACGGCCCATTGCCTGTGGACGAAGTGCTGCGGCTCGGAGTGAAGCTGGCCGGCGCGCTGCAGGCCGCCCACAACGAGGGCATCCTCCACCGCGACGTCAAGCCCGCGAACATTCTTCTGACCGATTATGGTGAGCCGGCGCTCTCGGACTTCGGTATCGCGCATATCTCCGGCGGGTTCGAGACTGCCACGGGCATCGTCACTGGTTCACCTGCGTTCGCTGCGCCCGAGGTTCTCGGCGGCGCCTCCCCGAGCCCCGCCTCCGACGTCTATGGGCTCGGAGCCACCGTGTTCTGCGCGGTCACCGGCCATGCCGCGTTCGAACGGCGTAGCGGCGAACAGCTGGTCGCCCAATTCGTCCGCATCACAACCGAACCCGTCCCCGACTTGCGGGATCACGGTGTTGCAGACGATCTGGCCGCTGTGATCGAGAGGGCAATGGCAGGGCGCCCTGAGGGCAGGCCACCCTCTGCCGCCGCCTTCGGGGAGGAGCTGCGCGATGTCCAGCGTCGACGGGGATTGATTGCCGACGACATGGCACTGAATTCGCCAGACGACGCAGACACGCAGGAACCACAGGCTCTCTCGCACAGCCGGAATCCGGCCAACTCGTCCCGTCGGACAAGGGGGAACCTGCCCTTGGAATTATCCAGTTTCGTCGGTCGCAGGCACGAGGTGACCGAAGCGAAGAGTCTGCTCGCGTCGTCGCGCCTGCTGACACTGGTCGGGATCGGCGGCGTCGGGAAAACACGTCTTGCACTCAGGGTCGCAACAAGCATCCAACGAGAATTCGCCGACGGTGCGTGGCTCGTGGAACTCGACGAGGTCCACACCCCGCCGCTCCTCGTCGAACTCGTGGCCACCACATTGGGCCTGCGAGATCACACCGACCGGTCGTTACGCGAGATTCTGCTGGACTTCCTGTCCACGCGAGACATCTTGCTGATACTGGACAACTGCGAGCAAGTGGTCGACGCCGTGGCCGACCTCGCCACCGCACTGCTGCAACAGAACCCGAACATGCGGATCCTCGCGACAAGCCGCGAACCCCTTGCAATAGCAGGGGAGGCAACGCTGCGCGTCCCCCCGCTCACCGTTCCCGACCCCGACCGCGAGCCGTCACTGCAGGGTCTGCCCCGCTACGACGCGGTGTCGCTGTTCACCGAACGCGCCACCACCGCGGTATCGACTTTCACGTTGACAGATGCCAACAAGTCCGCGGTGACTCGGATCTGTCACCGGCTGGACGGGTTGCCGCTGCCCATCGAACTGGCGGCGGCGCGGTTGCGCGCGATGTCCCCCGAACAAATCCTGCAGAGGCTCTCCGACCGCTACGCGCTGCTGACCCGCGGGAGCCGAGGCGCGCCGTCGCGGCAGCAGACGCTCCGGTTGTGCGTCGACTGGAGCTACGACCTGTGCACTCCGCTCGAACAACTGACGTGGGCACGACTGTCGGTATTCACCGGCGGCTTCGATCTGGATGCCGCCGAATACGTGTGCGGCGAAGACGTGCAGCCCGAGGCCCTGCTCGACTCGGTGGCATCCCTTGTCGACAAGTCGATCCTGATCCGCGAAGAGAACGCAGCCGCAGTCCGCTTCCGTCTGCTCGAGACCCTGCGAGCCTACGGCCGGGAGAAGGCACAGGAAGACGACGACTATCACGATCTGCGCCGGCGTCACCGAGATTGGTTTCGACGGCTGGCTCGGATCGCCGAGGCCGAGTTCATAGGTCCCCGGCAACTCGAATGGCTCTCGCGGCTCGGCGGGGAGCAGCCGAATTTGAGGGACGCGATGGACTTCTGCCTCGCCGAGGGCGATGCCGAAGCAGGTTTGCAGATCGCCACACCCTTGTTGCAGCTCTGGGGGTCACGCGGCCTGCTCAGCGAGGCACGGCGCTGGCTCGACCGATTCCTCTCACACCAGGGTCTACCCCCGACGATCGCCACCATCAGAGCGCTGTACGCCGACTGCCTCATGACCGAACAGCAGGGTGACCATCAGCGAGGTGCTGCTCTTGTCGAGCAGACGCGCATCCTTGCCGACCAGATCACCGATCCGATAGGTCATGCGATCGCGGACTATACGGACAGCCTCGTCGGGTTGTTCAGCGGTGATCTCGCGCGGGCGGTTTCGGGTTTGGAGCGGGCACTGTCAGTGTTCCGAGAGGCAGAGAACGACCTGGCGCTACAAATCGAGTCATTGACTTTGCTGGGGTTGGCGTATCAGCTGCGCGACGCCGAACCCCACCGGGCGGTCGAATGCTACGAGGAAGTTCTCACGATTACCGAAGCTCGGGGCGAATCCGTTTACCGGTCGTACGCGTTGTGGGCGATGGCTGTTGCGCAGTGGCGGCTGGGCGCGCAGAGTCGCGCACTCGACTTGCTCGGGCAGGGATTGCGGCTTGCTCGACGCGTCGAGGACCCGGTCGGGTGCGCAAATTGCTTTGAAGCCTTCGCCTGGATCGCCGGAACCAGTGACCCGAAACGTGCCGGCACGTTGATGGGAGCCGCGGAAGCGCGCGGCCTCGTTGCCGGAATTCCATCCGTGTCCGTTCCCAACCTGCTCGTGTATCACGAAGAATGCGAACAGGCCGCTCGCCGGTTGCTCACCAACCGCGTCTTCGAGGAGTGCTGGCAGCACGGCAAGGCGTTGGATCTCGACTCCGCTGTCTCCTACGCACTCGGCGAGCACACCCCGAAGACGAATTCTCCTGCCTCCGCTCTCCTGACGAAACGCGAACGGCAGGTTGCGGAACTGATCGCCGAGGGCCTGACCAACAGGGCCATTGCCACTCGCCTCGTGATCTCACCGCGCACCGCTCAAGGGCATGTCGAGCACATACTCACCAAACTCGGATTCACGTCGCGAGCGCAGGTCGCTGCGTGGGTTGTGGAGCATCGGCAGTCGTCAAAGTCACCTCTCACAGGACGCTGAGGGATGCGCGAGCACCGCTGGCAACATTCCGGTGGTCAGGACGGCTGAGTCAGGGTCGAACCGGGTACACGCACAGCATGAAGAACTGGACGTGCCGCGCCGCGCTGTCGCTGTTGGTGGCCGGGCTCGTCGCCTCCGCGTCCGGATTGACGGCCCACTCGGCACCGACGCCCGACAGGATCGACGAGGTGCCCGGGCGGACGGCGCTGTCGTTCGTGCACACCCCGAGCGGAACCCGCGTCGGGACGGCGAATCAGGGGGAAGCCCGGCCGGGATTGTCGATCGTGAAACTGTATGTAGCCGACTACATGCTCCGGCACGGCGACGGCTCACCCGAGGACCTCACACTCGGACAGCGGATGATCCGTGACAGCGACGACACCGCCGCCTCGCAGGTGTACGCCAAGTACCCGCAGTCGATCGATGTGATCGCCGCCGAGTATCGGCTCACCAGTACCCGTGGCTCCGGATTCTGGGGCGATGCGGTTACCAGCACCGCGGACACCGTGACTTTCCTCGAGGCGAAGAAGACCACCGATCCGGACAGCCGCATCCTGGAGTGGATGGCTACCGCGGCACCCGTCGCCGCCGATGGGACTTATCAGAACTGGGGCACCGGGCGCCTGCCGTCGGTGACCGGAACCAAATGGGGGTGGTCGGACTACGGGCCCAGCATTGTCGCTTCCGCGTCCTTCGGGCCTGATTTCTCGGTATCGGCCAACACGTACGGCACCGCCGAACAGCACACCAGCGACGTGCTCGGTGCCTTCGCGCAGGACCCGGCGCCACCACCGCAGGTGGCGCCGGATCCCATCCAGGATCTGATCGACCGTTACCTGCCCCCGGCGATAGCACCACGATGATCGACAACTCGACGCACCCGAGGGAACAGCCCTGACCCGGTTGGTGGGGTGACGGCCTGGGTAATCGGGTCTCATGTTGCCCCCGACGGACGAAACACCGAACACCGGACCGCACCTCCCGACAGGACACCCGCCGGGCGGTGAGGTGCCGTCTTCCGACCCGCATGCCCACGACGCGGGTTCCGGGGTGCCGCCGGACGTGGCGAGGGGCAAGGGGATCAAGCACACCCGCACCGGGGCGACGTGGACAGGTCTGGTCATCGGCATTGTCGTCCTGGTCCTGCTTCTCGTATTCATCCTGCAGAACCTCGACAGCGTCGTCCTGGAATTGTTCGTCTGGGAGTTCACCGTCCCGCTCGGCGTCACACTGCTGTTCGCTGCCATCGCGGGTGCGGTGATCATGGCCCTCGTCGGCGGTGTCCGGATCCTCCAGATCCGGCGGGCAGCGAACCGGCAACGGAAACTGACCACCTGACCCTATGCTTGTTTCCGTGTTCGCTCGATCGAAGCGTTGACCTCAGGTCCTCGGCCACGAGATTCGAGTAGTCGACTACTCAGTTCAACTGTCGAATCTCCTCGTACGGTCGGTCCTGTATCGCATTCGTGATTCGACGAAAGGACACCGAAATGGCTTGGTCGACAACCCCTCAGGGGCTTTTTCTCGCCGCTGGGCAGGCGAATCAATTCTCCTTCTCGTTCGGGGACATTTGGAAAGGGCCGCAGCTGGCGACCGCGAGACTCGACGCCAGCCAGGGTGGTGGTGGCACGAAGATCCTGATGACGCAGTGGCAGGGCACCGCCAACGCGCCGGTGTTCGGCGGCCCCAGCAAGCAGTACTACGTGCTCGGCATCCACAACAGCTCCACTTCGGGCGTGTGGTTCCATCTGGAAGGAGGCGTGCTCGCATGACGACACAGGAATCACCGAGGATTTCCCGGATGCAGGTCCTGGCGGACGAACACGGCAGCATTCTCGCTGCTGTCCTGCGAACTACGGATGTGGCGTCGGGCCCGGCATCGGGTGAGGACGTTCCGCCTCAGGTTTCGCTGGTTCCTTCGGAAGGTCAAGCATTGCATGAACTTTCTGTTCCCGGGGACGAGATGTTCGAGTCGCTGGATCAGTGGGTGGTGCGGGTCGACGCCGGCGAACCGGCATTGGTGCGACGCGCGGGCGCGTAGCCGCTGATCGAGGGGGAGCGCTGGTCCGGCGATCAGCGGTCCCCTCCGCGCGTGGCGGTGTGAGGGGTGGAAAACCATCAAAATCACCTCGAGAGTCACTTTGTCAGCACAAATGGTTGACTTCGCTCGCGGCGCGCAGCACTGTCGTAGAGACACACGTCGCACCGATCAGTCCCGGAGTCGATCTTGACCAACGTCAACCCCACCGAAATCGCTGTAGCAGTCGCCGGATTCGGCTGGATGGGCCGAGTCCACACCAACGCGTATCTGCGTCAGCGCCACCACTTCCCGGAAGCGCCGTCCATCCGTCTGGGCGCCGTCGCCGACGAGGTACCCGGCCGCGCCGAGGAGGCTGCCGCCCAGTTCGGGTTCAGGGCAGCGCTGACCGACTGGCGCGACATCGCCGCCGACGCGAACATCGACGCGGTGAGCATCACCGCACCCAACTTCCTGCACCGGGAGATCGGTGTCGCGATGGCCGAGGCGGGAAAGCACATCTGGATCGAGAAGCCAGTCGGCCTGTCGTCCGACGACGCCAAGGCAGTCGCTGCTGCCGTCGAAAAGGCGGGCGTCCAGTCGACCGTCGGATTCAACTACCGAAACGCGCCCGCCGTTGCGATGGCGCACGATCTGATCGCGTCGGGCGAACTGGGCACCATCACGCACTCGCGGTTCCGCTTCCTCAGCGACTACGCCGCGCATCCGGATGGCGCGCTGAGCTGGCGTTACGAGAACGCACGCGGTGGGTCGGGCGTTCTGGGAGACCTTGCCTCGCACGGTGTCGACCTGGTCCGGCACCTGCTCGGCGACATCGACGCAGTCGTTGCCGACACTGCGATCTTCATCCCCCAGCGCGCCATCCCGACGGGTGCCACCAGCGGGCATGCGCGCGCGACGGGCGGAAAGTTGGGGCCGGTGGAGAACGACGACTTCGTGAGCGCGCTGGTTCGCCTGTCATCGGGCGGACGCGTGACGCTGGACGCCAGTCGCGTGGCCGTCGGCGAGCAGAACAACTACGGGTTCGAGATCCACGGCACCAAGGGTGCGGTGTACTGGGACTTCCGCCGGATGAACGAACTCGGAACGAGCCTCGGGAGCAAGTACCAGGACCAGTCGATCACCACGGTGTGGGTGGGGCCCGACGCCGGAGCGTACGCCCGCTTCCAGCCGGGCTCCGCGTCCTCGATGAGCTACGACGACCTCAAGGTCATCGAGGGGAACAACTTCATCGCCTCGATCGTCGACGGAAAGCCCCGGGGCGCAACGATCGCCGACGCCGTGGCCGCGGCCGAAACTCTCGACGCCATCACGGCATCGGTCGCATCTCGTGCGTGGGTCGACGTGCGCTGATCCGATCCGCACAGTCTGGTCCCGGGGTTACGCTTTATCGGTTATCGGGTCTATTCCCGTAGGCGCCTTTCTCCGCGGAGGTTGGTATGAATACCAAACCGTTCGGCTCAGGCTTGGCAATTCTCGCGTTGGCAATTTCGGCAGTCGCCTGTTCGTCGGGCAGTTCCGCTGACACCGAAGACAATTGCGTTCGCGCGACAGACAGTGAACTGGATGCGCTCTTCACGAGTTGGAATGATGCACTGGAAACCGGCGACGCGAGCAGGGTCGCCGCGCTGTACCGGCCGGACGCGGTGCTTCTACCGACTCTGTCGGTACCTGTCGCCGACACCCCGCAGGAGATTACGGAGTATTTCGTCAACCTGATCAAGGCCGATCCCACAGCCCGGATGGAAGAAAGTGTCAAATATTCGGATTGCAACCTCGCATACAACGTGGGCCGCTGGGTCATCAATGCCAATGGTCAAGATGTGGCGGCCAGGGTGACGTGGGTCTATCGGTACGAAGATGGAAAGTGGATGATTGCCAACCATCATTCGTCGGTGAACCCCAGCTGAGGCAATGCGGTGGTGGCCGGCCCGCGGGGTCGGCCACCACCGCATTGCTCTAGGACGACTGTGCGCGCTTGCCCGCGACGTACACCTCGGCGATGGACGTCTCGCGGATCCCCATCAGCAGTGCGAACAGGATCTGATCGCGGGCAAGTTCCGGATCGGCGGAGCGAAAGGCGTTGCGCAGCAATCCGTCGAGTGCCGGTGTGCCGGACGGGTCGACGACGACGAAGTCGGCTTCCTTCCCGACGTCGAAATTGCCGAACCGGTTCTCCATGTCCAGGGCCCGGGCACCGCCGAGGGTGCCTACGAACAGCATCTCGGCCGGATGCATCGACACCCCGTCGTCACCGGCCTCGGTGATGTGCACCTTGAACGCGTCGCCGAGCACGCGTGGAATCAGCCATTCGTCACCGCCGCCGAAATCCGTTCCCACCGAGATGTTCACGCCCGACGCGACGGTGCGCTTCCACGGCATCGTTCCGGATCCCAGGAACAGCTGCGAGATCGGGCAGTGCGAGACGGACGTGCCGGTCTCGGCCATCCGTTCGAGCTCGACATCCTGACAGTGCACGCAGTGCGCGAGGATGGTGCGTCGGCCCAGCAGGCTCTTCCCGCCCACTTCCGAACCGGGCAGGAACTTCCCGTCGTACGTGTCCAGGTACGAATTCACCTGATAGGTCTCCTTGGTCGAGTCGACCTCGCCGGTGCCGGGGCGATTGTTCTCGTTGAGGTGGGAGTGCACGTACACACCGCGGTCCCGCACCTCTTCGTAGAGTTCTCCGAGGTTCTTCAGGGTCTCGGGTGTCACCGACAACGAGAACCGCGGGATGATCGCCACGTGCAGCAACGCGGTGGCGACATCGCCGGTGTCGGCGCCGTGCCATTTCTCGATCTCCTCGCGAGTGAGCCGGATCGCGTCCTCTTCGGACGTCATCAGCGGCTGAGCGGTTTCGCCGCCGACGGTCTGAATTCCGCGGCCGCTGACGATGCGCAGACCGGCCTTCTGCGTCTCGGTGAACAACGCGTCCTGCGCATGTGGGAACGCCGACCCGAACACCATGGCGGCCGTGGTGCCCGCCGAGATGCGCCGGTTGGTGAACTCGACGGCCGCCTGCTGCGCGAACTCCGGGTCGGCGAACTTCGTCTCCGACGGGAACATGCAGAGGGTCAGCCACTCCAGCAGCTGGCCGCCGCCGTAGGAGTCGCCGGCGTAGGTCTGCGGGAAGTGGATGTGGGTGTCGACGAACCCCGGCAACAGAAACCCGGGCCGGTGGTCGTGCACGGTGCCGGACTCGTACTCCGAAGGGATCTCGGCTCGGTCACCGCAGAACACGATTCGCCCGCTGTCGTCCAGCACCAGGGCGCCGTCGGGAATCGATACCAGGGCGGCCGCGGCTTCGGTCACTTTCGGCGCGCCGGCGATGTGGAAGATGTGCCCGAGATGAGTGTGCGTGGCCATGCGATGAACTCCCGTCGAGTGGTAACGGATCATGCCTTCTGCAGTGAACTTCGGCGGCTGGACGTCGCCCAGCCGAGTAGCACCTGTGCGGCCGTGCCGCACCCACGATGAGATAACAGCCCGTACTAACAATGCCACCGATCAGACCCGGATCGCGGCCGAACAGGCCAAGCGCCCGCGGCAGTCACTGCCGACCGGGTGCTACTGCAAGCGTGTGCGGTCGTCGACGAATCGGCGGATGACCTTGTCCCACCCCAATGCCTCGAGGAGTTCCGCGGCGGCGGCACGCGAGGTGAGCGGCCGGAGCACGTCGATGTCGAGGTCGCCGCTGGTGTCCAGGACGTCGTCGAGGCGCAGGCAATCGACGTACCCGTAGTCCGTCCAGGGTTCGACGTGGCCATCCCAGTCGGCGGTGTCGGCGTACGGCCCACCGAGACGCAGCTTTCCGCTGCGGTGGATCATCACGTACCGGGGAACCACCTGCATCGTCTCGTCGGCAGTCGCCAGAGTCACCTCGGGGTCGGCGGCGGGATCTGCGCCGGCGATCCGGCGGTCGTAGGAAGCCGTCTTGACCGTTGCGACCTCGACCAGCGCCCGCACGTAGACCCATCGCGCTCGTTCGACCGAGCCCGCCCACGCCGATTCCTCGTCCGCGCAGGAGAACACGTTCTCGGCCGGGGTTCGGATCAGCAGCCTCGTCCCCACCCGCTCGTGATCGACAACCAGGTCTCCGTCGACGACGAGTTCGTCGTCGTACTCGCGGACCCCGGTGATCGTCGCCACCGCGAGCACCTCGTCGTCCGGCGCGGTCACGAACAGTTCACGCTCGGAGCGGACGCTGCGGGCATCACCGGGAAACGGGCCACGACCTCTGGCGAACGCGTCGTGCTGGGTCAATTCGGCCCGAAACCCCGCTTCGGTCATCCCCAACGGATGATCGCGCACCTCTCGCAGGTTACCGAGCCGAACTCTGGACGCCACAGGTCGATCCTCCCCGTCAAATCTCCGGCGCATCGCCGGGTGACCCTTTGATCATAGCGGTTGACCTGCAGTGATGCCTCATCGGCGTAACCACCGCTTCCCCAGTAGGGTCGCAGTATCTGTACGACCGACCGAGGGGGACCGGTGACGGGTTCTGCGTCCGAAAAAATCATCTCGCCTGCATCACGCGCGTTCTGGGACCGCAGTTTCGCGGGTCGGCGCGCCCTGTTCGAAGAGCTTCGTCAGCGGTCGCCGATCGAGTTCCACACGGAAACGGCCGGTCCGGGCTTCTGGTCGGTCGTCGGATACGACGACGTGGTGTCGGTGAGCCGGAACCCGGAGGTCTTCTCCTCGGCCAAGGGCTTCACCATCGACGACGTCCCGGTCGAGATCCTCGAGTTCGCCATGTCGATGATCGCCATGGACGATCCCCGTCACCGGCGTCTGCGGGGCATCGTGCAATCGGCGTTCACCGCAGCCTCGGTGCGGGGCATCGCCGAGCGGGTGCGCGGCTACGCTGCGCAGATCGCCGCGGACCTTCCCCGAGATGCCCAGTTCGACTTCGTCCCTGACGTCGCGACCCGGTTGCCGGTGCAGGTGATCTGCGAGTTGATCGGGATCCCGGAGAGCGACCGGCCGATGATCCTGGCCGCGGCGGCCGACGTCATTGCCGGAGGCGGTGATCAGGAGTTCGTCACCGCACCCGGCGGCGCGGCCGGCCTGGGCCAGATCTACGGATACGCCCTCGAACTGGGCGAGAGACGCAAGGCGGATCCCGGCGAGGATCTGACGTCCCGGCTGGTGTCGACGATGGTCGACGGCGAGACCCTCACACCGACCGAGTTCGGTTCGTTTGTCATCCTGCTGATCACGGCGGGTTTCGAGACCACCCGGCAAGCGTTGGCCTGGGCGCTGCATCTGCTCAGCGAGCACCCCGACCAGAAAGAATTGCTGCTCGCCGATTTTGCCGGCCACATCGACAACACGATCGACGAGGTGATCCGCTTCGCCTCCCCGGTGCCCTACATGCGGCGGACCGCGACCGTCGACACCGAGCTCGGCGGCGCCCACATCGCAGCGGGCGACAAGGTCGTCATCTGGTACCTGTCCGCGAACCACGACGAACGCATCTTCGACGGTCCGGGCCGGTTCGACATCACCCGGTCGAACGCAGGCAAGCATCTCGGTTTCGGCGCGAAAGACATCCACCACTGCCTGGGCATGAACCTCGCTCGGCTGGAGCTGCGCGTCATGCTCGAAGAACTTTTCGCAGCCCACCCCACACTCCACGCGGTGGGCGAGCCGGCACTGCTGCTCTCCGCGTTCATCAATGGCGTCGTCGCGCTGCCGGCCCAGACATGTGACTGACGGTGAGGTTCACGCAGGCCGGCGCCCGGAAATCATGACGAGCGGCATTTCGGTGATGCGGGATACGTGCTCGTCGACGAGATCGAGTCGGCTCGCGAGGTCACGCGCCTCGTCGAGACTGATGGAGCGACCGGCGATCCAGGTGTGGAAGATCGCGAGGTTGATGCTGCCGAGAAGCCGCGGCGCCTTGTAGTTCTCGACGAACTTTTCGGCGTCCTCGAAACTCGTGCTGCGGTCCGCATCGGTGATCAGCAGCGGGCCACCCGGTTTGAGGACGCGCACGCACTCGGCGAGCCCGGCCTCGCGCGACGACCAGTGCTTGATGGAGCCGTAGCTGATCACGCCGTCGAAGGACTGGTCGGCGAAATCGAGTCGCGTGGCGTCGCCGACGTCGAACCGGACCCGGTCGCCGTAGTGACGCATGCGTTTGGTGGCGCGCTTGATCTGGGCCTCCGACAGATCGAGACCGAGAATGTGCACGTCCGGGCGCTGGTCGGCGATGTAGTTCGTGAACAGCGCCCCGCCCGATCCGACGTCGAGAATGCGGGCGTTCGGTGGGAGATGCGGCAGAAAGTACTCGTCGATGACGTGGCGTGAGCGGTAGACGGCCGGTGCCACGATGGTCTCGTACATCCAGGCGTGCGCCGGCGTGTAGATCGCGGTGATGGGGTCGAACGGTGCCATCGGCATGGTCGCGCTCCTCGTTGCTCTCGCGGTTCCCGCGGCGCTCGAGCCCGTGCGGGTCGACGTGCTGCGCCGTTGTCGGTTCGAGATTAACGGGTGCGGGGTCGGTTTTGCAGGATCACTGCGTGCATGAGAGGGCTGTGAACAGGGGTGATGAGGTGTCGGTCCCGGTGCAGTCGATCTCCCGCGAGCGCGAAGCCGGAAGACCGCCACCAATGCCGACCTATCCAATCATAGACACGACGTCCATTTATGGATACTGTCGCCAGCATTGGCTCCTGTGATGCAGACCACGCGCATCGCAGGCTGACTCGTCGAGAGGACGCAGATGGCACTGGACGTCTCCACCACTCCCACGCTGAGGGCGGGTCGCCGGACCCGGGGGAAGAACCTGGGTCTGCTCACGGCCTCCACCGCGATGGACAACGCCGAGAACAGCATCACCACGGTGCTGTTCCCGCTGATGCGGGAGGCGCTGGGGCTCTCGTCGTCGGCGCTCGGGGTCATCGTGGCGGTGTCCAAGGCGGTGGGAATCTTCGCCGCGGTTCCGTGGGTGTTCCTCGCCAAACGGTTCTCGCGGCGTGCGGTGCTCGCGACGTGCTCGGGCTTCTGGGGCGTATGGGTCGTCCTGGCGGGCCTGTCGCGCAGTTTCACCCAGTTCGTCGTTCTGTACGGCATCGCGGCTGCGGGCTTCGCGGGCGCCGGGCCGATCGCTCTCGAGATCATGGGTGACCTCTACGACGACCGGCGGCGGGGCCGGGCCACCGGGATGCTGTACGGCGGTGTCGCCATCATCGCCGGCGTGAGCGCCCCGCTGTTCGGTCAGCTGTCGGGTTTCGACGACGGCTGGCGGTACGGCTACGTCCTCTCCGGCTGCATGTGCATCCTGATCGGTGTTCTCGTCGTCGTGTTTCTCGACGACACGCGGCCGGGCGGGGGCGAGCGCAGAGCCGGCGATGCGGCGGCGAAGGCGGAGGAGAAGGCGCAGAACGTCGTCGCCGGTGTGCGGGAGCTGCTGCGCATCAAGTCGTTCCGGTACATCCTGGTGCAGCGGCTGTTCTCGGGGCAGAACGTGATCATGAGTTTCGGCGTCGTGTTCCTGGTGGAGGAGCGGGGATTCTCGACAGCCACCGCAGCGATCGTCGCAACGCCGTTCGCGATCGGGTACCTGCTCGGAACCGTGGTCGGCGGGCGCGTCAACGATGCCGTGCACCGCCGGTGGCCCGCGAGTGGACGGGTGATGATGCTGCAGGCCAGTCAGTTGGCCTTCGCGGCAGCGGTATTCGTCGAGCTGCAGACGCCGACGTCGTCGATCGGATTCTTCGTCGCGATCTTCGCGGTGGTCGGGTTTCTGCAGGGGCAGGTGCCGGTGGTCAACCGTCCGCTGATCATGGCGGTGGTGCGCCCGGAACAGCGGGCCCTGGCCTTTGCGGTGTCGCTGTCGACGGTGGAGGCGCTCGCGTACGCGGGATATGCGCTGCTGGTCGGCTATCTGGGAGATGCGATCGGGTTGCAGGGGGCGCTCCTGCTCGTGACCGTCGCGCTCACCGCCGTCAACGGGCTGTGCTCCGGTCTGCTGTACCGGCCGTACGCACGAGACAGCGCCGCAGTGCGCGACTCTCAGGTGGTGCCCTCGTCCTACGAGGGTGAGCCGTCGAAGCCGGATGCCCAGTAGCGCCCGCGCAGCGACAGCTCCAGCAACATCTCGGTGACGGCTTCCGGTGTGAGCGGTGGTGGATCGGATTCGAGCCACCACTGCAGCACGGCCACCTGTTCACCCACCCACGCCCGCGACAGCACTTCCATGTCGATGCGGGGTGTGACCCCGTTCGACTCGGATCGGGCCGAGAAGATCTGGGCGGCAAGGGCGGCGCGTTCGTCGACGAATCGGCGCAGTGCGCGCCCGTCGCCCTCGCCGCGCAGTACGACGCGGTAGGCGTCGCGTTCCTCGGCGGCGTGCCGGAACATTTCGAGCACCGGCTTGCCGGTGAACCCCACCGAGGAGTCGGACACGAGGGGCCGCAACCGCTCCTTCAGGTCCTCGCCGAGGTCGGCGACGATCTGGCCGAGCAGTTCGTCCTTGTCCGTGTAGTGCGTGTAGAACGTCGCGCGGCCGACGTCGGCACGTTCGGTGACGTCTTCCACGGTGACTGCGGAATAGCCTCGTTCGAGCACGAGCGAGACGAGTGCGTCGCGCAGCAGCCGCTTGGTGCGGCGCACACGCCGGTCTTCGGTGGCCACGGTGACTTCCGCCCTTCGTCTCACGTCAGCAGTCCGATCAGCATAGTGCACCCTTGACATCGCGCC
Source organism: Rhodococcus sp. JS3073 (assembly GCF_026810085.1). Classification (NCBI taxonomy): domain Bacteria; kingdom Bacillati; phylum Actinomycetota; class Actinomycetes; order Mycobacteriales; family Nocardiaceae; genus Rhodococcus; species Rhodococcus sp. JS3073. The sequence continues at coordinate 4,022,037 of NZ_CP113951.1, read as the reverse complement.
CGATGCTGGACAGTATGTCCAATAACGATCACAACGTCGATCTTGGAGACTGCATGAATCTCGGTATTTACCTCACCCGGAGTGCAAAGTGCCGGCCGGACAGCGAGGCCGTGGTGTGCGGCGACAGTCGCCTGACCTACCGGGAACTCGACGACTCGACCAACCGTCTCGCCTCCGCGCTGATGCGCACCGGGCTCGGAATCGGCGACGCGGTAGCCACTTTCGCCGGCAACTGCGGAGAACTCGTCGTGACCGAGATGGCGGTGTGCAAGGCCGGATTCGTGCGCGTTCCCGTCAACGCGCGCCTGGGAGCCGACGAACTCGGCCACGTCCTGCGCGACGCGAACGTCAAGTCGCTCTTCGTCGACCCCGCGCACGCCGACGTCGCCTTGAAGGTGGTCGCGGACCTGGGCCTCGACATCGCCGTCTACGACTACGGGAACAGCACACCCGGCGCGGACCGGTACACCGACCTCCTCGCCGACGGACTCGGCGATCCCGTGGCCGTCGACCTCACCGAAGACGCGCCCGCCGTCCTCAACTACACCTCCGGGTCCACCGGGAAGCTCAAGGCCGCTGTGCAGACGTACGGCAACCGGCTCGCCAACATGCGCAAACGCTTGATGAGCCCGACGGGCGCGCCCACCGAGACGGACCGGTATCTGGCCCCGGGACCCATCACCCACGCCTCCGGGATGATGATGCTCGGCGTGCTCGCCCGCGGCGGCGCGGTCGTCGTCCTGCCTGCGTTCGACACCGAGTTGTTCCTGCGCACCATCGAGAAGGAACGCATCACCACCACGTTCGTCGTCCCGACGATGCTGAACATGCTGATGGACCATCCCGCCGCGAACGACGTCGACCTGTCGAGCCTGCGGTGCGTCGGCGTCGGCGGCGCCCCGGTCTCACCGCAACGACTGCGTGACGCGGTCGCGATGTTCGGCCCCGTCATCATGCAGGGATACGGTCTCGGGGAAACCACGAGCGGCATCACCGTGCTCACCTACGACGACGTCGTGCGAGGCGTCGAATCCGATCCGGAACTGCTGATGTCGTGCGGGCGCCCGGTATTCGACACCGAGGTGCGCGTGGTGGACGACGCGGGCAACGAACTGCCTGCCGGTGGGATCGGCGAGATCGTCGCGCGCGGCCCCGACTGTGTGCGCGAATACTGGCGCGAGCCCGATCTGAGCGCCGAGACGTTTGTCGACGGCTGGGTCCACACCGGGGATGTCGGGTACTTCCGCCGCGACGGCTACCTGTTCATCGTCGATCGCAAGAAGGACATGATCATCTCGGGCGGGTTCAACATCTACTGCAGCGAGGTGGAAGCCGCGCTGTACGAGCACCCGGCCGTGTCCGGCGCGTGCGTCGTCGGTGTGCCCGACGAGAAGTGGGGCGAGGCAGTCAAAGCCGTCGTGGTCACACGGACCCCGGTCACCGAGGTCGAGCTGATCGAGCACTGCGCCGAACGCCTCGCGCGCATGAAGAAGCCCCGCTCGATCGATTTCGTCGACAGTCTCCCCGTCAACCGAAACGGCAAGATCGACCGCAAGTCGGTGCGCGAATGCTACTGGGCGCACGGCGCCCGCCACGTCAACTGAAAGCGGAGCCTCCGATGACCTTCACCCTGAACCCCACGTACGACCACAACCCTCGCCTGCACGACCTCGTCGCACAGCTGCGTGACTATCTGGACGGCGAACTCGCCGACTACGAAAGCGAACTCGGCCTCACCTCCGAGAGCGTGTACACCCGCGAGACGCTCGAGCCGGTGTGGCGGCGCAGCCGGGAACTCGGTTTCTACGGTGTCAGCCTGCCCGCGGACCTCGGCGGCGCGGGACTGTCGTTCACCGAACTCGCCGCGCTCAAGGAAGAAGTGGGCGCCTCACCGCGGGTGCTGTCGACGTCGGTACTCGGCGACATGGGCGGACCGCTGCGGGTGGGCAGCATCTTTCAGTACGCCACCGAGTACCAGATCGAGAAGTACCTGCTCCCCGTCACGCGCGGCGAGCGCGCGTGCTGCTTCTCGCTCACAGAGAACGACGCCGGCTCCGACGTGCGCGGCATGCTCACCACCGCCACCCCGGACGGCGACGGGTGGCGCCTGACCGGACACAAGGTGTTCTCCACCGCCGGGCCGTTCGCGGACTTCTCCATCCTCATCGCCAAGATGGCGGACGACGGCGACGCCGGCCCGCGCTACTCCGCGTTCCTCCTCGACCTGGACACCCCGGGATGCACGGTGCAGCCGGGCGAGACCCCGATGTCGGGCCAGCACATCGAGGCCGACATCGCTCTCGACGACTGCTACGTCGGGCCGGAACAGTTGCTCGGTGAGGTGGGGCAGGGGCTGAAGATCGGCCTCGGACGCGTCACGGTCAACCGGCTCCTGCACTGCCCGACGGCGCTGGGCGGTGCGCGCCGAGCCCTGGAGCTGTCCATCGAGTACGCCCGCACCAGGCAGGTCCAGGGTGCGCCGCTCGGCATGCTGCAGAGCATCCAGCACCGGCTCGCGGACATGGCAACCGACTACTATGCGGCACGGTCGATGACCTACGACGCACTCGCCGCGCTCGACCGAGGCGAGCGGCCGCGGATCGAAGCGTTCATGTCCAAACTGTTCGTGGCGGAGAAGGCGTTCGCGATCGCCGACGCCGCCGTGCAGATCCACGGCAAGTCGGGTGTCGTCCGCGGCAGCGAGGTGGAGTCGCTGTTCCAGCGTCTGCGGATGTTCCGGATTCTCACCGGGTCATCCGAGATCCAGAAGAACGGCATCGCCCGATTCCTCCTGCTCCCGTGAACGCCGCCGCCGACACGGAGACGGAGCCCGACTACCGGTTCACGCTCGCCAACGAGCGGACGTTCCTGGCCTGGATCCGCACCGCGCTCGCACTGCTGGCGGGCGGGGTCGCGGTCAGCCAGTTCTACGTGCCGCGTGGCGGGTCCGCGTTCCACGACGCGCTGGGTGCGGTCTGCATCCTGCTGGCCGCGCTCGTCGCGGTCGGTGCGCTGATGCGCTGGCGGTCGGTGCAGTCCGCGATGCGCCGCGCCGTGCCGCTACCGGCTTCGCGTCTGGCCCCGGCCGTGGTCGCGGGTGTGTGTCTCGCCGCCGTGCTCGGCGTCGTCTGGGCGGCGACGTGACCGTGCTGCCGCCGGGGCTGCAGGCCGAACGTACCGTGCTGGCGTGGCGCCGCACGCTACCGGCGGTGTGCCTGTGCGTCGCCGCATTCGTGCGCGCCGCGCTTGTGCACCCGCACGTCGCGCACGTCGTTGCGGTAGCCGGAGCCTGCGTCGCTGCCGTGTCGGTGGTCGCAGGCGCCGTGACGCGGCACCGCCGATACCGTCGGCGCGCCGACGACCCCCGCCCGCTCGGCCATCTGATACCCGCCGCGGTCAGCGTCGCCGTTTTCGCGACGGCCGGCGCCGCCCTTGCCGCACTGGCCTGAAGCTCGATGTTCCCCAGCCCATATCCCGATCCGACAGAGGAGATCCGCTGTGTCGCAATTGCCACTCGCAGAACTGAAATGGACGCTCGGATTCACCGACCCGGCGCACGTCCGCCGGCAGGCGACGACCGTCGGCGAGACCGGTCCCACGCGTCGAGTCTGGCGCGGCGACGGCCCTCGCTGGGAACTGCCGGAGCACGTGCAGGACCTCTCAGGTCTCGCCGTCGAGACCGGAGGCGGGGGAGCGAGCACCCTCTACCAGTTCCTCGTCCACTCGCACTCGGACGGGATGATCGTGCTGCACCGCGGCGCGGTCGTCTACGAGCAGTACCTGCACGGCCTGCGCCGTCAGGACCTGCACCTGACCGCGTCGATGGCCAAGGCGTTCATCGGCCTGCTCGCTGGGATGCTCGAGGACCAGGGGTTGTTCACGCGGGACGATCAGGTCGCCACCTACGTCCCTGAATTGGCGGGAACGGCGTTCGGCGACGCCACCATTCGTCACCTGCTCGACATGACGACCCAGGTGGCCTACGGGGGACGAAAATTCCACCGCGAGGTCGAGGCCCACCGGTGGTGGGCAGTGGTGGCCCCGCGGATGCGGCCCGACGGATACGGCGGGCCCACGACCCTGCTCGACCGCTTGAAAACGGCCCGCGCGACCGGCCCGTACGGCGAGGTCTTCCACTACGAGAACGGCAGCTGCGAGGCGATGGGCGCGCTGATCAGCCGCGTCACCGGCGCGACCGTCTCGGACCTGATGAGCGAGTTGATCTGGTCGAAGATCGGCGCCGACGAGGATGCCCGGTACATCCTCGACGCCGCCGGCGTCGAAACCGCATGCGGAGGGTACGCGGCGACACTGCGAGACATCGCCAGGGTGGGGGAGATGCTTCGCTGCGGCGGGTCTCTCGGCGACCGCCAGATCGTTCCGGAGTCGGTGGTGCGCGCGATCAGCACCGTCCCCGAGGGAGCCACCGCTCAGGTGCGGTTGCCGCGTGCGGCGGCGAATTCGCCTGCCACGATGAGCTACCGGGACTACTGGTGGATTCTCAACGACCCGTTCGACTCCTTCATGGCCAGCGGAATTCACGGCCAGCGGTTGTTCGTCTCCCGCGAACTCGACCTCGTCGTCGCGCATTTCGGATCGCAGATCATCTCGCCGTGCGTCCCGACGCCACCGTTCCCGGCGGTGTTCACCCGGCTCGGGACACACCTGTCGGCGTCAGCGGTGAAGGACGCTATAGCCACTGGCTGAGCGTGAAAGTCATCTCGCGAGTGCCTGTTTGACGCTCGCCTGCACATCGAGCGAGACGTCACTCCGTTGATGACGTTGATCAGTCCTTCGCTTCGCGGACGTCCTTTCCCTGCTCGGCGAACGCCTTGAAGTCCTGCATGTGCTGTTGCGACTGCTTGCGGAAGGCGCCGGGCATCAGGAGCCCCACCAGCCGCATCACGAAGCCGCTGAACCGGTATTCGCTCTCGCTCACCCAGAGCGTCATCTCCGGACCGGCTTCGGTCAGCCGTTCGCGCACGGCGCTCCACATGCCCTCGCCGACGATCTCGCGGTCGAAGTGAACGACGCTCCCCTTCGGGATCCCGCGCAGGTCTGCCGGTTCCCGACGTGTGATGGTCTCGGTGCACTCGAACTTCTGCTTCCCCATCTGCATCACGACCCGCGATGTGGTACCGACCTGCCCGTGCACCCCACTCAGCGGCTCGTGCAGCACCAGACCCCGCAGCCACTTCGGGAGGTGTGCCGAGTCGGCGAGCAGCTGTACCACTGTCTCCCGCGGCAGGGCGATCTCGGTCGAGACGGTGTACTTCATGGCGGAGCGCTCCTGGGTCCAGAGTAAAGAGGCCTACGCTAGCGGCCTCGCTTCATAGTATGAGGTCACGGCATGTTCAACGATCCCCCGGTCTGCGTGGTCACGGCGGGTGATTGTCCACCACCAAGTGCGGGCCCAGGGGCGGCACAGTTGCTCGCCGCCCCTCCACTACGGCACCGGCGCGGCCGTGTCTCGCGTTTCAGGGTCTCGGAAATGATCGAATGAGAGACAACCCGATATAGCGCATAACTATCCAAACTAGTGTCCCGTTGGTCGCCCCGATTCGGAATTCCTTCACCGGACGGGGCTATCGGGACCCGTGCAGCTCAGCTCGTCCCGGTCATGGGCCGGCTCTCGGGAGTGTCGGTCGCCGTTCGTTCTACGGTACCGGCGGGATGTCCCATGGTTGTGGTTGGCGTCCGCGGCTGTCGAGGACACGACGGAGGCGCTCACCAACGCCGTCAACCGTTTCAGCCCACGTGTGGGTTGTTGACAAGGTCGTCGACGAGGTGGGGTTTGCTTACGTCAGCGGAGTCGTTCTCACCGTACGGCTCCCGCTATCCCGGTTCCTATCTGCGGGCGCCGCCACAGCTCCCATGCGAGTCGCAGGACTCCGATCGCGGTAAGAACGGTCAGCGACAAGACGGCGGGGACGGAAATCGCTACCGGAAAAACTAGGAGGGCCGCGGCGGCGGTGAGGAGCCGATCGACGGTGAGCTGATGGTGGTCACGCCATCGGTAGGCCACCTCGGCGGCGTAGAACAGTGCCACCCCACCGGTGAGGGCGAGGGCGGCCAGCGGTGCCAGCGGCTCGTCGATGTGTTCCACCGAAACCCGTGCCCCGAGGGCGAAGAAGACAATCCCCGCGACGAGCGGCAGGTGCAGGTAGCTGTAGGCGTCGCGCGCCAACCGGACCCGATCGACACCGAGTGTTCGCTGCATACGTTCTTCGGCGCCGGCGGTGAGGCCGAAGTAGGTCCACCACAGGGTGGCCGAGATCAGCACCCCGAGAACCACAGCGCCGAGGACACCGGGACGGCGCAGGTTTTCGGTTGCCCCCGCCCCCAGCGAGATGATCGTCTCGCCCAGCGCGATGATGATGACCGAACCGTGGCGCTCGATGAAATACGAAGGTACGACCCGAAGTCCGCTGATTCCCGCTACCAGGGGACTGCCGAAGTCGACCGCCGCCGCCGCGACCCACAGCAACTCACGGTAGGGGGAGGCCACAAAAGCAGCGGCAACGATCAAGGCCGGCCCGACGAGCAGACCCGGCGCCAGTCGGCGGATCGCCGACGCCACTCCATCCTCGTCGCGGGATGACGAGGCGAATAGCATACCGACGTTGATGACGCGGACGGCGAGCAATGCGAGCCCGAAAACGAGGGCCCCGGTGGTGAATGCGGTCGGCAGTGCGATCGCCGCGATGAGCATCGCCGCCATCGCGACGATGATCAAAGTCGTCTGCATCACCCGCGCCGTTTCGAACAGGTTGGTCAGCCAGGCGTAGCACACCCACGCCCACCACAGGGCGAGCAGAGCGAGCACACCCCGGCCGAAACCATGCCAGGAGATGTCACTGAGCATCAGGTGTGTGACCTGCGACATCGCGAACACGAAGGTGAGGTCGAAGAACAACTCCAGGTTGCCCACCGACCGCCCATTCGACTCCTGCGATCCGCCGGTGTCGGGCTCGCGGCCGGCGGATCCCCCGGCGGCGTTACCGTCGTCGACCGTCATCGTCGACCAGTGGTCATGATCATCGCCCGTTGCTATTCACCAGTGATGTTGTTCTGCTCCTCCCGGTCAGTCCGCCTCACGGATGCAGTACGACCTTGGTCCATCCGTCGTCGCGGGCATCGAAATGCTGGTAACCGGACTCGGCCTCGGCCAGCGGCAGCTCGTGGGAGACGATCCAGGACGGCTTGGCGCGGCCCTGATGGATCAGGTCGCGCAGCTGCCGGTTGTAGTGCTTGACGTTGGCCTGCCCGGTCCCGACCTTCTGCCCCTTGAACCAGAATTTGCCCATGTCGAAGGCGATCTTGCCGTTGCGTTCGAGTTCGTCGGGGCCGTTTTCGTCCTGGGGCAGGAAGATCCCGACCACCCCGATGTGGCCGGTGAAGCGCACCGAGTCGACGAGCCGGTTCATCGTCATCGCGGCATCCTCGTGACCCTGCGGGTCGTGCGCCTGATAGCCGACGCACTCACACCCCTTGTCGGCACCCTGCCCGCGGGTCTGTTCCAGGACCTGCTCGACCGGGTCGCCCTTCGAATCGTCGATCGGAATGACGCCGATCTCCTCGGCGAGCTTGAGCCGGTCCGGATGCCGGTCGACGATCATCACCTTGCTCGCACCCTGGATCATCGCCGAGTACGCCGCCATCAACCCGACCGGCCCGGCCCCGTACACCACCATCGAATCGCCGGGCTGCATGTCCGCGAGGCGGGTGCAGTGCCAGCCGGTGGGAAAGATGTCGGAGAGCATCACGTAGTCGGTTTCCTTGTCCTGGGCATCCTCGGGCAGCCGCAGACAATTGAAGTCGCCGAACGGCACCCGCAGATATTCCGCCTGCCCGCCCCAGAACGGGCCCATCCCGGCGAACCCGTATGCGGCGCCGGCCATCTTCGGATCCGGGTGCACCGTCTGGCAGAACGCGGTCAACCCTTCCTCGCAGTTTCGGCAGAAACCGCAGCCGATGTTGAACGGCAGGCACACCCGATCCCCGGGTGAGACCTTGACCACCGCATTGCCCACCTCGGCGACGATCCCCAAGTTTTCGTGACCGAGGACCATCCCGGGCTCCAGGTCGGTGCGGCCCTCATACATGTGGAGATCCGACCCGCAAATATTGGTGCTGGTGATCTTTACCAGCACATCGGTCGGCTGCTCAATCCTCGCATCGGGCATATCCTTCACATGAACCTCACGTGGCCCGTCGTACACAAGCGCTTTCATCTCGACTCCCTGATGCTGCGTTTCCGGGTTGATCCCGGCCCGGCGGCCACAGGCGATTACATGTGAGCGACCGAATGAATCGTGCCGCTGGGGCAGACGCGACAGCGCACGGAACTGAAAACAACACCAAAACGTTGGCACACCACCATGTTTCGCGTCACGGCCGATAACAGCGGGCGCATTCCAGGCGTCGCATTCCATCCACCATGGAGTCTCCTCTTTCGGCTCCACGATTGCTAGGGGTGAGATCGGTTTCCTTGATTCGTGGGCTCGGGGGCTCCTTCCCTTCACCGGTCGATGGTGTGATGCTGGACCATGTCCACCACCTCGAACAGGAGACCCGACATGGCCACCAAGGCGCTGCTGGTCCGACTCGAAGCCAAACCCGGCAAGGAAAGCGCGGTCGAGGAATTCCTCCGATCGGCGCTGCCGCTCGTCGAGCAGGAGCCCGGCACGAAGCCCTGGTTGGCGGTACGGTTCGGTCCCTCGACGTTCGGCATCATCGACGCATTCCCCGACGAGGCCGCCCGCGAAACACATCTCAATGGGCCGGTCGGCAAGGCCCTCGGCGAACGCGCCGACGAACTCTTCGCTGCGCCGCCCGAAATCAGCAACCTCGACGTGCTCGCCGACAAGCTCTGAGCCGCCGAGTCCGCCGAACCTGTCGAATCGTGGTACACAACGGCGAGGCGAGCGCAGCCTGATCCGTCACCGAGCGGCCAAACTCCACGGAACTCGGGACATCCTCCGCGACCACCATGCTCACCTGGGCCAAAGAAACTCAATCGGCGACGGCACCCGACGGCCGGCCGTGGCGCGTCCGGTGACCGATCCGCTCGCGGGAACCACCTGTCCGCCGGCGCGTTTCCCGACCGTTCCGCAGGTGGTTCGGTGACCTGTCATTGAGCGTCAGCGGATCCTCCGGCGGTACTCGGAGATGGATACAGAATCGATCGGACTATGGAAGGTGAGACGAGTGCGATATACGGGCAGCGCAGTGGTCGACCGCATGTTCTGTCTGAAGGACGAGGACGAACGCGCGTGGGAGGAGCTTCCGCCACTTCCGAAAATCGGCTTCGGCCTAGCCGGGAGCGATCCTGGGATGGTCTACGTCTATACCGGGATGTACATGGGTCCGCTCGATCTCGAGGTGGAAGTGCTCGGCGACCGTCCAGTCACTGTCGACGACGGTTGGGAAGACATCGAAGAGGTTTCGTTCGAGACATTTTCCGACACTGTCACCGTGCTGACCGACTCGGAGACACCGATCGCCAGTTTTCCGCCTACCGTCCTCTCCGCTGGCGTGGGAACCTACCGCGTCCGAGTCCACTCATTCGGGCGTGACCTTATGTGGGACCTCGTCGCGGAAGTGCCGGTCGAGCAGTACAAGATTCAGATCTGGCCCGCCAGACTCACTGGCCCGGTCGTGGTCCAACATCGGAGTGTGCACGCGGTGATGGGCCGCTGAAAGGCCTCCGATTTTGTCCGCTCATCGATCCGCTTTCGGAACGAGCGCGACCGCGGCCAGGCAATCGATGGGCGTGGAGCTTTCGGCTTCGGTCGGATGATCTTCGGAAGATGACGGATCGCCCCCGACCGGGTGCACTCCCGCCTACCGTGGGTTGATGAGCAGCGACCCTGATGCAGACCAGGTCACGCGGCTATTGGGTGAGCGGGATCGGCTGCTGAGTGATGTCAGGGAACTCGAGGATCGGCTGGAGACATCAGGACGGAGACTCGATGACGTAGCCGCAGAGATTTCCTCCCTCCTCCGCCGTTCTCGGACTGGTGATTCTTTCTGGGCGAACGTCGAAAGTCGGTTGGCTGAGACCTTTGCGGGCCTTGCTGCCCAGCTCGGAACCTCCGATCCAGCCTTCCCCTGGATCAAGGTCTACCCGAACATGCCGCCTGTCCGTGATGCCGTGATGGGTGCATGCCTTGACCGCGAAGAGCCGGCTACTCACTTCGTCACGATCCAAGGCGTTCGGTGCAGAACTCTCCCGGACTTTGCTCGAACATGGGGCGATGCCCTCGAGTTTCCGAGCTACTACGGAGCGGATGGAATCGGCTCGTTCGAGGAGTGCTTTCGAGATCTCGTGGATATCACGCATGGAGGCATCGGCAGCCGATATCGCGACCGACCGGGACGCCCGGTGAAACGGGTCGTGATTTCTGTCGCGGATGCTCAAGACGTTCTTCGAGATGACACTGTCATTGGCCCAGCGAAGATCATCCGGATCATCGACAAGTTGATCTCCGAGATTCCGCGACGATGCGATCTCCGTGTCATCTACTACCTCGGCGAAGACGTCCAACCCAAACAACTCCACACACAGGTCGGTCTCGTCTATCCCCACGAGCACGTCTACGACTACCCGGCGGAGTAACCATCCCAGAGAGCGATCGTCCGCCGGTATGGGACCGGCGGACATTCCAGCGGGGATGGCTAGGTGTTGAAATCTGAGAGAGCGTCACGCTGAGCCCGGTGGGCGCTGCGTTCGATGGCCCGGTACTCCGTCGACCGGCCCACCGAGAACAGATCGGCCAGTTCAGCGGTCGAGTACTCGCCTGACACGTGAAGCTCGACCAGGTGCCGTTCCTGGCGTGGGTTGAGCTTCGGCTTCTTGCCCTTCAGGTGTCCCTTCGCCTTCGCGATCCGCATCCCCTCCCTCGTTCGTGCCCGAATCAGGTCGCCCTCGAACTCGGCGACCATCGCCAGGACGTTGAACAACTGGCGACCGACCGGGTCGGTGGGATCGTGCAACGAGGCTCCGATCTGCAGACACGCGTGCCGAGCGGTGAGCTCGTCGACGATGTCCCGAGCATCGGGCAACGAACGGGCCAGGCGATCCAACTTGGTCACCACGAGGGTGTCGGTGTTCCGGCACGCTGCAAGGGCGTTCTGCAGTCCTGGACGTTGACGATTGGTGCCGGTCAAGCCGTGATCGACGTAGATCCGTTCCGGTGAGACCCCGAGCCCGAGCAGTGCGTGCTGCTGTGCGGTCAGGTCTTGCTGATCGGTGGACACTCGTGCATACCCGATGTACATCGCTGATTCCCATCTCTCGAACGCACAACGCCGGCGGCGCAGTGCTTGGGACTCCACGGTCAAACATCATCGGCAAGGGCAGGCCAGGACCGCTGCCCGGAGCTGATGCCGTTGGTGCATTGGCCTTCCAGGCCCGGCATGGCTCAGCCTTCGAACGATTCATCCCGGTGATCGTTCCGTCCGGTGCGGCGGGCAATCACACCGACGGTCCCCTTCTGCCTCTCTATGCCGAGAGACGCGTGATCTTGGCGAGGGCGTCGCCTATCTTGTCGGCCGCAAGGTCGAGCTCGTAGCGGTCCTGGATATTGAGCCAGAACTGCGCACTGTTGCCGAACGCCTTGGCCAGCCGCAACGCGGTGTCTGCGGTGATCGACCGCTTGCCGAGCACGATCTCGTTGATCCGTCGGGGCGGAACACCGATGATCGTGGCTAGGCGGTTCTGCGTGATGCCGAACGGCTCGAGGAAGTCCTCGCGGAGGATCTCGCCGGGGTGAATTGGGCTCAGGTCTGTAGTCATTGTCGGTGTTCCTTTGTCGATTCTGTGGTCGGATGGAGCGTCGGCTCCCCTCTGGTGGTTAGTGATAGTCGGTGATCTCCACGTCGTATGCGGCGGTGGCGCGCCAGATGAAACAGATGCGGTACTGATCATTGATCCGAACGCTGTACTGGCCCACCCGGTCCCCGGAGAGCTTCTCCAGGCGGTTGCCTGGGGGCACCCTCAGGTCGTTGACGTCGGTGGCAGCCTCGATCAACAGGAGGCGCCGGCGCGCGATCCGCTGAATGTCCTGCGGGAGCTTCTTCGAGAACTGTCGGTGAAAGACCCGCTCGGTCTCTTTGTCGGCGAACGACTCGATCACTCCACGAGTATAACGCACTGCGTTAATAACGTGAAACGTTATGCTCCGTGGAGAGTGGCGGCGCGTCTCCAGCGGTGCTCCAATTGGCCATCCGCTGGCGGGAGCTGCGGAGGCTCAAAATCTCACTCGGTCAGCAGCAACGGCCGAGCGCATACGACCGATCTTGCTCGGTCCGAACTGCGCGGCCGGGATGTCCACCAGGTCCAGACGCTGGCGGCTACGGGTGCCGCATCGCTCGATCCTCAGCTGCCTCCGAGGATGATTCCCGCCCGCGAAAGCTGGCCCATTACATCGATCAGCCAGAAAGTTACTGCGGGCGGAAATGGGGACCAGAAGTTCCAGCTGTCTCCTGCCAGATGAATGAAGCTGTCCATCTGAATCACCTTCTACGAGCGACGGCTGGCGAAGTCGTCGGGGAGCACAGCCAACGATATTCGACATCCGACGGCCGACAGCCCGGAACAAGGATGAGAAGGGAGCGGCACGCCAATGGTGACGGTCTTCGATGACGGATGGTTGAGCGGTACGCTCCGCCCGTCTCGTCTGACTGACGCCGACCCTCTGCGGGTAGCACACTGGGGTTATGAGATTCGCAGGTCGGTTGACTCCAGACGAATTCTGGGAACGCAATCGCGCGCTCGATCAGCAGGTCTGCGATGCGGGACTCTCCTTCCCGACCTACGGACTGAAGGAGTGGACCGGCCCGATCATGCTCGGCAGTTGGGAGTGGCAAGACGACACACTAATCCTTGCGGGACTCAAGCATGGGACACCCGACACCGACGGTCCCTCAGTCGACGTGCTGACAACGGTGCACGATCCAATCGGCAAAGCCGCATCGTTGGTGGTGTCCGCACTTGGACTCACACCCCTTGATGACGAGTATCGGCGTCGTCGTGACGAGGTGGAGGCGGCGGAGGGCCGCAAGGTGCTCGTACCCGTCGATGGGCAGACTGTCTCCTTCGAAGTCTGGGGAGGTCGAGAACGTTGGTGGGCCGCAGCGACGGCCGGCAACGTAGGGATTGTGCTCGAGGGCCGCCGGTATCCATTGAACCAAGTTGCTCTGATCCGGGTTACGGACGTCGAGCCGTATCTATCAGGAAGGAACGCATATATGCGTGCCTTCCGAGGAGAGGACTGACCGGTCAGGGATCCCGTTCCGGGACGAGCGTCGCCGGCAGTCGGGCATGCGCTCGGCGCCGATCTCGTCCCGCTGGTGGTTCCGTCTCCGGGACGCTCAGCACCCGCGTGGGATTCGACCCACGCGGGTCTCGAAACGATGACAGATCGCCAAGACGTGGCCCACTTACGGTGTACTGCTGACTATCGATCGGGTCTGAGGGCACGGTCTGGAGGGTTCATGAGCATCCGAATATCGTCGAACACACCGGATGACGAACCGGGGAACACGTTGTTGCCGGTTCTCGACAGAATCGACGAAGACCTACGCACCCACCCAGCGGTGACGCTTGCGAGCGAAGAAGTCCCCTTGATGCACCGCACCACCGCCGGAGATCGATTCGGTCCAGTCCGGCTCATCGAGCGCGACTCCGAAGTCGCCGTCGTATTCGCCGCAGACACGACCCGTTGGGCGGTTCTTGTTCAGCCCGGTGACGATTCACCGAAGGCATCCCTCATCCTCGGGGTACCCAATCCCCGCGCTAACTTCGGTCGCTCATTTCGGGCTTCGCACTTGAAGCGGTTGACCGTCCATCAATCCGGCGATCCGTCCGTCGCGAAGGAACCACCAGAGTTCGGATGGATGGCACTGACCGGAATCGCTGCCGAAGGCGTGTCTCAGTTCGAAGTGAGGTCGTCGCTCGATACAGACACCGGAGGTGTCGGAGCCGACGGAGTCGTCTTTGCGGTGCTCCGCGCGCGGTGGAGAGAGAAACTGCACGTCACAGTAACCCTTGCCAGCGGCGAGACAGTCCCCATCCATCATCCAAGCCTGCGGCCCGAACGCCCGAGCTGACCAACCCCTGCCGGCGAGGCGTTATCGGGGAGGCGTCGAGCAAGACGGTGGGGGCGTGGCACGGGTTTGTCACGCTGCGTCGGCTTGGGGCGATACCTAGATCATGAGGGTGAGGGAAGTCGCGTTAGGCGCCAGCTCTGTTCTCGCGATCGCAATCGCGGCCTGTGCCTGCTCGCCCGGCGATGAAGCCGAATCGCGCGATCCGAGCGTCTTCGTCCAATCCACCCAGTTTGCACCGCCGCCGGCGCCGATCACCGATCCCGTCCCCACCGCCGAGCAACTGACCGCCTTGTATAACGCCACCACCAACTACTCCATACGCGAGGAGGACCGCGCGCGACTCTTGGAGGGCCCCAGCGACCAGACCCTGCCGATCGCGCGGGCCTGGGGTGCGCAACCCTCACCCCAATACATCCAGTTCACCACCGTGGAACCCGTCGGCTCAGACATGATCAACGCGACTGGCCAGGGCCACCTCGAACGCATGGCCCCTTACCCGGTCGGACCCATCCCCTTCGTGCGTTCCGACAGTGAGTGGAAGCTATCCCGCGCCTTCGTCTGTGGCGGATTGTTTCTCGTCGCACCGCAGGTCTGCGACTAAGGCTGGTCGACAGGCCAACCGATTTGTTCAGATCGGTGACCGGTTGCCGATCGTTTTGCGGGACCGCACACCGACGCCTCGCATGGTGTGGTCTGGGCTGTGCGGACAGTCCGTTCTCGCAAAGATCCGAGGTGAGGTCGCCGAGCGGATGGACGGCTTCCGCGGAATGGACCTCGACTGGTGTTCCGAAGGGGCGGCGGTGGTTCAGCCGGATGCGGGGCCGGGCTGATCCGACTTGGGGCGGTGGGTGTGCTGGAGTTCAGCGTTGATGCGTCGGGCCTCGGCGAGTTGGTCTTCGAGGATGATGATGCGGCACGCGGAATCGAGCGCGGTGCCCTGGTCGATCAGTTCGCGGGCTCGGGCGGCGAGACGCAGCTGGTATCGGGAGTAGCGGCGGTGGCCGCCCTCCGAGCGTCCGGGGGTGAGCAGCTTCGCGGCGTCGAGGCTGCGCAGGAATGCCTGTGTCACGCCGAGGATCTCAGCGGCGTGACCCATGCTGTATGCCGGGTAGTCCTCGTCGTCGAGCTTCCCGGCCGCGCGGCGGTCGGGCGAATCTTCCGGAATGGGGTGACCCCTTTCGAACGGACAGGGCCCCCGGCGCCGTGAGGCACCGGGGGCCGGAGCGGGTTTCACTTCCTTATTCACTGCACTTCTTCCGGCCGTCGGGCCTTCGTGCCGCCCGACCGCCGCCGGATATGCCGGGGCCTTACACACTCACATCAACCCTTGCCCGGCACATCCTGGTCTTGCGGTACTTCTCTGCGGGCAGTTCATTCTCTCCCGCACCTCGTGAACTCTTTCCTTGTGACGAGAGGAACTCTACAACAGCGACCCCTCAATGTCTACAGTCACCACTACAGATATTCTGGAGCGGTTGACCGGGGATTTCACACCCGAACCGACTTTTCTGTCCACGTCGGCGGCTGCTCGCTCGACGGACCGGCTCTCGTTGATCGATGACGGACGGCGAAGTCGCTAGTCGCAGTAGGCGTCGAGATGTCCGCTTCCTCAGATCAGGTGTGGTCGTCCCGATCCCGTCGTCGGCAGGATCACTGGTATCGAGATCGGGAATCAGATGTGAGTGTCGGATCGATATTCAGGGAGTATCGGCATGGCGCAGGGCATTGTGAGGCCATGCGCACCCCTCCGCCGCCGCGTCGATAGCCCCTGATGAGCGATCCGCTTACGGGACGGGTCGGGGACTCGACGTTCGGACAGTCCGCCCCGGTCGTCGTTCCGCAATCGGCGTCGTCATACGTGCCTGCCGGGATTTCTCCAACGGCGACTCTCCTACAGCGATTTCGCGATGATGCTCTTCATCACCTCGTTGGCGCCGGCGTAAATTTTCTGGACGCGGGCGTCCTCGTACATCCGGGCGATCAGGTACTCGCGCATATAGCCGTAGCCGCCGTGCAGTTGGACGCATCGGTCGATGACGGAGCACTGCTGTTCGGTGAGCCAGTACTTGACCATCGCTGCCTCGGCCGGATCCAGCTGCCCGGCCAAGTGTTCGCTGATGCAGTGATCGAGGAACACCTCGCAGATGCGGGCGATCGTCTGACATTCGGCGAGTTCGAACGCGGTGTTCTGGAATTCGAACAGGCTGTGCCCGAAGGCCTGCCGTGATTTCGTGTAGTCGACGGTGTCCTCGACCGCGCGGCGCATGGCCCCCGCCGCCTGCGCGCCGATGATCAGCCGTTCCTGCACCAGCTGCGCGATCAGCTGTCCGAATCCCTGTCCTTCCTGTCCGAGCAGGTTCGTCACCGGGACGCGTACGTCGGTGAATGACAGCTCGGCGGTGTCGGCGCCGTGCTGGCCGACCTTGTCGAGGACCCGCCCGACCGTGAAGCCGGGGCAGTCGCGTAGGTCGACGATCAGCAGTGCCACCCCTTTGGCACCGGCCTTCGGGTCGGTCTTCACCGCCAGCACGATCATGTCGGCGGACGCGCCGTTGGTGATGAAGGTTTTGGACCCGTTGACGATGTAGTCGTCGCCGTCCCGGACCGCGATGGTCTTGATTGCCTTCAGGTCCGACCCGGCGCCGGGTTCGGTCATGCCGATGGCGCCGAGGATATCCCCGGTCGCCATCCCCGGAAGCCAGGTCGTCTTTTGTTCCTCGGTGCCGTATTCGAGGATGTAGTGCGCCACGATGCCCGAGTGCACGGAGATGCCGAAGGACAGGTCACCGGCGTAACCCTGGGCGTCGAAGACGGCAAGATCGTGCGCGAAGGAGCCACCGCCACCGCCGTACTCCTCGGGGATCGAGCAGCACAGCAGTCCGAGCTTGCCGGCTTCGAGCCACACCGAGCGGTCGATGCGCTGCTGGGCGTCCCAGGTTTCGTTGTGGGCGACGACTTCTCGTTCGAAGAACCCGGCGGCGAGGTCGGACAGTGCTTTGACCTCCTCGTCGTGCCATGACGGGACGTACTTCTTCATGGATGTTCCTTTGTGATCGTTTCCGTGCGTGCTGTGAGGCGGCCTCGGGCTGACCGGTGTCCGCCGGTTTGTGGGCCCTATACGGCTTGCTTCTCGGCTCGGGCGGCAAGGGGGTACGCCTCGAGGAGCTTGTGCAGTTCCTGGTGGTACGACGCCACATTGGCGACCTTGATCTGTTCGTACCCACGGACGAGGTCGGGCAGTTCGGCGATCTCCACCGCCGCGGAAACACTGTGGGGGTTGAGCAGGTGGAGGAGTTGCTCGATGGCTTCGCGGTATTCGGTGATCAGCTCGCGTTCCATCTTCCGGATGTGGTGGTAGCCGAACACATCGAGCTTGGTGCCGCGGATCTTGCGCATGCGGTGCAGCGTCCGGAATCCGGGGTTGATCCAGGATCCGAGTGAGAGCTTGTTCTTCATGCCCATGGCGCGCAGCATCGGGGGGTGCAGCCGGACCGACCGTTTCGCGCTCTTGCCGAACGCGTCCTTGACCGCGGCGTCGAAGGCAGGGTCCAAGGCCAGGCGTGCGACCTCGTACTCATCCTTGTACGCCATGAGTTTGAACAGGTTCTTCGCGACTGCCTCGGTCAGTGCGGTGGAGTGTCCGACCAGCGCGGCTTCCCGCTGGCGTACCGATTCCACGAACTGGGCGTAGTCGCGGGCGTAGTCAATGTCCTGGTAGTCGATGAGTTCGGCAGTGCGTAGCCCGACGATGCGGGCGAGTTCGGAATCGGCTGAGGCCCGGACCGTGCCGGCGAGGGCGAGCGCCTGGAGAGATGGGACGGCCGGTTCGAAGTCGGCCCGCCGGTTGCCCTCGATAGCGGCGGTGAGGGCTTCGGGGTCCGCGATGGCCTGACGGCCGCGGCGGAATGCCTGCAGGTTCGCCTCGATCGAGACACCGTTGAGGGTGATTGCCTGTTCGATTGCGGTCGCCTCGATGGGGAGGACACCGGTCTGGAAGGCGGCTCCGATCAGGAGCATGTTCGTGTACTGCTCGTCGTCGAACAACTCACGCGAGAGCAGAGCCGGGTCGAGGTAGATCGCGCGGGAGGTGGCGCCGTCGACGGCGGTGCGGATGGTGCTCAGTTCCGGGAAATGCACTGCGGTGTCGACGATCATCTGACCGGTGGGGATTTCGGTGGTGGAGACGACGGCGACGGTGTCGGAGCTGTTGGCGACCTTCAAGTTGTTGGGGTCGGTGGCGACGAGGGAGTCGCAGCCGAGGTAGAGACCGCAGCGGCCCTCGCCGATCTTCGAGGCGCCCTCGCGGGGTTCGGCGCTGATCTTCAGATCCGACACCACGGCGCCGCCCTTTTGCGCCAGGCCGGTCTGGTCGAGGCTGCGGACGAACTTGCCGTCGATCACGGCGGCGGTAGCCAGGACCTGCGCGACCGTGATGACACCGGTGCCCCCGACGCCCATGATCCGCACCCCGAACTGGCCGTCGATCGCCGGCACGTCGGGGTCGGTGATCAGGTCGGCGGCGATGGCCGGGACAGGTGTGCGCTGCTCCTTCGGGCCGGGGGTGATGGTGACGAAGGAAGGGCAGTCCCCTTTCAAGCACGAAAAGTCCAGGTTGCAGGAGGATTGGTGGATCGTGGTCTTGCGGCCGAACTCGGTGTCGGTGGGGTGCACCGACAGGCAGTTGGACTTCTCCCCGCAGTCGCCGCAGCCTTCGCAGATGCGTTCGTTGATCATCACCCGGGTGGTCGGGGTGGGCAGGGTGCCGCGCTTGCGCTTGCGGCGCTTCTCGGCGGCACATTCCTGGTCGTGCACCAGGACGGTGACCCCGGCGATCGTCGCCAGTTCCGTCTGAACGTCGACGAGGTCGTCCCGATCCCGGATCTCGACGCCCTTGGGGAGTTTCAGTGAGCTGATGCGCTTGCGGTCTTCGGTGGTGACCACGACCTTCTTGACCCCTTCGGCGAGGAGCAGCCGGGTGATCCGGTCCAGCGGCATGGCGCCGACCGGGTCCTGTCCGCCGGTCATGGCGACGGTGGCGTTGTAGAGCAGCTTGTAGGTGACGTTCTCCCCGGAGGCGACGGCGGCGCGCAGCGCCAGACTGCCCGAGTGCATGAACGTGCCGTCGCCGATGTTCTGGATGAGGTGGTTTTCCTCCAGGAACGGGGCCATGCCGATCCATTGGGCGCCTTCGCCGCCCATCTGGGTCAACCCGATCACGTCGCCGACCTGCTTGTCGTCCATCATCATCACCATGGCGTGGCAGCCGATTCCGCCGCCGATCAGCGTGTCCGGTGCCACCTTGGTCGAGGAGTTGTGCGGGCATCCCGAGCAGAAATAGGGGGTGCGGTTCAGCAGCGGCAGTGCGATCTTCGAGGTCCTGGGGCGCTGTCTCCACAGCTGGACCGGTTCGATGCCGTATTCGTCGCCCAGTCGGCGGCTGAGGGCATTGGCGATCAGGTCGGCGTCGAGCTCTCCGAAGATGTTGACCAGGGACTTGCCGTTCGGATCGGTCTTACCGATGACCACCGGGGCGTTGGCGCGCCGGTAGAGGATGTCGCGGACCGCGGTCTCGAGGAACGCCCGCTTCTCCTCGACGACGATGATCTCGTCCAGCCCCGCAGCGAACCGGCGCACGATCTCGGGGTCGACGGGGTAGATCATGCCGAGCTTGAGGATGCGGATCCCGTACCGGAGCAAGTCTGCAGGTCCGAGGCCGAACAGTGAGAGTGCCTCGCGCAGATCGAGATACGTCTTACCGGAAGTGACGATGCCGATCCGGTCGTCGGGCCCGGATTGCACGATTTGGTTCAGTTTGTTGATGCGCGCGTAGTCGAGCGCGCGGGGCAGCCGGTCCATCATCTGGCTGCGTTCGAGGGTGAGCAGGTTGGGGCCGACGAGGTTGGCGTTCGGGGTGTACGTGCTCGGTCCGAGGTCACCGAAGCTCGGGTCGATCCGGTCGGGGTGCACGACGGCGGAACTCGCGCCGTCGGCGACGGCGGTGACGATTTTCAATCCCGACCACAGGCCGGTGAACCGGGACAGGAACGGTGCATGCAGCCCGTAGTCGAGCACCTCCTGGGAATCGGCCGGGCAAAGGGTGGGGATGAGCAGATCCGCCATGGCCACCTCGGACGCGCATGCCAGGCTCGAGGACTTCCCGCCCGGGTCGTCGCCGACGAGGGCGACGGCGCCGCCGCGCGGATCGGTTCCGACGAGGTTGGCGTGCCGAATCGCGTCGGAGGCGCGGTCGAGTCCGGGGGACTTGCCGTACCAGTACCCGGTGACCCCGTCCGAGCGCAGATGCCCGATCTGCGGTGCCATTTGGGTGCCGAGCACGGCGGTGGCGGCCAGTTCTTCGTTGACACCGGGACGGTGCACGAGGTCGTACTCGTCGAGGATCTTGCGTTTGCGGGCGATTTCGAGGTCGTACCCGGCCAGCGGTGATCCTTCGTAGCCGGAGACGAAGGACGACGTGCGGTGGCCGCGCCGCCGGTCGAGGATGGCCCTGTCCCGCAGCACGCGTACCAACCCCTGGATGCCGGTCAGGTAGACCGATCCGTCTTCGAGGACGTAGCGGTCGTCGAGGGAGAACGTGGACGAGCGGGTCTGCATGATGGAGGACAAGGCTGTGTTCCTTCGTGTGATGTCGACGTCGGCGGTCAGGCGGGGGCTGTGCCCGGGGCCAGCCCGGCGACGAGTTCTTCCAGAGTCGCGGCCGCGTCGATGCGGTCGATGAACGCGATCTCGGTGCGGTGAGCGTTTTCGCAGAAGTCGACGACCCGTGGGACGTCGAAGAACGGGATCACGCAGACACCGTCGATGTCGGCGACGACGTAGTCGCCGGGGTTGACGAGATGCCCGCACAGCGAGACCGGACCGTTCATCTGCACGGTCTCGTAGCGGTAGCGGGCGGCGGCGGGATGCCTGGTGGCACTCCACACCGGCAGACCACTTGCGAGGATGGAGCCGGTGTCGCGAATC
Organism: Rhodococcus sp. JS3073; assembly: GCF_026810085.1. Taxonomy (NCBI): domain Bacteria; kingdom Bacillati; phylum Actinomycetota; class Actinomycetes; order Mycobacteriales; family Nocardiaceae; genus Rhodococcus; species Rhodococcus sp. JS3073. The sequence continues at coordinate 4,000,941 of NZ_CP113951.1, read as the reverse complement.
GCGCCGTCGACGACGCAGCCCCCGATCTGTGCTTTCACCGCCCACCGGGCCGACAGGGCACCCATCACCGCGCCGGACCGCGATCCCGAACAGTCCATGACGGCGACGTCCCCGGGGCGCCCGAGGCCGTAGAGGTCGCGGTCGCCGAAGGTCGTGCCGCGCCCGCTTTCGCGGTTTCCGGTCACGTCCCCTCCGAGGGGCACATACCGCAACGTCACCGCGGGACCGCACATTCGCGCCTGTTCCGAAACCGGTTTCAGCTCGGTCGCAGTGATTGCGGTGCCGATGCCCAGCTCGTCGAGGGCGTCGGCGACGGCGGATGCCGTGTCCGGTATCGCCAGCAACCGGGACACATAGTCTTCGACGTAGCGCGGGATCTCGGTGGTCAGGATCTTCGACTGCGGAACGGTGCCGGTCATGCGCGATCGGGTGTCGGTGAGGTCGGTGTCAGCCACGAAGAGCTCCTTCCATCACGACACGCCGCGACGTCGGCAGGGTGCGCCGGCGGGTGGTTTCGTAGACGTCGATGTCCTCGACGTCGCGCAGGGTCAGGCTGATGTCGTCATAGCCATTGAGCAGTCGCCAGCGGGCGTTGTCATCGAGGTCGAACGTGTAGGTGGCACCGGCCGCGCGGACCTCGCGCCGGACCAGGTCGACGGTGATCGGGACCTCGGGCCGTGCTTCGATCGTGTCCCAGAGTTCGTCGATCACGCGCTGGTCGAGAGCGATCGTGAGCAGACCGTTCTTCAGGGAGTTGCCACGAAAGATGTCCCCGAAGCGGGGGGCGAGGACAGCCGTGAAGCCGTAGTTCTGCAGCGCCCAGACCGCCATTTCGCGTGATGATCCGACGCCGAAGTTCGCACCAGCGACCAGGATGGTCGCGTTGCGGTAGTCGGGTTGGTTGAGGACGAAGCCGGGGTCGAGGCGCCAGTCGTGTAGCAGGGCGTCTTCGTAGCCTTCCTTGGTCACTCCGACGCAGAACCGTGCCGGGATGATCTGGTCGGTGTCGACGTCGGAAATCCGCAGGGGCGCTGCGATTCCGGTGTGTTCGGTAAATCTGTTCATCGAGGTCAGTCCTTCAAATCTGCGGGCGCGGTCAGTCGGCCGGTGACCGCGGTTGCGGCGGCGACGGCGGGTGAGACGAGGTGCGTCATCACGCCCCGTCCTTGGCGGCCTTCGAAGTTGCGGTTGTTCGTCGATGCGGCCCTTTGGCCCGGGCGTAGTCGGTCGTCGTTGAGCGCGACGCACATCGAGCACCCGGAGTAGCGCAGCGGTGCGCCGGCGGCGGCGAAGATCTCATCGAGTCCTTCCTCGACGGCCTGCGCGCGGACGGCCTCCGACCCGGGGACTACGAGCACGTCGATACCGGGGGCGATGCGCCGGCCCTTCCAGACCGCGGCGACCTCCCGCAGGTCCTCGATGCGGCCGTTGGTGCACGAGCCGATGAACACCGCATCGACCTCGACATCACGCAGTGGTGTTCCCGGGGTCAGCTGCATATAGCTCAGAGCGCGTTCGGCGGCAGCACGTTCGACCGGGTCGAGGAACGAGGACGGGGCGGGCACGGCGGCATCGAGCGGAACCGACTGCGCCGGATTCGTCCCCCAGGACACCCGCGGAGCGACGGTGGCCGCGTCGATGTGGACTTCCTTGTCGAAGACGGCATCCTCGTCGGTGAAGAAGGTGCGCCAATACTCGGCTTCGTCATCGAACGCGGCCCCGGACGGCACGTGCGGGCGGCCACGCAGGTACTCGACGGTGACCTCGTCCGGGGCGATGAGACCGGCCCGGGCTCCGGCTTCGATGGACATGTTGCACACCGTCATCCGGCCTTCCATCGACAACGCGCGAATCGCCTCGCCCTGGTATTCGATGACGTATCCCTGCCCGCCGCCGGTGCCAATCTCCTCGATGACTGCGAGGATGAGGTCCTTTGCCGTCGCGCCGGGCGGCAGCTGGCCGTCGACGATCACGCGCATGTTCTGCATGGGCGCCATCGGCAGTGTCTGGGTGGCGAGGACGTGCTCGACCTGACTGGTGCCGATACCGAAGGCGAGAACTCCGAAAGCGCCGTGGGTGCTGGTGTGCGAGTCACAGCAGACCAGCGTCATCCCGGGCTGAGTCAGTCCGAGTTCGGGACCGATGACGTGCACGATCCCGCGTGCGGAATCACCGAGCGAGTACAACTCGATACCGAAATCCCGGCAGTTGCGCCGAATGTGGTCGAGCTGCTCGACCGCCCCCGGGTCGGTGATCGTGCGCAGCACGTCGTCGGTCGGCGTGTTGTGATCCTCGGTGCCCAGGGTCAAGTCGGGGCGGCGGACGGTGCGGCCGGCTGCGCGCAGCCCGGCGAACGCGGCGGGGGTGTTCACCTCGTGCAGCAGGTGCATGTCGATGTAGATCAGATCCGGTTCACCCTCGGCGGAGCGCACGACGTGGCTCCTCCAGATCTTGTCCGCCAGTGTGTAGCCCATGGTCAGCGCCTGTCCCTTCCCGTAACCCACGTCCGCCTCCATTGATGGTGGCGATGACGATGGCAAGCGGTGCATGCGGATCGAATGCTCGCCGATCGCACCGCCGTGCTCTATGTGACCCACAACATAGGCAGACCTGTACCGTGAGATAAACCGAGAACCGAAAATTGCTACCAAGTGCTCAACGACCACGGTCGAATGCGCAGCCGAATGCGCATGTGGACCAATTTCTCACCCTCACGACAGGACTACCGATGGACGGCTTCGACAAACTCGACCTCGACCTGCTCCGACTCATCGTCGAAGAGCCCCGTGCGGGGGTGCGCGAGTACTCCCGCAGACTCAACATCGCCCGCAACACCGCCCAAGCCCGGATCACCAAACTCGAGAAGGCCGGTGTGATCGTCACCTGGCGCCCGCAGATCAACCTCGCCCCCCTCGGCTACGCCGTCATGGCCTTCGTGCACGTCCACATCGCCCAAAGTCAGGTCAACGAAACCCTGGAACGGCTCACCGCGATCCCGGAACTGATCGAGGCCAACACCGTCTCCGGCGAAGGGGACCTGTTGTGCCGATTCGTCGCTCGGGACAACTCCCACTTCGAGGACGTCCTGCAGGCTGTCATGAAAACCGAGGGTGTGCTGCGGACCCGTTCCGAGATTGTCCTGAGTCGGCGAATCTGGCCGCGGACCATCCCGATCGTGGAGAAACTGCGGGCAGAAAATTGATCTGCCGGATGCCGGGGTAGCCGAGCTTCTGGCTCACTGCCCGCGACACGGCTGAACCATCCGCCGCCCGAGAGCCGGGATGCTGAGCTATTGGCTCAACCACCCCGACCGCGACTGGTTCACGTTGAGCACCTGGATGCTTTCTCGGCGGGGGAGTTGATTCTGTGACCGCCATCACCCTTGAATAGCGGGGCACGGCAACGCCACATGCCGTCCCCGGCGGATCAGGCGTCGCCGCTCTCGGCTCACTGCCACCGGTTTACACCGGCAGGCGGCTCGGATCTCCGGGCATCCACCGAAAGGGTTACCTCCGATGCTCTACTTCATCTCGATCGCGGCGCTGATCGCCCTGTTCGCGATCGGCACCATGACACCCATCAACATGGGCGTCTTGGCATTCGCCGCCGCCTTCGTGATCGGCGGCTGGCTGGCCGGACTGTCCATGGACGAGATCTTCGGGTTCTTCCCCGGCAGTATCTTCACCATCATCGTCGGGATCACCCTGCTGTTCGGAATCGCCCGGGTCAACGGCACCGTCGACCTCCTCGTGGGCGGCGCACTGAAGCTTGTCCGAGGCAAGCGCTGGGCCATCGTCTGGCTGATGTTCTTCCTCGGCGCCGGCCTGATGACCATGGGCTCGGTACTTGCAGTCGGGATGCTCGCCCCCATCGCCATGCCGATCGCCAAGCGCTACAAGATCGACCCCCTGCTGATGGGCATGATGATCAGCCACGGCGTACTCGGTGCGGCGTTCTCGCCAATCACCGTCTACGGCGCATTCACGAACGGCTGGCTCCAGTCCGCCGGCCTACCCACCAACCCCCTCGCGCTGTACGCCATCCCCCTCGGACTCAGTTTCCTGCTCGCCCTCGGCCTCTTCCTCGTCCGCGGCCGCGACCTGCTCCGTGCCGATGACCAGTCGATCGACATCGACGACCTCACCTCGAGTGACAACCCCACCGTCGCAGGCAGTCCCGCACCGCAACCCCGCGGCGGCGACCTCGTCACAACCGGAGCGAGCGCCGGACAGCGCGCCACCTCAGCCCGACACGGTGCCGGCCCCATGGTGCTGACTACTGGATCGCCGCAGCCCGCCCGCGAACCGGATCGGCTCACCGAGATCGAATCCACCGGATTCACCCCGCTGCGTGTCCTCACCCTGCTCGGCATGGTCGCCCTCCTCATCGGATCCGCCGTTTTCCAGATCGACGTCGGTGTCTGCTCGATGGTCATCGCCGCCATCCTCCTCGTCCTCGCACCGAACAAGCACAAGCCCGCCGTCAACAACGTCACCTGGTCCGCGGTACTCCTCGTCTGCGGAATGCTCACCTACATGAGCGTGCTCAAGGCCAACGGCACCCTCGAATTCCTCGGCGACGCTGCAGCGTCACTCGGATCGCCGCTCCTCACGGCCCTGATCCTCTGCTACGCCGTCGCCGCCGTCTCCGCCGTCGGCTCCTCCATCGGAACCCTCGGCATCGTCCTCCCGCTCGCGGCACCGCTGCTGATGATGGGCGAGGTCGGCCTCATCGGTTTCGTCGCCGCCGTCTCGTTCTCCGCGGTCATCGTCGACGTCAGCCCCCTCTCCAGCAACGGCGTCATGGTCCTTGCCAACGCCCAGGTCCCCGACCGCGACAAGTTCCAACGCTCCCTCTTCAAATACACCGGCTACATCGTCCTTGTCGCCCCAATCCTCGCCTGGCTCTTCGTCGTACTCCCCACCTCGATGTAGTCCTGTCAATGACGACGTCCAGCAGCTGAAGCGCCGGGGCGCCCCATGTGGGGCGACCGGCGCTTCCCCTGTCTACGGTTGGCCGGCGGTTCGGCCTGTCCGGTCAACGATCGTCGTCGGAACCGTACCGACGGAATCCGATCATCATCCAAGAGTTTCCGTGACCGCGGTCTTGGTGGCAGCTCCTGCTCATCCCCTCCGCTGGTTGGTCGCTGCCCTCGACTTCGACATGGTCGTGGACAACGATTTTCAACGCCGGGTTCAGTTCGGGACCTTCTCGGAAGGTGCGGACCTCGCCGTCATCGCCGCCACCGGAACGCTCGATACCGAAGCGGCGGCCATCGACTGGGACGATCCCACAGTCGTATTGCGCGACAGTGAGAACGGCACGATCACCGTCGCCGACGCCATGGCCGACCTCGCCAAGTGGGAAAGGCGGGGGTGGGCGTGGATTGCCGCGGACCGGAACGAGTTCGCCAGCCTCTATCTGCGTGCCAAGCACCCCGAACTCGTACGCGAGTACTCGTATCCCTGAAGGCACCGTCTGCATGGATGCGATATCCCAGTGAACCGGGTTGCGCCCAACCCGCCGCGGAGGCGGCGACCGGACACCGATCGGCGTACGGAACGAGCACCGACTGCTGCCGGCATCCGACATCGCCGAACTCGTCCCGGTGCGGGTTCGGCTTGCGGGACGACCGGTTCACGGCTTGGGCGATGAGTTTCGGGGCGCGGCGGGGTCTGATTGCGTATGACGATGACGACGAGAGTGTTGAGTGTGTCGGTTCCGGTCGCTGACCAGAACGCCGCGCTGAGGTTCTATACCGAGGTGCTGGGCTGCGAACTCCGCACCGACGTGGAGGTGTGGCCGGGTGCACGGCTGGTCGAGGTTGTGCCACCGGATTCGAATGTCGCCTTGGTGCTCCTACCGCCCGACAGTGAGATCCCGGTGGCAATCCGGTTGGGCACCTCCGATGCTCAACAGGCCCTCGACAAGGTCCGTGAGGCCGGGGTGACCCTGCACAACCAGGAGCTGGTCCGGATGGAAGGAGTGCCGGCGATGTTCTTCTTCACCGACCCCGACGGTAACGGTCTGGTCTACCTGGAGGAGACCGACCAGAGCGGAGCCTCGGTAAGCGCGACAGCCCCCGACCAGCAGCGCGAAGGAGCATGAGCATGGCAGATCCCCGACCCCTGGACATCACCTTCACCGCTCGCCTGGGCAAGGTCCGTCCCGGGGACACGTGGACGTGTGTGCAGCTACCCGACTCAGCACAGATCTTCGGTACCCGTGGTCTGGTCAAGGTTGCCGGGACCATCGACGCGCACCCGTTCACCGGAGCGTTCATGGCCCTGGGAGACGGAACCCACAAGCTGCCAGTGGCTGCTGCCATCCGCAAGGCGATCGGCAAGAACGACGGTGACGACATCGAGGTCCACCTCACCGAGCGACTGAACTGAACTCACCAGAGGCAGGACGTCCGGTCCGGGATCGTTAATCGGTTTTGGACAGGTCGTACCTGAGTGGCCACGAATGCGAAGCCTTCTACCGCGCCGGTTGGCTTCTGCCACTCGAAGTCGACCTCTTGGCCAGGGTTGAGCGCTCGGAATCCATCGATTTCGACTTCACTGAAATGCACCCAGCAGCAACCGGGGTCTGCACACAGTCGATGGCGCCCCACCCGTCTTCTCTCTTCCAGAACCGGACAACGCCCCGTGAAGTCATCTCCCGATGATGCAGGAAGCTGCGCCGGTCATCGATCCGCCTGCGGGACGGGTCGGGGACTCGACGTTCGGATGATCCGTCCCAGTCGTTCGCGTCCGTACGCACATCCGCTTGGCGTGGCGGTGAACCAGCCCGCGGTGTGGCCTGACCGATGATTTTCCGCGCCGTGCTGGTCTGTACACCGAGTACCGACTTACGGGAGGCTGACACCATGCGGAAACTGACCTTCGGCATGAACGTGAGCCTGGACGGTTACATCGCCGCGCCCGGCGACGACCTCGGCTGGGGTGTGCCGAGCGACGAACTGTTCCAGTGGTGGTCCGACCGGGTGAGGGCGACAGGCACGGCGCTGTACGGGCGCAAATTGTGGGAGGACGATGAGCTCCCACTGGCCGACCGCCGACCAGCAGCCGGCTGCCACGCCGGCGGAGATCGAGTTCGCCCGCCGCTGGCGGGACATGCCGAAGGTGGTGTTCTCCTCGACGACCAGCACAGTCGACTGGAACACCCGCCTGGTCACCGGCGACGCGGTCACCGAGATCGGCCGGCTCAAGGCTGAGGACGGCGGCCCCATGGATATCGGCGGTGCCACACTCGCCGCAGTGGCCATGCGGGAGGGGCTGATCGACGAGTACGTGATCGTCACCCATCCGGTCCTGATAGGTGGCGGCACGCCGTTCTTTGCGGCCCTGGACAACTGGGTGAACCTGACCCTGGTGGAGACCGGGACGTTCCCTGACGGCGTGGTCCTGACCAGGTACGAGACCAGGCGCTGAGTACCCAACCTCGGGGCGGCCCGGGCTTCGGGCCGCCCCAGGATCTCGTGGCGCTGTGTGTCGAGGCGATCGTGATACCCAGTTGAGGAGCGGCTGCTGATCGGCGGCAACCAAGCAGAGGGTTTCGGCGACAATCCCGGCGATCCGATCTGCGAACGCGAGGCATCGGTCGAGTGGGCTACTGCACCGGCTCGAGCGGCGGCTGCGTCCATGCTCCGTCCAGTGCCTCGGCTTTGGGCCAGTACAGGCGCATGAACATGGCGAACGGTCCGCGAGGTGCGGGAAGCCAGTTCGACTCCTTCTCGGTGCCCGGCGACTCTGCCTGAATGTAGAGGGTGAGGCCGCCGTCGGGATCGCGCTGCAGCTGCGGCAGCATCGGCGAGTTGATGAGGTACCGGTTGAGGGGGTTGGCGACGAGCAGGCTCGCCGGCATTTCATACATCGTCAGGGACCAGAATGCGTTGACGGGCGGAAGTTGGCCCGGCGCGAAGCGCAGCGTGTAGCGAGTTCGGCTGGCGTCCAGCGCCGTCCCGTTCGCATCCACGTTATAGGCCGGATACAGGGCTTCGTCTTTCGAGTTACCGTATATTCCCAGTACTGCGCCCGCCATCCGGTAGAGGTAGTTGTTGTCGAGGAATCCGCGTGTTCCAAAGACGTCACCGGCGGTGACCTCGCCCGTGTTCACCTTCGTCTTTTCGAGGTCCGCGAACGCTGCCCAGGCGTCGGCTATGCCGTCCTCGACGGCCTGGGTCACCTCGGGAGAGAGTGAACTCGCGTCGAAAGTCCTTCCAGCGCCGATGCCGAGCGGGGCGAACCGCGCCATCAGGTCCGTTTCGGAGGGGTCCGTCGGACAGAACTGCAGAACAAAATTCAGGATGTCGAAGAACGCCGGCGAGGTGCGCTCCTGTTCGGCGGTGAGCGGCGTGATGAAGTCGACCGTCGGTGCCGGTGCGGGCGCGGGTGTTCCCAGGAAATCCGACAGGGGTTGCACCGTGTAGCCGGCCTGGACGTTCATCACGTTGTCGAGGTCGGCCGGGTCGAACAGCTGCGTTCGATAGGCCGCGAGGACGAACTCCGTGGCGGAAGGGATCACTGCCGTGATCCCCGCCGGTGTCTCTCCCTGCCAGCCCGGGCCGGCAATGAGATAGCTGCCGCCGCCGTTGCCGGTGGTGCGGCTTCCGAGGTAGTGGAAGTTGAAGGTGTAGAGGTCGATGAGCTGAACCGAGAAATATCGGCTCTCGTCGATTTCCGGCACGGTGAGCACGACCGGCTCGGCGCGAAGGTCCAAGCCGGCCATGGAGTACGGTGTGTCCGAGTTCGGGGTCTGGATCGTCTTGTCCTCCGGTGTGAAGACGCGCCCCATGTTTCGGATCTGGTTCCAGGGCGCCTTGTACTCGGAGTCGGCGCTGTCGACGAAATAGGAATACTGGACACGGTAACTGTCGACCATCGGGAACCCGTAGATGTACGCCTCCTTGGCGATGGAGCGCGCCTCGTCAGATGTGATGGAATGGGAAAGTTCTGCGTTCATTGCATTCACCGTCCGGTTTTTGCCTGAGCATTGATGCCGTCATTGCGCGGGAGGATCTCACCCGCTCGCCTTCCAAGAGTCTTGTTGACGCGACCTCGCGGTGATCCTTGTTCGGCTCGTGCCCGCGCTGAGCGTGGTGTGTCAGCCGAGCGCCTTCGCCTCGAGGACGTCGAACTCCGCCCGGCTGATGGTGGAGCAGTCTCTCCATGCTCATCGCGACTCGATCCTCGGACACACTTCTCCATTGTGTGCTTGTGGCGCCCGGAAATTTGGCAGATCCCTGCCTCCGTCCGTCGATGGGACCCACCACGTGGAGGATCGTTGACCGGTCAGCGATCCCCTTGCGGTGTTTCATGAGGTCAATGCCCCGAAATGGTTGAATGAGAGACAAACCCAAACTGCGCATAAGTATCCAGAGCAGATCATGTCGTGTGCCATTCGTTTCACGAGACACGGCGCGTCACACGAACTGCCGAGCGCCTCTCGCTCACCCAGCCGTCGGTCAGCCATTCCCTGAGGCTTCGTGAGGCGTTCGAGGCCATCGACACCACGGTTAGCGGTGTGGGCCAGTTCGATCCCGCGACGTCGCGCCGCACCTTCCGACTCCACGCCACCGACCTCGGTGAAGTGAGTCTGCTGCCGCCGGAGACTGCTCCGGGGGTCGACGTCCACATCATTCCGCTCAACATCGCCGTGGTCGAGACCGAACTCCGGCAAGGCAAGCCGACGCCGTCATCTGCACCCACGTCGCCGTCGACGTGAGCGCCGGCCACACGGACGTCGACAGATCGTTGTCCTTGCACGGCCACTCACACGACGTCGCGTTACGCATCGCGCATTTCGCGGCCCTCCACAGCTGATCGAGAAGGCGCCCCATCTCTCGATCATCCCCCGGTCGGTGTCCGACAAGTTCTCCCGGATGGCCGACGTGAAAACGTTCGAACTACCGTTTTCCGTTCCAGCGATGGAGACTTCGCTCTATACCCTCAAGAAGGTGCTTCCGGACCCCGGCACTGAATGGTTCCGTGCCACCGTGAGGAAAGCCTTGGGCGCCGCGACGAACCGGAATCCGGATGTGGTTACCGCGCGGTGAGTCGGATCACGGGGTATTCCCGGTCGGATTTGCTCTGGTACTTCGCGATGCGGGGCTGGGCGGTGGCGATGCGCTGCCATGCCTGCTCACGCTCGGCGCCGTCGAGCTGCTGCGGGATCACCGGCGTGGCGTCGTGACCGGGCAATTCGATCGACGCCTTGTCGGGGTGCGCCATCAGATTGGCGTGCCAGTCCGGGTTCTGGCTCCCGCCGCCCGACGCGACGACCAGCCGGGCATCGTCACCGTCGTCGAACCACGCCACCGGCGATTGCCGCGGCTGTCCGCTGCGGCGGCCGACCGTGTTCAGGATCAGCACGTCCATGCCCATGAACTGGCCGCGGCCGCGTCGGATCTTGCGGTTCATGCGGGCGTTCATCTTTCGCTGCATCCACCGTGAGAACGCTCCGGGGGTGCCCGGCTTCCGCTTGCCTGCCTGGTTGTTCGTCATCCGCTTCTCCCATCGGTCACTTCGCCTCGCGACATCCACGACTGAGCCGTCAGCTCTGCGGCTCTCGGCAATGACGCTAGTGCGGCCCGGTGGTCGGCGCTTCTCGATTCCTGATCGGTTCGGTCATCGCTACCGATGACCGAACCGGGATCGCCATCGTCGCCACTCGACGTCAGCCGACTGCCCTGTGTCCCAATGCGTCGATTGCCTCGGTCACCTCGGGGACGGCGCCGGCCGTGACGTCGTCGAGGCCCGGCACGGATCGGTAGCTCGCGCGTACGACCCCGTCGGTGCAGTCGTACTCGACGATGCCGAGTTGGTGGAGCGGCCCGGGCAGGGCGTCACCGTCGCCGGCCACGAACCCGGTGGACGGCGCCCAGACCTCGAGCGTGTCACCCCGTCGCGTCTGCCGATAGCAGTGCAGGTGCCCACTGCCGACGGCAGCGAGTGACACCTTTCCGAGGGCCGTGAGCAACCGGGTGCGGGATTCCCCGATGTCGACGGCATGCCCGACGGGTTCGTCGACCGCGCTCCAGATCGGCTTGTGCAGGAAAACGATCACCCGCTGCGACTCGGGGACGTCCGCGGCGACGTCTTCGATCCAGGCCCACTGCCTGGTCTCCCGGTCGAGACCGGAACCGAAGAGCTCGCTGTTCAATCCGAGGACCGTCCAGTTGTCGGCGTCGTGGCGCCAGTGATCGGGCCCCCATACCGTCTCGAAGGCGGCGATCCGCTCATCGGTGACGCCGATTCCCTGCCAGGGAGCGGAGCCCGGCTCACCGATGTCGTGGTTGCCGGGCACGACGAGCACCGGCGCGGTGAACCGCTGCATCAGTGTGTGGGCGTGCGCTCGGTCGTCGACATCGTCGGGATGGATGATCACGATGTCGCCGGAGTGCACGACGAGATCGGGACGGACCTGATTGTTCACGTAGTCGACGACGAGCTCGAAGTTCTGCTGGGTGCGCCCGCCGCGGGCGGACAGGTGCGTGTCGCTGATCTGGACGATCTTCATCGGAGCTCCTTCGGGTTGTGTTCGGCCGACCGTCATTTGAGGCCCGACCGGACGAATGCGTCGCGCACGTAGCGCTGGAGGAACAGGTAGATCAGAAAGATGGGCAGGCACGCGAGGCCGGACGCGGCCATCACAGCACCCCAGTTGTTGCCTTCCGCGCCGAGGAAGCCGCGAATTCCGATCTGGACGACCGCATTCGACTGCCGCATGATCAGCGAAGGCCACAGGTACTCGTTCCATGCCGAGATGAACAACATGATGCCGAGCGCCGCGAGCGCCGGTCTCATGTTGGGCAGCACCACCTTCCACAGGGTTGACCACGAGTTCTGGCCGTCGATCTGGGACGCGTCCAGCAACTCTCGCGGAAACGCCTCCATGTGCTGGCGCATCAACAGAACACCGAAGGCCGAGCACAGATTCGGGATCACGATTCCGGCAACGGTATTCAGCAGACCCATCTGTGAGATGAGAAGGTAGTTCGGAATCATGGTGACCTGGAACGGCACCAGCCACGATCCCACGAACAGCAGAAACAGCACCTGCTTCCCGAAGAACGTCCACCGCGCGAAGGCGTAGGCGGCCAGGATCGCGACCAGAAGCTGGCTGACGGACATCGCCAGCGCCATGACGAACGTGTTGACGAGCATCGACGCCATCGGAATGGTCTCCCACACGTAGCGGAAGTTGTCCAGACTGAACGGGGACGGTACCGGGCTGACCGACAGGGAGTCCTCGGGACGACGGAATGCGGTGGCGAACATCCAGTACACCGGGAAGATACTGAACACGGTGACGGCGGCGAGCACCACGTGCCCGGTCGCCACCCGGCTGCGGGAACGGGTGGCGACCGGGGCGTCGCCGGGATCGCGGGTCGGGGCTGCGACGGTGGTCGATCGGGCCGGCGCATCGACGAGTGCAAAAGCCATGGGATGTCCTAGTTGTCGTAGAAGCTCAGTCGGTCCGACACACGAACGAACACGACGGCGATCAGGCCGAAGCCCAGAAAGAACAGGGTTCCCGCAGCAGCCGACAATCCTGCGTCGAAATTCTGGAATCCGAACTGGTACAGCAGGTAATAGATGTTGGTGGAGGCACCGCTGGGGCCGCCCTGCGTGACGATGTCGATGATCGGGTACGCCCACTGCGCGCCCAGCAGGATCGTCATGAGTCCGAGGAACACGAGCGTCGGGGACAGCAGCGGCAGTGTGATCTTGCGGGTGATCGTCGCTTGTGACGCTCCGTCCAGGGCCGCCGCCGACGCGTAGTCGGGATTGATCCCGGCCAGCCCGGCGGAGATGACGAGCACACCGAAGCCGAGCATCTGCCACCCGACGATCAGCACGACACCGAGCATCGCGAGGCCGGGTTCTCGGAAGACGTTGCCCAATTCGAAACCCAGAGTCGCGGCCACCCGCGGGATCGTGCCTCCCTCGGGGTTGAACAGCCACCGCCAGATTGCGCTGCCGGCCACCGGGGTGATGAGGAACGGGACGAAGATCAAGGCCTGGTAGAGCGTCTTCCATCGTCCGGCAACACGGTTCGACAGCAGCGCGACGACCATCGGCAGCAGCAACGAGAACACCATGAACGCGAGGACGTACACAATCGTGTTCCGCAGTGCCTTATGGAGTTCGGGCAGCGACAGTACGCGAGCGTAGTTGTCCATGCCCACCGGAACCTTCGGACTGGTGGGCACCATGTTCCATTTGTAGAACGACAGGCCGATGGTCTCCCCGAGCGGCTTGTAGATCCACACGATCAGAAGGACGACGGCGGGCAGGAGGTAGAGATACGGCGCGAGACCGCGTCGCACCAGGCCGACCCGCGACGGAGCTGTCGGCATCTCGGCGTGGACGGAGGCGGTCGCGGCCGGAACTTCGACGAACATCAGATGCCGGGCGCCGTGAGCTGCTCGATCGACTGCCGAATTTCGTCCGCAGTCATCTCGTACACCGTGGGGGACACGTCGAGCGGGACCACCGTGTGCAGGACACGGTCGCGGTAGACGTGCACCATGTTGAAACCCTGGGCGCCGTCCTGGCCGCGGATGCTGCCCCGGTCGACGAGGAGGTCCTGGGTGTAGCAGGTCGCCGACGCGACGGACACCGGGATGCCCGCGAACGTGCACGTCGTGGAGAAGTGCAGGTGTCCGGCGAGGATTCCGCGGACGTCTGTCCCCGCCAGCACGGTCTCGAGCCGGTGCTGTTCCTTCAACTCCACCGACTCGATGGCGTCGAGCAGGCCCGGCACCGGCGGATGGTGCAGGGCCAGCAGGGTGCCGTGCGGTGCCGGCTCAGCCAGGACGCCCGTCAGCCAGGCGAGCTGTTCGTCGCTGATCAGCCCGTGGTGGTGACCCGGAACCGTGCTGTCCAGCACGATGATCCGCAATCCGTTGACATCGACGACCGAGTCGACCGAGTCCTGGGTGGGTTCGGCGTCGAGGAGGCCGCTCCGGAAGGCGGGCCGGGCGTCGTGGTTGCCCATCACCCAGATCACCTTCGCGCCGAGGCGCTCCGCGGCGGGCTCGACGATCCGGCGCAGACGCACGTACGCCTCGGGCTCGCCCCTGTCGGCGAGGTCGCCGGTGAACACGATGGCCTCGGGCCGCCGGCCGGCCTTCTCGAGCCGCTCGAACAGCCGGGAGAGGTTGGCGTCGCTGTCGACCGAATCATGGAGCAGGGTGCCGTCGGTGACGAAGTGGGTGTCGCTCACATGCAGGATGTAGTGGTCGGGCTCCCCGTACTGGGACATGAAATTTCTCCTGTGGAAGTGGATGTCAGGCGACGAGTGCGCCGCGTAGGTCGTCGAGTTCACGCTCGGTCATGGCGTGGTCGAGGAGGAAGTCGCGGACGCCGCCGTGCGCGGTGGTGATCGAGTCGAGGGTCGTGCGCATCAACACGGCCGGGCTGGCGCCGACCAGGTGGTCGACGTCCACGCCGTCGGGAAGACCGCGGGCTCGCATTTTCTCGGCCATGCCGAGCGCCCAGTCGCCGGCCAGCAGAACCTCGGACATCGCGTAGTCGGCGACGATGTCCCGTTGATCGGCACCCACCGCCGCGAGTGTCAGAGCGACGACCAGACCGGTGCGATCCTTTCCCGCGGTGCAGTGAACGACGGTCGGGTCGTCGCCCGAGGCGGCGATGGCACGCACGGCGCGGGTCAAACGATGTCCGTAGTTCTCGACCATGTCGCGGTAGACGACCGCGAGGTCGAAGTTCGCGCCGTCGAGGTCGACCTCGCCCTCGTACACCGGCAGATGTTCCACCCGGTGTCCGACGCCGTCGAGTGCGCTCGGGCTGTCGTCCAGCTCCTGCTGTTCGCGGAGGTCGATGACGAGAGCAAGTTTCCGCTCGCGAAGGAGGTCACGGGCCGGCTGGTCGAGCCGGTGAAGCGCGTCCGAACGGAACAGCTTGTTCCACTTGGTGGTCCCGGTGTCCGTCGGGAACCCCCCGAGATCGCGGAAGTTGTAGGTGCCGGTCAGATTCAGGCGTCGATGGTTCGTCGACGCAGGCAGTGTGCTGGTCATTGTGTCGGTGTCTCGTCCTGTTCGGAGGTGGTTACTGAATGAGTTCCTGCACGCGCTCCTGCGCCGCCTGCATGGTCGCGGCCGGGTCCTTGCCGTAGTAGACGGCGTCCTCCACCGCCTGGCCGAGGATGTCGTCGGCCTGCACATAGCTGTTGCCGGGATACGACTCCCAGGCCTCGAGCTTGTCGAGCTGGCCGAGATTGGGAGCCAGGAGGGGGTTGTTGTCGGCCCATTCCTTCAGCGATGCCGGATCCTGGGTGAGGGACGGGCGCAGCGGAAGGTAGCCGATCTTGCTGGAGATCTCGGTGTACGCGTGGTCGCTCGTCATGAACTTGATGAACTCCCACGACGCGCGCTGCTTCGCCGGGTCCTGCGAGAACGTGAACAGAGCCGACCCCGAATTGGTCGGCACGGCGGCATGACCTTCGAAGGCGGGCATCGGTGCGGCACGCAGGTCCCAGCCACCGGTCGCCGCCGACTTCATGAACATTCCCTGCAGCGCCGACGTCTGCAGCTGAATCGCCACGTCGCCCTTCGCGAAACTCTCGTACTGGGTGGTCGAGTCGAGGTTGGCGAGGACGCCGTCGTCGTACATCTGCCGCAACGCAGTCACCGCCGACACCGCACCGGGCTCACCGAATTCGATGGTCTTGCGGTCCTGCGACAGCACATCGCCGCCTGCCGAGCGGATTAGCGCCTGCATGCACCAGTTTCCTCCCTTCACCGAGCACGACACGGACAGCGCCGGCTTGCCCGTCGCGGCGGTCACCGCCTTGGCGGCGGCTGCGACTTTCGGCCACGTCGACAGATCGGCGTCGGCGGGCAGCCCGGCTTTCGCGAGGGCAGTCGCGTTGTAGAAGAGGGTGGGTGTGGAGAACACGTAAGGGATGCCGTACGTTTCGCCGTCCCAGTCGCCGAGGGTCGCGGCCCGGGGGTGGAACGGGTGCTCCCCACCGAACGTCGCGTCCACGGCCTCGGTGCCGAACAGTCCGTCGAGTGACTGGGCGCCGAGTTCGTTGACGGCGAAATCGAGCGTGTCGAAGGTCAATTGGGCAACGTCGGGGGGCGATCCGGCGAGCATTTGTGTCTGCACGCTACTCGCGGTTCCGGCGCCGGCCGTGCCGCTGCCCTGCGGCGGCTGGGCCTTCACATGGATGTTCGGGTGCTGGGCCTCGAAGTCGGCGACGAGGCCGTTGATCGTGTCGGACCAGAGCCCGGCCTGTTGGAGGTTGTACGACTCGAAGACGATGTCGACCTGCTGGTCGGGTCCCAGTTCCGGGACCGGTGCGCCGGTGCCCGAAGCGCCCGGCGCGGCCCCGCCGGTGGCACAGCCGGTCAGCGCGGCGGCCACGGCCGCCACTACGACGGCAGAGAATGTCGATCTACGCATCACGCTGCTCCTGTTGCGGAAAGTGTTTCGGAAGAGTGCCCCACGGCCCGTGGGGCCGAGGAGTCGAAATCGGTGAGTTCGGGGACGTCCACCCATTCCAGGCGGCGTCCGGTCGCGCGGTCGAAGAGGTGCACGTCGGTGGGATCCGCGGTGAGGACGGCGGATCGATGGGCGCGCAATGTAATCGGTCGCGGCGCTCGCACGCAGACCGTGGCACCCCCGACCTCGCAGTACGCGACCTGTTCGCTGCCGAGATTCTCGACGGACGTGACGTCGGCCGACAGCCGCACCCCGAGATGATCCGCAGGGTCGGCGACGCGGAGATGCTCCGGCCGGATGCCCAGGACGATGTCGCGGCCTTCGGTCTGTCCCGGCCACAGAGGTGCGGTCACGCCCTCGGCGGACGCGACCACCGTGCCGTTCACCGTGCGGACGCGTGCGTCCAGCAGGTTCATTGCGGGACTGCCGAGAAAACCGGCGACGAACACGGACGCCGGCCGGTCGTAGACGTCCTCGGGTGTTCCGACCTGTTCGAGTCCGCCGTTGTTCAGCAGGGCGATTCGTGTCGCCATCGTCATCGCCTCGACCTGATCGTGGGTGACGTACACGAACGTGGCCCCGAGTCGGCGATGGAGTTCGGTGAGCTCGCGCCTCGTCGCGGTCCTGAGCTTGGCGTCGAGGTTGGACAGCGGCTCGTCCATCAGGAACGCCTTCGGATTGCGCACGATCGCGCGCCCGACCGCGACGCGTTGCCGCTGGCCACCGGACAGTTCCTTCGGCTTCCGGCCGAGCAGGTGCGCGATGTCGAGTTGCTGCGCGACGGCCTCGACGCGCTCGACGGCCTCCGACTTGCGCATCTTTTTCACGCGCAACGGAAACGCGAGGTTCTTCGCGACGCTGAGGTGCGGGTAGAGCGCGTAGCTCTGGAAGACCATCGCGACGTCGCGGCGTCGCGCGGGCGCGGCGGTGATGTCGTCGTCGTCGAGCAGGATCCGTCCGCTGGTCGGTTCGAGCAGGCCCGCGAGCATCCTCAGCAGCGTGGTCTTTCCGCATCCGCTGGGCCCGAGGAGGACCAGGAAGTCGCCGTCCCGGATGTCGAGGTCGATGTTGTCGACTGCGGTGAAATCTGCGAACTTTCGACTCAGATTCTCGATCCGAATCCTGCCCATTGGCCTCTCCCGATGAAATGACGTTACCCAATCTCGGCGAGACGGGGAATTTCGTTACATCGGTAGTTAGCCAGGGTCAGGTTAATGGTGGGCGAATGGCTGTCCAATCATCGGTGATGCTTCGCGCAACGGCTGTAGCAGAATGCCGTCACGGATGGATCAGCGGCACAATCTGTTTGAAAGTCTCGGCTGCCGCCTCGGCCGAGCCGCCCCGCGCCCGGCAGACGGCGATCTGCAGGCTGATGAGGAACGCGAGCTGCACCACCGTGGCCGAGGCGCCCAGTCCGCCCCAGGGTCCGCTGCCGCCACCGATGACCAGTCCGATGTCGGATTTCTCCACGAGGGTCGAACGGGCGTAGCTGGTGACACCGATGACCGTGGCCCCCGCCGCCCGGGCCGCCTCGACCGGGCGCAGGGTGACGGAGTTCAACCCGCTGTCGCTCACCGCGAGGCACACGTCGCGGGACGTCAGGTGTCCGGCAGTCAACTGTTGGATCACGGCGTCGGTCGGTGCCTCGGCGTGGCGGCCGTTGAGAATGAACCGCACCGCCACGGCTGCAGCCGACGGTCCCGAGCTGCCGTTGCCGACGACGAGCACGCGCTCCGCCTCCGCGAGCGCCCTCACCGCCCGCTCGAACGAGTCTTCGTCGAGGGGCGCCAGAGCGCCGGCGAGATCCGTCGCCAGTTCGCCGAATACCGCCCGCACCAGTCCGGCACCGTTCTCTTCGACGGTCAGTGCTCCCGCCGACCCGGTATCGGCCGACCCCAGATCCCTCAGCAGCAACATCCGTAGGTGTTGGAACCCCTTGAAGCCCAGATTCTGGCACGCACGGATGACGGTGGCGGTCGACGTCTCAGCGTGTTCCGCGACATCGGCTGCCGACCACCACGCAACATCCCGGGGGCGCTCCACGCACACGTCCGCCACGCGCCGCTCGCTCGGAGCCAGCTTGGGCGCGACGGCGCGGATGGCGGACAACGTGGCCCCCACAGGCGGATCGATCGGTGACGCAGTCATGGGCCTTGAATAACACACCGCGGTGAACGAAGTGTGCGAGAGCGTAAGGCCGGTGACCGATCGCGTGGAGACCGAATCGTGGAGTGCGGCGAAAGATGCTGTCCCTCAAGGGTACGCAACCTCAGTTGAGTGGGACGTTCCAGATGATCGGGACCTGGTCGGTGGGCATGTTCTCGGCCCGGCGTTCCTGCCGCTGGTCGCGCTGCCGATCGCGGGTCCGGTCGTCGTTGCCACCGGGGATGTCGCGACCGGTGTCAGGGGCCGCCGCTGCGGCGACCGGGTGTTCCGCGGCCGGGGCAACCGCGCCCGCGACGCCGACGGGAAGGACGCCGAGTGCGGCTACAGCCACCACCACGGTCACGATCCGCTTCCGCAGCGAGCCGCGGTGGGTGCGTCGGTCGTCTTGGTGCGAATGTGTGGCTTTCATGGTCTGAATTCCTGTCCGAGTGCCGCGAACCCGACGTTCACGGCTACTCGAACGGTGTCCGCGAGGGCGCGAAACGTTACACCCGGCCGGACATTATTTTTGCGGTGATTTCCCGCCGCTAGCGCCACTCCCGGAACGCGGCGAGCAGGCGGTCCCGCAACGTCGGATCGAGCTCGTCCGGGGGGAGCGCGCCGAGGGTGTGCACCGTCTGCTCGATCTGCTCGAGATAGGTGGCGCATCCCGGGCATTCGCCCAGATGGGATTCGAATCGGACCCGGGCATCGGGATCCATGTCATCCTCGAGGTAGGCCGTGACGAGTTCGACGAGGTCCTGGCAGTCCATGTCTTCCATGTCTCACGCTCCCGTTCCAAGATAATCCTCGAGGGCCTGGCGGACGTGTGCGCGACCCCGATGCAGCAGCACCCGCTGGTTCGCCGGGGTGATCGAGAGCATCGCAGACACTTCATCGGCGTCGTAGCCGAGGACGTCGCGCAGCACGACCACGATCCGCTGGCGGTCGGGTAGGTGTTCGAGTTCGCGGCCCGCGACGTCGAGCACCTCCGCACCGAGAACCGATCCTTCGGGGGTTTCCGGCCAGCTGGTCGGCGGAGTCGCCCAGTGGTGTGGATCCTCCGGGGAGGAGGCCGGCAGGAACCGGGCCGGGTCCACGGCGGCGCTGCCCGTGTAGGCGGCCAGTGCGGCGTCGAAATCGTGCCGGTCCCGCACTCCCCGTTTCTTGGCGATGTTGACGAGTATCCGGAACAGCCAGGTACGGAGTGTGGAGCGGCCTTCGAATCGGTCGATGCCCTGGAGCACGGCGATCCAGGTTTCCTGGACGACGTCCTCCGCGACTTCGGTGCTGGCGACATATCCGCGCGCCACGCGCAGCATCATCGGCGTGTGCAGGTCGACCAGTTCGGCGAATGCCGACTCGTCCCGTGCACGGAGAGAGTCGACGAGGCACTGCTCGTGCGAGGTATCGATCTCGGTCATCCGCTCCTCCTCGGTGATCGAGGCGCTTCGGAAGCGTGGCCGCGTGAGGCGGCCGGATGACATCCAACACTACCGATCTCGGCGGCAGCCGTCGATCGGGCGCCCGATCTCGTGGTGGTAGGGCCGAACGGCCCTTTCTCGGCCTCGCGGTGCGGGGAAGACTCGATGTGGAGGGGTGGCGGGCCGCGGCGACGCGGTAACGGTCGCGGCGGCCCGGGTGCCCCAGGCAACGACTGCACCTGGCAACCCAGGGAGGGCGACGCATGGACTTTCGGCGAACTCCGCTGGCGCGTTCGGAGAATTACTGGGAGCAGCTGGGGTCAGTGGAGGCTCGCCATCTGGACGGTGCGGAGCGGGACCGGCCCCCCGCGCCGGACGAACAGGTCTCGCTCGTCGACCACTGTCGAGGTGCCACCCCCGACTCGGCATGAGGAGCCTGAGCGCGGCGAGAAACGCTAGGCAACTCCGCTGCGACGTGGCACGATTTCGTTTGTGACGAGCAGTACCGCTGAGAACCAGCGCCTACGCGACCTCGCGCTGCTGCGCCGCGTCCGCGACCGGATCGATCGGGAGCACGCGCAGCCGCTGGACGTCGAGTCCCTCGCCCGTGGAGTGAACATGTCGGCCGGGCACCTCAGCCGCCAGTTCCGGCTCGCGTACGGCGAGTCCCCGTATTCGTACCTGATGACGCGGCGCATCGAACGGGCGATGGCGCTGCTGCGCCGCGGCGACCTCAGCGTCACCGAGGTCTGTTTCGCGGTCGGCTGCTCGTCGCTGGGCACCTTCAGCACCCGTTTCACCGAGCTGACCGGGGTCCCGCCCAGCACCTACCGGCGCCAGGAGGCGGACGCGGCGGCGGGCATTCCGTCGTGCGTGGCGAAACAGGTCACGAGACCGATCAGGAATCGAGAAGCGCAGGTCGCCGATTCGTAATTATCGTGATCCCATGGACATCACAATTCACCAGACCTACCTGCCGCAGGACGACCCGGACGCCGCTCTGGCCTTCTATCGCGACACTCTCGGCTTCGAGGTCCGCAACGACGTCGGATACAACGGGATGCGCTGGATCACGGTCGGTCCGGCCGACCAGCCCGGCACGTCCATCGTTCTGCATCCGCCTGCCGCCGACCCCGGCATCACCGACGACGAGCGCCGCACCATCGCCGAGATGATGGCCAAGGGCACCTACGCAGCCATCAACCTGGCCACCAGGAACCTCGACGGCGTCTTCGAGAAGCTGCAGGCCAGCGACTCCGCGGAGGTCGTTCAGGAGCCGACCGAGCAGCCGTACGGGGTTCGTGACTGCGCCTTCCGCGATCCCGCGGGCAACATGGTTCGTATCCAGGAACTGCGCTGATCCACGCCGACGGAGACCGCGAATGCGGCTCCGCCCAACAGATGGAGACACGATGAGCATGGCCACGAAGGCGGACACGACGGGGCGAGCGAAGCGACGGGAAAACTCGGAGTCGCCGGATCTGCACCTTGCGGACAGTCACGATCTCATCCGCGTGCACGGCGCGCGCGAGAACAACCTCAAGGACGTCAGTGTCGAGCTCCCGAAACGCCGGCTGACGGTGTTCACCGGTGTCTCCGGCTCGGGCAAGAGTTCGCTGGTGTTCGCCACGATCGCCGCGGAGTCGCAGCGGATGATCAACGAGACCTACAGCGCCTTCGTGCAGGGCTTCATGCCGTCACTGGCGCGACCCGACGTCGACGTCATGGACGGGCTGACGACGGCGATCATCGTCGACCAGGAGCGGATGGGCTCGAACCCCCGCTCCACCGTCGGCACCGCCACCGACGCCAACGCGATGCTGCGCATCCTGTTCAGCCGGCTCGGGAAGCCGCACATCGGCTCACCCCAGGCGTTCTCCTTCAACGTCGCGTCGATCTCCGGCGCAGGCGCGGTCACCATCGAGCGCGGTGGCCAGGAGACGAAGGAGCGGCGGAGCTTCAGCATCACCGGCGGCATGTGTCCGCGATGCGAGGGCCGGGGCGCGGTCACCGATTTCGACCTGACGGCGCTGTACGACGACAGCAAGTCGCTGAACGAGGGCGCGCTGACGATCCCCGGCTACAGCATGGAGGGCTGGTACGGCCGCATCTTCCGGGGCTGCGGCTACTTCGATCCGGACAAGCCGATCGCGAAGTTCACCAAGAAGCAGCTGCAGGACCTGCTCTACAAGCCGCCGACCAAGATCAAGGTCGAGGGCGTCAACGTGACGTACGAGGGCCTGATCCCGAAGATCCAGAAGTCGTTCCTGGCCAAGGACGTCGATGCCATGCAGCCGCACATTCGCGCGTTCGTGGAGCGGGCGATCACATTTGCCACCTGCCCCGACTGCGACGGCACCCGACTCAGCGAGGGCGCCCGATCGTCGAAGATCAAGGGGAAGAACATCGCCGACGTCTGCACGATGCAGATCAGCGACCTCGCCGACTGGGTCCGGGGCCTGAAGGAACCGTCGGTGGCCCCACTGCTCACCGGGCTGCAGCATCTGCTCGACTCGTTCACGGAGATCGGGTTGGGGTACCTCTCACTCGACCGGCCGTCGGGCACCCTGTCCGGAGGAGAGGCGCAGCGCACGAAGATGATCCGGCACCTCGGTTCGTCGCTCACCGACGTCACCTACGTCTTCGACGAGCCGACGATCGGCCTGCACCCGCACGACATCCAGAGGATGAACGGCCTGCTGCTGCAGTTGCGCGACAAGGGCAACACGGTGCTGGTCGTCGAGCACAAGCCGGAGGCGATCGCGATCGCCGACCACGTCGTCGACCTCGGCCCGCGCGCCGGCACCGAGGGTGGCCAGGTGGTGTTCGAGGGCACCGTCGAGGGTTTGCGGGCAAGTGACACACTCACCGGGCGGCATCTGGACGACCGCGCGTCGTTGAAGCAGTCGGTGCGCACCCCGTCGGGGGCGCTCGAGGTGCGCGGCGCAGACAGCCACAACCTGCGCGGCGTCGACGTCGACATCCCACTCGGCATGCTGGTGGTCGTGACCGGCGTGGCGGGCTCGGGCAAGAGCTCGCTGATCCACGGTTCGGTGTCCGGGCGGGACGGGGTGGTGTCGATCGACCAGGGCGCGATCAAGGGCTCCCGGCGAAGCAACCCGGCGACCTACACCGGACTGCTCGAGCCGATCCGCAAGGCGTTCGCGAAGGCCAACGGCGTGAAGCCGGCACTGTTCAGCTCCAACTCCGAGGGCGCCTGCCCCACGTGCAACGGCGCCGGAGTCATCTACACCGACCTGGGCGTGATGGCCACCGTCGAATCCCCCTGCGAGGAGTGCGAGGGGAAGCGGTTCCAGGCCGAGGTGCTCGAGTATCACCTCGCCGGGCGGGACATCAGCGAGGTCCTCGCCATGTCGGTGGCCGAGGCCGAGGAGTTCTTCGGTTCCGGGGAGGCACGGATCCCGGCGGCTCACAAGATTCTGCAGCGGCTCGCCGACGTCGGGCTCGGCTACCTCAGCCTCGGACAGCCGCTCACCACGCTGTCCGGCGGCGAACGGCAGCGGCTCAAGCTGGCCACCGCGATGGCCGACAAGGGCGACACGTACGTCCTCGACGAGCCGACCACCGGCCTGCACCTGGCCGACGTCGAACAGCTGCTCGGACTGCTCGACCGGCTCGTCGACTCCGGGAAGTCGGTCATCGTCATCGAGCATCACCAGGCGGTCATGGCGCACGCCGACTGGATCATCGACCTCGGCCCGGGCGCCGGCCACGACGGCGGCCGGATCGTGTTCGAGGGCAGGCCGGACGATCTGGTGTCCGCCCGCTCCACCCTCACCGGCGAGCACCTCGCGGCCTACGTCGGCACCTGACCGCCCCTCACCCATGCGACTGTCAGACCGTCACGTTCGCCGAATCTGACGAGATGCCTTCCGACGACGTCTTCCAGTCGGGGCAGCTCGCCGGATTCGGCGACGACGTGCAGGTGTAGTTCGCCTTCTCCGGCGGTCACCGTCGCTCGGCCGCCGGCCAGGTCGATCCAGCCGGATCGTGTGTCCGGTGTCCACTCGCCGCCGTTGCGGCGTCCGAGGTGGGATACGAGTTGTTTGCCGTACCGTTCGGGGCGGTCGGTGCGGACGGTCGCGTGCGATTCGCCGCCTGTGATGTCGCCGGTCATGTCGGTCCCTTTCGACGGTGCGTCCCGTGTCTCAGTGTGTGCCCGGAACGGGTGGGGTGCCGTGGGTGTGGAACGTCTCGATGGTCTTCATGCCCCACGCTTGACCCTTGGACCGTTCGGCCTCGGTCCATTCGATGACGTCCCAGTCGGGATCGAGGATCAGCCGCGCTCCGGGGTTGCAGAACTCGATACGGTTGCCGCCCGGCTCGTAGACGTAGAGGAAGAACGTCTGCTGGATGGCGTGCTTGTGCGGCCCGGTCTCGATGTGGACGCCGTTTTCGAGGAAGACGTCTGCGGCGCGGAGGATGTCCTCGCGGGTGTCGGTGGCGAAGGCGATGTGGTGCAGACGCCCGTTGCTGCCCGTCCAGTCCTCGGTGTAGACCACGTCGTAACTCTTGTTCGTGAAGGTCAGCCACTGTCCGGCGATTTTGCCCGTGTTCAGCCGGATCTGTTCGGTGGGACGGCCGCCGAGAACGTCCCGGACAAAGGTTCCGTTGGTCTCGACGTCCGCGGCGAGGAAGTTCACGTGATCGAGGCGGCGAACCGTGGCGGGCGCGCCCGGGTAGCGTTCGGCCTGGTTCTTCAGCGCCGGCGCGAACTCCGCCGGAGGGGCGGTCTTCTCGACCTCCCAGTACAGGTCCATCGGGTGACCGTCGGGGTCGGCGAACGTGTAGGTCTTGCCGATACCGGGATCACCGTCGCGCCACCCGAGGCCGCGTCCGGCGGCTTCGATCGCCGCGACACGGCGTTCCAGAGCCGCGGGACTCGACGTCCGGTAGCCCAGCCGCCCGATGCCCGACGTGTCGTGGGCGGTGAGCTTGAGGGAGTGGTGCTGGTAGTCGTCCCACGAACGCAGGTACACGCTGTCGCCGTCGGCGGCGACTTCGCGCAGGCCGAGCAGTTCGGTGAAGAACCACTTGCTCTCGTCGAAGGTCGGGGTGAACAGTTCGACGTAGCCGAGGTGGGCGATGTCGAAGCGGGCGTCGTCGGTGCTCATGAGTTGTCCTCGGTGTGGGGGCCGGCGGGCCGGGGGTAGACGGTGCCGTCGAACAGGGTGCGGGCGGTGCGGATCACGGCGGCGCGGCGGATGTCGACGCCGGTGTCACCGGTGTAGGTCAGGTCGATGTCGACGTCGAAGTACCCGGTGGGGTGTTCGATGCGGACGACGCCGTCGTCGCGGTGACGGCTGAGCCGATCGGCGACCGATCCGGGGATCCGGACCGCGGTGCCGACGGTGAGCGCTCCGAGCACGCCGATGGCGGTGTGGCACCGCACGGGGATGAACGTGCGGGTGTCGAGGGTGCCGTCGCCGAGTGGGGCGGCGACCAGTGTCATCTTGGGTACGGTCGTGGTGGACACATCGCCGATGCCCATCAATTTGCCTGCCTGCGAACGGATGTGGGCGATCCGCTCGGTCAGATCGGTGTCGGCCTCGAGCTCGTCGGGGCTCTCGTGACCGCTCACACCGAGATCGGCGGCAGCGATGACGACCGTCGGCATGCCGTTGTCGATGCAGGTGACGTCCACTCCGTCGACGGTGTCGACGACGCGGCCGGTCGGGAGCAGCGCCCCGCACGTAGATCCCGCGGTGCCGGAGAACGCGATGCTGACCGGGGCGGCGGCGCCGGGCACTCCGGCGATCTCGCAGCTGCCGGCGTATTCGACCTGCCCGCCCGGTGTCGGGAACGTTGCCGTGGCGAAGCCGTCCGAGTTGACCATCCGGATCCGGACACTCGTGTGCTCGGAATCGGCCGGCACCAGACCGTGTTCCACGGCGAACGGGCCGACGCCGGCGAGGATGTTGCCGCAGTTCTGCGCCGACGACACGCGGGCCTGATCCACCGCAACCTGCAGGAAGAGGTAGTCGACGTCCGCGCGCGGATCATCCGACGGGCTGATCACCGCGACCTTGCTGGTGAGTGGGTGGGCGCCCCCGATCCCGTCGATCTGACGGGGGTCGGGGGAGCCCATGACGCGCAGCAGGAGATCGTCCCGCTCGCGGAGGTCGGAGGGGAGATCCGCGGCGAGGAAGAACGCCCCCTTGGACGTACCGCCCCGCATCCAGGTGCAGGCGATGCCGCCCATTACAGCGCCTCCTGCTGTTCCAGCCGGTACTGCTTCTGCGACAGGTACCGCACGCCGAGGGAGTCGAGTACCGGACGCAACCCGTACCGGTCCAGTCCCAGCTCGCCGGCGCGGAAGGACTGTCGCGCGGCCTCTTCCTTCTCCAGTCGGGCGCGGGAGGCGGCGGCGGTGTCGGCCGCGGCGGCGCGGGGCACGATCACCACGCCGTCGTCGTCGGCCACCACGACGTCACCGGCGTCGACGGACACCCGGCCCAGGGTCACGGGAATGTTCACCGCGCCGGCGGTGGCCTTGACCGTGCCCTGTGCGGACACCGCGGTGGACCACACGGGGAAGCCCATGTCGTTCAGTTCGGCGACGTCGCGGACGCCGGCGTCGATGACGAGTCCGCGGACACCGCGCGACTGCAGGGCGGTGGCGAACAGTTCGCCGAACATGCCGTCC
Source organism: Rhodococcus sp. JS3073 (assembly GCF_026810085.1). NCBI lineage: Bacteria > Bacillati > Actinomycetota > Actinomycetes > Mycobacteriales > Nocardiaceae > Rhodococcus > Rhodococcus sp. JS3073. The sequence goes on along the minus strand of NZ_CP113951.1, from coordinate 3,974,227 downwards.
GTCGACGGGGAGTTGGTGGTGACCACCAGGATGTCGCCGGCGCCGCACTGCTCGATGGCGGCGTGGATCATCAGGTTGTCGCCGGGCCAGGACAGGACGGTCACGGCGGTGCCGGCGATCCGGGCGCCGGACTGGATGGGCCGGAACTGCGGGCCGGCGAGGCCGGTGCGTCCCTGCGCCTCGTGCACCGTCGCGGAACCGAACTCGGCGAGGGCGTCGACCGTGTCGAGGGGTGTCTTGATCGGGTCGGTGAGGATGACGGGGTCTTTCACGACAGAACCTCCGCCACCTGCGGGTAGTACCGCACGTACGCCTCACCCATCGTGTCGGTGCTGAAGCCGAGGTTCGGTCCGGCGTTTCGCTTGACCTGCACACCGCGCCGCCGTGCGAGATCGGTGTAGTAGGTCCACATGTGTTCCTGCGCCACAAGTGATTCCATCGCCTTACGCTTCTGCGGGAAGACGTCGGTGATGTCGATCAGCACGTTCGGCTTGAAGTCGCACTGCTCGGGCTGGTGCGGCTCGAAGAAGAACACCGGCGGGGCCCCCAGTGGCTCACCCTCGGCGGGATAGCCGATCGCCTGGGCCAGGATGCGGGCGTCGAGCGCCATTCGGGCGGCCGCGGGATGGTCGGCGTTGTACGGGTCGATCAGCGGATGGGTCAGCACCACAGTCGGATTGACGTCGCGGTAGACGTGCACCAACCGGTCGACCAACTCTGGCGAGGGCAGCAGCGGGTAGTCGCCGGCGTCGAAGAACTCGATCTCCGCGCCCAGTGCCGACGCGGCCGCTTCCGCTTCTCCCCGCCGGATGTCCTTGATTTCCTCGAGCGACTTGCCGTCCCGCCATGCCCGAGCGGATTCACCGCGCTCGCCGTAGCTCAGGCACACGACTTTCGCGCGTTCGCCGCGAGCAGTGGCGGCGGCAATGGCTCCGCCGGCACGCCAGACGAAATCGCCGGCATGGGCGCTGACGACCAGCAGGGCCGGTTCTACCTGATTTGCCATGAGTGATTCCTTTCCTCGCTGTCCGAGATGTGGGCGGGGACACCTCGCCCGGTAGCAAGTAGCGCATATTGCTGACCAAATTGTCAACAATCGCGTATTCATTTTTTACGACGAGAAGGTTGTGGAGATCGTGGCGGATCGTATAGGTTGTGTGCCGAGTGACCTGAGTCACGCGATTGAATCATCGCTGTGAGGAGAGCCGTGCCAGCTGTTTCGTTCGGCGCGGCGACGCCGCGCCGATTCGGGCGCCGGCGATGTAGTACCGCCGGTACTCGCTGGGCCGCAGTGATTTCCGGTCAACATGGACAGAACGGCCGCACTGCTGACGCATTGTGCAGGATGCCAAGGAGAAAGAAACTATGTCGGATCTGAGTCGACGCGCGTTCCTGGGAAGTACGTCCGCACTACTGGCGGGGACCACCGTGGCATGCAGCGGGAACAGCGCGGCAGGCACCGGTACACCCACGTCTGCCACCGAGGTGGGTGCCCCGGTGACCGGTCCCTTCACCAAGACGCCGGGCTGGCTGGATTGGTACCAGAACCCGTCGGCACCGCGCTTCGCGGTACCGACGGGAGCGGTGGACGCCCACTGTCACGTCTTCGGTCCCGGCGCCCAATTCCCGTTCGCGCCGGAACGCAAGTACACCCCGTGCGACGCGAGCAGGGATCAACTCTTCGCGTTGCGTGATCACCTGGGGATGAGTCGCAATGTCATCGTTCAGGCGACCTGTCACGGAGCGGACAACAGTGCGATGGTCGACGCCGTTCAGGCGGCGGGCGGCCGGGCGCGCGGCATCGCCACGGTCCGCACCGACATCACCGACACCGAGTTGCGCCGGCTCGACGAGGCGGGCGTGCGAGGGGTGCGGTTCAACTTTCTTCCGCGACTGGTCGAGGGCACCCCGAAGGATGATCTGACCACCATCGCGCGGAAGATCGCCCCGCTCGGGTGGCACATCGTCATCTACTTCGAAGGCCCCGACCTCGAGGGCTTGGAGGGCTTCTTCGACACACTGCCGACGCCGCTGGTGGTGGACCACATGGGACGTCCGGACGTCACTCGGCCCGTGGACGGGCCGGAGTTCGGCCGGTTCCTCCGCTTCGTCGAGCGCAACGAGGCGTGGGTGAAGGTCAGCTGCCCGGAACGGCTCACCGTCACCGGTCCGCCGGCGCTGAACGGCGAACAGAACGCCTACACCGATGTCGTGCCCTTCAGCCGGCGAGTGGTCGAGGAGTTCCCCGACTCGGTGCTCTGGGGCAGCGACTGGCCCCACCCCAACCTCACCGACCACATGCCCGACGACGGGCTCCTGGTCGACCACATTCCCCACGTGGCCACCACCCCGGAACTGCAGCGCAAGCTCCTCGTGGCCAACCCGATGCGCCTGTACTGGCCGGGCGAGGACTACTGAGCCTCCCTCCACCGCAACCTTTTTCGAGAAGGGCTTCCCGTGCAGCACTCCAACGCGGCGAATCGGCTGGACCGCCTGCCGATTTCGCGGTTCCACAAGATCACCCTGCTGGCCGTCTCCTTCGCGTACTTCTTCGAGTTCGCGGACATCAACACGTTCGCCACCACCGTCCCCAAGCTGATCAAGCTGTGGGGAGTAACCGTCAACCAGGTCGCCTACGTGACCTCCCTGTCCTTCGTCGGCATGTTCTTCGGCTCCCTCATCGGTGGCTGGATCGCCGACCGCTGGGGCCGTAAGAACGCGTTGACCATCACCACACTGTGGTTCGCCGTCTTCTCGTTCGTGTCGGTGTTCTCCTGGGACATCCTGTCCCTCGGAGTCCTCCGGGTCCTCACCTCGGCGGGGCTGTCGGCCATGACCGTGGTGGCGGTCATCTACGTCAACGAAATCTTCCCCGCCGCCGTTCGCGGCAAGTACCAGGCCTACGCCATCGTCATCGGTATCTGCGGCACGCCGGTCACCAACCTCGTTGCCGCCGCGGTCGTTCCGCTCACCGATTGGTCGTGGCGGCTGGTCTACCTGTGGGGCAGCCTCGGCATCCTCTTCCTCCTCTTCACCCGGCACCTGACGGAATCGCCTCGGTGGCACGAAAGCAAGGGACAGTACGAGAAGGCGGACGCCGTACTGAGCCGGATCGAATCCCGTGTCGCCGCGGAGACCGGCCCCCTGCCCGAGCCCGCCGACCCGGTCGCGGTCACCACGCGGCAGACCAAGGCTCCGCTGCGACTGCTCCTGCAGAAGAGGTACCTCGTTCCCACGGTTCTGCTCTCGGTCATGTGGGTGACCCAGACGATCGGCTTCTTCGGGTACTCCAGCTGGGCGCCCACCCTGTTGGCGCAGGAGGGCCTCAGTGTGGAGAAGTCGATCTTCTACGTCGCGCTGACCACCGTCGGTGCGCCGCTGGGTTGCTTCCTCGCCGCACAGGTCACCGACCGTGTCGAACGCAAGTGGTGCCTCGTCGCATTCGGTGTGGTGATCGCGATCTGCGGGCTCTTCTACGGGCTGACGTTCAACCCGATCATGATCGTGGTGTTCGGCTTCCTCGTGAACTTCTTCGAGCGCGGCTACACCGCGGTGGCCTACGCCTACTCCCCGGAGCTGTTCGACACCCGAACCCGGTCCTTGGGCACCGGCGTCTCCTACGGACTCGGACGCCTGTCGAACGCCGTCGGTCCACTCATTATCGCCGCGCTGTACACCGGCACCGGGTATCACAGCGTCTTCTACTTCATCGCCGGGAGCTGGCTCGTCGGGGCACTCGCTCTGGCCGTCTTCGGACCCAAGACCCGGCAGGCCCGGCTCATCGATCCGCCCGTGGAGGCACCGACAGCACCCACCACGGCATGACGAGGGCTGTCGCCCCACGACCATCTGGAGTGCCTATGACCATCGACCACACCGGGTCCGATCGCGCCCGGACCCGCCTCGCTCTCTCGGTGCTGGCCCTGTGTTGGTTCGCCATCCTGTGCGACGGGCTCGACACCTTCGTCTACGGTGCGGTGTTGCCGCGCATGCTCGCCGACCCGACCCTCGGCATGGGTCCCGGAGCCGCCGGCACCGTGGGCAGCGTCGCGACCCTCGGCATGCTGATCGGCGCGCTTGCTGCGGGGCCGCTCGCCGACCGGCTCGGGCGGCGCACCGCGATCGTCGCGGGTGTCGCGTTGTTCTCGATCGCGTCGTTGGCCTGCGCAGTCGCGCCCTCGCTGGAGGTCTTCGCGGCGGCGCGGGGTGTGGCCGGGCTCGGCCTCGGCGGGCTCATCCCCACCGCCATCTCGATGGTCATGGAGTACGCCCCGCGCGGGAGGGCGAACCTGATGGTCGCGTCGCTGATGACCGCCCATCAGGCCGGCGGCATCCTCGCCCCGGGATTGAGCATGCTTTTCCTGGACAGCCGCGGATGGCGCTTCCTGTTCCTGCTCGGTGGCCTACCGCTGATTGCCGTGCCGCTCATGCTGAAGTTCCTCCCCGAATCGATGGGGTACCTGCTCGCTCGCGGCCGCGTCGCCGATGCCGACGCGCTCGCTCGTAGTCGCGGTGTCGCAGTCACCGACTTCGTGACGACCCCGACCGGCGGGCGCGGGACGGCGTCGACGACTGCGCACCGCATCCGCCGGCTGTTCACCGGATCCCGTGCGATCACCACCCCGGCGTTGTGGACGGCGTCGTTCGCCGGGCTGCTGCTGGTGTACGGGGTGGCCACCTGGTTGCCGGTCATGATGAGGTCGACCGGGTACGAACTCGGCTCGGCGCTGAGCTTCCTGCTGGTGATCAATCTCGGTGGCATCGTGGGCATGCTGATCGCCGGGCAGGTGGCCGACCGCGTCGGACCGATTCCGACCGCGCTGGTGTGGTTCGCGTTGACCGCCATCGGTATCACCGCGTTGTCGGTGCAGATGCCGCTCGCCGCGACCTACGTGGTGGTCTTCGCGACCGGTGTGTGGTTGTTCAGCGCCCAGACCATGGTCTACGCCGGCACCGCCGCACACAGCGAGGCCGACTTCCGGGCCACCGCCGTCGGACTCACGTCGGGGATCGGCCGGTTCGGCGCTGTCTTCGGCCCCTGGCTCGGCGGCGTTCTCATCGCTTCCGGGACTCCACGGTGGGGGTTCGGGGCCTTCGCGGTTGCCGCCCTGCTCGCCGTGGCAGCGCTGCTGGTGGTTTTCGTGACAGACCGCGTAGGGTCGCGCGCGACGACGAGTTCAGTGCTCGAACGGGTCTCTCCGTGAGTGCCCGCGTGCGATCATCTCTGCCGGGCTTCGGCGACGTCCTCGAGCGCGGCGGTCACGCTCGCCAGGTGTTGTCGCATGGCCGCCTCCGCCCGCTCCGGGTCGCGCGAGCACACCGCGTCGATGATCGCGACGTGCTCGGGCAGCGACACCGACATCCGGCCGGGGTGCATCGACAGCTTGAACTGGTGTCGCACCAGCTGACCACGCAGCCGCTCGAGGATCTCGTCCGCCGACCGCTGCGCACTGATCTCTCGAACGCGCTTGTGCAACAACTGGTTCGCCCGCGAATACCAGAACACGTCTCCGGCCGCGACCGACGTCGTCAATTCCTCGCGCAACGCGGTGAGTTCCTCGATCTCGGCGTCGGTGACCTTCTGGGCCGCCTTCGCCGCACACAGTCCTTCGACGACCATCCGTACCTCGGTGATCTCGACCGCCTCGTCCAACGACACCGACCGCACGCGCGCGCCGCGGTTCTGGATCCGTTCGACGAGACCCTGGGCGGTGAGTTCGTGCAGGGCCGCCCGGACCGCGCTGCGACTGGCGTCGTACTGCGCACACAGGTCTGCCTCGACCATGCGCTGGTTGGGCGCGAAATCCCCGTCGAGGATGGCTTTGCGGATCAGGTCGGTGACCGCAGCCTGATCCGTGCTGTGCTCGCGAGCTTCCTTCACCGGCATCGGGCTATCTCCGCTCAGATCATCACCAAAATTGTTACCGATATTGTACCGACCCAGGGTCCCCTGGATCGCACATGGCACCAGATCCATCCAGGAAAGAGGAACCGATGACCCAGCAGACGACGATCGCCGTCCTCGGACTCGGCGAGGCCGGCGGCGCATTCGCGCGCGACCTGATCGCCGCCGACGCCACCGTCCGCGCCTTCGACCCCGCAGTCGCGGCACCGGTCGGAGCCATCGCGTGCCGGTCCGAGGCCGAGGCCGTCGACACCGCCGACCTCGTCCTCAGCGTGAACAACGCGCGCGCCGCGAAGGCCGCACTCGAACGGGGAAGCCCCGCAATGAGTGCCGATGCCGTCTGGGTGGACATGAACACCGCGGCGCCGGATCTCAAACGCACCCTCGGCGCCCACGCCGCGCGACACGGACACGGTTTCGTCGACGTGGCGATCATGGCTCCGGTCCCCGGCCGCGGACTCCGAAGCCCCCTGACGGCGAGCGGCCGCGACGCACACCGGGCCGCCGAAATCCTCACCCGCTACGGGGCATCCGTCGACACCCTCGACGCACCGGCGGGTGCGGCCGCGGAACGAAAACTGCTGCGCAGCATCTTCTACAAGGGAATGTCCGCGGCCATCGTCGAAGCCCTCACCGCGGGTCGCGCCCTCGGCCTCGACGATTGGCTCACCGCCGATATCGCCGACGAACTGACCCGGGCCGACGCCGGCACGATTGCCCGCGTCCTCGACGGAACGCGTCGCCACGCCAGGCGCCGCGCCGACGAAATGGACGCCGCAGCAGTCATGCTCCGTGCCCTCGGTATCGACCCCGACATCGCCCAGGCCACCCACGAACTGCTGACCAAGATCCCGGCGCCGTCGGCATGTGCCGAACCGAGACGTGCTGTGCCGAACTGAGACGTCGCCACCCTCCACCCGGTCATAGCGTCACGTTCCGTCAGTGACCACAGACACGACAGGAGAGTGGGATGTCCGATCTCAACGCCGCGCTCGGCAAGGTTCTCGACAGCGTGACCACGGAAGATGCGCCGAGGGTGCCGGGAGTGGTGGCGATGGTGACCGATCGGGACCGCACGGTGTTCGAGGGTGCCGCCGGCGTGCGGTCCCTGGCCGACCGCGAGCCGATGACCGCCGACACCGTGTTCGCGATCTTCTCCACCACCAAGGCGATCACCGGGACCACCGTGCTGCAGTGCGTCGAAGAGGGTCTGCTCGACCTCGACGCGCCCGCCCGGGAATACGTTCCGGAGCTCGGTGACATTCAGGTCATCGAGGGATTCGACGCGCACGGCGATCCGGTGCTGAGGGCACCGAAGCGGGACATCACCACGCGGATGCTGTTGTTGCACACCGCCGGGTTCGGGTACGACTTCTTCGACGAGACCTACAACCGGTTGGGTGTGGAGCACGACCAGCCCGGCGTGATCACGGCGACCCGGGCGTCGCTGACCACACCGTTGCTCTTCGATCCGGGCGCGAAGTGGCAGTACGGGACGAACATCGACTGGGCCGGTCAGGTGGTCGAGGCGATCCGCGGCAAGCGGCTCGGCGACGTGATGGCCGAGCGGGTGTTCGCGCCCCTGGGCATGCACGACACCTCCTTCACCCTGACCGGTTCGATGGCGGCCCGGCGCGCGACCATCCACCAGCGGGAGGAGGACGGCCGGCTGACCCCGTTGGATCTGGTGCTGCCGCAGGACCCGGAGATTCACATGGGCGGGCACGGCCTCTACTCCACAGTGGTCGACTACCTGAAGTTCCTGCGGATGTGGCTGAACGACGGCGACGCCCCGGGTGGCCGAGTGCTGCGGGCCGACACCGTGCAGGCCGCCGTGTGCAACGGTCTCGAGGGACAAGAGGTCGGGATGCTGCCTGCCGTAATTCCCGCCCTCACCAACGACGCCGAATTCTTTCCCGGACAACGTAAGTCGTGGGCGTACACGTTCATGGTGAACGAAGAGGACGCACCCACCGGCCGGCCCCGGGGGTCGCTCGGGTGGGCCGGGCTCGCCAACTCGTACTACTGGATCGATCGCCGCAACGGAATCGCCGGGTACTGGGCCACCCAGGTCCTGCCGTTCGCCGACGCCGTGTCGTTCGGCGGCTACCTGGACTTCGAGACGGCGGCGTACCGTCACGCCACGCTCGCCTCACCCGTCTAGGGCAACCGGGTCGTTGCTCGGTCAGCGGAGGTCGGCGAGCTTGCGCCCCAGCACCGTCCGCTCGCGCTCGTTGCCGCACAACCGCACGGCCGCCTCGAGTTCGGTGCGCGCCTCGTCGGTGCGGCCCAGGCGGATGAGCAGTTCGCCGCGAACGCTCGGCAGCAGGTGCGAGTTCGACAGTGCCTGGGCGGCCACCAGCTCGTCCACGATCGGCAGCGCCGCCGCCGGTCCCTGGGCCATGGAGACCGCCACCGCCCGGTTGAGGTCGACCACCGGTGACGGCGCGAGCCGGCCGAGGGCCTCGTAGATGAGGACGATCCGCTCCCAGTTCGTCGCGTCGACAGACGGCGCGACGGCATGGCATTCGGCGATCGCCGCCTGCAGACCGTAGGCGCCCAGCCCCCGGCCGACCTGTTCCGCGCGGGCGAGGGCGGCGCGTCCCCGGCGGATCGCGGTGCGGTCCCAGCGGCGGCGGTCCTGGTGCTCGAGCAGCACCGGCTCGCCGTCCGCCCCGGTACGGGCCGGGAACCGCGCCGCGGTCAGTTCGAGCAGCGCCAGCAGACCGTGCACCTCGGGCTCGTCGGGCACCAGCCGGGTCAGCACCCGAGCGAGGCGCTGCGCCTCGCTCGCGAGGTCGAGGCGAATCAGGTCGTCGCCGGAGCTGGCCGACGACCCTTCGGTGAAGATCAGGTAGATCACGCTGAGCACCGAGCCGAGTCGCCCGGTCCGCTCCGCGGCGGGCGGCACCTCGAACGGCACCCGGGCCGCCCCGAGGGTCTTCTTCGCCCGGGTGATCCGGGCCTGCACGGTCGCGGTCGGGACGAGGAACACCTTCGCGATCTCGTCGCTCGTCAGACCGCCGACCACCCGCAGGGTGAGAGCGACCCTCGCCTCCCGCGACAGCACGGGGTGGCAGGAGATGAACATCAACGCCAGCATGTCGTCGTCGATCTGGTCCGGATCCCACAGCACGTCCCCGGTGCCCTTGGCCGGATCGGCGGGCGCGCTCCCCGAGACGGCACCGCCCTCGCCCAGGTCGTGAGCGAGGACGGCGTACCTCTCGTCGAGGGCGGAGCGCCGGCGGAACGCGTCGATCGCCCGGCGGCGGCCGACGGTGAGCAACCATCCCGCAGGGTTGTGGGGAATGCCGTCGCGCGGCCAGCTCACGAGTGCCTCGGCCAGCGCCTCCTGGGCGAGGTCCTCGGCCAGCGCGAAATCGCCGGTGTACCGCGCGAGCGCACCGACGATCCGCGCCGACTCGATCCGCCAGACGGCGGCGACGGCCTCACGCCCGGTGTGACCGTCACCCGTCGATCCGCTCAGAGCTGGCCGGTCGCTTCGCGCCACGCCCGCTCCTTCTGGATCCACACGTTGTCCTGCGGGAACTCGTCGATCGTCGCGACCCGGCGGATCTCCGCCTTGGAACCGGGACCGGCCATCGGGGCACGCTTGGCCCACTCGACGGCCTCCTCCTTCGACGCCACGTTGAGCATCCAGAAGCCGCCGAACAACTCCTTCGTCTCGCCATAGGGGCCGTCGGTCACCACAGGCGTCTCCGAGGAGTAGTCGACCACCACACCCGATTCGGGGTCGGGGTCCAGGCCCTCGGCGGCGAGCAGCACGCCGGCGCGGATCATCTCGTCGTTGAACTTGCCCATCGCCTCCATGATCTCGGTGAAATCAACGTCCTGGAACGCCGCGAAGGTCTCGTCGGTGGCGCGCATGATCAGCATGTACTTCATGGTGTCCGTCTCCTTGGATGTCGGGGTCCCTCTTGGACCTTCTCATCCTCAGGTCGAACGGGGAGGGACATGGATCGACACACCTGCCGAAATTCTTTTTCGAACCTATCGGGCTCGGCCGGCTCTGCGCCGGTCGGTTTCCGTGGTGCCACCCCATATTCCGTGGGTCTCGCGGTGTTCGGTTGCGTGTGCGCGGCATTGGTCGGCGACGATGCAGCCGTCGCAGATCTGTTTGGCGCGTCGTTCCCGCCTGATCCGGGCGCCGCGTCGCTCGCCGTCCGGAGCGAAGAAGGCGGAGGGGTCGGTGGTGCGGCAGTGGGCGCGGTACCGCCACCCCCAGCGTTCGGCGGCGGTTGTGGGTTGGTCGTGAAGTGCTGTGTGGTCGGTCATTGCGTGTCCCGGGGGTGGATTCGGGCGGTGGACGGTCGAGACCGTCCACCGCCGTGGCTGCACCGACTCAGTGCAGGTGGCTGCCGCCGTTGATGTCGACGGTGGTGCCGGTGAGGTATGCGGCGTCCTGCGAGGACAGGAAGGTGATGACGGCGGCGACCTCGGTGGTGGTCGCGACCCGGCCGAGGGGGATGTCGCGGCAGAGTGCGGCTTCCTGTTCGTCGGTGCTGCCCACGCGGATGCTGGTGTCGACCGCACCGGGGGTGACGGCGTTGACGGTGACTCCGCTGTCGCCGAGTTCACGCGCGAGGGACTTGGTGAAACCGAGGACCGCGGCCTTCGCGGACGAGTACGGCACCTTGCCGAACACCCCGCCACCACGCTGGGCGGAGACGGACGACATGTTCACCACACGCCCCCAGCCGTTGTCGATCATGACCGGCAGGAACGCGCGGGTGACGAGGTAGGTGCCGGTGGCGTTGACCGCCATCACCTTGTTCCACAGTTCCAGGGTGGTCTCGAGGAACGGCACCGGCGACGTGATGCCGGCGATGTTCGCGAGCGCACCCACGGTGGGGAGGTTGCCGCCTGCGACTTCGGCGGCGACGGCGTCGTGGGCCCGCTGGACCGAGGTTTCGTCGGCGACGTCGATGTCGTGACCGAAGGCCGGGACACCGAACTCGTTGCCGATCTCGGCGGCGACCTTCGCGGACTTCTCCCCGTCGAGGTCGAGAACGACGATCGCCCAGCCCTCTTCGGCGTAGCGGCGGGCGGTGGCGAGGCCGATCCCGCGCTCGGAGGTGGCGCCGGTGATGACGGCGGTGCGCTGGATGGACGACATGATCGCTCCTCGTGTTGCTGGAATCGCGCGTCCCGTCCGATGCGGTGGAGAGCAGGAAGGTCGACGACGCGGTAGGTGACTGCCACCACAGTAGGCCGATCGACTGTTAACAGTCAACCGTCGGCGGGTAACGGTTGACATATCGACGTGGCTCGGATCACACTGTTGAAACCGCACTGTTGACAGTCAACAAATCGGCGGCAATCGTAGAAACCGGCAGCTCGAAGAGGAGTCCCCATGAGTACCGAAACACTCAGGATGCGAGGTCCTGTCCATGGCACGAAGGACGCCAAGCGCGTAGCAATCGGCTCCTCGGTGGGTGCCGTCATCGAGACGTACGACTTCATCGGCTTCGGCACGGCCGCCGCGCTGTACTTCGGTACCGCCTTCTTCCCGGGCGCAGACCCGGTCACCGGAACACTCGCCGCGTTCGCGACGCTGGGTGTCGGCTTCGCAGCGCGCCCGCTCGGTGGGGTGCTCGGCGGACATCTCGGGGACAAACTGGGACGCAAGCCCGTGCTGGTGGCATCGCTGATCGCGATGGGTCTGGCGACCTTCGCGATCGGCCTGCTGCCCACCTATTCGCAGGTGGGACTCATCGCGCCGGTGCTGCTGGTCCTCGTCCGCATCGTCCAGGGCCTCGCGTTCGGCGCCGAGTGGGGCGGTGCGATCCTGATGAGCTACGAGCACGCCCCCTGGAAGTCCAAGGGCAAATTCACCGGCATCGTGCAGGCCGGCTTCCCCGTCGGGCTGCTGCTGGCGAATCTGGTGTTCCTGTTCAGCGTGCACCTCGGCGGCGACTGGGCCTGGCGGGTACCGTTCCTCGCCAGCATCGTCCTGGTGATGGTCGGCCTGGTCATCAGGTCGAAGGTGCCCGAGTCCCCGGTCTTCGAGGACGTCAAGAACGAGGGCGACATCGTCAAGTCCCCGGTACTCGAATCCATCAAGTACGACTGGCGAAACATTCTGCGCGGCATCGGTCTTCGGGTCGCCGAGACCGCGGGTTACGCGGTGTCGATCACCTACATGATCTCCTACCTGCACAACCAGGGCCTCGCCGGGAAGTCCGAAACCCTTGTCGCCCTGTGCATCGCGTCCGCAATCGGCGTCTTCGCCACCGTCGCCTGGGCCCGCCTCACCGACCGTATCGGACGACGCCCCCTCTACATCGCGTCCTGCGCCTTCGCGGCACTGTTCGGAATCCCGATGTTCCTTCTGGTCAACACCGGCCTCTTCCTCTTGGTGATCGCCACCATCGTGATCGCCTACGCGGTCTGCCAGAACTCGCTGGCGGGAGCGCAGGGTGCGTGGTTCCCCGAACTCTTCGACGCCTCGCGCCGTGCGTCGGGAGCCTCCCTCGCCTACCAGATCTCGGCGATGGTCTCCGGCTTCACGCCCTTCGTCACCACGCTGCTGTTCGTCTCCTTCGGCTGGTGGGGTCCGGCGCTGCTGTTCAGCACGTACGCCCTGATCGGGCTGTGGGCGGCGTTGATCACCAGGGAGACCTGGGGACCCACCGAACGGCGCCTCGCCGCCGAGGCTGCGGCGCGCGCCGATTCCAAAAGCGCCGACACCCCGGCGTCCACCGGCACCACGCCCACGATCCGCAAGGAAAAGGAACTCCTGTGACCATCACAACCGCCACCACCGCGGCCGAAGACACGATCAGTGACGCGTCGCGCATCGCGACCGTCGAACAATTCGCCTACCGCATGCGGCACAACGTCCTCGACATGGGTGAGGAACAGGGCCAGGGATACGTCGGGCAGGCGCTCGGGGCCGCCGACATCTTCGCCACCGTCTACGCCGACCAACTGCGCTTCCGCGCCGACGATCCCGCGTGGGAGGGCCGGGACCGGTTCCTTCTCTCCACCGGCCACTACGCCATCGGCCATTACGCCGCGCTCGCCGAGGCCGGCATCATTCCCCGCAGCGAACTGGAAACCTACGGCTCCGACGACTCCCGCCTGCCGATGTCGGCGATGTCCACGTACACCCCCGGCATGGAGATTTCGGGCGGCTCCCTTGGACACGGTCTCACCATCGCGGTCGGCATGGCCCTCGGGCTGCGTCACCAGCACTCCACCGCCCGCGTCTTCAACTTTCTCTCCGACGGCGAACTCGACGAGGGTTCGACGTGGGAGGCGGCCATGGGCGCACACCACCACCGGCTCGGCAATCTGACGGCGATGGTCGACATCAACGCACTCCAGGCCGACGGTGCGACCTCGACGGTGCTCAGCACCGAACCCGTGCACGACAAGTGGGCCGCCTGCGGGTGGCACGTCGAACGCGTCGACGGCAACGACGTCACCGCGCTGGTGCGCGCGTTCGACAACGCCGCCGCCGAATCCGGCGGCAAACCGTCGATCATTCTCTGCGACACGAAGGTCGGCAAGGGCGTGCCCCTGCTCGAGACCCGGGAGAAGGCGCACTTCATGCGCATCGACGAACACGAGTGGCAGATCTGCCGCGACCAGCTCACCGCCGGCTTCGACCCCAAGGACGCCTGACATGACCACCGCCAGCAAACCGAAGCTCAAGACGTCGGCCATGATCGCCTCGTTCGTCGACGACGGGCAGAAGACCACGTCCGCACCGTTCGGGCACGCCCTCGTGAAGGCTGCCCGGGAGAACGACAAGATCGTCGGCCTGTCCGCCGACCTCGCCAAGTACACCGACATGCACATCTTCGCGCAGGAGTTCCCCGAGCGGTTCTTCCAGATGGGGATGGCCGAGCAGCTCCTGCTCGGAGCCGCCGCGGGGATGGCCGAGACCGGCCTCGTGCCGTTCGCGTCCACGTACTCGGTATTCGCCGCGCGCCGCGCCTACGACTTCCTGTGCCTCGACATCGCCGAACCGAACCTCAACGTCAACATCATCGGCGGGCTCCCCGGCCTCACCACCGGCTACGGACCCAGCCACCAGGCCACCGAGGACATGGCCATCTTCCGGGGAATCCCCAACCTCACCATCGTCGATCCGTGCGACTCGATCGACATCGAACAGGCCGTCCCGCAGCTCGCCGCGTCCGACGGACCCACCTACCTGCGGCTGTTGCGGGGGAAGGTCGCGACCGTGCTCGACGAGTACGACTACACGTTCGAACTGGGCAAGGCCAAGGTGCTCCGCGGCGGCAACGACGTCGTGTTCGTCACCAGTGGCCTGATGACGATGCGCGCGCTGCAGGCCGCCGACCGGCTGGCGGAGCACAACGTCGACGTGGCGGTCGTGCATACGCCCACGATCAAACCGTTCGACGCCGAGGCCGTCCTCGCCGAGGTGAACACCGACCGACTGGTGGTGACCCTGGAGAACCACACCGTGATCGGCGGGCTCTTCGAGACCGTGGCCGCCGCCGTCGTCACGGCCGGCCTCGGCAAGCGGGTTGTGCCGATCGCCCTCCCGGACCAGTTCCTCGACGCCGGTGCCCTGCCCACCCTGCACGAGCGGTACGGCCTGAGCACGGACCGGATCGTCGCCAAGGTTCTGGGCGAACTGGCATGACCAGTGCGTACGGCCCGCGCCGCAGGCCGGGCGGTGCGGGCCGTACGATGGCTGTCAACAGGTTGCTGTCAACAGACCGCTGTCGACAGTTGATCGCTGACCCCACGGAGGCACCCATGGCCGGACAACCCGCCGCACTGCTCGGTCTGGAGAAGACCAGCCTCCGCCAGCAAGCCGTCGCCGCCCTGCGGGTCGCGATCACCAGCGGGGAACTCGCGCCGAGCAGCCCGCTCGTGGAGACCGAACTGTCCGAGATGCTGCAGATCAGCCGCGGCACGCTCCGCGAGGCGATGCGGCAACTCCAGCAGGAGGGGTTGATTTCCGCCGGCGCGCGGGGCCGGCTGTATGTCCGGCACCTCGATTCCAAGGAGATCCGCGACATCTTCGCCGTCCGCGCCGCACTCGAGGCGCTGGCCGTCCGGGAACTCGCCGGCCTGGCCGACCGCGCCACCGTCATCGCGGAACTGCGCGCCGCCCTCGACGTCATGGACACCGCCGTCCTCGAAGCCCGGATCGAGGCCGACCTGAACTTTCACCGCACCATGTGCTCGCTCACCGGCAACGACACACTCCTGCACTCGTGGATCTCCCTCGAAGGATCCATCCGGATGTCGATCATGTTCGCCGGCCTCGACCGCGCCGTCGGGAACATGGACGTCGGCCGCCACAGCGCCATCGTCGACGCCATCGAAACCGGCGACGCCGACGAAGCGGCCACAGCGATTCAGACGCACATGGACTGGGCCTCAGCGAATCTGGTGTCCTGACCCCAGGTGAGTGGTAAAGAGTGCGGGCACACGCTTTGCCGCTCACGTACCGGGACAGGCAGCCGTGTCACCCGCCCACGACGCACGCGGCCTCGGTGGCATCGAGCGTGGTCCACGACCTCCGTCGGGCGTCGATCGGTGTGCCGGCGAGGATGCGGGCACGGCGGTGCTCGGGTTCGAGCAGCACTGTCGCGAGGGTGGCCCAGCGCTGACCGAAGACCGCGTCCGGGGCGGGGACGCAGCACAGCTGGGGCTGCCCCGGATCGGAATACAGGTACTCGACGAGGTGATCGGCGACGGCCGGCTCGGCGTACCGCTGCTGCCGGGAGGCGATCAGACCGTAGCGGTCCTGCGAGTCCGGCTCGTACAGACCGGTCTTCTCGCGGGCGGCGTTGGCCGGGTCGAGGAAGTGGTTGGTGTGCGTCAGGAATCCGTCGCTCGGGCGGAGCGTCGCGACGCCGACGGGGCTGACCTCGGCACACGCGACGGTGTCGGGGTCGATCAGCGTCAGTGCGCCCGAGGTCGCGATCGGTGCCGAGCACAGTAGTTCGAGGGCTTCGTCGACGGTCCCGGCTTCGCCGAGGACCGCCGCGGACAGGACGTGCACGGGCACCCCGGCCGGTGCGTCGTCGCGGTGGCCGAGGATGTTGAAGAAGACGCCGAGGCCCGCGCTGTTCATCCCGATCTTGCCGAGGATGCCGTGCTCGGTCAGCCCCACGTAACTGTGGTGGGTTCCGCGCACCTGATGGGTGTGCCAGTACGGGTCCAGTTCTTCGTGCCAGTCCCAGGTTTGGATGCCGAACGGCGCCGACGGACGATCCGCGGGTGCGTAGGCGATGGTGGAGCATTCGCCGGGACGGGCCGCGGTCGCCTGGGACAGGATCTCCGTCCGGCCGTTCAGCGCCATCACGTGCCAGGGCTCGAGCCCGGCGCCGGCAGCGATGCCCTCGATCTCTTCGAGGTACCGGGGGCCCCACGCCGCCAGCACATCCGCGAGGCGGTGCGCGCTGTCGCGGGTGCGGGTCTCGCTCACGCCGACCGTGTCGAACAGGCGCAGATACAGTTCGACGGACGCGGGCAGGTCGCTGCGCAGCTGCGTGCCGCGGGCGATGCCGCGTTCGTGCGGCCGGGTGTCGTCCACGCAGACGTGGGAGTGGACAGTGCTGGTCTCGGTCATCGTCGTCCTCGTTGTGGTGCTGGTGTGAATAGTGCTGTGTGCCGGCCGATCACACTCGATCAGCGGGTCCGGTACGAACGCATCAGCACGACGTACAGTGCTGCGGAGACGATCAACCCGACCGGTAGTGACAGGTCCACGCCGCCGACCGCGTTCGCGACCGGACCGGTGTAGACCGGGGCGGCGACGCAGAGCGCGGCCGCGGCGATGCCGGTGAAGACGGCGACCGTTCCCGCCCAGTTGATCCCACCGCTGTACCAGTAGGGGCTGCTGCTGGTCTCGTCGCCGAGCCCGAGGCCGTCGTAGCGGTTGCGGCGCCACAGGACGTCGGCGACGTACACGGCCATGACGGGACCCATCACGGTCACGACGAGCTGCATCATGTTGCTGACGGTGTCGAGGAAGTTGGAGACGAGCAGCGCGTACAGCGTCATGGCCACACCCATCGAGCCGTCGAGGAGGACGCTGCGTGAGCGGCGCAGGCGCAGGCCGACCGATTGCAGGGCGAGCCCGGAGCTGTAGGCGGTCATCGCGTTGTTGGCGATCGTGCCGACGATGACGGCGAGCAGGAAGATCGGTGTGAACCACGCCGGGAGAATGGTCTCGAGTGCGATCTGCGGGTCGGCCATGTCGAGTCCGGTTCCGGCGAGTGCGCCGAGCGCGGTGAACAGCACGCTGGGGACGAACGCGCCGAGCGCCGTCCAGGCGGTGACCGAGACCGGAGAGGTGGTCGCAGGCAGGTAGCGGGCGAAGTCCGCGCTGTTGGTGTAGGACAGCGGAGCCGACGCCACGATCGACACACCCGCGGCCACCGTCGCCCACAGGCCGATTCCGTGGAGTGACTCCGCCGGCTGGTAAGCCCAGTCGGCGTTGCCGAGAACGTATCCGGCCATCACCACGAAGATCAACGTCAGCACCAGGGCCAGCGGCTGGTAGAGCCGCACGATCGTGGCGTGCCCGTACACGCCGATGGCCAGCGTGACAGCGGCGATCGCCAGGATGATGACGACCTTGACGGGGGTGGTCGCGTCGATCCCGAACCGTTCGACGAGCCTGAAGGCCGTGTACGACGCGGCCGCCCAGTTCAGCGCCAGGTAGCAGACGCTGATGAACCAGCTGGTCACGAGAATGTTCACGCGGTTGCCGCGGATACCGAAGATCGCACGGGTGATCACCTCGCTTGGCGTGCCCGACGCGGGTCCGCTGGCGGCGACGATCCCGGTGAGGATCGAGAACAGGTTGCCGACCACGATCACCGCGAGAGCCTGCCAGAAGGACAGGCCCATCAGGATCAGTGCGCCGCCGACGACCAGGGCCAGGTAGCTCACGTTGGGCGCCGCCCATACCGCGAACAGGTCCCGGGCGCGGCCGTGCCGCTCGCTGGCGGGGATGAAGTCGATGCCGTGCGTCTCCACCCGCCCGGCGCGATCGGCCGGCGGTGTTTCGCCGGGCGTCACCGCGCGCGGGTCTGCTTTTGTCGATGCCATGGGGTCCTCCGGATAGATGAGCACGGATGTGCGGCTGGTGGGCGCAATCGCCGATCTGGCGTGACCCCGGTCACCGTACGGAACCAAATCGATTTGGACAAGAGTTGGGTCAGCGAATTTGCAAATCGATTTGGTGCAGGTCGAGCCGTTGGTAGCCTGAGTGCGTGACGGAGAAGCGATCGCGGCCCACCATCGCCGACGTGGCACGGCACGCGGGCGTGTCGACCACGACGGTGTCGCACACGTTCAGCGGCAAAGGCGTCGTCGCCACCGCGACGCGTGAGCGTGTCCGCTCGGTCGCCAAGTCCCTCGGCTACCGGCCGGACGTGGTGGCGAGGAGCCTGCGGAGCAACCGTCTCGGCGTGCTCGCCCTCGTGCTCCGGCCGCTCGAGACACTGGATTCGACTCTCCCGGCGGGCGTCGACTACTTCCTGCGGTTCGCGGGTTCGGCGGCTCTGGCCGCGATGGATTTCGGATACGGCCTCATGCTGGTGTCCGATCCGACGCGCGACGAGTCCCCGGCAGCCGCCCTCGCCTGCGACGGGTTCCTGATCACGGAACCCGTCACGAACGACCCCCTCATCGAGATGCTCCTCGGGGAAGGCGTGCCGTTCCTGTCCGTCGGCCGGGATCCGGCGAGGGCCGCCTACGACGCGTGGCTCGACACCGACACCGAACTCATGACCGACCGAGTGCTGCGGCACCTCGCGGACTCGGGGGCGACGCGAGTGGCTCTCGTTACCGGAACCGATCCCAATTCGTGGAACCTGGGCGCCGAGGCCGCGTACCGCGCGTGGGCAGCGAACCGTGGTCAGGACGCTCTGGTCGCCATCCGGCCCGAGACCACCGGTGAGGCCGGCGGACGCGAAGCCGCGGACGAACTGTTCGACCGTAACGACCCACCCGACGCGGTGTACTGTCTCACCGGCCGCCACGCCGCCGGGGTGCTCGCGCGGGTCCGGGAACGAGGGCTCGACGTCCCCGGCGACGTGCAGATCGTCGGCGGCTCCGACTCGGAGCACACACGATCCGCCGTTCCCGCGATCACCTCCGTGGACCTACAGCCCGAACACCTCGCCCGCGTGGCCGTCACGATGCTGGTCAACCGCCTCGACAACTCTGACCGGCCAGTCCCACCGGGACACCTCCACGGACGCCTCGTCGTGCGGGGATCCACCCGGTAGTCACGTCGATGACGGGTACCTCCGCCGTGCTGCTCGACGATATCCTCGGGAGGGCGCCATCGAGAGGTGAGTCCACGGTTGTATCCGCGCTGGTCGCGCCGTCGGGACCAATGCGCCGGAACCACGAGCCGACGGGGTGAGTAGACCGTCCGATGGGTGAAGGTGATCCGCTCGACACTCAGCGGTACCCGCCGTCCCCGGCTGCCGAACTCGGTGGATCTGGTTTCGCTGACGTTGAGGAGATCGGCCGCGGCGGTTTCGGCGTGGTCTACCGCTGCACGCAGGCGGAACTGGATCGCACGGTGGCGGTGAAGGTCCTCACCGTCGAGCTCGACGAGGAGAACCGGGCCCGATTCTTCCGGGAGCAGCGGGCGATGGGGCGGCTGACCGGGCACCCGAACATCGTCAACATTCTGCAGGTCGGTGCCACCGACAGCGGCCGTCCCTACACCGTCATGCCGTACCACCCGCAAGATTCCCTCGATGTGCGGATCCGCCGACACGGTCCGCTGCCGTTGGGCCAGGCGTTGCGGCTCGGGGTGAAGATCGCAGGTGCACTGGAGTCGGCGCACCGACTGGGTGTCCTGCATCGCGACGTCAAACCCGCGAACATCCTGCTCACCGATTACGGCGAGCCCGAGTTGGCCGATTTCGGTATAGCGCACATCAGCGGCGGCTTCGAGACCGCGACCGGTGCCGTCACCGGGTCGCCGGCGTACACCGCGCCGGAGGTGCTCGGGGGTGAACCGCCCAGTCCGGCAGCCGATGTCTACGGCCTGGGCGCCACCTTGTTCAGTGCCCTCACCGGCCATGCCGCGTTCGAACGTCGCAGCGGCGAACAGGTCGTCGCCCAGTTCCTGCGGATCACCACACAGGAGGTGCCCGATCTGCGTGAGCGGGGGCTCCCGGACGACGTATCCGCGGTGATCGCCCGCGCGATGTCCCGCGTGCCCGATCAGCGACCGGCTACCGCCGCCGACTTCGGAGAGGAACTGCGAACCCTGCAACGTGCCCACGGCTTCCCGGTCGACGAGATGCCCCTACGAGCCGAACCCGACACACAGGGCAACGACCGGCGACCGGGTTCCGAAGTGCGACCGAGCGGCGCAGGTGCCTCCGCTCCCATCACGACGGGGAACCTTCCCCTGGAACTGACCAGCTTCGTCGGCCGCCGACACGAGCTCACCGAGGCGAAGAACCTCCTGACCGGGTCGCGCCTGGTCACGTTGACCGGGATCGGGGGTGTCGGGAAGACGCGGCTGGCGATGCGGGTCGCGTCCGCTGTGCTGCGCGAGTACTCCGACGGTGTGCGCCTGGTCGAGTTGGGCGAACTGCGCGACGCGGTTTCACTGATCGACGCCGTCGCGGGCGCACTGGGAGTCCGGGACCACTCGACGAGGCCGCTGCGGGAGGTCCTGATCGAGTTCCTCGCCCCGCGAGAGGTGCTGTTGGTCCTCGACAACTGCGAGCACATCGTGGACGCGGTCGCCGAACTCGCCGGCCCTCTGCTCCACACCTGTCCGCGGTTGCGGATTCTGGCCACCAGCCGCGAACCCCTCGGCATCGGCGGGGAGGCAGTGCTACGGGTCCCCCCGCTGGCCGTCCCCGATCCCGAACGGAAGCCCTCCTTGCGCGGGTTACCCAAATACGATGCGGTGACGTTGTTTGCCGAACGCGCCAATGCTGCCGTTCCGGGCTTCGCCCTCACCGAGGACAACGCGGCGACGGTGGTGGGGATCTGCCACCGGCTCGACGGGTTGCCGCTGCCGATCGAGTTGGCGGCGGCGCGGTTGCGGGCGATGTCACCCGAGCAGATCCTTGGCCGGTTGACCGACCGCTATGCCCTGCTGACCCGCGGCAGCCGGGGTGCGCCGACGCGGCAGCAGACGCTGCGGCTGTGTATCGACTGGAGTTTCGAGTTGTGCTCCGCGGAAGAGCAATTGGTGTGGGGTCGGGTGGCGGTGTTCGCGGGGAGCTTCGAACTCGACGCCGCGGAGCGGGTGTGCGGCGAGGGCCTCGACCCGGACGAACTGCTCGACACGCTGACGTCCCTGGTGGAGAAATCGATTCTGATCCGCGAGGAGCACGGGTCGGTGGTGCGGTTCCGGATGCTCGAGACTCTCCGCGAGTACGGCTTCGAGAAACTCGAGCAGACCGGTGAGGCGGTGTCTTTGCGTCGGCGGCACCGGGACTGGTACGAGGCGTTGGCGCTGGATGCGGAGGTCGAGTGGATCAGTGCCCGCCAACTCGACTGGATCGCCCGGCTGAAGCGGGAACAGCCGAATCTGCGGGAGGCCCTCGAATTCGGCATCGACGACGATCCCGCCGCCGGCCTGCGCACCGCCGCCGCACTCCGCTGGTTCTGGACGTCGCAGGGCCTCTACAACGAGGGCCGGCGCTGGTTGAACCACCTGTTGGCCAGCTACCCCGTCGAACCGACCGTCGACCGGATCAAGGCGCTCTACTGCGCCAGCGTGATGGCCGACGTGCAGGGGGATCTCGAGTCCGGGGCCGCGCTCGTGGCGGAGGCGCGAACTCTCACCGCGCGCACGAGCGATCCGATGATGCGCGCTCTCGTCGCCGACGCGGACGGCACGCTGGCCCTCTACAACGGTGATCTCGAACGGGCCCGCTCTCGCCTCGACACCGCGCTCGCAGAGTTCCGCGAACGTGGAGAACGCACACTCGAAACCAGTGCCCTCTACCTGTTGGGGACGACCTATGGACTGTCCGGCTCGACGGAGCAGGCTGTCGAAAGCCTCGAGCGTGTTCTCGCGATCACAGAGATGCACGGCGAGAAGGTGTATCGATCGCATTCGCTGTGGGCCCTGGGAATTGCGGTGTGGCAGCAGGGTGACGCCGATCGAGCGATCCGCCTTCTCGACCAATCGCTGGAGCTGACCCGGCAAGTGCACAGCCCCCGCTTCGCGGCAGCCTGCCTCGGAGCCCTGGCCTGGATCGCGTGCGAGCGGCGCGACGCCGCCCGGGCCGCAGTGCTGATGGGAGCCGCGGAGGGATTGGCGCGGTCGGTGGGCAGTGCTGTGGTCATACATTCCAATCTTCTCGTATACCAGCAGAACTGCGACCAGGAAGCTCGGAAGCGGCTCGGAGGAGCGGTATTCGAGGAGGCCCACCGCAAGGGCCGAAGCCTGGATTTCGATTCGGCAATCGCCTACGCCCTCCACGAGCGACAGGCCGGCACCACCACGCGAGACGCCGACGCGTCGACGCGACTGACCAAGAGGGAACGCCAGGTCGCCGATCTGATCGCCGAAGGCCTGACCAATCAGGCCATCGCCGACCGACTGGTGATCTCGCCGCGCACCGCACAAGGACACGTGGAGCACATCCTGGCGAAACTGGGCTTCACCTCCCGGACACAGGTCGCGGCCTGGGTCGTGGAGCAGGCGCACGACTAGGTAGTGGGCAGGGCCCGACTGTCGCGGTGTCTCAGACACGGTGCTGCGATGGCGGCGGCGATCAGGCAGGCAAGGGCGCCGAGGAGTAGTCCCGCGCGGCCGCCCCAGTGCTGACACACCCATCCGGCGATGGGCGCGCCTACCGCGGTAGATCCGATGAATGCCATTCCGAACAGGGCCATTACTCGTCCGCGTGTGGCCGGTGCGGCGGCGAGTTGCAGCGTGCTGTTGGTCGTGGAGGTGAAGGCGACGCTGCATGCTCCCACACAGGCCATGACTGCAAGCATGACCCACAGATTCGGGGCGAGGGCGGCGACGAGGAGGAGCGCACCGAAAGCGGTTGCTGTGAGCACGAGCGGCCGGGTTCCGGTGCGGCCCCAGGCTGCGACGGCGAGTCCGCTCACCACCGATCCCGCGCCCATCGCAGCGGTGATGAAGCCGTACGCGCCCGGCCCGGCGTCGAAGGTTTGGTCGGCGATGACGGGCAGGATTACCGGGAACTCGAGGGCGAAACAGCCGATCAGGGCCATCATGGTCAACGGTACGGCCAGCTGAGGGGAGCGTCGGACGTATGCGAGACCTTCGCGGAGCTGACCGCGAGCGCGGGCCGTCGGTGGTGAGGGGGTCAGCTGCGAGACGTCGAGGGCGAGAAGGGAGGCGACGACCGCCACGAAACTTGCTGCGTTGAGCAGGAAACACAGACCGACACCGCCTGCTGCGATGACGAGTCCGGCGGCGGCGGGCCCGATCATCCGGGCCGTGGAGTTGAGCACCGATTGCAGGCTGACGGCGTTTCGGAGGTGATCGGCCCCGACCATCTCGAGCAGAAACGATTGGCGTGTGGGGTTTTCGAAGCACTGGTTCAGGCCGAGGACGAGGGCGAGAACGTAGACGTGCCAGAGCTGGACTGTTCCGGTGACGGTGAGAATACCCAGGATCAGTGCTTGCACGCCCATCAGTGCCTGCAGGGCAATCATCAGGCGCCGCTTGTCCAGTCGATCGGCAACGACCCCGCCATACGGTGCGACGAGGAGCATGGGCACGGTCTGCAATGCCATCACCACGCCGATCGCGGTGGCGGAGTCGGTGAGCTCGAGGACGAGCCACGACTGGGCGATGGTTTGCATCCACTTGCCGGCTTGGGAAATGGCCTGACCGGTGATGTAACGGCGAAAGTTGGTGCTGCGGAGGGATGCGAAGGTTTGCCGGCGGAGCCCGGAGAGGATGGTCATCGGCCCATCCCGGGGCGGGGTTCTGGTTCGTCGTTGCTCGTGGTGATCACCTCTGCTGAGGAAGTAGCGTGGAAATGCGTGCCGTCCGCCGGATTTCGGCGGACATCGGCAGCGGACGGCACGCACGTGGGGGCACGACCTATATCAGCTCGATCACCGTGCCGACATCGTGCAGGTTCTCGTCGGACGAATACCCGTCCGCCTCGAGGCCGTCGCGCGTAATGCGGGACAGCGCCATTCCCTCGGCCAGCGCGAAGGCAACCGGCGCGGCTGCAGCGGCAGATACGAGGGCGACGCATGAATCGAATACACGGCGTGCGATAACGATTGTGCCATCGCATCTTTGCCGAATTGCCATCATTTTCTCCGAGACCCTATGTGGCCAGGCTGGGGTACAGCCGTCGCGCCGTGCCTGCGAAGATCTCCCGGCGTTCGGGCTCGGGCACTTCGGCCAGCACCTCCCGGGCGAGGGCGACGAGTTCGGGCAGCGACTGTTCCGCGGCAGGCAGGTTGGAGCCCCACGCGATCCGGTTCGCTCCGAACGCTGCGAGCACCGGATCGAGGAAACCGGCGGCCTTCGGGCCGGCGTCGTGGAGACGTTCGAGGTTGCGGTGGGTCAGCTTGAGGTGCAGGCCGGGATGGACGGCCAGCGCCGCCACCGCTTCGCCGGCGTCGGTGGGGGAGGCCGCGATGTCGGGGTAACCCATGTGGTCGAGCAGCACCGGGACCGAGGGGAATCGGCGCAGCAGCAGGTGCAGTTGCTCGGTCGCCGGCCCGAGTCGCATCTGCAGGCACACCGTCACGCCGAGCTGGGTGGCCTTGTCCCAGAAGGGATAGGTCTCCGGCGCGGCGAACCACTCGCCCTGGGTGGGAACCGTGCTGCCGCTGGTGAACAGCCGCACCCCGGAGAGGCCGCCGTCGCCGACTACCGCCTCGAGATTGTCGGCGGCGTCGGGCCGCAACGGGTCCACTGTGCCCACCGCGATGAACCGGTCCGGCCGCTGCGCCCTGCTGTCGAGCACATAGGAGTTGTCGTAGCCGTAGGCGGTGGTGGCCTGAACCAGCACGGCCTGGCTGATCCCGGCTTCGTCCATGCGTTCGGCCATGCCGTCCGCGGTGACCGGCCGGGTGGTGGCCCAGCTGGACTGCTTCCCACCGATCGGGGCCCGCGGGTAGCGGGTCACGTCGTCGGTGATGATGTGGCAATGGGTGTCGACGATGTCCATGGTCTGCACCTTTCTCGGTTGGTGGGCCGGATCAGGCGTCCGGGTAGTCGCCCTTGGCGAACAGCAGGGCGGGATCGGCGGAGAAGTCCTTGTCGAGCAGGCCCTGGTCCCGCGAGAACTTCACGAGCGCTCGCACGCTCGCGTCGTTGGCCTGCAGACCGTAGGGAATCGGGTCGGTCCGGATCTGCCTGCCCTGCTTGCCCAGTCGCGGCAGCGCCGACCACTGGGGATCGGCCTCGATCTGACGGCGCTTGCTCTCGGCGAAAGCTGCGTAGAGCGCGGTCGGCAACTCCGGATCGCGGTCGACGAGATCACGGCGGATCGCGATCACCGAATGCAGTGGATAAATCCCGGTCCGCAGGTACCAGTCGGTGGCGAGGACCTCGTGGTCGGGGAACAGCGGGTACGGTCCGTCGTCGCCCGCGGGTTGCTCGGCCGACGCCGACCACCCCGCCCGCGGCGCACCCGCACGCCCGGTGCCTGCGTTTCCGCTGAACGCGGCGTCGATCTCGCCGGCACGCAGCAACTCACCGAGCGATCGGCCGTCGGTGACCCGCTCGACGTTGGCGGGCGCGCGGCCTTCGATGTGGTCGTCGTCGTCCACGACCCACTTGACCGTGTCGATGTCGAGGTCGTACTCGTCGCGCAGGATGCCGCGCATCCACACCCCGGTGGTCACCGTGTAGGCGCGGACACCGATGCGTGTGCCCTTCAGGTCGGCGGGGAAGCGAATTCCCGATGCCGAGCCGCATTGCACGTCGGCGTGGTGGAAGCGGCGGTTGAGGAAGACGGGGATCCCGGTGAGCGGAACCCCGGCCTGCAGCGCCATCAGGTACGAGGTCGGCGCGAGTTCGCACACGTCGAATTCGAGGTCGCGGATCATCCGCCGGTACGCGCCGATGATCGGGCTGACCTCGACGGGTTCGACTGCGTAGCCGTTCACCGTGACGTCGCCGCCCAGCAGTGCCTGCACGTGGGGGTAGTCCCCGAGTGCGACCGAGAGCGTGTTCATGTTCAGCCTTTCGTGTTCAGAAGGAGTAAGTGGGTCAGCCGCCGAGGCGTGAGGCGGTCACCCCGAGAGCGGCGCAGGTGCGGTCGACGAGTTCGTCGAACTCGACCCGGCGAGGCAGCAGCCCCTGCTCGTAGGCGTAGCGGGAAGCGTCGGTGACGGCGCCGCGCAGACCGTCGAATCCGACGGGGCTCAGGTCCACCGGACCCGCCGCCGGGCCGCTGGCCGCGGCTGCTTCGGCCAAGGCGTCGTAGACCGCGAGGATGGCCTTCGGGTCCTCGTTCGCGGCTGCCGCACTGAACCCGACCACGTGGTTGATGGGAGCGAAGCCTTTGCGTGCGGCCCATTCGGCCGCGACCGCGAGGGCGTTGGGGATGGCGGTGCGGATTCGGTCGTCGGAGGGCAGCTCGTTGCCCATGATCCCGTAGTCGAGCGTGCCTTCGAGGAAGTCGGCCTGGAGTTTGGCGCCTTCGGGGGCGCGCGTGACCCATGCCGGGTCGGTGGCCCCGTCGACGTGCCCGCCCTCGTATGTCTGCCAGTTGATTTCGGTCAGATCGAGACCGTACTGCTCGCTGAGGAATCCGCGCAGCCACACCCCGGTGGTCTGGCTCCACGAGCGCACACCGACAGTTCGGCCCCGCACATCGTCGACACTCAGATCGCCCATGGTCACCAGGGTCTGGTGCTGGTAGCGGCCGAGCATGGTGACCGGCAGCAGCGCCACCGGCTTGTCGTGGGCGGCCGCCTGCAGCAGCGTCACCACGGCCAGCTCGCACACGTCCGCCGATGTGTCGTTCACGAAACCGCGCGATGCCTTGTGCACGGGCCGAATGTCGAGACGTTCGGGCGTGGCACCGGCGGCCGCGGCCCCCTCGACGGCTACGGCCGCGAGGTCGTCCCTGCCCAGTACGATCTTCATTTCCGACTCCTCTTGTCGTTTGTCGTCAGCAATGTCGGCTCTCACACGTCGTCGCCGTACTGGATGCGCCGGTAGGGCACGCTGAGCACGTCGCGGGTGATGCGGACGTCGATGACGGTGGGCCGCGGGTTACGGACGTACTCGGCCAGGGCGGCGCGCAGTTCGTCGGTCGTGCGGACCGTCGCGCCGCCGCCGCCGAGCGCCTGACCGACCGTGCCGAGTTCGGGGGTGGGGATCACGGCGAGCTCGGGGTCGAGACCCTTGGCCTTCGCCTTGTGGTACTCCGCGCCGAGGGCTTCGTCGTTCATGACGACGACCAGCACCGGAAGCTGGTAGCGGCACGCGGTTTCGAACTCCGACAGGTGCATCAGGAAACTCGCGTCGCCTTCGACCACGAATGTGGGCTTGCCCCCGTTGGCGACGACGGTGCCGATGGTCAGCAGTGGGGCCTGACCGATGGCGCCGAACATGCCGTAGTTCGAGGTGATCTCGCGTGAGCGCTGGAAGAGCATCGTGCCGAAGTCCGTCTGGTGTCCGCTGCCGAGCACGAGCCCGATCTCGCCGGGAAGTTCGGCGTCGAGCACCGCGATCGCCTCACGCGGGTCGAGCAGGTCCGGCGCACTGCGGTATTCGGCCGGGTCGATCAGCGGGGCCGTGAGCCGGCCGTGCACCTCGGGGGTGTGGAAGCCTTCCAGCTCGATACCGCGGACCCCCAGCGCGTCCGTCAGGGCGTCGAGGGCGGTGATCGCGTCGGCCTGCATGTAGCAGTCGGCGACCTGACCGTTGCCCATCACCAGGTTCGGCGCGGTGTCGATCTGGATGAACCGGGCTTCGGGGAACAGGTATCCGCTCTCGATGGTGTAGTGGTTGAGGCTCGCACCCACCGCCACTACGCAGTCGGCCTCCTGCAGTAGCTCCATCGCGAGCCTGCTGCCGAACAGGCCCGCGATCCCGACGTGGTACTCGGTTTCGGCGCACAGCCAGTTCTTGGCCTGCAGCGTGGTGGCGAGTAGGGCGCCGGTTCGACGCTGGAGCGCGAGGATCTGCTCGCCGGCTTCCGCGTTGCGGGCGCCCCGCCCGGCGACGATCACGACTCGCTTGCTCGCCCCGATGATTTCGCACGCCTGCTGGATCTGGGTCGGGTGGGGTAGCAGCTTGGGGGTCCGGAGCAGTTCGGTGGACGGGACGTACGGCATGTCGTCCTCGAACTCCTGCAGCTGCACGTCGAACGGGGCGCTGATCATCACCGGCCGGGATTGGGTGCGGGCCAGGTAGAAGGCGCGCTGCACCACTTCTGTGGCCGACTCGGCCTTGGTCACCTGGAGGAATTCGCACTCGATCGCGGCGGCGAACCGGCGCTGGTCGAGGTACTGCACGGCGCTCGTGTCACCCAACGGGGTCTCCCCGCAGAACGCGACCAGCGGGATGCGCGCCCGGCTCGCCACGATCATCGACGTGGCCAGCTGCGCGGTACCGGGACCGCTGGTCGTCGTCACGACGCCGGGCCGGCCGGATGCGCGGGCGTACCCGTGCGCCATGCTCAGTCCCGCACCTTCGTGACGCACCTCGTACAGGCGCGTCCCGCGACTGGCCAGCGCGTTCATCCAGTGCATGTTGGCGTCGCCCATCATGCCGAACACATCCGTGGTGCCCTCGGCGGCGAACGCTGCTGCGAGCGCTTCGTAGACCTTCACCGCGCGATCTCCTCTTGCTTGTCGTGGTTGGTGACGCGGCTCGCGAGGCGCGGGAACACCCTCAGCGCATTGCCGCCATATATCGCCTGCCGGTCGTCGTCGCTGATGGAGTCGATGGAGTCCAGCAGCGCCTTGGTGTCGTCGAAGCGGTGCCCGGTCTCGGGGTCGACGCCGCGGACGGCGCCGATCATCTCGGAGGCGAACAGCACGTTCTCGGCGGGGATGATGTCGGTGAGCAGTTCGAGGCCCCGCTTGTGGTAGACGCAGGTGTCGAAGAAGACGTTGTGCAGCAACGATTCCTGCAGGGGTGGCCTGCCTTGGTCCTGCATCATCCCGCGGTAGCGGCCCCAGTGGTAGGGGACCGCGCCGCCGCCGTGCGGCAGGATCAGCCGCAGCGTGGGGAAATCGGTGAACAGGTCCGACTGGCACAGCTGCATGAAGGCCGCGGTGTCGCCGTTGAGGTAGTGCGCGCAGGTGCCCTGGATGGCGGGGTTGCGCGACATCGCGACGTGGACCATCGCGGGCACGTCCAGCTCCACCAACTTCTCGTAGAGCGGGTAGTAGATCCGGTCGGTCAGCGGCGGCGCCTGCCAGTACCCGTCGGAAGGGTCCGGGTTGAGCAGGCAGCCGACGAATCCGAGTTCCTCGACGCAACGCTCGAGTTCGGTCGCCGATCGGCGGATGGAGGAGGCGAGTGCGTCACCGGGGGACTGCGGGAGCTGGCACACCGCGGCGAAACGGTCCGGGAACAGGCCGCACACCCGGGCGATGAGGTCGTTGCTGACCTGCGACCAGGCCAGACTGGTCTGCTCGTCGCCGTAGTGGTGGGCCATCTTTCCCGCGCCCGGGGAGAAGAGTGTGAGATCGGTGCCGCGTTCGAGTTGGAGCTTGAGCTGCCCCTGTTCGATCGCGGATCTGATTTCGTCGTCGCCGATGTGCAATTCGTCGGGTGAGACTCGGGCGCCCGAATCCTCGAACGCCTTGATCTGGCGCTCGCGCCACTGTCCGAGCGCGGGTGGCGCGGTCGTGAAGTGGCCGTGACAGTCGATGATCATGAAGGTTTGTCTCCAGGTGAGGTGTTCGGGGTCAGGAGCGACCGGTGAGTTTGCGGCCCAGTTCCAGGCCGGGGTAGCTGCGCACCGGCGCTGACATGAGGAAGCGGTAGCCCTCGTCGAGCACTTGCTCGAGGTTGCTGGGGGTCACGTGCGGGTGGCCGACCACGACACCGTGTTCGTGACAGATCTTCACGATCCGGCTCCTGGCCTCGACCATCAGCGGGTGGTCGAGCTGGCGAGGCACACCCAGTTCCTGGCTCAGATCGCCCTCGCCGATGAGGATGAGACCGATGCCGGGCACCTCGTCGAGGATCGCCGGGAGGTTCTCGATGCCGAGTTGATCCTCGATCTGGATCACGACGAGAATCTCGCCGTCCGGGGCGAGCGGCCACACGTCGGCCTTGGCGTAGTACTCATCGTTCGACAGGCCCCAGTACCGTGCGGCGGCCGCCGGCGCGTCGCCGCGCAGGCCCGGCGGGTCGAACCGGTCCTCGCCGGGCAGCCGCGGGTATCGGCATGCCGCGACCGCGTTGCGGGCCTCTTCGACCCGGCTGATGTGCGGCCACACGATTCCGTACGCTCCGAGGTCGAGGGCCTGCTTCGCGTGCCACTGCCC
The DNA here is from genome assembly GCF_026810085.1 of Rhodococcus sp. JS3073. Taxonomy (NCBI): domain Bacteria; kingdom Bacillati; phylum Actinomycetota; class Actinomycetes; order Mycobacteriales; family Nocardiaceae; genus Rhodococcus; species Rhodococcus sp. JS3073. Next base: position 3,943,893 of record NZ_CP113951.1, on the reverse strand, counting down.
GTGTTCGGCGCCGTTGACGGGGACGCGGACGAGTGGGGTGGGGGAGGGGGCGAGCGTGCCGGCTTCGAATATCCGCCGCCGGTTGAGCAGATACTGCAGGCTGTCCCGCAATGTCGTTGCGTCCCAGGGCTTGTGCTCGGACTCGAACACCAGGCCGTCGTAGTCGGTCGTCGCGAAGTCCAGCGCCGCGGCCGGTTCGGGTGCCGCGAACGCCGCGAAGGCGTGCTGCCCCGATTCCAGCGCACCGATCACGCTATTGAGTCTTGCCACTTGCCACTCCGATCTGCTCGCTCTGTCGCTTGTGAATGGTCCTGTGCCACCAGGCGCGCACGCGTGCCCACACGGACGGACGGCTGGGCGGTGGTGTGATCGCCGTGTCCCCGGCGCACCGGCGAATCAGTTCGTCCGTGAAGTCCTGAGTCATCCGGGACACCACGGCTCCGGCGCCCGCTTCGATCAGCGACGCGAGCTTTCCCGCGAGAGCCACCTCACCCGCCACATGCATCCGCGTGCCGCCGACTGCGTGGTCCTCGGTGATCCGGAAGGTCGCCTGCGCAGTGAAGCGGGTCGCACCTTGTCCGTCCCGTCCGCGTGCCGAAAGCCGTCCCTCTCGTTCGGGCTCGTCGAGGTCGAGCGACATCCGGGCGCCGAACCGCACCCGGATCGCGCTGAACTTCACGAACAGCGTGCCGTCGAAGGAGTCGTCGTCGTGGAACTGGCCGAGTTCGGCTCCGTTGATGCACGACACCACTTCAGTGGGGTCGGAAATGACCTCCCACACCCGTTCCGGTGGTGCGGGTACGGCGATCTCTTCGTCGATCTTTATCACAACTGTGTCCTCGCTTGGCGATCTGGAACAGCCTCCACAGATTCGTTGTGGAGCTTGGGAACTCGCGAGACTCGGTCAGCGAGTTGATGTCACGGGTGCCCCCGCTGGGTGGCGGAGTGCAGGCCGGCCGCAGGGGTGCGTTGGCGTCTCCGAGTCTCCTGGCGACGCGGCCTCAGATTGTTTAACAACTTTCTCCCGCACAGAGTAGCAGCGTGGCGCAGTTGTCGGCAAGAACCACGTAGAAATCAATAGTTTGGGCAGCGCGCCCGATGTGGACAGGAAATTTTGTACAACAATTCTTGTGAACAGACGTCTTGGCGGACCGTGGAAGCGGCGCGTCGGCGTGAGCCGCGGTCGCGGAGTGGGTCGTAGTAGCTCCTCGGGTGCAGTGTCGCGCAAAATTGTTAGACGATCCACGCGAGAAGGCCTTGTGTTGGGCCAGTCACACGCGTAAATTGGGCGAAACCGTAAGACAATATTGGTGGTCCGCCCGTCGGTTGAGGATCAGCATCAGTGCACCGGCACCGTGCACTCCCTCCCCCCGGGCTCGGACGCAACAGAGGAGTCGTTTCATGCCCCAGCCCTTGTCCATCGCCGCGAAGTCCTACCCGCACACCGCGTTCCTCACCGATCCCGAACTCACTGTCGGGGGGCGCGCCGTCGAACTCGCGGCAGCGGATCCGATCTACAAGGCGTTCGCTCCCATGGTGCGTGAACTCCGGTACGACGTCAGCGAATTGGCCATCGCCACCTTCCTGCAGGCCCGCGAGGCCGGTGCCCCGATCGCACTCCTGCCGGTGGTGCTGAGCGGCGACTTCCACCACCACTCGCTCACCCGCTGGCCCGGTTCGGCCGAGATCAGCCCGGCTGACCTGGCAGGACGACGGGTCGGCGTCCGTGCCTACAGCCAGACCACCGGTCTGTGGGTCCGCGGCATCCTGCACGAGGAGTTCGGCGTCGACGCCAAGGAGGTCACCTGGGTCACCACCGAGGAGCCGCACGTCGCCGGCTACGTCGAGCCGCCGAACGTCGAACGCACGACCGGCAAGGTGCTCGACGTGCTCGAGCGCGGCGATGTCGTAGCCGCCGTTCTCGGTCCGCCGGCGCTCGACGGCGCGCAGGGACCGCTGGTCCCGATCATCCCGAACTGGCGCGAGGCCGAGGAGGCGTGGGGCGCCCGGCACCAGACGGTGCCGATCAACCACATGCTCACCGTCCGGCGCGACCTCCTCGAAGCCGAGCCGCAGACGGTCTCAGCGCTCTACCAGGCTTTCGGCGCCGAGATCGAGGCGCGCAAGGCGGCAGACACCGAGCCCGGTCCGCGCGTCCGCGCCCTCCGGTTCGGGGTGACCGACGAACTCGTCGCCGGTCTGCAGATCGCGATCGACTACGCCTTGCAGCAGAACGTCATCCGCACGCCGGTGACCGTGGCCGAGCTCCTCGACGACTTCACCCGGCACCTCGGTGAGCGTGCATGAGCGCACCCGCCCGCACGCTTGCCCCCGCCACCTACCAGCCGTGAGGTATTGATGTTCACCGTCGACACACACACCCACATCATTTCGCCCGACACCGATTCCTACCCCGCAGATCCTCTCGGCGGCCACCGCTCCACCTGGTCGCAGGAACGGCCCACCGACATCGACGGACTCCTGCGCGCGGCCGACGCTGCCGCCGTCGACCACCTCGTCGTCGTCCAGGCCTCCACGGTCTACGGATTCGACAACAACTACGTGGCCGATCAGCTCACCAGGCACGCCGACCGCCTCAGCGGGGTCTGCTCGGTGGACTTCCTCTCCCCGAAGGTCGTCGACGACCTCCACCACTGGATCGACGACCGGGGCTTCTCGGGAGTCCGCATCCGCGCCGCCGACGGGACGACCGCCGTCCCGACGCCCGGCCGCGGCCTCGACGACGAGCGCATGGCGCCGGTCTGGCAGTTCCTGTCCGACCGCCGGGTGCCGGTCTGCATCCAGATGCACGCCAAGCACGCCCCCATCCTCGCCGGGCTCCTCCAGCAGTACCCGGGACTCACCGCGATCCTCGACCACGCGGGACGGCCCCAGCTGGACGGCGACGCGCCGTACCCGAGCGCCGCCGGAGTTCCCCAGCTCGAGGAGACGGGCCGGGTCTTCATCAAGCTCACGCCGCCGGCCGTCCTGCGCGCACAGCGCGAAAGCGGATCAGCGGCACCGGTGGTCCGCACGCTGATCGAGAAGTTCGGCGCAGCCAACGTCATGTGGGGTTCGAACTTCCCCGCCTCGGCCGGGTCGTTGTCCGAACTTCACGATCTCATCGAGAAGCAACTGCCCTCGCTCGACGACACGCAGCTGGAACTGATCGCCGGCGGCACCGCCGGCCGGCTGTACGGGCTCACCCCTGCCGTCACTCCCGGCGCGAAGGAATGTTGATTGCCATGAATCGAATTGGGCGCAAGTTCTGTCTGACCGCCTCGGTCATGGCCGTTGCCGTCGCCTTGTCCGCCTGCGGCGGCCCTCCCGCCGTTCCGGACACCAAGAATCTCGACGAGCTGTACCAGGCGGCCAAGGCCGAAGGTGAGGTCGTGTGGTTTGCGCCGAAGCCGGAGGCGCAGATGAAGCCGGCTATCGACGCCTTCGAGAAGAAGTACCCCGGGATCGAAGTCCGGTACACGAACAAGAAGGCTCCGGACCTCGTCACCCAGCTCAATGTGGAGCAGGCCGCGGAGCGCGTGACCTTCGATGTCTCCAACGCAGGTGGGCTCACGGTGTTGCCGTCGCAGTCCATGGCGGCGAAGGTGGACTGGGCGTCCTACGAGGTGCCGAGCGACCAGATCTTCGCCGGCGACTTCGTCTACGTCTGGGCCGTACCGAAGGTCTGGGCGTACAACACCGACGCTCTGGCCGCCGGCGATATCCCGACGAGCTGGGACGAGCTGCTCGATCCGCGTTGGGATGGGGGAAAGCTCAGCGTCGAGTCGCGCGGGTCCTTCATGACCGTATGGGCCCAGGATCCGGCCCTCGGCACCGATGCCGGACTCGATTACGCCTCCCGGCTGGCCCAGCTGAATCCCCACTACACCGAGAACACCACGCAAGCCCACACGCTCATCGTCTCCGGCCAGACACCGGTCGGCACCGACCTGATCAACCTCGTGCTCGAGGACCAGGGCAAGGGTGCGCCGGTCGCCGTCGCACCGGTGGGCCCGACGAACGCCAACAAGTCCTACCTGTTCGTGGCCGATGGAGCCCCGCACCCGGCGGCGGGCCGTCTGCTCACCGCCTTCCTCGCCTCCGAAGAGGGACAGTCCGCCCTGGTCGGCACGTACAACTCGGCCATCCCCACCAACACCGACTGCACGGACGCCGCAACCAACCGTGTCATCGGCGCCCTGTGCGCCGCCGGCGTCGAATGGTTCGGCGAAACCAACCTCGAGCAGTACGAGCAGTTCTCGGAATACTTCCCCGAGGTCGAAGAGGCCTTGGGCACCGACGTCAACTGACGGCCCTCACCGCTGCCCTGACCGGCAGCAGAAGACTTTATCCCCTCACCTTTGGAGACTTCAGCGATGCAGTCCGGCACCCCGCTCTCCACCGGCGGACGCCCGCCCACCGGCGGACGCCCGCCCACCGGCACCCGCCCTCGCCCACAGCGAACCGGCGTCCGCCCTGAGCCCACCGACGTACACCCGCATCGGCGGGACCGTGTCCTGATCGGCGTCAACATCGCCATCGGTGCGATCATCGCCTATCTCATGCTCTTCCCCCTGGGGATGCTGTTGTTCAGCAGTCTCAAGGACAGCGAGACGAAGCTGCCCTTCCAGGTCCCCGGGTTCACGCTTGCCAACTTCACCGCGATCTTCTCCTCGAAACGCCTGGTCGAAGTCGCTCTCAACTCGTTGATCTTCGTGGTCGGCACCGTGGGCCTGGCTCTCGTGATCAGTGTCAGCCTGGCCTACCTGTTCGAACGCACCGACATTCCGGGACGCCGCTTTCTCGCGCCGAGCACTCTGGCCCCCATGGCCGTGCCGGCCACGGTCATGGCGGTGGCCTGGGTGCTGGCGGCCAACCCCACCAACGGCCCGATCGCCATCGTCATCGAGCGGATCTTCGGGTTCACAATCGACATCTACTCGCTACCGGGCATGATCCTGGTTGCCGGAATCTTCGGCGTGCCAGGGATGTACATCATGCTCGCGCCGACGTTCGCCCGGCTCAACCTCGAGTTCGAGGAGGCCGCGGCCACAGCGGGCGCCGGATGGTGGACACGAACCCGCAAAGTGGTTCTGCCCCTGACGATGCCGGGAATCACCGCAGCCAGCATGCTGCTGGTCGTCATCGCGCTCGAGGAATTCGCGATCCCGGCCATCCTCGGAATGCCGGACCAGATCTACGTGTTCAGCAGCCTCATCCAGGCCTCCCTGCAGCCGCCGTCGGGACTCGCCAACTACGGCCAGGCCAGCGCGTACGGCATCATGCTGGTCCTGCTGTCCCTGGTGATGATTGCCGTCTACCGACGCCAGACCCGCGAGTCGCACCGGTTCCAGGTGGTGGGGGGCAAGGGATACCGGTCCACGCCGGTGCGGCTGGGACGCTGGCGCATCCCGATCTTCGCCACCGTCTTTCTCTACGTGCTGGTCGCGATCATCGTGCCCATCCTGACCCTGGTCTGGACGAGCCTGACCCCGTACCTCCAACCGATCAGCCTGGACAATCTGGGTGCGCTCAGCCTCGCCAACTACACCGCGATCTTCACCAACCCGAGCTTGAGCCAAGCGGTCCTCAACACCCTGGTGATCAGCCTGATCACGGCGACCCTGACCGCCGGGTTCGCCCTGTGGCTGGCGCTGGCCGCCAGCCGCGGCGGACGCATCGGCCGGGCCCTGTTCGATATCTCGTTCCTGGTCTTCGCCATCCCCGCCGTGGTACTGGGAATGGCGGTGCTGTTCCTTTATCTGTACATGCCTTTCCCGATCTACGGAACGATCTGGATCATCATCATCGCGTTCACCACCCGGTACGTCCCGCGCGGGTCACGCATGATTCAGACGGCACTGTTGCAACTCGACAAGGGACTCGAAGAGGTGGGCCGCGTCTCCGGTGCGTCGAAGGGTGTCGTGCTGCGCCGGGTGATCTTCCCCCTCGTCGCCCCCGCGGTGTCGAGCACGTGGCTGTGGGTGTTCGCCCACTCCCTCGGCGAACTCCCCATCGCGCTGCTGCTGTCCAGCTCCGACAACCGCACCGTCGTGGTGCTGCTGTGGGACATGATCGGCGAGAGCGCGAACTATCCCGAGGCCAGCGCCCTCGCAGTTCTCCTGCTCGCCCTCTCCGCCGTCTCCGTCTGGTGGGTCAACCGCCGTGGCGTCCAAAAACACATCTGAGGTGTCGTGAACATGCAGAAACTCGTTGCTACCGACCATTCCGTACAGATCTCCGGTCTGCAGAAGCAATTCACCCGCCACGACAGCGGCGAGGTGAACCGCGTCATCGACGATGTCAGCTTCGCCGTACCGAAGAACAGCTTCTTCACCCTGCTCGGGCCCAGCGGCTGCGGCAAGACGACCACGCTGCGCTGCCTCGCCGGACTCGAGACCGCTGATCGCGGCGAGATCTGGATGAACGGGCAGGCCGTCTTCTCCGCCGCGGCAGGTCGCGACGTCCCTCCCGACTCCCGGCCGATCGCCATGGTGCCGCAGTCCTACGGAATCTGGCCCCACATGAAGGTGTTCGACAACGCCGCCTTCCCGCTCCGATACGGCCGAAAGACCTACCCCCGCCCCGAGACGCAGCGGCGTGTCCTCACAATGCTCGAACAGGTGGGGCTGTCGGAGTACGCCGACCGATGGTCCACCCAGCTCAGCGGTGGCCAGCAGCAGCGGCTGGCGCTGGCCCGCGCTCTGCTGTGCGAGCCGGAGGTTCTGCTGCTCGACGAACCGCTGTCCAACCTGGACGCCAAACTGCGCTCACAACTGCGCACCGAACTGCGGTCGTTCCAGCAGAAGTTCGGCGTCACCACCATCTACGTGACGCACGACCAGGGCGAGGCCCTCGCCATGTCCGACACGATCGTCGTCATGAACCGTGGCCGGATCGAGCAGATCGGTTCGCCGAGCGAGATCTACGACTCCCCGGCGACGCGGTTCGTGGCCGACTTCGTCGGCAGCGCCAACCTCATCCCCGGCGTACTCGACCGGCCGGCCGGCTCCCGTGACCGCGTGGTCGACGCCAAAACGACCCTCGGGGTGGTGCGGTGCGAGAGATTCACCACCCCACCGGCGCCGCCCACTGCAGGCCAGGAAATATTCGTGTGCATCCGGCCCGAGAACATCCGCGTCATCACTGCGTCGCGGGAGGCCGCGGGCCCCAACCGGTTCCCGGGGCGCATCATGACTGCCGAGTACCTCGGCGACCGCCAGGAGATGGTCGTCACCGTCGGGGACGTCACGCTTCGCGCACACGCCGATGCACACTTCGATGCACACCCGGGCGACGACGTCACCGTTGTCCTGGATCCGGCGTGGACGGTCGCTCTCTGGTCCTAGCGGCCATGACTCGTGAGAGTGCTGTCGACGTGTCGGGCTGAGTGGACGAGGACCTCCGGGCGACGTGGGTGTCGCAACGCACCCACGAGCAGCCTGGAGGTCTTCGCGGCGCCGACTAATCGGCCGAGGGGGTGAACTTCAGCAGAAGTGCCCGCCGGGCCGACGACAGATGGTGTCGCATCGCCGCGGAGGCGGCCTCCGGGTTGTGGGTGACGATCGCGGCGAGGATGGCCTCGTGTTCCCGGACGGAGTCGGTCCGCGGCTTCTCGCGGTCCGCGTCGCGGTACTGCTGCATGACGAGCGGGTAGAGCAGGCTGTCGACGAACCTGGTGAGCGTGGACTGCCGCGCCGCGCGTTTGACCTGTTCGTGGAACCTGCGGTTGAGGTTCCAGTATTCCTCGCGCCCGCCCGGTTTCTGCCAGTCCCACATGCGCTTACAGGTTTCGGTCATCGCGGCGATGTCCGCATCGGTGGCGCGTTCGGCGGCCTTCGCCGCCAGCGCCGCCTCCAGCACCGCGCGGGTCTCCAGTATCTCGATCGCCTCGTCCACCGAGAACGAGCGGGTGCGGGCGCTGCGGTTCGCCTCGGCGGTGACATAGCCCTCCTGCGCGAGGCGTGCGAGCACCGAACGGATCGTCCCACGTGAAACCTGGAGCTGCGTGGTGAGCTCCGACTCGGTGAGGCGTGAGTCCGGTTCATATTGACCGGAGAGGATCAAGGCACGCAGATCGTGGTACGCCTGCGACGTCCGGTTGGCGCCCGAATCCGGGCCGCCCTCGTTGCTCGGGCCCGTGCCCGTAGCTAGCACCATGGTGTGTCACCTCGAGAAGTCGTGGATCCGAGGGGCGGTGTACCCCGCGAAGCCGGGCTCGTCACCCGCGGGCAGGGGGCGGGTACGGGGGAGTTGCCGGGAGCGATGGACAGCGTCGTCATCTGTGCCTCCCACGTAATGTTGTACAACAACATTACGCGTTGCGTATCGAGCGCTCGATGTGAACGGGGTTAGGGGGCAGCAAGACGATCCCTTTCTGCATCAATCTGGTCCGGACTGACCTCCATATTGTTACACAATGTGCACCCTCCGGCCGACGAGAAGCCCGACGGCGAATGCACGTGCTCGCCGGCGCACCGTCAGTGATGCGCCGGCGAGCACGTTCGCCCGGATCAGAACAACCAGGGGACCTCGTCGTGACCGAAGTCGTGGAAGTCGCCGAACCGCCCCGAGTAGAACACCAGGCCGGTGCCCTCCCGGCAGCGCATGTCGGTGACCTCGCCGTAGAAGACGCGGTGGTCGCCGATGTCGTGGGCGCTGTGGACCCTGCATTCGAGCTGGGCCAGAGCATCTTTGATCAGCGGCAGCCCCGAGCGGCTGCGATCGCAGGGCAGGTCGTCGAATCGGGCGCCGCCCCGCGTGGCGAAGCGGCGGGCGAGAGCTTCCTGACGGGAGCCGAGGACGGAAACGGCGAACGAGCCCGCGGCTTCCACGGCCTCGGTGGTGCGGGAGCCGTGGGTGAGCGAGACGAGCAGGATTGCCGGGTCCAGGCTGATCGAGGTCAGGGAGCTGATCGTCATGGCACTGGGGTCGCCGTCGCCGTCGTCGGCGCTGACGACGGCGACCCCGGTGGTGAACCGGCCCATGCTTCGCCGCATGTCCGTCGGGGTGGGGGCGTGGAATGCCGGAAGGGTCATCGTGGGCCTACTTACTGTGGTACCGGACTTCGAAGGTGACGACGCCCTCGTCCGTGCTCCAGGGGCCGTGCGGCATGCCGGGCGGCCGGCAGGCGTACATTCCCGCGGTGAACGTCTCGCCGAGGGTCAGGTCGGTGAACGACCCCTCGAGGATGTAGACCTCCTCCCAGAAGTCGTGCTTCTGCACGCCCATGGGAGTGGAATCGGCGCCGGGTTCGTAGCGCAGGATCCGGGTGGCGACGTTGCCTTCCGGGTCCTTGGCGAGGATGCGTTCGGTGATCTTCGGATCGTCACCCGGACATACCGTCCACTCGACGTCGGTGACCGGGAAGAATTCGAATTCGGGCTTGGCCATGAGGGTTTACTCGCTTTCCGCTTTGTAGCCGTCGGTGAACTGCTGCACAGCCGCGACGGCGCTGTCGTAGTCGTAGTTGCGGTACGTGTATGCACCCTTCACCACGAAAGGGGCGCCGGCGTAGAACATCTCGTACTGCTGGTGTCGTCCGGCGAATTCGGATCCGATGATGTCCCAGGCCAGTTTGAAGAGCTTGACGCGCTCCTCGGACGGCACCCCGGGGGACTGGACGTAGTGTTCGATGTCCCGGGACGTCAGCGGGCTGGTGAGGTCCTTGACGCTCGACGGGAGTTGCAGCACACCGCCGCCGACGAGGTCGCGCAGGATCGCGATCACCCGCGGGTAGATCTCCGACTGCAGGCCCATCGACCCGTACAGGGCCTGCCTGCCCGGCAGCCACATCCCGGCCGAATCCGGCTCGGCGGTGTACTCGGCGGCCAGTACCGCGGAACGGACCCCGCTGACGAGTGCGGCGAGTTCGCCGAGCTTCTCCTGAACGCTGGGGATCTTGTCCACCCCGTTGACCTGGGTGACCCGGCGCGCCACGCCGGCAATGAATTCGAGCTTCGTCGCGAAGCGGATCTGGGCCTGCCAGTTGCCGAGAACGTGGGCGCCGGTCTCGAAGAACTGCCGGCGGACACCGGTGGTGTCGCGGTCCACGAACACGCGATCCCACGGCACGAGGACGTCGTCGAAGACGAGGAGCGAGTCGGGCTCGTCGTAGCGGCAGGTCAGTGGGTAGTCGAACGAGCTCGTCGCGGCCGGGATGTACGGGCGGCGAACGTACTGCTTGAGACCGGGAGCGTTGGTCGGGACCACGAACCCGACGGCGAAGTCCTTGTCGTCCGGGCCGAGCGGCTTGATGCACGAGACGAAGATTTCGTCGGCGATCGCCCCGCCGGTCGCCAGCATCTGCGAACCACGGATGACCAGGCCCTCGGGGGTCTCCTCGACCACACCGGCCTGCAGGTACTCACCCTCCCAGCCGGACGCCGTCGTCGCGCGTGAGACCTGCGGCGGGATGATCGCGTACGAGACGTAGAGGTTCTCGTCGAGCAGCCGCCGGTACAACTCGGAGACGTTCGCCCCGAAGTCGTGCCCACCCTCGGCCGCGAACACCTCGGGATGCGCTGCGAACGCGGCGAGGAACGTCCCCACATGATCGGGGCTACGACCGATCCAGCCGTGCGTGTGCTTCGCCCACCGCTCGATCGCCTCCCGCCGCTGCGCGAGCTCCTCCCGCGATCGGGGAATCGAGAACACCCGATTGGCCGCCTTCCCGGTTTCGGGTGCGACGTACTGCATGCCGTTGGCCTCGTCCGCCGCCAGATCGAACATCTCGGCGATCGTCCGGGTCACGGGGGCGAAGGCCGGATGGGTGGTGACGTCGTCGATCTTCTCCCCGTCGACGAGCACTACGCGCCCGTCGTTCAGGGAGGCCAGGTAGTCGGCTCCGGTGCGCATGTCAGTGTCCTTCGGTGGTGTAGGAGTGGGCCAGGGTTCGGCCGTCGGGCAGGGTGAGTTCGAGGTCCCACCGGTGACCGGGGGTGAACTTGCCGTCGAGCAGCGGCAGGGTGCCTGCGAAGCAGAGCAGGTCCTCGCCGGTGTCGCCGAGCCGGTCGGCGAAGATCTGCAGAAGGTTCTGCGGTGTACGGAGATTGGCCAGGGTGCCGTCCTGATACAGGACCCCGTCGACCCACGATCGGGCCCGGCACGCGTCCCAGTCGAACGACGCCCAGTCGGCGATCTCGATGACGGCCGGGCCTACCGGCTTCGGGCACGCCCGCTTCGAGTCGCCGATGTCGACGGTCTCGAGTTCGCGGTCGGTGTGGTCGGAGCCGACACCGAGGTAGTACCGCCCGCGGTGCCGCAGGATCACCGGCTCGACCTCGCCCGAGGTGTGCGTTCCTACGACGGGGGCCTGCGTCGCGGTGGTGACCGTCGCGATCTCGACGGGGTAGAACATCGGCACCTGTGCGGGCGGTGCGACTCCGATGGCCGCGAGCTCGTCGATGTGATGTTGCACCGCTGCTTCGTCCCGGCCGGTGTAGCCGGCTACCAGGGTTCGGCCGCTGCCGAAACGCAGGATCTCGGAGGAATTGAGGGTTTCGAAGGTGAGCACCTCCGTGGTGGCGCCGGTCATGAAAGGACCTTTCTGCGGTTGAGGAAGCTGTAGTCGTCGAGCCGGTCCCTCAGGATCGGGAACTCGGCGCGGGTGCGGTCGACCACGGCGGGGTCGATCTCGGCGATGGTGATGCCCTCGGACGAATCCGCCTCGGCGATCACCGTTCCCCACGGGTCGACTATCCGGCTGTGGCCGCCGAGTTCGACGGAATTGTGTGTGCCGGTGGCGTTGCAGGCGATCACGAAGACCTGGTTGTCGACGGCGCGGGCCGAGGTCAGCAGCCGCCAGTGCTCCTTGCGGGCTTTCGGCCAGGCCGCAGGAACGATGACGAGTTGCGCTCCGGCCGAGACCAATTCGGTCCACAATCCGGGGAACCGCAGGTCGTAGCAGGTCGTGGCGGCGATCGGGCCGAACGGGGTGTCGGTGGTGTGGATCTGCGTCCCCGGCTGCACGAGCTGCGCTTCGAGGGAGTCGTATCCGAAAACGTGAACTTTGCTGTAGTGGTGGTGGACCTGTCCGTCGGGGCCGATCAGGACCGCCGTGTTGCGCAGCCTGCCCTCCTCGCCCTGTTCGACGATGCTGCCGGCGTGGATGTAGCACTGCCGTTCGACGGCGACGGATGCCAGAACCTGGACGGTACCGCCGTCGAGAGTCTCCGCGGCGGCGGAGTAGTCGTCGAAGTGGTTGTATCCCACGCGCCACAGCTCGGGCAGAACGATGAGGTCGACTCGCTCGTCGAGTCCGGTCAGGAGGTTGCGTACGCGCTCGAGTCGATGCGCGGGGGTCTCGGAATCGGGGCTGGCCAGCTGAGCCAGGGCTATCTTCATGGGTTTCCTTCGTGCCGTTAGATATTCGGCTGTTTCATTGACTGCAGGGTGGTGTCGAGGTGTTCCCGCACCGCCTGTACCGCGGCGTGGGGATCACCTGCCGCTATCGCGTCGGCGATGGCGTGGTGCTCGACGAGAACCTGCTTCTTGCGGGTTTCGTCGGCCATGACGATGCGGATGCCCATCCGCATCTGGCGGTCCCGCAGCGAGCTGTAGAAGGTGTTCATCAGTGGATTGCCCGCCGCGCGGATGATGGCCGTGTGGAATTCGAGGTCGTGCGCGATGAAGTCGACCGGGTCGGTGTCGTTCTCCTGCAGGTCCAGGAGAATGCGGAGCCGGTCCGGTACCAGGCCCGGCTGGGGCGCCACTTCGGTGACCGACCATTCCTCGACCACCCTCCGGGCCTGCATGATGGCTTCCACGTCACTGTCGGACAATGCCGGGATGAAGGCACCCTTGTGGGGCACTCGCCGGATGAAGCCTTCGGCCTCGAGGCGTAACAACGCCTCGCGCACCGGAGTTCGGGAAATTCCGGAGGACGCGGCGACCTGCGCTTCGGACAGAAACATCTCCTCGTCGCGGGGCAGTGTGATGATGGTGTTCTTCAGCCACTCGTAGGCCAGCTCCGGTGCCGTTGCCCCGGTGGTCTTCGATGTCGTCATGGCTTGCCCCTTCGAGGAGAGTCAGGAGATGACGGACGCCGGCTTTTCCGGCGTCCGGGAGGCCGCCTCGTCGCCCACGGCCGCGAGATCCACGGACTGCGTTTCCCGCGCGAGAAGTGAGGCGATCAGGGAGATGACTCCCATGGCGGCGAGGTAGGCACCGATGGCGTATCCGGTGCCGAACCGGGTGTAGAGCGCGATCGCGATGATCGGGGCCAGCGAGCCGGCGAGGACGGACGCGAGGTTGTAGGCCAGCGACACTCCGGAGTACCGGACCTCGGTGGGGAACAGTTCGGAGAAGAACGCGCCGATCACGGCGCTGTACGCCGCGAAGATCAGCAGTCCCACCGCCACCGCGAGGGTGATCGCCGCCGGATTCTTCGTGTCCAGCAGAGCGAAGAACACGAACGCCCACACGATGGTGGCGGCGGACGCGCCGATGTAGATCGGTCGTCGGCCGATCCGGTCGGCGAGCACGGCGAACATCGGGATCGTCACCAGGGCGACGACCATACCGATCATGACGGCGTTCAATCCGGTGCTGCGCTCGAGTTCGAGGATCTGGGTGATGTAGGTGATGACGAACAGCGAGAAGATGTAGAAGCCGGCGTTCTCGCCGAAGCGGGTGAAGGCCGCGAGGAGGATCTGGCGCCAGTGTCCCCGGACGGCCGCGGCGAGCGGCATGCCCTTCTTCTCGGCGGTCGCGGTTTCCCGGGACTGCTCGAACAGCGGGGTCTCCGCGACGTACAGCCGCAGCACCAGGCCGATGATCACCAGCAGGGCCGACAGCCCGAACGCGATCCGCCATCCCCAGGACAGGAACGCGTCCTCCGACAGCACCGAACCGAGGACGGCGAGCACCCCGGCCGCCAGCAGGTTGCCCAGCGGCGGACCGAGATTGGGCCATGCGGACCAGAACGCCCGTCTCTTCGAGTCGCCGTGTTCGGAGACCAGCAGAACTGCCCCACCCCACTCGCCACCGAGGGCGAAACCCTGCACCAGCCGCAGAAGCACCAGGATCAACGGTGCGGCGACGCCGATCGAGGCGTACGTGGGCAGGAAGGCGATGAGGAAGGTCGACACTCCCATGAGCATCAGGCTGGCGATGAGGGTGGCCCGCCGGCCTTTGACGTCCCCGTAGTGCCCGAGTACCGCGGCACCGAGGGGGCGCGCCACGAAGCCGACCGCGTAGGTGGCGAACGCGAGCATGGTGCCCACCAGGGGATCTTCGGTGGGGAAGAACAGCTTGTTGAACACCAGCGCCGCCGCAGTTCCGTACAGGAAGAAGTCGTACCACTCGACTGCTGTGCCGGCGAGGCTCGAACCTGCGATGACGGGCAGGCTGGTGTGTGGTCTGCGATTGATAGATTTGTTGTTGGCGGTTGCCATAGTCGACTCCTAGGTCGAATCGTCGCTACGTGACGAGCTGCGCGTCCTTGCGCCTACCTCCAAGTAGGCGACTCGAACGGTCGCGCAGATGGTGCTGCCTGGGCTCGGTGGTTGCTCCAACAGCCGCCGAGCCCACTTTTTTCTTGCCTTTCCGACTGTGAAGCCGATCACGCAAAGGCCGTGCACCAGTTGTATACGACCGGTCTACGATCCGCAAGAGGGGTTCGAATTCGCGGATTCCGGTCCGCGACTGAGTGTCTCTTGACGCCGGCCCGTGTACGACCTAGCTTAATCGAATCATATTCGATTAGTTGGAGGAGGTCCCGTGGACGCCGAACTGCTCGTCGTCGGAGGCGCGGTGCGCACCGGTGATCCCGACCGGCCCGTCAGTGACGCGCTCGCCGTGGCCGCCGGCCGCGTGGTTGCTCTGGGGGAGCGGGCTCGTGCGATGCGGTCGAGCCGCACCGAACTGATCGACCTGGATGGGGGCGCATTGTTGCCGTCGTTCGGAGACGGACACGTCCACCCGCTGATGGGCGGGCTGGGTTTGCGCGGTGCCTCGATTCGCGACTGTGGCAGCGTCGACGACGTCCTGCGCGAGGTGCGCCGGTGGGCGGACGAGAACCCCGAGGCCGGGTGTGTATTCGGGGACGGGGTTTCTCCGACGCTCGCCGAGGGTGGGCGTTTCGAGGCCACGTGGCTCGACAGCGTGGTTCCGGACCGGCCGGTGGTCCTGCGCACGATGGACCACCACACGGCTTGGGTCAACAGTGCAGCGCTGCGACGTGCCGGACTGAGTCGGGACACCCCGGATCCGGCGGGCGGCGAGATCGTGCGGACGGCCGACGGTGAGTTGCTCGGGACCCTGCGCGAATGGGGTGCGATCAATCCGGTTCTCGCGCTGGTGCCGGATGCGAGCCTCGACGATCGGGTCGACGCGCTGGCGACGGTGTCGACGATGCTCGCCGCCGCAGGTATCACGTGGGTGCAGGATGCGTGGACCGAACTCGACGACGTCGAGGTCTGGCTGACTGCCGCCGACCGCGGGAGACTGTCCACCCGTGCCAACCTCGCGTTTCGTGCGACGCCGGAGAGCTGGGAGGCCGACCGGGAGGCGTTCGCCCTGGCGCGGCGGAAGGTCGAGGAGCGGGGCGGCGACGCGGTCAGGGCGGGAACGGTCAAGTTCTTCGCCGACGGCGTGATCGAGGCCGGTACGGCAGCGCTTCTGGCGCCCTACACGGACTGTCCGCACTCCCACGGCATCAGCAACTGGACGACGGACGAACTGTCGCGGGCCGCGGCCGAGGTGGACCGGCTGGGGTTCCAGATCCACATCCATGCCATCGGCGACGCCGGGGTGCGCATGGCGCTCGATGCGATCGAGCACGTCGATCGAAGCAATGGTTCGCGTGATCGGCGCGCCACGATCGCGCATCTGCAATTGGTCGACGGTGACGACCTCGACCGATTCACGTCGCTCGGGGCGGTCGCCAACTTTCAGCCGCTGTGGGCCCAGCTCGACGCCCTGATGACGGAATTGACGATTCCGCGGATCGGGGACGACCGGAGCGCGCAGCAATATCGCATCGGAACCCTCACCGAGCGAGGTGCCCGGGTGGCCTTCGGCAGTGACTGGCCCATCACCGCCTATGAGCCGATCAAGGGAATTGCCACCGCGATCCACCGCCAGACCCCGTCCGGCATACCGACGGAGGGATGGTTGCCGGGCGAACGCGTCGGGCTCGAACGGGCCCTCGCCGCATATTCGGCCGGCGTCGCCTATCAGGGATTCGAGGAGAACCTGTGGGGCTGCCTCCGGCCGGGAATGCGGGCCGACATGATCCAGCTGCCGGTCGACCCCTACGACCTGTCGTCCGCGCAGGCGCTCAGCGAGCTCGCCGTGACCCGAACCTGGCTGGGCGGCAAGCAGGTGCACTGAGATCCGGCGCTACCGCTGCACCGCGCCGCGTTCCTGCAGGAGGTTGCGGAAGCCCGCCAGCAGGGCCGCCAGGCCGAGTTCGAACGCCTGCTCGGCCCTCGCCGGGCCGCGGGGTGCGGCGGCAAGCGCCCGGGTCAGCGCATCGTCGGCCGTCGTCGAATCCGCTTCGATCATGACCTCCGGGGCGGCCGCGTCCAGGGCGGCGCCGAGCAGGAAATTCTCCGCGGCGGTGATGACGGCCATGATGTGGTCGTCCGGAAAGCCGGCGTCGCGCAGACCGGCCGCCGCCGAGTGATACACCGAGAGCGAACCGGGATCGCGCACCGTCTCGGTGGCCAGGAGGCGGATGGCGGTGGGGTGCCGGCTGAACGCCGCCCGATAGGACCGGGCCCACTCGGAGAACGCCTCGTCCCAGGGCAGGCGCTCGAAGGCCGATCCGTCGATCTCTCGGACGACGCGGTGGCGAACCAGTTCGACGACGGCCGCGCGGCCTTTGGCATGGTGATAGATCGACGACACCTGCACGTTCAGGTGCCGGGCCAGATCCGGCATCCTGAAGTCGCCGTCACGATCGACCAGTTCGAGCGCCGCCTCCGCGATGCGTTCGCGGTCCAGGCGTGCGACGCGAGGTCTGCCCATCGGTGCACCCACCTCTCCAATCGAAATTCATTCGATTATGCCCTTGTGGCGCCGGTCACAACGTTCTAGTCTAATCGAAACACATTCGATTAGAACCTCGTCGCGTATCCGCGCCCCCGGTTTACCCCGCCGCCGCGCCCTTGCCCTGACTGGAGAAGTTCCTCATGAAGAAATCCGCACCCGGACCCGCCTCCGGCACGCAGCTGGAAGGCGGCGCCCTCGGCACCTCCGGCATCGTGTTCTTCGTCGTGGCGGCTGCCGCGCCGTTGCTGGTGATGGCGGGGGTGGCTCCCCTGGCGCTGAACGTCGCGGGCATCGGGGCGCCCGGCGGGTACATCCTGGCCGGGCTCGCGCTCGGCGTGTTCGCGATCGGCTTCACCGCGATGAGCAAGTACATCCACAACGCGGGGGCCTTCTACTCGTACATCTCGATCGGACTCGGCCCCCGATGGGGCCTCGCGGCGGCGGTACTCGCCCTCGTCTCCTACAACGCTCTCGAGATCGGGATCTTCGGGGCCCTGGGGTATTTCACCCAGTCCACCATGGCGGATCTGGTCGGGCTCAACCTTCCGTGGGGTCTGTGGTCGCTGATCGGCGTCGGTCTGATCTGGTTCCTGGGGTCGCGATCGGTCCATGTCGGCGCACGGTTCCTGATCCTGCTGCTCACCGCTGAGACAGGGATCCTGGTCCTGCTCGCAGCCGCCGTCCTTCTTCGGGGCGGCGCCGAGGGGCTCGGCGTCGATTCGTTCGCTCCCACCCACGTCTTCAGCCCCGGCCTCGGTGGGGTGCTGACTCTGGCGTTCGCCGCGTTCATCGGGTTCGAAGCGACCGCCCTGTACCGGGAGGAAGCGAAGGATCCCTCCCGGACGATCCCCCGGGCAACCTACCTGGCGGTCGCATTTCTCGGCCTGTTCTACGCCTTCATGGTGTGGATCATCATCCAGGCATACGGCCCGGATCAGGCGCTCGCGCTCGCAGCCTCGGATCCCGCCGCACTGTACTTCGACGCCATCGAGAACTACGTCGGTGGCTGGGCGAGCACGCTCATGGAATTGTTGATCATCACGAGCATCCTCGCCAGCCTGCTCGCTTTCCACAACGCGATCACCCGCTACGCGTTCGCGTTGTCGCGCGAGCACGTCCTGCCCTGGGCCCTCGGCAAGCTGCACCCGGTCTACAAGTCGCCGTACGTGGCGAGCGCCGTGCAGAGTCTCCTTGCCATGGTCGTGATCGTCGGGTTCGCGCTCGCCGGCGCCGACCCCTACCTTCAGCTCCTGCTCTGGGTGAATTCCCCCGGCGTCGTCGGCATCGTCGTACTCCAGGCGATGGCCGCCGCCGCCGTTCTCGCATTCTTCTGGCGGGACCGCCGCGGGCATTCGATCTGGCGGGTTCGGGTAGCCCCCGCAGCCGCTCTCGCCATGTTGAGCTACGCGACGTGGTTGATCGTGGCCAAGATGGACCTGCTCACTGCCGCAGGACCCGCCGTGAACACGGTCCTCGTCGCCGTCACACCGGCGAGCCTGGCGATCGGACTGGTGCTCGGTACACGGCTCGCGCGACGCAATCCCGAACTGTACGCACGGCTCGGAACCACCGTCGTGGACGCCGAACCCTCGGTGCCGTCCGAAGAAGCGAGCAGCAGTTCGATCCAGCCGGGCAAGGCGACGTAGACGTGCCTTCACCGAAATCCGATCCGCTGGAGGTGGACGTCCGGCGCTACCGTCGGTGGCGCGATCGACGTCGAGAAGCCGAACGGCATCGTGCCCGACAGCCGAGGCCGGGCAAGGAGGTCGACGACATCCTCGACTTCGCCCGAACCTGGGCGCCGTTCGGCGGTCCCCCGGAGGAGGAGACCCTCGTCAACTTCGGGATGTGCCCAATTCGATTCACGGAACGACTCTGGCAAGTCATCGGCGAATTCGGTTGCGGGCGAGCCGACGAGACACAACTGAAACGGGCCTATCCGCAGCACGAATAGCGAAGGTGCGGGCCCATCGGGGCCGTGATCGATAATGGTCGGATGCGGTCGCGGAGGAAAATCTTGGACGCCACGCTCGACTTGATCGCGAGTGACGGTTTCGACGGCGTCACCATCGCGGCGGCGGCGCATGGCGCCGGCGTCACGCGACAGACCGTGTATTCCAACTTCGGGTCGCGCGAAGAACTCGTGTCGCAGGCGATCGCCGGTCTCGCCGTCGAGGTGCTGGGCGGGATCCACTCACGATCGAACGCCACCGACACAGCGTGCGAATACGTCGTCGAACTCATCGTCGCGGGCCGGGCGGCGGTGCGCGCCCATCCGGTCCTGGCTACCCTGCTCCAGGCGGAACGGGGCAACCCTGTTTTCGACACCGGCATGATGTCTCGCGCGAAACCTGTAGCGCGCGAACTGCTCGCGCCACTCGTCGAGCGCGATCCCGGTGTGGAGTCGAGCCTCGACGACATCGTGGAGATCGCTCTTCGGCTGGCGCTGTCGGTCGTCCTTTTCGACGACGACGCCGTTCACGCCGACGACGACCTTCGCCGGTTTCTCACCCGCTGGCTCTTGCCGGCGATGCCGTCCAGCTCGTAACGGCAGTCACAGTTACTTCTTGACACATCTGGCTTCAAGTGTCTAGTTTGAGCTCGCCCAAGAGAAATGCTCCACGCTGATCTTTCGACATCTCGCCGAGTGAGTCCGTCTGCGATCTGGGGGAAACCTGTGTCTGCACTCAATCGCCGCTCCTTTCTGGCCGGGGCCGCTGCCGCGGGGGTTGCGTTGGCGAGTCCACGCATCGCGCAGGCCGGGACCGGACTCGCGGGTCGCCGCACGACCGTGCCTCTCACCCGCGAAGATCACCGGGTCATCGTCGTCGGGTCGGGGTTCGGCGGCGGCGTCGCGGCGCTTCGGCTCGCGGAAGCCGGGGTGCCCGTTGTGGTGCTCGAGCGTGGAATGCGCTGGCCCACAGGGCCGGACGCGGAGACCTTCCCTCGCGCGACCGCCCCGGACAAGCGCATCCTCTGGTACCGGTCCAGTCCGCAATTGTTCGGTGAGCCAGTGGCGCTGGAGCCGTACACCGGTCTGCTCGAGGCGGTGCCCGGCGACAACATGACCGCACTGTGCGCGGCAGGCGTCGGCGGTGGTTCCCTGGTCTACCAAGGGATGACGTTGCAACCGGCTGAGGCCGTCTTCAACACGCACCTTCCCGAAGCACTCGACTGGGCCACCATGGACCGAGTTCACTACCCGCGGGTCGCGCAGATGTTGCGGCTCGCCGTCGCCCCCGATGAGTTGATCGACAGCCCGAATTACCAGGCCGCGAAGGTGTTTGCGCAGAACGTGCAGCGAGCGGGACTGCCCGTGTCGAAGATCCCGATGCCGATCGACTGGAACTTCGCGCTCGACGAACTCCGCGGCCGCATGAAACCCTCGTACACCAACGGCGACGGCGCCCTCGGGGTCAACAACGGCGGCAAGCACTCGGTCGACGTCACCTACATCGCTGCCGCGGAAGCGACCGGCCGGGTGACGGTGGAAACCCTGCACCAGGTCACCGATGTCGAACGCGCCCCGGACGGCCGCTGGACGGTGTACGTCGACCGGATCGATACGTCCGGCAACGTGCTCGAGACCAAGATCCTCACCACGAATGCCCTGGTGATGGCCGCCGGCAGCCTGGGCACCACCAAGTTGCTTGTGCGCGCGGGGGCGACGGGCCGGATCCCGGATCTGCCGGACGGACTCGGATCCGGGTGGGGAACCAACGCCGACCGAATCTATGTCTGGACGAGCCTCGAAGAAGAGTTCGGCGCTCCGCAGGGTGGCCCGGTCGTCTACGGCAGTTTGAACTGGGACGACCCCGCCACCGCCGTCACGGTCATCCAGGCGTCGATGCCACCACTGTCTTTCGACGCACGCAGCACCATGCTCGTCGGATACGGAGTCAGCGACGGCCGTGGGAGTTTCGTGTACGACTCGGCCACCGACGACGCAGTCCTGCGCTGGCCCCGGGAAGGCGACGCCGTCATCCAGAACGGCCGCATCGATCCGATGGTGCGGAAGATCGCCGGGCCGGGAAGCCTACTCACGGACACCAACGCGCTGTTCCCCTCCACCTGGCATCCGCTCGGTGGGGCGTCGATGGGCTCGGTGTGCGACCTCGAAGGCCGAGTGCTCGGCCAGCGCGGACTGTATGTCCTCGACGGCGCACTGATGCCCGGCAACACCGCGGCCTGCAATCCGTCGATGACCATCGCCGCGGTCGCCGAACGCGCCCTGGACCACCTGGTGGCCCGCGACGTCGGAACGGTGATCTGACTCCTCGATACGACCGGAACCCGTTCCGTAACGAATCGTCGTCGGAATCGGACGTATCCGGGGAATCAGCACAAGGGGAGGAGTTCACATGAGGCGGACAGTGCGAAGATCGATGATCGGTGTGCTTGCGGTGAGTGCGTGGATCGGGTGCTCCGTCCCGGCGTCTGCCGAACCACCACAGTTCGACGGCATGACGACCCTCCAAGTCCCTGGAACGATTGTCGGCTGGCCGTTGACCCGCGGGGGCGCGTTCTACAACCCCGTCGTCCACCACGGACACGGCCAGATCTATCCGACCCCGGATGGTTACGGATACGAGTTCCAGTGGATCAATCTCTCGACTGGAGCGTCCGGGAATATCACCGACCGGCACCCCGACCGAGACGCGGTCACGACCGGCCCCGGTCAGGTAGTCGTCACCGTGACCGCGCACCTGCCGGACCTCCACGACGTGTTCGGCACTCCGAGCGTGGGCACGTTCTACGTGGCACCGTAGGCGCGAGGTCACGGCGAGAAATCATGCGACTACATCGCACCTAACACTCCGTGACGTTGACAGCCAGTCCGCCCAGCGAGGTCTCCTTGTACTTCGACAGCATGTCCACGCCGGTCTGGCGCATGGTTTCGATGGCCTGGTCGAGGGTCACTCGGTGCGTCCCGTCGCCGTGCATCGCGATCTTCGCGGCGTTGACCGCTTTCACGGCGGCGACCGCGTTCCGTTCGATGCAGGGAATCTGAACGAGTCCACCGACCGGGTCGCAGGTGAGACCGAGGTTGTGTTCGATCGCGATCTCGGCGGCGTTCTCGACCTGTGCCGGTGTGCCGCCGAGCATTTCGGTGAGGGCGGCGGCAGCCATGGAACAGGCGGATCCGACCTCGCCTTGGCAGCCCATCTCGGCGCCCGAGATCGACGCCCGGCCCTTGACGAGTGATGCGATGGCGCCGGATGTGAGCAGGAAACGGACGATTGCGTCGTCGCGTTCATCGCCTGCGCCGACCGTGGGGACGAACCGTAGTGCCCAGTTGAGCACTGCCGGTATCACGCCGGCCGCGCCGTTGGTGGGTGCGGTGACGACGCGCCCGCCGCCGGCATTCTCTTCGTTGACGGCCATCGCCGCCGCGTTGAGCCAGTCCATCGACACCGAGTGGTCGGTGCCGATCAGCCGTATCCGTTCGTACAGGCTGGGAGCACGGCGCTCGACCCCCAGCCCACCGGGAAGGCGGCCCCGGGTGTGGAAGCCGTGACGGATGGACTCGCTCATCACGTTCCAGACTTCGAGGAGATATCTCTGCACGTGGTCGGGGGAGCGGGTCGCGCACTCGTTCTGCCACATCACGTCGCTGATCGCGAGGCCCTCACGAACGCAGATGTCGAGCAGTTCCCCTGCCGTGGCGAATGGCCAGGGGACCGAGGGTGTTTGCGAAGCGGGCGCTCCGTCGCGCTCGACGAACCCTCCTCCGACCGAGTAGTACGTCGCCGTGTGGCCGGGTTGTGCGGTGTCGCTGTGCGGGGTGTCCGAGTGGGCCGTGAACCGCAGGGTATTCGGATGCCGAGTGCCGGCGTCGCGCATGTGTAGGGTGATATCCGCAGTGGTGAACCGTAATTCGCAGTCCGGACCCAACCGCAGTGGGGATCCGGCATCGATCTCGGCGACGCGCGACCGTGCGTAGTCGGGGTCGATGGTGTCGGGCGCATTGCCCTCGAGGCCGAGGAGCACCGCCCCGAGGGTCCCGTGCCCACGTCCGGTCGCGGCCAGCGAGCCGTACAGGTCGACTTCGAGCCGGGAGACCGTGCCGAGGTCGGAGTTCTTCACCTCGTCGACGAACATCGAGCCTGCCTTCATCGGGCCGACGGTGTGCGAGCTCGACGGACCGATTCCGATCGAGAACAGATCGAAGACGCTGGTCACCACACCTCTACTCCGCGAGATGGGCGGCGGCCCGAGCGTCGTCGTCGTGGTCGACCATCGTGGCGCCCGTGGGACGCTCGGCGGCGCGGCGCAGCAGGTGTTCGCGCGTACCGGGATCCGACGCGACGTCGACGATCGTCCACGCGAGTGCGGTCGCCCCCGTGATGGCGCAGTCGTCGCCCGCGTCGGAACCGGCCGCTCGTTCGAACTCCACGGTGTGCGGCGGACCCGCTGCACCGTCGAGTTTGATCATCGGGTGAATGCTGGGAACGACCCGTGAGACGTTGCCCATGTCCGTCGAACCGCCCGACCCGTCGTGCCTGTCCGCCACGGGAAGTCCGGACAGTTCGATGTTCGCGTCCCACGCCTGGGCAAGGAGCGGATCTTGGCGGATGCTGAGGTATCGGGGTTCGGTGCGCCCGTGCTCCCAGGAGCAGCCCGTCGCGATGGCGGCGCCTTCGAGGCACGCAAGCACCCGCTGTTTGGCGTCGATCATCTCCTCCAGGTTCTGCGACCGGACTTCGATGTCGAGGCGCGAGTACCCGGGGACGATGTTCGTCACCGTGCCGGCGTCGGAGGTGATCGATGCGACGCGGATCCCGTCGCGCAACTGCTGGCGCAGCAGACCGATGGCGACCTGTGCGAGAGTCGCGGCGGCGCCGGCGTTGACGGCCTCGTGCGGGGCTGCTGCGGCATGGGCGGCCCGGCCGGTGAACTCCACGACGAAGCGGTCGACGCACTGCATGACGATCTGTGACGTGCGCACCTGGGTGTCGCTGTTCGACGGATGGACCATCGCCGACATCACGGCCGATTCGAACGCTCCCGCACGCATCAACGCGATCTTGCCGCCACCGTGCTCCTCGGCGGGGGTACCCAGGACCACGAGTTGCACGCCGAGATCGTCCGCGATCGGCTTCAGGGCAAGGGCCGCACCGACGGAGATGGCGGCGATGACATTGTGGCCGCAGGCATGTCCGATCCCCGGCAGCGCGTCGTACTCCGCGCACAACACGACGCGGAAATCGCCGCTGCCGTATACCGCCTCGAACGAGGTCTCGATGTCGTATGCGCCCCTTGTGACGTCGAATCCTGCCGACTCGAGTTCCGTGGAGATGCGCTCGCACGCGAAGTGTTCGGCGAAGGCGAGCTCGGGCTGTGCGTGAATGTCGCGGCTGAGCGCGATGATTCGGCCACGCTCCTCGGTGATGGTGTGCGCGGCCGATTTCTTCAGGAGCTGGTTCGTTTCGGATGCGGTGGTGCTGTCGTCGACTCGCGTCATCGGTGATCGGCCTTCCAGTCGTCGTGGGTGTTCTGCTGTGTCGTCGCGTTCGCGAATGGGGGTCGGCGTGGGATCACCTCCAGAATCCGAGCGCGAACTCGGCGATGAGGGTCGACAGCACGAAGGAGGCGAAGATCGCGGCGAATCCGACGGGGACGATCTTCCACCCGATCATCCGGAGCGCGGGAAGATTCTTTCCCACAGCCAATCCGGCGAATCCCAGCACCACCGCGCACATCGACATGAAGTCGATCGATTCGGTGTTGTGGACGATCCACTCCGATCCGGGAAACCACGGACCCGATACGGATACGCCGAGCACGCTGGCCCAGATGACCGCAGTGATCTTGCCGCGGGTCAGACGGGACAGTGCGGTCGCGGCCAGCATGAGCCCGACGATGAGGGCGAAGCCGATGGGGATGCTGATCGTCGGCTCCCCTGCGGCGATCGTTGCGGCGGCGATGCAGATCGCGGCGACGATCGGGAGGCTCAGGTAGAGCGGAACGGTGACCTTTTCGTCGTCGTGGCCGAAGGGTGCGGCGTGTGTGTCGGCCGAGTCGGCGGGTGCGGGCGATGATTCGGTGCGCTCGCCCGAGACGACGGCGGGGCGGGACGAGGAGCGGGTGAGCAACCCGTAGAGGCGATCTGCCAGCGGAAGGGCGATCCAGACACCCACATAGACGCCGAGAATCATGGTGATGAGGTTCGAGGTGGCCGCCAGTGCCAGGACCTGCTCGCCCACTTCCGGGTGAGCCGCGGATATCGCAGCGGCACCGGCCGCCATCATCGATCCCGACCCGACGCCGGCACCCATCGCCAACGCCAGGGGGTCGAAGATGCCCAATGACGCGGTCAACGAGGCGATCAACGCAACAATGACGGCGCCGAACATCGTGCCGAAGACGTACATCGACAGCACACCGCGATATTCGTCCGATTTCACACCGAACCGGTCGCCCACGATGGCGAAGGATGCTTCCCGGTCGATGGAGAATGTGGCACCGACCGTCGCGCGCCCCATCCGGAGTGCCACCGCGAGGGGAAGGGCGATCGCGACGGTCCCGACGAGGTGCCCCACCTCCTGCAAGAGCAGAGCGGGCCCGGCGTCGAACAGGACGTCGATGTTGGGGCCGAGCGTGAGGCTCAACCGGGCGACCAGGAGCGAGACACCCACCGCCATGAGTGACTCGGCGACGGCCCACATCCGTGGCGTGAGCGGCCACCGCCGCTGTGCCGAGACGAATCCGCCGGCGAGGAGCGCCCACACCATCGGGTACACGGCGATCGCGGCGGGGCCGAGGTTGATCTTCCACACGCCGACGGCCTGGAACGCCGACACGATCACGAGTGCGAGAACGGCCGGTAGCCACACTTCCCGCCGAAGCGGACCCGATGGTGTCCGACGGACCGACGGCGCAGGAATGACCTTCATGATTGTTGCCCCTACGAGGTGTAGTGCCGATATCGGCACGCAGGATTCATGCATACGAGCTGGGGGAATGATGGCGCATCAGGGAGTGGACGCTGTCCGGGTCGCCGGATACCGGCACAGAATGGGAAGTGTGCGCAGAATGCAGGATCTACGCGCCTAATATTGCAGGAGAAATGCCCACTGGGGCGGAGGCCCGGCCACCCCACCGGCAGGGCCCGTCGGTGGAAGGATTCGCAGGACATGACCGACGCGAGAGACACGACGCTGGCGGAGGAGGATCGGCGCCTGATCCATGCGCTCCAAATCGCGCCGCGGGCCCCGTGGACCGCGCTGGCACCCATCCTCGGAGTGGACGCCGTCACGATTGCCCGCCGGTGGTCCCGACTGCAGTCCGAGGGGCTGGCCTGGGTCACCGCCTACCCGGCCACCGCGGAACGCGTGCTCGCGCTCATCGAGCTGAAATGCCCGCCCGGCCGCACACGCGCTGTGGCGGACGAGATCGGTCGTGACCGCGAAGCCATCACCATCGACCTGACGACCGGCGGCCGCGACCTGCTCGTCACCACCGCATTCGAGGACCACGAGCAGCTGAGTGACTATCTCCTCGAACGCATGGGATCGCTCGACGGAATCTCGGACATGACCACCCACGTACTCACGGGCATCCACACCGACGCCCGCAGCTGGAGACTCAGGGCCCTCGACTCCACGGAAGCCGCTGCCGTGCAACAACTCGCCAACAGCGCCCCGGCACCTCGTCGACTGCGGGCTCATCCGAAGGACGAAGCGGAGATCCTTCGTGAACTCGCCACCGACGGCCGCCTGCCCGCGACCGAGATCGCCGCACGGCTGTCCCTGAGCGTCGACAGCACGCGCGCATCGATGAACAACCTGCTCGCCTCGGGTCGCGCGGTGATTCGCACGGAAGTCGCAAGGCGGCACTCCGGGCGACCGGCATACGCCTGGTACTTCCTGAAGTCGCCGGCGCGATCGATGGATCAGGTACTCGACCGACTGTCGACTCTCAGCGACGTCCGGCTCCTCGCCCCCACCATCGGTCCCTACAGCATCATCATGGCGATGTGGCTCCGAAATCTCGACGAGGTGCGCAAGTTGGAAACGGTCATCGAGCAGCATTGCCCCGACGTGATCATCGAAGACAGATCGCTCGTGCTGCGGACGCCCAAACATCTCGGTAGGCGACTGACCGCCACAGGCCAGACCTCGCGCGGGTGAGTCACTGACGGCATCGATCGGACGTCACCCCATCGATCGCCCAATGTCACCGCGGTTCACTCTGATTGACCGGCTGTGACATCGGGCGATCATGCGTCGGTGGACGCTATGAAATGTTTCTTGACAACGTGTCGTGCAAGTGAATAAGTTGTTGTCTACATCACTGACACTCTGTCGTGTGAACTGACGCACTGTTGTCTGACCTATTTCATCCCTGACCATCGACAGAAGCGGACCGCCATGTCTTCGCAGACCAAGGGAATCCTGATCCAGGCGGTGCTCGGTGCCGTCCTCATCTCGATTCTGATGATCCCGTTCCAGGGCCTCACCCCCTTCGCCCCGTACAGCGCGATGCTGATCCTTCCGGTGATGCTGTTCTTCACCCTCCAGGCGCCTCCGAAGGCCCTCCTGGGGATGTTCCTGAGTTTCGCGTGCGGTGTCGGCTGGGCCGGGTTGTTCATGCTGGTCAAGGCCGCTCTGCCCGGGGTGCCGTTCGAACTGATGATGGGGGTCGGCGTGGCCCTCGTGATCTTCCTGATCCTGTCGGTGCATCCGATCCTGCTGGGACGCACACCCTTCGGAGTGGTCCCGGCGGTGCTGCTGGGCCTCATCGAGTCGTTGCTCGTCATGCTGCTGACCCCGATGCTCGCCCCCGGCGAACCGGGGCCGAACCTGCTGTGGCTCCTCGTCATCTTCGGTTACGGCTGCGTCATGACCTTGATCCTGGTCGTGGTGCAGGACCGGTTGATCAGTGCGGCGCTCGGGACGACGTGGCGTTCCGCCCCGGCGGAGGACGCACCCAGTTCGCAGGTCCCGTCCACGCAGTCAGCGGGCAATCCCGATGTCACAGCGGTCCAATTCGACTGACCCTCTGTGACATCGGGCGCCGGGTGCGTGCGCCGCGGAGTGCCGGGGACTACGGTCTGCCTATGGACGACGGTGGACTCGAGGGACTCGTTGCGCGCGCCCGGGCGCTGACCGAGCCGGGCACGCGCCGCATTCTCGGGATCGCCGGACCGCCCGGCTCGGGCAAGAGCACCGTCGCTGCGGCCGTGCTGGCGGCGCTGGGACCGTCCGCGGTGGTGGTGCCGATGGACGGATTCCACCTGGCGGGTGCGGAATTGATCCGCCTCGGCCGGGCCGGGCGCAAGGGCGCGCCGGACACGTTCGACGCCGGCGGGTACGTGGCGCTGCTGCGCCGGCTGCGTGAACCCGACGGCGAGACCGTGTACGCCCCGCAGTTCCACCGTGAGGTCGAGGAGTCCTACGCCGGGTCGATCGCCGTCCCGCCGGACGTCCCGCTGGTGATCACCGAGGGCAACTACCTGCTGCTCGACGAGCAGCCGTGGGCGAGGGTGCGCGGCCTGCTCGACGAGGCATGGTTCCTCGCCCCGGACGACGAGGAGCGCGTCGCCCGGCTCGTCGAGCGGCACATCCGCTTCGGCAAGTCGCCCGACGACGCCCGAAAATGGGTGCGGCGCAGCGACGAACGCAACACCGCGCTGGTCGCGCCCGGCCGTGCCCGTGCCGACGTCGTCGTCCTCGGCGACCCGCTGTGAGCGGGTTCAGGCCGGGTACTCGATCGGTTCCATCCGGCCGCTGATGAGTGAGCGCGTCGCGGCCTCGGCGATCGCCTGCGCCTTCAGCGCCTCCGACAGGGTCGGGCCGATGTCGGCACCGTTCTCCAGCGCCTCGACGAAGTGGTCGAGCGCGGTGCGGTAGCTGGCCCTGATCCGTTCGAACCATCCCGCGTGCAAGCCGTCGTCGACCACGCGGCCCGCGCTGTACCGGGAGACGGATCCGGCGCGCTGCCGTCGCGCCTCGACCATGCCGGTCGAACCGAGGACCTCGATGCGTTCGTCGTAGCCGTAGCCGATCCGCCGGGTGCAGTCGATCTGGACGAGCGCGCCGCCGGGCAGACGCAGGGTCACTGCCGACGTGTCGACGTCGCCGTACTCGGCGAGGCGGGGTTCGGCGAGCGTGGACCCGGTCGCGAAGACGGACTCGGGGTCGAGCCCGGAGATCCACCGCGCCAGGTCGAAGAAGTGGACGGTCTGGTCGCGCATCTGCCCGCCCGAGACCGCGATGTACTCGAGCGGCGGCATCGCCGGACCGCGGCTGGTCATCTGGATCAGCTCCACCGAACCGATCTCGCCGGACGCGACCACCCGCTGCAGTTCGGCGTAGTCGCGGTCGAAGCGGCGGTTGAAATCGACCATCGCCCGCAGCGATCGGGCCTCGGCGAAGCGCACGATATCGACGGCGTGCGCGAGATCGAGATCGATCGGTTTCTCGCACAGGGCCGGGATTCCCGCCGTCGCCGCGGCGCGAAGGTGCTCGGCGTGGGTGTCGGTGGACGACGCAATGAAGACGGCGTCGATTGCCGTCGGGTCGAAGACCTCCGCGAGGTCGGTGGTCGCGCGGCTGCCGTGCCGCTTGGCGAGGTCCGTCGCACGGGCGAGGTCGATGTCGAAGACGAGAGCCAGGTCGACGTCGGGGTGCGCGGCGAGGTTGGCACCGTGCACGCCGCCGATGAATCCGGCTCCGATGAGGGCGAAACGCTGCATGTCAGATACCGACCTTTTCGTGTGCGAAAGCGGGGACGACCCAGGCGGAGTCGGCGGCGTGGGAGGCGGCGGTCGCCTCCACGAACTGGACGCCGATCAGGCCGTCGCGCCCGGCGGGGAAGGACAGATCGCGGATGGTTGTGGGCTCGCCGTCGCGGCGGGCGCGGAGTTCGTCCGCGAGGTCGCGGTAGAAGTTCGCGAACGCCTCGAGGAAGCCCTCGGGATGCCCCAGACCGGGGCGCGTGAGCCGGGTGGCGTCCTCGGACAGCGTGCGCATTCCCTGCGTGAGGATCGTGGTGCCGCCGTCGAGGTCGCGGACCGCCAGGTGGTGCGGGTCCTCGTGCCGCCATTCGACGCTCGCGGTGTCGCCGAAGACCCGGATGCGCAGGCCGTGCTCGTTGCCGGTGGCGGCCATGCTCGCCCACAGCGTCGCGGGTGCCCCGTTGGACAGGGTGAGGCGCACGGTGGCGTTGTCGAACACCCGCCGTCCGGGGACGAGGGTGTCCAGTTCGGCCGACATCCGGGTGGCCTCGAGGCCGGTGACGTACCGCAACAGGTGGAAGGCGTGGGTACCGAGATCGCCGACGACGCTGGGGAAGCCCGCGACGTCGGGGTCGGTGCGCCACCGCGCCTGGCGGTGTTCGCCGATTTCGAGGGGTGTCGCCGCCCACCCGGACGCGTGTTCCACCGCCACGAACCGGATCCGCCCGAGGTCGCCGTCACGCACCATCCGGGCCGCGTGCCGGACCATGGCGTAGGCCGAATAGCAGTGCGGGACGGCCAGGATCGCACCGGACGCCTCGGCGATCGCGACCAGTTCCGCAGCCGACGCCGAGTCGGTGGTGAGGGGCTTCTCGCACACCACCGAGATGCCCGCCTCCAGGAACGCGCGCGCGATGTCGAAGTGGCTGTCGTTCGGGGTGGTCACGGCGACCACATCGACGCCGTCCTCGCGGGCGGATTCCCGTTCCGCCATCTCCCGGTAGTCGCGGTACGTGCGATCGGCCGGCACACCGAGGCTCTCCGCGATCCGCGCCGACGATGCGACGTCTCGCCCGAAGACCCCGGCCTCCAGGGCGTAGCGGTCGTCGAGACGCATCGCGTAGCGGTGGGTCTTGCCGATGTCGGCACCCTGCCCGCCACCGACCATGCCGGCGACCAGGCGCAGGCTCCCGTGCTTGCTCAACTCGTCTCCTACTGAGGGGTTTTGACCGCGAGAACCGGGATCGGGGATTGCAGGATGAGGCGTTGGCTCACGCTGCCGAGCAGGGCCTTGCCGACCGCGCTGCGGCGTTTGACGCCGATCACGAGGCGTTCGACGTCGGGTCGTTCGTCGAGCAGGTCGAGTACTGCGGTCGCGGGATCGCGGTCTCCACGGCCGATGCGGTCGAGGACGGTCACGCCGTCGTCGGCGAGAGTGTGCACCTCTTCGGGTTCGGTGAGGGAGAGGTTCACCACCAGGAGGTCGGTGCCCAGCATCGCGGCTTCCTTCTTGCCGGCGAGGAGGGCGTGCGATCCTTCGGAGGAGTCGGTCACGGCTACGAGCACTGTCATGGGATCAACCTTTCTGCGGGCACGGTGCGGGCGACTGTCACGAGTAGTCGCGCCGGAACTGGTCTTCGAGTTCCTCGAGCGAGCGGCCGCGAGTTTCCGGAACCTGGGTTTTGATGAAGACGAGTGCCAGCACGCCGAGGCCGGCGAAGATGAAGAACGTCGCACCGATTCCCAGTGCGGCCACGACGGGCGGGAAGAGCAGCGCGACAACCGCGTTGGCGATCCACAGTGCGAAGATGCAGACGCCGATGGCGAAGCTGCGGATCTTCAGCGGGAAGATCTCCGACAGCATCAGCCACACCAGGGGGCCGATCGTGGCCTGCATCGAGAAGACGAACAGCACCACGAACGTCAGGATCAGGTAGGCCTTGAGGGTGCCGTCGGGCAGCAGGAACGCGGACAGGCCGACGAGCACGTGGAACGTGGTGGTGAGGGTGAAGCCGCCGATGAGCATCTTCCGACGGTCGATCCGGTTGATCAGGGCGACGCCGGTGAGGACGCCGAGCACGCTGAACAGACCGTTGAGGGTGTTCGCGACGATGGCGGCGTTGGAGGAGAATCCGGCGTCGCCGAGCAGCTGGGTGCCGTAGTACATCACCGAGTTGATGCCGGTGGCCTGCTGGAACACTCCGAGGCCGACGCCGATGAAGATGAGGCGGCGGATCCATTTCACCGACAGGTCGGCGGCCCCGCCGGTCTGTGAGAGCTTCTCTTCCTCGGCGAGCGCCCGAACTTCCTCCAACTCGGCACGTGCCCGCTCCGGGGACCGAACCTGGAGAAGCACGGCGAGCGCTTCGTCGTGCCGGTCCTGCGACATCAGCCAGCGCGGGCTCTCCGGCATCCGCAGCATTCCGGCGAACAGGAAGATGGCCGGAATGACGGCGACCAGAAGCATGAAGCGCCAGACGTTCTCGTTCTCGCCCCAGATGTTGAAGATGATGGCGTTGATCACGAATGCGGCGAACTGTCCGACGACGATCATGACTTCGTTGCGGGAGACCACGCTGCCGCGTCGTTCGGTGGGGGAGATCTCGGAAAGGTACACGGGCACGGTCGCGGATGCGCCGCCGACGGCGAGGCCGAGGATGAAGCGGAACAGTGCGAGCACCTCCCACGTCGGGGACAGCACGCAGCCGAGCGTTCCGATCATGAAGATGATCGCGAGCACCAGGATGTTGTGCCGGCGTCCGAACCTGTCGGACATTCGTCCGCCGATGAGTGCGCCGATCGCGGCACCGAAGATCAGGATGCTGACCACCAGGCCTTCGGTGAACGAGGTGAGCTGGAGGTCTTCCTTGAGCGGTTCGAGTGCGCCGTTGATGACTCCGGTGTCGTATCCGAAGAGCAGGCCGCCGAAGGTGGCGACCACGGCGATGATGCCGAGTCTGTGCGAGTGCCGCCCGGGGGCGTCGGCAGGCAGGGACGGGGCGGTAGTTCGGGTGAGATCGCTGGCCATGAACATCTCCTCGACGTATTCCATGTACAGAACACGTAATGTGTTTATGTCCGAACAAAGCTAACCCATTGTGACTCGGGGCACAACGGCAAGCCAATCATCGGGCGGGTCCCACGGCGCGATCGGCCGATCCCTACCCACGAGTAATAGAACGCACGATCTGTTATCGTTCGCGATATGCCCAGGCCACGCGTCCACGACCTCGACGACGCGCTCGATGCCGCCGAACGGCTGGCCGTCGAGGGCGGTCCGAGCGCGGTGACCCTGCGTGCGGTCGCCGCGGCCACGGAGATGTCCAACGGCGCCATCTATCACGCCTTCGGCTCCCGGGGCGGGCTGGTCGGGCGCGCCTGGTTGCGGGCAGCGCACCGATTTCTCGACCTGCAACAGGAATCGGTCGAGGACGCGCTGGGGCGTGGTCCCGTGGACGCCGTCGTCGCTGCCGCCGACACCCCGGCCGTCTTCGCCGAGCGGTTCCCGCAGTCGTCGCGGCTCCTTCTCACCGTTCGCCGCGACGAACTGCTCGGATCGGAAATTCCCGACGACGTCGCCACCGAGTTGTCGCGCCTCGACTCCGTCCTCGTCGAACTGTTCGTCCGGTTGGCGCTCGCGCTGTGGGGGCGCGGGGACGGTCGCGCGGTCGAAGTGATCGAAGCGTGCGTCGTCGGACTCCCTACCGGACTGCTGCTGCACGCCCGGCGAAAACCGGACGACGCCATGCGCCGACGCCTGGAGACAGCGGTCCGCGCCGTCCTCGCACTCGACCCCCCGCCCCCGGGGAAACGTCACGACAAAACCACGAAAGGTTCCCGATGACCGCCACCCTGACCTACCGGGACACGATCGCCGTCCTCGACCTCGGCGACGACGAGAATCGTTTCTCCCCCGAGTGGCTCGACACCGTCGATCGGCTCCTCGACGACGCCCACGAACACGGCGCGCAGGCCCTGGTCACCACGGCCACGGGGAAGTTCTACTCCAACGGGCTCGACCTGGACTGGCTGATGGCCAACGGCGACCGCGCGGACTGGTACGTCGGGCGCGTGCAGGCCCTGTTCAGCCGGATTCTGACGCTCCCCCTGCCGACGGTGGCCGCGGTCAACGGGCACGCGTTTGGCGCCGGCGCCATGCTCGGCATCGCCCACGACTACCGGGTGATGCGGTCCGACCGCGGGTACTACTGCTTCCCCGAGGTCGACATCCACATTCCGTTCACCCCGGGGATGTCCGCGCTGATCCAGGCGAAGCTGACACCGCAGGCCGCGATCACCGCCATGACCACGGGCCGCCGCTACGGCGGCGCCGACGCGCACACCAGTGGGCTGGTCGACGGGACCGCGCCCGAGGGCGGGGTCCTGGATGCCGCCGTCGACCTGATCGCGCCGCTCGCGGGGAAGGACGCCGGCACGCTCGGTGCGATCAAGTCCACCATGTTCGCGCCGGCCGTCACCGCACTCGCGTCGGGCCGATCATGACTCGCTGACGCGAAACCTACTGTGCGCGAGCGGCGATCATTCGCCCGGCACGTGGAGAATCAGGGCGTCGCCCTGTCCGCCGCCGCCGCAGAGTGCGGCGGCGCCGGTTCCACCGCCGCGTCGTTTCAGCTCGAGCGCGAGGTGCAGCACGACCCGTGCCCCCGACATGCCGAGCGGGTGCCCGATGGCGATGGCGCCGCCGTTCACGTTGACCCTCGACGGGTCGACTCCGAGTTGCCGGGTCGACTCGATGCCGACGGCGGCGAAGGCCTCGTTGATCTCGACGAGGTCGAGCGCCGAGGGGTCGAGTCCCTCACGGGTGCACGCCTTGCTGATGGCGTTGGCGGGCTGCTGCTGGAGCGTCGAGTCCGGTCCGGCGACGACGCCGTGGGCGCCGATCTCGGCGAGCCATTCGAGTCCCAGCTCCTCGGCCTTGGCCTTGCTCATCACCACGACGGCGGCCGCACCGTCGGAGATCTGCGACGCGGAACCCGCGGTGACGGTGCCGTCCTTGCTGAACGCGGGCCGCAGCTTCGACAGCGACTCGGCCGTGGTGTCGGCGCGGATGCCCTCGTCCTCGGTGACGACGAGCGGCTCGCCCCGGCGCTGCGGGATGGTGACGGGAACGACCTCGTCGTCGAAGAGGCCGTTCTTCCACGCGGCCGCGGCACGCTGATGTGAGGCGGCAGCGAAGGCGTCCTGCTCTTCGCGACCGATCTTGTCGGTGTTCGCGTTCCGGTTCTCGGTGAGGGCGCCCATCGCCTGCTCGGTGAAGATGTCGTACAGGCCGTCGTAGGCGAGGTGGTCGACGAGGGTGGTGTCGCCGTACTTGAAACCGCTCCGCGAGTTCGGGAGCAGGTGCGGCGCCTGGGACATCGACTCCTGCCCGCCGGCGACGACGACATCGAATTCGCCGGCGCGGATCAGCTGGTCGGCGAGCGCGATGGCGTCGAGACCCGACAGGCACACCTTGTTGACGGTCAAGGCCGGCACCGACATCGGGATGCCCGCGTTGACCGCGGCCTGCCGGGCCGGGATCTGACCGGCGCCGGCAGTGAGGACCTGCCCCATGATCACGTACTCCACCAGTTCGGGTGCCACCCCGGCCTTGTCGAGGGCACCCTTGATGGCGATGCCACCGAGATCGGAACCGGACAGTGACGCGAGCGAACCCGTCAGCCGGCCGACGGGGGTCCGGGCTCCGGCGACGATGACGGACCTGGCGGAAGAAGTCATGAGAGTGTCCTTGGTGTCGTGACGAGTGTTGCTCAGACGAGTGCGGATTCGCGGATCTCGAGGGGGGTTCCGGTGGCGGCGACGACCTCGTCGACGGTGACGCCGGGGGCGACCTCACGGAGAGCGAGGGTGCCGTCGCCGACCACGTCGATGACGGCGAGGTTGGTGATGATGCGGTTGACGACGCCCTGGCCGGTCAGCGGCAGGGTGCAGGCGTCGATGATCTTCGGATTGCCGTCCCGGTCGGTGTGTTCCATGAGGACGATGACGCGGCTCGCGCCGTGCACGAGGTCCATCGCGCCGCCCATGCCCTTGACCATCTTTCCGGGGACCATCCAGTTGGCGAGGTCGCCGGTGCGGGACACCTGCATGCCACCGAGGACGGCGGTGTCGATGTGGCCGCCGCGAA
The DNA here is from genome assembly GCF_026810085.1 of Rhodococcus sp. JS3073. Lineage (NCBI taxonomy): Bacteria > Bacillati > Actinomycetota > Actinomycetes > Mycobacteriales > Nocardiaceae > Rhodococcus > Rhodococcus sp. JS3073. The sequence goes on along the minus strand of NZ_CP113951.1, from coordinate 3,908,065 downwards.
TCATGCCGAACGACAGCGCGGAATCGAAGAACGCGGCACCGGCGTTGACGGTGACCGTTTCCTTGCCGGCGTTGATCAGGTCGGGGTCGACGTTCTCGTCGGTGGGGTACGGGCCGGTGCCGAGGATCCCGTTCTCCGAATGCAGGGTCACGGTGACGTCGGTGCCGAGGTATCCGGGAATGAGCGTCGGCAGTCCGATGCCGAGGTTGACGTATTCGCCGTCGACCATCTCCGCGGCCGCGCGGGCGGCCATCTGCTCACGTGTCCATCCGTTGGTGCCGGTCATCGAGTGGCTCCTTCCGTGCTGCTGACTGTCCGCTTCTCGATCCGCTTGTTCTGGGGGCCGGTCTCGACGATGCGTTGAACGAAGACCCCGGGCAGGTGAACCTGGGCGGGATCGATGGTGCCTGCGGGGACGAGTTCTTCGACCTGCGCGATGGTGACCTTCCCGGCCATCGCCGCGAGGGGGTTGAAGTTCAGGGCCGACTTGTCGAACACGAGGTTGCCGGCGGTGTCGCCCCGCAGTGCGTGGACCAGGGCGAAGTCGGCGGTGATGCCGAGTTCGAGGACGTAACGCTTGTCGCCGAACACGCGGGTTTCCTTCGGGGGCGACGCGAGCGCGACGGAACCGTCGGCGGCGTACCGCCAGGGCAGGCCGCCGTCGGCGACCGGGCTGCCCACACCGGCGGGGGTGAAGAACGCGGGGATGCCCGCACCGCCGGCCCGGAGGCGTTCGGCCAGCGTGCCCTGCGGGGTCAGCTCCACCTCGAGCTCACCGGAGAGGTACTGGCGGGCGAATTCCTTGTTCTCGCCGACGTACGACGCGGTGACACGTCGAATCTGGCGGGCGCCCAGCAGAATTCCGAGCCCGTGGTCGTCCACACCGCAGTTGTTGGAGAAGACCTCGAGATTCCCGACACCGGAGTCGGCGAGCGCGCGGATCAGCGAGTCGGGGATTCCGCACAGGCCGAACCCGCCCACAGCGATCGACGCGCCGTCGGACACGTCCGCGACTGCTTCTTCCGGGGTGTCGAACACTCTCGATCCCATGTGCATCCTTTCTCCTGGCCGCCGTACCGGCGATACCGTCTTCCGCACCCGATCGTCCACCTGGTGAACGTCCTCGCGCAACGAGCTTTGCTCCACTAAAAGGGGTTACTTCATGCATTTCAAGGGTTGAGGAGACAGTGCTCGCCGGCTGAACGTCGCACGAGAGAGCGTTCACTGAGTGAACGTATACTGCGGTTATGGACAACGCGCAGCGGCCGCAGGTCATCCACCGGGTGGGATCTCTCTTCCGGGCCATCGCCGCCCTCGAATCGTCGGGATCCTCGACGTCCGCCCTGGCGCGGGAGACGGGTCTCGCCCGGCCCACCGTGCATCGCCTGCTCGTCTCGCTGGCCGAGGAGGGACTGGTCGACCGCGATCAGAAGTCGGGGAAATGGTCGCTGGGGCCCGAGCTGTATCTGCTCGGCTCGCTCGCCGCCGGCCGGTACGACATCACGGACCGCTCCCGCGACGTCCTCCGAGATCTTGCACGCGAGACCGGCGAGAGTGTCTTCCTGTCCGCCCGCCGCGGCGACGAAACGGTCTGCATCGCGAGCGAGGAGGGCAGCTTCCCGCTGCGTTCCCACGTGCTGTACGTCGGCATCCGCCTGCCGCTCGGGGTGGCGTCGGCGGGTCTGGTCATCCTGTCCCACCTGCCGGACCGCGACATCGACGACTACCTGTCGCGCGCCGATGTCACCGGCGAGTGGGGAACGCAGCACAGGCGGGACGAGATCGCCGAGCGCATCGCGGAGACCCGACTGAACGGGTACGCCGTCAACCCCGGGCTGCTCGTCGAGGGCAGCTGGGGGATGGGTGCCGCCGTCTTCGACGCCCAGGGATCACCGGCCTGGGCGTTGAGCATCACCGGGGTGGAGAGCCGGTTCCGCGAGGAGCGCCGCCGCGAACTGGGAGAACTCCTCCTCCGCCAGGCGCACCGGCTCACCCAACTGCTCGCCGACAGGCCGCGGAGTCGGGGGTGAGCAAGATTCGGTCCGGCGCCTACGCGGCCTTCCGCCGCCGCCGAGGCCGCCCGTGGCGGGTGTCGATACTCCATAGGTGGGTGCAGTCGGGGCACTGGAGATGGACGTGGGTGCCCCGATTGCTCAGCAGGTACTGCCAATGCCGGTCGCAGTTGCGGCCGGACCCGCAGTCGCCGCAGTCCGAGCCGTGGTCGCAGCCCGGGCAGGGCAACCAGGCGCGACGGGAGAAGTCCGCGGTCGGATCAATCGGTAACACGGCCCACCGTCCGATCCGGGAGCACACCCGCCTGGACCAGTTCGTCGTAGATGCGCTGCTGCTCGGGGTCGAGACCGGAGTACAGCATGTCGTACGCCCGCTCTTCCTCCGCGAGCACGGCGACGGGATCCCAGTCCTCGCCGATCGCCTCGAGAACAGCGGTGCGCCGCCGTGCCTCGTCCAGCGTGAGGTCGAGCGCGAACGAGAGTTCGGAGTCGCTACCCATGTGGTCACCTTCGTTTCGCGGTCGCCGTTGTCGAAGGGGCCAGGGTCACTCGAGCCCGCCCAAGATCACAATGACCTGGATCACGTCGATCGAAAGTGTTGCGTCGTATTAACGACGAAACGCCCCGCCATCCGGGTGGATGACGGGGCGCGTGGTGCGGGTGGGGTCAGGCCTGGAGGCCGGCCTCGATCTCGAGGGTGATGGTGATCTTGTCGCCGACGACGGCTCCGCCGCCTTCGAGGGGCATGTCGATGGTGATGCCGAAGTCCTTGCGGTTGAGGACGGTGGTGGCTTCGAAGCCGGCGACCGGGCCGTTGCCCATGCCGGGGTTGACGCCGTTGAACTCGAGGGCGAGCTCGACGGGGCGGGTGACGCCGTGGAGGGTGAATTCGCCCTCGACCACGTAGTCGTCGCCCTTGGCGCGGACGGCGGTGGAGGTGAAGGTGGCGGTGGGGTACTGCTCGGCGTCGAAGAAGTCGGCGGACTTGATGTGGGCGTCGCGGTCGGTGTTCTTGGTGTCGATGGACGCGACCTGGATTTCGGCGGTGACGGCGGCGGTGCCGTCCTCGGCGACGGTGATCGCGCCGGTGAAGTCGTTGAACGTGCCGCGGACCTTGCTGACCATGAGGTGGCGGACGGAGAAGCCGACGGTGGAGTGGACGGTGTCGATGGCCCAGGTTCCGGCGGTGAGGTTGGGCAGGGTGGCGGTGGCGGTGGTCATGAAAACTCCTTGGACTGTCGAACGGTCACTCGAAATCGAGGTAATTGAATCTGCAACTACTACGTTAAGCCGAAGTCGTTGCGATGTCAACTAAATTCTGCGAAACGCAGGTGAACTGCGGTGTTACTGCTTCGGCCGGACCGGATGGCGGCTGACGATGGAGATCCGGTTGAAGGCGTTCATGGTGACGGCGATCCAGCTCACCGTGGAGATCTCCTGCTCGGAGAGGAATCGCCGCGCGAAGGCGTAGTCGGCCTCCTGGGTCTGCGCGTCCGGGAGGGTGGTGATCGATTCGGCCAAGGTCAGCGCCGCGACCTCGCGGTCGGAGAAGAGCGTCGTCTCCCGCCAGGCGGGCAGAATCGCGAGGCGCTGCTGGTTCTCGCCGGCCGCGAGCGCCGCGGCGACGTGAACGTCCAGGCAGTACGCGCAGCGGTTGATCTGGGACACGCGCACGTTGATCAACTCGACGAACCGCCGGTCCATCCCGGCCTCGGTGGTCGCGTGACGGACGGCTTTGGCGACGGCGATCTGCGCCTGATAGACGGCCGGGCTCTGCTTGTCGATGTGGACGTACTCGGTTTCGGGTGCCGTGCTGCTCATGGCCGACCTTTCGGGGTTCAGGGGTTTTCCAGCAGGTGGGCGCGCATTTCGCTGAAGTCGTGACCGAGGATGCCGACGTCGCGGGGGCTGAGCAGGTCGAACATGGTGCGGCGCACCTCCGCGACATGTCCGGGGCTTGCGGCGGCGAGCTTCTCGGCGCCGGCGCCGGTCAGCTCGGCCAGCGTCCCCCGCTTGTCGTCTTCGCATTCCACCCGCCGCACCCAGCCGGTGTCGACCAACCGGCTGATCGCCCTGGTCACGCCGCTGCGGGTGGTGGTCACCGCGTCGGCGAGTTCACGCATCCGCAGTTGCCGCTGCGGCGCCTCCGACAACACGACGAGCAGTTCGAAGTCGGTGAACGAGATGCCGGCGTCGCGGGTGAGCTGCCGATCGAGCGCCTGCAGGAGCAGGCGTGTGGCGTCCAGGTAGGCGCGCCAGGTGTTCTGTTCTTCGGCGCTGAGCCATCGGGTCGGTTCCACGGCACCAGCATAGCCGAAGTAGTTGACAGCGCAACGACTTGCTGTAGTCTGAATTTAGTTGAAAGCGCAATCACTGCGCTCCGCGGAGAGGGGCAGGGCAATGGGCACCACAGACGAGCAGGAGCGTTCGCAGAGGTTCGCGGAGCAACGCGACCGGATCCGCGCCGAGCATCTGAAGCCGGTGTCGTCGAGGCCCGCGTCCTCGGCCCGCGGCCTCCATCACACCGCGCTGATCAGCAGTGACGTCGAGCGCACCGTCCGGTTCTATCAGGATCTGCTCGAGTTCCCGCTCACCGAGTTGATCGAGAATCGGGACTACCCCGGGTCGTCGCACTTCTTCTTCGACATCGGCAACGGCAACCTGCTGGCGTTCTTCGACTTCCCGGGCCTCGACGTCGGCCCGTACCAGGAAGTGCTCGGCGGACTCCACCACATCGCGATCAGCGTCGAACCCGGCCGGTGGGACCACTTGCGCACGAAACTGATCGACGCCGGCGTGGAACTCGTCGAACACAGTGAGGTGTCGCTGTACTTCCGCGACCCCGACGGTGCCCGCCTCGAACTCATCGCCGACCCGCTCGGCGAAATGTACGGCTCACACGTTCTGTGAGAACCCTGGAAAGGCTTCGCTCATGACCGCTGCGTTCACCCCGCCCCGATTCGACGTCCGGCGAGCCGACGACCGGTTCAAGACCGACGCCGGCTGGCTGGATTCCAAGCATTCGTTCTCGTTCAGCCGCCACTACGACCCGGCCAACACCCATCACGGGGTGCTCATGGTGAACAACGACGACATCGTCGTCCCGGGTCAGGGCTTCGACACCCACCCCCACCAGGACATGGAGATCGTCACCTGGGTTCTCCAGGGTTCACTGGTGCACCAGGATTCGATGGGCCACTCCGGCGTCATCTATCCCGGACTGGCCCAGCGTATGAGCGCCGGAACCGGAATCCTGCACTCGGAGAAGAACGACTCGTGGCGGCTGGACGGCGTCACCGGTGAGCACGCCGACGAGCACACCGATCCCGTCCACTTCATCCAGATGTGGGTCGTCCCCGACGAAGCCGGTATCGCACCCGGTTACGAGCAACTCGAAATCGACCACGAGTTACTCGCCGGGGGACTGGTCCCCGTCGCATCGGGCATGCCGCACTACGCAGACCACTCGGCGATCCGGATCAAGAACAAGTACGCCGCAATGCATGTCGCACGCCTGCAGCCCGGGCAGGCGCCGATCACCCTGCCCGACGCCCCGTTCCTCCATGTGTTCGTCGCGCGCGGCGAAGCGTCGATGGAAGGCGTCGGCATCCTCGCCGAGGGTGACGCCGTCCGGCTCAGCGGTGGCGGCGGCCAGCAGGTGACCACCGACACCGGCGCCGAGATCATCGTGTGGGAGATGCACGCGACGATCGCCGGCTGACGCGAGTCGCCGGGCAGGTGCGGGTGTAGGTCCCGGCCGGAAGGAGTTCGACCCGGTCTCCCAGCCTGAGTTCACATTCGCTGCCTGCCGGCACGGTCAGGCTCAGGGTGAACACGTCGTCGGTGATCGTCCAGCGCACCGCGATGTTGCCGTAGGGGCTGCAGTGCTCAGCGTGGGCAGCAGTGATGTCCCCGCCGGGACACGGCTCGACGACGAAACGGCGATAGCCGACCGTGTCGGGGCCGGTGGTCTCGGCCGGGCGCAGGCCGGCGACGAACTGGTGGAGAAACGAGACGACCGCACCCTTGGCGTAGTGATTCAGTGAGGCGGTGGCGCGGCCGTTCTCGTCGACTCCGTCCCATCGCTCCCAGATGGTGGTGGCCCCGCGGTCGATCATCTCCATCCAGGACGGATTGCCGGTGGACAGCAGTACCCGGTAGGCGGTGTCGAGGTGCCCGTTGTTCGCGAGTGCGGGCAGCAGTATCCCGGTGGCCAGGAAACCGGTGCCGAGGTGATAGTCGTTGTCGGCGAGCAACTGTGCGAGTTCGGCGGCGAACCGTCGGCGGCCTTCGGCGGGCACGAGCCCGAACTCCAATGCGCGAACATAATTCGCCTGGGTCGGGTGGGTCAGTGTGCCGTCGGGAGTGATGAATTCGCATTGCCAGGCGTGGACGGCTCCCGCGGTGATCGCAGCGTACCGGTGCGCATCCCGGTCGCGGCCGAGTACGCAGGCGATCTGTGCGAGCAGTCCGGCCGACCGCGCGAGGTACGCGGTGGCGACCACGCTGTTATCGCGGGCGGGGTCGGGGGCGGGAATCTCGCCGGGTTCGAGCCATTCTCCCCAGTGGAAACCGGTGTCCCACAGATACTCTTCGTGGTCGTCCGGTGTGGGGCGCGCCAGTGCGCGGTCGGGATGGCGGCGATCCTGGGCCGTGCCGGCGGCCCGCTCGACCCACCGGGTCATGGAATCGTACTGGCGTTCCAGCACTTCGGCGTCGCCGTACAGCCGCCACAGCTGCCACGGCACGATGACGGCGGCGTCGCCCCATCCGGCCGAGCCGTTGGCGATGTCGGCGAAATGGTTACCCGACGGCTGATTGCCTGCCGGGTTCGGCACGATGTTGGGGACCGTGCCGTCCGGCCATTGGTCGGCGGCGAGGTCGCGCAGCCATTTGTCGCTGAAACCCGCGACATCGTGTGTGAAGGCGGCTGTTTCGACGTAGATCTGCCAGTCGCCGGTGAAGCCCGACCGCTCGCGCTGGGGACAATCGGTCGGGACGTCACAGGCATTGCCGCGGAAACTCCACACCGCGGCGGCGTGGAGTTTCTCGAGACGATCGTTGTCGCACCCGAAACTCCCCACCTGTTCCAGGTCGGTGTGCACGACGGCGGCGGTGATCGAGTCGGGCCCCGGTTTCGTCTCGAGCCCGTCGAACTGGACGTAGCGGAACCCGTGAGTAGTGTGGCGCGGCTCGAATGTCTCGCCGGGGCGCCCGGACGACACGACGTGGTCGACCTGACCGGCAGGCAAACTCTTGCCGGTCGCGAATTCGAAGGCACGGAGGTGATCCGTGTCGACGCTCCCGTCGGCGGCGAGGGACTCACCGTGGGTGAGGGTGACGTGGGTGCCGGCAGCTCCGAGGTCGGCCGCGGTCACCCACCCGTTGATGTTCTGGCCGAAATCCACGACGTACGTTCCGGGTCGAGGCTCGGTGACGGCCACCGCCGCCAGGGTTTCGATCCGGCGCACCGGGGGTGCCACGCCGGTCGTCAACCGGGAGCGATCGTCGTAGAGTCCGCCTCGAGCGACCGCGGCGGGGTGGTGGACCTCGTCGGCGGGCACACGGCGCAGGTTGACCCGTTGCCCGTCCATCAGGTCGGCGGCGTCGATCTCACTCGGTGCGCTGGTCCAGCCGTCGCCGGTACCGAAGCGCTCCGACGTTCCGTCCGCATACCGGACGTGCAGTTCCGCGAGCGCGGCAAGCCGGTCACCGAAACCGTCGCCGTGGCGCTCGAACCCGTGCCTGCCACGGAACCACCCGTCACTCAGCAGGATTCCCAGTTCGTTGTGTCCCGGGTGCAGCAGGCCGGTGACGTCGAAGTGCTGCACCTGCAGGTGCACCCGGTAGGAGGTGAAGCCGGGGGTCAGCTCGTGATCACCGACCCGGGCACCGTTGACGAAGAACTCGTAGATGCCGTGAGCGGTCGCGAACAGCGACGCGTGAGTGATCTCCGCCCGCGGGCGCCAGGAGGCGCGTAACCGGTATGCGGGACGGTGACCGAGCGGGGGAACGTCCGGCTCGTACGGTTCGATCCAGTCGGCCGTGAGGTCGCCGCCGTGCAGGAGAGCGGTGACCCACGGAGCGGGCTCGGACCAGTCGCTCGGTCCGAGATCCGTCCAGCACCGCACCTGCCAGGTGCGTTCCTCTCCTGCGGTCGGCACCGGATGCGTTGGCGTCCAAGGTCGTACGAGGACGTGGTCGCGTCCCTCGACGATCTCGGTGGTGAACAGGGTGCTCGACGTGCGGTCGGAGAGGCCCGCGACCCGGATCTGGTACGCCAGCTGACCTGTGCTTCCGGTGGGCAGCCGCCAGGACAGTCGCGGATGGGTCGTGCCGCAGGGTTCCCCGGGCCGGAGGTGTTCGAGACGCAGGTGTGTCGGTGTCGTCATCGGATCGACCGCACGAAGAGAACGGCTGCGCCGGCGACGGCGGCGCAGGCCGCCAGGATGCAGAACAGAAGCGCATAGTTGTTGCCGGTGAGCGGGAGGAGCACGGCCCCGATGAGCGGGACGACGGCGTAGGGAAGTGTGGCCGCCACCTGGTACACACTCATCGCCTTGGCCGTCTGCCGGACGTCCGGCACGACTGCGGCGGCGATCGCGATGTCGACCGTGAGGTAGCAGGCCTGACCGATCGTGAAGGCGACGAAGGCCAGTAGGAACCCGCCCACGTGCGGGTTCACGGCCAGATACACCAGCGCACCGCCGGTGAGGAACGACGCGACGGCGACGAAGGCCTTGCGCCTGCCCAGCTTGTCGGAGAGGAATCCGGCGAGCAGGAACGACACGATCGAGACGGGAGTGGTGACGGCGGTGGCGTGGGCGTATTCGGCTGCCGCGTCCGTGATGCCCAGTCCGGCCGCGTCGACCAGGAAGTAGGTCGCGTAGGTGGTGAGCCCGACCATCGCGAGCCCGAACAGAAACCGGCTGATCCAGTTGAGCGCGAAGTCCGCATGCCGGATCGGGTTGATCCAGTAGCTGGATGCGAACTCGCGAAAGCTGTAGGGCTGCAGCGTGGCCGGGTCCACACCCGAGTCGGCACCTCGGATGGCCACGGCGACCACCGTCAGGCACACGACGGCGGCAATGCCGGGGATGATCATCATCGGCACCGGATGGTCGGCGAGGCGGCTCCCGAGAGTGACGCCGGCGAGAACGGCGAACGCCGTGACGAAGCCGATCATCCCCGACAGTCGGGCGCGCAGATGGTCGGGGACGAAGTCGGGGATGAGCGCGACGAACCCGGCCAGGGCGGCGGAGTAGCCCAGTTGTGCGAGTGCCCATCCGGCGGCGATTGCCGCGACCGTCGTTGCCAGCGCGATCACGGTGAGACCGGCCAACGCGACGAGAGCGCCGCCGATCAGCCACGGGGTGCGTCGGCCGAGCCGGCTGGTCGTGCGGTCGGACAGGGAGCCGAACAGCGGTATCGAGGCGAGCGCGACGAGCGCGCCGATCAGCACGACCGTCGACAGTCCGAGTGTCTTGCCTTCGGCGTCGACGCCGAAGATGCGGATCGACAGCGTGATGATGGTCGGGGTCAGGCTGCCGAAGTACACCCCGAATGCGCCGACGACCAGGGCGGGGACGATGTAACGGGGACTCGGCGCGGTGACCGCGGAGGGGTGGCCGAGGTGTGCAGGGGACGGGTGTGTGGAGCGAACGGTAGCCATCGGCGTTCCGCCTTCCGTGAAGTGAAGATCCGCGCGGCGAGGTGGGGCGCAGCGGACGTCGCAGTGTGATGCACAGCACCGTACACGAAAACCGGGTGTATCCGGTTTTCAATTCGAGAATTGTGCTGTCGTATCGTGGCGACATGGGAAAACGGGCGCGTGGCAGCTACTCGGTGGGCATCGAGCGGCGCACGCGAATCGTGGAGGCGGCCGCGGGGCGATTCTCGGCGGAGGGGTACCACGCGACCACCATGACCAGCATCGCCGCCGATGCCGGAATCAGCGACAGCGGTCTGCTACATCACTTTCCGACGAAGAAGCATCTGCTTCTGGCCGTTGCGCAGTACCGCCTCGACACGTCGGCGGAGTGGTGGGACACCCTGCCCGCCGAGGCGTCGGGTCTGGCGACCCTGGATGCGATGGTCGACGCGGCGCGGCGACTCGTCGGACAGCCGGGTCTCATCGAACTGTTCGTGCTGGTGAGCGCGGAGGCGGCCGATCCGAGCAGTCCCGCTCACACCGTCTTCGCGCAGCGCTACGACGGCGCCGTCGAGGCCCTCGCGGATCGCCTGCGTCAGGGGGTGCACCGAGACGGGCTGCCGGCTTCGCTGGACTACCCGGCGCTCGCCCGTGAATGCATCGCGGTGAGCGACGGCCTGCAGTTGCAGTGGGTACTCAGCGACGGGGCCGTCGACATCGTCGAGGGTGTCCGCGGACATGCCACCCGGCTGACCGCCGCGCTGACCGGCGCGACGGAGCCGGAATCCGGGCCTTCCGTTCCTGTTGCCGAAGCTGCTACTGTGCCCGACAGGCAGTGACCTAAGGAAGGGCCTTACAACCGCGTGAGCGGCGACCCAGGCCCGGGTCCTGCATCCGAAGGAGTTCAGTCCCTTGGACACGGCTTCGACCGTCGTCCGCCGATCCACCGTCGAGTACGCCCCCGATCTGCTACTCGATCTCGTCCGTCCCGCCGAAGCAGAGCATCCGTTGCCTGCGATCGTGTGGATTCACGGAGGTGGCTGGCGGCTTCAAGACCGCACCGCATGCCCAGATCTGGTGCAACACTTCGCACAGCACGGCTATGTCATGGTCAGCATCGACTACCGGCTCGCGCCCGAGACCTGCCACCCCGGCCAGCTCGTCGATGTCCGGCGGGCGGTGCGCTGGCTGCGTGCCAACGCCGCGGACCACGGCATCGACCCCGACCGGATCGGTGTGTGGGGCTCGTCCGCCGGTGGGCACCTCGCCGCGTTGACCGGAGTGCACTCGGGCACAACACGATTGCCCGGGGAAGAGCCCGCGACCGTCGACAGTTCGGTGCAGGCCGTCGTCGACGGTTACGGGCCCGCCGACCTGCCCGGCCTCGTCGACCGCTCCACGGAACGGACACCGGGGGAGGATCATTCCCCGGAGGCGTCGTTGCTCGGCGGCGCGATCCGCGACCGACTGGACGCCGCGAGATCCGCGAGCCCCGCACTGCAGGTGGCGCCCGGAGCACCGCCGTTTCTGGTCATGCACGGTCTCGGCGACAACCTGGTGCCGTTCACGCAGAGCGTCGCGTTGTACGACGCGCTCGTCGCTCACGGCAACGACGCCATTCTCTACCTGATCGAGGGATTCGGGCACGGGTTCTTCAACCCGGGCCACGTCCTCGAACTCGGCCCCGACCAGACCCTCGACCAAGGGCATCTCGAACGAGATCCGCAGGCGCCGGCCTCGACCCGCGCGGTGAGCGACTTCGGTCGTGCACTCACCGAGAGGTACCCCTCCGCCTCGTTCGCCGCGGTCGAAGCCTTCTTCTCGCACACACTGAAACCAGGAACACCCACATGACTACTTTCGACATTCCCGTCCTCGACGAGGTCCACACTGCCGCTCCACAACTCGACACCCTCCCCGGCCGCTGCGTGCCCTACTCCATGGCCGTCGGTGAAGGTGAGCGTCACGAACTCGGCGGGCAACTGATCACCGTCATCGCCCGGCCCGAGGACACCGGCGGGCAATTCGGGGCCGCATACGTGTACGGCGGCAAGGGAACCGAGACGCCGTTCCTCGCACACGATCGCGAGCACCGCTTCCTGTACGTCACCGACGGACGGCTGCAGATCTGGTTGCCGGGCGAATCGCACGTGCTCGTGCCCGGCGACTCGGTCACCGTCCCGGCCGGGACGCCGTACGCCTACCGCATGCTCGCGCACCGGACACGGTTCCTGAGCTGGCTCACCGCCGGCGACGCGCACCGGTGGTCGCAAGCCACCGGCCACGCCACCCAGTCGCACGTCTTCGACGCCGAGGCGGCGCCGATGTCGGACGCGCGGCAATCCGAACTCGCCGACCAGTTCGGCGTCCGGGTCCACGATCTCGAGAAGACCGACCTGCCTGCGGTGACCGGCAGCGTGTTGCCCGCCGCGGAGTCCCCCTACGTGCTGCAGGCGGGCGAAGGCGACCGCTGGGCGAGTCTCGACCAGCTGAACACGTACCTCGCCCGGCCCCGGAACACCGGCGGAACGTATTTCGCGATGCACACCATGGGCGGCAAGAGTTCGTACATTCCCCGTCACTTCCATCGCGAGCACACCGAGAACTTCTTCTGCATCGAGGGGCGGATCCTCCTGCACGCCAACGGCCGGGAGATCTTGCTGACCAAGGGCGATTTTCTCCATGCGCCTGCCGGAACGATCCACAGCTTCGCGTTCGACAGCCACAACACGCAGATGCTCGGCCTGCTGACCACCGGCGTGTTCGAGAAGTTCTTCGAGTACATGAACGTCCCGACGGACGCTCACGTGCACACCGAGGGCGGCGACTTGCAGTTCCCGGCCGAAGGGTTCGCGCGGGCACGAGCCGAGCTGGACCTCGAGGTCGTCGGGCCGCCGCCGGAACGAGGCGACGGACGGTGAGACCCGCCCGGCGCGCACCCGCCCGCAGCGGCTGAGCTCTACACTCGAGCCATGGCGATCCAGAGCACCGTCACCCGGGCAGAGTCCCTGGTCGCCCACATCCAGGACCGGATCGCCGCGGGTGAACTCGCGCCCGGTGATCGGGTGGGCACCCGCAAGGAACTCCAGGCGGAGTCGGGGATGGCTCGCGGAACGGTCATCGAGGCCGTCCGGCTCCTGCAGGATCGGGGAGTCATCACGGTCCGGCCCGGGCCCGGTGGTGGCCTGTTCGTCGCCGAACCGTCCTCGGTGGTCCGGCTCGGTCGTACCCTGCTGACCGTCGAGGGCGACGCGGCGGGAGTCGCCGACGCCATCGCCGTCCGGGAAGAACTGGAACCCCTCGTGACGGAGTTGGCCGCCCGGCACCGGACCGAAGCCGACGTCGCCGACCTGCGGCAGGTGATGACCGTCCTCGAGGACTCGGCCGGCGACCCCGAGGCGTTCATCCACGCCGTGTGGGATCTGCATCGCCGGATCGTGGCGATCAGCCCGAATCAGGTGTTGCGCGAAACCTATCTGAGCCTCGAAACCTATGTGGAGCAGCACGCGACGCGCGCGAGCCGCGAACGAAGCGCCACCAACAGCGAGTACTTCGCGCGACGGATCGACGTGCACCGCGCGCTGGTCGATGCCATCGAGTCCGGCGACCCGGCCCGTGCCCGCGCGGCCGCTCAGGCGCACGCTCACTGAGCGATCACTTCTCGTAGCCCTTTCTCGATGCAGTGCTTGACAGGGGGCAGTGGTCTGTGGCTACCATCACACATAACGGTTATAACCGTTTATGGAGGAGTTGATCCTCCCCCCACTGACCAGGAGTGTTCCGCATGAATTTCTCCATGTCCTCGCCCGGCGGCCGCGGCAGAGTGCTCGTGCCCGTCCTCTGCTGGGCCGCCCTCCTGAGCGACGGGTACGACCTGTTCGTCTACGGCGCCACCCTGCCCGCCCTGATCGGGCACGCGCCGTGGTTCGTCACCGCCGGGGCGGCAGGCGCCGTGGGCAGCGCCGCCCTGGTCGGTGTCCTCATCGGCTCGCTGACGGCCGGCACCCTCACCGACATCCTGGGCCGTCGCCGCCTGTTCCTCGCGTGCCTCACGGTGTTCTCGACGGCAACCCTGGTCACCGCGGTCGCCCCCACCTTCGAGGTCTTCGCCGCAACCCGGCTGGTGGCCGGGCTGGGGATCGGCGGGTTGATGCCCACCGCCATCGCGATGGCGGCGGAGTTCGCGACCCCGGCCTACCGGTCCCGGATCCTCGGCATGGTGCTCACCGGACCGGCGTTCGGCGGCGTCCTCGCGTCGACGGCGTCCCTGCTGCTGCTCGAGGAGTTCGGCTTCCGCCCGGTCTACGCACTCGGTGCGGTTCCACTGATCACGTTGCTGCCGTTGGCGTTCGCGTTTCTGCCGGAGTCGCGGGCGTTCGTCGCCGAACGATCCTCCGACGACCGGGCGTCGAAGTCGCCGGTCGCCAAGCTGTTCGGTGACGGGATGGGGCGGGCCACGGTCGGCATCTGGTTCGTCGCGATCTGCAGCATGCTCACCATGTTCGGGGTGACCACCTGGCTGCCGCAGATCATGCGCAATGCCGGCTACCCGATCGGTTCGGCGGTGACGTTCCTGCTCGTCTACAGCGCCGGCGCCATCGTCGGGACGCTGCTCGCCTCCGTGCTGGCCGAACGGTTCGGGCCCAAACCGCTGGTCCTGACCGGGTTCACCACGGCCGCAGTCTCACTCGCGCTACTGGGGACGCACCCGCCGACCGCCGTCCTGATGCTGCTGGTGGCGCTGGCCGGATTCGGCGGCCTCGGCACCCAGAACATGCTCAACGATCACATCGCGACGTTCTACCCGGCCCGGTTCCGGGCGACCGGACTCGGATGGGCGCTCGGAATCGGACGGGCAGGCGCGATCGCAGGCCCCACGTACGGCGCGTTCTTCGTCGCCGGCGGCGGAGCCGTCATCGTCAGCTCACTGGCATTCGCCCTGCCCGCGCTGATCGGCGGCGTCGTGATGGCGACCCTCCCGCGACGCCCCCGCACCACCCCCGCCGAGGCGGACAACCACCTCGACGCGGCCACCCCGCGCAGCACCGAAGTTTCCCGCTAGAACTCGCCACCGAAGTGTGGCGGACGAAAAGGATGAAATAGATGAAGATTGTCGGTTACCGCAAGAAGGATCAGGACGCCGTGACCGTGGGTGTCCTCCGGGACGGCTTCGTTCGACCGCTCGCCTCACTCGAGGAATTCTGGAGCGACGCCGCCGGCTGGGTGGCACGGGCCGAACACCTCGACTCGCCCGAGATCGACGCCACGCTGGTGAGCGTGGTGCCGCCGGTGCCCGAATCCGCCCGTGTCATCTGCGTCGGCCTCAACTACAAGGCCCACGCCGCCGAGGGCGGCTTCACCCCGCCGCCCTACCCGACGCTGTTCGGGCGGTGGACCCCGTCGCTGAGCGTCGACGGGGCCCCGACGCCGGTGCCGGCGAACGAGGCGGGCCTGGACTGGGAGGGTGAGGTGGCCGCGTTCATCGGCACCCGGCTCGAAAGCGTCGACGCGGCGACCGGCCAGGCCGGGGTGCTCGGTTACGCCTGCTTCAACGACCTCACCGCCCGCAAGGCGCAGAAGCTGACCGCGCAATGGACGCTCGGCAAGAACGGCGACCGGTCCGGCCCCCTCGGCCCGCTGGTTCCCGCCCACGAGGTCGGGGATCTGTCCGACGGTCTGCGGGTGCAGACCCGCGTCAACGGAACGGTCGTGCAGGACGGCAACACCCGGGACCTGATCTTCTCGGTCGGCGAGATCATCGCCCTCATCAGCGAGACGTTCACCCTGCACCCCGGCGACATCATCGCCACCGGCACCCCGGAAGGCGTCGGCTACGTGCGGAACCCACCGTGGCTGCTCGGGCCCGGCGATATCGTCGAGGTGGAGATCGACAAGCTCGGCGTCCTGCGGACCCCGATCGTCGATGCCAGCGGAAGGAAGGGCGCATGACCGACGTCGCGTCCGGTGTCGACCGGACTCCGGTACTGATCGCCGGCGGCGGGCCGTCCGGACTCGCGGCCGCGCTCGAACTCGCCCACCACGGGGTGGCAAGCCTGGTCGTCGAACCGAGGGTCGACGTCGACGCCGAACGCCCCCGCGCCAAGACCACCAACGCCCGCACCATGACGCACCTGCGGCGGTGGGGACTGGCCGACGAGGTGCGTGCCGCGTCGCCTCTTCCCGTCGAGTGGGCGCAGGACATCGTGTTCTGCTCGACGCTGCTGGGCCACGAGATCACCCGGTTCGAGAACGGCTTCCAGCTCGACGTCGCCACCCCGACGCTGGCGCCGGAACGCGGCCAGCAGGCACCACAACCTGTCGTGGAGACCGTGCTGCGGAAGGCGGTGCAGCGCAGCGAACTCGCCACCCTGCAGCTCGGCGCCCGAGTCACGTCGCTCGAGGAACTCGCCGACGGCACCGTCCGTGCCACGGTGGAGGGTCCGGGGCAGACCCGGACCGTCGTGGCGGATTACGTCCTCGGGTGCGACGGCGGCGCGAGCACCGTGCGCGAGTCCATCGGGGCCCGGTTCGAGGGCACGTCCGGCGAGCGCCCCAACCTCAGCATCCTGTTCCGTGCGCCGGGCCTCGCCGAGCGGGTGCCGTTCGACGGTGCCGTCCACCATTGGGTGATGGCGCCCGGGGCGGCGGGCATCGTGGGCCGGCTCGACCTGTCGGACACCTGGTGGGCGATCGTGCAGGGCGTCGACGTCCGGGACGAGGACGTCGACGCCACCGCGCTCGTGCACAGCCTCATCGGAGAGCCGGTCCCGGTCGAGATCGTCGCCACCGATCCATGGGTGGCACGAATGTTGCTGTCCGACAGCTACCGCAAGGGTCGGGTGTTCCTCGTCGGCGACGCCGCGCATCTCAATCCGCCGTGGGGCGGGCACGGGTACAACACGTGCATCGGTGACGCCGTCAACGTCGCGTGGAAGATCGCGGCGACGCTGCACGGCTGGGCCGGGCCGCAGTTGCTCGACAGTTACGAAGCCGAGCGCCGGCCCGTCGCCGCCCGAACCATCGCCGAAGCCGGAGCGCAGGAAAAGGCTCTGGCGCACCACTTCTCCACCGTCGAGATCGGTCAGGACGGTCCGGCGGCGGAGGAGGCGCGCCGCCGCACCGCAGAGGCGCTGGCCGTGAAGAAGAGTGAATTCCACTCGCTCGGACTCGTACTCGGCTACGCCTACACCGACTCACCCGTCATCGTTCCCGACGGTTCGACGCCGCCTGCGGAAGACCCCGTCGAGTACGTGCCCACCGCGTGCCCCGGCGCGCTACTGCCGCACGCGTGGTGGGGAGACGGCCGTTCGTTCTACGACGTTCTCGGCCCGGAGTACACCCTCGTCGTGCTGGACGCCGCGGGATCCTCGTGGCACACCGCAGAACTCGACGCGCTGACGGCGAAGGCAGCGGAACTCGGCGTCCCTCTGACGGTGCTGCGGCTGTCCGGCACCGATGGATCTCTGGGCGGTCTCTTCGGCGCCCCCTTCGTCCTCGTCCGACCCGACCAGCACGTGGCGTGGCGGGGCGGCGACCTCGCGAGCGCCGAGAAGGCGATCGACATCGCGGCGGGATGGTGAGAAAACCTCCCCTCGCCGGACGCACCACCTCCACACTCGAGAAGGAAGATTCACGTGTCTGCTCTCCATGAGGCGCCCCGGACGGCGACCAAGCTGCTCGTGACCGCCATGGGCCTGATCGATACGTTCGACCCGCAGCAACGCGCGACCGCGGTCATCGACGACTTCGACGACCCGCGGCGGCTGAACTGGGACATCATCCCCAAGCCGGACCGCACCGGCATCCCGCTCCACCAGCTGGACCGCCACCAGAAGGTGCTGGTGTGGGATCTGATCCGGTTGGCCGTGCCACTGCGCACCTTCACGAAGGTGCTGTCGATTCCGCAACTCGAGCACGTGCTCCGGGACTACGAGCAGGATTTCCTCGGACCGGCACTGCAGACCTGGCGCACGTCGGATTCGTACTTCCTGACGTTCTTCGGCCGGCCGGGATTCGAGGACACCTGGACGCTGCGTTTCCTCGGTCACCACGTCTGCCTCAACCTGACGATCGTCGACGAGCGGTGGATCTCCGCCACCCCGGTCGCGTTGGGCGCGCAGCCCACCGAATACGACGGGGTGCTCAAACCGCTCGCCGACGACGAGGGCCTGGCCTTCGACCTGCTGGCCTCACTCGATGACGAGCAGCGCGGCCTCGCCGTCGTCCACGACGTCGCACCGGCCGACTTCGTGACCCGGCAGGTGCCGCGGATCGGGGCCTACGAGTACCCGGACCACTACGACCTCGGCATGCCCGGCTACACCATCACCGACGCCGACCGGGTCGCCCTGAAGTTCGTCCGCGACCGGCCGTCGGGCATCAGCGGCGCGAAATTGTCCGGTGACCAGCAGCAAGCGCTGCTGGGACTCGTCGATTGCTACCTCGAACGACTGCCCGAGGAAGCCGGCGAACTCCACCGGCAGGCGCTACGAAACGGGGGTATCGACCGGGTGTTCTTCGCGTGGGCCGGTGCGCAGAAGCGCGGCGCACCGCACTACTTCCGCGTCCACACCGACCGGTACCTCATCGAAGCGGTCAACGCCGTCGGCGGCGGAAATCACCTGCACACCGTGCTGCGGGACTTCGACAACGACTTCGGACACGACCTGCTCGCACTCCACGCCGGGACCGACTCGAAGTGGGGTGGCGGGCACCTGAGCAGCCGGACGGTGTCCAGCGAACAGTCCGATCCGCACCTCGAACCCTGAGTGCCACTCGGCCCCGCACGTCGCTGTGCGGGGCCGACTCCGTCCTGCCCTCGGAGTGTGAGACTCGTCAAGTTTGTCCATTTCGGTTTCCCTGTTGCCTGATCAGTGGCGACACTGGTGAAGCAGACATTTAACGTGGACGAAACAATGAGGTGGATTGTGTTGGGGCGCTCGAAGGCAACCGTGGTGTACTCGGTGTCGGGTCGACCGTCCAACCCGTTCGCGCGACCTGTCGATCGGTTCGCGGCCACCCTGAAATCCGTCATCGTCGCCCTCGCGGGTGTCGCGATCGTGCTCGCCGCGGTGATCGGCACCTGGGAATACCACCAGGAGAGTGCGCGGGCCGCGCAACAACGCGCCACCACCACCCTCGTCGAGGCGGTCACCAGCACCGACGCCCCCATCACCATGTCCCCCCGCGGCTCCGTCCGGACCACCCCGATGGTGAAGGCGACGTGGGCGTGGGGCTCGGAGTCCCGCACCGACAGCATCGAGGTCCCCTCGGGGACTCCGGCGGGCACCGAGAAGCACATCGCGGTCAACGCGGACGGAAGCTGGGCAGGCCCGCGGATCACGACCTCCGACGTCGTCAGCGCCGGGGTCGCGGCAGTGCTCATCACTCTCGCCGCGAGCGCGCTGCTCCTGGGTGCGGTGTGGGCGATGTGCTCACGCGCCGTGGAACGCCGTCGCCAGCAGTACTGGGACGAGAGCATCCGCAGGCTGTTCGCGACCTACAGTCGCTGATCCTCCCGTAGGCCCGGTTCGACACGGCCTCGTACCTGACCTCCGGCGGATGTGAATCCGCTTCGGACGACACCCGATCGCGCTGTCCCGTGTCGGTTTCGGTGGACTCACTCCGGGCTATTCAGGTGGTGCCGAGGAAAGGTGGGAGCCATGTCCGACAGGGATGCTTCTATATTCGAGAGCGAACGCGAGCTCGACGAAGAGTCCGTCCGTAAGGCTCAGCGGACGGTCGCCCACCACTCGATCGATGCCGAAGACTGCCGGATGCTGCTCGCTGCCCTCGGCATCCCTCTCGTGCGCGACCACGACAACGAGTCACTCTCCGGCACGGCCGGTGCCGAATCCCTGTGACCGACGCGTCTCGTTGAGGCAGCGCAGGCGACCGCCGCTGGGCGACAGGGTGTTTGGTGCGTGCTCGAATCGGTGACGTGGGCGGTTCTGTTCACAGCGACTCCACAGCGAAGCTCGAGGGTGCCCGCACCGGCGACCGCTTGTATGGGACGTAACCCCGAACAGCCCATGGAGAGGTCCTCATGACGAACAGCCCGCGTCACCACGCCGACGAAGTGCACGAGCACGACCGCGGCCTCAGTCACGACCTGAAATCGATGTTGTCGCGTCGCCGCGCACTGTTCGTGTTCGGCGCGGCGGGTGCGACCGCGCTCGCCGCGTGCTCGACGGCGGGATCCACGGCCACCTCGTCCTCGTCCTCGACAGGGGCGGCCGCGACCACGGCGGAGACGGTGAGCGACGGCACGTGCGTGGCGGCGGCGCCGCAGGAAACGGCCGGACCGTATCCCGGCGACGGGTCCAACGGCCCGAACGTGCTGGTCGAGTCGGGGATCGTCCGGCAGGACATCCGCAGCAGCTTCGGTGCGTACTCCGGGACGGCGGAGGGTGTCGCGACGACCATCGAACTGAAGCTGCAGGACCTGACGAAGGACTGCGCGGCCGGCGCAGGAATGGCCGTCTACCTGTGGCACTGCGACCGGGACGGCGAGTACTCGCTCTACGGCCAGGGCATCACCGAGCAGAACTACCTGCGTGGCGTTCAGGTGGCGGACTCCGCGGGCAGGGTGTCGTTCACGTCGATCTTCCCGGCCTGCTACTCGGGACGCTGGCCGCACATTCACTTCGAGGTGTTCGACTCGCTGGAATCTGCGGTGGCGGGCGAGGACGCCCGGTTGACGTCCCAGATCGCGGTGCCGCAGGACGCGTGCACCACGGTCTTCGCCTACGACAGCGGCTACGCGAACAGCGTCGGCAACCTGTCGAAGGTCTCCCTGGACTCGGACAACGTGTTCGGGGACGGCTGGGATGCCGAGTTGGCCACCGTGTCGGGCGAACCCGCCACCGGGATGACGATCTCGATCACGATCGGTGTCGCCGAGAAGTCGGCGAACACGCAGTCCGCGCCGAGTGGTCCCGGTGGGGGTGGCGGACAGCCGCCGGCGGGGGCGCCCGGACGGTAGCCGTGGCGGGTCGGTCCCGTTGCCCGTCAGCTGACGTGCCACCCGGGTGGTCTGTCGAGTTCGTTCCATTCACGGGTCAGCTGAGCCTGCTGGCGGCGGGACGCGACCCAGTGGACGACGAGGAAGAGGAAACAGTAGCCGCCGGCCGCCGTCACCCAGATCCCGCACGCGACGCTCACCGCAGTGGCGGCGTTCTGCGAACCGGTCTCCGGTGCGGAGACGAGGTCGCCGTTCGGGTCGAGCCAGACGGTGACGGTCTGACCTGCCTTCGCGCCCGCCGCGGTGGGAACGTCGCCGGTGTGTGTCTGCCCGTTCGCCGACCACTGCACCCGCGCGTGGGCTTGATACTGGGGTGAGGCGGGCAGCGGCTCTCCCGCGGTCCCGGTGCGGGAATCCTCGACGAGCGTGGCCGGGGTCGAGTGCTGGGTGGCGAGTTCGGCCTGAGTCTGCTGGTCCAGCCGCGAGTACGTTTCGGTTCCGACGGCCGCGGCCAGCGGAATCATCAGGAGCACGAACGCCACCCCGATGAGAACCATCGTGGATCGGAGTCGGTCGCAGCCACGCATGAGGGGGTTGCGGCTCCATGGACCCAGACGCCACAGGCGTATCGGCGCTGCACACGTTTCGCTCATCGCGCACCTCCGGGTGGTTGCCCACCACCATTGTGCAACCGAAACGCCTGTACGTGTAGGGCCTTCTGGCAGGTGTTCGTGCGCGGCCCGGGTGGCCGCGTCAGACCCGTCGCGACAGGTGGGCCACGGGGGAGCTGTCACGTGCCGATGCCGGCGAAGGCTTCGGTCAATGCCTCGATTCCCGCGCGGACCGTGGGACGGTCGTTGTCGGCTCGGCGGAGCGCGTAGATCTCGCGCTCGAGGGTGGGACGCACCGGGACGATCGCCACATTGTCCGGCACCCAGACGCGAGCCAGGCGGGGCACGAGGGCAGCGGCGAGTCCGTGCGCGACGAATTCGAGTTGAGCCGCGAATTCGGGCACTTCGTACCGGATATCCGGTTCGACGCCGCGGTTGCGCAACGTCTGCACCAGCCAGGTGTGGTACACCGCGCCCTTCTTCCACGTCGTCCACGGCATGTCCGCGATCTCGTCGAGATCGACGTGGTCGCGGGACGCCAGCGGATGGTCCCGGGACAGTGCGACGTCGGCCGAGTCCCGGTGCACCAGGGAGTGCACTGCGTCCTCGGGCAGGTGCAGAGGCATCGTGACCCAGCTGTCGACGACGGCGAGGTCGAGTTCCCGGCGCACGATCGCCGGTATGAGTTCCTCGGTCTCGCCGGCGAAGAAGCTGACCCCGAGCTGTGGGTGGCGTCTGCGCAGCGTCGCCACGGCAGTCGGCACGACGACTCTGCCTGCGGACGAGAAGGACCCGATTCGCAGTTCGCCCACCACATCGCGGTCGAGGGAGACGACTTCGGATTCGGCCTGCGCCAGAAGCGATAACACTTCCTGCCCGCGACGGGCCAGGAGCCGGCCCGCATCGGTGAGTTGAACACCGCGGCCCGCGGGCACCAGGAGTGCGACGCCGACCTCCCGCTCGAACTTGCCGAGTTGCTGCGAGACCCCGGACGGTGTCACGTGCAGGGCGCGGGCCGCGGCGCCGATCGAACCGTGTTCGGCGACAGCGCACAACGCGCGGAGGCGATCGACACTCAACATGGTAGTAAGTCTACTGTTTTCATGACATGACTATTCACTTGTTGTAATGGTTGGAGCCTCGGAGAATTCTCGGTGTGACTACCGCCCTCCGTTTGCGCCCCCGTGCCCTCGTCAGCCCCTCGTTCAGCGTCGCGTCCGTCGATCCGCGACTGCTCGTTCTGGCGGGTGCGGTGGCGACCTCGCTGACCGGAAGTCTCATCAAGCTGTCCGGGGTGGAGCCGGCCACGTCGACGTTCTTCCGGTGTGTTCTGGCGTTGCCGATCCTCGGTCTCCTTGCCCTGCAGGAATTTCGGAGGTACGGCGGAATCCCGCGCCGGGTGATTGCGGCCCAGGTACTCGGCGGGATGATGCTCGGCGTCGACTTCGCACTGTGGGCGCGATCGATCCACCTGATCGGTGCCGGGATCTCCACCGTCGTCGTCAACGTGCAAGTCGTCGTCGTGCCACTGCTCGCGTGGGTCTTCTTCCGAGCGCGGGTGCCGGTCCGGTTCGTCGTGGCGGTTCCCTTCCTGTTCGCCGGCGTCGCTCTCGCCGGCGGAATCCTCGGCGGCAGCGGCGACGGCGATCAGCTGTTCCTCGGAACTCTGCTGTCGCTGGCGGCGGGCGTGGCCTACGGGATCTACATCTTCGTCATCGGCCGCGCCGGATCCGCACACCGGGCGTCGTCGCAGGTATTCGTGTCGACGATCGCCGCCGGCGTCGTCGGGACCGCGGTGGGATCGCTGTGGGGAACGGTGGACCTCACGCCGGGATGGCCCTCGCTGGGGTGGTTGGCGGCACTGTCGCTGAGCAGCCAGGTACTCGGCTGGGTCCTCATCGGATTCGCACTGCCGAGGCTCGCCGCCGAGGTGGGTGCCACGTTGCTGCTGCTCCAGCCGGTCCTGGCGATGCTGTTCTCCATCGTGATCGTGCACGAGCGTCCCAGCATCGGGCAGTTCGCCGGCTGCGCGCTCGTCGTCGCCGCGGTGTGGATGGTCACCCACGTGAAGCCGGCGAACCGTCGTCCGGTGACCGCGCGAATCGCCGAATGACCCGGGGCACGGCCACTGCTCAAATGTTCCACCCCGTGCGCAGCGACGGTTCGTCGGCGGGCGGCTCGGGTGGGTGCTGTCTCTGCTTCGCCGTGTACAGCTCGCGGTCGGCGTGTCGATAGAGCGCGGTGAGGGGGTCGGCCTCTCCGGTGGACGACGCAGCGCCGAAGCTGAAGGGGGTGGGGCTCTCCCGGGCGAGTTGCGCCATGACGCCGGGCAGCTCGTCGTGACGCTCGCCGACCATGCAGGTGACGAACTCGTCGCCGCCGACCCGGGCGAGAAGGGCGCCGCGGGGCATGTGCCCGGCGAGGTAGTTCGCGAGGTCGACGAGAACCGCGTCGCCCGCGGCGTGGCCGTAGTGATCGTTGGTCGACTTGAACTGGTCGACGTCGATGAGGGCCAACGTCACGGAGACCTGCCCCGTGCCCGCACTTTCGAGCGCATGCCGGAACGCGAGCTCGAAACCGGCGCGATTGAGCAGGGCTGTCAGTCCGTCGGTGCTGGCCGATTCGATCAGGGTCCGGGTGAGGGACCCGAACATCTCGGCCGCGCCGACTACGCAGGTGACGGCAACGACGAGAACGGCGGCCTTCACGGTCACGGTGTCCACCTCGACCGGCACCAGCGTGAAGGCGGTGGGTGCGACGACGACTCCGACCACCATCAACCCGGTGAGGCATCCGACGAGGAGCCTCGACTGCCGTTTCGGGTAGAACACGACGAAATACATCGCCAGGAACATCGCCGCGATCGCGCAGAGCAGTTGGGCGACGGCGAGAACGAGACCGGACATCACGATCGGAGTGGCGAGCAGTGCCGCCGCCGTGCACACCTGGTAGGCCCGTCGGCTCGGCCTGCGCCCGCCCCGGTGCAGCACGACGAGTGCGAACACTCCGAGAAGAACGCCGGCCGTGCGAGCGGCGACGGTCTCCGGCCGGATCGACAACCCGACCATGGGAGGGAGGACGAACCCCGCCAGGTGCAGCGCAGTCGTGATCCACAGGTAGCGGCGCAGGATGCGTGGCTGATAGTCCTGTAGGACCGTGTCGACGGACGAAGCAGCGAGGGGCCTCACTCTCGCAATTATCCAGGACCGGTCCCGGAAAGGGCGGGTCTCTCGTGACCGCCTCTTCCGGGAGGACGAGTCAGCGGGGCGTGGACGCGGGGATCTGCTCGGCGTTGTCGTGCCACGGGGGTGTGTGGATGCCCGCGCCGTCGTACATCGGGAGTCGGATCCCTTGGCCGTACCGGGCGATCTGGTCCCAGGGGCGGTTGAGGCCGAACGTGCCGTAGGTGCGGACCCGGGTCACCGCGTCGAGGTCGAGGGTGTCGACGAGGACTTCTTCTCCCGACCCTGCCTGCTGGCGGATGATGCCCTCCGGGTCGACGACGACGCTGGCACCGACTCCGGCCGGGTCGGCGCCGTTGACGTTGACGACGTACACCTGGTTGGTCCAAGCGTTGGCCCGGGAGCACACGAGTTCCATCTCACGGTCGCGGGTGGTGGTGAGGGTGGGCTGGATGATCACTTCCGCGCCGAGCCAGGCCAGTTGGCGTGCGGTCTCCGGGAACGAGCCGTCGTAGCAGATGGCGAGACCGATCCGGCCGGTGCCGGGAATGTCGAAGACGACGAATTCGCTGCCGGGTGCGGTCTGTTCGTACGGCTGCCAGGGGAAGACCTTGCGGTAGCGGGCAACGACCTCGCCGAGGGGTGACACGGCGATGGCGGTGTTGTAGATCTTGTCGTCGTCGCCGCGCTCGTAGAGAGTTCCCGGCACCAGCCACAGGCCGGTTTCCTCGGCGAGTGCGCAGATCCGGTCGATGTGGGGGCCGGCGAGTGGCAGCGCCACCCGGTCCATCCAGTCGGCGCGGGCCTGCAGGAGGGGCGCCTCCGCGGCCAGCACGAGTTCGGGGACCACGACGAGTTCGACGTGCGGGAAGGTGTCGCGCACGGCGCGGACCTGGTCGGCGAACCGCTGCCAGGTGGCCTCCACATCGAACGGGATCGGGGCGGTCTGGATGGCGGCGATGGTCAGTGTGCGCATGATTTCAGTCCTCTGTGACGGTCAGTTCGGTGACGGCGGTGCGGCCGTCTCGGAAGAAGCGGCGGAAGCGGGTGCGGACGAGCATCATCGCCACGGCGCCGACGGCGATCGACCCGACGCCGAGCAGGAACACCCCGCCGATCCCGTGGAACGAGGTTGCTCCGTAGTCCGGGTCGAGCATGTCGTGGGCGCTGCGGGCGAAGGCGGCGAGCATGATCGTCCCACCCAGTGCGGGCAGGATGCCCCGGAGGAACAGGTCGCGAGGGGAGTCGTTCAGGCGGCGGCGGAAGTACCAGACGCAGGCGAGACCGGTGACGCCGTAGTAGAACGCGATGAGCAGGCCGATGGAGAGGATCGCGTCGCCGAGGAAGTTGCCGGAGACGAGCGTGAGGGCGGTGAGCAGGACCGCAGCGGTCGCCCCGAAGAACACGGTGCCGAATGCGGGGGTGCGGTAGGTGGGGTGAATTCGGGTGAAGGCGCGAGGCAGCGCGCCGTGGGCACCCATGGAGAGTGTGGCGCGTGAGCTCCCGATGACACAGGTGAGCAGGGCTGAGATCGCCGACACGCAGATGGCGAGTTCGACCACCTTCGACAGGCCCGCGCCGAGTACCGGCGGCCCGAGTGTGGCGAGTACGTCGCCCGCGTTGTCGGGATTGCCCAGACCCAGCCCGTCGGTGCCGATGCCGGCGAAGCTGATCGCGGCGAATCCGGTGAAGAGGTACGTGCCCAGCAGGACGAGGGTGGAGATCACCGCGGCCTGACCCGGGATGCGGTCGCTGTCACGGGTTTCCTCGTTGACGGTGATCAGCGCGTCCCATCCCCAGTAGATGAACAGGCACAGCAGCACCGCCTCGGCGAAGGGGCCGAAACCGCCGAACGCGAAGGGGTTCAGCCAGGACAGGCTGGGTGCGGACGCGCCGGTGCGGGCGAACGCGGCCGCTCCGAAGCCGAACAGGGCGACCACCTGCAATCCCAGCAATACGTATTGCACCGAGGCGGCCAGTTGCAGCCCGCGGTAGGCGATGGTGGTGACCGCGGCGACGATCAGGACCGCGGTGACGATCACCGCGACGTTGTCGGACGCCAGCGAATCCAGGCCGAGCAGGGTCAGGAGGTACCCGGCTCCGACTCGGGCGAGTGCCGTCATCGCGATGAGGGTCGCGATCTGCACCACCCATCCGCCGGACAGCCACCCCGTGTGGGGACCGAATGCGCGGGTGGTCCAGACGAACGTGGTGCCGCAGTCCGGCATCTCCCGGTTCAGCTCGCGAAAAGCGAACGCGGTCAGGAGGATCGGCACGAATCCGAGAAGTAGGGCAGCGGGTGCGAGGTTGCCGACGACCATCGTCACGAAACCGAGGGTGACCGCGATGCTGTAGGCCGGCGCGACCGAGGACAGGCCGAGCGCGACCGCGGCGAGCAGACCAACGGAGCCGCCCCGCAGTCCCTTCCCGGTGGGTGCTGGCGGTGGGTCGAGACTCGTCTCGGCGTCGGTGGGATTGGTCGACACGGTGGCTCCTGAGATCGGATCGGATTCTTTAAATAGAAATTTAAGAACAGTGTGGTCTACCTGTCAATAGCTGGGCAGGTATTGTCTAAATCTCCATATAAGAACTCGCGATGAGCGGAGCGAAGGCAGTGGCGCGGAAGAAGGATCAGGGGGCCCGCCGGGCCGAACTCGGTGAGGCAGTCCAGCGGGCGGTGCTCGCGCGCGGACTCGAGGGGGTGCGTCTTCGTGACATCGCGGAGCAGGCCGGGGTCACGCCCGCGGCGGTGCTCTACTACGGCGACCTGGACGCGCTGATCTACGAGACGTATCAGCGGGCCATCGAGCGGTTCAGCCAGGAGCGCGAGCGCGTCGCCGAACAAATCCCCGACGCGCGCGACCGCCTCCGGGCCTGCATCGATCACGGGGTCGCGAGCGGACCGGACGACGAACTGGTCCGGTTGCTGTTCGAGTGCTGGCCGAGATCGTTGCGCGACGCCAAGGCGGCGGCCCTGGACAGCTCCCTGACCGAGCGTCAAATTGCCGTCTACTACGGCATTCTGGTGATCGGTCAGTCTCAGGGGCACTTCACGCTCACCGACCCGCCGCGCCTGCTCGCCGCGAATTTCGTGGCCATGGAGGACGGTTACCAGATGGAGGTGCTGGCCGGACGTCGCAGCCGCGCCGAGGTGATCGCGAGCCTCCACTCCTACGCGCGCGCGGCCACCGGCCATGATCTGAGCGGGTAGGCGAAGTACCGGAAACTGGGAGTAACAGATAGGTTGGCTGCGCGTCGCCGGGCCCGGCCGCCGCGCACCGACAAGGAGCCTCCCATCAAGATCCTGCAGAACGTCTCGAGCGAGATCCGCGAGTGGGAACACGCCGTCACGACGGTGATGCTCCGCATACGACAGATCGGGGTGCTGATCGACCGTCTGGGGCCCGCACTCGACGACCTGTCCGAACTGCTTCACGCCGCCAAGCAGATCGCGGAGACCGCGGAGGGGCTCGCCGTCAGTGCGAAGGGGATCGACCAGAGCGCCGAGATCATTGCCCGTGACGCGGAGAAGATCGCCCAGGCGCTGCCCGCGGTCGAGCGGCTGGGGAGACTCGCAGACCGCCTACCCGGTGGAGGTAGACGGTCTGCTGCCGGGCGGTGACGAGCCGGTGCGGCCCGTCAGGCGGTGTTACTGAGCGAGGTCATGGACGTCCGCGCCGACCAGGCGCAGCTCGGCGGGTTGTGCATTCGGGTCGTCGGCGATCCCGGAAATCGGCATCATGGCGAGGGCCTGGTCGAATGCGTCGACGAGCCATTCGCCGGTCACCGTCACGAGCCGAGTGTCCTCGGCGGCGGGTTGCTTCTGGAAGAAGCTCACGACCCAGGGATTCTGCGCGTCCGGATCGGAACTGAGATCCCCCGGTGCGTTGGTGGCGAGCAGGTGAATGCCGCGCTCGAAATCGACCCGGACGGCGTATCCGGTGCCGGTGTTGACGACGGTGGCCGGACGGTGCGCGGCCAGGGCCAGCGTCATCAGGGCATCGGCGTAACGAGTGGTGTGCTCCACGGTGAGTGGCATGAACGATCACCTTTCAACTTCTGTGAGCGTCGCCGCGGCAGAGCAGGCCCGGAGTTCAGTGGTCCGAAAATGCAGTTCCTCCGACAGGTCACGAGAAGATAGAAGTAAAGCTGTTCGTCGGGAGCTTGGGCTGCGAGAGCGTCGTAGGGAATGGTGCTCTCACTGTCGGCCACCTTCGAGGTGGGCGTCCTGGCACAGCGTGCACAGTTGGTACGCCCGATTAGAGCACGGACACGCCGGGCGGCCCGTGAACTCGGTAGCTGTGTACTCAACTACGACTAACCGTACGGTGCCGGGCCCGGATGCGCGACACGGGGTCGTCCGTCGGATAGCACTGTGGCCCATGACCTGCAGTCATGGGCCATGTCGGTCTGGGGGTCAGTGCTGCAACACCGGGTAGTCGGTGTAGCCCTTCGCGCCCTCCGAGTAGAAGGTCTCGGGGTCCGGGATGTTGAGCGGCAGGTCTTCCTGCCAGCGCCGCACGAGATCCGGGTTGGCGATCGCGGGACGCCCGACGACGACGGCATCGGCGTGGTCGTCGTCGAGGATTGCGAGCGCTTCGTCGCGGGTGGTGACCGCGCCGAAACCACTGTTGATCAGCACCGGGCCGCCGAACCGCGCCCGCAGGTCCTGTGCGAGGGGCCCGGACGGGTCCTTGTGCAGAATGCTCAGGTAGGCGGGCTTCAGCGGAGCGATGGCGTCGACCAGCGCGCCGTAAGTGGCCCGAACGTCGTCGGCGTCCAGTTCCAGGGCGTCCTGGATGTTGTGTTCGGGCGAGATGCGGATACCCACCCGGCCGGCGCCGATGGCGTCTGCCACGGCCTCGAATACCTCGACGACGAAGCGTGCCCGGTTCGCGGGGGAGCCGCCGTACGTGTCCTCACGCAGGTTCGAGGCCGGGGAGAGGAATTCGTGCAGCAGGTAGCCGTTGGCGGCGTGGATTTCGACGCCGTCCATCCCGGCTGCCACCGCGTTCCGCGACGCCTGGACGAACTCCTCGATGACGGCGGGGAGTTCCTCGGTACCCAGCGCGCGGGGCACCGGGTACGGCTCCTTCCCGTCGTACGTGCGGGTCTCACCCTCGATGGCGACGGCGCTCGGACCGACGACCTCGTGACCGCCGGTGGTTCCCTCGTGGGTGACGCGGCCGGCATGCATGACCTGCGCGACGATCCGTCCACCGGCCGCATGCACGGCGTCGGCGACGTTCTTCCAGCCCGCAACCTGTTCGGGTGTCACCAGCCCGGGCTGGCCGGGGAAGCCCTGGCCGGCGTGGCTGGGGTAGGTGCCTTCACCGACGATCAGACCGAGAGAGGCCCGCTGTCGGTAGTGCTCGACCACCAGCGGTCCGGGCACGCCGTCACGCCCGGAGCGGACGCGGGTCAGGGGCGCCATTACGACCCGGTTGGGCAGTTCGAGTTCGCCGAGTGTCAAGGGGGAGAAGAGATTCACAGATATTGGTCTTTCCGTAGGCGTGTTCGGCAGCGCCGTTCTCGGTGCCGCCGCGCAGGATCGGGATCCACTGGGGGAACGGGCACACGGGTCGCGCTATTCCGACTCGAGACGGCCGTCACTGTGCGGGCAGTGTCCCGAGTCAGCGAATTGAGCCCGCCTACAGGCTGTGGTCGCACTCGAGGAGGGCGTCGAGCCAGAGCAACGCTTCGACGAGGGCCTGCATGCGCGTGAGTGCGGTGTCGGCAGGCACGGGCGGCGGGGGATCGGATCCCGCCCGGCGCCTGCTCTGCAGGTGTCGCACGACGGCGGTGAACAGCCACTCGGCCGGCGCGGGCAACTCCTCCGCCAGTTCGGTCGCGTCGTGCACGAGGGGGACGACGCTGATGAAGCTGTCGACGGCGTCGTTGACGCTCGAGGCCGGATCCGCGATGAGATCGGCGATGGTGGTGACGATCCACGACACGACCACGGTGAACGCCGACCGGTCGCTGCCGTGGTCGCACGCGATCCGGGAGATCTCGGGTGCGAGCGCCTGGAAGTCGCGGTCGCCGACCAAGGTCAGGAGGCGACCGCCCAGTTCCGCGCCGTCGGCGCGCTGAGGCCCATCGATCATGGCTGTCCCACGGCAGGTATTCGGCGCCGTGAGGGTTATGGATGGGCCGGTGATCCAACCCCGCCCGGGCGGCTCAGACGTCTGCTGCGCGGTGCGCTCACACCTCTGCCGCGACGGGCGGCTTGACCCCGACCACCGGGCACTGCGCCTCGAGGAGCACGCGCTGGGCGACGCTGCCCATGAGGAGTTTGCCGACGGGGGAGCGTCGCCGCATGCCGAGGACGAGGAGTTCCGCGGCGGAGTCGTAGGACGCGTCGATGAGGTTGTCTGCGTGGGAGCGGTCGGGTTCGTTCCGCGCGATGCGATAGTCGACGCCGGCCGCGTCCGCTTCCTCCCTTGCGGAGTGCAGTTCGGCCCCGAAGCCGGGTGCCGAGGCGCTGTCTCCGTCGGCGATCACCACGAGATCGGTTGCGCGCATGCGGGCTTCGGCGAATCCGAACGCCAGCGCGCCACGACCTTCGATTGTCGGGGCGTAGCTGAGAATGACGCTCATCGTGACCTCGGCTCGAGTACGGGGGTGGTCAGGGTGCCCTGGGCAAGGTATTCGTCGAGGTTCTGCAGGGTGAGAGCCTCCATCGCGGCCCGTGTCTCGGTCGTGCCGCTCGCGACGTGGGGGAGGAGAACGACGGTGTCGAGCGCGAGGAGCGCTTCGGGAACGTGCGGTTCCCTTATGAACACGTCCAGTCCGGCACCGGCGAGCTTGCGTTCGGTGAGCAGCTCGACGAGCGCGTCCTCGTCGACGACACTTCCGCGTGCCACGTTGATCAGGTAGCCGTCGGGTCCGAGGGCTTCGAGAACTTCTCGGTCCACGAGCTTTTCGGTGCCCTTGCCGCCCGCTGCGGCGACGATCAGCACATCGACCCCGGCGGCGAGTGCGGCAGCCGAGCCGACGTACGCGAACGGGGAGCCGGGAACCTCGCGCCGATTGTGGTAGGAGATCGTGCAACCGAAGCCGGTGAGGCGGGTGGCGATGGCGGAGCCGATGCGCCCCAGCCCGACGATGCCGACCCGCGTGCCGCTCACCTGCCGGGTGAGGGGGAAGTTGCCCTCGGCGGGCCAGCGGCCGTCGCGCACGAAGCGGTCGGCGGCGGAGAAGCCGCGGAGCGTGTCGATCAGCAATCCAACGGCGGTGTCGGCGACGCAGTCGGTGAGGACGTCGGGAGTATTGCTCACACCGATTCCGAGTTCCTCGGCGAGCACGACATCGGTTGTGTCGTAACCGACTCCGAAGTGCACGATGGCGCCGAGGTTCGGCAGTTCCGTCATCAGTGCCGCATCGACTCCGGTGCGGCCGGACGTCACGACCGCGGTGACGGACTCGCCGTGCTCGGCGAGGAAGCTGGTGCGGCCGTCGCCCAGCGGGAGGTCGAGTGCGTCGTACTTCTCGAAGAGCGTCGCGGTGAGGGACGGCTTCAGTGGCCCGACCTTCAGGATGCGTCCTCCCGAAACAGTCTGTACAGCAGCTTCTTTCACGGACGACTCTGCGGTCACCATCGTGCCTCCTGACGAGTGGTGGCGCGACTCTCCGCACCGCCGGTTACCCGTACGTTAAGCGGCCCCCGGAATACCTGTCCAACACGTAAATAACATGGATCGATACTCAAACGGCATTGGTTGGCGGCGCGTTGACGTGCGCGGATGCCGAAACTCCCTGTATGCGCCGGTCAGGGGCGTGCGGGGGTGATCGCAGTCTCCTTCAATCGAGCCTGTGACGGCACTCACGAGCCGCTTTGCGCCGTTTCCCCCTGTTGACGCTGCGTCCGCGCCGCTCATAGCGTGTGTCTACCGTCACAGGCGGGCCCTCTTCACTCGCGTCGAGTACGCGACACATCCCTACGGAGGACACCATGAGCCCTGCACGTTCGCTGCAGCAGGGAACCCGTTACCGCGCCGTCGTCGTGGCCACCGCCGCACTGACGGTGCCGGCTCTGGTCACAGGTTGCTCGGTGGCCAATTCGAGCCACAGCGACGCCGCCAGCCCCGACACGTTGCGGATCGTGCTCCCGCAGGAGCCGCCCACGCTCGAACCCTGCGACGCGTCACTCACCTCTACCGGAGTCGTCGTCCGCTCCAACATCACCGAGCCCCTGGTGGAACGCAACGCCGATACCGGCGATCTCGAACCGAAGCTCGCCGACTCGTGGGAGCAGACGTCGGACACGGTCTGGACGTTCCGGATCCGTCCGGGCGTCACGTTCAGCGACGGCAGCGCGTTCGATGCCGAGGACGCCGCCTTCTCGATCGATCGCACCGTCAACTCGACCATCGGTTGCGACGTCGACGGGTACGTCTTCGGCGACGACGCACTCGTCGTGAACGCGATCGACCCGTCGATCGTGACGGTGCAGACCCCGGTCGCCGACCCGATCCTTCCCCTGCGGATCTCGTTCGTGGAGATGGTGCCCTCCACCACCGACGCCCAGGACAAGGTGCGCGATCCGATCGGCACCGGCCCCTACAAGATCGATTACTGGGATCACGGGCAGCGACTCGCGCTGGTCCGCAACGACACGTACTGGGGCACGGCGCCCGAGTACACGCGGGCGATCTACCAGTGGCGGACCGAGGGCAGCGTCCGGGCCGCGATGGTCACCAACGACGAGGCCGAACTTGCCACCTACCTCGGTCCGGAGGACGGCGCGGGCGACCTCGGCGTCGCGTACCCCAACAACGAGACGACGGCGCTGCGCATGATGGCCACCGAACCGCCGCTCGACGACTACCGCGTCCGCGAGGCGATCGACCTCTCCGTCAACCGGGCGGGGATCGTCAAGGCGCTGTTCCAGGGTCTCGGCGAGCCGGCCGGGCAACTCGTCGGCAGCAGCATCGTCGGGTTCGACCCCGACCTGCAGCCGACCCCGTACGACTCCGATCGCGCCGCGCAACTGGTGGCGGAGGCCAAGGCCGACGGCGTTCCCGTCGACAACCAGATCCGTCTGATCGGGCGCACGGGCCAGTTCCCCAAGATCAACGAGACCATCGAGGTCATCCAGAACTCGCTGAGCAAGGCCGGCCTGAACGTGAAGATCGAGATGATGGACACGGCCGGGCAGATGCAGTACCAGATCCGGCCGTTCCCGCAGGGCACCGGACCGATTCTGCTGATGATCCAGCACGGCAACCAGGCGGGTGACGCGCAGTTCACTGTCGACCAGTACATGCGCAGCGACGGATACCAGAGCTACTTCGGCTCGCCCGGATACGACGCGCAGATCGACGCCGCAGAGAAACTCGTCGGCGACGCCCGCCAGGACGCGTTCGCCTCGGTGCTGGCCAACGAACCGAAGGAGATCCGGCAGTTCGCGTACATCGCCCACATGAACGCGGTCCTCGCCAAGTCCCCGACCGTGCAGTACACGCCCAACTCCGCGACCGGCGACGAGATGCGCCTGAGCGAGATGACCCACGCGGACACATCCGCGAACGGCTAACCCTCTTCCCAGCCCCCCGGAGGAACCTGAGATGTCCCAACCGAACCCGATCCGAAGGCGGTGAGTCATGTTCGCCTTCCTGCGCCGACGCGTCTACACCAGCCTCGTACCCCTCCTCGTCGTCCTCTTCGGGGTGTTCCTGCTCGCCCGCCTCACCGGCGACCCGACCAACCTCTACCTCCCGGTCTCCGCGACACCCGATCAGCGCGCCGAGTTCGCCGCCGAGAACGGCCTCGACAAGCCGGTCCTGAGCCAGATGGTCGACTACCTGTCCGGGGTCGCCCACCTCGACTTCGGGGAGTCGCTGCGCACCGGTGAATCCGCCGCGACCATGGCGTTGCGGGCGTTCCCGGCCACGCTGCAACTCGCATTCTTCACGATGCTGCTCGCGATCATCGGCGCCGTCGTGATCGGCTGCTGGGCGGCGTACCGGCCGAATTCGCTCGCCGACCGGATCTCGAGTCTGCTGTCGATGACCGCGGCCAGCATTCCCGACTTCTGGTTCGCCATCACCGGCGTGTGGATCTTCGCGGTGGTACTGGGGGTGCTGCCCACGTCGGGTACCGGAAGCGCGCTGTCGTGGATCCTGCCGATCGCGACCCTGCTGATCCGCCCGCTCGGCGTGCTCACCCAGGTGGTCCGTGGCGCGATGGTGTCGGCACTGTCCGCACCATACGTACGTCTTGCCCGGAGCAAGGGCGCCGGCGATCTGCGCGTCGTCACCCATCACGCGCTCCGCAATGCCGCGGCCCCGGCGCTGACGGTGGCCGGCGATCTCACCGTCGGCCTGGTCAACGGCGCCGTCGTCGTCGAAGCGATCTTCGGGTGGCCCGGCATCGGCAAGCTGATGATCGACGCGATCCTGCAGCGCGACTTCGCGGTCCTGCAGGCGGCGGTGCTCCTGACCGCGGTCAGCATCTTCGTCCTCAACATCCTGATCGACGCGGGCTACGCACTTCTCGACGCGCGTGTCCGTGAGAAGTCCAAGGTCTAGGAGGCCGCCGACATGTCCATAGACAACGCACCCCGCCTGGACGGAGCAGGCGACGTCTATCCGAGCCCCGACGAGACGCCCGCCGTCGCGGCCCCCGTCGAAGAAACCGTTCCGGCGCCGAAACCCTCCCGGAACAAGGCACCGTTGTGGCGACTGCTCCTGCGGGACCGGGTGGCCACGGTCGCGGCGGCCATCCTGGTGTTCGTGTTCCTCGTCGCCGTCTTCGGCCCGTGGCTCGTCGGCGACGCCGCGACGGATCAGAACCTGGACCAGTCCAACCTCGCACCGTTCCACGTGGCGAACGGGTGGATGAACATCCTCGGCACCGACCCGCTCGGACGCAGCATGCTGGCCCGGTTGATCGTCGCGTGCCGCACCACCCTCCTCGTGGCGCTGCCCGCGGTCGCGCTGTCCTGCATCGTCGGGTCCCTCGTCGGCATGTGGGCCGGCTACCACCGCGGCTGGCGGGAGACGACGGCGATGCGCGTCGCCGACGTCATCATGAGTTTCCCGTCGCTGCTTATGGCCGTCGTCGTCCTGTACGTGTTCTCGCCCAGCGCCGCGAACATCGTCCTGGTCCTGGCCATCACCCGCATCCCGATCTACCTCCGCACCGCCCGCGCGGAGTCGGCGGAACTGCAGAGCCGGTTGTTCGTGGACGCCGCGCGCACGTTCGGAGCCCGCAGCGGGGCCGTCATCCGCCGGCACGTGTTCCCCATCCTGCTGCCGACGCTGCTCACCGTCGCCACCCTCGACTTCTGCTACGTGATGCTCGCCGAGTCGTCGCTGAGCTTCCTCGGCATCGGCATCCAGCCGCCCGACATCAGCTGGGGCCTGATGGTGTCCCAGGGCCGGACGTACCTGCAGACGGCGTGGTGGCTGTCGTTCTTCCCCGGGCTCGCCATCGTTATCACCACCGTGTCGGCGACCGTGCTTGCGGCGTGGGCCCGGATCGCCACCGACCCCGCCCAGCGCTGGCGTCTGACCGTCCCGCGGTCGCGTCGCTCCCGGCTGTTCCCCACCCGAAAGGTCGTCTCATGAGTGCATCCGCACCGGCTGTCGAATCGCTCGACGTCGCAGACACCGACCGCGTCGCCCTCGAGGTCGCGGATCTGACCGTCGACCTGCGTACCCCCTCGGGCACGGTCCGGGCCGTCGACCACGTGTCGTTCACCGCGCGGCGCGGGGAGACCCTCGCGCTGCTCGGTGAGTCGGGGTGTGGCAAGTCGATGACCGCGCAGGCGCTCGTCGGCCTGCTCGAACCGATCGCCGACATCACCGACGGTTCGGTCCGGCTCGGCGACGTCGACCTGGTGACGGCGAAGGCCAGGACCCGCCGCACCCTCGCCGCCACCGAACTGGCCATCGTGTTCCAAGATGCGCTGACCGCGCTCAACCCGGTGTACACGGTCGGCAAGCAGCTGGCCGAACCGTTCCGGATCCATCGCGGGCTCTCCGCGAAAGAGGCGCGACGGGAGGCGATCTCGCTGATGCAGCGGGTCGGGATTCCGGAGCCCGAATCGCGCGTCGACTCCTATCCGCACCAGTTCTCCGGCGGCATGCGGCAGCGCCTGCTGATCGCGATGGCCGTCGCGCTGAGCCCGACGGTCCTGCTCGCCGATGAACCGACGACGGCACTCGACGTCACGGTGCAGGCACAGATCATGTCGCTGCTGCGGGACCTGCGCACCGAGCACGACATGGCCGTCATCCTCATCACCCACGACCTCGCCTTGGTCGCGGAGGAGGCCGACCGCGTCGCGATCATGTACGCGGGCAACGTCGTCGAGACGGGCCCGGTCGCCGAGGTCTTCTCCTCGCCGCAGCACCCGTACACCAAGGGCCTGCTCGATTCGGTCCCCGTGCACGCGGTCCGCGGGGAGGACCTGAAATCCATCGGCGGCACCCCGCCCGACCTGCATTCCATTCCGTCCGGCTGCGTCTACCAGGCGCGCTGCCCGCTGGCCCGCGACCTGTGCCGCACCACCCGCCCGCCGCTCGCCGACGTCGCCACACCCGGTCGCCGCTCGGCGTGCCATTTCCCCGAGGAGATCTCTCATGTCTGAGTCGATTCTGAAGGTGCGGGGCCTCACCAAGACGTTCAAGGTGCCGGCCAACGCGGCGGGCAAGAATCAGTTGCGCGCGCTCGACGGCATCGATCTCGACCTTGCCCGCGGCGAAACGCTCGGGCTTGTCGGCGAATCGGGCTGTGGCAAGTCCACTCTCGCCCGTACGCTGATGATGCTCGAGCGCCCGGACTCCGGTTCGGTGACGTGGGACGGAGTCGACCCGTTCTCGCTGAAGGGC
Source organism: Rhodococcus sp. JS3073 (assembly GCF_026810085.1). Lineage (NCBI taxonomy): Bacteria > Bacillati > Actinomycetota > Actinomycetes > Mycobacteriales > Nocardiaceae > Rhodococcus > Rhodococcus sp. JS3073. The sequence continues at coordinate 3,870,807 of NZ_CP113951.1, read as the reverse complement.
AAGGACCTGCTCGCGCTGCGCCGCCGCGTGCAGATGGTGTTCCAGGACCCGTACGCGTCGCTGAACTCCCGGATGTCGGCGGCCGACATCATCGCCGAGCCGTGGCGCACCCATAAGACGATGTACAAGACGAGCCGTGACCGGGCGGCACGGGTGCGGGAACTGCTGCACCTGGTGGGTCTGCGGCCGAGCGACGAGCACCGCTACCCGCAGGAGTTCTCCGGCGGTCAGCGTCAGCGTCTCGGGATCGCCCGCGCCCTGGCGTTGAACCCGAGCGTCGTCATCTGCGACGAACCCGTGTCGGCGCTCGACCTGTCGGTGCAGGCGCAGGTGCTCAACCTGCTGAACGACCTGCAGAAGCAGCTCGGCATCTCGTACGTGTTCATCTCGCACGACCTGTCGGTGGTCCGGCACGTCGCCGACCGCGTCGCCGTGATGTATCTCGGGCGGATCGTGGAGACGGGTGCGACGGACGCCGTCTTCGACCGTCCCGCCCACCCGTACACCGAGGCTCTGATGTCGGCGGCACCGAAACTGGACGCCGCATCCCGGGGCAAGCGGATCATCCTCGACGGTGAAGTGCCGTCGCCGCTGAACCCGCCGTCGGGCTGCCGGTTCCGCACCCGGTGCGCCCACGCGACCGACATCTGCGCGAGCACCGTGCCGCCCGCCGCGGTCGACGAGCGCGAGAGCGGCCACGTCGCCGAATGCCACCACCCCCGGCGTCCGATCGAACTCGGCGTCCCCGTCGCGGTCGGGTGAGCGGGGCAGAGTTCGCGATCATCGCGTTCGCCGTCTTTCTCGCCTCGTGCATGCAGGCGTCGATCGGATTCGGGATGGGCATGCTCGCGGCACCCGTCGTCGCGCTCGTCGATCCGGGCCTGCTGCCCGGGACGCTGATCATGACGGCGACGGTCGTCACGGTGATGGTGGTGTGGCGGGAACGCGACGCCCTCGATCTGTCGGGCACCGGGTGGGCGCTGGCCGGCCGGGTGCCGGGCACGATCGCGGGTGCGTTGCTGCTGGTGGTGCTGCCGGAACGGGGGTTGTCGCTGCTGCTCGCGGCCGTGGTGCTGTCCGGGGTCGTCTTCGCGTCGCTGGGCTGGGCACCGCCGCCGCGGCGCCGGAACCTCGCCGTCGCCGGCGCCGCGTCGGGTCTGCTCGGCACGGCCACCTCGATCGGCGGACCGCCGATGGCCCTGGTGATGCAGGGGTCGAAGGGGGCGCAGCTGCGCGGCAACATGAGCGCGTTCTTCCTGGTGGGCTCAACGCTGTCGGTCGCCGTGCTCGCCGCGACGGGGTCGGTGCACCGCGAGTCGGCGGTGATGTTCCTGCTGTTGATCCCGGCGACGGTGCTCGGCTACGTGGCGTCGAGGTTCGTGAACCGCCACCTGGACGCGGCGCGCCTGCGCCGGGCGTCGATCACGGTCTCCTGTGTCGGTGCGTTGATGCTGATCGGACAGCAACTTCTCTGATGCAGTGTCTGCATCGTTCGATGCTCAACAAGTCTTGGACATGTATCGATCGGGCCACTTAGAGTTTGGGTTGTGAGGCGCCTCACGGGCGTCGCTGCGCTGTGAAGGAAGGTTTCGGAAGATGAGTACAACAAGCACCCCGGTCGTCACCGACATGCGAGTGGTCCCGATCGCGGGCCACGACAGCATGCTCCTGAACCTGTCCGGCGCGCATGCCCCGTACTTCACCCGGAACCTGGTGATCCTCACCGATTCCGACGGCAACACCGGTGTCGGCGAGGTGCCCGGCGGTGAACCGATCCGCCGTACCCTCGAAGACGCCCGTGCGATCGTGACGGGACGCAGCATCGGCGAGTACAACGGCGTTCTCGCCGATCTGCGGCGCACGTTCGCCGACCGCGACGCCGCGGGCCGCGGCAACCAGACGTTCGACCTCCGTGTCGCGATCCACGCCGTCACCGCCGTCGAGTCGGCACTCCTCGACGTCCTCGGGCAGCACCTCGGCGTTCCCGTCGCGGCCCTGCTCGGCGAGGGCCAGCAGCGCGAGAAGGTGCAGGCGCTCGGCTATCTCTTCTTCGTCGGCGACCGCAACAAGACCGACCTCGAGTACCAGTCGGGTGCGGCGGAGTCCGACGACTGGCTGCGCCTGCGGCACGAGGAGGCGCTGACACCGGACGCGGTCGTGCGGCTCGCCGAGGCGGCCCAGGCGCGGTACGGTTTCGCCGACTTCAAGCTCAAGGGCGGTGTCCTCGCACCCCACGAGGAGGCGGCGGCCGTCACGGCGCTCGCCGAGCGGTTCCCCGACGCCCGGATCACCCTCGACCCCAACGGTGGTTGGCTGCTGTCGGAGGCGATCGAGACCTGCCGCGGGCTGAAAGACGTTCTCGCGTACGCCGAGGACCCGGTCGGCCCCGAGGGCAGCTTCTCCGGTCGCGAGGTGATGAGCGAATTCAAGCGCGCCACCGGACTGCCGACGGCCACCAACATGATTGCCACCGACTGGCGCGAGATGGGGCACACCATCCGCTCCGGCGCCGTCGACATCCCGCTCGCCGACCCGCACTTCTGGACGATGAACGGGTCCGTCCGCGTCGCCCAGCTCTGCGATGCGTGGGGCCTGACGTGGGGTTCGCATTCCAACAACCACTTCGACGTGTCGCTCGCCATGTTCACCCACGTCGCGGCCGCGGCTCCGGGCGACATCACCGCCATCGACACCCACTGGATCTGGCAGGACGGTCAACGGATCACCAAGGACCCGTACGAGATCGAAGACGGCTACCTCACCGTGCCGTCGACTCCCGGTCTCGGTGTCGAACTCGACATGGACCGCGTCGAGGCGGCCCACGAGCTGTACCTGAAGAAGGGGCTCGGCGCGCGCGACGACTCGATCGGTATGCAGTTCCTGGTGCCGAACTGGACATTCGACAGCAAGCGCCCGGCGTTGGTGCGCGCCTGATGAAGGTCGTCGTCGGCGACCGGAACCTGCTGCCGCATCGCGAACTGTTCGAGTCGGGACTGCCGTCCGGCGCGACGGTGTCGTGGCATCGGACGTTCGACGAGCCGGCGATCGTCGCCGACCTCGCCGACGCCGACGTGTACGTGGGCGGCCGGTTCACCGCCGCAATGGCGGCCGCAGCGCCGAAACTGCGCCTGCTGCACGTCGCAGGCGCGGGCACCGACAACGTGGCGTTCGCCGCGCTACCCGCGGATACCCTGGTGGCCAACACCTTCCACCACGAGGACTCGATCGCCGAGTACATCGTGTCGGCGGCGCTGATGCTGCGACGCGGATTCCTCCGTCACGACCGCGCACTCCGCGGCGACGTGTGGGCCACATCCGTCTACGACGACGCGATCGCGCAGTCCCGGTCGATGCGGGGCGCGCGGGTCGGATTCGTCGGCTTCGGTCACATCGGCCGACGCTCGTGGAATGTGCTGCGCGCGTTCGGTGCCGAGGGCTGCGCAGTGACCGGGCGGGGAAATCTCGACGCCGCCGCGGAAGGCCTCGGATGGGCAGGAGACAACGCGTCGCTGCTCCGGCTCCTGACGGAGTCCGACGTCGTGGTGGTGTCCGCGCCGCTGAACGATCACACCCGCGGCATGATCGGCGGCGCGGAACTCGACGGGCTCGGCCCCGACGGCATCCTGATCAACGTCGGGCGCGGACCCCTCGTCCAGGAACAACCGCTGTACGACGCGCTGGCGTCGCACCGGATCGCGGCCGCGGCGATCGACGTCTGGTACACCTACCCCGACGCCGGCGGTCACGGCGCCCCGAGCGCGCTGCCGTTCCGCGACCTGCCGAACGTCCTGATGACCCCGCACTCGTCCGGCGTCACCGACCATACGTTCGTCGGCCGCGTCGGCGACATCACCGACAACATTCGCCGGCTGGACACGGGGCAGACGGTCCTGCGCACTGTCCGCCCCGCCTAGCGTGCGTCAGTAGTTACCGCAGGTCTCGGCGATCGTCAGCGCCTTCGCGCGCCACTCGACGGCCGGTCCCTCGGTGGGCACGGTGTCCAGTCGGCTCTTCAGCTGCGGGTGCGCGTCGAGGACGGCCTGGCGGTCGGCCGGGGACTTCGCGAAGAAGTCGGCCAGCTGAGCCTTGCGCTCGGGGGCCTGGTCGAGGCGTGCGGCGAGCTGCGGAGTCACGTCGTGCATCGCCGCATCGATCTGCGCGAAGCTGCAGGTGGAGTTCACGAGGCGGGCGGAGTCGGAGTCGACCGGATCGGCGGAGGCGATGCCCGGGATCACGAGGGCGGCGGAGATCGCGCCCACGGCGGCGATACCGAAGTGCAGACGTGCTCGTGAAACATTCATGACGAGTCCTCCCATGTCGGTTGGTTTGCCGGGGCAACGATAGGGGCCCGAATTGTGACTTTTCTGAGGACCGTCTGAGAATTAGTGCGGCGAACTAGCCTCCGAAGGCTGCACGTCAGCGGCCCACCGATCAGCGTTCGGCGTTCGACAGGTTCGTCGAGCAGATCGAACTCCGGGTCAGCCAGGCGCCGTTCCAGCTGTGTGGGGTCGTCCACAACCCGTGGACGAGGTCGAGGGTGTCGGGCGCTGCGGTGTGACTGTTCATGACTGTGATCCTTTTGTCTCGGGTGAGGGGATGCCACGAGGTGTAGGTATCGAGAAAGGGTGAGCAGGTCATTGCCGAGCTCGACCTTGTGTGTGTCGGTGATGCCGTGCGCGCACCCGGGTAGACCCCGAGCGCGGCGCCGTCGATCCGCCCGGATGACTTCTTGCCACCGATATCGAACGGCACTTTCTGGTCGTCGGGGTTGTCGGCGGTCTGCAGCATGAACGGCGGCACCGCCGAGAGGAGCACGATCTGGGCGACCGGGCCGGTCCCGTGCCGTCCGACGTATCTACTCACCTCACCACCGCCGGTCGAGAAACCGACCAGCGTGGTGTCGTGAAGGTCGAGGTGCTCGAGTAGCGCCGCGAGGTCGATCCGGCGCTTCCCAGCTGTCTGCATTGAGCGGCCACCCGTGGCTCAGGACTCGGGCGGCCGGCACCCCAGTCCTTGTAGAGGATGTCGGTGCCGTCGAGAGTGGTGACTGCCGGTATGCCGTACTCCTCATGAAGACTCCCCGATGAAGAGTGAGTGGTAATGGGAGCGACGGTCCCACCATCGAGCTTTCGGACCTGCGAACCGGCTCAGCGTGCACGCTTCTGATCTGACAGTGCACGCCGGCAGGAGCGGCAGTTCCGGCGGAGTCCAGCGTGCGAATCCCCGCGACCAGGCGATTTGGAATATCGCGTGCGGTTCGCGTAACTTATTCCAAGTCAGAGCGACACGGACACCGACATTCACCACCTGGTGATGCAACGAGGTTGTACGAAGTGCCTGACCAATCCGAAGTTCACCATCGTGTATGGTTGTGCTTCAACCCCGGAATGTCTTCAGCGGGTGCCGGTTTGCGCCGGTCAATCCGATGAGATAAGCTGGAAAAGTTGCCCCGGAGCGGCTGGCGAGTGTGCCAGAAGTGATGGTGTGTGCGTGTTCTTTGAGAACTCAACAGTGTGTCGATGAATGTCAGTGCCAAATGTTTTTGGTACTCCGCATCACGGATTGCTTTCGGGGCCTTCGGGTTTCGGGGTGTTGGTGGTGTGGGTATTTGCTGGCTCTTCTCCTTCTTCCGTCGGAGGGGGGTCAGTGTTTGAAATGCTAGTTTGAGTTTTTGATTGCTAGTGATTTGACTCGATGTCTATGACTGATTGGCAGGTTCGCCTGTGAAATCTAGAGTCTTCAACGGAGAGTTTGATCCTGGCTCAGGACGAACGCTGGCGGCGTGCTTAACACATGCAAGTCGAGCGGTAAGGCCCTTCGGGGTACACGAGCGGCGAACGGGTGAGTAACACGTGGGTGATCTGCCCTGCACTTCGGGATAAGCCTGGGAAACTGGGTCTAATACCGGATATGACCTTCGGCTGCATGGCTGAGGGTGGAAAGGTTTACTGGTGCAGGATGGGCCCGCGGCCTATCAGCTTGTTGGTGGGGTAATGGCCTACCAAGGCGACGACGGGTAGCCGACCTGAGAGGGTGACCGGCCACACTGGGACTGAGACACGGCCCAGACTCCTACGGGAGGCAGCAGTGGGGAATATTGCACAATGGGCGAAAGCCTGATGCAGCGACGCCGCGTGAGGGATGACGGCCTTCGGGTTGTAAACCTCTTTCAGCAGGGACGAAGCGAAAGTGACGGTACCTGCAGAAGAAGCACCGGCCAACTACGTGCCAGCAGCCGCGGTAATACGTAGGGTGCAAGCGTTGTCCGGAATTACTGGGCGTAAAGAGCTCGTAGGCGGTTTGTCGCGTCGTCTGTGAAAACTCGAGGCTCAACCTCGAGCTTGCAGGCGATACGGGCAGACTTGAGTACTGCAGGGGAGACTGGAATTCCTGGTGTAGCGGTGAAATGCGCAGATATCAGGAGGAACACCGGTGGCGAAGGCGGGTCTCTGGGCAGTAACTGACGCTGAGGAGCGAAAGCGTGGGTAGCGAACAGGATTAGATACCCTGGTAGTCCACGCCGTAAACGGTGGGCGCTAGGTGTGGGTTTCCTTCCACGGGATCCGTGCCGTAGCTAACGCATTAAGCGCCCCGCCTGGGGAGTACGGCCGCAAGGCTAAAACTCAAAGGAATTGACGGGGGCCCGCACAAGCGGCGGAGCATGTGGATTAATTCGATGCAACGCGAAGAACCTTACCTGGGTTTGACATATACCGGAAAGCCGTAGAGATACGGCCCCCCTTGTGGTCGGTATACAGGTGGTGCATGGCTGTCGTCAGCTCGTGTCGTGAGATGTTGGGTTAAGTCCCGCAACGAGCGCAACCCTTGTCTTATGTTGCCAGCACGTAATGGTGGGGACTCGTAAGAGACTGCCGGGGTCAACTCGGAGGAAGGTGGGGACGACGTCAAGTCATCATGCCCCTTATGTCCAGGGCTTCACACATGCTACAATGGCCGGTACAGAGGGCTGCGATACCGTGAGGTGGAGCGAATCCCTTAAAGCCGGTCTCAGTTCGGATCGGGGTCTGCAACTCGACCCCGTGAAGTCGGAGTCGCTAGTAATCGCAGATCAGCAACGCTGCGGTGAATACGTTCCCGGGCCTTGTACACACCGCCCGTCACGTCATGAAAGTCGGTAACACCCGAAGCCGGTGGCCTAACCCCTTGTGGGAGGGAGCCGTCGAAGGTGGGATCGGCGATTGGGACGAAGTCGTAACAAGGTAGCCGTACCGGAAGGTGCGGCTGGATCACCTCCTTTCTAAGGAGCACATCTCCAATGTTGTTGTCACACAGGTGCGCAACGGCTTGGCAGAGACCGTTTAGTCCTCATCAGTAGGGCTGCGGACGCTCATGGGTGGAACACTGACAAACTTTCCCGCGGCACGGCCGATCAGATGATCGGCCGGCGGGTGATATATCGATGCACTGTTGGGTCCTGAGGGAACACGCGAGTGTTTTTTCTAGGCAAGAACTTACAAGTGATCATGGTGGTCATACCGGCTGGGGTTTTCCTGGTGTTCGGTGGCGACGAGGACATGGTTGGTTGTGTGTTGTTTGAGAACTGCACAGTGGACGCGAGCATCTTTGTTGTAAGTAATGAAGAGCGTACGGTGGATGCCTTGGCACCAGGAGCCGATGAAGGACGTAGGAGGCTGCGATAAGCCTCGGGGAGCTGTCAACCGAGCTGAGATCCGAGGATGTCCGAATGGGGAAACCCAGCACGAGTGATGTCGTGTTACCCGCACCTGAATATATAGGGTGTGTGGAGGGAACGTGGGGAAGTGAAACATCTCAGTACCCACAGGAAGAGAAAACAATAGTGATTCCGTGAGTAGTGGCGAGCGAAAGCGGAAGAGGCTAAACCATGGATGTGTGATAGCCGGCAGGTGTTGCATTCGTGGGGTTGTGGGGTTCATCTTGTCAATGCTGCCGTGTTGGCCGACAGTAAGAAATCATTGTGTTAGTGGAAGTGGTCTGGAACGGCCTGTCGTAGAGGGTGAGAGTCCCGTACACGAAAACATGATGACTGTCGTGATGGAAACCCAAGTAGCACCGGGCCCGTGAAATCTGGTGTGAATCTGTCGGGACCACCCGATAAGCCTGAATACTCCCTGGTGACCGATAGCGGACTAGTACCGTGAGGGAAAGGTGAAAAGTACCCCGGGAGGGGAGTGAAATAGTACCTGAAACCGTGCGCTTACAATCCGTCAAAGCCTTTGCACACTTCGGTGTGGGGGGTGATGGCGTGCCTTTTGAAGAATGAGCCTGCGAGTTAGTGGCATGTCGCGAGGTTAACCCGTGTGGGGTAGCCGTAGCGAAAGCGAGTCCGAATAGGGCGTTTTAGTGGCATGTTCTAGACCCGAAGCGGAGTGATCTACCCATGGCCAGGTTGAAGCGACGGTAAGACGTCGTGGAGGACCGAACCCACTTAGGTTGAAAACTGAGGGGATGAGCTGTGGGTAGGGGTGAAAGGCCAATCAAACTCCGTGATAGCTGGTTCTCCCCGAAATGCATTTAGGTGCAGCGTCGCGTGTTTCTCACCGGAGGTAGAGCTACTGGATGGTCTAGGGGGCCCACAAGCTTACCGAAATCAGCCAAACTCCGAATGCCGGTGAGTGAGAGCGCGGCAGTGAGACTGCGGGCGATAAGGTTCGTAGTCGAGAGGGAAACAGCCCAGATCGCCAGCTAAGGTCCCTAAGCGTGTACTAAGTGGAAAAGGATGTGGGGTCGCGAAGACAACCAGGAGGTTGGCTTAGAAGCAGCCACCCTTGAAAGAGTGCGTAATAGCTCACTGGTCAAGTGATCCTGCGCCGACAATGTAGCGGGGCTCAAGTACACCACCGAAGCTGCGGCATTCACACAATGCACCCCCTTGATTCTGCGGAGTCTTGGGCAGTGGTGTGGATGGGTAGGGGAGCGTCGTGTGGCCATGGAAGCGGCGGGGTGACCCAGCCGTGGAGGCCACACGAGTGAGAATGCAGGCATGAGTAGCGAAAGACGAGTGAGAAACTCGTCCGCCGAATGACCAAGGGTTCCTGGGCCAGGTTAATCCGCCCAGGGTGAGTCGGGACCTAAGACGAGGCCGACAGGCGTAGCCGATGGACAACGGGTTGATATTCCCGTACCCGTGTGAACGCGCCCCTGGTGAATCAGTGATACTAACCATCCTGAAGCGTCCTTACGCCCCTTCGGGGGCCCTGGATGTGGATGCATGGGACCTGATCTGGTAGTAGCCAAGCGATGGGGTGACGCAGGAAGGTAGCTGAGCCAGTCAGTGGTAATACTGGTGTAAGCCTGTAGGGCGAATGGTAGGCAAATCCGCCATTCATTAAGCCTGAGAGGTGACGCATAGCCGAATGAGGCGAATTCAGTGATCCTATGCTGCCGAGAAAAGCCTCTAGCGAGCTTTCACACGGCCCGTACCCCAAACCGACACAGGTGGTCAGGTAGAGAATACTAAGGCGATCGAGATAACTATGGTTAAGGAACTCGGCAAAATGCCCCCGTAACTTCGGGAGAAGGGGGGCCTCGTCCGGTGATCACTCTTGCAGTGTGAGCTGGGTGGGGCCGCAGAGACCAGTGAGAAGCGACTGTTTACTAAAAACACAGGTCCGTGCGAAGTCGTAAGACGATGTATACGGACTGACGCCTGCCCGGTGCTGGAAGGTTAAGAGGACCGGTTAGCCACTTCGGTGGCGAAGCTGAGAATTTAAGCCCCAGTAAACGGCGGTGGTAACTATAACCATCCTAAGGTAGCGAAATTCCTTGTCGGGTAAGTTCCGACCTGCACGAATGGCGTAACGACTTCTCAGCTGTCTCAACCATAGACTCGGCGAAATTGCATTACGAGTAAAGATGCTCGTTACGCGCGGCAGGACGAAAAGACCCCGGGACCTTCACTACAGCTTGGTATTGGTGTTCGGTTCGGTTTGTGTAGGATAGGTGGGAGACTGTGAAGCGCTCACGCCAGTGAGTGTGGAGTCGTTGTTGAAATACCACTCTGATCGTATTGGACCTCTAACCTCGGACCATGATCTGGTTCAGGGACAGTGCCTGGTGGGTAGTTTAACTGGGGCGGTTGCCTCCCAAAATGTAACGGAGGCGCCCAAAGGTTCCCTCAGCCTGGTTGGCAATCAGGTGTCGAGTGCAAGTGCACAAGGGAGCTTGACTGTGAGACTGACAGGTCGAGCAGGGACGAAAGTCGGGACTAGTGATCCGGCACCGGCAAGTGGAAGCGGTGTCGCTCAACGGATAAAAGGTACCCCGGGGATAACAGGCTGATCTTCCCCAAGAGTCCATATCGACGGGATGGTTTGGCACCTCGATGTCGGCTCGTCGCATCCTGGGGCTGGAGTAGGTCCCAAGGGTTGGGCTGTTCGCCCATTAAAGCGGCACGCGAGCTGGGTTTAGAACGTCGTGAGACAGTTCGGTCTCTATCCGCCGCGCGCGTTAGAAACTTGAGGAAGGCTGTCCCTAGTACGAGAGGACCGGGACGGACGAACCTCTGGTGTGCCAGTTGTTCCACCAGGAGCACCGCTGGTTAGCTACGTTCGGAAGGGATAACCGCTGAAAGCATCTAAGCGGGAAGCCTGTTCCAAGATGAGGTTTCTCACCCCCTCGAGGGGGTAAGGCCCCCGGCAGACCACCGGGTTGATAGGCCAGAACTGGAAGTCCGGTAACGGATGCAGGTGACTGGTACTAATAGGCCGAGGACTTACCACAAAGAAGCTACGCGTCCACTGTGCAGTATCTGAAACAACACACACGTTTCAGAACAGAAGAAAGAAGAACACCACCAACAACACCGGTTGTTGTGTGTCTTCGCTGATGTTCCGTGTGACAGTTTCATAGAGTTACGGCGGCCATAGCGGAGGGGAAACGCCCGGTCCCATTCCGAACCCGGAAGCTAAGCCCTCCAGCGCCGATGGTACTGCACCCGACAGGGTGTGGGAGAGTAGGACACCGCCGAACATCCGTTACCGAAAGCCCCCCAACATTGTTGGGGGGCTTTCGGCATTCCCAGGCACGAACACCCGTGTCGCACATGCTCTTTCGCCCCGACGCACCGCCGGCAGACGGTCAATCGGTCGGTCGATTCCGGCAGCCACCGCCAATCGCGTGAAGTCATGCCGACGCGTCGCGGAATCGACGCGTGAAATGCGTTCGGAGACCGCAGTCGAGGCGCCGGCTGGCGACAGCAGGGATCTGTGAGGTTCGACTCGATGTCGAGGCGAAGTCGCGAGTGATCTTCGGAATCAGCCATTGCACCGGCCGCCAGTGGTGGTACGGCGTCCCCGCCCGATACTCATACGGACCGGAGACCCTGCCGATCCGCAGGGTCCGGTCGGCGCTATCTCGTGCACGAAGCGGTACAGGGTGCCGGCGGAGGCTGCGTTGCTGGATTGCTCATCGGGGTAGGCGCTGGCCACGGCCGAACGGAAGGCGTCGCGGGTCGCGTCGACGACTTGAAGGTCACCCATCTCGTCCCAGCCGACGCGAACCACGCCGTCTGATAGTGGATCGATATCGGCTGATAGTGGATCGATATCGGGACGGTTGTGTGGATTCCCCAGTAGTCGACCACGCCGATCCCTTGATCCGTTGAACGTCGATCGACCCTCAACTTATCCGGTCGACCTGGCGGACGCGCACCTTACGAAGGTGCGTGGCGCCGCTGTTCAGGCCTGGTCTCGGCTGCACGAACCTGAACGCCGGTTGACCTGTCGTTGTCTCAGAACAATGTCGGCTCGGCGTGGCTTCCTTCCCGTGCTTCGCGGACGCGGGCGCTCCACCGCTGGACGAGCCACATCTCGACGAGTTCGGGGCTGGTGCCGATGTCGGTGGCCCACCGGGTGAGGAGTTCGACGTAGCGGTCGTAGCGGCGTCGGGTGAAGCCGGTGACGGAGGGGTCTTCGAGCCAGCCCTCGTGGATGAGGGTGGACACCCCGAACTGGTCGATCAGCTGCGCGCGCCCGCCGTTCGTCGATGCGTGGGCGGCCCACAGGAATGTTGCCATCAGGGACACCCCGACACCGGGGGTGTCGGGCCACCCGGACCAGGATCCTCCCGGTTGGTCGTGGAGCCGGCGGTCGCGCACACAAGTGTCGAGCACCGTGAGGGTCTTGGCTAGCGGGCTCTCGTCGGGGCGGGTGAGGTGCGGGTTGTGGACGTCGGGGAAGCGGCGCATCGACTTCCGGTTGCGGTGGCTGCCCTGCCAGGCGGCGCAGAGAAAGAGCAGTCCGAGCGAGTCGTGGTCGGTATCGACGAGGTCGGTGCCGATGCGGAGGTCGTTGCGCTGCAAAGTCGCTCGGCCGCCCTCGACGATCCGCCCGTCCAGGTCGCGTCCGCGCAGCCGGATGTCGTGGCCGGCGCGGTCGAGGTGGTCGTTCCACCAGCCGAGGTCCACCTCTACGCCGTCGTCGAGGACGTGCAGGTCGTAGCTCCTGAGCTGGCACCACTGCACACACGCTTTCGGCGGCGTGAATCCCTCGTCGAGTCGTGACATTGCGCCATCCTGACACCGGACACCGACATGCAGCATCGGCCGACCCTGAGCCGTAGCGAAATCCTCTGCACGGACGATAGTGAGAACAGATCCGCGATTGGACGCGGAGCTGATACCTGGGTTTTGCGCGGCTTGCTGCTGTCTTGTGCGGGCGAGACCCACTCGAATCCGGAGACTGCTTGTGAAGAGGATGTTTATTGTTGCAGCGCTCGCGCTGCTCGCCCCGTACGGATCGGTGGCGTGTGGCAGTGATGGCAACGCCGAACAATCCACGCCGGCTGCGTCGACCACTTCCTCGGTCGCTGCGACGACGACGGACTCCACGCCTGTCCCGTCGTCGAGCCCGACTCCGGAGGTCGTGCCAATCACCTTCGAATGTGGCGACCTGTCTGTCTACGAATCAGGGACAGCGTTGTACTCCGACGGAACCACCGGGTACGAGGCGGTGTGTGACACGTACGTGCCGTCTACAACGGAAGCGCCGGCGAAGGTCCTGATGTACTGCGACTACCCGGGGACCGCGGTGTACACCGACGGGACCTCATCAGGCACCGACCCGGCATGCGCGACTATGCGCGCCGAGACGGAGGCGCGCGAGAACGCCAACACGAACCCGAATCCTGGCGGTGGCTACCCCTACGACCCCGAGGAGGACCGGAACGGCGACGGGGTCGTGAACGGGTACGAGCGGTGCGGTGTTCGGTGCGGCAAGGCACCGACCAGTGGGGATATTCAGACGCAACACGGCTGCGAGGAGGGGTACATCAGCCGGGAGATCTGCGAGCAGTACGGCTGGTGACGAGAAGGGTGAGGTGACGGTGGCCAAGTCGAACGAAACCCTGCAGTTTCTGGACGCGGTGCTCGCGCTCGGACGGCACGTTCTCGGAATCCCGGCGAACATACGAGCATCGATCGCGACGGGGATTGCGGCGGAGATGAACACGCGGGTCGAGCGCCAGCTCCGAGAGATGCCGGTCGATTCGTTGCGCGGGGCGTTGCCGAAGGGTACGAGGCTGGGCGGACTCACGGGGTCGTCGCTGCGGACCGTCGCCGACATCGCGCGGGTGGCGCCGCAGACTCTGGCCACTGTTCCGGGCGTCGGGCAGCGGTCGGCCGCTGCGATCCACGCCGAGGCGCTGGCGCAGCAGAATCGTGTCCTTTTTCCGGCGTCGGCGACCACTGCGTGTTCAACGCTGCAACGGTGAGCTCACCCAGTTCCAAGCCAGACGACTCCCCGCGCTGCCGAGACTCGGTTCCGCCTCGATGCGGATACGAGGACACTGGCAGACACCGCGATCCTCACCTCGCTGCTGACTCTGCGCCGGGTGGAACCGGCGACGACGTTGGAGGACCAGGTCGAGACGTTCCGACCGGACTGTACGCCAGCGGCGACTCGGGCTGGGCGGCAAGTGACGTTCTCAAACGGCCCCTCGTCGTACAGTGCCATGAACCACCACCGGGCGGGCGCGCCTCGCCTCCCGGTGGGCGCCCTCCCGGCGAGGGCATCGTCGCGGTCATATGCACCCGGAGACTGTCGACTCCGTCAGATGGTGGCGAAATCCTTCTCCACTATCCAGTCACGGGCGACGACGGCGGTCTCACGCCCATTGTCGTCCACGGTCACTTCGCTTCCCGGATGTATGTCACGCCGAATGCCCACCTGGCGGAACTCCTGGCGGGTACTGCCGAAGTCGAACCAGCCACCTTCTTGCTTCTGAAAGATGTCGAGGCCGCGGCCGAGGTTGATGCGCCATCCGTTGTCCGTGCGGATCCAGTGATCGTGGCCGCCAGGGTCTTTGGCCACCTCAACCTTGATGCCCTGTTGGTCAGCCCCCTGAATGATCTGACCAAGCATCTGTAACTGCTTCCTCTGGTACTCGGGATCGGCTTCGAGCAGGGTGAACAGTTTGAACGTCGCCTCGTCGGCGGGGTCTTTGGCCGAGGCGATCAATGCGAGCAACTCGACGAGGTTCCCACCTTGGTGGCTCATCCGGATGTAAGGATCGTGCAACTCAATTTCTCACGCCTCGCAGGTACGGCATGAGGAGAGTCTCGCTCGCAGGTACGGCATGAGGAGAGTCTCGAAGGAGATACCACGCTGATTCTCGACGAAGTCCCGCTGACCCTGGAACAGCTCCTCCTTGACCGGGACCGGGACAACCGCAGCCTCCGAGCCGGCCGCATCCGGCGTGGGGCCAACCGGATCGGCGGGCTCCTCATCCTCGCCCGCAGCGCCGCGGCGACCGCGGTGATAATGCCCGGGATACTCGTCCTCGTCCAGCGTGGTGACGGCCGTCCACTCACCCGCGAGCGACTGGTAGCCGAACTTCACCGCAACCATGGTGTCGTCCAGGCGCAGGATCTGGTCCTTGACGCGCTTGCGGCCCTCGATCGCGAAACGCAGGATCTCCTCGATCTCCTCAGCGCTGGCCTGCTCGTGCGGGTAGAGCAGCTTCATTAGGCCGGAGAAGGTCTTGTGGATGCCGTCGCGGTCGCGGGTGGAGATGTCCGAGCCGAGTGTGAAGTACCGCTGGTAGCGATAGGAGTAGTCGCGGTTTCGCATCGACTTGAGGACTTCGGCGATGTAGTCGACGACGAAACCGTAACCGCTGGAGAATATCTCGCCGCGGATTGTGTCGACCTCCCAGCCGGGAATGTAGAAGTGCAGCCGGTCGAGGTAGGCCGAGTCGTGGTAGCTCTCGGGGAGCTCTGAGTGTTTGAGCACGCCACATACGTTCCGTCAGGCCGGAAGCTCTTCACTACCCTCGCCTTCGCTCATCCAAGCGAAGGCGGCGTCCACTGCACCCTCGTCAGTCCCAAGGATCTGCAGCCCCGCGCACACGAGCGAATAGAGCTGATCGACCCATGCGTTTGCGAGCTCGACGTTGCCTCCGTAGCTCAACGAGAGGCTGGGGATCTGATGCATCCCATGGAGCACGTTCAGGCACGGTTCCATCGCATGTGTCTCAACCGACCACCATTCCGAATGAGCGACACCGCTGGCGAGTGAATACGCCTGTCGGTAGAAATCCAGCAAGCCAGCTTCTTCGGCCATCACGCGAATCGACTTGCCTTCTGCGAAGGTGTCGCGGGTGTCGACGATCCGGTGATCGAGCACGTCATCGTTATGACTCAGCCGCTTCAGTTCATCGACACTCTCGCGAAAGCCCGCGGTTCTCGCTTCGTCGGGTAGCTCGTCCGCGATTCGCGAGTAGAGCTTCGCCTTGCCGGCTCCGTATTCTTGAAACTGTCGATAGATGGCTGGGTCCTCCTGCGCCATCCAATGGAGGTAAATCTTTGTCTCCACCAACATCCGTCCGATGTGCGCACCGTGCTCAACGCACCACAGATCTGGAGCGCCCAGCACCGCAATGACATCGCGCCCGGCGCGGGTCACAAGCCCCGAAACGACCTCCTGCCGTTCATTCGCGTGGAGGTTGGCCGGGGCGGTCTCCAGCGCCTCGACGAAGCTGCTGAGCAAATCCATGGTGAACCGACGCAGGTTTTCACTGCCCTCGGGCGTCGACTGGGCTGGACGGCCAGAAGGGGCCTCAACCTCCAACACTTCAGTACCTGCGTCCTGCGCGTCGTCGATCTCCCGCTTTCGGATACATCTCGACGTCATCGAGTTCACTCCCCAGAACACGCGTGCCCACTCGATCGCTGCATCGAAGTGGTTTGGGTCATCGACCTGAACCATCGCCTTGTGTGCGCCCCACATTGCCCGCACGGCCGAGTCAGCCGCTGCACGTTTGGTTGGCTCGCCTGGATAGTCCTTGAGCAAGTCGATCGTGTCGGCGCTCGAGCTGAACGTTCCGGCCTGGACGGTGCTCCATGTGCGGAAGCACTTCAGTAGCGCCTCGCGATGGTCATCCTGCATGACACCGAGCACCGCATCTCGGATGAGCTCGAGATCCTGTTGTTCGAGCGGTGTGACCTCGACGTCGCCGACAAGCCATCGGGCCGGAAGGTACGGGTAGGACGCCAGCGCACCTCGAACCCCTTCAGAAAGAAGGCCACGGCGTCTCGCCTCGTCCACGACGATCGCAGATGCGTCGGGAAATCTCTCAACCAGTACGGCTAGATGAGTTAGTCGTCCATCGAGCGTCTCCGCTACCCATCCGTCCTCGTCATGGTGAGCGAGCCGCTCCTGCACAGCCTCCTGCCACTTCACGAACTGCCGGACACTGTCGTTACCCGACTCGACCAGGACGAGTGCAGGCCAAAGGAGATCGGGAAGGTCGTCCTTGAGCCAGTTCGCGACGCTCAGTACACCTGTAGCAGCGAGCGGGGATTTGTAAACGCGTCCCCTTCTCACATGGCCCGCCAGCGGGCCCGAGTGCTGGTTTGGCTTCGGGACGTTCACGTGCTGAACTTACCTTCAGGTACCGACAACGCTGGCTGACCGCAAGTCTGCACGGAGGCATTCCGTGCCACCAGCGGACTGGTGGATCCAGCATGAAGCCCGACCGTCTCTTCTCGCGCGATTGAACTATTTGGCTCCAGACGAAGAGCAGGGGCCACTAGCAGGAACCGCTCCGGACCCCCGCACCCCACGATGTAACCGGGGCGCTTCGCCTCGGGCGTGTCGATGCCCAGGACACGGACCGTTGTCGCGCCGATGGCATCGTCGGCCACCCCGATGTGCCGCCGTCCACGATCCGTGTCACACGGCGGTCGTGGCGACCGCGAGATCGACGGTGCTGCGGCAGAGGATCTTTCGGGGACCTGTGCGGTCTCGGCGCTCTGGATGGCCACCCATGATCGGGGCATGTTGTGCGTCCGCCCGAGCAGCCATCTGGAGATTCTCGATGCGACGATTAGCGCATCGAGCACTTTCGGACGCAGGAAGCCCAGTAGAGGCACTCCCCGCCGAGGACGAGCATGAACAAGCCGATCCACGGGGCGCCGGTCATGAGCCCCGCGATCGCCATCGACAGCAGGAAGCTAGCGAGGACGGTGCCGACGAACCGCCACGGTAAATCGGATCGCTAATGGAGGTGAACGCGTCCATCTCGGGCGCGGAGGCAGCCTGCCCTGGGCGAGGTCGGATCGGCAGCGCGATCGCGGCCGGACCCCCGCACTCGGCGGAACGGGGCTTGGTACTCGGCGGCGACCGCGCCGAGCGCTGCCCGGATGGTGCTCCACTGCGACGGCAGCTGAGTCGTCTCCCTCGACACCGTCATCGAGGCGACTCGGGTGAAACGGGCATATCGGGAGTGGTGGCTGCGCCTAGACTCCGAAGATGGTGCGCAACGCGAAGGCTGCACGTCAGCAGCCCACCGATCAGCGTTCGGCGTTCGACAGGTTCGTCGAGCAGATCGAACTCCGG
This sequence comes from Rhodococcus sp. JS3073, assembly GCF_026810085.1. Classification (NCBI taxonomy): domain Bacteria; kingdom Bacillati; phylum Actinomycetota; class Actinomycetes; order Mycobacteriales; family Nocardiaceae; genus Rhodococcus; species Rhodococcus sp. JS3073. Next base: position 3,852,970 of record NZ_CP113951.1, on the reverse strand, counting down.
GTCAGCCAGGCGCCGTTCTTCGGGATCTGTGCGGGAGTCGTCGCGCTGTGGGTCGTCAGCATCCCGCTGTGGAAGGACCTCCACGAGTGGCAGATCGCCATCCACACCGCCGGTGCCGTCTTCACGTTGCTTCTCGTGGTCCTGCTCGAGAATGCCAGCCGCCGCGCCACGGAGGCTCTGCAGGAGAAACTGAATGTCATCGCCGAGGCGCTCGCCGCCCTGCTCGATTCCTCCGCCCAGGACAACCCGGAGCTGAAGAAGGCGGAGGAGAAGTTGCGGGAGGCCGTCGGGCTCGAAGACCGGCATTAGCCCATCCACCCCTGTGACTTGGCACACCAAGCAGGTAAGTTATCTGTAACCGCAAAAACTACTAACCAGTAGGGGTACGAAATGCCTGTTCCGACCGCCGCCACGTTCGCGCGGCTCGCCGACCTCATCGCCATCCCGGATGCGGCGGATCGCCCGACGCGGTCCGTCGTCGAGGCGTTCACGGGTAAGGAACTGGCCACCGTCCCGGTCGGTACCGCTCAGGACGCCAAGGACGCGATCGCACGCGCCCGGGTGGCGCAGAAGGAATGGGCCACGCGTCCCGTCACCGAACGTGCCGCGATCTTCCACCGGTACCGCGACCTGGTGCTCGAGAACCGCGACGCCCTGATGGACATGGCTCAGGCAGAGACGGGCAAGTCCCGCGCCGCCGCGCAGGAGGAGATCCTCGACATCTCGATGACCGCCCGCCACTACGCGCGCGTCGCCCCCAAGCTGCTGCGTCCCCGCCGCATGTCCGGCATGCTGCCCGGCCTCACCAAGACGGTCGTGCGGTACCAGCCGAAGGGCGTCGTCGGCGTCATCTCGCCGTGGAACTACCCCATGACCCTCGCGGTGTCCGACGCCGTCGCCGCACTCCTCGCCGGCAACGCCGTCGTCCTCAAGCCCGACAGCCAGACCCCGTACTGCGCCCTGGCCTGCGTCGACCTGCTGTACCAGGCGGGGCTGCCGCGCGACCTGTTCGCCGTCGTCCCCGGACCGGGCTCGGTGGTCGGCACCGCCCTCGTCGAGAACACCGAGTACCTGATGTTCACCGGGTCCTCGGCCACGGGTCAGCTCCTCGCCGAGCAGGCCGGTCGCCGACTCATCGGCTTCTCCGCCGAACTCGGCGGCAAGAACCCGATGATCGTCACCGCAGGCGCGAACCTCCGTGAGGTCACCGACGCCGCCGTCCGCGCCTGCTACTCCAACTCCGGGCAGCTGTGCATCTCGATCGAGCGGATCTACGTCGAGGAGTCCATCGCACCCGAATTCACCCGGATGTTCGGGGAACGCGTCCGCAACATGAAGCTCGGCGCCGGCTACGACTTCGGCATCGAAATGGGCAGTCTCGTCTCCGAGGCGCAGGTCAAGGCCGTGTCCAGCCACGTCGACGACGCCGTCGTCAAGGGCGCCATCGTGGTCGCCGGCGGCAAGGCGCGCCCCGACCTCGGACCCCTGTTCTACGAGCCGACCGTTCTGACCGGTGTCCCCGAGGACGCCGAGTGCTATCGCGACGAGACGTTCGGACCGCTGGTCTCGATCTACCCCGTCGCCGACGTGGACGAGGCGATCGAACGCGCCAACGACACGGAGTACGGCCTGAACGCCAGCGTGTGGGCGGGAACCAAGGCGGAGGGCGAGGCCATCGCCGCACGGATCCACGCCGGAACCGTCAACGTCGACGAGGGTTACGCCCCGGCCTGGGGCAGCACCGGTGCGCCGATGGGCGGCATGGGAGTGTCCGGTGTCGGGCGCCGCCACGGCGACGACGGGCTCCTCAAGTACACCGAACCGCAGACCATCGCCACCACCCGCATCCTCAACCTCGGCGGTCCGCGCGGACTGTCACCGAAGGTGTGGGCCAAGATCATGCCGCCTTTCGTGAAGGCGCTGCAGTGGATTCCGGGCCGCTAGACGTGGACCGCGCGAGCATCCTGATCGACGTCCCGCCCGGCACGGTGTGGGACGTGGTGACCGACATGGAGGGCATGGGCCGGTTCAGCCCCGAGAACACCGGGGCAAGCTGGACGTCGGGCACGCCCGCGACGGTGGGGGCGCGGTTCGTCGGCGCCAACCGGCACGGACCGGTCCGCTGGAAGACGCACTGCACCGTCGTGGATGTGATTCCGGAACAAAAGTTTTCGTTCGAGGCGGACGAGCCGAAGGCGCGCTGGACGTATCACCTCGAACCCTCCGGCTCCGGCACGCTCGTCACCGAGACCCGGGAGATCTACGCGACTCCCGTGTGGTGGGTGCGGCTGGTGCAGAAGTCGAAGGTGCTGGGCAGCGACCGCGACCAACTGATGCAGGACGGGATGCGGCAGACCCTCGAGCGCATGAAAGTCGCCCTCGAGAGCTGATTTTCCACCCTGGGGTGCCGATTCTTCACCCTAGGGTGGCTGTCGCCGGCGCGCGCAGGGTCCGAGACTGAACGGTGTCCACACCTCTCGGAGGCGTCTCCCATGAATCCTCGGCCGACACCCGTCGAAGCTGGTCGGTCGTGCCCTGACGTCCGCCGTGAGGACGTATGGTTCTCCTCGCGGGGACAGCGCTGCGCCGCCTGGCTGTACCGGCGCCGGTCCGAAACTCCCACGGCAGCACCCTGTGTGGTGCTCGCGCACGGCTGGAGCGGCGTGCGTGAGCAGAGACTCGACGCGTTCGCGGAACGGTTCGCGGCCGCCGGAGTCACGGCGCTGGTGTTCGACTACCGCTACTTCGGTGCCAGCGAGGGCGAACCCCGCCAGCTGCTCGACATCGACAGTCAACTCGACGACTGGGACAGCGCGGTCGCGTTCGTGCGCAGCCGTCCGGACATCGACCCCAGCCGGGTCGCGCTCTGGGGAACGTCACTGTCCGGCGGACTCGTCCTGACGGCGGCGGCGCGGGACCGGCGGGTGGCCGCGGTCGTGTCGCAGGTTCCGTACGTCGACGGTCTGACGAACCTTCCCCGACTCGGCATTGCCGGGCTCGGTCGCATGGCGGTCGCCTATCTGCGGGACCGGTATGCCCAGCTGCGACACCGGCCGCCGTACATGTTCCCCGTCGTCGGGCCACCGGGCTCGTTCGCGGCCATGACCACACCCGACGCGGAGGCGGGATACCACGGAATGGATCCGCCCGGTTCGACGTGGCGCAACGAAACACCGGGACGGGTGGCGTTGCAGGCGGCGCTGTACCGGCCGACGAGGACGGTCGCGAAGATCGCCTGCCCCGTCTACTTCGCCATCGCCGATCACGACGTCGTCACGTTCACCCGCACCGCGCAGAAGGCCGCGGCCAAGACCCCGGGCGCCGAGGTGCACGTGTACCCGGGCGGTCATTTCGACCCCTACTTCGGCGCGCTCTTCGAGCGGGTGGTCGCGGACGAGACCGACTTCCTCGTCCGCCACCTCCGTCCACCGCCCTAGCTACTCACCGCGCCGAACTGTTCGCGCAGAACACCTTTGACGACCTTACCGCTGGCGTTGCGGGGCAGTTGGGGAAGGACCTCGACGAACTTAGGCCGCTTGTAGCGGGCGACCCGGCCGTCGAGCCAGTCCGCGAGGGCATCGACCTCGAGCGCCGCCCCGGCCCGCGGGACGACGACCGCGACGGGAACCTCACCCCAGCGCTCGTCGGGCCGCCCGATCACGGCGACGTCCAGGATGTCCGGGTGGGCGGCCAGGGCATTCTCGACCTCGGCGCAGTAGATGTTCTCCCCACCCGAGATGATCATGTCCTTCTTGCGGTCCACCACGTACACGAACCCGTCCGAGTCCACCCGCACGAGGTCGCCGGAGTGGAACCAGCCGCCGTCGAACGCGTCCGCGGTGGCCTCAGGGTTCCGCCAGTACCCCTCCATGAGTCCCGGCCCACGGTAGACGATCTCACCGATCTCGCCCTGCGCCACGTCGTTCATTGCCTCGTCGACCACGCGTATCGCCACGGTGTCGATCGGTTTCCCGACCGACCCGATCTTGCGCACGGCGTCCTTGCCGTCGAGCATGCACGTCACCGGGGACATCTCGGTCTGCCCGAAGAAGGCGACGATCGCGGCGTCGGGGAAGGCGCCGTACAAGCGGTCGAGGAGTGTCGGGGTGGCGGGCGCGGCTCCCCAGCCCAGCACCCGCAGGGCCAGATCCCGCCCGTCGGGGCCGGCGTCGTCGAGGATGGCCTGCCACTGGGTGGGCACCATGAACACGCTGGTCACCCGCTCACACTCGAGCGTGTCGAGTAGCTCGGTCGCATCGAACGCACCGGTCGGGTGGATCACAATGGTGGCGCCGATCAGCAGGAACGGCCCGACGCTGCCGAGGGCGGCGATGTGGAACAGCGGGGACGAGACCAGGTTGACCTCGGACTCGGTGTCGAACAGTCGCCATCCCCGGATGAGGGTCAGTGCCTGCGCCTGCAGATTGAGGTGCGACAGCACCGCGCCCTTCGGACGCCCGGTGGTGCCGGACGTGTACATGATGGCGGCGGGGGAGTCTTCCGCCACGTCCGCGATCGGGACGTCGGGATCGGCTGCGCGCAACTGCGTCTCGAGCGAGACGTCGTCGGAGGCGTCGCCGACCACGAGAACCGGCACGCTGTCGTCGACCTCCGCGGCGAGACCGGTGAGTGAATCCTCGACGACCACGACGGTGGCGTCGCTGTCGGCGACGATGAACCGCACCTCGCCGGGGCTGAGCCGGAAATTCACCGGGACCGCGATCGCACCCAGGCGAGTCGCGGCCAGCATCACCTCGAGGAACTCGGGGCGGTTGGTCAGCAGCAGCACGATGCGGTCGCCGCGGCCGACACCGCGGGCGGCGAGGACCGCCGCGGTCCGCGCGCTGCGGTCCTCGAGCTCACGCCAGGTGGTCGAGGTGCCCCGGAACCGGAGCGCCACGGCATCGGGTTTCGCGAAGGCGTGCCGGGCAACATGATTGGCCCAGTGGATGCGCCGGGCGGCGAAGGGCTGAGCGTTCGTCGTCGCTATCATCGGGGATGTCCTCAGCCGTGGCCGAACACGGCCGGTCGCTTCTCCAGGAACGCCGCGACGCCTTCCCGGAAGTCGGGGGCGGCGAGGAGGTCGAGCTGACCGGTGCGCTCGCGGGCGAACGCGTTGTCGAGTTCGACGAGGGTGGCGTCGTTGACCGCGTCCTTGGTGAAGTGGAACGCCTCCGACGGTCCGCCGGCGAGACGTCGCGCGAGGGCGTCGACGGTCGCGGCGAACTCGTCGTCGGGGTACACGTCGGCGATCAATCCGGCCGCGAGAGCCTCACGTGCAGGCAGTCGTTCGGCCAGAAGTGCCATCTTCAGTGCGCGGGCGCGGCCGATCGACGCGGCCACGAGTGCAGTGGCACCACCGTCCGGCATCAGGCCGACCTTTGTGAACGCGAGCAGGAAATAGCTCGACTCGGTGGCGATCGTGAGATCGCAGGCCAGGGCGAGAGAGACCCCGACGCCGGCGGCGGGACCGTTGACCGCGCCGATCACGGGCCGGGGGAACGCGCGAATCGTGGCCGCCGTCCGGTTTGCAGCGTCGATCGTCGCGGCCGACGGCGGACCGGACGTCGTCTCGCCACCCAGGTCCGCGCCCGTGCAGAACGCGCGACCGGCGCCGGTGAGGACGGCGGCCCGGACCTCCGCGTCGCCCGCATGCTTGTCGAAAGCATCGCTGACGGCGTCCAGGGTTTCGGTGGTGACCGCGTTCATGCGAGCGGGACGGTCGAGGGTGACGCGGAGGACGCCGTCGTCGACGGTCGTGTCCACACCGGGAATGTCGGAGCTCATGGGGATCCTTTGTCAGGAAGGGCGGACGGAGAGTGCGATCTTGCCGGTGGCGGACCGGGTTTCGAGCGTCCGCAGTGCGTCGACGGCGTGCTCGAACGAATAGACGGTGGGTTCGGTGATTCGAAGTGCCCCGGATTCGACGAGTGGGCTCAGGGCGGCCCACTGCCTGTTCGTGTAGCCGGGGTTGGTGCGCGCGTACTCGCCCCAGCCCGCGCCGAGTACCGAGATATTTCGCAGGAGAAGGCGATTGACCTTGACGGTGGGGATCTCGCCGCCGGTGAAGCCGAGGACGACGAGTCGCCCGTTGGGAGCGAGGCTGCGCAGGCTGTCGGTGAAACGGTCGCCGCCGACCGGGTCGAGGATGATGTCGACTCCGCGGCCTCCGGTGAGGTCGCGGACCCGGTCCTTCCAGCCGTCCACGAGGACGACGTGATCGGCGCGGTTCGCCTTCGCGATGCCGGCCTTCTCCTCGGTGCTGACCACGGCGATCGTCTCGAGCCCCAGCGCGGCCGCGACCTGCAGTGCGGCCACCCCGACACCGCCCGCGGCCCCGTGCACCAGCACGGTCTCACCGGTGCGGTAGCGGGCCCGCTCGTCGAGGGCGAAGTGCACAGTCAGGTAGTTCATCAGGAAGCCCGCCCCGGCTTCGAGCGACACCGAATCGGGCAGCGGGAACACCGAGTCCGGCTCCACCGCGACGGTCTGCTGCCACGCTCCGTCCGACGCGAGGACGGCCACCCGCTGTCCGGCCCGGAGGCCGCTGTCCGCCGGTGCGCTACGGACGACGCCCGCGCCCTCGACTCCGAGCACGAACGGCAGTTCGCGGACGATCTGGTAGCTGCCGGTGGTCTGCAGCAGGTCGGGAAACGAGACTCCGGCGGTGTGCAGGTCCACGACGACGAGGCCGGTTCCGTCGGGTTCGTCGATCTCGGCGAGATGCACTCCGGCGGGGCCGGACGCGGTGGTCAATTGCTGGGCATACACGTGGTGATCTCCTCCGTCGGTCCCTGAATATCCATACCAGACGCAACTGAACGGGCGCTAGATAAATTCGACCATTGACCGTGTCGGTGACGCCGTGGTACTAACTTTAACGAGCGATCAGTAATCATGGCGAGGCGGAGGACGAGACGTGCCAGAACAGACGGAGACGACGGAGGCAGCCGCACTGTGGGAGCGGCGCGGAGGCATCGGCATCATCACGCTGAACCGCCCCAAAGCGCTCAATGCGGTGAACGGCGCGTTGTCGACCGCAGTGGGCAATCTGCTCGAGCAGGCCGAGAACGACCCCAACGTGCGGGTGGTCGTCGTGACCGGGTCCGGCCGCGCGTTCTGCGCCGGCGCCGACCTCAAGGCCCTCTCCACGGGCGGGAACATCGCTGCAGAGGGTCACCCCGAATGGGGCTTCGCCGGATACGCGCAGCACTGGATCAGCAAGCCGACCATCGCCGCTGTCAACGGCTTCGCCCTCGGCGGCGGCACCGAACTGGTGCTCGCCAGTGACCTCGCGGTCGTGGATGAGGAAGCGAAACTCGGACTTCCCGAGGTCAAGCGCGGACTGTTCGCCGCCGCCGGCGGCGTCATCCGCCTGCAGCAGCAGATCCCGAAGAAGGTCGCGCTGGAGATCGCGCTGACCGGCGAACCGATCACCGCGGCGCAGGGCAAGGAGCTGGGCCTCGTCAACCGGGTCGCCCCGGCAGGCACCGCCCTCGACGTCGCCCTCGAACTCGCCGAGCAGATCGCGTCGAACGCTCCGCTGTCGGTACGCGAATCGAAGGCCATGATCCACCGCACCGCAACCGAACCCGACTGGGGCGACCGGGCATGGGAGGCGAACAACGCCGCCATCGCCACCATCTTCACCAGCGCCGACGCCAAGGAAGGCCCGACGGCCTTCGCCGAGAAGCGCCAGCCGGTCTGGCAGGGCCGCTGACCCGTGAGTACTTGTTAACGCCCCGCGGTTAATAAGTACTCACGGGCGGCGCAGCCGCACACTCTCTCCTCCTCGAAAGGGAACATCATGACCAACGCTGTCATCGTGGACGTCGTCCGCCTCGCCTCCGGCAAGGGCAAGCCGGGCGGCGCGCTGTCCGGTACGCACCCGGTCGAATTGCTCGCGCACGTGCTGCGCAGCATCGTCGAACGCAACGGCATCGACCCCGCCCAGGTCGACGACGTCATCGGCGGCTGTGTCGGTCAGGCCGGCGAGCAGGCACTCAACATCTCGCGGACGGCGGTGCTGTCGGCCGGATTCCCGGATTCGGTACCGGCGACCACCGTCGACCGCCAGTGCGGCTCGAGCCAGCAGGCGGCGCACTTCGCAGCCCAGGGCGTCATCGCCGGCGCCTACGACATCGTGATCGCCTGCGGTGTGGAGTCGATGTCGCGCGTACCGATGGGCACGACCACCATCGGGCAGGACGCGTCCGGCCCGGGCATCGCCGCCCGCTACCCCGAGGGACTCGTCAACCAGGGCATCTCCGCCGAACTGATCGCCGCCAAGTGGAAGTTCGACCGCGACACCCTCGACAGTTTCTCCGCGCAGTCACACCAGCGTGCCGCCGACGCCTTGTCGAAGGGGTTGTTCGACAAGGAGATCGTCCCGATCTCGGTCACCAACGCTGCCGGTGAGACGGTGACGCACACCGCCGACGAGACCGTGCGCGCCTCGACCACGGCCGAGGGACTGTCCGGGCTGAAGTCGTCGTTCTACTCCGAGAAGTACGCGGCCCGGTTCCCCGAGGCGCAGTGGCACATCACCCCGGGCAACTCCTCCCCGCTGACCGACGGCGCGTCCGCGGCGCTGATCATGAGCGAGGAGATGGCCTCGAAGCTGGGCCTGACCCCGCGGGCCCGGTTCCACTCGTTCGCCGTTGCCGGTGACGACCCGGTCTTCATGCTCACCGCGCCGATCCCGGCGACCAAGAAGATCCTCGCGAAGTCGGGGCTGAGCATCGACGACATCGACGCCTACGAGGTCAACGAGGCGTTCGCGCCGGTGCCGCTGGCGTGGGCGCACGAGTTCGGGGCCGACCCGGCCAAGCTCAACCCGTGGGGCGGCGCCATCGCACTCGGACACGCCCTCGGTTCGTCGGGCACCCGCCTGCTGAGCACCCTGGTCAACAACCTCGAGGCCACCGGCGGACGCTACGGCCTGCAGACCATGTGTGAGGGCGCGGGCATGGCCAACGCCACCATCATCGAACGCATCTGACCCACTTCCCCGAAAAGTCCTGCTTCCGAAAGGTATAGACATGATCGTCAACGACAGCGTCGCACTCGTCACAGGCGGTGCCTCGGGCCTCGGCCTGGCCACCACCAAGGCCCTGCTCGCCGACGGCGCCAGCGTCGTCATCATCGACCTGCCCTCGTCCAACGGTGAAACCGTCGCCAAGGAACTCGGCGACCGCGTGCGCTTCGCTGCCGGCGACGTCACCAGCGAGGCCGACGTGTCCGCCGCACTCGATGTCGCGGAGTCGCTCGGACCGCTGCGTGTCGCCGTGAACTGCGCCGGCATCGGCAACGCCATCAAGACCGTGAGCAAGAACGGCGCGTTCCCGCTGGCCGACTTCACCAAGATCGTCACCGTCAACCTGATCGGCACGTTCAACGTGATCCGCCTTGCTGCCGAGCGCATCTCGAAGAACGAGCCGATCGACGGCGAGCGCGGCGTCATCATCAACACCGCCTCCGTCGCCGCATACGAGGGCCAGATCGGTCAGGCCGCGTACTCCGCGTCCAAGGGCGGCGTCGTCGGCATGACCCTGCCGATCGCCCGCGACCTGGCGTCGCTGCTGATCCGCGTCAACACCATCGCACCGGGCCTGTTCAAGACGCCGCTGCTCGGCTCCCTGCCGGAGGCGGCGCAGCAGTCGCTCGGCGGTCAGGTCCCGCACCCCTCGCGTCTCGGCGACCCGTCCGAGTACGGCGCGCTCGCCGCGCACATCGTCAGCAACCCGATGCTCAACGGCGAGACCATCCGTCTCGACGGCGCCATCCGCATGGCACCGCGCTGATCGGCGAACTGTGACGCTGCGCGAGGACGGGCCGACCGTGACGGAGCCGGTGTACGGCGACTGGCGGACGTTCGAGGCCCTGCCGCTGACGCCCATCCTCGAGCAGGCACTGGATCTGTTCAACGAGAACGGTTACCACGGCACGACGGTGCGGCAGATCGCCCGTCGTGTCGGGGTGACCGTTCCCGCCCTGTATTACCACCACGAGAGCAAGGAAGCCGTTCTCGTGGCCCTGTTCGAAATGCAGATGCGTGAGCTGAACGACCGCGCCGAGGCAGCCGCCCGCGAGGCCGGCGACGACGCGGTGACGCAATTCTCCAACGTCGTCGAGGCGATCGTCCTGTACATGACGTACCGGGTGCGGCACGTCTCCCTCGACACCGAGTTGCGGCACGTCTCGGCCGACAGCCGCAGCCGCTACGCCGCGTCCCGCAAGCGGCTCGAATTGATGTTGGTCGACCTCGTCGCCGACTGCGTCGCCCGCGACGTGTTCCACAGTGGGGACGTCCCCGAGACCGTGCGCGCCCTCCTCGGGATGTGCCAGTCCATTCCACGCTGGTACCAGCCGGGCGGGGCACTGACCCCCGAGCAGGTCGCCGACCGCTACGTCGACATCGCCCTACACACCGTCGGGTATCAACCCGCCCACTGACATCGCGCCGGGTCCACCGAGCCGGACGAGCTCGTCCCGGCGACAAGGAGAGACCATGCAGCGCACCCTTTTCGACAAGGACCACGAAGCGTACCGGGAGACCGTGCGCGAGTTCCTCGCCCGCGAGATCGAGCCGAACTACGAACGGTGGGAATCCGAGCGGCTCATCGACCGCTCGGCATGGCTGGCGGCCGGCAAGTCCGGGATCGTCGGACTCGGTGTACCCGAGGAGTTCGGTGGCTCAGGCGTCACCGACTACCGGTTCCGGTACGTCGTCGCCGAGGAGATCGCCCGCACCGCGACGACATCGTTCGGTTCGGGACTGTCCCTCCAGGACGACATTGCCATCCCGTACATCGCGAACCTCGGCACCGACGAGCAGAAGCAGCGGTGGCTGCCCGGTATGGCCGCGGGCGAGCTGATCGGCGCGATCGCGATGACCGAGCCCGGTGCCGGCAGCGATCTGCAGGGCGTGAAGACCACCGCCGTGCGCGACGGCGACGAGTGGGTGATCAACGGCCAGAAGACGTTCATCACCAACGGCATTCACTCCGACCTCGTCATCGTCGTCGCGCGCACCGACCCGAACGCCGGTTCCAAGGGCTTCTCCCTGCTCGTCGTGGAGCGGGGCACGCCCGGCTTCAGCCGTGGCCGCAAGCTGCACAAGGTGGGCCTGGCCGGTCAGGACACGGCCGAGCTCGTGTTCGAGGACGTGCGGGTACCCGCGAACAATCTGCTCGGCACCGAGGGTCGCGGATTCGTTCATCTCATGGAAAACCTGCCCCTCGAACGCATTTCGATCGCGGTCAACGCAATCGCCGCAGCGAAGGCCGCCTACCGGTGGACGAGGGACTACGTGTTCGAGCGCAAGGCGTTCGGCAAGCCGATCGGCGATCTGCAGAACACCCGGTTCGCGCTGGCGGAGATGCTCACCGAGATCGAGGTGACCGAATCGCACATCGACCGGTGCGTACTCGCGTTGAACGCGGACGAACTCACCGCCGTCGACGCGTCGAAGGGCAAGTGGTGGGCCAGTGAGCTGCAGAAGCGTGTCGTCGACCGCTGCGTCCAGTTGCACGGCGGCTACGGCTACATGATGGAGTACCCCATCGGCCGCGCGTACGTCGACAGCCGGATCCAGACGATCTACGGCGGCACCACCGAGATCATGAAGGAAATCATCGGCCGCGATATCGCGGCAGGATAGGCGGCTACGCCGCCCGTGCGTGGTTGACGAGTCTCTGGACTCCTTAACCGCGCACGGGCGCGAAGCGCCTAGAGCAGGCGAGCCCGCGCGTCACCGTACTCGCGGGTGAGGCGCTCGACGATCTCCGCTGCCGGGACGACGGCGTCGACGGCGCCGATACCCTGTCCGGCGCCCCAGATGTCGCGCCAGGGCTTGGCTTCCGACTTCGCGGCAGTGTCCGCGTCCTCGCCGACACCGAAGTCCATGGCGGACGGGTCCGACACGGCGAGGTTGTGCGGGTCGAGGCCGGCGGCCTCGATGCTGCCGCGCAGGTAGTTGCCGTGCACGCCGGTGAACAGGTTGGAGTAGACGATGTCGGACGCGGTGGAGTCGACGATCATCTGCTTGTACCGCTGGTCCGCGTTGGCCTCTTCGGTGGCGATGAACGCGGAGCCGATGTAGGCGAGGTCGGCGCCTGCGGCCTGCGCGGCGAGGACCGAGCGGCCGTGGGCGATGGACCCCGACAACAGGACCGGTCCGTCGAACCATTCCCGGATCTCCTGGATCAACGCGAACGGCGACAGGGTGCCCGCGTGTCCGCCGGCGCCGGCCGCGACGGCGATGAGGCCGTCCGCGCCCTTCTCCACGGCCTTCTTCGCGAACTTGTTGTTGATGACGTCGTGGAGAACGATGCCGCCGTAGCTGTGGATGGCCTCGTTGACGTCGGCGCGGGCGCCGAGGGACGTGATGACGATCGGGACCTCGAACTCGACGATGGTCGCGAGGTCCTCGTCGAGGCGGTCGTTGCTCTTGTGGACGATCAGGTTGACCGCGTAGGGCGCGGACGGTGTCTCGGGGTTGTTGGCGTCGTGCTTGGCGAGGGCTTCGGTGATACGGGTGAGCCATTCGCGCAAGACGGGTTGCGGGCGGGCATTCAGGGAGGGGAAGGAGCCGACGATGCCCGACGTCGACTGGGCGATCACCAGGTCGGGACCCGAGACGATGAACATCGGCGACGCGACCACAGGCAGGCGAAGCCGGTCTTGCAGGATGGGGGGCAGGCTCATGAATTTCTCCTTGATGCAGTGGTTTACGACGGGGAGAGCTGGGCGGCCATCAGCGGGATGAGCGCTTGCAGGCCTTTCACGGGACGGACCATCACCTTGAACGACGTGATCTGGTCGCGGTCGTTCCAGTGGACGAGGTCGATGCCGTTGACGTGGATGCCGTCGAGTTCGGTGGCGAATTCCAGGACCGCCGAACGGTCGCCGTACCACTCCTCGACGTAGTGGAAACCGGTGCCGTCGAAGACGGTCAGGGCGGCGCGGAGGTACGCCAGGACCTTCGTCTTCCCTTCCTGCGGAGTGAACACCGCAGGTGAGGAGAACACAGCGTCGTCCGCGATCAGGGCGTCGAGGGCGGCGAGGTCGCGATGTTCGACGACGTGGTGCCAGCGCTCGACGACGCCGGGGCGGGCCGGCAGTTCGGCCGTCATCCGCGAAACGCCGGGGTCGGGAGGTCTTCGCCGAACACGTCGGGCAGGTCGTCGCGCACGCTGTCGGGGAACACGGCGGGCCGTTTCTCGAGGAACGCGGAGATGCCTTCGCGCGCGTCCGGTCCGATGCCGCGGATGTTGATCCCGCGTGTCTCGACCCGGTGCGCGATCATCGGATGCTCGGCGCCGAGTGCCCGCCACATCATCTGGCGCGACAGCGCCACCGACACCGGGGCGGAGTGCTCGGTCAGGCTTCGGGCCAGCGCGTACGCCTCGTCGAGCAGGGATTCACGCGGGTACAACTTGTACACGAGACCGGCGTCGAACGCTTCCGTGGCAGGGAACACCCGGCCGGAGTAGACCCAGTCGAGGGCCGTCTGCAGGGGGACGAGGCGCGGCAGGAACCAGGTCGAGCAGGATTCGGGCACGATGCCGCGGCGGTTGAAGACGAATCCGATGCGGGCGTCGTCGGCGGCGAGACGGAAGTCGGCGGCGAGGGTCATCGTGATGCCCACTCCCACAGCCGGTCCGTTGATCGCGGCGATGATCGGTTTGCGGGATTCGAACATCCGGAGCACCACGCGGCCGCCACCGTCGCGGCGGGCCTCGGCGTCCTCGTCCTCGTCCTGCCAGTGATCGAACGTGGCGGCACCGGCCGACAGGTCTGCGCCCGCGCAGAACGCTCGTCCGGCTCCGGTGAGCACGATCGCCCGGACGGAATCGTCCGCGTCGAGTTGGTCGTACGCGGCGATCAGCTCGTTCTCCATGGTGGTGGTGAACGCGTTGAGCTGGTCGGGCCGGTTCAAGGTGATCGTCGCGATGCCGTCCGCGACGGCGAGTCCGATGTGATCCACCGCCCCAGCATGACATTGTTACCGAACGATCGCTAGAGCGGGTTCTGTGACGGGACCCACTACCCTGGAGTGGTCGTGTGACGATCGGAGCGGGGACGGAGACCGAGGGATGTGCGCTGCAAAGGTGGCCGCCGTGGCAACGGGTACCGGGCGGCAGGTGATCCTCGACTCCGCGGTGGCCAACATGAACGAACGCGGCTATCACGGCACGTCCATGCGCGACATCGCCCGCGGCGCCGACATCACCGTCGCCTCGATCTACCACCACTTCGCGTCGAAGCAGGAGATCCTGCAGGACATCATGGTGCGCGCACTCCACGACGCCATCGCGATGACCCGCGGTGCGCTGCTCCGCTCGGGGGGCGCCCCCGCCGACCAGCTGCAGGCGCTGATGCGGGCGTGGGTCATGTTCCACACCACCCGGCAGCTGGACGCAATGGTCGGTGCCACCGAGATACGCAGCCTCGACGACGCCGGCCGCCGGCTCGTCGTCGCCCTCCGCGACGAGCAGGAGCACCTCTTCCGCGACGTCGTCGAGCGTGGTGTCGAGGAGGGCGACTTCGCGACCGAATTCCCGCGGGACGCCGTCCGCGGCATCATCAACATGGGTCAATCGGTGTGCACGTGGTGGCACGCCGACGGTCCGCTGAAGCCCGAGGAACTCGCCGAGCGCTACGCCGACCTCGCCCTGGCGATGGTGAAACCGACCGTCTGATCGCCGCCGCCGCGTCCCGGGCAGAATCGGGGCAGCGGTCGCCGCGGAAACGGAGCGTGAGATGAAGTTCGCCAGACGGCTCGACGCTCTCCAGCAGAGATACCCGGCGATGGGTTTCCCGATCGCCGTCACGTACAAATTTCTCGACGACCAGGGTGTGTACCTCGCGGCGTTGATCGCCTACTACGGGTTCATCTCGCTGTTTCCACTCCTGCTTCTGCTGTCCACGGTGCTCGGTTTCGTGCTGTCGGGGCACCCCGAACTGCAGCAGGACATCATCGACTCGGCGCTCAGCCAGTTCCCGGTCATCGGCGCCGACCTGGCCGACCCGCACCGGATCGGTGGCGGGGTGACGGGCCTGGTGATCGGACTCGTGGGTGCGCTCTACGGCGGCCTCGGGGTGGCGCTGGCCAGCCAGAACGCGATGAACACGGCGTGGTCGGTGCCCCGCAACATGCGGCCCGATCCGATCCGCGGCCGGCTGCGAGGACTGCTGCTGCTCGGGACGATCGGACTCGCCGTCCTCGGCACGGCCGCGGTCGCCGCGGTCGGCGCCGCGACGCACCTGTCCGGATCGTCCAGCGTGCTTCTCATGCTCGCCGCGATCACGATCAACTCCGCGATCTTCATCCTCGCGTTCCGGCTCGCCACTGCCCGGCCGCTGTCCGTCGCCGACGTCGCGCCCGGTGCCGTCGCGGCAGCCGTGTTGTGGCAGGTGCTCCAGTCGTTCGGTGCGTATTACGTGAGCAAGGTGGTGAGCACGGCGTCCGTGACGAACGGGGTGTTCGCCGTCGTGCTGGGGTTGCTGGCGTTCCTCTTCCTTGCCGCCGCGGCGATCGTGGTGTGCGTGGAAATCAACGTCGTCCGCGTCGACAGACTGCACCCGCGGGCGCTGCTCGGGCCGTTCACGGACAAGGCCGACCTCGTGGAGGGCGACAAACGGACGTTCACCGACCAGGCGAAGGCGCAACGCGCGGTACCGCACGAGGGCATCCACGTCACGTTCGACGAAGTTTCTGCGAAGATGGACAGGCCTGGACCGCCCTCGAAGGAGGAGCCATGACCGAACCGATCTTCGACAAGTCGGAGCAACTGAAGCAGGTCCAGCAGGGCATTCTTCCCGGCGAGACGATCATCGCCGTGTACGACTGCATCGGCGCGGGCACCGGCTTCCTCGGGATCACGAACCTCCGCGTCGTGATCCAGGACAAGAGCTTCGTCGGCAAGCGCACCGCGATCACGTCCGTCCCGTACAAGAACATCCGGTCGGTCTCGTTCCTCAGCAACAAGTCGTGGGCCGGCCAGTTCTTCTCCTCCAGCAGCATCGCCGTCAACGTCGCCGACACCACGTACGAGGCCGACTTCCGTGGCATGGACAAGGCCCACCACGTGCACACGGTGATCCTCGAACACATCACGTGACGTAGGTCGCTCTGCTCCGGTGCGTCGCCCCAGGTCACGGCGACGCACCCACACGTCGCGCCGGTGAGTGGAATCACGCCCGCGCGGATTATCAATTCGCTTGCGGCCTCGCCCATACTTGTACGAGCCGGTGTGCCACTCTCTCGGCCCGGTTCATCCTCAGGCGAGTCCATTGGACGTGCTCGCCGATCCTACGATCAGCCCGACGGGAGTCTTGCTGCCATGACGCCGCCTGCAGTTCACCTCACCGAACCTGCGGTCACCGCTCGTCCGTCTCTGCGTCCGCGGATTCCGTCGCCGAGTCGGCGGGGCGCGATGCTGGCGCTTGCCCTCGGCGGGTTCGGTATCGGCACAACGGAATTCGCGTCCATGGGCCTGTTGCCCGCGATGGCCGCGGGGACCGGGGTGTCGGAGCCGGTGGCCGGGCACTTCGTCTCCGCGTACGCGCTCGGCGTCGTCGTCGGGGCGCCCACGATCGCGGCGCTGGCCGCGCGCGTCGAACGGCGCACGCTGCTCATCGCGTTGATGGCCACGTTCGTCGTCGGCAATCTCGCGACCGCCCTCGCCCCCGGGTACGAGTCGCTGCTGGCGGCGCGGTTCCTCGCCGGGCTGCCCCACGGTGCGTACTTCGGGGTCGCAGCGTTGGTCGCCGCGCACCTGGCGGAACCGGGCAAGCGTGCCAAGGCGGTCGCGACCGTGATGATGGGCCTGTCGGTCGCGAACGTGGTCGGGGTGCCTGCGACGGCGTTCTTCGGCCAGATCCTGGGCTGGCGGTCCGCGTTCGTGCTCGTGGTGATCATCGGAATCGTGACGCTGGTGGCGTTGGCACGCCTCGTTCCGCCGCTGGCCGGGGTGCACGTGAGCAACCCGGTCGCCGAACTCGGGGCGCTGACCCGGGTGCAGGTGTGGATGACGCTGATCTTCGCAACGGTCGGGTTCGGTGGTTCGTTCGCCGTGTACACCTACATCAGCTCGACGCTCACCGACGTGTCCGGGTTGCCGCACGCGATGGTTCCGGTGGCGTTGATGCTGTTCGGTTCGGGGATGATCCTCGGCAACGTCGTGGGTGGCCGCATCGCCGACAACGCGGTGGTCCCCGGGCTGTTCGGGTGCATGATCGCCCTGATCTGCGTCCTCGCCCTGTTCATCGTCGCCGCGCACAACCCGGTGACGGCGCTGATCGTGCTGTTCTTCATCGGCATGGCCGTGACCGCGATCTTCCCGTCCGTCCAGGCGCGGCTGATGGACGCGGCGGGTGACGCGAAGACGCTCGCGTCGACGCTCATCCACGGCGCGTTCAACCTCGCCAACGCAGGTGGTGCGTGGATCGGTGGCGTCGTCATCGCGGCCGGGTACGGCTACACCGCCCCGGCCGCTGTCGGCGCCCTCCTCGGCGTCGCCGGACTGATCGTCCTCACGATCGCGGTCCTCCTCGACCGCCGGCGGGCGACGGCTCAGGCAGGAACTCCCGCGGAATAACGGTCCCGGAGGGTGCCCTTGACGAGCTTCCCCGTGGGGGTGCGGGGCAGGTCGTCGCTGAAGACGACGTTCCGCGGGACCTTGAACCGGGCGAGCCGGCCCCGCACGTGGTCGAGGAGTTCGGCGGCCAGCGCGTCGTCCCCGATCACACCCGGAACGGTCTGGACCACGGCCAGCACCGATTCACCCATCTCCTCGTCGGGGACCCCGATCACCGCCACGTCCAGGACGGCGGGGTGTTCGGTGAGGGTGTTCTCGATTTCCTGCGGATAGATGTTGACGCCGCCGGAGATGATCATGAACGACTTCCGGTCGGTGAGAAACAGATACCCGTCCTCGTCGAGGTAGCCGACGTCGCCGGTGGTGGTCCACGTCGGGTGCTGTGGATGCTGGGCGTCGCGGGTCTTCGCGGGGGCGTTGTGATATTCGAACGGCAGGGTGTCCCGCTCGAAGTAGAGGGTGCCGATCTCGCCCGGTGCGAGGTCGGCACCGTCGTCGCCGCAGATGTGGGCGACGCCGAGCGCGGCGCGGCCGACGGTTCCGGGCTTGCGCAGCCATTCGTCCGAATTCACGAGGGTCATGCCGTTGAGTTCGGTGGACGAGTAGTACTCCGACAGGATCGGACCCCACCACTCGATCATCTGCCGCTTCACCTCCACCGGGCACGGGGCCGCGGCGTGCACGGCGACGCGCAGGCTGGAGACGTCGTACCTCTCCCGGGTCTCGGCGGGCAACTTCAGCATGCGGACGAACATCGTGGGCACCCACTGGCTGTAGGTGACCCGGTACCGCTCGATGTACGCGAGCGCCTTCTCGGCGTCGAAGCGGTCCATCACGACGACCGTGCCGCCGAGGGCCTGCACCGACGCGCAGGTGCGGAGCGGTGCCGCGTGATACAGGGGGGCGGGTGACAGGTAGACGGTGTCCGGCGTGACTCCCCATACCGTCGCGTTCATGCCGGTCATGGTGTCGCCCGGTTCCTGGATCTGCCGGGCGGGCAGTTCCGGTTTGATGCCCTTCGGGCGCCCGGTGGTGCCGGAGGAATACAGCATGTCCGCCCCGCGGGGCTGGTCGGCGAGCGGGACGTCCGACTCCGCGGCGGCGGCCTGGTCGAGCGAGTCGTAACCGGGAATCGTTCCCCCGAAGGAGAGTCGGTGCTCGATGGCCGGGGTAAGGGTGGGGAGTTCACGCGCAACCGCGTCGAGTGCGGCGTCGACGATCAACGCCTTGGCGCCGCAATCCTCGACGATGTAGGCGATCTCGGACGCCGTGAGGTGCCAGTTCACCATCGTGAGGTATAGCCCGGAACGCATCGCCGCCCAATAGACGTCGAAGACCGCGGGAGTGTTCGTGGCCAGCACCGCGACGTGATCTCCGCGGCGCAGTCCGAGGGCGAGCAGGTGGCGGGCGATCCGGATCGAGCGGGACTCGAGTTCGGCGAAGGTGACCGTCTGCCCGGTGCCTGCCATGATCACGGCCGGCTTGTCGGGTGTGGTGGCAGCATGAGCGCCGGGATACATGGTTACTCCAATTCGTGGTGGAACGCGAGGGGTGAACTCTGTTCGGCCGTCAGCCGAGTTGCTCCTGCGCGACCTTGGACCGGCGGGCCACGCCGGCCACCGAGATCAGTCCGATGACCGCCGCCACGATCACGAAAACGGCGGGGGAGAGGACGTTTCCGGTCTTCTCCACGAGCCAGACGGCGACGAAGGGGGCGGTGCCACCGGCGATGACGACGCCGAGGTTCCAGCCCATGGCGACACCGGTGAAGCGGACGTCCTTGTCGAACAGCAGCGGCATCAGCGTGTACGACCCCACCTGGGTTCCGACGGTGTTGACCATGATCAGGAGGTAGGCGATCGCGGCGATCCACAGGCTGTGGTGCATGACGGCCATGGCGGGGTAGGTGATGATCGCGAATCCGGCGAGGCTGATCACGGTGAACCGCAACCGTCCGATGCGGTCGGCGAGCATGCCCCCGAGCGGCATCGCGAGCGCGACGACACCGATGACCGCGGTCGCGATCCAGTAGACCGGGGTGCGTTCGTAGCCGAGGCTCTTCATCAGATGGATGCTCATGTAGGTGAGGCCGATGTAGGCGGTTCCGTTGCACGCCAGACTGATTCCGACCGACTGCAGGAGGGCCAGCGGCTGCCGCCGGAAGACGGCGACGACGGGCGCCTGGGCCGGTCCGGAGCCGGCGTCCTCGCCGTGCGTCTCCTCGACCCGGGTGCGGGCCCACAGGCAGAGCAGCGTCAGCGGCAACGCGAGCAGGAACGGGACCCGCCACCCCCAGCTTTCGAGTTGCGCGTCGGTGGTCAACGCCGACACCGTGCCCGCGACCGCTGCGGCCATCGCGAACCCCATCGTGGATCCGAGCGGGGTGAACGCCCCGTAGGTGGCCTTGAGATGCCGCGGCGCGGATTCGGAGATGAACGTGGCCGAGCCGCCGACCTCACCGCCGGCCGAGAATCCCTGGACCATCCGCACGACGACGAGGAGCACGGTGGCCCAGATCCCCGCTTGCGCGTGGGTGGGCAGGAATCCCATCGCCATGCTGCCGAGGCCCATGCAGACGAGCGTCGCGAGGAGGGCCTTCTTCCGCCCGAGCCGATCGCCGATGTGCCCGAACACGATGCCTCCGAGCGGACGCATGAGGTAGGCGGTGCCGAACACGGCGAGTGCCGACAGCAGTGCGGTGGCCGGGTCGCTGCTGGGGAAGAACAGCGGCGCCATCACGATCGCGAGGTAGCCGTACAGGCTGAAGTCGTAGTACTCGATCAGGGTGCCCACGCCGCCCGCGATCGCGGCGCGACGCGCTCGGATGCGGTCTTCGGTCCGCCATTCGGTGGTGGCAGCAGAATCGGTCAACTGGTCCGTCATAGGTGTCCTGACCTTTCGGAGGCGGATGAGACGTGCATCACGTCTCGTGGATCATGCCAAGCGAACGATCGATTGGCAAGGTGTTCGATTGACGGGCCTGTCACGTCACCTCATTGCCTCTAGCTGCAGAATATAGAGATATTGACTTCTGGCTCGCGTTCAGTTGATGATGAGAACTGGCCGAACGAGCGTTTGGCTACCAATCGACGTACTCGAAAGGACGCAGCGGATGACGACGTCCCACGCCGAAGCGGACACCCACGACCGGGAGGACTCGGCAGGCGTCGACCTCACGGCCCTCGCCAAGTACCTCAACGGCGCACTCGAGGGCGGTGTGACCGGCGACCTCGCCGTCTCGCTCATCAGCGGTGGCCGATCGAACCCCACCTACCGCGTCGCCGACGCCGACCGGACGTGGGTGCTGCGGCGTCCCCCCTACGGGCACGTCCTGCCCAGCGCGCACGACATGCGGCGCGAGTTCACCGTGATCAGGGGGCTGGCCGGAACAGCCGTCCCGGTGCCCGACGCGGTACTGCTGTGCGAGGACGAGGACGTGCTCGGCGCGTCGTTCTACCTCATGGAACTGGTGGACGGACGGCCCGTCGGGACGGTCGAGCAGGCGTCGGCGCTCACCCCGGACGACCGTCGCCGGCTCGGACTGGATCTCGCCGACACCCTGGCCGCGCTGCACGACGTCGACCCGGACGCGGTCGGGCTCGGCTCGTTCGGCCGCCCCGACGGATACCTCGAACGCCAGCTCGACCGCTGGTCCCGGCAGTGGGAGGCCTCGCGCACCACCGATCGTCCGGAGGTGTCCGTGCTGCTCGACAAGCTGCGCCGGGCGCTGCCCACCTCGCACTTCCCGGGCATCGTCCACGGCGACGTCAAACTCGACAACGTGCTCACGTCCCGCGGCGACGCCGGGAAGATCGTCGCCGTTCTGGACTGGGAAATGGCCACGCTCGGCGACACCCTCGCCGACGTCGGGATCATGCTGAGCTTCTGGGACCAGCCCGGCGCGGTCGACAACCCGGTGACCAAGGGCCTTGCCCGCCTCGACGGATTCCCCACCCGCGCCGAACTTCTCGACCGTTACGCCACGCAGCGCGGCATCGACATTCCCGACATCGACTGGTACACGGTGTTCGCCGACTTCAAGATCGCCGTCATCCTCGAGGGCATCAACGCCCGGCACGCGCAGGGCGACACGGTCGGCGGAGGTTTCGACGACGTCGGCGACATGGTCGGCCCGTTGTTGCACCGTGCACTCGACCTCGCCGCCGCGTCGCCCGTGTCCGAACTCCGCCGCTGACCGCGGCACCACCGAACAGATTGGAGCCACGGAAGTGGATTTCGACTACAGCCCGAAAGTGCTGGAACTGCAGACGAAGCTGACGAAGTTCATGCAGGAGCGGGTGCTGCCCGCCGAGGCGATCGCCGAAGAACAACTGGCTTCCAAACCGGACCACTGGGGTGCGCCGCCGATCGTGGCCGACCTGAAGGCAGCCGCGAAGCGCGAAGGCCTCTGGAATCTGTTCCTGCCCGCGCGAGAAGGTGCAGGCCTGACGAACCTCGAGTACGCGCCCCTCGCGGAGCTCACCGGCTGGAGCCCCCTGATCGGGCCCGAGACGTTCAACTGCAACCCACCGGACACCGGCAACATGGAACTGCTGCACCTGTACGGCACCGACGAGCAGCAGCGGGAATGGCTCGAACCCCTGCTCGCGGGCGAATTCCGGTCGTGCTTCTCGATGACCGAACCCGACGTCGCGAGTTCGGACGCCAACAACGTCCGGCTCGAGATCGCCGAGGACGGCGACGACTGGGTGCTGACCGGCCGCAAGTGGTGGTCCACCGCGGCGCTGCGCGACGACTGCCGGGTGGCGATGGTCATGGGTGTCACCGACCCCGACGCCCCGGTCGGCAGCCGGCACAGCATCGTCCTCGTTCCCATGGACACGCCCGGTCTGACCATCGTCCGGTCCACCACGGTGCTCGGCTTCACCGACCGCCATGAGGGCGGGCACGGCGAGATCGTCTTCGACAAGGTCCGCGTCCCCCAGGCGAACCTCCTCGGACCGCGCGGCAAGGGTTTCGCGGTCGCGCAGGCGCGCCTCGGACCGGGGCGCATCCACCACTGCATGCGGCTGATCGGCATGGCCGAGCGGGCGATTGCGCTGATGACCGAACGCGCCCGCACCCGGGTGGCGTTCGGCAGGCCCCTCGCCGACGAGGGTGTCGTGCAGGCGACCGTCGCGGACGCGCGGATCCACCTCGACGCCGCCCGGCTGCTGGTGCTGAGGGCCGCCTGGCGGATGGACGTCGAGGGCACGAAGGCGGCCCGTCACGACATCGCGGCCGCCAAGGTGATGGTCCCGCTGACGGTCAAGCAGATCGTCGACGACGCGATGCAGATCTTCGGCGGCGCCGGCCTGTCGCAGGACACGATCCTGCCGGTGCTGTACGCGCAGGCCCGGTTCCTGCAGATCGCCGACGGCCCCGACCAGGTGCACCGCCGCTCCCTCGCCCGAGCCGAGTTCGCCGCCACCCCGGTGCTGAAAGAAGTCCGCGGGTGAACGAGGACAGGACGCGCGCACGGCAGCAGAGTATCGGCGACATTCCGCGGCGGTCCGCGGCGCGTTTCCCGGACAAGCTCGCCGTCGTGCATCGCGACGTCCGGCTCACGTTCGCCGAATTCGACACCCTGATCGACAGGGTCGCCGCGGCCCTCCACGCCGAGGGGCTGACGCGGGGCGATCGGCTCGCACTGTTGTCGCACAACTGCTGGCAGTACCCGGTGCTGAACTTCGCGACCGCCCGGCTCGGAGTGGTCCTGGTGCCGATCAACTTCATGCTGACCGGCGGGGAGATCGGATACATCCTCGACGACTGCGCAGCCGACGCGTTCGTCGTCGAGGACGCCCTGGTGCCTGTTGCCGAGAAAGCACTCGCGGAATCGAAGGGAAGCGTCCGGTTGCGGGCGACGATCCCGCTCGGCGACACGGCAACACCGGACGGCTGGCATTCGGTGACGGACTGGGTGGACGGCGAATTCGGTTCGCCGCCCGAGGTGTTCGTGGCGGACGACGACGTGGTCCGCATCATGTACACGTCGGGCACGGAATCACGACCCAAGGGCGCGATGCTCACCAGCCGGTCGCTGATGTGGCAGTACATCAGCTGCATCGTCACCGGCGGCATGAGCAGCGACGACGTGGAGGTGCACGCGCTGCCGCTGTACCACTGCGCTCAGCTCGACAACTTCCTCAGCACCGACATCTATCTCGGCGCGACGAGCATCATCGTCGACGGACCCGACCCACAGGTCCTGCTCCGCACCATCGAGGCGGAGCAGGTGACCAATCTGTTCTGCCCACCGACGGTGTGGATCTCGCTGCTGCACACGCCGGAGTTCGAGGGCACCGACCTGCGATCGCTGCGTAAGGGCTACTACGGGGCGTCGCCGCTACCGGTGGAGATCCTGCGCGAAATGAACCGCCGGCTGCCCGGCATCCGGCTGTGGAACTTCTACGGGCAGACGGAAATGGCGTCACTCGCGACGGCTCTCGGGCCGGAAGACCAAGAGACGCGCGGTGGTTCGGCAGGCAAACCCGCCCTCAACGTGGAGACACGCATCGTCGACGACCGGGACCTGCCGGTTCCGGCGGGCGAGGTCGGCGAGATCGTGCACCGCAGCCCGCACGCCACCGTCGGCTATCTCGGCCAACCCGAGAAGACCGCGGAAGCGTTCGCGGGCGGGTGGTTCCACTCCGGCGACCTCGGCTACCTCGACGACGACGGGTACCTGTGGGTGGTCGACCGCAAGAAGGACATGATCAAGACCGGCGGGGAGAACGTCGCGACCCGGGAGGTCGAGGAATCGCTCTACGAACTCGACGGTGTCGGTGAGGCCGCCGTGTTCGCGGTGCCGCACCCACGGTGGATCGAGGCGGTTGCCGCAGTGGTGGTTCCTTCCGCCGGCGTCGAACTCGACGAGAAGGACGTGGTGGAGCACTGCCGCGGACGACTCGCCGGCTACAAGGTGCCCAAGTATGTGATCGTCGCCGACTCGCTACCGAAGAACCCGAGCGGCAAGATCCTCAAACGCGTTCTCCGAGACACATTCGGTTCCATTGCCCAGGCCTGAGCAGGAGACCACCATGCCCACCGATTCCGACACACGCCGCGCGGGCAAGCCCCGGGCCGCGCGCGCCTCGTTCGCGGCGGCCATCTCGACCTCACTCGAGTGGTACGACTTCTTCATCTACGCGACCGCCGCCGCACTCGTCTTCAACACCACGTTCTTCGCGACCGACAGCCAGGTCGTCGCCGCCCTCAACTCGTTCGCCACCGTGGCGGTCGGTTTCATCGCCCGGCCCGTCGGCGGCGTTCTCGCCGGCCACTTCGGCGACAAGGTGGGGCGCAAACCGGTTCTCGTCGCGGCCATCGTCATGATGGCAGTCGCGACCGCACTGATCGGCCTCGTGCCCAACACCCAGCTGGTCTGGCTGGCACCCACGATCCTCGTGACCCTGCGGATCTGCCAGGGCCTCGCCGTCGGAGCGCAGTGGGGCGGGGCCGTCCTCCTCGCCACCGAGAACGCGCCCGCCGGACGCCGCGGGTTCTACGGCAGCTTCGCGCAGCTCGGCGTACCCATCGGTGTCGTGCTCGGAAACGTCGTCTTCCTCGTCATCACAGCGGTATTCGACTCCGAATCGTTCCTCGCCTGGGCGTGGCGGATCCCGTTCTGGATCAGCCTCGTGATGCTCCCCGTCGCCTTCGTCATCCACCGCTACCTGGAGGAGACACCCGAGTTCCAGGAACTGTCGAAGAAGCTCGCCGAGGCGCCCGTGGCGCGGAAGTCGCCGATCCTGCAGGTGCTGCGCAAGAATCCCGGCACCGTGCTCACCGCGGCCGGCGCGAACGCCATCGGCGTCATCTTCTTCTACACGATGATCACGGGGTCCGTGCAGTTCGCCACCACATATCTCGGGATCGAACGCTCCACCGTGCTCGGCTTCATCCTCGCCGCCTGCGTCCTGATGATCCCGCTCGTCCCGCTGGCCGGATACCTCTCCGACCTCTACGGCCGGAAACTGATCTTCGGAATCGGCACCGCCGGGATGCTGCTGTGGGGAATTCCCATGTGGCTCATGATCGGACACTCGAGCCAGGGCGCCCTGTGGCCGTTCGCGCTCGCCGTCTTCGGCGCCGTGATCGTCATGTCGTTCCAGACCGGAACTCAGGGGACGCTGTTCGCCGAACTGTTCCCGCCCGAGATCCGATTCTCCGGTGCCTCCCTCGGCTACCAGATTTCCGCCATCATCGGTGGCTTCTCGCCGATGGTCATGGTGCTCCTCATCAACGGCGACGCGTCCAACGCCTGGCGGGTCGGCGCCTTCCTCGCCGGCGCCGGAGCGATCGGTCTGCTCTGCCTCGTCGCGATCGTCCGGAAGTACTCGTCACCGGACGTCCAGCAGACACCTGCCCGCCGGTCCACCGTGGCGGCCTGAGGTGACGTGAGTGGCAAAGTGTGCTGGCGCACGCTTTGCCACTCACCTGGGATCGGAGGGCGAACATGAGTACCGAGTCCTGGAAGGACGTGCTGTCGCGATCGCAGCTGCACGGGATCCTCGAGGTTCTCGAATTGTGCAGCGAGATCGACGACGCCGACGACTACAAGCGGACCGTCGTGGAATCCATCGCGACGGTGTTCCGCGTCCGCGACGTCACGTTCTTCTTCGGGCCGACGTACGCCGACATCTTCGCCGACCCGCAGCCGCTGCTGACGGGCGCCGCCTCTCCGCTGCTGAACGAGTATCACACCCGATGGCGGGACAAGGACATCTTCGCGCTCCCCGAGGCACGCCGCTCGCTTACCGATACCGGGTTCATTTCCCTGGACCACCTGCACACGCTGCCCGCGCCGCAGCGCTCCTACGTCGAGGACTACCTACACCCCCACGGAATGGGAACGGCGTCGGCGCTGCACCTCCGGCTCGCCGACGGTGAAGCGTTGGTGGGCATGTTCGATCGTGAACGGAGCTGGGATGCGAGCGAGACGCTGGCGGTACGGGTTCTCGCCCGCCAGCTCCGCGCCCAGAGCAGGTCGATGCGGTTGGCAGGGGCCGGAGATTCCGACACCCCCGACCCGCTGAGCAGCCTCACTTCGCGCCAGATGCAGGTGGCCGAGTTGGTGAGCGACGGTTTGAGCAACAGCGAAATCGCCGAGGTGCTCTCGCTGTCCGAGTTCACCATCAAGAAATACGTGAGCCGAATCTTCGAGGCCACCGGTCTCCGGAACCGTGCCTCGTTGACCGCGTGTGTGCTTCGGCGAGATCGGCGTCCTACTGCGTGAGCGGCGAATATGCGATGACGGTCAGTCCGTGGGGCGAACGAAGGACCACACGGCACTCGTGGTCGCCTACGGTCGGCTCACCCGCAGTCCACCCCGCCTCTCGCGCGAGTGCCGCGGCCGCATCGACGTCGTGTGTCCTCCCCAGCAGACACCAAGACGGCACGTCAGTCTCGTCGGACAGGCACAGAGTCGTCGTGTCGGTCGGAAACTTCGCCCACGCGCGACCGTCGCTGAACCCGGCGGGTCCGAGAACCTCAGCGAGGTCGTCGAAGGCCCCCGCCCAGTGCGGGGTCGAGTGCATAACGGACATCTTCTCGAACACGTGACTCAGGCGGGAACGTTCCATGACTTCTCCTGTGCGTGGGTAAGGTTGTGGCCCAGCCGATCCCGCTTGGTCGAAAGGTAGCGGGAGTTGTCGTCGTTCGGTGCGGTCTCGAGAGGCGTGGTGTGGGCGACGGTGATACCGGCCGCAGCGAGGCCGGCGGTCTTGGCAGGGTTGTTGCTGAGCAGGTTGATGCGGTCGATGTGGAGGTCGCGGAGGATTGCTGTGGCGTCGGTGTAGTCGCGGGCGTCGACGGGCAGCCCGAGTTGCAGGTTGGCGTCGACGGTGTCGAGACCCAGTTGGTCCTGCAGTTGGTAGGCGGCGATTTTCGCGGCAAGTCCGATGCCGCGGCCTTCGTGCCCGCGAAGGTACAGCAGGACGCCGCAGCCGGCGTCGGCGATGCGTTCCAGTGCGGCGGACCGTTGTGGGCCGCAGTCGCAGCGCCGTGAGCCGAGGACGTCGCCGGTGAGGCATTCGCTGTGGACGCGGGTGAGGGCGGTGGTGCCGGCCGGGTCGCCGAACGCCATGGCGAGGTGCTCGACTCCGCTGGCGGAGCGGTAGGCGACGGCCGTGAAGGCGCCGTAGTCGGTGGGGATGACGGCGTCGGCGCAGCGGACGACGGACGGGACCGGCTCCACCGTGTTCATGCGGGGCTCGCGGGGGTGAGCTGATGGAACGTGGAGGTGTAGAACAGCAGCGGGTCGGGGGTGTCGGTGGCGCCGAGTTCGACGACGCGGCCGACGACGAGGTCGTGGTCGCCGACGGGTTGGACGAGGTCGATGTGGCAGTCGATCCAGGCGTGGGCGCCGGTGAGGCGGGGTGATCCGGTGGTGGCGGGGGTCCAGTCGATTCCGTGGAACTTGTCGCTGCCGCTGCGGGCGAAGGTGCGGCCGAGTTCGTGTTGGTCGGCGGAGAGGATGTTGGCGCAGAACCGGCCGGAGGCGGCGACCTTGGGGAAGGTGGTGGAGGTGTGGGCGACGAAGAAGGCGACGAGGGCGGGGTCGAGGGAGACGGAGCTGAAGGAGCCGACGGTCAGTCCGACGGGGTTTCCGGTGTCGTCGAGTGCGGTGACGGCGACGACGCCGGTGCAGAACTTTCCGAGGACGGTGCGGTAGGCGTCCGCGATCTCTTCGGGGGTGCTGGCGGTGATGTGCGGTTCGGTGGTGGTTCGCATCGGTACCTTCTTCGGGTGGTGTTCGTTCGGAGTCCGCCGAACAGAAGCGGACTCCGAACGAGGTCTATCCGCGGACGGAGGGATTCGAGACGATGGTCGACAACTCTTCGAGCGCAGCGCGATAGATCTCTTCGATCGCCGCCGCCAACTCCGATTCGACCTCCTCCGCTTCAGCGGAGAACGTCGCGGTCCAGTCGACCGTGCACGCCTCGGACGTCGCGTCGAGCACAGAGATGGTGGACCGGTACTGCTTCAACGGCAGCGGGCCGTCGATGTACTCGTAGGTGTATCGGCGGTCGCGGTCGCTGTGCTCGGCGATCCGTTCACGGGCGGGCTGACCGTCGGCGAAGACGAGATGGCGGATCTCCTGCTCCATCCGCGCCGTCGCAACCGACGGAATCCAGTCGGCGATGGCGCCCGGGTCGCCGACCTGCGCCCACACTGTCTCGGCGCCGACGGAAAAATGCTGCTGAACCTTGATTTCAGCCATCGTCCTACACCCGGCCCAACTCGGCCTCGTACTTCTTCGTCATGTGTTCGACGGCCTTTCTATGCTCGTCCGCCTGTCCCTCCCGCACGCGGCGAGCCCGCTCGTCCGCGTCGAGGAGCGGCTGCGCCTGGCCCTGGAAGAACGGCATGACGTCCTGGGCGAACAGCTCGTACGAGCGGGCCGTGGCCTGTGGGTTGGCCCAATCATGCCCCTGCAGAAGGAGAGTGCCGAAGCCGCCGGACTGATCGAGCAGACGCTGAACCTGCGCGCGGGCATCTTCGGCGGTGCCGATGACGCCGATCCCGGAGTTGTTGATGAAGTCGATCATCTCGCGCTTGTTCTCGCCCTCGACCGCCATCTGCGGGAACGCGGCAACGTGCTGCAAGTACTTGAACCAGTGCTCGATGCCGTGCTCGACGTCGCGATAGGCCTGTTCCCGGGTCTCGGCAAGGTGGAAGGGGCCCACCAGCCGCCACTTCGAGCGATCGACGTCCTCGCTTCGGCCCGCCAGCGTTGCGAATTCCTCAAGCATTCCCCAATGGTGTTGCAGAGCGCTGAATCCGTCCGCAGTCAGCGTTGCAGCGATCGAGAGCAGACCGATTCCGTGGTGGCCGGCCAGGCGCGCTCCCGTCGGCGAAGCGATCGCGGCGACTACCACGTCGAACAACGGAGATGAATACGGAGCCATTTGAATTCGAGCATCGATGAGCGTATGGGTCCGCGTCTGTGCGCTGACCGTCTCGCCTCGAAGCAGACGCATGATGATGTCGGAGTTCTCCGCAAGCAGTTCTCGCGTGTCGATCTGCGACAGGCCGAGCATCGCCGCATCGGTCGGCAGAGATCCGGGACCGAGGCCGAACATGGCCCGACCGTGGGTCAGATGGTCGAGCATCACCATGCGCTCCGCCGCCCACAGCGGATTGTGGTACGACACCGACGTCACGCCCGTGCCCAGCTTGATTCGACTGGTCCGTTCGCCGGCCGCGGCGATCATGATCTCGGGGGACGCATAGATTTCGGAGCCCGCCGAATGGTGTTCCCCGAACCAGGCCTCGTCGTAGCCCAGCCGCTCGAGCAACTGAACCAGCTCCAGGTCGCGCTGCAGCAGCAACGTCGGATTCTGTCCCGGGGTGTGGATCGGTGCCAGAAACGTTCCGAACTTCAACTTGCTCATGATCACTCCTGTGTGACGGGGGCAACAGTGAGTGAAACGGTATGGCCGTGCGCACAGCGGGTGTAGTCCTCAAAAGAAGACACTTCTCACCGCGCGGGCGATCAGCGGGACAGTCGGCGCTGCCTCGCGTTGGCGGCGCCGACGAGCGCGCGCAGTGCCTGCGGTGCCCGCTTCGCGGTGCGCAGGATGGCCTGGTCGATCATGCTCAGCTTCGGCGCGAGTCGCGGAACGGTCCGGGGCGCGTGGTCTGCGTCGGTGAGGGAGTAGAGGGGCCAGCGGTCGGGCACGCCCTTGAGGGCATGTTCCCCGGCGTCGGCGAACCGCAGTCCCGAACCCACCACGAGATCCCGGACGGTCCGCGACACCAGCACTTCCCGGGCGCGGGCCGTCGCGGCGATGCGCGCGCCGATGTGGACGGTCATGCCGCTCACGTCGGGACCGTTGCGCTCCACCTGCCCCGTGTGGACGCCGGCCCGCACCTCCAGCCCGAGTTCGCCGGCGCCGTCGACGACCGCCCGCGCGCACCGGACCGCGGACGCGGGACCGTCGAAGATGCTGAAGGTGCCGTCGCCGGCCACGTTGAGGAGCCGGCCGCCGGCCTTCTCGATCTCGTCGCGGACCTGCCACTCGTGCGCGGCCCGCAGGTCGCGGTAGGCGCTGTCGCCGATCCGTGCGAGTACTTCGGTGGATCCGACGACGTCCGTGAAGAGAACGGAGGCCAGGTACCGGCCCGCGTCGGATGCCGGGTGCCCACCGGTGGCCAACTGCTCGACGTGGTCGATGATCGGTTTCCACGCCTCCCCGAGCGACGCGCCGGGCGGCGACTGCGGCAACAGGTGGAAGCTGCCGCGGGGGATACGGTCGGCGACGTACTGCGAGGCGGCCACCGGCACCGGACTTCCCGCGACCAGAAGCGCGCGCGCCGGGCACTGGATGGACGGCAGCATGTCCGAGTAGTCGAGCCGGAAGATCCACTCGAGGTGGGCCTGTGCGACCGCGGGTGTCGCGGAATTGCGTTCCAGCATGGCCATCAGCCGACGGTTGAACGCCGAGTCCTCCTGGGGATCCCACAGGGGTACCGTGCTGCCCGACCCCCAGTTCCGGGTGGCTGCTCGCCACCCGTCGACGAAGTTGTCGCGTTCGGCGGCGCTCCATCCCACCGGATCGTGGTTGCCGCCGACCAGCCGCTCGGCGAACGGCTGGATCAGGACGACGCCGGTGACCCGCTCCGGCGAGCGTGCGGCGACGAGTGCGACGGGACCGCTCGCGCTGGCCACACCCACCAGCAGCGCTTCCCGCATCCCGATCTCGTCCATCACCGCGACGATGTCGTCGGCCTGCTCCTCGAGTGTGGGCAGGTGCTCGACCGGGTCGGACAGTCCCAGCCCTCGTTGCTGGAAGTATGCCGTGCGGGCGAACGTGCTGCCCCGTTCCATCAGGTAGTGGATCTCGGGGTCGGTCCACATGAGGTCGAGGTGCATGTTGATCTCGAACAGCCACACCACGTCGCGTTCACCCGCGCCCACCACCTGGTAGGCCAACGCATGTCCGTCCCGCTGCACGTACCGGACGGCAGGTGGGTCCATTTCCCCAGCGTAAACGCATGTGAGTGGCAATGTGTGCGTCCGCACACATTGCCACTCACCTGGGGATGGTGCCCAGCTCGCGGGCCCGCGCGATTGCGGACGTCCGGGACTTGACGCCGAGTTTGCCGAAGATGTGGACGAGATGGGACTTCACGGTGGTCTCGGAGAGAAAGAGTTCCTTACCGATCTCCCGATTGGACCGCCCGGCAGCCACCAACGTCAGCACCTGGATCTCCCGTGGGCTGAGGCTGGTGGCAGGTCGGCGTACGCGCGTCATCAGTTTCGACGCCACGGCCGGGGAGAGGACGCTGTCGCCGGCCGATGCCGCGCGGACGGCGGCGAGGAGTTCGGGCGGGGGAGTGTCCTTCAGGAGATACCCGGCGGCGCCGGCCGCGACCGCGTCGAGGATGTCGGCGTCCGTGTCGTAGTTGGTGACGACCAGCACGTGCGGTGGGTTCGGCAGGGACCGCAGGTTCCGGGTGGCGTCCACGCCCGAGGTGCCGGGGCCGAACCGGAGGTCCATGAGCACGAGGTCGACCGGAGTCGTCGCGCACAACGCCACGGCGGCGTCCGCGGTGGCTGCCTCGCCGACCACCTCGATGTCGTCCTCGTGCTCGAGGAGGGCGCGCAGGCCCGCACGAACGATCGCGTGGTCGTCGGCGAGCAGCAGTCGGATCATGCGCCGACCTCGAGCGGGAACGACACCGCGACCGCGGTCAGTCCTGGTTCAGACTCCACCGACATCGACCCGTCGAGCAGCTCGACGCGACGGCGAATCGAATTCAGCCCGAACGCTTTCGACGGTTCACGGTCGAGGAGTTCGACATCGAAGCCGACGCCGTCGTCGACGACGTCCAACCGGACCGCGTCCTCGTAGTAGGTGAGGGTGATCGCCATCCGGGATGCGTGTGCGTGCCGGACCACGTTGGACACCGCGCCCTGCGCAATCCGCACCAACGCCGCCTCGACGGGCATCGGCAATCGCACCGGCTCCCCCTCGACCACGGCAATGGTGTCGAACGTGTCGCTCCTCGCCTGCGTGCAGATCCGCGCGAGCGCGTCCACGAGTGACTGCCCATCGAGGACGGCGGGTGTGAGATCGCCGATGAGCTGACGGGTTTCGGCGAGGCTGTCGGCGGCCGTCTCCCGCGCCAGCCGGATGCGGTCCCGGGCGGGGTGGTCGGGGGCGGCGCGTTCGACGGCGTGGAGCAGCATCTGAATGCTCGACAGATCCTGCGCGACGGTGTCGTGGATCTCGCGTGCGAGCCGCTCACGTTCGGCCAGGGAGCCGGCGGCACGTTCCTGCTCGGCGAGTTCGGCTCGGGTTCGGGTCAATTCGTCGATGAGGCGATCGCGCTCGACAGCCTCCCGGTACAACGCCCGGTAGCCGAGGCCGATCGCCACCGCGACGCACGCACCGATCACCGGACCGACGACACCCGCGACGCTCCAGCCGCGGTGCATGCCGGTACCCACGACCGCAACGACGGTCGCGGCTGCGACCGCCAGGACTCCCCAGCGTCGCGGCAGCAGATGCAGGTACAGGAAGAACAGCCCGAACGCGAGATAGGCGGCGTCGGGGGCGAGGACCATCAGCGCCACCCACAGAGCCGTCAACGCTGCGAGCCACCACGTCCCGCGCAGACGACGCGTCGCTCCCGCCGCGTACACCGCGAGAAACGCCACCGACAGCACCACGATCGCCGGTGCCTGTGGTGCGTCCGGAAGGACGGCGCGCAAGATCACGACTGCAGTAAGCGCCGCGATCAGCGCATGCAGTCCCAGTTGGAGTCCCGCGAACACGGGCGTGAGAGGGGAGCGGTGCACCCCGCCCAGCTTATCGACGCGAGCACACCGGGCATCCATCGAAAGTCGGAACGCGCACCCGACCTTCGACCACCGAGAATTCCACCCCACGTGCGATGGAACCGTGTCGTGTCCGGGGCACGGTGAGTTCGGAGGCCGTGAGCGCCGCCCCGGCCCGCATCGACTGCGGAGTCGGTCGTGATCTGGAGAGGACCACCTGTGTTCGTCGCATCGAGAGACCTGCGTGCCGCGCGTGGTCGCTTCGCGCTGATATCCGTCGTCGTGGTGCTGATTGCGCTGCTCGTCACGTTTCTCAGCGGTCTCACGGCCGGACTGCGTCACCAGAACGTGTCCGTCGTGGAACGCATCGACGCCGAGTCGGTGGTCTTCGCCGCCTCCGGCGACGGTCCGTCGTTCGACGAGTCCGCGCTGACGTCCGAGCAGGTGGCCGTCTGGCGGCGGAGCGCCGACTCGGTGCAGCCGATCGGCGTCGGACGAGGCTCGGCGTCGGCCGTAGGAGGTGCGGCGAAGGGGGTGGCACTGGTCGGCGCGGACAGCGGTGTGGGCGACCGTGCACCGTCCGCGCCGGGAACCGTGATCCTCGGGGCCGGCGCGGCGCGATCCCTCGGCGTCGGCGCCGGCGACCGTCTCACCGTCGGCGACGTCACCTTCGCGGTGACCGCGGTCCGCGGCGACGACTGGTACGGCCACAGCCCGGCCGTGTGGATGACGCTCGCCGACTGGCAGCACGCGAACCCGCGCGGGGGTGCGGCGACGGTGCTCGCGGTGTCCGGCGGGGACGACGCCACGAACGCCGTCGCGGGGACGACCTCCCGAAGTGTGGCCGACTCCTTCTCCGCCATCGGCTCCTATGCCTCCGAGAACGGGTCGCTGACGTTGATGACGGTGATGCTGTTCGCGATCTCCGCGCTGGTGATCGGCGCGTTCTTCACGGTCTGGACCCTGCAGCGCACCCCCGATGTCGCGACGTTGAAGGCGCTCGGCGCGTCCACCGGGTCGCTCGTGCGGGACGCGCTCGGGCAGGCGTTCGTCGTCCTGCTCGCCGGCGTGGGTGTCGGTGTCGGGACGGCGGCGGTGGCCGGGTCGATGATCGGCGACGCCGTGCCGTTCGTGCTCGACGTCTCCACCACTTTCCTGCCTGCCACCGCCCTCGTCGGGCTGGGCCTCCTCGGCGCCGCGTTCGCGCTCCGCTTCCTGTTCACCACCGACCCCCTCACCGCCCTCGGGAGCACACGATGACCACCCCCGCCCTCACCCTCGACGACGTCACCCTCACCTACCCCGACGGCGCGGGACGCGTCACCGCCCTCGACTCGGTGTCGCTGACCCTCGGCCGGGGTGAGATCGCCGCGATCACCGGTCCGTCCGGTTCCGGAAAGTCGACGCTCCTCGCGGTGGCGTCGACACTGATCCGGCCCGACTCGGGCTCCGTCCGGCTGGGCGCCACCGAACTCACCGCGCTGAGCCGGCGGGAGGCGTCCACGCTGCGCCGCGACCGGATCGGCATCGTGTTCCAGCAGTCCAATCTGGTGTCGTCGTTGACGGCCCTCGAACAACTGGAGGTGATGGCGCATCTCGGGCAGCGGTTGTTCGTGCCGCGGCGGTCCGGGCGCGCGAAGGCTCGCGACCTGCTCGACGCCGTCGGGCTCGCAGACCACGCCGGGAAGAGGCCCGGGCAGTTGTCGGGTGGGCAGCGGCAGCGGGTCAACCTGGCCCGGGCGCTGATGAACGATCCGTCGCTGCTGGTCGTCGACGAGCCGACCAGCGCGCTCGACCAGGAA
Source organism: Rhodococcus sp. JS3073 (assembly GCF_026810085.1). Lineage (NCBI taxonomy): Bacteria > Bacillati > Actinomycetota > Actinomycetes > Mycobacteriales > Nocardiaceae > Rhodococcus > Rhodococcus sp. JS3073. Next base: position 3,817,769 of record NZ_CP113951.1, on the reverse strand, counting down.
CGGGGCGCCGCGATCATGGATCTGCTCCTCGGTGTCGTGCGAGATCGCGAGGTCGCAACGCTGCTGGTGACACACGACCGCACGCATCTGTGCAGAATGGATGCAGTCCACCGCGTAGTCGACGGCTCCCTCACCCGTGAGCACTTGTTAACCGCGGAAGGTTAATAAGTACGCACAGGTGTGAACAACATGTTTCTTTCAAAGTCAAGGGTTGACGTTTATCGTGTGCGTGAGATTACATCTTAGCGGTAAGCCTTTGAGGGCTTAAGTAAATGCCTCGACCCGACCCTGAGGATGCTCATGACGACGGTATCGCCCGCCATGGCTGCCACAGCTGAGATGATCAGCGCCCGACTCGAACGCCTGCCGATGAGCAGGTGGCATATCAAGGCACGCGTCATCGTCGGCGCCGTCACGTTCTTCGACGGCTTCGACCAGTTGATGATCGCCTACTCACTCCCCGTCCTCATCCCCAAGTGGGGTCTGACCCCCGGCGACATCGCCTGGGTGATCGCCATCGGCGGCATCGGCATGCTCGTCGGCGCGCTCGCCGGCGGCTGGTTCGCCGACCGCGTCGGCCGGCTCAACGTCATCATCTTCTCGCTCGCGCTCTACGCCGTGATGAGCCTCGGCATGGCGTTCACCGACAGCCTGATGCTCTTCCTCGTCTTCCGATTCGTGCAGGGCATCGGCCTCGGCGCCGAGGTCCCGGTCGCGGCGAGCTACATCGGCGAGATCACCAAAGCCCACAAGCGCGGACGATTCGTGCTGCTCTACGAGGTGATCTTCCCGATCGGGCTCGTGATGTCGGCGATCGTGTCGGCGTGGGTGGTCCCCAACTACGGCTACAAGATCCTGTTCGCACTCGGCGCGCTGCCCGTCCTGCTGCTGCCGATGCTGTGGAAGCTGCCCGAGTCGCCGCGCTGGCTCGCGTCGCGTGGGCGCTACGAAGACGCCCACAAAGCCATGACCCGCATCGAGAACGAGATCACCGAGAAGTCAGGCAAGACGCTTCCGGCTCCGCAGCCGATGCCCGCCGTCGCCGTCGACGTGCGCCGCGGAACCTTCGCGGAGGCCTTCCGGGGCATCTACCTGCGTCGCACCCTCATGCTCGCGGCCATCTGGGGCTGCGCCTACTTCGTCAACTACGGCATCGCGTCCTGGCTGCCGACGCTGTACCGGTCGGCGTTCGACGTCAGCGTCGACACCGCACTGCACTACAGCATCGTCACGAGCGTCGCCGGCCTGATCGGCTGCATCCTCGTCGCGTTCCTCATCGACAACCTCGGTCGCCGCATCTGCATCACCGCGTCGATGGTCCTGTGCTCGTCGCTGCTCTTCCTGCTCGCCGCGTCCGGCGCCGACACCGCGACGAAGGTCCTGTTCTGGTCGGCCGGATCCGCGCTGTTCGTCTTCGCGGTCAACATGGCGCTCTACGTCTACACCGCGGAGCTGTACCCGACCCGGATGCGAGCCATCGGCTGCGCGATCGGCGGGGCGAGCGGACGTCTCGGCATCATCGTCGGCCCCCTCGCCGTCGGCGCCATCCTCGACGGGGGCGGCACCCTCACCGTCGTCTTCGGAATGTTCGCCGCGGTCGCAATGATCGGTGCCCTCGTCGTCGGCTTCTTCGCCGTCGAAACCCGCGAAAAGACCCTCGAGGAGATCTCCCAGTGACCGTCCTCGACACCGCACCACAGACACTGCCCTTCGTCCCGGTCGCCGACCGGATCCTCGTCGCCGGACAGTGGCGGCAGGCGAACGGACCCGCCTTCGCGGTCACGGACCCGTCGAACGGCGAAACCCTGCAGGTGATCCACCAGGCCACCGCCGACGACGCCGACGAGGCGGTCCGGAAGGGCCGCGCCGCCGCCGACGACCCGGCATGGCGGGCGTTGCTCCCGCACCAGCGGGCCAAGTACCTGCACCGCATCGCCGACACCATCGAGGCGAACACGTCCCGGCTCGCGCTGCTGCAGAGCTACAACACCGGCAAGACGGTCGCCGAGACCACGGCCCTCGTCGGCAGCGCGGCGGGCACGTTCCGTTACTTCGCCGCCGTCCTCGAAACCGCGGACGACGACCTCACCACCCCGCGCGGCAACTTCCTCACGATGAGCGTTCTCGAGCCCATCGGCGTGGTCGGCGCCATCGCACCGTGGAACTCGCCGGTGGCCAGCGACGCGCAGAAGATCGCCCCCGCCCTGGCGGCAGGCAACGCCGTCGTCCTCAAGCCCGCCGAGTGGACGCCGCTGGTGTCGCTGGAACTGGCGCGGCTCATCGACGAATCGGGATTGCCGAAGGGTCTGCTGTCGGTGCTGCCGGGCAAGGGCTCGGTGGTCGGCGACGCCATCGTCACCCACCCCGGCGTCGGGAAGGTGACGTTCACCGGCGGCACCAACACCGGACGGTCCATCGCGCACGCCGCAGCCGACAAGCTGATGCCCGTGTCGCTGGAACTCGGCGGCAAGTCGCCGACGATCGTGCTGGACGACGCCGACCTCGACGCCGCCGTGAACGGCGTGATGTACGGGATCTTCTCGTCCACCGGGCAGAGCTGCATCGCAGGGTCCCGGCTGTTCGTCGACCGCCGTATCTACGACGAGTTCCTCGCGAAGCTGGTGGTCAAGACGCAGCAACTGCGCCTCGGTCCCGGCCGCGACCCCGACACTCAGGTCGGGCCGATGGTCCACCGCAAGCACCGCGACAGCGTCGCCGCGTACGTCGACCTCGCTCGCGAAGAGGGCGGACGAGTGTTGTGCGGCGGGGCGATCCCCGACGACGAGCGGCTCCGCGACGGCGCGTACTACCTGCCGACGATCATCGACGGGCTCCCCAACGGTTCACGCACCTGCCAGGAGGAGATATTCGGACCCGTCCTCGTGGTCCTGCCGTTCGACGGCGACGCGGATCTGGTTGCCCAGGCCAATGATTCGGTGTTCGGTCTGGCGTCCGGAATCTGGACGGGCGATTACCGTCGCGCCTGGAAACTCGCCCGCCGACTGCAGGCCGGCACCGTGTGGATCAACACCTACAAACAGTTCAGCATCTCGACGCCGTTCGGCGGCGTCAAGGAGAGTGGACTCGGGGTGGAGAAGGGGCGCAGCGGTATCGCTGCCTACTCGCGGCAGAAGAGCATCTACTGGGGCCTCGACGAGGAACCCAACCCGTGGGCGAATTGAGCGACCCGCTCGTGGGCAGATTAATCTGCGTCGCCGAATGTCACACGAGTTCCGTCTGACTGAACCGCTGTCACATCGGCCCACGGGGAAGCTGAAGTAGTAGGTCGGGCAGAAAGAAATTTCCGTCAGCTCTGTACGACCTATTACTTTAGCGCTAAGATATTGAGACCTAAGCAACTGGAGGCATGCGATGAACCAACCCATAGCCCGGCTGCGGTGCCTGCGCTCCGTCGAACTGCGCACGCAGGCCAGCATCGAATCCACCGACTTCTACTCGGAGGTCTGGGGGCTGCGCGTGGTCGAGCAGGGCACGGACGGTGCCTGGCTGCGGGGGACCGGTGAGCACCACCACGCGCTGCAACTCACCCAGGCCGAGCGGAACGGCCTCGGCCGCATCACGTTCGCCGTCGCCACGCCGGCCGAGGTCGACGAGGCCGCCCGCCGACTCGAACTCCGCGGCGTCCCGATCGTCAGCGGCCCGGGGCCGGTCGACGATCTCGGCGGCGGCTACGGCGTGAGCCTGGTCGACCCCGAGGGCCGCGTCGTCGAACTGCTCGCCGACGCACTGGCGGTCCCGAAGCTCGGTCGCGAGGACGCCGTGCCGGTCGGCGTCACGCACGTCGTCCTCAACACCGTCGACATCGACGCCGCGGTGACGTTCTACTGCGACGTCCTGGGCATGCGGGTCTCCGACTGGTCCGAGCACCAGATGGCGTTCCTGCGCTGCAACACCGACCATCACAGCATCGCGTTCAACCAGGCCGAGTGGACGTCCGTCAATCACGTCGCCTACGAGATGCCCACCGTGGACCACTTCATGCGTGGCATCGGCCGGTTGCGTCACCACGGCACCGTGCCGCTGTGGGGTCCGGGCAAGCACGGCCCCGGCGACAACACCTTCTCCTACTTCGCCGACCCGGCAGGGCTGGTGTGCGAGTACACGTCCGGCATCGCGCAGGTCGACGAGGACCGGTGGCTGTGCAAGGTCTGGCGCCGGGTTCCGGAACTCTCCGACCTCTGGGGCACCGCGGGCCCGCCGTCCAAGCAGGTCCGCGACCACATGGCCGGCATCCCCGACCCCGGAGCGTTCGAGCGGTTCGACCTCGGGCGGGCGTCGTGACGCACGTCGTCGAATCCGGTTCCGGCCCCGCGCTGCTCCTGCTGCACGGGATCGGCGGCAGCGCCGACAGTTTCGCGCCGCAGTTCGACGAACTGTCGTCGTCGCTGCGATTGCTGGCCTGGGACGCTCCCGGCTACGGCCGCAGCGAAGACCCCGGCCGACCGTTCGACCTCGACGACTACGCCGACGCCGCCGCCGACGTGATCCGCGACCGTTGCGGTGACGCGGGAGCGCACGTCCTGGGAATGTCGTGGGGCGGCGTGATCGCCACCCGGCTGGCGATGCGCCACCCGGGGCTCGTACGGAGTCTGCTGCTCGGCAGTTCCTCCGTCGGCTCGGGGGCGGACGACGACGCCGCCGCCCGCATGCTCGCCCGGGCCGCGACGCTCGAGCAGGAGGGCGCGGAAGCGTTTGCCGCCGAACGGGCCCCGCGCCTGCTGTCCGGCACGGCCGACGACGAACTGACCGCGAAGGCCACGGCGATCATGGCCTCGTCGATCCGGCTGCCCGGTTACGGGTACGCCGCCGAGTCGATGGCGGCCACCGATCACACGGCCGATCTGCCGAAGATCGACATCCCCACACTCGTCCTCGGTGGGGACGAGGACGGGGTTACCGGGGTTCCCGCGAGCCAGGTTCTCGCCGGAGGAATTCCGGGCGCCGTGTTCGTCACCATCCGAGGTGCCGGACACCTCGCGAACCAGGAGCGGCCGGAGGCCTTCAACGCCTGGGTCGAGTCCTTCATCCACATCACCGAACGCCTACGCAACCACCTCTAGAGAAGGAGCACGACATGACACTCGAATACGGCACCGCCGACCTGAAGGAATTCACCGACTCGCTGATCCTCACCCGTGGCTCCCGCCACGAGGACTGGGACACGCTGGGCTTCCAGGCCAAGGCCGGCGACCAGTTCAAGCGCGCGCAGATCCGCTACGTCGGCTCCGGCGCGACCGGTAACCACGAGAACGACAACCGCACCATCGTCTCGCGCGGATTCACGTTCTCCAACATGCTGCTTCCCCCCGGAGCCGAGGGCCCGGAGCACACCCACCACGACGCCGAGGAAGCCTTCTTCGTCCTCGAGGGCGAGGTGGAGGTCGGCGTCCACCGCGACGGCCAGGTGGAGAAGCGCACCCTCGGCTACCGCGACATGATCGTCGTCCCGGCCGGGGTCCCGCGCAGCCTGAAGAACAACGGCGACAAGGACGCTCTGTTCTGCGTCATCATCGGCGCTCAGAAGCCGCAGATCCCGACGTACCCCGAGACGTCGGCCATGCACGGCGTGACGCGGGACTGACCATGAGTCTCGACGGCCGCAGCATTCTCGTCACCGGGGCGGGGCGGGGTCTCGGCCTCGCCCTGGCCCGCCGGCTCGGCGAGGACGGCGCCTCCCTGTGGCTCGCCGACATCCGCGAGGACTGGGGCGAGGACGCGGCGGAGAGCCTGCGCGCCGACGGCGTCAAGGCACAGTTCGTCCGGGTCGATCTCCGCGACGCGGAGTCCGTCGACGCGATGGCGGCCACCGTCACCTCCGGCGGCCCGCTGTACGGCCTCGTCAACAACGCGGCCCTCGCGGACGGCGTGGGCGGCAAACCGATTCACGAACTCGGCATCGACGAGTGGGACCGTGTGCTGGGCGTCAACCTGCGCGGCACGTTCCTCGTGAGCAGGGCGATCGTTCCCTCCATCATCGGGAACGGAGGCGGACGAGTCGTCACCATCGGCTCGGACGCCGCCCTGTACGGTTCGCCACGCCTCGCGCACTACATCGCTTCCAAGGGTGGGGTGGCCGCGCTGACCCGCGCCATGTCCCGCGACCTCGGCCCGCACGGCATCACCGTCAACACCGTCTCGCCCGGTCTGACCGAAAGCGAATCGGCGCAGCAGGTTCCGGAGCACCGGCACGAGCTGTACCGCCTCAACCGGGCGCTCGAACGGCCGCAGCAACCGTCGGATCTCGTCGGCGCGGTCGCGTTCCTGATGGGACCCGAGGCGTCGTACATCACCGGTCAGCAACTCGTCGTCAACGGCGGATTCGTCCTGAACTAGAGAAGGGGACCACGTCGTGGACCTGCAACTGAAAGACCGCACCCACCTGGTGACCGGCGGAAGCTCGGGGGTCGGGCTCGCCACTGTCGCGATGCTGCTCGAGGAGGGTGCCAACGTCGTCACCTGCGCGCGCGACCGCGACCGGCTCGACTCCGTGATCGCGCCGCTGCCCGGCAGCGACCGCGTCCTCACCGCGTCCTGCGACGTCCGGGACCCGGCCGCGGTCGCTGCGCTGGTCGACGCCGGTGTCGCCCGATTCGGCGGCCTCGACGGTCTGGTCAACAACGCAGGCAAGTCCCGCATGGTCCCGCGCGGCGAGGCGACCCTCGACGACTGGCGCGACGAACTCGACCTCAAGTTCTCCAGCGTCCTCAACACGGTCGAGGCCGCCCTGCCGGCGCTGCGCAAGTCCGACGCCGCGGCCATCGTCAACATCTCGGCGGTGCTCGCACGTCAGCCCGAGCCGCGGCTGGTCACCACCAGCGCCGCCCGGGCCGGGCTGCTGAACCTCAGCAAGTCGCTGTCACTCGAACTCGCCGCCGACGGCATCCGCGTCAACTCGGTGTCGCTCGGACTGGTCGACACCGGCCAGTGGCGGCGCCGCTACGAGGAATCCGGCACCGACGCCTCATTCGCCGAATGGGAGGCGGAGATCGCCCAGGACCGCGGCATCGGCCTCGGCCGGTTCGGCCGCGCCGACGAGGTGGCCGCCATGATCGTGACCCTGCTGTCCCCCCGCTCGTCCTATGTGACGGGCACCAGCCTCGACGTCTGCGGAGGCGTCGCGCGCTATGTCTGAGAGGAACACCATGTCTGTGGGTAATGGGGGCGACCTGCTCGTCCAGGTGCTGCGCGAGGCCGGGGTCGACACCGTCTTCGGCATCGTGAGCGTCCACAACCAGCCCCTGGTGCAGGCGGTCAGCAAGCACCTGCGGTTCGTGCCGGTCCGGCACGAGGCCACCGCCGTCAGCGCGGCCGACGGGTACGCCCGGGCCACCGGCGGACTCGGCTGCGCTCTCACGAGCACCGGAACCGGTGCCGGCAACGCCGCCGGGTCGCTGATCGAATCGCTCAGCGCGGGAACGTCGGTGCTGCACGTGACGGGCAACGTCGAGAGCCGGTACCTCGGCTCGGGTCGCGGATTCATTCACGAGACCAAGGATCAGCTGGGGATGCTGACGGCGACGTCGAAGCATGCCGCCACCATCCTCGACACCGACAGCGCCGGAAAGGTGTTGCGGGAAGGCGTCGCTGCCGCCCTCGCCGCGCCCGGCGGGCCGTCGAGCATCGAATGGCCGATCGACCTCCAGTACGCGGAGCACGTCATCGACGTGGTCGAGCCGGTGTCGGAGTCGCCGCGCACGCCGGACGCCGACGAGCTGGCCGTCGCCTTCGCCCTGCTGCGGTCGGCGGAACGCCCGGTGATCTGGGCGGGCGGCGGTGTCGCGACAGCCGGTGCCGAGCTGACCGAACTGGTGGAGCAGTGGGGAGTCCCGTTGCTCACCAGCAACTCCGGCCGCGGCGCCGTGCCCGAGGACCATCCGCTGTGCATCGGCAACTACGGCAACACCCCGGTCGGGCGTGAGCTCCTCCAGGATGCCGACGTGCTGCTGTCGCTGGGCACCCACTTCCGGTCCAACGAGACCGGCGACTACTCCATGCCCGTCCCCGCCGTGCACGTGCAGGTCGATATCGATGCGGCCGCGGTCGGACGCGTCTACCCGGCGCAGGCCGGGATCACCGCCGACATCACCACGTTCCTCCGTCAACTGTCGGGCCTGGCGCCCGTCGACGCCGCCTGGACCGAACGTGCCCGCACCACCCGTGAACTCGTCCGCAGCAAGCAGCGCGCCGGACTCGGCGACCACGCGGTGCTGTGCGACGCCGTGCGTGCCGCGTTCCCGCAGGATTCCGTGATCGCCCGCGACGTCACCATCGCGTCGAGTTCCTGGGGCAACCGACTGCTGCCGATGTTCGACCCCAAGTCCAACGTCTTCCCCCGCGGCGGCGGCATCGGACAGGGCCTCGGCATGGCCATCGGTTCCGCACTGGCCGACGAGACCCGGCCCACCCTCGCGCTCGTCGGCGACGGCGGCCTGGCCGTCCACTTCGGCGAGATCCTGACCATGGCGCAGGAGAAGCCGTGGCTGGTGCTGCTCGTGTTCAACGACGGCGGCTACGGCGTGCTGCGCAACATGCAGAAGGGCGGCGGCGAAGACACCTACGCCGTCGACCTCGTCACCCCCGACTTCCCGTTGCTGGCGCAGTCCATCGGCGTGCCGTACCTGCGGATCGGTGGCGCCGCCGAGGCCCACGAGGTGTTCGCCGACGCCGTGTCGCGGCAGGCGCCGGTGATCGTCGAGGTCGATCTCGCCGCCTACGGCGACATGCCGGCACCGTTCACCCCGCCCGTCACGGTGCCCGGAAAGGGTGCGCAGTGACCACGGTCGCCGTCTGCGGCGGCGGCATCGGCGGACTCGCCACGGCGATCGCCCTCCGCAAGTTCGGTCTCGACGTCACGGTCTACGAGCAGACGAGGCAGTTCGCCCGCGTCGGCGCCGACATCAACCTCACCCCCAACGCGGTCCGGGCTCTCGACGGACTCGGCATCGGGCCGGCGATCCGCGAATCCGCGGCCCGGCCGCAGTTCCGGATCAGCCGCACGTGGGACACGGGTGCCGAAACGTCCCGGCTGCCGATGGGGGACAGCGCGGAACAGCAGTACGGTGCACCGCAGTTGACCATGCACCGGGGCGACCTCATGACCGCGCTCGAGAACCGGTTGCCGTCGGGTGTCGTCGAAATGGGTCGCCGGGTCAGCGACGCTGCGGACGGCCGCATCGAGTTCACCGACGGCAGTGCGGCTTCCGCCGACGTGATCGTCGGTGCCGACGGGATCCACTCCGCGGTCCGGACCTCGCTGCTCGGGCGCGAACAGCCGACGTTCACAGGGGTCGTGGCGTTCCGCGCTGTCGTCCCCACCGAACGCGTCGGCGAGTTGCCGAACCTGGACTGCTTCACCAAGTGGTGGGGGCCGAATCCGTCGACGCAGATCGTGACGTTCCCCCTCAACCAGGGCAAGGACATCTTCGTCTTCGCCACCTGCGCGCAGCAGGAATGGACCGAGGAATCGTGGACCACACCCGGTTCCGTCACCGAACTGCGTGAGCTGTACCGCGACTTCCACCCCGAGGCACGAGCCTTGCTCGACGCGTGCGACGACGTCCTGAAATCGGCTCTCTACGTTCGAGACCCGCTGGCATCGTGGACCGACGGGCGCGCCGTGCTCCTCGGCGACGCGGCACATCCGATGATGCCGTTCATGGCGCAGGGCGCCGGCATGGCCATCGAAGACGCCGTCGTCCTGTCCCGCTGCCTGAGCCTGTTCGACGACCCCGCAGTCGCGCTGCAGACCTACCAGGACACGCGACTGCAGCGGACCTCGCGCATCCAGCGCGGCTCACGGTCCAACGAATGGCTGAAGGTCGCAGGCAACGGCGACTGGGTCTACGAATACGACGCCTGGCACGTGCCGTTGGAGTTGGCCGCGGCCCGAGCGGGCGCATAGATGGAACCTGTCGGACGACAAGGGCTGTCGAGGCGAAGGGCGCTGGCGCTGCTGGGGTCTGCGGCCACCGCCGTCGCCGCGACGAGCTGCGCGTCGCACACCTCGGACGCGCAGCCGAGCGGCGCCACGCCACCGGACGCCTACGAGTTGTCCGGTGACGTCGAAGGCTACGCGACGACGCTGATTCTGCTCGGCACGGCGGCCGGACCCATCGCCGTGCCGGGGCGGAGCGGCACGTCCAGTGTGCTCGTCGTCGGCGACAGACCGTACCTGATCGACGCGGGTCCGTGGTCGAGCCGCAAGCTGATCCAGGCCGGTATCGCCGCGGATTCGCTCGGTGGCGTCTTCGTCACGCACATGCACAGCGATCACATCGCCGACCTGTTCAACGTCTTCTGGCTGCCGGGCGGGACCCCGTCCTACACGTTCCGCGACGTGGTGCCCGTGTACGGCCCCGGCTCGGCGGGCCGACTGTCGGCACCGCGCGGCGGACAGAGTATTCCGATCCAGAGTCCGGCATCGCCGACACCCGGACTCACCGATCTGTTCGCGGGCGTCCTCGACGCATTCGCCTACGACATCAACATTCGCAACGTCGAAAAGGGCGCCCAGTCCGACTACGGACAGCGGTTGTCGCTGCACGACGTACTGCCGCCGGAGTCGGCGGGCGCGTCCGCCGACAACACCGCCCCGGAGATGGAACCCTTCCCGGTCTTCGAAGACGACCGCGTCCGGGTCACCGCGACGCTCGTTCCACACGGCCCGGTCTACCCGTCGCTGGCGTACCGGTTCGACACGGAGGACGGTGCCGTCACGTTCTCCGGCGACACCGCGAAATCGCCGAACGTGGTTCGGCTCGCTCAGGGATCGGACATCCTCGTCCACGAGGTCATCGACGTCGACTTCTACGCCGCGACTTCAGGTCCCGCACTGGTCGAGCACATGATTCAGGCGCACACCACCGCGCAGGACGTCGGGTGCGTCGCCACGGACGCCGGTGTCCGCCAGGTGGTTCTCTCCGACATCGGACCGGGCGACCCTCGGCAGGTCACCGACGACCAGTGGGAACGCGGTGTGAAGTCCACGTTCGCCGGCACCGTGACCGTCGGGCACGACCTGGTCCGGATCGGCGTCGGGCAACGACGGTAGCGCCATCGCGGATCTTGCGCGCCGCCGCTGTCCCGAGAAGGCTGGATCTCACGACACCGTGACGTGATCGGAGCCAGGGATGGACACCACGATTACCGAGATCGCTCCCGACATCTACCGGCTGTCCACGTATCTGGACGAGCCGAACCTGATCATGAACCAGTTCCTCGTCGACGGTGAGGAACCGCTGCTGTTCCACACCGGTCAGCGTGCGCTGTTCCCGTCCGTGTCCGAGGCGGTCGGCCGGCTGATTCCTCTCGACAGGCTGCGGTGGATCACGTTCGGGCACGTCGAGGCCGACGAGTGCGGCGCGATGAACTCGTGGCTGGCGGCCGCGCCGAACGCCGAGGTCGCGCACGGGGCGTTGGGGTGCTTCGTACAGGTCAACGACCTCGCCGATCGGATGCCGCGTCCCCTGCAGTACGGCGACGTGATGGAGACGGGCACCAGACGGGTCCGTCACCTCGACACTCCGCACGTTCCGCACGGGTGGGACGCCGGGCTGGTTTTCGAGGAGACGACGCAGACACTGTTCTGTGGCGACCTGTTCACCGCGTTCGGTCATCACCCGCCTGCCACGGAGGAGGAGATCGTCGGCCCGGCGATCGCGGCCGAGGACATGGGGAACGCGACGTGCCTGACGCCGGCGCTCGGGCCCACGATCCGGGGACTCGCCGATCTCGAGCCCCTGCTGCTGGCGCCGATGCACGCGCCGGTGTTCACCGGTGACTGCGTGCAGGCTCTGCACGACCTCGCGCAGGCGTACGAGGAGCGGCTCGCGGCCGAGACCGTGCGGTACCGCGAAGCGGAGTAGCCCGGCCTGTACTCGACGAATTTCCCCTCAACTGTGGCGCACGATACATCTTAGTGCTAAATTATTGAGCACTAAGGAACTACGCCTTCGGTTGAGCCTGGGAGTGAGCGATGACAACAGACGCAGACACCGTCCCCATGATGGTGCGTCAGATGCGGGTCGAGTCCTCGGGTGTGGTCTCGCTCCGCCTCGAACGACAAGACGGCGGCGCGGTCGACCGGTGGACGCCGGGCGCCCACCTGGACCTGCACCTGAACCGCGGGACCATCCGCCAGTACTCCCTCTGCGGAGACCCTGACGACAAGACCGGGTACCGCGTCGCGATCCTCCACGAGGTGACCGGCCGAGGCGGCTCCCGGCACGTCCACGAGACGCTGCGGCCGGGCGACAGCCTGTCGGTGAGCGCGCCCCGCAACAACTTCGAACTCCTGCCCTCGCCGCGCTACGTGTTCATCGCCGGCGGCATCGGCATCACGCCGATCCTCGCGATGATCGGGGAAGCCGAACGCATGGGTGCCGAATGGGAACTGCACTACGGCGGCCGTGCCCGCGCGTCGATGGCGTTCCTCGACGAACTGTCCGCATACGGCGACCGCGTGCACGTCGTCACCGAGGAGGCCGACGGCATCCTCGATCTGGCCGCCATCCTCGGCGCCGCCCGCGCGGAGACACTCGTCTACGCCTGCGGCCCCGAGGGCCTGCTCGGCGCGGTCGAGGGATACACCGGCTCCTGGCCGGACGGCGCGATCCGGCTCGAGCGGTTCAAGGCGAAGGAGATCCCCGCCGACACCCTCGCCGGCGACCGTCCCGTCCGCGTGATCTGCGAACGATCCGGCATCTCGGCCACCGTCGCCCCCGACCGGACCATCCTCGACACCCTCGAGGAATCCGGCGTCGACGTCCCCAACTCCTGCCGCGAAGGCATCTGCGGAACGTGCGAAACCCGCGTCCTCGCCGGCACCCCCGACCACCGCGACTCCCTGCTCTCCAGCTCCGAGCAGGAGTCCGGCACCACCATCATGATCTGCGTTTCCCGCGCCCGCTCCGACGAGCTCGTGCTGGATCTCTAGAAGGGAAGAACCATGAGCCTGTATCTGCAACCACGCCAGTCCGGCACGGCACCCACCCCGTACGAACGGAAGCTGGCCGGTGCGATCGAAGAGGTCTTCGGCACCGGTGTGCACCACCTCGAAGGCCTGGTGAAGGGTTTGAACGCCCTCGGCATCCACAGTCCCGGCGGCGACGCCTGGACCACCGACACTTTCACGGACGAGATCCGACGGATGGGGGCCTGACATGGTGAACCGACTGCGCAAGGCGGCACTGACCGGCGACGAGATCTTCGCGACCGGGATGCGCGACCAGTGGCACGCGGTGTGCCCATCCGACTTCGTCGCGCGCGGCGACATGAAGAAGGTGCGGCGCCTCGGCGAGGACTGGCTGCTGTTCCGTCAGTCCGACGGCACCCTCCGCATGCTCGCCGACCGCTGCCCGCACCGCGGCGCCCCGCTGTCGCAGGGCCAGCACCTCGGTGATCGGGTCGCCTGCCAGTACCACGGCGTGCAGGTGGACGGCGGCGGCACCGTCGTCTCCGTCCCCGGAATGCCCGGCTGCAACCTCGAGGGCAAACGGCTGGTGACCAGCCTCCCCGTGCAGGAAGTGGCCGGCGCCGTGCTCGCCTGGTTCGGCACCGACCCCGACGCCGAACCCGCGCCCCTGGAACTGCCCGAGCGCCTCACGGACGACGGCATCTCACACTTCCTCTGCTACGCGGAGTGGAAGGCGCCGTGGCGGTTCACGCTGGAGAACCTGCTCGACCCGATGCACGGAGCGTTCCTGCACCGCGAATCGCACTCGATGTTCGGCGGCGAGACGTCCGCGAAGTTCCGGATCCGCGAAACCGATCGCGGGTTCTTCTTCGAGAAGACCGACCAGCGGGGTGTGAACTTCGACTGGGTCGAGTTCTGCCGTACCGGCATCGACTGGGTGGATCTCGAGATCCCGTACCCGCCGACCGCCGGCCCGGGTGGCTCGTTCGGCATCGTCGGCATGGGAACGCCGATCGACGCCGAGACCACCGCGGTGTTCTTCTGGCGCTACCGCCGCGTCGAGGGCTGGGAACGCGACGTCTGGCGGTTCCTGTACCGCACCAAGCTCGAGGAGCGGCACTGGGTGGTGCTCGAGCAGGACCGCACCATGCTCGAGGCGATGGCATCCGACGCGGACCAGGCGGAGAACCTGTACCAGCACGACCTCGGCGTCATCCGGCTCCGCCGGCTCTACCGGGCGCAGGCCGAGGCCCAGGCGAAGGCACTTCAGGAGGCGTAGGGTCGCGCGGGTTGACGTGAATGAAATGTCAACTAAGAATGTGTGACGGCCGACACGTCGGGCGCCGGCCGGGGTACGAGGAGGCGCGAGCGGTGCTTACGAACGGTGACGATCGAGGTCGGCTCGCGTTGGTCGAGGCGGCGGGGCGGTGCTTCGCCGAGCTGGGATACGAGCGCACCTCCGAGGCGGTCATCGCCGCTGCCGCCGGGGTGTCGCAGGCCGAATTCTCCGCCCGGTTCGCATCCCGGGACGACGCCTTCCGTGCCGTCGCCGCCGCGGTGTTCGACACGTTCGTCGAGGCTCAGCGCATCCCGGTCCCGCCGGACGCGGACCCGCGCAGCGTCCTGCGGGCGGCCACCGCGGCGTTCATCGAGACCGTCTACAGCAGCGGACGCCTGTTCACGATGATCGAGGACCGCGCCGCCGTCGACCCCGTGATCGGGGAACAGCTCGAGGCGGCACACAACCGGATCCTCGGCCGGTACATCCGATTCATCGAACGGCTCAACCAGGCCGGGATCGCGACGCCGTGCGCCGAACCCGCCCAGCTCGCCCGCAAACTGTCCGAGGCGCAGTGGACGGGTGCGGCGCGCCTGATCGGTGCGTCGCAGGACGAGCAGCGACGGTTCATCGTGGAGATGACGGCGGCGTCCGAACGGTTCATCGGATTCGGTGAGGTCGCCGACCTGACCGTCCGCGCGGCCAGCTGACTTTTCCGGTCAGGCGGTGGGGGCCTGGTTCTCGACGATCGAGTGCTCGAGCTTGCGGAGCAGTTCGGCCAGCGCCGCCTGATCGTCCGTCGACATCCCGCTGAGGATCTGCGACTCGTTGGCGAAGTGGGCCTCCGCGACCTTCTCGATCACCCGCAGGCCCTCGTCGGTGAGTTGGGCGTGCACGATCCGCCGGTCCTCGGCGTCGCGCTCCCGCTGCACGAGTCCCGCCTTCTCCAGGCGGTCGACGCGCAGCGTGACTCCACCGGTGGTGACGAGGGCGGATTCCGCCAACTGTCCGGACGTCATCCGGTACGGCGGACCCGAACGTCGGAGGGCGGCCAGAACGTCGAACGACGCCATGTTGATGCCGTGCTCCTCGAACACGGCGGCGAGGGACGTCTGGTAGCGCAGATACGAACGGTGCAGGCGGCCCAGCACTTTCAGCGGGCTCACATCCAGTTCGGGCCACTGGTGGGCCCACTGGTCGACGATGTCGTCGACGGCATCGCGATCTGGAACGGGGCGTTGCGTCACCGGGCGCACCTCCTGGATCCTCGAGGGTCTCATCTGTTTAGTACCAAGATATCTAACGAAGCATAAGTGACGGCGACGCGCCGCGGGTCCCCGCCGATTCCTCGGAACGGGGACCCGCGGCGCTGCCGGGCAGGTGCGGTGTCAGCGTCCCTCGACCGCCGCGACGGCGTCGATCTCGGCGATGGCGCCGTAGGGGAGGCTGCTGACCTCGAGGAACGTGCGCGCGGGACGCGGCTCGTCGAAGATGCGCTCGAACTGGCGGTTCGCCTCCTCGCGCAGCGACAGGTCGGTGACGTAGTAGGTGAGCTTGACGACGTCCTTCAGCTGTCCGCCGACGGTGGCGAGGCGATCGACCATGCGGTCGACGGCGGCGTCGAGTGCCTCGGTGCGGCCCGGGACGGCGGTGCCCTCGGCATCGACGGACAGTGCGCCGGAGACGAACGCGAGTCCGCCCGCGACCACGGCCGGGCTGTAGGGGTGGTGGGCGGTGACTTCGGTGAGGGACATGGAGGCTCGCTTTCTCGGTGGGCTTCTCCGGTGATTATATCTTAGCGCTAAACTAATTGACAGGGAGAAGCCGAATCGCACCGAGAGCGTCGCATGCAGGCCGTGGCTGATCGCCGAACTGGCGGCCCTGCAGCCCGACGTCGATCCGGACGTCTTCGCGATGATCCACCCGTCCGCCGCACGATCCACCAGCCGAATCTCTGGCGCGACGGACCGCCGAGGACGAGATTGTTGGCATGACGAATTCCAACCCGAAGCAGACCATGAAGGCAGTCTCCTACTCGTCCTACGGTGGTCCCGAGGTGCTCGAGACCCACGACGTGCCGGTGCCCGAGCCCACCGGCAACCAGGTACGCCTCGTCATCCGGGCCGCCGGGGTGAACCCGATCGACTGGAAGCTGCGGTCGGGGTCGATGGCCGAGGTGATGTCGGTGCAGTTCCCGAAGGTCCCGGGCAGCGAAGTGGCCGGCGTGGTCGACGCGGTCGGTCCGGACGCGACCGGTGTGGTGGTCGGCGACGAGGTGTTCGGCTGGTCCGACACCGGTGGCTACGCCGAGTACGCGCTCGCGTCGATCGTCGTGCCGAAGCCGAAAGGGTTGAGCTGGACGGACGCCGCCACCATCCCCGTCGCAGGCGAGGCCGCCACTCGTGGACTGCGGCTCCTGAAGCTGACGTCCGGTGAGACGTTGCTGGTGAACGGCGCGTCCGGGGCGGTGGGAACCATTGCGGCGCAACTGGCGCTGGATTCGGGTGTCACCGTGATCGGCACCGCGAGCGAGAAACACCACGACGCGTTGCGGGAGCTGGGCGTGACCCCCACGACGTACGGCGAGGGACTGGCGGCCCGGGTCCGCGAACTCGCCCCGAACGGTGTGGACGCCGTCCTCGACGCCGGCTTCGGCGGACTCGAGGCGGCGATGGAACTGCGTGGAGGCACCGACCGGATCGTGACGCTGTCGGACGGTGCCGCGTTCGGGCTGGGAATCACGTTCTCGTCCGGCAACGCCGGCGATCGGAACGCGGAGACACTGCGCCGGCTGGGCGCCCTCGCCGCGGCCGGGAAGCTGGCCCTCCCGCCGGCCCGCACATTCCCGCTGACCGATGCGGCCGACGCGCAGCGCGCCGGCGAGAAGGGCGGCAGCCGCGGGAAGATCCTCTTGCGCTGACGCACCCGTGAGTACTTATTAACCGCCGGACGTTAATAAGAGCGTGTCTCATGTGGGGAGCTTCTTGAAGCAGGTGAGTGCGGCGGCGAGGTGAAGGAAGCCGGCGAAGTGTTCGCCGTGGCGCTCGTAGCGGATGGTCATGCGCCGGTAGCCGGTGAGCCAGGCGATGGTGCGTTCGATCTTCCATCGGTACCGGCCGAGGCGATCGTTTCGCTCGATGCCGCGGCGGGCGATCCGCGGGACGATGCCTCGTTCGCGCAGCCACCGTCGGTGAATGTCGTAGTCGTAGCCCTTGTCGGCGCGAAGCTTTCCCGGCTTGCGTCGGCGCGGTCCGCGCCGAGACTTCACGCCCGGAATCGCTGCCACCAATGGTTGCAGCATCGTGCTGTCATGGGTGTTCGCCCCGGTCACGCCCACGACCAGTGGAATTCCATTCGTTTCGGACAGGACGTGGATCTTCGATCCCTTCTTACCGCGGTCGACCGGGCTGGGACCCGTCAGTGAGCCCCCCTTTTCGCCCGCACGCTTGCCGCGTCCAGGATCGCTGCCGTCCAGTCGAGTTCGCCCGCGCTACCGAGTCGATCGAGAACCTCGCGATGGAGTTTCTCGAACACCCCATCCCGCACCCAGGCACTGAACCGTCGATGCGCGGTCGGCACGGTCACCCCGAACGAGGGCGGCAGGTGCCGCCACGCACATCCGCTGGTGAGCACGTACACGATCGCGGTGAACACCGCCCGGTCATCGGCCGGCGCACTGCCACCTCCCTGCGGCCGGGGGACAAAAGGAGGAATCAACGGTTCGACTATCTCCCACAACGCATCCGGAACCAACCTCAGTGACAACTCATCTACCACGCGTCACATTATGTCCCACAGGTCACTTCATCCACATGAGACACCCTCTAAGTGCTCACGGGTCAGGCGGTGGTGGCCAGGGCGGCGGCGAGACCGAACGGAACGGCCATCACCACCACCTCCACGATCGCGCGCCGCAGGGACCCTTCGGCGCTGATCCGGTGCGCGGCCGCCTGCCCGACCCACGTACGCCGCCACCACCAGCCGAGCCCGAGGAGCGCCGCCAACGCCACCGCCTTGGCGAGGACGATGCGGCCGTAACCGGTGTCGAACAGCGGCGTCACCCCACCCAGCCGGACCGCGGCGTCGACGACACCGGTCGCGGTCAGCAACCACACGCACCGCCACGCGACGACGGAATACCGCGGCAACCACGACGACCAGTCCCCGCGCGACCGGAGCATCAGACCGAGAGCGGCGAGGAGCCCGAACCACACGGCGGCGGCCAGGGCATGGACGACGTCGAGAACCGAGCCGAGAACCTGCTGCGACATGTGGCCGGTGATCGGCCGGGCCACCAGGGCGAGCGCCGCGAGCACCAGCACCGGGACGGGGAGCCGGGCGTCGCTGCGGCGGAACGCGACCGCCGACCACGCGGTGGCCGCGGCCGTGCACACGAGAACGGCGAGGTCGACGCGTCCCGCGCTGATCTCGGTCACGTACGTCCCGAACCGTCCGACCGACAGTTCCGACAACGCCAGGGCGTCGGCCTCCGCCGCCGTCATCGACAGCAGCACGGCCTCGGCGAGCATCCACGCACCGGCGACCGCGGTCGACAACCGCCACAGCCGTTCGTCCCGCACGAGGGGACGGCTGTCCGCGCGACTCCACCAGCCCAGCGCTGCGAGTCCGAGCACCGCCGAACCGAGCACCAGGCACAGCGCGCGGACGGCGCTCGACGGTGAGGGGTCTTCCGGTTGCGCGAGCGCCCAACCACAGGCGACTCCGACGAGCGATGTGGGTACGGCGAACAGCAGCCAGGACTGTCGCGCCGTACCCACCGTGCTCAGTTCTCGCCGCGCGGCTTGCGGAGCGCGAACCACAGCCCGCCGCCGAACACGAGCACACCGGCAACGATGAACGGCCACAACGGAACACCGCCGCTGCCGGATTCACCAGAGCTGTCCGCTGCGGCGCCGGGCGTGCCCGACCCCTCCTCGGTGAGGGTGAACGTGCGGGTTCCGCTCACCGGATGCCCGTCGGCGGACGTGACGCGGAACGCGACGGTGTACACGCCGGCCGGTCCCAGCTCGCCGAGTTCGGCACTGACCGTGGGTCCCTCGACGGCCGGGTCGCCCTTGGTCCACAGGTTGCCGTCCGGCCCCACCACGGTGAGGGACGCGAACGATTCCTGCAGCGCCTCGTTGAACGTGACGCTCACCCGTTCCGGGCCGGCCGCGATCTCCGCGCCGTTCTCGGGGGTCGAGCTGATCACGACGGAATGGGCGACCGCGGTGCCGGCCCCGAGCATGCTCGCGAGCATGGTCAGCAGCCCGACCGCGATCACCTTCACCGACGTGAAGGTGGTGCGTCTTCTCATGAGCGACGGCTCCGGACCATGGCGCCGAGGCCGAGGGCCGCACCGAGCGCGCCGAGGACCAGGCCGATGCCGCCCAGCCAGCGGGCGGTGTCGTCGGTGCCGGACGCCGTCGTCTCGGTCTCCTCGGACGTCGTGGCGCCGCCCGCGTCGTGGCTGTGGTCTTCACCGCTCGCCGCGGCCAGCGTGAGGGTGGGTGCCGGCTTGTCGGGCTCCGCGCCGTCGGCGCCGACCGCCTGATCCCAGTTGACGACCTCGCCGTCGCTGTACGTCTGGGCGGCCGGGAACGACACCTCGTCCTGCTCCGGCAACGGTCCGGCGGACAGTTCGAACTGCTGGAACTGGCCGGGTGCGACACCGACACCGGGGTCGGCGGTCCAGGTCACGGACTTCGCCAGCTTGGACGTCGGGTCCTTCTCGACGACGGACGTCCACCCCGGCAGCGGGGTGGTGCGGGCCGACTTCAGGTCGGGGAGCGTGACGGTCAGCTTGGTGGTGGATGCCGTCTCGGACTCGGTGGGAACACGGAACGTCAGTACGGAGTAGCCGCCCTGTTCGGCGCCCGGGGCGACAACCGTCACGTGGGCGGCGGCGACACCGGCCGCGAGCAGCATGGCGCCGCCGGCCGCACCGGCCGTGAAAAGGGCACGGGAAACGAGGGAATTCATGGAAGGTCCTTTGAGGGTCTGAAGGGAGAAAGAGGTGAGAGTCAGACCAGGACCGGGGGACCGCGACGCGAAATGCTCGCGCGCAGCAGGGCGTCCACGGGGTTCGCGGGACGCGCCGGGACGTGCGTCGTCGTCACCACCGAAATGCGCTGCGGTGCGCCGCGGAGCACCACCCGCCAGACGTGGACGAGGGGGCCGTACAGCCGCTCGGCGTTCGCGATCAGCAGCGCGCAGATCACGGTGGCGGCGGCGTGCGCGGCCAGCATCGGCACGGCGGGGACCGCCGAGTGCACGTGCGAGGTGAGCGTGAGCGCGAAGTGTCCGGCCACCTGGCCGACACCGAGGACACCGGCGAGCGCGAGCGGTCCGTGGACACGGGCGGGCAGCTGCGCGGTGACCGCGCCGACACCGCTGCACGTGACGAACAGCAGGGTCAGGGCCGCGGATTCGGGGAGGCCGCCCCCACCGATGCCGTGCGCGGCGACCGCGAGAGCGGCCACGAGCGCGCCGACCGCCGAGCCCCGAAGGGTGGCGGTCGCGGCGGGGCGGGCGGGGGACATTGCGGTGGGTCGGTCGTTCAGCGCACGCCGAGGCGGGCGAGGAGATCGGCTTCGACTCCGTCGAGTTCGGACGAGATGGCGTGATGGGCGGCCTTGCGGCGGGCCTGCGGCATCTGCTCGGCCGCGCGGACGGCGGTGCTGAGATCACCGAGGCGGTCGCGGATGGCGGCGGCGAACTTCTGCGTCTCCGCGTCGTCCGGCTTCTGCCCGAGGATCTCCGTGGTGGAGCTTTCGGCGCCGGCGATGCGGGCGCTGAGCTTGGCGCCGTGCCCGGTGAAGTTGGCGAGCTGGTCGATGTCGACGCCCATCCGGTCGGCACGGCGGGCATCGATCTGCCCGCGCACGACCGTGGCGGCGCGGTAGGCGATCGGCAGCAGCACCGGCGTCAGCAGGCGTGCGACACCGAGGTACTTGCGGACGGCGGCGACCGTGAAACCCTTCTGGGCTGCGGCCTTCTCCTCGGCCTTCAACGCAGCGATCTGAGCCTTCTCGACCTTCTTCAGCGACTTCAGCTCGGCAGCCTCGAGCTTGCGGCCGGCCTTGGCGGCCTGCTTGTCGCGCTTCCGTTCGTTTCGCGCGCTCAGCTTCGCCTCCACTCCGGCCTTGTGCCTGAGTGCCTTGGCTTCCGCCTTGCGGGTGGCTCGGGACTTACGTTTCTTCAACAACCCCATCGAAAAGACCCCTTTTCCTGGTGTTTCAGCGCAGCCCACGCTACCAACTGCATCCGGTGCTTCGGGATCAGCCTAGGGGAGCACATAATCTTCGTCATCGTGTGTTCCCATATCGGTCAGCAATCAGAACCCGACGCCTCTCCCGGAAAGGCGTCGGGGACGGTGATCGATGCCAGCGCACTGACGCGGTGCCGCCACCGGGTGCACCTCGATGCGGCGTTCCCCGAACAACTCGCGGCCGCACCCGAGGACCCGGGGGTCCGCCAGCGTCAGGATGCCGCCGCCGCCAAGCGCGAAGACGTCCGCCGGATCCTCACCGATCATGCGCCGGAACGGTGGGTGCAGATCGACACCGAGCAGAGCCTGCGCCTGCGGGCCGAGGACACCCTGGCCGCGTGCGAGGCGGGCGCGGACCGGATCTGGGGAGCCGTGCTCCCACTCGACCGGGTCGCCGGCCGGCGGGCGCGCTGCGAGATCCTCATCCGTGACGAGGACCACGGCGGGTACATCCCGGTGATCGTCGTCAACCACAAGGTCACCGACCCCGGCCGCGGCGCGGTGACATCGGACATGTTCGAGTGGAAGCCGCGGGAGGACGCGGCGCGGAAGCCGCGCAGCCAGGTCCGCGACCAGATGCGCGTCGCGCAGGTGTACCGGATGCTCGAGCGGCACGGGTACGCGAGTCCGGCCCTCGTGGCAGGCGCGATCGGCTACGGCTCCGACGTCATTTTCGTGCACGACCTCACCACCATCCTCGACGACTACGACGAACGCTTCGCCGACCGGCTCGCCGTCGCCCGCGGGGAATCGGCGACCGTGCCGTCGAGGATCGGCGAATGCCGTTCCTGCCCGTGGTGGCCCGGCTGCGAGGAGCAGCTGACCCAGACACACGACGTGAGCCTGGTGGCCACCGGTTCGCGCGCCGACATGCTGCGCGACGCGGGCTGCCACACCATCGACGACCTCGCGGCGTGGGACCGCGAACCGCTCGAGGACTGGCCGCACGGCGCGTTCGAGGACGCCGTCGTCACCGCGAAGGCGTGGCTCGCCGGAGCGCCGCTGGTGCGGCGGTTCCCGGAGATCCGGGTGACCCGTGCCGACGTCGAGGTCGACGTCGACATGGAGAGCTACCAGGAACACGGCGCCTACCTGTGGGGCACGCTCCTCAACGTGGACGGGGTGTCGGCGTACCGGCCGTTCGTCAGCTGGGATCCGGTGCCGACGCAGGACGAGGCACGGTCGTTCGCGGAATTCTGGACGTGGCTGATGGCCGAGCGGGAAGCGGCGGCGCTGAGCGGCAGGACCTTCGCCGCGTACTGCTATTCGCGGTCCGCGGAGGACAAGTGGCTGCTGGACTCCGCCCGCCGGTTCGCCGGGGCGCCCGGCATCCCCACCGAGGCCGAGATCCGCGAATTCATCGACAGCCCACAATGGGTCGACATCTACCAGGCCGTCAGCGACCAGTTCATCTGCCCGGGCGGCAAGGGTCTCAAGAAGATCGCCCCGGTCGCCGGATTCCGGTGGCGCGATGCCGACGCCGGCGGTGAAGCGTCGATGAGCTGGTACCGCGAAGCCGTCGGCTACGACGGCGAACCCGACCTCACCCAGCGCGAACGACTGCTGCAATACAACGAGGACGACGTCATCGCCACGAAAGTACTGCGCGAATGGATGTCGGATCGGGCCGAGAAGGAGATCCCGCTCGCATCCGACCTCTAGGCTGCAAGACAGGGCCCGATTCGGTAGGGGTGGTCAGGTGGAGGTGCCGAAGACATCCACGACGCTGCGGTTCGCTCTGCTCCTCACCGCCGCGGGCGGCTTCCTCGACGCCTACACCTACATCAGCCGCGGCGGGGTCTTCGCGAACGCCCAGACCGGCAACGTCATCCTCATGGCCATCGACCTGTCGGAGCGGCACTTCCACGCCGCCCGGGCACACCTGTGGCCGATCCTCGCGTTCATCGTCGGTGTCGCGTTCGCGCACCTGCTCAAGGGCGAACTCGCCCACAGCGTCTTCGACCACCCGATCCGGATCGCCATGGGCGCGCAGGTCGTCGTCCTCGTCGCGGTCGCGTTCGTTCCCCCGGACGTCCCCAACGCGCTGGTCACCGTTCCCATCGCTTTCGTCGCCGCCATGCAGTTCGGCCTGTTCCGCACCATCGGGTCGCTGTCGTACATCGCCGTCGCCACCACCGGCAACCTCATGCGCTTCACCGAGTCGGCGTACGCCGCATTCATCGAGAAGGTCCCCGAATCGCGTCAGCACACCCGGGTGTACGCCGCCATCGTCAGCAGCTTCGCCGGTGGGGCCGTCGTCGGAGCGTTCGCCACCCGCTACTTCGGCGGATCCGCCGCCTGGATCCCCGCCGCCCTCCTGTGCGGAGCCCTCGTGCTGTTCTACATCGACGACAGGCGGCGCCGCCGCCTGTGAGCGGTTGACGAGTCCCTGGACTCTTCAGGCACGCACGGGCGGCGAAGCCGCAACTCCGAGGGAATAGGCGCCGACGATCTTCGGCGTAGATGTCTCGTAGAACCGGTCGAGGTCTGTCACCTCGAATCCGGCGTTAGTCACCAGGGTGGGAATGTCGCGGGTGAGGTGGCACCCACCGGCCACCGTCTTCTGGATCGGTTCGAGCCGGCGCTGCCACCGCTGGACGTTCTCGTCCGGGGCGAGACCGTGCTCGACGAAATGCAGTGTGCCGCCCGGTTTCAGGACACGCCGGACCTCCCGGAGCGCGGCGTCGACGTCCGGGATGGTGCACATCGTCCACGTCGACAGTGCGGTGTCGAAACTGTTGTCCGGGAAGGGGAGCGACTGGCCGTCCAGGCCGGACCGTTCGACCGTGGTCGTCGACGCGTCCAGGCGCTTGCCCGCCAGCTTCCAGCCGAGGTCGGCGGGTTCGACGGCGCTCACCGAATCGACGGCGGCCGGGTAGAACGGGACGTTGAGGCCCGACCCGAATCCGATCTCCACCACGCGCCCGTGCAGACCGGCGCAGACGCGTCGCCGCGTCGGCTCCGTGAACTTCATCCCGCAACTGATGTCGACGAGTCGCGGAACGATCCGGTCCGAGTAGAAACCCATGCTCACCTCCCAGCGAAGGGCGCGGATCCGCCTACCGCGGCGCCATGCGCAGAGCGCCGTCCATACGAATGGTCTCACCGTTGAGGTAATCGTGTTCGACGATCATCTGGGCGAGCTGTGCGTATTCGGCGGGCTGACCGAGGCGGGAGGGGAACGGGACACCGGCTTCGAGGCCCTTGCGGTATTCGTCGGTGACACCGGCGAGCATCGGGGTGTCGATGATGCCGGGGGCGATGGTGTTGACGCGGATGCCGAACTGCGCGAGGTCGCGGGCGGCGGGGACGGTCATGCCGTGCACGCCGCCCTTGGATGCGGAGTAGGCGATCTGGCCGATCTGGCCCTCGAACGCGGCGACGGACGCGGTGTTGATGATGACGCCGCGCTGCCCGGACTCGTCGACGGTGTCGGTCTTGGCGATGGCGTCGGCGGCGAGGCGCATCACGTTGAACGTGCCGAGGAGGTTGACGGTGATGACGGTGCGGAACAGTTCGAGGTCGTGCGGGCCCTTCTTCGACAGGATGCGGCCGGCCCAGCCGACGCCGGCGCAGTTGACGACGATGCGCAGCGGCAGACCCGATTCGACGATCTTCTCGATCGCGGCCTGGACCTCGTCGCCGCTGGTGACATCGGTGGCGAGGAGGGTCACGCCGTCGGGGACGTTGTCGCCGGCGCGCTCGATGGACTGCTGCAGGTCGAGTCCGAACACGGTGGCTCCTGCGTCGGCGAGACGCTTGGCGGTGGCGGCGCCGAGGCCCGAGGCCGCTCCGGTGACCAGTGCGGCGGTTCCCTGAATTTCCACAGTTCGCATCCTTACGTTCCCGGCGACCTCCGTTGGCCGACCCTGGTGACCTGCACCATAACGCCCGCTCGGTGTGACGGCAGAGGCGAGGGAAACCTCGTGGGCGCGGGGAGCGGGTATTTTGTCTTCTCGCGCGGATCAGGGGACGCGCACGACGACCGTAGGGGGACGGATGACCGAGGATCGGCTCGAAGTGGACCGCGATGCGTTGGTGCGGTGCATCGCCGCGTGCGACGTGTTGGCGGCCGACATGCAGGATCTCCGAGAGCGCGCGCACCGCGAACTCGCGCCCGAGAGCTTCGGTCTCGGCGAAACCCATCTGCGGTCGGCGGCGGAACTGGCTGCGCGGTTCCGGGCGACGGCGATCGGCGGCCCGGGCGTCGCCGTCGAGAACTCGGCGGCCGGGACGTTCGCGGCGCACGAGCGTTACGCGCTGGACCTGAAGGCGACGTTCGAAGCGGCGCTGGCCCGGTACGACGAACAGGACGCGGCGACGGCACACCGCCTCGCGCAACTCCGACCACACGCGAGTCAGTGAATGAAGGCCTGCCAGTTCGGCGGAACCCGGGAGCCGGGACCGGGGATGGTCTGGTCGATCGGATGATGTTGCGGCGGGGCGAGTTCGGGGCCCTCGAAGGCCGTCTCGGTGGCGTAGTTCCAAAACCAGTTCTCGCCCGGTTCGAAGCTGCGCACGACGGGGTGGCCGGTGTCGGCGGCGTGCTTGGTGGCGTGCTGTTCCGGTGAGGAGTCACAGCACCCGATGTGGCCGCACTGCGCACAGCGGCGCAGATGCACCCACCACCCGCCGTCGCTGTCGCATTCGGCGCATCCGTCTCCGCTCGGCGGCACGCTCGGGTCGATTCCCTCCAGCTCACCCATCTGAGGCTCCTTCTGCTTCTGCGACTTCGGGTTCGATCGGAATGCGGACCTGGAACCGGGTGTCGCCTGGTTCGGACTCGACGCGCAGGTCACCGCGATGCTTTTTCACGACGATGCGCCAGGAGATGTCGAGGCCGAGCCCGGTTCCCTCGCCCACGGGTTTCGTGGTGAAGAACGGCTCGAAGATGCGTGACCGGATCTCTTCGGGCACACCCGGTCCGGTGTCGCCGATCTCGATGAGCGCCATCTCGCCGTCGCGGCGGGTGCGGACGGTGAGGGTGCCGTGGCCGTCCATGGCGGCGACGGCGTTGTCGATGAGGTTCGTCCACACCTGGTTGAGTTCCGCGGCGTACGCGGGGATCTGCGGCAGTGTCGGGTCGTACTCCTTCACTACCGTGACGGAGTCGCCGATCTTGCGGCCGAGCATCACCAGCGAACTGTCGAGCAGTTCCCGCAGATCGACGCGCTGGTACGGGGCACGGTCCATCTGCGAATACTGCTTCGCGGCGTTCACGAGCGTGGAGACCCTGGCTGTCGAGTCGGCGATCTCGTTCATCAGCAGTTCGGTCTCGATGGTGTAGTTGAGCCAGCGGATCGCGCTCTCGACCATCGATTCGTCGTCGACGCTGGCGACGATCCGCTCGAGCCACGGCACGTCGAGACCCGCCTGCACGAACGTGGGCGCCAGGTCCCAGCCCCCGGAGACACCGTGGTCGTCGAACCAGTCGCCGAGTTCGTCCTCGCGGTCGGAGGCTTCGAGCGGGGTCAGCGTCGGCGCCTTCGCCACCAGTTCGGCGGCCTCCTCCTGCAACCGGATCAACGTGGCCAGCGCCTGACTGTCGTATACGCCCGAGGCGATCACGCTCAGCTTCTGCCGCATGTGCGACACCCGGTCGCGGAGCGACGCCGTCGCCCGGACCGCGGCCGCCGCCGGGTTGTTGAGCTCGTGCGTGAGCCCCGCCGACAGCGACCCCAGCGCGAGGAGGCGTTCCCGCTGATCGACGACCTGCTTCGCGCTCTGTTTACCGAAGAACAGCCCCTCCAGCAGGTGCACGGCCATCGGGAACCACTCGCGCATCAGCTGCCCGAAACGGTCGGCGTCGAGGACGAAGAACCTCGACGGGGCGGTGACGCGCATCGACGCGGTGTACGTCTGGGGTGCGCGGTCACCGAGGTACGACTGCCAGGCCCCGGCGTACACGCCGCGCTGCGATGTCCGGTTGAACTCGATCTCCTCGCCACCCGACAGCTTGCTCAGCACGAGCTCGCCTTCGATCAGCACGTAGAAGCACGTCGCGACCTCACCCTCCGCGTACACCGGGCCGGGTTCGATCAGCTCGACGTGCCCTTTCTCGCACAGCTGCTCGAGCTGGTGGTTGGTGAGCTTCTCGAAGAGGAACAACGTCCTCAGCTCGGGGGGATTGCACGAAAGTTGGGTCATGGTCTGCCCCCGGTCACGGTTGGCCGATGTAGCGGTGGACGAGCATCACGGCCATGGCGCCTTCCCCGACCGCCGACGCCACCCGCTTCGCCGATTCGGAGCGCACGTCACCGGCCGCGAAGATCCCCGGGACGCTCGTCTCGAGGTGATGCGGAAGACGGTCGAGGGGCCAGCCGCTCGGTGGTTTCCCGTCGACGACGAGGTCTGGTCCGGACACGACGAACCCGTTCTCGTCCCGCGCGACGACGCCCTCGAGCCATTCGGTCCGCGGGGCGGCGCCGATGAACAGGAACAGGAACCCGGCGTCGACGGTCTCCTCGTCGCCGGTCGCGTTGTTGCGCAGCCGGATCTTC
This sequence comes from Rhodococcus sp. JS3073, assembly GCF_026810085.1. Lineage (NCBI taxonomy): Bacteria > Bacillati > Actinomycetota > Actinomycetes > Mycobacteriales > Nocardiaceae > Rhodococcus > Rhodococcus sp. JS3073. The sequence goes on along the minus strand of NZ_CP113951.1, from coordinate 3,789,786 downwards.
TCGAGGTGCCCCTCGCCCTCGACGCCGATCACCTCGGTGCACGGCCGGACGCGGATGCGCGGGTTCCGGTCGATCTGCTGGACGAGGTAGTACGACATCGACTCCTCGAGCGACTGCGCCCGCACGACGATGGTGACCGAGCGGGCGCCCCGCGACAGGTAGACCGCCGCCTGTCCGGCGGAGTTGGCCCCGCCGACGATGTAGACGTCCTGGTCGGTGCAGCGGGCGGCCTCGGTGACGGCGGAGCCGTAGTAGACGCCGCGGCCGGTGAGGTCGTCGACTCCGGGCGCGGGATGACGTCGGTAGGAGACGCCGGTCGCCAGGATCACCGTGTGCGCGTCGAGGGTGTCGCCGTCCGCGAACCGGACGGTCCGTGCCGATCCGTTGACCTCGAGCGCCACGACGTCGCGGGTGGTGATCAGTTCGGCCCCGAATCGGGTGGCCTGCCTGCGGGCCCGTTCGGCGAGTTGCGCGCCGGACACGCCGTCGGGGAAACCGAGGTAGTTCTCGATGCGTGAGCTCTGACCCGCCTGCCCACCGGTCGCGGTCCGTTCGATCAGGGCGGTGCGCAGACCTTCCGAGGCGCCGTAGACGGCGGCGCCCAGACCGGCCGGTCCGCCGCCGACGACGACGAGGTCGTAGAAGTTCTCCGACGGGTCGGTCCGGAGTCCGAGATGCCGTCCCAGTTCGGTGTCCGACGGCTCCACCAGGCATTCGCCGTCCGAGCAGATCACCACGGGCAGGCGCCGGCCGTCCTCGCCGGCGGCATCGAGCAGCCGCCCGCCCTCCGGCTCGTCCGACATGTACCAGCGGTACGACAGCTGGTTGCGGGCCAGGAACTCGCGCACTTCCGAGGACCGCGGTGCCCAGCGATGACCCACGACCTTCGTCTCTTCGGCGGGGTGCTGATCCGACGACGCCCACGCCTCGAGCAGGGCGTCGACCACCGGGTACAGCTTCTCTTCGGGCGGGTCCCACGGCTTGAGCAGGTAGTGGTCGAGGTCGATGACGTTGATCGCCTCGATGGCCGCGTCGGTGTCGGCGTAGGCCGTGAGCAGCACTCGCCGCGCGACCGGATACAGGTCCATGGCCTTCTCGAGGAATTCGATCCCGCTCATCGACGGCATCCGGTAGTCCGCCAGGATCGCCGCGACGGGATCCCCGCGCAGTTTCATCTGCTTCATCGCGTCGAGTGCGGACTCGCCGGATTCGGCGCGGATGATCCGGTACTTCTCGCCGTACCGGCGCCGGAGATCGCGGGCGACGGCGCGCGATACTCCGGGATCGTCGTCGACGGTGAGAATCGCAGGCTTGCCGCTTGCTACGGGATGGTTCACACACGCCCTCTCGTCCGTGAGAACTGCGAGGTACTCCAAGGCTTCCGAGTATTGCCCCAGGGCGCGTCTTTGTCGACCGGGTTCAGTCCTGGTGCTGCATCTGTTCGGGCTCTGCCGAAGCACCGCGGCGGCGCCGTGACCACACTGCGCGACCGGCAGCACCGGCCAGCGCCAGAACGACGACGGCGACGCCGGCGATCGGGCCGGCCGCGTTGCCGGGAAGCAGACCCTCGAGCAGCAACCAGATGCCGAACGCGAAGAACAGAACCGCCGCACCGATGCGGATGACACTCTCGGGCAGATGCTTACCCAGCACGGCGCCGACGACGATGGCCAGGGCGTCGGCCGCGACCATGCCGACGGTCGAGCCGATCCACACGCCGACCGTGTCGTGGTCGGTGGCGAGCGTGATGGTGGCGAGCATGGTCTTGTCGCCGAGTTCGGCGAGGAAGAACGCGGACGTGACGGCCAGGAACGCCGAACGGGTGGCCCGCCCGGCCTTGAGTTGCTCGTCCTCGCTGAGGTCGTCGCCGCGCAGCGTCCACGCACCGAAGATCAGGAAGGCGGCACCGCCGACGATGCTGATGGCCGCGGTCGGGATGGCAACACCGAGGTAGTGGCCGACGGCGACGGACACCAGGTGGACCACGGTGGTCGCGACGGTGATGCCGGCGATCACGACCCACCAGCGGTAGCGCAGCGCGAACGTCATCGCCATCAGCTGGGATTTGTCTCCCAGTTCTGCGACGAAGATCACGCCGAAACTCAGCAGTGCGGCGGTCAGCACGGGCATCCTCCTCCAGTAGTCGGTCGGAGGATGACAGGTGGATTCCTCCGGCCTGGCAGACGCGGGTACGTCTGTCCGGCCGAAGGTCTCGCCCACCGGCGCCGGGTGATCCGGCGACGGTTCGCCAGGCCGGGTCCGGTGCGGTGAAGCAACGAGCCAGTATGTCGACGCAGGCGATTGGGGGCTACTCCCCTTCGATGTCCGTAACGTTAGCGTGACTTATCCGAAAGGCAAAGGCGGCAATAAGTTTGGGGCACCGACCGCAGAAACTTCGGGTTCCCTCACGAGGCCAGTAGCATGGCCAAAACGGCAGTGTCGGGATCGCTGATCGGGTCGATGCCCACCCGGCTGACCATGGACGTCACCGTCCCGTCCGCCTCTGCTTCCACCCACGCCGCCCGGTGTTCCAACCCCAGGTGGGGGAGACCGGGAAGCAGAACACAGCCCGAAGCGGCGCCCGCGCACTCCGGGAGCGACGGCGTGGTCTCGGACGGCGGGTGCAGCATCATCAGCGCCGGCGGCTGATGATCCGCGAAGCGACCGGGAGCGAGCGCGAACTCCCCGAGAACGGTGCCCTCGGCCACCACGAGGCCGACGGTCTCGGGCTCGGGCTCCTCGGGCAGGTCCTCGTGCGCGCCGAAGACGGTCGTGGTGTGGAGCAGCCCCGGAACGCACGCCACCCGCACGGCGAGCGCGAGCAACTGGGCCCATTCCTTGGTGGTGTCGGGCCAGCGCCCGGAAATGACGAATCCCCGCAAGGTACCCGCGGCCTGGAAGGGCGAGATGCCGATGTAGCCGTCCCTGTTCATCTCTGCCTCCTCGGTGTGATGACACGCTGCGAACACGACTGGTTCTGCACACCTCGTTGGGTACTTGAAGAATGCGCCCGACAGTGCCTGGCACACAAGAGCAGGGGAGTGCTAACCGGTCTTCGGGCGGGCAGACATCTCAGAGAATCCTCAGAATCGTCACAATGTGCCGCTACGAAGGCCACCTATCCTCACCGGAATGACCTCTGAGCGCGCACGGAATCCCGCGAATCACGCCCGAACCGAGTCGACGCGAAAGGTCCTCACTTCGCGGCGCGTCGCCGCGGCCGCCATGGCCGGCCTGGTCCTGGCGTCCGCGGGGGGACTCGGGTACGTGTTCCTCGGTGGCAGCGCGGCAGACAGTCGGACCGTGGCGATCGTCAACACGGACGCAGGCGCGACCGTGGACGGAAAACCGGTGCGTGCGAGCGACACCCTGATCGAGAAGCTCGAGGCGAACGAGGCCTTCGACTGGCAGGTGGTCGACGCGGACGCGGCGGCGGGCGGCGACTGGTTCGCCACGGTGACCGTGCCCGAGGACTTCAGCGAGGCGGTGTCCTCGGTGTGGGGCGCGAAGCCGCGGCAGGCGACCCTCGACCTCGACGTCGCGGGTTCCGACACCGGTGCGTCCGAGGAACTCTCCGGAGTGGTGTCCTCCCAGATCGGCGCGGACGGCATCACGGATCTGCTGGCGGACATGTCCTCGTCGCGGACGCGGTTCCAGCAGGCGGGAATGACGGCCGGGTTCCTCGCGGCCGGCACGGCCGCGGCGGACGATGCGGCACAACAGCTCACGGAGGGCGCCGACACGCTGCTCCCGTATCTCGAGACGGCACGGTCGGGCTCGGTGCAACTGCTGGGCGTCGCCGACCAGGTGGCGGGCGTCGTCGACCAGACGTCGGGAACGGCCGACGACCTCGCGGACCGGTTGAGTGCGCTGGGCCTGACGCTGGGCGAGGCGAACGACAGCGCCACCCGGATGCGTACCAGACTCGACGAGGCGATCCGCGTTCTCGACGCCACTCCCGTTGCCTCGGACGTGGTCCCGTCGCTCCGTCAGGTCAGTGCCGACCTCGGTCTGTTCTCCTCACAGCTGGGTTCGGTGCCCGGTCTGCTGGGCGGCGGGGTCGGCCCCGACACGGACCTGGGCGAACTCGTGCGCGTCGCGATGGGCCAGCTGACCGACGCCAGCAATCAGCTGAGCAGCGGGGCGCGGCAGCTGAACGACGGCATCGTCCCGATCGCCGATCAGGCACCGGAGATGCTCGAAGGCGCCACCTCGCAGATCGTCGACGGGTTCGCGAAGCTGAAGACGTTGTCCGGGCAGCTGTCCACCGACCTCAACAACGGTGTCGCGGCGATGCCGGTGCGCACGGCGGCACAGCAGAACCAGTTGGCGACGGTGCTCGCCGAACCGGTCGCGGTGACCCGCACACTCTCCGCGCCGTCACCGATCCTCACCGCCGAGCACCTCGCCGCCGGCTTCGGGGTCACCACCGTGCTGCTGGCGGGTGCCGTCGTGTGGATGGCCGTGCGGCGCAGGGCCTGACCGTCAGCGGGCGTCCTGGATGCGACGCCACGGCGTGGCCTGCTCGAGCTCGAACGCCAACTCGAGCAGCGTCCGCTCGTCGCCGTGGTCGGCGGAGAAGTGCGATGCCAGCGGCAGGCCGCGGGACGTCTCGTGCATCGGCAGCGAGATGGCCGGTCCGCCCGAAGCGTTGTTCAGCGGCGTGAACGCCGTATAGGCGATCAGCTTGTCGAAGAGCTCCTCGAAACTCTGTGTCGGCGAAAGGTATCCGAGCTCCGGCGTCGTGTGCGCGAGGGTGGGCGACAGGATCACGTCGTACTTCTGGAAGATCTGCGCGTAGTCACGGTACGTGCGACGCAACCGGTAGAGCACGCGTGGAGTCTTCGTGATGTTCTTGCGGTACATCGCGGCGAGTCCGCGCGTCAGGTTGTCCGTGGCGTCGCGGTCGAAGTCCGGTCCGAGCATCCGCTTGCCGTTGCTGGAGATGACGAAAGACAGGAACCCCCAGTAGATGCAGAAGTCCTCGACGAACGAGGAGTTCACCGGCATCGGGCACTCCTCGACGTGGTGCCCGAGGTCCGCCAGCAGATCGGCGGTGGCGTGGACCGACTTGCGGGTCTCGTCGTCCGTGCGGGACACGGTGACCGAGTCGACCACCACCCCGACCCTCAGCCGGGTGCTGCTCGGCCCCTCGACCAACCGGATGGGTGGCAGTGCCGGATTGCGGTAGTGGCGTTCGGCGGCCGCCATCCACCGTGCGGTGTCCCGCACCGAGCGGGTGACGGCGCCCTGCGCGATGATCCGGATCGGCAGCGTCTTGTCCATGGCGTCGGGGACCGTCCGCCCGCGGGACGGTTTCAGGCCGACGAGCCCACACGCGGCCGCGGGAATGCGGATGGATCCGCCACCGTCGTTGGCGTGCGCGATGGGTACCACCCCCGAAGCGACGAGTGCGGCCGAACCGCCCGAGGACGCTCCCGGCGAGAACGCGAGATTCCACGGATTGTGCACGGCCTCGGCGTCCATGAACTCGGTGGATGCGCTGAACCCGAACTCGGGCAGCCGACTCTTCCCCAGCGAGAGCACACCTGTGGACAGGTACTGCGTGACGAAGTCGCTGTCGACCCGGGCGGGCTGCGCCGCGAAGGCGACGCTGCCGTGCTGCGTGGGCAGGCCGGCGACGTCGACGTTGTCCTTGACGACGGTCGGCACTCCTGCGAAGACACCCTCGTGCGGTCGGTCCGCCTCCGTCAGCGCACGGTCGAAGTCGGCGAACGCCAGGGCGTTCAAGGCGGGCCCGACCGACTCGGCGCGCGCGATCGCCGCCTCCGTCACCTCGCGGATCGTCACCTCCCCGGACGCGATCCGTGCCGCGAGGCCGGTGGCGTCGAGGTCGCCGAGCGCGTCGTCGCGGAATGCGTGGACGAGGGCGTCGTCCCGGGCGGGGTTGCTGAACTCGGTCACTTCCGAAGCCTATTGGACGCTCGGCCTGCTCGGAAGGACTTCCGGTGCCGAAACGAGCACGGGCGCACGGACACACCCGAGAGTGGTCCGTGCGCCCGTGGCCGCGAAGAGGAACTAGACGATCAGGCCCGCGGTCTGCGTGCGTGCCTTCTCGAATCGAGCGGCGACGTCCGCCCAGTTCACGATGTTCCAGAATGCCTTGACGTAGTCGCCCTTGACGTTCTGGTAGTCGAGGTAGAAGGCGTGCTCCCACATGTCGAGGAGCAGCAGCGGCGTGAGGCCGATCGGGATGTTGCCCTGCTGGTCGTACAGCTGGACGATGAGCAGGCGCTGGCCGATGGAGTCCCAGGCCAGGATGGACCAGCCGGAGCCCTGGATGGCGTTGGCGTTGGCCGAGAAGTGGTTGCGGAACGCGTCGAAGCCGCCGAACTGGTCGTCGATCGCGGCCGCGAGCTCACCGGTCGGCTTGTCGCCACCGTCGGGCGAGAGGTTGTTCCAGAAGACGGAGTGGTTGGTGTGGCCGCCCAAGTGGAAGGCGAGGTTCTTCTCGTGCAGGTTGACCACGGCGGGCAGGGTGTCCGACTCGCGGAGCTCGGCCAGCTTGTCGAGGGCCGTGTTGGCACCGGTCACGTACGCGGCGTGATGCTTGTCGTGGTGCAGTTCCATGATCTTGCCGGAGATGTGCGGCTCGAGAGCTGCGTAGTCGTACGGGAGTTCCGGCAGCGTGTAAACAGACACGAGGGTCCCTTCATCTATGGGCTGTGAGCCCTTGTGTTTCCGGGTGCCGACGACACGTGGGCACGCGTCTGACACCCGCCTTTGGCGAATCGTTCTCGGGTATATACCCAATCTCATTGGTACACCCTGCGCAACAGTTGGGGTCACCGAGCGATTCCCTCACAGGAAAGTTCGGGCACCCGAAAAAAGGCTGGCGCGGTGACACTGGATGTCGTGAGAATTCGTCCGACCGGTGAACGGAACCTTAAGCTGACGCGATGCCTTCGCTGATACCTGTTGCAGATTCGCATGCGGCCGCGCCGCGTGTGGAGCTCACGGGCGCGAACCTGCTGCGCTTCTTCGCAGTTCTGGCCGTGATTTACTCGCACATCTCGTTCTATCTGATCGACGACCTCGGAACCGGATGGTGGTTCATCGACGTCGTCTATCAAATCTTCATCGAGCGGGGCGGTCTCAACCAGCATCTGTCCTTTCTCGGGGTCGCCGTCTTCATGATGCTGACCGGGGTGTTGATCACCCGTTCGGCCATTCGTCACGAGCCCGGGCAATTTCTGGTCAACCGGCTCGGACGCATCCTGCCCGCATTCTGGGTGGCCGTTCTCGCCGCGATCGTGCTGGTCCGCCTCGGCATCAACGGCATGTTCAGCGGCCAGGACGGGGTGTCGAACGTCGACGCGGCCCTGAGTTTCGTGCTCGGCGGATTCTTCCTCAAACCCGAGGTGGCGGTTCTCGGGGTCACCTGGACCCTCGCCGTGCAGATCTTCTTCTACCTCGCCTGTGTGGCCGCGCGCCCCGTTCTGCGCACCCTGCCCATCGCGATGCCGATGGCGGGTGCCGCGCTCTGCGCGCTGATCCTGCTCTACAACCTGTACGCGCCACAGCCGTACACGGTCCCGATGATGTCGAAGATCGCCGCGACGCTGCCTGCCGTGTTCCTGGGGCAGATCATCTACCTCGGCTGGGCGCGGCTCGCGGACTGCCGGTGGATCGTCGTCGCCGGGCTGGCCCAGGTCGAGGTCATCCGCCTCGCCACCGATTTCCGGGTGTACTGGGCGGGCGATCACTACCTCTGGACGTTCGCCGTCGTCACCGCGTGCGTCGTGCTGGTGGGCCGATACGACGGGCCGGCGGCGCACTGGGCCGTCGTGCGCTGGACCGCGTCGCGCAGTTACGCGATCTACCTCGTCCACACGCTGATCCTCTACCGCGTGTACGAGCACACGGTCGGCTCGTTCGGCGAGACCGGGGCGGTGATCGCATTTCTCGTGGTGACGGCACTGGTGTCAGAGGCGCTGTACCGGTGGGTGGAGGTCCCCGCCACGGGGTGGGTGACCGCGCGCGTCGAGCGGATGCGGGCGCAGTCGGCGCTCGCCCAGGAGACCACCGCGGCACCGCGCGTAGCATCGAATCATGTCTTGGTACGACGAGCTTCTGGGTCGAGCAGCCGCTAAGTCCGTGATGGTCACCGCCGAGGATGCCCTCCCGGGACGTAGCCAGCCGATTCCCGTTCCGGCGACGCACTTCGTCAACGGTCACCCCCTGCAGCCCCCGTTCCCCGAGGGCATGCAGACCGCGGTGCTGGGCATGGGATGTTTCTGGGGCGCCGAGAAGGAGTTCTGGCAACTCGACGGCGTCTACACCACCGCGGTGGGATACGCCGGCGGCTACACCCCCAACCCCACCTACGAGGAGACGTGCTCCGGCCGCACCGGGCACACCGAGGTGGTGCTCGTGGTCTTCGATCCGAAGGTGATCTCGTACGCCGAGATCCTCAAGGAGTTCTGGGAGAACCACGACCCCACGCAGGGCATGCGGCAGGGCAACGACCAGGGAACGCAGTACCGTTCGGCCGTCTACACGATCGACGAACAGCAGGTGGAGATCGCCGAGGCCACCGGTGAGGCCTTCGAGAAGAGGCTCGCCGAAGCCGGATACGGGGCGATCACCACGGAGATCGCCCCGCTCACGCAGTTCTACTACGCCGAGGACTACCACCAGCAGTACCTCGCGAAGAACCCCGGCGGTTACTGCCCCGTGCACGCCACCGGCGTCAGCTGCCCGGTCGGGCTGCTGAAGCAGGACGAGGTCCCGGCGCAGACCGACATCCTGCCGCCCTCGTAGACCCCGGTCTCACCCGCGGGTCGCGGACCACGTGAGCACCGCGGACGCCGCGATGGCGCTGACGGTGCGCACGTGGTTCCACCCGGTCCAGCCCGACACGTAGTCGCGCCAGTACGCCGCCGAGTCGGCCGCGGTGGGATCGATTGCGTCCAGCGCGTTGTTGTGCGGCACGTGGTAGACGATGGTCAGGACGATCCCCACGAGATACAGCGCGCAGGCAATCACCGCGTAGACGGCCGAATCGTCGTGCCGCACCACACTGACGACCGCGAGGGCGATCGACGTCAGTGCGGTGCCGAACAACGCCGTCATGAACCAGAAGTTCGGCGCCTCGCGGTTGATCGCCTGCATCGCCGAGATGCCCTGAGCCGGCTCCAGGCGTCCGAGCCCGCTCATGATGAACGTGGAGAACGCGAACATCACGCCGCCCACCACGCCGGCGCCCACCGCCGTGACGATCGTCAGATAACGCTCCATGGTCAGACCCTCCAGACACCGGCCGCTGCTGCGGCGCGGACGTAGTCGGTGAAGTCGCGGGGCGCGCGCCCCAGTGCGCGTTCCACCCCGTCGGTGAGTGATGCGTTGCGCCCGTCCAGCACTTCGTCGAACAGATAGGTGAGCAGGCCGATCGCGTCGGACGGTACCCCCTGCCCGGCCAGCGCCGTCGAATACTCTTCCGAAGTGACTGGGGTGTACCGGATCTCGCGACCCGTTGCCTCCGAGATCTCGGCGACGGCGTCGCCGAACGACAACAACCGCGGCCCGGTCAGTTCGTACAGTTCGCCGGCGTGGCCGTCCCCGGTCAGTGCGGCGACGGCGATCTCGGCGAGATCGTCCGCGTCGACGAAGGGTTCGAGCACGCGCCCTTCGACGGGCAGTGCGAGGTCGCCGGCAAGCAGTGAGTCGAGCATGAAGCTTTCGCTGAAGTTCTGGCTGAACCAACTGGACCGGAGGATCGTCCACTCGGCTCCCGCCTTGCGGATCGCCAGTTCGCTGCGCTCGGCCTCGGTTTCGCCGCGACCGGAGAGGAGGACGAGTCGGCGGGCGCCGTTCGCGACAGCCAGGCCGGCGAACTCCTCGACGACCTCCGCCGCTCCCGGCACCGCGAGATCCGGGTAGTAGGCGATGTACACCGAGGTGATTCCCTCGAGTGCGGGCCGCCACGTGTCCCTGTTCTCCCAGTCGAACGGGGGACGGCCGGTGCGGGAGCCGCCCCGAGCGGGTACTTCCGCGGCGGCGAGCCGGGCGAGGACGCGGCTGCCGACCTTGCCGGTGGCGGTGAGGACGAGTGTGTGCGGTGTCGTTGTCATGTGTTTCAGTCAAGGCGGCAACGCCGAGACTTTCCATGGTTGAAACGCGCTGATCCATACGCGAGCGTCTACGCTGGATGTGTGGATCCCCTCGCCGGTCTCATCAGTGGTCCCCGTGCCGCAGGCGCATTCGTGCTCCGCTCGATCATGGAACCGCCGTGGTCGCTACAGATCGACGACCACGCGCCGCTCAGCCTTGTCGCGATGGGCCGCGGCGAAGCGTGGATCCTTCCGCACACCGGCGAGCCGGTGCAGCTCACCGAGGGTGACGTCGCGATCGTCCGCGGACCCGAGCGATACGTCGTCGCCGACCATCCGGACACCCCGCCGCACGTGATCATCAACCCCGACCAGAGTTGCACGACGCTCCGCGGGGAACCGCTCGCCGAGGCGATGGACCTCGGCGTGCGCACCTGGGGAAACAGTGCGGACGGCCGCACGGTGATGCTCACCGGGACGTACCAGACTCCCGGCGAGATCAGCATGCGACTGCTGACCGCGCTCCCGGAACTCGTCGTGCAGCGCCGCGCCGACTGGGACTCGCGGCTCGTCACCCTCATGCACGACGAGGTGGTGCGAGACGAACCCGGGCAGGAAGCCGTCCTCGACCGTCTGCTCGACCTGCTCCTGATCGCGGTGCTACGCGCCTGGTTCGCGCGACCGGCGGCGGAGGCGCCGTCGTGGGTGCGGGCGCAGAGCGACCCGGTGGTGGGCAAGGCGATGCGCATCCTGCAGAACAACCCCTCCCGCCAGTGGACCGTGGAGTCGCTCGCCGCGGAAACCGGCATGTCGCGGGCTGCCCTCGCACGACGGTTCACGGACCTCGTCGGCGAACCGCCCATGACTTTCCTCGCCGGCTGGCGGCTGTCCCTGGCCGCGGATCTGCTCCGCGAACCCGACGCCACGGTCGCGTCCGTGGCCCAGCGCGTGGGGTACGGGAGCGGATTCGCGCTGAGTGCGGCGTTCAAACGCGTGCGCGGAGTGAGCCCCAAGGAGCATCGTGAGATGGCGGGGAGCAGATGAGTGTATTACGGCACAGTGCCCAAAGACACACCGGATTGACTTGATCTTGTTTGCCTTGCGTACGACCCTGGATGGTAGGGAATTGTCGGCGAGAGGACCGGATCCGGAATGTGGAACAACTCTCAAGCACGGGGACTGCGTAAGCGGTCGGCCCGTCAGCGGCACAACCCGCTACTCCGGCGCTCGGACCGGATCGAGAACATGCTCACCCTCGCGGTCGTGGTGCTCGCGTTCGCGATGCTCCCGCTGGCCATCCTCGTGGGTGCCCGGACCATCGACAGTCAGCTGACGCTGGCGGAGAAGCAGGTCGCGGACTACCGCACCCTCTCCGCCACCACGCTCGCCGACTCCACCGGCGTGTCCGTCACCTCCGACGTCGCGCCGTCGGGCGTCGACACCGCCCCCGCCAAGTGGACGTGGGGCAACGAGACCCGCCACGCCGACATCACCGTCGACCCGGCCACTCCTTCGGGAACGAAGGAAGACATCTGGGTCAACGCCGACGGCAACCTCACCACCGAACCGATGTCGCCGTCGGCGGCACGAGTGGCCGGCGTGATCGCCGGGCTGTTCACCTGGTTCGCGGTGATGATGATCGCGCTGTCCGGCTTCCTCATCTGCCGCGCCTCCCTGAACCGCGCTCGCGACGCGCAGTGGGACCGCGACCTCCGCCAGTTCCTGGATTCGACCACTCGGCACTGAGCCCGCTCAGCTGATCGAGCCTCTGAACTCGACCGCCTGCTGCGCAGCCTGCGTGGTGACGGCGATGTCGGCGACCGGGTAGACGTGGAACTCGAAGAAAGGGCCGAATTTCGTCGGGCCGTCCAAGACGTCGTTCGGGTCATCCGCCTCGACGAAGGCGAATCCCCCGGTTCCGTCCAGGCGACCGAGGAAATGATGGAAGGTCGCCCCTTCCGCCGGCGTCCATCGTGCGAACACTTCCAGGCTCCGCCGCGCAGCTTCCTCGTTCTCGGCGGCGGACCCACCGTTACGCAGCGTCCAGGTAATCACGTACTTCATCGCACCCTCCCGAGGGTGTGGCGGGTTCAGCTCGCGGGGACCGCGCCGAGCTGCTGAAGGAATCCGAGCGTGTCCCACACCTGCCAGGTCTCGGCGATCTTGCCGTCGGCCAGCCGGTGGATCGAGATCGCGTCCACTCGGATCTTGTTTCCGGTCGGCGGAATCCCGTTCATCTCACCGACGTGCGTACCCGTGCCCGTCCAGCGCACGACGACGCGGTCACCGGCCGAGAACATCTCCTCGATTGTCCAGTGCCCGTCCACTCCGTCCTGGTAGGCCGCGATCGCCGCGGCCATCCCCGCGGGACCCGGCCCACCCGGGACCTGGGGATCATGCATCTCGTGGTCGCTGCTGAACAGCTCCTCCGCTATCTCGTTCTTCCGATTGTTGTTCATCTCCTCGTAGAATCGACGCACTACCGCTTCTTCCGCAGAACCCATGACAACCTCCGGCGCACTCGAGTCACACGGCCGTTCCGGTCGTACTTCGAGCATTCCACCGGCGGAAAGGGAACGGAATGTTGCTGAGCACGCCGAATGACCCGGGCAGTCGTCGAGCGGAGTTGTGATGGGTGCGGAGTCCCGACTACGTGATCTGGGGCTGGTGCTGCCCCGCGCCGTCCAATTGCCGCCGGGGATGGAGTTGCCGTTCAGCTGGGTACGCGTGCACGGCCGCAGAGTGCTGGTGTCCGGTCACGGGCCGCTCTCCGCAGACGGCACACCCGCCGGACCGTTCGGGTCCGTTCCCACCGACGTGTCGGCCGCCGATGCCACGCACTCCGCCCGGCTCACCGCCCTCGCGGTGCTGGCGGGAGTCCGTCGCGCGGTGGGCGACCTCGACCGCATCGGTGCGTGGCTCACCGTCACGGGGTTCGTCAACGCCGAGCCGGGCTACGACCGGACGACCGCGGTGCTCAACGGGTTCTCCGAGTTGGTGCTCGACGTATTCGGCCCGGACGTCGGCGACCACGCCCGGACGGCGATCGGGGTGGCCGCGCTGCCCCTGAATCTTCCGGTCGTCGTGGCCGCCGAACTCGAGCTCGCCTAGCCCAGCTGCGGAACGACCTCGCTGGCGACCAGTTCGAGGTGGTCGAGGTCGCTGAGATCGAGGGTCTGCAGGTAGATCCGCTGCGATCCCGCCTCGGCGTAGCGGCCGATCTTGTCGACGAGCTCGGCGGGCGACCCGGCGAGTCCGTTCTCCCGCAGCTCGCGCACCTCGCGTCCGATACTCGTGGCGCGTTTCGCGATCTCCTCCTCGGTGCGCCCGCAGCACAGGACGAGCGCGTTGGAGTACACCAGCTCCGTCGGGTCGCGGTCGATAGCCTTGCACGCGAGCCGGACCCGTTCGATCACGTCCCGCGTCTCGTCGACGGACTGGAACGGGACGTTGAACTCGTCCGCATACTTCGCGGCCAGCGCGGGGGTCTTCTTCTTGCCGGTGCCGCCGATCAGGACGGGCGGACCCTGCGGCTGCCGCGGCTTCGGGAGTGCGGGCGAATCCTTGACCGTCAGATGCGTCCCGTCATAGGAGAACGTCTCGCCGAGCGGAGTGCGCCACAGCCCCGTGATGACGGCGAGGGACTCCTCGAGCCGTTCGAACCGCTCCTTCAGCGGCGGGAACGGGATGCCGTACGCCTGGTGCTCCTCCTCGTACCAGCCGGCGCCGATGCCGAGGTCGACGCGGCCACCGCTCATCTGATCGACCTGCGCCACCGAGATTGCCAGCGGTCCGGGATACCGGAACGTCGCGGACGTGACGAGGGTGCCGAGACGGATCGTGGACGTCTCCCGGGCGAGACCCGCCAGCGTGATCCACGCATCGGTGGGCCCGGGAAGCCCCTCGGTGTTCATGGCGAGGTAGTGATCCGACCGGAAGAACGCGCCGTATCCGAAACGTTCGGCGGCCTGCGCCACCGCAAGAAGATCGTCGTAGGTGGCACCCTGCTGGGGTTCGGTAAAGATTCGCAACTCCATGTGAACCACTCTGCCCGATCCGTGATCGGTACGCTGATTTCATGGCCAAGATCCCACTGAACCTGCCGAAACCGCTGGCCGACAAGCTGCCCGACGCGTTCGGAGGCTCCCGCGCCGGCGTGGTGCCGGTGGTGCGGCTGCAGGGGATGATCGCGTCCGGCGGAGCGGGTTTCGGGCGGGTGCTGAGCGCGGAATCCGTCGAGGAACCGTTGCGGCGGGCGTTCACCACGCATGGTGCGAAAGCGGTGGCGTTGCTGATCAACAGTCCCGGTGGGTCGCCGACGCAGAGTGAATACATCGCTGCCCGCATCCGTCAGCTCGCCACCGAACACGAACTGCCCGTGCTCGCGTTCTGCGAGGACGTCGTCGCGTCCGGCGGCTACTGGCTGGCCTGCGCGGCGGACGAGATCTACGCGACCGCCACGTCGGTGGTCGGCTCCGTCGGTGTCATCTCGGCGGGCTTCGGGTTCTCCGAACTGATCGACCGGCTGGGCATCGAACGGCGGCTCCACTCGGCGGGCGAGGCGAAGGCCCGCCTCGATCCGTTCTTCGCGGAGAAGTCCGAGGACGTGCAGTGGCTCGAACAGATCCAGGAGGGTATCCACGACGAATTCCGTGACTGGGTGGTCGGCCGCCGCGGGGACAAGCTGAGGGCGGACGGGGCCGAGCTGTTCAACGGCGACGTCTGGCTGGGACGCCGCGCCGTCGAACTCGGCATCATCGACGGGATCGGCACACTGCGCGAGGTGGTGGAGAAGCGGTTCCCCGACGCCACCCTCGAGATGACCGGGCCGCGCCGCTCGTTGTTCGCGAAGCTCGGGCTGCCCGCAGCCGGCTGGGACGAGGTGGCCGCCGCGATCGTCGGGGCGGCCAGTGCCCGCGTCGCGTGGTCGCGGTACGGGCGGTAACTATTTCGGCACCACGACCCCGACCGGGCCCGCGCCGATGCACAGCGACAGGTCCGGGGTCAGGGTGCTCACCCGCACGCTCTGACCGCCACCGGTGAGCCGCACGAACACCGAGTTCGGGCCGCGGTGCACCGGCACCCGTACCGGGCTGCCGACTTCCATCGCGACGGCGATCTCACCGTCCGCGGTGGCCATGTAGTTGAGCTGCGCAGTCCACTCCCAGCCGGTCAGCGGTCCGTCGAGGGGGAGGGACACGAAACTGCGCTGGTCCACCAGGTTCCCGCAGTCCGGGACGGGTCCGGGCTCGATCGCGCGCACCCAGGTGACCTGGGCGTCGACCACCGAACCCGCGTCGTCGATCATCCGGAGGTCGGGGGTGCTGTCGGAGAACTCGGGGCGGTCGCGCAGCGGGGCGAAGACCCGGCTCACCAGGTTGTTCGGGTACGCCACCGGCAACAGGACCCAGATGGACGCGGGCTGCTGGAGGATCGGCGCGTCGTCCCGTTCGGCGAGCGACGCACGCGCGGTCGCGAGGTAGGCGGTGGTCGGGTTCTCCTCCCAGCTGCGGGTGAACGTGTACGTCGACCACAGGCTGCTCGCGACGAACACGGCCACGGCGGTGACGGCCACCAGCGGCCGCACCCGGACGGGGTCGGCGCGTCGTCGGGGTGCGCGGGCGATCACCGCGACGGCGATCGCGAGGATCACCGCGGTGTCCGTGAAGTAGCGCAAGGTCTGTGCGAGTTCGTAGGTGGTGTCGGCGCCCCAGCGGGTGACGACCATCGCGGTCACCGACAGCAGGAAGTACGCGGCCGTGAGTATCCACACCCAGCCGATGCGGCGCTTCAGCCGGACCGTCGTGACGACCGCCGCGACGAGGACGACCCAGCCGACCACTTCCAGTGCCGTCGACGGGGAGGCCCACGGGGGACTGGGAATCCACCGGTCCCACGTCCACGGCCCACCCACGAACGTGGGCAGCAGCCCGAGCGACGTGCCGTGGTGGAACAGTTCGAACGCCCGCGACGCACCCGCCCATTCCCACTGCGACGCGACGGTGGAGAAGTAGAACGCCGCCCACACCGCGAGCACCGCCGCCGACGGGATCCAGAGGGCCGCGCCTCGCCGCAGCGTCGACCGCACCGGCCGCTCCCGCTCGCCGACGTGCGCGAGCAGGGCCACGGTCGCGAACGCGACGAACGGGACCACGACGGACTTCTCGAAGAACAGCAGCGACGCGATCAGCACGAGCGTGCCCGAGACCGCGTATCGCCGCCGTCCGGTGCGGCACAGCTCGAGGGCGTCGCGCGCCACCCACGCCAGTGCGATCTGCAGGGGCAGGGCATTGAGCGCCGCCGCCCACCAGGCGAACGCAGGCACGGTCAGCGGGGAGAACAGATAGATCGCCAGCGGAACCAGCAGGACGGGGCGTGGCCCGAGAAGCGTGCGAAGTAACCGGAAAACCGCATACGACGCCACCGCCTGCAGCGCGAGCATCGTCAGCATCGGCAGGATCCACTCGTACGGCGCCACCCGCGTCGCGATACCCGCCACCAGGAAAGCCCCGGGCATGAGGTGACCGTCGTGGTCGTAGAGCAGGAGGTCGGCGGAGAGCAGCGGGAGGCTTCCGCCGCGTCCGGCGAGGATCAGATCGTCCCAGTAGAAGTCGCTGTTCGCGGCCACCCACGTCCGCACGAGAAGTTGCACCACGACGAGGGCGGCGGCCACCTGGAGGACACGGGCGGGCCCGAGGTGCCACCGCGATCCGACGTCGTCCGTCATCGTTTTCCGAGATTACAGATCAGGTGGAACCAAACCGCGCCGGGCTGCGTCAGATCAAGTGTCGGGGCATTTTCGCCCGGCACAGGTGGGGGAGACGACGGCCGGTCCGGAGTTCTCGGGTCGCTTCGCGGGCGATCCGAACTGGAGGGGTAATTCCGGGCCGAGCCGTCGGTCACCGAGTCCGATTGTTCACCGAGCTGCGATGTCAAGTTCATCCACCGTTGTGGACCGTTCATCCGAAGCTGTCAACAATCACGGATTCGCATGCGCTCTGACCTGTGTATGAGCACCACTCACACTGTCCATAACTGTGTATGAACCTGTGGAAACTGTGGATAACTCGGCATTTCTCGTGGTGTAGCTCACACATTCTCCCCAAAAAGGACGATTCGGTCGTGGGCTGCCCGCATTCGCGGGTCGTGACAGAATCGGCAATGTGAAGTGGGTGCGGAGGGCATGAGCGTCGTCGTTCAGGTGTGCGCGCGATGCGCGGCTCGGTGGCCGGTCCTCGGCTCCCCGACGCAGTGGTGCCCGCGCTGCCACGGTGTGCTGCTCGCCCCCGTCCGCACCGACCAGCACCCACCACCCGCAAGCCGGGGGTTCCGCTGGATCGCGCGATCCCCGCTCCGCAGGAGCGGTCTCGCGGCCGAACCGCCGACGGCCGGTCCCACCCCCCGCTACACCGAGATCCCCCGCTGGGGACTGCACGATCACGTCGAATCACCCTCCGCGCGCCGCGACTGGCCGGAACTGCTCGCCGGCAAGGCGGCCTTCTTCCTCACCCTCACCGCCGGTCTGTACGCGTTCGCCGTGATCGCCGAACTGGGCCGGTACGCCGTCCTCCTCCGCAACAGGACCCGGCTGATCGATCCCACCCTGCTCGCCGTGTCCGACATCGCGGTGTTCCTCGGCCAGGCAGGCGGGATGCTCCTCGCGCTGCTGTCGGGGATCGGCGGAGTGTGCTGGCTGCTGCGGATGCGTCGTCGTACGTTCGCCCGCGCCAAGACGTCCGACCCGCGCACCCCCACCGAGGTGATCGTCGGTTGCGCGGTGCCGGGCCTGAACCTGGTGATGCCGGGTGTGTACCTGCTCGAGGTGATTCGCCGCGACCCCCGCGCGGTCCTGCTGGTCCGAGCCTGGTGGAGCCTGTGGGTCTTCGGCGCTGTGCTCGTCGTGTTCAACTGGTTCTGGCGGTCCAGGCCGGGACTGCAGGCCATGGCGGACGGTGTCCTGCTGGCCGCGTTCACGGCGCTGGTCGCCGCCGCGACCGCGGTACTCGCACTGATGGTGCTCCGACGGCTCGAAGGCAGGACGCTGAAGGGGGCGAAGGAACCCGTCACCCGCTGGGTGATCGCCACCGGTCCGCCGCCGCAGAAGGAAGCGGAGAAGTCCGCAGAGACGACGCCCGACGGCAGCGACCGGGAAGTCGTCGCGTCGTGAGCCCCGACCGGCGCGGACCGCTGGTGGTGGCGCACCGCGGCGCATCCGCGGCGATGCCCGAACACACGCTCGCCGCGTACGAGCTGGCGCTGGAAGAGGGCGCGGACGGACTCGAATGCGACGTGCGGCTCACCCGGGACGGCCACCTCGTGTGCGTCCACGACCGCACCGTCGACCGGACGTCCACCGGGACCGGCGTCGTCAGCGAGATGACCCTCGAGGAGCTGGCGGAGTTCAATTACGGCACCGAAGACGAGCCGGCCGAACTCCTCGAGCTGAGCGCGCTCATCGCCCTCGCCCTGGACTGGTCGGCGCGCCCGGTGAAACTCTTCATCGAAACCAAGCACCCCGTCCGGTTCGGCGGCCTCGTCGAGAGCAAGGTGCTCGCCGAACTGCAACGCTTCGGCATCGCCGCACCACCGTCCGCCGACCACTCCCGCGCCGTCGTGATGTCGTTCTCCGCCGGAGCGGTGTGGCGGATCCGGCGGTCCGCGCCGATGCTCCCGACCGTGTTGCTCGGCGAATCCGCCCGCTACCTCGGCGGGGGCGCCGCGACCACCGTCGGCGCCACCGCGGTCGGTCCCTCGGTGAAGACGCTGCACGAACACCCGGACATCGTCGACAAGGCCGCCGCCGCGGGGCGAGCCACCTACTGCTGGACCGTCGACAACCGCAGCGACGTCGAACTGTGCCGCGAACTCGGGGTCAGCTGGGTGGCCACCAACCACCCCGGCCGCACCAAGAAGTGGCTGGCGTCCTGACCGGACCGGCGCCGGCGTGTAGGTTTTGGCGTCGTGGCAAAGAAGAGCAAGAGAAACAGTGGTCCGAAGCCCGGTAGTGCCCGCGCCGAGAAGCTCGCGCAGCGGCAGGCGGAACGGGAGAGCGCCGCAGCGGCCGTGACCCGGCCGTTCGAAGGCCTCGCCGCCGAATGCGATCTGGTGGCGCTTCGCGAGTTCGTCCCGTCGGCGACCGCCCCGCTCCCCGTCAAGGATTCGTCCCGTCCGGTGACCCTCGCGACCGTGCTGCCCGGTGCCGTCGCGGCGCTGGTCCGCGACGAAGGTGACAGTGCCACCGGGTTCGTCGGTGTGCAGGTCCAGGCGCATTCTGCGGATCTCGGCGCCGATCTGGCCGCGTCCGTCGCCTGGGTCCGTGACGCCGCGGCCGGCGAATCGCTGGCCTCCGCCAACCCCGGATCCGAGACCCCGGCACTGGCCGACGTGATCGACGCGGACGCACCGCTCGACATCACCGTGCACCAGGATTTCAACTGGTGGATTCCCGAAGGCGTGGAGCCGGCCCCCGAGGTCGCGACCACCGTGCAGCACGCGAATGCGGCGATCATGCCGTCCGCGCGAGTCGAGGCCGAGGGCGTCGTCGCGGCGTGGTGGGTCGATGCGGGCGAGAAGGCGCACATCCGCTGGGTGCGCCCGGAGAATGAGGACGATCTGATGCTGGCCCTGGCACGCGTGCACGCGACCGGCGGTCTGCACCTCGGTGAGGGTTCGCGCTACGCCGGGTCGTTCCGGACGCACGGGCTGCTGGTCCCGGTGTTCGACCTGGACCGCGAGAAGCATGCGAACGAGTGGGCCGCTGCCACCGTCGAACTCGGTCAGCGACTGGCCGAGGCGCTCGCCGTCGACGCGCCGCTCACCACCGAGGAGCGACGCGCCCGCGACGGACTGCGTGGCCGCCAGGTCACGTTGCGATAGGCCCTTCGGGCCCGTGAGTGGTTGAGGAGTGCAGAGACTCGTGTCTGAGTTCAGGACATGCAGGACAGTTGATGTCTCAGGACATCGAGGACACTGACGACCCGTGCCCGTGACAATCGGGCATGGGTGGAAAAGGGTTTTCGATGAATCCGGACATCGTGGCCACGGTCTCGGCGGTCGCAGGCGGGGCACGGGTGAACGTGTCCCGCCTGTGCCGAGAGCAGGGCATCTCCCGCAATACCTTCTACGTCCTGGTGGGCAGGTTCCGCACCGAGGGCGCCGCAGCGTTCACCACCCGCTCGACCCGGCCACACCACAGCCCGACCCGTACCGGACCCGAGGTGTGTGAGGCCATCGTCCGTGCCCGCAAGGAACTCGACGACGAGGGCTTCGACAACGGCCCGATCTCGATCGTGTGGCGCCTCGAGGCCCAGGGACTCGACCCGACCCCGTCGCGCTCAACGGTGTACCGGGTACTGAGGGAGTGCGGACAGATCGTTCCTCAGCCACGCAAGAAACCCCGTTCACGCCGCAGTTTCGAGTACTCCGCCCCCAACGGGTGCTGGCAGATCGACGGCCTCGAGCATTATCTCGCCGACGGCACCGTGGTGTGCATCCTGCAGATTCTCGACGACCACTCGCGTCTGGACGTGTGCTCGTATGCCGCCCGGG
Organism: Rhodococcus sp. JS3073; assembly: GCF_026810085.1. Taxonomy (NCBI): domain Bacteria; kingdom Bacillati; phylum Actinomycetota; class Actinomycetes; order Mycobacteriales; family Nocardiaceae; genus Rhodococcus; species Rhodococcus sp. JS3073. The sequence continues at coordinate 3,769,165 of NZ_CP113951.1, read as the reverse complement.
CCGAAACCTCCGCCGACGCGTGGGCGGCACTGCAACGGGCGATGGACGGGCACGGGGTGCCGGTACACCTACTCTCCGACAACGGGCTCGCCTTCTCCGGGAAACGCCGGGGCGGGATGTCCGAGGTCGAACGCAACCTCGCCGCCCTCGGGACCGTGACGATCGCGTCCTCGGTCCGGCACCCGCAGACCTGCGGCAAGAACGAACGCGCCCATCAGACCTTGCGGAAATGGTTGGCCAAGCAGCCACCGGCGGCGACCCTGACCGAGCTGCAGTCCCAACTCGACACCTACCGGCAGCTCTACAACAACAGGCGCCACCAGGGCATCGACGGTATGACCCCGAACCAACGCTGGGACGCAACACATCCGGCCCAGCCGACGCCCGGGCCGGCGGCACGATCGGGATGCACCACCCGCCCCGTCTCGACTACCGGCGTGATCCAGTTCGACGGACTCTCGATCATCCTCGGCCGCCGACACAAGAACACCACCGCGACCGTCTACTGGCAGGGCGATCGTGTCGTCGTGATGATCGGCGACACGACCGTCCGCACACTTACACTCGACAGGACCACGCGTTACCAGAAACTGTCCTCAAAGTCCTGAGACAGATCTGTCCTCCAAGTCCTGAGACATGACAGGAGTGCAGAGACTCGTCAACCACTCACGGGTGGCGGAGCCGCCTAGATGGAACCGCCGGCTGCGTGCGGTGCGCCGGACGTGTCTGCGACGCCGCTCATCTCGCGTGCGACGAACTCCTCGAGGTCGAACAGGTTGCTGCCCGCGCGGTCGGCGATGGTCAGCAGTGTCGTCATGCTCGCGACCTCCTCGACCTGCTCTTTGAGGAACCACTGCATGAACTGCTCGCCGAGGTAGTCGCCCTCCTCGCGGGCGGTGCTCGCCAGCTGCACGATCTGCTCGGTGACCGTCTTCTCCTGCGTCAGGGCGAGGGCGATCGGCTCACGTGCGTTCTCGAACTGGCCCTTCGCCGCGTCGACACCCGACAGTTCCACGGAGATGTCGCGGTCGAGGAAGTACTGGACGATCATCATGGCGTGGTTGCGCTCTTCGACGGCCTGCTTGTAGAAGTGCTTGGCCAACTGCGGCAGGTCCGCATTGTCGAAATAGATGGCAGTCGCGATGTACTGGTGTGACGCGTTGAATTCGTTGCGAATCTGGTCGTGAAGCAGAGCGTGGAATTTCGTCTTGTGCGCGTCAGTCGAAGTCATGAAATGGATAATATCGCTGGTCAGGGCGGGTGTCATCCAAGTTGAACCTAATTTTGGGAAGCTTGCCCAAACTAAAGTCAACCTAATTTCGGGACCATTTTGATGTCATTTTCCTAACCTGAACTGGCGACGGATCTCCGACGGGAACGGGGCAATCGGCGTCGGCGGGGCCTCGCCCGTGTATAAAATTCACAGCGTTCTGACGGCGCGGCCCGGAGGGGCAGGCACATGTTGAGACGATCCGGTACGTGGCTAGCGTTGATCCTCGGTGCCCTTTTTCTGGGGGCGACCATTCCCGCCCCGGCGCAGGCCGAACCGCTGTATCCCTGGCCGGATCCCGACCCCTTCTATCTCGCTCCGCCGGACCTCGGGGTCCTTCGTCCCGGCGACGTCGTGCGGACGCGGCGCATCGACACCTGGATGTACGCGAATTCGGATGGGTGGCAGGTCGCGTTCCGGTCGACGAACTCGACGGGACATCCGATCCTGGCGGTGACCACGGTTCTGCTTCCCCGCGGCGTCGCGAATCCTCCGCTGGTGTCGTATCAGGCCATCGTGAATTCGCTCGGAACCAAATGTGCTCCGTCGCGGTCGTTGTTCAATCTGGAGCTGCAGGAGTCGCCGGGCTTGTATCTGGGTCTGCAACGCGGCTGGGCGGTCTCGGTGCCCGACCATCTCGGCCCGACCGGCGCCTACGGTGCCGCGAAACTCGGCGGCATGATCACCCTCGACAGCGTCCGGGCGGTGCAGCGGGTGGCCGAACTGGGGTTGTCGCACAGCCCCGTAGCGCTGGCCGGGTATTCGGGTGGGGGAATGGCCAGCGCGTGGGCGGCGGCGCTGGCCCCGAGTTATGCGCCGGAGCTGAAACTCGACGCGGTGGTGGCGGGCGGGATTCCCGCGGACCTCGAGCAGATGGCCCAGGGCCTGGGATTCAATCCGCATCCGGGGTTCGGGCTCGCGTTCGCTGCCGCGATCGGCTTGGAACGCGAATACCCGGACCAGCTACCGATTTCGTCGCAGCTGAACGCGACCGGACTGTGGCTGCGCGAGTGGATGTCGAACGAATGCCGCCGGTTCCTCCTGTTTCACGGCGCCTTCCGCAGCGCCGGACAGCTGGCCGCCTCGACCAGCCTGATGGCGAGTTCGGGTGCGCACCAGGTGTTGCGTGACAACAGTCTGCGGTACTTCGAGGGTGTCCCGACCGCGCCCCTCTACCTGTGGCACGGCACCCTGGACGGGTTGACACCGTTCGATTCGGTTGCCGAGACCGCGCACCGCTACTGCGCCGCGGGCGCCAGACTGACGTTCGTCCCGTACGAGATATCCGAGCACATGACGACGGCAGTGGTGGGCTTTCCGGACGCGTACGAGTACGTGGCTGCGCGGTTCCGCGGCGAACCGGCGCCCACCCGCTGCTGACCCGAAAGGGTCAGACGCCGCCGCCCGCCCTCTTCGGCGCACCCGGCCGGATCGGCGAGTTCCCGCTCATCTCGCGGGCGATGAAATCCTCGATGTCGAACAGGTTGTCGCCGGCGCGTTCGACGATCGTGAGCAGGGTGTGCATGCTCGCGACCTCCTCGACCTGTTCTTCGAGGAACCACTGGATGAACCGCTCGCCGAGGTAGTCACCGGTGTCGCGGGCCGTCCGGGCGAGCTTGGTGATCTGTTCCGTGACGACGCGTTCCCGTTCCACGGCCAGGGCGACGGGGGCGCGCACCGAATCGAAATCGGTGACCACGTCGTCGATGCCGGGGACTGTCACTCGGAGGTTGTTGTCGATGAGGTACTGGATCATCATCAGCGCGTGGCCACGCTCCTCGGCGGCCTGCGAATAGAACCGGCGAGCCAGTTGCGGGAGATCGTGCGAGTCGAAATAGACGGCCACCGCGATGTACTGCTGGGATGCGGTGAACTCGTTGCGGATCTGCTGCAGCAGGAGGGCATGGAACTCGCTGGGGGTCTTCGTCGCCGATTGAGACATGGGTGTCAGTTTACGGCCGTGCGTCACGGTCCGGTGGTGACCAGTTCGGCCGGGACCTGACGGTCGTTCGCCAGCGCGTCGAAGAACTGCGACGCCCGGTCGTGATCCCAGAGCAGCACGTTCCCGGCACCGTCGACGTCCTCGAAACCGCCCACGGGAACGGTGGTGGTGATCATGTCGCCGCGTACCGCCCATGCGAGCGCGGCGAGGTGCCAGATGTGGTCGCTCTCGTCGACACGCAGCGACGCGGCGGTGTCGGTGACGAGAGGCCAGACGCGGAACGGGTTGAGCCACGTCGCGGGACTGGTGGCCTTCGACATCAACGCCGCCATGAACATCCGCTGATGGTTCATCCGGTCGATGTCGGCGAGCGCGGTCGCGCGGCTGCGGACGAAGCCGAGGGCCTGCGCCCCCGACAGTTCCTGGCAGCCGGGCCCGAGGTTGATCCCCGCGAGCGGGTCGTCGATGGCGGTGTCCAGGCACATGTCGACGCCGCCGATCGCGTCGACGATGCCGGCGAAACCACCGAACCCGATCTCCGCGTAGTGGTCGATGTGCAGACCGGACGCCTCCTCGACCGTCTGGGTCAGCAGTTGCGGACCACCGAACGCGAACGACGCGTTGATCTTGTCCTCGCCGTAGCCGGGGATCGACACGTACGAGTCGCGCGGGATGCTCACCATCGTCGCCGGGCCGCCCCCGCTGGGGACGTGCACCACGATGATGGTGTCGGTGCGGTCGGGGCCGCTGTTGCCGCCGGTCGACAGTTGATGTTCCTGCTCGGGGGTCAGCCCGGTCCGGCTGTCCGAACCGACGAGCAGCCAGTTCGTGCCGGGGGTGTCGTCGATCCGGCCGGGGTAGTCGGCCAGCGCGTCGATCCGGTTCAGCGAACTGTCGAGGTAGTACGTCATGCCCGCGAGCGCCAGAACCAGCACCAGGAACAGGATGCCGATGCGCCGGCCCCAGTTCCGCGTGCGCTTGGGACGTCGCTGCCCCGGGGGCTCCGGGGTCCGCGGCGGTGCGAGCGGCGGGGGTGGCGGTGGCGTGCGAGGGGGACGCCGGTCGGGCACCCGAGGCGGCGGTGGCGGCGCGTCACGGTAGGGCTGCGGCGTCTGGGTGGGCGCGTAGCCGCGCGGACCCTGCGGCGGCGCCGACCGGGACAACTGCGGTTCGGGGGCCTGCGACCACGCCTGCTGGGGCGGCGGCGGGGCGCCGCGTCCGTCGCGGCGGATCACCTGGGTGCCCTCCGGCGGCGGCGCCGGGGGACCCTGCCGGGGAGCGGGATGTCGCGGGCGGGGCGCAGGAGGTCCCTGTTGCGGGGGACCCTGCGGTGGCACCCGCCGCGTCTGCGGAGGAACCCGCTGGTCAGGAGGCGGCATTCGGCGGTTCGGGGGCGGCGGCACCTGCTGCCCGCCCTGCGTCCGCCGGGGCGGACGGGGTGGCAGCGGAGGATAGGGGGCGTCGCCGGTCACCCGCACGACTTTACTGGTCCGGCCGGATTACGGAATCCAGCCGACGTGCCCGCGCAGTGCGGCGTAGCCGACGAACGCGACCGAATCGATGGTGGCGTGGGCGATCACGAGAGGCCACAACCGTCCAGTCTTCTGCCAGTACCGGCCGAACACCAGACCCATGGCGACGTTGCCCAGCCCGCCGCCGAAACCCTGGTAGAGGTGGTACGTCCCCCGGAGCACCGCCGACGCGAGTAGTGACGAGTTCTCGCTCCACCCGAGCTGCCGCAGCCGGGTGATCAGATACGCGACGACGAGCACTTCCTCCGCGCCGGAGTTCGCGATCGCCCACAGGATCAGGGCCGGCAGTCGCCACCAGTGATCGCCGATCGTGCTGGGCACCACGGTGAGGTTGGCGCCGATGGCGCGGGCCAGCAGGTAGAAGCCGAGCCCGGGCAGACCGATCAGGGCGGCGAGCCCGACCCCCTGCGTCCCGTCGGGACGCCACCGGAATCGGCCGAGCCCGACGTCGCGCGGGCCGAGGCCGCTGCGCCACAGGAGATACAGACCCAGCGCGCCCCAGGCGAGGAGTTTCACGACGCCGAGCAATTGCCGGGCGACATCGATGATCTGGTTCTCCGCGCGCGAGACGTTGAGGGCGACGGCCTGATCGGCGAGGTTGCCCGGGGTCAGTAGCGATTCGGACAGCGACAGCAGTCCCGACAGTCCGCTCGTCCCGAACGTGACGAGCAGGACGATCGTGATCTCGATCCACAGGGCCCGCCGCTCGGTCCCGGTGGCCGGCGGAGCGGCCGGTTCGGGTGAGGCGGGCCGTATCCAGGAGGCGAGCGTTGCACGCGAGATCACGCGGCACACGCTAGCGCGCGCCGAACCGGAATGGCGATCAGCCGCGCGCGCGGAGTCCGTTCACGAACGGGCATCCCACCAGCAGCCGGATCGCCCTGCTCAGCGCGACGGCGTCGTCGACCGGCGCGGAGAACGGCATCCAGATGTCGCGGTCGCCGTGATCGTTCTCGACGCGCAGTCGCAGTCCGTACCGGTCGATGCCCAGGGGGCGGACGCGTCCGCGTCGCATGTGGGGCGGCAGTTTGCGGGACAGCATGTCGATGAGGTCGCGGTGGTCCTCGTCGAGATGCTGGAGCCAGGCGGTCTCCATTTCCCAGAACGGGTCGGGCCGGGCCGCGAGCAGGTCGTCGAGGGCGACGGGTTCGGCGCCACTCGAATCGGCGACCACCGCCGATTCGAGGCGGAGCTGCAGCAGCGTCGCATCGTGCCCGACGTCGAGAAGTCCGGGGTGCGGGTATTCGGATGCCACCTCGTCGGCCAGCGTGCGGGTGTGTGCCTCGCAGAGGGCGTGGAGGTTGCCGCGCAGCCAGACGAGTGACCGCACGGGCTCACGCAGCGCGAGCGGTGAGTTGTCGGTCAGCTCCAGCACGGCGGGGATCCCGCCGCCACCGGCGAGCCAGGACAGGGTGGCGGCCGCTGATTCGGTGGGCACGGCGACCACGACGTCGCCGCTGGACCGCAGGTGGTGTACCGACGTGACGGTCGGTGCGCTGCCTTCGACGGCGAGTACCGCGTCCTGGGTCCGTGCGCACGAGCTACGCACACGCTCGGCGGTGGACGGACCGGTGGTCGTGACGGGCATGGAGCCTCCTTCAGGATTCCGCGATACTAAGGTAACCCTAACCTAATGTCGGCGAGTCGGCGATGGCAAGACCCCGAGACGAATCCGGTCCGCGAGGTGGGCATTACGGTGGGGAGGTGGCTATACCTCTCTCCCTCGGTGTCCCGCGCTCCCGCGGGCCGCAGTCGTTGCTCGCCGAACTTCTCAGTGGATCCCAGGACACGGGCCCGGCCGCAGGCGGCGCACTCGGACCGCGGGTGGTTCCGGCGTCCGCACTGCTCGACGCCGCCGGGACCGACGCCGGCCGCATCATCGTGGGTCTCGACGTCGACCCCGCCGCTCTCCGCACCAGCGAGCAGGCCTCCTACGAGGCGGTCCGGTTCCACCTCGACTGCCCTGCGGGCCACCTCGGCGACGCGGTGGCACTCCGGCTGCCGTCTCCGCTCGCGGTGTTCGTCACCGCAGACGGCAGCGACGACCCCGGTCTCGCCGAGACGGCGCAGCAACTCGCGGACGCCGGCCGCATCCCGGGCCTCGCGAGCGGACACTCCGTCGGCGACGTCGCCGACTTCCTGGCCGTCCTCGCGCACGCGGACGTCGGATACGTGGCGAGGGCGCGTGACACGGCCGACGTGCTCGCGCTGCTGTCCGGGACGGTTGCGTCCCTTCGCGGCGACGACGTGCGGGCAGCGCTCGCGGCACCGGATCCGGCGAGGCTCACCTCGCTGATCCCCGAGGCCGCGGAGGCCGTCCGCGAGGTCCTGCTGGGGGTCGAGGTGCACGACCCGGCGCTCGTCGCCCGTGAGCTGGCGGACGCGGGTCTGCGGTAAACATTCACCGTCAATGCGCCGGACCGTCAACGCTCGGTGCGTAATCTCGTAGGCGTGCCAAAGATCGCGTATTTCGGACCGTCGGGAACCTTCACGGAGATGGCGCTCGCCCAGCTCGAGGCCGCGGGTGCCTTCGACGGGCAGGTCGAGCGGGTCGCCGCGACCAGTCCGCCCGCCACCCTGGCCAAGGTGCGCGACGGCGTCGTCGACGGTGCCGTCGTTCCCATCGAGAGCTCCGTCGAGGGGGCCGTGGTGCCCACCCTCGACTCGCTCGCGCTGGGCGACCGCCTGCAGATCGTGGCCGAGACCGAGCTCGACGTGGCGTTCACGATCCTCGGCGGGGCCGGCATCGAGCGGCTCGATCAGGTGCGCACCGTGCGGGCGTACCCGGTGGCGGCCGGTCAGGTGCGAATCTGGCTGGAGGAGAACTGCCCCGGCGCCGAACTCCAGACGGCGTCCTCCAACGCGGGCGCCGCCGAGGACGTGGCGAACGGCCTCGCCGACGCCGCCGTGTCCACCGCCCTCGCCGGCGAACGACTCGGGCTGCGCAGCCTCGCCGACGGGGTGGCGGACGAGAAGAGCGCCCGCACCCGATTCGTTCTCGTCACCGCCCCGACCCAGGTGCCCGCACGCACCGGCGGCGACCGCACGTCGGCCGTGCTCGAACCCCACAACACCCCCGGCTCCCTCGTCGGTGTGCTCTCCGAGTTCGCTACCCGCGGAATCGATCTCATCCGGATCGAATCGCGCCCGGTGCGCACCACCCCCGGCCTGTACCGATTCTTCGTCGACTGCATCGGGCACATCGACGACCCGCTCGTCGCCGAGGCGTTCCGTGCGCTGCACCGCAAGTCGCACGTGCGGTTCCTCGGGTCCTGGCCCGCGGCGAACCCCAGCGGCCCGCCACCGCCGTCCGACGGAGACGCAGCGGACTGGATCGAACGAATCCGTCAGGGAGAGAGGGAATCGTGAGCGGCAAGCTGATCCTGGTCCGGCACGGGCAGACCGAGGCCAACGTCGAGCGCAGGCTCGACACCCGGCTGCCCGGTGCCCGGCTGACACCCGAAGGGCTCTCCCAGGCGGAACGGCTGGGCACCGACCTCGCCGCGAAGGCGACGACGGCAGCCCTCGTGTCCTCGCAGGCACTGCGCGCCCGGCAGACGGCGCGCTTCGTCGAACTCGCGTCGGGCATCGCCGTCCAGGTGCGGGAGGGCCTGCACGAGGCCCAGGCCGGTGAACTCGAGGACCGCACCGACGAGGAGTCGCACAAGCTGTTCATGAAGACGTTCCACCTGTGGCACACCGGCGAGCTGGACGCCCGGGTTCCCGGCGGGGAATCCGCCCACGACATCCTCGAACGGTATGTGCCGGTCGTGGACTCCCTCCGTGAGCAATACCTCGACGACCCGGCGGACTCGGGGGACGTCGTGCTGGTCAGCCACGGCGCCGCGATCCGGCTCGTGGCAGCGCAACTCGCCGGGGTGCCCGGGCTGTTCGCCTCCAATAATCATCTGGCCAACACGCAGTCCGTGGAGCTGACGCCGCTCGCGGGCGGCGGCTGGGAGTGCGTGCGCTGGGGAACCGTCGAGCCACCGTTCGAGCACCGGGTGATCCCCGGCGCCGACGACCCGATGGGGTGACGTCGTTGCGCGCACCCTGGGGTTGCGCGACGATGGAGGAAACCGTCCTCGAGGAGTGACGGCGGTGGATTGGTTCGTTGGCGATGACTATTCGCTCGGTCGGCTGCTCGTCACCGAGGGGCTCGCCGCGATCTATCTCGTCGCGTTCGTGGCCGCGAGAAACCAGTTCAGGCCGCTCGTCGGAAGCAACGGGATGCTGCCCATCCCGCGCTTTCTCCGCGCCGTCACGTTCGGTCGTTCACCGAGCATCTTCCATTTCCACTACTCGGACAGATTCTTCGAGGCGATCTGCTGGACCGGCGCCGGACTGTCACTGGCCGCGCTGCTCGGTCTGACGCAGGTCATCCCGCTCGCCGCGTGCATGCTCGTGTGGTTCGCCCTGTGGGTGCTCTATCTCTCGATCGTCAATGTCTCCCAGATCTGGTACAGCTTCGGCTGGGAGTCGTTGCTGCTCGAAGCGGGTTTCCTCGCGATCTTCCTGGGCAACGCCTCGGTCGGTCCGCCGATACTGGTGCTGCTCGTGCTGAGGTGGTTGCTGTTCCGCCTCGAATTCGGGGCCGGGCTGATCAAGATGCGCGGCGACCGATGCTGGAAGGACCTCACCTGCCTGTACTACCACCACGAAACCCAGCCGATGCCCGGACCGCTCAGCTGGTACTTCCATCGGCTGCCGAAGCCGCTGCACAAGGTGGAGGTGCTCGGCAACCACTTCGCTCAGCTGGTGGTGCCGTTCGGGCTGTTCGCGCCGCAACCCGTCGCCGCCGTCGCCGCGACGATCATGATCGTCACCCAGCTGTGGCTGGTGGCGAGCGGTAACTTCTCGTGGCTGAACTGGACGACCATCGTGCTGGGACTGTCCGTGATCCCGGACAGTGTGTACGAGAAGGTGCTGCCCTTCGACGTCCCGGCCGCCGACGACTCGGCGCCGATGCCCTTCGTCGTGCTGGTGATCGCGGTGACGGCGCTCGTGGTCGTGTTGAGCTACTGGCCGATCCGCAACATGGTCTCCCACGGGCAGCGCATGAATGCGTCGTTCAACAAATGGCACTTCGTCAACACGTACGGCGCGTTCGGCAGCATCACCCGGGTGCGTTACGAGGTGATCGTGGAGGGCACGTCCGACGCGCACGCGAGTGTGCACGCCGTGTGGAAGGAGTACGGCTTCAAGGGAAAACCGGGTGACGTCAACCGGCGGCCGCGCCAGTTCGCGCCGTATCACCTGAGGCTCGACTGGTTGTTCTGGTTCACGGCGATCTCTCCCGGCTACGCCGAACCGTGGTTCCGGGGTTTCGTCGAGCGGTTGCTGCGGAACGACCGTGACACACTGAAGCTGTTGCAGTACAACCCGTTTCCTGAGGATCCGCCGAAACACGTGCGTGCGCGCATGTATCGGTACGAATTCACCACCTGGAAGGAGCGCCGCGAGACCGGTGCATGGTGGAAGCGGCAACCGGTGTAGGTCAGCGGAGCCGGTCGGCCAGCGACTCCAGCGCCTGCCGCAGACGCTGTGGGGTGCCGGGGCTGAGCGACGACCACGCCACCCCGTGCGCGGACACACTGGACGTGCCGACGATGCGTCCCGCTGACGTGTCGAAGACCGTGACGGGGCCGCCCACGGGATCGTATCGACCGTCGCCGTAGACGATTCCGACGATCTCGGCGTAGGTGGTGCAGCCGGCCATCGCGTTGCCGAGGGCGGTCGCGTCGACCGCGGTCACCCCGAGTGCGGTGAGGGCGGCGGCGAGCGACTTGCCGTCCCCACCCTGGTCGAAGGCTTCGCCGAGCTGGACCGTGGGTGCGTTGACGACGCCGACGCTCATCGGCTCCACGTCCCCCAGCGCTCCGATGACGGGGGCGAAGAGGTCGGCGCCCGCGTCCTGTACGACGTACGTGTCGCCGGCGCGCAGGGCGAGCACCGAGAGGGCGTCCCCCTGGGAGATGCACAGTCTCGAGATGCTGCCGTCGACGCACCAGCGCAGGGCGATCTCCCACAGCGGTCGGGCGAGTACCCGCAGGCGGTCGGCGAGTTCGGGGTGAACCCTGCCGCCCGGGAGCAGGTCCCGGGCGGCGAGGGTGTCGACGGCGCCGCGGAACGCTGCGTCCCTGGCGTCGTACGTGTCGTACCGGGGGGTGGCGTCGAGCACCACCGGCAGCACGTCGAGTGCGAGCGTGTCGACGAGATAATCCATTTCGTCGAGGCTCAGGGTCACCGCCGGGAGGGTCGGTACGCCCGGCTGGGTGCCCAGATCGATCACCGTCCGGACTCCCGGTGGTCGGGGTTCGCGCCGATGACCGACGGAATGACGGTGCGCCCGTCGGAGAAGTGCTCGAAGTTCTTCAGGTAGTCGGGGGTCTCCCGCTCGTCCTCGTCCTGCGAACCGGCCCCGGCCGCGCCCGCTCCCCGCCCGACCGTCATCGGTCCGCTACCGGTGGCGCCGCGCCCCGCCGCAGCCGGGTTCACGTCGGCGCGAACGTCTCCGATCACCCCGCCGGGTGCGGTTGCCGGTGCGCCGGGCCGTGCGCCCTGGCCGCCGTCCGGCTTGCCCCAGCCCTCGGGCAGGGTCGCCCCGCCTGCGGCGCCCGCACCGATCGCACCGACCGAGGTGCGCGCTGCCGCAGCGCTCGTCGACGCGGAGCCGCCGCCGTACGCGCCGCCGGACATCATCGGCGCGCCGCCCACCATCGGGCTGACACCGCCACCGGTGACCGCGGACAACGCCGCGCCACCGATGTTGCTCGCCGCCGACGTGGCGGTGGAGACCGTGGTGCCCGCGATGCTGCCGACCTGCGACGCGGCCGTGGTGACCGCCGGGTTCTGGCCGGCGGCCATCAGCGCGGCAGCCGCGGCACGGGTCGGATCGAACTCACCGTCGGACGGGATTTCGTCGAACGTCCCGACCTCCTTCGAATCGGCCTTCGTGACGATTCGAGGGGGCTGCCGGTACGTGCGTTCGAGCGCCAGGATGTTCGACGCGGCCTCGTACCCCTCCATCACGAGCCCGGCGCGAATGTCCATCGCGCGGTCCGCGGCTTCCGCGGCCGCGGCGGTGCCGTTGAGCGCCCCACCCGTCGAATACGCCGTGGCCTTCGCGGTCTTCACTGCGACGATCTCGGGGATGCTGGGCATGATGAGCGCGGCGGTGGTGTAGGCGCCCGCCTCGAGTCCCGCCTTCGCTGCCGTGTCCGCGGCGAGTTCGGCGCATTCGGCGGTCCACACCGTGAACGGCGTGATCTTCGCGAGCGCCGCGACCGCGGACACCCCCTGCCAGCCGGCCGCGAGTTCGGCCATCACGCGGACCAGTGTGAGGTTGGCGTCGACGAAGCTCGTGGACAACGCCGTCCACGCCGCGCTCGCGACGCTCAGCGGCACCGGGCCCGCGCCTGCGATGAGGGTGGTCGAGTTGACGGTCGCCCCTCGGGGCAACCAGATGACACCTGTCAGTCCCATGGTCATGTCTGATCTCCTGGTGGTCTCGAGGCGCCGGCCGTCACATGCCCGCCGCGAGGGTCGCGCCGAGCGCGACGTCCTCGGCGACGTACAGCGCGGCCTGGGTGCGGAGCGTGTTCGCGGTCTCGCGCATCTCGAGAATGCCCTGGGCGACAGCAGGAGTGAACGTGGTGGCAACCGTGTTGAAGTAACCGGCCGCGTGCAGAGAGACCTCTTCGCTCCCGGACGGGAGCACGCGGATGGCCGCGGAGTTGAGAGCGACCGCGGTCTCGAGACGCGCAGCGAGTGCGTCGAGTTCCACGGCGGCGGCGACAAGAGCTTCAGGTGCGACGTGCAGAGCTGGCATTGCGTCGAACTCCTTCTTGACCTAGGCAGGCGGAAGGCAGTTGCCCCCCGGCAAACGAACTGCATGTGCAGCTGTCCCTACACACTTGGACGCTGCAACGCGCTCTTCGGTTCCCCCCGATCCCGAGAAATTCTTCTCGGGAAAACCGTTCATCCCCAGCCGAGCTCGTGCAAGCGATCTTCTTCTATCCCGAAGTAGTGCGCAACCTCGTGTATCACGGTGACGGCCACCTCGTGGACGACTTCCTCCTCCGAACTGCAGATTTCGAGGAGGGCGTCGCGATAGACGGTAATCGTATCGGGCAGCGATCCGCCGTAATGGCTGTCCCGTTCCGTCAGCGCGATCCCGTGGTAGAGGCCCAGAAGATACGGATCCTCGTCGTTGCGGTCGTCGACGAGGACGACGACGTTGTCGATCGCGGCCGCGAGCTGGGGTGGGATCAGATCGAGTGCGTCGCCCACCAATTCCTCGAATCGGTCCGGCGTCATGCTCACCGCCACATCAGTTCCCGGGAACCGGAACTGCGCCGGGAAGCGGCGTCGGAACAGACCTACCCTCCGGGACCGGCGGCGGCGGCACGGGTGCCGCACCGTTGATGAGGATCTCGCCCTTCGCCGAACCGGTGATGGTCGAGAAGCCGCCGGCGTCGGTCTCCTTGCCCACCGAGCAGTTCACCCGCCTGCTGCCCGCGAGCCAGCTGTCGAGTTCCAGGTTGTCCCAGAACAGCGTGAGCGTCTTGTTCCGCAGTGCGTCGGCGGAACCGAGGTACTCGTTGGCGGCCTGCGTGCACACGCCTTCGAGATACTTGTCCTGGTCTTCGACGGACGGCATCGAGGACGGGAACTGGGTGGCCAGGTCGACGACGGAGATCACTTCGAACGCGTGGGGCTGCGCGCAGTCGACGGGATCGGTGGGCACGTTCTGGTTGATTCCGATGCAGGTACCCGGATCCCAGATGTTGGATTGGTCCTGCTCGGCCACCTTGCCGGTGAACGGGAGCAACGTCCCTGCGGTGCTGGAGAATTGGAGGCCGCACCGCAGGGTGCGCTCGCCCGCCGCCCAACCGGACTCGCTGGGGAACATCAGACCCACGCTGAACTTGCCGTACGGATCGAACTTCGCGCCGAGGTAGGTGTCGACGGCGGGCACGCAGTGTTCGTCGCGCAGCGCGGCGAACCGCAGCGCACCCGGGTAACGCGAACCCGGACCGAATTCGGCGCCCGGATACACGCTGAGGTCCAGCGGCGCCGCCACCTCGAACCGGTGTTCCTCCGAGCAGTCGACCTTCGCGACGTCCTTCCGGTCTTCCTGCGGATCGTTCGACGGCGTCCAGTCGAGACAGTCGCCCGCCGCCGCCGAAGCGAACGCGTCGCCGTCCACCGAACCCGTCGCCTGCGGTCCGGAACCGGTCGAGTGTGCGGGGAGGTTCTCGCTGCGGTTGAAACCGCCTGCGATCGCGAACGTGGCGATCGCTGCCACCACGGCACCGGCCGCGACGGCCGCGAGCGCGCGACGCGTCGTGGTCGCGGACATGCTGCGGGGAGCCTTCTCCGGTTGCCCGGCATTCTTCGGCTGGGGGTCGGCACCGTTCGACTGATCTGAGGACATCGATTTCCATAATGCCCGTTCCGATCGTGGAAGCAGAACAACTCCCGCAATCGGCCCGAACCTGGCGTAACTTCGACGACCATGAGTGACGATCCTCAGCACTCCGCCGAGCCGGTGGATCCTGAACTGCAAGAGCTCGCCGGGCGTGTGTTCGACACGGCACGATCCGGCGACGCCGTGTCGTTGGCCACGTACCTCGACGCGGGCGTCCCGGTGAACCTGGCCAATCAGAACGGCGACACCCTGGTGATGCTGGCCGCATACCACGGTCACGCCGTGGCTGTTCAGGTCCTGATCGACCGTGGCGCCGACGTCGACCGGCTCAACGACAAGGGCCAGTCCCCGCTGGCAGGGGCGCTGTTCAAGGGCGAGGACGCCGTCGTGCGGACGCTCGTCGCCGGTGGCGCCGATGCCACGGCCGGCCACCCGACCGCTGTCGACGCCGCCCGCATGTTCGGCCGCGAGGACCTTCTGAGCTTGCTGGAACCGAAACCGGAGTGAGCCGCTCTGCGGCGCCCGGTAGGGTTTGAAGCCGTGATTGACCTGAAGTTCCTCCGCGAGAACCCCGACGCCGTCCGCGAGTCGCAGCGCACCCGTGGCGAAGATCCCGCCCTGGTCGACGCATTGCTCGAGGCCGACGCGTCCCGGCGCGCCGCCGTTCTCGCCGGCGACAACCTGCGTGCCGAGCAGAAGGCGTTCGGCAAGAAGGTCGGGCAGGCGTCCCCGGAGGAGCGTCCGGCGCTGCTCGAGGGGTCCAAGGAACTCGCGGCCAAGGTCAAGCAGGCCGAGGCCGAGCAGCACGAGGCGCAGGCCGCGCTCGACGCCGCGCACCGGGCGATTTCCAACGTCGTCCAGGAGGGCGCCCCCGCGGGCGGCGAGGACGACTTCGTCACCCTCGAGACGGTCGGCGGCATTCCCACGTTCGACTTCGAACCCAAGGACCACCTCGAGCTGGGTGAGTCGCTGGGGCTGATCGACATGGAGCGCGGCGCGAAGGTCTCCGGCGCCCGCTTCTACTTCCTCACCGGCTTCGGCGCGATGCTGCAGCTGGGAATGCTGCAGCTGGCCGCGCAGAAGGCGATGGCCAACGGCTTCCAGATGATGATCCCGCCGGTGCTGGTGCGACCGGAGATCATGGCGGGTACCGGGTTCCTCGGCGCCCACGCAGACGAGATCTACCACCTCGCCGACGACGACCTGTACCTCGTCGGCACGTCCGAGGTCCCGCTGGCCGGGTACCACTCGGGCGAGATCCTCGACCTCACCGACGGCCCCAAGCGGTACGCAGGCTGGTCGACGTGCTTCCGCCGCGAGGCCGGCAGCTACGGCAAGGACACCCGCGGGATCATCCGAGTCCACCAGTTCGACAAGGTGGAGATGTTCACCTACTGCAAGCCCGAGGACGCCGACGCCGAACACCAGCGCCTGCTCGCGTGGGAGCGCGACATGCTCGCCGCCATCGACGTGCCGTACCGCGTGATCGACGTGGCAGGCGGCGACCTGGGGTCGTCGGCCGCCCGCAAGTTCGACTGCGAGGCCTGGGTGCCCACGCAGCAGGCGTACCGCGAGCTCACCTCGACGTCCAACTGCACGACGTTCCAGGCGCGTCGTCTCGGTGTCCGGTACCGCGACGAGAACGGGAAGCCTCAGACCGCCGCGACCCTCAACGGCACCCTCGCCACCACCCGGTGGATCGTCGCCATCCTGGAGAACCACCAGCAGTCCGACGGCACCGTGCGGGTGCCCGACGCGCTCGTGCCGTTCGTCG
Source organism: Rhodococcus sp. JS3073 (assembly GCF_026810085.1). NCBI lineage: Bacteria > Bacillati > Actinomycetota > Actinomycetes > Mycobacteriales > Nocardiaceae > Rhodococcus > Rhodococcus sp. JS3073. The sequence goes on along the minus strand of NZ_CP113951.1, from coordinate 3,753,214 downwards.
GGACGGATGTCCTGAAGCCATAAAAGCAGGCCCAGGATTTTGGGAAGGCTACCCTTGCGCGAACGCGAAAATGATGTAACCCTTACCTAATCGAGTTGGTTGGTAAGGAGCTCCACATGTTCGTGTGCATCTGCAAGGCAGTGACGGAAGACGAAGTGCACGAGCACTGCGCCGACGGAGCTGACAGCGCGGATGCCATCGGTGAGCGTTGCGGCGCCGGATGGGGATGTGGGACCTGCGTCGATCGGTTGAAGGAGATTCTGGAGCGGTCGGCCGTGAGCACGGCCGCGTGACGAAACCGCAGCACAACTGAACCCCGCGATCCGCAACATCGCGGTACTCCCAGTGGTACGTTCGCCTCAACCGGGGCGAACGGAGGAGTCATGCGCGGCGACGACGAGGTTATTGCTCTTCTCAACGAACAGTTGACCAGTGAGCTGACCGCGATCAACCAGTACTTTCTGCACTCCAAGATGCAAGCCAATTGGGGCTTCACCAAACTGGCGGACAAGACTCGGGCCGAGTCCATCGAGGAGATGAACCACGCCGAGATCCTCACCGACCGAATCCTGTTCCTCGAGGCGCTTCCGAACTATCAGAAGCTGCTGCCGCTGCGTATCGGGCAGGACCTGCGCGAGCAATTCCATTCCGACCTCTCCATCGAAGTCGAGGTCGTCGAGCGTTTGCGTCCGGGAATCCAGATGTGCCGCGACAAGGGCGATGCCACGTCGGCGAAACTGCTCGAGACGATCCTCAAGGAAGAAGAGGATCACATCGACTACCTGGAGACGCAGATCGAACTGATGGACAAGATGGGTGACCAGCTCTACATGGCCCAGCTCGTCGATCAGCCGCCGACCGTCGGATAGGTCGAAACGGGGTGACACCCCCGGCTCGGAGTGCGAAACTGGGCGCGTGAGATATCCCGCCGCCCAGCCTTGACCCCGTTCGCAGCGTTCTCTCGCCGTCCGCGTGGTCGGCTATGTGTCCACGCGCGACCTCATCCCCCTCTACGGTCTGTACGACCTGCTGTTCGCCGACCACGGTGTGAGTGTCGGTCAGATCTCGTCCCTGTTCGTCATCTGGTCGGTCGTGTCCTTCGTCGCCGAGGTGCCGTCCGGCGCGTGGGCCGACACCGTGTCTCGACGTGGCCTCCTGGTATTCGCATCCGTGCTGTACACGGCCGGATTCACCGTGTGGATCCTGGTGCCGTCGTACGCGGGATTCGCGGCGGGATTCGTGTTGTGGGGCATCAGCGGCGCCATCCAGTCGGGAACGTTCGAGGCGTTGCTGTACGACGAACTCGTCGCGCGAGCCGCTACCGGTGACTTCGCGAGGGTGCTCGGCTACGCCAACTCCGGCGCCATGGTGTGCAACCTTCTCGCGACCCTGACGGCGGCGCCGCTCTACGTTCTCGGCGGATATCCGCTGGTCGGGTGGGTGAGCGTCGGTGCGACCGTGGTCCACGGCTGCTTCGCCCTGCTGCTGCCCGCGGCACCCAAGGTCGAGGAGGCGGACGAGACCCTCGACGTCGCCCGCGAACAACGGGGACTCGCGGTCCGGTACGCCACGATGCTGCGGGCCGGCCTCGGCGAGGTCACGCGGGGGGCGGTGGTCCGGCGCGGAGTGATGCTGTCGGCGGTGCTGATCGCGTTCCTGGCGTTCGACGAGTACTTCGGGCTGCTCGCGCGCGACGGTGGAACAGCGACGGCGTCCGTACCGCTGCTCGTCGCGATCACGGTGAGCGGGCAGGTGGTCGGCACAGCCCTCGCCGGACGCACGGCGTCGATGCGCGCCGTGACGATGGGCCGGGCCGTCGCCGTCGCCGCGATCCTGCTCGGCGGGGGAGCGCTGCTCGGCGGCGTCCCCGGATTCCTCGCGATCGGCGTCGGCTACGGCATCCTCGGGAACGCGATGATCGTGTCGGAAGCGCGCGTGCAGGATGCGATCACCGGTCCCGCGCGCGCCACCGTCACGTCGGTGGCAGGCCTGTTCGGTGAGGTGGCCGCGGTGCTGATCTACGCGGGCTTCGCCGTCGGGTCCCTGTGGCTGTCGGTCACGACGCTCGTCGCGGCACTGGCCGTTCCGGTACTGCTGTCGGCGGTCCTGGTGCGACGGTGGCTGCCGCCGGTCCGCGCCGACGCCCCCTCTGCCGGGTGAACGTACCCTTCGACGCCTCAGGTGCGCCGAAGGGTACGTTCGCCCGCCGGGGTCAGAGCTTCGCGGACCGCAGTTCGTGTCCCTTGGACGTCTTGCAGCGCCCCGATTCGAGGTCCCACTGCCAGCCGTGCAGGTTGCAGGTGAGGTTGGTGCCGTCGACGACGCCGAACTTCGACAGGTCGGCCTTCAGGTGCGGGCAGCGACGCTGGATCTCGTACCCGCCGAGCTCGATAGACGCGGAGTCGTCGTGGGCCTCGGCGAACCAGCCGTCGGCGTACGCGATGCGTTCGTCGGTGAGGCACTTGAAGAACGTGTAGAGGAATTCGTTGTATCCGCCGACGCGCCACGCCTCGAAGCGGGTGGACAGGAAGATGGTGTTCACCCAGTCGGGCTCGTCGTCGCGCAGCACCGTGCGAACCAGCTCGGGGGCGATGCGGAAGCCGTAGCGGTACTTGCCGTCCTTCTCGCCGCGCGGACGGACGGTGCGCTGCGGGAAGTCGAGGACGACGGTCTCGTCGCCCATCACCAGGCCGACGGGGTAGCCGATGCCGTCGCAGATCAGGTCGGACTGCTTCATGATCGGCTCGAACTTCGCCTTCAGTGCCTCGAGCAGCGGCTCACCCTCGGCGGGGGCCCACGTGGCCTTCTCGGCGGCCAGGACCGGCGCCATGCGCTTCGCCATGTCCTCGATGTACGCGGCCTTCTCGGAGAAGATCTTGTCGACCTCGGCGTCCGGGATCGGGTGCGTGAGCGTCAGCTCGCCGCCCTTCAGGTCCGCGGTGGACCCCGGGATCATCAGGATGCCGCCGTCGTTGCCGTGGATCCGCATCTGCTCGAGGAACGTGATCTGGTCGGGGAAGATGTTGCCCTCGTCGCCCCGGTCGTCGTTCAGGTAACGCAGTGCGTCGTCGAGGAACACCGGCGGTCCGGCGGACGGCACCACCCAGGTGGCCGCGACCTGCTCGATGTAGCTGCGGCAGCGGTCCATGCCGCGCTGACGCTTCTGCTTGCCGAAGTTGGCCTTCGTCTTGGTGGGGATGTCGTAGACCATCGGGTACCAGATGGCGCCCGAGTACTGGAGCAGGTGGATGTCGATCTTGCCGAACTCGTCGTGCAGGACGTCCATGTCGACGGGTCGCGCGTCGTTCATGTTGAAACATTTGGTCTCGCCGTCGGACACCACGAGACCCGAGTCGCCGATCGGACCGTCCGCGGGGGCGCGCAGGGCGATGATCATGATGTCGAGGTCACCCTTGGGGCCGGTGACCTTGTGTTTGACCGAGTCCTCGGTCTCGAAGAACTTGTGGAAGCCCAGCGCCTCGAGTTCACGCTTGAGGTCCGGCACCGGGTAGTCGGGGAGCAGCACCGTCGCGTCCTTGTTGACGTGCTTGCTGAGGTTCTCCGGGTCGAAGTGGTCCTTGTGCAGGTGCGACACGTACAGGTAGTCGCAGTTGCCCAGGGCGTCCCAGTCGAGCTGGGTGTTGTCCGGGAACGGGAACCAGGATCCGAAGTACGCGGGGTTCACCCAGGGGTCGCACAGGATCGAGCCTGCCTCGGTCTGGATGTGGAATCCGGCGTGTCCGACGCTGGTGACCTGCACTGGTATGCCTCCTGGGAGCTGAGCGACTGTTCCAGAGTAGGCGTTCCCCCCAGGTGAGTGACAATGCGCGCTCCAGCACATATCGCCACTCACGTGCGTCAGTTCACTTCGCCCAGGCAGTAGCCGTCGGGGCCGATGGACAGCGTGACCTGCCTGGTGTTCGTCACACCGGACACGTCGGTGACCGGAACGGACACTTCCAGGTAGTCGCCGCGGACCGGCGTGGCGGTCATCGCGTCGGTCGCGAACGCCGTGGTCCCGGCCAGGACGTCGGGGTCGAGCCGGAGCGGCGGCCGGCCTCCGTTGCCGGTGCCGGACGGATCCCAGGGGCTGAAGCCGGGGCAGATCAACGGGTAGGCGGTCTCGGTATCCGCCCCGTTGACCGGCGCGCCCGACTCCCGCGACAGGAATCGGGTGACGGCGTACTCGGCGTCGGCGGGGGTGTAGAAGTCGAGGGTCCCGGCGGGGTGGACGTGCGGGCAGGCGTAGCCGGAGGCGATCTCGCTGCGTTTGACGGACACCGTGGTGCCGCCGCCGGTCCACGACACCGCGAATTGTCCGTCGACGCCGGGTTGCGCGAGCGCCCCGAGGATCGCGGACGTGTCGGCGTACTGGTCGGCGGCCTGGGCGGGCGGCAGCGTCCAGCATTTCGCGGGGACGGTGCCGGGCCGGGTGACCAGGTCGGTGGCCCAGGCGCGGACGGCGTCGACCGCTGCGGGGTTGCCGGGCACCTCGCCGACGACCACCTGCGGCACCGGGGCGGGCGGCACGGTGGTCGTGGGCTCGGCCGCGGCGGGAGCGGGCGCGGAAACGGTGTCGGACGGGGGCTCCTCCGTCGGGATTCCGGACTGCGAATCGCACGCCACCCCGGCGCCGAGAATCACCGCGACGACCGGCGCGATGAGCGCCCTCCTGCCCCTGCCACCCATCTCCAGCGCGCCCTTTCTCTCGACTCCCCACCGAATGTCCGTCCCCGACGGCGGGCCAGATCGCGGATACCCGGCTACGCTAGCCGATTGTGGAACCCGTCTACCGAACCGTCATCGGCATCGCCCGCACCGTATTCGCCCTCGAGGGGCTGAAGTTCACGGTCAAGGGCGATCAGCACATTCCGTCGACGGGTGGGGCGGTGATCGCGATCAATCACACCGGCTACATGGACTTCACCTACGCTGGACTTCCGGCCCGCAGGGTGAAGCGGTACGTCCGCTTCATGGCGAAGAAGGAAGTGTTCGACAACAAGATCTCGGGCCCGATCATGCGCGCGCTCAAGCACATTCCGGTCGACCGGGCCGCCGGCGCGGATTCGTACAAGGCGGCCGTCGACTTCCTGCGCCGCGGCGAACTGGTGGGCGTCTACCCGGAGGCCACCATCAGCCGGAGCTTCGAGATCAAGGAATTCAAGTCGGGTGCCGCGCGCATGGCGATCGAGGCGAATGTGCCGATCATCCCGGTGGTCATCTGGGGCGCGCAGCGGGTGTGGACCAAGGGGTTCCCGAAGCGGCTGGGCCGCACGAACACTCCCATCTCGATCGCCGTCGGTGAGCCGATCCAGCCGTTCGAGCCCGCGTCCGAGCTGACCGCGAAGCTGCACGCCACGATGACGACGATGCTTGCCGACCTTCAGCAGGGCTACGACCACCCGGCAGGCGAGTACTGGGTGCCCGCGCGCCTCGGGGGCAGTGCGCCGACGCTCGACGAAGCGAACAAGATGGACGCCGCCGACGCCGAGGCGAAGGCGCAGTCCCGTCGGGCCCGGGAGACCGGTAGCTAGAAGGTGGCGGTGGAGCCTGTCTACACGGCTGTCGAGTCGACGGCCAAGGCGTTGTCCCTGTTCCAGGGGTTGCGGATGACGCGAGTCGGCCTCGACAACATCCCTACCGAGGGCGGCGCGGTGCTCGCGGTCAATCACACCGGCTACCTGGACTTCGTCCAGCTGGCGCTGGCGGTCGGTGCGGTGGACCGCAGACTGCGGCTCATGGCCAAGGCCGAACTCGCGAACAACAGGGTGATGGCGTTCCTGATGCGCGGCTGCGGGGTCATCCCGGTCGACCGGACCGCCGGCGCGGGCGCGTACCTCGCTGCGGTGGATCGGCTGCGCGAAGGCGAACTGGTGGGGGTGTACCCGGAGGCGACCATCAGCCGGAGCTTCGAGATCAAGGAACTGAAGTCGGGTGCGGCGCGCATGGCGATCGACGCCCGGGTGCCGCTCGTGCCGGTCATCGTGTGGGGTGCTCAACGGATCGCCACCAAGGGTCAGCCGAGACAGCTTGGGCGGCATCGGTTCCCGGTGACCGTCGAGGTCGGCCGGCCGATCGAGCCGCGGGAACCGGCGGAGGCCCTGACCGAGACCCTGCACGCGGAGATGGACGCGATCCTGCGCCGGGTTCAGGACGGATTCGACCATCCGGCGGGCGCGTACTGGGTGCCCCGGCGACTCGGTGGCAGTGCACCCACCATCGAGGAGGCCACCGAGATGGACCGCCGCGAAGCCGAGGAACGCCGGTCCCGGTAACAGCCCCCCGGCGGCGCCGCGGACCCGGCAGGCAGAATGGCTGGGTGAGCCCAGACCGACCGAGCCTTGTAGCGTCCGATGTCGACGGCACCCTGATCGGGGAGGACGAGCGCATCAGCGCCCGCACCCGCGACGCCGTCGCGTCGGTGGTCGCGTCGGGAACTCCCTTCGTGCTGGCCACCGGCCGGCCCCCGCGCTGGATCCATCCCGTGGTCGAGGGCCTCGGGTACGCGCCGCTCGCCGTCTGCGCGAACGGCGCCGTCATCTACGACAGCGACAGCGACCGCGTGCTCAGCGCCGCGACGCTCGACGTCGACACCCTCACCTGGCTGTCGGAGATCGCGCTCCGGGTGCTGCCCGGCGCCGGGCTCGCGGCCGAGCGTGTCGGGGCCAGCGCCCACGACGCCGCGACACCGCAGTTCGTGAGCTCACCCGGCTACCAGCACGCCTGGCTCAACCCTGACAACACCGAGATGTCCGAGAACGAGGTCGTTGCGGCCCCCGCGGTGAAGCTGCTGATCCGGGTGCCGGAAATGTCGAGTCAGGCGATGGTCGACGCGCTGGCGCCGCACATCGGTCGCCGGGCGGACGTCACGTTTTCCACCGACAACGGGCTGATCGAACTGTCGGCGTCGGGAATCACGAAGGCGTCGGGTCTCGCGCTGGTGGCGGAACGGCTCGGCGTCACGGCGTCGCGGATCGTGGCCTTCGGTGACATGCCCAACGACATTCCGATGCTGAACCTCGCGGGCCGGGGTGTCGCCGTCGAGAACGCGCACCCCGACGCCAAGGCCGCCGCCGACGAGGTGACCGCCACCAACTGGGACGACGGGGTCGCGAAAGTACTCGAGCGCTGGTGGTCCTGAGACCACCAGCGCCCGAGAGGGTGAAACCCGATCAGCCGGCCGGAATCGGTGCCGGTTCGACGGGAGCGGGCGCGGGAGCCGGTTCGGGTGCCGGAGCCGGAGCGGGCTCGGCCGGAGCGGGCGGAACCTGTGCCGGATCCGCGGGCGGTGCGACGGGGGCCGCGGCATCGACGGGGGCACCGTTCTTGTAGGCCTCCGCGTAGGTGTCGTTGTAGGTCTTCAACACCTTGGTGACGATGCCGGTGATCTCGTTGAAGATCAGCGAACCGTTCTCGAAGTCGGTGCGCAGACCGCCCGGGATCGCGTACTCGTCACTGGTCGGCAGACCCAGTTCGCCGTTGTCGGCGCCGAGGTTCTGCCACGTCTTGAAGATCTGCCCGAGGACCGCCCACACACCGCCGTTGGGCGAGGTGAAGATGGCGCCGTTGGCGAACTCAGCGCCCGAGTTCCCGGCCTTGGCCTGCAGCAGTCCGGTGATGGCCTGGCCGAGCCGACCGGTGTCGCCGCCTTCCGCCACCCACTTCTGGGCGACCGGCGACGGGTCGGTGAGCCGCAGCAGTTCGTTGACCAGGGCGGGGATTCCGGCGCCGAGGCTGGAGCTGGCGTCCGTGCCGGGACCGCCGGACGGTGCCGGAGCCTCACCGGCGGGTGCGTCCGAGGCCAGCGAGGCGTTGCCGCCACCGAGATTGGCGGCCGCGATCTGCCGGATCTCGTCCATGTGTGAGTACGCCGCATCGCCCGGGCAGGACGTGTTGCCGACGTCGCGGTGCGCGAAGATCACCGGAAGGTCGACGGCCTCACCCTCCGCATAGGGAGTGAATTCGGTGCCCTCGGAGTACATCGTCGTCTCCCCGAGTGGATCGAGTCCGGCCTTGCCGAGCTTCCAGCCCAGGAACTTGCCGACGGCGTCGAGGGTCGCCTGCGGCGGATCCTCGGAGGAGAAGTCGCCCATCATCGCGACGCCGGTGGTGTTCTCGTTGAACCCGCCGGCATGCGCGCCCTGCACCGGACGGTCGAGACCGCCCGCGCGTCCCTCGAAGATCTGGCCGTACTTGTCGACCAGTGCGTTGTACCCGATGTCGCACCAGCCGAGCGTCTGCGCGTGGTAGGCGTAGATCGCGCGGACGATCTCGGCCGATTCGGCCTTCGAGTAGTCGTTGGCTCCCGCGGTGTGGTGCACGGTGGCACCGCCGATGAAGTCGTCGTAGTCGGGGTCCTGGCACCGGATGGATTCGTCGGCACCCCACTGCTGGCGGCTGATCACCTTGGGGCCGCCGCTGTCGAGGGGGCTGGCGATGTCGGCGAGCGTCGCGTCGCCGGGACCGCTGCCCGGTTCGATGAGGACGGCCGTGACGTCGTCGGCGCCTGCGCGTGCCGGCTGCTGCCGCAACGGCGTGTTGACGGCGGCGGGGGTGTATCCGAGCGGTGCGGCACCGTCGGCCGCGGGAGCCGGTGCAGGAGCCGGTGCGGGAGCGGGGGCTTCGGGTGCCGGTGCGGGAACTGCAGCGGGTGCACCGGCCGGTGCGGGCGTCGAGGTGGGGGTCAGGATCTGGATCGCCTTCGTCAGCCCGACGTAGACGGGTTCGGTGGCGACCTTGCCGTCCGACGCGGTCTTGTCCGTGCGACGCGTGTCGATCATGTCGGGGGAGACCCACTGTCCCCACGTTCCGTCGGCCTGCAGCGCACGGACCTTCGACTCCGCGGACGCGAGGGTCTCGGAGGTGAGCGCCACCATGCTGAACGGGGTGTCGCGGGACAGTTCCTTGACGATCGCGCCGGGCTGCTGATCGGCCGGGGGCAGGATCGCGGGGTCGGAGACGTCGCCCGGGGCGGGGAGCTTCAACGGGATCTGCAGGCTCGGGATCTGGATTCCGCCGGGAAGCTGCACATTGCTGGGGATGTGGAGGTACGGCGGGATCTTCAGGTTCCGCAGGTCGCCGATGTTGACGTCGGGCAGGTTCAGCCCGGTCAGTTCCTTCAGCGGAATCACGATGTCGGGAATCTGCGACAGCACGACCTGCGCGATCTCGGTGGACACTGCGGAGTTGGAGGTTTCGTTCGTGGATTTGACGTCGGAGGGTGCGCTACTGATGCCGTAGACCGCAACGGGACTTGCGACAGCCAGAGCGGCGACAGCCCCGAGGACAATCGAGGGCTTCGGTCGACGGTGCGGCAAGGGGGACTCTCCTCAGTTGTAGTTTCCTGCGAGCGACCTCGCGTGTCTGCAACTCGTGATGCTCATGTGACTGAAGAGACTGTTGTTGCTAACTCCAACCACTCTTGCCACACTAGTCACACAGGTCCATAACGCTCAACCTTACATTGAGACTTTATCCCGAATTTCTCGGACCCGCTGAGACGAGGTGCACGCCCCGTCTCAGCGCTCGTTGTTCAGCGATGAGGAGTGCAGTGATGGCGAAGACCGAATTCGGGGTTCGTGCAGGTAGGCCTGCCTGGACCCGCAGGAGGCGGTACATCGCGGGCCCTCCCGCCCCGCGCGGGTTCACGGCCAAACTTCTGCGCGCGTCGGCACTCGGCATCGCACCCGTCCTCGTCCTCGGTGCCGTCACCGGCGTCGTCGTGCATCTGCGCTCCTCCGGCCAGGACATCCGGGAAACCGTCGCCTCCGACACGCCGTTCACGCTTTCCGGGCACGGCAACGGCCACGGCCGCGGGATGGGCCAGTGGGGCGCCTACGGATACGCGAAGGATCAGGGATGGGCGGCCGAGCGCATCCTCGGTCACTATTACGGCGGCACCACACTCGGCACCCTCGCCGATGCACAGATCAGCGTCCGGCTGCAGGCGCGCGACGATCAGCCGCTCGACGTCTACTCCGACGCCGGCGCCGTCGTCGCCGGCAAGCCCGTCGGACCGGGGGAGGCCGTCCACCTGACGCCGACCGCCGACGGCGGCGCCAACGTCGTGGTCACCCGGGGATGTGCCGGTGAGGTCCTGTGGCAGGACGCCACCGACCACCCGTGGGTGGACCCGATCGACCTGGCCCCGGACCGTCCCGCGAACGAGCACCTCAAGCTGTGCGCCGGTGACACCCCCTACCGCGGCGCGCTCGGGGTCGCGCTCGACGGCGCGGCCGTGCGCACCGTCAACGTCCTCGACATGGACGACTACCTCCTGGGCGTCGTGCCCGCCGAGGCGAAAGCCGCCTGGGCCGACACCGGTGGGGCCGAGGCGCTTCGGGCGCAGGCCGTCGCGGCCCGCTCCTACGCCGCCGCCGAGAACCGGGAAGAGTACGCGAAGACCTGCGACACCCAGAGCTGCCAGGTGTACGGGGGTTCCGCGAAGGAAGACCCGCGGACCACCGACGCCGTCCGTTCCACCAAGGGCATGATCCTGACCAAGGACAACAAGCCCGTCGCCGCCGAATTCTCCTCGTCCACAGGCGGATACACCGCGGGCGGCGAGTTCCCGGCCGTCGAGGACCAGGGCGACACCGTGTCCCCGAACCACGACTGGACGGTGACGCTCACCGCGGGCGACATCGCGTCCGCGTTCAACGTCGGAGACCTCGAATCGTTCGAGGTGATCACCCGCAACAACTTCGGCGTCGACGGCGGACGCGTCACCGGTGTGAAGGTGGTCGGATCGTCGGGCACCGCCGAGGCGACGGGCGCCGAGGCGCGGTCGAAGCTGAAGCTCAAGTCCGACTGGTTCACGGTCGGTGACGGACTCGGCGTCCCCGCGCCGCCGGCCGCCCCCGAACCCGACTCCACGCTCGCGTCCGCGGGTGAGGACGAGGACACCGTCGGCACCACCGAGGGTTCGCCGATCGCCGAGAAGTACAAGGAACTCGGCGGCGTCAACAGCACACTCGGTGCGCCGATCGGTCCCGAGATGATGCTGCCGTCGGAGGCGGGGAAGTTCCGGATGTACACCAACGGAACGATCATCTGGACGAAGAAGCTCGGCGCGCAGGTGATCGACGCCAGCGTGCTGCGCGAGTGGTTACCGACGGGCGGCAGCTAGGCGGAGCAGAGCGGACCGGTTCCCTCGAGCACGGCGAGCATCCCGTCGACGGACTCGCCCCAGCCGAAGTCCTCGGCCCGCCGCCGGGCCGACGCCCGGCGCGTGCGTGAGGGGATCGCGAGGATGCCGCTCACCGCTTCGGCGAACGCGGGACCCCGGTCCCGGGCCAGGGCACCGCAGCCGGGTGTGATGATCTCGGCGAGCGCCGACGACTGTGACGCGACCACCGGGGTGCCCGCCGCCAGCGACTCGAGCGCCGACAGGCAGAACGTCTCGTGCGGTCCGGGCGCCAGCGATACGTCCGCCGACGCGAACAGCGACGCCAGGCGCCCCTTGTCGCTGATGAACCCGGTGAAGTGCACGGGGAGCCCGCGGGCCCGGTACTGCAGCGCCTCACGCCGCGGGCCGTCCCCGGCGATGACCAGCCGGGCGTCGTGACCCTGCCGCCGCAACAGCCGGACGGCGTCGATGCTGCGTTCCACCTGCTTCTCCACCGACAGCCGGCCACAGTGCAGGAGGAAACGCTGCGCCGGGTCGGCGAAGGAGTCGCGCATCACCTGGTCGTGTTTGCCGGGGTGGAACATCGTGAGGTCCACCCCGAGCGGGACCCGGTGCAGGTTGGGGGCCCCGATGCGGGTGAACTCCTCGCTCGCGAAGTCCGTCGTGCAGACGACGGCGTCGTAGTTGCGGGCCATCCGGCGGTTCGCGACATCGGCCCAGCCACGGGCCACGCGGCGCGGAGCGAGTTGGCCGATCAGCCGGTCGAGGCGTTCGTGTGACACGACCACACTGCGCACCCCGCGGGCGCGCGCCCAGCCCCCGAAACCGCGCAGGGTGAGCCGGTCGGACACCTCCAGGACGTCGGGTCGCAGACCGCTGACCACGTCGGCGACCCGCCGCGGATTGACGACGCGGTAACCACCGGTCGCGGGGATGGTGGGAGCCGACCGGGTGATCCGCAGGACCCCGCTCGGCAGCAGCTCTTCGCAGTCGCGCTGACCTGGGACGACGAGGATCACCTCGTGTCCGCGTTCGACGTACCCCTGACCCCAGTTGTGGAGGGCGGTGCGGAGCCCACCCGACCGCGGTCCGTAGAAGTTCGCCAGCTGGACGATGCGCACCCGCTCATCAAGCGCGATCGCCGCGTCGGCGGGAACAACGAGGTCTGCAGAACCGGTGAATACAGCGAGAACTCCTCGTGCGTGCCGAGGGGGTGCTTGCCCCCCTTGGCCGCGCACGGGCGGCGGAGTCGCTTACCCTGGTTCATCGTGACCGCTGCAACCCCAGAGACAACCGCCCCTGGCCGGTACGACCTCATCGTCGTCGGCTCCGGATTTTTCGGACTGACCGTCGCCGAGCGTGCAGCAACACAGCTGGGTAAGCGTGTGCTGGTGCTCGACCGTCGTCATCACCTGGGCGGAAACGCCTATTCGGAGGCCGAGCCCGAGACCGGCATCGAGATCCACAAGTACGGTGCGCACCTGTTCCACACCTCGAACAAGAGGGTGTGGGACTACGTCACCCAGTTCACCGAATTCACGAACTACCAGCACCGCGTGTTCGCGCTGCACAAGGGGCAGGCGTACCAGTTCCCGATGGGGCTGGGCCTGGTGTCGCAGTTCTTCGGGCGCTACTTCACCCCGGACGAGGCGCGGAAGCTGATCGCCGAGCAGTCCAGCGAGATCGACTCGGCGTCCGCGTCCAACCTGGAGGAGAAGGCGATCTCCCTGATCGGGCGGCCGCTGTACGAGGCGTTCGTGCGCGACTACACCGCCAAGCAGTGGCAGACCGACCCCAAGAACCTGCCCGCGGGAAACATCACCCGCCTGCCGGTGCGATACACGTTCGACAACCGCTACTTCAACGACACGTACGAGGGCCTGCCCGTAGACGGCTACACCGCGTGGCTCGAGAACATGGCGAAGGACCCGAAGATCGAGGTCCGGCTCGAAACCGACTGGTTCGACGTCCGCGACGACCTGCGCGCCGAGAGCCCCGACGCCCCCGTCGTCTACACCGGCCCCCTCGACCGCTACTTCGACTACTCCGAGGGCGAGCTGGGCTGGCGCACCCTCGACTTCGAGACCGAGGTGCTGGAGACCGGTGACTTCCAGGGAACCCCGGTCATGAACTACAACGACGCCGACGTGCCCTTCACCCGGATCCACGAGTTCCGCCACTTCCACCCGGAGCGGGACTACCCGAAGGACAAGACGGTCATCATGCGGGAGTTCTCGCGGTTCGCGGAGAGCAAGGACGAGCCGTACTACCCGATCAACACCCCCGACGACCGCGCGATGCTCGCCGCCTACCGCGACCGCGCGAAGGAGGAGATGGCGTCGAACAAGGTCCTGTTCGGCGGCCGTCTCGGCACCTACCAATACCTGGACATGCACATGGCGATCGCCAGCGCGCTGTCGATGTTCGACAACTCCCTGCGTCCGCACTTCGAATCCGGTGCGGCCCTCGTGGGGGATGCCGAATGAGCGCCCGACATCTGCTCGAATCCGAGAAGGTCACCGAGGACGCACCGTTACTCGGCAAGTCGCTGCTGCAGCGGGTGATCCTGCCGCGCGCAGGCGAGCCGCTCGACGTCCGCACCCTCTACCTGGAGGAGGCGAAGACCAACAGCCGCCGCGCGCATTCGCTGTCGCGCACCTCGCTGTCGGTCGGCGCCGAGGCGGAGGCGTCGTTCTGCACCTACTTCAACGCGTTCCCGGCCAGCTACTGGCGCCGGTGGAGCACCCTGAACTCCGTGGTGCTCCGTCTCGAGCTGTCGGGGCACTGCCGCATCGACGTGTACCGCTCGAAGGCCGACTCGTCGCGCATCCACGTCGAGGGCCGCGAGTTCCAGGACGGTGACGCCGCGCTGGAGTTCGAGATCGAGCTCGCCCCGTTCGAGGACGGCGGCTGGATCTGGTTCGACATCACCACCGACACCGAGGTCGTGCTGGAGAGCGCCGGCTGGTACGCGCCGGTCGACGCCCCCGGTGAGGCCACCGTCGCCGTCGGCATCCCCACGTTCAACCGGCCGACCGACTGCGTCAAGGCGCTGACCGCGCTGGCGTCCGACGAACTCGTCATGGACGTCGTCAAGGCCGTCATCATCCCGGATCAGGGCACCCGCAAGGTCAAGGACGAGCCCGGCTTCACCGAGGCCGCCGAAGCGCTCGGCGACCGGCTGGCCATCCACGACCAGGCGAACCTCGGCGGGTCCGGCGGCTACAGCCGGATCATGTACGAGGCGCTGAAGACCACCGACTGCCAGCACATCCTGTTCATGGACGACGACATCGAGATCGAGCCCGACTCGATCCTGCGCGCGCTGGCGATGTCGCGGTTCGCGAAGACTCCGATGCTCGTCGGCGGGCAGATGCTGAACCTCCAGGAGCGCAGTCACCTGCACTCGATGGGCGAGGTCGTCGACCGGTCCATCTTCATGTGGACGGCCGCACCGAACGTCGAGTACGACCACGACTTCTCCCGCTACCCGCTGAGCGACCGCGAGAACTCGCGTCTGCTGCACCGCCGGATCGACGTCGACTACAACGGCTGGTGGATGTGCATGATCCCGCGGCAGGCCGCCGAGGAACTCGGTCAGCCGCTGCCGCTGTTCATCAAATGGGACGACGCCGAATACGGCCTGCGTGCCCGGGACGCCGGCTACCCGACCGTCACCATGCCCGGTGCCGCGATCTGGCACATGGCGTGGAGTGACAAGGACGACGCCATCGACTGGCAGGCGTACTTCCACCTGCGGAACCGGCTCGTCGTCGCGTCCCTGCACATGCCGGGCAACGGCCGCGGCCTCGTGATCAACACCGTCAAGGCCACGATCAAGCACCTGCTGTGCCTCGAATACTCGACCGTCGCGATCCAGAACCAGGCCATCGCCGACTTCCTGCAGGGTCCCGAGCACATCTTCGAACTGCTCCCCACCGCGCTCGGCAACGTCCACGCGATGCGTAAGGAGTACCCGGACGCGGTCGTCCTGCCGTCGTCGACGAGCCTGCCGCTGCCCTCCGGTGAGGAAGTCGGCGCGGTCGGCCTGCCCACGAACCCGCTCGCGAAGATCGTGCGCCTCGGCAAGGGCCTGATCCACAACGTCAAGCCCGCGCACGAGCAGCACCACGAGCGTCCCCAGCTCAACGTGCCCACCATCGACGCGCGGTGGTTCCTGTTGTCCCAGGTGGACGGCGTCACCGTCACCACCGCGGACGGGCGCGGAGTCGTCTACCGCAAGCGCAACCCCAAGCTGGCGCTCGCGCTGCTGAAGGAAGCGATCCGGCTGCGCCGCGAACTGGCCCAGCGGTTCCCCGAACTCAAGCGCGAGTACCAGGACGCCGTTCCTGCCCTGACCAGCAAGGAGAGGTGGGAACGTGTCTTCGGCATCAAGTGAGGTCCAGATCCTGCAGGCCGTCCAGTCGACGATCGCGAGCCGTCCCGGCGTCGTCTCGACCGCACGGGGGATGTCCCACTTCGGTGAGCACGCCCTCGGGTGGGTGGCCGTCGCCGGCATCGGCGCGGCACTCGACAAGCCTCGTCGCCGGCAGTGGGCGGGAGTCGCGGTCGGTGCCGTCGGCGCCCACGCGGCATCGATCGTGATCAAACGCATCGTCCGCCGCCCCCGGCCGAACGACCCGTCGATCCAGGTCAACGTGTCGACGCCCAGCAAATTGAGCTTCCCCTCGTCGCACGCGACGTCCACGACAGCGGCTGCCGTGCTGCTCGGCCGCCTCACCGGGCTACCCTTGCCTGCGTTGTTGGTACCGCCGATGCTGCTCTCCCGGCTCGTTCTGGGAGTGCACTACCCGACCGATGTGCTCGCCGGATCTGCCCTGGGGGCCGCCTCTGCGGTCGCGGTGCTGAAGGCCGAGCAGAAGTTTGGAGAGAAATGAGCGAGGAACCGGCCGTCGTCACCGGACCCCCGACATCCCTGGCGGCGGGCATCGTCAAGGCCGTTCGCCCGCGTCAGTGGGTCAAGAACGTCTTGGTCCTCGCAGCTCCCGTCGCCGCGGGCACGGCGACGGAATCCGACGTCCTGCTTCCCGTCGCACTCGCCTTCGTGGTGTTCTGCATGGCAGCGTCCGGCATCTACCTCGTCAACGACGCGATGGACGTCGAGGCGGACCGCGCGCACCCCACCAAGCGATTCCGCCCCATCGCAGCCGGTGTGCTGCCCGTCAACCTGGCGTTCGGGATGGCGGTCGTGCTGCTCGGCGGGTCGATCGCCCTGTCGTTCCTCGCCAACTGGCAGCTGGCGGTCGTGATGGCCGTCTACATCGGCATCCAGCTGGCCTACTGCTTCGGTCTCAAACACCAGGCCGTCCTCGACATCTGCATCGTCTCGTCCGGGTTCCTGCTGCGCGCCATCGCCGGTGGTGTGGCCGCCGAGATCGCACTGTCGCAGTGGTTCCTGCTGGTCATGGCATTCGGTTCGCTGTTCATGGCGGCCGGTAAGCGATACGCCGAACTGCAGCTCGCCGAGCGCACCGGCGCGAAGATCCGCAAGTCCCTCGAGAACTACACCACGACGTACCTGCGTTTCGTCTGGACACTCAGCGCCACCGCGGTCGTGCTCTGCTACGGACTGTGGGCGTTCCAGCAGGACGACCTGAAGGCCACCAACTGGTACGCCATCTCCATGGTGCCGTTCACCATCGCGATCCTGCGTTACGCCGTGGACGTCGACGGCGGCGAGGCGGGGGAGCCCGAGGAGATTGCGCTGGGCGACCGCGTGCTCCAACTCCTCGCGATTGCCTGGATCGGAGTGGTGGGTGTCGCTGTCTACCTCGTCTGACTTGGTAGGAGGCGCCGAGGACTCGGACGCCGCCGCGGAGCGGACCACCGAACGCCACCGGAAGGCCATCCTCGCGAGGGTGGTCTTCCTCGGGGGTGTGGCCGTCTCGGCTCTCCTGATGTTCTGGGGTGCCTGGGAACGGCGATGGATTGCCGACGACGGCCTGATCGTGCTGCGCACGGTCCGAAACCTCCTCGCAGGCAACGGTCCCGTCTTCAACTCGGGCGAGCGTGTCGAGGCCAACACCAGTACCGCGTGGACGTACATCGTCTACGCGTTCAGCTGGCTCTCCCAGGCCCGGCTCGAATACGTCGTCCTGACGATCGCGCTGATCCTGTCCACGGCGGCGATCGTGCTCGCCATGTTCGGCACCGCGCGCCTGTACCGCGGTGGGTCCTTCGCCGGCGGCGGCACCCTCTTCCTGATGCCCGCCGGTGTGCTCGTCTACATCGCGGTGCCCCCGGCCCGGGACTTCGCGACGTCGGGTCTCGAAAGCTGCCTCGTCATCTTCTGGATCGCGCTGCTCTGGCTGCTGCTGGTCCGATGGAGTCAGGCCACCACCCCGTCCACCACCTCGGTGCTCGTGCTGTCGTTCTTCGCGGGCATGGGGCCCCTCGTGCGCCCCGAGCTGGCGATCCTGGGTGTGCTGTCGCTGGCCATGATCTTCCTCGCGCCCGGTCTCACCTGGGTGGTGCGCGTGGCGATGGTGTTCGTCGCCGGCATCGTTCCGGTGGGCTACCAGATCTGGCGCATGGGCTACTACGCCCTCCCGTACCCCAACACCGCGGTGTCGAAGGACGCGGGCGGCGCCAAGTGGTCGCAGGGTTTCGCCTACCTCTGGAATCTGCTCGGCCCGTACCTGCTGTGGCTGCCGCTGGTCTTCCTTTTCGTCGGCGCCGTGATCGCCTGGCGCGGCCGGGACAAGTCCATCGAGGATGGTGTTCGTCACACCGAGGGGAATCTGCTCACCCGCCTGCGCGGAGGGCTGCGGACGCAGAATGCCGTCGTCGTCTTCATTCTCGCGAGCGGGTTGATCCTCGGTCTGTACTCGTTGCGCGTCGGCGGCGACTTCATGCACGGCCGCGTTCTTCTCCCCGTTCTGTTCTGTTTCATCGTTCCCGTCGCCGTAATTCCGGTGCGAATTCCGGACCGGGCGGCGTGGGGGCGTAATAGGGAATCGTCGACTTTCCTCGCAATGGCTTTCCTGTGGGTCGGCACCGTCGTCTGGGCATTTTTCGCGTCGAACACGACGGGAATGCCGGAGGGTGTCGTTATCGGGCGTTCCGGAATTGTCGACGAACGAGCCTTCTACGTTCTCAACACCGGTCATGCGCACCCGATTCGCGCGGACGACTATCTGGACTACCCGCGGATGCGCGCCATGGTCCAGACCATCTCGGACACCCCCGACGGCGGTCTGCTCATCCCGTCCGCCGACTACACGTACTGGTTCGTCGTTCCTCCGCCCCTTCCGATCCCGGAGGACGGCGCAGGCCACACCGTGTACTTCCTGAACCTCGGCATGACGAGCATGAACGTCGGCCTCGACGTGCGGGTGCTGGACCAGATGGGTCTCGCCTACCCGCTTGCGGCGCACACGGAGCGGTTGGACGACGGCCGTATCGGGCACGACAAGAACCTCTACCCCGACTGGGTCGTGGTGGACACGGGAATGATCGACAAGCACCCGTGGATGCCCGGATTCCTCGACGAGGAATGGGTGACCGAGGCGCGGGTCGCGCTCACGTGCCCCGAGACCCAGGACCTGCTGACGTCGTACCGGTCGGAACTGACGTGGCCGCGATTCAAGCAGAATTTCAAGGATGCGCTGCATTTCGCGAGTTATCGATTCGAGCGAGTGCCCGCTTATGAAATTCAGCGGTGCAATCTCGAGCCGCCGTTCCCGGAACCGGCCAAATAGGGCGAACCGGGCGAGGCGTGTGTCACCGGGGCGTCCCGGGCAGATCTCGATGTCGGAACATCAGATCTCGTTTGTGTAACGCTGGAACTGTCGGCGACGATGTACGTCGATGATGAGTCATCGGTGACGGTGGTCTGGAAGTTCCCCGAAAAGCGCTCCGTGAGCGTTTGTCAGGGAAGTTCGTGTGACATACAGTCCACCAAGCGCAGTGTGACTTGGAAGAGGTCCGCTGCCGACCCGGCTTCAACGCCCGGGCCGGCAGGTCGCCTGTTCCCCGACGGAATCCGCCGGAGCCGCCCAGTGGCGGAGTCCGCAGACGAAGAGAGTGAGCAGTATTCATGCGTTTTGCCAGACCGAGGTTGTCTCAGCGCCTCAAGCAGCGTGCGATGGCCATCGGTGCCGTCGCACTGGTACTGCCTGTGGGCGCAGGAATCGCTGGTGGAGCCGTCGCCGCAGCAGCACCGACGCACGCGGGTCCCGCCAAGACCGCGCCGGCAGGTGGCTACGAGGAACTGTGGGTTCCCTCTTCCATGGGACCGATCAAGGTCCAGGTCCAGTGGGCAGCCCGCGGCGGTAGCGCTGCGCTGTACCTGCTCGACGGACTGCGTGCCCGCAACGACCGCAACGCCTGGAGCTTCGAGACCAACGCGTTCGACCAGTACCGCAACGACAACGTGACCCTGGTCATGCCCGTCGGCGGCGAGTCCAGCTTCTACTCCGACTGGTATTCGGCGAGCAACTTCAACGGTCAGCCCGTCACGTACAAGTGGGAGACGTTCCTGACGAAGGAACTGCCCGACTTCCTGGCCAACTACGGTGTCTCGCGCACCAACAACGCCGTCCTCGGCCTGTCGATGGGTGGTAGTGCCGCCCTGACCCTCGCCGCGTACCACCGCGACCAGTTCAAGTTCGCCGGTTCGCTGTCCGGATACCTGAACATCTCGGCTCCCGGCATGCGTGAGGCCATCCGCGTCGCGATGATCGACGCCGGCCGCTACAACGTGGACGCGATGTGGGGCCCGCCGTGGAACCCGGCGTGGCTGCGTAACGACCCGTTCGTGTTCGCCCCGCGTCTGAACGGTCTGTCGATGTTCATCTCGGCTGCCAGCGGTCTGCCCGGCGAGTTCGACCACCCGCGCGCCCCGATCGACTACTACAACACCGCCAACGGCATGGGCCTCGAGGCTCTCGCCCTGGCCAACACCCGCGCCTTCCAGGTGCGTCTGGCCACCCTCGGTGTCCCGGCCACCTTCGACTTCCCCGCCAACGGCACGCACTCGTGGCCGTACTGGGGTGCCGAGCTGTGGAAGGCCCGCGGCCAGATCCTGGACACACTGGGCGCCTGGTGATCTGACACCCCCGTGACGAACGCCGCCCCGCCGATCCGGCGGGGCGGCACTCGCGCGCTCCGGGGTACCAGCGCCCCGACCGGGGGCGTGAGGGAAAACCCAGGATTCCCTTCCCCCGGGAGTGCACAACGGAACGTTTTGTCAGTAAGGTGATCCCGTCGAGACGCCACCCGCGCAGCGATCGCTGCGCGGGTGGCGTCTGTACGTGAGATTTTCACGAGAGTTATCGAGAGGTTGCCGCGGCCGCGGCGCGAGACGCATCAAGCGGAGGGAAGACGAGTTCATGCGAGTTGGGGGTTCGACGAGAACAAGCGGCTGGGCCAGGCGTACCGCCGCCGCAATTGCTCTGGCGGTCGCACTGCCACTGGGCGTGACCATGGTGGGCGGCGGTGCAACGGCATCCGCAGCCTTCGATCCCGCGGCGCAGGACTTCTGGGTCGATTCCGCCATGGGACCGATCAAGAGCCGCATCTGGCGTGCCGCCGACGGCAACACCAACCGGGTCGTCTACCTGCTCGACGGTCTGCGCGCGCAGGACGACCTGAGCGGCTGGGAGGTCAACACCGACGCGGGCCCGTTCCTCGCCTCGCAGAACATCAACGTCGTCCAGCCGGTCGGCGGGCAGTCCAGCTTCTACTCCGACTGGATTTCGAACTCGAACCTCAACGGCCAGAAGACCCCGTACAAGTGGGAGACGTTCCTCACGCAGGAACTTCGCGACGCACTGGCGAACCGCCTCGGGTTCCAGTCCACCCGTAACGGCGTCATCGGCCTGTCGATGGGTGGCAGCGCCGCCCTGACCCTCGCCGCCTACCACCCCGATCAGTTCAACTACGCGGGCTCGCTGTCCGGATACCTGAACATTTCGGCTCCCGGCATGCGTGAGGCCATCCGCATCGCGATGCTCGATGCCGGCCGCTACAACGTCGACGCGATGTGGGGCCCGCCGTGGAACCCGGCGTGGCTGCGCAACGACCCGTTCGTGTTCGCGAACAAGCTTCGCGACAACAACACCCGCCTGTGGGTGTCGGCCGCCAACGGCATCCCCGCCCCCGGCGGAGCCGCACCGACCGGATTCATGGACGTCTTCAACGCGAGCACCGGTGCGAGCCTCGAGGCACTGTCGCTGGCGAACACCCGTGCGTTCCAGGTGAAGATGGCGACCCTCGGCGCGAAGAACGTCACCTACAGCTTCCCGCCCCGCGGCATCCACACGTGGCGTTACTGGCAGCAGCAGATCCACGATCTGGCCGGCGACCTCGGCAACACGATCGGGTAGCTCGGAAGTAACAATTGCACCAGCTGTAACAGCGCGGCACTCCCACTCATCTGTCGTTTGCGTGTAGAAAGAACCGGAACGCGAGGCCGTGCTCCGTGTTGGCCTCGACGCGCAGAGAGAGAGTGAACGTCATGCGAGTAGGCCTGTTCAAGGCAGAACGTCAGCGTTCGTCGGCCGGAAATGTTCGAAGGCGGACGCTGGCCTCGCTTGCCGCTGTGCTCGTGGTGCCGGTGGCGGTCGGGTTCACCCAGACCGCCACCGTCTCGGCTGCGCCGGTCGCCCATGCGGCGCCCGCCGCCGCGCAGGCTCCGGTGGCCACACAGGTCCCGGGTGGCGCGACGATCCATCACGTCGACTGGCTCACCGACCGTCGCGTGGCGATCTGGATCAACTCTCCGTCGATGGGCGTGCCGATCCAGGTGCAGATGCTGCTGGCACGCGACTGGAACTCGAAGCCCACCGAGAAGTTCCCGTCCGTCTACATGCTCGACGGTCTCCGCGCGCAGGACAACGAGAACGGCTGGACGCTCGAGACCGACGCCGAATCGTTCTTCGCCGACAAGAACATCAACGTCGTCCTCCCGGTCGGCGGCCAGTCCAGCTTCTACTCCGACTGGGTGGCCCAGGACAACGGTCAGAACTACCAGTGGGAGACGTTCCTCACCAAGGAACTGCCCCCGATCCTCGAAAGCGATTGGCGCACCACGCAGACACGCGGCGTCATCGGGCTTTCGATGGGCGGCACGTCCGCGATGTTCCTCGCGGCCCGCAACCAGGGATTCTTCAAGTTCGCCGCGTCGCTGTCGGGCATGCTCACCACCACCGCGCTCGGCATGCCGCAGGCCGTCGCGTACGCGATGAGCGACGCGGGCGGATTCGACGCGGACGCGATGTGGGGTCCCCCGACCAGCTCGGCGTGGGAGGAGCACGACCCCTACCTGCTGGCCGACAAGCTCAAGGGCGTCAGTCTGTACATCTCCAGCGGTAGCGGAACGACGGGCCCGTACGACCAGCCGTCCGGAATCCCCGGCGTCAGCACCAATTACGCGGGCATGGGCCTCGAGATCCTGTCGCGGCTCACGTCCCAGACCTTCGCGACCAAGCTCAACAAGCTGGGCATCCCGGCCCAGGTCAACTACCGGCCGTCCGGCACGCACTCGTGGCCGTACTGGCAGTTCGAGCTCCACCAGCTGTGGCCGCAGCTCGCCAGCGCCGTCGACGTCGAACCCGACAAGCCGGTATGCGCCACAGGCGGTTCCATCGCCGGGGTCGCCGGCGCGAACCCGTGGATCGGCGACTGCCTCACCCCCGAGTACAGCCTCGCGGGCGGAACGGTCCAGGACTTCCGCAACGGCCGGATCTTCGCCAAGTCCGACACCGGCGCGCAGCCGGTGGCCGGCGCCATCGGCGGCGTCTACCAGGCGACCGGTGGTCCGGGTGGGCCGCTCGGCTACCCGACGACGCCCGAACTGGCCACCCCCGACGGTCGCGGCCGCTTCAACCACTTCGAGCACGGGTCCGTGTACTGGTCGCCGCAGACCGGCGCGCACGCCGTCCGCGGCGCGATCCGCGACGAGTGGGCACGTCAGGGCTGGGAGGGCGGACCGCTCGGATACCCGGTGGCCGAGGAAGTTCCCACGCCCGGCAAGGACGGCGCGGTGCAGGGCTTCGAGATCGGCGCCATGTACTTCAGTCCCGCGAACGGCACCCACCGCGTGCAGGGAATGATCATGGGCAAGTACGCCGAACTCGGTTACGAGGGCGGGTGGCTCGGTTTCCCGAAGACCAGCGAGATCGCGGTCAAGGACGGCGGCCGGTTCAACCAGTTCGAGGGCGGCAACATCTATTGGAGCCCGCTGTCGGGTGCCTGGGCCGTGGAGAACGGACCGATCTTCGACGCCTGGAAGAGCGCCGGCTACGAGGGTGGCCGACTCGGCTTCCCGATCAGCGACAAATTCGCCATCCCCGGCGGAGTTCAGCAGAACTTCCAGACCGGTTACGTCACAGTGATCGACAACAAGGCGGAGATTCACTGATGGCCGCATCGCAGTAGAAATCTCACGCGCAGCGGGCGGGGCCGGGTCCGGCGGACCAGGCTTCCGCCCGATCTGCGTCTGTACCCTGTCGAGAGACAACGACTTGGAAAGCAAGGACGGAAATAGATGCCGCAGCACTCACGTATCAGCACCACCTTCCGACGGGCGATCGCCGTAGGCGCGCTCGCCGTCGCAGCAAGCGGATTGTTGGTCGGGTGCGGCAGCGACGATTCCACGGCGACGTCGAACCCGTCCACCAGCGCCACGACGTCGGCTGCGGCGTCCAGTTCCGCCGAGAGCTCGGCGTCCGCCGCGCCCAGCGCGAGCGTCTCGGCTTCGGCCTCCGCGCCGGTGACGAGCCCGGGTGAGGCGGCGACGGCGCCGCCGGAGCAGCCCGAGGAAGTTCCGGGCGATTTCCCCGGCCCCGCCGAGGTCCCGGTCAGCGCCGAAGGCCAGAAGTTCCTCGACGCGCTGAAGAGCAAGGGCATCGAGCCGGCCGCCGACGGCACCATGGCCGTGAGCACCGCCGACTTCATCTGCCAGGCCAAGGCCGAAGGCAAGAGCGACGCCGAAGCGATGGTGTTCGTCACAGCGATGGTCGGCACCGAGGCGTCGGCTGCAGGTCAGGAACTGACCCAGGAGCAGGCGACGGCCAATGCCCAGACCTACATGGATGTCGCCCACGCGACCTACTGCAAGTAGACGCCGATGTCGTTGACCGGGCGCGGAACGCGGAAGAAGAAGAGCAGCCTCCTGCGCAAGCTGATGGTGCTGATCGTGATCCTGCTGGTGATTCTCGTCGCAGTGATCGCGCTCTGGTATCTCCTCGCAGGGCGGCTGCCGAAGCCGATCCCGACCCCGCCCGGTCCCGAGCGTCCCAGCGCCCAGCCGGCCAGCTGTCCCGACGTCCAGGTGGTGGTCGTCCCGGGCACGTGGGAGTCCAGCCCGACGGACGACCCGTACAACCCGTCGGCCAACCCGGCGTCGCTGATGCTCAACGTGTCGCGGCCTCTGCAGGAGCAGTTCGAGCCGTCGCGCGCCGACGTGTACACGGTTCCGTACGTCGCGCAGTTCTCCAACCCGGTCGCCTTCCCGCCGGACGGGCAGCAGTCGTACAACAACAGCCGCGGCGCGGGCACGGCCGCCACCAACGACATCCTGATCCGTCGTCACGCCGAGTGCCCGCTGACCAGCTTCCTGCTCACCGGTTTCTCCCAGGGCGCGGTCATCGCCGGCGACGTCGCGTCGAGTATCGGCGCAGGTGACGGTCCTGTTCCGGCGGATCTCGTACTGGGTGTCGGGCTCATCGCCGACGGTCGCCGCGACCCGGCCGCCGCCACGAATGTCGGCCAGCCGGTCGCCGGTGTCGGAGCCGAACTGTCGCTGGCGGGTCTGCAGATCCCGGGAATCACGATGACCGGTCCCCGCCCCGGCGGTTTCGGGGATCTCACCGACCGGGCGGTCGAGATCTGCGCCCCGTCCGACGGAATCTGTGACGCCCCGGCGCAGGCGTTGAAACCGAGCAACTGGATCGGAAGCGGTCTGCGTCTGCTCGAGTACAACAACAACCCCGTCCACGCGATGTACAACTCGTACGTCGTCGACGACTCCGGCACGACGGCCACGCAGTGGATCGCCGGATGGGCGGCCGAGAAGATCGAGGCCGCCCCGGCCCCGGCACACAGTTGATTTTGTGGCGGATGGGTTCACCGTGGTCGGTGAGCCGTGAAACGTCCCAAACAGATAGGCGAGACGCGTACTGGCCGGTAGTGTGCGTTTCTCGGCACCGGTAGAGTGCTGCACTGTTGCGGCATCACCGGTGCCCGACCCCACCGATGTTCACGTCCTGAAACGCGGGCGTTTCACCACAGGAGAAGCTATTCATGAGTTCCGACGCCAGCTCGTTGCGTAAGTTCCGATTCGCGGCAGGCGGAGAGGGCAACGCGGACGAGGGCGGCGCGCGTCGGTTCGTCAAGCTCGCGCAGAAGGCCGAGGAACTCGGATTCGACAGCTTCATGATCCCCGACCACCTGGGTAACCAGGTGGGACCGATCGCCGCCCTCGGTGCACTCGCGATCGCCACGGACAAGATCCGGCTCGGCACCGCCGTCCTCGCCAACGGCTTCCGGCACCCGGCGATTCTCGCGAAGGACGCCGCCACCATCGACGTCCTGTCGGGTGGCCGCCTCGAACTCGGCATCGGCGCCGGCTGGATGAAAGAAGAGTTCGACAAGGGCGGCATCGACTACGAGCGCCCGGGCGTCCGGATCGCCAAGCTCGAGGAGACCCTGCAGATCCTGGACGTGCTGCTGCGCGGCCAGGAGTGCAACTTCGACGGCAAGTACTACCAGATCAAGGGCCTGACCGGCAGCCCGCGACCGCGGCAGGGCCCGCGTCCCCCGATCGCTGTCGGCGGCGGCGGCCCCAAGATGCTGGCGCTCGCGGCGAAGTACGCCGACATCATCTCCGTGGCGACGCCGACCAGCAAGGAAGGCAAGCTTCTGCTCTCGGGTGTCACGCTCGAGAAGACGATGGAGCGCGTCGACCGGATCCGGGAAGCTGCCGGTGACCGATTCGACGACATCGAACTGAACTGGACGATCACCACCATCGTCATCACCGACGACCGTGAGCAGACCGCCGAGATGGCGCTCGCTGCACTCGATCAGGGCTTCCCGCCCAACATCGAGGTCGACACCAAGCTGTCCGTCGAAGACATCCTGAGCTCGCCGTATCTCGCGATCGGAAGCTTCGAGGAGATCGCCGATCAGATACGTATGGTGCGAGAAAAGACGACAATGTCTTACGTCGGTGTGTTCCCCACACAGATGGATGCGTTCGCGCCGATCATCTCGCAACTGAAGGGCGAGTAGACGCAGCGTACCGAGGGCGGCGATGCCAATCTGTAACATATCGATGGTTTGGAATCGATGAACTTATTCGGGTGAGTGGCGTGTTACGTCATTCCCCACGAGTTGTACAAGATCCGATTCGGCGAAGGAAGTCTGGGGCGCAGTCATGCCGGTGGCATGCCTGTGTGATCGCTTCGGAGGAGATGGAATGAACGCGAAGTTCGATGATTTTATCGACGAGAAGGGCCATATCAGGCTCGACTCGGGAAGCACGCTGGTCGACTACGTCCAGCGGCACACCCGGGAGAACTCGGACGAGCTGGCATACCGCTACATCGACTATTCGCGGGACAGAGACGGCGAAGCACAGGAGCTGACCTGGGAACAGTTCGGCCACCGCCTGCGCGCCGTCGCGGCTCGCCTCCAGCAGGTCACCAAGCCCGGCGACCGTGTCGCAGTCCTGGCGCCGCAGGGTCTCGACTACGTCATCTCCTTCTTCGCCGCCATCCACGCCGGAACGATCTCGGTGCCGCTGTTCGACCCCGACGAACCCGGCCACACCGACCGTCTGCACGCCGTCCTCGGTGACTGCACGCCTGCCGCCATCCTCACGGCCACCTCCTCCGCCGCGGGTGTTCGACAGTTCTTCCGGTCCCTCCCCGCCGCCCAGCGCCCCCGCATCATCGCCGTCGACGCCATCCCCGACAGCGTCGGCGAGTCCTGGGTGCGCCCCGAGATCGATCTCGACGACATCGCGTACCTGCAGTACACGTCCGGTTCCACCCGTGTGCCTGCCGGTGTGGAGATCACGCACCGCGCTGTCGGCACGAACGCGCTGCAGATGGTCGACTCCATCGAGCTCAACGAGAACTCGCGCGGCGTCACGTGGCTGCCGCTGTTCCACGACATGGGCCTGCTGACCGTCATCCTGCCCGCCCTGGGCGGCAAGTACATCACCATCATGAGCCCGCGCGCGTTCGTGCAGCGGCCGTACCGGTGGATCAAGGAACTGGCAGCGGTCTCCGACGGTGCGGGCACGTTCGCGGCCGCACCCAACTTCGCGTTCGAGCACGCGGCCGCCCGTGGTCTGCCGAAGAACGGTGAGAGCCTCGATCTGAGCAACGTGATCGGTCTCATCAACGGCAGCGAGCCGGTCACCACGTCGTCGATGCGCAAGTTCAACGAGGCGTTCGCGCCGTACGGCCTGCCCAAGACGGCGATCAAGCCCTCGTACGGCATGGCCGAGGCCACCCTGTTCGTGTCCTCGACTCGGCACTCGGACGAGGCCCGCGTCATCTACGTCGATCGCGACGAGCTCAACGCGGGTCGTGTCGTGAAGGTGGACCAGGACGCCGAGAACGCCATCCCGCAGGTGTCCTGCGGCTACGTCGCGCGCAGCCAGTGGGCCGCCATCGTCGACCCGGAGTCGCGCATCGAGCAGCCCGACGACCGGGTCGGAGAGATCTGGCTGCACGGTGAGAACATCGGCATCGGTTACTGGGGTCGCACCGACGAGACCGCCGAGACGTTCCACAACAAGCTGACCAACCGGCTCGCCGAGGGCAGCCACGCGGAGGGCACACCCGAGGACGCCAACTGGATGCGGACCGGCGACTACGGCGTCTACATCGACGGCGAGCTGTTCATCACGGGTCGCGTCAAGGACCTCGTGATCGTCGACGGCCGCAATCACTACCCGCAGGACCTCGAGTACTCGGCGCAGGAGGCGAGCACCGCGCTCCGCCCCGGCTTCGTCGCCGCGTTCGCGGTCCCGGCCAACCAGCTGCCCGCCGTTGTGTTCGAGAACACGCACTCGGGTCTGAATTACGACGCGGGCGACTCCTCCGAGCAGCTCGTCATCGTGGCCGAGCGCGCACCGGGTGCGGGCAAGGCCGACCCCCAGCCGATCGCCGACACGGTGCGGGCGGCGTTGTCGAGCAGGCATGGGGTCACCGCGCGCGACATCCTGCTGGTGCCCGCGGGCTCGATTCCTCGGACGTCGAGCGGCAAGATCGCCCGCCGCGCGTGCAAGGCGAGCTACATCGAAGGCACCCTGCGCGGCGGATACACGCAGACGGCCTTCCCCGATAGCGTTTCCGAATAGTCCACTTCCTGACGGGTAGCTTGGTGAGTTGATGGCTGAAAAAGATGATGACCGGACCAGCAGCACAGGTGACATGACGGTCGCGCAGCTGCGCGAGTGGCTGCGCAACTGGATTGCCGACGCAACCGGGCAACCGGTCGGTCAGATCACCGACGACCGCCCGATGGAAGAGTTCGGTCTGTCGTCTCGCGACGCCGTCGCTCTCAGTGGCGAGATCGAGGAACTGGTCGGCGTCACGCTGACCGCCACGGTCGCCTACCAGCACCCCACCATCGCGTCGCTGGCCACCCGCATCATCGAGGGCGAACCCGAGCAGCCCGACGACTCGGCGGACGCCGCGTACTACGCGTCGGTGCCGACGTCGGACGCGCACGACGTCGCGATCGTGGGCCTGGCTTCGCGCTTCCCCGGCGCGGGTAAGACTCCTGCCGAGATGTGGCAGATGCTGGCGGAGGGCCGCGACGGCATCTCCGACCTGCCGGAGGGCCGCTGGGAGGAGTTCACCTCCGACCCGCAGATCAAGGCGGCCGTCGAGAAGGCCAACACGCAGGGCGGCTACCTCGACGACGTGAAGACGTTCGACGCGGAGTTCTTCGCGATGTCTCCGCTGGAGGTCGCGAACGTCGACCCGCAGCAGCGGCTCGCGATGGAACTGACGTGGGAGGCCCTCGAGCACGCCCGCATCCCGGCCAGCGACCTCAAGGGCGAGCAGGTCGGTGTGTTCATCGGCAGTTCCGCCAACGACTATCAGCTGCTCGCGGTCAGCGACCCCGTCCATGCGCACCCGTATGCGCTGACCGGTACGTCGACGTCCATCGTCGCCAACCGGGTGTCCTACTTCTACGACTTCCGCGGACCGTCCATCGCCCTCGACACGGCGTGCTCGTCGTCGCTCGTCGCGGTGCACCAGGCGGTGCGCTCGCTGCGGTCCGGTGAGTCGGATCTCGCGCTCGCCGGCGGCGTCAACATGCTCGTCGCGCCGCCCGCCACGCTGGGCTTCGACCAGCTGGGTGTGATGGCGCCCAACGGTCGCATCAAGGCGTTCTCCTCCGACGCAGACGGCATGATCCGCGCCGAGGGCGGCGGCCTCGTCGTCCTCAAGCGTCTCGAGGACGCCGAGCGTGACGGCGACGAGATCCTCGCCGTCATCGCCGGTAGCGCGGTCAACCAGGACGGCCGCTCCAACGGTCTCGCGGCCCCGAACCCGGATGCGCAGGCCGACGTCCTGCGCCACGCCTACCGGGACGCGGGCATCAACCCGGCCGGCGTCGACTACATCGAGGCGCACGGCACCGGCACCATCCTCGGCGATCCCATCGAGGCCGACGCGCTCGGTCGCGTCGTCGGTCGTGGACGCGCCGACGACAAGCCGGCGCTGCTCGGCTCGGCCAAGACCAACTTCGGTCACCTCGAGGCCGCCGCGGGCGCCGCCGGCCTGATCAAGGTCGTGCTGTCGATGCGGGAAGACACGCTTCCGCCGACGCTGAACTTCGCCGGACCCAACCCGTACATCGCGTTCGACAAGGCGCACCTGCAGGTCATTCCCGAGGGTGCGGCGTGGCCGCGCTACACGGGCACGGCCGTCGCCGGTGTGTCCGGATTCGGTTTCGGTGGCACCAACGCGCACGTCGTCGTGCGTGAATACACCGGGCCTGCCGTGGACGACGCCGTCGAGGGCGTCGAGCCCGTTGTTCCCGTCGAGGAAACGGTGTCGGAGGCCGTCGAGTCGACGGTCGTGCTCGCGGTGTCGGGTGCGCTCCCGTCGCGTCGCCGCCGGGCCGCCGCCGATCTGGCCGATTGGCTGGAGACCGAAGAGGGCAGCACCACTCCACTTGCCGATGTCGCGCGCGCTCTCGCCCGCCGTAACCACGGCCGCTCGCGTGCCGCCGTTCTGGCGAAGACTCGCGCCGAGGCCGTCACCGGGCTGCGCGCCATCGCCGCCGGGAAGCCCGGGCAGGGTGTGTTCTCCGCGGATTCGCCGTCGTCGAAGGGCGCCGTCTGGGTCCTGTCGGGCTTCGGTTCGCAGCACCGCAAGATGGCCAAGCAGCTCTACCTGGAGAATCCGGTCTTCGCCGCCGCCGTCGACGAGGTCGACGCGCTGATCGAGGACGAGGCCGGCTACTCCATGAAGGAGAAGTTCCTCGACGACGCGATCGACTACGACGTCGAGACCTCCCAGGTCGGTATCTTCACGATCCAGATCGGTCTGGCGGCTCTGCTGCGTCACCACGGCGCCGAGCCCGAGGCCGTGGTCGGACACTCGATGGGTGAGGCTGCCGCCGCGTACATTTCGGGTGGTCTGCCGCTCGAGGACGCGGTGCGGGTGATCTGCGCCCGGTCCCGCCTCATGGGTGAGGCCGAGGCCACGCTCGAGGGTGACGACATCCGACTGATGGCGCTCGTCGAGTACAGCGCGTCCGAGATCGAGACCGTTCTCACCGACTTCCCGCACCTCGAGGTCTGCGTGTACGCGGCCCCGACGCACACCGTGATCGGTGGCCCCGAGCCCGAGGTCAACGCCATCGTCGCGCGCGCCGAGGGCGAGGAGAAGATGGCCCGCGTCCTCAAGACGAAGGGCGCCAGCCACACCTCCCAGGTCGACCCGCTGCTGGGCGAGCTGGCTGCGGAACTGGCGGGCATCGAGCCGACCAAGCTGAAGCTGGGCGTGTACTCGTCGGTCGACCAGGACACGTACTACCGCGCCGGCCACGAGCCGATCCACCGCGAGGAGTACTGGACCAAGGGCCTGCGGCACAGCGTGTACTTCACCAACGCCGTCCGCCTCGCCGTGGGCAGCGGGCACACCACGTTCGTGGAGTTGGCGCCCAACCCGGTGGCCCTGATGTCCGTCGCCGCCACCGCGTTCGACGCCGGTCTGCACGACATGCAGCTCATCCAGACGCTCAAGCGCAAGGAGGACGAGCCGCTCGGCGTCCTTGCCGCGCTCGCGCAGCTGTACGTGCACGGGCACGCCGTCGACCTGTCGTCGCTGCTCCCCGAGGGCGACTTCGCGTCCGTTCCGCGCACCGCGTGGATCCGCAAGCCGTACTGGGTGGAAACCCGCATCGATTCCAGCGGCAACACCCGTGTCCCGGGTGCGCACGTGTCGCTCCCCGACGGCCGCCACGTGTGGGAGGTCCAGGCCGGCGCGGTCACCGACCTGCCGGCACTGGTCACCGCTGCCGCGTCGCAGGTGCTGTCGGATGTGACACTCGCCGCGTCCGTCCTGCACGCCCACGCTCCCGCCGAGGGAACACTCACCACCACGCTCAATCCGCACCCGGGTGGCGCGTCGCTGCAGGTGCACGCGAAGAGCGGCGCGAGTTTCACGCTGCTGTTCGACGCCGCCGTCACGTCCGGTGAGGCCCTGCCCGAACCCGTCGTCGCGGTCCCGGTGCAGTCGACCTCCCCGGTCGAGGAGCTGCCGGAGGTCGTCGAGGACATCGGCGAGAAGTGGGACCCGAACGGTTCGCAGACCCTCGAAGACCGTCTCGCGCTGATCGTCGCAGAGTCCATGGGCTACGCCCCGGAAGACCTGCCCGCCGAGATCCCGCTCATCGAGCTGGGCCTCGATTCGCTGATGGCCGTCCGCATCAAGAACCGTGTCGAGTACGAGTTCGACATCCCGCAGCTGCAGCTGCAGGCCGTCAAGGATGCGAACCTCATGGAGGTCGCCAAGTACCTGCGCTACGCGGTCGAGAACCGCGAAGAGGTGCAGGCGCTGGCTGACAAGCAGAAGGCCGAGAAGGAAGCGGAGGAGGCCGCGGAGGCCGCTCGTGACTCGGAGGCTTCCGGCTCCCCGCTCGACGCCGAGGACACGTCCGTGGAGGCCGAAGCCGAGGCGATTCTCGCGGCCACCCCGGTCCCGGAGACGGCCGCTGCTCCCGAGGCAGCCGTCGTGGACAACACGGAAGCGTTCGCCGACGCGACCGGTTCCGACGTTCCGCCGCGCGACGCCGCCGAGCGTCTGACGTTCGCCACGTGGGCCGTCGTCACCGGCGAGTCCGCCAAGGGCATCTTCAACACGCTGCCGATCCTGAACGACGAGACGGCCGAGAAGCTGGCGGCCCGGTTGTCGGAACGCGCGAACGGTGAGATCACGTTCGACGACGTCCTCGACTCCACCACCATCGAGGAACTCGCCAACGTGGTGCGCGGATTCCTCGAGGATTCCGGCAAGATCGACGGGCTGGTCCGCGCACTGCGGCCTCGCCCGGAAGGATCCGACGCCGTCCCCGTGTTCGTGTTCCACCCGGCCGGTGGTTCGACCGTCGCGTACGAGCCGCTGCTCAAGCGTCTGCCCGAGGGCACGCCGATGTACGGGTTCGAGCGCACCGAGGGTCCGATCGAGGTCCGGGCGGCCGAGTACCTGCCGCTGATCCGTGAGATCCAGGGTGACGGACCGTACGTGCTGTACGGCTGGTCGCTCGGCGGTGTGCTGGCCTACGCGGTGGCGAAGCTGCTGCGCGAATCGGGCGCGGACGTCCGGATCGTCGGCCTGATCGACACGGTCATGGCCGGTGAGAAGGTCGAGGACACCCCCGACGAGATCCGTAAGCGCTGGCAGCGGTACGCCGCGTTCGCGAAGAAGACGTACAACGTGGACTACCCGCTGCCGTACGACAAGCTCGCCGCGGCGGAGAGCGACGAAGAGCAGATCAAGATCCTGACGGAACTGCTCAAGCTGAGTGGCACGAAGATTCCGGGCGGAATCATCGAGCACCAGCGCACGTCGTGGCTCGACAACCGGGCCATCCAGACCGCCGAGCTCGAGCAGTACGACGGCGACGTCGTCCTGTACATGGCCGACCGCTACCACGACGACGTGATGAACCTGGAGCCCGCGTTCAAGACCCGGAAGCCGGACGGCGGCTGGGGCGACGCGGTGAAGAACCTGGAGATCATCCACGTGGGCGGCGATCACATCCAGATCGTCGACGAGCCGTACATCGCGAAGGTCGGTGCCGACCTCACCAAGAAGCTGGCGGCGATCCAGGCCGCCGGAACCGGAGCACATCAGTGACCACCACGACCGCAGAGAAGCTTGCCGAACTGCGCGAAAAGCTCGAAACGGCAAAGGAACCCGCGGGCGAACAGGCGATCGCCAAGCGCGCGAAGAAGGGTATTCCCAGCGCGCGCGAACGCATCGACATGCTGCTCGACCCGGGAAGTTTCATCGAGGTCGGCGGCCTGATGCGCCAGCCCGGTGATCCCAATGCCCTGTACAGCGACGGCGTCGTCACCGGTCACGGGACCGTCGAAGGACGCCCGGTCGCGGTGTTCTCGCACGATCAGACCGTGTTCGGCGGTTCCGTCGGCGAGATGTTCGGCCGCAAGGTCGCCGCGATCATGGAGTTCGCCGCCAAGATCGGCTGCCCCTGCGTCGGCATCAACGACTCCGGTGGTGCCCGGGTGCAGGACGCGGTGACGTCGCTGGCCTGGTACGCGGAGCTCGGCCGTCGGCAGGAACCGCTGTCGGGGATGTGCCCGCAGATCTCGATGATCCTCGGCAAGTGCGCGGGCGGCGCGGTGTACGCGCCGATCAACACCGACGTCCTGGTGGCGACCGAGGAGTCGTACATGTTCGTCACCGGACCCGACGTGGTCCGGAAGATCACCGGTGAGGACGTCAGCCTCGAAGAACTCGGTGGCGCCCGGAACCAGGCCCAGTACGGCAACCTGCACCATGTGGCGGCCGACGAGAAGGCCGCGTTCGAGTGGGTGCGCAAGTACCTCAGCTTCCTGCCGTCGAGTTGCATGGAGAAGCCGCCGGTGGTCAACCCGGGTCTCGAACCCGAGATCACGGACTCCGACCGCGACCTCGACACGTTCATCCCGGACGCCGACAACGCCGGCTACGACATGCACGACATCCTGCTACGGATCTTCGACGACGGTGAGTTCCACGAGATCGGTGGGCAGGTGGCGCTGAACATCATCACCGGCTTCGCCCGCGTGGACGGACGCACTGTCGGGGTGATCGCGAACCAGCCGCTGGTCGCGGCGGGCGCGCTGGACGCCCAGGCCTCGGACAAGGCCGCACATTTCATCCGTATCTGCGACGCCTTCGACATCCCGCTGGTGTTCGCCGTCGACACGCCCGGGTTTCTTCCGGGCCTCGAGCAGGAGCGGATCGGCGTCATCAAGCGCGGTGGCCGGTTCATCTTCGCGTTCGTGACGGCGACCGTCCCGAAGGTGACCGTCGTGATCCGCAAGGCGTACGGCGGCGCGTACGCCGTCATGGGCTCGAAGCAGCTGGGCGCCGACATCAACTTCGCGTGGCCGACCGCCCGCATCGCGGTGATGGGCGCGGAGGGTGCTGTCGACCTCATCGGGCGTAGGCAGATCGAGGCCGCGGGCGAGAACGCTCCCGCCGTCCGCAGGCAGCTGATCAACTTCTACAACGAGAACATCGCGACGCCGTACATCGCGGCGGAGCGTGGCTACATCGACGCCGTCATCGAGCCCGCCACCACCCGGCTCGAGATCCGCAAGGCGCTGACGATGCTGCGCGACAAGAAGGTGCAGCGCAACCCGCGCAAGCACGACCTGATGCCTCTCTGATTCGTCGCCGCCCGCTCGCCCGATGTCGCACCGGTCCAGTCTGAGTGCACCACTGTGACATTGGGTGCGGCGGTGACTCATGCCGACCGCAGCTTCGGCTCGGTGTGGACGAACACCGGCGGCCTGGGGCGCGACGCAGCCAGCGTGTGCGCCGCGCGGAGATCCGCGAGCACCGTTGCCGGGTCGTCCTGAATCTGCTTCGGCAGGTGCGTCACGACGATGATGCCCTCGCGCTGCATCCGCGCCCGCCGCATCGTCGTCGCCTGGTGGAGTTCGGGCGAGAAGTGGTACTTCAGCGAGTCGATCTCCCAGGCGACGGCGACGTCGTCCAGCCAGCCGTCGGGACGGGCGATCCACAGCCCGGCGGCGGACAGCACGTCCACGTTGTGCCGCATCGGCGGAAGACCGCTCGTCGCATACAGCTTCTGCGCGTGGACCTCGGCGACGGAATGCGCGTCGTCGCTCAGTTCACGCAGGACCGCCCGGGGTAGGCGGCTACCGCGGTCGCTGCCCTGCGCGAGTTCGCGCACCAGTTCGTCGACTGTCACGTCGCCGCGCTGGATGCCGCCGGCGAGGAGCGCCCGGCAGCTGTCCGCCTGGAGTGTGCGACGTCCGGCGTCCAGGAGGCTGCGCGCCGGGGGAGCGAGACGCAGGAGCCCCCGCTGGACCGGTGCGGGCATCCGCCACGTCCGTTCGACTTTCACGTACGCCCAGTCTCGGCGGTGCCGGGTGGACGGGATGAGCAGCAGCACGTCGTTCCGGGACGCCGATGCGGTGTAGCCGAACGCGGCCAGCGCGGCGTGACCCGACAGGACTGCGTCCGGACCGCCGTATTCGAGTGCTGCCAGATTGCGCTGCAGCGTCGTCGGCGGCCCGTTGTGCAGGAGGACGACGCCGGGCAGGATCCGCTGCCAGGGTCCGCCGTCGGTGCAGCGTGAGGAGATGGTGCCTTTCGCGACACCCAGCCGTTCCAGGGTGGCCGCGCGGATCACACCGTCGCGGCTGACGGCGGTTATCGCAGTGAGATCGTCGGCCCAGGTTCCTCGTCGCATGAGTCAGAGCATGCCGCGGGCGAATCGGACCGTCGCCGGAAAGCCCACGTCGGAAATTGCCCTGTGGATGAACGGAAGGTTGTGGACAACTCCGCGGCCGGTGGAGCTGTTTCGCCGTGTCGGGCCGCCCGGCGCGGCGCCCGATGTGACATTCGTTCAGTCAGAGTGAACGCGTGTGACATCGGGCGACGCAAGCGGGGCAGGCGCAAGCGGGGCAGGCGCAAGCAGGGCGGGCAGGTCTACGGGCTGCTGTACACCCGCAGGGTGCCCGGCTTCCACAGTCCGGATCGGGTCTCGGTCTCGGTGTCGACCGTGGCCGCGGTGGCGTCCGGGAAGTACCGGTCGAAGCGCTCGAGGGAGCCCCAGTCGCGGCCCCAGTCGTCCCGCATGTAGGTGGGGATGGAGGTGGCGCTGGCGAGCAGTTCGGTGAAGCCGAGGGGCCCACCGTTCTCCGGGGACTGCCAGGTGTCGGTGGAGCTGACGGCCAGCGGGCGGTCGGGGAGGATGCGGTAGTTCGGCATCTCCGCGACACCGTACTGGTGGTCGAACGGGCGCTGGCACGGGAACTGCAGTCCGACGGCCCAGTCCAGCAGCACCGGTTGCGAGCTGCCGATCGTCGAGTTGAGGGTCTCGAGCTTCGGAACCCGCGGCGGGGTGAAGGCCAGCCACTGGTCGCCGGTGAGGTTGGGGTCGTTGGCGACGATCCGCACGGAGTCGGCGTCGGGGGACAGTTCGCTGATCGGGACGCGCAGGTTGCGCCACGACGGTGCGGGACCGATGTCCTTGGGCAGGTAGGTGCCCTGGGCCTGCACGGTGCCGTCGGGCTGACGCTTGCCGTATTCGAGGAGCAGCGACTGACCGTAGGTGAGGGCGCCGGTCGAGTCGACCGACCAGATGCGGCCCGCGGCGGACATGACGATCAGCGGGGCGTCGTCGCTGCGTTCGGGGAGTGCGTACCAGCTGGACGACAGTGTCGCCGGTTCCTGCACGCCTTCCTGGTAGCTGCCCATGACGGGTGTGGTGGCGGGGTCGAGTCCGAACGGCAGCTTGGCGGTGCTGCCGTTGACGCCGACGTTTCCGGTGCCGCCGCTGGTTCCGGCGCTCGATCCGGTCTCGAAGCTGGGCCCGACGCTCTGGTTGTCGGTGTTGCCCATGCCCTGCTTGACCTCGACGTAGTCGGCGGTCAGGTCGGACGGCACCCCGTTGGGGGAGAAGCCGACGGGATCGGCTCCGCCGAGCGGGTCGGCGGGGTTCGCCAGCGGCTGCGCGGGATCGTTGAGGGGCGTGAGGTTTCCGCCGTTGGTGTCGCCTTCGACGAGGACGTCCTCGGCGAGTCCGCACGTCTGCCCGGTGAGGGAGTCGAGGTTCGACCGTGCCAGCGAGTACGCCGGGTACTGGGAGACGGCGCCCTTGAGGAGTGAGAGGACTTCGAACAGCACCATGATGCCGGCGATGACGGTGAGCGGGGCGGCCGCGAATTTCCTGATCCGCCTGCCCTTCTCGGTGTTGGCGCGGGCAGGTGGTGCGGCGAATCCCTCACGTAGGTACTGCCAGGCGGCCAGTGCGACGGCCAGCCCGAACAGGACGAGGAAGAACGTGTTGGACTGGCGGCCGCCGATGGAGACGGTCTTGTCGAACCACGGCACGCCGTAGCTCGAGACGTACCAGTATCCGTTGATGCCCGCGAACGTCAGGGCCAGCATGAGGAGCAGGCCGGCGAGGAAGATCGTGCGGTTGCGGCGCGACCGCAGCGCGGACGCCGACACGGCGACGGCGGTGAGTGCGGCCAGGGAGCCGGCGATGCCCGCGTACGCCCCGAAGTGGTGGGTCCACTTGGTGGGGTTGAACATCATGAAGAAGATCGTGCCGAACACGACACCGAGCAGACGCCACGACGGTCCGGTGGCGGCGCCGGGAATCCGCTTGCGGCGCAACAGGATGAACAGCGTCGTCAGCAGGCACAGGATCATCGTCAGGAACGCGAAGCGGCGAGCCACGGAACCGTCGACGGTGGGGACGAAGAGGTAGTAGTAGCGCAGGAAGTCCTTGTACCACTCGAGGTTCGGGCCGATCAGGGTGCGGACCCGGGTGGCTTCCATCACCGCGGCGACGGTCTGGTCGGCGAACACGACCACCAGGACGATCGTGCCGGCGGCCGCGATCGGAGCCAGCAGCGGCAGCGTCCCCACCTGGCGGTGGCGCTTGACGACGATCCGGACGAGCGGACGGGCGCCGGCGAGCAGGGCGGCCACACACATCAGTCCCGTCGGGGCGGCCGCGAGCGTGAACGCGCCGATCAGGACGGCGACCGCCGCGGGGAGGAGACGTCCGGTCGCGATGGACCGCTCGATGGAGCACCACGTGAGCAGGGCGCCGAGCGCGACGATGGGCTCGGGCCGCAGGCCGTTGTTGTAGGGCAGCCAGAAAGCGAGGAAGACGAGCCCGCCGGTCCACAGCGCGACCTTGTTGCGGCGGACGGAGCGGCCGAGGCGCGGAGCGACCTCCCGGCTGATCACCATCCAGCACAGGATGCCGGCGATCAGGGCGGGCAGTCGCATGAACGGGCTCGCCGTCGAGATCTTGGCCATCGCGGCCAGGACGTCGTAGTACCAGCCGAACGGCGCCTCGGGGACACCGAACCAGCGGAAGTAGTTGGCCATGTAGCCGGCGTGGTCGGAGACCCGGGCCATGGTGAGGAGGTAGCCGTCGTCGGACGTGTTGGCGCCGATGAAGTGCCACAGCACCAGCGTGCCCACGACGATCGTGTCGAGTCCGGTGAACTTCCACCAGTGCGACGGCAGGAAGTTGCGGTGCCCGCGCCCGTCCGTGCCGTCGAGGCGGCCGAGGGCGACCAGGGCAATGGCCGTGGCGAGGAGGGCCACGATCATGGCGACGAGCTTGATCAGCGTGGGGCTCGACGAGAACCGGGAGTCCACGTTCATCGTGAACGACAGGCCTGCCGGTGCTGCCCCGTCGCGGAGGTCGCTGAACACGCCCACCACCTGCGGGCGGAGGTCGCCGGTGAGGGAACCGGCGATCGGGTCACCGGTCGGAGTGGTCAGACCCACGAACTCGGCGGACGTCGCGTCGATGTTCGATGTGATGCGGATCTCGGTGCAGGCGCCCGACTGCACCTGTTCGCGCGGCGCCGTCGCGATCGTGACGTTGCGGTCGAGCACGTCCACGGACTTGTCCGACACCCGCACGAACATCGCATTCAGTGCCGCACCCTCGCCCTGTGCGGGGGCCGTGGCCAGCAGGATTCCGCCCTGCGGAGGGAGCCCGGCCACGGCGGAACACGGGATCGCCGCCGACAGATCGACCGGGACCTGCGACATCAGCGGTGCTTCGAGATCGCCGACGACGCCGTTCTCCGGCCAGTTCACCGCTGCGGTGGTCTGCTGCACCGGCATGAACGGAGTGGCCACTGCCAGCACGAACCCGAGGAGTCCGGTGACGATGGCGATCAGACGAGCGGTCCGGTACTCACTCCGCCGGTCCTGGCGAGCAGGTGGCGAAGTGGATTCGGCGTCGGAGACGGAAGTTGTCAGAGCGTCGGGCACGGTTGTCGATGGTATGTCAGGAACCTGAGTAGGCATATTGCCGCCTACCAGAGGGTAGGGACACTTCTAGTAGTAACGCACCGGTCCGGCCGACCAGGTGCCCGACCTGGTCACCTGTTCGGATTCGACCTGCGCGGGCGTCGCCGACTCGTCGAGCGGTGTGTACCGCTCGAGCGAGCCCCAGTCGCGGTCCCAGTCGTTCGACAGGTACGTGGCCAGGGTGCTCGCCGACAGCAGCTGGTCGGTCCAGCCCAGCGGGCCGCCGCCGAACTTGTCCTGCCAGGCATTGGTGGACTCGGCGCCGATGCGGTCGGGGAGGACACGCCACTGCGGGACCTCGGCGACGCCGTAGCGGTGGTCGAAGGGCCGCTGGCAGGGGAACGCGAGCCCGACGGCCCAGTCGAGGAGCACGGGGTCGCTGGAGCCGACGACGGTCTGCAGCGTCTGCATCGTCGGCACCCGGGGAGGAGTGACCGCGAGCCACTGGCCGGGGTCGGTGTCCGGGTCGTCCGCGACGAGCCGGACCGTGTTCGCCTCGGCGGGCAGCTGGTCGAGCGGCACGCGCAGGTTGCGCCACGACGGGGACGGTCCGATGTCGATCGGGTCGACGGTGCCGAGCGCGGTGACGGACCCGTCGGGGCCCGTGACCCCGTACTCGACCTTCAGGCTCTGTCCGGGGGTGACGACGCCGTCCGCGTCGACCGACCGGATGCGTCCGGCGGCCGAGATGGTGAGGATCGGTGCGTCGTCGCTGCGGTCGGGCAGCCCGTACCAGCCGGTGGTGAGGGAGGCGGGCTTCTGTTCCCCGCCCGGCTGGTAGCTGCCGAGTACCGGGGTTCGGGCGGGGTCGAGGCCGAACGGCAGCGTCACGGTGCTGCCGTTGACTCCGGCGGTGGCCTCGGTGCCGCCGCCGGTGCCGGAGCTCGTGCCCGTCGTCGTCTCGTCGGTCTCGGTGTCGACGGTGTTCGCGCCGCCGGTGGCGATCTTCTCGGAGTCGGCGGTGAGGTCGTCGGCGATGCCGTTGGGGGTGAAGCCCTCCGCGGCGGTCGTGCCGAATGCGCCTGCGCCGTTCGGGTCGGTGACCGGGGTGAGCGGCTGCAGCATGGCGGCGGTGGGGTCGGTCTCGACGAGGACCTCGTCGGCGAGCGCGCACGAGTTGCCGGTCACCGATTCGATGTTGGCCTTCGCGATGGAGTAGCCGGGGTACTGCGCGACGGCCCCCTTCAGCAACGACAGCACCTCGAACAGGACGACGGCACCGGCCGCGACGGTCAACGGGGACGGTGCCAGCATCCGGGCACGCTTGCCGTTGGGCTTCTTGCCGTTCTCGTACGGTTCGCGGACGTGGTACCAGGCGGCGAGGAGCAGC
This sequence comes from Rhodococcus sp. JS3073, assembly GCF_026810085.1. NCBI lineage: Bacteria > Bacillati > Actinomycetota > Actinomycetes > Mycobacteriales > Nocardiaceae > Rhodococcus > Rhodococcus sp. JS3073. The sequence goes on along the minus strand of NZ_CP113951.1, from coordinate 3,712,197 downwards.
GTGAGCACGGTGAGGCCCAGGAACAGTGTGGAGAAGCCCTTGCCCGCGATCATCGGCGGCTTGTCCCACCACGGGACGCCGTAGCTGGACACGTACCACCAGCCGTTGGAGCTGGTGAACGCGACCGCGAGGATGAACAGGACACCCGCGGCGAACAGGGTGCGGTTCCGTTTGGAGCGGATGCTCGCGGCCCCCACCCCGACCGCGGCGAGCACCGCGACGGAGCCGGCGAGACCCGCGTACACACCGAAGTGGTGGGTCCATTTGGTGGGCGTGAACATCATCAGCAGCAGAGACGCGAACACGATGCCGAGGATGCGGCGGGACGGTCCGATCGCGGTCCCGGGCACCTTCCCCTTGCGCAGGATCAGCATCACGCAGACCACGACGCACAGCAGCATCACGAACACGCCGAACCGGCGGGCCAGCGAGCCGTCCGGCGAGATCCCCATGAGCGAATCCCAGCGCAGCCGCTCGTCGAACCAGGCCACGTTGGGGCCGAGAGCCGTGCGGACGCGCGTCGACTCGAGCACCGTCGCCAGTGTCTGATCCGCGAAGACGGCCACCATCACGACGGTTCCCGCGGCGAGGATCGGCAGGATCTGGGACGCGAAACCCACCCGGTGGCCCCGTGCGATGACGATCTGCAGGATCGGCCGCGCGCCGGCGATCAGGGCGGCGATGCAGATCAAGCCGGACGGTCCGGCCGCGAGGGAGAACGCGGCGATCAGCACGGCGACGGCACCGGGGAGTAGTCGTCCGGTGGCGATGGCGCGCTCGATGGAACACCACGTGAGCAGGGCGCCGAGCGCGATGACCGGTTCGGGGCGCAGCCCGTTGTCGTACGGCAACCAGAACGCCAGGAAGACCAGTCCGCCGGTCCAGAGGGCAGTTCTGTTGCGGCGCACCGCCACACCGAGGCGGGGAATGACCTCGCGGCTGATCACCATCCAGCAGAGGAGGGCGGCGAGCAGCGTCGGCAGTCGCATCCACATGCTCGCGGTGCTCACCTTCGCCAGCGCCGCGAGGAGTTCGTACGACCACCCGAACGGCGCCTCGGGGACGCCGAACCAACGGAAGTAGTTGGCCATGTAGCCGGAATGCTCCGACACGCGTGCCATGCCGAGGAGGTAGCCGTCGTCGGAGGTGTTGGCGCCGACCACGTGCCACAGCAGCAGCGTCCCGATCACGACGGCGTCGACACCGGTGAACTTCCACCAGTGCGCGGGCAGGAAGCGGCGGGCGCGGCGTCCGTCGATGCCGTCCACGCGGTGCAACGCGTACAGCGACGTCAGCGTCGCGAGGACGCACACGATCATCGCCAGCAGTTTGAGCAGGGTGGGGCTGGACGAGAATCGGGAGTCGGGGTGGACGTGCACGTTCAAACCTGCAGGCGCCGCCCCTTGCAGGTCGGTGAACAGGCCGACCATCTGCGGGCGCTGATCGCCCTCGACGGAACCGGCGAGGGGTTCGGCGGTGCCCGTGATCTCGGCGGACGTCCGCTGGTGGTCGGACGTGACGGTGAGGGCGGTGCAGCCCTGGAGGTCCGCGGCGTCGGCCGAGATCAGGGAGATGCCGCGAATCGTGACGTCGACAGTGCCGCCGGCGCCGCCCTTCACGACGAGGCCGTTCTTCTCGAAGTCGGGGGCCCGATTCGGGAGGGTGGAGACGACGGTGCCGCCGTCGGGCCCGAGTTGTGTGAACACCGAGCAGGGCACGGTCACCTGCATGTCCAGCGGTGTGTACGAGACGAGTGGCGCCTCGACGCTGTTCAGGGTGCCGTCCTGCGGCCAGTCGATCGACGCGGCATCCTGCTTCACCGGGAGGAACGGAGTGGCCAGCGCGAGCACGAACCCGATCAGGCCGGTGACGATCGCGATGAGCCGGGAAGTGCGGATGCTTCGAACGTCAGGCAGCGGGGGTTGGGACGGCACAGAACGATGTTAGGCGATTGTGGCTCCGCCACCCGTGAGTACTTGTTAACGCCCGGCGGTTAAGAAGTACTCACGGGACCGAAGGTCACGACCGCGGCGACGTCGTCGAGGGAGAGGTCGAGAACCCGGGCGACCGCGGCGATCGTGAAGAACGCGGGTGTCGCGATGCGTCCGGTCTCGATCTTGCGCAGGGTTTCGACGGAGATGCCGGCGTCGAGTGCGACCGTGACCATGCTCATGTCTCCCCGCGCGGATCGCAGCAGCTCACCCAGCCGCTGCCCGCGTTCGAGTTCCTCTGCTGTCAACGGCACACGCACCATGTGTCATATAGTAATACCGGTATAGAAATTGGATTCGGTGTGGAGGGCGAGTTGTGGTCGAGTTGAAGACGGCAGCCGAGGTGCAGGCGATGCGCGCGGCCGGCCGGGTGGTGGCCGACGCTCTGGCCGCCGTGCGTGAGGCGGCCGCGATCGGGGTGACGCTTCAGGGCCTCGATGCGGTGGCCGCCGCAGTGATCCGGGACGCGGGGGCCGAGCCCGTGTTCCTGAACTATCACCCGAACTGGGCGCCCAGCCCGTTCCCCGGGGTGATCTGCGCGAGCGTGAACGACGCGGTGGTGCACGGCATTCCCGGCGGCTATCGACTCCGGGACGGTGACCTCGTCAGCATCGACTGCGGCGCCAGGCTGGCCGGCTGGTGCGGGGACGCCGCCGTGAGTTTCGTCGTGGGCACGGCGGACCCGGCCGACGTGGCACTCGTCGAGGCCACCGAAGCCGCTCTCGCGCACGGCATTGCGGCCGCGCGTCCGGGAAACCGGTTGGGGGACATCGGTGCCGCCATCGGACTGTACGCGCGCGGGGCGGGGTACGGCATGCTCGCCGACCACGGCGGGCACGGCATCGGCAGGCAGATGCACGAAGATCCGCACGTGCCCAACGAGGGACGCGTCGGGAAGGGAATGCTGCTGCGTCCGGGGATGGTGATCGCGATCGAACCCATGCTCATCGCCGACGGCACCGACGACTACCGGCACGAGGCCGACGGCTGGACGCTCCGCACGGCGACGGGAGCCCGTGCCGCGCACAGCGAGCACACCGTCGCCATCGGTGAGGACGGGCCGGAAGTGTTGACGCGGTAGGACTTTCCTACGTCAGTGCTCGCACGTCCCACACCCACACGCCGTCGACCGGCTTCGCGGGCGCCCCGACGAGCTGCTGGACCGTCTCGCGCAGAACGCGATCGTTCTGGGTGTGCGGCAGGACCAGGACGTCGGCGTTCCAGAACTTCAGGTCCGTCAGTGCCTGGGCTTTCGTCGCCTCGTCGATGACAGGCACCTGGCCGGACGACTGTGCGGACGCGAGCAGTAGTGCGGTGGGGCGGTCGTCGGGCCCGTACTTGCCCCGGTCCTCGCTGCCGGCCGGGCCGACGAAATATCCACCGGCGATGGGGAATGCGAGATCCTGCTCGGTCTGCCAGCGCAGCATCCTCGCGTTCTCCGGGGAGGGGAGCGGCACCGTGACGACGGAGCCGTCGGTGACGTACTCCCGCCACGTGCCGTCGGCGAAGAAACTCGGTGCGGTGTCGCGCTGCACCACGGCGAGCGGCGTGGGCGCCAGCGGAAGCAGCGCCACCGCGAGCCAGCCCACCCACAGCAGGGTGGTGGTCCGCTGGCCCTCGCGGGCGGACGCCAGGGCGCGGTCGGTGCCCAGCGCGAGCAGCAGGGCGGCGGCGGGCAGGCAGCCCATCGCGAATCGCGATTCGAGTACGGATTCGAGGAGCGGCAGGTGTGAGATCAGCTTCCACGGCAGGGGAATTCCGGTGTCCCAGCCGCCGATCGTCAGCGATGTCCCGAGCGACAGGACGCCCATCACGGCGACGGTCGCGGCCGCGGCGCGAGCGAGCGGCATGCGCCACAGCCACAGGGCCGACAGGCCGAGGAGGATCAGCAGGGGCCAGCCGAAGTACGCGTTCTCCTCGGTGGCGTTCATGCTGAACTCGGCGGACCCGGGCTCGCCTGCCAGCGAGGACGTCGGAAAGCTGGTGAACGCTTCGGTGTCGTTGCCGACCGGGCCGTGTTCGATCGCCCGGTAGCTGTCGGGTCCGAAGAACTGCCACCACAGCGGCACGGCGGCGATGGCCAGCGCGAGGCCGCCCGCGATCGCGAAACCCTTGATGCTGCGCTTGGCCGCCGCGAATGCGGCACGCGGACGCGACACTGCGTAGGCGGCACCGAAGACGGCGAACGCCAGCGCGTAGATCAGCAGGGGTTCTTCGCCGAGGAAGATCTGATAGGCGATCAGCAGGCCCAGTGCGATGCCGTCGCGCACCGGGCGCGCCCCACTGCCCAGCCTGATGACGGCCAGCGCGATGAAGGGCAGCAGGAACAGGGCGACGAAGTTGGGGTGCCCGTTGGTGTGCGAGATCAGCGCGGGAGCGAAACCGCACAGACCACCGCCGACGGCGGCCGCGAGTCGTGACGACACGACGTGCCGCGAAAACACCCAGTACCAGGCAATTGCGGTGCCCGACAGGCCAAGTGTGAGAGCGAGAGTGAAGGTGACGTTCGGTCCGAACAGCAGCGTGACGGGCGCCAGCGGAATGCTGATGCCGAACATCGCCGTGTTGCCCATGAGATTGACGCCCAGCGGGTAGTTCTGCAGGTCGCTGGAGAGGGGATTCTCCAGATGGACCAGTGAGCGTGCGGCGACCGCGAAGAACCACTCCCACATCGTCTGGTCCTGGCCGCTGCGCACCAGATAGCCGGTCCCGAGGTGTTTCCACTGGCGGGCCAACACGAATGCCGCGAGGCCGACATAGAAGACGACCGCTGCGACATCGGCCGGGTGCGGCCGGAGACGGGAGCGGAGAGGGCGAGTAGTGGTGCTGGTGCTCTCGGCCTGCCGAGTGGTCTCGACCTGGGTGAGTATCTCAGTCACGCAGCTGCGCCTCCGGTTCTCGGGTCGATGTCAATCGACCGAGGGTACCGGAGGTCGCTGAGAGCTTCCTGGGTTGCGATCGCGTGATTGTTGCGTGTATCACATCAAGTTGATTTGTGAACTTCTGATCAATACAGGGATATTCTCCTGCCCCACTGGTTACGCTCAGCATGCTTTTTCGTATCGGTTGCAGTGCACTCTGAATGGGGTCGGCATGACGGACATCAGCACATCTCGATTTGGGTACAAACGGTTTACACGCTCGGTGGCAGTCGCAGGCATCGCCGCGCTCGCCATGGTCATGGGCAACGGCACCGCGTCGGCCGGCGTGGACAATTCCAGCTCCGTGATCGACGCACGAGGAAATCGCATCGAAGTCGTGCAGGGCGACACGGTGTATCAGACGGTACCGCCGCTGGACGGCGTACCCACCAGCGTGGAGTTCTTCCACAACGGTTACGCGGGGGTCGCGATCACCGGGCCGAATTCGGAGGAGTTCGAGGGAACTCAGCTCACCGTCGGTTATCAGATCGGTTACCCGGTCGCCCTGGCCGGAGCGACGATCGTTCTGAACACGCCCGGACTCGGGTTCGCGATCGGGTCGAGCAACGGAATCGACCTGGGCCTCGTTCCGGACTTCACACTGGGTCTGAATGCGGGGACGAACGTCGAACTCGCCGGTGACATCATTCCGTCGCAGGAACTCGACATCGACCTGGAGCCCGGTGGAATCACCACCGTCCCGATCCTCGAGGGTCAGGAGTTCGACGGATCGGCCGCTGTGGTCAGGATGCAGGGAGTTCATGGCTCCATCTCCGGTGCTATCGGGCCGGTCACCATCCGTCCGTACGCAATGGCCGTGACGGAGAACGGTGACACCGTGATGACTTACGGTGTGCCGCAGAAGCTCAACTAGGCAGCCCGCCCGACAGGGTGCCTGACAGGGGTCGCCGGACTGATGTCCGGCGACCTCTGTCGACTGACAAGGACGACGACGTCGCCTGTGATCCACACGGCGGCGCCGAGTAGGGCGATCACGAAAAGCACCCAGTGCCCGACGTAGACACCGACGATCGCTCCGATCGTCGCGGCGAGTCCGGCATGCACGACCACCTCACCGCCGGCGGTGCCGAGTAGATAGTCTTCGGCACCGCTACCGGCACGTCGAGGCTCCACTGCATCCGGCATGACCGCTCCTCGCGACGACCCGACAATTCCCCTCGGGGCGCGGAAAATACCCGCCTCCCTGATTGGGTGCGGGGTTCCCGCGGGTAAGGCGAGGTAAACGTGAACAGACCGATCAGTTTCTTGTGACGACCACGAACGGTCCGGTCTCCGACACCGTGAATCGCGGGTCGTCGAACAGTTCCTTCGGGAACGTGACGGTGTAGCGGCGCACGTTGGGATCGTTGGGATATACGTCCTCGGCGAGCCGCAGCGTGTACCCGTCGGGGCCCTGGCGGAACACGAACGCGTCGGGGGCGCGCCATGGCGCCGTGTCGAGTGCGGCCACCAACTGGTCGGGGGTCTCGAACTCGCTCCACTCCGCGATGGTGTGGGCGCGTCCGGCGAAGTCCGCCAGGGGATTCGAGTAGTGCGACGTCAGCGCCTGGAACCCGAGGTAGGGGTAGAAGCTGAGGAAGCTGGTGTCGGCGGTCAGCACTACGGTGTCGTCGCGGTCGCGGGGGACCTGCGCCTGGATCAGCTCGTCGACTGCCGCGTAATGGGCGGCGGCGCCGGGTGGGCGCTGGTCGGCGCGTTCGCCGTTGCCGTCGGTGTCGGTGTAGGCGACGGCGATGTCGGAGTCGAGGAACTTGGGGATGTTCTGGACGAACGACAGCGCGCCCAGCACGCCGATCACCAGGACCGCCCCCTTGACCCGCGGGTTGTCGCTCGTCGCGAGCACGAGCCATCCTGCGAATTCGACGAATCCGAAGACGCCTGCCGCGCCGAGCAGGACGATCAGCACAGGCTCGAGCCGGAACGAGAGGAGGGTGCTGCCGAGCACGGTGAACGCCATCGACAGCAGCGACCACAGGTAGATGGCCACCACTCCGACGCCGAGTGCCTGCGCACGCCGCGACGTCGACGCGCGGGCGACGAGCCAGACGGTGCCGAGCAGGCACAGTGCCCCGGTGAGGGAGAAGTGGATCATCGGCAGCGGCAGATGCGCGCCTGCCTCGGGCAGATAGTGCAGCGCTGTTCCCGACGCGGCGGGCGAACCGCCCACGACCTTCAGCAGATACGGCAGCCAGACGGTCAGCGCGAGAAGGCCGGACACGGCGGCGATCACGATCAGCCGGACCAGCGGATCGAGCGCCGCCCGCCACGACTTCCGGGCACGTATCCGCAAGGTCGCGGCCAGCAGCGCGAGCAGGGTGATCGCGAAGGCGGCGAGTCCGAGATACAGCGTGTAGAACGTGGCGGCGAGGCCGAGGAACAGTCCGGTGCCGATCACGGCACCCCAGCCGCCGCGCCCGTCGACACGATTCAGCCCGCCCCAGGCGAGGACGAGCGCGGGACCGATCAGCAGGGTGATGACGGCGCCGTACGGTTCTGGTGACCCGTAGGCCAGGACGAGCGCCGCGGTCGCGAGGGACACGACGATGGCCAGGTCGTGGCGGATCAGGTTGCTCCACAACACCAGTGCCACGACGGCGGCGACGGCGAGCGAGGCGATGGCGTACGGCTTGAACGCTTCCCAGCCGCTCGTGCCGAGGAGGTTGGCGACGCGCCCGCCCACCCAGAACCAGCCGGCCGGGTAGTACGGCGGAAGGTCGGCATACGTCATGTCGCGCAGCGCCGCCGAATCGGTCAGCCGCGTGAGGTACTCGGTGCGGAACTCCTGGTCGACGGAGACGCCGTGCAGGTACAGCTTGGTGGCCGCGAGGGGCAGGCCGAGGGTGACGGTCACGAAACCCGACAGGCTCGCCCACGACAGCAGCCGGGCGAACCGTGGAGCTCGGTGCAGTCGGACGAGCAGCACCGACACCGCGATACCCGCGATGGCGACGACCTGGCCGACCGTGGTGACGGCCTGGGTCACGTTGGACGAGTTGAAAGCCGGCCACTGCACGCGCGCGAACGCGAACAGTCCGACCGCCGCCACCACTGCGGCCACGACGGCCCCCAGCAGCATTTCGACAGCTGTCGACAGGGACCGTCGGGCCGGTGCTACGTCTGCTTCCGTCACGAGGGCGAAGCTTAGATGGGCAGCTTCTTGAAGATCGGTCGCGGGATGTGCCGCAGGATCATCATCACGTAGCGGAAGGCGCCGGGCGCCCACACGAGTTCCTTGCCCTTTTCCGCCGACGTGACGGCGAGCTTGGCCACGTCTTCCTTGTTCACGGTGAGCGGGGCTTCCTTCACGTCCGCGGACATGCGGGTGCGGACCTGGCCGGGACGGATGACGAGGACGCGCGGACCGAACTCACGCAGCGCCTCACCGAGTCCGAGGTAGAAACCGTCGAGTCCGGCCTTGGTGGATCCGTACACGAAGTTGGAGCGGCGCACGCGCTCGCCCGCGGCCGACGACATGGCAATGATCTGGCCGAAGCCCTGTGCCTTCATCTTCTCGCCCACGAGCACGCCCACCGACACCGCGGCCGTGTAGTTGACCTCGGCGATCTGGACGGCCTTGCGCTGGTTCTGCCACAGTTCCTCGGCGTCGCCGAGCAGGCCGAACGCGACGATGGCGACGTCGACGTCGCTCTTGGCCCACGCCTCGTCGATCACCTTCGGGTGGCTCTCGGTGTCGACGGCGTCGAAGTCGATGACGTCGACGGCGTTGGCGCCGGCCGCCTTCAGCTGGGCGACGGCGGCATCGCGACCGGGATCACCCGGCAGCGCGGCGAGGATCACCCGCATCGGCGCCTTCTTCAGGTACTCCTCGCAGATCGCGAGACCGATCTCGGAGGTGCCTCCGAGCAGCAGGAGAGTCTGGGGGTTCCCGACAGCGTTGATCACTAGAGTTCCAACCTTCTGGACATATCGGAGGCGAAGACATTGGTGGGGTCGTACTTGCGGCGGGTGGCGATCCACTCGTCGATCCGCGGGTACATGGCGTGGAAGGTCTCGGCGGTGGTGCGCGAGTCCTTGGCCGTGTAGAGACGGCCGCCGAACTTCAGGACCCGCTTGTCGAGTTCGGTGACGAACTCGTTCAGGCCGGGCTTGATGCGGAAGTCGACGCAGATGTTCCAGCCCGGGATCGGGAAGCTCAGCGGGGCCTGGTTGCCCTCGCCGAACAGCTTGAACACGTTGAGGAACGAGTAGTGCCCCGACTTCTGGATGTCGCGGATGATGGCCTTGAACTCCTCGACCGCGGTGGTCGGCACCACGAACTGGTACTGCAGGAATCCGTTCGATCCGTAGGCGCGGTTCCACTCACCGAACATGTCGAGCGGGTGGTAGAACTGCGTCAAGTTCTGAACCTTGTCGCGGTAGGTGCCGGATTTCCGGAACCACAGCTCGCCGATCATCGAGAAGTTGAACTTGTTCGCGAGACCGTTCGGGAAGACGTCCGGGAACGTCAGCAGCTGCGGGGCGTCGAACGCGAGGGGGTTCTTCTGCAGCTTGGCCGGCAACTGGTCGAGCTTCGCGAGCGAACCACGGGAGATCGCGGCGCGACCCAGCTTCGGCGGCGCCGCGATGGCGTCGAACCAGGCGCTCGAGTACTCGTAGTTGGATTCGCTGCCGTCGCTGTGCAGCGCGATGGTCTCGTCGAGCGTCTGGGTGACGTCGCCGTCGGCGATGAAGTACGCCGTCTCGGTGGGCGTCATCTTGATGGTGGCCTTGAGGATGATGCCCGTCAGGCCCATGCCGCCGATCGTCGCCCAGAACAGTGCGCCCTTGGGGTCGTTTCGGCCGCCCTTCGGCGTGAGCGTGCGCACCTTGCCGTCGGCGGTGAGCAGGTCCAGCGACACCACGTGGTTGCCGAAGCTGCCGGCGCTGTGGTGGTTCTTGCCGTGGATGTCGGAGCCGATGGCGCCACCGATGGTGACCTGCCGGGTGCCCGGCAGCACCGGAACCCACAGGCCGAACGGCAGGGCCGCCTTCATCAGCTGGTCCAGGTTGACGCCGGCATCGACCTCCACCAGGTGGGTGTCGCGGTCGATGCGGTGGATCTGGTTCAGCGCATTCATGTCGATGACCAGGCCACCGGCGTTCTGCGCCGGGTCGCCGTAGGAGCGGCCGAGGCCACGGGCGATCACCCCACGCTGCAGGTGAGCGGGCTTCGACTCGTTCTGCTCCGCGACCTGGGCGACCGCTCGCGCGATCACTTCCACGTCGGGAGTGGACAGCACCTGCGCGGTGGTGGGCGCGGTGCGTCCCCAGCCGGTGAGGGTGCGGGTCTGTGTGGGGAGCGCCTGGGTGGGCGTCTCTTCTGCTGTCGTGGACATCGAGGTAGAGGGTACCCGGAGGCCGGCCCCGCGGGCCCGTGCGTGCTTATCCACCGCGGGCGGTCGACAAGTGCTCATGGGGCGCTAGCCTCGTCGTCGTGTCAGAAACCCAGCCGAGTCACGAGCACGAACCTCACGTTCCGCTCCCCGTCGAGATCCCCGTCACCGAGAACATCGCGGACGACGCACTGGACCTGAAGACGCAGATCATCCGTTTCGTCCTGACCGGTGGATTGTCGGCGATCGTCGACTTCGGCCTGTACTTTCTGCTGTTCGAGGTGGTCGGGCTCCCCGTGAACGTGGCGAAGTCGATCAGCTTCATCGCGGGCACCACCACCGCGTACCTGATCAACCGCCGGTGGACGTTCAAGGCCGAACCCAGCCGTGCCCGCTTCGTCGCCGTCGTCATCCTCTACGCGGTCACGTTCGCCGTCCAGGTCGGCCTCAACTGGGTGATGTACCACGCGTTCCCCGACGAATGGTGGCGTCTGCCGCTCGCGTTCGTCATCGCCCAGGGCACGGCGACGGTCATCAACTTCGTCGTGCAGCGCGCGGTGATCTTCAAGATCCACTAGGGCCGCTGCCGGGCAACCACACGGCAATGCCCCGACGGGTGCTGTGATGACCCGGATCCGGGTGTTTCGGTAACGACTCAGCAACTTCTCTGGCGCGGCAGGCGTGTTCGGTGAGAATCGATCAATGCTGATTGTTCTCGACACCTCGGCCGTCACACGAGACGCGCGCTTCGAGACGTTCGTCCGTGATGTCCTCGACCAGGGCAGCCGGGTACTCGTTCCGCGCCTCGTCCTCGTCGAGGTCGCGCACCGGTACCAGCGGGAATCGGTCGCGATGATCGACGCCCTCACCGTCCAGGCGCGGATGTACGACCGGCTCGGGCTCCGGGAGGACCTGTCGGTGTTCGTGGAGGCCGCCCGGGCCAAGGCCGACGGGTACGTGGACTCGCTCGCCCGACAGCTGGAGGCGATGGGCTGCGACGTGATCGAGCCGGCGCACACGTCGCACCTCGAGATCGCCGGGCGCGAGTTGCAGCGTCGTCGCCCGTACGTGGACAGGAAACGGCACGGCTACACCGCCACGGTGAACTGGCTGACGGTCCTGGACATCGCCGATCGCCGCCCGTCCGAGGACGTGGTGTGGGTCAGTGCGAATTCGCGGGCGTTCGGTAGCGGCGAGCCGTCGACGTGGCACGACGAGATCTGGGCCGAGCTGCAGGAACGTGGTCTCGCGCACCGGGTGCGGTGGGTGGTCGAGCTCGACGACGTGGACCTCCGGGACACGGACGTGCCTCGCCGCGAGCGGACCTTCGACCCGATCCCGGCCCCACCCGCCGTGTTCGCAGCCGCGGTGCCGGCTCCCCTCCCGCCCCGGCCGCCCGTAGCGGCTCCCGACTCCGTGGAACCCCCTGCCCCGGCCGCGACGCTGCCTCCCGTGCACGTGGCACGACCCCGGGTGGCGCCGCAGCGGATCCTGCCCTCGGGCAACGCGGACACCGGCGGACGCCGCGGCATCGGCAGGATGATGGGCGGACGAAAGCGCAAGGTCACCGTGGTGGATGAGCTCGACGAACTCGATTTCGGCTGATTCACGCACAATGTCCCCGCCCGCCATGCCCGCGATAACGATTTCGGGCAACGGGCATAACGACTTGGGGCCGAAGCCACCATGAGTGATACACGACCGTGGCGGGTACTCCAAGGTTGAAGTTACGTATCCGTCAACGGCGACGGGTATCGGCGACCAGGGGAGAAGGCATGAAATCTGTGCCGAACGACCGCAAGCCGTCCGCGCAGCAGCGGAGCGGGACACCGATCGTCCAATACCGTTCGGGGGCGAGGCTCGCGGGGCCGAGTATCGAATCCCAGGTTCTCTACCAGGCGTGCAGGTGGTTTCTCCGGCCTGTGGTGCGGATTGCCCCGATCAACGAATCGGCGATTCGCCGGGCCGCGTTCCTGGACATGGCTGCGGGGATTCGTCCGGCTTCCGGTATTCGCCGCCAGAAGGTGCGACTGCCCGGATTCGATGCGGAAATCGTGCGCGCGCCGGGGGTGTCACCGGATCTGAGTGACGGCGTCGTCCTCTATCTGCACGGCGGGGGATTCCTGTGCTGCGGGCTGAACACGCATCGGCCGGTGGTCGCGACGATCGCGAAGCTGACCCGGTTGCCGGTGATGCACGTCGGCTACCGGCAACTGCCCGACACGAACATCAGCGGTTCGGTGGACGACTGCCTGACGGCGTACAAGTGGTTGCTGGAGAACGGAGCCCGCGCGGGCGGGACGGTGTTCGCCGGTGACTCGGCGGGTGGATTCCTCGTCTTCGCGACCGCGCTGAAGGCCCGCGAGGAGGGCGTCGATCTGCCCGCCGGCCTGGTCGGACTGTCGCCGCTGCTGGACTTGGACTGCGCCGACAAACTGGTGCATGCCAACGCTGCCCGCGACGTGTTCGCGCCCGTGGAGGCGCTCGTCACCATCGGCAAGCTCGGTGGCGAGGTGGACGGCGTGCTCGACCCCGCGCTGTCGCCCGTGAACGGGGCTCTCGAGGGTCTGCCGCCTGCGCTGCTGGTCGCTGCGGAAGGTGAGGTTCTGCGGTCGGATTCGGAGCTGATGGCGTATCGACTGAGTGCTGCGGGTGTTCCGACGACGCTGCAGATCTGGGACGGCCAGGTGCACGCGTTCCCGGCGTTGTGGCCCGGTCTGCCGGAAAGTCGTGCGGTGCTTCGGCGTATCGCGCGTTTCGTCGCGACGCGTGTGCGGCCGGAGGACGGTGTCGCCCGGGACAAGACCGCCTGACTACCGCGGCGGGCCCTTCTCGAGCACGATCGTCGTCGATCGCTGTTGGCCGCTTTCGTCGAACCAGCGCACCGCGACCTCGTCGCCGGGGTGCCGTGCGATCATGCGTTCGCTGAGATCGTCGGAGGACCGGACGGGTGTGCCGTCGAATTCGGTGATGACGTCGCCGATCTCGATACCCGCGGCGTCGGCGGGGGTGCCGATGCTGACCCAGAGCACCTCGGCGCCCCGAGCGTCGTCGGTGACGCTGATCCCGAGAAGAGGGGTGTCGCCGACGTGCACGGTGGCGGACGGGGTTCCGGCGCGGACCTGATCGACGATCGTCATCGCGGTATCGATGGGCACCGCATACGATCTCGGCTGGGTGGGAGCCGGTTTCGTGGGGTCGGAGTCGGCGTTGCCCGCGGTGTTGACGCCGACGACCGTGGCGGTGGCGTCGACGAGGGGGCCGCCGGAGTCGCCGGGACGTACCGCCGCGTCGATCTGGATCAGCCCGTTCAGCCGGTTCCGGGAGCCGTCGGTGGAACTGCGGGCGGTGATCGTCTGCCCGACGTCGGTCACGAACCCCCGGGCCGCCACCGGAACTCCGCCTCCCTCCGCGTTACCCACCGCGGTCACCGGGTCACCGATGCCGACGGTGGTGTCCTTCGCGAGGGTCGCCACCGGGAGGTCGCCCGCGCCCTGGAGCCGGAGTACCGCGACATCGCGCGAGCTGTCGTACCCGAGGACGTCCGCGACGTACTCCGCACCGTTGCCGAGGCTCACCGCGCTGATGTCGAGGGCGCCGTCGATCACGTGGTGGTTGGTGAGGACGACGCCGTCGGGGGTGAGCACTATCCCCGTGCCCGCGGTTTCGACGAGACCCGAATCCGCGACGAGCGTGACGATCGCCAGGATCACCCTGGCCTCGACCTCCTCCGGCGTCAGGACCACCGGCGGCGGCGGAGGAGGCGCGGCGGGCTGGGCGACCGTCGCCGCGGGCGGTCCCGGTTCGCGGACCGGTGGTGCGCTCAGCAGCAGGCTGCCGATCACCGCCGTGGCCACGGCGAGGACCGTTGCGGCGCGGGGCGTCGTCATGCCCGGATGTCGTCGTCGCGGAGTCGGTTCAGGACTGTTTCAGCGACCCCCAGCCGTGCCAGGTGTCGATCTCGATCCAGGCGCTGACCCGTTTCCGGTCGCGGACGGGGTACGGCTTGCCGGTGTAATGCGTGGCGAGGCGGTCGATGTCGGCGAGTTCGCTGTCGTCGACGAATTCGGTCACCCGGCCCTGGACGCTGACGTGGGTGATCCAGTCGTCGGGGTCCATCGCGGTGAGACTGACGCGGGGGTCGCCGCGCAGGTAGTCCAGGCGTCGACGCTCGGCGTCCATGTTGACCAGCACCCTGCCGTCCTCGAACAGGTACCAGGTGGCCACGGACACGGGCTGGCCGTCGGGTCGGACGCAGGCGATGGTGGCGTAATTGGGCCGAGCGAACATCTCGGCGGCTTTCGGTGTCAGAGGTGGCTTCGACATGTCCGAAAGATACTCCTGAGGCCTCCCGGCCTGTGCGTGGTTGACGAGTCCGGGCGCTCGTCAACCACGCGCGGGGCAGGCGGCCGTGGACTCGCGGACGACGAGGGTCGGGGTGAACGAGAGCTGCTGGTGCCGGTGGGTGTCGGGATTGTTGACCTGATCGAGCAGAAGCTCGGCCGCCGCTCGTCCCAGTTCGTTCCGCGGCTGGGCGACGGAGGTCAGCGGCACGGCAGCGCCGGCGGCGTAGTCGATGTCGTCGTACCCGACGATCGCGAGGTCTTCGGGCACGCGCTTGCCGTGCTGGATGAACTCCTGGAGCACACCGAGTGCGAGCAGGTCGTTGGCGCAGAACGCCGCCGTGGGCCGCTCGTCACCCGACATCGCCAGGATCTCGCGGGCCGCCTGGGCGCCCGCCTCGATGCTGAGGGACCGGGTGGCGACGGTGCGCATGCGTGTGTTCGCCGATTCCGCGACAGCGCTGAGCGCCCCGTCCCGGCGGTCGCGGACCTGCCTGATGGTGTCGGGTCCGCCGACGAACGCGAGGTTCCGGTGCCCCTGCTCCATGAGGTGGCGGGCGGCGATCCGTCCGCCGTGGACGTCGTCGACGGCGACGGAGGATCGGCCGGGTGTGCGGGACCCGCGGTCGAGCAGGACCACGGGTGTGCCCTGACGGTCGAGGTTGGCGAGCATGGGGGTGCTCTCGCCGGTGGGGCAGAGCAGGATTCCGTGGACGCGTTGTTCCATGAGCTGGCCGAGTTGCCGGTTCTCGCGTTCTTCCGATTCGCCGGTGCTGACCATGACCATCAGCAGTTCGTTCGCCTCGGCGACTTCCTCGGCGCCCGACGCGACGTCGACGAAGAAGGGGTTGCGCGCGTCGAGGACGACGACGGCGAGCATCCGCGACTGGCCGGCGCGGAGTTGGCGGGCGGCGTCGTTGCGGACGAAGCCGAGCTGGGTGATGGCCGCGTGCACTCGCTGACGGGTCGCCTCGGACACCAGTTCGGGGTGATTGAGCACGTTGCTGATCGTTCCCATCGAGACGCCCGCGAGTGCGGCGACCTCGCGCATCGACGCTGCCATTCGATTCCCCCTTCAGCCGGCTCGTTCGACAGCGCACATTGTCGCGTCGGCCGGTGTCCGAGAACAATCCGGCGTTCTTGAATCGCTTCAGACTCAGTATCGCCGTCCGCGCGGGCGGAATCAACACCGGCTGCCAGGCGAGACGATGTGAAGCGGCCAGTAATGGACCTGGCGTGCTTTTATAACGATAAGGTCACGGCGGCGACCGGCTTTGCCGAACCTCTTGACTTGTGGCGCCTATCACTTCTAGCTTCATGAACAAGAAATGAACCGTTTCAATCGGAGGTGCTGAATGAGCGTCCCCCCTGCGGTGCCGTTGCTGGAAGTGCGGGACGTCACCAAGTCCTTCGGCAACGTCGCTGCTGTTCAGGGTGTGTCGTTTCCGCTCTACGGCGGCGAGGCACACGCCCTCGTCGGAGAGAACGGTGCAGGCAAGTCGACCATCGTGAAGATGCTCGCCGGCGTGCACGGCCCCGACACCGGATCGCTCCTCGTCGGCGGCGAGGAAGTGTCGCTCGGGTCGCCCTCGGACGCCAAGGCCCGGGGCATCGCGGTCATCTACCAGGAGCCGACGCTGTTCCCCGACCTCACCATCGCGGAGAACATCTTCATCGGCACCCAGCCGCGGGCCCGGTTCGGAATGATCGACCGCGGCGCGATGAACACCGCCGCCCGCGCGCTGTTCGACCGTCTCGGTGTCCCGATGGACCCGGACCGGCTGGCCAGCGGACTCTCGATCGCCGACCAGCAGCTCGTCGAGATCGCGAAGGCGCTCTCCACCGACGCCAACGTCATCGTCATGGACGAGCCGACCGCTGCGCTGTCCGGCAACGAGGTGGAGCGGCTGTTCAAGGTCGCCCGGTCCCTCTGCGCGTCCGGCGCGGCGGTCATGTTCATCTCGCACCGCTTCGAGGAGATCTTCGCGCTGTGCCAGCGGGTCACCGTCATGCGCGACGGACGGCACATCGCCACCTCGGAGCTGGCGGGACTGACGGTCGACGACCTCGTCCGCAGCATGGTCGGCCGCGACCTGGGTGCGCTGTTCCCGAAGATCGACGTGGAGCCGGGAGCCGTCGTCCTCGAGATCGAGAACCTGTCGCGTGCAGGGGTGTTCTCCGACATCAGTTTCCAGGTCCGGGCCGGTGAGATCGTGGCGCTGTCCGGGCTGGTCGGTGCCGGCCGGTCCGAGGTCATGCAATCGGCGTTCGGTGTGGACCCCCGCGACAGCGGAGACGTCCGGGTGCGCGGCAAGAGCCTGCACAAGGGCAACCCGAAGGCCGCGATGCGCGCGGGAATGGCGCTCGTCCCGGAGGACCGTCGCCAGCAGGGCCTGATCCTCGACATGTCCATCGAGCGCAACGCCACGTTGACGCGGTCGTCCGCTCTCGCGCGGTTCGGCTTCCTCGTCGGGGGACGGGAGCGCCGGTCGGCATACGAGTGGACGAAGAAACTGCAGACCAAGTACGCGCGCATCACCGACCCCGTCGGGGTGCTGTCGGGTGGCAATCAGCAGAAGGTCGTGCTCGCCAAGTGGATGGCCACCGCGCCGAGCGTCCTGATCGTGGACGAACCCACCCGCGGAATCGACGTCGGCACCAAAGCCGAAGTGCACCGGATCATCTCGACGCTCGCCAGTGAAGGCGTCGCTGTCGTGATGATCTCCTCCGAACTGCCGGAGGTGCTCGGAATGGCCGATCGCGTCCTTGTGATGAGGGAAGGACGAATCGTGTCGGAACTGAGCAGGTCCGAGGCCGACGAGGAGAAGATCATGTTCGCTG
Organism: Rhodococcus sp. JS3073; assembly: GCF_026810085.1. Lineage (NCBI taxonomy): Bacteria > Bacillati > Actinomycetota > Actinomycetes > Mycobacteriales > Nocardiaceae > Rhodococcus > Rhodococcus sp. JS3073. The sequence continues at coordinate 3,694,747 of NZ_CP113951.1, read as the reverse complement.
CAACGGGTTCGGAGGCCGCCGCATGAGCGCACCCACCCGCGTCGCGCCATCAGGCGCCGCGAAGCCGTCGGTGAAGTCGGACGCGGGGCCGTCCCTGATCGAGAAGGTGCTGCAGGTCCGTTCGCTCGGCATCCTCGCCGCGCTGATCGTGCTGGTCGTGGTCACCACGATGCAGAACAGCAATTTCCTGTCCTCCCAGAGTATTCGCGACATCCTGCTGGCGGCATCGATCGTCGGAGTTCTGGTGGTCGGGCAAACCGTCGTCATGATCACCAAGAACATCGACCTCTCGGTCGGCTCGGTTCTCGGCCTGTCGGCGTTCGCCGCGGGCAGTGTCATGAAGGGCGCCGACGGGGCGCCGATCGTGGTGGGGATTGTCGCGGGTATCGCGGTCGGCGCGATCTGCGGACTCGCCAACGCGCTGCTGGTGCGGTTCGGCGGCGTTCCCGCACTGGTCGTCACGCTCGGCACGATGTACATCTTCCGGGGCATCGCCTACCTGTGGGCGGGCGGCGAGCAGATCACCGCCGACGAGATGCCGTCGAACTTCCTGAAGCTCGGTACTGCAACACTTCTCGGTGTCCCCGTGCTCGTCGTCGTCGCGATGGTGGCGGTCGTCCTCGCCGGGGTGTACCTCCGCCGGTACCGCAGCGGCCGCGACCTCTACGCCATCGGGTCGAACGGCCACGCCGCCGAACTCGCGGGCATCGCCGTCGGCAAGCGCATCCTGCTCGCGTTCGTCTTCTCCGGGGCCATGGCCGGAATCGCCGGGGTCATGTTCGCGGCGCGCTTCGGGACCGTCGACGCCGCCGCCGGATCCGGCTACGAGCTCAACGTGATCGCGGCCGCTGTCGTGGGCGGTGTGGCCGTGGTCGGTGGCGTCGGCACCGTCTGGGGAGCCGCGCTCGGCGCGCTGCTCCTGACCACCATCAACAGTTCGCTGCCGGTTCTCCAGATCAACCAGTTCTGGCAGCAGGCCATCGTCGGTGCGCTGATTCTCATCGCCATCGCGGCCGATCGGCTGCTCGCGGTGCGTGCCGCACAGCAACTTCGGAAGAGGAGCGCTCATGTCGACTGACACCATCGAGCCGGCGGCGACCGCACAGCCGGACACCGCGGGTCGGACGTCGACGGTCAGCCGCGTCCGCGAGTTGCTCGCCGGCTGGGATTCGGCGATCATCGCCATCACGGTCGTCGTGCTGGTGGCCGCCTCGGTCACCAACCCCGACTTCGGGAGCAGCCGGAACTTCACGTTCCTCGTCCTCGATCTGGCGCCGATCTTCCTGATCGCACTGCCGATGACGTCATCATCATCACCGGGGAGATCGACCTGTCGGTGGCGAGCGTCCTGGGGCTGAGCGGCGCCGCGATGGGCTGGATGTGGAACAACGGCTTCGCCATCGAGATGATCATCCCGATGTGCATCCTGCTCGGCTGCGTCCTCGGTGCCCTCAACGGTTTCCTCGTCGCCAAGCTGGGGCTGCCGTCCCTGGCCGTCACGATCGGTACCCTCGCCCTCTTCCGTGGGCTCGCGTTCGTCCTCCTCGGTGACCAGGCGGTGTCCAACTTCCCGCGTGCGTACACGTCCTGGGTGACGGGAACCGTCGGGGGCACGTCCATCCCCAATCTCGCCATTCCGCTGGTCGTGGCGGCTGTCGTGTTCGCGGTGATCCTCCAGGCCACCCCGCTGGGCCGCGACATCTACGCCACCGGCGCCAGTGACACGGCCGCACGCTTTGCGGGAATCGACGGGGCGCGGCTGAAGTTCTGGCTCTACGTGGTGTGCGGGGCGGTCGCCGCCCTCGCCGGAGTGCTGTGGAGTCTGCGGTACTCGAGCGCCCGGGCCGACAACGGATCCGGTCTCGAACTGGCCGTGGTCGCCGCTGTGCTCCTCGGCGGGGTGTCGATCTTCGGCGGCAAAGGCCGACTGGCCGGCGTGCTCGCCGCGGTGGTGCTGCTCGCCACGCTGCAGAACGCGCTGCGCCTCGAAGACATCTCGAACGAGGCGCTCACCATCGTCACCGGCGTTCTCCTGATCGTGGCCGTTCTGCTCCCGAACCTGCTGAAGACCGTGCGGGCATCCGCGCAGCGTCGAAAGCTGCAGAACGCCTCCTGAATTCCCCTGCTCCACAGCTCTTTCTCACTTCAGCGTTCGCAGTGACGCGAACACGAGGAAAGGATCCACCATGACCCGATTCCGCCGGACCTTCGTTCCCCTGGCGGGGATCGTCGCAGTCTCGATCGGACTGACGGCCTGCGGCGGCACCACCCAGGATTCGGCGTCGAACTCGGGCGGTGGCGACCGCGCCACCGGTACCGCGAACCCCGACGCGCCGATCCAGGACGGTCTGCAGGTCGCGTTCCTCCCCAAGCAGCTCAACAACCCGTACTCCGACATCGAGGTCGGGGGCGGCAAGACCGCAGTGGAGGAGTTCGGCGGCGAGTACAAGCTCGTCGGCCCCAACGATGCGAGCGCGTCCTCGCAGGTGTCCTACATCAACACGCTGATCCAGCAGGGCCAGAACGTGATCAACATCGCGGCCAACGATCCCAACGCCGTGTGCCCGTCGCTGAACCAGGCCCGCGACGCCGGCATCAAGGTCGTGACGTTCGATTCGGACGCGGCCGAGGACTGCCGCGACCTGTTCATCAACCAGGCCACCACCCAGGGTGTCGGTGAGACGCTCGCGAAGATGACCAGCGAGCAGATCGGCGGCACCGGCAAGATCGCGGTACTGTCCGCCACCCCCAACGCCACCAACCAGAACGCCTGGATCGAGGTGCTGAAGGCCGAGCTCGCGAGCAAGCCGGAGTACCGGAACATCGAGCTGGTGGCCACGGTGTACGGCAACGACGACGACCAGAAGTCGTTCCAGGAAACGCAGGGCCTCCTGCAGACGTACCCCGACCTGAAGGCGATCGTGTCGCCCACGACGGTCGGCATCGCCGCGGCGGCGCGCTACATCTCGTCGTCGAGCTACAAGGGCAACATCGTGCTCACCGGACTCGGCACCCCGAACCAGATGCGGGAGTACGTGAAGAACGGCACCGTCAAGGAGTTCGCCCTCTGGGACCCGACCAACATCGGCTACCTCTCCGCCTACGCCGGTGCCGCGCTGGCGTCCGGTCAGATCACCGGCGCCGAGGGGCAGAAGTTCACGGCAGGCAAGCTCGGCGAGTACACGATCGGCGCAGGCGGCGAGGTCGTGCTCGGCCCGCCCACCGTGTTCGACGCGAACACCATCGACCAGTACAACTTCTGAACCGTCCGATGAACAAGTACTGCTTCACCCTGCAACTCCGGCCGGACCGGATCGACGAGTACGTTCGCCGTCACGCCCAGGTCTGGCCGGAGATGCTCGAGGCCCTGAAAGCCAGCGGGTGGCACAACTATTCGCTGCACATCCGGCCGGACGGGCTGATCGTCGGCTACGTCGAGTCGGCCGATCTCGAACAGGCACAGGCGGCGATGGCGCGCACCGACGTCAACCGGCGTTGGCAACACGACATGGCGCCGTTCTTCGCGCTCGACGGTGTGGCCCCCGACGAGGGATTCACGCTCCTCACCGAGATCTTCGACCTGGACGCCCAGCTTCACACCCATCTCGACCACACGATCTCCACCGAAGGATGATTCACCATGACGGCAACTGACACTCGGCGCACGGCCGGCGACATCTCCGCCCTCGCCGACTTCGGAATCGAAGTGCCCAGTTGGGCATACGGGAATTCCGGGACCCGATTCAAGGTGTTCGCCACGGCAGGCGTCCCGCGCGACCCGTACGAGAAGATCGAGGACGCCGCACAGGTGCACCGGGTGACCGGGGCGGCGCCGAGGGTGTCGCTGCACATCCCGTGGGACCGTGTCGACGACTTCGGCAAGCTCGCCGCGTTCGCCGCCGATCAGGGGGTGTCGCTGGGGGCGATCAACTCCAACGTCTTCCAGGACGACGACTACAAGCTGGGGTCGCTCACCAACGCCGACCCGAAGATCCGGGCGAAGGCGGTCGCCCACCACGTCGAGTGCATCGACGTCATGCGGGCCACGGGCTCGAAGGATCTGAAGCTGTGGCTGCCCGACGGCACCAACTACGCCGGCCAGGATTCGATCCGCGCCCGGCAGGATCGGCTCGCCGATTCGCTGCAGAAGATCTACGCCGAACTCGACGACGATCACCGCCTGCTGATCGAGTACAAATTCTTCGAGCCGTACTTCTACACCACCGACATACCCGATTGGGGAACGTCGCTGCTGCACTGCCTGGCGCTGGGCGAGAAGGCACAGGTCGTCCTGGACACCGGTCATCACGCGCCGGGGACGAACATCGAATTCATCGTCGCCCAGCTGATCCGGCAGGGACGGCTCGGCGCCTTCGATTTCAACTCCCGCTTCTACGCCGACGACGACCTGATCGTCGGATCCGCGGACCCGTTCCAGCTGTTCCGGATCATGCACGAGATCGTCCGGGCGGGCGCGCATCTCCCGGACTCCGGGGTGAACTTCATGCTCGATCAGTGCCACAACATCGAGCCGAAGATCCCCGGCCAGATCCGGTCCATCATGAACGTCCAGGAAGCCACGGCCAAGGCTCTGCTCGTGGACGGGGACGCACTCGAGGCGGCCCAGCAGTCGGGTGACGTGCTCGGTGCCCACGCGGTGCTGATGGACGGGTACAACACCGACGTCCGGCCGCTGCTGGCCGAACTGCGCGAATCGCAGGGCAGGGACGCCGACCCGATCGGCGCATTCGCGCGCTCCGGATACCTGGAGCGGATCGAGCGCGAGCGGGTCGGCGGAAACCAGGCGAGCTGGGGCGCATGACGACCGCGACGACGGCACACACCGTGCCCGCCCGCCTCGACCGCGTGCGTCCCCGGAAGACCCGGCTGGGACTGGTGTCGGGTGGGCTCGGCGCCTACTGGCCGCAGTTCCCCGGCCTCCGGGGCGTCCTGCAGGAGTCCGCCCGGTACGTGACGGGCCGATTCGAGGAGCAGGACTGCAAGGTCGTCGATGCCGGCTTCGTCTCGGACCCGCAGGAATCCGCCGTCGCGGCCGAGACGCTGAGGCAGGCCGACTGCGACCTGGTGGTGATCTTCCTGACCACCTACCTGACGTCGTCGATGGTGCTGCCGATCGCGCAGCGGACCAACGTACCGGTGCTGCTGATCGATCTGCAGCCGACCGAGGCGATGGATCACGCGAACACCGACACGGGGACGTGGCTGGCCTACTGCGGGCAGTGCCCGCTGCCGGAGGTCGCGAACGTGTTCCGGCGCAGCGGCATCGACTTCCGGTCGGTGTCCGGGTACCTGCACGACGAGAACGCCTGGCGGCGCATCGGCGCCTGGGTGAGCGCCGCCTCGGCACGGGCCGCCCTGCGGCACGGCCGGCTCGGACTCATGGGTCACCTGTACCCCGGGATGCTCGACATCTCGACCGACATGACCCTGTTGTCGTCCCAGTTCGGCGCGCACGTGGAGGTGCTCGAATTCGACGACCTCCGGGTGCGGGTCGACGCGGTCACCGATCGTGAGACGGCCGACCGCGTCGCGCTCGCGAAAGAGATTTTCGCGCTCGACGGTTCGGTGGATCCGGACGATCTCGCCTGGGGAGCCAGGGTGTCCGTCGGGCTCGACCGCCTCGTCGCGGACTTCGCGCTCGACGCGATGGCGTACTACCACCGCGGGCTCGACGGTGAACTGCACGAACAGCTCGGCGCCGGAATGATTCTCGGAGCGTCGCTGCTCACCGCCCGCGGTATTCCGCTGGCCGGTGAGTACGACATTCGCACCGCGGTCGCGATGCTGGTCTCGGATCGGATGGGCGCCGGTGGATCGTTCACGGAACTGCAGGCACTGAACTTCCGCGACGGCGTCGTCGAAATGGGTCACGACGGGCCGGCCCATCTGCAGATCTCGTCCGCCGAACCGCTGCTCCGCGGTCTCGGTATCTACCACGGCAAGCGGGGGTACGGCGTCAGCGTCGAGTTCGACGTGACCCAAGGGCCCGTCACGACCTTCGCGGTCGGGCAGAACCGCGACGGCTCGTACTCGTTCATCGCGTCCGAGGGCGAAGTGGTTCCCGGACCACTCCTGGCCATCGGCAACACCACGTCCCGGGTCGACTTCGGCCGGGATCCGGGGGAGTGGACGGACGAGTGGAGCGCCACCGGAACCGGTCACCACTGGGCGTTGTGCGTCGGGCACCGTGCCGGCGCGATCAAGGCCGCAGCAGAGTTGCTCGGCATCGAATTCATCCGGGTCTGAAGTCAAGAATCTCGAGGGAGAAACACGAAGTGAACGCCACGAGCACCATCGCCGAACTGATCGCACGGTCCAACAGACTGGGCGCCGACGCTCGGAACACCAACTACGCGGGCGGCAACACCTCCGCCAAGGGCACCGACATCGACCCCGTGACCGGCGCCGAGGTGGAACTGGTCTGGGTGAAGGGTTCCGGCGGAGACCTCGGCACGCTGAAGCCCGCCGGTCTCGCCGCGCTGCGCCTCGACCGGGTCCGCGCCCTGACCGACGTCTACCCGGGCCTCGACGCCGAGGACGACATGGTTGCCGCGTTCGACTACTGCCTGCACGGCAAGGGCGGCGCCGCGCCGTCGATCGACACCGCCATGCACGGTCTGGTGAACGCGCCGCACGTCGACCACCTGCACCCCGATTCCGGCATCGCGTTCGCGACCGCCGCGGACGGTGAGGAACTGACCCGCAAGTGCTTCGGCGACCGCGTGGTGTGGGTGCCGTGGCGCCGCCCCGGTTTCCAGTTGGGCCTCGACATCTCGGCCATCGCGGAGGCGAACCCGCAGGCGATCGGCTGCATCCTGGGCGGTCACGGCATCACGGCGTGGGGGTCGACGAGCGAGGAGTGCGAGCAGCGTTCGCTCGAGATCATCCGCACCGCCGAGCAGTTCATCGCCGACAACGGCCGCGAGGAGCCGTTCGGCCCCGCGGTCGCGGGCTACGAGGCACTGCCCGCCGAGGAGCGCCGCCGCCGCGCCGCCGCACTGTTCCCGCTGCTGCGTGGACTGGCCTCCACCGATCGCCCGCAGGTGGGGCACTTCACCGACAGTGAGGAGGTGCTGAACTTCCTCGCGGCGCAGGAGCATCCGCGTCTCGCGGCGCTGGGCACGTCGTGCCCGGATCACTTCCTCCGCACCAAGGTCCGGCCGATGGTCCTCGACCTGCCGCCGACCGCGTCGCTCGCGGACGTCACCGCGCGACTGGGTGAACTGCACACGTCCTACCGCGAGGACTACGCCCGGTACTACACCGAGTACGCGGAACCGGACAGCCCGGCGATGCGCGGCGCCGACCCGGCCATCGTCCTGGTCCCCGGCGTCGGGATGTTCTCGTTCGGCGCGAACAAGCAGACCGCGCGGGTGGCCGGCGAGTTCTACGTCAACGCGATCAACGTGATGCGCGGCGCCGAGGCCATCTCCACGTACCAGCCGATCGACGAGCGGGAGAAGTTCCGCATCGAGTACTGGGCCCTCGAGGAGGCGAAGCTGGCTCGCATGCCGAAGCCGGCACCGCTCGCCACCCGCGTCGCCCTGGTCACCGGTTCGGCGTCGGGAATCGGCAAGGCGATCGCACAGCGCCTCGCCGCGGAGGGTGCGTGCGTCGTCATCGCCGACCTCGACCAGGCGAAAGCGGCCGAGGCCGCCGCCGAGATCGGTGGCAGCGACGTCGCCGTCGGCGTGGCAGCGGACGTGACCAGCGCCGACCAGGTCGCCGCGGCGTTCGAGACCGCGGTCCTGGCGTTCGGCGGAGTCGATCTCGTCGTCAACAATGCCGGATTGTCCATCTCCAAGCCGCTGCTCGAGACCACCGAGAAGGATTGGGACCTGCAGCACGACGTGATGGCGAAGGGCTCGTTCCTGGTGTCGCGGGAGGCGGCGCGGGTGATGACCGCCCAGGCGATGGGCGGCGACATCGTCTACATCTCCTCGAAGAACTCGGTGTTCGCCGGCCCCAACAACATCGCGTACTCGGCGACGAAGGCCGACCAGGCGCATCAGGTGCGTCTGCTCGCGGCGGAACTCGGCGAGTACGGCATCCGCGTCAACGGCATCAACCCGGACGGCGTGGTGCGGGGTTCGGGCATCTTCGCCGGCGGCTGGGGTGCCAAGCGGGCCGCCGTGTACGGCGTCGAGGAGGAGAAGCTGGGCGAGTACTACGCACAGCGCACCCTGCTCAAGCGAGAGGTGCTGCCCGAACATGTCGCCAACGCGGTGTTCGCGCTCACCGGCGGCGACCTCACACACACGACCGGACTGCACATCCCGGTGGATGCCGGTGTCGCTGCGGCGTTCCTGCGCTGATGGACGCGTTCGCGGCGATCGACCTGGGCGCGTCCAGCGGGCGGGTGATGCTGGGCCGCGTCGCCGACGGTGTGATCACCCTCGACGAGGTCGCGCGCTTCCCCAACCGCCCGGTGCGGCTGGGCGGATCGTTGCACTGGGATCTGGCCGGACTCTACCGGGGTGTGCTGGACGGGCTGCGGGCCGCGGCAACGGAGGCCGAGGCCCGCGGTGACGTCCTCGTGTCGATCGGAATCGACACGTGGGCGGTGGATTACGGGCTCCTCGGCGGTGACGGTTCCCTCCTCGGGATGCCGTACCACTACCGCGACCAGCGGACGTGGGGAGTCGCGGCCGATGTGCGATCATCGATACCGGACCGGGAGTTGTTCGAGCGCAACGGCATCGCGCAACTGCCGTTCAACACGGTGTACCAGCTGCTGGCGGAGCGGGAGAGCGGCGCGCAGCGGCTCGACGTCGCCGAGCAGATGCTGATGATCCCCGACCTTCTGGCCTACTGGCTCAGCGGGGTTCGCGTCGGCGAGGTGACCAACGCGTCCACCACCGGTCTGCTCGATCCGGTGAGCCGCGACTGGGACCGGGCGCTGGTCACCCGGCTCGGCCTCGACGACCGCGTGCTGCCACCGTTGGCGGACCCCGGTGCGGCGATCGGACCCGTCCGGCCCGACGTCGCCGAAGAGATCGGCGCCAAGGACCGCCCCCCGACGGTGGTGGCCGTCGGCAGCCACGACACGGCGTCGGCCGTCGTCGCGGTCCCCGCCGCGAGCACGCGGTTCGCGTACATCGCGTCGGGGACGTGGTCGCTGGTGGGAACGGAACTGCCGGGTCCCGTCAGGACCGAGGACGTGCAGGCGGCGGGGTTCACCAACGAGGCCGGCGTCGACGGCACCACCCGGTTGCTGCGGAACGTGATGGGCATGTGGCTGGTGCAGGAGTCGATGCGGCAGTGGCAGGCCGACGGGCTCGAGGTGTCGTTGCCGGACCTGCTGGAGGACGCCGAAGCGCTGACCGACCTCGGCTCCGTCGTCGACCCGGACCTGCCGGTGTTCCTGCCGCCGGGCGACATGCCTGCCCGCATCGCCGCCGAATGCGCCCGGACGGGTCAGCGCGTGCCGGACGGTCCGGCCGAGGTGATCCGGTGTGTCATGGACAGTCTCGCGGACGCGTACCGGCGGTCGGTGCAGTCGCTCGTCGAACTCACCGGCACACCGATCGACGTGGTGCACGTCGTCGGCGGCGGATCCCAGAACGCCCTGCTGTGCCAGCTGACGGCGGATGCCACCGGGCTGCCCGTCGTCGCCGGACCCGTCGAGGGTTCCGCCCTCGGCAACGTCCTGGTGCAGGCGCGCGCGGCCGGTGTGCTGTCCGGTGGCCTCGCCGAACTGCGTGCGGTCGTGTCGAATTCGTTCACCCTGCGCGAGTTCGCGCCGTCGGCGGCGTCGCTGTCCCGGGCCTAGGGAGCTCTAACGCCGGTCCCGGAACTGCGGTTCGCGCTTGTCCTTCCGCGCCGCGGTGGCCTCCTCGAAGTTGTCGGTCAGCAGCCGCACCAGCAGCTGTCCGAGCCCCTCCTGGTGAATGTGGGCTTCGAGGGAGGCGGCGTCGAGGCCGGACCACAGCGTGCGCTTCGTCAGTTCCAGGCCCGGCCGGGAGAACCGCGACATGCGCTCGGCGAGGTCTAAGCACTCGTCGAGGAGGTCCTCGCCGGGCACGCACCGCGACACGAGCCCGATCCGCTCGGCCTCGTCGGCGTGCACGTCCCGCCCGGACAGCATGATCTCGAACGCCCGGGACGAACCGATCGCCCGCGGCAGCAGGTAGCTCAGGCCCAGCTCGCTCGCGGTCAGCCCGTTGTTGATGCCCGCCGCCCGGAAGTAGGCGTCCTCCGCCGCGATCCGGATGTCGGAGGCGAGCGCCAGGCACAGACCGCCTCCGATGGCCGCCCCGTTGACGGCGCTGATCACCGGCTGGTGCATCCGGCGCAGCGAGAGCACCACGTTGTCGAGCATCTCCATGGCCCGCAGGGCGACGGTCGGCGGGGTGAGGCCGTCGACGTGGGGGAGCGTGCCCGCGGACCGCTGGTCGGCACCGGAGCAGAAGCCGCGGCCCGCGCCGGTAATCACCACCGCGCGCACCGAGTTGTCGTTGCTGATCTCCTCCAGCGCGTCGCGGAACGGGATCATCACGTCGAACGCCATCGCATTCATGCGTTCCGGACGGTTCAGCGTCACCAGGGCGATGCCCGGCCGGGGGTGGTCGACGACGACGAAGTTCACGCCCTCGATACTAGAACACGTTTCAATTCTGTGGATCGATTTGCGGTCGCGGACGCCCGGGGGCGACCGTGCGCGCGAGGATGCCGAGCGTCGCGCGCAACGCGTTCTCGGAAATCACCGGGAAGATCCCGGCCTCGCGCCAGAACGGGTCGATGGAAGACCAGTCGTAGAACGACGTCACCATCGTCCCCTCGTCGATCGGCTCGAGCCGGTAGCCGTACACGTGCCCGATCTGAGGCCGGATCTGACCGAGGACCTTCCAGGAGATCTCCCGGTCGGGCACGAACGTCTCGATCGTCACCGTCACGTCGTAGAGACCGAGGTCGAAGTCGTTCAACGCGTCGCGGTCCATGTGCACGACGAACGTGTCGCCCGCCGCCGTGACGCGGTCGCCTTCCGCGGACATCAGCATCCCGGAGCTGTCGATCGCCACATGTCCCTCGGGATCGCAGAGGAGGCCGAAGATCGTCGCAGGGTCCGCGGCGACGGCCCGCCGGACTTCCAGCCGCTCGCTGATGTCAGTCGTCATGTTCGCATCCTGCCACCCCATGTGAGTGGCATCGTGTGCTCGGGGACGCGATGCCACTCACATGGGGAAGGCGGGCAGTACTCCGGCGTCCATGGCCTGCTTCAGAGACGGCGCGGCCGAATCCTTCTCGGACAGCTGGAACGTCAGCGGGCTGCCGTCCCGGCCCACCGTGGGCCAGTCGATTCCCAGTTCGGGATCGAGTGGATGGAGGTCGTGGTCGAGGGCCGGGGTGTACTCGATCGAGCACAGGTACATCACGGTCGACGCGTCCTCGAGGGACAGGATCGCATGGCCGACACCGGCCGGAAGGTAGACGGCGCGGCGGTCGGCGTCGTCGATGAGCACCGAATCCCACTGCCCGAACATCGGCGACCCGACCCGCAGGTCGACGATGACGTCGAGGAACGCACCCTTGACGCAGGTGACGTATTTCGCCTGCCCGGGCGGGTTGTCGGTGAAATGGATGCCGCGCAGGACGCCGGCGGCGGACACCGAGCAGTTGGCCTGCGCGAGTTCGAGGCTGTGCCCGACGGCGGCCTCGAACTCCGAGCCCTTGAACCATTCGAGGAACACGCCGCGGTCGTCGCCGAACTGCCGCGGAGTGATCTCCCAGGCGCCCGGAACCTTCAGTTCCCGATATTCCACGTCACCAGTCCTTGCCGCGCTCGAGCAGTTCGAGGAGATAGTCGCCGTACCCCGACTTGCCGAGAGTTTCGGCGCGGGCACACAATTCGGCGTCGGTGATGAACCCGCGGCGCCACGCGACCTCTTCCGGGACGCCGATCTTCAGCCCCTGCCGATGTTCGAGCGTGCGCACGAAGTTCGACGCCTCGAGCAGTGAATCCACGGTGCCGGTGTCGAGCCACGCGGTTCCGCGGGGAAGCACCTCGACCTGCAGCCGTCCGGCCTGCAGGTACGCCTGGTTGACGTCGGTGATCTCGTACTCGCCGCGGTCCGACGGCTTCAGGTCGCGCGCGATCGAGACGACGTTGTTGTCGTAGAAGTACAGCCCGGGGATCGAGAAGTTCGACTTCGGGGTGGCGGGCTTCTCCTCGATCGACATGGCTCGGCCCGTGTCGTCGAATTCGACCACACCGTAGGAGCTGGGATCGGACACCCAGTAGGCGAACACGGCGCCGCCGTCGATGTTCTCGAAGCGGTTCAGCCGGGAACCGAGGCCGGGGCCGTAGAAGATGTTGTCGCCGAGCACGAGGGACACGGACTCGCCGCCGATGTGGTCGGCGCCGAGCACGAACGCCTGCGCCAGGCCGTTCGGTTCCTCCTGCACCTTGTACGTGAGGTTCACCCCGAACTGGGAGCCGTCGCCGAGGAGCCGTCGGAACTGCTCGGCGTCATGCGGGGTGGTGATGACGAGGATGTCCCGGATGTTGGCCAGCATCAGGGTGGAGAGCGGGTAGTAGATCATCGGCTTGTCGTAGACCGGGACCAGTTGCTTGCTCACTCCGAGAGTGATCGGGTGCAACCGGGACCCGGTGCCGCCTGCCAGGATGATTCCGCGCATGTGCGCAGTGTTCCAGTGTTCGCGTCGGATAGAAACTCGGGAGCGCCACTAGGGTGGGTGCACATGAGGCTTCTCGTGACAGGCGGCGCCGGGTTCATCGGTGCGAACTTCGTGCACCAGACGGTGGCCGAGCGGCCGGACGTGCAGGTGACGGTGCTCGACGCGCTGACGTACGCCGGCAACTTGCGGTCGCTCGACCCGGTGGCCGACCGCATCGAGTTCGTGCACGGCGACGTGGCGGATTTCGCGCTGGTGGATCGTCTGGTCGCGGACTCGGACGCGGTCGTCCACTTCGCCGCCGAATCGCACAACGACAATTCGCTGGCCGACCCGACGCCGTTCGTGCAGACGAACGTGATGGGCACGTTCTCGTTGTTGCAGGCCGTCCGCGCCCACGACGTCCGGTATCACCACATCTCCACCGACGAGGTGTACGGCGACCTCGAACTGGACGACCCCGAGCGCTTCACCGAGTCGACCCCGTACAACCCGTCGAGCCCGTACTCGGCCACCAAGGCGTCCAGCGACCTGCTGGTGCGGGCGTGGGCGCGGTCGTTCGGGGTGCGGGCCACCCTGTCGAACTGTTCCAACAACTACGGCCCGTACCAGCACGTCGAGAAGTTCATTCCGCGCCAGATCACCAACCTGATCGACGGGGTGCGCCCCCGCCTGTACGGCAGCGGGAAGAACGTGCGCGACTGGATCCACGTCGACGACCACAACGCGGCCGTCTGGACGATCCTGGAGAAGGGGAGTCTCGGTCAGACGTATCTGATCGGCGCGGACGGCGAGGTCGACAACCGGACCGTCGTCGGTACGTTGCTCGAGCTGTTCGGCCGCGACCCCGGCGACCTCGACTTCGTCACCGACCGCCCGGGCCACGACCTGCGCTACGCGATCGATTCGACGCGGCTGCGCACCGAACTGGGCTGGGCGCCGCAGTACAAGGATTTCCGCACCGGGCTCGAGGCCACGGTGCGGTGGTACCGCGACAACGAATCGTGGTGGCGGGCGCAGAAGGAATCCGCGGAGAAGGCGTACGCGGCCACGGAATCCGTCATCGGCTGACGGTTCCGCGGAACGCCCACGCTCTCGCCGTCAGCGCGATGCGGCCTGCCTCGTCGCGGCCCAGTCGGGCATCGAGCAGGTCCCGGAGCTCGTCCCGGCGCCCGGCGGGCAGGGACGTGCAGTATCCGGGCGCGGGCCCTTGGCCGCCCAGAAACGGCCGCCAGAAATCGTCGAAGTCGGCGAACACGGTGGGAACGTCGAGAGGGTGCACCTCCACCCCGGTCAGCCCCGCCGTGGACAGTGCATCGCGGAGTGGCTGCGGCCGGCAGAGCGGGAAGCGGACGCCCTCGTCGAGGTCCGCGGCGGCCTCGTCGAGTTCGCGCGCGGCGTCCCAGAACGCGCGAATCATCTGCATTCCGTCGGCGTAGTCCCACACGTACCCGGCGACCGTCCCGCCGGCCCGCGTGACTCGGCGCATCTCGGCGAGCCCCTGGTGCGGCCGGGGAACGAAATTGAGAACCAGCCCGGACACCACCCGGTCGAATTCGCCGTCCTCGGCGGGGACGGATTCGGCGGTGCCCGACCGGACCTCGAAACGCGGATCGTCCGTCGCGGCGCGAGCCGACGCCGCGAAGGGCTGCGACGGTTCGACTCCGACCACCCGGGCCGGATCCGCCGTGCGGAGAACGGTGTGGGCGAGGGCGCCGGTCCCGCAACCCACGTCGCACCACGCACAGCCCGGGCCGGCGGCCAGCCACCGCAGGAACTGCGACGCGACCAGCCGGCTCCAGCGGCCGATGTAGAGCTCGTACGCGGGATCGATCTCCCAGGCGTCCGTCATCGCGGTCTCCTCAGGACGGCTGCGGTACCCGCGAATCCTCGTGGACGAGGGCGTTGCGCAGCGAACGCGAACCGGCGATCGCGGCGACGAAGCCGGCGAGCACCTCGCACAGCGTGAACACCAGGCGTGACGCCAGAGCCAGCCCCAGCGCGACCCCGCTGTCCATGAACGGGGACAGCGCCGCGACGACGACGGCCTCGCGGACCCCGATGCCGGACGGCGCGACGACCACCAGCACACCGGCGCACATGCCGAGGGCGATCGCGCCGATGCACTGCACCAGGGTGCCCGCCTCGAATCCCGCCGAGCTCGACGCGAGGAACCAGAGATGCACGCCGTAGAGGACCCAGCTGACGGCGCACCAGCCGAGGGCCCGCCCGATCTTGTGCATGGTCAGTTGCCGCTGCAGCGGGGCGCGCCGCAGGATCCGCAGGGCCAGGTTCACCAGCCGGGTGAGGACCGGTGGATAGCAGCAGACGAGAGCGATCGGGACGAGAACGATCACCGCGACCGCCGCGACCGTGCTGATGTGGAACAGGGCCGGCAGCGCCAGCAGCCCGACGACCAGCGCCGATGTGATGCTCAGCCCGACGGTGACGAGGACGGCGACGAATCCGTTGGCCCGCGACACCCCGGCCCGGCGCACGAGCTCGGTCTGGAGGACGAACGCCCACACGCTGCCCGGCAGATACTTGCCGAGCTGACCGACCAGGTAGCAGCGGGCGGCGTCGAAGGCGGGAATCGGGTGTTCGAGGGCCCCGAGCGCGTGCTGCCACGCGCGCACCGCCGCGCCCATGCCGAGGAAGACGAATACCGCGGAGACGGCGAGCGCCCACCAGTCCAGCTGGGTGATCGTGTCCCTGACCTCGGCCCACTGCGATTTCACGGCGAACACGATGGCGACGACGATCGCGAGGGTGACGAGGATCCGCAGCGCGTTCATCAGGACGGCGCGACCGCCACGGTCCGGGACGATCTCGGGATCGGCGTCCACGAGAGCCACCCCCTCACCGGCAGTGCGCTGCGGCGGTGCAGCGTTCGTTTCCGACGATAGCAATCGGAGGGCGCCGGATCAGGAAACGAGCGGTTTCGCCGCCAGTTCCCGCCACCAGGCGAACGCGTCGGCGAGCGAGTTCGGGAGTTCCGCGTCGGCGTCGAGCCGCCCCGAGGCGTACAGCGCCGCCACGGCCGCGATGTCGCGGTCGGCGATCCCGGCGCGGCTCATGCCCACCCGGTTGGTGCCGCGCAGGGCGGCGGGGTTGCCGAACACCGTGGCGAACGGCGGAATGTCCTTGGCGACGACCGATCCCATCCCGACCATTGCACGCGCACCGATCACCCGCCGCTGATGCACCACCGCGCTCATACCGAGATTGACACCGTCGCCGAGGGTCACGTGGCCGCCGAGAGTGCTGGACGGCGAGAGGACGCAGTCTTCGCCGATCCGGACGTCGTGCTCGACGGACGTGTGGTTCATGACGAATCCGCCGCGCCCGATGGTCGTCGGCCGCTCCGCGCCCTGCTGGACGGCGCTCATCTCCCGGATCACGGTGCCCGCGCCGATCACGACACCCTGATGCGGGCTGACCTCCGTCCACGTGCGGGGATGCGTCTTCCCGATCCACTCCGGCGGCGCCCCGAGCGTCGCGTGGGCGCCGATCCAGCAGTCGTCGCCGATGTCGAGCGGGCCGGTGAGGACGGCATACGGTCCGATGCTCACCCGGTCCCCGACGGTGACGCCGTCGCCTATCACGACGGTCGGATGGATCTCGCAGTTTTCACCGATGGTCATGAAAGTTGGCGATTCCTTCCAGGAGCCGTGCAGACCGTGGGAACCTTCAAGTGGGTGCAATCTGTGAAGACGGTGTGAACGCACGTCAATCTATCGGAGGAACCGTGATCGCGATCTCGAGTATCTCTTTCGGAGAGGACGTCGAGCGCGAGGTTCTCGACACCCTGCGATCCGGGATGGTCGCGCAGGGACCGAAGGTCGCGAGGTTCGAGGAGGGGTTCGCCGAACTCGTCGGCACCCGGCACGCCGTGGCCGTCAACAGTGGCACCACCGCGCTGATCGCGGCGCTGCGGGTGCTGGATCTCCGGCCGGGCGACGAGGTGCTCACCACCCCCTTCACGTTCGTGGCCACGCTCAACGCGATCCTCGACTCCGGCGCGACGGCACGATTCGCGGACATCGGGGAGGCCGATTTCGCGCTCGACCCCGACGTCGTGGCGCAGTGCGTGAACGACCGCACCCGGGTGCTGATGCCGGTGCATCTGTACGGGCAGACCGCGGACATGGGTGCGCTGATGCCGCTGGCCGAGTCCCGGGGACTGGCCGTCGTCGAGGACGCCGCGCAGGCGCACGGTGCCACGTTCGACGGCAAGGGTGCGGGCAGTTTCGGGCTCGGCTGCTTCTCGTTCTATGCCACCAAGAATCTCACCACCGCCGAGGGCGGCATGGTCACGACGGACGACGACGCGGTGGCCGATCGGTTGCGGGTGCTGCGGAATCAGGGCATGCGACGCCGCTACGAGTACGAGATGGCGGGCCAGAATTTCCGGATGACGGATCTGCAGGCCAGTCTCGGGTTGCCGCAGCTGGGTTCCTATCTGCAACAGGTGGAGTCGCGCCGGCGCAATGCCGAGGCGCTGCGGACCGGTCTGAAGGACGTCGAAGGTCTAGTTCTGCCTTCGGAACTCGCGGGCCGCGGGCACGTGTGGCACCAGTTCACCGTGATCCTCGCACCCGATGCGCCGATCGACCGCGACACCCTCGCGCAGCGTCTGGGCGATCGGGAAGTCGGCAGCGGTGTCTACTACCCGAGAACCGTCTACGACTACGACTGCTACCGCGAGCATCCCCGGGTGATCGCGTCGCCGACGCCCGTCGCGACATCCGTGGCCCGCCGGTGCCTGAGCATTCCCGTCCATGCCGCGCTCTCCACCGACGACGTCGACCGGATCGTCGCCGCGGTCCGCGAGGCGATGGAGGCGTGATGACGTCCACGCGACCGCGGATCGCGCTCGTCGGATCCGGCCGGATGGGTTCGCTGCACGCCCGCGTTCTCGCGCAGTCGCCGCTGTGTGACCTCGCCCTGCTCGTGGAACCGCGTGAGGAACACGGGCGGGAGGTCGCCGCACGGTTCGACACCGCATGGGCTGCGGATTTCGACGAGTTGGACGGCATCGACGCCGCCGTCGTCGCGGCGGCGACACCCGCCCACTACGAGTTGGCCGGCCGCGTCCTCGACCTCGGCAAGCCGCTGCTCGTCGAAAAGCCGCTCGCCGCAACGTACGAGGAGAGCACGGATCTGGTGAAACGCGCCGCCGCGACGGGTGTCCCGCTGATGTGCGGCCTGCTCGAGCGGTTCAACCCGGCGGTCCGGACGGCACGTGAATTCGCCGGTGACGTGTGGCAGGTCAACGGAATCCGGCACTCGCCGTTCGTCTCCCGCATCCCCACCGGCGTCGCGACCGACCTGCTGATCCACGACGTCGACCTCGCGATCGGTTTCGTCGGATCACCGCCGGTCGGTGTGAAGGCCGAGTTCGGGTACTTCCACGACAGTTCGCGGCGGAACGAGGCCGAGGACTGTGCGGAGGCGGTGTTGCGATTCGAATCCGGTGCGGTGGCCACCATCTCGGCCAGCCGGGTGAGTCAGCGGAAGGTCCGGCAGTTGTCGCTGCTGGAGCCGGACCGCCTGATCGAGATCGATCTCCTGCGCCGTGACATCACCATCTACCGGCACATCGACGACGACCTGCCCGCCGACCGCGACGGCTACAAGCAGCAGACGGTGATCGAGATCCCCACCCTCCGCTACAGCGACGAACCCCTCGCCGCCCAGCTCGCGCATTACGTCGGGCTGATCGGCGGCGAGGGGGACGCCGACGCGGAGCGTGACTCGATCCTGCCCGCGCATCGCGTGGTCCACGAGGCGACGGTGTCGGCTACCGGCTGAGCGCTCCGGCGACCGCCAGGCGGGTGTCTTCCGCGATGAGGTCGGCGTTGAGGGCTGCCGCAGCGCTCAGGCCGGCTCCGGCGGCGACGATCACCTGCGCTTTCGGGTCGGCGACGTTACCGGCCACCCACACCCCCGGAACCGCGGTGGCGCCGGTCGCGTCGGAGGCGACGGCGGTGCCGATCACGTGTCCGGCCATCTCCATCTCGGTGGTGTCCAGGCCGAGGCTCGTGAGGAAGTCGGCGCGGGCCCTGAACAGGGGCGGGACCACCACGGCGGTGAGGGGGAAGACCTGACCTGTGCGCAGCCGCACACCGGTCAGCCGGTCACCCTGCACCTCCAGTCCGGCCACACCGCCGTCGATCACGGCGATCCCGCGTGCGGCGAGCTGCTCGTACTCCTCGCCGGTGGGTTCGTTCGCGTCGTCGAGGAACAACGTCACGTCCTCGGTCCACTGACGCCACATCAGCGCCTGGTGCACCGCCGGCGGACTGCCGACCAGGACGCCGACCGGCTGGTCGCGAACCTCCCAGCCGTGGCAGTACGGGCAGTGCAGGACGTCGCGTCCCCATCGCTCGGCCACCCCGGGGATGTCGGGGAGCACGTCGACGAGGCCGGTGGTCACCAGCAGTCTCCGCGCCCGTACGGTCGCGCCGTCGGCGAGCGTCACCCGGAATTCGCCGTCCCCGGCCTTGTCGGCGGACGTGACGGTGCCGGTCACGATCTCGCCGCCGTACCCGGCGACCTCCTCACGTCCGATGGCCAGTAGTTCACCGGGAGGGGTGCCCTCGCGGCCGAGGTAGTTGTGAATGTGCCCGGCCGGCGCGTTGCGCGGGGAGCCGGCGTCGATCACGAGCACCGATCGCCGTGCTCGCGACAGGGCCAGTGCCCCGCCGAGTCCGGCTGCGCCACCGCCGACGACCACCACGTCGTAACTGTCTTTCATCGCGTTCTCCTTCGCTCGTCGATCTCGTGATGTCCACTGTCCGGGGAGACCGCGAAACTGGCAAGTATGTTTGCCGCTGTGGCAACATGGTGGTGTGAACGACGACGTACCCGATCTGGACGGCGTCCTCGATGCCGTGGGACCGCGGTTGAAAGCTCTCCGACAAGAGCGCGGGGCGACCCTCGCCCAGCTCTCCGAGTCCACCGGGATCTCGGTGAGCACCCTGTCGCGGCTCGAGTCCGGCCAGCGCAAACCCACGCTCGAGCTGATGCTCCTCCTGGCCCGCGCCCATCAGCTGCCCCTCGACGAACTCGTCGACGCACCCGCCACCGGCGACCCCCGCGTTCATCTGCGGCCCCTCGAGCGCAACGGCACGACGATCATCCCGCTGACCCGCAGGCCCGGCGGGATCCAGGCGTTCAAGCACGTGATCCCGCCGGGTGACCCCAACGTCGTCCCGAACCTGCAGGTCCACGAGGGCTACGAATGGCTGTACGTGCTGTCCGGCCGGCTGCGACTGCTGCTCGGCGAACACGATGTGATCCTGACGCCGGGGGAGGTCGCGGAGTTCGACACCCACGTCCCGCACTGGTTCGGCAACCCCGGACCGCAACCGGTGGAGATCCTCAGCCTGTTCGGTCCTCAGGGCGAGCGGGCGCACGTCCGCACGGTCCCGCGGGGAACGGCAGCCGAGCGCGACCGTCGGTAGAATTCGTCCGGACCGGTGACGAGCGCTCCCTCCGAGGCGCAGGACGTGATGGGGAGGCCCCGTGCGACGCTGGATTCTCGGTGTTCCCGTAGCGGTCGTGATTCCGCTCCTCGCCGGGTGTTCCGCGACTGTGGCACCGCCCGTGGCGCAACCGCAGCCACAATCGCCGCCCGCAGGCGCGACTCTCGTGGGCCTGGGGGATTCCATCCCGGCCGGTGACGGATGCCCCGGCTGCACGCCGTTCGTGGAACTGTTCGGCGATCAGCTGTCCGGCGACGACGCGCTGCCCGTCCAGGTCGCCAACCTGGGTGTCGGGGGCTGGACCAGCACCGACCTGCTCGACTCCCTCGAACCCGGCGCATACGACGCCGACGCCGTGCGCGACGCCGACCTCGTCACCGTCACGATCGGCGCCAACGACTTCTACGCCGAACTCGACGACTACCTGGACGGCGACTGCGGTGGCGACGACGGGCTCGGCTGCTTCGAGCCGGTGCTCCCGGAGCTGCAGACCACGCTGACGTCCGTGCTCGACCGCATCGCCGAACTGCGGGCCGGACAGCCGACCGCGGTGCTGGTCACCGGGTACTGGGACGTCTTCCCGGACGGCGACGTGGCCCGCGAGCTGTACGGACCGCAGTTCCTCCGGGACAGTGCCGCGCTGACGCTGCGCGCCAACGACGTCATCTCGGAGGTCGCGGGCGCGGAGGGCGCCACGTACGTCGACCTGTTCAGCACGTTCAAGGGAACGTGGGGCGACGGCGACCCCACCGGATTGCTGGCCGACGACGGCGACCACCCCAACCAGATCGGCCACCAGCTGATCGCCGACGCGTTGTCGTCCGCGGCGGTCGCGGGATCCGGCTCCACCGAGGCGTCGGCGTTCACGTCGTCCGAGTGGTCGCCGCGCTGAGCTTCCGCCTGCGCACCACCGCATCGACGACGGACAGGATCAGCACCACGACCGTCGCGGCACCGAACGCCGCGACGGACAGGTTCTGCCGCGGCGGCCGGAACGTGACGACCAGTTCGTGGTCACCCGGCGGCACCGACACCTCGAGCAGGCCGTGCCACCCCGCGGTCGCGTCCACCGGCTCGCCGTCGACGGTGGCCGAGTAGCCGGGCCACGCGAGGCGCGCGAACGAGACGGTCCCGCCGCTGCCCGCCACCCGCACGGTCTCCGTCGCCGCGCTCGTATCGGACGCGAGCACCCGGACACCCTCGGACGCGAACGACACGCGTCCGGGCAGGGGCAGCGGCCGGTGACGCTGCAACACCGTCCGGGAGTCGCTGCGTTCGGTGACGTGCCAGCCGGGCGGGGGCGGCGCCGTCGCGACCCCGGGCACGAGCCCGTGCTCCACCACGAGCGTCGACACCCGGAGGTAGTCGATCAGCGGGATCGGGATGTCCGCGTTCACCGGCTGCCAGAGCGCCCCGTACACCCCGGGGCAGACGGCGCCGCGGTAGTCCATGCACAGGGCTTCCTGGAACTCGGTGAACCCGATGCCGGTGTAGGCATTGACGCTGCCCTCCGCGGACGACGCCATGATCTCGTTGCCGAACAGGATCCGGCCCGCGGTGACGTCCTCGTGGGACGTGTCGTCCAGGTCGGCGAGTTGCAGCACGGTGCCCTGGTAGCGGTCCGTCTGCGCGGACAGCACCGTCGTACTCGCCGGGTCGACACGGCTGCCGCGCTCGACGTCGCGGGTGAGGGACCACACCTGTGCGGCGGTCACCACCACGGTCCCCAGGACCAGGGCGGCGACGAGAGCATTCGGGCCCCGAGTGCGCCAGGCGGTGTACGCCAGCATGCACAGCGCCGCGACGAGCAGCGCGAACAGTGTGTGCCGCAGAGTCAGGGCCGGTGAGGACGCGAACGCCAGGTAGAAGCCCAGCGCGATCAGCACCGCCGACGCCGTCGCCCGGTGACGCACCCGGTCGCGGGCGATCCCCAGCGACAGCGCGAGCGACAAACCGATCACCACGCACAGGTACAGGTATTCGACCAGCCGGATCGGCCACCGGAACATCCCGACGTTCGACGGTCCGAACGTGAAGAGGAAGTAGACGACCGCGATCACGACCAGGCTGATCAGCGGCCGCCCGTGCGCGCGACGGAACCCCGCGGACGCGAACAGCGCGCGGATGCGGCCCCACGGCAGCCACGGCAGCAGCGGCAGCACGAACCACGCGAGGTAGAGCGACGGGATCACCTCGACGGGACCCCCGAACGTCATGATCACGGGGAGGTACGACGGGCTGCTCATTCCCGCGGGACCGCCGATCTGCGGCTGCAGGAAGGTGTCGTTGAAGATGCCGGTGCTGCCGGCGCGGGTGGTGACGTCGACGCTGAGGAACAGCGGCAGATACGTCACCAGCGCGGCGGTGCCTGCGCATGCGCCGGTGATCACCAGCACGAGCAACCGGAAGAACTGCCGCGCGACGAGCAGGCCGATTCCGATGCCCAGGAGAACGACCACGGCGCCCAGCGCGGCGTACGGGTTGCCCATGCTCACCGTCAGTGCACCGATCACGAACGTGACCATCGGATTCGTGCGACCGCGGGAGAGGCGGAGCGCCGACCACCAGAACAGCGTCACCCACGCGACGGCCATCATCCCGGACGGCCAGCCCGCCGCCTCGTAGAACAGGGTGAAACCGCTGAACGGAATCGTCAGTCCGGCGAGGATCGCGGGACCACGCCGGGCACCGTATTCGCGGCACAGCAGGTACGTGGCGAGGGCGAACAGTGCGAGGAACTCGGCCATGACCACGAACGCCGCGACGGACAGGTTCTCGAATGTCGCGGCCAGGATGTAGTTGGCCAGGTTGACGGGGTTGTAGAGACCGTACGCGGCCTCGCCCGCGTAATTTCCGCCGATCCAGGCGTCGGGATTGACGGTGAGCCACCGCCCGGCCAGGAGTTCCGTGCCGATCCGGTGCCAGGACGGCACGAACGATTCCAGCATGTCGCCGCCGTAGTAGAAGCGGTCGTACACGATCCGGGGAACCGTCGCGATGGCCGCGGCAGTCACCGCGACCGCGAGTGCCACCACCCACTCGGGGACCCCGCGTATCGATCGGGTGAACGTCGAAGACACGGACGCGGAGGGTGCCACGGACTCCGAGCCTACGAGTTAGGCTGCGCCCGTGCGCCTTTTCGGTTGTTCCCACGACCAGAAAGACGCACGTGCGCCGAAGGCGCTGTCCGTCGTCATCCCGGCCTACAATTCCGCCGCCGTCATCGAGCACACCGTGCACCGGGTGGCCGAACGACTGGCCTGCCACGACGTCGAGATCATCGTCGTGGAGAACGGATCCACCGACGGCACCATGGACATCTGCACCCGACTCGCCGCGGACTGGACGCCCGGACCCGTGTCGCTCACCGTCCTGCGGAGCGAGAAGGGAATGGGCAATGCGTTGCGGACGGGAGCGGCGGCGAGTCGCGGCGCGCACGTGCTGCTGACCGCCGACGACCTGCCGTTCGGGTTCGACGATCTCGACGGCGCCGAGAAGCTCGCCGCCGGCCACGACGGCCGGCTGCCCGAAGTCGTGATCGGTTCGAAGGCCCACCCCGACTCGCAGGTGCGGCGCGGCGCCCTCCGGGGAACCCTGACGTGGGGTTTCGCCGCGCTGCGCCGCGTGATTCTCGGGATGCGCACCGGCGACCCCCAGGGCACCGTCCTGATGGACGGCGACCTGATGCGGGGACTGGTTCCCGGCCTCGTCGAGCCCGGGTTCCTGTTCACCACCGAACTCGTCTACCTCGCGGAGCGGGCGGGCATCGTGCCGGTGGAGGTCCCGGTGCGTCTGAGCGACGATCACGACAGCCACGAAACCCGCATATCCAGGGCCGATGTGCTCGCCATGGGGATGGGACTGTTCCGGCTGCGGGCTCGTCACCGGGACGGAGGTCGCCTCGCATGGTCAGGGAGCGCGTCGCGAGGTTGATACCCTGCGAACCGAGAAGAGGATCGTGCCGTCGCCGTGGCGCGGTCCAGCCCACCTCTCGCGGGGAACAGTAGGAGCACTATGAACGAGTCTGCGTCGGTAGCACCTGTGGACGGGAGCACGGCCGCGGTACGGAGTGCTCTCACCGAGCATCGCGCACCCGACCGCCTCGTGGTGGCGCGAGGTCTCTTCACGGGACCGACCACCCGGGTCAAGGACGATTTGTACGCCAGGATCGTCAAGGGCCGCGCCCACCGCGAGCGCTACGTCGTGCACCTCGAAAAGGGCGCGATGGTCGACACCGACACCTACTTCGGCCGGTTCGCGGCCAGCTACTACCAGCGCTGGACCACGGTCACCGACGTGACCGTCGGGTTCCACCACGAGGCCGACGGTCGCGCCGTGGTGGCGCTGCGCGGCTCCGATTCAGGCGGCAACTCCCGCATCCTCGCGACGACGGAGATCGACGGCTCGGGCACGGCGACGCTGTCCGCGAAGCTCGACGCCTACCTGGACGGCGGCTCCCTGTGGGTGGAGTTCACCGCCGTCGACGGCCCCCTCGCGGTGACCGACCTGGAGTGGACCGTCGCCGCGCCGTCGGTGATCCGTCCCGCCGCGATCGCGATCTGCACGTTCAACCGCGCCGACGACTGCGCCGAGACCGTCGCCGCCATCGCGAACGACCCGACGATGGCGTCCGGCATCGACGCCGTGTACGTGGTCGACCAGGGCAGCGACCACGTGTCGGACCGGGAGAGGTTCACCGAGGTCGCCGAGATCCTGGGCGACAAACTCGTCTATCTGCGACAGCCGAACCTCGGCGGGGCCGGCGGATTCACCCGCGGCATGTACGAGGTGTCGGGCATCAACGAGCACGCCAACCTGATCCTGATGGACGACGACATCCTGTGCGAGCCGGAGTCGATCCTGCGGATGAACGCCTTCGCCAACGTCACCACCGAGCCGACACTGGTCGGCGCGCAGATGCTGTACCTGATGAACCCGGAGCACCTGCACGTCAGCGCCGAGGAAGCGGACTTGTCGAAGCTGAAGGCGGGCCGCTGGGCGGCCGGGTCGCGGCACGACATCAACCTGCTCAAGAAGAAGCAGCACAAGCGCGTCGACGCCGGCTACAACGCGTGGTGGTCGTGCCTGATCCCCGCGGAGGTCGTCGCGCAGATCGGGCTCCCGCTGCCGATGTTCTTCCAGTGGGACGACATCGAGTACGGCATCCGCGCCCGCGCCGCCGGATTCGTCACGGTCACCCTGCCCAACGCCGGTGTGTGGCATGCGGACTTCCACTGGAAGGACCGCGACGACTGGGCCAAGTACTTCAGCATCCGCAACTCGCTGATCGCCGCCGCGCTGCACAGTGACTTCGACGCCAAGTCGCTGAGCAAGATGATGACGCGGGAGATCACCCAGTACCTGGTGTCGATGCAGTACGGGTTGGCGTACACCATGATCCGCGGTATCGAGGACTTCCTCGAGGGCCCGAAGGTGCTCGAGGACGGCGGACAGGCCGTGCTGGCGTCGATCCGGGAGGAGCGCAAGCGGTTCCCCGAAACCGTCAAGCACCCCGCGTCGAACATTCCCGGTGTGCGTAACTCCGACCTCGTCACCCGGTACGCCGGTTTCGAGCCGGACAAGAGCAAGATCGACCTCGTCCTCGCCAAGCGGGCCGCGTACCAGTGGCTCGGCCGCACGCAGCACGGGGTCGCGAGTATTCCTGTGGCCGAGGCGCACTGGTGGCACGTGTCGCTGTTCGACACCGCCGTCATCACCGACGCCTCCCAGTCCGGGGTGCGGGTACGCCGCCGCGACAAGGAGACGGCCCGTGAGCTCACCGCCCGGACCGCGAAGCTGATGAAGCGGTTCCGCGACGACGCGGCGTCGACGCAGCGTCAGTACCGGGACGCGTTGCCGCAGCTCACCAGCCGGGAGAACTGGGCTCGCCTGTACGGGAAGTGACGTCGGCCGGACCGGTGCAGGCCCGTGATGTGCGTGGGCTGCTCCGGGATTCGTTCCTCGTCTTCGCTGTCGGTGTGGTGCTCGGCGCGGCGTGGAGTTGGCGTCCGTCGTTCTGGTACGACGAGGTCGCGACGCTGTATTCGAGTCAGCGATCCCGGCCCGACCTGTCGAATCTGCTCGGCCACATCGACGCCGTGCACGGGCTGTACTACGTCGGGATGCACTACTGGTTCGCGACGTTCGGTGCCTCGGAGTTCTCGGCGCGGTTCCCGAGCGCCCTGGCCGCGGGTGCGGCGGGCGCAGGGGTGGTGGTGCTCGGTGCGCTGATCTCGACCCGGCGGGTGGCGGTGCTGTCCGGGATCCTGTTCGTGATCCTGCCCAGCGTCACGTGGGCTGCCGCGGAGGCCCGCGGGTATGCGGCCACGGCGGCGGCCGCGGTCTGGCTGACCGTGATTCTCCTTGCGGCACTGAGGTTCCGGCGCTGGTGGCTGTGGGCGCTGTACGCCGCCGGCCTGGCGGTGTCGATCGTGTTGTTCGTCTACCTGATCACCCTCGTTCCCGCGCACCTGCTGACGATCCTGCTGCTGCGCGATGCCCGGCGGTCCTGGCTCGGGTGGGCGTCGGCCACGGCGGCGGGGACGGTGGCCGCGGCGCCGTTCGTGGCGCTGGTGCGCCGGGAATCGGTCCAGGTGGCGTGGATCCCGCCGCTCGACGGCCACCTGCCGCGGGCCGTCGCCGAGTACCAGTGGTTCGTCGGCGCACCGTGGTTCGCGGCGCTGTTCGCCCTCCTGGTGGTGGCCGGGTTCGTGGCGCTGCTGCGCGGTCACCGCCTGCCCCCGGTGCTGTCCGTCGCGCTGCCGTGGATCGCGGTGCCGATGGCGGCGCTGCTCGCCTATTCGCTGCTGCGCAGCCCGGTGTATCTCCCGCGGTACTTCACGTTCACGACGCCGGCGGTGGCTCTCGTCGGCGGACTCTGCCTGGCCGCCCTGGCCCGGCAGTGGTGGCAGTCCGCGGCGGTGCTGGCGGTGTTCGCGGTGGCCGCGTCGCCGAGTTACCTCGAACAGCGCGAGCAGTGGGCGAAACCCAGCGGCATGGACTTCAGCACCGTCAACGGTTTCGCCGGGGAGCACCTTCGCCCCGGCGACTGCGTGCTGTTCGACAAGCCGGCCTGGAACCCCACGTCGCTGCGGCTCGTGAAGAACGTGCGGCCGGAGGCATTCGACGGCACCCGCGACATCGGGCTCGGGACCACGGCCGCGAGCCGGGGGTCGCTGTGGGACGACGAACTCGCCGTCCCGGACCTCGCGGGCGCGCTCGAATCGTGCACCGTGGTCTGGTTCTTCACCGACTACGAACGCGACACCGAGCGCGTCATCCGGCACACGTCCAACGAGGTGTGGACGCTGCCGCCGTACCACTTCGAGGACACCGAGGCGTTCGCCGCGCTCGCGCGGTCCGGACTGCGGATCGACGAACGCGCGACGTTCAACGTCACGCAGGCGGTGAAGCTGGTGCGGTGATCCGCACGACCACCTGCTCGTGGTTCGCGGTGTAGCTCAGGTACTCGAAGCCGACGCCGGTGCGGTCGACGAATTCCGTCCACGCCCGGTACTCGTGCTCCTGCCAGCCCGGGAAGTTGAAGAACTCGTCGAACACGATCACCGTGCCCGCGATCAGCCGGCGTTCGAGCCGGTCGAGCACCGCCTTCGTCGACGAGTACAGGTCGGCATCGAGGTGCACGAACGACACCGGTCCCGGGTGCGTCTCGAGGAAGCCCGACAGTGTGTCCTCGAAGAGTCCGGGCACCAACTGCGCGCCCCGCACCTGCGGCAGTTTCTCCTGCGCGAACTCCCCGGCGGGGAATCCGGTGCGCCACGTCTGCGGCAGACCGGAGAACACGTCGAACCCGAACACCTCGTGCTCGGCGTCCTTCAACTGTTCGACGATGATCCGGAGCGTGGTGCCCGACGCCACCCCGAACTCGAGAGCCAGCCCGTCGACCTCCACCTGCGACAGGCCGTAGCGCAGCGTGTCCTGCGGATTCCAGAACACGGGCGCCTTCGGCATGTGTTCGAGCACGAACGCCGCGGCCTCGTTCGTGGCCCGCACGTCCAGCGCCTGCGTGATGTCGCGGCGGGCCTGCTGCTCGAGTTCGCCGAGCCGCTGCTGGACGTCGGAGATCTCCATGCGGGCATCGGACAGCTCGGACAGCACCCGGGCGAGTTCCTGATTGGTCGCGCTGAGCTCCGCCAGGGTCTGGTCGTGCTGGTTCTCGGTGAGCTCGCGGGACCGGCGGTCCGATTCGGACACCACCTCGGACACGGCACGTTGAAGCTTGAGACGGGCCTTTCTCCGAAGATCGAACATATACCCATGTTGCCAGTCCGCATCCCGGCTCACCGCTCGAACCGGGATGCGGGTCGCACGCCCGTGTCAGTGACCGCGGCTGCGGTACATCTGCCGTTGCCAGCGGGCGATGCTCTTCCACTCGCGTTCGCGCTCGGCTCGCAGCCTCGCGTCGGTGCGCGACGCGATCCACCCGTTCTCGCGAATCAGCTTGCGGTAGCTCGCAAGTCTGCGCTCGGGCAGTTCGCCGCGCTCCACCGCGTCGAGCACCGCGCAGCCGGGTTCCGTCCCGTGCGAGCAGTCCGCGAACCGGCACTGCGCCGCGAGTTCCTCGATCTCGGGAAACGTCTTGTCGATGCCGTCGGCGGCGTCCCACATGCCGACACCCCGCAGTCCCGGCGTGTCGATCAGGGCGCCTCCGTGGGGCAGCGGCAGGAGTTCACGGTGCGCCGTCGTGTGGCGTCCCTTGTGATCGCCCTCGCGGACGCGTCCGGTGGCGAGCACGTCTTCGCCGAGCAGCGCGTTCGCGAGCGTCGACTTGCCCGCGCCGGACGGTCCGATCAGGGCGACCGTCCCGTCGATCACGGCGGTGAGGACGTCGATGCCGTCGCCGGTGTCGGCGCTCACCGCGAGCACGGTCGCACCCGGCGCCACCGCCGCCACTTCCGTGGTCGCGTGGGAAATATCTTGCACGGTATCGGATTTGGTGAGTGCGACCACCGGCTGGGCGCCGCTCTCCCACGCCAGGGCCAGCAGGCGTTCGATGCGTCCGAGATCGAGGGCGGTGTCGAGTGCGGCGGCGATCACCACCGTGTCGACGTTGGCCGCGAGGAGCTGGCCCTCCGACCGGCCGGACGCGGACGACCGGACGATCGCGCTGCGCCGGGGGAGCAGGTCGGCGACGGCGATCTCGTCGCCGTGACGGTGGAGCGTCACCCAGTCGCCGGTGCAGAGCGTGTGCTCGCCTGCGAGTGCGCGGACGACGCCGGCGGGCGCGGCGACGTCGCAGCGACCGCGGTCCACGCGGATCACCCGCCCGGGCTCGCGACCGTCGGCCGGGTAGTTGTCGAAGGTATCGGAAAGTGTGTCGTTCCAGCCGTAGGGCAGGAGTAGTCCAGGGTCGAACATGGTGGGTGTGATCCTCGGGTCGATGAGCGCCGACCGGACCACTGCGCGGGTTCGGTCAGGCGAGGGGGAAGGGGGAGTGGACGCACACGGCGTCGACCGACGAGACAGTCATCGGACACTCACTCCTTCGCGACACATCGAGATTCTCAGACCGGAACCCCACGATGCTCCCACCGGGCGGAACCCGGGCGCAACCGAGTTACGGGCGCTCGAACCGCTCCTGACGGCCCAGCTTCCGCAACCGCATCCACTCCCGCAGACCCTGCGGATCACGTCGCGTGAAGAGAAAATACCAGCCGAACCGCACCCACTCCTGCGGCAGCAGCTTCCGCATGCCCGGCTGGGACAGCAGATAGCCGCGGTTGCGGTACGTGAAGAACCGTTTCGTCTCGTTGTCCGGGTACTGCGTGTGCATCCGGCCGCCGAGGATCGGCTTGAACTCCTCCGCGCCGTTCGGGTGTACGTACGCCGTCTGCAGGCAGGTGCCGAACGGCAGCCCCGACCGCACCAGCCGGCGATGCACCTCCACCTCGTCGCCGCGGACGAACAGACGCAGGTCGGGAACGCCGACCGTGTCGATCGCCGACGCGCGGAACAGTGCGCCGTTGAACAGCGACGCGATGCCCGGCAGCAGGTCGGCCGAGTCGTCGCCGTCGGCGAACAGCTCGGAGCGCAGCCGTCGCCACTCCACACCGCGGCGCAGCGGGAACGCGAGACGGTCGGGGTCGTCGATGTCGCAGACCACCGGGGAGATCTCGGCCAGCCCGTGCCGCTGCGCGCAGTCGAGCAGCGTCTCCAGGACCTTCGGTCCCTCGGGGCGGCCGTCGTCGTCGGCGAGCCACACCCAGTCGGCGCCGAGCGAGAGGGCGTACAGGATCCCCAGCGCGAAGCCGCCGGCCCCGCCCAGATTGTGCTGCGAACCGAGGTAGCTGGTGGGGATCCCGGACGATTCGACGAGTTCACGCACGTCGTCCTCGGCGGCGTTGTCCACGACCACCAGGTGGTCCAGCGGACGCGTCTGCGAGCCGAGGACCTTCAGCGATTCCGCCAGCAGTTCGCGGCGCTTGTGGGTGACGACGACACCGACGATCCGCTCGGCAGCAGCGCTCACGCGGACTCCGCCTCGGCTTCCGCGGCCGTGCGAACGGGACGCTCGTTCGATCTGTCGCTACGGGCGTCCCGTTCGGCCGAAGCGGTGAGCTTGGACTTCTCCCGGTCCAACTCGTAGATGACGTGGCGGACGTGGTCGGCGGCGTCGTCACCCTCGTACGCGCGGACGACGTCCTCGATGCCGCCCTGCTGCCGGATCCGACCGTGGTCGATCCACATGGCCGTGTCGCAGAGCTGGGCGAGGAACTCGTTGGAGTGGCTGGCGAACACCAGGATGCCGGACCGCTCCACCAGCGCCTGCAGACGCACGCGCGCCTTCTTCATGAACTCCGCGTCGACGGCACCGATGCCTTCGTCGAGCAGCAGGATCTCCGGGTCGATGCTGGTGACCACGCCCATCGCGACGCGCACGCGCATACCGGTGGAGTACGTGCGCAGCGGCATCGACAGGTACTCGCCCAGCTCGGTGAACTCGGCGATCTCGTCCATCTTCGCGAGCATCTGCTTGCGGGTCTGCCCGAGGAACAGTCCGCGGATGATGATGTTCTCGTAGCCGGAGATCTCGGGGTCCATGCCCACACCGAGGTCGAAGACCGGGGCCACGCGGCCGCGGATGCTCGCGCTGCCGCGGGTCGGTTCGTAGATGCCGGACAGCAGCCGCAGCAGCGTCGACTTGCCGGCGCCGTTGTGGCCGACCAGGCCGATCCGGTCGCCTTCCTTCAGCGACAGGTTGATGTCGCGCAGGGCCTCGACGACCACGACGTCCGAGTTGTTGCGCCCGATCGACCCGCCGGCCTTGCCGAGGAACGCCTTCTTCAGCGACCGGGATTTGGCGTCGAAGATCGGGAAGTCGACGCAGGCATCCCGCGTCTCGATACTCACATGTTCTGTCATTGCTTCAGACCCCTAAACCCAGTAGGGCACACGGGCCCGGTACTTGCGAAGCGCGAGGATGGCGGCGGCCCACCCGACGACGGTGATGGCCAGCACGATGTACCAGTGGTACGCCTGCTGGTCCTGCCCGATCATGGGCGCGCGCACGATGTCGAGGTAGTGGAACAGCGGGTTCAGCTCGGCGAGTTTGACGCGCTCGGCGGCCTGTCCGCCCTGCGCCTCGAGGCTCTGCGTCGTCCACATGATCGGTGTGAGCACGAACAGCAGCAGCGTCATGCTGCCGAGGATCGGCGCGATGTCCCGGTACCGGGTGGAGAAGATGCCGAACATGATCGACACCCACGCCGCGTTGACGACGATCAGCGCGATCGCGGGGATCGCGGCCAGCGACATCCAGGTCAGGTGCCGCCACACCCCGAACGCGAACAGCATGATCACGTAGATCACCAGGTTGTGGGCGAACAGCAGCAGCTGCCGCCACACCAGCCGGTAGACGTGGACGCTCAGCGCCGACGGCAGCTGTTTGATCAGCCCCTCGTTGGCGATGAACACCTCGGAGCCCTCGAGGATGCTCGCGCTGATCAGGTTCCAGACGATCAGACCCACGGTGACGTACGGCAGGAACTCGTCCAGCGGGATGTCGAGCAGGGCGGAGTACAGGATGCCCATCGCCGCGGCCTGCACGCCGGTCGCGATCGTGATCCAGAACGGGCCGATCACCGACCGCCGGTAACGCTGCTTGATGTCCTGCCAGCCGAGGCTCAGCCACAGCTCGCGCTGAGCGAAGCCGTCCCTGAGGTCCTTGAACGCGCGACGGAAGGTCTGCGAATCGGACGCCGGGAGCGGGCCGCCTGCGGCCTCGGTTTCGATAGCGGATGCTGACACGGGCACCGAGCCTACCGGGAGTCGAGTTCCATGCTGTTTCGCCCGTTGCTACAGGTACTGGCCGGTACCACTCGATTGCGACCCCGGATCGTGATTGTGCGCCCCGTGCGGGTTGCCCATGCTGATGCCCGGAGGCAGTGCTCCCTGACGCATCTGCTCGAGCTGGGAGCGGGCCGCCATCTGCTGGGCGAACAGGGCCGTCTGGATGCCGTGGAACAGTCCTTCGAGCCACCCCACCAGCTGCGCCTGCGCGATGCGGAGTTCGGCGTCGGTCGGGACGGTGTCGTCGGTGAAGGGCAAGGTGAGGCGCTCGAGTTCGTCGCGCAGCTCGGGGGCGAGGCCCTGTTCGAGCTCGTGGATCGACGACTTGTGGATCTCCTTCAACCGGTTGCGGCTGGCATCGTCGAGCGGTGCCGCGCGCACCTCCTCGAGGAGCTGCTTGATCATGGTTCCGATGCGCATGACCTTGGCCGGCTGCTCCACCATGTCGGCCACCGACTCCGTGCCGTTCCCGATCCCGTCCCCGCCGGCTTCGGGGCCCTCGGGCTTGCTCGCGGCCTCGGCGACGGGGATGGCCATGGGCTGACCGTCGGGGCCGATCACGACGACGTGTTCATTCTCCGAGTTCGTCATGCCTCCATCTTGTCTGTTCCCGCTCGGCAGTGCGAAGGTGCGTCCGATTTGAGCCGTTTCCATCTTTGTTGCACTTCGCAACAATCGATGGCTGGCTTCGACCGTATTGACTTGGGGTCTTAGAGTGTCGGGCATGGCTTACGACGTTGCCCGCGTTCGGGGACTCATCCCCTCACTCGGCGACGGTTGGATCCATCTCGATCCGCAGGCCGGCATGCAGATTCCGGACGCGGTGTCGCGCACTGTCTCCACGGCCTTCCGGGCGTCTGCCTCTTCGTCGACCGGGCGACATGTGTCCAGCCGGCGCAGTGCGGCGGTACTCGATGCGGCCCGAGCAGCCGTCGCCGACCTGGTCGGAGGCGATCCCGCCGGGGTCGTCCTCGGACCCGACCGATCCGTTCTCCTCGCCTGGCTGGCGGAGTCGCTGAGCACGCGACTCGGCCTCGGAACCGGGCTGGTGCTCTCCCGCCTCGACGAGGAAGCGAACGTCGCGCCCTGGCTCAGAGTCGCCAGCCGCTACGGCGCACAGGTGCGGTGGGCGGAGGTCGAGATCGAGACGTGTGAACTCCCCAGCTGGCAGTTCCAGGACCTCATCACCACCACGACGCGTCTCGTCGCACTCACCGCCGCATCCCCGATCGTCGGCTCGGCGCCCGACGTCCGCGTCGCCTCGGACCGCGTCCACGAAGTCGGTGGTCTGATGGTCGTCGACGCGATCGGCGCCGCCCCCTACGCGCACGTCGACATCAACGAACTCGGAGCGGACGTCGTCGCTGTGGGAGCCACCTCCTGGGGCGGGCCGCAGGTCGGGGCACTCGTCTTCCGCGACCCCACCCTCCTCGACCGCATCCCCGCCGTCTCGCTCAACCCGTATGCGCGGGGTGTCGAACGTCTCGAGGTCGGGGTACACCAGTTCGCGCTCCTCGCCGGCCTCACCACGTCGATCGACTTCCTCGCGAACCTCGACGAGTCGGCCACCGGTTCCCGCCGCCAGAAGCTCGAGGCGTCCATCAGTTCGCTGCAGAACTACCAGGACACCCTGTTCGACCACCTCATGTCGTCGCTGAAGCGGCTACCGCAGGTCATGGTCATCGGGCGCTCGCCCAGCCGGGTTCCGACGCTCAGCTTCACCGTCGCCGGAGTCTCGGCCGACAAGGTCGCGTCGCATCTCGCCGACAAGCGCATCGCCACCGTCAGCGGCGTCCACGGCGGCTCCCGGCTGCTCGACGCACTCGGCGTCAACGACGAGGGCGGCGCCGTCACCATCGGTCTCGCGCCGTACACCACCCGGTACGAGATCGACCAGCTCGTGAACGAGCTCGCCACCCTGGGCTGACCCGCCGCCTGCTTTTGCCCGCTGTGCCCGCCGCCCTGCGGCGCCCAATGTGACATTCGTTTCGTTGGAGCGGACGAATGTCACATCGGGCGACGACGGCAGCAGGCAGACCGTCAGTTCCGCGGGATCGTCAGGATCACCTTGCCGACGGTGTCCGCCGAGTCCAGCAGTTCGTGCCCGCGCGGCGCCTCGGTGATGGGCAGTTCCGCCGAGACGATGGGATGGACCGCGCCCTCGGCGATCAGCGGCCACAGCCGCTTGCGGACGTCGGCGACGATGTCGGCCTTGCCCTCGTGTCCCGACTCGGCCCGCCCCCGCAGTCCGGCCGCCGTCACGTGGCCGCGCTTGGACAGCAACTTGCCGAGGTCCAGTTCGCCCTTCCGCCCGCCCTGCATGCCGATGACGACGAGCCGGCCGTCGGCGGCGAGCACGTCGACGTTGCGGTCGAGGTACGAGCCACCCATGTTGTCGAGAATCACGTCGGCGCCGTGTCCGTCGGTCGCCTTGCGGATCTCGTCGACGAAATCGGCCTCGCGGTAGTTGACGAGGATGTCGGCGCCGAGTTCGCGGCAGCGCGCCAGCTTCTCCTCGGAGCCGGCGGTGACGGCCACCCGGGCCCCCAGCGCGACGCCCACCTGGATGGCGTGCGTGCCGATGCCGCCGCCACCGCCGTGCACCAGCAGCACGTCGCCGCGGGACAAGCCGGCGCCCATCACGACGTTCGACCACACCGTGCACGCGACCTCCGGCAGTGACGCGGCGACGAGCAGGTCGACCCCTTCGGGGAGTGGGAGAAGCTGCGACGCGGGGACGGCCACCTTCTCCGCGTATCCGCCGCCGGCCAACAGCGCGCACACCTGGTCGCCGACGGACCACCCCGACACTCCCTCGCCGAGTTCGGCGATCGTGCCGGAACATTCGAGCCCGAGGACGTCGCTGGCTCCGGGCGGCGGGGGATAGAACCCCTGACGCTGCAACAGGTCGGCGCGGTTGACGGCCGTCGCGGCGACGTCGAGGAGGACGTGACCGGGTGGGAGTTCCGGGTCCGGCTGCTCCGCCCATTTCATGACTTCGGGGCCGCCCGGTTGATCGATCGTGATCGCATACATGGGGACGACGCTAGCGAAATGCGTCGTCGCCCGGTGGCGGTGACCGATCACAGCGGCGCGCTCGGCGTTCCGGGGACCGCACGCTACTGGAAAGTAATGTCGCACTACTAGACTGTGAACCTGTGACAGCAGAAACCTCCGACGCCGAAGCCGCGACCAATTGGTTGACCCCGGCCGAGATGCGCGCCTGGCGCGGGTACATGGACGGCAACCAGCGGCTGATGGACGTCCTCAACCGGGATCTGCAGGAGAAACACGATCTGTCCCTGGCGGATTACCGCATTCTGGTGCTGCTGTCCGAGTCGCCGGACGGTTCGCTGCGCATGAGTGATCTCGCGGACGGCGTCCTGTCCTCCCGCAGCCGCCTCACCCACCAGATCCGGCGGATGGAAGCGCAGGGCATGGTCACCCGCGACACGTGCCTCGAGGACGGCCGCGGCGTGCTCGCCGTCATCACCGACGAAGGTCGCGCCCGGCTGGCCGAAGCGGCCCCCACCCATGTGGCCGGGGTGCGCAGCAACCTCGTCGATCTGCTCACCAAGTCTCAGCTGAAGGTTCTCGCCGAGGTGTTCGAACGCGTCGACAAGGCCATCGGCGACCGCTGACCGGTTGTCCGCCGGCGCCTGGGTACCGATAAGATCGCCCACGGAAGCGTGGCAGAGCGGCCGAATGCACTCGCCTTGAAAGCGAGCGTCGTGAAAGCGACCGGGGGTTCAAATCCCTCCGCTTCCGCCAACGACCGGCGGCCCTGATCTGGTTTCTCTCCAGGTCAGGGCTGCCGTCGTTTGTTCACTTCTTCCGGGATTTCGGCTGCTTTGGCGGCAGTGCGGCGATCTCGGCTATCGCGCGTTCCACCCACGGTGTGGCGCGGTCCGGGGTGCCGCGCCACCGGTCCGGCAGGGCCAGGTACTCGCGCATCGGCTTTTCGCCCGGACCGAACGGGCCGGCGCCGTCGGACGACGCCAGCTCGTCCCTCGCCTGCTCGGTGAGCAGCCGGACCCCGACTTTCGGTCCGAGGAGCCCGGCGAACATGTTGCCGTTGACGAACGCGCCCAGGTTGCCGAACATCGGCTTCACCTCGACGCCGGGGACGTCGGGGATCAAGGACCGGAAGAACTGTTTGTCCTCCTCGGAGGGTTTCGGCATCTTCACTGTCTAGGATTCCTGACGTTCCTCGGGCGTCATGATGCTGAAGATCGCGCCCTGCGGGTCGGTGACGGCGGCCATGCGGCCGACGGTGGGGATGTCCATCGCTTCTTCGACGATCGTGCCGCCGAGTTCGACGACCTTCGCAGCGCTGGCGTCGACGTCGTCGAC
Organism: Rhodococcus sp. JS3073; assembly: GCF_026810085.1. Taxonomy (NCBI): domain Bacteria; kingdom Bacillati; phylum Actinomycetota; class Actinomycetes; order Mycobacteriales; family Nocardiaceae; genus Rhodococcus; species Rhodococcus sp. JS3073. The sequence goes on along the minus strand of NZ_CP113951.1, from coordinate 3,657,938 downwards.
GGCGAAGTACACCCGCCAGTGGTTCGGTGTGCCGGGCTTCATCGGCTCACCGCATCCGCCGACCTGGTCGTCGCCCACCTCCAACAGCGTGTAGGTGTACTCCGGTCCCATCGACATCTTCGACGAGGTGATCCCGAAGACGCTGTTGTAGAACGCGAGCGCCTTCTCCACGTCGCCGGTGTTCAGTTCGTTCCACAGGCAGGCGCCCGGGTCGCCGACGAGGGTGGCGCCGATGTGCTTGTTCGCCTGCCACAATCCGACGGCCGCCCCGGTGGGGTCGGTGACGAAGGACATGCGGCCCGCTTCCCCCACGTCGAACGCCGGCATCAGAACCTGGCCGCCTGCGCCGGGGACCTTCGCGAGCGTCGCGTCGACGTCGTCGACTGCGATGTAGGTGTTCCAGTTCGCAGGCGCCCCGGCCGCGGCCGCGTCGGGTTGTAGTGGCGCAATGGCGGCGACGTTCTCGCCGCGCACGGTGGCCATCGAGTAGACGGGGCCTTCGGGCATCGGCCGGTCGTCGTACTCCCAGCCGAGCAGTTCCGCATAGAACTCCTTGGCGGCGTCCTGATCGCTGGTTTGGAGGTCTACCCAGTCCGGTGTTCCCTGGGCGTATTCCGACTTGATGGGCATGACTGGACCTTTCCGTGTGAGGTGTCAGACCGCCGGGACGGGGTGGCGGCCGGTGTAGGCGATGAGCCGGGTGACCGCGTCGCTGGTGTGTGGGGCGGGTACGGGGTCGTCGAACCCGACGGCCTTCCTGCCTTCGGGCGTGATGATCTTGTGGGTCAGCGACAGCACGTATTCGGCGAGAGGCTCGGACACGGCGACCTCGCCTCCGATCGCTGCCGCGAAATCCCAGGCGTGAACGAGGAATTCGATGGAGAGGATCCCGGTGGCGACAGTGGCGGGGATGTCGTTCGGCCCGATCGTCACCGTGCCGTCCAGGCCGCGACTGCGCCACGCCTCCAGCGCGGGTTGGGCGAGGTCGGCGATTCTGGCCTCGACGGGTTTGCCGGGGTCGTCGTCGAACGTCGCGCCCGCCGCGCCGCCGAGGGCGGTGATCGAACCGACGAGATGATCGGCGAGCTGCGAGACGGTGAACTCGGTGCACGCCGTCTGCTTGGACATGTCGTCGGCCGTGACGTCGCGCAGGACACGTTGCACGACGGCCAATGTCGCCTCGGCGCTGGACAGTTCGTCGAGCGGATCCGGAACGGCCGCCCAGTCGTCGGGCCCGGCGTCGCTCCTCTGCGCGGCGACGACGAGACGGTCGAGGTAATGGTTCCAGCCCTCCGCGTGGCGGACAGCCTGTTCTTCGGTGAGCCCGTCGTGCACGAGTCGCACCTCGGTCCCGCCGGCGGTGGGGGTGAGAGTCACCGTCACGGTGGACGATCCCGGTGGGAGTTCGTCGTCGCCTTCCCATCCCCACGTGTACACCACCCGCTTGCCGGGGACGATCTCACGGAAAGTGCCCGCGGCCGAATGCCCGGGAACGACGGTCCACCGGTACTCGCCGCCTGCCTGCAGGTCGACGCGGGCCGCGACGGTCTGCCATCGCCGCAATCGTTCCGGTCGGGTGACGAGGTCGAACGTGGCGTCCGGGTCCAGCGGGACGACGACGGTCTTGTCGAATGGCATCAGCTGTCTCCTTCGGAAGCTGCTTCCTCGGTGGCGTCCGCGACGAGGCGGTCGAGTTCGTCGATCCAGAAGGAGTCGAACAACGTGCGAAGTTGCGCGAGTCCCTGCGGGTCGAGCCGGTAGTACCTGAAGCGTCCGTCCTTACGCGCAGTGACCAGTCCGGCCTCGGTGAGCACCCGGAGATGTTGCGAGATCGCCGACCGGCTCGCGGGGAAGTGTGCGGCGAGGTTGTTGACGGTCTGTTCACCTGATGTCAGCAGTTGCATGAGGCGTCTCCGGGTGGGCTCAGCTGCGACTTCCAACTGATCGAGCACGATCAATACGTTAGTCGTGACTAACACGTTGTGCAATGGGTCTCGCCGCAGCGGTCGTGAGGTGGGAGAATTCAAGGCGACGAGGGAGTGAGAAATGACAACGTCAAGCCCCTGGCCCACGATTCACGACGAACGCCGCGCACTGGTGGACGACCTCGAACCGCTGACCGATACACAGTGGTCGACGCCGTCGCTCTGCGAGCGGTGGACCGTGCGGGACGTGTTCGCGCACATGACGGCGACGGAGAAGATGACGCCGCCGAAGTTCGTCGGAAAACTCGTCGGGTCGGGATTCCGGATCAACACCATGTTCGAGAAGGACATCGCACACGAGGAGGAAGGAACACCGGCGGAGTCGCTCGACGAGTTCCGGGCGCACATGGGTGACTCCACGCATCCGCCCGGCCCGATCGACGCCATGCTGGGCGAGATGATCGTCCACGGCGAGGACATCCGCCGACCGCTCGGCATCGCACACGAGTACCCGATGGACGCAGTCGTCCGCGTCGCCGACTTCTACAAGAACTCGAACCTGCTGATCGGGTCGAAATCCCGGGTCGCGGGACTGACGTTGCGGGCAACCGACACCGACTGGTCCACCGGATCGGGTCCCGAGGTGTCCGGCCCGATGCTGGCGCTCGTGCTGGCGATGACGGGTCGCCGCGCCGCCCTCGACGAACTCGGCGGCGACGGTCTCGACCAGCTGAAGTCCGCCCTGCCCAAGTAACGGCCCGGCATCCACACGCACCCCTTCTGCCTAGCCGCACCCGTATCAGCCCCAGAAGGGGTGCGGCTGCGTGAAACGGGTGCGTCTGTCGAGGCGGATGAGCCGGGACGACCGGCCGCGGACCGTGATGACTACAACGTGATCACGCTGGGGCACACAGCTGTCACAAAACCTCTAAGCTCTTGTTGACCGGACGCATTTTGTACTGTGCAATCGGGGTCCACACAGTCCGGGGAAGAGGGATTTCTTTATGCGTCGCGAAGCATTGGCTGCCGTCGGTCTGGCAGTGTCACTGACCCTCATGGGGCCGGCGTTCACTGCGGTGGCCGATCCGGTGCCTGCTCCGGTCGCGCCTCCGGGAAGTGGCGTCGCGAGAGTCGACAAGATCGTCCCGCTCACCGACACCCGTAGTGCCGTGTTCATCAATTCCCCCGCCATGGGCCGCGTCGTGCAGGTGCAGGTGCTGCATCCCGCCGGTGGCGGGTCGAGGCCGTCGCTGTACCTGCTCGACGGGGTCAGCGCCGGCGCCGAGTCGGACTTCCGGGAGAGCACCTGGACGCAGAAGACGGACGTGGTCCAGTTCTTCGCCGACAAGAAAGTCAACGTGGTGCTCCCGGTGGGCGGCACCGCCAGCTACTACACCGACTGGCAGCAGCCCGACCCCACGCTGGGTGTCAACAAGTGGGAGACGTTCCTGGCCAACGAACTCCCGCCGATCATCGACAAGAACTTCAGCGGCAACGGCGTCAACGCCGTCGCGGGTGTGTCGATGGGCGCGATGGGCGCCGCCAACCTCGTCACCCGGCATCCGCAGCTCTACCGCGGACTCGCCGCCTACAGCGGATGCCTCGACAACTCCCAGCCCAGCTCGCGGGACTCGGTGCGGGGCACGGTGGCGTTCAAGGGCGGAAACCCGGCCAACATGTGGGGTCCCGACACCGATCCGGCTTGGACCGCGCACGACCCCTCGGTGAACGCCGAAGCCCTGCGGGGCAAGCAGATCTACATCTCGACAGGCAACGGGCTCCCCGGACCGTACGAGATCAGCGGAGACATCGCGTCCACGATCGCGGTGGGCGGCCCCCTCGAGGCGGCGGCGAACGTCTGCACGCAGACGTTCCAGCAGCGGATGTCCCAGCTCGCGATCCCGGCGACGTTCGTCTACCGCAACGTCGGCACCCATTCGTGGCCGTACTGGCAGGACGAACTGCGCACCTCGTGGCCCGTCCTGAAGAGTGCGCTCGGCGTCTGACGGCGTTCCTATCCGACCACCGTGATCCGGTCGGTGTTCGGCGGCGGCACCGGTGAATTCGTCCCCAGGTAGGCCGTGAAGGCGTCGAGGTCGCAGCCCGCGTGCACGGCCTCGGCGCGGGTGCGGAAGGCGTCGAAGCCGTCGCCGCCATCGGCGAGGAACTTGTTGACGGCCACCCGGTAGGTGCCGTCGGGGACGACGGCGCCGCCGTTCACGCGAATGTCCGAGATGCGTTCGCCGACAGTCGCCGAACGGTTCATGGCGTACGTCAACGAACTCGACGGGGCGAGGATCCGCTCCGTGATCGTGCCGTCTCCCCGCGGCTGGAACTGCTGCTCCAGCGCAGTTTTCAGAGTCGCGCCGGTGACCGCCAGGACCTCGAGGGTGTTGCCGAAGGGTTGAGCGGCGTAGGTCTGCCCGTAGGTGACGGCGCCCTCCGGGCCCCGCAGCAGATCCTCGCGGAGCCCGCCGGGGTTGGTGAGTGCCACCTGGGCGCCGTGCCCGGACCCCGCCGCAAGCTGGGCGTCGGCGACGACGTTGCCGAGGGTGGACTCGCCGCTGCCGGTCTCGTCGCGGGTGAGGTCGCCCGTCAACGACGCCACACGCGCCGCACCGATCTCGGCGGCCTGAGCGGCGGCACCGTCGGCGAGCGCCTGGATGCCGGGGTCCGACGGGATGTCGTGGGTGACCACCTGGTTGAACGCCGACGCGCGGTCGCGCAGGACGTCGCGGGTGGTGCGGTCGATCGACACGTCGACCACCGAGACGATGCGGCCGTGCGACGCGCCCTGCATCATGACGCGCGGGTTGCCCATCGGGTCGGGAAACGAGCAGTTGTATTGCTGGTGGCTGTCGGCCGTGAAGATGACGTCGACCTTCGGGGATGCCCGCAGCGCGAGGTCGCGTGCGGGTCCGGATGTCACCTCGCACGAGTTGGGGCCGTTGTCGGCGACGGGTTCGGCTCCCTTGTGCATCAGCAGCACGATGGCCCGCACGCCGAAGAAGTCGAGGAGGTCCGCGGTCCGGTCGACGGCGGCGAGTTCGTCCGTGAAGCGCAGCCCGCCGACCCCCTCCGTGGTCACCATTGTTGCGGTGTCGGCGGGCATGGTCGCGATGACCCCGACCGGGATTCCCTCGACGTAGTCGACGGTGAACGGCAGGGTCGCGGGCGCGCCGTCGTCGAACTCCATGTTCGCCGCGAGGAGCGGGAAGTTCGCGCCCTCGAACGTGTTTCCGAACCGGCAGCCGTCGGCGGGATGGCAGCCACCGGTCTGCATGCGCCGGAACTCCGGGTAGCCCTCGTCGAGTTCGTGATTGCCGATCGCGGATGCGTCGACGCCCATCCTGTTGAGCAGGTGCACGGTCGGTTCGTCGTGGAACATCGCGGATTCGAGCGCCGACGACCCCCAGTTGTCACCCACCGAATACAGCAGTGAATGGGTCGCCTGGCCGCGCAGCTGGTCGACGTATGCGGCGAGGTAGGCGGCGCCGCCGGCCGGGACCAGCGAGCCGTCGGCGTGCTTCACCTGACTGCGGACGCCGGGCGGCGGCTCGAGGCTGCCATGGAGGTCGTTGAAGGCGAGGAGCCGGACGGAGACCGGAGCGTCCTGCGCCTGCGCCGCGGACAGACCCGACGTCACCGAGATCGCCAGCGCCATCGCGAGTCCGGCAGCAGGCACAGCTGTGCGGAGCGCGGCGCGGCGACGCATGTAGGGGCTCCCTTCGGCAAAACCTCACTGAGTCTGCCAACAGGGAGTCACGGGCGTTATACCCGTGGGTAACGTTTACGTCTCGAGCGTTACGCCCGGACCGCGACGTTCGCGATCGAGCGTGCCTCGGTGCTCGTCGCGAAGGCGAGAAACGCGTCGTTCTCCTCGGGGTCGCCGATCGTGATCCGCACCCCGTCGTCGCCGTACGGGCGCAGCAGCACACCGGCCTCGGCGCTGGCGGCGGCGAACGCCCCGGAGTGGGCGCCCAACGGGAGATAGACGAAGTTGGCGGCCGATTCGGGCACCTCGTACCCGGCGGCGAGCAGGGCGTCGCGCACCCGGCCCCGCTCGGCGACGACGCCGTCCGTGCGTGCCAGAAGTTCTCCGGACGCGGCCAGCGACGCGATGGCGGCGGCCTGCGCGACGGCATTGACCGCGAACGCGATGTGCACCTTGGTCAGCGCGGTGACGACCGCGGGATCGGCGACCGCGTACCCCACGCGGATGCCGGCGAGGCCGTACGCCTTGGAGAACGTGCGTAGCACCACCACGTTGGGACGTCCGCGGAACAGTTCGATGCCGTCGGCGTCGGACCGGCTGTACTCGAAGTAAGCCTCGTCGAGGGCCACCAGGACGTCGGCGGGCACGGCGTCGAGGAACCGCTCGAGTTCGGCCTTCGTCAGTGCGTTGCCGGTGGGGTTGTTCGGGTTGCAGACGAAGATCAGCCGGGTGCGGTCCGTGATCGCGGCCAGCATCGCGTCGAGGTCGTGACCGTGGTCGGCGGTCAAGGGAACCTTGACGGGTGTTGCCCCGGCCACCTGCGTGACCACGGGGTAGGCCTCGAACGACCGCCACGCGAAGATGACCTCGTCACCGTCGTTGCACGTGGCCTGCACCAACTCCTGGCACAGGCTCACCGAACCGCAACCCGCGGCGATGTTCTCGGTGGCCACCCCGAGGTGGTCGGCGAGTGCCGCGATCAGGGCGACATGGCCGTTGTCCGGGTAGCGGTTGGCGTTGGCGGCGGCGTCCGCGATGGCGTCGCGCACACTCGGCAACGGGCCCAGCGTGGTCTCGTTGCTCGCCAGCTTGATCGCGCCCGGAAAGTTCTTGCCGGGGATGTAAGCCGGGATCGTGTCGAGGTCTGCCCTGGTTCGCGGAGTCACCAGGCGATTATGCGCCTCCCGATCCACTGCGCCGACGCCCCCTTCGTGCCAAGGTAGGGACATGTCGGGATTCTTCAGGGACAGTGCAGCCCTGCGGACGTCCGGAGACGCGCCGGAAAACCCTCAGTTGCGTGTTCCGCTCACCGCGGTGGAGCCGGACGGTCCGGCGCGGGGCGGGATCGTGGTCCTGCACGAGTCGCGTACCTTCAGCGAACCTCTCCTCGATCTGATGCGCTCGTTCGCGATGGAGGGGTGGGTGACGGTGGCGCCGCACCTCTTCCACCGGGAACCGGCGCCGAGCGATGTCGAGGTGTTCGGCGACGCCCTGTTCGCCGACTTCGACGCCACCTTCGACTGGCTGATCGCGCGGGGCATCTACGCCGACTGCGTCGGGGTGCTGGGTTTCGACGACGCCGGGACCGCCGCCCTGCTCGTCGCGACGACGCGTCCCGTCGGCGCCGCCGTGAGTGTTGCCGCCCGCGGGATCGTCGAGCCGTTGTCGGATGACGCGCCTGCGCTGGTGCACGCCGCCCCCGACCTGAAGGCCCCGTGGCTCGGTCTGTACGGGGAGGACGATCCGTCCACGCCGCCCGATCAGGTCGAGTTGCTGCGCGACGCCACCGCCAAGTCCGACGTCGCGGGGCTCGTCGTGAGTTACGCCGGTCTTGCCCACCGTGCCGACGAACCCCCTCAGGTGCCCGACGGCAGGGACGACGATCCGGGTGCCCAGGCCATCGTCGACGCGCAGCGGCGGATCTTCGACTGGTTCGACAGCCACCTGCGATAAAGCGGCCATCCTTACGCTCTGACCAGCCGTTTTGCCTTTGTGGTGGAAAGGTGTGTAATCTTTCGCACCGGCGGTCCGAAGGGATCGGAACCACCCCAGGGAGGCGTGCCAGAGCGGCCGAATGGGACTCACTGCTAATGAGTTGTCCCTTTTACGAGGGACCGGAGGTTCAAATCCTCTCGCCTCCGCCACACCGGGCCTAGTCGGCCGGTGCAAGCTAGACAACTGAAGAACATGCGCCCGTAGCTCAACGGATAGAGCACTTGACTACGGATCAAGAGGTTAGGGGTTCGAATCCCTTCGGGCGCACAAAGAAACCCCGTCAACTGCAGCGATGCAGGTGGCGGGGTTTCTCTTTGCCGGTCCGGCTAGCAGCAGGACGTGCCCGCTGTGGCCTTCTCCCCGTCCGCGGTGGCCCCCTCGGCGTCGGTGTCGAGGTGCCCGGGGCTCGACCCGAACGTCTCGGAGTCGGCGAGGACGGTGTAGACCTCCCACTTCTCGCCTGCGGGGCCGGTGACCCACACCTTGTCCTGGGTCGCGAAACAACAGGTGGTGCCGATCTCCTCGTCGGTGAACAGGCCTTCCCCGGTCAGCCGCGCGATCTCCTCGTGGACCTGGGCGCTCGATTCGACCTCGACCCCGAGGTGGTTGATGGTGCCGCCCGCGCCGGGGTTCTCGAGCAGCACCAGCTTGAGGGGTGGCTGCGCGATGGCGAAGTTCGCGTATCCCGGCTTCAGTTTCGCCGGTGGGGTAGCGAACAGTTTCGAGTAGAACGTGACTGCTTCCTCCAGATTGTCGACATTGAGGGCGAGTTGGGCGCGGGACATGACAACCTCCACCTGTGTGACATATATCGAATTACTTGTCTTCACAGAATCCCACCTTTTTGACATATGTCAAGGAGCTGGGAGGATGGGCTCATGCCCAAGACGTTGCCGGTCGTAGATGTCTCCGCACCGATCTGCTGCGCGCCCGTCTCGGCCGCCCCGATGACCGACGAGGCCGCTCTGCACCTGGCGCTGCGCCTCAAGGCGCTGGCCGACCCGGTCCGCATCAAGCTGATGTCGATCCTGCTGACCGCGAGCGACGGCGAGGTGTGCACGTGCGATCTCGCGACCGGCGTGGGCCTGTCCGAATCGACCGTCAGTCACCACCTCGGCCAGCTCAAGAAGGCGGGAATGGTCCAGTCCGTCCGCCGCGGCATGAACGTCTTCTACAGTGCGCGGACGGACGCCCTCGACGCGCTGCGGGTGGTCCTCGACCCCCACTGCTGCGCCTGAGGCCGACCGGGACCGGTCAGGACGTTCGCGTGCTCGATTCGAGACCGATCGTGGTGGTTGTCGAACCGAGACCGATCCGTGGCCAGCCGGCGGTGACCGCGATGAACCCCGATGTGGGTATCGCGTCCAGCCAGTAGTTCGGCTCGGTCCGGTACTCGGGCGGCCCGCTCCGGCACGGCTTCGCCGCCGCCGCCGGATGGTAGGGGTCGGCCTCGCCTTCGATGTCGTCGACGCGCGCCCGCACCGAGAGATAGGACCACCGCGTCGAGGGATCGTCGGGGTCGGACAGCGAGCGGGTCTCGTACTGCGCCAACTCCGCGGGCCTGCCCGTCGCCGTCAGGGCCATCCGGAGGTGGAGGCCGTCCGGGAATGCCACGACCTCGAACAGCTCGAGCGTGAGGTGGTCTTCACTCGTGAGGAGCAGGGGGCCGTGCACCCGGTGTCCTCCGGTGGTGGGTGGTGCTACTGCCGGCCAACGCGGTCTGCGCATGACCCCTATCGTCCCACCGATACGAATGCAGATGCAATGGTGGACAACGAAGTTCATGCCGTGTAGGGGCCGGTGCAGCCGTGACCTCAGCTGGCGGGCGGGACGAACTCCGGCTGGTCGAGGAGTCGGAGCCAGGTTCCGTCCGGTTGCCTGCGGACGACCTGCGCCCGCGCGCCGGATCCGTCCTTGGGTGGGGTGGACGTGAGTGCGATGTCGTCACTGATCAGCGTGGGGAGCGGCGTTTCCGGTTCGAAGTGCGGCGCGTTCGCGAGTACCGACTCCCACAGTTTCTGGATGGCTGCCCGGCCGACCGTCCGGCTGCCGGGCGGATATGCCATGACGGCGTCCTCCTCGTACAGGGCGGCGACTCCGGCCGCGTCGCCGGCATTGCTGCGCTCGACGAACAGCCGGGTGAGGTCTTCGGGGTTCAGGGCCTTCTCGTAGTCGGACACGGGAATCCTTTCGTGGGTGAACTGCTGTCACTTCCCAGGATGGTGTCGACGCAACCGGAAGTCCAACAGATAGTTCTGCTGAGAACTAGAATTACTGCTTATGGAACTGAGGCAGCTCGAGTACTTCGTCGCGGTCGCCGAGGAAGCGAACTTCACCCGCGCCGCGGAACGCGTCCACATCAGCCAGTCGGGGATCAGCGCGCAGATCCGGCAGCTCGAGCACGACCTCGGCGCGACGCTCATCGACCGGTCGAGCCGGACCGCGACGCTCACGTCCGCGGGGGAAGCGGCGCTCGTGCACGCGCGTGCCGCACTCGCCTCGGCCGACGCGATGCGGCAGGCCGTGGACGACGTGAACCAGCTGATCCGGGGCCGGCTCGTCGTCGGGATGGTCACCGCCTGCACGGTGAAACCGCTGTTCGACGCACTGTCCGCGTTCCACGTCGCGCACCCCGGGATCGAGATCACGCTGACCGAGGACAGTTCCGACCGCCTCGTCGAACGGGTCCGCGCCGGTGCGATCGATCTCGCTCTCGTCGGCACCGCGACGGCCCCGCCGGAAGGGTTGGACGCCTTCCCGATCATCAGCGAGGGGCTGGTCGCGGCGGTGCCGCCCGGGCACCCGCTGGCCGGGCGTTCGCGCGTCACCCTGGCCGAACTCGGCGACCATGCGATCGTATGTATGCCGACCGGAACGGGGATCCGGACAGTATTCGACCAGGCGTGTGCGGCGGCCGGCCTCCGCCCGGACATCGCCCTGCAGGCGAGTGCGCCGGACGCCGTCGCCGACCTCGCGATCCGCGGACTGGGAGTCGCCGTCCTCAGCGAGTCGATGGCGACGGATTACCGAGGCCGGTTGACGGCGGTCGCCCTGGACGACGTCGACATCCCGGCCGTGCTCGCGCTGGTCTGGAAGAGTCCCGCGGGTCCCGCGCTCCGCGAACTCGTCCAGCACACCCGCCGCTCCTTCGGGGACGTGCAGACCGCACCGGCCGCGGTCGGCGGGTGAACCCTCACACCACCGACGTCATCCCGCCGTCGACGAAGATCACCTGACCGTTGACGTACCGGGATCCGTCCGACGCCAGCCACACCGCGGGACCGACGAGATCGTCCGGCGTGCCCCACCGGCCTGCCGGCGCGCGGCCGCGGAGCCACGCGTCGAACTCGGTGTCGTCGACGAGGGCCTGCGTCATCTCGGTGTGGATGTAGCCGGGGCGCGAGGCCGTTGATCTGCAGCCCGGACGACGCCCATTCGGCCGTCATCGCGCGGGTCAGATTCCGCAGTCCGCCCTTCGCGGCGGTGTACGGCGCGATGGTGGGCCGGGCCAGGTCGCTCTGCACCGAGCAGACGTTGATGATCTTCCCGCTCCCGCGGGCGATCTGAAACCGTGCGACCGCACGGCCGACGAGGAACGCGCTGGTGAGGTCGGTCGTGAGCACCCGGTTCCAATCCTCGAGGGAGACGTCGAGCAGCGGCTGACGGTGTTGCAGCGCAGCGTTGTTCACCAGGATCTCGATCGGCCCGACCTCCGACTCGATCCGCTCGACGGCGCCGGTCACCCGATCGGGATCCGTGACGTCGAACGCGTACGCGTGGACGCGGGCCTCGCCGAACTCCTCACGGAGGCGCTCACGTGCCTGTGCGAGACGGTCGGCCGACACCCCGTTGAGGACGATCGTGGCGCCCGCCTCGGCCAGGCCCCGCGCCAGTGCATAGCCGATTCCCCGGCTCGAACCGGTGACCAGGGCGATGCGCCCCGACAGATCGAACAGGTTCACAGCGCACGCACCGAGTTGCTCAGCGTGCCGATTCCGTCGAGCGTGATCTCGGCACGGTCACCCGATTTGACGGGGCTGAACGTGAACGGACAACCCGTGAGCACGACGTCTCCCGGCCCGAGGGTCAGATACCGGGTGAGGTGGACCAGTTGCTCGGACACGTTCCACGCGAGCTGCCGGGTGGACGCCTCCGCCACGGTCACGCCGTCGACGCGCACGGTGATCGGAACGTCCCCCGGGTCGAGATCCGTCTCGATCCACGGCCCCAGCGGGGTGAACCCGTCGCCGTGCTTCGCCTGGGTGAGCTTGTCGTCCAACGCTATCTGCTCGACGGCGGTGACGTCGTTGCCGATCGTGTATCCGAGGATCGCGGACGGGACGTCCTCCGGGCGAAGCCTGCGGCACGTGCGGCGGATGACGACGGCCAGCTCGCCCTCCACGTTGACCTGCCCCAGCCCTTCGTCGACGACGATCGGATCCTCGGGGCCGATCACCGTGCGCGTCGACTTCATGAACGCCTGCAGCGGCAGGTCGCGATCTCCGGGTGCGCCGTTGTGGGCCATCCCGAGCAGGACCCGCGGTTCGGCGGGCGCGAGCAACCGTGCGCCGTCGAGGTCGTGTGCGGGTCCGGTGAACGTCAGGGTATCGGCGTACGGATCCGCCACCTCGTGCCAGCGACCGTCGTGCAGGCACACCTGCCGCGGTCCCGAATCGGTGGCGATGCGGGCCAGCCTCATGCGTCGACCCGATCCTTCGACTCGAAGGCGACGGCCTCCGGTCCGTGGACCGGGTCGGCCATCGCGTCCCAGGCGAGCCCGAGGTCGCGGCCACGGGTTTCGGGCGTCACGAACGTGGTGGCGAACGTGATGACGCTGAGGACCAGAACGTAGATCGCGAGCGGCACCCACGAGTTGTTCAGCAACGACAGCAGCAGTGCGCCGACGAAGGGGGCGATACCGCCGGCGAGGATGGCGCTCGTTTCCCGGGCGACCGCGACGCCGATGTAGCGGTGCCGATTTCCGAACAGCTCGGGCAGGGCGGCGCACTGCGCACCGAGCATCACGTTGACGCCGATCCCGTAGCTGACCGCGAGCGTCGCCACCACGAGATACGGGTTGCCGAGCGAGAGCAGCCACCACGACGGGACCGCGAGGACGAGCTGCAGCGCCGCACCGAACCGGTACACCCGCATCCGGCCGAAGCGGTCCGACAGCGCGCCCGAGAACGGGATGACGAGCATGCCGATGGCGGCGCCGCAGGCGATGGCGAGCGGTCCGATCGACTTGCTGACACCGACCACCGTCGTGACGTAGCTGATGCCGAGGGTCTGGAAGATGTACGAGCCGCCGTTCTCGGCCATCCGCAGGCCGATGCCGCGGAGCACACTGGGCATCGAGCTGCCGATCAGTTCCCGGAACGGGCTCTCGCTGATCTGATCCTGCTTCTCCAGCTTGATGAACGTGGGGCTCTCCTGCATGCGGAGCCGGATGAACACGGCGACTGCGATGAGGAAGATCGACGCCAGGAACGGCACCCGCCACACCCAGTCGAGGAGGAGGTCGCGATCGATCTGGCCGAGGATCGCGAAGACCCCGGACGCCATCAGGGTGCCCACCATGATCCCGACGAAGGGGAGTGCGGAGAAGAATCCGCGGCGCTGGGTGGGCGAGTACTCTGCCATCAGCGTCGTGGCACCGGCCTGCTCGGCTCCGGCGCCGAAGCCCTGCAGCAGTCGCAGCGCGACCAGCATGATCGGGGCCCAGATACCCACCTGCGCGCCGGTCGGCAGGACGCCGATCAGCGTGCTCGCGCCGCCCATGATCGCGATCGTGATCATCAGGACGGCCTTGCGTCCGAGGCGGTCGCCGAGGGCGCCGAAGAACAGGCCGCCGACGGGCCGGGCGAGGAAGCCGACGGCGTACGTGCCGAAACTGGCCATCAATGCGGCCGACGCACCCATGGCGGGGAAGAACAGCTGGCCGAATATCAGGGCCGACGCCAGGCCGTACAGGGCGAAGTCGTAGTACTCGAGTGCGCTGCCGATGGAACTGGCGAGCGTCGCGCGTTTGAGATTCGCGGCGTAGTCCGGGTCGTCGGAGGCACGCGCCGGTGGGGTGGAGCGGCTGGGGCCTTCCGGCGTCTTCGAGTCTGCGCCTACGTGAATCTTCGATTCTGGGGACATCTTCTGCTCCGTTGTGGGACGGGACCACGTCGAGCGCGGTCACAAACAGGTCGGTGTAGTGACCCAGGTCACTGGCATGCGGAGGACGATACCGCTCGCGGAGCTATTTGTCATACGTAAATAGAAGTGTTGACTGAATCACATGGTTAGTGCAGAGTTTTTACTCTGAACATATGGTCAACAACGGCCCGTACGAAGGAATCTGCAGTGAGCGCACACGACTCGAAGCCACTCGACGGGCGACTCCGCGTAGTCGCCGCGACCCCCGTGAGCGAGGAGCTCATCAGTCTCGTCACCCGAGCGGAACCGCGCATCGACTTCATCCGCGAGCAGGATCTGCTGCCGCCCTCCCGATTCCCGGGTGATCACTCCGGCGATCCGACGTTCTCCCGGACCGCGGAGCAGCAGCAAGCCTTCGACGACCTGGTCGATTCGGCGCAAGCCCTGTACGGCGTGCCCGACGAGAATCCCTTGGCACTGACGAGGACGGCGGGCGTCAACCCCGAACTCCGCTGGGTGCACACGATGCCCGCCGGTGGCGGGGCCCAGGTGAAGGCGGCCGGCCTCACCGACGAGCAACTCGCCCGCATCGCCTTCAGCACCTCCGCCGGTGTGCACGCCGAACCGTTGGCGGAGTTCGCCGTCTTCGGCCTGCTGGCCGGCGCCAAGACCCTCCCGCGCCTCCTCGCCCAGCAGCGCGACAAGGTGTGGAGCGGCCGGTGGGCCATGGGAACCGTGTCCGGGCAGCGCATCGTCATCGTCGGACTGGGCAGCATCGGCCGCGCGACGGCGCTGAAACTGAAGGCCCTCGGCGCCACCGTGGTGGGAACGAGGAGGCGCGACACCGCGGTCGAGGGCGTCGACGAGATCGTCCACCCCGACCGGCTGGCCGATGTGGTCGGGGACGCGGACGGCATCGTCGTGACGCTTCCCGGAACCAGCGCCACCGAAGGCCTCGTCAGCGCAAAGGTATTCGGCGCGGTCAAGCCCGGAGTCACGGTGGTGAGCGTGGGCCGGGGAACCGTCGTCGACGAGGAAGCCATGACCGCCGCGATCGAGGACGGGCGGGTCGGGTTCGCCGCGCTCGACGTGTTCGCGTCCGAGCCCCTGGCATCGGACAGTCCGCTGTGGGCTCATCCGAACGTGCTGGTCAGCCCGCACACTGCAGCGTTGAACCCCGCGGAGGATCGCCTCATCGCGGAACTGTTCACGCGCAATGCCACCCGGTTCCTCGACGGCGAGGAGCTCATCAACCGCGTCGACACCGTCGAGTTCTACTGACGATTCGGCTCACCGCATCTTCAGGACTGGAGTAGTTTCGCCTTCGCCGCGGTGAACTCCTCGTCCGTGAGCACGCCGGCCTCCTTCAGGCGGGCGAGTTCCTGGATGCGGGACACCAGATCGTCGCCCGCGGGTGCCGGTGGCGGCGGAGGCGCCTGCTGTTGCGCTGCTTGCTGTTCCGCATACTGTTGCTGGGCGGCCTGGTCGATCCGCTCCTGCTCCTCCGCCTGCTTGTTGGCGGCGTGCCGGTTCATCGCGTTCGACGTCGCCCGCGCGGTGCCGGTGATGACCGCCGTCCGGGCCACCGTGCCGAGCAGCCCGGGACGTCCCATGCGGCGTGGACCCCTGAAAACCATGATGTGCTCCGTTTCTGTGGGTGACGAGTCAGACCGCGGCGGCGATGGCCGCCTCGACCACCTCGCGCGGGATGTGCACGTGGAGGGCTACCTCGCCACCGGCCTGCCGGGAGGCGGCCGCGACCTTCCGCGCCCACGTCTGCTCGTACACGATCGCCACCGCGGACGTGCCCGGCTCCAGTGATTCGCGCACCACCTCGAGGTCCTCCTCGCTGATCAGGGCCTTGGCTTCGAGGGACAGGGCGGCGAGACCGATGCTGTCGAGGTCCTCGTCCACCTCCACCTGGCGCAGCGTGCCGTCGGCTCCCTTGGAGATGAACACGAGATCGAGAATGGTGACCACTCCCTGGGCGACGACGTCGCGGAACGTGTCGATCACCTGGGGATCGGCCCGCTCTCCCGGAAAGGTGAGGAAAAGGAACGCGACCGGACCGACATCTTCAGCTGTATTCGACATCATCTCTCCCTGCGCTGGGTGCCCTGTGTCGATGATCGCCATCGGCCGGGAATTGCGCATCATCCACGACGGGTGATGTCCAGTGGTCCGGGCTCTGTGAGGCTCGAACGCAGAGCTGTGTCCGATGGTTCGAGAGACGAGGTGATGCATGCCGTCCGTGGGAGCCTCACTCTTCTGGATCGTGGCGTGCGCCGTGATCGCCCCGCTGCTCGCCGGGCTGTTCCCCCGGAAGCTGGTGCCCGAGGTGGTGCTACTCCTCGTCGCCGGGATCGTCATCGGCCCGCACGTCTTCGACCTGGCGATCGAGGGTAGCGAGATCGAGCTACTGCGCGACCTGGGGCTGGGCCTGCTCTTCCTGCTGGCCGGATACGAGATCGACACGGCCGAGATCACCGGTCGCGGCGGCAGACGGGCCCTGCTGACATGGCTGGTCTCGCTGGCCCTGGCATTCGCGGTGGTATCGCTGCTGAGCCTCGTCCACGTGGTCGACGCCGGAACCGCGGTGGCCATTGCCATGACGTCGACAGCCCTCGGCACACTGCTCCCGATCCTTCGTGACGCGGGCGCCCTCGACACCCGGCTGGGCCGGACGATCCTCAATCACGGCGCCTTCGGCGAACTCGGACCGGTCGTCGCCATGGCGGTCCTGCTCGGCTCCCGCGGGTCGGTGGCGTCCATCGTGGTCCTCGGGCTGTTCACGGCCGCGGCGGTGCTGGTCGCGTTCATACCCGCCCGCGTGCGGCGGGAGGGTTCCCGGATCACCGCGATCATCCGGTCGGGCTCGGAGACGACGTCGCAGACCACGGTCCGGCTGACGATGCTGCTCCTCGTCGCACTCACCGTGCTCGCGGCGTCGTTCGGGCTCGACACCATTCTCGGTGCCTTCGCGGCCGGATTCATCCTGCGGCGGGCCACACCCGAGGGCGACGAAACGCTCGAAACGAAGCTCGACGGCCTGGCGTTCGGGTTCCTGATCCCCATCTTCTTCGTGACGTCCGGGATGGCCATCGACGTCGCCGCGGTGGCGTCCGAACCCGGTGTCCTCGTCGCGTTCGTCGTGCTGATCCTGCTGGTGCGGGCAGGCCCGGTCTACGTCGCCGGGAGGTTCGATCGGGGCACCGACGGCACGGATCCACCCTTCACCGCCCGTGAACGCACCCAGCTGGCGCTGTACGCGGGAACCGGTCTGCCGCTGATCGTGGCCGTCACGGGAGTGGCCGTCGACTCCGGGGACATGACGTCCGCGAACGCCTCGGTGCTCGTCGCGGCAGGCGCGATCACAGTCCTCCTCTTCCCGCTCGCCGCGTCGCTGCTCGCGTCGAGCCCCGAACCGGCGGCCGACGCGGCACGCCCACGAGGAGACCAGAACCCCGGGAGCGGACAGTGACTCGAACCGAAACGACGCAGGCGCCGACCCGAGCGACGCTGATCCTCGCGACCCTCATCCTCGTCGCCGCCGTCGCCAACCTGAACCTGTCCGTCGCGAACGTCGCGCTCCCCGACATCGGCCGGGCCTTCGACGCGAGTCAGACGCAGCTGAACCTCGTCGCCGTGGCGTACTCCCTCGGGCTCGCCGCCTCCGTCCTCTACCTCGGGGCGCTCGGCGACCGCTACGGGCGCAAGCAGATGCTGGTGCTCGGCATGGCGCTGTCGCTGCCGGCGTCGGCGATCGCGGGATTTGCCGGGAACTTCGAAATACTTTTCCTCGCACGTGTTCTCGGCGGTGTGTCCGCCGGTCTCGCGTTCCCCACCACGCTCGCGATCATCACCGCGCTGTGGTCGGGACCGCCCCGGACCAAGGCGATCGCACTGTGGTCGGCCCTCGGTGGCGCGATCTCCTCGCTCGGGCCGATCGTGTCGGGTGCGTTGCTCGAGCACTTCCATTGGGGCTCGGTGTTCCTCGTGACCCTTCCGCTCGCGGGTCTCGCCCTCGTCGCCGCCATCCTGTGGGTGCCCGCCCACGTCAACGAGACGACCGATCCCGTCGACAATCTCGGCGGCATCATCTCCGTCGTCTTCATCGCCGCCCTCATCCTCGCGATCAATTTCGCACCGGTGGACGGCGCCGGTGCGGCGGCTCTCGGCCTCGGGGTGATCGCCCTCGCCGCGGGAGCCGCGTTCTTCCTGCAGCAACGGCGGGCGGCGCACCCGCTGTTCGATCTGCACGTCGCCGCCCGCCCGACGTTCTGGGTGGCCGCCGTCGGCGGGGTGATCGTGTTCGGCGCGTTGATGGGTGCGATGTTCATCGGGCAGCAGTTCCTGCAGAACGTGCTCGGGTACTCCACGCTCGCCGCCGGATCGGCGATCATCCCGGCCGCCGTCGCGATGGTCATCGTCGCACCGCGCTCCGCGAAACTCGTCGAATCGCACGGGGCCCGGTTCACACTGCTGCTCGGCTACCTGTTCGTCGTCCTCGGACTGGTTGTCGCGCTGGTGTGGTGGGATGAGAACGCGACCTTCTGGTGGGTGGCGCTCGCCTACGCGTTCGTGGGCATCGGAGTCGGGTTCGCCGGGACCCCGGCGTCGCGGTCGCTCACCGGTTCGGTGCCGGTGTCGCGGGCGGGCATGGCGTCCGGCACGTCCGACCTGCAACGCGACCTCGGCGGCGCGATCATGCAGTCGATCCTCGGCGCGGTGCTCACCGCCGGTTACGCGAAGTCGCTGTCGGCGACGATCGCCTCGTCGCCGGACTCGAGCCAGATCACCCCGGAAACTCAAGCCGCGCTGACGAAGTCGTATTCCAGCGCCGAGGTGCTCGCGGAACGCTACCCGCAATACGCCGAGCAGATCATCGCCGCCGCCCGCAGCGCCTTCCTCGACGGCGACGATCGCGCGTACCTCGCCGCGATCCTGGTGGTGTGCGCGGGGGCCGTGGTGGTGTTCTTCTTCTACCCGCACCGGGAGAAGGAGAAGCGGCTGCTGGCCGAATACGCGACCGAGAGAGCGCAGTAGGGCGGCAGCAGGGCGAATGTATCGCCGGTCGCCTCAGAAGCGCCGAAAGGTACATTCGCCCGGCGGTCGCGGAGTAAGTTCCCGAGAGGGGCACCTCGACGACGGGACGCACGATGACAGCTCAGGTCGTGACCAGGACGAATCGGCGACGAGGCCTCGCGGCGGCCGCAGCGGCACTGCTGCTGGTAGTGCCTGCGGCGTGCTCCGACGACTCGTCCTCCACAGGCACCTCCGCTACCTCCACGACGACGCACACGGGATCACCGAACGCCGGGGCCGACGCGCAGATCGACCCCGGTGTCGCGGACCGACTCGACGAGGCGATCGAGAAGACGATGTCGATGGCGGCGATTCCCGGCGCGATAGTGGGCGTGTGGGGGCCCGACGGCAACTACGTGAAGGCGTTCGGTGTCGCCGACAAGACGACGGGCGCGCCGATGGAGACCGACTTCTACCACCGAATCGGCAGTGTGACAAAGACGTTCACGGTCACGGGTGTGCTGCAACTGGTCGACGAAGACAAGGTCGCGCTCGACGACCCGATCTCGAAGTACGTGGAGGGCGTGCCGCTGGGTGATCAGATCACGCTGCGCCAGCTCGCCCGGATGCAGAGCGGGCTGGCCAACTACTCGGCCAACGAGGACTTCCAGAAGGCGTTGCTCAGCGACCCGCAGGCCGCGTTCACCCCGCAACAACTGCTGGGTTACGCGTTCGCGCAGCCCGCGACGTTCCCGCCCGGACAGGGATTCGAGTACTCCAACACGAACACGACCCTGCTGGGACTTGTCATCGAGAAGGTCAGCGGACTGCCGCTCCCGGAGTACGTGACGCAGAAGATCGTCCAGCCGCTGAAGATGGCGGGCACGAGCTTTCCGACCACCAACGCGTTCCCCGAACCGCACGCGCAGGGCTACACCGAGCAGACCTTGGACGACAAGGAAGCCGTGGCCACCAACTGGAATCCGTCCTGGGGATGGGCGGCGGGCGCGATGATTTCGACCCTCGACGACCTGCACATCTGGGCGCCCGCCCTCGCCACCGGCACCCTGCTGCAGCCGGCCACACAGGCGCAACGGCTCGAGACGGTGAACGCACCGGGTCTGGCATCCGACGTCGGCTACGGACTGGGCATCTTCGACGTCGCCGGCTGGATCGGGCACAACGGCAGCCTCCCCGGGTATCAGACGGTCTGCGTCTACCTCCCCGAGCAGGAGACCACCCTCGCGATCATGATCAACACCGACGTCCCCTACCAGGGCAGCGAACCCAGCACGGCGCTGGCGGGGGCCGTCACGGAGATCATCTCGCCGGAACACATCTACAAGCTCAGCGCCGGAGTGCAGAATCCGGACGCGTCGTCCCCGGCCACGCCGACGCCCTCGGAGACCCCGGCGACGTCCACGACCTCCGCCCCGCCGACCAGCTGACCCCATGTGAGTGGCAAAGCGTGCGCGAGCACACTTTGCCACTCACATGCCTTGCCGCGGCGTGACCCGGCTCAGTAGCGTGCAGGGCATGACGATTCTGGTGACGGGGGCAACCGGGAACATCGGCAGAATGCTCGTCGACCACCTGCTCGCGCGGGGTGCGACGGACGTCCGGGCCCTCACGAATCATCCTGACAAGGCGCAACTTCCGGGCTCGGTCACCGTCGTCGAGGGATACCTCCGCAGGCTCGACAGCCTGCCCGCGGCGTTCGAGGGCGTCGATTCCCTCTACCTCGCACCGACTCCCGACACCGCCCCGGACGCACTCGCCCTGGCGAAGCAAGCCGGCGTCCGGCACGTCGTCGACCTGTCCGGTCCCCACGACGGCCACTGGGGTGACGTCGCACGGGCCGTCGAGGCGTCCGGCATCGAGTGGACGCACCTGTGGCCCGGCGAGTTCATGGAGAACGCGGGAATCCTGGCACCGCAGATCGCCGCGGGAGACACCGTGCGCGAGCCTTACCCGACGGCGGCGAACGCGCCGATCGCCATGGACGACATCGCCGAGGTCGCGGCCGTCGCTCTCCTCGCGGACGGGCACATCGGCGCGTCGTACGAACTCACCGGACCCGAGACGATCACCCGCGCCGACCTCGTCCGGGAACTCGGCGCCGCCCTCGGCCGGAACATCGAGTACCGGCAGGTGTCGCTGGACGAGGCCGTCGACGTCCTGACGCCGGCGATGGGGGAGTACGCCCGCTGGTACCTGGAAGGGATGGCAAGCCTGGTCGACGCTCCCCAGCAGGCGAACCGGCTCGTCGAGCAACTCACCGGACGCCCGGCGACCACGTTCGCGCAGTGGGCGTCGGCGCACGTCGACGAGTTCCGCTGACGTCGTACCGGGGCGCTCGACCGAGTCAGCGGTTCGGGGTGAGCGCGATGACGGGAATCGGCCGGTCCGTCTTCTTCTGGTAGTCGCGGTACCGGCCGTGGTTGATCTCGTTCATCGTCGCCCACATCCGGTCGTAATCCGGGTCGCCCGGCAGAACCTTCCGCGCCACCACGGTGATGTGGTCGCGGCCCACCTGGATCTCGCAGGTCGGCGCAGCCAGCACGTTGTGCATCCACGCGGGCGACGTGGGCGCACCGCCCTTCGACGCGACGACCAGAAACCGTGCGCCGTCGCGGCCGTACGTCAACGCGGACGTGCGCGACTGCCCGGACTTCCGGCCGACGCTGTGCAGCAACAGGGTCGGCATCCCGAACAGCAACCGATGCCCCACCCAACCGCCGCTGCGTTCGTAGACGAACTGATGCAGCTGAAGGGCTTTCACGAACAGGTCGGCCACGGCGTCCTCGTCTCGGCACTCGGAACAGATCGTGCCCACACAGTAGACCGTCGTCAGGCCCGGCGAACCGCGTGCAGAACGGTGTCGTGAACGGTGACGGGCCGGCCCTCGGGGTCGCGCGCGTCACGCGAGGGCGTCGCCGACACCAGAATCTCCCACTCCCCGGCGTCCAGGACGGCAGCGACCTGGTCGGGTGTGAACAGCATGTCGGGAACATTGGGCCGCCCGGCCGACGTCTCCAGATCGGAAGGATGATGTCCGACGACGAGAAGCCGCCCGCCGGGGCGGACCGCTCCCGCCAGGCGACGGTGCAGGGCCTCGCGGGCAGGTCCCGGCAGATGCATGAAATGCGCCGACACCAGGTCGAATCGGCGGGCCGGCGGCTCCCACGACAGGATGTCGGCCTGCTGCCACGTCGTCCGGTCCGCGATGCCGGCACCGGCTTCGGCGGCCCGTTCGGCAGCGCGTTCCACTGCCACCGCCGACACGTCCACTCCGGTGACGCTCCACCCGCGGGCCGCCATCCAGATCGCGTCGGCGCCCTCGCCGCTGCCCACGTCCAGGGCACTGCCCGGAGTCACGTCCGCGACCTCCTCGACGAGGTGCGGGTTGGGGTCGCCGCTCCACACCGCGGTAGTCGAGCGATAGCGCTCGTCCCAGAACTCCTGGCTGAAGAAATCGGTCATGTCCGGTGCCTGCTCGTGGGTCATGCTCCCACTGTGGCCGCCGGAGCCGTCGAACCGGGAATCCCGTTGCCGGAACGGCAACCGGCTACGGGCTGGGGAACGTGTAGATGCGGCAACCGCTCATGTTCGCGGCCGACACGACCCCGTCGGCACGCGCAAAATCGCCCTTCGAGGCGAGGTTGTTGGCGAGGGCGGCCTGGTCGTCGCAGAAACTCTGGTCCGTCGGCTTGGCTGGGGGGTTGCTGATGTAGGTGTCGCCCGGTGCAGCCACCGCAAACGGTGCCGGACCGACGAGTGGGACGGCCGCTGCTGCAAACGCAATGGAGGCCGCCGCGACGATTCGGCGGATCATCATGCCCCTCCGAAGGTGGTCCGAATGGTTGCTGTGACACCATCCTGCACCGATCCGCCGTCGGCGACCAGACCCCTAGGGGTGGAAAATGCAACACCTTCGTCGTCAGCGATGCAGAGCTTCCTGAACCCTGTCCGCGGCGACCGCCGGATTCTCGTGCTCCCAGATCCGCACCACCGTCCACCCGGCGTCGGCCAGCCTCGTGTCGGTGTCCCGGTCGCGGGTGACGTTCCCGGCGAGCTTCTCGGCCCACCACTGTGCGTTGCTCTTCGGGAACGTGGCGTGCTGCGGGCAGCTGTGCCAGAAGCACCCGTCCACGTACACGGCCACTTTCCGGCGCGGAAACACCAGGTCGGCGCGCCGCCGGATGCCCTTCATCGGCGCCCGGTCCACGTAGTACCGGACCCCGCGCCGGTGCAGTTCCCGGCGAAGCGCGAGTTCGGGTGCTGTGTCGCGGCGCCGCTGCGCCCGCATCCGGGCGCTGGTCGCGGGATCGGTGGCGGGCATCGCGGGTCCGTCCGCCTACGCGGCGGCCTCGGGAAAGCCGCCCATGCGGTCGAGGTGGCTCTCGACGTCGTCGATGAAACCGGGAACGAAACGCAGATTGCCCATCCGCGTCCGCTTCAGGAAGCCGGCGGTCGCGCGCGCCGACAGCAAGCGGGTGTCCTCCAGGAATCCGCTGAGATCCTCGTACGGCTCCTGCACCGGCCACGTCGAGGTGTGCACGCGGAACGCCTGACGATTGCTGCCCCACGCCGCCACCGGCCACGCGTCGCCGGGCTTCATCGGCGTCTCGATGCCCCGCTCGTAGTCCGCCGACTCGAGCAGACGCCGACCGACCCACGACGCCATCCGCACACTGACGGCGTTGCCGACGAGCTTCCACCGATGACTGTTCCGCAGACCGGGGACCAGCGCGGCGGGCGCCGTCCAGTCGGGGTCGAAACCCTGCAGGCGTTCGGCGTCGATCAGTCCGGGGGTCACGATCTCACCCGACGGCAGTCGCACGGCGGGTGGGCTCGCGATACCGACGGACGACCCGCCCTTCAGCGTGGGGACCGCGTTGACCGCCCAGCCGAGGCCGCGGGTGCCCTCGGTCCAGTAGAAACCGCACGGGAAGTCGGCGTAGTCGTCGACGGGGCGTTCCCCGGCGTCCTCACCGAACAGCACCGCGCGGGGGTCCTCGGTGCGCGAGGCGAGCATCAGGACCCGCTGACGGCGCTGGGGGAGCCCGAACGCGCGCGCATCGACCACGCGGTACGCCCACGTGTAGCCGAGGTCCTCGAGGGCGTCCGTGATATGCCTCATAGCCGCCCCGCGACCCAGCTGCAGCATGAACGGCACGTTCTCGATCAGGAGCCAGCGTGGACCCTTCTTCCGCTTCACCAACCGGAACACCTCGTCGACGAGGCCGGAACGCGAACCCGTGATTCCGGCGGTCCGGCCGGCCTGCGAGAGGTCCTGGCACGGGAAGCCGGCGGCGACGAGTTCGATGTCCTGGGGGAGGGAACGCAGCTTGGTGACGTCGGAATGCACAGGGACGTCCGTGAATCGGGTACGCAGAACCGCCTGGGCGCCCGGGTCGATCTCACAGAGCAGTTCGGTGTTCCAGCCGTGCTCTCTCAGACCCAACTCGAGCCCGCCGATACCGGCGAACAGGCCCACCATGCTCCCGGTTGACGTCACGGCACCCTTCCTCACGAACCAGTCACCCGAGAACGTTACTCGAGATCTGTGCTCCCTTTGACCAACGACCCGTGAGTACTTATCAACGGCGGGCGGTTAATAAGTACTCACGGGTGGCGAAGCCACATATGGCAGGCTGCTTCGCGGGCAAACGACCGGGTAGAAGAATTGAGCCGAGGAGGCGTCCCCAGCGTGGATCAGCTGATCGTGGTGATCGGGCTCATGCTCGTCACAGTCCTGATCGTCGGCCTCGGTGACCGATTCCACGCACCTTGGCCGGTATTGCTCACGATTGTCACCGCCGGTGCCGCGTTCGTGCCCGGCATCCCGCACGTCGAACTCGAACCCGAACTGATCCTGCCGCTGTTCCTGCCGCCACTGCTGTGGGCGCTGGCCCGCCGGACGTCGTGGGCGATGTTCGTCGATCGCTGGAAGACCATCGTCGTCCACTCCGTCGGCCTGGTCATCGTCACGACAGCTGCGGTCGCGTGGACGGCCTGGGCGCTCGTGCCCGGCATCACCCTGGCGGCGGCGATCGCGATAGGTGCGATGACCGCCCCACCCGACCCGGTGGCCGTCGAGGCCGTCGCCGAACCCGTCGGGATTCCGCGTCGACTCGTCGGCGTCCTGCAGACGGAGGGCCTGTTCAACGACGCCGCCGCGCTGGTCGCGTTCCAGGCGGCGCTCGCCGCGACGATCGCCGGTGAAGACCTGCACTTCGGTTTCGAGGTGCTGCACTTCCTGTACACCGCGGTCGCGGCGGTGCTGATCGGTCTCGCATCCGGCTGGGTGGGGTCGTGGCTGGTCGTGCGGATCGTGGACGTCCCGGGCCGCAGCGGACTGACCCTGGTCATCCCGTTCGTCGTGTACCTGCTGGCCGAGGAGATCCACGCGTCCGGAGTCATCGCCGTCGTGGTGGCCGCGGTGCAGATGAGCGCCGCCGACTCCGAGGTCGACGCCGAGGACCGCCTGGCGAGTGCCTCGTTCTGGCACGTCGCCGAATTGCTGGTCACCGGCATCGCGTTCGGGTTGATGGGTCTCGAATTCCGTCAGATCGTCGACGACGCGGGCAGCGATCTGTGGACGATGGTGCTGCACGGCGTCGTCATCGGAGTGGTGCTGGTGGTGGTCCGCGCCCTCTGGATGGGCGTCACGTGGCTGTACATCCGCGGGTACGAGGACAACGCCTCCTCCGCGCCCCGCACCCCCGCCGAAGCCGTGGTCATGACGTGGTGCGGGATGCGCGGCCTCGTCACCCTGGCGTTGGCGCTGAGCCTCCCGGTCGACGATTTCCCGTGGCGTTCCGAAGCCGTCGTCATCGCGGCGGTGGTGCTGGTGATGAGCATGGTCATTCCGGGATTCACCCTGCCGTGGCTGGTGAAGGCACTCGGCGTCGCCGGTGTCGCCGACGCGGAGGATGCCGAGGAGCGGGCACTGGTCGAGCGGGCCCGGCACGCCGCGCTCGAGGTCGTGACGTCCGCGCCGACCAACCTGCCGCCCGAATCGGTGGCCCGGCTCAAGGCGCTCTACGACCGGCTCGAAGAGGACTCCGCGCCCGGCACCCACTCGCCGGAGTACTCGCAGCGCATCGAACAGCTCAAGACCCGCCGCGACGAACTGCGGGCGCTCCAGCACCGGGCGCTGGTCGCGGCGCAGGCCGAAGTGTTGCGGGCCCGCAACGAAAAGGGGCAGGACCCGCACGTCGTCGACCGCGTCCTCGAGCGTCTCGACCGCCTCTCCACCGCGAGCAACACGCAGACTTTCCACCACTGAGAGTCCTAGACTTCCTGTAGGTGGGAGCACAGGGAGGCGCCATGATCTCGGGTTTCCGGAACCGGCCGCACCTCCTGCGCGACGCCCAGGGCAGCGGCCTCGTCGAAGCGTTCGTCATCATCGGGATCGTCACGATCCTGCTCACCCGCGCCTACCTTCACCTCACCGGTTATCCGCAGGTCGGGGGTTCCTCGCTGCACATCGCGCATGTCCTGTGGGGCGGACTCGGCATGGTCGTGGCCCTGGTGACCGTGTTCTCGTTCCTCGGGATGAAGCCGCGCGTCCTCGGCGTCGTGATCGGCGGCGTCGGGTTCGGGTTGTTCCTCGACGAGATCGGCAAGTTCGTCACCAAGACCAACGACTACTTCTACCGGCCGTCCATCGCGATCATGTACGTGGTGATCGTCGTGTTGCTGCTGGTCAACCGGTCGCTGCACGACGTCCGGCCGCCGACCCCGACGGAGGACGTCGCCAACGCCGCCGCCATCGCCCTCGGCGGACTGGACCGTGGGCTGGACCGTGCACGCCGGGAGCAGGCGCTGGCGCAATTGCGCCGGGCGGCCGCCGCCGGCGCGGACGAGGCGACCCTGATTTCGGTCCGGGATCTGCTCGCCCACTGCCCGGACCGGAACGGCCGGACCGTGCCCACGGCCCGGGAGCTGGCCCGGCGCGCGACCCCCGCGTTCGCCAGGGGTCCGGGCATGCTCTGGACCGCGGCGGTCCTCCTCACCCTGTTCTCCACCCTGGGACTGCTCAGCGCCGTGATCACGCTCGACGACGACCTCCGCGGCGACGAGGGAACCGACATCACGACGGTCGGCCAGCTCACCGGGTCCGCGATCGCGTTCGTCCTGTGCTGGTCGGGCATCGTGCGACTGCGGAACGGGAAGCTGTGGCCGTTGCAGTTCCTGCGGGCCGCGGCCCTGGTCACGGTGCTGCTCACCGAGGTGTTCGACTTCGTTGCCCAGGAGTTCGGGGCGCTGCTGAACGTGGCGGTCGGACTCGGCGCCCTCGTCGTCTTCTCGTCGCGCATCGCGGTCACGGAACGAGCCCGGGCACTGACTCTCGACAACTCTGCTGCAACGAAACTCGGCCCGTTGCCACCCCGGGAGCCGTCGTCGCTTACCGTAGACAGGTGAGCATCCAAGCCTCCGGTGCCTCGACCTGGCCCGCAGTACTGACGTGGCGGGCGGACAACGCACCCCGAATGGAATCGGTGCGCGTCCAGCTCAACGGCGACCGCATCAAGGCAGCAGGCCGGATCATCGGCGGCGAGTGCCCCGAGCATCCCGCGTTCAGCGCGTCCTACGACCTCGTCACCGACGAAAGCGGCGTCACCCGCCGGCTGTCGCTGCGGACGTCCGTCGCGGCCGGTGAACGGCAGATGTCGATCAGCCGGGACGAAGAGGGCACGTGGATGGTGGAGCACGGCGCCAACCACCAGCGGTCCACGTTCGACGGCGCCCTCGACGTCGACATGGTGCTCAGCCCCTTCTTCAACGCCCTGCCCATCCGGCGGTACGGACTGCACCTCGGGTCCGAGGACGTCGAGGTCCCCGTCGTCTACGTGAACCTCCTGGACCTGCGGGTCGAGGGCGCGATCCTCACCTACAGCAGCGGTCCGGACGGCATCCACGTGCTGTCGCCGGTGTCGAGTTCCTCGGTGACCGTCGACCGCGACGGGTTCATCATCGACTACCCGGGCCTGGCCGAACGGATATAGGCGGCGCAGCCGACCGTGCGTGGTTAACGAGTCTCTGGACTCGTCGAGCACTCACAGGCGGCGGAGCCGCCCTCCCCGCCGACCCGCATCACGCATGTCGTCGATCCAGCCTTCGCGGCCGGGAACGATGCCGGTGATCTCCCACGTCTCCTGGTTGTCGTACGTCAGGCGCGCGGTGTGACCGGCCTCGACGAGGGTCGCCGTCGACGACTGTTCCGCCAGTTCGGTCCGCGCGTCCTGCAGCAGCACCAGCGCCTCGTCCAGGGCGATCAGCAGGGCGTCCCGATTGCCTTCGCACATGGCCCGGACGAGTCCGGGCGCGCTGCCTGCCACACGGGTGCCGTCGCGGAACGAGCCGGCCGCCAGGCCGAGCGCCAGCGGCCCGCCGCGGGCTCCGGTGATCGCGAGGGTCTCGGCCAGTAGGTGCGGCAGGTGCGAGATGCGCGCGACCGCCCGGTCGTGTTCGGCGGATTCGGCGGGCACGACGACGGACCCGCAGTCCAACGCGAGCTGCGCGACCTGCGTCCAGATGGCGGGGTCGACGCCGTCGTCGGTGCCGACCACCCACACGGCCTCCCGGAACAGGTCGGCGCTGCCGACGCTCCACCCGGACGCCGACGTTCCGGCCATCGGGTGCCCGCCCACGTAGCGGTCGGCGAGTCCCTGGCGGGCTGCCGCCGCCGCGACCTCGGCCTTGACGCTGACGACGTCGGTGATCGAGCAGTTCGGTGCGTACAGGGCGATCGCGGTGAGGGTGGCGGCGACGGCGGGCACGGGGACCGCGATCACGATCAGCGCCGACGCGGCCGACGCACGCTGGAGCACCGCGACCAGATCGGTGTCGGCGTCGAATCCGTCCGCCCGGGCGGCGTCGACGGACGGCGCGGATCGGTTGTGACCCCACGCGTCGCGGCCCGCCCGGACCGCCGCACGTAGCAGTGAACCGCCGATCAAGCCCAGGCCGAGCACGCACACGGGAGGTGCGGAAGGGGTATCAGACACCCGAACAGGTTGGCACATTCGAGTGCGGACTTCATTTACCGGCACCCCGCGGGCTACCGTTGCGCTCATGGGTGCACAGCGCGCGGAAAACAACAGCGCCTCCTCGGATCGGGCAGAGGATCTGGAGGGCTTCGGTGTCGCGGTAGTACACGAGGACGGCCGGTGGAAGGTCAAGGCCCTCACTTCGGCTGCTCTGACCAGTCTCAGCGTCGCGGAGGAGGAGCTTCGGGCCCTCCGTAGCGCGGGCGCGTTCTTCGGTCTGCTGGACGTGGACGACGAATTCTTCGTCGTGCTCCGGCCGGCGCCGTCGGGAACGCGTCTGCTGCTGTCCGACGCCACCGCGGCCATCGACTACGACATCGCCGCGGACGTCCTCGAGGCGCTCAACGTCGAGGTCCCGGACATCGACCCGGACGAACTCGACGACATCGAGCCGTGGGAGGAAGGCGACCTGTCGCTGCTCGCCGACCTCGGTCTGCCCGAACCCGTTCTGGCTGTGATCACGTCCGAGACGGACCTCTATCCCGACGAGCAGCTCGGGATGATCGCGCAGCGGCTCGGGTTCACCACGGAGCTGGCCGGGGTTCTCGACAAGCTTCCCCGGTAGTTTCACGCGCCGTGACTCTTCAGGACGACGAGCGGATGATCCGCGCGGCGATCGAGGCGGCCCGTGCCGCCACCGACGCCGACGTGCCCGTGGGTGCGGTGGTGTTCGACGCCGACGGTGTCGAGGTGTCGCGGGCGGTGAACTCGCGGGAGGCGATGTCGGATCCGACGGCTCACGCGGAGATCATCGCGTTGCGGGCCGCCGCCCGGGTGTACGGCGACGGGTGGCGCCTCGAGGGGGCGACGCTCGCGGTGACGCTGGAGCCGTGCACGATGTGCGCGGGCGCGCTCGTGCTGGCCCGGATCTCCCGGGTGGTGTTCGGGGCGTGGGAGCCGAAGACGGGTGCTGTCGGTTCACTGTGGGATGTGGTCCGCGACCGCCGTCTCACGCACCGCCCGCAGGTCAGGGGCGGTGTTCTGGAGGACGAATGCGCAGGCATCCTCGAAGACTTCTTCCGTGAACGGCGCTGACCGGTTTCAAACTCTTTCGTGGGGTACTCGACACAATGTGGCCGGGTCCGCATGACCCGTGCTTCTCTGGAGACAGGCGCCGACGAGGCGCCGCCGGACCCGTCCCCGGGTTCGAAATCGGATTCACGGAGGTATCTCGTGGGAATCGCAGACAAAGCTTCGAACAAGGCGGAAGACCTCAAGGGCCAGGCGAAGGAAGCCACCGGTAAAGCTACGGGCGATCCGGACCTGCGCGACGAGGGCAAGGCCGACCAGGCGTCCTCGGCGGTGAAGGATGCCGGCGAGAAGGTCAAGGACGCCGCCAAGAACCTCAAGGACAAGCTGACTTAAACGGCTTCACCTGGCGATTTCGGGCTCGGGCGCCACATCCGGTAAAGTCACCGGCGGTGGCGTGTCCGAGCGGCCTAAGGAGCACGCCTCGAAAGCGTGTGACGGGTAACCCCCGTCCGAGGGTTCAAATCCCTCCGCCACCGCCAAAGCTCCCCACCTGCACACGCAGGTGGGGAGTTTTTTTGTGCATCCGTGCCGGGAATGTTCGTTAGCGTGTCCTGGAGGGAAGGGGCACAGACATGCGCATCGACTCGACGGGCAGGACGGCGCTGGTCACCGGATCGACGCAGGGCATCGGTGCCGCGATCGCCGCGGGCCTCGCCCGCTCCGGCGCGCGGGTGGCGATCAACGGCCGCACCGAGAAGTCCGTGGGTGCGGCGATCGAACGATTGCGGGCCGAGGTCCCGGACGGCGAATTCGTTCCGGCGGCCGCCGACGTCACGACGGACGAGGGCGCGCGCCGGGTCCTGGAGATCGTTCCGAGCGTCGACATCCTCGTCAACAACCTCGGGATCTTCGGCTCCCAGCCGGCCCTGGACATCGACGACGACGAGTGGCGCCGCTACTTCGAGGTGAACGTGCTGTCCGCGATCCGGCTGACCCGCCTGGTCCTGCCCGGCATGGTCGAACGGTCCTGGGGCCGGGTCCTCGACATCGCCAGTGACTCCGCGATCGTCATTCCCGCGGAGATGATCCATTACGGGATGTCGAAGACGGCGCTGCTGGCGGTCTCGCGTGGCTTCGCGAAAGAGGCGGCGGGGACGGGCGTCACGGTCAATTCGGTTCTCGCCGGTCCCACTCACACGGGAGGTGTGGAGGATTTCGTCTACAGCCTGGTCGACAAGGACCTGCCGTGGGACGAGGCGCAGCGCGAGTTCATGAAGAAGTACCGGCCGCAGTCGTTGCTGCAGCGCCTCATCGAGCCGGAGGAGATCGCGAACATGGTTGTCTACCTCAGTTCGGCGCAGGCGTCGGCGACCACCGGCGCCGCGGTGCGGGTCGACGGCGGCTACATCGATTCCATCGTCCCGTGACCATCGCTCACAGCGCTCTCCCAGGTCGTACCGAGTGACATCCATTGAAGCTGCAACTAGCCTGATCTCATGAAAAAGCTGTGGTGGTTGGTCGGCGCAGTCGTCATCGTCGTGATCGCGGTGCTGGTGGGCCCGTGGTTCTACGGCCAATTCATCGCAGAGGACGACGCACCGGCGGCCTCGGTGTCGACCGAGGGCGCGGAGGCGGCCACCGGATCGGTCGACGGACAGTGGACCGTCACGCCGGGGCAGGGCTCCAACCAGACGGCCGCGGGGTACACCGTTCACGAGATCCTCAACGGCGCGAGCGTCACAGTGGTCGGATCGACCGGCGACGTGACCGGCACCGCAACTGTCGAGGGCGAGAAACTCACCGCGGGTGAGGTGACCGTGCAGGTGGCGACCATCGCGACCGATCAGTCCCGCCGCGACAACCAGTTCCGCGGCAACGTGATGGACACCGGCACGTTCCCGACCGGCACGTTCACGGTCGATTCCCCGGTCGATCTGTCGGGGCTGCCTGCGGACGGTTCCGTGGGGACGGTCTCCGCCCAGGGCACGCTGACGCTCAAGGGGCAGTCGCGTCCGGTGACCGTCGACATCGACGTGCTCCGTTCCGGCGACGACCTGATCGCGTCGGGCAGCATCCCGGTCACCTGGACGGACTTCGGTGTGACGCCGCCGTCACTGGGCTTCGTGACCGTGGACGGCAACGGCACGGTCGACTTCCTGGTCAGCTTCGCGCGTTCCTGACGGCGCCCAGCCGGGCGGCCCGAACACGTAGCCGAGCTTGTCGCGCCACGACGACGCCCGGCGCCAGTCCCGGACGATGGCCCCGTATTCGTGGGTCTGCAGTTTCCAGATGTTGTAGGTGCCCACGGGTTTGGTGAGTCCGTAGGTGGGGCGGTGGGTTTCGGGCTGGAACGTGCCGAACATCCGGTCCCACACGATGAGGATGCCGGCGTAGTTGCGGTCGAGGTATTCGGGGTCGCAGCCGTGGTGGACGCGGTGGTGTGAGGGAGTGTTGAACACGAACTCGACGGGCCGGGGCAGCTTGTCGATGCGCTCGGTGTGGACGAAGAACTGGTAGACGAGGTTCACGGAGAATCCGATGAACACCATCCACGGCGGAATGCCGATCAGCGGCAAGGGAATCCACATCAGGATTTCGGCGCCGTTGTTCCACTTCTGGCGGAGGGCGGTGGAGAAGTTGAAGTATTCACTCGAATGGTGCGCCTGGTGGGTGGCCCAGATGAGGCGGATGCGGTGCGCCA
This sequence comes from Rhodococcus sp. JS3073, assembly GCF_026810085.1. Classification (NCBI taxonomy): domain Bacteria; kingdom Bacillati; phylum Actinomycetota; class Actinomycetes; order Mycobacteriales; family Nocardiaceae; genus Rhodococcus; species Rhodococcus sp. JS3073. The sequence goes on along the minus strand of NZ_CP113951.1, from coordinate 3,625,400 downwards.
TCCGGTGGTACGCGTAGAACAGCGCGTCGACGCCGAGGACGAGGATCACCCACGTGTACCAGGCGTCCGGGGGAAGGTGCCACGGCGCGAGGTACACCCAGATGGCGGAGTACCCGATCAGGGCCAGCAGCTTCCAGAACGTGGTCGTCAGGATGGACACGGCGCCCATCGACACACTCGCGCGCGCGTCGCGGCGCTCGTAACCTCCGCGCACCGGGCGGGACCGTCCGTCGGGGTCGAACGTCGCGTCCTCGAGGTGCCGGGCCGCGAACCATTCGATGGCGAGGAACAGCACGAACGCCGGGATGGCCAGCGTGACCGGTTCGTGCAGAGGCGTCAGCAGCGCCGAATTCCACGCCGACGTCACGGTCTCCCACATGCTGCTTCCTCCATACAAGACGATCGTCCAGTTCAATGTACCTCGGAGTGACACGCATCACTATCGGCCCGAAACGCGGCGACGAAAAGTGCTCATTGGGTGCGCACTTTGCCGCGGAGAATGAATCCCGTCAGCAAGATCGGATCAGTCGAAAGGACTCGTCATGTTGCGAGGACTCACCACCATCAGTCTCTTCGCCGACGACATCGCGGCAGCCCGCGAGTGGTACAGCGCGCTGCTCGGCATCGCTCCCTACTTCGAACGCCCCGACTCCGAGAACCCGGCATACATCGAGTACCGGATCGGCGACTACCAGCACGAGCTCGGCATCATCGACCGTCGATACGCCCCGCACGCAGCCGCGGACGGTCCGTCCGGCGTGGTGGTGTTCTGGCACGTCGACGACGTGACCGCCGCCGTCGAGAAGCTGCTGTCGATGGGTGCGAAGGAGCATGAGCCGCGCACCGAACGTGAGTCGGGGTTCGTCACCGCGTCCGTTGTCGACCCGTTCGGCAACATCCTCGGCGTCATGTACAACCCGCACTACCTGGACGTTCTGGATGCGCGCGGCGAAGCGTGAGTTGCCGGTTTTCATACTGGGATGGTAGGAATTCGGTGTGCACATCACCGCAAAGGTGGACTACGCCGTGCGGACGCTGATCGAACTGGCCGCTGCCGGGCCGTCCCCGTCCAAAGCCGAGTTCCTGGCACAGTCGCAGACCATTCCGCACAAGTTCCTCGAGGCCGTCCTCGCCGACCTTCGCCGCGGGGGACTGGTCAACAGCAGACGTGGACCGGACGGCGGGTACTGGCTGGCCCGTCCCGCCGAGGACATCACGATCGCCGACGTGATCCGGACCGTCGAGGGTCCGCTGGCGTCGGTGCGGGGTGAACGCCCCGAGGACGTCGACTACTGCGGGCCGGCCGCCAAATTGCAGGACGTGTGGATCGCGGTGCGGGTGAACCTGCGGGCCGTGCTCGAGAACGTGAGTCTCGCGGACGTCGCGAACGAGCAGCTGCCGGGTTTCCTCACCACGCTGACGTCCGACCCGGGGGCTTGGGAGCGTCGTACCCGACCGGTCACGACGGCTGACGAGGGCGCAGCGCGCGGCTGATCGTCCGGCCGGCCGCACGCACCAACGGGACCAGTGCGTTCAGCGACGCATTCTCCGCCGACACCACCAGCGACACCGCCGCGATCGCCGTTCCGGGACGCTCGAAAATCGGTGCCGCGACGGAGACGGCGTCCATGGTCACCTGACGATCACTGATCGCGACCTCGGATCGGCGGATCTCGGCAAGCGTCCGCCGCAGTACGACGGGGTCGGTGACGGTGCGGTCGGTGAACTTCTCGATCGGCCCGCTCAGCACCTGCTCCTGCACGTCGGCGGGCATGTACGCGAGCAGGGCCAGGCCGATACCGGACGCCGTCAGCGGGAACCTACCGCCGACGCGGGTCTGGACGGGCACGGCCTTCTGTCCGGCGATGCGTTCGACGAACACGACCTCGGTGCCCTCGGCGATGCCGAGCTGGACGTTCTCCCGCGTGATCTGCGACAGGTCCTCCATCACCGGCATCGCCAGTTCGCGCAGCATCGTGCCGCGCGGCGCGAGCGACGCGATCTCCCACAGCTTGAGCCCGACGGTGAAGCGGCCGCTGCTGTCACGTTCGAGGGCGCCCCATTCGATGAGGTCGCTGGTCAGCCGGTGCACGGTGCTCAGCGGATACCCGGACTTCCGCGACAGATCGCTGAGGGTCAGCCGCGGCGCCGAGGGGGTGAAGAGCTCGAGGAGCCGCAACGAGCGAATGGTCACCGATCCGGTGATCGCCATTGCTCGTTCTCCGTCTCACAGTTCCAGCGTCAGACGTGGACAGCTCGCACGCGAGACGCAGATCATCATGGTGTCGCCCTCGGCCTGCTCGTCCGCTGTGAGCAGGGAATCCCGGTGATCGACAGTACCGCCGAGCACGGCCGTCTCGCAGGTTCCGCAGGTCCCTTCCTCGCAGGACGACAGCACCTGGACGCCGGCGGCGGTGACGGCCTGCAGGATCGACTGCTCGGGTGCGACGGTCACGGTCTTGCCGCTCAGTGTCAGCTCCACCTCGAACCCCTCGGCCCGGACCGGCTCCTCGAGATCCTTGGCCGCGAAGCGTTCGGTGCGCAGCGCGCCGGACGGCCAGCTGTCGCAGTGACCGGTGACGGCGTCGAGCAACGGCGCGGGCCCGCAGCAGTAGACGAGGGTGTTCTCCCGGACGTCGCCGAGCAGCCCCGGTAGGTCGATGAGGCCGTGCTCGTCCTCGGGGTGGATCACCACCCGGTCGCCGAACTTCTCGGCGAGTGCGTCGGCGAACGCCATCGAACCGCGGCTGCGTCCGCCGTAGACGAGGGTCCAGTCGGCGCCGGCGTTCTCCGCGGCGTGCGCCATGGTGAGGATCGGCGTGATCCCGATGCCGCCCGCGACGAACACGTACTGCGGTGACGGCTCGAGCTCGAAATGGTTGCGTGGTCCCCGGACCGTGACGCGGTCGCCCTCGCTCAGCTTGTCGTGCACGAACTGCGAACCCCCGCGGCCCATCGCCTCCCGCAGCACGGCGACGCGCCAGATCCCGGTGTCGGCCGGGTCGCCGCACAGCGAGTACTGGCGGGTGAGCTCCGGAGTCAGCACCAGATCGATGTGCGCACCCGGCGTCCACGTGGGCAGGTCGGCGCCGGACGGGTCGCGGAACTCCAGGACGACGACGCCGTCGGCGCCGGTGGTCCTCGTGGTCAGCTCCAGCTCGAGTACGGGTTCGGGTGGGATAGGCATGGCGGTCTCTCCGGGGTCAGACGGGAACGGGAGCGGATTCCGGCGCGGCGGGCAGCGGCGTGGCGGTCACCGGCGGATCGACGGGGTGGTGCCCCTCTGGGTGGGCGAGCAACCATTCCCAGAGGGCGGCGGGTTCTTCCGCGACGTGGCGTGCGCCGCAGTGGCACTCGCCCTCGAGCAGGTCCGACCCGGGAAGCCAGACGATGCGCATCACGTTGGCGCCGCGGAGCATCCTGGTCGGCTCCACGGTTCAGCCCACCGCCGCGGCGGTGACGGCCTGCGGCGCGTCGACCAGCTTCTTCAGGATCCGGCGTGCGCCGAGGCCGCCGGCGTCGATGTTGATCGACAGTTCCTGGTAGCCGTCCTTCTCCGTGTCGAGCGCCTTCTGCAGAATGTTCAGCGCTACGACGTCCTGCATCACGACGGTCCGGTTGTTCTCGGCGAGGAACGTCGTGACGGCGTCGTCGCCGAGTGCGAAGTCGCGGGCCACGGCCCAGAAGTCGAGGGTGGAATTCTCCGTCGACGGGGTGATCGCGTAGACGATCTCGCTGTGGAACGCGTGCGGGTCGGTGCCGTCGTCGCCGGGCAGGGGTGCGCCGATCGGGGCGATGCGGCTGTGCAGCAGGTACAGGCACGGCGGCGTGTACTCGATGTCCTGCCAGCGGGTGATGCGGCCCTCGATGCCGGTGGACTTGGAGTAGAACGGCGGGCACTCGGCGTCGTCCATGTGCCGGGACACGTAGATGACGTTCCGGTCCTCGTCGATCTCCGTGGTGATCGGGGTTTCCGCCACCTCGGGGGTGCCGATGTAGCCGCCGTGCAGGTACGTCTCGTGCGACAGGTCCATCAGGTTGTCGACGAGCAGACCGTAGTTGCAGTCGATCGGTTCCATGCCGCTGACCACGGTGTAGTCGGGGGAGTCCATCCACGGTGCGCGGGGGATGCGGGTCGGGTCGCCCTGTTCGGGGTTCTGCGGGTCGGCGATCCAGACCCACACGAACGAGTCCTGCTCGACCACCTGGTACTGCTTCAGCCGGGCGGTGCGGGGAACGCGCTTCTGGCCGGGGACGAACACGCAGCCGCCGTCACTGCCGTAGGTGAAACCGTGATAGCCGCAGACCACCGTGTCGCCGTCGAGCCGGCTCGGCGCCTCGGACAGCGGGTAGCGGCGGTGCACGCAGCGGTCGCTCATCGCGACTGCCTCGCCGGCCTCGGTTCGCCAGAACAGAATCGGCTCCTCGCAGATGGTGCGCGAGAACAGTTCGCGTCCGACCTCACGGCCGTAGGCTGCGACGTACCACTGGTTGCGGGCGATCGTGGACATGAGGGCCTCCGGAATATGCTGGGCTGCTGCGTTGTTCGTGACGCCGGACTCGGTGGGGCATCAGCGTCGTCCCCACCACTGTGCGGCACCGGAGGTGATCCACCACACTCGGTTTCCGAATGTCGGAAGGGTTTCGTCAGGGCTGGCGGACGAGGTAGGCGAACATCGTCACCGACATGTGGAAGTCGCCGCGGCGGGCGGCGGCGTTCAGCTGGTCCAGCAGTTCGGCGCTCTGCACGTCGGTGATCGCACCCTCGGCGATCGCCGCGGCGGTCATCATCTGGACGAGTGGGCCGGTCACGTCGCCCGGATCCTGGATCAACGCCTCCGTGCCGATGTCCTCGACGACGAGCCCGGCGGAGGTGAGCTGCCCCGGGAGCAGCCGTCCGGAGTGTGGGTTCGCGGTGTGCGAGAGCATCACGTCCATGATCTTCTGCAGGACCAGGGGATCGCCGGGGTGCATGATCGCCGTGCCCCAGTCGCTGTCGACGATCACGCCGCGCCCGCCCGGCCGCAGAACGCGGGCCACTTCCGCCGCCGCGCGGTCCGGTTCGCTCAGGTGCTGGAACACCCGCTCGCACCGCACGACGTCGAGGCGGTCGTCGGGGAACGGCAGCGAGTAGGCATCGCCGATCACGAACTGCGCGGTCGAGCCCTCCTCCTCGGTCCGCTCCCGGGCGAGGAGGGCCATGCCGGGATTGGGATCGAGTCCGATCGCGCGGCCCGACGGGGTGACCGCGGCGGCGAGGGCACGCGTCTCCGACCCGGTGCCCGAGCCGATGTCGAGGGCGCTCTCACCCGGCTGCACCTGCAGGGCCGCAAGCGACCACTCGCGCAGTCGCCGGATTCCCGGGCGCGCGGCCTGCAGGTCGAGGACGGCGGCGAGTTGGTCCAGGGCGGCGCGGTCGATCTCGTCCGCCCGGAACGACAGCGGCGCCGTCGGATCGGACATGTTTCCACCGTAACGCCGTGGTGACTCCCGACACAGTGCCGCGCGGACTGTGGGCAAGAACATAAAAGTTGCACTGTCACGCAAATTTGCAGAGCTCTGCAAGTTCTGTACCGTCGGAGTAGTGATTTCGGAAATCGGACTGCGGGACCGCAAGAAGGCCGCCACGCGCGCAGCCCTCAGCGGCGCCGCCGCACGCCTGGCCCGCGCGCTGGGCATCGAATGCGTCACCGCCGACGCCATCGCGTCCGAGGCGGGAGTCTCGACTCGGACGTTCCACAACTACTTCTCCAGCAAGGAGGAGGCGGTACTCGCGCACTTCGAGCAGTCCGTCCACGACTGGGTCGACCTGCTCCGCGCCCGTCCCGAGGACGAGCCGATCTGGGATTCCCTCGAGCACGTGGTGGTCCAGATCGTCACCGATCCGGCGAAACCGCTCGAAGAGACCGCGGTGATGATGGAACTCGTCGAGACCAGCCCCGCGCTGCTCGCGAAGAAACTCGAAGTGCACCTGCGCGTCACCCGTCTGGTCGGTGAGGTGATCGCCGAACGCACGGGCACGAACATCGACACCGACCTCTACCCCAACCTGCTGCACCTGGCGGTCGGATCGGCGTGCAAGGCGTCGCTCGACCTGTGGATGAGCGGCAAGTCCGGTGCCAGCGGGCCCGAAGAACTGGTCCGCGACGCCATGCGTCAACTCCGTCAGGGAATCCCGCAGCCGTAGCCGGCTGCCCGAATCAATCTTCGTTCCACCGACTCAGAAGGAGTCTCTCGTGGCCACCTATCTCTATCGGATCGGCAGATTCGCCTACCGGCGAAAAGGCGCGGTCCTCAGCGTCTGGTTGGTGATCCTGGTCCTCATGGGCGTCGGCGCGGCAACGCTGTCCGGGCCCACGAAGGACTCGTTCTCCATCCCGGGCACCCCCGCGCAGCAGGCGCAGGACCTGATGGCCGAACGGTTCCCCGAGGCCGCGGGCAGCGACCCGATGAACGCCGTCAGCGCGCGCTATGTGTTCGCCGCACCCGAGGGGCAGACCCTCGAGAGCGAGCAGAGCCAGCAGGCGATGGACGCGGTGCTCGCCAAGGTGCGCGGCATCGAACAGGTCCAGGACGCCGCCAAGGTCGATCCCGCCACCGCCTCGGGCGCCGACGCCGCGAAGGCGCTGGTCAACCCCGTCACCGCGAACGAGCAGCTCGTCGAGATGGCGAAGTCGTCCGCGGCCGACAAGGGAATCAGTGAAGACGCCGCCGTCGCGAACGCGCAGGCGCTGTCCCCGCTCAACGCCGACAAGACCGTCGGCTACGTCGAGGTGCCGTTCAAGGGCGGCATGGGCGACGTCGACCAGGCTCTGCGCGACCACATCTCGGCCGCAGCCGACGCCGGCCGCAACGCCGGACTGACCGTCGAGATCAGCGGTTCGGCCGCCAACGAAGCCGAACCGCCCGGCGGCGCCACCGAACTCGTCGGTATCGGCGTGGCCGCTGTCGTGCTCGCGCTGACGTTCGGTTCTCTGGTCGCCGCGGGTCTGCCGTTGATCACCGCGATCATCGGCATCATGATCGGCAGCCTCGGCATCACCGTCGCCACCGGCTTCACCGACCTCAGCTCGATGACACCCACGCTGGCCATCATGATCGGCCTGGCCGTCGCCATCGACTACTCGCTGTTCATCGTGTCCCGGTTCCGGCACGAACTCTCCCTCACGGACGACCGCTCGGAAGCGGCCGGACGTGCCGTCGGCACCGCCGGTTCCGCCGTGGTGTTCGCCGGTCTCACGGTGATCATCGCCCTGATCGCGCTGCGCGTCGTCGGGATCCCGTTCCTCTCCGACATGGGCGCAGCCGCCGCGTTCACGGTGTTCATCGCCGTCTCGATCGCGTTGACGCTCCTGCCCGCGATCCTCGGGCTGTTCGGGAAGAAGGCGTTCGCAGGCAAGATCCCGTTCCTCAGCAGTCGTGACCTCGAGGACGACGAGGGCAAGCCGAGCCTCGCCCTGCGATACATCAGCGCCGTGGTCCGCAGGCCCGCGATTCCGCTGATCGCCGGAGTCGTGGTGCTCGGGGCGCTCGCCATCCCCGCGACCGGCCTGAGCCTGGCCCTGCCCAGTGAGGGCACCGGCGACCCCGCCACCAGCTCGCGGCAGGCCTACGACCTCGTGAGCGAAGGCTTCGGCCCCGGCAAGAACGGTCCGCTGCTCGTCGTCGTCGACGCCAAGGACGTCACCACCGGCACGCCGTCGGAGGCGTTCGGTGAGGTGGTGAAGACCATTACCGCACAGGACGACGTGTCCAACGCTCAGGTCGTCGGCGTGAACAAGGCCGGTGACACCGCGCAGATCCTGGTGACGCCGAGCAGTGCCCCCAGCGATCCGGCGACGATGGATCTGGTGAACAACATCCGCGGTGCGGAGACAGATCTGCACGACTCGATCGGCGTCAACTACGGCGTCACCGGGCAGACCGCGCTCGAAGGCGACGTGTCCGAGACGCTCCAGGACGCGCTGATCCCGTACCTCGCGGTGGTCGTGGGCCTCGCGTTCCTCCTGCTGCTCCTGGTGTTCCGTTCGGTGCTCGTGCCGCTGACCGCCACGCTCGGCTTCCTCCTCAGCGTCGCGGCCACGTTCGGTGCCACGGTCGCCGTGTTCCAGGAGGGCTGGGGCGGCATCATCTCCAACCCGCAGCCGATCGTCAGCTTCATGCCGATCTTCCTCATCGGCGTCGTGTTCGGTCTCGCGATGGACTACCAGGTGTTCCTGGTGACCCGGATGCGGGAAGAGTACGTCCACGGCGCGACCGCGAAGCAGGCCGTCACCGTCGGCTTCAACCACGGTGCCCGGGTGGTCAGCGCCGCCGCGGTCATCATGATCTCGGTGTTCGCGGCCTTCATCGCCGAGCCGAACTCGTTCATCAAGTCGATCGGCTTCGCCCTGGCGGCGGCCGTGTTCTTCGACGCCTTCGTCGTGCGCATGGTGATCATCCCGTCCGTGATGGCACTGCTCGGCGACAAGGCGTGGTGGCTGCCGAAGTGGCTGGACAAGATCCTGCCCAACGTCGACATCGAAGGCGAGAAGCTGAAGAAGGTCCTGCACGACGCGGACGAATCGCTAGTAGGCGCTTCGCGCCCGTGAGTGGTTGACGAGTCTCTGGACTCGTCAACCACTCACGGGGCCGCAGGCCCCGAAAATCCGCGGGCCTGCGGTCGTTTCTGTTGGTAACCTTCGGACATAATGATGACCCGCCAGGATCGCTGCCCATGTTGAATGCCCTGCTCACCACGTACCTCCGCCCGTACAAGCGGGAGCTCACGGCGGTCGTCCTGTTCCAGCTCGTCGCGACCGCGGCAGCCCTGTACCTGCCCAGCCTGAACGCCGATCTCATCGACAACGGCGTCACCAAGGGCGACACCGCGTACATCCTGTCCACGGGCGTCATGATGCTGCTCGTCACCGTCGTGCAGATCATCTGCTCGATCGGTTCGGTGTTCTTCGGCGCCCGTGCCGCAATGGGTTTCGGGCGCGACGTGCGCCGCGCCGTGATGCATCAGGTCGGGAGCTTCTCGTCCCGTGAATTCGGCCGTTTCGGCGCGCCGTCCCTGATCACCCGCAACACGAACGACGTGCAGCAGGTGCAGATGCTGGTCGTGATGAGCTGCACGATCCTGGTGATGGCGCCGATCATGTGCGTCGGCGGTGTCGTGATGTCGATCCGTGAGGACGCCGGGCTCGCCTGGATCCTGGCGGTCACCGTGCCGGTACTCGCGCTGTCCATGGGTTTCGTGATCTCGCGGATGGTGCCCGCGTTCCGGGAGATGCAGACCCGCATCGACGGGGTGAACCGGGTGCTGCGTGAGCAGATCACCGGCATCCGGGTGGTGCGGGCGTTCGTCCGCGAGCGCTCCGAGATGCAGCGGTTCGGCGACGCGAACGAGCAGCTCACCCAGACCGCCCTGCGGGTCGGCAGGCTGACCGCGGTGATGTTCCCCCTCGTGATGGTCATCGCGAACATCACCAGCGTCGCCGTCATCTGGTTCGGCGGTCACGAGATCAACAGCGGCACCATGCAGGTCGGCTCGCTGACCGCGATGCTCAGCTACATCATGCAGATCCTGATGTCGGTGATGATGGCGTCCTTCATCGCGATGATGGCGCCCCGCGCCACCGTCTGCGCCGAACGCATCGGCGAGGTGCTCGCCACCGATTCCACCGTCGTGCCGCCGGTCGATGCGGTCACCGTGCTGGAAAGCCCCGGTGTAGTGGAACTGCGCGACGCCCAGTTCAAGTTCCCCGGCGCCGACGAACCCGTGTTGCGCGACATCAGCTTCCGCGCCGAACCGGGCAAGACCACGGCGATCATCGGCGGCACGGGTTCGGGTAAGACGACGCTGCTGTCGCTGATCCCACGCCTCATCGACGCCACGTCGGGTGCGGTCACCGTGTCCGACACGGATGTGCGTCGCATCGACTTGGACGTCCTGCGGTCCGGCATCGGACTCGTTCCGCAGCGGCCGTACCTGTTCTCCGGCACCGTCGCCACCAACCTCCGGTACGGCAAACCCGACGCCACCGACGAGGAACTGTGGCGGGCGCTGGAGATCGCGCAGGCCGCCGATTTCGTGCGCGCCATGCCCGAGGGTCTCGACACCCCGATCGCGCAGGGCGGCACGACCGTCTCCGGCGGTCAGCGGCAGCGGCTCGCCATCGCGCGGGCACTGGTCCGTCGTCCGTCGATCTACCTGTTCGACGACTCCTTCTCGGCCCTCGACCTCACCACCGACGCGCGGCTGCGTGCGGCGCTCAAACCCGAGACGTCGGACGCGTGTGTCATCGTCGTCGCCCAACGCGTCTCGACGATCGTGGAGGCCGAGCAGATCGTGGTCCTCGAGGACGGCGCCGTCGTCGGAATCGGCACGCACGACCAACTGCTCGAGACGTGTCCGTGTTACGTCGAGATCGTGGAATCCCAACGATCGGTCCAGGAAGCACTATGAGCGATCGCGCAACCACCACCACCGCCGACAGGCCCGCCGGCCCGCGTATACCGGGACCGGTCGCTCCGGGTGCCCCGGGGTCCAAGCCGAACGACCTGTGGCCGTCCACCAAGCGGCTGCTGCGGCGGCTGCGTCCCCACCGGATCGCCGTCGGCGTCGTGCTCCTGGTCGCTGCCGTGTCGGTGGTGCTCACCTCGATCGCGCCGCGCATGCTCGGTCAGGGCACGAACCTGATCTTCGACGGCATCATCGGCGCGCAGTTGCCCGCCGGGATGTCGAAGGACCAGGCCGTCGCCGCGCTGCGGGCCGACGGTCAGAACACGTTCGCCGACATGGTGTCCGGCATGGCCGTCGTACCCGGTGTCGGTATCGACTTCAGCGCGCTCGGCCGGGTGTTGGCGATCGTGCTGGCCCTGTACCTGGGGTCGTCGGTGTTCATGTGGCTGTCGGGTTTCCTGCTGAACATCATCGTGCAGGGCGTCGTGAAGAATCTGCGCGCCGAGGTCGAACGGAAGATCCACCGACTTCCGCTGCGCTACTTCGACTCCCACTCCCGCGGCGACCTGCTCAGCCGCGTCACCAACGACATCGACAACGTCTCCCAGTCGTTGCAGCAGACGATGAGTCAGCTGATCGTGTCGGCGATGACGGTGATCGGCATCCTCGTGATGATGATCGTCATCTCCCCGCTGCTCGCGTTGATCGCGGTGCTGACGGTGCCGCTGTCGATCCTGGTGACCGCGCAGATCGCGAAACGGTCCAAGACCCACTTCGTGTCGCAGTGGAAGTCGACCGGAGCACTCAACTCTCACGTGGAAGAGGCGTACACGGGCCACGAACTGGTCACCGTGTTCGGCCGTAGCCGTGAGGTGGAGGCCCGCTTCGAGGAGCAGAACGAAGCGCTCTACCAGGCCAGCTACCGGGCCCAGTTCATCTCGGGCCTGATCATGCCGGCGATCATGTTCCTCGGAAACCTCAACTTCGTGGCCATCGCCGTGCTCGGCGGCATGCGGGTGGCGTCCGGCACGATGAGCCTCGGCGACGTGCAGGCGTTCATTCAGTACTCGCGCCAGTTCACCCAGCCCCTCACCCAGATCGGGGCCATGGTCAACCTCATGCAGTCGGGTGTGGCGTCCGCCGAGCGGGTCTTCGCCATCCTCGACGAGGACGAAGAGCAGCCCGACCTCACCGAAGCTCCGACGCCGGCCGAACCACTGGGCCGGGTGGAGTTCTCGGACGTGTCGTTCAGCTACTCGCCGGAGAAGCCGCTGATCGAGAAACTGTCGCTGGTGGCGGAACCCGGTCAGATGGTCGCCATCGTCGGACCCACCGGGGCCGGCAAGACCACACTCGTCAACCTGATCCTGCGGTTCTACGAACTGGACGGCGGCAAGATCCTCCTCGACGGCGTCGACATCGCCGAGATGTCGCGCGACGACCTGCGGTCCCGCATCGGCATGGTGCTGCAGGACGCGTGGCTGTTCGGCGGCACCATCCGCGACAACATCGCGTACGGACGTCCCGACGCCACGGAGGAGGAGATCCAGGCGGCCGCCCGGATCAGCTACGTCGACCGGTTCGTCCACTCGCTGCCCGACGGTTACGACACCGTCATCGACGAAGAGGGCAGCAACATCAGCGCGGGTGAGAAGCAGCTGATCACCATCGCCCGCGCGTTCATCTCGCAGCCGTCCATCCTGATCCTCGACGAGGCGACCAGTTCCGTCGACACCCGCACCGAGCTGCTGGTGCAGCACGCGACGGCGGTTCTGCGCAGTGATCGCACGAGTTTCGTGATCGCGCACCGCTTGTCGACCATCCGCGACGCCGACCTCATCGTCGTCATGGAGGACGGCCGCATCGTCGAGCAGGGCAGCCACGACGACCTGCTCCTCACCCGCGGAGCGTACTACCGCCTCTACAACAGCCAGTTCGTCGGCGCCGATGTCTGACGACTTGTGAGTACTTATCAACCCCCCGCGGTTGACAAGTACTCACAGGCAGGCGGCGGCGCCTCCGGATTCGAAGGTGGCGGTGTCGCAGTAGGCGGAGCGCGGATAGTACGGACCCATCGTGGTGGCGGGGTCGGTGTGATTGCTCTGCGAGGCCTGCACCGACTGTGGGTAGAAGGCGTCGGACGGCAGCATGTACCGCAGGAACAGCACCTTCTTCGCGACGTCGGTGGAACCCCAGGGGATGACGGTGACGGTCGGGTCGGATGCGGCGCGAGCGGGGACGTCCTGCGGTGCGGCGACGACGTAGGTGTAGTTGCCGTCGCCGTCGGTGCGGGTTTGGAAGTCGGCGGCGCATGCGACGACCGGATAGGGCGTCACCTGATCGTTCTGGCACATCGACCAGTACCGCACCTGGCGGCCGGGTGCCGTGACGGGTTGGCCGGCACGGGTGTCGGGGAACGTCGGCGCCCGGCCCTGCACGACGACGATGCGTCCGGGCTGATACGTCAGCCCCGCCCCGACATACTTGTTGTCGCCGTTGGGAAACAGGCCCGACGTGCTCGCGGGGTTCACGAACGTCGCCTCGGGCACGTTGCCGGGGAACGCGCCGGACGCGGCGCCGGCGATGACCTGATCGAATCCGGCCTCCGCGACCTGCCCGAGTGGGCCGTCGTCGTAGGCGGAGGGATCGAATGCGGATCCGCAGGTCGGCACGGGCGACGTGCGGCCCCCGGATGTCAGCGTCACGTCGGGAAGGGGAACGCCGCCCGTGGGCGATGCCGGGTCGTCGGGCACGTACACCCGGATGATGAGGAATCCGACGGGTACCGACTGCGCGTTCGCACCGGTGGGCAGGGCCTGAATCTGGTTGCGCGAGTGATCGGCCGGACCGGTCACGACCGTCGCGTGCCAGCGCTTCTGCGCGGAGGGCAGGGAGCCGGCGGCAGCGTCGGCGAACGGGTTTCCGCTGCCGGGGTCGGGTCCGATCTGGTTGTCGCGCAACGTGTCGACGGTGTCGAAGTTCGTCCCGTACGTGTTGAGCGAGAAGTAGCGGGCGGCCGGATATGTGCCGCTCAGTTCGATGGTGTCGCCCGGCCCCAGCGCGTAGGGCAGAACCCAGTACGTCGCGTTGGCGTCGGGGAAGGCGACGTCGAGCACGGTCGAGTCGGACATGAACTGCCACGCGCACTGCGTCGTCGGGGCGGGCTGCGCGTACGCGAGGGATGCTCCGCCGGACCACAGCAGCAGAACCAGCACGGCGGCAACGACTTTCCCGGCCATGGCCGTCAGAACACCTCCCCGAACGCGGTCAGCTTGTCGATGCCCTCGCGGTCGATCTCGCCGGGTGTGTACCGGTTGATCAGCTGGATGTAGGCGAGGTACCGGGCCATCGCGTCGGCACCCTGCTGGGCGAACGCCGGGGGGAGCGGCGCGGCGAGCTGAGTCGGCAGGTACTGGGTCATCAGCTGGGCGGCCATGGCCGGACCGCGCGGGTCGTGATCGAAGGTGTTGTCGAGTTCCGCCCGACCGCGTTCGGTGGCGTAGTCGTAGAACTCGTACTGGAACGACGCCGGGTCGACGTAGGCGGTGGGCCCCAACCACTTCGAGTACACCGCGACCTTCGCCTCCGGGGTGCGCAGCACGTAGATGTGGGTGGGGGAGTTGTTCCAGTTGACCCCCTGCGGTGCGTGCTCGTTGGTGGCGAGGACGACGTGGTCGCGCCCGGCCGCGGCGTTGCTCCGCAGCAGCGGCACGAGGTCGACGCGTTCGGCGTACGTCGCGAACAGGTCCCCGGCCATCCAGTTCCGGTCGCCGTGCCCGAGCGTCGCGAGCAGCGGCACCACGTCGACGCTCGATGTGAGCTGCCCGCGCGGGGTGTCGGTGTCTCCGGTGAATCGCCCGGTCGGGTCGGCGACGATCAGCGGGATGTGGAAGGCCTCGTCGTAGGCGGTGGACAGTTTGCCGGCGACGAAGCCGTGCGCCCCGGCGTATTCGCCGTGATCGGACGTCATGATGAAGACGGTGTTCGCCGCGACGTCTTCCGGCAGCGAGTTGATCACCGTGCCGATGTGGTGATCGACCATCGACAGCACGTTGGTGTAACTGTCCAGGGCCCGCTCCCAGTACGTGTACGGCGCGAACGCGATGTGACGGTCGGGATCGGTGCCCTGACCGTAGGGCTGGAGGTAATAGTTCGACAGATTCTGGATGTCGTCGGTGACGCCGCCCCACACGAGGGCCTGGAATTCCCGCGCGAACACCTGGGTGCTCGGTTTCGACTGCAGTGCCTTCTCGGGTTCCCAGTTGGGCGGCACGGACGGATAACCCAGCCGCGGAGGGTCGCCCTCGCCGGTGGTCACCGACCAGGCCCGGGCGGGACTGAGCGGGGGAACGTTGTTCGCGTACAGCGACTGATACCGTTCCGCTTCCGTTCCGGCCCAGAAGAACTGCTGGTCGTGGGGATTGACGAAGCTCGCCGTGAGGCAGAACGGGCCGTCGCCGGGTTTACGTGTCGACAACCACGCCGCGGCCTGGTCGGCGATGTGCCCGTCGAATTCGAATCCCTCACCGTTCAATCCGATGATGTCGGGCATGGTCAGTCCGTCGAACCCGTACTCCTCGAGATAGCCGGGGGCGAGTCCCGAGTCCTCGTCGGGGGACGGCGACAGATGCCACTTGCCGACGTACGGCGTGACGTAGCCCGCCTGCCGCAGCAGCTTGCCGTACGTCGGAAAGTCCCTGCCCATCGCGGGCGACGGGACAGGGGAGGCTCGATTACCGGTCCGCGTCTGCAGCATCCAGTTCTGCAATGGATACAGCCCGGTGACGAAACACGCACGGCCGGGGCTGCAGGCCACCCCGGCCGTGTAGTGCTGCGTGAACTTCACCCCGGGCGCCCACAGCGTGTAGAGGTTGGGCATGAACCGCTGCAGGAACTGGTCGGCAGTGGTGATTCCGGCCGGAAAGACCTGGGGAAACCGCATCTCGTCGACGACGATGAACACGATGTTGGGCTGCACGTAATTGCTGGGCTGACGCCGCAGCGGCTTCTCCGACGCGTCCGCTCGACGATCGAACAGGCCCGACATCACGGTCACCCCGCCCGCCGCTGCCGCACCCGAGAGAAACGTTCGCCTGTCGATCCGATGGCCGGCCTTCTCGTCGCTCATGGCGGTTCCTCCGGTCGAAGGGATGGGATCGTCTCACTCTCTGTACCCACTTTCGAACGAAGTAGTGATGTGTCGCCGGAAATGTCGCCCGTGATTGGATACACCGGTGAATGCTGTAGTCCCGACCCCGCCCGATCCGTTCTTCACCGTCGGCACCCGACTCGACGGGCAGCTGGGCCGAACCGGAACCATTCACACCCCGCACGGCGACATCGCGACGCCGTCGTTCGTCGCCGTCGGCACCAAGGCCACCGTCAAGGCGGTGCTGCCGGAGAGCATGAAGGAGCTGGGCGCGCAGTCGCTGCTCGCCAACGCGTACCACCTGTACCTGCAGCCCGGGCCGGACATCGTCGACGAGGCCGGCGGTCTGGGCAAGTTCATGAACTGGGACGGCCCGACGTTCACCGACAGCGGCGGATTCCAGGTCATGTCGCTGGGCGTGGGGTTCAAGAAGGTCCTCGCGATGGAAGCCGTCGGGGTGCGTTCCGACGACGTCATCGCGAAGGGCAAGGAACGCCTCGCGACCGTCGACGACGACGGCGTCACGTTCAAATCGCACCTGGACGGGTCGCGGCACCGGTTCACGCCCGAGGTGTCGATGCAGATCCAGCACCAGCTCGGCGCCGACATCATGTTCGCGTTCGACGAGCTCACGACGCTGCTGAACACCCGCGGGTACCAGGAGCAGTCGGTGGAGCGGACGCAGGCGTGGGCGGTGCGCTGCATCGCCGAGCACGAGAAGCTCACCGCGGAGCGTTCACATCGCCCGTACCAGGCGCTGTTCGGGGTCGTGCAGGGCGCGCAGTACGAGGACCTGCGGAGGCAGGCGTGCCGGGGGCTCGAGTCGATCACGGGGGAGAGTGGCCGCGGCTTCGACGGGTACGGCATCGGCGGGGCACTCGAGAAGCAGAACCTGGGCACCATCGTCCGCTGGTGCAACGAGGAGCTTCCCGAGCACAAGCCGCGGCACATGCTCGGCATCAGCGAGCCGGACGACTTCTTCGTGGCCATCGAGAACGGCGCCGACACGTTCGACTGCGTGAACCCGTCTCGGGTCGCGCGCAACGCCGCGATCTACCACCCGGACGGCCGGTTCAACATCAACACCAGTCGCTTCCGTCGTGATTTCACGCCCATCGACGAGAACTGCGATTGCTACACCTGTGCGAATTACACCAGCGCCTACATTCACCATTTGTTCAAGGCGAAGGAAATGCTGGCGTCCACGTTGTGCACCATCCACAACGAACGCTTCACCGTCCGGTTGGTCGATCAGATCCGCGCCAGCATCGAAGGCGGCTACTTCGACGAGTTCAAAGCCGACACCCTGGGCCGCTTCTACCGCACGTGAGTGGGAAAGCGTCCTCGGGCACGCATTCCCACTCACGTGGGCGGGTCAGAGCTGGTAGGTGGGTTCGCGCTTCTTCACGTAGGCGATGACCCGGTACGTGATCGGCATGACCAGCACCTCCACGAGGGTCTTCCACAGGAAGCCGACGATCACGTAGTTGACGAAATCGCTCCACGTGCTGATGCCGATCGCGCCTGCGGCGATGGAGCAGAAGATCAGGGTGTCGGCGAACTCACCGACGATGGTGGAACCGATCAGCCGCGCCCACAGGTGCTTCTCCTTGGTGCGCTCCTTGATCAGGACCAGTGTCACCGAGTTCAGCATCTGCCCGACGAGGTACCCGGCCAGCCCGGCGAGCAGCAGTCGCGGGTAGACGCCGACGACGGACCGCAGCGCTTCCTGGTTCTCGTAGAAGTCGGCGGACGGCAGTTCGATGAGGAGCCAGAAGCAGAACGCGGCCAGGATCAGGGCGCCGAAGCCCAGGTAGATCGCGCGACGCGTCGACTTGAACCCGTACACCTCGCTGAGCACGTCGCCGAGAATGTAGGCCAGCGGGAACAGGAAGAAGCCGCCGTCGGTGATGATCGGCAGGATCTGCAGCGGCCCGACAGTCAGCGACGAATCGGCGAAGAATGCGACGCCCTTCGTCGCGCAGATATTCGAGATCAGCAGCGTCGCGGTGAAGAGGGCGACGAACGTGGGGTAGTACCCCCGGCTGACGTGCGCGAACGTCGCGTGGTCGTCTGGTTTGGTCTGCTGGTCTGAGGCTGTCACGCCGCAATCCAAGCACCTGCACGGGGAAGGGCGCGAATCAGGAACGGGTGAACGTACCTTTTGTCCGATCTGACGCGACGAAAGGTACGTTCACCCGCACGATAGGAGGTGGCTCGGACTAGCCCTGGACGACCCGCGTGCCGCCGGCCAGTTCGTCGTGCTTGCCCTGCTTGGTGGGGCTGCCGTTGATGGTCACGCCGATGACGACGGCGGCGACGACGCCGAGCAGTCCGAACAGGAACCCGAGGAACGGAAACCCGCCGAGCGCGGAGAGGACGTAGAAGCCGTTCCTGGTCAGCGACTGTTGCTGGGTGGGGCGTCCGCCGTTCGGACCCTCGACGCGCAGGCCAAGAATCTGCTTGCCCAGGGTCTGCCCCCTCGTCGTCTCGAGGAACACGAAGTAGCCGACGGCGGCGGCCGCGGTGAGGATCGCGCCGAGGACGCTGCCCAGGAAATTGCCCAGCACCAGCGCGAGAACGGTGCTGACCACAGCCATCGGGATGCCGACGATCAAGCCGTCGATCACCCGTGCGCCCAGGCGGGGAAGAAGTTCACCGGGGCGGGACGGGTCGAACCCGAAGTCCGGCTGGGCGAACGGCTGGGTGCCGAACGGCTGCGCCGAATCGAACTGCGGCGGTGCGCCGAACTGCTGTCCGTACTGCTGCTGCCCCGCCCCGTTGTGGTGCGGTTGCCCGCCGAACGGCTGTTGTCCCTGGCCTGGATCGAATCCACCGGTAGTCATGTGTTCCCCCTCGAATCTCGAGTCCTTAATGTCTCGGATGACGCCTGAGCACCTTACGCAAGGGGTGGGAGTGACTCGAGTGACGGGAGTAGCAAAACGGGTGAGCGTCCTTTCCGTCCCGAGGGACGGAAAGGACGCTCACCCGTGGGAGCGAGCAGTCAGGCCGCGACGTAACGGCCGGTGAGCACGCGGTACGCGTAGGTCGACGCGATGATCGTGATCGGGATCGAGACGAGAAGTCCGACGCCGCAGAGGATTGCACCGACGATGTTGATGCCGACGAGAGCGAGGGCCAGCAGCAGCACCGGGCCGACGTTCTGCGAGATCACGCGGAAACTCGACTTGATGCCGGTGATTGCGTCCTCGTTCTGATCGATGACGAACTGCAGCGTCCACCAGGTCAGGAAGATGACGATGAGGCCGGGGATGATGAGCAGGACGAAACCGATGGTGGCGGCCACACCGATGATCACGCTGGCGATGATGATCGCCGCGACGTTGGTGAACTGGAAGAACGAACCGAACGCCGGCTTGTTCCCGTCCACCTCGTGCAGTGCGCCCCGCACGAGAGCCGCATTGATCAGATAGCCGACGATGGTCGTGACGATCGTGCCGATGATGCGCCACACCGAGAACGCCGCGCTCATGTCGGACGACGTGCTGAAGCCGCCGAAGACGAGGTTCAGCACCACCTGGATGATGGCAGCGATCAGCAGGATGCCGATCCAGATGAGCGCGTTGTCCTTGAACTTGTTCCAGCCGTAGCCGATCGCGTCGCCCACGGAGAACTGCCCCGGCGTCTGCCCGGGCGTGCCGTAATCCGACATCGGAGGGGGCGGCGGATATCCGCCGGGCGGCGGTCCCTGCGGCGGCGGCGGGTAATTGCCCTGCGGCGGCGGGTAATTTCCGCCGGGCGGCGGCGGGTAATTACCGGGGGGCGGTGGATAGTTTCCGCCGGGCGGAGGCGGGTAGTTTCCGCCGGGCGGCGGTGGCGGATATCCGCCGGGCGGCGGTCCCTGCGGCGGCGGCGGGTAATTCCCCGGGGGCGGCGGATAACCACCGGGCGGCGGTGGAGGATTGCCCTGCGGGGGGTATCCGCCCTGGTCACCACCTTCAGGTTTGTCGTTAGGGTCGTGTCCACCAGTCGTCATGTGATCCCCTCAGCAAGAGTTGAATGCTCGCGCGTGACAGTGCGAATAAACACTACGTGGACAATCCTTTACTCGCCTCCCTTTGGTCTGCTTCTTCTCCTGCGGTTTTGATGCTTTACGCTGGTTATCGTGACTAATTCTGGGGGATCGGACGATTCGAATCCGTACAACGGGCAAACACCACCCACTTACGGTGAGGTTCCCGGCTTGCCGCGCGACGGATACGGGGTCGACGAATCCGGTTATCCCACCTATTCGGCGCCCACCGAGAAGTACCCCGACTATCAGCAGCCGGGCGCGTACGGGACTTCTCCGAATCCGTATGCCGCGCCCAATCAGAATCAGTACGGCGGCGACCAGTACGGGGCTCCGAACCAGCAGTACGGGACGCCCAACCCGTATGCCGCCCCGAATCAGTACAGCGCCCCCAACCAGTACGGCGGCGCGCCCAATCAGTACGGGGCTTCGGGCCAATACGGGGGTCCCGCCCCGCAGTACGGCCCACCGAACCCGTACGGCGCGCCCTACCAGCGGCCGCTGGGGACGAACGGTCTCGCGATCGCGTCGCTGATCACGTCGATCGTCGGCGGATGCTTCTACGGCCTCGGCTCCATCGTCGGCATCATCCTCGGCATCATTGCGCTGGGCCAGATCAAGCAGTCCGGGCAGGAGGGCCGGGGACTCGCGATCGCCGGAATCGCCATCGGCGGTGCCTACGTCGTCGGCTGGATCCTGTTCTTCCTGATCATGGTGATTGCGGCGGCGTCGGGAGCCTGACCACCCACGGTTCGCGGTGCAGGCGGGCGGGGTCGAACCGGTCGAGGAGTGTCCCGAGATCCACGACCTCACCCGGTTCCGCGAGCCGGAGTGACGTCGCCAGCACCCCGAGGACGTCGCTCGGGGTGCGTCCCAACGCTTTCTGGTCGGCGAGGGTGACGGCGCCGTCGCGTTTCGCGAGCCGGTTGCCGTCCTCGTTGAGCGCGAGGGCCACGTGCGCGTAGGTGGGGGCGGTCAAACCGAGCAGCCCCGCGAGGTAGGCCTGGCGGGGCGCGGACGAGAGCAGGTCGTCGCCGCGCACCACCTGATCGATTCCCTGGGCGGCGTCGTCGACGACCACCGCGAGGTTGTAGGCGGGTGTTCCGTCGCCGCGCCGCAGCACGAGATCGTCCACCATGCCGGAATAACTGCCGTGCAGGATGTCGTCGATGGTGAACGACGTGACGCCTGCGCGCAGACGCAGCGCGGGTGGTCGTCCGCCGGCGAGCCGGTCTGCGCGTTCGTCCGGTGTCAGGTTGCGGCAGGTCCCCGGGTACGCGCCCTGCGGCGCGTGCGGCGCCGACGCGGCTTTCAGGATTTCTCTTCTCGTGCAGAAGCACTCGTACGTGAGGCCGGCGGCGTGGAGTTCGGCAATGGCGGCGTCGTACCGCGACAGTCGGTGCGACTGCGACACGACGTCGCCGTCCCAGTCGAGGCCGAGTTCCGCGAGGTCGGCCAGTTGCCGGTCCCGGGCGCCCTCGCGGACGCGGTCGAGGTCTTCGACGCGCAGGAGGAACTTCCGGCCGGTGGACCGGGCGAACAGCCACGCCAGCACGGCGGTCCGCAGGTTGCCGAGGTGCAGGTCGCCGGACGGGCTGGGCGCGAACCGTCCCGCGCCCTCCGCCCGAGGTGACAGCGGTTCACTCTGACGAGACGGGTGTGACATCGGCCGAGGGGTCAGCTGGCGAGTTCGATCGACGATGACACGACGTCGGCACCCTGCAGAATCATGCCGATCTGGGTGTCGAGGGCGTGCTCGAGGTACTCGGGCGGGTACAGCGCCGGACTGCCGATCGCATCGAGGGCGAGGCCGTCGACGGTGGCGAGGAGAAGCGCCGCACGGGTTTCCGCCTCCGGGGTGCCGATCCCGATGAGCACGGCGGACAGTCCGGTGCGGATGGTGAACAGGGTCTTGCGCCGGATCTCGGCGAGCGACGGGGAGGTGGCGGCCCGGACGGCGAATGCCGCCATGACATGCGCCTCTCGCGACCGCGCCTCGTCGAGCGGCAGCAACTGGGACATCGCGGCGAACAGGGCCCGGGCGGGATCGCCGCCGCGCTCGACCTCCGACAGTCGGGTGAGCAGTGTGTCGACGAGGGTTCGCAGGGCGAACGCGAACATCTCGTCCTTCGTGGAGAAGTGGTGCTGCACGGCTCCGATGGACACACCCGCCCTCTTGGCGACCTCGCGCACGCTGGCGCCCTCGAGACCCGACTCGGCCGCGACGTCGAACAGGGCTGCGGCCAGGCGTTCGGGGCTGGTGGACGAGTATCGGCGTTCGCGCATGCCTCGAACATTACTGACGTATTGAATCAATACACGCGTCAGGTGCCCGTGTTGCCGCGAGTGGCGGGTGTGACTTCGGTTATCGGCGGACGTACGTCAGGAAGATCATCCCGCTCTCGAAGGCGCGGCTCGCGGCCAGCCGGAACCGCTGAGGGCCGAATTCGCCGTCGAACAGCGGAATGCCGGTGCCGATCGCGACGGGGTTGAGCTTGATCCGGAGCTCGTCGATCTCGGGTTGCACCGCGGCGGCGAGCTTGCCGCCGCCGCACAGCCAGATGTGCTTGCCGTCCTCCCGCTTGAGTTCGCGCACCTTCTCGATCGGATCGCCCGAGACGATCTCGACGTCCGGGTCGGGCGACTCGGTGATCGTGGTCGAGAAGACGTACTGCCGCAGATGCGCGTACGGGCTGGTCACGCCGAGGTCGAGGCCGGGCTGATAACTGGCACGGCCCATGAGCAGTGTGTCGAAATGTTTGTTGGGGGCATCGATTCCCAGCGGTGCCCGCATGTGGGTGGGGACCGTCTCGGGGTACTCGGCGATCATCACGGGCATGTGATCGCCCTCGATCTCGAAGATGGTGCCGGTGGGGTCCGAGCCGTCGGCGCCGGCGATGAATCCGTCGATGGTGGCGGCGGCGTAGTAGACGAGCTTTCGCATGTGAGTCCTCCCATGGTCGGTAACTACTCCATTTGTAGTACTATGACTGCAGTGGTTGCAAGTCCTTTTGTCGAGGAGTGTCGATGGCGCAGAATCCGGAACGACGTGCGGCTCTCGTGAACGCCGCGATCGAAGTGCTTGCGCGCGAGGGTGCGCGCGGCCTCACCTTCCGCGCCGTCGACGTCGAGGCGAACGTCCCCAAGGGGACCGCGTCCAACTACTTCGCCAGCCGCGATGACCTGTTCGATCAGGTCGGTAAGCGGATTCACGAACGCATGGGCCCCGACCCCTCGGTGATCGAAGAAAGCGGGCGCAAGCCGCAGAATCTCGCGCTCGCCATCGAGTACATGCAGGGCCTGTTCGGCAGGGTCACCCGCGACCGCACCGGCTATCTCGCGTTGCAGGAATTGCGACTCGAAGCGGTCCGGCGTCCCGAGCTGCGGACCACGCTGACGCGCACGATCTCCGAGAACCTGGAGCGCGACATCGGGTTCCATCTCGACTCGGGACTGCCCGGTGATCGCAGCACCGTGCTGATGCTCTACCTCGCGATGAATGCGCTCATCGTCGAGCACCTGACGTTGCCCGGTGTGCTCGAGGGGATCGACACGGAGCGGCTCGTCGCCGATCTCGTGACACGTGCCGTCGCTACGCCGGACGCCTGAGCGCGTAGTCGTCCACGTACTCCTGGCCCGACAGCGTCATGAGGGCGTGCATCAACTCGTCCGTCGCGGCCCGGACGACGTGCCGGTTGTCGCGTAGCTCGGAGAATCGGGAGAAGTCGAGCGGTTCGCCGACGGTCACCGTCACCTTGCCCAACCGCCACATCCTCGATCCGACGGGGTTGACCTGCCGGGTGCCGTGCATGGCGACGGGCACGACCGGGGCGCCCGTCGCGAGCGCGACCCGGGCGATTCCGGTCTTGCCCTTGTGGAGTCGGCCGTCGGGCGACCGGGTGCCCTCGGGGTAGATTCCCCAGACCTTGCCGTCGTCCAGGATCTTCCGGGCGGTGTTCAGTGCGGATTCGGCCGCGGAGGCCCCGGATCGGTCGATCGGCACCTGACCGGCAGCGGTGAAGAACCAGCGTTTCGCCCGGCCCTTCGCGCCGCTCTCGGTGAAGTACTCGCTCTTCGCCACGAACGTGATGCGCCTGCGCACCATCAGGACGAGGAAGAACGAGTCGACGACGGTGAGGTGATTGCTCGCCAGGATCACCGGACCCGACGCCGGGATGTGGTGTGCACCGTCGATGGTGGGGCGCCCGACGATGCGCAGCACCGGTCCGATCAGCAGGTATTTGAAGACCCAGTACCACACGGTGAACTCCTCACTCGGGTGCCGAAGCGTGCGTAGACATTGTCTACTCCGCCCATGATAGACACTGTCTACATGAATGGAGAAGTGCAACCCCTGCGGGTGCGGCTGCTCGACAGTGGCCGCGAATTGCTGGACCAGGGCGGCATCGACGCCGTCGGGCTGCGCGCCGTCGCCCGGCACGCGGGTGTCTCGCACGGCGCGCCGCGGCGGTACTTTCCCACCCACAAGGCGCTGCTCGCGGCGATCGCCGCATCGGGATTCGCCGAGCTGTCCGAAGAACTCCGGTCGGCGATCGCGTCCGAGACGGACCCCCACGCGCGGTTGCGGCGGACGGCACGGCAGTACCTCTCCTTCGCCGACACCCACCGCACCCTGTTCGAGTTGATGTTCCGGCACGACCTGCTCGAGGGGTCGGGAGAAGACCTGCGGCAACACTCGAAACCCCTGTTCGAGACGGTCGTCGCACTCGTCGCGGACGCCGGCGCCGAGGACCCGCACGTGGTCGCGTTGAACCTGTGGACCCAGCTGCACGGCGTGGCGACCCTCCGCGCCACCCGCAGCATCGAGGTGATCGTCGGCGACTTCGACGTGGAAAGTTTCGTCGCGCAGCTGATCGACCTACATCTCAGGGCGCGGGCATGACGGCGCGCGGCAGATCGGCCCGCAACTCCACATCGGTGACGAAGTCACCGTCACCGGGCTGATAGCGACGCTGCTGATCGAAGTCCTCCACCCGGAAGCTGTCCAGCGTGGGGGAGTGCGTCGTGACGGCGAGCGTTCCGCCGTCGAGATCGAACTGCAGGAGTCGCTGGAACCCGGTCTCCCGGCGGCTGTCCACCGTGAAGTACTGGTAGTCGGCGAGCAACTCCACGACCTTCCGGTCCGTGTCGCCCACCTTCCGGTCGGTGACCGTCGTCTGCCCGTCGACATGTCCCGCGAGTACCAGGAACACCGTGTCGAACGGAACGACGAGCCGGTTCCAGATCTGCTGTCCCGCACTGCTACCGATGTCGCCGAACCCGCTCATCCGCAGCGAGCCGTCCTCGTCCAGGTAGTAGTGACTGCCGATCACCACGTTGCGGTCCGGGTGCTCGGCGAGCACGCCCTCGGCCCACTGCAGCACGTGTTCGGGCGGGTTGTAGCCGATGTAGAGCATCAGGAATTTCGCGCCGGCGATGTCGAGCAGGTCGTAGTGTGCCGAATTGTCCGTGTCCGTGACGGATTCGCCCCAGTACGGCCGGTCGCGGTACCGCCACGGCCCGAAGAACTCGTTGTAGAGCGCGTGATTCTTCTCGTGCTCGCCGGGAATGAGCCGCCCGCCGACGTTCCACAGGTTGTCGTGGTTGCCGGGCAGGACACCGTAGGGAATGCCGGCCTCTTCGAGCGTCGCCATCGCCTTGTCCGCCACCTCGAACTCGGGCCGGGCGCGGGACTCGGGCGCTCCCGGACGAATCCAACTCTGGACGAGATCTCCGGTGTGCATGGAATAGGCGATCTTGCGTTCGGCGGCGTTCTCGGCCGTCCAGCGGGTCATGTCGAAGTACACCTCCGGCCGGTCCCGCGACACGTACTGGGTGTCGCTGATGTGCTGCAGCGCGAAGTCGTACGCGTTCGGATCGGCGAACTGCTGATCGGCCGTCGCGTTGGCCTCGCGGAAACTCCGGTCCCGTCGCGGACCGTCGATGACGAGGATCTGCGCGGAGTCCTCACCCTCGATCCGAGTGGTCAGGGTGACCGGACCGCCCGGTTCGGACGGCTGCGCCGTCGCGACCGGCTCACCCCAGCTCTGCTCCTCCTCGTCCCACACGTGCATCGCGAGGTCGTCGAGATTCACCGAACGCCCGTGCCAGGTCACGTCCGTGCCTGCGGAGTCCGGACCGAACCGGACCTCGTACCGCACGTACGGGTACTCGTCGAAGCGGTGGCTGGTGGCCGGCATACCGTCCGACTCCTCACCCGGAACCCGCTGAGAGGGAGCCTTCTCGCCGGTGGTCCCGGTGAACATGACCGCGGATGCGAGGGGCGCCGAGGTGACGAGGCCACGCGCCGGCAGACCGGACGCGCCCAAGGTTTCGGGATCGGCCACCGCGACCACGTCACCGCCGAGCAGCGCCGCGGCCAGTGACACCGCCGTCAGCGCGGCAATCCTGCCCGGCACGCTCATGACCCGAGGTTACAAGCGCGACCGGGCGGGCGCTCGGGTCAGGCCTTGCGGCCGAGGAAGGCCAGGACCCTGGTCTGCTCGTCGGCGTCCGCGGGGACGTCCACTGCGGGGCCGCACACCCCGGCGGTGCGGATGTTGTCGCCCAGCCCCTCGGCGACGCCGCCGACCCAGGTCAGGTCGTCGGCGGGGATGGTCTCGTCGAGGCCGGTGGCCCGGGCCAGGTCCCAGCCGTGGATCACCAGGTCGAAGCAGTAGAAGCTGTCGACCGTCTTACCGAGGTCGGTGCGGCCGAAGTGCCCGTCGTACTCGCGGCTCACGAGAGCCGGATCGTCCAGGATCGCCTGCATGCCGTCGCGTGTGGCCGCCCAGGCGGCAACCGGGTCTTCGTCGACGGACGGCGGCTCCGGCAGTTCCAGGTCGACGACGGTGACGATGTAGCGCTGCGTGTCGATCACGTGCCGCACGACGTCGCGGGCCGTCCAGCCGTCACACGGGGACGCGTCGTCCCAGCGGTCGGCGGGCACGGATTCGACGCGCTTCGTGAACTTCGCGGCGAGGTCGCGGTAATGGGCTGCGGGGGTTTCGGTTATCGAGGTCATGCTGCCGATTCTTCTCCCGTTCGGCGCCCGAGGGCTTGAACATTTCCGACATCGACGACGGATTCCGTCCCGTGCCAGTCGGGGGCCTCACTGGCGAGGAGGCCGGACGGGGTGAGCGAGGAGATCCGGCGGCATTCCCGCGACAGATGCGCCTGGTCGCTGTAGCCGGCGGTGGCCGCGAGTTCGGCGAGTCCGGTCCGCGTCCCCGACTGCGCCAGCGCCATGAACCGTTGCAGCCGCAGGATTCCGCGGAGGGTCGCGGGCCCGTATCCGAACGCGTCGTTGCATCGCCGCTGCAGTTGCCGCTCGGTGACCGAGGCGGCGTCGGCGAGCGCGCCCACGTTCCACGAGTGCCGGGCGAGGGCCTGCCGGACGGCGCCGATCAGCGGGTCGGCTTCCGGTCCGCGGGTTCGCCACGCGCGCACGGCGTTCTCGAACAGGGCGATTCGTTCCGCGTCGGCGGGCGCATTGTCGAGCCGGTCGGTCAGTTTCCGTTCCCACGTGGACCCGAGCACGTCCCCGAGACCGACCCGGATGTTGCGGATCTCGGCCGCCGACGTCCCGAGCAGATGAGAGGCGGCGCCGGGGCGGAAACGGACGCCGACGGATTCGGTGCCCGGCGGCAGCGCGAAAGACCACGCCGTGGTTTCGGGACCGCACACGCGGATTCCCACACCCCGGATCCACAGAATGTCCATGCACGCGTCCGGCACCAGCAGGTGCTCGCCCTGCGTGCGCGCGGTCCACCCGCACACCAGGGTGTCGGCGAGGTCGGGCGACGGTGAGGTCGGCGAGTACCAGCCCATGCACAGGAGCGTAATCACGGATACCGACACGTGCGGGCCGGTCACATCGCCCGAAGTGCCCGCACCGGCACGCAACTCGAGGTGAACTGTATGCACGGGTCCGCAGAGGTTCCCCGAAGGCCCGCCACTTCGCCGTCACAGAGAACGAGGACTCCATGAGACGAACATGGGCGCTGGCCGCGATCGCCGCCGTCAGCCTGACATTCTCGAGTTGCGCCTACGACAGCACCGATTCCGGCGACACGGGCGGCAACGCCCCGGTATCGCCGACGCCGACGTCTCCGCCCGCCGCACCCGGAACACCCATCCTGAAGATGGGACCGACGACGCTCGGCGAGGTGATGGTCGACGACGGTGGCATGACTGTCTACGTGTACGACAACGACGAGGTCGGCTCCGGCGCCAGTTCATGCCGGGACACGTGCCTGCAGTCGTGGCCGCCGGTCACCTCCGTCACGGAGAACCCGACGGTTCAGGGGTTGCAGGAAGTCGTCATCGACACCATCCCGGCGCCGGACGGCACCCATCAGCTCACCGTGAACGGCCGCCCCGTGTACCGCTACAAGGACGACAACGAACCCGGTGACGCATTCGGGCAGGCGGTCGGCAGCGTGTGGTGGACCCTCGACTCCGCCGGCAACCCGGTCACGACAACTGCGGGCGGCGAGTAGCCCGGTCGATCCCCAGGTGGACGGTGACGGTCAGCGCTGTCGACAGCACGGCAGCGAACCACAGGGCGTCCAGCCCGATCCAGTGGTGCGCGAGAGCGCCCGTCACCGCTCCCACCACCAGGCCGGCCCACAACGCGAAGTGTCGTAGCCACGCCCACCGCGGCCCGCCGAACAGTGCCCCGGCCAGCCGATGTCCCATCTTCACGAGCGCGCCCGTCATGTAGGTGAGACCGATGGTCACCTCACCGTCGCGCTGGAAGAAGGAGTTCTCGGCGCCCATCGCGAGCAACATCGCGCCGACGGCCACGGTGCTCGCCCCGAGAGTCGCGGCCACCGCGCCGACGATCAGCAGTCCCGACACGACTGCGAGCACCGTCGTCCGGATGGGCAGGCGCCGACGATCGGACAGGTGCACGACCACGGCGCCCAGGGCGCAGCCGAGGACGAACATGCCGATCACCGCGGCAGCAGTCGCCGCGTGCGCCCACGCGGCGTCCGCGAACCCGACACTGAACCGGGTGAGGTTGCCGCTCATGAACGCGACGAAGAACCCGCCGAGCGTGATGAATCCCAGGGCGTCGACGTAACCGGCCAGCGTGGACAGCACCACCGCCAGCGCGAGCATCCGCCTGCTGTCGTCGATCGGCACACCCCACATCAAACACCGCAGTCGACGACAGTGGCCCCCGATCCGGAGATCGGGGGCCACTGTGGGGTAATTGCTCAGGCGGTGCCGAGGGCGGGCGCGAGAGTGCTGGCCCAGGACTCGTGCAGCCGGTCCTGCCAGTAGTTCCACGTGTGGAGGCCCTCGTCGGCGATGTGCGTCTGCACGTTGGCGCCTGCTGCCTTCGCCGCGGGGACGAAGGTCCTACTGCTCAGGCCGGAGGCGGTCTCGAGGGGAACCGTCTGCGAGAACTTCACCGGGTCGAACGAGTCGCTGTCCGGGTCGACGGTCGGATCGCCCGCCGCCGCACCCGCACCGGACGAGATGTAGACGGACTTGCCGCGCAGTGCGCCGACGTTGAGCAGCGGATCGTTGCGAAGCCACGCAGC
Source organism: Rhodococcus sp. JS3073 (assembly GCF_026810085.1). Taxonomy (NCBI): domain Bacteria; kingdom Bacillati; phylum Actinomycetota; class Actinomycetes; order Mycobacteriales; family Nocardiaceae; genus Rhodococcus; species Rhodococcus sp. JS3073. The sequence goes on along the minus strand of NZ_CP113951.1, from coordinate 3,596,217 downwards.
CGACGGCCAGAAGCCCCACATGTTCAGCGCGTTGCCGCCCATCTGGGCGACGGACACCTGGATACCCTGCGCGAAGCCGGGCGAGCTGGCCGTCGGGTAGCCGCTGTAGGACGCGACGGCCTTGTAGAAGTCGGGGCGGTGAGTGGCCAGGTTCAACGCGGACGTTCCGCTCATCGACAGACCTGCGACCGCGTTGTTCACCCCGTCGCTGCCGAACTGGGAAGCCATCACCGGGGGCAGTTCCTTGGTCAGGAAGGTCTCCCACTTGACCCGGCCGAGCTTCGGGTCGTCGCGCAGCCAGTCGGAGTAGAAGGTGCCGCCGCCGCCGAACGGGATGACCACGTTGACGTGCTTGCCCGCGAAGAAGTTCTCCACGTCGGTCTCGATCAGCCAGCCGTTGTTGTCGTCCGGTGCCCGCAGTCCGTCGAGCAGGTACAGGGTCGGCGCGGGACCGCCGCCCGCGGCCTTGAGCACCTTGACGGGAATGTCCTTGTCCATCGACGGTGAATACACCGAGATCAGGGCGGAGTCGGCGTGGGCGACGCCGGTTCCCGCCAATACGGACACGAGGCCCGATGCCAATACTGCGACCAGGCCCACGATCAGTGCGCGGGTGCGACGAATCGCCATACGAATGTCCTTTTATCTCGAATCGACACACAGCACAGCGAACGCTGCACCGCAGACGATAACAGGGAGATAACGGATTGCGCCCGCTGTGGCCAGGACTTTCTTCGCCGGTCGGTGTTTGCGGACACAAAAAGGAACCCCTGTGAACCGCTTTTCAGCAGTTCACAGGGGTTCCTGTGGCGGAGGATAGGGGATTTGAACCCCTGAGGGCGTTAACCCAACCCGCGTTCCAGGCGAGCGCCATAGGCCACTAGGCGAATCCTCCGTGGAGGAGCATACCCAACGACGGCGGCTCACCGTTAAACGACCAGGTAGCCGCCCGTTCTATGCCCACTTCAGCTGGGTGAGGGCATGCTCGGCGAGGGGGACGGACCGGTCGCAGGACGTGTCCGGGTTCGCGGTGGCGTCGAGACCGAATTTGGTCTCGATCGACAGGGTTCCCGCATCGGTGGTGACCTCGAGGATGCACTGGTACTTGCTCTCGGCGAGTGCGCGCCCCTCGAGCCCGCCGACGTCGATCGTGCGCAGGGGGTCGACCGGTTCCGGCGCGCTCGTAGTGGTGATCGTCACAGTGTTCAGGGCCTCGGGCTTGCCCCACGTGCAGGCGCGACGTTCGGGACTGTCGGTGGCGGTGCCCTCGCCGGCGCCTGCCGTGAGAAGCGGTGCGAGCGTCGCATCGTCCGCGAGCGTGCACGGCTCGGCCGCGTCCCAGCCCACCGCGTCCGACGTGGCTGCGTCGTCGCTGCCTCCGCCGCACGCCGACAGTGCTGCCACGACGGCGGCGAGTGTCACCGCGTGTGCTGTCCTTCTGAGTTTCATCCCGATCCTTTGCCGAAGGTGGCCGAATGCGGGGGCGACGGTAGCACTGGCCGTGGTCAGAGGTGCGGCGTCGGGCCCGGGCCGGGGTGGATCCCGACCACGGCTCGGGGCCGTCTACACTCTGTGGTGGATCCCGCGCGGCGCGCATCCTGTGAACTCCCCCAGGGCCGGAAGGCAGCAAGGGTCAACGGGCTCTGCCGGGTGCGCGGGGTCCCCTATCTTTCGCATACCCGACCCACGATGTCGGTGAGAGGCCGCTCCTGATGACCAACCAGACCCAGATCGGGTTGATGAGCCATGAGGAACTAGTTTCGGAGCACGAGCGCCAGACTGCGAGTTACGCGCAGCTGAAGACCGAGAAGCTCACGCTCGACCTCACTCGCGGCAAGCCCTCGCCCGAGCAGCTCGATCTGTCGGCGGCGCTGCTGACACTGCCCGGCGACGGCGACTTCCGCGACGGCAACGGCACCGACACCCGCAACTACGGCGGGCTCACCGGCCTGCCGGAGCTGCGCGCCATCTTCGGTGAACTGCTCGGCATCCCCGTCGAGAACCTGCTCGCCGGCAACAACGCCAGCCTCGAGATCATGCACGACAATCTCGTGTTCGCCCTGCTGCACGGCACCCCCGACTCCCCGCGCCCGTGGTCGCAGGAGGAGAAGGTCAAGTTCCTGTGCCCGGCGCCCGGTTACGACCGCCACTTCGGGATCACCGAGACCTACGGCATCGAGATGATCCCGGTGCCGATGCGCCCGGACGGCCCCGACGTCGGCGTCATCTCCGAGCTGGTGGCCAACGATCCGCAGATCAAGGGTCTGTGGGCCGTACCCAACTACTCCAACCCGACGGGCGCGGTGTACTCGGAAGAGGTCACCCGGGCGCTGGCGTCGATGCCGACCGCCGCCCCCGACTTCCGGCTGTTCTGGGACAACGCCTACGCCGTCCACCCGCTCGTCGGCGAGACGGCGCCGTCGCTGGACATCCTCGGGATGGCCGCGGAGGCCGGTAACCCGAACCGGCCGCTCGTGTTCGCGTCGACGTCGAAGATCACGTTCGCCGGTGCGGGCGTCAGCTTCTTCGGTTCCTCGACAGCGAACCTGGCCTGGTACCAGCAGTACCTCGGTAAGAAGAGCATCGGTCCCGACAAGCTGAACCAGCTGCGGCACCTGCGGTTCTTCGGCGACGCCGAGGGCGTCCGCGCTCACATGGAGAAGCACCGCGAGATCCTGGCGCCGAAGTTCGCGCTCGTCCTGAAGATCCTCGAGGATCGTCTCGGGGCGTCGAAGGTGGCGTCGTGGACGGAGCCGAAGGGCGGCTACTTCATCAGCCTCGACGTCGTCGAGGGCACCGCGAAGCGTGTCATCGCTCTGGCGAAGGACGCGGGGATCGCGCTCACCGCCGCCGGATCGGCGTTCCCGTACGGCGTCGACCCCGAGGACAAGAACATCCGGCTCGCGCCGAGCTTCCCCTCGATGGAGGATCTGGACAAGTCGATGAACGGTGTCGCGACGTGCGTGCTGCTCGCCGCCACCGAATCACGCCTGGACCTGCCGAAGTCCTAGTAGTACACGACGTCCGGCCGTTCACCCTCGCAGGTGAGCGGCCGGACGTGTCTCTACATCCTGGCGTAGCGCGCCATCACGAAGCTGTACACCCCGTACGCGGCGATGCCCAGTGCCGCGAGGATCAGCAGGAACTGCCCGAACGGCGCCGAACCCAGGGTTTTGACCGCGCCGTCGAGTCCGGTGGCCTTGGACGGGTCGGCGTTGAAGACCGCCACGATCACCAGCACGCCCGCGCCCGCGATGACGAGGCCCTTGGCTACGTAGCCGACCAGTCCGAGGGGCTCGACGAGCTTCGACGGGGTGCCCTTCAGGTCGTCCAGGAAGTTCTTCGACGCCCCCTTGTAGATGTGGTAGCCGCCGATCGCGATGGCGACCAGACCCACCACCACGAGAAGAATCTTGCCTCCCCCGGACTCCATGAGGCGTGCACTCATTCCGGCGTTCTGCTGACCACTCGATTTCCCGCCGCCGCTCGCGAACTGGTATGCCGAGAAGGCGAACGCGAAGTAGACGACGGCCAGGCCGAACGCCTTCGCGCGGTCCAGCAGGGACGTCTCGTCGCCGTCGCCCCCGGAATTCTCGGTCGCGTGGGGTCCGAGGACGGTCTCGGCGAGCCGCCACAGTGCCATCGCGATGAACGCGACCATCGCCACCCACAGCACTAACCGGCCACCGGGTTTGGCGGCCAGGGCGCCGAGGGCCCCGGACTGATCGGCGTTGCCGCCGGTGCCGAACGCCAGCTGAACGATGATGTACGCGATCAGCAGGTGGACGAAACCGCTCATCACGTGGCCCGCGCGCGCGACGCGTTCGAAAGTGTTGCTGTCGGTTGCCCTGTCGACGGCGCGGCTCATCCCGTTGGCTCGATTCGTTTCGTTCTGGGCCATCGGGTGTCCTTCGGGGTTGAGTGAACGGACCGGAGTCCCTGTGACGTAGAGGTACCCGATATAGGCCGCGCCGACACGGGGCGAGCGTTATCGCACTGCGTTCGTGACCCGGTCGATCAGGTTGGACGCGCTGTAGTAGTCGAGGCGGAAGCTGTCCTTCCCGAGCCCGATCACCTGCTTCTTCTCCGCGGACGGGGTCTGCTGCAGCGTCGGATCCGCAAGGAACCTGTCGGCGTCCGCTGCTTCACCGATCACGATGAACGTGGTGTTGCCGGGCACCGCTCGCGGCAGGTTCTCCTGCCCGGCAGGCACGACGTCCTTGCGGCCGGCCATGATGCCCTTGTCGGCGGCGGTGAGGTCGGACGGCAGCTCGGCGAGCGAGAATCCGAGGCGTTCCAGCAGGATGCCCTGCGCCGATTCGGCAGTGAAGATCCGCGACTCCTCCGGCGAGTTGTACGCGAGCACATTCACCGGGTTCGCCGCGGCGACCTTGCCGCCCAGCGCCGACTTGGCGTCGTCGAGTTGCCGGTCGAACTTCGCGACGAGGGCGTCGGCCTTCTCCTCGGCCCCGATGGCCGCGGCGATTTGTCCGCTGAGGTCCTGCCACGACTTGTCGTCGTACCGCAGCACCACGACGGGTGCGATCTGCTCGAGCGTGTCCACCTGATCGAGTGCCGAGTCGCCGCCCGTGGCGGACACGAAGATGAGGTCGGGATCGGCGGCGGTGATCTTCTCGACGTTGGGCTCCCCCTGGTACAGCGTTTCGACGCCGCGCTCGGCGGCGATGTCCGCCCACTGGGTGAACAGACCGTGCTCGTCGGTGACGTCGCTGGCTCGCTGCGCGCCGGTACCGATCAGGGGGGCGTCGAGGGCGAGCAGTGAGCCGGTGAGGGTGACGCTGGTGGACACGATCCGCTCGGGCTTCCGGTCGATCGTGATGCTGCCGGTCTCGTCGGTGACGGTGCGGGGCCAGCTCTGGTCGGACGCGGCCGGGGTTCCGGCGGTCGCGGCGTCGGAATCGGGATCGGACGAGCACGCGGCAGCGCCGATCCCGACGGCGAGGACAGCGACGGCTGCCAGTGAGCGACGAAGTTTCACGGTAAGACTCTCTTTCGCACGGGTAAGAAAACTAATTTAGGCTAGCGTTACCTACATTCGAAGGGGGAAGTGGATGCTGCAACGAGTGCCGGGGCCCGAGCGTCGCGTCGTGCGGGCACGGTGGATCGACGACCTGACGCGTGACGGCGTCCCCGCGTTCTGGGACCGTCTCGCCGCCGCGGGCAGTCCGCTGATCGAGCCGGACGGGGCAGACCCCGGCTGCGTGATCGCGACGTTCTGCTGGCGCGATCCGGACGGCGACGAGCGCACCTCGCGCACGCGGCACGTCTACCTCGACGCCAACGGAATCACCGACCGCTCCCGTCCGGAACGGGCCGCGCTGTCGCGGCTACCCGGCACCGACCTGTGGTCCCTGTCGGTCGAGGTCCCCGAGAAGTGGCGGGGCGCTTACCGTTTCATCCCCCGCGCGGGAGCATTGACGGTTCCCGGCGACACCCCGGGCTGGCAGTGGTGGCGAAGCGTGCTCGCCGACGCGCAGTCCGACCCGTTCAACCCGCTGCCGACGCGGGTGGTGCAGACCGGCGACAGTTCCGAGGCGGTGATGCCCGCGGCACCCGCGCAGCGCTGGTGGACGGAGCGGCCCGGCCGCGGCGCACTCCACGAGACGACGTTCACGCTGTCGGGCACGCGGCGGTCGGTGTGGGTCTACGAACCGCGCGGACTCGCTGCTCGTAATCGTCCGGTCGTGGTGATGCTGGACGGCCGGACGTGGGCGATCGACCTGCCGATCGCGGGGGCCGTCGATGCGCTCGGACGTGCGGGGCACCGGGTTCCGCTCGTCGTGATGGTCGACAGTGTCGGGCCCGAACTGAGATCCGAAGAGTTGGGCTGCAGCCCCGCGTTCGCCGCCGGTCTCGCCGGCGAACTGCTGCCCTGGCTGCGGCGCGAATGGGGCGTCACCGACGACCCTGCGTCGACGATCGTGGCCGGCTGCAGCCTGGGCGGACTGACGGCGTGCCACCTCGCATTGACGGCACCGCAGGTGTTCGGCTGCGCCGTCAGCCTGTCCGGATCCTTCTGGTGGCCCGGCTCCGGGCCGGGGGTCTCATTCCAGGACCGCGTCCGCGCCACGCCCCCGTCGAACAGCCGGCTCAGCGTGGAGGTCGGGACACTCGAATGGATGCTCGTCGAACCCAATCGCGAGGTGCGCGACCTGTTGGCCGGCACCGGCCACGACGTCCGGTACCGAGAGTTCTGCGGGGGCCACGACGTCCTGCACTGGCGCGACGGTCTGATCGCCGGCGTGGCCTCGATGCTGGGGCGTACCGACCGGTAATGCAGTGATGTGGATAACTCTGTGGATATGTCAGTCCGCGTCCGGCCGATAGCCGGCAATCACCTCGGCGTCTCGTTCCGGATGCACCAGGAGGACTGCAGCGAGCGCCCCGACCAGCATGATGATGCCGACGATCACGAATCCGCGGCCGTAACCGGCAGCGGTTCCGGCGGATCCTGCTACGAGGGAACCGATGAGCAGCGGTGCCGCGACGCCGCCGATGCTGTAGATCGCGACTGTGATGCTCATGACCGAACCACGCTGTTTCCGGGGCACCACATCGGACAGCAGTGAGAATGCCAAGCCCCACGCCGCGGTATTGAGGGAGAACGCGAGGGTGATGAGAACCATCTGCACCGTCCCGACCGGAAGGACGGTGAAGCCCACCATGCAGGCGCCGCCGGCGGCCAGCAGGAACGCGGAGAACAGGCCGCGGGCGGTTCGCGACGAGACGCCGTTCAGCGAGAGGCGAGTGGAGATCATTCCGGCAAGGAAGGTCAGGGCCACGGCCGACGCGAACGGTAGCGTGATCAGAAGTCCTGTGACCCCGGGGCTGTAGTCGAGGCCCTCGCGGAGATACAGCGGTAGCCAGCTCACCTTCAGTGCGGTCGCCCAATAGGAGCAGAACGAGAAGAGGGCGACGCCGATGACGGTGGGTCGGCCCCAGAGAACCCGCAGGGGAGCGGTGTCGGGGAGGGCCACAGCTTTCTCGCCGGCACCGGCGCCGGCATTTCCGGCGGGACCCTCGCCGCCCACGAACAACCACGCGACCAACCACACCACTCCCACCACCATCAAGATGAGGAAGGCCGCGTGCCAGCTGTGGCGCTGAATGATCCAGGTCAGAACCGGCGCCGCGATGAGGGGGCCGAGGGAGGCGCCCATGATGACGACCGAAGCGGGCAGGGAACGCCGTTTGGGAGCGAACCAGGTGTGGACGATCTGCTGCGACAACGCTCCCGCAGGTCCTTCCGCGAATCCGAGCAACATGCGGCACGCGAGGAACACCCCGAACCCCACCGTGGTGGTCATCGGCGCAAGGCTGAGCACCCACAGCCCGACCAGGCCGGCGAGTAGCCACCGTGCGGGCACCCTGCCGCCCAGTGATCCGAGCGCCACCGCCCCCACCGCGAACAGCCAGAAGAATGCGCTCTGCGCGGTGCCGAACTGCTGATCGCTCAGCCCGAGATCGGCCTTGATCTCGACGCCCGCGAGACTGACGACGATCTTGTCGGCGAAATTGATCAGCATGAACGCCATCAGCATCAGGGTGATGATCCATCCGCGGCGTCGAATACCCGGCTTGTCCAGCTCGTCGGAAGGTTCGTCTGCCTCGAGCGGGGTGAGTGGATTGTGAAGGGACATGGGTGCTCCTGGAACGGTGGTCGACGCAGGGGAGACGAGCGGTACCGAACTGTCGTCAATGGACAGTGGCGTGATCGACGAGGCCGTACCGGCTCAGAACTTCCCCGGTGTGTTCTCCGAGTTCGGGGACAGCGCCGGCGCCACGATTGCGTGGCGTGCTCTGCGAGCGGTACGGCAGACCGGGAATGTCATACTGGGCGCCTTCCACACTGCTCGCCGTCGCGAAGATGCCACTGGCGATCACATCGGCCGCTGTCAGTACCTGGTCGTACGAACGGACCGCCCCTGCAACGATTCCGGCCGAGGTGAGCTGCTGCAGGGCCGTTTCGGTGTCGAGTTCGGAGAAGAACGGCGACAATGCGTCGAGAAGTTCGGCGCGATGGGCGACCCTGGCCGGATTGTCTGCGAAGCGTGGATCTTTCGGCAGCTCCGGGCAGTTCGCGATCGCACACAGTTGCTCGAACCTGGCCGCCGTGTACGCCGACACCACGATCGAACCGTCTGCTGTGCGGAAGATGTCTGCCGCAGGTGCGGCGGTGGGCTGGCCATTGCCGCTCCGGCGTGGAACCACGCCGGTGATGCCGTACTCACCCCAGTTCACGCACTGCAGATCGACTGCAACGTCGAGAAGTGATACCTCGATCTCGTCGCCGAGTCCCGTTCGCTCTCTTCGATACAGCGCAGCGAGGATCGCTTGAGCCACCACGTACGACGTCGCATGATCGACGAGGGGAAATCCGACACGCTGCGGATCGCCGTCCGCTTCTCCGGTCGCCGACATCATGCCGGTTTCCGCCTGCGCCGCGATGTCGAGACCCGGCCGAGCGCGGGAGGGGCCGTGGGTGCCGAACCCCGAAACGGAAGCGAGCACGACCGTCGGATTCAGTTCGCGGATGGCAGCTGCCGAAAGTCCCAGCCTGTCCATGACTCCCGGCCGCAGATTGTGCACGACCACGTCGGCGTGGCGGATCAGTGAGCGGGCGTTGCCGAGGTCCACGTCGTTCTTGAGGTCGAGGACGATCGACTTCTTGCGCCGGTTGTAGGCCCGCATGATCGCTTCGCCGTACACGCCGATTCCACGCGCCTGGTCACCCTCGGGGCTCTCGACTTTGATCACGTCCGCGCCGAGGTCGGCAAGCGTCTGCGCCGCGCCCGGGGCAGCGATGTACTGGCCGAGGTCGACGACCACGATTCCGGCAAGGGGAAGGTCCGGTGCGTTCTCGGTCTGTGTCATGGGGTCCTCATTCCTTCGCCGGTGCATCAGGAGTCCTGTGGAGGTCTCGTCAGTGCATCAGCGTGCCGACCCGGTGACTGTCGTACCATCGGCGGCGGTCACACTCTTGCTGGGTAACCTGTGTGATCCATCACAGTGAGGAGTCGACCGATGCGGGCTGCATCCGAGACAGATCTGCGGCGTTCGATCGCACGGATGCGGCGCTCGATCCCTCGCCTGGCCAGGACCACCATCGACCGTTACATCCAGGCCACCCCGCTCTACGAGGGGACCGGAGTCCCCGACCACCTCCACCGCGAGAGTGCCCACACCGTCCGGTCGATGCTCGATGTCTGTCTCCGTTCGGTCGTCGAGGACTCGATCGACATCGCCGAGACCATGCGGGAAAGCATCGAACGAGGCACCGAGCGGGTATCCGAGGGTTTGCCGCTCCGGGAATACATGCGCTGCTGGCAGACGGCCTTCGACGTGCTCGCCGAAGCGCTGGAGTCCGAATGGGGCCGCGACCACGAGACGTTCTGGTTCGTGCTCGGCCGGGCCCGCCGGACCAACGACCGTATTCTTCGAGACGTGGCTTCCGCGTACGAGATCCACGCGCGCGAGCTGGTCGCGGCCCAGGATCACAACCACGCGCCGATCATCGACGCGGTCCTGCGCGGCGACGACTGGATCTTCGACGACCCCGAACTCGTTCCCGCGCAACCGGTCGTCCTGTTCCTCGACATCGGGGACGTCCCCGGCGAAAAGTCGGGTGACGCCCACGCCCGGTCGGTCGCGGTGAAGCGGAAAGTGCGCCGTCTCCGCGCCCAGCTGGCACGGGAACTGCCGGGTCTGTGGTTGACCGACATCCGTCCGAACTCCGGACGGCTGCTGATGCATCCGCCGTCGATCGACCTGGATTCACTCGTCGCGGACCTCGAGAAGGCCAGCGGGGCTCGCGTGACGGCGGGTATCGACGAGGCGGCCGGAGTCGGAGATCTTCCGCGTGCGGGACGGACCGCGCGAGAGGTGCTCGAAGTGGGTCTGCGGTGCGGGCTCACCGGTAGAGCGATCCGAATCGACGATGTGGCTCTGGAACACCATTTCGCTCACGCGAGCGCGTCATTGGGCGTCCTGATGGACCGGTGTAGCGGGCTGCGAAACCGCCCGGAGCTGGTGCAGACGCTGCGGGTCTACCTTGCGTGCAACCAGGACCGGCGCGGCACCGCGGACACGCTGTTCGTGCACCCGAACACGGTGGACAACCGCTTGAATCGGGTGCGCGAGCTGACCGGTCTCGACGTCCATGTCACGAACGATCTCCTCACGCTCGCCGTCGCGGTGAACTCCGGAATCGCACCGCCGGAGGCCTGAGTAGCCGGCGGACGATTGTCCCGACCTGTGACATCTCACAGGTCGGCGCGTCGGCGGGTGTGTGAGAACTCCATTGTCGGCGGAGCCCGCGGAACACAGAATTGGCCACAGCGGACAGCCGATCCGGCCGGACGAGTGCCGACACCCGAGGAGAGCGATATGACCGACATCATCGAATACGCCGACAAGGTGTGGCGGGGCGAGGCGAGCCAGCAGCTGTATCACCGCGGCGACCTCCGCAGGGAGGGGATGCATCGCGTCGCGGACGGTGCCTACATGTGGCCCGCCTTCGGCAACGTCTACGTCTTCCCCACGGATGCAGGCTTGTTCGTCTACGACACCGGCGACCTGCGCACCGCGAACGAGTTGTTCTCGGCGACTCGGGAACTCTCCGACCGGCCGATCCACACAGCGGTGTACTCACACGGTCACATCGACCACATCTTCGGGATGGGGCCGTTCGACGAGGAGGCGGCCAGGCGCGGCTGGGAGCGCCCCACCGTCGTGGCGCAGGAAGCGGTTCTTCCCCGCTTCGATCGCTACCGCAGGACCCGTGGTTACAACGGCGTCATCAACCAGCGACAGTTCCAGGCACCGAATCTCCAGTGGCCGAACGACTACCGCTACCCGGATGTCACGTTCGGCGATCGCACGACGCTCACGATCGACGACCTCGTAGTCGACTTGCGTCACGCACGCGGTGAGACGGATGATGCGGCCATCGCCTGGCTGCCGGACCGGAAGATCCTCTGCTGCGGCGATTTCTTCATCTGGGCGAGCCCGAACGCCGGCAACCCGCAGAAGGTCCAGCGGTTTGCGTACGAGTGGGCGCGCACCCTGCGTTGGATGGCCGGACTCGGAGCGGAGATCCTTCTCCCCGGGCACGGACTTCCCGTAGTCGGCGTGGACCGCATCCGGGTGACCCTGACGGACGCTGCGGAACTGCTCGAGACCCTGCACTGCCAGACGCTCGAGTTGATGAATGCCGGTGCGACGTTGGACGAGGTGATTCACACGGTCACGGCGCCCGCCGAACTGCTGAAGAAGCCGTATCTGGCGCCGTCCTACGACGAACCCGAGTTCGTCGTACGCAACGTCTGGCGGATGTACGGCGGCTGGTACGACGGAAACCCCGCCAACCTCAAGGCCGCTCACCGCAACGACCTGGCGCGGGAGATGGCAGAAATCGGCGGTGGCGCCGAGCGATTGGCCGAACGGGCGCGTGAGCTGCTCGCACGCGGCGAGCATCGGCTCGCCGGACATCTCGCGCAGATGGCGGCCGACGCCGATCCGGGCAGCCGGGTTTCGCACGAGACGCGGCTCGAAGTGTTCGGTGCGCTCGAGCGGGCAGCCACGTCGACGATGGCGAAGGGCGTGTACAGCTGGGCGGCCGCGGAATCGAGGGCTTTCCTCGAGGGGAGCGACCGTGCGACGGAGCTGAAGGCCAAGACTGCGGGAAGGTCGCAGTGGGCGTTCTGAACTCGCGGCCGCAGCGTGCGTCGTCGGTCGCGTCCGAGGTGGAGGACGAGCCGGATTACCGCTTCACCCTCGCGAACGAGCGAACCTATCTCGCATGGATACGGACGGCGCTGGGACTCCTCGCCGGGGGTGTGGCGGTGGGCCAGTTGGCTTCGTCGCTGTCGGACGGAGCGCAGTGCGCGATCTCCGTTGTGTGTTTCGGACTCGCGACGGTGCTGGCGGTCGGTGCCTACCTCCACTGGCGGTCGGTGCAGCTCGCGATCAGACGCAGTCTGCCGCTCCCGGATTCCGTGCTGGTGCCCGTGCTGACGGTGGGTGTCGGCGTGATTGCGGCGCTTGCCGTCGTTGCGACGTCCGTTCCGTGACGGGTGTGCAGGTCCGGGACGCCGGTCTCCAGCCGGAGCGCACCGCACTGGCGTGGCGTCGGACATCCCTGTCGGCAATCGCTGCGGCGTTGTTCCTCGCGCACTTCGCCGCAGTCTCGGGCGCCGGTGTGGCCGGTGTGCCGGTTGCCGGGATGGCGCTGGCACTGTTGGGGATCGGCCTCGTCGCAGGTCGGCGTGTCTCTTCTCTGCGCCGTTCGCGCGCCGGGATGACCGGTCGTAGTGCGCTGCTGATCTCGCTACTCCTGGCCGCGACCGCCGCCTCGGCCGTCGCCGTCGCGGTTCTCGGCCGGTAGCTGCGCAGCCGAGACCGACCTGGCAGGATCGAACCATGGCACGCACGCTGAACCTGGTAGGGGATCCGGACGCCGACGCACTCCTCGCGAGTGACCCGCTGGCGCTGCTCATCGGGATGTTGCTCGATCAGCAGGTTCCGATGGAGACGGCGTTCGCGGGTCCGAAGAAGCTGGACGACCGGCTCGGCGGCCTCGAGGTGCACCGCATCGCGGAGATGGATCCGGAGGAGTTCGCGGCCGTCTGCTCGCAGACGCCGGCGGTCCACCGGTTTCCCGGATCGATGGCCACCCGCATCCAGTCGCTGTGCGCGTTCCTCGTCGAGAACTACGACGGCAGCGTCGAGGCGTTGTGGACCAGCGGCGACCCCGACGGCAAAGAGGTCCTGAAGCGGCTGAAGGCGCTGCCGGGTTACGGCGATCAGAAGGCCCGCATCTTCCTGGCGCTGCTCGGCAAGCAGATCGGGGTGGAGCCGAAGGGCTGGCGGGAGGCCGCAGGCGACTACGGCACCGACGGAGCGCGGCGTTCGATCGCGGACGTCGTGGACGACAAGAGCCTCCACGAGGTCCGCGAGTTCAAGAAGGCGGCGAAGGCCGAGGCGAAGAAGGCTGCGGCGGCGAAGAAGAAGTAGCGGCCGCTACTCGGTGTCGGAGGGCTTCTGCTTCCGCTCGGCATCCAGGTGCCGCCTGCGTTCGGCCTCGTGCATCCACGGGAAGACGCTGTTGCCCTGACCGCCGCCGCCCGGACCGTGCCCGAGCACACCGTGCTCGTACGCCGACTCGGCGTGCAAAGCAAGGTCGATGCCGGACGACTCGTCCTCCGCGCTCACCCGGAACCCGAAGATCCGGTCGATCAGCTTGCCCAGCGCGTACGTCACGCCGAACGCGTACAGGGCGACGACCACCACGGCCACCACCTGCTTGCCGAGTTGGGCGAACCCGCCCCCGTAGAAGAGGCCTTCCGGTCCGCCGGTCATGACCTCGGTGGCGAGCAGGCCGATCAGGATGGTGCCGACGATGCCGCCCATCAGGTGGACACCCACGACGTCGAGGGAGTCGTCGTACCCGAGGCGGAACTTCCAGCCGACGGCGAACGAGCAGACCACGCCGGCGACGGCGCCGACGACGAGCGCGCCGACCATGCTCACGGTGCCGCAGGACGGGGTGATCGCGACCAGACCCGCGACGACGCCGGACGCCGCACCGAACGTGGTGGGGTGGCCGTCACGCTTCTGTTCGACGAGGAGCCAGCCGAGCAGGCCGGTGCACCCGGCGACGAGGGTGTTCAGGAAGATCGCGGCGGCGGTGCCGTCGGCGGCGAGCGCGGAGCCGGCGTTGAAACCGAACCAGCCGAACCAGAGCAGGCCGACGCCCAGCAGCACCAGCGGCAGGTTGTGGGGGCGCATCGACTCGGACCGGAATCCGAGGCGCGGGCCCAGGACCAGCGCCAGCGCCAGGCCGGACGCGCCGGACACGATCTCGACGACCAGTCCGCCCGCGTAGTCGAGGGCGCCGAACTGTGCGATCCAGCCCTGCGGGTTCCACACCCAGTGCGCGACGGGCGCGTAGACGACGAGGGCCCAGACGGGAACGAAGATCATCCAGGCCGAGAACTTGGCCCGGTCGGCGATCGCACCACTGATCAGCGCGGCGGTGATGATCGCGAACGTCAGCTGGAACGTGGCGAACAGGATCTCGGGCACCTGCCCGTGGACGGTGGTGGGGTCGATGCCCACCATCCCCAGGTGCTCCAGCCCGCCGATCAGTCCGCCGCCGATGTCGTCGCCGAAGATGAGGGAGTATCCGGCCACCAGCCACGCGACCGTGACCAGCGCGATCGACACGAAGCTCATCATGATCATGTTCAGTACGCCGGTGGAACGGACCATTCCGCCGTAGAACAGGGCGAGCCCCGGCGTCATCAGAAGGACCAGCGCGGTACTGATCAGAAGCCAGGCGGTTGCTCCGGCGTCGATTGCAGGCACGACATTCTCCTCACACACCGGGACGAAACCCGGCGCGGAAAGTCACGATGACCGCGAGCGGTTTCGACTGTGATGCCGCTGCGTTGCGAACGTGTTACGCAATGCGGTCAGGTTCGGATCTCGGCATGTGAGTAGCGCCCCGAGCGGGTGCCGAGCGGGCGCTTCGACCACCCGGCCCGGACTGTCGGGGACCGCCGGTAGTCTTTCCGCGTGGCCCTGTACCGGAAGTACCGACCCGCATCCTTCGCCGAGGTGGTGGGGCAGGAGCACGTCACCGAACCACTGAGCACCGCTCTCGACGCCGGACGGATCAACCACGCGTATCTGTTCTCCGGTCCCCGCGGCTGTGGCAAGACGTCGTCTGCCCGAATCCTGGCCCGATCGCTGAACTGCGTCGAGGGTCCGACCTCGACGCCGTGCGGCCAGTGCCCCTCGTGCGTGGCGCTCGGCCCCGGCGGGTCGGGCAACCTCGACGTCACCGAACTCGACGCGGCCAGCCACGGTGGCGTCGACGACACCCGTGAGCTGCGCGACCGCGCGTTCTACGCGCCCGCCGAATCCCGGTACCGGGTGTTCATCGTGGACGAGGCCCACATGGTCACCACGGCCGGTTTCAACGCGCTCCTCAAGATCGTGGAGGAGCCGCCGGAGCACCTCATCTTCATCTTCGCCACCACCGAACCGGAGAAGGTGCTGCCGACCATCCGTTCGCGCACCCATCACTACCCGTTCCGGTTGCTTGCGCCGACCACGATGCGCGGGTTGCTCGAGAAGATCTGCCACCAGGAGAGTGTGCCCGTCGCCGACCCGGTGTATCCGCTGGTCATCCGCGCGGGTGGCGGTTCGCCGCGTGACTCGCTGAGCATCCTCGATCAGCTGCTCGCCGGAGCGGGTGACGAGGGCGTCACCTACCCGCGTGCGCTCGCGCTGCTCGGCGTCACCGACGTCGCGCTCATCGACGACGCCGTGGACGCGCTCGCCACCGGCGACGGTGCAGCGCTGTTCGGAACGGTCGACCGCGTCATGGACGCCGGGCACGATCCGCGCCGGTTCGCCGTCGACCTGCTCGAGCGCCTGCGCGACCTCATCCTGATGCAGGCGGTGCCCGACGCCGCCGAACGTGGCCTGGTCGACGCGCCCGGCGACGTGCTCGAACACATGCGCGCCCAGGTCCAGCGGATCGGTCCCGCCACGCTCACCCGCTACGCCGAGGTGATGCACGCAGGCCTGGGTGAGATGCGGGGCGCCACGGCTCCCCGCCTGCTGCTCGAAGTGATGTGCGCCCGGATGCTGCTGCCCGCGGCGTCCGATGCGGAGTCCGCCGTGCTGCAACGACTCGAACGCGTCGAACGCGGACTTCCGCCCGCCGGGGCGGCGCCGGCAGTGGACGCGGCCGAGCGGCCGGCGGCGGCTCCTGCGCGTGCGCCGCAACATCCCGCCGAGCCGGAGCCGGAACCGAAGTTCCAGCGACCGTCGATGCGCCAGGCCGCGGCGGCCACCGTGCCCCCGCCGCCCGAGCCGGAACCCGAACCGATGCCGCGGCCGGTTCCGGAGCCCGCGCCGACACCCGTTCCCGAACCGGAGCCGCAGCCCGAGCCGACACCTGTTCCGGAGCCGACGCCTGCGCCCGAGCCTGCCCCTGTGCCCGCACCCGAGCCGGCGCCGACGCCTGCGCCCGCTCCTGTTCCGGAACCCGAACCGGCGCCCGCACCGGAACCTGTACCTGTACCGGAGCCGACTCCCGAACCGGAACCGGAGCCGCCGATCGCCCCCGAGGTGGAGGCGGAGCCCGCCGCATCGGCCGGACCGGATGCCGCCGCGCTGCGGGAAGCCTGGAATTCGCTGCGCGAGAAGGTGAGTCAGCGGAACAAGATCCTGCCTGCCATGTTGTCGGCCGCGACCGTGCACGACGTTCAGGGCAACCGCCTGATCCTGGCGCACCCCGTCCCCAACCTGGGCGCTCGCATCGCGTCACCGCACAACGCTCAGGTGATCACCGAGGTGCTCGCCGAGATGTTCGGCGGCACCTGGGAAGTGGAGTATCAGGCCGGTGCTCCGACGGCGCCGCCCCCACCGGTCGCGAAGGCCGCTGCAGCGCCGACGAAACCGGCAGGCGCACCGCGATTCTCCCGGCCCAGCCAGGAGAAGACCGCGCAGCGTCCGCCGCAGCAGCAGTCCGACACACAACGCTCCGATTCGGGTCCGGGTGCGGGCCAGGCACGTCCGTCGTCCGAGCCGGACGACGACATTCCGCCGCCGGAGGCACCCGACTACCCGGACGATCCCGGGCCGATCGACTACGAGGCTTCCGCGACAACGCCGCCGCCCGTCTCCACACCCGAGGACGAGGAAGAGATGTTCGCGGAGGCGGCGGAACCCGTCGATCCCGCGACTCGCCGCGACCCGGAAGACGTGGCGTTCGAACTGCTCAAGGACATGCTCGGGGCCAAGAAGCTCGAGGGCTGACCCGAAGGGGCCCGCGTCGCCGGTCCCGCCGCATCGGGACATCGGCCCCTGGTGCCCGGGACGCCGGGTGCCCGATTCTCGTCCCATGAGCACAGTGAATGTTCCAGACGGCGTGCAGAACGAGGTCCCGGCGACGGCGCGACCGCGAAGTGGCCGGTGGTGGGCCTACGTCGGGGCCGTCGCCGGCGTGGCCGGAATCGTCGGCATCCAGGCGAGTATGTCCATCGACGCGGTCTACGTGGACGCGTCGGCCGGCGACGCCGTCGCAATCATGAACGGCCTCGCCGGACAGCGCACCGGGATCCTCGTCATGCACGTGGCGGTCATGACCGCGGCGCTGCTGATTCTCGTCTTCGCCGCGGGGCTGTCCCAGCGGCTGCGAGCAGCGTTGCCTGCCGAGAGCATCCTGCCGTCGGTCGCGGCGTTCGGTCTGGTTCTGACGTCGGCGGCGTGCCTGCTCGGAACCGGCCTGACCACCGAGTTGGTGTTCGGTCTCGGTGACACAGACCAGCTGGTGCCGGAGTTCGCGGTGGTCGGGGGCCACTGGATGGGCACCATCCCGTGGCTGTGGGCGGGTGCCGGGGTCAGCGCGCTGGCGGTGGCCGTCGCACTGCTGCGCGGGCAGGCCGGCCCGCGGTGGATCGGCTGGGTCAGCCTGGTCCTGGGCCTGGTGACGGCCGTCATCGGCGTCTCGCCGCTGCAGTACCTCGCGGGGTTCACCGGACCGCTGTGGGTGCTGGTGAGCGCGATCGGTTTCGCTTTCGCCGACACCGTGCGCGAGTAGCGGAGATACTCGTTCGCATCATGGTGAAGCAGAAGGACACTCCGATGACCGAGGGGTCGGCAGGTACGGGCGGTGCGCCCGTACCTGCCGCTGTCATGGCGGTGTCCGCGTGGATTCTGGTCGTCCTGTCGGTGGTGGCGTTCGTCCGGGCCGATCCGGGCATCGATTCGAACCAGCTGTTCTTCCTGGTGGACGTCGTCGGGGCAGCGGTGTACGGGACCGTGGCCGGCGTCGTCCTCGCGCGCCGGGTGCATCCGGTGCCGATCATCATGGGGCTCACCGCCATCGGCGTGGGTGTCGCCGCGCTGAGCTACAGCTATTCCCAGCTCGCGGTCGTGCGGCCGGGGCTGCCGTGGGTCGACGTGCTGTCGCCGCTGCAGAACACGGCGTGGATTCCCGGGACGCTCAGCCTGTTCCTGATCGTGCCGTGGCTGATCCGCGATCATCCGCTCGGTGTCGGCGCGAAACTCGGCGTCCTCGCGGGTATCGCGGCGACGTCCTGGTACTTCTGGTCTCGCACGTTCACGGGGATCCCCGCGGTGTGGGTGATCGTGCCCGTGCTCGTCGTCGGCTCCGCGGCGGCAGCGGACTGCGGGTGGCGCTGGCGGCACGGCCCACCCGACGAGCGTGTGGGGCTCGGATGGATGTGCCTCGGCACGGCGCTGATGACGGCGGCGTACATTCCGCTGGCCCTGCCCGCGTCGCTGCCGGGGCTGTGGGTGCTCAACCCGTTGGTGCACTTGGCCGTTCAGGCGTTCTATCCGGTCGCGATCCTGGTGTGCATCCTGCGTCAGCGCATGTGGGGGCTGAATCTCGCCGTCAGCCGCGCGACGGTGGCGGGCACCCTCACCGTCCTGCTGCTGGTGCTCTACGTGGTGGTGGCCACGGCCGTGACGGCGCTGCTGCCCGAGGGTGATTCGGTGGGGGCGCAGGTGGTCGCGGCGGGTGTCGTCGCCGTCGCCGTGCAGCCGGTCCGGTTGTGGCTGCAGCGGCGGGTGCACCGCCTCGTCTACGGCGAGGGCGAGGACCCGGCGCGGGCCGTCCGCACCCTGGGCCGGCAGTTCGGCAGTGCCGAGACCCCGGAACAACTCCTGGAGGGACTCGCTGCCGGCGTGGGCGTCGCGTTGCGGCTCGAATCCGTGTCCGTGCGGCGCACCAGCGGGGTTGCCGCGGTGTGGGGTTCGGCGACGGGGCACGCCGAGTCGGTGGAATTGGTCCACCGCGGTGCGGCGCTCGGGACGATGGTCGTGACGGCGCCGCCGGGGGAGTCGCTGGGGGCGCGCACCCGCCGGTCGCTCACCGAGTTGTCGGCGGTGGTGACGGCCGGTCTCGTCGTGCTGCAGTCGGCGGAGAACCTGCAGGAGGCCCGACGCAGGTTGGCGTCCGTGCGACTGGAGGAGCGGCAGATGATTCGCCGCGAACTGCACGACGGGCTGGGTCCGTCGCTGGCGGGCATCCGACTCGGCCTGCAGGGCGCCCGGAACCTGCTCGGCTCGGATCCGGTCGCCGCCGCGGAACTCATCGACGCGCTGCAGGAGCAACTCGACCATCAGGTGGAGGGCGTCCGGCAGCTGTCCCGCAGCATGTTCCCGCCGGTGCTCGACGAACTCGGACTGGTCCCGGCGCTGCACGAACTGGCAGCCAACCAGTCGCGCAGCGGATTCCAGCTGCGGGTGCAGGCCGATCCGCCGCCCAGGCTGGGGGCGGAGATCAGCGCCGCGGCGTACGGGATCGTCGTCGAGGCCGTCACCAACGCGCGCAGGCACAGCGGAGCCGACGGCTGCCGGGTCGACGCCACGTTCGCGCCGGAGATGCTCACGGTCGTCATCCACGACGACGGGTGCGGGTTCGATCCGGCGGGGGGCGGCGGCGTCGGAACCAGGTCGATGCGCGAGCGCGCCCACGAACTCGGCGGCACGCTCCACATCGAATCCGCTCGTCCGACAGGCACGGTGGTCACCGCCCGGTTACCGTTGACCGCATCATGAGCGCAGGCACCACGAATTCCACCACCTCGTCCATCCGGGTCGCCGTCGTCGACGACCACCCGGTGTTCCGGCTGGGCATGGTGGCGTTGCTGTCGACCCTGGACGGCATGGAGGTGGCCGCGCAGGCCAGCTCCGTCGCGGAGGCGCTCGACGTCGTCGACGGGGACGTCGACGTGGTGCTGATGGACCTCGAACTCGGGGACGGTTCGGGGGTGGACGCCACCCGGCGGCTCGTCGAGCGGCACCCCGCACTGCGGGTGCTCGTGGTGACCATGCACGAGGACGACGAATCGCTGGTGGCGTCGGTGCGGGCCGGTGCCCGCGGCTACCTGGTGAAGGGGGCCGATCCGGGGGAGGTCGAACGGGCGGTCCGGGCGGTCGCCAACGGTGAGGTGATCCTGGGCGCCGCGGTGGCGGCCCGCGCGATGAGCTTCATGGCCGCCTCGCGCCGGGTGGGTCCCACGGTGTTTCCCGAGCTGACCGACCGGGAGCGTGAGGTCCTCGACCTCGTTGCCCGCGGCTACGACAACGCGAACATTTCGCGGCGACTCGTGCTGAGCCCGAAGACGGTGCGCAACCACGTGTCGAACGTGCTGGCCAAACTCGGTGTGCCCGACCGTCCGACCGCGATCGTCCGGGCACGGGACGCGGGTCTCGGCCTCGACGCCTGACCTCGCGGCGTCATACCGCCGCGGTCGATGTCGTCGGCACGAACCGGATACCCGGGCCGGTGTCGTCCGTGTTGGTCGCAGTCGGTCCGGCGCCGGGGGCCGCTACCCGCACCTCGGGGATCCGCCGCGGTGACGGGCCGAGCGGCGGCGCGTCCCGCCACACCGGCTGCGCCTCCTGCAATTCCAGGACGATCGAGATCAGCGACGCCTCGGACCACGGAACCCCGCCCAGTTGCACGCCGAACGGAATGCCGGTGGTCGCGGACCGGCCCACCGGGGTGCAGACGACCGGTGCTCCCGTGTAGTTGGCCCAGAAGTAGTTCTCCCGCGCACCGGCGAACACGCTCGAATCGGAGAGTGCGTCGCGCCGCACCCCGTCGGTGAGGGAGCCGGGGCGCACAATCGCATCCAGCCGGTGCTCGGCGAACATCCGGTTGTAGTCGTGCTGGAAGCGCAGGCGTGCGCGTTCGAGAGCGAAATAGTCCGCGACGGGCAGGGCGAGGCTCGCCATCGCCGCGGTCGCGGCGAGCGCCGACTCCTGGCCGTACGCCGGCAGCCGGTCCGCGAACTGCCGGTGATACGAGCCGAACTCGGCATAGTCGCCGCTCAGCAGCCCCTTCGGCACGTCGGGCACGGTCACGTCGACGATCTCGCCGCCCAGTGCGCGGACGAGGTCGAGGAAGCCGCCGAACAGGGTCCCGATCGCGCCGGGTAGGTCGTCGGCGACACCCCGCGGCAACCCGAGGCGCGTGCCCGACAGCGGGCGTGACCCGCCCACGGCGGTCAGCGGGTAACCCTCCGCGGGAACGTCCGGGCCCACCGACGTGCAGGGGTCGTCCACGTCGACGCCCGCCATGTGACTGAGGAGCAGCGACGCGTCGGCGACACTGCGCCCCATCGGGCCGGTGTGATCGCGCGTCCAGGTCAGCGGAATCACCCCGCTGGTGCTGCACCGGCCGAACGTCGGTTTGATCGACGTGATCCCGCACGCGCTCGCGGGGATGCGCAACGACCCGCCGGTGTCGGTTCCCACCGCACAGGGCGCGAATCGCGCGGCGAGGGCGGCGGCGCTGCCACCGGACGAGCCGCCCGGCGAATACTCGACGTCCCACGGGTTCCCCACCTGCGGTGTCGCGGTTCCGATGGCGAACTCGTGGGTGTGCGCGTGGCCGATCAGCACCATGCCCGCGTCGCGCAGCTGCCGCCACACCCCGGAATCGCCGGCGGCGATGTTGCCCGCGAGGACGCCGCTCGATGCCGTGACGGGCAGCCCGGCCACCGCATAGAGATCCTTCAGCGCGATCGGCAATCCGCAGACCAGCGGCGCGGACCCTGCCGCGAGTCGCTGTGCGGCCGACTCCGCGGCCTCGTAGGCCTGCTCGGGGTAGATCCGGATCCAGGCCCCGATGCCGCCGTCGTGGGCGGCACTGCGCGACAGGCACGCGTCGAGCAGCTCGCGTGGATGCAGCGCGCGTGACTGCAACAGCGACGCGGCCTCGACCGCGCTGAGGAGAGCCGGATCGGACGCGGTGATCGCGGCAGGAGACGGCAGTCGACGAGCCGGATCCGCGGACGCTGCGGCGCGTCCCAGCCCGGCAACGGTCGCCGCACCCGCGGTCGCGGCGCCGAACAGTTGCCGGCGGGACAGTCGGGTGGTCACAGCGTGTTCTCCTCCGCTCGGGTCGGGTCGAGCGCCGGGTCATTACAGCACGAAAGTGCGGCCCGGGTTGGGCGGAGATCGGCCGATCGTGATCGCCTGGGTCACGATCCAGGATCGCTTCGGTCCTTCCTACCGTTTTGCAACACGTTCTAAGGTGGACGTGCCGGGGTATGCCCCGTGCAGAGCGCCGTGTGCACGGTCGGCGTCGACGCAGATTAGGAAGGAACACTCCACAGTGAGCACAGAGGCATTCATTTATGAAGCCATCCGAACCCCGCGTGGCCGCGGAAAGAAGACCGGTTCGCTGCACTCGGTCAAGCCGATCTCGCTGGTCACCGGCCTGATCGACGAGCTCCGCGCCCGCTTCCCCGACCTGGACGAGGATCGCATCTCGGACCTGATCCTCGGCGTCGTCACCCCCGTCGGCGACCAGGGCATGGACATCGCGCGCGTCGCGGTGAACGACGCCGGACTGCCCGACACCGTCGGTGGCGTCCAGCTGAACCGGTTCTGCGCGTCCGGCCTCGAGGCCGTCAACACCGCCGCGCAGAAGGTGCGCTCCGGCTGGGACGAACTGGTCATCGCCGGCGGTGTCGAGTCGATGTCCCGCGTGCCGATGGGCTCCGACGGTGGACCGTGGGCGCTCGACCCGGCCACCAACTACGACAACTACTTCGTTCCCCAGGGCGTGGGCGCCGACCTGATCGCCACCATCGAGGGTTTCTCCCGCGAGGACGTCGACGCGTACGCCGTCCGCTCGCAGGACCTCGCCGCGAAGGCGTGGACCGGCGGCTACTTCGCCAAGTCCGTCGTCCCGGTCAAGGACATCAACGGCCTCACCGTCCTCGACCAGGACGAGCACATGCGTCCCGGCACCACGCTCGAGAACCTCGCGGGCCTCAACCCGTCCTTCGCCGGTGTCGGCGAGATGGGCGGCTTCGACGCGGTGTCGCTGCAGAAGTACCACTGGGTCGAGAAGATCAACCACGTCCACCACGGCGGCAACAGCTCCGGCATCGTCGACGGCGCCGCACTGGTACTCGTCGGATCCGAGCAGGCCGGTAAGGACATGAGCCTGACCCCGCGGGCCCGCGTCGTCGCGACGGCCACCAGCGGTGCCGACTCCACGATCATGCTCACCGGCCCGACCCCGGCCTCGAAGAAGGTGCTCGCCGCCGCCGGTCTGACCGTCGACGACATCGACCTGTTCGAGATCAACGAGGCGTTCGCGTCCGTGGTGCTCAAGTTCCAGAAGGACCTGAACATCCCGGACGAGAAGCTCAACGTCAACGGCGGCGCCATCGCGATGGGGCACCCGCTCGGAGCCACCGGCGCCATGATCACCGGCACCATGATCGACGAGCTCGAGCGTCGCAACGCCCGGTACGCCCTCATCACCCTGTGCATCGGCGGCGGTATGGGCGTCGCCACCATCATCGAGCGCGTCTGACCGCCCGGACCATCAGGAGACTTGAAGCAGTGAGCGAGCAGAACATCATCAACTGGGAGCAGGACGCCGACGGCATCGTCGTGCTCACCATCGACGATCCCAACCAGGGCGCGAACACCATGAACGACGCCTACATCTCCTCGATGAAGGCGACCGTCGACCGCCTCGTCGACGAGAAGGACTCCATCACCGGTGTCGTCGTCACGTCCGGCAAGAAGACGTTCTTCGCCGGCGGCGACCTGAAGAACATGATCAAGGTCGGCCCGGAGAACGCCGACGAGATCTACAGCCACAGCGTCGCGATCAAGTCGGACTTGCGCCGCCTCGAGACGCTCGGCAAGCCCGTCGTCGCCGCCATCAACGGTGCCGCGCTCGGAGGCGGACTCGAGATCGCCCTGGCCACGCATCACCGCGTCGCCGCGGACGTGAAGGGCGTCAAGATCGGCCTGCCCGAGGTCACCCTCGGCCTGCTGCCCGGCGGCGGTGGCGTCGTGCGCACCGTCCGCATGCTCGGACTGCAGAACGCGCTCATGCAAGTGCTGCTCCAGGGCCAGCAGCGTGGACCGGTGCAGGCCAAGGAGGTCGGACTCGTCGACGAGGTCGTGTCCTCGGTCGAGGAACTGGTGCCCGCCGCGAAGGCGTGGATCAAGGCCAACCCCGAGGGCGGCGTCCAGCCGTGGGACAAGAAGGGCTACCGGATCCCCGGCGGCACCCCGTCCACCCCGGCATTCGCAGCCAACCTCCCCGCGTTCCCCGCGAACCTCCGCAAGCAGCTCAAGGGCGCCCCCATGCCGGCACCGCGCGCCATCATGGCCGCCGCCGTCGAGGGCTCGCAGGTCGACATCGACAACGCGCTCCTCATCGAGGCCCGCTACTTCACGTCGCTGGTCACCGGCCAGGTCGCGAAGAACATGATCCAGGCGTTCTTCTTCGACCTGCAGGCCATCAACTCCGGCGCCTCCCGCCCCGAGGGCATCGAGAAGACCCCGATCACCAAGGTCGGTGTGCTCGGTGCCGGAATGATGGGCGCGGGCATCGCCTACGTGTCCGCGAAGGCCGGCTTCGACGTCGTCCTCAAGGACGTCACCATCGAGGCCGCCAACAAGGGCAAGGCGTACTCCGAAGGCATCGAGGCCAAGGCCCTCTCGCGTGGCAAGACCACCGAGGAGAAGTCGAAGGCGCTGCTCGACCGCATCACGCCGACCGCCGACCCCGCCGACTTCGCCGGTGTCGACTTCGTCATCGAGGCCGTGTTCGAGTCGCAGGACCTGAAGCACAAGGTGTTCCAGGAGATCGAGGACATCGTCGAGCCGACGGCCCTGCTCGGCTCGAACACGTCGACCCTGCCGATCACCGGCCTGGCGACGGGTGTGAAGCGCCAAGAGGACTTCATCGGAATCCACTTCTTCTCTCCCGTCGACAAGATGCCGCTCGTCGAGATCATCCGCGGCGAGAAGACATCCGACGAGGCGCTCGCGCGCGTCTTCGACTACGTGCAGGCCATCCGCAAGACACCGATCGTCGTCAACGACTCGCGTGGCTTCTTCACCTCGCGCGTCATCGGCACGTTCATCAACGAGGCCATCGCCATGCTGGCGGAGGGCATCGAGCCCGCCACCATCGAGCAGGCAGGCATGCAGGCCGGCTACCCGGCAGCACCGCTGCAACTGTCCGACGAGCTGAACCTCACGCTGATGCAGAAGATCCGCAAGGAAACCGCGGAAGCTGCGAAGGCCGAAGGCAAGGAACTGCCCGCCGATCCGGCAGGCGACGTCATCAACACGATGGTCGACAAGTTCGACCGCAAGGGCAAGCTCGGCGGCGCCGGCTTCTACGACTACGCCGACGGCAAGCGCACCGGCCTCTGGCCCGGCCTGCGGGAGAACTTCGGTTCCAAGGAACTCGAGGTGCCGTTCCAGGACCTCATCGAGCGCATGCTGTTCATCGAGGCCATCGAGACGCAGAAGTGCTTCGACGAAAACGTGCTCCTCACCACCGCCGACGCCAACATCGGCTCCATCATGGGTATCGGCTTCCCCGCCTGGACCGGCGGTGTGTCGCAGTACATCCAGGGTTACGAAGGCGGCCAGGCAGGCTTCGTCAAGCGCGCTGAAGAACTCGCCGTCAAGTACGGCGAGCGCTTCACCCCGCCGGCGTCGCTGAGGTAGTAGGCGGCTCCGCCGCCCGTGCGTGGTTAAGGAGTCTCTGGACTCGCTAACCACGCACGGGCTGAGTTATCCCCAACCTGTGGGTTATCCACAGGGCAATTCATTTCCCCAGGTGCGACACCGAGACCCGTCGGGGGTCTCGGTGACCGTGCCCGGTATGACCTCCACGCAATTCGCCGCCCTGAAAGACGTCGCCGACGCGCAGTTCGGCCTGATCACCCACACGCAACTCCACGCCCTCGGGTTTCTCCGCAGCAGGGTCCGGCACCGCGTCGAATCCGGTAGATGGCAAGCAGTGCTCCACGGTGTCTATTCGGTGAGCAACGGACCGATCACTCGTGAGATGTCGCTGGAAGCCGCGCTGCTCTTCGGAGGCAAGGGTGCAGTCCTCAGCCACCACACGGCCGCCGAGGAATGGCACATGATTCGTGTCGATCCCGCACGCCCCGTGCACATCACCGTTCCCTACGGAAGATCGGCTGTCACCCAGGCGCCGACCGTTGTCGGTGCGGGCCTCGCGTCGGTGAGTCTGTGCCACCGGGAAGGAACTGTCGTGCATCCGGGAGTCGTCGTGCACCGGTCGAGGGCGCACGACTACATTGCCGTCGACACGGACCAACCCCGGACGGCAAGGGCAGATACGGCTCTGGACGTAGCTGTCGCCGAGCCCACGGCACGGGACGCCTACACCCGGCTCATCGCTCTCGTGACCAATGCCCGGATCCCACTGCGCGACATCCGGCGACGCATGGAGGAGCGACGACCACGTCGGTACGGCAAGGCGCTCGTGGATGCGGTACGACTGCTCGCCGACGGAGTGCAGTCGGTGCTCGAATACCGCTACGCCACCGACGTCGAGGACGCGCACGGGCTTCCACGGGCGCGGCGGCAGTCACCCGTGGTCGTGGACGGGCGCACCCTCTTCGAGGACTGCGACTACTCCGAGCACGGGGTGCCGCTCATCGTGCGACTCGACGGTCGCCGCGCGCACGCCATGGCGGAGGTCGCGTTCCGGGACCGTCGACGCGACAACGCCGCGGAACTGCAGGGGCGTCCACGACTCGTCTACGGGTTCGACGAGGTGACGAAGAGTCCGTGTGTGGTGGCCCGTGAAGTGGAGACCGTGCTGGTGCGGGAGGGGTGGATCAGGCCCGGCGAGAGGCCGTGCCCGGCGTGTGAGTGGTCAAGGAGTGCAGAGACTCCTTAACCACTCACGGGCGGCGGAGCCGCCTACCTCCACCACGGACGCAGCGGCACATGCGCCTCGCCCTTGGGGCCGAGTTTGACGGCGAGGACCTGGTGCAGCTGAACGACGTTGCGTTCGAAGCCCAGTCGCGACCCGGCCATGTAGAGACCCCACACACGTGCGGTGCCTTCGCCGACCTCGGCGACGCAGGCGTCCCAGTTGTCGACCAGGTTCTGGCACCATCCGGCGAGGGTGAGTGCGTAGTGTTCGCGCAGGTTCTCTTCGTGCCGCACCTCGAGCCCGACGTTCTGGATCTCGGTGATGATGCGTCCGGAGCCGGTGAGTTCGCCGTCGGGGAAGACGTACCGGTCGATGAATCCGCCTGCGCGCGCCTGACTCTGGTTGTCGGGCCGGGTGATGCAGTGGTTCAGCAGCCGGCCGCCCTCGCGGAGCTTGCTCTGCAGCAGACCGAAGTAGGCGGGGTAGTTGCCGACACCGATGTGCTCGGTGAGGCCGATCGAGGAGATGGCGTCGAATCCGGTCTCGGGGACGTCGCGGTAGTCGGAGAACCGGACCTCCGCGAGGTCGGACAGTCCTTCTTCGGCGATGGCCTTCTGCGCCCATTCGGCCTGTTCGCGGGACAGGGTGGCGCCGATGACCTTGACGCCGCGGCGGGCGGCGTACCGGACCATCGATCCCCAGCCGCAACCGATGTCGAGCAGTCGGTCGCCGGGCTGGAGGCCGAGCTTCTCGAAGACGAGGCGGTACTTGTTGTCCTGCGCCTCTTCGAGGGTCTGTTCGGCGTTCTCGTAGCACGCGCACGTGTACGTCATGGACGGGCCGAGGACGTACTCGTAGAAGGTGTTCGAGACGTCGTAGTGGTGGTGGATGACCTCGGCGTCGCGGGACTTGGAGTGCCGCAACCCTTCCGCGACCCGGCGCCAGCGCGGGAGATGCTCCTGCGGGGGAGGGGCGATGGGGCGCAGCAGATCCCAGCCGAGCGAGCGTGTGATGGCGGCGAGCGTGAGCGCAGACGGGCGACGGAAGTGCAGTTCGTCGCCCATGACGCGGAGAATCTCGTAGGGGTCGCCGGGGTGGACGCCGCGGGCCTCGAGGTCGCCGGACACGTAGGCCCGGGCCATGCCGAGGTCGCCGGGGGCGGTCGCGAGGTAGGTGGTGCCCCGGGTCGTCTTGAGGTGGAGTCCGTAGGGGGCGTCCTCCGGGCCGGCAGCGCTGCCGTCGTAGGCGGAGAACCGCAGGGGGAGCATACCGTCGGACAGAGTTTCGAGAATCTCTGCGATGGTCAGCTTGTGGTCTTGGGAGCGTGAAGCTTTCAGAGTTGTCATCGACGTTGCACCGCCTTGGAGAAAAGGTCCAGTAATCGTGATTTCGGGTCGTAGCGTTTTTTCAGTTCCGTGTATCGATCGCCGCCGTAGTAGAGGCGTTCGAAATCTTCTCGTGAATAGTACGAATCGGAGTAGAGGGACTTGTGTCCGTCGAAGTCGTTGACCTTGTCCTCGATCAGCCGATTCGCCGCCCCCTCGGGTCGGCCCGGAACGATGGGCACCGACGACCAGAATCCGATGTTCACGTATGTGCGCTTCGGTTCGAGGGGGTACAGGGGCCAGGGGCGTTGCGAGGACGCGCCGGCGGGGGCGGGTTCCCGCAACCGCAACGGGCACAGCCACAGCGGTTCGATCGGGATCTCGTCGAGGAACCAGCGGACGAAGTCCGCGGTGCGCTCGATGGGCACTTCGACGTCCTGCACGACGCGTTCGCGCGGCGGGTTGCCCTTGCGCTTTTCGAGTCGGTCACCGATGTCGTACTTGTGGTCGAGGGCGATGAGCTTCCAGTAGAAGCTGCTGCGGAGGAGGTTCTTCGGCCACAGCCGGCGGATGGTGGGGTTCTGGGCGCCGAATGCGCGCGAGCACCAGAACCAGTCGGTGTCCCAGCGCCACAGGTAGTCTCGAATGGTGAGTTTGTCCGTTTTGGGGTGGTTCACGGAACTGTGCTGGATGGACCGGTAGAAGATGCTCTGCCCGGTGTAGTCGCTGACGGGGCCGCCCTCGTCGGTCTGATGGCCCAGCGTCAGGTAACTTTCGGACGCGGTGAACACGACGCCGTCCAGGTAGTCGACGGGGATGCCGTCGTGGACGCGCTCGGTGACGATGCGATCCATTGCGGACTGCAGCTCGTCGAGGGAGTCGAAACGCAGATGGCGCAGTGCCACATACCGTTTGACGGGCTCGAGCTGGATGCGCAGCCGGGTGGAGTAGCCGAGGGTTCCGTAGGAGTTGGGGAATCCCCAGAACAGGTCGGAGTTCTCGCCTTCCGGTGTCGCGGTGACGATGTCGCCGTTGCCGGTCAGGACGTCGATCTCGAGGACGGATTCGTGGGGGAGCCCGTTGCGGAACGACGTCGACTCGATGCCGAGGCCGGTGACCGCGCCGCCGAGTGTGATGGTCTTGAGCTGCGGAACCACCAGCGGCGCCAGCCCGTACGGCAGGGTGGCGTCCACCAGGTCCTCGAAGGTGCACATTCCGGCGACATCCGCGGTCCGGGCCTGTGGGTCCACCGAGATGACTCCGCCGAGGCCGGTGACGTCGAGGCCGGGCGCGCTGGTCTGGGCCCGCGACCGGAACAGGTTGGACGTCTTCTTCGCGAGTCGCACGGTGGCGTCCGTGGGGATCGCGCGGTAGGACGCGAGAAGCCGTTCGACGCCGGCGCGGTGAGCGTCGATCCCGGTGACGGGCAGAGTGCGATGCGCACGGAAGGGGCGTCCACCCTCCCGCATGCTTTTCAGTAGTTCAACCGAAGAGGCAGCCACACCCTGACGCTATCCCTCTCCGCGGCTTCAAGCCACGCATATCGGCGCGGTCGACCGAAGATTCACACAAATGTCTCATCAATGTGCGGGTCGTAACCACGTCGAAGTGAGCTACCTCACAATAGATTGCCACGTCATCGCCCGGACTCGCGGACGGAAGGCAGGATGAGAGGAGGAAGCAGTTTCGTACAAATCGTACAAGAGGAGTCAGAACAGTGGGCCAGGTCAGCGCGAGCAGTTCGATCACCGTCGCAGCCACACCGGAGAAGGCGCTCGCGGCTTTGACGGACTACGAGACGGTGCGTCCGCGCATCCTTTCGGAGCAGTACCTGGACTACCGCGTCCTCGAGGGTGGGCAGGGCGGCGGCACCGTCGCGCAGTGGACGTTGAAGGCCACGGAGAAGCGGTCGCGCGACATCAAGGCCACGGTCACCGTGGCGGGCAACACGATCACCGAGACGGACGCGAACTCGTCGCTCGTCACCACCTGGGTCGTCGCCCCGAGCGGCAGCGGTTCGACGGTCACCACGACCACCGAGTGGAAGGGCGCGGGCGGCATCGGCGGCTTCTTCGAGAAGACGTTCGCCCCGCTGGGTCTGAAGAAGATCCAGGGGCAGGTGCTGGCGAACCTGGAGCGCGAACTCGCCTGACGCGACGCCGGTTCGCTCCGGCGCCGTCGGCGTGAGTCCCACGACGGCGTCGGCGCCGGACCGCGCTGACGGTCACGGTCTACGCTGGCAGGGGAAACAGCAGAAAGGACCACGTCAGTGCAACCAGGTGGACAACCCGACATGTCGGCGCTCCTCGCGCAGGCACAGCAGATGCAGCAGCAGCTGATGGCCGCCCAGCAGGAGATGGCCGAGGCCGAGGTCACCGGGCAGGCCGGTGGCGGACTCGTGACCGCGACGGTCAAGGGGACAGGTGAAGTGGTCGGTCTGAAGATCGATCCGAAGGTCGTCGATCCCGACGACGTGGAGACTCTGCAGGACCTCGTGATCGGTGCGATCGAGGACGCGTCGAACAAGGCGCAGGAGATCGCGGCGCAGAAGCTCGGTCCGCTCGCGGGTGGATTCGGTGGGGGAGGCCTGCCCGGTCTCCCCGGTTTCTAGAGGCCCGGCGTGTACGAAGGTCCGGTTCAGGATCTGATCGACGAGCTCGGCAAGCTGCCCGGCGTCGGGCCGAAGAGCGCACAGCGCATCGCGTTCCACCTGCTCAGCGTCGAACCGCCGGAGATCGACCGGCTCAAGAATGCGCTGCAGCGGGTGCGCGACGGCGTCCAGTTCTGCGTGGTGTGCGGCACGGTCTCCGACAAGGAGCACTGCCGCATCTGCGCCGATCCGCGCCGTGATCGCACGGTGATCTGTGTGGTCGAGGAGCCGAAGGACGTCCAGGCCGTCGAGCGCACACGCGAGTTCAAGGGCCGCTATCACGTTCTGGGCGGCGCGCTGGATCCGCTGTCCGGGGTGGGCCCCGACCAGCTCCGTATCCGGGAGCTGCTGGCGCGCATCGGCAATCAGGAGGACGGTGTCGACGTCTCCGAGGTGATCATCGCGACCGACCCCAACACCGAGGGGGAGGCCACCGCGACGTATCTGGTGCGGATGCTGCGGGACTTCCCCGGTCTGACGGTCAGCCGGCTCGCGTCGGGTCTGCCGATGGGCGGCGACCTCGAGTTCGCCGACGAGCTCACCCTGGGCAGGGCGTTGTCGGGGAGACGCACGCTGTGACGTCGGATCCGGGCACTGCCGCGCCGGTGAAGCGGACGGCCGAGCAGTCGCGGTCGCTGATCGTCGACGCTGCCGGCCGGGCGTTCGCGACGCGTCCCTACCGGGAGATCACGCTCAAGGACATCGCCGAGGACGCCGGGGTCAGCGCACCGCTGATCATCAAGTACTTCGGGTCGAAGGAGCAGTTGTTCGACGCGCTCGTCGATTTCCGTGCCGCCGCGGAGATCGTGTTCAGCGGTCCGCTGGACGGTCTCGGTGAGCGGATGGTGTCGATGTTCGCGCGGCCGCTCGAACCGTACAAGCCGCTGTCGCTGAACATCCTGTTCATGAGCGGGCCGAGCGAGGAGAGCAGCCGCAAGCTCCGCGCCAACTATTCGGCGCAGATGATCGACGCGCTGGCCGAACGACTGCCCGGGCCGGATGCCCGGCTGCGCGCCGAACTGGTGATGTCGATGCTGACGGGTCTCGCCGTCATGCGTCGCAAGATGATGCAGGAACACGCGACGGGTACCCCGGAAGAGGTGGTGGCGCACTACGCCCCGCTGGTGCAGGAGTTGCTCGACGGCTGAGGGCGGATTGTCCGGCTTGCGGGGTAAATGGTTGTTCACCTAATGTGGTGAACAACCATTTACCAGCTGTGCAAGGGGTGACGCTTGACGATCTCGTTGCCGCGCCCACTGTCGGCGCTTGCGGATCAGCCGGTCGCACGGCCGGACTCTGCCGGCGGATCGCGTTACCTCTTCCCGATTCTCGCGTTCGCGGGCGTGTTCCAGGCCGTCCTGCAGACGGTCATGGTGCCCCTCCTGCCCAGCATGCCGACGTTCACCGGCGCGAGTCAGACGGCGGTGTCCTGGCTGATCACCACCACCCTCCTGGTCGGCGCGGTCGTCACCCCGATCTTCGGCAGGCTCGCCGACATGTTCGGCAAGAAGCGGATGCTGCTCGTCGCCTTCGTCTTCATGACGCTCGGAGCGTTGATCTGCGCCGTCACGTCCGATATCGCGTTCCTGATCTTCGCGCGGGGACTGCAGGGGGCAGGCGCCGCCGTCATCCCGGTCGGAATCTCGATCCTCCGCGACGAATTGCCGCGGGAGAAGGTCAACGGCGCCATCGCCATGATGAGCTCGACCCTCGGGATCGGCACCGCGCTCGGACTGCCGTTCGCGGCCTCCGTCGCCGAATACTCCAACTGGCACGTCCTCTTCTGGGTCATCGCGGGCATCGGGCTCGCGGTCACCACCGCCGCGGTGCTGTTCATCCGCGAGTCCGACGTGCGGTCGGGTGGGCGGTTCGACGGTGTCGGCGCCGTCGGTCTGACCGCGGCCCTCGTCTGCCTGCTCGTCCCGATCACGCAGGGCAGCTCCTGGGGCTGGGGTAGTCCCGCGGTGCTGGGTATGTTCGCGTCCGCGGTGTTCCTGTTCGCGCTGTGGGGATATCAGCAGCTGCGCAACCGCAACCCGCTGGTGGACCTGCGGGTGTCGGCGCGACGGTCGGTGCTGCTGCCGCATGTCACGGCGCTGCTCGTCGGTTTCGCGTTCTACGGAAACGCCCTCATCACCACGCAGCTGCTTCAGGCCCCGCGCGGGGACGCCGGCTACGGTCTGACGATCCTCCAGGCCGCGGTGTGCCAGCTGCCGACAAGTCTGTCGATGATCGTGTTCGCGCAGGTCGGGGCCCGGGTGTCCGAACGCTACGGGTCGAAGGTGACGATCCTGTCGGGCGCGATCTGCCTCGTCCTCGGCTACGCGCTGCACACCGTGCCGCACAAGGAACTGTGGATGGTGATCGCGGCACTCGGCGTCGCGGCCGTCGGTACCGCGCTGGTGTACAGCACGCTGCCGATGCTGATCGTCCGGGCCGTGCCGTCCACGCAGATGGCCGCGGCCAACGGCGTCAACGTGCTGCTGCGGACGATGGGTACGACCATGTGCAGCGCGGTGGTCGCGACGGTCCTGGCGGCGAGCATGGTGGGCGGTGTCGCCTCGGCCGCCGGATTCTCGATCGCCTACGGGGTGTGCGCGGTGCTGGCGGTCCTGGTGTTCGCGGTCTCCCTCGCCCTCCCGGGCCACGATCGGATGAAGAAAAGTCCGCTGGAGCCACTTGTGACGTAGATCACTCGCGTGTATCGTCAGTGATGCGGATCGAGGAAATGTACCTGTGAGCAGAGAAAACTCGAGAAGCAGAGATCCGGCCGAGAATGCAGAAGCATTCCCGGCCGAACCCCTGTCCGGGGTCTTTACTCCTCCATCGATTCCGCGATCTGCTTGATGGCGGCCAGCCGGCGATCCCACTCGGCGCCGATCCGTTCCAGCGTCCGCGCCGTCTTGCTGAGCTCCGCGCCCAGCGCGCGGTAGCGGATCTCGCGGCCCACCTTCACCGACTCCACCAATCCGCAGGCCTGCAGCGCATTCAGGTGCTTCGCGATGGCCTGCCGCGACACCGGGAGCCGGGTGGCGAGCGACGACGCCGACTGGTCGGCCCGCCCGAGTTCGGTGAGGATCTCCCAGCGGGTCTCGTCGGACAGCGCCGCGAACACCGAGGCCAGTTCGGCGTACGTGCCCACTGTCATGCCTTCACGCCGTGCAGATATGCGACCAGCTCGTCGAGTTCGGCGTGCCAGCCCTGGACGTTGCCCTCGCGGGCCCGCTTCTGATCGGCGACGTCGCGGTCGAGGGTGTCGAATCCGGTCTCGACGACGGTCAGTTCGGTGCCGGCGGCGTGCTCGGACAGTGTGAACCGCACCAGGGTGGAGTTGCCGATCACCGGATCGGCGTCGATGTCGGCGGCCCAGCGGAAGCCGAACGCGTTCGGTTCGTCGACCTCCGTGACGACGGCGTGGGCGGTGCCGTGCTCGTCCCACGTGAAGGCCGCCTTGCCGCCGACACTGAGGTCGAGCGACGTGCGCTGCCCGAACCACTGGCTGATCTTGTCGGGGTCCGTGATCGCCGCCCACACCGCTGATCTCGGGGCGTTCACGACAACGGTCCTGGTGATGCTGCTCGATGCGTCCATGGTGGGCCACCTTTTTCGACGACGGTTGATATGCAACTCCATGGTTGCACCGTTTCCCACGTTCTGCAACCCCTCGGTTGCACCCACACGTGAGTGCCAATGCGCATCGAGGGGCTTCTTCTCACTCACATGGGTTATCCACAGGCTGTGGAAAGAGTGGTTCGTCGGGGCGATTCTTGTCGGGGCGAGTCGACACCGTTCCGGGCATGGAACACGAATCATGGCAGGCCATTCTCGACGCCCAGGACGGCGTCGTCACCACCGCACAACTCCGGGCGTACGGCGTCAGTGCCACCGCACTCCGGCATCGAGTCGTGACCGGCCAGTGGTTGCGGGTGCTGCCGCGCGTCATCGCGGTCACCAACGGCCCGCTCACCCGCCCGATGGCCCTCTCCGCCGCACTCCTGTACGGCGGCCGGGCGATCCTGAGTCACCGGACCGCGGCCGAGGAATGGGGAATGGTCCGCGTCGACGACCCGTCGGCGCCGGTCCACATCACCGTCCCATACAACTGCTCGGCCGTGAACCAGGGGCCGACGGTCCGCGCGCCAGGCGGGCCGCGCCCGACCTCGGCCGGCAACGCACTCGTTCACGGCGGCGCCGTGGTCCATCGGTCCCGCGCGTTCGAGCACATCTCGGTCCCGTATCTCCGGCCACGGACATCGTTGGCCGACACGGTGATCGACCTCGCGGTGGCCGAGGCCACCCCGCGGGATGCGGCCCTGCGATTCATCGAGGCCGCCACCAGTGGCAAGGTCCACGTCGAGGTGCTCCGGCGGAAACTCGAGGTCCGGCGTCCACACCGGTATGCGACCGACATCGCCGACGCCGTGACGCTGCTCGGCGACGGCGTTCAATCGGCCCTCGAACATCGTTACGCACTCGACGTCGAACGGGCCCACGGGCTGCCGAACGGGAAACGGCAGATGCCACACGTCGTGGACGGCCGGATTCTGTACGAGGACGTCGATTACAGCCCTTGGGGTGTGCCGCTGATCGTCCGGCTCGACGGGCAGCAGTACCACAGCGCGCAACAGTCCCGCTTCCGTGACCGCCGCCGCGACAACGCGGCGGAGCTCGCCGATCGTCCACGACTGGTCTACGGGTGGGAGGAGACGACCCGCGACCCCTGCGGGGTGTTCGAGGAAGTGCGCCGGGTGTTGGTCCGCGAAGGCTGGGCCGATACGTCGCGTCGCTGTCCGGCCTGCCCACGTGAGTGACGAAGAGTGCCCGGCCACTCTTTCCCACTCACGTGCGAAGGAGTGCGGGACGACGCTTTGCCACTCACGTCCCTAGACGCGCAGGCGCTCCCGGCGCAGCTGCTCGACCTCGGGCAGGTCGAGGGGGGCGAGTTCGTCGACGCCCAGCGCCCGCTTCAACAGCAGGTCGGCGAGTTCGGGGTTACGGGCGAGCGCGGGTCCGTGCATGTACGTGCCGATGACGGAACCCTGGACGACGCCTTCGAGCCCGTCCCCGACGCCGTTGCCGACACCGTGCGTGACCCGGGCGAGACCGCGGGCGTCGGCACCGAGTGTGGTACCGCCGCGGTGGTTTTCGAACCCGGTGAGCGGCTGCGTCAACCCGTCCATCTGCGGGTTCGTGATCACTTCACCGATGGACCGCGTCGCCTGCGGGGACGTGGTGACGTCGAGCATCGAGACGCCGTCGACGCGTTCGCCGCTCGACGTCTCGTACCAGTTTCCGAGCACCTGGATCGCGGCGCAGATCGCCAGGACGGGGGCGCCGCGTTCGGCGGCCTTCTGCAGACCGGGGTACTTGGCGAGGTGCCGGGTGGCGAGGCGCTGCGCCGAGTCCTCGGCACCGCCGAGCGTGTAGACGTCGAGGGACTCCGGGACCGGGTCGTTCAGCGTGATCTCGACGATCTCCGCGTCGTATCCGCGCATGCGCAGTCGTTGCCGGAGGATCAGGGCGTTGCCGCCGTCGCCGTAGGTGCCCATCACGTCGGGCAGTACCAGGCCGATGCGTACGGTCGAGTCAGGCATTGCGCGCCTCCTTCGCGATGGCGGTGTTCAGGTCGCGGAAGGCGGTGTAGTTGGCGAGCACCTCGACGCGTCCGGGTGGGCAGGACGCGATGGCCCGCAACGGGTTCGGGTCGAGCGTGTGCTCGACGCCGGCGTAGGTGAGGCGGACGGCCAGGTCGGTGCCGCGTTCGCCGGCGGCGACCACCTTGACGCCCTCGAAGTGCTCGAACCGCACGTCCCACAGCCAGGACAGGTCTTCGCCGTCGGGGACCTGCCCGTTGACGGCGATCACGAGTCCGTCGACGGTCGGGTCGATCATCGACAGCGCTTCCTGCCAGCCGGCGGGGTTCTTGGCGAGCAGCATGTGCACGGAGTGCGACCCGACCTCGACGGTGCTGTAGCGGCCCGCGACCTCCTGGACGGTGGCCGCCGCGGCGACGGCGTCCTCCGCCTTCGCGCCCATCGCGACCGCCGCGGCGACGGCCTGCGCGGCGTTGC
Source organism: Rhodococcus sp. JS3073 (assembly GCF_026810085.1). Lineage (NCBI taxonomy): Bacteria > Bacillati > Actinomycetota > Actinomycetes > Mycobacteriales > Nocardiaceae > Rhodococcus > Rhodococcus sp. JS3073. The sequence continues at coordinate 3,559,410 of NZ_CP113951.1, read as the reverse complement.
CGCGGTTGGCGCGTCCGGGGAGGGCGAGGGTCATCGGGATCTTCAGACCGTCGGGCCCGTACAGGTTTTCGTCGTCCAGCCACCAGTCGGGGGTCGGGCGCGCGAAGTCGGAACCCGTGCTGCGCCAGTGCGAGCCCTCCCACACGATGGGTTCACCGGTGCGCGGACAGCTGGCGGCGTCGCTGGCCCATCCGCCGCCCGCGGCGACCCAGACGACGTTCTTCGCGTCGTAGGCCACCGAGGTGACGAGGACGTCGTCGCAGTTGGCGATCACGACGGCTTCCGGGTGTGCGGCGACGCAGGCGCGGAGTTTGCGTTCGATCATGTTGATCTCGCCGACCCGGTCGAGCTGGTCGCGGCTGAGGTTGAGCAGGACCAGGGCCTCGGGGTTGACGGCGTCGCTGACGTGCGGGACGTGGAGTTCGTCGACCTCGAGGGCGGCGAGGGGTGCCTGGACGCGGGTGCTGAGCGCCGCGACGATGCCGGCGTCCATGTTGGCGCCGTCCGCCTGCGTTGCGACCTCACCGAGGGTGGAGAGCGCCGCCGCGGTCATCCGGGTGGTGGTGGACTTGCCGTTGGTGCCGGTGATCACCGCGGTGCGTCGGCCTGCGCCGAGTTGCTCCATCAGTGTCGGGTCGATCTTCAGGGCGATCAGTCCGCCGATCATCGAGCCCTTGCCGCGGCCTGCCTTCTGCGACGCCCACGAGGCCGCCGCCGCTGCCCGCAGGGCGACCTTGCCACGCGTCGTGATCCCAGTTCCAGTACTCACTCCGCGAGTTTTGCACAGGGTCCGGTCAGACGCCGACTCGCGCGGGGGCAGGTGAGTGCGAAAGTGTGCTCGGACGCACCTTGCCACTCACCTGGGTGGCGGCAGCACCGGCGATGACGACGGCCCCGCCGATCAGCGACAGGACGCTCGGCTCCTCGTGCAGCACCAGCCAGGACGCCCCGATCCCGACGATGGGAACCAGCAGGGAGAACGGCGCGACCGTGCCGGCGGGGTACCGGCTGAGCAGTGCCGTCCACAGACCCGAGCCCGCGACCGTGCCGAGAATCACGATGTAGGCGAGGCCCGCGAGCGCGAGCGGGCCGTTGCCCTCCAGCGACGACGTCAGGGAGTTCCAGCCGGCCGACGGACCCTCCACGCCGATCGACAGCGCCAGCATCGGCAGCGGCGGAATGACGCACATCCACAGCATCAGGCGCATCGGCTGGTCCGACGCGGCCTTGCGGCTGCCGATGTTGCCCAGCGCCCACGACAGTCCCGCGAGCAGCGTCAGGGCCACCGGCAGCAGCGCGGCGTGCTGGGCGCGGTCCCAGCCGATGAGCGTCATCCCGGCCATCGCCACCAGCAGTCCGCACACCTGCGTCGGCCGCAGCCGTTCCCGCAGCAGGACCGCGCCGAGGACCACGGTGAACGGCGCCGAGGACTGCAGCACCAGCGACGCCAGCCCGGTGGGCATCCCGACGTGCATGGCCCAGAACAGGAAGGCGAACTGGCAGACGCCGAACCCGAGGCCGTACATCAGCAGCCACTTCAGAGGGACCTGCGGCCGGGGGACGAACAGGATCACCGGGATCGCGATGACGAAGAATCGCAGCGCGGCGAAGAAGAACGGCGGGAAGTGATCGAGGCCCGCGCGAATGGCGAGGAAGTTGAGCCCCCACAGGACGACGACGGTGAGTCCGAGCAGCCGGTCGCGGGAGGTCATGCATTCCATCGTGAGGGCCGGAAACGATCAGGACAAGCGCATTAAAGTGCATCATCGATGTAGTTTTGCTACATGGATGCGACCCGGTTGCGTGTGCTGCGCGAGCTGGCGGACCGCGGGACGGTGGCGGCGACCGCGCAGGCGTTGTCGATGACGCCGTCGGCGGTGTCGCAGCAGCTCAAGATCCTCTCGCGGGAGGCCGGGGTGACCCTGCTCGAACCTGCCGGTCGCCGGTTGCGGCTCACGGACGCCGGTCAGGCCCTCGTCGTCCGCGCCGACGACGTCGTGGCCGCACTGGACCGTGCGGCGGCGGAGATGAGCGCCTACCGCGGTTCGCCGCGCGGCCGGGTGCGGGTGGCGCTGTTCCCGTCCGGTGCCGCGCTGCTGCTGCCCGGACTGCTGGACGCGCTCGCGGGCAGCGGGGTGGACGTGCAGGCGCGCGACGAGGACCTGCCCGCCGCCGCGGTGCCCACCCTGCTCGCCGATTACGACGTGGTGCTGACGCATCGCGACGAGCGGGCCCCGGACACGTCCTCGCCGCGGGTGACTGCCGAACCGCTGATGCGCGAACCCATCGACCTCATCCTGCCGCCCGGCCACCCGCTCGCCGGACAGGATGCGGTCCGCCCGGACCAGTTGGCGGACGAGCGGTGGATCAGTGTGCGCGGCGGGTTCCCCGTCGACGACGTGCTGATGTCGGTGGCCGCCGCAACCGGTGTGCAGCCGCATGTGGTGATGCGCATCAACGACTTCCGCGTCATCGAGGAACTCGTCGCCGGTGGTCACGGCGTGGCCCTGCTGGCCCGCCATGCGGTGACGAACCGCTCGGTGGTCCAGCTGCCGCTGGCCGGGGTGCGGGCGGCCCGCATCTACGAGCTGGCCCGGCGGCCGGCAGCGGACGACGTTCCCGCGGTGGCGACGGTACTGCAGGCGTTCCGGGACGTCGCGGCGCGGATCGCGGACTGACCCGACAGCACGAAGGCCCGCACCGGGGCGGGCCTTCGACGGTGACGGTGCGGGTCAGGCCAGCGCCTTGGCCTTCAGCGTCTCGTACTCCTGCGGAGTGATGGTGCCCGCGTCGAGCAGGGCCTTCGCGTCCGCGATCTGCTCGGCGGAGGACTTGCCCGCCACCGAACGGATGTAGCTGTCCTGGGCCTGCTTCACCTCCTGCGCGGCCGCCATCGACCGCTGGGCCATGCCGTCGCTCTTGACGATGAGATACACGAGCGCGGTCAGCAGCGGGATGAAGAACAGGAAGATGATCCAGATGGCCTTCGCCCAGCCCGACGTCTTATGGTCGCGGAACAGGTCGGTGATGATGGAGAACAACAGGATCAGGTAGGCCACGAAGCCGAAGGTGACGATGATCACCCAGAGAAAGTCCCAGAAAGAGTCCATTGCAGCGCTCCATTCACAGTCGAATTCACTCTGCGCTGACTATCGCACCGGGCCGGGGCACCCGCGTCATCCGAAACAGGTGAAATGCGGTCGGAGCAGGAGCCCCGCCCGCGGTGGCGGAAACGCCGAACGGCCGCGACACCGGTAGGTGCCGCGGCCGTTCGGGTGGGGACTACTTGCCTGCTTCGACCGCCCGGCGCATGCCGCGCTCGACCGCACCGATGATGTACGGACGCAGCTCGACGGCCGGGATGACGGCGTCGACGGAGCCGACCCGCTGTGCCCGCTGGATGTTGTGCACGGCCTCGAACTCGGCCGCGACCTCACCGAGCTTCTCGTTACGCACCGCAGCCTGCTGGGCCGCCAGCTCCACCCGCAGGTGAGCCTGCTGGGCGTCGTTCTGGGCGCCTGCCAGGTTGGCCTCGAGCTCCCGGATCGACGGGTCGGCGGCCACCCGAGAGTTGACCTCGCGGGTGAACACCACGGCCGCGGCGGGGGCACCACCGAGGACCGAGGCGAACGAACCCTCGACCGCCAGCACCTCCATGTTGTCGTTCAGTGCTCCGGAGAACACCACGAACGCGCCACCGTGGTAACGGGAGACGACGCAGAACACGATCGGGCCGTCGAAGTTGACGATGGCGCGGCCGATCTCGGCGCCGTACTCGAGCTGGATGTGCCGCAGCGAGTCCGGGGAACCGTCGAAGCCGGACAGGTTGGCCAGCACCACGAGCGGACGGCTGCCGCTGGCGGCGTTGATCGCCCGGGCCGTCTTCTTCGACGACTGCGGGAACAGCGTTCCCGCGGTCCACTGGTCGGGACCGTTGGCCGGCGACCATCCCTTACGGGCGATGGCCCGCGACTCGATGCCGATGACGCTCACCGGGTAACCGCCGAGGTGCGCGTCGAACACGACGGACGTGTCGGCGTCCGCCATGTCGGCCCACCGCTCCAGCACCGCGTGGTCCTGGTCGACGAGCGAACGCATCACCGTGCGAATGTCGAACGGCTTCTTGCGTTCCGGGTTCGTCTCCGCGGAGAAGATGTCGCCGACCGTGGTGAAGTCGCTGGACGGGTGGATGTGCGGGAAGGACCGCACGTCGCGCCCGATCGGGTCGCTGGTCTGCGCCCGGCGCGGGAAGCGTTCTCCGGCAACGACGTACGCGTGGTCGTAGTGCGCGAACAGGATCTCGCACGCGGCGGGCAGGTTCGGCGCCCAGTACTGCGCCTCACCGTTGGGGCCCATCACGCGGTCGTAACCACCGATGCCGAAGTTGTCCTCGGCCGAGACGCCACCCGAGTAGTCGAGCGAGTTCTTACCGGTGAGCACCATGGCGCTGTCCGGCGTCATGACGAGGATGCCCTTGGTGTGCATCAGCATCGTGGCTTCGGCGTTCCAGTACGGCTGCGCACCGACGTTGATGCCGGCCACGATCACGTTGACCTCGCCACCGTTCTGCGTGAACGTGATGAGGCGGCGCAGGCCGCGGGACACCCAGTCCATGTTCTCGGTGCCGCTGTCCATGGAGATCGTCGCGCCGGACGACAGCGCGAACCACTCGACCGGGACACCCAGCTTCTCGGCCAGGTCCACACCGGCGACGAGGCGGGCGCACTCGGCTTCCGCGACGGTGCCGAGGGCCTTTGTCGGGTCACCGAACAGCGCGACGCGGGTCATTCCCTCGGGATGCCGGTCGGTGCGGGCGGTGACCAGACCGACGACGAGGCCGGCCTTGTTCTGACCGTACGGACGCTCGACGGGAACCAGCTGGCCCGACTCGTCCAGGTCGTGCTCGACGAAGCTGCCGTCGCGGCCGGTGAGCAGCGGGATCAGCTCGTACGGGTAGACGGTGCCGCGGGCGCGTGAGCTGCGGACCTTCTGCGTGTACGCGTCGAGCGGCTGCAGCGGCTCGGTCGGCGGCTCGGTGACCTTGACGACCACGCCGGCGCCGGTGCGGTAGGAGAAGCGCAGAGCCTTCTCCCGCGACTCCGTGCCGGGCTCGCCCTGGAGCCGGGCGATCACGGTGATCTCCTCGAGTCCGGCGCCCGCGGTGAGCGGTGCCGCGACCCGGGCGAACGCCTCGAGGTCCTCGACCGGGACGTCGATCTTCGGCCACACGTACAGCACGACGCGGTTGGCGTCGAGCTTGCGCTTGCTGCCGCGCGTGGCCTGCGCCCGGCGGATGCCGTCGAGGCACGACTGCAGGACGCGTTCCGCGGCGGGAACACCGATGACCTGGCCGTCCTCGTTGCGGACCGGCGTGATGTCGCGGATCTCGGCGAGCGCGATGAGGCGTTCGTCGGTGGGGTTCTCGCGCGAGACCAGGTTGAACAGGAACGTGTCGGCGACCGCGGGGAGGCGGGTGCCGTCGAAGTTCTTCAGACGCCACAGGTCGAGTCGCTGGCCGGTGAGCGGGTGCATGTCCCGGATCAGCTTCTCTTCCGCGAGGACACCTGCGTCCGGGCGGTACGTGAACTTGCGGACGTCCATGTCGGTTCCGCCGAAGACGGACACCGTGACCCGGCGGCAGGTCGCGGCCAGCGGCAGCGCCGCCAGCGCCTTCCGCAGGTCCTCGGACATCGTGTTCGGGTCGGCGGGCGGTGCGGTCCACGACAGGTAGAGGTCGAGGACGAGGTTGTCGGGGTTCTCCGCGGCAACGGCACCGATCTCGTCGAGTGCGCCGGGCAGTTCGGCGTACTCGGCGACGGCCGACACCAGGTTCAGGCGCTCGCCGAGCAGATCGAAGTTGCCGGTGACGAAACGCCGTCCGTTGCGGTCGAAGGACGTGACGTCCTCGAGCGTGCGGATGTCGTAGTAGCGACGGGTGACGACCTCGAGCAGCGGCCCGACGGTCGTGCTCTTGCGGGCGATCCGCTGCCCGAGGAGCTCGGTCAGCGACTGCGGGGTGGCGACCAGGGCCTCGAGACGTTCCTGGTAGTCGGCGGCGTCGGGACGCTCGGCGAGGTACTCGAGGCTGCCGCGGACACCGTCGTAGACCTGCTCGCGGGCCTTGCGGATCTGCGGCTCGTCGAAGAACCGGAACCGCACGTTGCGGGCGACGTTGCCGATCACCGGGTAACGGACCTGGGTGGCGATGATCAGCCGGTCCAGGACCTCGCCGAGTCCGCTGGGTGCACGGCCGGGAGCGTTGCCGTCGTTCAGCCACCGATCGAGCAGGGCGGCGATGACGGGAACCTGGTTGTCCATGCGCTGCTGCGCGAGGAACAGGCGGTAGACCGCCTCCTCCAGCTCGGCGGTGCGCTCGAGGTCGGTGACGTCGTAGTGACGCAGCGCCCGCGACAGCCGGGTCGTGAACGACTCGGGCAGGCCTTCGAGCTCGACGTCGAGGGTGTGGAGGTAGGTGTGGAAGTGCTCGCGCGGGCTGTGGACGCGCTCGTCACCGTCCTCCTCGGCGGCGGTCGGACGGTTACGTCCGATCTCGCAGATGTCCGCGAACGTGTTCAGCAGGGCGAGTTCCGCCTGCACGAGATCCGGGTCGCCCGCGATCTCGGCGCGCAGCTTCTCGTAATCGGCGAGGAGCACTCCGGCGCGCTTCGCGCTGACGTCGTAACCGGTGAGCAGTGCGGCGAGTGCGTCGATCTGCTCGAGGGCGTCGGCCCGGGTGTTCCCGTGCGAAGCGGGAGCACCGAGATCGAACTGGACGCGAGGCGACTTCGGAGCGGTGGACTCCTCGGAGCTCTCCTCGACGCGCAGCAGCGCCGTTCCGGCGTCGACCTGGGAGTTGACCATGGCGAGAACTTCCCGCACCCGGCCTGCGACGGGGGCGCGGACCGCGGTCTCCATCTTCATGCTCTCGAGGACGACCAGCGTGGCGCCGACCTCGACCTCGTCGCCGACGGACACGGGCACCGCGACCACGACTGCGGGAGCCGGTGCGCGGACGACGCCGGCCTCGTCCTGGCTGATCTGGTGGCTGATGCCGTCGACCTCGACGAGGTACTGGGCGCGGCCTGCGACGGAGACGACGTGGTGGCGGCGGTCGCCGATCACCAGGCGGCTCTCGAACTCGCTGAGGCGGTCGACCTCGACCTCGGTCTCGGGGGCGTCCCCGTCGACGCGGTAGCTGTGGGCACCGACCTGCGTGACGGTGAGTCCGTAGGCCTGGCCCTGGTAGCTGAGCTCCACCTTGCGGCCGATGGCGTGACCGGCGCGGGGGCGTCCACCGCGAGCGGACGAGAGGAACGCCTCACGCTCGAGCTTCTCCTCGGCGTCGTAGACGTCGATGGCGGCGGCGATCAGGGCGACGTCCGCGGTCCGGGACGGGACGTTGGAGTTGCCTGCGTCGGTGCGGTCCAGCCAGCCGGTGTCCGCGGACGCCGAGATGACCTCTTCGCGGTCCAGCAGGTCCAGCAGGAACGACTTGGTGGTGGTGCCGCCCTGCAGCACGACCGTGGTCTCGCGAAGGGCGGTGCGCAGACGCGCGAGCGCCTCGGAGCGGTCGCGACCCCAGGCGATGACCTTGGCGACCATCGAGTCGTAGTCGGGCGGGATGACGTCGCCCTGGGCGATGCCGGTGTCGACGCGGAGACCGCTGCCGAGCGGGAACTTGAGCAGCTGCACGGCGCCGGGCGCGGGAGCGAAGCCGTTGGCGGCGTCCTCCGCGTTGAGGCGGGCCTCGACGGCGTGACCGAACTCGGGCGGGCAGTCGCCGACCAGCGGCTCACCGCTCGCGACGAGGATCTGCAGCTTCACCAGGTCGATGCCGGTGGTGGCCTCGGTGATGGGGTGCTCGACCTGGAGGCGGGTGTTGACCTCGAGGAACGTGAACGTCTTCTGCTCGGGCTGGTACAGGTACTCGACCGTGCCGGCGCCGCGGTAGCCGGCGGCGCGCACGAGCTCTGCGGAGACGGTGCGCAGGTGGTTCGACTGCTCGGCGGTGAGGAGCGGGGAGCTGGACTCCTCGATGACCTTCTGGTTCTTGCGCTGGATGGAGCAGTCGCGCACACCGGGAGCCCAGACGTTGCCGAAGTTGTCGGCAATCACCTGTACCTCGACGTGGCGTGCGTCGGTGACCAGTCGTTCGATGAACACGACGGGGTCGCCGAAGGACCGCTGGGCCTCACCCTGGGTGCGTTCGAGCGCGACTTCGAGTTCGTCCTCGGACCACACCTTGCGGATACCGCGGCCACCACCACCGGAGCGGGCCTTGATGATGAGCGGGTAGCCGATGGCCTGGGCGTGACGGCGGGCGTCGGCGCGGGTGGCGACGGGGCCGCCGCTCCACGGCGCGACCGGGACCTCCACCTTCTCGGCGAGGAGCTTGGCCTCCACCTTGTCACCCAGCAGGCGCATCGATTCGGCGGGCGGGCCGATGAACGTGATGCCGAGCTGCTCGCAGACCTCGACGAACGCGGGATCCTCGGCGACGAAGCCCCAGCCGACCCACACGGCGTCGGCCTTGCTCTCGCGCAGTGCGCGGGCCAGCTCGGCGTGATCGAGGTAGGCGGTGCCGGTCTTGACTGTGCGCAAGCACACACCCTCGTCGGCCTGCCGAACGAACATCGCGCGGCGTTCTGCCTCGGTGTGCAGTGCGATCGTGCGGATGCCGTAGTTGTGCTCGGCGTTCAGTTCGCGCACCGCACGAATCAGGCGGACCGCCGCTTCGCCGCGGTTGACTATCGCTATTCGCTTGAACATCTGTTATCGCTCCGTTTCCGTAAAACTCATTGATCCGCAGAGTGTTTCGATGGCCAAGGCCATGTCCGCCGAGGACTGGGTGCCGCCTTCGCGGACACGTGCACCCCTGCACAACCCACTTGACTACCTCCAGGGGCGCCCCGAACGCGATCGTCGGACCTGCGCCATTGCGGGACCGATGCTCGGGGAATGCGAGCATAACGTCGAAAATATGTACCCGCGCGTAACTTCTGCGAGGCCCCGATCTGCTTGTCAAGCGTTCAATGACTTGCGTGTCGACCCTACGGCGGAGTAATGAGGCCGGAATTCCGCCGAACTGGGCGTCCTCCGGGCATGTATCTGCAACCCGTTGTCACAGAGTCGTTTTCGTCCGGTTCCTCGAGAAGCTCTCGGGGAAGGGAACTTTCACGCGGAAGTTACTGGCGGTTCACCTTCGGGTCGGCGCCCGCGGGTTCGGTCGCGTGCGCCACCGCGCCCCGCACGCCGACGTGTGCCTCGCGGTGCATCCGGTCGACCATGTGCGGATAGTGCAGTTCGAACGCGGGACGCTCGGAGCGGATGCGTGGCAGCTCGGTGAAGTTGTGCCGCGGCGGCGGGCAGGTCGTCGCCCACTCGAGGGAGTTGCCGAACCCCCACGGATCGTCCACCGTGACCACCTCGCCGTAGCGGTAGCTCTTGAAGACGTTCCAGACGAACGGCACGGTCGACGCGCCCAGGACGAACGCGAACACGGTGGAGACCGAGTTGAGGACCGTGAAGCCGTCCGAGGGCAGGTAGTCGGCGTAGCGGCGCGGCATCCCCTCGGCGCCGAGCCAGTGCTGGACGAGGAACGTGCCGTGGAAACCGGTGAACGTGGTCCAGAAATGCCATTTGCCGAGACGCTCGTCGAGCATGCGGCCCGTCATCTTCGGGAACCAGAAGTAGATGCCCGCGTACGTGGCGAAGACGATCGTCCCGAACAGCACGTAGTGGAAGTGGGCGATCACGAAGTAGCTGTCGGTGACGTGGAAGTCCAGCGGCGGGCTCGCGAGGATGACGCCGGTGAGGCCGCCGAAGATGAACGTGATGAGGAAGCCGAGCGAGAACAGCATGGGGGTCTCGAACGTCAGCTGCCCCTTCCACATGGTGCCGATCCAGTTGAAGATCTTCACCCCGGTGGGCACCGCGATCAGGAACGTCATGAAGGAGAAGAACGGCAACAGCACCGCGCCCGTCGCGTACATGTGGTGTGCCCACACCGCGATCGACAGGGCGGCGATGGCGATCGTCGCGTAGACGAGCCCGCTGTACCCGAAGAGCGGTTTGCGGCTGAAGACCGGGAAGATCTCCGACACGATGCCGAAGAACGGCAGCGCGACGATATACACCTCCGGATGGCCGAAGAACCAGAACAGGTGCTGCCACAGCAGCACGCCGCCGGTGGCGGGGTCGTACAGATTGCCGCCCAGGTGGCGGTCGACGAACAGGCCCATCAGGGCGGCGGTGAGGATCGGGAACGCCACCAGGATCAGGATGCTGGTGATGAAGATGTTCCACGTGAAGATCGGCATCCGGAACATGATCATGCCCGGGGCTCGCAGGCAGATGACGGTGGTGATCATGTTGACGCCGCCGAGGATGGTGCCGAGACCGGACAGCGCCAGCCCCATGATCCACAGATCGGCGCCGACACCCGGCGCATGCAGCGCGCTCGTCAGCGGCGAGTACGCGGTCCACCCGAAGTCCGCGGCGCCCCCCGGGGTGATGAATCCCGCGATCGCGATGGTGCCGCCGAACAGGAACGCCCAGTAACTGAACGCGTTGAGACGGGGGAACGCGACGTCGGGGGCGCCGATCTGCAGCGGCAGGATGTAGTTGGCGAACCCGAACACGATCGGCGTCGCGTACAGCAGCAGCATGATCGTGCCGTGCATCGTGAACAGCTGGTTGTACTGCTCGTTCGACAGGAATTGCAGACCCGGTACGGCGAGTTCGCCGCGGATCAGCAGGGCCATCAGACCGCCGGCCATGAAGAACACGAACGACGTGATCAGGTACAGAATCCCCAGGTCCTTGGGATCCGTCGTCGTGATCATCTTGTAGAAGAAGCTGCCCTTGGGGCGGTGCCGGGCCGGAAACGGACGGACCGGAAGATGCTGTTGAAATGCCAGATTCACGACGCCCCCCGAAGGGTCCGAGGCGGTTCGGGTCCGGTGTGGACTCCGTTACCAGGGTAGTCACCCGGCGCCCGGAGGGAGCCGCTTTCTGTGGCCGGAAACGACGCGGCCGGAAACGGCGCTGCCGCAGGTGCGCGTGGTGCGCGCCTGCGGCAGCGAGGGTCGGGAAGCGGTCAGTGCGCCCGGTTGACCGCCGAGACGACGGCGCGCAGCGACGCGGTGGTGATCGACGTCGCGATGCCGACACCCCAGACCACGGTGTTCCGTCCGTCGGGAGCGGTCACCGCGCACTCGACGTACGCGGCCGCCTGGGCGTCGTCCCCGGCCGACATGGCGTGCTCGGAGTAGTCGAGAACACGCACGTCGAAATCGATCGTGGCGAGCGCGTCGACGAACGCGGCGAGCGGGCCGTTGCCCGAACCCGAGATCTCGTGCTCCTTGCCGTCGACCTTCACGGTCGCGGTGATGGAGTCGGTTCCGCCGTCCTCCTCGGACGCCGTGACCTTCTGCTTCATCCGCTCGAGCGGCGTGATCGGAGCCAGGTACTCCTCGTGGAAGACGTCCCACATCTCCTTGGGCGACACCTCGCCACCCTCGCCGTCGGTGATCCGCTGGACGGCCTGCGAGAACTCGATCTGCAGGCGACGCGGCAGCACCAGCCCGTGATCGGCCTTCATGATGTACGCGACCCCGCCCTTGCCGGACTGCGAGTTGACGCGGATCACGGCCTCGTACGTGCGGCCCACGTCCTTGGGGTCGATCGGCAGGTAGGGAACCGCCCACAGGATGTCGTCGACGTCCGCGTCCTGCGAGTCGGCGTCGAACTTCATGGCGTCGAGACCCTTGTTGATCGCGTCCTGGTGGCTGCCGGAGAACGCGGTGTACACGAGGTCGCCGCCGTACGGGTGACGCTCGTGGACGGGCAGCTGGTTGCAGTACTCGACCGTGCGGCGGATCTCGTCGATGTTCGAGAAGTCGATCTGCGGGTCGACGCCGCGGGTGAACATGTTGAGTCCGAGCGTGACCAGGCAGACGTTGCCGGTGCGCTCACCGTTACCGAACAGGCAGCCCTCGATGCGGTCGGCGCCGGCCTGGTAGCCCAGCTCGGCGGCGGCCACGCCGGTGCCGCGGTCGTTGTGGGGGTGCAGCGACAGGATGACCGAGTCGCGGCGGGCCAGGTTGCGGTGCATCCACTCGATGGAGTCGGCGTACACGTTGGGCGTCGCCATCTCGACGGTGGCGGGCAGGTTCAGGATCACCGGGTTCGCCGGCGTCGGCTGCAGCACCTCGGTGACGGCGTCGCAGACCTCCTTGGCGTACTCGAGTTCCGTGCCGGTGTACGACTCGGGGGAGTATTCCCAGCGCCACTGCGTGTCGGGGTACTTCTTCGCCTCTTCGAGGGCCAGGGTCGCCGCGTCGGTCGCGATCTTCTTGATCACCTCGCGCTCGGCCTTGAACACCACCCGGCGCTGCAGGATGGACGTCGAGTTGTAGAAGTGGACGATCACCTTGTTCGCGCCCTCACAGGCCTCGAACGTGCGCTTGATCAGTTCCGGCCGGGACTGCGTGAGCACCTGGATGGTGACGTCGTCCGGGATCGCGCCGTCTTCGATGATCTCGCGGACGAAGTCGAAGTCCGTCTGGCTCGCCGACGGGAAGCCGACCTCGATCTCCTTGTAGCCCATCCGCACCAGCAGTTCGAACATGCGGCGCTTGCGGGCGGGGCTCATCGGGTCGATCAGCGCCTGGTTGCCGTCACGGAGGTCGACCGCGCACCACTGCGGCGCGCGGTCGATGATCTTGTCGGGCCACGAGCGGTCCGGCAGCGACACCGGCTCCACTTCTTCGGAGAAGGAGCGGTAGCGGAACGTCGGCATCGACGAATTCTTCTGCGTGTTCCACTCCGGCTGATCGGAGGGAGCAGGCTTGGAAGGCGGCGTGATGGTGCGCGTTCCGGAGGTAAAGGCGTCAGCGGGGGACATGGGATTGATCTCCAGGTTCGATGTGGACTTTCTGAGTCCAACGGCTGTGTCGACCGGCGCACGAGAAACCCCGCGACGGGAAGCCAGTCTGGATCAGACCCCGTCGCGGCAACCAAGGAGGAGTGCGCGCTGCATACTCAGCACTGTACTCCGGGCACCATCGTTCGCGTGCCGGGGTTCGAAGTCCGAGTGAGGAGACAGCGGTGGGCCGCAGCGCGACGGTGGTAACACCGCTGGTGGCCGCACTTTTTGCGGTACTGCTCGCGTCGTGCGCCGGGGTGGTCGAGGGGGCGCCGAGCGTCGCCGGGGTCGGCGAGCCGATCTACGGCCTGCCGGTCAGCGATCACAGCCGCGTCGAGTTGGCCGTTGCCGCCGCGGCCCGCGACATCACGCCGTGCGGCCTGCTCGACGAAAGTCTGGTCGCCTCGCTCGGGCAGGTCACCGCGTTCGGTCCCGTCGGCGATCTGTCGACGTGCCACGCCGAGTTGGTGCCTCCCCGCGGCACGCCCGCCAACCCCGTCTGGGTCGAGGTGACGGTGGGTGAACGCGAACCCACGGAGGAAACCGGTGCCGGCGAGGCGACGTCGGGAATCGAGGTGCGTCCCGCGGTCGGCGCGCTCCCGGGCACGTGCACGCTCTACTTCTCGCTGCCCCCGGTTCCCGGAGTGCCGGACGACGCCACCGGCTCGGGGCGGTGGGGGCACGTGTCGTATCTCGACGGGGCAGGCGGAACGGGTGACTCCGCCGCCGGCGACGACTGCGCGGAGGCCCGCACCGTCCTCGGATCGGTCGCGGACCGGCTGCGCACCCCGGTACCGGTGCGTTCGGATATCCCTCTCGCACAGCAGGATCCGTGCAGGGTGGTCGAGAATATGTCGGGCCGGGGCGTCGAAACGTTCTCCCCGGGCAGTCGTCCCTACGAATGTCTCCTGACGCTCCGCGGCGGCGACGCGGCGTCCGTGCAACTGGCGCTGTCGCCCGAACCGTCGCAGACGGGCGGCCCCGAAGCGGTCGAACTCGACGGCGAGACGTTCACGTACTTCCGGGACGCACTCGAATGTCACTACTACTTCTACCCGGGTGCGGTGTTCGACACGAACCTGCCGTCGAGTCCGGTGAGCGAACGGGACAAACGCAGCAATCGGCTGACGGCGTCCGTGGCGGCGTCCGCGCCTAGCTGCGACGACGCGGAAACGCTGGTGCTCGCCGCGGCCGAAGTGTTCGACTACTGACATGAACACACAGGTCGATGTCGCCCGGGCCTACCTGGACGCGTTGCTCAGCCACGACGGCAACACGGTGCCCATCGAGCCGCGAGCCGTGCGGTACGAGATGGGGCTGAAGACGGCATTCTCCGGAAATCACCTGCGCCGAAGCCTGTCCGGCGGCCCCCAGTACCGGGTGATCCGGGCGATCCGCGACTGTGTGTGGTCGGTCGACGGCGAAACCGTCACCGTCGACTACCTCCTCGACGCCGGACTGTTCGGCCGCACCCTCGTGACGGTCCGGGTGGTCGAGACGTTCCGGATCCCGCAGGACGACCTGCGTATCCATCGCATCGACGCGAAGATCCGGCGCCCCTGATCGGGCGCCGAACCGACTGTCGTGCAGGGCTTCCGCACGTGAGTGGCAAAGTGTGCCCCGGCACGCTTTGCCACTCACATGGGGTCAGTCGAGCGTTTCGTGCGCTGCGGGAACGGAACCCAGGCGCCCGGCCTGGAAGTCCTCGAACGCCTGCAGCACCTCGGCCTTGGTGTTCATGACGAACGGTCCGGCCATCGCGACGGGCTCGCGGATCGGCTTGCCGCCGAGGAGGAACACCTCGAAGGACTTGGTCCGCGAATCCTGCGTGTCGGCCGCGGCGATCGTCAGCGTGTCACCGCGTCCGTAGACGGCCGTCTGGCCCATGCGAATCGGACGGCGTTCCGAACCGACGAGCCCCTCACCCGCGAGGACGTAGGCGAGCGCGTTGAACTCGGGGTTCCACGGCAGCGTCAAGCTGGCGCCCGGAGCGATCGTCGCGTGGACGAGACTGATCGGCGTGTACGTGGACCCGGGTCCGTGGTGTCCGTCCACGTCGCCGGCGATCACGCGAACGAGCGCGCCGCCGTCCGTCGAGGACAGCAGGGCCACCTTCTGGCCGGTGATGTCCTGGTACCGGGGTGCGGCCATCTTGTTGTCGCGCGGCAGGTTCACCCACAACTGGACGCCGTGGAACAGGCCACCGCTCATCACCAGGTGCTCGGGCGGGGTCTCGATGTGCAGGATGCCGCCACCTGCGGTCATCCACTGGGTGTCGCCGCCGCCGATGGTCCCGCCGCCGCCGTTGGAATCCTGGTGCTCCATGATGCCGTCGATCATGTAGGTGACGGTCTCGAAGCCGCGGTGCGGATGCCACGGTGTGCCCTTGGGTTCACCGGGTGCGTAGTCGACCTCACCCATCTGGTCCATGTGGATGAACGGGTCGAGGGCAGGCAGGTCGATGCCCGCGAACGCGCGGCGAACCGGGAAGCCTTCGCCCTCGTAGCCGACGGGTGCGGTGGTGAGCGAACGGACCGGGCGGTCGACGGCGCCGGGAGCGGGTGCGTCGATACGCGGCAGGGCAAGGATGTTGTCGACCGTCACGGCAGGCATGGGGTGTCTCCTCGTACTCAGGTAATTGATTGTTCAACTACTTCATGGTGTGTAACACCCGCGGCGTCCAGGTATTCCCACAGGGGCGGCTCCGCCGCCCGTGCGCGGTTGGCGAGTGCAGAGACTCGTTAACCACGCACGGGCGCGAAGCGCCTCCTAGTTGAGGACGTTCTCGTGATCGGGGCAGTACCGCGTGATCGCGCCGATGATGTACGGGTAGACGCCGTCGTTGGTGAGCATCGGCGTCCACTCCTCACGGACCTGGTCGAGGGGTTTGCCTGCGTCGAGGGCGGTGCAGATCTCGCCGGCCTGATGGACCGCGAGGTCGTCGTCGGTGACGGTCTGGTTGTTCGCGCGCAGGTAGGCCAGGTAGTCGGCGGCCGTCTGCGGGTTGTCGGCGACCGAGAACACGCGGCTGCCGGGGGCGGTGGCGGCGGTCGTCCTCGCCGCCACGGAAGCGGAGGCGGACGTCGTCTCGGAGGCGGCGGTGTCGCTGTCGCCACCGCAGGCGGTGAGGATTGCCGCGGAGCAGACGGTGAGGGCGGTCAGAGCAAGGGTGCGGCGCATGGGGCGTGTGATTCCTTTCGAGGCCTGTGACGGCGACGATCGTATCGCCTGCGGGGCCGGTGTTCCCGGCGGCGATCACCCGCACTGTTCCGGGTCAGAGACCGCGATCGATGAGGTCGAGGATCTCCTCACTCGTCGCGGCGTGAATCTTGTCGACCGCGGCCGCATGCGCGTCGTCGGACGTGCCGACCTCGGCCAACAGGCTTCCGAGGCGCTGCGCGATGGCCGACCGCGCCTCGCTGTCCTCGCCGAGTTCGGCGATGGTCGCCCGAAGCCGGTCGACGTCGGCGAGGGCGACGGACATCGGATCCGGGACGAGTTCCGAGCGCAGGAACTCGGCGACGGCACGCGGGCTCGGGTGGTCGAACACCATGGTCGGCGGCAACCGCAGCCCCGTGGCGGCACCGAGATGATTACGGAGCGCCACGGCGGCCAGCGAATCGAAACCGAGTTCCTTGAACGCCTGGTCGGGGTCCACCGAGTCCGACGCGTCGTAGCCGAGCACCGTGGCTGCTCCGCCCCGCACCAGATCGAGCATCAGGTGCCGCTGTTCGGGGATCGACCTGTCGGTGAGGCGCTGCGCCCAATCCGACGGTCCGGACCCGCTCGGGCCGGTGACGACCGCGTCCGACCCCACGGCGTGCGGGCGTGATTCCCGGATCAGGCCGCGCAGCGGGGCGGGAACGTAGGGTGCGGCCGAACCGGAGTGGTCGAACCGTGCGGCCGCGACCGTGGGGGCACCGGCAGCCAAGGCGCTGTCGAAGAGGGTCAGGCCGTCGGCCGCGGGCATCGGAACCATTCCGCTGAGGCGGGCTCGGGCGAGGTCGATCGCGCCGAGGTTGTCGGTCATGGCGCTCGGTGTCGCCCACATGCCCCACTCGATCGAGAGCCCGGGCAGCCCGAGGGCGTGGCGGTGATGGGCGAGGGCGTCGAGGAACATGTTCGCGGCCGCGTAGTTCGCCTGCCCGGGGGCCCCGAGGACGCCGGCGAGCGACGAGAACATGACGAACACCCGCACGTCGCCGTTCGCAGTCAGCCGGTGCAGGTTCCAGGCCGCGTCGACCTTCGGCCGCAGGACCGCGTCGAGCCGTTCGGGGGTGAGCGACGCCAGGGTGCCGTCGTCGATCACGCCGGCCGCGTGGATCACCGCCGTGAGTGGGTGTTCGGGCGGTATCCCGGCCAGCAACGCGGCGACCGCCGACTCGTCCGAGGTGTCGCAGGCAACGATGCTCACCTCGGCACCCAGACCGCTCAATTCGCTGGACAGTTGGTCGCTGCCCTCGGCGTCGGGTCCGCGCCTGCTGGTCAGCAGCACGTGCCGTGCCCCGTGCTCGGTCACGAGGTGCCGGGCGACGAGAGATCCCACCGTGCCGGTGCCGCCGGTGACGAGAACGGTGCCGTCGGGGTCGAACGGTGTCGGTTCGTCGACGGCGGGCATGCGCCGCAAGCGAGGTGCGCGCAAGGTGCCGTTCCGGACCGCCAGTTGCGGTTCCCCGCTCGCCAACGCCGATGTGACCGCGGCTTCGGCGTCCGATTCGTCGTCGAGGTCGATCAGCACGAACCGGTCCGGGTTCTCGTTCTGTGCGGAGCCGACGAGTCCCCACACCGCCGCGGCGGCGAGGTCGGGACGGACGTCGTGGTCCTGCCCGTCGCCGGTCACCATGGCGTTGCGGGTCACGATCACGAGCGGGGTGTCGGCGACAGCGTCGTCGTCGAGCCAGTCCTGGAGCAGTCGCAGTACCCGAGCGCACAGGTCGTGGGTCGCGTCCGGACCGTGGTCGCCCTCGGTCGCGCACCCGACCAGCACCGTCCACGGACGCAGGTCGTCGTCGTCCGGCCTGGACTCCATCGCGGTCCGCAACGTCTCCAGGTCGGGATAGTCCGGGAACGTCGAACCGACACCCGGGTCGCCGAATCCTTCGGCGCCGAGGACGACCGCCGGGCCGAGGGGTCGTTCGGACGAGGCCACCTCCACCGGGATCCAGGCGGCCCGGTGTAGCCGCAGAGCAGCCGATCGACCTGCGTCGGCCGCCCTCGGCGCCACCCGCAGCGCATCGACGGTCAGTACCGGCTCACCCGCGGGGTCGACGGCGGCGATGCGATACCGTCCGTCCTCGCCGGCAGTGAACCGGGCGGTCACCGCCTCCGCGCCGACGGTGTACAGACGGATCCCCGACCAGGTCAGCGGCCAGCCGTCCCACCCGAGGAGGGGTTCGATGGCCGCCTGCAGCAGTTCCGGGTGAATACCGTATCCGCTCGTGTCGGTGCCTTCGTCGAGGCGCACCTCGGTCTCGGTGTCGCCCGGGTCGTGCTGCGGCACACCGGCGGCAGGGCCGGCGATGTCGTCGATCGTCGCCGAAGCGTTCCGAACCCAGCTGTCCGGACCGTCGGTGTCGCCCGACTTCGACGAGATCGTGACGGTGCGGGCGCCGTCGGTGCCGGGTGGCGACACCAGCACGCGAATCGTGGCCAGGCCCGACGGCGGGAGGACGAGCGGGTGGTGCAGGGTGAGTTCGTCGATGTGGTCGAGGCCGACGTGGTGGGCCGCGTGCAAGGCGAGTTCCACCGGCACCGCAGGCAACAGGGTTTTCGCGTCGCCGGTCGGCGGCTGGTCGCCGTCGTCGATCGTCGGTGGGACGAGCCACGGATCCCGGTGCAGGGACAGCTGTCCGGTGAACAGGGTCGCGTCGTCGTCGAGCGTCACCGCGGCGCCGAGCAGCGGATGATCGACCGGGGTCAGACCCAGCTCGGTCGGATCGCCGGTATGCCGGGTGGACGCGGTCGGCCAGTAGGAGCGGCGCTGGAATGCGTAGGTGGGCAGGGCGACCCGGCGGCGACCCGGCAGTACCCGATCCCAGTCGATCGTTGCGCCCTGCACGTACGCGGCGGCGACCGCCTCGATGATCCCGTGTGCTTCGTCTCCGCGTCCGGGCAGCGTGGCGATCGTGTTCGGCACGACCTCGGCGGCCAGTGCCGCCAGAGCCGCACCCGGACCGACTTCGACGAGGCGGGTGACGCCGAGTTCGTCGAGGGCGCAGACGCCGTCGTGGAAACGCACCGCGTGCCGGATGTGCCGGGTCCAGTACTCCGGGGACATGAGTTCGTCGGCGGTGGCGACGCGCCCGGTGACGTTGGAGACGACGGGAATCCTCGGCGGCTGCGCCGTCAGCCTCGACACCACGGCGGCGAACTGGTCGAGGATGGGGTCCATCAGGGCCGAATGGAAGGCCCGCTCGACCCGTAGGCTCGTGGTCTTCAGTCCGGCGGCGGACAGTTCGGATGCGACGGCGTGCACGTCGCGGTCGCCGCCCGCGAGGACGACGGATTCGGCGCCGTTGACGGCCGCGAGATCGACGCGGCCGTCGATCCGCGGCAGGATGTCCTCCTCGCGTGCCCGTACCGCGATCATCAGACCCGGCTTGGTCGACTGCATCAACCGCCCACGATCACCCACCAAAGCGGCGGCATCGGGCAGGCTGAACACCCCGGCGACGTGCGCCGCGGAGATCTCGCCGATCGAATGGCCGATTAGGTAGTCGGGGGTGATGCCCCAGTCCCGCAGCAGTCGGTAGAGCGCTACCTCGATCGCGAACAGTGCCGGCTGGGTGTATTCGGTGCTGTCCAGCTTCGCGCCGCCGCCGTCGGAATCATCCCAGATGACTTGCCGTACCGGGGTTTCCACGTGCTCGTCGAGTGCGGAACAGACCTCGTCCAGTGCCCTCGCGAACACCGGGTAGGCCGCGTAGAGGCCGCGGCCCATTCCGATGCGTTGCGCACCCTGGCCGGTGAACATGAAGGCCGTCTTGCCGCGGGCGCTCGTGCCGGTGACGACGTTGCCGCCGAGCTGCCCCGTGACGATGCGGGCGAGGCCGTCGCGCAGGTCGGCCACTGTTTCTCCGATCACCGCCGCGCGGTGGGTGAAACCGGATCGGGTGGTGGCCAGCGAGTACGCCAGGTCGGCCGGATCCGGGAGTTCGGACTCGTCCGTGTCGAGAAACTCCGCCAACCGGGTGGCCTGCGCCCGCAGCGCATCCGCGGTCTTTCCGGAGATCACCCAGACCAGCGGCGACGCCGACGGCGAGACCTCCGGCACCGCGTCCTCGGGCGGTTGTTCGAGGATCATGTGCGAGTTGGTGCCGCTGATACCGAACGACGAGACGGCCGCCCGGCGGGGCCGCCCGGTCTCCGGCCAGGCAACCGATTCGGCGAGCAGCGAGACCTCGCCCGCGGTCCAGTCGACGTGCCGGGTGGGAACGTCGCCGTGCAGGCTCGGCGGCAGCATCCCGTGCCGCATCGCCATCACCATCTTGATCACGCCGGCGACGCCCGCCGCCGCCTGGGAATGGCCGATGTTCGACTTGACGGAACCGAGCCAGAGCGGCCGGCCCTCCCGACCCTGCCCGTACGCGGCCAGCAGTGCCTGCGCCTCGATCGGGTCGCCGAGCGTCGTGCCGGTGCCGTGTGCCTCCACGGCGTCGATGTCTGTGGGGCCGAGCGCGGCATCGGCGAGCGCTTGACGGATCACCCGCTCCTGGGACGGCCCGTTCGGGGCGGTCAATCCGTTGGAGGCCCCGTCCTGGTTGACTGCCGATCCGCGGATGATCGCCAGCACCCGGTGGCCGTTGCGCCGGGCGTCGCTGAGCCGCTCCAGCACCACCATTCCCGCGCCCTCGCTGAGCCCGGTGCCGTCGGCCCGGTCGGAGAACGGCTTGCAGCGTCCGTCCGAGGCGAGCCCGCGCTGGCGGCTGAACTCGATCAGCACACCGGGTGTGGCCATCACCGTCGCCCCACCGGCCAGTGCCAGCGCGCATTCCCCGTCGCGGAGCGCCCGCGCCGCAAGATGCATGGCCACCAGCGACGACGAGCAGGCCGTGTCCACAGTGACGGCGGGACCGGTGAAGCCGAGGGAGTAGGAGATGCGGCCGGAGGCCACGCTGTTGCTCGTCCCGGTCATCAGATAGCCCTCGGCGTCGACGTTGCGCTGAGTCATCAGATGGAATCCGTAGTCGCCACCCATCAGCCCGACGTATACGCCGGTGTCGGTGAGACCGGGAGCGGTCGGCCGGATTCCCGCCTGCTCCAAGGCTTCCCACGCGCTCTCGAGGAGCAGCCGGTGCTGCGGGTCCATCGCGATCGCCTCGCGCGGGCTGATGCCGAAGAACGCGGCGTCGAATTCGTCTGCGTCGTAGAGGAACCCGCCCTCCTTCATGTACGTGGTGCCGGCCCGGTTCGGGTCGGGGTCGTACACCTCGTCGAGATTCCAACCCCGGTTGTGGGGGTACGCCCCCACGGCGTTGCGGCCGTCGCGGACGAGCCGCCACAGGTCCTCCGGGCAGTACACCCTGCCCGGGTATCTGCAGGCCATTCCCACGATCACGATCGGGTCGTCGTCCCTGCGGGCACGTGCCGGACCGGCCGGCTGCGGGACCGCATCGTCCCCGAGCAGGCGCGCCACCAGCTCCTGGGTCAACGCGTCCGCGGTGGGATGGTCGAACACCACCGTCGCGGCCAGTCGCACACCGGTGGCGGTCGCCAGCTGATTGCGCAGTTGCACGGCGGTCAGCGAGTCGAAACCGAGTTGTTTGAACGCACGTTCCGGATCGATCGCCTCCTTTCCCTCGTGACCCAGCACCGCCGCCACGTGGGTGGTGACGATGTCCAGCACTCGGCTGTGCCGCTCACCGGGGTCCAACGCCCGCAACTCCTCGGCCAGACCGGTCGGGGAATCGGCGGCAGCGGCGCGGCGACGACGGACACCGAGCACCCGGCGCAGGATCGGCGGCAACGACTCACCCTCGGATCGGGAGGCCCGCGTCGAGAGCCGTATCGGCACGATCAACGGACGGTTCACGGCGAGAGCAGCATCGAACAGGGCCAGACCCGACTCCGGGCTGATGGTGTCGATGCCGCTGCGCTGCAACCGGTCGAGATCGGCCGCATTCAGATGGGACGTCATCCCGCTGGGCCGGTCCCACAGCCCCCAGGCCATGGACGTCGCCGGCAGCCCGCGGGCGCGCCGGTGCTCCGCGAGTGCGTCGAGGAAGACATTCGCCGCCGCATAGTTCGCCTGGCCGGCGCCGCCGAGCACACCCGCCGCCGAGGAGAACAGCACGAACGCGGACAAGTCGCGGTCCCGGGTGAGTTCGTGCAGATGCCAGGCACCCTCCACCTTGGGACGAAGGACGGCGTGCAACTGCTCCGCGGTCAACGAGGCGGCGGTGGCGTCCTCGAGCACCCCGGCGGCATGGATCACGCCGGACAGGTCTGGAATGCCGGCGAGGAGAGCGGCCACCGCGGCGCGGTCGGCGACGTCGCAGGCGACAGCGCTCACCTCCGCCCCCGACTCGGCGAACTCGGCACGCAGTTCGGCCGCACCCTCGGCATCGAGCGGGTGCCGGCCGGTCAGCATCAGCCGGCGCACTCCGTGCCGCGCGACGAGGTGGCGGGCGATCAGTCTGCCGATGGTTCCCGTGCCGCCGGTGATCAGGACCGTGCCGTCCGCGCCGAAGAGTGCGGGTCCCGGTTCGGGCGCCGCCGCGGGGGTCACCGCGGCGAGCATGGGCGCCAGCAGTACACCGTCCCGGATGGCCAGCTGAGGTTCGTTGCAGGCCAGGGCCATGGAGATCAACGAAGGGTCAGCGGTGTCCACGTCCAGGTCCACCAGCGTGATGCGGTCCGGGTGCTCGTTCTGCACCGCGCCGATCAGTCCCCACGCGGGGGCGGCAGACACGTCGTCGACCGGTTCGTCGTCGCGGACCGCCACCGCGAGCCTCGTCGTGACCAGCAAGCGGGTCTCGGCCAGGCGATCTTCGCGGAGCCAGGCCTGGACCGCCCGCAACGTCGCCTCCGCGGCGGCGTGCGCGCGCGCCGGCATGTCCGGCTCGTCGCCCGGTTCGCGGTCGAGCCACAGCACGCGACCTTCCGGATCACCGCCGGCAAGCGCCTCCTCGAGCGGCATCAGGTTTGCCGGAGAAGTGCTGGACGCGCCCACCGGCATCCACTCCACGCGGTAGAGGCTGTCTCGGACCCCGGCGGCAGGCACACCCGCGTCCCCGAGCGGCCGCAGCGCCAGCGATTCGGCGGTCAGCACCGGTCTGCCCGCCGCGTCGTACGCGGAGACCCGGTAGCGCTCGGGGCCGGTCGTGGTGACGTGCACGCGCAACGCGGTGGCGCCCACCGCGTGCAGTTGCACCTTGTCCCAGGCGAACGGCAGCCGGACACCGGCGTCCACGGCTCCGAGCGCAATCACGTGCAGCGCCGCGTCGAGCACCGCCGGGTGGATCCCGTACCCCGCGACCGCCGCAGCCGGGTCTTCGCCGCTCAGCCGCACCTCGCCGTACAGGTCGTCGCCGCGACGCCACGCCGCCCGGAGACCCCGGAAGGCCGGGCCGTACTCGTAGCCGGCCTCGTCGAGCACGTCGTACAGACCCCGGACATCGATCGGCGTGGAATCAGCTGGCGGCCAGTGCTGTTCGGGGGAGTCGGCGGTGTCCACTGCTGCCGTGAGCGTGCCGGTGGCGTGCCGGGTCCACGGAGTGTCCTGCGTGGCATCCGCGGGCCGGGAGTGCACCGACACCGTCGATCGGCCCGCCTCACCGTCGGCGAGCACGCTCACCTGCAACGCCACCTCACCCTCGGCGGGAATCACCAGGGGTGCCTCGATGGCGAGTTCCTCCAGTCGGCCGCACCCCACACGGTTCCCCGCGTGCAGGGCGAGCTCCACGAAAGCCGTGCCCGGCAGAATGACGGTGCCGCTGACACCGTGGTCGCTCAGCCATGGAAGGCGTTGTGGCGACAGCAGACCCGTGAACACCGCGCCCCGGCCGTCGCCGAGCTCGACCGACGCGGCGAGCATCGGGTGTCCACCGGTTTCCATGCCCGTCGACGCGAAATCGCCCTGCGGAACGGGGCTTTCCAGCCAGTAGCGGCGGTGCTGGAAGGCGTACGTGGGAAGGTCCACCCACTGCTGCCGATCGTCGTGGCGAGCCCAGCTCACCCGATCCCACTCGACGTGCAGTCCGTACACCTGCGCCTCGGCGAGTGCGGCGGTGAACTGGCGCAGGCCCGCGCGGTCGCGTCGGATGGTGCCGATCGCTCGGCCGGCGACGCCCGCCGCGTCGAGGGTTTCCTGCAACGGCACGGTGAGGACCGGGTGGCTGCACGACTCGACGAACAGTCGATACCCGTCCGCGGCCAGTGATTTCGTCGCCTGCTCGAACCGGACCGTCCGTCGCAGGTTCCGGTACCAGTAGTCCGCGTCCAGCGCGGTGCCGTCCAGCACGCCACCGGTCACCGACGAGTAGAACGGAATTCGCGACCGGCGGGGAGTGATCGACGCGAGGACGTCGAGAATAGGATCACGCAGGACGGAGACGTCCGCGCAATGCGACGCGTATTCCACCGCGATCCGCCTGGCCTGGACACCGTCGCCCTGCAACTGCCCGACCAGGATGTCGAGGGCGTCGACGGGTCCGGAGATCACCGTCGCGGACGGCCCGTTGATCGCCGCGACCTCGACGGCACCGGCCCAGGGCTGAATCTTCTCCCGCACGATGTCCGGCGGCAGTGCCACCGAGGCCATCCCGCCGCCCCGCTTGGCCGACGCGCCGATCACCCTGCTGCGTGCCGCCACGACGAGGGCCGCGTCCGAAAGGCTCAGCGCGCCCGCGACATAGGCGGCCGCGATCTCGCCCTGCGAATGCCCGACGACGGCCGCCGGTTCGACACCGTGGGACCGCCACAATTCCGCGAGACCGACCATCATCGCGAACAAGGCCGGCTGCACCACGTCGACCCGGTCCAGCGACGCGGGATCGCGGTCGCGCAGCACGTCCAGCAGCGAGAAGTTCGTATACGGAGCCAGCGCGTCGGCGCACTCCCGCACGGTCTCGGCGAATACCGGCGACGTGTCCAGAAGCTCGGTGGCCATGCCCACCCACTGCGAACCCTGTCCGGGGAAGACGAACACCGGCCGGTCGCCGGCTTCCAACGCCACGCCGGTCACGACGTCGGCGCTGGGCGCACCTCTGCTGAGCGCGTCGAGGCCGTTCAGCAGACTCTGAGGCCGTGCGCCGATCACGGCGGCGCGGTGGTCGAACGTGGCACGGGACCCCAGCAGTGCGCCTGCCACCGCGGCGGGCGTGAGGTCGGGGTGCTCGGTGACGAACTCGTGTAGCCGCTCGGCCTGGGCGCGCAGCGCGAGCTCGGTGTGGCCCGACACGAACCAGGCCACGACTTCGTCCGGGGGAGAAGCTGATTCACCCGCCTGTGGCTCGACCGGTGGGGCCTCCTCCAGGACGACGTGTGCGTTGGTGCCGCTGATGCCGAACGACGAGACCGCCGCCCGCCGGGGCCGATCGGACTCCGGCCACTCCCGGTTCTCGGTGAGCAGGGACACTGCACCCGCGGACCAGTCGACGTGCGGGGTCGGCCGGTCGACGTGCAAGGTCTTCGGCAGGACGCCGTACCGCATCGCCATGATCATCTTGATCACCCCGGCGACGCCCGCGGCGGCCTGGGTGTGCCCGAGATTCGACTTCACCGAGCCGAGCCACAGGGGCCGGTCGGCCGGGCGGTCGCGGCCGTAGCCGGCCAGCAGGGCGGACGCCTCGATCGGATCGCCCAGCTTCGTGCCGGTGCCGTGCGCCTCGACCACGTCGACGTCGCCCGGGCCGAGTCCCGCATTGGCCAGCGCCTGCGCGATCACCCGCTCCTGAGCCTGCCTGTTCGGGGCGGTCAGGCCGTTGCTGGCGCCGTCCTGGTTCACCGCGCTGCCACGGATGACAGCCAGTATCCGGCGACCCTTGCGCTCTGCGTCGGACAGCCGTTCCAACGCGACCATCCCGGCGCCTTCGCCCCACGCCGTGCCGTCCGCAGCGGCGGAGAATGCCTTGCACCGGCCGTCCCGGGCCAGTCCGCGCTGGCGGCTGAACTCCACGAACACCGCGGGGGTCGCCATGACCGTCGCCCCGCCCGCCAGCGCCAGTTCGCACTCGCCGCTGCGCAGCGCCTGCATGGCGAGGTGAATGGACACCAGCGACGACGAGCACGCGGTGTCCACCGTGATCGCGGGTCCGTTCAGGCCGAAGCTGTAGGCCACGCGGCCGGACGCGACGCTCATGGCGTTGCCGGTGATGAAGTACCCCTCGAGGTCTTCCGGTGGCATGCCGCCCGCCCGCGCCGCGTAGTCGATGCCGGACAGCCCAGTGAAGACTCCGACCTGGCGGCCGTGCACCGACCGCGGATCGATGCCGGCATGTTCGAACGTCTCCCAGCTCGTCTCGAGGAGGAGTCGCTGCTGGGGATCCATCGCCAGCGCCTCGCGCGGCGAGATGCCGAAGACCTCGGGGTCGAAACCCGCCGGATCGTCGAGGAAGCTGCCCTGCACCGTGTACGTCTTGCCGGCCTGCTCGGCCTTCGGATCGTAGAGATCCGCCAGGCCCCAGCCCCGGTCCTCCGGGAACCCGGCGACGGTGTCGGACCCGGACTCCACCAAGCGCCACAGGTCCTGCGGCGATCGCACCCCGCCGGGGAACCGGCAGCCCATGCCGATGACGGCGATCGGTTCGCGGCTCACACCCTCGACCTCGCGCAGCTTTTCCCGCGCCTGGTAGAGCTCCGCGGTGACTCGCTTCAGATAGTCGAGGAGCTTCGCCTGATCGGCCATATCGGGGTCCTATCCGAGATCCGCCATCAGTAGCGCGGAAACCTCGATTGTATCCGCCACCACCCTGCGGAGGCAGTGGTCCGAGCATCACCTTCGATCGATCTGCCTGGTCAATTCGGGCAGGTCACTTGGGGTACCCGCCGCTGCTCCGGTCCACACCACTTCCGGTTATTCGGCTGCCCGCCTGCCGCTGGTCGAGGTAGTGTTGACACCCCGAGCAGGATCCGTATCGAGGAGGTGAGACCCGTGTCCGTTCGTTCAGTTCGGGTGCTCTCACTCCGCGACCGCGCGGTCGTACCGACATAAGGTGACCGGGAGAGCGCCCATCGGCATTCCGGAAGGCTCTCCCATGTCAGTGTCTCTCTCACCGTCCCTCGAATTCGTTCTCGTCACGAGGCTTCGCGCCGCCGGCTGTGTGTTCGCCGAGGACGAGGCCCGCTTGATCGTCTCCGCGGCCCGGACGTCCGACGAGCTCGCGTCGATGCTGGACCGCCGCGCCGCAGGCGTCCCCCTCGAACACGTCCTGGGCTGGGCCGAGTTCTGCGGGCTCCGGATCGCGGTCGACCCGCGGGTGTTCGTGCCGCGTCGTCGCACCGCGTTCCTCGTCGAGCAGGCGGCCGCCCTCGCGTGCCCGCACGCTGTCGTGGTCGACCTGTGCTGCGGCTCGGGTGCGGTGGGGGCCGCGCTCGCCGAGACGGGCGACGGCATCGAGTTGTACGCAGTGGACATCGACCCCGCCGCGGTCCGGTGCGCGCGACGAAACGTCGCGGACCCCGGCCGGGTGTTCGAGGGCGACCTGTACGAGCCGTTGCCCACCACGCTGCGGGGAGGCATCGACATCCTGGTGGCCAACGCCCCGTACGTGCCCACCGACGCGATCCGTTTGATGCCGCCGGAGGCCCGCTTCCACGAGCCGCGGGTCTCGCTCGACGGCGGCGCGGACGGACTCGACATCCAGCGGCGGGTGACCCTCGGGGCGCGTGACTGGCTCGCGCCGGGCGGTCATCTCCTGATCGAGACCAGTGCGAGTCAGGCCCCGTTCACCGCGGAGGCTTTCGCGGACGCCGGGTTGCTCACCCGGATCGAGACGTCGGACGATATGGACGCCACCGTCGTCGTCGGCGCCAACCCCAGGTGAGTGCCGAAGCGTGCCCGGGCACTCTTTGCCACTCACATGGGGAGGGGGCCCTCGATCCGCACGCAGCAGTACCCCTCGGCGGGGGCCAGTGTGGCGCGGCGGTCCTCGCATCCCGCGCCGTCGAGCAGTCCGGACAGCAGCGCGAGGTTCATTCCGCAGACCATGTCGGTGTGCTGCCGGGCGAGCGCGTGGAACGGGCAGTTGACCAGGACGATGGTGTCGTCGCTGCGGCGGGGTTCGTAACCGCACTTCGCGAGCGCCGCGACCAGGTCGTCGTCGGTGCAGCCCGTGTCGGCGCCGAGGCCGCGCCCGAAGTCGCGGGCACGCGCGGAGAGGGCCGCCCGCGGTGATGCGCCGGTGGCGTCCGCGTCTTCGATCGCCCGGGCGAACAACTCTCCGGCGAGCGCGTACGCACGCTCGGGCAGGTGTACCGAGAACTCACGGTCGGACCGTCGGTAGAGCTTGGCGGGCCGCCCCGCGCCCGGACCCGAGCGCCCGCCGCGCCGCGCGAACTCGACCGCCAGCAGCCCCTCGTCGGCCAACTTCTCGAGATGGAACGCGGACGTCGAGCGCGCGAGTCCCAGTGCCTCGGCGACGTCGTCTCGGCTGACCGGCGACGCCTGCGCGCGCACGTGGTCGTACACCCGCCTGCGCACCGGTTCGTCGAGGGAGGAGACGGCCGAGACGTCCGAGCGGGGGGTGTCGTCCATGGACCCATTGTAAAACCGAGAATCGTTGACTTAATTGTGCGGAGGATTCTATAGTCAAGATACATAGTTTTTAGAAGGAGTCGTCATGGCTACCAACACACCCCACGAGGTCAGCCACGGTTCGCACACCCTGGCCGACCCCGGCTATCAGGCCTTCCTCGTGCTGCGCACGGTCTTCACCGTGGCGCCCATCCTGTTCGGGCTCGACAAGTTCACGAACTGGCTCACCGACTGGCCGGACTACCTCGCGCCGTGGATCGACGGCATCCTGCCGGGAACCGCGCAGCAGGGCATGTACGCCGTCGGCGTGATCGAAGTGATCGCAGGAATCCTCGTCGCCGTGGCGCCGCGGATCGGTGCCTGGGTCGTCGCGGCCTGGCTGGCCGGAATCATCGTCAACCTGGTCACGCTGTCCGGGTACTACGACGTCGCACTGCGCGACTTCGGGTTGCTCGCCGGCGCCGTCGCTCTCGGCCTGCTCGCCGCGGAGTACGGGCGTCCGCTCCACCGTCCCCACACCTGATCGGGACCGCGCACCCCACGTGAGATGCACCTCATCGACTGTTTCGAGTGACTCGACCGCTCGTAGTCTGTGTGGTCGTGTCGGTAGGAGCGCAGGACCAGGGAACCGGGTCGCGGGATCACGGTGTGCCGATCCCTGCGCCGGCCCCGGCACGGTCGTTGCTTCTGGGGGTGCCCAAGCAGGGTCGGCGCTGGCCGGGCGTGGTCCGCGCCGGGGTGGCCGTGTGTCTGCCCGCGCTGGCGGGCGTCGCGCTCGGACACTCGGCGGTCGCCGCGACAGCGACGCTGGGAGCCTTCGCCGTCGTCTACGGCGAGGGCAGGGCGTACCGGGTGCGGTGGCGGGTGGTGACGATCGCCGCCGCCGTGATGGTGCTCCTGGCCGGAGTCGGTGCCGCGGTCGGCGCGCTCGTGCACGACGCGACCGCGGCGGGCGGTTCCGCGCTGTGGGGGATGGCGCTCGTCGTCGCGATGACGGTCGTCGTGGCGGTCTGCGCGTTCGTCGTGGACGGGTTGCGGCTGGGGGCGCCGGGCGCCTTCCTCCCGCTGCTCACGGTGGAGATCTCGTCCGCGCTGCCCGCCCTCGGTGTCTCCGTGGCGGAGGTGACCGCCTGGTCGGCGGCCGGGGCGGTGTCGGCCCTGCTCGTGTCGATGTCGGGGCTGCTCGCGCGCCCACGCACCCCCGAGCGTGCCGCAGTCGCGACCGCGGTCGCCGCAGTCGAGGCCGCACTCTCCGACACCCCCGCACGGAATTCCCGTCGCGACGCGGTGCGGTCGCTGCACGCCGCGTGGCAGTGTCTCCACGACGCCGCCCTCGTCGGGCGTGATCACCCGCTCACCCGGACGTTGCGCGCGGCTCACCTGCGGTGCGTGGCGACCGTCGACGGTCACGATGCGGACCACGCCACCGACGTCGACGACCTGCGGCCGCAGGTCCCGCTGCCGAGGCCGTCGATCCGCTACCGGCTCGGCCGGGCGGCTCATCTCCGAGGCCGGTCCTGGACGATCGTCGCGCGACTGCTGGTCGCGTGCCCCGCCGCGGGTCTGCTGGCGCTGGCCCTCGGCGTCGCCAGGCCGGACTGGGCCGTGATCACCGCGGCGATGATCCTGCACCAGGGACCGGACCGCGTGCTGGGGACGTACCGCGGACTGCACCGGTTCTTCGGAACGGTGCTCGGACTCGTTCTGCTCGCCGGGCTGGCGACGCTCGACCTGTCGGCGGGCGCGCTGGTACTGGTCGTGGCGCTCCTGATGGCGGGGACGGAGGCCTTCCTCGTCCGCAACTACGGCCTGGCGATGGTGTTCATCACCCCGCTCGCCCTCGTCCTCGGCGGCCTGGGGACACACGTCGACCTCGTCGCGGTCACCCGGGACCGGCTTCTCGAGACCGTCCTCGGTGTGGCGGTGGCGCTGCTCGTGCTGTGGACCGTGCTTCCGGGTTCGTACCGGCGGATCCTGCGCGACGCGGACGACCAGGTGGCCGGGACGATCGGGCGGCTCGGCGATGCGCGGGATCCGGCTGCCGTCGCGGAACTCTGCCGGGATCTCGAGTTCGATCTGCACAGTTCCACCACCGCCGCGATCACCGCCGCCCACACCGACCCGGCGTGGACCCGCGACCGGTGGCCCGAGCACCACCATCTTCACGAGCTCGGCTACCGAATCCTCACCCGGCACTTCGGACCTCGTCTTTAGCCGGTCGGCACCGGATCCCCGCTGTTAGGGTTCGGTGATGGGTCCTGTGACGGGAATCGGAACAGCAATTCGGGCCTCGTTGGCCGCAGCACTCTGCGTCGGCATGCTGGCCGCGTGCGCGTCGGACGAGGAACCGCAGAGCGATCCGGCGGCCACGTGTGCGGACGTTCCCAACGGCACCCCGATCGCCAAGGCGCCACCGCCTCCCGGCCCGGCGCCGACCACCCAGAACCTTGCGACCAACCCCGAGATCGCCACCGTGTACCGCTCCGGGATGG
This sequence comes from Rhodococcus sp. JS3073, assembly GCF_026810085.1. Lineage (NCBI taxonomy): Bacteria > Bacillati > Actinomycetota > Actinomycetes > Mycobacteriales > Nocardiaceae > Rhodococcus > Rhodococcus sp. JS3073. Next base: position 3,528,296 of record NZ_CP113951.1, on the reverse strand, counting down.
TGCCCGTGGACACCGCGTCGTACGCGGTGTCCACGGCTAATCCGGTGTCGACGAAGGCGGCGTGCGAGGTGTTGCGGGACGGGGGCACCGCCGCCGACGCGCTGATCGTGGCCCAGACCGTTCTCGGTCTCGTCGAACCGCAGTCCTCCGGCATCGGGGGCGGGGCGTTCCTGCTCTACTACGACGCCGGGCAGAAGAGCGTCGAGGCCTACGACGGACGCGAGGTCGCGCCGATCGCGGCGACGGAGAACTACTTGCGCTGGATCAGCGATACCGACCGCACCGAGCCCAAGCCCGACGCCCGGGCGAGCGGGCGGTCCATCGGCGTTCCCGGGGTGGTGCGGATGCTCGAGCTTGCGCACCGCGAACACGGCCGGGACGAGTGGCGGGAACTGTTCGACCCGGCCATCTCGCTCGCAGACCAGGGACTCGAGATCAGCCCTCGGATGGCCGGGCAGATCGCCGAGTCCGCACCCGATCTGGCGCTCGACGAACCGTCGAAGGCGTACTTCCTGAATCCGGACGGCAGCCCCAAGTCGGCGGGCACCAAGCTGACGAACCCGGCCATGGCCAAGACACTCGGTGCGATCGCGGCGGGCGGCGCCGACGCCTTCTACACCGGGGCCATCGCCCAGGGCATCGTCGATGCGACGGCGACGGCGTCGGGTGGGCGCACCCCCGGACAGATGACTCTCGACGACCTCGCGAACTACCAGGCGAAGAAGCGGACGGCGCTGTGCACGCCGTACCGGGATCACGAGATCTGTGGCATGCCCAACCCGTCGTCCGGCGGCACGGCTGTCGCGGCGACGCTCGGCATCCTGGAGAACTTCGACCTGTCGGGGTACGGGCCCACGAACCTCGACGACAACGGCGGCAAGCCGACGGCGGAGGCCGTGCATCTCATCTCCGAGGCGGAGCGGCTGGCGTACGCCGACCGGGACAAGTACGTCGCGGACTCGGATTTCGTTCCGTTGCCGGGCAATTCCCTCGACACGCTGCTGAACGAGGACTACCTGAAGCAGCGGGCCGACCTCATCGACCCCGGCAAGAGCATGGGCACCGCGCAACCCGGAAACTTCGGGCCGGTCCCGCTGGGTGTGCAGCCGCAGGACAAGGAACACGGCACCAGCCACATCTCGATCGCCGACCAGTACGGCAACGTCGCGTCGATGACGACGACGGTGGAATCGGCGTTCGGCTCGTTTCACATGACGGACGGCTTCGTTCTCAACAATCAGCTCACCGACTTCTCGGCCCAGCCCGTCGGGCCGGACGGGACGCCGCTCGCCAACCGTGTCGAACCGGGTAAGCGGCCTCGCAGTTCGATGGCGCCGACGCTCGTCTTCGACCGTGGCAGCGACGGGTCGCTCGGGGACGTCCAGTACGTGACGGGGTCGCCGGGCGGTTCGGTGATCATCCAGTTCGTCGTGAAAACGCTCGTGGGAATGCTGGATTGGGGACTGAACCCGCAGCAGGCGGTGTCGTCGGTCGACTTCGGGGCCGCCAACACCCCGGTCACCGGCGTCGGCGGGGAGCATCCGAACATCAATGCGGCCAACGACGGCGCCGACGACCCGTTGATCGTGCAGTTGCGGGCGATGGGACACCAGGTGTCGGTCGCGCCGCAGTCCAGTGGGCTCAGCGCGCTGCAGCGCCAGGACTCGGGGTGGGTCGGCGGCGCGGACCCACGACGGGAGGGCGCGGTGATGGGTGACGGTACGGGTTAGCGCACCGCCACCGCAGGGATCATGCCTGCTCGACGAGCGGGGCCACCTTGGTGCCGAGCAGTTCGATTGCGCGCATCACCTTGTCGTGGGGCAGCGGCCCGACGCTGGGGTGCAGCATGAACCGTTCGATGCCCAGGGTGTCGCGCATGCCGACGATCTTCTCGGCCACCTGTTCGGGGTTGCCGAGCACGAGCGAACCGCCGGGCCCGCGTAGACCGTCGAATGCCTGCGGGTTCATCGGTGCCCATCCGCGTTCGCGTCCGAGGCCGGTCATGGCCGCGGCGTACGACGGGTAGAACTCCGACACCGCCCGGTCCTCGGTGTCCGCGACGTAACCGTGCGCGTGGACGGCGATGGGCTGCGGTGCGTGCCCGCCCTCGGTCACGGCACGGCGGTGCAGGTCGGCCAGCGGTGCGAAGCGTGCGGGTTGTCCGCCGATGATCGCGAGCGCCATCGGCAGGCCGAGCAGTCCGGCGCGGGCCACCGACTCGGGGTTGCCGCCGACCCCCACCCAGATGGGGAGGGGACGTTCGGGCCGTGGGTAGACGGACTGGTCCATCAGCGCCGGCCGGTACCGTCCCGACCAGTTCACGGTCTCCGAGTCGCGGAGGGCGAGCAGCAGACCGAGTTTCTCGACGAACAGTTCGTCGTAGTCGGCCAGGTCGTAACCGAAGAGCGGGAACGATTCGGTGAACGAGCCGCGACCGGCCATCACCTCGGCGCGACCGTCGGAGATCAGGTCGAGGGTGGCGAATTCCTCGAACACCCGCACCGGGTCATCGGAGCTCAGGACGGTGACCGCGCTGGTCAATGCGATGCGGGACGTCCGGGCGGCGGCGGCCGACAGCACGACCGCGGGCGCCGACGCGGCGAAGTCGGCCCGATGGTGCTCACCGACGCCGTACACGTCGAGGCCGACCTGCTCGGCCAGGACGACCTCTTCGAGCAGATCCTTCAGTCGCTGTCGTGGCGACACCGCCCCGGTTCCGCCGGAACCGACCTCCGCGAACGTCGTCAATCCGAGTTCCATGCCGTGCCCCTCGATCGTGATAGTTGAATCATCAATTAGATGGTGTAACTGCCCGGGCGGACGGGATATTCCGTCCGATGATTCAGACCCGGGTGGGCGGGGAACCCGTCGACCATGGCGAAATACCGAGTGATCGATCCCCAGGGCAGCGTGGTGGAAACGAAGGAGATCTCGAGCGCCGACGACGCGCACGCATGGTTCGTCGACGTTCGCGCGGACAATTCCGAACTCGGATGGCGGATGGAAGTCGACGAGGACGGCACCTGGGCGTTCTTCGACGACACCGAGGGTGCCACAGAGAAATAGAGGCACATCGTGCTCGCCACCGACCCACGGAAAGTGGGCGTCGAGGAGGAATTCCACCTCATCGATCGCAAGACCCGGCGCCTGACCACCCGCGCGCCGGAGTTGCTGGCACGACTTCCCGACGGGGTGTTCGTCGACGAACTCCAGCAGTGCGTCGTCGAGGTCAACAGTGGTGTGTACGCAGACCTCGACGGCCTGCGGAACGACCTGGAGCGGCATCGGAGAGTGCTGATCGACGCGGCCGAGGGGCTCGGCATCGGCGTGGCGGCCGCGGGCTCGATGCCGCTGGCGCTGCCCGCCGAGATGCACGTGACGGGAACGCAGCGCTACCGGCGCATGCTCGCGGACTATCAGGTGCTCGCCCGCGAGCAGCTGATCTGCGGCACACAGGTTCACGTCGACCTGCCCGACCGCGACGAGGCCGTGCAGGTCGCGCACCGCGTCGCTCCGCACATGCCCGTCCTCCTGGCGCTCAGCGCGAGTTCCCCGTTCCGGTCCGACGGTGCGGACACCGGCTATGCCAGCGCGCGGACGCTGCTGTGGTTGCGCTGGCCGAGCACCGGTCCGGCCGCGCCCGTCTCCTCGGCCGCCGAATACGGCACGCTGATCGACGACCTGGTCGCCAGCGGGGTGATCAGTGACCCCGGTATGGCGTACTTCGACGTCCGGCCGTCGGTGAAACTTCCGACCCTGGAGTTGCGGGTGTGCGACAGCTGCCCGCGACTGGACACGGTCATGCTCGTCACCGCCCTGTTCCGTGCGCTCGTGGAACGCGAGGTGCAGGGACTGCGCGCCGGGACGAAGGGCGTCGAGGTCGTTCCGACCCTGACCAGGGCGGCACTGTGGCGGGCGGCGCGGTCGGGGTTGGAGGAGGACCTCGTCGACGTGACGGTTCCGCAGGCACGTCCTGCGGCGGACCTCGTCGGCGACTTCGTGAATTCGCTGCGGCCTCAGCTCGAGGAGACCGGGGACTGGGACACCGTGGTGGAGCTGTCCGCCGAGGCCACCGCCCACGGCAGCTCCGCCGCCCGGCAACGTCGGGCGCTCGGTCGCCGTGGCCGGCTCACCGACGTGGTGGATCTGCTGCTCGCGGAGACGGCGGGCCGCTCCGAGCACCTTCCCGAAGTGGAGGCGCCACCCGCGCCGCGCGAGCTCGGCCCGAGGTCGACCGGTGCCGGCCGAAGCCGGCGATATTGGAGCGCGCGGTTCTGGGACCGCGGCGACACCGCCGACATGACGTGGACGGAGTCGACGGAGCTCGACGAGAAGAAGCTGATCGAGTGGCGCCGGGATCTGCACGCGCACCCGGAACTGTCGTTCGAGGAACGCAGGACCACCGGCGTCGTGCGCGCCCACCTCGTCGGTCTGGGGCTCGCACCCGTCCTGTTGCCCGGCGGAACCGGCCTGTGGTGCGACGTCGGTCCCGACACGGGCGAGTGCATTGCGCTGCGCGCCGACCTCGACGCGCTGCCGATCGCCGAGACGACCGGTCTCCCGTTCGAGTCGAGGGTGCCCGGAGTGTCACACGCGTGCGGTCACGACGCCCACACCACCATGTTGATGGGGGCGGCATCCGTCCTGACGAAATACCCGCCGCCGTCCCGGGTCCGCCTCGTCTTCCAGCCCGGGGAGGAGACGACCCCCGGCGGCTCGGTCGACACGATCGCCGCGGGCGCACTCGACGGGGTGTCGAAAATCTTTGCACTGCACTGCGACCCGAATCTCGAGGTCGGCAAACTGGCCACCCGGACCGGGCCGATCACGTCGTCCAACGACTCCGTCACGGTGCGGTTGTGGTCGGCGGGGGGACATACCGCCCGACCCCATCTGACCGGCGATCTGATCCACGCCGCGGCCGTCCTGGTGACCGGTCTGTCGTCCGTGCTCGACCGCCGGATCGACGCCCGCACCGCGACCGTCCTCACCTGGGGGAAGGTCGCCGCCGGGCAGGTCGCGAACTCCGTTCCCGAGTCGGGTGAACTGGTGGGCACCCTGCGCAGCGCGTCCCATGAGACGTGGGCGTCGCTCGAACCGCTGGTCACGGACACGATCGGTCACCTGCTCGCGCCGTACAACGTGCGGTACGAGCTCTCCTATCTGCAGGGTGTCCCGCCCGTCGTCAACGATCCCGACTGCACCGCCGACCTACGAGAGGCGATCGAATCGGTCGTCGGCTTCGACCACCTGGCTGAGGCACATCAGTCCAGCGGCGGCGAGGATTTCGCGTGGTACCTGGAGAAGGTTCCGGGCGCGATGGCCAGACTCGGAGTGTGGGACGGGACCGGCTCCCGGCAGGAGCTTCACCAGCCGGGTTTCAACCTCGACGAACGCGCCATGATTCACGGGGTCCGAACGCTGGTGGCGCTCACCCGGCTCGAAGACCAGTCCGGGTGAGCGCGGCGTCAGGCCGGTTTGGCGGCGGCATCCGCCAGTTTCGGCACGAGGGCCTCGACGGCGTACGGGAGGCTGAGGACGGTGCCCCAGGTGAGCGCGCCGGAGACGGTGGGGTCGTCGACGAATACGGCCCGCCCCGCCTTCGCCACCGGTAGCGACTGATAGACGGGGTCGGCGGTGATCGTCGCTTCGGCGCCGGGACTGCTGCCCACGTTCCAGACGAGGACGTCGACGTCGACGATGTCGAACTGTTCCTTGCTGATGGTGAACGCGTCCTGATCGCCTGCAAGTTGCGCGATCTGCTCCGGGACGACGAACCCGAGCGACGTCATCAGGCGTGATCGCGGGTCGTTCGGGGACCGGACGTAGAACGATCCGGCGTCGCCCAGTTCGGCGACCGCGACCGTCTTGCCCTCGAATTCGGGGTGGGCGGCGCGTTGCTGCGCCACCAGGTCGTCCACACCGGCGACGAGTTGGTTCGCCTTCTCGTCCTCGCCGAGGGTGGTGCCGACGATCCGGACGGCGTCCTGCCACGGCATGCCGAAATCGGGGTAGTCCGGCGACGTCGTGACGGTGGGGGCGATCGCCGAGAGCCGTTGATATGCGTCGTCGTCGACGTCGATGTACAGCGCGAGGATCAGGTCGGGGTCGAGTTTCGCGATGGCCTCGTACGCGAAATTGGCCTCACCGGTGAACTGTCCGCGGTTGAAGACCTCGGGGTGCGTCCCGCCGAGCGCGTCCTGGGCCCAGGGCCACGTGGCGTCCGGATAGTCGCCGTACCAGTCGGTGACGCCGACCGGCCGGCGTCCGAACGCGAGGAGCGTGTCCTGGTCGGAGTAGCCGACGGTGACGATGCGCTGGGGGTTGTCCGGGACTTCGGTCGTTCCCTTCTTGTGCGTCACCGTCCGGGTGGTGCCTTCGGTGTCCGCTGCGGTTCCCGAGGAACACGCTGCGGCGACGACGGCCAGGCCGACCCCGGCGCTCACGGTCAGGAACTTGCGGCGGTCGAGCGTTCGCATCCACATACCTCCCTGTAGGTGAGGCTAACCTACAGGGAGTGGTCCCGGCCGTGCATCTGCGGCGGAAACGGGGGAGTCGGATCCGGAATCGGAGGCTGCGGAGGTCCCGGAGGTTCCGGCGGCCCCGGTTGCGGTCCGGGCTCGGGAGGTGCAGGTTCCGGGCCCGGCTCGGGCGGAAACGGGTGAGGCGGTGTCGGCGTCGGCGGCACAGGAGGAGGGCTCGGATCCGGCGGCACCGGCTCCGGGGCAGGCACGGGATTGCCGAGCTCGTCGTGGGCACTCGTCATCAACTGACCACCTTCCGATCGGCTGATTGAGTGGTACCCGGAACGGGCATCCCGCAACCACGGGGCGAGTTGTGGCGGCCCGGGAACAAAACGCGGGATCGGTGCGTTGTCTAGCAACCGTGCCCCGCAAGTGTGGAATTTCACGACACGGGGAACATGAGCCAAAGGGAGGAAGTCATGGCAACCGACTACGACGCACCACGGGTTACCGTCGACGACGAACTCGCCGCGGACTCGCTCGAAGAATTGAAGACACGGAGGAACGACTCGCAGTCGTCCGTCGTCGACGTCGAGGAGACCGACACGGCGGAGTCCTTCGAACTGCCCGGCGCCGACCTGTCCGGTGAGGAACTCACGGTCCGCGTCGTTCCGAAGAGGGCCGACGAATTCACTTGCAGCAGTTGCTTCCTGGTCCATCATCGGTCGCGTCTCGCGTCCGAAGAGGGCGGACAGCTGATTTGCCGCGACTGCGCATAGGAGGCCCGAGTGGCCGAGGTCAGTAGAACGTTCACCGTCGCCGCACCGCTCGAGAAAGTCGTCGCGTACCTGCGCGACTTCGCGAACACCACGGCCTGGGATCCCGGGACCGACACGTGCGAGCAGACCACCCCCGGTCCGGTGGCGGTGGGCACGCAATGGCGCAACGTGTCGTCGTTCTTCGGGCGCAAAACCGAACTGACCTACCGCATGACCCGCGACGAGCCCGATCACGTCGTCTTCGAGGGTCGCAACGACTCCGCAGCCACGTCGGACGATCTGGCGTTCGAAAAGGTGGACGACACCTCGACGTCGATCACCTACCGCGCCCATCTCGAATTCACCGGCCTGGCGCGATTCGCCGACCCCGTCGCCCGCCTCGCATTCGAGGTGCTCGCGGCCAAGACCGTCAAACAGATGACCGAGGTCCTCGAAGCGAGGTAAGCGGATCACGCATCGACAAGCGCCCTCACTCTCGACGAGTGAGGGCGCTTCATTCGGTACCGATCAGGGAATGATCCGGTCCTCGTGGTCCGAAAAGATGCGCCGCACATCGTGTTTGCGGGTGACCGGGTCGAAACTTCGGGCGGGTATCCAGACGGCGAAGTACATCGTCCGGACCAGCCACACACCGAGCCACGAGACGCGCGCCCGCTTCGTCAGCCCGTGGGCGCGCAGCGTGCGGGGGAGCGATGCCGTGTACTCGAAGTACGACTTGCGAGAAGACAGCATCCGCCGACCTGACACTTGCACCTTCATGCCGGGCAGCATTGCGATCTTGATTCCCCCATCATGGAGTGAGAGCGAAATGTCGGAGTCTTCCCAGATGCCCCGGCCCTCGTGCAGTGAGGGGAGGATGGTTTCCCATGCGCTCTTGCGCACCGCCATGTTCGCCCCGTACACGCCGCGAGCTTCCTGAACCCCGGCGTCCTTCTTCGTGTCGGATGCCACGCGCACCATGAATCGCTGGACACCCTGCAGGGGCATGTCGTACTGCTCGAACGGGCCGAGTGCGGCCCCGAACTCCGGGTCGGCGGTAGCGAAGAATTCGCAGATCGAGTGCGCCCAACCCGGCTGCACGATGGTGTCGGCGTCGATGCGCGCGACGATCGGTGTCTTCGCTGCCGCGATACCTGCGTTGCGGGCGGGGATCAGGCCGGGCCGTTCCTCGGTAATGATGCGAAGTCTGCCCGCGGCTTCGTGTGCCTGGGCTACAGCGACGGTGTCGTCGGTGCAGTTGTTGTCGACGACGATGATCTCGTCGATCTGGTCGCCCTCCGCGAGGAGTGCGTCGAGCGCTCGACCGATGGTCGTCTCTTCGTTGTAGGCCGGTATGACCACGGTCAGCATCGGCGCAGTCGGCTGGGGGGTTGGCTGCTGCCCTGGCGTCGGGGGCTGCGTCATCGCGCACGATCCTTTGGTGGAAGGAGTAGGGAATCTGTGAATTCCCTGAGAATCTTGACATACTTGTCGGTTTGTTTCAGTGCGGAGGGCAAGGGCCGGGCGGATTTGACCGTCGGTGCGCGAGGCGGAGGCGGCAACCAGCTCGCGGAGGTGGTCTGATCGCCACTGTGCCGTGTGCGGGCGAGCGCTCGCAAATTGAATAATATTACCCACGAGTATTTTACGAATATGTTCCGTGTTGTTCGCATGGTTGTCCGCCCGTGTGGCCCCGTCGGCTCGCGAACCTGGGCAATCGGTAGGCTACCGCCGATACTGATCGATTCTTCAATCACTTTTCAATCGGCGGAGTGGCGAACGTCTTCACGGTGGGCTCGCACTGTCGGTGGCTCACGTGCTACCGCTCGACGGGAACGCAGCCCCGAGTCGATCGATCGTCGTCAACGTAGAAGGAGTCCGAAGAAGTGAAGCTGGAACCACGCGACGCCGCATGGGTGTACCTCGAGCAGGCGAACACCCCGTCGCTCAGCATCGCGATGTACGTCTTCGACACATCGACCGACCCGCGAGGCGTGATGACGCCGGACGAGGTCAGGGCGTTCGTTGCCGAGCGCGTGCAGGCGGTCGACGTGTTCACTCGCCGGCTGCGGCGTGTACCCCTCGACCTCGACCACCCGAGCTGGGTGGCGGACCACGAGTTCGACATCGACAACCACCTCGAGGTCGTCGATGCGCGCGGCGGAGGGTGGGGCGAGTTCCGCCGCATCGCCTCGGAGTTCGTCGGTAGTGGGTTGAATCTGCAGCGCCCGCCCTGGGAGATGCGGGTCGTCACGAGGTTGACAGATATCGACGGTGTCGCGGATGCGGCGGCGGTGCTGCTGAAATTCCACCACTCTGTGGGTGATGGCGCGGTCACCCTGGACATGACCCGGCGACTCTTCTCCGCTCAGATGGACCGACAGCCGGTGACGGGGCCGCAGACGCCCGTCGGTCCGCGATCGGTCATGCAGGCGCTCCCGACCGTTTCCCGGCAGTTGCGTGCGTTCGTGCAAGGCCTCCGGGACGTCTCGGCCGCGGGCAAGGAAGTCAAGGCCGCGGTCGACAGCGGAGAGGTGCGGGTCCCGCCGCGGATGCGGCCAGCGACACGTTTCAACGGGAGCGTGGGCCCGGCGCGGACGTTCGACGCCGCGTCGTTCCTGCTGGACGACGTCCGGGCGATCCGGGCCGCCGCCGGGGACGTTACGGTCAATGACGTGGCCCTGACGCTGGTGGCCGGCGCGCTCCGCGACTACCTGCGGGAAGTCGGCGAAGAACCCGAAGAGTCGCTGGGAGCGAAAGTCCCTATGTCGATTCGGTCGCTCGGACACTTGGAGTCGGCGAACCAGCTCACGGTCCTGCAGGTCGATCTCCACACCGACATCGCCGACCCTCTCGAGCGGCTCCGCGCGATCCACACCTCCGCAGCGGCGGAGCGGGACCGCAAACAGCGCGCCGAGGTCTTGCGTTCCGAGTCGCTGGTCGACGTGACTCCAGGTTTCGTCGTGCGGGCGATCAACTGGATCGCATCACGGTTGCCGTCCTCTTCCTCGTCGGTTCCATACTTCAACGTCGTGACGACCAATGTCGCACGCGGTGGCGTAGATCTGTGGCTGCGGGACGCGAAGGCTGTGTCGACGTACGGTGCCGCGGCGCTGACGGACCGGCAGGGTCTGACACATGCGATCCATTCGCTCGGCAACACACTGACCATCTCGGTTCTCACGAATCCGAACATGATGGACGACCCCGAGCGCTACGTGGCGCTGATCCACGCACAGTTCGACTCCCTGGCGGCGGCGGTGGGGGCGTCGACTTCGACCGTGTGACCGGTGCGCGCTTGCGGCGCCCCGCATGGTGCGGGGCGCCCAGCTACGTGTCAGGGATCGATCAGCTGAGGTGATGCACCTCCTGCAACCCGTAGACCGGTGTCGGGATCTCCTCGTGCCGGGCCTTGAGCTGCAGAGCGAGGTACAGCGAGTAGTGCCGCGACTGGTGCAGGTTGCCGCCGTGGAACCACAGCGCTTCCTGCTGGGTCGGCTTCCACATGTTGCGCTGCTCGCCCTCCCACGGCCCCGGATCCTTGGTGGTGTCGGAGCCGAGACCCCAGCACTTTCCGACCTTGTCGGCCACTTCCTGACCCATGAGGTCGGCGGCCCAGCCGTTCATGGACCCGTAGCCGGTGGCGTAGACGACGAGGTCGGCCGGCAATTCCGTCCCGTCGGTGAGCGCCACGGCGTTCTCGGTGAGGTGGTCGACCTGTCCGGACACGAGGTGGATGCTGCCGTCGGCGACGAGTTCGGATGCGCCGACGTCGATGTAGTAGCCGGAGCCGCGGCGCAGGTACTTCATGAACAGACCGGACCCGTCGTCACCGAAATCGAGCTTGAATCCGGCCTTCTCGAGCCGGTCGTAGAACTCCTTGTCCCGTTCGGCGATCTTCTGATAGATCGGGATCTGGAACTCGTGCATGATCTTGTACGGCAGCGACGCGAACGTGAGGTCGGCCTTCTCCGTCGTCATGCCCGCCGCGACAGCGCGCTCCGAGTAGAGGTCGCCGAGGCCGAGGTCCATCAAGGAGTCCGACTTCACGATGTGCGTGGACGAACGCTGCAACATCGTCACGTCGGCGCCGTTCTCGAAGAGCGCCTTGCAGATGTCGTGAGCCGAATTGTTGGCACCCACGACGACGACGCTCTTCCCCACGTAGGCGTCCGGACCGGGGTGCCGGCTCGAATGGTGCTGCTCGCCCCGGAAGACGTCCTGGCCCGGGAACGAGGGAACGTTCGGCTTGCCCGACATGCCGGTGGCGAGCACCAACTGCTTCGGGTGGAGCACCACGTCCTCGCCGTCGCGGTCGAGGACGACGGTCCACTCCTTGGTCTCGTCGTCGAACGTCGCGGACGTGCAGGTGGTGGACGACCAGTACGGGATCTCCATCACCTTGGTGTACATCTCGAGCCAGTCGCCGATCTTGTCCTTCGGCGCGAAGACCGGCCAGTTGTCCGGGAACGGCATGTAGGGCAGGTGGTCGTACCAGACCGGGTCGTGCAGGCACAGCGACTTGTACCGGTTGCGCCACTGGTCGCCGGGGCGTTCGTTCTTGTCGACGACGATGGCCGGGACCCCGAGTTGGCGCAGCCGCGCGCCGAGCGCGATGCCGCCCTGGCCGCCGCCGATCACGAGAACGTACGGCTGACGGGTGTAACCGAGTTCCCGCTCCTCGATCTCCCGCTTCTCCGCCCAGCTCTGGGTGTCGCCGCCGGAGCCGTGAACAGCACCCTTGACGCGATTCCGTCCGCGGCGTTCCTCGTGGCCCTTCAACTCCTGCATGGTGGTGAGGAACGTCCACGCCTCGTCGCCCTTCAGGCGCAGGTGCCCCTTGCCGCGGCCCGTCGCCGTCTCGAACTCGATCCACGCCGAGGTGACACCGTCGGCCTCGTCCGGTGTCTCGGTGGTGCGGAAGTTGACGGGGTCGGTGTCGTCGAGGCGTGCGTGCAGCATCGCGGCGACGGCGTCGCGTCCCTCGACCGTCTTGAGGTTCCAGGTGAACGCCACCAGGTCCCGCCAGAAGCTGTCGACTGCGAACATGCCCGCGGCGCGGTCGACGTCGCGCTCGGCGAGAGCGGATTCGAAGCTCGCCAACCACAGGTCGACTCGTTCCTGAGGTGTCAGGGACGTCTGCACCGCAGTCGGCTGGACCGTCTGTGTCATGTACCTCTCCTTCGCTTGGTATGTGACATACAGCACACTCCGGAGTGGGGCGGGCGGCAAGCGTTGCATCGTGTTGCAGTCCCCGCCCGTGAGTACTTGTTAACCCGGATCCACCGATAGGGGCGGGTCGGCTGATGGGTTCGGTTGCGGCCGTTGATGGGCTGTCGGGGCGTGGGTGATCGCCCGACCGATGTGTCGGGTTGTTCCACTGGGTCTTTCGGGTCGGGCCGGGGGGGCCGGGCGGATTAGGTGACCTGGGGTCTTCGATGCCGGGTGTGGGTGAAGAGTTGGTTCCATTCGGATTCCCAGGGCCAGCGCCGCGGCAGGTGCAGGGTGAGGCGGCGGGCCGAGGACGCGATCCGCGCCGGGACCGAGATCAGGGTCCGGCGGATGGTGGCGGTCGTCGCCCGCACCAGGCGGGCCCCGGTGAGGGTGGCGGCGGCGCGGGTGAGATTGAACGCCATCACCGCAAGCACCAGCCAGGCACTGTTGGCGGCGAACCGCCCCGACGGCAGGTGCGCGAGCGCGGAGTTCTTCAGGTCGGCGTGGACCTGCTCGATGATCGCGTGCCCGCGGTGGATCTTGTCCGCGGCCACGGTGTCCAGGACGGCGGGGTCGGTGGTGGTGAAGAACGCGTGGAACCGCCAGGCGTCGAACAACGTGCCCTGACCATCGGTGTGTTCCCGCAGGTCGGGGATGCGGCGCACCACCAACCGGCCCGGTGTCCGCTCGGAGGCGAGGCGGGTGAACGCGGTGAAGTCGATCTCGGCGACCTCGGCGCGGGAGATCCACCGGCCGCTCGGTTCGTCGTAGACGGCGTCGGTGTATTCGATCGGGGTCCACGCATCCTCGTCGATGGCGGCGATCGCCGCCTTCACCGTCGCGGTCATCCGCACCGTGACCGAGACGTCGGCGCCGGAGCGCAGTGCCGCGGACACGGTCGGGTGCCCGTAGAAGGCCGAGTCGGCCCGCACCAGCACAGACCCCGGTGACAGCTGCGGGCGCAGGCGGCCGAGTGTGGCGAGGGCGTCGCTGACCATCCGGGATGCCCCGCGTGGGGATCCGCAGCCGCCGCGGCGCAGGCGTTGGCCGACGATCACCGGTGCCCGCCCGTCGGTGGTGGCGGTGGCGATCAGCGCGTTCAACCCCCGGACCCCTGTATATCCGTAGCCCGAACCCTGCTTGGCGTGCCCGTGCACCTCGACGATGGTGTCGTCGAGGTCGACGAGGATCCGCCCACCTGATTCGGGCCCATCGACCAGCGGTGTTCGTTCGGCCAGGCCTTGCAGGAATCGGGTGGCGACGGCGTCGAGTTGGCGGACGTGCCCGAAGGAGAACGTCCGCAGGAAGGAGCCCAGCGTCGACGGGGCGTACGGGTGGTCGAATACCGTGGGCATGGCGCCGTGCCGCAACAATGCCATGTCATCGATGCTGTCGGCGCCGGCGACCATGCCCGCTACCAGTGCGGTCACCTTCCGGCCCGCGTGTGCGCCCTTGTCGGTGGGCAGCGTCAGATGCTCGTCTGCCAGGTCATCGAGGCCGCAGTCCTGAGCCAACCCCAGGACCGGAACCAGGCCGGCCGCGGCGAGGAGATTGCGGTCATCGAACGCCGAGGCCGTCACCGGGTGGGTGTGGGATAGTTGCACCCTAGAGATGCCCTTCGTGTCGATCGAACTGGTTCTGTGAGAAGTCCAATTCTTTCAGCACGCAAGGGCATCTCGCCGTTTCGACTCACCTACCCCGACACCACATCGGTGGATCCAGGGTTAACCGCGGGCGGTTAACAAGTACTCACGGGGCACGAATGTCGAAATCCGTGGTGGCCCGTTCGACGTACTGTGTGAGTCCACGGCAAGAAGGCCTGGACCGACCACAATCGAGGAGGAAATCATGCGAGTCATGGTGATGATCGAGGGTGCAGGTGCCGACGAAGACAAGATCGCGCCGACCGAGGAAATGCTGGCTGCGATGGGTGCGTACAACGAGGAATTGGTGAACGCGGGCATCATGCTCGACGGCCAGGGTCTGAAGCCGACCAGCGCCGGGGCGCGGGTGGTGTTCGAGGGCGGCACGACGTCGGTGGTCGACGGCCCGTTCACCGAGTCGAAGGAGATCATCGCGGGCTACTGGATCTGGGAGGTGCGATCCCTCGAAGAGGCGATCGAGTGGGTCAAGAAGTGCCCCGCCGACTCCGGCACCGGTTTGCGCCAGCTGATCGAGGTGCGGCCGATCTTCGAGTCGGAGGATTTCGGGGACGAGTTCACGCCGGAACTGCGGGAGAAGGAAGAGGCACTCGCGGCGCGGATTCGTGAGCAGCACCCGAACGGCTGAGTCCGGTGGATGTCCAGCGCACGGTCGAGGCGGTGTGGCGCATGGAGTCTCCGCGCCTCATCGCGTCGCTCGCCCGCCTCGTCCGTGACGTCGGGATCGCCGAGGAGATCGCTCAGGATGCGTTCGTGCTCGCGCTCGAACAGTGGCCGGAGCAGGGCGTCCCCGACAAACCGGGTGCGTGGCTGACGGCCACCGCCAAGCACAAGGCGATCGACCGTATTCGCCGGGAGCGGTCGCGGCAGTCGAAGTACACGGCGATCGCCGCCGATCCGTCCGCGCAACCGCCGAGTGCGATGCCCGCGCCGGACGCCGTCGACGGCGTGGAGGACGACCTGCTGGCTCTGGTCTTCGTGGCGTGTCATCCCGTGCTTCCCCGGGAATCGCGTGTGGCATTGACCCTCCGATTGGTCGGGGGTCTGCGCACCGACGAGATCGCGCGGGCGTTCCTCGTCCCCTCGGCGACGATGGGACAGCGGATCAGCAGGGCCAAGCGGACGCTGTCGGAGGCGAAGGTGCCGTTCGAAGTGCCCGCACGCGAGGAACTTCCGGCGCGGTTGTCGGCGGTGCTCGAGGTGGTCTATCTCGTGTTCAACGAGGGGTACTCCGCCACATCCGGCGAGGACTGGATTCGGCGTGACCTCGCGTCGGAGGCGATGCGGCTCGCCCGTGTTCTCGCCGGCCTGCTGCCCCGGGAACCGGAGGTGCACGGACTGGTGGCTCTCACCGAGTTGCAGGCTTCACGGTTCGCCGCCCGCGTGGGTGCCGACGGTGAGCCGGTCCTGCTGCAGGATCAGGACCGGTCGCGTTGGGACCGAACCCTTCTGACGCACGGCAATGCTGCACTGGAACGGGCTGTCGGGCTCGGCCGCCCGCTCGGCCCCTACTCGCTGCAGGCCGCGGTCGCCGGGTGTCATGCCAGAGCGCCACGGTTCGAGGACACCGACTGGGAGGCCATCGTCGCCCTGTACGACGCGCTGGCGCAGGTGGCGCCGTCGCCGGTGGTGGAACTCAACCGTGCGGTGGCGTTGCTGCATTCGGACGGGCCCGAGGCCGCGCTCGCTGCGCTCGACGCCGTGCGGGACGACCCTCGGCTGGCGCGGCACCACCTCTACGGCGCCGTGCGGGGCGAAGTCCTCGAACGCCTCGGCCGCTACGACGAGGCGGCCCGGACCCTCGAGGACGCCGCGGCGACCGCGCCCACTCGCCGTGAACGGAACCTCCTCATGGCCCGCGCCGCCGCCGCGTCCGAGCACGGGGATCCGCGCCCCTGATCGCACGGTTGCGCACGGATTCGCCGGAAACCGATGCTGTTGCGTGCGCATCCGGCGATTCGATCGGCAAACGTCGGAGGGTCCCGCGCCGGTCGATCAGGATCCCGGCTGCGGCTGCTGCGACTTGTGATCGCCGAACGGTTGGTCGCGTTCTCGGACGGCCTCTCGGAATCCGACGGTGGCCGAGCGCAATTGGAACGCGTACCCCTCGCGGGTGTGCCGGGACATCCCGTCGAAGACGGTGCTCACCATCGTCGAGTTGGCGACGCCCTGCGCCAGCAGTGCGCTGTTCAGTGCGAGTTTCACCATCATCAGCTGATTGATCGGCATTCTCGCGATCCGCTCGACGAGGTCCTCGGTTCGGCGGTCGAGTTCCTCCGCGGGCGCCGATTCCACCGCGAGTCCCCACTCGGCCGCCTGCCGTCCCGTGATGCAGTCGCCGGTAAGGAGCAGTCGTTTCGCCCGCTGGTCGCCGAGGCGGTGCGCCCACATGCCCGCCGCGGGCACACCCCACACCCGGGTCGGGGGATAGCCGATCTTCGTGTCGTCCGCTGCGACGATCTGGTCGCAGTACAGCGCGATGTCGGTGCCGCCGGCGACGCAGAATCCGTGGATCTTCGCGACCGTCGGCTTGTTCGCGTGGAGCAGGCTCGCGAACCCGCGGTTGAACCGGCTCATCATCGCGTAGTCGGCCATCGGATCCCAGTTTCCGAACGGATTGTGGTTGCGCGCCTGAACGATCGGATCGAGCACGGTGCCCGTCGTGCGGTCCGGTCCCTCGCCGGTGTGGCCGCCGTGCTCGGCGAAGATGCCCAGGTCGTATCCGCCGCAGAATCCCTTACCGCGCCCCGACAGCAGGATCACGTGGACGCGGGGATCGAGGTCGGCGCGTTCCACGGTGGTGGCGAGTTCCACCGGAGTGTCGGCGGTGATCGCGTTGCCGTGGTCGGGACGGTTGAACGTGATCCGGGCGATGCGTCCGGTCACCTTGTAGGTGAGCGTCCGATACTCCGCCGGGTCGTCCGCCCGATCCGGTTCACGATCCGCGAACAGGGAATCGCCGCCCTCGTCCCAGCCGTCGCGCCACGCCGCCGGGCGGGTGCCGGCGTGGTCGCCGGGGCCGGTCACGACCCCACCTTGGGAGTGGCGCGGTCGATGATGGCGGCGGTGTCGACGCCGGTCGGCAACGTCCCGAACACGGTGCCCCAGTCGCCGGACAGCCGGCTGACGCAGAACGCGTCGGCCACCGCGGGGTGTCCGTGGCGGATCAGCAACGACCCCTGGAGGGCGAGCGCCATGTCGCCGACGACCCGCCGCGCCCGGTGCTCGAGCGTGTCGAGATCGCCGAAACTCGCCTTCAGGTTCGTGACGGCGGCGTCGAGTCGCGCGTCGGCTCCCGCGGTGGAATCGAGTTCGTCGAAGAAGACCTGAAGCGTCTCCGGCTGTTTCGCCATCGCACGCAGAGTGTCGAGGGCGGCGACGTTGCCGGATCCTTCCCACACCGACAGCAGGGGAGCCTCCCGGTACAGCCGCGGCATCCGCGATTCCTCCACGTACCCGTTGCCGCCCAGGCATTCCAGGGCCTCCGCGGCGTGGATCGGACCGCGTTTGCAGACGAAGTACTTGCTGACCGCCAGCGAGATGCGACGCAGGGTGTTCGCGTGCTCGTCGCCGGCGGTCGCCCGGTCGGTGAGCGCGGCCAGCCACAGGGCGACGGTCGTGGCCGCCTCCGACTCGACGGCGAGGTCGGCGAGCACGTTCCGCATCAGCGGCTGATCCACCAGGTGGGCGCCGAATGCGCTGCGGTGCACGGCGTGGTGCGCGGCCTGCGCGGTGCCGACACGCATGCCGGTGGCCGTGCCGATGGTGCAGTCGAGGCGGGTCATGTTGACCATCTCGATGATGGTCGGAACGCCGCGGCCTTCCTCGCCGACCAGCCAGGCCACGGCCTCGTCGTACTCGACCTCGCTGCTGGCGTTGGAATGGTTGCCGAGCTTGTCCTTGAGGCGCTGCAGGTGCATCCGGTTGCGGGTGCCGTCCGGCAGCACCCGGGGCAGGAAGAAACACGACAGACCGCCCGGCGCCTGGGCCAGCACGAGGAACACGTCGGACATCGGCGCCGACGTGAACCACTTGTGCCCGGTCAGGAGATAACTGCCGTCGGACTGCGGGACCGCGCGGGTGGTGCCCGCGCGGACGTCGGAGCCGCCCTGCTTCTCCGTCATCGACATCCCGGCGATCAGTCCGGCCTTGGTCAGCGGAGGGTGCAGCGCCGGATCGTACACCCGGGCGGTGAGCAACGGTTCGTACTGTTCCGCCAGCTCACGGTTGTGGCGCAGGGCGGGGACGACGGCGTACGTCATGGAGATCGGGCAGCCGTGACCGGCGTCGACCTGGCCCCACACGGCCATCTTCGCGGCCCGGACCAGGTGGGCGCGCGGGTGCGGGTCGGCCCACGGTGCGCCGTGCAGGCCCATCTCGACGGCGGTGGTCATCAGCTGGTGGTAGGCGGGGTCGTACTCCACCTCGTCGATGCGGTTGCCGTAGCGGTCGTGGGTGCGCAGGACGGGAGGGTGCGCCTCGGCGAGGTCGCCCCAGCGCTGCGCCTCCTCGCTTCCGGCGAGGCGTCCGACGTCGTGCAGTTCCTTGAGCGCGTCGTGGGCGCCCTCGCGTTGCAGCGCTTCGAGGATCGGTGCGTAATCGGCCGCGTCGAAGTTGATCAGTGGTGGCACCTGATTGACGACCTCATGTGTGGCACTCATGTCGGGCTCCCGAGGGATCGAAGGGTGAAGGTGAGCAGGGCGGGGATGATCGCGCCGTCGGCGGCACCGCGGGCGAGGGGCAGAATCAGCGCTTCGCCGATTGCTCCGACGATGCAGGCTGCGGTCACCGACGCGTCCTGGTCCGGGATCTCCCCGGCCTCGACGGCGGCGGCGATGGCGACCGCGAGTGCGTCGCGGAACGACTCGCGGAACAGGAGGCGTTCGGTGTCGACCTGCGGGTCGACGGGTTCGACGAGCAGCGCGTACGCCAGGGTGGGGGCGCGCAGCGCGCGTTCGGCGAACGTGCCGACCGAGGCGGATACCGCTGCGACGCAGCGACCCTCGGCGCCGCGGGCGGCGTTGCCGGATTCGACGGCGGCGCTCACCTCGCGACTGCAGACGATGCGGAAGACTTCTGCGAACAGTTCGCCCTTGTTCGAGAAGTGCCGGTAGACGGTGCCGGTGCCGACCCCCGCCTCGGCCGCGACCGCGGAGATCGAGCACCCGGCGTAACCGTGGCGGGCGATCAGCCCGATCGCGGAATCGATGAGGGTGGTGCGGAGTGCGTCCAGGCGTTCCTGGACGGCGGGTGTGCGCCGGTAGGCCATATTCAAGGAGTGAACACCCGTTCCGTTCTTCCGTCAAGGGTGCTAGCGTCGGCTACACCAGCGAGGAAAGGCGCACGCGATGACTTCCGACGTGGTACTCGTCCGCAAGGACGGCCCGGTCACGACGATCAGCCTGAACCGGCCCGAAGTCCGCAATGCCGTCGACCGGCCCACCGCCGATGCACTCGCCGACGCCTTCCGTGCATTCGACGCGGACGAGGACGCGTCCGTCGCGGTGCTCCACGGTGAGGGCGGAACATTCTGCGCCGGAGCGGATCTCAAGGCGATCAGTTCCGGAACCGGGAATCGCGTGGCGCCCGACGGCGACGCGCCGATGGGCATCTCCCGGATGAGGTTGTCCAAACCGGTGATCGCCGCGATCGACGGGCACGCGGTGGCAGGCGGTCTCGAACTGGCGCTGTGGGCCGACCTGCGGGTCGCCGGTGCGGACGCCGTCCTCGGAGTGTTCTGCCGGCGCTGGGGCGTGCCGCTCATCGACGGCGGAACCGTCCGCCTGCCGAGGCTCATCGGGGAGAGCCGCGCGATGGACCTCGTCCTCACCGGACGGCCGGTCGACGCCGACGAGGCCCTGAGCATCGGGCTGATCAACCGGAAGGTCGCGGCGGGGGAAGCGCTCACCGCCGCCCGGCAACTGGCCGCCGAGATCGCCGGCCTGCCCCAGGTGTGCCTGCGGCAGGACCGCTTGTCGCTGCTCGAGCAGTCGGGACTGACCGAGGATCAGGCCATGCTGAACGAATTCCGGCACGGTGCGATCTCTCTGGCCAACGGAACGGTCGAGGGTGCAGCACGCTTCGCCGCCGGGGCAGGCAGGCATGGTGATGCTGCGCCCGTGAGTACTTATTAACCGCCCGTGGTTAACAACTACTCACGGGTGAGGTTTCGGCGCACGGTCTGGTGTGCGTACCTGCTCGCGCTGGGCGTCACGATCTACACGCTGGGGCTGCCCACCGACCGCATCTACCAGGCGACGTGGATCGTCGCCGGCCTCGTCGCCTTCACGATCGACCGGCCGTGGCAGGACCATCTGCGCGTCGTGCGGGACTGGTTGCCGCTCATCGCCGCTCTCGTCGTGTACGACCTCAGCCGGGGCTTCGCCCACGAACTCGGGATGCCGGTGCGGGCGGAGGAACTGGTGTCCGTGGAGAGCTGGCTCTTCGGCGGCACCATCCCCACGGTGTGGTTGCAGGAGACTCTCATGCCCCCGGCGGGTGAGCTGCCGTGGTGGACTCTGCTCACGGGAATCGTCTACACCAGCCACTTCATCGTTCCGTGGGTGGTCGCGGCCGTCTTCTACGCGTACTCGCGCGACCTGTGGTCGGGGTACATGCGGCGGGTGCTGCTGCTGTCGTATCTCGGCCTGGTCACCTACATCCTGCTGCCGTCCGTTCCTCCGTGGCTCGCTGCCGAGGGGGACGTGATCTCCGGCAGCGTGGGCCGCGTCGCCGGATTCGGATTCGGTGTGGTCCCCACGGATGTCAGCACGCGGTGGCTGGAGGCGCAGAGCAACCCCGTCGCCGCGCTGCCGTCCCTGCACGCGGCGTTCGCCCTGCTCGTCGCCGTCGCGCTCTGGCCGTTCGCGAAGAACGTGTGGTCGCGGGCGCTGCTGGCCGCATACCCGCTCGCCATGGCGTTCGTATTGGTCTACGGCGGCGAGCACTACGTGGTGGACGTGCTGGCGGGATGGGCGTACCTGGGCCTGGCGATCCTGCTGGCACGGGCGTGGGAGTCCCGGACGACGGCGTGGCCCCGCCGAGTCGTCACCGCCGGCCGCCCGCGGCGTCGCTGGTGACCGGCACCTCGTCGAGAATGGGCTGGAGGAAGGGCAGGATGCGGCCTACGATCGCCTCGTTGTATGCGACCGGTTGCTGGTTCGGATTCGCGTGGCCGGTCCCGTCGAGCTTCGCGACCAGCAGCGCGCCGTCGGTCCCGCCGGACTGTTCGACGAGGATCTTCTGCGTGTAGTCGACGTCGACCACCGGGTCCTTCCACCCCGCGCGGGGACGCACGAACACGATCCCGGGCCGCGGCTTGTCGTCCGTCTCCGCCGCCAGCGACTTCAGGTTGTCGATGGCACCGGACGCGACGATGGTCTTGAACTGCGATTCGATCAGCCCGTTGCTCGCCACGTCCTCCGACAGCACCTTCTCGGTGAGGACCTCGTCGATGACGTCCCGGAACTCGTCGACGTCGACGTGCGGATACCAGTCCGACTTCGTGTCGAGGAACCTGCTCTGCCGGGCCGCGGTCTCCACCAGCAGGCGCATCGTCCGGCTCTCCCGCGCACCGGGGAGCCAGCCGATCCACCGCAGCATGTCCTCGCCGCTGTCCCGGCTTCCGGCCCGGACGGCGTGCAGGTCCACCGGGGTGCAGTCGAGCACCACTCCGATGAGGTTGGCGTCCGTGTCCTGGTAGATGTGCTGCGCGACTTCCAGCGCGACGACGCCGCCCATGCTGTGCCCGGACAGGACGATGTTGTCGATGCCCTCGTCGGCCGCGCGGGTGGCGATCAGTTCGCTGATCACCTTGGTGTCGATACCGCCGTTGTCGTATTGGACCGCCCATACCCGCCCGATCCGGTCGTACGACGACAGGGTGCGGGCGGTGTCGGTGGCATCCTTGTTGCCCAGCCCGACGAGGTCGACGACGGCGGTGTCGTGGTCGGCGGGCGACTGCGCGTCGTACACCTCGTGGATCTGTGGCTGGGTCAGTGCGAGGCGCTCGCGTTCGGGTTGCACGTCGTGAACCCAGTACTGTCCTCCGGCCAGGAGCAGGGGGACGGTCCCGAGCGCGACCGCGGCGAGGAAGCGCCGGGTGCGACCGAATTTCTGCCACTGGTGACCGAGCCGTGTCGCATGCAGACGCGCCTTGCGGCGGTCGTCGTTCCAGTCGGCCACGGTGGACGGATGGCGTGTCATTCTCTCCGACATCCACACCGATGGTACGCGCGGGAGCAGAGGGGCTCGGCTACGCGCGGGCGAGCTGGGTGTACTCCACCCCGGTCACCTCCACGGACTTCTCCCACAGGGCCGCCGCGAGTTTCGTGTTCCGTGCCCCACCGGTGCGCGGCGAACGCGCCACCGGTCCGCGAACTCCGAACAGGTCGTTCGGGCCCAGGTAGTCGTCGGTGCGGACGTCGGGCATGGTCGCCGCGTACAGCTGTCCGAGCGCGCCGTCCTTCTCGTCGTTGCCGATCACCCGCAATCCGAGGTGGGTCACGGCGAGAGCCCCCGGGATCGGCGGGACCATCGAGTCGAAGAGATTGGTGGCGGCGATGCCGGGGTGCGTCGCCACCGAGAGGAGCGGAAGTCCGGCAGCCGCACTGCGCCTGGCCAATTCGCCACTGAACAGAAGGTTGGCGAGCTTCGACTGGTTGTACGCGCCCATCCGGGTGTACTTGCGGCGGTCGAAGTTCAGGTCGTCGAGCACGATCCGGCCGCGGCGGTGCGCGATGCTCGCGAGGGTCACCACCCGTGGTGCGGGAGCGCCGAGGAGTGCCGGGAGGAGCTGTCCGGTGAGCGCGAAGTGCCCGAAATGATTTGTGCCGATCTGCAGTTCGAACCCGTCGGTCGTGCGGCCGAAGGGGACGGCCATCAGGCCCGCGTTGTTGATCAGCACGTCGATCTGCGCTGCGACCTCGCAGGCGTGCTGCGCCGCGTCGCGGACCGAGGACAGGTCGGTGAGGTCCAGCGGAACAAGATGGTGCTCGGCATCGCCGCCCGCCTTGCGGATCCGTGTGAGTGCGGCGGCGCCGGTCTGCAGATTGCGGCACGCGAGCAGGACCGTCGCGCCCGCACCGGCGAGGGCCGTCGCGGCGTGGAGTCCGAGGCCGTTGTTCGCGCCGGTGACGAGGACGGTCTTACCCCACTGGTCGGGGATGTCGTCGAACCCGAAGTGCCTGTTGTCGAGTGGTGTCATGAAGGAACCGTCTCCTCGGGGTGCGGTCAGATGTCCAGGACGACGCGCTCGCCCTGGGTGCGTTCGACGCAGAGCAGCATCTGGCCGGAGGTCCGGCCCTCGTGCTCCACGCCGACGGCGCAGGTTCCACAGAACCCCTGCCGGCAGGAGAAGGCAAGCCCGGGACGCACTTCGGAAATCGCGTCGAGCGCAGTCCGGTCGGCGGGGACCTCCACCACCTCACCGGTGCGGGCGAGTTCGGCCTCGAACGGCCGCCCGTCGACGATCGGCGGGGGCGAGAACCGCTCGTAGTGGAACTCGACACGAGACGGCAGGGCGTCGTCGATCGCCTCGATCATCGGAATCGGGCCGCAGCAGTACACCGCGGACGTATCGGTCACCGCGCCGAGCAGCTCTGCTGCGGTAGGCATTCCGCCGTCGTCGTCGGTGCGCACCGCCACCCGGTCGCCGAACTCTTCGAGCTGGTCCAGGAAGGGCAGCGACTCCCGGTTACGGCCGGTGTAGACCATCGACCAGGCGAGGTCGAGGCGATGGGCCAGACGCACCATCGGGAGGATGGGGGTGATCCCGATTCCGCCCGCGACGAAGTGCAGGCCGTCGGCGGTCGATCCGTGTCCGGGCAACGCCAGGGGGAACGCGTTGTACGGGCCGCGGACCTTCACCGACGCTCCGGGGTGCAGGACGTCGTGGACCTCGAGCGAGCCCCCGCCGCCGTCGGGAATGCGCCGCACCGCAATGGTGTACGCGCGACTGTCCGCCGGGTCTCCGCACAAAGAGTACTGACGCCTGCGCCCGGACGGCAGTTCGAGGTCGAGATGCGCGCCCGGCCGCCACCGGTCGAGTTCGCCGCCGTCGGGGGCGGCCAGGGTCAGGCTCACGACGTTCTCGTCGTGCGCCACCACTCTTCGCTCACGCACCAGCATCCGCCGGCAGCCGACGCTGACCGGTGGGGTGATGTCGGTGCGGTACAGGAAGCGCAGCGACCGCATGTACGCGGTGGCGACACCGGCGACGGCACGCAGCAGCGGGTCGCGTTGCCGCTTCCCCCACAGATCGCCCGGTACGGAGGTCGGTGCCGGATACGTCGGAGTCACTACGCCGCCGCCCTCGCGGCAGGCGACTTGGCCAGGTAGGCGATCGCCTGCGCCGTGTCGCCCTCGGCCTGCGGTGAGTACCGGGGGTCGAGGTATCGGAGGGCACCCCGGAACAGGCTCGACAGTCCGGGCAGGGAGCCTCGGCGCATCGCCGCGAGCAGCCCCATCCACAGGGAGAAGTAGCCGCGATCGCGCATCGTCGGGTCGGCGTGCACGATGAACTTGAGCCCGCGCGTCATCACCACCAGGAACGCGAGATACGACACCAGCATCGCGAGGTTGCGCCGGATGTACCCCACCCCGAAGTACATGGCGACGTCGTGAGCGACGTTGCGATGTTCGACCTCCTCCGCGCCGTGCCAGCGGTACAGGTCCGTCATGGCGGGGTCGGCGTCGAAGTCCTCGAGGCGCGCGTTCAGGATCCAGTCGCCCAGGAATGCCGTCATGTGCTCGATGGCGCCGATGAATGCGAGCCGTTCGACGAGCTGCTGACGCTGAGCGCGGTCGCTGCCCATCTCCCTGCGGCCCAGCACCTTCCTCATGAGGTATTCCGACTGCAGCACGAACGGCCGCGGATCCACGTCGTGTGCGTCGAGGAACTCGTACAGCACCACGTTGTGGGTCTCGGCGTGCATCGCTTCCTGCCCGATGAACCCTCGGACGTCGGCGCGGAGTCGGTCGTCGTTGATCAAGGGCAGCGCCTCGGTGAACGTCGCGCAGAACCACCGCTCCCCCTCGGGAAGGATCAGGTTGATCGCGCTGAGTGTGTGGGAGGCGATCGGTTCGCCGGGAATCCAGTGCAGCGGGGTCCGGGACCAGTCGAACTTCACGTTGCGTGCCTGCAGGGTCACGTCACCGGGGTCGACGTCGATCGCGTCGGCCTTCTTTCCGTTCCGCAGTGCCATCAGTGATCTCCTCGAAGTCGGCTTCGGGCGAGGGGCGCCGTTCGGCCGCGTGGCCGCCGGTACCGCGAGACACGATGAGCGTTACTCGCGGTTACGTTTTGTGCGAGTCGAGTGTCACACCGGCGAACTTCGGTGTCAACCACTACTGCCGTTGTCGGAACACGGTCCCGTACCCTGGGTATCGGCACAGGTCCAACGAGCAATCGGAGCGCAGGCGAAGTGGCAGAAACAGACACCCCGCGGTCGTGGGACCGGCGGGCACGCGCCCGTGAGGAGTTCATCGACGCCGCCTACCGGGTGATCGACACGCACGGCCCACGCCCGAGCATGAACGACATCGCCAAGGAGGCGGGGGCGACGAAGCCCCGGCTGTACCGGCACTTCGCAGACAAGGCCGACCTCTACAAGGCCATCGCCGACCGCACCACCCGCGACGTCTACAAGCTGGTGGCGCCCAAATTCAACTTCCTGCTCACCACACCGCACGAGGCGCTGAACCACGCCATCACCGGCTACGCCGAAGTGGTCGCCGAGCACCCGAACGTCTTCCGCTTCCTGGCGGACGGCGAGCTGAAGCAGGACGGCGCGGGATCCGCCCTGTCCCTCGACGTCGAGCGCGACCTCACCGACCGGCTGGCCGGCGTCGCGTCGACGATCTTCGAGTCCGTGTCCGCCGAAGTTTCCGACGTCCGGTTCACCGCCCGCGCCGCGGTCGGGATCATGGTCTCGACCACCGACCTGTGGCTCGAGTCGTCGAAGGGTTCCGCGAAACCGGACACCGAGTACTTCGTCGGCCAGGTGGCGCCCCTCGTGTGGGGCGTGCTCGACGCATTCCTCCGCCGTAACGGGATCGAACTCGATCCCACCGAACCGCTCTACCTTGCGCTTGCCCGCATCAACGCCCCGTGAGTACTTGTCAACCGCCCGCGGTTGACAAGTACTCACGGCGGAAGCGACTGGACTCGGGGCAGAGGGCGGCGACCGGGGCGACGTCCGCCGCGTAGTCGACGTCGCGGAGCGTCGGCAGCGACAGCACCTCGGCGCCTGCCGCGAGGAGGGCCTCCCGGGTGAGGCGTCCGGTGTCCGGGCTCGACGTGGGGACCGGGCGTATCGCCTCCGTCGCGACCGCGTCGGGCACGCCGAGGATCCACCACCCGCCGTCCTCCGCGAGTCCGAGGACGCATCGGCCCTTTCGCTCGGTGAGCAGGTCCGCCGATTCCGTGAGCAGTTCCGCCGTCACCTGCGGTGTGTCCATACCGATCTGAAGAATCGGCAGGCCGAACGCGGCGAACGCGTCGGCGTGGGCATTCACCAATCGCTCCGCGAAATCCGCACCCCGTTGCGGCAGCACCGTGAAACAGTCCAACGCCGCCGCGATGTCGGTGCCCCGGACGGCCCGGCCGAGATCGCCGGTCATCGCCACCGCCCGCCGCGCGACGCGGACGCCGGTGACGGCGTCCAGGGTGTCCAGCAGCGAGGCGGCGGCGAGGTCGGCGGCCCGGGCGTCGCCGACGTCCCGCGCGAGCCGGGTCTTCGCGAACCCGGGCACCGGTGCCTTCGCGACCACCAGTACTGCGACGTCGAGGATCATCCGATCACCTTCCAGAAGTCGTGGACGGCGACGACGGTGCCCTTCAGTGAACCCGACACCTTCGACGCGCCGGCGGTGCGCGGCCGGTAGGTGATGTCGCGCTCCACGACCCGCCAGTGGGCGCGGCCGGCGAGCACGAGAAGCTGCAGCGGATAGCCCGACCTGCGGTCGTCGACCCCCAACGCGAGGAGGTCCTGCCTGCGTACGGCTCTCATCGCCCCGAGGTCGTGGACCGGGAGGCCGTACCGGCGTCGGAGTCGTGCGGCGACGACAGCGTTGCCGATCCTGCTGTGCAGCGGCCACGTTCCACGCCGATCGGCGCGGCGCCGCCCGACGGCGAGGTCGGCGCCCGACTCCAGCGCAGAGACCAGTCGAGGCAGTTCGCCCGGGTTCATCGAGCCGTCGCCGTCCAGCACGCAGACCACCGGAGTCTGCGCTGCCAGCACCCCGGCGTGCACGGCCGCACCGTATCCCGGGACCGGCTCCCGCACCACCGTCGCGCCGTGCGTGCCCGCGACTGCGGCGGTGTCGTCGGTGGAGTTGTTGTCCACCACCACCGTCCGGTAGTCGCGGGGCACCGCGGCCAGCACTCCGGGCAGGGACCCGGCCTCGTTCATGCACGGGATGACGACGGTGACGTCCCGCGCTGAGATCGGCGCGCGCTCAGACACGGGGAGGTCCCGCCGGCGCAGCATCCCTCAGGGGTGCGTGCGCGAACGCCGCGATCCCCTCGGCGGGCATGATCCGAGCCAGGAAGCCCAGCCGCTCGCGGGCCAGGCGGGGGTCGGCGACGATGTGCCGCACGTCGCCGGGTCGGTATTCGCCGGTGACGACGGGTTCGGGCCCTCCGTACGAACGCGCGAGTGTCGCGGCCACCTCGCCGATCGTGATCGGTTTTCCCGAGCACACATTGAACGCCGAGAATCCCGGCATGGCAGCCTCGACCGCGGCCACGTTCGCCGCCGCGACGTCGTGGACGTGCACGAAATCCCTTGTCTGCCGACCGTCCTCGAACACGCGCGGAGGGTCGCCGTTCTCGAGGGCGGAACGGAACATCGCGGCCACCCCGGAGTACGGGGTGTCACGCGGCATGCGATCGCCGTAGACGTTGTGATAGCGCAGAGCCGTCACGGAACCGCCGGTGGCCAGAGCCCAGGCGAGTGCGTAGTGCTCCTGGGCGACCTTGCCTGCGGCGTAGAGACTTCGCGGCCGCAGAGGCGAATCCTCCTCCACGAGTGTCCACTCCAGGGGATCGCCAGTGTCGGGATCCCTCTCGTCGAAGATTCCCGCGGCCAGGTCCTCGGTCCGGCGGGCGAGCGGCTCCACGAACTCGCCCCGCCCGTTGCGATACCTGCCGTCCCCGTAGACGACCATCGAGGACGCGAGTATCAGTTTCCCGCAACCCGACTCGTGCATCGCGGCGAGCAGTGTCGCTGTACCGAGATCGTTGTGGCTGGCGTAGGCCGGGGCATCGCTCACATCCACACCGGCACCGACGACGGCGGCCTGATGGCACACGACGTCGACACCCCTCAGCAGTTCGATCAGAGCGGAGAGGTCGCGGACGTCGGCGCGTCGCACACCGTCCGGCGGCTCGACGTCGGCACCGTGCGCGGACGGGAGCAGCGCGTCCACGGCCACGACGTCGTGGCCGGCTTCGGTCAGCGCGGTGCGGACGTGACTGCCGATGAATCCGGCTGCGCCAGTGAGTAGTACCCGTGTTTCCGTCATGGCAGCTCGATCGGCAGGTTCACACCCTCGTGGACGCGGCAGGTTTCGCAGGGGCCTTCGGGGGCGGCGGCGATCGCGGACCGCACCAGCGTCTTCAGGGGCCCGAGGTTGCGCTGGAACTCGGCGAACACGTCCACGGCGCGCACACCGTCCCCCGACTCGATCCCCGCGTCGAGATCGGTGACCAAAGCGATGGTGGCGTAGCACATCTCGAGTTCCCGGGCGAGGACCGCCTCGGGGTGGCCCGTCATGTTGACGAGGGTCCAGCCCTGCCGGGCGAACCACACGCTCTCCGCTCTGGTCGAGAACCGTGGCCCCTCGACCACCACCAGCACACCGCCCTCCACGGTGCCCGGCCGGGCGGCGGCCTTGCGCAGGTCGGAGCAGTACGGGTCGGCGAACTGGACGTGCACGCCGCCTCCGTCGAAGTACGTCTGCGTGCGGCCGCTGGTGCGATCGACCAGTTGGTCGGGCACGACCATCGAGCCCGGGCCCAGGTCGGGGGTGAGGCTGCCGGCGGCGCAGGGTGCGAACACCTGCCGCACGCCCAGCGTGCGCAGCGCCCACAGGTTCGCGCGGTACGGGATGGTGTGGGGCGCGAATTCGTGCCGGGCGCCGTGGCGGGGGAGGAACGCCACCTGCCTGCCCTCCACGTCGCCGACCGTGATCGGAGCGCTGGGGTTGCCGTACGGAGTGTCGATCGTGACTTCCGCGGCGTCCTCGTCGAAGAACGAGTAGAAGCCGCTCCCGCCGATCACGGCGACGTCCGCGCGGGCCGGTTCGCGTGCACTCATTGCGGTCATGCAGTCAATCCTCCGTCGTTATGCTGGGCGCGAGTGCGACTTTCGCCGAAGGAGATGACGTCATCGGATCCCCGCAGCGCGCCGAGGAGCGGAATTTCCCGTACCGCGACGTCGTGGGCGCCGCGCTCGCACTGATCCTGGTGGTGGTCGCGTTCGTCGTCCCGCGCCTGGGAAACGAGACGATCACCCCCATCGTCCACCGCACCGCGGAGAGTGTGCGGGACTTCGCGGACGCCGCGCCGCTGTTCGGATTCCGCGACGTGCACGTCGGGTGGGGGACGCCGATCGCCATCGCGGTCGCGGCGGCGGTCGTGTTGTGGGGGCCTGGCCTGGCGCAGACGCTGGCGTGGCGTCGTCTCACGGTGGGAGTGTGGCTCGGGTCCGCACTGTGGGCGATGGCGCTCGCGCTGGTCGACGGCTGGCAGCGCGGGTTCGCCGGGCGCCTGACCTCCACCGACGAGTATCTCCACGAGGTTCCTCGCGTCACGGACATCCCCGCGACGCTGCGCGGCTTCGCGGGCCGGATCCTGGACCTGCAGCCCGATTCGTGGACCACCCACGTGTCCGGGCATCCGCCCGGTGCGCTCCTGACGTTCGTCTGGCTCGACCGGATCGGGCTCGACGGCGGTGCCTGGGCGTCCGCGCTGTGCGTCGCGGTCGGGTCCAGCGCCGGTGCCGCCGTGATCGTCGCGATCCGTGCGCTCGGTGACGAGGCCATGGCTCGGCGCGCGGCCCCCTTCCTCGTCCTCGCACCCGCCGCGATCTGGGTGGCGGTGTCGGCGGACGCACTGTTCGCCGGCGTGGTCGCGTGGGGGATCGCCCTGCTGGCCCTGTCCGCGACCCGGACCGTCCCGATCCCCGCGCTCGTCGCCGTGGCGGCGGGCGTGCTGCTCGGCTTCGGTGTCTACCTCAGCTACGGGCTCACACTGATGGCGATTCCGGCGGTCGCCGTCCTGGTGATCGCGCGCACGGCCCGCCCGTTGGTCGGCGCTCTCGCCGGCGCGCTCGCGGTGGCGGCTGTGTTCACGCTGTACGGATTCTGGTGGTTCGACGGCTACCAGCTGGTGCAGGAACGGTATTACCAGGGCATCGCGTCGGATCGCCCCTTCGCCTACTGGGGCTGGGCCAACTTCGCGTCGCTCGTCTGCGCGGTGGGGTTGGCGGTGCCCGCCGCGCTGCCCCGGGCGTTCGCCTGGTCCCGGGTGCGGGCGCGGTCGCCGGTTCCCGTCCTCGTGCTCTCGGCGCTGCTGGCGGTGGTGATCGCGGACCTGAGCGCGTTGAGCAAGGCGGAGACCGAGCGGATCTGGTTGCCGTTCGAAGTGTGGCTTCTCGCCCCCCCCCTCCTGCCGCGCGGAAGCCACCGGTTCTGGCTCGCGGTGCAGGCCGCCGGTGCGCTGGCCGTCAACCATCTGCTGTTCACGAACTGGTGACGGCCGGCGCATCCGAGGTGCCGTTCGGGGGCAGACGGTCACTTGGTCGCGATCGTGATGGTGGCGATTCCGACCAGCAACCCCGGCTTCACGGCGTCGGTCTTGAACGTCTCGTTCAGCAGTCCGGCCGCGTCTTCCGAGATCTTGACCTCGGTTCCCTGCAGGATCGCCGTGTCGTTCGGTCCTGTCTGCAGCGGCTTCAACGTGCGGCCGTTGAGATCGAACAACACCGCATCGGTGGCCGCCGACGCACCGTTGACGCTGACGTCGCCGGTGAGCAGCGACGTTCCCGGGTCGATCGCGAAATCGGTGAGTTCGACGACGGTGCCGGGGGCCGCCAACGACAATCCGCTGCCGTCGTGCATGATCTCGCCCTGTACGTAGGGATCGACCGTGCCCGGCTCCCAGTACTTCACGTTGCCGCCGGTGATCGGGAAGCTGACCGATCCGTCGGCGAGCGCCGCCGTACCCACCACTCCGGGGGTGAGGCCGAGCGTCGTCAGGGCTCCGGTGAAGCCGGAATCCAATGCGACGGCGGTACTCACCCCGGTCAGGTTGTCGACCTGGGCGACGGGTGCGGGTTGCGAGGATGCTGCTGCGCTCACATTCGACGCCGCATTCGAATCGTTGCTCGAGCACGCCGCGAGCGGGGTCAGGGCCAGGGCGCCGATGGCCGCTGCTACGAGTGCTTTTCGATAGTTCGACATGATGATCAAACAACCTTTCCGGAGGAAGGAGGGGTGGGTGGATGTTCACTAGGTATTCGGTGCGGCTCCGCCGGCGGATGGGAGCTCTTACGCCCATTCCATCCGCACGAAGTACCGATTGGCGTGCTGCAGAACATCGATGACGCTCAGTCCGGCAGCGCGGGCGACCCCGGACATCGCCGCGACACCCACACTCGCCCAAGCGAACCACTCTCCGGCCAAATGATCCGTCTCCCAGCGCAGCAACTCGTGACGGACCCCCGGCGTGGTCGGCGGATCCACCTCGGCGATCACAATTCCGTGAGGTTGCAACAGTTCTCGTGCGCGACGGAGAACCCGCACGGGTTCGCCGCCGATGCCGATGTTGCCGTCGGCGAGCAGCACCCGGTCCCAGTGCCCGGACCGCGGAAGCGGCGCGAAGATGTCCCGGTGCAGCGCGAGGCCGCCGCGTCGGATCGTGAGTTGTACTGCGGCGAAAGATGAATCGACGCCCAGCGCCGCAAAGCCGGCCGAGACGAGTGCCGCGGTGAGGCGGCCCGGTCCGCAGCCGAGGTCCACGGTGGCGCCGTGACAGCCGGTGAGCATCACCCGGTCCGCGATCCGATCGGAGAGCGAGGATGCGTCCCCGCCCATCCACCGGCCCACCGGCAGCGGGCGACGCGTTCCCCGTGCGTCGCGCACCCAGCACGGGAGTCCCGCCGACGCACGCCGCATCAGGAGGTCCGTGGATACGTCCGTTCTCCTCATGAGCCGCTCACGGTGTCACCAGCCTTGCGGGACAACGCGAGCCGGGTGGCGTACGCGATGGCGGACACCGCGAAGAATGCGGCGGTGAGCAGCAGCCAGCGGTCGAGGAACGGTTCTTGCGTCAGCCCCGTCGCCGCGAGATACGCGTCGGCGCCCTGCTCGATGATTCCCGGCAGGAACAGCAGCAGCGTGAGCCCGGACGCGAGCGCCGGTACCCGAAGGTAGTTCAGTGCCGAAACCGACCGCGGTCGGGCAGTTCTCCTGCCCCGCATCGCGTTCAGCCCGGACGCCAAGGATCGGTCCGCGAGCGCGTACAGCGGGAACAGCACGAGGTCGTGGGCGATCACTGCGCCGAGGAACCATACGGCGATGGACTTCCACCACACGTCCTGATTCCACAGATTCTGCGGACCCACCACCGCCACCGCATATCCGGCGAGGGCGAAGCTGAACAGCACGGCCAGCAGATGCAGTGGGTTAGCGCCGTAGAAGCGGGCGAATCGGCGCATCTCACGCCTCCCGGAATTCGATGGCCTGCACCCATTTGGTGTTGTGGACGCCGGGCAGGGCGGGAACGATGATCCGGGCGGGGTAGCCGTGGTCGAGGGACAGGTCCGCGCCGTTGACCGCCAGGGCGAGCAGGGCGTCGGCGTCGCGCACCTGATCCGACGTGAGCACCGCCTGGTTGAACGCCCCGGACCGTTCCAGCGACGTCACCTTCGCCGACGCGAACGCCGTCACCCCGGCGGCGTCCGCGAGGTCACGCAGTCGCACGCCCGTCCACGTCTCGGTGGTGGACCATCCCTCGACGCACGCGATCGGAAGAGAGGCGGTGTGCGACGGCATGGCGCGCAGTTGACTTCGGCTCAGCTGCACGGGTGCCGCACCACCCGTCACCGAGAGACGCCAGGTGTCGCCGATCTGCTCCAGGGTGATCTGCGCGGCCGCAGCGGTGCGGTTGATCTGAAAGTCGTTGGGGCCGTCGCCGTACGAGCGACCGCGGGGGAGGAGCAGCGCGGCATTGCGCAGGAACCCGCCGGTGGTCTGCCCGACCGACAGGACGGCGACCAGCGCGGCGCCGCCACCGACCAGGGCGAGGGCGCCGCGGCGGCTGATGGTGGGCGGGGCGGGGTCTTCGGCCACGAGGCCGTTCTCGTCCGGCGGTTCGGGGTGCGTGTCCGCGCGGGAGGTGCGCAGCACGTCCCGGAACGACCGGGAACGCAGCGACCTCACCATCAACGGCACCTTCAGGATCGTGTGCGTCACGAACCCGGCGATGAAGACCCACGCGCCCCAGTAGTGGGCCGTGTAGAAGTCGAAGCCGAAGATGTAGTCGTACTGGATGTTCAGGACCCCGGTGATGATCTCGAACAGCGCGCCGCCGACCAGGGCGATCAGTGACAGACGTTCGAGCGCCTGCGCCGGCGACCGCACCGGCGGAAACACGAAGAGTTTCGGGATCACCGACCACAGCTTGGCGAGCACGATCGGCACCAGGATCAGTCCGAGCCCGACGTGCAGCCCCTGCGTGAGCCGGTACAACCACGACGGCCGGGTGGGCCACGCGAAGTACGGAAGGTGCAGCCACCCGACGTCGCCGGGACGGGCCTGCCCGAACTGAGGCCCGTACGCGATGTACGAGAGCAGTCCCGTGACGATGACGACCGGAAGCCCGATCAGCAGTACGAGGCCGAATACCGAGGTCAGCCACGGTCCGCGCAGTGGACTGCGTAATCGTGGGCCGCGAGAGTGGTCGGTCATGGTGTATCAATCCCTCCGGCTCGATCATCTCGAGCCTCAGAGGTAATTCGGTGCCGCCGCCGTGCAGGACTGCTGTGCCCGTGAGTACTTATTAACCGCCCGACGTTAAGAAGTACTCACGGGTGCGAACCGTGCCGGATCTTTTCGCGGGGCTGGTCGTACCGGACCATCTCGTATCCGATCATCGCGAGCAGGACCGCGGTGAGCACGCCGAGGGTGGCGAGGGCCGGGATGTGCCCGACGACGGGGATCAGCGCGATCAGCACGACCGCCGTCACGACGCGCGGCACGGTGACCGACCTCGTCGCGTACGCCTTGAACGCGACCAGCGCGAGGAGGTACAGCGCCGCGCCGCCGAACAGTGCGATCAGCGGCCAGCCGTACAGCGGGTCGGTGAGCCGATGATGGTTGCCGTCGCCGACGTACGACAGGATCTTCTTCAGGCCGAGTGACAGCATCACGACCCCGATCACCATCGGCAGGTGCAGGAAGCTGTAGCAGTTGCGGGCGATCTTGATCTGACGCGCACCTGTGGCCTCCTCGAAGGCGTGCTCGACGGCCAGTGATGTGACGTCGAAGTACGACCACCACAGCAGCCCCGACACCGCGAGTCCCAGCAACGAGGCGACGATGATCGCCCAGGAGATCGGCAGGCTCGCGACGCCGATGCCGATCGAGACGATCGACTCGCCGAGCGCGACGATGATGATGAGGCCGTGTCGTTCGGCGAAGTGGCTGATCGACCGCAGCCGCCAGTCGGTGCCGCCGATCAGGGTGCCGATGTAGTCGCCGGCGAGGGCGAGGATCCACATCACGGTCTGCGCCGTGCCGGTGAGCTGCGATGCGATGAGCAGGAACGCGGTGCCGGTCACCATGCTCGGCGCGAAGCGCAGCACCTGACCGCGCAGTTGGGGGTCGGTGCGGCTGATCACCCAGAACATCACCAGGTGCAGTAGGCGGACGACGAAGTAGCCGAGGGCGAAGATGACGGGGCCGTCGAGTCCGCCTGTCAGGTCGTCGAACGCCTCGGGGATCGTCAGGGCGGTGATGAACATGGCGCCCATAGCACCGAACATCACCACCCGCACGATGCC
Organism: Rhodococcus sp. JS3073; assembly: GCF_026810085.1. Classification (NCBI taxonomy): domain Bacteria; kingdom Bacillati; phylum Actinomycetota; class Actinomycetes; order Mycobacteriales; family Nocardiaceae; genus Rhodococcus; species Rhodococcus sp. JS3073. The sequence continues at coordinate 3,493,131 of NZ_CP113951.1, read as the reverse complement.
CTCGTCGGCGCGGACGAGGTTGCAGAGCCAGGCGTACCCCACCCAGCTCCACCACAGGACGGCCATCACCAGTGCGCCGCGCAGCAGGTTCACCCCGGTGGGGTCCTCGGCCATCAGATCGGTGACGCGGGTGAGGGCGAACACGAAGACGAGGTCGAAGAACAGTTCGAGCGGCGACACCGACGCTCGTTCTTCGACGAGGCGGGGACGCAAACGATGGGCAAAGGTCACGGGGAGAATGCTGCCACCGGACGGCGACGCGGGAAAGTCCTACGAACTGCGACGATCCGTGGGGTCGGGCTCAGCCTTTCGTTCGGGGGTGCCGACGGGGGTGCGGGGGATCCGCCCGGTCCGCCGGCTGCCGCGGCCGGGAACGTCGTCCTCAGCGTCGCATGCAGGGCGTCATCGAAAATCATCCGAACAGGGTGAAAGCCCGTGAGACGGTCTCGAACCGGATTATGCTCGGAAGATGGCCGGAATTCTCGTGGGAGATCCCGGATTACTGTGACCGAGCCCTGATCCCGGTGCCATCCGCGGACCTGGTCGGCATGCACGAAGAGAGGTTTTCCGGTGAACGATATCGACCCGGAGGATAGCGGGCCCATCGATTATCTCGTGGTGGAGTTCCCGGCCGACCGAAGACCGGACGGATCGGCATTGGCGATACTCCGCGACCTCGTCGAGCAGGGCACCGTGCGAGTGCTCGACCTGGTCTTCCTTCGCAGGGAAGCGGACGGTTCCGTCGTGGCGATCGACGTCGTCGACGTCGGACTCGAGGGCGACATAGATGCGTCGCTCTTCGCCGAGGCCTCGACCGGCCTGCTCGACTTGGCAGACATCGCCGACGCCGGATCCGTGCTCGAGCCGGGTGCTTCGGCTGCGGTACTGGTCTACGAGAACAGTTGGGCCGCACCGCTCGCAACCGCCCTGCGTCACAGCGGAGCGCAGCTCGTGGCGTCGGGTCGCATCCCTGTGCAGGGCATCCTGGCGTCACTCGACGCGCTCGAAGCCAGAAACTGAAACCGAGGACAACATCATGCCCGGACTCCTCCGCGGAATCGCCCGCACCGCCGTCATCGCCGGAACAGCCACGTCCGTGTCGAATCGAGTGTCTCGACGCCAGGGTCAGCGGTGGGCGGCGAAAGAGCAACCGCAACAGCAACCACAGCAGCAACCGCAGCAGCAACCGCAGGCACCGCAGAACGAGGCCCCGGCCTACTCCCAGGAACCCCCGCCGCAGGCTGCCCCCACCCCCTCCGCGGGAGGAGGGAGCGTCGACCGGATCGCTGCTCTGAAGGATCTCGGAGAACTCAGAGCGCAAGGTGTGCTCACCGAAGCCGAATTCAACGCCGAGAAGGCGAAGATCCTGGCGTCCTAGGACGACCCCGGCAGTCGCCTACTTCATCCACGGCATGAAGGTCGCGAAACCGGCGGCGACCACCCGCTGATACGACGACCCGATGACGCGGGCCAGCACGTCGAGGGCCTTCGCCTCCCAGCCGATGATCACCCGGGCTTTCCCCTTGCGGACTCCGTCGAGGATCGTCGTCGCGGCCATCTCGGGCGAGTGCAGGGCCAGCCGCTTGTCGAAGAAGTCCGCGAAGGTCTGTGCGTCCTCGTCCTCGGCGACAGTGGCGTTGCGGGCCACGGCGGTCTTGATGCCTCCGGGATGCACGCACGTCACCTCGACGGGGTGCTTGGCGATCAGCATCTCCTGACGCAGCGATTCGGTGAAGCCGCGCACAGCGAATTTCGCGGCGTTGTAGGCGCTCTGGCCCGGCACGGCGATCAGCCCGAACAGGCTCGAGATGTTGACGACGTGCCCGTCGCCGGACGCGATCAGATGTGGCAGAAAGGCTTTGGTCCCGTTGACGACGCCCCAGAAGTCGACGTCCATGATCCGCTCGATGTCCTTGAACTCGGACTTCTCGACGTTGCCGTTGTAGCCGATGCCGGCGTTGTTGTAGACCTGGTGGACCGTGCCGAACGTTGCGACGACGGAGTCTGCGTATTCCAGCATCTCTTCCCGTTCGGCGACGTCGATTCGGTCGGACCTGACCTCCGCGCCCAGCGCCTTGGCCTGGCGGACGGTGTCGGCGAGTCCGACGGTATCGACGTCGGAGAGGGCGAGCTTCGCACCCCTGTTCGCGAGATCGAGGGCGAGGGCCCGGCCGATGCCGGATCCTGCTCCGGTGACGACGGCGACTTTTCCTTCGAACGTGCTCATGTGGTTGCAACCTTTGCTGTGTCGGGGTGAATCGTCTGAATGTGACGGCGCAGTGCCGCGCCGAGGTCGGTGACCGCCTCGCGTGCCTCGGCGAGGAGGCTGACCTGGAGGTGGAAGTCGTGCCAGAGGTCGTCGAACCGGCGATGGTGGAGGACGCCCGCCGCAGAGGCGACGGCTGCTTCGATCTTCTCGGCGTCGACGGAGATCGGATCGTCGCCGGCCGTGTGCATGACGATCGGCGGCAGACCCGTCATGTCGCCGTACACCGGGGAGATGCCGGGCGATCTCGGATCGTGCTGTCCGGCATAGCGCGGGACCCATTCGGCCGTCATGGACGGCAGGATCAGGGGATCGCGCAGCACCGGTCGCGACCGGTCGGCGTCGATCGCGAGGTCGGCCCACGGGCAGATCAGGCCGAGCGCGGCCGGGGCGGGGAGGCCACGATCACGCAATGCCGTCGCCAGCGCCAGCGTCAGTCCGCCGCCGGCGGAATCCCCCGCGACGATGGTGGTGTCCGCGTCGAGGCCGTCGTCGAGTAGCCGGGAGTAGACCGCGACCATTTCCTCGAGGGCAATCGGGTAGCGGGATTCCGGCGAGCGTGAGTAGTCGGGGATCACCGCCGTCGTCCCGGCGGCTGCGGCGAGGTGCGCGACCAGGCCGCGGTACCCCTTCGCGCTTCCGAGGGCGTATCCGCCGCCGTGGAGGTAGATCAGCGTCCCCCCGGTGGTGTGCGCCGGCCGCACCCGCACGACGGGGACGCCGGCGACCGTGTCGCGCTCGAACCGGGTGCCACGCGGTGGGCGGGCGGCGGCCGTCACCATCTCGACCATGAGGCGCTTCGCCCCGACGGGCACGCGGTGGGACGCGAACAGTGGGCGTGCGCTGCGCAGGCAGGCCCGGATGGCACCCCGGCTGACGGTACTCATGCCGGCGCGCCGAACTGCAGAATTCCGTCGTGAACGGGGTCGTCGAGGAGCATCGTGGAGTCCTTCTCGTAGTGCATGAGAACCTTCCACGGCGCCGTGGACCCCTGGCGGGGCATGACGTCCTTGCCGCGCTGCACGTACCCGGACTGCAACTGGTCGAGCATGCCGATGTCCATCGCGGAGTTCTCGACGTCGCGGGGCGTCGCGACGGTGTGACCGCCCTCGTCCATGTACCGGAGCAGCCGGCACAGGTAGGCGCCCGCGATGTCGGACTTCAGGGTCCACGGCGCGTTGGTGTAGCCGAAAACCCAGGCCAGGTTGGGGATTCCCTCGACGAGCACGCCCTTGTAGGTCATCTGACCGTGCAGCGGACGGGGCTGCCCGTCCACGGACAGTTCCATTCCGCCGAGCATCTGGATCTTCAGGCCGGTGGCGGTGACGACGACGTCCGCCTCCAGTTCCCGTCCCGACTTCAGCAGGATGCCTGTCTCGGTGAACGTGTCGATGTGATCGGTGACGATCGATGCGTCTCCCGACGAGAGCGCGGTGAAGAGGTCCGCGTCCGGCACCGCGCAGAGGCGTTCGTCCCACGGCATGTAGTTCGGCGTGAAGTGGCTCATGTCGAATTCGGGGCCGAGGCGTCGTCGCACCTGCCAGAGCAGGAATCGCCGCATCTGCCGCGGCCACCGCCGGCACGCCAGGTAGAGCCCGCGCTGGAGGGCGATGTTGCGCTTGCGTCCGAACGAATACACCCACTCGGCGGGCAGGAATCGGCCCAGCACCTCGGAGATCTTGTCGAGGGCGGGGATCGAGAAGATGTACGACGGCGAGCGTTGCAGCATGGTCACGTGCTCTGCATCGCCGGCCATCGACGGGACCAGGGTGACGGCGGTGGCGCCGCTCCCGATCACGACGACCTTCTTACCGGTGTAGTCGAGGTCCTCCGGCCACTGCTGTGGGTGGACGCACCGGCCCCGGAATCGGTCCGTGCCCGGGAAGTCCGGAAGGTGGCCGGCGTCGTAGTCGTAGTAGCCGGTGCAGCTGACCAGGTACCCGCAGGTGTAGGTGCGGATGTCGCCGGTCGCCTCGTGCAGGGCGGTCACCGTCCAGCGTTCCTCGGCCGTCGACCAGTCCGCCCCGACGATCTTCAGCCCGTAACGGATCTTGTCCTCGATGCCGAACTCCCGCGCGGTGTCCGCGATGTACCGGCGGATCGACGCACCGTCCGCGAGCACCTTCGAGTCACGCCACGGCCGGAACTTGTAGCCGAACGTGAACATGTCGGAGTCGGAACGAATACCGGGGTAGCGGAACAGGTCCCACGTACCGCCCAGCCGCTCGCGGCGCTCCAGCACCGCGATGGTCTTGTGGGGGAACTCGGCCGTCACCTGGCAGGCCGTTCCGATGCCGGACAGTCCGGCACCGATGATCAGAACGTCGAAATGTGTCGTGCTCATGGCTTCCTCGCGCTTCTGCCTGCTGGGTTCGCAGGATGGGGTACAAACAGAATGACTGTGTGCCACGTCACAGGTCTTGACACTTTCGGACATGCTTTTAGCATTTCCCGACATCGTTCCCGGCGAGAGGAGAGTTGACCCCGTGGGAAGTCTGATCCGGGCCACGAACCTCTGGGGGTACGGCGACCTGATGCGGGAGCTGGGCGCCGACCCGGAGTCGTCCCTCGCGCGCTTCCACATCCCACCGGGAGTCGAGCACGAGGTGGACGCGTTCGTGTCGTTCGAGGCGGTCGTGCACGTGCTGGAGGCCGGTGCTACCGATCTGGACTGCCCGGACTTCGGGCTCCGGCTCTCGCACTGGCAGGGCCTGGACATCCTCGGGCCCGTCGCCGTGATCGCGCGGAACGCGCAGACCGTGCACGGCGCATTCGAGGCGATCGCCCGCTACTTCTACGTGCACTCGCCCGCCCTGAAGCTGACCGTCGAGCCGCGCACCGGAGGTGACGTCCGGTTCGTCTACGAGATGACGGAACCGTCGCTGCCCTATCTGCCGCAGGGATACGAGCTGGCCATGGCCAATGGTGTCCGCATCCTTCGGCTGCTCGCCGGCCCGGATGCGCGTCCCTCGCTGATCTCGTTCGTGCACGACCAACTCGGGTCGGATGCCGCCTACCGTGGTGCGCTGGACTGCCCCGTCCTGTTCGGGCAGACGTGGTGCGGGTTCGAACTGCCCCGAGCCCTGGCGGACCGGCGGATCGACAGCGCAGATCCGGAGACCCGGCGCATCGCCACGAAATACCTGGAAACGCATTACCTACCGAGCACCGCGGCGCTGTCCGAACGCGTGGCCGAGTTGGCCCGGCGTCTGCTGCCCACCGGCCACTGCAGCGCCGAGGCCATCGCCGACCAACTGTCGATGCATCCGCGCACGCTGCAACGGCGGCTGGCCGAGGAGGGTGTGCGATGCCAGGATCTCATCGAACGGGAACGTCGCGCCCAGGCGGCGAGATACCTCGCCGAACCGGGATTTCATCTCGGCCAGATCGCGGGACTGCTCGGCTACACCGAACAGAGCACCCTCAACCGTTCCTGCAGGCGGTGGTTCGGGAAGACGCCGAGGCAGTACCGGGCCGACCTGCACCCGTGAGTACTTGTCAACCGCGGGCGGTTGACAAGTACTCACGGGCGTAGCCTTAACCGACGTTTACATAGTCGCGGAAGGCACTCATGGATACCACCCTGTCCACCGTCCGGCGCCGGCCGAAGGATCGCAAGGAGCAGATCCTCGAATCCGCACGTGCGCTGATCGTCGAGCTCGGGTACCGGAATGTGTCGATGGCGCAGATCGCCGACCGGGTCGGGATCACCGCCGGCGCGCTGTACCGCCACTTCTCCAACAAGTCGGTGTTGCTGGGGGCGGTCATCGGGCAGAGTTTCGACGACGTCACCCCGACGTTCGGTTCGCGGGTGACGCTGGCGGGCGCCTTGGCGGTGAGCTGCGAACATGCGGCAGCTCACCGGGACGTCGGCGCACTGTGGTGGCGCGAAGCACGCAACCTCCCGGACGATCTGCGGGACGGGCTGCGCGACCGTCTGCGGGCGGTCAATCGGCAGTACGCGGATCTCGTCGAAGTGGAGAGGCCACACCTGGGGAATGGGCAGGCCGAGGAAGTGGCGTGGGGGGTGCAGGCCGTGCTTGCGAGCCCCAGCTCGCACGCGTCGCGGATTTCCGGTCCCGAGTTCGCGGCGCTCCTCACGTCGGCGTGTGAGGCCCTGTGTGCAGTCGAACTCGCGCCGCCGACGCCATTGCCCAAGCGGGCATCGGCGCGACTCGAGCCGGTCTCCAAGCGTGAGAGCCTGCTCGGCCACGCCATCGTCCTGTTCGGGGAGAACGGGTACGAGGCGACGGGGCTGGACGACATCGGTGCGGCCGCCGGGGTGTCGGGCCCCAATCTGTACAGCTATTTCGACAGCAAGGCGGAGATCCTGGAGGCGGCCATCGAGCGCGGCACCAGCGCGCTCTGGCTGCTGTTGCACTCGGTGCTGCGGGAGAACGAACTGCCGGAGCGCGCGCTCGAAGATCTCGTTCGCGGCTACGCGGAATTAGCTTTGGACAGAACGATTTTGACGTCTCTTCTGCAAACGGAACAGGTGACCCTGTCCGACATTGCTCGCGCCCGGCAGCGCGAATACGTCGCGGAGTGGACCGCGTTGCTCCGCGCTTGCCGCCCGGACCTGGAGGAGACGCTCGCGAGGGTTCTGGTGCACACCGCGCTGAGTGTCGTGCACACCCTCGCGCGCATCGAGCACCTCCGCGCGAATGCGTCCTTCCCGGCCGACCTCGTGGCGATGACCCTGGCAGTGCTCTTCTCGCACTGATCGTCCGCGGACCTCTCTCGGCATCAGTCGATCGAAGATTCCCCCTTCCCAATGAAGTAAATGCCGGTTAAGGTGACTGGCATCACTTCATGATGAGAGGACGGAAATGGTCAACGATGTCCACGTGGCCGGGGTAGGAATGATCCCCTTCACGAAACCGGGAAAGAGCGGCAACTACGCCGACATGGGGGAGGCTGCGGCGAGGGCTGCGCTCGCCGATGCGGGAATCGACTACGCGCTCGTCCAGCAGGCGTATGTCGGCTATGTATACGGTGACTCAACCTCGGGTCAGGCCGCGCTGTATGGCCTGGGTCAGTCGGGGATCCCGATCGTCAACGTCAACAACAACTGTTCGACGGGATCGTCGGCGTTGTGGCTGGCGCGGCAGGCGGTGGCCAGTGGCACCGTCGACTGCGCCCTCGCGCTCGGATTCGAGCAGATGGTGCCCGGCGCCCTGGGTTCGGTCTTCACCGATCGTCCGGGGCCGATGGTGCGGCAGGAAGCGATCCGGGACGAGGTGCAGGGCGTCGATCCGCAGGCACCGATGGCGGCGCAGTTCTTCGGCGGAGCCGGTCAGGCGTACGTGGACGAGTTCGGGATCGATCCGGCGATCTTCGCCGAGATCTCGGTGAAGGCCCGCAAGCACGCCGCGAACAATCCCAACGCGGTGTTCCGCAACCTGGTGACCGTCGAGGAGGTGCTCGCGTCCCCGAAGATCTACGGGCCGCTCACCCGGCTGCAGTGCTGCCCGCCGACGTGCGGCGCCGCCGCCGCGGTGGTCTGCACCCCCGAATTCGCCCGCAAGCACGGACTGAACGCCGACGTGGTGATCCGCGCGCAGAGCCTGACCACCGACACCCCGAGCACGTTCGAGTCCAAGGACATGCGCAAGGTCATCGGATACGACATGGCCGCGGCGGCCGCGCACAACGTGTACGAGACCGCCGGCGTCGGCCCGGAGGACATCCGCGTCGTCGAACTCCACGACTGCTTCACCACCAACGAGTTCCTCACCTACGAGGCGCTCGGACTCACCCCGGCCGGGACTGCGGAGAAGTTCATCCGCGACGGCGACAACACCTACGGCGGACGAGTCGTCACCAACCCGTCGGGTGGGCTGCTGTCCAAGGGCCATCCGCTGGGCGCGACGGGCCTGGCCCAGTGCGCCGAATTGGTGTGGCAGCTGCGTGGCCAGGCCGGAGCCCGTCAGGTCGAGGGCGTGAATCTCGCGCTGCAGCACAACCTCGGTCTCGGCGGCGCCTGCGTCGTCACGCTCTACCAGAAGGTGGACGCGCGATGAGCCTCGACCGCTCCGTCATCGGCCGCGAATTCCCCGCGGTGTCCCTGCTGATCACGCGCAGCCGGCTGCAGAACTTCGCGAAGGCCACCGGGCAGCACGACCCCGTCTACCTCGACCCCGACGCCGCCAAGCAGGCCGGTCACCGCGACCTGCCGGTGCCGCCGACGTTCGTGTTCGGCATCGAACTCGAGGCCCCGAACCCCTTCGCGTTCCTCGAGGACCTGGACGTCGATCTGCGCACCGTCCTCCACGGCGAGCAGCAGTTCGACTACCACCGGATGGCTTACGCCGGTGACGAATTGACCGCCGCGAGCCGGATCACCGACATCTACGAGAAGAAAGGTGGCCTGCTGGAATTCATCGTCCGCGAGACCACCGTGACCAACCAGGACGGTGCCCGCGTCGCGGTGATGCGCGGCGTCACCGTCGTGCAGAACCGGCCCGGAAAGGACGCGTCATGACCGTCTTCACACCCGAGGTCGGCGCCGGCGTGCAGCCTCTGCGCATCGACCCGATCTCCCGCACGACGCTCGCCCTGTTCGCCGGTGCGTCGGGTGATCACAACCCGATTCACATCGATCTCGACGTGGCGAAGAGCGCCGGGCTCGACGACGTCTTCGCGCACGGCATGCTGTCGATGGCGTATCTCGGCCGCCTGCTCACCGATCTCGTTCCGCAGCAGCAGCTTCGCTCCTACAAGGTGCGCTTCGCGTCCATCACCCCGGTGCACGGTCAGCCCACCTGCACCGGCACCGTCACCTCGATCGACGAGGTCGGCGGCGAACGCCTCGTCACCGTCGAACTGAAGGTCGCGCTCGCCGACGGCACCGTCACCCTCCTCGGCGACGCCGTCATCGCACTCGACTGACCACACGAACACACCACTCTCGAAAAGGAACACCGAATCATCATGGGAAAGCTCGAAGGAAAGACCGCCATCGTCAGCGGATCCGGACGCGGCATCGGACGCTCCATCGCTCTCACCCTCGCGCGTGAAGGCGCCAACGTCGTCGTCAACGACCTCGACACCGCGCCCGCACAGGCGGTCGTCGACGAGATCACCGCCGCCGGTGGCAACGCCGTCATCTGCGCGGGCAACGTCACCGCCCCCGACTTCGGCGAGCGCTTCGTCGGCACCGCCACCGGCGAGTTCGGCGGGCTCGACATCATCATCAACAACGCCGGCTACACCTGGGACACGGTCATCCAGAAGATGGGCGACGACCAATGGGACGCCATCCTCGACGTGCACCTCAAGGCGCCGTTCCGGATCCTGCGGGCCGCGCAGCCGGTGATCAGCAAGGCAGCCAAGGCGGAGAAGGAAGCCGGGACCCCCGTGCACCGCAAGGTCGTCAACATCTCCTCCATCGCCGGTCTCTACGGCAACGCCGGCCAGGTCAACTACTCGTCGGCGAAGTCCGGGATCATCGGCATGACCCGCACCCTGGCCAAGGAGTGGGGCCGCTACAACGTGAACGTCAACGCGGTCGCGTTCGGTTTCATCGAGACCAGGCTCACCGAGGTCGCCGCCGACGGCGACGCGACCATCGACATCGAGGGCCGTGAGATCAAGGTCGGGGTCAACCCGCATCTGCTCACGGCGATGAAGGCGATGATTCCGCTCGGCCGCCCCGGCACCCCCGACGAGGCCGCGGGCTCCGTCGTGATGCTGACCTACCCCGAGTCCGACTACGTCAGCGGCCAGATCATGGTCACCGGCGGCGGATACGAAGGATAGGACGACGCGGATGCCCTCCACCACCTACACCTCGTCCTGGCGCGACTCCGACACCACCGCGCTCGGCGAGCTTGCCGACAAGTTCTTCGCGAGAGAGCTCACACCCCACCGCGACAAGTTCGAGCAGCAGCACTACGTCGACCGTGACGTCTGGACCAAGGCCGGCGAACTCGGGCTGCTGTGCTGCTCCATCCCCGAGGAATACGGGGGTGGTGGAGGGACGTTCGCTCACGACCTCGCCGTCGTCGAGGCCCAGGCCCGCGCCCTGGACACCGGCTTCGGCAACACCGTCCACAGCGGTATCGTCGCGCATTACATCCTCGCGTACGGCACCGAGGAACAGCGTCGCCGCTGGCTTCCCGGCATGGCCACCGGGCAGACCATTACCGCGGTCGCCATGACCGAGCCGGGTGCCGGTTCGGACCTGAAGAACATCAAGACGACGGCCCTCCGCGACGGCGACCACTACGTGATCAACGGCGCGAAGACGTTCATCTCCAACGGATCACAGGCGGATCTGATCGTCGTGGTCGCCAAGACCGATCCCGCGGCAGGCGCGAAGGGGGTGTCGCTGATCGTCGTCGAGACCGCCGACTGCCCCGGATTCACCCGCGGACGCATCCTCGACAAGGTCGGACAGCACGGCGCGGACACATCGGAGCTGTCGTTCGAGGACGTCCGGGTGCCCGTTGCGAATGTGCTCGGTGGCGAGGAAGGTCGCGGGTTCGGCCAGTTGATGACGCAACTGGCGCAGGAGCGGCTCCTGATCGGAGTGACCGCGGTCGCGACGATGGAGGCTGCTGTCGCGGAGACCGTGTCCTACACCAAGTCCCGGAGCGCGTTCGGCCAGACGATCTTCGACTTCCAGAACACGAAGTTCGTTCTCGCGGAATGTGACACGGTCGCGCATGCGGCGCGGGTGTTCATCGATTCGTGTATCGAGCGCCACATGAGCGGAAACCTCGACACGACCACGGCCGCGATGGCGAAGTGGTGGCTCACCGAACAGCAGTGTCAGGTGATCGACCGGTGTGTGCAGCTCTTCGGCGGTTACGGCTACATGCGCGAATACCCGATCGCCCGCATGTACGCCGACGCCCGGGTCCAGAAGATCTACGGCGGATCCAACGAAATCATGAAGGACCTCATCGCTCGATCGCTCTGAACACACGACAACTCGGTACGGAGGCAGGAATGAGCTCGTCCCCGGTCATCAGGTGCGGCGTCGCAGTACGTACGCATGCGGCGGTGAGAACGCGAGCGGCCCGGCTGGGCGCCGCACTCGCGCAGAAAGGACTTGCACACGGCGATCGCTACGCCATCGTCATGCGCAACGAGATCGCATTCGTCGAGGCCACTCTCGCGGGTGCCGCGATCGGCGCAGTCCCGGTCCCGGTCAATTGGCACTGGACCGGGGACGACCTCGAATACCTGCTCGCCGACAGCGGCAGCAAGGTGGTCCTGGTCCACACCGATCTGCTGCCCGCGGTGGAGGCGGTGCTGCCTGTGGGCGTCACGGTGATCGAGGTCGCGGTGCCGCCGGAGGTGGCGGACGCCTACGGCTTCCCCGCCCCGCAGCTGACCGGCCGGCATCCGGACGTCGAGGGGTTGATACGCGACAGCGAACCGATCACCTCACCCGTCACGGATCCACCGCTCGGTGTCATCTACACGTCGGGAACGACCGGCAGGCCCAAAGGAATCCTGAGACAACCGGTCGCGGAAGAGAACTCGGCGCGACTCGCGGACATGGTGGTCGAGGGGTTCGCGTTCGACCCGTCCATGTCCACGCTCGTCCCGGCTCCGCTGTATCACACCGCACCCAACACACACGCGGTGTTCGCGGTGGCCCTGGGAATGGACCTCGACATCATGCCCCGATTCGATGCCGAGGATCTGCTCCGGCTCGTTCAGGATCGGCGGATCGAGCACGTCCAGATGGTGCCGACCATGTTCGTTCGACTGCTCAAACTACCTCCGCACGTGCGCAACCGGTACGACCTGTCGTCGCTGAAATCCATCGTCCACGCGGCCGCACCCTGCCCGCAGGAAGTCAAGCGCGCCCTCATCGACTGGCTCGGGCCGATCGTGCACGAGTACTACGGTGGCTCCGAGACGGGTGCCGCCGTCGCGTGCACCAGCGAAGAATGGCTGCACCACCCCGGCACCGTCGGCCGGCCGTTCGGCGACGTCGACGTGAAGATCCTCGGAGACGAGGGGGAGGAGTTGCCGGCCGGCGTCGTCGGCGACATCTACATCAAGCCGTTCACAGTGTGGCCGGATTTCACGTACCTCGGGAACGACGCCAAGCGCCGGGACATGGAGCGTGACGGCTTCCTGTCCGTCGGTGACCTCGGCTACCTCGACGCCGACGGCTATCTGTACCTGAGCGATCGCCGCAACGACATGGTGATCTCGGGCGGGGTCAACATCTACCCGGCGGAGGTCGAGGCCTGCATCATCGGCATCGACGGTGTGCACGACGTCGCCGTATTCGGCATCCCCGACCAGGAATTCGGCGAGGCGCTCGCCGCCCACATCGAACTCGCACCGGGAGCGACACTCCGTGACGAGGACGTCCGAGCGCACGTCGGCCGCCACCTCGCGAAGTACAAGATCCCCAAGGTCATCGTCTTCGACGAGACGCTGCCGAGGGAAGACACCGGAAAGTTGTTCAAGCGCAGGCTGAAGGAGCCGTACTGGAAGGCCAGGGTCGATGCCTGAGCGTCTCGAGGTATTCGGGAAAGTACTCGTCGAACTGCGCGGCGACGGGGTCGGCATCGTCACGCTCAACCGTCCGGAGAAGTTGAACGCCCTCACCGCCGACTTCCTCGCCGACCTGGAGAGGGCTCTGCGCGAGTTGGGTGGCGCCGCCGACTGCCGGGCGGTCGTGCTCCACGGCGCGGGCAGAGCGTTCTGTGCCGGAATGGACCTGAACATCGGACTCGCCCGAGACGGGGCGGACCCGACCCGGGCCGCCTACGCCGCAATGCGTCAGGCAGTGTCGGTCGTCGCGGCCATGCGCGAGATCCCGCAACCCGTCGTCGCCGCGGTCCGGGGGCATGCGGTCGGGGCAGGCTTCGCCCTGGCCGCAGCAGCGGACATCCGCATCTGCGCCGAGGACTCCCGATTCGACGCCGTCTTCGTCAAACTCGGCATGAGTGCCGGCGATCTGGGCCTGTCGTTCCTGCTTCCCCGCCTGATCGGACCCGGCCGTACCGCGGAACTCTTCTACACCGGTGGTGCCCTGTCCGGCGTCGAGGCGGAGCGGTTGGGCCTCGTACAACACGTCGTCGACGATCCGCTGCACGAGGCCGTCGAGCTCGCATCGACCATCGCCGCGATGCCGCCGATGGGAGTGCAGATCACCAAGGAACTCCTCGACACCAGCATCGGCGCGAGCGGGTTCCGCGAACATCTGGAACTCGAATTGCGCTCACAAGTCATCGGCCTGACCACCCTCGATCACGCCGACGCCGTCCGCGCCTTCTCCGCACGACCCCGGGCCGCGCACGAAAACCGCCCCTGACCTCCCCGCGACCCCCGCACTCGAAGGATCGAGAATGTATCTCACCCAACCGCTTCACCGCAGCCTGCAGCAGCGGCCCCACGAGGTCGCCACCATCTGCGACGGCCGCATCGTCACGCACGCCGAGACCTTCGACCGCGTCGGCAGGCTTGCCGGTGCGTTGCGGGGAGTGGGCGTGGCCGGCGACGACCGCGTCGCTGTTCTCGCCCTGAACTCGGATCGCTACTTCCAGATCATCATGGCCGTGGCGTGGGCCGACGCCGTCATCGTCCCCGTCAACACCCGCTGGAGCGTGAAGGAGATCGCGTACTCGCTCGAAGAGGCGGGTGTCCGGGTGATCTTCGTCGACGACGCATTCAGTGCACTCGCCGACCAGCTCCGCGAACAGTGTCCCCGCCTCGAGGCGGTGATCCATTGCGGCGACGGCGCCACTCCGGACGGGATGCTCGCGTACGAGGAATTGATCGCGGGGGCGACCGCGGTCCCGGATGCGCACCGACGCGGTGACGCGCTCGCCGGAATCTTCTACACCGGTGGAACCACGGGATTTCCCAAGGGCGTGATGCTCAGTCACCGCAACCTGTTCGTGTCGGCCACCGCGTGCGCGGCGACGGGCGCATGGTCGGCGGAGGGCACAGTGCTGCACGTCGCCCCGATGTTTCACCTGGCCGATCTCGCGTCGATGATCGCTCATTCGCTGCTGGGGGGAACACACATCATGCTCCCGGTGTTCGACCCCGTTTCGATGCTGGCCACGATCGCCGAACACCGGGTCACCGACACGTTGCTGGTCCCCACCATGATTCAGATGATCGCCGATCACCCGCAGCTCGCCGACTTCGACCTGTCGAGCCTGCGGAACGTCATGTACGGCGCATCGCCGATCTCCGAGGCGCTTCTCGGGCGAGCCCGGGCCGCGTTCCCGTCCGCCGCGTTCGTGCAGGGCTACGGCATGACCGAACTGTCGCCGGTCGCGACGCTGCTCCTCGACAAGGACCACGACGACCCGGTACGGCGCCGATCCGCGGGGCGCGCCGCCCCGCACGCCCTCGTCAAGGTCGTCGGCCCGGACGGAAACGAAGTCCCACGAGGAGAATTCGGTGAGATCGTCGTCACCGGAGACCACGTGATGCTCGGCTATTGGAACAAGCCCGCCGAAACGGCCGACGCCGTGCGGGACGGGTGGATGCACACCGGAGACGGCGGCTACATGGACGAGGACGGTTACGTGTTCGTCGCGGACCGGATCAAGGACATGATCATTTCCGGCGGCGAGAACGTGTACTCCATCGAGGTCGAGAACGTCGTCGCGAAGCACCCCGCAGTCACCCAGTGCGCCGTGATCGCCGTACCCGACGATCAATGGGGCGAACGCGTCCACGCCGTCGTCGCCCTGCTTCCCGGCGCCACCCTGACCCTCGACGAACTGCGCGAGCACAGCAAGAAGGACATCGCCGGCTACAAGGTCCCCCGCAGTCTCACCGTCGTCGACACCTTCCCGATGTCCGGCGCCGGGAAGATCCTCAAGCGCGAACTCCGGAAGCAGTACGTGTGATGGGGGACTTCATCCGGCGTGAAGACCCTGCACCCGGCATCGCCCGAATCGTGCTGGCACGCCCGCAAATGCGGAACGCACAGAGCCCCGAACTGCTCTATGAACTCGATGCGGCATTCGCTCACGCGACCGCCGACAGCGACGTCAAGGTCATCGTCCTCGCCTCCGACGGACCCGACTTCTCGTCCGGCCACGACCTGAAGGCCGGGTTCACCCTGCCCTGTGCGCCGGTCGCGACGCTGCAGTCGGGGCTCGACGCGGGCGGTGCCGAGGGACACTACGCCTTCGAATGCGAGGCGTATCTGGGTCTGTGCAAGCGGTGGCGCGACATTCCGAAACCGACCATCGCCCAGGCTCAGGGGCGGACGATCGCCGGCGGCCTGATGTTGCTGTGGCCCATGGACATCATCGTCGCCGCCGACGACGCGACGTTCTCCGACCCGGTCACCGCGTTCGGTGTCAACGGCATCGAATACTTCACCCACGCCTGGGAACTCGGAGCTCGTAAGGCGAAGGAGATCCTGTTCACCGGCCGGGCGATGACAGCGGCCGAAGCGCGCGGCGTGGGCATGGTCAATCATGTCGTCGACGCCACCGAGCTGGACGCCTTCACCCTCGAGCTCGCCGCCACCGTCGCCGCGCGTCCCGCGTTCGGGTTACGGCTGGCCAAGGAGAGCATCAACCGCAGCCTCGACGCGCAAGGCCAGTCCACCGCCCTCGATTCGGCACTCGCGCTTCACAACCTCGGCCACGCCCACAACCTCGCCCAGCACGGTCAGATCGTGCACCCGGCCGGCGCGGACGTCATCCGCGCGGCCGCTCAACGAAGGGAACTCACACCATGACCGGCCCACTCACCGGACTCCGCGTCGTCGAATTCGCCGGAATCGGCCCCGGCCCGCACGCCTGCATGCTCCTTGCCGACCTCGGCGCCGACGTCGTCCGTGTCGAACGCAGGACGGGCGCGAATCCCGGCATCGCGATCGAGGCCGACGCGACCCTGCGGAACCGTCGCACGGTGGAGGCCGACCTGAAGCGTCCGGAAGATCGCGACGGAATTCTCGAGTTGATCGAGCACGCCGACGTCCTCGTGGAGGGATTCCGGCCCGGTGTCACCGAACGGCTCGGTCTCGGACCGGACGAGTGCCTGTCCGTCAATCCCCGATTGATCTACGGGCGAATGACCGGCTGGGGGCAGAGCGGTCCGTTCGCCGACCGCGCCGGCCACGACATCAACTACATCTCCCTCACCGGTGTCCTCGACAACATCGGCCGCGCCGGCGACCGGCCGGTGCCGCCGCTGAACCTCGTCGGTGACTTCGGCGGGGGTTCGATGTTCCTCGTCTTCGGTGTGCTGGCCGCACTGTGGGAGCGGGAAGTATCCGGTCGCGGGCAGGTCGTCGACGCGGCCATGGTGGATGGTGCCGGTGTCCTCGCGCAGATGATGTGGTCGATGCGGGGCAACGGGACCTGGGCCACCGGTCGCGGGGAGAACCTGCTCGACGGGTCCTATCCCTTCTACGACACCTACGTCTGCGCGGACGGGAAGCACGTCGCGGTCGGCGCGATCGAACCGCAGTTCTACGCCGAGCTCATCGAGGGGTTGCAGCTCGACCCGGGTCGCCTGCCCGGCCAATGGGAACGCACCCGGTGGACGGCACTGCGCGCGGAGTTCGAGATCGCGTTCAAGTCACGCACCCGCGACGAGTGGGCCCGGGTCTTCGCGACCACCGACGCGTGCGTGACCCCGGTCCTGACCTACGACGAAGCCCTCGAACATCCCCACATGGTCGCGCGGACCACCTTCGGCGCTGTCGACGGGGTCGATCAGCCGATGCCCGCGCCCCGGTTCTCGCGCACGCCGGCGGCGGCACCCTCCGCACCCGAACCGAGACCGTTGGCCGAGCAGATTCGGCGTTGGGTGACGACGCGATGACGTCCGTCTTCGGCCGCCGGTAACCCGCCGGCATCCGCACAGACAGTGGTCACCTGCGCGCGCAATTGCGGCGGAAGGTGACCAATGTCCGCGCAGCTGTGGATGGCGGCGGGGGGATTCCATTGTGTGTTACCGGCTGGTATACATACTCGACTCGGTTGGAATGTTATCTGGATCACGTCAGGGGATGCCTGTGTTCGGTGGGAGAGGGATCGCGCGCTTGATGGGTGCGCTGCTGCTCGTGGGGCTGGCGGCCGGGGGACTGTCGGCGCCGGCGGCGGCGCAACCCGCGGCGAGTGCACCGGTCCAGTGGCTGTGCAGCCCCGAGACGGACACGGACCCCTGCGATCTGCCCGATGACACGACCGATCTGCTGACCGGAGAAGTCACCCCGGCCACACCGGTGTCCGAATCGGACAAGCCCGTCGACTGCTTCTACGTCTATCCCACCGTGAGCGACCAGGTCGCGCTCAACGCCGACCTCACTCCCCAACCCGAAGTGCAGTCCATCGCCAGCTTCCAGGCCGCCCGGTTCGGGAGCCAGTGCCGGATCTTCGCCCCGACCTACCGTCAGATGACCCTGACACCGGGAATCGGGGGCTACCTCGCCGGGGCGGCGCCGCTCGCCCACACCGCGTACGGCGACGTCCTCGCGGCGTGGAACGACTACCTCGCCAACGACAACGACGGCCGCGGCGTGATCTTCATCGGCCACTCACAGGGCACGATGATGCTGCGCAAACTCATCCGCGAGCAGATCGACCCGAATCCGGCGCTCCGCGACAAGTTGGTGGGCGCATTTCTCATGGGCGCCAATGTCGAAACTGCCCCCGGCAGCGCCACCGGCGGCGACTTCCAGAACATTCCCCTGTGCACCGAGCAGGGGGAAGCAGGCTGTGTCGTCGCCTACTCCACCGCTGTCGCGGATCCGACCGCGTCGCTGTTCGGTAACAGCGCGCTCGACATTCTGTCGCCTGGGATGGGGCTGCCGAGCGGCCCGCAGTACCAGGTCGCGTGCACCGACCCCGCGGTGCTGAGCGGCAACTCCGAGCCGGTCGGCCTGACCGTGCCGAGTGCGCCGTTTGCGTTCGGCATCATCTCGGTTCTCCTGGACTACACCGCGTTCCCGAAGGGCAGTCCCACGTCCACGTCGACGTGGACCACGAGCGCCGAGCGGGCGGTCGGGAATTGCACCGACGTGAACGGCTACCGCACCTACCAGTTCCGCATCACGGATCCACGTGGACAGCGGGTCAACGAGTTGCTGCTGTTCGGTGGCCATCTCGTCGACATCAACCTCGGGTACGACCGCCTCGTCTCGATCGCGGAGCAGCAGACCCGTGAGTACTTGTTAACGTCGGGCGGTTAACAAGTACTCACGGGCGGCGGAGCCGCACGGGCTATTTGACGCCACCGGCGGTCAGGCCGGACACGATGCGGCGCTGGAGCAGCAGCACGATGATGACGAGCGGGATGGTCACGACCGTTCCCGCCGCCATCACGGACGTGAACGGCTCCTCGTGCGGCTTGCTTCCCGCGAACTGTGCGATGGCGACGGTGGCGGGCTGGGTCACGTCGTTGGACAGCTGGCTGGAGATCAGGTATTCGTTCCACGACGCGATGAACGCGAGGATCGCGGTGGTGAACAGTCCCGGTGCGGCCAAGGGCAGCAGCACCATTCGGAACGCCTGCCGCCTGCTGGCCCCGTCGATCCGGGCCGCCTCCTCGAGTTCCCACGGGAGTTCCTTGAAGAACGCCGTGAGGGTGTAGATGGTGAGGGGTAGCACGAACGAGATGTTCGGGATGATCAGCGCCTGGTACGTGCCGAACCAGCCCATCGACGTGAACAGCTGGAACAGCGGTGTCAGGACGGCGACACCCGGGAACATCGACGCCGCTAGGATGATTCCCAGGACGACGTGCTTTCCGCGGAACTGCAACCGCGCCAGCGCATACGCGGTGCCGACACCGACGACCAGACCGATCGCGGTGGTGACGGCGCCGATGATCGTGCTGTTGACGAGCGCCCGGGCGAAGTGGTTGCCCGCCTCCGTCGAGAACACGCTCGCGAAGTTCTCCAGCGTGACGTGGGTGGGCCACGGTGTGGTGTCGAACGTGTAGTCGGAGTGGCGGAAGGCGGTGACCACCATCCAGTAGACGGGGGCCAGACCCCAGACGACGATCACCCCCAGGCCCAGATAGGTGCGGATGGATGCGAGCGACGGTCCCCGGCGCCGGCGCGCCACCGTGGCACGGGGAATCCCCGGTGTGACGACTGCTGTGGACATGGATCAGGCCTTTCGCTGCTGCTCTTGGGTGTCGATCACGTTGACGCCCATCACCTTCACCAGTACGTAGGCGACGGCGAAGATGAACAGGAACGTGATCGTGGAGAGGGCGGACGCGCTGTTGAATCCCTGGCGCATCTGGTCGATCACCAGGATCGACAGTGTGGTGGTGGCCGTGCCGTCGCCGCCACCGCCGCCGGTGAGGATCGCCGGGAGGTCGTAGATCCGCAGGACGTCGAGCACCCGGAAGAGGACCGCCACCAGAATGGCCGGCTTGATGAGGGGCAACGTGATCGACCGGAACCGCTGCCACGCGTTGGCGCCGTCCATCCGCGCCGCCTCGTACACCTCGGCGGGCACCATCTGCAGTCCGGCGAGGATCAGCAACGCCACGAACGGCGTGGTCTTCCAGGCGTCGGCGATCACGACGGCGAACCGGGCCGGCCAGGTGTCACCGGTCCACAGGATCTCCGTGCCGAGCAGTTTGTTGGCGATGCCGTCGTAGGCGAAGACGAAGTACCACAGCTTCGCGGTGACGGCGGTCGGGATGGCCCACGCCACGAGGATGCTGGTGCGCAGCAGCGCCCGACCGCGGAACGCCCGGTTCATGATGGTGGCGAACCACAGTCCCAGCGCGACCTCGATGGCGACGGTGACGACGGTGAAGAACACGGTGACCCACATCGACTGCCAGAACAGCGATCCCAGCGTGCCGCCGGGGCAGGACACGGACGCTCCGGTCGTGTCGGTGCACCGCTGGGACAGCCAGTGCGTGTAGTTCTCCAGTCCCGCGAAACCCTGGTCGACGAACTTGCCGGTGGCGGGGTCGATCGCCGGGTCCTTGAACAGCGACATCACCATCGCGCTGACCACCGGGTACAGGACGACGATGCCCAGCAGGATCATGGTCGGCAGGATCAGGAACATCGCCGCCTTGCTGCGCCCCTTCCGTGGGCGCGCGGGCTCCGGTTCGCCGGACATCGCGTCGCCCCGACGTGGGGGAGCGGGCGTCGTCTCGACTGAGAGTTCGTGAACGGTCATCGGCTGTCTCCTCTAGGACCCGGCCGCGGCGATCGCGGACTGGATGTCGGCGGCGGCCTGGTCCACCGTCTTCTCGCCTTTGATCGCGGCGTAGGCGTTGTTCTGCACGGCCCGGGTGACCGCGGGATAGAACGGGGTGACCGGCCGGGTCACGGCGTTCTCGATCGACGTCTTCAGCGTGGGGAGGTACGGGTACTGCTCGATCAGTTCCGGGTCGTCGTAGACGTCGGCGCGGACGGGGGCGAGCGATCCCTGCGACAGGAAGAACGCCTGTGACTTCTTCTCCAGGAAGAACTTCAGGAAGTCCGAGGCGGTCGCCTTGTGCTCGGAGTACACGTTGATCGCGGCGCTGTGCCCGCCGAGTGTCGAGTGACCGGGTCCGCTCTTGCCCGGCAGCGGCGCCACCGCGAACTTGCCCGACACCGCGGAACTGCCCTGACCTTCCATCAGGCTGTACGCATACGGCCAGTTGCGCATGAACAGCAGGTCGCCGCTCTGGAACGCCTGCCGTGCCTGCTCCTCCTGGAACGTGACGGACTCGCGGGGGATGGCACCCGAACGGTAGGCGTCGACGAGCGATTGCAGGCCCGCCTTGGCTTCCGGGGTGTTCATCGTCGGGGTCACGCCGTCCGGTCCGAGGATCGACCCGCCCGCCGTGTTGATGGCCTCGGACGCGTTGACGGTCAGCCCCTCGTACTTGGCGTACTGTCCTGCGTAGCAGCCTATTCCGGCGTTCTGCGCCGTCTCGCACGCGCCGATGAGCTCATCCCAGGTGGTGGGCGGATGTTCCATCAGGTCGGTGCGGTAGTAGAGCAGCGCGCCGTCGCTGGTCTGCGGAGCCGCGTACAGGACGTCCCCGTACGTGGCCCCCGCGACCGTCGCGGGGAGCAGGCCGGACGTGTCGATCGCCATCGGGCCCTCGAGCGGTTGCAGCCATCCGCGGGCCGCGAACTCGGCGGTCCACACGACGTCGACGACGGCGACGTCGTACCCGGAGTCGCGGGACTGGAAGTGCTGCACCAGGTCCTCGTGCTGCTGGTCGGCCTGGTCGGACTGTTCCTTGAACGTCACTTCCTCGCCGGGGTGGGTGGCGTTCCACTCGTCGATCAGCGGCCGGACGACGTTGGAGTTGTCCTTGCCCTGCACGTAGGTGATGGGCCCGCGGCCGTCGAGGTTCTGCTTCTCCGCCTGCGCGGCGGCGTCGATGCCATGATCCGCGCAGGACGACGCGGCGAACAGGACCCCGACGGCCACCGCGCATGCGGCGACGCGCTTCATCGCGATTCACCCGTGCCGGGTTCCGACAGCCACACCGCGGCGTCTGCCGGGAGTGCTCCGCCGGTGATGCCGGCGACGGAACCGAGCACCACGGTCAGTCCTTCGGGGAGTGCGATCGGTTCGGTGCCGGTGTTCACCCAGCACTGCGCTGCGCCGCGTGCGAACGCGAGCACGTCGCGTGGGGTGTCGAGCCACTCGACGGCGTGCGGGGTGTCGAAGTGCTCGCGTCGCAGTTCCAGCGCCTCGCGGTACAGGGTGAGGAACGACTCGGGGTGGCCTGCCTGCGCTTCCGCGGTGTGCGGCGCCCAGTGCCCGGGCTGCGGAAGCCAGGTGTCCTCCTCCGCGTCGAACGGGGAGAAGCCGTACGGCACTGCGTCGTTCGACCACGGGATCGGAACCCGGCAGCCGTCCCGGCCGCAGTCGGTGAAGCCGGTCTGGAACCACGTCGGATCCTGCCGGGCCTCGTCGGGGAGGTCCTCGACCTCTTCCAGTCCGAGTTCCTCACCCTGGTAGATGTAGGCCGTGCCCGGCAACGCCAGCTGCAACAGCGCCGCCGCCCGGGCGCGGCGCCTGCCCAGTTCGTGGTTCGGCTCCTCGAGCGCCCAGCGTGCGCGCTCCCAATCGGTCTCGACCAGGTGGTCGGGCTGTGAGCGGGAGTAGCGGGTGACGGTGCGGGGCACGTCGTGGTTGGAGAGCACCCACGTGGCGGGTGCGCCGACGGTGGCCGCCTGCTCGAGCGCGTCGTCGATCACGGCGCGGATGCTCGCAGAACGCCAAGGGGCGCGCAGGAAGTCGAATTGGAACGCGGTGTGCAGCTCGTCGGGGCGCAGGTAGCGGGCGAGGCGGTCGTTGCCGGGCACCCAGGCCTCGGCGACGAAGACGCGGTCGGCGTAGGCGTTGGCGACGGCCCGCCAGCCCCGGTACACCTCGTGGACGGCATCCTGATCCCACGCGGGGTGGGGGTCGGTGTGCTGCGAACCGGGAAGGCGCTCACCGGCATCGGGGAGTGCGGGATCCTTGGCGAGGCCGTGGGCGACGTCGATCCGGAAGCCGTCGACACCCTTGTCGAACCAGAAGCGCAGGATGTCCTCGAACTCCGCACGGACCTCGGGGTGCTCCCAGTTGAGGTCGGGCTGGGCGGGAGCGAACAGGTGCAGGTACCACTCACCGGTGTCCAGGCGACTCCACGCGGGACCGCCGAACGCGCTCTGCCAGTCGTTGGGCGGCTCGTCGCCTGCCGGGCCGCGGCCGGGGCGGAAGATGTAGCGGTCGCGTGCTCCGGGCTCGTCGCGGAGGGCGGCCTCGAACCAGCGGTGCTCGCTGGAGGTGTGGTTGGGCACGATGTCGAGGATCACGCGGATCCCCAATTCGTGGGCCTCGGCGATGAACGCCTCACCTTCTGCGAGCGTGCCGTACGACGGCTCGATGTCGCGGAAGTCGGCCACGTCGTAGCCGGCGTCGGCCATCGGCGACGGGTACCAGGGGTTGATCCATACGGCGTCGACGCCGAGGTCGGCGAGGTAGGGCAGCTTGGAACGCAGGCCGGTGAGGTCGCCGATGCCGTCACCGTTCCCGTCGGCGAAGCTGCGGATGTAGACCTGGTAGACGACGGCCGTCTTCCACCAGGCTTCGAAGTGCCGGCTCGCGACGGTGGTTGCGGTCGACTCCACGGACTGGGTCATCGAATCTCCTCGGTGGGGGGATGGGATGGGGGAATGTGATGAGTAAACGTTTGCGTAAATAGCGTGAGGCACGTCACAGGTGACTGTCAACTCGAGCAGGGTGATTTCTTTTCCGCACTACAGCGGCATGGATTCCGTGACGAATTTACGCAAATATTTGCGTAGCTCGCTTACTGTGGGAACGTGATCCCCAAGCAGTCCGTCAACATGGCCGACGTCGCGCGCCGCACCGGAGTCTCGATCGCCACCGTCTCGCGCGCGTTGCGCGGCGAACGCGGCGTCTCCGAAGCGACGCGGCTGCGCATTCAGCGGGCCGCCGACGAGTTGGCGTACGTCGTCTCACCCGAGGCGTCGAAGCTGTCGGGCGGCGCGACGGGCCGGGTGGCCGTCGTGGTGCCGTGGATCGATGCCTGGTTCTATTCGCGGATTCTCGCCGGCATCGAACACGAACTCCGCGCCGCGGACCTCGACGTGATGCTGTACTGCCTCGAGGAGTCGGCCCAGCGCGAATCGTTCTTCGAGCGGCTTCCGTTGCGCCGCAAGGTCGATGCGGTCATCGCCGTGGCGTTTCCGCTGACCGGTCCGGAGCGGGCGCGGCTCGAGGAGATGGACGTGACCGTGGTCGTCATCGGCGCGCACGCCGGCGAGTTTCCATCCGTCCGGATCGACGACGAACTGGCCGCGCGCCAGGCTGTCGGGCACCTGATCAGGATCGGTCACACCCGGATCGGGATGATCCGCACCGTGGACCCGGAAGGTCAGTCCTGGGAAGGCGACATCGCCCGGGTGGCGGGCTTCCACGCCGCACTCGCGGGCGCCGGGCTCGCCGACGACTGCACCGTCACCGTGCCCTGGGGAATCGAGGGCGGCGAGCGCGGCATGGAACTGCTGCTCAGCCGCACCGAGGTGCCCACCGCGGTGTTCTGTCATTCCGACGAGGTCGCCGTCGGGGCGTTGCGCACGCTGCGACGTGCGGGGATTCCCGTTCCGGCCGGGATGTCGGTGATCGGGATCGATGATCACCCGACGGCCGAGCTGGCCGACCTGACCACGGTCCGGCAGCCGGTGGGGGAACAGGGGGCGGCGGCCGGCCGGGTGGTCGTGGAACTGCTCGGCGGCCGGGAACCTGCGGAGCGGGCGGTCGTGCTCCCGACCCACCTGGTGGTCAGGGGCTCGACCGCCCGCCCTCCGGAACTCTGACGTCAGCGCACGAGGCGCTCGCCCGCCGCGTCGGTGGCGAAGATGTGCGCGTGTGCCTCGTCGACGCGGACGTGCACGACCTGGCCCTTCTCGGGTGGGTTGCGCCAGTCGACCCGGGCGACCAGGTTCTCGGTCCGGCCATTGACGGTGGTGCGGCCGAAGACGAACGCCTCCGAGCCGAGTTCCTCGACGACGTCGATCTCGAGTTTCAGTCCGCCGGAGTCGGCGATCTCGACGTGCTCCGGCCGGATCCCGAAGATCACCTCGGAGCCCGCCGCGGTGAGGGCGTCGCGGGGGACGGGGACCAACTGGTCGCCGATCTGCACCCCGCCGTCGGTGACGGGCACGGTGAACAGGTTCATCGACGGTGAACCCATGAAGCCGGCGACGAAGACGTTCGCGGGCCGACGGTAGAGCTCACGCGGGGACGCGCACTGCTGCAGCACCCCGCCCTTGAGGACGGCGACCCGGTCGCCCATCGTCATGGCCTCGACCTGGTCGTGGGTGACGTAGACGGTGGTGGTGCCGAGGCGGCGCTGGAGCTGGGCGATCTGGGTGCGGGTCTGCACCCGCAGCTTCGCGTCGAGGTTCGACAGCGGCTCGTCCATCAGGAACACCTGTGGTTGCCGGACGATGGCGCGGCCCATGGCCACTCGCTGACGCTGACCGCCGGAGAGCGCCTTGGGTTTGCGGTCGAGGTAGGCGCCGAGGTCGAGCATGTCGGCGGCCTCCCCGACACGCTTGCGGATCTCGGCCTTGTCGGTGCCTGCGAGTTTGAGGGCGAAGCCCATGTTCTCGGCGACGGTCATGTGCGGGTAGAGCGCGTAGTTCTGGAAGACCATCGCGATGTCGCGGTCCTTGGGCTCGGCGTGCGTGACGTCGCGGCCGCCGATCAGTATCTGGCCGCCGTCGACGTCCTCGAGTCCCGCGAGCATCCGCAGGGACGTGGACTTGCCGCAGCCGGACGGGCCGACGAGGACGAGGAACTCGCCGTCCTCGATGTGCAGGTCGAGTTGGTCGACCGCGGGGACGTCCGAGCCGGGAAAGAGCCTGGTCGCGCGGTCATAGGTGATTGTTGCCATGAGAAATGAATCCCTCCACCGGCAGGAACGTGCCGGACGATCCGAGTGTTAGGGGTGTGCCGGTAGACACCGACGAGGAAGAACTATGGCCTAGATCACAGTGCTTGTCCATTTGGAGACGAACCGGCTTTGTTCTTGAAAAGACGGAAGTATGTATTGATGAAAATCCAAAGGTCCTCTACTGTCAGCGTGACACCCCTCACTCGCAGATTTGAAGAGGACACGAGACATGGCTCTGACAATTGGCATCGACGTGGGTGGCACGAAGATCGCAGCCGGCGTGGTCGACACCGACGGAGTCATCCACCGGATGGTGCGTCGTGACACCCCGTCCCACGATGCGCGCCGCGTCGAGAACGTCATCGCCGAACTCGTCCGCGAACTGGCGGATACCCACCCGGTGCAGGCTGTCGGCATCGGCGCGGCCGGCTTCGTCGCCGCAGACCTCAGCACCGTGCTCTTCGCCCCGAATCTGGCCTGGCGCAACGAGCCTCTGGGTGAGGTGGTCGAAGCGGCGTGCGGACTGCCGACGGTGGTGGAGAACGATGCCAACGCCGCGGCATGGGGCGAGGCGCGCTTCGGGGCCGGGCGGACGGGGCAGACCGTCGTCGTGCTCACGGTCGGAACCGGGATCGGCGGCGGCATCGTCGTCGACGGCGTTCTTCATCGCGGCAAGTTCGGTGTGGCCGCGGAATTCGGGCATCTCAACGTCGAACCGCACGGTCGCCGATGCGGCTGCGGCAACCACGGCTGCTGGGAGCGTTACGCCAGTGGGCGGGCACTCGTCCGCGAAGCGCAGGATCTCGCGAACGTCTCGCCGGGTTTCGCTGCAGACCTCCTTGCCCGCGCCGGCGGAAGGGCGGACGCCATCACGGGCCTGCACATCACCGCGGCCGCGCAGGAGGGTGACCCCGCCGCGCTCGAGTGTTTCCGGGTGATCGGTTCCTGGCTGGGACACGGCATGGCGGATATCGCCGCGTTCTTCGACCCCGACCTGTTCATCATCGGCGGGGGAGTGTGCGAGGCGGGCGAACTGCTGCGCGGTCCCGCCGCCGCCGCGTTCGAGAACCGTCTCACCGGACGCGCACACCGACCGGTCGCCGAGGTGCGACTGGCTGAACTCGGCGCGAACGTCGGCATCGTCGGCGCCGCCGATCTGGCCCGGGAACGAGTTCTCGGGCTCGCACACAACGGCTCACGAGTATCTGGAGGAGTGCAATGTCCAATCGGTTGAGTCTTCCCATTCCGGTCGCCGAGGTGTGGGACTGGCAGAGGGACGCCGCGTGCCGCGGCTACGAGTCGTCCACGTTCTTCCACCCCGACCGCGAACGTGGCCGGGCCCGCGAGATGCGGGACTTCCGCGCCAAGATGATCTGCCGCGGATGCCCCGTGCTGGTGCAGTGCCGGGAGCACGCGCTCAGTGTCGGTGAACCGTACGGCATCTGGGGTGGGCTCTCCGCGAACGAGCGTGAAGAGTTGCTCGCCACTCACCACGGCCGGGTGGACGAGGCGGTCGCGGAATCCTTCGGCTTCGATCTGGCGCGCCAGGCCTGAGCGCGAGCGGTCAGCTTCCCGCCGGGAGCATGATCACTCTGCTGTTGTCGGTGTCCGCGACGTAGACGTCGCCTCTGCTGGACACGGCGATACCCTCCGGCTGGTCCAGCCCGGAGAACGGGAGAACCTCCTGCTCGTCCGAACCGGCGGCCAGCCGCAGAATGCGATTGTGGTTCTGATCGATGGCGTACACGGTTCCCTCGTCGTCGACCGCGACACCACCGACGCTCTGGACGTCGGTGAAGGGCAGGAAGCTCTGGGCATGGGTGGCGGCGTTCCACGCGAGCACCTTGTTGGGCGTGCCGACGTAGAGATCCCCGTGTTCACTGACGGCGACGGCGAACGGGCCGATCACCGTGAGCGGCACCGCGAAGGGAGCCGCGGTGACGTCGTGCAGGGCCATCACCCGGTTGTTCAGCGTATCGGCGACATACAGCGTGGCGTCCGGTCCGAGTGCGATTCCGAACGGCTGGTCGAGACCGTCGAACGGCATCGGCACCTGGGTGCCGCCGTGCAGCATTGTCACGGTGTTGGTCACGAGATCGGAGACGTACACGTCGCCGGACGCACTGACCGCGACTCCCTGGGGAACCTCGAGGCCGGTGAAGGGAAGGACGGTCTGCTCGTACGTCCCGGCGCTCACTCTCAGAACCTGTTTGGCCGCGCTGTCCGCGATGTACAGGTCCCCGGTCCCCGAGACCGCGAGCCCGGCCGGACCCTGGAGACCGGTCAGCGGGAGCACGACCTGCGCGCTCGTCGACTCCGCACCCGGCCAGGCGATATAAGCGACACCGGCGACCACGATGACGCCCGCCACCAGCGCGGCGAGCAGCCAGCGCTTCCGCCGCCCCGCGACCGTTGTCGGTTTCGTCGGCTCGGCACCCTGATCGGTGTCGGGGCGGGTCACGGCCGGACTGCTCGTCCGGGTGGTTCCGGCGGGATCGACCAGGTCAGCAGGCCGGGTGACCGGTCCGGGATCGGTCCACTCGATTGCGCGGACGGCATCGCTGAACTCACGACACGTCGAGTAGCGCTCGTCGCGGTCCTTGGCCATGGCGCGCGCGACGATCGCATCGACACCGGCGGGCAGCCCGGGGCGCACCACGCTCGGTCGGGGAATCGGCCCGTTCAGATGTCCGTGCATCACCGAGGAGGCGGTGTTACCGGGATACGGCGGTTCGCTGGTGAGCAGGTGGAAGAAGGTGCAGCCCAACGCGTAGATGTCGACGCGGTGGTCGAGTTTCTCGCCCTCGATCTGCTCGGGCGCGGCGTAGTGCAGGGTCGCCACCAACATCCCGGTGCGGGTCAGCTGATGCGTTTCGTCCAGGGCCTTGGCGGTGCCGAAATCGGTGAGCAGCACCCGTTCGGGGTCGCCGGGCGCGAGCAGGATATTCGCCGGCTTCACGTCACGGTGCAAGATCCCGGCCTGGTGGGCGTGGTCGAGCGCCTTCCCCGTCTCGCTGACGATGTGCACGGCGCGCTCGATATCGAGGGCGCCGGAGCCGAGTGCTTTCCTGGCGTCGGTGCCGGGAACGTACTGCATCGCGATCCACAACCTGCCGCCTTCGCGGCCGCGGTCGTGGACGGTGACGATGTTGGGATGGTCGAGATGTGCGGCGTGGTCTGCCTCCGACTCGAAACGTGACCGGACGTAGTCGTCGTTCGTCCATGACGTGTCGAGCAGTTTGAGGGCGATCTTGCGCGGCAGGTTGGGATGCTGGGCGAGGTAGACGGTGCCCATGCCGCCTCGTCCCAGAACCCGCTCGATCACGTAGCCGGCAAACACCGTGCCCGGTTCGAACTCGCCGCTCACATCGGCTTCACCGCCTCCCGGGACCCTCCAACCATTGAACCCCGACGCCGGGTCAGTCCGGTAGCCGCCGCATCTCGATGACGGTCAGTCCCAGCGCGTCGAAGCGCGCCAGCATGCCCCGGAGTTCCGTCGGGCTGTCGACCGGGCCGTAGAGCGTGGTGTCACCGGTAGTGACGTCCGAGACGTCCAACTCGGGGAACGCGGCCAGCACCCGATCGGACAGGGCGCCGCTGATCAGGAACGCATACCTGACCTTGCCGGGCCAGTTCGATTCAGGACGCACCACGGCGGGCTCCTTCATTCGCATCGTCGTTCCAGAACTCGGTCAGCCGTAGATTTCAGGGTGACCGACGGAACGGCGACGCGCCTCACCCGCAAGTGGTGAACCGGCTCAGAGCAAGCCGTTGTGTTGTGCGGCGGCGATGGCGTCGCGGCGGGAGGTGACGCCGAGTTTGCGGTAGATCCCGCGCAGATGGGTCTTCACGGTGTTCACCGACACGCACAGATCTGCCGCGATCTGCTCGGCGGTGCGCCACGACGGAAGCTCCACGAGGAGTTCCAGTTCGCGGGGAGTCAACATGTCGGACGCAGCGCTCTCCGACCGCGGGAACGACGCCCGGAGCCGCTCTGCGAATGCTTCGAGGACACCGAACCGGCCGGTGCTCCGCACGAGGAGTTCTCGGATCTGGGGTCCGCAGTCGTGGAACGGGCGCACCACCGACTGCGGCTCCGCGAGACGCAAGGCCTCGGTGAGAGCGCTGTGGGCACGTGAATCATGTTTGCGGGCAAGCGCGATCGATGCGTCGACGAGCCACGCCGCGATCAGGTTGGTTCCCGCCGCACAGTCCAGTTCACCGTCGAGGACGGGTTGGATTGTCTTACGGGCCAAGTCGAGGCGGTGGAGATGCAGATGGACGATCGCCTCGACGACGGCTGTGTCGCCGGTGGGCCCGAGGAGGGCATGCGTTTCGGTCGCCAATTCGTGCGCCCACCCGATCTCGCCGGCAGCGAGATACGCGTACTGGATGGCAGGCAGCAACACCGCCCGGACCCCGGGCGGTACCGGCAACGAGGACGACACGGGGCTCTCCGCGTGCAGCGTCGTCACCGAACTGTGCCGGTGTCCGGACTCGTCGAGACCGAACAGGGTGGCGGCGCCGTCGGCGAACCCCGCGGTCCCGGTGTTCGCGCGACGCAGCGCCTCCGCGGATTCGGCGGCGGCGCGGGCGGCATCGGGGTCCATCCGGACATAGCGGCACCAGGA
This sequence comes from Rhodococcus sp. JS3073, assembly GCF_026810085.1. Lineage (NCBI taxonomy): Bacteria > Bacillati > Actinomycetota > Actinomycetes > Mycobacteriales > Nocardiaceae > Rhodococcus > Rhodococcus sp. JS3073. Next base: position 3,462,882 of record NZ_CP113951.1, on the reverse strand, counting down.
GTCGATGAGCTTCGTCGACTGGAATGCGGGATCGCTCGTTGCCGAATGCGTCCGGCCGATCGTGAGTGCCTCGTCGGCCAGCGCGGACGCCCGTACCACGTCGCCCCGCGACATCGCGACGGTGCCGAGGGTTCCCAGGCAGTACATGACGCCCAGCGGCGCATCGCCGAGTCGCGCGTGGGCCAGCGACTTCCCGAGCACGACCTCCGACTCGTCGGTCCGCCCGAGGAACAGCAACGCGCGCCCTTCCTGCAGCAGGACGAATGCATCGAGGTCGGGATCGCCGCTCGTCCCGACACCCACGCCGCGCAACCTGTTCAGGGCGGTCTCGATGTCGCCGGTGCCGATCGCGGTCTGCACGCGGAGCGATTCGCGGAGCAGCAGATGTAATCGGGACTCGGCGGCGCCGTCCACCAGCAACCCCGACCGCCTGCGGTCGAGAAGCTCGAGGGTGGACGTGGCCACCGGGATGTTGCCCGAAGCGAGTGCCGCGGCGGCGCGGATGAGCCGCGCCGACGGGTGGTCCTGCGAAGATCGGGGTGCCCGCGTGAGGAGCCGGTCGACGGCCTCCCCATGACCTCCGACGATCAGGGCCAGCGACGTCCGGGCGAGCAGCGCCACGATCTCGTCGTGATCACCGGAGTTCACCGCGTGTTCGAGTGCGAGCAGTGCGTCGCCGAATTCGTCGTGCCAGTGGGCGGCCGTCAATTCGAGATTCTCGACTTCGACGTGGCCGATCCGGCTGATCTCCGCCCGTAGATAACTCCGCAGCAGCGGATGGTAGCGATAGTGCGTGGGGCTGTCGGCGATTCGGCTGATCAGGAAATTGTGGTGCTCGAGCCAGTCGATGTTGCCGTGCGCATCCGCGCAGCCCGTGAGCTTCTCCGCGAGTTCGACCGTGAACGAGACAGGTACGGACGTGCGCAGGAGGAACTCGCGCATCTCGTCGGTCTGGCCGGCGAGGACCTCCTCGATGAGATAGTCGGCGACGGCCCGGCGGTCGCCCGTGAACTCCGCGATCAATCGGCTCGGATCCGGGTGTCCTTCCAAAGACATTCCTGCCAAGCGAATTCCGGCGGCCCAGCCCTCCGTCCGATCCATCAGGGCGTCGAGATCGCCCGGACTCAGCGCGACGTCGTGCTCGTCGAGCATCTCGGCGGCCTCGTCGGAGGTGAAGGCGAGATCCTTTGCCGTAAGGGTGAACAGCTTGCCGTCCAGGCGAAGTCGCTGCAAAGCGAGGGGCGGCTCGAAACGCCCGACGATGACCGTTCGCAGCATCGGAGGTTGCCAGCGCATGAACGACTCGAGGTCGGTGAGTACGTCGGTGTCGCGGAGGAGGTGGCCGTCGTCGATGATCATCCAGATGTTCTCGCCGAGTTCGTGCAACGCGGCCGACAATTGCGCGCCGAGATCCGGTGACTCGGAATCGAGCCCGGCGCATGCCTTCTGCAGGCGAGGGTTTCCGGTGTCGGTGAGTGAGCGGAGGATCGCCCGGTGGACGACGTCGAGGTCGTTGTGCCGCTCCTCGATGGTGAGCCACGCAATGGTCGGAGCGTCGCCGGCGGCGAGTGTCTCCCGTGCCCAGTCGGCCACGGCCCGCGTCTTACCCGAGCCGGCCGGTGCGCAGACGAGCGCCACCGGGAAGGGGTGCGCGTCGTCGGTGAGCGCCTCGGTGAGCATGGCGTGCAGGCGGGTCCGGGTAACCGTCCGACCCCCTGCACTCGTCGGTATTCGAGTGCTCAGATGAAATTCCCCGAGAGGTACTGCCGTCACGCCGACCCCCAATTCTCGCTGCACCGAGAAACGATCTTCGACAAACGCCAATCTCCGACGCGGTGGGCCGGTGCGACGATTTTAGCGAGAATGCGTTGTCTTGTGTGGGTGAACGTGTTTACCGCAGGGAATGCCACGCTTTCGTGATGTCGTTCGGACTACTGCTTCGTCATCGCGATCGTCATCCTGTGTTCGGGATCGGCCAGGTGACTGTGGTCGTCCTCCCCGATATCGATACGTGCCCACGCAATGTCTCCGGTGAAACCATTTCCGGTCGGCCCGTACTCGCGGGAGACGGGGGAGGCGACATCGATTCCGACGTCCACCGTTTCGTCCATCGAGAACATGAAGGGAAGTGTCCGTTCCACCTTCCCCGTGCCGATGGGGTGTCCGTCCGCGGAGAGGGTGACGGTGCCGCCTTTACCGAGGCCGCCGCCTTCGTACTCGAACTCCATGCGCACTTCGTGCTCTCCGGGGGATAACGGCTGGTCGGAGGTGGTGGTGTACTCGTTCATCCCAAGGACGTTGTAGGTGTATTTCAGGTATCCGTCCCTCGTATACACACTCCAGCCGCCGAACGCCCCGCCCTGGACGAGAATGACCCCGTTCGCGCCCGATTCCGGGATGGTCACTTTCGCGGTGACCGAGTGCGACTTGTTCTTGACGTTGATGACCGAGTTCTCACTGAGCCGCTTCATCCCTGGGTAGAACACCTGCGAGGTCCCCTGGATCAATGTGGGTCTGCCGACCAGTTCGTTGTTGAACCGCTCGGCCGACCGCGTATCCATGGGCAGCACCTTGAATCGCGCCGCCTGGATGAGGAACAGCCGCTGCAGCTCGGCCAGCTTGTCCGGGTGCTCGCCCGCGAGGTCGTGCGACTGCGTCCAGTCCTCTTCCACGTTGTAGAGCTCCCATACGTCGGCGTCGAGGCCGTGCGACGAGGAGAGCCACGGGTCCTTGTGTTTGGCGACGGCGGTCCAGCCCTTGTGGAAGATCGCGCGGTTGCCGAGCATCTCGAAGTACTGCGTTTCGTGCTGTTCCGGTGCGTCACCGTCGTCGAAGGAGTAGTTCATCGCCGTGCCCTCGAACGGGCGCTGCGTGACACCGTGCACCGTGCTCGGTTCGGGAATGCCCGCGGCCGCGAGCACCGTGGGTGCGACATCGATGACGTGCGCGAATTGGTCGCGAATCTCGCCGCGTGCCGCGATGCCGTTCGGCCAGCTCACGATCGTCCCGTTGCGGGTGCCGCCCCAATGCGAGGCCACCTGCTTGGTCCACTGGTACGGGGTGTCCATCGCGTGTGCCCAGCCGATGGCGTAGTGGTTGTAGGAGTCGGGAGTGCCGAGGTCGTCGATGTGCTCGATCATGTAGTCCTCGGTTTCGAGGTGATCCATGTGGTTGATGATGAAACTCTCGTTGGTGGTTCCCTTCATCGTTCCTTCGGCGGACGCCCCGTTGTCGCCGATGATGATGTACACGAGGGTGTCGTCGAGGACGCCGAGATCGTCGAGAGAATCCAGCACCCGTCCGACGTGGTGGTCGGTGTAGGCGAGGAATCCGGCATAGACCTCCATCTGGCGGGCGAGTGCCGGACGGAGTTTCTCGCTCATCTCCTCCCACACGGGGATGCCCGGGCTTCGAGCGGTGAGGGTGGCCTCGCGAGGGACCACCCCGAGTTCCTTCTGCCGGGCGAACGTCTCTTCGCGGAGCTTGTCCCAGCCCTGATCGAACTTGCCCCGGTACTTGTCCGCCCATTCCTTCGGCACGTGGTGCGGGGCGTGGGTGGCGCCGGGCGCGAAATAGGTGAAGAACGGCTTGTCTGGCGCGAGTGCCTTCTGCTGTTTGGTCCAGGCGATCGCCTTGTCCGCCATGTCCGCCATGAAGTGGTACCCCTCGTCGGGAGTGCCCCAGGGCTCGAGCGGGGAGGTGTTCTCGTAGATCGCCGGGTACCACTGGTTGGTCTCCCCGCCGATGAACCCGTAGAAGTACTCGAAGCCCCCGCCCGGGTGCGGCCAGTGGTCGAAGGGACCGACCGGTGAGGACTCCCAGACAGGGACCTCGTGGCACTTCCCGAACTGCGCCGTGCAGTAACCATTGAGCTTGAGTATCTCAGCGAGCGGGGCGCAGTTGTTGGGCCTCAGCGAGCTGTAACCGGGTGCGCTCGTAGCAATCTCGGTGATGCCACCCATTCCGACCGTATGGTGGTTGCGGCCGGACAGCAGAGCGGCACGCGTCGGTGAGCACAGTGCCGTCGTGTGGAAACGGGTGTATTTGAGCCCCTGGGCGGCGACGCGTTCGAAGTTCGGTGTCTCCACCGGACCGCCGAACGAGCTGGACGCGCCGAAGCCTGTGTCGTCGACCAGGATGACCAGCACGTTCGGGGAGCCGTCGGGTGGGAGCAGGCGGCGGATCGGCGGATAGCTCGTGTCCGGATCCGACGCGTCGTAGGTAACGGTTCCCGTGTACTCGAGGTCGGGAATCGGAAGGGTTCCGCGTTGGATGTCCGTCGAATCGGCTGCCATGGCTACCTCTCTGCGACTGCTGAGGGCGGTGGTCGGTGCCCGCCCCCCCCGAAATTCGGATGCGGCTCTCGGCGACGCTAACCGCGCGCTGCTGTCGGCGGGATCACCCACGGAGGGTGATCCCGGCCAGCAGTCCGAGTGCAGTACGGACCCAGGCGAGGAAGGTCCGTTCGTTCGCGAGAGTGAACCGGTAGTCCGGTTCCGTGTCGACTTCCGGTGTCAGGAGGACACTCCGACCGGACGGTCGCCGACGATCGAGATCCGCTCCATCACCCGCCGCGCCGGAAAGTAGTCACTCGCCGCGTAGTGCTGGCAGGCGCGGTTGTCCCAGAACGCCACCGTGTTCGGCTGCCATCGCAGGCGCACCTGGAATTCGGGCCGCTGGACGTGCCGGTAGAGCATGCGCAGCAATTCGTCGGATTCGGTCGGGGACATCCCGACGATGCGTTGCGTGAAGCTCAGGTTCACGAAGAGGACGCGGCGGCCCGTCTCGGGTATCACGCGGACCACCGGATGCTGGACGGCGGGGAACTGGAGGCGCAGCATCTCCACGGTATCCGGCGGCATGTGCTTGCCGAACGAGTTGATCCAGTCGTGTTCGGCGACCAGTGTGTCGATGCGTTCCCGGATGGTGGCGGGGAGCAGGTCGTAGGCCGCACCCGTATCCGACCAGAGGGTGTCGCCGCCGACGGGCGGGACCTCCACCGCCCGCAGCACCGCGGCGAACGACGGGAACGCGTGCCAGGTGACGTCGTTGTGCCAGTTGTTCTCCACGCCACCCGTCATCGCATCCTTCGCGAGGGTGGCGACGTCGGTTTCGGTCTGGCCGGGATGGGTGTACTTGAAGAACGGGTGCTGCTCGAGCGAACCCCAGCGTTCCGCGAAGGCGCGGTGTTCGGTCCGCTCGATGTTCTGATCCCGGAAGAACAGGACCTTCCATTCGAGGAGTGCGCGACGCAGTTCCGACATCGTCTCGTCGGGCAGGCCACCGGTCAGCCGGATCCCCGACACCTCGGCGCCGATCGTCGGGGTCACCGGACTGACCGTGAACGTCTCGTAGGGCCGGTCGTCGAACGAATCGGGGGTGCGCCGGGCAACGAGTGGACCGTATGCGGCGAGGGGATCGGTCGGTGTCGGGTGGATTTCGGGAGTCGAGTAGGTCACACGAAGCAGACTAGGGTCGGACAACAAAACCGGTCAAGCATTATTGACTATTCACTTAGTTGATCAAATCGCCTAGTATTTGGTTATCTCGTGGAAAACGATGTAGATCCACGAATTCACCGGACCGCACCGGCGCGTGGCCCGTGCCGACCGGTCTCCGACCGTCACCCTGGAGGAATGCACGCTCATGAACGATGTCGTCGAGTACCGAAAGCTCTTCATCGGTGGTGACTGGGTGACGCCGACCGGGACAGGAACTCTCGACGTGATCTCGCCCCACAGCGAGGAACGCGTCGGGCGGGTGCCCGCCGCCACGGTCGAGGATGTCGACCGCGCGGTCGCCGCTGCTCGTGCTGCTTTCGACACCGGGCCCTGGCCGCTGATGCCGCTGGCCGAGCGGATCGGGGTCGTGACCCGGATCAAGGAGGGGATCGCCGCCCGGGCCGGCGACTTCGCCGAACTGATCTCCCGCCAGAACGGAGCCCCGATGAGCTCCGCCGTGCGGACCCAGGTGCTCGGCGCCGTCGCCGCGTACGGTTCGGCCTGCACTGCTGCCACGGAATTCGGGTGGGAACAGGAGCGACGGGGCGTGACGGGCCCGATGGTGGTGCGTCACGAACCGGTGGGGGTGGTCGCCGCGGTCGTTCCGTGGAATGTCCCTCAACTCGTGATCGCCGCCAAGCTGGCCCCCGCGCTCCTCGCGGGGTGCACGGTCGTCCTCAAGCCCGCACCCGAGACGCCACTGGACGCGAACCTTCTCGCCGAGGTCTGCACGGAGGCAGGCCTTCCCCGCGGGGTGCTGAGTGTGCTGCCCGCCGATCGAGACGTGAGCGGTCATCTCGTCGCGCATCCCGAGGTCGACAAGGTGGCCTTCACGGGATCGGTCCTGGCGGGAAAGCAGATCATGGCTGCCGCTGCCGAGAACCTCACCCGCGTGACGCTCGAACTCGGAGGCAAATCCGCCGCAATTCTCCTCGAGGACGCCGACCTCGACACGGCGATCCCGCGCGTGGTCGCCGGCGCCTTCGTCAACAGCGGCCAGGCGTGCGTCGCCCTCACCCGCATCCTGGTTCCCGCAGCGCGATACGACGAGGTTGCCCACACACTGGCCGCCGCGATCGCGGCGCTGAGAGTCGGTGACCCGTCCGATCCCGCCACCGTCATCGGGCCGATGGTGAGCGCACGACAGCGGCAGCGGAACCTCGACTACATCCGTCTCGGCCAGGAGGAGGGCGCGAAAATCCTCACCGGCGGCGGTGTGCCCGCCGGCCTGTCCTCGGGCTGGTACGTCGAGCCCACTCTGCTCGGCAACGTCGACAACTCCATGCGCGTCGCGCGGGAGGAGATCTTCGGGCCGGTCGTCTGCCTGATCCCGTTCGACGACGAGGACGACGCCGTCCGCATCACCAACGACTCCGACCTCGGGCTCTCGGGCGCGGTGTGGGCCGGCGACGTGCAGCACGGCCTCGACGTCGCCCGCCGCGTCCGGACCGGCACGTTCTCGGTGAACTGCCAGCGCTTCGACGTCGCCGGACCGTTCGGCGGCTACAAGAACTCCGGTCTCGGCCGCGAGTTCGGACCCGAGGGGCTGGCCGCGTACCTGGAGACCAAGTCCATCTTCCTGCCCGCTCAGTAGTCGAAGGAGAAAATCAGTGCAAGCCGCAGTTCTGCACCGGACGGGGGACGAGCAGTTGGACGTCACGCGCTCGATCACCGCGACGTCGTTCGGACCCGGACGGGTCCGCGTCCGTCTGCACAAGGCGGGTCTGTGCCATTCGGACCTGTCCGCGATGAGTGGTGTACTCCCGCACAAGGCTCCGTTCGTCCCCGGTCACGAGGGTGCCGGAGAAGTTGTCGAGGTCGGTGACGGCGTCGCCGACCTGGCGGTGGGTGACCGGGTCGTCATCTGCTGGATGCCGCCGTGCGACCGCTGCCCGTCCTGTACGTCGGGCGCGGCACATCTGTGCCTCAGTGGATACAAGAATCTCGCGACACCCAATTTCGAGATGGACGGGATCGCGCTGCCGGGGATGATGGGCGAGGGGACGTTCGCCGAAGAGGTCGTCGTCTCCGCCGCGGCCGCGATCACGATCCCGGACGACGTCCCTTACGAGATCGCTGCGCTCATCGGGTGCGGCGTCACCACGGGGATCGGTGCCGCGCTCAACACTGCCCGCGTGGAGCCGGGTTCGTCGGTGGTCGTGATCGGTCTCGGTGGTGTCGGGATCAGTATTCTGCAGGGCGCCCGCGTCGCCGGTGCCGCTCAGATCGTCGCGGTCGACCCCACCTCCAACCGGCGCGATTGGGCCCTGAAGTTCGGCGCGACGACTGCGGTTTCCCCGGAAGAACTGCAGGACATCGTGAAACGGCTCAGTGGTGGTGCCGGCGTCGACTACGCCTTCGAGGCGGTGGGCACGCCGGGCACGCTGCGCGCGGCCTACGATTGCACGCGCCGGGGTGGAACGGTCTGCCTCGTCGGCGCCGGCTCCCGGACCGAGCCTCTCGGCCTCACCATGGGTGAACTCGTACTGGACGAGAAGAAGTTGCTGCCGTCGTTCTTCGGCGGTGACGACGTCCGGCGCACCTACGCCAAGGTCGTCGAACTGTGGCGGGCGGGCCGAATCGATCTGCAGTCCATGATTACTCACCACGTTCCGCTGTCCGGGATCAACGAGGCCATCCGCCAGATGAGGACCGGTGAAGCGTTGCGCACCGTGATCGACATCCTCTAGGACGTGACAGCAGGCCCCGCACCCGGAGGTGCGGGGCCTGCTGTCGTCTCGCTACACGCCGAGGTCCTTCGCGATGATGGTCTTCATGACCTCGCTGGAACCGGCGTAGATCCGGTTGACGCGGGTATCGGCGTACAGCCGGGCGATCGGGTACTCACGCATGTAGCCGTAACCGCCGTGCAGTTGCAGGCACTTGTCGATGACGCGCCCGGCGACCTCGGTGCAGAACAGCTTGATCTTCGCCGCGTCGGCGACGGTCAACTCGCCGATCTCGTCGAGGTCCAGTGCGCGGTCGACCATGCTCTGAGCGGCTTGCACCTCCGTCGCACATTCGGCGAGAACGAACTTCGTGTTCTGGAACGCCGCCACCGGCGTGCCGAAGACCTGGCGTTCGAGCACGTAGGCCTTGGCGAACTCGATCGCGGCGCTCGCGTTCGCGCAAGCACCCACCGCTGCTCCGAGGCGCTCCCGCACCAGGTTGCGAGTCAGATAGGAGAATCCGGCGCCCTCCTCACCGAGGAGATTCTCGACGGGGACCACCACGTCGGTGAACGACAGCTCGGCGGTGTCCTGAGCGCGCAGGCCGATCTTCTGCAGCTTGCGTCCGACACCGAAGCCCTCCGATGCGGTGTCGATGCACAGGATCGACAGACCACCTCTGCGGTTGCCGGGGTCGGGCGGGGAGGTGCGGCACACCACCAGGATCAGATCCGCCTGTGCGCCACCGGTGATGAAGGTCTTCGCGCCGTTCAGCACGTAGTGCGTGCCGTCCTCGGACAGTGCGGCGGTCGTCTTGATTCCTGCCAGATCGGAACCGGCGCCGGGCTCGGTCATCGCGATGGCCGTCATCATCTCGCCGGAGACGAACCGGGGCAGCCATCGCTGCTTCTGCTCCTCGGTGCCGTATTCCAGCAGGTAGGGCTGCACGAGACAGGTGTGAACCACGTCGGCGCCGAAGCTGACGCCTGCGCGTGCCGCTTCCTCGCGGATCACTGCCTGGTATTTGAAGCTGGTCTCCCCGGCCCCGCCGTACTGCTCGGGGATCTCGATGCCGAACACTCCGAGTTCACCGAGCCGCCGGTAGAGCGCACGAGGCACCTGGCCCTCGCTTTCCCATCCGGCATACGACGGCGCGACCTCCTTGGCGATGAACTCGCGGATAGTCTTGCGGAAGGTTTCGTGATCTTCGTCGAACACGGTTCGCTTCACGGTCGGTGTCCCTTCGGTCAGTACTCCGGCGAGAGAGGGCCGGACAGTACGTGGGGTAAGATTCCCTAACCAGATGATCGGGAAGAATTGCGATAGAGCACGCTCTTTTCGCGAATAAGTGAATCTTACCTCATATCGTTGCAAATCGGCACCGGGCGAGGGGGATTCCGCAGGGACACGGAGGATGCCAGCATGGTCGTACGCAGACCCCACGACCGCAAGCAGCAGATTCTCGCCGCGGCCGGCGACCTGTTCCGGGAACGCGGCTATCACAACGTGTCCGTCGCCGACGTCGCCGCCGAGGTCGGGATCACCGCTCCCGCTCTCTACCGGCACTTCCGCAACAAGCCGGATCTGCTTCACAGCGCGGTCCAGGCCGGCCTCGACTCACTGTTCGCCACGGTGTCGGAATCCGAAGACGTGAAGGCGCTGCTGACCAATCTGTCCTCGTCGGTGTCGCGGCGACGCGGACTGTTCCTGCTGTGGCAGCGCGAGGCCAGGCACCTTCCGGCGCAGCAGCGCGAGCTCATGCGGGCGCAGGTCAAAGACGTCGCAGCCCGGGTGGCCGCGCTGATTCGCGCCGAGCGTCCCGAACTGCACGACGGCGACGAGTACCTCCTCGGGTGGAGCGTGATCGCGGTCTTCGGCAGTATCTCGGGGCACCGCGTTGCCCTCGGGAGACGACAGATGGAGGCGCTGCTGTACGCCCTCGCCGAGAGGGTCGTACTGGCCCGTGTGGGCGTCTCGGAGTCGCGGGACCAGCCGCAGGGCAGGCCTGTCTCGGTGACTCTTCCGCGTCGTGAACTGCTCCTGATCGAGGCGATCCGGCTCTTCGACGAGCGCGGATACCAGTCCGTGAACACCGAGGAGATCGGTGAGGCCGCCGGAACGACAGGTCCGAACGTCTACAACCACTTCGATGCCAAGGTCGACCTCCTCGTCGCCGCCGTGTCCCGGGGTGGGGAGCGACGGCGGCTCGGGGCGGCGCAGGCGATGACGGAGGCCGGTAGTCCGGACGAGGCCCTGATCGGGCTCTTGAAGGCGCACATCGACTTCGCGATCACCGAGCGCCACCTCCTCGGGGTGTTGATCAGCGAACTCGACCAGCTCCCCGACAAGTTCCGCAAGACGTGCGAGCAGAGTCAGCGCGAATATCTCGGCCTGTGGGTGCAGGTGCTGGACGAGGTGAAACCCGGCCTCACACCGGCCGAGGCGAGGATTACAGTCAGTGCCGCACTGACCGTGGTGGAGAACGCGGTTCGAACCGGCAGGCTTCGGCGTCGTCCGGATCTTGCGGAACGGCTGGCCGAGATCGGTACCGCGGTCCTTCTGGGCAACTGACGGCAGGCCGCGAACGAGGAAGGGCGGCGGTTCCGAGGAACCGCCGCCCTTCGCCCGTCGTGTGGAAACGTCTACGCTCCGAGGCTCTCCCGGAGATCCGCCTTCCGGATCTTGCCCGTGGCGGTGGCCGGGAGTGCGTCGAGCACGTGGACCGCTCGGACGCGCTGATACGGGGCCACTTCCGCGGCAACGTGCCCGATGATCGAGTCGGTGATCTCCGCACTGCTGCGGACCCCTGGGCGCAGCACCACGAAGGCCACCGGAATCTCTCCCGCGGTCTCGCTCGGAGCCCCGACCACCGCGGCCTGCGCCACGGCCGGATGCGTACAAACGAGTTCCTCCAGCGGCTGTGGATAGACGTTGTATCCCTTGTAGATGATCAGATCCTTCGTGCGTCCCACGATGAACAGATGGCCGTAGTCGTCGATCCTGCCCATGTCGCCGGTGTGCAACCAGCCTCCGATGAACTGCCGTGCGGTCAAATCGGGTTCACCCTGGTAGCCGTCGGTGATCTGCGGGCCGCGAGCCCAGATCTGGCCTGCGCGGCCGACCGGAAGCACCGTCGACCCGTCGTCGTCCCGGATCTCGATTTCGGTGTCGAAGATCGGTACGCCGACGCTGCCGAGCGGAGTGTCCACCGCCGGGGAGGCGGCGTGCATCGTCACCGCCATCGTCGCTTCGCTCAGGCCGTACCCCTCGGTGACCATCGCGCGTGGAAACACCTCCCGCAGCGTGCGGATGGCTGTGGTGTCGAGCGGGGCGGCCCCGGACCCGATGTACCGCACCGACGTCAGGTCGTGCTCGCGGAGCGTGCGCGCCCTCAGGATCGCGTAGTACATCGTCGGCGATCCGGCGAGGTACGTGACGCGGTGGCGATCCACGTCGTCGAGGAAGGTGTCCGGGTCGAAGCGACCCGACAGGATCGCGGTTCCCCCCATGAGAGTCGCGAAATTGTGGCTCACCAGGCCGAGGCCGTGGAAGAGCGGAGCCACCGCGATCGACACGCTCGCACCGGGCACGAGCATGTGCGGAGTCTGCGCGCCGGCTATCGGTGTCAACGTGATCGCACCGTCGTCCAGCGTGGCAGCGTGTCCGGTCCGCCAGCTCGTGGTCTGCACGACGTTCGCAACCAGATTCCGGTGCAGCACGCGCACCGCCTTCGACCGTCCGGTGGTACCACCGGTCAGCTGGAGGTGGGCGACGAGATCCGGATCCACGCGATAATTCGTCAGCGGTTCGGCATCCAGCAGTTCGGCGAGAGGCACCAGACCGGTGGTGGTCGCCTCGCTGCCGGGCGGGCCTGCCGCAGTGGCAGGGATGACGACCAGGGTCCGCTCGCACTCCGACTCCATCTGGGCGGCGAGCGCCGTGGCTGCGCAGGACGGGTGCGTGAACACCACTTTCGCGGCACACTCGTCGAGTTGACGCCGCAGTTCGGCGGCCGGTTGCGCGGGATTGATCGGTGCCACCGCCGCTCCGGAACACAGTGCGCCGTAATAGGCCACCACGTACCAGAGGGAGTTGGGCATATGGAGTGCGACCGCATCCCCGGGTTCGATGCCGCGGATCCGGAGGCTCCCGGCCACCCTCAGTGCTCGATCGTGCAATTCGGCGAAGGTGAGGGTGGTGTCGCCGTCCCGCAGCGCGACACGGTTCGGGTACGAGCGTGCTGCCCCAGCCAGGATGGCGTCGGCGCCGCACTCCGGATAGTCGAGACTGCGGGGGAGACCGGTCGGCCAGCTACCGGTCAGATCGGGGATCCGGACGTCACTCATATGTGGAAGGTCCTTCATGTCAGATCAATTCGAGGATCGTCGCATTGGCCATGCCGCCGCCCTCGCACATCGACTGCAGCCCGTAGCGGATGCCCTCGTCGCGCATGTGATGCACCAGGGTGGTCATGAGCCGGGCGCCGGAACCGCCGATGGGGTGACCCAACGCCATCGCACCGCCGTTGGGATTCAGACGTTCGTAGTCGGCGCCGGTCTCGCGCAGCCAGGCCAGGGACACCGAGGCGAACGCCTCGTTGATCTCGAACGCGCCGATGTCGTCGACCGACAGCCCGGACTTCGCCAATGCCTTGGCGGTCGCCGGTATGGGACCCTTCAGCATCGTCACGGGGTCGGTGCCGGTGACCACCGCCGTGTGGATGCGGGCGATCGGGGTCCAGCCCTGCGCCTCGGCGAACTCGCTGGTGGTGATCAGCAGGGCCGCGGACCCGTCGGAGATCTGGGACGAATTCGCCGCGGTGATGGTGCCGTCTTCGTCGAACGCCGGACGCAGCCGCGCCAGTGTCTCGAGCGTGCCACCGCGCCGCACGCCTTCGTCGGTGTCGAAGACGTGCGTCCTGCCCTCGGCGTCGGTGACGTCGACCGCGGTGATCTGGTCCTTGAAGCGACCCCCGTCGATCGCGGCCGCGGCCCGGGCGTGGGAATCGAGAGCATGCTGGTCCAACTCGGTGCGAGTGAGACCGTATTCGTCGGCGATCAGCTGCGCGCCCATGCCCTGGTTGAACCGCACCCCGTTGTAACGGTCCCAGACGAGCGGTCCGTGGGGCTCCCCGAAATCGCCCGCAGCGCGGGCGGATCCGAGGGGAACGGCGCTCATCATCTCGACGCCACCCGCGACCGCAACGTCGTACTGCCCGGAGATCACCCCCGCAGCGGCCTGATGCACGGCCTGCTGCGAAGACCCGCACTGACGGTCGACGGTGACGCCGGGAACGTGCTCGGGCCAGCCGGCGGCGAGCACGGCGGAACGGGCGATGCAGCCCGACTGCATGCCGAGCGTGCCGACGCAGCCCCAGACCACGTCGTCGACGAGGCCCGGATCGAGACGGACCCGGTCGGCGAGTGCGCCGAGCACATGAGCGGACAACGAGGCCGCGTGCATTCGGGACAGTGCGCCGCCCCGTTTGCCGACCGCGGTCCGGACGGCGTCGACAATGACTGCGTCGCGCATGGGAACTCCAGGTGTACTAGGGGATCAGGGATTGGGGTGGCGAACGTGCGGGCCCTACAGGCCCATGTCCTTGGCGATGATGGTCTTCATGACCTCGCTGGTTCCGCCGTAGATGCGGCTGACGCGGGTGTCCGCGTACAGACGGGCGATGGGGTATTCGAGCATGTAGCCGTAGCCGCCGTGCAGCTGCAGGCATTTGTCGATGACGCGTGCGGCGACTTCGGTGCAGAACAACTTGATCCGTGCGGCGTCGGCAGCGGTGAGCTCGCCGGAATCGTCCAGTTCGAGCCCTCGGTCCACGAGCACCTGGGCGGCCTCGACGTCCGTGGCGCACTCGGCGAGAACGAATTTGGTGTTCTGGAAGCTCGCGACCGGCTTGCCGAACACCTTCCGCTCGGTCACGTAGTCCTTCGCGAACCGGACCGCGGCGGCCGCGGACGAGACTCCGCCGACTCCGATGGACAGGCGCTCGCGCGGCAGGTTCTGCCCGAGATAGGAGAAACCGCGATCCTGCTCGCCGAGCAGATTCTCCACCGGAACCACCACGTCGGTGAAGGACAGCTCGCTGGTGTCGCTGGCGCGCAGGCCCAGCTTCTCCAGCTTGCGACCGTATTCGAACCCGGGGCTGTCGGTCGGAACGACGAGCAGGCTCAAGCCGAAGCGGCGATCGTCCGCGGTGGGGGCCGAGGTGCGGGCCACGACCACGCAGAGTTCCGAGTTGACCGCGCCGGTGATGAAGGTCTTGGCCCCGTTGAGGACGTAATGCGTGCCGTCCTCGGAGAGCTTGGCGGTGGTCTTGATCCCGGCGAGGTCCGAACCGGTACCCGGCTCCGTCATGGCGATGCACAGCATGGTCTCGCCGGACGCCACTCCGGGAAGCCAGCGCTTCTTCTGCACCTCGTCGGCCAACCGGAGCAGATACGGCAGCACGATGCCGATGCTGACGGTGTAGTGGCCGAATCCGACTGCAGCGCGGGCGGCTTCCTCCTGCATGATGGCTTGGAACTTGAAGCTTGCGTCGCCGGCGCCCCCGAATTCCTCCGGGATGCCGAATCCGGTGGCGCCGAGGTCGCCGAGTTTGGTGAACAATTCGCGCGGAACGCGGTTCGCCGATTCCCAGTCCGCATAGTGCGGAGTGATCTCCTTGGCGATGAACGTCCGGATGGTGTCCCGGAACGCCTCGTGCTCGTCGTTGTAGACCGTGCGTTTCATCTCTGATGTCCTTTCAGTTCGCGGTGACGACGGCGGACCCTTGGAGGGTGACCGTTCCGTCCGGCAGGGTCACGGTGAGATCGAGGTGGGCGAGACCGTTCTCGACCTTCACCACCGTCCCGGTGCAGGACGGGGTCGAGTTGACCGGTGTGATCGCCGAGAACCGGACGTTGTACGAACGGATGCGTTCCTGTGCAACGTAGTTCGTCAGCAATCGGCCCAGGTACGCCATCGACAGCATGCCGTGGGCGAACACGTCGGGAATTCCGACGGCGGTGCACGCGTCGATGTCGATGTGCACCGGATTGTGGTCACCCGACGCGCCCGCGTACAGGGCGAGCGTGGAGCGGGTGATCTTCGGTAACTCGAGGGTGAGGGTGTCTCCGGAATTCATCTCAGCCGACTTTCTCGTACAGGGTGACGACGCCGGCGCCGCCGAGACCCAGGTTGTGCTGGAGTGCGAGGGTGGCGCCCTCGACCTGCCGGGGACCGGACTCGCCGCGCAACTGCCAGACGAGTTCGGTGCATTGTGCGAGGCCGGTGGCGCCCAGCGGGTGCCCCTTGGACAGCAGTCCGCCCGACGGGTTGACGACCACCCTGCCTCCGTAGGTGTTGTCGCCGTCGAGGATGAACTGCTCGGCGCCGCCCTCCTCGACGAGTCCGAGTGCCTCGTAACAGAGCACCTCGTTGACGGTGAAGCAGTCGTGGAGTTCGACGACCGCGATGTCGTGCGGATCCACGCCCGACATCTCGTACACGTTCTGCGCTGCCGTCCTCGTGACGTCCGAGCCGACGACCTTGATCATGCTGCGGTCGTCGAACGTGCTGGGCAGGTCGGAGGTCATGGACTGGGCCGCGATGGCCACGTCGGTGCGCAGGCCGTGGGCACGGGCGAACTCTTCGCTGCAGAGGACGGCTGCGGCCGCACCGCAGGTGGGAGGGCATGCCTGGTATCGCGTGACGGGTCCGTAGAGAGTCGGTGCCGCGAGCACTTCCTCTTCGGTCAGCGGAGTCCGGAACACCGAGTACGGGTTGTTCGCGGAATGCCGGCGGGCCTTCACTTGGATCTTCGCGAACGTTTCCGCTTTCATGCCGTACTTGTCCATGTACTCCAGACCCGCCGCGCCGAAGTACTGCGCCGCGCGGGGCACGTCGGTGTCGATGCCGAACGTGTCCTCGAGCACCTCGTCGAAGCGGCCGAGCGGCCGCGGCCGGTCGGTCCACGCGCCCTTCAGCGCGCCCGGCTGCATCTGCTCGAAGCCGACCGCCAGCACACACTCGGCCGCGCCGCTCTCGACCGCCTGACGGGCGAGCCACAGCGCCGTCGACCCGGTGGCGCAGTTGTTGTTGACGTTGACGACCGGGATGCCGGTCTGCCCGAGCCGGTACAGGGCGCGCTGCCCGCACGTGGAGTCGCCGTACACGTAGCCGGCGTAGGCCTGCTGCACGCTCGCGTAGTCGACTCCGGCATCCCGCAGGCCGGCGTGCGCGGCCGCGGCGCCCATCACGTCGTAGTCGTCGCTCTGTCCGGGTTTCGTGAACGGGATCATGCCAACCCCGGCCACGATCGTCCTGCGGCTCATGCTTTCTCCAATTTCACGGGTTGTCGCTCAGACCCGGCCGGCGTCGACGACCAGGCACTGGCTGTTGACGTAGTCGGATTCGGGTGTGCAGAGGAGGTACACCGCTCCCGCGGCCTCCTTCGGGGTGCCGCCCCGGCCGAACGGGATCGTGGTGGCCATCGCCGCCATGCGGTCGGGGTTGACTCCGACGCGGATGTCGCGCCCGTCGATGTTCAGCGTCGTGTTCGTCTCGGCCGTGACCTCGGTCATGCGGGTGACGATGAACCCGTACGCGACGGCGTTGACGTTGACCTTGTAGCGGCCCCACTCCTTGGCGAGGGTCTTGGTGAGTCCGATGACGCCCGCTTTCGCGGAACCGTAGTTCGCCTGTCCCGCATTGCCGTAGAAGCCGGACGTCGAGGAGATGTTGACGACCTTGCGGTGGTAGTCGGTGGGGTTGGCCTTGATGTACGGCTGGGCGGCGCGCAGGATCCGGAACGGCGCCTTGAGGTTGACGTCGAGAATCGTGTCCCACTGTTCGTCGGTCATCTTCTGGATGACGGTGTCCCAGGTGTAGCCGGCGTTGTTGACGATGATGTCGAGGCCGCCGAACGATTCGACGGCGGTGTTCACGAACCGTTCGGCGAATCCGTCGTCGGATACCGATCCGACGCAGCTCACCGCCTGCCCGCCTGCTGCCTTGATGTCCTGCTCGGTCTGGGTGGCAGGTTCGGGGTCGAGGTCGTTGACCACGACGGCGGCGCCCTCGGAGGCGAGTTTGAATGCGATTTCCCGGCCGATGCCGCGGCCGGAGCCGGAGACGAGGGCGACTTTTCCGTCCAGAGTTCCCATGTGTCGTACGTCCTGTTCGTGTAGTCGTCAGGCGAGGGCCGCCGCGTGACCGGCGTCGAGGCCGATCTCGGCGAGGACCTCGCGGGTGTGGGCGCCGACGTACGGCGCGGGTGTGGGCGCCGAAGCGGGCGTTCCCAGGTAGCGGGGTGCGGGGGAGGGTTGAACGGAACCGTCCCCGAAGGTTCCGAAGGTTCCGCGGCTCACGTTGTGCGGGTGTTCGGCTGCTTCGGTGAGGGTCAGGACGGGTGAGACACACGCGCCCTGGCCGTCGAACCTCGACTCCCACTCGGTTCGGGTCCGGGTCGAGAAGACCTGGGCAAGGCGTTCGGCCATCGTCGGCCACGCGTCGCGGTCGTGTTGCCGGGCGAAATGTAGGTCGTCGGCCAGCTCCAGCACCCGGAGCATCGCGGCGTAGAACTGCGGTTCGACGCAGCCGACGGCCACGAATCGTCCGTCCGCGCAACGGTATGTCCGATAGAACGGCGCCGCGCCGTCGAACATGTTCGACGCCCGCCGGTCCACCCACCGGTCGCGGGCGAGCAAACCGTGGATCAGGGCCAGCTGCACCGCTGTGCCGTCGGTCATCGCCGCATCGACCACCTGTCCGCGGCCGTCGATCCGGGACCGGAGCATCGCCGTCGTCATCCCCAGTGCGAGAAGCATTCCGCCGCCGCCCATGTCGCCGACCAGGTTCAACGGCACCGGGGGAACGTCACCCTCCGAGCCCATTGCGCCGAGGGCGCCGGTCAGGGCGATGTAGTTGATGTCGTGGCCCGGCTCCTGCGCCAGCGGCCCGTCCTGACCCCAGCCCGTCATCCGGCCGTACACCAGCTCGGGGTTCCGGGCCAGGCAGACGTCGGGTCCGAGGCCCAGGCGTTCGGTGACACCCGGCCGGAAACCTTCGATCACCGCATCAGCGGTGTCGATGATCTTCAGCACGGTCTCGACATCACGCGGATCCTTCAGGTTCAGGGCGACGGACCGCCGATTGCGATGCAGCACAGGGTGCCCGGATCGGGATCCGATCTCGGTGTGCCGGTCGATCCGGATCACGTCCGCACCCTGATCGGCGAGCAGCATCCCGCAGAACGGGCCCGGCCCGATTCCGCCGAGCTCGACGATCCGCAGTCCGGTGAGGGGTCCGCTCGCGGCGGACGTGGCGTCAGTGCTCATCAGAAGCGCTCCTTGACAGGGGGATCGGTACGGATTCAGCGTGAACCGGCGTCGACGTTCAGGCACTGGCCGCTGACATAGTCGGTCTCGGGCGCGCAGAGCACGTAGACCGCTCCGGCGGCTTCGGCGGGCGTGCCCGGCCGGCCGAGCGGGTTGGACGTCTTCACCCGATCCATCACCGCCTGACTGACACCCGCCTTGATCTTGCGGCCGCCGATCTCGACGAACGTGTCGTCGCCCGACACCGCCTCCGTCATCCGGGTGAGGATGAAACCGAATGCGACGGCGTTGACGTTGACCTTGTAGCGGCCCCACTCCTTGGCGAGGGTCTTGGTGAGTCCGATGACGCCCGCTTTCGCGGCGGCGTAGTTGGACTGTCCGGGATTGCCGAAGACACCCGCGGCCGAGGAGACGTTGACGACCTTGCGGTGGTAGTCGGTGGGGTTGGCCTTGATGTACGGCTGGGCGGCGCGCAGGATCCGGAACGGCGCCTTCAGATGGACGTCCAGGATCGTGTCCCACTGTTCGTCGGTCATCTTCTGGATGACGGTGTCCCAGGTGTAGCCGGCGTTGTTGACGATGATGTCGAGGCCGCCGAATGATTCGATTGCGGTGTTCACGAACCGTTCCGCGAATCCGTCCTCCGTCACCGATCCGACGCAGGCGACGGCCTGCCCGCCTGCTGCCTTGATGTCCTGCTCGGTCTGGGTGGCAGGTTCGGGGTCGAGGTCGTTGACCACGACGGCGGCGCCCTCGGAGGCGAGTTTGAGTGCGATTTCCCGGCCGATGCCGCGGCCGGAGCCGGAGACGAGGGCGACTTTTCCGTCCAGAGTTCCCATGATGTGTTGTTCCTCGAGGTTCGTGATGAATGAAATGTTCTGTGGCGTGGTGCCGTACCGCTACGCGGAGGCTCTCGGGTCGCGGATGACGGTGGTCGATCGCAGCTGCGCGATCGGCTCGCCGTGGCGGGTGACCTCGGTGGTGCGGACGAGGAACTGGAGCGCCCCGCCCTTCTTGGCGTAGCAGTTGGTGACTTCGGTCGAGAAGTGAAGGGTGTCACCGGCGTACGCGGCGGCGTGGTAGGTGAACGACTGCTCGCCGTGCAGAATCGTGCGGATGTCGATGCCGAGGTCCGTGTAGAAGGTCGACGGACTCGGCCGCTCCATGTCGAGGCAGAACAGGAAGGTGGGGGGCACCGGCAGGTCGCGGTGGCCGGCCTCCGCCGCGGCGCCCGGGTCGGTGTAGATCGGGTCGTCCTGCCCGGTGGCGCGGGCGAAGAAGGACAGTCGCCCGCGCTCGACCTCCACGGTGTGCTCGGGAATCCGGGTGCCGATGACGCCGGGATCGAGACTTGCCACGGCAACTCCTTGGGTATGAGGGGCGGCGCCTGCCGCCAGGATGGGGGTCCTGCGCCGAATCCACTCGGAACAAGCTCCAGCAACTGGTTAGCGCATATTCACTTTGCGATACATATAGGCATATGTCAAGGAAATCTGGGGTCGTATCCAGGTGATCGAGAATTTTCACGAGGCCGGGAATCGTCGGTCTCCCGGTCAGAGAAGTTCGAGGACCATCGCGTTGGCCATGCCGCCCGCCTCGCACATCGACTGCAGGCCGTACCGAATTCTGCTGTCGCGCATGTGGTGCACCAGTGTGGTCGCCAGCCGGGCGCCTGAGCCGCCGAGCGGGTGGCCGATCGCCATCGCGCCGCCCAGCGGATTGAGCTTCGCGTAGTCGGCACCGGTCTCCTGCAGCCAGGCCAGTGTGACCGACGAGAACGCCTCGTTGATCTCGAATGCTCCGATGTCATCGAGGGACAGCCCGGCCCGCGCGAGGACCTTGGCAGTGGCCGGGATCGGGCCGGTGGCCATGGTCACCGGATCGACTCCGGCGAGAGCCACCGTGTGGATGCGGGCCAGCGGGTTCCATCCGTGGCGCGCGGCAACCTCGCTGCTGGTCACGAGCAGTGCTGCGGCGCCGTCCGAAATCTGCGACGAATTGCCCGCCGTGATCCGGCCGTCCTCCTTGAACGGGGTGGGGAGTGCGCTCAGGCGTTCCAGCGTCGACGTGCGTCGGATGCCCTCGTCGGTGTCGAACACGAACGACGCCCCGTCCGGGCCGGTCACCTCGACCGGGGCGATCTGCCCCACGAACCGCCCCTCGTCGATGGCTGCCGCGGCACGCGCGTGCGAGTCCAGTGCATGCTGGTCGAGTCGCGACCTGCTCAGGGCGAATTTCTCGGCGATCATCTCGGCGCCGACGCCCTGGTTGAACTCGACGTGGTCGTACCGCTCCCGGACGAGTGGGCCGAACGGTGTGCCGCATCCCGTGGCATTACGTGCCGACCCCATCGGAACGCGGCTCATGCTCTCGACGCCCCCGGCGATGGCGATGTCGTACTGACCGCTGATCACGCCCGCCGCGGCGAAGTGGAGGGCCTGTTGCGACGACCCGCAGGCACGCTCGATCGACACACCGGGCACCGACTCCGGCCAGCCGGCCGCAAGGACCGCGAACCGGCCGACGCCGCCGGCCTGTTCGCCGACCTGGCTGACGCAACCCCACAGCACGTCGTCCACGGAAGTCGGATCCAGGTCGTTCCGATCGCTCAGGGCGCTAAGCACGTGCGCGGACAGGTCGACGGGGTGGATACCGGCGAGTGCTCCGCCCCGTCGGCCGACCGGTGTGCGGACGGCGTCGACGATGACAGCGTCGTACATGTGATTCCTCCTCGTTGGCAGGTCGCGGACGTTCCCGCCGACCGCTCCCTTTAAGTGAATATGCGATAACAGATCTGCCGATGTCCTCCTCGTCTCGCTCCCTGCCCTGGGATAGGGCTGGTCCTGGTCGCGAGGCAGGGGATCAGTGGCCGCTCTCAGGTTATAGCAGATTCACATTTTTCGAGATAAGGCTTGATAGATAGCCAATTCGATGATTGACTTCTGCCCCAGACGCGCTGATGTGACTCCTGTCACTACTGCGGTTCGCTGCGTCCAGTTCGGTGTCGAACGCGAATCAACACTCACCCTCTAGGAGTAGTCGTGGTAGCAGATCAGAGAACCGCCGGGCGGAAGTCCGCTCGCGGGGACGCCGGCGAGTCACGCCGTATGGCCTGGGGGCTGACGGGCGTCCTCGTACTCATGTACATCGTCAATTTCGCCGACAAGGCCGTGCTCGGGATCATCGCGCAACCGCTCGCACACGAACTCGGTCTCACCTCCTCGGAGATCGGTCTCGCGGGAAGCGTCTTCTTCCTGATGCTGTCGCTCGGCGGGTTGCTCTCGGGCGTCCTGGATCGATGGCTCGGTCTGCGCTGGGCCCTCGCGATTCTCGCGATCCTGTGGTCGGTGACGATGCTGCCGCTCATCGTGGCCGCCGGATTCGCCACGCTTCTGGTGAGCCGGATGCTTCTCGGATTGGCCGAGGGCCCGAACTCGGCATTGCTGTACACCGCGACGTACTCGTGGCATCCCCCCGCTCGCCGCGGCCTTCCCGGCGCGCTGCTCGCCTGCGCGGCGTCGATCGCCAAGATCGCGATCGCTCCGATGCTGGCGTACGTCGCCGTCGCGTGGGGCTGGCGATCCGCCCTGGTGGCCCTGTCCATCATCGGCCTCGGCTGGTGCGTTCTGTGGCTGCTCGTGTGGTCGGAGGGGCCGTACCGGCGCCGCGACCATTCACCTGCCGCCGGCGGAGGTGACTCGGCCGCGCCCCACGGCGTGACCGAGCCGGCGGTGCCGTGGACGCGGATCTTCCGCTCGCCGACCTTTGTCGGCGGTGCCCTGATCGTCATCAGTGTGTATGCGCTGGTGTCTGTCGTGCTCACCTGGTTGCCGTCGTATTTCGAGACCGGGCTGGGCTACAGCCGACTGCAGGCCGGATCCATGTTCTCCATCCCGAGCCTGTTCGGACTCGTCATCATGCTGAGTTCCACGTGGTTCAGTGATCGTCTCGTCGTACGCGGCGTGAGTATGAGAACCGCGCGGGTGATCATGCCGGTGGTCGGACTCGTCATCGGTGGGTGCGTCCTCACGACGTTGCCGTACATCACCACTCCGGTAATCGCCGTGCTCGTCGTCTCGATCGGGTATGCCGTCGGTTCGCCGGTCTTCCCGTTGCTCAATGCTGCGGTGGCCGAACTCTGCCCCCCGCGGCAGGTCGCGGGGACGCTGGGTGTCTTCCTGTCCCTGATGGCGATCGGCGGGTTCATCGCGCCGTATCTCATGGGCCGCATCGTCGACGCGGCCGCGACGGCGGCGGGTGGCTACGCCACGGCGTTCCAGATACTCGGAATCGTGGCCGTCGCGGCCGGTCTTCTCGGCGCCCTGATCATCGACCCCGAACGCGACAAGCGGCGCCTTCGCGGGCTCGTGGCAGGCGACGTTCCGCAACAGGGAATCTGAGATGAGTTCGGTGACAGACGATGACGTCCCGCTCGACCTCGCCCACGGAGACCCTTCGGCGGACACATCGCGGCCCAGTCGCTCACTGCAGCAGGCGGTACCGTCACCCGGGAGCACGCGGCGCATTCCTTGCACGGCTACTTCCTTCACCTTGTCGGCATCGTTCAAGCTGCCGGAGGTCACGCCCGATCGCCAGCCCGTCATGCCCGCTGTCCCACCGCCGGAGGAACTTCCGGACCCCTACGAGGCCTGGTCGCGGGTGCGGCCGGACGAATATCGGGATGCCGTGACGGCGCGGGTGATGTCCATGCGGTTCGTCCCGTCCGAGGATGTCGACGGCGACAGGCCCCTCGGTATTGCGGAACAGTTCGTGTGGCTCGAGCCCGCGCACTCCCTCCCGGACGACCCGTTGATGCACGTCTGCGCCCTGACCTACGGCTCGGACATAACGCTGGCATCGACGGCCGCACTCGACCGTCAACCCCACCGCAGTCTGCAGCGAGGTCCGTCGCGGGTCTTCATGACGTCCCTCGACCACGCAGTGTGGTTCCACCGACCGTTCCGGGCCGACGACTGGATGCTGTTCGCGCAGCAGAGTCCGTCCGCCGTCGACGGCAGAGGCCTCTCGATGGGCAACTTCTGGACTCGTGACGGTCACCTGGTGGCCACGGTCGTCCAGGAATCGCTGATGCGGCCCGTGCGGCGTATCGACCACGAAAATGACTGATCTGCAACAACATTTATCAACCCTCGACAACCTCGAGCGAGACTTCGGAGGTCCGCGTGTACTCGACCCAATTCCTGCACCGTGCGTTGCAGCAGGCCCCCGACGGGCCGATGACAGTCTGCGGCGACCGCGTTCGGACCACCCGTGACATCGCGGACAGGGTCGCCCGGTTGTCGGGCGGACTGCACGGGCTGGGTGTGTCGGAGGGAGACAGGGTCGCCGTCCTCGCCCTGAACTCCGACCGCAATCACGAGATCTTCCTCGCGTGCTGGTGGGCGGGCGCGGTGGTGAATCCGGTCAACATTCGATGGAGTGGACGGGAGATCGCGGACTCGCTCCGGGACGCCGGGGCAGTGGTCCTGCTGGTCGACGACGAGTTCGTGGACATGGTCCCCGCGTTCCGCGAACAATGTGCCGACCTCCGCGCGGTGGTGCACTGCGGCAACGGTGTGGCCGGACACGGGATGGCAGGCTACGAGGAGTTGATCGCCGCGTCCGAGCCGGTGCCGGACAAGCGAATCGGTGGTGATGCGATGGGTGCACTGCTGTACACCGGCGGCACCACAGGTGTGTCGAAGGGCGTCATGGTGAGTCATCGGAACTTGCTGACGGCGGCGCTCGGCACCCAGGCGGCCTGCCAGTCGGTGTTCGCCGGTGGGGTCAATCTGGTCGTGAGTCCGATGTTCCACATCGCGGGGCTCGTGGCATGGGCGACGCAGAACCTCCTGGGTGGTACCCAGGTCTTCCTGCCGACGTTCTCACCCCGGGCCGTGCTGGAGGCGATCCAACGGCACCGGGTCACCACGGTCGGGGCAGTGCCGGTGATGCTGCAGATGCTGGTCGCGCACCCGGATATCGAGTCGTACGACCTGTCGAGCGTGAAGTCCGTTCGCTACGGCGCGTCGCCGATTTCGCCGACGTTGCTGCAACGCGCCATGAGGGTGTTCCGGAACAGCGGCTTCGCTCAGGGGTACGGGATGACCGAGACCGCACACATCAGCGTCCTCGGGCGGGAAGACCATCTGGCCGGGGGCGAACTGCTCCGTTCCGCGGGACGTGCCCTGCCGCACTGCGAACTGCGCGTCGTCGACGCCGACGACGTGGAGGTGCCTGCCGGCGTGCTGGGCGAGATCGTGACCCGGGGCGATCACGTCATGCTCGGTTACTGGAACAGGCCGGAGGAGACCGCGGCCGTGTTGCGGAACGGCTGGATGCACACCGGCGACGTCGGTTACGTGGATCGGCACGGTTACGTCTTCGTGGTCGACCGGATCAAGGACATGATCATCACCGGCGGCGAGAACGTCTACTCGACCGAGGTGGAGAACGCACTCGCTGCCCATCCCGCTGTCGAAGCGTGCTCGGTCATCGGTGTGCCGGACACCCGGTGGGGTGAGCGCGTCCATTCCGTCGTCGTGCTCCGGGAGGGAGCACGTCCCGATGCCGAGGAATTGCGCGCACACGTGCGCGGGCTCATCGCCGGATACAAGGTGCCCCGGACGGTCGAGTTCCTCGACGCGCTGCCTGTCTCGGCGGCGGGGAAGGTGCTCAAGCGCGATCTCCGTGCGGCGGCCTGCCGGGCGGACGGCTGATACCACCGGTCGGGCGAAGAGCGATTCCCTAATCATGGATCATTCCGAAAGATTCTGTTGACATGCAGGAAGAAGTCGGACAAAGTGAATTAGCAATAACCTCTGCTTCGAAGGGCATTCTATGACCGCCACCTCGGCCGACGTCGTACTCTCCAGCCGTCGCGACCACGTCGTCACCTGGACGATCAACCTTCCGGAGGCCCGTAATCCCATCTCCGGCGACGACGTCATCGACCGGCTCGTCGAACTCGTCGAGGAGGCGAACGAGGACGTCGACACGCGCGTCGTCATCCTCACCGGCGCAGGCAGCGCGTTCTCCGCCGGAGGGAACGTCAAGAACATGGCGGATCGTGCCGGAATGTTCGGTGGCGCCCCGCACGTGATGCGAGAGGGATACCGCCGCGGCATCCAGCGGTTGCCCAAGGCGATCTACCACTGCGAGGTCCCGATCATCGCGGCGGTCAACGGTCCCGCAGTCGGCGCCGGCTGCGATCTCGCGATGATGTGCGACATGCGCGTCGCCTCGACCAACGCCTTCTTCGCGGAAAGCTTCGTCAAACTGGGAATCATCCCCGGCGACGGTGGCGCCTGGTTGCTACCGCGGGCGGTCGGTGCCGCACGCGCCGCGGAGATGGCCTTCACCGGCGACCGGGTGGATGCGGCCACCGCGCTCGACTGGGGAATGGTCTCGAGCGTCGTCGATCCCGAACTGCTGCTCGACACGGCGCACGAGCTGGCCGAGCGGGTCGCGGTCAATCCGCCTCACGCACTCCGGATGACCAAGAAGCTCCTGCGCGAGGGGCAACGTCAGGACCTCGACAGTCTGCTCGAACTCTCCGCCGCGATGCAGGCGCTGTCGCATCACACCACCGACCACGGCGAGGCCCTCGCGGCCTTCGTCGAGCGACGGGCCGGGCAGTTCACCGGGAGCTGAGCCACGCCCGGCGATTACTGCAACCCATCGACGTACAGCACTGAAAGGACCCGCCGTGAAGCGGACACTCTTCAACCGGGAACACGACGAATTCCGGACAATGGTCCGGGAGTTCATCGCCCGCGAGGTACTTCCCAACCGGGAGAAGTGGGACGAAGTCGGGCGTCCGCCGCGCGAATTCTTCGAACGACTCGGTGAACTGGGAATCCTCGGAATCTCGGTGCCCGAGGAATTCGGCGGCGGTGGCGAGACCAGCTTCAAGTTCGCGACCATCGTCTTCGAGGAGGTCGCCAGGGCAGGAGTGTCGTTCGGCTCGTACACCGTTCACTCGTGCATCATCCTGGGGTACCTCCTCGAATACGGCTCCGACGAGCAGAAGCAGCGGTGGCTTCCGGACTTCGCGGCCGGCCGGCTGATGACGGCGATCGCGATGACCGAACCGGGAACGGGCTCGGATCTGGCCAACATCTCCACCACCGCCAAGCTCTCCGAAGACGGCACACACTACGTGCTCAACGGAGGCAAGACGTTCATCACCGGCGGGGTGACGGCCGACCTGGTTCTGACCGTCTGCCGCACAGCTCCTTTCGATCCGGAGAACCGGCGATCCGGGCTCTCCATCATCGCGGTGCCCAAGGAATCCGACGGTTTCGAGGTGGGCCGTAAGCTCGACAAACTCGGTCTGCATCAACAGGATACGGCCGAGCTGTCCTATCGCGACGTGCGTGTCCCGGTCGGGAACCTGCTCGGTGAGGAGGGTGAGGCGTTCGGCTACCTCACCCACAATCTTCCTCAGGAGCGGCTGAGCATCGCGCTGAACTCCGTGGCGCACGCCGAGGCGGCGATGCTGCACGCCACCCGGTACGTGCAGGACCGCACCGTTTTCGGCAAGCCGGTGGCCTCGTTCCAGAACACGAAGTTCGTTCTCGCCGAGTGCTCCGCCGAAGTGCAGGCGGCACGCGTCCTCGCCGACAACGCGCTCGAACTGCTCGACCGAGGTGAGCTCACGGTGGCCGACGCTGCCCGGGCCAAGCTGTTCTGCACCGAGACCGCGGGTCGGGTGATCGACAAATGCCTCCAGTTGCACGGTGGATACGGCTACATCACCGAGTACCCGATCGCACGGCTCTACGCCGACACCCGCGTGACGCGAATCTACGGCGGCACGAGCGAAGTCATGAAGTCCATCATCGCCAAGGACCTGGGGCTGTAGGCCGGATCGCAGGAGGAACCGAATGTATCCCGGACGCCACGCCGCGACCACTCCCGACAAACCGGCCGTCATCGAAGCCGCCACCGGCAAGATCGTGACGTACCGCGACCTCGAGGACCGATCCGTGCAGTTCGCCCACTGGCTGACCGGCCAGGGCCTCGGTCCGGGCGACCACCTCGCGGTGCTCTCGGTCAACGACGCCAGAGTATTCGAAATCTACTGGGGTGCGGTGCGCTCCGGTATGGTCGTCACCTTCGTCAACACACACCTCACCCCGTCCGAAGTCTCCTACATCGTCGACGACTGCGAGGCTCGGGCGCTCGTGGTGTCGGCCCGGCTGGCAGAGCTCGCGACGGCCGTCGTCGACTCCACCCCGAAGGTCCGCAGCAGGCTGGCCTTCGGCGGGGCCGTGCCCGGCCACGACGACTACGACCAGGCCATCGCGTCTCTGAGCACCAGCCCACCGTGCGACCAGCCCCGCGGCTCGGACATGCTGTACTCGTCCGGGACGACCGGGCGGCCGAAGGGCATCGTGGTCGCCCCGACCGACGACCAGATCGGCGACGAGCCCGGTCCCCAGTTCGTCGGACTGTTGCGCAACTTCGGCTTCGACGAGAACTCCGTCTACTTCTCGCCCGCACCGATCTACCACGCCGCGCCGTTGCGCTACGGCGCCGGCGCCCACGCCCTCGGCGGAACCGTGGTGATGGCCGACCGATTCGACGCCGAGTCGAGTCTGCAGTTCCTCGAGCGGTACCGAGTCAGCCACAGCCAATGGGTGCCCACACACTTCATCCGGATGTTGAAGCTCCCCGAAGCCGTACGCAACCGGTACGACGTCTCGTCCATGAAGGTCGCGATCCACGCCGCCGCCCCCTGCCCGCCGGAGGTCAAACGGGCGATGATCGACTGGTGGGGCGAAATTCTCTACGAGTACTACTCGTCGACCGAGTCGGTGGGCAGCACGGTGATCACGACGCAGGAGTGGCTGCGCAAACCCGGCAGCGTCGGGCGCGGACAGGGTGCCACCAGCCGTGCGCACATCTGCGCAGAAGACGGGACCGAACTGCCGGCCGGGCAGGTCGGGCACATCTACTTCGCCCGGCCGGGCCATTCCTTCGAATACCACAACGACCCGGTCAAGACGGCGCAGTCGCGTCACCCCCGCAATCCCGGCTGGGTGACGACCGGGGACATCGGCTACCTGGACGAGGACGACTACCTGTTCCTCACCGACCGCGCGAAATTCGTGATCATCTCCGGTGGGGTCAACATCTACCCGCAGGAGATCGAGAACGTCCTCGCGGTCCACCCCAAGGTGTCCGACGTGGCGGTGATCGGCGTGCCGGACGAGGACATGGGGCAGTCGGTGCACGCGGTGGTGGAACCGGGGCCGGGCGTCGTCGGTGACGACACGCTGGTCGCCGAACTCCTCGACTACTGCCGTGGGCGTATCGCCGGGTACAAGTGCCCGCGCAGCGTCGCGTTCGTGACCGAACTGCCGCGAACGCCGACAGGGAAATTGGCCAAAGCAGCGTTGCAGGCGTGAGCCTGCGGAAGCATTCGACACACTCGTCGAGGGAAGTAGACAGCATGCACACACAAGTGGTGCCGGCCGCGGGCCCGCCCGATCACGAACTCGACGCGTTGCGGGCCGAGGTGCGAACGTTCCTGCGCGAGCAGATCGACGCCGGCGTGTTCACACCCGGTGTGGACACGTGGCTCACCCGATGGAATCCGGACTTCACGAAGGCCCTCGCAGCCCGCGGCTGGCTGGGCATGACGATCCCGGCGGAGTACGGCGGGCAGGGCCGCACGTTCATGGAGCGGTTCGTCGTCACCGAAGAACTACTGGCCGTCGGCGCGCCCGTTGCCGCACAGTGGGTCGCGGACCGGCAGGCCGCGCCGTCGCTGCTCACCTACGGCACCGAGGAACAGAAGCAGCGGTTCCTCCCCGGTATCGCCAACGGCGAGATCAGCTGGGCGATCGGCATGAGCGAACCGGAATCGGGTTCCGACCTGGCGAGTGTCCGCACGAAAGCCGTCCGGGTCGACGGTGGCTGGCGAATTACCGGGACCAAATTGTGGACGTCCGGCGCCCACCGTGCCGACGCCTTCTTCGCCCTCGCGCGGTCGGCTCCGCTGGACCCGGCGCAGCGCCACGCCGGGCTCAGCCAGTTCATCGTTCTGCTCGACTCCCCGGGAGTGCAGATCCGGCCGATCCTGTCGATGTCGGGCGATCACCATTTCAACGAGGTGATCCTCGACGACGTGTTCGTGCCGGACGAGTTGGTGCTCGGCCGCATCGGCGAAGGCTGGAAGCAGGTCACCTCCGAGCTCGCGTTCGAACGCAGTGGTCCGGAACGTTTCATGTCCACGTTCCCGGTCCTCGCCGCGATGGCCGAGGAAATCCGGGAGGGACTGCAACCGGCCGATGCCCGCATCGGAGCGCTCGTCGCCCGGACCTTCGGCCTCCATCACATGTCCCGCGCGGTGTCGGAGGCACTGGGGCGTGGTGACGACGCCGAGCTGGGCGCCTCGGTGGTGAAGGTCCTCGGCACCAAGACCGAAGGTGACATCGCCGACCTCGTCGAAGAACTGGCCGGCGAACCGGCGGCGGGAGGCGAATACTTCGCCGAACTGGTCCGTGCCGGCGTGATGCAGCGCCCCGGATTCACCCTGCGGGGCGGCACGAGTGAGATTCTGCGCGGCGTCATCGCGCGGGGATTGGGGATGCGCTGATGACCGGACCGGCAACCGACACCGAGATGCGGGAGTTCGCACGCATGCTCGACCAGGTCTTCGCCACGGACCGGCGGGCCCCGGGCGAGGCCCGGGAGTTCGATCGCGAGTTGTGGTCGACGCTCGCCGACCTCGGCCTCACGCGGCTCACCGGCCCGGAGTCCGAGGGCGGCAGCGACGCCGGGTGGACGGAGTCGGCGTACCTGCTCGCGGCCGCAGGCACCGCTGATCTCCCGATCGCCGAGAACGATCTGCTCGCGGGATGGCTGCTCGGCAGGTCCGGGTGCCCGACCGCGCACTCCGGCCCCGCCGTGGTCCGCACCGCAGCCGTGCTGGACTCAGACGGGACCGCGCGGCACGTCCCGTGGGCGCGCGCGGTGGATGCGCTGGTGGCCCTGTGGGAGGCGGACGGCACGTGGCGGGTCGCCGAATTCGCCCGCTCGGATGTCGAGGTGACGGAGGCGGCCAATCTCGCGTCGATGCCCCGGGACCACGTCCGGGTCGACGTCTCCGCGCAGCAGGGCACGCCGGTGCCTGCGGACGTGGTGACCGAGTTCCTCCGGCGCGGCGCGCTGGCCCGGGCGCTCGCGATGGCCGGGACCATGGAACGCGTCCTGGCCCTCGTCGTCGAGCACACCTCGGCGCGCACACAGTTCGGTCGCGCGGTGGGCAAGTTCCAGGCGGTGCAGGCCATGGTCGCCGACATCGCTGCGGAGGGCGCCCTGGCACGTGCCGCCGCGAACGCCGCGGTGTCGATCGCCGAGGAACACGGTTTCGGAAGCCCGGAGGCCGGTTTCGCCGTGGCCGCCGCGAAGTCGTGCGCCGGACATGCGGCGTCGGTGGTGGTGCGCAACGCCCATCAGTGTCTCGGCGCGATCGGTTTCACGATGGAGCACGAACTGCACCGGCACACGAACGCGTTGCTGGCCTGGCGTTCGGAATACGGTTCGGTCCGCTACTGGGACGAGGCGCTCGTCGCGGCCGCGGCTGCCGCCGGGGAACGTGGCCTGTGGCCGCTCATCACCGACGGTTAGGCGGCTCCGCCGCCCGTGCGCGGTTAGCGAGTGCAGAGACTCGTTAACCGCGCACGGGCGCGGAGCGCCTACGGGGTGACGATCGGGAACGCGCTGTCGGGTGCGTCGAGGAGTTCCGTGAGGACCAGGAGCTTCGACGGGTCGCCCGTCACCTCGATGCCCTCCAGCCCCTTGCCGGCGAACAGTCCGAGCAACTGCATCTTCGTCAGTGTCAGCGAGACGTCCGGTTGCGTCGGGGTCCTCGGCGACAGTGTCTGGATGAGTGCACCGTTGGACAGCGTCGTCCGGTAGTGCGCTTCGGGTTCGGTGAAGTGCCACTCCGCGACGAGGGTCTTGTCCCAGGCTCGTGGACCGTTGATGCGGAGGGCGATGGAGTCGAAGATCTGCTCGATCGTCAGGGCGCTCAGCATGTCTGCGCCGAGGTCGCTGAGCGGAGGGGCGACGATGCCGCCGCGCAGTTCGAGTGCACCCGTGAGGTAGAAGTTGCGCCACGTCGCGTTCTCCGAGCCGAACCCGAGTTGCTCGTAGGTGCGGGCCAGCAGGTCCTTGGCCGCACCGTCGGAAGGGTCGGCGAAGACGGCGTGCTTGAGCAATTCGGCGGCGAACCGCAGATCGCCCTGCTCGAGGTACTGCCTCGCCTTCGACCGGACCTCGCTCTGGCCGCCCATGCACTCGACGTAGCGTGTGGCCGCGTTCTCGGGTGGGTGCTGCCACAGCGACGTCGGGTTGCCGTCGAACCAGCCCATGTACCGCTGATAGATCGCCTTCACGTTGTGACTGACCGAGCCGTAGTAACCGCTTGCGTGCCAGGCGGATTCGAGGGCCGGCGGCAGCGGGAAGTCCTCGGCGATCTCGATTCCCGTCATCCCCGTGTTGAGCATCCGCAGGGTCTGGTCGTGCAGGTACTGGTACAGGTCGCGTTGCTGCGACAGGAATTTCACCACCTGGTCGCGACCCCACGTCGGCCAGTGGTGGGAGGCGAACGCGACGTCGTATCCGCCGTCGAACATCTCGATCGCCTGATCGAGATATCGCGACCAGGCGCGGGGATCCCGGACCAGTGCGCCCCGCAGCGTGAGGAGATTGTGCAGATTGTGGGTGGCGTTCTCCGCCATGCACAGTGCCCGATGGTCCGGGAACAGGAAGTTCATCTCGGCGGGCGCCTCCGTTCCCGGCGTCACCTGGAAGACGATCCGGATGCCGTCGACGGTCTCCTCCTGACCGGTGTGGGTGATGTCGACGGTCGGTGGGATCAGACCGGGCCGACCCGCCGAGGTGTTCGTACCGAGCCCCGCGCCGAGGTGCCCGCGCGGGCCCTTGGGGAGCAGTGGCCCGTACATGTAGGTGGCGCGCCGGCCCATTGCCGTTCCGGCATAGACGTTCTCGGAGACCGCGTGCTCGAGGAACCCTTCGGGGGCGAGGATCGGGACGTCGCCGCGACCGTCCGGGAGGACGCCGACGACGCCGCCGAAGTGATCGATGTGGGAGTGCGTGTAGATCACTCCGGTGACGGGCCGATCGCCGCGGTTCTTCCGGTACAGCGCGAGCGCGGCGGCCGCGGTTTCCTGTGAGATCAGCGGGTCGATCACCAGGACACCCGTCTCGCCCTCGACGATCGTCATGTTGGACAGGTCGATACCCCGTAGCTGGTAGATGCCCTCGGTGACCTCGTACAGGCCGTCCTTCGCGCACAGTTGCGACTGACGCCAGAGGCTCGGGTGGGCGGTGTCCGGGCAGTCACCGTTCAGGAACGAATACTCCTGCATGTCCCACACCACGCGACCGTCCTCACCCGTGACGGTGCAGGGGTCGAGGCGGTCGACGAAACCGCGGTCGGCGTCCTCGAAATCGGTGGTGTCCGAGAAATCGGGTGTCATGATTCTTCCTTCTCGTGTCGCGGTGGGGCGGGGGCAGGGACCGGTGCAGGGGGAGTGGGGGCGCTGCTGAGGATCGTGTTCACCCACCGCGTGGACGGGTCGATGTCGATCAGCAGGGCCTTCGCCATCAACGTCAGCGGGATGGCCAGGATCGCGCCGAGGGGTCCGAGGATCCACGTCCAGAACACCAGCGACAGGAACGTGAACGTCACGGACAGGCCCACCGCGTCTCCGACGAACTTCGGCTGGATCACGGACTGGATGATGACGTTGATGACGCTGTACACGACGATGACCGTCAGCATCAGTCCCGGACCGCCCTGGAGGAGCGCGAGCAGGGCCGGCGGAACGAGCCCCAGGATGAAGCCGACGTTCGGGATGTAGTTGGTGATGAACGACAGCAGTCCCCACAGGACCGGCAGCGGAATCCCCAGCGCCCACAGTGCCCCGGTGTCGATGACGGCGACGATCAGCCCGAAGACCGTGGACACGATCAGGTACTTGCGGGTGCCGACCGAAAAGGCGCTGAGAGCGGTGGCGATTTCGGGGCGCATCTGCGTGACGATCCGCATCCGTGACCCGTAGGAGCTTCCGTCGACGGCCATGAACAGCAGGAGGGCGAGGACGAACAGCAGATTCGAGAAGACACCCAGCATTGCCTGCAGGATCCCCTCCACGAGTCCGAACACCTTGCTGTAATCCACCTGGGAGAGGAGGGTCTGGGCGTCCGTGGAGTTCACGCCGTTGCTGTTCAGGAAACTCTGGGCGCTGTCGATGAGGGCGGTGAAGTCGTCCGCGTACTCGGGTAGGAGCGTGGCGAGCTGGGCGACCGACAGGGCCAGCGACAGCACGAGAACGAGAATGATGCCGTTGACGACCAGGATCGCCGCGATCGTGGCGATCCACCCCGGGACACCCTTCCGGTGCAGCCATTCGGGCAGCGGGTGGACCGCGACGGTCAGCATGAGCGCGAGGAAGATCGGGCCGACTATCGACGCGGCCACCTGAATCCCCGCCACGGTGACGACGAGCGCGGCCAGGCCGAGAATCACGATCAGGCCGCGCGGCATCGACCACCGAGTTTCCGACGCCGCGCCGGAAATGTCCTGCGGATCGGTCATCGCGTGTCCCTTCGCAACAATCGGCCAACCGGGATGCCCCGAATCGACTGTTGCACCCGGCGGACGACGACACATCATCCGTTGCAGATGAGGATCACCCGGCGCGGATGATGCCGACACCGCCGCGAGGCCGCACGATTCCACTGTTCGAGCACATCCTTTCGAGAAGGGCATGGACATGACGACAAATCCGGAGTCCAGGACCAACAGCCCTGTCAAACAGGGTTTTGCCGCGGGGACGTCGCTGGCAGCGGCGATATTGCTGCTGACCGTCGGCGTGATCTCGTTCTTCCAGGGCATCGCCGCAGTCGCCTCCGACAATCTGCTGGTCATCGGCGTCGAGTACACCTACCAGTTCGACACCACCGCGTGGGGATGGATCCACATCGTTCTCGGCGTCGTCCTGGTCATCAGCGCGATCGGCCTCATGACGGGCGCCACCTGGGCCCGTGTCGTGGCCGTCTGCATCGCTGCGCTGTCGATCCTCGCGAACTTCCTCTGGCTGCCCTACTACCCGCTGTGGTCGATCCTGATCATCGCGCTCGACGTCGTCGTGATCTGGGCGGTCACCACCTGGGACACCGCCAGGGACTAGGACGATCACGACGTGGTGAGTTCTGCGACCGGCACCTGGCCGGTATTCGGCTCGCTGCAGGAATATCGGAAAGGATGGGTCAGGCCCGACGTCATCGCGGGCCTGACCGTGTGGGCCGTGCTGGTCCCGGAGGCCCTGGCCTACGCGACCATCGCGGGAGTTCCCCCGGTCGTCGGTCTGTACGCGGCGATTCCGGCACTGGTCCTCTACGCGGCGGCGGGCAGTTCCCGGCATCTGGTGGTCGGGCCGATGTCGGCGACGGCCGCCCTGTCGGCTGCCATCGTCGCGCCGCTCGCCGGGGCGGACGGCGGCAAGTACGCCGCCCTGACAGCGGTGCTGGCGATCGCGACCGGCATCGTCGGGCTGCTCGCGGGTCTTCTCCGACTGGGCTTCATCGCGTCGTTCATCTCGGAGCCGGTGCTGAAGGGTTTCATCGTCGGGCTGGCCCTGACCATCATCATCGGGCAGGTGCCTGCCTTGTTCGGCGTGGAGAAGGAGCACGGAAACTTCTTCGAACAGGCGTGGGGCGTCATCACCCACCTGGGTGACATCGACTGGGGCACGCTCGTCGTCGGTGTGCTCAGTCTCGTCGTGGTTCTCGGATTCAAACGGTGGCTGCCGCTCGTGCCGGGCTCGCTGCTGGCCGTCCTTCTCGGTATCGCCGCGGTCGCCGTGTTCGGTTTGGACGGAAGAGGTGTCGACATCGTCGGTCACATCGATTCCGGGCTGCCGTCGGTGGGACTGCCGGGTGGTGTCGGGTTCGACGATTACATCGACCTTCTCGGGCCCGCAGTGGGCGTGCTGCTCATCGGGTTCGCGGAAGGGCTCGGTGCCGCGAAGACGTACGCCGCGAAGGAAGGCTACGAGGTGGACGCCAACCGGGAACTCCTCGGCCTCGGCGCCGCCAATCTCGGCTCCGGGCTGTGCTCGGGAATGGTGGTGAACGGCAGCCTCTCCAAGACAGCGGTCAACGGCGGGGCGGGCGCCAAATCACAGGTCAGTGGTCTCGTCGTCGCGGTTCTCACCGTGGTGACCCTGCTGTTCCTCACCGGACTGTTCGAGAAACTCCCCGAGGCGACGCTTGCAGCGGTGGTCATCGCCGCCGTCATCGAACTCGTCGACATCTCCGCGCTCCGCCGGCTCTACGGGGTGTGGACCGAAAGGCTCGGCAGTATCTACGGATACGCCGCGCGTGCCGATTTCACGGCCGCCCTCGCCGCGATGGTGGGCGTGCTCCTGTTCGACACTCTGCCCGGGCTCGTCATCGGCATCGGCGTGTCCATGCTGCTGCTGCTCTACCGGGCGTCGCGTCCCCACGTCGCGGCGCTCGCGAAGGAGGGGTCGCTGTGGGTGGACGCCGAGCGTCATCCCGATCTGCCGACCACACCGCACGTGGTCGTGGTGCGCGTCGAGTCGGGACTGTTCTTTGCCAACGCCGATCACGTCAAGGACCGCATCGAGGCCCTGTGCGCCGACGACACGCGAGTGGTGGTCCTCGACGCCGAGACGTCGCCGTTCGTCGACGTCAGTGCCGCGCAGATGCTCGTGCAGTTGCGGGATGTGCTTGCGCGCCGGGGAATCGAGCTACGTGTGGCACGGGACATCGGGCAGTTCCGGGACACGATACGACGCTCGGGCTCGGACGCGACCCCCGTCGGCCTGTATCCGACCGTGCGCGAGGCCCTCGGGGAACCGGATCGACGTAGCGAGGATTCATGACAGGGCCGACGTTTCGGTGTGAGTCACCGTGACCGTTCTCGCGCCGACCCTCGTCGGGTACCGGAAGAAATGGCTCCGCGCCGACGTGGTCGCGGGCCTCAGCGCCGGCGCGGTCGTGATTCCGCAGGCGATGGCGTACGCCACCATCGCGAACATGCCCGTCCAGATCGGCCTGTACACCTGCATGGTGCCGATGGTGGTCTACGCGATGCTCGGCGGATCCCGCACCGCCAGTGTGAGTACCACCTCGACCATCGCGACCCTCACAGCGTCCACCCTGATCGGAGCAGGAATCGCCGCCGGTTCCGACGACGCCCAGACGTCGCTGATGACGCTGACGCTATTGGTGGGCGTGATCCTGCTGCTGGCGAGGCTGCTGCGGCTCGGTGCGATCATCGAGAACATCAGCGAGGCAACACTGTCCGGGATCAAGGCCGGGGTGGGGCTGACGGTGGCCGCGAGCCAGCTGCCGAAACTGCTCGGCGTACCGTCCGATCCGGACGCCACCGGATTCTTCCGCGTCGTGTGGTCGGCGCTCCGGCAGGTCGGCGACGCGAACGCCGCCACCGTGCTGCTGGCCGCCGGGTCGATAGCGGCGCTGTACGCGATGGCGAAATTCATACCGCGGGTCCCAGGGCCGCTGGTCGTTGCGGTCGCGGGGATACTGCTCGTCGCGCTTGCGGGCATCGACGGCCGCGGGGTCGCGTTGATCGCCGAGGTGCCGCGTGGCATTCCGTTACCCGGTATCCCACCGCTCGCCGACATCGGTGCGCTGGTGCCCGGGGCACTGGCGATCGCGATCATGGCGTTCCTGGAGACGGTGTCCGTCGGGCGTGGAGTGCGGCGGCAGACGGAACCGCCGATCGACAGCGACCGCGAACTGCTCGCCAACGGCGCGGCGTCCGTGGCGGGCGCGTTCTTCCACACCCTGCCGCCGGCGGGCGGATTCTCGCAGACCGCGGTCGCGTTGCGGGCAGGGGCGAGGACCCAGCTGAGTGGGCTCGTCACGGCGGCGCTGGCGGTGCTCGTCGCGCTGTTCCTCGCCCCGGTGCTCAGCGACCTGCCGCAGGCCACGCTCGGCGCGATGGTGGTCGTCGCGACGCTCGGACTGCTCGATTTCGGGTCGTTCGCACGGTTCTGGCGCATCGACAGGACAGAGTTCTGGGTGGCGCTCGCGACCGCACTCATCGGTCTGGTCGCCGGACTGCTGCCCGCCGTCGCGGTCGGGGTGCTGTTCACGTTGTATCTGGTACTGCGCGAGCTGAACCGGCCGCACGTCGTGCAATTGCAGAAGGACGGACACGGCCAGTGGCGCGCGGGGGAGGAAGACGCGCCGACCGTCCCCGCCGATCCTCTCGTACTCCGGCTGAACGTCGGTCTCTACACCGCGAACGTGCGGGCGAACACGGTGGCGATCCGCACCCGCCTGGGGGTGGTCGAGGGCCACGACACGTCGACCGTGCCCCACACGCTGATTCTCGACTGCTCGCGCCTGCAGAAGGTGTCGCTGACCGTGATGCGCAGCTTCCTCGACCTCGAGCGGGAACTGTCGGACGCGGGGGTCACCGTGTACTTCGCCGAGTTGCCCCGCGCCAACCGCGACACGGTGCTCCGCACGGACCTGGGGCGCGAATTCGACGGCAGGGGTCGGTTCTTCCCCACCGTCGACGACGCCGTAGGCGCTGCGCACCCGTGAGTGGTTGACGAGTCTCTGGACTCGCTGACCACTCACGGGCGGCGGAGCCGCCTACTGGTGGCGCAAGGCCGCGGCGAGGGCGTCCTCGGGGTCGATCAGGTGGTTGTGGTCGTCGTCGCCCAGTTCGATGTCGGCCCAGTCGATCTTGCCGTTGAACTTGCCCCGCGGCGTGGTGTACCCCTCGTAGACGGGCATTCCGGTGTCCACGCCGACGTCGAGTCCCT
The DNA here is from genome assembly GCF_026810085.1 of Rhodococcus sp. JS3073. NCBI lineage: Bacteria > Bacillati > Actinomycetota > Actinomycetes > Mycobacteriales > Nocardiaceae > Rhodococcus > Rhodococcus sp. JS3073. The sequence continues at coordinate 3,424,507 of NZ_CP113951.1, read as the reverse complement.
CGTCGAACGAGAAGTACAGCGGATGGGTCCGTTCGACGTGCTCGCTGCCGGCCTCGTCGCCGTCGATGTACAGGGTGGCGGTGCCGCCCTTGCCGATGCCGCCGCCGTCGTACGCGAACTCGACGCGAACCTGATGCTCGCCCGCCGTGAGTGCGGTCGGCGCCAGCACCGTCGTTCTCCGTAGACCGCAGTAGTTGTAGTGGTAGCCGAGTGTGCCGCCGACGGTGAACAGGGCCCAGCCGCCGGTGCGTCCGCCCTGGGTGACGATCACCCCTTCGGCGCCCGATTCCGGAACCTGGATCTGCGCGGTGACCGAGTAGCTGCGGTTCTTGATGTTGATCGCGACGTTCTCGCCGAGCCGGGTCATGCCCTCGAACAGCCGGAGCTTGTCGCCCCGGACGAGGGTCGGCCGTCCCGCGATCTCCGGGTTCATCCGTTCGGCGGCCCGGTCGTCGAGCGGGAGCACGTTGTGCCGCACCGCCTCGATCAGGAACAGCTGCTGCAGTTCGGCGAGCTTCTCGGGGTTGTCCTTCGCGATGTCGTGGGCCTGCGTCCAGTCCGTGGTGGTGTCGTACAACTCCCACACGTCCAGGGAGAAGTCCGGGGCCTTCGCGACGACGTCCCACGGTGTGCGGTGTTTGGTGACGGCGGTCCACCCGTCGTGGTAGACACCGCGATTGCCCATGAGCTCGAAGTACTGCGTCCGGTGACGTTCGCCTGCGTCCGCATCGTTGAACGTGTATGCGAAGGACGTGCCGTGCATCGGCACCTGAGTGACGCCGTTGACCGTGTGCGGTTGCGCCAGTCCCGCCAATTCGAGGATGGTCGGCGCGACGTCGATGACGTGATGCCACTGGTGACGGGTCTCGCCCTTGGCCTGGATGCCGCCGGGCCAGTGCATGATCGTCCCGTTGCGGGTTCCGCCGTAGTGGGAGGCCACCTGTTTCGTCCACTGGTACGGGGTGCACATGGCGTGCGCCCACCCGACCGCGTAATGGTTGTACGCCTCGGGGCCGCCGATCTTGTCGAGGTGCTCGTTCCAGAACTCGACGGTCTCGTACTCGCCGCCGCCGTTGGAGGCGGTGGTGATCATGTACGTGCCCTCGAGCCCGCCCTCGGCCGAGGCACCGTTGTCGCCGATGATGTAGAGGATCAGCGTGTTGTCCAGTTCGCCGATCTCCTCGACGGCGTCGACGACGCGGCCGACGTGGAAGTCCGCGTACTCGAGGAACGCCGCGTACACCTCCATCTGGTGCCGGAGGATCGGTTTGCGCTCCTCCGGGATGTCGTCCCACGCCATGATGCCGTCGGGGCGGGCGGTGAGATCGGAGTCGGGTCCGATGACGCCGAGTTGCAGTTGCTTCCGGAACGTTTCGTCGCGGACGGCGTCCCACCCCTGGTCGAACCTGCCCTTGTACTTGGCGATCCATTCCTTCGGCACGTGGTGCGGGGTGTGCGTGGCACCCGGCGCGAAGTACGTGAAGAACGGCTTGTCGGGTGTCAGCGCCTTCTGCTGTTTGATGTAGTCGATGGCCTTGTCGGCCAGGTCGGGCATCAGGTGGTAGTCGGGGTCGTCGGGCGGGAGGACGGCGGTCACCCCGTCGACGAGCGCGGGCTGCCACTGGTTGGTCTCGCCGCCGATGAATCCGTAGAAACGTTCGAACCCGCTGAACGCGGGCCAGTGATCGAACGGGCCCGTGGGCCCCGATTCCCAGACCGGAACCTCGTGGCACTTTCCGAATTGTGCGGTGTTGTAACCGCTCTGCCGCAGGATCTCGGCAAGCGGTGTGCACGAGTTAGGCCGCGTCGACCGGTAGCCGGGTGCGGGGGTGGCGGTTTCGGTGATGTGGCCCATCCCGACCGCGTGATGATTACGGCCGGTGAGCATGGCCGCACGCGTCGGCGAGCACAGCGACGTGGTGTGGAAACGGGTGTATTTCAGACCGCCCGCCGCGAGCCGCTCGGCGGTCGGGGTGCCGACCGGACCTCCGAACGCGCTCGACGCCCCGAATCCGACGTCGTCGAGAAGGATCAGCAGCACGTTCGGGGCGCCGGCGGGAGGGCGCTTGGCGGTGATGGGAGGCAGCTTCTCGGTGGCGTGTTTGGCGTCGAAGTACAGCGGCCCCTGATACTGCTGATCGGGGAGCGGGAGGATCGATCCGGGAAGCTCCTCAGGCATGGTGTTCGCCCTTTCCATGGACAGCACGGTCTCCCCGCCGACGCTAGGGCCGGCAACTCCGTTCCGGCTCACACTTTCCGGGTGAAGCCGTGACCCGTCCCGCCGTGGTCGCATGGATCGGAGACCGCGGGACAGGAGCCAGTCGTGAGTGCAGAACTGCAGGAACTCGCCGCCAAGGCGTGGGTGTACGGTTTCCCGCTGGTGTTCGACCTCGACCAGGTGAACCGCTTCGTGGCGGAGGGGATGGGGAGCCTCGATGCCGCACCCTTCAACACGTTCGGTCACGCGCGCACGCTCGCCGGGCCGCGGGACACCTTCGTCTCGGTGAACAACGACACCATCTACTCGATCGCCCAGATCGACCTCGCGCACGGACCGCAGTTGCTGCGAGTGCCCGACAGCGGCGGGGCGTACTACGTGCTGCAATTCGTCGATGCGTGGACGAATAATTTCGCGTACGTCGGCAAACGCGCGACGGGAACGGCGGCCGGCCGTTTCCTGCTGACCGGCCCGGAGTGGTCCGGTGAGGTCCCAGACGGTGCGACGCGGATCGCGTTCCCCACCGCGGTGGGCACCATCATCGGCCGCTGGGCCTGCGACGGCGAGGCAGACCTGGAGCGGGTGAAGGAACTGCAGTCGGCCCTCACGCTGGAACCCGTCGGAGACCAGGAACCGGCGCAGGGGTTGCCGGCACCCGACCCGAACGTCCCCGAGGAACTTCGGTTCTGGGAGAAGCTGAGGGTGTACTCGCAGGCGTACCCGCCCGCCGCGCAGGATCTCGTCGCGCAGCAGGCGTTCGCCCCGCTCGGGCTGCTCGAGACCGGTCCGTCGCCGTACCTCGAAGCGCCGCCGGACCTCGCGTCCGTGCTCACGGGCGGCGCCGAGGCAGGGCACCAATCGCTCGTCACCGCACTGAAATCCGGGGCGGGCGGAGCGGTGGTCAACGGGTGGCAGTTGATGTACCACGCCTTCGACTACAACGACGACTTCTTCGAGGTCGGCACGCTCGACACACCCGAGTGGCGGATCGAGGACCGCTCGAAGGCGCTGGGACTGCGGGCCGGTGCCGCGATGGCGGGACTGTGGGGAAACCACGGTTACGAGGCCGCGTACGCGCCGATCTACCACGACAGCGAAGGCAACGAACTGTCCGGCGAACACGACTACACGCTCACGTTCGCGCCGACCCCGCCGGTCGACGCGTTCTGGTCGATCACCATGTACGACCTCCCGGAGTTCTTCCTCGTCGACAACCTCATCGACCGCTATTCGATCGGTGACCGCACGCCGGGACTGATATTCGCGGACGACGGTTCGCTGACCATCACGCTGAGCACCGTCGCGCCGGCCGATCCGGCGGCCCGCGCCAACTGGCTGCCGACGCCGGCAGCCGGGTTCCGGCCCCTGCTACGGATGTACAGCCCGAAGGCGGAGGTGTTCGACGGAACGTTCGAGATCCCGCCCTTCGTGAGGACCAGGTGATCAGGGGGCGCAGGTGAGTGAGCTGATCTGGCTGCTCGTTCCCGAGATGATCGGTCTGGTCATCACACCCGCCGCCGTAGTCGGATGTGTGTTGCTGCTCGAGTCGGCGAACGCGGTGCGGAACGCCCTCGCGTTCGGTTCGGCGTTCCTGCTCGTCTATTCCCAGATCGCTGTCGCGGCGCTCCTCGGCGGCGCCGGTGATCCGTCGGCAACATCCAAGACGGTGAGCAACTGGGTGGGACTGATCGTCGGTGTGCTGTTCCTCGTCGTCGGCGTCGTCATGCTCGCGCAGAAACCGAAGCAGGCGGGCGCGACACCGAAATGGATGACGGCCCTCGAATCCGCCACACCGCGCACCGCCTTCGTGGCCGGACTCGCCCTCGGCACGATCAACCCCAACATCTTCATCATGCTGTCCGGGATGACCATCATCTCCAGTTCACACGTCGGGATCGGGGGTGCGCTGGTCGGGACCGCTCTGCTGCTCGTCGCATCGATGCTCGACTTCGCCGTCCCGATCGGGATCTACACCGTTCTGGGTGACCGCGCCCAGAAGGGGCTGAGCGCCGCCAAGACCTGGATGGTCCGGCACAACCGGGCGCTCGGGGTCGCGGTGTTCTTCGGCTTCGGCACCTTGTTCGCGCTACGGGGACTGCTCGCCCTCGTGTGATCCGAACGTCGGCGGGAGGTCGCAATGGGCGCGGACCCAGGCGCTGCGTCGTTCCAACGCGGACTGCCGGTTCGCGGGGGACGAAGCGGTCAGTGAGTCGATGGCCCGCAGGAGGTGGCGGGCGACGAATCCGATCCGGACCGGGGGAACTCGGCTGCTCTGTTCACGGCGCCCCTTCCTCTCTCCGATGATCCCCGCATCGGCGGTAGTGTTCGGGCCGATTCGAGGGGGGATCGAGTGAAGAAAGTTGCCGCGGCGCTCCTGTGCGCCGTGATCACGTCCGGGTGCGCGCACAGCGTGTCGGGGACTGCGGGGGCCTCCCCGCTGCAGGAACTGACGCCGGAGCAGCAACGGCACGTCCACGTCGAGGACGCGCTCCGCGCCGCCGATCCGTGCGGCCTGCTCGACGAGTCGGTGGTGCGCGCCGCCGGGACGGTTCAGCAGTACGGGTCCGCCGTGCAGCTGTCGGTGTGCTCGGCGCTCATGGCCCGGCCCGAAGGCGCGACGACCTACGTGGAGTTGTCCCTGCTGCCGTCGATGCTGTCCGATGCGGCGCTGACCCGGCCGGACACGGTCGACGGGGTGACCGTTTATCGCGGTGCGGGCGCCGAGCTGGCGCGCGGGACGTGCGAGCGCGTCTTCCGGCTGAACGTCGGAACCGGCGAGGAACAGGTGGGACGGGACACGCTGGCGACCGTCCGTGCCGGAACCGTCGCCGGCCAGGACGCCTGCCCGCTCGCCGACGCGGTGCTGGAGTCGGCGATCGACAGGATGCGGTCGGGACTGCCCGCTCGGGACGGCACGTCCGCGCACCAGGTGGCGCTCGCGGTACACGACCCGTGCGAAGTACTCGACGTGCTGGGGACCACGGCGGGCGGACGCGTCGTCGATCCGGAGTCACCGCCCACCCCGTTCGACTGCGTCCTGTTTCCGAACCCGAACCGGGTGCCCGGGAGTGAGGTGACCGTGTCGTTCACGATGTCGCCGGTGAAGGAAAACCGACCATCCGTTCCCGCCGAGCCGGAGACGGTCGGCGACCGATGCCGGTGGACGAGCCCGACGGGTGAGCCGATCGACGTTACACGGCCCGGAGCGGGCGTCGACGAGTTCACCCGCAGGCTCGGTCACGCGGGTGCAGTCGTCACTGTTCACGGCCCGAACTGCGCGGCCGTGGCGAGGGTCGCGGACGCCGCGAACACGGCGTTCGGATAGGCGTCCGAACGGACTCACCCGGGATCAGATTGGACTCCGCCGGTAAGCTCGACAGCTGGACCAGTACAGATTCATCGACCTGGAGGTAGAAACGCGTGGCTCTCGTCGTCCAGAAGTACGGCGGATCCTCGGTGGCAACCGCCGAGAGAATCCGACGAGTGGCTGAACGGATCGTCGAGACCAAGAAGGCCGGCAACGATGTCGTCGTCGTGGTTTCAGCGATGGGGGACACCACTGATGAGCTGCTCGATCTGGCTCAGCAGGTGTGCCCAGCCCCACCCGCCCGCGAAATGGACATGCTGCTGACCTCCGGTGAGCGCATTTCCAATTCTCTCGTCGCAATGGCAATTCATTCGCTCGGTGCGGAGGCCCGTTCGTTCACGGGCTCGCAGGCGGGCGTCATCACCACCGGTGCTCACGGCAACGCCAAGATCATCGACGTCACACCGGGCCGCGTCCGGGATGCGCTCGACGAGGGCTCGATCGTCCTCGTCGCCGGATTCCAGGGCGTCAGCCAGGACAGCAAGGACGTGACGACCCTCGGGCGCGGCGGTTCGGACACCACCGCGGTGGCCCTCGCAGCGGCCCTCGAGGCCGACGTCTGCGAGATCTACACCGACGTCGACGGCATCTTCACCGCCGACCCGCGCATCGTTCCGGACGCGCAGCGTCTCGAGACGGTGTCGTTCGAGGAGATGCTCGAGCTCGCGGCGTGCGGCGCGAAGGTGCTCATGCTCCGCTGCGTCGAGTACGCCCGCCGATACAACGTGCCCGTGCACGTCCGTTCGTCATACACGACCAAGCCGGGCACCATCGTGTCCGGATCGATGGAGGACATCCCCGTGGAAGAGGCAATCATCACCGGAGTCGCGCACGATCGCGGCGAGTCCAAGATCACCGTCGTCGGCCTGCCCGACACCCCGGGCTACGCCGCGCAGGTCTTCCGCGCGGTGGCCGAGGCGGAGATCAACATCGACATGGTGCTGCAGAACATCTCGAAGGTCGAGACCGGCAAGACCGACATCACGTTCACCCTGCCCACCGCCGACGGCCCGCGCGCCGTCGAGAAGCTCACCAAGCTGCAGGGCGAGATCGGCTTCACGCAGGTGCTGTTCGACGACCACATCGGCAAGGTGTCGCTGGTCGGCGCGGGCATGAAGAGCCACCCGGGCGTCACCGCGACGTTCTGTGAGGCCCTCGCGAAGGCCGGAGTCAACATCGACCTCATCTCCACATCCGAGATCCGCATCTCGGTGCTCGTCAAGGACGTGGAGCTGGACAAGGCCGTGAAGGCGATCCACGACGCATTCGAGCTCGGCGGCGACGAAGAAGCCGTCGTGCACGCAGGAACGGGACGGTAGATATGACCACCATCGCTGTCGTCGGTGCGACCGGACAGGTCGGCATCGTCATGCGCACCCTCCTCGAGGAACGGAACTTCCCCGCGGACAAGGTGCGGTTCTTCGCCTCCGCGCGGTCGGCGGGCAAGAAGCTGCCGTTCCGGGGCGAGGAGATCGTCGTCGAGGACGCGTCCGCGACGTCCGACGAGGACCTGAAGGGCATCGACATCGCCCTGTTCTCGGCCGGTGCGACGCTCTCTCGTGAGCAGGCTCCGCGGTTCGCGGCGGCAGGCGCCACGGTCGTCGACAACTCGTCGGCGTTCCGCAAGGACCCCGACGTCCCGCTGGTCGTCAGCGAGGTCAACCCGGAGCAGGCGAAGAACCCGCCGAAGGGCATCATCGCCAACCCCAACTGCACCACGATGGCCGCGATGCCGGTGCTGAAGGTTCTGCACGACGAGGCCGGTCTGCAGCGCCTCATCGTGTCGAGCTACCAGGCCGTGTCGGGCAGTGGCATCGCCGGTGTCGAGGAATTGGTGGGCCAGGCCCGCGCCGTGATCGACGACGCGGAGAAGCTGGTGCACGACGGCAGCGCCGTCGACTTCCCGGCCCCGAACAAGTACGTCGCACCCATCGCGTTCAACGTCCTGCCGCTGGCCGGCTCGATCGTCGACGACGGCAGCGGTGAGACGGACGAGGACCAGAAGCTCCGCAACGAGAGCCGCAAGATCCTCGGCCTGCCCGACCTTCTGGTGTCGGGCACGTGCGTCCGCGTCCCCGTGATCACGGGTCACTCGCTGTCGATCAACGCCGAGTTCGAGCGTCCGCTGTCGGTGGAGCGCGCGCAGGAGCTTCTGTCGAAGGCTCCCGGTGTGCAGCTGGTGGACGTCCCCACCCCGCTCCAGGCCGCGGGCAGCGACCCGTCGCTGGTCGGGCGCATCCGTCAGGATCCGGGTGTCCCCGAGGGTCGTGGTCTGGCGCTGTTCGTGTCGGGTGACAACCTGCGTAAGGGTGCCGCCCTCAACACCATTCAGATCGCCGAACTGCTGGTCTGACCTCCTCCCCACGTGAGTGGCAAAGTGTGCTCCCGCACGCTTTGCCACTCACGTGCCGGTTGCGGGTGGATACTGGGCCGATGAGAGTCGTCGGGGCCGCGGTGGCCGCGGTCCTGTTGCTGCTCACCGGTGCGAGCGAGGCGTCCGCACAGCCGAGGATCCTGCTGTCGCAGGAAGAACTTCCACCCGCCGCAGTCCCCACCCAGGCCGGCGACAGCGTCCGGGTCCGCTACTCCACGATGCGCACCGCCACCGCGACCGGTGAGTCGACCGGATCGATCTTCCTTCCCCACGGTGATCCACCCGACGGCGGCTGGCCGGTGGTGTCCTACGCACACGGCACGGTCGGGGTCGCCGACCAGTGCGCACCGTCCGTCGCCGGGTTCAACTACGTCGAACTGCCCGCGATCGAGCAGTGGCTGGCCGCCGGGTACGCCGTCGCAGCAACGGATTACGCGGGAATCGGCACGCCCGGGGTCAATGCCTATCTCGACGGTCGCGCCGCCGCCGCCAACACCGTCGACATCGTCCTGACCGCACACGACATCTACGGCGACGTGCTCAGCGACCGGTGGATCGTCACGGGACTGTCGCAGGGCGGGCACGCGACCTACTTCGCCGCCCGCGAGGCCACCATCAGGGCACCGGCCCTCGACTACCGCGGTGCCGTCGCCGTGGCCGCGCCGACCCACCTCGAACAGCTCTTTCCGGCCGCGGGTCCGGCGATTCCCGCTCTGCCGACAACGGGAATCGTGAACTACGCGTTGCTGACTCTCGCCGGCATCGACGACCAGCGTCCGGAGGTCGGCATTCGGCACTATCTGTCGCCGAAGGGAATCGAATTGATGGAGTTGGCGAAGGTGACGTGCAGCCGGGAACTCGGCCGGTACCTGCTCGGCCATCCCACGTCGGTCGGGGACCTGTTCGCGGCGCCCCTGTGGAACGAGCAGTTCCGGGCGCTGTTCCGGGAGATGCAGGTACCCGTCGACGGATTCGACCACCCCCTGCGGGTGGTGCACAGCCTGTCCGACATGTCGGTGCCGATTCCGTTGACGTGGGCGCAGCTCGCCGAGATGCAGCAGCACGGGGTGAACGTCGAATTCCAGCAACTTGCCGGTGAGGACCACCGCGAATCGCTGACGGCCTCCATGCCGGAGTCCCTCGCGTTCGCGGCGCGCGTGCTGTCCCCCATGTGAGTGGCAAAGCGTCCCCGAGCACGCTTCGCCACTCACCTGGGGTTCACCCGACACGTGCGAGGCGGAGACGGCGCCCCGACCCTACGGTTCGGACATGGGCTCAGTCATCGGAGAACTGTTACCGCTCGCCGTGGGTGTCGCGATCTCGCCGATACCGATCATCGCCGTCATCCTGATGCTGCTGTCGAAGCGGGCGGGCGGTGCGAGCGCGGGCTTCGGCGTCGGCTGGATCCTGGGCATCCTCGTCGCGACGGGCATCTTCATGCTCCTCGCCGGCAGCATCGACACGTCAGACTCCGACGGTCCCTCGGCGACCGCGTCGTGGGTGAAGGTGGTTCTCGGTGTGCTGCTGCTCCTGCTCGCGGGGCGGCAGTGGAGAAGCCGCAATGCCCACGCGGAGCCGCCGAAATGGATGCAGGCCATCGACGACCTGAACTTCGTCAAATCCACCGGTCTCGGATTCGCGCTGGCGGCAATCAATCCCAAGAACCTTCTGCTCTGCGTGTCCGCGGGCGTCGGGATCGGCACAGCCGGGGTGAACGGCGGCGAGCAGGTGGTGGCCCTGATCGTGTACACGGTGCTGGCCGGATCGACCGTCCTCGTCCCGGTGATCGCCTACGCCGTCGCAGCCGACAAGATGCGCGGGACCCTCGACAACCTCAAGGTCTGGCTCCAGGCCAACAACGCCGCGGTGATGAGCGTGCTGCTACTCGTGATGGGCGCCGTCGTCCTCGGCAAGGGGTTCAGCGGGTTGTTCTGACACGACGGCGTCCGGGCCGCGCAGGTACCGTCCGATGTAGCCCTCGTCGAGCGCGATGGCCTTGACGATCACCGCGGAACCCACGATCACGACGGACAGGACGAACAGCCAGCTGATCGCGGTGAACACCAGGCCGAGCGACCCGAACTGGTGTTGTGCGGCGGCGGTGATCCGGGGCAGGACGAGACGTCCGCCGACGTGGAGAGCGGTGAGCGCGGCGGCGGTCAGCGCCCCCGTCGCCCAGAGCACGCGACCTTTGAGGGTGCCCATCGTCAACAGGTACGGGCTGAGAGTCCACACGGCCATCCACACCGCGAACTCCCCGGCGACTGCGAGAGGTGGCCCGATGAACCGGACGTTCGTGAGCTCGCCGGCCAGGCCGATCGCCGTCCCCGACATCGCGACGGCGAACAGGACGACGAGCCACCGCCAGGCGTCTCGGAGGGTGATCGACGGGACGTTCCAGATCTTTGCGTAGATCCGGGCGAGCGCCCTCGCGAAGGACGTGCCGCTGATCGCGATCATCAGCAGACCGACGACCCCGAACGCGGCGAAGGAGGGGTTGGTGGTGTCGACGGAGCCGGACGTGGTCGTCAGTTCCGTGGGGTCGAAGCCGAACTGGGTCTTGATGGTGCGTGCGGTCACGTTCCAACTGCTCAGCGTCGATGCCGCAATCATCACGGGCAGCACCGACGTGAAGATCCGGGCGGCGAGCGTCATCGAGCGGTCGACGAGTTCGATCGCGATCAGCCCGTCGATGACGCGTCGAACCGTGCGGCCGGGAGGTGTGCCCTGCAACCAGCCGTTGGCAGTTTCGGTCCGCGCGATCAGCGCTTCCCGGGCCAGCGCCACAGACAATTTGGTGGACCGCACATCACCGACTCAACCGCAGCGGACGCGGCGCGTCTTCATCCCCGTGAGGTGAGAAAGACCGTCACGGGCGGATGATGCACCGGAACCCGATGTGGCACGTCGACGTCTCCTCGGTGTCACCCTGCCGGGCCGAGGGTCGGTAGCGGAGGCAGTAGTTCGGCGCGCAGAGGTGCGAGCCGCCCTTGATCACGCGGCGCGCGTAGGGCTCGTCCGGGTTCTCGACGCGTGCCGTCTCGACTCTCGGGTTGGTGGGAATGCAGCAGGAACTGGTGGGCGCGACGTTCTTCCCGCCCTCGGAGTGATCCGCCGTGAAGTAATCGGTGGTCCATTCCCACACGTTGCCGGCCATGTCGCTGAGTTCGTAACCGTTGGGCCGGAAATGGCCGACCGGCGACGTTCCCGCGAAGCCGTCCGCGAGGAGGTTCTCCCACGGGAACTGCCCCTGCCAGACGTTCCCGCCGGGCCGGCCGCCCGGTTCGTGCTCCTCGCCCCACACGAACGGCTTCCGGTCCAGCCCGCCTCGGGCCGCGAATTCCCATTCGGCCTCGGTCGGGAGGTCCTTGCCCGCCCAGTCCGCGTAGGCGCGGGCGTCGAACCACGACACGTGCGTGACGGGATGGCGTTCGCGTCCGCCGACGTTGCTGCCCGGACCCTCCGGGTGTCGCCAGTCCGCACCCGGCGTGAACGACCACCAGCGGGTGTAGTCGTCGAGCGGGACGGGGCCGGCCGTCGGGGTGAACACGAGCGAACCGGGCACGAGCAGAGCCGGATCCGCGCCCGGGTACTGCGCGGGGTCGGGGGCGATCTCGGCGGTCGTGACGTGACCGGTGTCCTTCACGAATCGCCGGAACTCGGCCACGGTGACCTGGTGCGAGTCCATCCAGAATCCGTCGACGGTCACCTGGTGGACGGGGCGTTCCTCGGGGTAGAAGTCCTCCGAACCCATCCAGAAGGTGCCCCCGGGGATCCATGCCATGTTCTTCGGAGCTGCACCAGTCATGAGGTCAGACTGGCACGACGACGGCCGCCGTGCGAAGGGACGCCCCGTAAACCCGGTGAGAGGGGCAACGGTTGCGGTACCGTCGGCTACTCGATTCGCAATGCTGTTCTCACCGTGCAAGGGGGCTCCTCGGAATGGATGGACGGATTCCGCGTAGGTCTTTCGTTCGTGGACTGGCGCTGACGGCCGGGCTCGGTGCCGTCGGGGTGGGCTCGGCGAGCGCCTACCCGTTCGGGATCGATCCGCTGCGGCCGTTCGTCTTCTCCTCGCCGCCGCTCCAGCCGTTCCGGGAACAGTTGCCGCCGTTGCCGATGGTGGGTGGGAGCGCCGTCGAGGTGCACGCGAGCAGCACGACGCACGTGTTCCACCCCGACCTGCCTGCGTCCCCGGCCCTCGGCTACGGCGGCATGGACTACCTGGGCCCGACGATCGAAGCCCACGTCGGCGAACGGACCTCGCTGACGTACCGCAACGACATCGCGAGCAACCCCCTCGCCGCCGACGTCGACACGAGGATCCACGGCGTGAGCGAGCAGGACCGCACCCAGGTGCCGACGTCGCTGCACCTGCACGGCGGACGTACGCCCCCCGAGTTCGACGGACATCCCGAGGACACGATGCGGCCCGGGCAGGGAATGGTGCACGAGTTCCCGAACCGGCAGGAAGCCTGCGCGCTCTGGTATCACGACCACGCGATGGGCGTCACCCGGCTCAACATCTACGCCGGGCTGGCGGGCATGTACCTGCTGCGCGACGAGTACGACACCGGTGCGAGCGGCAACCCGCTCGGTCTGCCCTCGGGTGAATTCGAACTGCCGCTGGTGTTGCAGGACAAGAACTTCACCGACGACGGACGGCAGAGTGTCCGTTCCAACCCGCTGAATCCGCAGGGCAGCTGGGAGGCCGCCACACCCGGTGACGTGGGGGTGGTGAACGGCAAGGTGTGGCCGGAGATGTCGGTGGCGCGGGGCCTGTACCGACTGCGGATGGTGAACGCCGCATCGTTCAGCGTGTGGAATCTGTTCTTCGAGAACCGGATGAGGTTCTGGGTGATCGGCGCCGAGGGCGGGCTGCTCGACGCCCCGGTCGCCACCGACCACGTCCGACTCGGACCGGGCGAGCGGGTGGACCTCCTCGTCGATTTCGGAACCCTCGCGCCCGGCACGACGGTCGAACTGCGCAACGACGAGCCGATACCGGCGCAGGTCGCGCAGCGCGGGGTGCAGATCATGCCGCGGTTCTGCCGGTTCCGGGTGGGCACCGCCGCCGGGTTCACCGGTGGCGTGCCGGAGACACTGCGGGGCGGAAGCCGTGGTCTCGCCGTCCTCCCGCCCGTCGCGCGGCCGTCGGTGGTGCGCAACGTGTCGGTGATGCAGCTCGCGCAGGGACCGGGTCAGCCGTCGCCGCTGATGTCGCTGAACAACCTCCGCTACACGACCGACGACATCGAGATGCCCCGGCAGGGCACCGTCGAGCAGTGGAACATCGTCAACGTCACGCCCGAACCGCATCCGATCCACCTGCATCTGGTGTCGTTCCGGGTGATCGGGCGGCAGGCGATCGACACGAACGCCCTGATGCAGGCCGTTCCGGTGCCCGCGGTCGGGATGCGGTGGACGCCGTCGGCGGACCCGTTCGTGCTCGGGCCGAACCTGGCGCCGCAGGTGTGGGAGTCGGGGTTCAAGGACACGGTGATCGCGGACGCGAACTCGATCACCCGGATCATCGTCCGGTTCCCGACCGCGGACGAACTCGGCTTCGACCCGGACGCCACGTTCGGGATGTCGGCGCACACGATGAATCACTCCGAAGGCGGACACGGCCACATGGGGCAGGCGTCGCATCCCCTGCAGGGCTACGTGTGGCACTGCCACATGCTCGACCACGAGGACCACGACATGATGCTGCGGTACCGACTCGTGCCCTAGGCCCGTGAGTACTTATTAACGTCCGGCGGTTAATAAGTACTCACAGGCGCGTAGCGCAAACTTACAAGCAGTCTGGACTGTTTTCTTTTTTCCGCCTACAGTGCTGTGTGTGACACCTGACACAGCAGTAGTCAAACCGACCCGCACGCAGGCCGAGCGGACCGCGGCGATGCGCACGAAGCTGCTCGACGCCGCCGTCGACTCGCTGGTCGAGCTCGGGTACGCCCGCACCACCACGCAGGGCATCGCCCGGCGGGCGGGGGTGTCGCGCGGAGCGCAGCTGCACCATTTCCCGACCAAGGAGTCGCTGGTGGTGGCAGCCGTGGAACATCTCGTGGACAAGCGGATGGAGGAGATCCTCGCCGCCGAAGTGGATGCCGGCCGCGGCGTCGAGGTGCTCGCCGACGCCTTCTCCGGACCGCTGTTCTATGCGGCCCTCGAGTTGTGGGTGGCCGCTCGCACCGACCCGGCCCTGTACGAGGCGACGGTTCCGCTCGAGCGGAAGGTCAACGACGCGCTGCGCCGCGGGTCGGCGGAGGTGTTCGGCGATCGGTTCGACGCCGACACCATCGAGCTCAGTATCGAATTGGTTCGCGGTCTGGCGGTGTCGGCCCTGTTCCGCACCCCCGAGGCCGAACAGTCACTACGCGCGCGGCTGTTGCCCGTGTGGGAATCGAAGGTGGAGAAGTCGTGAATCTTCCGCAACACGTACGCACCCTGATCGTGGGGGCAGGTTTCGCCGGCATGGGACTGGCGGCGCGCATTCTGCAGACGCAGCCGCAGGCCGACGTCCTGATCATCGAGCGCGGCGACGACGTCGGCGGCACGTGGCGAGACAACACCTACCCGGGGTGTGCGTGCGACGTCCCGACGTCGCTGTACTCGTACTCGTTCGCGCCGAGCGCGGACTGGAGCCACACGTTCGCCCGTCAACCCGAGATCCACCGTTACCTGAAGAAGGTTGCGGCCGACACCGGTGTCGGGTCCCGGGTGGTGACCGATTGTGAACTGCAGGAAGCGCACTGGGACGACGACGAGGCCGTCTGGACCGTCCGGACGAGCCGCGGAACGCTGACGGCCGACGTCGTGGTGGCCGCGACGGGTGCGCTGTCGACGCCCAGCGTCCCGGACATGCCGGGACTGGAGACGTTCGGCGGCACCACGTTCCACTCGGCCACATGGAACCACGACCACGACCTCACCGGTGAGCGCGTGGCCGTCATCGGCACGGGGGCGTCCGCGGTGCAGTTCGTGCCGGAGATCGCGCCCGCTGCCGAACATCTCACCGTGTTCCAGCGCACGCCCGCCTGGGTGATCCCACGTCTCGACCGCGAACTGTCCGGGTCCGAGAAGGGCCTCTACCGACGACTGCCGTTGGTGCAGAAGGCCGTCCGTGGGTCCGTGTACAGCTTCCGCGAAGCGCTGGGCGGTGTGCTCGCGCACGCGAACAGCCTGCTGCCGGTGTTCGAGATGGTGGCCAAGGCGCATCTGCGCCGGCAGGTGCGGGATCCCGAACTGCGCCGGAAGCTCACACCGAACTTCACGATCGGCTGCAAGCGGATGCTGCTGTCGAACGACTGGCTGCGGACCCTCGACCGTCCCGACGTCACGCTCGTCGACGCGGGACTCGCCGGGGTCACGTCGGACGGCGTCGTCGATGCGGTGGGCAACGAGCACAAGGTCGACACCATCATCTTCGCGACGGGCTTCACGCCGACGGAACCTCCTGTGGCGCACGCATTGCGCGGTGCGAACGGCCGCACCCTCGCCGAGCACTGGGACGGGAGCCCGAGTGCGTACAAGGGGACCACCGTCGCCGGTTTCCCGAACCTGTTCCTGATGTACGGTCCCAACACCAACCTCGGGCACAGCTCCATCGTCTACATGCTCGAATCGCAGTCCGCGTACATCGCCGACGCGTTGAACGTGATGCACCACAGCGGCATCACCGCCTTCGAGGTCAGTGAGGAGGCGCAGCGCCGGTACAACACCCGCATCCAGTCCGAACTGCAGTCCACCGTCTGGAACAAGGGTGGCTGCTCGAGCTGGTACTACGACGCCGAGGGCCGGAACTCCGTCCAGTGGCCGACCTTCACCTGGAAGTTCCGCTCCCAGCTGCAGCGCTTCGATCAGGAGAACTACGTTTCACGACGCAGCGCCGCGAAGGAGACCGTCGCGTGACGCACTACGACGTGATCGTGGTCGGCTCCGGTTTCGGCGGCAGCGTCGCGGCGCTCAGGCTTACCGAGAAGGGGTACCGGGTCGGCGTGCTCGAAGCGGGTAGACGCTTCGCCGACGACGAGCTGCCCGAGACGAGCTGGCGGCTGCGGCGCTACCTGTGGGCACCGTGGCTGGGCTGCTACGGCGTGCAACGGATCCACCTCCTCCCCGACGTCCTGGTCATGGCCGGGGCAGGGGTAGGAGGCGGGTCGCTGAACTACGCGAACACCCTCTACCAGCCGCCACGCCGCTTCTTCGAGGACAAGCAGTGGGCGCACATCACCGACTGGCAGTCGGAGCTGGCCCCGTACTACGAGCAGGCGAAACGGATGCTGGGTGTGACGACCAATCCGTCGTTCACCCCCGCCGACGCCGTCATGCGCGAGGTGGCCGAGGAGATGGGCGCCGGTGAGACGTTCACGTCCACACCGGTGGGCGTCTTCTTCGGCGAACCGGGATCGCGGGTGGCCGATCCGTTCTTCGGGGGAGTCGGACCCGAGCGCACAGGGTGCACCGAGTGCGGCAGTTGCATGACGGGTTGCCGGGTGGGCGCGAAGAACACGCTCGTCAAGAATTACCTCCACCTCGCCGAGAAGGCGGGTGCCGGGGTGCATCCGCTCACGACGGTGACGGAGTTGCGTCCCCGGGCGGGCGGCGGCTACGCGTTGCGGACCCGCCGCACCGACGGGATCCGCAAGCGGGAACACACCTTCACCGCCGACCAGGTGGTGGTCGCCGCGGGCACGTACGGCACCGCCCGGCTGCTGCTGGCGATGAAGGAATCCGGTGCGCTGCCACGGTTGTCGCCGAGGCTGGGATCGGTGGTGCGCACCAACTCGGAGGCGGTCCTCGCGGCCACGGCGAAGAACCGTGCCACAGACTTCACGAAGGGCGTTGCCATCACGTCCTCGTTCCACCCGGACGATCACACCCACATCGAACCGGTGCGGTACGGCAAGGGCAGCAACGCGATCGGCCTGTTGCAGACCGTCCTCAGCGACGGCGGCGGCAGGACGCCGCGGCTGCTGAAGACGGTCGGCGTCGCGTTGCGTCGCCCCGGGGCGTTCGTGCGCAGCCTGTCGGTGCGGCACTGGTCGGAGCGCACCGTGATCGCGCTCGTCATGCAGACCGACGACAATTCGCTCGAACTGGCCAAGGGGAAGAGCCGCCTCGGTCGCGCGGTCACCAGCCGTCCCGGACCCGGAGCTCCGCCGCCCGAATGGATCCCGCAGGGTCACACGGCCATCCGCAAGGTGGCCGAGCGGATCGGGGGAGACCCGGGCGGTTCGTTCGCCGACGTCGTGAACATTCCGATGACCGCTCATTTCCTCGGGGGTTGCACCATCGGGGACTCGCCGGATACCGGCGTCGTCGACCCCTACCTGCGGGCGTACGGACACGACGGTCTGCACGTGGCCGACGGCTCCGTGGTGAGCGCGAATCTCGGGGTCAATCCGTCGCTCACCATCACCGCCCAGGCCGAGCGTGCATTCGCGCTGTGGCCCAACAAGGGTGAGGCCGACATCCGGCCCGAGCCGGGCAAGCCATACGTACGTATCGAACCGTCGCCGCCCCGGAATCCGGTGGTCCCCGCCGACGCGCCGGGTGCACTGCGGCTCCCGCTGACGGTCACCACCCGAAGGGAGACAATCGATGTGGAGCGTACCTGAATCGACCACCCCGCGCACCGACTGGCCCGAGAGCTCGCCGCCCCCGTGGCCGGCGGGGGTGCGCGCGACACTGTGGTGGCACCGCAGCACCGCGGCCGCCCGCGCGCTCGGACCCGACGGCGCCACCGTGCCGTTGACCCTCGCGATGATGGTCGACTACCTCGACTCGCCCGTCGGTCCCTACCGGGAAATCCTCGCCAGCCCGGTGCTCCGCGCGCCCGGACGTCGCATCGGCGTCCTGCCGCGCATGGCGGTCCCGTTCATTGCCGTGGATTCGGAACCCTCCGTGCACGGCGGCCGCGTGCACTGGAGCCTGCCGAAGGTGACTGCCGAGTTCGACGGGGATGTGCACGGCGACTTCGAGGCATCGTCCGAAGCGTGGCGCGTCACCACGAGCACTCGTCCGCGCGGACCGCGACTGCCTGTCGCCGGCGCGCTGGGGTTCGCGCAACCCGGCGGCCACGGCCTCGTCACGGCGTCCGCGCGACTCCGGGGGCATTTCCGATATGCCCGCGTGGCCGTGACGGCCGAAGGTCCCACCCTCGGTGCCTGGCTGACGCCCGGCACGCACCACGGCATCGTGATCACGGACGGCCGGATGACCACCGGGCCCGCGCAGCTCCGCTGACCTGAGACAGGTCGCTATCCGATTTCCGCGACCGCGCCGGCGAGACGTGGCAGCACGGTGTCGCGCCAGCCCGGACCCATCCGCTCGAACGCGTCGCGGCTGCGCTTGTCGTCGAGGTCGAAGCCCGAATACTCGAGGAACAGGCGGGTGCCCGCACCCTCGGGAACCAGGCGCCAGACCAGCGTCCAGCTCTCGGTGAACGTGTAGACGAAGCGCCGTTCGGGCTGGACCTCGACCACTTCGCAGGGAACGGCGCCCCAGCCGGGCATGTCGAGGTGGAACCGATGCCCGACCGTGGCGGCGATGTCACCCGCGGCCCACCAGCGGGCGAGCAGTTCCGGCTCGGTGAGGGCGCGCCACACCTTGGCGGGCGGCGCGGCGATGAACTGGTCGACGGAGATCTTGGTGGTGGTGCGGTCGGTCACGAGTCCTCCTCGAGGAAGTCGGCGAGTGTGCGCAAGCGGCCACGCCAGAACCGCTCGAACGGGTGCAGCCAGTCGCCGACGTCGGCGAGCGGCTCGGCGGTCAGGTGGTAGTGCCGTTGCCGTCCGGACGGTTCGTCGCGGACGAGACCGGCCCGGCGCAGCACCTGCAGGTGCTCCGCCACCGCGGGTCGGCTGAGGTCGAACCGGCCGGCGAGGTCGCCGGCGGTGAGGGGTCCGTCCACCAGGATTTCCAGCAGGCGCCGTCGCACTGGGTTCGAGAGGGCGATGAAGACGTCGTCGTCGGGCACGCCGCGACTTTATGTCGGAGATTTCCGACATGTCAAGAATTTCCGACACGTCCTTTTCTTGACTAATTCCAAAAAGGCGCGATACTGGAACACATGCGACACGACATGGATCCCAAAGCGCAGCTGCGCGGGGTGGGCCTGCGTGTCACTGCACCACGCGTTGCAGTGTTGAATGCGGTTGCCGTGCGGCCGCATTCCGACGTCGACGACATTGCGGCCGTAGTTCGTGAAGAGCTGGGATCGGTCTCCACCCAGGCGGTATACGACGTCCTCAAGGCGTGCACCGCCGCCGGCCTGCTCAGACGTATCGAGCCCGCGGGATCGCCCGCACGGTTCGAAACCCGTACCGGAGACAACCACCACCACCTCGTGTGCCGCAGCTGCGGGACCGTCGTGGACGTGGACTGCGCCGTCGGTGAGGCTCCGTGCCTCGACCCTTCGCAGGCCCACGGTTTCGAGATCGACGAGGCCGAGGTCGTCTTCTGGGGGCTCTGCTCGCAGTGCCAGACCGGCGCGCAGAGCGGAACCGGGTCGGCAGCAGCCCTGTCCTGACCCGTCCGTCCCCACCGCTACACCCTCACCCGATGCAACCTGGAGGCTTTGCCATGCCTGAAACACAGCGCGCCACCACCAACAACTTCGGAATTCCCGTCGTCAGCGACAACGAATCCCTCACCGCGGGCACGCAGGGCCCCATCCTGCTCCACGACCACTACCTGATCGAGAAGCTCGCCCACTTCAACCGCGAGCGCGTTCCGGAGCGCGTCGTCCACGCCAAGGGCGGCGGTGCGTTCGGCGAACTGGTCGTCACCCACGACGTGAGCCGCTACACGAAGGCCACACTGTTCCAGCCCGGCGCGAAGACCGAGTCGCTGGTGCGCTTCTCCACCGTCGCGGGCGAGCAGGGCAGCCCCGACACCTGGCGCGACCCGCGCGGATTCGCCGTGAAGTTCTACACCGAGGACGGCAACTACGACCTCGTCGGCAACAACACACCCGTCTTCTTCATCAAGGACCCGATCAAGTTCCCCGACTTCATCCACTCGCAGAAGCGGCTGCCGGGGTCCGGTCTGCGCGACCACAACATGCAGTGGGACTTCTGGACGCTGCGGCCCGAGTCCGCCCACCAGGTGACCTGGCTGATGGGTGACCGCGGAATCCCGAAGACCTGGCGTCACATGGACGGTTTCGGCTCGCACACGTACCAGTGGGTCAACGCCGACGGCGAACGGTTCTGGGTCAAGTACCACTTCAAGACCGATCAGGGCATCGAGTTCCTCACTCAGGACGAGGCCGACACCCTCGCCGGCAACGACCCCGATCATCACCGCGCCGACCTGTACGACACGATCGCCCGCGGCGAGTTCCCCAGTTGGACGCTGAAGGTCCAGGTCATGCCCGTCGACGAGGCAGAGGGCTACCGATTCAACCCGTTCGACCTCACCAAGGTGTGGTCGCAGAAGGACTACCCGCTGATCGAGGTCGGCAAGTGGACCCTCAACCGGAACCCCGACAACTTCTTCGCGCAGATCGAGCAGGCCTCGTTCGAGCCGTCGAATGTCGTTCCGGGAATCGGCTTCTCGCCCGACAAGATGCTGCTGGGACGGGTCTTCTCGTACGCGGACGCGCACCGGTACCGCATCGGCGCCAACTACGCGCAGCTGCCGGTCAACGCGCCGAAGAATCAGGTGAACTCGTACTCGCAGGACGGTGCGATGCGGTACGCCACCAATTCGCCCGAGACCCCGGTGTACGCGCCGAACTCCTACGGCGGCCCCCACGCCGACGCGTCGCTCGCGGGTGACGAAGGTCTGTGGGCGTTCGACGGCGAGTCGGTGCGAGCCGGCTACATCGAGCACGCCGAGGACGGCGATTTCACGCAGGCGGGCACGCTCGTCCGAGAGGTCCTGAGCGACGACGAACGCGACCGCCTGGTGAACAACATCGTCGGCCACGCACTCGGCGGCGTCAGCGAACCGGTTCTGCTGCGGGTCTTCGACTACTGGAAGAGCGTCGACCCCGACCTGGGCAAGCGAGTGGAAATCGGTGTCCGGGAAGGGCAGAGCCGGAACTGATGTCGTTGGTGGGGCAGGCTCAGAGCAGGCCCCACCAATAGAGCAGCACGGCGAGAACGAACACGATCACAGTTTCCACGACGACCCTCCTCCGCCCGACTGCACGCAGCGCACTTCCATCATCCACCTTCAGCGGGGACGGACGCCACTGCGCTTCGCGCCCGTGAGTACTTGTTAACCGCCCGCGGTTAACAAGTACTCACAGGTGTGTGACGGGTGTGTCGGATGTTGTTGCTAGGTTGGGCGGTGTCAGGACACCGGCTCGGATGACCGTGTCCCGAGTCGGGGTCGAAAGGTGCTGTCTTCCATGGTGATGGGTCCCACCCATGCAATGTCCGGTGCGGCTGTAGGTCTGGCGGTGGCAGATCTGCTGCCCCTCGACTGGGGTGGGCCCACCTCGACCGCCGAGACCTTCACGTTCGCGGCGGTGTGCGCCGGAGCGGCGCTTCTCCCGGACCTGGACACGAGCCAGTCCACGGTCTCACGCTCGTTCGGGCCGGTCAGCAGCGTCGTCGCGAAGGGCGTCGATGCGGTGTCGCTGGGTTTCTACACCGTCACAAAGGGCAAACGCGACGGCAAGCGGCGCGGCGGGCACCGGACGCTCACCCACACGGCCCTGTTCGCCGCCGGTATCGGGGCCGGGGTGTCCGCGCTGGTCGTCCAGTTCGGCAAGCCGGCCATCATCGCGACACTGTTCGTCTGCCTCGGGCTCGCGCTCCGCGGGCTGGCCGGGGAGCTGGCCAAAGAAAAAGGCTGGCTGGCGGTTTCGGCGGTCGCCGCGGTGCTGTCCGCGCTCACCTGGCAGTCGTATCCCACGGAGGCCGGTTCCACCGGACTCGGAGTGGCGGTGGCGCTGGGCTGCGCCACCCACTGCCTCGGGGACGCCATCACCAAGGAAGGCGTCCCCTTCCTGGCTCCGTTCCTCACACTCGGCAAGGAACGGTGGTGGGAGTTCCGGCTCCCGTCGTTCCTGTCCATCCGGGCGGGCGGGCCCTTCGAGAAGGTCGTGCTCGGGCCCGCCCTCACGGTGGCCGTCGGACTCATGGTCATCTGGGCCATCGACGGTGCGCCGCAGGCAATCTACGACGCGTTCATGCCTGCCCCGCAGTGACTCAGGCCGCGAGCATGTTCTCGAGTTCGTCGAGGACGATCATCGCCCCGGTGGGTCCCAGCGCGAGGAACCAGGTCTCGTCGCTGACGTGCACGGCCTTGCCGTCCTTCACCGCCTGCATCTGGTTCCACAGCGGGCCGCCGACCACAGTCGACTCGTCGGTGGTCTCGGGCGCGCCGTAGCTGGAGTAGAAGATCCGGTCGGCATTCGCCTCCCCGATCGTTTCCTGGCTCACCTCGACGGCCAGTTCTTCGACGTTCTGCACCGTCGGACGCGGAAGGCCGACGTCCTTCAGGATGACGCCGATGAACGACAGGTTGCCGTACAGGCGGATCTTGCCGGACATGAACCGGATCAGCGAGATCGTCGGCTCGCCCGGGATGGACTCGCGGACCTCGTCGGCGCGGGTCTGATAGGCGTTGAGCACGTCCTCCGCCTTGGTCTCCTCACCGAGCGCGTCCGCGACCAGCAGGAAGTTCTCCTTCCACGGGAAACCGGGGCGGATGCCGAACACGGTCGGAGCAATGGACGACAGCTGCGGGTACAGCTTGTCGGCGCGCAGCTTGCTGCCCAGGATCAGATCGGGCTGCAGCGCGGAGATCGCCTCGAGATTCAGATTGTTGGTGGTCCCGACGTCCGGCACCCCGGCCAGCTTGTCGGCGAGGTAGGACGGCTGACCGGCGGCGCTCTCGGGGCTGGCCAGTCCGACGGGCGTGATTCCCAGGGAGAGCACGTCGTCCAGCTCACCGCCGTCGAGGACGATCACCCGTTCGGGTTTCTTCTCGATGACGGTCTCGCCGAGGGCGTGGGTGATGGTCCGGGGGAAGACGCCCGGTTCGGCGTCGGTGCCGAGCTTGGCGGTCTCGGCGTCCGCCGTGGCGAACTGCCTGCCGCCGGTGGCGACGTCGGCGTTGCCGGCGGACGATCCGGTGTCGGTGGTGCCGCAGGCGGCGAGAAAGACGGTGGCCAGGGCGACCAGCCCGGCGCGTACGTAGAGCCTCGAAGACATGAGGTGAGGCTAGCCTGAGGTTTCGGATGGGCGCTCGCGGGGTCTGTGAACCCGGACAACGCCTCCGCCAGCGAGAAGAGGCCCTGACCGGCGAACCGGTCAAGGCCTCTTCTCGGTGTCTCACACTGTCGGGGTGGCGGGATTTGAACCCACGACCTCTTCGTCCCGAACGAAGCGCGCTACCAAGCTGCGCCACACCCCGTGTTGAACCTCGGCTAGCTTACATTACGCAACCAGTCACCATTAAATCCCCTGGTCAGTTGCGTATAACGGTGCTCTCCGACGACTCGGTGCGACCCCGGTCGGCGTCGGCGTCCGAGCCGCCGCGCTGAGCCGGAACCAACGTGAGGAGCGTCGCCTCGGGGCGGCAGCAGAAGCGGGCGGGCGCCCACGGCGACGTTCCGATTCCCGCGGACACGTGCAGCTGGGTGTGCGCGCCCCACTTGGACGGACCCTTCACCCGCGAACGGTCGATGTCGCAGTTGGTGACCAGCGCGCCGTAGAACGGCAGGCACAGCTGACCGCCGTGTGTGTGGCCCGCCAGCACGAGGTCGTAACCGTCGTCCGCGAACCGGTCGAGCACCCGCGGCTCGGGCGAGTGGGTGATGCCCAGCCGGAGATCGGCCAGCGGATTGGGCGGACCGGCGATGGTGTCGTACCGGTCGCGCTTGAGGTGCGGATCGTCGACACCCGCCGACGCGATCCGGACACCCGACACCTCGAGGTCGCGGCGGACGTGCGTGACGTCGAACCAGCCGCGCTCGGTGAACGCGGCCCGGAGGTCGCCCCACGGCAGCGGCTCGCCGAGGACGCGCTTGTGTTCCTTGCGGAAGTATTTGAGCGGGTTCTTCGGCTTGGGCGCGAAGTAGTCGTTGCTGCCGAAGACGAACAGTCCGGGGCGGGCGAGCAGATTCCCCAGCGCCTGGACCACTGCGGGCACCGCCCGCTGATGCGACAGGTTGTCGCCGGTGTTCACGACGAGGTCGGGGTCGAGGTTGTCCAGTTCCCGCAGCCAGTTCTGTTTCAGCCGCTGTCCGGGCATCATGTGCAGGTCGCTGATGTGCAGCACACGGAGCGTCGACGACCCGGGTTCGAGTACCGGCATCGTGACCTCACGCAGCGCGAATGCATTGCGCTCGATGAGCGAGGCGTAGCCGATGCCGAGGGCGGCGGCACCCGCCGTACCCAGGGCGGCGCGGGTCAGGTTGGCACGGAACTCGTCAGACACTCTTCCAGGATACTGATGAGCGCAATCGAGATGCAGTGGACGAATCGGGGCGCGTAGCGTTTCGCCCATGCCAGATTCACTGAAAGCAAGACTGCGCTCCGACATGACGGCCGCCATGAAGGCCAAGGATTCGCTGCGCACCGCCACCATCCGCATGCTGATGGCCGCCGTGCAGACCGAGGAGGTCTCCGGCAAGGAAGCCCGCGAACTCACCGACGACGAGGTGCTGAAGGTCCTCGCGAAGGAGTCGAAGAAGCGCGGCGAGTCCGCCGAGATCTACACCGAGAACGGTCGAGGTGAGCTGGCAGCGCAGGAGCGGGCCGAGGCGCAGATCATCGACGAGTACCTCCCGACGCCGCTGACCGACGCCGAACTGGTCGACGTCGTGGACACCGCGATCGCTCAGGTGGCCGAGGAAATCGGTGAGCGTCCCGGCATGCGCCAGATGGGTCAGGTCATGAAGGCCGCCGGTGCACTCGCGGGCGGCAAGGCCGACGGTTCGCGGCTCTCGCACGCGGTGAAGTCCCGCCTCTGACCCCCGACGTGAGTGGGAAAGCGTGCGTCGACACACTTTCCCACTCACCTGGGGTTACCGGGGTATGGGCGGCAGCTGGATCGGCGGCAGGCCGGGCAGCTGGATGGGCGGAACCGGGATCCCCTGAGCCGGCGCCTGCGGGGGAGCAGCCTTCACCGATCCGTCGCTGACGTAGATCGTGATGGTCGACCCCGGTATGGCCGAACCGGACGGCGATGCGCTCGTGACCGTCCCCTTGGCCGCCTGCGACTCGGTGGTGACCGCGTTCACGGTGAACCCCGCGCCCTGCAGACGGGACGTCGCGGCCGACTGGCTCAGCCCGGTCACGTCCGGAACCTGACCGTTCTGTGAACCCCGCGCGTACTTCTGGTCGACCGGCGGCAGCGTCGTCGGCCCGAAGTTGTTGGCGATCGGATTCATCGCCGCATACCAGGTGCGCGCCGGTTCGTTTCCGCCGAACAGGTTTCCGTCGCCACACGGCCGCAGCGGGGCCGAGCAGATTTCACCCGGGGTCGGCGAGTCACCGAACACGTAGACGGCGGCGGCGAAGTTGTTGGTGAACCCGAGGAAGCCCGAGGACATGTGGGACTCCGTGGTACCCGTCTTGCCGGCCATCGGGAGTGTCCAGCCGACGCTGCCCGCCGCTCCGGCGGACGTGCCGCCGGGCTTGTCGTCCTTGCTCATGGCGTTGGTGAGGGTGTCGGCGAGGCCGGGTTCGACCACCTGCTCGCAGGCCTGCTGGGTGACCGAGACGGGCTTGCCCTCACGGTCGAAGACCGAATCGATGGGGGTGGGCGGGCACCACTTGCCGTGCGAGGCGAGTGTCGCCGCGACATTCGACAGTTCCAGCGGATTGATCCACGTGGGGCCGAGAGTGAACGAACCCAGGTTCTGATCCTTCTGGAAGTCCGCCATGCTGCGGTCGTCGAATCCCGACGTGCCGGGCTGGGCGTACGAGCGCAGACCCAGCCGCACCGCCATGTCGACGGTGGGGGCGACGCCGGTCGCCTGGATCAGCTTGACGAACGCGGTGTTGGGCGACTGTGCCAGCGCGTCCGTCACCGACAGTGCCGCCGGGTATTTGCCTGCGTTCTCGACGCAGTACGTGGCCGCGGGGCAACCGCGCGCACCACCACTACCCATGCCCCGGGCCTCGAACCGCCCGGGCACGTCCAGGATGGCGTTCGTGCCGAGGCCCTTCTCCATGGCGGCGGCCGTGGTGAAGATCTTGAAGATCGACCCGGCGCCGTGACCGGCCAGTGAGTACGGCTGGGCCTGCACGGTTTCGTTGGCGTTCGCGTCGAGGCCGTAGGTGCGGCTGCTGCCCATCGCGAGGATCCGGTGCGAATCCTGGCCGGGCTGGACCACGTTCATGACGTTCGCGATGCCGTCGAGTTCCGGGCTGGCGTTCGAGCTGAGCGCCGCCTTGGTCGACGCCTGGACCGCGGGGTCGAGCGTCGTCTTGATCAGGTAGCCGCCCTTGTCGATCTGCTCGCGGCTGATGCCGGCGTTGGCCAGATACTGCAGGGCGTAGTCGCAGAAGAAGCCGCGGTCACCGGCGGCGATGCACCCGCGGGGCAGCCGGTTGGGCTCGGGGAGCACACCGAGGGGCGTCTCCTTGAGCTGCCGGAGTTCGGCGGCGCGCTCGGGAATGTTCGAGATCATCGTGTCGAGAACCACGTTGCGTCGTTCGAGGACGCCCTCGGGGTTCGTGTACGGGTTCAGCGCCGAACTCGACTGCACCATGCCCGCGAGCATCGCGGACTGCTGCGTGTTCAGTTCGGACGCGTCGATGCCGAAGTAGGTCTGTGCGGCGTCCTGGATGCCGAACGAGGCGTTGCCGAACGGAACCAGGTTGAGGTAGCGGGTGAGAATCTCGTCCTTGGTGAGTTCCTTGTCGAGTGTCAGCGCCATCCGGATCTCGCGGATCTTGCGGGCGGGCGTCGTCTCGATCGCGGCCCGGCGTTCGGCGTCGGTCTTGGCCACGACGAGCAGCTGGTAGTTCTTCACATACTGCTGGTCGAGGGTGGACGCGCCCTGCTGCACCTCACCGCTCGTGGTGTTGGTCAGGAAGGCGCGCATCGTGCCCTGCCAGTCGACGCCCTTGTGCTCCGGGAAGCGGCGGTCCTCGACGGAGACGATGGCGAGCTTCATCTCGTTGGAGATCTTGTCGCTGGGCACTTCGAAGCGGCGCTGGTCGTACAGCCACGCGATGGGATTGCCCGCCGAGTCGACCATCGTCGAGACCGCGGGAACGGTTCCTTCGACCAGTTCGGCCGAGACGTTGTCGACGGTGTCAGCCGCCCTGTTGGAGGCGTAACCGAACCCTCCGGCGAGCGGAAACATCACGCCGGCGAGGAGCACTCCTGCCAAGGCGGAGGATCCTGCGAGCTTCCCCACTGTTTTTGCAATCGACACGATCTACAGAGTACGTGGGGTCTGTGGGTGCGCTGGTTGGGCGCAGAATTCGGCCAGGAAAAAGCCCTGAGCACGGGGTATGGACGGGCGTACCAAAAAAGCGTGTTCTTCGTCTTGCGCGTTGCGGTTTCTTTACCTAAATTGTTGGAACAGTGTGATGGAGATAACACCCCATCGCTTATGTGGTGCAGCCTCGGCGTGCTAGGTGCTGGGGTGTGCAGACTCGAAGAGGGGAAACGAATGCACATGACCACCCCAACCAGCCGTCTGGACGTCGAGCAAGCAGAAGCGCGAATCGCCTGGGTCACCCAGGCTCGTTGCCGGGAAGTCGATCCCGATCAACTCTTTGTACGCGGCGCAGCACAGCGCAAGGCCGCAACCATTTGCCGGCATTGCCCGGTATTGATGCAGTGCGGAGCCGATGCTCTCGACAATCGTGTCGAGTTCGGCGTGTGGGGTGGCATGACGGAACGTCAGCGCCGGGCGTTGCTCAAGCAGCACCCCGAGGTGGAATCATGGTCCGATTTCTTCGAAGCTCAGCGGCAGCACCAGTCCGCTGTCTGACGTTCGGTATCTGATTCGCAGACAGGCCACAGGCGGGTGACCGGTTCTCCGGCAGCGAGCTGATCAGCTCGTGCGGGTGAGCTGGTCACCTACCGCTCTCAAGGCCTCGAGGTCCGACACCTCGAACGGCAGCGAGGGCACGCCGACGATCGGCACCCGAGGGTGGGCGGCCGTGAACCGGCTCAGTAGTTGGACCTCACGCTTGGCGATCACCGCCCGATGGGCGTGGATCCGCAGCACAGCGGCGGTGAGGGGGTCTTGGTCCCCGAGTTGGTCGGCGGCAGTGACCGCGTGATCGGCCGACAGGGAACTGAGAGTGGGGTGCGTCCGATTCAGGACGAGGCCCGCGAGCGGCATCTCGTCGCCTGCGAGCCGGTCGACGAAGAACGCCGCCTCCCGCAGTGCATCCGGCTCCGCCGCCGCGATCACCAGAAACTTCGTGCCCGGCTGCCGGAGCAATTCGTAAGTACGCGTGGCTCTTTCCCGGAATCCGCCGAACATCGAGTCCAGTGACTGCACGAAACTCGAGGCGTCCGACAGCATCTGACTACCCACGATGGTGGAGACGCCGCGCAGCGCCAGGCCCATCGCGCCGGTGACGAGCCGGGTGAGACCGCGACCCGGCGCGGTGAGCAACCGGATCATGCGACCGTCGAGGAAAGCGCCCAGACGCTGGGGCGCGTCGAGGAAGTCCAGGGCGTTGCGGGACGGCGGGGTGTCGACGATCACCAGGTCCCATTTGTCGCTGGAGGCGAGCTGCCCCAGCTTCTCCATCGCCATGTACTCCTGCGTTCCCGAAAACGAGGTGGCGACGGTCTGATAGAAGGGGTTCGCGAGAATCTGCTCCGCCTTCTCGGGCGTGGAGTGCTCGATGACCATCTCGTCGAACGTGCGACGCATGTTGAGCATCATGGCGTGCAGTTCGCCCGTCGCGTCCGGTCCGAGCTGCACGGGTTGCGGCGAGTTGTCGAGTTCCGCGACGCCGAGCGCCTGCGCGAGCCGGCGTGCGGGGTCGATGGTCAGCACGACCACCTTCCGCCCCTGCTCAGCCGCACGCAGTGCCAGCGATGCTGCCGTGGTGGTCTTGCCGACGCCACCGGCGCCACAGCACACCACGATCCGCGTGGCCTTGTTCTGCAGAATCCCCGCGACATCGAGAGCGGAGGCGGTGCGGCGACGCTCGTGTTCAGTTGTCTGGGTCATCGGACACCCTGTTCCGTCAGATATTCGGCGAGTTCGTACAGCCCGCCCAGGTCGACACCGTCGGCGAGGGATGGCAGATGCAGTCGCGCCCCGTCCACTTCGCTGAGGGCTCCGGCGCTCTCCTCCTGCGCCTCGAGCACGGATGCGTGTTCGATCGTCTCGGTGAGCAACCCGGCGAAATCCTCGTCGTCGAGGGTGATCCCGCTCTTCTGCAGCCCGGCGCGGATGGCCTCGGCGTCGATGCGGCCCTTCGCGGCGTCGGCCAGCGTCTCGGCGGGCAGGAACTGCGGGCTGGTGCGGTTGACGACGATGGTGCCCAGCCGCAGATCGGCGCGGGCCAGTTCCTCTGCGGCGTCGGTGGTCTCCTGCACCGGAAGCGCCTCGAGCAGCGTCACGAGGTGGACGACGGTCTCGTCGGAATGCAGCAGGCGCACGACGCCCTCACTCTGCGAGCGCACCGGCCCGCCCTTCGCGAGGTCCGCCATCGCCTTCGTCACGTCGAGGAAGTTGCCGATCCGCCCGGTCGGCGGGGCATCCACGACGACGGCGTCGTACGCCCGCTTCCCGGACTTGTCGGTGCGCACCACGCATTCCTTGATCTTGCCGGTCAGCAGCACGTCCCGAAGCCCCGGTGCGATGGTGGTGGCGAACTCGATGGCGCCGAACTTGCGCATCGCGCGGCCGGCGAAGCCGAGGTTGTAGAACATCTCGAGGTATTCGAGGAACGCGGTCTCGATGTCGATGGCCAGCGCCATGACCTCCCCGCCACCCTCGGCGGCCGCGACTTTCGTCTCCTGCGGCGGCAGCGGGGGCACGTCGAAGAGCTGGGCGATCCCCTGCCGGCCCTCGACTTCCACGAGCAGCACGCGACGCCCACCCTCGGCCAGCGCGAGAGCCAACGCGGCGGCCACCGTGGACTTTCCGGTGCCGCCCTTTCCGGAGACGAAGTGCAGCCGGGCCCGCGCAGCCTTCTCGGGCCACGTCGGGGTGAGCTGGTCTGGGGATGCAACCACGGGTCGAGCCTATAAGTCTGGGAGCCGGGATGTGCGGGGGATAGGCTCACCGGCATGAGTGAATTGACTTCCTGGGAGTACGCCACCGTTCCGCTGCTCACACATGCGACCAAGCAGATCCTCGACCAGTGGGGCACCGACGGCTGGGAACTGGTGACGGTTCTGCCCGGACCCACCGGTGAGCAGCACGTCGCGTACCTGAAGCGTCCGAAGGGCTGACGGCCGTGGCAGAGACACAGAACTGGACCGCCCGCCTCGCCGAGCTCGGCATCACGCTGCCGTCCGTCGTCCCGCCGGTGGCCGCCTACGTGCCCGCCGTGCGCACCGGCAACTACGTCTACACGTCGGGGCAGTTGCCGATCGTCGAGGGCAACCTGACGATCGCGGGCAAGCTCGGCGCCGGCGTGTCGGACGAAGACGCCAAGGCCGCGGCCCGGGCCTGCGCACTCAACGCGCTCGCGGCGGTCGACGCGCTCGTCGGCATCGACTCGGTGGTGCGGATCGTGAAGGTCGTCGGATTCGTCGCGTCCGCCGAGGGATTCACCGGTCAGCCCGGCGTTGTGAACGGCGCTTCCGAATTCCTCGGCGAGGTGTTCGGTGACGCGGGTGCCCACGCGCGTTCGGCTGTCGGCGTCGCGGAATTGCCGCTCGGCGCCCCCGTCGAGGTGGAGCTGATCGCCGAAGTGCAGCCGGAGTCGTAGTGCCATGACGCTTGCCCATCCGGCCTACGCTCAGGTGCGGGAGGTCACCCCGATCGTCTCGGTGATGCTCGAGAACAATCCCGGCATGATGACGCTCGACGGAACCAACACATGGATTCTGCGTGCGCCGGGCCGGGACGAGTGTGTGGTGATCGACCCGGGTGACGCCGACGAGGAGCATCTCGCCCGCGTCGCGGCACTCGGACCGGTCGCATTGACGCTGATCACGCACCGTCATTTCGACCACACCGGGGGAGTGCAGCGGTTCTTCGAACTCACCGGCGCGCCCGTGCGTTCGGTGGACCCCGAATTTCTCCGCGGCGGCGGCGACACCCTCGTGGACGGCGAAACCATCGACGTCGCGGGGCTCACCCTCACGGTGATCGCCACGCCCGGGCACACGAAGGATTCGGTGTCCTTCACCGTGGAAGGTGAGGGCACCGTCCTCACCGGCGACACGATCCTCGGCCGCGGCACCACGGTGCTCGACGACACGGACGGCGACCTCGGCGACTACCTGTCGTCGCTGCGCCGCCTGCTGGACCTCGGGGCCGGACACCGGGTGATGCCCGGCCACGGACCCGAACTGCCCGAACTGAACGTCGTCGCGCAGCAGTACCTCGATCATCGCGAGGAGCGACTCGACCAGGTGCGGGCCGCGCTCGGCGCGCTCGGCGGCACCCCCACCGTCCGCGAGGTGGTCGAGCACGTCTACTCCGACGTCGACCCGAAGTTGTGGCCGGTGGCGGAGAAGTCCGTCAATGTGCAGCTCGCCTACCTGCGCAGCCTCGACTAGTCACTGAAACGACTGCGGCCACCCCCTCGGTGTGAGGGGGTGGCCGCAGTCGTAGGTGCGGGGGACTACCGCGCGCGACGTGCCAGGCGCTCGGAGTCGGAGATCAGCACGCTCTTGCCTTCGAGGCGCAGCCATCCGCGGTGGGCGAAGTCGGCGAGCGCCTTGTTGACGGTCTCACGGGAAGCGCCGACGAGCTGGGCGATCTCTTCCTGCGTGAGGTCGTGGGTGACGCGCAGCGAACCCGCCTCCTGGGTGCCGAACCGCTGCGCGAGCTGCAGCAGGGCCTTGGCGACACGACCGGGAACGTCCGTGAAGATGAGGTCGGCCAGGTTGTTGTTGGTACGACGCAGACGGCGCGCGAGCACCCGCAGGAGCTGTTCGGCGATCTCGGGGCGGTGGTCGATCCATGCCTTGAGCGCTTCGCGGTCCATGCTGACCGCGCGGACCTCGGTGACGGTCGTGGCGGTGGACGTACGCGGACCCGGGTCGAAGATGGACAGCTCGCCGAACATGTCGGACGGGCCCATGATCGTCAGCAGGTTCTCACGGCCGTCCGGCGAGCGGCGGCCGATCTTCACCTTGCCCGAAACGATGATGTACAGGCGGTCACCGGGCTCACCTTCGTTGAAGATGACATGTCCGCGGGGGAAGTCGACAGGCTGCAGCTGCTTGGTCAGCGCCGCTACCGCTGAGGGCTCGACTCCTTGGAAGATGCCGGCTCTTGCCAGGACGTCGTCCACGTGCGCTCCTTGGGAATATTGTTCGTCTGTATGCATATTGTGCGCGATTTGCTGCATGTCGACGGTGCCCCGGTGATCCGCGGCGTGTCGCTGTGCAACAGGTACGGCTCTGAAGTCTACGTTGAGACGGCTCGGTCTGAGTGACCGATACCACGGAAGTCGCAAAAGTTAACCGGGGGATGCGTCCTGCGGTGTGCTGATTCGGGGGCCGCCCAGCGCTCAGCTGGCGCGCCGCGAGCCCACTTCGGTGACGGCGGCGTCGTCGGCTTCGAAGCCCGACCGACCCTTGCGACGTCGATGGAAGCGTGCCAATGCGTGTGGGAAACCTTCGTGGGCCAGGGTGGCCACTTCGTCGTGACTTGCCTGGTCGAGGAACTCTTCCACCTCTTGCTGACGAACCGTGAGCCGGCGGAGTCTGAACTCCACCCGCTCCATTGCCAGCGCAAACAGCATCAGCAGCACTGGGAAGAGGACCACAGCGAGACCTTGCATACCGGGAAGTAAACACTGCAAATGTCTCAGAAGCGACACAGCGGCGATTCGGATCGGTCGGGTATCCGTAGAGTTGATCCCGTGCATGCGACCCCCAGCGACGGCTCCGAAGTGCGTGGACGCACCCGTTCGCGGGCCGCGAAGCAGGACGAAACCCGGCTCGGACTCGTCCGGCGCGCCCGGCGAATGAACCGGCGCCTCGCCGAGGCCTTCCCCCACGTCTACTGCGAGCTCGACTTCACCACCCCACTCGACCTCGCCGTCGCGACCATCCTCTCCGCGCAGTGCACTGACGTGCGGGTGAACATGGTGACGCCGGCGCTGTTCGCCCGCTATCCCGACGCCAAGGCGTACGCGGAGGCCGAACGCACCGAACTCGAGGAGTACATCCGGTCCACCGGTTTCTACCGCAACAAGACGAACTCTCTGATCGGGCTCGGGCAGGCTCTGCTCGAACGCTTCGACGGCGAGGTCCCCGCCAACCTGAAGGACCTCGTGACGCTGCCGGGGATCGGCCGGAAGACGGCCAACGTGATCCTCGGCAACGCGTTCGATGTGCCGGGGATCACCGTCGACACCCACTTCGGGAGGCTCGTCCGACGCTGGAAGTGGACCGAGGAGGAAGACCCGGTCAAGGTCGAGCACGCGATCGGCGCACTGATCGAGCGCAAGGAGTGGACCCTGCTCTCGCACCGGGTGATCTTCCACGGCAGGCGCGTCTGCCACGCCCGCAAACCCGCCTGCGGGGTGTGCGTGCTCGCCAAGGACTGTCCGTCGTACGGGCTCGGCCCGATCGACCCCGACGTCGCCGCAGAACTGGTTCGTGGACCGGAGACGGAGCATCTGCTGCGTCTGGCCGGCAGGTGAGGGTAGATACGAGTGTCTAGCGCAGCGCGGTGGAGTCTGGCCGCCCTCGTGGTTGTGGTGGCTCTCGTCGTCGCGATCTGGCCGCGGGGTGACGACGCGGAGGCGCCGTCGTACCAGGACCGGTTCGGTTCGGGTGGTCGAACCCCGACAGCGGTGAGCGCCGATCCCGACGCGCTCGCGGCACTGAGGACGCAGGCGGGCCTGGCATCGTGCCCGGCCTCGGCGGCCACGTCCGATCCTTCGCCGGGTTCGGTCCTGTCCGGCATCACACTGGAATGCGTGGGCGACGGCAGCCAGGTGGATCTGGCTGCCGCGCTCGGTGGTAAACCGGCGCTGCTGAACCTGTGGGCCTACTGGTGCGGCCCCTGCGCCGAGGAGCTGCCCTATATGCAGCAGTTTTCGGATCGTGCGGGTGACGCGGTTACCGTGCTTACGGTGCACACCGATCCCAACGAGTCCAGCGCGCTGTCCCGGCTCATCGACTACTCCGTCACCCTTCCCGGTGTGCAGGACGGCGACGGTCGTGTCCGCGCCGCGGTCGGAGCCCCGCCTGTCCTGCCCGTCTCGGTGCTGATCCGGCCCGACGGCACAGTGGCGAAGGTTCTGCCGCAGCCGTTCCGCAGCGTCGACGAGATCGCGGACGCCGTCGAACAGAACCTGGGGGTGGCGGCATGACGAATTCCGTGGACGGCGTCGCCGTTCCGCCCTGGCTGCGCCGGGTCGTGCACCGGACCCCGGCCGACCCGCACAGGATCAATCCCGTCCTCGATCGGCGCGCGCCCCGCGGCGCGACCACCCGTGAGGCGGCGGTGCTCGTGTTGTTCGGCGGCCCCGCCGCGGCGGACCCGCTGATGTCGGGCGGTCTGCCCGCCGACGCCGACATCCTGCTCACCCAGCGTGCGTCCACGATGCGTCAGCACAGTGGCCAGGTGGCGTTCCCTGGTGGCGCCAGCGATCCCGGCGACGAGGGACCCATCGCCACCGCGCTGCGGGAGGCCCAGGAGGAGACGGGACTCGACCCGTCCGGTGTCCGCCCGCTCGCCGTGCTCGAGGAGATCTTCATCCCGCCGTCCGGATTCGACGTCACTCCCGTCCTCGCGTACTGGGAGAAGCCCAGCGCGGTCGGCGTGGTCGATCCCGCGGAGGCCGAACGTGTCGCCCGGGTTCCCGTGCACACCCTGATCGATCCGCGGAACCGGTTTCAGGTGCGTCACCGGGCCGGATACCAGGGGCCCGCGTTCGCCGCCGACGGCATGCTCGTGTGGGGTTTCACGGCAGGCATCCTGGCCGCGCTGTTCGCGGTCTCCGGCTGGGAACAGGAGTGGGACCGGCACGACATCCGCGACCTCGACACCGTCCTCGCCGAACTCGACAACGATCTGGACGACGAGCATCTGACCCACGGTCACAACCGGCCGGCGGCCGAGCGGTGACCGGCTCGCACTGGATCGACCTGGCGATCGTGCTGATCGCCTTCGTCGCCGCGACGTCCGGCTGGCGGCAGGGTGCGGTGGCGTCGGTGCTCGCCTTCATCGGGGTCGTGCTCGGTGCGGTGGCGGGCATCCTGATCGCCCCGCACGTGCTGGTGCACGTCGACGAGGGCCGCGGTCGCGTGCTGGTCGGCATCGCCCTGATCGTGGTGCTGGTCATCGTCGGCGAGGTCGCGGGCATGGTCCTCGGCCGGGCCGCGCGGGGCAGCATGCACAGTCCGGTCGCGCGGTCCGTCGACAGCGTGATCGGCGCCTGTGTGCAGGCTGTCGCGGTGTTCGTCGCGGCGTGGCTGCTCGCGATCCCGCTCACGTCCTCGTCCCAGCCTCAGCTGGCGGCGGCGGTGCGCGGGTCGAGCGTCCTCGAAACGGTCGACAACATCGCGCCCGCCTGGATGCGGCAACTGCCCACCGAGTTCACCGCCCTGCTCGACACGTCCGGGCTTCCCGACGTCATCGGGCCGTTCGGGCGCACCCCCATCACGACCGTCGACCCGCCGGACGCCAGCGTCCTGGAGAGCCCCGTCGCGTCCTCGCTGCAATCGAGCGTGCTGCGGATCCGGGGTGTGGCCCCGAGTTGCCAGCGGGCGCTCGAGGGGTCCGGTTTCGTCGTGGCCCCCGACCGGGTGATGACCAACGCCCACGTGGTCGCGGGGACGGCGGGCATCGTCGTCGACACCGCGAATGGACCGATGGACGCGGAGGTCGTGCTGTTCGACCCGTCCGCCGACGTCGCGGTGCTCGAGGTGCCGGGACTGGACGCCCCCGTGCTGAACTTCGCGCCGGAGCCGGCCCAGACCGGCGACAGCGCCCTGGTGCTCGGCTACCCGGGCGGCGGGCCGTACACGGCCAGCGCCGCGCGTGTGCGGGAGATTCTGGACCTCAGCGGTCCCGACATCTACCGGGCGGGAACGGTCCAGCGTGAGGTGTACACGGTCCGTGGTTCCATCCGGCAGGGCAACTCGGGCGGACCGCTCGTCGACAGTGACGGCCGGGTGCTCGGTGTGGTCTTCGGCGCTGCCGTCGACAACAGCGACACCGGGTTCGTGCTCACCGCCGCCGAGGTGTCGCGTCAGCTGCAGGCTGCGTCCGGGGCGTCCGCCGCCGTGGACACCGGGGCGTGCATCCTCTGACGGTCGGTCAGACCGTGCGGGGTGCGACGAGGTCCAGCAGGGCGGCGTTGACGCGTTCGGGGGCTTCCCAGTGCGCGTAGTGGCCGACACCGGGGACCGTCTGCATCTGCTGGGTGGGCGCGAAGCGGTGGCTGCGGCGCACGGTGTCCGCGAGCACGTAGGGGTCGAGGTCGCCGTGGAGGTGCAGCACCGGGATCCGCAGCGTCTGATCCATCGACGCCATGAAACGGCTGCCGTCCGGGCGGAACTGGCTGCGGAACGCCCACCGCTGGTACTCCAGCGTGCAATGTGCGGTCCCGGGAATCTGAATCGCCGAGCGCATCCGGGACATCACGACGTCGAACTCCGGGTTCTCCGTCCAGGCAGGGCCGGAGCGTGCGCGGATCAACCGCTCGACCTCCGACCCGTTGTCGCGGGTGAGGCGACGTTCGGGACGCCACGGCACCTGGCAGGAGACGAACGACGGCAGCAGCGCCTTGCGCTGGTAGCGATCGCGGAGGACGGCCTGCTTGAGCGCAAGGGGATGCGGCGAGCTGACCAGTGCGATCGACCGGACGAGGCGGGCGTGGAGAACGGCCGTCGCCCAGCAGACGAGGCCACCGTCGGCGTGCCCGACGAGGGTGGCCTCGCCGTATCCCATGGCCCGGATGAGGCCGGCGATGTCGCCGGCCAGCGTCCACCCGTCGTAGCCGCGCGGCGGTTTGTCGGAATCTCCGTAGCCGCGGAGGTCGACGGCGACGGCCCGGTACCCCTCCGCGGACAGCGCGGTCAGCTGGTGGCGCCACGACCACCAGAAGTCCGCGAATCCGTGCAGCAGGACGACGAGCGGCGCATCCGGTGCGGATGCGCCGACCTCGACGGTGTGGAAGCGGATTCCGTTGGCATGGATGTCGCGATGAATCCAGGGGCCGTCGAAACGGACGGTAGACGGATCGGGTGGTGCCACAGGCGAGTTACCGCGCGTGACGTCCGCTGGACGATGCGAGATGGGCTTCCGCATCCGAGTACGACGTCGGGAGCACCGTCTTGGCCTGCTTCAGGGAGTCGATGGTCTTCTCCGGCGCGCGGAGTTTACGTACCCGCAGATAACCGAGCAGGGCGAGAAGCGCCGTCACCACGACCATGATCAGGAAGACGATCAGGAACGCCAGCCAGCGGGCGATCCACACGTCGAGGAGTTCGGCGAGGAAGAAGAAGAAGAAAAACGAGCTGAACAGCAGCACGGTGAACGCGAGGATGAAGAACAGGCTGCCCTGCAGGCCCTTCTTGACCTCACCGGTGACCTCGGCCTTCGCGAGCTCGACCTCGGCGCGGACCAGGGTGGACACCTGCGCGGTCGCATGCTTGACCAGCGTGCCGAGGCTCGCCTCGCCGGGTGTCTGAGCGTCCACGTCCGTGAGCGGGATCGACGACACCGTGTTCGGCACCCCGTCTCCCGTGTATCGCGGGCTGTCTCCCTTGCCGTGAGTGATGCTCACTTGTCGACCCCTCCAGGTAGCTCTTGCACTTCCGAGTCATCCTTCCGGGCCGCATGGGCCCGACCGCGTCGCCACAGTAACGCTGATCCGATCAGCGACGCTGTCAACGATGTCACGAGCACCGCGACCTTAGCTATTTCGGCCTCGCTGCCGTCACCGATTCCCGCAAGCGCGAGATCCGCTACGAGAAGGCTAACGGTGAACCCGATCGCACCGAGCACTGAGAGGGCAAACATGTCCCGGAACCCCAGTGCTCGCGGTTTCTTCGCGATACCCAGGCGGATCGCGAGCCAGGAGATGCCGAAGATGCCGACGGTCTTGCCGACGAGGAGCCCCGCGATCACGGACTGCGAGATGGGGTTGGTGAACAGCTGCCCGAGGAGCTCGCTGCTCAGGGCGACGCCGGACGCGAACAAGGCGAACAGCGGGACGCAGACGCCCGCCGACAGCGGCTGGATGCGGTGCTCGAGGCGGGCGCCCGGGGATTCTCTCTCGCCGGGGTCGCGCCGGACCCGGGTGAGGAGGCCGAGCGCGACACCGGCCAGTGTGGCGTGGATTCCGGCGTCGTGCATGCAGTACCAGGTGAGCAGTGCGAGTGGAACGTAGAGCAGTGGGGTGGTGATGCGCCGATGCTGGGCGAACGCGTAGACGGCCAGGCACACGGCGGCGCCCAGCAGCCACAGCAGGGCGATCGAGCTGGTGAACAGAACCGCGATGAGCACGATCGCGAGAAGGTCGTCGACGACTGCCAGGCTGAGCAGGAACACCCGGGCGCTCGCAGGGATGCGAGACCCGGTCAGCGCCAGCACACCCAGTGCGAATGCGATGTCGGTGGCGACCGGGATCGCCCAGCCCCGGTCCATGCCGGGTGTGCCGGCGCCGATCGTCGCGGCGATGATCGCGGGCACCACCACACCGCCGCAGGCCGCGATGATCGGGAGCAGGGCACGTTTGCGGTCGGCGAGTTCGCCCACCACCATTTCCCGCTTCAGTTCGAGGCCGGCGACGAAGAAGAAGACCGCCAGCAGCCCGTCCTGCGCCCACGTCCCGACCGTCAGGTTCAGGTGGAGCGCCTCCGGGCCGATCGGCCAGTCGCGCAGTGCGAAGTACGAATCCGAGACCGGGGAGTTCGCCCACACGAGGGCGATCGCCGCGGCGACGAGCAGGATCGAACCGCCGACCGTCTCGGTGCGGAGGTAGCGGGAGAGTTCGGAGCGGAGGGGCTGGGTCACCGGGGTCGCTCGCTTTCGATGTGGTCCGGGTACGGCAAATGCTCTGCCGACCAGACTTCCCGGCGCACCGAGAAGAGCTTATCCAATTTGCCAATCGAAAGACACGAGGTGTTCAATTCCTAAGGAATGGACTCTCGTCCCAATAGTTGAAATAGCATCGTGTAGGAGTAAGTCGAGTGAGCAGTGCCGTCGATACGTCGAAGCCAGAACCGGACGGCGGGGCCACCGTCGCCGGCGTACCCAGAAGCAGGATCGTCGTCGCGAGCATGGTGGGGACATCCATCGAGTTCTACGACTTCTACATCTATGCCACCGCCGCGGTGTCGGTGTTCCCGCACCTGTTCTTCCCCAAGGGAAACGGCACCACCGCCCTGCTGGCCTCCCTGGCCACGTTCGGTCTCGCCTTCGTCGCCCGGCCACTCGGCTCGATCCTGTTCGGCCACTTCGGCGACCGCATCGGACGCAAGACGACGCTCGTCGGCTCACTCCTCACCATGGGAATCGCCACGTTCGTGATCGGCCTGCTGCCGACGTACCACCAGATCGGCCTCGTCGCGCCCGCGCTGCTGGCGTTGATGCGCTTCTGCCAGGTCTGGGACTGGGCGGTGAGTGGAGTGGTGCGGCGTTGCTCGCGACCGAGACCGCGCAGAAGGGCAAGCGGGCCTGGGCGGCCATGTGGCCGCAGCTCGGCGCGCCCATCGGATTCTTCCTCGCCAACGGCCTGTTCCTGATCATCACCCTGTTCCTGGATCACGACAACAGCAGCCCCGACCTGGACGGCGCGTTCCTCACCTGGGGCTGGCGTATCCCGTTCCTGCTCAGCGCGATCATGGTGATGATCGGTCTGTACGTGCGGCTGAAGCTCGAGGAGACGCCCGTGTTCGCCCGCGCCGTGGCGCGGGGCGAGAAGGTGAAGACCCCGCTGGCCGAGGTGTTCAAGACCAGCTGGCGTCAGCTGATCATCGGCACGTTCGTCATGCTCGCCACCTACACGCTCTTCTACATCATGACCACCTGGGTGCTCAGCTACGGCACCGGCAAGACCCCCGCCCAGGGCGGCACGGGAGCCGGCTTCCACTACACCGACTTCCTGGTCCTCCAGCTGATCGCGGTCCTGTTCTTCGCGGCAGCCGTCCCCGTGTCGGGGTGGCTGGCCGACCGCTACGGCCGCCGCGTCACGCTGCTCGTCATCACCGGGCTCATCATGGTGTTCGGGCTCACGTTCGGTGTGATGCTGAACCAGGAAGGCATGGGCAACGCTCGCATGCTCGTATTCCTGGCCATCGGAATGTTGTTGATGGGCATGACCTTCGGGCCGATGAGTGCCGTTCTGCCCGAGTTGTTCCCGACCAACGTGCGCTACACGGGTTCGGGGATCGCCTACAACACCGCCAGCATCCTGGGCGCAGCCGTGGCCCCGTTCATCGCCACCTGGCTCGCCACGTCGTACGGCGTCGGCTGGGTCGGCATCTACCTGCTGATCGCCGCCGCGCTCACGTTCGTCGCGCTGCTCGTCATGCGCGAGACCCGCGACCAGTCGCTCGACGACGTAGGGGCGTAGCCCCCGTGAGTGGTTGACGAGTCTCTGCACTCGTCAACCACTCACGAGCCGCGCAGCGGCCTATAGTTCTTGCATGGCGAAAGCCGTGCTGCTGTCCAGGACGGCCCGGATCCGGCTGCCGAAGCAGGATCTGTGGTCGTTCCTCGCCGATACCGATCGGCTCAACCGCAACATCGACCTGTCACCGGTGCACTTCGCTCCGATGCTGGACCGCCGGCGCAAGGGGCATTATTCGGCGGAGACTCGTTCGTACGGGCGGCGGGTGCGGTACGAGGAGTTCCCGTTCGAGTGGATAGAGGGCCGCTTCTACCAGGTCCTCCGTCGGTTCTCCGGCGGTCCGCTCGCGGAGGTCTCCACGGGTGTCCGGCTTCGCCCGGCCGCCGACGAGACCGAAGTCGAGGTGTTCGCCCGGATCGTCCCGCGGACCTGGTTCGGGGCGATCGTGGCGCGAACCCTGCTGGCGCGCACTGGCATACGGAAGACGGCGGCGCTCGCGCGCGCGTTGGAACTCCACATCCGCGACCCTCAGACGCATGCCGTGCCCGCGCTGCCGCCGCCGGAGCAACTCGACGCCGGCCGGCTGGAACTCCGCACGGCACAGCTGTTTCGATCGCACGATGCCCCGAACTTGATCGAGCGCTTGGAATCCCACCTGCGGACCGCGTCCGACCTGGAGGTGACGGGCATGCGACCGTTCGAGCTGGCGGACCGCTGGGGTGTCGATCGGATGCAGTTGCTGTACGTCTTCCTCCACGCCGCGGACTGCGGACTGCTGGACCTGAGCTGGAGCGTGCTCTGCCCCGTCTGCCGGACCGTCCGCGAGGACGCCGGCCGCATTCGACAGCTGGCGAGCCGCGTCCACTGCGACACGTGCGACATCGCCTTCGACACCGACCTGGCACGGTCGGTGGAGATCCGCTTCGACGTCAACCCGGCCGTCCGCCGGGCGGAGCGGGCCCGGTACTGCATCGGTGGTCCGGCGAATTCACCGTCGGCGGTGGCTCAGCTGCGGCTCGATCCGGGCGAGCAGCGTTCCGAGCGGCTCGACGTCGACCCGGGGTGGTTGCGCCTCCGGTGCTATCAGGTGGGCACCCCGGTGCACTGCGAGGTCGGCCCTGCCGGTGGAACGCTGCGGGTCGAGTGCGGTCCCGGCGAACTCCGCGTGCACGGTTCTCCCGACACCGACGGGGCGATCCGTCTGGAGGTCGCCAACCGGCTCCCCGGCGAAGCGCTCGTGGTGGTCGAGCGGGAGCGGTGGAAGGACGCCGCGGCGACCGGTGCGCTCGTCACGTCGCTCGACGGTTTCCAGGACCTCTTCCCGGATCAGGGGGTGGCGCCCGGCGACGAGATCGGGATCGCGAACCTGGCGGTGCTGTTCACGGATCTGAGCGGCTCGACCGCCCTGTACGAGCGCATCGGGGACGTCCGGGCGTTCGCCTTCGTGCAGAGCCATTTCCGCTACCTGCGTGACGCCGTGGTGCGCGAGAACGGCGGTGTCGTGAAGCAGATGGGTGACGCGGTGATGGCGACGTTCGCCGATGCGAGGGAGGCCTGGTCGGCGGCGGCGTCGATGCAGTCCGGCTGGGACGGTTTCCGTCGCGGGCACCTCGGTGCGGACGACTCGGTGGCGTTGAAAGTCGGGCTGCACCAGGGGCCCGCCGTGATGATCGACAACGACGGCCGCGCCGACTACTTCGGCGCGACCGTCAACTTGGCGGCGCGGGTGCAGGGGTGTGCGGCGGGCGGCGACATCGTCCTGTCCCGAGCCGTTCACGACGACCCGGAGGTGGCGTCGCTGCTGGCGGAATCGGACTACCGGTGCGACGTCTTCACGACCGCGCTGAAGGGAATCGGCGAGGAGCAGACGCTGTGGCGGCTTCGCCGCCCGTGAGTGGTTGAGGAGTGCAGGGACTCGTCAACCACTCACGGGGCGCGGAGCGCCCTACTTGCCGCGGATCGCGTCGAAGACCTTGGGGTCGACGAGCGTGGAGGTGTCGCCGAGGTCGCGGCCTTCGGCGATGTCCTTGAGCAGGCGTCGCATGATCTTGCCCGACCTCGTCTTGGGGAGTTCGGGGACGATCGTGATCTGGCGGGGCTTGGCGATCGGGCTGATCTCCCGCGACACCTCGGCCTTGAGTTCGGCGATGAGGGTGTCGCCGGTGTTCTCGACGCCCTCGCGGAGGATGACGAACGCGACGATGCCCTGGCCGGTGGTCTCGTCCGCGGCGCCGACGACGGCGGCCTCGGCGACACCGTGGTGTCCGACGAGGGCCGATTCGACCTCGGAGGTGGAGATGCGGTGCCCGGAGACGTTCATGACGTCGTCGACGCGGCCGAGGACCCACAGGGCCCCGTCCTCGTCGTACTTCGCGCCGTCGCCGGCGAAGTACCAGCCCTGCTCCGGGTAGCGGGACCAGTAGGTTTCGCGGTAGCGGTCCATGTCGCCCCAGATGCCGCGGAGCATCGCCGGCCACGGCTTGTCGAGGACGAGGTAGCCGGAGCCGCCCGCGCCGAGTTCGTTGGCGTCGTCGTCGACGATCTTCGCGGAGATGCCGGGCAGCGGGGCCATCGCGGAGCCGGGTTTGGTGGCGGTGATCCCGGGCAGCGGGGAGATCATGATCGCGCCCGTCTCGGTCTGCCACCAGGTGTCGACGATCGGGGCCTGGTTTCCGCCGATGACCTCGCGGAACCACTTCCAGGCCTCGGGGTTGATCGGTTCGCCGACCGAGCCGAGGAGCCGGATCGAGGACAGGTCGTGGGCGTCGGGAATGTCGCGGCCCCACTTCATGAAGGTGCGCACCAGGGTGGGTGCGGTGTAGTAGATGCTGACACCGTACTTCTCGATGATCTGGAAGTGCCGGTGCTCGTCGGGGGAGTTCGGCGTGCCCTCGTAGACCACCTGGGTGACGCCGTTCGAGAGCGGCCCGTAGACGATGTAGCTGTGGCCGGTGACCCAGCCGATGTCGGCGGTGCACCAGTACACGTCCTGGCCGGCCTTGTGGTCGAAGACGTTGTGGTGGGTGTACGACGCCTGGGTGAGGTACCCGCCGGAGGTGTGGATGATGCCCTTGGGTTTTCCGGTGGTGCCGGAGGTGTACAGGATGAACAGCGGGTGTTCGGAGTCGAACGGCTGCGCCTGATGGGTGTCGGACGCCTTGTCGACGGTCTCGTGCCACCACAGGTCCCGGCCCTCGGTGGTGTCGACGTCGATGCCGGTGCGCTTGACGACGAGCACGTTCTTGACGGACGCGGCGCCGTCCACGGCTTCGTCGACGGCGGGTTTGAGGGGTGCGGCCTGGCCGCGGCGCCACTGTCCGTCGACGGTGACGACGAGTTTGGCTTCGGCGTCGTCGATGCGTGAGCGCAGCGCGCTGGCGGAGAAGCCGGCGAACACCACCGAGTGGGTGAGGCCGAGGCGGGCGCAGGCGAGCATGGTGACGATGGCCTCGGGGATCATCGGCATGTAGATCGCGACGCGGTCGCCGGCGACGAGTCCGAGGTCGGTGAAGGTGTTGGCGGCCTTGCTGACTTCGGCGAGCAGGTCGTTGTAGGTGAGGTCGCGGGTGTCGCCCGGTTCGCCTTCGAAGTGGATGGCGACGCGGTCGCCGTTGCCGGCGAGGACGTGGCGGTCGACGCAGTTGTAGGCGACGTTGAGCCGTCCGTTCACGAACCACTTCGCGACGGGGGCGTCGGACCAGTCGAGGACCTCGGAGAAGGGGGCGTGCCAGTGCAGGCGCTCGGCCTGCTTCGCCCAGAATGCGAGACGGTCTTCGTCGGCGGCAGCCTGGAGGTCGGGGCCGGCGTTCGCCGTGGCGGTGAACTCGGGGCTCGGCGGATACACCTGCGGGACGGAATCAGAATGTTCCGACTTCTCCGTCGCTCCGCTCGCCTGTGCTGCACTGGTCATTGTGGCCCGGCCTTCTTTCCAGTCTCGAATTCGGCACTTCTAGCACGTGTGAGGGTAGTCACATGGTCTCCCGAGCGCACCGTTGCAGAGGGTTGCATGCCCATATTCTGCGACGATCGGTCGACTGGGCGCGACGGACGGCGAT
Source organism: Rhodococcus sp. JS3073 (assembly GCF_026810085.1). Lineage (NCBI taxonomy): Bacteria > Bacillati > Actinomycetota > Actinomycetes > Mycobacteriales > Nocardiaceae > Rhodococcus > Rhodococcus sp. JS3073. Next base: position 3,379,866 of record NZ_CP113951.1, on the reverse strand, counting down.
CGGGGACGACGAGTGGAGACCCCCGTGCCGACGATGTTTCGATCAGGTGCCGATTGCACGAGTTTCGCCCGTCGTGGCTACACAGATTGAAACGTTGACTTATCGTCATCCCATCATTCGGGCTGCGCCCGGAACCGCTGCCCGGAACCACGCAGATCTGGGAGGATCGTTTTGCGCATCACACGTGTGGCAACCGCCGTTCTGGCGGTCGGCCTGGCAGCAGGGATGCTGTCCGCCTGCTCGTCCGGAGATTCGACGAGCGGGGGTGGAAGCGGAATCGTCAACGCCTGGGCGGGTGAACCGCAGAACCCGTTGATTCCCACCAATACCAGTGAGAATCAGGGCGGCCGCGTCGTCGATTCGCTGTTCGCGGGGCTCGTCTCCTACGACTCCGACGGCGGGGTGAGCAACGAGGTCGCCGAGTCGATCGAGACGACCGACGGCAAAAACTTCACCGTGAAGCTGAAGGACGGCTGGACGTTCACGGACGGCACGCCGGTCACGGCGGCCTCCTTCGTCGACGCCTGGAATTACGGCGCGCTGTCCACGAATGCGCAGATCCAAGCGTCGTTCTTCGACCCGATCCAGGGCTACGACGAGGTGGCCGCCGAGAACCCGGCCGTGCAGACCATGTCGGGACTGAAGGTGGTCGACGACTCCACGTTCACGATCGAACTGAAGCAGCCCGAGTCCGCCTTCCCGGACCGCCTCGGGTTCGCCGCGTACTACCCGTTGCCCGCAGTCGCGTACCAGGACATGGCCGCGTTCGGTGAGAATCCCATCGGCAACGGCCCGTACATGATGTCCGGCCCCGGAGCGTGGCAGCACAACGTCCGGATCGACACCGTCGTGAACCCCGACTACAACGGCAACCGCAAGCCGAAGAACGCCGGCGTCGACTTCGTCATGTACAACAGCCTCGACACGGCGTACACGGATCTGCTCGCGGGCAACGTCGACGTCCTCGATCAGGTGCCGCCGAGCGCGGTCACGACGTTCGAGACCGACCTGCCGGGCCGCACCGTGAACCAGCCGTCCGCGACCATCGAGACGTTCACGATCCCGGGCCGTCTGCCGCACTTCAGCGGTGAGGAGGGGACGCTGCGCCGCCAGGCCATCTCGATGGCGATCAACCGCGACCAGATCACCCAGCAGATCTACAACAACACCCGCACCCCCGCGCTCGACTTCACCAGCCCCGCCATCGAGGGCTGGTCGGATTCGCTCGCCGGCAACGGCAACCTGAAGTACGACCCGGAGGCGGCGAAGAGGCTGTGGGCCCAGGCCGATGCCATCGCCCCGTGGTCGGGCAGCTTCGAGATCGCGTACAACGGCGACGGCGGACACAAGGAATGGGTCGACGCCACCGCCAACAATATCCGCAACACCCTCGGCATCGACGCGAAGGGCAAGGAGTACCCCACGTTCGCGCAGATCCGCACCGAGGCCACCAATCGCACCATCCCCAGCGCGTTCCGGTCGGGCTGGCAGGGCGACTACCCGCAGCAGTACGGCTTCCTCGCGCAGAACTACCAGACCGGCGGCAGCTCCAACGACGGCGACTACTCGAACCCCGAGTTCGACCGTCTTCTGCGTGCCTCCGCGGGTGAGGTCGATCCCGACAAAGCCCAGGACCTGCTGAACCAGGCGCAGGAAGTTCTCCTGCAGGACCTGCCCGCAGTCCCGACGTGGTACCGCAACGCCGCCAGCGGCTGGTCGGAGAACGTGTCGAACGTAGTCATCGACTGGAAGGGCATCCCGATGTACTCCGACATCGAGAAGAACTGACGCACCGACGATTCTTCGACGACGGGTGGGGCCGCGAGCTGTCAGTTCGCGGCCCCGCTCGGGAGTACGAGCCGAGGCTGCGGATTCCTGACGTCACTGCTCCCGACGAATAGGAGGTGATCCGATGCTCTGGTACGTCGGTCGCCGTTTGCTCCAGATGATCCCCGTGTTCCTCGGGGCCACGTTCCTGATCTACGCGATGGTGTTCCTGCTGCCCGGAGACCCCATCGCCGCGCTGGCCGGCGACAAGGCGCTCAGCCCCGCGGTGGCGGCCCAACTCCGTGCCCGATACCACCTCGACGAGCCGTTCCTGACGCAGTACCTCCTGTATCTGAAGGGCATCTTCACCCTCGACTTCGGTACGTCCTTCTCCGGCCGCCCCGTCAGTGAGGTTCTGGCGCAGGCATTCCCGATCACCATCAAGTTGTCGCTGATGGCACTTGCCATCGAGGGGATCTTCGGGATCGGCTTCGGCCTGTGGGCCGGACTCCGCAAGGGCGGCATCTTCGACAGTTCCGTCCTCCTCGTGAGCCTGGTGATCATCGCGATCCCGATCTTCGTCATCGGCTTCCTGGCCCAGTTCTTCGTCGGCGTGAAATGGGGGTTGGTGCCGCCCACGGTCGGGGGCAACACCAGTTTCAAGAATCTGCTGCTGCCCGCGTTCGTCCTCGGGTCGGTGTCGTTCGCGTACGTGCTCCGGCTCACCCGGACGTCGGTCGCCGAGAACCTCACTGCCGACTACGTGAGAACCGCGACGGCCAAGGGTCTTTCGCGGCGCCGAGTGGTGCAGGTGCACGTGCTGCGGAACTCGCTGATCCCGGTGGTCACGTTCCTCGGCGCCGACCTTGCCACCCTGATGGGCGGCGCGATCGTCACGGAAGGCATCTTCAACATCAACGGTGTCGGCGGCACGATCTATCAGGCGGTCACCCGTGGTGAGGCGCCGACGGTGGTGTCCTTCGTGACGGTGCTGATCGTCATCTACCTGCTCGCCAACCTGCTCGTCGACCTCCTGTACGCCGCGCTCGACCCGAGGATTCGCTATGTCTGAGAAAGTGGAGAACGAGTCGCCCCGGACGGGCGACCGGAAGACCCGTCAGGCGCATTTCGTGGCACCCGAAGAAGTGGCGGCGCCGGGAGAGACCGACGCCGTCCACATCGACCAGCCGCCGACGAGCATGTGGTCGGATGCGTGGCGGGACCTCCGCAAACGTCCGCTGTTCCTGGTCGCCACGGTGATCATCGTCGTGGTGATCGCCGTGGCGGCCTTCCCCGGTCTGTTCACCAGCACCGACCCCAGGTTCTGCGATCTCGCGTTCAGCATGCAGGGTCCGTCGGCGGGGCACTGGTTCGGATTCGACAAGCAGGGCTGCGACATCTACTCCCGCACGATCTACGGGGCGCGGGCGTCGGTGCTGGTGGGGGTCGGTGTCACGTCGATCGTGCTCGTCGTGGGCGTGGTGTTCGGTGCGGTCGCCGGGTTCTACGGCGGCTGGGCCGACTCGTTGCTGTCCCGGGTCGCCGACATCTTCTTCGGCATTCCGCTCATCCTCGCCGCGATCGTCCTGATGCAGCTGTTCGCCGACCGCACCATCTGGACGCTGGTCGTCGTTCTCGCTCTGTTCGGGTGGCCTCAGATGGCGAGAATCGCTCGTGGCGCGGTGATCTCGGCGAAGAACAACGACTACGTGATGGCGTCGCGGGCGCTCGGTGTGTCGAACATACGCACCCTCGTCCGGCACGTGCTGCCGAACTCCCTCGCCCCGATCATCGTGATCGCGACCATCTCGCTCGGCATCTACATCGTGGCCGAGGCGACGCTGTCGTTCCTCGGCATCGGTCTTCCGTCCACCGAGATCTCGTGGGGCGGAGACATCAGCACCGCCCAGGTCACGCTGCGTCAGGGGTCGCCGATCCTGTTCTATCCGGCGACCGCGCTGGCGATCACGGTGCTCGGTTTCATCATGATGGGCGACGCTCTCCGGGACGCGCTCGATCCCAAGGCCCGGAAGAGGTGAGCGCGGTGTCCACGAACGAACCAGCCGGGCAGAAGCATTCGGCCGACGAGGTGCCGCTGCTCGAGATCCGGGACCTGGAAGTGTCGTTCCAGTCCCATTCCGGGCTCGTGCCCGCGGTGCGCGGTGTCAGCCTCACGGTGTATCCGGGGCAGACGGTGGCGATCGTCGGTGAGTCCGGTTCGGGCAAGTCCACGACCGCCCACGCGATCATCAACCTTCTTCCCGGGACGGGCAAGGTGACCGGCGGTCGGATCCTGTTCGAGGGGCAGGACCTCGCGGAGGCCTCGGAGCGCGAGTTCGTCGCGCTGCGCGGTCAGAAGATCGGCCTCGTCCCGCAAGACCCGATGTCCAACCTCAACCCGGTGTGGAAGGTCGGCTTCCAGATCGAGGAGGCGTTGGAAGCCAACGGGATCGCGAAGGGCAAGGCAGCGAAGGCCCGTGCCGCCGAGCTGCTCGAAGAGGCCGGACTCGCCGACGCCGAGGACCGCCTCGGCCAGTATCCGCACGAGTTCTCCGGTGGCATGCGCCAACGCGCCCTCATTGCCATCGGGTTGTCGGCCCGCCCGCAACTGCTGATCGCGGACGAGCCCACCTCGGCCCTCGACGTCACGGTCCAACGCCAGATCCTCGACCATCTCAACGGTCTCACCAACGAGCTGGGCACCGCGGTCCTGCTCATCACCCACGACCTCGGCCTGGCCGCCGAGCGGGCCGAGCACCTGATCGTCATGAGCAAGGGGCGGGTGGTCGAGGCGGGGCCGGCGCTGGAGATCCTGCAGCGGCCGCGCCACCCGTACACCCGGAAGCTGGTGGCGGCGGCGCCGTCGCTGGCGTCGCAACGCCGGAGTTCCTCGCTGGCCCGGGCGGACATCCGGGAGCATGCCCTCGAGGTGGTCGGCGAGGCCGAACAGCACGGCGAGATCGGTGTCGACTTCGGCCAGGCGACCGACGACGTGGTCGTGGCCACCGGGCTGACCAAGGTGTTCAAGATCCGGCACGGGCTACGGAAGTCCACCGACTTCACCGCCGTCGACGACGTGTCGTTCGCGGTCCGGCGCGGGACGACCACGGCCATCGTCGGCGAGTCGGGGTCGGGCAAGTCGACGGTCGCGCAAATGGTCCTCGGACTTCTCGCGCCGACGTCGGGGAATGTCGTGTTCGACGGCAAGGACGTCGCGACGCTGGACCGCCGGGAGACGCTCGCGTTCCGCCGCCGGGTGCAGCCGATCTTCCAGAATCCGTACGGCACGCTCGACCCGATGTACTCGATCTTCCGCACCGTCGAGGAGCCCCTGCGCACCCACAAGGTGGGGACGAAGGCGGAGCGCGAAGCGCGGGTACGCGATCTGCTGGACAAGGTGGCGCTGCCGGCTTCGGTGATGCGGAGGTTCCCGAACGAACTGTCCGGTGGCCAGCGGCAGCGTGTGGCGATCGCCCGGGCGCTGGCGCTGCAGCCGGAGATGGTGGTGTGCGACGAGGCCGTGTCGGCGCTCGACGTGCTGGTCCAGGACCAGATCCTCACCCTCCTGAACGACTTGCAGGCGGAGCTGGGTTTGACGTACCTGTTCATCACCCACGACCTGGCGGTGGTGCGGCAGATCGCCGACGACGTGCTCGTCATGTCCACCGGCGCGATCGTGGAGAAAGCGACCACCGACGAGGTCTTCACGTCCCCGAAGGAGGAGTACACGCGGAAGCTGCTGGATGCGATTCCCGGGGGATCGATCCGGCTCGGCGCCTGACGCGGGGCGCCGGGTAGCGTTCCGATACGTGAGCGACCCGTTGCAGCCCCTCGTCGACCTTCCCGGCGTCCGCGAAGCCGCGGACCGTGCGCGCGACGCACTCGGTGCGGTTCACCGCCACAAGACCAACCGGCGCGGTTGGCCGACGACGGCGGCCGAGGCGGCGGTCCGGGCGGCCCGCGCCTCGGCGTCGCTGGACGGCGGCAGCACTGAGCTACCCGCCCCCGGCGAGGCCGGCGACCCGATTCTGTCGGGGGCACTGCGTGTCGGGCAGGCCCTCGACGGTGACGCCCTCACGCTGTTGCAGTCCACCTGGCAGCGGGCACCCCTGCAGGCCCTCGCACGGCTGCATCTGCTGGCCGCGGCCGACCTCGTGGAGGATCAGGAACTGCTCGGCAGGCCGCGGGCCGGGTCCGGCGTCGCGGAGCGGCTCGACGGTCTCGCACAGCTCGTGACGGGGGGAACGGCCGCACCCGCGCCGGTTCTGGCAGCCGTGGTGCACGGGGAATTGTTGACGCTGAAGCCGTTCGGGGTCGGCGACGGCATCGTCGCGCGCGCCGCGTCGCGTCTGGTTTCCGTGTCGAGCGGGCTCGATCCGCACAATCTCGGGGTGCCGGAGGTGAGCTGGTTGCGCCGGCAGCAGGTGTACCGCAACGGGGCTGCAGCGTTCGCGTCGGGCGAGCCGGAGGGTGTCGGCAGCTGGGTCGTCCTGTGCTGCGGCGCCCTGGAGGCCGGAGCGCGGGAAGCCACGTCGATCGCGGAGGCCGCAGCGAGTTAGTCGAATCCTTTGCGCTGCAAGAACTTACCGAACACGTGAAACGGGCGGCGCTGCCGACTGGTGTCGACTTCGCCGCCCGTTAGCACGGACAACCGGTTACCAAGCGTGCAAGGTGGGTTGTGTGGGTGGCCTCGGCGAGAGTCCGAATATCGTCGGGTCGTCCTTGCAACCTGTGCAGGGTCCTTGCCGGTGAAGACTCGAGTCTCGCAGGCCCACAACGCTTCTGCCCTTATAGTGGCTTATGCTTCGCGTGGGTACCTAGTGCCCGTGCTGGGAATCCTGGTCGGGAGATCGATCCTTCTCTTCTGGGTCGACCTTGGCCTTCCGTTCTTCCGTAACTCCTTTGTACCCCGTGACCCCCCTCACAGCAAGTATCAAATTCGGTTTGTGACCGTGTCGCGGGTTGCGGCGGTCAGCGCTTGCGGCGCAACACTCCATACGTGAATGCGCCCGCGACCAGGGCTCCGACACTCACCGCCGCCGTGGTCGCGACGGTGGTGGCGGACGGCGCCTGGAGGCGTGCCCGGAGGGAGACCGGATTCGAGAAAGTCAATATGGGCCAACCGTTTCCGGCCGCGGCCTTCCGCAACGCGCGGTCGGGGTTGACCGCAGTCGGGTGGCCGACCGCGGTGAGCATCGGGAGATCGGTCACCGAGTCGGAGTAGGCGTAGCATGCCGACAGGTCGTAGTGATATTCGTCGGCCAGTTGCCGCATCGCGTCCACTTTGCCTTCGCCGTAGCAGTAGAACTCCACCTCGCCCGTGTAGAGCCCGTCCGCGACCGCCATGCGGGTGGCGGTGCTTCGCGTGGCCCCGAGGGCCTCGGCGATCGGCGCCACCACCTCCTCGCCGGACGCCGAGACCACGATGACGTCGTGGCCCCGCAACTTGTGGTCCGCGATGAGGTCGGCGGCCTCGGCGAACACCAGTGGGTCCACGATGTCGTGGAGGGTTTCGGCTACCACGGACCGGACCTGGTCCACGTTCCAGCCCGCGCACATGCTCGTGAGGTAGGCGCGCATCCGCTCCATCTGATCGTGATCCGCGCCCGACAGCAGGAACAGGAACTGCGCGTAACTGCTCTTGAGAACCGATCGGCGATTGATCAGGCCCTGGTCGAAGAACGGTCTGCTGAACGCGAGGGTGCTGGATTTCGCGATGATCGTCTTGTCGAGGTCGAAGAATGCGGCAATCCGACCTGTCTCGGTGTGTCGACCTGTCTTGGCACTTCTCTGTGGCTTCGCGGTCACAATTTCCAAGGATATGCGGACTTCGGGTGGGGCGGGGGTTCGTATGAACGGTCGAAGGAAGGGTCTTTCGGCACTATCGACACGACGGAACGTTCAACAGTTGAACTTGCAAATACTGATCGGGGGAGGTGTAGTATTGCTGATGTCCGGATTTGATCCGGACGATGTTCAGCCCGACCCCCCGGGGCTGAACACTGACGACCCTCGCCTCCTCCCCCCCTGGCGAGGGTCGTCCTCTGTCTGCGGCAGGTCTGCCGCCTCCTCGGCCCGAAGTACTTAAATTGGTGCGGCAGTACCAGTTTCTATCCACAGGCCCGAAGTTGTCCACAGTTCGAGCTGAGCCCCTTCCGGCGGTCTCCGGCAGCGGGCACGCTCGCTGCATGGACGCAGAAGGCGGGGGTGAAGTGCTGGTTCTGATCGACGACCCGGCACTGCTGCACAGCATCAGGCGCGTGGCGGCAGCCGCCGACCGGGCGCTGAACGAGGTCGACGTCGCCGACGCCCGGCATCTCTGGGGAAGCGCCCCGATCGTCGTGCTCGACGCGCGCGCAGCCGCAGCGTGCCGCAACCGGCTCCCACGGCGGCGCCGTGTGGTGCTGCTGTGCGACGGGCCGCCGGGCATCGACGAGTGGCGGATCGCGACCGCGGTCGGTGCGGAACACGTGCTCGCCGTGCCCGAGGACGAGTCGGCACTGGTCGCCGTGCTCGGCGAACAACCCCAGCGTCCCGAAGCGGACGGCACCGTCGTCGCCGTGGTCGGTGGATGCGGCGGTGCGGGCGCCTCCACGCTGGCGGCGGCGACAGCCCTCACCGCCGCGTCGCGACCGCAGTCCACACTTCTGCTCGACACCGATTCGTGGGGGTCCGGCCTCGACGTGCTGCTGGGCATCGAGGACGTGCCCGGACTGCGATGGTCGGGTCTGTCGATCGAAGGCGGCCGGATCTCCTCGGGTGCGCTCCGGGACGCCCTCCCCGCCCGCGGCGAGCGGCTGCGGGTGCTCGCCTGCAGCAGGACGGGGCACGGCGCCGGACCGACAGCGGCCGCGGTCCGTGCGGTCACCGAGGCCGGCCGCCATGCGGGCGATCTGGTCGTGTGCGACGTGTCGCGGTTTCCCGGCCCGGTCACGGAAACCGTCCTCGAACTCGCCGATCTGGTGGTCCTCGTCGTGCCCGCGACTGTCCGGGCCTGCATCGCCGCGGGAAAGGCGTCGCAGTGGATCACCGAGAGGAACCCCAACCAGGGACTCGTGGTCCGCGGTCCGGCACCCGGCGGGCTTCGGGGCGCCGACGTCGCGGAGGTTCTCGACCTGCCGCTGATCGCGTCGATGCGCGCCGAGCGCGCGCTCACCGGAATGCTCGAACACGGCGGACTGCGGCCTGGCAGGCGCTCCCCGCTGGGCGTCGCGGCCGAGGCGGTCCTCGACACGGTCGGCAGCAGACCGCGGTCGCGGGAGTGGGCGGCATGAGTTCCCTCGTCACCCCCGACCTCCTCGACCGGGTGCGCGAACGTCTCGCGCACACGTCCGGCGAGCCGACGCCGGCGACGGTCGCCGCTGCCATCCGCACCGAGTCGGGCGGCGTGCTCGGCGACACCGACCTGCTCGGGGCACTGCGGGTGCTCATGACCGAACTCACCGGTGCCGGGCCGCTCGAGTCGTTGCTGACGGAGCCCGGAGTCGCGGACGTGCTCGTCACGGCGCCCGACCGGGTCTGGGTCGACCGAGGCCGCGGGCTCGAACGCGCAGCCGTCCGCTTCACCGACGAGGCGGCGGTGCGCCGACTCGCCCAACGTCTCGCGCTGTCTGCCGGACGCCGTCTCGACGACGCTCAGCCGTGGGTCGACGGACGACTGCGGGACGTCGGAAACGGCTCGTTCGGTGTGCGGCTGCATGCCGTCCTCGCCCCCGTGGCTCAGGGCGGCACCTGCCTGTCGCTGCGGGTGCTGCGCCCGGCCACCCAGGGGCTCGGCGCGCTCGTCGCGGGCGGTGCCGTGGCCGAGGCGGCCCACGACCTGCTGGTGAAGATCGTGCACGCGCGGCTCGCCTTCCTGGTCACCGGCGGCACCGGCGCAGGCAAGACCACGCTGCTGGCGGCGCTGCTGGGGGCAGTGGACCAAGCGGAACGGATCGTGTGCGTCGAGGATGCCGCGGAGTTGGCGCCGACGCACCCGCACGTCGTCCGGCTCGTGGCCCGCGCACCCAACGTCGAGGGTGTGGGTGAGGTGACCGTCCGGGACCTCGTCCGTCAATCCCTGCGTATGCGTCCCGACCGGATCGTCGTCGGCGAGGTTCGCGGCGCCGAGGTCGTCGACCTGCTGACGGCTCTCAACACAGGCCACGACGGCGGTGCCGGAACGGTGCATGCCAACTCGCCCGAGGAGGTTCCCGCCCGGCTCGAAGCGCTTGCGGCACTGGGCGGAATGGACCGCTCGGCGCTGCACAGTCAGCTCGCCGCCGCCGTCCAGGTGATCCTGCACGTCCACCGGTCTTCGAGCGGGGCGCGGCGGCTGACGCAGATCGGTGTCGTCACTCGCGACGAGTACGGGCACGTCACGATCATGCCCGCCTGGAACCACGACACGGGTGAGGGTCCGGCGGTGGACCGGCTCCGTCACTTGTGTTCCCGGCGTGGACCGGAGGGTTCGGAGACGGAGGTGCCGTCGTGATCGCCGGTCTGGTAGTGCTCGCCTGTGCGGTGCTGGCGGTGCCGTCCGCACGATCGCGGCCCCGGTTGCTCGCGGTGACGGGCAGGGAGGGTCCCCGGCGCCGGATGCGTCTGCCCTGGGTGGTTCCGGCGGCGCTCGCCGGTATTCCGATCGTGTACGAACTGGGCGGACTCTGTGCGGTTCTCGCTGCGATGATCGTCTGTGCAACAGTGCGTTTCAGATCGTCACGACGTAGGTCGGCGAGAGCCAAGGACGCGGATCTGCGTGTCATACTGTCGAGCCTCGAGGTCGTGACAGCGGAACTTCGTGTGGGCGCCCATCCGGCTGCGGCATGCCAGACGGCCGCGGACGAGTCGGCAGGCAGTGTGGCGGCTGCATTTCGGGCCGCGTCGGCGCGGTCGCGGCTCGGAGGATCTGCCGCCGACGGGTTCCGGATCGCGGACTCCCGCGTCGGTGCCGAGTTGGGGCGCATCGCCGACATCTGGGCGGTGGCCGACGCGCACGGTCTCGCACTGGCGGAACTGCTCGAGGCGGCACGAACGGACCTGTTGGGACGCAGTCGCTTCCGTCAGCGAACCGAGGCCTCGCTGGCCGGGGCGAGGGCCACGGCGACCGTACTGGCCGGGCTGCCGCTCCTGGGTGTCGGTCTCGGCCAGATGATGGGGGCGTCGCCTTTGGCGGTGCTGTTCGGCGGGGGTGTGGGTGGAATCCTGTTGCTGCTCGGGGCAGGACTGGTGTGCGCGGGCCTGTTGTGGACCGACCGGATCACCGGACGTGTGACGGGATGATCTGGTGCGTGGTACTTCTCCTCGCCGGCGCCGTGCTGGTGTTGCCCGCACCCCGATCGCCGATGCAGCGACTGCGCGGCGACACCGGTGGCCCGGGTGATGCGGCGTCCTCGGTGGACGACACCGCGCGCCGCGAGGACCCGCTCGCGATCGCCGCGACCTTCGACCTGCTGGCAGCGTGCCTGCGCGCCGGACTGCCGGTCGCGACCGCGGCGCAGGCCGTGTCGCGGTCGGCGCCCGCGCCTCTGTCGGAATCGCTGCGCCGCGCCGCAGACCTGCTGTCGCTGGGGGCGGACGCGGCGACCGCGTGGGAGGCGGCGGCGTCGGACCCGGCCACCGAATCGCTCGCCCGCATGGCGCGCCGGTCGGCCGCATCGGGGTCGTCGCTCGCCGGTTCGATGACGGAACTCGCCGCCGACGGCCGAATCCAGGTCGAGCACCTGGCGGCGGCGTCGGCCGAACGGGCGGGCGTGCTGATCAGTGGCCCCCTCGGGCTGTGCTTCCTGCCGGCATTCATCTGTCTCGGGATCATCCCGGTCGTCGTCGGGCTGGCCTCACGCGTGCTGGACGGCGGGCTGTTGTGACACATCGACACTTCCGGCGCAGAACCGCTGCGCCGGACACTCTGAAGGGGGAACACCATGGGACACGGAATCCAGGCCTTGGCGGAAGTGCGAGCACTGACCGCCCGCTTGACGCTGCTCGCGACGGACGAGGACGGCATGTCGACCGCGGAGTACGCCATCGGCACCATCGCGGCCGCGGCCTTCGGCGCAGTCCTGTATTCGGTCGTCACCGGCGACAGCATTGTCACGGCGTTGACGAACATCATCGACAAAGCGCTGAACACCGCGGTGTGATGAGCGCGGCCGAGAACCTGCGCCGGTCGGAGGCCGGGGGCGTCACGGTCGAGGCGGCTATCGCGATCGCGTCGATCGTGGCGGTGGTCGTGCTGTGTGTCGGAGCGATCACCGCGGCGACGCTGCACGTCCGGTGTGTCGACTCCGCCCGCGAGGCTGCGCGGCTCGCTGCCCGTGGAGATCGCGAATCGGCGATCTCCACGGCGGCGAGAGTGGCCCCCGACGGCGCCGACGTGTCGGTCCGGTCCGAGGGGGAGTTCGTCGTCGCGACCGTGCGGGCTCGCAGTCCGCTTCTTCCGCTCGTGAACATCTCCGCGGAGGCGGTGGCTGCTCTCGAACCCGCGGTGCCGGGGTGGAGCGGGGGAGGGCGGTGAGTTCGGGGATCACCGACGACCGCGGTTCCGTGACCGTCACTGCGTGCTGTGCGCTCGCGGCGCTGATGGTGGTCACGGCGATGCTCGTGCACGTCGGCTCGGCGGTATCGGTGCGGCACCGGGCGCAGTCCGCCGCAGATCTGGCTGCCCTCGCCGCGGCCGTCGGGCTGGACCGCGGTACCGAGGCGCCGTGTGCCGCGGCGAGGGAGGTCGCGGGACGAATGCGCACCGAAGTCGTGTCCTGTGAGATCGACGACTGGGACGTCGAAGTGGCGGTCACCGCGCCGGTGCTTCTGTCCTCGCTGGGTGTCCGGGACGCCCGGGCAGTGGCGAGGGCAGGTCCCGCGGAGTGACATCGAAGCGTCGCGGTGGTCGGTGTCGCTCCAGCGTGTGGGAGGTTTCCCTGATTATGACCAGATCGGTAACAATCCCCCGCTCAGGAAGTATTGGACGGCATCGATCCTGTGATGCGAGTCTCACTGATGCGAGCTGGTTTTCATCCACACCACTCCCTTTGGCGAGAGAGGGCATTACATGACCACGGCACCACCGAAGCGGACCGAGGCCGAGACAAAGGCGCGGAGGGCGGGCATCGCCTCGTTCATCGGCACCACGATCGAGTGGTACGACTTCTACATCTACGGCACCGCGTCGGCGCTGGTCTTCGGTCAGGTGTTCTTCTCCGACACCCTGCCTGCGGGCATGGGCACCCTGCTCGCGTTCGTCACGCTGTGGGCGGGGTTCCTCGCCCGCCCGATCGGCGGCATCGTCTTCGGCCATCTCGGCGACAAGATCGGTCGAAAGAACACCCTGGTCATCACGCTCATGATGATGGGCACCGCGACCGTCGGAATCGGACTCCTGCCCTCCTATGCGCAGATCGGGATATGGGCACCCGCCGCCCTGGTATTCCTCCGGGTCGTCCAGGGTGTGGCAGTGGGCGGTGAATGGGGCGGGGCGGTCCTGATCGCCAGCGAGAACGCACCCAAGGGGAAGGGGATTCTGTACTCGGCGTTCGCCCAGCAGGGGTCGCCCGCCGGAAACCTCCTGGCGACCATGGCGTTCTTCCTGCTTTCCGCCATGCCCACCCCGGCTTTCGTGCTCTACGGCTGGCGAATCCCGTTCCTGATCTCCGCGGCCCTGGTGATCGTCGGCATGATCATCCGCCTCAAGCTCGAAGAGTCGGACGCGATGAAGACCGTGCTGAAGCGCAAGAAGACCGTCGCACTGCCGATCGGTGAGGTGCTGCGCAAGCATTGGGTCCTCGTTCTCCTCGGTGCGGGCGCGCTGCCCCTGGCCCAGGTGACGTACTTCAAGAACACCTTCGCGTTGTCGTGGGCCACCAGCGAACTCGGCTACGACCGGGGCGCGTTCCTCGGCGCGATCGCCATCGCACTCGTGGTCCAGTTCATCGTGCAGCCGTTCGGCGCCGTCCTGGTGTCCCGGATCGACATGCGGAAAGCCATGTGCATCATGGTGATTCCCGAGTTCATCCTGATGCCGGCAATGTTCTTCGGGATCCGGACCGAGAACTTCGCCATTGCCGTCGTCGCGATGTGCCTCGCGACCATTCCGCATTCGATGTTCTACGGCGCCATCGCCGGAGTGCTCGCGCGTGCCTTCCCCGCCAACATTCGCTACACCGGTCTTTCGGCGGCCTACCAGCTGTGTTCGCTGGTTGTCGGCGGCGGCACCCCGGTGCTGGCGCAGTGGATGCTCAACTCGTCCGGAAACATCGTCGGTGTCGCGTTCGTGTCGGCCGGTTATGCCGCAGTCTCCCTGATCTGCACGCTGTTGCTGCTGAATCGGACCGGCTTCGACGCGCGCCGGTTGTCGACCGCGGAGCAATCCGACGCGGACGAACTGCAGCTCGACATCGATGAGGACGATGCGGTGGACACCGCTCCGAGCGCAGGGCAGACACGTGCGACAGCCCACTCCTGACCGTCCGGCTCAGTCCGGAGTGGGCAATGCCTCCTCGGACAGCCTGAGGACTTCCCGTAACGCGGCGCTGTCGTCGTCCGCTCTCCACGCGATCCGCAGTTGCAGAGTGCTGGGACCGCCGACCAGCGGGAGGAACACGACGTCCGGGTTGTTGACGTTCTCGGCCACGGAGGAGACGGTCAACGCACAGCCGACCTCCGCGGACACCAACGCCATCAGCGCCATCGAGTCCGGGGCGCTCTGCACGATCCGGGGCGTGAAACCGGCGTCATGGGCCGCCCTCTGCAGGGAGTCGCGCAGCGCCGATCCGGGATCGGCGGGCAGCGTCACCCAGGGCTCGGTGGCCAGCTCCTCGATGCGAACACTGTCACTGCCTGCCAGCGCGTGGTCGGTGGGTACGGCCACCACGAAGTCCTCGTTGAGGATGACGCGGGACGCGATGCCGGGCGGGGTGAAGATCCACCGGACCAGACCGATGTCGAGTGTTCCGTCGAGGAGCTTGTTCAGTGCTTCGCTCGCGAAAGCGGAACTGTCCAGAACGAATTCGATTCCGGGGTGGGTGTGCCGGACGAGTTTGGCCCACCGCCCGATGAGCAGGTGGGACGAGACTCCGGCGAAGCCGATGCGCACCCGGCCGACCTGTCCGCGCCCGGCGGCGGCGACGGCGATCTCCGCGAGCCGGCAGGCGTCCAGGATCTCGCGCGCCGGGCCGAGCAGTGCCTCACCGGCCGGCGTGAGGCGAACGTTCCGGGTGTTTCTTTCGAAAAGAGTTGCCCCGAGCTGCTTTTCCAGTTGCCGAATCGTTCGGCTCAACGGCGGCTGGGCCGAGTGCAGGCGCTGCGCTGCCCGGCCGAAGTGCAGTTCCTCGGCGACCGCGAGAAAGGCAGTGATCTGAGAAATCTCCACGGGAGAACTATTGCAGTTCCAGCAACAGATTTGTCAACACTATTGATTCACACGGCGGTAATCCGGCGGGGAGGGTCCCGAGGCGACCTCCCGTCGTTCCGGAGAAGGGCATGGCGATGAGCAAAGTGGTCAGCATGGCGGAAGCCATAGGAACGTACGTCGAAGACGGCATGACCGTGTGCCTCGAGGGCTTCTCGCATCTCATCTCGTTCGCGGCTGCGCACGAGATCATCCGGCAGGAACGGCAGAACCTCACGCTGTGCCGGATGACGCCCGACATCGTGTCGGATCAACTCGTGGCGGCCGGTTGTGTCACCAAGCTCGTGGCCTCGTTCTTCGCGAGCGGCTCGGCCGGATCACTGCACGAGTTACGACGCCGCATCGAGCACCACGATCCGGTGGCCCTCGAGGTCGAGGAGTACAGCCATTACGGAATGGTCTGCCGCTATCAGGCGGGTGCCGCCGGCCTCCCGTTCTTTCCGCTGCGCTCCTACGCGGGAAGCGACCTTCCCCGGCTCAATCCCCGAATTCGACTCGTCGACGATCCCTACGGGGAGGGCACCGTGTACGTCGTGCCTCCGCTGAACCCGGACGTCACGATCGTTCACGCGCAGCGCGCCGACCGCCAGGGCAACGTGCAGATCTGGGGTATCTCCGGGGTCCAGCAGGAAGCGGTGTACGCCGCGCGGAAGGCGATCGTGGTCGTCGAGGAGATCGTCGACGACGAGGTCGTCCGCTCCGACCCCAGTCGCACGTTGATCCCCTCCCACGCGGTCGATGCCGTGGTCGTCTGTCCGCGCGGGGCGCATCCGTCCTACGTGCAGGGCTACTACGACCGGGACTGCGCGTTCTACCGGCGCTGGACCGCCATCAGCAAGGACTCCGGACTCCTGCAGGCCTGGCTGAAGGAATGGATCCACGGCACTGCGAATCACGACGAGTACCTGGACAAACTCGGCGACGACTACTGGAACGACCTCGCCGTCGAGCCTCGATTCTCCGAACCAGTCGACTACGGGAGCCGGAAATGACCACAGCACCAGTCCGAGCGATCTCGGCGACGGAGGTCATCGTGTCCGTCGCCGCCCGCGAACTCGCCGGGAAGCGGCGCGTGTTCGCCGGCGTCGGCTTGCCGACGCTCGCCGTCGATCTCGCCAAGAGGACGAGCAACCCGGACGTCGAACTGATCTACGAATCGGGAGTGTGCGGCGCCCACCCCGCCGCGATGGCCGAGGGGATCGCCGACTCGGTCGTCGTGTCGGGCGCCGAGTCGGTGGTGTCGATGTCGGCGTTGTTCGGTTACGTGCTGCAGGGCGGCAACGTCGACGTCGGATTTCTCGGCGCGGCCCAGATCGATCGGTACGGCAGCCTCAACACCAGCATCATCGGAGACTGGGACAAGCCGACAGTCCGGCTGCCCGGCGCCGGTGGCGCGGTGGAGATCATGCCCAACGCCGGCGAGATCTTCGTGGTGATGCGGCGACACGACCCGAGCGCCTTCCCCGCGGAACTCGACTTCTGCACGTCGCCGAGTCCTGTCCGGGCCCGGGCGGCAGGTGACGGGATCATGCCCCGCGGTCGAGGGGTCACGAAGGTGTTCACCAACCTGGGGGTGCTGTCGCGGCAGGGCCCGTTCGACGAACTCGAACTGGTCAGCGTGCACGAGGGGGTCACCGTCGACGAGGTGCGAGCGCAGACCGGCTGGGAATTGCAGGTGGCCGACGATCTCACGGTGACCGCCCCGCCGACCGGTGAGGAGATTCATTTGCTCCGCGACGTGATCGACAAGGTTCGGCTGTATTTGCGCTGAACCCTCAGCCGAGCGAGTCGAGTACCGCCGTCAGGACCCGGATCGCGCCGTCCTTGTCGAGAGGGTCGTTGCCGTTTCCGCACTTCGGCGAGTACACGCAGGACGGGCACCCCGAGGTGCATTCGCACGATTCGATCGCTTCCCGGGTCGCGCCGAGCCAGCGGGTGAGTTCGGCGTGCCCGCGGTCGGCGAATCCGGCGCCGCCTGCGTGACCGTCGTAGACGAACACAGTGGGAAGTCCGGTGTCGGCGTGCAACGCCGTCGAGACCCCGCCGATGTCGCCTCGATCGCACACCGCGACAAGAGGCAGTAACCCGATTGCGGCGTGTTCGGCGGCGTGGAGCGAACCGGGCACGCGTTCGGCCGGAACACCCGCCTGCACCAGAAGTTCGGGTGTGACGGTGTACATCACCGCGCGGGTGGGGAGGGTCTGCCTCGGCATGTCCAGTTCCACTGCGTCGAGTATCTCGCCCGAAGACAGTCGTCGGAGGTATCCGATCACCTGATGGGTCACCTCGACCTCGACGAGCGCGACCTCGACGTCGCCGAACTGCTTCTGTTCGAGCACCGAGGTGACGGTGATCTCGGTGGTTTCGCGAGCCGACGTCGTCCAGTCCGGGTCTTCGGCGTGCACCAGGGCGAGTCCCTGGTCGAGGTCGAGTTCGTCGACGACGTACGACTCACCCTGGTGGATGTGGACGGCGCCGGGATGTGCCGTGGCAGGAGCGCGGCCGGTGTCGACGGTTCCGAGCATGCGTCCGGATTCCGACACGACAATTGCCACCTGAGTTCCGATTCCACCCCGGATATCCACTGCGCCATGAGGATTTGTGCCGGCGGTGACGAACCAACCGTGTGTGCGTCGGCGGATCAGGCCCTGCTCCGCCAGCTTCCCGAGTACCTCGATCGCCCCGAACGCCTCGGCCTCCGCGTCGGACAGCGGTAGTTCCATTGCCGCGCAGAGCAACTGCGGGCCGAGGACGTACGGATTGCTCGGGTCCGTGACAGTCGCCTCGACGGGCTTGTCGAGCAGCGCGGACGGGTGATGGACGAGGTAGGTGTCGAGGGGATCGTCCCGCGCGACCAGGACGACGAGCGACCCTTCGCCGCGTCGGCCGGACCGGCCTCCCTGTTGCCAAAACGACGCTACCGTGCCGGGGAACCCGGCGACCACGACGGCGTCGAGGCCGGCGATGTCTACGCCGAGTTCCAGCGCATTCGTCGTCGCCGCCCCCAGCAGCGTGCCGTCGGCGAGTGCGGTCTCGAGTTCACGACGATCCTCGGCGAGGTACCCGGCTCGATACGACGCGACTCGCGTCGCGAGTTCGGGATCGATATCCCCGAGTAGACGTTTGGTCGCCATCGCGGTCAGCTCCGCGCCCCGGCGGGAGCGCACGAAGGTGAGGGTGCGGGCCCCTTCGACCATCAGGTCGGCCATGATGCGCGCTGCCTCCGAACCGGCGGGCCGTCGAACGGGGCTTCCGTTCTCCCCGGTGACCTCCCGCATGAGCGGGGGTTCCCACAGCGCGACCGTCCGGGGGCCGTGTGGTGAACCGTCTTCCACGACCTCGGCGCAGGGCGCTCCGATCAGCCGCGACGCCGCCGCCCCGGGGTCCGCCGTGGTGGCGGACGCGAGGACGAAGACGGGATCGGCGCCGTACCGGGCCGCGATGCGCCGGAGCCGCCGCAGCACGAGCGCGACGTTCGAGCCGAAGACACCACGGTAGGAGTGGCATTCGTCGATCACCACGTAGGCCAGATTGCGGAAGAAGTGCGCCCATCGCTGATGGGTCCGGAGGAGGGAGATGTGCAGCATGTCGGGGTTCGTGAAGAGCCACCGCGAGTTCTCCCGTGCCCAGTGCCGCACCTCGAGTGGGGTGTCGCCGTCGAACGCGCACGGGCACACGCCCCGGAGGTCGTCCCCGGCATCCAGGACTTCCGAGTCGATGAGCGACGTCACGGCCCGCAGCTGGTCTGCGCCCAGTGCCTTGGTCGGCGAGAGGTAGAGGGCGGTCGCCCGCGGATCCGTTGCCAGAGTGGTGAGTACCGGAAGCTGGTAGGCCAGGGACTTGCCCGAGGCGGTGCCGGTCGACACCACGACGTTCGACCCGTGACGGGCCAGGTCGGCGGCGGCGGCCTGGTGCGTCCAGGGACGGGGGATCCCGTTCTCCTGCATGGCCCGGACGACGCTCGGGTGCGCCCACGCGGGCCATTCCGACAGCTGAGAAGTCCGGGCAGGCATTTCCGCGGCGAAAGTGAGCGGGTTTTCGTCCCGGGGGACACCCTCGAGGACTCGGTTCAGCAGCGCTCGGCCGTATGTTTCGCCCGTATTTCCACTGTCGTCACGTGGTGAAAACGGTGTGCTCACTGATGTCTCCGGGCTGTCGTAGGGGACGGGCGAGTAGCTTCCACACCGCCACGACCTGCGCATTTGATGATAACGAGTGCCCCTTCGGGGCTGTCGCGCGGGGTGCCGCGACCCCGGCGTCAATCCGCTGTTTCGCGCCTGTTCGCTACAAGATCAACTTTTTGTGTGAATTGTTCGGATTTCGACTGTTGCGTTCGCGGAGTTCATGGTTGACTACAACTGGTCGCAGCTTCTGTGTTCGTAGGCTTGAAAGAGTGAACGTTCGCAGGATCGATGTTGCGAACGCGGTGCTCTGCTTTTCCTGAGGGGGAAATCTAGAAGTACAGCGGTCGGAACCGGCCCGGTGGACTGTATGTGCTGTCCGCCGAATCCGGTGGTTAGAAAGAGAAGGAAAAGCATGGCACAGGGCACTGTGAAGTGGTTCAACGCGGAAAAGGGCTTCGGCTTCATCGCACCCGAAGACGGCTCCGCTGACGTCTTCGTTCACTACTCCGAGATCCAGGGCAGCGGTTTCCGCACCCTCGAGGAGAACCAGCGCGTGGAGTTCGAGGTCGGCCAGGGCACCAAGGGCCCCCAGGCCACCGGCGTTCGCGCAGTCTGATTCTGCCGTTCACATTCGTGAACACGTAAATCAGATAGGCGGGGTCCTCGTGGCCGCGTCTGATTCGTCCCCCATCGCCTGAGGCGGTGGGGGACGAGTCGTTTTCACGGCAACGGTGCCGTGGCAATAGGGGGTACTTCAGTGAGTCAGCTCTCCTTTTTCTCCGCAGAGGCGATGCCGCCGGCGGTCACCGACTTGTGCGGTCTACTCGCCGCGACGGGCCAGGTGGTCACATCGGCCGGGCGTGCGCGCATCTCGATCGTGGTGGACGCGCCGTGGCGGGCGGAGGCTATTGCAGAGCTGATCGCCCAGGCCGGACTCGAGGTCGAGATCACGCGCAGCGACGAGGGCAGCCCGCTCGTCCGCACCGCAGCGGTCGTCGACTTGCGGCCGCTCGCGGACCAGTGGACGAGGGGAGCGGTCAAGGCGGTGCCCTCCGGCTGGGTGCCTTCGGGGCGTCAGCTGAGGGTGTGGGCACTCGCGTCGGGCAGGAGCGAAGCGGAGGGCGAGCGGTTCGTCCTCGGACTCGACCCGCACGCCCCGGATACCCACGCGCCGTTGGCTCAGGCATTGATGAGAGCAGGCATCGCGCCGACGCTGATCGGCACCCGTGGCTCCGGTCCGGGGCTCCGAATCTCGGGTCGGCGTAGGCTCGGCAGACTCGTCGAGAGCATCGGTGAGGCGCCCGGAAATTTGGACGACCGTACCGGTTGGCCCCACGTGTAGAGCCGCGTAGACGGTACTGATCTGCGAGGATGGGTTCCGGGTATGTCACTCTAGTAATAGGCGAACCGGGTATAAAAGGGTTTGTCTGCACAACTGTCGAGTGGCAGCGATCGACTTCAGGAAGGCTCGGGCTACAGGTGGCTAAAGGGGACAACGGCAGTGCACAGGGTGCGGCGGGAGCGTCCGGCCAGCCTCGCCGCCTCGTGATCGTCGAGTCGCCGACCAAGGCCCGCAAGATCGCCCCGTACCTCGGAAAGAACTACGTCGTCGAGGCGTCGGTCGGCCACATCCGCGACCTTCCACGCGGAGCCGCAGACGTCCCGGCCAAGTACAAGGGTGAGTCGTGGGCGCGGCTCGGCGTCAACGTCGACCATGATTTCGAACCGCTCTACGTGGTCAGTCCGGAGAAGAAGTCCAAGGTCACGGAGCTGAAAAGCCTCCTCAAGGACGCCGACGAACTCTTCCTCGCCACCGACCCCGACCGCGAGGGCGAAGCGATCGCCTGGCACCTCCTCGAGACGCTCAAACCGAAGATTCCGGTTCGCCGGATGGTCTTCCACGAGATCACCGAGCCGGCCATCCGCGCCGCGGCCGAGGACACCCGCGAACTCGACAACGACCTGGTCGACGCGCAGGAGACCCGCCGCATTCTCGACCGTCTGTACGGCTACGAGGTCAGCCCCGTGCTGTGGAAGAAGGTCATGCCGAGGCTGTCGGCAGGCCGCGTGCAGTCCGTCGCCACCCGCGTCATCGTGCAGCGGGAACGCGAGCGGATGGCGTTCCGCTCGGCGTCCTACTGGGACATCTCCGCCACCCTCGACGCCGGCGCCGAGGCCAGCCCCCGCAGTTTCGGGGCGCGCCTGGTGAGCGTCGACGGCTCCCGGGTGGCCACCGGCCGCGACTTCGGCGCGGACGGCCAGCTGAAGACGAGCACCGTCACGGTTCTGGACGAGGCGCGGGCGCAGCGTCTGGCCGAGTCCCTCGCCGGTGTCGACCTCACCGTCTCCTCCGCCGAGAGCAAGCCGTACACCCGCAAGCCGTACGCGCCGTTCATGACGTCGACGCTGCAGCAGGAGGCGGGCCGCAAGCTCCGCTTCACGTCCGAGCGGACCATGCGCATCGCGCAGCGGCTGTACGAGAACGGCTACATCACCTACATGCGTACCGACTCGACGACGCTGTCGTCGTCGGCGATCGCTGCCGCCCGCGCGCAGGCCACCGAGTTGTACGGCGCCGAGTACGTGCACGACACACCGCGCCAGTACACGCGCAAGGTCAAGAACGCGCAGGAGGCGCACGAGGCCATCCGCCCCGCCGGCGACGTGTTCCAGACCCCCGGTCAGCTGCATTCCCGCCTCGACACCGACGAGTTCCGTCTGTACGAGCTGATCTGGCAGCGCACCGTGGCGTCGCAGATGGCCGACGCGCGGGGCACGACGCTGACCCTGCGGATCACCGGAACCGCGGGCACCGGCGAGGAGTGCACCTTCTCCGCATCGGGCCGCACCATCACGTTCGCCGGGTTCCTGAAGGCCTACGTGGAGAGCGTCGACGAGGAGGCCGGCGGCCAGTCCGACGACGCCGAGTCGCGCCTGCCGGTGCTCGTCGAGGGTCAGGCGGTCACCGCCACCAAACTCGATCCCGACGGTCACACCACCAACCCGCCCGCCCGCTACACCGAGGCGAGCCTGATCAAGACCCTCGAAGAACTGGGCATCGGCCGCCCGTCCACGTATTCGTCGATCATCAAGACGATTCTCGATCGCGGATACGTCTACAAGCGCGGCAGCGCGCTGGTCCCGTCCTGGGTGGCGTTCGCCGTCATCGGCCTCCTCGAGATGCACTTCGGGCGGTTGGTCGACTTCGACTTCACCGCCGGGATGGAAGACGATCTCGACGCGATCGCCGGTGGCCGCGAACAGCGCGGCAACTGGCTGAGCAGTTTCTACTTCGGCGGCGATCACGGCGCCGAGGGTTCGGTTGCCCGTGAGGGCGGCCTGAAGAAGATGGTCGGCGTCAACCTCGAGGAGATCGATGCTCGCGAGGTCAACTCGATCAGGCTCTTCGACGACGCCGAGGGACGGGAAGTGCACGTCCGGGTCGGACGGTTCGGTCCGTACCTCGAGCGGATGGTCCAGAACCCGGACGACCCCGAGGGCGACCTCATCTCCCAGCGGGCCAACCTGCCCGACGACCTTCCGCCGGACGAGCTGACACCGGAGTACGCGGAGAAGCTCTTTTCGACTCCGCAGGAGGGCCGCAAGCTGGGCGTCGACCCGCTCACCGGGCACGAGATCGTCGCGAAGGAGGGCCGCTTCGGCCCGTACGTCACAGAGATCCTTCCCGAGCCGGAACCGGAGCCCGAACCGGCAGTGGTGCCGGTGACCGACGAATCGGGCGACGGGACGACCAAGACGAAGACGGCAGCCAAGAAGGCGCCGGCGAAGAAGGCGGCGAAGAAGGCCACCGGTCCGAAGCCGCGGACGGGCTCGCTGCTCAAGTCGATGGACTTGGCGACGGTGACCCTCGACGACGCCCTCAA
The DNA here is from genome assembly GCF_026810085.1 of Rhodococcus sp. JS3073. Lineage (NCBI taxonomy): Bacteria > Bacillati > Actinomycetota > Actinomycetes > Mycobacteriales > Nocardiaceae > Rhodococcus > Rhodococcus sp. JS3073. The sequence continues at coordinate 3,356,707 of NZ_CP113951.1, read as the reverse complement.
GCTGCTGTCGCTGCCGCGGGTGGTTGGCGTCGATCCGGAGTCCAAGGAAGAGATAACCGCGCAGAACGGTCGCTACGGCCCGTATCTGAAGAAGGGGACGGATTCGCGGTCCCTCGCCACCGAGGACCAGATGTTCACGGTGACCCTCGACGAGGCTCTGAAGATCTACGCGGAGCCCAAGCGCCGCGGACGTCAGGCCGCCGCCACCCCGCCACTGCGTGAGCTGGGTGTCGACTCGGTCAGCGAGAAGCCGATGGTGATCAAGGACGGCCGGTTCGGGCCGTACGTGACCGACGGTGAAACCAACGCCAGCCTCCGCAAGGGCGACGAGGTGGAGTCCATCACCGACGCCCGCGCTTCGGAACTGCTGGCGGATCGGCGTGCCCGCGGTCCCGTCAAGAAGAAGGCCGCCGCGAAGAAGGCGCCCGCCAAGAAGGCCGCAAAGAAGACCGCCGCCAAGAAGGCGCCGGCCAAGAAAGCGGCCGCGAAGAAGGCAGCGGACAAGAAGGCGTGAGCCGGTACCTCGGGCCGGCCGGGTTGTCGCACGTGCCGGTTAGGCTGGCGCGGTGACGGTATTCGACCGGTTGGTGGGCCAGGAGGACGTCGAGGCCGAGCTGACGGCCGCGGCGACTGCCGCCCGTCGTGGAGTCGGTGCGATGGGCTCCTCGATGACGCATTCGTGGCTGTTCACGGGCCCGCCCGGATCGGGTAGGTCGGTGGCCGCGCAATGTTTCGCCGCCGCACTCCAATGCACCAGCGACGGCGTTCCAGGCTGCGGCGTGTGCCACGCCTGCACTACCGCGATGGCCGGTACCCACGGAGACGTCCGGCAGGTCGTCCCCGAGGGCCTGAGCATCAGCGTCAAGGAAATGCGCGCCATCGTGCAGACCGCCGCTCGCCGGCCGAGCACCGGGCGCTGGCAGATCGTCGTCGTCGAGGACGCGGACCGGCTCACCGAGGGTGCGGCCAACGCTCTCCTGAAAGTGGTGGAGGAGCCGCCGGACCGCACCGTGTTCCTGTTGTGTGCGCCCTCCGTCGACCCGCAGGACATCTCCGTGACGCTGCGGTCGCGCTGCCGGCACATCCATCTCGTGACCCCGTCGGCCGACTCCATCGCCAAGGTCCTGCGCGAGCGGGACGGCCTGGACCCCGCCGATGCGCAGCTGGCTGCCTCGATCAGCGGCGGTCACGTCGGGCGCGCCCGACGTCTCGCGACGGATCTCAATGCCAAGGTGCGCCGTAAGGACGCTCTGGATCTCGCTGTCGCGGCGCTGCGGCCCGCCACCGCGTTCGCCGCGGCCGAGGAACTGGTGCGTTCCGCCGACGCGGAGGCGAAGGAGATGAGCGCGTCCAGGGACGAGCAGGAGACCGAGGAGTTGCGCACCGCGCTGGGGGCGGGCGGCACCGGCAAGGGTGCGGCCGGAGCCCTGCGAGGTTCGGCCGGCGTGCTGAAGGATCTCGAGAAGCGCCAGAAGTCCCGGGCCACTCGCACGGGCCGTGACGCACTCGACCGTGCACTGATCGATCTGGCCGGCCTCTACCGCGACGCGCTTGCCGTCGCATGGAAATCGAACGCGGCCGCGAACCATCCGGACATGGCGGATCGGGCAGCCGACCTCGCCTCGCGGACAACTCCGGAAGGGCTCCTGAAGTGCATCGAAGCCATCCTCGAGTGCCGCGAAGCGATCACCGTCAATGTCAAACCGC